>NZ_CP080647.1 GCF_019599145.1 Streptomyces akebiae | reverse complement strand
AGGCGATCGAGCGGGAGATCCTCGCCGGGTTCGAGATCGACGTCCTGGAGATCCGCGACCCCTCCCCCGTCGTCGGGGAGTCCGAGGAAGCCCGGCGCGGCCGGCGTCTGGCGCTCCTGCAGACCGCGCTCCTGGAACACGCGGCGAAGTGGAACCTCAAGACCGTCATGACGTTCCACCAGAAGGTGGAAGAGGCCGCCGCGTTCGCGGAGAAGCTCCCGGCGACGGCTGCCGAGCTGTACATGAACGACGCCACCGACGACGACCTGGCCGCCGCCGACAAGCTGCCGAAGTCCTCCATCAACGCGGAGTTCTACGAACTCGAGGCCGGCCGCCACGTGCCGCCGGACCGGGTGTGGTCGGCGTGGCTGTGCGGGGACCACCTCGTGACCGAGCGGCGCGAGGTCATCAGGCAGTTCGCAGGCGGCATCGACGCAGCCGGGCGCCGAGTCCACCGCGCCTTCCTCGCCAGCGTTCGCGTGCTCGGAGAAGGCGTCGACATCACCGGCGAACGGGGCGTCGAAGCCGTCTGCTTCGCCGACACCCGCGGCTCCCAGGTCGAGATCGTGCAGAACATCGGCCGCGCCCTCCGGCTCAACAAAGACGGCAGCACCAAGGTCGCCAGGATCATCGTGCCGGTGTTCCTCGAGCCCGGCGAAGACCCCACCAACATGGTCGCCTCCGCCAGCTTCAAGCCGCTCGTGGCCGTGCTCCAGGGCCTGCGCAGCCACGATGAACGCCTGGTCGAGCAGCTCGCCTCCCGCGCCCTCACCAGCGGCAAGCGCCAGGTCCACCTCCAGCGCGACGAGGACGGGCGGATCATCGGGGCCGGCGGCGCGAGCGACGGCGAGGACCAAGAGCAGAACGAAACCGACGCCGCGGCAGAATCGGCCCTGCTGCACTTCTCCAGCCCGCGCGACGCCGCGACCATCGCGGCGTTCCTGCGCACCCGGGTCTACCGGCCCGAATCCCTGGTATGGCTCGAGGGCTACCAGGCCCTGATCCGCTGGCGGGCGGAGAATCAGATCACCGGCCTCTACGCCGTGCCCTACGACGTCGAGGTCGAAGTCGGCGCGACGAAGGCGTTTCCGCTTGGGCGGTGGGTGCACCAGCAGCGCAAGGCCTTGCGGGCCGGTGAGCTGGAGGAGCGGCGCAAGGTCCTCCTGAACGCGCCAGAGGCCGGGATGGTCTGGGAGCCGGGCGAGGAGGCGTGGGAGAACAAGCTCGCCGCGCTCCGGTCCTACCGGCGGGCCACCGGACACCTCGCCCCGCGCCAGGATCAGTTGTGGGGCGAAGGCGAGGCGATGGTGCCCGTCGGGCAGCACATGGCCAACCTCCGGCGCAAGGGCGCGAAGAACGGCCTGGGCAAGGACCCGGAGCGGGCCGCCCGGCGCGCGGCGCAGCTGACCGAGATCGACCCGGACTGGGACTGCCCGTGGCCACTGGACTGGCAACGCCACTACCGCGTCCTCGCCGACCTCGTCGACGCCGACGGCCAACTCCCCGACATCGCACCCGGCGTGCTGATGGACGGCGACGACATCGGCAAGTGGCTCCAGCAGCAGAAGCAGCCGGGCACCTGGGCCCAGCTACCCACCAACCAACAGGAACGGCTCACCACACTGGGCATCGCACCGCTCGTGGCACCGACTGCCGCCCCCGCAGCAGCGGCCGGCCGTACGGCGGCGAAGGGCCCGAGCAAGGCGCAACAGGCGTTCCAGCGAGGCATGGCAGCCCTCGCGCAGTGGATCAAACGGGAGGGCCAGAAGCCGGTGCCCCGCGGCCACAGCGAAGAGATCGCGGTCGCCGGCGAGGCGGAGCCGGTGACCGTGAAGCTGGGCGTATGGGTCTCCAACACCCGGGCCAGGCGGGAGAAGCTCACGGAGGAGCAGCTGGACGCGCTGCGCAAGCTGGGCATCCAGTGGGCGTGAGCGAGCCCGCCTGCAGGTGAGGCGCGGCTCTGGCCCCTCAGGATGGGGACACAGGGGCGCCCGGCCCATGGCCGGATAGTGGGTTTCGGTTGCGGGTCCGTGCAGCAATAACGGGCCCGCAAGCTCGTATTTGAGCCTCGCGAAAAAAGATTTTCAGCTGGTGTGTCACGTTCACCAACTTCGCCTGCACACAACCCCGTACAACAAGCGATCTGCTTCGCAGCTTCATCGCGCGCATTTAAAGCAACCGGTGGAGGTCTGAAGCAGGCCAGGACGAGGGGGTTTATGCCGTGAGCGTAGATGTAGAGATCTTCGAGACCATCGACGCGGTGCTGGGCGGGGAGCACACGGCCCGGATCGGGCAGGACGCCGCGCGGATCGAGGAGCTGGCCAGCTGCGGCTTCGAAGGGCTGGCCTACGAGGTGTTCGAGATCGAGCTGATCCGGGAGGCCGAGCCGCGCCTGCTCGGCATGCTCCGCGAGGGCACGCTTGCCCGGCTTGCCGTGAGGCAGTGCAAGAAGCGGGGCTGGAAGTTCTTCGTCCACGAGGACGACATGAGCCTGCTGCGCAGCAGCCCTCTCGAGCGGGACATCATCATGGTCGACGTCCTCACCGAAGCGACACGTAAGTTCCATCGCGACCTGCAGCGTGGACAGGGCTGGAAGGCCGACCACCACGGACCCCGCGGCGCCTGCAGCCTGATGTCGTACTTCATCGGCCAGTGCGTGTGGGTGTTCCGGCGCGCGTACGTGAGATGGGCCAGGCAGCGGGTCCACTGGGCCCATCTGCATGCCGTGTACGACTTCACCGAGGACGCCGCGAACGAAGCCGGCATCGGCGGACTGCTCGAGGCCGCCAGCTACGAGATCGACTCGGAGGTGTTCAGTACGGACTTCGAGGACATCCTCGATGAGCAGGCGCCGCACACGCAGGCGGTCGTACGTCTGACGGTCATGGGCTTTCCCGACGCTGAGATCGCCGAGCGGTTGAAGCTCTCCCCCGCCGCCGCCCGCCAGCGCAGGTCGCGCTTCCGGACGGTCCTGTACCAGGCGGCCCGGGAGAAGCGGATCTGGATCCCGGAACAGCTGCACACCAAGGCCGTCACCCGTCGGCAGAACCAGCGGGGTGCGGCGTGAGCACGCAGAACCTCCTGACCCTGCTTCTGGCACTGGTCACCCTCGCCGCGGTCTCCGCCATCGCAGGCCTGATCGGATACAACGTCGCCCGCGAGGGAGGAGCACCGGTCTCCACGGCCATCGGCCGCGGCAGCTTCGTGTTCTTCAGTGTCATGACGCTCTTCATCGCGCTGCTGGCCGTCCTGGTCCCGGCCCTGACGTGAGACACGGGGGCGGCGGGCCAGTGGCCTTCGTCCCGGCCCGCCGACGCGTATCCGGCCGTCCAGGCGCATGAGTTGGTGCGCAGCGTGCCCGGAAGCTCCCGCTGTGACCTGCCAGTTCACACTTCGTGCCGCAGCCACGACGTCGTGGTTGGTAGGGGCAGTAGCGGCCCGGTGGCGCTCGGTCGGTGTGGCGGCGTCACCAGAAGATCGATGGAGAAGAACAACGTGACCGAGTCAGTCGCAGGGTCAGGGCGACCGCGTAAGCGGGCGCGAGTGATCCCCGAGCTGTTCCAGAACCGTGCCAAGAAACGCGCCATGACCGCAGAGGAGGCGAAGGAGGCGGTCATGGAGCTCCTCGTCACGCACAGGTCGCACTGGCTCGCGCTCACCAGGCGCATCGTGTCGTACCACCACGGCGAGGACGTCCTGCAGATCGGCATCGAGCAGATCGTCAAAACCCTCCCCACGTACCCGAAGGTCATCACGAACCCCAGCGGGTTCATCGCCACCATTCTCTCCAGGCGGGCCGTGGACGAACTGCGCCGTATTCATGCGGAGGCGCGTGCGCTGGAGAAGCACGGCGCCGTGCCGGAGAAGTGGACGGACCCGGATGTCGTCGAGGCGACGGAGGGGTACCTCCGCGTCCGGGCCGTCCTGAGTGAGGTGCTGCCCGAGCGGCAGCACGAGGCCTACGTGCTGCGTCACGTCGGCAAGTTCGAGAACGCCGAGATCGCCGAGATGCTGGGCATCAAGGTCACCTCGGTACGCAAGGACCTGTCCCTGGCGCAGGCCGCCCTCAAGGACGAAAAGGTGCGTCAGCGCCTGCGTGAGCACCTGCAGGACTAGGGCCTGGGGTATCCCTTCGCGGGCCAACGGATGGCGCGGATCGGTCCGATCCCCTCCGCGTTCATCGGCTGGCCCGAGTGGGGCTATCGCCGATCGCCCTGAACCCCACGACCAAGAAGGACAGAAGCACGACCAAGAACGTGACCACGGATTACAAGCCCATCGAGAAGGAGACCAACCCCGTGCTCAACCGCATCTTGTTCATCGTCTCGATCGTCGTCACTGCCGTGACGTCGTTCATCGCCAGCATCGTCAGGCGCATTCGGGCCGCCCGCACTCCCGTAGCAGTGTGGGACGACCCGACCCTCAAGGCTCCGCAGTCGGCGGGGCTTACCCCGCGCAGGTCACAGCCCGCCCGTACACCCGTTACGTCGGAGCCCAAGAGGGCTTAGCAGCATGCGACCTGATGCCACGTCGAGAGGAGCGCGCATGGTAGGACGCTTCCGTTAGACGATCGCCGTACGGGCCGGGACCTGCGACTTCACAGTCGGGTCCCGGCCCTTCGTCGTATCGGGCGTAGGACGAAACCGAGCACAGGAGCACCATCATGAGCGCCTCCCCCGCCCACCGGATCGAGGTCATCGAGACCGGCTTCGACATGCGGCTCGCCGCGCTGAAGACGGCCGTCGACACCAAGGAGGACGACGAGGTCACCGACGCCATTGCCGCGCTCCTCGCCACGGTGGACACCGGCCTCGACGCCCACGACGTGACGGAGGCGTTCTCCGCGCTGCTCTCCGCGATGGAGGCCGACCTCGACGTCAAGAAGAACGACGTGCGGGCCGCACGGGGACGCGTACGCCAAGTCGCCCACCTGCGCCGCGCCCACCGCCGCCGCCAGCTGCGGGAGAAGGCCGCCCGGGTCGCGCCGCGCATCGCCTTCTACGTCTTCACCGTGATCGGCACGATCGTTTTCGGCATCGCCGTCGTGTTGATCCTGCTCGGCAACCTCGCCGCGGCCCTCCCGCTGTTCCCCGCCGCCGGCGCCGCCTGGGGCCTCGCCCGCGTCATGACCTGGGCCCTGCGCCGATAACCCTCCTGGGCGATAGGCGGCTTCATGAAGGGACGTGCATCATGGAGCCGGGCAGCGACTGCTGGTTATGGGCCGAGCCGACCGCCCGCCCGGCTCCGGGCCGGGCCGGGCCCCGGCACCCGAAAGGCCCCCATGAACACCAGCGAGATCGCCGCGATCATCAGCGGCACCACGTCCTTGATGGCCGCCCTCATCAACCTCATCACCTCAATCCGAGGCAGGTAACGGTCAGTGCCCCGGGCTCCGGTGGCAGCCCGGGGCACCGCCACGAGGATGGCCAAGTACCTCAACGTCCCCGAAGTCCAGCTGCCGCTCCCGCACCTGAGACGCGGATGTCCGGGCGCCAGGTGGGCCGGGCAAGGGCCCGCCACGGCTGCCCGGGCTTCCAGCCCTCCCCGCGAGGGCGCTCGCGCAGCTTGCCGATACCGTCCTTCACGGTCGCCTTGATCGCCGACACCACGATCGCCAGCTGCGGGTCACGCTGCCGGTAGCCGTCCATCGCCGCGAGGAAGTCGGCCGGCGGCATGTCCGCGTGCACGCCGATGTCGGCCATCGTGGCGAGGTAGGCGTCGCGCAGCCGGTTGTACCAGCCGTCCAGGTAACGGCCGTTGTCGTAGCGCACCCACGCCTCGATCGGCGTGACGTCGTAGCCGAGCTCCACCGCGTACGCCACGGCCGGCGTGGCGTACCAGGCCACCACCGTCGGGCGCTCACCCTTCGGCGTGAACGGGCTAGGCAGCAGGTCAGCGTCCAGGTCCGCCCACTTGTCCTTGGCGACCTTCACCCTCAACAGGTCGACGTGGGAAAGGTCGACCAGCCACGCACCGGGCAACTTCGCGTCGAACACCGGCGCTTTGATGTACGACGGCGCACCGAGGCCGACCGTGAGGCCGTTGGCGCCGGCGGCGAAGGCCATGTTCACGTCGACGCCCACCAGGTGCCGAAGGGTGCATTCGGCGTCGGTGAGCGGCCGTGCCCAGTCGTACGCCTCCTCCACCAGGACCTCGGCCGGGTGCGGCGGTGGAAGCGCGGCAGATCCTTCAGCTGTGGGTGCCCGTCGGGGGCCTCGCACGGCGCGCAGTCCACCGGGTCCTTGCCCAGCGAACCGGGGTTGTGCTCGGAATGCCGCCTACCCGTCGCGTCCGGCTCGGAGGCGCGGGTCGGCCGATGCAGCGCGGTCATCAGCTCCAGGCCCGTGACGGCGGTGGAGCCGCGCGGCGTCATCACCCGGGCCGCATAGGTGCCCAGCATCCGCGCGAGGTCTGCCGGCGGCAGCTGGGCGGCGTCGGCCCAGTGCCGGGTGTCGCTCACCGAACTATGGGCGCACCTCAGTGAAGTTGTCAGGCGTCGCGGTACTGGTTCCGGGCAACACGGACGACGCGGCCGGCCTTAAGCAGACCGTCTATGTAGACGGAGACGCCGTTGCGGTTGGCTTGCTTGCCCCCGGCGGTCAAAGCATCCGCAATATCACCGAGAGACATGGGCTGAGGCGACGCCCTGAGGATCTTGACGATGGCATCCGCCTTGGTGAGGTCTTGGACCGCCGACCCCGGCTCGGACACCGCTGCACTCAGCTTCTTGAAGGCGTCCCGCTTGGCCTTGAGCCCCTCGATATGAGCTCCGAGTCGGTCACGCTCGAGTTCGGCTTCACGGAGTTCACGCTCGACGCTGGCGAGGTCCTCGCTGTAGGAGTTCACGAGGAGAAGACTATAGAAACCTAGTAGAAGTTAGCTAGCTTTTCTTAAAGACGGACGCTGCTCGACCAGCTGGGTGCCGCGCGAACCCTACGGAGCGGCGATCAGGTTCAGTGAGACGAGCTCAGGCTCGAGATAGGACAGCAGAGTCAGTAGCCGAGGACCCGCAGGGATGTCTCGCGTACGCCGGAACTGGCCAAAGGCAACGGGCCAGTGTGAAAGACCTGAGGGAGCAGACGGCCGCTGTGCGGCGGCAGAACGGCTCGGGGGGAGGACATGGGAGAGATCGTCAAAGGGCTTGAGCGAGCGCTGCTGAGCCGTCCGGTGCCTACTGGTGACGCCGCTGTGCGTTTCCTGCTCAGGGCGCAGAAGGGCTCCACGAAGAACATGGCTGTCCTCCTGGGGATCTCCCAGCGCACGGTACAAAGGTGGGTCACGACCCGGCCGGGAATGCGTCGCCGTCCAAGTGCTGTGCATGCGGGGTTGATCGATGAGGCCGTCAGGGCACGGTGGCAGCCCCTGGTGCGCGCCCGCCGACGGGCCCGGGCCGAGGCCGACGGGTTTGTCTTCCACACCAGGGCGCGGTTCGGTTTCGCCGCTCCGGCAGGCTCGTCGGACGATCCGCGGGTACGGCTGATCACCCAGTACCTGTCGGGAGAAGTGGCCCGCGAGCTGTTCGCCGCCCGGGACGCCGGCGGGGGTGAGCAGCAGCAGATGGTGATCCTCGCCCGTGCTTTGGGGCATGCCTACTTCCGGGACGGAGGCCTGCGTGCCCATGGGCTCGGAATCGCCTTCACCGACGTGGAGTTCGCCGTTTTCTCCATCGACTGACGTGCACGCGGGTTCGAGCTCAGAGCGAGGGCGGCATCTGGTGCCGTGTCAGCATCGTGTCGTAGCACTGTGCTTCCTTTCGTTCGCGCCAGTCCCACTGGATGCGGCCGACAGGGCCGGTGCGCTGACCGACAGGCGGCTGCGGCGGGCGGAGCCTGGCCGCCTCCGCCATGCGCAGCAGGTGGACGCGGTCGTGGGGGCCGGCCAGCAGATGCTGGTCCTGGCCGGGCGCGAGCTGAGCGAAGGACACGGCGGCCTTCAGGGAGACGCGTGCCCACGGCGGCACCCGGTGCGAGGCGCAGCCGTCGGTGTAGCGGGTCCGGTCGTGCAGGGCCAGGGTGGCCGCGGCGGCGTCGTAGTCGCCGGGGCGGGCGGTGGCGAGCTGCTGGATGGATGCGCCGGTAAAGAGGGCGGCGGCGAGGGCGGCGGCCAGGCGGGGGTGGGCGGTCACGGTGGAGAGGCGTCGGGCGACTTCCTGTACTGCCTGCTCGGTGAGGGGTGTCGGTGGCGGGCGGTGCCGGAAGGTGATCGGCGGCGGTACGCACGGGGCGGTACAGGGGGCAGGGCTGTCGTAGGAGACCAGGCGGTCCAGTGCGGGCAGGGTGAGCCACCGGTTGGCCGGCCGGGCGGGCTCCTCCGCAGGCCGGGGTACGGGAGCGGTTGTGCCGTAGTAGTGGCGGCGGGCGGCCTGGAAGTCGGCGGTGATGGCGAAGTCGGCCGTCTGCAGGGCCTGGTGCAGGGCGGCGGGCAGGTGAGGGCGGTGGCAGACCAGGGTCAGGTGAATGCCGGTCAGGGCGCGCAGCTCCAGGAGGCGCATCGTGCGGCGGGCGGTGAGGCGGTGGGCGCGCAGGACGGTCAGCCGGTTCACGGGCAGGGCGTTGATCCAGGCGGTGGCGGCTTCCCAGGCGGGCTGACGGCCGGCGGGGAAACGGCCCGGGAGCAGGGGCGGTTTGCCCAGAGCGGCCAGAAGGTCGTGGGCGAGGCCGGTTTCGCTGGTGGTGCCCGGGCCGGGGTGCAGGGTGATCCGGCCGGACGGCGGATGGTGGGCGGCCAGGGCGGTGTGCGTGTGGACCGCGTCGTCGCCCGGGTCGAGGACCACGGCGACGGACGGTGGCACGGCTGGCGGCATGGTGACGTGGTGGTCAGGCGAGGCGGCTGAAGGCCCAGCGCAGCAGCTCCTGATCCACCCGGGGGCGGCCGGTGCGGGCCAGGGCAGTGCGGGTGTGGGCAGTCAACTGGGCCCAGGCGCGGAAATTGCCGTGCGCGGCGTGCTGGTCGGCGAACGTGATGTCATCGGGGTCGGCGTCGACCCAGACCGGATGAAACAGCGGGATGGCCTCCAGGACCTCGCTGGGGGTGAGGCGGGTGAAGTGCTGCCAGATGAAGATGCGGGAGGACAGCATCGGTTCACGGCGCAGCACGGTGTGGCAGCCCTCCCCGCCGACGAAGATGATCGCGAGCTGGGTTGAGGGTTCGTCCCACAGATAGCGGAAGTACTCGAATGCCTCCCCGTTGAGCCACTGGGCCTCGTCCACGAGGAAGGTGCGGGGACGTTCAGCCAGGGCCGTCTTCAGCAGGCGGTCGAACTCACTGGGATGACGCGGCGGTTCACCGGCCAGGTCGAGCGCGGTGAACAGCTCGTAGCGCACCGCACGGGCGGTGGGACGGGCCCGGAAAGTGATCTTGCGGACGTCCTCGTGAGGCTCGAGTCCCCGCAGGCAGATGTTGACGGCGAGGGTCTTGCCGAAGCCGGCGCCGCCGTGGATGCACATCATGGCGCGGGCGGCGACGGTGTCGGAGATGTTCTCCCGGGCGGTGAGCAGGGCACGGGTGGTGACCACGGACGCATCGGGCAGGTCGACGTACTGGTAGGTGGCCGCGGTCACGAGGCGTCTCCGTCTTCAGCAGTCTGTGCATTGGGTTCGAGTGGGCCGTCGGAGGCAGGTTCGGACGGGACGGGAGCAGGCAGGCAGGGCGTGGTCCGGGTGGCGAGGGAAGGCGGGGTACGCCAGTCGGCCGGGGGCGCGGCGGGCGGGATGAGGTCCGGCATTGCGAGCTGCGCGAGGTCGGTCCCGGCAGTCTGGGCGAGTTCGGCCTCGGCCTGCGCGGTGGTCAGCGCGCCGAGCCGCTGAGGTGCCTCGGGCTGGATGGCGGCGGCGTAGCGCTCGCGCTGGGAAGCCTCCAGGTCCTTCTTCAGACGGCGCGCACGGGCGGCCCGTGCTCGCCGTACGGCGCTGACCTGTTCCTCGGTGGCCTGGTCGGCCAGGTCCGCGGGACCCAGATAGCGGCCAGTGGCCGCGTGGTACACCTCGATGCGGTGGTCGTGGTGGGGCATGAAGCGGATGCGGACCTGGATCCCGGTCTGGCCGGTCATCCACGGCCCCACGTAGTCGCGTTTCCTGAAGCGGATGCCGCGGGTGGTCAGCGTGCGGGTGCCGGCGTCCTCCAGGGTGAACGTCCACAGATCCGTCGCGGGCACGTCCCGCAGCGGAGTGGGATCCCCCTGCCACGCCTCAAGCGGAGTCTTTCCCCGCAACGGCGCCGGGCGGTGCTCGGTGTTCCACCAGAGCGTCCAGGCCAGCAGCCGGGCGGTGAAGTCCTCGAAGCCGAGCAGCACTTCGTCCTTCGGGCGGGAAGCCCGTTTGCCGGGGCGCGGCTGGCGGGCATAGCCGGGCAGCGCGGCCAGGAACATACTCTCCACCGCCCGGTTCAGGCCCTCCACGGTGCCCTTGAGGTGGGGGGTGTAGGCGGGCAGGTCCTCCACCGTCACGTCGAGGAGATCGAACGCGGCGGTCACCGTCCGGGACAGGAAGTCCTTACCGCGGTCCACCCGTACCTTCTCGGGCAGGCCGCCGATCGGGCCGTAGGGGTCCTCGCGCAGGACCGCGGAGCGCAGCGCGGCCAGTACCGACTCCCGCGACGGATCCCCCGGCGTGACCGCGACACCGGTGATCGCGTTCGTCGCGCAGTCGGTGAACCAGGTGATCCACGGCCTGCGGGCCTTGCCCTCGACGTCGACCAGCACCGCCGCTTGGACGTGGTCGGTCTCCCACACCTGGTTGCGCCAGCCGCGCGCCCGGGCCAGGAACACATCGTGCTTGCGTGCCGCACGTTCCCCTCCCGCAAGCCCCGCCCGCTCCCCCGGCGTCAGATCCCGCTGGATCGCCCGGTGCAGCGTCGGGATCGACGGAGGAGGCTCCCCCTCGCCCTTGGCCGCGCGAGCGGTCAGCTCACGATGGACCGCCGCGACGTTGCCCTTCCACAAGGCCAGCAGGCGGCGCACCTCCGGAGTGACGGAGAAGCGCCCTTTGCTCTGGGCCCGCGCCCCGGGCTCCGCAGCCGCGGACTCGTCACGCTCGGCAGCGGCAAGCCACCGCCACACCGTGCGCTCGGTCACCTCCAACGACTCCGCCATCAGCCGTACATGGCGGGACGTCAGTTTCTGGTCCTGCCGCAGGGCGAGCAGCCGGCGCACGGCAGGGCCGCGCAGCGCCGACAGGGAGGAAGAAGGCAGACCTCCCCGCGCGTGCCCGTCCTCGTGGCTGCCAGCCTCTCCCATCCCGGAGGCGCCGGTCACAGCGGCCCCATGAGCCGTGCGCAGGCCCGCTCCAGCATCCGGCGGTCCACTACCGCACGGCTCTTGCCGTAGATCTCGGCGGTCAGGTGCGAGGTGAGCTTCGCCCAGGTCCGGAAATTGCCGTGGCCCACATGCTCGTCCACCCACGCGACATCGTCCTCGCTCACGTCCTCCCACAGCGGGTGGAAGGCCGCCATCACTGCGGCCACCTCGCCCGGGCGAAGACGAGGCACCAACTCCCAGGTCAGCACCCGAGAGGCCAGCGCGGGCACCCGGCGCAGCGCCCGTTCGCTGCCCGCGCCCGCCAGCACGAGTGCCGTGTCCGTGTCCGGGTGGTCCCACAGACCGCGCAGAAACTCCAGCGCCGGCCCCGGAAGACGCTGTGCCTCGTCCAGCACCAGCACGCGGGGCTGCCGTAGCGCGTTCACCAGCGTCAGGTCGGCCTCCACCGCCCCGCGCGGCAGCCGCCTGCCCAGCTCGAGGGCGTCCGCGAGCACCCGGCGCAGTTCCGGCACCGTCGGATGCACACCGACATGGACCCGGCGGACCCGGGCCGGGTGCGGCAGCTGGGACAGGGCGTACTGCAGCGCGACGGTCTTGCCCTGGCCGGCGTCGCCGTACAGACACACCACCGCCCCCACCGCGGCCGCGTGCGCGACCGTCCGCAGCACCGACCGCACAGCGGACGTGTGCACCACCTGCGCGCCCGGCACCAGGACCGGAACCTGCGCCAGATGCTTCTGCTCCCGCAGGATCACCTGCCCGCCTGTGCCTTGGCCGGCCACGACGTTCAGGCCGAGCTCGCTGAGCGGATCGGGCCTGCGTGGCCCGGCCACCACGTGCTCCCGCTCGACCATCAACGCCCGGCCCGCCCGGCGGTCCCTGCGGATTACCCGGTGCAGTGTCGACGCCGACGGAACCGACGCCCCGCCAGCCGCGGCCAGCCGGCGTCTCAGCTCAGCGACATTCCCTGCCACCTCGCCCAGCAGCGTCCACACCTCGTCCGACACCGCATACCCCTGCCGGACCGGCGCCTCCACCTGCCCGGTCGTCTTGGCCTGCTCCAGCCAGCGCCACACCGTACGCTCCGAGACACCCACCGTCTCCGCGACCGCACGCACATGCCGCGTGGCCAGTTCCCCCGCCTGCTGCCGCTCCAGCAGACGACGCACCACCAACCCCCTGGGCAGCACGGGCCCACGACCGGCCCCTACCTCTTGGTCCACCCCACGATCACACCGACCGGGCCAACCTCAGCACATAAGAACTATCGAACCTGAGACAACATCAGCTGCCATGCGATAAAGCCCCATGACAGCGATCCCACCCATTAATCTCTCACCTCATGACAGCGGCCTGCCCACCCGTAAACAGCCGCTGACCAGCCCCGTAACACCCACCCCTGGACCAGCGCGACCGACTCTCACCAACACCGACACCAACCCGAGAGATCGCACCGACCGGTCCGGGAACTGCCCGGGATCGGCGCGAAGGTGTCCGCCACCCTCGCCGAGTACGGCCTGCACATGGTCGGCGGCGTCGGCGACGTCCCCCAGCTCACCCGGCAGCGCCTCCTCTGCGCCCGGGCCCGGCCGCGCCCTCCACGAGCATGCCCTCGGCCGGGACACCACGGTCGTCGGCCTCACCCCCGCACCGGCGAGCATCAGCGCTGAGCACCGCTTCGAACGCGACGAACTCGACCCTGCCCAGCACCGGCGCGCCCTGCTCGCCCTCGCCGCCCGCCTCCGCGACTCCGGCCAGATCGGCACCAGTCTGACCTGCACCGTCCGCTACGCCGACCACAGTTCCACCCGACGCGGCCGCACCCTTCCCGAAGCCACCCATCACACCGTGGTCCTGGCCCGCGCGGCGTACGCGCCGTACGAGTCCCTGGGGCTTCAGCGCGCTCGGGTCCGCGGTATCGCCCTGCGTGCTGATGCCCTCCGACCCGACGCCCGGGCCACCCGGCAGCTCGCCCTCGATGAAGGCGACGACAGACCGTTGGCGATCGAATCTGTCGCCGACCACGGGATCCGGGCGAGGTCCTCGGCGAACCGCAGTTCCGCAGTGGACGGTTGCCGGCGCCTGTTCGTCATCCTCCCGGCCCTGACACAGAGCGCTGTCGCGCAAGCCCGACCGGTCGTTGTCGTCGTCGCCGGGCAGCCGGGGGCGGCAAGACCCACATCGCCGACCTCGTCCAGGCGGTCCTGGACGGTCGTGGCGCAGCGGTGCGGGTCAGCCGGGACCTGTACAAGCCCGCGCACCGGCACTACTCGGGTCTCCTGGCCACCGATGTCCGTACGGGCGCAGCCCTGGTCCGCCCCGATACCGTCCGCTGGCAGGCCGCCGTCGAAGCCCACGTCCGCGACCGGCGCTTCGACGCCGTGGTGGAGTCCGCGCTCGCCGACTCCGACGACTTCAGCGCCTCCTCCTCGCCTACCGGGCCGCTGGTCACCGGATCGAGGTGGCGACAGTGGCCACCACCGAAGCTCTGAGCCAGCTCGGGACCGTGGGCCGCTTCCTCACCGAAACCGCCAACGGCCAAGGCCGGACGGCAGGGCCGCGTTCAGGGTGCGGTATGCCCGCCTGCGGCCTTCCCGCCGAGGCAGCAGGCACCCGAAGACTGCGACTTCGAGATCAGAGCGCTACGGCCACGCGGCCTGATCGTCCCGAACCAATAGCTGGTGATCCGCCGTTTGCCCTGCTGCGTCCAGGACGTCGGATGGAAGTTCGAGAAACATCGCCCAGTCACCAGTCGTTCCTAAGGAGTGCGGGGACCCGTGCGTTCGGCGGCCGCGTACCTCCCTGACAGCGGACGCACAATCTTCCTCGACGAGGGATAGCCGTGCGCGGCTCAGCACGTCGTAAGGAGTGCCGAGAAGGGGGAGGGTTGATGAAAGCGTCGAGTCACGACGAGTTCCGGGAGTTCGTAGCGATGCGTTCCACCGCGCTGCTGCGGCTCGCGGTGCTGCTCACGGGTGGTGACCGGCATGGAGCCGAGGATCTGCTGCAGATCGCGTTGATGAAGGTCTACGGACGCTGGTCGAGCATCGAGCAGCCCGAGGCGTATGTGCGGCAGGTCATGTACCGCCAGCAGGTCAACCGCTGGCGGCTGCGCGGACACCGCGCGGAGACGACGGTGCCCGTACTGCCCGAATCGGGCACCGACGCCGACGCCGGGGTGGAGTCCGAGCTGCGGATCGCGCTGTGGGCGGCGCTCGCGCGACTGACGAAGCGCCAGCGGGCCGTGGTCGTCCTGCGCTACTTCGAGGACCTGCCGGAGGCCGAGGTCGCGGCGCTGCTGAGGTGCCCGGTCGGCACCGTGCGCAGCACGGCACACAGATCGCTCGCCAAACTCCGGGCCCTCGTACCGGAACTGGGGCCTGCCGGGCCCGCGGGCGAACAGGCACAGCACCTCAGCTTTACGCCGAAGGGGGCTCAGGGATGACGACGGAACTGGTGGAGCAGAAGGTCCGGGAGACGCTGCACGCCGTCGACCTGGACCGCGTACGGGCGCCCGGCGACCTGGTCGAGAGGGTGATGCGGCGGCGCGCCCGGCGCCGCTTCTCGCAGGTGGCGGGGACGGCGGCGGCCGTGGCCGCGATCACCGTGGGGGCAGTGTTCGGTTTCGGGGGCGGCGGGGTGAGCGACCAGGACCGGCCGGCGCGGCCGGCGCAGTCGCCGGAGGGCTGGCAGCCGTGGCGGACCGACGCGCGGGGCGCCGTCGAGCGGGGCTGCCTGGTGGACGGCTCGGCGCTGTACTGCGCCGGGTCCAAGTACGACGCCGCGAAGTTCGACGCGAACACCGGCGAACTGCTGTGGACGGTCAAGGTCAACGGCGACGGCGGCTTCGGGGCCGACCATCCGGTCGCCGTGCGCGACGGCGTGTTCTACGGCTACCGCAACCACACCGCCGAGAAGGGGCAGGACGGGAACTACGCTCCCGGCACCGATCTGATGGCGGTGGACACCGACAGCGGCGAGGTGCTGTGGACGGTGGAGCTGGCGAGCGACAACCGCGACGACCAGGCCGTCCTGCTCATCGACGGCGCGGTCCTGGCCAACGCCCCGAAGGACCGGACGCTGTCGGCCGTCGATCCGCGGACCGGCAAGGTGAAGTGGCGCCACAGCTGGGGCAAGGGCATCTGGTGCGACCGGGTGGTGCTGAGCGGCGTCCCCTACCTGCTGTGCTCGCCGGAGACCAAGAAGCCCGGCCTGACCGACGTCCTCCGTCTCGACCCGACCACCGGACGGACCACCAAGGTCACGGCCCTGCCCGGCAGGCAGCAGATCGTCGGGACCTGGGGGACCGGATCGTCCTGACCAGGATGCCGGAGCGGGCGAGCGTGGTCTTCGAGACGGAGCAGCAGAAAGCGGGGACCGAGAGGCTGACCGTCATCGACAACTCGGGCGGGCAGACCCCGCTGTCCTACCCGGTCCGGGGGACGCCTGCCGCCAAGGCCCTCGTCGGGGACCGTCTGATCTCCGTGTCCCGTGCGGGCCAGGCGTCCTCCTACTCACTCACGACAGGAAAGACCCTGTGGACCGTCCCGGTCGGCATCAAGGTGCCCGACAGCGAAGCGAACTGGCCCGACCTGGCGAAACCGGTGGTGTCGCCGCACCGGAACGTCGTGTACTTCTTCGGCCCGGACGGCGATCTGTCCGGCCTCGACGCGAACACGGGCGAGCGGATCTGGCGCGGTCACGTCGACGCCGGCAAACACGGGGCCATGCCCCAGGCCCTGCTCTACGGGGACGTACTGATCGCCCGGAGTGGCAGCAGGATGGTCTCCTTCCTGCCCAGCCTGGGCGACTGACCGCCTGCCCCCGGCCCGGACGGTAACCCCCGTCCCGGCCGGGGGCACCTCACCTCCGGCCCGGAGGCAGGCCCGGCCCGTCCCGTTCGGGTGAAGCACGACGCCTTCACCGCGCAGCGCTTGGCGATGGCTTGGTGGCGTCGTCTGGGGGGGACAGGTCACTGCGCGGTCCGGATGCCCGTGACGCGCTGGGCCGGGACGGAGAGCGTCCAGGCATCTCCGGATTTCTGCGAGGGTGAGAGGCGCGAGAGTACGGTCGATGTTTCTTCGGCCCCTTTTCGATCTCGGCGGCAGCCCCGGCGGCGAGTTCACGGCACCAGCGCATGAGGTGCTCGTGGTCCTGCTCGCCGACCGGGCGGCCGCGGCCCTCCGGCCGCGGCTTCGGCGGAATGGGTCTCCAGCCGGTACAGGTGCATTCGGACGCGGAGTGTAGGCATCGCGCCGGTGTACTGCCGCCAGGCGTCGGTGGTCGCCGCCCAGCAGCCGCTTGCGGTCCGCTCCCACCTGCTCCAGCAACTCGATCGCCTCATGGGTGCGCCCCGCCAGCTGGTAGGAGACCGCGAGCGGCTGCTGGGCGGCGACCACCCCGACACGCTGACCGCCCGCGAAGCGCTGTCATCATGGCGGTCAGGCGCTGCCTGATGAGGCGGATTTGTGGGTACTCGGCTGCTACAGCACGATCCGGATGTGCTCCACGTCGGTGAAGTGCCGCTCGTTGTTGCGCAGCGGTCCCCCCGGACCAGCAAGTTACTGGCCCGGGCTGCCGCTCCTTCCAGCGGGCTGCCTTCGGCCCTCGCGCCACGCTCGGATTCGCCGGTGAGCGCGGCCGATCCGGCTGTCGAGCACGTGGTACTCGGGATCGGCCAAGCGCACGAGGTCCTGGTCGGCGCCCAGAGACAGACCGAAGAACGTGCCCTCCTGTACTTCTTCGTACAGGGCGATCCCGCTGACGACGATCGTGTTGATCGGCGCGATTGCCCGGTACGCCTGGCGTTGCTGCAACACTACGGCCACGGTGGGAGCATCCTCCTCGGCCAGCGCCTCCAGGTGCTGTTCCAGGCCGATCACCCGATGCCGGAGCACCTCTTCCGCCGCCGCCAGAGCCGCCCGCAATTGCTCCAGCTCGGCTTCGAGTTCCTCCACCCGCACCGCCGCGGCCTTCTGCCGCGCCTCCAAAACCGTCCGCATCGACGGCATCTGACACCCCCATGACACCCCGGTCAGCGACGGAGCGAGACTTCCATGCCAGCCGCCATCTCATGCCTGACCAGCAGAAACCGCACTTGAGGTTCGGAAAGAGAACGACCTCTGAGCTTGGCGTTTAACGTCGCAGGTCACCCGACCTGCTGATCTGCGGTTCTTTCCGGGACAGCGGAGGCGGCCGTTCTCCACGCTTCGAGATGTCGAGTCACGAAGTACAAGACAACCGCCGCTGTGTATGAGTCTGTCTGTCGATGCGCCCGCAGGCGAGGCGTTGGACGTGTTGTCCCGCTTTCGGGTCGAGTTCTACGAATGCCTCTACGCTCGCGCGGATGCGCTCTTCGAGCTCACGGACGCGGTGCTGTGCGCGGACGGGCCGGTGAAGACACTGGTCGAGCTGTCTCTGGCGGTCGAGCACCGGCGCGGGCACGGTGCGCTGTACGCGGCTTTGGACCGCGGTTGGCTGGAGTCGGCGCGGTTGCGCCGCACGCTGGCCGGCCTGCCGCCGCCGCCGAGGGCGGCCGACGGGCGGATCGTGCTGGCCGTGGACGTGAGCAACTGGCTCCGCCCCGATGCCCCGATGCCCTGACCAGCGACGACCGGCTGTCTGCCACGTCTACGGACGTGGTGATCGCAAAACGGACCAGTTCGTGCCGGGCTGGCCGTACTCCTTCAGGTCGAATCTGCGGAGGAAGGACTGCCACCAGCAGTCCACGTCCACCGGTGTCGCGGCGGTGGCGGAGCACCGCAGCCAGACCGGTTTCGGGTCGCGGTCGCCCGGCGGGCGCTCGACCTTGAGACGCATCAACGTGCCGTGCAGCCGGGGTCGGTCTTGGCCAGCAGGTGTGGTGTGAGGTCTCAGGACTCAGTTGACATTTCTGACTCATCAGATCCTTGACAGGCTCAAGACTTACTGGACATGGCCGGGCAGCCGCGGTCCGGAGCCGGTCGGCCGAACCGGTGGCAGTCTGTGCTGTGGTGGACGAGATCAGGGTCCGTCTGGGTCGTCCGCGTTCAGGTCGACGTTCCATCGCCGGGGTAGGTCTGCGTCGCAGAAGACGCAGACGAAGTGGCCTTCTCGCACGATGTTGTGCTCCTGGCAGGTGGGACACCGGCGGAAAACCACTGCGTGTGTGAAGTAGTCCGGGTGGTCGAGGCTGGCTTGATCCAGTGCCTGTGCGACAGCCAGCCATGAGGCAACGTCCGGGCAGTAGCCGGTCGACTGGTTGCTGACCTCGTTCACCGTCCAGCGTCCGGCCTCGGTGTAGAAGCTGATTTCGCCAGCGCTCAGCACCCGATCGCCGCTCGCGCAGGCAACGTGTTCGCTGCGGCGTGGGGCTAGTCGCAGAGCGCCGTCCGTGCCGACGACGAAGGTGAAGGGCTCGTCCAGTTCCTCAGCGGTCCGGGCTACCACCCAATCTGCGAAGTCTGCGGCTATGCGGATCGTGGCACCACTGTCCGCTGACTGGACGGCAGCGATCACATGGTGCGGCCCGACATAGCGGTAGGCCCGGCCCGAGGCGCTCATGTCGATCAACGTAGAACACGCAGTCTTGGCGCGCTCAGAGTTTCGGCGCGTGGATCTTGGCTTTCCAACGGGTCACTGGGTGCTGGTCTTTGCGAGCGTGCAGGGAGATTTCGGCGCCTTCGTAGGTGACGCGGAAGTGGGTGTCCTCGACGTAGATGGTGACAATCTGGCCCGCGTAGGTGCGTCCGACGCGAAGGCGTTGGCGGGCCACCATCACGACGCCGTCGGTCGGGACCTTGCGTTCGACACTGACGGCGGCCGGGGCCGGCGGAAGCCGCGTCGCGGCGACACGAGCGCCGACGAGCCGCGGGCGCTCTCGCTTGCGAACGGTGAGGGCAAGGTCTTGGCCAGGAGACCGTCGTGCACCTGAAGCTTCCCCTTGATCTTGGACACACGAGACACTGGATCCTGAGGATCTGAGAACGGACATCTCGTAGTCATGAAGAACTATCCGCCGCAGTTCAAGGCGGACGCGGTCGCGCTGTACCAGTCGCGGCCCGAGGCGACGATCCGGCAGGTCGCCGCTGATCTGGGAATCAACCCCGAAACCTTGCGGAACTGGGTCCGGGCGGCTGGCGCGAGCCGGCCGCGGGGACGCCGGGCGGAGGTGCCGGCGGAGCCGCCGACGCCGTTGGAGGCGGAGAATGCCGCGCTGCGCCAGAAGGTCCGTGAGCTGGAGGAGGAACGCGAGATCCTGCGCAAGGCGGCCAAGTATTTCGCCGGGGAGACGCGCTGGTGAACCGCTTCCAGTTCATTGCCGACCACCAGCGCCGTTACGGCGTGAAGCGGCTGTGCACCATCCTGGGCATCGCCCGCTCCAGCTTCTACTACTGGCGCCGGACCGCTGAGAACCGGGCCGTCCGCCAGGCCGCCGACGGCCGCCTCGCCACCCGGATACGGGCCGTGCACCATGAATCGGGCGGCACCTACGGCGTCCCCAGGATCACCGCTGAACTCCGCCACGACGGCGAGCGAATCAACCACAAGCGCATCGCGCGGGTGATGCGCAGCATCGGCCTGGCCGGAGTGCGGCTGCGGCGCAGGCACCGCACCACGACCGCGGACCCGGCCGCAGCAAAGGCCCCGGACCTGATCGGCCGCGACTCCACTGCGAGTGAGCCGAACACGAAGTACGTCGGCGACATCACCTATCTCCCGCTGGAGGGCGAAAAGTTCCTGTATTTGGCCACCGTCATCGACCTCGCCTCACGCCGCCTGGCCGGCTGGGCGATCGCGGACCACATGCGCACCGACCTGGTCACCGACGCCCTGGCCGCCGCCGAACGGACCCGCGGCAGCCTCGCCGGGGCGATCCTGCACACCGACCACGGAGCCCAGTACACCAGCCGGGCCTTCGCCGACGCCTGCCGCCAGGCCGGCGTCCGCCAGTCCATCAGCGCGATCGGCTCCAGCGCGGACAACGCACTCGCCGAGTCCTTCAATGCGACGTTCAAACGCGACACGCTCCAGGGCCGCAAGCACTGGTCCAACGAACGCGAGGCCCGCCTCGACGCGTTCGGCTGGCTCAACCGCTACAACACCCGACGCCGTCACTCCCGCCTCGGACAACGTAGCCCCATCGCTTACGAGACAGCACTCGACTCAACAGCAACTACCCTGGCCCCAGCCGCATAACCCGTGTCCAAGATTCCGGGTCAAGGCCCGTGCAGGTCCGAACCCTCGATCGTTCCATGCCTGGCGAGTGCTGCCCTGGTTGCCGCTCTTGGGATCGATGTACAGGCCGTAGCGAGTGCCGGTGGACAATCTCAACTTCGGCCAGGGTGAGTTGCACGCCATGGACGGCAGCGTCGCAGAGTCGGCGCACTTCGGCGCGGTCCACACCGGTCACGGCGATCGGGTTCAACGCGCCGAACGCCTCGTCCGCCTCCAGGTCCTCCACCGCGTCCAGCAGATGCGCCAGCCGACCGAACAGACCACCGGCCTTCGCAGGCGGTTCGGCCGTCCACCACGTCCTCGACGGCCAGCGCCGACAACCCGGAAAACACCGTCCCGACAAGGGGATTGACATCCATCACAAGATCATGACCGAGAGTGGCTACTCGGCGTCACCACCGACTACGGGCCAGAGCCGAACGTTTTACCGTCCCCTACTGGCCGCCGCACCGCGAGGTGCTCGACCTTGTACGACATCTCCTTGATGTGGGGAGCCGGTGGGGGGTGGTACCGGCCTGCGCACACAGACAGATTGACGATGAGGTAGGCGTGCCAGGAACGTCCCACACCTCGACGGTCGGCGAACACCCGGCTGCCGTTCACCCACCAGATCACGGACCTCGGCCCGAACTCGACGCGAAGATCGACCCACCTGCCCGGGCCGATGGCGGAGTCTCGGTAGTAGAAGTTGCCGCCGCGAACGTGGTTGGTCAGCTCCAGGAGGTCTGCGTTGTCGGGGTGGTACTCGAAGACGTCGATCTCCTGGTCGCCGTCCCGCCAGGTCCAGATAGCCGGCCATGCCCCGACCTCGTACGGCAACCTGACCCGTGCCTCTAGCACATCCCCCGCGCGGACGGTGAAGTCCTCCTCGCTCCCCTCCGTGGTCAGTAGGCCCGTGTCCCACCGGCCGTCCTTGCGGCGGGTGGCACGGAAGATGCCCGAACGGCTGTAGGCGGGGTCCGCCGTCAGGTGATCCAGCTTGTTGTCACCGGGGTTGACCGGTCCGCCGTTCGGATATGCCCACGAACGCCCGGCCACCCATTGACGGGTAGATGCGAAGTCCGCCGTGAAGACGACCTCAGTGCCAGACAAAATCGACTCTGCCGACGGCGTTCCGTCGTATCCAGAACTCTCCATGCACGGATGTTGCTCCGTATCTGACTTCGGCATGCAAGTGCTGGTGAACCAACGGAAACGACACTCGTACGGGCGAATTCGTGTGACAAAATTGGTTGCTTCCACTGAAACGATCAGCCGCCGTTGGCCGCCGCGATCAAAGCCGGCCAGCCGGTGGAGGTCACCGTGAACTTCGTCTCCGGAGCGGTTTACTGATTCGACAGAGTGTCGCCGCTGCACCCACTCCTTCCCTCTCGGCGGTCGGAGGGTGTGCGATATCGCCATGGATCTCGTACGAGTTGCCGCTGAGGTTGAAAGGGTGGGCTGACAGGGCTACGGAGGCTGCACTCCCAGTCCGGTCTCGGCGATGAAGCCGTCGAGGATCTTGGGTCGGCGTTGGATGTCGCGTAGTCGGTTCTTCACGAGTGGGGTGAGGTCTTCGACCGTGTGGGGTGCGAGGTTGGCCAGGGACTTCTTCAGGTGGGCACATACGCCTTCGACGGGGTTGAGGTCGGGTGCGTAGGGTGGGAGCTTGACGATGGTCAGCCAGTGGCTGTTGCGTTCGCAGAACTCCCGCAGGGACTTGGCGTGATGGGTGCTGGCGTTGTCCCACACCACGATCAGCGGAGCATCGCTGAGCTGCCGACGGGCGGAGGTGAGCAGGTCTGCGAACTCGCGGGTCCGGAAGCCCTTCTTCTCGCCGGTCCGGCCGCGGTACGTCTGCGTCCGGTAGATCAGACAGGTCTCGCGGCCCGGTCTGACGCAGATCATCCCGGCCATCAGGACCCGGCCCGAACCCTTGCCCGTCACCTTGACCAGCGGCGTCCTGCCACGCCGCGACCAGGTCCGGCCCTTGCCGGGATTCAGGTCCTGCCCGGCCTCGTCCTCGAAGGCTATCCACGCGCCCAGGAGCTGGGCCGTCCTCATCCCACCTATCTCCTCGAAAGCCCATGACTCGACAGGCCAGCACCAAGCGGGCAACACTGGCCAGTGACCTTCAGAGCCCTCAAAGACCTTCAGAGTCCAGCCTGTGCCGCACGACAGGAGAATGGAAGGCCCCGTATCCAGCAGGAACTCCATGGCTTCGACCGATGCGGCGTTTTGGGCGTCATCCGCGAGGTACTTGACGCCAAACGCAGCTCGCACACGCTGCCCGGGGTGCAGGTTCGACGCTTTTCGCTCGGTCATTTCTTACATCCGCACGAATAGGGTGTGGCCTGTTGAAACCAGCCATTCGGTTTATCCATGGGGAACATAGTGACGAACTGTCCATCACCCTTCGTCACTAGGGAACCGTTCCCTCTGCGGTAGAAGAAGTAATCACTTCCACCGCCATTCGCCGGATTCCACGGACCCTGCCGTACTTCGTCATGCCACCCGCGAACCTCGGCGGCATCGCCAGGGTTGAGGCCGTGGTCCTGAGATTGCTTTCCCACTTCTTCCCGAACTGCCCCTCACTGATGGACAACTCAGGACCACAGTTGCTGTTGTGAACCAGGACTGGAGTCTCGCCCGCCAGCACATAGTACGCGTGCAAACAGTTGACGGTGATGTTGTGGGTGGTGGCCAGCTCGCTGTACGCCCAGTCCCCGGAAATGGTAACCGTGTCGCCGCTGCCGGCGAGCAGGGTCATGCCGGATGTGAGATTACCGGCTTCGATCCAGTTCTTCCCGGACGGGGACCAGAAGGGGTGCCCGCGGGTCGCTGTGAGCTGTTCGATGCCGCCGTCGGTGACGATGAACAGTTCGTTGAAGTGCTTTTCGTTCCGCGTGACGATGAGTCGGGTGACTTCGCGGGGGCCATTTTGACCTGTTACAGGGTCGGTCGCCTGGACCTTGTCGCCAGGTTAGACGTCTTCGATGTCCTTGGTGGTTCCGTCGGCCATACGAACGTCGGCACCAGCGAGGAAAGTGTTTTTGCAGGTCTTCTTCGTAGTGCCTTTCAGTGCATCGATAATGTTCTCCGCCTGCTTGGGTGCCTTGGCTATTTCGCCGCCGGGAATGAATCCGACGGCGCTGGCCAGGATGTCTCCAGTGTCACCCTCGTGCATCGAGCGCAAGAGGTCGTAGGTATCGCAGCCAATGCCAAGCATGGGGACCCGTCCGTAGGGGTCGGTGTTGTAGGCGCGGCCGTAGGTGGTGCAGCGGTTGTCGGAGACATCCGTCTGGCCCCAGTCATCGGTGCGCATGGGCAGGCCGAAGGTGGTGGAGGCGGCTTCGGAGTTGTCGCACTCGTTCTCCACCGTGCGTTCGCGCCAGCCGCCGCTGATCTTGGTGTTGGTGACGGTCTTGGACTCGCGTCACGAAGCGGGCGTTGGGCAGGCCGTCGTACTGGGCGGTGTTGTGGGACCAGTACGAGTGGTAGGTGTGTTCGTGGGAGACGTCCTGGTCGTCGCGCAGCGAGGTGGACAGGACCTTGCCGGACAGCCAGTCGTGGTCGGCGTACGCGCCGCCGTCACCGCTGTCGACCGTGACGTTCTTGGTCGCCGACGGGTCCGTCTTGGAGGTGCGGTCACCGTCCAAGCCGCGGTAGAGCCAGTACTTCTTGGTCTTCTTGCCGGTGCCGGCGCCGGCGGAGACCTTCCCCTGCCCTGGCCCACTTCATCACACCAGCCCGTGGGACGCGGCGCATGTGCGTGCTCGCCTGGCCTGGCGGATGCAGCAGGTGATCAGGCCGACCGCGCTGATCGTCGATGACACCGGCTTTCTGAAGGACGGGGACGCTTCGGCCTGCGTGGCCCGGCAGTACACCGGCACAGCCGGCAAGGTCACCAACTGCCAGGCCGGTGTGTCGCTGCACCTGGCCTCCGACGACGCCTCGGCGGCCGTCGGCTGGCGCTTGTTCCTGCCGGAGAGCTGGGATCCCGCCTCGCCGAAGGCCGATCCGGCCAAGGTGGCCCGGCGCACGAAGTGCGGCATCCCCGAAGAGGTCGGCCATGTCGAGAAGTGGCAGCTGGCTCTGGACATGATCGACGAGACGCGGTCGTGGAGCATCGAGGTCCCTCTCGTCGTCGCCGACGGCGGCTACGGCGATGCCGCGGCCTTCCGTCTCGGGCTGGAGGAACGCGGCCTTGACTACGTGGTGGGCATCTCCACCACGACCACTGCCCAGCCGGAAGAAGCCAGGCCCCGCATCCCGCCCTACGGCGGTCGCGGGCCTCGGCCGCAGCCCGTCTACCCCGAGCCGGCCCAGGCCGTGAAGAAGCTGGTCATCGCGGCGGGCAAGCGGGCCGCGAAGCCGGTGCAGTGGCGGGAGGGCTCCCGCCCGGGCAGCGGCCGCAGCGGCGTCAAGCGGATGTACTCGCGGTTCGTGGCCCTGCGGATCAGGCCCGCCGGACGCGAGATCCGCAAGAACACCGACGGACCGGAACTGCCCGTGCGCCGGCTGCTGGCCGAATGGCCCGCCACCGAGCCCGAACCCTTGCAGTTCTGGCTGACCAGCCTGCCCGCCGACACCCCGCTGGCCACCCTCGTGCGCACCGCGAAACTGCGCCGGCGCATCGAGCACGACTACCGCGAGATGAAGCAGGCCCTGGGCCTGGCCCACTTCAAGGGCCGCACCTGGAGAGGCTGGCACCACCACGTCACCCTCGTCTCCGCAGCCCACGCCTTCTGCACCCTCCAGCGCATCACCCGGTCCCCAAAAGAGACGGCGCCGGCCTGAGCCTCCACAAGGTCGCCCGCGAACTTCAGCTACTCCTCGCGGTCTGGACCGGCGCCTGCCCCACCTGCCACCGCGACATACCTACAGCGATACCGACCTGACCAAGCACTACGAGTCCTGGCCCTCCAAGCGGACCGGCATCAGAAGCGAGAAGGCGTGCTCGTCGTCGGGCCGACGGATCGCGAGCGGCGCCGTGGGCGCGCCCACCTCCAGGATCAGTTCGTCCCGGGCCCCGGCGGTGAGCGCGTCCAGCAGGAACTCGCGGTTGACGGCCACGTTGTTCCGGTCGTCGTCACCGTCGTCGCAGACGATCACGGTCCCGTTCTCCGCCACCCGGAGCACGCTCAGGTCGTACGGCTCGCCGTCCTGCTCACGCGTCTCGCCCTCGCGGACCGGGGCGGTCTCGAGGGCCTGACGGAAGGCCGGCGTCCCGACGCGGACCCTGCGACCGGCCGGGAGGTGGACGAGGCGACGGTAGTCGGGGAACTCGCCACCGAGGCTCTGCCCGGCTGTCTGCCTGTCCCCGGCCTCGAGCGTCACGCGGTCACCGTCCACGATGAGCCGGGCGGGCTCATTGCCGGTCAGCAGGGCCCGCATCGCGTCGGCGAGCGGAAGAGGCACGACCACCTGCGTCCGAGGTCCGCCGTGCCCGGTCGTGCGTGCCTGCGCGACCGCCATTCGGTAGCGATCGGTGGCCACGAGGCGCAGCAGTTCTCCCTCGATGTCGAACAGGATCCCGCCGAGCATCGGCAGCTCCGCGTCGGTACCGGCGGCGAAACGGACCGCGTCCAACGCGGCGGCCAACTCCGGCGCGGGCACGGAGAACCGGGCGATGGCGGTGTGGAGCGAGGTCATGGGGGCTGTCTCCCTGTGGTCGAGTAGGGCTCGGAGCGTGGAGAACTCACTGCGGGCATCGGACAGCCCCAGCTCGAGACGGCGCAGGTGCGCCTGAAGAAGACCGCGCACCAGTTCGGTGTCCACGCCGCCCCAGGCGGCCAGGACGAGCCGGATGTCGGCCAGCGGCATGCCCGCCCGACGCAACCGGGCCAGCAGCCGAGCCTCTTCGAGCTGCTCGGGTTCGTACCAGCGGTACCCGCTCACCGGGTCCACCCAGGCCGGGACCAGCACTCCGGCACGGTCGTAGAACCTCAGGGCGCTCACCCCGAGCCCACTGTCCCGGGACATTTCTCCAATGCTGCGCATCTCGTTCTCCACACCCGGGACTCTGGTGCCTCGACCATGTCGAGGGTCAACCTCTGCCCTCTCCCTTTCTCGATCAGGTGGGACAGTCGGCGAGCGTGGTGGCCGTACCCCAACGGTAGTCCGACCACACGTACATGGCCGAGTTCGCAGGGTCGAAGCCCACCTTGATCTCTTCGTGGCCGAGGACCTGACCGGTGCCGAGCGTCGGGCGCATCTCGTTGCTCCGCTCGATGACCTTCTTGGCGGCACGGTCCGCAACCCGGATCGCGTCGCGGTCGGTACTGGGGACCATCGCCTCCCCGAGGCCGTTCTCCTCCAACTGCCAAGCGGACTCCGCTTCGGAGCCGTCGCTCTGCGCTGTGCCGTCCTCGGCGGCCGGCCGACACCGTTCGTCTGCGACGAAGTCCTCCTGCCACGTCACCTGCGGGGCGCGGCCCGGCTCCTCCCGCACCGTGACGTAGGTGCGATACGGCAGATCCGGGTGGACGTCGAGAACCGCATCGCGCAACGCGAGGCACATCGCTCTGGCGATCTCTGTCTCCGCGAGCCACGTTCCGTGCGCGTCGGTGTCCAGGCTGTACGAGGAATAGGCCTCACCGTGTGACTCATGGAACGTCACGCTCCCCGCAGAGAGCCGGACGTGGCTCATCTCCCCGGACAGAACACTTTGGTCGTGCAGCACCGACCGGGCCACGTCGTGTTCGCCCTGGCCCTGAGCCGTACGGGATTCCGCCCAGCTCACCGCACTCGCCGCGCCGTCGCTCACGGCCTTGTCCCGCTCCGCCGCGGTCCCCGCCTCGTCGGTCTTCAGGGTCTGCGTCCCGGACCCGGCGGGCGCGGAAGGTGAAGCCGGTGACACCGAGTTCGCAGTCGAGGCGCCCCATGGCGCGCCGGTCGAGGTCGAGGCCCGCGTGACGATCACGGTTTCCCGTGGCTGGCGCAGCAGCCGCATCGTCTTGCCGACCCGCGTGCCGGCCACGCGAGTGCGGGCAAGTGCCGCGCGGCGAGCCCGAGATCGGCGACAGACGGTCCGCGTGCTCGCCTCCCGCGACGGCGTACCACGGCGGCCGTGCGAGAAGGCTCCCCGCGTCTGGACGCGTCCGCGTGCCTGACCTAGGGTACGCAGCAAGCGCTTTCTGGCCTGGTCATGCCAACCGTTGACCGGGTCGTGCCCCACGCCCCGCGCCGACTGCACCGCTCCCCCGCCGACCGCCAGCGAGTCATGCGTCAGCCCTGCCCGACGACCCGGACGTGGCGTCGGTCCGTGCCGACGCGGAAAGGCAGCGCCCCGTGCCGCACGACGAACCACAGAGCCCGTCGCCCGCGTGGACCCGTAAGTCGTTCCTCCGGGGAATGGCGGCAGTCGGTGTGGCCCCGCTGCTACCCGGGGTGCTGCCCTCGCCGGCCCGGGCCGCCTCGTCGGACGATGTCGCCGGCTTCCCTCTGCTGCGGGACGGCGTGGTCGTCGACCTGTTCGTCGACCCGGCCGACGATCCCGCCGTGGCCCGCGCGGCCGGGGACCTCCAGGCTGACATGGAGCGGGTCGGCGGGGTGCGTCCGCGACTGCTGCGCACCCCGCCCCAGGAAGCCTCACTCCTTGTCCTGGTGGGCACCATCGGCGCGAGCCCGGCCATCGACCGGCTCATCGCGGACCGGCGGCTGGACGTCTCCCGGGTGAAGGGCCGTTGGGAGGCGTCCGTGACCCAGGTCGTGGACCGCCCGCTGCCCGGCGTGGAACGCGCCCTGGTGATCGCCGGCAGCGACCGGCGCGGCACCGTCTACGGCGTCTACGACACCTCGGAGCGCATCGGGGTGTCGCCGTGGCACTGGTGGGCCGACGTTCCGGTCGAACGCCGCGACACGGTGACGGTCCCGTCGGGCACGCGGAAGCGGTACGAACCGTCCGTCCGCTACCGGGGCATCTTCATCAACGACGAGCAGAACCTCACCACCTGGTCCCACCGGACGCAGGAACCGGACAAGCACATCGGCCCCGAGACCTACCGACGCGTCTTCGAGCTGCTGCTCCGCCTCAAGGCCAACTACCTGTGGCCCGCCATGCATCCGTACTCCGACTTCTTCAACAAACACCGCGCGAACCCCGAACTGGCCGACCACTACGGCATCGTCGTCGGATCCAGCCATCCCGAGGCCATGCTGCGCAACGGCGTCCACGAGTGGGACCCCTGGGCCAAGGAGCACCCGGCCGCCGACGGCAGCCTGCCGGTGTACGACTACACGGTGAACCCCGCCGTCATCTCCGACTACTGGCGGGCGAGGGCGCGGCAGAACGCCGGCTACGAGAGCAGCTGGACCCTGGGGATGCGCGGTCTGCACGACAGCGCGCTGGAGACGAAGCACGCCACCACCCTCGCGGAGAAGGTCGTGGTGATGAACGACATCATCGCGGACCAGCGCCGCCTCCTGGCCGAGGAGGTGGGCACCGCGGCCGAACCGCAGATCTTCATCCCGTACAAGGAGGTCCTGGACCTGTACAACGCGGGTGTCCAGGTGCCCGACGACGTTACGCTGATCTGGCCGGACGACAACCACGGCAACATGCGCCAGCTCCCCGACGAGGCGGAGCGGCGGCGACCGGGCGGCAACGGCATCTACTACCACCTCTCCTACTGGGGCCGCCCCAAGAGCTATCTGTGGCTGGACACCACCCAACTCGCCAAGATCTGGCAGGAGTTGCGTCGGGTGTACGAGCACGGCGCCGACCGTATGTGGATCTTCAACGTGGGAGACATCAAGTCGATCGAGACCGGGCTGTCCTTCTCCATGGACATGGCCTGGGACGTGGACCGGTGGGACGCCGGCGAGGTGGAGGGCTTCCTCGTCGAATGGGCCGGGCGGCAGTTCGGACGCCGCCACGGCGCGGAGATCGCCGCGATCCGCACCGAGTACTACCGCCTCGCGGCGGAGCTGCGGCCGGAGTTCGTCGCCCGCGGTCTGCTCTCCGTGGTCCACCACGGCGACGAGGCGGGCCGCCGGATGTCCGCGTACGACCGCCTCCTTCAGCGGGTCCGCGCGCTCGGCGCCAAGCTGCCGGAGGCCTACCGTGACGCCTTCTACGAACTGGTCGAATACCCGGTCCACGGCGCCTACTTGATGAACCTGAAGTTCTACTGGGCGGAGCGCAACGCACTCGCGGTCCGCCAGGGGCGCGGGGCGGGCGCGAACCGTTTCGCGGACCTGTCCGACGCCGCCCACGCCGAGGAGGCGGCGATCACCAGGCGCTACAACACCGAGGTGGCCGGCGGAAAGTGGAACGGGATCGTCAACCCGTACCCCTCACAGATCCCCAAGGCGCCGGGCCGTCCGAGCGTCACCAGGGTCGCCCGGAAGGAGACCTCGGGTCTGGGCGTGGCGGCCGAGGGCAACGAGACCGGCACCGGGCGGCCGCTGTCCTTCTCCTCCTACACCCGTGACCGGCGCTTCGTCGATGTCTTCAACACCGGCTTTCTCCCTCTGGACTGGGCCGCCGAGGCGAGCCACCCCTGGGTGCGGCTGAGCACCTCCGGCGGCACGATGACCGAACAGACCCGGGTGTCGGTGGAGATCGACTGGGAGCGGGTGCCCGAGGGCGCACACGAAGCGACGGTGACCGTCACCGGTGCAGGCAGCAGCTTCGACGTACCCCTACGGGTGCTCAACGACGGGAGGCGGGCCCGTCGGCGGGCGCGCGGGTTCGTCGAGGCCCATGGGTATGTCTCGATGGACGCCGCGCACTACGACCACCGGGTGGCGCGCGGCGGGGCCCGTTGGCGGACGGTACGCGGGCTCGGCCGCCGTACGGCCGCCATGGAGGCGGCGCCTTCGACGGCGGCGCCGATCACCGAGGAACTCACCACTCGGGCACCGGAGTTGAGCTACCGGGTCCGTTTCGCCGGCACCGGGGACTTCCGGGTCACCGTCTTCCGGCTCCCCTCCCTCGACGAACGCGGCCGTCGCCGGGTCGCCCTGGCCCTCGACGACCAGCCGGTCGCCGTCCTGGCGGGACAGGCCGTCGCCACGGGCAACCGCGGCGACGCCTGGGCCCGCAACGTCGAGGACGGCATCGAGAAACTGACCACCACCGTGACCGTCACCGAACCCGGCGAACACGTCCTGCGGCTCTTCATGGTCGATCCCGCGATCGCCGTGGACCAGATCGTCATCGACACCGGCGGACTGCCCGTCACCTACCTCGCGCCGCCGGAGAGCTACCACCACTCCTTCAACCCCGATCCAGCGCCGGAGGACGCGCCGGGGCTGCCAGACACGCCGGGCCGGTAGGGAGGCATCACCATTCCTTACGGCGGACGCCGCGACGGCCCACGGCCGGCTGCGGCGTCCTCGTGACCGTCAGGCAGTACCACCGTCAGGTCTCACCGACGCCACCGGCAACGTGCTGGGCCTGGTCGACGACTCGGGCAAGCGCGCCTACGTCTCCGGCCCGGCCGGCCTGCCGCGAGCGACGCCAAGGGAGGCGGCGCCTCAGCCGTTCCGCTACGGCGGCGCCATGCATGGCCCGACGGGCCTGTACCAGATGGGCGCCCGTTACCCCATCAACAACAGCGATCCCACCGGACTATTCAGCTTCTCCGACCTGCTCGACGAGGGCCTCGACGAGGGCAGCGATGCTTTCGGCGTCGTCACGGGTTGACTGAACGGGAGTGGGAGCCGCGGCGGAAGCCGGAGTCATCGCCTCCGGTTTCCAACTGCGCAGCCGTACTGACAGGTCGCGGGCGGTGAGCCTCCGCCAACTTTGAGTCGCAGCTCGGGCGCGGTACCGGCCGCTGCTCCGGGACGATCTGGGCCTGGAGCCGTCCGCTCAGCTCGCCCGGAGGCCCACCCTTACCATGGACAAAAGGCGCAAATGCGGAGCGAAAGGGGCTTTCCATGACGTCGCTTCTCGAATACCGGAGCAACCGGATCGTCGAACTGATGGAGGAGCCCGCCGAGCGCCGCGACGCCGACTGGCTGAAGGAATCGCTTCAGCAGGCGATGATGCTGGAACTCACCACACTTCCCCCGTACTTGTCCGCGATGTGGTCCATCGAGCCCCAGAGCGGGGATGTGTTGAAGGCTTTCAAGCGGATCGTCTTCGACGAGATGTCCCACCTCGGCCTCGCCGGGAACATGCTCACCACCATCGGCGGAGTCCCCCGCCTCGGCGACGCGCACACGGTGCCGAAGTACCCCGGTCCGCTGCCCGGCGGCGTACGCCCGTCGCTGAACGTCTGCCTGAGCGGGCTGTCGAAGGAGTCCCTGGCTCTGTTCGCGCAGATCGAGGAGCCCGACGACCCGATCGCGGAGGCCCGGTCGCACACCTCCATCGGCGCGTTCTACACCGCGATCCTGGAGGCGTTCCAGGATCACGCGGAGCTGATCACCGGGGCTCACCAGCTCGAACGGAACATGCAGCACCATGGCGCGGGAAACAGCCTCGTGGCACTCAACTCGCTCGCCGACGTCGAGGCGGCCATCGAGGTGATCAAGGAGCAGGGCGAGGGCACCGCCGCCTCGCCCGAGAACCCGCACCCCGGCGTGACCGACGAGCTCGCCCACTTCTACGTCTTCCGGGAACTCTTCCGCGGTCGCAAGCTGGTCAGGGTCGCCGAGGACCCGGACCGATGGGAGTTCACCGGAGACGTCATCGCGATGCCCGGCACCCGCCCGATGGGCACGGTGCCCGACGGCGGCTGGGGAGCGCCGGGGCAGCCGACCCCCGACGCCGAGACACAGGCCCTGCTGGACCAGGGCAACCAGGCGTACAGCCGGATGCTGGACCTGCTGGAGGACGCCTGGCAGGCGAACGACCCGGACACGGCGACCGGCCTCCTCGACGAAGCCGTCTTCAAGATGGTCGGTCTCAAGGGACCGGCTCGGGCCCTGATGATCCGCGAAATCCCCGGCGGTGACGGCAGGACCTACGGACCGGAGTTCCGGTACATCGCCGACTAGGAGCGGTCGGCAGGCCGCCCGTTCAGCGGCTCGTCGTCGCGGAACAGCGGGGGCCCGCAGCTTCGAACAGAAGACAACGGGGGAGGTCGGCGGCTGCGTACTCGTCCGCCATGCGGAACACACTGACACAACGCGACACTCCGCGCGGCCCATGAGATACGTGATCGCCTCGGCCAGTCGGCCCCGGCCGTCACGGACCGCGGGGTCGTACATCCACCGCCCCGTGCCGTCGACCTCCGCATCGGACGCCGGCCGCGAGTCGCGCCGGTCGACATCGCCCGCGTCCCAGTACCGAGAGGCCGAGTAGTACCCGTATCCCCCAATGGCCCCTCGATCGCGAGGAGGGTGCGAAAGCCCCGTATGTAGTCGGCCGGGCGCGTTGGGAGACGCTGATCCACCAGCTCCCGAGGCTCCGCGATGGCGTCGGGGCTCTCCACGAACATGCGATCGCCCTGGTCGTCCGTCATCGCGCGCTGCGCACGACCGCCCCGGCCGTCTCCAGCGCTTGCGTTTCGCTCCGGGCGAGCGCGACCAGGCGTGGCAGCGCGGCGAGACTCCCTGGGACGAGGGTGCGGATCGCGTCCCAGCATCTGGCGGTGACAGTAGCCCTCGGGCTGTCCGCCCCGCCCCGGAGAGCCAGGCCGACGGGAGGAGGCAGCCGGGCCGCAGAAGGGCGTAGAACGTGTCAGCCGTCCCGAAGACCGACCGCCAGCGTCAGTTCAAGAACCCGGTGCGGCGACCCGAGGTCCGGAAACAGCTCCCGCAGCTGCGACATCCGGTAGCGGACGGTCTGGGGATGGACGAACAACGCCGCCGCCACCTCGTCCCGCCTGCCCTGGTGCAGCAGCCACGCCCGCAAGGTCTCCTCCAGCCGCCGCGCGGTCGCGGCAGGCAGGGTCCGCAGCGGCGCGAGGGCTCGGGCGCGCAGGTCCGCGAGCGCGTCCCGGTCGGCGCTCAGTACCAGCTCGGGCAGGTGCTCCTCGGTGTCGCGAATGTCGGAGGAGAGGGAGCGCGCGCGTACGGCTCGTGCGTACGAGGCGGACGCGCGAGTCCATGGCCGGGCCGGGCCGACCACGGCTGTCCGGTCGGCCAGTTGCCTCAACAGATGTGATCGGTCGGCATCGGGGACGAGCAGCACGCCCAAGGAGTCCGGCAGATCGTCGAGGACGAGGGTGCTCGGGTCGAGCACGCGGTAGGCGGGCCGGGCCTGGGCGGCGGGCAGCAGGACCGCGGTCAGCGAGACCGGAGGCTGCCACCCTGCCCGTTGGACAGAGGCCTGCAGCACGTCCGGGCTCGCGCCGGTGAGGAGGTCGCGGACCAGTTGTTCCAGGTGGCGCTCATGCACCCGGCCCCGGGCGGCCAGTTCGTCGGCGTGGCCCGCGGCGCTCGCGGCGGAGAGCTCGTCGATGTAGGCGAAGGTCAGCTCGGCGAACTTGGCGACCTCGGCGGCGGGCAGACCCGCGGGTACGGCGCCCGCGGCCAGGCATCGCCAGGCCACGCGGGCGCCGACGCGGTAGGCGCTGAGCAGGGCGTCCATCGAACGGCCGTCGCGCACCTCGCCGCGGCCCAGCTCGTAGGCCGCGTCACCGGCGTCGCCGCCCGAGGCGTTCCCGCTCGCCACGTCCAGGTAGTGCCCCAGGGCGGTGCGGACGGCTCGGCGGATGGTGCCGCCCATGCGGCCCGACAGGGCGTTGGCGTAAGGAGGGACCTCATCGATGATCGCCTGGACGACCTCGTCGGCGGTGGTCCTCAGCGCGGCCCGAAGCGCGGCGACCGTCGTCTCATCCAGGGCCAGTTCGGTGGCCCTCCGGATCACATGGCTCATATTTTGTTCCCTGCGAACAATTCAGCCGATCAGATTCACGTCCTGCGGACAGGACTTTACGCCCTGAGGCGCATCAAGCTGGAGTCATGACGAGTGCAGCCCTCCGCAGCAGGGCGTGGAAAATGCTGGAGATGGTCACGACGCCGCTGCTGCCGTCGGACTACCTCGACCTGGTCAGCCCGCTGCGTGCGGGCGCCGACCTGCGGGGGCGCATCGAGGCCGTGCACCCCGAGACGCGTGACGCCGCGACCATCGTGATCAGGCCGGGACGGGGCTGGCGCGGCCACACAGCCGGTCAGTACGTGCGGGTCGGGGTCGACGTCGACGGGGTGCGCCTGTGGCGTGCCTACTCGCTCACCTCGCCGACACACCGCCAGGACGGCCGCGTCTCGATCACCGTGAAGGCGATCCCGGGCGGCAAGGTCAGCAACCATCTGGTCCGCAGGGCGAAACCGGGCACGCTGATCCAGCTCGACCAGGCGACCGGTGACTTCGTGCTGCCGGCGGCCAAGCCCGCCAAGGTGCTCTATCTGACGGCGGGCAGCGGCATCACGCCTGTGATGGGCATGCTGCGCGACACCGAGTTCGACGACGTCGTCATGGTCCACTCCGCGCCACAGCCGCAAGACGTGATCTTCCGCGACGATCTGCACCGCCTGGTCGCGGACAAGAAGCTGCGTCTCACCGAGCTGCACACCGACACGGACGGCATGCTCGACATCTCCCGTCTCGACGAACTCGTGCCCGACTGGGCCGAGCGAGAGACCTGGGCCTGCGGGCCCGCGGGCCTGCTCGACGCCGCCGAGGAGCACTGGACCGCGCACGGTGTCCGAGAGCGCCTGCACACCGAGCGCTTCCGCCCCAGCATCGTCGCCGTCGGCGACGGTGGCGAGGTCACGTTCAGCACCACCGGCAAGACCGCCGACGCGGACGGCGCGACGCCGTTGCTGGACGTCGGCGAGGAGGCCGGCGTGCTCATGCCGTCCGGGTGCCGCATGGGCATCTGCTTCGGCTGCGTCACGCCGCTCAAGGCGGGCGCCGTCCGCGACCTGCGCACCGGCGAGATCACCGAGGCCGAGCCTGGCGTCCTCATCCAGACCTGCGTGTCCGCCGCGGCGGGCCCCTGCGACATCGAACGGTAGGAGCACCTTGACCGCCATCGACCCCACCGCCCACCTGACCGCGGAGCAGATCGAGGAGCTCGGCCGCGAGCTGGACGCGATCCGCGACGAGGTTCTCGCCGACCGCGGCGAGAAGGACGCCGCCTACATCCGCAAGGTCATCTCGGCGCAGCGCAAGCTCGAGCTGGTCAGCAGGGGCGTGCTGCTGTTCTCGATCTTCCCGCCCGCGTGGCTGATCGGCACCGCCGGTCTGTCCGTGGCGAAGATCATGGACAACATGGAGATCGGCCACAACATCCTGCACGGCCAGTGGGACTGGATGCGGGACCCGAAGATCCACTCCACCACCTGGGAGTGGGATCACGTCTCGCCGGCCGACCAGTGGAAGCACTCGCACAACGAGCTGCACCACACGTACACCAACGTGATCGGCAAGGACAACGACCTCGGCTACGGCATCATGCGCGTCGACGAGGACCAGCGGTGGCACCCGTTCCACCTCGGCCAGCCGCTGTGGAACTTCATCAACGCCTGCTTCTTCGAGTACGGCATCGCCGCGTACGACCTGGAACTCGGCAAGAACCTTCACAAGCGCCGCCGCAAGAACCCGGAGTTCCGCGCGCGGGCCAGGGCCGTGGGCCGCAAGATCCGCAAGCAGGTGCTCAAGGACTACGTGATCCACCCGCTGTTGTCGGGCCCGTCGTTCCTCACCACGCTCGCCGCCACGTTCACCGCGAACCTGGTCCGCAACCTCTGGACCCACTCGGTGATCATGTGCGGGCACTTCCCCGAGGGCGTGCAGGTCTTCGAGCGCCGGTCGATCAAGGGCGAGACCCGCGGCCAGTGGTACCTGCGCCAGATGATGGGCTCGGCGAACATCAGCGGCAGCAAGGCCATGCACTTCATGACCGGCAACCTGTCGCACCAGATCGAGCACCACCTGTTCCCGGACCTGCCGAGCAACCGGTACGCCGAGGTCGCGGTGAAGGTGCGCGCGTTGTTCGAGAAGTACGAGCTGGAGTACGTCACCGGGCCGCTGCCCAAGCAGGTGTTCTCCGCGTGGCACAAGGTCTTCCGGCTCTCCCTGCCGAACAAGAAGCCCAAGGTCGAGACCCCGGACCGCGAGCAGGAACTCGTCGCGGCCTGATTCCACGATCGGGCCCGGCCGCGACGGCGTGAAGGCCGCTCGCAGCGGAGCTCCTCGGAGGAGGCAAGGGTGGGGGTGGTGTACCAACCGGGCCCGTCGGGGCGCTGCGCTGGGAGCAAAGGGCAGACAGCGCGAGCGGGTTCAGAGAGGGAGCCGCTGCGGCCGGGGTCCCGTTCGCTTCGGCGGTACCGGGTCAGCCGGGCAGGGGACCGCGGACGACGCTCCGGCCGGAATGGGCCGGGTTGCCGTTGTCCTCTTGCGCCGACACGTCGATCAGGGGGTACCGGCCGAGGTCGATGCGTGCGGGGAGCGGCAGCGTGGCGGTGCCGTCCGGGCCGAGAACGCCCATGGCGACGAGCCGGGTATGGCTGCGGTCCATGAGCCACACCTCGTAGTAGCCGTCCGTGCGGGGCAGACCCGTGACGGTCACCGTGACCTCCTGCCCGGCCTCCGAGCCGCGGATCAGGCGCACGGTCCCCGCTGCCCGTGGGACGGCCAGCGGGGCGAGGCGGCCGGCCGTGCTCGTCTCGGCCCTCGGTGTGTCGTCGTCGAGCCGCCATGCGGTGACGGCACTGCCCAGCAGCACCCCCACGACGAGACTCGCGGCGGCGACCGCCAAGGCGGAGCGGCGCAGCCACGCTGGGCCGCGTCCGCCGCTTCCGTCGCGTCCGCCCGGCATCGGTGGGGTGTCGCCGCTCCCGGTCTGCCGGTGCGGGGCCGTGTCCGACTCCAGTTCCGCCGAGATCGAGCGCCACACCTCGTCGGGCGGCGCGGTCAGGAGGTCGTCGGTCGACACGGCCCGGGCGGCACGGACCACGCGTCGCAGCTGTCCGAGTTCATCGCGGCACGCCGGACACCGTGCCAGATGAGCGTGCTGGACCGGGGTCGGGCGGGCATCGGGGCCGAGTGCGAGGTCGGTCAGCTCGTCGGGGTCCAGGTGCTGCGCCATGCTCCACCTCCCCTCGTGCAGCCGGTCGCCGCTCAGGCATGGTCGCTACCCCGCCCCGGGCATGGACGGCAGCGTAAGCGGGCGCACCGGGCCACGGACTCATTCCGTGGAGGTGACCGGGACCGCCGTCACCACCAGGTTCCGCTGGTAGCCGCCTCGATCCTCGTCGAAGGGGGGCGCGCAGGTGATCATCGTGAGGACCGGTTCGCCGGTTCTGGCGAAGGCCGAGGCGGGCAGCCGGTCCTTGTCCACCTGCGTGCGGGCGACGACCTGATACGTGACCGGCGGAGCGGCGGCACGCCGAACGGTCACCTCGTCGCCCGCGCGTACGTCGAAGAGGGCTGCGAAGGCCCCGAGGTCGCCCGTGCGGGAGTCCACGTGTCCCACCATGACGGCGGAACCGGACGGTTCGCCCGGAGCGGGACCGAAGCGGTACCAGCCGATCTTCTCCGGGTCCTCGGGAATCTCGGCGCTGCCGTCCGGGGTCACTCCCCCGGGTTCGACCGCGGCGCTGAGACCGACGCGCTCGATGTCGAGCCGCCTCGGGTCGGAGGCAGGGCCCAGGTTGGCCGCCGCGGCCGGAGTGCTGGTGTTCTCCGCGCGGTCGGGCGGGGCCATGGGCGACGAGTCGGCGGCCCGCGCGTCGAAGTCCGCGGTCGGCGGAAGGCTTTCGCCGCCGGACGGTGCCAGTGCCAGCACCGTGGCTCCGGACACCGCCAGCAGGGCTGTCACCGCTGTCTGGAGACGCCGCCGGAGCCACGGGTCCGCTCGGGTGTCAGGCACGGCCGCGGGACACCACACGGCGGGCGGTGAGCGCGCTGGCGAGGCCGAGGAGGCCGGCTCCGGCGGCGTAGGCCAGCCATGCGTCGGTGTCGTTGGTCGAACCGGCGTTCACGCCCGAGGGCGCGGAGTGCATGCCGGTCAGGGTCTGCACCTTCAGAGCGAGGTTCTTGTCCTCGGCGCTTCCCCAGGCGTAGACGATGTTGGAGGTGCCTTCCTTGAGAGCGAGGTCGGCGGGACCGATGGCGACGTCGTCGGTGCCGGCCAGCACGACGTCCGCCGAGACCGTCCCGGCGTCCACGGTGGCGGTGTCCTCCTTCGGGTTGACGAGATCCTTGAAGACCGGTGTGCCGCCCGCCCTGACATCGACGGCCGGAGCCGCCGCGACATGACGGACCGTCAGCCGGGCCTGGCCGGCCGCCACTTCGGAGGTGTCGTTCACGTAGGCGTCCAACTGCGGCGCGCCGTCGGCGTTCAGGTGGGCCACGACGGTCGCGTCGGCCCCCGCGGGAACCTCGACGGTCTTCTGGATGGCGGGCTTGCCCTTCGGGTCCGCCCCGGCCTCGAAGACCTTCAGGTCGTAGGAGCCGGCGGGAAGGGGCTGCGGGTCGGTGAGGGTGCCCGGTTTGAAGTCGGGAATCAGTTCGTCGCCGTTGGCGTACACGTCGACGTTCAGGCCGGGAACGGCGTGGAAGACGGAGACCATGGCCTGGTCGTCGTCGGCGGCGTTCGCTGTTCCGGCGCCGCACAGCACGAGCGCGCACACGCCGACCGAAGCGGCTGCGGCAACGGGGGTCCGGGAGATCATGGCTGGCTGTCCCTTCGAACTGCCCACTCCCTGTGAGTGAGTGCACCTGGTCTTCGGTGCGTGCCGCGGCGGGGGATGCAGATTCTTTTGCGGGGGGCGAGACGTGTGTGTGAAGGCCTTGCGTCGGTCGCAGGCCTGTGCGCGGGCGCTCCGGAGGAGCGGACCGGCCGCGTGGGCGCTTGAGTGGAGCATTTCGATGCGCTAACGCTGCACGTTGCCCGCCGCATCGTTTCGACGGACGGTCGTCGTGTCGTACTCCTTCGACCTCGGAGCTCACGATGGCCACTGCACGGCCCGACACACACCTGAGCGCCGGCGCGGAGCGCACCCGTCCGCGCCACCCCGATCCCCCCAGGGTGAGCGGTCCGCTCCCGGCGCCCGACGAGACCGATGACACCGAACTCGCCCGGCGGTTCCACGCCGGGGACGAACAGGCGATCGCCCTGGCGTACCGGCGGTGGGGCTCCCTCGTCCACACGCTCGCCCGGCGCTCGCTGAACGATGAGCGGGACGCCGAGGACGTCACCCAGCAGGTCTTTCTGGCCGCCTGGCGGGGACGTGAGCGGTACTGCCCGGAGCGCGGCGCGCTGGGCGGATGGCTCGTCGGCATCACGCGCCACGCGATCGCGGACGCGCATGCGGCGCGGGCGCGCCGGGCCGACGTCGAGAGCATGTCCGCGGCGCAGCAGGAGGAGGCGGTGCGGTACTGGGGCGTCGACGAGAGCCAGGCCGCCGTCGACCGCGTCCTCGTCCTGCAGAAGCTCCAGCGTCTGACGCCCGTGCAGCGGCGTGTACTGGGCATGGCCGTGTACGGCGACATGACCCAGGCTCAGATCGCCGAGCTCACGGGGCTGCCCATGGGCACGGTGAAGAGCCACATCCGCCGGGCCCTGCACTCGCTGCGCCGGGTGATGGAACCCGCTGTCTGACCGCTTTCCCGGCGTCCCTTCCACGCCGCGCTCCGGGGAAGCCCTCCTTGGACGGCGGGCGCGCGCACCGCACCTGCCGTGGCGCATGGCCCGCATGGCTCGTATGGCCCGCACGGCTCGTATGGCCCGCATCGCATCCGTCCAGACGCCGGGCGGGGAATACCTCCCGTGCCCCGAGGCCCGGTGGACATCGAGGCAAGGGACATCGGCTACGGAGGCGACAGGATGGACGCGCACGAGGAACCCGGCACCGGGGCCGGCATGACGACCGGGATGCTCGCGCGCAGGCTCGGTATCTCTCCCACCACACTGCGTTCCTGGGACCGCCGCTACGGCCTCGGGCCTGCCACCAGGGTCGAGGGGCGTCACCGGCGATGGACGGCCGAGGACGTCGCGATGGTGCGGGAGATGTGCCGCCTGACCGCGGAGGGCCTCCCTCCCGCGGAGGCGGCCCGGGCCGCCAAGGCCCAGGCGGGCCGGACCGGCGCCGGGCACTCCCCGGCCGCTGGGGCGCCCCCGGCCGGCCCACCGCGTCCCCGCCCTCTCGCAACGGTCGGCGAGCCGTTCTCCCTCGTGGACGCGGCCCCGGCGGATGTCCCGCCGGTCGCCGACTCGCGCCGACTGTGCCGGGGACTCGCGCAGGCGGCGGTCCGCATGGACGCCGAGGCCGTACAGGAGCAGATCACTGCGACGGTGGACGCGTACGGCCTGATGGCCGCGTGGGAGGAGGTCCTCGTTCCGACGCTTCGGTACGTCGGACGCAGGTGGGAGTCCTCCGACGACCGGTACGTGGAAGTGGAGCACCTGCTGTCCTGGCACATCTCCACGGTCCTCCGCCACACCTACGCCCGCGCCACGGCCCAGAGCGGAGCCGCGGGCACGCGCCAGGTCCTGCTGGCGTGCCTGCCGGGCGAACTGCACACCCTTCCGCTGGAGGTGCTCACCGCCGTACTGGCGGAGCGTGGACTGCGCGTCCTGATGCTGGGCGGTTCGGTGCCGGTCGAAGCGCTGGAGGCCACGGTACGGAGGGTCGCCCCGGCCGCCGTGGCCCTGTGGTCGCAGTCCCGGAGCACCGCGAACCTCCCGCTCGCCCGGCACCTCGCGGCCATCCGCTGGGGAATCCACGGTGCCCGGACCCGCAGTCATGTTCTGCTGTGCGGCCCGGGATGGGGTCTGCGTTCGGATCCGGAGCTCCTGCGCCCCTTCGGTCTGGGCGACGCCGTGCGGATCACGGTCTCCGCCGGCCGCCCCGGCGACGACGCGTCCACGGCGAGGGAGGAGCCCGCACCGGAGTCCGTGTGATCCGCCGGCCGTGAGGGAACCGGAAGGCCGGACGCCGAGCCGTCCGGCGGCTCGCTCCGCACACGCATCCGGACGCGCCCTCCGAGTGGAAGAGCAGGTGTGAGGCGTCCCCGCATACGGCTTCTGTTCCGTATCGGACGACGATCGTCCCGAGCCCGGAGGGAGTGCTGATGAACCTCAAGAGGCCGCACGAGGCAGGTGCCGGGAGCGAGCAGCTTTCCCCGCCCGGTGAGACCCCCGCCGCCGAAGGGTCGACGGCCGAGGCGCACCGCGAACGACCGGACGGTGGCATCTGGGAGCATCCGCACCTGTGGCTGTTCCTGCTCGCGGTCGGCGGTCTGCTCGTCGCCGCCTTCTTCCTGGTACGCATGGTCACCCTGTGACCCGGCCGCGTCCCCCGAGGGCCCGCCCGGACCACGGGCGGGCCCTCGGGGCAGTTCCACGTTGACCCCGGTCGCGGGGCCGCGTGAGCGCGGGCGCCGGGGCGGAGTCCGGTGCGGGGCCGAGCGCCGCCCGGCGTGCCCGGCGGCGTGCGGCGAGGGCCTCCCGGGCCGCCTCGCGGGGGTGGCGGCGCCGCCAGTACGGGTTGTCGTAGGGCAGCTTGCTCGACACCCGGCCGTACATGCCGAAGCAGGCGATGAGCAGCCCCATGGCGAAGCTGAAGATGACGTTGGACATGCCGAAATCCAGGACGTTGGCGGGGCGGTCCATGACGAAGTGGTGGAAGAAGCCGCTGACCAGGAACAGTGTGCCGACGGTCATGTTCAGCGTGGACGCGAAGTTGCCGCCCGGAAGGCGACTTCGGGACGGTGCAGCATGTTCCTGGTCACCACAGCCCGTACCTTGTCCTCCGCGGTACACCGCGCCCGCCGCTGAGCATCCGGCTGCATCCGGCCACCACGAGCCGGGGGGATGCACCTGAGCTGTCGACCGCCGACGCCGGCCGACCAACGCGGTTCGCCTACCGCACCAGGCAGGGCCGCTTGTTGTCGAATGCCCAGGCAGGAATGAGGTATTGCATGGTGACAGCGTCGTCGCGGGCTCCCAACGCCTTCTGCTGGTAGAGCTCGTGGGCCGCGAGCAGCCGGTCCATGTCGAGTTGGACGCCCAGGCCCGGGGTGTCCGGAACGGCGATCTCACCGCCGCTGATACGGGGCGGTGCTGTGGTGAGCCGTTCCAGTCCCTCCTGCCAGATCCAGTGCGTGTCCAGGGCGTTGTACTCACCGGGGGCCGCGGCGCCGCAGTGGGTCACCATGGCCAGGGAGATGTCGAAGTGGTTGTTGGAGTGACAGCCCCAGGTCAGGCCCATCGCGTTGCACAACTGTGCAACGCGGACCGAGCCCTGCATGGTCCAGAAGTGCGGGTCGGCCAGCGGGATGGAGACCGACTGGAGGGCCAGGGCGTGGGTCATCTGGCGCCAGTCGGTGGCGATCATGTTGGTCGCGGTGGGCAGGCCGGTGGCGCGACGGAACTCGGCGAGGATCTCCCGTCCGGAGTAGCCCCCCTCGGCTCCACAGGGGTCCTCGGCGTAGGCGAGCGTGTCGGTGAGCGGACGGCACAGCTCGACCGCCTCACGCAGTGACCAGGCGCCATTGGGGTCGAGAGTGATCCGCGCCTCGGGGAAGCGGTTCTTCAGGGCACGTACGGCTTTGACCTCCTCGGCGCCCTCCAGGACACCGCCCTTGAGTTTGAAGTCCCTGAACCCGTAGAGGTCGTAGGCCGCCTCGGCCTGCCGGACGATCGCCTCCGAGGTGAGGGCCTCCTCGTGCCGGACGCGATACCACTCCACTGGGGAGTCGGGTTCACGGACGTACTCCAGGTCGGTGCGGTCCGGGTCGCCGACGTAGAAGAGGTAGCCCAGTACCCGGACCGAAGCCCGCTGTTGGCCGTCGCCGAGCAGCGCCGCGACCGGTACATCGAGGTGCTGTCCAAGAAGGTCGAGCAGCGCCGACTCGACGGCGGTGACCGCGTGGACGGTGGTGCGCAGGTCGAAGGTCTGGGTGCCCCGCCCGTCGGCGTCGCGGTCGGCGAACCGGTCACCTATGGCGCGCAGCACCCGCTTGTAGTCGCCCACCCTGGCCCCGACGATCAGTGACCCGGCGTCCCGCAGTGTCCGCGTGATGTTCTCCCCTCCGGGCACCTCCCCCAGTCCGGTACGCCCCTCGGAGTCGGTGAGGACGACGACGTTGCGGGTGAAGTAGGGGCCGTGCGCGCCGGAGAGGTTCAGCTCCATGCTGTCCCGTCCGGCGACGGGGTAGACGGCGAACGCCGTGACGGTCGGCTGTCCGATGCTCATCGGGTGCCCTTCTGGGGTGAGGTGGTACGGGGCGAGCGGAGTGTTCCGAGCCAAGGTGTCGCGTGTGTGGTTCAGAGGTTGAGAACGTCGAGTACCTGCTCGGCGGCCAGGACGCCGCCCAGGCCGAGGATGGCGAGCACGGTCGTATAGCTGGTACGGACCTTGATCGCTTCGATGACGGAGAGGTTGAAGTACTCCTTGAAGAGCCAGAAACCGGGGTCGTTGACGTGAGAGAACGCGATGGAGCCACAGGCGACGGCGAGGACCATCACCTCCGGGTGGACCCCGCTCCCCGCCAGGAGCGGCAGCACCACGCCGGAGGCCGTGACGACGGCAACGGTCGCCGAGCCAAGAGCTATGCGGAGGATGACGGCGACGAGCCAGGCCAGAATGATCGGTGAGATGGACCAGCCGTCGGTGGCGTCCTTGATGTAGTCGGAGATCCCACCCTCGACGAGGACGTTCTTGAATGCCCCGCCCGCGCCGATCACCAGCAGGATCATCGCCATCGCCTTGGCCGCGGACGAGCAGGAGGCGCCGACCTCCTCCAGGCTCCGGCCGATCCGCGGCCCGAACGCCCAGATCGCCAGGCACAGCGTCAGCAGCAGCGCGATCGGCGCCGAGCCGATGAAAGCGACGAAGTGCAGGAACCCGGTCTCGGTGGAAGTGGCCATGTCGGTCACGGCAGCCGCCACGATCAGCGCCACGGGGAACAGCGCCACGAACAGCGACCAGCCGAGGCCGGGCATCTCCTCGTCGGTGAACTCTCGTTCGCCGACCAGGCCCTGGGGAATGGAGGGCGTCATGGCCTTGATGAACGGCAGGCGGGGCCAGACCAGGGCGATGAGCGCGCCGGCGGGGACGGCGATGAACAGGCCGTAGAACAGGGTCAGCCCGACGGATGCGTCGAAGGTCGCGGCGACGGCGGTGGGACCGGGGTGCGGCGGCAGGAAACTGTGCATCGTCGACAGCGTGATGGACATCGGCAAACCGACCCACAGCAGCGGTGCCCCCGTGACCCTGACCAGCGTGAACGCGATCGGCACGATAATGATGAAGGCGACCTCGTAGAACATGGTCACGCCGATCAGCATCGCGGTCACCACCATCGCCACCTGCACCCAGCGCGGGCCGAAGGCGTCGAGGAGCTTGCCTGCGATGCGCTGGGCGGCGCCGGAGTCACCCATGACCCGGCCGAGCATGGCGCCGAGCCCGATGGTGAGCATGGTGTCGCCGATCTGACCCCCGATGCCCTCGGAGAGGACGTCTGGGATGGTCGCCACCGGAATTCCCTGGACCAGCGCGACGCCGACCGCCACGAGCAGCAGTGCCGCGAAGCCATTCAGTCTCAGCCTGGTCATGAGGAGCAGCAGGACCAGGACACTGATCCCGACTACGAGAAGAGGCATGGCAGTTCTCCTTTGAACTGTCGAGCGAGGAGGCCGCGGGGCGGAAAGGGGCAGTGACGGAGGGAGGAGCCCGGCAGGGCACGGCGGGGTGCCGACGGCCGCGTCGGACGAATCGTTGTGCGGGACTTCTCAGGCGGGTCGTCGTACCGCGCCGACCAGGCTCAGCCCGTGGTCCAGCACCTTCTCCAGGTCCGACAGGTCGGCCGGGCCAGGGTCGGCGAGCGGGGCACGCACCGGGCCGACCGGGAGGCCGCGCAGCCGGGCGGCGGCCTTCACCAGGGACACGGCGTAGCCCGGCACCCGGTCTCGGAGTTCGACGAGCGGAACGTAGAAATCGTGCAGCAGCTTGCCGACCGTGCCGTGGTCGCCTTGCCCAAGGGCGGTGAAGAAGGCGTTCGCGATCTCAGGGGCGAAGGCGTGGACGGCAGAGGAGTAGGCAGGGACGCCCACGGTGGCGTACGCACGGGCCTGGATCTCCGCAGTGGCGGCCCCGTTGAAGAAGAGGAAGTCCTCGGGCGCGGCGAACGTGAGGCGCTGGAGCCGGTCGAGGTCGCTGTGGCCGTCCTTGAGCCCGATGACACTCGGAATCTCCGCGACTCGCCGCAAAGAGGCTGCCGTGAAGGCGACCTGTCCGCGCTGATAGGCGATGAGCGGCAGCCGGGTGCCCCCGGCGATCCGGCGCAGTTGCTCCACCAGGCCCTCCTGCGGGGCGCTGACCAGGTAGTGGGGCAGTACCAGCGCGGCGTCGGCGCCGGCGTCCTCGGCGATGCGGGCGAACCGGATGGCCTGGGCCCAGCCGTAGCCGATGCCCGCGACCACCGGGAGGCGCCCGTCAGCGAGCTCGACCGTGGCTTGTACCACCGCCCGGTACTCGTCCTCGTCCAGCGAGAAGAACTCGCCGGTGCCACAGGCAGGGAACACCGCGCCGGGGGCGGTGGCCAGCCGGTCGGCCAGGTATACCCGGTATGCGTCCAGGTCGAGGCCGCCGTCATCCCGAAAGCTGGTGAGGGGGAAGGACAGAACCCCACCCGCCATTCCGCCCCGGAGCCGCTGTGCGACCCGTGCGACCTCGATGCTGATCCCTGCCATGAGCCATCCCTATATACAGATGCCGTCTACGTATGCAGATGCAGGCTAGGTCTGTGAACAGGACGGGTCAATGGGTGTGCCGTCACGAATTGGCGCGCGCCTACGATGAGTTCATGGTCGAGAAAACGGGTGTCCGTGGGGTGAAGTCGGCGGCCCGAACCGTCGCGCTGCTGGAACTCCTGGCCGGGCGAGGCGAGCAGCCCTCACGCCTGGACCAGCTCGCGGAGGAACTGGACGTGCCGCGCAGCAGCATGTACCAACTGCTGCAGACCCTCGTCGACTGCGGCTGGGTCCGCACCGACGTCACCGGCTCGCTCTACGGCATCGGCATCCGCGCACTGCTCACCGGCACCAGCTATCTCGACGGCGACCGGCGCATCAGGGTCGTCCGCCCCTACCTCGATGAGGCGTCGGACGCCCTCGGCGAGACGATCCACATGGCCCGGCTCGACGGCCCGGACGTCGTCTACCTCGCCACTCGCGAGTCCCACGAGTACCTGCGCACCATCAGCCGCGTCGGCCGTCGCGTCCCGGCCCATGCCGGCGGACTCGGCAAGGCCCTCCTCGCCGAGCGCCGCGACGACGACCTTCCTCTTCCGAAGGGGCCGTTGACCGCCCTCACGGAGAACACGCACACCACCCGCGCTTCCCTCCACGCCGACCTGGCCCGGATCCGCGAACGCGGCTACTCCATAGACCGCGAGGAAACCGTTATCGGCATCGCCGGGTTCGGGTTCGCTCTCCGCTATACGACCCCGGCCACCGATGCCATCAGCTGCTCGGTCCCGGTGGCCCGTCTGACCCCCGAGCACGAGTCCCGCATCGTCTCCGTGATGCGGGAGATGCGAGCGAAGATCGAATCCCAGCTGCCGCCTGTCTCGGGCGTGCCTGACTGGCGCTGAAGAGGGCATTGATTCCAGTGGCACCTGATCACCGATATCTGGTGCCGGCCGTCCTCCTCACCGCCGCGAACGTGCACGACACCACTCTCGGCAAGCTCCTGCTCGACGACCTGGACCGAAGCACATCCCAACGTGACCAAGGTCTGGGCCGACGGCGGTTGCCAGAACAGCGTCTTCCACCACGGCCCCGCACTGGGCATCGTTGTCGATGGGTGCAGCGGCCACGAGCGAGAGGATCCGACCCCCTGCCAAAGAGGCGGGTGATCGAGCGCACCTTCGGCTGGTTGATGCAGCACCGACGGCCGGCCCGGGACCGCGTGACCGGAGAATCCGCAGCAACCTGCGAAGAGAACGGACATCTCTCTCGCAACGGCCTGAAGATCGATCAGATGCCTTCCAGGGCGCCATTGTGTGCGCACCAGGCTGCAATCCGGCTTTGCTGCCCTTCACACCCCGGTGGCGCAGGAGGCGTCGCGCTTCCTCGGTGCGCGAGGGGGCTCGCGGCCGACTCGGCCATCGCACATCACGGTAGCCTCTCGCCACGAGTCACGGGCTGGGCGAGGGCGCGCTGGTTCTGGTGGCGCAGGAGATGCTCGCCGCAGGGCAAAGCGACGAGGAGGTCTTCGCCGAGCCGGCCGCGAGGACCGGCAACTGGGGTGTCTCGGGCACGTCTTCATCGTGGACCGTGTACTCGACGAACACGAGGAGCGCATCCGCGACCTGTTGGGAACCGCCGCTGCTGGTGCCCGCGGAGGCTGTCCCGGCGGCCTGCTCGCGTGGTTTCGTACCGGGGAGCTCACGAAGATCTTCCTCTGCTTCGTCAGAACCCGGTTCCGGGACGGGCGCGGCTCACCATCCGGCTTCTGGGCCGCCATGACCGTGGCTGGCGAACTCCTGGCCGTCCAGGACCCCAACCACGACGAGGTGACCGCAGGGCTGGAACCCAGGTTGAGCCCGACATCACCGCGATGCTCAAAGACCAGACCAGTGCTGCGACAAGGCTCAAACGGTCGTTGCAGATCGGCCTGACGACCCTCGGCCCGACGAGACCGTTGAGACCTCCGCGCCTCTCCATGGTGTCCTCCGCCGCCTTGCGGTAGCGCCGGGCGAACCCGTGGCCCGGATCTCGCGCAGCGCCTTCGCCGCGCGCAGCTGATGGGCCATCCACAGGGCGGTCGAGCCGGCCCGTCTGGGCCCTCAGAGTCGCCCAGATGCAGTCGATGGAAGTCCTGACAACCGCGGCTCCCGGCGACGGCCCGCCCCGACGGGACGACGGCCACGCGCCTCAGCGTCGTAGGTCCCGCAGTACCTCGCGCGCCGCCCGTGCCCCGGAGGCCAGCGCGCCCTGGACGGAGCCGGTGGCGCGGTGGTCGCCGCACACGTAGCGGCCCGGTGCCGCGCGTGTGGTGCGGGTCAGCGGCTGCGGCGGCGCCATGGCGGGCAGCGCGTCCCCGATGCGGCGGACGGTCAGCAGGGTCCAGTCGCCCGTGCCGACGCCGTACGCCTCGCCGAGCGCCTCCCGGATCCGCCGCTCCCCCGCCTCCTGGGCCTCCCCGCCCTCCTCCTCACGGCCGAGGACCGACGTGGCGACGAGGGCGTGGCCCGGCGGGGCGTAGGCGGGCACGACGTCGCTGAGGACACAGGTGTTCAGGAACCGGCGCCGGGTGTCCACGAGCAGGGTCGGCTCGCCGAGGGGGGAACGCGAGGTGACGTGGTAGTACGTCGTCACGGTCCGGTAGCCGGGAAGGGCGACCCCGGGCAGCAGCACGCCGACGGCGCCGGGGCCCGTGGCGACCACGACCGCGCGTGCGGGGATCTCCCGGCCCTCGGCCGTCAGCACCCCGTCGTCCGTGAGCCCCGCCACGGGGCTCTCCAGCCGCACGGCACCTTGGGGCAGGGCGGCCGCGAGAGCCCGGGGAACCGCTCCGACGCCCTCGGTGGGCAGGCACAGGGTGCCGCGCAGCATGCTCCGCCACACCAGGTGGAACATCCGGGCGGAGGTCTCCAGGTCGTCCTCCAGGAAGACTCCCGACAGGAAGGGGCGGAAGAAGCCTTCGACGAATGCCTCGGAGAACCCGGCGTCCGCGAGCGCGGTGCGGGTGGTGGTGTCCGCGAGCCGTTTCAGTCGGCGGGGGGACGAGAGCATGTCGCGGGCGGACAGCAGGCCGAGGGCGGCCAGGTCACGAGGCCCGGCGAGACGGCCCGGCAGCAGGTCGGGCAGCGTACGGGGGCGACGAGTGGGGTCGCTGAAGCGGAGCCGGCCCGAGGGGCTGTGGATGAGGACACCGGGGGTGAAGGGCCGCAGTCTCAGGTCCTTCAGTGTGACGCGGCGCCGGAGCTGTGGGTACGACGTGTTGACCACCTGGAACCCGCGGTCCACCACGAACCCCTCGACGCGGTCCGAACGCATCCGCCCGCCGACCTCGTCACCGGCCTCCAGCACCCGTACCCCGACACCGGCCGCCAGCAGATCCCGTGCGCACGCGAGCCCGGCCACACCGGCCCCGACCACCAGCACGTCTCTCGTGTCCTCGGTTGCGGACACACGACCACCTCTTCCACCTGCCGACGCGGCCCACACCGCCCCTACACCGCAGTGTTCCGCGCGCGACCGGCCCACGGATGCACCACCGGCCCGCTACGGCTGCCGCTCCCCGCAGACCGACGTCGTGGCGATGTACGGCCTAGGAACCGCAGACGAGGGTCCACCGCCCCCTCGTCAGAGTTGCCCTGCCTCGAATTCCAGCCGTCATAATCCCAGCCATCGAAGATCTCCCGTTTGGTCTTCCGGCCACCGCCGTAGCCGCCCCCGCTCCCCCGGCGTCCTACGTGCAGCCCACCGCCGCGGTCACCGCCGCGTTCACCTCGGTCGCTCCGTCCCCTACGGTCACCTCCGTCGCTCAAGCCGCTGCCGTCACGCCGGTCGCTCCGAGGGACGCGGTCGCCCCACCGTCCGCCGGGCGCCCTGCGCGAGTTGGCCGACGGTGTCGAATGTCCCCTTGCCTGACGCGGTCGGCGCGATGAGCACTCCGAATGCCAGCCCGATGACAACGGTCAGCTTTTCGTCGAATCGGCTTCGAGCCTCAGTACGCCGCCTCAGCCGCACCACGATGAAAACGGCACTTCGGCTTCGCTGTGCACGCGTTCCGTCACGTCAGCATGCCGGGCAGGAGAGCACAGGCGTCCCGAGCCGCCTCCCGGGTTGCTCACGAACCCCCGGCCGGCTCCCGACAGCGGCGGTCAGGAGCAGTCGTACGTGAAGCGGGTGCCGGCCGTGTGGGGGCCTGCGGAGAGGATGCGCAGTTCGGCCTGTGCCGTGCGGTGGCCCTTGCCCTGGAAGGTCCACCGCAGGTGCACGCGTGCCTGTCTCTGTCCCTGGACCATCACCTCTTTCAGGACCTGCGACTTGGTGCCGTCGCTTCGGACCCAGCGGTAGGAGAACGTGCCCGGACGGCCGTTCGTGGCGACGACACCGACGATGTCCGCGGTGCCCTCACACTCAAGGGCGGCAGGCCGCGCCGTGACCGTCACCGTGCCGACCTTGAGGGGCGGCCCGACCCGCTGCCAGGCGAGGAACGCGAGGACGCCGAGGACCACCAGCGCGGGCAGAGCGTGTCGACGCAGCCGTCGGCGCCGTGGTGCGCGGGGCGGCGGCAGGGCGGGCAGCGTGCGGTGGGTCCGCTGCGCGACGGCGCTGGTCACACCAGGGCCGAAACGCAGCACCGTGCCTTCGATGCGATCAGGGGGCGGCGACCCGTTCATCGTGGACCTGGAGCGCTGTTCGACGGTCTCCTCGACGAGGGTCTCGTCGGGTTCGGGTCTCTGTATCCAGTGGCTGGCCAGCACGGTGGCGCTGTACTCGGCGTGCTCGGCGCGCTCGGCGTCAGCGGAGGCCGCCTCGTCAAGGGGGACGCGACCGTCTGCGGGGCCGAGGTGCAAGGTGGAGGCGGGGCCTAGGTGCACGGTAGAGGCGGGGCCTAGGCGCACAGTCGGGGCGGGACCTAGGTGCACAGTGGAGGCGGGGCCGAGGTGCACAGTGGGGGCGGACGCGTCGGCGGTCGGAAGAACCCTGGTGGGCTCGTCGGCTTCGGTGCCCGTCGGCACCTGCGTGGGTGCGTCGCCGGAGCCCTCCACCAGCGTCACCGAGTCCGGCAGCGCCAGGGTGGGCTCGACGGCTTCCGCCGGCGTGGGTCTGTGGTCGTCGTTCTGCGTGGTCATCGGATGTCACACCGTCTGGTCAGTAGCTGCTGGGAGGCGCCGCCGTCGGCGGAGGTCGGGGTGGTTGTGGCCTGCACCGCCCAGTAGCAGCCGGTGCTCCGGAAGGCGTGGTCGACGGTGAGTGTGTACTGGGTGGCGCCGCTGCGTTCGAAGGTCTGGGACGCGCCGTCCGCGGTGCCGAGTTGTCCTCTTGAGTCGCCGGCGAACCACGAGACGGTGAGGGAGACCGGTCCGGTGCCGTCCGTGACGATGTCGATGGTCGCCGTGGCGGTCGCCGGACCCGTCTGCCGGAAGCCCGTCACCGCGACATCCTTGACGGCTGGGGCGGTGACCGGGGTGGGGGAAGTCGTCGTCGGTGGCGGCGTGGTGGTCGCGCCCGCGGGCTCGGTCGTCTCCGTGGTCCCGTCCGTCGTGGCGGAGGACGAGGGTTCATCGGTGGGGGTGGGCTCGGCGTCCGAGGGCGACAGGGTGGGAGAGGGCGACTGATCGGCCGAGTCGGTGGGTGTCGGGGACGAGGAAGGGGAGACCGTCGGGGCCGGGGGCGCCGCCGTGTCCGCGCCTGCCTCGGCGCCGGTGGTGGCAAGGGCCTGTGCCACCTGCCCGGTGCCGCCGCCGGGGGCGTGCTGGACCCCGAAGGTGAGGACGGCTCCGAGGAGCAGTGCGGCACCGGAGACGAGCATGCCGGAACGGCCGGGCAGCCACGCCTGCACGCCGCCGCGGCCCGGTTCCTGGCGCAAGACCGTGCGAGCGGTGTCCGTGGTGGTGCGGGGTGTGCCCCGGGTCGACGGCAGCAGCAACGGCAGCAGGGCCACCAGCGCGGCGAGCCGCCCACGGCCGCGCTCCTCCCAGTCGGGCCCGTAGCCGGCGACGGCGGCCGCCTCCAGTTCCCTGACGAACGCCTCGGCCTGCGCGGGCCGTTCTTCCGGGTCCTTCGCCAGGCCCCGGCGCACCAGCTCACGCACCGCTTCCGGCACCTCGTCGGCGGGAACGGGTGCGTCGACGTGCTGCAACGCGAGGGCCGCGAGGTTGTCGCCACGGTACGGCTTGTGGCCCGTCAAGCATTCGAAGAAGGTGGCGGCGGCCGCGTACACGTCGGCGGCGGGAGAGGCGGGCGCACCGGTCCACTGTTCCGGGGCCATGTAGGAGGGAGTTCCGGCCACACCCGCGCTGGTGCCCGCGTCCACCGCGATACCGAAGTCGACCAGCTTGGAGGATCCGTCCGGCGCGACCAGGACGTTCTCCGGCTTGTAGTCGCGGTGGACGACGCCGACGCGGTGCGCGTCGGCCAGACCCAGCAGTGATCCCTTGAGGATGACGAGCGCGGCCTCGGGGCCGAGCGGATCCTCCCGCTGCAGCAGGGCACGCAACGAGACGCCGTCCACCAGCTCCATCACGATGGCGGCGCCGTCCGGGCTCTCCACGTACTCGTACAGCTCGGTGACGAAGGGGCTCTCCAGCCCGCCGAGCAGCCGGGCCTCGGTCCGGAAGTCACGCACGAAACCCGGCCGGGTACGCAGGGACTCGCTGAGGTACTTGACGGCCACCGGCACGCCGGTCTCCTCGTGCACGGCGAGGACCACCCGCCCGCTCGCCCCCGACCCGAGTTCGAACGACTCGGTGTAGCCGGGCAATGCCCATGTGTTCATTCCAGCCCCCCAAGGCCACCGTGCGTCGAAGCCCCACCGTCTGGCGCATCGCCCCGCCGCGCGGTGAGAGACACATTTTCGGCCACTACGGTTGCGGTACGCCATACTCCGCTGCGCATCACCGGGACCGGGACACCACCGATGATGATCTTGGTGGTCGGGAGGCAGGCCGTCGCTCGGGGGCAGGCGGCATGGGCGGCTTCAGGAGGCAGGTCGGGATGGTTTCACAACGCCACACGGACGGACGGCAGTTCAGCGTCGGCGGCCACGCCGGGCGATCCCCGGTGTGATGCGGCGCTCGCACAGGAGGCGGCGGCAGATGTCCTGGCGTAGCCGCGGTTCGGCCTATGACGTGCGGGGGCCTGCGCCGGGGCCCGCCTCGTTTGTTCGGCTCCGGCCCGAGAGTGTCGGCCCAAGGGCGGGAGCTGAGGGCGGCAGCCGGGTGGTGTCGTTGCGGTGCCCACCGGTCGGCGACACCCGCAGCGGGTTTCGGTGCGCCCGGTCAGCACATGACGCGTCGAGCCCGGCCGAGCACGGGGTCGGCATGATCCCGTTCCGAGCACGGGGTCGACATGATCCCGTTCCGTGGAGCGCGGTGCGACGACGACCTCCGGCCACAGTCGGCCAGGGCGCGGTCCGCTCCGAACCGGTGAGGTCCGAGGACTTCGGCGGTCGCCGTGCGGAGCGGCAAAACGCGGCCTCACACCTTCCCGGAGAGGCGATGCGTCAGCGCACGCCCGCCGCGTCGAGCAGGGTGATCGTCGTGGGCGCGATGAGGCCCGTGAGTTTGTCGGCTCCGATTCCCGCGCGGGCACTGGCGCCGTCGAAGACCAGGCTGAGCTGTCGAGCCAGCAGGTCGGGATCGTCCGCCCCGCCCTGCTCGGCCTCGGAACGGAAGAACTCCGTCAGGTTCGCCTTGACCTGGTGGGCCACCCGGCTCGCTGGGTGGCTCTGATCCTTGAGCTCGACCTGTGCGGCCAGGTAACGGCAGCCGCGGAACTCGGGTGCACCCGACTGCGCTTCCACCCGCTCGAAGACATGCAGGATGCGTTCGCGGTGCGACCGGCCGTCGTCCGCCGTGGGCAGGAGAGTCGCAACGAAGACAGAAGCGCGCTGCTTCAGGCTCGCTGCCAGGAGTTCGTCCTTGCTCGCGAACAGCTGGTACATGGAGCGCTTCGACACTCCCGCCGCTTTGCAGAGAGCCTCGACACCGACGCCGACACCGTCTCGGTAGGTGAGTGTGGCCGCCGCCTCCAGCAGCCGCTCCCTCGGACTTGCTTTCACTTCGGTGGTCATACCGCGAGATTAACCCGAATCACGGGAAATGGAAAACGATCGGTTTCCGCAGCCCGAGCCAGGGCGTGCGCCGAGGGCGAGCGTGCCGACCCCGGCCCAGCGTCACCTCGGCCGCACCCGGACCGGACTCCCCGCCGCCCCGCCACCGCGCCACCAACGCCCGAAGCGTCCACGCGAAGCAGTGAGCGACCGCGAGCCCCGGCGACGCATTCCCGGACAGTACGGCTTGCGCTCGGAAACCGATCGGTTTACTGTGATGGAAACCGATTAGTTTTCAAGCCTGTGGAGGCACTCATGACCGCTTTGAAGGGCGCGAACGTCTTCGTCACCGGCGGCAGCCGCGGCATCGGCAAGGCCCTGGCGGAGGAGCTGTATGCGCGCGGCGCCGGCAAGGTGTACGCCACGGCCCGCGACCCGCGGACCGTGACGCATCCCGACGCGGTCCCGGTGGCGCTGGAGGTCACCGACCCGGCCTCCGTGGCCGCGGCCGCCGCACAGGCGCAGGATGTCACCGTGCTGATCAACAACGCCGGTGCCGCGGTCGGCGCCTCCTTCCTCGACTCCCCCGTCGACGACGTACGCCGGGAGTTCGAAACCAACTTCTACGGGCCGCTGCTGCTCACCCGGGCCTTCGTACCGATCATCGAGGGCAACGGCGGCGGCCACATCCTCAACGTGCACTCCGTGCTCTCCTGGCTGGCCCTCGGCGGCTCCTACAGCGCCTCCAAGGCCGCCCTGTGGTCGCAGTCCAACTCCCTGCGTCTGGAGCTCCAGCCCCGCGGCATCGCCGTCACCGGACTGCACGTGGCATACGTGGACACCGACCTCGCGGCGGGCGCCGAAGGCCCCAAGTCCGACCCGCGCGACGTCGCCGCGCTCGCCCTCGACGGCGTCGAGGCAGGCGCGTACGAGGTCCTCGCCGACGACATCACGCGGCAGGTCAAGGCAGGCCTCGCCGGCGACCTGGCCGGGCTGTACCCCCAGTTGGCGAAGTAGGCCACACGGCGTGAGGGCCCGCCGGCGCCGCGCGCCACGGGCCCTCACGCCCCTGCCGGACCGTGCCCGAGTCACCCAAGCCCAGCGCTCACACGTTCACACACGTTCACACACGAGGAGTCGGCGAGATGCCCAGCCAGGAAACCCGCCCCACGATCCACATTCCGGGGACCACGACCCACACCATCGCCCCGCGCGCGGGATCCGGCGGCCGCGAGGGAACACTGCGTTACCTCAAGGCGGGTACGGGTGCCCCGCTGGTCCTGCTGCACACCGTGCGCACCCAGGCCGAGCACTTCCGCCACCTCATCCCGCTGATCGCGGACCGGTACACCGTGTACGCCCTGGATCTGCCGGGGATGGGCTACTCCGAGATCGTGCCCGGGGCGTCGTACGACGAGCCGGCCATGCGCGTGGGCGTCGAGCGGCTTCTGACCGAACTCGACCTCCACGACGTGACCCTGGTCGGGGAGTCCATGGGGGCGGTCCTCGCCCTGACCACCGCGGCCGACCTTCCGGAGCGGGTCCGGCGCGTCGTCGCGGTCAACACGTACGACTTCCGCGACGGAATCGCCCGGTCCAGCCTCCTCGCCCGCGTGGTGATCACCGGTGTTCTCCTGCCCGGAGTGGGCCCGGTGATCGCCGGGGTGGAGCCGAAGCCCGTGATCACCAAGATCCTCCAGGGCGGCCTGGGCGACAACGCCGCTCTGCGCGAGGACTACGTGGACGAGCTCCTTCAGGTGGGCAGCCGCCCCGGCTACCCGACCGTCGCCCGGGCCGTGTACCAGAGCCTGCCGAGCCTCATCGCGGCCCGCTCGCGCTACCCCGAGGTGAAGGCGCCCGTCCACCTCGTCTACGGGGAGCACGACTGGTCACGGCCCTCGGACAGGCTGGCCAACAAGCACCTGCTGCCCGCCGCCGACTTCACACAGGTGCCGGGAGCGGGCCACTTCATCGCCCTGGAGAGGCCCGAGGTGCTTGCCGACCTGCTGAACGCGGCGGCGTGACGCCCCCGCGAACGCCGTGGCCACCCCCGTTCGGGTGTAGTGCGGGACGGGGGCCAGGTTCGACCATGTCGCGTGACAGCGTCGTCACACGCGAGGGAGCGGTACATGGCAGATATCCGGATCGAGTTCGACGTTCCGGCCGAGATGCGTGACGGCACGGTGCTGCGCGCCGATGTCTACCGCCCCGCCGGCACGGGGCCGTGGCCGGTGTTGCTGACCCGGCTGCCGTACGGCAAGCAGATGCCCCTGCTGGCCGGCATCCTCGATCCGCTGGCGGCGGCTCGGCGTGGCTTCATGGTGGTCATCCAGGACACCCGTGGCCGGTTCGCCTCCGAGGGAGAGTGGGACCCGTGGACCCACGAGGAGAGCGACGGCTACGACACCGTACGGTGGGCCGCCGCCCTCCCCGGCGCGAACGGCTCCGTCGGCATGATCGGCGCCAGCTATTTCGGCAACACACAGTGGATGGCGGCGCTGTCCAAGCCACCGGAGCTGAAGGCGATCGCACCGATGGTCACGTGGTCCGATCCGGACGACGGACTGTGGACACGCGGCGGTGCGATCGAGCTCGGCATCACCGCACCCTGGACCCTCATGATGGGCCCCGACGCGCTGATGCGCCGGCACGGCGCCGACCCCGCCACGCTCGGGGGCAGCCTCGTCAGCCTGGTGCAGGACCTCGACGGCCTGGCGGGCGGCGGCTACGGCGAACTGCCCGCCGGGCGTTTCCCCGCGTTCGTCCGGCACGACCTTCCCGAGCTGGGCTATGAGCGGTCCCGGCGGGAGCCCGAGTGGGCGCGGTCCTGCACCGTCGCGGGTAGGCACGACGAGGTGGACCTGCCCACCTTCCAGGTCGGCGGCTGGTACGACATCTTCGTTCAGGGCACCCTCGACAACTTCACCGCCATGCGCCGCGCCGGCCGGTCCGCCACGCTGGTCGTGGGGCCGTGGAGTCACGCCAACCAGCAGCACGTGATCGGCGACGTCAACTTCGGGTTCGGCGCCAACTCCGCCTTGATGGGCATGCGCGGACGCCTGACCGACATGCAGTTCGACTGGTTCCAGCACACGATCGGTGACGATGAGGCACTGGAGCCGGACACCGGCAAGGTGCTGCTGTTCGTCATGGGGATCAACCAGTGGCGCGAGGAGACGGAATGGCCCCTGTCACGGGCGGTGGAGAGGGACTTCCACCTGCGCGCGGACGGAAGCCTGACCCCTGAGCCGCCGTCCACCGCCGAGCAGCCCGAGGAGTTCACCTACGACCCCATGAACCCGGTGCCCACCACCGGTGGCGCGCTGCTCATGACCGACGACTTCCGTCCCGGACCGCTCGACCAGACGGCCGTGGAGGAGCGTGAGGACGTCCTGGTCTTCACCACCGAACCGCTCACCGAGGACACCGAGGTGACAGGCCGCGTGCGGGCGGTGCTCTTCGCCGCCACGGACGGGCCCTCGACCGACTGGGTGGCACGGCTGTGCGACGTCGACGAGCACGGCGTCTCCCGCAATGTGACCGACGGCATCGTGCGGGTGCGCGCGGCGACGCCGGGCGAGCCGGCCGAGCACGTCGTGGACCTGTGGTCGACCAGCATCGTCTTCCGCGCAGGCCATCGGATACGGGTACAGGTCACCTCCAGCAACTTCCCCCGCTGGGACCGCAACCTCAACACGGGCGAACCCGAGGACAGCGCGACCACGGCCCGAGTGGCCCGCCAGCACATCTACCACGACCCCGAGCGGCCCTCTCGCATCGTCCTGCCGGTGATTCCGGGCTGACAGGGCACCAGGGGGACGCACCGACGCCGCCTGCCGTTGCTCGATCGAGCAACGGCAGGCGGCGTCGGTGCGTCCCCCTGGCCGTTCGCCGTCGGCGCTGCGATGCTCCGGCACGCTGCCGAAAGACGTTCGCCGAGCAGATCGACACGCCGACTGTGCGCTACGTGCGCCGGCCACCGCGGCTCAGGAGTCCGCGGAGCGCGATCACGGTGACCTTGGCCGGGCGGGCGGGATACTCGTCCGCCCGGCTGTGGGTGAGGGCAGTGGAGCCAGACGATCGCGGACTCGGCGATTCGTCCGACTCTGCGCGCTCCCGCAGGCAGCAGCGATGGATGCCGTAGGTGTGGCCGCGGTCGGCGCATGACGTGCGGGGCGGCCCACCGGGGCCGACCCCGCTTGCCCCCCAACCGGCCCAAGTCTGCCGATCAGTAGCAGCGGCTGGGTGACATCGCGCCGGGACCTTCGATCGGCGGACACCCGCAGGGAGTACCGGGTCGGGTCATGTGAGCACCGGACGGCATGGGTTCCCGGCCTCGGTGAGTGCGTACCCGTCCCGCGCAGGACGATCGCTGTACCGCCGACGATCCCGCCTCGAACGCTCCACCATTCGCCGACCTGGCTTCGTCACGTCGTAGCGACCCCAACCCCGAACGGCGGGGCGCCCGAGACCCCATGAAGGAAAGGGGACGAGGTCACCGCGTGCGGTAATTGACAGGGTACGAACGTACCTCTTAACGTACCCGCATTCACCCACCATGCCGTCGGCTCGACGAGGAGCACCGATGCAGCACCTATACGACATAGACGTCCGGGTCCCGATGCGTGACGGCGTGGCCCTCGCCGCCAACGTGTGGCGTCCGGTCGAGGGGAAGGCTCCGGCGCTGCTCGTGCGCCTGCCGTACGGCAAGGACGTCATATGGGGCGTCGGCCATGCGCTCATGCCCGACCTTCAGGCCCTGCTGGAGGCCGGCTACGCGCTGGTGGTGCAGGACTGCCGTGGTACCCACCGCTCGGAGGGCGAGTTCGTTCCCCACATGGCCGACCGCAACGACGGCGAGGACACCGTCGCCTGGATCACCGACCAGCCGTGGTCCGACGGCACCGTGGGCATGTACGGAGGGTCCTACCTCGGGATGGTCCAGTGGGAGACCGCCGTGACCGGCGTCCCCGGTCTCAAGGCGATCGCACCGGCCGTCACCTCGATCGACAACTACGAGGCGCCTTGGTACTCCGCGGGCGGTGCGCTTTCGCTGAGCCTCGTCACGATGTGGAACGCCATCATGTACGCGGCCGACGCCCAGCGGTCCCTGGCCGCCGGCGAGGACACCGCGTCCCAGCTGCAGCAGCTCGGTCAGGCGGTCCTGTCCCCCGAGGTTCTCAACGATGTGCTGCCGACGGCCGAGGTTCCTGTCCTTGCGGCTTACGGGAAGTGGTGGGACGACTGGATGGCCCACCCCTCCCACGACGGGTACTGGGATGCCATGGAGCTCACGCCCGAGCTCAAGAACGTCACCGTCCCGGCGCTGAACATCGGCGGCTGGTACGACCTCTACATCGGGCAGACCCTGCGCACCTACACCGCCGCCCGCCGACAGGCGGGTACCGCGCAGGCGCGTGAGGGGCAACGGCTGATCATCGGCCCGTGGGACCACGGCCCCGCCGCGGACGGCGTCTATCGCGACCGCTCCTTCGGCCCGCTGGCCGGTGCCCGGTTGATGGGCCTGTCCGGCCTGCATGTGAAGTTCTTCGACCGCTGGCTGCGGGGCGACACCACCGCTCTGGACGGCGTGGCGCCGGTGAAGATCTTCGTGATGGGCATCGACCAGTGGCGTGACGAGCAGGAGTGGCCGCTGCCCGACACGAGGTGGACCGACTTCCACCTCACGAGCACCGGCCGCGCCAACACCGCCGACGGCGATGGCGTGTTGACGACCGAGGCGCCGACCGGCGCCGGGCACGAGACCTACCTCTACGACCCGCGCCGCCCGGTTCCCTCGGCGGGCGGGGCGTCGATGCCGACGACGCCGGGGTTCTGCGGCCCGGTCGACCAGCGGACGGTCGCCGGCCGCGACGACGTCCTGTGCTTCGCCACTCCCGTACTGGAGGAGGCTGTCGAGGTCACCGGCCCGGTCAGCCTGCAACTGTTCGTCTCGTCGTCGGCGGTGGACACCGACTTCACCGCCAAGCTCGTCGACGTCTTCCCCGACGGCAAGGCGATCAACCTGTGCGACGGGATCCTGCGCACCCGCTATCGGGGCGGCCTGGCCTCGGAAGAACTGATGGAGCCGGGCACGGTCTACGAGATCACCATCGACATGACCGCCACCTCGAATGTGTTCCTGCCCGGTCACCGCATCCGCGTGGACGTCTCCAGCAGCAACTTCCCCCGCTACGACCGCAACACCAACACCGGCGGTGTCATCGCTCACGAGGGCGAGGAGCAGATGATTCCCGCGATCAACCACATCCACCACGGCCCGAACCACCTCAGCCGCCTGGTCCTGCCCATCATCGACCGCAAGGACCAGGCGTGAGCGCCGCGGACCGCGTCGCCGAGCTGACCGCGACCTTCGCGGCTCCGGCACTCGATGTCGCCGGGCTGCTGTGCGACCGTCACCCCGCCGACCGCACAGCGTTCACCGTGGTCGACAGCGCCGGAAAGGCCTCCGCGCTGACCTTCGGCGAGCTCGCCGCGGACTCGCACCGCTACGCGCGGGCGCTGCAGGGCCTCGGCGTCGGCCCGGGTGACAGGGTGGCGACTCTGATGGGCAAGGGCACCGACCTGGTCACGGTCATTCTCGCGATCTGGCGGCTCGGTGCGGTCTACGTCCCGCTGTTCACCGCGTTCGCGCCCCAGGCCATCGCCCTGCGCCTGGAAGGCTCCGGCGCGCACGTGGTGGTCGTCGACCCGGACCAGCGCCACAAACTGGACCCGGGCCCGGACATTCCGGACGACCCCCAGCGCCGCCTCGTCGTCACCGGAACCGGCACCTCGCGCGGTGACGTGGTGCTGGCCGACCTCGTCGCGGCCGCGTCGCCGGAGCCGGTGCCCGCCGTCACCACCAGCGGGAACGGCCCGCTGGTGCACATGTTCACCTCCGGCACCACCGGCAAGCCCAAGGGAGTCATCCACCCCGTCTCCTACATCGCGGGATGGCAGGTCTACCTGGAGTACGGTCTCGGTGTCACCCCAGGCAGCGGCTACTGGTGCGCCGCCGATCCAGGCTGGGCCTACGGGCTGTACTCCGCCATCGTCGCTCCGATGGCCGCCGGCATTCCCAGCCTGCTGCTGTCCGGTGGGTTCTCCCCGGAGACGACCTGGCGCACCCTCGTCGACCACCAGGTCACCGACTTCGCCGCCGCCCCGACCGTGTACCGGGGACTGCGCTCCTCGTCGGTGCCGGTGCCGCAGGGGCTGCGTCTGGAACGGGCGTCCAGCGCGGGTGAGCCGCTGACTCCCGAGGTCAACGAGTGGGCCGGCGCCGCGCTCGGCCTGGCCGTGCACGACCACTTCGGCCAGACCGAGATCGGCATGCCCCTGGCCAACCACCACCATCGCGAACTCGCCCGTCCGCTCAAGACCGGGTCGATGGGCCGGGCGGTGCCCGGCTGGAGCCTCACCGTCCTGGCCGACGACAAGGACGAGCCCGCCGGACCGGGCGTGCTCGGCCGGGTCGCGATCGACGTCGCCGAAAGCCCGCTGATGACCTTTAGCGACTACCAGATCCCCGGGCAGAGCCACTCCAAGTTCACCCCCGACGGCCGCTATTACCTCACCGGCGACGCCGGGCGCATCGACGCCGACGGTGACTGCTTCTTCTCCTCACGCGACGACGACGTCATCATCATGGCCGGTTACCGGATCGGGCCGTTCGAGATCGAGAGCGTCCTCGCCCAGCATCCCGCGGTCGCCGAGTGCAGCGTCATCGGCGCACCCGACGAGGTCCGCGGCGAGGTCATCGAGGCGTACGTCGTCCTGCGCGACGCCGGCGACGCCTCCCCGGAACTGGCCACCGAACTGCAGCAGTTGGTCAAGACCCGCTACGCCGCCCACGCCTACCCACGCACCATCCACTTCATCGACGCCCTGCCCAAGACGCCCAGCGGCAAGACCCAGCGCTACCTGCTGCGCAACCGCCGACGCGCCGAACTTTCCAGCCGAGAGGCACAGTGACCACCGACACGGCCCCCCTCCTCGTCGAGCAACGCGGCACCGTCCGGTGGCTGCTGCTCAACCGCCCCGAGCGGCGCAACGCCCTCGACGTCACCCTGATAGAAGCCCTGGACAAACAGATCACCAGCGCCGAGGCCGACCCCGGCACAGCGGTCATCGCCGTGGCCGGCAACGGGCCGAGCTTCTGTGCCGGCGGGGACTTCCACCAGTTCCTGGAGCTGCACGAGCGGGGCGACAACCCGGTCGACTTCCTGACCGACGTATCGGCCTGCTTCAGCCGTATCGCGGCCAGCCCGAAACCCTGGGTCGCCGTGCTGCACGGTCACGCCGTCGCCGGGGGCCTCGAACTCGCGCTGGCCTGCGATGTCGTCGTCGCCACCGACACCACCCTCATCGGCGACGGTCACCTCCAACGGCGGCTCGTACCGGCCGGCGGGTCCAGCGTCAGGCTGCCCGGCGCGGTCGGGCGGGGCCTGTCACGCCGACTCCTGCTCACCGGCGAGCTGCTGCCCGCGACCGCTTTCGCGCACACCGGATGGATCCAGGCGATCGTGCCCGAAGCCGACCTCGACGCCACCGCCACCCGCATCTGCCACCAGTTGGCCGACCGCCACAGCCCCGCGCAGCAACGGCTCAAGACGCTGCTGCACCGGATCGACGGCATGGCCCCCGAGCAGGCCCTGCGCGAGGAACTGGCCACCTTCGCAGACAACTGGCAGGCGAGCTCGGTGGCCGACGCCCTGCGGGCCTTCCTCACTCCCCACACCACGAAAGCAGACACCAAGTGAACCGCTACCAGGGACGGGTCGTCGCCATCACCGGCGCCGCACAGGGTCTCGGCCTGGCCATGGCGACCCGGTTCGCCGCCGAGGGCGCCACCGTCGCACTGGCCGACCTCAACGAACAGGCCCTCACCGACGCCGCCGGGACCATCACCGACGCCCACGACGCGAAACTCCGCACCGACCGGGTGGACGTGACCGACTCGGCCCAGGTCAACGCCTGGATCGACGGTGTCACCGCCGATCTCGGCCGCCTCGATGTGCTGGTCAACAACGCCGGCATCATCCGCGACAACCGCGTCGAGGACATCACCGACGACGACTGGCACGCGGTCGTCGGCGTCAGCCTCACCGGCGGCTTCCACTGCGCCCGCGCCGCGTTCGGCCCGATGAAGCGGCAGGGCTACGGACGCATCGTCAGCTTCTCCTCCATGTCATGGCGCGGGAACTTCGGTCAGACGAACTACGTGGCCGCCAAGGCGGGCATCGTCGGCATGACCCGCACCCTCGCGCTGGAGGGCGCCCGCCACGGCATCACCGCCAACGCCATCGCCCCCGGCCTCATCGAGACCCCCATGCTCGCCTCCATGAACGGCCCCGCACGCGACAAGCTCACCAACAAGGTCCCCATGCGCCACACCGGCAGGCCCGAGGACATCGCGGAAGCCGCGGCCTTCCTCGCCAGTGAAGCAGCCGGCTACATCACCGGTGTGGTCCTCGACGTGGACGGCGGCATCTCCATCGGATCCTCGATCCGGTAGCGGCTTCGACGGTCACGCGGCGACGGGGGCTTCGCCGTCGAGAACCTGCTGCTGCCGAGCGTCATCGCGGGCGGCCGCGATGAGGACGTGCTGCGCTACTCGCTGCCCAGCGGCTTCCGCGCCTCGTGGGCCTCGCACCTGGACATCGCCGACGCCGCCACCGTGCTGTTCGAACGTACGGACATCACCGGCGTCGTCTCCGTCGGGCAGTACCCGGCGATCAGCGGGGAGGATCTGGCCGAGACGTTCAGCACCCGGCTCGGACGGACCGTGAGCTCGGCCTTCCGGCCAGGAGGACCACCCGGCGCTTCGGGCAGGACTCTCATGGGAGACTGCTGCGGTGACGGCCCAAACTGACCCGCGCGACCGACGCCCCCGCCGAACTGCACGCAGGCGGGTCGTCGACACTCGTCGACGGGAGGAGTTGCTGCGCCAGGCCGAGGCCATCATCCTCGCCGAAGGCTTCACCGCGGTGACCATGGATGAGCTGGCCCAACGACTGGGCTGCTCCAAGGCGACGCTGTACAGCCTCGCCTCCACGAAGGAACAGCTGGTGCTGGCGGTCACCCGCACCTTCTTCCGGAATGCGACAGCCGAGATCGAGCAGGCGGTTCAGACCGAGCCCGATCCGAGGCAGCGCATCCGGGTCTACCTCGTCGGCGTCGGCACGGCCATGCGTCGGCATTCCCACGCCTTCTACGACGACATGGTGGGTTACGAGCCGACGGCGCGGATCTACCACAAGAACTCCGCCGCTGCCGCGCACCGCGTCCACGAACTGATCGAGGAGGGCGTGCGGGCCGGCGTTTTCCGCGCACTCAACGGACACTTCGCCGCCCAGGTGGTGGCGGTGACCATCGACGCAGTCCAGTCGGGGGCCCTTCTGGAGAGCACCGGCCTGACCGCCGGCGATGCCTTCTCCGAGCTCGGGGACCTCCTGCTGGACGGACTCAGTTCGGGGCAGGACGCATCCGAGCCTCCTTCCGCGGCTGTCAGCTCACCCAGGGATCAGGTTTCGACGCCCAGGTAAAGCCCGGCGGCAGCGATGCGTCGCTCGGATGGAGTGGGAGCCCGCCCGCTGTCAGCAGGCGGACCCGGTGTCGGGCAGGCGCCGCGCTCAAAGGTCTGTTCGATAGAAGTCTCCCGTGGAGCCGAACGTGCCGCGGCAGCTCTGCAGCACGACGTGATAGCCGCGGCCCGCGTGGACCCTCGCCTCCAGGTTGCTGGGAAAGCCGCGTCCGTACGGTGTGCGTATGAGGACCGTGCCCTTCGGCCGGCTGGTGCGAGGGGCGTAGTGGTCCGTCACCAGGACGGCGCCGTCGCGCGCGGGCGTCGGCAGGTTCCGCTCGACCCGGTAGCCCTGTCCGGTGCCCGGCAACCTCATCAGGCGGGTCAGGAGCCGGTCCGCCGTGCGGACGGCCAGGGCTCGGGGGTGCCAGAGCGGTGGGACGCGGACGTGTCGTGGTCATGGCCTGATCTCTCGTTCTTCGGTGGACCGGTGCGGAGGTGGCCTGCCGGAGCCGGGCTTCACAGGCAGGCGCGTAGCGCGCGGCTGAGCGCGTCGGCCCGGTCGTCGGGAAGGCCACCGGGCTGTGCGGTCTGGTAGGCGAAGGCGATCTCTGATTCCGGGTGCGCGAAGCCGAGGCAGCCGCCCAGCCCGCCGTGGCCGAAGCTGCCGGGGCCGATCATCGGCCGGTGGGTGGAGCTGGTCATGAAGCCGGTGCCCCAGCCGCTGCCCGTGTCGGGGCCCACGAACGGGCGGCCCTCGGAGCGCACCACGAGGGCATCGCGGACGCTGTCCGGGTCCAGCAGTCTGACTCCGTCGACCTCGCCGACCGTGGCCGCGTACAGCCGCCGCTGTGTCGCCGCGGTGGCGGAAATTGTCGGTGAAGGCGTCCGCGACAGGCTCGAAGCGGGGCTGGAGCAGCCGACAATCTCACCGTCGGCATCCTCTCGACGGTCGGCGCTCCGGCCCCCGCAGCGCCGAGTCGGCCCGCCGCGCGGGACATCCTCACCCTCATCCAACGCGAGACGACGTAGGCGCCATGGGTGCCGGCCGTGTCGTGAGACAGATCCGACCACGGTGAGGAGAACGTCCGCGAGTGACTCGCCCCCGCTGGGAAAAGCTGCGCTGCCTGCCGTGACGGCGCTTGCAGGGTGCGCGGGCCGACGGCAGGTGGGTGGAAGGCATGACGGCGGCCGTGTTCGCCCGCGCCGGCGAGGCGAGAAAGCGCGGGCGAGTACGACGAGCGCGACCTGAGCGCGACCTTCGGAGTGAGCGAGTCCGGTCGGAGCCCCCGGCCTGACCGAGACAGTCAGAGGACGGGATTCCCGATCGGCTTCATCGAGTACCGGCCGCGGCACGGGGCCGCTCGGGCAGTGCGGGTGATGAGCGCGGAGTGGAGAGCTGAAACGGTGAGGCGCGCCGTCCCGCTTGTGGTGGAAGGGCCGGGCTGACGCGCCCGTCATCGATCCCGCAGTGGGTCAGACGTCGAGGACCAGCCGGTTTCCCTTGGCCCGGGAGACGCAGATCATCATGGTGTCGCCCGCGGCGCGCTCCTGGTCGTTCAGGACCGAGTCGCGGTGGTCGATGTCCCCGGCCAACACCTTCGTCTCGCAGGTCCCGCAGATTCCCTCCTCGCAGGAGGTCATCACCGGCACACCGGCAGCTTCGACGGCCTCAAGAATCGACATGTCCTCAGAGACCAGCAAGGTCTTGCCGGACTGGGCCAGCTCGACCTCGAAGCTGCTCTGAGGCCCGGCGGCGAGGTCCTGCTTCGGCGCGAAGCGCTCCAGGTGCAGAGATCCGCTCGGCCACTTCGCGCAGCCTGCCTCGACCGCCGCGAGGAGCGGTTCCGGGCCGCAGCTGTAGACAGCGGTCTTCCGTTGCGGCTTGCCGAGTAGCGAAGGCAGGTCCAGCAGCCCGTACTCATCCTGCGGCCGCAGGCTCACCCGGTCTCCGTAGGCCCGCTGCAGGGTCTCACCGAACGCCATCGAAGCTCGGGTGCGGCCCCCGTAGACGAGGCGCCAGTCGGCGCGGGTCGCGTTGACGGCTGCCACCATGGGCAGGATGGGGGTGATCCCGATTCCGCCCGCGATAAACAGGTAGCTCTTGGCCTTCACGAGCGGAAAGTGGTTGCGTGGCCCGCGTATGCGCACCGACTCACCTTCCGCGAGCACGTCGTGCACATGGCTCGACCCGCCGCGACTTTCCGGTTCCCGCAGCACCGCGAGCTGAAAGCGGGACCGGTCCCCCGGGTCTCCGCACAGTGAGTACTGCCGGACCAGGTCGGCTCGCAGTATCAGATCGATGTGGGCTCCGGGCTGCCATTCCGGCAGGGGACGGCCTTCCGGGTCGCGCAGCGTCAACAGCACGACGCCTTCGGCCATCGTCTCCTTGCGTTCCACCACGAGGTCGAACTCGACTTCGGCGCCGAGAGTGCTCATGATCCGTCTTTCCCTTCTCACAGTGATGATTCGGTGATGCGTTCTTCTCCGGCTTCTGGCCGATCAGGACGGGAAGCAGCGGCCGAAGTCACGTAGCAGTCGCGGGGAGCCCTGCAGCTTGATCTGGCGACGCACCAGCGCCCACGCCAACATCGACGGCTTGGCGAGGAAACGCAGCCAGGTGCGCGTGTCGGCGGTGATCCTGAGATCCGGCTCACCGTGATGTCCGTCGGCGACATCGAGCTCGCGGTCGCGGATGGTCACGGTGATCTGCCGGGACTCGTCGCCGGTGAAGGTGAAGTGGTAGGTGGCGGAGATGTCCTTGGCCTGTTCGCGCTGGAAGATCAGCGGCAGGCCCTCCACCAGACCGTCGATGCTGTTCGCTCGCAAGCTCATCGCCACATACTTCGTGCGCTTGTTCGGGAACCGGTCGGCCACGTGCTGCTCGGCGTCGGAGCCCGGGACGACGTAGACGGTCTCCTCCTTGTCCATCAGTGGACGTACGACCTGGGTCAGATGCGCCTTGCGGTCGTCCAGCCAAGGGCCGATGACGTCCTCGCCGGCCGGGCAGACCGACATGCAGTAGGCCGCTTTGTAGTTGGCGCCGAAGGACAGGCTCTGCCACATCGAGGCGCTCTCGCTGTCGCTCACTCGCGCCCGGTAGTCGTGGGCGTTACGGCTTTCCGCGACCTGCTCGGCCCAGTCACCGAAGCCACCCATGAATTCGCGGTAGTTGTGCGTGTAGCAGGCGGAGAAGTTGAAGTGACCGTCGGAGGCGATCGCCCCGGTCGGGCAGGCCGTCACACACAGCTTGCATTCCAGGCACGGGTTGTACTCGATCGGCCGGGTGTATTCGCTGACCTCGGCATCGATAAGGATCGTGCCCAGCAGAATGAAGTTGCCGAATTTCGGGTGGATGACATTGCGGTGGATACCCATCTTGCCGAGCCCCGCCGCCACGGCGACCGGCTTGTGCGAGACGACCCACACCTTCCTGGGGAAATTGTCCATCTCCATCGGAAAACCCATCGCGGGGTTGATGGCACGCACGCCCATCGCTTCCAGCTCGCCCACCACGTGCCGACCGACCTCGTTGGTGTGGTCGCCCGTGTGATGGAACTCCAGGTTGGCGACCGAGCGCGCGGGAGTGCGGATGTTCTCCCGGTTCATTCGGGTCACGAAGCTGATCAACGTCCGGACACCCGGCAGCGCGGCACCGAGGTCCTCTCGCTGGTCGGCGATGTCCGGCCGGTCGATCTCGACGAAGCCGACGTCGTCCGCGCCCGCGTCGAGACACAGCTGGCGCAGCCACGCCGCGTCCAGCGGCTCGGCGGGCCGGGTGGCGGTGCGGTCGCGTCGGCGGGCTTGGACGACGGTGGGATGGTCTTCGAGTTTGTTCCTGGCCATGGAGCGTCACCTCACGGTGGGTGTGAGCAAGTTTCATGAAGCAACTCGAACCTTAGCCGCGTGAGTTTCGTGAAGCAACTTTGCAGGGAGCCCGCGATCATTCTGTTGCGTTTCCGCTGCATACGAGCCCAACCGCCGAGTCGGCCAAGGGACTTCAGCGGTTCCATTCGCTGAGCCGCGAGCACGGGCCGCGCCCCTGGCGACTACAGCGACCGGCCGGGGCAGCGGCAGCGGTAAGGGGTGCGCCCGGGTGGTTCACTCACGGCGGCCAGAGGCGGGAGGTGCGCCAGGGATTCGCCATCCGGTCGGCAGGCAACTACCGCTGCCGCCGGAGAGAAAGGGACCGGAGAGAAAGGGAGGGGCCCGGCCCCTCGCGGCGTCACGAACGAAGCCGAAAGAAGCCGGGCGGGATGTCGCAGAAGTAGAACGCGGCGAGAGGTCAGCGGGCACGCCCGCTGCTCAGGCAGAGGCGGACCGCGCGCCGCCGGTCACCGTCTCCGCAGTCACGGCGAACGCCACCCCGACGGGCGGCGCTCGCCGTCAGCGGCGCGACAGGTCACGCCACGGAGGGGCATCGTTGAGAGTCCGGCGGGTGGCAAGTCCATCGGGGAGCGTCTCGGATGTCAGGCCGGCTGGCCGGTCAGCGCCGGGCCGGGAAGCAGGTGAACGGCGTCCGGGCCCACGACCTGTCCGCAGGTGGTGCACACGAGCTGCTCCCGGACGTTGCCTCCACATCCCACATGGCTCGTGATCCGCGGAGGGCCGGCCGGATCCGCGGCGTACTCATCGCCCCAGTGCATCAGGGCGAGCACCGCGGTGAGCAGGGCCTTGCCCTTGCTCGTCGGCTGGTACTCGTAGCGGGTCGGCCGCTCCTGGTAACTGACCCGATCCAGCAGCCCCTCGTCGACCAGCTTGGAGAGGCGGTTGGTGAGCACATTGCGTGCGATACCGAGACTGTCCTGAAACTCCTCGAACCGGCGCAGGCCAAGCTGCGCGTCGCGAATGATCAGCAAGGTCCAGCGCTCGCCCACAACCTCCAGAGTCCTGGCGATGGAGCACAGCTGACTGTCGTACGTTTGGCCCAACATACTGCGAATGTATCACGTTGCATCAAGCAACTGACTGGTTCGAGGGGTGCGGGACGCTCACTCGTGGGGCGGGCGGTGCGCGCAGCGCCTCGGTGGACGGCGTAGGCAGGGTTGCGCGGGTACGGGTGTGGGGCTGGTCGCGCACATCCCCGCGCCCCTGAAGCGTGGGGCGCGGGGATGCGGTTGTTCGGCTGTGTGGGTCAGTCCTTGATTTCGCAGATGACGGCGCCGGAGGTGAGGGCGGCGCCGACTTCGGCGGTGAGGCCCTTGATGGTGCCGGAGCGGTGGGCGTTGAGGGGCTGTTCCATCTTCATGGCTTCCAGGACGACGACGAGGTCGCCTTCCTTGACTTCCTGGCCTTCTTCGACGGCGACCTTGACGATGGTGCCCTGCATGGGGGAGGCGAGGGTGTCGCCGGAGGCGGCCGGGCCGGACTTCTTGGCGGCGCGGCGTTTGGGCTTGGCGCCGGCGGCGAGGCCGGTGCGGGCCAGGGTCATGCCCAGGGCGGCGGGCAGGGAGACTTCCAGGCGTTTGCCGCCGACCTCGACGACGATGGTCTCGCGGTCGGCGTCGTCGTCGGTGTCGGTGTCGGCGGGGGCCGCGAAGGGCTTGATGTCGTTGACGAACTCGGTCTCGATCCAGCGGGTGTGGACGGTGAACGGTTCGGTGGAGCCGGTCAGTTCGGGGGCGAAGGCCGGGTCGGTGACGACTGCGCGGTGGAAGGGGATCGCGGTGGCCATGCCCTCGACGGTGAACTCCTGAAGCGCGCGGGCGGCGCGCTGCAGGGCCTGCTTTCGGGTGGCGCCGGTGATGACCAGTTTGGCGAGCAGGGAGTCCCAGGCCGGGCCGATCACGCTGCCGGCTTCCACGCCGGCGTCCAGGCGGACGCCGGGGCCGGTGGGGGCGGTGAAGGTGGTGACGGTGCCGGGGGCGGGCAGGAAGCCCCGGCCGGGGTCCTCGCCGTTGATGCGGAACTCCAAGGAGTGTCCGCGCAGGGGCGGGTCGTCGTAGCCGAGTTCCTCGCCGTCGGCGATGCGGAACATCTCGCGGACCAGGTCGATGCCGGTGACTTCCTCGGTGACCGGGTGCTCGACCTGCAGGCGGGTGTTGACCTCCAGGAAGGAGATCGTGCCGTCGGCGCCGACGAGGAACTCCACCGTGCCGGCGCCGACGTAGCCGGCCTCCTTCAGGATCGCCTTCGACGCCGCGTACAGCTGTTCGTTCTGCGCCGGGGACAGGAAGGGGCGGGGGCCTCCTCGACCAGTTTCTGGTGGCGGCGCTGCAGGGAGCAGTCACGGGTGGAGACCACGACCACGTTGCCGTGGGAGTCGGCCAGGCACTGCGTCTCCACGTGGCGGGGCTTGTCGAGGTAGCGCTCCACGAAGCACTCGCCCCGCCCGAACGCCGCGACCGCCTCACGCACGGCGGAGTCGTACAGCTCGGGCACCTCCTCCAGGGTGCGGGCCACCTTCAGACCGCGTCCGCCACCGCCGAAGGCCGCCTTGATCGCGATCGGCAGACCGTGCTCCCGCGCGAACGCCACGACCTCCTCCGCGCCCGCGACCGGGTCGGGAGTGCCCGCGACCAGCGGGGCGCCCGCACGCTGGGCGATGTGACGGGCCGCCACCTTGTCGCCCAGGTCACGGATCGCCTGCGGCGGCGGACCGATCCAGATCAGACCCGCGTCCAGGACCGCCTGCGCGAACTCCGCGTTCTCCGAGAGGAACCCATAGCCCGGGTGGACCGCGTCCGCACCCGCGTCCTTCGCCGCCTGGAGCACCTTGCCCATGTCCAGATAGCTGGTCGCCGGAGTGTCACCGCCCAACGCGAACGCCTCGTCCGCGGCCCGCACATGCAGCGCGTCCCGGTCCGGATCGGCATACACGGCCACGCTCGCGATCCCGGCGTCCCGGCACGCCCGGGCGACGCGGACAGCGATTTCGCCTCGGTTGGCGATCAACACCTTGGTCAGCATGCCCACTCCAGCAGCATGTCCACCGGAACGGTGAGCCGCCGCTCCCCCTCGACAACCCTGCCGCTGTCCGAGTGGGGATGGGGGGCCACGTCCATCTTCGCGTTGTCCAGCGCGAGACCACCGGCCGCCGGGACGATGCCTCCGACCAGAACGCGGACGCCGCCCGCCTCTTCTTGCTCCAGCCGCTCGATCATCGCGTCCACCATCGGCAGGTGGGCACCCGAAGGTCCGGCGGGTTGTGTGCTCGGCACGTCCTGGGTGATGACGACGGCGACGATCTGTGCCGATGCCGGGTTCAGGTCGGCGCGGGTCACGTCACAGCCTTCGTCACGCGAGGCCGGGGCGAATCCTCGTGTGCCGTGTGCAACGAGGCCGCGTTCGGCGATCACCACGCGGGCGTACGGAGCCGGGGCGGCGTCGGACCGCTCCGTGTCTTCTTGGCGGGCATACATACGCGCTCCAGGGGTCTTGGGCGGGCTCGGCTCGTTCAACGGGGCCAGCAAGAGGTACGCCAGGCTGTCGGCCCGGGCTGTGCGAGGGAGCTTCCGAGGATGTTGTGCTTCTTGTCGGCCCACTGGTTGGGCTGCTCGGGCCACTCCGGCACGGTTGCGGCCGCTGCCGCGCGGGCGCGGACCACCGCCAGTGCGGCGGCCAGCTCCTCCGGGGTCGGGTTTCCCCTTACGACTTTGATCGTCATGGCAGTTCCTGTGGCCTAGAGGGGGATGTTGCCGTGCTTCTTCGGGGGGAGGGACTCGCGCTTGGTGCGGAGTTGGCGCAGGCCGCGGACGAGGTGGCGGCGGGTTTCGGAGGGCGGGATGACGGCGTCGACGTAGCCGCGTTCGGCTGCCGTGTAGGGGTTGAGGAGGGCGTCCTCGTACTCCTGGATGAGACGCGCGCGGACGGCCTCGCGCTCCTCGTCGGAGGCGGCGGCGATGGTGCGGCGGTGCAGGATGTTGACCGCGCCCTGGGCGCCCATCACGGCGATCTGGGCGGTGGGCCAGGCGAGGTTGAGGTCGGCGCCCAGGTGCTTGGAGCCCATGACGTCGTAGGCGCCGCCGAAGGCCTTGCGGGTGATCACCGTGATCAGGGGCACCGTGGCCTCGGCGTAGGCGTAGATGAGTTTGGCGCCGCGGCGGATGATGCCCTCGTGTTCCTGGCCGACGCCCGGGAGGAAGCCGGGGACGTCGACGAAGGTCAGGACGGGGACGTTGAAGGCGTCGCAGGTGCGCACGAAGCGGGCCGCCTTCTCGGAGGCGTCGATGTCCAGGCAGCCGGCGAACTGCATCGGCTGGTTGGCGACGATGCCGACCGGGTGGCCCTCGACGCGGCCGAAGCCGGTGAGGATGTTGGGGGCGAACAGGGCCTGGGTCTCGAAGAACTCGCCGTCGTCCAGGACGTGTTCGACCACCGTGTGCATGTCGTACGGCTGGTTGGCGCTGTCCGGCACGAGGGTGTCGAGTTCGCGGTCCTCGTCGGTCAGGGCGAGGTCCGCCTGCTCGGGGAAGGCCGGGGCTCGCTGAGGTTGTTGGAGGGCAGGTACGACAGGAGCTGCTTGACGTACTCGATGGCGTCCTTCTCGTCGCCCGCCATGTGATGGGCCACGCCCGAGGTGGCGTTGTGGGTGCGGGCACCGCCCAGTTCCTCGAAGCCGACGTCCTCGCCGGTGACCGTCTTGATGACGTCCGGGCCGGTGATGAACATGTGCGAGGTCTGGTCGACCATGACGGTGAAGTCGGTGATCGCGGGCGAGTACACCGCGCCGCCCGCGCACGGGCCCACCACGAGGCTGATCTGGGGGATGACTCCGGAGGCGTGGGTGTTGCGGCGGAAGATCTCGCCGTACATGCCCAGGGCCATGACGCCCTCCTGGATACGGGCACCGCCGGAGTCGTTGATCCCGATCACCGGACAGCCCGTCTTCAGCGCGAAGTCCATCGCCTTCATGATCTTCTGGCCGAAGACCTCGCCCAGGGATCCGCCCAGGACGGTGAAGTCCTGGGAGAACACGGCCACCGGGCGGCCGTCGACCGTGCCGTAACCGGTGACGACGCCGTCGCCGTAGGGGCGGTTGTCCTCCATGCCGAAGTCGGTGGAGCGGTGCCGGGCGAACTCGTCGAACTCCACGAAGGAGTCCTCGTCGAGAAGCAGTTCGATCCGCTCACGGGCCGTCAGCTTGCCCTTGGCGTGCTGCTTCTCCACCGCGCGCTCGGAGCCGGCGTGCGTCGCCTCGTGGATACGGCGCTGCAGATCCGCGAGCTTCCCCGCGGTGGTGTGAATGTCGGTCTCGGACGGACCTGTGGGCTCGGCGCTCACCGGATGGATCCCTTCTTGCTGATGTCGTCGCGGGCTGTCAGGTCAGCCCGCGCCGGGCGGCGTGGCACGGCACGGGGTGGCTTCGTGGAGCGCACCGGAAGCGGTGGCCGCGGACCGCCTGGAAAGTGGTTCGCTCTCATGAGTCAGAAGGTGTCACGGGGTACGTACACGCCCCAGACGTCACGCAGGGCGTGAGAGACCTCGCCGACCGTGGCCCGCAGCGCCAGGGCCTCGCGCATCAGGGGCATGACGTTGTCGGTGCCCTGCGCGGCGGACCGCAAGGCGTCGAGGGCACGTCCGACCGCGGAGCTGTCGCGTTCTCGGCGCAGAGCGGCGAGGCGTTCGCACTGGTCGGTCTCGATCCGGGGGTCGACGCGCAGGGGTTCGTACGGTTCTTCCTCGTCGAGGACGTACTTGTTGACCCCGACCACGGTCCGTTCCTGCTTGTCGATCTCCAGCGCTATCCGGTACGCGGACTTCTCGATCTCGGATTTCTGGAAGCCCTCCTCGATCGCGGCGACCGCGCCGCCGCGGTCTTCGACGGCCTGGATCAGCTCCAGCGCCGCCGCCTCCAGGTCGTCGGTCATCGACTCCATGACGTACGACCCGGCGAACGGGTCCACGGTCCTGGTCACATCCGTCTCGTAGGCGATGACCTGCTGGGTGCGCAGGGCGAGCCGCGCCGCCTTCTGGGTCGGCAGCGCGATGGCCTCGTCGTAGGAGTTGGTGTGCAGGGACTGTGTGCCGCCGAGGACCGCGCCCAGGCCCTGGAGGGCGACGCGGACGAGGTTGACCTCGGGCTGCTGTGCGGTCAACTGCACGCCGGCGGTCTGGGTGTGGAAGCGCAGCATCTGGGACTTGGGGTTCTTGGCGCCGAACTCGTCACGCATGACGCGGGCCCAGATACGGCGTGCGGCACGGAACTTCGCGATCTCCTCCAGCAGCGTGGTCCGGGCGACGAAGAAGAAGGACAGGCGGGGCGCGAAGTCGTCGACGTCCAGGCCCGCGTCGATCGCGGTTCGCACGTACTCCTTGGCGTTGGCCAGGGTGAACGCGATCTCCTGCGCGGGCGTGGCTCCGGCCTCGGCCATGTGGTAACCGGAGATGGAGATGGTGTTCCAGCGCGGCAGTTCGTGGTGGCAGTAGGCGAAGATGTCGCTGATCAACCGCAGGGACTGCTTCGGCGGGAAGATGTAGGTGCCGCGGGCGATGTACTCCTTGAGCACGTCGTTCTGGATCGTGCCGGTCAACTGGTCGCCGGTCACGCCCTGTTCGGCCGCCACCAGTTGGTACAGCAGGAGCAGTGTCGACGCCGGGGCGTTGATCGTCATCGAGGTCGACACCTTGCCCAGCGGGAGCCCGTGGAACAGCGTCCGCATGTCCGCGATGGAGTCGATCGCCACGCCGACCTTGCCGACCTCGCCCCGAGCGATGGCCTCGTCGGAGTCGTACCCCATCTGCGTCGGCAGGTCGAACGCCACGCTCAGGCCACCGGTGCCGGCGCCGACCAGCTCGTGGTAGCGCTCGTTGGACTCCTTGGCCGTGCCGAACCCGGCGTACTGCCGCATCGTCCACGGCCGACCGGTGTACATCGACGGGTAGACGCCCCGGGTGAACGGGAACCGGCCCGGAGCGCCCAGCTGGGCGTCCGCGTCGAAATCCGCCAGCGCCCGGTCGTCGTACACCGGCCGGATCGGCAGGCCGGACTCGCTCTCCGCAACGGAACTCACGCCGGAACCTCCTTGGTACTCGATGCCTCTCGAACGGTACTCAGTACCATGACAGAGGGCAAGAGACATCCGGCCACCGAGACGGGAGAGGATGGGTGGTCATGAGCAAGCCATCTGCGCGGATGCGACTGGCGGACGCCGCGTTCGCCCTCTTCGACGAGTGCGGCTACGAGCAGACCACCGTGGACGACATCGCCGAACGGGCCGGTGTGGGACGTACGACGTTCTTCCGGCACTACCGGTCCAAGGAAGGGGTCATCTTCCCGGACCACGACCGGCTGCTGGAGCTGATCAGGGACCGGCTGGCGACCTCCAGTCACAGCACCGCGCTGGTCGCCGTGTCCGACGCGGTCCGCCTGGTGCTGCTGCACTACATCGACGAAGGCGATCTCGCTCGGCGGCGGTACGCGCTGACCAGCAAGGTGACCGCCCTGCGCGACCGGGAGATCGCCAGTGTGGCGCGCTACCAGCGACTGTTCCGCGAGTTCATCGCGGACTGGATGGGAGACCCGACCGAGTCGGCGTCGCTGAGGGCCGAACTCATGGCGGCGGCCGTCGTCGCGGCCCACAACCACGTGCTCCGCCGATGGCTGCGCGGCGAGTCCCCCGATCCGGTCAGGGAGATCGACGAAGCCATGCGCGAGGTGCTCGCGCTGTTCCCGGCACCCGGCGCCTCGCCGGAGGTCGGGGGCGGTACCACCGTCGTCGCGTTCCGGACCGGTCAGCACATCGACGCCCTGCTCCCCGAGCTGCGGCGCCTCGTCGAGGGCGAATCGGGGCACTGAGCGTGGGGTCGGCGGCGTCGGGAGGGTGACCGAGTGATGCCGCGCACATACGCTCGGGTACCGCATCCGGTGCGTGTTAGCTTCCGGCCGTGATCTCCCCAGCTCTTGACGCATGGGCACCCGGCGGCGGCGCGGCGGGGCACGGCCCGGGGCACGGAATTCCGGGCACCCGTGATCCGCTCGGTCTGCTCGACCTGTTCGGCGACCCCTTTGTCCGCGACCCCTACCCCTGGCTGGACCGGCTGCGGTCCGAGGCTCCCGTGCACCACGACCCGGCCACGGGGCTCTGGCTGGTCAGCCGCCACCAGGACGTGCGCCACGTACTGCTGGACCCGGACGTCTTCCTTCCCGACAACGCCCAGCACAGCGTCACCCCGCTGCCCGTCGCCGTGTTGCGGGTGCTCGCCCGTGGCGGTTTCGCCCTTCCGCCCGCGCTCGCCAACAACGGCACCCCGACCCATCCCGGACTCCGCCGGCTGGTCACCCGGTTCTTCCACGCGAACCGTGTCGCGGACGCCGTACCCGTGATCGAGCGCATCGCCGACGGACTGCTCGACGAGGTGCGGTCGCAGCTCGACTCGACCGGCCACTGCGACCTGTTCACCTGGTTCGCGCAGCTCCTCCCCTGCAAGGTGCTGATGGAGCTCCTCGGTATACGGGGAGTGGATCCCGCCACCCTCATCCGCTGGAGCGACGCCTCGCTGGAGCTGTTCTGGGGCAGGCCTCCGCTCGCACGTCAGCTGGAGCTGGCGAAGCTCGTCGTGGAGTTCCACCAGTGGCTCACCGACACCGTGCGCGGCGGGACGGCCGCCCCCGACTCGTTCATCGGGGCGCTCGCCCGGCACCGGCTGCCCGACGGCAGGCCGTTGGACGTCGCGACCGCGGTCGGGGTGTGCTTCTTCGTCTTCATCGCCGGCCAGTCCACGACCGGGCAGCTCATCACCACCGTGCTGCGCCGGGCGCTGGCCGAGTCCGCAATGTGGCCGCGCGTGGCCGGGGAAGCGGGTCTGGCCGAGGCCTGGGTGGAAGAGATCCTGCGGCGCGAGCCGCCCGTGACCACCTGGCGCCGGGTGACGGCGCGGGCCACCGAAGTGAGCGGGGTACGCCTACCGGCGGGCGCGCAGGTGCTGGTGATGCTCCTGGGCAGCGGATCCGATCCGGAGGTCTTCCCCTCCCCGGAACGCTTGTGTCCGCGCCGGGAGAACATCCGTCACCATCTGGCCTTCGGCGCCGGCCGGCACCGCTGCCCGGGCGCTTCGCTGGCACGCACGGAGGCCGCGGTCGCCCTGCGGGCGGCGGCCCGCGGCCTGCCGGGCATCCGACCGGCGGTCGGCGCCGGGGAACCGCCGATGCTCGGCCTGTTGTCGTTCCGGGCGCCCCTGGCTCTGGTCGTCGAGTAGCGGCGACCGCACGTCGGAGCCGTGGCCTCACGGGCCGAACGTGTGAGGCAGCCCTTCCGCACGCTTGGGGCAGCCCTTCCGCGAGCTCGGGGACGCGCGGGCCGGCACCGGTCACCGCGGTCACCACGGTCGCGTCCTCGGCGCGCGGCCGACCGCCCCTACGGCAGCAGACCCCGCCGTCGGGCGGTGACGACCGCGGCGAGGCGTGTGCGGGCGTCGAGTTTGCGCATCGCGCTGCGCAGATACGCCTTGACGGTCTCGGTCCGGAGCCCGAGGCGGCGGCCTGCCTCGGCGTTGGTGCAGCCCAGGGCGATCTGGGCGAGCACGTCGATTTCCCTGGGCGACAGTGGCGTGACCGGCTCGGGCTCCGGTGCCGCGCCGAGGGCGGCCAGGCGGCGGGACGCCGCGCCCAGCCGGGCGCGAAGGGCGTCGTCCTCGACGTCCTGAGCGATCATCCGCAGCTCCGCGTGGAGTTCGCGGACCTCCTCGACCATGAACCGGTCCCCGGCGGGCTCGCTCTGCGCGACCCGCAGCAGCCGCAGGCGCCGATCGACCTCATCCCGTACGGCGACCTCGCCGGCCAGCCGTCGCGAGGCGTCCACGACCACGTCCGTCGCCCTGTCCCCCAGGGGTGTGGTGCCCCGGCTCGCGCCGTACAGCACGCCACGTACCGCTCCGGCCACGACCACGGGAACGGCGACGACGGAACGGATGCCCTCCGCGTGCACCGGGCCGTCGTAGTCGTGCGTGATCGACCGGTCCGCCCCGTAGTCGGCCACGGCGGCAGGCCGCGCACTGGCCAGGACGCGACCGCCCAGGCCGGTCTCGGCGCGCACGTCGAGGCCGCGCAGCGCAGCCGTCCGGGCACCGATGAACTGCGACAGGTGCAGCACGTGTTCGCGCACCTGACCGCCGAAGACGACCGGGATGCGCGAGCGCTGGTGGAGTGATCGGAGGGCTTGCCGGAAGGCGTCCCCGTCGTCGGGCCGCAGGGAGGTGTCCGTGCTGGAGTGCATTGCCACTGCCCCTTTCCGGGGGTAGTCGGCGCCGTGCGTGACGCGCAGCATGTGTCAGCAGCGCGCAGCATAAGGCGCGGTAACGCCTCTGTAAAAGGTCCTGTCCATGAGAAAGGGAGTGGGCTGTCGTGACTACCCACGGTCGTTCCGCTGAGGTGCGGGAGCACTCCCCCGCCCCGGCCGCGCCGGAGCAGCGGGTGCGGGAACTGCTCGCGCTCTTCGATTCTCCGGACGCCTGTGCCGCGGAATTGCTGTGCGACCGCCACCCCGAGGAGGCGGTGGCCTTCACGGTCGTGGACGCGGACCTGTCCGCCGAAGACCTCACCTATGGACGGCTGCGCCGCGAGTCGGCCCGTTTCGCCGCCGCGCTGGCCGATCTGGGTGTCGAGCCGGGGGACGCCGTCGCCACGCTGATGGGCAAGTCAGCCGACCTGGTCGTGGCACTGCTGGGCATCTGGCGGCGGGGTGCGGTGCACCTGCCGCTGTTCACCGCGTTCGCCCCACCCGCGATTCGGCTCCGGCTCGACGCCGGCCGGGCGAAGGTCGTCGTGGTCGACGCGGATCAGCGCGCCAAGCTCGCACCCGGTGACGACATGCCGGCCGATCCGGCCTGGCTGACCGTGGTCGCCGGTGACACGTCGGACGAGGGCGCCCTCTCCTTCGCGGGACTGCTGGCCGGCTACGCCGGAGACGAGCCGCAGGGCCGGCCCGTCGCCGTGGGCGGGGACGGGCCGCTGGTCCAGCTGTTCACCTCGGGCACGACGGGCACGCCGAAGGGTGTCCCCGTGCCTGTCAAGGCACTGGCCTCCTTCCAGGCGTACCTGGAGTTCGGCCTCGACGTCCGCCCCGACGACGTGTTCTGGAACGCCGCCGACCCCGGCTGGGCGTACGGCCTGTACTACGCCGTCCTCGGCCCGCTGGCCACCGGCACCCGCAGCCTGCTGCTGCACGCAGGCTTCAGCCCGGCTCTCACCTGGCAGGTGCTCCGCACCTTCGGCGTCACGAACTTCGCGGCCGCTCCCACTGTCTACCGCAGCCTCAAGGCCGCGGCCGAGCCCGTTCCGGACGGCGTCCGGCTGCGGCGGGCCTCATCGGCCGGTGAACCGCTCACACCGGAAGTCGTCTCCTGGTCCGAGCAGGCCCTCGGCGTGGCGGTACGCGACCACTACGGGCAGACCGAGCACGGCATGGTGATCGTGGGCGGCTGGGCCGACGCCGTACGGACGTCGGTCCCGCCCGGCTCGATGGGCAGGCCACTGCCCGGCTGGTCGGCCGAGGTGCTGCACGACGACCGGGACGAGCCGGCGCCGCCGGGCACTCTCGGCCGCGTCGCGATCGACGTCACCGGCAGTCCGCTGCTGTGGTTCTCCGGGTACGCGGACGCACCGGAGAAGACCGCCGAGCGCTTCAGCGCCGACGGCCGCTGGTACCTCACCGGCGACGCGGGCGCCCGGAGCGCCGACGGCGACTTCTTCTTCTCCGCCCGCGACGACGACGTGATCATCATGGCGGGCTACCGGATCGGCCCGTTCGACGTGGAGAGCGTGCTGGTGCAGCACGAGAGCGTCGTCGAGGCGGCCGTCGTGGGGGTGCCGGACGCGCTGCGCGGCGAGGTGCTGGAGGCGTACGTCGTGCTGGGTGATCCGGCGGCGGGCGACGCGGCCCTCGCCGAGGAGCTGCAGCACCTCGTCAAGCGCAGGTTCGCCGCGCACGCCTATCCCCGGACCGTGCACTTCACCGACCGGCTGCCCAAGACACCCAGCGGCAAGATCCAGCGCTTCCTGCTGCGCGAGCGGCGCGCTCTGGAGATCCGGCAGTCCTGAACCGTCGCAGACGGCCCGTCTCTCGCTCCATCCGCTCAGTGGAGGTTCGCCCCGATGTCCCGCACACCCGTGTCCCGACTGCTGCCGACCGAGGAGGCCGCGGAGCTGCTGGAGCTGACACGCGCCATAGCCGACGGAGCACTGGCTCCGCGCGCCGCGGAGGACGAGGCCGCCGAGCGTTTCCCGCGCGACGTCTTCCGCACACTGGGCCGCGCCGGGCTGCTCGGGCTGCCCTTCCCCGAGGAGTGGGGCGGCGCCGGACTGCCCTACGAGGTCTACGTGCAGGTCCTTGAGGAGATCTCGGCGCGCTGGGCGAGCGTCGGCATCGGGGTGAGCGTGCACGCGCTGTCCTGTTTCGCGCTGGCGAACCACGGCACCGACGAGCAGCGGGGGCAGTGGCTGCCGGAGATGCTCGGCGGGGAACTGCTGGGCGCGTACTGCCTGTCGGAGGCCCACGCGGGCTCCGACCCGGCCGCGATGCGCACCCGCGCCGACCGGGAGGAGACCGACGGGGGCGACAGCGGCGACTACGTACTGCGCGGTGAGAAGGCGTGGACCACCCACGGCGGGCACGCCGATTTCTACACCGTCATGGCGCGCACCGGCGAGCACCGCAGCCAGGGCATCTCCTGCTTCCTGGTCCCGGCCGACGCGCCGAACCTGTCGGCCGACCCCCCGGAACGCAAGATGGGTCTGACGGCGCAGGCCACCGCGACCATGCGCTTCGACGGCGTACGCGTCTGCGCCGGGCGCAGGATCGGCGCGGAGGGCCAGGGCCTGTCCCTGGCGCTCGCCGGCCTCGACGCGGGTCGGCTGGGCATCGCGGCCGTCGCCGTCGGGCTGGCACAGGGGGCGTTGGACGACGCCGTGGCCTATGCGAAGGAGAGGGAGGCGTTCGGCCGGCCGATCATCGACCACCAGGGGCTGGCGTTCTTGCTCGCCGACATGGAGGCGGCCGTGGAGTCCGCCCGCGCGACGCTGCTGTCGGCGGCGCGGCGCAAGGACGCCGGTCTGCCGTACGGCCGCCAGGCCAGTATCGCCAAGCTGGTCGCCACCGAGGCCGCGATGCGGGTGACCACGGACGCCGTCCAGGTCTTCGGCGGCGCGGGCTACACCAGGGACTTCCCCGTGGAGCGGTACATGCGGGAGGCGAAGGTGATGCAGATCTTCGAAGGCACCAACCAGATCCAGCGCATGGTCATCAGCCGGGAACTCGCGCGTGGCCGCCGCGGGCCTGTCGCCCACGTCCTCTCCCTCGCCTCCCCTGATTTCCCTGAGTCCTTGGAAGGGAGCCGGTCGTGAACCTCACCGGAACCGCCGCCCTCGTCACCGGCGGCGCCAGCGGTCTCGGCCGAGCGACCGCCACCGAACTGCTGCGCGCCGGGGCTCATGTGGTGATCGCCGACCTGCCCTCCTCCCCCGGCGAGGCTGTCGCGACGGAACTCGCCGCCATCGGGCCCACGGTGCGCTTCGTCCCCTGCGACGTGACCGATCCCGACGACGTCCGGGCGGCCGTGGACGCCGCAGGCGAGCCCGCTCCGCTGCGTACGGCCGTGAACTGCGCGGGGGTCGCCACTCCCGGGCGCATGCTGTCGCGGGAAGGACCGCTCGCCCTGGACGACTTCGCCCGTGTGGTCCACGTCAACCTGACCGGCACCTTCAACGTGTTCCGGCTCGCCGCCCACCGCATCTCCGAGACCGAGAGCGTCGACGGCGAACGCGGGGTGCTCGTCGCCACGGCCTCGGTCGCCGCGTACGACGGACAGATCGGCCAGGCCGCGTACGCCGCCTCGAAGGCCGGCGTCGCCGGGCTGACGCTCCCCGCCGCCCGCGAACTGGCCCGGCACCGCATCCGGGTGATGGCCATCGCACCGGGCCTCTTCGACACCCCCTTGATGGCGGGGCTCCCTCAGGACGCCCGTGACTCGCTCGGCAGCCAGGTGCCCCACCCGGCCCGCCTCGGTGATCCGTCCGAGTTCGCCGCCCTGGTCCGCCACATCGCCGAGAACCCGATGCTGAACGGTGAGGTCATCCGCCTCGACGGCGCCATCCGGATGGCGCCCCGTTGACGAAAGGAGAGAGAACTCCGCGTTCCCATTCTTCGCCCACTCCCTCACTCCCCCCGCCGTGGTTCCGAAGTCCCCTTCCCCTCGTCCCCGCCCTGTTCTGCTGAGTCAACGGAGAGTCAGATGGAGCACCCAACGAACCGCTCGACGTCCATGCGCCGTGTCGCCACCGCCAGTTGTGTCGGCACCACCATCGAGTTCTACGACTTCTTCATCTACGGCACGGCCGCCGCCCTGGTCTTCCCGCAGGTGTTCTTCCCCGCACTGGGCAGCGCCGCGGCGACCGTCGCCTCGTTCGCGACCTTCGCGGTCGCCTTCGTCGCCCGCCCGCTCGGGGCGATCGTGTTCGGGCACTACGGCGACCGCCTGGGCCGCAAGAACACCCTCATCGCCACGCTCATGCTGATGGGGATCTCCACGGTCGTGATCGGCCTGCTCCCGGGCGCCGCCACCATCGGTGTCGCCGCGCCCGTCGCCCTGGTGGTCCTGCGCTTCCTGCAGGGCCTCGCCGTCGGCGGTGAGTGGGCCGGCGCGACCCTGCTCGCCGCGGAGTACGCCCCACCGGCCAAGCGCGGGCTGTACGGCGTCTTTCCCCAACTCGGCGCGGCCTTCGCGTTCGCCCTGGCCAGCGGCACTTTCCTCGCCGTGAACATTGCGCTCGGCGAGACCAACCCGGCCTTCCTCGACTGGGGCTGGCGGATCCCGTTCCTCCTCAGCGCCGTCCTCGTCGGCCTGGGCCTGTGGGTGCGCACGGCCATCGAGGAGACGCCGGCCTTTCGCAACGAGCGCGAGCGGCGGAACGACGCGGCGAAGCGGGCCAAGCCCCCGATCCTCGACGTCTTCCGGGCCCAGCCCCGCGAGGTCCTGCTCGCCGGCGGCGTACTGACGATCGTGTTCGCGCTGTTCTACCTGGGCACCGCCTTCCTCACCAGCTACGCCACCAGCACCGCCGGGGCCGGACTCGAGCGCCGCACCGTGCTGATCCTCAACATCGTCGCCGCGGTCGTGTTCGGCGTGACCACGGCGGTGTCGGGAATCGTGTCCGACCGGTTCGGACGCCGCAGAGTGATCGTCACCTGCTGCGCGCTGTCGATTCCCTGGGCGCTGGTCCTCTTCCCGATCATGGACACCGGGTCGGTGACCGGCTTCGCCGTCGCCCTCCTCGGCACCCTGGCGATCTTCGGGATCGCCTACGGCCCGGTCGGCGCCTACCTGCCCGAGATGTTCCACACCCGCTACCGCTACACCGGCGCCGGAATGGGCTACAACCTCGGGGGCGTCCTCGGCGGAGCCGTCGCCCCGCTGCTCGCGGCCCAACTCGTCGGCAGCTACGGCGGCTACGCCGTCGGCCTCATGATCGCCGCGCTCGGACTGCTCAGCCTGGTCTGTGTCATCGCTCTGGGCGAGACCAGGCATCGCGCCGTCGACGCGGCCCCGGAGGCCACCACCGACGTCAAGGACAGGCTCACCCCAGCCTGACCAGCCTGGTTCCCCGCCGAGGCGAGCAGCGGAGCAGAGGCTCCCCCGTGCGGATCGTACGAGCCGGACGACACTGCCGCGATCACGGACGCCCTCCCCGCCCGTGATCGCGGCAGCCGCACTGACAGGATTCGGCGTCCGACCGGTGGACCGGCTGGCCGGCTCTCACCTGGTGAACCCAAGTGGCCCGGAGTTGGTGCGGGTGACTCCGGCCCGTGACACCCGTGACGTGGGCCATTCACCCATGGTCGGAGCCCCGGCCGAGGGCCGCCTACGGCTCGGGGCCGTCGTCGCGACCCCGGACCCCGTCGCGGAAGTCGATCGGGGTACAGCCGGCGCGTTGCAGGAAGAACTTGCTGAACTGGGAGTGCGTGACGAAGCCCAGGTGATCCGAGATCTGCGCCGCGCTCTCGTCGCTGTGCGCCAGCAGACGCTTCGCCTCCAGCACGACCCGGCGGTCGATGAACTCCTTCGCTCCGATCCCGGCGCCCGCCAGGGTCGCCCGGGAGAGGGTGCGCCCCGAGTAGCCGAGCATGTGGGCGTAGTCCTCCACCCGTCGGGTGGCGGCGAAGTGCCGTTCGACCGCGTCCCGGAAGCGCAGATAGGTCTCGTCGGGCTCCGGAGCGGGGCTGCCGACCGGGACGGTGAGGTGGGCCAGTCGCAGGACCAGGACGGCGAGGAGGTGCCGCAGTGCCGCGATGTGCATGTCGAGAGGCAGGTGACCGAGCGACTGGAACTCGTGGCTCAGGTGGTCCGCGGCCATGTTCACCGCCTCGGAGTCGGCGGCGACCGGAGTGGTGACGACCGGTGCGTGCGGATCGTCGATCCTGGCGGCTGTCGCCGTGGCCGGGTCCAGCACGTCCTGCCGGAAGAGAATCAAGGTGCCCTCGGCATGGGCGAGGTCGCCCCACTGCTGCACCTGCCCCGGGCGTACCCACAGCCAGGAGCCCGGGCGCAGGGCGTAGTCGTCGAAATCGACGACGTGCCGGAGGTCGCCCGCGGTGAGCGTGAGCAGATGATGGAAGTCGGGGCGCTGGGGCCGGGCGAGAGTGTGCTCGGGGACCCGCCGCCGTAGCTCGGCCAGCGACATGACCTCGATGCCGACGGGCGTTCCGGCGGGCGCGGCGAACAGGATCTCCGGGATGTCGCACGAGGAGTCATGTCGGTTCTTGGCCATCATCGGTCGGAAGTTTATCCGGCTGGCTCCCAGCGTTCTTCGTACGTTGGTCGTGCCGCTGTGCGAACGGAACGTCTCCTTGGCGAAAGGGGAAAGGGGAAAGGGGCGGCACGGGACGGCGACGGGAGGGACGGTGGCTCGACGACGCGCCCATGGACGGCATCTTGCTCGTGCTGGGAATCGGTGCCGGATTCAATACTCTCGCCTGCCGTGCCGACGCCCCCACGGACCTCGGCGGACGAACTCCGCCCGCTCCCCGCCGTATGACTGATGTTCTCCGAGACCGGCCCGTCCACCGACAAGCGGCGGAAAGCCCACCGTCGTCACCGTAAGGAAGAGAAGCAGGCATGTTCGAAACAGCAGGCGCATCCGCTCCCACGACCGTCGTCACCGGCTCCACCGGGCGGCTCGGCGGACGCGTCGCCCGGCGACTCGCCGAGCGAGGCATCCCGCAGAAACTCCTGGTCCGCAGCCTGGAGCGCGCCCCTCGGCTGACCGCGGCGGTCGCCGTGCGCGGCGCGTACGCCGACCAGGACGCCGTACGGGAGGCCCTCGCGGGGACCCGCACCCTCTTCATGGTCTCCGCCGCCGAGAGCGCCGACCGGCTCGCCCACCACAAGGCGTTCGTGGATGCCGCCGCGGAAGCGGGTGTGCGGCACCTGGTGTACGTCTCTTTCTACGGTGCGGCACCTGACGCCACCTTCACCCTGGCGCGCGACCACTTCCACACCGAGCAGCACATCCGCGCGAGCGGACTCGCGTACACCTTCCTCCGGGACAATGTGTACGCGGACTTCGTCCCCGACCTGGTCGGCGAGGACGGCGCCATCCGCGGTCCGGCCGACAACGGGCGCGCCTCGTTCGTCGCCCAGGACGACATCGCCGACGCGGCCGTCGCCGTGCTGTCCCGGCCGGACGACCACCCGGGCATGACGTACGACCTGACCGGGCCCGAGTCGCTCACGCTGGACGACGCGGCCGCCATCCTGTCCGAGCAGCTCGGACGCGCCGTCACCTACCGGCGGGAGACGGTCGAGGAGGCCTACGCCTCCCGTGCCTCCTACGGCGCTCCGTCCTGGCAGCTGGACGCCTGGGTGTCCACCTACACGGCCATCGCCTCCGGTGAGCTCGACGGCGTCAGTGATGCCGTGCCGCGCCTCACCGGCCGCCCCGCCACGCCCCTCGCCGACGTCATGCGCGCCGCAGCGCGCTGACCCACACCGCCGCCGAGTCCCCAGTCAGGCCACAGCAAGGCAAGTGTGTCGCTTTTTGAACATCATCAGTCGCAATTATCGCGGAACTACTGATGTCGTCGGCATAGTTTGAACACATCGCCGCTGGATCACCCATCCGTCCCGGCCAGGTTCCCGAGCAAGGAAGACAGTCATGAGCAACGCCAAGAACTCCGTCCTTCAGGCCGCCACCGAGTTGTTCGGCGACAAGGACCCCTCCGCCGTGGACCGCTGGGTGGCAGCGGACTACAGGCAGCACAGCGCGCTCGCCGCCGACGGGCCCGAGGCCCTGCGCGGACTCGTCGCCGGCCTGGGCGAGGAGTTCCGCTACGAAGGCGCCCGAGTCATCGCCGACGGTGACCTCGTCGCCCTGCACGGCACCTACTACGGCTTCGGCCCTGACCCGCTCGTCGGGTTCGACATCTTCCGGATCGACGCCGACGGCAAGCTGGCCGAGCACTGGGACGCCCTGACCCCGCTGGTCAAGGACACCGTCTCCGGCCGCTCCCAGACCGACGGCCCCGCGACGGTCACCGAGACCGACAGGACGGACGCCAACCGCGCCCTGGTGGCCGACTTCGCCGAAAAGGTCCTCGTCGGCGCCGACTACTCGGTGCTCACCGACTACATCTCCACCGAGACCTACCACCAGCACAACACCGACGCCGCGGACGGCCTCGACGGCTTCGGGGCGGCCGCGGCCAAGTGGGCCGAGCAGGGCAAGAACCTCCACTACAAGAAGGTCCACAAGATCATCGCTGAGGGCGAGTTCGTCCTGACCCAGTCCGAGGGCGAGTTCGGCGGGCCCGTCGCCTACTACGACCTCTTCCGCGTCGAGGGCGGCAGGATCGTCGAGCACTGGGACGTCATCGCCCCCGTCCCGGCCGAACTGCCGCACGGCAACGGCCTGTTCTGACCGGCCCGTACTACGCCCGGACTCACCAGAACCGGCGAACCCTCACCCGGCTCCGCACCGACCCCGCCCGCGCCCCACGCCCCACGCCTCCCGCCTCTCCGCACGACCTGCACGACCTGCACGACCTCGTCCGGATCGGTCGTCAGCGTGCGAGGGACGTGTGGTCGCCCATGACGGCCACCGGGTGCAGCGCGGGGTCGAGCGCGAGCAGCAGTTCCTTCATGTGCTGCTTCGCCAGGCTCACGCAGCCGTGGGTGGGTCCCCCGTGGTCGACGTGCAGCCAGATGCCGCCCCCGCGGTTCGCGCCGAGCGGGCGGGTCCAGTCGAGGGGGGAGGTGCCCGGCTTGCGGTTGTAGTCGATCGCGATCACGTAGTCGAAGGAGCCGGCGAGCGGCTCGCCCTCGAATCCGGTGCCGCCGATGGTGAAGCCGCCGGACCGGTCGTAGGGCAGCTTCGTGCCCGGGTCGGCGAGCAGTCCGCCCGCGTCGCTGAGGGTGAACACACCGGTGGGCGAGTGCAGGTCGCCCGCGTAGTGGTCGTCGGTCCAGCCCCTGAGCGCGTTGTGCGCGGCCCAGGTCCTCCCGGCGGCCCAGCCGCCGTCGTCGGTGCGCTGGTACAACACCACGTGCGCGTCAGGGGAGTTCTTGGCCTCTCCGGTGACCAGGACGACCTGCCGGGCGTTGTCGGGGATCTCGGCGAGCGTCCGGGGGCCGAGGCCCGGCAGGTCGGTCGCGGCGGAAGGGCTCGGTTCCGCTGTCTGGGCATCTGCTTCAGCGTCCGCCTTGGCCTTGGCTCTGGCGTCCGCTTCGGTGTCCGCGCCTCTTTCACCGGCCGTGGTCGGTCCGGGCCCGGCGGGGGTCGTGGCAGGCGCGACGGCCTGGACGTCCTGCCCACCGGCGGCCGAGGGCGCGACCCTCGTCGGCTCGTCGCCGGGGCCGCCGCGGTCGGCCAGAGTGACGGCGAGCGTGAGGGTCAGGGCCAGGACCGCGGCCGGCACGGGCAGACGTCTCATCGCGCCGCGCTCCGGAGCACCTCGGTGACCGTTGCCCCTTCGACTGTGGCCCGACCGCCGCCCGTGGTGGTGACCAGGACGTGTTCCCGTCCTTCGGTGGCGCGCGGTGCCCGCCGGGGCCGGCGTCGCTCCGGTGTGATGTGTGGATTCCTCGTCGTGCATGGGGCCAGCGTGGAGGGCGGAGATCAGGAAGTTGTCAGGGTGTGGGAAGAACCGCGCAAGCGCCGTACACGCTGCTGCAGGCACCAGGCGATGATCGGCGTCGCTGGCATACTCGGCGAGATGGAATCGATGGACCCTTTCCGTGACGAAGCCCGTAGTCGTGGTTTACCGGAGGATGAGGTCGAGCGGTGGCTCAGGACCGTCCGGCCCTGTGTGACGCTGAGGCCTGCCGGGCAGGCCTCGGCCGACGGCGCGGTGGCGGGGCGGCTCGGGGGGCTGCCGCCGATGCCCGAGGGCGAGCCCGTTCCGGACCTGCCGTTCCTCGCCGCGGTCGACCTCGCGGCCATCCCTCCGGGTGCGACGGACCTGCCGCTGCCGACGGACGGCACGCTGCTGTTCTTCGCGGACACGGAGGACCCGTGGGGCGACGACGACTGGGCCCGGCTCATCCACGTGCCGGTCGGCACGCCCGTGTCCGAACGTGCTCCGGGTGGGGACTGGCCGCCGGAGGTCCACCCGGCAAAGGATCTCCTCCTGGCGATCGGCCCCTCGCTGCCCAACCGCGGCTCCGACACCGAGGAGTTCCCGCACGGCGGTGAGCTGGGGTCGGTGTGGTGGAAGACCTGCGGCGAGATGCAGACCGAGGGGCCGGTGCAGATCGGCGGCTACCCCTGGGTCTGGAACGGGCACCCCATCACCGACCACGACCACGGTCCGGGCGACTGGGTGCTGCTCGCGGAGGTCGGGGGCGATGACCTGACCGACGGCGAACTGGGGGTCGTCTACTGGGTGATCCGCCGGGACGACCTGGCCGTCGGCCGCTTCACCGAGGCCCGCGCCTGCTTCGACATGGTCGGCTGACGCAGCCGGACGGTCCTTCCGCCGCTGTCACGCGCGGGATCAGCGGCAGAGTGCCATGACGGTGTCGTCGAAGTCGGGGAACTCCTGGGCGGCCAGGTCGATCACGGCGGCGGCCGACCGACGGCGCTCCGGTGCGAATCGTTCGGCGACGGCCGTCAGCTCGTGATCCGGACGCGGGGTCCGGTCGGGCTCGTACGAGGTGGCCGCTTCCCAGGGGCCGAATCCATCGGCCAGCAGCCACAGGAAGTCGCCCAGGTCCCGCGCCACGACACCGGTCTCCCCCTCGGAGCCGAGGAAGACGACGGGTTGATCGGCCAGGGGCCGGCCCGGCCGGATCAGCCAGAACGCCGCGTACCCACCCGTGCCGTCCTGGCCGAAGACGCGGAAGGCGTCGCCGTCCAGTTGCCCGTTTCCCGTCCATGCCCGGAACCAGTCGGTGGTCTCCTCTTCGGACAGGAACGTCTCGAACGGCTCGAAGTCGACCCCGTCACCGTCCGCGTAGACGAACGGAAGGGCCAGGGCGGCGGCGAGCGCGGCGGGGAACCGCCGGTCATCAACAGGGGTCACTCGCACAGATTAGCGACACGGCGGCCTGTCGCGAACAAGCCACCATCAGCGGTCCGTCGCGGGCAGGTGGGCCAGGCCGGTGTCGGTCATGATGCGGTCCACGGTCTCCCCCAGGGCGCTGTCGGCGGAGATGACCGTCTCGATTCCGCCGGACAGCAGATCGTGGGGCCGGTACCAGTCCCGCAACCTGGTCGCGTCGACGACGTCGGCGATCGGCTTGGAGGCGTGCCGGACGAGGGTCTCGTCGAACGGCACGTCCAGGTAGTAGCCGTGCGTCGGGCCGCGATGGTCGGCACGCAGTCGGGCGAGCATGTCGCCGTACCGGTCGGCGTACAGGATGCCTTCGACGACGACATGGAATCCCGCGTCGAGGGCGTAGCGGGCCGTCAGGTCGATCAGGCCGATGTTCGCCGCGCCCGGCCGGTCGTGTTCGCGGAGCACCGTGCGGCGGAGGTTGTCCTGGCCGACCAGGGCCAGGCCGCGGCCGAACCGTTCCCGCAGGCCCGCCGCGACGGACGACTTCCCCGAGGCGCTGTTGCCGCGCAGTACGACCAGCCGGGTTTCTTCGGTGCCCACCATCACGACGATCACGCTACCGACGGCCGGTGATCGCGTGGAGGCGATTCCCGGTGCCGGGGGTTTTCGGACGGCTCAGGCGGCACGCGTGTCCCGTACTCCGGAACGGTAACTGGCACCCTCCGTCGGTGCTCACGTCTCCTGGCGTGGCCCCCGCCGTTTCCGGACGGGTGGCACCCGACCAGGTACAGCGCCACGAGCCCTTCCCACGCGATCCAGGAGGTGCACAGGCCGTGCCGCGTGAGTCCACAGCACTGCCGTCAGGCGGTTTCGCACTCGACCGCAACCTGCCCGAGCCTCTCTACCAACAGCTCTACGAACGTCTCAAGGACTCCATCTGCAGCGGGCAACTCCGCCCCGGTGTGAGGTTGCCCGCCACCCGGACGCTCGCCCAGGAGCTCCAGGTCTCCAGGAACACCGTGCTGGTCGCCTACGAACGACTCGTGACGGAACAGTTCGCCACCGGGCAGGTGGGCTCGGGCACCCATGTGGCCGTCCGCCACGGCGAGGGCCGACGGGAGGACGGGGCAACGCCCAAGGTGACCCGGCTGCCGGCGCCACCCGAGGAGCCGGGCCGGGCGTACCGGCTCTCCGGGACCGCACGGCTGATGCTCCAGGCCGCGCCCGCGTGCGGCGAACGGCACGCGAGCCCGCAGAGCGCGGCCGCGCAGCCGTTCGTCCTCGGCGTACCGGCGCTGGACCTCTTCCCTGCCAAACTCTGGTCGCGCGTCCTCTCACGCCGCGCCGCCCGGCTCCCGATCTCCCTGGCGCACGCTCAGGACCCGCTCGGCCACTGGCCCTTACGCAAGGAACTGGCCGCTTATCTGGGCCTGGCACGTGGGGTGTCCTGCACGGCGGAACAGGTGGTGATCACCAGCAGTACACGGACCATCACCCATCTGCTGGCCCGTCTCCTGCTGGAGCCCGGGGAACAGGTGCTGGTCGAGAACCCGGGCTTTCCCGGTGCCCGGGCCGCACTCCTGGCCGCCGGTGTCGTCCCCTGCCCGGTGGACGTCGACCACGAGGGACTGTGCGTCTCCTCGGGCGAGAGCCGTTACCCCTGGGCGCGCATGGCTGTGGTGACCCCCAATCACCAGTTCCCGACGGGTCGCCGTATGACGGAGTTCAGACGCGGGCAGCTGCTCGGCTGGGCGGCGCGGTCGGACGCCTGGGTGATCGAGGACGACTACGACGGGGAGTTCTCCTCCGGCAGCCCGTTCCCGCCGCTGCAGCGGATGGACGCCTCGAACAGGGTCATCTATCTCGGCACCCTGAACAAGGCGCTGTTCCCCGCTCTGCGGCTCGCCTACGCCGTTCTCCCGCCCGACCTCGTGGACGTCGTGGCCGCCGCCCAGCACTTCGGGTACGGGGCGCCACCGCTGCTCGAACAGGCGGCCGTGCACGACTTCATGGCGGACCATCACTTCGCCCGTCACATCCGGCGGATGCGCCAGGCCTACCAGGAGCGGCGGGAAGCCTGTGTCCGCGCGCTGCACGACGAGTTCGGCAACCTGGTGCGGGTCATGTCACCGAAGGCCGGCACGCATCTGGTCGCCGGGTTCCCGCCGGGTACGGACGAGCGCCGGCTGGCCCGGCTCAGTGTCCGTTCCGGGGCCACCGTCTATCCGCTCTCCTCCTACCACTCCGCCGGGGCGACCCCCGTTCCGGCGCTGGTCCTCGGATTCGGCTCCACCCCGCCCGAGCAGGCGGTCCTCGGTGTGCGCCGGATCGCCGCCGCGTTCGAGCGGTCCGCCCGCGCGATGGACTGACGTCCTTCCGCGCTGCCCGGTGCGGGCTGTCACACGGGGCTGCTTGTCACCGTCGTCGCTGTCGTGCCGATGCCGGGGGTGGGCGGCCCTTCGGCCAGCAACGCGGCCACGGTCTCCGCGCAACCCCCGCAGCCGCTGCCGGCGCGGGTGCGGTGCCGTATCGCCGCCAGGTCGGCGCAGCCGCCCCGGACGGCGGAGCGGACCGTGCCCGCCGGGACGTCGTGGCAGTGGCAGATCACCGTCTCGTCCGGCAGTGGCCCGACGGCCGCCGAACACCCCGGGGGCGGTCCGGGGACGACGAGTTCCTCGACGGGGGCGGGCAGTGGACGGCCGCTGCCCACGAGGGGGTGCAACGCCGCGTAGCCGGAGGAGTCCCCCACGAACGTCCCGCCGAGCAGCCGTCCGTCGCCCGACACGCGCAGACTGCGGTACACCCCGGCCCGTGTGTCGAGGTGCGTCGCCTCGAAGACCTCGGACGCCCCCGTCGCCTCCTCCGGCCGGTCGCCGAAGGAGGCGACGACGACGCCGAGCAGTTTCAGCCGGGTCGCCGTGTCCCAGCCGGTGAAGGTCTGGCTGCCGCCGGTCAGTCGGTCGGCGACCACCCGGGCCATGGCGTTGCCCGGGGCCAGCATTCCGGGCGCGCGTCCGTCGGGGGTGAGCGCGCAGTCCCCGATGGCGTAGATCCGCTCGTCCTCGGTGCGGCAGGTCTCGTCGACGACGATGCCGCCCCGCTCCCCCACGGCGAGCCCGCAGGACCGGGCGAGTTCGTCGCGGGGCCGTACCCCCGCCGCGAACACGACCACATCGGCACGGACCGCGACGGGTGACGCACCGCCGGGTGGCCGGAGCCGCACGCCGGTGACCCGATTGCGCGCGTCGGTCGCGACGGCGGTGAGGAGGGTGCCCGTGTGGACGGCGATGTCCAGGTCCTCGATGTGGCGGCGCAGCGTCCAGCCGCCGTACTCGTCCAGTTGCCGGGGCATCAGCCAGGGAGCGGACTCGACGACGTGGACCGTCAGTCCGAGGGCCCGTAACGCGCCTGCGGCCTCCAGGCCCAGCAGCCCGCCGCCGATCACCGTGCCCACGCCCGCGCCCGTGGCTTCGCAGTGCGCCCGGACGGCCCGTACGTCCGCGACCGTCCGGTAGGCGAAGCAGCCGGTGGCGTCGGCTCCGGGTACGGGCGGGACGAGGGGGCGGGAGCCGGTGGCGAGGACCAGGTGGTCGTAGTCGATGACACGGCCGACGGCCGTGGTCACCCGGCGGTGCCGGCGGTCCACCGCCACAGCGGGGTCCCCGAGGCGGGTCCGCAGGCCCGTACGATCGCCGAATCCGGGCTCGCCGAGGAGCAGGCCCGTGGGTCCGGTCCGCCGGAACAGGCGGTTCTCCGGGTCGGTCTCGTGGAAATACCGGGAGAGCCGGATGCGGTCGTAGGGCGGTACGTCCTCCTCGGCGACCACCGTGACCCGCCGGTCCCGTAACGCGCCGCGTGCGTCCAGGGCGGTCAGCAGGGTGTGGCCGACCATGCCGTGGCCGACCAGGACCAGGCGGGCGGTCATCCGTCGCCTCCGAGGGTCGAGACCAGGTGGAGGCGGCCTGGGGGCAGCGGTTCGGTCGCCTCGTAGGCCCGGCGCACCGTGTCGACGGTGGACAGATCGCCGAGCAGGATGCCGCCGACGACGCGGTCGCGACGGGTGACGATCTTCTTGTAGACGCGCCGCCGGTCGTCCGAGACGGAGAGCACGTCGGTCCTGGCACCGTCCCGGGCGCCGGCCCCGATCCCGGTGGTGGCCTCGCCGAACACCGCGAGGTCGACCTCTTTCGTGATGAGGCGGGTGAGGGTGCGTGCGCCCGTGAACCGCGCGTGCCGATCGTGGCCGGACAGCCTGGCCGCGAGCACTTCGGCCTGCTGCCAGGCGGGCACGGCCGTGTCGTGCACGACCCCGCGGTGTTCGGCGCAGTCCCCGAGGGCGTACACGTCCGGATCGCCGACGCTGGCCAGCGTGTCGTCGACCACCACGCCGGCCCGCACCGGGAGCCCCGCCGCACGCGCGAGCCCGACCCGGGGCCGTGTACCGCCGGTGACCACGACGAGATCGGCGCTCACCACGTCCCCGTTCCCGAGCAGCACCCCCGGGCCCCCGGGCCCGTCGGCGGAACCCGACGCGGGCGTCCCCGTCCGGACCGTGACGCCCGCGTCCTCCAGGACGCGGCGGAGCAGCGCGCCGGCCTTTGGGTCCAGGCGGCGGTGGAGCAGGTGGGGTCCCCGGTGGACGAGGGTCACCGGGAGGGTGCGGGCGGCGAGGGCAAGAGCGGTCTCCACGCCCAGGAGGCCGCCGCCGATGACCACGGAGGTGCGGGCATCGGCGCAGGCGGCGGTCAGGTGCCGGCAGTCGGCGAGGGTGTGGAGGTGGTGTCCGCCCGAGGCCGGGCGGGTGTGTGGCCAGGGGTGGTGGGGGCGGCTGCCGGTCGCCAGGACCAGCGTGTCGTAGGTGTGCTCGGCGCCGGTTGAGTCGACGACCGTGCGGGTGGCCCGGTGCACGGCCACGACACGGACTCCGGCCCGCAGGTCCACGCCGGGCGGCAGGGGCAGGGCGATGTCCTCGGGGCGGTGGTGGCCGGCCAGGACTCCGGTCAGGAGCGTGCGGTTGTAGGCGGGGCGGAGTTCACCGTCGAGGACGGTGATCCGGATGTCGGGGTTCAAGGCCGTCAGCCTGCTGACGAACCGGGCTCCCGCCATGCCGCAGCCGACCACGAGAACGCGGCGCGAGGCGCCGTCTTCCCTTCCCACGGGTACCTCCAGGAACCGATCGACCGATCACAGGGGTTGTACGGCGGCCGCCGCGGACGGCCGCCCGGGCAGGCGGGAACGGAGCGCGGCCACCGGTGCCACGCGCACGGCGCACACCTTGAACTCGGGCATCCGCGAGACCGGGTCGAGCGCGGGGTTGGTGACCGTGTTCGCGCGTCCCGGCCCGGGCCAGTGGAAGGGCATGAACACCACGTCCGGGCGGATGTCCGTGCTCAGGCTGGCCGGGGCGACGGCCGTGCCCCGCCTGCTGGTCACCGTCACCGGTTCACCGTCCGCCACGCCGAGCCGGGCCGCCGTGGCGGGGTGGATCTCGACGTACGGCTCCGGTGCGGCGGCCCGTGACGCGGCCACCCGACGGGTCTGCGCCCCGCTCTGGTAGTGGGCCGGCAGCCGTCCGGTGATCAGGTGCAGCGGATACCGCTCGTCGGTGGTCTCGGCAGCCGGCCGGTGGTGGACGGGCACCATGCGGGCCCGGCCGTCGGGCGTCGCGAACGACTCCAGGAACAGCCGGGGCGTTCCGGGGTGTCCGTCCGCCGGGCACGGCCAGAACACCCCGTTCTCCGCGGTGATCCGTTCGTAGCTGATCCCGGCGTAGTCGGCCCGGCCGCCGGCCGACGCGGCCCGCAGTTCGTCGAAGACGAGGCGCGGATCGGCCGGGAAGCCCTCGGTGCGGCCCAGCCGGGCCGCGAGGGCGGAGAGGATCTCCAGATCGGTGCGCACCTGGGCGGGCGGCTCGACGGCCTTGCGGCGCAGGATCACCCTGCCCTCCAGGTTGGTCAGGGTGCCGGTCTCCTCCGCCCACTGGGCCGACGGCAGGACGACATCGGCGAGTTCGGCCGTCTCGGACCGTACGACGTCCACCACCACCAACAGGTCCAGCTCACGCAGCCGCCGCTCCACATGGTCCGCGTGCGGCGCGGACACGACCGGGTTGGAGCCGATGACCAGCAGTGCCCGGACTCCGTCGGGCGTGCCCGCGGTGTCGAGCATCTCGTAGGCCGAGGTGCCGGGACCGGGCAGTTCGCCGGGGGTGACGCCCCAGAGGCGGGCGATGTGTTCCCGCGCCACCGGATCGCTCAGGCTGCGGTAGCCGGGCAGTTGGTCGGCCTTCTGCCCGTGCTCGCGCCCGCCCTGCCCGTTGCCCTGACCGGTGAGGCAGCCGTACCCGCTGTACGGGCGGCCGGCCTTGCCCAGGGCCAGACAGAGGTTGATCCAGCCGTGCACGGTGTCGGTGCCCTTGCTGTGCTGCTCGCTGCCGCGGGCCGTGAGCACCATTCCGGTGGGCGCCTGGGCGAACATCCGTACGGCGTCGCGTATCCGGTGGGCGGGCACACCGGTCAGTCCTTCGACGCGGGCCGGCCAGTACTCCGTCGTCGTGGCGCGGACGGCCTCGAAGCCCGTCGTGCGGGCGGCGACGAAGTCCTCGTCGACATGGCCCTCGGCTAGGGCGATGTGCAGCATGCCGAGGGCCAGCGCCAGGTCGGTGCCGGGCAGGGGGCGCAGGTGCAGGTCGGCCCGCGCGGCGGTGCGGGTGCGGCGGGGGTCGACCACGATCAACCGGCCGCCGTGGTCGGCCAGTCGGGTCAGGTGGCGCAGGGCGGGCGGCATCGTGTCGGCCGGGTTCGCTCCGACCAGCAGGAGGCAGTCGGTACCGGCGACGTCGGCGAGCGGGAACGGCAGCCCCCGGTCCACGCCGAAGGCCCGGTTCACGGCGGCCGCCGCCGACGACATGCAGAACCGGCCGTTGTAGTCGATCGCCGACGTCCGCAGCGCGACGCGGGCGAACTTGCCCAGCAGATACGCCTTCTCGTTGGTGAGCCCGCCGCCGCCGAACACCCCGACGGCGTCCCGGCCGTACGCGCGCTGTGCCGACCGGATCCCCGAGGCCACGCGCCCGAGCGCCTCGTCCCAGGTGGCGGGTCGCAGCCGGGCACCCCGGCCGTCGCGGACCAGTGGGGTGCCGAGCCGCCCCGCCGGGCCCAGCAGGTCGACGGCGTTCTGCCCCTTGCCGCACAGCGCCCCCTGGCTGACCGGGAACTCCGGCCACCCGGCGACCGCGAGAGGCGCGGCCCCGCCCGGGTCGGGCCGCAGCACCGTCCCGCACTGCAGGGAGCAGTACGGGCAGTGCGTACGGACCCCGTCGGCCTGCCCGTTCATCGGAGCCCGCCCTCCGCGGCCCGCGTCGGTACGACGCGCTCGGTCGGGGGCGCGGCGTCCAGGCCGGGCGTGTCCGCGAGCAGCACCCGCAGCGATGTGGCCGCTTTCAGCAGCATCTCCTCGTACTCCTCGACGAGATCGGAGTCGAGCACGATGGCACCACCGGCGCCGGCGTGCAGGCCCTCCTCGGTCAGTACGGCGGTCCGGATGACGATGTTCAGATCGGCGGTGCCGTTGCAGGAGAGGAAGCCGATGGCGCCCGAGTAGACGCCGCGTGCCTCGGTCTCCAGGGAGTCGATGATGTCCAGCGTCCGCAGTTTCGGCGCCCCCGTCATCGAACCGCCGGGGAAACAGGCGCGGACGCAGTCCAAGGCGTCCGCGTCGGCGCGGAGCCGGCCGCGGATGGTGGACACCAGTTGGTGCACGGTGGCGTAGGTCTCCGTGCGCATCAGCCGGGGAACGGTGACGCTGCCGACTTCGCAGACCCGGCCGAGGTCGTTGCGGAGCAGGTCGACGATCATGAGGTTCTCGGCCCGTACCTTCGCGCTGGTCGTCAGTTCCCGGCGCAGCCTGGCGTCCTCCGCCTCGTCCGCGCCGCGCCGGGCGGTGCCCTTGATGGGCTTGGTCTCGACCATGCCGTCGCGGGTGATGCGCAGGAACCGCTCCGGGGAGGAGCAGGCGATCTCCATGCCGTCCAGGCGCAGATAGGCGGCGTACGGGGCGGGGTTGGATCGTCTGAGCGACCGGTAGAAGCGCAGCCCGTCGGCCGGGCGGGGCGCCCGGACGGCGTTGGTCAGGCAGATCTCGTAGCTCTCCCCGGCGAGCAGTTGCTGTCGGCAGGCGGCTATGTCGGCGAGGTACTGGGAGCGGTCGCGTACGAGCGCCGGTTCCAGCAGCGCGTCGTCGACGGGCCGCTGGTCGGGGACGGGCGTCGGCCGGGGGCGGGGCAGCGCGGCCAGCGCGGCGGCGGTGTGCTCCAGCCAGACGGTCGCGTCACGGTCGGAGCGCGGGCTGCCGTCGCTGAGGGCCAGCAGGTAGGTGGCGCCCTGCTGGTGGTCGACCGCGATCAGCCGGTCGGCGAAGATCCAGAACGCGTCCGGGGTGGGCGAGGTGTGCTTCGCGCCGGCACCGCAGTCGGCCTTGAGTTCGTAGCCGAAGTAGCCGACGTAGCCGCAGGAGAAGTCGACGGGCAGAGCGGGGCTCTCGACGCGGCGGGCGCGCAGCGCCGTCTGCAGATAGTCGAAGACGGTGCCGCCGACCCGTCGGGGCTGCCCGCCCGCCTCCGTGACCTCGACGGCACCGTCGCCGACGCGGTAGCGGACGATCTCGGAGAGCGGGCCGGAGGCGTCGCCGAGGAACGAGAAGCGGGACAGCCGCGGGTCGATCAGGGAACTGTCGAGCCAGAAGGCGTGCGAGGAGTCGGCGAAGAGCCGGGTGAAGGCGGCCTCGGTGTCCAGCGGCGACTCCATGATCCGGGAGTGCAGGCGGTAGGGGCGTGGCTCGACGGGTCGGGGTGCGGGTCGTGAGGCTGCCCTCACGGATACCGGACGGGTACCGGAGCGGACGGGCGCCCTCCGGCGCGCGGAACCGCGCTCGTGGTGAAACCGCTCCGTGAGATCCCGGAAGTTGCCGAACAACTCGTAGCCGAACTCCGTGGCCACCGACTCCGGGTGGAACTGCACACCCCACAGCGGGCGGGTACGGTGCCGAAGGCCCATCAGCACCCCGTCCTCGGCCCACGCGGTCGGCTCCAACTCCGGCGGCAGCGGCTCCCGTACGCACAGCGAGTGGTAGCGCACGGCGGTGAAGTCCTGCGGAAGGCCGTGGAAGAGCTCGCGTCCGTCGTGGCGCACGGCGGTGAGGTGCCCGTGCCTGGCCGCCGGGGCCCGCACTATCTCCGCGGCCGACCCGGCGGCGATTCCCTGGTGCCCCAGACACACGCCGAGTACGGGCAGCCGGGCCGATTCGATGATCGGCGCACAGGCGCCGAAGTCCTTCGGCCGGGTGGGATCGCCCGGACCGGGAGAGATCACCACGTTGTCGAAGGCGTTCAGGTCGAGCCGCGCGCAGTCCGGTGAGTCGTTGTGCAGGACCACGGGTTCGACCGCGTTCACCTGCGCGATCAGCTGGAAGAGGTTGTAGGTGTAGGAGTCGTAGTTGTCGACGAGCAGGGTTCGCATGGTGACCTCCCTGGAGTGGTACGGCACGGCCCTGACCGAGGGCTCGGCTGCCGGCGTTGTCGCTGTCGGCCTGTCTTCGAGGTGCGCGTCACACGGCGAGCTTGGCGACCATGTCCGCCATGGTCATGAGCTGTTCGTTGTTGAGCCGGGGGTCGCACAACGACTCGTAGGCCTCGCCGAGATCGGACTCGCGGGCCACCCGGGTACCGCCCACGCACTCGGTCACCTCGGCGGCGGCGGCCTCCAGATGCACCCCGCCGGGCCACTCGCCCATGCCGCGCAGGACGTCGAAGAAGTCCGTGACCTCGTCCAGCATGTCCTTGAGGTGGCGGGTCTTGACGCCCGTGGCGGTCGTCGTGGTGTTGCCGTGCATGGGGTCCGACATCCAGACGACGGGGTGGCCGGCCCGGCGTACGGCGGTGACGAGCGCCGGGAGCCGTTCGCGCAGTCCGCGGGCGCCCAGCCGGCAGATCAGGGTGAGCCGGCCCGGCCTGCGGTACGGGTCGAGCCGCCGGCACAGGCGCACGATCTCGGCGGGCTCCGCACCGGGGCCGATCTTGACGGCGACCGGATTGGCGATGCCCGCGAGGAACTCCACATGGGCGTCGCCGACGTGCCGGGTGCGGTCGCCGATCCACGGCACGTGCGTGGACAGCAGGAACCATTCGCCGGTGACAGGGTCCTGGCGGGTCAACGGGCTCTCGTAGTCCAGGAGCAGCGCCTCGTGGCTGGTCCACAGCCCGGTGTGGCGCCAGCCCCCGTCCTCGGTCCAGCGGGTCTGCCCGTACCCCTGGACGAGGGAGCGCAGTGAGCCGTCGGGGGCGGCTTCCTCGCGCCGGTTCCACGCCACCTCACGGGCGGCCGCGGGATCCCAGGTCTGCGGGGCGAACGCACTCGCCGTCCCGTGGGCGAGGGCGGCGAGTTCGCGCAGGACGTTCCGCGCCGTGTAGTAGCCGGACAGCATCCGATACGGGTCAGGTGTGCGGTCGTCCTCGTGCGGCCGCGGCCCGTTGACCGTGAGCCCCCGGAACACCGGCAACCGCCGGCCGGCCACTTCCTCGACCGCCGACGAGCGAGGCTTGGCGAACTGCCCCGCCAGGCGGCCGATGGTGACCACGGGCAGGTCCAGGCAGGTGCTGACGCGTTCCGCCACAGCGCCCAGCACCCGGTGCTTGTCCCGGGCACCGGTGACGGCCGTCGGGCCGAGCGGCTCGGCGCAGTCGCCGCCCTGGAGCACGAACGCCTCCCGGTTCTGCACCCGGGCCAGGGCCGCGAGAACGCTGCGGACGTCGCTGGCAGTGGTGAGGGCCGGCAGCAGGGCGAGTCGGTCGGTGACGGCGGCGACCTCGTCGGGATCGGGCCACTGCGGCTGCTGGCGTATCGGATGTCCCCGCCATGCGGGCGAGTGCCAGGACGGCGGGGTGAGCAGGGGCGGAACGGTCATGCGGCTGCTCCTGTTACGGATCGAGAACGGCGTGGCGGGGTGGAGGAGTCGAAGGTCGAGGCGGAGCCGAGTCGAGGCGGAGCCGAGTCGAGGCGGAGCCGATTCGAGGGAAGGAGGGGGCCTGCGGTTCAGAATCTCCTGCCGAGCTCCTGCGCCTGGGCATGTGCGTCGCGGCGCAGGAGATCGGCGTCCTCGGCGATCTGATGCGCTCTCAACTGGATCGTGGAAATGTCGGTGACCCCCGCCCATCGCAACCAGCCGTCGAAAGCCGGCATCTGGTGGTCGTCACCGAAGGTGGGCGGCATTCCCGGCCCATAGACCGAGCTGGTGTAGACGACCACCGCTTTCTTTCCCTTGAGCAGACCGGTGTAGCCCGATCCCCGGTCGAAGGAGAAAAGCATGTGCGCCTGGCTCACCACGTCGATGAAATGCTTCAGGACATAGGGAATTCCGAAATTCCACATGGGCACGCTGAACACGTATCTGTCGTAGCTGTCGAAATGTTCGAAGGTGCGCCGGACCGCCTTCCAGGCCACGGCGCCCTCGCCGTCGGCCCGTCCCCCGGACGCCTCCGCCCGCTTGGCCTCGACCGCCGCCGCCCCGAACTCGGGCAGCCGTTCCCGCCAGAGGTCCAGGACGTCGGTCGTCGCGCCGGGACGGGTCCGGCGGTAAGCGGTGACGAGGGTCTCCGCGATGGCCCTGGACTGCGAGCGCTCGCCCATGGGGGAAGCCGCGATGTGCAGCAGACGCGCGGCGTCGGCGGGGGCGGAGGCCTGCACGTTCGCGTTCACCTGATGACCGCCTTGGATCGCATGAGGAACTCCGCGAGATGGCCGTCGTGCGGGACGCCCGGCACCATCCGGTGCGTGGGGTGGTCACCGACATGCACGTTGCCGATGCCGGGTTCGTCGACCAGCCGCTCGACGAGCCGACCGTCCCCGCCGATCACGGTGAGCACCAGGGTGTTCCGCAGCGGTCCGAGGCCGTCCTCCGGCGACCAGGGTGCCACCCAGACGCAGGGGAAGGGGAGTTCGATGCCGAGCTGCGGCGCGTTGGGGCGGTCCAGCTGGATCACGGCGGGGCGCAGTACGGCGCTGCCGTCGCCCAGTTCGTCGACGATCCCGTCGCCGCCGAGCCACGGGGTCGCGCCCTCGGCCTGGCCGAGCAGGTACCTCTCCAGCACCCGGGCTTCCGCGGTGGGCCGCACGGGCAGGACCGCCTTGTCGTCCTCCGGGGGCAGGCTGGGCAGGCCGGCCAGCCGCTCGGCGATGGCAGCGGCGACCGGTGCCGGGTCGCCGGCCACCAGGACGGCGGTGGCGTTGACGCAGGCGACGCCACCCTCGTCCCGGATCGAGGAGACCACCGTGTCGAGCGCGGACGACAGGGCCGCGGCCCCGCCCGTGTCCACGTCCGCGAGCAGGATCTTGGAGCGGCCGGGCCCCTGTGTCAGGACGTTCGGATGCCCCCGGTACTTCTCCACCACCGCGTCACCGCCGTACACCAGGGACAGGTCGGCGCCCCGGACGATGTCGTCGGCCACCTGGTGGTCGGTGGGCAGCAGCAGGAGCCGGTCGTCGCCGATTCCCTCCTCGCGCAACGCCGTCACCAGCCGGTGCGGGGTGAAGGGCTCGCGACCGGAGGGCCGTACCGCTACCCGGTAGCCGAGCGTCAGCGCTTCGAGCCAGAGGCTGTGCACACCGGGGTGGTTGCCTGCGGCGTGCACGGCGAAGACGTCACCCCGCCGGGCCCAGACCGCCCCGCCGCCCCGGGTCAGCGGATCCCGCCAGTGGCCGGCCGTGGCCGTGGGGCGGGCGCCTCGCACCGTGCGTTCCACCCCGGCCGCCGCGCGCTCGATCCGCGCGGTGGCGGACCTGACCACCGCGACCGGCACACCGGAGACCCGGCTCACGAGCCGCTGGTACTCGGAGGCCGGCAGACCTCCCACCGAGCCGTGCGCGAACGCGTGCCCCGCTCGGGCGATGACCTCGGCCGGTTCGCCCGTGTCGGCCGGGCGGGCGGCGCGCAGCGCGGACAGACCGCGCTGCACGAACAGCCTCGGCACCTGGCTGAGTTCGGCGACCGCCCGCCCGGTGACATCGGCCACGGTCAGCCGGTTCCGCGCCCGGAAGGCACCGCGTGGGCCCAAGGCGTCGAGCTGGACGGGACAGCCCACCGACGCGTACGTCGGCGCCTCGACCGGCGGGTGCGTCGGCGCGTGCCTCGGGCCGCTCATCAGTAGACCCCTTCGATGACTACCTCGTCGTCGAAGGTGCGGACCGGGCTGACGTCGGCGACGGAGTCGCCGAGGTGCCCGGCCTCGGGTCGGATCCGGGTGGCGACGTCACGCTCCAGGTTGTTGGGGAGCAGCGCGCTGCGGCTGATGTGATGCATGACGACCTGGCCGCGCGCCCCGTAGGGAACCGGCCGCCTCGTCTCGGGGTCGACGACCGAGAAGGAGATGTGGGGCGCGAAGGGATCGAAGACGCACTCCTCCTCGCTGCCGGCGCGCTCGACGGCCCCGCAGAGAATCATGGTGCTGCCGTAGTTCCCGAAGAGCTGGACGTCGGGGAAGACCTCGGTCCGGAACAGGTGGCGACTGTCGGCGTCCATGTGGGCGCCGCTCCAGATGATCACCCGTACCTTCTCGTTCACCAGCTTGACGAGGTGTTCGTGCTGGGCGAGCCGCTCCAGCAGCGGGGGCGTGATCACCAGTACGCCGATGTCCTGGGTCTCCAGCAGGAACCGGCCCTGCTCCAGGAGGTGTTCGACATAGCGGGCGGCCTCGTCGGCGCGTCCCTCGGCGATGCATTTCTTCACCCAGCGCGGGTCGAGGTCGATGGTGGAGGTGAAGCCGCCCCGGCGCCGCGCCTGTCGGGCCACGACCTCTCCCCACAGGTGCGGGCCGCTGGGGATCATGGCCAGCCAGTGGGCGCCGTGCGGGTGACCGCGTTCGTCCATCCGTCCGGCGGACCAGGTCACGTACCGGTCCATCCAGTCGGCGAGGTAGGCGACCCGCTTGGGGGCGCCGGTCGTGCCGCCGCTCTCGTAGACGCCGATCACCTCGGTCGAGGAGCCGTAGCCCTGGGGGACGAGGTCCCGGGCAGGCACGTCCCGCAGTTCGTTGACGATGTTGGGGAACAGCTGGAGGTCGTCGAAAGCGCGCACGTCGCGACGCGGGTCGAAGTCCAGTGTCCGGGCCCGCCGGAGCCAGTACGGCGAACCCGTGGTGGGGCTGAAGTGCCACCGCATGGCGGCCTGGATGAACTCCTCCGGATCGGGGACCTGGTCCGGGGGAAAGGTGAGAACGGGGTCGGAGGCGACTGCCATGGTTGCTCCTTCGGACCGGGTGCGGACCGGAGTTCGGGATGGAGTTCGGAATGGAGTTCGGGACGGAGTTGGGATCCGGGGTCAGACCGGGAGGACGACATCGGGACGGGTCCCGTGGGCGGTCCGTGGGCGGGGACTGTGGCGGAGGTAGACGGCCCAGGTGACCGTGGCGCAGGCGGTGTAGAAGACCAGGAATCCGGTGAAAGCCGGGATCCCGTCGCCCCAGCCGGCGAAGGACGCGCGGAACGCCAGGTTGACGAGGACGCCTCCGAGCGCGCCGATGGCGCCGGTGACCCCGATGAGCGCGGCCGACAGCCGCCGGGCGCGCGACAGCCGTGCTCGGGCTTCGGCATCGGCATCGGCATCGGCGCCCGCGCCGTCTCGGAGCGCCTTTGCCCGGAAGATGGCCGGGATCATCTTGTACGTCGACCCGTTGCCCGCTCCCGCGAGGGCGAGGAGCACGATGAAGTCGGCGACGAACAGACCCGGCGAGTCCGTGCGCGACGCCACGACCGCGCCCCCGGCACCGAGCATCAGCCCCACGAACACGGCGAAGGTGACCCTGGCGCCGCCGACGCGGTCGGCCAGCCAGCCGCCGACCGGCCGGGTCAGCGAGCCGAGCAGCGGCCCGAGGAAGGTGAGCGACGCGGCCTGCAGCGGCGTACGGTCGAACTGCGTCTGGAGCACCAGGCCGAACGCGAAGCAGTAGCCGATGAACGAGCCGAACGTGCCGAGGTAGAGCAGCGACATCACCCAGCAGTGGGCGTCCTTCAGGACGTCCCTGAGGGCGTCGGTGTCGTTGCGGTTGCCGGGCAGGTCATCCATGAGGAGCGCGGCGCACACGGCGGCGACGACGATCGCCGGGACGAAGACCCCGAGCAGCAGCCGGGGTTCGGCCGCCCCCACGGTGCCCAGGACCGCGAGGGCGGCCAACTGGGTCACGGCGACGCCCAGATTGCCGCCGCCCGCGTTCAGGCCGAGTGCCCAGCCCTTGTGGCGCTGCGGGAAGAAGGCGTTGATGTTCGCCATGGACGAGGCGAAGTTGCCGCCGCCGAGTCCTGCCGTGGCGGACACCAGCAGCAGCGTGCCCAGCGAGGTGCCGGGGCGCAGATGGACGGCCGTCAGCAAGGTGGGCACCAGCAGCACAGCCGCGCTGAGAACGGTCCAGGTACGCCCGCCGAACCAGCCCACCGCAAGCGTGTACGGGATCCGCAGGGCGGCTCCGACCAGCGTCGGCGTGGAGACGAGCAGGAACTTGTCCGCCGGGGACAGTCCGTACTCCGGCCCCAGGAACAGCACCAGCACCGACCACAGGCTCCAGACGGAGAACCCGACGTGCTCGGCCAGGATCGAGAACGCCAGATTGCGCATCGCGATCCGCCGCCCCGTGCGCCGCCAGAATGCGTCGTCCTCCGGATCCCAGTACCCGATTCGGCGCGAGCCGCGCTTCGCCACGGCGCTCATCGACAACCTCCTGAAGCAGACGGATGTGCCACACCGCGAGGGAGCGGCGCGCGGGAGAAGGACGGACCCACCCAGACGACGCGACGGGCTTGGCGGCGAGTGCGGACCGGCGGATCAAGTGGGGCTGTAGGGGCGGGCGTTCCGGGCCGTGACGCCACCCCATCGAGGGCCGCCCGGGCACGGCACCCACCGGCGGACCGCGTCGAGCCGCGGTCGAGGTGGCGCCAGGGCCGAGGCGGTGCCGTAGCCCGGCTCATCCCGGGAGGGTCTTCGCCGCTCCCGTCAGGATCCGGCGGTAGACCGTGGGGTCGTCGGACTTCAGGACGACGGCGCTGTCGCCCGGCCGGCCCGCCCAGTCGTAGTCGACCCCGGGGTTGGGCCAGGACCCGCCGTCGGCGGTGAACAGGTGCGGGCTCGTCACCGCGCCGCCTGGGGCGAAGTCGGCGACGTGGGAGAGCGTTTCGGCCCGCGCGCGCCCGGTGTCCAAGGCCTCGCCCAGGGCCCGGGCGTCCACTTCGGGCACGGACCCGGCGACGTCGAGCACCACATGTCGCATCGTGATGCAGGCACTGTCGGCGAAGAACGCCCTGCGCAGCGCCCGGTCGAGGGCCTCGCTCGCCGCCAGGCCCTGCTCCTTGGCCGCCTGCACCGCCTCCGCCGCGAGCAGCCTGCTCACCGGCCAGCGCCAGTCGGGTTCCGCCCAGGGCCGCCACCCCGCGTCGGGCTCCATCTCCGCCGCGACCGGGATCTCGGCGTCGATGACCGGCTTCGGCAGTGTGCCCCGGTTGACCACCTCCAGCAGGACGGCGCGGTGGTCGAACCGTACGGCGTCGGTCAGCTCCAGCTCGGCGCGGGTCCGCCACAGCCGCTGGACGGCGACGTGCGCCCAGGGGCAGGCGAGGTCCGAGTAGACCGCCACCGTGCCCGGCAGAACTCTGATCATGTGTCAGGGGCCCTTCTCATGTCCGGGTACACGGGTACACGTCGGTTCGGCCCCGCCCCGCGGGAGTCCCGGCCGGGGTGCGCCGGGACGCCCGCGGAGGCGGCCGGTGCCGGTCAGGCGGCCTTGGCCGTCCGGCGTCGGGAGGTCCTGGCCGGGCTGCTCGACGTGGTGCGCGCCGAGCGGGTGCGGGCGATGTCGAGCCCGTGGTCGTCGTCGGAGAGGAGCACCTTCTCGTAGGTGGCGCGCACCTCGCGCTTGAGCACCTTGCCGGTCACGCCGAGCGGGATGTCGTTCTCGCCCTTGACCAGGACGACCGCGGAGACCTCGTGCATCCCGGCCTTGCGCAGCGCCCCGTTGAGCTGCGTCAGCAGCTCCCGTGCGGTCAGTCGGCAGCGCTCGGCCAGCCGAACCACGGCGACCGGTTCGGACAGCTCCTCGTCGTCGGGACTGATGGCGGCGGCCACGACGCAGTCCACGGCCTGACGGCACGCCTTCAGGACGATCTCTTCCGTGGGCAGGCTGTAGACGGGCCCACGGGCGGTCTGGATGACGTCGGTGGCACGGTCGTACTGGTAGAAGCGCCCCTGCTCGTCGTAGTACCCGATGTCACCGGTCAGCCAGAAGCCGTCGTGCTTCGAACGGTGCGTCAGGTCGGGGTCGTTCCAGTAGCCCAGTGTCTCGGTCGGGGTCTTGACCGCGATGAAGCCGATCTCGTTCGGACCGAGCCGTTTGCCGTGCTCGTCATAGACGGTGGCCTCCTCGACGATGGGCTCCGGGTAGCCGACGCACCGCTTGTAGACGTCGGTGTCCGGGCCGTGGATGTTCTGGAACACGGCCATGCCCACCTCGGTCGAGGCGAGTCCGTCGATGTAGCGCGAGCCCTGCCGCCACTTGCCGCCGACCCGGTGCCTGCCCAGCCGCACCAGCTCCCGGACGTGCGCCTCGTGCGAGGCGTCGGCGGTGCTGAGCCAGGTGGTCACCCGCGCCGCCGCCGACGGCTCCACGCCCTGTGCCGCCAACTCGCCGAAGGTGATGGGGAAGGCGATGACCACCGTCGGCTTCCACCACCGCATGACCTCGGCCACGGCCGGCCCGCGCTGTTCCTCCATCACCAGGGTGGGCACCCCGGTCAGGGTGGCCATCATCATGTAGCTGAGGCCGGAGCCGTGGGACGGGGGGAACACCAGCAGGTTCTTGTCGTCGAGGCCCGAGGGCATCGTGAGGATGCGGGGGCGTTTGCCCGCGAAGAACTGCCGGTGACCGAGGATCGGGGCCTTCGGCATGCCCGTGGTGCCCGAGGAGTGCGCGATCAGCACCGGGTCGTGATCGCCGTGCATGTAGGGGTAGCCGACGGGCAGCGGACCGACGCGACCCGCCGCGTCCACCTCCTCCTGCGAGACCGTGAAACCGAACCCCTCCGGACTGTCGGTGGCCGCGAGCAGGCTCTCCAGACGGTCGGCGTCGGCGACGACTCCCCGTGGCTCCAGCCGTTTCAGATAGCGGGCGGCGGTCTGGGGTGCCATGTTCGGGTTCACCGGGGCGGGAATGGCACCGATGCTGTTCAGTGCCATGAAGTGGACGAAGTTGGCGATGCCGTCCCCGCTGTAGATGCCGACCCGGTCGCCGCGTGCCACGCCGGCGGCGTGGAACCAGCGCGCGTACCGCTCGGTCGCGTCCCGCAGATCCGCCAGGGAGTACGTACGGACGTCCTGCTCACCGCCGCCGCGCGGCAGGTGGTGGAGGAGCGGGGCGTCCAGGTCGGCGGCCCGGTCGAGGGTGTGCCAGAGGAAGGTTCCCACGCCGAGGGAGCGCTCGGACACCAGTTCCAGCCGCGCGCGCAGCCCCCGGTGCGAGGGGCCCAGCCTCATACGGCGGACGGACGCCAGATGCCGCTGGAGTGATCGGATCTTCATCTTGGCTCTCCTTGACTCGAACTCGGTGCTGAACGGGTGGAACGCGCGATTCGTCGGTGGACGGGGGCCCGGCGCCGGGCCGGGGCCCACTGCCCGCGGTGGTTCTCATCTCGCGGGCAACGGCTCCAGGAGCGTGTCCAGGTGGGCCTGCCAGGTGCGGCCGGCCAAGGGGTCGGGCGGCGCCGGTACTCCACCCGGCTCCCAGCCGGTCACGACCCGGATGCCGTGCAGGGCACTCGTGATCCACACCTCGCATCCCGCGAGGCGGGAGGGGCTCACCCGCGTGTGCCGCACCGTGACCCCGAGGCGGGCGGCGTGGTCGAGCAGCAGCCGCCGGGTGATGCCGGGCAGGATCCGGCCGTCGTCCGGTGCGGTGCACAGGTCGCCCCCGTCCCACCACAACAGGCTGCTGAAGGCTCCCTCGACCGCGTGGCCGTCCTCGTCCAGCAGGACGGCCTCGTCGGCTCCGTGGAGCCTGGCCTGCTTGCGCAGCCCGCCCTGGGCGGCGAAGTCCGGACCCTTGACCGTGGGACGGGTGCGCGGGTCGACGCGGTCCGCCACCCAGACCCGGGCGGTGTCCCGCAGTCGGGGGGCGGGGCGCAGCCGCAGCGCGAGCCTGTGCGGCCGGCCCGCGAGCAGTTCGACGCGGGGGAACCACTCGCCGCTCCGCGGCAGTTGCGCGGTGACGGCGGCGCGGAACTCCGCGATCTCGGCCCGGTCGACACCACGGAGGCCGACGGCGCCGCCGAACCGGCCCCAATGCATTTCGTAACCCCGGGCCCGCCCGTCCTGGACCAGCCAGGAATCGGCTATCACCATTCCCCGGTCATTCTCCTGGGCGGTGAAGCCGTCCCGGGAATTCCATACGAGAAAGGACTGGACGCCGATTTCGGTACGCATGACGGTGGCCTCCTGACTCCGGGCAAATCCCCGGACGCGAAATACGGACGCGAACTCCGGACGCGAACTCGGGGTGCGAACTTCCCGCTGCCATGAAGGTAAATGAAGGCGGGAAAGGAGGGACAGAGCCATGTACGGCCGTAACGGGGGAGCCAATTCCGCTGGATTCGAGGTGCCGAACGAGGCCAACTCCCCCGGCCGCACAGCCGTTCGATACCGGTGCGCGACTGAGCGCGGTGGCCCGTGTTCGGGGCCACCGCGCTCAGTCGCACGTCTCGGCGCGTCAGACCGAGAAGTCCCGGTCACGCGTCTCCGGGAGGGCCAACACACACAGCAGACTGACCAGACAGAGGCCTCCCGCGTACACACCGAGGACGAGCGGCGACTTCCACTGGGAGTTCAGCCAGGTCGCGACCAGCGGGGCGAAGCCGCCGCCGAGGGTGTTGGCGAGGATGAAGGTCGCCGACGCCCCCGTGTAGCGCAGCCGGGCCGGGAACAGTTCCGGCAGGAAGGCGGCGATCGGCGCGAACATCAGGATGAAGAGCACCAGCCCCACGGTGAACGCGCCGGTGATGACCAGCCCGTTGCCGGTCCGCATGGAGCCGAACATGGGCAGCGCCCACACCACGCACCCGATGGCCCCGGCCATGATCACCGGCCGACGCCCGACCTTGTCGGCCAGCCGGGCGACCGGTATCACCGCGGCGGCCGTGACAGCGGCGGCCACGCTCGCGGCGGCCAGCATCGTGTTCTGCGCGATGCCGAGCGCCTTCGGCCCGTAGGACAGGCTGTAGACGATCGTCAGGTAGTAGACGGCCGAGCCGCCGGCCGCCGCGCCGATGCCCAGCAGCAGCTGTCCCGGGTACTCCTTGACCAGGGCGCCCAGCGGGAAGCGCGGGGCGGCGGGGCGGTCGGCCTGGGACCGGCCGCTGAACACCGGTGACTCGCTGACCCGGGTACGCACCCAGAAGCCCACGACGATGAGCAGGGTGCTCAGCAGGAACGGGACCCGCCACGCCCCGTCGGCGAAGCCGTCCCGGCCGGCGACGGCGATCGTCGGAAGGATCACGGCGCTCGACAGCAGGAAGCCCAGAAGCGCGCCGATCTGGGGAATGGACGCGTACACCGCACGCCGCCCCGGCGGAGCGTGCTCGGCGGCCAGCAGTACGGCGCCGCCCCACTCGCCACCCATGCTCACACCCTGCAGCAGCCGCAGGGCCACCAGAAGCACCGGGGCGAGGACGCCCACGGTCTCGTACGTCGGCAGCAGTCCGACCCCGACCGTGGCGATGCCCATCAGCACCAGTGAGGTCACCAGGGCCCGCTTGCGGCCGAGTCGGTCTCCGATCGTCCCGAACAGCACGACGCCGATGGGGCGGGCGAGGAACGCGGCGGCGAAGGTGAGGAAGGCGGCGAGGGTCGAGACCGTGGAGTCGCCGGACGGGAAGAAGGCGGGGCCCAGGACGAGCGCGGCGGCCGTTCCGTACACGGCGAAGTCGTAGTACTCGATCGTGGTGCCGACGAGGCTGGCGACGGCGACGCGCGAGACGTTCCCGTCGGCCGCGGGCGGTGGGGCGGGCGGTGTCGCGGTACCGACTGCCGCCGCGTCGCTGCTGGTCTCGGACATGGAGCGGTTCACCTCCGGCAGACCCGGGTCATGGAGTGACGCGGGCCACAGTGGGGACTGGGTGCCGTGGACTGTAGGAGGCCGGTGACCGGTCGGCGCACGGCTGTGCCGCTCTGTGGAACAGCCGCCGATCGTCGGCGCGGAACGCCTCCGAGCGCCTGTAATATGCATGTTTTTCCCGGCGCTTCGCCCACCTCCCCCGGCGGCGGGTGAGGTGGGCGAAGCGCCTGGTACGGCTCAGTGGGCGCGGTTCCCGGCCGACGCCAGGTCGAGCGCGATGTCGACGATCATGTCCTCCTGGCCCCCGACGAGCCCCCGTCGGCCCACCTCCATGAGCAGTGCGCGGGCGTCGACCCCGTAGAGTCCGGCGGCTGCCTCGGCGTGCCGCAGGAACGAGGAGTACGCGCCCGCGTAGCCGAGGGTGAGCGTCTCCCGGTCGACCTGGACCGGCCGGTCCCGCAGCGGTCGTACCAGATCGTCGGCGGCGTCCTGGAGGGCGAACAGATCACAGCCGTGCTTCCAGTCCTGGAGGTTCGCGACCGCGACGAACGCCTCGATCGGGCAGTTGCCCGCGCCCGCGCCCTGGCCCGCGAGGGACGCGTCGACCCGGGTGACGCCCTCCTCCACGGCGACCACGCTGTTGGCGACCGAGAGGGAGAGGTTCTCGTGCGCGTGGATGCCGATCTCGGTGGCCGGGTCCAACGCGTCGCGGTAGGCGCGGACCCGTTCGCGTACGCCGTTCATGGTGAGCCGGCCGCCGGAGTCGGTGACGTACACGCAGTGCGCCCCGTACGACTCCATCAGCCGTGCCTGCGCGGCGAGTTCGGCGGCCGGGGCCATATGGCTCATCATCAGGAACCCGGCGACGTCCATGCCGAGGTCACGGGCCTTGGCGATGTGCTGCGCGGAGATGTCGGCCTCGGTGCAGTGGGTGGCGACGCGCACCGAGCGGACACCGAGGGCATGGGCGCGTTCCAGCTCGGCGATGGTGCCGATGCCGGGGAGGAGGAGAGTGGTGAGGACCGCGTCGGTGAGGTGCTCGGCCGCCGCCTCGATCCACTCCCAGTCGGTGTGGCTGCCCGGCCCGTAGTTGACCGAGCCGCCGGCCAGTCCGTCGCCGTGGGCGACCTCGACGGCGTCGACCCCGGCGGCGTCGAGCGCCGCGGCGATCCGTCCCACGTCGACGGGGTCGATGCGGTGCCGGACGGCGTGCATGCCGTCCCGCAGGGTGACGTCCTGGATGTACAGCTTCCGCGTCATCGGCGGTCCTCCGGGTAGGCGGCGTCGTGCCGGGCCATCGACTCGGCGACCCGCAGGGCGGCGGACGTCATGATGTCGAGGTTTCCGGCGTAGGCGGGCAGGTAGTGGGCGGCGCCCTCGACTTCGAGGAACACCGACACCCGGGTGCGCACCGGCCCCGCGTCCGGCGGTACCAGGGTGTGCACCGGTTCGGTGCCGTCCACCGGGGTGAACTGCACCTCCTGCTTGAGGCGGTAGCCGGGGACGTACTGGGCGACCCGGTCGACCATGGCCTCGACCGACGCGCGTACGACGTCGTGGTCGGCGTCCCCGATGAGGCAGAACACCGTGTCCCGCATGATGAGCGGGGGTTCCGCCGGGTTGAGGACGATGATCGCCTTGCCCCGGGAGGCACCGCCGACGGACTCGATCGCGTGGGACGTGGTCTCGGTGAACTCGTCGATGTTGGCACGGGTGCCCGGTCCCGCGGACCTGGAGGCGATGGAGGCGACGATCTCCGCGTAGAAGACCGGTGTCACCGCCGAGACCGCCGCGACCACGGGGATGGTGGCCTGTCCACCGCACGTCACCATGTTCACGTTCATCGCGTCCAGTCGGGTGTCCCCGTTGACCGGCGGCACGACGAACGGACCGATCGCGGCGGGGGTGAGGTCGATGAGCCGCTTGCCGTACGGCGCCAGCCGGGCGGCGTTGGCGGCGTGGGCCTTGGCCGAGGTCGCGTCGAAGACGATGTCGATGTCGTCGAAACCGGGCAGCGCGATCAGCCCGTCGACGCCCTCGTGGGTGGTGGGCACCTTCAGCCGGGCGGCGCGGGCGAGCCCGTCGGAGGCCGGGTCGATGCCGACCATGGCGCTCATCTCCAGCGTGTCCGACAGACGCAGGATCTTGATCATCAGGTCGGTGCCGATGTTGCCGGACCCGATGACGGCCACCTTGGTTCGCTTCACGCGTCCTCCTCGGGCCGGCGCGGCTCCTGCGGGCGCGCGGAGAACACGGCGGTGACCGCGCCCAGCGAGCTGATCTCGGCGCGTATCCGGGTGCCGGGCGGCACCGGGACCATCGGGCCCAGAGCGCCCGACAGGACGACCTGCCCGGACCGCAGCGGAAGGCCGTACTCCCTGGCCGTGCGGGCCAGCCAGGCCAGCGCGTTCAGCGGGTCGCCGAGACAGGCGGCGCCGTCGCCCGCGGAGACCTGTTCGTCCTCGGCGTACATGCGCATGGTGACCTCACGCGGCTCGAACTCCTCCAGCGTGACCCGGTGTTCACCCAGCACGTACAGACCGCTGGAGGCGTTGTCCGCGATGGTGTCGGTGAGCCGGATGTCCCAGTCGGCGATACGGCTGTCGACGATCTCGATCGCCGCGACGGCGTACTCCACCGCACCCCGGACACGGGCGGCGTCGAGGTTCCCGTCCGCCAGGTCCTCCCCCAGGACGAAGGCGATCTCTGCCTCGGCCTTGGGCTGCGACAGCCGCTGCGAGGGGACCTCCGGCTCTCCCGACACGTCCATGTCGGCGAAGAGCATCCCGAAGTCGGGCTGGTCGACGCCGAGTTGCCTCTGCACGGCCGGAGAGGTGAGCCCGATCTTGCGTCCCACGACGACCGCGCCCGCGGCCAGCCTGCGCCGCGTCAGCTCGTGCTGCACGGCGTAGGCGACAGCGATGTCACGCTCACCCAGCAGATCGCGCACCGGAGCGACGGGGCGCCCCTGCTCCACCGCGGCGGTCAGCCGCGTGACGGCTCGCTCCACCGCGTACGTGTCGATGGCCATACCGGTCACCGCCCCTTCGCCGTGGCCACGGCGAAACCGGCGATCCAGGCGGGGACCGCCTCGTAGAACCGGGACACCAGGTCGTACGGGCCGGTGGCGGCCAGGGAGGCGAAGGCGGCGATCCAGGTGCGGACCTCGTGGGCGGAGTTGCCACCCTCGCCGGCCATGCCCTCGACGGTCCAGGTGTCGAACTCGGCCAGTTCGCCGTTCTCGACGTGGTCGAGGAACCGGTTGTCCCAGGCGGGGTTGATCGGGATCATCGCGGTCGAGCCGGCGGCGTAGTCGCGGCCTGCCTGAACGACCCGCTGCTCGGCCTTGGCGCGCTGCTCGGGGGTGGGCGGACGGCCCTCGATGAGGGCGTCGGCGACCCTGGGCGGCGCTCCGTCCAGGACCGGCACGGGCGGGTCGTGGGAGAGGCCGCCGGAGGCCAGGAACAGGACCCTGCGGTCGAGTTCGGCCGCTGCCCGGCCGATCGCGGTACCGAGCGCACGGACCCGGCCGACGGGGCCGAGCGGAGTGGCCACACCGTTGACGAACACCGGCACCACGGGCACCTTGTCTATCCCGCCGAAGAGGACCTCCAGGGGCTGCGCGAATCCGTGGTCCACGGTCATCCGGGCCGAGACGGTCAGATCGACACCCCGGTCCAGCACGCCCCGGGCCAGCGCCCGCGCCGCGGCGGTGTCGACCGACAGCGGGCCGGCCGACGTGCCGAAGTCGCCCACCGCGTGGGCCTCCGTGGCCAGGCAGAAGGGCGGCATTTCCTTGTAGAAGAAGCCGTTGTAGTGGTCGGGCGCGTAGAGGACGACCAGTTCCGGATCGTGGGCGCGGACGAACTCGCGGGCTCCCTCGACGGCCCGGTCGACCCGCACCAGGACCTCGGGGTCGGGATCGTTCTTGCCGATGAGGGGCGAATGGGACAGCCCGACGGCTGCTGCGGTCATGACGCTTCCTTACTTGTGCGAGGTGCGGGGGCGGGCCGGGCCCGGCGGGTGGACGACGAGCTTTCCGGTGAGACCGCCGTCGATCATGAGCTGGAAGCCCTTGTGGATCTCGGCGAGCGGAAGGGTCCGGTCGATGACCGGGCGGACGCCGGTGGCCTCCATCAGCCGCAGCATCGCGACCAGTTCGACGCGGGTGCAGCCGGTGGAGCCGAGGATGCGCTGCTGGAGATAGAAGATCCGCCCGAGGTCGGCCGGCGGGTTCATCCCGCTCGTCGCGCCGGCGATGACGACCGTGCCACCGGGGCGGAGCGACTTCAGCGAGTGCGACCAGGTCGCCTCGCCGACCGTCTCGATCACCACGTCCACCCGTTCGGGCAGCCGCTCGCCCGGGGCCACGGCGGCGCGTGCTCCCCAGGACACGGCCTCGGCGCGCTTGTCCGCGCTTCGGCTGGTGGCGTAGACGACGGCACCCGCGGCCACGGCGAGCCTGATGGCCGCGGAGGCGACACCGCCGCCCGCGCCCTGCACGAGCACCCGGTCGCCGGCGGTGATCCGGGCCTGGGTGAACAGCATGCGGTACGCGGTGGTCCAGGCGACGGGCAGACAGGCGGCCTCGTCGAACGAGAGCCAGTCCGGCTTCGGTACCAGGTTGCGGGCGGGAACGGTCAGATACTCCGCGAACGCGCCGTCGTGCCGCTCGGACAGCAGCGCGCGACCGGGGTCCAGCGTCTCGTCGCCCCGACCCGCGTCCGGATCGCCGATCACCGGGTGGACGATGACCTCGTTGCCGTCCTCGTCGTAGCCGGCCGCGTCGCACCCGAGGGTGATCGGCAGCCGGTCGGGAGGATGCCCCACTCCTCTCAGCGTCCACACGTCGTGCATGTTCAGCGAGGAGGCCACGACACGGACGCGTGACCACCCCGGGCGCGGGGTCGGCTCGGGGACATCGCGCAGCACCAGCCCCGACAGCGGGTCGGCGGCGCTCTGGGAAATTGCGGTTGCGGCAAGCACGCGGCCACGGTCGCGCCGACCGGCCGTGCTGCCCTAGCGCGTGTGCCGCTGGGCAGCACGGTTTGCGTGTACGCACCAGGGATGTGCGCGGGCACGCCGCAGCCGCGCCGCGAGCCGGGAGGAACCCGGCTCGCGGCGCGGCTGCGGCTGAGGGGAGCCGGTTCGGGCTGCCCCTCAGTGAGGCATGTCGTCGAGGGCCGTGGACAGCTCGGCGAGAGCCGGTGGTTCGGCGGCGAACAGGACGACGGAGCAGTCGGGCAGATCCGCCTCGGTGATCCTGCGGAACCCCCCGGCCGACAGGACGCGCTGGGCGTGGACGTCGCGCTCGTCCGGGGCGGCGATGACGCGACGGCAGCGCGGGGCGGCGGCGAAGAGCGCGGGAACGAGGACGCGCAGCAGGTCCGCGCCGGCCGCCTCGGGGACGCGGTCCGCGTGGTCGGCACGGTCGCCGTGCTCGGTTCTTCCCGTGCCGCCGTCGCCGAGCCAGACGACGAGGTCGTGCGCGCCGAAGGGGTAACAGGCCCGCACCGGATGGTGTTGGACCCGCTGGACATGGACGCGGAACTCCTCGGGTCCGCGCTCGGGTCCCCCCTCGTCTCCGCCCCGGTCCCCGGGACCGTTCCCGGCACCGTACGAGGCCGCGTAACCGCGCGCGGCCGCCCCGCGTGCGCCGAGCGGTTCGCCGGACGCTCCGTCGAGCGGTCGCAGCAACCAGCGGTCGCCGACGGTGGTCCGCGGCGCGATGTCGGGAAGTGTGACCACGACTCGTGCTCCCTGGATGGTGGGTCAGGACGTCGGCGCGCTCGGCGCGCTGCGCCGCGCCGTCACCCACCGGCGCAGCTCGATCTTGTCCAGCTTGCCGCTGGCGTTGCGGGGCAGCCGGTCGATGACCATGACGTCGGTGGGGAGCTTGTAGCGGGCCAGATACCGGTCGGCGAACGCCCGTACCTCCTCCACCGTGGGCCGCGTACCGGACGCGCAGCTCAGGACGGCCAGCACGGTCTCGCCCCACTTGGCGTCCGGTACCCCGACGACGGCGGCCTCCAGGATGCCCGGGTACTCGACGAGGACGCGTTCCACTTCGGCGGGATACACGTTCTCGCCACCGCTGATGATCATGTCCTTGAGGCGGTCCACGATGTAGTAGAAGCCGTCCTTGTCCCGGTAGGCGATGTCCCCGCTGTGGAACCAGCCCATGTCGTCGAAGGCGGCCCGGGTGGCGTCCGGGTTGTCCCAGTAGCCGGAGGTGACGTTGGGGCCGCGTACGCAGATCTCGCCCTGGGTGTCCGGTCCGTCGATCCCGGCCCCGGTGGCGGGGTGCGTCAACCGGATCTCCGTGTACGGCATCGCGACGCCGGCCGATCCGGTCTTCTCCAGGGTCAGCCGGGCCGGCAGGTAGGTGGCGAACGGTGCCGTCTCCGTCAGCCCCCAGGCCTGCTGGAGCAGCAGGCCCGCCTCGCCGTAGTCCCGGATCAGCTGTGGTGGGACGGGAGCCCCCGCGACGATCGCGGACCGGAGGGCGCCGAGGTCGGCGTCCGCGAAACCGGGCACACGGGCGAGGGCCGTGTACATGGCCGGGACCGCGAAGAAGGTGTTCACGCGATGCTCGACGAGGTCCCGCAGGCACTGGGCCGGTTCGAAGGCCCGGCGCAGCACCACGGTGCCGCCGCGCACCAGGGTGCGCAGGGTGAGGGCGTTGAGCCCGCCGATGTGGAACAGCGGGGCGAGGGCCAGGTTCACGTCGTCGCAGCGGGTGTCCACGACGGCGTCGACGTTGACCGCGTTCCACCACAGGTTGCCGTGGGTGAGCATGACCCCCTTGGGCCGGCCGGTGGTGCCCGAGGTGTACATCAGGGCCGCGAGGTCGTCGTCGTACAGCGCCACGGGTTCCCTTACGGGGCGGTGCGGGCCGCGCAGCGTGGACAGCGGCGTCCAGCCGGGCGCGGGCTCGTCCGTCGCCGGGCACGCGGGGTCGGTGTCGACCAGCAGACGGCTGCGGGCGGGTATGTCGTGCAGGATCGACTCCGCCAGTTCGCGGTGGCCCTCCTCGACGACGACGGTGTGGGCGCCGCAGTCGTTGAGGATGTGGCGGACCTCGTCGGCCGCGAGGCGGAAGTTGAGGGGGACGAAGACCGCCCCGAGACGGGCCGCGGCGAACAGCGTCTCCAGGAAGGTCGCGCTGTTGAGGCCGAGGTAGGCGATCCGGTCCCCGCGGCGCAGCCCGTGGTCCGACAGCCCGGCGGCGAACTCCCCGACCGTACCGTCGAGTTGTGCCGCGGAGATCTCGCGGCCCTCGTACACGAGGGCGGTCGGCGTGGGGTGCAGGGCTCTGCGGTGCAGCGCGGCGGCTGGACTGATGTCGACGGCGGCCATGACGGCGGCTCCTTCAATGGCTGTCGGGCGAGACGTTCGTCGGTGTGGGTCACAGGCCCGCGCCGCCGGCGGGGGCGCGGAAACCGCGTACGGCGATGCCGCCGTCGGCGGGGATCACGGCACCGGTGACGGTGCCGCTGTCGGTGCGGGAGGCCAGCAGGACATACGGACCGGTGAAGTCCTCCGGTTCAACGCTGGAGTCGTACAACGGGATCAGCGGCGGCGGCCTCTCGCCGGAGAGAGCCTGGGCCTCCTCGTTCCTGGCGAAGGACGCGGCGAGCGTGCGGTGGTGCAGCCCGAGGCTCTCGGGGCCGCGCAGTTGGGTGCGCATGCCGCCGACGGCTACCCCGTTGACGCGGACGCTCGGCGCCAGTTCGAAGGCGAACTGGCGCAGCAGGCCGAGGCAGGCGTGCTTGCTGGCGGTGTAGAGGGAGCCGCCGCCGTCGGTGTGCAGGGAGGCGTTCGAGAGGGTCATCACGATGCTGCCGCGCGTGGCGACCAGCTCCCGCCAGGCGGCCTCCACGGCCAGCGCGTACCCCTTGACGTTGATCGCGAAGATTTCGTCGAAGGCCTCGCCCAGTTCCTTGCCCGACAGGCGGGTCACACTGCGGTGGTAGTCCCAGATACCGGCGTTCGGGACGAGGACGTCGAGTTTGCCGAGCCGTTCGACGGTCGTCTCCACCGCCCGGTGCAGATCGTCCGTGCTGCGTACGTCGCCGGTGAGGGGCAGTACCCGGTCACCCAGCTCTCCGGCGGCGCGGACCACCTCCTCCAGTTGCGCGGCCGTACGGCCGAGGATCGCGACGCGGGCGCCCTCCGCGAGGTAGCGCAGGGCGACGGCGCGGCCGATGCCGGAGCCCCCGCCGGTGATTAGAGCGACCTCGTTCTCCAGCCATCCCCTGCCCATGGATCAGGCCTCCCCGAGGAAGTCGGTGACCAGGCGTTCGAACTCGGCCCGGCGTTCCAGTTGCACCCAGTGGCCGCAGCCGCCGAAGACGTGCAGTCGGACGTCCCGGATCTGCTTGAGCATCAACTGGGCGCCGTCCAGGGTGATGGTGCGGTCGTCCCGGCCCCAGAGCAGGAGGGTGGGGGCCTTGATGCGGTGGACGCGCTGCCAGAGCGGGTCCATGCCGTGCCGTTTGGCGAAGGCGGCGTTGTAGGCGTGGTAGAAGGCGATGTGGGACTCGTCGAGCGAGGCCTCGTAGCGGGCCTGGGCGGTGTCCGCCCAGCGTTTGGGCTCGGCGGTCATCACGCCGATGAAGTCCCGCATCTTCTTCGGCGTCGGGCCCTCGCCGTTGTAGTAGCGGAACATGGCCTTCTGTCCCTCGGTCGGGGTGGGTCCGAAGGGCAGCCAGCCGCCGCCGGGTGCCATCAGCACCAACTTCTCGACCCGCTCGGGGACTTCGAGCGCGGTGGCGATGGCCGCGGCACCGCCGAGGCTGTTGCCGAGCAGGTGGAAGCGGTCGATGCCGAGGGTGTCCAGGGTCTGCAGCAGCGCGTCGACGGTGATCTCGGTGATGCTGCGGGCGTCGAGATCCGCCTCGGTGGGACGGTAGCTGCCGCCGAAACCCGGCTGGTCGGGCAGGAGCACGCGGAAGCGGGGGGCGAGGGCGGGCAGATTCTGGTGGTAGTTGGCGACCGCGCTCGCGCCGGGACCGCCGCCGTGCAGCATCACCAGCACCGGCCCCTCACCGGTCTCGCTGACCGCGACGGGCCCGAGCGTGGTCCGCACGGTGTGCTCGACGAGCTTCGGCTCTTCGGTCTGGTCTTTGGTCACGCGAGGTCTCCAGGTTGTTCGTTCATCCGGCTGTCCGGCTTTCGGCTCTCCGGTCAGAGGAACGTGCTGATGTTCTTGGCGAGCAGGACGTTCTGGTCGAGCAGGATCGTGCGGCGGGCGATCAGCAGCCGTCCGTCGTCCGGGTCGCGGCGCAGCCGGTCGGTGCGTCCGCCGGCGTAGAGGTCGACCTCGCGTTCCAGGCGGTTGCGGTAGCAGAGGAAGGCCGACTCGGCGACGTACTCCCCCGGCTTCTCGGCAGCCCTGACCATGACGTTGGTGATCAGGTGCCGGGATCTGGACGGCGGGTCCTCGGCCCAGGCCATGCCCGAGTCGAAGCGGCGGATCCGCCAGGCCAGGCTCGCCCTGGTCTCGTCGAAGATCGCCACCTCGCCGGGTGTCCCGTCGGCCAGCGCCTGTTGTCGCCGCAGCCGGTTGGTGCGCACCGGCGCCCAGTAGTGCAGATCCTCCGTGAACAGTTCCAGCCAGTCCGCGTAGCGGTGCTGGTCGAGCAACTGCGCCTCAAGGGCGTACAACCGCTGGACTTCGAAGTGCAGCCGGACATCGGCATCGGACACCCTCTGCGTCGAGTCGACCGCCGGCTCCGGTGCGTGCGTGGTCATCGGTGGTTCCTCCTGCGGGCCTCACTGCTTGCGGGCATTCCAGCGCGGAGCGCGGGGCGCGGGGAGCGTGTGTGCCGTGGAGCGGCACGGCCGCGTGGGCAGGCGGGCGAACGGTCCCCGCCGGGGTCATCGCCTGAGCAGGGCGCGTAGGTCGGTGCGCTCGTCGGTCAGTTCCGTGGCGGACAGCCGGACACCGCGGTCGATGAGACGCCGGGCGGCCTTGATGTCCCGGGCGCGGTCGATGGCGGCGGCCGCGACCAGGCGGTCGCCGCGCAGGCCGAACGCGGTGAAGGAGCCGCTGTCGGGATCGCCGCGCAGTACGTGTCGCCCGGCGTCCGCCATGGTGCCGACCGCCTCCAGGCGCGAGCCGTGCCGGTCGGACCAGAACCAGGGCACGCCCGGGTCCGGCACCGGACGGCCCAGGATGCCCAGGGCGGCGGCCTCACCGTCCCGCTGGGCGGCCTCCCAGTGTTCGTGGCGTACGCGGTGGCCGTCGGGGCGGGCCACGTCGCCGACGGCGAAGACGTTCGGGTGCGACGTGCGCTGCCCGGGGTGGACGACGACGCCGTTGTCGACGCGCAGCCCGGCGGCCTCGGCCGCTTCCGTGGCCGGGCGGATTCCGATGCCCACCACCAGCGTGTCGGCGGTCAGGGTGCCGCCGTGCCCGGTGAGGCGTACGCGGAGGCCCTGGGGGCTCCGTTCGACGCTCTGGACCCCGGCGGTGACGACCTCGATTCCCTCGGTGGTGTGCCTGCGGTGCAGGGCGCCCGCGATGTCGCCGCCGACGGCCGCCGCCAGTGGCACCGGCACGGGGTCGACGAGAGTGACCCGGCAGCCCAGGGCCACGGCGACGGCGGCGGTCTCGGCGCCGATCAGGCCTGCGCCGACGACGATCACCCGGGCGCCGGGCAGCAGACGTTCCCGGAGGCCTTCGGCGTCGTCCCAGGTACGCAGTCGACGGACCGCCGGGTCGTCGCCGGGCACCGGCAGCGGACGCGGCGTGCCTCCCGTGGCCAGCACGATCCGGTCGGCCTCGGCGATCGTGCCGTCGGCCAGTTCCACGCCGCCCGAGTGGGGCCGGATCGCGCCGACCCGGGCGTCCTCACGCACCTGGACGCGCTGCTCCTCGTACCACCTCTCGGGCCGCAGCAGGACGTCCGCGCGCCGGGCCTTGCCGAGCAGGACGTCCTTGCTGAGCGGCGGTCGGTCGTACGGCAGCCCGTGCTCGGCGGAGTACAGGACCAGTTCCCCGTCGTACCCCTGGGCGCGCAGCGCGTCGCAGGTGGAGACGGCGGCCGGGCCCGCGCCGACGACGGCGATCCGCCGGGGCGCGGGGGGAGGGGGGCTCATTCGGCGGCCCGCTCGTCGGGCCGGCCGGGGTGGAGCCAGATGACGTCGTCGCGGACCTCGACGCGGTGGGTGCGCACGGCGAGGGTGGCGGGCATGCACTGGGGTTCGCCGGACTTCAGACAGAAGCGGGCACTGTGCAGCGGGCACTCGACCTCGCCGTCCTCGATCCAGCCCTCGGACAGGGACGCCCGGCCGTGCGAGCAGGTGTCGTCGAGGGCGTAGTAGGCGCCGCCGTCGTGAAAGACGGCGATGGCCTCGCCGTGACCGCTGGCCTCGGCCGGTACCTTCAGCGCCTCGCCGTCCTCGATGTCGCCGACGGTGGCGACGCGCACGGCGGTGCCGCTCGTGTTCGTGCTCATCAGGAGTCCTTCTCGTGCCAGGCGGGCGTGTTCATCAGGTCGCGCCAGCGGGCGTACAGGCCGCGGGCGGCGCCGTCGGTGTAGAGGCGGCCGGTGGTGCCCGGATGGACACCGTCCTCGCTCTCCAGCCCCAGGCCCATCTGGTAGTTGAGGGTCATCGAGCCGGAGACGAACCCATGGGCCGTGGCCTGGCACTCGCTCCAGTTCTCGCCGTCGTCCTGCTCGAAGATCCCGGTGGGCCCGAACGTGCGCAGGTTGTAGAGCCGTTGGGCGTTCTTCACCTCGTCCGGCATGGATCTGTCGACCAGCGTCCAGGCCCAGACCTCCATGCGGTCCGGGCCCTTGGGGTGCCAGACCCGGATGGAGCCGTTGACCGGGAGGTAGGAGAAGTTGGGGAAGACGGTGGCGTGGCCGGTGGTCATCGGCCCTTCCACCCGCGCGTCGCCGAGCCGCTCGCGCAGCGCCTCGTAGTCGTAGTGGGCGTGCACGATCCGGTCGTCGAAGCGGCTCTTGGGGTGGGTCGGGAAGCCGTGTCCGTGCCCGAGCGGATCGGCGTACTGCCGTCCGGGGGTCTGCACGATCTCCGTCCTGGGTCCCTTGCCCGTCGGCGACATGACCATCAGCGCGGAGGCGTGCGAGATGTTGACGTGGTACCAGTCGGAGGCGAACTGCTCGGCCGCCAGCTTCCAGTTGCCCTCCAGCACCCACTTGTGCACCCCGCCGACGACCTCGGTGCCTTCCGGATCGCGGTCCAGCATCGCGTCCATGTACCAGGTCATCCCGCCCAGCGCCTCGACGAGCGGCGGCGCGTCGGGGTCCCAGGTGGCGAAGACGAGCCCCTTGTACGAGTCGAGCCGCGCGACCTCGACCAGTCCCCACCGGTCCTGTTCGAAGTGGTCCGGGTAGTCGCCCTGGTTGGGTACGTTGACGAGCTTGCCCGAGGTGTCGTACGACCAGCCGTGGTAGCTGCACGTGAAGGCCTTGGTCGCGCCGGCGTCGGCCCGGCAGACCCGCATCCCGCGGTGCCGGCAGGCGTTGAGGAACGCCCGCAGCCTCCGGTCCCGGCCCATCGCGACGATGACCGGGTCCTCTCCCATGTACGTCGTGAAGAAGTCGCCGGGCTTGCCGAACTGGCTCTCGTGGGCGAGGAACAGCCAGCTCGGCGCGAAGACCCGGCGCAACTCCTGCTGGTACAGCACCGGATCGCTGAAGATCGTGCGGTCGATCAGCCCGTGGTCGAGGTCGAGGTACGCGCTCACGTCGACGGACGGGCGCGGCACGCCGGCGAGACGGTCGCTGGGCCGTACGGGCGGGGAAGTCATCGCCGGGCCTCCTCGTCGCGGATCGGGGCCGGGGAGAGGCCGGCGGGCGCCACGAGTGCGGGTGGGCGCGGAGGTGCGGATGGGCGGCGTGGCGGTGCGGGTGCGGGCGCGTGCCCGAGCGGGCGTGGGTGTCCGGGCACGGTTACCCGGGCGGAGCCCTGTCGTGCGGATCCGGGGCGCGGGACCGCCGGGCCACCCGACTCCCCAGGTCGCGCGGCGCCTCCGTGCCGACGCGCACGGGCTGCTGGGCGGAGCGTCGGCGCTGCGGTGTTGAGTCGGTGCATGCGCCCAGAAGACTCCAGGGGCGGCGGCGCGGCCCAGCCACCGTGCCGTGATGTGGCACGCCGACGCGCCCCTATCGACGGACCGTCCCCGACCGTTTACAACCCGCAAAGGGGCCTCTACATTGGACGCGCGTCCATTTTGATGGCTGCATCCGCACAGTCCCGGGAGCCCGCCATGTCAGTTCACTCCCCCACGTCCGATCTCATCGAGAGCTCACTCACCGACCCCTCTCTCGCAGTTTCCTCGGCAGATCCCTCGCTCGCGGACGATCCGCGTTCCCAGGCGCCGACGGCCGCGTCTGATCAGCGGACCGCGGTCGACAAGGCACTCGTCCTGCTCAAGTCGCTCGCCGAGGAGGACCGGGAGATCGGCGTGAGCGAGTTGGCCCGCCGTACCCGTCTCACCAAATCGACCGCCTTCCGGCTGTTGGGCATCCTCCAGCGCAACGAACTGGTCGAGCGGGTCGGCAGCGACTACCGGCTGGGCGCCCAGCTCTTCGACATAGGCACCCGGGTCTACGGCCCGACCTCCCTGGTACTGCGCGAGCGACTGCTGCCCCATCTCGCGGACCTGTACGTGCTGACCCAGGAGACCGTTCACCTCGCGGTGCTGCACGACACCGACATCGTGTACGTGAACAAGATCCACGGGCACCGCGCCACCCGCTCCCCCTCGCGCATCGGCGCCCGGCTGCCCGCGTACTGCACGGCCGTCGGCAAGGCCCTGCTGGCCTTCGACCACGACGCCATGGAGGCGGCCATCGCGGCGGGGCTGCCGAAGCTCACCGACTACACGATCACCGAGCCCACCGCCTTCCGCGCCGAACTGCAGCGCATCCGACGGGACGGCATCGCGTACGACCGCCAGGAGGCCACCCTCGGCCTCACCTGTGTCGCCGTCCCCGTCATGGGGCCCGCGGGCCGCCCGGTCGCGGCCCTCTCCGTCGCCGGCGCGGACCACCGCTTCGACCGGGCCCGCTTCGCCCCCGCCCTGCGCCGCGTGGCCTACGAGGCGGCGCGGGCGATCAACGCCGCCGCCAAGGCCCAGCGGCACACGCCGTAGGACGCCGGGGGCGCACTTTCCCTCCGACCCGGTCGACGCGCGGCTCAGTGCGCGCCGTCGTCGTGGGTCCGCCTCGTGTTCGTGCCCCCGGTGCCGGGCTGCACGCGCGGCACGCTCACCACGATGTGCACCAGGCTCTCCCCCTCCAGCGACTGGTACACGTGCGGCCGGTCGCCCGGATAGCGCACGAAGTCGCCGGTGTCCAACTCCACCGGGCTGTCCGCCGGACCGACCCGCACCCGGCCACTGATCACGTACAGGTGCTCCAGCGTGCCCACCGGGTGCGGCTCGGTCGGCTTCCCCGCTCCGTCCCGGTCGGGGCAAACGCGTACGAGGTAGTTCTCGATGACACCCGAGCCGTACACATGGTCCAGAGCCCGGGTCGCGAACCCCTCGTGCTCCTTCCAGACGACGTCGGCGCCGCGCTGAACGGTCATCACCTGCTCGCGCTCGGCCACCAGCCTGGTCACCGGCACCCCCAACGCCGTCGCGATCGAGAACAACGTGTCCACGGTGGGGTTGCCGGTGCCCTGTTCCAGGTTCGACAGCGTCTGCTTGGCGAGGCCCGCCTCCCGGGCCAACGCGGCCAGGGACAGGCCCCGCTGCTCTCTGAGAAGACGCACATTGCGCGCTACGACGGCATTTCCTGAGGACACCCCACCACTGTAAGCGGGGTGCGGCCCTGCTCAGCGTCTGTCGGCGGACCGTTGACCACGCCGTGACAAGCGTCTCGACGATCTCGTCGGGCAGGTGACGCTCACGCGCGGGGCCGAACCGCGGTGCCCGCGGCGGCTTCGTGTCCCTCCGGGTCCATGTACGCACTCATGGCGGCATCGGCCCGCCCGGCTGATCCGGGAAGTACCGAGCCGAGCCAGCCGAGGAGGAACCCGGCCGGGATCGCGACGAGCCCCGGATTACGCAGAGGGAACACCGCGAAGTCCAGGTGCGGGAGCAGCGCGGTCGCGCTCCCCGAGACCTGGGGCGAGAGCCCCACCAGGGCCACGGAGGTCAGCAGACCCCCGTAGATGCTCCAAGTCGCGCCGCGGGTCGTGAAGTTCTTCCAGTACATGCCGTACAGCAGGGCGGGAACGATCGCCGAGGCGGCCACCGCGAACGCCAGCCCGATGAGGAACGAGACGTTGAGGCCGCGCGCGAACACGGCCAACAGCGTGGCGATCGTTCCGACCGCCACGGCCGACGCTCGCGCGACGACGAGCTCCCGCTGCCCGGAGGCCGTGCCACGGGTCAGGAAGGCACCGTAGATGTCGTGGGCCAGGGAGGTCGCGGCGGCGAGCGTGACGCCCGCGACGACGGCCAGGACGGTGGCGAAGGCCAGACACGCGACAGCGGTGAGCAGGAGCGAACCACCGATGTCCGCCGCGAGCAGGAGCACCGCCGTGTTGCCGGAGGGGCTGTCCCCCGCGATCACCTGTGTGCCGACGAGCGCCGCGGCCCCGAAGCCGAGCACGACCGCGGCCAGATAGAACACGACGGTCAACAGGGCGGCGTACTGGACCGATCGACGTGCGTCGCTCGGGGTGGGGACGGTACTGATCCGCATCAGCAGATGCGGCAGACCGGCGGCTCCGATCAGCAGGGCCAGTTGCTCGCTCAGTGAGTCCAGTCCCGTCGATCCGCCGCCGAAACGAAGCCCCGGGCTCAGGAAATCGTCCCCGTGGCCACTTCCCTTGACCGCCGAGCTCAGAAGCGCGCCCGGGTCGAAGTCGAACCTGGCCAGGATCAGCACCGCCAGGGCGACACCGCCGGCCACGAGCAGGACCGCCTTGACCGTCTGGACCAGCGTGGCCGCCCGCATCCCTCCCAGGACGATGTAGAGGACCATGAGCGCGCCGAGTCCGGCGGACACGGCCCCTTCCATGCCCCGTCCGGCCGAGCCCAGGATGCCCACCGTGAGCGCACTCGCTCCGACGAGTTGGGCGATCAGGTAGAGCAGACAGACGACGAGGGTCGCGGCACCCGCCGCGAGGTGCACCGGACGGGAGCGCAGACGCCGCGCGAGGCGGTCACCGATGGTGAACTCGGTGGTGCTGTGGTAGCGCTCCGCCACCAGGAGGAGGATGACGATCCATGAGACGGCCGGCCCGAGCACGGAGAGCGTGCCGTCGTAACCGGTGAGCGCGATCAGGCCGGGGCTGCCCAGCAGGGCTGCCGCGGACATGACGTCCCCGAACAGGGCGACCCCGTTGTGCGCGGGTTTGAGCAGGCCGTCGCTGACGTAGAACTCGGTCACCGTTCCCCGCTGAGGTCCGGCCCACATCACGAGGAACAGGGCGCACACGAGGAAGACGAAGAAGACCGGCAGATCGACTGTGGCGTCCGTACCGGTCATGGCTGGTGCTCCAGTCGCTCGGCGGATGTCACCGGGCTCTCGACGAGCGGGTCGATCGAGGTTCCGCAGTACCGGGCGTACCACTGAACCCATGCCGCGACGGCGACGAGCTGGACCAGACCGAGCAGAAGGCCCATATTCAACGGACCCACCACCGGCATGGCCATGAAGCCCTTGGCCGCCTCGCCCAGGCAACTGATCGCCAGATACAACCCGACGACGGGGGCGGCGAAGAGGAACGCGCGGCGGCGCGCGCCGCGTACCGTGCGGTCCAGGCCCACCGCTCGGAGGGCCTCGGACAGCGTGACGCCCGAGAACCAGGGCAGGGAGCGGTCGTAGGGGTGGCGGTGAGCCAGGTCCGCGGCGATCCGCAGGGCCCACTCCCGTCGCTCCCGGACGACGGCCACGGCGTGCGCCGCCTGCCCGGCGCTGAGCGACTGCCCGTACCAGGTGTACAGGTCGACCGCGCTGCCGTACGACCGGTGGCAGTCATGGATCGCCCGGCTCAACTCGTCCTCGGAGTGCAGGTGTCCGTGGTCGAGATGGCTGAGGTACAGGAGCACGGCGACGAGCGGGTCCTGTAAGAAGTCATGAGGTTGCGGGGTGGGTCGTGGTCGAGGGGTCAGTCGTGGTCCAAGGGTCAGCTCTGGACGAGGATGGTCCTGGGGACGTTTCTTTCGCGGATTCATGAGCGGCTCTTCGTGTGGTCGGATGCGGGATGCCGGGCGCCGGACATCACACAGCACGTGACCGGTACCTCCTAGCGCGCGTGCCGCCCCACGGCACATGGACTTGCCGCCCCGAGAAACCGCAGGTCAGGGGTGGCAGATCCGGTCACGCCCGCGATCCCGGGCTCGTGTCCGGGTTCGTGCCCGTGCCCGTGATGCATCGTCACCGAATGCGGTGGGTCTCCCAGAACGGGCCGAGGTCCTCGTCCGTGGCCGCCTGTGCGGCCTTCTTGAAGGCGGCCGTGGTGGAGACGCCGTACCAGTGGTCCCGGGCGTACCGCTCGAGGAAGCGGGCCATGGTGTCGGCGCCGAGCGTGCGTTCCAGGTCGGCCAGTGCGCAGGGCCCCGCCGTGTAGACGAGGTGGTACTCGTCGCGGTGCCCGGACCAGTAGGCCATCGAGTTGGTCAGCGCGGCACCGTCGCTCGGCCAGTGGACGTCCGACCAGCAGTCGCGGGTCTCCCACCCGTAGAAGCGGGCGTTGGCGTACTGGGCGAAGCTCTCGTCCAGCCACGGCGAGGTGTACTCGTCGTTCCCGACGATGCCGTACCACCACTGGTGCGCCACCTCGTGGACGACGGCGCCGCCCTCCTCGGTGGTGCCGACCAGGACCAGGCCCGGGTATTCCATGCCGCCGCCGAACCCGGGGGTCAGCACGAGGTCGATCTCGCCGTACGGGTACCGGCCGAACTCCTCGCTGAAGCGGTCGATGGCGGCGACGGCGTCCGTACGGTTGAGACGGACCCCCGCGGCGGGTGTGTCGCTCGCCCAGTACGACTTCACGCGGACACCCCCGGGCGTGGTCTGCGTCGCGGTGCGGAACGGGCCCGCCGCCCACGCGAAGTCCCGCACCCTGTGCGCGACGCTCAGCGTGACCGTACGGCCGCGACCGTCGGGGAGGGCCCGGGTGCGGCCGGTCGCGGGGACCTTCAGGGCCGACGGGTGGTCGAGCCGGACCCGGAAGTCGCTCGTGAGCGCGTGGAAGCTCTCACCGAGTGCCGCGTACGGATCGAGGTGCCACCCCTGTGCGTCGTGCACGGCGAGCACCGGGAGGGCGTTGCCGAGGAAGCGGTGGGCCCCCTCGCGGCCGAAGCGCGCGTTGCGGTCGGGCACGGTGAGGGAGACGTCGAAGGCGACCGTCGTCCGCTCTCCGTGCCCGAGCGGGCCGGGGAGGGCGATGCGCAGGGCCGTGCACCGCACGGTGAGCCGGTCCGGCGTGCCCCCGTCGACGTTCGACACGGTGACGGGCGGAGGCGAGCCGGGCGTGCCGCACTGGTCCTCGCCGTTGCCCCACAGGCGCAGGTACACCTCGTGCAGCGGCTGACGCGAGGCGTTCCGGAACGACACCCGCTGCCGTCCCGTCCAGTGGCCGCCGTCGGCGTCGGAGCGCAGGGACACGTCGTAGCGAGCCAGGTCCGGCGTCGCGACCGCGCTCGCTCCCGGGCCGGCCGCCGCGTCGGCGTCCGGCGCACCGGGACCGACCGCGAGGAGCTGCACGAGGAGGACGAGCAGAACACTCGTCAGACGACGACCGGACTCGGGCGACCAGCTGATCGACGGCGACATGCTTTCGGATCCTGCCACAACTCGGCTCGGACGGCGCCGACTTGGAGGGCGCTCGTGTGGCGTGCCACGGCTGCTTGACTCTCCCACACAGGGAGAGTCGAGAGTGGAGCGCATGCACAGGGACGAGGCGTCGCGGCCCACGTGGAGTATCGGGGCCGTGGCGCGGCAGGTCGGGCTGCCGGTGAAAGTGGTGCGGCACTGGTCGGACGTGGGGGTCGTGACGCCGGCCGACCGGACCTCCTGCGGTTACCGCCGCTACGACGCCGCCGGTGTGGCGAGGCTGCACCTGGCCCGCACGCTGCGGGACCTGGGGATGGGGCTCGGGGAGATCCGGGCCGCCCTGGACCGCGAGGACGGGCTCACGGAGGTGGCGGCCGCGCACGTCGAGGCTCTGGAGGCGCAGATCCGCCGTCTGCGGACCCACCAGGCCGTCCTGCGCACCGTCACCCGACGTACCACCCACGAAGGGCTCGCCCTGATGACCCGCACCGCCCACATGTCTCCCGACGAACGTCGCGAGCTGGTCCACGACTTCCTCACCGACACACTCGGCGATCTGGACGTGCCCGACTTCCGCGAGGGGCTCCTCGCGGCCGGCTCCGACCTGCCGGAGGATCCCACCGACGAGCAGGTCGAGGCCTGGCTGGAGCTGGGCGAACTGGTGGCCGACGGGGGCCTGCGTCCCGCCGTGCGGCGCCTCGCGGAGTACGGCGCCCGTCAGGGGCGGGGGGCTCAAGAGGCCTCCGCCGCTGAGGAGATGCACGCGCTCACCGACCTCTGGACCGCACGCGTCCGTGAGGCGATGCGGGCCGGTGTCGCGGCGGACTCCCCCGCCGCCGACCGGGCCGTCGCCGACGTCGTCGCCGCGTGGCTGCCCAGCCGCGCGAACACCGACCCCGCCGTGCGCTCGGACGGCACCGAGGCACGCGCACTCCTGCGCGAGCAGCTCACCGCCGCGTCCGAACCCGCCGTCGAGCGCTTCTGGCAACTGCTGTGTGTCCTCGGCGGCCGGCCCGCGCCCGCCGGGATCGCGGCGGAAGGACAGTGGCTCGTCACCGCGCTGCGCGCCAACCCGGCGCCCGGCGCGCGCGAGGCCGGCCTCGAAGCCCTCTACGCGGACGACACCGACCCCTGGCCGGGCGGTGTCCTGGACGCTTTCACGCGCGTCCAGGACACCGTGCGCACCCTCGTGCGCGCGGCGGCGCCGGACCAGTTCGGCCTGCCGACCCCCTGCGAGAAGTGGACCGTACGGGACCTGCTCGACCATCTCGTGTGGGAGAACATCATCTGGGGCGGCCTGGCTGCGGGCACGCCCCCCAGCGTCGGCCACGACGAGGACCACCTCGGCGACGACCACATCGCCGCCTTCGAGGCCGCCGCCGCCTCGGCTCGCGCCGCCTTCCGGCAACCGGGCATGCTGGGCCGCTCCTTCGGCCCAGCTCCCGGCCGTCGCGTGGTCGAGCAACTCCTCGTCGAACTGCTGGTCCACGGCTGGGACCTCGCCACCGCGCTCGGCCTCGACCGCGATCCGCAGCCCGAGATCGCGCGCGCCGCCCTGCCGGTCGTCCGGGAGATCTACGGCGACCTGCCCCGCACCGCCGGTGGATCCATCGCGCCGGTGCGGCCCGTACCCGAGCACGCCGCCGCCCTTGACCGGGTAGCCGCGTTTCTCGGACGCCGCATCCCTGGCTAGCGAGCTGCCGCCGGTGCGCTAACGCGGGCCGGAGATGACACGTTCGAGCGCTGCCCGGCCCGCGGGTCCCCATGCCGGCTTGCCGCCAGGAAGGCCCCGGTCCCCGTTCTGGCCCATGAGCATGAGGAACAGGCACTTCATGGCGGCGAGCCCGCGGGCGCGCCGGATCGTCGCCTCGTCCGCACGCGCGTACACGTCGAAGAACCGAGCGGCGGCGCCTGCGGGAAGGAGGACCCAGGCGGCCGCGAGGTCCCATGCCGGGTCGCCGGCGAACAAGTCGCCGAAGTCGACCACGCCGGTCAGCGTCCCGTCCGAGACGACGACGTTCGCGGGATGCAGGTCACCGTGGACCCACACCCGCGGGCCCTTCCACTCGGGGGCCGCCACGGCGTCGTCCCAGACGGCCCGGACGTCGGCGGCCAGGTCGCCGGGGTCGACGGATCGGAAGAACCTCTCGAAGCCGTCCGTGCACTCCTCGGGGTGACCGCCGCGGTCCGAAGCGGCCGGCGCGTCGGCGGGTGCCTCCACATGGAGTGCCCTGAGGAAACCCGCCAGCGTGTCGGCCGCGTGATCGCCGCGGCTGATCGAGCCGTGGTCCAACGGCTCGCCCGGAACCCACGTCATCACGGTCCAGTGCTTGGGGAAGCGCGCGGACGGTTCACCGTCGCGCACCGGGATCGGCACCGGGAGCGGCAGGCGCGGGGCCAGGACGGGCAGCCATCGGCGCTCCTTGAGCAGGAGTTCCGGGGTCGGGTCCATGCGCTGCATGCGCACGGCCAAGTCGTCCCCGAGCCGCCACATCTGGTTGCCCCAGCCTCCCGCCACCTCGCGGACGGCCAGCCCCGCAAGGTCCGGATGCTGCTCCCGCAACAGCTCGCGGACAAGGTCTGCCGTGATCTCGATCTCGCCATCGGTCATGCGGAGTCACGGTACGAGATCCATCAACTCCCTCAATTGACCGGTCAATTGAGGGATTGTATGGTCTTATGCTCAGGGGAACGGTAACAGTACCGCCGGTCGGCGGACTCGAAGAACGGACTGGTCAGGTGGCCGCGCCGCTTTACGTACAGATCAGACGAGAGATCGAAGCGAGGATCCGGGCCGGGGAACTGCCTCCCGGCACGCGGTTGCCGACCGAGAAGGATCTCTCCGTTCAACACGGTGTCAGCCGCGCCACGGCACAACGCGTCCTGAACGACCTGGCGGAGGCGGGGCTGGCGATCCGGCGGCGGCGTCACGGTACGTTCGTCGCGGACGTGACGCGGCAGATCAATCTGCTCAACTTCGTCACCCCCGCGACAGCCGCCAAAGGCGCACCGGGCCGGCACGAGGTCGTGTCCGCACGGATCGTCAGGGCCGTCGACGCGGTCCTGGCCCTCCCCGGCGCCGACGCGGACACGGCCGTGGTGGAACTGGTCCGCCGCAAGTTGAACGTGCGCGAGGAGCCGCAGTCGATCGAGCGGCACGTCGTGCTGTTCGCGGCCGCCCCCGACCTGCTGGACGAGAACCTCGAAGACCTCGTCACCCTCCCGTACCTGCAGCGCAGAGGCGTACCCGTCGACGCGATCCGGCTCTACCTCGACCCGGTGGTCCTCGACGAGCACGACGCCGCCCTGCTGAACAGCGAGGTCGGGACCCCGGCGCTGATGAGGCGCAGGGAGTTGCGCGCGGAGGACGCGACCACCGTCGAGGTGGTCACGACCCTCGTCCGGCCGGGAACCGCCGAGTTCTTCCTGGAGCTGCCGGTCCCGCCCATGTGAGCACCAGTCGCCTCCGGAAAGGGGATGCGAACCATGAAGGTCATCATCATCGGTGCCGGTGTACTGGGCCTGAGCGTCGCGAGGGAACTCGCCGTCGCCGGCCAGGAGGTGCTCCTCCTCGATCAGCGGGGAGCCGGTACCGGCACGAGCGCGACCACCTTCGCCTGGACCAACTCCAGCCGGAAGCCCGACCCGGCCTACCACCGGCTGAATCTCGCGGGCATGGAGCAGCACGCCAGGCTCGCCGAGCGACTGCCCGGTGCGCCGTCCTACGTCCCCAGCGGGGCGCTGCAGTGGGCGGACGCCGCGAACGAGCAGCGGCTCGCCGACAACGTGGCACGGCTGCGGTCTCTCGGCTACCCCGTGCACTGGGTCACGGCCGACGAGGCCACGCGGACGGCGGGCGAGCTGCGCGTCCCGGCGACCATCACCTCCATCGCGCACTTCCCGAGCGAGGGGTACGTGCTGCCGGAACTCTTCGTGCGCAACCTGCTCGCCGACGCCCGGCAGCACGGTGCCACGTACCTGACCGGTGAGGTCGAGGCCGTCGACGACGGGCCGGACGGAGTCACCGTCACTCTCGTCGGGGGCCAGGTCCATACGGGGGATCGCGTCGTCCTGTCGGCCGGGCGTTGGAGCCAGCGGCTCGCCGCGCGGGCCGGGATCGACATTCCCATGGTGACCGACACGGGTCGTGGAGCGCAGACCGTCGGCCTGCTCGGGTACGCCGCGTCCCCCGTCCTCGACCTGCGCTGCGTGATCCACAGCCCGGGCCTCAACCTCCGCCCAGGCACCGACGGGCGTACGGTCCTCCAGGCCCTCGACCTGAACGCCGACGTCGATCCGGCGGACCCTCCCTCCGTCGACGGGGACATCGCGCGCACCCTCGCCCGGCGGTTCTCCGCGCTGCTGCCCGGCCCCCGCCGGGAACCGGAGATCGAGCTGCGTGTCGGTCTGCGGTCACTGCCCGCGGACGGCCACACCGTCGCCGGCTACGCCTCCGGGCGGTCCCGCGTCTACTGCCTCGTCTCGCACAGCGGCGTCACCCTGGCACCGATTCTGGGGCGCCTGGTCGCGGCCGAACTCACCACCGATCAGGAGCAGAGCCTTCTCCGGTCCTTCCGGCCCACCCGGTTCAAGGGCGTACCCCGCTCGGACGTCGAGGTGGACCAACGGGCCGTCGGGCTGGGCGAGCAGTAGCCGACCGCACCGCGCCACGATTTCGCGTGCGGCGGGAGGAGGGCGAGGGTGCGCGAGGGCTGTCGCGCCGTGCGTCCCGTTCACCCCGTCCTCCCCGGCGTACAACCCTTTGTGTACGCGGAGGGTCGTACGGGCGTCGGTGATCAGAACGGGAGCATCACGTTGCGCGCACGAACCCTGCCGGTGGCCACGGTCGCCGCCCTCGCCCTCGCCGTCACCGGACTCGCCGCACCCTCGGCCGGGGCGGCGCCCTCCGGTGCGGCGGACGATTTCAACGGCGACGGCTACCGCGATCTCGCCATCGGCACGCCCAAGGCGAGCGGCGGTACGGTCACCGTCCTCTTCGGCTCCTCCTCCGGCGTCAGCCGGACCCGGTTCGTGAACGTCACCCAGAACACCCCCGGCGTGCCCGGTGCCACGGAGAGCGTGGACAAATTCGGGGAGAACGTCACCAGCGGCGACGTGAACCACGACGGCTACGCCGACCTGATCGTCGGCGCCCCCGGTGAGGAGGTCACCGGCAAGCCGCGCGGCTCGGTGACGATCGTCTGGGGCGGCGCGAAGCCGTTCACCTCCGGCGGTATCGCCCTGACCGCCCCGACCGCCGAGGCGGCCGGCTTCGGCGAGGGCGTGGCCTTCGCCGATCTCGACGGGGACGGAACCGCCCAGCTCGCCGTCGTGGGTGCCGACACGTTCTGGTGGTACGGCGACGGAGGACCCACGCAGGAGGGCGCGATCGCCCCCGAATTCGACTTCCTGCCGGACGGCGTGCGACTCGACGGCGTCGTGGCCGGCCACTTCTCCTCCAAGGACGGCGGCAACGGCTACGAGTACATCCTGCACGGGAGCCGGACCGAGCCCGACGGCTCCCCCGCCCCCGGCTACGTCGGGGTGCTGCGCGGCGGCCCCGGCGACATCGGCTCCGTACACACGGTCCTGAGCGACGACGGGACGACCGGCTCGGCGGCATGGTGGTCGTCGGCGGTCGCGACGGGCGACATCAACGGCGACGGGTACGAGGACCTGGTCGTCGCCGACTCCGCGGGTGGCAAGGGCGGTTCGTTCACGGTGCGCTACGGGTCGGCGTCCGGGCTGCCGCTCAAGGGCCGCACGTACCACCAGGACAGTCCCGGGGTCCCCGGCACCGACGAGGCCTACGACGCCTTCGGCTCCGCGCTCGCCCTCGGCGACGTGACCGGCGACGGCCGTGCGGACCTCGCGATCGGCGCCCCCGGAGAGGAGGTCGACGGCAAGCGCACCGTCGGCAACGTCGTACTCCTCAAGGGGAGTTCGAGTGGTCTGACGACGAGCGGCGCCCAGTCCTTCCACCAGGCCACTGCGGGGGTACCGGGTGCCGCGGAGGCCGGCGACCACTTCGGCTCGTCCCTGCGCCTGCGTGACATCAACGGCAACGGCAAGGCCGACCTCGCGATCGGCGCGTACGGCGAGGACGTCGTGCCGAACGGCTACGACGACGGCGCGGCATGGGTGCTGCGGGGCTCGGCCTCCGGCCTCACGACCACCTCGGCGACCTCTTTCAACGCGACGGACTTCGGATACCCGGTGGTGGAGGGCCGGAAGTTCGCGAGCGTCTTCGCCCGCTGAGACCGCCGAGCGCGCCGTGTCCACGCGCGCCGTAGCGGTCACACGGTGGAGCGGTCACACGGTGGAGCGGGAGTGCACGCTGACGGCATAGCCGCAGCCCTCTTCGTAGGGGTCTGCGCTCCACGTGGCGTAGCGCTGCCGCAGGGTCAGTCCGGCCCTGTCGCACCAGTGGTCGAACTCCGCGAGGGTGACCGTCGGTTCCGGCAGCGGCAGGTGGGCCGCGTCCAGGCCCATGCCCGTGACCAGCAGTCCGCCGGGGCCCATTACGGCGGCCAACTGCTGGACGACTGCGGCCTCGGTGCCCGGCGCCAGGAGCGGGATGACGTTCCCGGCGGCGATCGTCAGGTCGTAGCCCGGTTCCAGGCCGAGGGTGTCCAGACGGGCGAGGTCGCCGAGGAGCCACTCCTGCTCGGGGGCCTCCCGGCGGGCGACGGCGAGCATCGAGGGGTCGATGTCCACGCCGGTGCAGGAGTGGCCCAGTTCGGCGAGCCGGATCGCGATCCGGCCGGTGCCGCAGCCGGCGTCGAGCACGCGGACGGCGGGCCGCGCCAGCAACGCCGCGCAGAAATCGGCCTCGCCGTGGATGTCCTGGCCCGATGCGGCGAGCCGCGCGAAACGCCGGGCGTACTCCTCCCCGGCTTGTCCGCCGGTCAGTTCGGCCCAACGGTCACGATCTCCGGTCATGTTCAGCACGCCTTCCGATCAGGCTCCACCACACGGACACGGCCCCTGCCGTCGCAGCATGGTCAACGGCCACGACCCCGAGCCGACTGGATCTTAACGGTGGCGGCCTCGGGCGGGGCCCCGCCGCATCGTCGTGCCGGTCGTGGCCGTGAGCCGGGCTACGGGCCTACGGGCCTACGGGCCTACGGGCCTACGGGGGCGAGTTTCGAGCGGAACTGGCGTAGCAGGGCGGGCTGTTCGGTGATGCGGAGGCCGGGGACGAGGTGGGCGTCGCGGACCGTGCGGGCCAGCGTCCGGCCGATGTGGTCGAAGTGGCCGCGCGTGTAGGTCCTGCGGGGAATGGCCAGTCGCAGCAGTTCGTACGGGGCGCTGGTGAGGGGGGCGCCGGACTCGTCCTCGGTGCCCAGGTAGAGGGAGCCGAGTTCCACGGAACGGATGCCGCCCTCCAGATACAACTGGCAGGCCAGTGCCTGGCCGGGGAAGTGGTGCGGCGGGATGTGCGGCAGCAGACGGCCGGCGTTGAGGTAGAGCGCGTGCAGCCCGGGCGGCTCTACGATGTCGACGCCCGCCGACCGCACCACGTCCGCCAGATAGGCGGTGTCCTCGGCCCGGGCGCGGAGATACCCCGGGTCGGTGACCTCGCGCAGGCCCTGGGCGACCATGTCCAGGTCGCGGCCCGCCAGTCCGCCGTAGGTGGGGAACCCCTCGGTGGCGATGAGCAGCAACTCGCAGCGCCGGGCCAGATCGCTGTCGCGCAGGCCGAGAAAGCCGCCGATGTGGGCGATGCCGTCCTTCTTCGCGCTCATCGTGCATCCGTCGGCGAGCCGGAAGGCCTCCTCGGCGACCTGCCGGGGACTGTGGTCGCGGTAGCCGGGCTCGCGCCGGGTGACCAGCCAGGCGTTCTCCGCGAACCGCGCCGCGTCCAGGATCAGGGGCACGCGGTGCTCCCGGCAGAGCGCGGAGGTCAGGGTCAGGTTGGCCATGGACACCGGCTGGCCCCCGCCGCCGTTGTTGGTGAGCGTCATGATCACCGCGGCGACACGGCTGCCGTCGGGGCCTTCCAGGACTGCCTTGAGACGGGCGGTGTCGATGTTCCCCTTGAACGGCTCGCGGCTGTCCAGGTCTTCGGCCTCGGGGCAGGGCAGGTCCCAGGCCTCACCCCCGACCAGCGCGACATTGGCCCGCAGGGTGTCGAAGTGCGTGTTGCTCAGGAAGATCCTGCCGGGGCCCAGGAGCGTGGAGGCCAGGAGCCGTTCGGCCGCGCGTCCCTGGTGCACCGGCAGGATGTGCGGGTATCCGGTGAGTTCCCGGACGGTGTCATGGAAGCGATGGAAGGAGCGCGAGCCCGCGTAGGACTCGTCGCCTTCCATGGCGGCGGATAGCTGGGCCGCGGACAGGGCTCCGGTGCCCGAGTCGGTGAGCAGGTCGACGGTGACCTCGTCGGCCCGCAGGTCGAAGAGGTTGTAGTGGACCCGGGCGAGGGCGGCCTGACGCTGTTCGCGGGTGGTGACGGGAATCGGCTCGACGACCTTGATCCGGTACGGTTCCACGATCGGTCTTCCCTTCGGGTGTATGCCGGACGGGTGGGCGGGACGGGGCTCAGTCGGTCGTGCGCGACGCTGTCGGGCTCGTGGCAGCCGGGCCCGGCTCGGTGGAACGCGGCGTTGCGGGGCCCGGCTCGGTGGAGCCCGGCTCGGCGGGTCGGTCCTTCGCAGGGCTCCGCGGTGCGGTGTCACCCCGTGGTGGGAGGACGCGGTACGCCTCGGAGGAGAAGTAGGTGGTGATCCGGGGTGCCTGCCGCCCCGCCTGGACCAGGCTCAGATAGGAGATGAGGCCGACGCCGGCGGTAAGGCGGCGGGGGGTGAGCGCGGCCAGGGCATGGTCGAGTGGCGCGGTGGGTACGCCGTACTGGCGCAGGAGCCGTACGGCACGGTCGCGTGCCGCCCGGTCGTCGCGGACGTAGGCCCGGACTGGGACGTGGATGCCGTGGCCGGTCGGGTGGTGAGTGTCCGCGCCGGTGAACGAGTAGCAGGAGACGAGCGGGAGCCGGTCGAAGGTGGCGTCCCCGCCGACGAGGCGGCACAGGTCCGCGACCCGTTCCGGGCTCGCCCCGGGCACCGGACGGGCTGCGTCGGCCGCTTCGGCGGCCGTGGCGCCGGGGTGTACGACGTAGACCTTCACCCGCGGCTCGGTCCACGGGCCCACGTCCAGGGCGAAGAACATGAAGGCGCACCGCTCCGGCGAGCGGGCGGCCACGTAGCGCCGTACGGGTTCGAAGGCGCGGGCGTGGCCGAGCCTCGTCATGGCCTCGGCGACGGTCTCCATGGCGCGCTCGACGCCCCGGGCGCCCGGATTCAGGTACAGCTTGACTCCCGTGGGGCCGGTCGGCCGCAGTTCGAGGGCGCACCACAGGGTCAGCGGGCCGTGGGGCTCCGGCGGGAGGAAGAGGTCGCTCAGGCGGGTCAGCTCTCCCAGCCCGATCCCCCATTGGGCCGCCAGGCGCCCCACCGCGGCCCATGCCGTGCGGGCGTTGTTCCGCAGCGACCGGGCGGCGAAGCCCGGGTCGACCAGCACACGCAGGACCGGAGCGGTACCGGCGGGGAAGGACAGGGAGAACTCCACCGGTGTGTGGTCGTCCGAGACGAAGCAGGGGGAAGGCGGTGGGCCGTCCAAGGGCAGCGCGGCGGCCGGGCCCAGCAGTTCGGACAGGACCCGCTGGTGAGTGGTCCGCTGCCTGGCGTCGATTCCGGCCACCTCGCACAGCCGTCCCAGCTGTGCGGCGGTGAAGTGCCCCAGTCGGTCCGGGGCGCGGCGGCTCTCGGCCTCCCCGACCGGGTCGGATGCCGGGAACGGGGGCGGGGTCGCCGCGCCTCCGCCGGGCCCGTGGGCGCAGTGCCGTGTGTAGGCGTTCATGTGTGCTCGTGCTCCTGGATCGGTTGTGGTCGCAGCGCCCGACCGCGGCTCGGACCGGGCCGTCCGACGCGGTGGCTGACGCACCGTTCTCGCGATGGCTGACGCACCGTTTGTAGCCCTTGCGCGTTGTTCACGATCGGCGGGCTGGCGCTGAACAAACGCATGGTGAACAATCCCGAACGGCTCAGGGGGAGGTGCGTTTCAGGTGCCAAGGGGAGAGCGCCCGCTGGAAGCGGAGAGCGGCCCACTGCGGGATTTCGCCGCGCGCTTGCGGAAACTGCGGGAGCAGGCCGGTGGTCCCACCTATCGGGACCTCGCTCAGCGGGCGCACTATTCGATCGCGGCGCTCTCCGCGGCCGCGGGGGGACGTCAACTTCCCTCTCTGGCAGTCACCCTCGCCTATGTCCGCGCCTGCGGCGGTGACGTGCGGGAATGGGAGCTGATCTGGCGCAGAACGGCCGCCGAGTGCGCCGCCGAACGCGCCACCCCCACCTCGGTGCCCGGGCGGGCCGAGGGACCGACGGACGCATCGCCCTATGTCGGTCTGGCCTCTTTCCAAGAGTCGGACGCCGACGCTTTCTTCGGCCGGGAGAATCTGACCGCCAGACTCGTCGAACATCTGCGCAGAAAGAGATTTCTCGTTCTGTTCGGGGCCTCGGGATCAGGGAAATCCTCGGTGCTGCGCGCCGGGGTGCTGCCCAAATTCTCCGGCGAACCGGCCCTGGTATTCACCCCGGGTGCCCGTCCGCTGGAGGAATGCGCGATCCACCTGGCTGCCCGTGCCCGTCTCACACCAGGAGCCGTCGCGGGCGAACTCGCCTCGGAGCCGCGCACGCTCCACCGTGTCGTACGCCAGATCCTGGCCGGCTCACCGGATGCGGCCGACGAACTCATCGTCGTCGTGGACCAGTTCGAGGAGGTCTTCACCCTCTGTTCTGACGCGCGGGAGCGTGATGCCTTCGTCTCCGCGCTCCTGCACGCCGCGCACGCTCCCGACAGCCGCTGCCGCGTCGCACTGGCCGTGCGGTCCGACTTCTACACGCACTGCACCCGACTGCCGGCCCTCGTCGACGCCTTGGCGGAGGCCCATGTCCCCGTCGGCCCGATGACGCTGGACGAACTGCGGGCGGCGATCGTCCAGCCGGCCTCCCGGGTCCGGCTGACCGTCGAGGGCGCCCTGCTCGCGGCGCTCACCGCCGACGCCCACGGCCGGCCCGGAGCGCTTCCCCTGCTCTCGCACGCCCTTCTGGAGACCTGGCACCGTCGGCGCGGCAACACCCTCACCCTCGCGGGATTCCAGGCGGCAGGCGGCTTCGAGGGCGCCCTCGCGCAGACCGCCGAGGCCTTCCACGCGTCCCTGAACGACGCCCAGCAGACCGTCGCACGCCTGTTGTTCGTCCGCCTCATCGCCCTGGGCGAGGGCACCGAGGACACCAAACGCCGTGTACCGCGCCACGAACTCGACGACGGCCACGACACCGCGCTGGTCCTCGAACAAGCCACCCGGGCACGTCTGCTGACCGTCGACCGGGACCACGTCGAGATCGCCCACGAGGCCCTGATCCGCTGCTGGCCCCGTCTCGGTGACTGGCTGGGCGAGAACCGCGAACGACTGCGCCTGCACCGCGCGCTCACCGAGGCCACCGCCGTCTGGGAATCCCTGGACCGCGATCCCGACACCCTTTACCGGGGGCTGCGTCTGGCCGCCGCCAAGGACCTGCCGAAGGAGACACTCAGCGCCCGGGAACGCGCCTTCCTGGACACGAGCGAGGCGGCGGAACAGGCGCAGACCCGGCGTGCCCGCCACCGTATCCGCCGGCTGCGCCGCCTCGTCGCGGCCCTCGTCGTCCTGCTCCTGTGCGCGGCGACCGCCGTCGGCCATGCGCTGCGCTCCCAGCAGACCGTCACCGCACAGCGCAACCACCTCCTCGCGCTCCAGGCCGTCGAGACCTCGGCGGCCCTGCGGACCCGCGACCGCTCGCTCGCCGTCCAACTAGCCCTTGCCGCATACCGGTTGGAGTCGAACCGGACCACCCGCAACGGCCTGCTGAGCGTCGCCCCGCACACCCTGGCCCGCCATGTCCACGGCCTGGCCGTCACCCCTGACGGCCGCAGGCTCGCCACCGCGCACGACGACGGAAGCCTCCGGATGTGGGACATGACCGACCCCCGCGACCCACGCCTCCTGGGCACGACCCACGACCACCCCGACAGCGCCCACACCCTGGCCTTCGGCCCTGGCGGCGAAACGCTGGCCGGTATCGGTGAGGACCGCGCGATCCGGCTCTGGGACGTGACCGACCCGAGCCGCCCACACCTGCGGTCGACCACCCCGAGCCTGCACGGGGACTTCGTCTTCTCCCTGGCCATGAGCCCGGACGGCCGCACCCTCGCCACCGGCAGCTACGACGACACGATCCGCCTGTGGCACGTCCGCGACCCCGCCCGCCCCCGCTTCCTGCGGGAACTGACCGGCCACTCGCTCAACGTCAAACCGGTCGCCTTCAGCCCCGACGGCTCCGTCCTGGCCTCCGGCTCCGACGATCGCACCGTCCGCCTGTGGGACGTCACCGACCCCCTCCGCGCCTCCACGACCGCCGTTCTGCGCGACCATGACGACTTCGTCGTCGGACTCGCCTTCAGCCGGGACGGCCGCACCCTCGTCTCCGGCAGCGACGACCGCACGGCACGCCTGTGGGACGTCACCGATCCGCGCCACCACCGAAGGCTCGGCCGGCTCCACGCCCATACCGGCATGATCGGCTACGTGGAGTTCACCCCGGACGGCCAGGAGGTGATCACCGCCGGACAGGACGGCACCGTACGCCTGTGGAAGGCGACCGACCGCTCGCGTCCGACCGAACGAGCGCTGCTGACCGGCCTCTCCGGCGGCCTCGCGGTCGTCGTGCCCCTGGCGGCGTCCGACACCGTCGCCACCCTCAGCAACGACCACACGATCGAGATCTGGAACACCGACGTCGCCTGGGTGCTCGCCCACGCCTGCTCCCACGCCCGCACGCCGCTCACCCCCGCCCGGTGGACCCGCCACTTCCCCGGCCTCGACCACCGCCCGCCCTGCCCCGGTCACGACTGAACCGGCCCCCGTGCGGACGGGCCGTCACTCGGCGGGGTCGCGGGGCTGGACGAGGAGCGGCTGGGTTCCGGTGCCGAGCGTCCCGGACAGGTCGCACAGGTCCGTCACCGTGGTCCCGATGCCGTCTCCGGACAGTGAGGTGCGGGCGTCCAGCAGGATCCACTCGCTCGCGGGATGCCGGTGCAGGCTCAGCTGCAGGGCCGTGGGCACGAACAGGAAGCGGTCCAGGGCGAGTTCGTTGGAGATGCCGTTCGCCGAGTCGGCCACCACCGCCAGGCGCTGCAACGGCGTGGCGGCCTCGCCCTCGACCACCGGGACCCGGACCCGGGTCCAGACCGCGGCTGGCCCCGGTTCTCCGCCGCCGCCGTGGACGAACCGCCATTCGATCGCTTCGGGATAGTGCCAGGCGCCCGGGAAGCCGGGGAAGGGCGGATGGGGCGTGGCGCCCGGGAGGGCGGGCAGCGGCGACGGGAGGTGTTCGACCCGCCTGTCCGCCTGGGCGGTGGTGGCCGTCGTCCAGCATCTGGCCTCGGCCACCACCCTGCCACGGATCGTCAGCGTGGCCGCGTCGAGGCGGACCCGGCGGCCGGGGCGGAGCGTGCGGACCTCGACGTGACCGGTCTCGCGCGGGATCGCACCGAGGAAGTCGATCTGGGCCGCCGTGATCCGCCCGGGACCGCCCACCGCCCGCTCGATCTCGCCGAGCAGGAGCGCGGCCGGCGGACCACCGTGTTGCAGCGACTGGTCCCAGGGGCTCTCGGTGGCCCGGGTCGGCTCGAACGCGGCGGGTCCGGCCCGGTGGTAGAACGGCTCGTTCGTCACTCCGGCGACGATACAGAGCGGCTTCGCCCGCTCCGAGCGCGGGGCTGCCGGGCACCGGCGCGGTCGCGACGTCAGAGGAAGGCGGCGAGCCCGGCCAGGAGGCGGTCCATGTCGTCGGTGGTGTTGTAGGGGGCCGGGCCCGCGCGCAGGGCGGGGGCTTCGAGCTTGAGCGCGGTGAAGGGCTCGTGGGCGTAGAACGACCCGGCCGGTGCCACCGCGTCGCGCACGGCCAGGTGCGCCTGCGCCTCGCGGGCGTCGCGGCATTCGAGGGTCATCAGGAGGGTCGCGGTGCGGTCGGGCGCCTTCGAGTGCACGGTGACGGCGTCGCCCAGGGACTCCAGCTCTCCTGCAGCCGTGCGCGCAGCGTCAGTTCGTGCTGGTGAAGGGAGTCCAGGGAGTGGGCGAGGCGCTCCCGGCGCGAGGTCCCCGAGCCGGGGTCCAGGGCGGCGAGGAAGTCGACGGCGGCGGTGGCGCCCGCCAGGATCTCGTACGTCAGGGTGCCGAAGGCCGCGGCCGTGTCCGTGACACGGCGGCCCGGCGCCTCCAGGGCGTACACCTTGACCAGGTGACCGCCGGCCTCCCGCGTGCCCAGCGGACGCACGGTGCGTCCGCTGGGCACGGGACAGGTCGAGCAGCGCCGCCGGGTCCACCGCTGCCGGGAGTTCGTGCTCGCTCATGTGCCCATCATGCGGTGCCGACGGCCCAACCCGCCCGCAGGGGCCGGGAGATGAGGTCTCCCTGCCTCGCGCGGCCCGGCCATTCCGGCTGTGCCTGCTATTCCGGCTGGGTCACCGTCAGTGCCCAGCGGATCTCTTCGGACGAGGCGTCGACCCCGACGGTGAAGGAGCCGTTGCGGACCACACCGGCGTCCATGGTCACCGAGCCGACTCCGGCGGTTCCCGCCGGGCAGTCGACCGAGAACGCGGCGACTTCCGTCTCCTGCGATCGCATCGTCACCCGCACGTCACCGCCGCCCTCGCAGGCCACCGTGAGGACGGTCGGCAGCTTCTCCCAGGCGCCGCCCGACGCCACCCCGCCGTCGCCGGTCTGTTCCGGCACCCACACCAGGCCCTCCGGACCTGGGTGGGGCAACAGAGGATCTCCCGCCGCGGCGGCGGACCCCACGCCGGAACCCGCCAGCGCACCGACCGTCAGCGCTGTCACGGCCAGAGCCCTTGTCGTTCGGTTCACGCGCACTCCCTCAATCGTCTGTCCTGGACGCCACAGTCTGCTCATGTGATCGTCGCCCGACCTGAGTACGCGTACTCAGAAACGATCAGGTTGGCCGGAACCCGTCGTATCCGAAGGCCGCGGTGGTCGACGCCGCAGAAGACCACCACCGTCACAGCGGACCGATTGCCGCCCCGGGTTCGCACGTGCTGGAGGATTTCGTCGATCACTTGCAGGTGGTCGGGCCTCCGAGCGCAGCGCCCGGGGCGCACGCCGGCCGGGAGGCCACGTGCGTCTGTCCCGGTAGGGCGGCGTATCGGGGTCCTGGCGGCGTGAACCGGTGGTCCGGGGTTCAGGACCCCGTGCTGTAGCGGCTGAGCATGAGTGCGACGGCTTCGTCCACGATCGCGGCGTCGGCGGGGTTGGGCGGGACGAAGTCGGTCCGTACGAGTTGGGGCCACAGGAACTGGCTGCAGATCATGCCGAGGAACTGTTCGGCCACCTCGGATGCCGACTGTGGCTTTCCGTCGGCCGAACGGAAGTCGAGTGTGCCGGCCTGTGCTTCGGCGTCCAGGTAGTCGCGGAGCCGGTCGAAGAAGGGTCCTCGGTCGATGGCGAAGCCGGTGCCGACGATGTCGGCGAGTTCCGGCATCTGGGGAAGTTCGGTGATGATGAGGCGGCACAGCGCCGCCGTGCCGGGCCGCGCGACCAGGCAGGCGTAGTCGCGGCCGATGTGGTCCAGGCCGTAGCGGGGGTCACCGGGCGGGGGCGGCGCGGCGTACTCCACGTCCAGCTGCCATTGTTCGGAGGTGACGGCCGCGAACAGCGCGGCCTTGGAGGGGTACCGCTTGAAGAGGGTGCCGGTGGAGACGCGGGCCTCCTTGGCGATCTGGGCCAAGGAGGTCTTGTCGTATCCCCGGGCGAGGAAGAGGTCGCGGGCGGCGCGGATGATGCGGGCGCGGTTCTCCGCCTTGATCTGCGCGTGATACCCGGCCTGGCACGTATCGCCACCGGTTTCCGCTCGGTCCGCCACCGACATACCCACGCCCCTCGCCCGTCTCCCGGCCGCGTCCTCGCTGTCAGAGGACGGTCTGGCCTCCGTCCAGGATAAGGTCCTGGCCCACGGCGAAGGCGGAGGCGTCCGAGGCCAGGTACACGACGGCTTCCGCGACCTCCTCGGGCATACCCATGCGACCCAGCGGGATGCCGGCGCTGATCCCCTCCAGGACCGCCGCCCGCTGCGCGGCGTCCTCGATCCCGAGCTTGGAGTACAGCGGGGTGTCCACCGGGCCGGGGCTGACCGCGTTGAACCGGATGCCGTGCGAGTTGAGCAGGTCCGCGTTCCACGACCGCATCAGGGAGCCCAGAGCCGCCTTCGTCGCGGCGTAGGCGTTCGCATGCCCATAGCCGCCGTGCGCGCTGTTGGACGCGTTGAGGATGACCGAGGACGGGTTGGCCAGCACGGGCACCAGGGCTTGGGTGAGGAAGAAGACGCTCTTGACGTTGATGTCGAAGAGCCGGTCGTAGCTGTCCTCCGTGTGGTCCTCGAACGGTCGCCAGTCCGAGACCCCGGCGTTCAGGAACGCCACGTCCAGCTCCCCGAAGTGCTCACCCACCTGCTTGGCCAGGCCGCGCTGCGCGTCGAGGTCGCGTGCATCGGCCTGCACCACCGGCACCTTGTCCCCGAGGATCTGCCGCGCGTTGTCGATGCTGGCCGGGGTCACGCCCGTGACCAGCACGTCGGCCCCCTCCGCGACAAAACGTCGCGCGGTCTCCAGACCGATCCCACTGGTGCCGCCGGTGATGAGGGCGCGCTTGCCCGCAAGACGATTCATGGTGATTGTTCCTTGCCGAGTCGTAAGGTAAGTCGATGGACTCACCACCGAAGGTAACTCTCGCCCGCCCCTATGGCAAGTCGATCCACTTACCATCGACACCACCCCATCCCCCGCACGGGTTCGAGGGCGCGCACAGTGTCACAGTGCTGTCCGGAGACGGTTCCCTCTCGGTGCGAGCGGGTGGAGGGAGCGCTCCCATGAGGCACGATCACCGGACATTCACACATTCGGGGGGTTCCTCATGACTTACGCAGCTCGTTCGCGCCGTATCACCGCCGTACTCGCCGCCTGCTCGCTCGGCATCGTGGCGCTGACCGCGTGCGAGGGGGGCGCCGACAAGGACACGGCTTCACCGAGTACGTCGGCGAGCGCGCCCGGCAAGGGGTCGGACAAGGGGGCGGGTTCGGACAAGGACGCGGACGCGACCTCGACCGCCTCCCCGGGGGACGCCGGCGGCGCGGGCGGCAGCGGCGGCGACAGTAGCGGCAGCACCCCGCCGTCGTCGGACTCCGGATCCGACAAGTCCGGGACCGGAGGGTCCGGAACCGGAGGGTCCGGAACCGACGACGACCAGGACGGCGGCGTGGGCATGTGCGAGACGACCGACCTGAGTTACGACGTCACCGTCGCGTCGAAGTCGGCCAACCACGCCCTGCTGACCGCGACCAACGCCGGCGGCGACCCCTGCCTGCTGGCGGCGAACGACCTGGTGATCACGATTCCGGAGCTCGACGGCGCCGCGGAGCACCGCGGCCCCACCGTCGACGACTGGCTCCTGAACCCCGGCGAGAGAGCCTACGCCGGGATCCTGTTCTCCGGAGTCGGCACCGAGGGCGGCAAGACCGCCCACCAGGTGGAGATCGCGCTCACCGCTTCCGAGAGCCCGGCGACGGTGACGATCGACAACGGCCCCGTCACGGTCAACGACGGCACCGTCACCAGCTTCCTCGGCACGGCCGAGGACGCGCTGTCCTACTGACCCCGCACGGGGTGCGAGCCGGGCGGCGCGGTCAGAGGTCCAGGTAGAAGCGGATGGTCGTGCCGGCCTCGGTCGTGTGGAGGCGCACGAGGTCGGCGACGTAGTGGACGAGCATCAGACCGCGTCCGCCCAACTGGTCGCGTGCCGGGGGCCTGCGGCCGGCCAGGGGATCGCTCAGGCTGCCCAGGTCGTGGACCTCGCAGACGACCTGCGGGCCTTCGGCCCAGACGCGCACGGTGCCCGATCCACCGCCGTGCACCACGCTGTTGGTGGTCAGCTCCGCCACCGCCAGTGTCAGATCCTGCAACCGGGCGCCGGTCAGACCCAACTGCCGGGCTTCCTGAGTCGCGAAGGAGCGGGCCGACGGGAGCGCGTCCGCGTCGAACGAGAGGGAAGCAGCTCCGGGCGGACAGGTGAGCGGCTGGTTGTAGCGGGCGACCGCGCGCCCGGGATCGTAGGCGTCGCTGGTCAGTTCGACCCCGTCCTCGATGACGACGGGGTGGGTGACGTGGGCGTCGGCGAGCGCCTCCGGGGCGAGGGCGTCCGCGTCGTACGGGCACAGGATCGTCACGTCCCGGCCCTGGAAGGCCGGGTTGATGAGGGCCTCGTGCTGGACGCACGCCGGGTACTCGGCGCCCGAGCGGTCGGCCCAGATGGGTTCGCCGATGATCCTCACCCGGCCGGCCGGGTGGGCGTCGGCGAACGCACGCAGCACCCCGGGAATGATCCGCCCCGGGTTGCGGCCCACCCTGGTCATGTCGAGGAACTCGACCTCGGCTGCGCTCGCTCCCATCGCGGCCCTGATCAGCTCCAGGTTGGGGCCCGGGACGGCGACCGCGACCGCCTCTCCGGCGGACAGTCCCGCCAGCAGGAACGGCACCGTGCCCGCCGTGTACTGCTCACTTCCCCGGTAGAACAGCGCAGGGTGCACGAAGGGGTCACGTTCACCGCTCGTGGTCGTACTCATCTCCCCGCCACCTCGATCTTCGACAGGCCGGGCCAGAACATGTCCAGGATCCGCTCCAGCTCCGGCGGTGGACGGTCCACGACGATCCGGCCCGTTCCCAGTCGTTGCGCCGTGACCGCCAGCGCCGCCGCACCGCCCACGTCGATGGACTGCAGGTCGGCCAGTTCCACGAAGGAGACGTTCGTATGGGCGTTCGCCAGGTCCTCCAGAGCGTGTTCCCAGAAAGATCGGTTGATCACGTTGATCTCTCCAACGGCTCGGATTCCCGTGCGGCCCGGCAGAGAGCGGATCTCCAGCGCGGCGCCCCTGTGCGACCGCGCCGACCCCGGCTCGTGCACGTCGTGGGAGGCGTTCACGTTCTCTCCCCCTGCCCCATGTGCCGCCGTACGGCACTCCCCGGCCCTCCGCTCACCGTACCCACGCGACGGCGGGCAACGGACACGTCATCGTATAACCCGCCGGTGAGACCAGGGCTCAGCCGGCGTCCGGCCGCCCGGCGCGCGCCGGGCGGAAGCACGCCGACACCGTCTTGCCGTGCCGCTGGCACCTCATGTCCAACGTGTCGGCGAGCATCCGTACGATTCCCACGCCGCGGCCGGAGGTCTCCCCCGCCTGGGGGCTGCGTTGGCGCGGCAGGGTCGGGTCCTCGTCGTGCACGCTCACGTGCAGGCAGTCACCGTCCCAGGTGAGGATCAGATGCGCGTCGCTGTGCGCGTGGATGTGCGCGTTGGTGAGCAGTTCGGACACGGCCAGGACGACGGCGTCCACCGTCTCGGGCTCGTCCGCGGTCCACGGAAAGGACTCCAACTGCCTGCGTGTCCACCGCCGCCCGGCGTGCACGCCCCCCGACACGGGAAACGAGTGCGCCCAGCCCTTCGCCTTGATGCCCGTCGCTTTCGTCCCTGTCGCCTCCGTGCCCGTCGCCTCCGTGCCCGTCGCTTTCTTGCCCGTCGCCTTCTTGCCCGTCTGCTCGGTGTCCGTGGCTCCGGTGTCCGTCCTCTTGCTCGTCACCGACTTCCCCGTTCTTCCGTCCGACGCCGACTCGTACACACCGTGTGCCCGTCAACCGCGTCCGCAGACGTTCCCTCGCCCGTTCGGCGGTCATGTCGCACGGCGCTGATCAGTCCGCCAGGACCTGCGCGACCCGGACGCCCACGAGACAGGTGTCGTCGTCCGTGTCGGATTTGCTGTAGGTGAGGAGGCGGTCCAGCTGCTGGTCGAGGGTGGGGGGCACGGTGCGGGCGGCGGTGAGCAGTTGGGCCAGGGATTCCTCCACGGAGCGGTCACGGCGTTCGATCAGACCGTCGGTGTACATCAGGAGAGTGTCGTCGACGGCCAGTTGGAGTTCGTGTTCCTCGTACGTCGCCTCGGGCAGGGCGCCGAGCAGCAGGCCCTTGATCAGCGGGAGCGGCGAAGCCTCGGCGGCGCGGACCAGGACGGGTGGCAGATGGCCCGCTCTGGCCCAGCGCAGGGTGTGGCGGTGGGGGTCGTAGAGCCCGCAGACGGCCGTGGCGGTGACGGATCCGGTCAGGTGGTGGGCCACCATGTTGAGCCAGGCCAGCAACTGGCCCGGTCCGGCGCCGGTCACGGCGAGACCGCGCAGGGCGTTGCGCAGGACGACCATGCTGGTGGCCGCCTCTATGCCGTGCCCGGCCACGTCTCCCACACACAGCAGCACCAGCCCGGAGGGCAGCACGACCGCGTCGTACCAGTCGCCGCCCACCAGGTGCTGGGTCTCGGCGGGCCGGTAGCGGACGGCCACGCGTAGTCCCGGGGCCTCCAGGGGGGCCTGGGCCGGGGGCATGATCGCGTGCTGGAGCTGAAGGGTGAGCCGGTCGCGTTCGCTCGCCTGCTGCTCGGAGTGGGCGAGCTGGTCGCGCGTGGCGGCGAGGGCGACCTCCGTCCAGTGGTGGGCGGAGATGTCCTGGTAGGCGCCCCGGACGACGAAGAGTCGGCCGTCGGAGTCGAGGACCGGCTCGGCCACCACGCGGATGTGCCGGGTGACCCCGTCGGGCCGCTGGAGCCGGAACGCCGCGGACGCGGAGCGACGGTGGTGCAGCAGGGTACGCAGGAACCGGCCGATGGCGACGGCGTCGTCGGGGTGGGCGTGGGCGGGCAGGTCCTCCAGCGGGACGGGGCCGCTGACGGAGGGCTTGCCGTAGAGGCTGTAGAGCTGGCCGTTCCAGGTGATCTCGCCCGTGACGAGGTTCTCCTCGAACCCGCCGATGCGGCCGAGGCGTTGGGCGTGCTGCAGCAGGCTCGCCAGCCGTGCGGTCTCGTCCTCTATGCGCCAGATGAGCAGGACGCTGCCGCCGTGCCGGGTGATGTTGATGTCGGCGACCGCCGCCAGCGGCACGTCCTCCACGAGGGAGGTGAGCCGCATGCGCCGGGCGCGGAACGGCTCGCCGGTGGCGTAGACGCGTTCGATCTGCTCGAACAGTTCGCTCTCGCCGGCGGCCATGGGATACGTCTCCAGGAGCAGGGCTCCGTTGACGACGCCCCGGGGCCGGCCGGCCGGGTCGAGGAAGCGGCTGTTGACGTGGTGGATGCGGAAGTCGACCAGTTCCCCGGTGGCGTCCAGGTGGGGGACGAGCACCAGCGCGGGGTCGTGGAGTCCGTCGGCGAGGTCCATCAGTTCGGCGACGGCCGGCAGGATCCCGGGGCGCGCGTCGCCGTCGCCGTGGGGCGGGGCGAAGGTCCCGAGCGTGTGCGCGCACAGCTCGGCCAGGGCTTCGACCTGGCGGACGATCTGCGGGGGCTGGGCCTCCAGCGGCGTGGGCCAGACGATCTCCAGCACTCCGTGGATACGGCCGCCGGTGCCCGCGGGTACGGCGACCCGGCCGCCGTCGGGATGGTGGTGCCGGCCGATGGAGGGCAGACCGGTCTGCGACAGGCAGCCGATCCACTGACCGGCTCGGTCGTCGAGTCCGCGGCGGGCGACGGTGACGACGCCCGGCGGGACGTACCGCCAGCGTGCCGCCTCGCCGACCGAGAAACCGGCGCTGCCGGCGAGGGTGAGGGAACCGTCGGCGCCCAGCGCCCAGATGGCCACGGCTTCGGCGCCGAGCGGGGTGAGGGCGTGTTCCAGGAGGGAGTCGGCGACGGCCTGGGCGTCGTGGGCGGCCAGGGCGGCGCTCTCCGCTGTCCGCAGCCGTACGGCGAAGGAGCCGCTGCCCGGCGGGTCGTCGGTGTCGTCCCGGCCGGCGGGGGTCGCGAGGAGGGCGGTCGTCATCTCGGAGAGCCGGTCGCGCGCGGCCTGGTTGATGACCTCGACGGCGAACTCCAGGGGTGTCAGGCCCGCTTGCTCGGTCAGTTCGGCTAGTTGCAGGGCCGCTTGGGCCGGCCCACACCCGAGTCGCTCGACGAGGATGCCCTTGGCCAGTTCGATCACGGCACGGCCGTCCGCCTCCGCCTGGGCCGCCTGCACCTCGCGGCGCAACCGCTCCACGGTCGCGGCGAGCCTGCCGACGGGCGAGGACTGCCCCTGCGTGTCCGCGGCGTTCACGTCGGCCGCGGGCACGTCGTCGCCCGACGGCCCGCCCGGCGCGGCGTCGGCATGCCGCGGCTCGGCCGGCTGGTGGGGGTTGCTCACGATTGACCTGTTCCTCGGCTCGGGCGTCCCGGGACGCCACGCGATGGGCTGGTGCGCGCGGCGGTGTGACGCCTCGTCATACGGTCAGCCAGCGTCGGACGCGGCCGATGAGGTCACCCGTGTCGACCGGCTTGGTGACGTAGTCGTTCGCGCCCGACGCCAGGCTCTTCTCCTGGTCGCCGGGCATGGCCTTCGCGGTGACAGCGATGATGGGCAGGTCGGCGTACTGGGGCATCGCACGGATCTCCGCGGTGGCGGTGTAGCCGTCCATCTCGGGCATCATCACGTCCATCAGGACCAGGGAGACGTCCGGGTGGGCGAGCAGCATCTCGATGCCCCGGCGGCCGTTGTCGGCGTGCAGGACGTGGAAGCCGTGGAGTTCCAGCATTCCGCTGAGTGCGAAGAGGTTGCGGGCGTCGTCGTCGACCACGAGGACCTTGCGGCCTTGGAAGGCGCCGTCGACGACCTGGGCGGCCGGGCGCTGGGTCTCCTCGGCGCGCACCAGGGACAGCACGTCCCCCGGCTCCTCGGCGGACAGGTGCAGGGTGATGCGTTCGCGCAGTTCGTCCAGGCTGGAGAGGAAGTCCAGCGGGCGGCCGTCCGCACGGACGCGCAGGGCCTGTTCGTGCGCCAGGTCCACCCGATGGCCGGTGTGCACGAGGACGGGCACGCTGGCGAGCGCCGAGTCGCCCTCCATGGCTTCCAGCAGACGCGCGCCCTCGTCGTCGGGTACGGCCATTTCGAGGACGACGCAGTGGCAGGGCTCGGAGGCCAGTGTGGTCGCGGCTTCCTGTGCTCCGACCGCCGTGATGATGTCGATCGCGCCGAGGTGGTCGCCGTCGGACGCGAGGTCCGCGACCGCGCGTTCGGCGACGAGGGTCAGCAGTCCTCGCGGGCGGTCCTCGACGACCAGCAGGCGGCGCCGGCGCTGCTCGGGCACCGTGGGGGAAGCGGTGTCCGGCCGGGACGCCGAGGGGAGTTCACGGCCGGTGGGGTGCGGGTGCTCCGTCGGTCGGCCGTCGCCGTCGAGCAGTTCCTCGAAGTCGTCGCGCGCCACGGGCAGGTAGAGGGTGAAGGTGCTGCCCTGACCGGGTGTGCTGTCGACCGTGACGGCGCCGCCGAGCAGATGGGCGATCTCCCGGGTGATCGACAGGCCGAGGCCCGTGCCGCCGTACTTGCGGCTGGTGGTGCCGTCCGCCTGCTGGAACGCCCCGAAGATCGTCTCCAACTGCTGCTGGGGAATGCCGATGCCGGTGTCCTTGACCCGGAACGCCACGACGGGACCGCCACGCAGGACGCCCACGGGGACCTCGCGGTCCACGGCGGGCTCGATGCGCAGGGTGACGCCGCCCTCCTCGGTGAACTTCACCGCGTTCGACAGCAGGTTGCGCAGGATCTGCCGCAGCCGGGAGTCGTCGGTGAGCAGGTCGGCGGGCGTCCCCGGTGCGGTGGCCACCGTGAAGTCCAGGCTCTTCTGCGACGTCATCGGGCGGAACGTGGCCTCGACGTACTCGAGGAGCTTGCGCAGCGGTACTCGCTCGGGGGCGACGTCCATCTTGCCCGCCTCGACCTTCGACAGGTCGAGGATGTCGTTGATCAGCTGCAGCAGGTCCGAGCCCGCCGAGTGGATGATGCCCGCGTACTCGACCTGCTTGGGCGTGAGGTTGCGCGAGGGGTTCTGGGCCAGCAACTGGGCCAGGATCAGCAGGCTGTTGAGCGGCGTGCGCAGTTCGTGGCTCATGTTCGCCAGGAACTCCGACTTGTACTTGGACGCCAGAGCCAGCTGCTGTGCGCGCGTCTCCAGCTCCTGCCGAGCCTGTTCGATCTCCAGGTTCTTGGCCTCGATGTCGCTGTTCTGCGAGGCCAGCAGGGAGGCCTTCTCCTCCAGTTCGGCGTTGGAGCGCTGCAGTTCCTCCTGCTGGACCTGCAACTCCTCGGACCGTGCCTGGAGTTCGGCGGTGAGCCGCTGGGACTCCCCGAGCAGTTCGTCGGTGCGGGCGTTGGCCACGATGGTGTTGAGGTTGACGCCGATGGTCGGCATCAGCTGGGCGAGGAAGTCCTGGTGGATCTGGGTGAAGGGGGTGACGGAGCCCAGTTCGATGACGCCGAGGACCTGGTCCTCGACCACGATGGGCAGCACGACCAGGGCGCTGGGCACGGCCTGTCCGAGCCCGGAGGAGATCGTCACATAGCCCGGCGGGACTTCCTCGACGCTGATGGGACGGCGGTTGCGCGCGGCCTGCCCGACCAGCGAGCGGCCCACGGGGATGCGCTCCGGCCGGTCGGTGTCGTCGGGGTAGCCGTAGGAGCCCACCAGCCGCAGTTCCGGGCCGCGTTCGGTGTCCTCGGCGAGGTAGAAGGCGCCGTACTGGGCCGAGGCCAGCGGTGCGAGCTCGTCCATGATGAGCTCGGCGACGACGGGCAGGTCGCGGTGGCCCTGCATCAGGCCGGAGATCCGGGCGAGGTTGGTCTTCAGCCAGTCCTGCTCCTGGTTGGCCCGGGTGGTCTCGCGCAGGGACTCCACCATGGAGTTGATGTTGTCCTTGAGGTCGGCGACCTCGCCGGACGCCTCGACGGTGATGGAGCGGGTCAGGTCGCCCTCGGCGACGGCGCTGGTGACCTCGGCGATGGCGCGGACCTGCCGGGTGAGGTTCCCGGCCAGTTCGTTGACGTTCTCGGTGAGCCGCTTCCAGGTGCCCTCGACGCCCTCCACCTCGGCCTGCCCACCGAGCCGCCCCTCACTGCCGACCTCGCGGGCGACGCGGGTGACCTCGGCGGCGAACGACGACAGCTGGTCGACCATCGTGTTGATGGTGGTCTTCAGCTCCAGGATCTCGCCGCGGGCGTCGACGTCGATCTTCTTCGACAGGTCGCCGCCCGCCACCGCCGTCGTCACCAGGGCGATGTTGCGGACCTGACCGGTGAGGTTGTTCGCCATCGAGTTGACGTTGTCGGTCAGGTCCTTCCAGGTGCCCGCGACGTTGGGGACGTGCGCCTGGCCCCCGAGGCGTCCCTCGGTGCCGACCTCGCGGGCGACACGGGTGACCTCGTCGGCGAACGCGGACAGGGTGTCGACCATGGTGTTGATGACGTCGGCGAGGGCGGCGACCTCGCCCTTGGCCTCGACGGTGATCTTCTGGGACAGGTCGCCGCGCGCGACGGCCGTGGCGACCTGCGCGATCGAGCGGACCTGGCCGGTCAGGTTGGACGCCATGACGTTGACGTTGTCGGTCAGGTCCTTCCAGGTGCCCGAGGCGCCCCGGACGATCGCCTGTCCGCCCAGATTGCCCTCGGTGCCCACCTCGCGGGCGACGCGCGTGACCTCGTCGGCGAAACCGGACAACTGATCCACCATCGTGTTGATGGTGTTCTTCAACTCCAGGATCTCACCCCGCGCGTCCACGGTGATCTTCTGCGACAGGTCGCCCTGCGCCACCGCCGTGGCCACCTGCGCCACGTTGCGGACCTGGGCGGTGAGGTTGCCCGCCATGAAGTTCACGGAGTCCGTGAGGTCGCGCCAGGTGCCCTTGACGCCCTGGACGTCGGCCTGTCCGCCGAGCCGTCCCTCGGTGCCCACCTCGCGGGCGACGCGCGTGACCTCGTCGGCGAAACCGGACAACTGATCCACCATCGTGTTGATGGTGTTCTTCAACTCCAGGATCTCACCCCGCGCGTCCACGGTGATCTTCTGCGACAGGTCGCCCTGCGCCACCGCCGTGGTGACCTGGGCGATGTTGCGGACCTGGGAGGTGAGGTTGCCGGCCATGAAGTTGACCGAATCGGTCAGGTCGCGCCAGACGCCGCCGACGCCGGGCACCTGCGCCTGTCCGCCGAGCCGCCCCTCGCTGCCGACCTCGCGCGCGACGCGCGTGACCTCGTCCGCGAACGCGGAGAGCTGGTCGACCATCGTGTTGACGGTCTCCTTCAGCTGCAGGATCTCGCCGCGCGCCGGGACGTCGATCTTCTGCGACAGGTCACCCCTGGCGACGGCCGTCGCCACCTGGGCGATGTCGCGCACCTGGGTGGTCAGATTGCCCGCCATGGCGTTGACCGAGTCGGTGAGGTCGGCCCAGGTGCCCGAGACGCCCGGCACCTCGGCCTGACCGCCGAGCGTTCCCTCGGTGCCCACCTCGCGGGCCACCCGGGTGACTTCCGAGGTGAACACGGACAGTTGGTCCACCATGCCGTTGAAGACGGTGGCGATGTCGCCGAGCAGCCCTTCGCCGTCGGACGGCAGCCGGGTACCGAAATCGCCGTCCCGTACGGCGGTCAGTCCGGCCAGGAGCTGCCGTAGCTCCTGCTCTCCCGGGGCCCGTTCGACCGTCTCGGTCGTCTTGCCGCTCATGCGCACCCTCGTTCCGCTCCCCTAGAGCCCTCGCGCCGAGGACTCGGAACCCGCGCCGGACCGTGAAAGGCCCGCTCACCGGCCGAGTTTCCGCAGTTCACGAATCGGCCGGATGAGAAAATCCGGTGAAGGTTAACGCAGTTGTCGTCCGACAACCAAAGCCGGTCGCGAAGTTCCCGACCGCCCCGAAAAGATACCGCCCCGAGCGGAATACACGGCCGGACCCGGGGCACTCGGAACGGTTCCACGCCGCCGCCCGCAGTGCCCCGAAAGCACCTCGACGGAGCGCTTTCGGCCGCTTTCCGACCCGCTGTCCGCTCCTTCCCGGAGAGTCACGGCGTTACCTGCTCAGACCCGTCGTCGACGTCGAGCCGTGCAGGTCCGCGAGGAGGGGCGCCCCCGTGCCGTCCAGGGCGGCAGGGCGCTGCGCCACCGAGCGAGGGCCGCCGCTTCGTCGCCGAGCGCCCTGTCGACGCGCCTGTACCCGCGGTCGGTCGAGGCCGCGCCCGTAGGAGTCCCCGCGTGCGGCGGCTTCCCGAGGGTGCGGGTCGTAGGCGGCGCCGGTCCCCGGCTCTCGGGGGTACGACCCGGGGGGCCGCAGGTCGCCACGCATCGGGCAAGGCGCTGCTCGTACCGGCGCAGGGCCTGCTCGACGGAGTCGGCCGGTATATGGGGGCCCTTCCCCCATGCGCCACTCAGGGCCCGCCGGAGACCGTGGGGGCGGCCCGGGGCACCGGCGGTGCGCCGGGCCGGTCGACGGACGCGATCGAGAGGAAGTCCATGGGAAGAGAAGCGTTACTCCGGGTCCTGGTGGTCGCGGCGACGGCCGCCTCCGCGGTGACATTGACCGGAGGGCCCGCGAGCGCGGCCACGGGTGTGTTCAAGAGCGGGACCAACGTGGTCGTCAACGCGGCGGCGGGGCGCGCCAACAACATCACGGTCGGCCTGTCCGGGAGCAACGTCGTCATCCAGGACACCTCCGACACCCTGACCGCCGGTGTCGGATGCACCCTCCAGGTCAACGGATCGGTGGCCTGTCCGGTGAGCCTCAACACCGACACGGTCGTGGTCAACGCCGGTGACGGCAACGACATCATCACCAAGACCGGCAACGTCCGCGGTGACCTGAAGGGCGAGTCCGGCAACGACGTCATCAACGGCGGCCCCAGCCCGGGCAGCAACATCCTCAATGGCGGCACGGGGAACGACACCCTGAACGGCGGCGTCACCTTCGACCTCCTCATCGGCGGCACGGGCGCGGACCGGCTCAGCGGCGGAGGCGGCGCCAGCGACATCGCCAGCTATCTGGAGAGCGGCTCCGGGGTGGTCGTCGACATCGACAACGCCGCCGACGACGGCATCGGCGGCGAGGGCGACAACGTCCTCACGGACGTCGAGATCGTCTACGGCAGCCCGTTCGGCGACACGCTCACCGGTGGCACGGCGGGCGACATCCTGTCCGGCTTCGGAGGCAACGACCTCCTGGTGGGCGGCACGGGCAACGACACCCTCGTCGGTGGCGCCGGCGGCGACAGCCACAGCGGAGGGGCGGGGAACGACACCCTCGACGCCGTGGACGGCGTGTTCGGCAACGACTCCCTCAACGGGGGCACCAACACCGACACCTGCACGGCCGACACGAGCGACACCAAGAGCGCCTGCGAGGCGTGAGGTGACGCGGCGGGGCCGGACCGCGCAGAGCCGCGGCCCGGCCCCGCGACCGTTCCGGCCGGCGGTGGACGCGATGACGCCGACACCTCTGTCCTCCGCGTGCGGTGAGCGCGACAGGGTGGCCGGCGCCCCGCCGGTGTCACCACGGAAGCCCGCGTGCAGAATTCGGCCAGGACGCGCAACGGCCGACGGCCGAAAATCGTCCCTTTCTCGCGAGCCGACGGGGCTCACGGAGATCGTGAACAAGCAGGAGGGGGCGAACCATGAACGTGACGCCGAGGAGGACCCGCCGCAGACCCGGTACCGTCCGAGCGCTCGTGCTGGGCGTCTGCGCCGCCGGAGCGCTGGGTCTCAGCGGCTGCTCGGGGGACGGCGGCGGAGAGGCCGCCGACGGGGACACGAAGGCCAGCGCGACGGCCACGAGCGGCACCCACGACGGGGAAGGCAAGGAGAGCGCGGGTACGACCGGGACCCCCGCCCCGAAGGCGTCCGCGACCCCGGACGACGACACCGAGAAGTCCGGAGCCGACTCGGACGCCTCCTCCAAGGCGACGGGCTCCACGGACTCGGACGCCGGCACCGGCACCGGCTCCGGCAGCGATGACGCCGGTGCCGACTGCGACCACAAGATGCCCATCTCCCCCGACGAGATCGCGGTCTACCGCCACACCCCCGAAGGCGGATCCCTGAGCCTGATCGTCAAGCACGGCAACTGGGGGTGCGGCACCCCCGACTCGGACGGCGCCCCGTTCGAGACCGTCGGCAAGGAGACGTACATCCCGATGGACCAGGCCGCGGCCATCACCGTGACCACACCCATCGTGGAAAGCACGACGAATCAGCCCATCGGCGTCCAGGAGTTCCTGGACTGGCTGGAGGCCCACCCCAACTCCGGCCTCGTCTTCACCTACCACCTCGGCGACAACGGGGCGATCGACCGGCTCGACGAGGTCTTCACCCCCTGACCGAGAAGTCCTGACGTGCTCGAACCAGGACAGAGAGGGATAATTTACCCATTGCGGCGACACATGCGCGCCGTCCCCATTGCCCACGAGCAGACAGGTCGGACCATGTCGAAGAAACCACGTTCGTCCGAGCCGCCGCACGGCAAGGGCCCGAGCCGTCACCGGGGCACCGAGCACCACGGCTGGTCGCCCGATGTGGACGAGACCCGTCAGCAGGACAACCCGAGCGCTTCACGCTCCTTCCATACGGCCGAGCACGCCGAGCCGGCGGGCCGGGGACGGAAGAAGTCCGCGGAGGAGACGAAATCCGTCCCGGGTGACACGGTGAAGAGTCACGGGGCGCGCGGCGAGGAGTACGGCGACGTCGACGAGAAGGGCCGCCGCGACACCGGGCGCAAGGGCCGCTCCCAGCGCCCCAGCGGCACCAAGGACGCCGCTGCCAAGACCGGCGTGGACCCGCAGGACCCGCAGAGCCCCGGAACGTAGCCCCGGGACGAGTGGAAGCCGCGGAGAACCGCGGGCCGACAGGACCCGCGGAACCGCGTCGGCCCCCGTCGGCCCGGGTCGGAGCTGACGCGGCCGGTTTCGGACCGCGTCAGCAGATTCTCGGCAGTTGCTCACCCATCGGCAGATCGACCACCCGCGTGCCGCCGAGCCCGGTCCTGGCCACGACCATGCCGGGATGGTCCTCGACCGCCTCGCCGATGATCACGGAGTCGGCGCCCAGGGGGTGGGCGCGCATCGCCTCCAGCACGGCGTCGGCATGCTGGCGCGGGACGAAGGCCACGAGCTTGCCCTCGTTGGCGATGTACATGGGGTCCAGACCGAGAATGGCGCAGGCATTGGCCACGGCCGACGGCACCGGGACGGCGCGTTCCCGGACGACGACGCCGGTGCCCGAGGCCGCCGCGATCTCGTTGAGTGCCGCCGCCAGGCCCCCACGGGTGGGATCGCGCAGGACGTGCAGATCCGGGGTGACGGCGAGCATGGCGTCGACCAGACCGCCGAGGGCGGCGCAGTCGCTCTTGATCTCGACGCCGAACTCCAGCCCTTCCCGCACGCTCATGATCGCCACCCCGTGGACGCCGATCGCGCCGCTGACGATCACGACGTCGCCGGGGACGACCCGCTGGGGCCGCAGATCGACGCCGGCCGGGACCAGACCGATGCCGGCCGTGTTCACGAACACCCCGTCGCCGTGGCCGGCCTCCACCACCTTGGTGTCGCCGGTGGCCACCTCCACCCCGGCCGTGCGCGCGGCCGCGCCCAGCGCCTGGGCGACCCGGGTGACCGTGTCCAGCTCGACGCCCTCCTCCAGGATGAATCCGCAGGAGAGGTAGGCGGCGCGGGCGCCGCGCATGGCGAGGTCGTTGACGGTGCCGTTCACCGCGAGGTCGCCGATGCTGCCGCCGGGGAAGAACAGCGGCCGCACCACGTAGGAGTCGGTGGAGAACGCCAGCCGGGCCCCGCCCAGCGCGAGAACGGCCGCGTCACCCATCTGGGCGAGCACATCGCCGCCGTAGGCCGGTGCGAAGATCTGCTGGACGAGTTCGGCGGACAGGGCTCCCCCGCCGCCGTGGCCCATGACGACACGGGGCCTGTCCCGTACGGGGGCCGGGCACGTCCACGCCTCGATGTCCAGGGTGGTGGGGGCGGGGAGATCGGTGGTGTCAGACAACGGGGCTCGCCTCCCGGGCCTTGGCGGCGGGCAGGTCCAGCCGCCGGTAGAGGTAGTACGCGGCGCAGGCTCCCTCGCTGGAGACCATCGTGGCTCCCAGGGGCGTACGCGGTGTGCACAGAGTGCCGAAGGCCTCGCACTCGTGCGGCTTGAGCAGCCCCTGCAGGACCTCTCCGCTGCGGCACTCGGCGGGCTCGACCGTCCGGATCCCACCGACCGCGAAGCGGTGCTCGGCGTCGTGGTCGCGGTACTTCGACGACAGCCGCCAACCGCTGTCGGGGATCACCCCGATCCCGCGCCAGGCCCGGTCGGTGACCTCGAAGACGTCCTCCAGCATCGCCCGGGCGGCCGGGTTGCCCTCCGGGCGGACGGCTCGGGCGTAGGCGTTGTCGACGGTGTGCTCGCCGCGCTCCAGCTGGCGGACGGCCCGGCGTACGCCTTCGAGGATGTCCAGCGGCTCGAAGCCCGTCACGACGATGGGGACGCGGAAGCGCTCCGCGAGTTCCGGGTACTCCCCCACGCCCATCACGCTGCAGACGTGCCCGGCCGCGAGGAAGCCCTGCACCCGGCAGCTCGGCGAGGACATGATCGCCTCGATGGCGGGCGGTACACGGACGTGGGAGACCAGCATGCTGAAGTTCCCGATACCCAGCTTCCGGGCCTGGTGGACCGTCATGGCGTTGGGCGGCGCGGTGGTCTCGAAGCCGATGCCGAAGAAGACCACCTCGCGGTCCGGGTTCCGCTGGGCGATCCGCAGCGCGTCGAGCGGCGAGTACACGACCCGTACGTCGCCGCCCTCCCCCCGGACCTGGAACAGGTCCCGGCCGGTGCCCGGCACCCGGAGCATGTCGCCGAAGGAACAGAAGATCACCTCCGGTCGTGAGGCGATCTCCAGCGCCTTGTCGATGACCTCCAGCGGGGTCACGCACACGGGACAGCCGGGCCCGTGGATCAACTCGACCTCGTCGGGCAGGAGTTGATCGATACCGTGCCGGATGATGCTGTGCGTCTGCCCTCCGCACACCTCCATCAGGGCCCACGGCCTGGTCACCGTGGCACGGATGTCGTCGAGGAGCCGTCGTGCCAGCTCGGGGTCCTGGAACTCGTCGATGTACTTCACCGGTTGCGCACCTCTTCCGCCAACACCTCTGCCACCGGCGTCTCGTCCGCCGGCGCCTCCGTCACCGGTTCCACGCCCGCCTCAGCCGCCGCCATCTCCCAGGCGTCGCCGAACTCCTCCTGCAACATGCCGAGTTCGGCGAAGAGTTCGAGGGTCTGCCGGGCCGACTCCTCGTCGAGCCGTTGCAGGGCGAACCCGACGTGGACGATGGCGTACTCGCCGACGCGCAGGTCGGGCAGATACTCCAGGCACACCTCCTTGACGACTCCGCCGAAGTCGACGGTGGCCATCCGGGTGCCGTCCCGTTCCTCGATGTCCAGCACTCTGCCGGGTACCGCCAGGCACATGAGCCTCTCCTCGCTGTGGGTCGCGCGTGCGTCAGTCGGTGGGAGTGGAAGCGGTGCGGGCGGCCACCATCAGCTGGCCCAGCGCCAGACCGCCGTCGCCCGGCGGCACCAGGTGGTGCCGCAGGACCGTGAAGCCGTCCCCGCGCAGGGCGGAGGCGCAGGCCGACGAGAGCAGCGTGTTGGCGAACACGCCTCCCGTGAGGACGACCGTGTCCAGCCGGTGCCGCTCCCTCGCCCGCAGGCACATGCCGTGCACCAGAGCGGCCACGCACCGGTGGAAGCGTGCCGCGAGCAGGGCAGGTTCGACGCCCGCGCGCAGGTCGTCGACGATCGCCCCGAGCACGGGTGCCGGATCGGCCCGTACGGCGCCGCCCCCGCCGTCCTGCGGGTCGTGGAGGGCGAAGGCGTACGCCGAGGTGTCCCCGGCCGGTGCGAGCAGGGCGGCGGCCTCCCACTCGACGGCGGCCTGCGCCTCGTAACCGGCCCGGTGGCAGATCCCGGCGAGGGAGGACACGGCGTCGAAGAGGCGGCCCATGCTGGAGGTGGGGACGCAGTTCAGAGAGCGCTCCAACTGCTTTTCCAGCAGGCGCAGTTCGTCGGGCGGGCAGGCGGTGGTGCAGGGGAGGTCGGCGGCCCAGTCGATCCGGGCCGCCCTCAGGTGGGCCAACGCCATGCGGTACGGCCGCCGTACGGCCGCGTCGCCGCCGGGCAGCGGCACGTAGGCGAGGTGGCCGAACCGGGTGAAGCGGTCGTAGTCGGCGAGCAGGAACTCCCCGCCCCACACGGCGCCGTCGTCGCCGTGGCCCGTGCCGTCGAAGGCGACGCCGATGACCGGCCGGGTGCCGTCGAGCCCGTGCTCGGCCATCGCGGCGGCGATGTGCGCGTGATGGTGCTGGACCCTCACGACGGGCCGCCGTGCCGCGTCGCGGTCGGCCCACCGCGCGGAGCGGTAGCCGGGGTGACGGTCGGACACCAGGGTCTCGGGCCGCACCCCCGTGAGCGCCTCCAGATGTGCCGTCGCGTGCGCGAAGGCCCGCTGCGTACCGAGATCGTCCATGTCGCCGATGTGCGCCGACAGCCAGGCATGGCGGCCCGATCCCAGGCAGAAGGTGTTCTTCAGGTCGCCACCGACGGCGAGGGCCGGCCGCACGGGCAGCGGGAGAGTGAGCGGCAGCGGCGCGTAGCCACGGGAGCGGCGGAGCACCAGGGGCTCACCGTCGCAGACCCGGACCACGGAGTCGTCGCACGGGACGTGGATCGGCCGGTCGTGGGTGAGCCATCCGTCGGCCAGGTGCGCGAGCCGCTCCAGTGCCTCGGTGTCGTCCGTGACGATCGGTTCCCCGGACACGTTGCCGCTGGTCATCACGAGCAGCCGAGGCCCGTCCGCGTCACCGGGCAGGCCGAGCAGCAGACGGTGCAGGGGCGTGTACGGCAGCATCACGCCGAGATCGGGGCTGCCGGGCGCGACGGCCTCGGCGGGCCGCAGCTCCCCGGTGGCGTACGACGGGCGTGGTCGCCGTCTCATCAGGACGACCGGCCTGGCCCGGCTTTCGAGCAGTTCCTGCTCCTCGGGGCTCACCCGCACGAGGTGCCGGACGTCGTCCGTCGCCCCGGCCATGACGGCGAACGGCTTGTCCCCGCGCGCCTTGCGGCGTCGCAGCAGTTCGACGGCCGCCTGGTCGGTGGCGTCGCAGGCCAGGTGATAGCCGCCCAGGCCCTTCACGGCGAGGATCGCGCCCCGCGCCAGCAGTGCGCGCGCCTCGACGACCGGGTCCGCCCCGTCGGCGCTCCGCGCTCCGCCCTTCCGGGCGAGGAGCAGCCGCAGCCGGGGCCCGCAGGCCGGGCAGGCGACCGGCTGCGCGTGGAAGCGCCGGTCGGCCGGGTCCCCGTACTCGCGGGCGCAGTCGACGCACATCGCGAAGCGGGCCATGGTGGTGTGGGCCCGGTCGTACGGCACACCCGTGACGATCGTGAACCGCGGGCCGCAGTGGGTGCAGTTGACGAACGGGTGGCGGTATCGACGGTCCGTCGGGTCGGCCAGTTCGGCGAGGCAGTCGACGCAGGTGGCGGAGTCCGGGGAGACCAGGGTGCGGGCCGGGCCGCCGGAGTGGGAGGCGAGGATGGTGAACGTGGTGCCGCCGACGGGCGGCAACTCCCGGTGGTCGACCGAGTCTACGCGGGCCAGCGGGGGTGCCTGCGCGGCGATCCGGTCGCAGAACCGGGCCACGGCGGAGGCAGTGCCCTCCACCTCCACGACCACGCCCTCCGGAGTGTTGGTCACGTGTCCGGCCAGGGCGAGTTCGGTGGCGAGGCCGTACAGGTAGGGCCGGAAGCCCACGCCCTGGACGACTCCCCGGACGGTGACGCGGCGGCGCAGCCGGGTGTCCTCGGTGACGGCGGCCGGGGCCTGCGGAGCGCTCACGACTGGGGGTGGGCCATGGCTTCGGCGGCCTCCGGGTGCGCGGGGGTGGCGGCATGAGTGTGACCGTGGGTGGGGCCGTGGCCGTGGTGGTGGCCGTGGTGCTGGGGCTGCCGGGCCATGACCGGCACGTGGACGGGCGCGCCGTCCGCGGCGGCCAGTGCCCGGTCGAGCAGCGCGCCCACCCCCCACCCCCGGCGTGCCGAGGTCAGGATCACCTCGACGCCGGGGTTGACCTGTTCCAGGTTCTTGCGGAACGCGAACTCGTCGAACTCGACGGCCTCCGCCAGGTCCGTCTTGGTGACCACGACCAGCTGGGCCAGACCGAAGGCCGTGGGGTACTTGAGCGGCTTGTCCTCGCCCTCCGTCACGGAGGCGAGGGCGACCCGCAGCGTCTCCCCCAGGTCGTAGGAGGCGGGGCAGACGAGGTTGCCGACGTTCTCCACGAACAGCAGCCGGACGTCGTCGGGCAGCCAGCCGTCCAGGTGCCCGGCGAGCATGCCCGCCTCCAGGTGGCACAGTCCGTCGGTGAGCACCTGCTTGACCGGGACGCCCGAACGCGCCAGGCGGATCGCGTCGTTCTCGGTGGCGAGATCGGCGCTCAGTGCCGCCACGGGAACGGACCGCTCGCGTGCCCGCAGCAGTTCCTGCTCCAGCAGCGCGGTCTTGCCGCTGCCCGGGCTGGACAGCAGATTGACGACCGCGGTGCCCCGGGCCGTGAGGGCGGCGCGCAGTTCGTGGGCGCTCTCGTCGTTCTTCGCGAGCACGGCCTGGCGCAGGTCGGCGACACGGCACATGGTTCAGCTCTCCTCGGAGATCGGTTCGCGGGTGGACGGATGCGCGGGGCCGCCGTCCTCCCAGCGCACGTCGACGATCTGCAGCTCCCGGCCCGCCAGCAGATCGGTTCGCGTGCCGCCGCACGCGGGGCAGGTGAGCCGGGGCGGCATGCCGACGGCCCACTCGTGTGCGCAGGAAGTGCAGCGGGCGCGCCCCGGCACCGCTTCGGTGACCAGTTCGGCACCTTCCAACAGGGTTCCGGAGCAGGCCAGTTCGAAGCAGAAGGCGAGCGAATCGGGTACGACACCGGCCAGTTCGCCCACCTGGAGCCGGACCGAACGCACCGCGGTGACGTCTCCGGCCCGGTCGGCGGCCTCTGCGACCTGGTCGACGACGGCCAGCGCGACGGACATCTCGTGCATGGGTCTGTGGTCCTTCCGCCGCCCGCCTCGTGCCGGGGTTCATTACAGGCGTGCGCGTGCGGGTCCTTCGGCCCGGCGCGCCGTCACGGCCCGGCGGGTACGCCGTTCGACGCAACCGCACGGCATGCCCGCCGAGAGCCCTCCCTCACATCCGTCGGATGCGCAGGTAGCGCCTGATGTCCGGCAGGACCTCGGCGGCGACGGCTACCAGGGCGGCCACGGCCGCTCCTCCGATGACGATCTTCTTCATCCCGTCTCTCCTCATGTCGAACCTCATGTCGGACCTCATGTCGGACCTCCTGTCGAAGCCTCAGCCGCTGAGGCCTGCGCCACGGACGGCTCGCCGTTCCGCAGCAGCTCTTCGATCAGCCGGACGGCCTCCGGCACGGCGGCGGACACCGGCGTGCTGAGTCCGATGCGCTCGTCCACCGAGGCCGGTTCGCATCCGACGACCAGGACGCGGCGTGGCGGCTCGCCGCCGGTCCCCGCGCAGAGGGTGCGCAGCAGCGCCAGGACGGTGTCGGGGGTCATCCGGTGGCCGTCGAGGGCGGGGGCGCCCGTCGGCGGGTTCGGGTCCGCGTCGTCGTGCTCGATGACGTACACCGTCCCGGGGGCTCCGCCGCGTGCCGTGGCGTCGACGAGGACGAGGGTGTCGTAGCCGTCCAGGAGTTGGTAGGCGAGGTGCACCCCGCGCACGCCGATGTCCACGACCTCGATGTGGTCGGGCAGGTCGCGCTCGGCGAGGCGGCGCGCGGTCTCCACACCGAAGCCGTCGTCGCCGAGGAAGATGTTGCCGATGCCGGCGACCAGGGTTCTGGGGTCCGACCGCGCGGAGGGGTTCATGCGTCGTCCTCCAGCGGGGTGACCTCGTCGGGCTGGAAGTACAGGAAGCGTCCCTGCTCGCGGCGGATGTCGGCGCCCGGGTCACCCTCGACCGTGACGGCCAGGTGGACCCCGCCGTCGACGTCGTGCAGCACCGCCTCGACCTCGGCGGTGCGGCCCCGCAGGAAGATGTCCTGCGCGTCGGTGTGGCGCAGCCCCGGGTGCAGTTCGACGCGGCTGCCCTTGCCCACCGACCGGCCGTCGACGACCACCCGGTCCCGCGTCGGGTCGAAGCCCGCGTCGCTCGCGGGGTCCCACCAGGGGGTGTCCGGCCGCTGGACCCCGTACTCGTCGGGGAAGCCGCCCAGGGCGGTGAGGCCGGGGCCCGGGTCCGTGAGGTCGGGGCCCGGGGCGGTGGGGCCGGGGCCGGTCACCTCGCGCAGGCTCCGTACCGCGCCGTGCAGCCGCTCCAGGACCTCGGCGGGCATCGAGTCGGCCAACTCGATGACGGCGGCGGCCCGTTCGTCGGTGCCCCGGGCCTCGCGCTTCTCCTCGTCGGTGAGGGCCGCGGTGCGCAGCGCGAGGATCTCGTCGATCTCGGTGGCGTCGTAGAGCGCGCCGGGGCTCTCCGGTGCGATGGCCGGATGGTCCTCCAGGATGATGGGCGAGGACAGCACGAGGTCGGCACGGCCGGGTTCCCCGGCTAGTACGGGCCAGGTGTGCAGATTGCGGCAGGCGGCGACCGCGCCCTTGGCCCACTCGGGGGGATCGGTCATCGACAGGAACGATCCGGCGCTGAGGGCCATGAGCAGGTGGGTGGCCACCAGGGAGTGCGGCAGCGCCGCGTCCCGGTCGGCGCCGCGTCCCTCGGGCGGTGTCCAGCCGCTGGTGTTCTCGACGACGGCGGTCAGGCGCAACGCCCGGTAGGGGCCGTCGAGTTCGCGGGCGGACAGCCGCACCGTCCCGTTGATCTCCTCGCGGCGCCGGAGCAGCCGGCCGACGGTGCGGCCCGCCGCGTCCAGGACCGGTGCGGTGTCCTCCCGCGCCGGGCGGTGGAAGGGGTGGACGACGCCGTCGCCGAGGAGTTCGTCCACCGGCGCGATCACCTCGACGCGTTCCTCGACGCCCTCGTCCCAGGGCACCAGCACCCGGTCGTCGAGGTCGAGTTCGGAAACCGTGTCGAAGCCTCCGTCCGGGCGGGCCCGCTGCACCGTGCGCCGCCGGGCGTGCAGGAAGCGCACCTCGACCGAGAGGGTCGCGTCGGCCTTCGGCTCCATCAGGCATTCGGTGTGCTGGAAGTCGTGCTCCTCGCACTCGGCGCCCCAGGCGGGCGGTACGAGGACCCCGAACTGCCAGCGCAGCCGGTTCTTGGCCGCGGAGGCACGGTAGGGGTAGAGCACATAGCCCTCGAAGAGGACGGCGTCGGCCACCTGCCGGGCGAGGGCGAACCGCTCCTCGGTCTCGGCGGCGAACGCGGTCAGGGTCACGTGTCGGTCCTTCCGGTGGTGCCGGTGAGGGCGCGGAACGGATCTCTCGCGGGAGCGTCCGTGGCGCGGCTCTCGTCGAGCAGGGCCTTGAGGGTCGCCTCCCAGGAGGACAGCGCGTGCCGGGAGCGGTAGGCGAGGAGGGCGTCCATGGTGTCGCGGGGCAGCCGGATCCAGCCGCAGCCGGGGAAGTGCTGCTCGATCATCTCCCGCCAGGTGGCGACCGGCATACGGAAGGCCGCCTCGCGGTCCCACGGGACGGGCTCGACCCGGAAACCGCCCGTGCCGGTGAAGGCCGTACCGGAGAACAGCATCAGCAGGGGGACCTCGCCGTCGGTGAGGGCGGTGAGATAGCGCGTGGCGGCGATGTCCATGTCGTAGGTGCAGGGCACGACGAGGTCGACGTCGGTCTCCCCCGTGAAGCTGGGAACCATCAGGGCGACCTGGGCGAACTGCACCGGTTGGAGGGTGCTGCCCCAGCGTGTGCGCTCGCCGAAGAGGTCGGTGAGCCCGTCGGCCTCGGCCGGCTCGTACGCCCGGCGGGCCGGTTCGATGCGGATCTGGCAGCGCAGCGCCACCGCGTGCACGTGCGCGTTGTCGGCGGCGGTGACGCGCAGCCGGAAGACGAGCGTGGGTCCGGCGGCGTACCGGTCGGCGCGGACGCCGGTGCAGGCGAAGGAGAACTCCGTCATGGGCGCACCGCCTCCTCCACGGGCCGGGCGCGTCGTGCGACGTCCGCGAAGAACGCGTCCAGGGCGGCGCGGGCCTCGGCTCCGCCGTCGAAGCCCTGCCACAGCAGGCGCATGCGGCCGACGAGTTCGTAGCAGATGTCGATCGGGACGAGGTGGCACTCGCAGCGGCCTTCGGCGCGGCGCAGCAGCAGCGCCTCCACGTCGGGTTCGAGGAGTGCGGCGAGGCGGTTGCCGTCGAGGACCTGCGCCCAGGTCGCCGGTTCGAGTTCGCTCTCGGTGGCTCCGGCCGGGCTCGGGTAGAGGGCGACCAGCCGGTCCAGCGCCGCGTTGCGGAAGAGGAAGGCGACGCCGACCGGGATCTGCAACGCCTCCCAGGCGCTGTCGTCCAGGTGCTGTGCGGGGTCCGTCAGATAGCGGGCAGGGACCGCGCGGAAGCGGCCCGCGGCGGCGCCCGGCTGTTCCATCAGCAGCGCGCAGGCGCCGCAGGCGCAGACGAGGGCGCGCTTCTCGGTGTCGACCAGGTGGCGGTGGTCCTCGGGCACCGCCACCGCGCACAGTTCGCACCGCTCCTGCCGCGGCGGACGCTCGGTGAGGAACCGCCGCAGGCCCGCACCGGGCCCGGTGGTCCGTGTGGGCGCGGTCGTCATCGGGCCCCCGTCGGCGCGGAGCCGATCTGGAGCAACGGGGGTTCCACGGGGGCGGTCTCCACGCGGACGGCCCTGACCTCGGGCGCGAAGCAGGCGAGTGCCGCTGCGGCCGCCTGCCGGGCGTCCTCGTCGCCGGAGCCGCGACCGCAGCCGCCGGACGCCCGGGCGCGCACCCTCAACGTGCCGCTCGGCTCGTCGAAATCCATGACGTCCAGGGCGTGCTCCCGGACGGTGTCGAGGGCGCGGACGATACGGGTGTCGCGGTCCTCGGGGTGCAGATCGTGCAGGACGAGGAGGCTCGCGACGAGTTCGTCGCCGAGCAGCCGCGCCGACGGATCGCCGGGCGCGGAGGACAACAGGTGGAGGACGCGGGCGAGCCCCGCACCGTAGAAGTCCATGAGGGAACGGACGAGTTCCTCGGCAGCGGCGGTGGCGGCCGGGTCGCCGCTCGTCGCCAGCCGGTCGAGCACCTCCTCGACCCTGCGTCCGGTCTGTTCCGCGTTCAGCGGCACCGTGGCCGTCGGCGCGCTCATCCGCCCAGTCCGCTCAGGCCGGTGGGCACGTGCATGGACTTCACGGTTCTGCCGTCGCCGACGTACATGTGGACGCCGCACGGCAGACAGGGGTCGAAGCTGCGGACGGCGCGCATGATGTCGATGCCCTTGAAGTTCTCCGGGGTGTTCTCCTCGAAGATGGGCGTGTTCTGCACGGCGTCCTCGTACGGGCCGGGTGTGCCGAAGGTGTCCCTGGTGCTGGCGTTCCAGGGGGTCGGCGGGTACGGGTGGTAGTTGGCGATCTTGCCGTCGCGGATCACCATGTGGTGGGAGAGGACACCACGGACCGCTTCGGTGAAGCCGACGCCGATGCCCTCGTCCGGGACCTCGAACTTCTCCCAGGTCTGGGTGCGTCCGGCGCGGACCTCCGCGAGGCCCTTCTCCGCGCAGTGCAGGGCGACGGCGGCGGCGTAGGCCTGGAAGTAGGTGCGGGCCCGGTTGCGTTCCAGCGCGTTGGACCACTTGGGGATCTGCCACTCGAAGGTGGTCTCCGGCTTGGTCATGGTGCGCGGCAGGTTGATGACCACGCTGTGGCCGGTGGCCTTGATGTAGCCGATGTCGACGAGCCCGGACAGGGCGGTGGACCACAGGCGGGCGATGGGGCCGCCGCCGGTGTCCAGGGCGAGGTGGTCCTTGCCGTCGAACCAGCGCGGGGACATGACCCAGCTGTACTTGTCGTCGAAGTTCCGCTTCTGCGGGGCCGGGATGGTGTGCTGGTTCCACGGGTGGCGCGGGTCCACCGGGTTGCCGAGCGGGTCGTGGGTGACGAACTGCTCCTGGCCCTGCCAGTCCTCGTAGTAGGAGCTGCCCAGCAGGATGCGGATGCCGAGATTGATCTCGGTGAGGTCGTTGGTGACGAGTTTGCCGTCGACGATGACGCCGGGGGTGACGAACATCTTCCGTCCCCAGTCGGTCATGTTGGCGTAGGTGAAGTCGCAGTACTCGGGGTCGTTGAGCGCGCCCCAGCAGCCGAGCATGACGCGGCGGCGGCCGACTTCCTCGTAGCCGGGCAGGGCCTCGTAGAAGAAGTCGAACAGGTCGTCGTGCAGGGGCACGACGCGCTTCATGAACTCGACGTACCGCATCAGGCGGCTCATGTAGTCCGTGAAGAGCTGGACGGAGGCGATGGTGCCCACCCCGCCGGGGTAGAGCGTGGAAGGGTGCACATGGCGGCCCTCCATCAGGCAGAACATCTCGCGCGTGTAGCGGCTGACCTGGAGGGCCTCGCGGTAGAACTCGCCCTCCAGGGGGTTGAGCGAGCGCATGATGTCGGCGATGGTGCGGTAGCCGTGCTCGGCGGCGTGCGGGGCCTCGGTGCGTTCGGCGAGTTCGAGGACGCCGGGGTTGGTCTCCTTGACCATCTTTTCGCAGTAGTCGACCCCGACCAGGTTCTCCTGGAAGATGTTGTGGTCGAACATGTACTCCGCCGACTCACCGAGGTTGATGATCCACTCGCCGAGGTGCGGAGGCTTCACGCCGTACGCCATGTTCTGCGCGTACACCGAGCAGGTGGCGTGGTTGTCGCCGCAGATGCCGCAGATGCGGCTGGTGATGAAGTGGGCGTCGCGGGGGTCCTTGCCGCGCATGAAGACGCTGTAGCCGCGGAAGACCGACGACGTGCTGTAGCACTCGGCGACCCGCTTCTGCTTGAAGTCGATCTTCGTGTGGATGCCCAGGGAGCCCACGATCCGGGTGATCGGGTCCCAGGCCATCTCCACCAGGCCGCTGCCGTCGCCGGCCGTCTTCGTCTTCGGTGCCATCTGTGTGCGTGCCCTTCGTTGCGTCTTTGCGCGGGAGGTTGGGGTGGGGGTGCGCGAAGCGGGGGCGGACTACTCGCGGCTGTCTCGGCCGCTCCGGCCGCTTCCGCCGGTCACCACGGGGGCCGGTATCCGGTGGTGATCTTCTCTCCGGTACGGCGCCACTTGGGTTCCTTGTCCACGGTCCTGGCGGTGATCGACCGGAGTTTGCGGACCACGGCGCCGTACGCGCCGCTGGCGCCGCTCGACACCTTGGCGCCGGGGGGCTCGTCCATGAACGGCATGAACTTGTCGGGGAAGCCCGGCATGGTGCAGGCGATGCAGATGCCACCGACGTTGGGGCAGCCGCCGATGCCGTTCATCCAGCCGCGCTTGGGCACGTTGCACTTGACGACCGGCCCCCAGCAGCCGAGTTTGACCAGACACGTCGGCGAGTCGTACGACATCGCGAACTGGCCCTGCTCGTAGTAGCCGGCACGGTCGCAGCCCTCGTGCACGGTGGCCCCGAACAGCCAGGTGGGGCGCAGCTTGTCGTCCAGCGGGATCATGGGGGCGGCGCCGGCCGCCTGGTAGAGCAGGTAGGTGAGCGTCTCGGAGAAGTTGTCCGGCTGGATCGGACAGCCCGGGACGCACACGATGGGGATGCCGGCGTGGGACTTCCAGTCCCAGCCGAGGTAGTCCGGTACGCCCATGGCGCCGGTGGGGTTGCCCGCCATGGCGTGGATGCCGCCGTAGGTGGCGCACGTGCCGATGGCGACGACCGCCAGTGCCTTGGGGGCGAGCCGGTCGATCCACTCGCTGGTGGTGATCGGCTGGCCGGTCTCCGGATTGTCTCCGAAGCCGCACCAGTAGCCCTCGGGCTTGATCGACTCGTTGGGGATGGATCCTTCGACGACCAGTACGAACGGGTCGATCTCGCCCCGCTCGCCCTTGAAGAACCACTCGATGAACGTGTCCGAGCCGCCGACGGGGCCACATTCGAAGTCGATGAGCGGCCAGTGCACGGCGACCTTGGGAAGCCCGGGCAGCACACCGAGCACGATCTCCTCGATGCTGGGCTGCATGGCCGCCGTCAACGCGACCGAGTCACCGTCGCAGCTCAGGCCCGCGTTGATCCAGAGGATGTGGATCGTGGGCGTTTCGTCTGCGGGCGTGCCGCCCGCGTCAGCGGCATCGAGCGTGCCCGGCGTCGCCTCAGTCATGGGACCGCCTCCTGGGGAGGTAAGGGATGAAAGCCTGTATTTCGACCGTCGCTCTTCTTCGTATCAGCCGTTCGACCGGGACGGGACGCCAGCAGGGGCCGTTCCGGTGACGACGGCGCCGGAGGGCATCGGAGCGGTTCGCGCAACCCGGGCCGGACCGAGGTGCGGCGGGGTGTGCGAGGGCCGTTCCTTGCGGACGAAGGAACGGCGCAGCGTGTGGTACGCGGCGTCCGGGTCGTCGAAGGTCCGGCGCATCCGGGTCAGCTCCCGCTCACGGAAGCCGGCCAGCGGGGTCGTGCTCTCCAGCCGGTCCAGCTCCGCCTTCTTGGCGGAGATCCGTGCCGCCGTCGCCGGAAGGGCGGCCAGCCGCGCGGCCAGGCCGTCGACCTCCCCCGCGAAGGCGTCGGGGCAGCGGTCCACGACCCGGTCGACGAGCCCGAGGCGCAGCGCGCTCGCCGAGCTCACCGGCAGCGCCTCGGCCATGAGCCGTTCCGCCGTCGCGGGCCCCACTCTGCGCGGCAGGGTGTGCGTCCAGTACTCCGAGCCGTACAGGCCCATCAGCCGGTAGTGCGGGTTCAGTACGGCGCCCGAGCGGCACCACATCTCGTCGGCCGCCAGGGCGAGCATCACGCCGCCCGCGGCGGCGTTGCCCGCCACCGCCGAGACCACCAGCCGGTCGGTCGTCGTCAGGACCGCCTCGACCAGGTCGTCGATGGCGTTGATGTTCGCCCAGGACTCGGCGGCGGGGTCGTCGGCGGCCTCGATGACGTTGAGGTGGATCCCGTTGGAGAAGAAGTCCCGCTCACCGCCCAGCACCAGGACCGTCGTGGGCCGTGCGCACGCCTCCCGGTAGGCGTCCAGAAGGCGGCGGCACTGCTCCGTGCTCATGGCGCCGCCGGGGAAGGAGAACGCGAGGTGCCCGACGCTCCCGTCCTCCCGGTAGCGGATGTCCGACCAGGTGCGGTGCGGGTTCTCTGGCAGGCGGGGCAGGACGTGCTCGGGCAGCGGTGGCAGCCGGTCGCCCAGGGCCCGTACGGCGGGCAGCTTGAAGGTGGGCGGCTGTCCGGGCAGCCGCCGGGGCCGCAGTTCGGGGATCCACACGGCGCCGTCCCTGGTGGCCCGGCAGATCGCCCCGGCGCGGGTGGCCAGCAGTTCCCCCGGCCGCCCGCGCAGCACGCCCTCGGCATGACCTCCGTGCAGATACCACTCGCCGCCGAGCAGCACGTCCAGCACCCCGGGCTGCGAGTCCGCCGCCCTCAGCTTGCGCAGGACGTCCTCGGTCGCGTCCTCGGCCCAGTCGATGCGCCGGACGCTCTGGTCGAGGTAGGGACGCGTGCGGAGGCACGGGGGTGGGTCGACATCGGCATCGACGTCCGCACCGGCATGGGCATGGACGTCCGCATCGGCCTCCGCATCGGCCTCCGCATCGGAGGTGCCCGCCCCGTCCTGCTTCAGCGGTACGTAGGTGCCGTCGGCGAAGCGCTCCACCGCGAGCAGCACGGCCTCGATCGCCGCGTCGGCGATCTCGCCCCGGTACAGCTCGCTCTTGGACACCGGGGGAACCCGGCACGGCACGGAGGCCCAGACGTCACCGGCGTCCATCTCCGCGTCGGCCTGGAGGACGGTGACGCCCCACCGGTCGGCGCCCTCGTGGATCGCCCAGTCCAGGGAGGACGGTCCCCGGTCGCCCACGGGCCCGGGGTGGACGATGAGACAGGTGTACGCCGACCACACCTCCTCGGGGATCGCCGTCCTGAGCATCGGCGACACGATGAGCTCCGGCGCGTGGCGTCGTACGGCCTCCGGCAAGGGGCTGCCCGGCAGGGCCAGCTCGACCGCCACGGTGTGGCCCCGGTCGCGCAGCTCGGCGTGTGTGCGCTGGGTGAGGCTGTTGAACGCGCTGGCTAGGAGCAGGATGTGCACGGCTGCCTCCGGGCGGACGAACGGCAGGCAGGGATGACCGCCGACCGAGATCCTCGGCCACGGCCGCCCGCCGTCCCCGGCGACAGACGGTGAGGTCATCCGAAAGCGGGCGCGCATCCGCCGTCCGGCCTCACCGGGCCGGCTCTCCCCGCCGGCTCAGCGGCGGGGACCGGTCACCGCCGTCGAAGGCCGCTGATGATGCGCTCCCAGGGGGTGCGCGTGGCGCCGAAGTGGGTCTCGTGGGCCCAGATGTGGGTGCACGACGGGCACTGCAGGTGCAGCAGGCTGCCGACGTTGGAGAGCAGATAGCGCCAGTGCTCGGAGCAGGTACGGCCCTGCCCGCAGGTGGCGCATCCCTGCTGGTCGGCGCAGTTGGGGCAGGCCACCCAGGCGCGGCGCCCGATGTCGGCCTGCGGGTCAAGCGGCAGCATGACCGCCGCCTCCGCCCGGCAGCACACCGGCCGCGACCAGTTCGTCGTAGACCCGCCGCTGCTCCGCGTCGAGGCCGGAGTACAGCAGGCGGTACGCCGCCTGCTCGTCGCGCAGGGCCGCGACGGGGTCCCAGTCGTCGCCTAGGGCGTCCAGGACATGAGCGCGCCGGAGCATCTCGTGCGAGGTCAGGTCGATGTCCAGATCGACCGTCGGGGAGGCGTCGCGGCTGCCCGCGGCGGGATCGCTCGCCGCCTCGGGCTCGTCCGGTCCGCCGGGAAGGGCGCGGTCATGGGAGGACATGCGACCGAACGTAGGTAAGCGCCGCGTGCTCCGGCAAGGGCAGGTGGGGGAAGTCACAGCAGGTCCGGGGCGCGCGGGCGGTCGCGGACCGGTCCACTCCGCCCCGGTCTCACAGGCCGGCGAAGAGGTCGTCCAGGGGTGCGGGCACCTGTTCCGGGGCGAGGGCTTCGACCAGGAGGCGACCGTAGCGGATCTTGCGACCCTTCCTGGTGCTCATGAAGCGCCGAAGCTGCTGGTCGCGGGGGCGGCCGTGCTGGGCGGGCTGCTGCAGGAAGGTCTGCCAGGGGCGTGACTCGTCCGCGTCGTGGACGATCTGCTCGACGCGCCCAGTGCCCAGCGCACGGATGAGCTCGTCCTCCAGGTCAGCCGAGCAGACGAAGACGGCGTGGCGCGGGGTCGAGGACGGGGCGAGGCTCCGGTCGAAGAACGGCTTCTCGCGCTCGTCGCACAGACCGACGAGACGCAGGCCGAGGCCGGACGGTCCGAGCAGCGCGGTGTAGCGGCCGACGCTCATCGCGCCGCCCATCGACAGGACGCACACCCCCTCGGCGGCCAGGTCACGGCCCCGTCTCTCGGCCAGTGCCTCGACGGCCGCGAGGTCGCTCAGCCCCTCCAGCAGGACGACCGTGCGCACCCCGAGCAGTTCCGCCAGGTCCCTCGCCGACCCGCCGGAGTCTCCGCCCGCCCGGCGGGTGACCTCGTCCCGGAACATGCGCATGTCCACCATGCCTGGGAGTCTGCTACGCCCGCCCGTGCCGGCGCACGCGATATTCGGCGGCGCGAGCCTCATCAGGGCCGAACCGGCGGGGAGTTGACGGGATCGGCCCCACGGACGCAGGCGGTCGGCATGCTGATCGCGTGGGAAGACGGGGCGAGGGAGGGCCGTGCAGACGGAGATGTGGGTGGGGCTGATCGGTTTCGGCGGTGCCGTGGTGGGCGCCGGCGGGGCTCTGGTGGGCGGCTGGCTCCAGCAACGGCATCAGGCGACGGTGCTGCGGCAGCAGCAGGAGGCGGCTCGGGCCGGTCTGCTGGAGGAGCGCGGCAGGGCCGCGGGCGAGAAGGCCCTGTCCGAGCTGTACGCCCTTCGCCGGCACTTGAAGGACTGCGAGCTGAGGCCCGTGCCCGGGGAGCGGCAGCCCTGGCGCGGCATCGCGCGGACCCTCATCGACGACGCCGAACTGGCGGTCATGCTGATGCCGAACGCGGCCGAGGTCCAGTCCCGCGTCGCGGACGCCGCAGGGCTGATCACGCAGACCCTGATGATCGGACGGGACGAGGCGCGGATGATGACGGACGGGGAGCACCGCACGCACGTCAGCCTCTGTCTCGGCGGGACCCTGGAGGCCATCGGGGTGCTGTCCGCCTTCATGCGAGGCGATCCGCTTCCGGATCGCGGTCGCCTGGTCAGCGGGCACAGGGAGCGGAACCAGCGGCCCACGAGCCCGTCATGACTTTCCACGGGGCACGGCGGACCGCGCCGGCCGGGCCCGCTGTACGAGGGATGTCGCGGCGCTCTCCCAGTCGGGGTGCGCGAAGGAGAATCCGGCGGCGCGCAACCGGCCGGGCACCACGCGGCGGCTCTTGAACAGCAGTTCCGTGTCCGAGCGCAGGGCGAACGCCCCCAGCTCGGCCATCCAGCGGGTCGCCGGCAGTCCCACCGGGACGTTCCAGGCCGTGCGCAGTGTGCGCATGAACGCGCGGTGCGGGAGGGGGTCGGGGGAGGCGAGGTTCACCGGCCCGTCGAGGTCGTCCCGGGCGATCAGGAACTCCACGGCCCGCGCGAAGTCCTCGTCCTGGATCCAGGAGACGTACTGCGCGCCGCCGGCGACCGGGCCGCCGAGCCCGAGGCGCACCATCCGGGACAGCACGTCGAACACGCCGCCCCGGTCCGGGCTCATGACCATCGCCGAGCGCAGGGCCACCTTGCGGGTGTCGGGGGTGGGCGCCTCGGCCTGCGCCCGCTCCCAGTTCTTCGCGATCTCGACGCTGTACGCCCAGTAGTCCGGCACACCGGTCTCCGAGCCGCCGATGACCCCGGTCGTCTCGTCGTGGGGCGCGTCGAAGCGGTGGGCGTAGACCGTCGCCGTGCTCATCTGGAGCCAGACGCGCGGTGGCCGCGCGGCGGCGGCGATCGCCTCGCCGACGACCCGCGTGGAATCCACCCGGGAGTCCATCATGGCGCGCAGGTTCTCGGCGGTGTAGCGGCAGGAGACGCTGCGTCCGGCCAGGTTGATCACGACGTCGCAGCCGTCGATCGCGGTGGCCCAGCGCCCGAGCGTGGTCCCGTCCCAGCCGATGTCGTGCGCGCGTGTGGGCCGCCGCGTCACCACCGTGACCTCGTGGCCGGCCGCTGTCAGCGCACGGTCGAGAATCGCACCGACCTGTCCGGTTCCCCCGGGCAGCACCACCTTCATCGAACCCCCTCGGTCGGCTCGACCTCAGGGTAGCGCTTTTTTGAACGTGTTCAACACGGTGCCGTGAGTTCCCGCGCCAGGTACGTCTCACGAGGAGGCGGTGCGGGAACTCACGGCCGGGTGACGGGCCGGATCAGCGGATCTCGGTGACCCGGTGTTCCTTCAGCGAACCGCAGTTGGAGTTCTCCACCGACACGTACACGTTGTCGATGCTGCCGCCCCAGCTCACGCAGTAGCCCTTGCCGTAGACGTAGGCCGGCCCCGCGTAGGAGGAGTAGCTGTCGGAGTCGCCCGCGTACTCGTCCGTCGCGGGGACGTAGACCCACGTGGACATGGGCTTGAGCGTGCCCGGGTTCTTGCGGATGGTCGCGACGCAGTTCTCGCCGTTCGAGGAGTTGTAGGTCAGGTAGACGGTGCCCAACGAGCCCACGGGCGCCGAGTTCACGGTCTTGTAGGCGCTGCCGCAGACGCCCTGCGGGGTGACGTTGGGTGCGGCGGAGGCCGTCGTGGCGAAGGCGGTCGAGGCGCCCACCGCGAGTGCGGCTAAGGCCCCCATCGTCACGACATTACGTGCTTTTCTCATATTTCCCCCTTGTAGCCATGAGAGCGTCTTTGCTCTCACAGGATGTGACCCACGAGGGAGACGGATGGTTGCCCCGGTCTTCCACCGAGGTTCGCGAGAGGATGCGCGACCCTGGTCAGAGGGTGAGAAGTTCTTCGTGAAAACCGCCGAACTCACGCTCGGTGTCGATGAGATGGATCTCCAGGATCCAGTGGCAGCGGCGCCCGGCCTTGTCGGTGCGGCGCAGCGGCGTGGTGTTGGCGGGGGTGATGTAGGACTCCACGTCCGCGCCCTCGATCCACTCGTGCGGGAACTCGCCGACCAGGTGGCCGGCGTGCCAGCCGCCCAGCTCCCACCCCGCCTCCTCGGCCAGCCTCTCCACCTCGGCGTACAGCCGTGCTCCGGTGATGTCCGGGTCGGCCTCGAAGAACCTTCGGCCCGCCGCGAAGACGCGTGGCAGGTCGTCGCGGAGCCGGTGCTTGGCCGGGTCGTCGCCGAGGACGAAGGTCCGGCCGAAGTCGGCCTCGTACTCCTCGAAGATCGGGCCGAAGTCGGCGAACACGATGTCGTCCGCGGTGATCACCCGGTCCGGCGGATTCTCCCGGTAGGGCTTCAGCGTGTTGGGGCCGGAGCGCACGATCCTCTTGTGCCAGTGGCGGGTGGTGCCGAACAGTTCGTTCGCCAGGTCCCGGACCCGGTCGCTGACCGCGCGCTCCCCCTCGCCGGGGGCGACGAGACCGCGCTCCTCCATCTCGGCGAAGAGCCGTACGGCCTTCGCCTGGGCGTCCAGCAGCCGTGCCGCGCGTGTGGGTTCGTCGTCCGCCATGCGCCGACCGTAGTGACGGAGATCGCTTCCGGCAACGGGATTTCACCGACCGGCCCCGGCATACATTCTGAAAGCGTTTCCAGGCGGTGCCGGAGGGGTGGACCGACGCGTCAATGCCCTTGAACTCCATGGACGTTGACGTCTCGTGAACCTTGACGCTCGTGTCCGGCGGTGCTTCCATCACAGACGTGTAAACGGTTTAAGTCCCACCCGGTTCCATCGGTTCACGGTTTCCTGCCCGACGGAGGTTGTCATGCGCATGCCTTTCTCGCTGTCCGTCTGTGCCGCGCTGGCCGTCGGGGCCACGAGCCTCACCTCGCCCGGCGCGGCCCCGGCCTCGGCCGACGAGGCGCCGACGGTGCGGGCCGCGCGAGTGATGGAGAACCTCGGGCGGGGGGTCGTGGCCGTGCGCTCCGGCCCCGCCCAAGTGCTGGTCTCCTGGCGGCTGCTGGGGCTCGACCCGGACGGCATCGGCTTCCACGTCTACCGCTCCACCGGCGGTGGTGCCTACGTCAAGCTCAACGCGAGCGCCCTGACGGGCGGGACCAACTACGTCGACTCCACGGCCGACCTGACGCGCTCCAACAGCTACCGGGTCGTTCCGGTGGTGGGCGGGCAGGAGCAGCCTCCCAGCGCGGCCTTCACCTTGACGGCCGATCACGCCACGGAGCCGGTGGTCCGCGTGCCGATGCGCGCCGGTGGTCCGGTGAAGTTCGTCTGGGTCGGCGATCTCGACGGCGACGGCGAGTACGACTACGTGGTGGACCGGCAGACCTCCCCGCAGAAGCTGGAGGCGTACAGCGGCCGGGGCCAGTTCCTCTGGGACGTCGACCTGGGGCCGAACAGCCAGAACCAGAACAACATCGAACCGGGGTCGTCCGCGATCGACGTGGGCCACTGGGACGGCGTCACCGTGTACGACTTCGACAGCGACGGCCGTGCCGAGGTCGCCCTGAAGATCGCTGACGGCGTCAGGTTCGGCGACGGGACGACCTGGACGCACGCGGACGACGCGCGTCAGTTCATGGCGGTCCTCGACGGCCGGACCGGAGCGCTCCGCAACTGGTCCGCGGTGCCGACCACCTACCTCGGCGACGGTCCGATGGGCGCGCGGCTCGGCGTCGCGTATCTCGACGGCACCACGCCGAGCCTGGTGGCGTACATGAAGAACCGGCGCGACGACGGGGCCTTCAATCTGATGATGGCCGCCTGGCGGTTCACCGGCAGCGCGCTGCGGCAGGAGTGGACGTGGCTGCGCGGCGGCCAGAACGCCCCCGACGGGCACAACACCCGTGCCGTCGACGTCGACGGGGACGGCACGGACGAGGTCGCCGAGATCGGGTTCGTCCTCGACGGCGACGGCTCCCTGCGCTACTCGATGGCACCGCAGGGCATCATCCACGGCGACCGCTTCCACCTCGCCGACATGGACCCCGGCCGCCCCGGGCTGGAGGGCTACGGCGTGCAGCAGGACAATCCGAGCGGCCTGCTGGAGTACTACTACGACGCCGCCACCGGCTCCGTCCTCTGGAAGCACGGCGGCGGCCCCGCCGACGTAGGACGGGGCATGGCCGGCGACGTGGACCCGCGCTTCCCCGGCATGGAGGTCTGGTCCTTCTCCGGCCTCTACAACGCGCCCTCGGACAGGCTCACCGAACCGAACACCTCACTGCGTCCGTGGCCGCAGCTGGGACTGTGGTGGGACGGCGACCTCACCGTGGAACTGCTCAACGACGGCAAGATCGAGAAGTGGGATCCGGCCCGCCCGACACCGACCGGCAGCCTGCCCCGACTGGTCAGCACCTGGAACCACGGCGCCGTCACCGCCGCGCAGGGCGGCCCCACCCTCGTCGGTGACATCCTCGGCGACTGGCGGGAGGAGGCCGTCTACACCAACGCCTCCCACGACGAACTGATCGTCTTCACCACCGACCGGCCCTCCGCCACCCGGCTCTACACACCGGCCCACAATCCCGCCTACCGCAACGCCATGACCTTCAAGGGCTATATGCAGTCCCACCACGTCGACTACTTCCTCGGCGCCGGCATGACCCGGCCGCCCCGGCCGAACATCGCCTACGCGGGAGGCGGTTCCCTCTCGTAGTCCCGCCCCGCGGACCTGCTCGACGCCGCGGGCGGCTACCCGCCCGCCAACTGCCGGACGGGAGCTCCGGCGAGGAAGGCGGTGATGTCCTCCACCGCTTCCGAGTAGAAGGTGCGGTAGTTGCGCTCGGTGACATAGCCGAGGTGCGGGGTGGCGAGGACGTTGGGGAGGGTGCGGAAGGGGTCGTCCGCGGGGAGGGGCTCGCTGTCGAAGACGTCGAGGCCCGCGCCGGCGATCCAGCCCTCGCGCAGGGCGCGCAGCAGTGCCGTCCGGTCGACGATGGCGGCGCGGGAGGTGTTGACGAGGTGGGCGTGCGGGCGCATGGCGCGCAGTTCCGGCTCGCCCAGCAGGCCCCGGGTGCGGTCGGACAGCACGAGGTGGACGGAGACGAAGTCGCTGCGGCCGAGCAGGTCCTTCTTGTCCGACGCGAGTCGAGCACCTGCCTCCGCCGCGCGCTCGGCGGTGAGGTTCTCGCTCCAGGCCAGGACCTCCATGCCGAAGGCGGTGGCGACGCGGGCCACCCGGCTGCCGATCTTGCCTAGTCCGAGCAGGCCCAGGGTGCGGCCGTGCAGGTCCTGGCCCACGGTGGACTGCCAGGGACCGCCCTCGCGCAGGGCGCGGTTCTCGGCGCTGACCTGCCGGGCGAGGCCGAGGAGGAGCGCCCAGGTCAGTTCGACGGGCGGGGTGGGACTGCTCGCCGTGCCGCAGACGGTCACGCCCTGGGCCCGCGCCGCCGCCAGGTCGATGGAGGCGTTGCGCATGCCGGTGGTGATCAGCAGGCGCAGCCGGGGCAGCCGGCGCAGGAGGTCGGCGTCGAAGGGGGTGCGCTCCCGCATGGCGACGACGATCTCGCAGTCGGCGAGCTCGGCCACGAGCCGATCCCGGTCGGTGATGTGCTCGCGGAGCGTGCGCACGTCGACCTGGTCGGCGAGTGGGCTCCAGTCCGCCAGGGTCAGGGCGGCGTCCTGATAGTCGTCCAGCACGGTGCAGTGGAGGGTCATGCGGACAGTCTGCCGTTTCATCGGTCGGCGCCTGTGGTGCGGAGGGGAGGCGGGGGCGGGCACCTGTCGGGGCGCGTGCCGCCGTGGCCGGGGTTACCTTCGGCGGTATGGACGGTGATCTTGGGCGCTGGCGCCGGTGCGCCCTCGGTGGGGCGGTGTTCGCCGTGTGCATGGCCGGCACGACGCTGCCGACCCCGCTGTACGGCCTCTACCAGGACAAGTTCGGTTTCTCGGAGCTCACGGTCACCGTGGTCTACGCCGTCTACGCCTTCGGGGTCATCGGTGTGCTGCTCCTGGCGGGGAACGCCTCGGACGCCGTGGGCAGGCGCCCGGTGCTGTTGTGGGGCCTGGGTTTCGCGGCGGCGAGCGCCGTCTGTTTCCTGTGCGCCACCGCGCTGGGCTGGCTGTACGCGGGGCGACTGTTGTCGGGGCTGTCGGCCGGCCTGTTCACCGGGGCCGCCACGGCGTACGTGATGGAGCTGGCACCGCGCGGCGGTGCCTCGCGGGCCACGTTCGTGGCGACCGCCGCGAACATGGGCGGGCTCGGCTGCGGCCCCCTGCTCGCCGGAGTGCTCGCGCAGTACGCCCGGTGGCCGCTGTATCTGCCCTTCGCCTTCCACCTCGCCCTGGTGGCCTGCTCGGCGGCCGTGCTGTTGGGGCTCCCGGAAACCGTGCGGGAGCGACGGCCGCTGACCACCGTACGACCACGGCGGCCCAGTCTGCCGCCGTCGGTGCGGGTGGTCTTCGGGCCCGCGGCGGCCGCCTCCTTCGTGGGGTTCGCCCTGTTCGGGGTCTTCACCTCGGTCAGCCCGGCCTTCCTCGCCCAGTCCCTGGACGTGCACAACCACGCGGTGAGCGGGCTGATCGTCGCGCTGGCCTTCTTCGCCTCCACGGGCGGGCAGTTGGCCGTCGGACGGGTCGGTGTGCGTCGGTCGCTGCCGCTGGGCTGCGCCGGGCTCCTGACCGGGCTGGCGCTGCTGGCGGGCGCGCTGCACTGGGAACTGCTGGCGCTGGTGGTGCTGAGCGCCGTCGTGGGCGGGGCCGCGCAGGGACTGGCGTTCCGCGGAGCGCTGTCCGCCGTGGCGGCCGCGACAGCGGCGGACCGGCGGGCGGCCGTGATCTCGACACTGTTCGTGGTGGCCTACACGGGCATCTCGGTACCGGTCATCGGTGTGGGGCTCCTGGCGGAGCCGATGGGCCTGGAAGGCGCCGGGCTCGTGTTCATCGCGTGCATGGCCGCGCTGGTGTCGGCCGCGGGCGTGTATCTGCTCCGACGTCCGGTTACGGCTCCGGAGTCGGACCGGGTGGCGCAGCCGCAGGCGCAGTCATAATCGCAGGCGTAGACGTCGTCGCAGGCGTAGACCTAGTCGGGCAAGGTGCGCTGACGTAGCCAGAAGCCGAGGGTTCATCGGTCGCTGGGAGTAGGTCCTGCGCCTCAGGTGCGCTTCACGCCTGCTGACTAGGGTCGGCCGTATGGAGACCACGGCAATCGTTCGACGCAGGACGGCGGAACGTATGCGCGACGCTCTGGGGCGTCTCGTGAGCGAGCGTGACGTATGGGTGGCGACGGCTCACCCCGATCACGGGCCCCACCAGGTGCCCCTGTGGTTCCTGTGGGACGGGCGAGCGGTGTGGATGTGCACCGGCGCCGGTTCCGTGACCGTACGGAACGTCCGCGAGGAGCCGCGCGTGCGCCTGTCGTTGCCGGACACTGCCGACGTGGTGCTCCTCCAGGGTGAGGCGGAGTGCTTCCCCGACCAGGAGGTGCCCGAAGGCGCGGCGGAGGCGTTCGCCGACAAGTTCGGGTGGGATCCACGCGGGGAAGAGGGTTCCTTCGTGTACGTACGCGTCGTCCCGAGCACGGCGCGCGCGTGGCGTGGCGAGCCCGAACTACGCGGCCGGGTCATCATGCGCGACGGGACGTGGCTGGCGTAGCGGCCGTCAGGCACCTGCGGACCCGTGCGGAACGCAGTGCCGCGTCGCATGACGATCGTGCCGCGAGGTGAAGAAGGGGCCTCGCCCACGGACATGTCCCCTTGGACGTCCGCTACCACGGCAACAGCCGGATGTGGCTGATGACCTTCCGGTGGTGGGTGTAGGCGATGTGGACGGCCCCGTCCGGCGTCTGGGCGATCGAGGGGTAGGACGGCTCGCGGTTGAGGCCGCCGCGGTAGTTGCTGGTGAGGCAGTGGCCGTCGCCGGTGACCAGGTCGGCGCGCGACGGCCATGTGCGGCGTGATCGCGCCAGGCCCGACCGACACGCCCATGCAACTCGTCCAGTGCGCCGGGGCGTCCCTCTGACGCACCCGTGGGGCGGGGCGGACGCGAGCCTTCGTCCGCTCCGCCCCGCCCCACGGCAGCGCCGCGCCGGCAGCCGCGCCCGGTCAGTTGACCCGCCGGGCCTGCCCGGCCCAGTACGGCTCCCGCAGCTTGAACTTCTGGACCTTCCCGGTCGCCGTCCGCGGAATGGCCTCTCGGAACTCCACAGTCGTCGGCGCCTTGTACCCGGCGAGCCGCTCCTTGCAGTACGCGATGATCTCGGCCTCGCTCACGGCCGATCCATCGGCCCGCACGACCAGCGCCTTGATCGTCTCGCCCCACCTGGGGTCCGGCACCCCGATGACCGCGACCTCGGCGACCCCGGGGTGGCTGAAGATCGTGTCCTCCACCTCGATCGACGACACGTTCTCGCCGCCGGTGATGATGACGTCCTTCTTCCGGTCCGAGATCGTCAGATGCCCGTCCTCGGGGTCGAGCGTCCCGCCGTCACCCGTACGGAACCAGCCGTCCTCCAGCACGGCGGCGGTCTCCTCGGGCTTCTCCCAGTAGCCGTCGAGGACCACGTTCGAGCGCGCCATCACCTCACCGGAGTCCGCCACTCGAAGCTTCACCCCGAGTGCCGGAAGGCCGGCCCGCGACAGCTTCCGCGCCCGTTCCTCGCCCCGCAGGGCATCGTCCTCGGGCCGCGCGCGGTTGAACGTCAGGAGGGGTGAGGTCTCCGTCAGACCGTAGATCTGGGTGAACTCCCAGCCCAGTTCCTCCTCGACGCGCTGGATCATCCGGCTCGGCGGCGGCGCTCCCGCGCACACGATCCGCACCCGGTCGCGCCCCGGCACGGGTCCTGCCCAGCCGGTCGCCGCGTCGAGGACCGCGTTCCACACCGCCGGCGCACCGCACATCAACGTCACCCCGTGTTCGTCCACCCGGCGCAGGATCTCGGTGCCGTCGACCTTGCGCAGTACCACCTGCTTGGCGCCGAGACCGGCCATCACGAACGGCATCCCCCACCCGTTGCAGTGGAACATCGGCAACGTGTGCAGGTACACGTCCCGCTCCCATGCCCGGGTGTGCAGCCCGAAGGTCAGCCCGTTCACCCAGATGTTGCGGTGTGTGAGCTGAACCCCCTTGGGGCGCGCGGTCGTTCCCGAGGTGTAGTTGATCGTCGCTGTCGCGTCCTCGTCCGGGTCGGACCAGGGCCTCGGCTCCACCCCGAACCGCATCAGCTCGGTGTCCGTCTGCTCCCCCAGCGTGAACCGGTGCGCCACCTTGACGTCGGCGACCGTGTCCCGCACCTCGGGGTCGACCAGCAGCACCGAGGCGCCGCTCTGGCGTACCACGTACTCGATCTCCTCCGCCTTCAGGCGGAAGTTGACCGGCACACAGATCCGCCCGCTCATCGGCACCGCGAACAGCAGCTCCAGCAGACGGGCCGAGTTGTGGCTGACCACCGCCACCCGCTCGCCCTCCCCCACCCCGAGCGCGTCCAGTCCCGCCTGCCAGGCCCGCACCCGCTCGCCCAGCCGTCGGTACGTCGAGGGCGCCACCGGCGCCGCGGGCTGACTCGGCTCGTCGATCACCCCGGGGCTGTCGGCGAACCCCGACTCCGCCCGGTCCAGGAAGTCGGCCACCGTCATCGGAACACGCATCTGTCTCCCCACTCGCCCTGTCCGCACGCTGCGTACGCCACGCCTCGTGCCTCGTACCAGTTGTTCCTCCCCCACCGGGCACGCACGCCCCTGGTCGGTCACCCGATCGGGTATGGCCGGTCCGGGCGGCACCGTCGCCGGGCAGCGGGCGGGGCCCGCGCGATTTGTCACATGGGTGGCTAGAACTCTGCGGTGCGTTGGTTCACGGTGGTTCCTCCTAACCGCCCGATCCGCCTGGAGGGGTCCAGCAGTGAGACGTAGGCGATTTGTGGCAGGAACCATCGGCGCCCTCGCGGGGGCGACGCTCGGCCCGTCCGCGTCCCGGGCCTACGTGCCGACGCCCCGTACGCGGGACTGGCAGGCCGTGCCCGCGCCCGGCAGCGTTCCCGCCGCGCAACTGCGGCGCATCGCCGCCGCCGGGCCGCGACTGGCCTGGGCCGTGGGCGAGGAGGACCTGGGCGTGCAGACCCAGCAGCGGGCCCTGGCCATGGTGTGGAACGGCGACGTCTGGACGAAGACGGATCTGTCGCACCTCACACACACGAGGATCGTCGATGTCGCCGGTGTCCGCTCCTCCGCGGCGTGGGGCGTGGGCCATCCCATCGGCGACGCCAGCCCCCTGCTGCGCTGGGACGGAACCACCTGGCGCGAGGCGGACTTCCCCGGCAGGGGTGAGCCGGACGTCCGGCTCACCTCGGTGGGGGTCGGCCGCGACCGGCAGGTGTGGGTCTGCGGCGTCCGGGACGGCGCAGCCCGTCTGCTGCACGGCGACGGGCGGCGCTGGCGCTGGCTGGACCCGCTGCCGGTCGAGAGCGTGAACCTCTACCGGGTCGTCGTGCGACGGCCGGGCGAGGTATGGGTCTGCGGGGACCGGTCGAACGGCGGCGGTTGGTCCGGCCTCGTGGCCCGCTGGGACGGTGCGTGGACGGCACTCCCCCCGGTGGCGGGCCTGCGGCTCGGCCTCGCCGACGTGCATGCCAGCGGTCCGGACGACGTATGGGCGGTGGGCACCGAGGCCGGTGTGGGCGGGCCGATCGGCCGCCCCGGCAACCCCGCGCTGAGCCACTGGGACGGCACGGCCTGGACCCGGCTGGAAGCCGGCTTCACCCTCGGGTCGCTCACCGGGATAGCGGGCGACGCACGGGGACGCGCCGCGTGGATCTCGGGCTGGAACTTCTCGGACCAGAGCCGCAGTACGTATCTGCGCCGGGACGGCGACACCTGGACCGTCGCCCGGGGCCCGGCGGGCACGGCTCCGGCGCCGTACCTCAATGACGTGACGTCCGTTCCGGGTACCAGGGGCTTCTTGTCGGCGGGCATGACACGCCCCGCCCCGTATCCGCCGACCGAGGCCTACAGCGAACATCTGGACCGGGTCTCGGCGGACTTCGGGGACTGAGTCTCGGCGGGCTGCGGATCGCGCCGCGCGGTCGCCCGGACGTCGCGACCGGGTTCGAACGGCTGATGGCGCGGCGCGCCTCTGGCCGGCGGGGTGGAGGCCGGGGAGGATCGAGTGGGGCTGCCACCTCGTGGGGAGCCGCCCGGCACCCTGTCCCTCGTGCGAAGAGGTTCGCTCATGACCGCGTTCGACGACTCGCCGTGCCGGTGTCCCGACGACCGGGCGCCGGCATCCGTCGAGGACGACGCCCCCGGTGCCTCACGGTGAAGGGCGCCCCGGGCGGCGGCGCGCCCGGCGGTGGGCGCCACGACGGGCGCTACGGCGAGGCCGTCTTCCGTCCGGAACAGGCGGGCGAGGGCACACGGATCGACTTCGGTGCCCTCGCCTACGACGACATCACCCTGGCGCGGCTGCGGGAACTGGGGGCCGGCCCGGGGTGGCGCTGCCTCGACGTGGGCGCCGGCACGGGCACCGTCTCCCGTCGGCTGCTGGAGGAGGCCGGGGTCACGAGCGTCCTCGCCGTGGACCGCGACGTACGGTTCCTCGAAGCTCCGCCGGTACCCGGGCTCGACGTCCTCGCGGCCGACATCTCGGCCCCGTCCTTCGCCCCCGGACGCTTCCGACTCGTCCACGCGCGCTTCGTGCTGATGCACCTCCCCGAGCGCGACCGCCTGATCACGGCGCTGGCCGAACTCGTCGAGCCGGGTGGTGTGTTGGTGCTCAGCGACGCGATCGACCTGACGAGCGGCCGGACGCCCGACACTCCGTACAGCATGACGATGCGGGCGATGTGGGAGGGGCTGCGGGCCACCATCGGCACGGACGTCTCCTGGGTGCCGGCGTACCCACGGCTGCTGCGGGGCGCGGGGCTCGGGTCCGTCGCCGCCGAGGTGCATGTGCCGCCGCTGCTGCCGGGCAGCCCCATCAGCCGCTTCTGGGCGGACACATGGGAACGGAGCCGGGCGGCCATGGTCGCCACCGGCCTGGTGGACGACACCGACGTCGACGCGGCCATCCGCTACCTGGATGCGGACGAGTGTGCGGCGCTGTCGGCCGGCATGCTCACCGCCTGGGGACGGAAACCGGCGAGCGGCCCGGCCGCGGCGCCCGCGTAGCCGTGCGCCGCGGCCCGTCACCGGGTGGCGCCGCGCAGGTCCCGTAGGTACCAGTCGAGCCACGTGCCGTCGCTGCCCCGTGTCCGTCCGCCCGGGGTGAATCCGGCCCGTCGTGCCACGGCGGCCGACGCGGTGTTCTCCGGCTCCACCCGGATCACCGCCTCCTTCCCGCCCATGGTGGCGGCATATCCGCAGACCAGAAGGACGGCGCGGGTGGCCAGGCCGCGCCCCCTCCCGGACGGGTAGAGGCCGTAGGCGACATTCACCTGGCCGGGAGCCAGCCCCTCTACCGAGACCCGCAGGTCGATCGTCCCCACGAGTTCCTCGTCGACGCCCACCCGGATACCGAAAGCGCGCAGCGGGCCGGCCGTCTCCCACTGTTCCCGGCAGTGCCGCAGGTACGCTTCGACGCCCTCGGGTGTGCTCGGTCCGCCGCTGAGCCAGCGAACCAGTGCGTCGTCCTCGCCCGCGAGGTGGGCCTCCGCGTCGTCCGGTCGCAGCGGGGACACGGTGACGGTCCCGTCGGACAGCTTCACGTCAGGCATCTGGCGATTCTGGGCGGCAGGGCCGCGTCGCGCCACGGGATTACGTGGCGCGGCGCCCGGAGCGGGCAAGCCGCCGACGCGGTCCCGCCGTTCAGTGTCCCGGTCGCTTGATGCGAGCGTAGGGCGGATACGGCTTGAAGCAGATCAGCACTTCGAGGGGGTGCCCGCCGCCGGGGGGTTGGGCCAGTGTCGGGAGCGCCGCCATCAGCGCCGAGTGGCCCTTGGCCACGCCCTTCTGGTGGGGGCCCCAGCCCGCCGCGTGGGCGAAGTACGTGGCGGTCTCGGCGAAGACGTCCCGGCTGCCGAAGAGGAAGAACGTCCTGGCGTGGGTGGCGTGCCGCAACTCGTCCCGGAAGTCGGCCCGTTCCCAGCGTTCGCTCCAGGATGCGGCGTCCCGTACGGTGCGGGCCTCGTCGGTGCGGACGGTCAGCGGAGTGCCGTCGACCAGCCTGCGCCTCAGGTCGGGCCACTTGCTGGGGCGCAGGCCGAGCGTGTGGTGCGCCAGCACCAGGTCCACCCGCTCGCCGACACCCTCGTCCGGTGGAAGGCCGTCACGCAACGGCACATGGACGATCGTGTGGCGGGAGTAGGCGGCGAAGGAGAACAGGCCCGCCAGCCGGTTCAGCCCTTCGTGGTCGCCGAACAGGAATCCGATGGGGTCGGGGGCGCGCAACGAGGTGTGGCGAAGGGTCTGCCGGGGCTGGACGACACGATGCTCGTACGGCCCGGTCCGGGGCCTGAACTGGCGCAGCCTCAACCGCATACGGAATTCCTCATCCCCTCAGGATCGCGGGCGGCGAGGCATCGGGGCAACCGGGATTCGCCCACCGCCGCCGTATCGCGGATGGGTGAGTACCATCCGCACACATCATGTTCGTTGTCGGGAAGGGAACCGCCATGACCGAGACGCCATCAGAGTCGACCGACCTCAAGACGCAGTACATCGCCCAGGTCGCCGCCGACCTCGAGCGCAACGCCAAGGAACAGGAGCGTCTCATCGGGGAGATCGACGCGCTGCAGGAGCAACTCCTGGGTCTGCGGCAGGACCACGCAGTGCTGCTGCACATGCAGCAGGCTCTCGGCGTCGTGGCGTCGGAGCCCGCGCCCGTGGCCGACGAGGTCGTGGCCCCCTCCGTGCCCCGGCAGAAGGCCGCCCCCGCCCCGGAAGCCGGCAAGCGCACCCGGGCGAAGAAGGCCGAGCCCCCGCAGGACGGCAAGCGGACGAAGAAGCCGACCGCCACGAAGACCGCCGCCACGAAGGCCGCTGCGACGAAGACCGCCGCCACGAAGGCGGCGAGCGCGCAGACCGCGAGTGCGAAGTCCACCGGCACGAAGGCCACGACCGCCACCAAGGCCACGACCGCCACCAAGACCGGGACCGCCAAGACTGGGACCGCCAAGGCCGGAGACGGCAAGGCCACGACCGCCAAGACGGCCGGCACCAAGGCGGCGGCCACCAAGTCCGCGTCCGCCGAGAAGGCTCAGCCCACCCTCGTCGAACTCATCCGCCGCCACCTCACCGAACAGAGCGAACCCCGCTCCGCGGCCGAGGTCGCCGCCGCGCTCACCCAGGCCCACCCGGACCGCCGGATCCAGACCAACGTCGTGCGCACCACCCTCGAAGGACTCGTCGCCAAGAGCAACGCCCAGCGTGTCAAGCAGGGCTCCTCCGTGTACTACACCGGCCCCGACGCACCGGAGCCGACCGCCCCGCCGCAGCCCTCCTCCGAGCCCGCGCAGGCGACCGCCTGAGGCCGGGGCAGTCGAGCCCCGAGCGACTCGATGGTGTGGACGAGGAGCCGGATGCCCTCGCGTGCCGCCTCGTCGAAGGGGCGACGCACGGTGGTCCGCATCGACCGTTCCTCCGCCACGCCCGGATGGCGAAGCGCGCTGAGCGGAGGCCCGGCACCGTTCAGCGTGGTGCCGGGCCTCCTCACCTCCGCCCCTCAGCGCAGGTCTGTGGTGAGCCGGTACCGGCCCGGCGGCAGCCGGTACGAGGAGACTGAGTCCGTGTGGCCGAGGAACCGCACACCGTCCACCCGGGCCAGCGGGGTGCGCCCCTCGCGGACGGCGTCCGCCGAGGCGGCCGGGAGACACAGGGTCGCCTCACTGTTCGCGGGCACGACCGCCTCGTACGCCAGGGTGCGCCCCTCGTCCTCGACCTCCCAGGCGCTGCGGATCTCGCCGTACGGCGACTCGTACGTCGCCGAGACCCGGGTGATGCGCCCGGTGGGGTCGGGATGGGGCCGCAGGAGGAAGCGCTTGAAGCCGGGGCCGTCCGGATCGGGGGCGATGCCGGCCATGTAGCCGTACATCCACTCCATGATCGCGCCGTAGGCGTAGTGGTTGAAGGAGTTCATGCCGACCGGGCCGAAGCCTGCCTCCGCGGAGTAGGAGTTCCAGCGCTCCCAGACCGTGGTGGCGCCGTTCCTCACCGAGAACAGCCAGGACGGCAGCGCGTCCTGGTGCAGCAGCTCGTACGCCAGGTCCGCGCGGCCCTCGTCGGTGAGGACGGGGGCGAGGACGTTGACGCCGAGGAAGCCGACGGACAGGGTGTTCTCGGCGTGCCGGACCCGGATGCTGTCGGGGTTGGCCTCCTTGTGGGCGGCGTCGTTGCGGATGTTGTCCGCCAGCTGGTTGACGAGTGCGCGGCGTTGGGCCTCCGTCTCGTAGAAGCCGAGCTTGAGGACCCACAGCAACGCACTCTGGCTGTTGTCCTCGGTCTTCTGGTTCGGGTCGGAGCCGGGTTCGATCGGGGAGGCCTCGCCCAGGCTGGACCGCACGGTGACGCGACCGCCGTCGGTGCTCAGGTACTTGGCGATGAACGCCCGCTTGATGTTCCCGAAGAGCCGTTCGTACTCCTCGGCCTCGGCCGCCCTGCCGATCGCACGGGCCATGCTCGCCATCAACCGGGCGGAGTAGCCGTAGTACACGTCGCTCATCAGCTGGGCGCTGGTCTTCTGCGGGGCCAGCCAGTCCCCGGTGAGGGACCCCTGTCCGGCGTAGGTGTCGCCGGTCTGCTGCCGGATCCAGTCCAGGTAGCGCGTCATCGAAGGCCAGTTGCGCTCCACGACGGTCGGGTCTCCGGTCATCTGCCACACGGTCCAGGGCAGGACGACACCGCAGGCCGCCCAACCGCTGCCGCCGCCGGGGAAGTTGTAACGTCCGCCGGGGGCGACACCGGTGTACTGCGCCTTGTCCGCCCCGTAGATGCGCTGCGAGTCGACGACGGTGTCCTGGAAGTGGCTGAGGAAGGCACCGGCGTCGGCGTTGTAGAGGCCGGTGGTGGCGAAGACCTGGGTGTCACCGGTCCAGCCGAGGCGTTCGTCGCGCTGCGGGCAGTCGGTGGGCACCCAGAGGTAGTTGCCGCGTTGCCCCCACCGGATGTTGCTCGCGAGCTGGTCGACGTCGGGATCGTTCGTCGTGACGGTCCCGGTCTCGCGGAGGGCGGAGGTGGCGACCTTGCCCGTCAGCCGGGTGATCGTGACGGTCTCCGACGCCGTGACGGACACGTAGCGGAAGCCGTAGAAGGTCAGCGTGTCCTGATGGGTCTCGCCCTTGGGGTCGCCCTTGAGGATGTAGGTGCTGGTGGCCTCGGCACTGCGGAGGTTGGCCCGGTAGAGCGAGCCCTCGGGGCCGTCCGCGCCGACGCCGTCGTTGTTGAGCATCTCACCGAACCTGAAGTCGACCCGGGCACCGGTCGGTCCGCGCACCCCGTAGCGGGCCACGCCGACCATGTTCTGGCCCAGGTCGAAGACGGCGGTCTCGCCGGCGGAGAGGGTGACCTGGGCCGTGGCCGCCTGCGCGGGGTCGGTCACCGTACGGGCGGGGTCCACGACCACGCGCCCTCGGCCGCCCGGGCTGTCGTCCTGTCCGGTCACTCCGGTGGCGACGGTGACGGACATCGGCCGCCGGTCCCAGCGGTCGACGAAGCGCGCGCTCTCCGCGGGGTAGGCGAGCAGCCGCACGTCGGGGTACCTGTCCTCGAAGGCGACGCGTTCGACGTCCGACCACGTGGTGTCGTCGAATCCGGGCGCGGCCCAGCCCGTCAGTTCCCGGCGGGCGTCGTAGGTCTGGCCGTCGTAGAGGTCGTCGGCCCGGTGGGGGCCGGTGTCGGTGGCCCTCCAGCCGTCGTCCGTGCGGGTGACGACGGTCTGCGTCGTCCCGTCGGTGTACTCGATCAGCAGCTTCGCCTTGACCGCGAGGGCGTTGCCGTCCTTGGAGTGGTAGGTGCTGCCTTCGGAGACCCGGCCGTTGTACCAGCCGTTGCCCAGGACGACCGCGAGCGTGACCTCGGAGGCGTGGTGCAGGAGGTGGGTGATGTCGTAGGTCAGGTAGTCGACGCGTGTGTCGTAGTTCGTCCAGCCCGGTGGCAGGAGTTCGAGGGTGGGGGCGCCGTCCTGGTCGACGGTCACCGGCTCTCCGTTGACGTGGGCCTCGTACACGCCGAGGGCCGAGAGGTACAGCCGCGCCGCGCGCACCCGCCGAGGGCCGTCGGCCTTGAGGGCTTCCTCCTTGCGCAGCATGGGCGCGCCGGCCGAGCCGGGGGCTTTCCCCTTCATCCCGATCCACTGCGCGCCGTCCCATCCGGCCACACCGTCGCCGCTCATCAGGCCGGTCTCGAACGCGGAGGTCGCGGTGCCCGCCCGGCGGCCCTCGGCGTCCCAGACGGCGACGGACCAGTGGTAGCGGGTCGAGGGCCGCAGCGGCTCGCCCCCGTAGGGGACTGCGACGGAGTCGTCGGAGCGGACCCGTCCGCTGTCCCAGACGTCGGCGCGGCCGGCGGTCAGCCGGGCCGTGGAACGGGCGACGAGGATCTGGTAGGACCCCTGCCGCCAGCCCCGGGTGGCGGACCGCGTGTGCCACCCGAAGCGTGGGTGGTCGGCGTCCACACCGAGGGGTTCGGTGCGGTGTTCCACTGTCAGGCCCCGTACGGGGCCCTCGGGCGGGCGGGCGGAGGACGCTTCCACCGCCGCGCTCGATTCCTCTGGCATGGCACTGGCTCCTGTCGACATGGCACCGGCTGTCGCCGCGAGCGGGGTGCGGCGACGTAACGCCGGTCCGCCGTCTTCCGCGTTGCTCCCCTCATGGCTCACGCCTCAGGGTCCTCTCGGTCTCTCGGCTTCCGGTCACAGTGCGGGGTGGTGAACGTGTGCCGGCCTGAACCTACGACCCGGGTGGGGTGGCCCGGGGCGGGCAGCCGGATCTCCGCCGTGGTGTTCGGCGGGAGTTCCACGTCGAGCCGGAAGCGCCCGTTCTCGCGGGTCCAGCGGGCGGACACCACGCCGTACGGGGTGCGATAGCTGCCCTCGGCATGGGTGAGGTCGCCGACCGGGCGGGGGTCGATGACGAGTTCGCGGTATCCGGCGCCGCCGCGCGCCTGGCGGATGCCGACGACACCGCTGTGGAACCACTCCTCGATCTGCAGGAGGATCATGTGGTTCTTGGAGTTGCCGATGCCCCACTCCTCCGGAACGGTCGTCAGGCCCCCGGGGTTGGCGGTGGTGGGCGCCATGAAGTGGCCGTAGCTCGGGCGGGTGTCCTCCTGGAGGACGTCCCACAGGAGGTCGTCGTGACCGCCCTCGTGCAGGGCCCTGACGATCGCAGCGAGCCCGATGGTGCCACCGCTGAAGTGCGGTCCGCCGCCGAACGGACGGTACGCGTGGACCAGTTCGACCAGCGCCTGAAGGACCCTGCCGCGCTCGCCGTCGGGTACGAGGCCCTCGTCGAGCGCGAGCGCCTGCGCGGCCTGTGTGGCTCCGGCGGTGCCCCGGTCGCCCTCGGCGGTGTACCGGCCGAGGGCCGTGTTGTAGAAGGCGTCGTTGAACGCGTCCTTGATGTTGTCGGCGAGGTTGCGGTACTCGGCCGCGTCGGCGTCGCGCCCGATCAGGGCCGCCGTCCGGGCCATGCGGTCGGCGACCTGGTGGTAGCCCCAGGTTCCGGTGATACGGCCCGAGGTGTTCTCGGCGGCGATCCAGTCGGCCAGGGCCGCGTCCACGAGGTGGGCGTCGGCGCCGGTGCCCGCCTTCCTGGTCCGGATGTAGTTGAGGAACTCCCGCATCCGCGGGTAGTGGCGGCGCATCGTCTGTGTGTCGCCGTAGGTCTCGTAAGCCAGCCAGGGCACCAGGACGATACCGTTGCCCCAGTTGATCTCGTCGCCGAAACGGCCCGTGTACCCCCAGTCGTACACGGGGGCCTTCAGCGCCACGTTGCCGATGTTGTCACCGGCCCGGGACTGGCCCTCTACGAGGTGGCGTTGCATGGTGCGCAGGTAGGCCGCGTATCCGAAGGTGCGGTGCACGGCTCCGAAGGGCTGGACGTAGTCGGCGGGGTAGGCGAGCTTCTCCCGGCCGGGGCAGTCCGTGAAGGTGGACATGACGTTGCTCATGATCGAGTAACGGGACATCCGGTGGACGCGGTTGATCCGGTCGTCGGAGGTGCGCAGGGAGCCGGCGTCCGGGACGTCCGCGTGGATCTGAACCCCCGTCACCGTGTCCGGGGTCGGGACGTGGTCCTCCGGCAGACCGGTCACCTGGAGCCATTGCATGCCGAAGTAGTGGAACTGCGGATGCCAGCGCTCGCCACGCTCGTCGCCGTACGTGGTGTAGGCGGCGAACAGGTCGGTGCCGCGGCCGGGACCGCCGCCCATGAGCGACGTCTGGTCGACGGTGCCGTCGGCCCTCAGCGACTCGGCGGGGTACATCCTGACCGTGGTCCCGGCCGGTAGCGGGCCGTCGAGGTCGAGCAGCGGCCAGCCGGCGAAGTTCTGTCCGAAGTCGAAGACCCAGACGCCGGAACGCGCCTGGGTGACAGCGACCGGACGGATCCTGTCGACGATCCTGAGGGGTTCGGCCACCCGCCACACCAGTTCGGTGGTCAGGTTGGGCGGCGGTGCGATGCCCGCGTCGGTCCACCCCATGGCCGTGCCGTCGCGCCGTCCTGCCGACTCGCCGAGGTCCGCGCCGGGCGCGGACCAGCCGGGCTGTTCGCGGCGGGCGTCGTAGTCGGAGCCGGAGTACCAGTTGGCGGTGACGGTCGGGCCGAGCGCCGCCCGCCACGAGCGGTCGCTGACGACGGTCTCGACCGTGCCGTCGGCCTTCGTGAGTTCCAGGCGGGCGATCAGCCGTGGTGGGACGGCGGCGCCCGCGCTCGGGTCGCTGCCGGCCAGGGAGTTGCCGGAGCCGACGACGGTGGCACCGCTGTCGTGCGCGGCGGAGAGACCGGGCTCGAAGGTGATGCCGGTGCCGTCGGCGCCCGCCGTGCCGATCGCGGTGATCGTCCGGGCCTCCAGACGCTCGCCGCCGTCGCCGGTGTCGATGCTGATGGTTCCGCCGACGTGGAAGTCGGCGACACTGCTGACCCTGACCGTGTCGGTGCCTCGCGCGGCGGGCGCGACGAGGGTGCCGGCGCCCTTGGACTGGCTCTGCCACCAGCTGTAGGGGGCGGTGCGGCCGGTGGTGGGGTTGGTGACGGACCGGGTCACGAGGGCGGTGCCGTGGCCCAGTTCGACGCCGAGGGTGTTGTCCCCGGAGCGGATGAGGCGGGTGACGTCGTAGGCCCGGTATTCGGTGGAGAGCTGGTAGTTGGAGTTGCCGGGGGCGAGCACCTCGTCGGTGACGGGTTCGTCGTTGAGGCGGGCCACGTGCAGTCCGATGCCGGACAGGTACAGCCTCGCCCGGACGACTCTTCCTCCTCTCGGGCTCACCCGGAAGGCGCGCGCGAAGAGGGGCAGGGGCTGGTCGGGGGTGCGGCCCGGGTACTCGATCCACCGGGCCTCGCCCCAGTCGGAGCGCTTGAGGAGGCCCGTCTCCCAGGCGCCGGGGCGGCTCCACCGTGTCGCGTGGCCGTCGGTGCTCCAGACCCGCACCTGCCACACCACCCGCTCGCGGGAGGCGGGCGCGGGTCCGTGCCAGGCGATGTCGGTCTGGTCGGAGGAGCGGACCTTGCCGCTGTCCCAGATCAGGCGCCCCCGGTCCAGATCCTTCTCGGAGCGCGCCGCGCGAACGCGGTACGCGGCCTGGGTCCAGCCGGCGTGGGCTCCGGTCACCCGCCAGCTCAGCCGTGGGGCGGGGTCGTCGACACCGAGCGGGCTGTCCTCTCGGCCGTCGACCGCGAGCCCGGTGACTCTCGCTCCACAGCGGTCGTCCTCCGCGTCGGCGCGGGCCGTCGCCAAGGGCAGCGCGGGAACGACGGGCGAGGCCAGCCCCGCCGCGGAGACCGCCATCGTGCCGACCACCTGTCTACGGCTCAACGCCTCACTCGGGACGTCGGGCATACCGAACCTCCGATCCATTGTTCGATGCCGGTTTGAACGTTTCCTTCAGTCGGCGGAGAGAGCCGTCGGCCGCGGGCGACGGCCGACGGCTCGTCGGTCAACTGCCGGACTTGTAGTCGGCGTCCATCTCGTCGAGGAGCTTCTCGGGCGTGGACTGTCCGCTGAAGATCCCCTGGAGGCCGCTGAGCATGGTCTGCTGGACCTTGGGGTTGGGCCAGAGCTGGTCCATGAAGGGGACCGTGCGGTCGGACGTGATGAACTCCGAGAGTTCGGCGAGCGAGGGGTCCGCCGCGAAGCCGGTGTCGGGCAGGGACGGCAGTCCGCCCTGCTTCCCGACGAAGGTGTTCATGCCCTTGGCCGACATCACGAAGTCCACGAACTGCAGGGCCAGTTCCTCGTTCTTCGCCTTCGCGTTGACGGCGTACCCGGCACCCGCGGCGGCGGGTATCAGGGTCTTGGACGGGTCGTCGGTGGCCGGGAGCGCCTTGAGCGTGAACGTGCCCTTCGGGTTCTTCTGCTTGAGGAGGGCGATCACCCAGTTGCCCTGCACGATGCCGAGGGTCTTGCCGGTGGCGGCGAGCTGCTGGCTGGCCTCGTAGTTGGTCCCCAGCGGGTTCTTCTGGAAGCAGCCGGTCTTCTCCATCGTCAGGTACTTGTCGAGGGCGGCGGTCCACGGCGACTTCGCGAAGGTGCCCTCGCCGGCCTGCATCTTCTTGTCGAAGTCCCGGTCCTCGCCGTAGACGGTCGTGGCGACCAGGGCGTACTGGACGAGCTGGGTCACCCAGTTGTCCTGGTTGCCGAGCGCGAAGGCCGGGGTGCCCTTGGCCTTCGCGGCCCTGCAGAAGGCCAGCAGGTCCTTCCAGGTGTCGGGCGCGGTGAGCCCGGCCTTCTTCAGGGCCTGCTCGTTGTAGACCGCTCCGATGCCGTTCTGTCCGAAGACCGCGGTGTACGTCTTGCCCTCGTACTGGGCGACGGACTTCATCGCGTCCGGCAGCTTCGCGGCCCACGGCCGGTCCGACAGGTCGCGCAGATAGCCGGGCTCGGCGAGCACGTACGTGGCGGCCGGGTTGCCGTTGCCGGGCCACACCGACATCACGTCGGGTGCGGTGCCCGAGGACAGCTGGGTGCGGATCTGCTGCTGGTACTGGTCGGCGCCGCTGGTGGTGTACCGGACCTTGACGCCCGGATTGGCCTTCTCGAACGCCTTGACGACATCCTCGATCGAGCCCTGGTCGACCGAGGCGACGGTCAGCGTCCTGGAGCCGCCCGAGCCGCTGTCGGAGCTCGCCTCGGTGCCGCCGCTGCAGGCGGCGAGCACCGCCGTGGACGTGACCGCGGCGATCATGACCGGGAGTGTGCGTGTCTTCATGTGATCCCCCTCGGGGAAGGTGCCACCGGACTTGAGGGACGGTCGGGCGTCGGGGTCATCCCTTCAGCCCTCCCGCGAAGCCGTTGATGATGCTGCGCTGCAGCAGGAAGTAGACGAGCAGGACGGGCAGGATGCTGATCACCAGCGCGGCGAAGATGAGGTTCCAGTCGGTGACGTACTGGCCGACGAAGCCCGCGATCGCGACCGGCAGCGTCTGCTGGGCGCTGCCGCTGAGGTACAGCAACGGGGTGAAGAAGTCGTTCCACACGGCGACCGTGTTGAGCACGAGGGCCGTGACGGTGATGGGTTTGAGCATCGGCAGGACCACGTACCGGAAGCTCTGCAGGGGTGTGCAGCCGTCGATCAGGGCCGCGTCCTCGAAGTCGCCGGGCAGGGCGCGCAGGAAGCCGACGTAGAGGAAGACGGTGAACGGCACCTGGAGGCCGGAGTAGAAGAGGACCAGTGCCCAGGGGGTGCCGAGCAGACCCAGGTCGCGCATGGTCTGGTACAGCGGCAGGGAGGCGAGCTGGAAGGGGAGGGCGAGGCCGAGCAGGATCGTCAGATACGTCCCCCGGGACCAGCGGGCGGTGATCCGGGCCAGCGGGTACGCGGCGAGCGACGACACGGCCAGCACGACCACGACGCTGCACACCGTCACCAGCAGGCTGTTGGCCAACGCCCCGCCCAGCGCTCCCTGTTGCCAGGCCTGGGTGAAGTTGTCGAGGGTGGGTGAGGTGGTCGGACCGATCGGCGAGGAGGTGTCCGACGTGGGGCGCACGGCGAGGTTGACCAGGACGTACACCGGGAAGCCGACGAACAGGGCGGCGGCGATCATCGCCAGTTCCAGCGCCAGCGTGCGGCGGCCGTAGCGGTTCATGACGCGGCCCTCTCGTTGCGGGACAGGGCGGCGTACTGACCGGCCGAGACGACCGCCACGATGATCGTGAGGACGACGGCGAGCGCGATGCTGTAGCCGAACTCGCCCAGGGTGAAGGCGTCCTTGTAGATGAGCGTCGAGATGGTGTCGGTCGCGTGTCCGGGCCCGCCGCCCGTCAACGCGTAGACCTGGTCGAAGAGTTTGATCCCGCCGATGATCGACAGCATCAGGTTGATGGTGAGGGCCGGGGCGAGCAGGGGCCTGGTCACCGACCAGAAGCGGCGCACCGGGCCCGCCCCGTCCATGGACGCCGCCTCGTGGATCTCCTTGGGCACCGACTGGAGGCCGGCCAGGAAGATGACCATGGAGTAGCCCGCGTACTGCCACACGGTCACGCCGACCACCGACCACAGGGCCAGCTCCGGGTCGCCGAGCCAGTCCTGCCGCGCTCCGCCCAGCCCCACCGCGCCGAGCAGGCTGTTGACGGCTCCGTCCGGGCCGAGCAGGTTCCGCCAGAGGTAGGCCGTCACGATCGGGGTGATCACGGCGGGCGCGAACAGGAACACCCGCAGGACGTTGCGGGACCTGATGGCGGAGTTGACCCCCAGGGCCAGCAGCAGCCCCACCGCGTTCTGGATGACCGTGATCGCCACCGCGATCAGCAGTGTGTGCCAGATGGCCTGCTTGGCATCGGGGTCGCCGAGCATGTCGGCGAAGTTGTCCAGGCCGACGAAGGAGAAGTCGGGGTCGAGCCCGTCCCAGTCGGTGAAGGCGTAGTACACGCCGCGGACGCTCGGCACCAGGACGACGAAGGCGAACAGCAGCATCGCCGGCAGGGCGAACCACCACGGCGGGGTCGTGCGTGCGGACCGGGGCCGCGGATCCGGTGCCACGACCGGAGGCCTGTCCTTGTCGACGAGCCGCTCGTGCGGGGCCAGAGCCACCGACGAACCCCCTCTCTTGAAACGATTCACATCACGTGCCGTGTCGATCTGCCGATCCGCGCCCCGTAGGGACGCGCCCGGCTCTCCTGGCTGTGTGCGGTGCTGAATGGAGGAGCGGCCCGCTGTCGGGCCACGGGAAATCGGTACGGCTTTGGGTAACGTTTCCCAAAGGGTGTGGCCAGACCCTAAGGAGCGTCCCGCGTGACGTCAAGATGTCGCGCACATCGCCGCGACGTCACACGGCCCGCGCCGCCCGAACCTCCCGGCACTCTCGGCCCACGAGAACCGGACCCTCGTTCGACCTGCGCGTTCCGGCCTACACTTCGGCCGGACGATCTCCCGAGAGGCAAGGACCGGATGGAGCCGACAGCACCGCAGCGCAGGGTCACCATCGTCGACGTCGCGCGTCACGCCCGGGTCTCCGTCACCTCGGTGTCCAAGGTGCTGCGCAACGCCTACGGGGCCAGCCCCGAGATGCAGACCAAGGTGCGCAGGGCGATCGAGGAGTTGGGCTACCGGCCGCACGCGGGGGCCCGCGGCCTGCGGGGGCAGACCTACACGATCGGTGTGATGCTGCCCGACATCCGCAACCCGTTCTTCCCCGAGATCCTCGACGGCGTCACCGACTCGTTGGAGGAGACCGACTACCAGGTGTTCCTGGGGCCGGGCTGCAACGGGGAGAAGGCCGAGGCCCGGGTCACCGAGGCGATGATCGACCGCGGCATGGACGGTCTCGTCCTGGTCGCCCCGGTCTCGTCACGCGCCCACCTGGAACATGTCGCCGGCGCGGTCCCCACCGTCGTCGTCGGCCGCCACGGCTCCTCGCCCGCGTACGACACCGTGGCCGACGACGACACCGAGGGCGCGGCCCTGGTCGTCCGGCATCTCGTCGGTCTCGGGCATCGCCGGATCGCCCACATCGAGCACCACGAGACCGATCCGACGCGTCTCGCGGAGATGCCCAACGCCCGGCGCGCGGACGGATACCGGCAGGCCATGCGGGTGCACGGGCTGGAGGAGTTCATCGACGTGATCTCCACCAGCTACAGCCAGGAGGGCGGCCACCGGGCGGCGCGGGAGTTGCTGGGCCGCCCCGCCCCGGCCAGGCCCACGGCCGTCTTCGCCGGGGCCGACATCGCCGCGATGGGCGTGCTCGACGCGGTGGCCGAGGCCGGCCTGTCCGTGCCCGGCGACCTCTCGGTGGCCGGATACGACAACACCACGTTCGCCGCCTACGGCCCGATCTCGCTCACCAGCGTCGACCAGTGCGGCCAGGAGATGGGCCGCAACGCCGTACGCCTGCTCCTGGAGCGGATCGCCGACCGCGCCCGCCCGTCGACCAAGGTGATCCTCTCGCCCAGGCTGGTGGCACGCCGGTCCACGGCCCGCTTCGCCGAGTGAACCGTCGCCGCCGATGTCGAGTTTTGAGAAACGTTACCCACCCCCCTGGGACGAGAGCCGGGAAGATGACGGATGACAGCGGAACAGGGACGTACGACGACCGTGACCCGGCGGGGCACCGGGTCTGCTCCGCCCCTCTCACCCCGGCATGATCGGTACGGTGGCTGTGGGGATCCGCAGCGGGATCGGGAGAGGGGCGGCGCGGCCGTGAGTGAACAGGCAGGCATCAGTACGGCGAAGGAGGCAGCCGACCATGAACTCGTCCTCGCGTTCGGACGGCTGCAGGGTGCGGCCAACCGGCTGGAGTACATCCTCGGGCGGGCACTCGAAGTCGAGTGCGGCATCAGCCACCTGATGTTCGAGGTGCTGCTCATCCTCGGGCGGGCGGGTGAACCGGGGCTGTCCATGCGGGCCGTAGCCCAGGAGCAGGTCCTCACCACCGGCGGCGCCACCCGGCTGGTGGACCGCATGGAGGCGGCGGGGCTGGTGACCCGGGCGGAGTCCCCCTCCGACCGGCGCGGAAAGCTGGTACGGCTGACCCCGCTGGGCGAGGAGACGACGGTGCGGGCCGCCCTGGTCCACGTCGAGAACATCAAGAAGTACTTCCTGGACCCGCTCCCGGAGGCGGACCGCGCGCGGTTCGCGGAGGATCTTCGCATCCTCAGCCACACCGCCAGGGACGTACTCCCCCGGCTGCCCTGACCCCCACGACGCGACGCGGACGATCCGGCCGGTCAGGCGCCCTCCGCGCGGACGCGGTCCGCGATGCCCGTGGTCAGTGTCTCCGCCTGGTCCTCAAGGTTCCACCGACCTTCGCGGTAGGCGTGGTTGCTGATCCAGAACACGAGGACGCCGTCGCGCAGGGACCGGCTCACGAGCCCCAGGGACCAGTCGTTGCCGCCGTCGTGCCAGGCGAGCCGGCCGTCCGGGGTGTCGCGCAGGCTCCAGCCGTATCCGTACGAGTTCTCCGATTCCGGCTCCGCCGCGCGAGGTGCGAAGAGCTTGTCCCTGGCCGGCGCCGGCAGGATCTCGTCCCCCAGGAGCGCACGGTGCCACCGGAACATGTCGTGGGCGGTGGAGAGCATGCCGCCGTTGCCGCGCAGGTTCCAGTACGGCCCGTCGGCGGCCCAGGGATGGTCGAAGGGCCTGCCCTGGGCACGCCCCTCGCTGTCGTACTCCACCGCGACCAGGTGCCGAGGCCAGCGGGGCAGCACATAGCCGGTCTGTTCCATCCCGGCCGGCCGGAACAGGTGCCGGGCCAGGAACCGTTCGTACGCCTCGCCGGACGCCTCCTCGACGATCGCGGCGAGCAGGCTGTAGCCGGTGTTGGAGTAGTGGAACTCCTTGCCCGGGGCGGACCGCGGCTTCGACGAGAGGGCCCGGCGCACCAACTCCTCCCGCGACACCGGGTCGTAGTCGTCGCCGAGGCCCTCGACCAGCCCCGAGGTGTGCGTGAGCAGGTGCTCGATCGTGATGCCGCGCTTGTCCTCCGGCACTGCCTGCTCCCGTCCGAGGAACCGGCTGATCGGATCGCTCACCCGGAGGCGGCCCAGCACCTCGAGTTTCACGATCGCGGTCGCGGTGAACTGCTTGGTGATCGACATGACGTCGTACACGGTCCGGCAGCTCGCGGCAGTGCCCGCGGCGCGGTCCGCCGCTCCGAACCCGCCGCAGTGCACGAGCCGGTCGCCGCGTGCGGCCACCACGGTGCCACCGGGCCCGGCGGGCAGGGTGCGGCGGAGGAAGTCGGCCACCGACTCCCCGTCGCGGTGCCGGGACTTCGCGGCGCGCCCCCGCGACTCGTCGGCACCGGCCCCTTCGGCGCACCCGGCGAGCATCAGCAGCGCGGCCAAGGCGGTGGCGACGGCCGTACGACGGCGGTGGCCGCGGCCGTGACGGGGGCGGTGCGGGTGGCCGTGGCGGTGGTGAGACGGGTGGCCGTGGCGGTGGTGAGACGGGGTCCTGCCCATGTGACCTCCAACATCGGGAATCCGTCCCGAGGTTGGCCATCGCTCCAGCCGCTTCTCAAGCCATGATGGTGTTCGAGCTTGTGCGAGCCCGTGTACGTCCAGGTCGAACAGGGGGAACCACGATGACCACAGCACCGCCCACACCGCCGGACACCGACGCGGTCGCCTTCGTGGCGGCGCTCCGCCGCCTCAAGGCGTGGTCGGGCCTCAGCTACCGCCAACTGGAACGCCGCGCGACGGAAGCGGGCCACACCCTGCCCTACTCCACGGCGGCGACCATGCTCGGCAGGGACCGCCTGCCCCGCGAGGAGTTGGTCGCCGCGTTCGTGGCGGCCTGCGGAGTGCGGGCGGACGAGGCGGAGGCGTGGCTGGACGCGCGCGTGGCCATCGCGTGCGGGCCGCCCGCCGAGACCCCGCCCGTGCCTCGGAACAGTCGGTTGCGGCCGCGCCGTCGGACGCTCGCGATGGCCGCGGCACTCGCCACCGCGCTCCTCGGCGGCGTGACGGCGGCCGGCACCTTCACCGACGACGTGGAGGTCGAACAGACACGGACGTCACTTCACATGCCGCGCTCCTGATCAAGGCCCGGCGGCTCGACCCACCGGTCGGCGGGGGGCGGTCGACGCGAGCCGGTCGGCGGCGGGCAGGTCGGCGGAGGGCAGGTCGGCGGCGGGCAGGTCGGCGGCGGGCCGGTCGGCTCGATGCAGAGAGAAGACGTTGCGGGAAGACTCGGCGGGAACTGTGACGGGAAGACCAGCGGTGCCGACGCCCCGGCAGGCTGCTCGGTACGGCTCAGGGGTGAGGGGGACCGTCACTCACTCCCCGAGGAGCCGCCGAAGCCAGCGCAGCCGGGCCTCCCGGGCGTCGACCGAGAGCGCGGCCTGCGGCACGAGGCCGTCGAAGCCGTGAAAACCGCCCGGCCACACGTGCAGTTCGGCACGTCCTCCGGCCTGCCAGATCCGGGAGGCGTAGGTGACGTCCTCGTCCCGGAAGGTCTCGGCGGACCCGACGTCGATGAAGGCCGGAGGGAGATCCGAGAGGTCGACCGCGCGGGCGGGAGCGGCGTACGGCGGGACGTCGTCGGTGCCGCGCGCCTCGCCCAACAGGGCATTCCAGCCTGTCTCGTTGGCGGTTCGGTCCCATACGCCGAGCCCGGCCATCTGGTGGGCGGACCAGGTGTCGTTGCGGTCGTCGAGCATCGGGCACATCAGCAGCTGACCTATGGCACGGGGACCCTCGCGGTCCCGGGCGAGGAGGGCGAGGGCCGCGGCGAGTCCACCGCCGGCGCTGCCTCCCGCCAGCACGATGCGGTCCGGATCGCCACCGATCTCCTCGGCGTGGGCCGACGTCCACAGCAGGCCCGCGTAGCAGTCCTCGACCGGTGCCGGGTACGGATGTTCGGGGGCGAGCCGGTACTCCACCGACACCACCACCAGGCCCAGCTCCTCGGCCCAGTCCAGCGGCAGTCCCAGCCGGTTGGTGCCCACGATCATGCCGCCGGGGTGGGTGAAGTAGACGATCGGGCGGGGACCGGGCACGGATGTGGGCCGGCAGACGAGCAACGAGACGTCCGGCGCGCCCGGCGGGCCGGGCACGGACCGCTCGTGGACCTCGAAGAGTCCGCCACAGCTCAGTTCGTCGTTCGTCAGGAGGGGGACGTCGCCGTTGAGCCGCTCCCTCGCCGCGGGGATGTCGTCCGGGGTCGCGCTGGTCGGCGCCTGATCGCCCAGTTCCACGAGAGCGGCGGCCAGCTCCGGGTCGAAGGGCGGCGGGGGTGTGGTCATCTGAACCTCCTGGGAGTTGATCGTCTGTGTGACCGCGGTTCCGGCGAGGAAGAGTGCCGCCGCGGGGCGACAGCGCGGTTCGGCCGACGTGGGGGGGCCGGGGCCCCGGTGCTACGGCTCGGCGGGCCGCGGCCCCGGGGAGGCGGCGTGGGTGCCCGGCTCTCCGCGTGGCGGGCCCTGAGGCCGGAGGACTGGAACGGGATGGTCACGGCGAGAGCCCGTGTGCGCCTTCTCCGACGGGGCGTGCGGCCTCACTCCGGCGGCCTCCGGTCGCGGTGCCGGCCCCTCCGGTCGCGGTGCCGGCCCCGTCCGGTCGTGGTGCCGGCCCCGTCCGGTCGTGGTGCCGGCCTGTGCCGCACTCGTCCCGCCCCCGGCCCGGAACACGTTGCGCCGCGTGACGGGCGGAACAGTAACCGGCTGTCCGGTCCACCGTCCAGCCCCTCGGCGAGCGCGTCCTCCAGCTGCTCACGGAGCCCGACGATCCAGCTGCGCGGACACCGGCTCCGAGCACGGCGCGCCTGGGCTCCGCCGCCGCAGGCACCCCCTCAGGTCGAGTCCCGATGCTCGATGCCGAGCGGGTCCTCGATCCGCGCGGTGAGCGTCGCCTTCCCGTCGAGCGCGTCGACCACGCGGCGGGCCAGACCCCGCGCGAGGGTGTCGGTGTCGCGGACGACCGTGGTCAGGGACGGTCGCAGGAGGGCGGAGCTGGGGATGTCGTCGACGCCGATCACCGCGAGGTCCCCCGGGACGTCCAGCCCGAGGGCCTGCGCGCCCAGCAGCACGGCCATGGCGATGTCGTCGTTGAAGGCGCAGACGCCCGTCACCGGCGGGTCGGCGGCCAGCCAGGCCTTCACGGCTTCCGTGGCACCGTCCAGCTCCAGCGGGACACTGCGGACGACGGGTTCGGGGAGACCGCGCTCCTCACAGACCTGCCGGACGCCGTCCAGCCGCGGCTGGGCGAGGACATCGAGGCGTGGCAGGTCCGGGTAGGCGTAGCCGAGGCGACGGTGCGAGGCGGCGAGATGGCGGGCCTGGAGCGCGCCGATCGGTTCCTCGGACACCAGTGGGGCCGCCGGCGGGGCGTGGCCGTCCTGCGAGGACGCGCCGTGCATCGTCATGACGACCTCGATGCCGACCGCGCGCATGGCCTCGGCCTCGCTCTCGGGGAACCGGTTCAGCGCGAGGACCGCGGCGGGCGTCAGGGCCTTCCAGACCTCCCGCAGGGGCCGGGCGGGTTGCGCCGAGGAGTGCACGAGGAAGGTGAGCTGGTGTTCGGCGAAGGCGTGGGTCAGCTGCTGGATGAGCCGTCCGAGCACATGGTGGATCGGCCAGTCCGGCAGCACCCCGAGCACGATGTCGGAACGTCCCGTACGCAGCGCGCGTGCCGCCGCCGAGGGCGCGTAGCCGAGCCGGGCCGCGGCCTCCCACACCCGCTTACGGGTCGCCTCGGCGATCTCTCTGGCCCCTTGCCAAAGCCCGCGATCGCGGGCTAGCTTACCCGCTCAGTCAACCTACACGTTTAAGTGGCGCGTTTAAGTAACACTCCGTAGCCACCACCCGTACCGACATGCGGCACTTCCGAAGCCGTATGCGGCACTCCCCCACACGCGCAGTCTCCGGTACTCAGCGAAGAGGACCCATGTCTGGCCCCACACACCCCACGAGCAATCCCTGGAAGACAGCGACGCTCGCCGGCATGGCCTCCTATCTGGACTCCGCCGCCCTGGTGACGTCGGGGATCGCCATCGGCGGCTACTACGCCGCACCGCTGCAACTCGCCCCCGGGACCATCGGCTCCCTGCTGGGACTGCAGACCCTGGCGTTCGCCGCCGGTGCGCTGTTCGGCGGCCGGCTCGGCGACCGGTTCGGCCGCCGGACGGTCTTCACCTGCTCGCTCGTCCTGTACGCGGCCGGTGTCCTGCCGCTGTTGGCGGCGGCGAGCCCCGCGCTGCTGTTCGCGGGTGTGATCGCCACCGGTCTCGCCATCGGCGCGGACCTCCCCGTGTCGCTCGCGCTCGTCAACGAGGAGGCGCCCGAGGGCAGGAAGGGCACCATGGTGGTGTTCTCCGGCATGCTCTGGCTCGCCGGCATCGTGGCCGTCCTGCTGCTCAGCTCCTTCATGGGAGCGCAGGGCATGCTCGGCGGCCGCGTCCTCTTCGCGCATCTGCTGGTCGTGGCCGTCGTCGTCCTGCTCCTGCGGCTCACCCTCAGCGAGTCGGCCGAGTGGGCCGCCGCGCGCCGGGCCGCCGACGCCCACCCCAACTCCGCCTCGGAGAGCGTCGAGTTCGGCCGTGTCCGGGATCTCTTCCGGGCCCCGACCGTGTACGCCCTGCTCGCGACGGGCCTCTACTACGCCACCTGGAACCTCGGGGCGAACACCCTCGGTCAGTTCGGCACCTTCCTGTGGACCGCTCTGGCCGAGGGGGAGGTCGCTCGGTACTCGCAGCTGACGCTCCTCGGGCTCCCGGTGGGTTTCGTCGCGGGCCTGGTGTTCATGCGCGTGGTCGACCGGCCCGCCCGGCACGCCTGGTTCGCCGCCGGGACCGCCCTGATCGTCACCGCCTGGGCCCTGCCCGCGCTGTTCGGACCCGGCGAATTCACCCTGGTCGCCGTCATGCTCGTCTCCGGCCTGGGCAACGCCTTCGCCGGTGAGTCCATCTACAAAATCTGGTCCCAGGAACTCTTCCCCACCCTGCTGCGGGCCACCGCGACCGGCGTGACCATGGCCTTCACCCGCGCTCTCGCCGGACTGGCCGCCCTGGGCACACCCGCACTCGCGCTGGGCCACACCGGGCTGTTCTTCGGCCTGCTCCTCGGCGTCACCGTGCTCTCCGCGGTCATCGGTCTGCTCTGGGTGCCACGCCTGGCCCGGACCGCCCGGTCCGAGGAGCCCGCCGACGCCGTCCAGCGCGTGGAGCCCGCCGACCCGAGCGGCGCTCCCACCCCCGACACGACCGAAAAGGCTGTGCCTTGATCCGCCACCACGATTTCCCTCACGCAGGCCTGACGCTGCGCTCCACGCTACACATCCCCGAAGGCCCGCCAAAGACCCGCCACCCCACGGTGGTGTTCGTCCACGGCTTCACCTCCAACCGGATCGAACTGCCGAACTTCGTCGCCATGTCACGGCTGCTGGCGGCCGAGGGCATCGCGTCCGTGCGGTTCGACCTCTCGGGCCACGGCGAGAGCGACGGTGACTTCTTCGACGTGACCATCACGGGCGAGATCGCCGAGACCCGCGCCGTCCTGGGCGCGGTCCGCACCCTGGACTTCGTGGACCCGGACCGTGTCGGCCTGGTCGGCATGAGCATGGGCGGCGTGGTCGCCGGGATCACGGCCGCCGAGGAGCCCCGGATCGCCGCGCTGTGCCTGTGGTCCCCGGCCGCGGTCGCCCCGTTCGAGATCGGCAGCGGTTACCTCAAGGGCCGTGAACTCGCCCCCGAGATCGCCGAGAAGGGCTACGTCGACGCCGACGGCCACCGGATGAGCGCCGCGCTCGTCGAGGACATCGCGGGCCTCGACGTCTACGGACGGTCGGGCGCGTACACCGGTCCGGTCCGCATCCTGCACGGTGACAAGGACGTCGTCGCACCCCTGGAGTACGCACGACGCTACCTGGACCACTACGGCCGGAACGCCGAGCTGGAGATCGTCGAAGGCGCGGACCACGCCTGGGGAAGCGTCCCCCACCGCACCGCACTGCACGGGTCCACGCTCAGCTTCTTCCGGAGGCACCTCCAGCCATGAGAACGTCCGGTCCCACGGCACCGCACACGACGGACACCACGACCTCGGTGACGGGCCTGCGCACGGCGGACGACTCCGGTCTCGTCGCCACCGCGTACCCCATGCCGCGCCTGTCCTGGTCGCTCACCGGCGAACGGCCGGGCATCCTCCAACACGCCTACGAGATCGAGGTGTCGACCGACCCGTCCTTCGAGGACACCACGTCCAGCGGGGAGGTCGGGGCCGACACGGTGACCGATCACCCGTGGCCGGCCCAACCACTGGCCAGTCGCGAGGTCCGCTACTGGCGCGTCCGCGTCCGCACCGACCTCGGGTGGACGCGGTGGAGCGACCACGCCCGGGTGGAGGCCGCGCTGTTCGACGACGTGGACTGGGCGGCCCGCCCCGTCCACCTGCCCGATGACCGGGGCCGTACCTCCCCCGGCCCGGTGCCGTTGCTCCGCCGGGAGTTCCACCTCCCGGCGGAGCCGGTGTCCGCGCGGCTGTACGTCACCTCGCTCGGCGCGCACCGCACCGCCGTCAACGGCCGCACCGTCTCCGACGACCTGCTGGAACCGGGCTGGACCAGCTACCCCAACCGGCTGCTCTACGCCACCTACGACGTCACCGGCCTGCTCAGGCCCGGCGCGAACGCGCTGTCGGCCGCGATCGGCGACGGCTGGGTCCGCGGCCACCTCACCTGGCACAAGAACCGCGACGTCTACGGCGACACGACGGCGCTGCTCGCCCAGCTCGAGGTGGACCTGGCCGACGGGACCAGGGTCACGATCACCACCGACCGCCACTGGAAGGGCGGTTACGGCGACCTGCTGGCGGCGGACCTGTACGACGGCTGCGAACGCGACCTGCGCCACGAACCCGGCGGCTGGCGTCTGCCGGGCTTCGTCGACGCCGGCTGGGAACCCGTCGCCGTCCTGCCCCTGCCGAAGGGGCTGGCACAACGGGCCCATCCGCCCGTGCGCGTCGTCCAGGTCGTGCGGCCCGAGCAGCGGACCCTGCCCGACGGCACGATCGCCGTCGACGCGGGCGAGAACCTGACCGGCTGGCTGCGCCTGCGCGTCGACGGGCCCCGGGGCGGCACCGTCACCGTCCGGCACGCCGAGGTCCTCGACGCCGACGGCCGCCTGCTGACGAGCATCCTGCGCGGCGCCCGCGCCACCGACCAGTACACCCTGGCCGGTGACAGCGCCGAGCTGGCCCCGGAGTTCACCTTCCACGGCTTCCGGTACGCCGAGATCGTCGCCTCCCCGGGGGTGAGAGTCAGCGCGGTCGAGGTCGACGTCGTGTCCAGCGATCTGCGGCGCATCGGCGAGTTCCGGTGCTCCGACGAACGGGTGAACACCCTGTACGCCAACGTCGTACGCTCCCAGCGCGGCAACTTCCTCGCCGTGCCGACGGACTGCCCGCAGCGGGACGAGCGGCTCGGCTGGACCGGCGACATCATGGCCTTCGCCCCGACGGCCTGCGCCACGTTCGACAGCGCCTCCTTCCTCGACAGCTGGCTGACCGACCTCCGCATCGAGCAGGGGCCGGACGGCGCGGTCCCGATGGTGGTCCCCGACGTACCGCTCGGCGAACTGCCGCCCGCCGAGCTGCCGTTCGCGGGAGCCGCCGCCGGCTGGGGCGACGCCGCCACGGTCGTGCCGACCGCCCTCTTCGAGGCGTACGGCCGCCCCGGCATGCTGGAGCGCCACTACCCGGCGATGCGCGCCTGGGTCGAGTTCACCGTCGCCCACCTGGACGACGACGGGACGTGGAGCGGCAACGCGCAACTCGGTGACTGGCTCGACCCGACCGCGCCCCCGGAGGACCCGGCGCGCGCCACCACCGACTCCGGGTACGTCGCCACCGCCTTCGTCGCGCACAGCGCCCGGCTGCTCGCCGACGCGGCCCGCGTACTGGACCGCCCGGACGACGTCGAACGGTACGCGGCCCTGCACCGGCGTACCGCCGAGGCCGCCTGGCGCACGTGGGGAGACCACGCCCGCACCACGCAGACGGGCTGCGCGCTCGCCCTCTGCTTCGGCATCGCGCCCGCCGGCGAGCGCGCCGACGTCGGCAAGGCCCTGGCCGCCCTGGTGCGCGCGGGCGGCGGCCGGATCGCCACCGGTTTCCTGGGCACGCCGTTCGTGCTGCCCGCCCTCGGCGACACCGGCCATGTGGCCGAGGCGTACGAGCTGCTGCTCAACCCCGAGTGTCCGGGCTGGCTCTATCAGGTCGCCCGTGGCGCCACGACCATGTGGGAGCGGTGGGACGCGATCCGTCCCGACGGCACCATCGACGTCGAGAACGCCGGCACGATGCTGTCGTTCAACCACTACGCCTACGGCGCCGTCGCCGCATGGCTCTACCGGTCCGTGGCGGGGCTACGGCCCGTCTCCCCCGGCTACCGCACCATGGAGTTCGCGCCCCGTCCCGGCGCCACGCTCACCTCCGCCGAGGCCTCGATCGTCACCCCGTACGGCACCGCGTCCGTCGCCTGGTCGATCAGTGGCGACACCCTCACGGTGCGGGCCGTGCTGCCGCCCGGCACCACGGGACGGTTCAGCGCTCCCGAGGGCTGGCATCCCGCCGAGGATGTCGGTGAACTCGCCTCCGGCAGCCACCTGTTGTCCCTGCGTCCCGCGTCGCCCCAGGGAGCCGCGCACCCCGGGAGCCCGTCGGCCTAGGCCCCCTCACGCCCGGTCCGACCGGGCCCGCACACGGGCGGCCCGCTGCTCCCTGACACGCGGCGGGCCGCTCTTCCCTGCCTCAGCGCAGGGCGTCGGCGAAGAAGTCGAGCGACCGGTCGACCTCGGCGAGCGCCGGGGTCCGGTTGAGGTGGCCGTGCGGCATGCCCGCGGCCAGGTAGGTCGTGACGTCGACCTCGGACGCGGTCAACTGCCGTGCCAGCAGTTCGGCCGAGGGCCGCAGGTCGTCGTACTCGGAGATCAGGACGCGGACGGGCGGGAGGCCGTGCAGCGGGGCGGCGCCCGGCAGCGCCTCGCGCGGGAGGTCGGTGAGCCGGCCGACGTAGTTCTCCACCATGAACTCGATGTCCGCCGTGGTGAACCGCATCGTCGGCGGCAGGTCCGCCATCTCGGCGACGGTCTTGCCGTCCAGGGCCGGCACGGGGAAGTGCGCGAACGGGTAGGCGAGCAGCAGGAGATCGGCCGGCCGCAGCGACTCGTCCCGGTCCCGCAGCGCGGCGGACAGTGCCAGCGCCGCGCCCGCGCTCGCTCCGCCGAGGGCCACCAGTTCGGCGTCGGCGGCCTGTTCGGTCCTCAGCCACCGCCACGCGGCGTGGACGTCGTCCGGCGGAACGGGGTGGCGGACCCCGCCCGTCGCCAGCCGGTAGCCGACGGAGACGACCAGGGCCCCGGCCCGTGCCGCCAGTTCGGCCGCGACGACGTGCGCCTCGGGCATGTCGAGGTCGCCGCCGGCGAAACCGCCGCCGTGCGCCCACAGGACGGCCCTGGTGGCGTGGTGCGCGGGCGTGTACGTCCGTACGGGCACGGGGCCGTGCGGTCCGGGTATCTCGTGGTCCTCGACGGCGACGTCGGGCTGCGTCCATTCCGCCGGATCCCGCATGAACGCGCCGAACCTCGACCGCGCGTCCGGGTCGGCGAGATCGGCGAGGGTGAGGCCGGCGAGCAGGTGCAGTCTCTCCGCGAGGTAGGGGTCCAGGGGCATGGTGACCTCTTTCGGTGATGTCAGGTGGGCGTGGGCCCGGCACAGTGGGCACGCCGAAGGGGGCCGGGCACGCCGAAGGACGGCGGACGGGCAGTGGACGCGGCCGGCGGCGGACCGAGCGTGGACCGCTCAAGGACCCGGATCCTGGGCACCCGCCGAGGTTCTGGGCACCCGCCCCTCCGTTCGGCCGCGTGACGGCTCCGCACGTCAGGCCGATCCGCGGATCTCCAGCCTGACGTGCGGTTCCACGGGGATCCCGGTGGCCTGTGTGCCGTCGAGCGCGGCCCGCACCGAGTCCGCGTACAGTTCGGCGATCCCGGGGAGGTCCTGGACGACGGTGGTCAGCGGTGGCCAGGACGCCGCCGCGGCAGGGGTGTTGTCCACGCCGACCACCGCCATGTCCCCGGGGGCTTCGAGGCCGAGCTGTCGCAGACCGGACAGCACGCTCACGGCCACGTCGTCGTTGAAGGCGCAGATGCCGGTGACCGGCGGATCGGCGGCGAGCCAGGACCGTACCGCCTCTGCGGCGGCGCCGGGTGCCAGCGGGACGGTCCGGACCTCGGGGGCGGGCAGTCCCAGTTCGGCGCAGACCTTGCGGACGCCGTCCAGGCGCGGCCTGGCGAAGACGTCGACCCTCTCGTCGTCGGGGTAGGCGTACCCCAGACGCCGGTGGGAGGCCGCCAGGTGGCGGGCCTGGACGGCACCGATGGCGTTCGCACTCGTGATGCCCTCCTCCTCCCCGAGCCCCGTGTCCTCGTACAGGGCGGCGATCACCTCGGTGCCCGCGGTCCGCATCGCCGCGTGGTCGGCCTCGGAGAACGGCGCGAAAGCCAGTACGGCGGCCGGGGTGAGGGCCTTCCAGATCTCGCCCAGTGGACGGGCCCCGCGGATGCTGGAGTGGACGACGAAGGTGAGATCGCGCTTCGCGAACGCGAGGGTCAGCTCCTGGACGAGGAGACCGGTGGCGTAGCCGAGCGGCCAGTCGGGCAGCAGGCCGAGCACCACGTCGGAACGTCCGTAGCGGAGGGTCCGGGCCGCGGCCGAGGGGGCGTAGCCGAGCTTGCGGGCCGCGTCCAGCACCCGCTGACGGGTCGCGTCGGTGATCTTCTGGTGTGCCGTGTTGTTGAGGACGAAGCTCACCGTCGCCCGGGACACACCGGCCTCGCGGGCCACGTCCGCACTCGTCACTCTCGCGCCTCGCGGTGCCATCGTCGACCACCTTCCACGAACCTCTTGCGCGACGCAGGAGACACAGTTAGTTTACGGGCATCCACTTTAACGTGTTAGCGACACGTTAAAGCTACTCCAAGTAGTGATGATGTGGGGTTTCGCGATGGGACGCCCAACCGACTCATCCGATCGCCGTCATTGAAGCAGACTCCCCGCGACGCCCACGAGACGGAGTGACCCTCCGGGTGCACCGCGGTGGGTCCCGTCCGTCGGGCCGGCATCGCCCCGCATGTCCGCCGGCCCCGCCGGCCCCTCACGTGAAAACCGGCGGATCCGCCCACCGAGCCCCGCGCCCTGGTGGCCCACTCCCTCGCAACCTCCTCAATTCGGCCCGCTTTTCCTTTCGGAGACCCTCGATGAAGAGAAGAACCGCACTCCAGGCCTCGATCTGCGTGGTGGCCACGCTCACGCTCGCCGCCTGCGGTGGTGGACAGAGCACCAGCGGCGGCGGCAGCGCCGGTCCGGTCGACCTGACCATCGCCCTGTCCTCCGCGCCCAACAGCCTGGATCCCTCTCAGGTCGCCGTCGGGCCCTTCCTGAACTACATGGACCCCGCCTACGCGACGCTGCTGACCCGTAAGCCGGACGGCAACCTCGGGGCAGGCCTGGCGGACAAGTGGGGCTACGTCGGCAAGAAGAACACCAAGTTCGAGCTGCGTCTGCGCAAGGGCGTGAAGTTCGCCGACGGCACGCCGCTCACCGCCGCCGACGTCGTCAACTCGTTCAAGTACTTCCAGAAGGGCAGTGGGCCCGCCGCCGCCTGGTTCCGTCCGCTGACGTTCTCCACCCCCGACAGTTCGACCGTCGTGGTCACCAGCCCCACGCCCAACCCCGACATGGGCACCCTGTTCACTCCCCCGTACATGGGCGGCGCCATCGTCAGCCCCGCCGGGCTGAAGGCCCCGAAGAAGCTGGCCTCCACGACCTTCGGCGCCGGACCCTACGTCTACGACGCCAAGCAGTCGGTCTCCGGCGACCACTATGTCTACGTCCCGAACAAGAACTTCTACGACCAGGACGCCATCCACTTCAAGAAGATCACCGTCCGGGTGATGCCCAACGCCAACTCCCAGGTGCAGGCCCTGAAGTCCGGGCAGATCGACCTCATGTACGGCACCCCGGACGTGGCGCCGACGGTCAAGGGCAACAAGGCGATCACCACGCTCCAGAAGCCCACCACCTGGGCGGGTCTGTTCCTCCTCGACCGAGACGGCACCGTCGTCAAGGGCCTCGGCGACGAGCGGGTCCGGCAGGCGCTGAACTTCGCCGTCGACCGCTCCGCGATCACGAAGGCGGTCTACGGCGACTACGGAACCCCGGTGTCGCAGCCGCAGATGCCCGGTTACGACGGCTACAGCACCGCCGCCGCGGACATGTACCCCTACGACCCGGCCAAGGCCAAGAAGTTGCTCAAGGAGGCGGGCTACGCGAAGGGCCTGACCATCCCGGTCAACTACGGGTCGTTCGACCCCTCGACGACCAAGATGGTGCAGGCCGTGCAGGGCCAGCTCGCCAAGGTGGGCGTCAAGCTGAAGCTGCGGGCCGCCACCAACTTCGGCGGCTGGATCAACGACCTGCTGACGAAGAAGTACGCGGCCACCGTGCTCTCGCCCGGCACGGGCGGCGAGGCCAACTTCTACGCACAGCAGCCGCCCTTCACCAAGACGGGCATCATGAACGTCTTCGGCGTGGCCGACCCGGACGTCGACGCCGCGTACGCCCGGCTCGCCGCGGCGGGCCCGAAGGCCGGCGCGCAGGCGTCGGTCGACCTCACCGATGTGATCGTGCGCAAGGCGCTCGCCCTGCCGGTCTCCGGTACCGACACGATCGTCATGTACAACAGCAAGCTCCGCGGGGTGAAGTTCCCGGAGGGCGGCGCGCAGCTGACCTCCAACACCCTGTGGACCACCAGCTGACGAGGGCCGATGTTTCCCATCATTCTCCGCAGGCTGGCGCTGTCCGTGCCGCTGCTGGTGATCGTCTCGGCGATCACCTTCCTCCTGGAGTCGTTCGTGCCGGGAGACCCGGCACGAACGGTGCTCGGCATCAACGCGACGCAGGAACAGTACGACGCGCTGAGGGCCGCCATGCATCTCGACCAGCCGGTCGTCGTGCAGTACTGGCTCTACCTCCGCGACGCCGTGCGCGGCGACCTCGGCAACTCGTTGTTCTCCGGTGAATCGGTGCTGGGGCTGATCGGGCAACGCCTGCCGGTCACCCTGGCGCTGGTGATCGGAGGCACCGTCGTCGCGACCGTGGTCGGCGTGACGCTCGGCGTGTACAGCGCGACACGTGGCCGGGTCAGCCGCCGGGTGTTCGACGTCGTGTCGCTGCTGGGCAGCGCGGTGCCCAACTTCTGGATCGCCCTGGTCCTGGTAGCCGTGTTCGCCGTCGAGTTCGCCTTCTTCCCCGCGACCGGGTACACCCCGTTCGCCGAGTCGCCGGGGCAGTGGGCGTCCGGCCTGGTGCTGCCCGTGATCTCGCTCGCGATCGGCGGCGTCGCGTTCATCTCCAAGGTCACCCGGGACGCGATGCTGACCACCCTCGGCCTCGACCACATCAGAACGCTGCGGGCCTCCGGCATCCGGCCCACGTCGATCATCTGGAAGCACGCCCTCCGGGGCTGCGGACTGCCGGTGGTGACCACGATCGGCCTGATGATGATCACCTTCATCCCCGGCACGATCCTCATCGAGAACGTCTTCACCCTGCCCGGCCTGGGCACCACCGTCGTGGACGCGACCAACCAGCACGATCTGCCCGTGGTCCAGGGCCTCACCATCACCTTCACGGTCATGGTCATCGTGGTGAACCTGCTCGTGGACGTCCTCTACAGCCTCCTCAACCCGAAGGTACGTACGGAATGACCACTGTCGAGGCGCCCCCGAGGGCGCGACCACGGGCGAGGATCAACCCCTTCGCCGGGCTATGGCGCCGCCCCGTCGCCGCCGCGGCACTGGTCGTGGTCGTCGGGATCAGCGTCGCCGTGATCCTCGCCCCGCTCCTCGCGCCGCATCCGCCCCTGGCGCAGGACCTGCTCCACACGCTGTCCGGTCCGTCGGCGAACCACCCGCTGGGCACCGACGTGCTCGGCCGCGACGTGCTCAGCCGACTCCTCTACGGCGGACGGCCCACCCTGGTCGGGGTTGCCGTGGCCGTGCTGGTGTACGCCTTCGTCGGCTTGTCGCTGGGGGTGCTGGCCGGCTATCTGCGCGGCTGGACCGACCGGGTCATCGTCGCCGTGCTGGACGTCATGCTCTCGGTTCCGGCGGTCATCATCACGCTCGCCGTGCTCGCGATCTTCTACCAGAGCAATGTCGCCGCCATGCTCACGCTCGGCTTCTTCGCCTCCGCGGGTCTCGCCCGGATCATCCGCAGTACGTGTCTGGCGCTGCGCGAGGAACTGTTCGTGGACGCCGCCAGGGTGTCCGGCCTCGGCCCGGCCCGGATCATGGCCCGGCACATCCTCCCCCGGCTGACCGGGCAGTTGCTGGTCCCGGTCTTCCTCTTCTCCGGCAACGCCCTCGCCATCCAGACCGGCCTCGGGTTCCTCGGCCTGGCCACCCCCGCGCCCGCCCCGAGCTGGGGCGGCATGGTCGGGGAGGCCGCGCAGATCATGCAGCAGGACCCCTATCTGCTGTTCGTCTCCGGTGGGGTCATCGGCCTCATGTCCCTGTCCTTCGGGCTCGTCGGCGACGGCCTGCGGGACCTCGAACAGGACCGGCGGCAGGCGACCGGCGGCCGGTCGCGACGCCCCGTCCCCGTGGCGGCCCTCGACAAGGCCGTCGAGGCGTCGGACACATCGCCGCCCGCCGGGGCGATCCTCGCCGTGCGCGACTACTCCATCGCCTTCGGCACCGCGCAGGGGCCCCGCACCGTGGTCGACTCCATCGGCTTCAGCGTCCGCCCCGGCGAGATCTTCGGCCTCGTGGGCGAGTCCGGCAGCGGCAAGACGGTGACGGGCCTGTCCCTGCTCGGACTGCTCCCGCCCAACGGGGCGGTGACGAGCGGCGCGGCCTGGCTGGCCGGCACCCGTGTGAGCGGCCTCCCGGAGCGGGAGTTGCAGCGCCTCAGGGGCCGCGAGATCGCCCTGGTGTCGCAGGAGCCGATGGTGGCGCTGGACCCGTACTTCACCATCGGTTCCCAGCTCGCCGAGGTGATCAGGCGCACCAGCGAGGTGCCGGGCGGCAAGGACGCCGTACGGCAGCGGACCCGTGAGCTGCTGGCCAGCGTCCAGCTGCGCGATCCGGACGATGTCGCGCGCCGGCACCCGCACGAACTCTCCGGCGGCATGCTCCAGCGCGTCGTCATCGCCATGGCCCTGGCCGGGTCGCCCAAGGTGCTGATCGCCGACGAACCCACCACCGCACTGGACGTGACCGTGCAGGCGGGGATCCTGGACCTGCTGCGGTCGCTGCGCGACGAGCACGGCATGGCGATCATCCTGATCACCCACGACCTGGGCGTCGTGGCCGACAGCTGCGACCGCGCGATCGTGATGGAGCAGGGCCGGATCGTGGAGGAGGGCTCGGTCGAGGACATCTTCTACCGGCCCCGGCACCCGTACACGAAGAAGCTCATCGAGAGCACCCCCAGCATCGCTCGCACCGAGGGCAGGATCGCGTGATGGGAACTCCCGTACTCCAGATCGACGGCCTCGCGGTGCGCTACCCGGGCCGTGGTTTCCGCAAGCCCCCGACCACCGTCATCGAGGAGGTGTCGTTCGAGGTCGGTCGCGCCGAGACCGTGGCGCTCGTGGGCGAGTCCGGCTCGGGGAAGACCACCATCGGCCGAGCGGTGCTGGGACTCACCCCGGTCAGCGGCGGACGCGTCCTGCTCGACGGCCGGGACATCACCCGGCTCACCGGCCGGGCCCGCCGGCTGCTCGCCCCCGACCTCCAGGCGATCTTCCAGAACCCGTACGGATCGCTCAACCCGGCGCTGCCGGTGGGCCGGACGCTGGCGGAGCCGCTGCTGGCCGGTTCGTCCCGGCCCCCCGGCGAGGTGCGCCAGGACATCGCCGAGCTGCTGCGCAGGGTCGGGCTGCCGGAGGACGCGGCGGACCGGTACCCGGCACAGTTCAGCGGAGGGCAGCGCCAGCGCATCGCCATCGCCCGGGCGGTCGCCCGAAAGCCGAAGCTGATCATCTGCGACGAGCCGACCAGCGCCCTCGACGTCACCACCCAGGCGGCCGCGCTGAGCCTGCTCTCCGAACTCCAGTCCACGCTCGGCTGCGCGTATCTGTTCATCACGCACGACCTCGCCGTCGTCAAGGAGTTCGCGGACCGCACCCTGGTCCTGCAGAACGGGCGCATCGTGGAGGAGGGAGACAGCGTCGACGTGTGCGACCGGCCCCGGCACGAGTACACCCGCCGTCTGGTGGCGGCCGCACCCGTGCCCGATCCGGACCTGCAGCGGCAGCGCCGGGAGCAGCGGTCGCTTCAGCTCTCCAGCGGCTCGTAGTCGAACCAGTCGAAGTGCGCGGAGGCCGCGGAGGCGAACATGCCGAACACCCGGCCGGTGAAGCCTCCGGCGACCTCCGTGGACAGGTACCGGCCGTCCAGCGAGGCGAGTTCGACGTAGGTGCCGTCCGGTTCCTCGAAGCCGAGCGAGACGAGGTCGGGACCGGTCCGCGCGTCGACCATCGGCGCGGGGGCCGTCTCGGCTCGCAGCACCACGGGCCCCGGGGGTACGGGCCGGGACGCCACGACCGTGCTCAACGGGCCGATGCGGGCGCGGACCCGCACCTGTCCGGCGCTCGTCTCGACCGAGTAGTGGTGCAGTTCGTCGAGGCGTACGGCGAGGCCGCCCCGCCCCTGCCCCTCCGTCACGTCCACCAGGGTGCGCACCCGGCACGACGGATGTTGCTGGCGTCGTCCCACGAACGTCACGTCGGCGTCGTCGAGCGACTCGCCACGGGCACGTAGCGTCAGCGAACCGGGCCGTTCCTTGGTGGTGCAGTCCTCCGGGAGACGTCGGCGCAGCGAGATCCACTGCGGCGCCAGCTCGGCAGCGTCGAAGTCGTCCCGGCGCTCCGGCGCGACGGCGGGTGGGCCGAGGGGCCAGGGCGGTGCGGGCATGTCGGTCGACAGTTCACCGACGACGGGCCAGCCGTCGACCCACTCGACCGGCACCAGGTAGGTCTCCCGGCCCATCACGTGCCAGCCGGGGGTGCCGCCGCCGGGCCGCACGCCGAGCAGCACCATCCACCACGAACCGTCGGGCCCCTGCACGAGGTCGGCGTGGCCGGTGTTCTGGACGGGGTGGTCCGTGCCGCGGTGGCTGAGGATCGGGTTGGCCGGGCAGGGCTCGAACGGGCCCGTGGGGGTGCTGCCCCGGGCTATCGAGACGCCGTGGCCCCGTTCGGTGCCGCCTTCGGCGATGAGCAGGTACCAGTGGTCGCCGATGTGGTACAGGTGCGGTGCTTCGGGGGCCTTGGCGCCGGGCGCTCCGGACCACAGCTGTCGACGGGTGCCGGACGTCTCCCCGGTGTGGGGGTCGAGGCGGATCTGTCCCACTCCGGCGGTGGTGCACCAGCAGGTGCCGTCGTCGTCCCAGGCGATGTCGGGGTCGATGCCGTGCACCCCGGGCAGCCGGATCGGGTCGGACCAGGGTCCGGCCGGGTCGGTGGCGGTGAACAGCAGGTTGCCGTCGCCGCTGACGTTGGTGACGATCAGCCAGAAGCGGCCGTCGTGGTGACGCAGAGTGGGCGCGTAGATCCCGCCGGAGGAGGCGGTGTCCGGCGGCAGCCGCAGTTGGCTCGGGCGGTCGAGGGCGTTGCCGATCTGGGTCCAGTGCACCAGGTCGCGGCTGTGGAAGAGAGGGACGCCCGGGAAGTACTCGAAGCTGGAGCAGGCGAGGTAGTAGTCGTCGCCCGCGCGGCAGACGGAGGGATCGGGGAAGAAGCCGGGGATCACCGGATTGCTGACGGTGGGGTCCGTCTCGGACACGCTGGTCACCCTCAGGGTCCTTTCGCAGTGACGAAAGTTTCTCTGCTGCTTATGGACAGTTTCTTGAGCAGGCTAGTGAGGGCCGTTCGGGCGGTCAATGGCCACGCGGCCTGCTTCCGGGGGCGGGGCGGTGCTGGCCCGGACCGTCAGGGTCGTCGCGATCTCCAGCCCTGCCTGGGGGGCCCTCTCGCCCCGGCCGAGCGTGAGCGCCAGCTCGGTCGCGGCCACGGCCATCTCGGTCAGGGGCTGGTGCACGGTCGTCAGGGGCGGGTCGATCCAGGCCACGACCGGCAGGTCGTCGAATCCGACGACGCTCAGGTCGTCGGGGATCCGCAGGCCCGCCTCGCGTGCCGCCTGGTAGACGCCGAGCGCCTGGAGGTCGTTGGTGGTGAAGATCGCCGTCGGACGGTCCGGCAGGGCCAGCAGTGAGCGTGCCGCCCGCTGCCCGTCCTCACCCGTCAGGGGCGCGTGCACGACGAGTTCCGGGTCGACCGGCAGGCCGGCCGCCCCCATCGCGGAGCGGTATCCGTCCAGGCGGGCGCAGCAGTAGAGCTGGTCCCGCGGGCCGGCGATCATGGCGATGCGGCGGTGGCCGAGTTCGGTGAGGTGGCGGGTCGCGGCCCGGCCGCCGGACCAGTTGGTGGCGCCCACGAACGGGACGTCGTCGGGCAGTTCCGTGGCCGGGTCGAAGACGACGAACGGGATGCCCTTCGCCCTGAGTTGCTCCCGCTCGGCCTCGGAGAGCTGGGCCACGGACAGGACGCAGTTCGGCCGCCGGGAGACGGTGTCGTCCCAGGTGAGCGGGTCCGAGTCGTGCAGTCCGAACTCGGACACCATGACGCCCACGCGGTGGCGGCGGGCGACCCGCTCGACACCCCTGATGATCTCGGCCGCCCACAGGTGCTCCAGCTCGCGGAACACGAGCTCCACGACGTTGTTGCGCTGGGCGCCGGTCGGCTTGCGGTAGCCGTACCGGTCGACCAGTTCCTCGACGCGGGCGCGGGTGTCCGCGGAGACGCCGGACCTGCCGTTGATCACCTTGGAGACGGTGGGGACCGACACCCCCGCGGACTCGGCGATGAAGGCGATCGTGACGGGCCGGGACGTGTCGCCCTGTCCGTCGTTGCCGTCCGGCGGCCCGTCGGCCGTGTGCTGCGCCAAGATCGCCCGCCCGTCTGCTGGTTGTCCCCGGTTCATTCTGGCATCTCATGTCGCCGCGGCTGTGGCCTCCGACGCGTCCCCATGTTAATTTCTCCGCCGCTGAGAGAGAAACTTTCTTTCTCCGAGTTCGCATCTCTCCGGCCTCCGGGCCGATCCCACGCGTCGCACACCCCCACTTCAGAAGGTGCACGTGATGACGAGAAGACTCGCAAGCGGACTGACGGCGCTGCTCCTGGCGCTCGTCCTGCTCCCGCTGACGCCCGCCACCTCACGGGCCGCCGATCCCCCCGTCCCCCCGGCCAGTTCACCGGCCGCCCGCAGCGCGGTGGCGGCCATGCAGCCCGGATGGAACCTGGGCAACACCTACGACGCCATCCCCGACGAGACGTCCTGGGGCAATCCTCCGGTGACCCGGGCCCTCTTCCAGAGGGTGAGGTCGCAGGGCTTCAAGAGCATCCGCCTGCCCGTGACCTGGGGCATCCACCAGGGCGGCGCCCCCGACTACACGATCGACGCGGCCTGGATGGCGAAGGTGCGCCAAGTCGTCGACCTGGCGCTGGACGAGAACCTGTACGTGCTGCTGAACATGCACCACGACTCCTGGATGTGGGTCAACACCCTCTCCACGGACCACGACACCGTCCTCGCCCGCTACCGCGCCACCTGGACGCAGATAGCGGCGGAGTTCCGCGACAGGTCGCCCCGGCTGGCGTTGGAGAGCATCAACGAGCCCACGTTCTCCGACACCTCGGGCGACGACGAGAACTACCGGCTGCTGGCCGAGCTCAACAGCGTCTTCCACCGGATCGTCCGCGACTCCGGCGGCGGCAACGCGAACCGGCTGCTCGTGCTGCCCACCCTGTACACCAACGCCGATCAGGGCCGGCTCGACGCGCTGGCCGCCGAACTGGCGGAGTTGCGCGACCCCATGGTGGCCACGACGGTCCACTTCTACGGCTGGTGGCCGTTCAGTGTGAACATCGCCGGGTACACCCGGTTCGACGCCACCTCGAAGCAGGACCTCACCGCCACCTTCGACCGCGTGCACGCCGCGTTCACCGCGCGCGGCATCCCCGTCGTCATCGGCGAGTACGCCCTGCTGGCCTACGACCACAACCGTCCAGGAATCATCCAACGGGGAGAGCAGCGCAAGTACTTCGAGTTCCTGGGCGACCACGCCCGCCGTCGGAGTTTCACCACCATGCTGTGGGACGCCGGTCAGTTCCTGAACCGCAACACCCTCCAGTGGCGCGACGCGGAGCTGTTCGGGCAGATCAAGTCGAGCTGGACCACCCGTTCCGGGACCGCCTCCAGCGACGAGGTGTTCCTGCCGCGGTCGAGTGCCATCACCGCCGAGGATCTCACCCTCAACCCGAACGGAACCGACTTCCAGGGTCTGCGCCACGGCTCCCGCAACCTCGTCCAGGGCAGGGACTACACGCTCTCCGGCAACCGGCTCACCCTGACGGCCACCGCGCTGACCGAGCTGGCCGGCGATCGGACGTACGGGGTCAACGCGACGCTGGAGGCGCGGTTCTCCCGGGGCGTGCCCTGGCGGATCGATGTGATCACCGCCGACAGCCCGGTGCTGACGGCCACCTCCGGGAGCACCACCGGCCTGGCGGTCCCGACCCGGTTCCGGGGCGACCGGCTCGCCACCATGGAGGCCCGGTACGACGACGGGAGCAACGCGGGCCCGGCGAGCTGGACCTCGTACCAGCAGTGGGACACCGCGTTCTCGGCCTACACCGACGACTCCATCAAGTTGACGGCCGAGTTCTTCACCTCCCTGCGGGAGAATTCCCGGGTGACGCTCACCTTCCACTTCTGGAGCGGTGCGACGGCGACGTACCACGTCACCAAGTCGGGCGGCACCGCGACCGGTTCACCCGCCTGAGCCCGCCGATCAGCGGGCGGTCGTGCCGTCGGGCTCGTCCAGCAGGTCGGGTTCCTCCAGCACGTCGGGTTCCTCCCCCGTGGCAGGCCCTCCCCCCAGTCGCCGCGAGTGGCGACGGCGAAGGCCGCGGTGGTGACGGCACGGCCATGACGGGCGGGGCGGTCGGCGCGGTGGAGGATGCCGGACAGGTATCCGCCCACGAAGTCGTCGCTCGCCCCGACCAGGTCGACAGCCTTGCCGCCGCCGGTCCGCCCGGTCGGTCAGCCCGTCGGAGGCGATGAGCAGGTCGACGTGCGCCGACATCGGCCGCAGTACGGTGCGCGCCCCGGCCGGCGGTCCACAGCCGGGAGCGGTGGGCGACGTCGAGGCAGACGGTGACGCCCGCGTCCCGTGCGGCTTCGGCGGCGGCCAGGTGGCCTCGGCGGCCGAGACGCCCGAGCGCCGGGGTGCTGCCGGTGGTGTCACCCGGTGAACGCCGGAGCTGTTCCGGGTGATGGCCCTCTACTGCGGCTCCGTCGCGATCTGGATCAGGTTGCCGCAGGTGTCGTCGAAGACGGCGGTGGTCACGGGGCCCATCTCCAAGGGCTCCTGGACGAAGCGCACGCCGAGGCCGCGCAGACGCTCGTACTCCGCGCCCACGTCGTCCACGGCGAACTGGGCGAGCGGGATGCCGTCCTCGACAAGGGCGTCCCGGTAGGTCTTGGCAGCCGGATGACCGGTGGGTTCCAGGAGCAGTTCGGTGCCGTGGGGCTCGTCGGGTGAGACGACGGTCAGCCATCGGTCCTTCTCGCCCACCGGGACGTCGTGCTTCTTCACGAAGCCCAGGATCTCGGTGTAGAAGTGCTCGGCCTTGGCCTGGTCGTCGACGAAGACACTGGTCAGATGGATCTTCATGGGGTGTGCTCCTGCCGCGGTCCGGGGGTGTCGGTCATCTGCCACCGCTCGGCTATCTGCCGCAGTGGGGCCGTGTTGAGGTCGTGGAACTTGTAGCGGCCCTCCCGTCTGGTCTCGACGAGCCCCGCGGACTCCAGCACGGCGAGGTGCTGGGAGACCGCCTGCCGCGAGATCCCGAGCTGATGCTTCATGCTCAGTCGGGAACAGATCTCGAACAGTGTCTGCCCGGACTTCTCGGTGAGCTCGTCGAGAATGACCCGGCGCGTGGGGTCGGCCAGGGCTTTGAACAGGTCGTCGGCCACACCCCAGCATAGGCAAGTCGTCACTTGCATATCAAGGGCCGGCTGACGCACGGCGCGGCAGTCCTACAGATCGAACAGCTCCGCCGCGTTGTCGTGGCACACCGCCCGCAGCCACTCCTCGCCGAGGCCCAGCCGTTCCAGGGCGTGGAGCTGGTGCACGTACGGGTAGGGGATGTTGGGGAAGTCGGAGCCGAGGACGACACGGTCGCCGAGGGCGGCCAGCCGGGGCAGGGCCCGGCGGGGGAACGGCATGAACCCCTCACTGAAGTCGGTGAACGCCATCGTGGTGTCCAGCCGCACCTGCCCGTAGCGCTCGGCGAGACCGAGGAACTCCTCGTACTCGGGCATTCCCATGTGGGCGACGACCAGTCGCAGCCGGGGGTGCCGCGCCAGCACCCGAGCGATCGGCTCGGGGCCGGTGTGTCTGCCCGGGGCGGGCCCGGAACCGCAGTGGATCACCACGGGAACCCCGGCATCGGCCAGCAATCCCCAGGCGGGATCGAGGAGTTCGTCGGCCGGGTCGTACGCCCCCACCTGCACATGCGCCTTGAGAACGCGTGCCCCCGCCTCGACGGCCTCCCGGACGTACGCCTCGACGCCCGGCTCCGGATAGAGGGTCGCGGTGTGCAGACAGTCGGGGGTGCGGCCGGCGAAGTCGGCCGCCCAGCCGTTCAGCCACCGGGCCATGCCCGGCTTGTGCGGGTACAGCATCGAGGTGAAGGCCCGCACACCGAACTCCCTCAGCAGGGCGGCCCGTTCGGCCTCCTCGTGCCGATAGGCGATCGGCCACTCCATCCCACCGGTCAGCGGTCCGAGCTTGTCGAAGTACTCCCACACCTTGCGCAGGACCCGCTCGGGCATGAAGTGCGTGTGGACGTCGACGAGTCCGGGAAGGGAGAGCGCCTCCCAGAAGCGGCGGATCCCGGCAGCTTCCTCCCTCACGGGCATGTCACTCATGGCGCCCATGATCGGCTCCGACGAGGCGGCGGGTCCATCCCCGCACGCGGGAGATCCGTGAGGGATACCTCACGGGCGGCGCTACACGTTCTTCTCGCCCTTCACCGCTTTCACATCCTCCACGACAGTCGGAAGAGCAGGCGTGTGATGTCGCTGTCTCCGAGGGAGAGGCTGAACGGCTCCTTGGCCTCGGGCTTGAGTCCGATGAATCCGGGAAGTTTTCCCTCACCGCCCGCGGCCGTCGGGAAGGTGCTCCCCGTTTCCTCCTCGCGGGTCTTCCTGATGTGATAGGGAGTTCTCTTGTCTCCGGATATCGCCATGTATTGCGGGTGGAAGAGGAGTTCGTGCGCGCCTTCCTTGAGCGTGAACTCGACCATCACCTGCTTTTCCTCGTCATGGAAATACGCGTCCGCCCGACCGGCGTCACCCAGGTGGTTGCTGACGGGCATGACTCCGACGTCTCCGCTGCCGTCCGCCACCGCCTCACGGAAACGCTTCGCGATCCCGTCGCCGTCCTTGCTCTCGGTCTTCAGCCATTCCTCCGTGGCCGTGGCCTTTCCCTTCCATTCCATGATCTGGATGGCTTCGCTCGCGAACATGGTGCGGTAGAGCTTCAGACGGCCGTGTCCCTTTTCCTCCAGCTCGGCCAGTCTCCTGGAGCAGGGCCGGGCAGGGCCGGACATCACCCGCCGCGCGTTGGCCTCGGCGGCCTGCTCGAACCGGTCGGACGGGTCGGAGACCCGCGGTCCGCCGCCGTTGTCGGTGCCGGCGACCGGCCCCTGGCGCTGCTGGATGACATGGGTGAGTTCATGGGCGAGCGTGTGCTTGTCGGCGCCGCCGTCCCCGATGACCACATGGCTGCCGGAGGTGTAGGCGCGGGCGCCGACCTCGGCGGCGGACGCCCTCGCCGCACTGTCGTCGTGGATGCGGACGTCCGAGAAGTCGGCGCCGAGCCGAGCCTCCATGTCCGTACGGGTGGCGTCGTCGAGGGGTTGGCCGGGCGCGCGCAGGACGTCATGGACGGCCGAGCGCCGCACGGTGGGCTCTGCGGCGCCCCGGTGCCCGCAGTCGGCGCTGTGCCGGTGCTCCTCCTGGGCCCAGGAATGGCCGGCGCGGCGGAGCAGCTGGACGACCGCCGCGTTGCCCGTGGCGTTCTGCAGTGCGAGCAGTCCTTGCGGCGACGACAGATCCGGGTGCTGTCGCGCGGGTGCCGCCGCCGTGACGGCCGAGCCCCGGTTCTCCTTCCTGTCGTCGCCTGCCTTGTCGCTCCTGCGTGTCCGCGCTGACAGCCCTCTCCCATGACCAACGCGTGAAATTCCTTGCCATACCGCCGTCGCCCTGTTCGACGAGGTCCGCAGGGGCATACCTCGGCATCCGATCGGGCGACTCCGTGGGACGCCCGCCGTCGGCCCGCGGGCATCCGCGCGGTGTGCGTGCCTGGTGTGGGTCGGCGCGGGCCGGGCACTCGGCCGTCGACCGGGACGGGACGGACTGGAGGTGTGTGATGGCGGTTCGGCATCGTCTGATCAAGGTGAGTCCGCAGGCTGTGTGGGACGTGCTCGCGGACGGCAGCCGGTACGCGGAGTGGGTGGTGGGGACCTCAGCCGCCGAGCCGGTGCGGGGGCAGTGGCCGCAGGTCGGTTCGGCGATCGCCTACGAGATCCGGGTGGGCCCCGTGCGCCTCTCCAACGAGACGGTCGTCCGGTACTGCGACGAGGCCTCCGAGCTGGGTCTGGAGGCCCGGGCAGGCGTGCTGGGGACGGCACGGATCTCCTTGCTGCTGCGCCCCTGGGGACCGTACTGCCTGGTGATCGCGGACGAGCACCCCTTGCAGGGAGTGGGCGGCAAGCTGCACAACGTGGGCGTGGAGGCGGTGATCCAACTGCGGCACCGCACGATGCTCGCGCGCCTGGCCCGGCTCTGCGAGGCCCAGGGCGCGCCCGAGCGGGAGACCCGGGACGAGGCCGGGGCTGAACGGCCCGCGGGCCCGCGCGGGCTGCACAGGACCGCGGCGCACGGCGGCCATGCCTGACGCCGTCGTCATCGGGGCGGGCCCCAACGGGCTGGTGGCCGCCAATCTGCTGGCCGATGCCGGCTGGAGCGTCGAGGTCCTGGAGGAACAGCCCGAGCCCGGCGGCGCGGTGCGCCACGACCGGGAGGTCGACCCCGCCTTCGTCAGCGACCTCTTCAGCTCCTTCTACCCCCTCGCCGCCGCGTCACCGGTCCTCGCACGCCTGCGTCTGAACGAGCACGGTCTGCGCTGGAGCCACGCCCCGCACGTCCTGGCCCACCCCCTCGGCGACGACAGGTGCGCGGTGCTCTCCCGCGACATCGACGTCACCGCCGAATCCCTCGACGCCTTCCACCCGGGCGACGGGGACGCCTGGAGACGCCTGCACGCGACCTGGGAGCGCCTCGGACCCGACATCGTGGACGCGCTGTTCACCCCCTTCCCGCCACTGCGCGCCACGGCCCGCCTCGCCGTCCGGCTGAAAGCGGCCGGGGGCCTGCGGATGGCGCGCACCCTGGTGACACCGGTGCGCCGGATGGGCGACGAGGAGTTCCGCGGGGAGGGCGGCAGGCTTCTGCTGGCCGGGAACGCCCAGCACGCCGACCTCGCGCCGGAGGCCGCGGGCAGCGGTGGCTACGGCTGGCTCCTGTGCATGCTCGGACAGACGTACGGCTTCCCCGTGCCGGCCGGCGGCGCCGGAGCCCTGACAGCGGCCCTCGTGGGCCGGTTGCGGGCGCGCGGCGGCAGCCTCCGGTGCGGGCAGCGCGTCCGCCGGGTCCTGGTGCGCGACGGACGGGCCGCCGGAGTGCTCACCGCCGAGGGCGAGACCGTGACCGCCCGCAACGCCGTCCTCGCGGACGTGTCCGCACCGGCCCTCTACGGCGAACTCGTCGGCCCGGAACACCTTCCCTCCCAGGTGCTGGCCGACCTCAGGCGCTTCCAGTGGGACTTCGCCACGTTCAAGGTCGACTGGGCCTGTGACGGGCCGGTGCCCTGGCGGGCCGAGGCGGCGGCGAGGGCCGGAACCGTCCACCTGGCCGACGGGGTCGACGAACTCACCCGCTGTGCCGCCCAGATCGCCATGGGCCAGGTACCCGACCGTCCCTTCGCCCTGTTCGGGCAGATGACGACCGCGGACCCCTCCCGCTCGGCCCCGGGCACCGAAGCCGCCTGGGCCTACACGCACGTGCCGCACGTCATCAAGTCCGACGCGGGCGACGAGGGACTCACGGGCGCGTGGAACCGTACGGAACAGGAGCTGATGGCCGATCGCGTCGAACGCCAGGTCGAGCGCTTCGCGCCCGGTTTCCGCTCCCGCGTCCGCGCCCGGCGGGTGCTGGCCCCGCCCACCCTCCAGTCCCTCGACCGCAACCTCTACGGCGGCGCCCTCAACGGCGGCACCGCCGCCCTGCACCAGCAGCTCGTCTTCCGGCCCGCCCCCGGCACCGGCCGCCCCGAGACCCCGGTGGACGGTCTCTACCTCGCCTCCGCCTCCGCCCATCCCGGCGGCGGGGTCCACGGCGCCCCCGGCGCCAACGCGGCCCGAGCCGCACTGCGCCGGCACCGGCTGCCCGGCCTGACCCGCGCCCAACGCGTCCTCGCCCACCGGGACCGCACCGGTCGAAAACCCGGGCTCCGCCGCTGACGCCCCGCTCCGACGGCAGCCGGGCGGCGCCGGGAGCCCACGGCGCCCCGCACGACGAACGGAACCGCACGAGGAAGTCAGAAGGAGGGCCCGCCGTGGACGACAGCCCACTCAAGGACCGGACCGTCGTGGTGACCGGGGCGGCACGCGGCATCGGAGCGGCGCTGGCCCACCGGCTCGCCCGCCGGGGCGCCCGCCTGGCCCTCCTCGACCATGACGGACCGGCAGTGGAGGCGACCGCCGCCGCCCTCCCCGGCACGACGCTCGCGCTGCGGGTCGATGTCACCGACGGTGCGGCTCTCGACGAGGCCGCCGCGATCGTCCGCGGGCGCCTCGGCCCGCCCTCGGTCGTCGTCGCCAACGCGGGAATCGCCGAAGGCGGCCCCTTCGCCCGGTCGGACCCCGCCACCTGGCGCCGGGTGATCGACGTCAACCTGATCGGCAGCGCCCAGACGGCCCGGACGTTCCTGCCGGACCTGGTACGGACCGCCGGCTACCACCTGCAGATCGCCTCCCTCGCGTCCATCGGCGCCGCGCCCATGATGAGCGCGTACTGCGCCTCCAAGGCCGGGGTCGAGGCGTTCGCCCACACCCTGCGCGCCGAGACGGCACACCACGGTGTGGCCGTCGGCATCGCCTACCTCGGCTGGACCGACACGGAACTGATCCGCGACGCCGACCGGTACACGGCCGTGCGGGAGATCCGCGCTCACATGCCGCCTCCCGCCCGGCACGTCCAGCCCGTCGAGACCGTGGCGACCCGCCTGACGCACGCGGTCGAACGGCGCAGCACCGCCGTCTACATCCCCCGCTGGCTCCGCCTGACCCAGGTGACCCGGGCCGCGATCCCACCCCTCGTCCTCCGCGCGACCCGCCGCGCCCTCCCCCGCCTCGAATCCGAAGACCCCCTGCGCCCCACGGGCCTCCTCGGCCCCGGCGGACACTCCAGCGCAAGGTCCTGACGGCACGGGGCGGGCCATCACTCCGATACGGCTACACAGAGGAACGGAACCGATACTCTCCGAGATCGTCGGCCCGACGTGAGGAGAGACGCATGGATGCGGACAGGCGGCAGTTTCTCGGCAGGTGGGGAGCCGTGGTGACAGGAGCCGCGGCGCCCGTCACCCTCCCCCGGCCCCTGCTCCAGGAGAGCCACGCCCGACCTGTCGACCCGATCGCCCGTAGCGAGCACGAGCGGTTCATGGAGCTCGCCATCGAGCAGGCACGCCGGAACCCCGAGTGGCCGTTCGGCGCCGTGATCGTCGACAGCCGCACCGGCGAGGTGCTGGGGAGCGGGGTCAACGAAGAGGCGGACAGCCCGCTGCTGCACGGCGAGGTGGTCGCCATGAACGACTACGTACGGCGGCAGGGCAACCAGGGCTGGTCCGGGACCACGCTGTACACGACGGGTGAGCCCTGCTCGATGTGCATGAGCGCGCTGGCGTGGGCGGATGTGCGGCGCGTCGTCTGGGCGAGCTCCATCGACGCGATCCGCCGTACCGACGTCATCCAGATCGCCCTGTCCGCACGGCAGGTGGCCGCCGCCGCACGGTCCTTCTACACCCCCGAGCTGCTCCTCGGCGGCGTCCTGTCCGGCCGGACCGACCGCCTCTTCCGGGAGGCCCGACGGCTGCGCCAGGACATGGCCGCCACCCCCGAGGAGACCTCGCGGCGGGGGACCGAGGGCCGGCAGCCGGTCTGAGCCGGTCCGCCCGAGCGCCGGGCGCGCCTTCGAGGTGCGCCGCGGGCCGGCCCGGGCGAACCTGACGATCATGCGGAGCGGCGGCGAACGGGACGGTGACGGCGATGCGGTGGAGACAGTGCTCGACGAGCTCTACGTCACGCCACCGCCCGCGTTCGTCTCGCGCCGCGAGGGCCTGGCGGCCGAGGCCGGAGCGGCCGGACGGGCGGCGGACGCCCGCCGGATCCGTGCCGCCCGCCGCCCCTCGCTCGCGGCCTGGGCGGCGAACCTGTTGCCGCACTCCCGGCCGGAGGAGAGCCGGACGTTCCTGGACCTCGGGCGCGCGCTGCGCGACGCCTTCCAGAGCCTGGACGCCGAGGGGATCAAGGAACTGTCCGAGCGGCGCAGAAGCGTCGTCTCCGCGATGTCCCGGCAGGCCGCCGAACTGGCCGCCGAGGCCGGGCACCGGCTGTCGGCCCCGGTACTGCGAGAGGTCGAGGCGACCCTGCGGGCGGTGCTCGCCGACCAGGACGCGGCCGACCGGTGGGCGACCGGCCGGCTGGAGAGCGCCCTGACCCCTCCGTCGGACTTTCCCGGCCCGTCGACCGTGCGGACCGACCGGCGCCGGAGTCCGGCCGGAGCGGCGACCGCGTCGCCTTCCGCACGGACGCGGGCGCGGGACGAGGTCGCCGAACGCCGCCGCCAGAAGCAGGAGCAGCTGGCTCAGGAGAAGCGGGAACGCCTCGCCCAGGAGAAGCAGGAGCAGCTCGCCCGGGAGAAGCGGGAACGCCTCGGACGGGCGCGCGAGGCGGCTCGGGCCGCCGATGAGCGATTGCGGCAGGCACGTGAGGACCTCCGGCGTGCGGAGCGGCAACAGCGGGCGGCGGAGAAACAGCGGGCGGAGGCCGCCGACACCCTCTCCCGGGCCGAACGGGCGGCTCGCGACGCCGCTTCCGAGGTGGAGCGGCTGTCCGGGCGCACCACATAGCGGACTGGTCCGCGACAGGAGGGGCGGCCTCGCGGCCAAGGGGGCGGTTGCGGCCTCCCCTGGCGTGAGCGTCCACCATGATGGCCCGCATGACGACAGTGGAAGGCATCGACGCTCGCGGTACGCACCACTGCGAGACGACGACCCTGGGGGTGCTGCTGCGGCACCAAGGGGTCGACCTGTCCGAGCCCATGCTCTTCGGCCTCGGCTCCGGCCTGTCCTTCATCTACTGGGACAGCAAGAACATGGGTTTCCCGTTCCTCGGCGGGCGGGTCAAGCCGTTCGACCTCACCAGGAACCTGGCCGACGGGCTCGGTCTGGAACTGGTGGTCAAGGAGACCGGCTCGCCCCGCAGGGCGTGGGAGAACGTGCGGGCACCCCTCGACGCCGGCCACCCGGTCGGACTGCAGCTCGACAGCTACCACTTGGAGTACTTCTCCTCGAAGGTGCACTTCGGCGGCCATGTGGTCGCGCTGTACGGCTACGACGACCGCGACGCCCACCTGGTGGACACCGACCAGCAGGGCGGAGCTGTGTCCACCAGCCTGACGAGCCTCGCCGAGGCCCGGGCCGCGCGTGGCCCGATGAGCGCCAGGCACCGCTCGTTCACCCTCACCGCACCGCCGGGAGGCACACCAGCCCTGGCGGACCGGGTCGTTCCGGCCATCACCGCCTGCGCCGACGCCTTCCTCCACCCGCCCATCGCCAACCTGGGGCACCGGGGCATCGAGAAGGCCGGCAAACTCGTACCGACCTGGTTTCGGCGTACCGACGATCCGCGACGGGATCTGCCGCAGGCCGCGCTCCTGATGGAGAAGGCAGGCACCGGCGGCGCCCTGTTCCGCAATCTCTACCGTGACTTCCTGGCCGAGTGCGCCGAACTCCTCGACAGCGGCCACGTCCGCGCGGGATACACGCTGTACGCCGAGGCAGCCACCCTCTGGACGGAGGTGGCGGCGCTGATCGAGAGGGCCGGCACGTCGGGCGAGGAGGAGTGCCTGCGACGAGCGGGCACGGTTCTCGGCGAGCTCTCACGCATCGAGCGCGAGGCCATGCGGGAACTGAGCCGACTGGAGCCGTAGGCGGTCGACGAGACGTATGCCACTCCCTCAACGCTCCCCCTGAATACGCATCCTGGATGCAACATTGCTAGGCTGCTGCCGTGAGGCTGACCAGATACACGGATCTCGCACTTCGGGCAGTGATGCGCCTGGCCGTCGTGGACAGCGAGGATTTGCTGACCACACGTCAGATCGCCGACTCCATGAACGTCCCCTACACGCACATGGCGAAAGCCATCGCACAGTTGCAGCACCTGGGGGTGATCGAGGCGCGGCGCGGCCGCAACGGCGGGCTGACACTCACCGACGCGGGGCGAAGCACTCAAGTGGGGGATCTGGTCCGGACGTTGGAGGGCGACCGCGAAGCCGTGGTGTGCGAGGGCGACACCCCGTGCCCGCTCGCGGGCGCCTGCCGACTGCGACGGGCACTGCGGCAGGCACAGGAGGCCTTCTACTCCTCGCTGAACGGTGTGACCGTGGCCGATCTGGTGACGTCACCGACGGGACCGGTCCTGCTGGCGCTCGGCGCTCCCCCTGGCTGACCGGTGCGCGGTGCGCGGTGCCGGGTCGCGACCGTCGAGCGGTTCCCCTGACCAAAAATACGAGTCTCATATACCAATTCGCTAACTCACCACTCACCACTTCACCAAGAACCATCGCCGAACCGGCCTTCGATACAGGAGTGTGTCTGATGCTTTCCGCGCAGTCGGCCCCCGTCGTACGCGCGACGCTTCCCGTGGTGGGAGCCTCGCTGACCACGATCACCGAAGTGTTCTACCGGCGGCTGTTCGAGGAACGTCCGGAGCTGCTGCGGCACCTCTTCAACCGCACCAACCAGGCCTCCGGCGCCCAGCGCGAGGCCCTGGCCGGTGCCGTGGCGGCCTTCGCGGGCCTCCTGGTCGAGCGGCCCGACGAACGCCCGGACGCCGTCCTCGCGCGCATCGCCCACAAGCACGTCTCGCTCGGTGTCACCGCGGACCAGTACCCCTTGGTGGGACGTCACCTGCTCGCGGCGGTCGGCGAGGTCCTCGGTGATGCCGTGACCCCCGAGGTCGGTGCCGCCTGGGACGAGGTCTACTGGCTGATGGCCAACGCCCTGATCGCCATCGAGGCCCGTCTGTACGCCGAGGCCGGTGTGGCCGACGGTGAGGTGTGGCAGCCCATGGAGATCGCCGAGCGCCGACAGGAGACCGCCGACGCCGTGTCCCTGGTCCTGCGCCGGCCGGACGGGCGTCCGACGCCCGCGTTCCGACCCGGTCAGTACGTCAGTGTCCGCGTGGAGCTGCCCGACGGAGCCCGCCAGATCCGCCAGTACAGCCTGTCCACCGCCCCCGACCACAAGACCTGGCGCATCACGGTCAAGCGCGAGAGGGCCGCCGACGGCACCGTGCCCGACGGCGAGGTCTCGTCCTGGCTGCACACCCACGCCGAGGTGGGCGGCATCCTGGATGTCTCGCTGCCCGCCGGCGATCTCGTACTGCCGGAGGGCGACACCCCTCTCCTCCTCGCCTCCGCCGGCATCGGCATCACCCCGATGCTGTCGATGCTCGACCATCTCGCCCTCACCTCCTCCTCGCGCCCCGTCACCGTCGTGCACGCCGACCGCTCCCCGCTCGACCATGTGCACCGTGACGAGCAGGCGGACCTCGTCAGCCGTCTGCCCCGTGCCGACCTTCACCTGTGGTACGAGCACGACGCCCACCGCTCCCCCGGCACCAACGTCTTCACCGGCCGCGCCACGCTCGACCACCTCGACCCGGACCCCGGGACCACCGCCTACCTCTGCGGGCCGCTGCCCTTCATGCGCGCGGTACGGGGCGAGCTGCTGGCCAAGGGGCTGCGCCCCGCCGCCCTTCACTACGAGGTGTTCGGCCCCGACCTCTGGCTCGCAAAGTGAGCGGGACGCGACACCTGCCCGACATCCGCGACCGCCAGGACGTGGAGCGACTGGTCGGCGCGTTCTACGACGAGGTCCTCGACGATCCGCTCATCGGCCGGCTCTTCACGGAAGTGGCACGTGTCGACATGGCCACCCATCTCCCCGTGATGGCCGACTTCTGGGAGAGCGCCCTGCTCTCCCCGGGCGTCTACCGCCGCAACGCCCTCCGCGCACACCGCGCCCTGCACGCCGAAAGTCCGCTGCGCGCCGAACACTTCGACCGCTGGCTGGAGTTGTGGTCGGCGGTGGTACGTCGACGGCACGCGGGGCCGGTGTCCGAGCGTGCGATCGTCAAGGCCCACGCCGTGGCCCGCGCCCTGCTGCACAACACCGCGGGCGACGGGCGGCCCCGCCCGGAGCCCGGCCCCGTCCTCGTGACCATCGAGCCGTCGGTCGGCCGCGGACGGGCGGACCCGGCGCGGCAGCGGCCGGAAAGCGTGGGGTGAGTCGCCCGGCGCGAGGCCCGGGTCCGCACCGAGGACGAGCGCGCCGCACCGGAGTCGACGGACCTGGGCACGCGCGTCGCCGACGCGGCCCGCGGTGTCGCCGATGACGCCGATGACGCTTGGGCGAACGGGCCAGGCAGGTCGACGAGGATCAACTCGCCGCCCTGCGTCGCGTGATCGCCGTGACCGACTCCTACAGGGGCGTCGACGTAGTCTGCGAGCAGCCGGCCGGGAACCACCAGCCCGGCCGGATCGGCCGGACCCGCGCCCGGTCTACTCCTGGCCCGTCGCGTCCGGCTTCCAGTCCTGGGCGAGGAGCCCCAGCAGTACCTCGTCCAGGAACTCGCCCATCACCCAGGCCGAGGAGCGCAGCACGCCTTCGCGGACGAAGCCGTTGCGCTCGGCGGCGCCCAGCATCGCAAAGTTGTCCGACAGCGTCTCGATCTGCAGCCGGTGCAGGCCGCGCACGACGAAACCGTAGTGGCACAGCACCGCGACCACGTCCGTGCCGTAGCCCTTGCCCCGGGAGGCGGGCAGCAGCCCCAGCCCGATGTGCGCGGTCCGGTTGTGGTTGTCGATGCCCCACAGGGCCGCGATGCCGACCAGCGTCCCGTCGGCCGGCTCCACCACGGAGAACGGGACGCGTCCCTGCTCCTCGTCGTCCACCACGAGCCGCGCGTCCTTCGAGTCGGGCCCGACCGGGCGCCATGGCCTGCCTTCGGCCCGCGAGGCGTTGACCACGTCGTTGTAGAGCTCGGCCCGCAGAATCGGATTGTCGTCCTCGTGCCGGGCCCTGAGCCCGACCTTGGCACCTCTCAGCATGCGAGCTTCCTATCCGGCCGGACCGGTCGGCGGCAATCGAATATGCGGCGGCGGACACCTCGCACCGCCTCGGTCAGGACGGGGGCGCGGGCCCGGAGAGGGCCTGGGTAGGCTTTCCAGCGGGCCGCACGACCGTGGGTGGCCAGGTCGCCGTGCCAACCGGTCCGGTGTGCCGCTCGACCAAGAGAGACGTGATGTCCCCGACGATTCGCAGGGCTGTGATCCCCGCCGCCGGCCTCGGTTCCCGTCTGCTGCCCCTCACCAAGGCGATTCCGAAGGAGATGCTGCCGGTCGGCGACAAGCCGGTCGTCGAGCACACCGTGCGTGAGCTGGTGGACTCCGGCATCACGGACATCACCATCGTGGTCTCCGGCGGAAAGAGCCTCATCCAGGACCACTTCCGGCCCAACCCCGCCCTCGTCGAGCAGCTGCGCGAGGACGGCAAGACGGCCTACGCGGACGCGGTCGAGGAGGTCGCGGAGCTTGCCCGCCAGGGCCACATCACCTATCTGGACCAGTACGGCCCGTACGGCAACGGCACCCCGGTGCTGAACGCCGCCCGCGCCTTCGGCGACGAGCCGGTGCTGGTGCTCTGGCCCGACGACGTCTTCGTGGCCGAGGTCCCCCGCGCCCAGCAGCTGATCCGCGCCTACGAACAGACCGGCTGCCCGGTGCTGGCCCTCCTGCCGATGGACCCCACCGAGTCCCAGCGCTACGGCGTGCCCATCGTCAAGGAGGACCTCGGCGACGGCCAGCTGCGCATCACCGGCCTGGTCGAGAAGCCCGAGCCCGCCGCCGCCCCCTCGGCCTACGCGGCCATCGGCGGTTACGTCGTCACCCCCGGCATCATCGACGAACTGCGCGAGCAGACCCGGCGCTGGTACGAGCACCGGACCGGCGAGGTCTACCTGACCGACGCCATCAACGCCTACGCGGCGACCCGCGCGGTGTACGGGCAGGTCATCAAGGGCCGCTGGTACGACACCGGCAACCCGGCCGACTACCTGGTCGCCCAGATGGCCTTCGCCCTCGCCCACCAGGAGTACGGCCCCGTCCTGCGCGGCCTGGTGAACGGCCTCGACGCCCCCGAGGGCTGACTCGCCCAGGGCTGACGCGGCCGAACGTCGCGGGCACGCGGGCTGCCACAGCCCTTGCAAAGGTCCGGACCAACTGCTAATTCCCTTTCTGTTAGGAAAGTTTCCTACCAGTTGGCAGGAGTCCCCCATGAGACCGGCACGATCCGTTCCGCTCGTCGCCGCGCTGCTGCTCCTCGGCCTCGTCCTCACCCCCACGACCGCGCGGTCCGCCCCCGCCGCCACGGCGGCCCCGACCCCCGTCGCCGCCAACGGACAGCTCAAGGTGTGCGGCACCAAGCTCTGCAACCAGCAAGGAAAAACGATCCAGCTGCGCGGGATGAGCACGCACGGTCTGCAGTGGTACAGCCAGTGCGTCACCAGCGGCTCGCTCAACGCCCTCGCCACCGACTGGAAGGCGGACGTCCTGCGCGTCTCCATGTACATCCAGGAGGACGGCTACGAGACCGATCCGCGCCGCTTCACCGACCTGGTCCACTCGGCCATCGAGCAGGCCACGGCCCGGGGCATGTACGCCATCGTCGACTGGCACATGCTGGACCCGGGCGACCCGCACCACAACCTCGCCCGCGCCAAGACCTTCTTCTCCGAGATCGCCCAGCGCCACCGCGACAAGAACAACCTGCTGTACGAGATCGCGAACGAACCCAGCGGGGTGAGCTGGCCCCGCATCAAGAGCTACGCCGAACAGCTCATCCCTGTCATCAGGGCCAAGGACCCGGACACCCCGATCCTGGTCGGCACCCGCGCATGGTCCTCGCTCGGCGTGTCGGAGGGCGCGGACGAGTCCGAGGTGGTCGACAACCCGGTGAACGCGGCCAACATCATGTACACGTTCCACTTCTACGCGTACTCGCACCGGGACAAGTACCTGCGGACCCTTGCCCGCGCGGCCGACCGGATACCCGTCTTCGTCACCGAGTTCGGCACCCAGAACTACGCGGGTGAGGGCGCGAACGACTTCGCCATGTCGCAGCGCTATCTCGATCTCCTGGCGGCCAAGAAGATCAGCTGGGTCAATTGGAACTTCTCCGACGACCAGCGCAGTGGCGCCGTCTTCAAGCAGGGCACCTGCGCCGGCAACGGACCGTGGGCCGGCACGTCCTCCCTCAAGCCCGCGGGCGTCTGGATCCGCGACCGCGTCAGGACACCGGACGACTTCTGACCGGTGACCAGGAGCACGACGGGAGCCGCCCGAACGGCACCGCGCGCGCCGCGCACCGGCCCTCCGGCTCCCGTCGTGTCGGCGCGGGGAGACGAACCGCCCCCCCCGGGGGGCCTTTGGCTGCACCTGTCCCGCTCCGTGCGACGGCGCCGGTGCCCCGTTGCCCGGTGCCCGGTGCCCGGTGCTCCTCCTCGGGGCCGTCCGCCTCGCCCCACGCCGCCGGACGCTCCCTCGCTCAGTCCGCCTCTTCGACCAGACGCCGGACGCCGGCCTTGTCCAGCTTTCCGGAGGCGTTCCTCGGGACGGCCGGCACGATGGTCAGGCGCCCGGGCAGCTTGTACCGGGCCAGCCGGCCCGCCGTGTAGGCGTGGACGGCCTCCAGCGTGATCTCCCTCGTGCCGTCCACGCTCATGACGGCCTGCACTGCCTCGCCCCACCGTTCGTCGGGGATGCCCACGACGGCGACGTCCACGACACCCGGCATGGCGGCGAGGACGCGCTCGACCTCGGCGGGGTAGACGTTCTCACCACCGCTGATGATCATGTTTTTGAGCCGGTCGACGATGTACAGACAGCCGTCCTCGTCCAGGTGGCCGACATCGCCCGAGTGGAACCAGCCCTGCTTGTCGAAGGCGGCGCGGGTGGCCTCGGGGTCGTTCCAGTAACCGGCGGTGACATTGGGGCCGCGCACGACGATCTCTCCCGGTTCCCCCGGCCCGAGGGGGGCGTTGGTGACCACGTCGACCACCCTGACCTCGGTGAACGGCATGGGGATGCCCGCCGAGCCGATCTTCTCCAAGGTGCGCTCCACCGGCAGATGCGTGGCGAACGGCGCGGTCTCGGTCAGGCCCCAGGCCTGCTGGAGCAGGACGCCGTGCCGGGCGTAGAGCTCGATGAGCGACGGCGGTACCGGCGCGCCCGCGACCACGATCGACCGCAGACGGCTCAGGTCCCGCTGGAACAGACCGGGTTGTCTCGCCAGGGCGGCGAACATCTGGGGGACGCCGAACATGGAGTTGACCCGATGGGTGACCAGGTCGTCGGCGCACCTCCGCGGGTCGAACCCGCGGCCGACGACCACCGTGCCCCCGCGCACCAGGGTCCGCAGTACGAAGCTGTTCAGGGTGCCGATGTGGAACAGCGGGGCGGCGGCGTAGGTGACGTCGCCGCGGCGGGTGTCGAGCTGCAGTTCGACGTTCACCCCGTTCCACCAGACGTTTCCGTGGGTGAGCACGACGCCCTTGGGTGTGCCGGTGGTGCCGGAGGTGAACATCAGGATCGCCGGGTCGTCGGCGGACTTCACGACCACGGAGGCCGTGGGCGGGGCGGCGGCGAGGAGCGGCGCCCAGGGCTCCCAGCCCGCCGCCCCCGCGGTCGGCGCCTCGGGGTCGTCGTCCACCAGGAGGAACCGCGTGAGGGCGGTCCGGTCGCGGATCTCGTCGACCATGTCGCGGTGTCCCTCCTCGCAGACGAGGGCGGTGGCGCCGCAGCGGACGAGGACGGCCTCCAACTCGGCCACCGCCAGACGGAAGTTGACCGGGACGAAGACGGCCCCGAGCCGGTGGGCGGCCAGCAGGGTGACGAGGAAGGAACTGCTGTTGAGGCCGAGGTGGGCGACCCGGTCTCCGTCACCGGTGCCGCCGTGCGCCAGGACGGTGGCCAGGCGGGCGGCCCGGTCGTCGAGTTCGGCGTAGGTGAGGTCACCGCCCGGATAGCGGATGACGACAGAGGAACCCTGGTAGCGGGCGTTGCGTGCGACGGCGGCGGCCGGGTTGAGGTCGACCCGCAGGCCCGAGTTGCGCGGGTGGGGTCTCGTCGCTTCAGGGGTGGTCACGAGCGGCTCCTCGTCAGGCGTCGGCCCGCCGCAGGCTACGCCCTCGACCCGGGCCACGGGCCGAGGCCGCAGGCGAGTCCGTGCCGAATTCGCGCGTCGGGGCCCTTGCCGGGGTGGGGGGGCAGCTTTCCGGATGCGACGGAACCGCAACAGGTCTGGAAGAGACTCGCATGTCCTCCGTGACCCCCCGTATACCGGATGCGTACGATGCCGAGCCGCCAACATGTGGCATGCACGCGCAACGCTGGAAACGGGGGCCCCGTGAGCCTGGAGTACCGACTGCTCGGCCCGGTGGAAGTCTGGTCCGGTGGACGCCGTCTTCCGCTCGGCGGGCCCAAACCCCGCGCGCTGCTGGCCGCGTTGCTGCTGCGGCCGGGGCGGGTGGTCTCCGCCGGAACACTGATCGACACGGTCTGGGGCGACGAGCCACCGGACTCCGCACGCGCGCTCGTGCAGACGTACGTCTCCGGACTGCGGCGCGCTCTGCCAGCCGGAGCCGAGGGGATCGAGACGCGCCCGCCCGGCTATCTGCTGCGGGTGGACGGCGACCGGGACCGGCTCGACCTGCGGGACTTCGAGCGGCTCACGGCGGCGGGGCGCGACCGGGCGGCCATCGGTGATCACCGGGGCGCCTCCGAACTGCTGGGACAGGCGCTGGAGTTGTGGCGTGGATCGGCCCTCGGCGGAGTGGGCCGGGCGTTGCGTGTCGAGGCCGAGCGGTTGGAGGAGGCGCGTCAGGCCGCCCTGGAGGACCGGATCTCCGCCGACCTCGCCGCACCGGGCCGCGAACAGCACCTGGTCGCCGAGCTGACGGCGCTGGTCGGCACCCACCCCACGCGCGAACGGCTGCGCGGGCATCTGATGCTCACGCTCTACCGGCTGGGCCGCCAGGCCGACGCGCTCGCGGCGTACGCGGAGGGACGCGCCGTACTCGCCGACGAACTGGGCATCGACCCTGGACCGGCGTTACGTCAGTTGCACGAGGCGATCCTGCGGTCGGACCCGGGGCTGATGCCGCCCACCGCCCCGGCGCGGGAACGGCCCAGCCGGACGGAGGGACCGCCCCACCCGGCCCCGGGCAGCCCCGACCGGGCGGGCGTCGCACACCGTCCGCGTTCCGTGGGCCACCCGGAGTCCGCCCAGCCCCTCGACGACGCCCAGCGTCTCGGTGACCCCGACCGGCTCGCTTCCCCGCACCGACCGGCTGCCGTCCACAGGCCCGGACCCGTTCACCACACCGACGGCTCCCGCCGTCCCGATCCCGCCCGCCGTCCCGACGGCTCCCGGCCGCATCCCTCTTCCGTGGGGTCCGTCGGCGATGCCGGCAGCCCGGGCGGTCCGGCTCCGACGCGGTCCGGTCCCCTCCCGCGGGCCGCCCTTCTGCCGCCCGCCATCGGCGACTTCACCGGCCGGGAAGGGCAACTCGCCGAGGTATCGGCCCTGTTGACCGGTCGGCGTGACGCGATGCCGGTCGCGGTCGTCTCCGGGCCCGGCGGCGTCGGGAAGTCGGCGTTCGCCGTCCAGGTCGCGCACCGGGTCGCCGCCGACTACCCCGACGGCCAGCTCTACGCGGAACTGCACGGCTTCAGCGATCCGGTGCCACCCGCCGAGGTGCTGGCGCGGCTGCTGCGCGCGATGGGCACCGAGCCGCCCGAGGGCCCCGCCGAACGCGGCGACCTGTTCCGCAGTCTGCTCGCCCGACGTCGGGTGCTGCTGGTCCTCGACGACGCGGGCAGCGAGGCGCAGGTACGGCCGCTGCTGCCCGGCGGCGCGAGCTGCGGGGTGCTGATCACCTCCCGTGCCCGGCTGGCGGGCCTCGACGGCGCGGCCCGCACCGGACTCGACGTCCTGGACGCCGAGTTGGGCAGCGAACTGCTCGCCAGGATCGCCGGAGACGAGCACGTGCGCAGCGACCCCGACGCGGCGCGCCGCATCGTCGCCCTCTGCGGCGGACTGCCGCTGGCCCTGCGCATCGCGGGGGCCCGCCTCGCCACCCGCCGCCACTGGACACCTCGCATGCTCGCCGACCGACTCGCCGACGAACGCCGCCGCCTCGACGAACTCACCGTCGGCGACCTGGAGGTGCGTACCGGCCTCGGGCTCAGCTACGACGCACTCGACGCCCCGGGCCGTACCGCCCTGCGGCGCCTCGGTCTGCTCGGCGCGCCCGACGTGGCCGTTTGGACGGTGGCCGCGCTGCTGGACCTGCCGGACACCGAGGACGCCGAGAACGTCGTGGACCGGCTCATCGACGCGCAGTTGCTGCACTTCACCGGTGTCGACCGGGCCGGGCAGCCGCGCTTCGGACTGCACGACCTGGTCCGGGTGTACGCCGCCGAGCGGGCCGAGGCGGAGGAACCGCGCGCCGAGCGGGCCGCCGCCCTCGGGCGTGCGCTGGGCGCCTGGCTGTGGCTCACCGCACGGGCGACGGCCGCGGGGCCCTCCGGGGAGGTGGTGCTCCAGGACCCGAGCACCCTGTGGCCGGTCGGCGAGCGGGCCGCCGAACAGGTGCTGGCCGACCCGACCGCGTGGTTCGAGGCGGAGGCCGGGGCGATCGCCGCCGCCGTCGAGCGGGCCGCCGCCATGGATCTGCACGCCCTCGCCCGCGAGGCCGCGGTCACCCTGTGCTCGTCCGCCTACATCGTCAACAGCCGCTTCGACTCGTGGTCGCGTACCCATGAGGCCGCGCTGGCCGCCGTACGTCGCGCCGAGGACCGGGCCGGGGAGGCGCTGCTGCTCATCGGCCTCGGCCAACTCCGCTACGAGCAGGACGACTTCACCGAGTCCGTGGACCACTACCGGCAGGCCGTCCGGTTGTGTGCCGAACTCGGCGACACCCGGGGCCACGCGGCGGCCCTCGCGGGCCTGGGCGGCACCTACCGCGAACAGGGCCGGTTACGGGACGCGGCGCGCGAACTCACCCGTGCCATCGACGACTTCGGACGGCTCGACGACACCGCCGGGCTCGGCCTGGCCTGTCGTCTCGCCGGGTCGGTCCATCTCGAACTCGGCGAGTACGCCACCGCCCGTGTCCTCGTCGACGAGTCCCTGGCCGCCTACCGCCGACTCGGCAGCCGGCGTGGCGAGGCGCTCGCCCTGCGGACGTACGGCCTGCTGCACCGCGCGCTCGGCGAGTACGCGGCGGCCGAGGAACTCTCCGGGCAGGCCCTGGCGATCCTCCAGCGGTTCGGCGACCGTCTGATGAGCGCGTACGCCGCGCAGGCCCGTGCGAAGGCACGTCTCAGGCTCGGACGCACCCGGGAGGCGGCGGCGGACCTGGCCGGCCTGCTCGACGTGTGCCGGGCGTACGGCGACCGCTGGGGTGAGGCACTGCTCCGGCGCACCCTCGGCGAATGCGCCACGGCCGAGGGGCGGTTCACCGAGGCGGAGGCCCATCTCACCGAGTCCGTCGCCCTCTGGGACATCCTGCGGCTTCCGCTGCCCCGGGCCCGCACCCTGCGCTCCCTCGCGGAACTGCGGGACCGCCTCGGTGACGAGAAGGGGGCGCGGGCCCTGTGGGAGGAGGCCGTGGAGGTGTTCACCGCGTACGAGGTGCACGAGGCACGGGAGTCGCTTCAAGAAGGGCCCTCGAGGACGTCAAGAAGACCTGAAGGGAAGTTGTAGAGGGCCCGGCGAAGCTTCTTGGTGTCGGAGGGGAACGGGAGCCACCCGAACTCCCCGGCACCAACGGGGATTCCACGGGGAAAGGACTTCCGATGTCCAGCACCATCAAGATCGACACCACCAAGCCCGCCGCGGCCGGGTCGTCGGCACGACGTGCCGCCGCTCTGCTGCTGATCTCGGCCCTCGCGGGCGGAGCGCTGACCGCGGAGGCGGCCTCGGCCGCGACGGCGTCACCGCGGTCGTCCTCCGCCGCGGCGGCGGTCTCGCTCCAGAGCGCCATCAAGACCAAGGCGCAGCAGCAGGTGAACCTCTCGCCGCGCAACCGTGAGATGGCCGGCAACTGCAACTACTACAGCGCCGTCGCCACCGCCCCGAAGAGCGGGTCGGTCGGCAACTGCAAGAAGGTCGGCGGGCTGCAGTGGCGCACCAACAACTGGTGCGCCGACTTCGTCCGCTACGTCTGGAAGAACGCCGGCGCCCGCCAGAAGGGCACCGACGCCTTCGCCGGCTCCTTCTACCGGGCCCGCAAGTCCATCGGCACCTGGCACGCCCGGGGCTCCTACGTCCCGAAGGTCGGCGACGCGGTGCTCTACGACTGGGACGGCGGTACGCCGAGCCTCGGGAACAACGGCTGGGACGTCGACCACATCGGCATCGTCATCGGCTACAACCCCAAGACCAAGGCTCTGACGACCGTCGAGGGGAACACCACCAGGAAGGGCAACGGCGGTACCGAGGGCGTCTACCAGCGCACCCGGTACAACACCAAGGCCGGTGACGTCGTCGGCTACGTGACGCCCAAGAAGTAGCGGGCGACGGGCTACGAGAGCCAGGCATCCACGGGGGAGCCCCCGGGGCCGGTCGTCGGACCGGCCCCGGGGGCGTCTCGGTGCGACGCGCCACCTCCCCACAGGACTGAGATGTCAGAGATCATCCTCATGAACGACCCCCGCGTGGCCGGCGTCCCGGTCCACGAGTCCGATGAACCCCTGGTGGACATGCGGGAGTTGTCCTTCCTCCGCGTCGACGCCCGGCTCGCCGATCCGGCGGGAACCTACGCCCTGCTGCGCGAGGGGGCCGCGTGGCGGCTGGCGCGTGCCGCCCGGCTGCTCCCCGAGGGACTGCGCCTGCTGGTCACGGAGGGCTACCGCCCCCTCGCCCTGCAACAGAGCCACTTCGAACGGTACGTGGCCGAGCTGCGCGCCTCGCACCCCGACTGGTCCGAGTCGTATCTGCGGTCCCGGGCGAGCCGTTCGCTGTCGCCGCCGGAGCTCGGCCCGCACGTCGCGGGCGCCGCCGTCGATCTGACCCTGTGCACCACCGCGGGCGCCGAACTCGACCTGGGTACTCCGGTGAACGCGAGCCCCGAGGAGAACGACGGCGCCTGCCGCACGTCCGCCGCGGACATCACCGCCACCGCCCGCCGCAACCGCCGTACGCTGTCCGCCGCGCTCACCACGGCCGGTCTCACCCACCACCCCACGCAGTGGTGGCACTGGTCCTACGGCGACCGGTACTGGGCCCTGCGCACCGGCGCGCAGGCGGCCCTCTACGGCCCGGCCGACGCCTGAGCCCGGGCGGGCCGGTAGAGGCGGCCCCTCAGTCCCGTGGCGGTTTCAGGCCGGCGGGCGTGGGGCCGTCGGGGCGGACCGTGATGCCGTGGACGGCCTTCGGGGGCACGGAGTGGAAGACCGGGGCGTGCGGCAGCAGTCGTTCGAGGAGAACGGTCGCCTCGCGCAGTGCGAACTGGAGGCCGAGGCAGGCGCGGGGCCCGATACCGAAAGGAAAGTACGCGCCCGGGTGGGTGGGGCGGCCGCCCGGGGAGGTGAAGCGCCGAGGGTCGAAGCGCTCGGGGTCCGGCCACAGGGCGGGGTCGCGATGGGTGAGGTACGGGCAGACCAGGAGGTCGGAGCCCGCCTCGATGAGGTGACCGGCCAGGACGTCGTCCTCGGCGGCGTGGCGGGCCAGGATCCAGGCGGACGGATACAAGCGGAGCGTCTCGTGGATCAGGGCCTGGACCGCCTGGCGGCGCTCCGTGGAACCCTCGTCTCCGGCGGCGAGTGCCTGTGCGCGTGCTTCCGGGTGCCGGTCGAGGAGCAGGTGGAGCCAGGTCAGGGTGGTGGCGGTGGTTTCGTGTCCGGCCGCCAGCAGGGTGACGAACTCGTCGCGGATCAGCTGGTCGGTGTACTCGGGGTGCTCGGTGGAGGCGTCGGTCAGCACGTGCAGCAGTCCCGGACCGTGCGGGCCCGCCGCGCCGCCGCGGGCGGCGTCGATGGCGCGCCGGGCGACCGCGTCGATCCGTGCGAGGTCGTCGGCGACGGCGTCCCGGGCCTCGCCGGCGTCGGCGGGCAGGGTGGGCAGGGCGGCCCCCACGGTTTCCACGGCCGCCAGTTCGCGCTGCGTCTCGTCGTCGAGGGGGTGGCCGGTGAGGGAACGCCAGATGGTGTCCAGGGCGAAGCGGCGCATCTCCTGGCCGACGTCGAAGGTCTGCCCGGTGCGTGCGTACGTCTCCCAGCGTGCCGAGGTGGTGCGGGCGGCGGCGGTGATCCGCTGCTCGTAGCGGCGCATCCCGGGACCGGTGAACTGGGACTGCAGCAGTCGGCGTTGCCGCTTCCACGCCGCACCGTCGGCGGCCAGGACACCGTCGCCGATCAGCAGCCGGGCGCGGTGCGAGCGTTTGACGTAGCGCTCCGGCCGCAGGGCGAGGACGTGCCGGACCGCCTGCGGGTCGGTGACGAGGACGGTGGGAGTCGGCCCGAGGCGGAACGCCGCGACCCCGCCGAGCCGTTCACGCACCAGCGTCAGCAGATCGAGCAGTTCACCGCCGTCCGACCGCCACCGCGCCACCAGCCCCGGCTCGGCCTCCGGGACGGGCCACCCCGTCGCGGGAGCGTGCGGAAGAGAGCCGGGACCGGCTTCGGTGTCCATGTGTCTACCCCCTGATCGCCCGCTCGGCCCCTCGACCGCCGGGTCGGCCGCGCACCACATTCTCGCAGCACGGACTGTACGGGAACGGGCACCGCCCGTGACAGAAGGTCAGCTCCCGCTCGTGCCCGCGGTCGGCTGCCTTCGCCACCCCTCGTCGCGATCGTGAACTACATCGCATACGCGGGGTTCAGGTTGCGGGCGGGGGTGGTGGACATGTTCGGATGAGGCGATGCGCTCCCCCCACCGCACAGATCCGCATCAGATGTCCGACGATCGCTCCGACGCGCCGCGCAACCCCTACGAGGAGCTCGGCGCCCTCGACGACGGTCCTCTGGAAGTGACCTCCCTGGAGGAGTTCTTCGACGAGGACACCACCGGACGCGGCGGCGAGGAGGAGCAGGAGCCGCAGTGGGCTCCGCCGGTGCATCGGCGGGGCGGCCGGCGGCGCCGGGGACGGTTCGCCGGGCTGCCGCTCGCGGTGAAGGCGGTCGTGGGACTGGTCGTTCTCGCCGCGTTCGCCGGCCTCGCGGACCGGTGGGCGGTGCTGTACGCGGAACACCGGGCCGCGGACGCCCTGGAGGACCGGCTGGACCTGGCCGCGGCGCCCGAGGTGGAGATCGGCGGTTTCCCCTTCCTCACCCAACTCGCCCACAAGCGGCTGGACTCGGTGCGGCTGACCGTGCCGGACGTCGCGGCCGACCGGGTGTCGCTGGCGAAGGTGTCGGCGACGGCCCATGACATACGGCTGGACGCCGAGGGTCTCACGACCATGCGCGGCGCCCACGTTCCGCGTCTCGACGGCGACGTACTGCTGTCCTTCGCCGATCTCAACCGCGAACTCGGCGCTTCCCAGGTGAAGTTCACCGGCGAGGGCCGTGACCGGGTCCGGGCGCGTGGCACCCTGCCGGTCGCCGGACGTGATCTGCGGCTGCGCGCCGAGGCCACGATCCAGCGGCAGGGCGAGCGGGGCATCGCCACGGAGATCGGCGGCATGCGCCTGGACATCGGGGACGTCGCCACGTACCGCCCCGGCACGCGCGCCTCGGACGGTCTGCATCTGACACCGAAGGCCTCCGCCGAACTCGCCCGGGAGACCCGAAGGGCGAAGGCACTGCTGTCGGTGCCGGCGATCGTACGGCGGCTGGGAATGTCGGACGCCGCCGCCCGCGAGGCCCTCGCCGACGAGGGCGAACTCGCCGAACTGACCGGATCCCCGCGCTTCGCCCGTCGGGCCCAGAGCCTCAACCTCATCGATCTGGCCCTGGAGAACCCCGCCGTACTGCGCGCTCTGGGCATCGACGCCGACCTCCTCGACGCCCTGTCCCGGCTCACCCGGCCCGCCCTCGCCGACCGGCTGTCCCTCTCCTTCGAACTGCCGGAACCCGAGCGCGGGAACGTGCGGCTGCGTGACGTACGCGTGGAGGAGGACGGCATCCGGGTCCGGCTCACCGGGTCGCAACTGGCCTTCGGCGACAGGTGATTCTGCGTTCTTGATGAAACTTGGTGTGCAGATGTGTTGACCTCTGTTCGAGATCTCTTCTACGTTGCGGGAGCCACAGAGCCGCCGACCTGCACAGCCGGGTTTCGCGGACGCAACTGCCCAGAAAGGGAACTGGTGCCACGAAAGAACCATCGCGGGACAGCCTGCCTCGCGGCATCGCTGGCCGGCGTCACGGCATTCGGCGGGGTCCTCGCCTCCCCCGCGTCCGCCGCCGCCACCTTCCGCCACGCCTCGCCGCCACCGGTCAGCGACTTCCGCGGCGTCAACTGGGCCGACCCGCGCGACAACTACGCCGACGACGCGGTCGTGCCCTCGGGACTGTCCACCACCGACACCTACGCCACGACGTACGCCAAGTCACGGGCGATCGTCGGCGGGTTCGCCGAGCTGGGTGCCAACACGGTCCGCCTGCCGGTGAACCCCACCTCCGTGAACGGCCCGTTCTGGACGTCGTACCGAGCCGCGATCGACGCCGCCACCGCCAAGGGCTTCAAGGTCATCCTGGGCTACTGGGAGGCCGACAACGCCAAGGACGGCAAGATCGACGACCAGGCCTCCTGGGACCGCATGTGGGCGCGCATCACCTCCGCGTACGGCCGCAACGGCAAGGTCTACTTCGAGCCGATGAACGAGCCGTTCGGCTACACCTCGCAGGAGTGGCGCGACGTCGCCGCGCGCTGGCTGGCCACCCACCGCTCGATCCCCCGCGACCGGGTCCTCATCGGCGGCATCAAGTACAGCGAGGACGTCAAGCCGGTCTGCGCCGACAGCCGGCTCGACGGCACCCGGATCGCCCTGCACAACTACGGCTTCTGGCACACCGACTGGACCAGCGTCGACCAGTGGAAGGCCGACTTCAAGGAGCGCATCGGCAGCTGCGCCTCGCGCACAGTCCTCGACGAGTTCGGCGCCTCCATGACCACGGGCCTGGACTACAACGGCCCGGTCAACGGCTCCAACGAGGTCGCCTACATCCAGGCCGCGACCGACACCATCCGGGAACTGGGCCTGGGCTCGGTCTACTGGCCGGGGCTGCGCAACGGTGACACCTACTCCCTCACCACCCTCCAGGGCACGGGCACCCGTCTGAGCCTGAAGGTGAACAACCAGAGCGGCCTGGACCGGCTGCACTGGGCCTGGAAGCAGAAGTAGCGGCACCCCGCACGACACTCCGGGGAGCCGTCACGACATCGATGTCGGGCGGCTCCCGCGCCGTGTCCGCCCGGACTCGAAGGCACGACGGCCGAACGAACGGCGGGTCTCGCGCGGCGAGAGACCCGCCGACTTCCCCGGGGGCGCATCAGCGTCCTGATCTCGCGCTCCGCTGCACACCACGGCGGCGTATCCACGGCTGCGGGAGACGGTCGAGGAGCACCTGTCCACCGCCACCACCGATCCGGAGTTCACGGGCTTCGCCACCGAGGCCTACTGCCAGGCCTGCGTGGCGCCTCTGCGCTGCCCGCGTTCATGCCGGTGGCGTCGCTGCTGGGCCCGGAGGCCGACGGCGGACGGTTCCGGGCGGCGTGCCGGACGCTCATGGAGGGCAGCCGGCGGCTGGACTTCGTCAACGACCTGGCCGAGGACCTGCCGGAAGGCCGTCTGGGCATCCCGGCCGAGGCGCTGGCACGCTTCTCGGTCACCGTCGAGGACCTCGCGGCGGGCCGGACGTCGGCGGGCCTGCGGGAGTTGGTGGAGGACCAGGTAGAGGCGGCCCGGTCTGCCTGCGAGCGGCCCGCGAACTGCCCCTGCTCGGGGAAGGTCCCGGCGGGGTGCTCCTGGACTCGGGCATCAGGATCGAGCTGCTGACCGCGGGCGCGGGGTCCGCCCGTGGCACCCGGCTGTTGCGCGGTTCCGCGTCCCCGCCGGTGGCGGGCACCCTGCGGGTGCCGCTGAGCGCTCGCCGACGGGCTCGCGAGGAGCGCGGCAGCCGCACCGCGGGCACCCGAGGGCAGATCGCTCCTGCGGGTGCCGATCGTCGTGTCCGGTCGATACCGAGGTAGGACACACCAGTGGTACCCCGGTACCAGTGGCGGGCCGAAGTGTCCCCCGCGGTCCCAGGGGCTCGGCCGGCGGCGCTCATAGGTTCGCAGGCAGAGGTCGCGGGAGGAATCGCGGCCCCGTCCGAGGCGAGCGAGAAGGGGCCCACTGCCATGATCGAAGCGCGTGAGCTGACGAAGCGGTACGGGGACAAGACGGTGGTCGACCGGCTGAGCTTCACCGTCCGGGCCGGTGAGGTGACCGGCTTCCTGGGCCCGAACGGCGCGGGCAAGTCCACGACCATGCGCATGATCATCGGTCTGGACTCCCCCACCGGGGGCACGGTCACCGTCAACGGACGCTCCTACGCCCGGCACTCGGCGCCGCTGCACGAGATCGGCTCGCTGCTGGAGGCCAAGTCGGTCCACCCCGGCCGGACCGCGTTCAACCACCTGATGGCGCTGGCGCACACCCACGGCATCGGGCGCCGCCGGGTGGACGAGGTGATCGAGCTGGCCGGGCTGACCAGTGTGGCCGGCAAGCGGGTGGGGGCCTTCTCGCTCGGCATGGGGCAGCGGCTCGGCATCGCCGCCGCCCTGCTCGGCGACCCGGCGGTGGTGATGCTCGACGAGCCGGTCAACGGCCTCGATCCGGAAGGTGTGTTGTGGGTGCGCAACCTCCTGCGCCGCCTCGCCGACGAGGGACGGGCCGTGATGCTCTCCTCGCACCTGATGAGCGAGACCGCGCTGATCGCCAACCACCTGGTCATCATCGGGCGGGGGCGGCTGCTGGCGGACACGACCGTGGACGGCTTCGTCCGGGACGCGGGCGGCGGCGGCGTGAAGGTCGCCACCACCGAGCCGTTGAAGCTGCGCTCGCTGCTGGCCGGGCCGGACGTCACGATCAGCTCCACCACCACCGAGGAACTGATCGTCACCGGGCTGGACGCCCGGGAGATCGGGGCGATCGCCGCCCGGCACGGGGTACCCCTGCACGAACTCACCCCCCAGGCGGTCTCCTTGGAGGAGGCCTTCATGCAACTCACCGCCGAAGCCGTCGAATACCAGAGCGCTCTCGCCGAGCCCGCGCGAAAGGCCGCCTGATGACCACCACCGATCTGTCCGTGGTCCCCGCCCGTACCCGGGTGCACCAGGTGACCGGCCGCCGGGTGCTGCGCTCGGAGTGGGCCAAGTTCTGGTCGCTGCGCTCCAGTTGGATCACCCTCGGGGTGGCCCTGGTGCTGCTGGTCCTCTTCGGGACGATCGCCGGCTACACCTACAGTCCCGACGCCACCGGTGCCGAGGGACCGCCCGGACCGGGCTCCGGGGGCGACGCGGTCGCGCTGGCGCTGACCGGCGTGACCTTCGCGTCGCTGGCGGTGGGCGTGCTCGGGGTGCTGCTGTCGGCGGGCGAGTACAGCACCGGCATGATCCGCTCCACGCTCGCCGCGGTGCCGCGCCGGCTGCCGGTGCTCTGGGCGAAGAGCGCCGTCATCGGGGTGATCGCTCTGATCCTCAGCACGGTCGGCGCGCTGGCCGCCTTCCAGCTCGGCGCTCCCGGCCTGGACGGGGAGCGGATCTCGCTCTCCCTGGGCGACGACGGCGTGCTGCGCGGCCTGGCCGGAGCCGGTGTCTACCTCGCTCTGGTCGCCGTGGCCGGGGTGGCCCTGGGGGTGCTGCTGCGCTCCTCCGCGGGAGCCATCGCGGCTCTGGTCGGCATCCTGCTCGTCCTCCCCGGGCTCGCCACGCTGCTGCCGGACTCCTGGTACGACACGATCACCCCGTACCTCCCCAGCAACGCGGGATCGGCGATCTACGCCCTGACCGAGTCCGCCGGCTCCCTCTCCCCCGGGCAGGGGCTCGCGGTCTTCGCCGGCTGGGTCGCGCTGGCCCTGGCGGGGGCGGCCCACCGACTGGTCCGGACGGACGCCTGACCTGCCGGACCCGGCACCCGCACGGCCGGGAGCACGGACAACCGCCTCCGAGAACCGAGGACAATGAGGCCCATGAGTCCGCACCGCGCGACACCCGCCGCGGAGACCACCCCGGGGACCGTCCTCGCGCCGTCCCCGGGGTACGACGCCGCCTGGCATCCGGTCCTGGGCCGGATGCTGCACGGACAGCGCCGACGGCAGCTGCTGGACCGGCGGCACCCCTGGCTGCTCGACACGGCGGTGGTGCTGGTCGTGGCGCTGATCAGCCTGCCCGACCTCCTTATGGACCACGGCGGCGACGGCGGCCCCTTCGGGGAGACGGAGTACCGCACCGACCTCCCGGCGGCCGTCCCGTTCCTCTTCGCGGCCCTTCTGGTCGTCCCGCTGTGGTGGCGACGCCGGGCGCCGGCCGTGACGTTCTTCGTCATCGCGGCGGTGTCACTGGTCCAGTGGTCGCTGGACGTGTGGCAGCAGGCCGGGCTCAGCATGCTCGTCGCCCTGTACAGCCTGGCCCTGCACGGTTCGCTGCGGGTGCTGGGCTGGGCGGTCGTCGTGACCGCCGGTGAACTGTCCCTCGCGGTCTGGCTCCTGGGGCGGGTCGAGCATCCGCTGCTCGGCCTGTTCTTCCTGCTGGGCACGGCCACGGCGGCCGTCACCCTGGGCCTGACCCTCCGGATCCGCAGGATGTACCTGGCGACGCTGGAGGACCGCGCCGCCCGGCTGGAGATCGAACGCGACCAGCGTGTCCGGCTCACCGCCGCCGCCGAGCGTTCCCGGGTGGCCCGCGAGATGCACGACATCGTCGGCCACAACCTCTCCGTCATGGTCAGCGTCGCGGACGGCGCCGCGGTCCTCGCCGCCGGCCGGGGCGAGGGGTCCGCCGAAGCTCTGCGCATCCTCGGCGACACCGGCCGCCAGGCCATGGGCGAACTGCGCCGCGTGCTGGACGTCCTCCGTGAGGACCAGGACGACGAGCGGCTGCTCGCACCGCAGCCGGGCATCCCCGACCTGGACGCCCTGTTGGCGCGGGTCCGCGCGGCGGGCCTGCCCGTGACCTACCGGACCGTGGGCGATCTCGACGCGCTGGGCGGCGGTGTGCAGCTCACCGTGTACCGGATCGTGCAGGAGGCCCTGACCAACACCCTCAAGCACGCCGGTACGGGCGCCACGGCCGAGGTCGGGGTGACCGCCGAGGCCGCCGGCACCGTGCACGTCCGGGTCGCCGACACCGGCGTGGCGGCGGACGGGCCGGGCCGGGCGGAGCCGGGGCGGACGGGGGCCGACGAACCCGACGAGCCGGGGCACGGACTGGTCGGCATCCGGCAGCGGGCCGCCATGTACGGCGGCGCCGTCACCATCGGCCCACGCGACTCCGGCCACGGCTGGATCGTGGACGTCCTGCTGGACGTACCCCCCGCGCCACCCACCCTGTCGCCCCGGGAGAGCATCTGACATGACCACTGTGCTGATCGCCGACGACCAGCCCCTGCAACGCCTCGGCTTCCGCATGCTCCTCCAGGGCACCCCCGGCCTCACCCCGGTCGGGGAGGCCGAGCACGGCGCCGAAGCCGTCCGCCTCGCCGCGCGGCTGCGCCCCGACGTGGTCCTCATGGACATCCGTATGCCCGGCATGGACGGCCTGGAGGCGACCCGCCGGATCGTCGCCGCCGGCGGCCGCACCCGCGTCCTCATCGTGACCACCTTCGACCTCGACGAGTACGCGTACGACGGGCTGCGGGCCGGCGCCAGCGGCTTCCTCCTCAAGGACGCGCGCCCCGAGGAACTCGTCGCCGGCATCCACGCGGTCGCCACCGGGGACGCCGTCGTCGCCCCCAGCCTGACCCGTCGGCTCCTCGACGCCTACGCCCACCAGGTCCTCGCCCCGAGCGGCACGCCCCTGCCGCCCGACCCCCGGCTGCGAACCCTCAGCGAACGCGAGCACGAGGTGCTCGTGGCCATCGGCCAGGGCTGGACCAACACGGAGATCGCCGAACGTCTCGTCCTCACCGAGTCCACCGTGAAGAAACACGTCGGCCGCGTCCTCGCCAAGATCGGCGCCCGCGACCGCGTCCAGGCCGTGATCATGGCCTACGACGCGGGCCTGGTGAGGGCGAAGCCCTGACGCCCGGGCATGAGCCGGCGCACAGGGCCTGTCACTCCCCAGTCGAACGGCCGAGACAGGTCACCGGGCCGGGGTCCGGTACCTCGATCTCGTGGAAGCCCAGACGGTCGTAGAAGGCGCGGGCCGGCGTGTTGGAGGTGAGCATGGTGAGGTGGACGGCCGGGACCCCTCTGGTGCGCAGGGCATGGAGGAAGGTGCGCATGAGGGCCCGGCCGTGGCCGCGGCCCTGCCAGGCGGGGAGGAGGTCGATGTGCAAGTGGGCCGGATACGGGAGGAGTTCGGGGAGGAGCATGCGCTCGGGGTGGTGCAGGAGCCGGACGATCGCCGCGTCGGGGGAGGTGTCCGGACCGACGGGCGCCGGGAAGCGCTCGGTCACCAGGGGCAGCCACTTCGCGCGGAACTCCTCGACGAAGGCAGGGGTGTCGGCAGTGCCGAGGATGTAGCCGACCGCCCGGCCGCGGCCGTCGTCCAGGACGAAGGTCAGCTCCGGTTCGAGATGGGTGTAAGGGGTGGCGAACGTCGCCGGGAAGACGTCGGGGTCGGCGTGGACGGGACGGCTGTCGCCGCCGTTATGGGCGGTACGGACACAGATGTCGTGGACGGCGTCGAGGTCCCCGGGCCGGTACGGGCGGACTGCGGGAGGCAGGGTCATCGCAGCATCCTGCGCGGTGTCGGCGGCCCCCACAACCGCCTGAGCGATGCCGCCGGCCGATGCGGCACACGCTCCCCGCGCGCCCGCCCCTCGGCCGCCGCTCAGCCCGTGGCCGCCCCGAACCACCGGGCGAGTCCGTCGAGCAGTTCCCGCTGGTCCTCGCCGGCCCACGCCACGTGGCCGTCGGGCCGCAGGAGGACCGCGGGCGCGTCCAGGTCCTCGGCGGTGTCCACCACGTGGTCGACCCGGTCCGCCCAGCCCTCCACCGAGAGCGCGCCACCGCGGTCGAGCAGCAGGCCGCGGCCGTCGTGCGTCAGCTCGTACAGACGCCCCCGCTTCAGCCGCAGGTCCCGCATCCGCCGGCCGACCAGGTCGTGACCGTCGCCGAGGTCGTAGCGGACGTCGACCCCGGTGATCATCCCGGTCACGTACCGGTTCACCTCCTCGAAGTCCATGAGCTTCGAGAACAGCTCCCGCAGCGCGGTCGGCCCCGGCTCGGAACCCAGCAGGGTGATCTGCGCGCGGGTGTTGACCAGCACGCGGGCGGCGACCGGGTGCCGCTCGGCGTGGTAGGTGTCCAACAGCCCCTCCGGCGCCCAGCCGTTGACCGTGGCAGCCAGCTTCCAGCCCAGGTTGAAGGCGTCCTGCACACCGAGGTTGAGCCCCTGGCCGCCGGTCGGCGGATGGATGTGGGCCGCGTCGCCGGCCAGCAGCACCCGGCCGACCCGGTAGCGCTCGGCCTGCCGGGTGGCGTCGCCGAACCGGGAGAGCCAGCGTGGTGAGTGGACACCGAAGTCGGTGCCCGCGAAGGCGCGGAGCCGCTGCTTGAACTCGTCCAGGGTCGGCTGGGTCGTACGGTCCTCGGACACCCCCTCGGCGGGTACGAGCACGCGGTAGTTCCCGTCCCCGAGAGGGGCGAGGCCGAACCGCAGCTGGGTCCTGCGGACCTCCTCCACGACCGCGGCGATCGTCGCCGGGTCCTCGGTCGCCCCCATGTCGCCCAGCAGGGTCTCGACGGTGGCGGGCTCGCCGGGGAAACCGACGCCGAGCAGCTTGCGCACCACGCTGCGGCCCCCGTCGCAGCCGACGAGATGGCGGGCGCGCAATCGCGTGCCGTCCGCCAGTCGCGCGGTCACACCGTCCTCGTCCTGGTCGAGCCCCACCAGTTCGCTGCCGCGCCGGATGTCGGTGCCGAGTTCCAGGGCGCGCTCCTGGAGGATGCGCTCGGTGACCGGCTGCGGGGTGGCCACGCCGTACGCGTGAGCCGTGTCCAGGCTTTCCGGCCACGGCTTCATGATGCCGCCGAAGAGGCCGCCGACCCGGAACTTCTCACTGACCGCGAGGAACCGGTCCAGCAGGCCGCGCTGGTCCATCACCTCGACACTTCGCGCGTGCAGGCCCTGCCCCCGGGACTCGCCGGTCGGCTCGGTCAGCCTCTCCAGCACCACCGTGCCCACCCCGGCCAGCCGCAACTCGCTCGCCAGCATCAACCCGGTCGGTCCGCCCCCGACGACGATCACGTCGATCATCTCAACCCCCCATGTGCGCGGATGTGCCGCTGCTTCTCGCCTCGGTCGGCGATTCTGCGGCAGGGGGAGGGTCTTGCCGCAAGCCCCCCGGTGCGCTATACGTTGAGACAGGCAAGGAGGACATGACCTCCTTGCCTTTGTCGTTCTCGTCTCTGTGGGGCCTTCGCCCTGGTCGTCTCCGGTCGCGCCGGGGCCCGCCGTGCCCGCCCTCCGGTTCGCGTGACAACCCGGACCGTGCCCACAATGGCGCTGTGCCGGGAACGGAGCGTGCGATGTTCACCCGGACCGCGCGCGGCCCGGGAGCGCCGTCAGCCGCTCGGACGCCGGCGCAGGAGTTCCTTGCCGAGGTCGGCGCCCTTGCGGCTGTCGGCCTGTGCCTTGCGGAACAGTTCGACCACCTCGGTGTCCTTCTCCCGCTCCGCGTCCTGGATGTACGACTCGAGGCGCAGCGCGTTGTCGAGGCAGGCCTCGACGTACCGGATCAGGTTGTAGTCCTTGTCCGCGGTACCGGTCACGTGGCCCGTCTCGGTGGTGCTGTTCACGTTCTCCTCCGTGTCGCGGACGGCGAATCCGCGCCCGCCCGGCGCGGCTCCCGGGACGCCGCACGGGTACCCGGGCCGCCGCCGCGTACACGGAACCGGTTCGCACGCCGTCCGTTGAGGTGTCCCGGCCTCGTCCGGGGGCACACGGCTCTCACCACCTAGCGCAGAAGGGCCGGATGACGTGCGTACCGTCGGAGTGGAAGAGGAACTCCTCCTGGTCGATCCGCAGACCGGCGAGCCGCAGGCGCGGGCCGCGGCGGTGCTCGCGCGAGCCGCGCTGGAGGGCACGGACCAGGATGTGTTCGAGAAGGAGCTGCACGACGAGCAGGTGGAGTTCGCCACCCACCCGCAGTCCTCGATGACCGATCTGGGGGCCGAGATCGTCCGCTGCCGCAAGGACGCGGCCCGTCATGCCGAGGGGCTCGGCAGCGCGGTCGTGGCGCTGGCGACGTCGCCGCTGCCGGTGAGTCCGACGATCACCATGAACAGCCGGTACCGGTGGATGGCGCGGGAGTTCGGCCTGCACACGCAGGTGCAACTGGTCTGCGGCTGCCACGTCCATGTGTCCGTCGAGTCCGACGACGAGGGCGTGGCCGTCCTGGACCGGATGCGGCCCTGGCTGTCCGTGCTGACGGCGCTGAGCGCGAACTCTCCCTTCTGGCAGGGCTACGACAGCCGGTACGCCAGCTACCGCAGCCAGGTGTGGGACATGTGGCCGATGGCCGGGCCGACGGACGTCTTCGGCTCGGCCGAGCGGTACCACCAGTGCGTCACGGATCTGATCGCCACGGGAGTCGTGCGCGACCAGGGCATGGTCTACTTCGACGCACGGCTGTCCCAGCGGTATCCGACCGTCGAGATCCGGGTCGCGGACGTCTGTCTGCACCCCGACACCGCGGTCCTCGTCGCGGCCCTCGCCCGGGGGCTCGTGGAGACCGCGGCCCGGGAGTGGCGGGCCGGTGTGGAGCCGCTCGGCCACAGTGCGGGACTGCTGCGGCTGGCCACCTGGCGGGCCGCCCGCTCCGGGATGTCGGAGAACCTCCTGGACCCCGTCACGATGCGGCCCCGGCCGGCCCTCGACGTGATCCGCTCACTGCTCCACCACGTCGAGGGGGCCCTCGTCGACCACGGGGACGCCGACCTGGCCCGGGACGCCGTCGCCGCGCTGACGGGGCGCGGCAACGGGGCCCGGGTGCAGCGCGAGGTGATGGCTCGGACGGGGAGCCTGCGCGAGGTCGTCGCCGCCTGCGTACGGCACACCCAGGCCTGACCCCGGCGGATCCGTCCGCTCCGCGGGCCCCGGGCCGACCGGGCGCGCGATGTGCCGACCGTGTCCGGGGCGTCGCCGTCCGTGCGTGGCGCGCGGCGGTGCCCGGGGTCCGACAACCCGCTCCCACCTGCGGTCCGGGACCTGGTGCGCGTAGGTCGTCGGGGACGGGGTAATGCGTGCAGCACATGCGGCGGTACCGACCGTCGACGTCTACGACCGTCCCGTCCGCGACCGGAGTCGGAGGAACCCGAGCATGAGCGCGTGGAGTCCGGATCACACCGAACGGCGGTCGCCGGGTCCGGTGGTGCGCTCACCGAACGGGGTGCCCGATCTCGTGCACGCCGGTATGTACGTGGTGGACGACAACGGACTCGTCGTCGCGGTGAACCCAAGGGCGGCGGAGTTGCTCCGCCGCCCGGCCGACGGACTCGTCGGGCGGGACGCCCACGAACTGCTGCACCGGGACCGGCTCGGGCAGACGATTCCGCGGGCGGCGTGCTCGATGATGCACGCGTTCCTCAGTGGCCGTACGGGCGGTGGGGACCTGGAGTGGTTCCTGCGCGGCGACGGCACGCTGCTGCCGGTGACCTGGCTGGTGACCCCGTGCAGGCTCGACGGGACCGCGACCGGCGCGCTGGTCCTCTTCCACGAGTGCGCCCCGGAGAGCGGTGTCGTCGCGGACGGCGCGTCGCCGGCGCTGTCGCAGTTGGACCGGCTGGCGCTGCTCGCCGAGACGACCACCCGGCTGAGTTCCACCCTGGACGCCGAGGAGACGGTCGCCCGCCTGGTGCGGCTGGTGGTGCCACGGCTGGCGGACTGGGCCGTCGTGGACCTGATCACCGAGAGCGACGACGTCTGGCGGACCATGGTGGTGACCCACCGTGACGGCGTGGTGGTGCGGCGCGAGGAGTTGGAGGGGCCGCTCCCGCCGGTGCACGAGGAGTCCCTCATGCCGCTGTCCCGGGCCCTGCGCGGGGCGGCCTCGACCCTGGTCGGCCCGGAGACCTACCAAGGGCCGGCGGACTCGGGGATCACGGTCGCCCAGCAGAAACTGTTCGAGGAGACGGGGCTGCGCTCGGCGGCCATCGCGCCCATCCGGGGACCGCGCGCGGTGCTCGGCGCTCTCACGCTGGGCCTGAGCGAGCGGCCGGGGGCCTTCACCGAGGCGGAGCTGTCGCTGTTGGACGACATCGCCCGCCGGGCCGGGCTGGCGCTGGAGAACGCGCGCCTGTACCAGCGGCAGCGGCACATCGCGGAGACCATGCAGCGCCATCTGCTGCCCCAGATGCCGGAGGTGCCGGGGCTGCGAATGGCGGCGCGTTACGAGTCGGCGTCGAAGTCCTCCCAGGTCGGCGGCGACTGGTACGACGCCTTCTCGCTGGCCGACGGGTCCACGGCGGTGGCCGTCGGGGACGTCGTCGGACACAACATCGACGCGGCGGCCGGGATGGCGCAGGTGCGCAACATGCTCCGGGCCTACGCCTGGGCGCTGAAGGAGCCGCCGAGCGCGATCGTGGAGCGGCTGGACCAGGCCGTGGTGAACGTGACCGAGGCGTCCATGGCGACGCTGATCTTCGGCCGCGTCGAGCGCAGCGACGACGCCTGGGCCCTGCGGTGGACCAACGCGGGGCATCCGCCGCCGCTGCTGATCACGCACGACGGCAGGTCCCGGTTCCTGGACGAGGAACACGACCATCTGCTCGGCACGGGCCTGACCCGGGCTCGCACCGACACGCTCACTCCGCTCCCGCCGAGGTCCACGCTGGTGCTGTACACGGACGGTCTGATCGAGTCCCCGGGGCACACCCTCGACCGGGGCCTCGCCCGGCTGCGCCAGCACGCGGCGGCCCTCGTCCACCGGCCCCTCCATGTCTTCTGCGACCTGCTGCTGGAGCGCGCCCGTCCCGTCGACAACGACGACGACGTCGCCCTGCTGGTCTTCCGGATGCCCGCTGAGGACGGTGAGGCGCGTGACCGGTAGAGCGCCGACGCTCCCCGGGGGCTCCGGAGGGCCACGGTCTTTCCCAAGACCCCACACATCCCTACGCTTTCGCACGCGTAGCAGCTCTCCGCACGGGAAACACGAGCGTCGGAGGGGATCGCGCCATCGCGTCCGCCTCAAGCAGCCGATCCGGGGACGACGAGATGTCAACAGAACCACGTAGGGACGACAAACTGCCTGCCGAGGAGATTTACGACAGCCACGCCGCCTTCGACGGAGAACTCGGCGACGTGACGGGGGCGCGTACGGCCGCGGAGGGGTTCCTGGGTGTCCTCTCGCGCACCTCGCCGCCGGCCGCTGTCGAGCACTGGGACGACATCCTGCTGGTGGTCACGGAACTGGCCGCCAACGCCGTGCAGTACGCCCCGGGCCGGTTCGAGCTGACGATGCGGCGCACCCTGGACGGTGTGCATGTGACGCTGGGGGACACGAGCACGACGTCGCCCGCGCCGCGCCCCTTCAGCCCCAGCAAGGGCGGCGGCGGTATCGGCTGGTATCTGATCCAGACACTGTGCGACGAGGTGAGCGTGGTGGTGCACGACCACGGCAAGGACGTCCACGTCTTCCTGCCCTGGTGAAGGCCCTGGTTAAGGCCCTGGTGAAGGTTCCGGAAGGCCTCAGGTCAGCGGCACCAGCACGCTGATGGTCTTGCCGCCGGACGCGCGGCGCTGGACGTCGACCTCGCTGGAGAGCCGGTTGATCAGCGGCCATCCGTAGCCGTTGCCCTCGTGGGCGCGGGGCAGCACGCCGGGCCCGTGGAGCCCCACGGGCACGGCGGTGCTGTGGTCGCGCACGCTGAGCCACACGCCCTCAGGGGTCAGGGCGACGTCGAACCCGGCGATGCCGCCGCCGTGCCGGACCGCGTTGGTGACCAGTTCTGACACGACGAGAATGAGATCGATCATCGACTGCTCGGTCGGCGGTCCGGTCGGGGAACGCCACCGCTCCCCCACGAACTCCCGCACGTGACGGCGGGCCGCCGCGGCGGTGGTGATCGCGGTCGGCGGCCCCGGCGACCGGGCGGAGGGCCGTTCCACGGGAGCGAGGTCGTGGTGAGCGAGCGGGTGGCGTTCCATCGATGTCATGGCAGGTATGGGGTCGACGACTCGGGACAGCTGGGTCCATCACTGTTCATGCAGCGCCGCATACCCGCTCCCACCCGGACCATGACCGCCGAGATCTCCCGGGAGTGTCGTCCCGTTCCCGCACAGCTCGGCGGTCGCGGTCGCCTGCGCCGCGGCGAGCTGTGCACGTGCCGCTGCCAGGGCCCGGCGGACGTCGCGGGTGCCCGTGGACACGCACAACGTGTACGCCACGTCCTGCGCGCGGCGAGCGCTCTGCGGATCGCCTCGCTCGCCCTCGTGGGCGACGAGCGACTCGTACTCCTCGACGAGCCGGCGCAGGGTCGCGGGATGGGGCATCAGCATCTGTTTCTCTCCAGGGGGTTGTCAGGCGGAGGGCGTGGTGCGGCCGAGGGCCTCGTCGCGGACGCGCGCGCAGCTGCGGCTGATGAGGCGGGAGACGTGCATCTGGGAGATGCCGAGGCGGTCGGCGATGCGGTTCTGGGTCATGTCCTCGAAGAAGCGCATGTAGAGGATGGCCCGCTCGCGTTCGGGCAGCCGGCGCAGTCCTTCCTTGACCGACTCGCGGTCCACGACGGTGTCGTACGCCGTGTCCGGGGAACCGAGGGTGTCGGCGAGGCTGTAGCCGTCGTCGCCGGAGGCCATCTCGGCGTCGAGCGAGAGCGCGCTGAAGCTGTCGAGCGCCTCCATCCCGGCGTGGACCTCTTCCTCCGTGAGCCCCGCGAGGGCGGCGATGTCGGCGACGGACGGCTCGGCGGCTCCTGAGGAGGTCTGGCTGAGTTCGCGCCGCGCCACACGCACCTTGTTGCGGAGGTCCTGCACCCGCCGGGGGACGCGAAGCGTCCACATCCGGTCGCGGAAGTGCCTCTTGATCTCTCCGGTGATGGTGGGCACGGCGTAGCTCTCGAACGCCCCCCGATCGGGCTCGTAGCGGTCCACCGCCTTGACCAGGCCCATCGCGGCGACCTGGCGCAGGTCCTCCAGCGACTCCCCGCGGTTGCGGAAGCGGCCGGCTATGCGGTGCGCCATGGGCAGCCAGGCCCGGACGAGTTCGTCCCGGACCTGGTCGCGTTCGGGTCCCGCATCCATCGCCGCGAGCCGGGCGAAGTCGGAGGCGGTGTCGGGGGCGTCGTCGTGCGTCCTCCTGTCGGGGGTGCCGGGACGGACGGAGGTGCCTGAGCCGTTTGCGGACACATTGACCAGCATGGGAAATCGCTCCTGAACGACGCTTTCAGGGACTTGCGGCGGGAAACGGCGGCGGGCGGTCGAGGCCCGTACGCGGAACACCGCTTCCGCCGGCGTGCCTCCCGTACGGAGGCGTGGAACTCCGCTTGCCCCGCGACTCGGGGGGCAAACAACGGTGCGCACATTCCTGGTGACGGATCGCCAGGACCGGTGATCCACGTCACTCGGCCGGGGCGGCGACTTCCGGCCAGAGTGGGGAACGACACGGTCCCTTTCGCGACGGAGGGGGACTGAGTCGCGGATCGCGGGGCAAGCGTGGGATGGCAACAAGGCTTCGGGCGAGAGGGGTGGACAGCATGGCAGCCGTGACGGCACGCACAACGGCCACGGCACAGGGGAGGGTCATGGCGGAGGGGGTGGACCTGCCCCTCATCGAGGACCCGTCGCAGGTGAGGCCCAAGGACGCGCGGGAGATGTCCCGCCAGTTCTTCGACCGGCTGGCCATGCTGGAAGAAGGCACCCATACCTATCAATACGTACGCAACACGCTCATCGAGATGAACCTCTCACTGGTGCGGTACGCGGCCTCGCGCTTCCGCGGTCGTGAGGACTCCCTCGAGGACATCGTCCAGGTCGGGACCATCGGGCTCATCAAGGCCATCGACCGGTTCGAGCTGTCCCGGGAGGTGGAGTTCACCACGTTCGCCGTGCCGTACATCGTCGGCGAGATCAAGCGGTTCTTCCGGGACACCAGCTGGGCGGTGCATGTCCCTCGGCGGTTGCAGGAGGCGCGGGTGGAGCTGGCCCGCGCGACGGACGAGTTGCAGTCCCGGCTGGGCCGGATGCCGACGACGCGCGAGCTGTCGGAGCTGATGTCGCTGTCCGAGGAGGAGGTCATCGAGGCGCGCAAGGCGTCCAACGGCTACAACACCTCCTCGCTCGACGCGGCGCTCACCTCCGACGGCGGCGAGGACGGCGACACGGTGCTGGGAGACCTCATCGGCGAGGAGGACCCGTCGCTGCGACTCGTGGAGGACTTCCACTCGCTCGCGCCGCTGATCGCCGAACTCGACGACCGTGAGCGGCGGATCCTGCATCTGCGGTTCGTGGAGGAACAGACCCAGTCGCAGATCGCCGAGGAACTGGGGGTGTCCCAGATGCATGTGTCCCGGCTGATCAGCCGCATCATCAAGCGGCTGCGCGCGGGCATGCTGGAACCCGGAGTCGCCTGATCGGGGCCCGTGTGCCCGCACGATTCGCGGGTATGCGCACGGGCGCATCGCCGGGCGATGCGTCGAATCCGTGAATCGGGGCACCCGCCCCGGTCGGTAACCCCTTGGAGGCTTTCGTGTCCGTTGCCCACAACCCCCTGTCGATCAGGGTCGATCTGCCCCGGGACGACGCCGTGCTGCTCACGATCGAAGGGGAACTGGACATCGACACGGCGACCGAGCTGCAGCATCATCTGGCGAACCAACTGCGGCACGGCCGACGGCATTTTCTGCTGGACGTGTCGGCCGTTCCCTTCATGGACTCGTCCGGTATGAACATCATCCTGAGGACGTATCAGGAGGTGCGGCGGATCCCGGGCGGTGTGTATGTGATCGCCCCGGCTCCGGCCGTGCGACGGATACTCGACCTCACCGGCGTCAGCCTCACCGTGACCACGGTGGACAGCGTGGACGAGGCACTGGCCGCCGTGGACTCCGGGCAGGTCGCCCCGCTTCCGGACGAGCCGCCGGCGCAGGAATAGCCGTCGTCCGTCAACGCGCCGACGGGCGGCGCCGCTTGGCATCACCGCCGACGCGGCGACACGTACCCATGGCCAATGGTTGTCGTTTGACAACTATGGCCGGAAGGCAACAGAGTGAGCCGGGGGCCGAAAGCGTGGGAAGGGTTGGAATGAGGCTGTCGAACCGGAACCCGGTCGGCGGCGGTCAGGCGCTCCGCGCGTCGGTGGCGTCGCCCTCGTGGATCTGGCCCGCCGCGGCGTCGCAGAACGCCTCCAGCCCCTCCACCAGCGCGGTCCGTTTCGCGGCCGGCATCTGCTCCAGCACGGACCGCAGGGCGCGTTCGCGGCGGGTGCGCAGGTCCACGAGGTACGACCGTCCGCGCCGGCTCAGCCGCAGACACAGCTCGCGCCTGCTGGCCGTACTGGCATGGCGCTCGACGAAGCCCACCGCCTCCAGCCGGTCGCACAGCCGGCTGGTGGACGGTGGCGTGGAACCGAGGGCGTCGGCGAGCATCCGCAGATTGATCCCGTCGTTGTGCTCCAGGATGAACAGCACACGGAGCTGGGACGCGGACACCGGTGCCGTCGAGGCGCGTCCCCACACGACCTCCAGCAGCTCTGCCGCCTCGGAGGTCACACGCGCCACCTCGTCCGGCCGCGGGTTGGAGGAGGAAGTCACAGGCCCACTCTTCCAGGCATCTCGAACACTGTCAGCTCTGGCAAGAATGGCGTATCCGACATCGTGAACAGATTCGTGGCAGCCGAACGTGCCCTTCGCTCCGCTGCTCCGCACCACCTGGTGGACGCTCTCCGTGACGTACTGGGCGACGACTGGTCGGCCCGGGACGTCGAGCTCTACCTGGCCGACTACTCGCTCACCGCGCTCCGGCCGGCGTCCACGCGCCCGGACCGACCGGACTCCCTGCCCATGCACGACGGCCCGGCCGGCCGGGTGTTCGGGGCGCAGGAGCCGTACGTGGAGAAACGCGCTGACGACCGGGTGCGGCTCCATCTGCCGGTCACCGTGCGCGGTGACCGGCTGGGCGTGCTGCGGCTGACGCTGCCGTCCGCCGCGCACGCCGAGGAATGCCTCGCCGAACTGACCGAGCTCGCCGAGGTGCTGGGGCACGAGCTGGTCGTCGCGGAGCGGGACACCGATGTGTACCTCCGGGCGCGCCGCTCCAGCCGGCTGACCCTGGCGGCGGAGATGCAGTGGCAGCTGCTGCCGGGCCGCTCCTCCACCCGGGACGAGTACGCGCTCGGCGGCCAACTGGAGCCCGCCTACGCCATCTTCGGCGACAACTACGACTGGTCCGCCGACGCCGACCACCTGATGCTGTACATCACCAACGGCATGGGCGAGGGCATCGAGGCATCGCTGCTGACCCAGCTGGGGATCAACGCGCTGCGCAACGCCCGCCGGGCCGGCGTCCCCATCGCCGACCAGGCGGCCCTCGCCGACCAGGCCGTCCACGCCCAGTACGGCGGGGCCCAGCACCTGTCGGTGCTCCTGCTCGACCTGGACCTGGCCACCGGACACCTGGAGATCGTCGACGCGGGTTCGCCCCGGATGCTGCTGCTGCGCGACCGGAGCGTCAGCGCCGTCGCCCTGGAGGCCCAGCTGCCGCTGGGCATGTTCGAGGAAACCGACTACCGCGCCCAGGAGTTGCTGCTCGAACCGGGTGACCGGCTGGTCTTCGTCAGCGACGGGGTGCACGCCGTCGCCACGCCCGGCGGGGAGACGTACGGGGAGCGGGCGCTGGCCCGGGCGATCAACGCCACCCGGCTGCTGCCCGCCGCCGACGTCCCCGGCGCGGTACTCAGGGAGGTCTCCGGTCACCGCGGCACACCCGTGGCGGACGACGACGCGCTCGTGGTCTGTCTCGACTGGTTCGGCCGAGGGGATGCCGAGCGGTCACACCGATGAATCAACCCAGCAGTCGTTCCCCGGAGCGGGGAGGCGCCCCAGCATGTGAGGAGAGACCCGTGCCGGAACAGGACACGGCAGACCAGCAGTTGACACCGACGCAGGAAGTGGCGCGGTTCCTGCGCGACCGCCAGGAGCAGATCGCCCAGCGCTGGGCCGACGCCGCGCTGTTCCGCACCGTCTTCACCCACTCCCGGGACGAGGCGGTGGAGGCGGGCCGGGCCGTGGTGGACGCGCTCGCCGCCGTGGCCGCCTCGGACAGCGTGGAGGACGCGGAGGCCGGGGGCTTCCAGGTCGTCCGTGAGCAGCTGGCGCGGACGGCCGCCTCCCGGGCGCGGGCGGGCTCCACGGTCACCCAGATCTCCGCCGAGGTGGACGCGCTCCGGCCGCCCGTGACCGATCTGCTGCTGGCCGAGCTCGCCGCGGCGCCGCCGGTCCATCTGCGGGAGTGCACCACCACCCTGACGGTGCTGATGGGCACCCTGCGCCTGGTGGTGCTGGAGACGGCGCTCAGTGAGGGCGAGGAGCTCATCCACCGGCAGCGGCTGCAGCTGATGGAGGTCGCCACACCGGTGATCAAGCTGTGGGAGGGCATCGTCGCCGTCCCCCTGATCGGCACGCTGGACAGCGCGCGCAGCCAGGTGGTGATGGAGCGGCTCCTCGACTCCATCGTCGAGCAGCACGCCCGGTTCGCCATCCTGGACATCACCGGCGTGCCGACCGTGGACTCGCTGGTGGCCCAGCACCTGATGAAGACCGTGGCGGCGGCGCGGCTGATGGGGGCCGAGTGCATCGTCTCCGGCATCCGGCCACCGATCGCGCAGACCATCGTCCACCTGGGCATCGACCTCAGCTCGGTGCTGACCCGCACGAGCCTGGCGGACGCCCTGGCCTACGCGCTCCGGCAGCAGGGCACGGACATCGTCTCCCGGGACGCCGCCGGTTCGGGGCACAGGTGAGCGGCGATCTCTTCGCCGCGTACGGCGGACCGTCCTCGTACGGGGCGCCCGTCCCCGTGCTCAAGCTCGGCAATGTGCTCCTGGTGTCGCTCCAGGGCGATCTGCACGACGGCGCGGCGGAGCAGCTCCAGCAGGACATCAGCGACACGGTCGCGCGCAGCGGTGCCACGGGTGTGGTGATCGACCTCTCCGGTGTGGAGATGGTCGACTCCTTCCTCGGCAGGGTGCTCGGCGACATCGCCGCCCAGACGAGTCTGCTCGCCGCCGGGACGGTCGTGGCCGGCATGCGTCCGGCCGTGGCGATCACCCTGGTGGAGCTGGGTCTGACCCTGCCGGGGCTGCGCACCGCGCTCAGCACCGAGGACGCGCTGCGCCTCCTCGGCGAACCGGACCCGACCTTCCCCCGCCGAGGCCACGCACGCCAGGAGAGTCCGTGATGCAGACCGCCGGCGGCATCTCCGCCTGCCTGCCGATCCACTCGGATCTCGATCTGGTGTGGGTACGTCAGCATGTGCGTCAGGCTGCCGCCCAGCTCGGCTTCGGGCTGGTCGACCAGACCAAACTGGTCACCGCGGCCAGCGAGCTGGCCCGCAACACCCTGGTCCACGGTGGCGGAGGCCAGATGGAGTGCGCTCCCGTGGACCGGGGCGGCGCGCGAGGACTGCGGCTGACGTTCAGCGACGAGGGGCCCGGCATCGCCGACCTCGACCAGGCGCTCCTCGACGGCTACACCTCCGGCGAGGGGCTGGGGATGGGGCTGGGCGGCGCCCGGCGACTGGTCCACGAGTTCGCGATCGACAGCCGGGCCGGCTCGGGCACCACGGTGACGGTCACGTCCTGGCTGGCCGGTGCGCCGCGCCCACGCGAGGAGCGGTGATGCCACGCGTCTGGGAGGTTCCGGTGCACGACTCCACCCGGGTGCGCGACGCCCGGGTGGCCGCCGAGGCGGCCGCGGCTCGGGCCGGGCTGGACGCGGCCCGCACCGCGGGCTGTGCGCTGGTGGCCACCGAGCTGGCGACCAATCTGCTCAAGCACGCCGGAGGCGGGCTGATACTGCTGGAGGTCGTGTCCCGCCCCGACCCGGACCGGTCGGACGGCGCGGCCCCCATGGTGCAGATCGTGGCGATCGACCACGGGCCGGGCGTGCGCGACGTCGCGGGCGCGCTGCGCGACGGCTTCTCGACGACGTCGTCCCTCGGCGCGGGCCTCGGCACCTGCCGCCGCGTCGCCGACGACTTCGACCTGCACAGCACGGTCGGCCGGGGCACCATCGCCCTGGCCCGGCTCGGCACCCGGCCGGGTCGCCGGACCGGTCAGGCCTCCCCCGCCCCGGCCGTGCGGGCAGGCGGTGTCAACGTCCCCTTCGCCGGCGCGGAGTTCTCCGGCGACACCTGGGCCTGGGTCCGGACGGGCGACCTGACCACGCTGATGCTGGCCGACGGGCTGGGCCACGGCGTGGCGGCGGCCCGGGCCTCCTCGGCGGCCGTGGAACAGCTGTACCGCGCGCCCGAGCTGCCCCCCGCCCAGCTGCTGCGGAAGCTGGAGGGCGCGCTGCGCGACACCCGGGGCGCGGCCGTCGCCGTCGCACAACTCGACCTCGCCGCAAGCCGCTTGCTGTTCGCCGGGGTCGGCAACATCGGGGCGCGGCTGCGCACCGGCGCGGACTGGCAGCCGTTGCTGTCCCGGCCCGGCATAGTCGGCGCCCACCGGGCCGCCCATCTGCCGCAGCACGAGGTGGCCTGGGGGCCCGACCGTCTGCTCGTCCTGCACAGCGACGGTCTGCCCAGCCGATGGAGCCCGGGCCCCGCCGCCCACAGCCCCTCCCTCGACCCCGCTGTGATCGCCGCCGTGATCGTGCGCGACGCGAGCAGCCCCGCCCGGCCGGTGCGCGACGACACCACCGTCGCCGTACTGAGCCCCTCCCCGCCGGACCACCTGCCATGACCCGTACCTGGACTGTCCGTTCCGTCACCGACGCCGCCCGGGCGCGTATCGCCACCGCGCGGCTGGCCACCGCGCACGGTGTGTCGCCGACCGACCGGGCGCGGCTGGTGTCCATGCTCTCGGCGCAGCTGCGGCAGTGCCTGACCAAGGGCGGCGCGTGGCTGCTGACCGCGCGGGCCGCCACGACGCGGCCCGGCGGTTGCCGGTTCCTGGTCGAGGTGACGTCGGCGAACCGGCGGCCGGGCGAGTACCGGCAGCCCTGGCGGCTGACGGTCGCCTGCTCGGAGGAGGCGCGGCCGCAGGACAGCGAGCACGTGTCCGGTGATCCGACGACGCTCGCGGAGGCCCTGTTCGGTGCGGACGAGGACGCGGCGCTGCTGCTGGAGAAACTCGACGAGCAGGAGGCGCTGGTCGCGTTCCACCGCGAGGAGCTGCACCAGACCAACCAGGGCGTCCTCGCCCTGCACGCCGAGCTGGACGCGGCCGGGCGCACGCAGCGCGAACTGTTCGCCGCCGAGCAGAAGGCCCGCAGAGAGGCCGAGAACGCGCGCGGCCGGCTCACCCTCCTCGCCGACGCCAGCGCCGCGCTGACCGCGTCCCTCAACCCCGACGCGATCGTACGGCTGCTGCCGTCCCTGCTCGTGCCCCGGTACGCCCGCAGCGCCGACGTCTGGCTGTTCGACGGGGAGGGCGAGGTGGCCGGTGGCGGCCCGCGTCCGGCCGCCGCCGTCGTCGCGGCGCGCCGCGGACGCCCCAGTACGCCGCCGACCATCCGGGCGAGCTGCCCGGGGTCGACGACCAGCCGCCCTCCGCGCTCGACCCCACCCGGCCGCTGCTGTGCGTGCCCCTGATGACCCGGGGCGCGCCCCTGGGCGTGCTGACGCTGTCACCGCCCGACGACGAACGGTGGGACGCCGACGACGCCTTCATGCTGATCGAGCTGGCCCGGCGGGCGGGGGTAGCGCTGGAGAACGCCCGGCGTTTCGAGCACAACCGCGACATCGCCGAGACCCTGCAACGGGCCCTGCTCACCGAGCTGCCCACCACGCCCGGGCTGCGGCTGGCCGCGCGCTACCTGCCGGCCACGCGGGGCCTGAACATCGGCGGCGACTGGTACGACGCCTTCCGACAGCCCGACGGCAGCCTGATCACCGTGATCGGTGACGTCACCGGACACGGTCTGCACGCGGCCGTGATGATGAGCCAGCTGCGGACCGCGCTGCGCGCGTACGCGGTCGACGGCAAGACCCCCGGTCAGCTCCTCACCCATCTCCATCTGTTCCTGCACCATCTCCAGCCCGACCTGTACGCCACGGCCGTCATCGCCCGGTTCCATCCGCACGAACCCACGCTCACCTGGGCCGCCGCCGGCCATCCGCCGCCGGTGCTGCGCTCGCCCGACGGGGGTGTGCGGATCCTGGACGCCAAGCCCGGTGCGATGCTCGGCATCCCCCTGCACCAGGAGATCGCCGACCACACCGAGCCACTGCCGCCCGGCTCGACACTGGCGCTCTACACGGACGGGCTGGTGGAGCGTCGTGCCCTGGGCATCGACCCGGGCATCGAGCAGCTGGCCACGGCGCTCGGCGGGCTCCCGTCCACGACACTGGACGAGGACCTCCAGGAGTCGGCCGACCAGTTGCTCGCCCCCTTGCTGGACGAGGAGCACGAGGACGACGTCTGCCTGCTGCTCTGCCATGTGCACAGTGCCGCGGGGCGCGTCACGGCACTGCTCAACTGACGCTTCCCCCCAGGGCCCGCAACACCTGCTCCACGCGAGCGCGTTCCACCGGTGACAGCGCCGCCAGGGCGTCCCCGAGCCGCGCCGACAGATGTGCGGTGACGTCCGCGAGGAACCGGTGTCCGCGTTCGGTCACCACCAGGCGCACCTCGCGCCGGTCGTCGAGCCGGACGCACCGCTGGAGCAGATCGGCCGCTTCGAGGCGGTCACAGAGCCGGCTGGCCGTGGGCAGACCGACACCGAGCCGCTCCGCCAGGCCGGTCAGGTTCAGCTCGGGCCGCCCGCGCACCGCGCGCAGCGCCAGGATCTGTCTCGGGGACAGGCGCGGGGTGACCTCCTCCACTGCCGAGAACCAGAGCGGCACCAGGTTCTCCACCGCGTCGAGAACCTGCCGGTCGAAGTCGGCGGGGCCGGTCATGCGGGGGGCCTACCCGAAGTGCCCGGGAGTACACGGCCGTCCCGGAACACTCCCCGCGTCGCCCGGATCGGCCGCCCACGTCGCGCGCGCCGGGGCAGGTGTCGCTACGCCTTGTAGGCCACTCCCCCGTACACGTCCGTCGGCTCCGGGGCGGTGCCCGGTTCCGGGCGCCACAGCGGGCAGGAGACGATGCCGGGCTCCAGCAGTTCCAGGCCCTCGTAGTAGGCGTGCAGTTGGCGGGGGCTGCGCAGGACGTAGGGCACGGCGCCGGTGTCGTCGTAGCCCTCCTGGGCGCGCTTGAGTTCGGCGTCGGTGTCCGTGCTGTCGTAGTGGACGAAGTAGCTCCCGGACGGCAGGGCGGCCTGGAGGCGGCGGACGATCTCCTTGGCCTCCTCGTAGTCCTGGATGTGGCCGAGGATGCCCATCAGCATCAGGGCCACCGGCTTGTCGAGGTCGAGGATCTTCCCGGCGGCCTCGAGGATGGTGTCCGGGTCGCGCAGGTCGGCGTCGACGTAGTCGGTGACCCCTTCGGGGGTGCTGGTGAGCAGCGCCTGCGCGTGCCGCAGTACGAGCGGGTCGTTGTCGACATAGACGATGCGGGACTCGGGGGCGACCTTCTGGGCCACCTGGTGGGTGTTGTCGTACGTCGGAAGTCCGGTGCCGATGTCCAGGAACTGGCGGATCCCGCGCTCGCGGGCCACGAAGGTGACCGTGCGGATGAGGTAGACGCGGGAGGCGCGGGCCATCGTCTCGATGTTGGGGGCGATCTCGCGGTAGGCGTCGCCCGCCTCACGGTCGACCTCGTAGTTGTCCTTGCCGCCCATCCAGTAGTTCCAGATACGGGCCGAGTGGGGCACCGTGGTGTCGATCTTCGACAGGGCTTCCTGATCGGGAGTGGGGTGGCCGTCTGCCATGGGAACTCTCCTGCCTCACATCGCGTGGTCGTCGCTAACCTATCGTCAACTGTCCTGCTTCACGCCAGAGTTGGGACGGGCGAGCAGCGGGTGCACGGACGGGGCCGCCGGGCTCGCCGACATCGACGGTCATCACGGGTACGTGCTGGGCGAGGGTGCGGAACACCCGGGCGTAGGCGGTGGCCGCTTCCGTGACCTCGGGCGTGGTCAGGTGGAGCATGGCTCCGTCGCGTTCGGCCACGGCGTCGGCGAGGTCCAGGGCCTGGATCCAGGTGACCCGGGAACGGCCCCGGCGCAGCGGGCCGTGGACGAGTTCCGCGATGAGGTTGCCGTCGACGGCCAGGCGTCCGGGTCCGGCGAGGAGTTCGCGGCAGGGCAGCGCGGGGTCCAGGTGGTGCAGGACGGACGGCAGCCGCCGCACCTCGAACCCGAGGTCCGCCAGCTCGGCGAGCAGGCGGGTGCGGCCACGTCCTTCGTGTCCCTCGACGATCAGGGTCCGGTACCGGGTGAGGGCGGGGGCGGGGGACGGTGGCATCCGTTCCCTTCGGGTGTCACGCGGCGGGTTTCGGTCTCCCGGGACCGGCGCCCGGCCCGGAGGTGCCCCCAGTCTGGGCGGGGCCGGGAGGTGTCGGGAGTGCGCGTGCGGGTTGTCCGGTTGTGCGGGCGTAGTGATCCGCGGAAACGCACGGGGCGGAGCCCCGGCTTTTCAGGGGCGCGGGGCTGTATCGACATGCGGCTCCGCCCCGTGGGCGCGAGAAGCCCCACGCACCCGCACCCGCACCCGCACCCGCACCCGCACCCGCACCCGCACCCGCACCCGCACCCGCACCCGCCGACGAACCCGAACCCGATCCCGAGCCCCCGAGCCCTCAGGCGATGAGGAAGTCGGCCTCCCCCGCCTTCGCGCCCTCCAGGAACGCCACCATCTCCTCCCGCGAGTAGACGAGCGCGGGCCCCTCGGGGTCGGTGGACTGGCGGAAGGCGACACTGCCGTCGGGCAGGCGCTTGGCCTCGACGCAGGAGCCGCCGTTGGTGCCGCTCCAGGGCTTGCGCCAGCCCTCGGCGCCGAGTTCGGGAGCGGGCATGCCGCTGTGGACGGGGCGGTCGGGTGTCCTTGCCATGTGTCACAACTCCTTGCGTAGTGCCGCCAGGATGTCCCTGGTCCGAGCCACCGGTTCCGCCTGCACGGACATCCGGTCGAGGACCTCCAGGTAGGTCACGACGTCCACGGGCTGGTCGACGTACTGGGCGCCCGCGAGACCCTCGGTGTAGACGATGTCGGGGAGTTCGGAGAAGCCGAACCGGAAGTAGTGGAAGGGGCCGTACGCACCGGGGTGCGGCCCGGCCGCGAACCGCATGATCTGGATCCTGACCTTGGGCCGTTCCGTGGCCTCGACGAGCCGGTCGATCTGCTCCCGCATCACCTGCGGACCGCCCACCGGACGACGCAGCACGGTCTCGTCGAGGATGGCCCAGACGGCCGGCGCCTCGGGTTTGACCAGCAGGTCCTGCCGTCTGAGGCGCAGGGCGACGTGCCGTTCGACCTCCTCGGGGCTCGCGTTGGGGAAGCCGACCCGGATGAGGGCGGCCGCGTAGTCGTGGGTCTGCAACAGGCCGGGGACGTACTGGGGTTCGTAGAGGCGGATGACGGCGGCTTCGCTCTCCAGGCTCACGTAGGCGCTGAACCACTCGGGCAGCACATCGCGGAACTTGTGCCACCAGCCGGGCTGGTTCGCCTCGCGGGCGAGGGAGAGGAAGTCCTCGATCTCGGTGCCGGAGACCCCGTAGGTGCGCAGCAGCTCCTTCACGTAGGGGATACGGAGGCCGACCTCGGCCTTCTCCATACGGCGGACCGTCAGGGCGGTGACCTCGATGGCGCGGGCCGCGTCGTCGAAGGACACTCCGGCCCGCTCCCGCAGCTGGCGGAGCCGTTTGCCGAGGACCATGCGCAGGACCGTGGGCGCCGCAGGAGCACTCCCTCCTGAGCGGGTCTCACTCACGTGCAACCTCCCGGGGCGGGATTCACAGCGTGCAGTGTGCCACGCGATCCATTGACACGGACAGGTCCTCGCGGTTCATTTTGAAATTATCAGAACGCAGGTTGCGGGCTGAGTCGTTCGGCCACCATAGTGATCGAGTGACCTGCCGCACACGCTGCGCAGCGTCCCTCGAACTCCTCCGGCCCGCCCAGGAGTTGGCGCCACGGCGGGCAGGGGTCAAGCCGCGCGCCGACACGATGCGACACCTGGATGGCCGCCGTGACGAATGGATTACCGAGGAGCAGCCCGGTCAAAGGGGCCGGCGGGCCCAACAAGCCGCTGGCGACAGCCCTGAAGGAGGCGGGCTGCTCGTACGCGTCCCTCGCCCTCCGGGTCAACGAACTGGGCCGCTGTCAGGGCGCGGAGACCAACTACGACAAGGCCTCCGTCACTCGCTGGCTCCAGGGCCAGCAACCACGGGGAAACACACCGGAGTTGATCGCCGCGGTCCTCGGTGAACGGCTGGGCCGCGCGCTCACTCCGGCCGACCTCGGATTTCCGCTCGACCGCGGACGACCGGTGACGGGACGGGCGTTGATGTACGTGGAGAACGTGGCCGAGACCCTGCACACCCTCGCCGAGCTGGGCTCCACCGACATCGCGCGACGCAGTCTGCTCGGTGCCGTGCCGTTCGTGCCCGGCGCCCTGACGAACCCACAGCGGGCCTGGCTGCTGTGGCTGGTGGAGAGCCGTGACGCGCCCCGGCTCGCGTCGGTGTCGGGTGGCGGGCCGGTGGAGCAGGTCCACGCGATGCTCCGCATGTTCGACGAGATGGACAACCACTACGGGGGCGGCGGGATCCGCACGAGCATCGTGCAGTACCTCACCACCGAGGTGATCCCCCTGCTCCAGCAGCGCGGAGTCACGCCGCAGCACCGCCGCGAGCTGTTCGCCGCCGCCGCCCGGCTGGCCGCCATGGCGGGGTGGAGTTCGTACGACGCCGGGGAGTACGGCCTGGCCCAGCGGTACATGACACAGGGGCTGAGACTCTGCGCGGAGGGCCGCGACCATGTGCTGGGCGGGCAGATCCTGGCGGGGCTGTCCCATCTGGCGACCAGTCTGGGCCGCCCCGACGAGGGTGTGGCCCTGGCCCGGGCCGGGGTCGCCACCGCCAAGGACTCCGGCAGTCCCCTCGGGCTGATGCGACTGCACGCCATGTCCGCGCGCGGCCACGCGGCGCTCGGCCGGCCCCGCGAGACCGCCGAGGCGCTGCGCGCCGCCGAGAAGCAGCTCGACGCGAGCCGGGGAGCCGCCGAGGAGTCGCCCTGGGTGCGGTTCCTCGACCACCACTACCTCCAGGCCGAGTCCGCGCTCTGCTTCCGTGACCTGGGCCTCGCCGCGCAGGCCGAGCACACCGCGAGCGCGTCGGTGCGCGCCCACGCCGACCGCCGCCGCCGCCAGGCCATCAGCCGCTCCGTGCTCGCGACGGCCCATCTCCAGCAGAACCGCCTCGACGAGGCCGTCGCCACGGCCACGGACGCGCTCGAAGCGCTCAGCGGTGTGCACAGCGAGCGGTCCATCCAGGCCCTCCGCGACTTCCGGGGTCGACTGGCGTCCCGCCGCCACGAGCCCCTCGTGCAGGACTTCGAACGCCGGTCACGCGTGGTGCTGGGGGCGGCCGCCTGAGGTGGGCGCGGCGCGGCGGGGGCCTGCCTCAGTAGCCTTCCGGCGAGGGGGCGTTCTGGGCCCGGTCCACCGGCAGGTGCACGCCGGAGACACCGGTCGCCCAGTCGGAGAGCAGGAACACCACCGTGCGGGCCACCTCGTGCGGGGTGACGGGGGCACCGGTCGGCAGCTCCGCCCCGACGAACGCCTCGTACGCCCGGGGATCCTCTCGGCGCATCCGGTCCCAGCGGCGGCCCGGGATCAGCATCGAGCCGGGCGAGACGACGTTGACGCGGACGCGGTCCGGGCCCAGCTCGCGGGCCAGGGAGGCGGCCAGCTGGATCAGCGCGCTCTTCGCCACCCCGTACTGGGCGGGCGGCCCTGGCTTCCAGCCCGAGACGGAGCCGATCAGCACGACCGAGCCACCGCCGGCGGCGCGCAGACGCGGCAGCGCGGCGCGGACGAGACGTGCGGTGTGCCCGACGTTCAGTTCCCAGGTGGCCGCCCAGTCGGCGCCGTCCGCCTGCTCGAACGTGCCGCCCCGGGAACCACCGACGCAGGCCACGAGGCCGTCGAGACGGTCGGGGCCGTCCATGTCGTCTCGACCGTTCACCCTGCCCTCGGCGGCGCCGAAACGTTTCGCCGCAGCAGTGACGAAGTCCTCCAGCCGTCCCGGCTCGGTGACGTCGAGCGCGCCGGTGAACAGCCGGGCCCGTTCGTCCCCCGCCAAGGAGTCACCCAGCGCCGTCAGCCCCGCCGACCGGCGCGCACAGGTCGCCACATGGGCTCCCTCGGCGAGCAGCAGCCGTACGACGCCCTCGCCCAGGCCCCGGGTACCCCCGGTGACCACCACCCTCTTGCCCCGCATGCCGGGCCACCCGGCGGGGACGTACCGCTCCCGCAGGGACGGGCTCTCGTCGACGTTCACCATGATGGGGAACCTATCCAGCGGGCGCCACTACCCGCCCGCAACTGCACAACCCCTCCACCACCTGGCGTTTTGTGTGCGGGGTGCTGTTGTCTTCGACAACAGCACCCCCAGGAACAGCACCCCCGGGAAAACCACCTTCGAGGATGTGGAGGAAACTCGATGACGGCGGTCAGTGTCGGTACGTCCCGCCGACGGATCCCTGACGCGGCAGCGCACGACCCCGGGTGGAGCGTCCACGACGCCCCGTCCGGCGGGGCGGGACGACCCCCGGGCGCGGTGAGGTTGCCTTGATCTCCCCAGAGAGGTCGCGCCTCGTCCGGATGGCGGTTCCCGCGCACCCTTCGTGCGCCGCCGGAGTACGGCGCACGGTGGCGGCACACCTCGCCCGTTGGGAGCTCTCCGCGATCCTCGACGACGCGGTCCTCGCCACCGACGAACTCTTCGCCAACGCGGTCCGGCACGCGAGCGCCGACCCCGCCGACACCATCGCCGTGGTCCTCGAAAGCTCCGGGCGCGAACTGCGCGTCACCCTCGCCGACTCCTCGCCCGTGCCGCCCCGCCCCCGCACGGTGACCTCGTGCGGCGAGTCCGGGCGGGGACTGTCCATCGTCTCCGCGCTGGCCGACGACTGGGGCACCGAGCCGCCGGAGCCGGGGGACGCGGGCAAGAGGGTGTGGTTCTCGCTCGCCGTCCGGGAGCCGGTGTGAAGAACGCCCCGGCCATGGAACCCACGTCGCAACCCGTGCCCGGCACCGGGCCGCCCGGCATGCGGGCGCTCGCCGCCGAGCTGATCCGCCGGGCCGAGGACGAACGGCGGCTGGCCCAGGAGGCCCGGTCCGCGCCCACCGCACGGGCCAGGGACCGTATCGCCGCGTGCCACACCGGCAACGGCGACGCCCTGCGCGTGATCGTCGCCCGCCACGGGTGGCCCACCGCCGAGTCGGTCGGCGAACCTGCCTCGACGGCGGCTCTCATGCTCCTGCTGCACTCCCCCGACCTCGGCTTCCAGCTCACCTGCCGCGACCTGATCGCCGAGGCCGTCGCCGACGGCCGCTGCCCGGGGGTGCACCACGCCTACATCGCCGACCACTGCGCCGTCGCCCTGAACCAGCCCCAGTTCTACGGCACCCGCATCGACCCCGGCACCCTCTTCCCCTACCCCATCCGCCACCCCGAGTCCGTCGACGAACGCCGCCGGGACGTGGGCCTCGGCCCCCTGACCGACCACCTGCGAGCGGTGCGCCTGGACCTGGGGGCGAGCGGCGGACTGTGACCGGCGGCGCGTGCCCGCCGGGGAGTCGGCGCCGGACAGCGCGCCGCCGCGAACGGGGGCGCACAGTCGTCGTCACCCTGTCAGCGACGCGTCGGGGCCGGGTCCACGTCCCCGCCCCCGCCCCCGCCCCGGATATCCGATCGCCCCCACCCCGTGATCGCGTTACCTTCATCCGATGCCCGACCTACGAACCGAACGCCTCCTCCTGCGCGACTGGCGGGAGTCCGACCTCGCTCCCTGGGCGGCCATGAACGCCGACCCGGAGGTCCGCGAACACTTCCCGGACGTCCTCACAAGGGAACAGAGTGATGCGTCCGCCGCCCGCTTCCAGACGGACCTCGACCGGCGGGGCTGGGGGTGGTGGGCAGTGGAGGTACGGGCCACGGGGCGGTTCATCGGTTTCGCCGGGCTGGATCCGGTGGACGAGGACATGCCGTTCTCCGGGGTGGAGGCCGGCTGGCGACTCGCGCGTACGGCGTGGGGCCATGGCTACGCCACCGAGGCCGGGCGGGCGGTCGTGGACTTCGGCTTCGAGCACCTCCGGCTCCCCGAGATCCTCGCGGTGACCACGGCCGGCAACCTCCGCTCCCAGGCGGTGATGCGCCGTCTCGGCATGACCCGGAACCCGAACGAGGATGTCGACGACGGGACCGTGCCGGAGGGACCACTGCGCCGCCACGTGGTCTTCCGGGTGACGCCCGACGCCTCCTAGAGCCCCGACGGATCGGCGGGCCGGGCGGCGGGCCGGGCGTCACGCGCGGACCTCTCAGCTCGCGGCCCACCCCGCGTAGAACAGCCCGAGGCCGGCGATCACACAGATGCCCTGGATGGTCCAGAAGCGGACCACGACCAGGACCTCGGACCAGCCCTTGAGTTCGAAGTGGTGCTGGAGCGGGGCCATCCGGAAGACGCGCTTGCCGGTCAGTTTGAACGAGCCGACCTGGATGACCACCGACATCGTGATCAGGACGAACAGCCCGCCGAGGACGGCCAGGAGCAGTTCCGTGCGGGAGCAGATGGCGAGACCGGCGAGCGCGCCGCCGAGTGCCAGGGACCCGGTGTCTCCCATGAAGATCTTGGCGGGCGAGGTGTTCCACCAGAGGAACCCGAAACAGGCGCCCATCAGCGCGGCCGCGACGACGGCGAGGTCGAGCGGGTCGCGCACCTCTATGCAGGAGGCGGGGTCGGTGAGTTCGAGGGCGTTGGCGCACGAGTTCTGGAACTGCCACAGACCGATGAAGGTGTAGCCGCCGAAGACCATGACCGACGCGCCGGTGGCGAGGCCGTCCAGACCGTCGGTCAGGTTCACCCCGTTCGACATGGCCAGGATCATGAACAGGGCCCACACGACGAACAGCACCGGACCGATGGTCCAGCCGAAGTCGGTGACGAACGACACCTTCAGGGAGGCCGGCGTCTGTCCCCGGTCGTCCGCGAACCGGATGGCGAGCAGGGCGAACACGATGCCGACGATCAACTGGCCGGCCATCTTGGCCCCGGCCCGCAGTCCCAGCGACCGACGCTTCACGATCTTGATGTAGTCGTCCAGGAAGCCGACCACGCCCATGCCCGCCATGAGGAACAGCACCAGGACACCGGGGTAGGTCGGGCTCTCGCCGGTGATGACCTTGGTCGCGGCGTAGGCGACGAGGGTGGCCAGGATGAAGGCGATGCCGCCCATGGTGGGAGTACCGCGCTTGCCGGCGTGGCCGCGCGGGCCGTCGTCGCGGATGAACTGGCCGTATCCCTTTCGGGCCAGCAGCTTGATCAGCAGCGGGGTGCCGATCAGCGTCAGGAACAGGCCGATGGCCCCGGCGTACAGGATCTGGTTCATCGGACGGTGGTCTCCCCCTCGGTCGCGCTCGGACACGCGACTGCCGCACCGGTGTCGCTGCTTCTCACGGGTCCCACCCTATGCAGTCATCTGATCTTCGTACCGGGGTGGGTAGTTGACCGAGGTGTGAGGATCGCTGCCGTACTCTCGCCGCGCTGCCTGCCGCGACGCACTTCGTGGAACCGACCGGCCGCGAGCCGGCCCTGCGGACCCGTATCCGTCACCAACCGCTGGGCGCCGCGGTTCTCGACCACCCCCCGCCGTCGCCTGACCGTCGGCGGGCCGTGCCTGCCGACACACGACGTCGACCGAACACGGTGAACGCGGAACTTCGCGGGCGGTGGAGCTTGTTCTTCAACCCTCGCCCAGGTCGTAGGGCGGTGAGGGTTGCTTCCGGAGGGCGTCGAACCGGCTGACGATCCTTCGGAGTTCGCGGGCGTTCTGGGGCGACATGGCCTGCATGACGGTATCGAGGAGTGCACGGGCTTCGAGGGGATCGCCGCAGCAGTACCAGTGCGTGTTCCCCCACTCGTAGTCGTGCCACAGCTGACGCTCGGGAAGGTGGACGTAGTCCCTCCACAAACGCATGGCCGTACCGACGTCTCCTGGCCTCAGATAGTTGCGAGTGCGTTCGAGACGGAAGATCTCGGACAGTGCACGCGAGGACAGGCCGTCGATGATAGGCACCGCTTTCCGTGTCCGGTCGCGCGGAATACCGGCCCGGATGCGTCCTGGCCGTCTACGCGGCATGGACCTTTCGGTTCGTCGTCATCCGCACATCGTGCCACGAACTCGAACGGTGCCGAACGGGGTTGAGCGCCGCTGGTGCGAACAGCCTCTCCGGCGGACATCACAGTCGGATGGGGTTCTCGCCCGAGCGGGACGAAAAGTACCTTGTGCTGCTGATCAGCTTGTTCTCCTTGTTACGTGAAAGAGGCTTCGCGATGGGGCGTCCCGAACTACCGGTCGACCCGGCGGCCGGTCCCGTGCATCGGCTCGCCCATGATCTTCGGGAGCTGCGTCGCGCGGCGGGCAATGTGTCGTACCGGGCCATGGCGAAGAAGGCCGGCTTCTCGGTGACGACCCTGGCGAAGGCCGCGAGCGGCGAACGCCTGCCGTCGTTGGCCGTGCTCCGGGCGTACGTCCAGGCCTGTGGGGAGGAGGACCCCACTGCGTGGGAGGCGCGGTGGGCGGGGGCCGAGGCGCTGGCCGGGGAGGAGCGCCAGCAGGATGCCGACACCGCACCGCCCTACCGTGCCTGGCGCGCTTCGAGCCGGACGACCGCGAGCTGTTCTTCGGCCGGGACCGCATGGTCGACGAACTGAGCGAGCTGGCGTGCGGATCCCCGTTCGCCGTGGTGTTCGGAGCGTCCGGCAGCGGCAAGTCCTCCCTGCTGCGGGCCGGGCTGATTCCCCTGCTGCGGGAGAGGATCGCGCAGCAGGGGCGTCAGGCTGTCCTTCGGATCCTCACCCCGGGGGCGCGGCCCGCCACCACCTTCGGACATCTGCTCACGCCGGAGGCCGACGACCCGGAGTGCTGGGTGGTGGTGGATCAGTTCGAGGAGGCCTTCACCTCTGCCGCGACCGCGCCGAGCGGGACCGCTTCCTCGACCTTCTGCTTGCCGCGCGCGATCCGGGAAGCCGACTGCGCGTGCTCATCGCCGTGCGATCCGACTTCTACGTACGGTGCGCCGAGCACCCGCGCCTGGCGGAGGCGCTCCACAGGAGCGGGCTGCTGGTCAGGCCCATGACCGCCGATGAGCTGCGCGAGGCGGTGATCGGCCCCGCGCAGGCGGCCGGGCTCATCGTGGAGCGGACCCTGACCGCGCGGATCGTCGAGGACGTGCTCGACGAGCCCGGCGGACTGCCGATGCTGTCCCACGCCCTGCTGGAGACCTGGCGGCGGCGCAAGGGACGGATGCTCACCCTGGCCGCGTACGAAGCGGCCGGCGGAGTACGCGGCGCGATCGCGGCCAGCGCCGAGGAGGCGTACGGGGAACTCTCACCGGCGCAGGCGCACGCCGCCCGGCACCTGCTCCCGCGCATGGTCGAGCCCGGCCAGGGCAACGCCGACACCCGCCGCCCACTCAGCCGGGAGGAGATGGCCGGGTGGGAGGACCCCGACGTGCGGGCCGTCGCCGGGCGGCTGACCCGGGCCCGGCTGCTGACCACCGACGACGCCGGAGTGCAGCTCGCCCACGAGGCGCTCATCACCTGCCGGCCGCGGCTGCGCGAGTGGATCGACGCGGACCGGGAGCGGCTGCGCCACCACCGGCAGCTCACCGACGCCGCCCGCACCTGGCTGCAGCATGCCCGCGACCCGGGCACGCTCTACCGGGGCACCCGCCTGGCGCGGGCCGAGGAACTGTTCGCGGGCGCGGGCCACGACTACGACGGTCTGACCTCCGAGGAAACGGCCTTCCTGGCCGCCGCGGCGGAGCAGCGGGCGACGGAGGAGCGGGCCGCCACCCGGGCCCGGCGCCGGAGCCGCACGCTCACCGCCTCGCTCTGCGCCGTGCTGGCAGTCGCCCTGGTCGTCGGCCTGACCGCCGTGCGACTGCGTCAGGACAGCGAGGAGCAGAGCACCGACGCGGCGGCCCGCAGAGTGGCCGCGGTCGCCGACGCGCTGCGCAGCACCGACCCGCGCACCGCGATGCTGCTCGGCGTCGCCGCATGGCGCATCTCCCCGCTGCCCGATTCCCGCCGAGCGCTGCTGGGGGCGCTGGCCCAGCGCGAACTGGGCAACTTCACCGACCCGGCGCCCGGTGACGACCCGGCGCGGTTCCTCGACACCTCCGGGCACACACTGCTCAGCACCAGCGACAACACCACCTGGCGGAGGTGGGATGTGGGCACCCACCGCCGTATCGCCTCCGGGCCGGTACCTCACGGGGCGATACTCGCCGCGGGTCCGGGCGGCCGGGTGCTCGTCATCCTGACCGCTGACAGGATCCAGCGGCTGTGGGACACCCGGACGAGGCGCTGGATCGGGGATCCCCTGCCGCTCAGGAACACCGTGCGCTTCGGGGCAAGGGGCCGCGATCACCTGGTGACGAACATGTTCGACGACCGGGCTGAGCTCTACTCCCTCACCGACGGCCATCTGATCTTCCGGACCCCGTCGGCCGGCAGGGGGAGCCCGCCGCGGCGGCCGACGACGACCGGCTGCTGGCCGTCTGCCCGCGCGGCCGGTCCCCGCAGGTATGGGACACCTCCACGCGAAGCGTCCGGTCCGGTGCCTGGACGAGCACTCGGGGCGTCTGTGGCGACGGCACCCGCCTCGCTCTCACCGACGGCCGACTGCTCGCTCTCACCGGGGGCCGGACGCGTGTATGGGACACCACGTCCGGGCGAGCGCTCGCCGACGTGGCCCACCCCGGTGCCCTTTGGACCGCCGTGAGCGCGAACAGCGCGCTTCTCGCGACCGGGGATGGCCAGGAGATCAGAGTGTGGCGTCTGCCCAGCGGCGGCGTCCCCGTTTTCCGGCACTCCTTGGACAACGAGTCGCTCTCCGGTCTCGCCTGGCACTCCTCGCGGCCCCTGCTGCGGTACCTCGAAGGGGGCACGGTCCACACGCTCGACCTCACCACGACGCTCACTCGCGCTTGGCGGACGAGTCCGTTCGCCGGGGTCCGGCTCAGCCCGGACGGCAGGACGCTCGCCACCGCCGAACGCACTCGCGACCGCTACGTCTTCCAGCTGCGGAGCACGCGCGACGGCCGTCTGCTGCGCACCCTGCCGACCCCGTCACGTCCCGTCTTCCGCACCGGCATCCCGACGACCCTCGGGGACGTCACCGAGCCTTTGCTGTCCTTCAGCCCCGACGGAAACGCGTTCGCGTACGGAGTCTCCGTCCCCGGCGGGGACACGGCGTCGCAACGTCTGACGGTGTGGGACGTGGCCGCCGGACGCGTCAGGACCACGGTGGACCTGGCGACGGCGGCCGCGACGCCAACGGCGGCGTACACGGAGCCCAGGGACACGATCGCCCTGGGACCTGGCGGTCGTACGCTCCTCACCGCACGTGGGACTCCCGACGGCTTCGTCAACGAGACGTGGGACACCACGCGTGGGCGGAGGACGACACTCCTCCCGGGCCCGGGCGGCGGTCATCTGGCCGTCAGCCCGGACGGCGGCCTGCTCGTGACCGACAACCGCCTCGTCCGAGCGGGCCGGTCCCCCGCCCATGACCTCGTCCAGCACGACGCCGTCGAAAGGATCGCCTTCGCTCCCGACGGTTCCCTGCTGGCGGCCGGCGACGGGACAGGGCGAGTGGCCGTCTGGGACGGCGACCTCCGGCACCGGGCGGGCATCCTGAGGAACGTCTTTCTGACGCCCGTCGATCCGTCCTACGACTCGGCCGAGACGATCACGGCTCTCGCGTTCAGCCCGGACGGCGGCACACTCGCCGTGGGTGGCGACGCGGGCACCGTCCAACTCTGGGACATCGCGACCCGGCAACCCCTCGGCCCTTCTCTGCCCACCCCCGGTGGGAGCGTCGACACGCTCGCCTTCAGCCCGGACAGCACCACGCCGTACGCGGGCGGCGCGTACGTCCCGCTCCAGCGGTACGTCGTGGATCCCGACCGAGCGGTGTCCCTCGTCTGCTCCCGTGCCGGGAACACGGAGCTGACCCGGGCGCAGTGACGCACCTACGTTCCGGACCAGCCGTACAGGCGGGTCTGCCCCTGACCGTCTCCATGGAGCGTGGGATGGGGCCAGGTCGGCACTCGCAGGGGCAGTGGCGGTGGTGGCCGTGCTCGACGGCCAGTCCGCGACCGCCCACAGGATTGCCCAGACCGGCGAAAGGGACGTGCCAGACAACGTCCGACGTCTTCATCACCGCAGAGCAGGCCGGCGTGACAGGCAACTAAACCGGCCTCGACCGTGGCTTCACCGGCCGCCCCGACCGAACCGGCCTCCACAGGCGCGACGCGCGCCGTCCGCCGGATCCGCCGACGGCGGCGAGGCCGGGTCACTCGAACCGGTGCTCGCGGTGGGGCTGTCCCGCCTCGATCCCGGCCCCTCCGCGGCTTGGGCGGCCCGCCGCCAAGGGCGCCGACCGACCGTCCGGCACGGGCCTCGTCGCCCCTCCCCCACCGGCCCACCGCTCGGGCACCCGGGCGAGGCTGAGACACTGCACGTCATGGCCTCCTTCACTCCCGCGCGCGCCCTGCTGATGCTGACCACCGGGCTGACCTGTCTGCTGATGGCGGGCGGCGCCCTCATCGGCGCGCTGATCGGCGGCGGACCCGTCGCCCTGGGGGCGGCGGTGTGCGCCGGGCTGGTCGGCATGGTGGGCTCGCTCATCGTGCGGCGGCGGGCCATGGCGCACTTCGCCATGGCCCAGCGGCAGGCCGGGCAGCGGGGCTACGCCGAGGGCATCGCGCACGGCGTGCTCATCCATGTGACGGCCTACGAGGCCGCCGTCTTCCCCCGCACCGGGCCGAGCGGCGTCAGCGCGGAGGAGCGCGAGGCCCGGCGCACCATCGCCTACCGCATGGCCGCCCTCGACGAGGTGCCCCAGCGGGTGCGTCTGGCCGCCGCGGACGCCCTCGCGCTCCTCGACAAGACCGACCGCGAGGGCGCCGAGGAGGCGCTGGCCCGTCTCGCCACCACCGTGCGCCTGGAGTACTCCCGCCTGTGAGGCCTACGGCCGCTCAGTGACCGCTGATCGCGCGGGGGGTGTAGGCCCGCTCCAGTTCCTCGGTCTCCTTCTCCGTCAGGGTGACGTCGAGTGAGGCCACGGCGTCGGCGAGGTGGTGGGGCTTGGTGGCGCCGACGATGGGAGCGGTGACCGTGGGCCGGCCCAGCAGCCAGGCCAGGGCGATCTGCGCGCGGGGCACCCCGCGCTCACCGGCGATCCGGGTGACGGCGTCGACGATCTCCCGGTCTCCCTCCTGGTAGAGGGTCTTGCCGAAGTTGTCGGTCTCGGTGCGCGCCGTGACGGTGTCCCAGTCCCGGGTGAGGCGGCCACGCGCGAGCGGGCTCCAGGGCAGCGTGGCGACGCTCTGGTCCTCGCACAGCGGGAGCATCTCGCGTTCCTCCTCGCGGTAGAGGAGGTTGTAGTGGTTCTGCATGGACACGAACCGTGTCCAGCCGTGCTGCCGGGCGGTGTGCTGCATCTTCGCGAACTGCCAGGCGTACATCGAACTCGCCCCGAGGTAGCGGGCCTTGCCCGCCTTCACCACGTCGTGCAGGGCCTCCATCGTCTCCTCGACCGGGGTGTGGGGGTCGAAGCGGTGGATCTGGTAGAGGTCCACGTAGTCGGTGCCGAGGCGCCGCAGGCTGTGGTCGATCTCCGTCATGATCGCCTTGCGGGACAGGCCCCAGGCGTTGGGGCCCTGGTGCATGGCGCCGTTCACCTTGGTCGCGACGACGACCTCCTCGCGCCGCGCGAACTCGGCGAGCGCGCGGCCGACGATCTCCTCGCTGGTGCCGTCGGAGTAGACGTTCGCCGTGTCGAAGAAGTTGATCCCCGCGTCCAGCGCCTGTCGGATCAGCGGGCGCGACGCCTCCTCGTCCAGGGTCCATTCGTGCGTGCCTCGGTCGGGGAGGCCGAAACTCATGCATCCCACACAGATCCGGGACACGTCCAGACCCGTCGAGCCGAGCTTCACGTACTGCATCGTTGCAACTCCTGCCTGTGAGGGGTGGGCTGACAAGCGTACGAAAGAGCGGTCTGCCGATCGGTCAGATCCGGTACCGCCGCAGTGCCGGTGTTGCCGTCGCCAGGAGCAGTACGGCCGCCATGACCAGCAGGCCGCCGCCGGCGACGGCCGTACGGGTGCCGAAGGCTGCCCCCGCCGTGCCGTGCAGCACGTCGGCGAGGCGGGGGCCGCCGGCCACGACCACGGTGAACACGCCCTGCATGCGGCCGCGCATCTCGTCGGTCGCGGCGGAGAGCAGGATGGCGCCGCGGAAGACCATCGAGACCATGTCGGCGACTCCGGCGACGACGAGGAACACCACGGCGAACCACAGGCCGGCGCTCAGTCCGAAGCCCGTGATGGCCGCGCCCCAGGCCATGACGGCCACGATGACCATCAGTCCGTGCCGGCGGGAGCGGGAGAAGGTGCCCGACATCAGGCCGCCGACGACGGCCCCGATGGGGATCGCGGCGAACAGCAGGCCGAGGGCGAATCCCTCGCCGTAGGACGCGTACGTGGTGGCGGCCAGCTGCGGGAAGAGGGCGCGGGGCATGCCCAGGACCATGGCGATGATGTCGGCGAGGAAGGACAGCAGGAGCACCTTGTGCAGGGCGATGTAACGGAAGCCCGCGACCACCTCCCGCAGGCCGGCCCGCTTGGCCGTGGCGTTGTCCAGGGGCGGCAGGGAGGGCAGCCGGTACACGGCCCAGAGGGTGACGCAGAGGGCCAGCGCGTCGATGAGGTACAGCTCGGCCAGGCCGATCACCGGGATGAGGGCACCCGCGAGCAACGGTCCGGCCACCAGGCCGAGTTGCATCACGGTCGAGCCGAGCGCGGCGGCCGCCGGCAGTTCCTCGGCGGGGACCAGTCGGGCCACGGAGGCGTTGCGGGCGGGTGAGTTGAGGCCGAAGAACGCCTGTTGGAGGGCGAGCAGGGCCATCAGCGTCCACACGGATTCGAGGCCGATGACGGCCTGCACCCAGAACAGCACGGAGGTGACGGCGATGCCGGTGTTGGTGACGAGCAGCAGCGTGCGGCGGTCGACGCTGTCGGCGACCGCGCCGCCCCAGAGCGCGAAGACCACCAGGGGCAGCAGTCCGGCGAGGCCGGCGTAGCCGACCCAGGCGGAGGAGCCCGTGATGTCGTAGATCTGTTTGGGGACCGCGACGGCCGTCAGCTGGCTGCCGACGGCGGTGACGATGGTCGAGGACCACAGGCGCCGGTAGGCCGGCCGGCGCAGCGGCCGGGTGTCCATCGCCCATCGGCGCCGGCCCTTTCGGGGTGGCGCCGATGGATCGTCCTCCGGTGCGGTGTCGTCGCCGGTGCTGCTCTGGGTGGTGTCCACGGGCATCCTGATGCTCGATACATCTTTCGATACGGGCACCACTATCGCGGAGATCACCGGCGCCGGGACAGGCGATTTCGCCGCTGTCTCACATGCTGTCGCCGCACCCCCGCACACCTGTACCCCCGCACCCCCGCGCGCCAGCACTCCCGCACCCCCGCGCGCCCATGGCCCCGGCCGCGTCCGCCGTGGCTCAGGCCCCGGCGATCAGCATTCCGCCGAGTACGAGCATCGTCACCGCGACCAGGCCGTCGAGGACCCGCCAGGCGGACGGACGGGCCAGGAAGCGGCTGAGCAGCCGGGCGCCGAACCCCAGGGCGGCGAACCAGCAGAGGCTGGCGAGGCCGGCGCCGAGGCCGAAGGTCCAGCGCAGCGGCCCGTGGTCGGAGGCTATGGAGCCGACCAGGAACACGGTGTCCAGGTAGACGTGCGGGTTGAGCCAGGTCAGCGCCAGACAGGTGAGGACGGCACGGCGCCGTGAGCCCGCCGATCCGCTCTCCGCGCGCAGCGCGTCGTCACCGGGCCGCAGTACGCGGCGGGCGGCCAGTGCACCGTAGACCAGGAGGAAGCCGCCGCCGACCAGGGCGACCGCCTTCAGTGCGCCGGGCCAGGCGACGACCACCGCGCCGACCCCGGCGACGCCGAGGGCGATCAGCAGCGCGTCGGAGAGGGCGCAGATGACGACGACCGGGAGCACCGCGTCGCGGTGCAGGCCTTGGCGGAGGACGAAGGCGTTCTGGGCGCCGATGGCGACGATGAGGGAGAGACCGGTGCCGAAACCGGCCGCGAGGGCTGTCATTTCACTGAACACACCCACGACGCTAGGAAACGCACCGCCTTGCGTACAGCTAAAGATTCTTACGTATCATTAGCAACTGTGATGTCTCAGCTTCCGCTCGATCTGGTGCGCACCCTGCTCGCCGTGGTGGACGAGGGCACGTTCGACGCGGCGGCGGGCGCCCTGCATGTGACGCCGTCGGCGGTCAGCCAGCGGGTCAAGGCGCTGGAGCAGCGGGTCGGCCGGGTCCTGCTGGTCCGGGAGAAGCCGGTGCGGCCGACGGAGTCCGGTGAGGTGGTCGTCCGGTTCGCGCGCCAGCTGGCCCGTCTCGAACACGACGCGCACGCCGCGCTCGGGATGACGGGCGCCGGGGAGAGCACGCGTGTGTCGATCGCGGTGAACGCCGACTCGCTGGCCACCTGGTTCCTGCCCGCCCTGACCCGGGTGCCGGAGGAACTGCGCCCCTGTTACGAACTGCTCCGGGAGGACGAGCAGCACACGGCCCGGCTGCTGCGCGAGGGGCTCGTGATGGCGGCGGTCACCTCGGCGCCGGACGCCGTGGCCGGCTGCTCGGTCCGGCCGCTCGGCCGAATGCGGTACCGGCCGTGCGCCACGCCCGCCTTCGCGGAGCGGTGGCTCGGCGTCGGATCGGGCGCACCGCTGCGGGACCTGATCGCCGACGCGCCGGTGGTGTTCTTCGACCGGCGCGACGAGTTCCAGGACGCCTTCGTCCGCCGGCTGACGCGGGGCCGCCCGGCGAGCGCCCGTCGGCACTACGTACCGACCTCGGAGGGTTTCGTCGACGCCGTGGCCGCCGGCATGGGCTGGGGCATGGTGCCCGCCACCCAGGCCGAACGGCTGCTCGACGTCGGCGCGCTCGTCGACCTGGCACCGGAGCGGTCCATGGACGCCCAGCTGTTCTGGCAGCAGTGGAAGCTCGACTCCCCCGCGCTGACGGCCGTGGCGGAGGCGGTCGCCGCGGAGGCCGCCGAGGCGCTCGACCCCTGACCGGCGTGCCGCCGGTCGGCGCCTCGGCCGAGCCCGCGCGCTCGGGCCGCGCCCTTGCCCTCAGGTGCCGGTCCCGGCGCCGAACGGCCCGTCCAGCGCCGCCCATTGGAGCAGCATGATGGTCTTGGCGTCGGCGATCTCCCCGCTGCGGATCATCTCCAGGGCGCGACGGAAGGGCAGTTCGACGAGTTCGATGTCCTCTCCCTCCTCGTCGAGGCCACCGCCCTCGTGGGTACGGGTCGACGGGCCGTACGGGGCGGCGAAGAAGCTGACGCGTTCGGTGACCGAGCCGGGGCTCATGTAGATGTCGAAGACGTGCTGGATCTCGCCGATGGTGTGTCCGGTCTCCTCGACGACCTCGCGCCGCACGGCGACCTCGGGGTGCTCGTCCTCCTCGTCGAGCAGGCCGCCCGGCGTCTCGACGAGCATCCCGTCGGGGTGGCCGTTGACGTACACCGGGTAGCGGAACTGCCTGGTGAGCAGCACGGTTTCGCGTTCGGTGTCGTAGAGCAGGACGGTGGCGCCGTTGCCCCGGTCGTGCGTCTCGCGCTCCTGCGTGCTCCAGGTGCCGTCGGCGCGCTGGAAGTCGAAGGTCGTCGTGCGCTCCACGTACCAGTGGCTGGACAGCAGGCGCACGTCCCGCACTCTGACGCGCGGGTTGCCGGTCAGGTCCCGGCCGGTGCGGTCGAGCCCGGTGCGGCCCCGGCGGTCGGGGAGGTCGACGCCGACAGTCTTGTTGTTCATGGGTCCGCTTCTACCATCGCGGTCGAGATGTTGTCAGGTTCCCCAATTCGCCTGCTGCGCGCGTCGCTTGGCGGAACAGGGCAGTCCGGTACAGCATGCCCGTATGAAGAGCGATCTTTTCTCCAACGAGAACATGGTCCAGCCGGCGTACGCGCCGGGAATGAGCGTCCAGAACGCCAAGTCGATCAAGTACGCGGTCAACGGCGAGATGCTCGCCCGGCAGGGCGCGATGATCGCCTTCCGGGGGAACCTGCAGTTCGAACGCAAGGGCCAGGGCATGGGCGGCATGCTCAAGCGCGCGGTCACCGGGGAGGGGCTGGCGCTGATGGCGGTGCGCGGTCAGGGCGAGGCCTGGTTCGCGCACGAGGCGCAGAACTGTTTCATCGTCGACATCGAGCCGGGCGACGTGTTCACCGTCAACGGCCGCAACGTCCTGTGTTTCGACTCGTCGCTGTCGTACGAGATCAAGACGGTGAAGGGCGCCGGCATGACCGGTGGCGGCCTGTTCAACAGCGTCTTCACGGGGCAGGGGAAGCTGGGTCTCGTCTGTGACGGCAATCCGCTGGTCATCCCGGTCTCGCCGCAGCTGCCCGTGTTCGTCGACACGGACGCGGTGGTGGGCTGGACGGCCCATCTCTCCACCTCGCTGCACCGCTCCCAGTCCTTCGGCTCGATGATCCGCGGCGGCTCCGGGGAGGCCGTGCAGCTGAAGCTGGAGGGTGAGGGCTTCGTGGTCGTGCGGCCGAGCGAGGTGACTCCGCAGGCCCAGCAGCACTGAGTCGACGGACGACGAGAGGGAGCACCGCCAGAGCGAACAGATTTTCGAATCTGGAGGTACGCTGCATGTATGGCCACGCACCTCCAGGGCTCCCTCTTCGACCAGTCCGACGACCTCCACCTCGGCCCCCTCGACGGGCTGCGCCGACGTGAGCTGGGCGCCGGGGCCTGGGTCGACGTACTGCCCGGGTGGCTCGGCGGCGCGGACGCGCTGTTCACGCAGCTCGCCGAGGAGGTGCCGTGGAAGGCGGAGCGGCGGCAGATGTACGAGCAGGTCGTGGACGTCCCGCGCCTGCTCGCCCACTACGGCCCCGAGGACACCCTCCCGCACCCCCTTTTGGACGAGGCCCGGGAGGCGCTGTCCGCGCACTACGGCTCCGAGCTCGGTGAACCGTTCGCCACGGCGGGGCTCTGCTTCTACCGCGACGGCCGGGACAGTGTGGCCTGGCACGGCGACCGGATCGGGCGGGGCGCCCGGGAGGACACGATGGTGGCCATCCTGTCCGTGGGCGACCCCCGCGATCTGGCCCTGCGCCCGCACGGCGGCGGTGGACAGACCCTGCGCTTCCCGCAGGGCCACGGCGACCTGATCGTGATGGGCGGCTCCTGCCAGCGCACCTGGGACCACGCGGTGCCCAAGTCGACGCGGGCGGTGGGGCCGCGCATCAGCATCCAGTTCCGGCCGCGAGGCGTCCGCTAGGGGGTGTTTCGAAAGTCCTGTGCGGTGCCCGCGGTGTCCGGTGCGTGCTCTCGGCGTGCCGGACGAAAGCCCTCGTACTGGACTCACTTGGGGTTTCGGCCGGTGCGGCGGTGGGGGTCCCTCCCGCTCGAGCGGAGCCGAGAGTGGGGGAGCGTGCCGGGCGCCGTGGGTGCTGTGCGGGACTTTCGAAACACCCCCTAGCGGCCCACCCCGGAAGGCCGGCCGCCGTCGGCTACTTCCGTCCGGCGAGAACCCTCGACTGCGACGACCGGGCCAGCTTCGGGCCCAGCCAGCGCTTGAGACGGCGCAGGGCCTCCAGTCGGCCGGCCGCGCGGTCGAGGCGGTAGTAGAGCTGCGGCGGCACGTAGGGCAGCAGCGGGGAGTGCCGTTGGCCGAGGAGCGCGAACATCTGCTCCGGCGGGAGGTCGATGTACCGCTGGATGTTCTCGTACCACTGGGCGCTGTGCCGGGCCGCGCTCTGCAGCCGGAGGAGGTCGGACTTGCGCCGTCCCTCGTACGCGGCGAGCGCCGCCTCCGTGTCCGGGTGGGCGCCGAGGGCCTCGGCCAGGCAGATGGCGTCCTCCAGAGCGAGCGTGGTGCCCGCGCCGATGGAGTAGTGCGTGGTGTGGGCGGCGTCGCCGAGCAGGACCAGGTTGCCGTGGTGCCAGGTGCGGTTGGTCAGGGTGCGGAAGGTGAGCCACCGGGCGGTGCCGTCGCCCTGGTCCCGGCCCAGCAGCGGGTGGCCGTCCAGGATGTCGGCGAAGAGCTTCTCCAGCAGGGCCAGCCCGTCGGCCTCGCTCAGGCGGTCCAGGCCCAGGCCGCTCAGCGTCCTCGGGGAGCACTCGATGACACACGTGCTCTGCTCGTCGCTGAACGGATAGGCGTAGGCCCAGATCCAGCCGTGGTCGGTCTCCTGGAAGGAGAAGGTGAAGGCCTCGTGGACCTTGGTCGTGCCCAGCCAGATGTAGGTGTTGCGGCCGACTGTGATGTCGCTGCCGAACCGGTCGGCGTACCTCTCGCGCACCGTGCTGTTGACTCCGTCGCCCGCGACGACGAGGTCGGCGTCCGGCAGGGCGTCGGCCGTGATCTCGTCCTCGTACTCCACCCGGACGCCGAGGGCGCGGGCCCGGTCGGCGAGCAGTTCGAGCAGGCGGCGCCTGCCGATGCCGAAGCCGTCGTCGCCGGGCTGGACGGTCCTGCGGTCGCGGACGTGCGCCACCCCGCTGTTCCAGGTGACGGAGTTCTCGCTGATGGCGAGGGCCGTCTCGGGGTCCTTCTCGCGGAGCTTGTCCAGCAGTTCGGACCAGTAGGTGACGCCCCAGCCGTAGGTCGACCCGGCCGGGTTCCGTTCATGGACGGTGATGTCGTGTGACGGGTCCTGCCGCTTCATCAGGATCGAGAAGTACAGGCTTGCGGGTCCGCCGCCGACGCACGCGATCTTCACGCACACTCCCATTTCGCTGCGCAAAGCGATCAATTGACCACGAAGAGTAGCAGTGTGTGTGCGCTCTGGATTCACGCCACTTTGCCCGCGTGACGTCGGCCACGCACTCCCCACCCGCACCGCAAGATCATCGGCGCCGTCGCCGCGACGGGGCGGAATTTCTCCCTCCACCCTCGCTCGCGGGGCCGCCACAGCAAGATCATCTTTGTTCAACCTTGTACGACATGTACGCGATTGTCCTGATCATGGCCAACCGGTTTCCTGCGATTTCTCCGGCCCCACAGCGGGTGGATAGGTATGACGAGTCATCAATCACCCCTTTCCCAGGAGGTCTTCGCATGCCCGACATCACCCGCCGCCACGCTCTCGGGGCCGCGGCAGCCCTCGCCGTGACCGTCGGAGCCCCGCTCACCGCGGCGGCCGCGGACGGCCACCGCAGCCACGAGGAGCACGGCGGCCACGACGGCCACCAGGACCTCCAGGCCTTCGACGAGGTCTACCGGGGCCGCCTGATACAGGGCCACGCGACCGAGGGCGGCGGACACCACCACGGCGCCGGGTACGCGGTGTTCGTCGACGGGGCGGAGCTGCACGTGATGCGGAACGCCGACGGCAGCTGGATCAGCGTGGTCAGCCACTACTCCCCCGTGCCGACACCCCGCGCGGCCGCCCGCGCGGCGGTCGACGAACTCCAGGGCGCCCGCCTGGTCCCCTTCAACTGACCCGCGCCCGCACACGCACACGCACACGCACCACCGGTAACACCGCAAGGAGCCGCAGAGCCATGACCACACGCAAGAACCAGGCGACCCTGACCGCCGAGGAGAAGCGGCGCTTCGTCGACGCGCTGATCGCGCTGAAGCGCTCCGGCCGCTACGACGAGTTCGTCACGACCCATAACGCGTTCATCCTCGGCGACACGGACAACGGCGAGCGCACCGGCCACCGTTCGCCGTCCTTCCTGCCCTGGCACCGCAGATTCCTGCTGGAGTTCGAACGGGCCCTGCAGTCCGTGGACTCCACGGTCGCCCTGCCCTACTGGGACTGGACGGCCGACCGGACGGCGCGCTCCTCCCTGTGGGCGCCGGACTTCCTGGGCGGCACCGGGCGCAGCCGCGACGGGCGGGTGATGGACGGGCCGTTCGCGGCGTCCACCGGGAACTGGCCGATCAACGTGCGCATCGACGGCCGCACCTACCTGCGCCGCTCCCTCGGCAGCGCGGTGCGGCAGTTGCCGACCCGGGCCGAGGTGGACTCGGTGCTCGCGATGTCCACGTACGACATGGCGCCCTGGAACAGCGCCTCGGACGGTTTCCGCAATCACCTGGAGGGCTGGCGGGGCGTGAACCTCCACAACCGGGTGCACGTCTGGGTGGGAGGTCAGATGGGCACCGGGGTCTCCCCCAACGACCCGGTGTTCTGGCTGCACCACGCGTTCGTCGACAAGCTGTGGGCCGACTGGCAGCGGCTGCACCCGAACTCGGCGTACCTCCCGGCAGCCGGGACGCCGAACGTGGTCGACCTGAACGAGACCATGAAGCCGTGGGACGACACGACCCCGGCGGCGCTGCTGGACCACACCCCGCACTACACGTTCGACGCGGCCTGAGGACGTTGATCCGTCGGGGACCTGGGTACCCGCGCCGGACGCGGCCGGGGCGACCCGGACGCGACCGCGACAGAACCGATGATGTGAGGGAGGCGCCCGATGACCCAGATCGAGGAGTCGGTCGAGGTCCAGGTCCCCGTGCGGACCGCCTACAACCAGTGGACGCAGTTCGAGACGTTCCCCGAGTTCATGAGCGGGGTCGAGCGGATCGAGCAGCGGTCGGACACGCTCACGCACTGGGTGACCAAGGTGGACGGCGTGCAGCGGGAGTTCGACGCGGAGATCACCGAGCAGATCCCCGACGAGCGGGTGGCCTGGACGACCGTCTCGGGTGAGGCCCGGCAGTCCGGTGTCGTCACCTTCCACCACCTCGCCGAGGGGCGCACCAAGGTGATGCTGCAGATGGAGTTCCAGCCGGAGGGCCCCGCCGAGAAGGTCGCCGACAAGCTGGGCGTCGTGAAGCGGCAGACCAAGGGCGACCTGACGCGCTTCAAGAAGTTCATCGAGGAGCGCGGCGGGGAGACCGGGGAGTGGCGCGGCACCGTCGTGTGACGCGCACGCCCTTCCCCCGGCGTCCGCCCGGAGTTACTCGGCCCCGGCCGTCGCCGCCGTACGGCACTCCGGGTGGCCCCAGCCCTGGTCGTTCTTGGCGATGGGTTCACCCGCGGCATACGGGCGGCCGCACTGGCAGCGGCCGGGGAACTTCGCCTTGATGGTGCGGGACGAGGAGGACGAGCCGCTACGGCCGCCGGCCCCGCCCGGCCTCCCGGACTTCCTCGCCGGCGCGCGGCGGGCCGGGACCGTGTCGGGCGCGGCCGGCGGTTCCGGGGAGCCCAGCTCGGTGCCGGCGGGCTCCTGGACGGTGGCCGCCTGGCTCGCCGCGCGGTCGGCGAAGTCGTTCAGACGGTCGCCGTCGACCTGGTGGGCGGGGACGTAGCGGAACTCCACGGCGCGTCCGGCGAGCAACTCGTCGATACGGACCACGAGTTCCTGGTTGGCGACCGGCTTGCCGGCGGCCGTGCGCCAGCCGTTGCGCTTCCAGCCGGGCAGCCAGGTGGTGACCGCCTTCATCGCGTACTGGGAGTCCATCCGGATCTCGATCGGGACGGCCGGGTCGGTGGCCGCCAACAGCCGCTCCAGCGCGGTGAGTTCGGCGACGTTGTTGGTGGCCCTGCCCAGCGGCCCGGCCTCCCAGCGCGCAGGGATCTCATCGTCCTCGGCCACCACCCAGGCCCAGCCCGCCGGCCCGGGGTTTCCCTTGCAGGCTCCGTCGCAGGCGGCCACAACACGTTCCGACATGGGCTCGATCATGCCATGCGCGCGTTCCCGTCCGTGCCCGTGTCCGCTCAGTCGACGTCCTTGAGCTCCGGCATCTCGCCCTGCGTGTTGGTGATGTCGATGACCGAGAACGACGCGCCCTGCGGGTCGCTGAGCGCGGCGAAGCGGCCGAAGGGGGTGTCCATCGGGCCGAAGCGCAGGACACCGCCCAGCTTGGTGGCCTTGGCGACCGCGTCGTCGCAGTCGGGGACGGTGAAGTACACGTTGATGTACGAGGGCACCTCGGGCGGGAAGTCCTCCGCCGTCATCTTCATCCGGCCGAGCAGCGGGCCCTGCCCCAGGTCGAAGACGCGGAAGTCCATGTGCGGGTTGTCGGGGTCGTCCATCCGCTTGGACCGGTAGGAGAAGACGGCCGGGAAGAACGCGTCGGACTTCTCCGGCTCCCGGGTGAAGATCTCGGCCCAGATGTACGCGCCGGGCACACCCATCGCCTCGAAGCCCTGGTGGACGCCGGCCTGCCAGCCACCGAAGACGACGCCGTCCGGGGATCGGGCCAGCAGCATGGAGCCGAAGTCGCCGACGCGCATCGGCTCCATCAGCACCTCGCCGCCGTTGTCGCGGACCTTCGCGGCGGTGGCGTCCACGTCGGACGTGGCGAAGTACAGGCACCAGGCGGACTGGCCCTCCTGTCCGGGCATCGGCGGGACGACCGCGGCCACCGCCTTGCCGTCCGCGTACGCCTGCGTGTAGTTGCCGTACTCGGAGGACGACTCGCCGAACGTCCAGCCCAGGACCTCGCCGTAGAAACTCTTGGCGCCCTCGACGTCGCTGAACATCGCGTCGACCCAACAGGGCGCTCCCTCGGGGTGTGCGGCCATGGCTGCCACTCTCCTCGGTTCGACAGGTGGTTCCCGGCTCTCACGCTAGCCAGGACGGGTCCCGGTCGCCCGCCGAACGGGACGGACCGCGTGAAACCGGTACGAGTTCCGTGGGGCGGGGCCACGGCCGTGCGTCGTCTGATAATTTCAGCGGCGCTCGCACTCCCGTTCGCCTCGACTCGTGACTCGACTCGTGAGGTGCCGCCATGTCCGGCCGACCGTTCCCCCGTACGGCGCTGCCGTGCGCCCGGGGCCGGACGGCACGCCTCCTGCTCGTGGCCGCGCTCGCCCTGACCACGTTCCTGTTGTTCTGCGCGGGCTCGCCTCCGGGCGAGGCGCCCGAGCGGCGTCCGCAGGCGCTCTCCGCGGGGCCGGCGGCGGAGCGACCGGTGGAGGGGCGACCGGCGGCGGAGGGGCAATCGGCGGTGGGCCGCTCGGTCACCGCGCGGACGGGTCATGTGGAGCGCGACCCATGCGGCCACAGCCCCGGCGAGCACGACTGCCACTCCCCCGACCCGGCCGCGGTGCTGGGCCATATGCCGCTGCCGGGCGCCGATCACACCGCCGCGCCCTGGCAGCCCGCGCCGGCCCCGGCCGCGGTCGCACCGGACGACTCACGGGAGCCGGGGCGGGCCCGCCCTCCCGATCTCCACGAACTGCAGTTGCTCCGCGTCTAGGCCGATCACCGGCCGTGACGACACCCCCTCAGACGACTCGCAGGACCGCCGTGCCCCGTGCGGGCACGGCCGGGAGAAGGACACCCCATGGCTTCATCCAAGTCCAAGGCCAACAACGGCGCGCCGAAGGGCAAGAGCAACAGCCCCAAGGCCAGGGAGGCGGCGCGGCGCGCCCGCGTCGAGGAGATACGCAAGGCGGAGCAGGCCCGTGAGCGGCGCATGCGGCTGCTCACCCTCGGCGTCACCGGTGTGATCCTCGCCGGTCTGGTCGGCGGCGGCTGGTACCTGATCGACGCCGCGCAGGAGAAGGAGGAGGCGAAGGCCGCGCCGGTCGAGGGCGTGAAGAGCTGGTCGAAACTCACCCAGAACCACGTCTCCGAGACCGTCGACTACAAGATGAGCCCGCCCGTGGGCGGCGACCACAACCAGGTGTGGGTCAACTGCGACAAGCAGGTGTACACCAAGGCCGTGCCGAACGAGAACGCGGTGCACGCGCTGGAGCACGGCGCCGTCTGGATCACCTACAACGACAAGGCGGCGAAGGCGGACGTCGAGTCGCTGACGGGCCTCGTGAACAAGACGACGTACACCTTCATGAGCCCCTACGAGGACCAGTCGTCGCCCATCGTGCTGAGCGCCTGGGAGCACCAGCTGAAGGTGGACAAGGCGTCCGACCCGCGCGTGCAGAAGTTCCTCGACAAGTACGTGCAGGGCGAGCAGACACCGGAGCCGGGTGCGGCGTGCACGGGTGGCATGACCCCGTGAGCTGACGGAGCGTGGGCGTCCGGCCGGACCGGACGCCCTCATGGCCGACACGGGTCTTCCGCCCCGCGTCGGGCTGTGCTTGCCTGGGGAGCCATTTCGGTGATCGGGGCGGGAGTCGCCGTATGCGCAAGCAGTGGATCGTGGGAGTGGCGGGGGCCGTGGTCGCCGGGCTGCTGCTCGGCGCGTGCGGGGATCCGGAGTCCGCACCGGACCAGGCGCCGCCGTCGGCCGCCGCACCGGACCCGTCGTCGACCACGCACCGGCGCGCCGCCACGGCACCCCCCGGCGACGACGTCGACCCGGACGGCAGCGGCGGCACCGGGGCGGCGAAGCCCGCGCCCGAGGTGCTCTATCTCGGGGACTCCCTCGCCATGGAGAACCAGACTGTCCTCGGCGACCTGTTGAAGGACGACCTCGACGCCCGCTACACCAGCGCCCCCTACTCGGGCACCACCCTGTGCGACTACCTGGAGGGCACCACCGACCGGTCGCTCGTCCCGCCGCGGGACAAGGCGGCCGCCCTGGTGCGGCGGCTGCGCCCGGACTATGTGGTCCTGCAGTTCTGGGGGAACGCCTGGGACTACACGCCCTGCATGGACGGAGTCACCTACGGCAAGGCCCGCGCCGAGTACTTCCGGCGGTACACGGCCGCGGCCGAGCAGCTCACCGACCAGATCGCGAACGCGGGCGGTGAGCACCGGCCGACGATCGTGTGGGTGCTCCAGGGCCCGGACCCGATGACCCCGGACCGGGTCCGGCGGGTGAACGCCCTGTACGCGAAGCAGGCCGAGGCCTCCGGTGATCTGGTCGCGGACGCCGGCAAGGCCGTCAGCCCGGCCGCCGACCGCTACACCTGGACCCAGTACCTGCCGTGCACCGCCTACGAACGCGAGCACGACGGCTACTGCACCCAGCCCGGCCGGGGCCGCACCGCGCTCCACCACGACGAGGACTACCTGCACTTCTGTCTGGCGCCGACGACGTCGAAGCCGAAGCCGTGCCCGGTGCGGTCCCCGGGGATCACGCGGATGGCCCGGGAGATCACCCGGGCCATCGCCGACGCGCGTACCGACGGGGCCTAGCCAGTGCCGCGACAGGCAACGTTCGCCCCGTCGCGGCACTAGGTCCTTCTCAGACCCGCTGGGACGTGGACTCGTCGTCGTCCGTGTCCTTCCCGTGCGCCGCCCGCGTCGCCGACGCGGCGGCCGCCTCCGCCTCCTGCTGCCTCTTCGACGCCCACAGGCTCGTCACCGTGGTCACCGCGAGGACCAGGACGATGAAGCCGAGGGAGAAGGGGATGGAGATCTCCGGGACGTGGACGCCGGACTCGTGCAGCGCGTGCAGGACGAGTTTGACGCCGATGAAGCCGAGGATGATCGACAGGCCGTAGGAGAGGTGGACGAGCTTCTTCAGCAGGCCGCCGATGAGGAAGTACAGCTGGCGCAGGCCCATCAGGGCGAACGCGTTGGCGGTGAAGACGATGTACGGGTCCTGGGTGAGGCCGTAGATCGCCGGGATGGAGTCGAGGGCGAAGAGGACGTCCGTGGAGCCGATGGCGAGCATCACGACGAGCATCGGCGTCATGACGCGCTTGCCGTTCTCCTCGATCCACAGCTTGGTGCCGTGGTAGCGGTCGGCCACCCCGAAGCGCTTCTCCACCGCCTTGAGGAGTTTGTTCTCCTCGTACTCCTCCTCGTGGCTGTCCTTGCGGGCGTCCTCGACCAGCTTCCAGGCGGTGTAGATCAGGAACGCGCCGAAGATGTAGAAGACCCAGGAGAAGCTGGAGATGATCGCCGCGCCCGCCGCGATGAAGATCGCGCGGAGCACCAGTGCCATCAGGACGCCGACCATCAGCACGCGCTGCTGGTACTGCGAGGGCACCGCGAACTTCGCCATGATCAGGACGAAGACGAAGAGGTTGTCGACGCTCAGGGACTTCTCGGTGATGAAGCCCGCGAAGAACTCCCCCGCGGGCCTGCCCCCGCCGACGGCGAGCACGCCCAGGCCGAACGCGATGGCCAGGGCGATCCAGACAGCCGACCAGATGCCGGCCTCCTTGATCGACACATCGTGGGGTTTGCGGCCGATGAAGAAGTCGACGGCGACCAGTACGCACAGAGCGACGACGGTCAGCAGCCAGGTGGTCAGGGAGACGTTCACTGTTCCTCCGGGTAACAGGGTGGTGCTCGGGAAAGCCTCACCGGCGTCCTTCGCATCTGCTACCCGGCGCAGGTAAAGAATGGTCGAAATCCCCGCGCGTTCCCTGGTGGGAGGGCCTGTTGGGGAGCCTCCCACCAGGGTCGAGCAGTTCACGGGGTCGACTGCTCGCCCGCGTAGGCCTTCTCCAGCGCGGCAAGGTCGAACTTGCCCATCGCCATCATGGCCGCCGTCGCGCGGGACGCCTTCCGCGGGTCGGAGTCGCTGATCATCTCGATGAGGGCGGTGGGCACGACCTGCCAGGAGACCCCGAACCGGTCCTTGAGCCAGCCGCAGGGGCCGGGCTCGCCGCCTTCGGTGAGGCTGTTCCAGTAGTAGTCGATCTCGTCCTGGTCGGCGCAGAGGATCTGGAAGGAGATGGCCTCGGTGAACTTGAACTCCGGGCCCCCGTTCAGCGCCACGAACCGCTGGCCGTTGGCCACGAACTCCACGGTCAGCACCGAGCCGGCCGGCTGGGGCGCGCCCTCGCCGTAGTGCGTGACCCGGCCGAGCCGGGAGTTCTTGAAGACCGAGACGTAGTGGGCGGCCGCCTCCTCGGCCTGACCGTCGAACCACAGGCAGGTGGTGAATCCTTCGTTGGACATGTGTGCCTCCTCCGGCGGGGTGTGTCGTCTCCTGTGTCGACCGATCCTGGTCCGGAAACTCATCGGTGGCGCGGACACGCGTTGCGCCGGGTGGGGGCGAGACGGCGGCGCTCTGCTGTCGGCGAATCTGCCGTGGGCAGAGAAACGCCAGGTGAGGGGCGTTTCCTGGGGAGGGTGGAGACAGCGGCCACCGCGGTCGCGTTCACCCACAGGGAGGAACCGTGGCTCCACTGACGACCGGCCGGGCCCCGCTGCTCGCCCCGCGCGCGGAGGAGGGCGACACCTCGCCGTCGCGCTTCGACGACCATCTCGCCGCGCAGCTGCTCGCGCAGCGGATCGTCTTCCTCGGCACCCAGGTCGACGAGGTCTCCGCGAACCGGGTCTGCGCCCAGTTGCTGCTGCTGTCGGCGGAGGACCCGCGCACCGACATCAGCCTCTACATCAACAGTCCCGGGGGGTCGGTGACGGCGGGCCTCGCCATCTACGACACGATGCGGCTGATCCCGAACGACGTGTCCACGCTGGCGATGGGGTTCGCGGCGAGCATGGGCCAGTTCCTGCTGAGCGTCGGCGCGCACGGCAAGCGGTTCGCGCTGCCCAACGCGCGGATCATGATGCACCAGCCGTCGGCCGGCATCGGCGGCACCACCGCCGACATCGAGATCCAGGCGGAGAACCTGGAGTTCACCAAGCGCGCCATCGAGCGGATCACCGCGGAGCACACCGGGCAGACCGAGGAGACGGTCTCCCGGGACGGCGACCGCGACCGCTGGTTCACGGCCGAACAGGCCCGGGAGTACGGGATGGTCGACCGGGTCGTCGAGTCGCTCGACGACGTACGGCCGGCGTCCTCGCGTCGACGGATGGGACTGCAGTGATGGGGACGTACACGATTCCGAACGTGGTCGAGCGGACCGCGCAGGGCGAGCGGTCCTACGACGTCTTCAGCCGGCTGCTGTCCGAGCGGATCGTCTTCCTCGGTACGGAGATCGACGACGGGGTGGCGAACGTCGTCATCGCGCAGCTGCTTCATCTGGAGGCGGCCATGCCGGACCGGGAGATCTCCGTCTACATCAACTCACCCGGGGGCTCGTTCACTTCACTGATGGCGATCTACGACACGATGTCGTACGTCCGCGCGCCGATCTCGACCCTCTGCGTGGGGCAGGCGGCCTCGACGGCGGCGGTGCTGCTGGCGGGCGGGGACCCCGGGCGGCGGTTCGTGCTGGAGCACGCGCGGGTGCTGCTGGGGCAGCCGGCGAGCGGGGGCCGTCAGGGAACGGTCTCCGACCTCGCCCTCCAGGCCAAGGAGATGGTGCGCATCCGGGCGCAGGTCGAGCGGGTGCTCGCGCGGCACACGGGACGCGAAGTGGCGGAACTGCGGGCCGACATGGATCGGGACAAGGTGTTCACGGCGGAGGAGGCGGTGGGGTACGGGCTGGCGGACGAGGTGTTGAGTCGGCGGCCGGTGGCGGTCTGAGGCCCGCGCCCCGTCAGGGGCGCGGGGCGGGAGCTCTGTCAGGCCGCCAGGCACAGGCTGTTGTGCGGTGCGGTGGATGTCCTGCGGGACCGGGCGGTGGGCCGGGCCAGTTCCCGCTGAGCCAGCGACAGCAGGTCGCCCAGGCCCAGGCCCAGGGCCTGGGCGGCTGCCGCGAGGACCTCCGACGATGCCTCCTTGCGGCCGCGTTCCACCTCCGAGAGGTACGGCATCGAGATACGGGCCGCGTCGGCGACGTCCTTCAGGGTGCGCTCCTGGGCCAGGCGCTCGCGCCGGAGCACGTCGCCGACGAGGTCGCGCCACAGGGGTTCCTTGGCGGGTGGGCCGGTCGGCGGGGCCGCGGCCGGGCGCAGGGGGATGACTCGGGCTTCGTTCGACGCGTGTTGGCTCACTTCTCCAGCCTAGGAACGGCGTGCGGGAGGGGAAGGGGGTGGCGTTCCGCCCTGAGGGAAATCCGGTTCCGCGCCGGGTGTCACTGGCCGATGCGGCCGTCGACGCGTTCGCGCAGGAAGTCGGCGTGGCCGTTGTGGCGGGCGTACTCCTCGATCAGATGGACCAGCACCTCGCGGAGGGCGATGGGCTCGCCGTCGTGATGTCCGGTGACGGCCAGATCGGGGGCGGCCGCCACGAAGCGCTCGGCGAAGTCGACTTCGGCGCGCCAGGTCCGCCAGGCGTCGGCGACGGCCTCGGGGTCGGCCACGGCTTCGTCGAAGTCCGCGTCGGGGTTGTCGCCGGCTCGGTAGTGGCGTGGCTCCGGCCGGCCGGCCAACGCCTCGCGGAACCAGTACTGTTCCACGCCTGCCAGGTGGCGTACGAGTCCGAGCAGCGACATGTTCGACGGCGGCACCGAGCGGCGGGCCAGCGCCTCGGCGTCGAGGCCCGCGCACTTCAGCTCCAGGGTGAGCCGCTGGTTGCGGAGGTACCCGACGAGCGTGGCCCGTTCCCCTTCGAAGCCTCCCTCCGCGCGCGGGTCGTCCTCGGGGCCGACGAAGCGGTCGCCCCAGCCGGGTTTCCGCTCGAGCAGGGGCTGTTCGTTCCCACCTGGGTCAGTCATGCGGAGGAGCATCGGTGGTCACCGCCTCGGCGCGCCACCCCTTTTCCCCCGGCCGATCCTTGTCGTCGCTCCCGACCGCACAACCCTTGCCCCTCTTCCGTCGTCAAACAGGGCGCCGGAGAAGGAACGGGCCCTTTCCGGACACCCCCGCGCTGCCCGGCCGTTCTTACTGGTTGGAGCCGTACATGCGCAAGAACCGCTCGACTGCCCTCGCGGCAGCCACTTTTCTTATCGTCTCGGGTGCGGTGATCGCCACCGCTCCGTCCGCGTACGCGGGGGTGCCCGGCAGTACCCAGGCCAGTGACCGCAACAGCGACTTCAACGGCGACGGGTACGAGGACGTGCTGGTCGGCGCGCCCGGTGCCACGGTCAGCGGCAGGAGCGGCGCGGGGCTGGTGACCGTGCAGTACGGCTCGGCCAGAGGCATCGGCACCGGCGACGTGGCCCGGTTCAGCCAGTCGACCTCCGGGGTCGCGGGCGCGGCCGAGGCGGGCGACGGCTTCGGCCGGGCGGTGGCCACCGGCGACCTGGACGGCGACGGGTTCGACGACGCGGTGGTCGGCATTCCCGGCGAGGACCTCGGCACCGTGAAGGACGCGGGCGGGGTGGCCGTCCTGTGGGGCTCGAAGGCCGGCCTCAAGGGCACCGCGAGCGACTGGCTGGAGACCCAGGAACCCGCCGCCGGCGAGCAGTTCGGCCTCGGCCTCGCCGCCGCGCGCTTCACCGCCGAGACGGACGGGGACCTCCTCGCCGTCCTCGACGGGTACGACGTGGAACTGTTCGCGTACGACGAGGCGACCCGCGCCTCGATGCGCCGTGAGACCACCCGGCGACTCGACACGAAGTCCGCCGAGGCCCGCCGTATCGCGGCCAAGTCCCTGACCACCGGCGACTACGACAAGAACGGCTTCGCCGACCTCGTCGTGTCGGGACTCAGCGTCGGTGACGAACCCGGTCACGGCTGGTCCACGTATCTGTCGGGGAACGCCGACGGGCTGAAGTACGAGCGTGATCTGCGGGGCGGTCCGGTCGCGGCGTCCGGCGACATCAACGGCGACGGGTACGACGACCTGGTGACCGGTGAGCCGAACTCCCCGGACGACCAGCCCGGCGAGACCATGACGGGCGGTCTGGTGGGCGTACGGCTGGGCGGGCCGGACGGGCCGGCGGCCGAGCCGGACTGGTGGGTGCAGGACTCCCCCGGTGTGCCCGGTGTCGCGGAGGCCGGTGACGGCTGGGGCTCGGACCTGTCGGTCGCGGACACCGACGGGGACGGCTACGCGGACGTGGCGATCGGGGCCGCGGGCGAGGACATCGGCGCGGTGAAGGACGCCGGCGCCGTGTGGGTGCTGCGCGGCTCGGCCTCCGGGCCGACCTCGACGGGCGCCCGGTCGTGGGACCAGAACTCGGCGGACGTGCCGGGCGCGGCCGAGAAGGGCGACAAGTGGGGCGCCCAGGTCCGGCTGACCGACCCGAACGGCGACGGCCGCTTCGGGCTGCTGGCCGCCGCGCCGGGCGAGAACACCGGCGACGGGCATGTCTGGGTGCTCTCGGCGGGCGCGGGCGGCATCACGGCGTCGGGGTCGTGGACGTACAACGCCGCTTCGCTCGGGGCGCCTTCCGTGGACGCGCTGTTCGGGTCGGCGATCGACGAGTGAGGCGTACGGCCCGGGGGCTGCCGGACGGGCCGGCACGCCTCCGGGCCGCCGGGCCGGTCACGAGTCCGGGGTGACCGGCTCCGGGGTGTCGGGGAGGGGGGCCGACTCGTTCGTCGTGGTGTCGTCCTGCGGCGAGTCGGGGCTCTCCGGTTCCGGTTCGGGTGCGGGGGTCCGTGTCTCCGTCGGTGCGGAGGTGGAGGGTGTCACCGAGGAGGACGAGGGGCACGGACCGGCCGTCTCGTCGTCCCTGGCTCCACCCGGGGTCGAAGGACACGGTTCGGGCGACTCGGTGGGCGGCTCCTCGGAGAACGACGTGGACGCCGACGGGGAGGGCTGGTCGACGGGCGGGGTGGTCTTCTTGTCCTTGCCCCCGGTGTCGCCGGAGGGGCGCGTGAACCATTCGTCGCGTTCGGGGTCGTAGAGGACGAACACGTTGATGATCACCGTCGAGGGCTCGACGACGACCACGTTCTGGGGCCGGTACGACGGCCAGGAGTCGCCCTTCGGCTCCGGCGTGGTCTTCAGCGCGACCGGCGGCTTCAGCGGGTTGCCGCAGGCGCAGCGCACCCGGGGCACCCCGCGGTCGTCGACGAGGACGGCGGTGCCGGACTGGAGGACGGCCTGGTAGCTGGTGGCGGCGCCGTCGCGGTAGCCGTGGTTGGTCACGCGGGTGTCCATGCGCAGTTGCACGGGGGTGAGGGAACGCAGGTAGGCGGGTACGTCGGCGGACTCGACGCCGGCGACGGAGGCGAACGCGTCGTTCTTGGCGGGGTTCGCCCGGAGCACGTCGACCTGCTTCTCGACGTCGCAGGCGGCGACGTTGCGCGTGCCGCCGTAGAGGCCGGCGGACGCGCCGTCCACGGCGCGGGTCACGTTGGCGGGCTCCGAGCGGGTCGGTGTGGTCGTGGGCGTCTCCGGTGGGGTGGAACTGTCCTTCGCGGTCGACTCGGTGAACGGGTCGGGGCCGGACTTGCCGGCGGCCTGGAGGAAGACCTCTCCGTCCGCCGAGCCTCCCGAGTCGTCGGAGCGGGTGAGGACGACGACCAGGACCACGGCGACGACGGCCGCGACGACCATCAGGGCGATGCGGGGAGCGGACCGCCACCACGGACGGTCAGGTCTCGCGTGCCCCGCGCCGGAGTCGCCGGAGGCGTCGCCCGGCCCGCCGGGCCCCTCAGGACCGCCTGGCCCTCCAGGACCGACGGGGCCGCCGCCGGAGCCGCCTGTCCCGCCCGCACCCGAGGCCCCGCTCGGCGGTTCCGGCGGCCGCCCGCCGCTCGGCCGGGTCGGGTCGGGTGGGGTGGGGCCGGGCTGCGACGGTCCGGACAGGGGGCCGGAGGGCGGGCCGGTCGGGCGGCCGGAGGACGGTTGGTCGGCGCTCACGGGGCTTCTCCCGCCGTAGGGATTCTGCGGCGATTCACGCCGATGACGGCGTTTTGCTCCACAACAGGCCCATTGTGTGCTCTGGCCCCGTGCCGCCCGCAAGCCGAGCGGCGGCGGTCCCGGGCCGGCCCGGCTCGCCGCGCGGAGTACCTCGGCCGTGCTTAGCGTGGCAAGAGTGAGTCCCCAGACCCTGCGTCCACGGCGGACGACGTCAGCCGAGCGGGCGGTCGCCCGCCACGGCTGGCTCCACGCCCTCGCGACCGTGCTGGCCGGGCTGATCGCGATGATCGTGACGGCCTCCCTCGGACTCTGGGCGGCGGGTGCGACGGACCTCCCGGACGGCGCGTTCCCCCGGGTCGTCGCGGCCACCGTGGTGACGGCGGTCGGCGGGACCATCGAGCTCTCCGGCGACGCCGGGCCGCTCGCCGAGACGCGGGCGGGCCTGACCGTGGTCCCGCTGTCGGTGACCCTCGTGGGCGCGCTGGTGATCGCCGCCGGGTTCCTGCGGCCCCTGCGGCACCGGGCGGTCGCGGGGGCGGGCGAACTCGCGGGCTGGGCCGCCCGGATCGCGGCCCTGTGGCTCGCGGCGCTGATCGGCCTCGCCCTCGCGGCCCGCCAGAGCTTCGACATCCCGCTCGGCGACGTGGGCGACTTCTTCGGCGCCTCCGCCGACGTGGGGTTCGAGACGGCGATGGCACCGACGGTGTTCTTCGGGCTGCTGTGGCTCGTCGGTGTTCTCGTCCTGGCGCTGCTGGTGTCGCGCGGCGCGCCGCTCCCGGCGCGGCTGCTGCGGTTCCAGGAGTCGGTGCGGCCCGCCGCGTACGCGATGGTGGGCCTGCTGCTGGCGTACGTCGGTATCGGGCTGGTCATCGCGGTGGTGGTGGCGCTGACCCGTGGGCACGCCGCCGAGACGGCGGCGGTGATCCTGCTGGGGCTGCCGAACGTGGTGTGGCTGGTCCTCACGATCGGTCTGGGCGCCACCTGGGACAGCCAGGTCGAGGGGCCCTTCGGGCTGCCGATGCCGAAGATCCTCGACGAGGTCGTGCGCGGACCCGAGGTCTCGACCCTGAACCTGGACTCCCTGGCCGAGTACGACGGCCGCGTCTGGTGGCTGTTGGCCGTGAACGCCGTGCTGCTGACGCTCGCCGCGTTCGTCATGGCGGCCCGCTCCCCGGCCCGGGTACGGCTGTGGCAGCACGGCGTGCACATGGCGGCCGCGCTCGCCCTCACCGTCCTGATGATCTGCCTCGTGGCACGGATCTCCGCGCACTACGGACTGTCGGTCCTCGGCATCGGCGACCTCGGTGGCGATCTGGGCGGGGAACTGTACCTGCGGCCCCATCTGTGGTCCGCGCTCGGGCTCGCCGTGCTGTGGGGCCTGGTGACCGGGTTCCTGGGCGGGGTGCTGGCGAAGGGTGTGCGACGGCGGGGCGCGGTCGACGCGCGCGCCGACCGCGAATAGGCCGGGCCGGGCGTACGACCGCGACCGGCTCGGGGCGGGCTCGGGGCGGGCGCCGTGCGGCGTCCGCCCCTCGTCGGACGGTCAGGCCCGTCGGACGGTCACCGGCTCCGGCGCGGGTGCCGCCAGACGGCCCGTGCGGTGCAGACCGTGCACCGACGCGGCGCAGCCGAGGCCGAGCGCGATCAGCGCGAGCCACGGCAGCGCGGGCAGCCCGGCCTCGCGGGCGGCGTCCAGCGCGGCGCCGGTGAGCAGGTTCCCGACGGTGATGCCGACACCGCAGACGGTGTTGTAGAGCCCGTAGTGCGTGGCGACGAGCCGGTCTCCGCTGAGGCGCACGATGGTGTCCATCTCGAAGGGGTACGCGATCATCGTGCCGACGGCCAGCAGCAGCGCGGCCAGCGTCGGCGGGACGGCTGCCGACAGCCACCGCCCCGGCCCGGCCTCGGGCACGGGCAGCGTCGCGGGCCACAGCAGGGGAACGAACGCGGCGCCCATGACCGCCAGTCCCCGCACCAGCGCCTGGCCCGGTTCGTAGCGGGCCTTGCACCAGGCCGTCACCCGGGTCTGGCCGAGGACGGTGCTGAGCCCGGACACCGCGAAGAGCACCGCGACGGCCGCCGTGCCGAACTCACCGTCCCCGCCCAGGCGGCGTACCTCCAGCGGCAGGGACAGATAGACCTGGAAGGTGAGGACGTACGAACCTGTCATCGCGGCGGCGAAGAGCAGGAAGGGCCGGTTGGCGAGAATGCCGCGCCACTGGACGAGCAGACTCCGGCCGCTCTCGCCTCGTCGGCCCTCGTCGTCCTCGCGGCCCCGGGCGGGCAGGGCACGGATCTGCACCACCGACAGCACGGCGAAGATGCCCGCGGCGGTGAGGCAGGTGACGCGGAAGTCGACACCGGTGAGGACCATGCCGACCAGCGGGCCGAGCAGTATGCCCGCCTGGTAGAAGACGTTGAACAGCGCGAACGCCTCGACCCTGCGCTCCCCCGCCCCGGCCGCGAGGTACGCCCGTACGGCCGGGTTGAACAGGGCGCCCGCGAGGCCGGTGGCCGCCGAGGCCGCCAGCAGGGCGGGCAGGGAGTCGACGAAGCCGAGGGCCGCGAAGCCGACGGTGCGCAGGACGCAGCCGGCGACGATCAGCGGCTTGTGGCCGAAGCGGTCGGCGAGGGCACCGCCGACCACGAACATGCCCTGCTGGCTGAAGTTCCGTACCCCCAGGACGAGTCCGACGAGCCAGCCGGCCAGGCCGAGGGTGCCGGAGAGGTGAGCGGCCAGGTAGGGCATCAGCATGTAGAAGCCGAGGTTGATGGTGAACTGGTTGACCATCAACAGTTGGACGGCGGGGTCGTACGACCGCACCTGGGAGAGCGTCCCCTTCACGCGCCGCCCTCCTCACGGGCGGCGGGCAGGGTCAGCGGGTCGACGACGTCGGCACAGCGGGTCCAGCGGGTGACTTCCTTCTCGTCCGCGCGGCCGATCACGTCGGGTTCGAGCGCCGGTGGTCCGGCAAGGAGTCCGTGCCGGGCGCAGTAGTCGTCGTCGTACACGGTGTCGAGGTAGCGCTGGGGCCCGTCGGGGAAGATCGCCGCGATGCGGGTGTCCACGGACCCGGTGCGGGCCAGCCAGCCGGCGACGAGGGCGACCGCGCCGACACTCCAGCCGCCGGTGGCGTAGTGCGACGCGGCCAGGTGACGGCAGGTCTGGACGGCCTCGTGCGGGGCCACCCAGTGGACCTCGTCGAAGATGTCGTGGGCGACGTTGCGGGGGTGGATGCTGGAGCCCAGGCCGCGCATCAGCCGGGTCCGGGCGGGCTGGCCGAAGATGGTCGAGCCGACGGTGTCGACGCCGACGATCCGGATGTCCGGGTAGAGCTGTCGCAGGACCCGGCCGACGCCCGCGGAGTGTCCGCCGGTGCCGACGCTGCACACGAGGGTGTCGATGTGGCCCAGCGCGGAGGCGAGTTCGAGCGCGAGCGGAGTGTATGCGGCGGTGTTGTCGGGGTTGTTGTACTGGTCCGGGCACCAGGAACCGTCGTGCCGGCCGAGGAGTTCCGCGACCCGGTCGCGCCTTGCCTGCTGCCAACCGCCCGTGGGGTGCGGCTCGGTGACGATGTCGACGGCGGCGCCGTAGACGCCGAGCAGACGGGTCATGGACGGTTCGAGGCCGGGGTCGGTGACCAGGGTGACGGGGTGGCCGTACACCATTCCAGCGAGCGCGAGGCCGAGGCCGAGGGTGCCGCTGGTGGACTCGATGATCCGACCGCCCGGCTTCAACTCGCCTCGCGCGCGGGCCCGTTCGACCATGTAGAGGCCCGGGCGGTCCTTGATGCCGCCGGGGTTGAAGCCCTCCAGCTTGGCCCAGAAACCGTGCCCGGCCTGGGTGAGTGGCTCGGACACGCGCAGGAGGGGGGTGTTGCCGACGAGCGCGGGGAGGGCCGCACGGCCGTTCACGGCCGTGGAGTCGGCGAGTGCGGTGGGGGTGGGTGAGGCGAGGGGGACGGCCTCGGGAAGGGCGTGGGAGGTGCTGTTGATGGATCGCATGGTGTCGCTCTCGCTGGACGTTGACATGGTTGCGTGCACGTGGCGGCCGCCGTTCGGGGCGGCCGCGGGCGAGAGGTCTAGATGCGCCACCGCGAGGTGCGCACCAGCACGGTCCGGCCCGTGCGGGAACGTCGGCGTCGGTGCGGGCTGCTGCGCGCGGGCGGCAGTGGGCCGAGCACCGCGGCGGTGATTCCGGCGAGCAGGGGTGCGGGATCGGCGGCGGGCGGTGGCTGGTGCGAGGTCTGGGCGGTCGGTGTGCGGGGGACGCCGCCGGTGGGGCACCCCTCGGCCGAGTGGTGGCCATGGGGTCCGTGCGGGGCCTCGGGAGCCGCCAGGGTCGCCCCGGTGGTCCCCCCGGCCGCCGGGGCCGTGGTGGCCGGGGGGACCGTGGTGGCCGCGGGGACGGTCGGCGCGGACGAGCGATGCGGCTCGCCGGACGGCCCGTGCGCGAGGGAGCACAGGACGAACGCGACCAGCAGAAAGCCGTGCGCGAGGGCGGCGAGCGGTTTCCGCCGGGGCGGGAGGGACGGTGCCCGCCCAGGGGGTGCGGGCATGCGGGAGTGGAGCGGCACTGGGGTCCTCCGGGCGCGCGCACGGTCGGCCCGGCTCGGCGGCGGTGGCCGGGAGCGGAGGCGGGCGCGCGGGTGTGGAACGGGGAGACAACCGGACGGGAGGGAGGATCCCGGGGCCTAGACCTGCTGGACGACCAGTGCTCTCACGGCGGCTGACGACCGGTCGGACGGGCTCGCCTCGCCGGCGTCGCGCGCGGTCGGCGCACAGCCCGGTGCGACGACTTCGCTCACCGACACGGCGAAACGGGGCTGCGCCAGGGCCGGACCCTGCTGCGGTTGCGCGGAGGCACAGTGCTCGCCGGGACTGCCGACGCCGTGGTGGCCGTGCGCTCCGTGCTCGTCATGCGTGTCGGCGGGAGGCCCGACGTGGGCCCCGACTGCAGTGGAGAAGGGGGTGGTTGGCGGCACGTCCCCATGCTGGCGCGGCAGGTCGTTCGTACCGGTCGCGTGTGTCACGGCGCTGGTCGTCCCGTGTCCACCGGCGCTCTCCGGCATCACCCCGTGCGCCAGCGCGACGGCGAACAGCACCACGGCGAGGCCGAGCACGCGCAGCAGCGGGCCCGCGAGAACGCGGGCCCGAGCCATGCGTCGAGGTGGCCGAGCCGTCATCACGCCGCGATGCTAGCGCGCCCCGGAGGCCGATCGTCCGGATCTGCGGGTGCGCGGCGTCAACGCGCCAGGCAAATGACCGATTTGCTGCGGCGAGCGGACACCTCCGGCGTCGAGGGCGAACGGCGGCGGTCCCTCACCCCTTTGACGTCGCCGGGGCGTTCGCACGGCGGGCGAGGAGGGAGGCGCGGATCTCCCCGGCGCGTACGGCGGTGGTGGACAGGAGGGTCGAGGTGAGGCCGTGGGTGTGTTCGGTGCCGCCCTGCAGATAGATGTCGGCGGTCACGTTGGGGTTGGTGGCGACCCGGTGGTCGCGGCCGACCATGAGGGCGTCCTCGTCGTCGCGCAGGCAGAGTTTGCCGATCTCGCCCAGGTTGTCGCCGACGCCGCGGGGCCGGTAGCCGGTGGCGTAGACGAGGAGGTCGGCGGAGAGGATCTCGCGCTCGCCCGTCGGGAGGAACTCGATGGTCGCCTTGACGTCCTCGGCGCCGGCCTCGACCTCGCGCAGCCGGGAGACGTTCAACATCCGCAGCCGCTCCCGGCCCTGGACCTTCTCCTGGTACATGGCCCGGGACAGGGAGTCGATCAGATCCATGTCCACGACGGAGTAGTTGGTGCTGCGGTGGTAGTCGAACAGCGACTGCTTCACCTCGCGGGGCGCGCCGTAGTACAGGTCGACGGCCTCGGGGTCGAAGATCTTGTTGGCGAAAGGGCTGTCGTCGGCGGGCGTGTAGCCGTACTTGGCGAAGACCGAGCAGATCTCGGCCTCGGGGAAGCTGCGGTGGAGGTAGTCCACGGCCTCGGCCGCGCTCTGGCCGGCACCGAGGACGACCGCGCGGCGCACCGGCCGCCCGGAGCGCACGACCTGGTCGACGCGGGGCAGCAACTCGCTGTTGTGCCAGACCCGTTCGGACAGGGCGGCGCCGGGCGGGAGATGGGGTTCCAGACCGGTGGCCACGCAGATGCTGCGGGTCCGGCGGACGGTCAGGCTGTCCGGGTCGCCGGGTACGCGGCTGGTGACGTCGAAGTAGCGGATCTCGCCGTCCCGGGTGACGGGGCGCACGGAGACGACTTCGGCGGAGTACTCGACGAGGTGCGCGACACGGGCGGCCGCCCACTCGAAGTAGTCGTGGAACTCGATGCGCAGCGGGAAGAGGGTCTTCAGGTTGAGGAAGTCGACGAGGCGGCCGCGGTCGCGCAGATAGCACAGGAAGCTGAAGTCGCTGGTGGGGTCACGCATCGTCACCAGGTCTTTGAGGAAGGACACTTGCATGGTGGCGTCGTCGATGAGCATGCCCCGGTGCCATCCGAACCGGGGTTGGCTCTCCAGGAACCCGACCCGCAGCCCGTCCCGCGTGCCGGAGGCCACGGAGTGCTCGTGCAATGCGATGGCGAGTGCGAGATTGGATGGGCCGAACCCGATACCCAGTACGTCGTAGATGGAATCCGCCCCGGTGTGCAGCGTCGTCACCGCGTCATCTGCCTTTCATAGAAGGGGTCACAGAGTTTCCCAAGTCGGAACACAGCCTCCCCCAAGCAGAGCCATGTTAGATAAGGTAAGCCTTACCTAGCAACGGCTGAGGAGGGCTCATATGCGGGTCGTCATGTTCGGGTACCAGACCTGGGGACACCGGACGCTGCAGGCACTGCTGAATTCCGACCACGAGGTGGTGCTGGCGGTCACCCATCCGAAGAGCGACCACGCGTACGAGAAGATCTGGAACGACTCCGTCGCCGACCTGGCCGAACAGCACGACGTACCGGTGCTGTTGCGCAACCGGCCGGACGACGACGAGCTGCTGCGCGCGCTCAAGGAGGCCGAGCCGGATCTCATCGTGGCGAACAACTGGCGCACCTGGCTGCCGCCGGAGATCTTCGATCTGCCCCCGCACGGCACGCTGAACATCCATGACTCGCTGCTCCCCACCTACGCGGGCTTCTCCCCGCTCATCTGGGCGCTCATCAACGGCGAGCCGGAGGTCGGTGTCACGGCCCACCGCATGGACGCCGAACTCGACATGGGCGATGTGCTGTTGCAGCGTTCGGTGCCGGTCGGACCGCAGGACACGGCGACGGACCTGTTCCACCGCACGGTCGATCTGATCGGCCCGCTCGTCACCGACTCGCTCGACCTCATCGCCTCCGGCGAGGCCGTGTGGACACCCCAGGACCGCTCCCGGTCGAGCTTCTTCCACAAGCGGTCCCCGGAGGACAGCCGGATCGACTGGACCTGGCCCGCCGAGGAGCTGGAGCGTTTCGTACGGGCCCAGTCCGACCCGTACCCGAACGCCTTCACCCACCACCGGGGGCAGCGCGTCCGGATCGTCTCGGCCGCCGTGTCCGAGGGCCGCTACGGCGGCACTCCGGGCCGGATCTTCATCCGGGAGGGGGACGGTGTCGTGATCGTCGCCGGGGCCGAGGCGCGCTCCGGGCGGTTGCCGGGGCTGGTGGTCAAGCGCGTGCGGACGGAGGACGGCACGGAACTCGCGGCGACGGACTACTTCCGGACGATGGGCGGTTATCTGACGGCCCGGCCGTGAAACCGCGCGGCCCCGTGGGACCGGGACACCGTCGGCCGTGTGTCAGCCGGCGGTGCCCGCCACGGGCACGGCGTCCGCGTCCGCGCCCTCGTGGTGACGGCCCATCGGGATCACCATGGGGGTGCGGCTGACGGGGTCCTCCCCGACCACGCAGCGCAGTCCGAAGACGTCCTCGACCGTCCTGGCGGTGATGACGTCGGCCGGGGCTCCCTCGCCCGCGATGCGCCCGCCCTTCATGGCGATGATGTGGTCGGCGTACCGGCAGGCCTGGTTGAGGTCGTGCAGGACCATGACGACCGTGCGGCCCTGGTGCCGGTTGAGGTCGGTGACCAGGTCGAGGACGTCGATCTGGTGGGCGAGGTCCAGGTAGGTCGTCGGCTCGTCCAGCAGCATCACCGGGGTGCCCTGGGCGACGGCCATGGCGATCCAGGCGCGTTGCCGCTGGCCGCCGGAGAGTTCGTCGACGGGACGGTGGGCGAGGTCGCTCATGGCGGTGGCCCTGAGGGCCTCGTGCACGGCCTCCTCGTCGCTGCGGGACCACTGACGCCACCAGGTCTGGTGCGGGGAACGTCCGCGCCCCACCAGGTCGATGACGGTCAGGCCCTCCGGCGCGACCGGCGTCTGCGGGAGGATGCCGAGCCGCTGGGCGAGGACACGGGTCGGGATGGAGTGCACCGAGCGGCCGTCGAGGTGGACGGTGCCCGCCTTGGGGGTCAGCAGGCGGGCCAGGGCACGCAACAGGGTCGACTTGCCACAGGCGTTGGCGCCGACGATGGCGGTGATCCGGCCCGTCGGGATCACCAGGTCGAGGTCCTCGACGACGATCCGGTCGTCGTAGGCCAGGCGCAGGCCCTCGGCCCGCAGCTCGGGGCCGTCGACGGGACCGCCCGCGCGGGAATCGGTACCGGCGTCGGCGCGGGTGTCGCGCTTCGTCGTCGGCTCGTCCTTCGATGACACGTCTTCAGCCTCCTGAACCGGCGCGGTTGGCGCGGATGAGCAGCCACAGCAGTACGGGGGCGCCGAGCACCCCGGTGACGACCCCGACCGGGAGCTCCGTGTCCGGGACGAGCTTGCGTGCGGCGAGGTCCGACACGAGGACCATCACGGCGCCGGTGAGCCCGGCGGCGACGGGTGGTGGGAACGGGGTGCCGGCCAGGCGCTGGGCGACCTGGGGCGCGGCGAGCGCCACGAAGGCGATGGGTCCGGCGGTGGCCGTGCCGAAGGCCACGAGGCCGACGGCGATGAGCAGGACGGCAACCCGGACCAGCTGCACCCGGGTGCCGAGGCCCTTCGCGACGTCGTCACCGAGTTGCATGACGCGGATCTGCCGGCCGAGCAGGACGGCCGGCGGCACGAGCACGGCCATGGTGACGGCGAGCGGGCCGATCTGTTCCCAGGTACGGCCGTTGAGGTTGCCGACGAGCCAGCCGAGGGCGGCCTGGGCCTGGAAGCGCTGGCCGCGGGCCATGAGGTAGTCGGTGAGGCTGGTGCAGATCCAGGCCACGCCGATGCCGACGAGGACGATGCGGTAGCCGGTGGTGCCGCGTTTCCAGGCCAGCGCGTAGACCAGCAGGCCGGTGACCGTGGCGCCGAGCAGGCCCAGGGCCTGGGTGCCCATGCCCTGGTCCCAGCCGAGGACGATCCCGGCGACGACCGCGGTGCCGGCGCCCTGGGTGACGCCGATCATGTCGGGGCTGGCCAGCGGGTTCAGTGTCACCGTCTGGAGGAGGGCTCCCGAGACGCCGAAGGCGATTCCGACGAGCAGTCCGGCCAGGGCCCGCGGCAGCCGCAGTTCGTGGACGATCAGTTCGGTGCCGGGGTCGCCCGTGCCCACCAGGGCCTTCAGCACGTCGCCGAGCGGGAGGGCGATGTCCCCGACGGAGGTCTCCACCGTGAACGCCAGGAACGCGGCGGCCGCGAGCAACAGACAGACCGCCAGCAGCCGGGGCCGTACGACGCCGGAGACGGGCGGGGCGGGCAGCCGGAAGGTGATGCGGCCGGCCGTGCGCCGCTCGGGCGTGGGGTTCTGGGCGCCCTTCGGGGGCGGCACGGGCGCGAGTTCGGTGGTCATCGGCTCACAGCTCCACGGATTCGGTTCTCACGGGCCCGCGTACGCCCGGTCGTGAGGTCATGGTTCACAGCTCCGCGAGGCGTCGACGGCGGACCAGCGCGATGAAGAAGGGGCCGCCGACGAAGGCGACGAGGACGCCGGCCTGGATCTCGGTCGGGCGGGCGAGCAGGCGGCCGGCGATGTCGGCGGCCAGCAGGAGGCAGGGGGCGAGGACGGCCGACAGCGGGAGCAGCCAGCGGTGGTCCGGGCCGATCCCGGCCAGTTGGGCGAGGACCCGGGCGATGTGGGGGACGACCAGGCCCACGAAGACCACGGGCCCGATGACGGCGACCGCTCCCCCGGTGAGCAGGGTGACGGCGACGACGCCCTGGACGCGGACCAGGCCGAGCTTGAGCCCGAGCGACTTCGCGACGTCGTCGCCGAGCGCGAGGCTGTTGAGGGCGGGGGCGCAGGCGAGGGCGAGGACCGCGCCGACGGCGAGGAACGGCAGGACGCGGAGCAGGACGGCCTCGTCCTGGTTGGCGAGGGAGCCGGCGCTCCAGAAGCGGTAGCGGTTGAGCGCGTCGGGGTCGGTCAGCGCGATGGCGCTGGTCAGCGAGAACAGCAGGGAGGTCACCGCCACACCGGCCAGCGCCAGTTTGACCGGTGTGGAGCCGGACCGGCCCAGTCCGCCGAGGAGGTACACCAGGACGCTGGCGGCGAACGCGCCGCCGAAGGCGAACCAGATGTACCCGTACACCGATCCGATGCCCAGTACCCCGACCGACAGGACCACGGCGAAGGCGGCGCCCGCGCTCACCCCGAGGATGCCGGGGTCGGCCAGCGGATTGCGGGTCAGCGCCTGCATCAGCGCGCCCGACAGGCCGAGGGCGGCGCCGGTGGCGAGGCCGAGGGCGGTGCGTGGCAGGCGCACGGACCAGATGACGTTGTCGATGCGGGTGCTGGGGGCGTCGCCGAGCAGGGTGTGCCACACCTGGTCCAGGGGGACGCCCAGGGCGCCGAACGCCATCGACAGGGCGCTCAGCGTGAGCAGGAGGACGCCCGAGAGCGTCAGCAGCAGAACCGCGCGGGGGCCTTTCGCCGCCCGGACCGTCGAGGTCCCCACGTCTTCAACTTTCTTTGATGAGGCTTGCCTTAACTGTAGGGCGAGCCCGGGGTGAACTGTAGGTCTTCCGTCGAATGCCGTCCCGTCCCGGCGGGCACCTCTCTATGAGCGCTCTGTGAATTAGGTAACCCTTACCTTAGTATGTCGGCGACCCCGGCCCCTGGTCCGGGACCCCGACCCGCTGGGGAGGCTCGCGGCTGTGTGCGGTTCCGAGGAAGTTCTGTCCCATTGGCGGCGGTTGTTGACACCGCTCCCGCTCGAGATCGCGCTGCCCGCCGACCGGCCGCATCCGCCACAGCCGCTTCCCGAGCGGGACTCACGGGTGCTGTCGGACCTGCCGGACGCCCCCGAGGCCGTCCGACTCGCGGCGTTCTTCGCGCTGTTGCACCGCTACACCGGGGCGACGGACCTGACCGTCGGCCATGACGGGCTACCGCTGCGGGTGTCCGTCGAACACGATCCGACGTTCGCCGAGTTGGTGCGGCGGGTGACGCAGGCGTGGGAGGAGGCGCAGACCCACCGGGTGCCCGTCGGTCTCCTGGTCGAGGAACTGCGGCCCCGGCCGACGCGCGGCGGCGGACTGTTCTTCAACACGGCGTTCGCCACGACCTCCCGGCCGGCCGGTGAACTCCCGGCCCCGGTCGACGTGTTGCTGGAGACGGACGGGAACTCGGCACGGGCGTCGTACTCCCCCGCCCTCTTCGACGGCACGACGATCGAGCGGCTGCTCGGCCACTACCGCACGCTGCTGGCCGACGCCGTGGCCCGGCCCGGGTCGGCCGTGGCCCGGTTGGACCTGATGTCCCCGCAGGAGTACGGGCAGGTCGTCCGCGACTGGAACGACACCGCGCACGCGGTGCCGGCGGGCACCTGGCCGGCGATGTTCGCCGAACAGGTGCGACAGCGCCCCGAGGCCGTGGCACTGGTCTTCGAGGACGAGGAACTCACCTACGCCGAACTGGACGAACGCGCCAACCGCCTGGCGCACGCGCTGATCGCGCGGGGTGCCGGGCCCGAGCGGATCGTCGCCCTGGCGCTGCCGCGGTCCACCGAGCTGATCGTGGCCGAGGTCGCCGTCCTGAAGTCGGGCGCCGCCTATCTGCCGATCGACCACGACTACCCGGCGGACCGCATCGCGTACATGCTGGGCGACGCGCGGCCCGTCTGCATGGTGACCACCGGCGAGACCGCGCGCGACCTCCCCGAACCGGCGCGGGGGATGACTCTCCTGGAGCTGGACGCGCCCGCCACGGCAGCCGAGTTGGCGGAGCGGCCGGTCCACGACCCCACCGAGGCGGACCGCGGGGCGCCCCTCACCGTCCTCAACGCCGCCTATGTGATCTACACCTCGGGTTCGACCGGCCGCCCCAAGGGCGTCGTCCTCGCCCACGGCGGTGTGGCGAAGCTGGTGGCCACCCAGAGCGAGCGGTTCGGCATCGGTGCGCACAGCCGGGTGCTGCAGTTCGCCTCGCCGAGTTTCGACGTCGCCTTCTGGGACCTGTGCCTCGGACTGCTGTCCGGCGGCCGGCTCGTCGTCGTGCCGGCGGAGCGCCGGGTGCCCGGAGCACCGCTCGCCGACTACGCGAACGCGCACGGCATCACCTTCATGATCCTGCCGCCCGCGCTGCTCGCCGCCCTGCCCGACGACGTCCACCTCCCGCCCGCCGCGACGCTGTTGGCGGGCACCGAGCGGGTCTCGCCGGAGCTGGTGGGGCGGTACGCGCGCGGGCGGATGATGTTCAACGCCTACGGCCCGACCGAGGCCACCACCAACTCCACGCTCGGGCTGTGCGATCCGGACATCCCGGCCGGGGCGATCGTCCCGATCGGTGTGCCCGACCCGGGGACCCGGGCATACGTCCTGGACGCGTTCCTGCGGCCGGTGCCCGCCGGCGTCACCGGCGAGCTGTACCTGGGGGGCGCGGGTCTGGCGCGGGGCTATCTCGGGCGACCGGACCTGACCGCCGAGCGGTTCGTCGCCGACCCGTTCGGGGAGCCCGGCGAGCGGCTCTACCGCACCGGTGACCTGGTGCGCTGGCGGGCCGACGGCCGGCTGGAGTTCCTGGGGCGCGCCGACGCGCAGGTCAAGATCCGCGGGTTCCGTATCGAGCCGGGCGAGATCGAGTCGGTGCTGCGCGGCCATCCGGCCGTCGACCAGGTCACGGTCGTCGTCCGCGAGGACAGGCCGGGCGACCGCCGCCTCGCCGCCTATGTCGTCCCCGCCCTCGACGCGCCGCGTGACACGGACGCGGACGCGCGGGTCGAGGAGTGGAAGGAGTTGCACGAACTCCTCTACGGGGCGGCCGGTTCCGAGGACTCGGGCGGAGCGGACACCGACGGCTCCGGCCTCCGCGAGAACTTCGCGGGCTGGAACAGCATGTACGACGGCAAGCCGATCCCCGTCGCGGAGATGCGCGAATGGCGGACGGCGACCGTCGAGCGGATCCGTGAACTCGGCCCGGTCCGAAGGGTGTTGGAGATCGGCGTCGGCAGCGGCCTGATCCTGTCCAGGATCGCGCCCGACTGCGAGGCCTACTGGGGCACCGATCTCTCGGCGGAGGCCGTCACGGCACTGCGCGCGCAGGTCGACACCGATCCGGAGCTGTCCGCCAAGGTCGAGCTGCGGGCCATGCCCGCCCATGACGTCGAAGGCCTGCCCGAGGGGTACTTCGACACCGTCGTCATCAACTCCGTCGCCCAGTACTTCCCCGGCGGGGAGTACCTCGCCGACGTACTCCGTCAGGTGTCGGGGCTGCTCGCCCCCGGTGGCCGGATCTTCGTCGGTGACGTCCGCAATCTGCGCCTGCTGCGGACCCTGCGCGCGGCCGTGGAGACCCGGCGGGCCACCGGCGGTGACGAGGGCGACAAGAGCGCCCTGCGGGCGGCCGTCGAGCGGTCGGTGCGCTGGGAGGGCGAACTCCTGCTCGACCCGGACTTCTTCGCCGCCCTCGACGGCTTCGACGCGGACATCCGGCTCAAGCGGGCCGCGCACCACAACGAGCTGAGCCGGTACCGGTACGACGTCGTGCTGCGCCCGGGGGCTCCGGTGGCCGCCCGGGAGCTGCCGGAGGCCGACTGGTCGGCGGTCGGCGGCCTCGACGGACTGGCGGGGCTGCTGGCCGGGCGCCCGGACGGGCTCCGGATCACCGGTGTGCCCAACGCGCGCCTCGCGGACGACCTGGCGGATCTGCGGCGGCTGGAGGACAGCAGCCGGCAGGCGGCTGACGGGGCCGACCCCGAGGACCTGCACACGCTGGCGGCGGAGCACGGTTACCGGGCGGCGCTCACCTGGAACGGCAACGCGGACGACGGCGCGTTCGACGCCGTGTTCGTCCTCGACGGGCCCTTCGGCCTCCTGTACCGGACGGCCCACGGCCACCCGCGCGCCAACCGGCCCGCGCCCTTCCGTGACGTGAGCGCGCTGATGCGGACCCTGCGCGGGCACGCCGCCGAGTGGCTGCCCGACTACATGGTCCCCTCGGCGTTCGTCCCGCTGCACGCCCTGCCGGTCACCCCCAGCGGCAAGATCGACGCGCGAGCGCTGCCCGCCCCGGACTACGCCACGATGAGCTCCGGAAGGGCCCCGCGCACCCCGCGCGAGAAGCTGCTGTGTTCGCTGTACGCCGAGGTGCTCGGCCTGGACGCGGTGACGGCGGAGGACGACTTCCTCGCGCTCGGCGGCGACAGCATCAGCGCCATCCAACTCCTCATCCGGGCGCGGGAGTCGGGTCTCAGGCTCACCACTCGTGACGTCTTCCGGCACCGCACGGTCGAGGCACTGGCGCAGGCCGCCGTCGAGCGGGTCGCCGAACACACCGCCGACGAGCCCCTGATCGAAATCGACGCGGCCGAACTCGCCGAGATCCAGGGAACGCGCCCGCTGCCCGTCGCCGAACTGCTTCCGCTCACCCCGCTCCAGCAGGGCTTCTTCTTCCACTCCCTCACGGGCCGCGCCGACGGGGACACCTATGTCGTCCAGCAGGTCCTGGACCTCGCCGGACCGGTCGACGCCGCAGTGCTTCGCCGCGCCGCGCAGTGCCTGCTGGACCGGCACGCGCCGCTGCGGGCCGCGTTCCGTCAGCGCCCGGACGGCACCCCCGTGCAGATCATCACGCGGGACGCCGAACTGCCCTGGCGGGAGGTCGACCTGTCGTCGCAGGACGGCGAGGTCCGCGAGACGCTGGGTGACGCCGTGGCGGAGGACGAACGGGCCCGGGGCTTCGACCTGGCCGCGCCGCCACTGCTGCGCTGCGCCCTGGTCCGGCTCGGCGAGGAGCGCAGCCGCCTGGTGCTGACGTTCCATCACATCATCGCCGACGGCTGGTCGTTGCCGGTGCTGCACCGCGAACTGATGGCGTACTACGGCACCGACGACCCCGCGCTGCCCGAGGTCGCCCCGTACCGCGGCTTCCTGCGCCGCCTCGCCGAGCAGGACCGTGACACGGCACGCGAGGTCTGGCGCGACGCGCTCGCCGGCCTGGACGAGCCGACGCGGCTGGTCGGCGCCCCGGCCGACGGGGCACCCGTCCGCCCGGAGCACGTCCGGGTGGAGCTGTCCGAGCGGACCACCGCGCGGCTCGCCGAGCGGGCCCGTGAACACGGTGTCACCCTCGGCACGGTGGTGCAGGGCGCCTGGGGCCTGCTGCTGGGCCGGCTCACCGGCCGGGACGACGTGGTGTTCGGCACCACGGTCTCCGGGCGCGACGGCGAGGTCGACGGCATCGCCTCCATGGTGGGCCTGTTCATCAACACCCTGCCGACACGCTTCCGTTGGGCACCCCGGGAGTCGCTCGGGGAGCTGCTCGTCCGCCTCCAGGAGGAACAGGCGCGACTGCTGGACCACCAGCACCTGGGCCTCGCGGAGATCCAGCGGCTCGCCGGGCACGCGGGCTCCGGCGAACTCTTCGACACCCTCGTGGTGTTCGAGAACTACCCCGCCGAGACGGACCTCCGGGACGCCTCGGGGACCGTACGCGTCACCGGCGACGCCTTCCACGACGCCGTGCACTATCCCCTCGCCCTCGTCGTCAAGCCCGGCCGACGGCTCGACCTGCGGCTCAAGCACCACGCGGAGCGCCTCGACGGCGACACCGTCCGCGCCCTCGGCGACCGGCTGGTCCGCGTCCTGGAGGCCGTCGCCGAGGCACCGGAGGACGCGGCCGCCTCCGTCGACCTGCTCTCCCCCGACGAGGCCCTGCGCGCCCGCTGCACCGGCGAGGAGCGCGTCGTACCGGAGTCCACCCTGGCGCAGGGGTTCGCCGCGCGGGTCGCCCGGACTCCGGACGCGACGGCCGTCGTCTTCGAGGACGAGCGGCTGAGCTATGCCGAACTGGACTCCCGCGCCGATGAGTTGGCCGTACGGCTGCGCGGCCGGGGCGCGGGCCCGGGGACGTTCGTGGCGGTCGCCGTGCCACGCTCGGCGGAGCTGATGGTGGCGCTGCTCGGCGTCCTGAAGTCGGGCGCCGCCTATCTGCCGGTGGACCTCGACTACCCCGCCGACCGGGTGGCCCACATGCTCGCCGACTCCGGCGCCACGACGGTGGTCACGCTCGCCGCGACAGCCGGCCGACTGCCCGGACCGAACCGGTCCGCCGGGGGGAACGTTCCCTCCGTACTGCTGCTGGACGCCGCCGACGCCGCGCCGACCGGTGCCGCCGGCCCAGCGCCTGCCCCCGCCTCCGCCCCCGCCCCCGCCCCCGCCCCCGCGCGCCCCGACGACCCCGCGTACCTGATCTACACCTCGGGCTCGACCGGTCTGCCCAAGGGTGTCGTCGTCACGCACCGGGCCGTCGTGAACCGACTGGCGTGGACGCAGGGCGAGTACGGACTCGGTCCCGACGACCGGGTGCTGCAGAAGACGCCGTCCAGCTTCGACGTGTCCGTCTGGGAGTTCTTCTGGCCGCTCCTCGAAGGCGCGACCGTGGTGCTCGCCCGGCCGGACGGCCACCGCGACCCCGCCTACCTGGCGGAACTCGTGCGTACCCAGGCCGTCACGACCATGCACTTCGTGCCGTCGATGCTGGAGGCCTTCCTCCAGCACGACGAGGTCACCGGCGACCCCACCTGGTCGGCTTCGCTGCGCCGCGTGCTGAGCAGCGGCGAGGCGCTCCCGGTCGGCGCCGCGAGCCGCTGGCACGCGCTGACGGGCGTGCCGCTGCACAACCTGTACGGCCCGACCGAGGCGGCCGTCGACGTCACGTACCACCCGTACGCCCCCGACGAGGAGCAGACCGGCGCGTCCGTGCCCATCGGCCGCCCCGTGTGGAACACGGGCCTGCGCGTACTGGACACCTGTCTGCGGCCCGTCCCGGACGGTGTGCCCGGCGAGCTGTACCTGACGGGCGTCCAGCTCGCCCGCGGCTACCACGCCCGGCCGGGCCTCACCGCCGAGCGGTTCACCGCCGACCCGTACGGGCCGCCCGGCGGCCGGATGTACCGCACCGGTGACCTGGTCCGGCGGCGCGCGGACGGGGTGATCGAGTACCTGGGCCGCACGGACCGGCAGGTCAAGCTGCGCGGCAACCGGATCGAGCTCGGCGAGATCGAGGCCGCGCTGGCGCGGCTGCCGGAGGTGGCGCAGGCCGCCGTGACGGTACGGGACGACGCGCTGGTCGCGTACGTCGTGCCCGTCGGCGGCGCGCCCGTGGGCGACCTCCGCGAGGCCCTGACCGGGTCTCTCCCCTCGCCCATGGTCCCGAGCGCCTGGGTCAGCCTCGACGCCCTGCCGCTCACCCCGAGCGGCAAGCTGGACCGGGCCGCGCTGCCCGCCCCGCAGGCCGTGCGCGCTACCGTCACCCGGGCTCCGAGCAGCCCCCGGGAACAGGTGCTCGTCGAGATCTTCGCGGCCGTGCTGAAGCTCGCCGAGGTCGGCGTCGACGACGACTTCTTCCTGCTCGGCGGTGACAGCATCAGCTCGATCGCCGTCTCCAGCCGGGCCCGCCGCGCGGGTCTGGTGATCGGCCCGCGCGAGGTGTTCGAGCACCGCACCCCGGCGGCGCTCGCGGCGGCGGCGGCCCTCGACGAGCCGGCCGCCGCGGACAGCCCTCCCGCGTCCGCGTTCGCGCTGACCGAGGAGGAGCGGGAGCGGGTCGAACGGCTCGCACCGGGCCGGATCGAGGACGTGTGGCCCCTCGCCCCGCTCCAGGAGGGTCTGTTCTTCCACTCGAACTTCGACGACAGCTCCCTGGACGTCTACACGGTCCACGAGTCCTTCGACTTCGCCGAACGCGTCGACGCCGAGCGGCTGTCGGACGCCGTGCGTACGCTGCTGGGCCGCAACCCCAGTCTGCGTGCCGGATTCACCAGTGAAGGGCTGCGCCAGCCGGTGCAGTTCATCGTGCGCGACGCCGGCGTCCCCCTGCGGGAAGTGGATCTGGCGGGGCTCCCGGCGGCCGAACAGGACTTCCGCATGCGGGAGTTGCTGGAGGAGTCGAGGGCGCAGCGGTTCGACCTCACCCGCCCGCTGCTGTTCCGGATGCTGCTCGTGCGGCTCGGCGCGGAGCGCGGCGACCGGCTGATCGTCGGCCGTCATCTGATCCTGTGGGACGGCTGGTCGGCCTGGCTGTTCCTGGACCAGCTGTTCGCCCTGTACGAGAGCGGGGGCGACCCGGCGGGCCTGGACCGCCCCGGCTCGTACCGCGACTACCTGACCTGGCTGGAGCGGCAGGACGACACCGAGGCGACCCGTGCGTGGCGGGCGGCCCTGTCCGGCTTCGAGGAGCCGACGCTGCTGGTGCCGACCGCCTCCGACCGGGGGCGGGAACCGGTGATCCCGGCGCAGCTGGAGGCCGTGCTGGACACGGCGGTCGCGGAGCGGCTGCGCGACACCGCCCGCACCCACGGTCTGACGCTCAACACCGTGCTCAACGCCGCCTGGGGTCTGGTCCTGGCCGGCGCGACCGGACGCGGCGACATCGCCTTCGGTACGACGGTCGCCGGGCGGCCCAGCGAGGTGCCGGACATCGAGAACGTCATCGGCATGTTCCTCAACACCGTGCCGGCGCGCATCGCCTTCGACCCGCGCGAGCCGGTCCTCGACCTGCTGCGCCGCGTCCAGGGCGAGCGGCTGGAGGTCATGCCGTACGAGTACCTGGGGCTCGGTGTCCTCCAGGCCGAGACGGGTCACCGGCGGCTGTTCGACACGCTGTTCGTGCTGCGCAACGCCGACACGGACGAGCGCCTCGCCGAGCTGCGCGAACGGCACGGCGCGACGGCCGTGGCCAACGTGGACGCCACGCACTATCCGGCGAACCTGGTGGTGACACCCGGCGAGCGGGTGCGGGTGACCCTGGCCTACCGGCCCGACCTGCTGGACGACACCTACGCGCGGCGCCTGTTGGACCGTTTCGTGCTGCTGGTCGACCGGCTGGTGGCCGACCCGAGCGCCCCCGTCGGCTCGCTGGACGCCCTGCTGCCGGCCGAGGCCGACGGGCTCGCCCGCGAGGAGGCCGCTCAGCGGCAGCCGGTGCCGCACGAGACGGTCGCGGACATGCTGGCCGCGCAGGCCGCCCGCACCCCGGACGCGACCGCCCTGGTCTTCGGCACGCAGACCCTGACGTACGCCGAACTCGACGCGCGCTGCGACCGGATGGCCCAGCTGCTGATCGCGCGGGGTGCCGGACCCGAGAAGGTGATCGCGCTCGGGCTGCCGCGCTCGATCGACATGGTGGTGGCGCTGTTCGCGGTGCTGCGCACGGGGTCGGCGTATCTGCCGCTGGAGCTGGACCATCCCGCCGACCGGCTCTCGCTGATGCTGGCGGACGCGCGCCCGCTGCTCCTGCTGTCCACCGAGGCCGTGTCGCGGACGCTGACGGGCGACACACCGCGCGTTCTGCTCGACGACCCGTCGGTGACGGCGGAGCTGGCGGCCTTCCCGGCCGGCCCGGTGTCGGTGTCCTTCAGCCTGGACCACCCGGCGTACGTCATCTACACCTCGGGCTCCACGGGCCGCCCCAAGGGTGTCGTCACCCCGTACCTCGGTCTGACGAACATGCAGCTCAACCACCAGAAGGAGATCTTCGCCCCGGCGATCGCGTCGGCGGGCGGGCGGCGGCTGCGGATCGCGCACACCGTGTCGTTCGCGTTCGACATGTCCTGGGAGGAGCTGCTGTGGCTCGTCGAGGGGCATGAGGTGCACATCTGCGACGAGGAGCTCAGGCGGGACGCGACCGCGCTGGTCGCGTACTGCGAGGAACACCGTGTCGACGTCGTCAACGTGACCCCGACGTACGCCCATCTCCTCATCGAGGAGGGCCTGTTGGATGGGCACCGGCCGCCGCTGGTGCTGCTCGGCGGCGAGGCCGTCACCGAGACGGTGTGGAACACGCTGCGGGACACCGAGGGAACGTACGGCTACAACCTGTACGGCCCGACCGAGTACACGATCAACACGCTCGGCGGGGGTACGCAGGACAGCGCGACCCCGACCGTGGGCAGGCCGATCCGCGCCACCCGGGCCCGCGTCCTCGACCCGTGGATGCGTCCGGTGCCGGACGGTGTGGCGGGCGAGCTGTACATCGCCGGCGTCGGGCTGGCGCGCGGCTACCTCGACCGGCCGGGCCTGACCGCCGAGCGGTTCGTGGCGGACCCGTTCGGGGAGCCGGGCGAGCGCATGTACCGCACCGGCGACCTGGTGCGACGGCGTGCCGACGGCAACCTGGACTTCCTCGGCCGTACCGACGACCAGGTCAAGATCCGGGGCTACCGGGTCGAGCTGGGCGAGATCGAGACCGCGCTCGCCCAGCACCCCGAGGTGTCCCAGGCCGCCGTGATCGCCCGCGACGACACCTCGGCGCCCGGCACGAAGCGCCTCGTGGGCTACGTGGTGCCCGCCGAACTCGACCAGGACGCGAGGGACTCGGCCGAGCGGGAGCAGATCGGCGAGTGGCGGGAGATCTACTCCGCCGAGTACACCGAGATCGGCACCGCCCTGTTCACCGAGGACTTCGCGGGCTGGGACAGCTCCTACGACGGCACGCCGATCCCCGTGGAGCACATGCGGGAGTGGCGCGAGGCGACCGTGGAGCGCATCCGCGAGCTGCGGCCCCGCCGGATCCTGGAGATCGGCGTCGGCTCGGGCCTGCTGCTGTCGAAGCTCGCTCCGGACGCGGAGGCGTACTGGGCGACCGACTTCGCCGCGCCCGTGATCCGCAAGCTCACCGAGGGCGTCAGCGACGACCCGGTGCTGGCGGGCAAGGTCGAACTGCGCTGCCAGGCGGCCGAGGTGACCGACGGGCTGCCCACCGGCTACTTCGACACGGTCGTCATCAACTCCGTCGTCCAGTACTTCCCGAGCCTGGACCACCTCCACCAGGTGATCCGGGGCGCGCTGGGCCTGCTCGCGCCCGGCGGTGCCCTGTTCCTCGGTGACGTCCGCGACCTGCGCCAGGCCCGGGTGTTCCAGTCCGGCATCCAGGCCGCCCGCGCCGACGCGGACACCGAGCCCGAGGCCCTGCGCCGGGCCGTGGAGCGGGGCCTGGCTCTGGAGAAGGAACTCCTCGTCGACCCGGACTGGTTCACCACCCTCGGTGTCGGCGTCGACCTGCGCACCAAGGCGGGCCGCCACCACAACGAGCTGACCCGCTACCGGTACGACGTGGTGCTCTACGAGGGGGACCCCGGCCTGGTGCTGGACGGCGTCCCGGCGGTCGACTGGACGGGACGGGACGCGCTCCTCGCCCGGCTCGACGGCACCGGACCGCTCCGCGTGCGGGGCGTCCCGGACGCCCGCACGGCCGGCGACCTCGCCGGGCTGCGCGCCCTGGACACCGGCCGTCCCGCGCCCGTCCCCGCGACAGGGGTCGAACCGGAGGACCTGCGGGAGACCGCCGGGGCACACGGCTACCGGCTCCTCACCACCTGGTCCGCCGAACCCGGCGCCTACGAGGCCGTGTTCGTGCCCGACGCCGACACCTCTCGCACGGCCGGCCTGTACCGGCCGCGCGCCGACCGCGACGCCACCGCTCCGTTCGCCAACACCCCGGCGGCCGGTCGCGGCCACACCGCGCTCGTCCGGCGGCTCCGCGACGACCTCGGACAGCGGCTGCCCGGCTACATGGTGCCCGCCGCCTTCGTGGTGCTGCCCGGGCTGCCGATGAACGACAACGGCAAGCTGGACGTGCGCGCCCTGCCGGACGCCGAGCCCGCGGTCGCCCTGTCGGCGGGGCGCGGCCCGCGCACCCCCGTCGAGGAGGTGCTGTGCCGGCTTTTCGCCGAGGTGCTGGGGCTGCCCCGCACCGGCGCCGAGGACAACTTCTTCGACCTGGGCGGCCACTCACTGCTCGCGACCCGGCTGATCAGCCGCGCCCGCACCGAGCTGGGCGCCGAGCTGGCCATCCGCGACCTCTTCGAGGCGCCCACTGCGGAGGCTCTGGCGCTGCGGGCGGGTGCCGGACGTCCCGCGCGGCCCGCTCTGCGGACCGTCTCGGAGCGGCCCGCGCGCGTCCCGCTGTCGGCGGCGCAGCGACGGCTGTGGCTGGTGGAGCGCCTCACGGGCGGCGGGGTGGCCTACAACTTCCCTCTCGTCTTCCGGCTGCGCGGCGAGCTGGACCTCGACGCGCTGCGGGCGGCCCTGCTCGATGTGACGGCTCGTCATGAGGCGTTGCGCACCCGTTTCCTGGAGGAGGACGGCGAGCCCTACCAGTGGATCGTGCCGCCGGGTGCCGCCGAGCCCGGGTTCCGGGTGGAGGAGGTCACCGAGGGCGACCTGGCCGACCGGATCGAGGCGGCGCAGCGTCGGCCGTTCGACCTGAGCGCCGAACTCCCCGTCCGCGCCGAGGTGTTGCGCCTCGGCCCCGCCGACCACGTGGTGGCGCTGGTCCTGCACCACATCACCACCGACGAGTGGTCGGACCGTCCGTTCCTCGCCGATCTCACCACCGCCTACCGGGCCCGGGTCGAGGGCCGTGCTCCGCGGTGGGCGGCGCTTCCGGTGCAGTACGCCGACTACACCCTGTGGCAGGACGCGCTGCTCGGGCAGGTCGGTGCGGCGCAACTCGCCCACTGGACCGAGGCGTTGCGTGACCTGCCCGAGGAGCTGTCCCTGCCGGTGGACCGGCCGCGGCCGGACGCGCCCACCGGGCGGGGCGGCAAGGTGCGTCTGGAGCTGTCCCCCGCCACCGGCCGGGCCTTGCGTGAGCTGTCCACCGCCACGAACACCAGTATGTTCATGGTGTTCCAGGCGGCCACGGCGGCGCTGCTGCACCGGCTGGGCGCCGGTGACGACATTCCGCTCGGAGCCCCCATCGCGGGGCGTACGGACGACGCGCTGGACGACCTGGTCGGTTTCTTCGTGAACACGCTGGTGCTGCGCACCGATCTGTCGGGCCCGCAGAGCGGTCCGTCGGAGCTGACGTTCACCCGACTCCTGGGTCGGGTCCGGGAGTCCGCCCTCCAGGCGTTCGAGCACCAGGACCTGCCCTTCGATCACGTGGTGGAGGCTGTGAACCCGCCTCGGGTCGCCGGTCGCAACCCGCTGTTCCAGGTCATGCTCGGCTACCACTACCGGCCCGACGGCGACCCGGACGTGCTGGGCATGGCGACCGAGTGGTTCGACATGGACACCGGCATGGCCAAGTTCGATCTGCACTTCACCTTCGTGGACGAGGTGGGACAGGACCGTCTCACCCTGCTGCTGGAGTACGCGCTCGACCTGTTCGACGACGACACGGCCCGGCGCACGGCCGGGCGGCTGGCCCGGCTGCTGGAGCAGGTCGCCGACGCCCCCGACACGCCTGTGCGGGACCTGGAGGTGCTGGAGGAGGCCGAGCGGGAATCGGTGCTCGTCCGGTGGAACGACACGGCACGCGACGTGCCGGCGACCACCCTGCCGGAGCTGTTCCGGGCGCAGGTGGCCCGGACCCCCGACGCGCTCGCCCTGGTCCACGAGGAACAGCGCCTGACGTACGCGGAGTTGGACGCGCGGGTCGAGCGCACCGCACGGATCCTGGCCGGGATGGGCGTGGGTCCGGAGCGCACGGTGGCGGTGGCGCTGCCGCGTTCGGTGGACCTGGTGGTCGCCCTGCTGGCGGTGCACCGGGCCGGGGGCGCCTATCTGCCCGTGGAGCCCGGTCAGCCACGGGAGCGGCTGGCGCTCATGCTGGAGGAGGCCGGGCCGGTGTGCGTCGTCGAGGACGCGCTGCCGGAGGGACCGCCGGGAGAGCTTCCCACCGCGTACGGCCCTGCGAGCCCGGCCTACGTGATCTACACCTCCGGGTCGACCGGCCGCCCCAAGGGGGTCGTCGTCCCGCACGAGGGCATCGTCAACCGGCTGCTGTGGATGCAGGACGCGTACGGGCTCGGACCCGACGACCGGGTGCTGCAGAAGACCCCGTCCGGCTTCGACGTGTCGGTGTGGGAGTTCTTCTGGCCGCTGATCACCGGGGCCGCGCTGGTGGTCGCCCGGCCGGAGGGGCACCGGGACCCGGCGTATCTGGCGCGGGTGATCCGTGAACAGGCCGTCACGACCACGCACTTCGTGCCGTCGATGCTCCAGGTGTTCCTGGAGGAGCCGGCCGCCGCGCGGTGCACGGGTCTGCGCCGGGTGATGTGCAGCGGTGAGGCCCTGCCGCCGTCGGTGGCGACACGCTTCCACGAGGTGCTGTCGGCGGAGCTGCACAACCTGTACGGGCCGACGGAGGCGTCGGTCGACGTCACGGCCGGCCAGGTGGTGCCGGGCGCCGACCGGGTGGTGATCGGGCGTCCCGTGTGGAACACCCGGACCTACGTCCTCGACGCGGCGCTGCGGCCGGTGCCGCCCGGTGTGGCGGGAGAGCTCTACCTGGCGGGCGTCCAGCTCGCCCGTGGCTACCTCGACCGCCCCGGGCTCACGGCCGAGCGGTTCGTCGCGGACCCGTACGGCGGGCCGGGCGCGCGGATGTACCGGACGGGCGACCTGGCCCGCTGGCGGCCGGACGGCACGCTCGACTTCCTCGGCCGCACCGACCACCAGGTCAAGATCCGTGGCGTGCGCATCGAGCCCGGCGAGATCGAGGCGGTGCTCGCCCGGCACGAGTCCGTCGCCCACGCGGTCGTCGTCCCGCACGACCAGCGGCTCGTTGCGTACGTCGTCCCCGCCGCCGGCCGGGCCGCCGACCCGGCGGTCCTGCGGGCCCACACCGCCGCTGCCCTGCCGGACCACATGGTGCCCGCGGCCGTCGTCGCCCTCGACGCGCTGCCGCTCACATCCAACGGCAAGCTGGACCGCCGGGCGCTGCCCGCGCCCGACTTCGCGGCGGGCAGCGGCGCCGGCGGGCGGGCGGGGGGCCCGCGCGAGGAGATCCTCCGCGGTCTGTTCGCCGAGGTGCTGGGCGTGGACCGGGTCGGCGTCGACGACGACTTCTTCGCCCTGGGCGGACACTCGCTGCTGGCCATGCGGCTGGTCGCCGGGGTCCGGGCCGCGTTCGGGTCGGAGGTGTCGCTGCGCACGGTGTTCGACGCGCCGACGGTGACCCGGCTCGCGCGGCGGCTGGCGGACACCGCGGACGCGGGAGCCACGACCCGCCCAGCGCTGACGGTCCGGGAACGGCCCGAGCGGCTACCGCTGTCCTCGGCCCAGCAACGCCTGTGGGTGCTGTACCAGGTGGAGGGACCCAGCGCGACGTACAACATCCCCTCGGCCTGGCGGCTGACGGGCGCGCTGGACGTCGAGGCGCTGCGGGCGGCCGTGCGCGATCTGGTCGTCCGGCACGAGACGCTGCGCACGGTCTTCCCCGACGACGAGGGCCGGGCCCACCAACTGGTCCTGGCGCCCGACGAGGTCCGGGTCCCGTTCGAGGTCGTCGACACGGACGACGAGCTGCTGCCCGAGCTGCTGGCGGAGGCCGGGGCGTACGGCTTCGCGCTGGACCGTGAGATCCCGCTGCGGGTGCATGTGTTCCGCACGGGTGAGGAGCGGTGGACCGTCCTGCTGCTCCTGCACCACATCGCCGGGGACGAGTGGTCCGAGGGCCCGCTGAACCGGGACCTCGCGCTCGCCTACGCCGCCCGTACGGCGGGACGCGCGCCCGCATGGGAGCCGTTGCCCGTCCAGTACGCCGACTACACGCTGTGGCAGCGGGAGGTCCTCGGCGACGAGAAGGACGAGGGCAGCCTCGCGGCACGCCAGCTCGCTTACTGGAAGAGGGCGTTGGCCGGGCTGCCCGAGGAGCTGGCGCTGCCCGTGGACCGGGCCCGTCCGCTGGAGGCGACCTACCGGGGCGGCTCCGCCGACCTGTCGCTGGACGCCTCACTCGCCGACGCCCTGAACGGGTTGGCCCGCGACAACGGGGTCAGTGTGTTCATGGTGCTCCAGGCGGCCGTGGCCACGCTCCTGTCCCGGCTCGGCGCGGGCGACGACATCCCCATCGGCAGCCCGATCTCCGGTCGCACCGACGCCGGGCTGGACGAACTGGTCGGGTTCTTCCTCAACACGCTGGTGCTGCGCACCGACACCTCCGGGGACCCGACGTTCCGGGAGCTGCTCGGCCGCGTCCGGGAGACCGACCTGGCCGCGTTCGACCACCAGGACGTGCCCTTCGAGCGGCTGGTGGAGGTGCTCAACCCGGCCCGCTCCCTGGCCCGTCACCCGCTGTTCCAGGTGATGGTCGTGTACCTGGCCTCCGACGGCGACGACGCGGGGCTGCCCGGTCTGGACGCCCGCCGGGACGACGTGACGCAGACGACCGCCAAGTTCGACCTGTCCTTCGACTTCGTCGAGCGCGGCGACGGCACCGGCGTGGACGGCGTCCTGGAGTACAGCGCCGACCTGTTCGACCCGGCGACCGCCCGGTCCTTCGCGGACCGGCTGCTGCGCGTCCTGCGGGCCGTGACCGCCGATCCGGACACCCCGCTGGGCCGCATCGACATCCTCGCCCCGGACGAGCGGGCCCGGCTGCTCGGCGGCTGGCACAGCCGTCCGGTCGCCGACGGACCCACCACGGTGCCCGCGCTCTTCGAGGAGCGGGCGCACCGGCACGGCGACCTGCCCGCCGCCGCCTCCGACGGTGTCGAGCTGACCTTCGCCGAACTCAACGCGGACGCGAACCGGTTGGCCCGGCTGCTCGTGCAGGCGGGCGCCGGGCCCGAGAGGTTCGTCGCGCTGGCGCTGCCGCGCACCGCGCACTTCCTCACGGCCGTCCTCGCCGTGCACAAGGCGGGCGCCGCGTATCTGCCGCTCGACCCGGACGCCCCGGCGGAGCGCACGGCCGACGTCCTCGCCGACGCCGGACCGGTTCTCACCCTGACGACCCGGGAGTACGCCGCCACGCTGCCGTCCGGCATCGCCTCCCTGCTGCTGGACGACCCCGGCACCCGGGACCGGATCGCGGCCCAGGACCCGGCCGACCTCACCGACGCCGACCGTCGGGCCCCGCTGAACCCCCGCAACCCGGCGTACGTCATCTACACCTCGGGCTCCACCGGCCGCCCCAAGGGCGTCGTGATCACGCACGAGACGCTCGGCAACCTCTTCCACAGCCACCGCGAGACGCTGTACGGGCCCGCGATCGAGGCGGCAGGGCGGCGGCACCTGCGGGTCGGGCACGCCTGGTCGTTCTTCTTCGACGCGTCCTGGCAGCCGCAGCTGTGGCTGCTGGACGGGCACTGCGTCCATGTGCTGTCGGAAGAGGTCCGGCGCGACCCGGAGCTGGTCACCGAGGCCGTGCTGCGACACCGCTTCGACTTCCTGGAGGTCACCCCGTCGTTCTTCGCGCAGATGGCCGACAGCGGGCTGCTGCGCGACGGCGACTGTCCGCTCGCGGTCGTCGGCGTGGGCGGTGAGGCCGTCCCCGTCGCCCTGTGGAAGCGGCTGTCCGAACTGCCCGGCACCGAGGCGTTCAACCTGTACGGGCCGACCGAGTCGACCGTGGACGCCCTCGTGGGGCGCGTCCGCGACAGCGAACGGCCTCTCGTGGGGCGGCCGGTGGCCGGCACCCGGGCGTACGTCCTCGACGACCGGCTGCGGCCGGTGCCGCCCGGTGTCCCCGGTGAGCTGTACCTCGCGGGCGGCGGTCTCGCCCGCGGTTATCTGGGCAGCCCCGGTCTGACGGCGGAGCGGTTCGTGGCCGATCCGTTCGGTCCTGCCGGATCACGGCTGTACCGCACGGGCGACCTGGCCCGCTGGACCACCGACGGGCGGATCGACTACCTCGGCCGCGCCGACGACCAGGTCAAGATCCGCGGTTTCCGCATCGAGCCCGCCGAGATCGAGGCGGCGCTCACCACCCACCCGGAGGTGGGTCAGGCCCTGGTGACGGTGCACCAGGACGGTCCGCGCAAGCTGCTCGTGGCCTACGTGGTGCCGGTCCCGGACGCCTCGCCCGACGGGGCGGCGCTGCGCGCCCATGTCGCCGGCCGGCTCCCCGACCACATGGTCCCGGCGGCAGTGGTCACGCTGGCGCGGTTCCCGCAGCTGGCCAACGGCAAGCTGGACCGGTCGGCCCTCCCGGCGCCGGACTTCTCCGCCCTGTCCTCGGGACGGGCACCCGCGACCCCCGTGGAGGAGTCGCTGTGCACGGTCTTCGCGGAGGTGCTGGGGCTCGAACGGGTCGGTGTGGACGACGACTTCTTCGCCCTCGGCGGTGACAGCATCGTCGCCATGCAGCTCGTGGGGCGGGCCCGTGCGGCGGGCCTGCGGATCAGCCCGAGGCTGGTGTTCCGGCACCGTACGGTCGCCGCGCTGGGCACGGTCGCCGAGGCGGCCGACGTCTCGGCGCCGCGCCCGGCGGACGACGGCACCGGCGCGGTGTCGCTCACCCCGGTCATGCACTGGCTGCGCGAACTGGGCGGCCCCTTCGCCTCCTACCACCAGGCGGCGCTGGTCCGCACTCCTGCGGCCCTGGACCTGCCGGGTCTGACCGCCGTGCTGCGGGCGCTCGCCGACCGTCACGATCTGCTGCGCGCCACCCTGGTCCGGCCCTCCGCCGAGGACACCGATCAGTGGTCGCTGCACGTGCCGCCCGTCGGCACGGTGGACCCGGCCGGCTGGATCGAGCGGGTCGACGTCTCCGGCCTGGACGCGGCCGCGCTCGGCGAGACCGTGCGGGAACGCGCCGTCGTGGCGCGGGCGTCGCTCGACCCGGACGCCGGAGTCATGGTCAGGGCCGTGTGGTTCGACGCGGGCGACGCCCCCGGGCGGCTGCTGCTGATGGCCCACCACCTCGTCGTGGACGGTGTGTCGTGGCGGGTGCTGCTGCCGGACCTCGCCGCGGCCTGGCAGGACGTGTCCGCCGGACGGCCGGTCGGGCTGCTGCCCGTCGAGACGTCGTTCGCCCGCTGGTCGAGGCTGCTCACGGAGCTGGCTCAGCGTCCGGAGCGGGAGGCCGAACTGCCCGTGTGGGAGGCGATTCTCGCCGACGGCGCGGCCTCCCCGCCGCTCTCGCGGGACCGGGATCCCGACCGCGACACCAGCGCCACCCGGCGCGAGGTCGTCCTCCGGCTGCCCGCCGAGCACACCGGCCCCCTGCTGTCGGCGGTGCCGGCCGCGTTCGGCGCCGCCGTCAACGACGTCCTGCTGGCCGGGCTCGCGCTCGCCTTCGCGGACCGGCGGCGCCGGGACGGAGGCACGGAGACCTCGGTCCTCGTCGACCTCGAAGGACACGGCCGCGAGGAGGAGTTGGGCGGCGACGGCGTCGATCTGTCGCGTACGGTCGGCTGGTTCACCAGCGTCTACCCGGTCCGGCTCGACGCGGGGCCGGCCGACCCCGGCGAGGCCTTCGCCGGGGGCCCGGCGGCGGCCGAGGCCGTGCGCCGGGTGCGGGAGCACCTGGCGGCACTGCCCGGGAACGGCGTCGGATACGGGATGCTGCGGCACCTCAACCCCCGGACCCGCGAGGTGCTGGCGGCCTACGAGCCGCCGCGTGTCGAGTTCAACTACCTGGGCCGGTTCGGCATCCCGGAGGAGACGGACTGGTCGTACGCGCCGGAGGAGGAGGCGGCGGACATCGGGTCGGAGGGCTCGATGCGGGAGGGTCACGCGCTGGAGATCAACGTGGTGACCGAGGACCGGGCGGACGGGCCGGTGCTGGCCGCGCACTGGTCGTATCTGGAAGGACTGCTGCCGCGCGACACGGTCCAGGATCTCGCCGCGACCTGGTTCCGGGCCCTTCAGGGGCTCGTCGCGTGGGCGGAGCGGAACCCGAAGTGACAGCAGCAGTGAGTGAAATCGGAAAGAGGAATGGCATGAGCAACCCGTTCGAGGACCCCGAGGGCACCTACCTGGTGCTGGTCAACGACGAGAACCAGCACAGCCTGTGGCCGGACTTCGTGGACGTGCCGGCCGGCTGGCGGGTGGTCCACGGACCCGACTCCCGGCAGTCCTGCCTGGACCACGTCGAGACCCACTGGACGGACATGCGGCCGCGCAGCCTGGCCGAGTCGATGGACGGCTGACACGGGAGAGACACGAGAGGGGGGCCGGTCGGTGACCGGCCCCCCTCGTCGTACTCGTACCTCGTGCCCCCGCCCGCGTCAGGACGCGGGCTGCTCCACCTTGGTGTCCGTCTTGCCGTCGACGGCCGCCGCCAGCTGCGGGGCCAGCCGCTCGACCACGTACGGCAGGCTGAGGACCGAGACGAAGGACGTGGCGTTGCCGTAGTCGCTGCTCTCGTTCACGAAGACCTCGCGGCCCTCCTTCACGACCGTCAGATCCTTGTACGAGGCGTCCTTGTGCAGCTTCGCGGCGTCCTTGACGGGGTCGCCGACGATCCACACGACGGCGTCCTGGTCGAGCAGGTCGGTGCGCTCCTTGCTGATGTTCGCGCCGAACTGGTCGCCGATCGCCTTGTCCAGGTCGGTCGGCAGGGTGAAGCCGAGGCCGGTCAGCAGACGCGAGCGGGCGTCCTGGCTGCCGAAGACGAACATGCCCTCGTACGGGGTGGCCATGGCGGCCGTGGAGCCCTTGAAGCCGGGGTGGTCGTCGGCGGCGGCCTTGATCTTCGCCTCGGTGTCGGCGACCGCCTTCGCGGCCTCCTCGGGCTTGCCGAGCGCCTTGCCGATGGTCTCGGTCTGCTCCTGCCACGGGACGCCGTAGTCGTTGTACGCCTTCGGCTGGGCGACCACGGGGGCGAACTTGGACAGCGACTCGTACTGTTCCTTCGTGAGTCCGCCGTACACCGCGAGGATCAGGTCGGGCTTGAGGGCGGCGATCTTCTCCACCTGCGGGCCGGTGCCCGTGTCCTTGAGGACGGTCGGGGCCTCGGCGGAACCGAGCTTGTCCTCGGCCCAGGGGCCGATGGCGCCCTTGTAGCCGCCGAGCCATTCGGTGGTGCCGACGGGGACCTTGCCGAGGGCGAGGACCGCGTCCTGGTCGGTGAGGCCGACGGTGACGATCCGCTTGGGTTCGGCCTTGATCGTGGTGCTGCCGTACTTGTGGTCGAGGGAGACCGGGAAGGCGGAGTCACCGGAGGTGCTCGCCTCCGCGCCGGCGCCCGACGCGTCGTCGGAGTCGGAGCCCCCACCGCATGCGGTGGCGAGGAGCAGGGTGGCGGAGGCGAGCACGACGGCGAGCCGTGGCGCTCTGCGGGAGCGGAACATCAGCGGTCCTTCGGTTCGGGATTCTGCGGAGCGGTGCTTGTGGGGGTCTCGGAGGCCGGCCGGCGGTCGGTCGGCCGGGGGCCGGTGTCGCGGGCGTCCGACCAAGCCGACCAGAGGGCGGCGTAGGGGCCTCGCGCGGCGTGGAGTTCGTCGTGGGTACCGCTCTCGACCACACGGCCGGCGTCCATGACGACGACGCGGTCGGCGGTGGCGGCCTGGCTGAGGCGGTGGGCGACGATCAGCGCGGTCCGGCCGTCGACGGCGCGGGCGACCGCCTTCTCCAGGGTGCGGGCGCCGGCGCTGCCCGCCTCCGCGGTGGCCTCGTCGAGGATCACCAGGGGCGGGTCGGCGAGGATCAGCCGGGCCAGTGCGAGGGCCTGGGTCCGCTCGCCGCTGAGCCGGTGGCCGCCGTCGCCGACGACCGTGGCGAGCCCGTCGGGCAGGGCCTCGGCCCAGGCGAGGGCGTCGACACGGTCGAGCGCGGCGCGCAGTTCGTCGTCGGTGGCGTCGGGCTTGGCGAGGCGCAGGTCGTCGGCGAGGGGGCCCGCGAAGACATGGGTCTCCTGGGTGATCAGGGCGATCGTGCGGGAGGCGGCGGAGCCGAGTTCGGTGGGCGGGATGCCGCCGACCAGGACGTCGCCGGTGGTGGGCGGCTGGATGCCCGCGACGAGTCGCGCCAGGGTGGTCTTGCCGGCTCCGCTGGCGCCGACGAGGGCCACGCGTTCGCCGTGGTGGATCGTCAGGTCGGTGTCGTGCAGGACGGGGTGGCCCGGCCGGTAGGCGTGGCCGAGCCCTCGGACGGTGACGTCGACACCGCCGGCCCCGACGGTGCGCGTCGGCGGCGGGGCCTCGGGTTCGTCGGTGACGCCGACGAGCCGGGCGAGGCCCGCCGTGGCCGACTGGGCGTCGTCGAGGAGGGCGAGGGCCGCGTTGACGGGGCCGAACAGGCTGTGGAAGTACAGGGCGGCGGCGGTCGCCGTACCGATGCTGGCGGAGCCGTCGCGGACCAGCCAGTAGCCGGTGACGAGGACGGCGGCGAGCCCGATGTACTCGGCGATGTGCAGTCGGCTGTAGAAGCCGAGGACGAGGCGTACGCCGCGCATGGTCAGCGCCACCACGGACCACGACCGCTCGGTGACCCGCTCGGTGTGCTCGCGGCCCAGCCGGAACGCCCGCACGGTGGAGCTGCCGCCGATGGTGTCGAGCATCTGTTGCTGTTGGGCGCCGGCGGCCACCCGCTGCTCGGCGTAGAGCGGGATGGCACGGGCGACGTACCAGCGTGCGGTGGCCGCCTGCACGGGGACCGCGAGCAGCGCGGCCAGCAGGAACCGCCAGTCGAGCAGGGCGAGGGCGCCGAAGGTCAGGACGATGGTGAGCACCGACCGTCCGAGCGCGGGCAGCGCGTTGCGCACGGCGTCGGCGATGAGGGAGACGTCGGCGGTGACCCGGGCGGTCAGGTCGCCGGCGCCGGCCTTCTCCACCCGGTCCAGGGGAAGGGCGAGGGCCCGCTCGACGAAGCGTTCGCGCAGCCGGGCCAGCGTCGTCTCACCGAGCCGGGCGATCTGTGACAGCCCGAACCCGGCGCTGACGCCCTGGGCTACGGCGACGGCCACGAGGAGCACGGCGGTGGCGGTGATGGCGTCGGCGGACCCCCGGTCGGCCGCCAGGTCGACGATCCGGCCCAGGAGGGGCTGCACGAGCAGGCCGACAGCGGTGGACCCGACCATGACGCCGAACGCGGACAGCGCCAACCGCCGCTGTGGACGCAGCAGTTCGACGACCGCGGCGCGGGTCCGGGCGGGACTGGCGACGGGCAGCAGGACGGGCCCGGCATGGTCACCGCCCCGGCTCCCGGCCTCGACGGCCTCGACGGCTTCGGTGCCTTCCGCGACCTCGACCGGCTGGGCGGCCTCGGTGACCTCGCCGGCCCGGACGGATCCGGCACCCCCTACCGCCTCGACCGGCTCGACGACCGTTCCGAAGTCCGCGACCTGACCGGGCCGGACGGCAGCCACAGACCGCGCCTCTACGTCAGACCGGACGACTCCCACGGCCCGCACCTCTTCATCCGGCCGAACGACTCCCACGTCCTTCGCCCCCACAGCAGACCGCACCGCCTCCACCACCCGGGGGGCTTCCCCAGCCTCCGCAGCCCCTACAGGCTGCGCCCCCTCCGTGGCCTCAACCGCTTCGGAGGCATCGGCGGGCTCGGCGGGCTCGGCGGCCCTGGCGTGATCGGTCATGTGAGGACCGCCGTCCGGTAGTCGGCGCGCTCGTGGACGAGGCGTTCGTGGTCGCCGGTCGCGGCGACCCGGCCTTCGTGGAGGAGGACGACGCGGTCGGTGACGGCGAGCAGAGCGGGGCTGTTGGTCACCAGGAGGGTGGTGCGTCCGCCGCGGACGTCCCTGATGCCGGCGGCGATACGCGTCTCGGTGACGGCGTCGACGGCGGTGGCCGGTTCGTGCACGACGAGGACCGGCGCGTCGGCGGCCAGGGCGCGGGCCAGGGCCACGCGCTGGCGCTGGCCGCCGGAGAGTGAACGGCCGCGTGCGGTGACGGCGGTGTGGACGCCGTCGGGCAGCGAGCGGGCGACCTCGTCGGTACCGGAGGCGACCATCGCGGCGGTGACGCCCGCCGGTGCGGCCGTACCTCCCGTCCCCGTGTCTCCCGTCCCCGCGTCGGCGACGTCCGCCGGCGCGCCCGCCGTCGCTCCCCCGGGCCCGGTGGCTCCGACCCCCGCCGTGACGTTGTCCAGGACCGTGCCCTCGAACAGGTCGGCGTCGTGTTCGGCGACGAGCATCGCCGCGCGGACGTCGTCCGGTCCGAGTGCGGTCAGTGCGGTGCCGTCGAGTTCGACGGTGCCGTCGTCGGGGTCGGCGTGGCGGCCCAGGCAGCGCAGCAGCGCCGTGGCGTCGGCGGGGTCGGTGGTGGCGATGCCGACGGTCTCACCGGGGGCGATGTCGAGGTCGACCCCGCGCAAGGGGCCGTAGGTGAGGGCGCGCAGCGTGAGCCGTCCCTCGACGCCGGCCGGCGGTACGGCTTCGGCGGAACCCTGGGCGGGCACGGCGCCGGGGGCGTCCAGCACCTCGGCGATCCGGGCGGCGGAGGCGCGGCCCTGGGCGAGTTCGGCGTTGATCCAGGCGAACTCGGAGAGCGGGCCGACGATGAACAGGGCGAGCCCGACGGAGGAGACGAGTTCACCGAGGCCGATGTCGCCGCGTGCGGCGAGGCGGCCGCCGACGAGGGCGACCAGGGCGATGAAGGCGCCGGTGAGGATGGTGACGACGCCGTTCTGCCAGGCCTCGGCGCGGGCGGCGCGCAGCGTGGCGGCGAGGGAGTCCTGGCTGACGCGCCGGTAGCGGGCGACGGCCGCCTGCTCGGCGCCGATGCCCTTGAGCACGCGCACTCCGGCGACCAGGTCGGCGGCGACGCCGGAGGCCTGTGCGGCGCGGTCCTGTTCGGTCTCGCTGCGCCGTTCGAGCGGCTTGCTCAACAGGTGTCCCAGCCACAGCAGCAGGGGGGTGCCCAGGAGGACGAGCAGGCCCAGGACGAGCGAGACGCGCAGCAGGGCGACCGCGCTGACCACAAGCCCGGCGGTGGCCGCGAAGGCGACGATGAGGGCCATGGCGACGGCACCGACCCGCTTGGCGTCCTCGGTGGCGATGTTCGTCAACTCGCCCGGCAGCCTTCCCTCTTCGGCGCCGCCCTCGGGTGCGAGGACACGTCCGACGAGGGCGGTTCTCAGGTGGTGCGCGGCGGTGACGGCGGCGCGTTCCCCCGCCCTCGCGCTGAACCGGAAGCTGAAGGAGAGCCCGACGTACACGGCGGCCAGGACGAGCAGCCACAGCAGCAGCCCGGGGATGTCGCCGTCCACGACTCCGCGCTCGATGGCCAGTCCGATGAGCACCGGCACCAGGGCCTCGCCCGTCTGGTGTCCCATCCCCAGAACCGCGCCCAGCACGACGTCCCGACGCTGTCCGTCGACCGCGCGCCACAGGACGTTCCGTCCCGGTGGGTCCGCTTTTCTCACGCAACACTCCGGACCGGTTTCGCCAACACAGGAACCGTACAAGAAAACTTAGGTAAGGCTAACTACATTTGTCTTCCTGGACCAGCCCTGAGATGTCTTCGAGACCTGAGCGACCTCCCCGAACGCTGGGACATTGGCCGAACCGACCGTCAACTGGCGGGCGGAGCAGGCCACTTCACCGATACGAGAACGCACCGGGCGCCCCGCCCCGACCGGAAGGACCTGTTCGTGCTCAGCACCAGGATCACCAACGCCCGCATCGTCACGATGGTTCAGGACCGCCCGACCGCCCGGGAACTCGGCATCTGGCGGGGTCGCGTCGTCGGCCTGGACGAGGACGTGGCGGGCCTTCCGGCGCGGCGGACCCTGGACCTGGGCGGCGCCACCGTACTGCCGGGGTTCATCGACGCCCATGTGCACCTGGCGTGGGCGGGCTTGAAGGCCAAGTCACCCAGTGTCGCGCCGAGCCGGCGCGCCGACGACGTGCTCCGCGTGGTGGCGGAGGCGGTGGCCGGGGCCCCGGTCGGCGGCTGGGTGGACTTCGGCGGCTACGACCAGCGCACCCTCGACCGCCCGCTCACGGCGAGCGACCTCGACACCGTCAGCGCCGGGCGCAAGGTGTACCTGGGCCATCTCTCCGGGCACGCCTGCCTCGTCAACTCGGCGGTGCTCGAAGGACTTCCGGCGGAGGTGGCCCGGCCGGACGGTTTCCTCGCGGAGGGCGCCATGGGGGCCGCGCTGCGGTCCCGGCCGCCGCACTCGCTCGCCGAACTGGCCTCGGCGATCGAGCACGCCGCCCGCGTCTGCCGGTCCGAGGGCATCACGGGGTGCGCCGAAGCGGGCGTCGGGGCCCGGCTGTTCGGGCACAGCCCCATCGAGGGCGCCGCGTACCAGCTCGCCCACGAGTCGGGCCGACTGCCGCTGCGGGTACGGCTGATGGTGGCCGCCGACGCGCTCCGCCCGGTCCGCGCCGACGCCGAGGACACCACGAGCCGGGCGATCGACCTCGGCCTGCGCACGGGCTTCGGTGAGGGCACGCTCTCCCTCGGCTCGCTCAAGATCTTCACCGACGGCGGCATGATGGCCCGTACGGCGGCCCTCACCAGCCCCTACCTGGGCAGTGACGGTTCCGGTCAACTCATGCACGAGCCCGAGGTCCTGGAGAGCACGATCGTCGAGGGACACCTCGCGGGCTGGCAGCTCGCCGTGCACGCGATCGGCGACCGGGCCCTCGACGTCGCGCTGGACGCGCTGGAGAAGGCCCAGAAGCTGAGCCCCCGCCCGGAGGCACGCCATCGTGTCGAGCACGCGGGCCTGGTCCGCCCCGACCAACTGCCCCGGCTGGCCGCGCTCGGTGTCACCGTCGTCGTCCAGCCGAGCTTCCTGCGCTACTACGGTGACGACTACGCCACGATCATGGGCGAGGACCGGGCCGGCTGGCTGTACCGGGGCCGGGGCTTCCTCGACCACGGTGTCCGGGTCGCCGGCAGCTCGGACCGTCCGGTCGCGAACGGCGCCCCGCTGCGGGCGATCCAGTTCATGGTGGAGCGGGCCTCGGAGTCCGGCCGCCTCATCGGCCCCGCCGAGGCGATCACGGTCGAGGAGGCGCTGCGCGCGTACACCGTCGAGGCCGCCCGCGCCTGCCACTGGGACGGTGACGCCGGCAGCGTCACTCCCGGCAGGCGGGCCGATCTCGTCGTACTGGGAGACGATCCGCGCCGGGTGGACGTGTCCCGGATCGGGGACATCGAGGTGGTGCGGACGTTCGTCGAGGGCGAGGACGCGTTCTGACGGTCAGACCGGCGGGCGCCGAGCCGGGATGGTGCGCAGGAAGTCCGCCGACGGCACGAAGAACATGGTTCCGGTCACGGCCCGGGAGAAGTCCAGGATCGGGTCGTGACCGTTCGGCGGTTCGCCGAGGAACATCTTCCGCAGCATCGCCTCGGGGACCGAGGGGTCGCGGGCGTAGGCGATGAAGTACGTGCCGAACTCGCCCTGTCCGGGCCTGCCGAACGGCATGGCGGCGCGCAGTATGCGCTGCTCCGTGCCGTCGGGGCCGAGGAGGGTGTTGACGTCGACGTGCGAACCCTCCACGTCCAGTTCGAGGTTGGTCAGCTTGGTCCGGCCGATGACCTTCTCCTGGGCCTCGACGGGGAGTTTCTCCCAGGACTCCACGTCATGCAGGTACTTCTGCACGAGCACGTAGCTGCCGCCCCGGAAGTCCGGGTCCTCGTCACCGACCAGCACCGCTTCGGCCGCCACGCGCCCGACCGGGTTCTCGGTGCCGTCGACGAAGCCGAGCAGGTTGCGGGAGTCGAAGTACGCGAAGGCCTGGACCTCGTCCTCCAGGGTGACCGCGCCGCGCAGTTGCCGCATGATCTCGGCGGCCAGTGCGAAGCAGAGGTCCACGCGGGTCGCCCGGATGTGGAAGAGCAGGTCGCCCGGGGTGGACACGGCCCGGTGCCGGGCCCCGTCCAGCTGCGGGAAAGGGTGCAGGGCGGCGGGGCGGGGCGGACCGAAGAGGCGGTCCCAGGCCTCGGCGCCGATCCCGGCCACACAGCCCAGGGCGCCGTCGGGGCTGGAGAAGCCCACCGCCCGTTCCAGACCGGCGAGTCCTGCCAGCACCCCGCGCGCCGTCGACTCACCGCCGGGGACGACGCCGACGACCAGGAAGAGGGCGGCGGGCGTCAGCGGGCTCAGCATCGGCTGCGACAGAACGTCCTCGGGCACGACCGGCGGCACCATGGCTCCCCCTCTTCTCGCACCACACGTGTGCGGCACGCGTGGTGCGACATTCACAGAACGGCTCGGGGGCGGCGCCGCGGGCAGACGCACGACCCCGTCGTCGCGCACCGCCTGCCCCGGTCATGTTCCGCCCCCCTCACCATGCCCGGTCGGCGCGAGGACGATACTCGTCGGACCGCACTCCCCCTCAAACAATGATGAACACCACAATCCCCCACGCCACAAGGGCGGTTGGCGAAGTGCGGTCCTCGTTGTGTACGCGGCGACCCGCACGCCCAATACTGTGCGCAGACGTCACCAGGGGGGCTCGATGAAGTGGTTCCGACGCGACCGTGCGCAGCGACAGGCCCCTGTGGTGCCTCCTCCCGAGGTCGGCAAGAGCGACGAACCGCCCCGGCAGGCGCCACCGGTGCTCACCGCGGGCGACCCGGCACTCCAGCGGATCGGTGGCGACGGCGACAAGGTCGCCCGGCTGACGACCGGGACGGATCCGGTCATCCTCGACATCACCCACTCGGGGAACGGGCACTTCGTCGTGGACGCCCTGGACGGGAGGCTGCACTCGCAGAGCCAACTCGTCTACACCGACGGCCCCTTCTCGTGCCGTGCCCTGGTCAACGCCGACGACCGGCCGGTGCGGGCCCTCCGCGTCCAGGCGGACGGACCGTGGACGGTCGACGTGAGCCCGCTGTCGAGCGCGCTGCCCTGCGAGGGCCACACGCGACGTCCCGCCTCGGACGTGCTGCGCCACACCGGGGGTCCCGGGATCGCGACGCTCCGGTACGAGGGCGATCCGCGCTCCGACGACGGTGGGTACTTCCTCGTCGACACCTTCGAACCGGACGGCACCGGTTTCCTCGACGAACTGGCCAACCACGTGGGTCCCTGGCACGGCGAAGCCCCCGTCACCGGCCCCTGTCTCCTCTACGCCCGCTCCGACGGCCCCTGGTCGATCGTGGTCCGGCTCCTGGATCCGCCCACCTCGCCCTGACCCGACCACCGACTCGCCCCGCCTCGCCACCGCCTCGGCCCGACCGCGCCCCGGCGCGCGCCCTGGCCCCTCTCCACCGCCTGCCGCAGCCGACGGGCCACCTCCGTTACGGGGCTGCGCGCCCAGGCACGGCTGCTCGGCGGTGACGCCGCCGGGTGCCGGAAGACCCTGCCGGCGGGCATGGGCGACGAGCGGCCGCCCTGGTGCGCCGGTTCTCCCGGCCCTTCCTCCTCGCCCCGCCGACCACGGCCACACCGGCGTGCTCCAGGCGGAGGAGACACCAGGTCCGGACGGGCGGCGGCTGCGGGCGGCCGAGGACGCGCTGCCCGCCGGGGAGCCGGGACCCCGACAGGGCCCACCGTCCGGTGCAGGCCGCCGAGGCGCGGGGCGGCCGCGCGCGGGAGCCCACGCACTCACCGACAGCCGGGCCGCCCGGTCAAGCGGCGGAAGCAGGCGCCTCCACCGTGCCCGGGTCCCGCTCCTCCGCGCCCTGGCCCGGATCGGAGGTGGCCCGCGCGCCGGGGATGAACACGGCGACCGCCGCGGCGACCAGCGCGGCCCCGCAGCCGATCATCGGCGCGAGCGCCGACTGGACGAGGAGCGGGAGGGCAACGTCCGTACACTCGCCATGGTCCTGGAGGGCTGGTCCGACGAGGGCATCGCCGGGTTCGCCGACTATCTGAAGCGCCTCAACACGAGCATCGAGCGGTTGGCCGGAAAGCCGTGGCCGCGCCCGTAGCCGGGGTCCTGGAGGCGGGTAGCCTCGGGGGCATGCGGATCTCCGTCTCCTCGGACATGGACGAGCCCGTCGCACGTCTCCTCCTCGCGGAGTTGCGCGGCCGGGGCCACGACGTCGTCACGCACGGCGCGCTGCGCGCCGGGGACGACCCCCGCTGGGCCGTCTGCTCGGAGGCGGCGGCGCGCGAGGTCGCCTCCGGCGCGTCCGACCAGGCCGTCGTGTGCTGCTGGACCGGCACGGGCGCGTCGATCGCCGCGAACAAGGTTCCGGGCGTTCGCGCGGCGCTGTGCACGGACGCCTACACGGCCGACGGCGCTCGCCGGTGGAACGACGCCAATGTGCTGGCGCTCGGGCTGAGGCTGACCTCCGAGCCGCTGCTCAAGGAGATCCTTGACGCCTGGTTCGCCGCCGAGGCCGGTTCGGACGCCGACGACCGGGAGAACGTGGCCCACATCGCGCGGCTCGACGTCAGCCGGGGTGACGGCCGGACCGGATGAACACGGGTTCGGCCCATCGGGGCGGCTCGGGCGGGGCCTCGGTCGGTCCGGACGCGGTCGGCGTGACCGCCCGGGTCGGTGCGTGCCCCGGCGGGAAGCCCCGAGCCGTCCCGGCCGCCCGGAGCGCCGCCACGAAGGAGAGGCACGAGTCGTACCGGTCGTCCGGGGACTTGGCCAGCGCCGTCGCCATGACGTGGTCCACCGCGGGGGGCAGATCGGGGCGCACGCCGGTCAGCGGGGGCGGCTGGTCGTACTGGTGGGCCCACAACAGGGCCATGTCGTCGTCCCGCTGGAACGGCGGCCGGCCGACGAGTGTCTCGTGGACGACGCAGGCGAGGCTGTAGACGTCGCAGCGGCCGTCGACCGGCTTGCCCGAGATCTGCTCCGGCGCCACGTAGTCGAGCGTCCCCACGAACTGGCCGACGGTGGTGAAGCCGGTCAGGGACAGCGACTTCTTCGTCAGGCCGAAGTCGGTGAGATAGACGTGCTCGGGGTGGTCGCTGTCCGTGCCCTGCGCGACCAGGATGTTGCCGGGCTTCACGTCCCGGTGCACCAGGCCGTGGTCGTGCGCCGCGTCGAGCGCGGAGGCGACCTGGGCGGCGATCCGCGTCGCGGTCGTGACTGGCAGCGGGCCCTCCCGGTCCAGGAGATGCCGCAGATCGCTGCCGGCGACGTAGCGCATGGCGATGTAGAGGACGCCGTCCGTCTCGCCGGCCTCGAAGACCGGCACGATGTGGGGGTGGTCGATCGCGGCGGCCACCCGTGACTCGTGGGTGAAGCGGCGCCGGAACGTGTCGTTGCGGGCCAGTTCCGGGGCGAGCAGCTTCAGCGCGACCGTCCGCTCCAGCCGCAGATCCCTGGCCTGGTACACGACGGCCATGCCGCCCCGGCCGATCTCGCGCTCCACGCGGTAGCCGGCGATCTGCCGTCCGACCGGCTCGGAGGGGCGCCCCGCGTACGGCTGCGTGTCACTCATCGCGGGTCACCGGCGGGACCATGCGCGTGGGCTCGTCCTCGCTCGGCCCGTGGTCCGCCGGGCGGGGGGCGGTCGGCCTGGTGTCGGGAGGCCTGGTACCGGGGGGTCGACGGTCGGTCGGCCCGGAGTCGGGCGGGCTCCGGTCCGCCGGTTCGCGTACCGGGGCCCCCACGACCCTCGTGGGTTCCGGTGGCGCGGCGGGAGCGGCGGCCGGGGCGAAGCGGGGGACGGCCGGGGTCTCGCGCGGTTCGTCCACAGCGGCGAACGTGCTCAGCCGCGCCCCGTCGCAGTACACCCACCGCTCGTGCGCCGCGTCGAACAGCCACAGCGACTCGCCGTCGACGACGACCCCGATCCGCAGCCCCTTCGTACGCTCGCGGAAGGACTCGCCGTCGCGGTGCCCGGCGGCCAGGGCCTCCGCCTCGGTGCGGTAGCGCGTCAGGGCCTCCTCGGCCCGGGCCAGCAGCGGACGCGGGTCGGCCGTACGGGCGGGTGCCACGCCGGCGGCGGGCGGGTCCTGCGGTACGGCGACGAGGAGGCGGCCGTCGACCCAGGCGGACCAGCCGTTGGCGCACAGGACATGGCCCCAGTCGCCGCGCCGCTCCAGCAGCTGGACCGGCAGCAGCGCGTCGAGGGCCACGGTCGGATGGGCCGGGTCGGGGCTCTCCCAGGCGGACAGGCCGCCCGGAGGGACGACGTGGGTGGGCCGAAAGCCGGTGGTCGTCATGGCGGCTACTTCCGCATCACGGCGGGCTCACGGCGGCGCAGCAGCCGGGCGACGGCCCAGCCGCAGAGCAGCGAGAGGACGACGAGCATCCCCAGGTCGAGCAGCCACACGCCCGCCGAGTGCGCGAACAGCGGGTCCGAGGTGTCGGGGACGATCCGTTCCAGGTCGATCGTGCCGGCCATCGCGGCGAACGCCCACCGCGACGGCACCAGCCAGGCCAGCTGTTCGAGGACGATCGTGCCCCGCACATCCAGCAGGGCGCCGCAGAACACGACCTGGACGATCGCGAGGAGCACCAGCAGCGGCATGGTGACCTCCTCCTTGCGGACCAGCGCGGAGACGACCAGGCCCAGCATCATCGCGGTGAACGCGAGCAGTGCCACGGCGACCGTGATCTCGACCAGGGGCGGCATCAACACGCCTTCACCACCGGGGGCGTTGAGGTCTACGCCGAGCAGGGCGACCAGGGTGAGGACGATCGCCTGGAGGACGGTGACCGTGCCGAGGACGACGACCTTGGACATCAGATACGCGGATCTCGACAGGCCCACAGCCCGTTCGCGTCGGTAGATGACGCGTTCCTTGACCAGTTCGCGCACGGCGTTCGCCGCACCTGTCAGCACACCGCCCACACACAGGATGAGCAGCGCGTTCATGGCCGTCTCGCGGTCCAGGGTGCTGCCCGCCAGCGCCCTGGCCATCGCGCCCATCACGAACGGCAGCGCGATCATGATGGCGAGGAAGGTGCGGTCGGCGCCGAGCGCGGCCGCGTACCGGCGGACCAGTGTGCCGAGTTGGGCGCCCCAGCTCTGCGGCTTGGGCGGCGGCGCCACGGTGACCGGCTCCGGGGCGGCCTGGTAGGGCCGGCCCATGGCGGCGGTGACGTACTGGTGCCGTTGGGGCGAGTCGCGGTACTCCCCCGCCCAGTCCCGCTCCCCGTCCCGTTCGAAGGCCTCGAACGCCTCCGGCCACTGCTCGAAGCCGAAGAAGGCGAGGGTGTCCTCGGGCGGCCCGTAGTAGGCGACCTTGCCGCCGGGCGCGAGGACGAGGAGACGGTCGCAGACGTCGAGACTGAGAACGCTGTGGGTGACGACGATGACCGTGCGTCCGTCGTCGGCGAGGCCGCGCAGCATGTGCATCACGGAGCGGTCCATGCCGGGGTCGAGCCCGGAGGTCGGTTCGTCCAGGAAGAGCAGGGAGGGTTTGGTCAGGAGTTCCAGGGCCACGCTGACCCGTTTGCGCTGGCCGCCGGAGAGGCTGTGGATGGGCTGGCCGGCGCGCTGTTCGAGGCCCAGTTCGCGGATCACCTCGTCGACGCGGGCCTGCCGCTCGGCCTTCGCGGTGTCCTGCGGGAAGCGGAGTTCGGCGGCGTAGGACAGGGCTCTGCGCACGGTCAGCTGGGCGTGCAGGATGTCGTCCTGCGGGACCAGGCCGATGCGCTGGCGCAGTTCGGCGTAGTCGCGGTAGAGGTCGCGGCCGTCGTAGAGGACGGTGCCGCTGTCGGCGGGGCGCTGCCCGGTGAGGGCGTTCAGCAGGGTGGACTTGCCCGCGCCGCTCGGGCCGACGACGGCGAGGAGGCATTTCTCGCCGACCGGAAACGACACACCGTCCAGAAGCGTCTTCCGGCCGCGGTCGACGGCGACGGTGAGTTCCTGGACGTCGAGGGAGACCTCTCCGGTGTCGACGTACTCCTGGAGTTCGTCGCCGACCAGGCAGAACGCGGAGTGACCGATGCCGACGATGTCACCGGGAGTGACCGGTGCCCGGTCGACGGGGGCGCCGTTGAGGTAGGTGCCGTTGTGGCTGCCGAGGTCGACGATCTCGTACGTGCCCTCCGGACTCGCCCGGAGCTCGGCGTGCCGGCGGGAGACGACGAGGTCGTCGATGACCAGGTCGTTGTCCGCGGCCCGGCCGATGCGGACGGTCCGCTCGGGCAGCGGGTGGACGCTGGTGGGCTGCCGGAAGGTGCCGGTGGAGGCGGGGCGGTGGATACGGGAGAGTTGCTCGGGGGCGAGGCCGGTGAGCACCGCGCGGGGGCCGTCGGGGAGGCTCCCGAAGTGGATGACCGTGCCGGGGCCGACGTCCCACTCGTGGACGCGGTGACCGTCGGCGTACGTGCCGTTGGTGCTGTTCTCGTCCTCGATGGTCCAGTGGCCGGCCTGGGCCCGGAGCACCGCGTGGTGCCACGAGACCCGGTCGTCGTCGAGGACGACGTCGCTGAGCGGGTCGCGTCCCACGTGGTAGGCGTGGGACGGGGCCAGCACGGTGGAGCCCGACTCGGTCTCCAGCACGAGTGCGGGCGCAGTCGGCGCGATCGACCGCTCTGCCATACCGAAAATTCTACCGATCGGTCCCGATATGCGCGCCCGACCGCTTCGGCGTCGCCCCAGGAGGCGGGTGGACCGGGGGTCAGGCGGCGGGGGCGGCGATCCTCTGGGCGATGCGCTGCATGCGTACGGCGTCGACGGACTCCGCGAGCAGTTCGTACTCCGTGGTGTCGTCGTTGGTGGCGATCCGGACGAGATTCCCGGCGGCCAACTCCTCGGCGACCAGATCCTGTTGCGCGTCGTCGGCGGACCAGGCGCGCAGCTGGCTCGGCACGTCCGGTACGGTGTCGGCGACCGGAACGACCGCGTTCGGGGGGAAGTTCGGGTTCTCGGGTCGCGGGTCGAGGCGTTCGGCGATCCATAACGCGCGGTCGCGCATCCACCACAGCGCCAGCGCCAGGGTGGGGGCGCGATAGGTACCGAGGGGCACGCCGACGCGCTGACCGCCGCACCAGCCGTACGCGGTGACATGGCACAGGAATTCGTCGTGCACGCTTCGCTCCCCCGTTCGCACCGCCGAACCCGCCCGGCCCCACTCGCCGCGCGGACTTGCTCTCGCCTCGCAGACTTGCTGGTCGTGCGCATCCGGCGACAAGACCGTCACGCACGGTGACGTGAAGAGCGCGCATGGGTGCGCGTTCGTTCATGACTCAATCGCCCTGCCAGTTGAGTATCGCCACTCCTGACGCTCTGTCACCATGCCAATTCAGCCAGTCTCCTGGCATATGCGAGAGCGCGATTGGCTGAAACGCTGCGCAGGGCCCTGCGACCGGGCCTTCTCCAGAAGGAGGAGTGCGTGCGGGTGACGGCCCTGGGGCCGGTCCACATCTTCTACGCATGTCCCCGACGGAGCGTTCAACGATCAAGCCCGCGGTCCGGGACCGCCATCTGGAGTCGGACGCCGTCCGGCTGCCGTTCCCGGCCCACCCCGTCGGCGAGGAGACACGGTGGTTCCTGGGCCGCGACGTCCTCCTGCGCGACGACGAGGGCGCGACCGTCCGGGCTCGTGGCCGCACGGCGGGGTACCTCGACCGCGTCCGAGATCTGATCTCCGGCGACCGGCTCGACGACTGCCGCCGGCCGCGCCCCTCCTCGCCCGGCCCACCGCTCGCGATGAGTTTCCGCGCTCCCCGCGGTCTCCTGTTCGTAGCGCACCACCGGGAGCGGAGGAGACATCGTGAGCACGCTCGACGAGCAGTTCACCGCGGAGCTGCGGAAGAGCCCCGCCAAGGGCGGCTGGACCTATCTCGTGTGGCCCGGGTCCACCGACTTCTTCGGCACCCGCGGCCTGGTCAAGGTCCGCGGCACGATCGACGGCCACCCTTTCCGCAGCTCCTTCATGGCCCTGGGCGACGGCACCCACAAGCTGCCGGTCAAGGCCGATGTGCGCAAGGCGATCGGGAAGGAGGCGGGCCAGTCGGTGACCGTCCGCCTGGAGGAGCGGATCGAGGGCTAGGGCTGGGCCGGGGCCCTTCTTGCCCGGAGCCGATCCGGGCCCGGTCCGGTCCTGGCCTGGCCTGGCCTGGCCTGGCCTGGCCGGTGCGGGCCTGGCCGGTGCGGGCCTGGCCGGTGCGGGCCTGGCCGGTGCGGGCCTGGCCGGTGCGGGCCTGGCCGGTGCGGGCCGCACGTACCAGCCCCGTGCCCTCGATACCGAGGGCTAGCCCTTGCCCTCGATGATGGCGTCGATGCGGGCCAGCTCGTCCGCCTCGAAGTCGAGATGGGCGATGGCGCCCACGCTGTCCTCGATCTGTCGGGCGCTGCTCGCGCCGACGAGGGCGGAGGTGACCCGGCCACCCCGCAGCGTCCAGGCCAGGGCGAGCTGGGCCAGCGTCTGGCCGCGGGACTTGGCGACCTCGTCCAGCGCGCGCAGCCTGCCCACCAGGTCCTCGGTGACGGCGTCCGACCGCAGGAAGGGGCTGTCGCTCGCCGCGCGGGAGCCCTCCGGGATGCCGTCGAGGTAGCGGGAGCTCAGCAGCCCCTGCTCCAGCGGGGAGAAGACGATGGAGCCGACCTGCAGCTCGTCGAGGGCGTCGAGCAGGCCCTCGCTCTCGGGGCGCCGGTCGAGCATCGAGTAACGGGGCTGGTGGACGAGGAGCGGAGTGCCCAGCTCGCCCAGGATGCGGGCGGCCTCGCGGGTCTGCTCGGCCGAGTAGTTGGAGACACCGACGTACAGCGCCTTGCCCTGCTGGACCGCCGAGTGCAGCGCGCCCATCGTCTCCTCCAGCGGAGTCTCCGGGTCGGGACGGTGCGAGTAGAAGATGTCGACGTAGTCGAGGCCCATGCGCTGCAGGCTCTGGTCGAGCGAGGAGAGCACGTACTTGCGGGAGCCCCACTCGCCGTACGGGCCGGGCCACATCAGATAGCCGGCCTTGGTGGAGATGACGAGCTCGTCGCGGTACGGGGCGAAGTCGTCCTTGAGCGCCTCGCCGAGCGCGGACTCGGCGGCGCCGGGCGGCGGGCCGTAGTTGTTGGCCAGGTCGAAGTGGGTGACACCCAGGTCGAAGGCGCGGCGCAGGATCGCGCGCTGCGTCTCGACGGAACGGTCGGGGCCGAAGTTGTGCCACAGGCCGAGCGAGAGCGCGGGAAGTTTCAGGCCGCTGCGTCCGGTGCGCCGGTAGGGCATGTCCGCGTAGCGGTCGGGGTGTGCGGTGTACAACGCGACTCCAGAGAGGTTGGCACGGGGGGACGGGGTCCCTGAGAACCGGTGTCCACTCTTTCGCGACCTGGGGGCATTGGTCCAACAGAAGAATCCGATGGGATTCAGCGCCTACGCTTCTCAGTCATGGAACTCCGTCATCTCCAGCACTTCGTCGCGGTCGCCGAGGAGGAGCACTTCACCCGGGCCGCCGAACGGCTGCTGGTCTCCCAGTCGGGCCTGTCCGCCTCCGTCCGGGCCCTGGAGCGCGAGCTGCAGACACCGCTGTTCGTGCGGACGACCCGCCGGGTGATGCTCACACCCGCCGGGCGGGCGCTGCTGACCGAGGCGGAGCGGATCCTCGCGCAGGTGCGGTCGGCGCGGGAGGCGGTGGCTGCCGTGCAGGGAGTACTGCGGGGCATGCTGGCGGTGGGGTCCGAGCAGTGTGTGGCGGGGCTGCACGTGGCGGGGCTGCTGGCCTCGTTCCGGCGCCGCCATCCGGATGTGGAGATCTGTCTGCGACAGGCGGGCTCGGGCGCGCTGGCCGAGGAGGTCGCGGGCGGCCGCCTCGATCTGGCGTTCGCCGTGCGGGCGGAGCAGGAGGACACCGACCAGCTGCGCGTCGTACCGCTGTCCAGCGAGCCGATGACCGTCCTGTGCCATCCCAGCCATCACCTCGCCGCCACCGGCGCCGCGGTGACCCCGGAGGAGCTGGGCGGCGAGGTCTTCGTCGACTTCCACCCGGACTGGGGCCCGCGCCGGACCACCGACGCGGTGTTCGCCGCCGCCGGCGTCCGCCGGACGGTCGCCCTGGAGGTCAACGACGTGCACAGCCTGCTGGAACTCGTCGAGGAGAACCTCTGTGTCGCCGTCGTCCCGCGCCACTTCCGGCACAAGCGTGACTCGCTCGTCGCGCTCGCCGTCAAGGACACCGGCGAGACCGTGTACGAGACGGTCGCCCTGCTCCCGCCCCCGCAGGCCATGAGCCCGGCGGCGCGCGCCCTGATGGAGCTCCTGGACCCGCCGGTGGAGTGTGCTGAGGTCAGCCCGTGACGGGCGCCCACCGGCGGTTCATGGTGTCGTACTCGTAGCGCGGCAGGCCCTTGATCCCGGTCGTGCGGAACGGGCGGCCGTCGTCGTCGATCCGGACCGTCCCGGTACGGCCCTCGGAGGACCACTCCAGTTCCAGGTACCAGCTGCAGTCACAGGTCTCGGTCTCGGCGGAGATCATCAGCACCTCCGGGTCGTCGGCCGACACCCGGTACGGCAGGCGCACGGCCGGTATCCGTACGTCCAGGTCGGCGCCGTCGACCGGGCGGGCGATCGGCCGGTCCTTGTCCAGGTCCACGTCGAAGTACCGGGGGGTGACCCGTCCTCCGCAGCCCTGGTCCATCGCGTAGGCGTTGCCCTCGGCGGGCGCCGCGCGTCCGACGACACGGACCCGCAGCGCGGTCAGGACGACGGCCGTGGACTTCCGCCCCTGCACCGTGACCTCCACGATCGTGTTCCGGCCGTGCACCCCCCGCTGCGTCGCGGCCCAGACACCCGCGTCCTGCGGCGCCGGCGGCGGGGGCACCTCCTTCGGCGGCTTGGCGACGACGTAGTCGTGACCGCAGCCGAGGGCCCAGAGCTGGGAGTTCGCCGTCCAGGTGAGGGGCGCCCCGGTGGCCGGGGGCCGCCGCTCGGCGGTGTCGTCGTCCTTCGTGGGACTGCTTTCCGGCTCGGTGGGCGAGGGCGAGGGTGTGCCCGAAGGGCTCTTCGTGCCGCCGGCGCCCGGTGCGGGGGACGGGCTCGTGGGGGCGGTCGACGGACGCTGGGCCGCCGAGGTCGTACGGGACGGTCTCGGCTCACCGCCCTGGGCGCCGCCGTCGGCCGGAGGACCGCCTGACGGCAGCGCGGCGAGGCTGCCCGCGGTGGCGATGAGCACGGCGGCGACGGCCGCGCCGACGAGGGTGCGTCGGCGACGGTGCCAGGGGCGGCGGGTCGAGGGCGCCTGCGCCGACGCCGGCCCAGCGACCGGCTCGACCGGCTCCACCGGCTCAGCGGCAGCCCCGCCGGACGGCTCGGCGGGCTCGACCGCGGTCGGCTCTGTCCGCTCTGTCCGCTCGGTCGGCTCTGTCTGCCCGGTCGGCCCCGGTGACGGAGAGCCACTCGTCCCTCCCCCACCCGTACGTGCCCGCTGCCGTGCCGCCACGGCCGGCAGCCACAGCCGGTGCAGTTCGAGCCGCTCCGCGCCGGTCGCTCCGCAGAGCGCGGCGAAGCGCTCGACGGGCGCGAAGTCGAGCGGGACGGTGTCGCCCGCGCAATAGCGGTGCAGGGTCGAGGTGTTCATGTCGAGGCGACGGGCCAGCTGCCCGTAACTGCGGTCCGTGCGTTCCTTGAGACGCGTGAGCGCCGCCGCGAACTCCCGCACGTCGTCCGGTGCTGCCGACACTGTTCTCCACGTCCTCCCCGTCCCGGGACGGCATCCCAGGCACTCCATAGAGATGCACGTCAGAAGGACTGGGATGGTTCCAGGGCCACGGATCGGGCGTCGGCCGTTGCCCTCACGCCCGGTGACGGCCGATGCTCTCGGTGTCGCACCGACCAGGGCCGGACGGACCATCCGGCGTCAGCGGCGGAGCGGCAGCACTCCACTCATCCACGTACTCGTTCAGTACTCGTTCACGGGGGACACTCATGCCCAAGCACATTCGAGCCCGCACGCTCACCGCACTGGTCGTGGCGGGCCTCACCGCAGGCTCCGCACTCGCCGCCGGCGCCGTCCCGGCCGCCGCCGCGAAGGCGAGCGGCGCGCCGAAGTACCTGTCGGCCTCCGAGCTCCCGCCGCACCCCTCGTCCTCCTGGACGGCGGGCGGGATCGAGGACGGCGTCCCCGAAGAGCTCCAGTACTGCCTGGGCGACGCACTCCTCGCGTACGACATCAACCACCGCTCGTTCCGTACGGACCTGGAGACCAGTGCCAGGCAGCTGGTCGTCGTCACCGGCAGCGACAGCAAGGCCAAGGCGCTCGCCACGCGGCTGAACAAGGACTTCCGGGACTGTGTGAGCGACTCCTCCGACCCGGACATCGAAGCCGAGTACCGGGACCTCGGGGCACTGCCCGTCGAGGAGGGCGCCCGCGTCCACGGCGTGGCCACGGTCACGTCCTGGGGGGCCATGGACATTCGGCTCCTGTCGGTGGGCCGGGACGGCCGGACCGTCACCGTCGTGGACTGGGGGCAGATGGGCGGCTTCAAGGACGCGCCGGTCAAGGCCTTCAAGAAGACGACGACCACGGCCGTCAACAAGCTCCACTAGGGGTGGCTCACGGGGCCGGCGCCGCGGGGCGGGGACGGTGCGGGCACGGCCCCGATGCTCGATGGTGGACGTATGGATGTGAAGGACGTTCTCATCGACGCGTACGGCCGGATCAAGGAGGAGGTGCACGCCGCCGTGGACGGGCTGTCCCCGGCGGAGCTCCACTCCCGCCCCGCGCCCGACGCCAACTCCGTCGCCTGGCTGGTCTGGCACCTCACCCGCATCCAGGACGACCATGTGGCCGACGCCGCCGGACTCGACCAGGTCTGGCTGTGCCAGGGCTGGGAGCAGCGCTTCGGACTCGCGCTGCCGTCCCGGGACACGGGCTACGGGCACGGTGCGGCGCAGGTCGCCGCGGTGCGGGTCGACTCGGGTGACCTGCTGACGGGTTACTTCGACGCCGTGCACACGCGGACACTGGAGTATGTGCGCGGGCTCGGCCCCGACGACCTGGACCGCGTCGTGGACGAGCGGTGGACCCCGGCCGTCACCCTCGGCGTACGCCTGGTCAGTGTCCTGGCCGACGATCTCCAGCACGTCGGCCAGGCGGCGTACGTACGAGGGCTGCTCCGACACTAGGACGGCGAGGTGCCCGCCCCTCGTGACGCTCATGCCTGTCCCTGGCCTCGGACCGTCTGCGAGGCAATGGAGATCGTGGGTGCCACCCAGTCATTCAGGCACGCGAAGCGGGCATGCACTGCGGCAAGGGCGAAGTGCGCCCCGGCGGCTCCGTCCGGCTCCCCGTCGGCCACCCCCTTCGTCACACCCACAGTGCGCTTCTCGACGCGCAGGTAGAAACGTTATTCCTTCCTTTCGCGCATCATGATCGCCTCACGTTTCATTTTCGAGAACCGCGTGAGCCGCAGTGCGGATCTCTGGCCACCCGAGAACTTGGCATACGATCCCATTTTCTCTCGCGGTCTTGCTGCGGCATTCACCTGTGCACATAGCAGGTCGGCAGTGAACCGGCCTCCGGTTCCCAGCCGACCAGGGGCGGTCGTGCCACCGCATGTGAGGAGAAGTCATGAAGAAGGCCTACGAAGCGCCGACGCTGCTCCGCCTCGGGACGTTCCGGAAGAAGACCGGGCTCTTGCAGAGCTCCGGCAACGACCGTCTCATCCTGAGCAAGAACTGACGAGCGACGGTTCCTGAACCGACGTCATGACTGAACTGCACGAGAGTGCGGGGACGGGCCCCGGCGACGCGCACTTCACGGTCTTCACCGACCGGGAGGACGCGGCCGCCGTGGCCCGCTCCTTCGCCCGCCCCGGAACGCGAATCCTGCAGCACGCTTCGGGCCGGCCCTGGCTGGTGGGGCAGTGGCACGACCAGGAGATCGTCACCGCGCGCGCCGGCCGCACGGCCCTCGCCGTCATCGGCTGCTGTCCGATCGACGCCGCAGAGCTCGAGCGCCGGGCCGGGCGGTTACGTGATCTCGCCGAACTCGACGCACTGGCCCGTTCTCTCCCCGGTAGTTTCCATCTCGTCGCCGCGCTCGACGGGCGGCTCAGGGTGCAGGGCACCGCCTCCGGGCTCCGGCTGGTTTTCTGTGCCCTCGTCGACGGGACACAGGTGGCTGCCAGCCGCGCCGACGTACTCGCCGACGCGCTCGGCACCGACCCGGACGAGGAGCAACTGGCCGTCCGGCTGCTGTGGCCGGTCCCCCATCCCCTCGCCCAGGCGCCCATGTGGCGCGGCGTCACCGCCGTGTCCCCGCAGGACGCGCTGATCGTCTCGCCGGACGGCCGGACCGTACGCCACTCGCGCTGGTGGACACCGCCGGAACCGGTACGGACGCTCGCCGACGGCGCCCCTCTCGTCCGCGAGGCCCTGGCCGCGGCGGTCGACGCCCGTACCCGGCAGGGTGGCGTGGTCAGCTGCGACCTGTCCGGCGGCCTGGATTCCACCTCCATCTGTTTCCTGGCGGACCGGTCGCCGGCCCGGGTGGTGGCCAGCACCTGGCCGGGGCGCGACCCCGCCGACACCGATCTGCACTGGGCCGAACAGGCCGCCCGGTCGATGCCGGACATCGACCATGTGGTCTGGGACGCCGACGCTTCACCGCTGGTCTACACCGACCTGCTCGGCATCGACGACCTGCTGGACGAACCGACCATCGGGGTCATGGACCGATCAAGGGTCCTGCACCACCTGCCCCCCTTGGCCGAGCGGGGTAGTCGGTTGCACCTGACCGGCATCGGCGGCGACCACGTGGCCTGGTGCTCCGAGGCGTACTACCACCGACTGCTCCGCACCCGCCCGCTGTTCGCGCTGCGCCGGCTGCGCGGCTTCCGGGCCCTGTGGCAGTGGCCACTTGGCGGCACGGCACGCGCACTCGCCGACGCTCGGCCGTACGGGAAGTGGTTGGCCGACTCCGGCGGCCGCCTGCGAGAACCGCTACGCGCCACCGTCAGCACCAGCCTCGGCTGGGGCATGCCCCCTCGCCTCTTCGACTGGGTCACCCCCGACGCCGAACGGATGGCGCGACGGGCGTTGCGCGAGGCCGCCGTGACCGCCGTACCTCTGCACCCGGACCGCGGCCTGCACACCGACCTCGAACAGATCCTTTCCTGCACCCGCATCATCCGCCAGTGGGACCGGATGGCCGCCCGGGCCGGCCTGCCGATGGCCTCGCCGTTCCTCGACGACCGTGTCATCGAGGCATGCCTCGCCGTGCGCCCGAGCGAGCGCGTCACGCCCTGGCAGTACAAACCGCTTCTGACCGCCGCCATGAGCGGGATCGTGCCCGATGTGTGTCTGAGGCGCACCAACAAGGCCGCCGCTTCCATGGACGCGTCCAACGGACTGCGCGAGCACCGCGCCGATCTGCTGGCGCTGTGGGAGGACTCCCGGCTGGAACAGCTCGGCCTGGTCGATGGAGCCGCCCTGCGCCCTGGAACGGCCCACCGGTGTGCCCTTCACCCGGCGCCTGGCCGCCCGTCTCGTCATGCCCCTCGCCCTCGTGCTCTCGCTCCTGCCGCCCCGCCGGATTCGCGCCGTGCTCCACCTCGCCTGTCGCGGAGCCGCACCGGCCACCGCCACACAGGCGAAGAACGCACGGGACGCCATGTGCGCGGTGAGCCTGCGCTGCGCCGGGCCGAAAGGCTGCCTGCCCCGGTCTCTGGGAGCCGCGCTGCTGTGCCGTCTGGGAGGGAGCTGGCCGACCTGGTGCACCGGGGTGCGCGTGGTGCCTCCCTTCACGGCGCACGCCTGGATCGAGGCAGACGGCCACCTTGTGGACGAGGGTGTGCCCGACGACTACTTCACCCGGCTCATCACGGTCGCTCCCGGGAGCCGATCGGGCCGATGACCGACACCCTCGTGGATCAGGCGCAGCCGGCGGTGGAGGGGGACCGCTCCACCCGGGCCGCGGTCGCCACCATGTACCGGCTGACCGCCAGGCACCGGGCTTCGGTCCTCGTCGCCACCGTGCTCACACTGGTCGGCTCCGCTCTGGGGCTCGCTCAGCCGCTCGTCGCCAGACAGGTCGTGGACGCGAGCGGACGGGGACAGGTGTTGTGGCCCTTGCTGCTGCTCCTGGCCGTCCTGTTCGTCACCGAAGCGGCAACCGGCGCGGTGGGCCGTTTCGTCCTGGAGCGCATGGGCGAGGGCGTCGTACGAGGACTTCGACACAGTCTGGTGGCACGGCTTCTCCGGCTGGAGATGAAGGAGTACGACCGGCACCGCGGCGGCGACCTGATCTCCCGGGTCACCTCCGACACCACCCTGCTCAGAGAAGTCGTCTCCCAGGCACTGGTCGATCTGGTGACGGGTGCCCTCGTCGCCGCGGGAGCGATCGTCCTCATGGTGTGGATCGACCCGCTGCTGCTGCTCCTGGTCGCGGCGACCGTGGCTGCCGCCGCCGTGATCGTCGCCTCGCTCCTCAAGGGCATCCGCGCTGCCTCCGAACGCATGCAGACCTCCGTCGGCGCGATCGCCGCCGACCTGGAACGCGCCCTCGGCGCCCTGCCGATGGTCCGGGTTCACCGAGCGGAGGACCGTGAGGCGGCCCGCATCGGAGAACGCGTCGAGGCGGCGTACAGCGCCGGCGTGCGGACCGCGAAACTCGCCTCGGTGATGAGCCCCGCGGTCGAACTCGCGGTACAGGGCTCCTTTCTGATCGTCCTGGTCATCGGCGGCCTGCGGGTCAACGGCCACGCCAACTCCCTCGGCGACCTGGTCGCCTTTCTGCTGTACGCCTCCTACCTGGTCCTTCCGCTGTCCTCGGTCTTCCGGGCGGTCGGCCTGATCCAGCGTGGAATGGGGGCCTACCAGCGCATCGAGCAGGCGCTGTCCCTGCCGGCGGAGCCCTCCCAGGAGGAGCCGGCCGTCCGGGCACGCACGCGCGAGGCGGTCGGGCGGACCGTCTCGTCCCAGGAGCCCGCTCTCGCCCTGCGGAATCTCAGCTTCGGCTACGACCCGGACCGGCCGGTGCTGCGCGGCGTCTCGTTCACTGTCCCCTACCGGCAGCAGACGGCGCTGGTCGGCCTGTCGGGTGCGGGAAAGAGCACGATCTTCGCCCTCGTGGCCAGATTCTACGAACCGGACTCCGGGACCCTGCTGTTCGACGGGCGGCCCGCCACCGCACTGAGCCGCACCGCATGCCGCGGACGCATCGCCGTCGTCGACCAGAGCGCCCACGTCGTCCACGGCACCCTCTGGGACAACATCACCTACGCCACACCCGACGCCGCCGAGGCCGAGGTGCGGCGCGTCGTCGAGCTCGCCCGGCTGGAAGGGGTCGTGCGGCGGCTGCCGGGCGGCTTGTCGGGAATGCTCGGCGAGCGCGGCGGCACCCTGTCGGCAGGAGAGCGCCAGCGCGTGGCCCTGGCCCGCGCCCTGCTCGCCCGCCCCTCGATCCTCCTGCTCGACGAGCCCACGTCACACCTCGACACCATCAATGAGACCGCGCTCACCGCAGTGATGAAGGACGTCGCCCGGGAATGCGCCCTCCTGGTCATCGCACACCGGCTCTCCACGGTCCAGCACGCCGACCAGATCGTTGTACTGGACAACGGACGCACCGCCGCCCAAGGACGTCACGAGGAACTACTCACCAGCAGCCCCGTCTACCGCGAACTTGCCGCCGGACAGATGCTCCACCCGGCCGGCGCCCGGACCTCCGCCCGCGCGACCGTACGCCCCCACCCACGCCACCCGCTGTGAACCGGAGACGGACGCGACGCCGAGAGCGCCTCATGCAGCCCGATCAGCCATCCCCTGGGCCAGGGTGACGGCGACGACCAAGCCGTTGCTCCCCGCCGTGAAGGCGTCCGGCACCACCGAGGTGATCGCCGGACACCTTCACGAGGCACACCTCGGCATCCACGTGGATCGGCGACTGACGGATGCGAGAACGACCTGCTCGATCCCCACCCCCGACGGGGACGAGGCCGAACCACAAGCTCAGTTGCCGGACGCCGCCGCGTACCCCGGGAGCACCACGTTCTCGATGAGGGCGTTGCGCTCGTCGAACGGGATGAAGGCGCTCTTGAGGGCGTTGACGGTGACCGTGCGCAGGTCGTCGAGGCTCCAGTCGGCCTCGTCGACGAGCAGGGACATCTCGCGGGTCATGGTGGTGCCCGAGACCAGACGGTTGTCGGTGTTGAGGGTGACGCGGAAGCCGAGGTCCCTCAGGGCCGTGATCGGGTGCTCGGCGATGGAGGTCGCCGCGCCGGTCTGGAGGTTGGAGGTGGGGCACATCTCCAGGGCGATCCGGCGGTCGCGCACCCAGGAGGCGAGGCGGCCCAGCTTGCCGTCGACGACGTCCTCGGTGATGCGCACACCATGGCCGATGCGCTGGGCGCCGCAGACCTGGAGGGCCTGGTGGATGCTGGGCAGTCCGTGGGCCTCGCCGGCGTGGATGGTGAAGGGGACGCTCTCTCGGCGCAGGTGCTCGAAGGCGGCCAGGTGGTCGGCGGGCGGGAAGCCGTCCTCGGCGCCCGCGATGTCGAAGCCGACGACGCCGGCGTCCCGGAAGGCCACGGCCAGGTCGGCGGCCTCACGAACGCGGTCGAACATGCGCATCCCGCACAGCAGCGTGCCGACGCGGACCGGGGTGCCCTGGGCCGCCGCCTTGGCCATGCCGGCGGCCAGACCCTCCTGCACGGTCTCGACGACCTCCGGCAGGGTCAGCCCGCCGTTGACGTTCAGCTCGGGGGCGTAGCGGACCTCGCCGTAGACGACACCGTCCGCGGCCAGGTCCAGTACGTACTCCTCGGATGCGCGCAGCAGGCCCTCGCGGGTCTGCAGCACCGCGAGGGTGTGCTCGAACGTCGCTATGTACCGCACGAGGTCACCGGAGTTGGCCGCCTCGTAGAACCAGGCGGCGAGGCCCTCCGGGTCGGTCTCCGGGAGGGTGTGGCCGACCTCCGCCGCGAGTTCCACGAGCGTGGCGGGGCGCAGGCCGCCGTCGAGGTGGTCGTGCAGGACGGCCTTGGGGAGGCGGCGGATGGTGTCGGCGTCGATGCGGGGCGCGGTCATGGGCGTTCGTTCCTCGGCAGGTGGTGCGGTGGGGTGGGGTGGGTCGAGAGGTGGGGCGGTTCAGCCGGTGGCGGGCTGGAGGAGGTCCCAGCGGTTGCCGTACAGGTCCTCGAAGACGGCGACCGAGCCGTACGGTTCGTGGCGCGGCTCCTCCAGGAACCTGACGCCCGCGGCCCGCATCCGGGCGTGGTCGCGGGCGAAGTCGTCGGTGTGCAGGAAGAACCCCACGCGTCCGCCGGTCTGGTCGCCGATCCGGCCGCGCTGTGCCTCGTCCTTGGCCCGCGCCAGCAGCAGTCCGCCGCCCTGTCCCTCGCTCCCGGGCTCGACGACCACCCAGCGGCTGCCGTCGGGCCTCGGTTCGTCCTCGACGAGCCGGAAGCCGAGTGCCCGGGTGTAGAAGCGGATGGCCTCGTCGTAGTCGTCGACCACGAGGGTGACCAGGGCAATGCGTCTCATCGGGGCCTCTCGGGTCGCTCGGGGTTCCCGGGAGGTTATACGTAACACGCATCGGACGCAAATGGCATTCTCGCCCGTACGTCCGAGAGAACCCCCGGCACGACCGAGGCCCCCTGCGCGGCAGGGGGCCTCGGCACTCGGAGGGCGTCAGCCGGCGATCACTCGCCCGGCGACACCTTGCGCAGGGCGGCGATGCAGGTGCTCAGTGCCTGCTGGAGCTCCTCCAGGCGCTCCAGCATGTCCTCCTCGTAGATGGCGTCGAGGTCGACGGCGTCGTCGAGGGTCAGCTCCTCGAAGACCTTCGTCGCCTTCTGGAGGCTGCTGTAGAACTTGGTCCGCCGCTCCTGGACCCGCAGTTCGGGGTCGGACTCGACGGTCTGGACGACGAGTTCCTTGACGGTGTCGTAGGCCTCCGTCGCCCACTCGCCGGTGTCCTCGTCGTCGTCGAGCTCGTCGATGAGGGACAGATGCCGCTCGGCCTCGGCGCGCAGCTCGGCGGTGGCGTCGATCACCTGGCCGGCCGGTGTCTTGACCTGGCCGTTCTCGACGATCTGCCGGACGTACCCGATACGGCTGGCGGCCTGGGTCTCGTTGGCGACGGCCTTCTTCAGTTCGTCGGTGCGGGCGATGTCGCGGGCCAGCTCGGTCTGGAGGGAGGGGTCCTCCTTGAGGCGGTCCAGCAGCGCGGTGCGGGCCGCCTGCGCGGTGGAGGGGTCGGCGAGGATCGCGGCGCGCAGCGCGGTGGGGTTCTCGGCGACCTCCAGCGCCTTGGTCGGGCGGATGCCCTCGGCCTCGGCCGCCGCCGTGATCGCGGTGCCCCGGTCGGAGGTCGCGCTGGACCGGGAGCTGTAGTACGACAGCCACACGTCCGAGTCCGGGAGGTCGATCTCCTCGCCGGGGGCCAGCGCCTCGAAGTGCGGGACCATGCCGTCGTCGGCCGCCTTGTCCCAGGCCTTGTAGTACCGCATGACCCGCTCCGGCGAGCATCCGGCCAGCTCGGCGAATTGCCTCGCCGACACCTTCGGCGTCTCGCCCGCCATCTCCCCGCCGGGCCGCACACTCCGCGCCACCTTCAGCGCGAAGGCCCAGCCACCGGTGCGCGCGTACACCCCGAACTCCCGTGCGTCGCGCGCGACTTGCTCGTCCACCACGTCGACCGGGGTGTCGTCGCCGTGCGCCTGCGCGGGGGTCTCGTCGCCGGACGACTGCGCGAGGACTTCGCCGGACGACTGCGCGGGGGCCTCTTCGGTCGTCGGCTGCGCGAGGTCCTCTTGCGTCGTCGGCTGCGCGAGGTCCGTCTCGCCGGAGGGCTGTGCCGGTACCTCGGCCGCGGGTGCGGCCCCGGGGGTCTGCTCCTCGGCCGCTCCGGGCTCGACCCAGAAACCCTCGTCCGGCGTCGGCGCTCCGCCGGTCGCGGGCGTCTCGTCGGCGGGCGGTACGGCCGATGCGGAGTGGGCGGTGGCTACGCTCACGGGTGACTCTCCCGGATGGTGACGAACGGCAGGGACAGAACCGGCAGCCTATATGAACCCGTTGGTGCCGCTTTGCCGGGACGCCTCGCCTCGATGGACGGCGTTCAGCCGGGCCATCTCCTCCCCCGTGAGCCGAAGGGCGCCGGCGGCGACGTTCTCGGCCAGGTGGTCCGGATTCCCGGTGCCGGGGATGGCGAGGACGTGCGGCCCCTGGTTCAGGGTCCAGGCCAGCCTGATCTGGGCGGGGGTGGCGTCGTGGGCGCGGGCGACGGCGAGCAGTTCCTCGTCGTGCGCGGTGCTCGCGCCCTGGGGTCCGGCTTCGCCCGCGATCGCGTAGAACGGCACGAACGCGAGGCCCTGCTCGCCGCAGAGTCGGAGCATCTCGTCGGCGGCCGGGTCGGGGCCGCGCAGCCCGTACTGGTTCTGCACGCAGACCACGGGGGCGATCGCCCGCGCCTCCGCGAGGTGCCGGGGTTCGACGGCGGAGACGCCGAGGTGGCGGACGAGCCCGGCCTCGCGCAGCTCGGCCAGCGCCCCGAAGTGCTCGGCGATCGAGTCCTGCCGCATCCGGCGGAGGTTGACGACATCGAGGTGGTCGCGTCCCAACTGCCGCAGGTTCTCCTCGACCTGGCCGCGCAGTTGGTCGGGGCGGGCGGCCGTACCCCACTCCCCCGAGTACTCCCGGTGCGGCCCGACCTTGGTGACGATGACCAGGTCGTCCGGGTAGGGCCCGCCCAACGCGCTGTTGATCAGTTCGTTGGCGGACCGCAGGGACGAGAAGTAGAAGGCGGCCGTGTCGATGTGGTTGACGCCCAGCTCGACCGCGCGCCGCAGCACGGCGATCGCTCCCTCACGGGTCCTCGGCGTCCCGAGGTGGAAGGCGGCGCTGCCCGTCAGCCGCATCGCACCGAGACCGACGCGGCGGACGGACAGATCGCCGAGAGTCCAACTGCCCGCGGCGGCCGCGTCGATCGTCTCGGAGGTCATCGACGCAGTCTCCCACGCCGTCGGGCGACCACGGCCGTGTCCGCGTCAGCAGTACAGATTGCCGCCCGCCGACGTGCCGAGGATCTGGACGAACCGCTGGTACGCGCTGACCCGGCTCTGCACCTGCGCGGGGTTCTTGCCGTCGCACTCCAGCGAGCCGTTGATGCTGCGGATGGTGTGCCCGAAGCCGGCGCCGGTCACCATGGCGTTGTGGCCGGTCATGGAGCCGGGGCCGGTCTGGGTATTCCAGTACCAGAGCGCGGTCTTCCAGGCGACGGCCGCGTCGTTCTGGACCAGCCAGGGGTTGCCCAGGAGGTTCAGGCCGAGCGCGTCGCCCGCGGCCTTGTAGTTGAAGTTCCAGCTGAGCTGGATGGGGCCGCGCCCGTAGTAGGCCGCCTGTCCCGCCGGACAGCCGTACGGACGGCCCCAGTCGCAGTACGTGGGGTAGTTGGCGGTGTTCTGCTCGACGATGTGGACGAGGCCGCCGGTCTCGTGGTTGACGTTGGCGAGGAACGCCGCCGCCTCCTGCTTCTTGACGGTGTCGCTGCCGGTGGTGGCGAAGGCCGGGTAGGCGCTCATGGCCGCCCGCAGGCCGCTGTAGGTGTAGAACGAGTTCCGGTTCGGGAACATCTGGTTGAACTGCGCCTCGCTCACCACGAACCCGGAGGGGTTGGTGGGGCCGTTCTCGCAGGCGTACGGCTCCCAGTACCAGGTGCTGATGGTGGGGTCGTACCCCGGGTTGTCGTGCTCGGCGATGTACGCCCTGCCGTCGGTGTAGCGCACGATGTCGCCGGTGACGTAGGACCGGCCGGCCACCCAGCTCGCGTAGCTGGAACAGGGGGCGGCGGACGCGCTCTGGGCGGGCAGCAGCAGGGGCGTGGAACCGGCGATGAACAGCGCGGTCAGCAGGGCGGATATGCGGCGCCTCGACACGGGACCAACTCCTTCGTGGAGCACGGCCGCACCCGGGCGAGGGGCCCGGAGGCATGACGGGGACGCACCTCGCGCGCACGTGCCGGCGGGGCCGGCCACGGCGTGGGGGCGGCCGTGGTGGGGGGTGTGGGTCACACTCAACCGCGTTGGTCTGTACCAGTCAAGGGTGTAGACCAGTCAACTCCCATGACGGGAGGTCAGGCCGCCCGGGGGTCGCTCCGCCGGGCGATCACCGAATGCTCGCGGACCGGTCGACGGGCGGTCGCGGACCGGTCACCGGGCACTCGCCGGGCCTGTCACCGGACCGGTCACCGCCAACTGCCGCCCCGTCAGCCGTCAGGGCAGCCGAGCCAGTACCCGAAGCCACGCCGGGTGTGGATCAGCGCGGGCGCCTCCTGGTCGGTCTTGCGCCGGAGCCGGGCCACGAGCTTCTCGATCGCGCCGTGGGCGCGGTACTCGCCCCAGACGTGCCGACCGATCTGCTCCTTGGACAGCACGCACTCCGCGTTCGCCAGCAGATGACGCAGCAGCCGGTACTCGGCGGGCGTGAGGCCGAGGGGCCTGGATCCGCGCCGCGCCTCGCAGGCAGCGTCGTCCAGGACCAGGTCGCCGTAGCAGGGCACGCCCTCGATCCGCTCGGGGCCTCCCCTCCCGCGCAGCAACGACCGTGCGCGGTGCAGGACTTCGGCGACCCGCAGGGGCTTGACGACATAGTCCTCGTCGCCGCGTCGCAGCCCGGGCACCAGGTCGTGCAGGGTGTCGCAGGCAGCCAGGAGGAGCAGCGGGGGCCGGTCCACGGACGCGCCGCGTCGGCCGCGCCCGAGACGCTCCGGGTCCGGCAGCGCGGCGTCCCAGACGACGAGGTCGTACCGGCCCTGGGCGATCCGTGTCGCCCCCTCGGCACCGGTATCGGCCGCGGCGACGCGGTATCCGGCCAACTCCATGGTGGTGGTGAGGAGTTCGGTGACAACGGGGTCGTCGGCGACCAGCAGGACGTGCTGTGCGCCGTCTCGCGGCGACATCGGTTTCCCCGTGAGCTGAGTGCGCATGACCAGACCGTTCGGGTAGGGCTCGTGGGACGGGTTCGGGCCGTGTGCGGTCAGTCGACGGGCCGCGGCGCGACGGCTGTCTCGGCGTGGTCGACGACTGTCTCGGCGTGCTCGACGAAGTCGTCGACCAACCGGCCGAAGAGTACGGCGAGTTGCCGCAGGTCGTCGGTCGGCCAATCGCCCAGCACCTCCCCGATGCACTGGCGGCTCGCCTCCCTGACGCGGTCGAAGGCGGCGAGCCCGGCCTCGGTGATCTGGACACGCTGCGCCCGACGGTCCTCCGGGTCGGGCACCCGCAGGACATGGCCGTAGCTCTCCAACTGCCGCAACTGCCGAGTGACATGGGACGCCTCCACGGACAGCCGGACGGCGAGCACGCCCGGGCGCAGCGGCTCGCTCTCGGCGATGTACCGCAGGATCGACACGGAGGCACGGTCCAGGGACACCCCGCTGCCGGACATCAGACGCTCGTGCCGACGGGCCCGCCCGGCCAGATACGTGACGCGGGTGAGCAGCCGCTCGATCTGGGTCACGTCCCTCAGGGACGCCGCTTCGGCGGGGCGTGGTGTGGACATGCGACCACCGTAGCAGATATTTGCCTAAGTCAAGCAACACCTGGGATAGCGGCCTGTTCGGCCGAGCTTCATCTGGTCCGTGCCGTGCCCGACGTGCGCCACGACCAGCCCGGCACCGGACACCTCCGCGTACTCGGCGGTGTGATGACGGAAGACGGGGCCCACCTCGGGCCCCTTGCGGGCCTCGACCGTCCAGCGCGGCTCGTCGGCAGAAGAACCAGTCCCCGAAGCGCTGCTTGACGACCTACGGGCCGACCGGCTGCTACCGGCGACCTGACAACCGGTCGGCGTGGCGCAGGTCACACGCCGTGCGAGGCAGATGGAGAACATGTGATCTTCCGGCCCGAAAGATGTGATCTCCGGGACCCGGGCCGGGGAGAATCACCCCATGACCACGTCACCGCACCCTCTCGTCGTCCAGGCGCGCGGACTCGCCGCCGAGGTCCTCGCGCCCCAGGCGGAGCGCGTCGACCAGGAGGGGGTGCCCGCGAGCAGTATCCAGGCGATCAAGCGGTCCGGGCTGCTCGGGGTGAGCGCGCCGGTGGCGTACGGCGGGGCGGGGGCGCCCAGCTCGGTGGCACGGGAGACCGCCGAGATCCTCGCGGGGGCCTGCTGCTCCACATGGTTCGTGCAGACCCAGCACCACACACCCGTACTGACCCTGGCGAAGAGCGAACTCCCGGCCCGGGAGAGCCTGTTGGGGAAGCTGGCCACCGGCGAGCTGCTGTCCGGCGTCGCGTACGCGCATCTGCGGCGGTACCCGCAGGTCCCGGTGAGGGCCGTGCCCTGGCGCGGCGGCTGGCGTTTCCACGGCACGGTCCCCTGGTACACCGGGTGGGGCCTCAACGACGTGATGCTGCTGGCCGGGGTCACGGACGCGGACGAGGTGGTGTTCGCGTTCACCGAGGCCCGTCAGCAGTCCGGGCTGCGGGCCTCGGCGCCCATGCGGCTCGCGGCGCTCACGGCCGCCCGTACGGTCTCGCTCCAGCTCGACGGGCTGTGGGTACCCGACGACGCCGTGGCCCTGCACGCGCCGTACGAGTCGTGGGCCGCGAGCGACCGCCCCAAGCCCACGAACGCCTCGCCGGCGGTGTTCGGGGTCGCCGAGTCGGCCCTCGGTCTGCTGGACCAGGACGACCCCACCACCAAGGCGCTCAGGCTGCGACTCGACAAGGTGCGGCGGCAGGCGTACGCCCTCGCCGACCATCCGGCGCCGCACGAGCACATGGAGGAACGGCTGGCCCTCAAGACGAAGGCGTTCGACCTGATGCGCACGGCGACGACCGCCGCGGTCGTCGCCGGCGGCGGGCGCGCCATCGATCTGGACAGCCGTGCCCAACGACTGGCCCGCGAGGCGCTGTTCCTCCTGGTCCAGGGCCAGACCCCCGAGGTGCGCCGCGCCCACCTCGCCTCGCTGTCGGCCGCGTACTGAACCGGCCCGGTCCGCGCCGCGCGTCAGCTCGCGAACGGCACCTGTGCCGTGGGCGCGGCCGGTCCGGCGACGGGATGACGCCACAGGCCCTGGGCGGCGAGGCGGGGCAGGACGCCCTCGCCGAACCAGTACGCCTCCTCCAGGTGGGGGTAGCCGGAGAGGACGAACTCGTCGATGCCGAGGGCGTGGTACTCCCTGATCCGCTCGGCGACCTCGTCGTGGCTGCCGACCAGGGCGGTGCCCGCCCCGCCGCGCACCAGGCCGATGCCGGCCCACAGGTTGGGGTGGATCTCCAGGCCGTCGCGGCTGCCGCCGTGCAGGGCGAGCATGCGCCGCTGGCCCTCGGACTCGCTGCGGGCGAGTCCGGCCTGCACGGACCGTACGGTCTCGACGTCGAAGCCGTCGAGCAGCCGGTTCGCCTCCGCCCACGCCTGCGCGGCGGTGTCGCGGGTGATGACGTGCAGCCGGATCCCGAAGCGGAGCGTGCGGCCCTCCTTGGCCGCCAGCCCCTTGATCCAGGCGATCTTCTCGGCGACCCTGGCCGGCGGCTCGCCCCAGGTGAGGTAGACGTCGACGTGCCGGGCGGCGATCTGCCCGGCGATCGGTGAGGAGCCGCCGAAGTACACCTCGGGCACCGGGTCGGGCAGCCGGGCCAGCCTCGCGTCCTCGACCTGGAGGTGGTCGCCGCTCAGGTCGACGGTCTTGCCCTCCCACAACCCCCGCACGATCTCCAGGAATTCGCCGGTACGGCGGTACCGGTCGTCCTTGTCGAGGAAGTCGCCGTAGGCCCGCTGTTCGTGGCTCTCGCCGCCGGTGACGACGTTGAGCAGGAGCCGTCCGCCGGTCTGCCGCTGGAAGGTGGAGGCCATCTGGGCGGCGAGCGTGGGCGAGACGAAGCCGGGGCGGAACGCGACCAGGAACTTCAGGCGTTCGGTGTGTTGGCTCACCATCGCGGTGGTCAGCCAGGCGTCCTCGCACCAGGCACCGGTGGGGGTCAGCGCGCCGGCGAAGCCGAGGTCCTCGGCGGCGCGGGCGATCTGGCTCAGGTAGGCGACCGTCGGCGGCCGGTCCCGCCCGGACTCGGTGGCGGGGGTGCCGTGACCGCCGCCGACGACGTGCCGGCTGTCGCCGTTGGTCGGCAGGAACCAGTGGAAGGTGAGGGACACGGGGGTCTCCTGTCTGAAGGGTCGCTAGAGGAGGCCGTGGCGGGGCGGCCGGGTGTCGTTCAGCGCGTACCGGCCGATGTGCTGCAGCTTCCAGCGGGTCGGGTCGTGCAGGGTGTGGGTGCGGGCGTCCCGCCAATGCCGATGCAGATTGAGCGAGTTGAGTGCCGCACGGGTGCCGGACACCTCGAACAGGGCGCTCGCCACCTCCAGGGCGGCCCCTGCCGCCTGCACCTTGGCGGCCGCCACGGCGATGGTCGCCTCGGCGGCCGAGTCGTCCGTCAGGGCGTCACGCGCCCTGTCCACCGCCCGCGCGGCCTCAAGCACCAGTGCCTCCGACGCCCGCACCTGGAGGGCGAGTTCGCCGAACCGCTGGATCAGGAGCGGATCCTCGGCCGCCGTCTCGACGCCGCTCTCGAACCACGGCCTGCTCTTCGTCCGCACGAATTCGGCGGCCTCCGCGAGGGCTCCCCCGGCGATTCCGGCGTCGATGGCGGCGTGCAGCAACTGGGCGGTGGCACCGTACAGTTGGGGACCCTCGAAGGTGAGGTGGTGCGGCAGGACCCGGTCGCCCGGCACCCGTACCCGATCCAGGCGGACGGTCCCGCTGGCCGTCGTGCGCTGGCCGAGGCCGTCCCAGTCGTCGATCACCGTGACGCCGGGGACGTCCCGGGGCACGTAGGCGACGTGCAGCGCGTCCTCCTCGGCGCGGGCCGGCACCGGGATCCAGTCGGCGAACAGGGCGCCCGTCGCGTAGTGCTTGACCCCGTCGAGGAGATAGGAACCGTCCGGCCGCGGTTCCAGCCGGGTGCGGATGTCCTGGACGTGCCGGGTGCCCGCCTCGGACTGGGCGTTGCCGAAGCGGCGCCCGGCGAGGAGCTCGGCGAAGAAGAACTCCCGCTGCCGTGCGGTCCCCTGACGGCGCAGCACGTTGACGTAGGCGGAGTGGCTCTGCGGGATCTGGGCGAGGCTCGCGTCCGCGGAGGCGAGGAGCCGGAAGATCTCCGCGAGGGTCTCCTGGCTCACGTCGGCTCCCCCGTACGCGGCGGGCACGGTGACGGCCAGCAGCCCGGAGGCGGAGAGCCGGTCCACCTCCGCGCGCGGCAGGCGCCGTTCGGCGTCCCGCTCCGAAGCCCCGGCCCGGAACTCCTCGGCGAGCACGGCGGCGACGGCCAGCGCCTCGGCGTCGTCGGCGATGACCTGCGCGGCCGGGGCGTCGTTGAGGGTGTCGGTCATGGGGTCAGCTCGCGGCGGCCAGTACCGGCGCCGGGCCGAGAGCGGTCAGGAACTGGTCGACGACCTGGCCGAGGGCCTCGGCGGTGGCTGGGGCCACCGTGACCTTGCCGTCCTCCCCCACGGTGATGTCCTTGTCGAGGGTGAACCAGCCGGGGACGATGTGCCGGGCGCCCATGGAGCTGAGGACCGGCCGCAGGGCGTAGTCGAGGGCGAGGACATGGGCGGTGGTGCCGCCGGTGGCCAGGGGAAGCACCGTCTTGCCGGTGAGGGCGTACTGCGGGAGCAGGTCGAGCAGGGCCTTGAGGACCCCGGAGTACGCGGCCTTGTAGACGGGGGTGGCGATGACGACGCCATCGGCCCGTTCGAAGAGTTCGGCGGCCTCGACGATGGCGGGGTGCGTGAAGTCCGCGCCGAGCAGGGCCTGAGCGGGGATGGTGCGGATGTCGAGCGGCACGACCTCGTGGCCCTGGGCGATCAGACGGGCGTCGAGGTGGCGTACGAGCTTCGCGGTGCGGGAGGAGACGGAGGGGCTGCCGGAGACGGACAGAACGGTGGCCATGGGTCCTCATTCTGGGAACCCGGGGTGCCCGTGCGGACGGGCACCCCGGAGGGGAGCGGTCAGGAGTACCAGGTGGGTTCGGACAGTTCGCCTTCGAGGACCCAGCGGCCGACCTCGCGGCGCTTGTAGGCGACGGGGTCGTGCAGGGTGGGGGTGCGGATGTCGCGCCAGAAGCGGTCGAGGCCTTCGGAGGTGGCGGTGGAGCGGGCGCCGGTCACCTCGAAGACGCGCGTCGCGACCTCCAGGGCCACATCGGTGGCGCGCGCCTTGACGGCGGCCACCCTGACCTCGAACTCGCCGCGGGTCCTCTCGGTGACGGCGTCGGGGTCCTCGTGCAGCCGCTGCCCCTCGGCGGCGACGGTGTCGGCGAGGGCCTCGACCGCCCAGAGCTTCGCGGTCAGATCGCCGTAGACGTCGATGACGTACGGCTCGTCGACCGCCCTCTCGTGACCGCCGTGCAGCCAGGGCCGGGACTTGGTACGGGTGTAGGTCAACCCTTGAACCAGCCCGACACGACGTTGACGGCGAAGCGGCCGTTCGACAGGTGGTCGGCGGTCGCGCCGAACTTGGCGAGCACACCGGGGTGCCACAGGCCGGGGTGGACGGCGGCGATGACCTTCAGCCGCTCGGTGGCGAGCAGCCGGGAGGCTGAAGCCGGTCGACTCGTGCTGGTACTCGGCGCCGTAGCCGGCCATGTAGCGGACCTGGCTGAGGGCGTACTCGAAGCCGTTGTTCTCGGCGAGGACGGCGAGTTCGCGGTTGTGGTCGTACCCCCAGTCGGTGCGCTGCTCGATCTTGCTGGTGACGAGTCCCCCGCTGACGTTGGGGACCCAGTAGGCGAATTTCACGGGCGCGGCGGGCATGCGGAACTCCTGTCGCGGATGTCTTCGGGCACGCTGAATTCAGTGGGCGCACGGAAATGCCGGGAACGTGCCCGGACGCCGCAACGGGCGTGCGGACACGGTGAATTCAGCGGGGAAAGCGGAAAAGCGCGGCGGATCGGGAAGGGTGATCAGGCCGCGGCGCGACAGGAGGCGCTGGAGACGCGCGCGAGGTCGACATGGCGTCGCCGCGTGAGGTCCAGTCGCATCTTCATGCCGTCGATCGTGGCAGCCGCCGTCGACGGGAGTCAAGGAGAACCCGAACGGTCTCGAATCCCGGACCATTGAATTTCACGAAGGTGTGACAGGGAAACCCTTGAACGCGCCGGAAATGGGCCCGCATTCTGCTGCCGTGCGAACGGAACAGCTGGAATACATCACGGCGGTGACCAGGCTCGGTTCGTTGCGCCGGGCCGCCGACGAACTACGGCTCTCCCAGCCCGCGTTGAGCGAGACCGTACGGAATCTGGAACGTGAACTCGGGGTCGATCTGCTGGAGCGCAAGCGGTCCGGGGCGACGATGAGCGCCTCGGGCCGGGAGCTGCTGCCGCACATCATCGGGGTGCTGGACGCGGTGGACCGGCTGCGGGCCGCGGCGGGCGAGCAGCACCGCATCAGCCGTACGGTCCGCCTGGGCACGGTGAACGCGGCGACCGTGCCGCTGCTGATCCCGGTGATCCGTGACTTCCGCGCCGCCCACCCGCTCACGCGGGTCGAGGTGGTCGGCGCACAGCAGACCGATATCCAACGGGCGCTGCTGGAGGGGGCGTTCGACCTCGGGCTCGTCAACCACCTCGACGGTGACGACGTGCCGGCCGCGTTCGAGGCCACCGAACTGCTGCAGGGCAGGCCGGTGGTGGTCGTCCGCCCGGACAGCCCGCTGGCGGCCCGGGCGGCGGTGTCGGTGGACGACCTGCTCGCCGTACCGCTGATCGGCATGCGCTCCGGGTACGTCATGCACCGCTACGTCCACCGGCTCCTCGACGGCCGCGACCCCGCCTTCGCGTACTCCACCGACGGCGCCGAGATGGGCAAACTGATGGTCGCGGAAGGGCTCGGGGCGACGGTCCTGCCGGACTTCAGCGTGATCGGCGACCCCCTGGAACGGCGCGGCACCCTCGTCCACCGGCCGATCGCCGACGACACCACCCAGGTTCTGCTGATGCTCCAGCGCCGCAGGGCGGACTCCGTGCCGCAGGCGGCGCGGGATCTGTACGAAGCGTTCGTCCGGCGGGCGCGGACGCTGGGCGCCCGGGCCGGCTCCTGACCCGCCCCGGGCGCGCTCGCGTCTCACCGGCCGGCGTGGTGGGCCACCTCGTCGCGGTCCGGGGCTGCGTGGTGGTCGACCGCCCTGCCGTGGTCGGCCGGGTCGGCCGCCTCGCCCGAACCCACCCTCCCCGGCCACCATGCGCGCTCCCCGATGTCCCGTACCAGCGCCGGCACCAGCAGCGAGCGCACCACGAGGGTGTCCAGGAGGACGCCGAAGGCCACGATGAAGGCGATCTGTGCGAGGAAGGCCAGCGGGATCACACCGAGCGCGGCGAAGGTCGCGGCGAGCACCACGCCCGCGGAGGTGATGACCCCGCCGGTGCTGACCAGCCCGCGCAGCACGCCCTGGCGTACGCCGTGCCGGAGCGACTCCTCGCGGACCCGGGACATGAGGAAGATGTTGTAGTCGACACCGAGGGCCACCAGGAACACGAACCCGTACAGCGGCACGGACGGGTCGGTACCGGTGAACCCGAACACGTGCTTGAACACGAGTGCGGAGACGCCCAGCGTGGCGAGGAAGTTCAGGGCCACCGTGGCGACCAGCAGGAGCGGCAGCAGCAGTGAACGCAGCAGGCCGATCAGGATGAGGAGGATGACGGCGAGGACGACCGGGACGATGAGCGTGCGGTCGCGTTCGGCGGTGCGCAGGGTGTCGTACTGCTGTGCGGTGTAGCCGCCGACGAGGGCGTCCGCGCCGGGCACGGCGTGCAGGGCGGTCCGCAGCCGGGCCACCGTCCGCTTCGCGGCGTCGCTGTCCGCGGCGGCGTCGAGCGTGACGTCGACCCGTACCCGTCCGTCGACGACGAGCGGCTCGCCGCCGGGGCGGCCGGACCCCCCGACGGCCGTCGCCGTGGCGACGCCGGCGGTGTCGCGGGCCGCGACGAGCACGCGCTCCAGCCGGTCCGCGTCCGCGACGACCACGGCCGGGTTGCCGGAGCCCGCGGGGAAGTGCTCGCCGAGGGCCTTCTGCGCGGCGACGGAAGGGGCGTCGTTGACGAAGGTCTCGTCGAGGGGGACGCCCTTGGAGGTGAGGGTCGGCGCGAAGGCGGCGCCGGCCAGCAGGACGACCAGGGTCACCGCCCATACCCGGCGCGGCGCGCGGTCGACCAGGTCCGCGACCCGCCGCCACACGCCCTCGCCGCTGCGCGCGGAGCCGGTTCGGGAGCCCGGGCGGGCGGGCCAGTAGGCGGCGCGGCCCAGTGCGACGAGGACGGCGGGCAGGAAGGTGAGCGTGGCGAGGACGGCACAGCCGATGCCGATGGCGCCCACCGGCCCGAGGGCCCGGTTGTTGGTGAGGTCGCTGAGCAGCAGGGCGAGCAGGCCGAGCGCGACGGTCGCCGCGCTGGCGACGATCGCGCCCCAGGACTGCCGGAGCGCGGCCCGCATGGCGGTGAAGCGGTCGGCGCGGTCGGCGAGTTCCTCACGGAAGCGGGCGGTGAGGAGGAGGGCGTAGTCGGTGGCGGCGCCGATGACGAGGATGGACAGGATGCCCTGGACCTGTCCGTCGACGCGGACGACGCCCCGGTCGGCGAGCGCGTACACGACGGCGCAGGCGAGGCCCAGGGCGAACACCGCGCCGAGGATGATCACCAGGGGCAGCAGCACGCTGCGGTAGACGAGCAGCAGGATCACCAGCACGGTGAGGAGCGCCACGGCGAGGAGCAGGCCGTCGATGCCGGCGAAGGCGTCGGCCAGATCGGCCTGGTTCGCGGCGGGGCCCGCGACATGGACGGTGGTGCCGGGCAGGCGCTCGGCGGTGGCGCGGATCCGTTCCAGGGTGTCGGGAAGTCCGTCGCCCAGGTCGGGCTTGAGCGGGACCACTCCCCGCAGCGCGTCGCCGTCCTTCGACAGGAGTGCGGGCGAGACCTGTCCCGTGACCCCGGGGGTGTCGGCGAGGGAGGCGAGGAGCCGGTCGGCCGAGGCGCGCCGCTCCGCGAGACCGTCGCCCGTCAACACGACGATCGCCGGCAGCGTCTCGTCCTGGCGGAAGGCCCGTTGCGCGGTGACGACCTCGGTGGATTCGGCGCTGCGCGGCAGGAACGCGGCCTGGTCGTTGGTGGCGACCTCGCCGAGACGCCCGGCGTACGGGCCGAGGACGCCTCCGACGACGAGCCAGACGGCGATCAGCAGGAGGGGGACGAGCCGGCGGGCGCGTCGGGTGGTGGTGGACATGGTGCTCCAGAGTCCGGGCGGAGTTGCCTCGACGAATGACCCAAGCAGATGACTCAACGAAAAACAATCTCAATGATTGAGCTACTTCGCGCCTGGTCCTAGGGGAATCCGAGAGTGGCCCGCTTCAGCGGGGGTGGTCGGCGCCCGCCCCCAGTTCCTCGTTCATCGCCGCGAGGAAGCGCAGTACGACGGCCAGTTCCTCGGCGGTGAACCGGGAGCGGGCGGCTTCGGTCGCCGCCGCGAGGGGCCGGAAGTAGGTGCGAGCGGCCCCTCGCGCGTCGGCCGCGTAGTACAGGTGGACCACACGGCGGTCGGCGCTCTCCCGGACCCGGCGGACGTGTCCGGCGCGCTCCAGCCGGTCGACGCAGGCGGTGACCGCGCCGGAGGTCAGCCCGAGGTGTTCACGCAGGCGCTTCGGCGTCATGGGCGCCTCCGCGTCCAGGATCGCCGCGAGCGCCTGGACGTCCGTCGCGTGCAGTCCGTGGTCGCCCGCGAAGGCGTGCACCAGCCGGTTGATCTCGCCGTTCATCCGGCGCAGGGCCACAGCGAAGGCGTGCAGGTCGGTCGGCGCCCCGACGGCGCCGCCCCCGTCGTCCCCCGGCTGCCGGGCGGGATCGTTCACTGTGGCCACGCGGTCAGCGTAGTCGCCGTACCGATCACCCGAACGCGCGGCGATGCTCCCCGGGCGCATCCGTGAGCGCCCTTCCGGTGGAAGTGATGTCCAGGGTCGGCCGCGACGCCGTCCCCCCGTCCCCCTCCCCGGAGTCCGTCCATGAACGTCTCGGTCGTCCTGTTCACCTCCGACCTGCGGCTGCACGACCATCCACCGCTGCGCGCGGCGCTCGACGGATCGCGGCAGGTGGTCCCGATGTTCGTGCGTGACCGGGCCGTGGCCGCGGCCGGGTTCGCCGTGCCCAACCGGCTCGCGTTCCTCGCGGACTGCCTGCGTGACCTCGACTCGGGGCTGCGTGAGCGGGGTGGCCGGCTGGTGGTGCGTTCCGGCGACGTCGTGGAGGAGGTGTGCAAGGTGGCGGCCGAGGCGGAGGCCGACGAGGTGCATCTGGCGGCCGACGCCGGCGCGTACGCCCAGCGGCGCGAGGAGCGACTGCGCCGCGCCCTGGAGGCCGCGGGCGTACGGCTGCACGTGCACGAGACGGTGACGACGGCCGTGGATCCCGGCAGGGTGACACCGGCCTCGTCGGACCACTTCTCGGTGTTCACGCCGTACTTCGGCCACTGGTCGCGGCAGCGGCTGCGGGACGCGCTGACCGCGCCGCAGACGGTACGGGTGCCGGACGGGATCGGCTCGGAGGAGCCCCCCTCGCGGGCAGGGCTGTCCGGCCTGTCCCCTGAGCTGGCAACCGGCGGTGAGACGGAGGGGCGCGCGCGGCTCACCGCCTGGCTGCGGTCCGGCATCGAGGCGTACGAGGACCGGCACGACGATCTGGCGGGCGACGCGACCTCCCGGCTCTCGCCGCATCTCCACTTCGGCACCCTCTCCCCCGTCGAGCTGGTCCACCGGGCACGCCGGGCGGGCGGGCCGGGCGCCGAGGCGTTCGTACGGCAGCTCGCGTGGCGGGACTTCAACCGCCAGGTGCTGGCCGTGCGTCCGGCGGCCGCGTCCGTGGACTACCGGGCCAGGCACGACAGTTGGCGGTCCGCTCCGGACGAGGTCGAGGCGTGGCGCGAGGGCCGCACCGGCTATCCGGTGGTCGACGCGGCCATGCGCCAGCTGCGCCACGAGGGCTGGATGCACAACCGCGGCCGTCTGCTGACCGCGAGCTTCCTGACCAAGACGCTGTACGTCGACTGGCGCGTGGGCGCCCGGCACTTCCTGGATCTCCTCGTCGACGGCGACGTGGCCAATAACCAGCTCAACTGGCAGTGGGTGGCCGGGACCGGCACGGACACCCGCCCCAACCGGGTCCTCAACCCGGTCACCCAGGCGAAGCGGTACGACCCGGAGGGGGAGTACGTACGGCGCTGGGTGCCGGAGCTGGCGGACGTCGCGGGGCCGGCGGTGCACGAGCCGTGGAAGCTGCCCGGGTTGGACCGTGCCGCGCTGGACTATCCGGAGCCGATCGTGGAGTTGGCGGAGGGACGGGAACGGTTCTTGCGAGGGCGCAAGTCCTGACGCTCCGGGTCCGAACCTCCCAGGTCCTGACGTCCCAGGTCCGGAGGCTCCAGGTCCGGAGGCACCAGGTCCTGACGCTCCGGTTCGGTCGGTCCGGCGTCGGAAGGAATCCGGTCCGGCCGGTCCACCCGTCCGTGCAGCCCCGCGAGCATCTCCACGGCGTCGCTCAGCGAGGACGGCCGGACGGTCCCGGGCGCGGGGTGTCCGTGCCAGCCGGGGCCGCCGAGCACGACGAGCGGCTGTCGGCGGGCGCCCTTCACACCCCAGCGGACAGCGGCGACATGCCGGGCGAGCGGCAGGTTCGCCGTGGAGCGGGCCTGGGCCCACAGCACGACGGCCGCCGGGCCGAGCCGGTCGACCGCCGCGGTGAGGGCCTCGGCGGGGACGGCCGCGCCGAACATCCTGGTGGGCAGGGCGCGTTCACCGAGGGCCGCGTTGAGGGCCTCCAACGGAAGGGTGTGCTGTTCGCCGGGCACACAGGCGAGCACGAACGGTCCGGGCGCGGTGGTGTCGTGGCGGGGTGCGGGGGGCCGGGCGTGGCGGCGGAGGGCGGTCGAGACGTGCCAGGACAGCAGATGCTCCACCTCGACGTAGCGGTCCCCGGACGAGGCCCACTGACGGCCCACCGCGTGCAGGGTCGGCACCATCACCTCCTGCCAGGCGACCGTGAGCCCGTACCGCTCGACGGCCTCGGCCAGCTGGTCCTCGACCGCCTGGGCGTCGAGACGTACGGCGGCGCGGGCGAGGCCACGGCACTCCCTGCGGAGATCCCCCGGCTCGGGCGGGCCGGGTGGGCGTGCCGGCCGGGGTCGCTCCCCCTCCGGCGTTCGCGTGGCTTCGGGGCCCTCCTCCGCACTCAGGGCTCCGGCCCCCTCCTTCGCCGCGCGGGCCGCCTCCGCCGGTGGCACCCCCGCCGAGGTGAGCCGGCACATCGCCTCGACCATCGTCACGTCCGTCGGGGTCCAGCGCCGGTGGCGGCCGTCGGCGCGGACCGCGGGTCCGATGCCGTAGCGGCGGTCCCAGGAACGCAGGGTGGTCGGCGACACGCCAAGCCTGCGGGCCAGCGCACCACTGGTCAGCCCTGGATCAGCAGGGTTTTCCTCCCTGTATGCACCCATGCGGGCGACTATACGACGCACAAGCGGTGCGAGCCGAGGCCCGGTCCGACGGGATCGCCGCCGCGTGCATCCGAGAGACCGGTTCCCACGGAAGTGACGAATGGGCGTGGCCGAACGACCGGACCACTGCCGGTCGAGGGCGCGGCCCCGCCCAGGCCCGTCTCCGAGGGGCGGTCGGCGCTCCTCGGAGACGGATGCCGACTCCACTCCGCTCCGACCACTACACATAAAGGGAAAATAAGCGCAGAATGAACGTACGCGGCGCTTACCGCATACCCCACCAGACGCGGTCAGGCCTGCAGAGTTCAAAGGAGTCGACTCATGGCCAACGTCTCACACAGGAGTGACATCTCCAGTCACCCTGACGCACCCGAAATGCAGGCTCGGTACGCCCGCATGCTCGGTGGTCGCGACGTGGCGCTCGTGGACGGACCGGTGTTCCTGCTCGGTCTGTACTGCGCCGTGTCCCCGTGGATACTCCACTTCACGACGAGCCAGCCCGCGCTGGTGCCCCACAACCTCATCGTGGGCATCGCGATAGGCCTGCTGGCTCTCGGCTTCACCGCAGCACCGGAGAGGATGTACGGCCTGAGCTGGGCCATGTGCGCGATAGGCGTGTGGATGATCATCTCGGCGTGGATCGTGGGCGACAGCCCGGACGCCGGTGTCGTGGTCAACAACATCATCATCGGCTGCCTGGCTCTGCTACTGGGGCTGGTGTGCGCCGGCGCCGCGGCCAAGGGCGGCACCCGTGGGGGCCGCACGCCGTAGGTGCGGACAGAAACGCCCGCGAGGGGTAACGGCGGCCGATCCGCTCAGGCGGATCGGCCGTCGCCGTTCGCCCTCGAACCCCGCCTGGGCGGCCTCCGCTCCCCCGGCCTCATCCGGTACGCGGCACCTCCCACGGCTCCTGCGGCAGCACACGGCCGGTCTCCAGCAGCGACTTGAGGTTGGACAGCACCGCGGGCCAGCCGAAGGACACCTCGGCGAGCGCGCCCTCGTCCTCCAGGTCCTCATGGGTCACGGTGAGCCGGACGATGTCGGCGTGCGCCTCGATGTCGAAGGTGACCCGCGAGCAGGTCTCCTCCCTGCCCTCGTTCTCCGGGGAGGTCCAGGTGGTGACCAGCCGGGTCGGGGGCTCGCTCACCACGACCGCGCCGACGACGTCCTCGACACCGGAGCCGTCGGTGCGGACATGGGCCCAGCGCGAACCCTGTCGCCAGTCCGACTCGTTGCGGTGCCCCCAGTAGTCGGCGGTCAGGTCGGCGCTGGTCAGCGCTTCCCAGACCTTCTCGGGCGTGCTCGCGATGTAGGTGACGTACACGAACGCGGGTTTGTCGGTCATGGCTTCCTCGGCTCGTCGTCTCACGGCCCCGAGCGCTCTCAGCCGGGGGCGCTCGAACTTGTCGATCCAGCGCTCCTGCATCTCGTGGAGCGGGACCGGATTGAGGTAGTGCAGCTTCTCCCGCCCCCGCCGCACCGTGCTGACCAGATTGGCGGCCTCCAGGACGGCCAGGTGCTGCGTCACGGACTGCCGCGCCATGTCGATCCGCGCGCACAGCTCGCCCAGCGTCTGCCCGTTGTGCTCGTGCAGCCGGTCCAGCAGCCTCCTGCGGGTCTCGTCGGCCAGCGCCTTGAAGACCTTGTCCACTCCCGGGTCGCTCTCTGATCGCACACCCCACGTTATGCAGGTAATTACCTGCATGTCAATCACCCGAGGGTCTGCGCACACTGTCGCCGTGAGTCGGACTTTCAGCGCATGGGTGACCTCGGGAGCGGAACTGCTCGGTGTCACCGGCCCGTTCCCCGTCGACGTTCCGTGGTGGGCCGAGGTCGCGCCCGTCGTGGAGCGGCTGGAACGCGCACTCGGGGTGAGGGTGTTCGTGTTGCGGATGCTGGCCGTCGACGGGGGTGAGAGCGGGCGCGACGGGCATGTGACGTACCACGTGGAGGCGCTGGACCCTCCCGGGCCCGGCAGGCTGGAGCGATGCCCCGAGGACCGCGGACCGTTGGACACGGACGACCCCCTGCGCTCCCCGTGGGCACGCGCCGACGGGCTGCGGGAACTGCTCGGCTGGGCCTCGGGGACCCTGGCCGCGCTGGGGCGGCCGGTGACGGGACCGGTCGAGCAGCGACGGACCTGGAACCTGGCGGGCCTCTTCAGGCTGCCCACCGGTCAGGGACCGGTCTGGCTCAAGGCGACACCGCGCTTCGCCACCGACGAGGCCGCCGTCATCGCCGCGTTCGCCCGGGTGGACCCGGGACTCGTCCCGACGGTCCTCGCCGCCGGTGAGCGGCGGGTGTTGCTGGAGCACATCCCCGGAGAGGACTGCTGGTCGGCCGACGCCGAGACGGTCGAGGCGGCCGTACGCCGCATGGTCGCCGCGCAGGCCGCCCTGGCCGGCCGACGGCCCCCCGGACTGCGGGACCGACGGGACCCGATCCTGGGCAGACTGGCGCACGCCCTGCTCGACGGCCGGGCCGGACTGGACATCACCGAACAGGAACGGGACAGCGCAAGGGTGTTGGCGGGCCGCTGGGACCGACTCGCGCAGTGCGGCCTCCCCGACACGCTGGTGCACGCCGACTTCCATCCGGGCAACTGGCGCAGCGACGGCCGGCCACCGGTCGTCGTGGACTTCGCCGACGCCCACTGGGGCAATCCCGTACTGGACTGTCTGCGCCTGTACGACTTCCTGCCCGAGGCGGTACGTTCCACGGCCGTCCGGGTCTGGGTCGACGCCTGGAGGGCCCACGCCCCGGAGAGCGACCCCGCTCGCGCGCTCAGCCTGGCCGAACCACTGGCACACCTCGCCTACGCCGTGCGCTACCAGGAGTTCCTCGACGGCATCGAGTCCTCGGAACGTCCTTACCACGAGGGCGACCCGGCGACGGTGATCCGCGAGGCCCTGCGCTGCGCGACGCATCCGAGCCTCGGCTCGGCGGGAGTGGCGGGCTAGATGGATCGTGCCGAGGTACTGCTCATCGGCGGTCGGGCGGGGGTCGGCAAGTCGACGGTGGGCTGGGAGATCTCCGATCGGCTGCGGCACGCCGAGGTCGCGCACGCCCTCATCGAGGGCGACTTCATGGGGCAGGTGCACCCGGCGCCCGCCGACGATCCGCACCGCGCCGCGATCGTCGAGCGCAACCTCACCGCGGTGTGGGGCACCTACGCCGCCCTCGGCCACCGGCGGCTCGTCTACACCAACACCCTGAGCGTGCTCTCCGAGACCGCGGCCACCTTCCGGCGGGCCATGGGCGCCGACGTCCGCATCGTGCGGGTGCTGCTGACCGCCTCCGACGCGACGACCGAACGGCGGCTGAGGGGGCGGGAGATCGGCTCCGAGCTGGAGAGGGAACTGGCCGGCAGCGCCCGCAAGGCACGCCTGCTGGACGAACGGGCACCGGCGGACACCGTCCGCGTCGCGACCGACGGGCGCACCGTCATGGACATCGCGGCGGAGGTGCTCGCCGTCACGGGATGGGTGCCGGAGACCTGACGGGCGCCGGGCACCTGACGGGCCGGCAGGCGCCGGACGGGTGGCGGGCCCGTGAAGAAGATGAAACGGAAACGGACTGCACTCGCGTTCGAAGGGCACTCGCACCGTTGCGGGGATCCCGACGACAAGGGGCGGAGTTCAGATGGAGATCGACGGCATCATCAGTGCCATCGTCATCGGCATTGTCATAGGCGTGCTCGGCCGGCTCGTCGTGCCGGGTCGCCAGCGCATCGGCATCCTGCTGACGATCCTCGTGGGCATCGTCGCCGCGCTGATCGGCAGCGCGCTCGCCGCGGGGATCGGTGTGGCCGACACCGGTGGCGTCGACTGGATCGAGTGGCTCATCCAGATCGCCCTGGCGGCCCTGGGCGTCGTGGCACTGGACCGAACCCGGGCCCGCCGCTGAGCGGACCCGGGGGCGACGGCGGGCGCCCGCGCCCGTCCGGAATCGCGTTGCGGACGAACGCGCCCGGCGGCTAGCGTCGCCGGGCGCCGCCGTTCGTCCGTCGACCGCCCCCGGAGCCCCGTTGTCGCCCCGCGTCACCCACCTCACGCACCTCACCGACCCCACGGTCACTCCGTCGAGCCGTCGGTCGGCCTGGCTGGCGTCCGGGGAGGACGGCACACCCCTCGGGACGGCCTTTCTGCGGCTGTTCACCAAGGAAGGGCAGGCCCACCTCGCGGAGCTGGACGTCTCCGTGCACCCGGCCGAGCGACGGCGGGGCGTCGGCACCGCGCTGCTCGACGCGGCCATCGCCTCGGCGCGCGACGAGCGGCGACGTGCCGTCATCGCCCAGGCCGACCGGGACTCCCCCGCCGACGCGTTCCTCACGGCACGCGGCTTCCGCCGGGTGCTGTCGCTGGTGTATGCCCGGCTGGAACTCGCCGGTATCGACCCGGACCACCTCACCCGGATCCTCGAACAGCCGTGCCCGGGCTACCACTTGACCCGCTGGACGGGCGTCGTACCGCCGGAGCTCGCCGACACCTACGCCGCCTCGCGCCGCGCGATGGACGACATGCCGATGGGCGACACCGACTACGGCACGGTCGTCTGGGACGTCGAGCGGGTCATGGCCGCCGCCGAGGCGATCGCCGAGCGCGGCGACGTGCTGTACACGGTGGCCGCCGTGCACACGTCGAGCGGCGCGATCGTCGGGTTCTCGGAGCTGGTCCTGCCGGGTCCGGTCCTGTCGGGTCTGGTCCTGCCGGGCGACGGCAAGGGCGAGGGGCAGCACTACGGCACGGCCGTGCTGCCCGAGCACCGAGGCCGTGGTCTGGGGCTGCGGATGAAGGCGGAGGCGATCCGCCACGCCCACGGCCTGGCCCCTGAGCTGGCCCTGCTCACCGACACCGCCGAGGAGAACCTCCCCATGCGCCGGGTCAACGACGCGCTCGGCTACCGGCCCACGCACACGGCGATCGAGTACCAGCTCGACCTGTGACCGGCGGTCAGGCGGCCGCCGTGCTCCCCACCGCGTACTCGTACGGCGTGGTCGTCGTGAGCGGCTCGAAACCCAGGCGGGCCAGGATCGGGCGGCTGCGGGCCAGCGCGTCGACCTGGACGTAGCGGTAGCCGCGGTCGGCCGCGACCCGGGCGCGGTGGGCGACCAGGGCCCGGTAGACGCCCCGGCCGCGCCAGCTCTCGACGGTGCCGCCGCCCCACAGTCCGGCGAAACGGGTGCCGGGCAGCAGCTCCATCCGGGCGGCGCTCACCGGTACGTCCCCGGCGAGCGCCACGACGGCCACGACCGTCTCGGTGTCGCCGGTGAGCTGGGCCAGCAGCTGGTGGCGCATCCGGGAGCTGTCGGTGCCGAAGGCCTTCTCGTGGACGTCGGCCACCAGATCCACGCCCGCGCGGTCGGTGACCGGCAGGATCCGCACGCCCTCGGGCGGCTCGACGTCGAGGGTCAGGTCGGCGACCTCGGCGACCATCAGCGTCTCCTCCGGAGCGGGTGTGAAACCGGCCGTACGCAGACGGTGTCCCAGGTCGACGGGGAGATCGTGGCCGTACAGCTTCCATTCGAAGTCACGTCCGAGCCCGGAGAAGTACCGGATCTGCTCGCTGATCGCCGCGTCGGCGCCCGCCTCGTCCAGGTCGGACCAGACGACGCCGCTCCAGCCCTGCTCGGAACCGACCTGGCGCACCACCCCGCCCACGCGCTCGATCCGGGCTCCGGGCCCGTCGGGGCGGGCGCCCTCTCGCATGTCCCGGTCGAACAGTGCCAGCACAGCAGCGTGATCCATGGTGCTCACTCCATCATCAGTCGTTCACCCTGGCAACGGAATTCGACCGTTCTCTCACCACTCCGGCGCGTTGCGGGCGTACGCCCGTACGGCCCTCGCCGATCCGGCCCGGCGAGGGCCGTACGAGTGTCGTCGTGGGACGCCGTGTGTGGCGGGCCCACGCCGCGGGGTGCGAGCCGGGCGAGGGGCCGGAGCCGGTCGGAAGGCGCGGGTGCTCTCGTCGACGATTCCGCGCCACATGCGTCGGTGATGTCGTCGAGGACGACTGAGACCGGCGTGACGGGGCAGGCGGTCCGGGTTCAGTCGTCGTCGTCCGGAGACTTCTCACCGATGCCCGAAGACGTGGTGCAGCACACCCGCCCCTCCCCCGCCGCCCCGCCCCACGGGGAACGGCCGCGGGCGAGGCCGACCTCGCGGGACCCGTACTTCGACAACGCGAAGTACCTCACCATCGTCCTGGTGGCCTGCGGGCACGCGTGGGAGCCGCTGACGTACGGCAGCCGGACCGTGACGGCCGCGTACCTGACCGTCTACGCCTTCCACATGCCCGCCTTCGCCCTGATCTCCGGGTACTTCTCGCGGAGCTTCGACATGGCGCCCGGCCGGCTGAAGCGGCTGCTGACGGGCGTGGCCCTGCCGTACGTCGTGTTCGAGACGGCGTACACCCTCTTCTACCGGTGGGCGCAGGACGACCCGGGCTATCCACTGAGCCTGCTGGACCCCTGGTACGTGATGTGGTTCCTGGTCGCGCTCTTCATCTGGCGGCTGACCACGCCCCTGTGGCTGATGCTGCGTCACCCGCTGCCGGTCGCACTGGGCCTGGCGACGCTGGCGGCGGTCTCACCGGATCTCGGCGGCGACGTCTCCATCCAGCGGGTGCTGGGTTTCCTGCCGTTCTTCGTCCTGGGACTGACCCTGCGGGCCGAGCACTTCGAACGGCTGCGCACCCGCCGGGTACGGCTGCTGCTGCTCCCGGTCGGTCTCGGGGCGTTCCTGGTGGCCTACCGGGTGGCTCCGTGGTTCGACGCCGGCTGGTTCTACCACCGGGGCAGCGTCACCGGCCAGGGCGTGACCCGCTGGGCCGGCCTGCTGACCACGCCCGCCCTGTTCTGTCTGGCGGTGCTGCTGACGGCGTGCTTCCTGGCCTGGGTGCCACGTCGGCACCTGTGGTTCACGGCGCTGGGCGCGGGCACGATGTACGGCTATCTGCTGCACGGCTTCGTGATCAAGTGGGCGCGCTTCAGGGACTGGTACGCCGTCGAGTGGCTGCACACCCCGCCCGGGGAACTCGCGGTCACGGCCGTGGCGATCGGCGGCATCACCCTGCTGTGCACCTCCCCCGTGCGGGCCGCGCTCCGCTGTGTCGTCGAGCCACGCATGGAGTGGGCCTTCCGGCGGGGCGACGCCGTCCCGCCCGCCGAGCCGGGCGACGCCGCTGCCTCCTCCCCGGAGAGCCGGCGCAGCGCCTCCACCGGACGTCCCGCGGAAGGCGCCTAGCCGAGTTCCAGCGTGGTGACCCCGAAGACGCGCTCCACCGCGTACGGCCGGATCGGACCGGTGTACATGCGGGCCGTCTCGAAGGAGGGCGTCAGTCCGTACTCCTCGACCAGTGCCACGGCCTCCGTGTTCGGCTCCGGCACGTCGACGGCCAGCTCTCGGCCCGCGGCCTCGGCGGCCAGTCCGGCGAACAGCGCGCGGGCGTCGTCGGCGGTGTCGGCGAACAGGGGACCGATGCGCAGGGCGTCCCGGCCGGGCCTGATGACGCCGTAGCCGGTGAGCCGCCCGTCGACGATCCGCGCGAGGGCCCGGTGTCCCTCGGCGGTCAGCCAGTGCTCCAGGAAGCGGGGGCGGTCGGCAGGGTGACAGGCCCCGTCGTACGCCGCGAGAAGCCCGGCATCGCGCACGGGCCGGACATCTGCGGGTACGGCGGGCTCCGGCACCACGCCGGAGTAGCGGAAGGTGCGGTGGGCGGGCTCGAAGCCGGACTGCCGGTAGTTGTCCTGCTGCGCGACCACGCCGTCGAGGCCCACGGTGCGGTCGCCCGCGTGGGCGAGCGCGGTCTTCCAGGTGGCGAGGCCGTGGCCCTGGCCGCGCAGGTCCGGGCGGACCAGGTAGAAGCCGAGAAAGGCGTAGTCGTCGCCGTAGGTGACGACGGAGACGGAGGAGACGGGTTCCCCGTCGAGCCGGCCGATGAAGAAGCCCTCGGCGTCCTGCGCGAAGAAGCACGCCGGGTCCGAGAGGCCCGGGTTCCAGCCCTCGTCCCCGGCCCACCGGGCGACCACCGCCCAGTCGTCGAGCGTGGCCCGGGTGACGACGAGGTCCTGATGGCCCGGAGAGGTCATCTCTGCGCTCCTTCGCTGAGGTCGCGAGTGCGCGGCCGCCGTGCGACCGCGGGCACGGTGGTCGGCCGTGCCCCGCAGCATCCTCGCCGAAGCCCGATCACGGCCGCGACGCCGGAAACGGCCGACCTCGCGGCACGCCGGGCCGGTCCGACGGCCCGGTTCACGCGTACGGGCTACCCGCGCGCCACCGGTGTACGTCCTGGACACGGCGGAGAGTACGGCACCTCCGGGCCGCCCGCCCTCCGGGAGGCGTGGCCCCGAGGGGCCGCCTATGGTGATCCGGGGGTCGTCCCCGGCCGCCCTGGCCGGGCTTCCCTGGAGGCACGCATGCGGTCAACGCACAGACGGCGCCCTCTCACCGGAGCCGCGGTCGCGGTGCTCGCCCTGCTGGGGGCCGGGCTGCCCGCCCTGACGGCGGGCGCCGACGACGACAAGGACGCCGGCCGGCCCGACCTGAGCCGCTTCTACGACCAGAAGATCAAGTGGTCGAAGTGCACGGGTATGGAGATGCCCCGGGATCTGCGCTGCGGCAAGGTCACCGTGCCGATCGACTACACACGGCCCCAGGCCGGCACCCTCGACCTGGCGATGGCCCGCTATCGGGCCACCGGCGACTCACGCGGCTCGCTGCTGCTGAACTTCGGCGGCCCCGGCGTCCCGGGAGTACCCGAACTCGCCTACGTCGGCGAGGACTTCATGGACCTCACCAAGGGCTACGACGTCGTCTCCTTCGACCCGCGCGGCGTGGGCCGTTCCTCCCCGGTCAGCTGCGGCGACGGCACCGACGAGGCGCTGGAGGCGACCGACGGCGGTGAGGACGCCGACGACCCGAAGGCCGCGCTCGAACGGCTGCGGCGGGCGGCCGCCGAATGCCAGGAGAACTCCGGCCAGGTGCTGCCGCACATAGGCACCCTCAACGCCTCCCGCGACCTCGACGTGATGCGCGCCGCCCTCGGCGACAAGAAGCTCAACTACCTCGGCTTCTCCTACGGCACCCGGCTGGGCACGGTGTACGCCGCGCAGTTCCCCGAGAAGGTGGGCCGGATGGCCCTCGACGGGGTGGACACCCTGAGCGAACCGCTGACCGAGCAGGGTCTGGTGGGTGCGCAGGGTCAGCAGACCGCGCTGGAGGACTACCTGGACGCCTGCACCGAGGAGCTGACGTGCCCGTTCGGGCAGGACTCCCGCTCGGCCCGTGAGCAGGTCGTGGCGCTGGTCGACTCGCTGGACGAGAACCCCGTGCCGTCGGACTTCGGGCCGGACTTCACGGGCCAGGACCTGGTGGGCGCCGTCAGCCACGCCCTCTACAGCGAACAGCTGTGGCCCATGCTCACCCAGGCGCTCAACATGCTCGTCCACGACGGGGACACACGAGGCGTCATGGCGCTCACGGGCGGCGGCTTCGCCCCACCGGCCACCCCCTACCGCGGCTCGGCGCCGACCCGCCCGCACGAACCCGTCGACCCCACCCCGTCCGGCAGCCCGACCCCGCACGACGGCCTGGTCGACATCGAGGAGATCCCGCTGGACAACCTCCCCGCCGCGCTCATGGCGATCAACTGCGCCGACGACCCCGACCGGCCCACCGCGAAGAAGATCACCGACAATCTGGAGGACCTGCGTGCCGCCTACGAGGACGCCTCCCCCGTGTTCGGCCGGTACCGGCTCACCCAGGTGCTGATGTGCTACGGCCGCCCCCCGGGAACCGCTTTCATCCGCGAGGAGGTGCGGGACGTCGACACCCCGAAGATGCTGCTCGTGGGCACCCGGGGCGACCCGGCCACCCCGTACCGGTGGACCGTGGAGACGGCGAAGCGGCTCGGCTCCTCGGCGGTCGTCCTCGACAACAAGGGCAAGGGGCACACCGGGTACGGGTCGTCGAAGTGCGTGCACGAGAAGGTCGACGACTTCCTGCTGTTCGGGACGCTGCCGGACGACGGGAGTTCATGCGGAGTCGACGATTGAGCATCGGGCGTGCAACACGCGCGCATCCGGCACAACCCCGGGCGCATCCCGGCCGTCACACTGGGCAGACGTCACGTTTGCGCGTGCCGTACCCGTATGTGACCGAAACTGGGGGATTCCACCGATGCGTATCCGCTCCTTGCTCACCGTCTCCACCGTCGCCACCGCCGGCGCCGCGCTCCTCCTCACCGCCGCCCCTCAGGGGCTCGCCGCACAGCCCGCCGCGAAGACCCCGGTCTGCAAGTCGAAGGTCCTCAAGCTGGGGGCCAAGCAGGCGAAGGACGCGAGGATCGTGCACATCAGCGTCAAGAACACCGGCACCCGCGCCTGCACGATCGACCGCCTTCCCGTCGTCACCTTCGGCGACCTCGACGGGGCGGCCCAGCCGGTGCCGTCGGGCGAGAGCGGCCCGTACAAGGTCGGCGCGGGGAAGACGGTGTACGCCGCGGTCCGCACGATCGCCGACCTCAAGGACCCGCAGGCGCGTCGTGTCGGCACGATCACGGTGTCGGCCAACCCCAACCTCTACGGCCGCACGTTCACGCTGAAGCAGCTGGGCGCCTCCAAGAAGGTGAAGGTCTGGGAGCCCGTGACGACCTGGTGGAAGCCGTCCAAGGCCGCCGCCGACAAGGCGCTGAAGAAGGAAGTCGGCTGACCGCCACCACAGTCCCCACGTCGATGAGCCCGTCGGCGCGCCCTCACCGGTGCGCGCCGACGGGCTCTTTCGCCGCACCCCGCCGCCCCGTGCGAGAGGCCCGCACGGGGCAGCCGATTACCCCAAATGCCCGATGCGTGAATCAGTCCTATCGTGAAGAGATGGAGCATGCCCTCAGTCCCACGACCCTGATCGAACTGCGCCGTCCGCGGCCCTACCCCGCGGTCTCGGTACTGACGCCGACGCACCGCCGGGAGCCCGACAACGCCCAGGACCCGGTCCGGCTGCGCAATGTCGTGGCCGAGGCGAAGAAGCGGCTGGAACACGATCCCGCCGTCACCCGGGAGCGGCGCAACGACGTCGTCGAGCAGCTGGACCGGGCACTGGCCGAGGTGGATCTGACGCACGCCGAGGACGGCCTGGCCATCTTCGCCGCGCCCGGGGAGCACCAGGTGTGGTCGCTGACCCGCCCGGTGCCGGAGCGTGTGGTGCTCTCGGACACCTTCCTCACCCGGAACCTGGTGGCCGCACAGGCCGCCGAGCGGCCGTTCTGGGTGCTCGCGGTCTCCGCCGACCGGGTCACCCTGTGGAACGGCGGCGGCCACCGCGTCACCGAGGCGCAGACCGGAGGGTTCCCGATGACCAGGGACCGCGACAACTTCGACGCCGAGCGGCAGGAGCGGATCGGCGATCTGCCGTCGACTTTCCGCGACGAGGACACCCGGCACTTCCTGCGCGACGCCGACACCGCGGTGGCCCGGGTGCTGCGCACCCGGCAGCGGCCCCTGTACGTCACCGGCGAGACGGCGGCGCTGTCCCTGCTCGACGAGATCGGCACGGTCACCCGGGACGCCGCCCACATTCCCCACGGCGGTCTCGCGCACGGCACCCCGGAGGCGGTGTGGCAGGCGGTCCGGCCCATGGTCGCCGCCGAGGACCGCAGGAACGTCGACACCGTGGCGCGCCGGCTCGAAGCGGCGCGCGGTCACAAGGCGTTCGCCGCCGGGGTCGACGAAGTCCGCCAGAACGCCCAGCAGGGCCGGATCCAGCTGCTGGCCGTCGAGGAGAACTTCCGGACGGCCGTCCGCGCGGACGGCGACGGCGGCGGGCATCTGGTGCCGGCCGAGAGCGGCGACCTCGACGTCCGCGAGGACATCGTGGACGAGATCGTCGAGCGGTGCCTGGACACCGGCGCGGAGGTCCGCTTCGTCCCCGACGGCGCGCTCGGCGACGCCCGGGGCATCGCGGGCGTCCTGCGCTACTGAGCCCCGCCCCGCACCCGCCGCAGCGCCGCCGCGAGGAACATCAGACACCCCGCAGGAGGGACGTCAGGCCCCGGTCGAGCGCGGGGCCCACCTCCTCGCTCCCGGCGGCTACGACGGCGTAGCTGCGCAGCAGAAAGCGCTGGAGCGCCGCCTTCTCGAACCTGAGCAGGGCCATGCCGTAGGGGGAGTGCAGCTCCACCACCGTGCGGAACCGGCCGCTGGGCCGGATGTGCACGTCACCGGCGCCCGCGGGGGTCCGTACGCCCTCCTCCAGCAGTCCACGGGAGAAGGTCCAGGTCACCATGGAACCGTTCAGCGAGATGTCGGCCGGGAAGTCGAGGTGCACGGCCAGCGGATCGTCGGAGGAATAGCGCAGGCTCGCGGGCACCGGGACCTCCCGGTCCTCGTCGGTGACGAGGAGTGCGCGGGCGGGCTGTTCCAGCGTGACGGTCATGAACGGTCTCCGTTTCGGATGAAGCTCTTCCTGCCGAGAGGTTTCGCAGGACGCGGCCTCCTGGATTCACCTCTGTGACCCATGTCACGCACCATCCCTGGGAAACGCTCGCACATATGCCCCTCGAACAGGGGAATGAATGATGTGTGAATGCGGTCGACGGTCCGTCAAGTCACGTACGATTCCTACGACTTGGACCCTCGGGATGCGTATCGACCCGCGGTGGGCGACCCCGACCGCGAGGACGCTGGCATATGCCGGAAGCACCACCGTATCGTGTCTTGCCAAATCCCTTACAGCGCGTCGCGGGCTGTGCAACAGTCGTAATCGGCCCTTACGTCAGCGTTGGTCGTACCGTCCCCCATCGGAGTACGTGATGCCGTCCCCTCTCTCTGCGGATCGCCCCGCCGCCCAGCCGCCCCGACGCGGCACGGTCGACGCGCTCATCTCGCAGACGCGACGGCTGCTGGGCGATGTGGACGCCGTACGACGTGACGCGCCCGCCGACGAAGCCGATCCCGAGATCCGCTGGCAGCGGGCGCTCTACGACCTGGCCCTGCATCAACTGAGCGATCTCGACGACCACTTGGCCCAGCTGCGGGACGGGCCCGCCCCGCCGCCCGTCCCAGCGGACACGGCCGGCGTCCCGGTCGCGCCGCCCCCGGCCCCACGGCGCGAGTCGCTGCTCAGCCGGGTCGGCAGCGCCGAGTGGAACCTCCTGACGGACGAGGCCAGCTGGTCCGGCGAGCTGTTCCAGATCCTCGGCCGCGACCCCTCCGCCCCACCGCTCACCCTGGACGAACTGCCGTCGCTGGTTCTCGACGAGGACCGTCCGCGACTGACGGCGATGGTCACGGACTGCCTCATCGACGCGCAACGCATCGACGGGGAGTTCCGGATCGTGCTCCCCGGCGGCGGAGTGCGCACCGTGCACATGATGGGCGAGCCCGTGCTCGACGACGACGGCGGTACGGCCTCCATGTGGGCCGTCCTGCGGGACGTCAGCGAACTGCGGCGCAGCCAGCGGGTGGTGAGCGAGTCCCGTGACTCGCTGCACCGCCAGCGGCACATCGCACAGACCGAGCACCGGCTCGCGGTCGAGCTGCAGGAGGCCGTGCTGCCGCCGTGGCGCGGCTCCCTGCGGCTCCCGCAGCAGGGCCCCGAGAAGCTGGACCTGGCCGCCCACTACCTGCCCTGCTCGACGAGCTCGCTGATCGGCGGCGACTGGTACGACGCCCTCGAACTGCCGGGTGGTGAGAGCCTGTTGAGCGTCGGCGACCTCACCGGGCACGGCGTCACCGTGACCTCGGGCATGGCGATGCTGATCGGCGCGCTGCGCGGCATGGCGATGTCGGGCACCGAGCCGGGCCGGCTGATGGCCTGCCTCAACCAGTTACTGGACACCACGGTGCAGCCGGCGCTCGGCAGCGCCGTCTGCTGCCGCTACCGGCCGGCGACCCGCACCCTCGTCTGGGCGCAGGCCGGACACCCCGCCCCGCTGCTGTTCCGCGACGGGACGGGGCGCGCGCTGCCCCCGCCGGACGGCGTGCTGCTCGGAGCGACCTCGGGTGCCGTCTACGGGCAGGCCGAAGTGACGCTCGAACAAGGCGATCTGCTGCTCCTGCACACCGATGGGCTGGTCCCCCGGCGGGGAGGAGAGGCAGCCGTCCAGCGGCTGTTGGACCTGGCCCCGCGGTTCGGCGAGGCGCGTACGGCCCAGGAGTGTGTACGGACAGTGCTGGAGGAGTTCGGCGAGAGGGAGCGTACGGACGACGCGTGCGTGCTCGTCGCCCGGGTCAGCTCCTGAGGAGCGGGCCCCTCACGGTCACGCCGGGGCGCCGCCGCCCTTGTTCTTCGACTGGGGCTTGGGCAGGGAGAGCTTGATCTCCTCCCGCAGGTCCTGGATCTTCGGATAGCTGGAGTACTGACCGGTGAGCCGGTACATCTCACGCAGCCGGTCCCAGGTGCGGTGGGAGGAGTTGGAGCCCATCGACGCCAGCGCCAGGCGCGCGTACCCGCTCGCCTGCTCCGGGTCGTCGCCGATGAAGCAGGCCGAGGCCATCGACAGGTAGTCGAAGATCTGCGACCTCCCCTGGGCGTTCGTCCTGAGGTCCAACGCCTTCTCCGCGTAGTGCCGGGCGTGCTGGGCCGCGGCCGGTTCGTGCTCCGCGAGGGTGCGGTAGGCCAGGGCCTGCATGCCGTACAGATCCGCCTCGTTGAACATCTGCATCCAGCTCGGCGGCGGCACGTCCCCCCGGTCGGAGACGAAGAGGTCCTCGGCCTGGCCCAGGGTGCGGCGCATGGCCTGGCCCTTGCCCATGGAGGCCTGTGCCCAGGCCTCGACCGTGTGGAGCATGGCCTTGGTGCGCGGCAGGACCTGCTCGCCGGATCCGGACTGGGCGAGTTTCATGAGGTCCAGCGCCTCGTCGGGCTTGCCGAGGTGCACCAGTTGTCGGGCCGCCCGGGAGAGGGCCTCGCCGGCGCGGGGCCGGTCACCGCCCTCCCTGGCGGCGTGGGCGGCGATGATGAAGTACTTCTGGGCGGTGGGTTCGAGGCCGATGTCGTGCGACATCCAGCCGGCGAGGACGGCGAGGTTGGCGGCGACGCCCCACAGGCGCCTCTGGAGATGTTCCGGGTGGCGGTAGGAGAGCATGCCTCCCACCTCGTTGAGCTGTCCCACGACAGCCTTGCGCTGCAGCCCGCCGCCGCGGGCCGCGTCCCAGGCCCTGAACACCTCGACCGAGCGCTCCAGTTCCTCGATCTCCTGCGACCCGATGGGGGCGGCCTCGTAACGGTCGAACCCAGCGGGGTCGGCGTGCAGGGGGTCGTCGATCTCCGGGGCGTCGGCCGCGAGGGCCGGATCGGTGTGCAGCCAGTCGTGCATGGCGCTGCTGAGTGCGGATCCCGCGGTGAGCGCGACGCCCGCACCCACCAAGCCGCGTCGGTTGAGCATGAGGTCCATTCCCGTGAATTCGGTGAGGACCGCGGCAGTCCGTTCGGGCGCCCACGGCACACCGTCGGGATGTTCCACACTCCCGCCGCCCTGCCGTTTCCCCGTACGCCCGTGCCGGACCAGACCGAGGTCCTCGATGGTCACGACACGGCCGAGACGCTCGGTGAACAGCGCCGCCAGCACCCGTGGCACGGGATCGCGCGGGACCTCTCCCATGTCGATCCACCGCCGTACCCGTGAGGTGTCGGTCGCCAGCTGGGGGTGGCCCATGGCCGCCGCCTGCCGGTTGACCAGCCTCGCGAGCTCTCCCTTGGACCAGCCGGCCAGGCCGAACAGGTCCGCGAGTCGGGTATTGGGTTGTCCGCTCACGTCAAGCCCCCAGGTTCTCGGCTGAGTTGAATGTAGCCCGCTGTCAGTTGCTCGGGGACTATTCGCCAGGCTTCGCCAGGGTGCGCTACATGGTGTGCCAGGGGCCATCCGGTGTCAGGTAGGAAAGCGCCACCCCGACCCGGTCGCCCCGACGGGCACTCCCCAGGGTGTCCCCGGTACGGCCGGGGCGGGTAGCGCGTGACATCGCCGGCACACGAAGGGATCTGTCTTCCCCCATGTACGCAGCATCGTCCTCCGTGTCCGCCCCTCCCCGGTCGCTGCACCCCCGCCAGCCGGGCAGCAGCGGCCCCTACCTCGACCCCACGCGTACGACGGCCCCGATGCTCGGTGGCGGCCGGACGCGGCGTGTGCCGGGGCTCGGCACCCAACCGCTCAGCGGGAGAATCGACTTGTCCGGCCCTCAGGGCGCGCAGCTGCGCACGGCGATCGCCTCGGTGCACCGCATCTGTCCGGAGTTCACTCCGGTCCAGGTGCTGCGCCGCAGCGGCCGCTCGGTGCTGCTCGTCGGCACGACAGGGCGCAGCACGGCCGTCGCCAAGTGTTTACTGGACCATTCCTCCATCTGGGAGGAGCGGCTCCGGCACGAAATAGCCGCATACCGCTCGTTCGTCCGGCACCGCCCACCCGTGCGGGCGCCGAGGCTGATCGCGGCGGACCCGGACAACTGCACCCTGGTCATCGAGCGGATGCCCGGCCGGGTGGCGGCCCTGCAGCGGCATCCGGTGGAGGCGCCGCCGCGCGCCGACATCCGGGCGGCGCTCGGCGCGATCTGCCGGCTGAACGCGTGGCGGCCACCGGCGGGGACGTTCGACGCCCCGCTGGACTACGCGGAGCGGATCTCCCGCTTCCATGAGCTGGGTCTGCTCACCGACCGGGACATGGGCGATCTGCAGAAGCTCCTGCACGGCATCGCGCACGCGTCGGGCCGTCAGGGCATGGGCCAGTTCTGTCACGGCGACGCCCTCCTGTCGAACATCCTGCTCTCACCGGCCGGTCCAGTGCTGGTGGACTGGGAGCACGCGGGCTGGTATTTGCCGGGCTACGACCTGGCGACGCTGTGGGCGGTGCTCGGGGACGCTCCGGTGGCGCGGCGGCAGATCAGTCAGCTGGCGCAGTCGGCGGGCCCGGCCTCCCGGGACGCGTTCCTGGTGAACCTGATGCTCGTACTGACCCGCGAGATCCGTACCTACGAGACGGCCGTGCAGCGTTCGATGCACGACTCGACCCCGGCGGCACCGGGTCAGGCCCACCCGGCTGCTGCGCCGTCCGGCGAGGAACAGCGGCTGCTGCTCAGGCGGCTGCACGACGACTGCCAGCTGGCCCGCAAGGCCGTACGGGCGGCGGTCGGAACTCGCTGAGGGGATACGAAGGTCCGCGGTGTACCTGCGCAAGGGCGCACCGCGGGCCTTCGTCATGACCCGGGGGTGGCCATGCACCCGGCAATCACCGGGGAAACAGCCTCCCGGGGGCATGATTGACGGATCGTCGGCCGACCGATAGCACTGACGCACTCTTCCACGCTCGGCTTCGCCGGCAGGAGGGGTCCATGGTCCGCCGCTCCGCCAACGCCCCACCGTTAGAGGAGGCCGCCTTGCGAGGATCCCCCACCGACCGCAGGCCCACCCCGCGTCCCGGACATGTCCGCAGAGCGGCGCTCGCCGTGGCTCCCGGCGTCCTGCTGCTGCCCCTCTTGGGGGCCGCCCCGCCGGAGAGCCGGCCTTCGGCCTCCACCGCTCTGCAGGGCGCGTTCACCGCCGCGGCCGAGAAGTACGGCGTACCGCGCAGCGTCCTGCTCGGCGTCTCGTACCTCCAGTCCCGTTGGGACGCGCACGGCGGCGCGCCCAGTGTGACCGGCGGCTACGGGCCCATGCATCTCACCGACGCGCGCACGGCCCTGGCCGAGGCCCCGCACCACAGCGAGGGCACGGAGGACGCGCGCGGCGACGAGTCCCGGCCGCTCCCGGTACCCGAGGCGAAGCTGCCTGATCCGTCCGAACTCCCGGCCCGGCTCAGGACGTTGACGAAGGCGGCCGAGCTGACCGGTCTGCCCGCGCGGACACTGCGCACGGACGCGGGGGCGAACGTGGCGGGCGGTGCGGCGCTGCTCGCCGCCGCGCAGCGCCGGCTCGGCGCGGAACCGAGCGCCGACCCGGCGGACTGGTACGGGGCGGTGGCGCGCTTCTCGGGCGCCGACGACCGGGCCACGGCGGCGGCGTACGCGAACGACGTGTTCGCGGTCATCCGGGCCGGCGCCGAGCGCGTCACGGACGCCGGCCAGCGGGTGACGCTGGTCGCCGATCCGGACCTCGCCGCCGACACCGGGCAGCTGTCCCGGGCGGGACTGCGCAAGGCCGCCACCGGTGCCCAGTGCCCGACCACCGTGTCCTGCGAGTGGATCCCGGCGCCCTACCAGGAGTTCGGCGACAACGACTACGGCAACCACGACCTGGCGGACCGGCCGAACTCGCAGCCCATCCGGTACATCGTCGTCCATGACACCGAGGGCTACTGGGACACCACCCTGGAACTGGTCCAGGACCCGACGTACGTGTCGTGGCACTATTCGCTGCGCTCCACGGACGGGCACATCGCTCAGCACATCAAGCACAAGGACGTGGGCTGGCACGCCGGCAACTGGTACGTCAACGCGGGATCGGTCGGCCTTGAGCACGAGGGGTTCCTCGCCTCGCCCGACGCCTGGTACACGGAGGCCATGTACCGGACGTCGGCGCGGCTGGTGAGGTACCTGGCCGACACGTACGACGTCCCGCTGGACCGGCAGCACATCCTGGGCCATGACACCGTGCCCGGTCCGACGACGGCGACGATCCCGGGGATGCACACCGACCCGGGCCCGTACTGGGACTGGCGGCACTACTTCGAGCTGCTGGGCAAGCCGCTCGGCGCGACCTCCGGCAGCGACAGCACCATGGTCACCGTCCTCCCGGACTACGCCGCCAACCGGCCCGCGTTCACTGGCTGCGGGTCCGGCGGCGCGACCTGCGCGGTGCACGGTTCCAGTGCCGTACGCCTCTACAGCCGGCCCGATGTGACCTCACCCCTGATCAAGGACATCGGGCTGCGGCCGGACGGCAGTCCCTCGACGATCGATGTGAACGACCTCGGTTCCCGGGTGTCGACCGGCCAGCAGTACGCGGTCGCGGAGCGGCAGGGTGACTGGACGGCGATCTGGTACCTGGGGCAGAAGGCCTGGTTCCAGAACCCCCAGGGCAAGCCGACGGCGGTCGGCGCGGCCGGGCTGGTCGTGACGCCCCGGGACGGTCTGGCGGACATCCCGGTGTACGGCCGCGCCTACCCGGAGGCGGCGGCGTACCCGGCGGGTGTGCCCGCGCAGGCGGTGTCCCCGTGGCCGTACAAGCTCCTCAAGGGCCAGAAGTACGTCACCGGGGGCCTGGTGCCCGGTGAGTACTACTACGCCGTCTCCTTCGACACGAGCGGACACCGGGTCGTGGTCGGCAAGGACCTCTACTACGAGATCCAGTTCGGCCACCGGGTGGCGTTCGTGCGGGCGGCGGATGTGCGGGTGCTGCCCGCCGCGTGAGCGCGAGGACGCGGGGAAGGGCCGGGTGCGCGCGCCCGGCCCTTCCCCGTGTTCGTCCTCTTCGTCCCTCAGGCCTGCTGGAAGAGCTCCGCGGGGAGCGGCTTGAGCAGCGCGTACAGGTCGTCGGTGATGGGGCGGTCCCAGGCGGCGATGGTCACCAGGACGTTGTCGCTGCGGTCGAACTGGACGCAGCTGATCCGGGACTCGGAGAGCTTGAGGCGGCGGACGATCAGCAGGTTGTCGCCCTGCATCACCGGCATGTCCTCGGAACCGACGACGGTGATGTCCTCCTCGTTCTCCAGCGCGACCAGCAGCTGGGCCACCTCGAAGGGGATCTCGTCGTCGCCGACCTCGCGCGCCGGGGAGCCCTCCGGGAGGTTGCCGATGATCATCGCGGGGCCGCGGCCGCCGTAGAGGTCGTAGCGCAGGAAGACGCCCTGGCAGCTGCCGTCGGGGGCGGGCAGCAGACCGGCACCGAGATTGCCCGGCCAGTCGCCCGGATCCATGGCCAGTACGTCGAAATCGGGCCCGGCGGGAGTGGCACTGCGGCGGCGGAGGAAGGACATGTCGCCATGGTACGGCGTGCCGTCCGCAGGTGGAGCCGAGGGAGCGCCGGGAACGACCGTCCCGGCTGTCAGACCGGGGTCTTCTTGTGGCGGTCGTGGTGGCGGGCCACTCGGGCCCGGTTGCCGCAGGAGGGTTTGCACCACTCCTGGCGGGGGTGCTCCTTGAGGAAGTAGCGCACGCAGCGTGGTGCGTGGCAGGCACGCAGCCGCTGTCGCTCAGGGCTCGCGAGGAAGGCGAGCGCGGCGCGGGCGAGGGCGGCGGTGAGCGGGTCCTCGCCGGTGGCGGGGCGGTGGTGCACGACGGGGTCGGCTCCGGGGCCCCAGGTGAGGACCGGGACGGTCGGGGTGAGGGCGGCGGCCTCGTTGAGGCGCGCCAGGGCCTCGGGGACGGGCAGCAGCCGGGCGGCGTCGGCGGGACTGGGCTCGCCGGGGCCGACTGCGCGGGCGAAGAGGGAGCGGACGGCGCCGCGGAGGTCGCGTACGGAGGTGAGCGTGGCCTCGTCGACGAGGGGGCCGACGGTGGCCGGCAGGTTGTCCGCGTGGGCGCGGACCCAGGTGGCGAGCCCCATGACGTCGGTCAGGTCGTCGGTGACATCGCCGCTGCCGCCGTGGCGGACGGTCAGGGCGAGATCCAGGGCGAGCCGTGCGTCCCCGCTGATCGAGTACTCCATGTCGCTAATGATAAGGGAGCCTTCATCCATTAATCCGAGTCGGGTGCCGTGCGAACGAGGAATTCCAGCGACCCGCTCCCGCTCGCGAATTGTGGACAATTGCGGGTGAATTTTGGCACGGTGAGGCGGAGCGGCCCGTAAATCGAACACGCGGCCGATTCCTTCTGGGGGTTCGCTCATGCCACCCGTCCACCTCGCACCGGATGTCGCCGCCTTCTACACCGGGCAGAGCGCGTTCACCGACCCGGGCGACCTCGCCCCGCTCTACGCCGATCTCCCGCGTGATCCGGCCCGACTCGCCCGTGTGGCACGGGATCTGATGATCCATCGGGGCGAGGGCGGGACGTTCGGCCACGCCGTGGCACCGGAGCGGCTGCACGACGACGCCGAGACGCGCTACCTCGACGACATCCTGCGGCTCGTCGTCGAGCGGAACGACGCGCCCCTGTCGCACCGCCGCGAGCCCGGGGACCGGTTCGTCGGGGTGTGCCGCGACTTCTCGCTGCTGCACTGCTCGCTCCTGCGCCACATAGGCGTGCCCGCCCGCCTGCGGTCGGGCTTCGCCACCTACTTCGGCGAGAACGGATTCCACGCCGACCACGTGGTCACCGAGTACTGGGACCCGGCGCGGGGCTGGCTGTTCGCCGACGCACAGCTGACGGAGCCGCTGGTCGCCGACGCGTGGAGCATCGACTTCGACCCGATGGACGTGCCGCGCGACCGTTTCCTGGTCGCGGGCAAGGCGTGGCGGGCGATCCGGGCGGGGGAGGCGGACCCCCGGACGTTCGGCCTGCACCCGCCGGAGGAGGGGCCGCTCAACGGTGAGTGGTTCGTGGCCGGGAACGTCCGGCTCGATCTCGCGGCCCTGAACAAGGTCGAGACACTGCTGTGGGACATCTGGGGCACCGAGACGGAGCCCGGTCGGGAACTCGTGGACCCGGTCCGCGAACTGTACGACGAGGTCGCGGTCGTGGCGGGCGACGAGGTGGGCTTCGCGGCGGCGCGCGCGTTGTTCGCGGAGCGCGAGGGGCTGCGCACACCGCGGACCGTTCTGTCGCTGGCGCCGTACAACGGCCCGCGCGAGGTCACCCTGCGCTGACCCCGCCGGTGGTGGGCGGCTCCGGCCGCCCACCGACACGGCACGTGCGGCGGCTCAGGTCAGGTCGAACTCGCCCTCACGGGCCCCCGACACGAAGGCGCCCCATTCGGCGGGGGTGAAGATCAGCGAGGGGCTCTCGGGGCTGCCGCTGTTGCGCATGGCGATGAAACCCTCGACGAAGGCGATCTGGACATCTCCCCGCCCCTGGCTGCTCGACCGCCAGTCCGCGTTGCTCAGGTCCAGTTCCGCCGGCTTGTGCCAGCCGTCGAGGGATCGCTGCTGCATGGTGGTCTCGGCCACGTCCGTGCTCCTCCCGGTTCGTCGTCCGCCCGCCAGACTAGCGATCGGCCCCCACCGCCGACAGGCCGTGTGAGGGGCGGGTTCAGGAGGCGGGCGGCTCGGCGCCCACGAGCCACATCGAGAAGAACTGCGAACCGCCGCCGTAGGCGTGCCCCAGCACCCGACGTGCGCCCTCGACCTGGTGCTCTCCGGCGAGGCCCCGCACCTGGAGCGCCGCCTCGGCGAACCGGATCATGCCGGAGGCGCCGATGGGGTTGGTGGAGAGGACCCCACCGGACATGTCGACCGGAAGATCCCCGTCCAGCTCGGTGACACCGGACTCGGTGAGTTTCCAGCCCTCCCCCTCTGCGGCGAACCCGAGGTTCTCCAGCCACATCGGCTCGTACCAGGAGAACGGCACGTACATCTCCACCGCGTCGATCTCCCGGCGTGGATCCACGATGCCGGCCTGCCGGTACACGTCGGCGGCGCAGTCCCGTCCCGCGCGCGGCGACACGCTGTCCTTGCCCGCGAACAGGGTCGGTTCGCTGCGCATCGCGCCGCCGTGCATCCACGCGACGGGCCGGGGCGCCCGCGCCGCGCCCGCCCGGTCGGTGAGGACCATCGCCACGGCCCCGTCGGAGGAGGGGCAGGTCTCCGAGTAGCGGATCGGGTCCCACAGCATGGGCGACGCCTGGACCTTCTCCAACGTGATGTCGTGCTCGTGGAGATGGGCGTACGGGTTCTTCAGCGCGTTGCGGCGGTTCTTGTACGCCACCAGGGAACCCACGGTGTCGGGGGCGCCGCTGCGCCGCATGTACGCGCGCACGTGCGGGGCGAAGAAGCCGCCCGCGCCCGCCAGCAGCGGCTGCTGGAACGGGATCGGCAGGGACAGCCCCCACATGGCGTTGGATTCGGACTGTTTCTCGAAGGCGAGGGTGAGCACCGTGCCGTGGACGCGGGCGGCGACCAGGCTCGCGGCGACCAGCGCCGTCGAGCCGCCGACCGAGCCTGCCGTGTGCACCCTCATCATGGGCTTGCCCACCGCGCCGAGCGCGTCCGCGAGGTACAGCTCGGGCATCATGACGCCCTCGAAGAAGTCGGGCGCCTTGCCGATGACCACGGCCTCGATGTCGGCCCAGCTCAACTCGGCGTCGTCGAGGGCCCGTCGGGCGGCTTCCCGGACGAGCCCGGCGATCGACACGTCCCGGCGCGCCGCCACGTGCTTGGTCTGGCCGACGCCTACGACGGCCACGGGCTCCTTGCTCATCGGGGATCCCCTTCGAGTACGGCGACCAGGTTCTGTTGCAGACACGGGCCGGAGGTGGCGTGGGCCAGCGCCCGGTCGGACTCGCCCCGGTGGATGCGGGCGGCGGCCTCGCCGATCCGGATGAGCCCGGCGGCCATGATCGGGTTGGCGGCGGACGCCCCGCCCGACGGATTGACGCACACGCTCTCGTCGAGCCCCAGCACCTTGCGCAGGATCACCTCCTGGGAGCTGAACGGGGCGTGCAACTCGGCGGTGTCGACGGGCCGTTCATGGACTCCGGCCCGCTCGGCGGCGATCCGGGTGGACGGCGAGTCGGTGAGGTCGCGTACGCCGATGCCGTGTGCCTCGACGCGGTGGTCGATGCCCCGGATCCAGGCGGGCCGGTCGCACAGTTCCCTGGCCCGCTCCCCCGCCGCGAGGACCACGGCGGCCGCCCCGTCACCGATGGGCGGGCAGTCCCCGGTGCGCAGCGGCCGTACCAGGTACTCCCCCTGCGGCACCGAACCCCGTAGCTGCGCGTGGGGGTTGGCGGCGGCGTCCGCGCGGCTGCGGGCCCCGATCGCCGCGAGTGCCGGCTCGTCCGTGGCCCCCGTGTCGATGAGCGCCTGGGCCTGGAGGGCAGCGAGGGCGACCGAGTCGGGCCACAGCGGGGCCAGGTAGTACGGGTCCAGCTGTCGGGTGAGGACGTCCCGTACCGAGCCCGGCGAGGACTTGCCGTAGGAGTACACGAGCGCGGTGTCGGCGTCCCCCGTGCGGAGTTTCACCCACGCCTCGTACAGCGCCCACGCCCCGTCCATCTCGACGTGCGACTCGGAGATCGGCGGCCAGGCACCCACGCCGTCGAGCGCGAGGGTGAAGGAGAAGGCGCGGCCGGCGAGGTAGTCGCTGGAGCCCGAGCAGGTGAAGTCGATGTCGGCCGTCTTCAGCCCGGTGCTCGCCATGACCTCGTGCAGCACCGGCATGAGCATCTCCACCTCGGAGAGCTCCTCGCTGGTGCGCCGGTGGTCGGTCTGCGCGAAGGCGACGACGGCGATGTCACGGTCCCCCGGGGCTTCTTCGCGCGTCACAGCAGCTCCTTGTACGTGTCGTAGTCCGCGTCGGGTTCGCCGGTGGGCCGGTAGTGGTCGGGGTAGCGGGCGCCTTCCGTCCACACCGGCTCCACGCGCAGCCCCATGCGCACCCGGTCGTAGGGGATGCCGGCGATCCGGCCGTGCAGGGCGAGTCCGGCGCCGTCGAGGGCGATGTGGGCGTAGACGTAGGGGACTTCGATGTCGAGGTTCTTCGCTTTGATGTTGACGATGCAGAAGGTGGTGACCGTGCCGGCCGGACCGACCTCGACCCGCTCCTCGGTGGCCACCCCGCAGGTCGGGCAGGCGCCCCGGGGCGGGACGTACACCTTGCGGCAGATCGGACAGCGTTCGCCGACGATGCGCCGGTCGCCGAGGGCCTCGATGTAGCCGGTCTGGGCGCGGCCGGGCGAGTAGGTGTAGTCGAGGCGGGCGGCGGCGACGATGCCGGTGACGGCGTCGTCGAAAGCGCCGCCGTGGCCCGCCGGTTCCGCCGGCTCGCCGTCGTACGGTTCGAAGCAGGCGATGTCCGTGATGGCGCCGGACCGCTCCTCGGCCCACCGCACGCGGACCCGCATGCCGGTGCGTACGGCGTCGGGGCCGGGCGCGTCGAGGGCGTGCAGAAGGGCCGTGTCGGCGCCGTCGAGCCGCACCAGCACCCAGGCGAAGGGACGGTCGAGGGGCTGGCCGCGGCGCGGCTCGTGGTTCCAGGCCCAGGTGGTGACGGTGCCGGTGGGCGCGACCTCGACGAGATCGCGGATCTCCTCGGCGGTGACGGGGTCGTACTCCACGGGCGGCACCAGGACCCTGCCGTCACCGGTACGCACACCGAGCACGACCCGCTCCCTGAGCCCGGTGAGAAAGGCGCTCTGGACGGGCCCGAGGGACCGGGTGAACGGGAACTCGACGGTGAGGGGGGCTTTGAGAATCGCGGACATCGGGGCTTGCCTCCTTCGAGAGGGGGGCGACAGGAGCGCCCCTTCAGGGGCGCGGGGAACTGCGCGACCAGCCACAGGCCGACCCGCAGCCGAAGCACGGCCGCCCCACGGGGTCCTACGCGCGCTTGTAGACGGGGGGCCGCTTCTCGGCGAAGGCACGAGCCCCTTCCTTCGCATCGGCCGTGTCGAAGACCGGCCACCCCCGCTTCAACTCGGCGGCCAGTCCCTCCTCTTCGGTCATCTCGGCCGTCTCGTACACGGACGCCTTCACCGCCTCCACCGCCAGCGGCCCGCACGCGTTGATCTGTTCGGCGATCTCCAGGGCTTTGGCCAGGGCGGTGCCGTCGGCCACGACATGCCCGACGAGACCGATCCCGGCGGCCTCCCGTGCGCTGTAGGGCCGCCCGGTGAGCAGCATCTCCAACGCGTGCGTCCGGGGGATCTGCCGCTGGAGGCGGACCGTGGAGCCGCCGATCGGGAAGAGCCCCCGCCTGACCTCGAAGAGGCCGAACGTCGCCGACTCGCCCGCGACGCGGATGTCCGTGCCCTGGAGGATCTCCGTACCGCCCGCGACACAGTGCCCCTCGACCGCCGCGATGACCGGTTTGCGCGGCCGGTGGTGGCGCAGCATCGCCTTCCAGTGCAGATCGGGGTCGGCCTTGAGCCGGTCCCGGTACTCCTGCCCCTCCATCCCCTTGCCCGCGAGGGCCTTCAGGTCCATCCCGGCGCAGAAGGCACCGCCGGCTCCCGTGAGGACGATCGAGCGGACCTCCTCGTCCTCGTCGGCCTGGACCCAGCCGTCGTACAGGCCGACCAGCATCGCCAGCGAGAGCGCGTTCTTGGCCTCGGGCCTGTTGAGCGTGAGTACCAGTGTGGCGCCTTCGCGTCGCACGGTGAGGTGTTCGGTGCCGACCATCCGCTGTCCTCCGTCCGCGGGAAACGAGAACAGGTTGCAGGAGTGGGGTCGGCACTTCAAGGGTTTTCTGACAGACAGTCAGATTTCTGTGCGGGAACCCTTCACAGTTGCGCCGCCCTTTGCTCTGATGACCGGCAACCGAGGGGCTGCGGGGTCAGGAGGAGTGCGGTGGAGTACAACCTTGCCGACCTGTTCGAGTCGGTCGTCGACGTGGTCCCGGACCGGGCGGCGCTCGTGTGCCTCGACATCCCCGGCACGGGCGCGGAACACCGGCTCACCTACGCGGAACTCGACGCGGCAGCCAACCGGATCGGCCACCATCTGCTCGATCGCGGGATCGAGCCCGGCGAGCACGTCGGCCTTCACCTCTACAACGGCATCGAGTATCTGCAGACCGCGCTCGGCTGCCTCAAGGCACGGATCGTGCCGGTCAACGTCAACTACCGCTATGTGGAAGAGGAGTTGGTCTACCTCTACCGGGACGCGGACCTGGCCGCGCTGGTCTTCGACGCGGAGTTCACGGGACGGGTGGCGGCCGCGCTGCCACGGACGGAGAAGCTGCGGCATCTGGTGCGGGTGGGGACCCCCGCGGCCGACACGCCCGCCCTCGACGCCGTCGCCTTCACCGAGGCGGAGGCCGCCGCGTCCGAGGGGCGGGGCTTCCCGACCCGCTCCGGCGACGACCAGTTCATCATCTACACCGGTGGCACGACGGGCATGCCGAAGGGGGTGATGTGGCGTCAGGAAGACCTGTTCTTCTCGGGGTTGGGGGGCGGCGCGCCGACCGGGGAGCCGGTGAAGTCGCCGGAGGAGCTGGCCGAGCGAGTCGCCGCCGGGGGCGACGGGATCACGTTCTTCCCCACGGCCCCGCTGATGCACGGCACGTCCACGCTCACCGCGTTCATCGGATTCAACTTCGGGCAACGGGTCGTGATCCACCGCAAGTTCGTGCCCGAGGAGGTCCTGCGCACGATCGAGCAGGAGAAGGTCACCAGTGTGTCGCTGGTCGGTGACGCGATGCTGCGTCCGCTGATCGACGCGCTGGCCGGCCCGATGAAGGGCACCGACTGCTCGTCGCTGTTCAGCGTGTCGTCCTCCGGGGCCATCATGTCGGAGACTGTCAGGCAGCAGTTCCAGGCCCTGGTGCCGAACGCGATGTTGCTGAACAACTTCGGCTCGTCGGAGTCCGGATTCAACGGCACGGCCACGCAGGACGCGGGCGCCGGCGACGGTTTCCGCATCCGCGTCCACTCCCGTACGCAGGTCGTGGACCCGGCGACGTACGAGCCGGTCCCGGTCGGCGTGCCGGGCCGGGTGGCACAGCGCGGCCATGTCCCCCTCGGCTACTACAACGACCCGAGGAAGACCGCCGAGACCTTCTTCGAGCGGGACGGCGAGCGCTGGGTGCTGCTCGGCGACATGGCGACCGTCGACGAGGAGGGCGTCGTCACGGTCCTGGGCCGGGGTTCGCAGTGCATCAACACCGGCGGCGAGAAGGTGTATCCGGAGGAGGTCGAGCAGGCGCTCAAGGCCCACCCCGACGTCTACGACGCGCTGGTCGCCGGGGTGCCGGACGTCCGGTGGGGCAACCATGTCGCCGCAGTGGTGCAGTTGCGCGAGGGGGCCGCCCGGCCGTCGCTGGAGGACATCCAGACCCACTGCCGCACCCGTCTCGCCGGCTACAAGATCCCCCGCCAGCTGGTCCTCACGGACGCCATCCAGCGTTCCCCCAGCGGCAAGGCGGACTACCGCTGGGCGCGCTCGGTGGCGGTGGCGGCGGACGCGTGAGCAGCGCACGGGTGCTGCCCACCGCGTCGCGCGTTCGCCCGGGTCGCGTCGGGGAGCCGCGGGGATCAGGGGCGCGCGAAGCGGTCCCGCAGCTCGCGCTTGAGGATCTTTCCGCTGGCGTTGCGCGGTAGTTCGTCCACGAAGAAGATCCTCTTCGGTGCCTTGAAGTGGGGGAGCTTCTCGCGGGCGTGGGCGATCAGTTCGTCCTCGGTCGCCTCGCCCCGGGGGACGACGACCGCCGCGACGGCCTCGATCCAGTGGTCGTCGGGCAGGCCGATCACCGCGACCTCGGCGACCCGGTCGTGGGTGTAGAGCGCGTCCTCGACCTGGCGGGAGGCGATCAGGACGCCACCGGAGTTGATGACGTCCTTCACCCGGTCGACGACGGTGAAGAACCCGTGGGCGTCCCGCACGGCGAGGTCCCCGGAGTGGAACCAGCCGTCACGGAAGGCCTCGGCGGTCTCCTCCGGCTTCTCCCAGTAGCCCTCGCAGAGTTGGGGCGACTGGTAGACGATCTCGCCGGGAGAGCCGTCGGGCACCTCCTCGCCGTCCTCGTCGACGACCTTGGCCTCGACGAACATGACGGGACGCCCGCAGGAATCCATCCGGCCCTTGTGCTCGTAGGGGCCGAGGACCATGGACAGCGGGCCGATCTCGCTCTGCCCGAAGCAGTTGTGGAAGGCCAGCTTCGGCAGGCGCTCCCGGAGGCGTTCGAGGACGGGCACCGGCATGATCGACGCCCCGTAGTAGGCCTTGCGCAGCCCGCCGAGGTCGCGGGTGTCGAAGTCGGGGCGGTTCGCGAGGGAGATCCACACCGTGGGCGGGGCGAAGAGGCTGTCGGCGCGGCCCTCCTCCACCAGGTCGAGGATCCGGTCGCCGTCGGGGCCGTCGAGGATCGTGTTGGTGGCGCCGACCGCGAGGTACGGCACCAGGAAGACGTGCATCTGCGCGGAGTGGTAGAGCGGCAGGGAGTGCACGGGCAGGTCGCCCGCCTGGAGGTCGAGGGCGGCGATGGCGCTGAGGTACTCGTGCACCAGCGCGCGGTGCGTCATCATCGCGCCCTTGGGGAGCGCGGTGGTGCCCGAGGTGTAGAGCAGCTGCACGAGGTCCTCGGCACGGGGCTCCTCACCCTCGTACGGCTCGGTGGCGGCGAGGCGGGCGAGGAGCGAGTCGTCCGTGTCGCGCAGCGCCAGGGTGCGGGTGCCGTCGGGGAGGTGGCCCGCGAGGTCCGGGTCGGTGAGGACGAGGCTGCTGCCGGACTGGTCGAGGATGTAGGAGAGGTCGTCGCCGGTGAGGTTCTGGTTGACGGGGACGTGGACCAGGCCCGCTCGGGCGGCGCCCAGGAAGGCGATGAGGTAGGCGTCCGAGTTGTGGCCGTAGGCGGCGACCCGGTCGCCCGGTTCGAGGCCGGTGTCGCGCAGCGCGCGGGCGGCGCGGGAGACGGCGTCGTCCAGTTCGGCGTAGGTCCAGGACCGTTCGCCGTAGTGGATCGCGACGCGGGCGGGGGTGCGCCGGGCGCTGCGCCGCAGCGTCCCGTCGACCGTCACGCTGCGACCAGCCGTCATGTCCCGCTCTCCTTCGTCCAGGGTCTGCCGCGATCCTCGTTCCGTCGCGCGAGCCAGGTCAAGCGCGGCAGCCGTACGGCCGTGTCCGGCACACATGGCGGGAAGTCGCTCAACCCGGCCTTCGAACGGTGAGTCACCTTGGGGGAAGATCCATCACCCGTATGGACTACGCAGACACGTGTCGACATGCTCAACCCTTTCTTCCGCCAACGATGTTGGGAGTCGCCATGCGCACTCGTCTGAGACAGCTGGTGGTCTCGGCCGTCGCCCTCCTCACCGCCTCGGCCGTACTGCCCTCGGCCACGGCCGCCACCGACGAGCGGGCCGGTGGGCAGCGCACGTCCCACGGCGGTCTGTCCGCCGTGATCCGCTACACGGAGTACGGCGTTCCGCACATCGTCGCCAAGGACTACGCCGACCTGGGCTTCGGCACCGGCTGGGCGCAGGCCGCCGACCAGGTCTGCGTGCTCGCCGACGGCTTCGTGACCGTGCGGGGAGAACGCTCCCGCCACTTCGGGTCCGACGCCGCCTCCGACTTCTCGCTCTCCTCCGCCTCCAGGAACCTCACGAGCGACCTGTACTTCCGGGGAGTCCGGGAGGCCGGCACCGTGCAACGGCTGCTGGAGCTGCCCGAGCCGCTGGGGCCGAGCCGCGCGGTCAAGGATCTGATGCGGGGGTGGGCGGCCGGCTACAACGCCTGGCTGAGGAAGAACCGGATCAGCGACCCCGCGTGCGAGGGCGCCGCCTGGGTGCGGCCGGTCTCCACGCTCGACGTGTTCTCGCGGGCGTACGCGCTGGCCGTGCTCGGCGGCGAGGGGCGGCTCGTGGACACCATCGCCACCGCCCGGCCGCCCGCCGCCGGCGCCCCCGACACGGCCGCCGCCCCGGACGCGAAGAGCGCCGCCCGCGCCGCGAGCGAGCTGTTCGACGCCGCGAACGCCGACATGGGCTCGAACGCCGTCGCCTTCGGCGGCACCACCACGGCCAACGGCCGGGGGCTGCTGCTGGGCAACCCGCACTACCCGTGGGCCGGTGGGCGCCGCTTCTGGCAGGCGCAGCAGACGATCCCGGGTGAGCTGAACGTCTCCGGCGGGGCGCTGCTGGGCTCGCCGATCACCCAGATCGGCTTCAACGCGACGGTGGCGTGGAGCCACACCGTCGCCACCGGCGTCCCCATGAACGTCCATCAGCTGACGCTGGACCCGGCCGACCCGACCGCGTATCTGGTGGACGGCGAGCCGGAGCGGATGACGAAGCGGACCGTCACCGTCGCGGTGAAGGACGGCTCCCCGATCACCCGCACCCAGTGGTGGACGCGGTACGGCCCGGTCGTCACCTCGCTCGGCGCCGACCTTCCGCTGCCCTGGACGGCCGGTACCGCGTACGCCGTGCACGACCCCAACGCGGCGAACATCCGCTTCACCGACACCTCGTTGGGCTTCGCCAAGGCGCGCGGCACCGCGGACATCCTCACGTCGCTCGCCCGGCACCAGGGCCTGCCCTGGGTGAACACCGTCGCGGCGGACTCCGCCGGGCACACCCTGTTCACCCAGTCGCAGACCCTCCCCCGGATCACCGACGACCTCGCGGCCCGCTGCTCGACGCCGCTGGGCCGGGCCACCTATCCGTCGGCGGGCGTCGCCGTCCTGGACGGCTCGCGGTCGGACTGCGCGCTCGGCAGCGACACCGACGCCGTGCAGCCGGGCATCTTCGGGCCCGCGAGGATGCCGACGCTCAAGGACGCGCCGTACGCGGAGAACTCCAACGACAGCGCGTGGCTCGCCAACGCGGACCGGCCGCTGACGGGGTACGAGCGCGTCTTCGGCAATGTCGGCACCCAGCGGTCGCTGCGGACGCGCGGCGCGATCGAGGACGTGGCGGCCATGGCCGACAGGGGTGGCCTGACCGTACGCGACCTCCAGCGGCAGCAGTTCGCCAACCGGGTGCCCGCGGCCGTTCTCGCGGCCGACGACGTGGCGCGGGCGTGCGCCGCGCTGCCGGGCGGGACGGCGACGGCCAGCGACGGTGAGGTGGTGGACGTCTCCGAGGCGTGCCGGGTGCTGCGGACCTGGAACCGGACCGTCGACAGCGACAGTCGGGGCGCGCTGCTCTTCGACCGGTTCTGGCGGCGGCTCAACGCCGTGGTGCCGCGCCCGCAGTTGTGGAAGGTGCCGTTCTCGGCGGCGGACCCGGTCGACACCCCCCACACGCTCAACACCGACGCGCCGGGCTTCGAGACGGCTCTGGCGGAGACGTTGACGGAACTGCGGTCGGCGGGCGTCGCGTTGGACGCCCCGCTCGGCGACCACCAGTTCGTCGTACGGAACGGCCTGCGCATCCCCGTGTCCGGCGGCACCGAGTCGCTGGGCGTGTGGAACAAGATCGAGTCGGCCTGGCGCGGGGCCGAGGGCGGTTACGCGGAGGTCTCGTCGGGTTCCAGCCATGTGCAGGCGGTCGGCTGGGACGGCGGGCGCTGCCCGGTGGCCCGCACGCTGCTGACGTACTCGCAGTCATCGAACCCGAATTCACCGCACTACCTGGACCAGACGCGGCTGTTCTCGGCGGAGAAGTGGGTGACCTCCCGTTTCTGCGAGAAGGACATCCTGTCCTCGCCGAAGCTGAAGGTGGTGCGTGTGAGCCAATGAGCGAGGGGATGTGGTGCCGTCCCGCCAGGGGCGGCACCATTCTTCTGGCAGCACCCATGCCATAGGCATATAACCGTTCCCCATGAGGAGGCCCCTCGGTGGCGCAGGACTCGTTACGTCGCGAGACGGATTCGACGACCATGATCGACACGTCGGTGCCGCACTCGGCCCGGATCTGGAACTACTGGCTGGGCGGCAAGGACAACTACCCGGTCGACCACGCGGCGGGCGACGCCTTCCGCGCGGTGTTCCCCGGCATCACCGACCTGGCCCGCGACTCGCGGGCGTTCCTCGGCCGGGCGGTCGCCTTCCTGGCCGGTGAGGCGGGGATACGCCAGTTCCTCGACATCGGCACCGGACTGCCGACGGCGGACAACACGCACGAGATCGCGCAGCGGACGGCCCCGGACTCGCGGGTCGTCTACGTGGACAACGACCCGCTGGTCCTGACCCACGCGCGGGCGCTTCTCACCAGCACGCCCGAAGGGGCGACCGACTACGTCGACTCCGATCTGCACGACCCCACGACCGTGTTGCGGGAGGCCGCGAGGACCCTCGATCTCTCCCGACCGGTCGCGCTGACGATGATGCAGGTCAGCGGCCACATCGCCGACTACGCCGAGGCGCGCGCCATCGTCGGCTCCCTGATGGACGCACTGCCCTCGGGGAGTTGGTTCGCGTTCAACGACAGCGTGGACACACACGAGGCGAACGCGGAGGCCACCCGCCGCTACAACGAGAGCGGCGCGGTCCCCTACTACCTGCGCAGCCCGGCCGAACTGGCCGGATTCTTCGATGGGTTGGAGCTGCTGCCACCGGGGGTCGTCCCGCTGAACGACTGGCGCCCCGGCCCGGCGACGCCCGTCCACGGCGAGGTCATCGCACTGGGCGGGGTCGCGCGCAAGCCCTGACTTTCCGGCCGCGAGTGGACCGGAACGGCTCGGCTCCGGATGAGCCGGGGCGGGGCGGCAGCCGGTGGGCCGACGCGCCTCGGCCGCGGACGGGTCAAGGCGTTACGGCTACCCGTGACCGAGCACCCGGCCTCGGCCGCCGGTGGCCCAGGGCGCGTCGGACACGGGCGGGACAAGGCGACCCGGCTGCCGGTGACCGGGCGCCGGACGTCAGACGGCCTTCTCGCGGCCTTCCCAGTACGGCTCCCGCAGCCGCCTCTTGTAGAGCTTGCCGTTGGGATCGCGGGGCATCGCCTCGGTGAAGTCGACGCTCCTCGGGCGCTTGTACCCGGCCAGTCGGCGGGTGCAGTGGGCGAGGATCTCCTCGGCCAGGACCGGTCCCGGGATGAAACCGGGGGCCGGTTCGACCACGGCCTTGACCTCCTCGCCCCAGTCGTCGTGCGGGATGCCGAAGGCGGCGGCGTCGGCGACGGCGGGATGGGTGAGCAGGGCGGCCTCGATCTCGGCGGGGTAGATGTTGACTCCGCCGGAGATGATCAGGTCGATCTTGCGGTCGCGGAGGAAGAGATAGCCGTCCTCGTCGAGGAGGCCGAGGTCGCCTACGGTGAAGAAGTCCCCGACGCGGTTCTTGCGCGTCTTGTCCTCGTCCTTGTGGTACGAGAAGCCGCCGGTGCTCATCTTCATGTAGACGGTGCCGAGTTCACCGGGCGGCAGCCGGTTGCCGTCGTCGTCGAAGACCGCGAGTTCGCTGATGGGCCAGGCCTTGCCGACCGTGCCGGGCTTCTTCAGCCAGTCCTCGGCGGTGGCGAAGGCGCCGCCGCCCTCGCTGGCCGCGTAGTACTCCTCGACGCACTCGCCCCACCACTCGATCATGGCGCGCTTCACATGGTCGGGACAGGGCGCGGCCCCGTGGATGGCGTGCCGCATGGACGACACGTCGTAACGGGTGCGCACCTCCTCGGGGAGCGCGAGGAGGCGGTGGAACTGGGTCGGCACCATATGGGTGTGGGTGCAGCGGTGGGCGTCGATGGCGCGGAGCATCCCCTCGGGCGTCCACTTGTCCATCAGCACCAGACGGTGCCCGATGTGCAGGGACGCGCCGGCGAACTGCAGGACGGCCGTGTGGTAGAGCGGCGAACAGACCAGGTGGACGTTGTCGTCGAACGGCCGGATGCCGAAGATGCCGAGGAAGCCGCCGAGATAGGACTCCTCGGGAAGCTTGCCGGGCAGGGGGCGTCGGATGCCCCGGGGGCGGCCCGTGGTGCCCGAGGTGTAGTTCATGACCCAGCCGAGGGTGCGCTCCGCGGGCGGCGACACGCGTTGGCCGTCCGGGAGTTCGGCGTACGGCCGGAAGCCCTCGACCGTGCCGACGGCGTACCGGCGGTTCTCGGGGAGCTTCGCCTCGTCGGCCGCGTTCCGGGCCGCCTCGGCGAACCGCTCGTGCGCGATGAGCACCTTGGCGCCCGAGTCGGAGACGATCCACGCGATCTCGGGTCCCACGAGGTGGTGGTTGACGGGCACGAGGTAGAAACCGGCCTGCGTGGCGGCCAGGTACGCGACGAGGAACTCGACTCCGTTGGGCAGGACCACCGCGAAGGCGTCGCCGCGTTCGAGTCCGGCCGCGCGCAGTCCGTGGACCAGCCGGTTGGTCTCGGCGTGCAACCGTCCGGCGGTCCATCCCTCGCCGTCGGGCGCGATGAGCACCGTCCGGTCGGGGTCCGTGGTGGCCTGGGCCCAGAAACCCTGGGGAGACGAGCCCTGAGGAGACGAGCCCTGGGGAGAGGGGGCTTGAGGAGAGGGGGCTTGGCTCACTGTTCCGCGCTCCTTCCGGCGATCCGGTCGAGGCGGTCCACGGCCTTCTCGAAGCCTCGGGTGAGGTCGTCGAAGACGGCCTGGACGCTGCGTTCGCTGTTCATCCGGCCGACGATCTGCCCGACCGGGGTGCCGAGCAGCGGCTCCACCTCGTACTTCTGGATGCGGGACACCGCCTCGGCGACGAGCAGGCCCTGGAGGGGCATGGGGAGGGTGCCCGGTCCGGCCGGGTCGTCCCAGACGTCGGTCCATTCCGTACGGAGCTGGCGGGCGGGTTTGCCGGTGAGCGCACGGGAGCGGACGGTGTCACCGGAACCGGCGGCGAGCAGCTTCTCGATCAGCCGGGGCGAGGGCAGTTCGGCCTCGGTGGTGGTCAGCCAGAGCGAGCCGAGCCAGACGCCCTGGGCGCCCAGCGCGAGGGCGGCGGCCACCTGCTGTCCGCTGCCGATGCCGCCGGCGGCGAGCACCGGCAACGGGTCGACGGCGTCGACGACTTCGGGGGTCAGCACCATCGAGGCGATCTCGCCGGTGTGGCCGCCGGCCTCGTAGCCCTGGGCCACGACGATGTCGATACCGGCGTCCGCGTGCTTACGGGCGTGGCGGGCGCTGCCGGCGAGTGCGGCGACGAGGACACCCTGCGCGTGCGCGCGGTCGATGACGTCGGCGGGCGGGGACCCGAGGGCGTTGGCGAGCAGCTTGATCGGATAGTCGAAGGCGACGTCGAGCTGGCTGCGGGCGACCTGTTCCATCCAGCCGGTGATGCGCCAGCCGGAGGACTCCCCCTCGGCGAGTTCGGGCACGCCGTACTTGGCGAGGGTGTCCTGCACGAACTGCCGGTGCGACTCGGGGATCATCGCCTCGACGTCGGCCTCCGTCACGCCCTCGACCTTCTTGGCCGGCATCACGACGTCCAGTCCGTACGGCATGCCGTCGACGTGGGCCTCGATCCAGTCGAGGTCGCGTTTGAGGTCGTCTGGGGCCGTGTAGCGGACCGCGCCGAGCACCCCGAAGCCGCCGGCCCGGCTGATGGCCGCCGCGACCGCGGGGAACGGCGTGAAGCCGAAGACGGCGTACTGGACTCCGAGTGTGTTGCTCAGCTCCGTCTGCATGGTGCGCAGGATGCCGCAGTCCTCCGGACGAGGGAAGGGTTTTTCTGATGCTCCGTCAGATTTGGCTGGGCACGGGGGTCAAGGGGCGCCTGGGCTGTGCCCCTGACAGGGCGCGGCCCTGCTGATCGCGGGCAATCAGCAGGGCCTTCCCCCGTGAACGGCCCCCCGTCGCCGCTCGCACCATCGATTTCAGCGCACGCCGCATTGTTTGGCAGGGGTGCTCGGGCGACCGGACAATGGTCGCGGCCCGGCGGCCGGGCGGCCGGGGTGCTGCCGCAGACCGCCCCCGCCCTCACTCCCCGAGGACCGCCATGGCTGCGTTGTGCCCGGGCACCCCGCTCACCCCGCCGCCGCGCACCGCGCCCGCGCCGCAGAGCAGGACGTTGGCGTGGCGGGTCTCCACGCCCCAGCGGCCGACGTCCTCCCGGGCATAGGGCCAGGCGAGGTCACGGTGGAAGATGTTGCCGCCGGGGAGACCCAGGTCGCGTTCCAGGTCGAGGGGGGTTCTGGCCTCGATGCAGGGGCGACCGTCGGCGTCGGTGGCCAGGCAGTCGGCGAGGGGCTCGGCGAGGTGGGCGTCCAGCTGGGCGAGGGTCGACTCCAGGAGTTCCTCGCGTACGCCGTCGTTGTCGGCCTCGAACAGCCGCGCGGGCGCGTGCAGGCCGAACAGGGTGAGCGTCTGACAGCCGCGCTCGACCAGGTCCGCTCCGAGGATGGTCGGGTCGGTGAGGGAGTGGCAGTAGATCTCGGAGGGCGGGGCCTCGGGGAGTGCGCCGGAGGCGGCCTGGGCGTAGGAGGCCGCCAGTTGGTCGTACCCCTCGGCGATGTGGAAGGTCCCGGCGAAGGCCTCGTGCGGATCGACGGAGTCGTCGCGGAGCCTCGGGAGCCGCTTGAGCAGCATGTTCACCTTGAGCTGGGCGCCCTCGGCCGGCGCGGGCGGTTCGTCGCCGGTCAAGGCGGCCAGTTCCTGCGGCGAGGCGTTGACCAGGACGTGCCGGGCGGCGACCGTGCCCTCCGTGTCGGCGGTCCGGAACGTGATCTCGGCGGACCGTCCGTCCGTGGCGATCCGCCGGACCTCGTGCCCTGTGGCGATCACGGCACCGGCGTCGCGCGCGGCCCTGGCCAGCGCGTCCGTGAGGGCGCCCATACCGCCGACGGGCACGTCCCAGGCGCCCGTGCCGCCGCCGATCACGTGGTAGAGGAAGCAGCGGTTCTGACGCAGCGAGGGGTCGTGGGCGTCCGCGAAGGTACCGATGAGCGCGTCGGTGAGGACGACGCCGCGTACGAGGTCGTCGGTGAACGTCGACTCGACGGCGGCGCCGATCGGCTCCTCGAAGAGGATCCGCCACGCCTCCTCGTCGTCGACGCGCCGGCGCAGATCGTCCCGGGTGGGGAGGGGCTCGGTGAGCGTCGGGAACACCCGTTCGGCGACATGGCCCGTCATCCCGTAGAACCGCTGCCAGGCCTCGTACTCGCGGCCCGAACCGGTCAACCGTTCGAAGGCTTCGCGGGTGCGTCGCTCGCCGCCGCCGACCAGCAGACCGGTGGGGTGGCCGTCGCGTTCGACGGGGGTGTACGAGGAGATCGTGCGGCCGCGGACCCGGAAGTCGAGGTCCAGGTCCCGCACGATCTTCCTGGGCAGCAGGCTGACCAGGTAGGAGTACCGCGACAGCCGGGCGTCGACCCCGGCGAAGGGGCGTGTGGACACGGCGGCTCCGCCGGTGTGGTCCAGCCGCTCCAGCACGAGGACGGAACGGCCCGCGCGCGCGAGATAGGCGGCGGCGACCAGACCGTTGTGACCGCCGCCGACGATCACGGCGTCGTACGAGTCGTGCGGCCGGGGCCCGCTCGGGCGGCCGGGCCGTGCTGAGGGTGCGGGGGTGGCAGGCATGGCTCTTGGTAACACGCCATGATCGAGGTCGGCCAGGGGGGCGTGCCAGGTGGATCAACGGGCCGCGACCGGGCTCCGGCCCCCGCCGCGGGCCGCGGCGGGGGCGGGCGCGCCGGGCTGGGGGCCGCGGTGGGGGCGTGCGCCGGCCGGGGGCGGGACCGCCGGGCGTGCGCGGGCCGGGGACAGGACCGCCGGGCGTGCGCGGGCCGGGGCGGGATTCGGGGTCCTGGCGGGCGGGAAAGACTGGGGACTCACGGGGGCACCACATGTGGGCACGTGGGCACCTGGTCCGAGAGCTGGGACCGCCGGGGCAGTGCGCGGGCGCCGACGGCAACACCGGGGCCGACAGGGGGCGCGCCGCACGCCCGGGGGCCGATATCCGAAGCCGGAGGGGCGCGGGGCCGGGGCCCGGCATCAGGGCCGCCGGGGTGCGCGCCGGGGTGCGCGGGGCGGGGGCTGCTGTTCACGACGGGCGATGTGGCGCCCGGCGCGTGGGTGGGCACCGTTCCCGGGTCCCGGGCCGAGGGCTCAGCGGTGGCCGGTCGCCCCTTGCCGGCGTAACGCCGCCACGCGTCGGTACAGCTCCACCGCCTCCTGGCCACGGCCGAGTTGTTCCAGGCAGTGGGCCTCGTCGTTGCGGCTGCTGAGGGCGTCGGGGTGGTCGGGGCCGAGGACCCGTTCGCGTGCGTCGGCCACCCGGCGGTACTCGGTGAAGGCGTCGGCCCAGCGGCCGAGCCAGCCGAGGCCGACGGCGACCTCACGGCGGCTGACGAGGGTGTCGGGGTGGTCCGGCCCGAGGACGCGCTCGCGCAGGGCGCACACGTCACGGGACTCGGCGAGGGCCTCCTCCCAGCGGCCCAGACGGCCGAGGTTGACGCCGAGGCCGTGGCGGGCGCGGAGTGTCTCGGTGTGGGCGGGGCCGTGGACGCGGATGCGGTCGTCGACGAGCGCGCGGTAGAGGGTGAGCGCGTCGGCGCTGCGACCGAGCCTGCCGAGGCTGATGCCGACCTCGTGGCGGGCGGCGAGCGTGTCGGGGTGGTCGGGGCCGAGGGCCTGGGCCCGGGCGTCGGCGACCCCCTCGTAGGTGCGCAGCGCCTCGGGCCAGCGCCCCAACTGACCGAGGGCGTAGGCGACTTCGTACCGGGTGACGAGGGTGTCGGGATGGTTGGCGCCGAGCACACGGGCGCGAGCGGCCGCCACTTCGTTCGCCAGGCGGTACGAGTCCTCCAGACGGCCGAGCCTGCTGAGGTTGTAGGCGAGGTTGTGGCGGCAGCGCAGGGTGTCCGGATGGTCGGGGCCGGCGAGGCGCTCTCGGACGGCGAGGACCGAGGTGTAGGCCTGATGGGCTTCGAAGTGACGGCCCAACTGGCCCAGCACGTACGCCAACTCCTGTCGGGCGGCGAGGGTTTCGGGGTGTTCGGGGCCGAGGACGTGCTCGCGGGCGCGGGCCACGTGGGCGAACTCGCGCAGCGCGTCGGCGGGGCGGCCGGTGCGGCTGAGGGTGAAGCCGACCTCGTAGCGGCTGGAGAGGGTGTCCGGGTGGTCGGGACCGAGGGCGTGCTCGCGTTCGGCGGCGACCGCGCGGTGCACCTCGCCGGCCTCCGTCCAGCGGCCGAGGCGGCCGAGGCTCAGGCCCGCGTTGTGCCGGCCGACCAGAGTGGTGAGCAACTCCGGCGGTGGGGCGGGGCGTTCGTCCTGTGCGGGGTGTTCGACGCCGCCGGTGGCGGGGCGGGCGATCCACTCTCCGGTGAGCCCGGCCGAGGCGTCCGGCGGAGTGAGGCCCGGTCCGGTTCCGGTGGCCTTGTGGCCGGTGGTCATGCCCCGGGTCCACGAGGGCAGCCGGGGTTCACGCGACGGCGGCCCTCCGGGGCGCGTCCGGGGCCGGAGCACGCCGGGAACGGCCTCTGAGGTGACCGGGGGCGGGACGACGGCCGGAACGTGGACGCGGACCGCTGCCGAAGCCGTCGCCGCCCGCCCCTCGTCGACCCTGCGGCCCAGTTCGCGGGCGTCGTGGGGGCGTTCCTCCGGCTCCTTGGCGAGCAGGTCGAGGATGATCCGGTCGAGGTACTCGGGCACCTCGGCGCGGTGGCTGCGCGGGGGTGTCGGTGCGGTGTCGCGGTGGCCCATGAGCACCGCCCAGGCGTCGTCGAGGTCGAAGGGCGGCACCCCGGTGGCGATCTCGTAGAGCACACAGCCGAACGAGTAGAGGTCGCTGCGCCGATCGACCTGCCCACCGACGATCTGTTCCGGCGACATGTAGTGCGGGGTGCCCATCGCGATGCCGGTGCCGGTGAGACGGGAGGTGAAGGTGACGTCACGGCCCAGGCGCGCTATGCCGAAGTCGCAGATCTTCACGGTGCCGTCGGTGAGCAGCATGATGTTGGCGGGCTTCAGGTCACGGTGCACGATGCCCTGGTGATGGGTGTAGGCGAGGGCGGAGGCCACCTGGTCGGCGATCTCCACGACCGCGGGGACGGCCAGCGGATGGTGTCTGTTGTCCTCCAGGAGCTGGCTGAGGTTACGGCCCTCCAGTAACTCCATGACGAGGAACAGCACCCCGTCGGACTCGCCGAAGTCGTGGACGACGGTCACCCCCCGGTGCTGGAGGGCCGCCGCGACGCGCGCCTCGCGCCGGAACCGCTCCCGCAGGACACGGGTGAAGGACTGGTCGGGCTGGGTGTCGAGGGGTTTCAGGCACTTGACCGCGACCTGCCGCCCCAGTGACTCGTCCCTCGCCCGCCAGACCTCGCCCATCCCCCCGCGCCCGATCAGATCGAGCAGCCGATAACGGCCCTGGATCAGCCTGGTGTCCCCCATCGCCGACGATCGCCCCCGTATCCGAACGGACCCGCCCACCCCTGGCCCGTCCAGTATGGCGGCCTATCTGCCGGCTTTGTACGGTGCCGGGCGGGAGCCGGGGCCGAGCCGTGACATGGCGCGAAGGATGTGTTTGGGCGGGAGTTGCCAGCGCAGACGTGCGGGGACGGCGCGAAGAAAGGTTCCGGTGAGCCGCAGGCGACGGGTGACCACGGCGGGTGCGGGGCCCGGTCTGCCGTACAACTCGTGGGCGTACGGCGGCAGGGAGGCGTACGCCAGGTTCGCCACGCGCCGCCACAGTGCTTCACGTGCCGGTACGAGCAACGGGTGGGTGGGCGGCCGTCGCAGGAAGTCGTCGACCTCCCGGGCCTCGGGGCCGGCCGCCAGCTCGGGCCGCACCCTCTTGAAGTAGGCCGCCAACTCCGCCGCGTTCCCGGGTACTTCGGCGGGGTCGAGACCGACCAGGCGGGCGCTGACGCGGTGTTCGTCGACGTACCGGTCGGCGGCGGCCTCGGTGAGGGGGTAGCCGGAGCGACGCAGGATGTGGAGATACGAGTCGATCTCCGCGCAGTGCACCCACAGCAGCAGCTCCGGCTCGTCGACGCCGTACCGCTCCCCCGTGTCCGGATCGGTGGCCGAGAGCAGGCTGTGCATCTTCCGGACGCGGGCACCCGCGTGCTCGGCTGCCTCGGTGGTGCCGTACGTCGTCGTGCCGACGAAACTCGCCGTGCGCATCAGTCGGCGCCAGGCGTCCTCGCGGAAGTCGGAGTTCTGCATGACGCCGCGCACCGCGCGCGGGTGCAGGGCCTGGAGGTACAGCGCGCGGACCCCGGCGATCCACATCATGGGGTCGCCATGGGCCTGCCAGGTCACGGAGGTCGGTCCGAACAGGCCGGGGTCGCCCGTGACGGGGTGACGGGGGGCATCCATTCCGTCAGTGTGACCAGGTTCGCCGGTCGGCACCAGCCAACGTTCGTGGCCTGCTGGGGCGACCGTCGCAGACCACTGTCCCGCGTACCGGCCGTGGCGTGTCATGTATCCGCGACCCGAAGCAGGCCCGCCGCACGGCGGAGCCTGTCCGAGCGGCTCCCGGACTCCGGCGCGCGGGAGTCGCCGGGTACGAGGGCGTCGCCCCGCCCTCACACGAGGACCGACGAAACTCTTGCGGGCGTGGACGAACACTGCCGCCGGGTCCACGACGTCTACCCAGACGTCGCCGGACTCTTCGAGACCGACCGCCCCGTGTACCACGCCCGTGTACGCCCGATTCCCGGCCTCGTCCCAGCCCTGCGTGCGCGCGGTCCACACGCCCTGATCCCGATCGCCACACTGACCTTCCTCGGCATGGCCACAGCCCTGGGAACCGGATCGGCGCCGTGTTCGCCCTCGTCGCCCCCTCGTACCCGCCGACCAAGTCGGATCGGTCACCGGCATCGTCGGCGCCGCCTGCGGACCGGGCGGCTTCTTCCAGCCCCTGCCTGGCATCAGGGCCTCCACAAATCTCAGTACAGCTCAATATCGACCAGATCCTGCCCTACGTGCCCGAAGCAGGAGAACCAGAAGTCCGTGAGGCGTTCGGCCTCACCGGCAAGGCGCGGACTCTCGGCCAGGAGGCACGGGAAGTGGCCGACCGCTGGTTCTTCGAGACGGTCGTCCGCGTGCACCGCGCCGGGGAAGGCGCTCCCTTCACGGGGCTCAAGCCGGCTGGGCTCGATGTCGGACCGGTGATACCGGCTGCCGAGCGAGCCCTCGACGCCGGCTCGGCGGACGAACTGACCGACATACTCTGCGGGATCGTCCGTGAACAGGTAGCGGAGCGTCACGGCAGCGCCATGGCGCTCAAGGAGCATGCCGCTGAGGGCGTGGCCGACGCTCGCGCATACGTGGAGGCCAGCCTCGGTCTGGAGGTGTGGGCACACCACCTGTACAAGCAGGCAACCGCTGCTCCGCATGCGCCAACCCGGCGCTCATGAAGCAACGGCGTCCGAGTGTCACCCCGATGAGCGCCCAGCGGTGGGCAGTCAGGGCACTGCCGTGCCGCGCTTACTCCGCCGGGGCGGGGGCCCGGGCAGCTGTCGAGTCCTCCCTCAGACCCGGCTCTCGACAACCTGCGAACAGCCCGGCATTGACGGAGCGCGATCACGTCCCCTCCGACTGGCAGCAAGCAGCACGCCTTGGTGACATCGCCGATGAAGCGGGCCACTGCCGGTCAAGGCCCAGATGCGTACGGAGACGGCCGGGTCACTGGGCGGATGTCAGTACGCTCGGCGGGCCGGCGGTGACACCGCCGTCCAGGACGAACTCCACGCCGGTCGAGAAGGTGGCGTCGGTGGCGATGAACAGCACCATACGGGCGACCTCCTCGGGCTCACCGAACCGAGGGAGCGGCTGTCCGGCTGTGAAGGAGTCGTCGAAGCCGGCCGTCATCGCGGTGCGCACCGCGCCCGGGTGGACCGAACAGACACGGATTCCGTCCGGGGCCAGTTCCAGAGCGGCGGCCTTGGTCAGCCCGCGCAGTGCCCACTTGCTGGCCACATACCCTCCTATCCCGGCATAGCCGGTGATCCCGGCGATCGAGGAGACGTTCACGATCACGCCTCCGCCGGCCCGGCGAAGCGACGGTGCCGCCGTACGTATACCCAGCCAGGCGCCCTGGACGTTGACGTCGATGACCCGCCGGAAGGATTCGAGGCTCTGCCCCTCAATGGTCCCCCACTCGAGAATCCCTGCGTTGTTGACCAGCACCGAGACAGGGCCCAGTTCCCGCTCCGTCTCCGCCACCACCGTGCGCCAGCAGTCCTCGGTACTGACGTCCAGGCGCGCGTAGCGGGCCGGGCCGCCGAGTTCCGCCGCCAGCTTCTCCCCCTCGGCGTCGAGGACATCGGCGATGACCACGGCCGCGCCCTCGGCCGCGAACAAACGTGCCACAGCGGCGCCGATCCCTCTGGCTCCACCGGTGATGATCGCCACCCGCTCGTTCAGACGTCCCATCACGACCTCCTGAACCCATGCCTCGACAAAAATCCGTAAGAGCGGCTCGGCCGCGCCTGCGGCACGACACGTCCGGTCACAGAGTCGCGGGCCGACGGCCGACGAGTCGGTCAGGGGGCCGCGCAGATGACCTCGACGAAATGTCCCACTTGGTCCTCGGGGAGATGGCGTGCGAGATCGGCCTCGCTGATCATGCCGACGAGGCGGTGGTCGTCGATGACCGGCAGCCGCCGGATCTTGTGTTCTTCCATGGCCCGGAGCACCTGACCGGCGTCGGCGTCGATCGTGACCGGCTTGCCCTGTTCGAGCTGGCCCGCGGACACGGTCCTGGGGTCCTTGCCCTTGGCCAGGCACTTCACCACGATGTCGCGGTCGGTGATGACCCCGTGGAGACGGTCGTCCTCCCCGCAGATCGGGAGGGCTCCTACGTCCAGCTCCTTCATCCTGCGTGCTGCGGCCTCCAGTGTCTCGTTCTCCTGGATGCAGGTGGCACCGGAGTGCATGATCTCCCGGGCAGTGGTCATGGTCGTCTCCCTTCGAGCGTCGCTGCCGCCCGGGGAGAGCCCATGGAGTCTGGCCCACCCCGGCCGGTACTCCTCCAGACCAGTGTGAGTTCCTCTCCTCCCGTGCGCATGCCGGCGCAGGGGCGACCACGTCACCTATGCCACATCGCCCTGCAAGGGCGGCAGAGCCCGGTCACGAAGGCCGATACCCCTCACCGGTCATGTCTGCGGATCGACCGCGATCGGGCACGGCGCGTGACGCAGCACCATGAGAGACACGGCGAAGCGGAGTGAGACCGCGCACCGTGCAATTCGGGTCGCAAGAAGCGGGCGGCCCTCGGCTCCATGAACGCCGGCAGCGACTGCCGCCCGTCCCCTGAGGCCCGTGCCTGTCCGGCGGTAATGCGACCGAAGCCGGGCTCGGCGACCCTGGAGATCAGGGGACAGTGCCGGGAGGAGCCCCATGCCCTGGGACACATCCACAAGGACACCGCGCCGGTCGTCCCACCCCGTCTCGCCGACTACGACCGGGCCCGCTCCGCCTTCACCTGGGCGCGGGCGCGCACCGCGTTGACCGGGCTGCCCGGCGGCGGGCTCAACATGGTTCACGAGGCGGTCGACCGGCACACGGCCTCGGACCACGCGGACAAAGTCGCGCTGCGCTGCGTCGCCCGGGACAACTCCGTCTCGGCCCGGGACAACTCCGTCTCGACCGTCACGTACGCGGAACTGGCTCGCCGTACGTCCCGTTTCGCGAACGTGCTCAGGTCGCTGGGTGTCGGCCCCGGCGACCGGGTGTTCACCCTGCTCGGCCGCTGCCCCGAGCTGTACACCACGGTGCTGGGCACGCTGAAGAACACCAGCGTGCTCTGCCCGCTCTTCACCGCGCGACGAGATCCTCAACAACGCCGCCACCCTGCTGCACATGTCCGGCGGGGCCAGTTGCCCGTACCGCTGGTCATCCGCATGACCACGGGCGCAGGACGGCAACTCGCCGCGCAGCACTCCCACAGCCTCGAAGGCTGGTACGCCCACATCCCCGGCATCCGTGTCCTCGCCCCCGCCACCCTTGAGGACGCACGCCACATGCTCACCCCCGCGCTCGCCGACCCCGACCCCGTACTGATCTTCGAGCACGGAAGCCTCTACAACGTCTCCGGCGAACTCCTTCCGCCGACAGCCTCCGTGGACCTGGACCACGCCGCGATCCGCAGACCCGGCACCGACATCTCCCTGATCACATAAGGCGGTTCGCTGTCCAAGGCCCTCGCGGCGGCGGACGAGCCGGCCGCCGAGGGCATCAGTGCCGAGGTGATCGACCTGCGCACGCTGCGTCCCCTCGACGACGCGGCCATCACGGCGTCCGTGGCCGGGACCGTCACTCGCCTCCTGCAGAACCCGGAGCAGCTGTGAACATGAACCGAACCGAAGCGCTGGACATGGTCAGGGAGTCGATCGCCTCCGTCATCCCGCGGTTGGGATTCCTCGGCATCACCGACGCGTGTCCGTCTGCTGTTCGTTTCGGGCTCGACGGCCTTTTCAGTCGGTTTCCGTCTCGTCGATCACATCGACCACGTCGTCGACGTCCCGCACCGATGCGAGCAACTCCGGGACAAGGGCCTTGTCCAGTCGCCCCGCCACCGTCACCACCCCTTTCTCCACGGTGACCTCGACAGCTCGCGGATCCAGCAGATGCTGACCGACCAGGGACTCGACCTGGGCCCGGATCTCGGCGTCGTCCCGGATCATCGCCCGCAGCAGATCTCGCCGACTCACCACACCGACCAGCCGACCGCGATGGTCGGTCACGGGCAGCCGCTTCAGCCGCGCGTGAGCGGCGGTCCACGCGGCATCCGCCACGCGCTCCGCCGGGTGGACGGTGATCGGTGGGAAGGTCATCAAGGTGGACGCCGTGTCGCCATGGCTCTTCTCGTACAGGCGGTGCTGCCGCAGCCTGCCGACAGGCCCGTGCCGGTGCGGTTCCACCATGACGGCTGCCTTGGCCAGAAGATCAGACTCCGAGACGACACCGATCACGTGGTCGTCACCGTCGACCACCGGTACGGCGCTCAACTGCTCGCGGGCGAGGGTGTGGGCCACGTCCAGGAACGGCATGTCACCGGGGACGGAGACCGCCGGAACCTGCATGACGTCCCGCACGTGGAGTACGACCGGTACCTGAGCGGAGGGCGCATGCGCGGCCGTGGCCGACGGCTCGGCCCTTTCCTTTCCGGCAGCGGGCTCGGACTCCTCGGTGCTCCTTGCCGACGCGGTGGAGGCGACCGCTGCGAGGTAGCGGCGCAGCGCGTCCTGGCGCGGTTCTTCCTGTGGTGTCCAGGGACGGCCCGGCGTGGTGCGGCGGGCCTCCTTCTCAGCGGAGCTGTGCCCGAAGTCGCTCACGGCTGCCTCCCAGGGGACGCCGTCCACCTACGGGGTAAGTCTCGCATCGATCCAGTGGTGTCGCCTCCGGCCGAACGACCCCCGGTGCGGGAGCAGGTGGCCCAGTGCGACGCGACAGGTTTCCCTCCACCATGGAGACTGGGAAGCGCTCCACGGGGAGAGTGGAAGCAGGGTCTTGGACCGACCTGGAGGAGAGTTCGTGGCGGGTTTCCGGGACTTTCTGACACGGTTCCGACCGGCGGCCTCGCCCGGCCGAGCCGCACCGGGCGGTGTCCCCGCGGACCGCTCCGCCGAACTCCGTGCGGAACTCGCACCACCCCTTGCCCTGCTCGAACAGGTGGAGGCGGAAGCCCGGTCCATACGTGAGCGGGCGGCCGACACCGCCGTGTCACGCCGACAGGAAGCCGAACGGCAGGAGGAGGCCATCGTGGCCGAGGCGCGTGAGGAGGCCCGTCGGGTACGGGCGCGCGCGGCCGAGCGGGTGCTGCGTGCCGCCGAGGGCGAGGCGGCGGAACTGCGCGCTGCGGCCGAGCGGGAGGCAACCGCCGTACGCGAACGTGCCCGGACCCGGATGTCCCCGCTCGCCGACCGTGTGCTCGCACAGGTGTGGGAGGACCTCGCGGCGGAGGAGCGACCGTCACCCGCACCGGCGCCTCACCGGTCTCCGGGCTGCGGAAGGCCCCGGGAGGGTGACCCCTGATGGGCGCCGGATGGGTGGCCGGTGTGACCCGGGCGCGGGCTCTGCGGACCAGGTGCCTGGGCGCGGACGGCGTCCGGAACGTGGCCGGGTCCCCGACGCTGGATGACGCCTTGCGCTACTTGGCGGCCACCGCGTACCGGCACGACGTCACCCCCGGCGCCACCCCGGCCGAGGCCCAGCGGGCGGTCTCGGCGACTCTGCTGTGGCATCTGCGGGTCCTCGCCGGCTGGCAACCGGCCACCGGCACCGATGCCGTCCGGGCACTCGCCGCCGGATTCGAGATCTCCAACACCGAGCACCATCTGCGCTCCCTCTCGGCCGGAACTCCCGGCCCCGCCCCAGTCGAACCGCGACATGCGGGCGTGGAACGCCTCCGCCCCCCGCCCTACCGCCTGGGCGCGCTGGCGATCGCCTGGACGCAACTCGCCCGCACCCGTACGCCGTCGGAGCTGCGTTCCACGCTGGCGGCCTCCGCATGGGGCGACCCCGGGGGCGACTCCCCGGCCGCGGTCGCCACCGGCATGCGGGTCTCCGTCGCCCTACGGCTCGCGACCGCCGTTCCCGACGCGGCGCGCTGGGCGGCGGCCCGGCTCGCCCTGCTGTTCGTCCGTGAGGTGTTTGTCATAGGCCGCCGGATACCGGATGTCTCCGCCGGCCGGGCGGCCCGCCTGCTCGGCCCCCGAGCGGTAGGGGCGGGGTCGTACGCCGACTTCCGGCAGGCGCTGCCGACCACGGCGCAGTGGCTGCTGAAGGACATCGACGAGGCGGCGGACCTGTGGCGGGCGGAGGCACGATGGTGGGACGCGGTCGAGCGGGACGGCCGGGAACTGCTGCGCCGCTCCCACTTCGGGCCGCAGCCGGTGGTGGGGGCCGTGGCGCTGCTGTCCGCAGATGCGTGGCGGACCCGCGGAGCGCTGGAACTGGCCGCCCGGGGCGGCGCCCCCGGGGACTGGCCCGCGGAGGTGCTCGATGCTCCGGGCTGAAGCGGCGGTACCGGTCCGGATGCGCAGGGTGGCCGTCGTGGTCCCCGAGCAGGCGCTGCGGGAGAGCCTGGTGCGGATCGCAGAGGCGGGCTGCGTCGAGATCGACCTGGCCGGGGACGGAGGGGCGGATGTCCGCGGGCCGGCGGCGACCCACCTGCAGCGGCTGCGCGCCGAGCCGGCACAACCCGTTCTCAGCGAGGCTGCGCCCGATCTGGATGCCCTGGAGCGCGAGGGCCGGACGGACCTGCTGGCGGGCGAGGCGCAGTTGGAGGAATGCCTCGGCAGCGCGGTCCGGCACGGTGCGATCGCGGCACTGGCCGGCTGGTGCCCCGAGACGGAGGTGGGCCCTACGGCGGCGCGCATCGCCGGTGCCGGGGGCGCACTCGTGCCGCTGCGGACCCCGCGCGGTGTCGACCCGCCGACCCTGTTGACCGGAGCGGGCACGGCGCCCCCGGGGCATGCGGCGACAACTGTGCGGCGTTCCTTCACGCCCCTGGTCACGACGTACGGAACCGTGCCCTACGCCGACCTCGACCCCACGATGGCGGCCGGGATCGTCTACGTGGTGATGTTCGGCCTGATGTTCGGCGACGCCGGGCACGGGCTGCTGCTGGTCGCCATCGCGCTCTTGCTTCGGGCGGGGCTGCCCCGTCGGCTCGCGGCGCTGCGTCCGCTGTGGCCCTTCGTCGCCGGCGCCGGGCTGGCCGCCACCCTGGCCGGTGTGGCATACGGCGAATTCTTCGGCCCGACCGGTGTGCTTCCCGTGCTGTGGCTGGAACCGCTGGAGGAGCCCATGCGGTTGCTGGCCGCCGCCGTCGGGCTCGGAGCTGTGCTGCTCGCCGTCGCCTACGCCGCGGGGATCGTGAACCGGTGGCGGGAGGGCGGACCGGTGGCGGCTCTGTACGCGACGACCGGCATCGCCGGGGCTGCGCTCTACCTCGGTCTCGCCGTCATCGCCGGGTATGTGTGGCTCGGCCAGGCGGCGTACTGCGTCGTGGGAGCCGTGATCGCCGTCGTCGGCCTGGGCCTGGCCGGGGTGGGGCTGTACGCGACCACGGCGGGCGGTCCGGGCGGTGCCGTGCAGACCGGCATCCAGCTCTTCGACGCGGTGGTCCGGATCGGCTCCAACGTCGTGTCCTTCGCACGGCTCGCGGCCTTCGGCCTGACTCATGCGGCGCTCGGCGCGATCGTCTGGGACGCCACGGCGGCGCTGGCCGGCCGGGGTCCGGTGGCCGTCGTCGCGGCGGTGCTCGTATTCCTGCTCGGCAATGCCCTGGCCTTCTCGCTGGAGGCGCTGGTGGCGGGTGTCCAGGCGCTGCGGCTGGAGTTCTACGAACTGTTCTCCCGGCTCTTCGAGGGCGAGGGCCGACCCTTCAGGCCCTGGCACCTGCCCGTGGAGCACATCGCGGGTTCAGCCACCGCCGCGGGGCCGCCCGTAACAGCGAAGCCCGTCCGACAAGGCCCGGCGAGGGAGGAGTAATCGTGATCGCCTGGTTCTTGGCCCTGCCCGTCATCGTCGCGGGATTCGTCGCCGTACGCCTGGTACTGCGGCGCTCGGGCCGCGCGGCCCTGTGGTGGATGATCGCCGCCGACGCCGTGCTCCTGGTGGCCGCCACCGTGGCCCTGGCCCTGGCGCTCAGCGGCGGATCCGCGCAGGCCGCGACCACGACGGCACAGGAGTCCGGCTCCGGCTCCGCCGCCCTCATCGGCGCCGCGATCGCGGTGGCCGGGGCGACGATCGGGGCGGGCATCGCCGTCGCCTACACCGGCGCGGCGGCCCTCGCGGCGCTCAGCGAACGGCCCGAACTCTTCGGCCGGGCCATGGTCATCGTCGGCCTGGCCGAAGGCATCGCCATCTACGGGCTGGTCGTCGCGGTCATCCTCATCGGGAAGGCGTGACCATGGGCACCGTCGCCGCCATCGGAGAACGGGCCCGTGTGGTCGGCCTGGCCCTGGCCGGAGTGGCCGTCCTCGTCGCCGACGGCCCCGACGACGTACGCCGGGTCTGGCGGAGCCTGCCGGACGGCGTCGACCTGGTGATCCTCACCCCTGCGGCGGCCGAGGCACTGGAGTCGGACTCCGCGATGCCCGGCGGCCACCGCCCGCTGACCGCCGTGATGACGCCATGACGACCCCGGCCCCCCACCAGACGACGGACGCGCTCCGGCCCGTCCGGCATGAGCTGCTGCGGGCCGCCCACGCCGACGCTGACGCGCTGCTGGCCGACGCCGAGCGGGAGGCGGCCACCCTGCTCGGCCGCGCCCGCTCCGAGGCCCGGGCGATCCTCGACGAGGCCGCGCGGGAGGGTGAGGCCGACGGCGCGGACGCCGCCCGCGACCTTCTCGTCCGGGCCCGGAGGGAGGCCAGGTCCCGCACGCTCGCCGCGCGCCGGGAGTTGTACGACGAGCTGCGCCGGAAGGCCGCGGAACGCGTACGGGAGTTGCGCGGGACCGATGACTTCGCGTCCCTGCGGGAGCGGCTGGAACACCGGGCCCGTCTCCTCCTCGGTGCCGGCGCCGAGTTGAGCGAGCACGCCGACGGGGGTGTGGTGGCCCGGGTGCCGGGGAGGAGGGTCGACTTGTCACTGACCGTGCTGGCCGACCGCGCGCTGGACCATATGGGAGCGGAGGTGCGGAGCCTGTGGGAGCCGTGACGGAAGCCGCCGAGACGCGTCGACGGCCGGCTGACCGGCAGTCGGCCCCGCGGATCCTGCGCGTCACCGGACCGCTGATCGAGATGGAGTACACGGGCGGCATCGCGATGTACGACCTGGTCTCGATAGGTCCCGCCGGACTGCCCGGCGAGGTCGTGGCCATCAGCGGTGACGTGGTCACCGTCCAGGCGTACGAGTACACCGGCGGCCTCGCACCGGGGCAGACGGCGATGCCCCAGGGCCGTCCGCTGTCGGTGCGGCTCGGTCCGGAGCTGCTCGGCGGGATCTTCGACGGCCTGCTGCGCCCCCTGTCCGGGGCCGGCGACTGGCTGCTGCCCGGCGCGCAGCGGGCCGCCGCCGAGGAACGCCGCTGGTCCTTCTCCCCCTTGGTGGCGCAGGGCGAGCAGGTGGCCGAGGGACAGGCGCTCGGGGAGATCCAGGACGCCGGGCCGGTGCCGGTGAAGGTCCTCGTGCCGCCCGGCTGCGGGGGCGCGGTCGAGGAGATCGCCGTCGCCGGGGACCATGCGCGCGACGCGGTGGTGGCCGTGGTGGGCGGCACCGAGGTGACGGTCGGCGCCTTGTGGCCGGTGCGCCTGCCGCGCCCGGTGCGGGAGCGCGTCGACAGCCACGAGGCCCTGAACACCGGCCAGCGGGTGATCGACCTGCTCTTCCCCGTGGCCCGGGGCAGCACGGTGGCGGTGCCCGGTGGCTTCGGCACCGGCAAGACGGTGCTGCTGCAGCAGATCGCCAAGTGGTGCGACGCGGAGGTCATCGTCTACGTCGGCTGCGGGGAGCGCGGCAACGAGATGGCCGACGTCATCACCGAACTGGCGGAACTCCAGGACCCGCGCACAGGTGGACGCCTCGCGGACCGCACCGTGACGATCGCCAACACCTCCAACATGCCGATGATGGCCCGTGAGGCGAGCGTGTACACGGGGGTGACGGTCGCCGAGTACTTCCGGGACATGGGCCTGGACGTGGTCGTCATAGCCGACTCGACCTCCCGGTGGGCCGAGGCGCTGCGCGAGTTCGCCTCCCGTACCGGCGCGCTGCCCGCCGAGGAGGGTTACCCGGCCGGACTGGCCTCCGCCATCGCGGCCTTCTACGAGCGGGCCGCCGCCGTGACCACTCTCGGCGGCGTCCGGGGCTCGGTGACCGTGATCGGCGCGGTGTCCCCGCCGGGCGGGGACATGACCGAACCGGTGACCGCGCACACCGAACGCTTCGTCCGCTGCCTGTGGACCCTCGACCGCGACCTCGCCTACGCCCGCCACTACCCGGCGGTCTCCTGGGCCGGGTCCTTCTCCCGGGACGTACCCGTCCTGGCCGCCGGGCACCGGGCGGCCGGCGATCCGGCGTGGAACCGGCGCCGCGACCGGGTGGGAGCGGTGCTGGCGGAGGCCGACCGGCTGGCCGATCTCGTGGATCTGATCGGGATCGCTGCCCTGCCCGCGCGGGAGCGGATCAGCGTGCTCGCGGGGAGGCTGATCCGGGAGGGCGTGCTGCAGCAGAGCGCACTGTCGGAGCGGGACGCTTATTGCGGTGCGGAGAAGACGGCCGCGCTGGCCGACGCCGTCCTGGCGGCCGCCGATCGCTGCCGCGAACTGGTGGACTCCGGTGTCCCGGCGGCCTCGGTCGAGGAGGTCGACTTCGGTCCGCTGCTGCGCGCCCGCGAGGACACCGGTCCGCACGACACCGCCGGGGTGGCGGCGCGGCGGGACACCATGCTGGCCGGGCTGGGGGCGGTGCGCCCATGAACCCGTCGGGATCCCTGAGCCTGTCCGGTGGGATCGAGTACACGGCGGTGCGTGAGCTCCGGGGACCACTGGCGATCGTCGCAGGCGTCTCGGGGATCGGCTGGGACGAGTACGTGCGCATCACCCTCGCGTCGGGCGCACGGCGCCACGGCGTGGTGCTGGACGCCGACCGCGACCTGGCGGTCGTCCAGGTGCTGGAGGGCACCGCGGGCATGGATCCGGAGGGCGTCCGCGCGGCGTTCTCGGGCAGCCCGCTGCGCGTCCCGGTCGGGACGGACTGGCTCGGCCGGGTCTGCAACGGCCGGGGCGAGCCCCTCGACGGCGGCCCGCCCGTATTCGGATCCCACGCCGCCGAGGTGGGCGGCGCTCCCATCAACCCGGTGCGGCGCGAGCCCCCGTCCGAGCCCGTGCTCACCGGCGTCGGGGTCATCGATGCCCTGACCACGCTGGTACGCGGACAGAAACTGCCGGTGTTCTCCGTGGCCGGACTGCCGCACCTGGAACTGGCCGCCCAGATCGCCGCCCAGGCCACCGCCGCCGGAGAGGCGTTCAGCGTCGTCTTCGCGGGCATGGGTCTCACCCACGCCGACGCCTCCTTCGTACGTGACGCCCTGGAGGAACGGTCCGCGGCCGGAGAACTCGTCCTGCTGCTGAACACCGCCGACAACCCGGTGATCGAGCGGATCCTCACCCCGCGCATCGCGCTCACCGTCGCCGAGCACCTCGCCTTCACCGAGGGACGGCACGTCCTCGTGGTGATGACCGACATGACCACATACGCCGAAGCCCTGCGCGAGGTCTCCGCCGCCCGCGGGGAGATCCCCGCCCGCCGTGCCTACCCCGGCTACCTCTACAGCGACCTTGCCTCTCTGTACGAACGCTGCGGACGTATCAAGGGCCGTCCCGGCTCGGTCACCGTGCTGCCGGTGCTCACCATGCCGGCGGGCGACATCACCCACCCCGTGCCCGACCTGACCGGCTACATCACCGAGGGCCAGATCGTGCTCTCGCCCGAGACACACGCGCGAGGCGTCTACCCGCCGCTGGACGCCCTGTCCTCCCTCTCCCGGCTGATGCGCAAGGGCGCAGGGCCCGGCCGTACCCGCGACGACCACCTCGACGTCGCGGCCCAGCTGCTGGCGGCCCTGGCCCGCGCGCGGCAGGTGCGCGATCTCGCGGACCTGGTCGGTCAGACGGCGTTGAGCCCCACCGACCGCCGCTACCTGGACTACGAGGAGACGTTCCTGCGGGACTTCGCCGACCAGCGCAGCGACGAACCGCGCGACCTCGACACCTCGCTGGACCGCGGCTGGCGGGCGCTGCTCACCCTGCCCCGCAGTCAGCTCTCCATGCTTCCCGCCTCCCTACTCGATGCCCACGCAGGGAAGGACACCCCGGGCGCGGAGGCGTCCCGATGACCGGCGCACGCCGTACGCCGCCCGGCCGTGCCGGACGCCTGCGCCTACGGCACAGCCTTGATGTCGCCGAACGCGGAGCCGACCTGCTGGAGCAGAAGCTGCGCATCCTGCGCTCCGAGCACCAGCGGCTGCTGCACGCGGAGGAAGCGGCTGTGCGGGCCTGGCACGAGTTGCTGTCCGAGGCCGAGGAATGGCTGCTGCGGGGCCTGCTCCTGGGCGGGGAACAAGCCCTCGACTCGGCCACGGCGGGCATCGGCCCCGCCGAGGTCACTGTGCACTGGACCGTCTCCATGGGGGTACGTCACCCGGCGGGGGTCGCTACGTCCGTACCCGCCCGTCCGCCCACCGCCGCCGCCCCCTCCAACACGGCTCTCGTGCACGCCGAGGCGGCCTACGGCCGTGCCGTGCGCGCCGCCGCCGAGTACGCGGCGGCCCACGCCGCCGCCGAACGTGTGGGCGCGGAAGTCATCAGCACACGGCACCGGGCCCGTGCCCTGCGGCGCCACTGGATCCCCCGCCTGCGGGAGGCACTGGACCGGAGCGACCTCGCCTTGGAACAGGCCGAGCACGAGGACAGCGTCCGGCGGCGCTGGGCTGCCCGGCACTAGCCACGAGATGTCCAGGCCGTCTGGCTGCCCGCCGAGATGACCGGCGACAGACCCCACACTCCGCTCGGCCCCGTGCCGGTCGTCACTACGAACGGCCGTCCACCGTCAGATCGAGGTCGTCCCGGCCTGCACTGCGGCAGTGATCACCGAGACCGTCGTACGCCGTGACTTCCAAGGCCACGACGCCCTGCTCGCGCTGCGGCTGACGGACGCCACACCAGTTGCCGCCACGACAGACCCTCCTTGCCGACACACGAGGCCGGCCTGCGCGTCGTGGGCCTACGGCTCGTGCACGCCTTCGGATGGCCGTCGATGCACGTACCGCACGGCGGCCCCCGTGGAATCCGGCCGCCGCGGGGATGCGTGAGCGGATGGACGGCACACTCATCGAGGCCGAGCAGCGCGCCCGCGAGCCGCGCCACACGTGGAGGCGACGCGAGAGGTCACCGTGGTACCTCTGCGGCCTCCGACATCGCCGAGGGGACCCACGCACACCACTTCAGCACGATAAACAGTCCACCGAAAGCAGCAGGTCAGAGCCAGTAGGCACACACGGAGAGACTCGGCGCCGATCAGACGGAGCCGCCGTCGTCAGTGCCAACGAGTTGACCTCGGACGACGTCACCGCACGTCCTCTACTGCGTCGCCTCCGCGCGGGCCTCGCTCGGGGTGAGGCCGAACCTGGAGCGGAAGAGTCGGGCGAAGTGGGCCTGGCTGGAGAACCCCCACCGGTGCGCGACGTCGGCGATCCTGGTCTCCCGCGCCCCGGGTCCGGTGAGTTCCCGGCGCGCCCCGGCCAGGCGCCGTTCCATGATGTGCCGCGCCGGAGACCTGCCGGTCGACTCGAAGATCCGCCCCAGGTGCCGTACCGAGATGCCCAGAACGCCGGCCACCTGCGCGGCCCCGAGACCGGGGTCGTGCAGATGCCGGTCGATGTAGTCCTCCGCCACGATGAGCTGCGAGCGGTAGGCGTCGGGCCCCGGCCGCCCTCCCGTGCGCTCCTCGGCGAGTTGCCCGAGCAGGTCGAGCACGTTCTCCTCGGCGTCGGCGAGACCGTCCGGGCCGCCACGCAACGAGGCCACTGTGCCGAGCAGGGTACTCAGCGCTGCCACGAGCGCGCCCTCCCGTGCCGTGCCCCGCCCGAACAGCATCGGCCCGGGCAACCCGCTTCCCACGCACGCCTGCGTGAACAGCTCACGCGGCACGTCCACCAGGATCTGCCGCATCGAGGAGGAGAACCCGAACAGATACGGCCTGCGCGTGTCGTAGAGGCACAGCTCGCCCGCCGTGGCCGCGAGGCAGCCGTTCTCGTGCAGGAACACCGCCTCCCCGGTGAGCAGGAGGCTCGCGAACACCGAGTCCTTGGGCGTCGACCTGACCGTCTGCGGGCTGCGCTCGATGGCGTGGGCGTTGCCGGAGATGTCGGCGAGGCGCAGCTTGCCCAGCTCGATGTTGGTCTGCCTGGCCAGCAGACCCTGCTCGGAGTAGGAGGTGCAGGACAGGCCCACCAGGGCCCGGCGGTTGTAGTCCTCCCAGTAGTGGATGCGCTCGGGGGGTTCGACGTGCTCGGTGGTTGCCCGGGAGATCACGGAGAGGGGGGACATGTGACCTCCTCGTGCTGTATGCGTGTCGGGGGCTCAGCGTAGGTGACGGTCACACGGCCAGGTAGCCCCCGTCCACGGGGACTACCGCGCCAGTGACGTACGAGGCCGCCGCCGAGCACAGGAACGCCACCACCGAGGCGACCTCGTGCGGCTGCCCGAGCCGCCCGGCCGGGACGCGGGCCAGCACCTGTGCCGTGGCCTCGGGGTCGTCGAGGACCCCCCGGGCCAGCGGGGTGACCACGAAGCCGGGGGCGACGGCGTTGACCCTGATGCCGTCGGCGGCGTACTCGGCGGCCAGCGACTTCGTCAGCTGGGACACGCCGCCCTTGCTCGCACTGTAGGCGGGCCGGTCCCTGCTGCCGAAGAAGGCGAACATGGACGAGACGTTCACGACGGCGCCGCCACGTGCGGCCAGGGCCGGACGGGCGGCCTGGCAGGCGACCATGGTGGCGGTGAGGTTGATCTCGATGACCCGCTGCCAGCGGACGAGGTCGTACTCCCCGCGGTCGTGGCTGACCCCGGCGCAGTTCACCAGCACGTCCAGCGACCGCTCCGCGGACAGCAGACCGGTCAGCCCGGCACGGTCCAGCACGTCGTGCTCCACGATGTGGACGCCGGGGTGGTCGGGCAGGTCGGCGGGATCGGCGGGTGGCAGACCGAGCGCGGTCACATCGGCGCCCAGCTCGGCGAGGAGGACGGCCGTGGCCGCGCCGATCCCCGAGGTGCCACCCGTCACGAACGCCCGCCGCCCCGCGAACTCGCCGCTCACGGACGCTGCCCTCCTGGTCGTACCAGCACCTTGACCTGCTCCTCTCCGCGCAGCAGCGCCTCGAATCCGTCACGCACGACGTGCTCCAGAGGGATCGTGGACGTGACGATCCCCGCCAGGTCCACGCCCTCCTCGTCCACCAGGCGGATCAGCTCGGGATGGACGTCGCGGTATCCCACGCTCGTGATGATCGTCTGTTCGTTGTTGACCAGGGCGAAGGCGTCCAGGGAGACCGTGCCGGTCAGGCCGAGGAACATCACCCGCCCGCCGCGCCGGGTGGCGGCCAGGCAGGCGCGCAAAGTGCCCTCCGAGCCGACCGCCTCGAACACGACGTCCGCTCCCTCGCCGCCGACCACGTCTGAGAGGTCCGCGCCGGCCTCGGTGGCTCCCAGGCGCAGCGCCAACTCGCGGCGGACCGGAGACCGGTCGGCGGCGACGATGCGCCCGGCGCCGTACAGGGCCGCGAGCTGTGTCACGAGCAGCCCGATCGGGCCCAGTCCGAGGACGGCGACGGTCTCGCCGGGGTGGATCCCGGCCCGCCGCACCGCGTGCAGCGCCACGGCGGCCGGCTCGAACACCGCAGCCTGCTCCAGAGAGACCCGTTCGGGCAGCCTGTGCAGCATGTACGCGGGTACGGTGGCGCGCTCGGCCAGCCCGCCGTGCCCCATGAGCCCGGCGAACCCGAAGTGCCGGCAGATGTTGTAGTCCCCCGCGAGGCACCGAGGGCAACTACCGCACCGGTAATGCGGCTCCACCGCGACCCGGTCCCCCGCGGCGACCTCGGTGACACCGTCGCCCACCTCGGTGACGGTGCCGCAGAACTCGTGCCCCAGGACGAGCGGAGCGGCCACGCCGGACTCCGGGTGCGGGTCGCCCACGGGGATGGCGTGCGGCCCGTCGGCGTACTCGTGCAGATCGCTGCCGCAGATCCCGCAGTAGGCGACCTCGATCGTCACCTCGCCGGGCCCGGGCGGCGCCGTCGGCACGTCCTCGACGCGGACATCTTTGGCCCCGTACCAGATTGCCGCCTTCATACGGCCCCCTCGTGCCTGGTGTGCGGCGCGACGACGGTTTCCGTCATGGCGCTCAGCGGAACAGGGAGTTGACGTAGTCGGCGCCGATTCCGACCTGCTCGTAGTGCTCGCGGCACATCTTGATGTAGTCGTGCACGTCGAAGAAGCCGTCGGGCTCACCGTTCTCGTCCAGCCAGATGAGCGGGCCCTTGACGATGAAGAACGCCTTCATCGGCTCGCCGCTGTCGTAGGCGACCAGCGTGTGGCCCTCGCCCGGGGCCTCGTAGACGAAGTCGCCGGCGGTCGCCGTCCAGGGCCGCTCCAGGTAGCCCCACTTGCCGGAGATCGTGTACGCGAACACCTCGTGCGGGTGGTAGTGCCGGTTGACCAGCCCCGCCTCCTTGGCCCGCAGGATGTCGGCCCAGCTGTTGTCCTTGACGTTGATCCACAGCGGGCGGGAGCCGACGGTCTCGGTGAACGGCACGTAGTAGCGGTCGTCGTCCGTGGCGACCTTGGACAGGTAGACCTCGGGGAGGGCGTCGGGGCGGAGGGAGTTCTCGATCGGCTTGAGGTCCTTCCAGAACTCACCGGCGGGCACGTCGGGCATGCGGGGGCCTCCTTCGTCGCGGGTTTCCCGGAGTGAATCCCGGAGAGACCCGTGTCGTCTTTCCCACGGCAGACCTGACCGCTTGCAGATTCCGGACATACACCGATGGCCGGCACGGCCGGACTCGCGCCCGCCCGGAACGGCCGCGGCGCTCGGGCAGGCCGGCATCGAGGCCGCCGACCGGTCCTGGCCGACCGGCGCGTCAAGGAAGTCGGCGGCTGCCCGCGTCTCGACGCCCGAGGAGTGACAGCCCGCAACGGGGCTGTGCTGCGGGGCGCAACGCCTCTGCGGCGGTCCTGACCGCCTCCCGCGCATCGTGGCCGCCGACCTCGCCGACCACCACCGGAAGCTCCACGAGGAGCAACTGACCTGCCAGGTGCGCGGAAGCCGACCTCCGCCATCGTCATGAAGCAGATCGCCGAGGCGCGCCCACTCCCCGCCTGGCCTGACGACGCCCGCCCACCCGGCTCGGCACCGGGCCGATTCCGGGATGCCGAGCGGGACGCTCGGACCGCAAGATCACCCCCGGCCCTCGCGGCGCTCATCCGGATCGCACCCCCATGCGACTGCTGGTGCGTCCGACAAGGGGGACGGGGAGGGACGCGCTCCGTCAGCCGGCGGTCTCGCCCCCCTCAGGTGCGATGCCGGACGTCGAAGTGCGCGGAGTGCGTGGTCAGCTTGCCGAGCAGCTCGATGAGGGTCCGCTGCTCGTCTTCGCCTAGGGCGCCCGCCCACTCCTGTTCACGGGCGTTGTGTGCCTGGAAGGCCGTGGTGATCGCCTGCAGACCGGCTTCGGTGAGGCCGAGCTGGACCGCGCGCCCGTCGTAGGAGGCACGTTCCTTGCTCACCAGGCCGTCCCGCTCCAATGTGTTCACCAGCGCCGACACGGCCGCCCGGCTCATACCGGACAGCTCCGCGACCTTCTTCGCCTCGACCGGGCCCGACAGCCAGATGGCGAACAGCACGCGGAAGCCGGGCCACGACCAGCCGCGAGGTCGGTGCACGGCGGATTCGAGGTCGTACACGAGCATGTTGGCCGCGCGGTGGAGGGTGAGCACGAGCCGCATGGCGAGCGGGTCGATGCCGGGAAGTTCTCGGGAGGCCCGGTCGACGGCGTGGTCGATGAACGACCAGAAGTGCAGCTGGTCGGCATCCGGCGGCTCTGGTTCATGGGTCACAGTCGGAGTCTAGGTGGGGCGGTGTCAGGGACCGCAGCCAGGAGTCAGCCGCACGCCGGCGCCGCCGCCAGGTTTCCGGATCATTGAAAAACCTCGCCCGAGGGCTTCCCCAGACATGCCGACAGGGGTACGGTCCCCAATTAATCAAAGCATTGATTGCATGCTCTGAGCAGTAGTCGTCCTGTTTTGTCCCCGGAGTCTGTCAGGGGACAGGTCTGGTCTCCTCCTGGCTGTGCGTCCCCGTGCGCGGCCGGGTGGCCCTGGCCGTTCCCCCCTCTCGACGGGGTTGGTGCGGCGGGGGATCGATCCCTGAGGAACCTCTTATGCCCGAAGCACTCGCTCCCCCCGGCCCCGGCGCGCTGCGAGCCTGTATGTCCCGTTTCGCCACAGGCGTCACGGTGGTGTCGTACGCGACCGACAACGGTCCGCGGGGCGCCACCATGAACTCCTTCACGTCCGTGTCCACCGATCCGCCGCTGGTTCTGGTCAGCGTCGCCCGCCGGGCCCGCTGCCACGACCAGCTGACCGACGGCTCCTTCTGCGTGAACATCCTCGGTGCCGAACAGGAGCAGGTGGCCCGGCTGTTCGCCGGAGCCCCGAGCACCGCGGAGCCCCGCTGGGCGGAGGGGGCGCGGGTTCCCCGGCTGGCCGACCCGCTCGCCTGGGTGGAGTGCGAGCCCTGGCGCTCGTACGACGGCGGCGACCACACGCTGGTCCTCGGCCGCGTCACCGAGCTCGGTCATCGCGACGGTGACGCCCTGACCTACGCCTGGAGCCGTTTCGGATCCATGACCGAGTCCACCGACGGCATCGAGCACCTCTTCTGACGCCCTTCCGTCCGTCCCGTCCCCCTCATCACGCCCCACTGCCCAGGAGAACGACCATGGCCGCACGCACCGGCAAGGAATTCCTCGAGCGCCTCTCCCAGTCCCGTCCCACCGTGCACATCCAGGGCGAGACGCTCACCGGAGGAATCCAGGAACACCCCGCCTTCCGCAACGTGGTGCAGACCTACGCCGAGCTGTACGACCTCCAGCACAGCGACGAACACAAGGACATCCTCACGTACGTCTCCCCCACCTCCGGGGAGCCGGTCGGCACGTCCTTCCTCACTCCGCGCACAGCGGACGACCTCGTCAAGCGCCGCCAGGCGTTCAAGGTGTGGGCCGACCACAGCAACGGCATGCTCGGCCGCACCGGCGACTACATGAACAGCTCGCTGATGGCACTCGCCTCGGCCGCCGACTGGTTCGCCCAGGCCGATCCCGCCTTCGGCGAGAACATCCGCCGCTACTACGAGAAGGCCCGCGAGGAGGACCTGCTGTGCACGCACACGCTGATCCCGCCGCAGGTCAACCGGGCCGTGGCCGGTACCCAGCAGGCCGGCGGCAAGCTCGCGGCCCGCATCGTGAAGGAGGACGACAACGGCGTGGTGATCCGCGGGGCGCGCATGCTCGCCACCATCGCCCCCTTCGCCGACGAGATGCTCGTCTTCCCGTCCACGGTGCTGCGCGGCACGCCGGAGGACAAGCCGTACTCGTACGCCTTCGCCGTCCCCAACGACACCCCCGGCCTGCGCTACATCGCCCGCGAGCCCCTCGACTACGACCGTCCGCGCCACGACCACCCCCTCGCCTCCCGCTTCGAGGAGTCGGACTGTGTGGTCGTCTTCGACGACGTGCACGTCCCCTTCGAGCGCTGCTTCGCCCTCGGTGACGCCGAACTGTGCAACGGCTTCTACTCGCAGACGTCCTCCGTGGTGCACATGACCCACCAGGTCGTCACCCGCACCACCGCCAAGACCGAGTACGTCCTCGGACTGGTGAGCCTGCTCACGGAGGCCATCGGGATCGAGCAGTTCCCACACGTCCAGGAGGACATCGCCGAGATCATCACCACGCTGGAGACCCTGCGCGCCTTCCTGCGCGCGGCGGAGGCGGACGCCGAGGTCAACGAGTACGGGGTGCTGACCCCGGCCTGGGCCCCGCTCAACGCCGCCCGCAACCTCTACCCCAAGCTCTACCAGCGCTTCCCGCAGATCCTGCGCAAGCTCGGCGCCTCCGGCCTGATGGCCACCCCCACCGAACTCGACATCAACGGCCCGGCGGCCGCCGACATCGAGGCCTACCTCCAGTCGGCCACCCTCACCGGCGCCGAGCGCGTGAAGCTGTTCCGTCTGGTCTGGGACACCTGCGTCTCGGCGTTCTCCAGCCGCCAGGCGCTGTACGAGTACTACTTCTTCGGCGACCCCGTCCGGATGGCCGGCGCCTACGTGAAGTCGTACGACCGCGAGCCGTACAAGGCGAAGGTCCAGGCCTTCCTGAACCAGCACAGCCTGGATCAGCACAGCCGGGAGCGCTCCTGATGACGCACCCCCTGGGCAACCCCCCGTCGAAGATCATCGCTGTCCATCTCAACTACCCCAGCCGGGCGAAGGAGCGCGGCCGGATCCCGGCCCAGCCCTCCTACTTCCTCAAGCCCCCCTCGTCGCTGGCCGGCACCAAGGAGGCCGTCGTCCGCCCGGAGGGGTGTGAACTTCTCGGGTTCGAGGGCGAGATCGCCCTGGTCATCGGCGGTCGGGCCCAGCGGGTGCGGCCGGAGGACGGCTGGGCGCACGTGCGGTGGGTGACCGCCGCGAACGACGCCGGGGTCTACGACCTGCGCTATGCCGACCGCGGCTCCAACCTCCGCTCCAAGGGCGCCGACGGCTTCACCCCGATCGGGCCGCGGCTGCTGGATGCCCGCGAACTCGACCCGAACGCACTCCGGTTGCGCACCTGGGTCAACGGCGAACTCGTGCAGGACGACACCACCGACACCCTCCTCTTCCCCTTCGGGCAACTCGTCGCCGATCTGTCGAGACTGGTCACGCTGGAGCCCGGGGACGTGATCCTTACGGGCACTCCGGCCGGCGCGTCCGTCGTCTCCCCCGGCGACACGGTGGAGGTCGAGGTCACCGGCAACGGGCAGTCCACCGGGCGGCTGCGCAACCCCATCGCCTCCGGGCCCGCCCTGGAGACGTACGGAGCGATGCCGAGGACGGACGCGGCCGAACGCGAGGCCGCCCACGGCCCCGCGTTCACACCCGGCCCGCTCCTCGACGAACGCATCGAGGAAGGACTGCGTTCGGTCGCGGTCGCCACACTCAGCGCGCAGTTGCGCGGGCGCGGGCTGCCGCACATGTCCATCGACGGGATACGTCCGACACGGCCGGACACGAAGATGGTCGGCGTCGCCCACACGCTGCGTTACCTGCCGCTGCGCGAGGACCTGTTCAAGCGGTACGGCAATGGCATGAACGCCCAGAAGCGGGCCGTCGAGCAGTTGCGCCCCGGCCATGTGCTGGTCATGGACGCCCGCCGGGACACCTCGGCCGGCACCCTCGGGGACATCCTCGCCCTGCGCGCCCAACAGCGCGGCGCGGCCGGGGTGGTCACCGACGGAGGCCTGCGGGACAGCGCCGCCGTCACCGAACTCGGGCTGCCCGTCTACCACGGCGGAGCCCACCCCTCCGTCCTCGGCCGCCGTCATGTGCCGTGGGACACGGGTGTGCCGATCGCCTGCGGCGGAGCCCTCGTGCAGCCCGGTGACCTGTTGGTCGGAGACGCGGACGGCGTGGTCGTCGTACCACCCGAGCTGGCCGGGGAGCTGATCACCGACTGCCGGGAGCAGGAACGGCGGGAGCGCTTCATCACCGAGCAGGTGCGCGCCGGGCACGGCATCGACGGCCTTTATCCCCTCGGTCCCGACTGGCACGAGCTGTACGAGCGGTGGCGCAAGCAGCAAAGCACACAAGGAGAGCCCACATGAAGTTCCGCAGCGACCCGTCCGCCATCCGCGGATCCATCGCCCCCGCCATCACCCCCTTCACCACGGACGGAGCCGTCGACCACGACAGCCTGCGCTCACTGATCCGCTTCCAGCTGGAGTCCGGTTCGCACGGCATCTCGCTGGGCGGCTCCACCGGCGAGCCCAGCGCGCAGAGCGTCGCCGAGCGGATCGCGGGCATGCGGACGGCGGTCGACGAGATCGGCGACCGCGTCCCGTTCCTGCCCGGCACCGGCTCCCACAAGCTCGACGAGACGCTAGAACTCACCGCCGCGGCGGCGGAGCTGGGCGCCGACGCCGCTCTCGTCATCACGCCGTACTACGCGCGCCCCACACAGGAGGCGCTGTACCAGTGGTACGCGACCGTCGCACGGGAGTTCCCTGACCTGCCGATCGTCGCCTACAACGTGCCCTCGCGCACCGCCGTCGACATCGCGCCCGAGACGGTCAAGCGGCTGTTCACGGACTTCGAGAACTTCGTCGGGGTGAAGGAGACGACGAAGGACTTCGAGCACTTCTCCCGGGTCCTGCACGCCTGCGGGCGGTCGCTGCTGGTGTGGTCCGGCATCGAGCTGCTCTGCCTGCCGCTGCTCGCGCTCGGCGGCGCGGGCTTCGTCTCGGCCGTCGCCAATCTGGCGCCCGGTGCGGTGGCGCGCATGTACGAGCTGTGGGAGGCCGGCGATTTCGACGGAGCCCGCGATCTGCACTACCGCCTCCACCCGCTCGTCGACCTGCTGTTCGTCGAGACGAACCCGGCGCCGGCGAAGTGGGTGCTGCACGAGCAGGGACGTATCGCGTCACCCCATGTCCGCCCGCCGCTCACCTCTCCCACCGACGCGGGCCTGGCGAAGATCCGCGCGTTGCTCCGCGAAGGCGGAGACCTCACCCAGCAGATCGGAGCCGCCCAGTGAGCACCACCCCTGAAAACCTTCCCACCGTCATCCCGCACTGGATCGGCGGTGCCCTCGTCGACGCCGCGGACGGACGCACCTTCGACGTCGCCGACCCGGTCTCCAACACGGCCTACGCACAGGCCGCACGTGGCTCCGCGGCCGACGTGGACCGGGCGGTGACGGCTGCCCGTGCCGCGTTCCCCGAGTGGGCCGGGCTGTCCAACCGGGCACGCGCGGATGTCCTGTACCGGATCGCCGACGCCATGGAGTCCCGCCACGAGCGGCTCGCGCGGCTGGAGACCTACGACACCGGTCTGCCGATCACCCAGGCCCGGGGCCAGGCGCGGCGCGCGGCCGAGAATTTCCGCTACTTCGCGGACGTCGTCGTGGCACTGGGCGAAGAGGCGTTCCGGCAGGGCGGCGACCAGTTCAGCTACGTCGTACGCGCCCCGGTCGGGGTGGCCGGGCTGATCACGCCCTGGAACACCCCGTTCATGCTGGAGAGCTGGAAGCTCGCCCCGGCGCTCGCGTCCGGCTGCACACTGGTTCTCAAGCCCGCCGAGTGGACCCCGCTGTCCGCGAGTCTGTGGCCGGAGATCTTCGCGGAGGCCGGGGTCCCGGCGGGCGTGGTGAACATCGTGCACGGCATCGGCGAGGAGGCCGGCCAGGCGCTGGTCGACCACCCGGACGTGCCGCTGATCTCCTTCACCGGTTCCACCGACACCGGTCGGCACATCATCCGCTCCTCGGCCCAGCACCTGAAGACGATCTCGATGGAGCTCGGCGGCAAGTCCCCGGCGATCGTCTTCGCCGACGCCGATCTCGAAGCCGCCCTGGACTCGGTCGTCTTCGGTGTCTTCTCCCTCAACGGCGAGCGCTGTACGGCCGGTTCGCGCGTGCTGGTCGAGCGGCCGCTGTACGAGGAGTTCACGCGTCGACTCGCGGAACGGGCCGCGAACGTGCGTGTCGGCCTGCCGTCCGACCCCGCCACCGAGGTCGGCGCGCTGGTCCACCCGGAGCACTACGCACGGGTCCTGAACTACGTCGAGATCGGCAAGAAGGAGGCCCGACTCGTCGCGGGCGGCGAACGGCCCGCGCACCTGGCCGACGGCAACTACCTCCAGCCGACCGTCTTCGCCGACGTCGACCGCGACGCCCGCATCTTCCAGGAGGAGATCTTCGGCCCCGTGGTCGCCGTCGCACCCTTCGACGACGAGGCCGAGGCGATCGAGCTCGCCAACGCCACCCAGTTCGGCCTGGCCGCCTACATCTGGACCTCGAACCTCAAGCGCGGCCACCGCATCGCCCACGCCGTCGACTCCGGGATGATCTGGCTCAACTCCCACAACGTCCGCGACCTGCGCACGCCCTTCGGCGGGGTCAAGGCCTCCGGCGTCGGCCGCGAGGGCGGCGCCCACTCCATCGACTTCTACACCGAATCGAAGATCGTCCACGTCGCCCTCGGTGACGTCCACACTCCCCGCTTCGGAGCCACGTCATGACCACCTCGAACGCCCCCGACGTCATCCGGTCCGCCTACGCCCAGCTGGCCGTCACCGATCTCGGCGCCGCCCGCTGGTTCTGGGTCGACATGCTCGGCTTCCACGTGCAGTACGAGGACAAGGAGTCGCTGTACCTGCGCGGCACGGACGAACTCACCCACCACTCCCTGGTCCTGCGCAAGGGCGACCTCGCGGCCCTCGACCACATCTCCTACCGGGTCCGCACGCCGGAGGACGTCGACAAGGCGGAGAAGTTCTTCACCGACCTCGGCCGCCCGGTCAGGAGGCTGAAGAAGGGCGAGGGCGCGCACGGTGTCGGCGACGCCGTCCGCGTCATCGACCCGCTCGGCTTCCCCGTCGAGTTCTTCCACGAGATCGAGCGCGCCGAGCGCCTCATCCAGCGTTACGACATCCGCCACGGCGCCGAGATCGCCCGTCTGGACCACTTCAACATCTGCACCCCCGACATCCCCGCCGCCTACGCCCACTACCAGTCCCTCGGCTTCGGCTGCTCGGAGACCATCGAGGGACAGAGCGAGGACGGCGAGCACGAGCTGTACGCCGCCTGGATGTACCGCAAGCAGACCGTCCACGACGTCGCCTTCACCGGCGGGGCGGGGCCGCGCCTGCACCATCTCGGGGTGGCCACCCACGAGTCCCACCAGGTCCTGCGGGCGGCCGACATCTTCGGCGCGCTGCACAAGGAGCACCACATCGAACGAGGCCCGGGTCGGCACGGCGTCTCCAACGCCTTCTACCTGTATCTCCGAGACCCCGACGGTCACCGCGTGGAGATCTACACCTCGGACTACTACACCGGTGACCCGGACCACGAGACGTACCGCTGGAACGTGCGCGACGACCGCCGCCGCGACTTCTGGGGCAACGCCGTCATCGAGTCCTGGTACAAGGAGGCCACCCCGGTCCTCGACCTCGACGGGCACCCGCAGCCCGTCACCGACACCGTCCTCGACGAGTCCGCCGTCCAGGTCGGCGCGGACGGCCTCGGCTGATGCCACGGGCGAGGGAGGGGCCCGGCGGTGTCTCGCGCCCCTTCCGGGACCGCCGCCCTCTCCCTCGCGCCCTCGACGCGTACGCGATCTTCCCATACAACCCATTCATCGCACTTTGTGAAAACCGGATACGACGATTAGTATCCGGCGGCACGCCCCCCGGGCGCCTTGCCGCAGGGCCCGCAGAGGAGACCCATGCCCTCGATGACGACTCCGTCGGACGCGACCTCCGCAGGACGCTTCGAGTTCTGGCGGGACATGGTCGGCCGGAGTTTCGTGCCGCTGGAAGCACTGCCGCGCGAGGTGCCCGACTTCCACGCCGCCCTGCACACCGCCCAGCTCGGCGCGGTGCAGGTGTCGGTCGTGGCCGCCGATCCGCACGGCATCGCCCACACCCGGAGGCACATCGCCTCCGACCCGGCCGACTTCGTCAAGGTGAGTCTTCAGCTGGCCGGACGGTGCATGCTGACCCAGGCGGACCGCCAGGCCCTGCTCAAGCCGGGTGAGCTGGCCATCTACGACACCCGGCATCCGTACACACTCGACTTCGACCAGCAGTACCGCACACTCGTGCTGATGTTCCCGCGGGTCATGCTCCGCCTGCCCGAGCGTGACCTGACCCGCGTGATCGCGACAACCGTGTCGTGCGACGACGGGCTGGGGCCCGTGGTGCATCCGTTCCTGCGCGGACTGGCCGAGCAGGTGCAGCAACTGGACGCTCTCGGCACCCGCCGGCTCGCGGACAGCGTGGTCGACCTGGTCGGCGCCATGCTCGCGGACCGGTGCGCGGCGCACGTGGCACAGCAGGACGACGGGCGGGAGCTACTGGCCCAGCGGATCCTCACGTACATGGAGCAGCGGCTCTCCGACCCGGGGCTCGGCCCCGACCGGATCGCGGCCGCCCACCACATCTCGCGGCGCTTCCTCTACAAACTGCTGGCCGAGCGGGGATACACGGTCTCGGGCTGGCTCCGGGAGCGTCGCCTCGCCGGGTGCCTGCGCGACCTCGCCGATCCCACGCTCGCCCATATGCCCGTCGCCGCCGTCGGAAGCCGCTGGGGCTTTCCCGACCCCGCCCACTTCAGCCACGCCTTCAAGGACACCTACGGCATGAGTCCGTCGGAGGCGCGCGGAGCCGGGCGTACGGCGCTGGGCGCCTAGCGGGCCTCTCAGCCGCGGACGCACGGTTCGCGTCTGTCGCCGTCTGTCGCCGTAGTACACCCGAACACGGCGGATCCGCCGATCGTGCCCGCCGCAGCAAGGGCCGGTGCACCGCTACGCAAGCCGGAGCGACCTGACGAGGTGCACCCTCCGGTCGTGAGAGAGAGCCGCACCCCACTCACGGGCGCCTGCCTCCGCGGACGGCGGTGAGCGGCTTCCGCAGGAACATCCACAGACACGGAACGGGCTGACGCCTCGGCCTTCCCCAGGGCCGAAGGGCACCCCGCACTGGTCGACAACCCCGTGCTGTCCCAACTCCCCATGGCACCGCTGTTCCTGCCTCTCCGGCTCCCCGCTCTTCCGACGAATGAGGCATTCATGCTGAGAAAGCGATCCGCCGCGTCCCCTCCACTCGGCGTCTTCACTCCCGACGCGCGCCGCTACGAGAACAAGCTGCTCGTCATCCTGTTCCTGGGCTTCGGCCTCGTCTTCTTCGACCGGCAGGCACTGCTCTTCCTCGTCCCTTTCATCAGTGAGGACATCCCCCTCTCGAACACCGCCCTGGGCACACTCTCCGGAGTCCTCGCCCTGACGTGGGCCCTGTCCGGAATGATCTCCGGGCACCTGTCCGACCGGCTCGGCCGACGCAAGCCCGTGATCATCATCGCGGTGGTGCTCTTCTCCTGCTTCTCGGCGTCGAGCGGACTGGTCGCCGGGTTCGGCGCACTGCTGGCGGCCAGGGCGCTGATGGGTCTCGCGGAAGGTGCCGTACTGCCGGTGTCGCAGTCCCTGATGGTGGAAGCCTCCCAGGAGCACCGGCGCGGTCTGAACATGGGTCTGTTGCAGGGATCGTCGGCCGGACTGCTGGGCGGCATCCTCTGCCCGCTCGCGGTGGTGTGGATCGCCACGCAGTACAGCTGGCGACTGGCGTTCGTCATCACCATCGTCCCGGGGCTGCTGATCGCCCTGTGGATCTGGCGGTCGGTGCGGGAGGAGCCGCCGGGCGGCCGTGTGATGACGGAGCCCGCGGCGGCGTCCGGGGACGACGCGGCCAAGCCGACCATCGGCGGCATCCTCCGGCAGCGCAACATCATCCTCTGCGTACTGATCGCCTGCGCGTACATGACCTGGTTCTTCGTCATCATCACGTTCGCGCCTGTCTACATGACCTCGGTCAAGGGCTTCTCACCCGCGACGATGAGCGGCGTCATGACCTGCCTCGGAGTGGCGTGGGTGCTGTGGGGCTTCGTCACACCGGGAATCTCGGACCGGTTCGGGCGCAAGAGCACGCTGATCGTCTTCACCGTGATGGCCGCGCTCTGCCCCCTGGCCGTGGTGTACGTGAGCAGCCCTCTGATGCTCGGCGCAGTCGTCGTGCTCACGTATACGGGCCTTGGCTGCTTCACCCTGTTCATGGCGACCATCCCCGCGGAGACGGTCCCACGTGGGGCGCTGGCGACCGCCCTCGGCCTGGTCATGGGCATCGGAGAGCTCGCCGGCGGTTTCCTCGCTCCCGTGATCGCCGGATGGGCCTCCGACCAGTGGGGGCTTCAGACGGCCATGTACATCTCTGCCGGGGGCGCCGCGCTGGTCGTTCTGCTCGCCCTCGGGCTGCGGGAGACGGCTCCCGCCGTGCTGCGCAGGAGGGCCGCGGCAACGGCCGGCGACGGCGCCGCGGACCGCGTGACGAGCGAATCCGCCGTCTCCTGACACACCCCTTTCCCGCAGCTCACGCGACGGCCAGGACCACCGAGGTGGTCCTGGCCGTCGTGCCGCCTCGGGCGAACCGTGTGCCCGCGGTCGCTTCCGCCAGGCGACTCTCCGCAGCCGTGGGGCCGACCACCGGCCTGTCCGGGTGAGGCTCGACCAGCCGTCGGGCCGGTTCGACGGGCCGGTCCGACGGCCGCACCCGACCGTGCGCGACCGTTCGTGCCCGCCTCCGCAAGACACCGTGCACCGCGGCACAAGCCGGGAGCCCGTCCGCCTGTAACCCTCCCGTCATGCGAGCCATACACACCCTTTACGACCACATCGTGGTGGGCGCCGGCTCCGCCGGCTGTGCCCTCACGCGCAGACTCGTGGACGCCGGCCGGACCGTCCTGCTGATCGAGGTGGGCGACCGGGACGACAACCCGGCCATCCACGACCCGGGGCGCCTGTGGGAGCTGTGGAACTCCCCGCAGGACCACGCGTACACCACCGAACCCCAACGGCACGCCTCCGGTACCCAGGTGTTCTGGCCGCGCGGCAAGGTCCTCGGCGGCTCCAGCGCCCTCAACGGCATGATCTACGTCCGCGGCCACCGGGCCGACTACGACAACTGGGCCTACCAGGGAGCGGCCGGCTGGTCGTACGACGAGGTACTGCCGTACTTCAAGCGCTCGGAGGACTTCGAGGACGGCGCGTCGTACTACCACGGGGTCGGCGGCCCGCTGCCCGTCAGCCGGAACCACTCCCCCAACCCGGTCACCGCCGCCTTCGTCGAGGCCTGCCAGGACTACGGGATCCCGTACAACGACGACTGCAACGGCCAGGACCAGCTCGGCGTCAACCTGATTCACCGCACCATCCGCGACGGCAGGCGCGTCAGCGCGTGGACCGCCTTCGTGCAGCCGGTGCTCGACAGTGCGCTGCTGACGGTGACGACCGGCGCGGCGGTCACGCGAGTCCTGGTGGACGGCGGCCGGGCCCGGGGCGTCGAGTTGCTGCACGAGGGCCGTACGACGGAGATCCGCTGCGAAGGCGACGTGATCCTGTCGGGCGGCACCATCGGATCGGCCCAGCTGCTCCTGCTCAGCGGCCTCGGGCCGGCCGACGAGCTGCGGACACTCGGTATCGGGGTGACCGCGGACCTGCCGGGCGTGGGCGCGAACCTGCACGACCACACCCTCGCTCCGGTGGTGTGGGAGTCGGCACGGCCGGTGCCACAGGGCACGGCCAACAAGCTGGAGGCGCACTACTTCGCCAAGTCCGAGCCGACGCTGTCCGTGCCGGACCTGCAGCCGCTGATGTCTCACGTACCGGTGCCCGTGCCCGATGTGAACGTCCCGGAGGAGGGCCACGGCTTCTCGGTGCTCGCCGGGACGATCCGTCCACTCAGCCGGGGCCGCATGTGGCTGCGCTCGGCCGACCCCACCCAGGCTCCCGCCCTGGACCCCGCCTACTTCTCCGAACCGTCGGACCTCGCGGCCATGGTGCGGGCCGTGCAGCAGGTGCGGGAGATCGGCGAGGAGAAGTCGCTGGGCGACTGGCGGGCCCGCGAGGTCGCGCCCGGACCGTACGTCCGCACGGACGCGGAGGTCGCCGCGTACATCAAGCGGACCCTCCTCAGTTATCACCACCAGGTGGGCACCTGCCGGATGGGCATCGACCGGATGGCGGTCGTCGACCCGCACCTGCGCGTACACGGCGTGGCCGGGCTGCGCGTCGCGGACGCCTCCGTCATGCCCTCCGTCACCTCCGGAAACACCCACGCACCTGCCGTCATGATCGGCGAGCGCTGCGCCGACCTCATCCTGGGAGCACAGCTGTGACCAAGACCCTTCTCATCGGTGACGAGTGGCAAGCCTCGGCCTCCGGGGCGGAGTTCGAGACCCTGGACCCGGCGACGGGACAGCCGCACGCCCGCGTTTCCCTGGCGGGGGCCGTGGACGCCGACGCGGCCGTACGGGCCGCCCGCGCCGCCTTCGAGAGCCCTGAGTGGGCGGGCCTCACCCCGGCCGCCCGCGCCCGGATCCTGTGGCGCGTCGGTGACCTCATCGAGGAACACGCGGAGGAACTGGCCGAGTTGGAGACGCGCGACCAGGGCCAGCCGCTCGGTGTCTCCACCGCCGTCAGTGTCGCCGCGGCGGCCGAACACTTCCGGCACTACGCCGGCTGGGTCACCAAGATCTACGGCGAGACGGCGCCGCTGTCCTTCCCCGGCGTGCTGCAGTACACCAAGCGCGAGCCGGTGGGAGTGTGCGCGCTGATCACCCCGTGGAACTTCCCGCTCATGATCGCGAGTTGGAAGATCGCGCCGGCCCTCGCCTGCGGGAACACCGTGATCGTCAAACCCGCGGAGCAGACCCCGATGACCACGGTGCGGCTCGTCGAGCTGTGCCGGGCGGCCGGTGTGCCGTCCGGCGTCGTCAATCTGCTGACCGGGGGTCCCGAGGCCGGCCGTGCCCTCGTCGAGCACCCGGGCGTGGACAAGGTGTCCTTCACCGGTTCGACCGAGACCGGCAGGGAGATCGTCCGGGCTTCCGCGGGGAATCTCAAGCGGGTCTCGCTCGAACTCGGCGGGAAGGCACCGAGCCTCGTCCTGCCCGGCGCCGACCTGGACGCGGCCGTGACGGGCTGTCTGCAGGGCGCGCTCCTCAACAGCGGCCAGGTGTGCGCCGCCTACACCCGGTTCCTCGTCCACCGCTCCCTCGCCGACGAGTTCGCCGAGCGCTGCGCCAAGGCTGTCGGTGGGATGCGGCTCGGCGCGGGCAGCGCGCCCGGCACCGAGCTCGGCCCCCTGGTCACCGGCGAACACCGGGACCACGTCCACGCACTGGTGCGCAGCGGGGTCCAGGAAGGCGCCCAGCTGCTCGCCGGCGGGGCCCCCGTCGACGACCTGCCGGGCTTCTTCTACCAGCCGACCGTGTTCACGGGCGTGCGGGACGACATGCGCATCGCCCGCGAGGAGATCTTCGGCCCGGTGCTGTCCGTCCTGCCGTACGACGACGAGGACGAGGCGATCGCCCGCGCCAACGACACCGAGTACGGTCTGGCGGCGGCCGTGTGGACCCGTGACGTGGGCGCGGCGCACCGCGTGGCGGGCGCCATCCGTGCCGGCACGGTGTTCATCAACATGCCCAACCCCGTGGACGCCTCCGCCCCCTGGGGCGGGTTCAAGGCCAGCGGCTGGGGCCGGGAGATGGGCAGGGGAGCCATCGACGCGTACACCGAGGTCAAGAGCGTGTGGACCTCGCTCGCCTGAGAGGCCTGCCTGCCGACGGCCAGGCAGGACCTGCCGGGGATGTGCAGGTCTCGCGGTCGGCCTTTGGCGTGGAGTGATCACGAGTCGGTCGGGTGTTCGGCGAAGAACGTCTCGATGCGGCGCCAGGCGTCGGCGGCGGACTTGGGTTCGGGACCGATCCCCGCGATCCGCGTGAGGGGGCGCAGCAGGCGCGGGGCGTTCTCCGCGTCGTTGAGGAAGGAGTGCCCGGCGGCCGGGTACTCCTTCACGTCGTGCGGTAAACAGGCCCGCGTCAGGGCGGACTCCAGTTGGCCGCGGCCCCTTTGAGCATGCGGTCGCGGCCGCCGTAACTGGCCACCACCGGGCAGGACTCGGCGAGGGCACGGTCGGCGTCCTTGGGCAAGAGGCCGTAGTTGACGGAGGCCGCGTCGAAGGTGCCCCGTCCGGCGGCGACCAGGGCGAAGCTGCCGCCCATGCAGAAGCCGATGACACCGACCCGTCCGGTGCAGTCGGGGTGTTCGGCCAGCGTCTGTCGCGCCGCTTCCAGGTCTGCCCACGCACGGCCGCGGCCCGATGTCGCGGCGCGCATCGTGGGTACCAGGCAGCGGCGGACGCCGCCGTCGGCGAACAGGTCCGGCATCAGGGTCAGATAGCCGGCCCGCGCGAGACGTTCGGTCTGCCGGAGCATGACGTCGTCCACTCCCAGGGCCTCGTGGACGACGACACCGGGCCAGGGACCGGCGCCCTCGGGGCGGGCGAGATGGCCGCGCAACCGGCGGGAACCGCCGAGAGATGCGCTGAGTTCGGTCAGGTCGAGCGGGGTGGGCGTGGGCATCGAGTTCTCCGGGTCGGGAATGCGGGGCAGGGATACGTACGGGGCAGGGAGGGGAACCGGACTGCGGGAACGGGAATGCGTCCGAGGGTGGAACCAACCGGCTGGGCCAGGGCTCAAGGGTCGGCGGGCGGGCCGCAGTCGGGACGGCGAGGACCAGTTGCCCGAGGCAGGGTGACACCAGGGTGCCCCGGCGCACGCTGCCGCCCGGGGCTCCACGGCAGGATCAGCCTGCCGGGGTGTTGGCGGTGCGCGTTTCAGCGCGCCACGTCGAAGAGGTCGGCGTGGTCGCGGGCCCATTCGGTGAAAAAGGTCGGCTTGATGCCCCAGGTCGCGTGGATGTCCTCGGGGCTGGGGGCGCCGTAGCCGATCTGGTTGGCCCGTTCCTGGCTGTGTGCGACGCCTGCGAACATGCCGTCGCGGAGGGCGTCGGCGACCGACAGCGCCCGATAGGTGTAAACCGTCCAGCACCGGAGCGAACATCGGGCTGTCGCCCCGCTGACCGGGCGAGGTCAGCCAAGTACAGCGGGCGGGCACGGTCGTCGGAGAGCAGATGGACCTTGCTGGTCAGCCCGCCCCGCGAGCGCCCCAACGCCTCGCGCCCATCCGCCTCCTCACGTGCCCCGCCCCCTCTTGCGGGTGGTCGGCCGGAGGCTTGCGGGGCGCCCCGGCCGCGTGCCGATGCGCCCGGCAGGAGGTGGAGTCGATGTTCACGGCCCACTCCCGCCGCTCCGCCTGGCCGGCGAGCGTCCCGTCCGGGTCACCGGCATCGGCCTCGCTCTGCAACTCCTCAAGGACGGTCTGCCAGGTGCCGTCGGCCGACCAGCGGCGGTGACGCTCATAGACGGCCTGCCAGGGACCGCACCGTTCGGGCAGGTCAGAACAGGGCACCCCGGTCCGGGCCCGGAACAGCACCCCGTTGATCACCTTGCGGTGATCCGCCCACTGCCCGCCCGGATTGCCGTTGCCGGGCAGGAGAGTCTCGATCTTCTGCCACTGCGCGTCCGTGAGCTCATGCCGCCGCACCATACGAGCGTCCTGCCCGGCCATCCTCGAGATCCACCCAGCCATCCAAGAGCCATCAGAAACAGCCCAGAGCCGTTAAGCCCGTTTCCCACCGTTCTGCTCCCGGACGGTGTCGAACAGGGAGGTCAGAGCGGGACTTCCCGCGAGACTGTCCAGCAGGACGTGAAGCGACTGTCGTTCCGTGGCGCCCAGGTCTGCCAGGATTTCGCCGTCGAGATCGACGAGTGTGCGGTTGAGGCGGGCCAGGACCGTGCGCCCTTCGGCGGTGATGTCCACGGCGTAGCGGCGACGATCCTGCGGATCTCGTGTCCGCTCCGCGTATCCGGCGCGCTCCAGGTCGTCGAGACTCGTCACCATCGTCGCGGGGTCGATGCGCAGGAACGAGCCAAGTGCCAGTTGCGGCATGGCACCGTTGTCCGCCAAGGCCTGCAGGACGCTGTAATGCCGCACTCGCAGGCCGGTCCCACCGATGCCGTCCTCGGCGATCCTGAACGCCACCTGCCCGAGTTTGACCAGCAGGCAGATGGTGTGTTCGGCCACTGTCCCCGGTACCAGCGGAGCCTCGGACATCGTTTATCCCGCCCATGGTTAGTCGCACGTATGGTCCTGTCCATCGTACGAGAAAGCCCGAGGTGCCAGGACCGCTGCAAGCCGGCGGGACTCCCCACCGTCCGCCGGCTTACGGCCGGTGCGTCCCGGGCGGTCAGCCGACGATGGCCCGACCGAAGATCTGCCGGGCTATGACCCACTTCTGGATCTCGTTGGTGCCCTCATAGATCTCGCCGATCTTGCTGTCCCGGTAGATCGCCTCGACGGGGCCGGGGCTGCCGTCGGCACCCAGTTCGCGCGCGAAGCCGAGGCCTCCGAAGGCCTGGACGGCGTCGCGCGCCATGTCCACCGACAGCTTGGTGGCGTAGTACTTCGCCATCGCGGCCTCGGGCTCCGGGGACGGGTTGCCCGCGTCCAGGCGCAGGGCGGCCTTGGTGTAGAGGGTGCGGGCGTTCTCGATCTCGGTGGCCCGTTCGGCGAGCAGGAACTGCCAGTGCTGGTTGGCGGCCACCGGCTTGCCGAAGGCGTGTCGCGTCGACAGGTGGGCCACGGTGTGGTCGAAGGCGGCCTGCGCCATGCCGACCCCGGCAGCCGCGATGCCGATCCGGCCGTAGGTCAGAGTGGACAGCGCCTGGCGCAGTCCGTGCCCCTCGGCGCCACCGAGGAGGTCGTCGTCGGTCAGGTGCACATCCGTGAAGCGGATGTCCGCGGTGAGCTGGCCGCGGTTGCCCATCTTGCGGTCGGGAAGGCCGACTTCCACTCCGGGAAGTGCCGTGTCGACGATGAACATGCTCAGCCGGGTGCCGGTGCGGGCGAGAACCACCACGAACCCGGCGACGGGCGAGTTGGAGATCCACCGCTTGTGGCCGTTCAGCACCCAGCCGGCCTCGGTGCGTATCGCCTCGGTCTGAACCGCCTGCGGGGACAGGTCACTTGAGGCGTTCGGCTCGGTGGTGGCGAACGCGCCGACCACTGAGCCCTCCGCGACCTTTCGCAGCCATCGCTGCTGCTGCTCCTCGGTGCCCTGCCGCAGGGCGTTGCCCGCCAGGATGCAGTGCACATCGAAGACGGCCGCGACACTGCTGGAGTAGTAGGCCAGTTCCTCGATGGCCGCGGCGGTGGCGGTCGCCGGGTGGGTCAGACCGTCGCCGCCGACCTCGCCGGGGAAGGGAATCCGGAAGACCCCCGCCGACGCAAGCCCGTCAAACACATGCCGGGGGAAGCCGTCCGTGCGCTCGTCGCCCCCAGCGATCGCCGCGGCGTGCGGAGCCACTTCGTGCTCTGCGATCCGGCGCACGGCAGCGCGAACGGACTGTGTCTCTTCGGGGGCGAGGAGCTCGTGGTAGAGCCGGTCGATCTGGCGTGTGGGAGTGGAAGTCATACGGGGAAGATACCATTAGCACCACGTACGATTAGCTCGGCAATCTATTGTGGAGGTTCGACCATGACACAGACACTGGCCGACAAGACCATCCTGATGTCGGGAGGCAGCCGCGGCATCGGACTCGCCATCGCTCTGCGCGCGGCCCGCGACGGTGCGAACGTGGTGATGCTCGCCAAGACCGCCGTGCCGCATCCGAAGCTCGAAGGCACGGTCCACAGCGCCGTTGACGAGATTGAGCGCGCAGGCGGCAAGGGGCTGGCCGTTGTCGGCGACGTCCGCAACGAGGACGATGTGCACACCGCTGTCGACGCGGCGGTCAGCGCCTTCGGTGGCATCGACATCGTGCTGAACAACGCCAGCGCGATCGACCTGTCATCGTCGGAGCAGCTGGAGATGAAGCGGTACGACCTGATGCAGGACATCAACACGCGGGGCACGTTCCTGCTGAGCAAGGCCGCTGTCCCGCACCTGCGCAAGGCGGGCAACCCGCACATCCTCACGCTCTCCCCGCCGTTGAACCTCGCGCCGCACTGGGTGGGGAAGCATCTCGGTTACACGCTGTCGAAGTACGGCATGAGTCTGTGCACCATCGGGCTCGCGGAGGAGCTCGCCGCCGACGGCATCGCCGCCAACTCGTTGTGGCCGCGGACCCTGATCGACACAGCCGCCGTGCGCAACGTGGTCGGCGGCGCCGGACAAGCCCGTAGTCCGCGGATCATGGCTGACGCCGCGCACGCCATCCTCACGCGTGACGCGCGGAAGTGCACCGCCAACCTGTTCATCGACGACGAGGTCCTGTCGGACGAGGGCGTCACCGACCTGTCCGTCTACAGCCCTGCCGGCTTCGAAGGTGATCTCGCGCTCGACATATTCGTCGATCCGGCCTGAGGTGGTGCGCGGGATCATGACGTAGTCCAGCTCCATGGTCTCCGCGCCGGAGAGCGTCTCAGCGGCGACCACTCCCATCGCCTCAGCGGCGTGCGCGAGCATGAGCTTCGCGGTGACGTCACCGATGGCGCAGATGTGCGGAACGGAGGTACGGCAGCGCTCGTCCACGTCGATGGCGCCGTGCTCCGTGACCTTGACACCGGTGTTCTCCAGGCCGTATCCCCGGTCACGTTCGCGGCGACGCCGATCGCTTGGAGGACCTTGTCCGCCTCCAGGACCTGGCGGGCACCGTCCGTTCCGGTGACCGTGACGCGGACCTGGTGCCCGGACTGGGCGATCGACTCGACACGGGTGGAGGTGAGTACGTCGATGCCCAACTTTCGGTACTGCTTGGCCAGTTCGGCGGAGACTTCGGCGTCCTCGAAGGGAGCGGCTCGGTCCAGGAACTCCACGATCGTGACCTGCACACCGTAGGTGTGCAGGACGTACGCGAACTCGATGCCGATGGCGCCGGCACCCGCGATGACGATCGACTGCGGGGGGTCCTCCGCGAGCATCTGCTCCTCGTACGTCACCACGCGCGCTGCGCTTGGTGCCGGGTAGCAGCTTCGGGGTGGCGCCCGTGGTGATGATGCAGTGGCCGAAGCCTATGGTGCGGGAGTTGCCGTCGTGGTCGGCGACCAGAAGCGTGTGCGGGTCAACGGCACTCCTCGACTGCACCAGGCCGTGCCGCTACCGTGCCGCCTCGTCCTCGATGTCACGGACCAGGTCGATGGCCCGGCCGAGAGTGGTGAGCCGAGCGTCGAGGGTCTCTCCGGCCGGATAGAAACGTACGGTGTCCACACCGGCGTCGCGCCACACACGCAGCCGTTGGCGCACCATGGCCTCGGTTCCGATCAGCGTGGTCGCCAGGACCATTTCGTCGGTGACCAAGCCGGCCGCGCCGTCCCGGTCCCCAGCCTGCCAACGTGTCCGGACTTCGGCCGCCACCTCGGCCCAACCCTGGCGGCTGTAGGCGTTGTTGTAGAAGTTCGTGGTCGCGGAACCCATGCCGCCCAGGCTGAAGGCCAGTTCCTTCTTGCGTCCGGCCACCATCGCGCTCAGCGCGTCCTCGTCGTCCGCGAAGGCGACCTCGGCACCTTGGCAGATGTCGAGGTCGGCACGAGCGCGACCGGCGGTGGCCAGGCCCTGGTCCAGGTGGTCGAAGTACGCCTCCTTGGCGCCCTCGGGCACGAAACTGGTGCCCAGCCACCCATCGGCGATCTCACCGGTCAGGTGCAGCATCTTCGGCGAGAGGGTGGCGAGGTAGACCGGAATGTCATGCTCGGCACGCATCGACAGACGCATGGGCTTCGCCTCCGCGCCCGGCAGTGGAATCCGGAACTCCTGTCCTGAGTAGGAGACTTTGCCGCCGGCGGCGGCCTCCCGCACGATCTCGACGGTCTCCCGCATCCGCACCAGCGGCCGGGCGAAGGGCACACCGTGCAGCCCCTCGATCACCTGCGGCCCGGAGGGGCCCAGTCCGAGAAGGAAGCGCCCCTCGGAGATCTGCGACAGTGTGATCGCGGCGCGGGCGATGGCCATCGGCGTGCGGGTGCCGAGTTGGATGATTCCGGATCCGAGGAGCATGCGCTCGGTCTTCGCCGCGAGGTAGCCCAACGGCGAGGGAGCCTCGGAGCCCCATGCCTCCGCCACCCAGCAGATGTCGAGACCGAGCTTCTCCGCCTCGGTGACATAGGCGACGATCTCCCGCCAGTCGCTCCCGGAGGCTTCGATCGTGGTGGAGGTCCGCATCAGAGCCTCTCCTCGCCCGCGGGCTGGGCCCTCTCGGCCAGCTTCTTGATCTCTTCGAGGGTGATGGTCATGTTGGCCTCGAACTCGCGCATGCGCACGAAGACGATCTTCTGCTCCTTCTCCGGCATGCGATCGATGGCGAAGGAGAGGCCCGAACGGGCCGGCCCCATCTGCATCCATTCGCTCAGCAGAGTGCCACCGGCCTGCGGCTCCAACGTGAACCGCCAGATCGCCGTTGGGTTCTGCGGGTTCTCGACGCCCCAGGCAAGCAGCCTCGGCGGCTCGTACTCGACGATGTGGGATGTGGTGGTCCACTCCCCGAGCGCCTCGTGCTTGCTCCGGCCGATGAACCGGGCCCCCAGAGCAGGGGCGGTCCTGCCGTCCAGCCATTCGACGTACTGCAGCTCGGAGCTCATACGCGGCATCAATTCGATGTCGGACACGAGCGTCCACACCTGTTCGGGCGGAGCAGCGATCCAGGTACGGACCTCCACCGTCGGCTTGTCCGCATAGCGCGCGCCTGTCCACTCCATGTTCCTGCAGCCTCCATGCCGATCCGAGAACTCCCATGACCAGACGTGACCAGTAAAGTTGCGTAGATAGACTCACATGTCAAGGGCATACGCAGCCCCGGCGGAGCCGCTGAGTCAGCCGGCGAAACGCTCCCGCACATCGGGCCGTTCGGCCAGATGCGGCGGATAGCCGGGACCCATCCGAGGACTGGTGTTCTCCGCGGTCATCTGCTCGCCGCAGGAAGAACACACCACCTCGGCATGGGCTTCCTGTCCGCAGACCTCGTGACGCATGACTACCGGCGGGCCCTCTTCACCGGACAGCCAGCGGTCCCCCCACCGGTTCATCACCAGCAGCACACCGTAGAAGTCGCGCCCCTTCTCCGTGAGCACGTAGTCGTACCGAACCGGCTCCGTCTGGTACGGCCGTTTCTCCAGCAGCCCCTCGTCCACCAGCCGGCGCAACCGGTCCGTCAATGTGTTGCGCGCGATCCCCAGTGACACCTGGAACGCGTCGAACCGCCGGATCCCGTAGAACGCCTCACGCAGCACCAACGGCGTCCACCAGTCCCCGAGCAAGTCCATGGTGCGCGCGATCGAACAGGGCCAGTGCGCAAAGGATGTCCGCCTCATGACAGGCAGCATAGGTTCGTCCGGTCGTGAGACCCAGCAGGTGGAGCGGCGACAGTTCATACGCGCGACATCTTGCGCTCAATAAATAACGAAGTTATGTTGCGGCCATGAAACGTGACTTGCTGGGCAGAAAGCTGGTTGTCACCGGAGCGGCGCGCGGCATCGGCGAGAAGGTGGCCCGCCTGGCCATCGCCCGAGGCGCTCAGGTGACCTTGATCGGACTGGAGCCCGACCGGCTCCGTGACCTCGCCCGCGATTTGGGCCCCGCCGCTTCCTGGCGTGAGGCCGATGTGCGCGACGGCACCGTCCTGCGGTCAGCGATCGACGAGGCCGCGGGGGTCATGGGCGGCATCGATCTCGTCGTCGCCAACGCCGGCGTCGTGGCGTACGGGACCGTGCGACAGACGGACGAGGCGTCGTTCGAGCGGGTCCTGGACATCAATCTGAACGGTGTCTTCCGGACCCTCAAGTACGTGACGCCCCATCTGGAGCACAGCCGGGGACACGTGCTGGTCGTGGCGTCCGCGCTGTCCTTCATGCCGCTGGCGGCGATGGCCTCCTACGGCGCCAGCAAGGCCGCGGCCGAACTGCTCGCCCTGACCTACCGCCAGGAGGTGGCGCACCTCGGCGTCACGGTCGGCCTGGTGCACCCCTCCTGGATCGACACGGATCTCGTCCGGGGCGCCGAGGTGGACCTCCCCTCGTTCCAGGGCCTGCGCAACCGGCTTCCCTACCCGGGCAATGTCACCACGAGTGCCGACCGAGCGGCTGCCGCGATCGTCGACGGGCTCGTGCGCCGCCGCAGCCGCGTGTACGTCCCGCGCGCGGTCGTCGTGGCCAACTGGGCCAAGGCAGTGCTGAATTCGCCACTGGCCTGGCCATGGGCGAGGCGCTTCGCGGCCCGTGCCGTTCCGTCCCTCGAACGGGAGGTCGCGGCGCTGGGGAGGCACGACCAGCTCACGCCGGGCACCGGTACCTCTACCACGGAGACCAAGTCGCCCTAGCCGCACACGGGTAGTCCCACGCGGGACGGCGACCTGCCCTACCGACTTTCACCGACCTTGAACGATCGAGTCGTAAAGGCGCGCGCCCGCCTCGTGCGAGGCTTCGGCCCGTTCCCGCTCGTCGCCCAGACCGACAGAGAAGTTCACGCCCATCGGCAGCATCACCTGCGCCACGGGGTCCTCGAACTCGCCGAAGTGCTCGGCCAGCTCAAGGGTGATGTACCCGTGGACCAGACTCCACAACTGGGCGGCTATGACTTCAGGTTCCTGCCGCTCGGCCCTGCCCGAGTCCACGAGCCGTTGACATGCCGCGGTGATATGGACGTGGGCATCCCGGAAGGCCGGCGAATGTCCGCTCAAGCGAAGGTCCGCGTCCGACAACGGCCGGTACGTCGCACGAGTGGACAGGCCGAACATCAGGTCGTACAGGTGAGGGTTCTCGTGGGCCACTCGGCGGCAGGTCAAAGCCATGGCGAAGAGATCCGCGATCGGATCATCCGTCACCGGCACCTGGGCGAAAGCCGCGCCGAGCTCCCTGAAGCCGTGGTCGGCTACGGCGCGCATCAGTTCGGGGATTCCACCGAAGTGGCCGTAGACGACCATCGTCGACAGCCCGCTCGCGGATGCCACCGTACGCGCCTTGATGGCCGACGGCCCCTGTTCGGCCAGCAGGCCGACAGCGGCTCGCACAAGCCGCTCCGGTGCGTCATCGAGCCTCGGCCGCCCCATGTCTCTCGCGCCTCCACCATTGACACTCTTGAAATAACTTGGTTACCTAACTCGTCACGGCAATAGTACACATCTCGAGTGACGTGCCGTTTCGGACACGGGTGCGCTCCCCGGACGGGCTTTCACGCACTGTCCCAGATTCCTGGCGCCGGTAGCCCCTCCCTCACCCGCTTTGCACTCCCCCATGAACCCAGCACGGGAGCAGAATCCATGCCATACAAAGACAAGGGCCATCTGGAGATCGAGGACCGCGGAGCCGTCCTTGTCGTCCGGGTCGACGGCGGCCCGCACCAGTTGTTCGGCCTCGATATCGCCCATCAGCTGGACAAGCTGGTGAACCGGGTCGACCGCGATCCGAGCATCCGTGCCGTCGTCTTCACCGGGGCACATCCCGAGCGGTTCGTCAGCCATGCCGCGGTCCGGTGGCTGCAGGAAGAGGGCGCCGCGAGCCCGACGGTCGGCCGACGCGGTGCCGCCGCCGTCGTACGCATGGCCAAGCACGTGGACCGGTCCCGTCTCCTCGGGCCCGCGATGCGCAGGACCCCGATGCGCGGGGCCCTCCAGCTGGAGCGTCTGCACACGACCTTCCTCCGGATGAACGCCAGCGGTGTCCTCTTCGTCGCCGCCCTCAACGGTTCGGCTCTCGGCCTCGGCGCCGAGTTCGCCTGGGCCTGCGATCTTCGGGTCATGGCCGACGGGGACTTCTTCATCGGCCAGCCCGAAATCCTCCTCGGCATCATCCCGGGCGGAGGCGGCACCCAGCGGCTGACCCGCCTGATCGGCACTCACCGGTCCCTGGCCGCGATCCTCGAAGGCAAGCCGTTCACGCCCGCGGAGGCTCTCGCCAACGGGGCGGTCGACAAGGTCGTCCCCCAGGACAAGGTCGTCGCGCAGGCGGTCGAACTCGCGGAGCACTTCGGCCGGCGGTCGAAGGGGTCGGTCGCGGCCGCCAAGAGGTCGGTGTACTTCGGCGGCTCGATGTCACTGGAGGACGGCCTGCACGTCGAACGTGCCGAATTCTTCACCAGAGTCATGTCCAAGGGGGGCCAGGAACTGATGCTCGACTACCTCGAGACCACGGACGCCACCGGCGAACTCCCGCTCTACCGGCCGGAGACCTACGCGCACGCGCTCGCCGCAGGCAGCGTGCCCGGGCGCCGCACGGCGAACGGACGGTGAGCCGACGATGACCACTGCGCAGCCCTTCATCCGGCACAACATCACATTCCCCTCCGGCGACAGCACGTGTGCCGGCTGGCTCTACCTGCCCACGGGCGTCACCTCCCCGCCCGTCGTCATCCTCGGGCACGGCCTCGGCGCCACCCGCGAGATGCGCCTGGACGCCTTCGCCGAGCGTTTCGCTCAGGCCGGCATCGCCGCCGTGGCCTTCACCTACCGGCACTTCGGCGACAGCGGCGGCCACCCGCGCCAGCTCCTGTCGATCAAGCGTCAGCTCGCCGACTGGGACGCCGCCATCGCCTACGTCAAGGCCCGCCCTGACATCGACCGCTCCCGCATCGCGGTGTGGGGCAGCTCCTTCGGCGGAGGCCACGCCATCACCGTCGCCTCTCGGCATCCCGAACTGCGCGCGGCCGTGTCCCAGTGCCCGTTCACCGATGGTCTCGCCTCCGCGCTCGCGCTCGGCCCGGTCGCCTCGCTCAGGATGACCCCCGTGCTCGTTCGGGACATGGCGGCCAGAGTGCGCGGCAAGGCACCCGCGATGGTTCCCATCGCCTCCGCCCCCGGTTCGCCGGCCCTCATGAACGCTCCGGACGCCCTTCCCGGATACCAGGCGCTGCAGCCGCCCGGCACGACGTTCCGCAACGAGGTGGCGGCACGGGTCATTCCGACCATCGCCACCTACCGGCCCGGGCGTGCGGCGAAGAAGGTCGCCATGCCGATCCTCTTCTGCGTCAGCAACACCGACTCCGTCACGCCTCCCGCCCAGACCCTCCGGTACGCGCGCACCGCACCCCGGGGAGAGATCAAGAGGTACGACGCCGGCCACTTCGACTTCTACACCGGCGAGACCTTCGAGGCCCTGGTCCGCGACCAGATCGAGTTCCTCACCCGGCAGTTGCACCCCGCGCCGGCATCGACTCCTTGACCGGATCGCACAACACCGAGACAGGTACGCCCGCCATGAACTTCGCTTCACTGCCCGACCGTCGCGCCGCTCTCGACCCCGATGGGGCAGCGGTCTCGGACGGGCGCCAGTCACTCACCAACACTCAGTTGCTGGACCGCGTCCGTGCGGCAGCGCGTCAGCTCCAGGACCTCGGCATCGGTCCCGGCGATGTCGTGGCCCTCAAGCTGACGAACCGCATCGAGTTCGTGCTGCTGTTGTTCGCCGCCTGGCGGATCGGCGCCACCATCACGCCGGTCAACCCGAGCATGACCGACGTCGAGGTGGCCCGACAGGTCAAGGACTCCGGTGCGCGTCTGCTGGTGGTCGAGGACCACGCGGCGCCCGTCACGGACGGTACTGCCGTACTCGCCGTCGGCGCACTGTACAAGGAAGGGGCGAGTTCGGATCACGCACCGCATGTGGACTCGTCCGCGCTGGCTCTTCTCATATACACCAGCGGCACCACCGGGATTCCCAAGGGCGTGATGCTGGACCACGCCAACATCGACGCCATGACGGAGATGGGCCGCCTGTCCCTGGACATCGGGCCCGCCGACCGGTGCCTGCTGATCCTGCCGCTCTTCCACGTCAACGGCATCGTGGTCAGCATTCTCACGCCTCTTCTCGCGGGGGCGAGCGTCGTCATCGCGGGCCGTCGGTTCGACCCACACAGCTTCTTCGACCTCGTCGAGCAGGAGCGCCCCACCTTCTTCAGCGCCGTGCCGACGATCTACGGCATGCTCGCCGCGCTCCCGGACGACGTGCGCCCCGACACATCGTCGCTGCGGTTCGGAGTCTGTGGCGCCGCACCTGCCTCCGCCGAACTGCTGAACCGGTTCGAAGCCCGGTACGGGTTCCCTCTTGTCGAGGGGTACGGCCTGTCCGAAGGAACCTGCGGGTCCACCATCAACCCCGTCGCGGGCCCGCGACGTGCCGGCACCGTGGGACTTCCCTTCCCCGGCCAGGAGATTCGGATCGTCGACGCCGAAGGTACCGAGGTGGGGCCGGGCACGGACGGTGAGGTCCTCGTGAAGGGCCCCAACGTCATGCGTGGCTATCTCGGCCGCCCTGAGGAAACGGCCCGAGTCATCGTCGACGGCTGGTTGCACACGGGCGATGTGGGTCACCTCGACGCCGAGGGCTATCTGACCCTGGTCGGGCGCTCGAAGGACATGATCATCCGCGGTGGGGAGAACATCTACCCCAAGGAGATCGAGGACGTCCTCACAGGCGACCCGTCGGTGCTCGAAGCCGCCGTGATCGGCGTACCCGACGAGAAGTGGGGAGAGGTGGTCGTGGCCTACATACAGCCGCGACCAGGCGTGACCGTCGATCTGACGGCGCTGCGGGAGCTCTGTGCGCGCAGCCTCACCGGCTTCAAGCGTCCGACCGGGTTCTTCGTGGTAGAGGCCATAGCGAAGAACGCGGTCGGGAAGATCGACAAAGCCTCCTTGCGCGCTGCCCACGTCGCGGCTACCTGATATTCACCGCGCGCCGAGCCCGGATGCCCGGGCAGCGCATATCCGACTACGTGGCCGCGGGGGACACTTCGGCGGGTGTCCCGGTCTCGGCCAGGATCTGACTGAGGGGCGGCCCGACCGGAAGCGGCTGGGCCGCCCCTCGGTTCGGGAGGCTGCTCGGACGACTTGCCCCGGCCGGCCAGTGAGACTGGGGACCCGCAGGGGCGCCGCTCTCGTCACGGTGGCAGGGTCACCGACCCGCCTCGTCGGCCAGGAACGGCCGCAAATGGCCCAGCAGCGCCTCCGGTTGCTCTTCCGGGATGAAGTGGCCGCACTCCGGGATTTCCGCTCCGGTGACGTCGTCCGCGTAGGCGCGCCAGATCTCCAGCGTCGGCAGGCGGGAGGGCAGCCCTGCGGAACCCCAGAGCGCCAGTACCGGCATGGTGAGGCGGCGGCCCTCGGCGGCGTCGATGTCGTCGAGGGCGACGTCCTGCTCCATGGCGCGGTAGTCGTCGAAGCTCGCGCGCATGGCACCCGGGCGGGAGAAGGCTCGGACATATCCGTCGACCGCTTCGGGTGTCAGCCCGTGCCGGTTGTAGGTCCACCGCTCGAAGAAGTACTCGAGATACCCGCGTATGTCGTGCCCCACGAGCCGCTCGGGAAGGTCGGGCTGCATCTGGAACAGCCAGTGCCAGTACCCGGAGGCGAGCGAGGCGTCCAGCCGGCGGAACATCTCCCGGGTCGGCACGATGTCGAGCACAGCCAGCCGTTCCACCTGCTCGGGGCGGTCCAGCGCCCAGCGGTGCCCCACGCGGGCGCCCCGGTCGTGCCCCACGACGGCGGCCGTCTCGAAGCCGAGTGCTTCGACGAGGCCCGCCATGTCGGCGGCCATCCGCCGCTTGTCGTATCCGGTCGAGGGCTTGTCGCTCAGGCCGTAGCCACGCAGGTCGGGTGCCACAACGGTGTGGTCGGCGGCAAGATCCGCCAGCACCGGCCGCCAGCAGTCGGAGGTCTGCGGCCAGCCGTGGAGCAGGACGAGCAGAGGACCGGATCCCGCTCGGAGGTAGTGCAGGCGGACCCCGTCCACCTGCGTCACGCCTGTGGTCACTGCGGGCTGTCCCATGGATGCGCCTCCCCGGCACGAACTAACCCTCTCAGGGGGTTAAACCTAACGTGCAGAATGAAGGCGTGGCAACGGACGACGCATGGATCTGGGACGGCGGGCGGGTCTGTCTGGACTTCACCAACACCCTCCGCCACCGGTGGCGACCCACGCCGGGGGAGACGCTCCGGAACCCGGGCGATCTCACCCTCTGGCTTCAGCGGGCCGGGCTACTCGCACCGGGCGTCCCGGATCCCGTGGATCCCGCCGTCCTGGCATCGGGCCGACGGCTGCGCGAGGCGGTCGACCGGGCCGTACTCGCGGTCTCCGACGGCCGACTGCCCTCCTCCAGCGACGTCGTGCTGCTCAACGGATCGGCAGCGGAGGCGCCCCGGCCGGCGCCGCAAATCGCCATCAAAGACGGCCACTTGGAGCCCGCCGGCACCACGACCATGGCACCTGGTCCCGCGACCGCCCTGGCACTGATCGCCCAGGACGCCGTAGACCTGCTCCTGTCGACCGAGATCCGGCGCGTACGCGTGTGCGGCGCGGACACGTGCGCCCTGCGCTTCCTGGACCGCTCCCCCGCCCACAACCGCCGCTGGTGCTCGATGTCCCGCTGCGGCAACCGCACCAAAGTCCGCCTCCACCAGGCCCGAGCCAGACGGAGTGAGCACACCCCGGCGGACTGAGCCCACCCGGACCCCTGCCGCCACCGCGCTCAGCTCACTCAGCGGCCTTCATACGGAAAGCGGGGCCGGGCACACTCTCGATGCCCTCCGCCTGCACGGCGTGGCCGCGTTCGCAGCGGATCTGGGCATCGACGTGCGCACCGCATCCGCGGTGTCGCGTCAGTACGGCCGGGCCCTCCGGGTCGGCGCGGTAGCGGTCGCCCCACTGCAGGAGCCCCATCACGGCAGGGACCAGGTCCACGCCCTTGGGTGTGATCACGTACTTCGGCCGACTCCGCGAACCCGGCTCCCTGTAGGTCTCGGTGGCCAGGATCCCTTCCTCCACGAGCATCTTGAGCCGCGCCGCGAGGAGATTGCAGGGACAGCCGAGGACCCGTTCGAAGTCACTGAAGCGGGACGAGCCGTACCAGACCTCGCGCAGGATCAGGATCGTCCACTTCTCACCCACGACCTCGAGGGTCCGGGCGATCGAACAGTTCGACATGTCCCCGTCGAGCCGGGTGTCCATGCCGGCGTCCTGAAGAGCTTCGGTCCTCGCGTCCCCAACATCGACGGCTCGCGTGTCTCGACGCTCATGACGGACACGGGAGTTGTCCGACGGCGCTCTCTGCTCCGACCTCGAATCCGAGGGCTGCCGGCGGCCGCGACAGTCCGCGGAGCCCCGCACTCCGCGCGCCTTGTTGTCGCGTGCCTTTGGTTATGCGCTGTTGAGCCGTCCACGGGCTGTCGTCCAGCGTCATGTCGATCACCGGTTGGCGAGCGCATTTCACCCGTCGAGACCCATGGAGCCACGACGCGAGGTGAAGTGGCTGCCACCGAAGTCGTATCGGCTTTGGCGCAACCCGGACACCACGATCGAGCGGATCGCCGCCCAGTGGCTGGAACTGAGGCGCTCTTCGTCGTGGTCACCGACGGCGCGGCCGGCGCCCACGTCTTCCACGCCCGTGCGGCACGTATCAGCCGTCCCGGCGGAAGGTCGCGGTGGTGGACACCGTGGGAGCGGGCACGGCAGCCGGGCAATGGCGCACGCCGCCTCGATCACGCAGGATGCGCCTACCTCAGCCAGCCGCTCCGGCGGCCGGGGTCCGGCCTGCCGGATTCTCGCGCAGCTGGTCAAGCCGGCGACATCGGCGACGATCCGTTGGCCGGACTGTCTTCCGTTTCGACCACGGGGGCGCAAAGGACTCCATGGCCTGGGAAGGTGTGCGTGTCGCATTCCGGGGACCGGTGAGCCTGCGGCCCGTCATCACGGACCAGGCGTCAGCGACTGCACCGAAGCACCGCGGGTGTTACTCGTCGAGGAACTGAATGGCGTGCTTCAGGAACCGCTCGGGATACTGGAACTGCGCTCCATGCCCGGCGTCGGGATAGATCAGCAGTTGCGCGTTGGGGATGTTCTGGGCGAGGTGCCAGGAGTTGATCGAGGCGATCATCACGTCGTTCTCGCCGTTGAGGACCAGCGTCGGCTGGGTGATCGCGTTCAGGTGGGCGTAGGGATTCTCGCCCGGCAGCGGTTCCGCGTAGGCGATGGTCGCTTCGAACTGCGCCTGTGCGACCGCGGGCGAGCTCGGCGGGTCCTGGTCGGCCCGCTGGTGGCGGCGCTCCCAGAAGGCCTTGCCCGCTTGCTTCGCGGCTTCCGAGCGGCCGAAGAACAGGAAGAGGAAGTCCTCCAGGGTGGGGACCGGGTTCAGGGCGTACTGAGGCACCTCGGGGTCACTCGTCGGGTCCCCGCCTCGGAGGCCGGTGCCGAGCAGGAGGAGCTTGCGCACCAACTGGGGATGGCGCAGCGTGACCTCCTGCGCCTGGAAACCGCCGAGCGAGAAGCCGAGCAGGTCGACCTGCTCCAGCCCCAGCGCCCGGATGACCGCGGCGATGTCGTCGGCCATGTCCTCGATCCGGTTACGCGGCGTGCCCGATGACGAGGCCACGCCGCGGCCGTTGAACAGGATGACCTCACGGCCTTCCGCGAGGCCGTCGGTGAGCAGCGGGTCCCAGTTGTCCATCCCTCCGCGGAAGTGCTGGACCAGGAAGATCGGGACGCCCGAGGGCTTGCCCCAGCGCCGGTAGGCGAACCGGTCGCCGTCGACCTCGATGTACTGAGTCGGTGCGGTCACATGCGTGTCACTCATGGCCTGAGCCTTTCTGGAGGGAGTGAGCAATACGATGACGATCGTAATCTAAAAAGTCAAGCTCTTTGATGTCGATCGACATCTATGTATGCTGACCGTCGAGCGTCGACCGAGGAAGGGACGGCTGGACATGCGGGTCACCAAGGCACAGGCAGAGCAGAACCGGGCCCACATCGTCGCGACAGCCGCCCGACTGTTCCGTGAGCGCGGATACGACGGTGTCGGCGTGGCAGAACTGATGGCAGCCGCCGGGTTCACCCATGGCGGGTTCTACAAGCACTTCCGCTCCAAGGCCGACCTGATGGCCGAAGCGTCCGCAAGCGGGCTCTCGCAGACCGTGGCACGGACAGAAGGTCTGGACCCCGCCGAGTTCGTCGAGCGCTACGTCTCGCGGGAGCATCGCGACGGGCGCGGCGACGGCTGCACCATCGCGGCCCTCGGCGGCGACGCCGCACGTCAGCCGGCGGACATCAAAACAGAGTTCGCAGCCGGGATCGAGAACCTGCTGACGGCCCTTCAGCCCCAGAGCGATACGCCGGGGGATGCGGACCAGCGCGCGGCCCGCATGATGGTGATCGACATGCTCGCCCATTCGGTCGGCGCGATCATGTTGTCGCGGGCATGCCCGGACGGTTCTCCGCTGGCGGACGAAATCCTCGATGTCTGCCGCAAGGAAATTCTCGCGTCACTGGCACAGGGCAACAGCAACCAGCCGGCGGCAAGGAGTCCAGAAACCTGACCGCGGCCGACCGACTCAAGCCCAGCTCAGCACCATGAGCAGCGCGAAGCCGGCTCCCAGTCGCCTCAGTACGAACACCGGCAGGACCACCCCCGCCGCCCTTTCGGGCGATCTTCTTCAACGTGCGGTCCAGGCGCGGGGCGCGGGCGGCCGGCAGGCCCACGACCTCACACACCCACCGGCTCACGGTGGTGCGGTGCACCCCGTCCCCGCCGGCCAGATCGCCGGGCCGCTGGTCACAGCGCAGCACCGCCGGCACGATGCCGGCGATCTTCCCGGCGGGCAGCGCCCGCCACCGCGAGGCGATCTTCTTCAGGCGGCCGCGCATCAGGCCGGCGCGATGGTTCAAGGTCGCACTCGACAGCGGCAGGCGGGCGGTGCAGACAAGGCCGTCAGGTCCCTCGGTGAGACCGTTGTTACGTGGATGCCACCGACGCCAAGGACGGCCTTCCCATGGTGGCCACCCTGGTCGGCGCGATCCTGCTGGCCCGCGCCACGGCGGGCACAGAACTGTCGGAGAAGATCCTGGAATCGACCCACAAAGCCCTGCCCGCACCACACGGGCCCTGACCCGGACTTCCGGGAACAGGGGCTGCGGGAGTGGGACCCGACGCCACACAGGTGGGCAATCTCCGGAATCCCAGCAGCACGCGGTGGCGGTAGCCCTCCGGCCGGCCGCCCCACCCGTCGAGTCATGTCGACATGGGCAGCAACGGCCGGATGACCTGTCATCTGAGGATTCGGGCCATGCCGCAGCCGCGGACTGCCCGGATGGTCACCTGCGCCTGAGGCTGGGCCGCGCTTCAGCGAGGCAGTAGGACCTCAACCTGCCCCCGGATGTCCTGCACGATCTCCTCGACGCTCAAGGCGATGTTCACGCTCGCCGCCATGCTGAGGAACATCACGGCGGACACGATGTGTGCCAGGGTCGCGGCGTCGCCCTCTGCGACCCGCTCGTCTCGGCGCAGCACGGCGGCGATGACCTCCTCGGTCTGCGCGGCGATGGCGAGGGCCGCACCGTGCCGGGGCTCCTCGGGGTCGCCGAAGACCATCTCTCGCAGGTAGGTGCGTCCGTTGTCGACCTGGATGCGGTTGCACTCCACGATCGGCCGGACGATCGCCAGCACCGCGTCCAGCACGCCTGGGACGGCCTCGGCGTCCGCCCGGCCCTGCTCAAGTGCTTCGACGTACTTGGCGTTCTGGACAAGGAGGAGGAGTTCGCCCTTGGTCTTGACATAAAGGAACAGGGTCCCGGTGCCGATGTCGGCCTGGTCCGCGATCTGCTGGGTCGTGACCTCATCGACGCCGTGTTCGGCGAACAGTTCACTGGCGGCAGCGACGATGCGGTCGAGCTTTTCCTGCTTTTTCCGCTCGCGCCGTCCGAGAGGCATAGCAGCGTCCTCCAGATTCTGACTGTAATCAGTTATGATTGTACTCAATATCATGTGGGCTCACATGTGTCTTCGCTCATTCTCCCATCGCGGAGCGACGTTCGTTGCTCCATCCGTGCACCGCCACGCACTTCACATCCCCCTCGGAAAGAAGGAACCCATGCCCTCCCTCGATGGAGCAGTCGTCCTCGTCACCGGCGCCAATGGCGGTATCGGCACCCACTTCGTCCACGAGGCCCTGGCTCGCGGCGCCGTCAAGGTCTACGCCACCGCCCGCTCCCCCCGCGCCTGGGACGACGAACGCATCGTCCCCCTGACCCTTGACATCACCGACCGCGCGTCGATCGACGCGGCCGTGGCCGCCGCGGCGGATGTCACCGTACTCGTCAACAACGCGGGCGCCACCCCGCCGAGCGCGAGCCTGCTGGACGTCACCGAGGCGGACATCCGGGCGAACATGGAGACGAACTTCTTCGGACCGGTCTTCCTCGCCCGCGCCTTCGCACCGGTCCTCGCCGCCAAGAAGGGGTCAGTCCTCATCGACGTGCACTCCGTTGCCAGCTGGTATGCCTTCGGCGGCGCCTACAGCGCGTCCAAGGCCGCGCTGTGGTCGGCCACCAACTCGCTGCGCATCGAGCTCGCACCCATGGGCATCCATGTGACGGGTGTGCACATGGGCTACGTCGACACCGATATGGCCGCGCACGCCGACGGACCCAAGATGCTGCCGACGCAGTTGGTGACGACGGTCTACGACGCCGTCGAGGCCGGAGAATACGAGGTCCTGGCCGACGAGTTGACCAAGGGGGTCAAGGCGGCTCTGAGCGGCCCGGTCGAGGCGCTTTACCCGGACCTGCGCAGCACGGACGCCTGAGCTTGTTCTTCGGTGCCGACGTGATCTCTTCACGTCGGGCCCCGGTGATCCATGGCGTTGGACAGTTGGCCGGCCGGTGTCCAGAAGCGGTGCACCGTCGCGGCCGTCGAGCGGTGGATGACATCGGCGGCCGATCCGGCAGCAGCCCGATCCGACCACGGCGCCGAAGGCGTCGGGAATCAGGTGGACCCCGCGGCAAAAGAGCACGGACGCTGCATCCGCTGCGTCCGTGCTCTCATTCTGATGGGTGTCAGCGTTGCTGGTTGGCGATGCCGATGTAGTGCCCGAGACGGTACTCGAAGTCGATGCCGGCCTGTTCGACGACGGCCTGCGTGCCTGCGGCCCGGGTGAGGAAACCGGGGAGGGTGAGGGAGTGGGTGAACTCGCCGTACGCGGCGACCAGGTCCGCGTCCGGGGGCAGGGAGGCCCGGTTGATCTGGGCTTTGGCCGAGGCGAGTGAGGTGCGGTCGAAGGAGGCGAGTCGGGCGGCGACGGTGCCGACGAAGGCGTCGAGTTCGCTGTCGGGGAGGGCGCGGGTGACCCAGCCCCAGCGTTCGGCGGTGTCGGCGTCGTAGTCGTCGCTGGTGAGGATGGCTTCCAGGGCGCGGTCGCGTCCGATGGCCCGGGGCAGGCGTTCGCTGCCGCCACCGCCCGGCAGCAGTCCGCTGCCGACCTCAGGCTGTCCGAAGATCGCCTTCTCACGACTGGCGTAGCGCAGGTCGAGGGCGAGGGCGAGTTCGTTCCCTCCGCCGCGGGTGCGTCCACGGATGGCCGCGATGGTGATGTACGGCGCTTTGGAGAGTTCAAGGACCAGATTCGTCCATGCCGGCACCGCGTCCGGGTCCTCGGAGGCGGGGAAGTCGGCGGCGGCGGCCAGGTCGAAGTGGTTGTAGAAGAAGTCGGGGGTGGCGCTGTCGAACAGCACGACCTGGATGTCCGGGTCGGTGGCCAGTTCGGTGACGATCTCGATGAGGCGCAGGACTGTCTCGCCGGCGATGAGGTTGACGGGCGGGTTGGCGAAGGTGATCTTCGCGATCTGCGGTGAGGTGCGCTCGTAGTGGATGGTGCTCTGCTGCTCGCTCATGGCTGGCTCCAGATGCGTGAGGGGTAACAGACGGCGACGGGGGCGCGAGGAGGGACCAGGAAGCCGGGGCGGATGGATTTACCGAACAGATCCGGCGGTCCCGCTCCCGGTCTGCGCGCCGCTCACTCCTGGTAGTGCGGGAGGATCTGGCCGTTCTTGACGTAGCTGAGGGCGGCGGCGACGTCGTAGGCGTGGATCGCGGAGACTTGCGGTGCCAGCCGGTTGGACAGGTCCTCGATCACCTTGCCGGTGAAGAACGCGTCCCGTGCTGCGGTGTCGGTGAACCCGAGGCTGACCGAGGCGTGGAAGTGCTGGTCGCGGGGGTTGTCGTGGGCGACGTCCGGGGTGTCCCAGAGCTTTTCGATCCAGGGCAGGAACGTCTGCGTGCGCAGTTCCTTCAGCACTCCGGTCCCGGCGAGCGCGGGAGCGAGCTGCTCGTTGACGAACTTCCGGAAGGCGCCGGCGCCGACCCCCTCCCTGCGGCGAAGGTAGATCAGCGCGCGGGCACCGACCGCCTCTCCGGGGCCTGCGACGTCGTACCACCGAGAGGAGTTCGGCGGGCCGGCGTAGAGAAGGGTGCGGCGGAACACGTTGATCTCGTCGGCGTAGGCCAGCTTCGTCTGCTCGCGCCCTTTCAGGGGTGCGAGCACCGATTGGAAGGTGACTTCCGCGACGCCGTCGATCTTCCGGTCGGCGGGGATCGCGGTCTGGACCCCGTCGATGGCCGGCCACAGGCCCGTGTTGTGCTCGGCGAGGTGGATCTGCCGGTACTCATCCAGGCCCGGGGTGGCGGAGATGATCCCTGAGTGCGGGCCCTTCCAGTGGTCCATGCCCCTCTGGCGGGGCTGGTCGGTGCGCACCCACAGCAGGATCGAGGAGGTGAGAGGCTTCTTCACTTCCAGGGGCGCGGCGGCCGGTGACGTGCTCATGGTGTTGCCCTTATCTTCCTGGTCAGGCGGTGGTCATCGGGCCAGGAACTCGACCGCCAAGGGGGCGAATTCCTGGTGGTACTGGAAGATGCCGCCGTGCCCGGAGTCGGGGTAGATGATCAGCTCGCTGCCCTTGATGCGCCGGTGCAGGTCCTCCGACAGGACCGACGGCACCATGCGGTCGTTGTCGCCGTTGGCGATCAGGGTGGGCTGCGTGATCGACGACAGGTCGTCGGGGGCGGAGCGCCCCCACTTCTTGATCGCCTTCAGCTGCGTCTGGAACGCCTTGGTCTTGATGTCCGCGTCGCGGTCGACGGTGCGCTCCTTGAGCCGGTTGACGAACGCGCGCCCGGCGGCCTTGCCGGTGGCGTCGCGGTTGAAGAACAGGAACTCCTTGGGGTCCGAACGGGTCAAGGTGGCGCGCAGGATGTCCCAGTAGGTGGTTCTGGCGACCTTGTCCATGTCCTTGCCGCCCTTGGGCCCGGTGCCGGTGAGGACGAGCTTGCGGATGAGCTCGGGGTGCTTGACCACCAGGGCCTGGGCGACCATGCCGCCGAGGGAGAAGGAGAAGACGTCGATCTTGTCGTACCCGAGCGCCTTGATGAAGGTGTAGGCGTCGTCGGCCATCGCCTCGACACTGTCCGGCACCTGGCCGGTGGATGCCCCGACGCCGCGGTTGTCGAAGGCGATGACGTGACGGCCCTTCGCGATGGGATCGATGATGCGGGGATCCCAGTTGTCCAGGGTCGCGGCGAGGTGGACGAAGAAGACGACGGGGATACCGCCCTTCGGTCCCAGCTCGCGGTAGGCGTAGGTGACGCCACCGGCGCTGACGGTGCGGGCCGGGGCCTTCGCGTAGGAGGTGATGACGGCTTCGTTCGGGGTGCCGGTGCTGCTCATGACGGATTCTCCTTGCGTGTTCTGTGTCGCTGTGTGTTTCGTGTCGCCCGTCGCGGTTGCGGCGGGTCAGCTGGTGCCGATGACGGCCTTGCCGCGGATGCCGCCCTGGGACAGGGACTGCAGCGCGTGCGGGGTCTGGTCGAAGGGGACCACCTTTCCCACGACCGGGCGTACCGCGCCCTGGTCGATGAGGGTGGTTATCTGGCGGAGCTGGTCGCCGCTGGCGCGCATGAACAGGAACTCGTACGTCACGCCGAGCTTCTTGGCCTGCCTGCGGATCTTGCGGCTCAGGGCTGCGACCGCGAGGCGCAGCAGCGGGTTCAGGCCGGCCTCGCGGGCGAACGCGGGGTCCGGGGGACCGGTGATCCCGATGGCTTTGCCGCCGGGCTTGAGCACCCGCAGGGACTTCTCGAGGGTCTCCCCACCGATGCTGTCCAGCACCAGGTCGTAGCCGGTCAGGAGCTGTTCGAAGTCCTGGGTGCGGTAATCGATCACCGTGTCCGCGCCGAGCGCGCGCACGAAGTCCGCGTTGGAGCCACTGGCGGTCGTGGCGACGCTCGCCCCGAGGTGCGCGGCGAGCTGGATCGCGATCGAACCGACCCCGCCGGCGCCGGCGTGGATGAGGACCTTCTGCCCGGGCCGCACCTTCCCGCGCTCCACCAGCGCCTGCCACGCCGTGAGCGCCGCCAGCGGCAGTGAGCCGGCCTCTTCCATGCTGATCGAGGCGGGCTTGAGCGCCAGGTCGCCCTCCGCTACGGCGATGCGCTCGGCGAACGTGCCGATGCGGTCCTGGTCGGGCCGGGCGTAGACCTCGTCTCCGGGCTTGAAGCCGCGAACCGCCGTCCCGACGCCGATGACGGTGCCCGCTACGTCGTTGCCCAGGATCAGCGGGAGCTTGTAGGGCAGGATCTGCTTGAACTCACCGGCGCGGATCTTCTCATCCAGCGGGTTCAGCCCGGCGGCCTCCACCCGGACCAGCACGTCGCGCTCCCCCACGGTGGGCTCGGGGACGTCCGCCTCCTGCAGCGGCTCCTTGTACTTGGTGACGACGAACGCTCGCATGGGGCGCCACTCCTAACGCTTGTCCTATTTATCCAGGTCTGAGACTGGATCGGCGAACCCGGTGCGACATCCGGGGCCTCGCCCCGCCCAGCAACTCCGAGTACACTCAACTATGAGTCCACTCAGAAATATTGTCAAGGGAGGTCCCCATGGGAAGCGGTCACATGCCGATCGGGCGCCGCGAGAGGGCCAAACAGGCCAAGCGCGAGCGCATCATGACCGCAGCCCGCGAGCTGTTCGCCGAACACGGCGTCGACAGGGTCACGACGCAGCAGATCGCCCGCCGGGCCGATGTCGCGATCGGGACGCTCTACCTGTACGCGTCCACGAAGGCCGAATTGCTGATCATGGTGCAGAACGAGAAGTTCGCCGCCGCCGTCGATTCCGGCCTCGCCGCCGCGAACGCCGCCGTCGGACAGGGCGCGCTGGAGCCGGTCATCGCTCTCATCCGCCCCGTGGTGGAGTGCGTGAGGGAGCACATCGAGAACGGCCGCACATACGTGCACGAACTCATCTTCGGCGACCCGGCCGAGCCCTACCGGCAAGCGGGCCTGACCCTTGCCGGCCGCCTCGAGGACGGCATCACCGGCCTGCTCACCCGCAACGAGGACATCGGCGCCGCCGACGCGGCAACGCTGGCGCGGGTGATCACCGCGATCATCCACATCAGCACCACCGCCACCGTGTGGCTGCACCGCAGCGACGAAGCCGTGCTCGCCGACATCCGCGACCAGATCCACGCCACCCTGGCGCCGCACATCCGCGCCGCATGACCACTCGCTCCACGAGCCGACCATCTCCCCGGAGCGGGGGCACTTCGTGAGTACGCGCTACGGCGCCGTCACCATCGGCGCCGGAACCGCGGGAACGTCACCGCGATCCGCGCCGCGCAACTCGGCAAGAACATCCTGACCGGCAGTCCGGCAGTCCGGACAACGGACAGCCGCAAACCCTGTCCACCAAATCCGATCACCGAGTCCGCCGCGCGTTCCCGCCACACGGTCAGGCCGGCGCCAAGCGAATCGGCCGTCGGATCCGGGACGGTCCCGGCAAACAGACGCGGCTGCAGTCCGGCGTCCTCAAGCATCACCATCAGGCGTTCCGCCGCACCGGTCCCGGCGACGGGGGACTACTCCTCCGCACCGTTCTCACGGTCGTCTCGCCCATCGTCTCGGGAAGCGAGTTCGCGTTGCGGCCGGAAGCGCGTTTCAACTGGTATCCGTTCCAGACCCCAGGCCTGGTTTCGGCGCCTGCGGCGTTCGCTCCCGGGTGGCTCGGTACCGTCAGCTCGCCCGAAGGTTCCAGGGTCGATTGCGAGCAAAGGCAGTACAGGATCCTGACGGGAAAGACAGTCGGACCTCAGACCGCTGATCCGCAACGGCAGAGATTCTGGAGCGTCGATCGCTCTCGGTCGCCCGCACAGCGCCGCCGCGCCCCCGCAGCCAGAGATGATCCCGAACCTCCTGAGTTTACTTTTCTATACTCAGACAGTAGCGTCACGACCAGCACATCAACCTGGCTGCACGCGGGACGTGGGCGTGGCAGCAACCTGCGAAGGAGCACCACCATGGGAGCAAGCCCAGAGGCACAGCAGTTCGCCCAGTTCCTCGAGAGCGTGAGCGCGAAGTCCTCGACGCCGGGGCTCGACCTGGCCATCGTCCGCGACATCGTCGACTCGAACCACAAGGCGTCGACCGAGCCGGAAGGCGTCACGTACGCCGAGGTGGACGCGGGCGGCGTCCCCGCCCTCTGGGCCATCCCCGAGGGAGCCGATCCCGACCGGGCTCTGCTCCACTTCCACTTCGGCGGGTCGGTCACCGCCTCGATGCACTCGGACCGCAAGGCCGCCGGCCATATCGCGAAGGCGGCGGGCGCCCGCTCTCTCGTCGTGGACTTCCGCCTGGCGCCCGAACACCCTTACCCGGCGCAGCTCGACGACGCCGAGACGGCGTACCGGTGGCTGCTCTCGCAGGGCTATGAGCCGCGGAACATCGGCAGCACGGGCCATTCGATCGGCGGCACCCTCGCGGTGATGCTCCCGCTGCGCCTGCTCGCGCAGGGGGAGGCGACCCCGGGCGCGATCGTCAGCGTCTCGCCGTGGACCGACCTCACCCTGCAGAACGCGTCGGTGGACGAGAACGAGGACAACGACAAGATGCTCAGCAGGAACACTCTTGAGCTCTTCCGTGGAGCCTGGCTCCAGGAGCCCGGAGTGGACTTCGCCGATCCGAAGATCAGCCTCGTGAACGCCGATCTGACCGGCCTGCCTCCCACGATCGTCCTCTACGGCGAGTACGAGACCCTCGCCGACGACGGCGCCCAACTGGGCCGTCGCCTCAAGGACTTCAAGGTCACCTCCGAGGTCCACCCGCTGCCCGAGGGACAGCACTCGTTCGTCCTGGGCGCGGGGCGCGTACCCGAGGTCGACGAGGCGATCCAGCAGATGGGTCAGTGGCTCCGCAAGCACCTCGGCGCGTGAGCTGAAGCCACACCGGGCGGAGCGGCCTCTCGGCCGGACCGCCGGACCGCCGCACCGCCGCACCACCGCGATGCCGGTGACCGATCCGCCGGTCGCCGGCATCCTGCTCGACCATGTCGCCGACATGCGGTACTTGTGTCCGACACGGTTCCGCACACAGCCACACCACCGTCCCTTGATGCCACAAAGGAGTGCGCGATGGGAACATACGAGGATGTCTTCCGCGCCAGTACCGAGGACCCGGAGAACTTCTGGCTGAAGGCGGCGGAGGGCATCGACTGGGATGTCACCCCACGACGCGCCCTGGACTCCTCGGGCGCTCCCTTCCACCGCTGGTTTCCCGACGGTCGGCTCAACGTCTGTTTCAACGCGGTCGACCGGCACGTCGAAGCCGGCCGCGGTGAACAGGCTGCGCTCATCTATGACTCACCCGTGACCGACACCCGGCGCACCTACACCTATCTCCAGCTGAGGGACGAGGTGGCGGCTTTCGCTGGAGCACTCGCGCGGCTCGGTGTCGGGCACGGCGACCGTGTGGTGATCTACATGCCGATGGTCCCCGAGGCCGTTGTCGCGATGCTGGCCTGCGCACGTATCGGCGCGGTGCACTCGGTCGTCTTCGGCGGGTTCGCCCCGCGCGAACTCGCGCTGCGCATCGATGACGCGGCCCCCAAGGTGGTCGTCTCCGCCTCCTGCGGCATCGAGGGCAAGCGTGTCATCGCGTACAAGCCCCTGCTCGATGAGGCGATCGAGCTCGCGGCCCACAAGCCGGAGAAGAGCGTGATCCTGCAACGCCCGCAGGAGACGGCCGAGTTGGGACCTCACGATCTCGACTGGGCCGACCTGGTGGCTGCCGCGCCGCCGGCCGACTGTGTTCCCGTCCCCGCAACCGACCCCCTCTACATCCTCTACACCTCCGGAACCACCGGAAAGCCCAAGGGAGTCGTGCGTGACTGCGGCGGCTACGCGGTCGCCCTCCACTGGTCGATGGGGGCCGTCTACGACGTGGGCCCGGGCGAGACGATGTTCACCGGCTCCGATGTCGGCTGGGTCGTGGGGCACTCGTACATCGTCTACGCGCCTTTGCTGGTCGGCGCGACGACGGTGCTGTACGAGGGCAAGCCGGTCGGCACACCGGACGCGGGCCAGTTCTGGCGCGTCGCCGCCGAGCACCGGGTGAAGACCATGTTCACGGCACCCACCGCCTTCCGGGCCATCCGCAAGCAGGACCCGAAGGGAACGCTCACCGCGGGCTACGACCTGACCGGTCTGCGCCACCTCTTCCTCGCCGGCGAGCGCCTCGATCCCGAGACCTACCACTGGGCGACCGATCTGCTGGGCATCCCCGTGATCGACCACTGGTGGCAGACCGAGACCGGCTGGCCCATCGTCGCCAACCCGGTGGGCATCGAGGCGGCTCCCCTCAAGCCCGGGTCTCCCACCCGCCCGCTGCCGGGATGGGACGTCCGGGTCCTCGACGCTGCGGGCGAGCCGGTGCCCGCAGGCGTCGACGGCGCGATCGTCGTGCGGCTCCCGCTGCCACCCGGCGCACTGCCCACGCTCTGGCAGGACGACGACCGGTACGTCGCCTCCTACCTCTCCGCCTACACCGGCTACTACCTGACCGGCGACAGCGGTCACATCGACGACGACGGCTACGTCTTCGTCATGGGCCGCACCGACGACGTCATCAACGTCGCCGGACACCGCCTGTCCACCGGCAGCATGGAAGAGGCCCTGGCCGCCCATCCCGACGTCGCCGAATGCGCCGTCATCGGCGTCGCCGACGCCTTGAAGGGGCAGGTACCGCGCGGCTTCGTCGTCCTGAAAGCCGACGTCGACCGCGAACCGGGCGACGTCGAGGCCGAACTCGTCCAGCTCGTGCGCGAGCGCATCGGCGCCGTCGCCTCCCTCAAGGACGTCGCGGTAGTAGCCGCCCTGCCCAAGACCCGCTCGGGAAAGATCCTCCGCAAGACGATGCGCGGCATCGCCGACGGGCACGACGAACCCATCCCCTCCACAGTGGACGACCCCGGTGTCATCGAGGCCCTGCGACCTGTTCTCCGCCGCACCGGTCACACCCCGTGATCGGCTGTCGCCTTCCCTGGCTGACGGTGGGCGGGCGCGCCCGGCGGACTGCCCACCGGAGCTTTGACACCGATCATGTCGCGACCTGGGGTCTCGTCGGCGACCCGGCAGTCGTCTCCACGGCCCGCGTCCAGGCATCCGATCAACTGACCGCCTGAGGGCTGGAAGAACTGGCCTTCACCACCGAACTCGTGGTCAGCGACTCGTGGTCAGCGAACTCGCGGTCAGCGAACTCGCGGTCAGCGAACTGGTGACGACCGCCATCCGCTACGGCAAGAGCCCCATCCAACTACGGATGATCCTGCAGTCCGCCCTGACGCGAAGTCTCCGACGCCAGCAGCACCGCCCCGCACCTGCGTCGTGCCCGGGTCTTCGACGAGGGCGGCCGCGGCCTGTTCCTCGTCGCCCACCCCACCGAACACTGGGGCACACGGCACAACCGCGAGGGCAAGGTCATCTGGGCGGAGCAGGCGATTCCAGCTTCCATTGCGGAACTCCCATCCGCTCTGGCGTGAGGTTCTTGCGCGAGCTGCGCCGCGGCTTCGTGCCCCATGCCGGGACCCACTTGCCACAGCCCACCCGATCACATAGCATTACGATCGTAATTTTATAGGCCGATGCCGATGCCGACTCCGACTCGGCCGGCGGGCGCAGGGCGGGTGCGTCTTCGGACCCGGAAGCAGAAGAGCCCGGTGCCCACGTCCACGCGGTGTCCGCCCCCGCCCTTTCGAAACCATCACCCATCACCTGAGGAATCCCCCATGCCCAACGCCTTGTGGAACCCGACCGTCGTCGGAGAGATCTCCCTGCCGCACCGGCTGGCCATGGCCCCCCTGACCCGCAGCAGGGCCACCCCGGACGGCGTGCCGACCGAGCTGAACGCCGAGTACTACGCCCAGCGCGCCTCGCACGCGCTCATCATCACCGAGGGCACCCAGCCCTCCGCCGACGGCCAGGGCTACCCGGTGACCCCGGGCATCTACACCGAGGATCACATCGCCGGCTGGCGCAAGGTCACCGATGCCGTACACAAGGCCGACGGACGCATCGTCATCCAGCTGATGCACGCCGGACGCATCTCCCACCCGGACAACACCCCCCACCACCGGCAGCCGGTGGCACCCTCCGCGATCAAGCCGGCCGGCCAGACGTTCACCCCGTCCGGGCTCCAGGAGATGCCGGAGCCGCGCGAACTGTCCACCGAGGAGGTCGCCGCGACGGTCGACGACTTCCGGCACGCCGCCGCGGCCGCCATCGCGGCCGGCGCCGACGGCGTCGAGATCCACGGGGCCAACGGCTACCTGGTCAACCAGTTCCTCTTCCCCAGCGCCAACCAGCGCACCGACCAGTACGGGGGCTCCCTCGACAACCGCATCCGTTTCGCGGTGGAGGTCGCCACGGCCGTGGCCGACGAGATCGGCGCCGGCCGCACCGGCATCCGGATCTCTCCCGGCAACCCCTTCAAGCTCAACGACCTCGCGGAGAGCGACCCGCACGAGCTCTACCCGCACCTCGTGCGCGCCCTCGCCCCCCTCAACCTCGCCTACCTGCACATCGGCCACGGCGGCGACGACGAACTCCTGCACACCCTCCGCAAGTTGTGGCCGACCACGCTGATCCTCAACCGGGCCGGTGCCGACATCGCCACCCGCGCCAAGGACGTCGAAGACGGCCTGGCCGACGTCGTCACCGTCGGCACCATGGCCCTCGCCAATCCCGACCTCGTCGAGCGCGTACGCTCAGGCGCCCCCCTGAACACCCCCGACCCCGCCACCTTCTACGGCGGCGGCGCGGCCGGCTACACCGACTACCCCACCCACGCCGCCTGACGAAGAGCAGCCCGGCGCCCGAGCGAACCACCACCTTCGGGCGCCTCGACACAGCTGCGGCGCACGGAGGCCGGCGACCCGAGGAGTTACGGGCCGCGACCGACGTGCGCCGCAGCGGTTTCACCTCACACCCCGGCGTCCGCGCCGAGATCGAGGGAGTGCGCCACCTGCACTTCGCCCAGCGGCCGGTGCCCGGACCGCCTGCGGTGATCCCCCCACCCCCCCACCGCACGCGCGCCGGGCAGCGCCGAGCGGATGCTCGCGCGGCTCCGCATCGGCACCAGCGGTGGGCGTCGGTAGAGGCGACGACCGTCGTCGGGATCGTCAGACGGCGATGATCTACCACTGCTGCCGCGTCAGTGACGGGTACGGCTGTGCTCGATGGTGGCTCCGTCGGCGGTGCTGCCCTCGTCGACGGCGAGGCAGAGCCCGCTGTAGCGGTTGTTGAGGAAGTAGTAGCCATCACCCGTGGGCGTGATGGCCCAGTGCTGCTGGCGGCGTTGGCCCCCCCCCCGGATGACCACGTTGCCGCCGTCGGCGCGGGAGAGGCCCGCGGCCTCCAAGACCTTGCCGCTGACCAGACCCTTGATCTCGTAGATCGAGGGCTCCATGTCGGTGCGGCGCTTTTCAGGGCCCGCAGTGCCGTCCTGTCGAGGGCCGACAGGGGCTCGGAGTCGGAGTCTGGGAAGGGGATGAGGAACTGCTCGGGCATCTCGGTGCCGGGGTGGAGCGAGGGGGCGTCCCACCCCGGCGGGTCTCATCGGATGTGCTTCGCCGGCTTGGTGGCGGCGTTGAGGAGGAATTCCAGGGGACCTCGGCGGAAGAAGCGGGACCAGACCGCGGCGAACACGGTCGCCCCGAGGACGAACATGAGCAGCGGCACCCATGATTGCTGGGTGCCGGTCCCGGCGGGCACGGACAGCGCGGACTGGGCGAGGAAGTGGCCGACGTAGGCGGTCAGGGACATGGTGCCCACGGCGATGACCGGCTTCGCCAGGCGGCGCAGTCGCGGCAGGCGGTCCATCGCCACCGTCGCGCCCACGATCACGAGGATCGCGACGCCCACGCTGCCGATGATGTCGAACGTGGTGCCGCTGTGCGGCCCCGCCTTCAGCAGGTACGACGCGGACATCTCGGGGAACGACCCCCCGTCCGGGGGCATCGAACCGCTGGCGGGGGGCATCGAACCGGAGCTGCCGGACGACGACCCGTCTTCCGCCATGCTCCTCAACGCGCCCGATCCGGCGAGCAGCAGGGACATGCTGTAGGCGGCCGCGGTGAGGGAGGCGCCGAGCGCGGCGAGGCGCTTCTGAACGGTGCCGGAGGACAGGTCGAGACGGCCCAGTGCCATGCCCGCGATCACGAACGACATCCACGTGAGCGCCGGGTAGAAGCCGGTGAACAGCAGGTCGAGCACGCCCACCTCGCTGAGGCGGCGGAGCGGGTCGTAGGCGTTGATGCTCTCCTGGACCGACGAAGTCAGCAGCGAGGTCAGGACGAACGCCAACTGCGGTGTGACGAGGGCGAACGCGGCAGCGATGATCGCGAGAGTCCTGGCGCTCAGGCGCACCAGGGGCAGGGCGAGGAGGAAGTAGACGCCGTAGAAACCGAGGATGATCACTCCCCCGTACTCCATCGCCAGCACGGTGCCCAGCACCAGCAGGATCACGGCGCGGATCGCGATACGGGCCCTCGCCTGCCGGCCCGCCAGGCCCGTCTTCGGCTCGCGGCGGCCGGCGATCAGCATCAGCGAGAACCCGGCGAGAGTGGCGAACAGGACCGACGAGTGACCGTCCGCTATGTAGCGGATCCAGCTCGCCACGCCGGTCGTGGCGGACAGCGGGGGGCCGATGTGCACGACGTACATGCCGAACACCGCCAGCGCGCGGGCCAGGTCCACCCCGACTAGGCGTCCCATCGAGGGACCGGCCGAGGCCGGCACGGCGGACTCGGGGGAGGTTCGGGGTGGCGGAGGTGAGTTCTCCGGGAGAGCTGATGTCTCCTGCGGCGGCTGCGTCTGTGTCATACGGCAAACCTCGCGCGGAGCTCAGGGGGCGGGCCATCCGGCAGGCTTCGGTAACGCCCCCGCCGACCGGCGGGTACCGCCCTGCCAACCGGCGGCCCTCGTCCCCGAACCGGTCCGTTGCGACCGGGCGGTGGTCTTGTCCAGCCACTCGGCGGGGGTGGACCCGACGGTTGCCGGATGGATGCGGGGCGGCCGGGCTTCCAGGGTGGAGGCATGACACACCGTGCGCGGCACACGGAGCCCGACACCTCCCACGCCTCACCGGCTGACGAACCGGGGCATGACGTGGTCCCTCGCAGGGGCGACTTCCTGGAGTTCCTCGGCCTGGTGCTGGCTGCGGGCGCCCTCGTCCTGGTCGTCGTACGCCCTGAGCTCCCCGAAGCGTTGGTGCGCGCCTTTTCATCGAGCACCGCCGGACTCGTCCGCTGAGTCGGCACACCATCACGCCCCGTCCGCCCGGCACCGTCTATGCGGTGCCGGGCGGACCGCAGAAGGAAGGAATGTTGTGAACACCGCATCCGCCCCGGCGAAGGATGAGACGTCCCTGTCTGCCCGGGAGACGGTCAGGGCGCTCTACGGGTATGTCCGGCCGCACCGTTGGGCCGTTGCCCTTGGTCTGTTGTGTGCCTTGGTGGGGGCCGCCGGGGCGCTGTTGCAGCCGCTGGCCACGAAGGCGCTGGTGGACCGGATGGCCTCCGGTGGGACGATCACCGGGATCCTGATCGGGCTCACCGTGCTGGTGGTGGTGGGCACGGCGGTCGAGGCGTTCGGCGCGTATGTGCTGGAGCGGACGGCGGAGTCGGTGGTCCTGGCCGCCCGACGCACCGTGGTGGGGCGGCTGTTGCGGCTGCGGCTCGCGGAGTTCGAGCGGATCCCGCCGGGTGATCTGATGTCCCGCGTCACCTCGGACACGACGCTGCTGCGGGCGGTCAGCACCCAGGCGGTCGTCTCCGCGGCCACCGGCGCGGTCGCGTTCGTCGCGGCGATCGTGATGATGGCGTTCCTCGACGCCGTGCTGCTGGGTGTGACGCTCGGCGTGGTCGTGCTGGTCGGCGGGGCCGTCGCACTGGTGATGCCGCGGATCGCGCGGGCCACCGAACGGTCGCAGCAGGCGGTCGGGGAGATCTCCGTCGCGTTGGAGCGGGCCTTCGGGGCGTTCCGTACGGTGAAGGCGTCCGGCGCCGAGGGCCGGGAGACCGCCCGGGTGGAGGCGGCGGCACGGCGGGCCTGGTGGCACGGCGTGAAGAGCGCGAAGTGGGAGGCCGCGGCGGGCTCGGCCGACGAACTCGCCGTACAGCTGGCCTTCCTCGCGGTGCTCGCCGTCGGCGGGGCGCGCGTGGCGTCCGGGGAGATCCCGGTCTCCACCCTCATCGCCTTCCTGCTGTACCTCTTCTATCTGATGGAGCCGGTGTCCCGGCTGGTCGACGCCGCGTCCTCCTACCAGGAGGGGTCGGCCGCCATCTCCCGGATCGCGGCCGTGGAACGTCTGGCGGCGGAGCCGGTCATCGGGCGGCAGGACACCCCGCCCCGGCAGCAGGCGCCGGTGCCGGGCCCGGCGTCGGTCCGCTTCGAGGACGTGTCCTTCCGCTACCGGCCCGGTCTGCCGTACGTCCACCACCAGGTCAGCTTCGAGGTGCCGGACACGGGGACGACGGCCTTCGTCGGTCCCTCGGGCGCGGGCAAGTCGACGGTCTTCGCGCTCATCGAGCGGTTCCACGAGGTCACCGGCGGCCGGGTCCTGGTCGACGGCAAGGACGTCCAGGACTGGTCCCTGTCCGAGCTGCGGTCTGCCATCGGGTACGTGGAACAGGACGCGCCCGTCCTGGCCGGCACCCTGCGGGAGAATCTCGTCTTCGCGGCGCCCGGCGCGACGGACGACGACATCCGCGACGTCCTGGCCCGCACGAAACTCGACACCCTCGTCGAGCGCCTGCCCCACGGCCTGGACACCCCGGTCGGACACCGCGGCTCCAAGCTGTCCGGCGGCGAGGGGCAGCGCGTCGCCATCGCCCGCGCCCTGCTGCGCAGGCCCCGCCTGCTGCTCCTGGACGAGGCGACCTCGCAACTCGACGCCGTCAACGAGCTGGCGCTGCGGGACGTCCTCACGGAGGTGGCGCGGGAGACCACCGTGCTGGTGGTGGCCCACCGCCTGTCGACGGTGACGGGAGCCGAGCGGATCGTCGTGATGGAGGCCGGACGGGTCCGGGCCGTCGGCACCCACGAGGAGCTGGTGGGCGAGGACGAGTTGTACGCACAACTGGCCGCCACCCAGCTCCTGACCCCCGCCCGATGACCCCACCACACGCGAGGTGGTCCGGTCGGCCACTGCCCCACGCCCGGCCGGACAACCACCACACCCACACCCACACCCACACAGACCAAGACCGCGAAAGGCCCCCCATGTACACCGAGTCCGCCATCCGTCACAGACGAGCGGTGTGGAGCTGGCTGGCGCAGCCGACCGCGCTGTTCGGCGGCGTGTACGGGCTGCTGGTGTCGAGTTCGGCCGTCGCCGCGCTCACCCAGTTCGGCGAAACGACTCGAGCGGCACGCATGGACGACGCCCTGTGGGTCCTGTTCACCGCCCTCGCCTCGGCCCTGGCCCACGGTTATGCCCACCAGATCGCCCACCGCGACGCGCAGGGACGTCCCGGCGTGCGGGGTGTGGTACGCGCCGTGCTCGCCGAATGGCCGCTGGTGGTGGCGGCACTGCCCACCGCACTGCTGCTGTGGGGGGCGGGCCTTGGCTGGTGGTGCTCGGCAGGCATCGAGTACGTCGCCTTCGGCATCAACACCGTCCTGCTGCTGGGCTGGGGCGTGCTGGCTTCCCAGGCCGCGGGCAGCACATGGGGACGAGCTCTCCAGATCGGCTGTGCCGACGCGATCCTGGGAGTGGCCGTCGCCTTGGTCAGCACGCTGCTGAAGTGACGTGGCGACTTGTCACGTGTGGCTCTCGTAGTCCGCCGTGGGCGAGGCGGAAACCGGAGCTGTCCGCCTGGTGCCGGGACGTTGACTGTCCGACCGCAGCACCAGAGACGGTCAGGGCGGGGAGCGGGACGAGCGTGCATGCTCGGCGGAGCGCAGGTCAGGGCGCCGGCGCCCGTTTGCCGGCCGCGGACCATGGCCTCGTGAGCCGACGGAAGAGCATGAGAGATCGAACAAATGTTGCTTCCTCGTCTGAGGCCGTCGGCGGGCTTCGTTCCGATCGTGCGCGGAGGATCACGGGTGATGTGGGAGATGCGCTGGTGGTCGTGCATCGGCTGGGCAAGAGTGGCGGTCGGCGGGTGACCGTGCGCCGCAGCGGGACGAGTGTGGATGTAGGCCTCGCGCATTCCGACCATGACCTCGTTGTTTTTCCTGGAGGCCGCATGCCTAACCGCCCCGGACGCGGCTCTCGATGATCGGTGGGTGGCAGAGCGGCCGCCCCCACCAGTGGGATGCGGCATGAGGGACTGGTGGTGTCGGCAAGGTATGGGCGGCTGATTGGGGGCCACTTGGTGAGCGAGTTGGGCAACATCCCCGGTTTCCTCCCCGCTGGTCGGAGGAGGGATCCGTCAGTTCCCCGGGACGCTGTAGCCGGAGATGTCTTGGCGGCTGCTCACGGGGCCGGCGCGAGGTAGCCCCCGCTTTCCCTGCCTGCTGCGCGCGGTCTCCCAGCACCTCAACATCAAGCCACGGCGAGGAGACGGCGGTTGCGGGAGCGTTCGGCCAGGGTGAACAGCGCCGCGAGCACAGCGACGGCGACATCCTGCATCAGCGCGACGGGCAGGGTGAGCAGGAACACGACGAGCGGGAACCGGCGCCGGAAGTTTTGGCTGCCAACTTCGTGGTTCACCAACCTGGGTGTAGCCGTCGTTGCCTCAGCCGCATCGGCGGCTGTCGCGTCTTGGCCCGCGCACAATCCTGCCCCGGGGACCATGTCCCGGCCCCTGGCCCAGGCATGGCCGGCCACTGCCCAGGCCGTGCCGCGGACGGCAGGTCGGCGTCAGGCGGAGCTGAGATCAGTCGGCCAGGTCCACTGCCGAGGCCCGCAAGGGCTGTCCCCTTGCGGGCCGAGCGGGCCGTGCAGGCCGGGGTGGGGCAGGAAGCCGAGCCACCCCGACCGGACATCAGCGGATGTACTTGGCGGGGTTGGTGGCGGCGTTGAGCAGATACTCCAGAGGGCCGCGGCGGAAGAAGCGGGACCAGATCGTGGCGAACACGATCGCTGTCAGGATGTACGTGAGCACGGGTACCCAGGACGTCGTGGTGCCGGCGCCGGAAGCGGGCCACGCGGACTGTGCGAGGAAGTGGCCTACGTAGGCGGTCAGGGACATGGTGCCCACGGCGATGACCGGCTTCGCCAGGCGGCGCAGTAGCGGCAGGCGGTCCATCGCCGCCGTCGTGGCCACGATCACGAGGATCGCGATGCCCGCGCAGCCGATGGTGTCGAAGGTGGTGCCGGTGTGGGACACGGCGCCCAGCAGGTCCGAGGCCGACAGCTCGGGCCCGCCGGGTGCGCTGCCCATGGAGCCGGAGACCGCGGAGCCGCTGCCCATGGAGCCCGGACCGGAGCCGCTGGAGGGTCCCCCACCTCCGCCGACGTTCCATACCGCGCTCGCGCCGGTCAGCAGTGTGGCCAGGCCGTAGGCGGCTGTGGCGAGGCCGGCACCGAGGACGGCCAGGCGCCGCCGGACGACGGGGGCGGACAGGTCGAGGCGGGCCAGAGCCATGCCGGTGGTCACGAACGCCATCCACGTGATGGTCGGGTAGAGGCCCGTCAGCAGCAGATCGAGTACTCCCACGGTGCTGAGGCGTTCCAGCGGGTCGTAGGCGTTGATGGTCTGCTGGACGGAGTCGCTCAGCCACATCTTCACAACGAACGCCAGTTGCGGCATGACCAGCGCGATCCCGGCCGCGATGAGCGCCAGTGTCCTGGCGCTCAGTCGTACCAGGAGCAGTGCGAGGAGGAAGTAGACGCCGTAGTAGGCGAGGATGATGATGTCCCCGTACTCCATCGCCAGCACGGTGCCCAGGGCCAGCAGGATCACGGCGCGGATCGCGATGCGGGCCTTCGCCTGCCGGCCCGCCAGGCCGGTCTTCGGCTCACGGCGGCCGGCGATCAGCATCAGCGAGAACCCGGCGAGGGTGGCGAACAGGGCCGAGGAGCGTCCCTCGGCCAGGAAGTACACCCAGCTGCCGACGCTGCCCTGGGGGGAGTCCATCGGGGCGATGTGCACGATGTACATGCCGAACACCGCCAGCGCACGGGCCAGATCCAGCCCGACCAGGCGTCCCATCGAGGGGCGGCCCGAGACTTGCCCGGCGGACTCGGACGAGGCCTTCGGCGGTGGAGTCGCGTTCCTCTGCGGAGCCGACAGTTCCTGCGGCGGCTTTACCTGTGTCATACGACGAATCCTTCGGTGCCGCCAGGAGGTGGAACATCCGACAGGTTTCGGCAACGCCCCCGCCGACCGGCTGGGACTGCCCCGCCGACCGGCGGAACCGCGCCGCGCCGACAGGCCGGCGGGCCCGGCCGGCACACTTCCCGCCGCACCGAATCAGTTCACCGAAGTAGTGGCCAGGGGCGGGCATTGGTGGCCGCGGCCACGGTCGACGAGCTACTGCCGAGCGGCATCTGACACACGCTCATGGGCATGACCGTTCCCGATGTGCGGAGGCCGATACGAGGCATCGTGGCTCGTGCCGAGGTGGCCGGGTGGCTCGGATACGGTTGTCGGCACGGGCGCACTGAGGGTGACGCCGTTCGAGTGGGGCAGGCGAATGGGGCACGCGCTCGACGCTTGTTCGACGGTTCATGTCGCAATCGGCGGACGCCCGAGGCAGAGGGAGCGACGGAGAACAGGTCGTTCAGCTCCTTGCTGATGGTGATGCCCAGCAGGGTGTTCAGCCAGCGGTGTACCCACCGTCGACGGTCAGGACCGATCCGGTCACGTACGACGACTCCCGCGAGGCGAAGAAGAGCACCGCGTCGGCGACCTCTTCAGGGGTGGCGAGGCGTTGGAGCGGGATCGTGCTCTCGCGCTGACGGCGGTAGCCCTCGGGGTCGGGCCTGCGCTGGAACGCCGCTTCGATGATCGGTGTGGCGGTCAGACCCGGAGCGACCACGTTGACCCGGATGTTGCGCGGGGCCCATTCGATCGCGGCGCCCTTGGCGAGCATGATGAGGCCCCCCTTGGCGGCGGAATACAGGACCTGCCCGGACATGCCGACCATGCCCAGCCGTGAACTGACGCAGACGAACGAGCCGCCGTTCTCGGGCATCAGCGGGGCGAAGTGCTTCATCACCAGGAACGCGCTGAGCAGGTTGCTCTCGAGCACGTTCTTCGCATCGTCGTAGGCCATCTCGGTGAGCGAACTGGTCGCCTGCAGGCCGTGGTTGAGGACGACGACGTCGACGGTGCCGAAGGTCTCTGCGGCCTGCTTGGCCAGGTGCTCGACGAACGCCTCGTCGTTGAGGTCTCCGGGAACGTACAGATCGTCGGGCTCAGCGCTGTCGAGCCGCTCCCTGCGGCCGGTGAGCAGCAGTCTCCCGCCCTCACGGCGGAAGTGGGAACTCACCGCCTGCCCTATGCCACTGCTGGCGCCTGTCACCAGGGCCGTGACGTTCTTGAGTCTCATGTCAGGCACTCCTCATTACGGGGGAGGTCGGTCGGGGTGGGGGCTTGGGGCGGACGGGAATCTCCTCCCGTGCCGGTCAGTTGAGGAATCCGCGGGCGTCGACCGGCCACAGCTCCAGCGACGTGCCCGTGCTGTCGGTGACGATCAGTTCCTCGAAACCGAGGACGACGGGGCATACATGGTTGGGCACCACCGGTACGACGCTTCCGACGCTGGGGCGGAAGTCGCCGTCCGGCAGCGGGAGGAATCCGTGGTACTCGTTGACCTTGGACAGGACCGCCTTCGTGCCGGCGATGCCGCCGTAGCCGATCTCGGGGCTGCCTTCTTTGCTGAGGGCCTTGTTGCCCACATCGACGATGACCTGGTCGGGGACCCAGTCGCTGACCACGGTGCCGGCGACGAACAGCGCGATCTGGTCCTCCGCGCAAGCACCCAGCCGGGCGTTGTTCAGATCGCCGAAGACGTACTCGCCGGGACGGATCTCGGTGATCACGCTGCTGCTGGTGGAGAACTCGACGGTGGGCGTGGAGCCGGCGCTGACCACCTCCGCGGTGACCCCGACGCCTTCGAGGCTGCGTACCGCGGTGGTGAGCGCTGCTTCCTGGTCCTGCGCGGCACGCCGGCGAGCGTCGCGACCGGCGCAGCCGTGACCGGGATAGGTGAAGACGCCCGCCGGCACCAGACCGCGCTTGCGGGCGGCGAGCGCGAGGTCGCCCGCGAGCTCGGGCGGCGCCCCGGAACGACGGGCGCCGCAGTCGACCTCGATCACGACCTGCAGGCGGTCCGGTTCGTCCCCCATCGCGTCGGCGAGGGCTTCGATCGCCGCGACGTTGTCGACGCCGACCCGCAGCCGGGCGGACTCGGCGAGCCGGCGGATCCGGGGCTTCTTCGATCCCGCGGCCCAGATCGGGTAGGCGAGGAAGATGTCGTCGAAGCCGGCCGCGGCGAAGACCTCTGCCTCACCGACGTTTCCCGCGGTGATCCCGACCGCGCCGGCCTCGATCTGGCGCCGACCGATCTCCACGCACTTGTGTGTCTTGACGTGGGGCCTGACCTTGATGTTGTGCTGGTCGGCGAAGCCCTGCATGCGGTCGATGTTGCCCTGCATGACGTCGACCAGCACGATCGGCGCGGGGGTGTCGATCCGCTCGACCAGAGCCTCGAGTGCTCGTTGCAGCTGATTCACGCTGCCCTCCTTGTGGTTCTGCCTGGAACGATCGAGGGGAAATGATCGAGGGGCGCGGGTGCTGACTCCCCTCGATGCCGAACGCGCGTGCCCCGCGATATCGCGCGCACTCGGGTACACCGCCGTCGGGGCCGCCCTACGCAGCGGTGATGACCATCTGGATCTCGACCGGGGTGTTGAGCGGCAGCCCGGCGACACCGATCGCGGTACGGGCGTGCCGTCCGTTCTCGCCCAGTACCTCGATGAGCAGTTCACTGGCCGCGTTGGCGACCTGCGACTGCTCACCGAAGTCCGGCGTACTGGCCACGAAGACCAGCATCTGCACGATCCGGACCCGGTCCAGATCGCCCACCGCCCGAACGGCGGCCGCGAGGCAGTTCAGCACGGCATCGTGCGCGAGTGACCGCGCCGTCTCGAGGTCGATGTCCCTGCCGACAGTGCCCTGCCCCAGCAGCCGACCGTCCCGGTAGGGCAGCTGGCCCGAGATGTAGACACTGGAGCCCACCGTCCGGTGGTGCACGTAGTACGGGTTCTCCCGGAGCTCGGGAAGGGCCAGCCCCAGGGCCTGAAGCCGACCGGAAGCCGAGTCGGTGTTCGCCGCCGACGTCTCATGATTCTTGATCATCTGTACTCGGCTCTCCTCTCGAGTAACGGCGGCGACAAAACCCCCTATGGCGGCTTAAAACCGTCAACCTATTGTCGTTTGTCGACCATATGGCTGTCCGTCGAGCACTGTCAATACGAACTTCAACCTCGAACGCGGCCGCGGAATCAGTTCGAGAGTGCGATGTGAGGGTTCAGGGCAAGCGCGCAGCGGCCCACCCTGGTCGCGACTGAGGACCGGACGCCGCACCAGTGTGCGGCTGGACGGGGCAAGGCAACCGGCCGGGGCCGCGACCGAGAGAGCCGGAGCCAAAGCTCGGCGGTCAGAGGCCACATGCCCTTCATGAGAACGGCAGCCTTGGCGGCGACAGCCCGGTCACGCCGCCGGGCAGCAGCGCCAAGCGTCCGCAGTTAAGCGGCTGATCAACGTCGGCAGCTTCGTCATCGTCACCGAGCCACTGGGCGAGGAGCGGGCCCGGCAGTTCATCCCCAACAACCGCGTGGTCGTGTCCTCCAAGAACATCGGCCACTACATTCGCATCACCCCGGACAATCGCCTGGCCTTCGGTGGCCGGGCCCGCTTCGCCCCCTCAGACCCCGCCTCGGACGTCAAGAGCGGTGACGTCCTGAAGCGGGAGATGACCGAGATCTTCCCGCAGGTGGCCGGGGTGAAGATCGACTATGTATGGGGCGCCATGGTCGGCTTCTCCTACGACCGCGTTCCGCACGCGGGCGAGGCCAACGGCCTCTACTACTCCATGGGTTACTGCGGCCACGGCGTCCAGATGGCCACCTACATGGGCCGCGCCATGGCCGAGGTCATGGACGGCCACGCGGAGGCCAACCCCCTGCGCCGCTTCGGCTTCCCCAAGGTTCCGGTGCCGTTCTACAACGGCACCGCCTGGTTCCTGCCCTTCGCCGGGGCGTACTACAAGGCCAAGGACCGGCTGCTCTGACCCTCCGCAAGAGGCATTCGTCAAGTTGCGTTGGACGTCGTTTCCCTGGTGTGCTCGTTGCTTCGCGCATGACGGATCTGGTCAAGCGGTTGGTGCCGGACGGGTTTGGACTCGAGTCCAGCGAACGCCTTGGCCGCCGCAGGCAGGTGATCGAGCAGACGATGTCGTGGCTGTACGGCTACCGCAGACTCACCCACCGCTACGAGCGTAGTTGCCGCAACTACCCGGCTTTTCTCGGGCTGGCTGCCGCGCTCTGCTTCCACAAGCGCCTCGTCCGCCTCACCAGTTAGGACACGGTCTCGGGCAGTAGGGCGCGAGAGGCCGAAGAACACCTTGTTCTCGATGCCCATGATGGCCGCGGGTCGGTGGTCGTACATGGGGCTCGCGGAGACGTGGACGATCTCGTCGGGTGTCACGCCGAGCTTGTCAAACATGTACTCGAACGCGCTGAGTCGCGGCTTGTAGACGCCCATCTCCTCGGCGCTGATGATGACCTCGAACGGGGCCTTCAGGTTCTCCGCGAGGCGCACGGCGTGCGCGGTGTCGCTGTTGGTGATGATGACCAGCGGAACCGCCTCGGCCAGGCGGTTCAGCGCCTCGGTGACACCGGGGAGTCGGCGACATCGGCGCATTGCCTGGTCGCGGTGCGCGGGCGGGTTCGTCACCGTGCGCGCGGCAGTTGCCGGACGGAAGCCGACCGATCGCGGCCACGACAGGAGGCACGAACGCAGCGGAGTCGACGCCGTGGCGAGCGGGCTTGGATGTTTCACGCAGGCGGCATGGACTCAGAGATGCCGGGACGCGGGCTCCCCCGGATCTCCCGCCTCGGCCCCCAGCCCCATGGGGAAATGGGCAGCCAGTTCCTGGCGGAACGCGTCGGTGTCGCCTTCCAGGGCAACGGCGGCCAACCGCTCGTGCTCGACGACCAATTGCTGCGGGTCGTCGCTGTAGGTGCGGTGGTCGACGCTGAGATGGAGGCGCAGCTTGGTCTCCCAGCCGTTCCAGAGACTCTGCAGGACGCCGTGGCCCGAGAGATCGTAGAAGAGCCTGTGGAATCGGAGGTGCGCGTCGATGCTGGCCGGGATGTCGTCCTTCTCCATGGCCCGGCGGAGATCCTCGACGGTTTGCAGCAACTGGGGCCGCTCAGGACCACGCAGCGCTTCGGCCGAGAGCTCGGCGGCGTACGGCTCGACACGCAGCCGGACCGAGTCGATCTCGGCGACCTCCCGAGCGCTCACCTCCACGACGAACGCCCCACGGTAGGGAAATTTGACGACCAGCCCTTCCTCTTCCAGCTTGGTCAGCGCCTCGCGCAGCGGGGACCGGCTGATGCCGAGATCCGCGGCGATGTGCGCCTCGCGCAGCTGGCCACCAGGAGGCACGGTCCCATCGAGGATGGCCGCTCGCAGTGTGCGGTAGACGCCCTCAGGAGTCGTCGTCCGCTGCTCCTGCCACTCGAACTTGTGGTCCACCCCGTGGCCCTCCCTCGGTGATTGCCGACCACTTGGTCGTTTGTCGACTATACCTCCGTCGGCTGCATCAACGTCATCGAGTGGGCTGCGCCGGTGGATCACCTCCATGCGTACAGAAGGGGGTCGGCGCCGTCCTGCCCAAGGCGCTCCCTCTGGCGCCGTTGACAGGTCAGACATGTTTGGTCGACAATCGACCAGACGAATGGTCGACAATCGACCGCAGCGTCGGACTGCTCCACTCAAACACACAGGAGGACCAGTGGCATTCGACATCAAGCCCAAGTTCGCGACGTTCGACATGAACGGAACGCTGATCAAGTTCAGTATCAACGACACGATGCGTGAGGTCCTGGGCGACCGACTGCCGGCCGAGGTCGCCGATGAGTACCTGCGGATCTGCAAGGCGTACCGGATCGACGAGTGCACGGGCGCGTACCAGCCGTTCCACCAGATCGTCGCGCGTTCCATGGAACGCGCCTCGCGCAAGGTCGGTCTGGAGTACCGCGAGGACGAGGCGCGGGCGGTGTACGAGCGTGTCCCCACCTGGGGCCCGTACCCCGGTGTCACCGAGGCGCTGAACCGCCTGGCCGAGGCGGTCCCGCTGGTCATCATCACCAACAGCGACACCGCGCACGCCGTGCGCCTCGCGGAGAACCTGAAGGCCCCGTTCGAGGTCATCATCAGCTCCGAGGAGATGGGCGTCTACAAGCCGCGACTCAGCGCGTTCGAGTACATGTTTGACAAGCTCGGCGTGACACCCGACGAGATCGTCCACGTCTCCGCGAGCCCCATGTACGACCACCGACCCGCGGCCATCATGGGCATCGAGAACAAGGTGTACGTCGACCGCGGCTTCGAGCACGACGAGCACTGGCTCGGCTACGAGCGGATCACCGACATCGCCGACCTCCCGGTCCTCTTCGGCCTCCCGCGCCCCTGACGTCCGAGCGGAGAACCGGAGAACCCGAGAACCCGAGAACAGGAGAACAGGAGAACTGAGGAAATGGTCCGCAGCAAGGCGGTGGCGGCATGAGCCTGCCCCTGCCTCAGACCGTCAAGGGCGACTCGGCCTCGGAAAGGCTCCAGAACATCGGACTGGAGCTGCCCGTCCTTCCCGGCAACGCATACTTCGTGCACCACCGGGCGGTGGACTCCAGCATCCACATCTCCGGCCAACTTCCTTATAGAAAAGGTGAGTTGCTGGGTCAGGGCGTTGTCGGCCGGGACGTGGAGCTGGAGACCGCGAAGGAGCTCGCGCGCCATGCCGTGCTCAACTGCCTTGCAGCCGCCGTTCAGGCGGTGGGCGATCTGGACCGGGTCCGGATCGTGCAGATGCTGGTCTTCGTGGCCAGTACGCCGGACTTCGGTGAGCAGTCGCAGGTCGCCAACGCGGCCAGTGAACTGCTCATCGAGGTACTGGGCGAGAACGGACGGCACACCCGTACCGCGATCGGTGTCGCCGGGCTGCCGCTCAACACCCCGGTCGAGATCCAGATGATCTGCACCGCGGTGTAGCGGCGCGTACCGAAGCGCCGATGGTGCCGGTCGACGTGACGGGGGAACCATCGGCGGTGTGCAGGACTTCGGCGCCGAGCACAGCCTCGACTCCAGGCCATACGTCACAACGCACCTATCAAGGCCTCCCTCCAGCGCAGGTCAGCGGCCCCGAGGCCCCCATCCGCGGGCGTGGGGCCTCGGGCCCGGCGCCGGCACCCGCTCAGGCACCTCGCCACTCCCCCGAGGAGATCGCCGCCGCCGTCCTCTTCCTCGCGTCGTCTGAGTCCTCGTACATCACCGGGGCAACCCGCCCCGTCGACGGCGGCCACACCGCCTTCCAGTACCGGCCCGCACGGTTCCCAGACACAGAAGAAGGACACGACATGAACGCGCTTGCGGCACCACCCCGAAACGGAGAGCTCGGCTTCTGGGTGGCCCAACTGGCCGACAAGAAGCCCTCGTTCCCCCGTTTCACCGGCCAGGACTCCGTCGACGTGGCCATTGTCGGCGGCGGCTACACCGGCCTGTGGGCGGCCTACTTCGCCAAGAAGCTCGAACCGTCGCTCTCGGTCGCCGTCTTCGAGGCGGAGCAGGTGGGCTACGGCGCGTCGGGGCGCAATGGTGGCTGGCTCTCGGCCATGCCGCCGGGAAACCGTGCCACCTTCGCCCGCGCCGGCGGAGGGCTGGAGGCGAGCCGGGCGCTGCAGCAGGAGTTCGTCGCCGGCGTCGACGCGGTCCTGGACATCCTTGAGGCCGAGGGAATCGATGCCGATCAGCACAAGGGCGGAGCGCTCGTCGCCGCCCACACGCGGGCGGGGCTGGGCCGGCTTGTCACCCGGCGTGATGCCGAACTGAAGTACGGGCTGACCGACGGCGAAGTCCACGTGCTCGACCGGGACGAGTTCCAGTCCCGGATCAACATCTCCACCGTCCACGGCGGACTCTTCTACAAGCACTGCGCGCGGATCCACCCCGCGAAACTCGTCTACGGCCTCGCCGACACCCTGACCTCCATGGGCGTCAGGATCTACGAGAGCAGCCGCGTGGACCGTGTCGAGGGCAAGACCCTCACCCTGGCCGACGGGCGTGTCACCGCGGCGAAGACGTTCATCTGCACCGAAGGCTATTCGGGACAGCTGCTGGGCCGCCGGAGCCTGATCCCGGTCAATTCCTCGATGATCGTGACCAAGCCCCTGCCGGAGGAGGCGTGGCAGCAGATCGGCTGGGACGGGCCCCAGTGCCTCAACGACTCCGCTCACACGTTCACCTACTCCCAGCGGACGTCGGACGGCCGTATCGCCATGGGGGGCCGTGGTGTCCCCTACCGCTTCGGGTCCGGCACGGGGGGAGCCGGTGCGACCGCCCAGTCCACCATCGACCTGATCTCGCACAAGCTCAGTACCTTCTTCCCGGGCATCCCCTTCGAGGTGGATCACGCCTGGTCGGGAGTCCTGGGCGTCACGCGTGACTGGAACGGCGGCGTGCACTGGGACCCGGCATCCGGGATCGGATCGTCCACCGGCTACGCGGGACACGGTGTCACGGCGGCCTATGTCGGCGGCAGGACTCTCGTGGAGCTCGCCTTCGAGAAGAAAACCGAACGGACCACGCTTCCCTGGGTGGGCTACCGGGCGCCGAAGTGGGAACCGGAGCCCATCCGCTGGCTGGGTGTTCATGCCATGTACCGGCTCTTCGGTATCGCGGACCAGTGGGAAGAGCGCAGGGGCTCCAGCAAGACCTCACTCCTGGCCCGATTCGGCAGCCGCCTCGCCGGACTTCACGAGTAGACGAGAAGGAATCGCTCTCATGGACGCACAACTCGCAGTCATCGGCCTGGGCAGCATCGGAAGCATGGCCCTGTGGCAGGCCTCCCGGCTGTCCGGCTCGGTGGTGGGCTTCGAGGCAGCCACCCCTGCTCACGGCCGCAGTGCCGTGGGCGGGGACACCCGCCTGTTCCGCATGGTCTACCTCGGGAGGCCCGAGTACTACCCCATCATCGAACGCTCCCGCAGCCTCTGGGCCGAGCTCGAAGCCGAAACCGGGCAGCAGGACATCCTCACGCCTACCGGGGGACTGTCCATCGGGACAGCGAACGGCAGCTACATCAACAGCCTCCTCGAGGCCACGCGCATCACCGGAGCCGAGCACTACGTCCTCAGCCGGGAGGAGTTGGCCGAACGCTACCCGCAGCACAATCTCCGCCCCGACGACTGCGCCGTCTACGACCCCCACGGCGGCGTTCTGCGCACCGACCGCGCCGTCAGCGCCGCCGTCGCGGCGGCCCAGGCGAACGGTGCCACCGTTCTTCAGAACACACCCGTGGACAGCATCACCGAAACCGACCATGGCGTCGTCGTCACCTCGGGCGACAGAACCTGGACGTTCGAGAAGGCCATCGTCGCCTCGGGCGGCTGGTCCCGAAAACTCATGCCCGACCACCTCAAGGCCGTCACCGAAACCCATCGTCTCGTCCTGACCTGGTTCATCGCCCAGGACGGCACACAGTTCTCGCCGGAGAACTTCCCCGCCTTCAGCCGGTGGTACGAGGATCGCTCCCTGTACGGCGCACCCGCCGTCGACGGCGTGACGGTCAAGGCATCGGTGGACGGACCGCTGGCCGGCCGCGCAAGGGCAACCCCCGACCCGGACGCCTTGCCCAGGGAACTCACCCGGGAAGAAACCGAAAAGGTCACCGAGATCGTCACAGAATTCTTCCCCGGCCTGATCCCCACCATCGCGCGCGCCGACGCCTTCCCCGACCTCTTCACCCAGGACAGGCATCCCCTCATCGGCTGGCTGGATCAGAACAGCAGCATCTACTGCGCCACCGGATTTTCCGGAAAGGGCTTCAAAATGGCCACCGGTTATGGCCACATCGCCGCACACGAGGCGCTCGGCAAGCAGACCTTCGAAGGCCTGGACTTCGTGCGTCCGGACCGGTTCAAGACCAGGTAACCGCCCACTCCTGCCGCCTCGGCGCAGTGGCCTCGGTATCACCATCCGGCTGACGGTCGTGGCAGGACTCAACTCTTGATGTCCCGCAACGGTGCAGGTGTGACCACAGCCGCTAGATGTCTCCTGAGCATCACGTCGACCTGCGCTTTTGCCAACCAGCTTCAGCTCTCGGCGACGCCTGAATTCTGGTTCTGGATCACTTTCCGTGCCGGAGCCACGGAGGGTCACCACGACCGCGATCATGAACGGCCGTGGGTGATGTGTTCCTCCAGGACCTGTGGTTCCACCAGGCCGAAGGCGTTGTGATCGAAAAGGCAGTAGTCGAGGGCGAGTTGGTGCTCGTGCGGGCCCGTGCATCGGCGGAGCAGGCCGCGTGTCACGCCTGCGGGACGTCGTCAGGCCGGGTGCACAGCCGATACGTACGCCGCCTCGGAGACACCGCGGTCGCCGGGCGTCCTGTGGTGATCGAGTTACAGGTCCGGCGGTTCCGCTGCCGTGACCGCGCCTGCAGGCAGGCCACGTTCGCAGAGCAGGTCGATGGCCTGACCTTCCGGCACGGGAGGCGAAGCACCGGGCTACAGACGGTGCTGCAGCGGGTGGCCGATGCTGGCGGGCCGGGCCGGGGCCCGCCTGGCGGACACACTCGCGGTCCGGGCGAGCCGGTCGACACTGCTGCGGCTGATACGCCGCCTGCCGGAACCCGAAGTGCACACGCCGCGGGTGCTGGGAGTGGATGAGTTTGCCCCTGCGCAAGGGACACAACTACGGCATGATCCTGGTGGACATCGACACACGTCGTCCGGTTGATCTGCTGCCCGACCGCACCACGGCCACGGTGTCCGCTTGGCTCGCCGACCACCCCGGCGTCGAGGTGATCTGCCGTGACCGCTCGACCGCATACGCCGAGGCCGGACGGCTCGGCGCCCCAGACGCGGTCCACGTCGCGGACCGGTGGCACATCTGGAAAAACCTCGTCGAGGCCGTCGAGAAGACGGTCATCCAGCACCGCGCCCTGCTGCGCGAGCCAGAGGAGACCAGCCTGATCCGCACCGCCGCGCCCGTGAAGACCCCGGAGCTCGCGCCGCGTCCCTCAGGCGAACCGCGACACTCCGGCCGCCTGTCGGACCGGGTGCGCGAACAGCACGCAGCCGTCCACGCCCTGCTCGACGACGGGCTCGGCATGCGGACGATCGGCCGCCGGCTCGGCCTCGCCCGCAACACCGTGCGCCGCCTGGCCCGCGCGGCCACCGCAGACGAACTGCTGGTGGGACAGTGGACCGGCCGCAGCAGCATCCTCGATCCCTACAAGCCCTATCTGCATCAGCGGTGGGCCGAGGGCTGCACCGTCGCCCGCCGCCTGTTCGAGGAACTGCGTGAGCGCGGCTACCCCGGCGGCGAGAGTGTCGTGAAGAGGTACGTGCAGCAGCTCCGTGAAGCGTTCCCGCACGACGATCGCCTCGCAAGCACCCTTCCCGTGCGGATGGCGTCCCTTGAGGTGGTGTAGCCGATCACGGTTAGGGAGTGCGCCGGGGGCGTATGTCGATGGGCTTTCGCTCCCTGCCCGCAAGGTGGGCCATCGTGCAACTCTCCGTAGTGAACGGGCAGTTCAACGCGGGAGGTGCAGGATGGCCCTGTCTCAGCATGACTTACTCCGGCTGCTTGAGTCACTACGTTCGTCGGACGGGCTCGAACTCGTCCGCCATGTGGCTGAGCGGATGCTCCAGGAGCTGATCGAGGCCGAGGCCACTGCCCGGATCGGCGCGGAATGGAACGAGCACACCGACACGCGCACCGCGCTTCGCAACGGCCACCGCGACAAGACGATCAGCACCCAGGCCGGCGACCTGGACCTCGCGATCCCCAAGCTGCGGTCGGGGAGCTTCTTCCCCGCGCTGCTGGAGCGGCGCCGCCGCATCGACCAGGCCCTGTATGCGGTCATCATGGAGGCCTACGTCCACGGCGTGTCCACGCGGTCGGTCGACGACCTGGTCAAGGCCCTCGGCGCGGACACCGGGATCTCCAAGATCGAGGTCTCGCGGATCTGCCAGGACCTGGACGGTCAGCTGACCGCGTTCCGTGCCCGGCCCCTGGACCACGTCCGCTTCCCGTACGTCTAAGCACTCCTGCGGCTGGTCACCGCCGTGCTCTTCGAACTGCACGACGAATGGATCGCCTTCCCCCGCCGCTACCTGCCCGAGGGAAGCATGGACCAGCTCTACCCCGCCGAGCGCCCCGAAAGCGCCCCCGCGCTACCCAACACCACCCACACGACCGCCGAATGATCGGCTACACCACGACAAGGGACACGACCCGCTCCGGCTGCCCCAGTGCGACGGTCGGTGGTAAACGCCCATTGTTCGCGGGCGGTTCCTCGGTGACGGACTTCGCCGAGTGCCGTTCTGAGCACCAGGGCGACGACGATGATCGCGGGTGCCGGTAGTGAGGAGTCCGTGGCCATCGGCAGGACACCCCCGTCAAGCCGGTCCACCATCACGGCGTCGAGCGCGCCGTGGGCAGATTCCGTCGCATCCGCTGCCTGGGCCTTGGGACAGTCCCTCAGGAGACGGTAGGCCGTGGCCTCGCAAGCGCGTCTCCGGCGGATCGTCCACAGCCAAGCCCCCTCGCAGACCTGAACAGAGGAGTTCGCAGCCACGCTGCGTGAGCGTCATCCGTGAACGGCGCAACAGCCCGTATCCCATGGCCGGTCGAATCGCCGTGCCGGAAACGGGACGAAGACCTGGTCGAGGCGGGCCGGGGGACCGGCATGGCCCCTTCCGGAGTTGCTGAGGGCAAAAGGATCCCCAGCCCGCGGGAGGACCTGAGCTCCACTGGCGCATTCATTTGCCTTATGCAAAGATTGGCCAGGTGGAGGGGCAGCCCGCCTGGAGTGCCGGGAAGTCTGGTCGGCGTACGGAGACCGCTCTAACCGGAAGACGCGCGATGAAACCGCCCCAGTCCAACCCCGAGGACGAGACAACAGCCGCCAAGCCGATGAGTAGTGGCGTTCCGCCTCACCATGGGGAGGACCTGCTGGAGGTCGGGAGCTCAAGGCTTTCGATCCAGCCCATCGCCGGTGGTCAATCCCCTCCCCTGCTGGAGCTACATCTCGCAGGGGAGCTCGACATCGACACCTCCGCGAGCTTGCGCGAGTACCTGGCTGGACTTGCCGCCCGTTCACCTGGCGGCCTACTGGTACTGAACCTCTCCGGTATCACCTTCTGCGATTCCGCAAGCCTGTACACGCTGCTGGGTATCCGGCAGGCACTGTCCGTGGCAGGCATCGAGGTACAGGTCGCCGAACTCAGTGCCGCTACGCGGGCTGCTGCAGAAAGAGCCGGTCCGCCCGTCCTCCGCAAGGTTCTGGACACCCCTGGCCCGGTTCCGCCTGATCGCCGACGTTTCTCCTGACATCTCCGGCCGCGCCTGGCTAGATCTTGCGCGCAGCCCCTCGCGGCGTCCATGAATGGAGTCGGGACGGCAGATCAGGTCTCCATAGGCGGCGGCCGAAAGCCTGTGGGCCGCGCTGCACCGGACTCTCCCCTCCCACAACCCGGCGCCGACGACACCCGCGCCTGCAAGCCAATGCGAGGTCGTGGCCGTCGGCGCCCATGAGGCCCCTCATCGGCGCCGGTGTTCATGTGACGGAAGCACCGGCCCTCCGCCCTTCCCCCAGGTCAGGGAGATCTGCACCCCAGCATCCGGGATACCGCTTCAATCACACTGCAAAATTTACCCAGCGCAATGATTCATTCGCCCGTTCCATCCGTACCCCCTGGCGACCCATCCGCACGGTGGGTCCGGTGCCACGCGCCGGACCCAGGGTGCGGCCACCCGCTGCCAGGAGCTGCCATGCCCCGCACTTGGAACATCGGAACGATCTTCGTCAGCGGCGGTCTGCTGCTGACCGTCGCCGCGCTCGCCTACCCCGCGATGCTGGGAGTCGAGAAGACGGCCACGGGAACAGAGCGGATCATCGCCAACACCCCCTACGGGCCGCTCACAGAAGCCGACCGTGACTTCGTCATCAAGGTCCGCTCCGCAGGACTCTGGGAGTACCCCCTCGGTGAAATGGCCATGGAGCGCGGTACGACGCCGGAGATGAAGGAGGCCGGCGAACACCTGATCGTCGGCCACGCCGGCCTCGACGAGATGTGCCGGAAGATCGCCCCCGAGCTGAACATCACGCTCAACAACCAGGCGAGCCCGCAACAGCAGCAGTTCGTGGCGACTGTGGACGCGGCCAAGGGCAAGGAGTTCGACTCCACCGCGGTGCAGATCATGCGTGTCACGCACGGCCAGATCTTCCCGGCCATCGCCAAGATCCGCGCCAGTACGCGCAACACCCTCGTGCGTCAGTTGGCGGACCTGGCCAACGACACCGTGCTCGACCACATCACCGTGCTGGAGAAGACCGGCCTGGTCAACCACGACCAGGTCAACTACCAGCAGACCAACCCGCCGAAGCTCCCCAGCGAACAGGTCACCCCTCCGGTTCCCCAGCAGGGAGCCCCCATGGTCGTCCTGACCCCGCGCCCGGATCTGGATGTGCAGACCGCTGCCCCGACAGCAGGCCCGACTCCTGATCCCTCACCGTCGTCCAAGTGACGCGACCACCGACCCGCCACGCCGGCCTCGTCCTCAAGCGAGGGCGGGACGAGGCCGGGTCCGGGCCGCCGCACGAAAGGAGCGCACATACGGGAGGAACGCGGGACCGCTACCGCATCGACGACCCGTGCACCACGGCCAGAGCGGCAATGCCGAACCTCGGCACATGGGACATCAGTCCGCCCTCCGCCCCGCGGTCACCGACGCATCGCGGACCGCCCCGCCTACAAGTCGTCCGCTGTCGCGTGCCGCGGCTGCCCCGATACGGCGCGCAGATCAAGAGCCCTCGCCCCCTTACCCGCCCATCACGGCTTCCCTGACTAGTGCGATACCGGTCAGCGGGCAGGTCGGATCGGCCGACCAGCGCGCACGACGGCAATGGCCGCGTGCCCGGGGCATGCCCTCAGGCGCCGTACCCCACCGTCGCGTCCACCCAGCCCAGGGGATACAGCTCCGGGTCGTCCGTCATCGGGGCCAGTGGCTCCATGCCCGCCTCGTTGAACGCGGTGAGCGCGTCCACGAGCGCCGTCCGCTGGTCCGGCACGAGCCGTTCGACGATCGTGGCGATCTCTGTACGGCGCCGGGCGGTGACGTCGGCGACCGTTCGCCGCCCCTCGTCGGTCAGCTGGAGCATGGTCTCGCGGCGGTTATCCGGGTTGATCCGGCGGTCGGCGAGCCCGGCAGCGATCAGCCGGTCGACCATGCGCATGGCTGTGGACGGCGCGACCTGGAGCAGGTCAGCGAGCACGACGAGTTTGGTGGCGCCACGGGTCGACAGCACCACCAGCATGCGGAACTGCGGCAGCGTCACCCGCTCCTCGACCTCGGCCAGGGATCTGGCCGACACCGCCACCAACAGCCGTGACGCGGTCAGCACCGCACGGGTGACCGCGTCGACATCGTCCACGCCCCTTGAAGGGGTCCTACGTTCCGCCATGTCCCCTTTCTACGCGCTGAGGCACCCGCGTGCTCAATCGGCAGGAACAGATTTTCCCATTCCATGACCGTGGTAGCGCAGCAGGAGCATGGCGGCGTCGTCGTGCGGCGGACCAGCGGCGTGCCGCACCACGTCCTCACGCAACGCGGTCAACGCGCTGTGCGGGTCAGGGCCTTTCAGCAGATGCGCCCGTTCGGCGAGCGGATAGAAGGCTCCTTGATCGTCGCGTGCCTCGGTGACGCCGTCGGTGTACAGAAGTAACTGCTCACCGGGTGCGAAGGACACCGGGTACGGTTTCGGGCCGTCGCTCCCGGGAGCGCCCAACCCAAGCGGCAGGGCATAGGAAGGAGGCTGCGGGAAGTCGGCGGTGCCGTCCCGGCGCACCCGCATCGGATCCGGGTGACCGTAGTTGACGAACACCACTTCGTGATCGGAGCCGAACTCGGCAAGGATCGCCGTGACGAACTTCTCCCCCTCCAGTTCCCGGGCGACACTCCGCTCCAGCCGCTCGCCGAGCCCCACCAGGTCAGGTTCGTCGTGCGCTGCCTCCCGGAAGGCACCGAGCACCACGGCGGCCGTCTCGACGGCGGCCAGCCCCTTGCCCTGCACATCACCGACGATCACCCGCACACCGTGCGGCGAGGCGACCACCTCGTACAGATCGCCCCCGATCCGCGCCTCGGCCACGGCGGAGGTGTACGACACCGCCACCCGCAGCGGGCCCGCCGTCAGCGGCACCGGTCGCAGCAGGACCCGCTGGGCGACCTCGGCGATCGAGCGGACACCGGCCAACTCCGTTTCCCGGCGCGAGCGCATCACGGCGGCGGCGATACCCACCCCGGTGACCCCGGCCACCGACCCCAGGGCCGCGAAGCCCCGGCTCGCCTCGAACAGGCCGTTGTACAGGCCGAGTCCCACGCACAGCAGCAGCGCCACCACACCGATGACGGCGGTACGCCGCCATCCCCCGACCAGCCCGGAGAAGGCCGGCCCGAGGGAGACCAGCGGGAGCAGTCCCACCCCGGGCCCCGCCACGACGTCCACACCTGTCACCACGGCCATCACCGCGACCGGCATGCAGGACAGCAGCGTGCCGTGGGACGGTGGCTCTTTCATGGTCATGGCGCTCTCCAGCGGTGTCGCGGCACTGGAGAGCCGCCCTGCGCAGACACCCCTCCTCAACACTTAGACTATGCAAGGATTGCTGCGACGGCACGGCTCTCGCTCCGGCCCTTTACCGAATCGATGCCGAGATCCGACATTCCACCGGCTCATGGAGACCCGATGCGGCAACCGGAAGGCGACGCCCCGCACCGCCCCCGACTCCCTTCCGGATGGAGACGCTTCGCCCCGCGGCTGCCGATCCTGTTGTTCCGTGCGGGACTGGGGCCCCTCTTCGGCGGACGGTTCCTGCTGCTTCACCACGTCGGCCGCGTCACCGGAGCCGACCGCCATGTGGTTCTGGAGGTGGTGGCGCGCGATCCGGCAGGTGGCAGTTGGACGGTTGCGTCCGGCTTCGGGCCGACGGCGGACTGGTACCGCAACCTGCGCCGCCGACCGCAGACCGTCGTCCAGGTGGGGAATCGCCACTATGCGGTCGACGCACGATTCGTCGCCCCGGAAGAGGGGGCAGAGATCATGGCCCGGTACGCGGCGCGACATCCACGGACCGCCCGCCGACTGTGCGCCTTCATGGGTCTGACCGTGGACGGCACCGCGGCATCGTTCCGAGAGGCGGGCAGAGCCATCCCGTTCGTACGGATCCATGCGGCCGAACAGCATCTGCGCTGAGCAGCCCGACCGCCATCGCCTCGGCTTGGCCGGGAGTGACGATCACGGGCTGCTTCAACCGCATTCCTGGATTCACGGCGAAAGGCGGTCCTCACCCGGCCCTCCGTTCCGGCCCTCTGCAGGAAGGTTTCAACGACACACCGTGATCCGGCCCGCGCAGCCTGGCGCCCTGGATCAACTGCGGGGCGCCGCACCGCGGTGACCGTTTTGCCGTCACACCGCGGCGATGCCCTCCATTCCGGATTCGGCGAAGGCGGGCAGTCCTGTCGCGGTCGTGACCTTCGTGAGCGAGCCGTTCCTGCCCACGCGGAAGCCGTCGACCGTACCGGAGACGGCGTTCTGCACATACAGGAACTTCTCGTCCTCGGTGACGGCCAGGTCGATGACGCCCTGGGACCGGGCCGACGGGGGCGTCGCCACGCCCACGTCGTTCGTGAGCGTCAGGCGCCCGCGCTTGTCCACGCGATAGCCGCTGACCGTGGAGTTGCCGGTGTTGCCCCCGTAGAAGAAGTCACCGGCGCGCTCCAGCCAGCACAGGGTCTCCTGCCCGTTGGCCAGCGGGCCCTGAACGACCTTCAGGGTGCCGTCGCGGCGCACCTTGTAGGTACTGACCGTCGACTTCTCCGCCTCGGCCACCAGCATCCGGCCGCCCCGGGCGAAGGTGATCGCGAAAGGCACCCCGCCTGCGGACTCGTTGACGACCGGTTCCTGCGCTGGGCGCCCGTCACGCCCCATGGGGAAGACCTCGACGGTGTTCGCGGACTTGGTGGTGACGACGAGCGCCCGGCCGTCCGGGGTGAACGCGACCTGCCCCGGCGAACTGCTGAACAGGGGGACCTCCTCGTTGTCCAGTCCCAGGGAGCGCTGCGAACCGCGCAGGGGCTTCAGCCCGTCGGAGGTGATCCGGAAGCCCTGGACGCTCCCCTCCCCACCCGCGTTCATGACGTACGCCAGCCGGCCGGAGACCGTGATCGACGCCGGGAAGTCGCCCCCGGAGGCCACTGTCTGCCTATCCGTCAGCTTCTGCCCCTGGACCAGGAACGAGGTCACCGTACCGCTTCCGGCGTTGACCGCCAGCAGCCGCCCCGACCGGTCGTCGTAGACGAGCGAGCCCTGCGAGGCCAGGGAGTCGGTCGGTGCGTCGATCTGGTCGCCGCCCCTGCCGCCTGTGGCGTAGCGGCCCGCGGCGGTCAGCGTGCCGTCGTCCCCCCGTTTGAAGACGTGGATGGTGTTGCCATCGAGTTCGTTGCCCTGCACGAACACCGCGTGGTCGGCGCCGACCTGCCCGGAACCCGCGTACCGGCGGCTGGTCTCCCCCGCCGAGGCCACGGTCACCGTCACCGCGGCCGCCGCCATGGCCAGGGCCACGGCTCCGGCGATCGTCAGCCGGGCCTGTACCGGGGACCTGCGCCTGGTGTGCCTGCTCATAACTCGCTCCTCGAACCCCTCCGCCATCCTCGAACAGTGGCGGGTTGAGCCAGAGTCACCGATGAGACGCCTGAGCCTGAAGGGGTTCAGCCTCCCTGTCAGGTTCTCGTAATAACCCTGACGTCCGTGTGACGACCACGCGGGCCCGCCAGATCGCCGTCGGGGCCTCGCGGCCGGGCCCACTGCTGGCGCTCTCGCTTTGCACTGTGCAATCATCGAGTGGGGCCCGCCCGGCGGCGGACCGCCGGACGCCCGGGAGTGACGACGGCGGAATACCGAGGTGAACATCGACGCGTCGGTCGCCGGAGGCCCCGCCAACCGGTCCGCGCTCAACACGGCCCCCAAGGCCGTGGCAGACCACAGGAGACCACGGGGCGTCAGCTCCTGCCAGGAGTCCGGCGCGCAACGGGGTCGCCGGCCAGAAGTGGGGAACGGAAGGTGCGGCGTGACCGCTCGCATGCCGGACGGAGACCAGACACCGGACGGCGATGGCCTCAGACCACCCGCCGCGGATGAGGTCTGGCACAGATTCCTGACCGACAGCGAACACGCGATACGGGAAACCGCGCCCAAGGAGCTCTCCGCCGCGGAACGTGGGACGGCGTCTCGGACGGCCAGCCCGCCCTCCCGTCCCCAGGGGGAGGACATACACGAAGGCGTCCTACAAGCCCTCTCCGGCAAAGGCCCGCCTCGCTCGACGGGACGGGAGCCGTCGGTGAGCTGTGGCAGCCCACCGAGCCCCGCCCCCACTCGCCCTGGCGGGAGCTGGACGGCCGAGCAAAGTGCCGCCGCATCGTCCGTGCACTGGGAACGGCTGCCGCGATCACTCTCGCCCTCGGTCTCTGCTCCCAGCTGGCAGCCCCCGGCGACCCACACGACGGAGAGGACGACACCGTCTCACAGCAGTCGGAGCAGGCTCCCTCCGCATGGCCCGCAGACACACCCCACATCACGGCTCCGCCATCCGGCTGAGGGCCGTCGACGGCTGTGCGGCGATCCTCGGCAGGACTGCGGCCGTCGGCGCTGCCCGCCCCTCGCCGCCAACACCGCCGGACCCTGGCCCCGCAGGATGGCGGACCCGGATGTCCGACGTACATCGCCGAAGCATCGCCAGTGACCGTCACGGTCACAGCGAAGCTCGCACGCCCACGGCGGTCCGTCCACAGGCGCCGGCCCGGCGGGGCGCCCGCGCCAGGCTTGTCCACGAAGACGGCCGCCGACGTCCCGCCCGCCGAAAGGAGCTCCGTCGCACCGGACCCCTCATCAACCGCCCGTCCGCTCACCGGCTCCCTGATCGCCGTGCCGGTCGTACCGGGGGCGGCACCTGGTGGCTGGTCAGGCGTCGGGCGTCCTCCGACACGGGGTGCTTTCCCGTGCCGACCCCGCGGCAGGAGACACCCGCCCTCGAACGACACGGCGGCGGGCATCTGCACACGCGTCAGCACGCTTGCCAGATCCAGGAACCGCTCCGGAGACATGAAGTGGAACGACAACAGACGCAACACACACAGCGCATGGGCAAGGCACTGCTGGTGGTGGTTGTGCTGCTGGCCGGTACCCTCCTCGCCGGCGCGGCACCCGCCTCCGCTCACGCGGTGCTGACCGGCAGCGACCCGCGCGAGGGCATGGTGCTGAAGACCGCGCCGGAACACGTCACGGTCTCCTTCAGCGAGTCCGTCGCGCTCACCGAGGACTCGGTGCGCGTCCTCGACCCCGACAGCCGACCGGTGACCGCCGGCGACCCCGTGCGTGCGGACGGTAGGACCGACACCGCGCGCGTGCCCCTGACCGACGGTCTGCAGCAGGGCACGTACACGGTCTCCTGGCGGGTGCTTTCCGAGGACAGCCACGCCGTCTCCGGTGCCTTCACCTTCTCCGTCGGCACGCCTTCGCAGACCCGCGCCGCATCCGCCGCCGAGCCTGCCGTGGCCCCGTCGGTCGACGTGCTGTACGGCATCGGCCGCTACGTCGCCTACGGGGGCCTGGCCCTGCTGATCGGCACCGCCGTGTTCGTGCAGGTCTGCCGTCCCGGTGCCGGGGCCACGCAGGCGTTGCGCGGCCCGTTCCTGGCCGGCTGGTGGGCCCTGACACTGGCGACGACCGCGCTGCTGCTGATGCGCGGTCCGTACGCGAGCGGAGACGGACCGGCCGGTGTGCTCGACCCTCGACTTCTGCGCGACACGGTGGACAGCCGACCGGGCATCGCACTGCTGGTCCGTCTCGCTCTACTCCTGCTGGTCGCCATGCTCCTGAGGCACGGCAGGTCCGAACAGCGACACGACCGGCGCACGGTCACGGTGGGCATCGCCCTCACTCTCGCTCTGGCCACGACCTGGGCAGCGGCCGAGCACGCCTCGACGGGCATCCAGGTGCCGACCGCGATGACGTCCGCCGCACTGCACCTGCTGGCCATGTCCGTTTGGCTCGGCGGGCTGACCGCACTGCTGGTCACGCTGTACCGGGCACCGGCCGACGACCCGCTCCGGCCCACCGTCGTCGGTCGCTTCTCCCGGCTCGCCCTCGGTGCCGTGGGCGTACTGACGGCCACCGGCATCTACCAGTCCTGGCGCGGCCTCGGTTCCTGGGACGCGTTCACCACCCCCTACGGCAGGGTGCTCGCGCTGAAGACCGGGACCGTGATCCTCATGCTGACGGCGGCGTCGTACTCCCGGAGCTGGACTGAGCGGCTACTGCGCGTGCCCCCGGTACAACCCGTGCTCGTCACCGCGGGCAGCGGCCAAGGCACACCGCCCGACCCGCCGACGAAGGACGGCCCCGGTGCCGTGCCTGAAGCAGCCGGCATCGGCTCTGAGGGCGGCCGGCGCGGGCTGCGCAGGTCCGTGCTCGCGGAGGCCGTCGTCGGTGTGGCAGTGCTCGCGCTCACGACCGTGCTGACGGGCAGCCAACCGGGGCGGGCCACCGTCGAGGCGGCGCGAGCCTCCACGGTGTCCGGACAGCCGGACGTGAACCTGACCGTGGTCCCGTTCGACACGGGCGCTCCGGCCGGGAGCGGCAGGGTGCAGATCACCCTGGAACCGGGCCGGGTCGGCCGGAACGTGGTCGAGGCCGTCGTATTCGGTGCCGACGGCGGCCTCATCGCCATCCCCGAACTACGCCTCACCTTCACCCAGACCGACAAACGCGTCGGCCCGCTCGATGCCGAACTCGTCGACCAGAGCGGCTACTGGGGCAGTGACACCCTCGACCTCCCCCTCGCCGGAACATGGACGATGCGGGCCACCGTCCGCGTCTCGGACATCGACCAGGTCACCGTCTCCAAGACCGTCGAGATCGCCTCGTGAGGACGGGCCGGGACCATCGTCCTGAGGACGTGCGGCCCGCAGAACCCGGACGGGCCGCCGACTGCGGCCACGACGCCCGCGGCAGCCGATCGCCCGAAGTGACGAAGGAAGAGCCTCGGCCAGAGGCGGAACCGAATTGAGTCGCGTCGGGTGGAGGGCACGAGGACTCAGCAACCCGGCGCCATGGGCGGCACGAGCCGGTTCCGCGGTCGGTGCAGCTCCCGGCCGCTGAGCAGGGCCGACCCGGCGAGGGGGCCAACCCCAGGCCGCTCGGGGCGGGCCTGCGTCAGCTGTCCCGGCCGGCGTCAGCCACCCGTCACGGGCCTGGAGCCGATGGCCGCGCAGGCCGCCTTCTCCGCGGTGTAGCCCGTCCGCGGGGTAGATCACCGGGTGATGTCCGGTCGGGGCGGAACTCTTACAGCGTGCGGAGTATCCGGGATCGGCCCGTCTCGGCAAGCGTGACACCGGCAAGGCACCACCGATCCGAAGGCCCTGCTTCCAGACGCTCCGTCAATACTGCGCTGCGCAAGCCACCCACGCCGAGTCCGCAGGGATGATCTCGAAATCTGGGCACCGCAGTCGGCCGCGGAGTCCGTGCACCGCGACCAGGCTGACGGAACGTCACCGAACCCTGTGCCCATGGAGCCCGGACGGGCCGTTGACCTGTGGCCCCTCACCGGTTGTGGGGGTGTGATCGGGCGGCGCGACGTGCCCGTCCCGGGCCGCGTCCGGCTCCTGGCGCTCCGACGTGGGGCGGTGGAGTTCCAGGAAGGAGCGCCTGCCGACGCTCCATCGGCCGGTGAGGATCCAGCCGGTGGAGTCGGCCGCGCGCAGCAGGGCGGTCGTGCCGACGCGGGCCCAGGGGAAGGGGCGGCCGTGGCGGCCGTGGGCGTCCTCCACGCGGACGGTGAGACGCTGGTCCACGTCTTCGTCCGCCGCCTCGGCCAGGAGGCGGCCACCGGGGCGGAGGAGGTCGCGCAGGCGGGTGAGCAGGGCTGCCGGGTCGCCCCCGATGCCGACGTTGCCGTCCATCAGCAGGACCGTGCCCCAGCGGCCCTCTCTCGGCAGGCGGTCGAAGACGGAGCGCCGTAGGGCGGCTCCGCCGTGGCGCCGGGTCCGGGCGACGGCGGCCGGGCTGACGTCCACACCGAGGGCTGTGACGCCACGTGCGGCCAGGGCGGCCACCAGCCGCCCCGGACCGCAGCCGACGTCCAGGACGGGGCCGGTGCAACGGCCCAGCACTTCGGTGTCGGCGGCGTCGGGGGCGGCGCACCAGCGCTCCACCTCCAGTGGAAGCAGCTCGGCCTCCCCCGGGGTGAGGGGCCCCAGGCTGCGCAGGTACAGCGGGCCCCGGCCGGCGCGCAGGGCCTGGGCGTAAGGGTCGTCCGTCCAGGGCTCGCCCGGCGCCACGGACGTCACGAAGCGGTCGGCGCACGGCGCGGGCACGATGAGCCGCTCGGGCGGCTGAACGTCGGTCTGCGGCCGGGGCGCCGTGTCGCTTCGTTCCGCCGGCTCGACGACGGATTCCGTACCGACAGCCGCGCCGCTCACCGGGTCACCTCCGCGAGCGAGTGCAGGACGGTGGCGAAGTGCGAGCCGGGTGGACACAGGCCGGCGACCGAGGCGGCATCGGACGCGGTGTCGACGTCCCGCAGCAGTGGGAGGTCGCGGACCGTCAGCCCCGCCTCGACGAGTCTGCGCCGCTGGATCGCGCCGGTGCGGTCGGTGGACATGGGTACACCCCGGACGAGCGACCCGGCGCGGGAGGGGTCGGCGAGGCCGAGAGCCCAGAAGCCGCCGTCGGCGGCCGGGCCGAACCAGGCGTCGTGGCCGTCCGTGCCGACATCGGCCAGCAGGCCGGCAGTGAGCTGCGGGGTGTCCATGCCGACCAGCAGTGCCGGCCCGTCGTCGCAGAGGGCGAAGGCGCCCGCGATCCGCTCGTCCAGCCCTCCTGACACCTGCGGGACGATGTCGAAACCCGGCGGCAGCCAAGGGCCCGGCGTTCCGTCGAGGACGAGCACCCGGCGCCGGGCCGGGACCCGGAGCAGGGTGCGGAGGGTGTCGGTGAGGGCGGCCTCGGCCAGGGCCGCCGCCTCGTACGGCGTGTAGGGCGGCGTGAGCCGGGTCTTGACGCGGCCGGGGACCGGTTCCTTGGCGATGATCAGCAGTGTGGCCGCTGCCGTGACGGTGTTCACCGCGCCCCTCCTGCGATCGGCGCGTCCGGGCCGGTGGAGGTGTGACCGGTACCGGCCGGCTGCTCGGCGAGAACGGCACGCATGTCACGGACCGCCTGCCAGGTGCCCCGCCAGGTACCGGTGACCTTCGAACGGCCCGTACGCGGGTGGTACGGCACGTCCGTCTCCTGAATGCGCCAGCCGGCGTCGGCGGCCCGGACCACCATCTGCAGCGGGTAGCCGGAGCGGCGATCGCTCAGGCCCAGGCCCAGCAGCGCTTCGCGGCGAGCCGCCCGCATCGGGCCCAGGTCGCGCAGGCGCAGGCCGGTACGACGGCGGATCAGCCGTGCCAGTTCGAGATTGGCGAGCCGGGCGTGCAGGGGCCAGGCCCCGAGAGCGGTGGGCCGGCGTCGCCCCAGCGCCAGGTCGATGGAGCCGTCGAGGACGGGTCCGGCGACAGCCGGCAGCAGGCGGGGGTCGAGTGAGGCGTCGCAGTCACAGAAGCAGACCACGTCGGCCGTGGCGGCGGTCAGCCCCGCGTGGCAGGCGGCGCCGAAGCCGCGGCGTGGCTCGTGGACCACCTGCGCCCCTAGGCCGCGGGCGATGTCGGGGGATCCGTCGGTGGAGCCGTTGTCGACGACGATCGCGCGCCAGCCGGGCGGGATGCGGTGCAGCACCCAGGGCAGGGCTTCGGCCTCGTCGAGGCAGGGCAGCACGACGTCCACGGAGGGAGGGGTTGTCTCGATCACCCCACTGAGCCTACGAACGCGGAGCGGACATAAGGGATGTGACATCCTTACGGATCGCTGACGTCCGCCGTCGCACCGCTGGGCGACGGGACGCCGGTGCGAGACTCACTCGTGTGAAACGCGTACTTGTCGTGGACGACGATCCCACCGTCTCCGAGGTCGTCGCGGGGTACCTGCATCGGGCGGGCTTCTCGGTCGACGTCGCCGCCGACGGCCCCGCCGCCGTGGAGACGGCAGCCTCCCGACCACCCGACCTGGTGGTACTGGACCTGATGCTGCCCGGAATGGACGGGCTGGAGGTGTGCCGCCGCATCCGCGCGAACGGCCCCCTGCCAGTGATCATGCTGACCGCGCGGGGAGACGAGGAGGATCGCATTCTCGGCCTGGAGGTCGGAGCGGACGACTACGTCACCAAGCCCTTCAGCCCGCGCGAGCTGGTGCTGCGTGTGGAGTCCGTGCTCCGCCGCGCAGGAACCCTGGCCGCCACGCGGACCGAGCCCGCGGAGCCCTGGTTGCGCAGCGGCCCGCTCGCCCTGGATCCCACCGCACGACGCGCCACCCGCAGCGGCGCCGAACTGGCCCTTACGACAAGGGAGTTCGATCTGCTGGAGTTCTTTCTCCGCAACCCCGGCCGGGCAACGAGCCGCGAGGAACTCATGCGCCAGGTCTGGGGCTGGGACTTCGGCGACCTGTCGACGGTGACGGTCCACGTCCGGCGCCTGCGGGAGAAGGTCGAGGACGACCCCGCCAAACCTCATCTGATCAGCACCGTCTGGGGCGTCGGATACCGCTTCGACCCTCCCCCGTCGGACGTCACCCACGGGAGAGGAGCCGGCGATGGTCGGTGACACGCTGCTCATCGCCCTCTACGCCGCCGTGGGCGCGGCAGCCGCAGGGCTGACCGGTGCGGCGGCCCTGCGGCTGCTCCGCGACCGGTCGGTCGCACTGTCGCTGGCCGTCGTCGCGGCCGTCACGGTCGCCGCGATGCTCGCCGGAACGATGCTGGTGTCCTGGGCGATGCTCCTCTCGGAGCACGACCTGTGGGTGGTCACGATGGTGTGCGTCATGGCCGCCGTCGCCTCCTTCGCCGTCGCCCTGCTGCTGGGCCGCAGTGTCGTCCGGGGAAGCCGGGCCCTCGCCGAGGCCACCCGCGCCCTCGGCGACGACGGCAACTTCGTCCCGCCCACCACCGCGCTCACCGCCGAACTCGCCCAGCTGAGCCGTCAGCTGGCCGCGACCAGCGCCAGACTGGCCGCCTCCCGGGAGCGGGAGCTGGCGTTGGAAGCGTCCCGCCGCGAGCTGGTGGCATGGATCTCCCACGACCTGCGCACGCCGCTGGCCGGACTCCAGGCGATGACCGAGGCCCTGGAGGACGGCATGGTCGACGACCCGCGTGTCTACCACAGCCGCATCCGCACCGAGGTCGGGCGGATGAACGCAATGGTCAGCGACCTCTTCGAACTGTCACGCATCCAGGCCGGTGTACTCGCCCTGACCCCGACCCGGATGTCGGTCTACGACCTGGTCGGCGACGCCATCGCGGGTGCCGACGCCCTGGCCAGGGAGCATGGGGTACGTCTGGTGGGCGCCGGGGTGGAGCAGGTGCCCGTCGAGGTCGACGGTCGCGAGATGTCCCGTGTCCTGGTCAACCTGCTCGTCAACGCCATCCGCCGCACTCCGGCCGACGGCACCGTCGCGATCTCCGCACGCCGGGAGGCCGACCGTGTCGTGCTGGCGGTGACCGACGGCTGTGGCGGCATCGCCCCCGAGGACCTGCCCCGCGTCTTCGACACCGGCTGGCGCGGCACCCACGCCCGGACCCCGCCCGCCGGAGCCGGACTGGGCCTGGCCATCGTGCGCGGCATCGTCGAGGCCCACCAGGGGCACGCGGCTGTGTCCAATGTGCCGGGCGGCTGCCGGTTCGAGGTCCATCTGCCCGCGGCGGTCTGAGGTCGGGGCAAGAACGATCCGTGATCGTCCGGAAGGAGCGGACCGGCCGGAGGAAGCCCGGCCGGTCCCTTGGTCACTCCCCTTGGGCGATTCGGCGCCCGGCCGGGCTCATCCGGCTCGTAGGGGTGCCGCCGCGAACTCCGCCATTCCTTCCGCGAAGGTGACTTGCGGCTTCCACCCCAGTTCCTCGCGGAGGCGTCGTGAGGAGGCCGTGATGTGGCGGACGTCGCCGAGCCGGAACTCCCCGGTGACGACCGGTACCCGATCGCCGTACGCCGCGGCCAGCGCGGTGGCCATCTCCCCCACGGTGTGCGGCTCCCCGCTGCCGACGTTGTACGCCCGCACCCCGCCCTCCGGGAGGCCCCGCACGCCGTCGAGCGCGGCGAGGTTGGCCCCGGCCACGTCCCGGACGTGCACGAAGTCCCGCCGCTGCCCGCCGTCCTCGAACACGCGCGGTGCTTCCCCGCGCGCGAGCGCGGACCGGAACAGGGACGCGACCCCGGCGTACGGCGTGTCGCGCGGCATGCCCGGGCCGTAGACGTTGTGGTAGCGCAGGGCGGACACCCTGCCGCCCGTCGCCCGCGCCCACGCGGCGGCCAGGTATTCCTGGGCGAGCTTCGTGGCGGCGTACACGTTGCGCGGGTCCGCGGGCGCGTCCTCGTCCACCAGCCCGCCGGTGAGCGGCTCACCGCAGTGCGGACACGGCGGTTCGAAGCACCTCGCCTCCAGGTCCGCCACCAGGCGCGGCCCCGGCCGGACCACGCCGTGCCGGGAGCATGTGTAGCGCCCCTCGCCGTACACCACCATCGAACTCGCCAGCACCAGGCGCCTCACCCCGGCCTCCGCCATGCCGGCCAGCAGCACCGCGGTACCGAGATCGTTGCAGCCTACGTAGTCGGGCGCGTCGGCGAAGTCCTTGCCGAGGCCCACCATCGCGGCCTGATGGCAGACGGCGTCCACGCCCCGCAAGGCGTCGGTGACGGCCGCCCTGTCACGGACGTCCGCGTGCCGCCAGTCCACCCCGGGAGGGATCTGCGGCGCGGTGCGGTGGGCGGCGGGCAGCAGTGCGTCGAGGACGCGCACCGCGTGCCCGGCGCCGACGAGGGCGGTGACGACGTGCGAGCCGATGAAGCCCGCACCTCCGGTGACCAGGATCAACATGCTCCGACCGTAGGGCCGTCCATGCGCCCGCGGGCCGATCGGCTCGGGAACGTCAGCGGTTCGTAAGCCTTTCAGCGGTTCGCAGGCGTTTCGGTCCGTGCCGTGTCCTTCGCCGGCCGGTACGTCGTCACCGTCAACAGGGTGAAGGCGACGGCGAAGCCGAGCATGGTGAACACGCCTCGCGGCCAGAAGATGTGGCTGTCGACGAAGAACCAGCAGGCGGCGAGGAGCACCACGGACCCCGGCAGGACCCGTGCCCCGTGCCGGCGCCACAGCACCGCGCACGTGGCGAGGCAGGCCACGGCCAGCGCGTACACCCCCGTCCGGCCCAGGTCGCCGCCGACCGCGAACAGCCGTCCGGCCGCGCCACGGATGCCGTGATCCACCACGGTGCCGGCGGAGATCCCCGCCACCGCGTCGAGCCCGGAGTAGTACGCCGCGTAGACCAGGCACCCGGACCACGCGAGCACCGTCAAGGCACCCTCGGCATCCCGGCCCGGCCTGCCCCACAACGGGACGATCAGGCCGAGCGCCAGAAGAGGGAACACGGGCAGCAGGGCAATGTGCAGTCCCGCCCAGTCACCTGCCGTCGCCGCCGTCAGATGCCGCGGATGCAGCAGACCCGCGACGGCCAGCATCAGTGGCGCGGCCGTCACCAGCGCCGTTGAACGAAGAACACGGAGGGATCGCATCCGGTCACCGTAGGAGGCCCTCTGCTCAGCGGCACCGTCCGGCGGGAAGGCGTAAGACACCCGTAAGACGGCGCGGCGCGGCCGCCGCCTTCCTCATGTCGGCGGCCGCCGACGGCGGATGAGTCCCCGAGCGGCCAGGACGAGCGCTGTCCCCGCGGCCACGACGACCAGTGCGATCATCCAGTTGCGCGGGTAATCCAGCGGCAGCACGGAGGAGTTGGCCGTTCGTCCCGGGCGGAGCAGGGCGGGCAACGCCACCACCGTCAAGGCGCCCGCGACAACCAGCGCCCCGCGCACGGGGCCACGCGCACGACCGCGCACCGCCACCAGTCCGGCAAGCAGCACCAGCGGCGCGATCACCACGTCGTGGAGGACAACCGCCCCTCCCAGCCAGACCAGAACGCCGGTCAGGTCACGGACTTCCAGCAACAGCGACACACCGAAGCCCATGAGTGCTACACCGGCCACGCCCGCGAGGACCCGCGTCGCCCTCACGACAGCACCTCCAGCCGACCCACCCACTTGGTCTGCAGCACACCGGGCCGGTTCGGCGCGATGAGCCGCACCGGGTAGCCGTGGTCGGGGTCGAGTTCCCCTCCGTTCAGGCGCAGGGCGAGCAGGGTCAGCGGATCCCGGGCGTGCTCATGCCCCATCTCCGACACTCGGTAGCCACCACGCAGTTGCAAGGACACCACCCGCACCCGTGCATCCGGCCGCGCGCCCGCCCGCTCCAGCAGATCCACGACCCGCACACCCGACCAGTGTGCCGACTTGCTCCAGCCCTCCACGCACGCGATCGGCAGCTCCACCTCGTGCTGCGGCAGTGCGCGCAGCTCGTCCAACGTCAGGGTGTACCGCCGCGGGCCGTCCACGACCAGGCGGTACTCCTCGTCGGCGATCCGGCCCACCCCGGCCGCAGCGGCCGTCCGGTTGACGGGCAGGCCCTGCGGACCCCGATCGGGGTGACGGGGCGCGAACAGGATCAAGCCCTTCAGCGGGGTGAAGGACTGGCCCACCGTGGTGAGGGTGACAGCCCCGACAGCTGCCCCCACCGCGGCCAGCAGCGACCGCCGGTCGGCCGCGTCCTGCGCCGGCAGTGTGAGCGTCCCGGGCGACCGTCGACTCCAGTGCGCCCGGATCTCCGGCGCCCTGACCGCGATGTGCAGCAGCAGCGCCCCCGTCACCAGCCACGCCACCGCGTAGTGCACCGGTACGAACGAGAACGGCCACGGGTACCACTGAGCCGTGTTCAACAGCCCGGTCGCCAGCTCGAAGACGGCGCCGGCCACCAGCAGCGCGATCGACAGACGCTCCAGCGCGTGCCGGAACGACCGCAGCGGCGGCCACGCGAACAACCGCGGGTAGACCGTCCACAGCTTGGCCAGCAGCAGGGGAATCGCCGCGATGCCGGAGGCGACGTGCAGGCCCTGGGTGAACCGGTAACCCCACGCCGGGCGACTGGGGATGCTGGGGGCCAGCCAGCCCGGCGGGTGTTGCATGAAGTGGCTGACCAGACCCGTGACGAAGCAGACGACGAACGCCGGCCCCAGCAGCCGGCCGATGGAGGTCGCCGTGCGGGCGTCATGCAGGCCGCCCTTGAACACCGGCGAAGAGACACGCAGTTTCATGTCTCCATCCCACCCGGCGCCGGGCCGCCGGGGAACGTGCGCGCTCCTTACGAAGTCGGAACGTCCCCGGCGCCGTGGGAGAGATCGAGCGAGCAGCGGCTGACCAGGTGTGCCGCGGGCACGGACAGCGCCGGCTCCGGAGCGGTGCCGGTGCCTGCGGAAGCGGCGCGGTGGTCAACACGCCCTGCGCCGCGCATCCCTTCCTCCGGCGGTCTGCGGCCACGCCGGTCTCGTAAGGTAAGCACGGGTCCGGTCGACGCAGCCGACGCCGGAGTCGAGTGACATGGAGCACCGGGAACGAGCGCGGGGCCTGACCGCGGCATGCGTCAGCCGCGGACAGGCCCGTGCGGTGGCCCACCCCCTCGGGGTCACTGGCACTTCTGGCCGGTGTTGATGCACTCGACCATCCGGTTCATCAACTTCTCGTCGAAGACGTTGACGAAGTCACCGTGATCGGTGACCGGCTTGTGCAACTGCTCCGGGAAGCCGTCCACGGAGAAGAAGGGGCGCGACCGGCCGTTGTCGTTCAGGCTCGGCGCGTCCACGTCGTACACCAGGCGCTGGACCAGCTGCGGAATAGCCCGGAAGCCGCTCGGGCAGGCACCGGTACGCGGGTCGGCGAACGCGACGTGGTCGCGGTGGTTGGCGCTGTCGATGTTCTGGCCGTCCCAGCAGCTCTGGAACTTGGACGTACGGACCACGCTGCTGCCCTGGGGGCAGATCGGGTACTTGTCCGTCAGCTGCCGGTCCTCGAAGCCGGTGCAGCTCCACGCCGCGTTGGCGTTGGCGGTTCCGTTGGTGAACGCCTTCGCGTCTCCGGTGATGATGCGCAGGAACTTCGGCATCGCCACGACCTTGCCGCTCGGGTTCCCCACGTAGTCGAGGGTCACCTGCGACGCGGTGAGGATCCTGCCCACGTTGCCCTCGGCTCCACCGCCCTGCTGGCCGGCGTCGAACTCCTGAGTGCCGTCCTGCAGGCGGAGGACCGGCCAGTAGTACGAGGACTTGTCCCCCTGGTTCCGGCAGGTGGTGTCGCCCGCCGCGAAGTCCTCGTTGTCGGCGAAGGCGTCGTTCGCCTGGTTGCCGACGTAGTCGTGCGTGTGGTGCGCCCCGTTGTCCACGCCGGGAGCGACGATGATGTTGTCGGTGTTGTACAGCTTGTTCCCGTTCACACCGCAGTCGGTGGTGAATTTGCCGAGTGAGGCGTTCTGTTGCCGCTGAGGGCTGGGGACGTTGGGCTGGACGGTGGTGATGTCCACGAAGTCCGCGGCCACCGGACCGTTACCGGCCTGTCCGCCGTTACCGGCGGGCTTCCCCTGCCCGTTCCCCTGGTTCTGTTCCTGGCCCTTCTGCCCATCGCCGCCTTGGCCGTTGCCCCCCTGGTTGCCGGAGGCGCGGAGCGTGCAGGCGGCGAGGGACTGGAGCCCCTGCGGCCGGTCGGCCACACGGCCGATGGCGATCTCTATGCGGTCGATGGCCGCGGTGCGCTTGCTCTTCAGCGGCCCCATGACGGCGTTGTCGGCGAAGGCGCTGTCCTGCTGTATGGCACGGACCGAGCTCTGCAACCGCTGGTATGCCTCCGCGACCTGCTGGTCCAGCAGCGCGAGTTCCCTGTCGACCTCGGCCCGGGCCTGGTCGGGCACCTGCCGCAGTCGGGAGCCGACGTCGGGGCAGTCGATGGTGGCGGCCCCCGCCGCCATGGCCTGATCGATCCGGTCCTGAGGGGAACTCCTGGTCGTATTGCCGGCTCCGCTCTCACCAGCCGAGGCATACACGTTGGCCACCACCAACCCCCCTGCTCCCATCACCACCGCGGCCAGTGCGGCTACGGTCCGGCGGGTCGTCTTCGATCGCTTGCGCGTGTTGCGTCGCATGAGACTCCTTCGAGAACTCTGGTCAGGTGGGTTCAGATGTCGCTGTGGTGCCGCTTGGGGCCGCTATGCGGTGAGCATGAGGTGTCGGATGCGGCCGGAGCCGCAGCCGTTGAGCGAGCCGCAGTGACGTGTATCGGAACCGCCCGGGGCCGCCCTGCTCCGTGACGGCCCGACGCGACCCGCCACCGTCGTTCGTACAGGAGGCGGCCGGTGCCTGTCCGTACGGCAGAAGGCCACCTCGGGGTCCGGAGCCCAAGCCGGCCACGCGGACGCGGACTTGAGAGCTCGTGCGGTGTGCTGGCGTGATCACCGTCGGCTCCTCACATTCCTCTCGGCGTCGCTCTGCTGCGACGTCGTGACCAGAGTTACGTGTGGGACTGGCGCGATGAGCAAGATCAGATACCTCGTCAGGGTCTCGTAAGGATTCGAGGAACTCGGGCCCGCCGTTTCCTGGCAGCAGAAACGCACGCCGGAGACACGCGTACCGCAGGACCCCCGCTCGGTCTCCATACGATCTGCGCCCCGCTCACCGAGCGGCGCGCCAGCCACTGGACCCTCGCCGCCGGCGCAAGCAGGCACGGCATGAACGTCCAGCTCATGCCACTGCACGAGAAGGCGCACGCCCGGCCCCGCGAACGGTCAGGTACCAGCAGGGCTACGCGGGTGGGCGGCACAACACCGCGTCCGTGAACCATGACGAAATGCTGACGTCCGCGTCCGACCCAGGCCCGTCCGCCGCCGTCCGGCCTAACGTTCCCCCGTGAACCATGATCTCCACAGTGACCTGCGTTGCGATACCAGCCCCGGCCTTCGCCGCGATCTGTACGCCGTCGCCGGCGCCGCAGTGCTCGTCCTGACGGCCGCGCTCGTCGGTGTCACCATCAAACGGTCGAAGGACATCCTCCACGTCGGCTGGCCGCCCTTGTACGCCAACTGGCTTCCCCACGTCGGCCCCGGCACCCCGGCAGCGCTCACCGTCGCAGTGGTCGTCGTGGCGTACGGCCCCACCGTCGCCGCACGCCTGCCCTGGCGCAGCCTGCTGCTCGCCTCCTGGGCCACCGCCACGGCGTGGACGTTCTCCCTCGCTCTCATCGACGGCTGGCACCGGGGCGTCGCCCGGCGGCTGACCACCCGGTACGAGTACCTCCAGGTCATCGACCGCTTCCACGACATCCCCGCGACCCTGCGGGACTTCACGAACCACATCCTGCTCGACTCTCCCGACCACTGGCCCCCGCACGTCGCCGGACATCCCCCGGGCGCCACCCTCACCTTCGTCCTCCTGGACCGGATCGGGCTGGGCGGAGGCGCCTGGGCCGGGGTATGGGCCATCACCGTCGGGGCCACCACGGCGGTCGCCGTCCTCGTCACCGCGAGGAGCCTGGCCGATGAGTCCCTGGCCCGCCGGGCGGCGCCCTTCCTGGCACTCGCGCCCACCGCCGTGTGGATGGGGACGTCGGCCGATGGCTACTTCGCGGCCGTCGCCGCGTGGTTCGTAGCCCTCGTCGCACTCGCGGCCACGGCAAGGACGGCACGCCGCTCGTGCACCGCCGCGTTCGGCGCGGGCCTGCTGTTCGGCCTGATCTGCTACCTCTCGTACGGGCTCACGCTGTTCGCGGTGATCGGGGCGGGGGTGCTGGTCCTCGGGCGAAGGAGGCTCAGGGCACTGCCCTTCCTGTTCGCGGGAACCGTCGTCGTACCGCTGGCCTTCACACTCGTGGGCTTCGACTGGTGGGAGGCGTACCACCTGCTCGTCGAACGCTACTACCAGGGAGCGGGCGGGTTCAGACCCTACGGCTACTGGGTGTGGGCGAACCTCGCCTGCACCGTGCTGGTGGTGGGCCCGGCCACGGTGGCGGGGCTGCGGCGGATCGCCGCCGTACTCGTCCGGGAGCGCGAGCGGCTCTGGCCGGTCCGGGCACGCGCACGATCCTTGCCCGTCGACACGACGCTCCGCCACACTCCCGAAGTCCGCCTGGCCCTGCTGGTACTCCTCGCTCTTGCCGCACTCCTCGTCGCCGACCTGTCGGGTATGAGCAAGGCGGAGACCGAACGGATCTGGCTGCCCTTCGCCGTGTGGCTGCTCGCGGCGGGCGCCCTGCTGCCCCGGCCCCGCGCCTGGCTGGCCGCCCAGGCCGCACTCGCGCTGCTCCTCAACCACCTGCTGCTCACCGGCTGGTGAAGGTCCGGACCGGCACGCAGGCCACGGTCCACCGGGCGGACGCCGCTTCGAGAAGCGCGCACGCACCGGTTTGCCAGTCCCGTGGGCCGGGCAGGCAGCCGGCCGGACCGCCGGCCTCAGACGGCCGGGTCCGGACGAAAGGTCCCGAGGAACGTCTCCAGGGCTTGGCGGTTGGCGGCCTTTTCCCAGTTGGCGGACGGCGTCGTCCAGCGCAGTGAGAAACTGCGGTGTCCGCCGAGGAGGAAACCCCGCCCGAAGGTGCGGCCCCGTCGGCCGTCGGTGTCCGAGAACCACTCCATGTCGGCGGCCTCGTACCCCTGGTACGTCGTTGCCTCGATCGCGCCGATCCGCCGGAAGCCCGCCTGCCGGCGCAGCGCGGGCTCAACGTCGTCGCGCCAGACCGCGACCGGGTCCGAACCGGCCCGCGTGCTGTACGTCACCGCGAGTGTGCGCGGGTCGCCGTCCGACCCGAACGTGACCCGGTACGCCGCATCGCCCTGCTTCCGGGTGGTCAGCCGCTTCCAGCCGTCGGGCAGGGCCACGGAGAACCCCTCGGGCGCACGGTACACCTGGTACCCCGCCGGGAGCACGTCGACGGACACGGCGGGAGGGGACGGAGCGGCGGTGGCCGTCGGAGCCGGGGAGGAAGGGGTGCCCGAGGACGCGTCGGACGGGCGGGGGGTCGCGTCGACCGGCTCGCCGGCGTCCTCGGCCGCGGGTGCCGTGGACACCGGCGGCCGGGTCTGCGCGCCCCCGCCCGCAGTCTCCTCGGTGTGGGGCGGCTGTTGGGTCACAGCCAGGGCTGCGACCGCCACCGTGACCACGGCCAGCGCCGTCCCTGCGACCATGGCACGTCCGCTCCGCCGTGGCCCGAGGCGCCGGGCCGCGGCACCGGCTCGCCGCAGCCGGGAAGCCGCCACGACGGCTTGCGGATCCTGCTCCAGCACGCGGTTCAGGCTCTGGCGCACCGTGGTCCGCGTCGGCCGCTCCCAGGAGTCCTTGCGCACCAGACCCTGGACGGTGGCTGCGAGCGGGCCCGCCCGCAGCATGCTCCCGAGCGGCGGCCGGGCCGCGCCACGCGGGGTGCTCGCCGGCCAGTCCGGGTCCGGGTACGGCGGCCTTCCCTCGAGCATCGTGTACAGGATGGCGCCCAGCGCCCACAGGTCGGCCGCCGGACCGATGCGCTCGTCCCGGGCCTGCTCGGGAGAGGCGTACGACGGTGCCGCCAGCCTGGGCACGAGGGTCGCCCCCGCCAGTCCGAAGCCGGTGACGACCAAGTGGCCTTGCACCCGGAGGAACACCTGCCCCGGGCTGAGTTCGCCGTGCGTGATGCCCTCGCCGTGCGCGGCCTCCAGCACGTCGAGCAACTGCAGTGCGACTGCGGCCGCCATGGTCGGGTCGAACGGACCCTCCTGATCGACGAGCTGACCGAGCGGCAGCCCGTCGACCCACTCGGTGACGGTCCACAAGGAACCGGCCTCCGTCAGCGCGTCGAGGACCGTGGCCACCCGGCCAGGGCTGACCCGCGCCATCGTCTCCGACATACGCATCACCCGGTCCGCGGCCTGCACCGCCTCCTCCTCGCCCAGGTGGGCGGGGAGACCGATCCGGGTGACCAGGCACGGACGCCCCTCTTGTACGTCCTCACCATGCCAGCTGACCCGGTTGGTCTCACGGTGCACGATGTCGATGAGCCGGTACCTTCCGGCAATCAACTCGTGCGGGGACACATGCGCCTTGACCATGGTCGTCCTTCGCTGAGACACCGGTTTCCTTCCTTTCCCGGAAGTACGGGGGACGCATCGGGATCCGTTCAACTGGCCGCGACTCCGGCGTGATTCCTGTCTTTCATTCAAAGGCGTTCGACCGTATGTACAAGGGAAAGGACGTCCCCACAGCTGTCCGGCCGTTCAACCAGCGGTGAACACGGCGGGTCGCGCGGTCCTGCGAAGGTGAAAGCGCGGTCTCGGAGTGAGCTTCGCCCGAAACGCGGAAGATATGGACTGAGGTCAGATGGGTTTTTGATGAGAGTTCATGCTCCAGTCGCACATGGTTACGCGCCTGGGGCCTGGCGCTGTCTGCCGCTGGTGATGAAACGCAGGTGGGCTCGGTGCCCTTGCTGGGCAAGGTCGGGATGCGTGCCTCCGGCGGTCATGCAAGATCGCGATGCCGGGTGCCGCACGTGTAAGGCCATCTCTCGAGGCGCGTGTGTCGAAAGCCCCTTGATCACGCTCGGGAGCCGGTGCGTTGACGTGTGCGCCTGTAGCGCCGGATCAGCAGTGCCGCGAGGAGCAGAGTCCCGAAGAGCACAGCGATCACGGCCGGACCCGCAGCGTCCAGGGTGCCGTCAACGGCTCGCTGGGCAGTGGCCGCCGTGTCGATGACGAGGTCGGTGGTGGTGGGGTCGCGCAGGGCGCGGATCTCGTACCAGCCGTAGTAGGCGACGTAGGCGCCGACCAGGAGGAGCAGGCCGCCCCCGAGTCGGGGGGCGATCGCGCCGAGGCGGCGCAGGCGGGTGACGGCGGTGGTGCGGGTGAGGGCGACGGTCAGGGAGGCTACGCCGACGATCAGGCCCATCCCTGCGGCGTAGGCAGCGAAGAGGAGGATGCCTTCCACGGTGGAGCCGCTGCGGAAGGCGGAGACGACGATGGCGAGGAACGGGGCGATGGTGCAGCCGAGGGAGGCGGTGGCATACGCCGTACCGAACAGTGCCATCGAGGGCACGGAGCGCGTGATGGTGGGGGCACGGCGGAGTTTCGGGGCGAAGGTGGACAGTTGGCGGCCTGCGAGGAGCCATGCTCCGGCCGTGACGATGAGCAGGCCGAGGACGATGGTGAACCAGGGCAGGTGCTGCTGGATCTGGCCGGCGACGGGCTGGATGACGAGTCCGAAGACGCCGAAGAAGGTGGCGAAGCCGGCGGTCATCGCGGCGGTGGCGGCGAGCGCCCGGCCGACGGCGACGGTACGGCTGGGGCTGTCGTCGCCGAGGACGAGCAGGGAGAGGTAGGCGGGGAGCAGGGCGAAGCCGCACGGGTTGACGGCGGCGAGCATCCCGGCGCCGAGGGCGAGGGCGAAAGGGAGGTCGGCCATGGCGGGGTCAGCCGGTGAGGGCGGCGACCTTCTCCGCCAGGCCCTTGCCGCCGGGGAGCACGCCCTCGTAGACGGTCATTCCGGTCTGGTCGAGGATCACGTAGTAGCTCTGCTGGGTGATCTTGAACCGCTTCCACACCTCGCCTTTCTCGTCGGACAGGTGGGGGAAGGAGCCGGTGCCGGTGCCGGAGACGAAGGCGCGCATGGCGGTGTTCGTGTCCAGGCCGGCCACGCCGACGACGTTTGCCTTGCCGTGCTGGTTGGCGGCGACCTTGGCCGTCTCGGCGGCCTGCCCCTTGCAGGTGGGGCACCAGGGCGCCCAGAACCACAGCACCGTGGGCTTGCCCGCGAGCGTCTTCGCGTCGAACGGCTTGCCGTCCACCGTGGTCGCGGCGAAGTTCAGCGCTGCGGGGGCCTTCACGTCCAGCGACCCGCTGCCGCCGCCGTAGGAGTCGGTGGGTGACTGGGCGGGGGAAGAAGGCTTCGAGGGGGAGGTCCCCTCGTCGTCGGCGGGCGCGGAGCCACCGCCCGAGCCGCATGCGGTCAGGGTGAGAAGAGCGGCGGTGAGGGCGGCCGGGAGGAGGGTGCGGGCGCGCAAGGAGGACTCCTGAAGGGTCGGGACCGGTGGCGAGCGTAGTTCGTCGCGGCTCGAGCGGGCAGGGGGCCGGGGCCTTACGGATTGGTGGCATCAGCCAACGGCGTCATTGAGTCGTTCGAGGTCGAGGACGCTGATGCGTCCGCGGGCCAGGCGGAGCGGGCCGTCGGCGTAGTCGCGCATGACCCCGTGCCCCGCCCGGCCGGCGGGCCCTCACGGTAGCCGCCGACGACGAAGATCTTCTTCGCGGGCTTGACGGAGACGGGGTCCTTGGAGACGAACGTCTTGTGGTTCTGCTTGCCGGTGAACTGCGTCCCGGCGGGCAGCGTGACCGTTCTATCGGGTCCTCGTTGTGGACGATCATCAGCCCGTCGGCCTCGGCGACATCGCCCCTGAGCTTCTCGTGGCGCTTGGTGCCGTCCGCGAACAGCAGCCTGCCGTCGGCCAGGTGGATGTGGCCTTCAGAAGAGGTCGGCCAGGGTCCTCACCTCGTGGAAGGTGTTCTCGACCGGGTCCCAGACCGCCGAGCGGAAGTTCTTGCCGCCAAGTTGTCGAGGTTGTTGCCGGACTCGGCGACCAGCAGGATCTTGCCGGTGTACAGCAGGGCCGCGTGGATGGTGTTCTGCCGGAACTCCTTGGGGACGTCGCCCACGTCCCAGTGCCCGTTCTCCGCCTTGTACTCGGGTCTGTTGATCTCGTAGTGGTGGTAGTTCGCGCTCCCGACGCGGTACAGCCACGGCCCGTTCAGACCGCCAGCGCCATCACCACCACGGTGCCGACCGGCAGACGACGGGTGCGACGGCACCCGGCATTGCCCTCCATGTCGCGGATCCCCCCGGAACAGCTGGATGGTCGGTCGGGCCGCCGCCTCCCCTGTGTGCCGCGGCCCGACCGAGCCTGCACTGCGGCGTCCACCGGGTTCCCGCTCCCACTTGCACAGTTGTCCCGTCTTAAATGATCTGGCTCCGAGTCGGGCTCCTGGCCTGCGGCGACCAATTCAGCTGAGACGCGGAGATGCTGGGAATCTCAGGTGATGTGGTCCCGGGCTGGTGAACACCGGATGCTGTCTCAGCCGATCTGGTCCGGCTCCGCCGTTTCGAACTGATACCACGCCTGAGTCGTCAGCCACGACTGGTAGTCCCTGAAGATCCGCCCGAGGCCGTCGGGCTGTGCTCGCGCGTCGAAGAAGTCGCCGAGGAGCCGGTGGAGCGTGGTCACGGCTGCGGTGTCGGCCTGCTGGGTGAGTGGGTGGACCCATCCTCCGGGGGCGAGGTGGCGGACGAGGATGGGCCAGGTCAGGTCGTGTCCTGTGCCGCGGCGAACTACGAGCCATTCCTGGAAACCTGCGAGCATGTTCCAGTTGCTTCCGGCGTCCAAGCCGAGAACGAAGGCGGTGGTCGTGGCGAAGGTGCCGTCGAGGCCATGTCGGGCGGGCTCGCGGCGGACTGCGGTCAGCAGCGCCCGGTACTGCTTGAACACAGTGGCATGGAAGGTCTGCTGGGTGGCGGCGAGGTAGTTCCCGGTGGTGAGTTCAGTGTGGCTGATCGCGAAGTAGTCCGGGGTGTGCTCGCGATCCCGCTCGTCATCCGTCCAGACCAGGCGGAAGGGCTGGGAGGCCAGAGCGACGACTGCAGGATCGAAATCCAGGGTCATCGCGGCATCCCGCTCAACCCACGACTCGTAGCCCACCAGACAACGCGAGGTCGCCGCCCAGTAGTCGCCGGTGAAGTTCTTCTGCCCCTTGAAGGCGGTGAACTTCCGGGCTGGCGAGGAAAACTCGAAGGACTCGCCCCAGTAGCGGGCCAGCGGACCAAGCCGCACAGCTCCGTCCGCGTCGACGAACCGAACCTGGACGTCCGACGCGTACTCCCAGGCGGGTATCGCCTTCGCGGGCTCGCCCACGAGCACCTCCCCGCCGCCCTCGGCCCTGCACTGCGAGGGTGGAGCACCCAGCGGGGTCCCGTGCCCCGGACGCGGAAGGCGTCACCCCAATGAGCGACATCCCTGTGAGAGTCGAGCCGGTCGCTGTTTTACTCGGCCTGGTTCGAGCTCACGCGTCTCGGCCGGCTTCCTGAGCTGCACGCTCCAGCCGGCTTCGGTGGTTCTCCCACCACGCCGAGTCGCCCGTCGGCATGCTGTCGTTGCCCTTGTTCATCCCGACGGCACCGTCTATGAGCTCCCGGAGGATATCGGCGTGCCCGGCGTGCCGGTGCGTATCAGCGATCACTCGGACCACGGCATGATGCAACGTCACCTCGTCCCTGCCGTTGGGCCACCACGGCACCCTGCCAGTCGTGTCCAGCGCCAGCGCGTCGATTGTCACGTCCGCGTGCACCCACGCCCGGCGGTAAAGCTCCACGATGTACTCGCGTGACTCATCGGCGGTGGCCCACATATCCGCGTTGGACTCCGCACCGTCATCGAGCCAGGGCAGCGGCTCGCCGGACGGTCGCCCGAAGGTGTCGCCGAGGTAGCCCAGTTCCACACTGGCCACGTGTTTCACCAGGCCCAGGAGGTTCGTGCCGGTCGGCGTCAGCGGGCGGCGGATGTCGTACTCCGAGAGCCCTTCGAGCTTCCACAGCAGGGCATCACGGGCGGACTGCAAGTAAAAGTGAAGGTCAGCCTTGGCATCTGATGCGGTCATGCGGCCAGTCTGCCGCCCGCGCGATCTTTGTCCACCGCCTTTTCCACCGCTCGCGGCGAACCAGATCATCTGACACGACGAGCGAATCGGACCAGATCACTTGAGACAGGGACCAGATCGGCAGAGACGGGACAACAGTGTCGGCGGCCGTCTGACGCCCCATGCTATTTTGCATCATGCAAAGTTGAACACAAGAGGAAGTACGAACGCCGCAAGCAACAGGGGGTCGGCACTGACACCTTTCGCCGCGCCTTGAACGGCTGGAGGGAGAAGCCGCGTGGCCGGTTCGGACGCATCGCGGCGCACCGCGCGGTCTGTGACTGTTCCTGCGGTGCCTTCCAGCGGCGCCGACCGTCTGCTCGCCGACAACGGCGGCGGGATGTGCGCCGTCCCCGGCGCGCGCGTCCGGACGACGCCGGAACCCGACTTCGGCTCAGGTCGCGCGTGTGCGCGGGTCGGGTTTCCGCTCAGGGCCTCGATGCCGCTCTGATCCACAAAGAGACCGAAAGACTTTCGACACTTTGATGTCCATGACGCCCGCCAGTGGGCACCGAATAGCCGGAGGCTTCACCTCATGCTGATTGCCCAACGTCCCTCGTTGACCGAAGAGGTCGTCGACGAGTTCCGTTCCCGGTTCGTGATCGAGCCGCTGGAGCCGGGCTTCGGTTACGCCCTCGGCAACTCCCTCCGCCGTACCCTCCTGTCGTCGATCCCCGGTGCTGCTGTCACCAGCATCCGTATCGACGGCGTGCTGCACGAGTTCACCGCCGTGCCGGGCGTGCGGGAGGACGTCACCGACCTGGTCCTGAACATCAAGCAACTGGTCTTCTCCTCGGAGGACGACGAGCCGGTCGTGATGTACCTGCGCAAGCAGGGCCCGGGTCTGGTCACCGCCGCCGACATCGCTCTGCGGGGCAGCGTCGAGGTGCACAACCCCGACCTGGTGCTGGCCACGCTGAACGACAAGGGCAAGCTGGAGATGGAACTGACGGTCGAGCGTGGCCGCGGTTACGTCTCCGCCGCACAGAACAAACAGGTGGGCCAGGAGATCGGCCGTATCCCGGTCGACTCCATCTACAGCCCTGTACTCAACGTCACGTACAAGGTCGAGGCTACCCGTGTCGAGCAACGCACCGACTTCGACAAGCTGATCGTCGATGTCGAGACCAAGCAGGCCATGCGTCCCCGTGACGCCATGGCGTCCGCCGGTAAGACCCTGGTCGAGCTGTTCGGCCTGGTCCGCGAGCTCAACATCGACGCCGAGGGCATCGACATGGGCCCGTCCCCCGCGGACGCCGCCCTCACCACCGACCTGGCGCTGCCGATCGAGGAACTGGCGCTCACCGTCCGCTCCTACAACTGCCTCAAGCGCGAGGGCATCCACTCCGTGGAAGAACTCGTCGCCCGCTCCGAGGCCGACCTGCTCGACATCCGCAACTTCGGTACGAAGTCCATCGACGAGGTCAAGGCGAAACTGGCCGACCTGGGCCTGGCCTTCAAGGACAGCCCCGGAGCCGAACCTCTCACTCCCTTCGGGAGCACTGCCTGAAGTCCCGCCGCCATGCGGCAGCGAGCTCAGTGGAGAGCAAGCAGCACTCAAAGTGAGCGCTCTGTCACCTTGGCAGCGCCTGACGGATCAGCAGGTGAGAGTGCGCTGAGACGAGAATGCCGGGTGTGGTTGGAGTGTCGGGTGTTGTCGGACGTCGACCCGTTTCACGGCCGACCGGACGGCCTGGAACACCCACAGTCGACGAGGATTGCCGTTCGCCAGCAGCACCAATGGTGTGTCGTGCTCGACTGACAGCAATCGAAGAGCCTGCTTCGTGCCCTGGGTCTCATCCACGACTGCGCCCAGGAGGCCGTCTCCGTCGGCAGGCCACATCCGCTGCCTGCCCTGCGCGGCTTCCACGCGGCGATCGTCGCGCTGCGGCCAAGACCGCCCGCACCAACTTGGCGAGGCCGCAGACCACCCCCGTACAGCACAACGCCACACCGCGAGGGTCGCGCATCTCGGCTGATCTCCACACGAAGAGTGGCGCGGGCTCTCCTCGAAGCAGGTGTCCATCGCTTCGGAGAGTGGCAGCCACCCACCTGTCCGGCATTCACCACGCCGAGTCCGCATGGCACACAGAGGCCGGGGCAGACGAGGAGACGAAACTCTCCACGGCGGCGAAGTCGGGAGATCCCAGGCGGCACTCGACGCCCAATGAGCCTGCCAGGACCGGGAATCGGTCGTCAGCGCGCCCGCAAAAGGACACCCGCGCCCACCCACACCCAGCAGCCCGCCATCAGCGGCCGGGGAACTCCTCTCGTCCGTGCTCGCTCACCGATGACCGCGGCAGGACGAACGGACCGCGCGCCTTCATGCCCCGGCGCAGCAGTTGCGGAGCCGGCTCCGTGCCGGATCACGGCAGTAACCCTGTGAACCATGCTCAGGCAGAGGCGAGTTCGGCGGGGCCGAAGGAGACGTCGAAGCGGTCGCACCAAATACTGACGCTGCTGTACCGGGACAGGTCGACGTCCTCGGGGACGGCGTAGTTCTGGCTGCCCCTGTTGCCCTTCAGCTTGCCGAGACCGACGTACTCCCCGTCGTCGAAGACACGCCAGCCGTCCATGCCCTCCTTCACCGGCGCGTCAGTCAGCCACACCCACAGGTCCGGCCCGTTACTGGTGTCGAGGTTCTCCAGCCGCACGACAGTGGGAGCCGTCGGCCGACCGTTTGAGTCTCCCCGTGCCCGATGTCGCGTGCTCATGGCTGATGAGCTCACCGCTGGCGAGCGTCTGTGTCCCGGTCGGCGCGGAGGAAGGCGACCCGGATGACGCCGCAGCGGGAGGAGAGAATCTCCCCGCGGCCTCGGGCAGGGCCTCTTGCACCGTCTCGTCCTGCCAGAGCTTCCACGGCTGGACCGGTACAGCCCGAAGCCGACCCCGGCGACGGCCACCACCAGCATCTCGATGAGCCAGGACCTGCCCGCCAACTTCCGCACGCGCCTCACCCCTTGAGAGTTCCCTGTCCGTCCTCGCTCAAGAGGAGGTACGGGCCGTCACAGGCGTTCGGAGAGATCACGGAACTCTTGTATCGCCGCGGCCGGCCCTCCGTCGGACCACGCACCAGCCGGTCGGGATCAGGTCGCGGTTGTCCAGGGTGGTGACCAGGATGTCCCTGCCGTCCTCCGTCTGCTTCACCTGTCCTCAGCCTCTCCTCAGAGAAGCCTCAGAGTTCCGCCAAGCGGTGGCCCGACGGCAAGCCCGACCATCGGAACACACGCGACGCGGCAGTCCTCTCCGACCGTTTCACGCAGGGTCGGCGCCGCCGGCCCGCCCACACACCGACGACAACCCACAGGCGGACTATCAGATGATCACTCGATGCTACGGCGACCTGGAGATCGGCTACACCACCCGATGGAACGGCTCGGTCCATGCCGGAACCGCTTCCCGGACCGGGGCGTGGCGCACGCTGGGCAGCGTCTTCGGGGGTGGCTTGGTGTGGAATTGGCAGGACGCGTACGGCGCTCTCGTGGCCCAGGACCGCTCAGCCGGCCAGGACCTGCTCAAGCCGCCCGTCGACTTCCAGCATGTGGGTCGTTTCCCCGGCTTCAGCGTGCTCAAGACCGAAGTGTGGCGTCCTGTCCCGCCTGCCGGGTACGTGGCTCTGGGGGACGTGGCGAACTGGTCTATGTCCGGGAAGGGGGTGGAGAAGCCCGACGCCTCCGCCCTGGGCATCGTGTGCGTGAAGAAGGAGCACAACGGGCGCTCCTACGTGCGCCGCGCGGAACTCGGCCGCCTTCCCCTCCTCACGAACGGCAACGGGAAAGGTCTGTGGGCCGTCACGCCCCCGCTGTATCCGTTCGACGACACCGAGGAGCACCTGTTCCTGCACGCCGGTACGTTCAGCTGCGGCCCCGACACCCCGCACGGGCCGACGGCCGTGACCTGGGTGCTGGACTTGCCCGCCGTCGTCGACACAGCCGACTACGCCCCTGAACTGCGGCCGGAGTCCTACAACGCGCCCCCGGCCCAGGCGATCGTCACCGACCGGGCCGTGACCATGCCCTACTTCATGGTCAAGGACGATGCGCGCTCCGAGGCGTGGAAGGTGGCCAACTCCCCCTTCTACAAGATCCAGCGCAAGCGCCAGTACGACCTCATCCGGCACGTCGACTTCCGCAGCGCCGGCGGCGGACAGATCGCCGAGACGGTCGAGGAAGGCGTCTCGAAGGAGAGGGGTGGGGAGTTTGCCCTCACGACCGGGATCACCGTCGGCGTCACGGCGGGCGTGGAGGCATCGGCCAAGCCCTTCGGCGTGGGTGCGAGCGTCTCGGTGGAAACCCCGGTGAGCGCGTCCGTCGAACTGGGCTACACCACGCGCTACGGCGTGTCCACCTTCGAGAACAAGAGCGTGAGCGTGACGTTCGATGTGCCCGCCGGCCATGCCGGCGCGCTGTGGACCGATACCCACCAGCTGGTCCCGATCCGCCGTGACGGCACCCTGGTCACCAACGCGAACCTGCGGCTGAACGCCGGCGATTCCGGTTCCTACGTGGGCCGCACCTTCCCGGAGACCGCACAGTCCAAGGTCTCCGTCGTCCGCAAGGTCTCCGACATGGAACTAAAGGCCGCGGAGGAAATGGGCATCGATCTCAAGACCCTGGCCGACGTCACCGAGATCCCGCAGTAACACCCGCTTGGCGACAGCAGGGGCATACCGACAGGCGGGTGTGCCCCTGCTGTTGTGACCAGCAGGGCAACCGAGAAAAGGAGTTTCGATGATCTACACCAGCAAGTACCCGGATGTCTCCGTCACCGATCGCCCCCTCCACGAGTGGGTGCTCGGCGATGCGTCGCGGCGCGGAACGCGGCCGGCCTTGGTGGACGTGGCGAGCGGACGGACGCTCAGTTACGGCGAACTGGCCGCGCTGGTCCGGGGGATCGCGGCGGGCCTTGCCGCAGAGGGCATCGGCAAGGGTGACGTGGTCGCGCTGCACTCGCCGAACACGGTTCTGTTCCCCGTGGTCCTCTACGCCACCACCACCGCGGGCGGGACGGTGACCACACTGTCGCCGCTGGCCACACCCGGCGAGATCGCCAAGCAGCTGATCGATGCCGAGGCGCGGCTGATGGTGAGCGTGTCGGCGCTGATCGAGACCGCGCGGGCCGCGGTCGAGCTGGTCCGGCAACAGACCGGCCGGGGCATCGAGGTCCTGGTCTGCGACAGGGCGGACGGTCAGCGTTCGGTGCTGGAGCTGCTGAGCGACGGCGACGTGCCGGCCTTCGACTTCGACCCCGCCGTGGACGTCGCCGTACTGCCGTATTCGAGCGGTACGACGGGCGTGCCGAAGGGCGTGATGCTGACCCACCGCAACCTGTGCACCAATCTGGAGCAGTTGAACGGCCTGCACCGGGTCGCTGAGAACGATCGTGTCATCGCGATCCTGCCCTTCTTCCACATCTTCGGGCTGACCGCGCTGGTCAACAGTGCGCTGCGCCGTGGCGCGACGGTGTACGTGCACGCGCGGTTCGATCTCGACGCGTTCCTGACCAGCCTGGAGCGCGACCGCATCACCCACGCCTACGTCGCCCCGCCGGTGATGCTCGCACTGGCCAAGCACCCCGCGGTCGGGAACCTGGACCTGTCGCACCTGCGGCGCGTCATCTGCGCCGCGGCGCCGCTCGACGCCGGGCTTCAGGCGGCGGTGGCCGATCGGCTGGGCGTGGAGGTCGGGCAGGCGTACGGCATGACCGAGCTGTCCCCCGCCTCGCACATCCACGCCGACGGCAACCTCGACGAGCCCGTCGCGTGTGTGGGGCACCTGCTCCCGTCTACGCAGGCACGGCTGGTCGATCCGTTCACGGGGCTGGATGTGGCGGCGGGTGAGCCGGGCGAGGTGTGGATCCGGGGGCCGCAGGTGATGAAGGGCTACTTCGGGCGCCCGGAGGACACCGATGCGACCGTCGACGCCGACGGCTGGCTGCACACCGGTGACATCGGCCGGGTCGACGAGGACGGGAACTGGTTCATCGTCGACCGGGTCAAGGAGCTCATCAAGTACAAGGGCTACCAGGTGGCGCCGGCCGAGCTCGAAGCCATCCTGGTGCAGCATCCCGGCATCGCCGACGCGGCCGTGATCGGCGTCGACGACGAGGAGGGCAACGAGATACCCAAGGCGTTCGTGGTGCCCATGACGGGGGTGCCGATATCCGCCACCGAGGTGATGGCCCACGTCGAAGGCCAGGTCGCCCCGTACAAGAGGATCCGCCGGGTCGAGTTCATCGAGGCGATACCGAAGGCGGCGTCCGGGAAGATCCTCCGGCGTCGGCTGCAGGAACGGGAGCCGGCGCGCTCCTGAACGGTGTCGGTGCTCGCGGGCCCGGCGCTTGGGGCGCCAAGGGTGGACATCCAACTCCCGAAAGTTTCCAAGGACGTTGTAAAGTTTCCGTGTGGACAGCGCGGTTTACCGGTTCGGGCAGTACGCGTTGGACGCGGACCGCCGTTGCCTCAGCCATGAGGGACAGCAAGTCGACATCGAGCCCCAGGCTCTGGATCTTCTGTGCCACCTGGTCGAGCACCGCGGCCGCGTCGTGCCCGAAACGGAGCTGCGCGAAAGGATGGGACACGGACAGGCGGTCAGCGAGGACGCACTCGCCACCTCGCTGCACGCGGCCCGTATCGCCATCGGTGACAGCGACACACGACAGCAGGTGATCCGCGCCGTAAGCCCGCACGGCTATCGGTTCGTCGCGCAGATGACGGTGGCTTCCCCTCTTCCGGTCGCCACGGCCACGGCCCCCGGCATCCCGGCAGGGGCGGAGGCGGACCACGAGGTCATCCGCTTCTGCCGGTCCGTCGACGGCACCCGCATCGCCTACGCCCGCTCCGGCGAGGGCCCGCCCCTGGTGAAGACCGCCAACTGGCTGACCCACCTCGACCTCGACCGGACCAACCCGATGTGGGCCCACTGGTTCGACGGTCTCACCCGCGGCCGGCAGCTCATCCGCTACGACGAGCGCGGTTGCGGCCTCTCCTCATGGGACATGGGCAGCTTCACCCTCGACGACCTGGTCGCCGACCTCGATGCCGTGGTCGACGCCGTCGGCCTCGACCGCTTTCCCCTGCTCGGGGTGTCACAGGGCAGCGCCGTTGCGGTCGCCTACGCCGCTCTTCGCCCCGAGCGGGTCAGCCATCTGATCCTCACCTCCGCCTACGCCCGGGGACAGCAGATCCGTGCGGGCAGCGACGCCGAGCGCGATGCCGCCGAGGTCGACCTCAACATCGCCCGCGCCGGATGGCGTTCGAAGGACAACAGCTTCCTGCGCCACTTCGCCTCCCAGTTCCTCGCCGACGCCACTCCCGCGGAGTGGGACGCGTTCGCGGCCTACCAGCGTCAGACGACTTCGCCCGCCAACGGCCTGCGCTTCCTGGAGGAGTTCACCCGCATCGACGTCTCGGGCATCGCTCACGACGTGACCTGCCCCACGCTGATCATCCACGCCCGCGACGACGCGCGAGTCCCCGTCGCGCAGGCCCTGGAACTGGCCACGCTCATCCCCGACAGCCGACTGGTCCTGCTCGACAGCCGCAACCACCTGTTCACCGCCGACGACTCGGCCTGGCCCACCTTTCTCACCCACCTCTACAGTTTCCTCTCCGAGTAGCCCGGCGGACGGAACGCCCGCAGCGACGGGAGCGCGCCGCGGTGCGGCGACCCGTCCGGAGGCGGTCCGCAACGCCGGGGGGTGCCTCGGTCGCACACAGTCCGTGGCCATGCCGCCGGGGCGAGGAGGCGAGGCTCCCGCAAGACACACCGGTGCCGCCGCGGCCAGTCCGGTTCCATCGCGGCAGCTCCGGATGGAGATGAACTACGGGCAGGGGCCCACCGGCGCTACATCGGCCGGTGGGCCCCTGCCGCCCGTCAGAGGGCGTCTATTGCTCGATCTCGATGACGTGAATGGTCACGTGTGAACTGGTTCACGCGCCACCGCGTGGTGTGGGCGACCTGCAGGTCGCCATGGCTTGGGGTGATCACGCGCCCGGGTTCCACCGTGGTGTTCTGATCCGACGTCCGTGAGGCGGACGGCTTCACGGAAGCCGATGGTCTTGGCGGGCAGACGTGCCGGCCTGTGCGAACGGTGTGCGGCTAGCCGATGACGATGTCGCAATCGGCCCTGCCCCGGGCGGCGATGTCGGTGAAGTCCGCCTGGACGGCGGGGTCGAACGCCGCCGAGCTGATGCTGCGGGTCTTCTTGCCGGGTACGGCCTTCTTGCCAGTCGAGTGCGTCACCTTCGCCGCGTCCCACGTCAGGTCACAGGTCCAGTGGAAGGTGCGGACGAGCAGGTGCGAGTTGCGCCCGCTTCCCGCGATCGACCAGTTGCCGTCCGACTTGACCACGAAGGTGACACTGCCGCTGACGCCCCGGCTGCTGTCGCTCGTGGCGAACGTGATCGACTGGCCGTCCGCCGCCACCGTCTTGGTGGTGTCGTTGGCCTGCGCCGGAAGCGTTCCCAGCAGCAGGGAGCCCAGCCCGGCCCCCGTCGCGATCAGCAGCGCCAGCCCCCGGCGAGTCCGGGCCCGGCCGGACGTCCTGGTGTTGTCGATTCGCATCTTCTGTCCTTCTCTCGTGTGTTTTTCCGTGTCTGCGGTGAGTGCCGGGCGGAAATGCCCCATCACTGCTCCTTGGCCCAGCACCGCTCAAGCATCGCGTTCACCGGGGGCCAAGACTTGGTGGAGGTCTGAGGCTCGTCTGAGGGTGGGCTGAGGACGGACTGAGGGTGCCTCTCTCAATGAGCGAGCCGGATTGACGGGAGGCCTGTGAGCACCACGTCCGGCGAACCGGACGCCAACGGGGTAGGTGCGGCTGCCGGGACGTTCGCTTCGCGCGCTGCAAGCCGCGCCCTTGAGTCCACGAGCAGACAGCCGGAGATCGAGCAGCCCGCATGTGGGCCGGCGCGGGCCCGCCCGGGGAATCAGGTCGAGCAGCTCTGGGGGCAGCCCAGGCCCGCCCCGCGCGCCAGGTCACCAGGACCGCCTTCGTCGGCCCGAGTCGCTGATGACACGGTCACGGCCGTCGGGTGCTGACAGCGGCCCGGCGGCACTTCGGCTGCCGGATTACGAGGCCACGCGACTCACTCGGTCAGGAAGGCGTCGATGTGTGACAGGAACTCGTCCCAGGCCGGTTCGAACGCGGTGAGCAGGTGACTGCGGCTTTTGAGCAGGACCAGTCGGCTGTCGGGTATGAGAGCGGCCAGCTCATTGGCCTGCGAGACCGGCACCCGCTCGTCGTCCCGGGAGTGGAGGATCAGTGTCGGACAGGCCACCCTGTGGGCGATGTCGGACACGTCGATCCGGGCGAACTCCTCTAGGAAACGGACCCCGTTGGAGGGCGAGGTCGTCTGTCGCTGGAAGGTCGTGAACTCGTCCCAGTCCTCCGGTGTGCCGTCGGGCAGGAACTGAGAGGCGAAGACCCGAAGAAATTTGGGGTCCTGGTGGATCCATCCCACCCGGGCCACATCCAGATCGAGGGCTGCCTCGGCACCCTCGGTCTCGCTTCGAGCCCGAACCTGCCTCCCTCGGGCGTAAGCCCCGGCGAGGATCAGCCGGCTGACCCGCTCAGGATGGCGTACGGCATAAGCGACCGCCACCGCCCCGCCCTGCGACACCCCGAGCAGAGGGAACCTGTCGAGCCCCGCGGCTTCGACCACGGTCTCCAGGTCGTCGACCCAGTCCTCGAACGTGAAGCCGGGCACCACCCAGTCGGAGAGACCGCACCCGCGCTCGTCGTAGCGGATCAGCCGACGGTTGCGGGCGAGCCCTCTCAGCCAGTGCGACCACACCGGAGTCGTCCACTCCAGGTCGAGATGGGACATCCAGTTGGCCGCCTTGAGCAGGGGCGGGCCCGAGCCGACGGCGGCATAGGCGATGCGCGTTCCGTCACCGGCCCGGCAGAACCGGATGGTCTGACGATCGGCGCCGAGCGGCCCTCCGGCCGCCGCCAGCTGCACACCGGCCTCGCCGCCGGGGTCGTCGGGTGGCGCCCCCGCCCCGATGACCATCGCCGCAGCCACAAACTGGTATCCCCGCCGGTGCACCGTACGGATCACCTGTTGTCGGCTGCCGGTGTCATCCACGGCCAGCCGCGCGGTCCGCAGCGCCGTGGTAAGCGCGGCCTCGCTGACGAAACGGTCCCCCCACACCTCGTCGAGCAGCTCGTTCTTCGGCACCACGCGGTCACGGTGCTCGACCAGATGTCGCAGCAAGTCCAGGGCCCGGGGCTCGACGTGGACCGGTTCGCCGGCCCGCCGGAGCTGGTGCCGAGCCGTGTCCAGCTCGTAATCACCGAAGTGATACTTGTCCCCCTTCACCTTTGCAGCGTACAACTCATGCTTGTGTGTGTATACATGAACGAGTGTCAGGCACGCCGCCATACAGCCGGCCACGGACACATGGCCCGCATCGCAGGCAGGATGCCTATTGAGGTGACCGGCAAGGCGGAGCCGCCCCCGAACGGAAACCGGGATTCCGTGCCGCGCCCTGCCGAGGCTGTCCGGCATGGCGGGCACGAACTCGCAGTCCACCTGAGCACGGCGGGTCGTCTCCGTCGGCAGAGGACCCCGTCCGCGCCGCTGTCTGCGTAGGCGGCCACAAGCAGGAGCTGTACGGCCGTCCAAACCTACCTGCCGTGGGCGCCGCACACGGACATCGCGAACCGGCCCGCCGGCAGCCCAGGCTGGGAAGTGCGCCGTTTCCGTGCCCTCGCGCTTGCACATCGCGGCGCAGCGCGACGAGCGCGGCATGCGCGTCAGGGTCCTTGAGCAGAGCGGCCCGCTCGGCGAGCGGATAGAAGTGCCCGTCCTCGTCCCGCGCCTCGGTGACACCGTCGGTGTGCAGCAGCAACTGCTCGCCCTGTGCGAACCCCACCTGGCAGGGCCGCGGCCCGGCGTCACCGTGCGCGCCCAAACCCAGGGGCAGCGCAGGAGACGGCGGTTCGGGGAATTCGGCGGTGCCGGGCGTCCCCGAAAGGCCACCACATAGCGCAGACCTAAAGCGAGGCGCGCCGCAGAATGTCGCGGCATTCCTCTCCCCACTGTCCGAGCCGCTACCCGAGCGGGCACGAAGTCGCGCCCCAGCCAACTCCCACCAGGACCGCAAAGATCCCCGCCAGCCGGAAGGTCCCGGCAGTGGCGCGTCCAGGACTCATGAAATCGGCGAAAAAGGTGTAGAGGCGACTGGCGACTCTCCCGAAGTCCCCGATGAGACAGGCGCCGAGGACGATCAAAACGCTTCCGAAGATCAACCCGAGCATCTCGGCACCTTCCTCAATCTCACCGGTTGACCCAAGCGCCACTCCACGACCTGCTCACGTCGGTCCAGCCGGAGGCCGTCCGGACCGCTTCCACCAGGCGGCAACCCGACCTGACCACGTCACCGCTATGACGTCAGACCGCTCACGAACGACCAGGTCGAAACGGCGCCTATGAGTGCCCCGACGATCCTGATGACGAGCGGGCTGAAGCCTGGGCCGGGGGCGAATGGCCCGCGACTGGTGAAGAACTCGTAGATCCGATAGGCGGCGTCGCGAATGTTGAGGGCGATGCAGAATCCGAGAATTCCTAGAATTCCCTTCCACGCCAGATAAAGGAAGCCCATAGCCCCCTCGGGGCCAGCTGCAAATATCATGCTTCCCGGCATTGCCTCTCCAGCGGTGCGAAGTGAGTAAATGTACTGAGACTGCCGCGCCGCAGTCTACAACAGCGGCGCGGCAGCACGTTTCTACCAGAACTTCAGGAAATCCCCCACTTCTCCGAATACTGTCCCCGCACTGGCAATCCTGGTGTTTCCGGCACCGAAATTGCCGCCGAGGCCGCCGAAAGCGCCGGCAGATGTCGTCACACTGTGGACGATGTCACCGCGGCTGTTCCTGGTTCCGAAAGTTCCGCGGTGGCTCAGCGAGAAGGGGCCGGCGCTTCCGCCGATACCTGCCGACTCGCCTCTGACCTGGTCGATCGAGTCCGCGTTGCTCCAGACCAGACCGGCGGTGACACCGATGGAGGCTTCCCCACCCGATTGGTCCTCCTCGACCCAGGCGAAGGCGTATTCGTCGCCCACCCGCATGAAGCATCCGGAGTACTCCGCTCCCGCACCGAACATCGCGCTGCCGCTCACGCACAGGCCCGAGGTACTGCTGTACGACATGACGTAGTCGTAGCCGTCCTTGACGTCCTCCCAGGAGGGCAGCCAGCCGGTTGCCTTCTCGAACCAGTTCTTGTTGGCCTCGGCCTTCGGCTTGGGGCCGGGGTTGGGCGGAGGTACGACCTTGAGCCAGCCCGTGGGAGGCGGTGTCGACGGCAGGGTGATGTTGCGGCGGCCCGGGATGCCGCCGAGTCCGGTGGGCTTCATGCCCTTGACGAGTGTGGGCCGTCCTCCGCAGCGGCAGGCCCGGACGGGGCCCTCACCACCGCTGCTGGTGGTCTTCTTCTTGCCGCTACTGACCGGAATGCCGCCCCGGCACGTGATGCCGTACTTCTGCGGCTCCCTGCACTCGGGCACGCCGAGACCGGACGGGTCGGCGAGGGTCGACGGATTCTGGACGGCGTAGCTGTAGCCGTTGAGGGTCTGCCCCACACCGGTCTGCAGAAGCGGGTCGACGCTGATGAACTGGCCGAGCTCGGGGTCGTACTGGCGGGCGTCGACATGGGTGAGACCGGTGCCGGTATCGGTGGTCTTGCCGAGGAACCCCTTGTCGTCGGGCCAGGCGGCCCCGGTGGTGTCGCCTCTCGGTGCGCCGAAGGGGGTCGTGTAGCGCCGGGAGAACTCCTGGTTCGTGGCGTCGATGGCGAGGGTGGCCGTGCCGTGCTGGTCGGTGACGAGGTAGCTGAGTTCGTCGGCGCCGCTCTCGTTGGAGCGGACGGCGACGGTCAGGCTGCCCGAGCCGTAGTGGCGCTGGGCCCACGTGCTGCCGTCCGCTCGCAGGTGCAGTTCGGTGGCCCCCACGTACAGGACGCGCTCGCCGCCCTCCGTGGAACGGATCAGGAGCGTGCCGTCGGCCCCGTACAGGTAGTCGGTCGTCTTGCCGCTCTCGGTCAGGGTCGCCAGCCTGCCCTCGTCGGACCAGTCGAGGTCCTGGGTGGCGGTGCCGTCCGGCCGGCTGGTGGTGTTGCCGGTGCTGTCGAACTCGTAGGACCGGTCGGGGGCGGTGCAGTCGGCCTTCGTGCTGGTGCCGGTCAGGGCGTGGGGCTGGTCCGCCTTCTCGTAGCAGTAGGTCGTGGTGGTGTCGCCGGTGGAGGTGTGTTCGGTCTCCTTGGTGCGCTGACCGGCGTCGTTGTAGCCGTAGCTGGTCCAGTACGCGGACCGGCCGCCCAGGCTGCTCGCGCTGCGGGCGTCGGAGCACTTCTGCGAGGCGGGTGTCCATGCCTCGGTCAGGCGCCGGTGCCCGTCGTGGGCGAAGCACTGGGTCTCCGCCGGTGCGGTGCCGCCCAGCGTGCTGGTGTCGGCGACGGAGGTGACGTTGCCCGCCTGATCGTAGGTGTAGGCGAGGTTCTGCAGCTTGTACGGGTGGGTCTGGTCCGTGACATGGCTGCCCAGGAGCCGCCCGGTCCCCTCCTCCCAGGTGTTGGTGACGTACGCCTTCTTGTGTTCCTCGGTGTTCGCGGTGCCGATCACGAGCTGCCGGGCCTGTCCGAGGGCGGAGTAGTCGGCGTGCAGGAGGTAGCCGGTGCTGCCTCCTATGGAGCTGACCTGGCCGGTGCCGGTGTAGCCGTAGTCGACGATCTCGGAGGGCAGTCCGCCGAGCGCGGGCTCCTTGCTGTTCTGCAGCGTGCCGTCGATGTTGTAGTTGTTCTCGAATTCGAGGGTGGCCGGTGCGCCCGCCGCGACGAGCGGGTCGGAGCCCGGCAGGGACAGCTCGGTGGCGGTGGGCCGGGACAGGCTGTCGTAGGCGGTGACGGTCCTCGTGTACGCCTTGCCGGTCTTGCCGCCGACGTAGCGGGTGCTCGCGTCGGGCAGGCCCTTGAGCAAGGAGTCGTAGGTAAGGGCGGTCAGTTGGTTCGCGTCGGTCTTCGAACCGGTCCAGGTGCCGGTGACCCGGCCGATCGCGTCGTATCCGGAGAGGACGGCGCGGCCGAAGGAGTCGGTGGTGCTGATGAGCCGGTCGAGACTGTCGTACTCCAGCTCGGTCAGACCCTTGTCCGGGTCGTCGGCGCTGGTCTTGCGGCCGAACAGGTCGTAGCCGTACGACCATGTGGCGCCGTCGGGGCCGGTGACCTGGGACTGTTGGTCGTCGAGTGTGTACTGGAACGTGGTGGAGGTGTACGAGGCGGTGCCCGAGCCGCCGCCGAACTGCGGGTCGGCCGGGCTGGCGCCCGCGTACTCGCGGGTCTCGACGGTCCGTTCGCGGGCGTCGACGATGGTGCGGGTCGCCGAGCCGCCCTGGACGGCGGTGGTGGCGGTGGAGTCACCGGTGTAACTGGTGGTGGTCGACCACTTCTTCACCCCGTACGAGTGAAGGGTGCTGGTCGTGATCCGCTCCGCGCCGTCGTAGGCCGTCTCGATCTGCCGGGGTGCCTCGCCGTACTCCTCGCGCGTGTAGGTGCCGTCGGGGGTCGTGGTGCTGTCGAAGATGTCCTCGTACGTCTCATGGGCCAGGCCGCGGGTGTCGTAGCGGGTGTCGGTGAGCACCCGGCCGCCGAGCGGGGTGGGGGTCTGGGTCTGCAGCGGGCGCATCATCGAGTCGTACAGCTCGTAGCCCGTGTTGTACGTCTCGCCGTCCTTCTTCAGCTTCGAAGTGGACACCCAGGACGGTTCACTGCTGCTGATCCGGTACTTGAACGTGGTGTTCGCGCTGTAGCCGGCGGCCTTGTTCCGGTTGGGTTCCCAGACCGCCGTCAGTCGGCCGAGGGCGTCGTAGGTGGTCTCGGTCTTCTTCAGGTTTGCGTCGTACACCCGCAGAGGCTGGCCGTGCCGGTGGTCCAGGAAGCTGGTGACCTTGTGGGTCATGGGGTTGGTGACGATCGTCTTCGTCAGGGGGCCCGCGGAGACCGGGGTGTAGGCGGTGTTGGTGGTCTCTCCGGCGGCGTCGGTGACGCCGACGGGGCGGCCGAGGGTGTCGTACGTGGTGGCCGTGATCCTCTGCCAGCCCGAGGCCGCGCGCAGCCCGTCCGCACCCGCCATGGTTCCGTACCCCGTGGCGCGGCCGGTCCAGGTAGCCGCCCCCTTGGTGGGGGTCTGGGTCGCGGACCATGCGGTGGCCGAGGGGTTGTCGTAGACGGTGGCGGTGTCGGACAGCACATCGCCGCGCGTCCTGGAGTTCGCCGGCAGGTTCAGGCTCGTGTCCGCCACCGAGCAGGACTGGCCGACGGTACGGCTGCGGGAGACGAGGTCGCTGATGCCGGCGTCGGCGTTGCGGGCGTACCAGGTGCGGGTGCAGGTCTGGTCGCCCCCCTTGCCGACCTCACCCGAGTCGTCGACCGTCACCGGCATGCCGTGGTCGTCGTAGGTGGTGGTGAGCGCGCGGGCGCGCCAGGTCTTCGCCGCGGTCAGATACGCGTGGGTGGTGGACTTCCCCATACGGACGAAGCGGGCCACGTGGTCGGCGGCGTCGGAGGGCGCGCTCTGGCGCGCGGTCTCCTTCGACCACGGGTCGTTGACCTCGACGGTGATGGGCGTCGAGCCGTCGTAGGTGACGTGTTCGCGCCGCATGCCGGAGTACTGGTCGCTGTCGGTGACGCTCGCCACGCCGATCGACGGAGAGGACAGCGGGGCGAGTGAGACGGAGCGGGTGGTGCCGTCCTTCTTCTTGTCGCCGTGCATGCCCTGGAAGTAGAGCGAGACCGTCTTGGAGCGGGTCGTCTCCACGGCACCCGTGTGGACGGTGACCTGGCGGTAGCCGCGCCAGCCGGACCAGGTGCGCTCGGCCTTCGGGGTGAAGGGGTCGTCGGTGTGGTGCCAGGCGGCGCCGCTGTAGTCGTAGGCGTACTCGACGGCGTCGTTGTGGCCCGCCGGGTCCGATACGACGACGGCCTCGACCCGGTACTTGTGGAACCAGTCCACCGACGCCTCACTGGCCCCGTTGATGTTCCAGTACTTCGGGTAGCAGGAGCGGGTGTTGGTGTCTTCGGCCGCGCCCAGGACCTCACTGCGCACGCACTCCGGCGAGGACAGCGTGACGGTGGTGATCGAGCCGGTCTCCGAGGTGACCGTGGAGATACGGGGCCGGGTCAGGGGAAGGATGTCGTCGGTGCCGTCGACCCGGTTCTCCCGCCACTGGTAGGTGAACGAGATCGGGTTGAGGGCGATGGCTGTGTCGCCGGCCTTGCCTGTCCGCTTGATCGACTTCAGGGTCAGGACATGGTCGGAGGTGTCACCGATGTCCCCGCCGTCGAGGTACTCCTGCGTGAGGTCCCAGGAGTCGACCGGATCGTAGGCCCCGGCGGCAGCGTCCCACGAGAAGGTGTCGATGCCGGTCAGGCGCTTGCGGGAGAAGAACGAGGGGCCGTTGGCCAGGCAGTCGTCGTCTCCGTCGGTGCAGAGGGCGTCGAAGGGGACGTCGGGCCAGTTCTTGGCGGTGTCCTTGGTCAGCGAGGAGCAGTCCGATGCGGTGCACCGCTCGGCGTGGGAGAAGGTGACCTTGGCGTCGGCGTCGTCGGTGAACAGCGCGCCCTTGCGCAGGCCGTACTTGATCTCCTTGAGGTAACCGCCGCGTGTGTAGGAGGCGTTGGCGGTGGTGGCCTTGTTCTTCTTGTAGTGGTTGGTCTCCTTGGCATACCAGTACGTGGAGGCGTTGCCCTGGGTGTCCTCGACGTAGTCCAGGTTCCAGCGCCATGCCTGGGTCACGGCGCGGTCGGCGAAGGCGTCGCCGTTGCCGTAGCCGGGGTCGCCGGAGTCGTCGCCGAAGACGGGCACGGTCCAGGTGGAGTTGGTGCGCTGGTCGGCGGCACCGGCGAGCTTGTTCAGGCCGAAGACGTACTTGGTGCCGTCGCCGGTGATGACCGTCCAGTGCTCACCGTTGTCGTCGCCGTTGTCCGCGTCGGTGGACCGGGTCACGATCGAGGCGTCGTCGTTCTCCAGCCGCCAGGTGCTCTCCCAGGTGCCGGACACCTTCACCAGCCGCGTGGACTTGCCGTTGAGGACCAGCTGGGCGTTGTCGTACTTCCAGCAGTGGTCGAAGACGTCCTCGTGGCCGTCGTCGTCGCAGGAGCCGTAGCCTCGCTCGATGTAGGACTCGCTCAGACCGAAGCCCTCACCGACCGCGCTGCCCTGGTTGTTGGTGGTGGCGATGCGGCCGTCGACACTGCCCGAGTCGTACGACAGAGACAGTTCCGGCTCCGGACCGGCCGCCGCGGACGGCACGTTGAAGTCGTGGTTCCACGTGAAAGAACCGGAGTTGTCGCCCGCCGTCCAGGAGGAGGACTCCGACAGTTCCGTGGCCGAGTAGTCACCGGCACCCGAGGGGGACTCGCCGGCGCCGGGGTCGGCCGCGGTCACCGCGAACACCGTGGCGTCAGCAGTCGCCGCGGCACGGGCCAGTTGCGTCGAGAAGCCCTCGCCGGTGGCGGTCAGCGGAACGGAGGCGGTGACGGTGCGGTCCGCGACGTCGTTGTCGGACGCGATGGGGGTGGCAGTGCGGCACGCCGCCTTCTCGGGTGTGTCGAGCACACAGGCAGGCAGGCGTACAAGGCGCAGTCTGGAGGACCAGCCGCCGCCGACGGCCGAGGCGAAGCCGCTGTAGTCGACGGCGATCTCGGCCCGTCCGGCATGGTCGGCCTCGGCGGTCAGCAGGACGCCGGTGATCCCGGCCTGCTGGGCTGCCTTCTGGCCGAGCACGGTGATCCGGGCCGTGGTGCCGTCCTCGACACCCTGCTTACCGTCGGCCGGTGCGAGGGTGACAGGGAGGCCGCCCGGCTTCGCCTGTGCGCTCTTGCCGGTGTCCAGATCGAGGACCACGTCACCCTGCTGCGGCCAGGCTGACTGCTGTTCGGCGCGGGCCCGCCGGGCGCGTTCGGCGTCGGCCTTCTTCTCCTTGGCGACCTTGGCGCGGGCCTTCTTGGCGCCGGGCCCGTCGACCTGCCTGACCTTGCTCGCCTGTTGCTCGGGGACATCCGGCCGGCCGAGGCCCTTGTCGGCGGCCTGCGCGACCGGGGTGAGGCCGGTCGGGACGACGAGCGCGAGGGCCAGGGCCGCGACGATCGCTCCGACGCGACGTCTTCTCCCGCCCCGCACTCTTTCTGATGTGCCTATGCCAAAAGTCATGGTTGTTGGACCACCCCGTTGTTCCGAGCCGTGATAGCTGACAAGTGACATGCCAATGACCGGTGCTGTGCCGGGTGACAGGTCATGTGCTGGTCGGGTGGTGCGACGCCGCCGTTGGGGCGCCGCACCACTCCTTGCGCGCGGATCGGTCCGCGTGGATCAGTTCACGCGGATCAGATCAGTCGCCTACGCGGACTTCGACCTGCTCCGGGCTCGCCATCGCCCCCGCCCACAGGCGGACTTCAGAGACGCGAGCGGGTAGATAGTGCTTCCAGGCTCCGTTGGTGAAGCCCTTGCCGACGGCGAAGTCCCCGCTGCCCAGCTGGACGGTGAACGCCTTCGCGTCACCGTTCTGCCCATAGCCCAGATAGAGGCTGATCGTGCCGTACACCGAGTCGTAGATGCCGGTCAGCCGCACCGGACTGTCCAGGGCGGCCACTTCGTCGGAGACCACGGAGGAGAAGGTGCCGTCCGCGTTCAGGCGACCGAAGTGCCAGACGCCGACCGGCTTCGTGACCTCCTCCAGTGTCTCCTCGTCGAGCACGGTGTCCTTGCCGGTCAGCTCGTACCAGAGACCCCAGGCCGAGCCGTCCGCCGTTCGCTGGCCCAGGACCTGGCCGGTGTATCCGACGTCCTTGCTCACCAGTTTCGCGGAGTTCAGTTCGACGAGCGTGGACACGGTGAAGGGTGCGTGGTCGTAGACCAGCGGGCCCGGGGCCGTGGCCGCGTCGTCCACTCCGTCCAGGACTATGGCCTCTTCCGCGAGGGAGGCGCCGCCGGTCAGGGTCAGACTCCTGCCGTAGCCGGACGTGGTGTCCGCCACCGTCGTTCCGCTTCCCCTCGCCGCGTTCCAGTCGGCCACCAACTCGACGCCGGCGAAGTTTTCCGAGACCAACAGCTTCGTCTCGTCCGCGACCTCCTCGTGCGTCAGGACGCGCTGCCAGACCGCGACTTCGTCGATCGAGCCGGGGAAGTGGTACGTGCTGCTGCCGCTCGGAAACTTGTAACGGCCGAACTGCAGCCCTCCGGTGGACTCCCAGGAGCCCGCGCCGGTCGCCAAGGGCTGGCTCTGCCGACGGCCGTCCACGTAGAGGATCAGCTCCTCCGTGGCCGGGTCGTAGCTACCGGCAAGGTGGGTCCACACCCCCGTTTGGGCCGCGTAGACGGAGTACTTCCCTCGGAGCGTGGAGCCGTCCTGGTCAAGTACGCCGAAGAACCACTGCTTCACATCGGCGAGGTACCAGAGGACGAACGTGTTGCCCTGTCCCCCGGGCTGTGCGAGCACGGAGGCGTTCTTGCCGCCCTCGTCCAGCCGCGCCCAGGCGGAGACCGTGTAGGCGGACCGGGTCTCCAGCACCGGCGCACTGGTCTCCGCGTAGGCGGTGGTGCCGTTCAGCGACAGCCCCTTGTCGGTGACCGCCTCCGCCAGAGGCTGGCCTTCGGCGTCGTGCGTGACCAGCCCACGCCGGCCGCGGTCGTCGCGCACCGCGCCCCCGGCCAGCGTCGCGTTGTCGGCGCCGTCGGCGGTCGCGGAGTCCACCGCGGTACCGTCCGGCTCGTCGAAGTGCCAGCGGCCGACCGGTCCTTCGCCGGCGGCCACGAGGAAGTCCACCACGTTCTGCGCGCCCCAGCGACCCACCGAGTCCTTCGCCCGCACGTACACGCTGTACGTGCCGGAGCGGTCGGGCGTGATGTCCTTCGCCACGGTCGCTCCGTTGATCGGGGAGGACCAGGCCGCCGCGGTGGAGAGCTTGTACTGGTAGGCGACGTTCGAGTCACCGGTGGCCGGACCGAAGGTGAAGGTTCCCTTCTGGCCGGGACCACCACCCGCCGGACATGCCGTGTCGGTACAGCCGGAGTAGGGGCTGCCGACTGTGATCTTCGGGGCCTTGGGAGCGGTCGGGTCGACCTTGAAGTAGCACCAGCCAGTCGTCGAGGCGTTGGAGGGCCCTGCGAGGTAGCTGCCGCCGCTGTTGTAGTACGAGCGCACCCACGCCCGGTACCGGTACAGCTTCCCTTCGGTCAACGTGGACCAGGACTTGGTCAGCTTCACGCCGTCGCCGACATACCCGCTGGACGGGCTGAGCTCGCCGTTCCCGGCCGTAGTGTCCGACCAGGTGCTGTCGCTGTTCTTGTGGTCGAGGTCGTAGAAGACACGGAGCTGCGCGTCCTTCTCACCACCGGCTGCGGTCTGCGCCGTCGCGGTCAGAGCCGGGGTGGGGTCGGAGACGATCGCCGGGTCCGACTCGGCCGTCTCGCACACCGTGCCCGATCCGGTCACCAGGCCGATGCCGGTGGGCTTGGCGGGCAGGCCCACGAAGTCGACCGCCAGTACGGCATCGTTCTTGAATCGCTTCCAGGCGCTGGTGTCGCTCTCGTCGTGCGCCCGGATCTCCAGTGTGAGCCGCGAGAACTTGCCCGCCGCGAAACTCCGAACTGTGGGCGTCAGGTTCTCGTTCGTCTCCTCGGGGTTGTCGTTGAACTCGATGGGCGCGTCAGGGGAGTCCGGATCGCACAGCGAGCCGCGCCCCGCCGAGACGTGCCGATCGCCCATCAGATCCAGCGCCTTGGGCCGCGAGGACCAAGTAGTGGAGGACGAGATGTTGTTCGTGCGCACCAGATCCACCCAGCGCGGATCGCACTGGAACGCCCACGGCTCCGTCACCCGGAACGTGGCGTCCAGGACGTGCTTGCCCTTCAGGCTGGCCGGCGAGAACTCGAAGTACAGCCGCTGCACATACCCCGGTCCGCAGTAGTAGTTGCTCCAGGTACCGCACTTGCCCGCGCCCTTGCCCAGGCCGTCGTCGCCGTTGCCCCAGCCGTACGACTCGTAGCCGTCGCTGCGCAGCAGGGTGCGCTCGGACTCGCCCCAGGTCACCGTGGGGTCGATGAACAGCGGGAAGGCCGACTCCTTCGTGCCGGTGAGCATGCCGCTGTCGGGGATCACCGTCAGCGTGTCGTCGGAGAGCTTCACGTCCATCGTGGCGACCTTGTCGCCGGCGCGGGGTTCGGAGTCGTTGGAGGCCGAGGCGCCGGCCTCGGCCGGGTCCGAGCCCTGTGACGCCTCGGGGCCGGCGGCGTCCGTAGTGCCCGTAGCGCCCGTGGTCTTGCCAGTTTCCCCGGTGTCCAGGGCGGCTGTCCGCGCGGACGTGGGTCGAGTTCCCGCTGCGGCATCGACGGCGTCCGCTCCGGCCGAGTCCCACATCTGCGCGCGCGGCGCACGGAACACCCGGTTGCCGTCGTCGTCGACCGCGGTGAGGTTGCCGGTTCTGCCCTTCACGACGTCCAGAGCGGTCGTCCTCAGCGCGTAGTCGATCCTCTTGAGGTCCTCCGAGGCAGCGGCCTCGGGCGACTTGACCACCAGAACGTGCCGGAAGCCCTCCGTCGACGCCGTGACCTTGAGGTCCACGCCCGTCAGCACCTCCGGATACACCGCGTCGGCGCCGTCCAACTCGGGCTCGGGAAGCTTGTCCGGCCAGCTCAGCCCCAGAGACCGTCCTCGGTCGGATATCTTCACCAGCGGATCGGAGGTCCCACCTCCGGAGAACTCCATCTCCACCGCGGCGGCCTTGGGCGCCACAGTCCCGTCGCCACGAACCTCCAGCGTGGCATCGGGTGTGAGCCAACCCCCGTCAGGGCCGGGCACCCGCACCGGAACCGCCGACTCCTCCAACGTGAAGGTGAAACCGTCGGGGTTGGCGTACACGGTCGTACGCTCGGTCCGCTCACCGACCACCTCGACGCGCGTACCCGACTCCCTGGCCTCGGTGAGGGCCTTCTGCCCCTCCGACAACGCGGGTTCCGCCTCATCGGCCACCGCCGTCCCCGGCAACGGACCCAACGTGGCCAGCAGCGCCAGCACCACGGCCCCGGTCACACCGGGAACCAGGCCCCGCCCCTGTCTTCCCCGTCTTCCACGCACGCCTCTGACACGAATCCCCCGTCTCACAGCCACATCCCGCCCCGGCTTCCGCCGCTCGAAGTTGACTATTCGATGCATCAACCTTTGCCTAATGCCACTGTTCGTAAAACTGCCGTGATGAAGATGTGACTTATGGTGTGCCGGTGGCTTGGGGAGTCGTTCTCCGCGTCGGCAGAGGGAAGGACGAGGGCTGCGAACTCGGCAGGAGGAAGGGCCGTTGTACGGCTGCGGCCGTGGCCGTTGTTGTCAGAGGGGCCTGACACACTGCGGCCCATGACGTCACACGAGCCTTTTCACACCACAGCCCCTCGCACTCTGCGGGATCCCGATGCGCTGAGCGCCCGGCTGCTCGCTGTCAGGACGGAACCCGCGGTAAGCCCCTTGAACGACTGGGTGGAGAGACTGCGCGAACGGCTCGGCGACGCCGAGTCCGTGCCGTGGTTCGACCCCGCTGCCGGCGGCACCGAGGCCCGTAGCCTCTTTCTCCTTGAGGCACCCGGCCAGAAGTCCATGGGAGCCGAAGCTCCCCTGAGACGCACCGGCAGCGGCATCATCTCCATCGACAACGACGACCCGACGGCACAGAACTGCTGGACGCTGCGCGCCGAGGCCGGTCTGCCGTACCGGGAGTCCCTGCACTGGAACATCGTGCCCTGGTACCTGGGCACCGCGGACCGCATCGCCGCCCCCGGAAGGACGGAGATACAACGCGCGGCACCCTTTCTGCACGAGGTGATCTCCATGTTGCCCAAGCTGGAGGTGGTGGTACCGATGGGCCGCAAGGCCCAGGCCGGCTGGGCGGCCTACCAGGAGCGATACGCGCCGGCGGTCCACACGCTGACGACCTGGCACCCAAGCCCCCGGGTGTTCGCCTCACGCCCTGCGGCCCGCCAGGAGATCCTGAACGTCCTGCGCCGAGCGGCAGACCTGCTCGATGTCGACGTCCCGCCCGCCGAAGGCGACTGACGGCCGCTACGGTCGGCCAGAGGAGGGGAGAACGGCATGAGCGGAAACCGACGCGCGTTGCGCCTGCTGGAAAGAGCGTGCGCGGTCATCGCAGCGCTCTACGCGACGCTCTTGGCGTTGTCCACGAATTACGACGCCTTGCTGATCACCTACAGGAACGGCGACCTCACCCCGACGATCGCGGTCTTCACAGGGGCATGCGTCGGTTGGCTGGGTCTGCGCCTGGCGCGCTCCCGGCGACGCCCGCCGGTGCTGTGCGTCGGTGGCGTGTGCGCCGTTGGCCTGGTGGCCGTGTTGTGGTGGACGAACCACTCCACGGCGGATGAGGAGCAGGTCACGCCCACTCCGAGCACCGGAGGCTTGCGGTCTCAGCCTTCCGACAACACTCCAGGCACTGCGCCCCTTCCGGCCTCGCCCACCGCGGGGCCATGACCAGCCCGGCCCTCTAACGAGTGACGAGGAGACCACGCCCCGGGCTGTCTTCGGGGCTGGTGTCCGCAGCCCACAGGGCGAGTACGCCGCCTCCGCGCAGAAGGCCGGCAGGAACAGGCCCGACAGGACCAGACGCAGCCTGAGTGCGCTCTGTGCGGTGATCGGCTCGGTACCGCTCCGGGGGAAGTGGCGGCCCAGCATCCCGGATCGCCCTCGTCGCTCCCGGTCCGTGGGCTGCATCGGATGGTTGTTGTCCATGCTCGCTTCCCGAACGATGTCGACGGTCATTGCGCCGAGCGCCTCTTGTGCGGTTTCACACCGGGCATCCGGTTCCTTCCGCTGAGCGGTCCGAGCTCCGCGGTGCCTCCCAGCTCACGGTCGACCAGGGCCCGGCCGCAGGCGGAGGCGTAGGCGGAGGCGTAGGCGTAGGCGGCGAAGACGCCGATCTGGCAGTTCTCGGTCCGGAGGGCGGTGCCGGAGTACTGGCGCTGAACCCCGCCGGAGGTGGTGCCCTTCTTGATGAACCCGGTGTCATCGATGATCAGGACACCGTCGGCTTCGCCGAGCTTGGCGGCGACGTGTTCCTGCAGGTCGTCGCGGATGTCATCGGGCTCCCACTTCGATCCGGCGAGGAGGTGCTGCAGGCCGTCAGGGGCCTCCCGAACCGGACGTGCCCGATCTCCAGGCATCCGGCTCTCCACAAGCCCCCTCAGGCGGCCGCTGCGATCGTGGTCCCGTTGGGATCACGATCGCCGGTCGCCCAACAGTGCAGCTTGGTCTGCATCTCCAGTACCCGGCGCTCGGCCTTGAGCAGCGCGAACTCCAGCGCGTCGGTATTCACCAGCGGCCTCCCGGCATTGCAGCATCCTCCCTGCCGACTTGCTGGCCCCCTTCGCCATGCACGGAGCTTTCCTCCGCTCGGACTACTACGGGGCCTCCGCCCCACCTGCGGACCTCAGCCGGCAACGGGCCTGCCCTCGCTCTCCGGACCGGATGCCGGGAAAGCGGGGGCGACCGCAGGCGGTTCCCACGTTCACCATGTGCCGATCGGCCAGGTCGGCGTCCCGCTACTACCCCGGCAGCATCACCACGCCTACGCCGCAGACCTTCAGCGTGGTCTCTGCACCGGCAGTTGGAGACCGGCTACGGAGTTGACCACCCCTGCCGAAGCGAGCGGTCACGCACTGCACCCCGGGCCCATATCCGCCAGATTTGAGCCCGGTGCAAGACTTACGGGGCTTTACACGGGTTCCTCTTCGTACGCCTTCTGGCCTTGCTTGCCGAACCCGACGCGTCTGGCAGTACCGCGCCGTCCCGGCGTTGTCAGGGCTGCTTTCCGTCCTCACCGGCGTTCCCCCGGCTCGGACTGCCCTCAGCTTCTACCCGGCCGCTGCGACGGCCCGGCGGCAGAGGTCTCGCACCTCCACTCGGTCACAGCAGGCTAACGCCGCACCCGAGGCATCCCCAGGCCGATCCACGAGATGATCTCGCGCTGGATCTCGTTGTTGCCGCCGCCGAAGGTGAAGATGACGGCCGAGCGGTAGCCGCGTTCGAGTTCGCCGTGGAGGACCGCTCCGGCGGAGCCCTCCTTGAGGGCGCCGGCGGCGGCGACGATCTCCATGAGCCAGGCGTAGGCGTCGCGGCGGGCCTCGGAGCCGTAGACCTTGACGGCGGAGGCGTCCTGCGGGGTGAGGGTGCCGTTCTGGACGGCGCTGACCATGCGCCAGTTGAGGAGTTTGAGGGCGTCGAGCTTCGTGTGGGTCTGGGCCAGGCGGCGGCGTACCCAGGGGAGATCGACGACCCGGCTGCCGTCGGCGAGTTTGGTCTCCATGGCCCAGCGCTGGACGTTGTGCAGGGAGCGGATGGCCATGGTGCCGTGGGCGGCGAGGGTGACGCGTTCGTGGTTGAGCTGGTTGGTGATCAGCCGCCAGCCCTTGTTCTCCTCGCCGACGCGGCGGGAGACGGGGACGCGGATGTTCTCGTAGTAGCTGGCGGTGGTGTCGTGGGAGGCGAGGGTGTTGATGAGGGTGCAGGAGTAGCCGGGTTCCGTGGTCGGCACGAGGAGCATGGTGATGCCCCTGTGAGGCGGTGCGTCGGGGTCGGTGCGGGTCGCCAGCCACACCCAGTCGGCCGTGTCGCCGTTGGTGGTCCAGATCTTCTGTCCGTTGACGACGTACTCGTCGCCGTCCCTGACCGCGCGGGTCCTCAGCGACGCCAGGTCCGTGCCGGCGTCGGGTTCGCTGTAGCCGATGGCGAAGTCGATCTCACCGGAGAGGACGCGCGGCAGGAAGTAGGACTTCTGCTCCTCCGTGCCGTACTGCATGATCGTCGGTCCGACGGTGTTGAGCGCCATCAGCGGCAGGGGGACGCCGGCCTGGGCGGCCTCGTCGAAGAAGATGAACTGTTCGATGGCGGTCAGGCCGCGTCCGCCGTACTCCTCGGGCCACCCCACGCCGAGCCAGCCGTCGCCGCCGAGGCGGCGGATGGTCGCGCGGTAGAAGCGCTTCTGGGCCGCGGGGTCGGCATGACGGGTGTTGGCGCCGTCCGGGACCAACTCGGCGAAGTAGGCGCGCAGTTCGGTGCGCAGCCGCTGCTGCTCGGGCGTGTATTCGAGGTGCACGGCGCCTCCAGGCTCCCCAAGGCCGACCTGACGGCGCACACGCTAGAACGTGTTCCAGTAATTGGGAACAGTCGGGGGCGGCCCCCTTTCTCGGCACGCCGGGTACCAGGCAGTGGCTCAGCGGAGGATGGCGAGGAAGTCCGTGCAGGCCTGGGCGCACTCGCGGCAGGACTTGGCACCGTCCTCGGCGCCGGGGGTGTCGTCGAAGACGCGGGCGCATTCCAGGGCGACGGTCCGGCACCACTCCACCTGGAGGCGGATGGCGGCCTCGTCGAGGCTGGTCTGCTCGGAGAGCACCCTGCACGTGGCGTCGCACACCTCCGCGCACATGATGCCCTTGCGGCGCATCTTCTCCTGGTCTTCGGGGCCGTCCGGATCGGCGAGGCTCGCCCTCAGCGCGCACGCACGCGCACACTCGGTGCAGGCCTGCGCACACGCGAAGCGGTCCTCTAGGAACCGGATGAGTTCCTGGTGGGATGTCGTCGTCGAGGTCACCACGGGCGGGTAGCCGGAGGCGCTCCCACCAAACACGGGGCGCGACACCCGCCCCGCACGCGGTTCGACTGATTCCGTTTCCCCCGGCGCGAGGCAGGGCACCCGTCCGCTCCCGGACCGCTCGTGCGAAACGGGCCGGTTCACTCGAAATTTTGGGGGTATTCATCCCATATGAACATGGAATGGACTGATATAGCCGCAGAGCGCAGTGTACTGGGCGGTATCGCACCGTTCCTGGCAGGCGTCGTGGTGGTGGCCATGCTGATCGGCGCACTCTGGCTGGGCGCCCGCGTACGCGCCCGCGAGCCGCGCCGCCCGCGCCCCGACGAGCAGCCGCGGATCCCCGAGGGGGGCCCTGTTCACGAGGAGAGGCTGCTCCGCGAACCGGACGAGATCCCCCGGAGCGACCGCCGGCTGACCCCGTACGAGGTGCACGGCAACCAGGGGACCCGACCGAGCCCGGACAAGAAGCGGCCGCGCTGGGGCAAGAACAGCAGCGGCGGTTTCGGCAGCGGCGGCCTCGGCGCCCACTGACACCGACAGCTTTTCGGGCGCTCCCCCTGCCGCGCGCAGGGGGAGCGCCCACTGCTGCGCGCGGCCCGGGGGCTACGACGACCGGAGATCGGTGTCGAGCGGCAACCCCGTGTAGTTCTCGGCGAGTTCGGCCGCGGCGTGCCGTGAGGTGGCGACACGGTCGAGCTGGGAGAGCTGGAGCCGGGTCTCGAACGGGGACTGCCCCGGGTCGGCGTGGAGGGTCGTGGTCATGAAGTAGGAGAAGTGCTCGGCCCGCCAGACCCGGCGCAGACAGGTGTCGGAGTAGGCGTCGAGCAGGTCGGTCGAGCCGGTCTCCTTGAGTCGGGCGAAGGCGCGAGCCAGCACGATGACGTCGGTGGCGGCCAGGTTGAGGCCCTTGGCGCCGGTGGGCGGCACGATGTGGGCGGCGTCCCCGGCCAGGAAGAGCCGGCCGTGACGCATCGGCTCGGTGACGTGGCTGCGCATCGGCAGGACCGCCTTGGACGTGATCGGTCCCCGCTTGAGCCGCCAGCCGGGGTGGGCGGTGAGCGCGAACCGGGCGTCCAGTTCGTCCCAGATCCGTTCGTCGGACCAGTCGGCCGGGTCGGTGCCGTTCGGGACCTGGAGGTAGAGGCGGCTGACGGACGGCGACCGCATGCTCGCCAGCGCGAAGCCGCGCTCGGAGTGGGCGTAGATCAGTTCCTCGTAGACGGGCGGGGCGTCGGCGAGGATGCCGAGCCAGGAGTAAGGGTACGTCCGCTCGTACGACGTCCGGACACCCTCGGGGACCGCGTCCCGGGCCACCCCGTGGAAACCGTCGCACCCGACCACGTAGTCGCAGGTCAGCGTCTGCTCACGGCCCTCGTGGGTGTACCGGATCACGGGCCGGTCGGTGTCTGCCCCCTCCACCGCGTGCACCTCCGCCTCGAACAGCAGAGGTCCGCCGTCGGTGAGCTGGAGGGCGATGAGATCCTTGACCACCTCGGTCTGGGCGTAGACCCAGACCCGGCGGCCGCCGGTCAGCTCGGGGAAGTCGACGCGGTGGGCTCGGCCGCCGAAGCGCAGCTCGATACCGTCGTGGGGGATGCCCTCGGCGTCCAGCCGTGCGCCCGCCCCGGCGGAGCGCAGGACGTCGACGGTGGCCTGCTCCAGGATTCCCGCGCGCTGGCGCTGCTCGACATAGGTGCGGTCCTTGCGCTCCAGAACCACACTGTCGATTCCCGCGTTGTGCAGCAGGCGGGCCAGCAGCAGCCCCGCGGGGCCGCCGCCGATGATGCCGACGGTGGTGTGCATTGAGTACTCCTCGTCGTTGAGGACGAGCCGTGTCCCGTCCTCCGGGCCCCGACCTTGTTCGCCTGGTGAACATCACTTCACTTATCGAGGACGAGTCTGCGCCGGACCGGTCCGCCTGTCAACGGTCACACTCCCCCATCGGCCGGGGTGAGGAAGTGGAAACCGGGCCGCGGATGCATCAGGAAATCGTGGTGCGAGATGTTCCAGGCGTACGCGCCCGCGAGGGCGAAGGCCACCCGGTCCCCCGCACGCAGCCCGGGAGCGCGGGTGTCCCGGGCGAGCAGGTCCTTCGGCGTGCAGAGCTGTCCGGTGAGGCTGACGTACTCCCCCTCGGCCGCCGGGCGCGGCCAGGGGTGGGGCCACTCCTCCACCGCCAGCACCGAGCACGGCTGGTCGTGTCCCTTGGTGGCCGGGGTGCGCAGATGGTGCGTGCCGCCCCGGACCACGGCGAACTCCTCGCCGTGGCTGCGCTTCACGTCCAGCACCTCGGTGGCGTACCAGCCGCAGTACGCGGTGAGCGCGCGGCCGGGTTCGATACGCAGCGTCAGCTCCGGGTGGCTGTCGACGAGTTCGGCCAGTCCTTCGCCGTACGCCTGCCAGTCGAAGCGGCTCTCGGGGCGCGTGTAGTCGACGGCCATGCCGCCGCCCACGTTCACCTCGGCGACCGGTACGCCCAGGCCGGTCGCCCACCGCACGATGGAGCGGGCCACGGAGAGTTGTCGGGATGCGTCGAGTCCGCTCGCCAGGTGGGCGTGGACACCGAGCAGTTCGAGGTGCGGGTGGGTGCCGTCCGTGAGGGGGCGGAGCACGTGCGGTGCCCGTGTGGGATCCAGGCCGAACGGGGTGGGCCGTCCGCCCATCGCGAGCGAGCTGCCCGCGAGCGAGCCGTCGGCCACCGCGAGGTTGAAGCGGAGCAGCACCCCGACCCGCGTGGGCGGCGCCACCCGGCGTGCCAGCTCGGCGAGCACACGCAGATCGTGCTCGCTCTCGACGTGGAAGCGTTCGACCCCCCGCTCCAGAGCGGTCCGGATCTCGTCGGGGGTCTTGCCGGGCCCGCCGAAGGCCAGGGGGCGGCCCGGGACCGCCTCGGCGACATGGGCGAGCTCACCGCCGGAGGAGACCTCGTAGCCGTCGACGTACGGGCCGAGCGCGGCCAGGATCTCCGGCTCCGGGTTGGCCTTGGCCGCGTAGTACAGCTCGACCCGCTCGGGCAGCGTGCCGCGCACCTGTGCGGCGTGCTCCCGCAGGGCCGTCAAGTCGTAGACGTAGGCGGGCAGTTCGGTGGGCGACAGGGTCAGGACGCGGTCGCGGACGGCGGGGGTGGGGGTGGGAAGGGTCATCGGGGGCTCCTGGCTCATGACGTGCCCGTGGCTCGTCCGGGGCTCGTGGTTCACCGGGGGCTCCAGCGCAGGACGTCCTCGGCGAGGGGTGAGGGGAGACGGACGTAACCGGCCTCGCGGTCGGCCTTGCGTTCCCAGCGGGTGAGGAGGTTGGTCTTGGCGGGGAGCGGGACGCCCGCGAGGAGGGCCGCGAGGCGGGGCGGGCAGCCCTCCTCGTCGGCATAGCCCCGGATGGTCGCCCGGACCGCGGCCCACAGGTCGGCCTCGGTCTCCGGGTGCAGGTCGGCCAGCGCGGCGAGCAGTTCGGCGACGTGGTTGACCAGCAGGCAGTACACGACCCGGTCCCAGCCGCGCTGCGCGTCGTACGACATCGGACCGGCAACCTCGGGCGGGAGCGCGGCGAGGGTGTCGGCGTGGTGGTCGGGGACGAGCTTGGTGCCCTCCAGGTCGCGGAAGAGGACCTGGGCGGGCATCCCGTCGCCGTCGACACAGATCAGGACGTTCTGCAGATGGGGTTCCAGGACGAGGCCGTGGTCGAAGTAGGCGGAGAGCACGGGCGGGACGAGCAGGCGCAGGTACGCCCGCCACCAGTGCAGGGCGGTCCGCGGGCCGGCTCCGTCGAGGAGGCGGGAGACGTGCGCGGCGCTGGTGGGGTACTCGTCGGCGACGGCGGCCGCCAGCAGCGGGGTCGTGCCCGGCAGCAGCCGCCGGGACAGGCCCTCGCGGACGATGACACCGAAGCCTTCGAGGAGGGCCCGGTCGGGGGTGCCGTCGGGGCCGGGGAGGGCGAGGCTGCGGTAGGCGGGTTCGCGGAGCATCGCGCTGCCGGGGAAGCGGGTCTCCAGGTCGGTGAGGGCGGGGGCGAGCACACGGGTGAGGGCGACGGCGCCGGAGAGTTCGTAACTGGCGTTCTTGCGAAGGCAGTTGGTGATGCGGACGTTGAGGCTGAACTTCAGGAAGGAGTCGCCGTCGAAGAGGGTGCGGACGGAGGCGGTGGCCGCGTACTCCCGGCCGCCGGGTCCCAGGTCGAGGATGTCGCCGCAGCCCAACGCCTCCCGCAGCAGCCGGTGTTCGCGGAGCATCGCGTACTGCCAGGGGTGGGCGGGCAGCAGTCGGTAGCCCTCGGGGACGTCACCGTGTTCCCGGTCGAACACGGCCGTGGCGCCCGCCTCGGCGGTCTCCTCGGCGATCAGGTGGTCGCGTACGGCGAGGTGGCGCAGCGGGAAGGCGGCGCCGGCCTCGGGGGCGTACGACTGCCAGGCATCCGCGTCGCCCGTGCGGGCCTTGGGGGTGGGGTGGAAGCGGTGGCCGAAGAGCAGGGACTGCTCGGAGGCGAGGTAGTCCGGCAGCCCGTGGGGGGCGCTGTCGTGCGGGCCGGGCGTGGCGGCACCGCGGCCGGTGGGCCCGCCGGTCCCGCGGGCCGCGAGCGCGGTGGCCACGGTGCGGTGGCTGGAGTCGATCTGGTCCAGGAACTCGTCGTTGCGGACGCCGGTGCGCAGGGACAGTTCGTCGTGGGTGTACTCGGCGAGGCGGCGCCAGTCGAGCACGGTCCAGCCGGTGTGGGACTGCTCGTGGACGGGGCCGGTGAAGCGGTGGGCGCCCAGGAGCGACCTGCGCCGCAGGGCGACCCGGAGGAGGAGGCCGCGGCGGGGCAGGCGCAGCAGGAGGTGACCGTCGATGACGGCGGTCTGGTGTTCGGGGCCGGACACCTCCCGCAGCAGGCAGTTGAGGAGGGTGTGGACCACCGCGTCGTCGGCGGTGGGCAGGTGGGTGGTACCGAGCGAGTCGGCGAGCGGGGACATTCAGTGGCTCCAGCGGGTACGCGGGTGTGGGGGCAGGAGGGTCGCGAAGACGGTGAGGGCGGCCATGCCGCCGCCTATGAGCACCGGTGCGGCGGGCCCGAACCGGGCGCTGCCCACGGCGGCGGTCACTCCGGCGGCGACGGCGCCTGCCTTGGAGAAGAACTCCAGGGAGCCGAACATCCCGCCGGGAGCACGGCCCCGGGCGCAGTCGGCGGCCAGGACCGACAGGCCGACCATGCCGAGGGTGAGACCGGCACCGAGGAGCAGCCGTACGGCGACGAGGGTGGGCAGGGTGTCGGCGACGCCGTGTCCGGCGAGACCCAGGGCGATCAGCGCGAACCCGAGGGCGATGCCGTGCCGGGGGCGGGTGTGCACGGCGCGGTGCACCGCCAGGGCCGTGAGCAGGTAGCAGAGGTGCGGCAGGGCGAAGAGCAGGCCGGACAGGGCGGCGGAGGCGCCGGGGAGGCGTTCCTCGACGAGGGCGATGAGATAGGGGAAGGAGATCACTGTGGAGAACACGAAGGCGAACTCCAGGGCGTAGAGCCGGCGCAGCGCGGCGCTGGGGGCGGCGCCGGCGGCCTCCGCCTCTCGTTCCGCCGTCTCCTCGGCCTCGGGCGGTTCGGGCAGCGCGGCCAGCAGCAGGGCGGCGGCGAGCGGGAGCACCGCGAGGAGGGCGTACTGGCGGTGCGGGGACAGCCACGGCGACAGTGTGCCGACGACGATCGGCGCGAGGACGAGGGCGGCCCGCGCGCTGCCCTGCATCAGCGTCAGCGCCTTCGACAGTCGCGGGCCGTCCAGGGCGGCACCCAGATAGCCGTTCGAGGCGGCGAAGGTGCCGCCCAGGATGCCCTGGAGGACCAGCGCCACCGTGAACATGGGGAGCGAGTCGGCGCAGCCCGCCAGCAGGAAGGAGACGGCGAGGCCCAACTGGGCCCGCAGCAGCAGCCGTTTGCGCCCGAAGCGGTCGGCGAGCCGCCCCCACAGGGGTGCCGCGAGCGCGCTGAACACGGTGGGGACGACGTACAGGACACCCGCCCAGCCGGCCGCGCGGTCGCCCAGTTCGGGCAGTATCTCGGTGAAGTAGGGCGGCAGCCCCAGGGCGGCGAACGACGCCACGAAGTAGCAGGCGGCCACGGCGTGCACCTGCCGGCGGCCGAACGCGGGGCGCGAGACCGCGAGCGCCTCGGCGGTCATGGCGAACCACCTTCCTCCAGGAGGTAGTTGGGCCCGGTGGTGTAGTGCTTGTTGATGTCGGCGGCGCCCGAGCGGGCCTTGCTGAGCAGGGTCCCGGCGGTCACCATCGCCTTCACCGGAAGCTCGGGCGCGTTCAGCACCCGCTCGCGCAGGACGACGGCCGCGTCGCCGCCGAGCCGGTCGACGGCCTCGGTGAGACGGTCCCGGACGAGACGCAGCAGCTCGGCCAGCGGGGCACGGCCGTGCCGGGCCAGGCCGAACGCGTAGGCGCCGGCGCACAGATGGACGGTGACGGTGGTGAAGAGGTCGGCCACCGCGCGGTCGTCGGTGGTGAAGGTGCGGGTGTCGTCGAAGCCCAGGCTTGCCCCGTCCGCACCGAGCCTGGCGGTCAGGCGGGCGCGGTTGACGCGGGGCCCGTCGTTGTCCTTCAGCAGCAGGCGCAGGTCGCCGGGGTCGGGGCCGAACACCAGGGAGACGTTCTGCTGGTGCGATTCCAGGGCGATGCCGTAGCCGAAGAGCGTGGTCTGCCAGTCGAACAGCAGGGTGAGCACGGCGTCGAGCAGCGCGATCGGGTCACCGGCGTGGAAGCGGTCGGCGAGGTGGTCGACGACCAGTCGCCCGCCGGGGGCCTCGGCGAGGAGAGCGGCCATGGGGACGACGGCGCAGTCGCCGAGGTCCGTCGGGTAGCGGCGGCACAGGACGGCGAGGAGTTCGTGTCCGGCGTGCGCGTACACCGTCTCGTCGGCGTGCAGCACCCGGCCCCGGAGGCGCGGTTCTCGGTCGGTCACCTGCGCGAGCAGCCGTTGTCCGGCGGCGCCGTCGACGAGGGTCCCGGGCTTGATGGACCGCTTGTTGCGCAGGCCCAGGGTGGCGGTGGCCAGGGGGAGTTTGAGGTGCAGGGAGGGAGCGGCGGTGGGTGCGACCGTACGCATCGACAGGGTGGGTACGACGGGGAGGTACGGCCGGTCGGCGAGTACGGCCCGGTCCGCGAGCCCCGCCTCGCGCAGTGCCGCGTCCAGGGGCGCGCCGACGGTCGACGGGTGCACGGGCAGGGCGACATGGGTGTGGTCGAGGCCCGCGAGTCCGAGCCCGGAGGGGGTGGGCCAGCCGTCCGGGAGGTCCCCGGCGACGGTGACGGACTCCCTGGGGAGGGCGAGCCACCGGAGCGCGAACGTCGGGTGGAACTCGGGCGCGTAGCGGCGCAGTTGCTCCTCGTCCAGGCCGGAGCGGCCGCGTGCGGTCGGGTAGACCGGGTGGTCGAGGCGCGCGGCGAGCGTCTCGTACGCCAGGCAGCCGGTCAGCCCCGTCCAGTCGGCGAGGTCGGCGCCGTACAGCTCGGTGAGCCCTTCGGCGATCTCCTGCGCCGTCGCCTGGTGCAGCCGCATCGTCGCGAGGGTCTGGCGGCACTCCTCGGCGAAGGCGTCGAAGCCGTCGCGGTCGACGGGGTCGGCGAGGGCGCGCAGCGCGGCGAGGACGGTGTCGCAGGTGGGGAGGCGGGTGCCGTCCGACTCCCGGACGATCAGGGGCAGTCGGGCGGCGAAGGTGTGCTGGAAGCCGTCCTCGGTGACCGGGAGGAGGAGGGCGTCGCCGTCGGGGGTGGGCAGGCGCAGCCAGGGGCCGTCCGGGCGGTCGAGGGGCGTACCGCGGGTGCGCAGGCCCACGACGTCCTCGCGGAGGAGCGCGCCGAGCACACGGGTGAGCAGCTCGGCCTCGGTGGCGTCCGCGGTCGTGGCCGTGGCGCCGTCCTCGGTTCCGGTTCCGGTGCCGGGGGCGTGCATGGGAGCGGCGGCGAAACCGGTCTCGGGGGTGCCTCCCGGGGCGCCGGGGGCCGCGGCGGACCCGGGGGTGCCCTCGGGCGCTACGGCGGTCACGGCTGGATCTCCCAGCGCCGGTCGGCGAGGAAGCCTACCACCGCCCGGTCCACGCTCTGCTGAGCGGTGCCGGTGGCTCGCAGGACGCCGAGGTAGTCGCGGTTGGTCCCGTACAGCTCGTGGTGTTCGCCGGGTGCGCGCAGCGGGCGGTACGTCAGACGCACGCCGTCGACGGTGACGTCGGTCGCGGCGGGGGCGGTGACGAGAGTGCCGGCCCGGTCGGCGCAGGGGTACTCCAGGCGGGCCGCGCCGTCGCGCCGGATGCCCAGGTCGGCGGGGAGCGGATCGCCGAGGTGGGTGCGGAGGATGTGCTCGAACAGCGGGATGTCGAGGAGCTGGGCCAGCAGCAGATCGCACTGGTCACCGATGGCACGGTAGTTGACCTCGATGACGCGGGCCCGGCCGTCGTGGACGACGAACTCGGTGTGACAGGCTCCGAACCCTACGCCCAGCGCGTCGAGTTGGGCGAGCACCTGCGCGACGACCGGTTCGGGGTGGGCGGGGACGAAGGTGAGCCGCTCCTCGATGAAGTACGGCGGCGGGGACAGCTCCGTGTGGAATCCGCCGAGCACATGCCGCACGCGCCCGTCGCCGAGGGTTTCCAGGGTGTACAGCTCCCCGGGCAGGTACTCCTCGACGACCAGGGTGGCGCCGGGGCGCCGGCCCAGGATTTCCCCGGCGCGCGCCACGAGGTCCGCGGCGGTGTCGACGAGCACGACGTCCTCGCTTGCCACGCCTTCGCGGGGCTTGACGACACAGGGGTACGGGGCGTCGACGACGAGAGGGCCGGTGAGGTCGGCCGGAGCGGTGATCTCCTCGGACCATACGGCGTCCACGCCGGCCGCGGCGAGGTGGCGGCGCATCTCGCCCTTGTCCTTGGTGCGCAGGGCGGCCCGCCAGTCCTTGCCGGGGAGGTCGAAGTAGTGGGCGGCGAGGGCGGCCTGGGTCTGGAGGTGGTCGCTGTTGGTGAAGATCGCGTCGGGCCGGTGGTGGGTGGAGATCCGGCTGATGACGGCGCGGTGGTCCCGTACGTCGCAGCCGAGGACCTCGATCCCGGGGTGCTCCGGGCGGGCAGCGCGGTGTGCGTCGGGCTGGTCGGTGAGGAGGGTGACGTCCAGGCCCAGCCGGACGGCGGCGGGCAGGAAGCCCTCGGTGACGGAGTCGGTGGGGTTGAGGGCGAGCAGGTACAGGCGCATGGGGTGGTGCACGGCTTCCGCTAGCGGGTGGGGGGGTGGGGCGGGGCGGGCCCGTCTCGTGGTGGGGCCCGCCCCGGGTACCGCGGGAGTTACTGCTTCGGGAGTTCGACGCCGGTGGCCTTGGCGATGTCGGCGAGCATCTCCTCGGCGGCCTGGACGCCGATGCCGGACATCCAGGTCTCGTCCGGGACCTCGAAGACCTTGCCGTCCTCGACGGCGGGCAGGTCCTTCCAGACGGGGTTGGAAGTGACCTGCTTCTGCTGGGTCTTGTCCGGGGTGTCGGCGGTGGTGACGAAGATCAGGTCGGCGTCGGCCCGGTCGATCTCCTCGGGGCTGACGTCCTTCATGGTCACGGCCGGGTCGTCGGAGATCTGCGACTTCGGGCGCCGGAAGCCGACGTCGTCCAGGACGACACCGCTGTAGGAGTTGGAGGCGTAGAGCCTGGTCGGGCCGGCGACGAAACGGACGACGGAGACGGTCGGCAGAGTGCCGTCCTTCTTCTTGATCTCCTCACCGAGCGCCTCGGCCCGCGTCTCGTACTTCTCCAGCTCGGCCTCGGCCTCGTCCTCCAGGCCCAGCGCCTCGGCGTGGACCTTGAGGTTCTCCTTCCACACACCGCCGGTGGTCTCGGTGAAGACGGTCGGGGCGATGGCGCTGAGCTTGTCGTAGACCTTCTCGTGGCGGACCTTGGAGGACAGGATCAGGTCGGGCCGGAGAGAGGCGATCTTTTCCAGGTTCGGCTCCAGGAGGGGGCCGACGTCCGTGGTGTTCTCGAGGTCGCCCTCCAGATACGTGGGGAAGCCGCCCTCCGTCTTGAAGTGCGGGGCGACGGCGCCGACCGGGTCGATGCCGAGCAGGGTGACGTCGTCGAGCTCGCCGGTGTCGAGGACGACGACCTTCTTGGGCTGCGCCGGGATCTCGACGTCGCCCATCACGGTCGTGAGGGTGCGGGGGAAGGCGGCGCCGTCGGCACCGGCCCGCACGGTGTCGTCCGCCTTCGTCGTGCCGGAGTCGCCGCAGGCGGCCAGAAGGCCCGTGCCGAGGACGACGGTGAGCAGCGCGGCGGTGGGACGGCCGAATCCGCGCAGGGGTGATCGCTTGAGCATGAGGGGGTGGACTTTCTCGGAGAGTGAGTGAACGCGTGGGAGAGGGAGGAGTCGGCAGGTGGGTGAGTAGGCGGTCGGTCGGACGGCGGGGGCGGGTCGGTCAGGCGACGGCGGGCGCGGTGGTGTGCCGTGCCGCGGCGCTCTTCGGGACGACCAGCGGTGTGCCGGTCTCCGGGTCGGGAACGACCCGGCAGTCCACGTCGAACACGGACTTGACCAGGTCCGCGTCGAGCACCTTCGCCGGCGGGCCGGCGGCGGCGAGGCGCCCGTCCTTGAGCACGACCATGTGGTCGGCGTAACGGGCGGCCTGTCCGAGGTCGTGCAGCACCATCACGACGGTGCGGCCGGCCTCGGCGTGCAGGGCGGCGACCAGGTCGAGGACGTCGAGCTGGTGCCGGAGGTCGAGGAAGGTGGTCGGTTCGTCGAGCAGGAGCAGTTCGGTGTCCTGCGCCAACGCCAGAGCGATCCAGGCGCGTTGGCGCTGGCCGCCGGAGAGTCTGTCGACGGGCTCGTCCCGCAGCACCGTCGTGCCGGTGCGGTCCAGCGCCTCGTCCACGGCCCGCTGGTCGGCGGCCGACCAGGGGCTCAGCAGGCGTTGGTGCGGGTACCGCCCGAGCCGTACGAGCGCCTCGACGGTGATCGCCTCGGGGGTGACGGGCTGCTGCGGCAGCAGTCCCATCCGCAGGGCCAGTGCGCGGGCGGTCATGCGGTGGATGTCGCAGCCGTCGAGGGTGACCGTCCCGGCGGTGGGCGCGAGCAGTCGGCTCAGTCCTCGCAACAGGGTCGACTTGCCGCAGGCGTTGGGTCCGACGATCGCGGTCACGGCCCCGCCGGGCAGCGTCAGGTCGAGCCCGCCGACCACGGTCCGGTCGCCGTAGCGCAGGTCGAGGCCCTGTGTGGAAAGTTGGTTGGTGGGGGGCATGGGGGGCTCCTGGGGTGGGCCGGGGGCGCGGCTGGTGGGGGGGTGAGTGCGGGGTCGTCGGCGGGTGCGGGTGGGTGGGGGCTGGTCGCGCAGTTCCCCGCGCCCCTAAAGGCTTCAGGCCCTGCGGGCCTGAAAGCCACGGCCCTGCGGGCCTGAAAAGCACGGGGCGCAGCCCCTGCTTTTCAGGGGCGCGGGGAACTGCGCGAGAAGCCCCACCGGCCCCGCACCCGCCGACGACCCCGCACGCACCCCCCACCAACCGCGCGCTCACACACCCCTCCCCGGCGCACTCTGACGGAACATCAGCACCAGCAGCCACGGCGCCCCCAACGTCGCGGTGGCGGCGCCGACCGGCAGGCCCTCCACGGGGAGGAGGTGTTGGACGGCGAGGTCGGCGGCGAGGAGGAGGACGGCACCGGTGAGGGCGGCGAGGGCGAGCGTCGCCGTCGTGGGCGGGCCGGTGAGGAAGCGGACGAGGTGTGGGACGGCGAGGGCGACGAAGGTGACCGGGCCCGCGAGGGCCGCCGCCAGGGAGGCCAACGTGACGGCGACGAGGAGTAGTTGCAGGCGCGCGGCGGAGGTGTCGAGGCCGAGGGCGCCCGCCGATTCGTCGCCCAGGTCGAGCACGGCGAGGCGGCGGTGGGTGACCAGCGCGGCGGCCAGGGCGAGCAGCGTGGCGGCGCCGGCGCCCCAGAGCTCCGTCCAGGTGCGGCCGTACACCGACCCGGTCGTCCACTGGAGTGCCGAGCCGGCGAGTTCGGCGGGGAAGCGCACGATCATCAAGTTGACGGCGGCGGCAAGGCCCGCCTGGACGGCGAGGCCGGTGAGGACGAGCCGGGTGACGACGAGGCCGGACCGCCAGGCGAACACCCCGAGCAGCAACGCGGCCAGCAGGCCACCGGCCAACGCGCCTACCGGGATGAGCAGTTGGGAGGCACCGGCGGCCAGCAGGGCGACGGCGCCGAGCGAGGCCCCGCCCGTCACCCCCATCACGTCCGGGGAGGCGAGGGGGTTGCGGAACAGCCGTTGCAGGACGCAGCCCGCCGCCCCCAGTCCGGCACCGGCCACGACGGCGGCGACGGCACGGGGCGCCCGGAACTCCCGCACCACCAGCACATCGCCCGGATCACCGAACCCGAGCAGCGCGCGGAGCGCCACGGACGCGGGCATGCTCATCTCCCCCGCGGAGACGGCGACCGTGACCAGCGCGAGCAGGGCGAGGAGACCGGTCGTGCCGTACGCGAGGAGGCGGGCCCGTTCGGGCGGGCGACGCGCGCCCTGTCGTACGGCCGCCTTGTACGTCAGGGTCATCGGGCGGCCTTCCGGGCGAGCATGGCCAGCAGGGGTGCGCCGAGGAACGCGGTGACGATGCCGACCTCCAGTTCCGCGGGGCGGATGACCAGGCGCCCGAGGATGTCGGCGGTGAGGAGGAGCAGGGGGCCGGCGATGAGGCAGCCGGGGACGAGGAGGCGGTGGTCGCCGCCGAGGAGCGGGCGGACGAGGTGGGGTGCGGCGAGCCCGATGAAGGCGACCGGGCCGGCCACGGCGACCGCGGATCCGGCGAGCAGGACGACCGCGAGGCCTCCGGCGAGCCGGACGCGGGTGACCGGTACGCCGAGCGCCTGGGCCGAGTCGTCGCCCAGGGCGAGGGCGTTGAGTGCGGGTGCGACGGCCCCGGCGAGCAGCAGGCCGAGCAGCAGGGACGGCAACACCGGGTAGAGCGTGTCGAGTTGGCGCCCGGCGAGGGAGCCCGCCAGCCAGAAGCGCGCCTCGTCCAGGGTGCGCTGACTCGCCAGCATGACCGCCGACGTCCAGGACAGCAGCACCAGTTGGAGCACCGTACCGCCGAGGGCCAGCCGGACCGGGTCGATGTCCCCGGCACGGCGGGCCAGCCCCTGGGCGAGGACGGCCGCGGCGGCGGCTCCGGCGAAGGCGAACCACACGTACTCGACGGAGTCGGTGAGTCGCAGCGCGAAGATGGCGACGACGACCGCGAACCCCGCACCCGCGTTGATGCCCAGGGTGGTCGGGGAGGCCAGCGGGTTGCGGGTGATCCCCTGGGCCACGGCGCCCGCGACTGCGAGGGCGGAGCCGACCGCGAGGCCGATGACCGTGCGCGGCAGCCGAAGTCCCGTCACCACCAGGGCGTCCCGGCCCTCGACGTGTCCCGACAGTGTGTCGAGCACGGTGGACAGAGGGACGGAGCGGGCTCCGAGGGCGAGGCTCAGCGCGGCGCACAGCGCCAGCGCGCCGATTCCGCCGAGGAACAGGGGCAGGTGCCTCAGGGCACGCGGGCGCACGCCGGTCGGCGCGGCCCGTTCGGTCGCAGTCACGAAACGTGAGCTTAGGTTAGGCATGCTTTAGCTTTCAACGGCCGCGCACTCACTGTGATCCACAACGCCCTTGATCAACTCGCAAGTAACTTCGCTGGTCAACGACGCACACGACTACTTCACACCCCGCATGGTCATCGGCTCGCGATCTTGCAGCTAAGGTAAGCCTTACCTCCTCAACTCGCCAAACCCTTCACGCTCTGGAGTTATCGATGACCGTGGCCCACCTGGAGACCGCCCAGGCCGACATCGCCACGCCCGTCCCGGTGCTCCTCTCCGCCGCCTTCCGCCGCCTGGACGCGATCTGCGAGGCACTGTCCGTGCGGATCGTCGAGCCCGGCCGATCGGCCGTCGGCACCGTCGGCCTGACGGACGGCCAGGAGGACGTCGAGGCCTTCGTGGAGGCGGAGGCCGCCCGCATCCGGGAGCGGCACGACCACACCGCGCCCCGGCATGTCGCCGCCTCCCGCGCCCTGCACGACTACGCGTGGTCGGTGAGCCTGTTGATGAGCGGCGTGTGGTACCTGGAGCGTCGCGTGCCCCGCATCGACCCCGGCGACATACGGGTCGACCTCACGTCGGGCACCTTCGAGATCACCCCCGGCACCGCCCTGGCCTGCCTCCCGGACGACCCGGCCGCGCCCCTGCCCGGCACCCGGGTCGTCGCCCACCAGGAGGCGCTGCGCGCCGAGTTGAGGGCCGCCGTGGCGGACCACATGGGTCCGGTGCTGGAGGTGATGGGCCCGTACGTCCGCCGCGGCTCGCGCGCGCTGTGGGGTCTGGTCTCCGACGACCTGGTCTCCGGCCTCTGGTACCTCGGGCGGACGCGCGGCGACGAGGCCGCCGGCGTCCGGGCCGCCTCCGCCGTCCTGCCCGCCGCCCAGGCCCCCTTCCCCGGCGGCGCCGACTTCCGTTCCCTGCGCACCAGCGACGGCCACGAGCACCCGACCCGCACCCGTCTCGGGTGCTGCCTCTACTACACGATCCGCCCCGCCGAGGCCTGCTCCACCTGCCCGCGCACCTGCGACGCGGAACGACTGCGCCGACTGGAGAGCTGACCGCACGGGAAGAGGACACCCGCCTCCTCGAAACTTTCGGCACCGCCCCGGCGCCCTGTGCCGATTGACGCCGCTCGGCACAGATAGCAACACTCTTCGACGGGGGTTTCCCACACGAAGTGCCAAAAGCCCGCAGCGTTGGAGGTCGGCTTGCAGGAGTACGCCGGATACGTCTTCGTCTACTTCACCGGCGAGGACAGCCCGGACGGCGAGCGGATCCGGTTCGCGCTCAGCCGGGGCGACGACCCGCTGCGCTGGCGTGAGCTGAACGGCGGGGCGCCGGTGCTCACCTCGGACCTCGGGACGGGCGGGCTGCGCGATCCGTTCCTCGTGCGCGCCCCGGAAGGCGACCGGTTCCATCTGATCGCCACCGACCTCAGGATGCACGGGGAGCCGGACGGCGACTGGGACCAGGTGCAGCGCACCGGAAGCACCTCGCTCATGGTCTGGGAGAGCACCGATCTGGTGCACTGGACCGACGGCCGACTCGTACGCGTCGCCCCCGACACGGCCGGCAACGTCTGGGCGCCCGAGGCCTGTTACGACCCGGAACTCGGCGCGTTCGTCGTCTTCTGGGCGTCGAAGCTGTACGGGGAGGACGACCCGGACCACACCGCCGACACCCACAACAGGATGCTGTACGCGACCACCCGTGACTTCCGTGTCTTCAGTGAGCCCCGGCTGTGGAACGACCCCGGCCACTCGGTCATCGACTCGACCGTCGTCCGGCACGACGGCGCCTACTACCGCTTCACCAAGGACGAACGTGCCCACTCCCCCGCCGCGCCCGGCGGAAAGTTCATCACGGTGGAGAAGTCGAAGGGGCTGCGCGACACCTCGTACGACTTCGTGGGCGACCGGATCGGTCAGGGGGCCGTCGAGCAGGGTGAGGGGCCGATCGTCTTCAGGTCGAACGCGGACGACCGCACGTGGTACCTGTTCGTCGACGAGTTCAGCGGGCGCGGCTATGTGCCCTTCGAGACCACCGACCTGGATTCCGGACGGTGGACGCCCTGTGAGGAGTTCGCGCTCCCGCCCGGCGCGCGGCACGGCTCGGTGCTGCCGGTGACGCGAGCCGAGTACGAGCGGCTCCTCGCCGGGTTCGCGCCGCCCGCGTCCGTCGTCGACGCCACCGTGCCGGAAGGACTGAAGGCGTACGCGATCGTCGACGACGCCGCGTCGAAGGTCGTTCTGCCTGTGCACCCGGGCACCGAACTCGACGGTCTCGCCCCGGAGTTCGACCTGTCGGTGGGCTCCCGGATCGAGCCCGCGTCGGGCACCCCGCGGGATTTCCGCACCCCGCGGAGCTACACCGTCACCGCGGCCGAAGGCACCGCCCGCACCTGGACGGTGGAGGCCGTGCCGATGCGCAGCCCCTTGCTGCCGGGACTGTACGCCGACCCCGACATCCAGGAGTTCCAAGGCCGTTACTACATCTATCCGACGACGGACGGCTTCGAGGGCTGGGGCGGCACCCGGTTCGAGGTGTTCTCCTCCGACGACCTGGTCCACTGGGAGAACCACGGCGTCGTCCTCGATCTGGAGTCGGACGTGAGCTGGGCGGACCGCCACGCCTGGGCGCCGGCCGCCGGGGAACGCGACGGGTCGTACTACTTCTACTTCTGCGCCGACCAGCAGATCGGCGTGGCCGTCGGCGACAGCCCGACCGGCCCCTTCCGGGACGCCCTGGGCCGGCCGCTCATCGGGCGCGACGACTACGCGGGCCAGATGATCGACCCGGCCGTCCTCACGGACGACGACGGCACGACGTATCTCTACTGGGGCAACAGCGAGGCGTACGGCGTACCGCTCGACGAGGACATGGTGTCCTTCGACCCGGCGCGGGTACGGCGGTTCACCCCGGAGAACTTCCGCGAGGGGGCCTTCGTCGTCAAACGGCGGGGCGTCTACTACTTCATGTGGTCGGAGGACGACACCCGCAGCGAGGACTACCGCGTCGCCTACGCCACCGGCCCCACCCCGCTGGGCCCGTGGACCGAGAAGGGGGTGATCCTGCGCAAGCGCCCGGAGTACGGGATCCTCGCCACCGGCCATCACACGGTCGTGAACGTCCCGGGCACCGACGACTGGTTCATCTGCTACCACCGGTTCGCGATTCCGGGCCCCGGCACCCCGCGCGGTGACGGCGTCCGCCGGGAATCCACCCTGGACCGGCTGGTGTTCGCGGCGGACGGCTCGATCGAGGAGGTCGTGCCGACGCTGCGGTCCATCGATCCGGTGGTCAGCCCAGGGTGATCCGGGCGGCGACCGGCAGGTGGTCGCTGCCGGTGGCGGGCAGGGCGCGGATGTCGGCGACGGTCGCCGAGCGGGCCATGACCTGGTCGATCCGGGTGAGCGGCAGACCGGCGGGGTAGCTGAAGGCGAAGCCGCGCTCCGCCACGTTCAGCCGTGCGGTGAGCGGCGCGAGGCCGCGGTCGTCGACCGTGCCGTTGAGGTCGCCCAGCAGGATCACCGGGTTCCGCGTCTCCGCGGCGACGGCCCGGCCCAGCAGGCCGGCGCTCTCGTCCCGCCACTGCGACGCGAGCCCGCCCGCCCCGACACGGACCGACGGCAGGTGGGCGACGTACACCGCGAGGTCGCCGTGCGGGGTACGGACCGAGGTCCTGAGCCCGCGGCTCCAGTCCTCCTCGATCCCCTCGGGCTTGATGTCCAGCAGGCGGGTCCCGGTGAGCGGATGCCTCGACCAGAGGCCGACGGTGCCCCGGACCGCGTGGTGGGGGTACTGGCGGGCGAGTGTCCTCTCGTAGACCGGCAGTGCCGTGGGCACCAGTTCCTCCAGCGCGATGAGATCGGGCTCGGCGTCGGCCAGGGCTCGGGCCGTGCCCGCCGGGTCGGTGTTCTCGTCGCTGACGTTGTGCTGCACCACGAGGAGGTCCCGCGGACCGGGCCGCGCACCGGGCAGCAGCAGCCCGCCGAAGGTGTACGTCCAGGCCGCCACCGGAAGCAGGAGGGCCAGCAGCGCGACGGCCGAGCGGTGCAGGAGTCCCACGCCGAGCAGCACCACGGCCACCAGGCCGAGCCAGGGCAGGAACGCCTCCAGCAGACTGCCCAGCCGGCCCACGGAGTTGGGGACCGCACGGGGGAACAGCACGAGCCCGGCGGTCAGCACGGCCACCACGGCGCCCACCCGTCCGGTAGCGGGACGGTCCGGCCTCACGGGCTCGCCGGTCCCGGGCGGGCCTCCTCGGTGCCGGAGGCGGGACGGCGGATCTTCGGCGGTCACGGGCCGTCCTCAGTCGTGCGGTGCCTGGCCGCTGACCCGGTGGTCCGCGTGGCTGAGCGCCTCCACCACCAGGCGCTTGAGGTGCCCGTCGGCGAGGCTGTAGTAGATGTGCCGCCCCTCGCGGCGGGTGTCCACGAGCCCGGCGAGCCGGAGCTTCGCCAGATGCTGGCTGACGGCCGTGCGGGACGCCTCGCAGCGGTCGGCCAGGGAGCCGACGTCCGACTCGCCCTGCGCGAGCAGCCACAGCAGATGCAGCCGGGTGACGTCGGAGAGCATCGCGAACACTCCGGTCGCCTCGGTGAGCCGTGCGCTGTCAGGAGCGCGCAGATGCGCACCGGACGCAGGTGACACGGCATGGCGTTCAGGCATGAACCCAGCCTAGCCCTTTGCCGATCCATCATGTGCACAAGTGCGCACATGATGGCTACACTCGGCTGGACGGACCGCAACGCCACGCCGAGGGGAGCCGTGCCCATGCTCGCCGTTCTGCGTCATCGCGCCTACCGGCGGCTCTTCACCGCCCAGGTCGTCGCCCTGGTGGGCACCGGACTCGCGACCGTCGCGCTCGGGCTGCTGGCGTACGACCTCGCGGGTGCCGACGCGGGGTCCGTCCTCGGTACGGCTCTCGCGATCAAGATGGTGGCGTACGTGGTGATCGCCCCGGCCGTCGGCGCGGTCGCCGACCGACTGCCGCGCCGGGCACTGATGGTGACGGCGGACCTGGTACGCGCGGGAATCGCCGTGTCGCTGCCGTTCGTCGGCGAGGTCTGGCAGGTGTACGTCCTGGTGTTCCTCCTGCAGTCCGCGTCGGCCGTGTTCACGCCCACGTTCCAGGCCGTCGTCCCCGACGTGCTGCCCGAGGAGCGCGACTACACACGGGCCCTGTCGATGTCCCGGCTCGCGTACGACCTGGAGAGCCTCTTCTCCCCCGCCCTCGCGGCCGCCCTGTTGTCGGTGATGACCTACGACGGGCTGTTCAGCGGCACGGTCCTCGGTTTCCTCGCCTCGGCCGCGCTGGTCGTCTCGACCGCCCTGCCCGAGCGGGCCGCCGCCACCGCCCCGAGCACGGGCGGCGTGTACGCGCGGGCCACCGCCGGCACGCGCCTCTTCCTGGGCGTGCCCGAGCTGCGGGCCCTGCTCGCCCTGAACCTCGCGGTCGCGGCGGCCGGGGCGATGGTGACGGTGAACTCCGTCGTCTACGTCCGCGATGTGCTGGGCCTGTCGGCGGGCGCCCTGCCGCTGGCTCTCGGGGCGTACGGGGCCGGTTCCATGGCCGTGGCGCTGATGCTGCCCCGGGTGCTGGACAAGGTGCCGGACCGGGCCGTGATGCTGCCGGGCGCGTTGTCGCTGACCGTCGTCTTCGCCGGGCTGGGGGCCGTCACGGGGGCACCGGGCGGGAGTTGGCGGCTGCCCGGGCTGCTGGTCGTCTGGGCCGCGTTCGGTGCCGCGTGCTCGGCGGTGCTCACCCCGACCGGACGCCTCGTCCGCCGCTCGGTGGCGCCCGGGGAACGTACGGCCGCGTTCGCCGCCCAGTTCTCCCTCTCGCACGGCTGCTGGCTGCTGACGTACCCGCTGGCCGGATGGCTGGGGGCGGCGGCCGGGCTGAACTGGGCGGTGCTCGCCCTGGGTTCGCTCGCGCTGGGCGCGGCGCTGCTGGCCGTACGGCTCTGGCCGACGACATCGAGCGCCGACGCACCCTCGGCTCCCGCACCGCCGGACCGGACGCACGCGGGCCATGCGCACGCGGCCGGCGTGCACGGAGCCCACGTGCACGCCGACCTCCCCTTCGGTCACCCCCATCTGGCGGGGGCCCGGCGCGTCCCGAACGGATGGCGACACAGCCACGGCCACCTCACGGACGGGCTGCACGCCCGCTGAGGGGCCTGGGCACTTCGGTGGGACGGGGCCGACGGGGCCGATGTGTTCCTGGAGTGTGTCCGAAGGCTCGGCGGAGGACGACCACTTGGCGCAGCGGCTGGTCGACGCCGCCGACGCCGCCTCCCTGCCCCTGTTCGCCGGCTGGCGCGCGCAGCCCTGCCCCGCAGACGATCCCGTCGGGGCGGCCATGCAGCGCGTCCACGTACAGCGAGAACACCGGGGTGCCTGCCATCTGGCGGCGGTGCGCGTGTACGGACTGACCGCCCAGGCGGCCATGGTCGTCAACCTCGGCGTCGAGCAGGCGGCCCACCACGGCTGGCGAGAACCGCAACCCGTCGCCGCGGCCCTGATCCCCCGACGGCGGCGCGCCGAGCAGCTCCCCGGCGAGTTGCAGGCGCCGCTCTACACCGCACCGACCGCCCGGCAACGCACCGAGTTCGCCCGGCTCGTCGACGCCTTGACCACCTCCCCCACCCCATGACGCCGACCGGCATGGCCGTCGCCCGCGCCCCGGGGGACCATGGAGCCGTGATCACCATTCATCTGAAGTACGAGATCGACGCCGACAAACTTGAGGACTTCGAAGAGTACGGGCGGCGCTGGGTTCGGCTCGTCAACCGTTTCGGCGGGACGCACCACGGCTACTTCCTGCCGAGCGAGAGCGACAGCGACATCGCCTACGCCCTGTTCTCCTTTCCCAGTCTCGCCGCGTACGAGCGGTACCGCACGGACAGCATGTCCGATCCGGAGTGCCAGGACGCGTTCGCGCTGGCCCGCGACACCCGCTGCATCAAGCGGTACGAACGCCGCTTCCTCCGGCCGCTCGACGGCTTGTCCTGAGGCCGGTGGGGCGCCCGTGTGCCGTGGTGCGGGTGGGTGGTGGGTGTTCGTGGGTGTTCACCCCGCTGTCCACTTCTCCTCGATCCGCGCGAACCGCCAGACCAGCAGGGCGACCGCCCAGGTGACGAAGAAGAGGCCGACGACCACATAGCCGACGGTGTTGAGGTCGAGGCCGGAGACCCGGTCCCAGAAGAGGCCGTGCAGGTGGGCCTTCTCGGCGACGAGGCCGAGGAGTTCGACCGTGCCGATGACGAGGGCGACGGCCACGGACAGACCCGTGACGGTGAGGTTGTAGTAGACCTTGCGGACCGGCTGGGAGAACGCCCAGCCGTAGGCGAAGTTCATGAACGTGCCGTCGACGGTGTCGAGGAGCGACATTCCGGCGGCGAACAGGACGGGCAGGCACAGGATCGCGTACCAGGGCAGCCCGGAGGCGGCGCCCGAACCGGCCAGGACCAGCAGCGCGACCTCCGTCGCCGTGTCGAAGCCGAGGCCGAAGAGCAGGCCGACGGGATACATCTGCCAGGGCCTGGTGAGGGACCTCATCAACCGCCCGAGCAGGCGGTTCATCAGGCCCCGGCTGTTCAGCCGTTCCTCCAGCGCGGCCTCGTCGAAGGTGCCCGAGCGCATCTCGCGGAACACCTTCCAGATCCCCACCAGGGCCACCAGGTTGACGAGGGCGATGGCGTACAGGAACGTCCCCGAGACGGTGGTGCCGATCCAGCCGGTCACCTCGTGCAGCGCGGAGCCGTCGTCGCGGACGGGTCCGGCGAGCGTCTTGACGCCGAGGGTGAGCAGGAAGGTGAGGACGAGCACGATCGACGAGTGGCCGAGGGAGAACCAGAAGCCGACCGACAGCGGGCGTCGCCCCTCCCCCATCAGTTTGCGGGTGGTGTTGTCGATGGCGGCGATGTGGTCGGCGTCGAAGGCGTGCCGCATGCCCAGGGTGTAGGCGGTGACACCCATACCGATGCCGAAGGTCCTGCTGCCGACGCTGTAGTGCTCGGGGGCGACGATCACCACGAGGGTGAACCAGCCGACGAGGTGCAGCGCCAGGATGAAACCGGCCATCCCGCCCAGGCCGGCCCACTCCCCGCGCGTCGTCGTGGCGCGGATCCGCCGCCATGAGAGACCGCCCGTCCCGGCGGTGGCCGAGGGGGCGGTGTCGGTACCAGGAGCCATGGGGCGTGCGCCTCTTCTTCTCTGCGTGCCTCGCGTCGCGTCGCCGCGTCCGTGCGGTCGAGGTCCTCGTGCCGCGGTCGTGCGGTCGAGCCTCCTCAGCCTTGTGCGCCATGTTGGCAGCTGCAATATCGTCGCAGTAAAGCTCCCGTCTGCTTTCGGTCAGGTCCGTTCTCTCGACGTGGCGCCGGGCGTGCGCCGGGGTGTGAGCTGTCGCACGGCGCCTGCGCGCCCCTCGCCTCCGCTTGTCAGCGTCCTTATCTGGGCACTACTGTCACCACGCCTTGGTGAACGGGAAATCCGGTGTGATGCCGGTGCGGCCCTCGCCACTGTGATCGGGAAGTCCGGCTCCGGTCCTCACGGACAGCCACTGGGTCTTCGGACCCGGGAAGGCGGAGCACGGGCGGTGTCACCCGTAAGCCAGGAGACCGGCCAAGGCGCGTCAACCATCCACGAGGTGCTGGAGAGGGTCTGCTGAGCCATGCACATAGCCGAGGGTTTCCTTCCTCCGGCGCACGCGATCGCCTGGGGCGTCGCGTCCGCGCCGTTCGTCGTCCACGGAGTCAGGGCACTCACCCGTGAGGTCAGGGAGCATCCCGAGAGCACGCTGCTGCTCGGCGCCTCGGGGGCCTTCACCTTCGTTCTGTCCGCGCTGAAGCTCCCGTCGGTCACCGGGAGTTGCTCCCACCCCACCGGCACCGGCCTCGGTGCCATCCTGTTCCGGCCGCCGATCATGGCGGTGCTCGGCACCATCACCCTGCTCTTCCAGGCACTGTTGCTCGCCCACGGCGGTCTGACCACGCTCGGCGCCAACGTCTTCTCGATGGCGATCGTCGGCCCCTGGGCGGGTTACGGTGTCTACCGGCTGCTACGACGCTTCGGCGTGCCGCTGATGGTGACGGTGTTCTTCGGCGCGTTCTTCGCCGACCTGGTCACCTACTGCGTCACCAGCGTGCAGTTGGCGCTCGCCTTCCCCGACCCGAGCAGCGGCTTCCTGGGCGCGCTCGGCAAGTTCGGCTCCATCTTCGCCGTCACCCAGATCCCGCTCGCGGTCAGCGAAGGTCTGCTCACGGTGTTGGTGATGCGTCTGCTGGTGCAGTCGAGCAAGGGCGAACTGACCCGGCTCGGCGTGCTCCTGACCGGCGGGCAGAGCCGCGCCGGGGCCGGGACGGAGACCGGGAACAAGGCGGTGGCCCGATGAAGCGGAACACGAAGATCAACGCACTGCTGCTGCTCGCCGTGGCCGCACTCGCCGTCCTGCCGCTGGCCCTCGGCCTCGGCGACCACAAGGAGGAGCCCTTCACGGGCGCCGACGGCGAGGCGGAGACGGCGATCACGGAGATAGAGCCGGACTACGAGCCGTGGTTCTCCCCTCTCTACGAACCGCCGTCCGGTGAGATCGAGTCGGCACTCTTCTCCCTCCAGGCCGCCCTCGGCGCGGGGGTCCTCGCCTACTACTTCGGCATCCACCGGGGTCGACGCCAGGGCGAGGCCCGGGCCCGGGCACTGCTCGACGCGGCCGGGGAGGCCGACACGGCTCCGGCCAAGCCGGTGGACGTGGCGGTCGCGGCGTCCACGGCGAGGGCGGCGGCCACGGCGGCGGCGAGTGCCCCGGCCGCCGCGGCGGCCTCGAAGGGCGCATCCGGCGCATCCGGCGCATCCGGCGCATCCGGCGCATCCGGCGACGAAGGCTCGTCCGGTGGCTCCGGGGAGTCCTCCGCCGGGCGGGGCTGACCCGGGTGCTGCCGATCGACGCGGCGGCGCACAGCAGTCGCTGGCGCCGCCGCCATCCCGTGGACAAGGCCGTGCTCGGTCTCGGCCTCACCGTGCTGGCGATCTCCCTGCCGCCCTGGCCCGGCGCGGCTCTGGTCCTGCTGACCGCGCTCGTGGTGCTGCTGGGCCCCGCGGGCGTGCCCGGCCGTCGGCTGTGGCGGGCCTACCGGGTGCCGTTGGGCTTCTGCGTGACCGGCGCGCTGCCGCTGCTCGTTCAGGTGGGCGGGCCGGACGGGTTCGTCACCCCGGCCGTCGGCGGGCCGGTGCATGCCGGGGAGCTGTTGCTGCGCACCTCGGCCGCCTCCCTCGGCGTCCTCCTGTTCGCCTTCACCACTCCCATGTCGGACCTGCTGCCCCGGCTCGTGCGGGCCGGGGTGCCGGCGCCGGTCGTGGACGTGGCCCTCGTGACCTACCGGATGAGCTTCCTGCTCCTGGACTCCGTGCGCCGGATCCGGGAGGCGCAGGCGGCCCGGCTGGGGCACACCACCCGGGCCGCCACCTGGCGTTCCCTCGCCGGGCTCGGCGCCACCGCGTTCGTACGGGCCTTCGACCGGGCGGCGCGGCTGCAGACCGGGCTCGCCGGACGCGGGTACGACGGCACCCTGCGCGTCCTGGTGCCCGAGGCCCGGGTCTCCGTGCGCTTCACCACGGCCAGTGTCGCGCTCCTCGCGGCCCTGGTCGCCCTCACCTTCGTTCTGGAAAGGCCGCTGACATGAGCGAGCCCGTGCTCGTCGCCCTGCGGGGCGCGTCGTTCGCGTACGAGGACGGACCGGCCGTGCTCAGCGACCTCGACTTCGAGGTGCGCGAGGGGCGCGCGCTCGCCCTGCTGGGCCGCAACGGCAGCGGCAAGACCACGCTGATGCGGCTGCTCAGCGGCGGACTTCGGCCCCGTACGGGCGAGTTGACGGTCGAGGGGCGGCCGGTGACGTACGACCGCAAGGGCCTCACCCGGCTGCGGACGACGGTCCAGCTGGTCGTCCAGGACCCGGACGACCAGCTCTTCGCGGCGTCCGTCGCGCAGGACGTGTCGTTCGGGCCGCTGAACCTCGGGCTGCCCGACGCGCAGGTGAGGGACCGGGTGGACGAGGCGCTCGGCGCGCTCGGTATCGCCGCCCTCGCCGACCGGCCGACCCATCTGCTCTCCTACGGCCAGCGCAAGCGGACCGCCATCGCCGGGGCGGTCGCGATGCGGCCCCGGGTCCTGATCCTGGACGAGCCGACCGCCGGGCTCGACCCCGACGGGCAGGAGAGGCTCCTGGCCACCCTGGACGAGCTGCGCCGGTCCGGCACCACCGTCGTGATGGCCACCCATGACGTCGACCTCGCGCTGCGCTGGGCCGACGACGCGGCGCTGCTCACCCCGTCCGGCGCGCGCACGGGCCCGGTGGCCGAGATGCTCGCCCGCACGGATCTCCTCCAGCAGGCGGGGCTTCGGCTCCCCTGGGGTGTCGCGGTCGCCCGACTCCTGCGCGAGCGGGGGCTGTTGGCGGAGGAGGAAGCCGGCCCACGCACACCGGACGAGTTGGCGGCCCTGGCGGGGTCGGACACCGGGCCGGGGTCGTTCCTGCCGCAGCCTCAGATCCGCAGGCCGTAGACGCGGACGGCGGTGCCCGCGAAGACCTGCCGGTGTTCGGCCTCACCGAGTCCGGACATCAACGCGTCGGCGACGTGCAGGACTTCGACATAGTCGGAGGCCAGTCGGCAGACCGGCCAGTCGGAGCCGTACATCAGCCGCCCGGGGCCGAAGGCGTCCAGCACGGTGTGGGCGTACGGGACGAGGTCCGCGACCCGCCAGGAGTGCCAGTCGGCCTCCGTGACCAGGCCGGAGAGCTTGCACACGGTGTTCGGCAGGGCCGCCAGCCGTCGGATCTCCCCCGCCCAGGGCTCCAGTTCGCCGGAGGCGATGGGCGGCTTCCCCAGGTGGTCGAGCACGAAGGTGAGTCCGGGGAGGCGGGCCGCCGCCTCCACGGCGGCCGGGAGCTGGTGGGGTGTGACCAGGAGGTCGTAGACGAGTCCCGCGTCGGCGACCGCGGCGAGGCCCCGCAGCACGTCGGGGCGGGTCAGCCAGCGGGGGTCGGGTTCGCCCTGTACCTGGTGACGGATGCCCACCAGGTGCTCCCCGCCGGGGCCGTCGCGCAGTTCGGCCAGGGCGTCGGCGACGGCGGGAGAGGTGAGGTCGGTCCAGCCGACGACCCCGGCCACCACGTCGCTGCGGGCGGCGAGGGCCAGGAACTCGGGGGTCTCCTCGGGCACGGTGATCGTCTGCACCAGGACCGTGGCGGTGACATCGGCGACGCTCGCGGCGGACTCCAGCTCGCGGAGGGTGAAGTCGCGACGCAGCGGGGCCAGTTCGGGCCCGGTGATCCAGTCCTGGTCCCGTACGGAGAGGTCCCAGACGTGGTGGTGGGCGTCGACCGTCCAGGCGTCCGTGTCGTCTGTGTCATCCGGGCCGCCTGTGTCGTCCGTGCCGGTCGTGTCGTGCGGGCCGGTCCTGCCGCCTGTGTCGTCCGTGCCGGTCACAGTTCCCACACCACGGGCAGTCCGGCGTCGGAACCCTCGGCCGAGTAGTCGTGGACGACGTCGAGGAGTTCGGCCATGCGGGCCTGCCAGGCGATGTTGACCGGCAGTTTCTCCAGTGCGGCGATCATCGCCGGGTAGTCCTCGACCTCCAGCAGGTGGAAGAGGTCGGTGCCGCTGCGCCAGATCGTCCACTGGCTCACCCCGGCGGCGCGGATGGCGGTGGTCAGTTCCCCGGGGACCTCGCGGTGGGCCGCCTCGTACTCCTCGACGCGGTCGGCGCGGACCTTGGTGTGCAGGGCGACCCTCACGACGTCTCCTTCGGCTGCGGGACGGGGATGTCCGGGCTCAGCAGCCCCTCGGCGCGCAGCTCGTCCCAGAGTGCGGCAGGGATCGGACGGCTGAGCAGGTCGACCGTGTCACGCACCTCCTCGGCGGAGCGGGCGCCCGTCAGTACGGCCGCGACCGCCGGGTGGGCGAAGGGGAACGCCAGGGCCGCGCCGCGCAGCGGTACACCGTGGCGTTCGGTGACGGCCCTCAGCCGCAGGGCGCGGTCGAGCACGGGCACCGGCACGGGGGCGTAGTCGTAGGTGGCGCCCGGCTTCGGGTCGATCAGCAGGCCGGAGTTGAAGGCGCCGCCGATCAGTACGCTGCGTCCCCGGGCGGTGGCCTCGGGCAGCAGTTCCGCCAGGCCCTCCTGTTCGAGGAGGGTGTAGCGGCCGGCCAGCAGCACCACGTCGATGTCGGTCTCACGCAGGAAGCGGGTGGGTGCGGCGCACTGGTTCATGCCGACCCCGATGGCGCCCACGACGCCCTCGTCACGCAGCCGCTCCAGCGCCGGGTAGGCCTCCCTCAGGGCCTGCTCGACGTGGTCGTCGGGGTCGTGGAGGAGGACCACGTCCACCCGGTCCAGACCGAGCCGCGCCAGGCTGGCCTCCAGGGAGCGCAGGACGCCGTCGGCGGTGAAGTCGAAGACGCGGCGGTGGGTCGCCGGGACCGCGAAGCCGTCTCCCAGGTCGTCGCCCCCGGTGGTCTCGTTCTCCACCAGCAGTCGGCCGACCTTGGTGGAGATCGTGTACGACTCCCGGGGCCGGTCCCGGAGCGCGGCGCCGAGGCGTCGTTCGGACAGGCCGAGCCCGTAGTGGGGGGCGGTGTCGAAGGTGCGGATCCCGGCGTCCCAGGCGGCGTCGATCGCGGCGGCCGCCACCTCGTCGGGCACCGGGCGGAAGAGGTTGCCGATGCCAGCGGCACCGTAGGCCAGCTCGGTGACGCGGACCTCGGTGCGGCCGAGGGTCCTGGTCCTCATGAGCCCGCCGGGCGGAGCCGCAGACCCTGCATACCGCCGTCCACGGCGAGGGCGGTGCCGGTGACGGAGGCCGCGGCGGGGCTCGCCAGGTAGACGATGGCGGCGGCGACCTCGTCGGCGCTCACCAGCCGGCCCATGGGCTGGCGGGCGTTGAGGGCGGCGCGCTCGGCCTCGGGGTCGTCGGCGGCGTCGAGGAGCCGGCCGACCCAGGGGGTGTCGGCGGTGCCGGGGTTGACGCAGTTGACCCGGATGCCCTCACGGACGTGGTCGGCGGCCATGGCCAGGGTCAGGGAGAGGACCGCGCCCTTGCTGGCGGAGTACAGGGCCCGCTGCGGCAGGCCGGCGGTGGCGGCGATGGAGCAGGTGTTGACGATCGCCGCGTGAGACGAGTTCCGCAGATGCGGCAGGGCGGCGCGGCTGGTGCGGACCATGCCGAGGACGTTGACGTCGAGGACCCGCTGCCACTGGTGGTCGGGGTTGTCCTCGACGGTGCCCTGCGCGCCGATGCCGGCGTTGTTGACGAGGATGTCCAGGCCGCCGAGCCGCCGGGCGGCCTCCGCGACGCCCTCCCGTACGGAGGCGTCGTCGCAGACGTCGGCCTTGAGGCCGAGCAGCGGGGCCGAAGCGCCGGAGGGGTCCAGGTCGAGGACGGCGACGGAGGCGCCCCGCCCGGCCAGCAGCCGGGCCGTGGCCAGCCCGATCCCGGACGCGCCACCGGTGACGAGCGCGCGGAGTCCCGTCAGCTCACCTGTGTCGGTCATGCGACTTCCTCCCGTCCAGCGAGGTCGGCGGCCCAGAACGCGCCGTCCGGGTAACGGTATTCGGCGAGCGACCCGGGGTGCATGGTCGCGGAGAAGCCGGGGGTCAGGGGGGCGACGTAGTGACCGTCGCGCATCACCACGGGGTCGGTGAAGTGCCCGTGGAGGTGGTCGACGTACTCGATGACCCGGTCGTCGGTGGTGCCGGAGAGGGCCAGGTAGTCGAACATCGACAGGTGCTGGACCAGTTCGCACAGGCCCACGCCGCCGGCGTGCGGGCAGACCGGGACCCCGAACTTCGCGGCGAGCAGCAGGATCGCCAGGTTCTCGTTGACGCCGCCCACGCGGGCGGCGTCGATCTGGAGGACGTCGAGGGCGCCGGCCTGGAGGAGTTGCTTGAAGACGATGCGGTTCTGGACGTGTTCACCGGTGGCGACCTTCACCGGGGCGACGCCCCGGCGGACGGCGGCGTGGCCGAGGATGTCGTCGGGGCTGGTGGGTTCCTCGATCCAGTACGGGTCGAAGTCGGCGAGGGCCCGGGTCCACTCGATCGCCTCGTCGATGTTCCAGCGCTGGTTGGCGTCGATGGCGATGCGGATGCCGTCGCCGACGGCGGCGCGGGCGGTACGCATCCGGCGGACGTCGTCGGCGAGGTCGGCGCCGACCTTCAGTTTGATCTGGGTGAAGCCGTCGGCGACGGCCTGCTTGGCCAGCCGGGTGAGCTTCTCGTCGGAGTAGCCGAGCCAGCCCGGTGAGGTGGTGTAGCCGGGGTAGCCGCGCCGAAGCAGCGTGGCCTCGCGCTCCGCGATCCCGGTGCGGCCCTCGCGCAGCAGCCGGAGGGCGTCCTCGGGGGTGAGGGCGTCGGCGATGTAGCGGAAGTCGACCTGGGAGACCAGCCACTCGGGGTCGGCGTGCGCGAGCAGCCGCCACAGGGGCCGGCCTGCGCGCTTGGCGGCCAGGTCCCATACGGCGTTGACGACGGCGCCGATGGCCATGTGCATCACGCCCTTCTCGGGGCCGAGCCAGCGCAGCTGGCTGTCGCCGATCAGGTCGCGATTGACCGAGCCGGGGTCGGCGCACAGCTCGTCGACCGAGCGGCCGAGGAGGTGGGGCCGCAGGGCGCCGATCGCGGCGACCTGGACGTCGTTGCCGCGGCCGATGGTGAAGGTGAAGCCGTGGCCTTCGAGGCCGTCTCCGGCGTCGGTGCGCAGCACGACGTAGGCGGCGGAGTAGTCGGGGTCCGGGTTCATGGCGTCCGACCCGTCCAGCTCCCGCGAGGTGGGGAACCGGACGTCGTAGGTGTCGACCGCGGTGATCCGGGCGGGGGTTGCAGTCACGGGGGTGCTCAAGGGGGTGCCTTTCACGCTTGGCCGAAGGTCTGGCGCTGGCTCCCGAGCCCGTCGATCTCCAGCTCGACGGTGTCACCGGGGCGGAGATAGGGGGTGCCGGGCAGGCCGAGGGCGACGCCCGCGGGCGTACCGGTGTTGATCACGTCGCCGGGCTGAAGGACCATGTACCGGCTGAGGTACGCCACGATCTCGTGGACCGGGAAGATCATGTCGCGGGTGTGCCCTTGCTGGCGCTTGACGCCGTTGACGCTCAGGCGCAGCCCAAGGTCCTGCGGATCACCGACCTCGTCGGCGGTGACCAGCCAGGGCCCCATGGGGTTGAAGGTCTCGCAGGACTTGCCGAGGTCCCACTGCGAGGAGTACTCCAGCTGGAACTCGCGCTCGGAGACGTCATGGCTGACCACGTACCCGGCGATCACCCCGGCGGCCTCCCCGGGGCCCTCCAGATAGCGGGCCGGCCGTCCGATGACGACCCCCAGCTCGACCTCCCAGTCGGTCCTGACCGAGCCGCGCGGGATCAGCACCTCGTCGTACGGGCCGACGACCGTGCCCGGGTCCTTCATGAAGACCACGGGGCGGGGCGGGATCGCGGCGCCGGTCTCGGCGGCGTGGTCGCGGTAGTTCAGCCCGACGCAGATGACCTTGCCGGGGCGGGCGACGGGGGCGCCGACGCGCAGGCCCTCGGGGTCCAGCTCGGGCAGTGTGCCCGCCTCGACTGCCGCGCGGGCCCGGTCGACTCCGCCGGAGGCGAGGAAGGCGCCGTCGATGTCCAGGGCCACGGAGGACAGGTCCAGCAGCCGGCCGTCGTCACCGCGGACGGCGGGCCGCTCCTCTCCCGGGGCGCCGACGCGTAGCAGTTTCACTGGGGCAGCTCCCTTGCCATGGGTTCGATCATTCATCGGAGGAATGACGCACCGCGACTTTAGGGGCAGTTCGGCGCCCTGACAACGTATTCCTCGGATGTATTTGCCTGACACCAGGCTTTTCGCAGCTCATAGATCCGGCATGTACGACTTTGTCTCGACCGGAGCACCGGGGCGCCGCACGCACACACGGTCGAATTCCTCGTGGACAACCTCTTGTCAGTCCGGGCAATGCCGCCGTAACGTCCTCGACGTCCGAGATACATCGGAGGAATCGCTCCACCGCCCACAGCGAGGTAGTGGCCCTTCAAACTCCGCTGCTCGTTCACCGGTTGACCCTCTATGCCTCCCCTCCGTCGGTCCACGCACGCGTGGCCCGGAGGGCGGCCTCCCTGTCCTGGCTAAGGAGAACCCGGCCATGAAGCTCGCTCGCACCCGCTCCACCGCCGCAGCGGCCTGCGCCCTCGCGGCCCTCACCCTCCTCACCGCGTGCAACCGCGACAGCTCGTCCGGGTCCGCCGGCTCGGGCGGCGACAAGCCCGCCATCGGAATCGACCTGCCGCGCTCCGACTCGGACTTCTGGAACTCCTACGCCGAGTACCTGAAGAAGGACATCAAGTCCGAGGACATCAACGTGCTGCCGCTCAGCAACTCGCAGAACGACATCACCAAGCTGGTCGCCAACGTGCAGGTGTTCCAGAACACGGGCGCCAAGGCCGTCGTCATGGCCCCGCAGGACACCGGGGCCATCGCCTCCACCCTCGACACCCTCGCGTCGAAGAAGATCCCGGTGGTCAGCGTCGACACCCGCCCCGACAAGGGCGACGTCTACATGGTCGTCCGCGCCGACAACCGGGCCTACGGCACCAAGGCGTGCGAGTTCCTCGGCGAGCAGCTGGGCGGCAAGGGCAAGGTCGCCGAGTTGCAGGGCGCGCTGGACTCCATCAACGGGCGGGACCGCTCCGAGGCGTTCGCGGAGTGCATGAAGACGAAGTTCCCGAAGATCGAGGTCTTCGAGCTGCCCACCGACTGGAAGGGCGACGTGGCCTCCGCCAAGCTGCAGAGCCTGCTCGCCCAGCACCCCGACCTGAACGGCATCTACATGCAGGCCGGCGGCGTCTTCCTCCAGCCGACCCTGGCCCTGCTGGAGCAGAAGGGCCTGCTGAAGCCGGCCGGTCAGAAGGGCCACATCTCGATCATCTCCAACGACGGCATCCCGCAGGAGTTCGAGGCGATCCGCAAGGGCCAGATCGACGCCACGGTCTCCCAGCCCGCCGACCTCTACGCCAAGTACGCGCTGTACTACGCCGAGGCGGCGGCCGAGGGCAAGACGTTCGAGCCCGGCACGACCGATCACGACTCCACGATCATCGAGATCCCGGGCGGCCTGGAGGACCAGCTCCCGGCACCGCTGGTGACCAAGGACAACGTGGACGACAAGGCCCTGTGGGGAAACAACGTCGGCTAGCCGCGTACCGGCCGACGACGGCGGAGGGACGCGGCCCGTCCCTCCGCCGGTCCCTGGCCCGCCCCCCCTCGCACCCACCCCACGAAGGACGGTATCCACCATGGCGGACACCACGACCGCCGCGGCGACCGGCGGCGGGCACCCCGCCGCCGGGAACGACGCCCCGGTGGCCGAGGCCACCGGCATCAGCAAGAGGTTCGGCGCCACCGTCGCGCTGCGCGACGCCCGGATCACCATCACGCCGGGCGAGTCGCACGCACTGGTCGGACGCAACGGCGCCGGCAAGTCCACGCTGGTGTCCATCCTCACCGGGCTGCGCCCCGCCGACACCGGCACCCTGCGCTTCTCCGGCGAGGCGGCGCCCGCCGTCGGCGACATCGACGCCTGGCGCTCCAAGGTCGCCTGCGTCTACCAGAAGTCCACGATCATCCAGGATCTGACCGTCGCCGAGAACCTCTTCCTGAACCGGCAGAGCGACGGCCCGCTGCGGCCCATCCGCTGGAAGCAACTGCGCGCCCGCGCTGAGGAGTTGCTCGCCGGATACGGCGTGGACGTGAAGGCCGACGCGCGAGCACGGGACCTCACCGTCGAGCAGCGGCAGTTCGTCGAGATCGCCCGCGCCCTGTCGTTCGGCGCGCGCTTCATCATCCTCGACGAGCCGACCGCGAAGCTCGACGCCCGCGGCATCAACCGCCTCTTCGACAAGCTCCGCGACCTCCAGCGACAGGGCGTCGCCTTCCTCTTCATCTCGCACCACCTGCAAGAGGTGTACGACCTCTGCACCACCGTCACGGTCTACCGCGACGCCGCCCACATCCTCACCGCGCCCGTTGCCGAACTCGGCCACCGGGCGCTGGTGGAGGCCATGACCGGGGAGAGCACGGTCACGGCGGCGGAAACCGTCGAGAACCGGCCCCCGGTACGGTCCGACGCCCCGGAACTCCTCACGGTCGAGCACCTCACCCTGCCCGGCGCCTGCGAGGACCTGTCGCTCACGGTGCGGGCGGGTGAGGTCGTCGGCCTCGCCGGTGCGGCGGCCAGCGGCAATGTGCGGGTGGGTGAGACCGTCGCCGGGCTGCACCGCCCCGAGCAGGGCACGATCTCGGTCGGTGGCCGGCGGGTGCGCGGCGGCAGCGTACCGTCGGCGCTCGCCGTCGGTGTCGGGCTCGTCCCGGAGGACCGCCACCTCCAGGGCCTGGTGAACAACCGCAGCGTGGCCGAGAACGCGACGCTCACCGTCACCGACCAGCTCGGCCCGTACGGCACCGTGTTGCCCGCCCGGACCAGAAGCTTCGCCCGGCGCATGATCCGCGACCTCGACATCAAGACCCCGGGCGGTTCCACACCCGTGTCGGAGCTCTCCGGCGGCAACCAGCAGAAGGTCGTCGTCGCCCGCGCCCTGGCCACCGATCCCCAGGTGCTGGTGGCCATCCGCCCCACCAACGGGGTGGACGTCAGGTCCAAGGAGTTCCTGCTGCGCCGGATCCGGCAGATCGCCGACGGCGGGAAGGCCGCGCTGATCGTCTCCGACGAGCTGGACGACCTGAAGGTGTGCGACCGGCTCGTGGTGATGTTCCACGGGCGGGCGGTCGCCGAGTTCGACCGCGGCTGGAAGGACGAGCACGTGGTCGCCGCCATGGAGGGCGTGGCCGACCGCGCCGAGAACTCCGGCGCCCACGCCTCCGCCGATCCCACGTCTGACACCACCGAAGAGCACGGAAGGTAGTCATGTCCGCCACCACTGATGTCACCGAGCCCGCCACGAGCGTGGCGCGGGAGACCACCGGAGACACCCGCCGCGGGCTCGGCCTCGGTCGCTTCCGTGAGCTGTCCCTGGTCCCGGCCATCCTCGTGCTCGGCCTGATCGGGTTCATCGTCTCGCCGGCCTTCCTGACCGCCGACAACCTCATCGGTGTGGCCCAGCAGTCCACCGAGCTGAGCCTGCTGGTGCTGGCCACCGCGCTGATCCTGATCTGCGGCCGGATGGACCTGTCCCTGGAGTCCACGATCGGCGTGGCGCCCGTCATCGCGGTCTGGCTGGTGCTGCCGACCAGCGGTGCCCGGTTCACCGGGCTCGGGCTGCTGCCCGAGTGGACGGCCGTACCGCTCTGTCTGCTGGTGGGCGTCGTGATCGGCGCCGTCAACGGCTTCCTGATCCTGAAGCTGCGCCTCAACGGGTTCATCGTCACCCTCGGCATGCTGACCATGCTGCGCGGCCTCCAGGTCGCCCTCTCGGAGGGGCAGTCCATCGTGGAGCTGCCGTCCTCCTTCACCTACCTCGGCAAGGCGTCGTGGCTGGGGGTACCGGCCGCCATCTGGATCTGCGTGGTCCTCTTCGCCCTCGGGGGCAGCGCGCTGGCCTGGCTGCGGCACGGACGGGCGCTGTACGCGATCGGCGGCAACGCCGAGGCGGCCCGTACCGCCGGCATCCGGGTGGACCGGATCGTGTGGGCGGTGCTGATCCTCGGCAGTGTGCTGGCCGCGTTCGCCGGCATCCTCTACAGCGGCCACTACGGCTCGATCTCCGCCACCCAGGGCAGCGGCTGGATCTTCCAGGTCTTCGCGGCGACCGTCATCGGCGGAGTGAGCCTCAACGGCGGCAAGGGCTCGGTGTTCGGCGCGCTCACCGGTGTGCTGACGCTGCAACTCGTCGTGAACGTGATGACGTTGGCGGGGGTGCCGCCGCTGTGGAACCAGTTCCTCAACGGCGCGATCATCATCGTCGCACTGATCATCTCCCGCTTCGCCTCGGGCGAGAAGCAGGAGTAGCCCCGCTACAGGGAGGCACCTCGTGGCACTCACGGACGAGGCGATGGACAAGATCAAGGCGATGATCGTGGCCGGCGAGCTGGCGCCGGGCTCCCGCCTTCCCAAGGAGGAGATCCTCGCCGCCCAGCTCGGCCTGTCCCGCAGTTCGCTGCGGGAGGCGGTACGGGCGCTGACCGCGATGCGGATCCTGGTCACCCGGCAGGGCGACGGCACCTACGTGTCGAGCCTGGAGCCGCATCTGCTGCTGGAGTCGCTCTCGTTCGCCTCGGACGTCTCCCAGGGGCAGACGGCGCTGCAACTGCTCCAGGTACGGCGGCTGCTGGAACCCCAGGCGACCGGTGCGGCCGCAGCCCTGCTCACCGCCGAGGACCTCGACGAGCTGGGCGTGATCCTGGAACGGTCGCGGGCGGCCGCGACGGTCGAGGAGTTCGTCGGCCACGACATCGCGTTCCACCTGCGGATCGTGCAGGCGGTGGGCAACCCGGTGCTGTCGATGCTGCTGCGGGTGCTCTCCACCCGCACCCAGCGGGCCCGGATCGTCCGGGGCACCCGCACCGAGCGGGCCGTGGAGCACGCCCACCGCGAGCACGAGGAGATCCTCCGCGCCCTGCGGGCCCACGACGCCGCCCTGGCGGTGTCGGCGGCGACGGTCCATGTCGCCGCCGTGGAGCAGTGGATGGCGAACGGGCTCGTCGAGGAGGATCCCCTCGGCGCGGCCGAGGGCTGAGCGCCCTACAGGTCGGTGGCGTCCGCCAGCTCGCCGAGGTCGACGAACTTGAAGCCGGTGCCCGTGCGCGTGCCCCCCTCGCCGTCCGGGACCTCCGGGGTCTCGTGGCCGTCCTGGACGACGAGCAGGCCGCGCGGGTAGCGGCTGCCCAGCGGGGCGTTGAGGACGGCCGCGCCGTCGCACTCCTCCACTCCGTCGAGGGTGTCCGACGCGGGCCCGACGCGGAATCCGCCCTCGTACTCGTTGCCCTCGCTCACCTCACGGTCGTACAGGGCGAAGGTGTTGTCGCCCTGGCTGGAGGCGAGCAAGTAGCCGTCGCCGTCCCGTTCCTGATAGAGCGTCAGTCCCTCGACGTCGGCCGACAGCCGCTTCCCGCCGTAGCCGGGGTCGGCACCGGGCACGCACTCCTCGGTCTCCTCGTCGTAGGTGCCGGGGACGCCGTACTCCCTGGTCCTGTCGACCAGGACGGGCTTTCCGGTGAGGTCGGCGCGCAGGCGCCAGATGCCGACGTCCTCCTGTCCGGCGTAGAGGGTGCCGGTGGCGGGATCGACGACCATCCCCTCGACCTGCGGGAGTTCACCGGGTTCGCCGCAGGGGCTCCATCGGGTGCCGTCGGGCAGCCGGAAGGAGGCGGGCAGGTCGAGGGTGCGGATCGCGCGGTAGCCGACCGTGCCGTTCGCCGCCGGGAGGAGTTCGAGCAGCGCGAGACGGGTGCGTTCGCGCCGGCTGACCAGGGCGTAGGACCGGCCGGTGGCCCTGTCCGTCCAGGTGGCGAGGCCGTAGGCGGTGCGCTGGTCGTTGATCTCGGCCTGGTCGGCGGAGAACACGGGGGCGGCGGCCGGGTCGGTGACGTCGGTCAGCGGGCCGTTCGGGCGGTCGGGGTCGATGCGGTAGATCCGCAGCCGGTCGTTGCCCCGGTCGCTGACCACGGCCACATCGGCCCGGCCCGCGGAGGTCCGCAGGCCGGTGACGAGGTCGACGTTGTTGTAGCGGCCCGGGGCGTCGTCCTGCGTCGGCGGCTTCGGCGCGGCCAGGGACTGCACGAGGCGGGCGTCCAGGTCGTAGACGCGCAGGCCGCCCTCCTTCGCGGTGGCGACGACGAGGCTGCGGTCCGGGTCTGCGGGGTTCCGCCAGATCGCCGGGTCGTCGGCGTCGGAGTCGGCGCCGGCCTCGTCGTCGTACAGCGCGGCCGACTCGCTCGTCGCGGTCACCGTCGGAAGGGCGGCCGTGCCCGCTCCCGCGGGGGCGGCCGCGAGGAACGTGGTCAGCGCGGTTCCCGAGGCGAGCAGGGCGACTCTTCGAGCAGTGCGGGGCGTTCTCACAGGCGTTCGCTTCCTTACCGTCGTGACTGCCGTCGATGGGCGCGGTCATGTCGTGGGCGGGGCCATGTCGATGGTGCGGAGAGAAGCTTGCGCGCAGACGGACGTGAGCTGTCCATGCCGACGTGGTGGTACGGCCGCGGTTTGGCCGAAGTTCGCCCGGGCGTCGCCCGATCCGTGTCACTTCACGTGGCGGGCCGGGAGCGTACTGACGTGGAGCAGCTGCTCCAGCGGTCCGCGGCGGAATCGGCGGGTCCAGGCGGTGGCGAGCAGCAGGGCGAGCGACGTGTACGCGAGGAGGTCGAAGAGGGCCGGGCCGGTCTCCTCCTCCATGCCGAACTCCCGGACGGCGAGGATGTGCAGGACGTACGCCGTCAGGGCCGTCATTCCGACGGCGCACACGGGCGTGGCGAGGCGCGCGCAGCGCGGCAGTCGGTCCATGACCGTCACACACAGCACCAGGACGAGCAGCGCGACACCGGTGTTGCCGAGGATGGAGAAGGTCGTCTGGCTGTGCGGCGCGCCCACCAGGAGCCAGGCCGCCGGGGTGTCGTCGACGAGGTAGCCGACGGTGTCGGACCACCAGGCGGACGCGGCCGAGTCGCCGTCCGTGGCGGCGGCGACGGTGGCCCGCGCGTGGGGGACGAGTCGCAGTGCCAGCCAGGAACCGCCGTAGCCGAGCAGGGCCGACGCGCCGCCCGTGCACGCCAGTCGGGCGCGGACGGTGTTCCTGGTGAGGTCGAGTCGGGCCACCGCCATCCCGGCCAGCATGAACGACATCCAGGTGAGCACCGGGTACTCGCCCGTGAACAGCAGCTCCATGAAGCCGTCGGTGTCGCTGATCCGGGCCAGCGGATCGGCGGCGACGATCGCGTCCGCCCAGTCGCCCTCCTCGATCGACAGCCGTGTCACGTGGAGGAGTTGGGGCATGACGAGCGCGCCCACGGCGGCGAGGAGCGCGAGCGTCCGGGCACGCAGGCGGTGGAGGGGGAGGACGGCCAGGAAGGTCAGCCCGTAGAAGGCGAGGATCACGTCGACGTCGGTGTCGAGGGAGGTCAGGGCGAACCCGAGGACGATCAGGACGAGGGAACGGATGACCATCCGGACGACCGCCTGGCGTCCGGCGCGCCCGGTGCGCGGGTGCGGGCGCCCGGTGATCAGGACGAGGGTGAAACCGGCGAGCAGCGCGAACAGCGCGGAGGAGCGGCCCCGTGCCAGTTCCATCACGAAGCCCAGCGGCCCGCCGTCGGCCGGGTCCGGGCCGACGTGCGCGGCATACATACCGAAGACCGCGAGTCCACGGGCCAGATCGATGCCGACCAGCCGCCCGGTGGACGGCCTCGCGGAGACTCCGACGGCTGTGGGGGGCGAGGCGGGGACAGGGGCAGAGGCAGAGGCAGAGGCAGAGGCGGAGGCGGAGGCGGAGGCGGAGGCGGAGGCGGGAAAGGGTGCGGCGACCGGCTTGGACGACAGGTCCGACGACGTGTCTGGAGTCATGGCCTTCAGCGTCGGGGGCGCGAGGGGCGCGTCTCCATCCGGCGGGTGGCTGGACGTTCTCCCGCCGACCAGCCGGAGCCACCCCCGCCAGGTGACCGGAAATGGGGAGGAATGGGAACCAGGCGGCGACTTCGGACGTCGTAGCGGTTCCAGCAGAAGTCCAGTGGTGGTCCGACGACGAGCGGGGCACGGGTGATCCGGGTACTGGTGGTCGACGACGAAGCCCTGATCCGTACGGGCTTCGAGCACATCCTCAACTCCGCGGACGACATCGACGTGGTCGCGGCGGTCCCCGGTGGCCGGGCCGTCCACACCGTACGGGAGCTGCGCCCCGAGGTCGTCCTGCTGGACATCCGTATGCCCGATGTGGACGGGCTCACGGTCCTCGCCGAACTGAGGAGACTGGCCCGCCCGCCGGTGGTGGCCATGCTCACCACCTTCGACATGGACGAGTACGTGGCGGCCGCTCTCCGCTCGGGAGCCGCGGGCTTCCTCCTCAAGGACACGGACCCGGAGCAACTGCCCTATCTCGTACGGACATTGGCGGCCGGCGGGGTCGTCCTGTCGTCCCGGGTGACCCGGACCGTGGTCGACGGGTACCTGGACAACGGGCCCCGGGAGGCCGCCGTCCGGCTCGTGGACCGGCTGACCGAACGTGAGCGGGACGTCCTGGTCCTCATCACGGAGGGGCTGTCCAACACCGACATCGGTGACCGGATGCACCTGAGCACCGGCACGGTCAAGGACCATGTGAGCGCGCTCCTCACCAAGTTGGAGGTGGGCAGCCGGGTGCAGGCGGCGCTGCTGGCCGAGCGTGCCGGTCTGCTCAGGCGGCCGCGCTCCGCCGGCGGCGGACGGGAGGCCGGATGAGGGCCCCCTCCCGCGCCCCACGCGTGTGGATGACGGACGCCGTGCTCGTCGCGGTCTCCCTGACGGACGTGTGGATCCACGACGTGGGCCCCCATCATCCCCAGGAGCCGGCCGCCGCCCTGCTCGCGGCCTGCGCGCTCGTCATGCGCCGCGGGCTGCCGCTGCCGACCTTTCTGCTCACCCTGCCGACCGCCCTGTTCACGGACGCGGTGTTCGCCACGCTGGTGGCGCTGTACACCCTCGCCTCCCGCACCCACCACCGGGTGCCGCTGGCCGTGTGCGCGCTGGGGTTCACGGTCTGCGACCTGACGTGGTGGTCGTGGCCGTCACCGGAGTTCACCGACCTCGACGACCGTCAGGCCCTGATCCCGCTCTCCTACAGCGTGGCGCAGGCGACCGCTCCCCTCTTCCTCGGGCAGCTCGTCCATGCGCGACGGGAGCTGTCGCTCCGTCTCGTCGAGGTCTCCGAGGCGCGCGAGCACGAGCGGCTGCTGATCGCGCAGAGCGTCCTGGCGAAGGAACGCGCCCAGCTCGCCCGGGAGATGCACGACGCCGTCTCCCACCAGGTCAGTCTGATCGCCGTGCGCGCGGGAGCCCTCCAGGTCGGCAGCCGGGACACGGAGGCGAAGGAGGCGGCGGCGACGATACGGCTGCTGAGCGTGCAGACCCTGGACGAGCTGCGGCACATGGTCGGGGTACTGCGGGCCTCCGGCAGCCGCCCCACCGAACTGACCCCGCAGCCCTCCCTCGCCGACCTCGACCGGCTGGTCGCCGGCAGCGGCATCGACACCGACCTGCGGACGGACCTGCCGGCCGACCTGCCGCCGCCCGTCCAGCGCGCCGTCTACCGCACCGTCCAGGAAGCCCTCACCAACATCCGCAAGCACGCTCCCGGTGCCACCGCCACCATCCGGGTGCGCCGGCGGGACGGCACGCTGCGCGCGACCGTCACCAACACCGCGCCCAGCCGCCCGGCCCTCTCGCTGCCGGGTGCCCACCACGGCCTGATCGGTCTGCGCCAGCGCGCCGAACTCCTCGGCGGGACGGTCACCTCCGGGCATCTGCGGGACGGCGGCTACGAGCTGCGTCTGGAGCTGCCGGTCGACGGCGCGCCGTGAGCGGTAGCGGCCCGGCCCCGGGTCGAGGCCGGGCCGGGGACGCAGTCCCGGGAGAGGCTCTCCGCGTCCACCGCGTCGGCCATCGCCCCGCGGCAGGATCATCTCCTTGCTGCCGAGGACCGGCGGCTGACGCGCAGGTGCCCCGGGCCGCACCAACCGGCCCGGGGCACACGCTCACCCGCTACGCGATGCCGACGGGTCGCGGCGGCCGGACCCCGCTGCGCCCGGTCAAGCGGAACGTTTCGTCGAGGCGGTCCATCCGGTCCGTCCGCAGCGCGAGGATTCCCGCGCGCAGTGCGGTCACCACGAGGTGTGTACGGTTCTTCGCGCACAACTTCTCCCGGATGCTGCGCATATGGGAAGCCACTGTGCGAACCGAGATCGACAGCTGACGAGACATGTCCGCGTCCGACATGCCGTGGGCCGCCAGAAGGAGGATCTCCATTTCCCGGGCGCTGAGCCGGCCGGAGCTGTCCAATGCCATGGGTGCCTGCCTTGTCCGAAGTGGGGGTCGAGGACCCCGCGTGCCGTTCATCTGCTGCGCTGTGACTCTTCCGTGACATCCGGGCACCGGCCATCGACCGTTCGACCGATACCGGGCAGTAGTCATCGGCCGATCGGCCTCGGTCCCACCCTCCGGGGCGGAGCTTTCGCCGGGTAAGCACCAACTGCCCGATTCGGCAGGGGGCTTGGCGGGCCGGCTTCCCCGGACCGCCGGACCGGCCGGATGATCCATGGCATGCTCGGCCGCGTGAGCCACACCCCCACACGTGTGATGATCGCCGACGACCAGGATCTGATCCGGGCCGGTTTCCGTCTCATCCTCGACGCCCAGGAGGGCATCGAGGTGATCGGAGAGGCCGCCGACGGGCTCGCGTGCGTGGAGCTGGCGCGCGCGCTGCGGCCGGATGTGTGCCTGGTGGACGTCCGGATGCCGAAGCTGGACGGGCTGGAGGTGACCCGGCTGCTCGCCGGGCCGGGGGCCACGCACCCGACCCAGGTCGTGGTGGTCACCAGCTTCGACCAGGACGACTACCTCAACGTCGCGCTGCGCAACGGAGCGTGCGGCTTCCTCCTGAAGGACGCGGCGCCCGCGCTGCTGATCGAGGCGGTACGGGCGGCCGCACGCGGTGACGCGCTGGTCTCCCCCGCGGTGACGGTCCGGCTGCTGAAGCAGTTGGAGGAGCGGGCGGCGGTCCCGGTGGACGGTGTCGGCGTGCCCGAATCCTCGCTCAGCGCACGGGAGTTGGAGGTGGCCCGGCTGGTCGCGGTGGGCCGGACCAACCAGGAGATCAGTGACGAGCTCTGTCTGTCGCTGTCCACCGTGAAGACGCACCTGGGTCACATCCACCACAAGCTCGGTGTACGCAACCGCGTCGAGGTGGCCGCGTGGGCCTGGGCCAACGGGACGGTACGGACAGGGCGGTGACGGGGATGTGGTGAGCGCCCTGTAATCGATCTATGACGCTGCCCACACATCGATCCACTCCCTGCCGGGGAAGCATGTGCATGCCTAGCCTCCGGTTGTATGACAACTTCGTCACTCGCGGCACTCTCGGCACGAGCGACCCAGCCGCACCATCACGGCCGCCCCCGGTTACCCGCGCGACGGCTGGACCACCGCGCTCTGTATCCGGCGCTGGGCGTGCTGTGGCTGCTCGACGTGGGCATCATCGTGTCGCAGCAACGGGGCCCCCTCGACTGGTTGCCGCTGGTGACGGGCCCCGTCGCGCTGGCTCTGGTGCTGGTGCCCGAATCGCGGCTGAGCATCACCTGGCGTACGGGGTTCTGCGCGGCCGTCTCGACGACGGTGACTCTGGGCACGTCCCTGATGGGCTGGGCCATGCCCGAGTGGGGGCTGCTGGAGACGGCGTGCATGCTGGTCCTGCTCGCCCGCACCTGCCGCCACGTGGCCCGGCCCCGGGTCGCCCTCGCGCTGGCCGCGGCGATGGGGGCCAGCGTCATCGACGAACCCCTGCGCACCGGGGGCACGAGCATCACCCTCACCTACCCGTTCCTGCTGACGTTCGCGGTCGGCGGCGCCATCGGCGCGGGGTGCTACCTGCGCACCCTGGACGCCCGGCGCCGTCGCACGATCGCCGCCGTACGGCTCGCCGAGCGGATCCAACTCGCCCGGGAACTGCACGACTTCGTCGCCCACCATGTGACGGGCATCATCGCCCAGGCACACGCCGCCGGTGTGGTCCACGAGAGCGCGCCCCACCAGGTCGGGCCCATCCTGGGCAACATCGCCGAGGCCGGGCAGCGGACCATGGACTCCATGCGCCGGCTGATCCGGGTGCTGCGCGAGGACGGCGAGCAGGTCTCCCTGGAACGTCCCGAGGAGCCGTACGCCGAACTCGCGAAACTGGTCTCGGAGTTCAGCGACCAGGGCGACGGTTCGACCGCCCAGCTGGAGATCACCGGGGCCGCCCGCAGAAGCGGTCTGCTGCCCGAGGTGGGCTCGGCCGTCCATCGCGTGGTCCAGGAGGCGCTGACCAACGTACGGCGGCACGCACCGGGCACCCAGGCCACGGTGCGCGTCCACCGCACCCGCGACGACCTGCTGCGGGTCGACGTGTACAACGAGGGGCCCGAGCGGCGGGTCTCCCGTCCCACGGGAGGCAGAGGGGGCTACGGCCTGATCGGGCTGCGCGAGCGCGTGGAGACGGTCGGCGGCTCCCTGACGGCGGGCCCGGCCGACGACGGGGGCTGGTGGATCATCGCCCATTTCCCGGTACTCCCACCGGCCGTGCTCCCCGGCGCCGAGGACGCCGCGGGATCGGGTCCGGGATCCCGCCGGCAACCCGGGCGTCATGCGAAGCCGAATGCGCACGCGGAACCCGAGCCGGACATGAGCTGGGACGCGAGTTAGTCGATCGGGGGCGTGAATTAGGCAATTCTGCGAATCGCGCCCGGCCGATCCACCCTCTATCGTCTGAGAACCAAAAGGCGCCGGGACGGCCTTCCCCACGTCCCGCAGAGTGGTGAATCGGCGCGGACCGGGCTCTTTCGAGGGCCCGGTCCCCGTTTCCGCACACCGCTTCGGAACCGGTCGTCTCCCGTCCGCCGCGCGCGGGCCCAGGCCCGGCGCCCGTCATCGAGGAGGCACGGAAGACCTATGACTACGGCCGTCGTGGTGGGCAGCGGTCCGAACGGTCTCGCGGCCGCCGTGTTCCTCGCCCGGGAGGGCGTGGACGTCACCGTCCTCGAAGCCGCCGACACCATCGGCGGCGGCACCCGCACCAGCGAACTGACCCCCGGGCTGCTGCACGACCACTGCTCCGCAACGCATCCCATGGCCGTCGCCTCGCCGTTCCTGCGCGACCTCGACCTCGGCCGGCACGGCCTCACCTGGTGCCTGCCGGAGATCGACTGCGCGCACCCCCTGGACTCCGGCGAGGCCGGCGTCCTGCACCGGTCGGTGCAGGAGACCGCGGACGGCCTCGGAGGAGTGGACGGACGCCGCTGGCAGCGGCTCTTCGGGCCGCTCGCGGACGGCTTCGACGCGCTGGCCGAGGATCTGATGCTGCCGCTCCCGCATGTGCCGCGCCATCCGCTGCGCCTCGCGGCCTTCGGGTCGCGGGCCCTGCTGCCCACCGTCGCGGTGGCCCGGCTGTGGCGGTCGCCGGCCGCCCGCGCGCTCTTCGCCGGTGTGGCCGCGCACGCCTTCCGCCCCTTCCACCTGCCGGCCGGCGCCGCGGTCGGTCTGACCATCGTCGCCGCGGGTCACCGGCACGGCTGGCCGGTGGCCGCGGGGGGATCCCGGGCGATCAGCGACGCGCTCGCGGCACAGCTCTTCGAGTTCGGCGGCCGGATCGAGACGGGAGTGAAGGTGTGCGCCTCGGCCGATCTGCCCCCGGCCGACGTGGTCCTGTTCGACCTCGCCCCCCGCGCCGTCGCCGACATCCTGGGCGACCGGCTGCCGGGACGCGTCGCGCGGGCCTACCGGCGCTTCCGCCACGGGCCCGGAGCCTTCAAGGCCGACTTCGCGGTCGAGGGCGGCGTCCCCTGGACCAACGAGGCGGCCCGTCGGGCGGGCACCGTCCACCTCGGCGGAACGTTCGAGGAGGTCGCCCACACCGAGCGGATGATCCAGGCCGGGCGCATGCCGGAACGGCCTTTCGTCCTGGTCGGCCAGCAGTACCTGGCCGACCCGAGCCGCTCGAAGGGCGACCTCCATCCCGTCTGGACCTACGCACATGTTCCGCACGGCTACGACGGCGACGCGACCGAGGCGATCATCGGGCAGATCGAACGGTTCGCGCCGGGGTTCCGTGAACGTGTCCTCGACATGGCCGTCCGCCCGCCCGCCGCTTTCGCGGACTACAACCCGAACTACGTCGGCGGGGACGTCGTCACCGGGGCGAACACCGCCCTCCAGCTGGTGATGCGGCCCCGGGTGGCCCTCGACCCGTACCGCACGGGGGTCCCGGGGATGTACATCTGCTCCGCCGCGTCACCACCGGGAGCCGGCGCCCACGGCATGTGCGGCGCGAACGCCGCCGCGTCCGCCCTGCGTCATCTCCGGCGACGGCACGGTCGAGAATGACCCGGCAGCCGCCGGCCGCGACATTCCTGAGAAAGGCCTGGACCGAATCGGTCCGGGCCTTTTCCGCGTCCACGGGGTGATGCCCCGGCGCGAAGGACGGCTTTCAACAATAGGCATTTTTATCGATGTGGAGACGGCCGGAGAGGCCCTAATGTTTTCTCCAGAAGGGCACCGGAAGAAAAGAACTTCCGCAGTCCCGAATGCGAGAGGATGAAAGAAATGAGCAGCATCGAGAACGCGCTGAACAGCGTGGAAATCCCCGTCGAGGGTGTCGTCTACGTCGCCGCTCGCCCGACCCTGGGCACCCCGCGGATCGCCCGCATCGGCCGCATCGCCCAGGCGGCCGAGGGTGTCGGCGCCCTCGCGGCGGCCGCCACCGCGGCGGTCGGTGTCGCGCAGGCCGCGGAGGCCAACAACCTGGCGGCGGAGGCCAACGCCCAGAACCAGGCCGCGCTCGCCGCCGTCGGCGGTACGCCGCCCGCGGTCTGACGACCGACGGTGATCGCATAGGAACCCGCTGTCGGACCAGAGGGCTGTTCTGGTCCGGCAGCGGGTTCCGCCGTACTCAAAAAACGCATTCGAAAGTACCAGGAAAAGAGGTTCCATGAAACTCGTCCGAAGGATCACCTCTGCGGTCCCGGACAAGGTCGCCTCCGCGGTGCTCGGCCCGATACCGGTCGGCCGGGACCGCGCGCTGGGCCTGTCGGAGCGGCTGGCCGCCGCGACGAGCCTCACCTCGTCCCTCGAATACCTCAGCCAGCGCCATGAGATGGACAAGGGAGGCATGAACGACTGGGACATCGCCAAGGACAGCGTCGCGCACGCGAACCCCCTGCTGCGTCGAGTGATCGACATCGCCAGCGGACGGCGGACCACGACGGCTCTGCACGTCACACGGGCCGCGGTCGCCTCCGCCATGCTGCTGCCGGGCAGGTCCCCCTGGCGCGGCGCCGGCAGCCTCTTCCTCGGTGCGACCTCCGCCCTCCTCGGCCCCCGCCAGCACTACGGCAGCGACGGCGCCGACCAGGTGGCGACCCTCGTACAGCTCGCCACCGGCGGCGCCCGTCTGGTGCCCTCGCCGGCCGCCAAGGACGCCCTGATGTGGTACGTCGCCCTGCAGTCCAACCTCTCCTACCTGGTCTCCGGCTGGGTCAAGCTGCTCGGCCCGGACTGGCGCGACGGTTCGGCCCTTCCGGGTGTGATGCGCACGCACACCTACGGCCACGAGGGCATGCACACCTGGATCCGGAACAACCCCCGGGCCGCCAAGCTGCTCGCCCACAGTGTGCTGGCGCTGGAATGCCTCTTCCCGCTCGCCTATCTCAAGGGCGGCCGACTGACCCGTCCCGTCCTCGCGAGCGCCGCCGCGTTCCACCTCGCCAACGGCTACTTCATGGGGCTCGGCAGGTTCGCCACCGCGTTCCCCGCGATGCACCCGCTGATCGCCTACACCGCGGCCCCCCGCACGCACCCCGCGGTGGCGGGACGCGACGACCGCGCCCTGCCCGCCGCCCTCACCCTGCTCGCGGGTGCGACGGCGGCCGCGGGCGTCACCGCCGTGCACCGGCGCATGCGCGCCACCGAGGGCTGGCGGACCTCCCGAGTGCTGACGACCCGCCACGGCAACCGGCTCCAGTACGAGGAGATGGCCGCCGGGGACGCCGACCGGCCGGTCTTCGTGCTCGCCGCCGGTCTGCTGTCCACCAGCGAGCACTACGCCTGGATCAGCGAGCGCCTGGCCTACGAGACCTCGTACGGCGTCATCACCTACGCCCGCGCCGGGTACGCCGGGAGCCACCGCAGGGCGACCACCGCCTACCGGCTGACGGAGTCCGTCGACGACCTCGTCGACCTGGTCAACGGGGCCGTGGCACCGCACCGCAAGGTGGTCCTGGTCGGCCACTCGATCGGCGGCGAGCTGGCCCGCCGTGCGGTGACGCACCTCGGCGACCGGGTGCACGGCGTCGTGTACCTCGACTCCTCGCACCCCGACCAGTTCCACCGGTCCGCCCAGCAGCGGGTGACCGGTGCCGGCCTGGGCAGCACCTTCACCTCCATGAGCCGAGCCCTGCGGCTGGGCACCGGGGCCCTCCTCACCCGCCCGTGGTGGATCAAGGAACTCCCCGCCGCCTACCAGGACAAGGTCTTCGCCCAGTACTCCGACGCGCGGATGTGGGAAGCGGCACGCCGTGAATGGACGGCGCTGCGGGAGGACTTCGAGGCCTTCCCCGGTCGACTCGCTCCGATCGAGGGCGTGCCCTGCCTGGTGATCTCGGCCCAGCGGACCGTGGACCGCGACCCCGAACAACTGCTGATGCACCGGGAACTGGCCGAGGCCCACCGGGGGGCGCCCACCGAGACGGTGGTCATCGAGGGGGCGGGGCACGACACCCTGCTGATCAACAGCCGCTACGCCCACCAGGTGACGGACCGTGTCCTCGCCTTCTTCCACAACCTCGACGAGCGCCCCCGCGCGGCACGGTCCACCCGATCCGTCACCCTCAGGAAGGAGGCCTCCCGGTGAGCATGCCGCGACGTCTTCCGCTGAAGAACCCGTTCACCGGCGAGGGCGCGGCCTGGCGGATCGCCGGCGCCGCCATGCTGGTCGTCACCTTCGCGGGCCAGCACCCCTTCGAACAGTTCTCCCGGTTCCGTACGAAGGACGTTCTGTCCCTGGTACCGAACTGGCGGTTCTTCGCCCCCAACCCCTGTATGCACGACAGCCACTTCCTGTACCGCACGGTGGACGCGGAGGGCAACGCCTCGCCCTGGCGGGACGGGTTCACGACCGAGACGCGCAAGCCCCAGCACATCGTGTGGTTCCCCACCCGGCGCGCGGACAAGGGCGTCTCCGACGCGTGCGCCGACATCCTCCCGACCCTCGAGTTCGGCGGCTTCGAGGCCGCTTCCCGGGTCCCCGGCTACCGGATGGTCACCGAGCACCTGCGTCTCCTCATCAGGTCCCAGGGCCTCGCGGCCGACGAAGTACGGGGCTTCCAGTTCGCGCTGGCGCGGGCCACCGGCTTCGACACGCGCCACCGTCCCGAGCTGATGTTCGTCTCCCCGTTCGTTCCCCTCGACCCGCAGGCCCCGGGCACCCCGCTGACGTCGGCCCCGGCCAAGACTCCCGCAAAGGTGTGACATGGACTTCGCCATCCCCTTCATCCTGCTCGCGATGCTGATATTCGCGCTCGGACTGCTCAAGGCGGGCCTGCGGATCCGCAGGTCCCAGGCGGAAGCGAAAGAGGAAGGGAGGGAACACGAGTGAGCCGGGTACGGACGGCCGCCATGGGGCCGAGGGCCCGGGATGAGTGACCTTCCGGCCGGCCGGGGGCGGCACACCCGCCCGCAGGACCCCCCGGTGAACCTGGCGAAGGAGGGCGGGCCCGGTGGCGGGCGGCGGGCCGGGCACCGGGCGGTCCCCCAGCTCAATCTGCACCTGCTGTGGGGCGAGGGAGCCAAACCCTGGCGGGCCATGGGCCGTCACCGCCGGCTGGTCCTGCTCGGGATCTTCCTCGGCCTGGTGGGAGCCGGGACCTCCCTGGCCCAGCCCGCGGTCATCGGCCAACTCGTCGGCGCCGTCGGCGAGGGACGCTCGGTGACCGGCCCGATCCTGGTGGGCGCGGCGCTGTTCATCGCCGACGCCGCTCTGGGCGCACTGCACTCGTACGTCATCGGGCTGGCCGGCGAGAACATCGTCTACGACATCCGCCGGACGCTCGCCTCGCGGCTGCTGCGCTCCCGGTTCAAGGCGTACAGCGGACTGCAGCAGGGCGATGTGTTCTCCCGGATGGTCAGCGACACCATGCTCGCCCGCTCCACCATGACCCACGCCATCGACAGCATCCTCAACAACAGTTTCCTGGTCATCGGCGGGATCGCCCTGATGGCCTGGATCGACACCGTGCTGCTCGCCGCGACCCTGGCCTGCCTCGGCGTGACGAGCGCCGTCTCGCTCTGGCTGGCACGCGGGGTGCGGAGGGTGTCGGTGCTCAACCAGGCCGACCTGGGCACCTTCGGCTCCGCCCTGCTGCGGGTGCTGGGGGCGATGCCCACCGTAAAGGCCTCCCGCGCCGAGAGCCGGGAGGCCGAGGGGATCGCGGCCATCGCCCGGCGAGCCCGGAAGTCGGGGATCAAGGTGACGGTGATGTCGTCGCTGCTCGACCCGACCATGAGCATCGGCACCCAGCTCGCCCTGACGGTCGTCATCGGTCTGGGCGCGGCCCGCACGGCGACCGGGGCGATGCCCACCGCCGATCTGACGGCGTTCATCCTCTACCTGTTCTACCTGGTGGCGCCGTTGCTGACGCTGTTCGAGTCGATCGCGCAGTTCCAGATCGGCAGGGCGTCGGTGGACCGGCTCGCGGAGCTCGGCAGGATCGAGGTCGAGACGGACGCGGTCGGCGGACCGTCGGCCGAACGGCCGCGCGGTGTCCGCCCGCTCAGGCGCGACTACGAGCCCGGACTCCGCTTCGACGGTGTCCGGTTCTCCTACCCGGGCAGCGACAAGATGGTCCTCGACGGGGTCTCCTTCAGCGTCCCGCCCGGAGGGCTGACCGCCATCGTCGGTCCCTCCGGCGGCGGCAAGTCCACCCTCTTCCAGCTGATCGAGCGGCTCTTCGACCCGGTGTCCGGGGCGATCCGCATCGACGGGACGGACATCACCGATCTGCCGCTCAACCAGCTGCGGTCCATCGTCGGCTATGTCGACCAGGACCACACGCTGCTGCGCGGCACCGTCCGCGAGAACCTCACCTACAGCGCGCCGGACGCGGACGACAAGGACATCGCCGAGGCGCTGCGCATGGCCAACCTGACCGAGGTGATCGCCGCGCTTCCGCACGGCCTCGACACCGAACTGGGCGATCGGGGCGCGGGGTTGTCGGGAGGTCAGCGACAACGCCTGGCCATCGCCCGGACGTTGCTGCAGGCGCCCCGGTTCCTGCTGCTGGACGAGGCCACCGCGAACCTCGACACCGAGTCGGAGAACGCGCTGCGCGACAGCATCGCCATGATCTCCGGCTTCTGCGCCGTCATCGCCATCGCCCACCGGCTGTCCACCGTCACCGAGGCCCAGCAGATCGTCGTGCTGGACCGGGGCCGGGTGCACGCCGTCGGCACCCACGACGAACTCCACCGCCACAGCGACCTCTACCGCCGGCTCGCCCGGCTCCAGGCGCTGAGCGACGTGGCGTCCTGACCGAAGACCCGACAGGAGAACGAAGTTCCCGAAACGACCTCCCCCAAAGGAGAACCTGATGAACGACTTCCTGCTGATCCCGTTCGTGGTGGCCCTCGGCATCGTCGGCTTCCTCATCACCACCCGGGCCGTCAGCACCCCCGCCGTCCTCGGCGTCGCCCTCGTGGTGCTGCTCGGGGCCTGCTCCCAGGCCAGAAGGAACGCCCATCCGAGGACCACCCCACCCAAGAAGCGGAGGCACCACCCATGAGCACGTCCACCACGTCCACCACGTCCGTCACCCTGACCAAGACCCCCACGGCCGGCGCGACCACCCGGACCGGGACAGCAACCCGGACCACGACGACCGGCATCGTCGACGACATCGGCTACGGACGGCAGTTCGACGGCTGGTACCACCGGCTCTTCCCCGACGACGCGTCCGTCGTCGCCGAGGTGGATCTCCTCGCCTCGCTCCACCCCGACCCGGCCACGGGGACGGTCGAGTTCGGTGTCGGCAACGGGCGCATCGCCCTCCCGCTCTCCCGCCGGGTCGGCAGGATCACCGGCGTCGACTCCTCCCCGGAGATGCTCGCCCTGCTGCGCCGGGACCTCACCGAGGAAACCCCCGTGGAGCCCGTGCACGCCGACATCCGCACCTACACCGCCGACGGCACCGTGGGGCTGGTGTACGCGATCTGCGCCACCCTCTCCATGCTGCTGACCCCCGAGGAGCAGCAGCAGGCGGTGCGGCGCGCCGCCGACCTGCTCGCCCCCGGCGGCCGACTGGTCGTGGAGACCCACAACAAGCCGGCCGTCCTCGCCCTGCACGAAGGCCGCGCCCGCGCCACGTACTTCACGCCCTACCCCGAACCCGGCACCGGTCTGCAGAGCCACTCCCTGCTCTTCCCCGAGGGGTCCCTCTGGCACCTCTCCCACGTCTGGTACGAGTCCGACGGCACCACCCGGGTGGGCACCGAGGTCTCCCGTTTGACCGCGCCGGAGGAATTCGACGCCTACGCCCGCGCCGCCGGCCTCGAACCCGAACGCCGCTGGGGCGACTGGCCGGCCGACGCGGCCCCGTACGGCCCGGACTCGCCCTTGGCCATCTGCTCCTACGTCAAGCCCTGACAACCACACCAGGAGGGCGGCCAGGCTCCACCGGGACCCGGATCCCCCGACGCGTACGCTCGTTCGCATGGTTGCGCATCGAATGATCGAAGCGAACGGAGTACGACTGCACATCGCCGAGCAGGGCGCCGGCCCCCTCGTGGTGCTTCTGCACGGCTTTCCCGAGTCCTGGTACTCCTGGCGCCACCAGTTCGACCCGCTGGCCGCGGCGGGCTTCCGCGTCGTCGCCCCCGACCAGCGCGGCTACGGAGACAGCGACCGCCCCGAGGCCGTCGAGGCGTACACCATTCTCCATCTGGTCGGCGACGTCGTCGCGCTGATCCGGGCGCTCGGCGAGGAGAAGGCGTACGTCGTGGGACACGACTGGGGCGCGCCGGTCGCCTGGCACACCGCACTGCTGCGGCCGGACATGGTGCTCGGGGTGGCCGGCCTGAGCGTGCCGCCCCCCTTCCGGGGGAAGCAGCCTCCGCTGGTGGCGGCACAGGAGAGGTACGGCGGCCGCTTCTACTGGAACTACTTCAACCGCCCGGGTGTCGCCGACGCCGAGTTCGCCGAGGACCCCCGCACCACGCTGCGGAAGATCTTCTACTGGGCCTCCGGCGACGCTCGCGTCACCGGCGAGGACAGGCAGCCCCTGGTCGATCCCGAGCGGGGCTGGCTCACGACGCTCGCGGACCCCGAGGCGCTGCCGGAGTGGTTCACCGAGGACGACCTCGACGTCCTCACCGAGAGTTTCTCCCGGGGCTTCACCGGAGCACTCAACTGGTACCGCAACCTCGACCGCAACTGGGAGCTGACGGCACCCTGGCACCACGCCCGCGTCACCCCGCCCGCCCTGTTCGTCTACGGCGACCGTGATCTGGTGCCCGCGTTCCCCGGCACGCCCGAACTCATCGCGGCCCTGCCGGACCTGATGCCCAGCCTTCGGGGCGAGCCCGTCGAGTTGCCCGGCTGTGGACACTGGACGCAGCAGGAGCGCCCGGACGAGGTGAACGCGGCTCTCGTCGACTTTCTGACGGGGTGACGGCGCTCAGCGAGTGGGCGTCCCGGGCGAATGGTGAATACATCAGGACCGCGACCGCCGTCGACCCGCGGGGCTCTCGTCCGAGCGGCCCGGCAGAAACGCGCCGAGAGCGGTGACACGGGCGCCGGCATCCAGGGTGTTCGATGCGGCGGTGGGGGGTGATCACCTCGTCGCCATGCCCGTCTGTTGCCGCGGTGGCCGAGAAGCCGGTATCGGGGTCGGGGTGGGATCAGGGGGTGAGGGTGGCCTGGTGCAGGTCGCCGTTGGGCGCGGTGGCGGCGGCGCCGATGATGCCGACCGGGCGGGCGCTGAACTGTTCCACGAGGAAGCCGGTGGTGCCGCCTTCGGAGGGGTCGGGACCGAGGTGTGCCGCGTACATCCCGAAGACCGCGAGCCCCCGCGCCAGCTCCACGCCGATCAGGCGCCCTGCCTGGGAACGTCTGGTCCCGGGCGCGGGTGCTCGGCTCGCCCACCGGGGCTTCGGCCGACGAGGTACCCGGTGGGACGACCACCGTGTCGTCTGCGTTCCGGGGCATGCGTCCAGGCTGTGGGCCGACCCGGGCCGGAGGATCCGACGAAGGCCCGGCCCACCCCCGCCACCCGGGGGTACGAGCCCCGCACGGCGGTGGGCCCGGCTCCCGGCAGCGCCCGGTCGTCTTCCGCCCTCGAAGTCGCATGCGCCGCGCCGGTTCCGGTGCGATGGCAGGCCCGGGCCCCTGGATGGAGGATGTTGTCGACGGCGTGGCGAGCGAGCCGGGTGGACCGGGGCCTGCGGCGGCCGACTCGAAGGACGGGGCAGGTCGCCCGCGCGGAGCGGACCACTCCGCGTCGGAGGCGGTGTCCTTCCGGCTCGGCGAGCCGGACGTTCGACCTGGTTGATCCACGACGAGCAGGTGTATGCGAAGTGCGGGCGGAAGCGGGCACGAGAAGCCACTGCGGTACCACCGGCGCCTGGTGGGCTCCCCCGGGCTGCCGGATCTGTCGACCCGCGCCCGGTATCGCACTCAACTGGCCCAGCACTACGCTCGGTTCGCCACCGACCGTCACGGAAGGCAACCTGCTGTGCGCACACACCCTGCTCCGACGACGAGGCTCGTCACTCATCACTCGCACTCGCACTCGCACTCGCACTCGTCGCTTGACGCTCGACACGACCAAAGAGATCTGACGGACCATGGAGAAAGCTCCGACCCGGCCACACGCAGGTCATGAGCACACCGACCAACCTCACCGGGAGGCACACATGAAAATGCTGATCAACGTAGCCGAGAGTGTCGTCGCGGACGCGTTGCGGGGTATGGCGGCCGCGCATCCCGAGTTGACCGTGGACGTGGAGAACCGGGTGGTGGTACGGCGGGACGCGCCGGTGGCCGGGAAGGTGGGGCTGGTCTCCGGGGGCGGTTCGGGGCACGAGCCGCTGCACGGTGGGTTCGTGGGACCCGGGATGCTGTCGGCGGCCTGTCCCGGGGAGGTGTTCACGTCCCCCGTGCCGGACCAGATGGTGCGGGCCGCGGCAGCCGTGGACAGCGGCGCCGGGGTGCTGTTCATCGTGAAGAACTACACCGGTGACGTGCTGAACTTCGACATGGCCGCCGAGCTCGCCGCGGACGAGGGCATCCGGATCGCCAAGGTCCTCGTCGACGACGACGTCGCCGTCACCGACAGCCTCTACACCGCCGGGCGGCGCGGCACGGGCGCGACCTTGTTCGTGGAGAAGATCGCGGGGGCCGCCGCCGAGGAGGGGCAGCCGTTGGAGCAGGTCGAGGCGCTGGCCCGGCAGGTCAACGAGAGCTCCCGCAGCTTCGGCGTGGCCCTGAGCGCCTGCACCACCCCGGCCAAGGGCAGCCCCACCTTCGATCTCCCCGCCGGGGAGCTGGAGTTGGGCGTCGGCATCCACGGTGAGCCCGGTCGTGAGCGGCGCGCCATGATGACCTCGCGGGAGATCGCCGACTTCGCGGTGAACGCCGTCCTGGACGACATGAGCCCCCGCAACCCGGTGCTACTGCTCGTCAACGGCATGGGCGCCACGCCCCTGCTGGAGCTGTACGGCTTCAACGCGGAGGTGCAGCGGGCACTCACCGAGCGCGGGGTCGCCGTGGCCCGCACGCTCGTCGGCAACTACGTCACCTCGCTCGACATGGCCGGCGCGTCGGTGACGCTGTGCCAGGTCGACGAGGAACTGCTGCGGCTGTACGACGCTCCGGTGCGGACGCCGGGTCTGCGCTGGGGCGTGTGAGCGGTCCGCAAGGGACGGCCGCGCATGGCGGGGCTCGGCGGCAGCACCCCTCACCACCCGTCAACTCACTGACCACGCAAGGAGATTCCGTGCTCGACGCCGATTTCTTCCGTCGCTGGATGACGGCAACCGCGGCCTCGGTGGAGCGCGAGGCCGAGCGGCTCACGGAGCTCGACTCGCCGATCGGGGACGCCGACCACGGCAGCAATCTGCACCGCGGGTTCACCGCCGTGGCGGCGGTCCTGGAGAAGGAGGCTCCGGACACACCCGGCGCCGTCCTGGTGCTCGCCGGACGACAGCTGATCTCGACCGTCGGCGGCGCGTCCGGCCCGCTGTACGGCACCCTGCTGCGCCGGACCGGCAAGGCGCTCGGCGACGCCGCCGAGGTGAGCGAGGCCCAGCTCACGGACGCGCTGCGCGCCGGGGTCGACGCGGTCATGACGCTGGGCGGGGCGGCACCCGGGGACAAGACCATGGTCGACGCGCTGGTCCCGGCGGTCGACGCGCTGGCAGAGTCGTTCGCCGCCGCGCGGGCCGCGGCCGAGGAGGGCGCCTCGGCGACCACACCGTTGCAGGCCCGCAAGGGCCGGGCCAGCTATCTCGGCGAACGGAGCATCGGCCACCAGGATCCCGGTGCCACCTCCGCCGCGCTGCTGATCGCGGCTCTCGCCACCACCGCCGACACGGAGGCCGCCGATGTCTGAGGAGAAGCGGGTCGGCATCGTGTTGGTGTCGCACAGCGCCGCTGTCGCCGCCTCGGTGGCCGAGCTGGCGCGGGGGCTCGCCGGTGCGGGCGCCTTCGTTCCCGTCGCCCCGGCCGGTGGCACCGAGGACGGGGGCCTGGGCACCAGCGCCGAACTGATCTCGGCGGCGGCCGCCTCCGTCGACCGGGGCGCCGGGGTCGCGGTCCTGACCGACCTCGGCAGCGCGGTCCTCACCGTGAAGGCGCTCCTCGCCGAGGGCGACGAACTCCCGGCGGACACGCGTCTGGTGGACGCCCCGTTCGTGGAGGGCGCCGTCGCGGCGGTCGTCACGGCCTCGACGGGCGCGGACCTCACGGCGGTGGCGGCCGCGGCTTCGGAGGCGTACACGTATCGGAAGGAGTGACCCTCCACTCGACCGCAACCCGGGAGACGCCTCCTCCCGGCGCCAGCCGACGCCCGGCACACTCCTTCCGGGGCCCGCCGCCCCATCAGGCGGCGGGCCCCGGAAGGAGTGACCGGCTGCTCGCACAGAAGTGACCGGCTCGCACGGAAGATGACCGGCTGTCGCTCGGCTAGGGGACGGCTAGGGACCCGGGTGTGGTCGGTCGGCCGCGCCGGGGCGACGGGGAGCGTTTCCCCCGCTCCCTCGCCCCCGGTCGGTGACGTCAGTTCGTCGCCCCGCCCCGCATCGTCGCGCCTCGGCGCATCACCGCCCCCTCCACCCACTTCCGGGCCAGTTTGCCGCCCAGCTCGACCGCCGCTTGGTGGTCCTCGATCGGGGTCACCTCGGTGTCCTCGAAGACGATGTAGGTGACTCCGGAGGCGGTGCCGCCGGTGCGCGGGTCGGGGCGGATGCCGAGCGCCTCGGCCGTGGCGTAGGAGGCCTCGCCGATGATGTTCTGCGGGCCGGTGTCGCCCACGACGGCGTACTCGACCCGGTCCCCGTGGACGACGGCGGCGACCGAACCGCCCTTGATGCCGTGGACCCGGTAGTCCCAGACGCGGCTCGGCGCGGGAACGACGACGAACGGCAGGCTCTCGGAGCGGAGGTAGCGTCCGTCGGACTGCAGGAAGGACGTGGCGGGCTGGAACCACGGGTCGGTCTCGCGGTTGCAGCGCGGACTCGGCCGGCCGTCGCAGTCGATGTCCATGTCGGCCTTCCAGTACACCGCGCCGTCGACACCGCAGACGGGGATCTCGGCGGGCTTCCCCGCGTCGCTGCTGTACAGCCCCTCGGAGACCCGGACGCACCCACGCGCCCTGGCCAGCAGGTCGGCGGCGGTCACACCGCCCTCGTACTGCACGGGACGCTGCGGATGGGCCAGGGCGGGCAGGGCGACGGGGGCCAGCAGGGCGGCGCCGACGGCGGCCAGCGTCAACGAGCGGACACGCACGATGAGGGACCCTCTCCTGGGGGGACATGACGGACACTCACCCAAAGGTGGTGCGGGTCGGAGAGGACGGCCACCGGGAGGGGGCCGGACGGACCACGGCGCTTGCGTCACGCTGTCCGCGGGTGCGCGGCCGAGGGCCGGGCCCGACTCGGCCCGGCCGCTCGGCCGCTCTCGTCGGCGCGGGATCGGCGACGACAGCGGCCCGCGCCGTACGGCGTGAACCGACCTGGCACGGAGGAGAGTTCACGTCGTGTCGGAGAACCAGCATACGTAGCGCCCCGCCCCGCCGCGCACCGCGGCCATCCGGACCCACCCCTTGATGTGACCGCGTCAGTCATGCATACATGGAGATAGGTACAGACCAATCCCGTCATGGCTCGACGATCGAGGGGGCAGGATCGTGCGACGCGTTTCCGTGCCGGCACTCGTCCTGGTGCCGACGCTCTGTGGCCCGCTGCTCCTCACGGCCGGCTGCGCGGTGCGGGAGCGCCCCGGCAGTCTCCCGCCGCCCGCCCCACCAGGCGTCACCGCCGACGCGGGCAGCGCCACCAGCGTGCACGTCATGTGGAACCGGGCACCTGGGGACACCGAGATCGCCGGGTACGAGGTCTACCGGGGCCGCGCCAAGGTGAAGGACGTGCCGGGCGACGAGCACATGGTGGACATCACCCGGCTCCGGCCCTCCACCACGTACGTGTTCACCGTGCGGGCCCGCGGCGCCTCCGGGGACCTCGGGCCGCCGAGCGCGGAGGTCCGGGCCACGACACCGGCCGCCGGGACGGCCGACCGGCGGGCCCCGAGCCGGCCGGGGCGGCCCGACGGGAAGGTGCTCGGCAGCAGGACCGTGCAGTTGTCCTGGGGGCCGTCGACGGACGACCGGGACGTGGTGTCGTACGACATCCTGCAAGGCGGCTCGAAGGTCCACGGTGTGGGCGGGGAGCAGACGGCGGCCGTGGTCACGGGGTTGCGGCCGGGCACCCGCTACTCCTTCACCGTGCGGGCACGGGACGCGGCGGACAACGTCTCGCCCGTGAGCGCGACGGCACGGCTCACCACCGCTCCGGGAGCGGACGACGGGCGGGGCACCGCGCCCACCGGACTCCGTGCGGCGACACGCCGGGACGAGCGGGCGTACTCCGTCGAGCTGTCCTGGCTGCCTCCGCCCGTCGACGGGGTGGTCACGGAGTACGAGATCCAGCTCGACGGACGGCCCGCCACCACCCTCGTCTGGGGCGGGACCCCGCCCCGGGGACGAGCCACGTACCGCTTCCACGTGGGCCTGGAGGCCGGGGTGACCTACCGCGTGCGGATCCGGGCGAAGCTGCCGGACGGGACCTGGGGCGGGTTCTCGGCGGAGCGGACGGTCACCACCGCCGGGTGAGACCACGGTGTCCCCCGCACGGCGGTATCCGTCACCTGCCCGGGTGTCGTCCGCATGCGACCGGGGCGCGGGGCACGTTGGCTCACCCTGAGGCAGCACGGGTCCCCCGATCCTCGGCGGCGCAAGGGATGTGCCGCGACCGTGCCGCTGGAGGGCAGACCATGCGTACGTCTCAGCTACTCCTCCGCTCCGGCCTGACGGTGGCCGCCGCCGCGCTGCCGATCGCCCTGACCGCGCAGCCGGCCGCGGCGGTGCCGACGGGTATCTCGGTGAGCACCACGGGTTCCTCGGTCACCGTGAACACGCCCGATTGCCCCAACAGCGTCAACGGCACGTTCGGCACCGCCTCGCTGCTCTCCGGCGGGCAGGCGAACTTCTCCCAGGGGCGTCAGGTGACCCTCACCGGCACCAGCACCACCCAGTCCGCCTCGTGGTCGAACGTGGGCCCGGGCACCTACACCGTGATCGTGGTGTGCAAGGACGGGACCACGGCGGGCACCCAGTCCGTCATCGTCACGGCGGCCACGCCCACCATCTCCACGACGGCCTCACCCGCCCGCGGCGTCATGGGTGGTGTCGGCGGGGCGACCCGGGAGTACGGCACCGCCACCCTTGTGGGCGGCGGGGCGCTGGTGGCCATGGGCACGGGAGCCGCCGTCTGGTACCTGCGCCGCCGGGCGAAGCCGCACCGCCTCTGACCTGTGGTGGGCGCTCACCCCGAAGCCGGGTGAGCGGTCCCCTGTGACGCGGACGGCCGCCTACTGCCCCCTCGCGCCCTCCTCCCCCGCGCTTCCCTCGTCCGCGCCCGCTTCCCCGCTTTCCTCCTCCGCGTTCCCGTCCTCCGCGTCGCCCTCCCCGCGGCGGTCCTCGCCGCCGCAGTCCTCGCCGCCGCCGGTGTCCCCCGGCAGCGTCGCGAACTCCTCCAGGGCGTTCGTCAGCCACTGTGTCCAGAAGGTCTGCAGGTCGATCCCCGCCCGCAGGATCAGATGCTGGAGCCGGTCCTGGGCGGTGTCGCGGCCGGGCCCGAAGTCCCGCTTCTCGATCTTCTCGTACTCCGCCAACGTCCGCCGGTGCAGGGCGAGATGACGCCGCAGATCGTCCTCGAGGCCGTCGGTGCCGACCACGGCGGCGGCGCGCAGCCGGACGAAGAGCGCGTCGCGCCACGGCTTGGGGTCCTGGGGCGCGGAGGTCCAGCGGGCCAGTTCCTCGCGGCCGGCCGGCAGCACCTCGTAGCTCTTCTTCTGGCCCCGGGCGGGCCGCTCGGAGGGCAGGGCCCGGATGTAGCCCTCGCCCTCCAGTTTCCCGAGCTCGCGATAGATCTGCTGGTGCGTCGCCGACCAGAAGTAGCCGATCGACCTGTCGAACCGCCGGGTCAGCTCCAGGCCCGACGAGGGCTTCTCCAGGAGGGCGGTGAGGATCGCGTGCGGGAGTGACATGGGCTCATCCTAGGAAGGGCGGGTGCGCACGACTTGCCGCACGCACCCCGCGACCAGGCGCCCGCCTCCTCCGCCGGGCGCCCGCGTCCCCTCCGCCGGGCGCCCGCGACGCCTCCTACAACTCCGCCGCCAGCTCCGTCCCCTGCTTGATCGCCCGCTTGGCGTCGAGCTCGGCGGCCACGTCGGCCCCGCCGATGAGGTGCGCGGAGCGCCCTGCGGCGATCAGGTCGTCGTACAGGTCGCGGCGCGGGTCCTGGCCGGTGCAGAGGACGACCGTGTCGACCTCCAGCAGCTGGCGGACGCCGTCGACGGTGACGTGCAGCCCGGCGTCGTCGATCAGGTCGTACTGGACGCCGGGGACCATGGTGACGCCCCGGTGCTTGAGTTCGGTGCGGTGGATCCAGCCGGTGGTCTTGCCCAGTCCGGCGCCGACCTTGGTGGTCTTGCGCTGGAGGAGGTGGACCGATCGCGGCGGGGCGGGCCGCTCGGGGGCGGCGAGGCCGCCGGGGCCGCGGTAGTCCATGTCGACGCCCCACTGCCGGAAGTACGCGGCCGGGTCCTCGCTCGTCTTCTCCCCGCCGTCGGTCAGGAACTCGGCGACGTCGAAGCCGATACCGCCGGCGCCGAGGATCGCGACGCGGTCGCCGACGGGGGCACCGTCACGCAGGACGTCCAGGTAGCCCAGGACCTTGGGGTGGTCGACGCCGGGGAGTTCGGGGGTGCGCGGGGTGACACCGGTGGCGACCACGACCTCGTCGTACGCCGCCGCCGTGAGATCGTCGGCCGTGACCCGGGTGTTCAGGCGTACGTCGACGCCGTGCGCGTCGAGTTGGGTGCGGAAGTAGCGCAGCGTCTCGTCGAACTCCTGCTTGCCGGGGACCCTGCGGGCCACGTTCAGCTGGCCGCCGATCTCGCTCGCCGCGTCGAACAGCGTGACCTCGTGGCCGCGTTCGGCCGCGCTCACGGCACAGGCGAGTCCGGCCGGGCCCGCGCCGACGACCGCGACGCGCTTGCGTCGCCGGGTCGGGGAGAGCACGAGTTCCGTCTCGTGACAGGCGCGCGGATTGACCAGGCAGGAGGTGATCTTGCCGCTGAAGGTGTGGTCCAGGCAGGCCTGGTTGCAGCCGATGCAGGTGTTGATGGCGTCGGAGCGGCCCTCGCGCGCCTTGTTCACGAAGTCCGGGTCGGCGAGCATCGGGCGGGCCATGGACACCATGTCGGCGTGGCCGTCGGCCAGCAACTCCTCGGCCAGCTCAGGGGTGTTGATGCGGTTGGTGGTGACGAGCGGCACGGACACCTCGCCCATCAGCTTCTTCGTCACCCAGGTGTACGCGCCGCGCGGCACCGAGGTCGCGATGGTGGGGATGCGGGCCTCGTGCCAGCCGATACCCGTGTTGATGATGGTCGCCCCGGCCGCCTCGACGGCCTTCGCCAGCGTGACCACCTCGTCGAGCGTGGAGCCGCCGGGGACGAGGTCGAGCATCGACAGCCGGTAGACGACGATGAAGTCCTCCCCGACCGCCTCGCGCACCCGGCGCACGATCTCGACGGGGAAGCGCATCCGGTTCTCGTACGAGCCGCCCCAGCGGTCGTCGCGGTGGTTGGTCCCGGCGGCGATGAACTCGTTGATCAGATAACCCTCGGAGCCCATGATCTCGACGCCGTCGTACCCCGCCCGGCGGGCGAGGCGGGCCGCGTTCGCGTAGTCGTCCATCGTCTGCTCGACCTCGGCGTCGGTGAGCGCGTGCGGGACGAACGGGCTGATCGGGGCCTGCAGGGCGCTCGGGGCCACGAGGTCGCGGTGGTAGGCGTACCGGCCGAAGTGCAGGATCTGCATCGCGATCCGGCCGCCCTCGCGGTGTACGGCGTCGGTGATCTCGCGGTGCCGATCGGCCTCGGCGTCGGTGGTGAGCTTGGCGCCGCCCTCGTACGGACGGCCGGCCTCGTTGGGCGCGATGCCACCGGTGACGATGAGGCCCACTCCCCCGCGCGCGCGGGCCGCGTAGAACTCCGCCATCCGCTCGAAGCCGCGTTCGGCCTCCTCCAGGCCCACGTGCATGGAGCCCATGAGCACGCGGTTCGGGAGTGTGGTGAAGCCCAGGTCGAGCGGGCTCAGCAGGTGCGGGTAACGGCTCATGGGGCCCTCCGTGCGTGGCGTCGTCAGCAAGGTTGTAGACGACGCCAAGCCTTTTATGCAACTAGTTGCACAATGACTGAGGGCAAGGCCACATCAGGGTGCGGGTGGGGTTCTCAGGCTCTGGTGCCGATCACCACGTGGGCGTGTCTCTCCTCCGAGACGGCCGTGCGGGCGGTGAGACCGGATCGGTGGAAGGCGTCGAGGGCGTGCGGTGCCTGGCGTCGGCTCGTCTCGACGAGGAGGCAGCCGCCGGGGGCGAGCCAGTCGGGGGCCCCGGCGGCGACCCTGCGCAGGACATCGAGGCCGTCCGTGCCGCCGTCGAGCGCGACCAGGGGTTCGTGGTCGCGGGCCTCGCTCGGCAGCAGCGGGACCTCGCCGGTGGGGACGTACGGGACGTTCGCCGCGAGGATGTCGACCCGGCCCCGCAGGTGGTCGGGGAGTGCGGCGAAGAGGTCGCCCTGGTGGGCGCGGCCGCCATAGGGACCGAGGTTGCGGCGGGCACAGCGGACCGCCACCGGGTCGATGTCGGCGGCGTGCAGTTCGACGCCGCCGAGCGACGCGGCCAGGGCGGCGCCCACCGCGCCGGAGCCGCAGCAGAGGTCGACCACCACGCGGGCGCCGGGGGCGGTGGCGAGGGCCTGCTCGACGAGGTGCTCGGTGCGGCGGCGGGGGACGAACACGCCGGGTTCGACGGTGATGCGCAGGCCGGCGAACTCCGCCCAGCCGAGGACGAGTTCGAGGGGCAGGCCCGCGACACGCCGGTCGACCATGGAGGCGGCCTCGTCCGGGGTGGGGGCGGTCGCGAGGATCAACTCCGCCTCGTCCTCGGCGAAGACGCAACCGGCGGCGCGCAGTGCCGTGACGACGGAGGTGAGGGAGAGAAGCGGCATGACAGCCAAGGAGCCTTTCGGTGGGCCGAAGGGCGCTCCCGCGGTGGCCTAGCGGCGGCGCACCGCGCGGTGTTGAGGTGAGAGCACCCGACCTGACACAGCGGTAATGGGTCTCACCTCCTCGGTCCACGTTGCTGACTGGCCCGGCAACACTACCCCATGATCACGAACGGTCCCTCAAGGCTCCGAGAGGCGCCGCCGGCGTCCGACCGTCCCCCGTCGCGACCGCCGACACCCGGGCCGCCATGAAGCGGGTGGTGCGGCGGAGGCGGAAGCCGAGGGCCTCGTAGAGGCGGATGGCGGTCGTGTTGGCGGCGGCGGTGTGGAGGAAGGGGGTTTCGCCTCGTTCCCGGATGCCGTGGGCGACGGCACGGACGAGGCGGGTGGCGAGGCCCGCGCTCCGGAAGGCCGGGTCGGTGCAGACCGAGCTGATCTCGGTCCAGCCCGGTGGACGCAGCCGCTCACCGGCCATGGCGACCAGCGTGCCGTCCCGGCGGATGCCGAGGTAGGTGCCGAGTTCGATGGTGCGAGGCAGGAAGGGGCCGGGCCGGGTGCGTGCGACGAGGTCGAGCATCTCGGGCACGTCCGCGGGGCCGAGCCGTACCGCCTCGTCGTCCGGGGCGGCGGCGATCCCGTCGTCGACGAGCTGGACGCCCTCCAGGTCGAGGGTCACCTCCCAGCCCGCCGGGAACCCCTCGCAGTAGGCGACCGCCACCTCGGCACCCGGACCGGCCAGCGCGGCGAGATCGGCCCAGTCTGCCGCGTCGAGGCCCTCCGGCAGGCCCAACCACGGCGAGACGTCGGGTGGGTAGCGCAGCAGCCGGCCGCGCCGCTCGGCGATGGGGGCACCTCCCACGCCGTTCAGGCTGTGGGGGAGGGCGTGCGGCCCGGTGAGGGCGGCGAGGGCGGGGTTGTCGAGGACGTGCGGCACGGTGTCCGTGCCCTTGCCGCCGCCCGTCGCGTACTCGGTCATGCGCTCTCCCACTCCGCTCCACTGCCGTCCGGCCACTCCGGCCACTCCGGCCCGTCCGGCCCGTCCTGCTGATCCGCCTCATCCGGATGGTCTGCTCATCCGGCTCGTCGGCCGCCGGACCGGCCTGCTCCACCAGCTCCGGCCACTGGCGGCAAGGAAGATCGTCGCGGCCCTCTTCCCGGGGCTCCGACGACTTCACGCGAACCCAATGATCGGCACCCGCCCCCGGGGCCGGGGCACTCTCCAGCGGCACGTACGGTTGTGTGACTCACCCACCACCGCCGTCACGTTGGACCCCCATGAACGTCACCCGAGGCTTCACCGGGCGCCCCCGCGTCCACCACCCAGGGCTGCCGCCCGGCCAGTACGACGCCGGCGACGACTGGCCCGTCCTGTCGGCCGAGGTCACTCCCGACCTGGCACCCGCCGACTGGACGTTCAGGATCGACGGCCTGGTGGCGGAGCCTCGCTCCTGGGACTGGGACGAGGCGCACGCGCTGCCCGCGTCGGTGTACGAGGGCGACATCCACTGTGTGACGAGCTGGTCGAAGTTCGGGGTGCGCTTCGGGGGCGTCTCGCTGGACGCGTTCTGGGACGCGGTCCGGCCCGACGCGTCCGCCACGCACGTGGTCGCGTACGCGCACAGCGGTTACACCACGAACCTCCCGCTCGCCGATCTCACCGGCGGGCGCGCCTGGATCGCCTGGGAGTACGACGGCGAACCGCTGGCCGCCGAGCACGGCGGTCCGGCGCGGCTGCTGGTGCCGCACCTGTACTTCTGGAAGAGCGCCAAGTGGATCGCGGGCCTGCGGCTGCTCGACCACGACGAACCCGGCTTCTGGGAACAGAACGGCTACCACGCGCGGGGCAACCCGTGGGAGGAGCAGCGGTACTCCGGTGACTGAGACGACAGCGCCGGACACGGCCTTCTCGCCACCCACCCGGTTCGCCGTGCCCGGCCGTATCGCCGTGAGCAACCGGACGGCGGCCCTGTGGCAGACGGCCACGCTGACGGAGATCCGGCGGGAGACGCCCGTCGTGTCCACGTTCCGGTTCGCGGTGCCCGGGTGGGCGGGACATCTGCCGGGGCAGCACCTGATGCTGCGGCTGACCGCCGGGGACGGCTACACGGCGCAGCGTCACTACTCGCTGGCCTCCCCGCCGGACGACGCGGGACACATCGAGCTGACCCTGGACCATGTCGAGGGCGGTGAGGTCTCCGGCTGGTTCCACACCGAGGCCCGGCCGGGCGACCAGGTGGAGGTGCGCGGCCCGCTCAGCGGTTTCTTCGCCTGGCCCGGGGACCGGCCCGCGCTGCTGATCGGGGCGGGTTCCGGTGTCGTACCGCTGATGTCGATGCTCCGCCACCACCGGAGGCGGGCGCTAAACGTACCCCTGCGGCTGCTGGTGTCCGCGCGCGGGCCGGAGGAGCTGATCTACGCGGCGGAGTACGGCGCGGAGACCACGGCCGTGTTCACACGGCGGGCGCCCGAGGGGATGCCGGTGGGGCGGCTGTCGGCGGCTCACGTGGCGCGGGTGGTGGCCGAGCGGCCGACGGGCGGGTGGGAGGCCTATGTGTGCGGCTCCAACGCGTTCGCCGAGCACGCCTCGCGGCTGCTGGTGGCGGCGGGGCAGCCGGTGGATCGCATCCGCATCGAGCGGTTCGGCTGACCTTCGCCGCGAGATTTCTGGCGCAGACCATGCCATTCCGGCCTCTTTCGGGTACACCGGAAGTGCGGACCAGTCCTAACCGGGGTTCTCGTATCCGAGGGCCGTGCCGGTGAGGGAGGGCGAGATGCGAGGCCAGGTCTTCGGGTGGCGTTGGCGCGCCAATCCGCTGCGGCGACGCTCGGACGTCGTCGAGGCGTGGACGGTGCTGTGCGTCGTGCTGCTGCTCGTCCTGGGTGCCCCGGCCGTCGGGGTCGCGGTGGGCCGGTGGGCCCATGGGGACGCGCGAGCGCACGCCACGGCCGAGCGCGCCGCGCTGGACCGGGTCAGCGCCGTGATCGTCGAGCAGGCGCCGGCCTCCGTGCCCTCGGCGCACGGCGACAGGCAACCCAAGTACTGGGTGGGGGCCCGCTGGACCGAGCCCGACGGCGGCTCCCGTACCGGTGAGGCCCGGGTGCCGGCGGGCACCGAGCGCGGCGATCGCGCCGATGTGTGGCTGGACGACGCCGGGCGCAGTGTCCAGCCACCGCCGACCGACACCGCTGTCTGGCAGCACGCGCTGTCCATGGGGACCTTCGCCACGGGCGGCGCCGCCGCCGCCGTGCTGCTGGGACACGTCGTCGTCCGCCGGATCGCCCTTCGGCACCGGCTCGACGAGTGGGAGCGGGAGTGGGCGCGGACGGGGCCCGATTGGGGACACCGCCCGGCCTGATGGGCCACGAGAACGAACGCGAACAATTCTCAGCTAATAGCTGCACAGCACATGTCGGCCACCCTCGAAACATCCACAAAATCCACTTCCTCAACGCAGTTGATACTTCAATTGCGTTGCTGCCATAATCCGCTTCCTCCCCCACAGGCATAAGGCAGCGAAGAGGGTGCATTGTGTCCAACCACACGGCACGGTACGGCAGTTCCGCCCCGTCTCCCCCCGCACGGACAAGCCGACAGCCCATCCACGCCCATCCTGAGTTTCGTTCGATAAGCGCGGCATATCGTAGGTTCGGGATAGCGGCGACGGTGTTTTCCGTCGGTGGATTCCTGTCGTACGTCCTCCTGTCGAGTTTCGCTCCGGGGGTAATGAATCAGCGATTGATCGGACATCTCACGCTCGGGCTGACCCTGGGTCTGGCGCAGTTCGCCGTCATGGGTGTGACCGCGTTGCTGTATGTCCGGCACATGCGCGAGAAGATCGACCCGGTCGTCCGGCGGCTCCGCAGCCAGCTGGAGGAGCACGAGGCCGAGCAGCCCCGGGTTCCGGCCGGACGGCGGTTCGGCGCATGGTGACCTTCTCCGCGAGCGTGGCCGACGCGTTCAGCCTGCGGCTGACGTTCGTGCTGTTCCTGTCGGTCGTCGTGATCACCCTGTTCACCGCCTTGCTGACGGCACCGCAGCGGGACGAGATCGGCGAGTTCTACCTCGGCAACCGTGACATGTCGCCGTTGCGCAACGGCCTCGCCATGTGCGGTGACTACCTCTCGGCCGCGACACTGCTCGGCAGCACCGGTCTCGTCGCCCTCACCGGGTACGACGGTCTGCTCTACCTCGGCGGCACGGTCGTCGCCTGGATGATGGTGCTGCTGCTGATCGCCGAACCCCTGCGCAACTCCGGGAAGTTCACCCTCGGCGACGCCCTGGCACGCCGGCTCCCGCTGCGGCAGCGGCAGGTCCGGCTGGCGCTCGCCGTCTGCACGCTCTGCGTGTGCACCCTGTACCTGGTGGCCCAACTGGTCGGCAGCATCGCGCTGATGACACAGTTCGTCGGCGAACCCGGCCCCACCACCCGCACGATGACCGTGATCATCATCGGCTCCATCGTCACCATCTACGCGGCCATCGGCGGTATGCCCGGCGCGACGTTCATCCAGGTGGTCAAGGCCGTGATGCTCGTCGCCGGGGTCTCGGTGCTCGCGGTCCTGGTGTTGAACCGCTTCGACTGGAACGTCGACGGGCTGCTGGCGTCCGCCACCGCGGGCAGCGGGCTGGGCGACGAGTACCTGCAGCCCGGTCTGCGGTACGGGGCGGGCCCGATCAGCAAGATCGACTTCTTCAGCCTGCAACTGGCCATCGTGCTCGGACTCGCCGCGCTCCCCCATGTCATGATGCGGCTGTTCGCCCCGCGTCGGACCAGGGTGCTGCGCGCCTCCGTGGTCTGGGCGGTGGGTCTGGTCGGTTTCGTGTGCCTGATGGCCGGCGTCCTGGGCCTCGGCGCCACGGCCGTCGTCGGCCGGGAGACCATCGCCGGCATCGATCACAAGGGCGACGCCGCCGTCCTGCTCCTCGCCCACGAGCTGGGCGGCGAGGTGCTCACGGCGATCGTCTCGGCCCTGGCCTTCGTCACCCTGCTCGCGGTCGCCGCCGGGCTCATGCTCGCCGCGGCCTCGTCCGTCGCCCACGACCTGTACGGCGAGGTGATCCGCAAGGGCAGGGCCAAGGAGACGCAGGAGCTGGGCGTGGCCCGGATCGCCGCGGTGATCCTCGGCGTCCTGAGCATGATGTTCGCCCTCCTCGCCTGGGGCACCAACACCGCCACGCTCGCGTTCCTGGCCTTCGCGATCGCCGCGTCCGCCATCCTGCCGACCATCGTCTACAGCCTGTTCTGGCGCGGGTTCACCGCGCGCGGCGCCCTGCTCAGCCTGTACGGCGGTCTGGCCACCTCGGTGCTGCTCGTGGTGTTCTCGCCGGTGGTCTCCTCCACTGCCGGCTCGGTCTACCCGAACGCCGACTTCGCGTGGTTCCCGCTGCAGAACCCGGGCATCGTGTCGATCCCCGCCGGCTTCCTCCTGGGTTGGCTCGGCTCTCGTCTGGGTCCGCGCGAGGACGAGAGCGCGTACGAGGACTTCGAGGTACGGGCCCTGGTCGGGGCGGACCAGCGGTGAGCCCCGGCACCGGCCGCGGGTGATCCGTGGGGCGTCGCGGGCCGGGAAAAGCCCCTTGGCGGGCCACGACGCCCCACGTACGGTGTGATCATCCGCACCTCAGAACTCAAAAGGTGGTCCTTCATGGCCCTGTTCGACCTGCCGTTGGACGAGCTCCGTGGTTATCGAAGCGCTTCGACGGAGCCCGAGGACTTCGACGCCTTCTGGGCGAAGACACTCCAGGAGGCCCGCGCGCACGACCTGGACGCCCGTTTCGAGCCGGTCGAGACCCATCTGAAGACGGTCGAGGTATACGACGTCACCTACTCCGGATTCGGCGGGCACCCGGTCAAGGGCTGGCTGGTCCTCCCGGCCGGGGCGACCGAACCGCTGCCCACCGTCGTGGAGTTCATCGGCTACGGCGGCGGTCGCGGCCTGCCCCACACCCACCTCCTGTGGGCCTCGGCGGGCTACGCGCACTTCGTCATGGACACCCGGGGCCAGGGCAGCGCCTGGGGCGGTGGCGGCGACACCCCCGACCCGGTGGCGGGCGCCCCCGCCTTCCCCGGCTTCATGACCCGGGGCATCGACGCCCCCGAGAACTACTACTACCGCCGGGTCTACACCGACGCCGTCCGCGCGGTGGAGGCCGCCCGCGCGCATCCGCGGACCGACGCCGCACGCACCGCCGTGGTCGGTTCCAGCCAGGGCGGCGGCATCTCGATCGCGGTCGGGGGACTCGTCCCCGACCTGGTGGCGGTCGCGCCCGACGTGCCGTTCCTGTGCGACTTCCCGCGCTCCACGATCCTCACCGACCGGGATCCGTACCGCGAGATCGGCAAGTACCTCAAGACCCACCGCGGCCGCACGGAGCAGGTCGGGCGCACCCTCGCCTACTTCGACGCCGTGCACTTCGCCGCGCGCGGCCGGGCCTCCGCGCTGTTCTCGGCGGCCCTGGAGGACCAGACCTGCCCGCCGTCCACGGTGTTCGCGGCCTTCAACGCCTGGGCCGAGGCGAACAAGCGCATCGAGGTCTACGACTTCAACGACCACGAGGGCGGCGGGCCCTACCAGGAGGCGGTCAAACTGCGCTGGCTGGCCGCACAGCTCTGAGGCGTCCCGGAGGGGATGGCCACGGCCGAGGCGGCACGGCGGTTCGTGGGTGTGCGGCATGGGCGTGGGCCGCCCATGCCGCACGTCCGTCGTACGCCTTCCCCCCTGTCCGACCAGTCGGTATGTTCAGGGGGCCCGGACGGCACCCGTCCCGGCGAACGGCCGTGGACGACGGAGGGCTCATGTCTCAGTCTCAGGTGCGGGGTCACTGCGAGGCGCGGTTCGAGGCCGTGCGCGACGCGTTCGAGGAGAACTTCGCCGAGCGTGACGAACTGGGGGCGGCGGTCACGGTGACGCTGGACGGGGAGACCGTGGTGGACCTGTGGGGCGGCTGGGCCGACGCGGCGCGGACCCGCCCCTGGGAGCGGGACACCGTGGTCAACGTCTGGTCGACGACCAAGGGCGCGACCGCGCTGTGCGCGCACCTCCTCGTCGACCGGGGTCTGCTCGACCTGGACGCCCCGGTGGCCGCGTACTGGCCGGAGTTCGCGGCGGCCGGCAAGGAGGGTGTCCTCGTCCGGCATCTGCTGTCGCACCGGTCGGGGCTCGCGGGCCCGCGCGAGCCGCTCTCGTTCGAGCAGCTCCTGGACTGGGAGCCGACCGTCGAACGGCTCGCCGCGCAGGAGCCGTGGTGGGAGCCGGGCACGCGGTCGGGGTACCACGCCATGACGTTCGGCTTCCTCGTCGGTGAGGTGGTCCGGCGGGTGTCGGGGCTGCTGCCGGGCGCCTTCCTGGCGCGGGAGGTGACCGGCCCGCTGGGCATCGACTTCACCATCGGACTGCCCGAGGCGCAGGCGTCACGGGTGGCCGAGCTGGTGCATCCACCGGCCGCGACGACCAGTGAACAGGCGGCGGTCTTCGCCCAGTTGACGCCGACCGCGCTGGCCGCCCTCGCCAACCCGGTGGTCGGCGCGGCGCAGGCCAACACCCCCGAGTGGCGGACGGCCGAGGTGCCGGCCGCCAACGGCCACGGCACCGCGCGGGCTGTGGCCGCGCTGTACGGCATCCTCGCGCTGCGCGGTACCTGGGGCGGCCGGGAGGTGCTGTCGGCGAAGGCGGCCGAGCGGGTCCGTGAGGGGCAGGGCGCCTGCCGTGACCTGGTGCTCGGGGCCGGGTTCGGCCGGGACACGGAGATCGGGCTGGGACTGTGGCTGAGCGGGCCGCACGGTTCGTACGGCCCGAACCCCAGGGCCTTCGGCCACGACGGCTACGGCGGTTCCTGCGGTCTCGCCGACCCGGAGGCCGGCGTGTCCCTCGGCTACGTCATGAACCGTATGGGTCCGCACATCGCCGACGACCCGCGCAAGATGGCGCTCGTCGACGCGCTCCACACCGCGCTGTGACCCACGGGGCGGCCCGCCCCACGCCCGTCCGGGGCTGTGCTCCCCCGGCACGGAGAGTCTTGCGACAGTGCACGCTCAGTCGATTCCCGCACCTTCTCCGGTGCCAGTATCGACCCCGAGCGAACTGTGGTCCTTCGCTGTCTCCCTGAAGCGAACAGCGGTCCTTCGATGCCGATCTCTCGTCTTCGTCAGGAGCTGACACACGCATGCGCAGACATCACCGTCCTCTGGTCCTGGGCCTCGCCGTCACGGTCGGCGTGCTCACCGCCACGGTCGTCCCGTCGTCCGCCGCCCCCTCGGACGACCGGACGACACCGAAGCCCACCGTCGTCCTGGTGCACGGCGCGTTCGCGGACGCCTCCGGCTGGTCCGGGGTCGTCTCGCGGCTGCGGAAGGCGGGCTATCCGGTCGTCGCCCCGGCCAACCCGCTCCGTGGCCTGCAGTCGGACGCCGGGTACCTCGCCTCGCTCCTCGGCACGATCGACGGCCCGAAGATCGTCGTCGGGCACTCGTACGGCGGTGCCGTCGTCACCGAGGCCGCCGCGTCCGTGCCCGAGGTGAAGGCGCTGGTGTACGTGGCGGCCTTCATGCCCGACAAGGGCGAGGCGCTCGGCGAACTGGCGGACCGTTTCCCGGGCTCCGAGCTCAACCCGGCGCTGGAGGTGCTTCCGGACGGGGCCGGCCACCACGACGTGGCCATCAAGCCGGACAAGTTCCACGACGTGTTCGCGGCCGACCTCCCGCGCTCCACGACGTCGGTGCTGGCGGTGTCCCAGCGCCCGGTCAGCCTCGCGGCGTTCGGGTCCACGGCGCAGGCCGCGGCGTGGCGCACGATCCCCTCGTGGTTCCTGGTGGCCACCGAGGACAAGACGATCTCCCCCGCGCTGGAGCGCTTCCAGGCGGAGCGGGCGGGATCGCACACCGTCGAGGTCGACTCCTCGCACGTGGTGATGATGTCCCACCCGGACAAGGTGACCTCGCTGATCAAGTCGGCGGCGAAGTCCACTCGTTGAGGCGCGGCCGGCGTGCGGTCAGCCCTCGCGGGTGGCCACCACCATGCGACAGCGGGGGCTGCCGTCGGTCCGTCGGCCGAACTCGGGGAGCGCGAACAACTCCACCTCGAACCCCGCGCGTTCCAGCTCACGCTGCACGACACCGAGCCGGAACGGCCGGTAGTACATGACGAACGGCGGCCGCCAGAGCGCGTTGCGCACCCGCATCGCCGCGTCGAAGCCCAGGGCCGCCCAGTACCAGGGGGAGCGGACCGGGGCGGGCGCCGGCAGCGGGAACGCGAAGCGACCGCCCGGTCTCAGGACGGAGTGGACCTCGGAGAACAGACGCGGCAGCTGCTCGGGCAGGAAGTGCCCGAACGCGCCGAGGCTGACGACCAGGTCGAAGGCCGAGGTGAAGGGGAGGGCGAGGGCGTCGCCGCGCACCCAGGAGAGGAGGGGGCCTTCGCTGCCGGCGGAAGCGCCCCCGGGGCCCACCCGCTCCCTGCCCACCGCCAGCATCCCGGCGCTGATGTCCACACCGGTGACGCTCTTGCGGCAGACCTCGCGCAGCACCTCCATCCCGGCTCCGGTGCCGCAGCAGAGGTCGAGGCCGTCCTCGAAGGGGCCCATCGACGACAGGGCGGCCTCGACCGCCTCCAGGACGGAGTCCGGAGTACGGAACGGGGTCTGGTCGAACTTGGGAGCGAGCAGGTCGTAGCCGTGTTCGACGGAGGAGAGCGCCTGAACGGCGAGTTCGCGGAGGCTGGGGCCTTGCGGGGTGAACATCACCTCAGCTTAGGCCCTGGCTCGGGGCAGCGCCGGGCGTGGACTGTCGCCTAAGGTCCGGGACATGACTTCGTTCCGTCCCGCCCCGACCTGGCTGGCCGACGCCGTCTTCTACCAGATCTATCCGCAGTCCTTCGCCGACTCCGACGGGGACGGCATCGGGGATCTCCCCGGGATCACCGACCGTCTCGACCATCTGTCCTGGCTGGGCGTCGACACCGTCTGGCTGAACCCCTGTTTCGTCTCACCGTTCCGCGACGCCGGGTACGACGTGGCGGACTATCTGAACGTCGCCCCGCGCTACGGCTCGAACGAGGACCTGGCGAGGCTCGTCGACGAAGCGGGCCGCCGGGGGATCCGGATCCTGCTGGATCTCGTCGCCGGCCACACGTCGATCGACCACCCGTGGTTCCGGGCCTCGGCGAACGACCCGGACGACCACCGTTACATCTGGACGGCGGAGGGCCGGCCCGACGGGTTCGTCGCCTCCCCCGGCACCCGGCCGGGGGCGTACCTCCCGAACTTCTTCGACTCCCAGCCCGCCCTCAACTTCGGCTACGCCCGCGGCAATCCGGCCGAGCCGTGGCGGCTGCCGGTCGACGCCGACGGGCCACGCGCCAACCGCCGCGCCCTCCGCACGATCATGGACCACTGGCTGAACCTCGGGATCTGCGGATTCCGCGTCGACATGGCCGCGTCGCTCGTCAAGGACGACCCGGACAGGACCGAGACCGCCGGTGTCTGGACGGAACTGCGGCACTGGCTGGACACCGCCCACCCGGAGGCCGTGCTGCTCGCCGAGTGGGGCGAGCCCGAGGTGTCGATCCCGGCCGGTTTCCACGCCGACTTCTTCCTCCACTTCGGCGGCCCGGCCGACGGCCTCGCCCTGCGGTCGCTGTGGAACAACAGCCAGGGCACGGTCCACGAGGACTGGGACCCCCTCGACTGCTTCTTCGACGCGAGCGGCGGGGGCTCGCCGAACCCCTTCGTCGAGGCCTGGCAGCAGGCGACCACGGCCGTCGCCGGCGCGGGCTTCGTCTCCCTGCCCACCGCCAACCACGACTTCTCCCGCCTCAACTGCGGCCCCCGTACGCCCGATCAGCTCCCCGCGGCCTTCGCCTTCCAGCTGACCTGGCCGACGCTCCCGGCGATCTACTACGGCGACGAGATCGGCATGCGCTACGTCCCGGGTCTGCCCGACAAGGAGGGCAGCGTCCTCGGCCCCGGCTACAACCGCGCGGGCTCCCGCACGCCCATGCAGTGGGACGACACGCCGAACGCGGGCTTCTCCACCGCACCCGCCGACCGCCTCTACCTCCCCGTGGACCCCTCCCCCGACCGCCCGACCGTCGCCGCCCAGCGCGCCGACGGCGCCTCGCTCCTCCACCTCGTCCACCGCCTGATCGCCCTGCGCCGCCGGACACCCGAGCTGGGCCCCGGCGGCTCGGTGGAGGTGCTGCACGCGGGCTATCCGTTCGTGTACGTCCGGGGCGGACGGTATCTCGTGGTGGTCAACCCTCAGCGGGACCAGGCCCGTTGGTCCTCCGCACGCGCCGTCCGGAGCACCCTGGAGGGGCAGGGCGTGGAGATCGCGGACGGCACGGTCACCGCACGGGGCTTCGGGTACGGGATCTTCGAACTCGACGGTTAGCCGCGCACGACACCGGTGCCCGCGCCGACGTCGCCCACCTACGGCCTTCTACGGCGCGGGCGGGCCGGCCGCCTTCGGCTCCTCGCCGTACGCCGTAAGGAAACGGTCGCGGAAGGTGTCCATGCGCCAGACCGGGGCGTCGTCGCCGGGGCGCAGGCCGTCGGACCAGCCCCAGTCGTCGATCCGGTCGAGGACCTCCGGGTCGTGGGCCACGACGGTGACCGGTACGTCGTGGCTCGCGCCGTTGCCGCTGACGCTCGCCATGGGCTGGTGGTCGCCGAGGAAGACCAGGACGGTGTTCTCGTCGCCGTACTTCTCCACGTACTGCAGGAGGCTGTGCAGCGAGTACTGGACGGACTTGCCGTACTCCTCCTTCACCTCGACGGGGTCGGTGAACACGTCCGCGGGGTCCTTGCCTGCCTTCTCGATGTCCCGGTAGACGGAGCCGTCGCCGACCTCGTCCCAGCCGACCATCTCCGGCAGCGGTGCCCAGGGCTGGTGGCTGGAGGTCAGGATGATCTCCGACATCAGCGGCTTGTCGCCCTTCTTGGCGGCCTCCAGGCGCTCGAACGCGGTGAGGGCGTACTGGTCGGGCATGGTCGACCAGCTGAACTTCGGTCCCCGGTAGCCGAGATCGCGGGAGTCGTAGACCTTGTCGAGGCCGTAGAAGTCGCCTTCAGGCCAGTTCTTCTGCACCCCGGGCACGATGCCGACCGTCCGCCAGGCGCCGCTCTTGTGGAACGCGCCGGGCAGCGTGAGGCGTTCGCCGGCGGTGACCGTGCGGTAGCGGCTCTGGTTGTCGATCCACAGGCCCGTCAGGAACGTGGAGTGGCCGAGCCAGCTGCTGCCGCCGTACGTCGCGGAGGTCAACCAGCCGCTCCTCGCAGCGAACCCGGCCTCGGTCAGGGCCTCGCCCTCCTCGTCGAGGGCCGCGTCGACGCCCGGTGCGATGGCCGGGTCCTCCAGGGCCGCGCGGCCGTAGCTCTCGATGAAGGTGATCATGACGTCCTTGCCGCGCAGTCCGGTCAGCAGCCGGTCGGCGGGCACATCGGCGAAGGTGTCCTTCTTGGCCTCCTCGGCGAACGCGGCCTCGTCCCGCAGGGTCTCCTGGACCCGGCCCCAACGGTCCTGCACGAACCCGATGGTGTTCCTGGAGGCGACCGCCGTGTTCTCGATCGGTGTCAGGCCGAGCGCCGCGCAGGTGATCCACACGGTGCCGGCGACGATCGTGCCCCGGGTCGCCCGGTCGCGGTCGCGGACCAGGAGGTCGACGAGCCGTACCACCGCCAGTGCCATGACGACGAACAGCGTCAGTACCAGGACCATGAGGCCGACCACGGCGGCCGTCGCGCCCGTCGGGCCGAGCGTGTCCTGGACGTAGGACTCGGCGTCGTCCAGCAGTCCCCAGTCGAGGACGACGTTGAAGCCCCGGCCGAGAAACTGGTTGAAGCCGATGTCGAGCGCCTTCACGACGACCAGCGCGGCCAAGCCGACCCCGACGACGACCGCGGCGACCAGCCTCGGCCGTCGGGGCAGCACCAGCATCAGGGCGGCGGCGAGGATCGGCTCCACCGGTATGCGCAGGAACTGCCGCGCCTCGAAGTACTCGACCTTGCCGGGCATCAGCAGCGCGAAGAACACCAAGGCGGCGGCCAGCGCCGTGACGCCCCACGACACGTTCCGCGCCGCGACGGGGTACTTCCTGCGGAACGCCGTCCGGTACCCGCGCCATCGGCGCACGGGTTCGACGGTCTTCGCCGGTGTGTCCTGATCCGACGGCCGGCTCGTCCCGTCCGTGTCGGGTGATGGGCTGGAGCGCGTGAAGAGCGACACGCGACGTTCCTTCCGTGCGAAGACCGCTGGCGGTGCCCCCATCTGTACGGGGGCTCCCCGAGATCGGTTCAACGGCCACCGGTAAGCCGTCGGTAAGGAACTCCGCACCATCGGCCGCCGGTGGTGGTACGCTGATCGCGGCACGTGTGTATCGCCCCTTCCCGGGCGCCGGTGCCGCTCCCTCTCAGCGCAGCTCAGCTCCTGAGATCTCTCTCGCCGCACCGCCCGTCGACATCTCGATCGGCGTCGGCTTCACCACAACCACCCGCGACACACGGACCGCCTCTCGAAGCGCGGCCGTGCACGGCTCAGCCGAACTCCGGGTGTGTGCCCTCCCCCTCGCTTCCCACGCGTTTTCCCACGTCCTCGAAAGGACCCTCCTTCATGACCAGCACCACAATCGAACGCACTTCCACACATCCTCGGCCTCCGGTCCGGGTCACCGGCGTCCTGGAGACCGCACAGGGCGGACAGGGCGGACACGGCCATCTGCGCGTCGAGGGCTGCCTGCCCACCCCCTCCGACCCCCAGGTCTCCGCCGCGCTGATCCGCCGGTACGGCCTGCGCAAGGGCGACACCGTCGAGGGTGTGTACGACGGTCGGCGTACCCTCACCGACGTCGAGCGGGTCAACGGCCGTACGCCTCAAGAGCTGCGCGGCCGCCCGCACTTCCACGACCTCACCCCGCTGCACCCGCGCGAGCGACTGCGCTTGGAACACCCGGCGAGCGGCCTGACGGGCCGTCTGGTCGACGTCGTCGCCCCCGTCGGCAAGGGACAGCGCGGGCTGATCGTGGCCCCGCCCAAGACCGGCAAGACCGTCCTGCTGCAGCAGGTGGCGGCCGCCATCGCCGCCAACCACCCCGAGGCCCGCCTGATGGTGGTCCTGCTCGACGAACGGCCCGAGGAGGTGACCGACATGCGGCGCTCCGTACGGGGGGAGGTGTACGCCTCGACGTTCGACCGGTCCCCCAAGCAGCACGTCGCGCTCGCCGAACTCGTCGTGGAGCGCGCCAAGCGGCTCGTGGAACAGGGCGAGGACGTCGTGATCCTCCTGGACTCCCTGACCCGGCTGTGCCGGGCCCACAACAACGCGGCCGCGGCCGGTGGCCGCACCCTCAGCGGCGGGGTCGACGCCGCCGCTCTGCAGGGCCCCAAGCGGCTGTTCGGCGCAGCCCGGCTGACCGAGGAGGCCGGCTCCCTCACCATCCTGGCCACCGCCCTCGTGGAGACCGGGTCCCGCGCCGACAACTTCTTCTTCGAGGAGCTCAAGGGCACCGGCAACATGGAACTCCGCCTGGACCGCGCCCTCGCCGACCGGCGGGTCTTCCCGGCCGTGGACATCACCCCCTCCGGCACCCGCCGCGAGGAACTCCTTTTGACAGCAGGCGAGTTGGCGGCCGTGCGCGGTCTGCGGCGGGCCCTGCGGTCGCGCGAGGGGCAGACGAACCTGGAGACACTGCTGGAACGCATGCGCGCCACGCCGGACAACGCGACCTTCCTGCGACAGGTGCGCCCCACGCTGCCGACGGCATGACATGCGGCATCCGGGTGCTCGATCCGTGCGCTCGGCCCGGGCATCCCGGACTACGGCACGCCCCTTCCTACGTTTGCGGTATGACCATCGGATTCCGCTCCCGCGCTTCCCGTGTTGCTCGCGCCCCCCGTGGCGCCCGCGCTGCCCGTGCGGCCCGCCTCGCCGTGTGCTGCGCCGCCGTCTGCGCGCTCGGGGCCCTGGCCGTCGCGACCGACCCGGAAGCCGTCGGCCCCCGGTCCGGGACGGGCACTCAGGACGCCAAGGCCGCGCAGGAGTCACCGTCCCTGTACGGGCAGGGGACACAGGTACGGCCCCGGGCCGGGGCGCCCGAGGTGCCGCAGGACGTGTCCGCGGTGTCGTGGCTGGTGGCCGACGCCGACAGCGGCGCGGTGCTCGCCGCGCACGACGCGCACCGCAGACTGCCGCCCGCGAGCACGCTGAAGACCCTGTTCGCGCTCACCGTGCTGCCGGGCCTCCCGGCGGGCCTGAGACACACCGTGAAGCGCGAGGAACTGTCGGGCATCGGCGCCGGAAGCAGCCTGGTCGGCGTCAAGGAGAACCGCACGTACACCGTCGCCGACCTGTGGCGCGGGGTCTTCCTCAGCTCGGGCAACGACGCCGTCCGCGTCCTGGCCCACCTCAACGGCGGCTGGAAGGCCACCGCCGAGCAGATGCGGGCCAAGGCCCGCGCCCTGGGCGCCCGGGACACCCACGTCGTCTCTCCCGACGGCTACGACGCGCCCGGTCAGGTGTCGTCCGCCTACGACCTGGCGGTGTTCGGGCGGGCCGGGCTGCGCAACGCGGAGTTCGCCGGGTACTGCGCCACGGCCAGTGCGAAGTTCCCCGCGGGCGGCTGGTCGTACGGCATCCAGAACACCAACCGACTGCTCACCGGCGCCGGCGTCGAGCGCTACCCGGGGCTGATCGGCGTCAAGAACGGCTACACCACCCACGCGGGCAACACGTTGATCGCGGCCGCGAAACGGGACGGGCGCACCCTCGTCGTGACGGTGATGCGTCCCGAGTCGGGGGGTGGCTTCGCCGTCTACGAGGAGGCGCGCTCCCTGCTGGACTGGGGGTTCGGTGCCGTCGGGCGCGTGGACGCCGTGGGCTCGCTCCTTCCTCCGCGCCCGGCGGCGGCACCTGAGGCCGGCCCCGCGTCGCCGCCCGAGGTCCGCGCGGGCAGTGCCGAGCCGGCCGTTCCCGGCTGGCCGGTGGCGGGCGCGATCACGGGCGCGGCAGGAGTGGGCGCGGCGGCCGTGGCCCTGGCGCTGCGGCTCAGGCACGGCCGGTTCACCCGGGGCTGACCGACCGGCAGCCACAGCAGCAGACCGAGCGTGATCCACACAAAGGTGTTGGCACCGACGAAGCCGTCGACGCCGGACGCGCCGTCGAACCACAGCCAGACGACGCTGCTGCACAGCACCCCGTACAGCGCCGCCGTGAGCGGCAGCAGCCGCCAGAGCCGCCTCGGGCGTGGTCCGCTCATGCCGTGCGCTCCAGGACCGGCGCCCGGAAGGCCTGTTCGGCCTGCCACAGCACCACCAACGCGAGCACTCCCCCGCACGCGGCGAGGACGATCTGCTCGGTGTCCGCCGGGTTCCCGCTCGGCAGGACGGCGAGCGCGAGCACCCCGCTGGCGGCCGTGGCCCGACGCTGCACGGAGACGTCCCGGGCGCCGGCGGCGATGAGGAACAGGCCCCACAGGGCGTACCAGGGGCGCACCGCCGGGCCCAGCGCGGCCACGGCGGCCAGGCTGAGGCCGAGCGCGTACACGGGGCCGGGCCGCAGCCGGAACCAGATGTGGCCGACGACGGCGAGGGCCAGCAGCAGTCCGGCGGCACGCCAGGCCGGGAGCGCGAGGGGGGCCAGGTCGCTGCCGAGGTCGTGCAGCAGGGTGCCGGTGGCGCGGCCGAGGACGGTGGTGGGCGCCCAGTTCCGCGGGGACACGGGTGTGCGCAGCGCGGCGATCCAGCCGTATCCCGTGCCGGCCAGGACGGTGGCGGCGGCCGTGGTGACGACGGCGACGGCCAGGGTCCCCGCCGCCGTCCGGACCCGTCCCGTACGGCCGCGCATCACCACCACCGCCACCAGCCCGAGCGCGGCGGGTGCCTTCACCAGCGCGGCGAGCGTGACCAGGACGACGCCGACGAGGTACCAGCGGCCCCGCGCGAGCACCAGCCCGACGCCCAGCAGACCCAGCATCATCGCGTCGTTGTGGGCCCCTGCCACCAGGTGCAGGAGGACGAGCGGGTTGAGCGCGCCGAGCCAGAGGGCGACCGCCGGGTCGGCTCCGCTGTACCGGGCGAGGCGGGGCAGCGCGACGGCCATCAGTGCCACGCCGAGGAGGGCGACCAGTCGCATCCCGATGAGCCCGGCCGGTGTCCGGCCCTCGGTCAGGGCGGACAGCGCGGAGGCCAGGGCGAGGAAGACCGGGCCGTACGGTGTCGCGGTGTGCCGCCACATCGGGGCCACCTCGTCGGCGAGCGGTCCGCCGAGCCGGGCAGGGCCGTGCAGGTGGACGTCCATGTGCGCTTCGACCATGGCGCCCTGGGCGAGGTAGCTGTAGACGTCCCGGCTGAACAACGGAGGCGCGAGCAGCAGCGGTGCCGCCCAGAGAGCCAGAACGGGCAGCAGGGCGTGGGGAGTCGGTGGTTCCGGGCCCCGTATCACCTTGCCCAGCAGCGCCCATGCGGCTGTCAGCAGGACGATGCCGGCGTAGACGCCGACGAGCCCCAGGGCGCCGCGCCCCGAGGTCGGCGAGAGCAGCTCCCGCACGGGCAGGGCTCCGGCGGTCTCACCTCCCAGGGCGAGAAAGGCGGATCCGGCCAGGCCGAGTGCCTGGCAGCGGCGCAGGTCGACGGGAAAGGCGATGGCCAACACTCGGTCAGGCTGTCAACGCCGGGTGGCGTGAAAGCGACGTCGCGCCCTCCGGGCGGGTACGAGGGCGTGACCATGAGCGAACCCGCCGCCCCGGGCGGGGCGGCGGGTTCGGAGCCGACGGTGGCGGGCCCGCACAAGGAGCGGATGCCCTGTATGGGGAGCGGGTCAGAAGATCGACAGCCCTGTCAGGGTCGTGAACCGGTCCAGGGCCGCCACTCCGGCCACCGAGTTGCCCCGCTCGTCCAGCCCCGGGCTCCACACACAGAGCGTGCAACGGCCGGGCACGACCGCGATGATGCCGCCGCCCACCCCGCTCTTGCCGGGCAGGCCCACGCGGTACGCGAAGTCACCGGCGGCGTCGTACGTCCCGCAGGTGAGCATCACCGCGTTGACCTGTTTCGCCTGGCTGCGGGTCAGCAGGCGGGTGCCGTCGGCGCGCAGGCCGTGCCGGGCCAGGAAGGCGGTGGCGAGGGCGAGGTCGGCGCAGGAGGCGGTGAGGGAGCACTGGCGGAAGTACTGGTCGAGGAGGACCGGTACGGGGTTGTCGATGTTGCCGTACGACGCCATGAAGTGGGCGAGGGCGGCGTTGCGGTCGCCGTGGGCGGACTCGGAGGCGGCGATCTGCGGGTCGAAGTCGAGGCCGGGGTTGCCGCTCTCCGTGCGGAGGAAGGACAGCAGCGTGCCCGCCGCGTCGCCGGTCCGGGTGTGCAGACGGTCGGTGACGACGAGGGCGCCCGCGTTGATGAACGGGTTGCGCGGGATGCCGTTCTCGTACTCCAGCTGGACCAGGGAGTTGAAGGGATTGCCGGAGGGCTCGCGGCCCACGTGTTCCCAGAGGGCGTCACCCTCGCGCGCCAGGTCGAGCGCGAGGGTGAAGACCTTGGTGATGGACTGCGTGGAGAACGGCTCGCGCCAGTCCCCCACGCCGTACACCGTGCCGTCCGGCTCCGCGACGGCCATGCCGAAGTGGCGCGGGTCGCGGGCCGCGAGCGCCGGGATGTAGTCGGCGGGCCGGCCGCGGCCCGGGGTCCGTTCGATCTCCTCGGCGATGCGTTCCAGGATCGCCCGGAAGTCGGGGGAATCCATCAGGCCGGCTGGGCGCCGCTGCCCGCGAGGACCTCGGGCCGCAGCAGTTCCCGGAGCCGTTCGGCGGGCAACAGGCCCTTCTCCTGGACGAGTTCGGCTACGCCCCGGCCGGTGGCCAGGGCCTCCTTGGCGATGTCGGTGGCGGCCGTGTAGCCGATGTACGGGTTGAGGGCGGTGACCAGGCCGATGGAGTTCTCCACGCTCGCCCGGAGCTGATCGGTGTTGGCGGTGATGCCGTCGACGCAGCGTTCGGCGAGGGTGAGGCAGGCGGCGCGCAGGTGGGTGAGGGACTCCGAGAGGGAGTGCAGGATGATCGGTTCGAAGGCGTTGAGCTGGAGCTGTCCGGCCTCGGCGGCCATGGTGATGGTGACGTCGTTGCCGATGACCTCGAAGGCGACCTGGTTGACGACCTCGGGGATCACCGGGTTGACCTTGCCGGGCATGATGGACGAACCGGCCTGCACCGGCGGCAGGTTGATCTCACCCAGGCCCGCGCGCGGCCCGGAGGACAGCAGCCGCAGGTCGTTGCAGCTCTTGGAGAGCTTGACGGCGATGCGCTTGAGGACGCCCGACATCTGCACGAACGCGCCGCAGTCCTGCGTGGCCTCGACCAGGTTCGCGGCCGTGACCAGCGGCAGCCCGGTGATCTCGGAGAGGTGGCGACGGGCCGACTCGGCGTACCCGGCCGGCGCGTTGAGGCCGGTGCCGATGGCGGTGGCGCCGAGGTTGATCTCGTGGATCAGCTCGACGGCCTCGGCAAGACGGTGGCGGTCCTCGTCGATCATGACGGCGTACGCGGAGAACTCCTGGCCGAGCGTCATGGGGACCGCGTCCTGGAGCTGGGTGCGGCCCATCTTGAGGACCTCGCGGAACTCGACGGCCTTGCGGGCGAAGGAGTCCTGGAGGACGGCCATCGCCCTGAGCAGTCCGTGGACCGCGAAGACCGTGGCGATCTTGACGGCGGTCGGGTAGACGTCGTTGGTGGACTGGCCGAGATTGACGTCCTCGTTGGGGTGCAGGTGCGCGTACCGGCCCTTTTCGTGGCCCAGCAGCTCCAGCGCGCGGTTGGCGATCACCTCGTTGGCGTTCATGTTGGTCGAGGTGCCGGCTCCGCCCTGGATCACGTCGACGACGAACTGGTCGTGCAGCTTGCCCTCGCGGATCTCCCGGCACGCCTCGATGATCGCGGCGGCCTTCTCCGGGGCGAGCAGGCCGAGTTCCTCGTTGGCACGGGCGGCGGCCTCCTTGACCGCGGCCAGGGCGTCGACCAGATGCGGGTAGGCGGAGATCGGGGTGCCCGTGATCGGGAAGTTCTCCGTGGCGCGCAGGGTGTGGACGCCCCAGTACGCGTCGGCGGGGACGTCACGGTCTCCGAGCAGATCGTGTTCGCTGCGGGTCGCTGCGGCGGTCATGGTGGTACGGGTCCTCTTCTTTGAGGCGGGTGCGGATGGCCGCCTTCGTCGGGCGCGGCCCTTGTGGGGTCGCGCCGTCGGAGGGCGGTTCGAAGGGAGACGAGATCGCGGGGGCCAGGGGTTCAGATCTCCGTCGGATCCATGGGCGGACCCGGAGGTCGAACGAGTGGGACGCGAGCGGCTTCAGCCGTCCGTGGTCTCCGCGAGCGGGTCGAGCGCCCTGGCCGGTCGGACGTGTCCGACGACGTGGCCGCCGCCGAGCAGCGGGGCGCCCGCGAACGCGGTGAGGGCGGCCGGATCGACGCCGGCGCGGGCCAGGGCCGCGGCGGTGACGGGGACCCGGGCCCGGTCGGCACCGTCGGAGATCTTCACGGCGACGGCCCGGCCGTCGGGCAGCGCGGCGACCTGGACGCCCTCGAAGCCGTCCTTGGTGAGCAGTCCGGGCACCGCCCGCATCAGTTCGGCGACGTCGCGTCCGGTGCCGGAGGCCATCTCGGCGTGGTCGCGCATGGCGTCCGCGACCGTGCGCTCGGGAGTGCCCTCGGCGGCGGTGGTGACCCGGGCGAGGGCGCGGGCCAGGCCGTGCAGGGAGACGGAGAACAGGGGGGCGCCGCAGCCGTCGACGGTCACCCGGGCGATGGCCTGCCCGGTGAGGTCCTCGACGATCTCGGCGATGGCCTGCTGCAAGGGGTGGGCCGGGTCGAGGTAGTCGTCCAGGGACCAGCCGTTGAGCTTGCAGGTGTAGAGCATGGCCGCGTGCTTGCCCGAGCAGTTCTGCGCGAGACGGGAGGGCTGCCTCCCCTCGCGTATCCACGCGTCCCGGACGGCCGGGTCGTACGGCATGTCGGTGACGTTGCGCAGATCGTCCTCGGCAGCGCCGGCCAGCTGCAGGATCCGCCGGGCTCCGGCGAGGTGGCGTTCCTCGCCGGAGTGGCTGGCAGCGGCCAGCGACAGCAGTTCGCCGTCCAGGGGGAGTCCGGCACGCAGCATCGCCACGGCCTGGACCGGCTTGAGCGCCGACCGGGGGTAGAACGCCGCCTCGATGTCGCCGAGTTGGAGTTCCACCTCCCCGTCGGCTCCCAGCACCACGACGGAGCCGTGGTGGATGCCCTCGATGACACCTCCGCGTACGAGGTGGGCGACGGGGGCGTGGAGCGGTTCCCGGATCGCGGGGGCCGCGGCCACCGGAGCCGCAGGGATCGCCGCGGCGCCGGTGGTCGTGGGGTCGTACGTCACTGCGTGGATCACTTCTTCACTCCGGCCGACTGCTGGGCGACCCGGCGACGTACGCCGAACCACCCCGCGATCAGCGCCAGCACGATGAGGGGCAGGCACAGCACGGTCGTGCGGCCCGCGCCGCCGTCCGCGTACATCAGGACGAGGACCGACGCCAGGAAGAACAGGGTCACCAGTTCGGTCCACGGGGAGCCCGGCAGCCGGTAGCTCGGCCGGGTCAGCTCGCCCTTCTCGGTCTTCTGCCAGAACACCAGGTGACAGATCATGATCATGCCCCAGGTGCAGATGATGCCGATCGCGGCGAAGTTGAGCACGATCTCGAACGCGTCGGCCGGGACCACGAAGTTCAGTCCGACGCCGAGCACGCAGATACCAGTGGTGAGCAGGATGCCGCCGTAGGGAACCTGGTTGCGGCTCATCACGCCGGTGAACTTCGGGGCGGAGCCCGCCATCGCCATGGAGCGCAGGATGCGGCCGGTGGAGTACAGGCCCGAGTTGAGCGAGGACATGGCCGCGGTCATCACGACCAGGTTCATGATGCCGCCGGCCGCCGGGACGCCGATGTTGGAGAGCACCGTGACGAAGGGGCTCTCGCCGGCCTTGTACGAGGACCAGGGCAGCAGCATCGCAAGGAGCAGGACGGAGCCGACGTAGAACAGACCGACGCGCCACATGATCGAGTTGATCGCCTTCGGCATGATCTTCTCGGGGTTCTCGGTCTCGCCCGCCGCGACGCCGACCAGCTCGACGGAGGCGTAGGCGAAGACGACACCCTGGATGATCAGCAGCATGGGCAGCAGACCGTTGGGAAAGATGCCGCCGTTGTCGGTGATCAGGGACGGGCCGGGGGTGTGGCCGTCGACGGGCTGCTGGGTGACCAGCAGGAAGATGCCGATCACCATGAAGGTGACGAGCGCGCCGACCTTGATGATCGCGAACCAGAACTCCAGTTCGCCGAACATCTTCACCGAGATCAGGTTCACGGCGAGGACGACCCCGAGCGCGATGAGCGCGATGACCCACTGGGGGATGTCGGAGAACATGCCCCAGTAGTGGGTGTAGAGGGCGACCGCGGTGATGTCGGCGATACCGGTGGTGGCCCAGTTCAGGAAGTACATCCAGCCGGCCGTGTACGCGCCCTTCTCGCCGAGGAACTCCCGGGCGTAGGACACGAAGGCGCCCGACGAGGGCCGGTACAGCACCAGTTCGCCGAGTGCGCGGACGACGAGGAAGGCGAAGACTCCGCAGACCGCGTAGGCGATGAAGAGGGACGGGCCCGCGTCGACGAGACGTCCGCCGGCGCCGAGGAACAGGCCGGTGCCGATCGCTCCGCCGATGGCGATCATGTTGACGTGTCGGGACTTCAGGGACTTGCTGTAGCCGGCGTCTCCGGCGTCGACGTGAGCCGGCGACTGCCCGGCCCGTACGTCGTCCTTCTCGAGGGACTGCTCGCTCACGCCTCGGGTCCGCCTTCCGTGGAACTCTCCGTGCGCGGGGAACGCACGATGTCGGTGAGGGTGGTCTCGACGCGGTCGAGGTGGTGGGACATCGCCTCCACCGCGTCGTGTTCGGAACCGTCGATCAGCGCCTCGACGATGGCCCGGTGCTCACGGTTGGACTGCTCGCGCCGGCCGCCCAGCTCGTTGAGGAAGGCCGACTGGCGGGCCAGCGCGTCCCGGATCTCCTCGATCACCCGGCGGAACACCGGGTTCTGGGCGGCTTCGGCCACGGCCAGGTGGAAGAGGGTGTCCATCGCGACCCAGGCGGTCGTGTCGGTCTCCCGCTCCATCCGGTCCAGCAGGTGGGCCAGGTGGTCCAGGTTCTCCGGGGTACGGCGGACCGCCGCGTACCCGGCGACCGGGATCTCCACGTGGCGGCGCACCTCCAGCAGGTCGCTGGCCGCGTAGTCGCCGAAGGTGGGGTCCTCGACGGCGTTCGCGATCACGAAGGTGCCCTTGCCGGTGCGGGACTGGGTCAGGCCCATCACCTGGAGGGCGCGCAGCGCCTCGCGCAGGACCGGACGGCTCACTTCGAGCTGTCGGCAGAGCTCCGCCTCCGAGGGGAGCTTGTCCCCGATGGCGTACTTGCCGCGCTCGATGGCGTCGCGGAGGTGGGTGAGCACCGCTTCCATGGCGCTGACGCGCCGGGGTGCCGAGCCACCTGTCTGGCTGTCTGACAGGTTCACGGGGGTGATCCTGCGGGTGACCGGAGGGGGCTGTCAAGGGGGCCCGTATTCGATCTTCCAGGTCACGAGCGGTGGTGGATCAGCCGTGTGCCGTGTGACGGCCTCGTGGGGGTGGGCCTCGTCAGCCGAGGCCACCGGCAGCGAGCAACCCGAACAGCAGGACGCCCACCACGATCCGGTACGACACGAACACCTGGAAGGAGTGCCTGGTCACGAACTTCAGCAGCCAGGCGACCGAAGCGTACGCGACCGCGAACGACACGGTGGTGCCGGCGATCAGCGGGGCCGCGCCCACCCCCGAGCCGAGGGCGTCCTTCAGCTCGTAGAGCCCGGCGCCGGTGAGGGCCGGAATGCCGAGGAAGAAGGAGAGCCGGGTGGCGGCGACCCGGTCGAGGTCGAGCAGCAGCGCGGTCGACATGGTGGCGCCGGAGCGGGAGAAACCGGGGAACAGCAAAGCGAGGATCTGCGAACCGCCGACGAGCATCGCGTCCCGGAACCGGGTGTCCTCCTCCGCTCGCCTGCGCCGGCCCACCTGTTCGGCGACCCACATCACGCCGCTGCCGACGATCAGGGAGCCGGCCACCACCCACAGGGAGGCGAGCGGCCCCTCGATCAGCGACCGGGCAGCCAGCCCCACGACGACGATCGGGATCGTCGCGGCGATCACCCACCACGCGAACCGGTAGTCGCGGTCCTGCCGCTCCCCCGCGTCGAACAGCCCCCGGAACCAGGCGGATCCGATGCGCGCGATGTCGTGACGGAAGTACACGAGCACCGCGGCGATCGCGCCGACCTGGATGACCGCCGAGAACCCGACGACCGCCTTGTCGTCCACCTGGATCCCCATCAGCCCTTCGGTGATCTTCAGATGGCCGGTGGAGGACACCGGGAGGAACTCCGTCACCCCCTCGACCGCTCCGAGGACGACTGCCTGACCGACGCTGATGGTGCTCATGGGGTCCAGTTCTGCTCTGCTGGGGCACGACGAATTCCTGCGGGCACGACGGGCGAGGCCGGGCCGACGTACCCGGGGCGCGACGCGGGGTCGCGCCGGTGGAGGCAGTCGTACAACGGCCGGGTAAGCGCCCGCACTCACGCCCAGAGGGCCTGCGCCGCCGCCATCCCGACAAGAGCCGCGCCGAGCCCGGCCACCACACTCCCGACGACATTGGCGACGGCGTGGAAGCGTGCGCCGTCCTGGGCTAGGCGCAGGGTCTCGTACGAGAAGGTCGAGTATGTGGTGAGCGCCCCGCACAGTCCGGTGCCGAGCAGAAGTTGCAGGTGGGAGGTGGCGGCACCCGTGGTCACGGCGCCGGTGAGGACGCCGAGGACCAGGGAACCGGCGACGTTCACGGTGAACGTGCCCCACGGGAAGACCGTGTCGTGACGGGACTGCACGGCGCGGTCGGTGAGGTAACGCAGAGGCGCGCCGACCATTCCGCCGACGATGACGAGCGCCCAGTTCACGACGGCTTCTTACCTTTCCTCACGTGGTTCGGTGGACCCGGTCCGGCCGACGACCTCGCAGGCGTCGAGCGTCACCAGCCCCTCGACGACCAGTTCGTCCAATTGCGGCAGGAACGCCCGGACGCGGTCCTCCGTGTCCACCACGATCACCGCGACCGGCAGGTCCTCACTGAGCGAGAGCAACCGCGCCGTGTGAACGACCGAGGAGACGCCGAAGCCCTCGATGCCCCGGAAGACGCTGGCGCCCGCGAGGCCGGCGGCGTGTGCCCGGTGCACGATCTCGCTGTAGAGCGGCTTGTGGTGCCAGGTGTCGTGCTCGCCGATCAGGACGGTGAGGCGGACGGCGGGACCGGTGAGCCGTGCCCGTTCGGTACGTGTCAACGTCTCCTCCATGCGAGAAGCAGGCGTGCTGTCGTCGCCGCGAGCCAGACCGCGATGAGGGCGACGAGGAGCGTGGCGGCGAGGTAGGCGAGGGCGGTGCGGGGGTGGCCCTCGTCGACCAGGCGCTGGATGTCGATGGCGTAGGCCGAGAAGGAGGTGAAGCCACCCAGTACGCCGGTGCCGAAGAAGGGCCGTACCAGGCGGTGGGCGGCCCAGACGTCCGTGATCACGACCATGAAGAGGCCGATCACGAAGCAGCCGGCGACATTCACCCCGAACATGCTCCAGGGGAAGCCGCCGGGCTGCGCCGGCCATATGAGCGACGCGCCGTAGCGGGCCGCCGCACCGATGCCGCCGCCGATCGCCACGACCGCGACCACGGATGCCTGGTCGTGCCAGGGGGCGGCCCGGGGAGGTCCGGCGACGGGGGCCCCGGTCGGTCGCAGGGGTCGAGCCCCGTCGGGGTGCGGAACTGTCATGTCGGCGCGTCTCCTACTCGGCGGTGCCCGGTCGAAGGCCGGACATACTCCGTCGCAAGCAGGGACCGTTGGCGGCGGATTGCCGCGGTTCGGGTACGGCGGGCCCCACCGCCGCGCCGCGAGGGGATCGCGGCCGGTCAACAGCGTAACGCCACCGCGGTCCGCCCCGCACGCGCCCGGTACCCCGTCATGGCCACCACACGTTCAGTCCGCCTTCCCCGGCAGCGCGCACACCGCGACCCCCCGCTCGACCAGGCTGCCCAGGATCAGCTGCCCCTCGGCGACACAGGCACTCGTCACCATGCGGAACCGGGAACGGCTGTCGACCAGGGTGTGGACGACGTGCCCCTCGTCGTCGACCGCGACGACCCCGGCGAACCCCAGGGGCCGGAACGGCGCCCGTACCGCCACCCGGCTCGCGGCGCTCCGCACGGCCGGGCTCGCGCGGTGCAGGCGGTCGAGGGCGCCGATGCGCGGGCCGGCCAACGCCACCCACAGCAACCCGCCCTCCTGGTCGCGCCACATGTTGTCGGGCATGCCCGGCAGGTCCTCGACGAAGGGCTCGCTCGTGCCGGCCCCGGCCCCCGTGAGGCGGACACGGGTCAGCCGGCGGGCGCCCGTCTCCGCGAGCACGAGGAACGACTCGTCGGCGCAGAGCGCGAGGCCGTTGGCGAACTGGAGCCCCTCCAGGACGACTTCGGGTGTGCCCGCGCCCGGCGCGAGGCGCAGCAGCCGTCCGGTACCGGTGTGTTCGACGATGTCGCCGATCCACTGATGGAGGGGGTACCGGCGGCTGGAGACCGTGAAGTACACCGTCCCGTCGGAGAGGGCCACGGCGTTGCTGCAGAACCGCAGCCGCTCACCGCGCACCTCGTCGGCGAGCACCCGGACCGTGCCGTCGCCGGTCGTGACGCGCAGCAGCCCCCGCTCGGCGTCACACACCAACAGGTCGCCGTCTGGGAGGAGTTCGAGGCCGAGAGGCCTGCCACCGGTCTCGGCGAGCGTCTCGACCCGGGCCCGCCCCGGCTCCGCGAGCCCGTCCACCCGCAGGACCCGGCCGTCCTCGACACCGGTCAGCACCCGTCCGCGCTCGTCGGCGACGACGTCCTCGGGCCCTCGCCCGCCGATCCCGACGTACGCCAGGGGCACCAGTGCGCCGTGTGGGTCCGTCCTGTCCGCCGCGTCCGTCATGTCCGCCTCCCGGAGGTCCGCCCGATCGCCTGCACCGGTCCATCCTGGCAGCGGGCCGGGCCGCCCCACATGTCCTCGGGTTAAGTTGGCCGTCACCGACCAGGGAGACCGCCGTGCCCGCCCGCGCCCGCCTGCTGTACGTCACCGACCTCGCCTATCCGGCCCGGGGGCGGCGCTACGGCGACGAGGACATCGTCCTCACCTCCCGGCTGCGCGCGGAGTTCGACATCGCCCTGTGCCACCCGCTGGACGCGGCGGCGCTGATGGACCGCTTCGACGCGGTCGTGGTGCGCAACAGCGGGCCCGTCCTGCACCACCAGGAGGCGTACGAGGCCTTCCGCGAGCGGGCGACGGCTCTCGGGACCCGCGTCTACAACCCGCTGACGGGCCGCGCCGACATGGTCGGCAAGCAGTACCTGCTGGACCTCACCGGCGCCGGGTACCCGGTCATCCCCACCGTCGACCGGCCCGAGGACCTGCGGCGGCTGCCGGAGTCCGGCTCGTACGCGGTGAAGCCCAGGGCCGGCGCGGACTCCCTCGGCCTGCGCTTCTCGACCGGCCCCGAGCTGGCCGGTCTGACCTGGGGCGACGTCCTCGTCCAGCCACGCGTCGACTTCCGCTACGAGGTGTCCTTCTACTACGTCGACGACACCTTCCAGTACGCCCTGTACGCACCCGACCCCGACCGCCGCTGGGTCCTGGAACCCTACGAGGCCTCCGGGGCCGACCTCGCCTTCGCCCGGCGCTTCATCGACTGGAACACCCTCGACCACGGCATCCAGCGCGTGGACGCCTGCCGCACCCGGTCCGGCGACCTGCTCCTGGTCGAGCTGGAGGACCTCAACCCGTACCTCTCGCTGGACCGTGTCCCGGAGCGGGTCAGGGACGCCTTCGTCACCGCCATGACGCGATCACTGCACGACTTCCTGGGCGCCGCCGGCGGCTGAACGGCGCAAGGGGCCGCACGCCGAGACGTGCGACCCCGCGAAACCGTCACCTACACGCACTCACCGATGGCTGAACCACGCCATCGCCGGCAGCGCCCTGTCGTCGTACCCGAACAGCGCCTGGTTCTCCCACCCGTTGCCGGACGCCGCGTCCGTCGGGTCCCAGCCGTTGCCCGCGACGGCGGTCCACGTCGACTCCCAGTAGAAGATCCCGAGGCCGCGGCCGTTCGGGACGGCTTCGACGATGCTCGCGATGTCCTTCATCCACCGCGTCTGACCGGCGGTCGTGGCCGGGTAACCGGACACCAGCTCGCTCGACAGGTCGATGATGTTCTCGTGCGCGTCCTCGCTGTCCAGCCGGAACGGGTAGGCCGTCTCGGCGACGAACACCGGCTTGGCGTAGCGGGACGCCGCGTCGTCCAACGTGGTCTGGAAGTCCGCGAGCGTGCCGTGCCAGTAGCCGTAGTACGACAGGCCGATGACATCGAACTTCACCCCGTTGGAGACCGCGCTGTCGAACCACCAGCGGGTGCCGGACAGGTCACCGCCCTTGGCGAGGTGCAGCGCCACCTGGGTGGAGGAGTTGACCGCCTTGACCGCGTCGTAGCCGGAGTTGAGCAGTCCGGCGAGCTGCGACCAGTTGGACGTGGAGCCGGCCGACCACAGCATGCCGCCGTTGATCTCGTTGCCCACCTGGACCATGTCGGCGGTGGTGCCCTGGGACTTGAGGGCGTTCAGGACGTCGTAGGTGTGGTTGTAGACGTCCGTCCTCAGCTGGCTGTAGGAGTGACCGGTCCACGGGGACGGCACGGTCTGCGCGCCCGGGTCGGCCCAGGTGTCCGAGTAGTGGAAGTCGACCAGCAGCTTCATGCCCTGCGCCTTGATGCGCTTGGCGGCGGCGAGCACGCGCGTCTTGTTGTTGTAGCCGTCGGCGGGGTTGACCCAGACCTTGACGCGGGCGTAGTTCTGTCCGGCGCCCTTGAGGATGGCGAGCGCGTCGCCCGTGGTGCCGGAGCTGTTCTTGTAGACGCCGCCCTTGGCCTCGCTCTTGATGAGCGACGACACGTCGGAGCCCTTGATGGACAGGCCCGTCGTACCGGACGCGAAGGTCAGGTCGTCGACGTTGATCCAGTTCCCGGCGCCCGCGTCGGAGTTGATGCTGATGGTGCACTGGTTGTTGGTCACCGCGATCGAGGTGACGATCCGGATCCAACCGCTGGAGGAGACCGGGATGTCGGTGCGCTGCTCGGTGCTGCCGCAGTTCTTCAGCGCGATGTACGCGCTGTTCTGGCCGCCGCCGGAGCGCACCCACGCGGTGAGCTTGTAGTTCCCGTTGGTCAGGCCGGACAGGTACTGGTACGTCTCCACCTTGTACGCGGAGGACGACCAGTGAGTCAGACGGTAACTGCCGCCGTGGCCACCGGACTCGGTGAACGAGGCGGCGTTCTGCCCGCCGGCCGAGTACGTCGACCAGCCGGCCGGCGTCGCGGTCCCGGTCCCGTCGGACTCGAAGCCTCCGTTGGTGAGCGTGGAGGCCGCGTGCGCCGAGGTGGCGGGCACGGTGGTGAGCGCCAGACCGGCGAACAGCGGTATGAGCAGGGCCCTGAGGGCGCGTCTCGCGTGGAACATCGTCGTCCCTTCGACGAAGGTGGGGAGCCTGGTGGTGCGGTGCTGTGGCGGCGCCGCGCCCGACGGCCGTGGGCGCGGCGCCGCCGGGACCGACCGGATGTCCCCAGAGATCCGGTCGGCGTCGGGGGTGACCCGGGGCCGGGAAGCGGCCCCGGGCGGGGAGCGGCGGCGGTCACTCGTACGGCTCGGTGACCGGTCGCCGCCCACAGCTGATGATCAGGCGTCGAGACGTACGACCCTGACCGCGCCGGCGGGTACGACGAGTCGGCCCGCCGCGCGTTCGCCGGTGAGGAGTTCGGTGCCGGCCGTGTCCAGCGGCACCTTCGCGTCGAGCGCGGTGTGGTTGATCGCGAAGAGGAAGTCGCCCGACTCCCCCGCCCGGCGCACCACTTCGACGTCGCGGGGCAGGTCGGCCCGGGGTGCGATACCCGCGTCGTCGGCGGCCCAGCCGAGGAGCGCGTCGAGGCCGTGCGCGTCGAGGCGGGTCGACACGTACCAGGCGGAGCCCTCGCCGAGCCGGTGCCGGGTGACGGCGGGCCGGTCGGCGGCGAGACCGTCGGCGTAGGTCCACACGGGCTCGGCACCGCGCGTCACCACGAACTCGGTCCACACGTCGCCGGTGAGTTCCGAGCCGTCGGGGCCGGTGATGCGGACGCTCTCCCCGCCGAGCAGCGGCGAGAACTCCTCGACGGTCAGGCCGAGCACGTCCCGCAGGGCGCCGGGGTACGGGCCCTCGTGGACGGCGTCGTGCTCGTCGACGATTCCCGAGAAGTAGGAGACGACGAGGGTGCCGCCGTTCTCGACGTACGCCTTGAGGTTGTGCCCCGCGGCTTCGGTCATCAGGTACAGCGCGGGAACGACGACAAGGGGATAGGCCGACAAGTCGGCTTCCGGGTGGGCGAAGTCGACCGTGTGGTGGCGGTCGTAGAGGGCCTCGTAGAAGGCGTCGGCGCGTTCGCGGGCCTCGTGGTCCTCGCTGGGGCGCCAGGCGAGGTTCTGCGCCCACCAGGAGTGCCAGTCCCACAGGACGGCCACGTCGGCGACGGTCCGGCTGCCGCGGATCTGGCTCAGCGAGTCGAGGGAGGCGCCCAGTTCGACGACCTCGCGCCACACACGCGACTCAGTGCCGGCCTGCGGCAGCATCGCCGAGTGGAACTTCTCGGCGCCGCGCCGGGACTGCCGCCACTGGAAGAACATGGCGCCGTCGGAGCCGCGTGCCACATGGGCGAGGGAGTTGCGGGCCATCTGGCCGGGGGCCTTGGCGGGGTTGCGGGCCTGCCAGTTGACGCCCGAGGTGGAGTGCTCCAGGAGCAGCCACGGGGCGCCGCCGCCGACCGAGCGGGTGAGGTCGGCGGCCATCGCGAGGTTGACGTGGGTGCGACGGCCGTCGGTGATCAGGTAGTGGTCGTTGGTGACGAGATCGACCTCGCGGCCCCAGGCCCAGTAGTCCATGGAGTCGCACTGGCTGAGCGCGGCCATGAAGTTGGTGGTCACCGGGATGCCGGGCGCGAGCCGGTGCAGGATGTCCCGCTCGGCGACGAAGTTCTCGCGGATCGTCTCGTCGGCGAACCGCTTGTAGTCGAGGGCCTGCCCGGGATTGCCCACCGTGGGGGTCACGCGTGGCGGGTTGATCTGCGCGAAGTCGGTGTAGTGCTGGCCCCAGAAGGCGGTGCCCCAGGCCTCGTTGACCGCCGCGACATCGCCGTACGTCCGCTCCAGCCAGCGGCGGAAGTGCGTGGCGCAGGAGTCGCAGTAACAGGCGGAGACGGGGACGCCGTACTCGTTGTGGACGTGCCACAGGGCGAGCGCCGGGTGGTCGGCGTAGCGTTCGGCGAGCCTGGTGGTGATGTTCGCGGCGGCGGCCCGGTAGTCGGCGTTGCTGTGGCAGATGGCGCCGCGCGAGCCGAACTCGTACCGGGTGCCGTCGGCGGTCACGGGCAGCGCCTCGGGGTGCTCACGGTAGAACCAGACCGGCGGGGCGACCGTGGGGGTGCCGAGGTCGACGCGGATGCCGTTCTCGTGGAGCAGGTCGAGCAGACGGTCGAGCCACGCGAAGTCGTAGGTGCCCCGTGAGGTCTCCAGCAGGGCCCAGGAGAAGATGCCGACGCTCACCATCGTGACGCCGGCCTCGCGCATCAGCCGGACGTCCTCGTGCCAGACGGTTTCCGGCCACTGCTCGGGGTTGTAGTCCCCACCGAAGGCGAGCCTGGTCAGGCCCGTGGGGGTGGTCTCCGGCATGGATCTCTCCCGTTTTGTCGATCATCTGGGAACGTGCACACACAGCGGCGGCGGTGCGAGCCCAACATAACCGCACAGCAACAACCATTGACAAGTGTCCGGGATGTTTCTCTACTGTGAACGCTCACAGACGCACTGCCTGTGAACGCTCACAGCGCATGGCATGGTCTTCGCAGCAGGCGAGGACCCAGGTCAGGGGAGAACGATCCATGCCCAACATCACGAAGCACCGGCGCTTTGTGGCCACTGCCGTCGCCGTCACGCTCGGCGCCACCACACTCGCCGCCTGCGGCGGGTCCGACGACGACAGCGGGGACCGGTCGGGGCCGGCGAAGCTGACGTACTGGACCTGGACGCCGGGCATGGACAAGGTCGTGGACCTGTGGAACAAGGGCCCCGGCAAGGAGCAGCAGATCACCGTCACGGTGAAGAAGCAGGCCTCCGGCGACACTCTGGTCACCAAGATCCTCACCGCGCACAAGGCGGGCAAGGGCCCGGACCTGGTGCAGGCCGAGTACCAGGCACTGCCGACACTGGTCAGCAATGACGCGGTCGCCGACATCGCGAGCGAGGCGGGCGACGCGAAGAGCAAGTTCGCCACCGGTGTCTGGCAGCAGACCACGCTGGGCTCCGACGCCGTCTACGCGATACCCCAGGACATCGGACCGATGATGTTCTACTACCGCGAGGACCTCTTCGAGAAGTACGGCCTCACCGTCCCGAAGACCTGGGACGAGTTCGCCGAGACCGCGCGCAAGCTGAAGAAGGAGGACGCGGACGTCGACCTGACGACGTTCTCCGCGAGCGACTCCGGTCTCTTCGCCGGTCTCGCCCAGCAGGCGGGCGCCAAGTGGTGGACCACCGAGGGCCAGAAGTGGAAGGTCGCCATCGACGACCCGGCCACGCAGCGCGTCGCCGACTTCTGGGGCGGCCTGGTGAAGGAGGGCGCCATCGACAACCAGCCGATGTACACCCCGGCCTGGAACAAGGCGCTCAACACCGGCAAGCAGATCGCCTGGGTCAGCGCCGTGTGGGCGCCGGGCACGCTGACCACGGCCGCGCCCGAGACCGAGGGCAAGTGGAAGGTGGCGCCGCTGCCGCAGTGGTCGGCCTCCGAGAACACCACCGGCAGCTGGGGCGGCTCCTCCACCGCCGTCACCACGGACTCCGAGAACAAGGGCGCCGCCGCGAAGTTCGCCGCCTGGTTGAACACGGACCCCGAGGCGCTGACCGCGCTGGCGAAGGAGGGCGGCATCTACCCCGCGGCCACGACCGCGCAGACCAGTGACGCGTTCGCCGAGCCGCCCGCCTACTTCGCCAACCAGGCCGACTTCTACACCGTGGCCTCCGAGATCGCGAAGACGACCGCGCCCTCCGCGTGGGGCCCGAACGTGAACGTCGCGTACACCACCTTCAAGGACGCGTTCGGCGCCGCCGCGAAGAACAAGTCGGACTTCGGTGCCGCCCTGAAGACGATGCAGGACGACACCGTCGCCGACATGAAGAAGCAGGGCTTCGAGGTCGCCGAGTGACGACGGCACGCCGGAGGTCGTACGGGGTCAAGGGGGCCCCGTACGCCTTCCTTCTTCCCGCGACGATCCTGTTCGCTCTCTTCTTCGCGCTCCCGATCGGTTACGCGGTCTGGCTCAGCCTGCACAAGGTGCAGGTCAAGGGCCTCGGCCTCGGCTCCGGCGCGCGCAGCGAGGTATGGGCGGGCTTCGAGAACTACGCCGACGCGCTGACCGACTCCGAACTGCTCGACGGCGCCCTGCGTGTCCTCGGCTACGGCGCGATCGTGGTCCCGGTCATGCTCGGTCTGGCCCTGGTCTTCGCCCTGATGCTGGACAGCGACAAGGTGCGCCTCGCCCCCTTCACCCGGCTGGCGATCTTCCTGCCGTACGCGATCCCGGGCGTCGTGGCGGCCCTGCTCTGGGGCTTCCTCTACCTCCCGGACGTCAGCCCCTTCTACTTCGTGCTGGAGACGCTGGGCCTGCCGCAGCCGGATCTGCTGGACGGCGGCGGCCTGTACGCGGCGCTGTCGAACATCGCGGTGTGGGGCGGCACCGGCTTCAACATGATCGTCATCTACACCTCGCTGCAGGCGATCCCCGTCGAGGTGTACGAGGCCGCCGAGCTGGATGGCGCGACACCGCTGCAGATCGCGCTGCGGATCAAGATCCCGATGGTGGCGCCATCGCTGGTGCTGACCTTCTTCTTCTCGATCATCGCCACACTCCAGGTGTTCAGCGAGCCCACCACCCTCAAGCCCCTCACCAACTCGGTCTCCACGACATGGAGCCCGCTGATGAAGGTGCACCGGGACGCCTTCGGCGAGGGCGACATCTACTCGGCGGCGGCCGGCGCGGTGATCATCGCCGTGGCCACCCTGGTCCTCTCCTTCGGGTTCCTGAGGGCCGCGAACTCCCGTCAGAAGCAGGAGGCAGCACGATGAGTTCTCTTGCCGTACGCAAGGCGGCCCCGGCGGCGGGGGCGACCCCGGGAACCGCCCAGGGCCCGCCGCTGCGCCGCCGGATCGCGCTCGTCCCGACGCTCACCCTGCTGCTCGGCGCGATCTACTGCCTCCTCCCCGTCGCCTGGGTGCTGATCGCGGCCACCAAGTCGGGCAGCGAGCTGTTCTCCACCTTCACCTTCCTGCCGGGCACCGGCTTCGCGGACAACCTGTCCGACCTCAACGCCTACCGCGACGGCATCTACTGGCAGTGGATGGGCAACTCCGCCCTGTACGCGGGCCTCGGCGCCCTCCTCTCGACGGCCGTCTCCGCGATCAGCGGCTACGCGCTGGCGATCTACCGCTTCCGGGGCCGCGAGGCGGTCTTCAACGTGCTGATGGCGGGCGTGCTGATGCCGCCGGTGATCCTGGCGATCCCGCAGTACCTGCTGATGGCCAAGGCCGACCTGGCGGACAGCCACTGGTCCGTGCTGCTGCCGCTGGTCCTCTCCCCGTACGGCGTGTACCTGGCCCGGATCTACGCCGCCGCCGCCGTTCCCGGCGACGTGGTGGAGGCCGGGCGGATGGACGGTGCGAGCGAGTGGCGGATCTTCACCCGGATCGCGCTGCCGATGATGGTGCCGGGGCTGGTGACGGTCTTCCTGTTCCAGTTCGTGGCGGTCTGGAACAACTTCCTGCTGCCGTACATCATGCTCAGCGACGACGAGAAGTTCCCGATCACCCTGGGCCTGTTCACTCTCCTCGAACAGGGCGCGAACACGCCGGCGCTCTACACCCTGGTGATCACGGGAGCCCTGCTCGCGGTGGTCCCGCTGATCGCGCTCTTCCTGGTCATCCAGCGGTTCTGGAGCCTCGATCTGCTCTCCGGAGCCGTAAAGTCATGACCATGAGCAACACGGGGGGCAGGCGCAAACCGCCGACCATTCACGACGTGGCGCGCGAGGCGGGAGTCTCCCGGGGGACCGTCTCACGCGTGCTCAACGGCGGTCACTACGTCAGCCCGACGGCAGCCGAAGCGGTCAACGCCGCGATCCGCAAGACGGGTTACGTCGTGAACCGGCACGCCCGCTCGCTGATCACGGGCCGTTCCGACTCGATCGGCTTCCTGCTCACGGAACCGCAGGAGAAACTCTTCGAGGACCCCAACTTCAATGTCCTCCTGCGGTGTTGCACCCAGGCGCTGGCCGCGCACGACATCCCGCTGCTGCTGATGGTGGCCGGTACGGAGGACGAGCGGCGCCGGATAACGCGGTACATCACGGCGGGCCACGTCGACGGTGTGCTGGTGGTCTCCAGCCACTCCGCGGACCCGGTCGCCCAGGAGCTGCGCGAGGCGGGCATCCCCCTCGTCCAGTGCGGCAAGCCCATGGCTCCCGGCTCCAAGGTGAGTTACGTGGCCGCCGACGACCGCGACGGCGCCCGTGACATGGTGCGTCATCTGCTGTCGCTGGGCCGCCGCCGGATCGGGGTCGTGACCGGTCCGCTGGACTCGCCCGGCGGTGTCGACCGCCTCGCCGGCTACAAGGAGGTGCTCACCGAGGCGGGTGTCGAGATCGACGAGCGCCTCATCGCCTCCGGCGACTACAGCCGGGCGAGCGGCGAGGCGGGCACCGACCTGCTGCTGGAGCGGGCCCCCGACATGGACGCCGTGTTCGTGGCCTCCGACCTGATGGCGCAGGGCGCCCTCGCGGCGCTGCGCCGGGCGGGCCGCCGGGTCCCCGAGGACGTGTCCGTGGGCGGCTTCGACGACTCGGCCGCGGCCACGGAGTCCGTCCCCGCCCTGACCACCATCCGCCAGCCCTACGACCGGATCAGCAACGAGATGGTGCGGGTCCTGCTGGCGCAGATCGGCGGCGAGGCCCCGGCCGCCGTGATCCTGCCGACGGAACTGGTGCGGCGGGAGTCGACGTGATGCCGCGCGGGCCGAGGCACGGGAGCCTCGGGCCGCGCCACCGTCCGCCCTGGCGCACAGGTCCGCGCGGCGCGCGGCAAGAAGCCGGGGCCGCCGTCATCACTCGAACGGTCGTCCGAAGATCGCGTGGTCACCGGGGTCGGTACGCCGACTCGGGGGTACTCGACGGGCACCGGCCCCGGATCCGGTTGGACACTGGAGTGCGGCCGGGGTGTGCCGACGGACGAGACCAGGACACGACTGCCATGAACAGCGACAGCAATCACCGGGACGCGGAGAACGTCGTCTCCAGCCATTCCGTCTTCGGCGCGCCCTGCTGGGTGAGCCTCACCAGCCGGGATCTGCCGGCCACGGAGGACTTCTACGCCGCCGTGCTGGGCTGGCAGTGGCGTACCGCCAAGCTCGGCGACCACTTCCGGATCGCGCTGGCCGACGGTGTGCCGGTCGCCGGGATCGCCGGGGTGGCCTCCCTGTGGCAGATGGCGGTCGCCTGGACCCCGTACTTCGCCGTGTCGGACGCCGACGCGGCGGCCTCCCGGGCCAGGGAGCGCGGTGGGACGGTCGCGGTGGGCCCCCTCTCCTTCCCGCCCGGCCGCGCCGCCCTGCTGGCGGACCGGCACGGTGCCTCCTTCGGGATCTGGGAGGGCGCGCTCTTCACGGATTGGGAGACCTGGCGCAAGGCCGCCCCGGCCTTCATCCGGCTGCACACCCGGGACGCCTTCGACGCGGCGATCTTCTACGGCGAGGTCCTGGAGTGGGCCACCGAGAAGCCCGGCTGCTGCGAGGTGCGCTACGAGGCGAACGAGGTCGTGCTGCGCAGCGAGGGCGAGGTGGTGGCCCGGATCAGCTCCGGCGCGCTGGAGGCCGCTCCCGATCCCACGATCCGCCCGCACTGGCAGGTGCACTTCTCCGTCTCCGACGTGGCGGACCGGGTCGAGGCCGCCCAGCACCACGGCGGCACGATCCTCACCCAGGACGCGCACGAGGCGGTGCTGCGCGACCCCGACGGCGCCCAGTTCACGATCACGTCGCGCGGCGCGCGCTGAGCGCTCCGTCCATGGCTCAGCCGGTCCGGGAGGGCCGGGAGGGCCGGGACAGCAGCATCAGCCCCCGGGCCTCGACGGTGATCTCGGAGCCCGCCTTGTGCTCGGACTCGTCCGGGACTCCGTCGGGCCCCGCGGTGGTGTCGACGCGGGTCGTCCAGCGCTCGCCGTAGACGGTGCCGGGCAGCCGGAAGACCCTGGGTTCCCAGTGGCTGTTCAGCAGGAGCAGGAAGGAGTCGTCGACGACGCGGCCGCCGCGATGGTCGCGTTCGGCGATGGCGTCGCCGTTGAGGAACACGGCCACGGCGTACGCGTCGGAGCGGTCCCAGTCGGCGTCGGTCATCTCGCGGGCGTCCGGCCGCAGCCACACCAGGTCGGGCAGTGGCTGGTCCGCGCGGGTCGGTGTGTCGCCGTGGAAGAAGCGGCGGCGGCGCAGCACCGGGTGGGCGGCGCGCAGGGCGATGAGGTCGCGGGTGAAGGCGAGCAGCGCGCGACGTTCGTCGTCGAGTCGCCAGTCGAGCCACGAGACCTCGTTGTCCTGGCAGTAGGCGTTGTTGTTGCCCCGCTGGGTGCGGCCGGACTCGTCGCCGTGGCAGATCATCGGGATGCCCTGGGACAGCAGCAGTGTGGCCAGCAGATTGCGCTGCTGCCGGGCACGGAGGGCGAGAACCCGCGGGTCCTTGGTGGGTCCCTCCGCTCCGCAGTTCCAGGAGCGGTTGACGCTCTCGCCGTCCCGGTTGCCCTCGCCGTTGGCCTCGTTGTGCTTGTCGTTGTAGGAGACCAGGTCGCGCAGGGTGAAACCGTCGTGCGCGGTGACGAAGTTGACGCTCGCGCGCGGGCTGCGCCGGCTGTGCTCGTAGAGGTCGGCGGAGCCGGTCAGCCGGGACGCGAACTCGCCGAGCATATGGGGACGGCCCCGCCAGAAGTCCCGTACGGCGTCGCGGTACCTGCCGTTCCACTCGGACCACAGGGGCGGGAAGTTGCCGACCTGGTAACCGCCCTCGCCGACGTCCCAGGGTTCGGCGATGAGCTTGACCCTGCTGATCACGGGGTCCTGCTGGATCAGGTCGAAGAACGCCGAGAGGCGGTCCACCTCGTGGAACTGCCGGGCCAGGGTGGCGGCCAGGTCGAAGCGGAAGCCGTCGACGTGCATCTCGGTGACCCAGTACCGCAGCGAGTCCATGATCAGTTGCAGGACGTACGGGTGCCGCATCAGAAGGCTGTTCCCCGTGCCGGTGGTGTCGTAGTAGTGGGCCCAGTCGCCGTCCACCAGGCGGTAGTAGGAGCTGTTGTCGATGCCGCGGAAGGAGAGGGTGGGCCCCTGCTCGTTGCCCTCGGCGGTGTGGTTGTAGACCACGTCGAGGATCACTTCGAGGCCGGCCGCGTGCAGGGCCTTGACCATCGACTTGAACTCGGTGACCTGCTGGCCTCGCGTGCCGTGGGCGGCGTAGTCGTTGTGGGGCGCGAAGTAGCCGATGGTGTTGTAGCCCCAGTAGTTGGTGAGGCCCCGGTCCTGGAGGACTCCGTCCTGGACGAACTGGTGGACCGGCATCAGCTCGATCGCGGTCACGCCCAGCGAGGTGAGGTGCTCGACGACGGCGGGGTGGGCCAGACCGGCGTAGGTGCCGCGCAGCTCGGGGGGCACGTCGGGGTGGGTGCGGGTGAGGCCGCGGACGTGGGCCTCGTAGACGACGGTGTCGGCGTACGACCGGCGCGGCGGGCGGTCGTCCCCCCAGTCGAAGAACGGGTCGGTGACGACGCCGAGCATGGTGTGCCCGACGGTGTCGGCGCCGGGTTCGCGGAGGGAGGGGTGGTTGTCCACCTGTCCGTCGACGGCCGTGGTGTACGGGTCGAGCAGCAGCTTCGCCGGATCGCAGCGGTGGCCGGCGGCGGGGTCCCAGGGGCCGTGCACCCGGTAGCCGTAGCGCTGCCCCGGGCCGACGCCGGGGAGTCTGCCGTGCCAGACGAAGCCGTCGACCTCGGTGAGCGGGACGGCGCGATGGCGGCCCGCGTCGTCGACGAGGACCAGGTCGACGCGGTCGGCGACCTCGCTGAAGAGCGCGAAGTTGGTGCCGGTGCCGTCGTAGGAGGCACCCAGCGGGTAGGGGTGCCCGCTCCACACGGGCACCCCTCTGCGGTCGGGCCGCACGGTCACCGCGCGTCTTCGCGGGTGTCCGACGCCTCGCCACCGGGCGAACCGGCGAGGGCCGCGACGGGCATCTCGCGGGGCACCTGGAGCACCTCGCGCAGGGCCGGCTCGGGCGCCGTCGGCACCAGGGGCACGCTCTGGTCGACGGGGGCCCGCTGGGTGAACCAGATGACCGTGCTGCCGGTGTCCGTGGAACAGCAGCCCCAGCCGTCACTGAGCGCGGCGATACGGGTCAGACAGGGACGCAACTCCCGGTCCGGGCGCAGCTCTCGGTCGTTCTCGGCCACCGCCGAGATGAGGTGCTGACCGTTCCACCACATCTCGATCGACGTGTTCTTGTCCGTCGCGTGCTCCTCGATGGCGTGCAGGAGCAGTTCGGCGCTGTGGCAGACGGGCTGGACGAGGGTCTCCAGGTCCCAGAACCGGAGGTGAGCGGCCAGGATGCGGCTGACCTGTTCGACCCGTTCCGGACTGACTTCCACGTCGAGGTGGTAGTAGCGAGGCACTGCGGTCTTCATCGTCGTTGGCTCCTCACCGGCGAAGCTCCCCGCCTCGTGTGCACGAAGCGTGAGCACCGATCACTTCTGAGTCAGCTCCAGAGTGGGAGGGCTACGCCATTCGTGCAACACGAGCGACGCATGAGGTGGTTGAAGAGCCAACAAGACGCCGGGTGGTTGCCCGTGCACCATGAGTGAAGGCATCGGCTCCCCTGAGGCGCCGATGCCCCTCCACGCACGACCTCCCCCGGGAAGCGTGCTCCGCCGAGAGTGCCGGGAGGGACCAGCACATGCTGCTGCCCGCCAAGAACGAGGTGGCCAGACATCTGCGGCGCTACCGCACCTGGGAACGCGTGATGCTCGCGTCCCCGACCGACCGCGCGGCCCGGGACAGTTTCGAGGCCTCGGGCTACACACTGTGCGTCCTGATGGGCAAACGCTGTGCCCGCGAGGCCGTGGCGGCCGCCGAGCGCTATCTGCAGACGAGTCTGCCCACCTATCTCCAGGAGCAGGGCGACCGTCCTCAGCAGGAACCCACCGGAAAGACCCGTAAGGACCGGACCGGCAAGGACCGGACCGGCAAGGACCGGGGCCGCAAGGACCGGAGCGGCAAGGCGGCCGGCAAGACCCGGACCGGCGAGAGCCGTTCCGCCACAGGTGGTCCGCCGTCCGGTAGGCGTTCCACGGCGGAACTCTAGAACCCGCAGGGCACCCGTTCGGCCCAGCGCCGATCCCCGAGCACGGCGGAGGTGAGACCCATGAGCCCGACTCAGGCCCCGGCCGTCGGCCGCGTCCCCGTCAGGGATGTCCGCCCGCTCGTCGAGTGTGGCAGGCGTCCCGCGAAGGCGGTCGTCGGCGAGACCTTCGAGGTCACCGCGACGCTGTTCCGCGAGGGGCACGCGGTGGTGGCCGCCAATGTCGTGCTCAAGGATCCGGAGGGCCGTCCGGCCCCGTGGACCCCGATGCGCGAACTGGCTCCCGGCTCCGACCGCTGGGGCGCCTCGGTCACGCCGACCTCCGAGGGCCGCTGGACGTACCGCGTGGAGGCGTGGAGCGATCCCATCGCCACCTGGCGGCACACCGCCCGGATCAAGGTCCCGGCCGGCATCGACACGGGGCTCGTCCTGGAGGAGGGTGCCGAACTCCATGTGCGGGCCGCCGCCGGGGTGCCGGAGGCGGACCTGCACGCGGTCCTGGTGACGGTGGTGGGCAGGCTCCGCGACGACTCCCTGCCGGCCGCCGACCGTCTGGCGGCGGCGTTGGCGCCGGAGGTGGACGAGGTCCTCACGCGTCATCCCCTGCGGGAACTGGTCACGTCCTCCGAGCCGTTGCCCCTGCTGGTGGAGCGCGAACGGGCCCTGTTCGGCTCCTGGTACGAGTTCTTCCCCCGTTCCGAGGGCACCCCCGAGCAGCCCCACGGAACCTTCCGCACCGCCGCCCGACGCCTCCCGGCCATCGCCGCCATGGGCTTCGACGTCGTCTACCTGCCCCCCATCCACCCCATCGGCACCACCTACCGCAAGGGCCGCAACAACACCCTCTCCCCCACCCCCGACGACGTCGGCGTGCCCTGGGCGATCGGCTCCCCCGAGGGCGGCCACGACACCGTCCACCCGGACCTGGGCACCCTCGACGACTTCGACCACTTCGTCGCCGAAGCACGCGCCCTGGGCATGGAGATCGCCCTCGACTTCGCCCTGCAGTGCTCGCCCGACCACCCCTGGGTGGACAAGCACCCCGAGTGGTTCCACCACCGCCCCGACGGCACCATCGCCTACGCCGAGAACCCGCCCAAGAAGTACCAGGACATCTACCCCATCGCCTTCGACGCCGACATGCCCGGCCTCATCACCGAGACCTGCCGGATCCTGCGCCACTGGATGGACCACGGCGTGCGCATCTTCCGCGTCGACAACCCCCACACCAAACCGGTCGTCTTCTGGGAACAGGTCATCGCCCGGATCAACGCCACCGACCCCGACGTCATCTTCCTCGCCGAGGCCTTCACCCGCCCCGCGATGATGCACACCCTGGCCGCCACCGGCTTCCAGCAGTCCTACACCTACTTCACCTGGCGCAACACCAAAGCCGAACTCACCGACTACGCCACCGAACTCGCCGGCGAAGCCGCCGCCTACATGCGCCCCAACTTCTTCGTCAACACCCCCGACATCCTCCACGCCTTCCTCCAGGAAGGCGGCCGCCCCGCCTTCGAACTCCGCGCCGTCCTCGCCGCCACCCTCTCCCCCACCTGGGGCGTCTACTCCGGCTACGAACTGTGCGAGAACACCCCCCTCAAACCCGGCAGCGAGGAATACCTCGACTCCGAGAAATACCAACTCCGCCCCCGCGACTGGGACGCGGCAGAACGCGACGGACGTACCATCGCGCCTCTCATCACCGCGCTCAACGACATCAGACGGCGGCACCCCGCACTGCACGGACTGCGGAACCTGCGCTTCCACCACACGGACAACGACGCGGTGATCGCGTACAGCAAGCGCGCCGGGTCGGACGCGGTCGTGGTCGTGGTCAACCTCGACCCCCACCGCGCCCAGGAGGCCACGGTCACGTTCGACACGGCGGAACTCGGCCTGGGCATGGGCGAGAACATGCCAGTGCGCGACGAGTTGACGGGAGAGACCTACCGCTGGGGAAGGACGAACTACGTGCGCCTGGAACCCGGGCGGGCACCCGCGCACGTCCTCCACGTCCAGCCCCATGCCGACAGCTCGTCCTCGTCGTCGCAGAACGGAGGGTCAGGCACCCCATGACCATGAACAAACCCATCCCGGACACCTTCGAGGACACGCCGCAGAAGGACCGGGACCCGGACTGGTTCAAACGCGCCGTCTTCTACGAGGTCCTCGTCCGCTCCTTCCAGGACAGCGACGGCGACGGCGTCGGCGACCTCAAGGGCCTGACCGCCAAACTCGACTACCTGCAGTGGCTCGGCATCGACTGCATCTGGCTGCCGCCCTTCTTCAAATCCCCCCTCCGCGACGGCGGATACGACGTCTCCGACTACACCGCCGTCCTCCCCGAATTCGGCGACCTCGCCGACTTCGTGGAATTCGTCGACGCCGCCCACCAACGCGGCATGCGCGTCATCATCGACTTCGTCATGAACCACACCAGCGACCAGCACCCGTGGTTCCAGGAATCGAGGAAGGACCCCGACGGACCCTACGGCGACTACTACGTCTGGGCCGACGACGACAAACAGTTCCCCGACGCCCGCATCATCTTCGTCGACACCGAAGCCTCCAACTGGACCTTCGACCCCGTCCGCAAACAGTACTTCTGGCACCGCTTCTTCTCCCACCAGCCCGACCTCAACTACGAGAACCCGGCCGTGCGCGAGGAGATGCTGGCCGCCCTGCGGTTCTGGCTGGACCTCGGCATCGACGGCTTCCGCCTCGACGCGGTCCCCTACCTCTACCAGGAGGAAGGGACCAACTGCGAGAACCTCCCGGCCACCCACGCGTTCCTGAAGCACGTCCGCCGGGAGCTCGACGCGCTGTATCCGGACACGGTCATCCTCGCGGAGGCCAATCAATGGCCGGAGGACGTCGTCGACTACTTCGGCGACTTCCCCAGCGGCGGCGACGAATGCCACATGGCGTTCCACTTCCCGGTCATGCCGAGGATCTTCATGGCGGTCCGGCGGGAATCGCGCTATCCCGTCTCGGAAATCCTCGCCAAGACCCCGGCCATCCCCTCGAACTGCCAGTGGGGCATCTTCCTGCGGAACCACGACGAGCTGACCCTCGAAATGGTCACCGACGAAGAACGCGACTACATGTACGCGGAGTACGCCAAGGACCCGCGCATGCGCGCCAACATCGGCATCCGCCGACGGCTCGCCCCGCTCCTGGACAACGACCGCAACCAGATCGAGCTGTTCACCGCCCTGCTGCTGTCCCTCCCGGGCTCGCCGATCCTCTACTACGGCGACGAGATCGGCATGGGCGACAACATCTGGCTCGGCGACCGCGACGCCGTCCGCACCCCCATGCAGTGGACCCCGGACCGCAACGCCGGCTTCTCCTCCAGCGACCCCGGCCGCCTCTACCTGCCGACGATCATGGACCCGGTCTACGGCTACCAGGTCACCAACGTCGAGGCGTCGATGTCGTCGCCGGCGTCGCTGCTGCACTGGACCCGCCGGATGATCGAGATCCGCAAGCAGAACCCGGCGTTCGGCCTCGGCACCTACACCGAGCTGCCCTCGTCCAACCCGTCCGTCCTCGCCTACCTGCGCGAACACAAGGACGACCTGGTGCTGTGCGTGAACAACTTCTCCCGCTTCGCGCAGCCCACGGAACTCGATCTGCACGCCTACGAGGGACGCCACCCCGTCGAACTCATCGGCGGAGTCCGCTTCCCCGCCATCGGTGAACTGCCCTACCTCCTCACCCTCGCGGGCCACGGCTTCTACTGGTTCCGGCTCTCCCGAGTCCTCTCCCGCGCTGCCCGAGGGCGTTGAAGCGCGGTCCGGCGAAAGGACGCGTCACCATGTCGAAGACCGCATCCGCACTGCTCCGGCCGAGCGGCGAAGAGGTCGACGTCGGCCTCATGACCTCGCTGGCGGGGCTGCTGCGCGAGTGGCTGCCACGGCAACGCTGGTTCGCAGGCAAGGACCGGCCGGTCACGGATCTCGCGCTGTTGTCGATGACCGAGCTGTATCCGGGCTGCCTGCATCTGCTCGTGCACACCGGCCAGCCGAGCCACACCGGTCACGGCGGGGTGCCCGCGCCGTGGGGAACTCCGTCGGCCGGTGACTGCTATCAGCTCCTGCTCGGGGTGCGTGAGCATCCGGTGCCGCGCCTGGCCCGAGCGCTCATCGGGCAGGCGCACGAGGGGCCGCTCGCCGGTCTGACGGTGTACGACGCACTGTACGACGCCCGGTCGGCCGAATTGCTCCTCGAACGGCTGCGGCATCCCGGCTCGGCGGGCCCGTTGCGCTTCGAGGCGGACCCCGGCGCACGGGTACCGGCCCGGTTGGCGCCCCGGCTGCTGGACGCCGAGCAGTCCAACTCCTCGCTGGTGTACGGGGACGAGTACATCCTGAAGGTCTTCCGGCGCATCCAACCGGGAGTGAACCCCGATCTGGAGGTGCCGGGCGCGCTGGCCAAGCAGGGGTGCGGCCGGGTGCCGGCGCCGGTGGCCTGGTTCCGGACGACCGATCCCTTCCCGGCGACACTCGGCGTGCTCCAGCCGTTCCTGCCCGACGCGTCGGACGGCTGGACACTGGCGCTCGGCGCGCTCGCCGCCGGGCAGGACTTCACGGCGCAGGCCCGTGAGCTGGGCCGGGCCACGGCGGAGGTGCATCTGGCTCTGGCCTCGGCCTTCCCCGCCGGAGCCCACGACGACAACGCGCGGACGGCGGCCGCGATGACCGAACGGCTCGACGCCGCCGCGCGCTGCGTACCGGCCCTGCGGCCGTACGTCCCCGGACTGCGCACGGCCTTCCGCGCCCTGCTCGCGTGCGACGCGGGGCCGCCCGCGCAGCGCGTGCACGGCGATCTGCATCTGGGGCAGGTGCTGCGGGCCGGCCCGGAGTGGTTCGTCATCGACTTCGAGGGCGAGCCGTCCCGTCCGCTCGCCGAACGATGCGGCACACAGTCGCCGGTGCGGGACATCGCCGGGATGCTGCGCTCCTTCGACTACGCCGCCCGGCAGCGCCGGCCCTGGCGCCCGGAGTGGGCGCGCCGCTGCCGGGAGGCCTACTGCGCGGGCTACGCGGCCCGCGCCGGCTGGGACCCGCGCGGCAAGCACGGTCTGGTGCGCGCCTACGAGACGGACCGGGCGGTGTACGAGGTCCTCTACGAGGCCCGGCACCGACCCGACTGGCTCCCCGTACCGATGGCGGCGATCGAGCGTCTCGCCGTGAGAGGAGACTGAAGCCGTGGCCCTGCGTGACACCACGCCCCCCGAGTCGGCCGGCCCGCCCCGGCGCCGCCCCAGGCTGACCGTGGCCGCCCCGCCCCTGCCCCCCGAGGAGCGTGCACGGCTGCTCTCCGGCGCGCACCACGATCCGCACGCCCTGCTGGGCGCCCATCCGGTGCCGGGCGGCGGGATCGCCGTGCGGGCCCTGCGCCCGTACGCCCATGCCGTGAGTGTCGTGATCGAGGGCGAGCGCACCTATCTCGCCTCGGAGGGCGACGGCCTCTTCTCCGTCCTCCTGCCGCTCGACGCCGTCCCCGCGTACACGCTGTTCGTGTCGTACGAGGATGCCGACCACGAGGTGCACGACCCGTACCGTTTCCTGCCCGCTCTCGGCGAGCTGGATCTGCATCTGATCCGGGAGGGGCGGCACGAGCAGCTGTGGAGGGCGCTGGGGGCCGAGCCGATGACCCACCAGGGCGTCACCGGCACCCGCTTCACCGTCTGGGCGCCGAACGCCCGAGGGGTGCGGGTCGTCGGGGACTTCGCCTGCTGGGACGGGACGGCGTTCCCGATGAGGTCGCTCGGTTCCTCCGGGGTCTGGGAGCTGTTCCTGCCGGGGGTGGGCGAGGGCGCCCACTACAAGTTCGAGATCGCCACGCGCGACGGCAGGCGTCTGCTCAAGGCCGACCCGATGGCCCGCCGGGCGGAGGCTCCCCCGGCGACGGCGTCCGTCGTCCACGCCTCGCACTACGAGTGGGGCGACGCGGAGTGGATGGCCCGGCGCGGGGACGTCCCGGTGCACGAGGCGCCGTTCTCCGTGTACGAGATCCATCTTCCGTCCTGGCGGCCTGGACTGACGTACCGTCAACTCGCCGAGGTGCTGCCCGCGTATGTCTCCGACCTCGGTTTCACCCATGTCGAGTTGATGCCGGTCGCCCAGCACCCGTTCAGCGGTTCCTGGGGCTACCAGGTCACCGGCTTCTACGCCCCGACCGCCCGCCTCGGCACCCCGGACGACTTCAAGTACCTCGTCGACGCCCTGCACCGGGCCGGGATCGGGGTGATCGTCGACTGGGTGCCCGCCCACTTCCCGAAGGACGACTGGGCGCTCGGCCGCTTCGACGGGGAGCCGCTGTACGAGCCCGGGGACAGCCGGCGGGCGGAGCATCCGGACTGGGGGACGTACGAGTTCGACTTCGGTCGCACCGAGGTGCGCAACTTCCTCGTGGCGAACGCCGTGTACTGGTGCGAGGAGTACCACGTCGACGGGCTGCGGGTGGACGCGGTCGCCTCCATGCTCTACCTCGACTACTCGCGGGACTCAGGACAGTGGTCCCCCAATGTGTTCGGCGGGCGCGAGGATCTGGACGCGGTCGCCTTCCTCCAGGAGATGAACGCCACCGTGTACCGGCGGGCGCCGGGTGTGGTGACCATCGCGGAGGAGTCCACGGCCTGGGACGGGGTGACCCGGCCGACCGACAGCGGCGGGCTGGGTTTCGGCCTGAAGTGGAACATGGGGTGGATGCACGACTCGCTGGGCTACATCGAGCACGAACCCGTGCACCGCAAGTACCACCACAACGAGATGTCGTTCTCGATGGTGTACGCGTACAGCGAGAACTACGTCCTGCCCATCTCCCACGACGAGGTCGTGCACGGCAAGCGGGCGCTGGTGTCGAAGATGCCGGGCGACTGGTGGCAGCAGCGCGCCAACCACCGCGCCTACCTCGGCTTCATGTGGGCCCATCCGGGCAAGCAACTCCTTTTCATGGGGCAGGAGTTCGCCCAGGGCGGGGAGTGGGTGGAGGCGCACGGGCCGGACTGGTGGCTGCTCGATCCCGGGTACGGCGCGGAGGCCGACCACCGCGGTGTGCGGGACCTCGTCCGTGACCTCAACACGACCTACCGTCACACGCCGGCCCTCTGGCAGCGGGACACCGACCCGGCCGGCTTCCAGTGGGTGAGCGCGGACGCCGCCGAGGACAACGTCTTCGCGTTCCTGCGGCTCGCCGCGGACGGGACGCCCTTGTTGGCCGTCTCCAACTTCAGCCCGGTGGTGCGGGAGGACTACCGGCTCGGGGTGCCGGACGACGTCGCGGCATGGCGCGAGGTGCTGAACACGGACGCGGCCGTCTACGGAGGCAGCGGTGTCACCCGTCCCGACCCTGTCGAGGCCGAGCCGCACGCCTGGCACGGGCGGCCGGTGAGTGTCCGCCTGACCCTGCCCCCGCTGGCCACGGTGTGGCTCCGCCCGGAGGCCCCGAGAGCGCCGCGAAGGAGTGCGCCATGACCGCCGGACTGAAGACCGTCGTCTACCCCGTCCAGGACCTGGATCGGGCTGGCCGGTGCCGTACTGGCACGTCGGCGACATCCGGACGACACTCGCGGCGCTGCTCGGGGCCGGGGCGCAGACGCTGGAGGACGTCCATGACGTGGGCGGCGGCCGGCTGATCGCCTCGGTGAAGGACAGCGACGGCAACCTGATCGGGCTTCTGCAGTAGGACACGGCGGCGACGCAGTAGGGCCGGGGGCGATGGTTGCACCTGCACTAGTTGCACGGACAACGACCGGTGGGCCCTCTGTTACCGTGCACATATGGCAGCGAACACGACCGGTGTCCGGCTCGAGGACCAGTGGCGGGACATCCTGTCCGTGCACGCCCGCACGATGTGCGAGATCGATCGCGTGCTGCATCCGCACGGGCTGGGCGCCAGTGACTTCGAGGTCCTCGACGTCCTCGCGTCGGGGATGGCGGCGGCCACGGCGGCCGGGGACCTGTGCCGCGTGCAGAACATCGCCGAGAAGGTCCACCTCAGCCAGAGCGCGCTGTCCCGGCTGATCGGCCGACTGGAGAAGGACGGCCTGGTGGAGCGGTCCGTGTGCGTGGAGGACCGGCGCGGCGTGTGGGTCACCCTGACGGACAAGGGCCGCAGGCTGCACACGGAGGTCCAGCCCCTGCAGCGTGCCGTTCTGGCCCGCATGCTGCGACAGGACTGACCCCGCCCTCGGGCCTGCGTGGAACGCCGTGAGGGCCGTCCCCTCGTCCGTCGGGCGAGTGGTCCCCGTGCGGGTCAGATCCCCTGGCCTCCCAGGAGGGTGCCCACGTCGTGGGCGTCCAGGGTGAGGCCGTGCGGGGAGCCGGCGTCGATGGTGAGGGAGAGGTCCGCGTCGGCGGGCCACTGGGAGGCCAGGGCGCCCAGGGGTACCAGCCGGTAGCGCGACACATAGGGCAGGAGCTCCGCCATCGCGGGCTCCGAGGTGAAGACCGGCACGATCTGCTCGCCGCCGGGCTGCTCCAGCACGGGCAGCGCCACGGCCGTCGGATCGTTCACGGCCGCCTCGTCGGCGTCGTCCGGGACCGGGATCAGCACGTCGGTGTCGGCGAGCGTGTGGAGCGCGGCCGTGTCATGGGTGTCGAAGGCGAGCGCGGTCAGCGCGCGCTGGGCCGGCGAGGCGGCCTGAGGCGGGTTGTTGCCATTGGTGGGTATGTCCATCACAAGATCCCAGGTAGTAGCGGAAGGGCCGCCCGGGACGGCGTCCGTCCCGGGCGCTGCGCCCCTCGCGTACCCGACGGGGAGACGGGCATTCCTCTACCCGACCGATGCATATGGGGCGCGAGGGGCCGCTGAGGGCCCGAGGGGCCCGGCGGGCCCGACCCCGCCGGGCGCGGTCGCTTCGACAGGGCCCGTCCATCCCGATCTTCCGCGCCGCGGAGGGAGTGAAAATGAACCAGTTGTGGTGACCCGCGCCCACGCGCCCGCCGGGAGCCCGCACCTAGCGTGGCCGCATGACCATGCAAACCTGGTTTCCCGCCGCCAAGCTGGGCATCTTCATCCACTACGGCATCTACGCCGTGGACGGGGTGCCGGAGTCCTGGTCCTTCTACTGGGGCGAGGTGACGCACGAGCGGTACATGAAACAGCTCGACGGCTTCACCGCGTCCGCGTACGACCCCGCCGCCTGGGCCGAGTTGTTCGCCCGGGTGGGTGCGAAGTACGCGGTGCTCACGGCCCGCCACCACGACGGCGTCGCCCTGTGGGACACCGCCCAGGGCGACCTGGGCGTCGTCCACCGCACGCCGGCGGGCCGGGACCTGATCACCGGGTACGTCGACGCGCTGCGCGAGCGGGGGCTCAAGGTCGGCCTCTACTACTCGCACTCCGACTGGAACCACCCCGACTACGCCAGTGTCCGCCACCCGGAGATCGACCTGTGGACGAACGACCACCCGGGCGGCAACGACGCCAATCCCTACTCGCACGCCGCACCCGGTGAGGAAGACCCGGCCGCCTGGGAGCGCTACCTCGCCTACCGGGACGGCCAGGTGGGCGAGCTGGTCGAACGGTTCCGCCCCGATCTGCTGTGGTTCGACGGTGAGTGGGAGCGCACCGAACAGCAGTGGCGGATGCGGGAGTTGGCCGAGCTGATCCTCAGGGAGAACCCGGACACCGTGCTCAACGCCCGCATGCTCTCGTACGGCGACTACGCCACCCCGGAACAGGGCGTGCCGCTCGAAGCACCCGAGGGCCCCTGGGAGTTGTGTCTGACCATCAACGACTCATGGGGCTTCCAGCACGCGGATCACAACCACAAATCCGTGCGGCAGCTGGTGCGTTACTTCGCCGAGACGATCGGCATGGGCGGCAATCTGCTGCTGGACGTCGGGCCGAGGGCGGACGGGACGATCCCCGCCGAGCAGATCGAGCGGCTGGAAGGGCTCGGGGCATGGATTCGGCGGCACTCCGACGCCGTGTACGGCACGGCCGCCGGACTGCCCGCAGGACACCACTACGGTCCGAGCACGCTCTCCGCCGACCGGCGCACCCTGTACCTGACGTGCTTCGACGTGCCGCGTGAGTCGGTGGCGGTACGGGGGCTGCGCAATCCCGTCACCAGGGTCACCGTCCTCGGCACGGGCACCGAGCTGGGCCACCGGGTGATCGGCGGCCTCGACGCGGTGCCCGGCGTGACGTGGATCGACGCGCCCGCGGAGGCCGACCTCGACCCGTACGCGACCGTCCTCGCCGTGGAGTTGGAAGGAGAGCTGGACCTCTACCGGGGCTCGGGCCGCGACTGACCCGTCTCCGGAGGCGGGGGCCGGAGCGGACCGGGGACATGTCGGGACCTACGTACAATCCTCGGAATCGACCGGTGGGTTCGCGTTCATGAACCTCCGGATCGGCCCGGGACGGCCCCGGGCCCGTTTCAGGGGGAATCGCATTGCCGTGGGACGTGGCTCCGCTGGTGGGCCGGCAGACCGAGCTGGCTCGCCTCGCCGGCGTACTCGACGGGCTGACCGGGACAGGCCACGGCCCGGCGGTCGTGGACGTCACCGGCGCGGCGGGTATCGGCAAGAGCAGGCTGGTCGCCGAGTTCTGCGCACGGGCGCGGGACCGGGGCCTGACGGTGCTGCGCGGCCGGGCGACCGAGTACGAGCGGCACCTGCCCTATCAGCCTCTCGCCGACGCCCTCGCCGACCTCGACAGCGAAACTGGGATCCCGTCCCCGTTCGCCGAGGCCCACACCATGGACCGTTTCGCCCTGCAACGCGCGGCGGCGGCCTTCCTGACCCGGATCGCGCGCACCGGCACCGGCCTCGTGGTGGCCCTCGACGACGTGCACTGGGCGGACCCGGCGTCCCTGGAGCTCCTCGACCATCTCGTCCGGCATCCGCCGCGGCGCGCACCCGTGGTGATCGTGGTGGCCCGGCGGGAACGGCAGACCGCGCCGCGGCTCGTCGCCGCCCTCACCCGGGGTGTGGAGTCCGGGACGGTGCTCCGCCTCGAACTGGGCCCGCTGGACCGGGACGCCTGCCTCGCGGCGCTGGCCCCGGACCGCCCGGCCGGTCTCGCCGCCGAGCTGTACACGGCCAGCGAGGGAAACCCGCTGTACTTTCTCGCCCTGCTCCAGGCCGGCAGGCCGGCGGGGCTCAGCTCGCTGCTGCTGGACGAACTGACTCCGCTCACCGACGACCAGCGACGGACGGTCCAGGCCGTGGCCGTGCTCGGCGACCACGCGGCACCCGCTCTGGTGGCGGCCGTCACCGGTCGCCCGGAGCATGAACTTGAGTCGGACTTCCGGGAGTTGACCGTGCGAGATCTCGCGCGACCGGGTCCCGACGGCCGTTGGGCGCTCCGGCATCCGGTGCTGCGGTCCCTCGTCCACGACACCACCGATCCCACCCTGCGCACCCGGATGCACCACCTGGCCGCCGCCGAACTGGCCCGGATCGGAGCGCCGGTCAGCGAACGGGCGCACCACGTCGAGCGGGCGCTGACCGGCTGGGACCCGCACGCCGTGGCCGTGCTCACCGAGGCCGCCCGCCAGGCCGCCGCGACCGCGCCGGCGAGCAGCGCCCACTGGCTCGGCGTCGCCCTCGCGCACCTGCCCGAGCGGCCGGTGCACGGCGTGCCGCGCCGGGATCTGATGCTGCGCCGGGCCGAGGCGCTCGGCGCCTGCGGCGGGCTGCGCGAGAGCCGGGACCTGCTGCACGAGGTGATCAGCCTGTCGCCGCCGGGCACCGATGACGGCGCACGAGCCCTGGCCGTCACGCTGTGCGCGGTGATGGAGCGCCATCTCGGCCGGTACACGGAGGCCGTTGCCCTGCTCCGCCGCGAACTGGCCCGGGGCGCCGACCTCTCCCCCGCCGAGACCGTCCGACTCGGCCTGGAGCTGGGCTCGTCCGCGCCGCACGCCAGCCCGTACCCGGACGTGCGCGACGACGTGGCCCGCACGCTGGAGCTGGCCCGGTCGCTGGGCGACGAGGTCGCGGAGGCGGGCGGGCTCGCCGTCACCGCGCTCGGGGAGGCGTACGAGGGCAACCCCGAGGCCGCCGCCGAGGCGACCGACCGGGCGGCCGCGCTCATCGACTCCCTCACCGACCAGGATCTCGCGGGGCTGTGCGAACCACTGGCCCGGCTCAGCTGGGCGGAGGCGTTCCTGGAACGGTACGCCGACGCCGAACGGCACGCCGAGCGCGGCCTCGTGATCGCCCGCCGGGGCGGTCTGCTCTATGTGGTGCCGCATCTGCTGCTCTGCCTGTCCCATCTCCACGTCATGACACTGCGTCTGGCGTCGGCCCTGGAACTCGCGGAGGAGGCGGAGACGATAGCCCGGGGCATCGGCAGCGACGAGTTGCTCGCCTTCGTCCTGGCGTCCAAGGCCCAGGCGCTGGTCCCCGCGCTCCCGCCGGGTGACGGTGGTGCGGTGGCCGTGGCCGAGGAGGCCGTCGCCCGGGCCGGCGCCGGTACCGGCTGGTGGGCGTCCATCGCTTGGTGCGTGCTGGGGTTCGCCGCGCTCCACGCCGGTGATCCGGTGCGGGCCCGGGCGGCCCTGCTGCGGGCGGGCGGGGAGGATCTCGCCGGTCTGCAGCCGGGCATGCGACCCCTGTTCACCGAGGTCCTCGTCTCCGCCTCCGTGCTCACCGGGGACCACGGCGATGCCCGGCAGTGGGCGGAGCGCGCCCGTAAGGAGGCGGAGCGGCTGGATCTCATGGCGCAGCGGGCGTCCGCGCTGCGCAGCCGGGCGCAAGTGCGGTTGGCCGAGGGTGATCTGGCCGCCGCGTCCGAGTTGTTCGAGCAGGCCGCCGAGGAGGCCGGCCGGGGCCGGGGTGGGCTGTGGGAGGCGCAGTCCCTGCTGATGGGGGCGCCGCTGACCGCGTCGGCGGGGCGCCCCGCCCGGGCCCGTGCCATGTGGGAGCGCGCGGTACGGCTGAGCGGCGAGGCCGGCGCTCACCTGCTGACCGGCCTCGCGGAGGCGATCCGTCCTGCGGTCTTCGTGGAGTCGGAGACCGGCCCGGAGGTGGGTGTGGGAAGGGGAGCGGACGCCGGGACGCCGTCGCCGGAACCCGCGGCCGTGCAGCTGCCCGTGCTGGCCGCGCTGTCCGCGCGGGAGCGGGAGATCGCCGCCCTCGTCGCGAAGGGCCTGACCAGTCCCGCCATCGCCGAGCGACTCTTCCTCAGCCCGCGCACGGTGGAGACCCACCTCTCCCGCATCTACCGCAAGACCGGCGTCACGTCGCGTGCGGCGCTGGCGGCCCTGCAGACCCGTGACGAGCTACGCGAGGGCAACGCCTGAGCCGGCGGCCGCGCTGAACTCCAGATCCGGGACGACGGAGCCGGACATGATCTCCGACGGGGAACATGTCCGCCCTTTTGCGCGCGTTTGCCCTTGCTGTCAGCATGGAAGAGGGGGCAGCGAACACAAGGAGCGGCCGGGACCACCCTGGAATGGGATCAAGCCGACGGCTCGTCCCAGGAGTTGTGGAGGTCCGCGCGCGACTGCGGACCGGTTCGCCGACGCGACTGCGGACCGGTTCACCAAGACATGTGCCCGGCAGCGCTCCACAGCGCGAGGTGCCCGGAACGCCGCAGTGACGGCCGGTCCGCGATCTCCCGTGCGAGGCCGCGCTCTTCGCGCACGGCCGCCTCGGCACCCACCCCGACGAGGCATCGCTCAGCTCACGACTCGTGGCGTGGCGCGCCGTACTCCCCACCCCTTCCCATGGGAGGCGGACCCATGACAACGGCGGAACTCTTCTCCCCCACGGAATCCGGCTACTTGTCACAGCTGACGAGGGCCGCGGACCGGTTCGCGGAGCGGGCCGAGCGGCGCAAGCGCAATCAGAAACTGCTCCGGACCCGCGGCGTGCTGTACGCCGACGAACCGGAGCGCGTCGAGAAGCGGCTGAACCGCCTCGGCACCGACTGGTCCCAGGCCAGGGCGATCGACCGGGAACCGACCGAGCCCCGCACGACGTCCGGGAGCACCTTGCGGCTGCCGCCCGAGCACTTCGGCAGTGACATGCTGGGGCTGGAGCGCCTGATCGGGCGCAACAACCTCACCCCGGTCGCGTTCCTGGAGAAGGGCGCGCTGGTGGCCCGCTCGGTCGGCCGGGTCACCCTCAGCGGGCCGGGCGGCGGCCACGGCACCGGCTTCATGGTCTCGCCCTCCCTGCTGCTGACCAACAACCATGTGCTGCGCAGTCAGGAGGAGGCACGCCGCAGCACCGTCGCGTTCGCTCTGCAGGCCGGGATGGACGGCCGGCCCCTGGTACCGGCGGTGTTCCCACTGGAGCCGCAGCGGTTCTTCGTCACCGACCGGGAACTGGACTTCACCCTGGTCGCGGTGGCCGAGCAAGGAGGCCGAGGCGAAGCCCTCTCCTCCTTCGGCCTACTGCCCCTCAGCGAGGAGCAGGGCAAGATCGTCATCGGGGAGTTCGTCAACGTCATCCAGCACCCCGGAGGCGAGCCCAAGCAAGTGGCACTGCGGGAGAACCTGGTCGTCGACATCCTGGACCGGTTCCTGCATTCCACGACCGACACCCTTCGGGGCTCGTCGGGTGCGCCGGTCCTCAACGACCAGTGGGAGGTCGTCGCACTGCACCACTCGGCCGTCCCGAAGACCGACGCCGAGGGCCGCCCCCTGAGCGTCGACGGCACCCTGTGGACACCGGAGATGGGCGAGGATCGAGTGGCCTGGGTGGCCAACGAAGGGGTGCGCATCAGCCGGATACTGCGCGCGCTGAGCACGATCAGGCTGACCGGTGCGGCGGCCCGGCTGCGCGACGAGGTGCTCACCGCCGGGCCGACCGGTGAAACGGTCACGGCACCGGTCGGCACCCCGCTGCCCACTGCCCCCTCCACGCCCTCGGTGGACGGGGCGAAGGGACTGCCCGGCACCGATGGCGCACGCGTCCAGGTGACCGACGGCATCGCCCACCTCACCGTCCCCCTGAGGATCAGCGTCGGACTCGACCTGTCGGCCCATCCCGTGACGCCGATGTCCAGCCCTGCGCCCTTCCTCGCGCCCGCACCGCCGTCGCCCCCGGACGGTGCGTCGGCGGTCGAGAGGGACGTGGAGGCCGCTCTGATCAGCCTTCGCCTCGGGCGGGAACGGCCGTACTACGACCGGCAGGCCGATGCCGCCGCGCGCGACACCTACTACGCGGGCATCGACACCGGCGACGCGGAGGCACTGCGCCGCGCGCTCACCGAACTGCTGGAGGACACCCACTCCCCCCGGCCCAAGTACCGGCCCGACCGCCTGGTCTACCCCTGGGTCGACCTGCACAGAGACGGGCGGCTTCGCAGCATCTACTCCGGGAAGGACTTCTCCCCCGAGGAGTTCATCAGGGCGGACGCGGCCGTGGCGGAGGCACGGCTGGCCCGCGTTCAGGAACTCTTCGTGCGGGAACGCGCGGCGGGTCCGGCGGAGTTCGAGGCCGAGTTCGACGCGCTGGAGGCCTCGATGCCGTTCAACTGCGAACACGTGGTGCCGCAGTCGTGGTTCGCGCACAAGGAGCCGATGCGCGGGGACCTCCACCATCTGTTCGCCTGCGAGGTCGCGTGCAACAGCTTCCGCAACAACTTCGCCTACTTCGACTTCCCGAACTTCCGGGAAGCCGAACGGGAGGAATGCGGAATGCGCGACCCCGTCGGCTCCGACCGAGCCGTGATCGGCTTCGAGCCGGAGGCCGGCAAGGGAGCGGTGGCCCGGGCCACCCTCTACTTCCTGCTTCGCTATCCGGGTCTGGTCGGTGATGTCCGGACCGAGTTCCCCGAGAGCCGGCTGCCCACTCTGCTGGCCTGGCACGCCGGCGAGCCGGTGAGCGAGTACGAACGCCATCGCAACGCCGCCATCGCCGAACTGCAGGGCGACCGCAACCCGTTGATAGACCACCCGGAGTGGGCGCAGAAGATCGACTTTTCCGGCGTCTGGCCCTGAACCACCCGCCCGGCCGAGCTGATGCAGCGGCCCCAAGGGGCGGCCCGCACCCCGAAGGTCACCCCTGGTGTGGACCGACCCGCCCGGCGCGGCTCTGCGGAACGACCTGGATCCGATCGTCCGCGCAGGCGGTCAGGAGCACCACGGCAACATGGGCACGGGCGCCGGCTTCGACCGCGTCAACAACGTCGAGCAGGTCAACTGGAGGGGTGTCCCCGCCGGTGGCGCGAAGGTCGTCGTGCGCGCCCACCGGATCACCCAGTTCGCCCAGCCCTACGCCGCGTCCTGGCGCGTCTCGTGAGCAGCCGCTGAACTCGTTCGAGGGCCACGCCACCGGGCTCGGACCCCGGTGGCGTGGTCCTTTCGGCGACCGTTTAGCATATGAGCGCCGCCTAGCTCGAAAGATAAACCTGTGACTCTCAACGAGGACTCGTTCACCGTCTGGAAGCACCGCGAGGAGATCGCGGAATCGATGATCCCGATCATCGGGAAGCTGCACCGCGAGCGGGACGTGACGGTCCTGCTGCACAGCCGCTCCCTGGTGAACAAGTCGGTGGTCAGCATCCTGAAGACCCACCGGTTCGCCCGCCAGATCGCCGGCGTGGAGCTGTCGGTCACCGACACCCTGCCGTTCCTGCAGACCCTCACCACGCTCGACCTCGGCCCCTCCCAGATCGACATCGGTCTGCTCGCCGAGGCCTACCAGGCCGACGACCGAGGCCTGTCGATCGCGGAGTTCACCGCCGAGGCCGTCGCCGGTGCCACCGGCGCCAACAAGATCGAGGGCGGGGAGGGACGCGACGTCGTCCTCTACGGCTTCGGCCGCATCGGCCGCCTCGTGGCCCGCCTGCTCATCGAGAAGGCCGGCTCGGGCAACGGGCTGCGGCTGCGCGCCATCGTGGTGCGCGGCGGTGGGGATCAGGACATCGTCAAGCGTGCCTCGCTGCTGCGCCGGGACTCCATCCACGGCCAGTTCCAGGGCACGATCACCGTCGACGAGGCGACCAGCACGATCAACGCCAACGGCAACGAGATCAAGGTGATCTACGCCGGGGACCCGTCCGAGGTCGACTACACCGAGTACGGCATCAAGAACGCGATCCTCATCGACAACACGGGCAAGTGGCGCGACCGTGAGGGTCTGTCGAAGCACCTGCGTCCCGGCATCGACAAGGTCGTGCTGACCGCGCCCGGCAAGGGTGACGTCCCGAACATCGTGCACGGCGTCAACCACGACACGATCAAGCCGGACGAGCAGATCCTGTCCTGCGCGTCCTGCACCACCAACGCGATCGTGCCGCCGCTGAAGGCGATGGACGACGAGTTCGGTGTGCTGCGCGGACATGTGGAGACCGTCCACTCGTTCACCAACGACCAGAACCTGCTGGACAACTACCACAAGTCGGACCGCCGCGGCCGCTCCGCGCCGCTCAACATGGTCATCACGGAGACGGGTGCCGCCTCGGCCGTCGCCAAGGCGCTGCCCGACCTGAAGGCGCCGATCACCGGCAGTTCGATCCGCGTCCCCGTCCCGGACGTCTCGATCGCGATCCTCAGCCTGCGCCTCGGCCGCGAGACCGACCGCGAGGAGGTCCTCGACTACCTCCGGGGCGTCTCGCTGACCTCCCCGCTCAAGCGCCAGATCGACTTCACCAACGCGCCCGACTCGGTCTCCAGCGACTTCATCGGCTCCCGGCACGCCTCGATCGTCGACGCCGGTGCCACCAAGGTCGACGGCGACAACGCGATCCTCTACCTCTGGTACGACAACGAGTTCGGCTACTCCTGCCAGGTCATCCGGGTCGTCCAGCACGTCTCCGGGGTGGAGTACCCGACGTACCCGGCTCCGGCGGTCTGACCGTCGCGCCGCAGTACCCCGGCCACGGGCCGGACGAGCGATCCGCTCGTCCGGCCCGTGGTGTGCCCAGGGGTGGGATGGCGCCGTGAGCCGAGGACCGCGTTGTCTGTGGCGGGATCTACGGTTCCGGGTGCGAGAGTGCGTGCCGGGCGTCGCGACGCCGCGGAGATCCATCAGAAGCCCCCCAGCCTGCGAGGCGTCGCCCGAGGGCGTTGTCAGTGGTGGGAGGCAGGATGGTCCGCATGACGACATCAGTTGCTGTGATCGTGGATGCCGCCGCCTACGCGCAGGCCGTCGAGGACGCGGTGAAGGCCTCGGCCGCCTACTACACGGGCGGTACGTCGGTGCTGGACGACGACACCTACGACCGCCTCGTGCGGGGCATCGCGCTGTGGGAGGCCGAGCATCCCGACCAGATACTGCCGGACTCGCCGACCGGGAAGGTGGCCGGTGGGGCGGTCGAGGGGGACGTGCCGCACACGGTGGCGATGCTGAGCCTGGACAACGTGTTCTCGGGCGAGGAGTTCACCGCGTGGACGGCGTCGCTGGCCCGGCGGATCGGCCACGACGTGGAGCGGTTCAGCGTGGAGCCCAAGCTCGACGGGCTCGCGGTCGCCGCGCGCTACACACGGGGACGGCTCACGCGGTTGATCACCCGCGGCGACGGGACGGCCGGGGAGGACGTCTCGCACGCCATCGGCACCATCGAGGGGCTGCCGGGCGAGCTCGCCGAGCCGGTCACGGTGGAGGTGCGGGGCGAAGTCCTCATGACCACCGCCCAGTTCGAGCACGCCAACGAGATACGCACCGAACACGGCGGGCAGCCGTTCGCGAACCCGCGCAACGCCGCGGCGGGCACCCTGCGCGCCAGGGAGCGTGCCTACACCGTGCCGATGACGTTCTTCGGGTACGGGATGCTGGCGCTGCCGGGCACGGACTCCACCGACGCCGCCAGGCTGGCGGAACTCGCCCACAGCGACCTGATGACCCGCGCCGCCGAACTGGGGGTCAACACCACCGCCGGTACGGCCGTGCCCGGTGTCACCGCCGGTTCCGTCGAGGAGGTCCTCGCCCGGGTGACGGAGATCGCCGCGCTGCGGGCCGGGCTGCCCTTCGGGATCGACGGGATCGTCGTCAAGGCCGACCTGGCCGCCGACCAGCAGGCCGCCGGGTCCGGTTCCCGCGCTCCGCGCTGGGCGATCGCCTACAAGCTGCCCGCCGTCGAGAAGATCACGCGGCTGCTGGAGGTGCAGTGGAACGTCGGCCGCACCGGCATCATCGCGCCGCGCGGCGTGCTGGAGCCCGTCGAGATCGACGGCTCCACCATCACGTACGCCACCCTGCACAACCCGGCCGACATCACCCGCCGCGATCTGCGGCTGGGCGACCACGTCATGGTGCACCGCGCCGGTGACGTGATCCCGCGCGTGGAGGCCCCCGTCGCCCATCTGCGCACCGGCGACGAACAGCCCATCGTCTTTCCCGAGGTGTGCCCGAGATGCGGCTCCGGCATCGACACCGGCGAACAGCGCTGGCGCTGCGAGAACGGCCGCAACTGCCACTTGGTGGCCTCCCTGTCGTACGCCGTCGGCCGCGACCAGCTCGATGTGGAGGGGCTCGGGCACACCCGGGTCGTCCAGCTCGTCGAGGCGGGCCTGGTGACCGACCTCGCGGACCTGTTCGCCCTCACCCGGGAGCAGCTCCTCCGGCTGGAGCGCATGGGGGAGACCAGCACCGACAACCTCCTCGCCGCGCTGGACGCGGCCAAGGGGCGGCCGTTGTCGCGGGTGCTGTGCGCGCTGGGGGTGCGGGGCACCGGACGATCCATGTCCCGCCGTATCGCCCGGTACTTCGCCACCATGGACAACATCCGCGCGGCGGACGCCGAGGCGATCCAGCGGGTGGAGGGCATCGGCACCGAGAAGGCCCCGTCGATCGTGGCCGAACTCGCCGAACTCGCCCCGCTCATCGACAAGCTCGTGGCGGCCGGGGTGAACATGACCGAGCCGGGCGCCACGCCTCCCGCGCCGGCCGACGAGAACCCCACCGACACCGAGGAGGGCCCCGAGGCCGCGGGCGGGCCGCTCGCCGGGATGGCCGTCGTGGTGACGGGCGCGATGACCGGCGTCCTGGAAAAGCTCAGCCGCAACCAGATGAACGAACTCATCGAACGCGCCGGGGGACGCGCCTCCTCCAGCGTCTCCAAGAAGACCTCCCTGGTCGTCGCGGGGGAGAACGCCGGCTCCAAGCGCGCCAAGGCCGAGACCCTGGGCGTCCGGCTGGCCGACCCGGACGAGTTCGCCGCGCTGGTGGCCGACTTCCTCGACTGACCCGGCGTGCCGCGATCGACGCCAGGCCGAGGCCCGGCCTGCGGTTGTCGGCGCCGCGCACCGGCCGCCGGCTCACAGCCGGACGATCACGAGGGCCGTGTCGTCGGTGGCGCGGCCGTGGTGGAGGAGGTCGAGGAGGAGGGCGTCGGCGAGGAACTCCGGGGTGGAGCGGCGATGGCGGGTGAGCGCTTCGGCGAGGCGGCCAAGGCTGACGTCGATGTCCTCGTCACGGCGTTCGATCAGACCGTCCGTGTAGAGGACCAGGGTGTCGCCCTCGCTGAAGTCGACGGTGGCCTCGGGGCGAGGGATGTGCTCGGGACGGGCGCCGAGCGGCGGATCGGTGGCTCCGTCGAGGAAGACGACCGTGCCGTCGCGGCACAGCACCGCCGGCGGCAGATGGCCGGCGCTGCTGTAGGTGATGGTGTGGGTGTCCCAGTCGACGCAGGTCTGCACGGCGGTGGTGTTCTCGGCGCCGTCGACGGAGCGGGCGTACAGGCCGAGCGCGTCCAGTGCCTGGGCGGGACCGTCGGCCACCAGGGACGCGGCGCTCAGCGCGCTGCGGAGCTTGCCCATGACGCCGGCCGCGGCCAGGCCGTGCCCGACCACGTCACCGACGGCGACCCCGATGCGGTCGGCGCCGGCCAGGCTGACCAGGTCGTACCAGTCGCCGCACACGTTCAGCGCGTCCGTCGCCGGCTGGTAGCGGACGGCCGCGCGATGGTGTCCGACCGGGTTGGGCGCGGGCAGCATCGCCTTCTGCAGGGCGAGCGCCACCTCCCGTTCGTGGGCGTGCGCCTCACGCAGCCGTTCGTTGACCTCCTGCAGCTCCCGGGCACGGGTGTAGAGCTCGGCCTCCAGCACCCGGGCCCGGTCGCCCGGGGCGCGCTCGCGGGCGCGGATCAGCTCGGTGACCTCCTCCACCCTGTGGATCAGCAGCGTCACCTTCCCGTCGGTGCCGAGGATCGGCGCGTTCACCGGACTCCAGTACCGTTCCTCCCACTCCCCAGGCCGCTCGGCGGACTCCACGTCGAAGCGCTGCAACGCCATCGCGTCCCGCTCGCCGCTCTCCACCACACGGTCGAGGGAGGCCGCCAGATTCCGCATCCCGTCCGCCGACGGGTCGTCGGGGTTGTCGGGGAACACGTCGAAGAGATACCGGCCGACGACCTGCTCTCGGGTGCGCCCCGACACCCGCAGAAACTCCTCGTTCGCGTCCGCGTACACCAGCTCGGGTGTCAGCAGCGCCACCATGCCCGGCAGCGCCTGGAACACCGCCGCGTAGTCGATCGCCGTCTCCGCCATGGTCGCCGCCTCAGCGTCCGTCGCCTGCCTGTGATCTCCACCATAGGAGCACGGGACCGCCCGGGCGCGGTTCTGTTCCCAGGGAAACCGCCAGGTCACGCACGGGTGTGCGAATGAGGACGCAGCGTCGCGGACATGGCGGAGCCGCCGGAGGCGGGCAACGGTCACGCAGGGTGAGGAGTTCGTCGCGGGTGTCGGAGCCCTCGTCGACGGCGGAGACATGGAGCAGACGCAACCGGAAGTCCTCGGGGTGCCTTCTCCGCCCAGTCGGGGCCGCCCACGGCCACCGGCTCCTCCGCGCTCAGCATGGCTGCCGCCACACCCCCAGCTCCAGCCGTTTGACCATCGACGAGAGCCCGAGCCGACGGGACTCCGCGCAGAAGCTGCTCCTGGGTTCGGTGTACTCCACGTGGAACACGGCCTTGCCTGCTTCGACGAAGGGCGAGAGCCGCCCGCATTCGTCGTACTGGGCGCACTCCTCGTTGACGGCGAAGTCGAAGTCGGCCAGCAGTTCGGGTATCTGGGACAGGTCGTTCTTCAGGCCCACCGCCAGGCCGCGTTCGTGGGCGATGTCCGCGATCATGCGGTTGTAGGCGAGCTGGTCCCGCGCGGTGAGCGGGAAGCCGGTGTCGTCGCCGTAGCCCTCCACCAGGTCGGGCTCCACCGCGTCGAAGCCCTTGTCGCGGCACATGTCGAAGCGGCGTTCCATGAGGGGCCGCAGGACGTCCAACTGCCTTATGTCCAGCCAGCGTTCGCCCGCCCAGCCGTTCTCCTCGCCGAGCAGCGAGCGGGGGAAGGAGTCCTTGTCGGGCCGGAAGTCCTCCCAGGCGCCGACGTTGATGTAGCAGATGACCTTGCGGCCGTCCCGGTGCAGCCGGGCCACGTCCTTCGCGGAGTTCTCGAACCCGTCGATGTCGTAGACGGGCACGTCCGCGGAGGGGTCGACCCTTCCGTCCAGCTGCCACTGCCAGGCGAGACCGGGCCGGGGTCTCCACCGCGGCCCGGACGTGGAGCCGGAATCCGGGTCGGGGTCGCCGCCGCAGCCCGCCAGCGTCGAGGCCAGGAGGGCGGCCAGCAGCGCCACATGCCCGAACGCCGGTCTCCTTCTCCTCATCGGTCCGTCCCGGTGAGCGCGGGCGTCAACTGGGCCCAGGGGTTGGGCGGTTCGCCGGTCACCGGGCCGCAGACGGCGGCGCCCCGGTCGTGCGCGGTGCGCACGGCGAGCGGTACGAGTGCCTCGGGGACGCCGTAGACGAGGTGGCAGAGGCGCTCGGGCGGGTGGCGGGCGACCCAGGCCGGTCGGCTGAACGCCGACACGTACGTCGACCAGTGGCCCTCGAAGGTGACGGTCAGATCGGCGAGGCGGGCGTACCCCGGTGCCGGGTGGACGCCGGGGTTGAGGACGACGGTGGCGGCGCCGAGCCGGCGGACGGCCCGGACGAGCCTGCGGCAGGCGGGCAGGCCGTCCGGGGTGGCCGTCACCTGGTCGAGGAAGCAGCCGTCGGCCGCGTACCACTCCTGGTGACGGCGTACGTCGTCGGCGATCTCGGCGCGGTCGCGCACCCCGTAGTCGGTGTCGACATAGCCGAGCAGCCGGGCCCCGGCCGCGCGCAGCGCCCCGGCCGCCGCGGTGAACGCGGGGTCGGGGACGTCGCCGGGGCCGTTCGCGGGGTTGAGGACGACGGCGTAGGTACGGGGCGCCGCCCTGATCAGGCGGAGCCAGGCGCCCGGGTCCTCGGCCGGGTGGACGTACAGCGGGATCAGCAGACTCACGGCGTACGGACACCCTTCTCGCCGCCCCCGCGTTCCCCGACGCCGTCCCGTCCCCCGACGGTCCTGTGTTCCGCGGCGCCGTCCCGTTCCCCGGCGGCTCCGCGTTCCCCGGCGGCTCCGCCGCTCTCCCACAGTGCGGTGAGCGCGTCGTCCAGGGTGTGGGCCGGTCGCCAGCCGAGGGCCGTCTCGGCGGCGGTGATGTCGGAGCACTGCCACGACACGTCCGCCGACCGAACCGACCCGGCCGCGTGAGCCGCGCCGACCGCCCCCGCGCCCCGTCCCGTGCTCCCGCCCGCGCCCGCCGACGCGCTCGGCCCCGTCGCGTTCTCCATGATCCGCCCTCGGAAGCCGGCCTTGTCGGCCAGGCACCGCACCACCTCACGGACCGGGACGGCGCGGCCGCCGGCGATGTTGAGGACGGGCGGCAGGGGGCCGGGGGCCGTGGCCGCGAGGACGACCGCTCGGGTGACGTCGCGGACGTCGACGAAGTCGCGGTACGCGGAGAGGGCGCCGAGCGGGACCACGGCCTCGGGGCCGGGCCCGGCGGTGCGGAGCAGGGTGGCGATGCGGCCGGGGAGGCTGGTGGGCGGCGCGCCGGGGCCGACCGGGTTGCCGACCCGCAGGACCACCGCGTCCAGGCCGGACGTGGTGACGGCGACCGTTCCCGCGAGCTTGGTCGCGCCGTAGGGGGCGAGCGGACGGGTGGCCGCCGACTCCGTCACCCGGACGTCCGGGACGCCGGGCCCGTACTCGGCGGCCGAGCCCAGGTGCACCAGCCGTGCGCCGGGGGCGGCCTCGCGGAGCGCCGCGCACAGGACGGCGGGGCCGCGGGCGTTGACCTCGGCGAGGGTGACGGGGTCACCGCCGGTCGCGCCCGCACAGTTGACCACGGTGTCGGGCGCGGCCGACGCCAGGGTCTTCGCCAGTTCCGCGGGGCGGACGGTGGCGAGGTCGACGGCGTGGTCGGCGGTGGGCGCGCGGCCGGCGCCGAGGACCAGCGCGCCCGGCAGGGCGCGCAGCCCCTCGACGACATGGGTGCCCAGATATCCGGTGAAACCCAGGACGAGAATGCGCATGTGGTGCTCAGGCTCCCTTGAGCAGAAGCGACTTGCGGGTGGTGAACTCGGCGTTGGCCCGGTCGTAGTCGTCCGGACGGCCTATGTCCAGCCAGTACCCGTCGAAGTCGTAGGCGTGCGGCTGGTTCTGAGCCCTTATCAGGTCGAGGACCAACTCGTCGAAACCGAGGGGCAGTCCGGGGGTGTAACCCTCCAGGGTGGAGCGGGACACGCCGTAGACACCCATGGAGACGCGGTAGTCCATGCTCGGCTTCTCGGTGAAGGCGACGACCTTGCTGTCGTCGGTGGTCAGGACACCGAAGTCGATGTGGACCTTGCGGGCGTAGGTGGCGATGGTGAGCGGCGCCCCGGACTCCCGGTGCCGGCACAGGACATCGGCGTAGTCGAGGTCGGTGAGGACGTCGCCGTTCATCACGAGGAAGGACTCGGGCAGCCGGTCGCGCAGGTTGAGCAGCGGGCCCATGGTTCCGAGAGGGCTCTCCTCGGGGGCGTAGTCGACGGTCAGGGCCCACTGGGAGCCGTCGCCGACGTAGGCACGGATGATCTCGCCGAGGTGGCCGATGGCGAGGGTGACGTGGGTGAAGCCGGCCGCGGAGAGCTGGCGCAGCACGATCTCCAGGATGGCGTGCTGGTCGCCGATGGGGACGAGCGGCTTCGGCAGCGCGGTCGTGTAGGGCCGCAGCCGGACGCCCTTGCCTCCCGCCAGGATCACTGCGTGCATGGTGCTCCTCCTTCGTGCTTCGTGGACTGGTGGACTTCGGGGATGCGCGGCGACGCACGGGGTCGTGCTCCGCCGACGCGGCCCGACGGGAGTCAGATGTTGTAGATGCCGGTCTTGTAGCGGGCGAGGTTCGCCGGGTCGCGGAAGAACTCCACGGTGTGCGCGAGGCCTTCCTCCAGGGTGTGGGCGGGCTGCCAGCCGGTGGCGGCGGTCAGCCGGCTCGCGTCCGCGACGAGCCGCATCACCTCGGAGTTCACGGGCCGGATGCGTGCCTCGTCCTCGCGGACGTCGAGTTCGCTGTCCATGACCTTGCCGATCAGCGCGACGAGGTCGCCGATGGAGATCTCGCCCCCGGTGCCGGCGTTGAAGGTGCGCCCCACGACCTGCTCGGCGGGCGCGGTACCGACGGTCAGGAACGCCTGCGCGGTGTCCTTGACGAAGGTGAAGTCCCGGGTGGGACGCAGATCGCCGAGGGTGATGGTGCGCTGCCCCGCCGCGACCTGGCCGATCACCGTGGGGATCACCGCGCGCATCGACTGGCGGGGCCCGAAGGTGTTGAACGGCCGCAGGGTCACGACGGGGGTGTCGAAGCTCGCGTGGTAGCTGTCGGCGAGCCGGTCCCCGCCGGCCTTCGAGGCGGCGTACGGCGACTGGGTGTTGATGGGGTGGTCCTCGGTGATCGGCACGGTCCGCGCGGTGCCGTAGGTCTCGCTGGTGGAGGTGTGGACCAGGCGGGGTGTGCCGAGGGCTCGGACGGCTTCCAGGACGTTGAGGGTGCCGGTGACGTTGGTGTCCACGTAACTGTGCGGTGCCTGGTAGGAGTACGGGATCGCGATGAGGGCGGCCAGGTGGTAGGCGGTGTCGGCGCCGTCGAGGAGGCCGCGGACCGAGCCGGGGTCGCGGACGTCGCCGAGGACGATCTCGACCTGGTCGAGGACGTCGGGGTGCAGGGTCTCCAGCCAGCCGTAGGAGGAGAAGGAGTTGTACTGGGCCATGGCCCGGACCCGGTGTCCGGCGGCGACGAGCGCCTCGGTCAGGTGGGAGCCGATGAAGCCCTCGGCTCCGGTGACGGCGGCGAGCGGTGCGGAGGTCAACTGGGTGTCCTTCCGGTCGGTCGGTGGTGTGGGGGGTGGCGCGTGGGGGTGTGCGGTGGTCGGGGTGAGCACGGGGCTCAGGCGTGCGGTGCGGGCCGGCCGAGCAGCCGCAGCGCGCACGCCGACAGACAGAGCGCGGCGGCGGCGCAGCCGACGGGCAGCGCCAGGTCGCCCGGTGGCAGGCGCAGCAGGGTGACCGCCCCGGCGCCGCCCGCCGCCGCGAGACAGATCACGGCCGACGGCCAGGCCGCCCCGAAGGCCTGCAGCAGCAGCGCGGTCCACAGGACGGCGGCGAGCAGCAGCAGCGGGGCGGGGGCGGCGTCGGTGAGCAGGGCCGCGGGCAGCAGCGGCAGCAGGTAGGCGAGCAGGCAGAGGGCGAGGATCCCGGCCGAGCGCAGCAGGAACCCGGCGGGGGTCGCGACGGCGCGCAGCGCGGCGACGGACAGCCCGCGGTAGCGGTAGAGCAGCCATTCCGCCGGGCCCATGCTCACCGTCAGCACGATCACCGCGTACGGCTCCTGCCGGCCCTCCAGCAGCACCAGCACGCCGGCGGCGAGGCCGAACAGGCCGTACGGCAGGGACCACCGCAGGCGGGGGCGGCGGGCGTCCGGGACGGCCGGGGCGGCGAGGGTGGCACGCAGGGTCCGGCCGGTGACGGCGAGGGTGGCCAGCAGGGCGAGGAGGGGCAGTCCGGCGCGCGCCCATGGGCCCGGTTCCCACCAGGGCAGGACGACGGCTCCGGCGATCAACGGGCTGAGCGCGGCGAGCAGGAGGCGCTCCCGGCCGAGGACCAGCAGGACGCCCGCCGCCCCCAGGTAGGCGGACTGGGCGGCCGCCACCAGGGTCACCGGGCCGCCGTCGGCGGGCAGTGCCGCGATCGCCGTGGCGACGACCGCCCCGGCGGGGGCGCCGGTCAGGAGCGTACGGCCCGCTTCGCGCGGCCCGGTCGCCATCCGCAGATGGGCGCGGTGGCCGAGGGCCTGGCCCCAGGCCCAGGAGACGAGGCCGGCCACGATGAGGGCCGGGGCGTGCGCGCCGGGGTTCCACAGCGGGGCGGTCAGCAGATAGGCGAGGCCGGGGAGGGCGAAGAGGACGCCTCGCAACAGGCAGCGCACGGTGTCCGGGCGCCAGGGGTCGGCAGTCGGGGCGGGTTCGGGGAACGTCCTCGGCACCCGTTCGTACAGGGCCGAGGCCAGCGAGAAGAGGTTCGGGTGGCCGTAGCGTTCCTTGATGAGGGAGGCGGACAGGCCCTCCGCCTCCAGCAGGGCGGCCACTTCGTAGGGGTGGACGGCCGGGCCGACGCGGTCGGCGAGTTCGGCGGCGAGTTCGCTCACGGCCTCCTCGTCCGGGCCCTGGTGCGGGAGCCGGATGGTGAGGGTCGTGTCGTCGCCGAGGGCCCAGCTGGGGCGGCGGCGCGGGCGGCGCCGGTCGGCCAGCCGGATGGCCAGGGTGTCCTGTTCGACGCCGCCGGGTTCGAGTGACAGGGGGCCGCTCATCCGGCCACCGTGCTGATGGTCGCGGGCACCCGCGCCGGGATCTCGACGGTCCTCGACCGCCCTGCCCGGGTGGGCAGTTCGAGGTAGATGGAGCGGAAGGTGTCGATGGTCTGGCGGAGGGTGAACTGTTCGATCACCCGGAGCCTGGCCGCCTCCCCCATCGCCCGGCGGCGCGCCGGGTCGCCCAGCAGTTCCAGCGCGGCCCGCGCCATCGCCTCCGGGTCGCGCGGCGGCACCACGAGCCCCGTGTCGCCGACGGCCTCGCGCACACCCCCCACATCGGTGGAGACGGTGGCACGCCCGCACGACATGGCCTCGATGAGGGTGAACGGGAAGCCCTCGCTGATGCTGGAGAGCATCACGACGTTGCCGGCCGCGTAGGCGTCCTTGATGTCGTCGACCCGGCCCTCGAAGGTGACGGCGTCGCCGTGACCCAGTTGCGCGGCCAGGGCCTCGCAGCGCTCGCGGTAGGCCTCGCCGCCTCGCGGTGTCCCGCCGAACAACCGCAGCCGTGTGTCCGGTAGTTCGGCCCTGACGAGGGCGAACGCCCGGATGAGGGTCTCCAGGTCCTTGATGGGGTCGACGCGGCCCGCCCAGCTGAGGGTGAGCGTCTCCGGTTCGGGGCCGGCGGGCGGGAACGCGGCGGGGTCGACGCCGTTGTAGACGGTACGGATGGACTCGGGGTCGGCGCCGCCCTGTTCCTCCCAGAGCCGGTTGTAGCGGTTGCCTGGGGTGATCAGGGCGGCCCGGCGGTAGGTCTCCTCGGCGAGGAGGCGGAAGAAGCCGAGGACGACCGCCTTGACGGGCCAGCGGTAGGGGGCGGTGCGGTAGCCGAGGTAGCGCTCGCGCAGATAGACGCCGTGTTCGGTGAGCAGCAGGGGGACGCCGTGCCGTTCGAGGGCGGCGAGGCCCGGGAGGACGGCGACGCCGCCGCTGACCGCGTGCGCGACGCCGGTCTCGGGAGAGGGCGCGGCGAGCGGGCGCAGGGCGTGTTCGAGCAGGGAGGTCGCGGTGAGCGCGTCGTGCAGGGTGGGCCGGGCCTCGCGGACGGCGAGGCCGGGGCGGTTCCAGACGGCGGCCAGTTGGGCGATCGCCCGGTCCGAGCGCAGGAAGGGGCTGAGTGTGCCGTCCGCCGCGGCCCGGGCCAGCTCGTACAGGGCGGGCGCGAAGCCGTCCTCGGCTTTTGGGTCGAGGAGGGCGGTGAGGAACCGCTCGTAGGCTGTGGCGAGTCGGTGACGGGCGCGGCCCCGGGGCGCGCGGCCCTCGGGCGGGTCGCCCCACATGGGGACGGACAGCACACGGCGGACGTGGGCGGGCACGTCCCAGGCGAGGGGTTCGCGTCCGGTGCCGGTGACGGCGATGACGTCGAAGTCGAGGTCCGGCATGCCCTGGACGAGTTGGTCGCACCAGACGCTGACGCCGCCGTGACTGTGGGGATAGGTGCCTTCGGTGAGGAGGGTGACGCGCGTCGCGCCGAGTCGGCGCGCGTCGTGGGGAACGGGCATCGGTGTGCTCCACTGCCGTGGTGTGGGGTGGTTCCCTGCCGGTCCCGGCCGCGGGTGACGCGTCCGGGACGGCTCGATGGGCGGGTGCCGCAGGTCAGTTGTCCGCGGTGTCAGTCGTCCGCGGTGTCGGTGTCCGGGGTGTACGGCACTCTCTCGCTCACGCCTGCGGGGACACGGGTGTCCGGCGCGGGATCCGTGGTCTCGACGGGCTCGTCGGCGACGGCGGCCGAGGGGCCGGCGGCCGTGGGGAGGGCGAGGGCGAGGGGGGCGCCCGTGGAGGGTGTCCAGCCGGAGACCGCGCCCGCGTAGGCGTCGCCGAAGGCGCCGCCGGCCAGGGTGGTGCCGGTGGGCGCGGTGACGGTGACCGCCAGGCCGTCCGGTGCCTCGACGGTGACGGTGTCGCCGATGCGGTGGGCGGTGACCTCGCCGGCCTGGAGGGCGGCCTGCCACAGGGCCCTGCGGCGGAGTTCGGCTCCGATGTCCTTCATCCGCAGGTTGACCACGGGGGTGTTCTCGGCGAACAGGGCCGCGTAGCCGTCCAGGACACCGTCGAGCACCGGGTAGGCGATGCGGTCCTCGGCCAGGTTCGACTGGTGGATGAAGTGCGGCTTGGGGTCGCCCGCGAGGACGTGGCCGAGGGCTATCCGCTTCTCCAGCGGCACGATGACGTCCTCGTACCCGGTGGCCGTGTCGAGCGGCGCGGTGAGGCAGGTGGTGGTGGCGGGGTTGTCCTCGCAGATGCCGCTGCCGCCCTGGGCGCGGCTGGTGTAGATCCAGTTGTACTCGTCGACCTGTTCGGCCGCCCGGCCCGCGTTGTAGAAGACGTTCATCGGGTGGCGGGGCACGGTCGTGGCGGGGCCGACCTGCCGCTGGGCGGGCTCGCGGGAGTTGTCGGAGCCGAGCCAGGTGATGTCGTTGTCGTCGAGGGCGAGCGCCAGGTTGGGGTTGTCCTCGGGCTGTTGCGGCAGCACCTTCATGCCGGAGTGTTCACCGGTGACCAACTCGCCGTCGTCCAGGGGCAGTCCGGCCGTCCGGCCCCAGACGCGGTTGGTGGCGATCTCGTCGGAGATGTCGTCGCGGCTCACCCATCGGGTGGAGCCGTCGGCGTCGGTCGCGCATCTCCAGGGGACCACGCTGGTGTCCTGGACACAGCCGAGGAAGGGGTGAGAGTAGGTGTGGTTGATCCAGCGGAAGCGGTCGCGCTCCGCGATGAACCTGTCGGTGAGGGCGTCGTCGCCGTTGTTGTCCTCGCGGTGGTCGACGCTGCCGGCGCCGTTGTAGGCGAGGTCGAGGGTGAAGCCCTTGTCGGTCTGCCAGGCGGTGGCGTGGTCGACGTCGGCCGGGGTCATGCGGATGGGGTCGGGCTCGATGTTCGGGTCGGCGCAGTCGACGTCGCCGGGGGTGCAGTTGAGCTCGGTGTTCCAGCGGTCGTCGGCGGCGAACACGTCGTCGACGTGCACGGCGAAGTAGTTGCGCGTGGCGCCCAGGTGCACCCCGCCGGTCATCCAGGCGACGATGCCGCGGGCCAGCAGCCGGAACTGCTGCTGGTAGCGGTTGTAGACGAAGGTGACGACGAGTTCGCGCCGCCCGTCGTGCCGGTACTCGCCGACCAGTGTGCCGCGCGTGGACCCGCCGGGGACGGCCGCGTCGACGTAGGGGGTGAAGTCGGCTCCCGCGACGGGCCTCGACAGGTAGGCGTAACTCTCGCCGATGGCGGGGTCGTTGTCCTCGAAGGGCACCGCGCCGTCGAGGTACCCGAAGGGGCCCGCCTTCCCGGCGTCGGTCACCCGGGCCTCGGCGCCGTCGAGGCTGCCGGAGTAGCCGCCGTACACCGGGTACTGCAAACCGGCTTCTGGACGCGCGTAGGTGTAGGCGTCGACCTGGGGGATCGTGTACGTCCGCTCGTACTCCGCGAGCGCCGTCATCTCGGCCGAGCCGGCCGGGAACGGGTTGTCGTTGGGCAGCACGACCGCCTGGTACTTGGCGCGCGGGCGGCCGTCGACGGTGTCCGCGAGGAAACCCGCGTCGATCACGGGCCGGTCGGCGCTCGTCAGGTCGATCTCGGTGTACGGCGTTCCGGCGGTGGTGAGTTCGGCGGCTATCGCGTCGGTGGACGGGCCACCGTCGCTGACCACCAGGACCCGCAGATCGACGCGGGGCGTGGTGTCGTCGGCGTGGACCGGTCCGGCCGGCAGGCCGAGCGCGGCGATGAGCGCGCCCACCGTGAGCACGGTGGTGCGTAAAGTCCGCTTCATGCGGTGAAGTCCCCTCCCCGGGCAGGGGTGAGCACGCCTCTCCTGGAGCGGACGCACCCCCTTGCGTGACGCCGGCGTTCCCCCTCAGAACCCGGTCGTCGACGCATCCGTCGCGTCACATAGTGGTGTCTGTGTGTGGCTTTCGTGGTCATGCTGCGAAACATGACGGAAAAGCGCAGGTGTCCAACTGGGCGGACATGGAACCGAATTGAACGTTTTCTCATCCCCCCGGAACGAGGCCTACGACGACCGCGAGGGCCCGGCGCGCTGGTCCGGGCCCCGCGGGACGTGTCGGCGGACCGATCGGGCCCGCCCGGTCGTTCGCCAGTGGTTCAGACCATGACGGAAGCCCGATCGCAGATCATTTCAGGTCACTCCCGTCACGACCGCCCACCTCGTCGCCGGGCCGTCAGGCGCAGAGCACCCGGGTCTGGGGCGTGAACACCGGACCGCCACTGACGTTGGTGCTGTCGCTGAACTCGGCGTAGTAGTACGAGTAGAAGCCGATGTTCCCGTTGCAGCCGGAGTCACCGGCGACCTGGAGCGTCAGCGTGACGGTACGGCTCTGGCCGGGCGGGACCGTGGCGCCGTAGTTGGTACCGAGGTCGGCGGGGCCGGTCCCGGAGCAGGGGGTGGCGCCGGCGGCCGTGGCGAGGCTGCAGCCGATGAAGGAGTACTTCAGGTCGGGGCGCTGGTTGGTCAGCCAGGTGGGTTGGATGGTCTGGTAGACGAACCAGACGTCGTAGGTGTGGTTGTTCGTGATCGTCATCGACAGGTTGACCGTGCCACCGGGCGTCGTGGTGGCGCTGTCGGTGGCGAACGTCAGCTCCGCGGGTGCCGCGGCGGCCGCGCTCGCGCCGGGGGCCGTGCCGAACACGGCGAGGGCGAGGGCCAGGACGGCACCGAGGCCGAAGCGTCTCATCAGTGGTGATCGCATGGGCCGGGAGGCTAGGCATCCGGCGGGCGCACCGTCTGCCCCGACGGGCGGCGAGCGACCGCCTCACGGCCGGAAGTGCGCGCCGGGTGAAGGAGATGCGGTGGATCCGTGACGGTCACCCCGGGGACCGCATCAGCGCACGGTAACCGTTGTGTGACAGGGGGTGCGGGCGGGGTCGGTGACACCCGTTCGGGGCGTGATGCGGACGGGACGGCATTGGCGCGTATCGCCCCTCACGGGCCGCTCCCCCGCCACCACGTGGTGCGCGCGGTCTCGGCCATCCGCCGATTTCCGGCCCCGCTCCCGGCCCCCGCGGTCGCGGGGCCGGCACGAAGATGGTGTACGGCACCGGCGACGCGGAGTACCGCCCCCTCTCCGCCGGGCTGGATGTCGTCGGGCACGAGATGACCCACGGCGTCATCGACCACTCCGCCGACCTCGTCTACGCGGGCCAGTCCGGCGCCCTGAACGAGGCGATCGCGGACTACTTCGGCAATGCCGTCGAGACGGACGTGTACGGCGTTCCCATGGACGACCCGGACGCCGGGCTCCTGGGCGAGCGGTGTGCCGCACCAGGACACCCGCCGAGTGCGCGTTGCGCGACCTGAACGACGGGAGGACCACGGCCACGTCCTTCCTCGGTGTGAGGTTCGGCACGGACAGCGGCGGCGCCCATCTCAACTCCACCATCTTCTCAGGGGAGTTGTGGGACATCCGCGAGGACCTCGGCGCCGCGCTCACCGACGAGATCGTGTGCAAGGCGCTCACCGAGTACCTCACCCCGCTCGACGGGTTCACCCAGGGCCGGGACGCGGTGCTCGCCGCCGCCGCGGCCACCGGCACCCGGGTGATCTGGCTCGACTCCACCACCGGCGTCAGCCATGTGGTGACCCGCGCCCGCCCGGCCGGGAGGTGCGAGGCCGCGCCGCGGTCGGCCGCGGCGGCGATGCCTTAGGGCCCGGGCGGACGGAGGCGGCGCCGGCCGGTGACCGGCCGTGTCACTGCGCAGGGTGAGCGCGAAGGCCGTGCGAAGGCCGCGCGGCGCCGCCTACGGCGACTGGCCGGTAATACGTACTCCGGTTACGTAGGTCTACGGATGCGTCGCCCCTGTCCGCTTCGATTGGCTTGCCGGACGCCGGAGGGATCGTCCCGCGTGTCCGTTTCACCGTCGGGACGTCCCGACGTGCTGGAGGGGGCTCCGGGGGAGGCGCCGGACCGGTTGTCAGTGGCTGCCGCTAGCGTTCCGCACATGGTCGCACGTGGGCCGGGATTCCCCGGCTGAACTGTGCTTTCTTCCTGTGGGATTGACGCTAGGGGCTGGGGTTCGTGGGTTGGCTGTCGGCGGGCGACGGGTACGAAGTCGCTCTTGTGGAGGGGCGGGTGGCTGCGCGAGCCACCTCGGGCCGTGCGGCGGGACGGCAGTTGAAGTCGCTGCCGAAGGCGCTGAAGGACCACCCCGAGGTGGACCGGCTGCGCCGGTTCGCCGAATGGCTGGATCGGCACGCGACGGCGTGCGTCGAACAGGTGGACGCCTGGATGGTGTCGTCACTGCCCGTACCCACCGGTCTGCTGGCCCGGGTGTGGCCGGACGAGGCGTGGCAGGCCGCGCTGCGCGACGTCGCGGTGGTCGGCGACGACCCGGACGAGGTCGGATTCCTGCGGGGCGCCACCGACGCCGGCGAGCTGCGGGTGGTGAACCTGGACGGTGAGACGATCCGCCTCTCCCCGCGCACGGTGACCCTGCCGCACCCGGTGCTGCTGCCGGACCTCGACGACATCCGGGAGTTCGCGGCGGAGCTCGGCATCGTCCAGCGCGTCGAGCAGATACACCGGGCCACCTGGCGACGACCGGACGACCTGGCCGCCAAGGCGACCCACGTGCGGGAGTTCACCGGCGGCCGGTACCGCTCCCGCTTCGCCCTCGCCGCGCGCGCCACCTCCCTGGGATACCGCGTCTCCGGCGGCTACGCCACGGCCCGGGTCCGGGACGGCGAGCGCACCGTCGAGGCCTCCGTGTGGATCGGGGAGCCGTACTGGGACGACGAGGTGGAGACCGGCGGTCTCACCTGGCAGGACCAGGACGGCCACGCCCTGCCGCTCGGCGAGGTGGGCCCGGTGGCCTGGTCGGAGGGAATGCGGATGGCCGCGGCGCTGTACGCCGGGCGCGTGATCGAGGAGGGCAAGGACGCATGAGCGGGGGGACGCAGGTGTCGTACGAGGACGTGCTGGCCGCGGGCGGGGTGCTGCCGCCGGACACCGAGGGTGCCGGGGAGCGGGCGGTGCCGCTGACCGCGCGGACGTACCGTCACCCGGGCCTGGCGGACCGGGTGGTGGTGCGGCTGGTCGCCGGGGAGCTGGGGGCGGCGGAGGATCTGGCCGCCGGGTTCCTCGGCCTGGAGCAGGACGCGGAGCCGGCCGTCGTGGGGCTCGGGCTGCGGCAGTCGCTGGGCTTCCCCGAGTGGGTGCTGGTGCACCATCCGGCGGACGGGCACCACGCGCTCGGCATCGTGCCGGACCTGGAGCGTGCCGCACGGCAGGCGAAGTCCAAGCCCAAGCTGGCCATGGACGCCTATCTGGAGCTCGGCGAGCGGCTGGCGGCGTCGGTGCCGCACTTCCTGCCGACCTTCTTCGAACAGGCCGGACGGGTGTTCCTCGCGGAGGAGAACGCCACGTACGCGGCCCAGTTGTTCACCCGCGCCCGCAAGGCCGAGGCGGAGCACGGGCTGATCGTCGAGGAGGAGCGGCTCGACGCCGTGTTCCTGGAGTTCGCGCTGGCCGGCGCGCTCCCGGTGAAGGTGCTGTCGGCGTACGCGAAGGAGCTGGCCGCGCGGGTCCCGGCCGAGGAGGCGCTGCGGCGTTTCACCAAGCTGTGCCTGCGCCGCACGGCGGGCGGTCTGCCGCCTTCGGCGCAGATGGCGAACGACCTGCGTCGGCTGGCCCGGGCCGCCGGCCGCGACGCGGATCTGACCGAACAGGCCTATCTGGCCGAACTGCTGGTCCTGCCGTCCACGGCGCGCGCGGCGGCGGGCTGGTGGAAGGGCCACCGTACGGCGCTGGTGGCGCTGGCGGCGCGGGAGCCCGAGGTGCGGGGCACCCTGCTGGACACGCTGCCCTCGTCCCACGACGACGAGATGCCCGCGATGTGGCTGGACATGCTGGAGGCCTCCGGCGCCACGGCCGGGCTGTGGGACGGCTCCCTGCCCGAGGAGCAGCGTCCGCACGACGGCACGGCGGGCTGGCTGGAGCGGTTCCTGACCTACCGGGAGCGGGCGCGGTCCTGGCGCGGCTCCACCCGGATGCCCGAGCTGTATCCGCTGGTCGAGCGGGCGGCGGACCGTCTGCGCGCCGAACTCACCACCGCCGGACGTGAGTTGCGCGTCACGCACGACATCGATCTGATGGATCTGCTGCTGTCCCTGGACGTGCCCGTGGCCGCCCCGGCGAAGGACGGGTCGCTGCCGCTGGAGCAGTGGGCCCCGGGCGAAGGGCACCGCGAGCTGCTGTCGCTGGCCGCCGACCCCCGGTTCCACGAGGGCTTCCGGCGGGGCGCGGACCGGTTCGGCGACGACGACTCGGGGCGACGCGCCATCCGTGTGCTGGCCGCGTCGCCGGGCGGGCGACCGCTGCTGGCCGAGTGGGTGCGCGAGGTCGTCCGGCGGTTCGCCGCCGTGGGTCTGCCCCGGCTGCCCGACGCGCTCACCCGGCTGAAGCGGCTGCCCGCCGAGGCGCTGGCGCTCGCCGAGGACGAGGTCCGCGCCGCCGTCTCCACCGACCTGGCGCCGGTGCTGTCGCGCACGCTGCGCGCCGGCCTCTTCGACGAACTCGGCTGGCCCGCCTGGGAGGACGCGACCGCCACGCTCGTCCCGAAGGACGACGTCGAGGACATCATCGTCGCCGACGCCTGGCCGCACCTCGTCGTCGCGGGCGGCGCCCAGGCCCGGGTGATCGGCGCGGAGGGCACGCTCCTCACGCACGACCTGCGCATCCCCGCGGACGACAAGTGGGGGGACCCGGGCTTCCATCACGTGGACGGCGAGCTGCTCGTCTACTGGCGGTCCCGGAGCAACGGCCTGCGCGGCTACTGGCACACCCGGGCCGACAGCCCCCAGCCCATGGAGGGGCCGGGCGGCACCCGGGGCACCGAGATGGACTGGTACAAGGCCGACCTGAAGACCACCCTGCCCCTGCCGGGCGGCGGCCGGACCACCGGCGCGGGTGTGCTGCACGCCGGGGACACCACGATCCCCGACGAGCGGTGGCTGTTGTTCGACGGCGCCTCGTACTGGGTCTGGCACGCGGAGGGCGAGCGGGAGACGCACGGGTTCCACGAGTACGACCCGGCGACGGACAGGCGCGGGCGGATGAGCATGCCCGCCTTCCTCGCCGACGCGCTGCGCGACGCCCCCGAGGGCAGCGTCTACGACAGCGGTTGGCTCGGCCCCTCTCCGACCGTCGGCCACGCACCGGCCTCGGCCCCCGTGGACGGCGTGGTCGGCATCCGCACGGTCCAGTTGCCCGACGGCTCGTGGCGCACCCAGGACCTCGCCGGGCACACCGTCACCCTGCCCCGCGAGAGGGGCAGGCCGTCCGCGCTCGTGGTGTTCCCGGGCGACGACCGGGCCCGCGCCGTCGTCCGCAACGGCTGGCAGCTGGAGATCGTCGACCACGACGGCGTGGTCACCTCGGTCGCGAAGACGGACCGTACCCCGGGCGTCTACGGCGAGGGCACGCTGCTGCTGCCTCCGGTGCAGTTCTGGGAGTGCATGACGGCCCGCGACCCGGAGGGATCCGCCGCGCTGCGCCGCATCGACGCGGCCACGTCGACGGCCCTGCTGGCCGCCGCCGCCCACAAGGACAAGGACGCGCTGCCCGACGCGATCCGCGCGCTGCTGCCGGTCACGCACGACGCCCTCGTCTCGGGCATCGCCGGAGTCGTACGCCACGCCGCCGGCCAGCAGGCCGTCCTCGACGCGGCGGCGGCCCGGCTCACCCGGGCGCTCGACGAGGGAGTGGACGAGCTGGAGGGGCCCGCGGGCCCCGCCGACACCGTCCTCCAGGGCGCGCTGAGCGGCCTCGGCGAGCCGACACGCCACTGGTGGAACCGCGACGAGGAGGCCGACACCGTCTTCCGTTCGCTGCGCGTGATGAGCCGGGCCGCGGGACTTCTCCCCGCCACCGCCGCCCCGAAGGGAGCGGCCGTACGCCTCCATCTCGACGGGACCGAACTACCGAGCGGGCAGCCGGAGTTGTGGTCGCTGGCCGACCGCACGAGCGCCATCGCCTTCCGCGCCGCGGCCGCCACCACCTCGGAGGAGCACCGGGAGGCGCTGCGTACCCTGCTCGACCGGTTCGCCGCACTGGGACTGGGGGTCGGTGCCCATGCCGAGCGGTGGCGCGGGGTGATCGTGAGCCTGAAGGCCGACCAGCTGCGCACCGCGTCGGGCGAGTGGCGCGCCGGCTCGTGGAACGGTCTGCTGCCGCTGGGCGACGACGCCTTCCTCGCGATCGTGGGACGCCTTTCCCTGGACGACGACGGCGCCGTCTTCACCGGGTTCTTCCACGACCCGACGGGACGCTTCGAGACACCGGAGCCGTACACGCTCCGCGAGTCCTGCCCGGTGAGCGGGGCTGGGGAGGCGGCCCGGCTGGGTGCGTTCCTCGCGGAGCTGGCCGCGCGTGGCCCGGCCCCGTGGTTCCCGGAGGCCGCCGAGGAGTTCGCGCGTCGCACCGGGGTCACCGACACGATGGCCCGGCTGATCGTCGCCGGACTTCCCCAGGTGGACCTCTACCAGCGTGCGTTCCTGTCCACGGAGGCACGCAACGCCCTCGGTGTGAAGCTGGCACCCGCGGCGGTCGCCAAGGACGAACTGCGCGGCGTCGACGGCGACATCCGCGCCGCGGTGGTGGCCGCGCTGTTGCCGGCCGACCCCGCCCGGCTGTGGACCGAGGGGCCGGACGTGGCCGCCGCGGCCGAGGTCTGGAACAGCAGGGTGGGCAGGCGGACGACGGTCCCCGAGGAACTGTTCGCCGACGCGACCCGCGCGGTCAAGCACTCCCCGTGGGAGCTCCGGGCCGCCCTGCCCGCACTGCTGCACCCGGCCGGTGAGCCCCGGCTCACCCGGGACCTGGAGTGGGCCGTCAAGGGCGACCGGGTCCGGCCCGTCGACGACGACGCGGTCGGGTTCACCGCGGACACCCTCGTCGGCTCGGTCGGCCTCGCCGCCTGGCTCGCCCACCGGCTGCCCGCCGGCGACCCGCTGCGGGCGGCGCTGCCCGCCGCGCTCACCGCCGTGCGCGAGCGGCTCGCCCACCCCGGGCTCGTACTGGACCTCGGGCGGTACATCGGCCTCCCTCAGTTCCGGAAGACCGCGGGTACCCCGACCGAGGTCGGTGAGGGCTTCGAGCGGTACGGCGCCGTCATCCTGGCCACCCACGACGACCAGCCGGCGCCGGGCATCCGGGTCGCGCTGCTCGACGAGGCCGGCCAGGACCCGTACCTGCCCGCCCTGCGCATCGACGACCAGCGGCCCTACGCCGCCGAGGTGGCGCTGCGGCTGGCCCGTTCCGCGCCGTACGCCGCGCTGCTGGCCGACCCCGGCGACCCGGTGGCGGGCGAGCGCGGCAAGGACGGCACCTGGTGGCCGCAGGACCCGAGCCGTTCGGTGCCCGAGCTGGTGACCGAGGTGGCGAAGGAGTACGGCGTCGGCGAGGACGCCGCCACGCTCTATCTGATGCTGCTCGCCATGCCCGACCCGACGGACCGGATGACGGCCCGCTGGACGGGGTGGAAGCCGGCCCGGCTCAAGGCGGCCCGTGCCGAACTGACCGGGGGCGAGCTGGTGATCGAGGCCACCCGTGCCAGGGCCGGGCGTTCGCTCTTCCTGCCCGGCGCCTGGGTCGACCCCAAGTCACCGCGGCTGCCGCTGGAGCGGTGGAAGCTGCCGCTGTTCGCCGGCCTGATGAGCGACGAGCACGCCACGTTCGGCGTGATCGTGCCGTCCGAACCGGCCGCCGACCTGTACCGCAGGGCCTGGCAGCGGATCCAGGACGGCGACACGCCCCGGTTCGAGGAGCTGAAGGTGCGGCGGGGCCGCCGCCGCTGAGCGGGATCGGGGGCGCCCGGCCACCGGGCGCCCCGGGCCTCCCGCCTCCCTTCACGACTGGCGGACCCGCGCACTGTCCCGTCGATCTCCTCACCGCCCCCTGATCTCCTGATCGATTAATCAACTGACCTACTGAGCAAGGACGTTCATGACCCCGACCGACACGGCGACGGCCCTTCCGGCCCGGCAGACCCTGCCCGCCGAGGAGCGCCACGCCACCGAACTCGACTTCCTCGCGGCCCATGACGAGGGCCCCCGTCCGCCCGGCTGGCGCCTGACCCCGCGTTCCGTGGTCACCTTCGTCTGCGGCAGCGGCGACGAGGCACTGAAGCTGCCCAAGCCGCACGAGACGCTGCCGGACAAGCTGGTGATCGCGCCCAAGTTCGTCGGTGAACGCGCCCTGGTCGAGCGGTGCGTGGTCACCCTCGCCGGTGAGCGCGGCCTGCTGCTCGTCGGCGAGCCCGGCACGGCCAAGTCGATGCTCTCCGAGCTGCTGTCGGCCGCCGTGTGCGGCACCAGCGCGCTCACCGTGCAGGGCACCGCCGGCACCACCGAGGACGCCTTCCGCTACGGCTGGAACTACGCCCTGCTGCTCGCCCAGGGCCCCACCCCGCAGGCACTGGTCGACTCGCCGGTGCTCGGCGCGATGCGCTCCGGCCGGGTGGCACGGGTCGAGGAGATCACCCGCTGTCTGCCCGAGGTGCAGGACGCCCTGGTGTCGATCCTGTCCGACCGCCGGGTGAGCGTGCCCGAGCTGTCCGGCACGGACGACGCCCAGGTCGCGGCCGCGCCCGGGTTCACGGTCATCGCCACGGCCAACCTGCGCGACCGGGGTGTCTCGGAGATGTCGGCCGCTCTCAAGCGCCGCTTCAACTTCGAGACCGTGCACCCCATCGCCGACGTCGACGCCGAGACCGCCCTGGTCCGGCGGCAGGCGGAGGCGGCGGTGCGACGGGCGGGGGCGGCCTTCGGCGTGGACGACGCGGTGCTCGACGTGCTGGTCACCGTCTTCCGCGATCTGCGTGCGGGGCGCTCCGCCGAGGGTTGGGACGTGGAGCGCCCGGGCACGGTGATGTCCACCGCCGAGGCCGTGTCGGTCGCGGCCTCGCTCGGGGTGGCCACCGCGTACCTGCCGGGTGGGGACGCGCTCGACCTCGTCCCCGGGCACCTGCTGGGCGTGGTCCGCAAGGACGACCCGGCCGACCACGCCAGGCTGCTCGGCTACTGGGACGGCCCGGTGCGCCGTCGCGCCGAGGACGGCTCGGCGACGTGGCGCCGCCTCTGGGACCTGCGGGAGAACCTTCGGTGACGACCACTCAGGACCCGCGGGCGGCCGTCACCGCCCTCGCCGACTCGGCGGCGCCGTACCTGCTGGGGGTACGGCACCACAGCCCGGCCCTCGCCGCGGCCGTACCCGCCCTGCTGGACGACTCCGGCGCCGACGTCGTCTGCGTGGAGCTGCCGGCCGACTTCCAGCACTGGCTTCCCCACCTCTCCGCCCCGGGCACCCTCGCGCCGGTCGCCCTGGCCGGGGCGGGTGAGGGCGGCCGCCTCGGCTTCTACCCGTTCGCCGACTTCTCCCCCGAACTCGCCGCCCTCCGCTGGGCTCGGGAGCGGGGGAAGGACGTGGTGTGCTGCGACCTGCCGATGTCGCATCCGGCGTGGAGCACGGATCGAGCGGAGGTGACCACGGCCGGGCCCGGCCCGTCCTCGGCCCGTCCGGCGTCGGACCCGGATCGTCCCACGTCGGGCCCGGATCGTCCCACGTCGGACACGGATCGTCCCACGTCGGACACGGACCGTTCCACGTCGGACACGGACGGCCCGAAGGCGGCCCTCGTCTCGCCCACCGCCTTCGCGGCGGCGCTCACCGCCGCCGGGACCGGTCGTGACGGTGACGACCTGTGGGACCGGTGTGTGGAGGTGCTCGCTCCCGGCTGTACGCCCGAGGCGATCCGTCGCGCGGCTCTCGGCGTGGGGTGGGCGTTGCGTCACGACGCCGAATCGGCGGGCGGCGTGCCGTCGGTCGACCTGGCCCGTGAGGCGCACATGCGCGACACGATCGCCCGCGCCGCGGCGGGCGGACGCCGCGTCGCGGCCGTGATCGGCGCGTTCCACGCCCCGGCGCTGACGGACACGGCCGCCGGGGACGCGGACCCGGCCGGTGTGAAGGAGGGAGCGGCCGGAACGGTCGGCACGCAGACGGCCGGATCGGGCGGGACGGGCGGCGCGGTGTCGGCTCCGGGGGCGGGCGGCACCAGGGCCGCGGCCCGGGGAGCGGGCCTCGTCGGAGAGCACCCGCCGGTCGTCACCTCGCTCGTCCCGTACGCCTTCGACCTGCTGGACTCCCGCTCCGGGTATCCGGCGGGCATCCGCGACCCGCGCTGGCAGCAGGGGGTGTTCACGGCCGGGGGCGACCCCGAGCTGCTGCACGGCGCCGCCGCGCGGGCGATCACCGATGTGTGCCGGGAGCTGCGCGCGGCCGGGCACACCGCGGGCACGGGCGAGGCGACCGAGACCCTGCGGATGGCGGGCGACCTGGCCAGTCTCCGGGGTCTCGCCGCCCCCGGCCGGGGCGAGGTCCTGGAGGCGCTGACGACGGTGATGGGCCAGGGCGAGCCGCTCGGGCGCGGCCGCGCTCTCGCCCGGGCGCTCGAAGTGGTGCTGGTCGGCACCGATCGGGGCCGGATCGCACCGGGCACTCCCCGTTCCGGTCTCGGCCCGTCCGTGGAGGCGGAGTTGGCCGAGGCGCGGTTGCCCGGCCCGGAGGACCCCGCCTCGCGCGAACTACGGCTCGACCCGCTCCGCTCCGCCCTCGACGGCCGCCGCGAGATCCTGCTCCAGCGCCTCGCGGTGTGCGGTGCGGGCTACGGCGAGTCCGTGGAGGTGGCCGGCACGGGCGACGGCACGGCGCTCACCACGCGGTGGCGGGTGTCGTGGACCCCGGCGGTTCCCGTCCGGCTCGACCTGGCCGGGATCCGGGGTGTGACCGCGGCCCTTGCCGCCGAGGGCACCCTGCGGGAGACCTTCCGCCGGGAGTCGGCGGACGGGGGGCCCACCTGTGCCCTGGTCCTCACCGGGCTCCGGGCGGCGGCCCGCTGCGACCTGCCCGCGCTGGTCGCCGACCGGCTGGCGGACGCCGCCGCGGTGCTCCCGGCCGCGGCCACCCTGCCCGAACTGCTCGAAGCGCTCGACCTGTTGGAGGCGCTGCGCCGGGGCCATCTGCCCGGCACCACGCCCGAGGGCCGGTCGTCGGCGGCCGACCTGGCCGTCGACCTGTTGGAGGCGGCGGTCCGCGCGCTGCCCGGTCTCGCGGGCAGCGACCAGCCGGAGGACGCGGCCGCGCTCGTCGCGCTCGCCTCCCGGGCCGGTGAGCACCGCCTCGGCCTGCGCATGGACGACGCGCTGGGCACGCTCGCGCGCTCCGGTTCCCCGCTGATCCAAGGAGCCGCCCTCGCCGCCCGGGTCCTGCTCGACCTCGACGGCGCCGCAGCCGTCGGAACGCGTGCGGCCGGCTGGATCGACACGGCCACCGGCCCCGACGGCCGCCTCGGGCTCGCCCGCCGGCTCACCGGTCTGCTCAGCGGCGCGGCCCCGCTGCTCCAGTCCGCGCCGACCGCGCTGGACCCGCTGCTCGACCGCGTCGACACGCTCACGGACCAGGGCTTCCTGGACCGGCTGCCCGCCCTGCGCGGCGGCTTCGACACGCTCACCCCCGCCGGCCGCGACCGTCTGCTCGGCACGGTCACCGAACGTCTCGGCGACCGCCTCGACCTGTCCCTCACCGCCTCACCGGAACTCCTCGCCCTGTGGACGGCGGCGGACGCGGCAGGCCTGACAGCGGTCAACTCCCTCCGGCTGCCCGTCGGTACGGCCCCGGCGGGGTCTGCCGAGAGCACCGCCGTCGCGCAGAGCCCCACCGTCACGCCGAGCCCCGATGCCATGGACGGGCCGAAGGCCTTGACCGGCGTCTCGGCCGCCGGGACGGCGACCGCCCCTGCGGCGGCCGGCTCCCCCGCGACCGACGGGACGCTCCGAGCCCCCATCGACGGTCAGGCGTCCGTCTCACTCCTCCGTCTCTCCCCCACCGACCGCTGGCGGCTGCTCCTCGGCCGGGAGAGCGAGAAGCTGCCGCAGAACGCCCGGCGTTACGCGCACGCGCTGGACGAGTTGTACGGCACCGGCCGGGGCGAGGGCTCCTCGGACCTCGGCCGGGGCGGCCCGGGTCAGGGCGGTGGCCAGGAGGCGTCCTTCCCCACGGCCCGGGAGTGGGGCGAGGAGCTGGACGCGCTGTTCGGCGCCGAGGTCCGTGAGGAAGTGCTGGCACGGGCCGCCGACCGAGGCCGTACGGACGTACTGGCCGAGTTGGACCCCAAGGCCGTCCGCCCGTCTGTCGAACTGCTGAGCTCCGTGCTGAACCTCGCCGGAGGAATGCCCGAACAGCAACTGGCCAGGCTGCGCCCGCTGGTACGACGGCTGGTGGACGAGCTGGCCAAGGAACTCGCCACCCGGATGCGCCCCGCGCTCACCGGCCTGGCCACCCCGCGACCGACCCGTCGCCCCGGTGGCCGGCTCGACCTGCCGCGCACCTTGCGGGCCAACCTGGCGAGCACCCACCGTACGGCGGACGGCCGAACCGTCGTCGTGCCGGAGCGGCCGGTGTTCAGTACCCGGTCCCGCAAGGAGGCGGACTGGCGGCTGATCCTGGTCGTCGACGTGTCGGGGTCGATGGAGGCCTCCGTCATCTGGTCGGCGCTGACCGCGGCCGTCCTGGGCGGCGTGCCCACGCTGTCGACGCACTTCCTGGCGTTCTCGACCGAGGTGATCGATCTGACCGACCGGGTGGACGACCCGTTGTCGCTGCTGCTCGAGGTCCGGGTCGGCGGCGGCACGCACATCGCGGCGGGGCTCGCGCACGCCCGTTCCCTGGTGACCGTGCCCAGCCGGACCCTCGTGGTCGTCGTGAGCGACTTCGAGGAGGGCCACTCGCTGGGCGGGCTCCTGGGCGAGGTCCGGGCCCTCGCGGGTTCCGGGGTGCACCTGATGGGCTGTGCCGCCCTGGACGACACGGGCACCCCCCGCTACTCGGTGCCCGTCGCCCAGCAACTCGTCGCGGCCGGAATGCCGGTCGCCGCCCTCAGTCCCCTCGCCCTCGCCCGCTGGGTGGGGGACCGCCTCCGCGGAGAGAGCCGATGAACACCGAACTGCCCCCGGCGGCACCCGACGTGGTGGCCGCCGCCGTCGAGAGCCTGACCTCCCGGCTGCGCAAGAAACTGGACGCCGCGGTCGAGACGTACGCGGCCCTGCCCGTCACGGTCGACGGCGACACCCTGCGCGTCCGGTGCGGCGAGGACGCCGAGGTCACGCTGACGCCCGGCCCCTCGGGCGCGGTGACCGACACCGAGGGGGCGGTGTGCAGTTGCCTGCTCGCCCCCCGCTGTCTGCACCGCGCCGCGGTCCTGAGCGCCTGCCCGGTGGCCGACGCCGAGGCCGTCTCAGCGGCCACGGCGGAGCCGGAGCACGAGCCGTCCGGCACGACGGCAGGCCTCCACGGAAGCGCCGGCGAGGCCCCGTCCGCCGGGGGCCCGCGAGCAACGGGCGCGACCGGCTCGTCGGCGGGCGGCGGCCCCGTTCCCGTCGGAGCCGACGCGTCCCGCGAGCCCGACGGGTCCTCCCCGGCCGCCCCGCCCGCCGACGGCACGACGTGGGCCGCTGCCACCACCGCTGCCGACGCGACGGAACCCACCGAGACCGGAACCACCGGCACCACCGGCACCACCGGCACCACCGGCAGCGTTGACGGCTCTGCCCCCGCCGGCAGGGCCGGAGACCTGGGCGACGGCGGCAAACCCCCCACCCCCGCACAGGTCGCCGCCGCGGCCGGTCTCTGGGCGGCCACCGCGGCGGTGCTCGCCGCCGGGGTCCCGGCGGCGGGGGCGGTGCCGCAGGCGGAGTTGCTGCGGGCCGCGCACACCGCCCGGCTGGCCGGACTGCACCGCGCCGAGGCGGCGGCCCTGCGGGTCGTACGCGGACTGCGCGGGGCCCGGGCCCGGCACGACGGCCACCGGCTGGCCGACCTGGTCGCCAACGTCCGCGAACTACTGCTCACCACCGGCCTGTTGGCGGCGGCGAACCCCGACCCCGCCCTCGTCGGCACGGCGCGGCGCGCCTACCGGCCGGGCGGCGGTCTGCGGGTGCACGGCGTGTGCCGGGAACCGGTGATCTCTGCCACGGGATACGGCGGTGTCGTGACCCATCTCGTCTCCGACGACGGGAACTGGTTCTCGATCGCCGACGTGAAGCCGGGCGGTCCGGCCCGCGCCCGGGGTGCCGCCCGGGCCACGGTCGCCCTCGGCTCCGGGACCCTCGACCACGCCCGGCTCTCCCGTGGCGGACTGCTGATCTCCGGTGCGACGGTCTCGCCGGACGGCCGCCTCGGCTCCGGCAAGGGCGTGCGGGCCACGCCGCTCGCCGGTCTCTCCTGGACGTCGGGCCCGCTCGCCGCCCTGTTCGCACGCCCCCTGGCGGAGGCGGTCGCCGAGCGGCTCACCGGCGGTCCGGGCGCCGACCCCGAGCAGGCGCAGCAGGAGGCACGCAGACTGATCGGCTGCGACCTGGTCGTCGTCGGCGCGGCGGGCGACCAGTTGTTCGCCCGCGAGGTGTCCGGCTCCAGGGAGTCGGCCGACGGCGGTCTCCTCGTCCGGCTGACCCCGGCAGGCGGCCACCCCGACCTGGCCCACACCGCCAACTTCCGTCAGCTGGCCACCCGTACCGGTCTGCGGATACGGGTGCTCGGACGCCTCGACCCCGACCGTGCCGCCACACTGCGCCCGCTCGCGATCGGCCCGGTGCCGGGCACCGAGGCGACCCTGCGGCTGCCCGACGAGTGGCAGGGACACGCCGACCTGGGCTACGACCGTCTCCAGGGCGCGCACTTCCCGCCGTCGGACGACCTGCCCGCGGTCGACGTCCCCGCCGGGGTTCCGGCCGACCCGCTCGCCGAGGCTCCGTTGTGGCGGCTGCGCCGACTGGTCGAGGTCGCCGTCTCCGGGGGGCGCCGCGCGGTCGCCGAGCCGGCTCGCGACGGCGACCGCGACGGAGGGGGAGCGGCCCTGCGGCGCAGTGGGTTCCGGGCGGGTGCCGACCTGGCGACCGCGCTCACCGCGGAGGCGGACCGCCGCTCCCGCGACGTCTTCGGACGCATCACCGACCCCGACCCGGACCACTATGCCCGCGCCTGGCTCGCCACCGCGATCTACCTGACCGGCACCGAACGCGCCCTGATCCAGTCCACCTGGCGGCCCCACTGAGGTCGGGGCCCACGGTCTGCCCGGGAGCCCGTCGGTCCGGCGGACCAGGCGCCGCCAGCCGCCTCAGGACTCCCTGACTCTGACCAGCCCCTTCTCATAGGCGATCACGACTGCCTGGGCGCGGTCGCGCAGATGGAGCTTGGCGAAGATGCGGGCCACGTGCGACTTCACGGTGGCCTCGCTCAGGGTGAGTTCGGCCGCGAGTTCGGTGTTGGACAGGCCACGGCCGAGGAGGGTCAGGACCTCCAGTTCGCGCGGGGTCAGGACCTGGAGGTCGGCGGAGGGGGCGGGCGGTCCGGCGGCTTCCGTGGCGAAGCGTTCCACCAGTCGTCGGGTGATCGAGGGGGCCAGCAGCGCGTCGCCGGTGTCGACCAGGCGTACGGCCGCCGCGAGATGCTGGGGGGTGACGTCCTTCAGCAGGAAGCCGCTGGCGCCGATCGACAGGGCGGCGTAGACATAGCGGTCGAGGTCGAAGGTGGTGAGCATGAGCACCCGGCACTCCGGGTTCGCTGCCAGGACGCGTCGGGTGGCCTCCAGGCCGTCCATGTTCGGCATCCGGATGTCCATCAGTACGACGTCCGGTTCCAGTTCGCGGGCCATCGCCACCGCTTCCGCGCCGTCGGCGGCCTCGCCCACCACCTCGATGCCCCGGGCGGTGAGGATCAGCCGGAACCCGGTCCGGATCAGGGTCTGGTCGTCGACCACGAGCACGCGAGGCGCCGCTTCGGCCCCGGCCGGCGTCACGGTCGGTCCAGGGGGATGCGGGCGCGGACCCGGTAGCCACCGCCGAGGCGGCGCCGGGCGTCCAGGTCGCCGCCGTACACCGCGACGCGCTCGCGCAGGCCCATCAGTCCGCGCCCGGTGCCGTACGGGTGGCGCGGGGCAGGCCGCGCGGGGTGCGGTGGCGAGGGGGTGCCTCCGGTCAGCACGCTGGGGCCGGTGTTCAGCACCTCCACGCGCAGCGCCCGGTCGGTGTACCGCACGGTGACTTCGGCCTTGCCGCCGTCACTGTGTCTGAGCGCGTTGGTCAGCGCCTCCTGGACGATCCGGTACGCCGTCACGTCGATGCCCTGCGGCAGCGGACGGGGCTCGCCGGAGATCCGTACCTCGACGGGCAGACCGGCGAACGAGATCCGGTCGACCAGCGGCCCCAGCCGGTCGAGTCCGGGCTGGGGCGTCAACTCCGCCGACTCCGCCCACCCCACCCGCTCCACGCACCCCACTCGCTCCACCCGCTCCGTTCCATCCGTCGGCCCCGTCCGCCCCATCGGCCCCGTCCGCCCAGCCCACGCCGTATCCTCCGTCCGCCCCAGTGGCTCCGCCGGACCGCCGCCGCGCCGGCCCGCACCTGAGCCGACCACCCCTCCTTCGCCCCTCGCCCCGTCGTCGGTCCCGGCCACGTCCGCGTCCCGGGCCGCGTCCTCCCGCGCGTCCCGGGCCCCCTCCGGCTCCTCCCCGTTCTGCGACGGCGCCAGCAGGCCCAGCAGATGACGCAGGTCGGTCATCGCGCCGCGGCCCGCGTCCTCGACCGCCAGCAGAGCCGCCGCCGCCTCGTCCGGCATGGTGCCCAGCACCTCGCGGGCCGCTCCCGCCTGGACCACCATGAGGCTGACGTTGTGGCTGACGATGTCGTGCAACTCCCGGGCGATACGGTCGCGTTCGGCCGCGATCGCCGCCCGCGTGGCGCTCTCCCGCTCCCGTTCGAGCAACCAGCCGCGCTCCCCCACCGCCTTCTGCCACCGGCGCCGGGTGCGCACCAGGGCCACCGCGAGACCCACAGCGACCGCCGCCACCACCCCCAGCGCGGCCACCGGACCGTCCGCCCCCCACTCCCACATGGCTTCACCTTCGCAGACCGGCCCGCCGCCGCGCATCCGCCCCGGGATGCGCTCCCCTGCATCTCCGGGATGAGGCGCGGTTCATGGTGCCGTCCCGGGAGGGATGTCCCGGCGGCGCCGCTCGCCTAGCGTCCCGTGCATGGTCAACGAGGAGAACGAGAACAACAGCGCGGAGGCCGTCGTACGACTCGACGGTGTGCGCAAGGAGTACGGGGAGACGACGGCTCTGGACGGGGTGTCGCTGGAGATCCGGGCCGGTGAGGCGGTCGCGGTGATGGGCCCCTCGGGGTGCGGCAAGTCGACGCTGCTGAACATGATCGCGGGCCTGGACCGTCCGACGGGCGGCACGGTGGTGGTGCACGGCGAGAGCGTGGGGGAACTGACCGAGAAGGGGCTCGCCCTGTACCGGCGGCGCCGCATCGGCATGATCTTCCAGTTCTTCAACCTCATCGACGACCTGTCGGCGCTCGACAACGTGGCGCTGGCCGCCCAGTTGACCGGTACCTCGGCACGGCAGGCCCGTCGTCGCGCGCTGGAGCTGTTCGACGAGCTCGGCATCGCCGACCGGCGCAACGCGTACCCGGCGGTGCTCAGCGGCGGGGAAAGGCAACGGGTCGCCGTGGCACGGGCGTTGATGAACCGTCCGGCCCTGCTGCTGGCGGACGAGCCGACCGGCGCGCTGGACAGCCGCGCGGGAGAACAGGTGATGGACCTGCTGCTCGACCTCAACCAGATCGGCCAGACCCTGATCATGGTGACGCACGACGAGCGGCTCGCCCGGCGCTGCGCCAGCCGTCTCGTCGAGTTCGCCGACGGCCGCGTGTGCGGCGAACACACCCTGGAGCCGTCCGCATGAGGGCCGTGTGGCGCGCCGCGCGCGCGGCGGTACGGCGGCGCAGGCTCCAGACGTCGGTGATCGCGCTGATCACGCTGACCTCGACGGCGGCGATCGTGGTGGCGCTCGGTCTGGTCGACGCCGCCTCGTCCCCCTTCGACAAGGCCTTCGGCGAGCAGCGCGGGCCGCATGTGGTCGCCGCGTTCGATCCTCAGAAGGTCTCGGACGGTCAACTGACGCGGGCGGCCCGGCAGTCCGGAGTCGCGGCGATCGCGGGCCCCTTCCCGCAGGCCACCGTCGAGCTGCCGAGGGAGGTCATGAACTACGGCCTCGGCAGCGAACTCACCGTGGTGGGCCGGTCCGACCCCGGGGGTCCGGTGGACCGGCTGGACCTGTGGGCGGGCCGGTGGGCCACCGGTCCCGGCGAGGTCGTCCTGAACCGGCAGTCGGACTGGACGACGGACGACCTGGGCAAGAAACTGCGGCTGCCTTCCGGCCCGACGCTCACCGTCGTCGGCTTCGCCTTCGATCTGAGCCGCACCGCCGACGCCTGGGTCGCACCCGGTCAGATCGAGGCGCTGCACCCCACGGCCACACAGCTGCTGTTCCGCTTCACGGACGCCACGTCGGAGAGTGAACTCCGCATGCAACTTGCCGCGGTGACAGAGCAGTTGCCGACGGGCGCGCTGGCCGGCTCACGGTCGTACCTCACCCTCAAGGAGCAGATAGGCAGTTCGGCGCGGGCGTACGCGCCCTATCTGCTGGTCTTCGGTGTCCTCGGCATCGTCGTGGCGGTGCTCATCGTCGCCCATGTGGTCAGCGGCGCGGTGATCTCCGGTTTCCGGCACATCGGCATCCTCAAGGCGCTGGGATTCACCCCGGGGCAGGTGGTGGCCGTCTATCTCGTGATGATCTCCGTCCCGGCGGTGCTGGGCTGTGTCCTCGGGACGGTGGCCGGCAATCTGGCGGCACGGCCCCTGCTGCGGTTCGCGTTCACGGGCCCGGACGCGGGGGTGTTCCACGACAGTGTCTCGCTCGCCCCCTGGGTCAACGTCCTCGCCCTGGCCGGCATGCCGGCCGTGTGCCTCCTCGCCGCGCTCGCGCCCTCGGTGCGCGCCCACCGGCTGTCCCCCGCGCGGGCGATCAGTGCGGGCAGCGCACCGCGCGCCGGCCGGGCGCTCGGTGTCCAGCGCCGACTGGCGGGCAGCCGGCTGCCGCGCTCGGTGAGTCTCGGGCTGGGCCTGCCGTTCGCCCGGCCGGGGCGCAGCGCCCTCACGCTCGCCGCCGTGGCCATCGGCGTGACCACCGTGACGTTCGCGACCGGCCTCGCCACGACGATGGACCGGTTGGGCAACGCGGGTCGCGACGCCTACCAGGTCACGGTCTACGTGGGGAAGTACCGCGACGGCAAGGAGACCAGGCCGGTCCACGACGACCTCGCCCTGCACGCCCTCCTGCGCTCGCTGCCGGACGCCCGCGGGGTCACCGCCAGGGCCGACACCGAGGTCCGGCTTGCGGGTTCCACGGAGAAGCTGTGGCTCGAAGCCCGCCGCGGCGACCGCCCCCTGATGGGCAGCGTGCTCACCGAGGGGCGGTGGCTGCGGGGCACCGGTGAGGCGGTGGCGGGATCGGCCTTCCTGCGCAGGCACGGCCTCGACGTCGGCGACCGCTTCCGGATCGAGAAGGGGAATCGCGGCGCGGACGTGGTCGTCGTCGGGGAGTACATGGAGACGAACGCCCGTGCCGTCGTCGCGGACTGGGCGACCATGCGGGCAGTGGCACCGGAGGAGAAGCCCATCGCCTACCACGTCAAGCTCCGCGACGGGGCCGACGCGGGAGCCTACGCCCGCGCCGCCGAAGCGGCCGACGAGGGACTCAGCCCGTCTCCGAGCGGCGCCAACTCCGTCACCCGGACCATCATCGGCTCCGCCACCGCACTCACCCTCCTGCTCGCCGCCGTGGCGTCCCTCGGTGTCTTCAACACCGTCGTCCTCAACACCCACGACCGCCGTCGCGACCTCGGCATGCTCAAGTCCATCGGCATGACACCACGCCAGGTCACGGTGATGACGGTGACCTCGATGACACTGCTCGGCGCCCTCGGCTCGCTCCTGGGCATCCCGCTCGGCATGGCGGGCCACCAGTTGGTCGTTCCGCGTATGGCGGACGCGGTGGACCTGACGCTGCCGTCGTACATGACGGACGTCTGGAACGCCCCGGCCCTTGCCCTGCTGGCTCTCGCGGGCATCGCGATCGCCGTCCTGGGCGCCTACGTCCCGGCACGCCGCGCGGCCGGGCTGACGATCGCCCAGGTGCTGCACAACGAATGACGGCCCGCCCCGAAGCCTGCACCGGCGACTCACCGCGCCGCGTGACCAGCAGGAACGTGCCCTTCCGTCGCGATCCAGAGATTAGAACAGTCGTCATAGAACCTGATACCGTCCTTCTATAACGATCGCTATAGGAGGCAGCCATGACCATCATCACCGTGAACACCACGCAGGGCCGTCTGGACCTCGAGCAGCGCAGGGCGCTGGCCGAGGCACTGACGGACGCGGTCCTCGTGCCCGAGGTCGGCCGGTTCGCCCCGGCCGCACGGGCCGGGTTCCAGGTCCACTTCGTGGAGCGGGCCGCCGACATGATGGCGATAGGCGGGCGCCTGCTGGCGGACGCCGAGCCGACGGCCGACGTCATGGTGATCGACGTGACCGTGATGGACGGCGACTGGCGCCCGGAGGTCCGGGCCGAGGTCATCGAGCGGATCCTCGCCGCGATGGCCGAGGCGTGTGGGGTCGCGCAGCCCTCGCCGACGTGGTGGGTCACCTTCCGCGTCGTCGACGAGGGCAGCTGGGGCTCCAGCGGTGGAGTGCTGTCGGTCCTCTCCCTGCTCGACAGCGGTGTGTTCACGGAGGAGAAGTCCGAGGCGATCCGCACGGCCCTCGGCGCCCGAGTCGCCTGAAGCGCCTGAAGCGTCAGTGGCGTCAGAGGCGTCGGAGGCGTCGGAGGCATCGGGCCTGCGGTCAGCCGGCCGGCAGGGCCCGGCGCAGGATGCCGTCGAGGTCGGCGGAGCCCGGGAGGGTGCCGTAGGCGTGCCCCCAGTCGCCGCCGAGCCGGGTCGCGCAGAAGGCGTCGGCGACCGCGGCCGGCGCGTGCCGGACCAGCAGGGAAGCCTGGAGCACGAGGGCCATGAGCTCCACCAGTCGCCGGGCACCGGTCTGGTCGGCCTCGCGCACCGCGTCCTTCAGCCGGGCGGCGGCCGCGTCGAGTCGGGCGTCCGCGCCCCGGGCCAGGGCGAGTTCGGCGAAGAGCGCCTCCGCGGTCTCGGGGTCGCGGGTCAACGCCCGCAGCACGTCGAGGGCGTTGACATTGCCCGAGCCCTCCCAGATGGACAGCAGCGGCGCCTCGCGGTAGTGACGGGGCATGCCCGAGTCCTCGACGTAGCCGTTGCCGCCCAGGCACTCCAGCGCCTCGGCGGCGAAGGCCGGGCCGCGCTTGGTCACCCAGTACTTGCCGACGGCCGTGGCGATCCGACGGAACCGCCGCTCGCCCTCGTCCCCGCGCACCGCGCGGTCGGCGGCGCCGGCCAGCCGCAGGGTGAGCGTCGTGGCCGCCTCGGACTCCAGCGCGAGGTCGGCCAGGACGTTGCGCATCAACGGCTGGTCGAGCAGCCGCGCCCCGAAGGCGCTGCGGTGCCGTGCGTGGTGGCCCGCCTCGACGAGCGTCCTGCGCATCAGGGCGGCCGAACCCATCACGCAGTCGAGTCGCGTGCAGTTGACCATCTCGATGATGGTCTTCACCCCCTGCCCCTCGGGCCCGACCCGCCAGGCGACGGTGCCGTCGAACTCCGGCTCCGAGGAGGCGTTGGAGCGGTTGCCCAGCTTGTCCTTGAGCCGCTGGATCCGGAAGGTGTTGCGGCTGCCGTCGGGCAGGACACGCGGCACCAGGAAACAGCTCAGCCCGCCCGGCGCCTGGGCCAGCACCAGGAACAGGTCGCACATCGGCGCCGACGTGAACCACTTGTGCCCCCGCAGGGTGTACACACCGGGCTCGGAACTCGGCGTGGCCGTCGTGGTGTTGGCCCGTACGTCGCTGCCGCCCTGCTTCTCGGTCATGCCCATCCCGGCGAGCAGTCCGGGCTTCTCGGTGGGCGCCCGCAGGTCCGGGTCGTACTCCCGGCCGGTCAGCAGGGGCTCGTACACGGCGGCCAGCTCGGGCTGTCGGCGCAGCGCGGGCACGACGGCGTACGTCATCGAGGTCGGGCAGGTGTGTCCGGCCTCCGTGTGACCCCATACGAGGGCGCCCGCGATGCGCGCGACATGGGCGCCGGGCCGGTCGTCCGCCCAGGCCGCGCCCGCCAGGCCCTCGCGCACGGCGGTCCGCATCAGGTGGTGCCAGGCGGGATGGAAGTCGACCTCGTCGATCCGGTTGCCGTAGCGGTCGTGGGTGCGCAGTTCCGGCTCGTAGCGGTTGGCCTGTCCGGCCCACTCCTGCGCCTCGGCACCACCGGCGACCAGCCCGAGCCGCCGGACGTCCTTCTCGGCCCACTCCGCGCCCTCCCTGCGCAGCCCCTCCGACAGGGCCACGTCGTCGGAGGCGTCGTACGGGGCGAGGGGCGGGGGCTGGTTGGTGACGTCGTGGGTGGCGGTGGCGTACTGCTGCTGCGTGTGCGCGAGCGTCGGGACCATGCCGCGAGTATTACACTATTCCTACGGTCGCAGCTATGCCGTAACAATGATCGGATGCCCCGTACAGTACGCAGTCATGGAGACCAACGTGTCGGGGCGGCCCTCCGAGCTCAGACTGCGGCCGCTGTCCGCGCGGTCGGTCGTCCTGAGCCTGCTGCTGGGCATGCATCCGCCGGAGTTGCCGGTGCGGGATCTGGTGCGCCATGTGGAGGCGTTCGGTGTCGCCGGGTCCACGCTGCGGGCCGCGCTCAGCAGGATGGTGTCGGCCGGGGACCTGCGGCGCGCGGACGCCGTCTACCGGCTCAGCGACCGCCTCCTCGACCGTCAGCGGCGCCAGGACGAGTCGGTGCACCCCGAGACCCGGCCGTGGCACGGCGACTGGGAGATGATCGTCGTCACCGCCACCGGCCGCCGCCCCGCCGAACGCGCCGATCTGCGCGCACGCCTGACAGCACTGCGGCTCGCCGAACTCCGGGAGGGCGTCTGGCTCCGCCCGGCCAACCTGCGGCGCGCCCAGCCGCCGGACCTGGGCCCCGCGGTCCGCCACTTCGGAAGCCGCCCCGACCAACCCGCGGAGGACCTGGCCGCCAGCCTGTGGCCGCTGGACGCCTGGGCGGGCACCGCCGAGGCGCTGCTCGGCCACATCGAGCGGACCCGCGCGCCCGCGGACCGCTTCACCGCCCTCGCGGCGGCCGTACGCCATCTGCTCGCCGACCCCGTCCTGCCACCCGAACTGCTCCCGGCGGACTGGCCGGGAGCCGAGCTGCGGGCCGCCTACACGGCGTACCGACGGGAGCTGGTCGAGACGGTGCTGGGGCGCACGGACTGAGCATCACTCCCCCTCGGACTCGAGCCTGCCGGGCGCGCGAGCGTACGCACCCCTGTGTCCCCCAGATGATCGACGCGCCGTAGTCTCCCCACGGCCGGGGAAGCGATTTCCCCGGGCACATGGCCGAACGGGGAACGGGGAAACGGCACATGACATATCGACGCGCGGTGATACCGGCGCTGGTGGGCGGGCTGCTGCTGACGGCGCTGTTGTGGTGGGCGGGCGCGAGCGAGAGCGCGCTGCGGCTGCGGGGTGCCACGGACGTGCTGGGGGCCCAGGCCGCCGCCGACCTCGAACGCTGGCTCGCCCCCTGGTCGTACGACCCGCCCGCCTCCGCATCGTTCGGCGCGGCGGTGTCGGGCGGGACCGGCGAGGCGGCACAGAGCGACAGCGGGCGGTACCTCGCGCTCCACTCGACCGCGCTGCAGATCCGGTTCGCCGCGGTCCTCGTCTTCTTCGTGCCCGGCGCGCTGCTCCTGGTACGCGGGCTGCCACCGGTGCGGGGCCGGCTGACGGCGGCGCTGCTCGCGGTGTGGGCCTGGGGCCTGGTGGCGGGCACGCTGGCGGTCACCGTCTCCGCGCCCTGGCTGATCGCCTCGCAGGGGCACGGCAGTTACCGCTTCCTGCCCCAACTCGCGGCCGTCAGCTCCTCGGGGCGGCAGGTCCTGGTGGCGACGGCGTTGATGGCGGCCTTGGCGACGGTGCTCACCGCGCGGATCACCGCCAAGGGCGCGGAACCGCTGCCGCGGGAGGTCGTCCCCGCACACGCCGCGCGCCTGGCCGCGACAGCCGGGACGGCGGTGATCGCGCTGTCCCTGGTGGTCCTCTCCCACCAGTCGGTCGCCGCCACCCTCCAGACGGCGTTCTCGGGCGGCGGACTGCTCTCCGAACCGGGCGACCTGCTGCGTCAGTGGCTGCTGCTGGGCGCCTGGGCGGGGCCCGCGGGCACACCGCTCGGTGACTGGCTGCTCCACCGCGCCGTCGACGTCCTGCTGCTCGCGGTCGTCTGGTGGGCCCTGCGTCTGCTGCCCGGCCTGCTCACCCGGGCGACCGTCCCGGCCCTGGCGGTCGGCGCGCTCTGCGCGACCGTCCTGGGTCTGCTCGCGAGCCAGTTCCTGCGGATGGTGCTGGACGGGACGCAACTGCGCTGGGACCTGTACGTGGCCGCCGGCCTGGGCAACGGCGTGACGGCCGCCCTGCTCTGGGGCCCCCTGGCGGGAGTGGCGACGGCGCTGACGCTCCGCACGGTCCCGGCCCGCACGGAGGCCCAGTAGCCAGGGATCGCACAGGGCGGGCGGACGCGCTCGCCACCCAGGGCCCCGCTGCCGTGGATCGATGGCGGTGACGGGGGCCGACGCGGCAGTCCGTGCTCGCCGCACCAGCGGACGTGGGCGCGCTGAAGGGTGGCGGGCGGACCGGTGTCGTGGTCGGACCGGACGACACCGGTCGCCACCGGCTGCCGACACCGGTCGCCACCGGCTGCCGACACCGGTCGCCACCGGCTGCCGACACCGGTCGCCACCGGCTGCCGACACCGGCCGTCACCGGCCGCGACCGGCCGACACCAGTCGCCACCGGTCGGCTGCCGCCCACCGACGGAACGCCGGTCACCAGCCGTGCGTCAGGACGTCGTCCAGGGCGGCGACGAAGCCGTCCGCGCCGTCGCGGGTCAGACACAGCGGCGGCTTGATCTTCAGCACGCACTGGCGGTCGGAGGTCGGCTGCATGATCACGCCGAGTTCGCGCAGCCGCTCGCAGATCGCGGCGGTCTCCTCGGTGGCCGGCTCCAGCGTCGTACGGTCGCGCACGAACTCCACGCCCAGATAGAGACCGGAGCCGTGCACCGCGCCGATCAGTCCGTGACGGTGGGCGAGTTCGTGAAGCCGGTTCTTCAGGTGGCCGCCCACGTCCCGGGCGTTGGCCTGGAGTTCCTCGTCGCGCAGTGCGTCGAGGACGGCGAGCCCGACCACCGAGCTGACGGGGCTGCCGCCGGCGGACGAGAAGAAGTAGCCCTGGCTGCGGTAGGCCTCGGCGATCTCGCGCCGGGTGATGACCGCGCCCAGCGGATGACCGTTGCCCATCGCCTTGGCGACGGTGACCACATCGGGTACGACGCCCTGCTGCTCGAACCCCCAGAAGTGGGTGCCGAGGCGCCCGTAGCCGACCTGCACCTCGTCCGCGAGACAGAGTCCGCCGACGGCGCGGGTGGCAGCGTAGACCTGCTCCAGATAGCCGTCCGGCAGGGGCATGCCGCCGGCGTTGCCGTAGAACGGCTCGCACAGGAACGCGGCCGGCGGGGTGCCGCGCGCCGCGAGTTCGGCGATCCGCTCGGCGGCCTCGGGACCGTACCGACGTGCCTCGGCCCCCCGGTGCCGACCCCGGTAGGAGTTGGGCGCGGCGACCGTGTGCACCCAGGGCGGGCGGGAGGCGAGGGCGCCCGGGTTGTCGGCGATCGAGGTGGAGACGGCGTCGCTCGCGTACGTCCAGCCGTGGTACGCCTCCTCGACGGCGACCACGTCCCGCCGCCCGGTCGTCGCCCAGGCGAGCCGCAGCGCCAGGTCGACTGCCTCGGAGCCGCTGTTCACCAGGAAGACCGTGTCCAGGCCGTCGGGGAGGGAACGCGCGAGTCGTTCCGACAGTTCGACCACCGACGCGTAGTGGAAGCGGGAGTTGGTGTTGAGCCGCCGCCACTGCCGGTGCACGGCGTCGCTCAGCGCGGGGTGGCCGTGGCCGAGGACGGTCACGTTGTTGAGCATGTCGAGATAGACGCGGCCGCGCGTGTCGACCAGATGGTGTCGCCAGCCGCGTTCGATGCGCGGCGGCTCCTCGAAGTAGTGCTCCTGGACGGTGGCGAAAAAGTGCGCCCGGCGCTCCAGCAACTCCGCCTCGGCGGCGGCCGACCAGGTCCCGCCCCGGCCCTCCTCCAGAGGTTCGCGCGAGACCTCGCCGAGCAGCGCGCCCGGGTCGGGGCACAACGACAGCCACCCGTCGGCGAGTTCGGGGGTGGCGAACCTCGGCGGACGCGCCCCGGGCAGTGCGCGGAGCTGTACGCCCAGCACGTACACCCCGTCGTCCTCCGCCACCCTGCCGAGCGACTGCCCCGCCTCGACGGGAACGGGCGGCTCCTCGGCATCGACCGCGACCCCGATTCCGGCCCCGACACCGACACCGACACCGACACCGTCCAGGATCAGGTCGACCCCGTCGCCGGTGCTCAGGGTCAGCGTCCCGTCGGGAGTCCTGGTGACCGTGCCGGCCCAGGGCGCGTGGACCTCCAGTGGCTCGGTGAGGTACAGCTCGACCCCGAGGGCACAGGTCTCGGCGACGCCCGCGCCCGCGACGGACGCCCGCGTCAGCCGGAACTCACCGTGCCGGGTCCGTACGGCCGTCCGCCCCGCCGCCAACGCCTGCACGGCGAGGCTGCGTTCGATGCCGGGATCCAGCCAGCGCCCGGTGTGCAGGTCGTCGCTCCCCGCGGACAGGTCGAGGACGTGCACCTCGGCAGGCAGCGCGGGCAGCAGCCGGCTCGCCGTCGGGAACCCCGCGGGCCGCCCGTTCTCGGACGCGGGTGTGGCGAGCGGCCGGCCGGCGTCCCCGGGCCGGGCCGCCGAGCGGGCGAGTCCCTGCCGGAACAGGGCCGTCATCACCTGCGCCGGTACCGACACGGCGGCCTCGAACATCGCCCGTTCGCGGTCCAGCGCGGCCGTGGCGTACCGGTTGTCCGGGTCCAGCAGGGTGTCGTACTGCCCGCTGACCACCATGACGGCCGACCGCAGCACGACGAGCGGCCACAGCACGGCCACCTCCTCGTCCCCGAGCGGTCGCACTCCGTCGAACGCCCGCACGGCCGGCAGCACCGACGCGGGGCCCGCGCCGTGGTGGTGCAGTACGGAGGTGCAGGTGACCGCGAGTTCCGCCACCGTCCAGCCGGGGCCCAGATCACCGAAGTCGATGACGCCGACCGGGACGGGGCGTCCGTCGGGAGCCGTCTCGCAGACCACGTTGTTGTCGGTCACGTCACCGTGCACGATCTGCGTCGGCAGCGCGTCGGCGTAGGGCTCCACCAGGGCGTACGCGTCGCGGGCCGCCCGCAGGATCCGCCGGGCGAGCGCCTGGTCGGACAGATGCGGGGCCAGCGCCTCGATGACGGCGGGCGCGTTGCGCAGGTCCCACATCCGGGTCGGGTCCGGTGCTGCCGCCTGCAGGCCGGCCCGTTCGAAACCGGCGAGCCCGGCCGCGACCCGTCCGGCGAGTTCGCCGAGCCGGGCGACGACACGGGGGGCCAGGTAGCGGCTGTCCATGATCGGTTCGCCGGGGACGAAGTCCAGCAACCGGCAGGCGAGTTCCACGCCGTCCGCGGCGAGCCACTGCACCGCCGCCCCGTCCGCGCCGGGCCGGGCCCGGGGCAGCCGCACGTCGGGGAGCACCCCGGCCAGATGGTCGACCGCCGCGTCCTGGGCGCCGAGAACCGCCGTGTCCGTCGCGGGATTGGCGATCTTGAGCACCCGGTCGCCCGCGTCCGTGCGGACCCGGTAGTTGCGGTCCTGCTGACTCCCCAGGTCCTTGAGGGTGCCGCGTACCCCGAACCGTGTGGCGAGGAAGGCGGTCAACTCCGCCTCGGCGACCGAGGGAAAGCGCGGGGGATGGCTCATCGAGGACTCCACCACTCCATGCCGGAACGTTCCGGCAACCGTAGGGCGCGCTTCTCGATCACGTCAACGCGAGCGGTGGGCGGGGGCCGCCGGGGGCCGGTCCGCGCGGACGCCCGCGCGCGGCGAGCGCGAGCTCCGCGCACACCGTCACGGCCACGGACACGGCCTCCGCCGCCCCTCCCGCGGTCTCACACCGTGGGGTCGAACCACGTGACCGTGTCGGACATGGCCTGCTTGATGCGGAACAGCGCGAACTCGCTCAGGTCCGGCAGGGCGTCCAGCGAGAACCAGCCGACGTCCAGCGACTCGTCGTCGTTGACCCGCGCCTCGCCGCCCACCGCACGGCAGTAGAACGTGGTGTCCATGTACTGGCAGACGTCCCCGTTGTCGTACCGCACCGGTTCCAACGCCTGCACGAGGACGATCCGTTCGGCCACGCACCGGACCGCCGTCTCCTCGTGGACCTCTCGCACGGCACAGGCCGCCGGCTGCTCCCCCGGGTCCGGGATGCCGCCGATCAGCGACCACTTGCCGTTGTCGGACCGACGATTGAGCAGCACTCTGCCCTCGTCGTCGAAGACGAGGGCGGTGACTCCAGGGAGCCAGAGGAGCTGGTTGCCGGCGGAAGCACGGAGTGTGCGGATGAAATCAGGGGTAGCCATGGAGCCGACCCTAACGGGCCGTTTCCGGTCACCCCGCCGCATCCAGGACGCGCACGAGAGGCGTACGGCTACACGCCACCGGCGCGCCTCCCGCGCACACCGGCCCCGATCGCCCAGCCGAGCCCACCCGCCGCGACCAGCACCAGAAGCATCTCGGGCGCGATGCCGAACCGGGTGGCGGGCGTCTGAGAGGACCGCAGCGGGACCTTCTGGACCAGCGAGTCCGGGACGAACATGCCCGTCTTCTGCGTGATCCTCCCGTCCGGCATGATGATCGCGCTGACGCCGCTGGTCACCGGGACGGTGACGGTGCGGCTGTGCTCGACGGCGCGGACCCGGGACATGGCGAGCTGCTGGTAGGTCATCTCGCTGCGGTCGAAGGTGGCGTTGTTGCTGGGCACGGAGATCAGCTGCGCGCCGTCGGTGACCTCGGAGCGCACCGCCCAGTCGAAGGCCGCCTCGTAGCAGGTGACGAGTCCGACCTTCGCCCCGTCCATGGTGAACACGCCGGGCTCGGTGCCCCGGCTGAAGTCCTGGCGGACCATGGACGTCCACTCGCTGTTGATGGCGCCGATCAGCGACCGCAGCGGCAGGTACTCGCCGAACGGCTGGATCTGCCGCTTGTCGTAGGTGTCGACGGGGCCCTTCTCGGGATCCCACAGGATCTGCTCGTTGTAGAGCTTGCCGTCCCGCTCCACCACTCCGCCGACGGAGATGGGGGCACCGATGGCGGTGGCCGCCTTCTCGATCACCGCGCGGGCGTCGGCGTTGGCGAAGGGGTCGATGTCGGAGGAGTTCTCCGGCCAGAGCACGAAGTCGGGCCGGGCGGCCTTGCCGGCCTCGACCTCGGCTGCCAGCCGCTCGGTCTCCCTGGCGTGGTAGTCGAGCACGGCCCGCCGCTGGGCGTTGAAGTCGAGCCCCAGGCGTGGAACGTTGCCCTGGATGACCGCGACGGTGGCGGTGCCGTCCTCGGCCTCGTCGCTCACCAGCGCGCGGGACGCGAGTGCGCCCACCAGGGGTACGGCCACGGAGAGTGCGGCCACGGCCGCCGTGCCCCGGCGTACGGCCTCGCCGGTGCGCCGGTTCGCCACGAGCAGCCGGACCACCTCGTACAGTCCGAAGCCGCACAGCACGACCGCGAAACCGAGCACGGGCGTGCCGCCGAGAGCGGCCAGCGGCAGGAAGACACCGTCCGCCTGGCCGAAGGCGATCTTGCCCCAGGGGAATCCGTTGAACGGGGCACGCGCGCGTGCCGCCTCGCCGGCGATCCACACGGCGGCGGCCCACACCGGCCAGCCGGGCAGCTTCGAGACGACGGCGACGCCCGCGCCGACGAGCGCCACGAACACCGCCTCGATCACGACGAGCGCGAGCCATGGACCGGGACCGACCTCCACGCCGGTCCACACCAGCAGCGGCAGCAGGAAGCCGAGACCGAACAGATAGCCGAGACCGAGGCCCGCCTTCCAGCCGCGTCCGCGCAGCACCCAGCCGAAGACCGCGAAGGCCGGCACGGCCAGCCACCACAGGGTGCGGGGCGGGAAGCTGACGTACAGCAGCACCCCGGAGAGGGCCGCGGCGACGGCCGGAAGGAGCCGGCCGACCCATCGGGACGCCCGGGAGACGGGCGCGGCCTGGGGTTCGAGCTGTTCCGGCTCGTCTACGGGAGTGGCGGTGACGGTCACTCGGGGAGTGTACGGCGCGTCACCCCGGCGCCGACAGCGCGGCCCGTGCGTCCCGGGTGAGGCTTTTGTCGCACACCTGCCGCATCGTTCCTGCATAACTCGTCCACAAACCGGCGCATCACCCGTTACGGTGTGCGCGAGCCTCTGACGTGCGGCCGAACGCGGTCCTGGCGGTCGAGGCCCGGCACAGTCGGGGGGCGACACGTTGGAGTCCACGGGGACGGAGTCCGCGGCCGGAGCGTCGGCCTCGCACGAGAGACGGAACGTCTCCGATGTCACGGGCGTGCTCATGCTCGGGGCGTTCGCGGCCTGGTCGTTGATCACGGCGGCGGCGCGGGGCGGCCGGCCGGAGGGTGTGCTGCTGGCGGTGCTCGCGGTGGCGGCCGGTTACGCGGCGGGCCGGATCTGCGGGGCCCTGCTGCCGGTGGTGGCACCGTCCGCCGGAGCGCTGGCCGGTCTCGGTCTGGCGGTCACCGACCCGCACACCATGACGGGCTCGCCGCTGGTCTCACCGCTGGGGCACACCGGTGCGACCGCCGCGCTGCTGGTCCTGGCCGCCGGTGCCGCCTGCTGTGCCGCGTGGGCGGCCCGTTCGCCCGGCGTGCGGCTGGCCCTGCGGCTGCTGACCGGCGCGATCGCGGTGACCGCGGCGGTGCTCGGCTCGACCACCGGCGTCGCCGCGTGCGCCGGCGTACTGCTGTGCTCGCTCGCGGCGGCCCTGATGCGCCGGGGCCCGGGTCTCGCGGGACTCGCCCTCGCCACGGGCCTGGTGACGGCGACGGTCTGGGCCGTGGCCGAGGAGGCCCTCCCGGCCGGGCTGACCGACTCGCTGGAGGGGCAGCTCACCCCGCACCGGATCCTGCTGTGGCACGACGCGCTCGGCCTCGTCCACGACGATCCGCTGTTCGGCGCGGGACCGGGCCGCTTCGGGGAGCTCGCCCCGACGGTCGCCCGGTCGCTGTCGGCCGACGACCGGCCCCACTCGGCACCCCTGCAGCTGGCGGCCGAGCAGGGGCTCATCGGTGTGGGCCTGCTCGCCGCGGTGTTCGGCTGGGTCCTGTACGTCCTGTGGCGGGCCCCGCGCTCCACGCCGGTGGTCCTCACCGCGGGCGCGGCCCTGACCGCGGTGGCCGCGATCGCCGCCGTGGGCAACGCGCTGAGCTTCACGACGGTGACGGCGGGCGCGGGCCTGCTCGCCGGGATGGCGACGGCACGGCCCCTGACGGAAGGGGGGACGGATGTGGCGCCGGACCTCGACGCGCGGCCCTAGTGGGACTCCGTTAGGTCTGTCTCGATCTTGGCCTTTGGTGTGACCCGCGGGGCAGGGGTTGGTGGCTGGTGGTGCAGATGCCGGTCCAGCACCTCAGGACGTCCTGGAGGGCGTCGAGGACTTGGTCGGGGGTGAGACCGGTCCGGGCACTTCTGGGGCCAGGCGCTGTTCGGTGAGGAAGGCGTGGGTGGCGGTCACGAGGGTGACGTGGTGGTGCCGGCCCGGCCGGGAACGCCCTTCGAAGTGGTCCAGGCCCAGGCCGTGCTTGAGTTCGCGGTAGTCGTGCTCGATGCGCCAGCGGACCTTCGCCAGACGGACCAGGCCGGCGATCGGGGTGTCGTCCGGCAGGTTGGACAGCCAGTAGTCGGTCGGCGCTTCGGCGTCGGCAGGCCATTCGGTCAGCAGCCAGCAGTCTGGCAGGATCCCGTCCCACCAGCCCTGTTCGGCCGAGGCCGCGGCTTTGATCGGCCGCTCGACAGCTTTGCCGGCCGGGCGCACGCGCACGGTGGCGTAGCGGGAGCGTAACTCCCCTCGCGAGCCGTGTCGCCAGGTGAGATGGGCGAATGCCTCCTGTCCGAGGGCGGCGGCCAGGGCTGCCACGGATGGTGCCGTCTGCCGGTAGCGGGGCTGGGGCCAGCAGCCGACCGGCCCGTTGCGGGCCGGGGCCACGGGCTTCGTCTCGAAAGAGTGCGCGCTCACGTCCGACCGGACGGCCAGGACGTAGGCAAGTCCGCGCTCGGACAGCGCCGCCCGCAGGTGAGCGCTGGTGCCGTAGGCGGCGTCGGCCGCTACGACCGGCGGCCTCATGCCCCAGCCGGCGAGCGTGTCGAGCATGTCCAGGGCAAGGCGCCGCTTCTCGCGGTGTGTGACGTCTGCCGGTATGCGCGTGAGGGCCCGGCGAACGGCGTCCGACGCCCACTCCCCGGGCAGGAACAGCCGCCATTGCAGCGGGCAGGAAACGGTATCGGTCGCAGCGTGGACGCTGACCGCGACCTGGCAGTTGGCCCGCTTTCCCAGGGCTCCGCAGTACTGCGGAGCCACCCCGGCCGACATCCGGCCGTCCTTGGGCACCGACACATCGTCGATCACCCACGCCACTGGATCGATCAACGGCAGCATGCGTTCGCAGATCCGCCGCTGCACCGGCACCGGCACCGGCACCGGATCCCACGTCGACTGGTTCACGAACTGCTGCAGGTTCTGCTCGTCGCCGTCCGGCAGCCGCGAGACCATAGCCTGGATCGACTTGCGGCGGCTCTCCAGCATCAGTCCCCGCAGATGGCAGTCGCCCTTCGCCCGCTGGTCCTTCCGCGGCACCGACGCGAACACATCCGCCACGAACAACGCCAACTTCGCCCGAACACGGTTCACTCCATGTGCATCCACACAACCAACGTGCTCTCGAACGGGCCGGACAGGAAGACCAAACGGAGCCCTACTGGCTCGACGCCGGCTACGACGCCCCGCGCATGGCCCACCTCCTGGCCGGGCTGCCGGTGGAGGTCCTGGGCCGGATGCGTACGGACCGGGTGATGCGCAAGCCCGTCCCGGTGCCCTGGGTCTCCCCGCCGCAGGGCGGGCGGCCGCCGAAGCACGGCAAGGAGTTCCGCTTCGCCAAGCCGGAGACCAGGGGTGATCCGGACGCGGCCACGGTGCAGGTCACCGACCGGTACGGAACCGCCCGCGCGATGGCCTGGGACCGCATCCACCCCCGCCTGACCACCCGCTCCGCGTGGATCGACCACACATGCGAACTCCCCGTCATCGAAGGCACGCTGATCCGCCTCCAGGTCAACCGCCTTCCCGGCGGCGCAGACCCGCTGCCGCTCTGGCTGCGGTCGTCGGCCACCGGCCTGAGCGGCGAGGACGTCGACGTGCGCTGGCAGGCGTTCCTGCGGCGCCTCGACCTGGAACACACCTTCCGGCTGATGAAGCAGACCCGGGGCTGGACCCGCCCGAAGATCCGCACCCCCGAGGCCGGAGACCTCTGAACGGCTCGTGATCGCCGCCCACACCCAGCTCCGGCTCACCCGCGAAGCCGCGGCGGATCTCCGCCGCCCCTGGGAGAGGCCGACCGAGCCCGCACGACTCACCCCGGCCCGCGTCCGCCGGGCATTCGGAACCTCCGCCCGCACCCGCACACTGCCCGGCCGATGCACCGAACCCCTCAACACCCGGACCAGGAAGACCACTTGGCTGCAAGAATCGCCGCCCCGCGACCCACTATGACGTTGGGAAAACGACCAGGCGACCCGAAAGCATTATCGAGCGCGACAGCCTCAGAGGGTAAGAGACAAGCTGACAAGCCTCCGCAAAACTCACCAGTCCTGGCTGGCTTCCCCGCTGTTGGCGACGGGATCAACCGGGAGGCGGGTCAGCCCTACAGCGGCGCAGGCACGAACCGTGTCCACAGCGGCCGACAAGATCCAACCGCTGATCTGCATCAAACCGCTCGGGCACGCCCTGGCACGACGTATACGTCAGACGGGCTTCGCCGTCGTCCCCCGGAGGACGAGACGCGGGGTGAGGACGACCTCGCGGGGTTCGGTCCGGTCCTGGTCGAGGCGCTCGACGGCCGCGGTCACCGCATGCCGCGCCTGCGCCTCGGCCCCCTGGCTGACCGTGGTCAGATTGAAGCAGCTCAGCCGGGAGTGGGTGTCGTCGTCGTAGCCGACCACGGACACCCGGCCAGGGATCTCGACCCCGGCGCGGGCCAGGGCGGCCAGGACGCCGATGGCGCACTGGTCGTTGAAGGCGACGACGGCGGTGGGAAGATCGCCGGCTCCGAGTAGCTGGCCCGCGGCGCGCTCGCCGGCCGCTTCGGTGTGGTCGCCGCGCAGGACGCTGATGTGTTCGTCCAGGCCGTGGCGGCGCATGGCGGTGCGGTAACCCCGGCGCCGATCGGTGGCGATCACGCCCTTGCCGCCGTCGACGTAGGTGATCGCACGATGGCCGAGCCCCACGAGATGGTCGACGATCTGCCCGACCCCGTCGTCGTCAGCGGTGCGCACGACGTCCAGGGCCGCGTCGGAGATCCGGCGGCCGACGGCGATGACCGGAGACTTGCGGTCCAGCGCGGCGAGGGTGGCGGCGGGGGCGGTCGGGCCGAGCAGGATCAGGGCCTCGCTGCGGTAGGCGAGCAGCGTCTCGACGGCCGTGTGCTCGTCGCGGGTGCGCGTCAGGGTGCTGAGCACCAGGTCATAGCCGACCTCCTCGGCCGCCACATGCAGATGGTCGACCAACTCGGCGTGGAACGGGCTGTAGATGTCGATCATGACGCCCAGCAGACGGCTGCGGCGGCTCGCGAGCACGCTGGCCGTACGGTCCACCTGATAGCCGAGGTCCGCGGCGGCCCTGAGGACACGCTGCCGCGTCCGCTCACTGGGACCGGCCACCCCACGCAGCACGAGGGACACCGACGCGGTGGACAGGCCCACCCGCGCGGCCACGTCCTCCAGCCGGGGACGCTTGTTCGCGCCATTCCGGTGACGTACGGGATCACCGTCGCCCACTTGCGCCTCCCCTGCGGAAATCTGCTGGCACAACACCCTTGACACGCTCGCGAAACAATCCGATAGTACCAGAACTTAAAGCGTTTTAAATTGTGCTGATGTTCCGACTAAGCCAGCTCGAAAGCGCGGTCCGCGCGGATCGTGTTCTCCGGCTCGGGCGTCGGCGACGACGCCCACAAGGCGCTCGCTCAGGACATCAAGGCCGCCACACCCGCCATCCATCCCCACGGCCGCCGTTCCACCGACCCTCCCAGTTGCACAGTGAGGTGCACGAATCATGAACCGAACCTCCCTTCCCCGCTCTCGCAGAACAGCCTCCGTCGTGGCCGTGGCCGCCGCGGCCACCCTGGTCCTCGCGGGCTGTTCCAGCAGCTCCGGCGGCAAGGAGGCCGAGGAGGGCGGGGCGGACGCCGCGGCCGGCAAGGCCGACACGCCCCGTATGAAGGTCGCGATGGTCACTCACGCGCCGTCCGGCGACACGTTCTGGGACATCATCCGCAAGGGCGCCCAGGCCGCCGCCGCCAAGGACAACGTCGAGCTGATCTACTCCAACGACGAGAGCGCCAGCGGCCAGGCGACGCTGATCCAGAACGCGATCGACCAGAAGGTCGACGGCATCGCCGTCACCCTCGCCAAACCCGACGCCCTCAAGGACGCCATCGCCAAGGCACAGAAGGCCGGCATCCCCGTCGTCGGCTTCAACTCCGGCATGGACGTCTGGAAGGAGCAGGGGCTGCTCTCCTTCTTCGGCCAGGACGAGGCCGTCTCCGGCCAGGCCTTCGGCAACAAGCTCAACGAGACCGGCGCCAAGCACGCGCTCTGCGTCGTCCAGGTCCAGGGGCACATCGGCCTGGAGCAGCGCTGCGCCGGCGTGAAGAAGACCTTCAAGGGCAAGACCGAGAACCTCTACGTCAACGGCAACGACATGCCCGCGACCAAGTCGACCATCTCGGCCAAGCTCAAGCAGGACTCCTCGATCGACCAGGTCGTCACCCTCGGCGCCCCGTTCGCGCTGACGGCGGTGGAGTCGATCTCGGACGCGGGCAGCAAGGCGAAGGTCGCCACGTTCGACCTGAACAAGGAGCTCACGGACGCCATCAAGGCGGGCGACATCGAGTTCGCCGTCGATCAGCAGCCCTACCTGCAGGGCTACCTGGCCGTGGACTCGCTCTGGCTCTACAAGAACAACGGAAACTACAGCGGCGGTGGCGAGGAGCCGGTGCTGACAGGCCCGGCCTTCGTCGACAAGGACAACGTCGACACGATCGCCAAGTTCGCCTCGAAGGGCACCCGGTGATCTGATCATGACCCAAGCAACGGCACCGGCGGCGAGCTCACCCTCGTCGCCGGCTCCGCCGGCCGCCCACAAGGACGGCCGCACCGTACAGCGTTCGCTGGGGCGCAGGCTGCTGGCCCGCCCCGAGGTCGGCGCGCTCATAGCCGCGATCGGCGTCTACGCGTTCTTCTTCTCCGTGGCCCCCTCGTTCCGCGAGGCCAGTTCGCTGGCGACGGTGCTCTACCAGGCCTCGGTGATGGGCATCATGGCCCTGCCGGTGGCCCTGCTGATGATCGGCGGCGAGTTCGACCTGTCCGCCGGCGTCGCGGTCACCACCTCCGCCCTGACAGCGGCAATCCTCACCTTCCAGCTGACGGTGAACGTGTGGACCGGCGTGATCGTCGCGCTCCTCGTGTCCCTCGCCGTCGGCGCGTTCAACGGCTGGCTGCTCATCAAGACCGGCCTGCCGAGCTTCCTCGTCACGCTGGGCTCGTTCCTGATCCTCCAGGGCTCCAACCTGGCTGTCACGAAGATCTTCACCGGCAATGTCGCCAGTGACTCGATCGCCGACATGGACGGCTTCGACCAGGCCAAGAGCATCTTCGCGTCCGAGGTGTCGATCGGCGGCGTCGACTTCAAAATCACGATCTTCTACTGGCTCGTCTTCGCCGCGATCGCCACCTGGCTGCTGCTGCGCACCAAGTTCGGCAACTGGATCTTCGCCGTCGGCGGCAACAAGGACTCCGCCCGCGCGGTGGGTGTCCCCGTCAACTTCACGAAGGTCGCGCTGTTCATGGGTGTCGGCGCCGGGGCCTGGTTCGTCGGCATGCACCTGCTGTTCTCGTTCAACACGGTGCAGTCCGGTGAGGGCGTGGGCAACGAGTTCCTGTACATCATCGCCGCGGTGATCGGCGGCTGTCTGCTGACCGGCGGCTACGGCTCGGCGATCGGCCCGGTCATCGGCGCCTTCATCTTCGGCATGGTCAACCAGGGCATCGTCTACGCCAACTGGAACCCCGACTGGTTCAAGGCCTTCCTCGGCGTGATGCTCCTGATCGCCGCCCTCGTCAATCTGTGGGTCCGCAGCCAGGCGACCCGGAGGTGAACCACCCCATGGCCAACACCAACACCAACACGGCTATCGTCACGGACACCGAATCTCAGAACGACACCCCCGTCGTAGAACTGCGCGGCACCGGCAAGGCCTACGGCAATGTCCGCGCCCTGCACAGCGTGAACCTCAGCGTCCACCCCGGCCGCGTCACCTGTGTCCTGGGCGACAACGGCGCCGGCAAGTCCACCCTCATCAAAATCATCTCCGGCCTGCACCAGCACACCGAGGGCGATGTCCTCGTCGACGGCGAGCCGGTGCGCTTCTCCACCCCCCGTGAGGCGCTGGACGCCGGTATCGCCACCGTCTACCAGGACCTGGCGACCGTGCCCCTGATGCCGGTGTGGCGCAACTTCTTCCTCGGCTCCGAATTCACCCGCGGCCCCTGGCCCGTCCGCCGCCTCGACATCGACAGGATGAAGAAGACCGCCGACGAGGAACTGCGCAACATGGGCATCGTCCTGGACGACCTCGACCAGCCCATCGGTACCCTCTCCGGCGGCCAGCGCCAGTGCGTGGCCATCGCCCGCGCCGTCTACTTCGGCGCCCGCGTCCTCATCCTCGACGAGCCCACCGCCGCCCTCGGCGTCAAGCAGTCGGGTGTGGTGCTGAAGTACATCGCCGCCGCCCGCGACCGCGGTCTGGGCGTCATCTTCATCACCCACAACCCCCACCACGCCTACATGGTCGGCGACCACTTCAGCGTCCTGCGCCTGGGCACCCTCGAACTCAGTGCCGCCCGCGACCAGGTCAGCCTCGAAGAACTCACCAACCACATGGCCGGCGGCACCGAACTCGCCGCCCTCAAACACGAACTGGCCCAAGTACGCGGCGTCGACGTCGAGGAACTCCCCGAGGAGGACGACCTCACCGCACCCGTGGCCACCTCGAAGGACGGGGCTGCGTGAACCGGCCCCGACGCTCCACCGTCCTCCCCTGACACCCCGGAAGGTACCCCGTCGTGAAGATCGCCCTCGACCCATACATGATCCGCAATGTCCCGCTCCTCGAACTGCCCGCCGTAGTCGCCGAGTTGGGCTACGAATGGATCGAGCTCTCCCCCCGAGAGGACTTCATCCCCTTCTTCCGCCATCCGCGCGTGGACGACGCCACCGTACGGAAGTTCCGCAAGGCGCTGGACGCGGCGGGCGTCGGGATCTCCTCCCTCCTGCCCCTCTTCCGCTGGTCCGGCCCCGACGAGGACGCGCGGCAGGCCGCCGTCCGCTACTGGAAGCGGTCCATCCAGATCTGCTCGGACCTCGGTGTGGACAGCATGATCTCCGAGTTCAACGGGCGCCCCGAGGACCCGGACCGCAGCGAGGCCCAATTCTGGAAGTCGATGGACGAACTCCTTCCGCTCTTCGAGCGGGAGGGCGTCAAGCTCGCCCTGGAGCCGCACCCGGACGACTTCATCGAGGACGGCCACGACGCGGTGAACCTGATCCGCGGGATCAACCACCCCAGCGTCAGTTTCCTCTACTGCGCCCCGCACACCTTCCACATCGGCAATGACGCCCCCGGCATCATCAAGCACGCGGGCGATCTGCTCACCCATGTCCATCTGGCCGACGTCTTCGACCACACGGCGTCCTCCGGCAACCGCTACATCCTCAACCCGCCCGGCACGACAGCACGCGTCCACCAGCACCTCGACATGGGTCAGGGCGAGGTCGACTTCGACGAGCTCTTCCGCGAACTGCGCGCGAACGGCTTCGACGGCACTCTCACGTCCTGCGTCTTCGCCTGGGAGGACCGCGCGAAGGAGTCGTCCGTCTTCATGCGGAAGAAGATCGACGAGTACCTGACCACTTGGTCCTGAGATCGATTGACCTAACAACCGATTGACATGACATATGTCAGAAGGCATCGTTCTCGCCGCAGTCGCTTAAAGCGCTTTAAGGAAGAAGGGGAGCTGCCGTTATGCCGTTCGAAGTGCTGACCATGGGCCGTGTGGGGGTGGATGTGTATCCGCTTCAGACGGGTGTGGGGCTGGCCGAGGTCACGTCGTTCGGCAAGTACCTCGGCGGCAGCCCCACCAACGTCGCGGTGGCCGCCGCCCGTTACGGGCACACCGCGAGCGTCGTCACCAAGACGGGCCGCGACCCGTTCGGGGACTTCGTCCGGCAGGCGCTGGAGGGATACGGCGTCGACGCCGGCTTCGTGGGGACGTCGGACATCGCGCCGACGCCGGTGACGTTCTGCGAGATCTTCCCGCCGGACGACTTCCCGCTGTACTTCTACCGCCTGCCCAAGGCCCCTGACCTGGACATCCGTCCCGACGAGCTCGACCTGGACGCCGTGCGCGACGCCAGCGTCTTCTGGATGACCGGGACGGGGCTGAGCGAGGAGCCGAGCCGCTCGGCCACCCTCGCGGCGCTGGCGCATCGGGCGAAGGCGGGCACGACGGTCTTCGACCTGGACTGGCGGCCGATGTTCTGGAACGACCCGGACCAGGCCCGTACGTACTACGCCGAGGCCCTGCGCCACACCACCGTCGCCGTCGGCAACCTCGACGAGTGCGAGGTGGCGACCGGGGAGCGCGAGCCGTACGCCGCCGCGAAGGCACTGCTCGCCGCCGGGGTCGAGCTCGCCGTGGTCAAGCAGGGCCCCAAGGGCGTGCTGGCCATGACCCGGGACGGCTCGACCGCCGAGATCCCGCCGGTGCCCGTCGACGTCGTCAACGGTCTCGGCGCGGGGGACGCCTTCGGCGGCGCGCTGTGCCACGGGCTGCTGTCCGGCTGGGACACGCGCCGCACGGTGTCCTTCGCCAATGCCGCCGGCGCGATCGTGGCGGGCCGACTGTCCTGCTCCGACGCCATGCCCACCGAGGCCGAGGTCGCGGCCAAGCTCCGCGAGGCAGCCCTCGCATCCGATGAACGAGAGGTGTGACGCCATGCTGCCCGACAATGTGAGCCGGATCGTGGGGGCCCGCGTCAACGACCCCGGTGCCATCGCGGCGGCCGCCGCCCGCCGTGTGAGGGCGACCTCGCTGCTCGGCGAGCACGGTAAAGCCATGATCATCGCCGCCGACCATCCGGCGCGAGGTGCCAACGGCGTAGGCGGCGACCCGACCGCCATGGCCGACCGCTTCAAGCTGCTCGACCGCCTGTGCGTGGCGCTGGAACGGCCCGGAGTGACCGGCGTCCTGGCCACCGCCGACATCCTGGAGGACCTGCTGCTGCTCGGCGTCCTCGACGGCAAGAGCGTCTTCGGTTCCATGAACCGCGGTGGGCTGGCGGGTTCGGTGTTCGAGATCGACGACCGGTTCACCGGGTACGACGCCGAGACGATCGCGGCGATGGGCTTCGACGGCGGCAAGATGCTCACCCGCATCGCCCTCGACGACCCGGCCACCCCGTCGGTCCTGGAGAACACCGCCCGCGCGGTCGACGAGCTGAACGACCGGCAGCTCATAGCCATGGTCGAGCCGTTCCTCTCCCTCTGGCAGGACGGGAAGATCCGCAACGACCTCTCCACCGACGCCGCCGTCAAGGCGGTCACCATTGCCTCCGGGCTGGGCCGCCGCACCGCCTACACCTGGCTGAAGCTGCCGGTCGTCGACGACATGGAGCGCGTCCTCGCCTCCTCCACGCTGCCCGCGCTGCTGCTGGGCGGCGAGGTCAAGGACGCCGACGCGGCCTTCGCCTCCTGGGGCAAGGCACTGAAGCAGCCCACCGCTCAGGGTCTGGTCGTGGGCCGCTCCCTGCTCTACCCCTCGGACGGCGATGTCGCCGGGGCGGTGGACCGGGCGGTGAGCCTGCTGTGAGCGACACCAGCAAGTACCACCTGTCCAGGGGCACATCGGCCGACGGCCCCTACGACCTCCTGATCACGCCGGAGTCGGCGGGCTGGGGATACTCCGGACTCAGGATCCTGACCCTGGGCCCGGGCGAGGCGCACGCCCTGTCCACCGGGGATTCCGAGTTCCTGGTCCTGCCGCTGACGGGCTCCTGCACCGTCACCACGGACGGCAAGGCCTTCGAACTCGCCGGCCGGACAGGCGTGTTCGCCTCGGCCACCGACTTCGCGTATCTCCCGCGCGAGTCGGAGGCTCTCATCAGCAGCGCGGCCGGGGGACGGTTCGCGCTGCCCTCCGCCCGTACCGAGCGGGGAGGTCAACCGGCTCGGTACGGGCGCAAGGAGGACGTCCCTGTCGAGCTGCGGGGTGCCGGGGCGTGCTCGCGGCAGGTCAACAACTACTGCCTGCCCGGCACGTTCGACGCCGAGCAGCTGCTGGTGTGCGAGGTGCTCACCCCCGGCGGGAACTGGTCCTCGTACCCGCCGCACAAGCACGACGAGGTACGCACCGACGAGGCCGGCAACCCGGTCGAGTCGGAGCTGGAGGAGATCTACTACTTCGAGGTCTCCGGCGACGGGAACGGCTTCGGCTACCAGCGGGTCTACGGCACCACCGACCGGCCCATCGAGGTGCTCGCCGAGGTGCGCTCCGGCGACGCCGTCCTCATTCCGCACGGCTGGCACGGCCCGTCGATCGCGGCCCCCGGATACGACCTGTACTACCTCAACGTCATGGCCGGTCCGGGGCAGGACCGCGCCTGGCTGATCTGCGACGACCCCGCCCACGGCTGGGTGCGTTCCACCTGGGAGTCCCAGGACGTCGACGACCGGCTTCCCTTCGAAGGGCCCACCGAGCAATGAACACCATCCGACTCACCACCGCCCAGGCGCTCGTACGCTTCCTGGCCCACCAGTACAGCGAACGCGACGGCCAGGAACACCGCCTCATCCCCGGTGTGTGGGGCATCTTCGGGCACGGCAACGTCGCCGGCATCGGCCAGGCACTGTTGCAGGCAGCCACGACCGGCGAAGCCGACCTGCCCTACTACCTCGCCCGCAACGAACAGGGCATGGTCCACGCCTCCGTCGCCTACGCCAAGATGCGTGACCGGCTCGCCACCTTCGCCTGCACCGCCTCCACCGGCCCCGGCTCCACCAACATGATCACCGGCGCGGCGCTCGCCACCACCAACCGCATCCCGGTGCTGCTGCTGCCCTCCGACATGTTCGCCACCCGCGCCGCCGACCCCGTCCTCCAGCAGCTGGAGGACACCCGGGGCGGCGACGTCACCGTCAACGACACCTTCCGCGCCGTATCCAAGTACTTCGACCGCATCTCGCGTCCCGAGCAGCTGATCCCGGCCGCACTCGCCGCGATGCGGGTACTGACCGACCCCGTCGAGACCGGCGCCGTCACCCTCGCCCTCCCGCAGGACGTGCAGGCCGAAGCGTACGACTGGCCCGTCTCGTTCTTCCGGCGCCGGGTGTGGCATGTGGGCCGCCCGGTTCCGGAGCCGGCCGCCGTCGAGCGCGCCGCCGCCCTGCTGCGAGGCGCCCGCAAGCCGCTGATCGTCGCAGGTGGCGGCACCGTCTACTCCGGTGCCGAGACTCAGCTGCGGGCCTTCGCCGAAGCCACCGGCATCCCCGTCGCCGACACCCACGCCGGCAAGGGCGCCGTCGCCTGGGACCACCCGTACGCGGTCGGCGGGATCGGCTCGACCGGTTCGTATGCCGCGAACGAGCTGGCACGCGAGGCCGATGTGATCCTCGGGATCGGCACCCGCTACTCCGACTTCACCACCGCCAGCCACACCGTCTTCGCCAACCCCGACGCCACCTTCGTCAACCTCAACGTCACCCGCCTGGACGCCGTGAAGCACTCCGCCGAACCCCTGGTCGCGGACGCCCGGCTCGGCATCCAGGCCCTCGCGGGCGCGCTGACGGACTGGGAGGTGGACCAGGAGTACCGCGACCGGACACGCCAACTGATAGCCCGTACAAGGGAGATCGAGGAGGAATGCTTCGCCCCGGACCGCAACACCGGCGAACTCCCCGCTCAGACCCAGATCCTCGGCGCCCTCAACGACGTCCTCGGCGACCGCGACGTGGTCATCAACGCGGCCGGATCCATGCCCGGCGACCTGCAACAACTGTGGCGGGCACGGGATCCGAAGGCCTACCACGTCGAGTACGCCTACTCCTGCATGGGCTACGAAGTCGCCGCCAGCGTCGGCGCCAAGATGGCCGACCCCTCGCGCGAGGTCGTCGTCCTGGTCGGTGACGGCTCCTATCTGATGATGGCCCAGGAGATCGTCACCATGGTCTCCGAAGGACTGAAGGTCATCATCGTCCTCGTCCAGAACCATGGCTTCGCCTCCATCGGCGCCCTGTCCGAGTCCCTCGGCTCGCAGCGCTTCGGCACCGAGTACCGCTTCCGCGACGAGGACTCGGGCCGCCTCGACGGTGGCATCCTCCCCGTCGACCTCGCCGCCAACGCCGCCTCCCTCGGCGCGGACGTCCTGCACGCCACCACCGTCGACGAATTCCGCACCGCGATGGAGAAGGCGAAAGCCGCCACCCACACCACGGTCGTGCACGTCGAGACCGACCTCTACGGGCCCAACCCACCCGGCCACGGCTGGTGGGACGTCCCCGTCAGCCAGACCTCCGCCCTCGACACCACCCGCACCGCGTACGAGACATACGCCGCCCACAAGCGCACCCAGCGGCACTACCTGTAAGTCCCGTCCCCGCAAAGGAAACCCGCACCGTGACTACCATCCAGCACTGGATCAACGGCAGCCCCACCCAGGGCTCCGCCGCCAACACCCAGCCGGTGTTCAACCCGGCCACCGGTGCCGAGCAGGCACAGGTGGTCCTGGGCGGCACCGCCGACGTGGACACCGCCGTCGCAGCTGCTTCCGCCGCGTTCGAGACCTGGTCGGAGTCCTCGCTCAGCCAGCGCACCCAGGTGATGTTCGCCTTCCGCCAGTTGCTCGTCGAGCACGAGGAGGAGCTGGGCCGGATCATCTCCGCCGAGCACGGCAAGACCGTCGACGACGCACGCGGCGAGATCACACGCGGCCGCGAGGTCGTGGAGTTCGCCTGCGGCCTCGGCGACGTGCTGAAGGGCTCCTTCTCCGACCAGGTCTCACGCGGCGTGGACGTGCACAACTTCCGCCAGCCCCTCGGCGTCGTCGCCGGCATCACCCCCTTCAACTTCCCCGCCATGGTGCCCCTGTGGATGCACCCCATCGCCATCGCCACCGGCAACACCTTCATCCTCAAGCCCAGTGAGCGCGACCCGTCGGCGGCGAACTTCGTCGCCGAGCTCTACCAGAAAGCCGGCCTCCCCGACAGCGTCTTCAACGTCGTCCACGGCGGCAAGCCGGCCGTCGACGCGATCCTCACCCACCCCGGCATCGAAGCCGTCTCCTTCGTCGGCTCCACCCCCATCGCCAAGTACGTCCACGAGACCGCGACCGCCCACGGCAAACGCGTCCAGGCCCTCGGCGGCGCCAAGAACCACGCCGTCGTCCTCCCCGACGCCGACCTCGAATTCGCCGCCAACCACATCACCGCCGGCGCCTACGGCTCCGCCGGCGAACGCTGTATGGCCGTCTCCGTCGCCATCGCCGTCGGCGACGCCGCCGACAAGCTCGTCGAGATCCTCCAGCGCAAGGCCCGCGAGGTGAAGGTCGGCCCCGGCGACCAGCCCGGCACCGACATGGGCCCACTCGTCACCAAGACCGCCCAGGAACGCGTCGAGAACGCGGTCGGCGGCGCCGCCACCCAAGGGGCCACCGTCGTCGTCGACGGACGCGGCCTCAAGATCGACGGCCACGAGGACGGCTTCTTCACCGGCCCCTCCCTCCTCGACCACGTCACCACCGACATGGACGCCTACAAGGAAGAGCTGTTCGGCCCGGTCCTCGCCGTCATCCGCACCGACTCCCTCGACCACGCCATCGACCTCATCAACGCCAACCCCTACGGCAACGGCACCGCCCTCTTCACCGCCTCCGGCGAGGCCGCCCGCCGCTTCCAGCGCACCGTCAAGGTCGGCATGATCGGCATCAACGTCCCCGTGCCCGTGCCGATGTCGTACTACTCCTTCGGCGGCTGGAAGGACTCCCTCATCGGCGACTCCCCCATCCACGGCCCCGAAGGCATCCGCTTCTACACCCGCCCCAAGGTCGTCACCACCCGCTGGCCCCAGCCCGCCCAGCAAGTGAACGCCGGCTTCAACTTCCCCACCAGCACCTGAGTTGATCCCGTCCCCCCACATCGACCGCTAGGAGGTGGCCATGGGCGTCAGGGACGACGCGACTCAGGCCCCCGCACCGAGCACGGCCGCCATGGGCGACACCTCGCCGAAGGTCTACCGGAGGCTGCGGACCATCACGGTCATCGCGACCTTCGGTGGGCTCCTCTTCGGCTACGACACCGGAGTCATCTCCGGAGCACTGCCCTTCATGGCCCTCTCGCCCGGGGAGGGCGGGCTCGGCCTCACCCCGCTGACCGAAGGCGTCGTCGCCTCGTCCCTCGTGCTCGGCGCGGCGTTCGGCGCACTGTTCGGCGGCCGGCTCTGCGACCACCATGGGCGCAGGCGGACGATCCTCGGGCTCGCCGTGCTGTTCTTCGTCGGCGCGCTCGGCACCGCGCTCGCCCCGGACCTCTGGGTGATGGTCCTCTTCCGGGTGCTGCTCGGGCTGGCCGTCGGCGGGGCGTCGGCGACGGTGCCGGTGTTCCTCGCGGAGCTGGCTCCGGCCGAGCGCCGAGGGCGTCTGGTGACCCAGAACGAGCTGATGATCGTGACGGGTCAGCTGCTGGCGTACACCTCGAACGCGGTCATCGCCGAGACCGTGGGCGAGGGGGGCGTGTGGCGCTGGATGCTCGCGATCGCCTCGGTGCCCGCCGTGCTGCTCTGGGCCGGCATGCTGTTCGTGCCCGAGTCGCCGCGCTGGCTGGCCTCGCGCGGCCGGTACGAGGAGGCCGAACGCACGCTGGGCCTCGTCCGTGACGCGGATGTCGTCGCCGTGGAGTTCGCGGCGATCAAGGAGCGTGTCGTCGCCGACGCCCGCGAGCCCCGGGCCGGCTGGGGTGACCTGCGCACCCCGTGGATCCGGCGCATCGTGACGTTCGGGTTCGGGCTGGCCGCCCTGACCCAACTGACCGGCGTCAACTCGATCATGTACTTCGCGCCGACGATCCTGCTGGACACCGGTCTGGGTACACAGGCCGCCCTGACCGCGACCATCGCGAACGGGGTCGTGGCCGTGCTCGCGGTCTCGACGGGCATGTATCTGCTCGGCAGGTACGGCCGACGCCCCATGCTGCTGACCGGTCAGATCGGCGTCACCGTCTCGCTCGTGCTGATCGCGTTCTGCTTCCTGGTCCTGCCCGAGTCGACCGTGCGCAGCTACCTCGTGCTCGCGTCGATGCTGACGTTCCTGCTGTTCATGCAGGGGTGCATCGCGACCGTGTTCTGGCTGATGCTCTCGGAGATCTTCCCGCTCCGGCTGCGCGGCTTCGCGATGGGTACGGCCGTCTTCGGCACCTGGATGGCGAACTTCCTGGTGACCCTGGTGTTCCCGCCGCTGATCGACGCGATCGGCGGGTTCACCTTCCTGATCTTCGCCGCGATCAACGCCGCCACCTTCCTCCATTACCTGCGCACCGTTCCCGAGACCCGGGGGCGCTCGATGGAAGCCATCGAGTCCCACTTCCGCGGACAGTACGCCACCTGACCAGGCCCTCCCGCTGTTCTCAGAGCTCTTCGAAAGGCACCCCCATGACCACGTCCGCCAAGCCTCTGTCAGTCGCCGTGATCGGTGCCGGTATGGCCGGCCGCAGCCACGCCGCCGGTTACCGCAATGTCAACACGGTCTTCGGCGCCGGTCTGCCGCCGGTGCGGCTGGCCGCGATAGCCGACGCCAATGTCGCACTCGCCGAGGACGCCGCCCGCCGTTACGGGTTCGAGAAGGCGCTCCCCAGCTGGGAGGCCGTCGTCGAGGACCCGACGATCGACGCCGTCAGCATCGTCGTGGGCAACGCCCTGCACCGGCCGATCGCGGAGGCCCTGGTCGCGGCGGGCAAGCACGTGCTGTGCGAGAAGCCGCTCGCCGGGTCGCTGGAAGACGCCCGTGCGATGGCCGGGTTGGAGCGTTCCGCCGAGGTCGTGACGGCCGTGGGCTACACCTTCCGCCGCTCCCCCGGTATCGCCGCGATCCGCGACCATGTGCGGCGCGGTGAGCTGGGTGACCTGACCCTGTTCAGCGGCCGGTACTGGTGCGACTACGCGACCGACCCGAACGGCCCGCTGAGCTGGCGCTTCAAGGGCGGCCCGGGTTCCGGCGCGCTGGGTGACGTCGGCTCGCACGTCATCGACGCCGCCGAGTACGTGGCCGGGCCCATCGCCTCCGTCTCCGGGGCCGCGCTGTCGACGCAGATCCCCAAGCGTCCGCTGCCGCTGGGCGCGGTCGTCGGCCACAACGCGGCTCCCGTCTCCGACGAGTTCGGCGAGGTCGAGAACGAGGACACCGCGTCGTTCACGGCCCGCTTCGAGTCCGGGCTCGTGGGCACCTTCTCGGTGACGCGCACCGGCTTCGGCCTGCCCAACGGGCTGTTCTTCGACGTCCTGGGCCTCGGCGGCCGGGCCGCGTTCGACCAGCACCGGCCCGCCGAGTACCTCTTCGACGACGCCCAGCCCGACGCCCGTACGCGCGGCGCCCGGCAGATCATCGCCGGCCCGCAGATGCCGTACTTCGCGGGCGGTGTCCCGATGGAGGCACCGGGTGTGGGCGCCAGCAACGGCGACAACTTCACCTACCAGGCCCGCGCCTTCCTCGACCAGGTCGCGGGGGTGGCCGAGCCGCTGCCGGCCTGCGCCACGTTCGCCGACGCGCTGCGGACGATGGAGATCATCAAGGCCGTCGTCGAGTCCTCCCAGGCCGGTGGCGCCGCCGTCACGGTCCCGCCCACCGCCTGACCACCGAAGAGCCGGAGCTCGTAGAGCCCGAATCTGCACGCGGCGTCGCCAGCCGCCTCACAGAACCCCTTGCGAGGCCCCGCCCGCCGACAGGTGCGCGCGGGGCCCACAACGTGTGTTCGTCGAGGGCGTCGCCCCCACGCGCCGCATGCCGGCCGAAATCCGTTCTCGGCCGCGTGTGGCGGCCGGGCGGGCCGTCCGGGCGTGTGCCTCCACTCCGTCCGGTAGATGGTAGGCGGGTGACCACGATGCGGTGCAGCGCGGCGTTGGCCTGCCTGTCTCCGCCGCGGTTGAGCCGACGGCGCCGGCTCTTCCCTGAGGACTTCTCAACAGGACTGACGCCGCACAGGGCGGCGAGGGATGCCTCGCCGGCCAGCTGTTCCGGGGTGTCGGGGTCAACGCTCCCCCCGCCCTGCGCGAGGAGCTGGAGCCGCTCTCGACTTCCCTGCTTCGACCGCGGAGTTCTTCGCCAACCGGAGCATCCGCAGCGCTTCCACTTGCCCGTCGCCGCTCTTCGGTAGCGCCCGTGCGATGCCGGACAGCGCGGCCCGGGCGGCAGCCTCGGCGTCGACGGCGTCGGTCTTGCCGCGCCGGCGCCGGGTGGATCGATCAGGCTGATCAACCTCCACCACCGCAAACCTGCTGGGTCGCGAGGTAGCGGGCCAGTCCCGCACCGTAGGAGCCGGTGCACTCCAACCCAGCCCGCAGCACCGTCCCGCACCGACGTGTCCAGTCAAGAAGCTGGCCGTAGCCGGCCGCGGTGGCCGGGAACTCCCCGCTGCTCAGCAGTCCGCCAAGGTGGTCAAGGACGGCGACGTGCGCGTCCTTGTGAGGTCGACGCCGAGCACCACCACGCGCGGCTCGGCCGCGGCCTCGACAGCGTGGGCAGCAGGAAAGGCCGCAGGCATGCAGAGGGTGATCACGGTGCTTCCTGTTCGACGACGTACCGATAGTCAGCGCCGGTCGGTGGAACGGTCAGAACTGTGACGGTGTCTTCGAGGCCAAGACCCCTATCGGGACACGCTCCGCCGGCGCGCAGGTACACCAACCTGACCAGCGCACGCTGGTGCGGCGGGAGCTTGCAACGGCGGTCACCCTCGTGGGTGACGATGAGCATCGTCACCGACTCGACCAGGGCGTGAGGCAGGTCGAGTGCGGCAGAATACGGAACCAACGCGGCTTCTATACCTGTGGGTTGAGACTTCGAACACCTCCCCCGACGGCACGGGAGCCTCGTGCACTGCGCACCCATCGACGTCACACGATCAGTGGCCGTACTGAAAACGCTCAATGGCGAAGGACGCCTCCGACACATTCCACGCATCGAGCTGCGCGGTGACAAGCTCGCGTGCCCTGGCCGCCATGGAGGGGTCGGTCGGCAGATTCCAGGCGGCGACGTGCTGAGGATCGAGGGCCTGGGCGCGGGCGATGAGCAGGCGATGTCGTCGGCTGGGTGCTCGGGTGGCACGGTGGCGAGCACGTCGTGACAAAGATCGTCCAGAGGACGCGGACCGTACAACGCGGGACGGGCGAGGGCGCTGCACAGGCGCGCGGTTCCCTCGTCGAGGTCCTGTTCCCGGGAGTCGACCAGCCCCATCGGTACAGAGAGCGAGCAGGCTTCCCTCAGGAAGGGTGATCTCGGTGGTCTCGAACGGCAACCCGCCCAGTCCCAACGGGGGACCGGCCGGTATCCATGAGATCGACGACACCCGCAGGACTGTCGATGCAGACCGCGGCCCGGGCGGTGATCTCCTCGGCCGGCAACAGGTCGCCCTCGCCAAAGGAGCCTGCTTGCGGATCTCTCCGGCGACCTGTACCGGACTTCCTGGTATCCGTCGTGGTGCCGCAGCCGGACCCTCCCGCTCCACCTCGGCAGGCTCGGAAGTCGACGCAGTGCCTCCGCGGAGATCTCTTCGTCCCTTCGCAGACGCACAGCCGAGTAGGCGACGAGCGCCCTCCTTCCAGTCGGCGATCACACCGTGTTCGTCTACAACGGCACGCGCCGTCCGTGAGTCGCCGGACGTGTCGACGCGGTTCGACAGTTCGGCGTCGTGGGTGATTTCGCCCTCTCCCCACCGTCTCACCTCCACCAGAGTCGCGACGACCCCAGCCGCTCCCCCACTCAGAGTGCGATACGCCCATTCTTCTCCCGCATCCAAGATGGCTCATGCCAGGTCGCCCGGCACTCGCCAGGCGCCCTGCATCCCTACTCACGGGCCGTCTGCCCATGCACGACGTCACCTGCCGTGCCCAGACCCGCCGGGTCGACCGCAGTCGCGCCCGTACCGGGCGGAGAGTGAGCTCCACCCGGTACGGGCTGGGGGCAGCGCGTACCGTTTCCGGTCGCGCCGCGTATCTCGGCCTCCGGCTCGCGGGGGAGGGACGCGAAGTCGGTGGCCGAAGCGGGTGGTCGGGCCCGGAGCGCTGGGCTCAGGCGCCGGCCTGAAGCTCCGCGAGTTCGGCCTCGAGGTCGGCCATGGCCTCGCCGCCGGCCATGAGGTCGGTGATCTCCTCGCGGGTCCGTTCGCCCTTGCGGAAGTCGTCGGCCTTCTGGCCGCGGATGAGGACGGCGAAGTGGTCGCCGACCATCATGGCGTGGCGCACGTTGTGGGTGACGAGGATGACGGCGACGCCCTTGGCGCGGGCCTGCATGATGATGCGCAGGACGTGGGCGGCCTCCTTGACACCGAGGGCGGCGGTGGGCTCGTCGAGGATGAGGACGTTGGCGCCGAAGTAGACGGCGCGGGCGATGGCCAGGGCCTGGCGCTCGCCGCCGGAGAGGCTGCCGACCAGGCGGGCGCCGTCGGTGACGCGGGTGATGCCGAGGGACTGCATCTCGCGGACGGCGATCTCGCCCGCCAGCTTCTTGTCGAACAACTTGAACGGGCCCCAGCCCTTGGTGGGTTCGGCCCCGACGAAGAAGCAGCGGCCGACGCCCATCAACGGGAACGTACCGCCGAACTGGTGCACGGTGGCGATGCCCTGGGCACTGGCGTCACGCGGACTGTCGAAGACGGCAGGGACGCCGTTGACCTCGATCGTGCCGGTGGTCGGCTTGTGGAACCCGGAGAGGATCTTGATGAGGGTCGACTTGCCGGCACCGTTGTCGCCCAGCAGGCACAGCACCTTTCCGGCGTCCACCTCCAGGGAGATGTCCTGCAGCGCGTGGGTGCCGAGGAAGGACTTGCTGACGCCTTCCAGGCGCAGAAGGGGTGTGGTCATGGTCAGGCCTTCTTCGCGGAGCGGGGCTTGTGGGACAGGGCGAGCCGACGGAACGTGTTGTTCATCAGCACCGCCGCAAGGATGAGGACGCCGAGGATCAGGGCGGCCCAGTCGGAGTTCCAGCCGGTGAAGTAGATGCCCTGGTTGACGATGGCGAAGGTCAGGGTTCCCAGTACGACGCCGACGACCGAGCCGTAGCCGCCCTGGAGCAGTACGCCGCCGATGACCACGGCGATGATGGAGTTGAAGACGAAGGACTGGCCGTTGGCGACCTGGGCGCCGTTGTAGAGGATGGTCTGGATCACGCCGACGAGGGCGGCGCAGAACCCGCTGGCCATGTACAGGGAGATCTTCACGCGGGCGACGGGGATGCCGTTGGCGCGGGCGCTCTCCTTGTCACCGCCGATGGCGAAGATCCAGTTGCCGTACGGCATGGCCTGCAGCAGCACGGTGACGGCGACGGCCACGACGATCCACCAGAAGATCGCGACCTCGAACTGGCCGCCGATCAGTTGTCCGAAGATCGCCTTGGAGGTGGGGTCGGGGGCGATGGCGACGCTGGTGGTACCGGTCGTGAACCGGGACAGGCCGAGGGTGAGCCCGGAGAGCGCGAACAGGGTGGCCAGGGTGACGACCAGAGAGGGGACGTTGCTCCTGGTGACGAGAATCCCGTTGAGCAGGCCGGTGAGCAGACCCAGCGCGAGTGCGAGCACGATGCCGACGATCATCGGCGCGCCCCAGTGCCCGGACACGATGGCCAGCGTCATCGAGCTGCCCGCGAGCACCGAGCCCACGGACACGTCGAGTTCACCGGCGATCATCAGCAGCCCGACGGGGATGGCGATGATGCCGAGTTCCGCGGCGATGTTCAGCCAGCTCGCCGCCCCCGCCTGGGCGAGGAACTTCTCACCGCCGAAGATCGCGAAGAAGACGAAGACACTCAGTGTTCCGATGAGCGCTCCAGCCTCGGGGCGATGGCGCAGCTGCCCCAGCCGGCTCTCGGATTGCTTCGCCGGTATGACGGCGGTCTCCGGGCCGGCCGTCGTCTTCGGGAGGGAGGTTGTCATCGGTCTGGTACCACCTTTGTGGATCTCGGATGTGCGACGCGTCGTACGCCTGCGAGAGGTGCCGCGCCCGGGCCGGGGCCCGGCACCTCCACGCGGAACGCGGAGCGGGAAACGCGGGACGGTGAACGAGGGATGAGCGACTCGGGCCGGGAGCGGTCCTCCGCCGACTAGCGGACGCCGGCCTTCGTGCCCGCGATCGCCTCGGCGACGTTGTCCTTGGTGACCAGGAGCGGGCCGGTCAGCAGCGGGTTCTGCGGCGGGATCACGCCGTAGGACAGGTACTGGTTGGCTATCGACACCGCGTAGAAGCCCTGTAGGTAAGGCTGCTGGTCGATGGCGAACAGCTGCTTGCCGGCCTTGATCCGGTTGAGCTGGCTGTCCGAGAGGTCGAAGGTGCCCAGCTTCACCTTGTCGGCCGCGCTCGCCTGGTCGATCGCGGCGGCCGCGCTGTCCGCGTCCTGGACGCCGATCGTCACGAGGGCGTCAATGGTGTCGTCCTTCAGCAGGGCGCCCTTGATGGCCTGGGTCACCGCGGAGGGGTTGCCGAAGTTGGAGGAGGGCAGGGGCAGTTGCTTGGACTTGGCCCCCTCGGTCTTGGCACCGTCGGCGATGCCGTCGCAGCGGGCCTCCGAATTCGCCGCGCCGGGCACGGTGTTGACGCACAGGATGTTCTTCGCGCCCTCTTCGGCGAACTTGGCGCCACCGGCCTTGCCGGCCTCGTAGTCGTCCGATCCGATGTACTTGAGCGACCCGGTCTTCTCGGCCGCGTCGACACCGCCCGCGTTGTAGATGAAGACGGGCACGCCCTGCTTCACGGCCTGCTTGATCGCGTCGTCCTGGTTCTCGGGCACCCAGTCCGGTACGACGATCGCCGACGGGTTCTGCGACAGCGCGGTGAGCGTCAGCTTGGCGGCGTCCGGGCCGAGGTTGTCGTACGTCTTGGGGCCGAGGAATGTCACAGAACCGCCGCCGGACTTCACGAGCTTCGCCGCGTCTTCGCCGCCCCGCTTGACCGCGGACCAGAACGGGTCGTCGGGCTTGCCGCCGATGACGTAGATGGCGTTCTTGCCGTTCTTCGCGGCGGACGTCGATCCGCCCTCGGCAGGCGCGGACGACTGGTCGCCATCGCCGCCCGAGGCCTTTCCGCTGGCGCATCCGGTCGCCGCGACCGCCATGACGGCGAGCAGGCTCACCGCGGTCAGAGCTCTTCGGGCAGGACGGCGACCGAGCAGTCGCCGGGACTGGGTGTGATCCATGTGCGGGGTGCTCCTTTGAGTGATGCCGAGGCGCGTGTGAGCGAGGCCAGGCATGTCTCGGGGTGGTGGTGCGACGGTGACGCGTACGAACCGGGGCGCGCGATTGCGCGGGGAAGACCGGGCACGTCCGCAGTACCGGGTATTCGCGTGATGGGGCTTACAGGCATGGGCGAGCGACGGAAGAGCTCGCCAGGAGGGTGCTGCGGCGATCACGGCAACGCCGGACGGATTGGTGAGTGCGGGTTCGTATTCGTGATCTTTTAAATCGCTTTAAGTGGTGGCCAGAGCATGCTTGTGTTTCCGAAACGTGTCAAGGGCCTTTTCGCGGAAGAATGCGCACTGCGCCACCACCGACCGCAAAAGGCTGCATAGGGCACACATGTGGCGCCCACGCGGACAGCGGCCGGCGGTGGCCGGAACGCACCAAGCGGTTCGCCCGATCAGCGCGGCTGCGATGTGGTTCCACGCAGGAGGAGGGAGGAGGCAAAGATGTCTCGCGGGACGCGATACCACCCCGATCAAGGTGTACGACCACGGCGATGACGGCCTGACGGGGCCTGCTCCTCGGCATTCTGGCCGACCGCGGTCAGATGAAGCAGCACAGCGGGGACAAGGGCGCCGCCGCAGCCCGCGACGGACCGGCGCCGGGAACCTCTCCTCCGCCCGCCGGAAGGCAGTCAGCGAGGCCAGGGCACTCCGGTCATGGGGCGTCACGACGGCGGCCGACAGAGCGCCGTCCTCCGACGGGATGCCGCCCCGGCCCCGCTGCCGGATTCCTCAGTGGCACCATGGCGGATCCCGATCAGCGAGACGAGACCGCGGCGGCGCATGGCGCTCCGGTATCCGCGGCGACGGTCGACGGCGATGACAACCTCGCCCCAACTGCCGTGACGACCGCACGATTACCGAGGCCCACCAGGGCGTCGACGGCCCGGTCGACACCGTCGCCGTCCAGCACCGCACACGACGTCGAGTTGGCACCGGTGATCCTGCAGCCCTCGAAACGACGGGCCGGCCACAGCGCCGGCGGCTGGGGCAGGACGGTGGACGCACACGGTGACGTCCTCCGATCGGGGGACGCGGTATCGCGCCGTCCAGGCCCGCGGGGGCAGCCGGGCCAAAGTCGCCCACGCGGTCTCCCGTGGATTTACGGCACCGCTTGACATACGCCCGTAACGCCGCCGATAGTACCAGTGCTTAAAGCGCTTTAAACGAGGTCTTGGCTGGTAGATCCCGAGGTGAAACCCGCGCCCACGACGCTCGGTCCCCATCCCCCTAGTCACGGCACAACGGCGCGCCGGAGAGGAACCATCATGAGCACACGACCGATCGGGGTGGCGGTCATCGGGGCCGGAATGGCAGGCCGGGCCCACCTCAACGGCTACAGACAGGCCTCGACGCTGTACGGCGACGGGCTGCCCGGGATCCGCCTGGTCGCTGTCGCCGACGCCCATGAGCCCTTCGCCCAGGACGCCGCCCGCCGCTACGGCTACGAGCGGGCCGAGACCGACTGGCGGGCAATCGTCGAGGCCGACGACATCGACGCGGTCAGCGTCGTGGTCGCCAACCACCTGCACCGCGAGATCGTCGAAGCCCTGCTGGCGGCGGGCAAGCACGTGTTGTGCGAGAAGCCGCTCGCGCCGAGTGTGGCAGACGCGCAGGCCATGGTGGCGGCGGCCGAGGGAACCGGCCTGGTGGCGGCCACAGGCTTTACCTTCCGCCGCTCCCCCGCCATCAACGCCATCCGGCAGCAGGTGCGGGAGGGCACGCTCGGGCCGGTACAACACTTCAACGGACACTACTGGTGCGACTACGGCCACAACCCCGAGGCACCGATGAGCTGGCGTTACCGGGGCGGACCCGGCTCCGGGGCACTGTCCGACATCGGCAGCCACCTCATCGATCTCGGCGAGTACTTCTGCGGTCCGGTGCAGAGCGTTCAGGGCGCCGTGCTATCCACCCAGGTGCACGAGCGACCTCTGCCACTGGGCACCGCGGTGGGCCACTCGGCCGACGTACAGGTGAGCCAGGAACGCGAGCTCGTCGAGAACGACGACATAGCCACCTTCACCGCGACCTTCGCCTCCGGCGCCGTCGGCACCTTCTCCGTCTCGCGCATCGCCCGCGGTCTGGCCAACTCCCTCGGCTTCGAGGTGTTCACGAAGGGCGGCGCGGCCACCTTCGAACTGTCGCGTCCCGCAGAGTTCACCATCGTGGACTCGGCGGCCTCCGCCCCTGTGGACGGCTACCGGCGCATCGTGGTCGGCCCCGGCCACCCCTACATCGCCGGTGGTCTGCCCATGGACTTTCCCAGCGTGGGTCACGGCCAGCACGAGTTCTTCGTCTGGCAGGCCCGGGCCTTCCTGGAGCAGATCGCAGGTCTGAACGGGCTGCCGTCCTGCCCCACCCTTGCCGACGGGCTGCACAACCTGCGCGTCATCGATGCGATCGTCGCCTCCGCCGACGCCGGCGGACAGGCCGTCACCGTCCAGTGAGGTCGGCTCGGCTTGCCTCCTTCCGTTCAGCTCTCCGGCAGGAGAACCGCCACTGCAGGGCTGCCCACCACTCGTGCCGTATACGCCAGGCACAGCCCTGCATACGCGGGAGCTCGCACGAGCTCCTCCGCCCTCGTCAGCGGCACCACCGTCATCATCGAGAAGGACCGAGGAACTACGAAATGAAGCTGGGACTGTACAACGCGATCCTGCACGACCGGCCGCTTCCGGAGGCGATCAAAGTCATCGCCGACCTGGGCCTGACGGGCATAGAGATCAACACCGGTGGCTTCCTGCCCGCCGTGCATGTACCGAAGTTCGACGACATCCTCGTCAGTGACACCGCCCGGGACGACTTCCTCGGTCTCTTCGAGGGCACCGGCGTCTCCATCGCCGGCCTGAACGCCAACGGCAACCCACTCCACCCGAACCCGGTCATCGGTGAAAAGCACGCCGAGGACATCCGCCGCTCCATCCGCCTGGCCGAACGGCTCGGACAGCACCGCCTCGTGACCATGTCGGGTCTGCCCGGCGGCGAGCCCGGCGCCACCCGCCCGAACTGGATCGTCAACGCATGGAACTCCGCGGCCCTGGACGTGCTGGACCACCAGTGGAAGATCGTCGCCGACTTCTGGCGCGAGACCGACCGGCTCGCCCGTGACCACGACGTCAAGGTCGCCCTCGAACTGCACCCGCAGAACGTCGTGTTCAACTCCGCCGACGTGCACAAGCTCATCGACCTCACCGGCGCGACCCACGTGGGCGTCGAACTGGACGCCTCGCACCTGTTCTGGCAGCAGATGGACCCCGTCGCGGTCGTCCGCCACCTCGGCGAACTCGTCTTCCACGCCGCCGCCAAGGACGTCCGCATCAACCCCGAACACGCAGCACTCAACGGCGTGCTCGACAACAGCTTCCGCCGTCTGTCGCCCGAGGAGCCTCGCACCAACCTCGGCGGCGACGAGTGGGCCAACGAGTGGCCCAAGGCATCCGCGTGGGACTTCGTCGCCCTCGGCAAGGGCCATGACGTCGCCTACTGGACCGAATTCCTACGCGCCCTGCACGAGGTCGACCCGGACATGATGGTCAACATCGAGCACGAGGACACCGAACTCGGCCCCGTCGAGGGTGTCGCCGTGGCAGCCGAAGTACTCAAGGCCGCCGCCGCGGCCCTCCAGGAGTCGCTGCAGGCGTGATCGCCTGAACCACCTACCCCTACCAAGGCCAGGTCATCCTGGTCATGGGATCCGGCACCGGCATCGGCCGGGCGACCGCACGCGCGTTCCCCGAAGAGGGAGCGTGCGGTGGCGGTCCTCGGCCGCCGTCGGGAGCCGCTGCACGAGACCGTGGCGGGCTTTGACACCAAGCGCGTGGAGGTGATCGAAGCCGACATCACGGACGCCACCGCGCTCGACGGCGCGGTGGCGGCAGTCGTCCGACGCTTCGGCCACCTGGACGTCAACTTCGCCAACGCCGGCACGTACGAGCCCAGCGGCGTCAACGCCTTCGACGACGACGCCTGGGAGCGCCAGCGCTCGGTGAACCTCGATGCGGTGATCTGCAGAGCCTCGCCCTCGGGGCCGACGGAGTACGGGTCAACGCCATCGCGCCCGCCTTCACTGTATCCCGGCTCACCCAGGAGCGTCTGAACGACCCGATATTGGAGCGGCTAGTAGGGCTCCGTTAGGTCTTCCTGCGCTCACCCGCGGGCGGCGCTGTCCGAGCGCGGACTTGCCTACGTCCTGGCCGTCCGGTCGGACGTGAGCGCGCACTCTTTCGAGACGAAGCCCGTGGCCCCGGCCCGCAACGGGCCGGTCGGCTGCTGGCCCCAGCCCCGCTACCGGCAGACGGCACCATCCGTGGCAGCCCTGGCCGCCGCCCTCGGACAGGAGGCATTCGCCCATCTCACCTGGCGACACGGCTCGCGAGGGGAGTTACGCTCCCGCTACGCCACCGTGCGCGTGCGCCCGGCCGGCAAAGCTGTCGAGCGGCCGATCAAAGCCGCGGCCTCGGCCGAACAGGGCTGGTGGGACGGGATCCTGCCAGACTGCTGGCTGCTGACCGAATGGCCTGCCGACGCCGAAGCGCCGACCGACTACTGGCTGTCCAACCTGCCGGACGACACCCCGATCGCCGGCCTGGTCCGTCTGGCGAAGGTCCGCTGGCGCATCGAGCACGACTACCGCGAACTCAAGCACGGCCTGGGCCTGGACCACTTCGAAGGGCGTTCCCGGCCGGGCCGGCACCACCACGTCACCCTCGTGACCGCCACCCACGCCTTCCTCACCGAACAGCGCCTGGCCCCAGAAGTGCCCGGACCGGCCTCACCCCCTACCAAGTCCTCGACGCCCTCCAGGACGTCCTGAGGTGCTGGACCGGCATCTGCACCACCAGCCACCAACCCCTGCCCCGCAGGTCACACCAAAGGCCAAGATCGAGACAGACCTAACGGAGTCCCACTAGGGGCGTCGGGCCGGGCGGCGTGCGGGGCGTCAGTGCGCGGCGCCGGACGCCTTCGGGGTGAGCCGGGCGCGGATGACGTTCACGGCCGTCTCCGCGTTGTCCACGGTGATCGTGAACGTGTGACCGTCCCAGAGGCGAAGCACCACGGCCTCGCCCCGTCGTACGACGACGGCGGTGCCCTTCTCGGGCCGCCAGCGGTAGCCCCAACCGCCCCACTGGTGGGGCGTGACGCACGGGGCGAAGACGACGTCGGCCACCTGGGACAGGGGGATGCGGCGGCGCGGGACACCGATGTGGCCGCAGCGGACTTCCAGACACTCCTCGTCGACCTTCACGGAGACGTGCACGAACGCGAGCGTGCCGAAGAGGACGAGCAGCCCGGCCGCGATGCAGCCGACGACGGACATCACGAGCGGGGCGACACCGGACGTCCACGCGGAGTCGACCGCGAGTTCGATGCCCAGTGCCATGCAGGCGGCGCCGCCGAGTGCCAGCAGCCACTGGCCGCGATTGGTCGCGCGGCCGGTCCAGACCTCGGGGTGCGGGCCCTCGGGGGTGCCCGTCTCGCCGTGGGGGTGGTCCCTCATGGCTTTGAGACTACTCAGGTTCCGCTGCGCGGGCACCTGGTCGCGGACCGTTACCGGTCCGCCCGGACGGCCGGCGCCGCACCGGCTGTCGCGAGCAGCCTGCCCTCCTCGTAGGCCAGCGCCGGGGCGGGCAGCGAGCCCTCGCGGCCGCTGAGGATGACCGTCAGCTTCGACCCGCTCCAGTCGGCCTCGGGCTCGGGCAGTTCACCGATGCGGCGCAGCGCCTGCGCGGCCACGGCGCCGGCGGAGCCGTGCAGGACGAGAGGCGGGTGGCCGGGCTGCTGGACGGCCGCGCGGATGCGTTCGGCGACGAGTTCGTAGTGGGTGCAGCCCAGGACGACGGTCGTCACGTCGGCAGGGGTGAGCGCGGCCGCAGCGGCGATGGCGGCGTCGATCGCCGCGTCGTCGGCGTGCTCCACGGCTTCGGCCAGTCCCCAGCAGGGCACCTCGGTGACCGGGACGCCGTCGGCGAACTCCTCGATGAGGCCGCGCTGGTAGGGGCTGCCGGTGGTGGCGGGTGTCGCCCAGATGGTGAAGGGGCCGCCACCGGACGCGGCCGGCTTGATCGCGGGGACCGTGCCGATCACCGGCAGACCCGGTTCGAGGAGGGCCCGCAGGGCGGGCAGGGCGTGCACGGAGGCGGTGTTGCAGCCGACGATCAGCGCGTCGGGGAGGTGGGCGGCCGCCGCCTCGGCGACGGCGAGAGCGCGCTCCGTCAGGTCCTTCGGGGTGCGCGGGCCCCAGGGCATGCCGTCGGGGTCCGAGGAGATCACGAGATCCGCGTCGGGCCGCAGTCGCCGTACCGCGGCGGCGGCGGGGAGCAGACCGATACCGGAGTCCATGAGCGCGATCTTCACCCGGCCACGATAGACGATGGCCTCGGTGGGGCCGCTCCGGTGGGGCAGACTGCGGGCGTGAGCGCCATCGCGTGGATTGCCGCCGGATCACTCGCCGCCTGGGTGTGGCTGCTACTCGGCCAGGGCTTCTTCTGGCGCACGGATGTGCGCCTGCCACCCCGCCGGGACCCCGACGACTGGCCGGACGTCTGTGTCGTCGTCCCCGCCCGTGACGAGGCCGCCGTGCTGCCCGAGAGCCTGCCGTCGCTGCTGGCCCAGGACTATCCGGGCCGGGCCGAGGTGTTCCTGGTCGACGACGGCAGCACGGACGGGACCGGTGACCTGGCCCGTGAGCTGTCCCGACGGTTCGGCGGCCTGCCCCTGACCGTCTCCTCGCCCGGGGAGCCGCCCGCGGGCTGGACGGGCAAGCTCTGGGCCGTGCGGCACGGCATCACGCTGGCACGCGCGCGTGGGCCCGAGTTCCTGCTGCTGACGGACGCGGACATCGCGCATCGCCAGGACAGCCTGCGCGCGTTGGTGGCGGCCGCGCGCACCGGCGGCTTCGACCTGGTCTCCCAGATGGCCCGGCTGCGTGCCGAGAGCAGGTGGGAGACGCTCGTCGTGCCCGCCTTCGTGTACTTCTTCGCCCAGCTCTATCCGTTCCGCCGGATCGGCGTACGGGGTTCGCGCACGGCGGCCGCGGCGGGCGGCTGTGTGCTGCTGAGCGCCGAGGCCGCGGAGCGGGCAGGGGTCCCGGACGCGATCCGGCAGTCCGTCATCGACGACGTGGCGCTGGCCCGTGCGGTCAAGAGGAGCGGCGGCCACATCTGGCTGGGACTGGCGGAGCGCGTGGACAGCGTGCGGCCCTACCCCCGGCTGGGCGACCTGTGGCACATGATCGCCCGCAGCGCCTACGCCCAACTGCTGCACAATCCGCTGCTGCTCGCCGGAACGGTCCTCGGCCTGGCCCTGGTCTATCTCGTCCCGCCGGTCGCGCTCGTGGCGGGCCTGGCCACGGCGGACCCGGCGACGGCACTGCTCGGCGGGCTCGCCTGGCTGCTGATGACGGCGACGTACGTGCCGATGCTCCGCTACTACGGTCAGCAGCCGTACCTCGCTCCCCTGCTGCCGTTCACCGCGTTGCTGTACCTGCTGATGACGGTGGACTCGGCGGTGCGGCACCACCGGGGGCGCGGCGCGGCCTGGAAAGGCCGTACCTACGCCCGCCCGGCCCCGGCCCCGGACGAGAGCTAGGGTCCCGCACCGGAAGCTCTCCCCGGTGTGCGGGACCCCTCGTCTCTCGCAGGGACGGCTATTTCCTTCCGGGGGTCCAGTTCATGCCCCACCCGTAGGCGTAGTCGACGGTGCGCTGCGGGCTCACTCCGCGCTCGGGGACGAGGTAGCGGGCCTCACGCTGCACGATGAGGTCCCCGCCCTGGTTGGTGATGAGGGCGAGGGCGCACACGGTGGAGGGCACCGTGCACTCGTCGAGCGAGAAGTCGATGGGTGCGCCGTGCTGCGGCTGGAGCGTGACCGTGGCGTGCAGATCGGCGAAGGAACGGGCGCCCTCGTAGATGGTGACGAAGATCAGGATGCGCCGGAAGTACTGCTTGTGGTCGAGGTTGACGGTGAGGTTCTCGCCGCTGCTGACGGCGCCGGTGCGGTCGTCGCCGTCGAGGTGGATGAAGGGCGGCTGGTGCAGTGAGCCGAAGGCGTTGCCGAGTGCCTGGACGACGCCCTTGCTGCCGTCGGAGAGTTCGAACAGGGCGCACAGGTCGAGGTCGAGGTCCGCGTGCATGGCGACCGCTCGGCCCAGTTTGCTGCCCCATCCCTTGAACTGCTTGCGCACCTCCCAGTTGAGGTTCACGCGCATGGCGCCGGAGGTGCCGCCCTGTTTGGTCAGGGAGACCGACGGGGCCTCCTTGGTGAGCGTCACCTTGGTGAGACGGACCGGTGCCGGGGGCGCCACGGGCGGGGCGGGGGGCGGCGGCGGGGCGGTCGTCACCGGAGGCGGCACGGTGACGGGCGGGGCGACGGGGGCCGGCGCGGCCACGGGCGCGGGCGTCGGTGCCGCCGCCTGCTGGGGCTCGTCCACCGTGATCCCGTAGTCGGTGGCGAGGCCTTCGAGGCCGGTGCTGTAGCCCTGGCCGACGGCGCGGAACTTCCAGGCGCCCTGGCGACGGTAGAACTCCCCGAGGACGAAAGCGGTTTCGACGCCGGCGTCCGCGCTGTCGAAGCGGGCGACCTCGGTACCCGCCCGCTCGTCGAGCACCCGGATGTACAGTCCGGGTACCTGCCCGAAGGTGCCGCCGTCCGCCGAGGCGACCAGCACCACGGTCTCGATGGCGGGCTCCACGCGGGCGAGGTCGACGAGGAGCGAGTCGGTCACCTGCCCTCCGGCGTCCCGTTTGCCCTCGTGCCGGACGGCGCCGGAGGAGTGCGTGGGCTGGTTGTAGAAGACGAAGTCGGCGTCCGAGCGCACCTTCCCGCCGACGAGCAACAGCGCCGAGGCGTCCGTGTCGGGCACGCCCGATCCGGAGCGCCAGCCCAGTTCCACGCGCAGCGCGCCCGTCGGCACCGCGGTGTTCGATCCTTTCGGCATTGACATGTCCGCCCCCATCAGAAGGTCATCCAGAAGGTCGTCACCAGGCCGCGTCCCACGCAGTCCGTCGGATCCGGCCGGATCCGTTGTCGGCCCAACCTATTCCCCCGGGCCCCGGAACCCCCAGAACCCGTACCGAAGGATCCTTCGGTCAACCGCCGGTAACCCGCCGGGAACTCGGCCTTTACACGATCAGAACGCGCTTTGCTGCCCTTTTTCGCCGAGTTCGCTCGCATTGGGGATCCGGCGTCACGGCCGACACGGAAAACAACCCTCTTATCGGTCTCCCCAACCAGCACATCGTGGGCTTAACTTATGTGCCATGACCTCCCCCCGCTCCACCTACGGCGGCGGTTACTACTCCGCCTCGTCCTTCGCGGACACCCCGATCTACGACTCTCTCGTCGCCGAGCGGGGAACCCCTCAGATCGCCCCGATCCGGGTACCCGCCCAGTACGACACCCCGGGCAGCAACCTGCCCGCCCTCCCGTCGGCGCTGCCCGCGCTGCCGGCCGGTCCCTCCCAGCCCGCCTACGGCTATCCGCAGGCCCAGCAGCCCTCGCCGCTCCAGCAGGCGCCGAACGCGTACATCCCGCAGCAGGCCGCGGGCCCGCGGGGCTACCCGGGCACCCAGCCGCCGCAGCAGCAACAACGTCCGATGGCGGGCTACGAGGCCATGCGCCCGGCGGCACCCCGCCCGGCCCCGGCGGCCCCCTACCAGCAGGACCCGTACAACGGCCAGCAGTACCGCGGGTACTGAGGCTTCTGGAACGTTTCGCGTGGGGTTGTCACAGCCTGCTGGCAGGATGACGCCATGGGGAATCCGTCACTGCACTCGATCCATGTCCACCCGCTGAAGGCGGCCCGGGGCTTCGCCCCCGACAAGGCCGTCGTGGAGCCCTGGGGGCTGGCGGGCGACCGCCGTTGGGTGCTGGTCGACGACTCGGGCAAGGTCATCACTCAACGTCCGCATCCGCGTATGGCGTTGGCCGCCGCCGGGCTCCTGCCCGGCGGCGGTCTCTTGCTGTCCGCGCCCGGCCGCGAGCCGCTGACCGTCCCGGTGCCCGCGGCCACCGACACGACCACCGTGGAGATCTGGCGGGACAAGGTGGAGGGCGTCCCCGCCGACGCCGTGGCGCACACCTGGTTCAGCGGCTACCTGGGCGTCCCCGTACGGCTCGTACACCTCGACGACCCGGCGACCCGGCGACCGATCGACCCCGAGTACGCCCGCCCCGGCGAGACCGTCAGCTTCGCCGACGGCTATCCGCTGCTGCTCACCACGCTCGCCTCGCTGGCCGCGCTCAACGACCTGGTCGCACAGGGCGACCACGCCGAGGAGGGCCCCCTGCCCATGAGCCGCTTCCGGCCGAACGTGGTCCTCGACGGCACGGACGCCTGGGCCGAGGACGGCTGGCGGCGCGTCGCCATCGGCGAAGTGAGTTTCCGGGTGGCCAAGATGTGCGGCCGGTGCGTGGTGACCACCACCGACCAGGACACCGCCGAGCGCGGCCGTGAGCCGCTGCGCACCCTCGCGCGTCACCGCCGTTTCGGCGACAAGCTGGTCTTCGGGCAGAACCTCGTTCCGGAATCCGCGGGCACGCTACGGGTCGGCGATCCGGTGCGGGTACTCGAATAGGGAGTTCGATCTCGATGAGTTCTGGGCGGTCGTGAGAGAGAACCCCGGCTTCATCTTGAAAATTCAATCTCCTACGATTCGGTTCGTGTGCAGGGAACACACACCACGGGTCCGTCCGTTGGGCCTTTGTGAGAAGTTCATGAGAAGGCCGGTGGGAGGGTGATTTCCCCCTCTCCTGACCGGGACCGCGCGTGGACGGCTCCGCCGGGGGCCATCACGGACGCGTAAGGGGGTGTGGGGCGGTGCGGGCAATCGGTGGGCTACGGGCGTTCGGCGGACTGTGGCGCTGGCGTCACAACCCGCTGCGGCGGACGACCGATCTGGTCGAGGCCTGGCTTGCGTTCGCGGCGCTCGTGCTGATCCTCGTCGCCGCGCCGCTGATCGGCGCCGTCGTGGGTACCACCGCCCAGAGCGCCCTGCAGCAGTCCGTGCGCGACCAGCAGCAGAGCCGCCACCGGGTCACGGCCACGGTCGTCAAGAAGGTCGACGGCTCCCCGCTGGACCCGGATCCGGAGACCGCGACGACCCGCGACCGGCAGAGCCGCGTCGTCGCCGACTGGACCGGCCCGGACGGCACCCGACGACACGGCACGGTCATGGCGAACCTCAAGACCCCGCAGCCCGGTGACCACTTCACGCTGTGGACGGACGGCCAGGGCCGGACGGTGGGACGCCCCCTGGACACCGTCACCGCGACGACCCACGCGGTGCTGGCCGGATTCGGCGCCACCGTACTCAGCGCGGGACTCGTCGAGGGGGTCAGACGGCTGATCGTCTGGCGCATGGTCCGCCATCGCTACACCCGTTGGGACCAGGCATGGGACAAGGCCGGGCCGGACTGGGGCAGGACGGGCGCGGGCAGCTGACCGCCTTCGCACTCCGGTCAACTCCCCCCGCCCGCGCACGCTACGGTGGACCGACCAGCCGAACTGTTCGGCATCGACCCGCGTTCCACGAGGTGGGGGCACAGCAACGCCATGGCACAGGGCACGGTCCAGGTGACGCACACCGGCACATCGCGGTGGCGGCGCCGCACGGGTGAGTACTCGTCGCTCGCCGCGGCCCTGGAGGCAGCGAGCGACGGCGACGTGCTCATCGTCGCTCCGGGCACCTACCGGGAGAACCTCGTGGTGCAGCGCGGGGTCACGCTGCGCGGTCCGGAGGGATCGCCCGGCTCGGTCCGCATCGCGCCCGTGGACGGCGTACCACTGACCGTCTCCGCCTCGGCCGTCGTGCAGGATCTGCATGTGGAGGGGCAGGACGCCGCGGCGCCCGCGCTGCTCGTCGAGGACGGCACCCCCGAGTTGCTGGACCTGCGGATCGTCACCCGCTCCGCGGCCGGTATCGAGGTACGCGGCGGCGCCCGCCCCACGGTCCGACGCTGCACGGTCGACAACCCGGCCGGCATCGGCATCGCCGTGGTCGACGGCGGCGGCGGTGTGTTCGAGGAGTGCGAGGTCGTCGCGGCCGGCCAGGCCGGGGTCGCGGTGCGCGGCGGCGGCCATCCGCGGCTGGAGCGGTGCCGTATCCACCACACCTCGGGCTCGGGCCTGACGGCGACCGGGGAGAACTCCGCGCTGGAGGCGGTCGGTTGCGAGGTCTACGAGGTCCGCGGCAGCGGCGTGCAGATCACCGGGCGGGCCACGGCCCATCTCACCGACTGCGATGTGCACCGGACGACGGCCGACGGGGTCACCCTCGACACGGACGCCGTGCTCACCCTCGCGGACTGCCGCATCCATGACATCCCGGAGAACGCGGTGGATCTCCGCTCGCGCTCCGTCCTCACCCTGACCCGCACCTCGGTCCGCCAGTTCGGGCGCAACGGCCTGTCGGTGTGGGACCCGGGCACGCGGGTGGACGCCAACCAGTGCGAGATCTTCGACAGCACCGGCGACTACCCGGCGGTCTGGATCAGCGACGGCGCGACGGCGGTGCTGGAGTCCTGCCGGGTGCACGACGTGCCGGACGCGCTGTTCGTGCTGGACCGGGGCTCCCGCGCGGACGTCGTCGACAGTGACCTGTCGCAGGTGCGCAACACGGCGGTGTCCGTGAGCGACGGGGCCACCGCGCAGCTCGACGACTGCCGTATCCGGGACGCCGCCACGGGCGCCTGGTTCCGCGACCACGGCAGCGGCGGCACCCTCAACGGCTGCACCGTGGACGGCACCCAGACCGGCGTGATCGTCACCAAGGGCGCCGACCCGACGATCGAGCGCTGCACGGTGACCTCGCCCGCCGAGGCCGGCTTCTACGTTTCCGCCGAGGGGCGCGGCAGCTTCCTCGACTGCCGGGTCACGGGCAGCGGCGGCTACGGCTTCCACATCATCGACGGCTGCCGGTCGACCCTGCGCAGATGCCGTACGGAACGCTGCGCGCGCGGTGGTTACGAGTTCGCGGACGGCGGCCCCGGCACCGTCGGCGGCGGTCCGGTGGTCGAGGACTGCGCGAGCGACGAGAGCGCGGGCGTACGGCCCCCGGCCACCCGGGAGACGGCCACGCAGAACGCGGCCCAGTCGCCCGGTCTGCTGGGCTCGATCCCGGGCCGGCGCACCACCGAACAGCCGCCGGTCGCCGTACCCCCCGTGGAGCCCGAGCCGTCGACGCGGAGCTCGAAGGCGGTCCTCGGCGAACTCGACGCGCTGGTCGGCCTGGACAGCGTCAAGCGCGAGGTCCGCGCCCTCACCGACATGATCGAGGTGGGCCGTCGCCGCCAGCAGGCCGGCCTCAAGGCGGCATCGGTCAAACGGCACTTGGTGTTCACGGGCTCCCCCGGCACCGGCAAGACCACGGTCGCCCGCCTCTACGGCGAGATCCTGGCCTCGCTCGGCGTCCTGGAGAAGGGACATCTCGTCGAGGTGTCCCGGGTGGACCTGGTCGGCGAGCACATCGGCTCCACGGCCATCCGCACCCAGGAGGCGTTCGGACGGGCCCGTGGCGGTGTGCTGTTCATCGACGAGGCGTACGCGCTGTCGCCGGAGGACTCCGGGCGGGACTTCGGCAAGGAGGCCATCGACACGCTGGTGAAGCTGATGGAGGACCACCGCGACGCGGTCGTGGTGATCGTCGCGGGCTACACGGCCGAGATGGAGCGCTTCCTCACCGTCAACCCCGGTGTGGCGTCCCGCTTCTCACGCACCATCACCTTCGACGATTACGTCCCCGACGAGTTGTTGCGGATCGTGGAGCAGCAGGCCGAGGAGCACGAGTACCGGCTGGCGCCGGGCGCGGGCGACGCCCTGCTGAAGTACTTCACCGCCCTCCCCAAGGGTCCGGCCTTCGGCAACGGCCGTACCGCGCGGCAGACCTTCGAGGCGATGGTCGAGCGGCACGCGAGCCGGGTCGCCCAGGTCGACGAACCGAGCACGGACGAACTGACGTTGCTGTACGCGGAGGACCTGCCGGAGCTGCCGTAGGCCCGCCGCCGGCGGGTGCGACGGCTCCGCCGGACGGGGACGGCGCACCCGGAGGCCGGGGGGCTGCAGGTCCGTAGGCCGGGGGCCAACCCCACCCCCGAGTGACCGGGTTGCCGGATGGGGCGGCAGTGGCCCCTTGGACAGCATGGGGCCATGACACTTCGCACGCGAAACGTCCTGGTCCTCGCCCTGACCGCCTCGGTCGTCGGCACCGTGCTGACGGCCACGACCCCGGCTCTCGCCTCGTCGTCCTCACCCGCGCTCGCCTGGCGCCCCTGTGTCCAGCCGGGCGGTCCGGCCGGCCAGGAGTGCGCCGTGTTGACCGTGCCGGTCGACTACCGGGCCCCCGACGGCCCCCGGTTGCGCATCGCGGTCTCCCGACTGCCCAGTGAGCGCCCCGAAGCCCGACGCGGCACCCTGCTCGTCCTCCCCGGTGGCCCCGGCGGCTCCGGCATCGCCAGACTCACCCGGCAGGGCGAGGCACTGCGCCGTGAACTCGGCGCCACGTACGACATCGTGAGCCTCGACCCGCGCGGCGTGGGAGCCAGCACCCGGGCGTCCTGTGAACTCCCCCCAGCCGACCGGCACTTGGTGACCCTACGACCCTGGCCCGCGCCGGACGGCGGCATCGCGGAGAACGTCGCCCGCTCCCGCCGCACCGCCGAGTCGTGCGCCCGCAACGGCGGTGCCGTGCTGCGCAGCCTCAGCACCGCCAACGAGGTACGCGACATCGACCGCCTGCGGCAGGCCCTGGGCGAGGACAAGCTGTCGGCGTACGGCGTGTCGTACGGGTCCTATGTCGGCGCCGTGTACGCGCAGAAGTACCCCGAGCGCACCGACCGTTGGGTGCTGGACAGTAACGACGACCCCGATCCTCGGCGGGTCGAGAGGGCCTGGGTGGCGAACATGGCGGTCGGCGCGGAGGACCGGTTCCCGGACTTCGCGGCCTGGGCCGCCGATCCGGCCCGGGACGCGCAGGGTCTGCGGCTCGCCCGGCGGGCCGCGGAGATCCGGCCGTTGTTCCTCTCCTTGGCGGCGGAGCTGGACCGCGCGCCGAGGGAGTCGACGACACCGGGCGTGCCGCTCACCGGCAACCTGCTGAGGCAGGTCATGTACGACTCCCTCTACGACGACGCCGTCTTCCCCCGGCTGGCGGGGCTGATGCGTGCGGCCATGACGCCGGACGCCACCCCGGTGCTGCCGCCGGCGGTCGCCGGACCGCTCAGTGACGAGGACGCCGCCGTCACGATGGCCGTGATCTGCAACGATGTGCGCTGGCCCCGGTCGGTGGCCGGGTACGAGCGGGCGGTGGCCGCGAACCGGGCGCGGTATCCGCTCACGGCCGGACTGCCGGGCAACATCTTCCCCTGCGCCTTCTGGAAGGACACCCCCGCCGACCAGCCCACGAGGCTCACCGACCGGGGCCCGTCCAACATCCTGATGATCCAGAACCGACGGGACCCGGCCACCCCGTACGTCGGGGCGTTGCGGATGCGTCGGGCCTTCGGCGACCGGGCGCGGCTCGTCACGGTCGAGCGGGGCGGTCACGGCGTCTACCTGGGGACGGGCAACGCCTGCGGCAACCATGCCGTGACCTCGTTCCTGACCACGGGCGAGCGCCCCGCGCGGGATGTCACCTGCCCGGACTAGGGCGACGTCCGCGGGCCGGGCAGCTCGGTGCCGAGTCGGTCCAGCAGATGCTTCCGTTCGGCCACGAAGGCCGGGTCGGCCTGGTAGTCGGAGTGGCCGAGGATCGGGGCGGGCAGCGGGTGGGCGCCGGTGCGGCCGTAGGCGAGCGGGTCCGGGAAGGGCTCGGCGTCGACCTGCGGCCCGTGCCGGCTCGTCAGTCGCACGGGGCCGCCGATGGGGTCGGTGCGGCGGTACAGGTTGCGCCAGCGGTCGACCTCCCGGTGCAGGGCCGCGAGCGGCTCCGGGCCGAAGTGGGCGGGGAACCAGCGTCCGTAGAGCCGCTCCAGCGGTGAGCCGTAGGTGAGCAGCGCGACGCGTCCGCGGACCGACGGGGTCAGCTGCCAGGCGGCGGCCGCCGCGAGGACGCTGCCCTGGGAGTGGCCGGAGATGACGAGCCGGCCGCCGGTGGCGCGGGTCCAGGTCGCCATGCGCCAGGTCAGGTCGGGTACGGCCCGCTCGGCGTAGCAGGGCGGTGCGAACGGGTGTGCGGCGCGGGGCCAGAAGGTGCCCACGTCCCAGAGGATGCCGATCGTCCGCCGCGCCGAGGCGTCCTTGTAGGCCCGGCGGCCCCAGGTGACGAACAGCAGGAAGCCCACGCCGATCAGCCAGGATCCCAGTGCCTGCGCGGTCTGGGCGGCTCCCTCGACGACGTCGTACGAGCCCTGCGCCGCCCTCGCCGGTGTCTCGCCCGTCACCAGGGCGCCGGTGAGGGCAGCGGCGCCGAGCAGCAGGGTCACCGTGGAGGTGACGGCGACGATGCGTGGCGCCCGGTCGGTGAGGGCCGCCATGGCGCGGGTGCGCGCGATGCGGCGGGTACGGCCGGCGTCCTGCGCCTCGTGCTCCTCGGGCCGCGGCCCGCCAGGGCCCCCCGGCGCCGTCGGCTCGCGCGGGACGGACGGTTCCACCGGGCTCGACGGTCCTCCTGGGTCCGGCACCCCTTCCTGGCCCGGCAGTCCCTTCGCCTGCTCCTGCGGCCCTTCGCCGACCAGGCCGTACTCCCGCTCCACCGCCGCCGTCTCCGCTCTGCGCAGGACCCAGGTGCGGCGGGCCAGCCAGCCGAGGAGGCCGAGGAGGACCACGAGGAGGGGCGGGATGACGGAGGCCTGCCAGGTGAGGAGGACGGGTGGGCCGGAGAGGGCGTCGTCGGTGCCGCCCAGCCAGTCGGCGACGCGCTGGGCGACACCGGCGGACATCACGCCGCCGAGGGCGCAGGCGAGCATCGCGACGGCGGGGCCGGCCAGACCGTACATGGCGGTGCGGGGGTCGGGGCGGGAGCGGTACAGGGTGTGGGCGACCACGCCGAGCGCCATGACGAGCAGGCCCTGCACCAGGGTGATCCCGCCGAAGGTCAGGTCGCCCGGCAGCCGACCCGTCGACCTCCAGCCGGGGCGCGACCACCCGGCGTACACCACGGCCAGGACGAGCACGGCGATCGAGCAGGCGGGCAGGCGGCGGACCACGGTCCCGTCGAGGCGTGTGTCGAGGCGCCGCTCGCTGCGGCCCCTGCGGCAGACCACCCAGACGACGGTCCCCGCCAGCAGCACGAGGGCCGAGTTCAGCAGCCAGCCCAGGAGTTCCAGGAGGGCAGGTCCGTCCGTTCGGCGGTCGTGGCGGGCGGCCGAGGTGCCGACCGCCGCCGCGACGGTGAGGAATCCGGCCGCCGCGTGGGCGGCGCGGAGCCTGGCGACGAGACGGCGGCCGTACCAGAAGCCGGGCCGGCCGAGTGCGACGCGGGTCGTGTCCTCGATGTCGGCTGCGAGGTGCGTCGCGTCGCCGCCACCGGCTGCGTCGGGTGCCGTCTTCTCGTCCTCGGGACGGCCGTCGTCGCGGTCCATCGGGCGCTGGGACTCGTACTCGCTCCAGGTGCGGTGGGAGAGGTACCACAGGAGACCGGTCAGCGCGGTGGGCACCACGGCCGCCACGGCGAGGCGGCGGCCGGGCTGGCTCCACCAGCCGCCGTCGGAGACGGCCGGAGAGAGGAAGCCGAGCCAGGTGTGCGCCTCCGCGCACGCGCGTGCGCCCGCGCACTGCCAGGCGGTCAGGTCGAGCGCGACCTCGCAGGCCGCCGCGACGAGCAGCACGGTCAGGGTCAGGCCGGCCAGGCGGACGAGGAGGCCGTAGAGACGTACCGTGCTTCGGCGGCCGCGGGAGCTGGGGCGCATCCAGTGCGCGAGGTTGACGACCATGAACGGCAGCAGCAACAGCCACAGGGCACGCGAGCTGTTCCCGGAGGTGAGGTTGCACCAGACGTAGGCCTCGGGGACGGGCTTGCCGCGGTAGTCGGCGGGACGTTTCTCCGCGTCGGCGTCGTCGATGCGCCGGAAGACCGCGGCCGTGTCGTCGCCGGTGACGCGGACCGTGCGGGGATCGTCGAGCATGCGTTCGGGGGTGGTGCCGCCGACGCCGTGGACCAGGAGTTCGAGGGCGGTCGCGTCCGTCGTGGAACGGCCGGAATCGGCGTGCGGACCGTCGTCCCGCGCTTCCGCGTGTTCCCTGGGTTCCGCCGGTGTCGTATGTTCCCTCGCACGATCCACTGTTCCGCTTCCCCCGTGATGCGCCGCAAGTCGGTGTGAGGTGCAGGCACTGATGATCGCCCCTCGTAGGGCGTCATACACCTGTGATCACCGAATCTCCCCGATCCATGTGATAGTGGCGGGCGCGAGGAGCGGAGCATGACGTGCGCGCGACCGTGCGGGGAGTGGCGTCACCGGTGGTGGGCCGTGCGAATATGGGACGTCCTCGGGACCGGGGACGGGGGAATGTCCTTGTCGGAAGGGGTAGGGAAGGCGTGTCGGGCGTGATGGGGCGAGAGGACCGGAGCGAGCGTGAGTGAGAACCAGAACCTCCTCGCGGAGCAGCGCCGAGCCCTGATCCTCGACGAGGTGCGACGGCGGGGCGGGGTCCGGGTCAACGAGCTGACGCGCAGACTCGGTGTGTCGGACATGACCGTGCGTCGCGATCTGGACGCGCTGGCCCGTCAGGGCGCGGTGGAGAAGGTGCACGGCGGTGCGGTGCCGGTGGCCGAGGCAAGCACCCACGAGCCGGGTTTCGAGGCGAAGTCCGGGCTGGAGCTGACCGCCAAGGAGGACATCGCACGGGCGGCCGCGGAGCTGGTGGCGCCGGGCTCGGCGATCGCTCTTTCGGGCGGCACGACGACGTACGCGCTGGCACACCGTCTCGTGGACGTGCCCGATCTCACCGTGGTCACCAACTCGGTGCGGGTCGCCGACGTCTTCCACGCGGCTCAGCGCACGACGGGCCCCCGGCAGGGTGCGGCGACCGTCGTGCTCACCGGTGGCGTGCGGACGCCGTCCGACTCGTTGGTGGGGCCGGTGGCCGATCAGGCGATCGCGGCGCTCCACTTCGATGTGCTCTTCCTCGGTGTGCACGGGATATCGGTCGAGGCGGGTCTGTCCACGCCGAATCTGGCGGAGGCCGAGACCAACCGTCGTCTCGTGCAGTCGGCGCGGCGGGTCGTGGTGGTGGCCGACCACACCAAGTGGGGGACGGTGGGGTTGAGTTCCTTCGCCGCGTTGGAGCAGGTCGACACGTTGGTGACCGATGCGGGGTTGGCCGCGCAGGCGCGGGCCGAGATCTCCGAGCATCTGCGGCGGCTGGTGGTGGCGGGGGAGGACGAGGAGGACGGCGCGGATGTCTGAGCGCCGGTTCGGCTGAGGGCGCGTTCAAGGCCGCGGGCCGTTCGTGGCTGGTCGCGCGGTTCCCCGCGCCCCTGGCGGGGCGCGGAAGCGCACGGCGGAGCAAAAGGGCACCTCAGTCCGTCCAGACCCCCGTGACCAGCAGCCTCTCGATCGCCGCCGCGTACGGCTCGATGTCCAGGCCATGTCGCCCCAGCCACTCGTCGGAGTAGTACTTGTCGAGGTAGCGGTCGCCCGGGTCGCACAGGAGGGTGACCACGCTGCCCTGGCGGCCCTCGGCGACCATCTCGGCGATGATCTTGAGAGCGCTCCACAGACCCGTGCCGGTGGAGCCTCCGGCCTTGCGGCCGATCGCGTTCTCCAGGGCTCTGACGGCGGCGACGCTGGCGGCGTCGGGGACCTTCATCATGCGGTCGACGGCGCCGGGGACGAAGCTGGGCTCCATGCGGGGACGGCCGATGCCCTCGATGCGTGAGCCGCAGTCGCAGGTGACGTCGGGGTCGCCGGTGGTCCAGCCCTCGAAGAAACAGGAGTTCTCCGGGTCGGCGACGCAGATGCGGGTGTCGTACTGCATGTAGTGGACGTAGCGGGCGATGGTCGCGGAGGTGCCGCCGGTCCCGGCGGTGGCGACGATCCAGGCGGGCTCGGGGAAGCGCTCCAGCCGGAGTTGGCGGAAGACGGATTCGGCGATGTTGTTGTTGCCGCGCCAGTCCGTGGCCCGCTCGGCGTAGGTGAACTGGTCCATGTAGTGCCCGCCGGTCTCCACCGCGAGACGGGCCGACTCCTCGTACATCTTCCGTGAGTCGTCGACGAAGTGGCAGCGGCCGCCGTGGAACTCGATCAGACGGATCTTCTCGGCGCTGGTCGTGCGGGGCATGACGGCGATGAAGGGGACGCCGATCAGTTTGGCGAAGTACGCCTCGGAGACGGCTGTGGATCCGCTGGAGGCCTCGATGACCGGGCGGCCCGGCCGGATCCAGCCGTTGCACAGGCCGTAGAGGAAGAGGGAGCGGGCCAGACGGTGCTTCAGACTGCCGGTGGGATGGGTCGACTCGTCCTTGAGATACAGGTCGATCCCCCATCTCTCGGGCAGCGGGAAGCGCAGCAGATGGGTGTCGGCGGAGCGGTTGGCGTCGGCCTGGACCTTGCGCACGGCTTCTTTGAGCCAGCGGCGGTACTCGGTGTCGCTGTGGTCGACGTCGAGGGTGGCGCCAGGACGGGTGGGGTGGGCGGTGCTCACGGCGTGCTCCTCACGCATTGCGCCGACGGCGGGTCGCGGCGTCGGACGCCCCGATGATAGACACCTTCCGCACGCTTCTCACCTGCATAAACATGCCTTTGAGCCCCTCAAAGACACTCCTGTGGCAAGGATGCGCGGGGCGCATGGGGGGCGCATGCCGCGCATGCGCCGGAACCCCGCTCCCGGTCCACCGTGCGCACTGGTGCTCGACGCGGGGGACGTGCAGACTTCACCGCACGGGCCGAGTCGACGCCACCGGGGCCGTCCAGGGGGAGGCGATCTCGGGCACACTGGATCACGGTCCGCGACGGATCAGACGACAGGCACAGCCGAAGCGCACTAGGGGGCGGAGTACATGGCCGAGCCGGAGTTCACGGCCACGGGCGTGCGGATCGGGAAGAGGTTGCGGCAGCTCACCCGGGCGGGGCAGGTCCGGATCGAGGACGGCCGACTGCAGTTGCTCACCAGTTACGGCAGCGAGATCGACAGCGCGCCGGTGCAGGCGGTCCGGGCCTCGAAGCCCTGGTTCGCCAACGAGGACCGGGCGTTGGCCGATGTCAACGGCACCCGCTACACGCTCACGCTGAACGAGCACGACCCGGCTCCGGGGAAGCCCGGTCCACCGTCCGCGCGCCGGTTCATAGAGGCGGTGCGCAAGGCGGCCGGTCGCAGCAGCTGACGAACCGCGAGTTGCGGGACCGGGCCCCCTGGGTCACTCTGGTCTCACGTCACTCTGGGTTTACCGGCGATAACGCTGCGAACCAGCCCGCCGGCCACGTCAGCGGGCGGCGGTCGTCGACAGCCACCCCAGGAGCAGGCGGCGGCTCCGGCCTCCGCCCCAGGCGGCAGTCGTAGGCGGCCGCACCACAGCAGGCGGCGTTTTTCGCCCAGCCACCTCGCTGGATCCGTACTCCGATCTTCTTCCGGACTCAATTCGGGGAGTCGCAGCCGTGATCAGCCAGCAAAGCAGGCACTGCACGGTGGAGCTCCAAGCCCTGCCGTCGCGGATCGGCCAGGTCCGCAGAATCGTATCTGCGCAATTGCGCTACTGGCATCTGGATCCCTTGATCGAGCGGGCCGCACTCGGGGTGACCGAGCTGCTGTCCAACGTCCACCGGCACGCGGAACCGGACAAGACGTGCACCGTGGAGATGGAGTTGCTCCTCGGCCGGCTCACGGTCTCGGTGCACGACCACGACCCCCGTCTCCCGGTCGTCCAGGACGCGGATCCCTTCGCCACCTGCGGCCGAGGGCTCGCGATGGTCGCCGCGGTGAGCGAGAGCTGGGGCGTGCGCCCGCACGGCGAGACGGGGAAGGTCGTGTGGTTCACCCTGCCGGCCTCCTCGGCAGCGGTACCGAAGATCTCGCCGTACGACACCGGCCTGACGCTCGACACCGCACAGCCGTACGACACCGGACGCAGGCCCGCCGTGCGTGGGCGCAGGTCCGAACACGCTCCCGCCCGGTCGGCCGTCGCAGGCTGACCGGGCGGTGACCCTCTCGTCGCCGGCCGGCACGGGCTCGGACACCGGCTGCCAGGGGGCCGGGGGTGGCGGGCTCAAGCCGTGCGATGCCCGGCGGACGGCCCGCTCACCCGGGCCTCGGCTTCCGCCGCGCCCACCGAGATGTCCACCGACGGCCGGAGCTTCGCCGCCGCTGCCAGAGCCTCGTGCACGGGGTGGGCGGTGAAGGACGCCAACAGGGCCCGGTCGGCCGGGTGTTCGGCGGCGGGGTAGGCGATCTGCTCGTAGGCGGCCTGGAAGCGGGGGCCCCAGCGTCGGGCACCGAGACGGGCCGTGCGGGAGCAGTTGTCGACCATGTACGCGACGTCCCGGGCGTGCATGTAGGGCAGGAGGGAGTCGACGGCCTCGATGACGGACTCGTTGACGATCTCCGACCAGGGATGGCCGCGCTCGACGAACTCGTCGATCTGCGCGGTCATGGTGGCGACGAAGACACCTGCGGCGAACGGGTCGACGGGCAGGTCGCGTTCGCCCCGGCGGGCATGCGCCCGGGCGCTCACCGACCACATCGGGGAGTTGCCGATCTCGCTCATCGGGCGGGCGCCGAGGCGGCGTTCGGCCAGGACGACGCCACGCAGCTCGGTGCCGTCGGCGACCTCGTCGTAGATCTCCGCGACGATCTCACGGGCGGGTCCGTAACTGGCCGTGTAGACACGGTCGAAGACGTCCCGGCCGTCCGCGTCGAGCCCCTCGCGCACCGCGCGGAGTCCGGCGCGGGAGACGGTGCGGGCGATCGGGCCGGTGATGGTCTCGCAGGAACGCTCGTACGCGGTCACCTCGTCGGCACCGGCGAGCCGGTGGCGGGTGTAGAGGCTCTCGACGATGCCGTGGACGGCACCGAGCAGGATGGCGCGCTCGCCGACGATGTCGGAGAGGTACTCGCTCTCCAGGGTCGTGCGGAAGGTGTACGGGGAGCCGAGGGCGACCGACCAGGCGAGGGCACGGTCGGCCGCGTGGCCGTCGGGGTCGGCGTGGACGGCGTAACTGCTGTTGATCCCGGCGCCGTTGATTTCCGCGCCCTGTTCGTAGAGGCGGCGCACGGAGTCGCCCATGCCCTTCGGGCAGACGGCGATCACGCCGTGACCGGGCGGGAAGTCGCCGCCGGTCTGCCGGAGATGGCCGAGGAGGAAGCCGTGGGAGAGGCCGATGGTGGCGCCGGGCTTCAGGGCGGCGAAGATCTCCCGGTGGTGGGCGGCGAGTGCCGCGTCGGCGATCAGCAGGATGACGAGGTCGCTCTCGGCGGTGACGGCGAGCCAGTCGCCGAGGGTGCCGTCCGCCTCGGTGAAGCCGTGGGCGCGGGCGTCGGCCGCCGAGGCGGAGGCGGGTCGCAGGCCGACGGAGACGGTGATGCCGGTGCCGCGGAGGGAGTCGCGCAGGTTGCGGGCCTGGGCCCGGCCCTGCGGGCCCCAGCCGACGACCCCGATGCGACGCACTCCGGCGAAGGCCTCGGGCAGCAGCGGGAGCAGGTGGCGGCCACCGCGCAGGACGGTCTCGGTTCCGCCGGGCATGTTCAGGGTCTCGAGAGCGAAGACGGTGGAGGCGGCGGAGGCGGACGGGGAGGTGGTGGTCATGGAGGAGTTGTAGGGTCCCGGCGAGTGTTGCGGCAAGCGCAACCTTTGCAGCGGAGCGTTGCGGCAACAGAAAGGCCCTGGTGGGCGATCATGCGGGACGACCATCGCGATCTGCGGCTGTTTCTCCATCTGGCCGGGACGCTGAACTTCGGCCGGACCAGCCTGGACTGCCATGTCAGCCCGGCGACCCTGACGCGCACGGTGCAGCGGCTGGAGGCCGAGTTGGGGCACCGGCTGCTCGACCGGGGGCCGAGGGGGGTCTCCCTCACGGCCGAGGGGCATCGCTTCCGCGCCTACGCCGCCGAGGCCCTGGAACTGTGGCAGGCCTTCCGCGAGGAGCATCCGGACCCGGCCGAACTCACCGGGCGGCTGGCCGTGTTCGCGACTGTGACCGCGTGTCAGGCGCTGCTGCCCACACTGCTGGCGCCGTTGCGCGCCGCCCACCCCCAGGTCCGCCTCGACCTGCGCACCGGTGACGCGGCGGCCGCGCTGGCCCGGCTGGACGAGGGCGAGGCGGACGTGGCGGTCGCGGGCGTCCCGGCGCGGCTGCCGGAGTCGCTGGTGAGCCGGACGGTGGCCACCACGGACCTGGTGTTCGTCACCGCGCGCGAACGTCCGGACCCCGGTCTCGACGGCCCCTTCGTCCTCCCGCACCGGGGCCTGGTCCGTGACGCCGCCGACCGCTGGTTCCGCTCCCACGGCATCGCTCCCGACCCGGCGGCCGAACCGGAGGGCCACGAGGCGCTGCTGACGCTCGTCGCACTCGGCTGCGGCACCGGGGTGGTCCCCCGGCTGGTCCTCGACCACAGCGCCGTGCGCGACCGGCTCACCGTGATCCCCACCGAGCGTCCTCCGGCGCCGTTCCCGATCGGGCTGTGCGTCCGCAGGGCGGATCTGCGGCGACCCCATGTGGCGGCCCTGTGGAGTCTGACGGCCGAGTTCACCTTTCGATCACCCTGAGGACGACTCCCGTACGCCCCCCGGCAATTACCCCGTCGAACTCCCCCAGGGTATTCGGAATTAGCACTTTCACTTTTCGTGGACGGCACAACCTTCAACGAGCCACGAGCCTCTAATTCGGCGAACCGAAATGGGGGCCCGTCGAAAATGAAGTCGGTAGTACAACGGAACTCGGTGTGCCGAGCGGACAGGGACAGGGCGTGAATCCGACAACCCGTTCCTCGGCGCTGCTCCGGCCGCGGGGAAAGGCCGCGCTGCTCGCCGCCGCGTTCACCCTCGCCGTGCTCTGCGCCGCCGACGCCGTGGCCCGCAGCCATCCCTTCGGCCCGCGCACCCGCAGCGTCAACGACCTCGGCAACCAGTACGTGCCGTTCCACGCGCACCTGTGGGACCTGCTGCACGGCAGGGCGGACGGCGGGCTGTACGTCAACTGGCGGTCGGGCCTCGGCACGAGTTTCCTGCCCGACCTCGGCACATACCTGAGCAGCCCGTTCGCCCCGCTCGTGGCGGTGTTCCCGCGCGACGAGATCGACCTCGCGGTGTACGTGGTCACCCTGCTGAAGGGGGCGTCGGCCGCCGCCGCGATGGCCTGGCTGCTGCTCGCCCTGCGTCCCGGCCGCTGGTGGGCGGCGGGGCTGCTCGGCGCGTCGTACGCGCTGTGCGGCTGGACCCTGGCGGACGCGGTCCCCAACCCCATGTGGCTCGACGGTCTGGTCTTCCTGCCGCTGCTGTGCCTGGTCGGCGAGTGGGCGCGGCGGGGGCGGCGGCCGTTCCTCGGTGTGCTGATCGTGGCGCTCGCCTGGATCGCCAACTTCTACACCGCCTACATGGCCACCCTCGCCGCCGGCCTGGTCCTGCTGCTGCGGCTGTGGCTCGGCGACCTCACACGCCGGCAGCGGCTCATGGCCGCGGGGCGCGCGGCCCTGATCACCGTCCTCGGCATGGGTCTGGCGGCCCCCCTGGTCACCGTCGTCTACTTCGGCACCCGGCACGCCTATCCGGGCCGGGTACGGCAGTTCGTGCCCGTCGCCACCGAGGACCTGCTCGCCCGGCTGTTGCCGGGGACGTACAGCTTCGGGACCCCGGCCGTGTACGTGGGTACCACCGCGCTGCTGCTGGCGCTCGCCCTGCCCTTCCACAGGGCGGCCCCGGCACGCCTGCGCGCCGGGTGGACGCTGCTGGTCGTCGCGGTGGCGCTGTCGATGCAGTGGGGGCCTACGCATCTGCTCTGGCACGCCTTCGCCACCCCGCAGGGCAGCTCGTACCGTCAGGCCTTCGTGCTGTGCGCGCTGCTGGTGATCACCGCCTGGCACGCCCTGTCGTACGGCGTTCCCGGCCCGCGCGCGCTGGGCGCGGCGGGTGCGCTGCTCGCGCTGGTGATCGTGGTCGCGGGCGGCAGTGAGCGGACCACCCGGGCCTTCACCCTCCCGCTCGCCCTGCTCGCCGCCGTCGGCGCGCTGGGCGGTCTGCTCCTGCTCGGGCTGAAGCGGAGGAACGGCCGGCGCCTCGCCGTCCTCGCCGTGGCGCTGCTCGTGGGCACACAGTTCGGCGAGGCCGCCGTCACCTCCGCCGCCGACACCCGGCTGCGGCTCGGGCACATGGACGACTACGCGCCCTGGGGTGCGCGGCAGCGCGAGCAGGCGGAGGCGATCGCCTGGGCCGACGGCTGGCCGCGTCACCGGACCGACCCCGGCCGGGAGCAGACCGTCGGCAACGACCCGCTACTGGTGGGCGGGCAGGGCGCCCAGTACTACAGCAGCCTCACCTCGGACGTACTCAGCCGGACGCTCACCGCCCTCGGGGGCGGCTGGACCTCGCGCGGCCGCAATGTGCAGAGCCTGGACAACGCCGTCACGGACGCGATCTTCTCCGTCGGCGCGCGGGTGCACTCCCCGCCGGACCCGCACCAGAACTGGTTCCCGCAGGACGGCAGCGGGGTGACCGTGACCCGGCAGGACGTGCCGCCGCTGGTCACGGTACGGCCGCACACCGACCGCGCCGACGGCCCAACAGACCTCTCCGGCTTCGGTCCGTCGCCGTACCGCAACCAGGAACTGTTGCTGGGCACACGGGTGTACACCGTGCCCCGGGTCAGCGTGCGCACCGCCGCCGGGAAGCCGCCGTCGCCCAGCGACGACGGGCGGCCGGGGCTGCGGGTGGGCCCGCTGCCCTACGCGAGCGCGCCGAGGAAGCCGACGATCACGGGCAGCTGTCCGGCCGGGTCCGAGCTGTATCTGTGGGCGCCCCACCTGTCGGGCAGCGCGCGGCTGGCCGACGGCGCCGTCTCCGGGGCCGGGCCCGGCGTGAAGCCGACCGGGCGGTTCCGGTCCGACCAGCCCGTCACCAAGATCGCCCCGATGCAGCGGCTGGGCACGGTCGGGGGCTCCGGGCGGTTCCGTATCGAGCTGTCGCCGAACAGAACCAGTCTGGTCCCGGACGGAGCGGTCGGCTGTCTGGACACCGCGCGGCTGAGCGCCGCCGTGGAGGGACTCAAGGCCGACGGCGCCACCGACGTGAGCGTGTCCGACGGGACGATCCGGGCCGAACTCCCACCCCACAGCACCGGGATCGCCGTCGTCGCGGCACCCCGGATCTCCGGTTGGCGCTGCGCCGCCGGCAACGCGCCCGCCCTCCCCGCCAAGAGCCACTACGGCCTGATCGCGGTACCGCTGTACGGCTCGGCCAGCAGTGTGACCTGCACGTTCCATCCGCCCGGACTGCGCCTGGGCACGGCGGTCGGGGCCCTCTCGCTCACCGCCGTGCTGCTGCTCGGGGCGTCGGCCCTGATCCGCCGCCGTCGGGCACCGGCCACGTCCGGGCCCATTCTCCCGGCCACCGCACCACCCGCGCCCGACGACCCGCCCGCACGTGAGCGCGTGACCACCGCTCCGTGAAACCGCACCCCTGGGGAATCCATGCTCATCTCGATCGTCGCACCCTGCTACAACGAGGAAGCCGTCGTCGCCCGTTTCCACGAGGAGATCCAGAAGGTCGCGGAAGAACTGCTTCCGCTCGGCCACGACATGGAGTGCGTGTACGTCGACGACGGCAGCCGGGACCGTACGCTCGCCGTTCTGAAGCAGCTGGCGGAGTTCGACGCCCGCGTCCGCTACGTGTCGTTCAGCCGCAACTTCGGCAAGGAGGCCGCGCTGCTCGCGGGGCTGCGGCACGCCTCGGGCGACTGCGTGATCGTCATGGACGCCGATCTGCAGCACCCGCCCGAACTGGTCCGCCGCATGGTCGACCTGCGCGAACAGGGCTACGACCAGGTCATAGCCCGCCGTACCCGGACCGGCGACGGTCTGATGCGCACCGCCACCGCCCGCCTGTACTACCGGCTGGTCAACCGGCTCGTGGACGTGGAACTCGTCGACGGCGTGGGGGACTTCCGGCTGTTGTCGCGCCGGGTCGTCGACGCAGTCCTGAGGCTGACGGAGTACAACCGCTTCTCGAAGGGGCTCTTCGCCTGGGTCGGCTTCCCCGGTACGACCTTCGAGTACGAGAACGCCGTGCGCGCACACGGTCGCAGCTCCTGGAGCTTCCGGTCGCTGCTCAACTACGGACTGGACGGGCTCCTCTCCTTCAACAACCGTCCGCTGCGGGCCGCCCTGCACCTCGGCCTGTGCCTGCTGGTGTGCGCGGGGCTCTACACGGCCTGGATCGTGGGTGACGCACTCGTCAACGGCGTGGAGACACCGGGCTATGTCACCATCGTCATGGCCGTCACCGCCCTTGCCGGAGTGCAGATGATCATGCTCGGGGTGATCGGGGAGTACACCGGCCGGATCTACTACGAGGTGAAGGGGCGCCCGCACTTCCTGGTGAAGGCGACCAATGCGGAACAGACGGAGGGGCACGCCGCGTGCGGCACGACGAAGGACCTCATTCGCTGATGGGGACGGTGACACGCACCGAACCTCGCCCCGTGGCCCGCCCGGCGCCGGAGCGGCGCATATCGGGGCAGATCATTTCCTTCGCCCTGGTCGGGGTGGTCAACACCGGGATTTATTACGGGCTTTATCTGTTGTTCCTCAGCGGGCTTCCCTATCTCGCCGCACATATTCTCGCGTTTGCCCTGAGTATGACGGGCTCGTTCTTCCTGAACGCGCGATTCACTTATCGCACCCGTCCGACCTGGCGGAAATTCCTGCTGTTCCCGCTGACCAACGTCACCAATTTCCTGATCACGACCGCGGGTGTGTACGTCGTCGTGGACGTACTGCACGCGGGCAACCGGTTCGCGCCACTGCTCGCGTCGGGGGCGGCGATCCCGGTGACGTTCCTGGTGTCCCGCACGATCATGCTGCGGGGCTCCCGGACCGGGTGAGCCTCCTCAGGCCAGCGCGCCCAGCGGGTCGTCCAGCACCGACTGCCAGGCCAACTCGGCCGCCCCCACCAGGCTGTTGTGGTCCAGGGTGCAGGCCAGGATCGGGGCGACCCCGCTCTGGCGACCCCACAGACTGCGGTCGGCGACGACGGCCCGCAGCCGGTCGGGGTCGGCGTCGAGCAGGGCTCGGTGCATGCCGCCGAGGATGATGCGGTCGGGGTTGAGGATGTTCACGAGACCGGCGAGCCCGAGGCCGAGGCGGTCGATGATGGCCTCGGCGGCCGTGCGGACACCCGGGTCGCCGTACTGGGTGCGGATCAGTTCGTTGGCCTGTTGCAACAGCGAACCCTCGGGTCCCGGATCGCGGCCCACCGCGGTGAGGAAGGCACGCGGGTCGGCCTCGACGTCGAGGCAGCCGCGGCTGCCGCAGTGGCAGGGCCGGCCCTCGGGGTTGACGGTGAGATGCCCGACCTCCAGGGCCAGGCCCGAACTGCCCATGTGCAGTCGGCCGTCGAGGACCAGCGCGCCGCCGACGCCCCGGTGCCCGGTCGCCACGCACAGCAGATCGCGGGAGCCGCGGCCGGCGCCGTGCCGGTGTTCGGCGAGGGCGGCGAGGTTGACGTCGTTCGCCGCGAACGCGGGCCCCTCGATCCCGGCCGCGCGGACCCGCTCGGCGAAGATCTCCCGGACCGGCGCCCCCGCCGGCCAGGCGAGGTGCAGCGGGTTCAGCGCCAGCCCCGCCGGTTCGGCGACGGCCGACGGCACGGCCAGACCCGACCCCACACACCGCCGCCCGGTCTCCGCCAGGAGCTCGGCGCCCGCGTCGACGACCGAGCCGAGCACCTTCGCCGGGTCGGCGTCCACGATCTCGCAGGCGGGCGTGGTGGCGACGATCCGCCCGCCGAGCCCGACCAGCGCGGCGCGCCAGCCGTCGGAGTGCACCTGGGCGGCGAGGGCGACGGGCCCCTCCTCGGCGACTTCGAGTCGGTGGGAGGGCCGGCCCTGGGAGCCGGCGGCGGCTCCCGGGTGCGCGTCGACCCGGATCAGCCCCAGTGCCTCCAGCTCGGCGGCCACGGCACCGGCCGTGGCCCGGGTGACGCCCAGTTCGGCGGTGAGCACGGCCCTCGTCGGGGCCCGACCGGTGTGCACCAGCTCCAGCGCCGGACCGAGCGCGCCCCTCCCCCGGTCCAGCCGAGCCCGTGCCGTCGTCCCTTCGCCCGCCGCCTTGGGGGCCGCCTTCCCGTCCATGAGGCCGAGTCTCCCATGATCCGCTCGGCGCCGAACCCCGCGCGATGGGCCTCAGCAGTCGTCGAAGCCGCCGACCCGCAGGGTGATGTTCAGCCGCCCGGTCAGCCCGAGCCAGGGCGGCGCGGTCCCCGGGTGTACCCGGGGCACCCCGTGGTAGGCGGACCGTGCCGGCCCGCCGAACACGAAGAGATCACCACTGCGCAGCTCCACGTCCGCGTACGGCCGCGTCCGGGTCTCCGTGTTGCCGAAGCGGAAGACACAGCTGTCGCCGAGGCTCAGCGACACCACCGGCGCGTCCGACTTCTCGTCACCGTCGCGGTGCATACCCATGCGCGCGTCGCCGTCGTAGAAGTTGACCAGGGCGATGTCGTACGCGGCGGTCGCCGCCCCGGCTCCGAGGGTGTCCGCGACCGCGCGCCGACCCAGCTCCCCGAGCCAGTCCGGGAACGGCTTCACGGGCGCACCGTCGCCGTCGACGACGGTGCGGGCATAGGCGTACGGGTACCAGTGCCGGCCGAGACAGACCTGCCGGGCGGTCATCGTGCCGCCGCCCGGGGTGCGGACCGTGCGGAGCCCGGCGGGCGGCCGGGCCCACCCGCGACAGGCGTCGAGGAGGTGCCGCTGCTGTTCCGCGTCCAGCCAGTCCGGCACGTGGACCGCGCCCGGCGCGATCTCCGTCCGGTCCCGGGGGAACAGCTCGGCGTCCATGGCACCATCGTCCCGCACGCCGCTCGATGTCCGCCGGGGCCCTCGTCCCGCGGGGCCGCTCGCGTCCATGGGTCCTCCGTCCCGCACGGCTGCCCGACGGCCGGAACCGGGGTCGTGCTCGGTTAGCCTGGGCGCACGATGAGCGACCGTATGACCGCGCCCGAGGGCGACTACGCCCTGGCCCGCTTTCCCGAGGATCCCCGTGACCCGCTGCGCGCCTGGGACGCGTCCGACGCGTATCTGCTGCGCCACCTCGCGGAGAGCGGGACGCGGCTGGACGGGACGCTCGTGGTCGTCGGGGACCGCTGGGGCGCGCTGACCACCGCGCTCGCCGCGCACCGGCCGACGCAGATCACCGACTCGTTCCTGAGCCGGGAGGCGACGCGGGCCAACCTGGAACGCAACGGCGTCGAGGCGGACACCGTACGGCTGCTCACCACCCGGGACACGCCCCCGGACCGGGTCGACGTGCTCCTCGTACGGGTCCCCAAGAGCCTCGCGCTCCTGGAGGACCAGCTGCACCGGCTCGCGCCCGGCGTGCACGAGGGCACGGTCGTGATCGGCACCGGCATGGTCAAGGAGATCCACACCTCGACGCTGAGGCTCTTCGAGCGGATCCTCGGCCCGACCCGCACCTCGCTCGCCCGGCAGAAGGCACGGCTGATCTTCTGCGCCCCGGACGCGAAGACCGTCGGGGCCCGGGGGGACGATCCCTGGCCGTACACCTATCGGCTGCCGGACGACATCGGCGTCCTGGCGGGACGCGCGGTCGTCAACCACGCGGGCGTGTTCTGTGCCGACCGGCTCGACGTCGGCACGAGGTTCTTCCTGCGGCAGCTCCCGAAGGCTCCGCGCGGCGGGCGGGTCGTCGATCTGGGGTGCGGGAACGGCGTGGTCGGTACGGCGGTGGCGCTGGCCGATCCGGACGCCGAGGTGGTGTTCGTCGACGAGTCGTACCAGGCGGTGGCCTCGGCGCGGGCCACGTACCGGGCGAACCTGCCGGAGGCCGGCGGGAAGGACGGCGCGGCGGCGCGCGGGACGGCGGCAGGGACGGCCGAGGGAACGGCAGCCGGGGCGGCCGACGGAACGGTCGAGTTCCGGGTCGGTGACGGGTTGGAGGGATTCGCGCCGGGGAGTGTCGATCTCGTCCTGAACAACCCGCCGTTCCACTCCCACCAGGCGACGACCGACGCCACGGCACGACGGATGTTCAGCGGGGCGCGGCGGGCGTTGCGGCCCGGTGGTGAGCTCTGGGTGGTGGGGAACCGTCATCTGGGCTATCACGTGACGCTGCGGCGGATCTTCGGCAACAGCGAACTCGTCGCGAGCGACGCCAAGTTCGTGGTGCTCAGGGCGGTCAGGCGGAGTTAGCGACACCCGCCGGGAAGGTGGCCCCGCGCAAGGCGCGCGGCGACGCTCCCAGTTCCCGGCGGCAGGCCTTGTTGAAGGCCTGGAGGTCGGGGATGCCGACGGAGGCGGCCACGGCGGGGATGGACAGGGTCGTGGCGCGCAGCAGATGGTGGGCGCGTTCGAGTCTGCGGCGTCTGATGTAGGCGACGACGGTGCCGCCGGTCTCGGCGTGGAACAGCCGGGTCAGATGGTTGTGGGAGACCCCGGCGACGCGTGCCACCTCCGGGATGGTGAGCGGGGCGGCCAGATGGGCCTCGATGTGGGCGATGGCGGTGGTGACCGCCGGGTGCGGCCCGGGGGCGGCCGCGACGGGCGGGGTCAGCTGGGCGACCCGCCACAGGGCGGTCCAGAGTTCGGCCCGGGTGCGGTCCGGCTCGCTCGGGGCTGCGGCCACCGCCTGGAGCAACAGGCCGGTGAGCGCGGGCAGTTCGGGGCCGGTGTCCTGGACGACCGGAACCGTGCGGGGCGCTCCGGACGGGGGGATGCGCAGATGGGCGAAGAGGTGTTCGGAGCGGCCCCGGTAGCGGTAGCGGACGGTGGTGCCCGGCGGGACGAGGCTGACCCGGCCGGGGCGGATGGTGTGGGGGGTGCCGTCGACGGTCAGTTCGGCCTCGTACTGGTAGAGGTGCAGCTGCCACAGCTCCGGCAGCCGGAAGACGTCCGTGCGGCTCGCGACGCCGTGCACGCCGACGCCGATGAGGGCGACGTCCGGCGGCTCACCGAGGTGGATCTCCGTCTCCCGCATGAACGGAAAAGTATCAGTGACGGGCATCACACTCCGCTCCCGGGGAGCCGTGCGTCGCGAGACGGTCACATTCCCACGCGGGACGGACGCGTACGGGCCCTTACGCGGACGGAGGGGTCCCTTCCGTCCGCAGGACGCCGATCAGCCGGGCCACCGTCTCCGCCATCGCCGTCCGGCCCGCCGCGAGGTAGGTGCGCGGGTCCACCACGTCGGGGCGGGCGGCGAGGTGCTCCCGGACCGCGCCGGTCAGGGCGATGTTGAGCGCGGTGCCGATGTTGACCTTGGCGATGCCGCCCGCCACGGCCGCGCGCAGTTCGTCGTCCGGGACTCCGGAGGAGCCGTGCAGGACGAGGGGGACGTCCAGGGCGGCGGACAGCCGTTTCAGCAGGACGTGGTCGAGGGCGGCGGTGCGGGTGGTCATCGCGTGGGAACTGCCGATGGCGACGGCGAGCGCGTCCACGCCCGAGTCCGCCACGAAGGCCCGCGCCTCCTCGGGGTCGGTACGGGCGCCGGGCGCGTGCGCGTCGAGCGGCGGGGCGCCGTTCTTGCCCCCGACCTGCCCCAACTCGGCCTCGATCCAGAGCCCCTGGCCGTGCGCCCACTCCACGGCGGCGTGGGTCGCGGCGAGGTTGTCCAGGTAGGGCAGGCGGGAGGCGTCGTACATCACGGAGCTGAAGCCGGCGTCGGCCGCCCGGCGCAGCAGATCCTCGCTGCGGACGTGGTCGAGGTGGAGCGCGACGGGCACTGCCGTCCGCTCGGCGGCGGCGGACGCGGCGCGGGCCAGCGGAAGCAGGTCCCCGTCGTGGAACTTGACGGCGTTCTCGCTGACCTGGAGGACCACCGGCGCGGCGACGGACTCGGCGCCCGCGACGATCGCCTCGACGTGTTCCAGGGTGATGACGTTGAACGCGGCCACGGCGGAGTCCGCTGCGGCGGCCCCGGTGATCAGCGCACCGGTCGTCGTGAGGGGCACGGCTCCTCCTTGTTCGGCGGTGGTCCGGGTCGGTTCAGCGGGCGTCGGCGTCGAGGATCACCGAGCGTGTGAGGTGGCGCGGTCGGTCGGGATCGAGACCGCGCGCGGCTGCCACGGCCACGGCGAGCCGCTGGGCGCGGACCAGTTCGGCGAGCGGATCGAGCGCGCCGGAGACCCAGGTCGCCCCGGTCTCCCGCACCTGCTCGGCCAGACCTTCCGGCGCCTCGCCGAGCATCCAGGTCGCCGTGGACCGGGTCGTGACGCTGATCGGGCCGTGCCGGTACTCCATCGCCGGGTAGGCCTCGCTCCACGCGAGGGCGGCCTCGCGCATCTTCAGCGCGGCCTCCTGGGCGAGGCCCACGGTCCAGCCCCGGCCGAGGAAGGTGAACTGGGCGCTCTCGACGAGCCCTTCGGGCAGCGGCGCCTCCAACGCGGCACGCGCGTCGGTGACGACGGCCTCGGTGTGCAGACCGAGGTGGGCGCGCAGGAGGGTGAGGGCGGTGGTGGCGAAGCGGGTCTGGACGACGGACTTCTCGTCGGCGAAGTCCAGCACGACGAGGTCGTCCGCGGTCGTCATGACGGGGGTGTCCGGGTCGGCGGTGATCGCCGTCGTCCGGGTACGGCCGCGCAGCGCGCCCAGCAGGTCGAGCACCTCGGTGGTGGTGCCGGAGCGGGTGAGGGCGACGACGCGGTCGTAGGCCCGCCCGTGGGGAAACTCGGAGGCCGCGAAGGCGTCGGTCTCCCCCTGCCCGGCCCGCTCGCGCAAGCCGGCGGCGGCCTGCGCCATGAAGTACGACGTTCCGCAGCCGACGAGCGCCACCCGTTCCCCCGGCGTCGGCAGGACCCCGGCGTGTTCCGTCGCGCCGGCCGCGACGCGGGCCCAGCACTCGGGCTGGCTGTTCAGCTCGTCCTCGACATGGGTCATGCGGGAACCCTCCCCGGGATACGCAAGGCTCATGCTTACTTCTGCAAGTTATAGTCACTTTTCGAGCAACTTCAAGCACGAGGAGACAGATGTCCCGCGACGAACGCTGGCAGACGCTGCTCGAACTGCTTGTCGAACGGGGACGGCTGGACGTCGAGGAGGCGGCCGCCGAGCTGGGGGTGTCCGCCGCGACGATCCGGCGCGACCTCGACCGGCTGGCGGAACAGCAGATGCTCGTGCGCACCCGGGGCGGGGCGGTCGTGCACGGCGTCTCGTACGAGCTGCCGCTGCGCTACAAGACGGCCCGGCGCGCCACCGAGAAGCAGCGCATCGCCAAGGCGGTGGCGGATCTCGTCGCGCCCGGCGAGGCGGTGGGCCTGACCGGTGGCACGACGACCACGGAGGTGGCGCGGGCGCTGGCCGTGCGGGGCGATCTGGCGTCCGGCGCGCCCGCGCTGACCGTCGTCACGAACGCGCTGAACATCGCGAGCGAGCTGGCGGTGCGTCCCCAGTTCAAGATCGTGGTGACGGGCGGGGTGGCCCGCGCCCAGTCCTACGAGCTCGTCGGTCCGCTCGCCGACGGTGTGCTGGACCGGATCACCCTGGACGTGGCCGTGCTCGGTGTCGTCGCTCTCGACGTGACCCATGGCGCCGCCGCGCACGACGAGGCGGAGGCAGCCGTCAACCGACTGCTGTGCGAGCGGGCCGAGCGGGTGGTCGTCGCGGCCGACTCCAGCAAGCTGGGGCGGCGGGCCTTCGCCTGGATCTGTGCGACGGAGGCGGTGGACACGTTGGTCACGGACTCGGCCGCCGGGCCCGCGACGGTGCGGCGGTTCGAGGAGGCCGGGGTGCGGGTCGTCGCCGTCTGAGGCCCGCCGCCGCGAGCCGGAGTGGCACCGGGTCAGTCCTGGAGCCAGGGGGCCGGCATGCCGCCGCGCTTCAGGGTGGTGAGGACGAGGGAGACGTCGACCGACGCCACGTCGGCGAGCCACGGGGAGCGGGTGACGAAGTCGTGGAGAGCGGTCTCGTCGGGGAACGCGGTGAGGACGAGGAGCTGGCGTGCTCCGGTGACGAAGCTGGCGTAGCGGACGTGGGCGGACGCGGCGAGCGCCGCCGTCACGGTGTCGACCCGGGCCGGGGGCGTGCGGACCCACAGGACGGCCTCGACGGGCAGTCCGAGCACCGCGGGTTCGATCACGGCACGGATGCGGACCTTGCCCTCGCGCCGCAACGCGCCGAGGCGTCGTCTCGCGGTGGCCTCCGACACGCCCGAGACGCGCCCGAGTTCGTCGTAGGTGCGGCGCCCGTCGTCGGCGAGGGCGTGCAGCAACAGGCGGTCGGCGCGCGAGAGTTCGAGGGGCGTCTCCCCTGCCGGCAGGGGATCGGTGACCGGCGGTGACGCGGCGTCGGCGCGGGCGGAGCCCTTCAGGGCGGCGATCTCGGCCTCGGTGAGCAGGCCCGCGTGCCACTCGCGGATGGTGCGGACATGGCGCAGCACGGGCAGGGTGCGGGTCTCCACCACGCCCGGCAGACCGGCGAGTTCGTCCAGTACCAGTCCCGCCAGCCGTTCTCGGGGCCAGCGCAGTTCCGCCAGGCAGTCCGGGGTTCCGGTGAGGACGTGGGCGAAGACGCAGTCGGGCCTGCGGGCCAGCGCGGTGGCGGTGATCCGGGCCCGGCCGGGGGCGCAGCGGACGCCGACCACCACGCTGCGGCCGCGCATCGCCATCGCCCCGATCCGTACGAGGCCGGACTCCAACAGTCGGGTGCCGCGGCGGACGACGGTGCGTTCGGGCTCGCCGAGGGCCGCCGCGATGCGGTGCCAGGCGGCCCGGCCGTCGATCTGCAGCGCGCTGATGATGCGCCGGTCCAGTGAATCCGTCACGGGGCCGGTCCGCTGTGCGTCCATCGGCCTCAGAGTATGGCGGATTCCGTCAACTCCGCAGCCCTTCTTGTTCCCTTCCGTCGCCGTGGCCCAGCCTTCCGTGAAGTGGAATCGCATGGTCCCGCACGGTCTCCCCGCCGTGCGGACCGCGCACCCGTCCCTCTCGGCCCGCACGAGCCGCACGAACCCATGACTCCCGTGACTCCCCGATCTACGGAGATGGTCGACGTGACTGTGACTCCTGGCGGTCCCCCACCTTCCCCGGCCACCGACAGCACCGACACGGCCACGCCGGTGCCGCTCCGCCCGCCGGGCGTCCGGCGGGGCCGACCGGCTCTCCTGGGTCCCGGGCTGGTGCTGGCGGCCGCCAGTGTGGGCGCCGGGGACATGGTGACGTCGCTCGCGGGCGCGGCCGGCTACGGGATGGCGCTGATGTGGGCCATCGTCATCGGCGTCGTCCTGAAGTACGCGCTCACCGAGGCGGTGGGCCGCCTGTACCTGGCCACCGGGCAGACCGTGATCGCCGGCCTGAAGTCGGCCGCCCGCTGGCTCCCGGCGGCCTTCATGCTCTTCGTCCTGGTCATCGGGCTGCTGTACGGGGCGGCGCTCGGCTCGGTGGCGTCCCTGGCGCTGTCCACGCTGTTCCCCGTGCTGCCCGTCAGGCCCGTGGCCGTCGTCATCGCGCTCACGGCGGCGGCGATCGTGTACATCGGGCGGTACGCGGTGTTCGAGCGGGTGATGAGCGTCTTCATGCTCGCCAAGTTCCTCGGCATGGCCGTCCTCGCGGTGACCACCCTCGCCACCGCCGACGATCTGCCCGGCCTGCTCGGCACCCTGCGCCCGAGGCTGCCGGAGGGCGACGTGGTGACGGTGCTGGCGCTCGTCGGCGGCGTGGGCGGGACGGCCGGGATCGCCTCGTACAGCTACTGGGTACGGGAGAAGGGCTGGGCGGACCGGAGCCGACTGCGGCTGATGCGTACGGACTCGGCGGTGAGTTACGGCGTCACGCTGCTGTTCGTGCTGTGCACGACGGTGGTGGGCACGGGCCTGCTGTACGGCACGGGCGGCAGCATCACCGGCAGCGAGGGGCTGGCCGCACTCGCCGATCCGCTCGGCGCCGATCTGGGGTCGGTGGCCCGGGTGCTGTTCCTGGGCACGTTCTTCCTGGTGACGCTCAGCGCGCTGGTCGGTGGCTTCAACGGCCTGTGCTACCTGCTCGCCGACTCGCTGCGGGCGCTGCGGGGCATCCCGGACGCCGAGGCGGAGCCGCACATCGCGCAGAACGGCCGCCCGTTCCGGCTGTTCGTCCTCTACTGCGCCGTGACCTCGGTCGCCGTCACCTTCCTGGGCCGGCCGGTGTCCCTGGTCCTCACCTACGCCGCCGTCGGCTCGCTGATCCTGCCGCTGCTCTCCGGCGCGCTGCTGATGCTGCTCAACCGCCGGGGCGTGGAGCCGGCCCTGCGCAACCGGACCATCTCGAACACGCTGCTGGGCGGCTCCTTCGTGCTCTTCGGAGTACTCGCCGTCGTCCAGCTCAAGGAGTCCCTGGGAGGGGCGTGAACCACCTCGTGCATCATCTCGTCGACCATCCCGCCACGTACCCGGTGAACCCGACGGGCGACGCCGACCCGTCGGAGGATCTGTGCTTCCGGACCGCGTACGAACTCGCCGTCGCGCTGGCGCGCCGCGAGATCTCGGCGCGGGAGGTGGTGACGGCCCATCTGGAGCGGATCGAGCGGGTCGATCCGGCGGTGAACGCGATCGTGACGCTGGTGGCCGACCGGGCGCTGGAGCAGGCGTCCGAGGCGGACGACCGGATGGCGGCCGGGGAGCCGGTCGGTCCGCTGCACGGGCTGCCGGTCGCGCACAAGGACCTGCACGACACGGCGGGCATCCGGACGACGTCCGGTTCACCGGTCTTCGCCGAGCGGGTGCCCGACCGTGACCATCTGGTCGTCGAGCGGCTGCGGAAGGCGGGCGCGATCACGCTCGGGAAGACCAACGTGCCCGAACTGGGCCTGGGTTCGCACACCGTCAACCCCGTCTTCGGGGCCACCCGCAACCCCTATGACCTCTCCCGCAGCGCGGGCGGCAGCAGCGGTGGGGCGGGGGCGGCCCTGGCCTGCGGGATGCAGCCCATCGCCGACGGCAGCGACACCGGCGGCTCGCTGCGCAATCCGGCCTCCTTCAACAACGTCGTCGGGCTGCGCCCGTCGCCGGGCCGGGTGCCGTCCTGGCCCGACAAGGCGCCCTGGGGTCAGCTGTCGGTGAAGGGTCCGATGGCCCGGACCGTGGCGGACGTCGCGCTGACCCTGTCCGTGCTGGCGGGCCCGGATCCCCGCGATCCGCGCTCCCTGCAGACGCCCGGCTCCACCTTCGCCTGGCAGCTCGACGGCCACGTGCGGGGGTTGCGGGTCGCCTTCTCGCCCGATCTCGGCGGGGCCGTGCCCGTCGACGCGGAGGTACGGGAGGCGCTGCGGGCCGCGCCGGAGGTGTTCGCCGCGCTGGGCTGCGAGGTCGAGGAGGCCTGTCCGGACCTCAGCGGCGCGGACGAGGTGTTCCTCGCCCAGCGCGCCTGGCAGGTTGAGCTCTCCTACGGGGCGCTGCTGGACGAGCACCGCGACCTGCTGTCCCCGGACGTCGTCTGGAACATCGAGGAGGGCCGCAGGCTCGGCGGCCCCGACCTCGGGCGGGCCCAGGCGCTGCACGGCGCGCTCTTCCACCGGGTCCGTGAGTTCTTCGAGCGGTACGACCTGTTGTTGCTGCCGGTCAGTCAGGTCGCGCCCTTCGACATCGGGCTGGCGTACCCGACGGTCGTGGACGGCACCCCCATGGAGACCTATCTCGACTGGATGCGCTCGGCGTACCTGATCTCCGTCACGGGCTGCCCGGCCCTGTCCGTCCCTGCCGGGTTCACCCCGGGGGGACTGCCGGTCGGACTGCAGATCGTGGGCCCGCACCGGCGGGACTGGTCGGTCCTGAAGGCCGGGTACGCCTTCGAGCGGGTGACGCGGTTCGGGGAGCGGCGGCCTCCGGTGGTGACGACCGGCGGCTGAGTGCTCGACCGTCGCCGTCAGTGCGCGTGTTCGGCCGGAGGTTCTTCCGCCGGGCCCGGCGCCGCCGCTTCCCCGGCCTCGACCGTGAACGTCGCCGTGCGGACCTTGCCCTCGTGCTTGAAGTCGAGGAAGAGGCGGTAGGTGCCGACGCTGGGGGCGGTGGCCGTGAAGGAGATGTCCGGGCCGGGCTCGGTCGTGCCGTCGCCGGGCTCACCGTTGGGATGGACGTGCAGGTAGGCGAGGTCGCCGGAGCGCAGGGCGACCAGGTGGCCGTACGCGCCCAGGTAGGGCTGGAGGTCGGTGACGGGCTTGCCGTCGCGGGAGACCTTCAGCTTCAGCTCGCTCGCGGCACCCGGGCGCAGGCCGCCGTCCAGTTCGACGTCGTAGCCGTTGACCTCGGCGGTGTCGCCCGGTGCCGGGAGCTTGCGCGGCTTGTACGTCCCCGAGGCCGCGAGGTCGGCGCCGAGGGTGAGGTTCTCGGCGTCCTCGCCGGCCGGGGTGAAGTCGGCGAAGACGCGGTAGCCGCCGGCCTCGGGCAGGTCGACCGGGGTGCTCCAGGTGCCGTCGGCGGCGCGGGTCGGGTGCAGATGGCGATAGGTGACCAGGTCGCGTGAGGCGAGGATGAGGTGGAGTTCCTTGTCGTGCTCGCGCTGGTACGCGGTGACGGCGCGCCCCCGCTCGTCCCGGATGACGAAGCGCAGGTCGGCGCGGTGGCCTGCGGTGACGCTCGGGGTGCGCAGGTCGAGGGTGTAACCGCCCTCGGAGATCTGCAGGCCGCCGGCCGGGGCGGCGGTGTGCGCGCCCGCGCCCCCTGTGGGGTCCGGTGACTCCTCGGTGTGGTCGTCGTGGCGTGCGGGGTCGCTCCCGGCGGTGTCCGACACGACGGGTTCGATGCCCTTGCCCACGCCGTAGGCGGTGCCGAACGTCGCGGCCAGCGCGGCGGCGAACGCGGTGATCCTCAGTCCGGTGTTCATGGCCGTCTCCTTCGAGGTCCGGGTCTTCACACAGCTCACCATACCCCTAGGGGGTATAGAGTCAAGCGCTGCGAGCAACTTGCCATCTATACCCCTGAGGGGTATACAGGCACTAGTGCGACAGGATACCCCCACCCCGTATCCATGAAGATCGCCGCCCACGACGTACGAGGGAGCACCCCATGACCGTCACCAGCACCGGGACCGGAACCGCCGCGGAGGTGGAGCTCGCCATCGGCGGTATGACCTGCGCCTCCTGCGCCGCCCGCGTCGAGAAGAAGCTGAACCGCATGGAGGGCGTCACCGCGACGGTCAACTACGCCACCGAGAAGGCGAAGGTCAGCTACCCGGACGGCGTCTCGGTGCGGGACCTGATCGCCACCGTGGAGGCGACCGGCTACACGGCACGGGAGCCCGCCCCGCCCGCCTCGCCCGCCCGGGACGAACCCGACGGCACCGACGAGGCGGCGGACGACGAACTGCGTCCGCTCCGGCAGCGCTTGACCACCGCGGTGGCCCTGGCCGTCCCCGTCGTCGCGATGGCCATGGTCCCCGCGCTGCAGTTCGAGTACTGGCAGTGGCTGTCCCTGACGCTGGCGGCGCCCGTGGTGACGTACGCCGGGTGGCCCTTCCACCGCGCCGCCTGGACGAACGCCCGGCACGGGGCGGCCACCATGGACACCCTCATCTCCATCGGCACCCTGGCCGCCTTCGGCTGGTCGCTGTGGGCGCTGTTCCTCGGGACGGCGGGCACGCCGGGCATGACGCACCCCTTCGAGCTGACCATCGTCCGGGGTGACGGCGCCGGCTCCATCTATCTGGAGGCCGCGGCCGGGGTGACCGCCTTCATCCTCGCCGGGCGCTACTTCGAGGCCCGCTCCAAGCGGAAGGCGGGCGCGGCCCTGCGGGCGTTGCTGGAGCTGGGCGCGAAGGAGGTCACCGTGCTCACCTCGGACGGCGGCGAACGCACGGTTCCCGTCGCCGAGTTGCGGGTCGGCGACCGCTTCCTGGTGCGTCCGGGCGAGAAGATCGCCACCGACGGGACCGTCGTCGAGGGCTCGTCCGCCGTGGACGCGTCCATGCTGACCGGCGAGTCCGTGCCGGTGGAGGTCGCGGTCGGCGACTCGGTCACCGGTGCCACCGTGAACGCGGGTGGGCGTCTCGTCGTCGAGGCCACCAGGATCGGCGCCGACACCCAACTGGCCCGGATGGCGAGGCTGGTGGAGGACGCGCAGAACGGCAAGGCCTCGGCCCAGCGCCTCGCGGACCGGATCTCCGCCGTGTTCGTGCCGATCGTGATCGCCCTCGCCCTGGGGACCCTCGGCTTCTGGCTCGGCAACGGCGCCGGGCCCACGGCCGCCTTCACCGCGGCGGTCGCCGTACTGATCATCGCCTGCCCCTGCGCCCTGGGGCTCGCCACGCCGACCGCGCTGCTGGTCGGCACCGGGCGCGGCGCCCAGCTGGGCATCCTGATCAAGGGCCCGGAGGTGCTGGAGTCCACGCGCAGGGTCGACACCGTCGTCCTCGACAAGACCGGCACCGTCACCACCGGGCGGATGACCCTGCTGGCCGTGCACCCCGCCGACGGCACCGACGAGGTCGAAGTGCTCCGCCTGGCGGGCGCGTTGGAGCACGCCTCCGAGCACCCGGTCGCCCGCGCCGTCGCCGAGGGCGCGCTGGCCCGGCTCGGCTCACTGCCCACCCCGGAGGACTTCGCGAACGTGCCCGGCCTCGGGGTGCAGGGCGTCGTCGACGGTCACGCGGTCCTCGTCGGCCGCGAACGGCTCCTCGCCGACTGGGCCATGGAACTGCCGGAGGGCCTGCGGCGGGCGCGGGACCGGGCCGAGGCCGAGGGCCGCACGGCCGTCGTGGTCGCCTGGGACGGCGAGGTCCGTGCGGTCCTCGAAGTGGCCGACGCGGTGAAGGAGACCAGTGCCGAGGCGATCGCCCGGCTGCGCGCGCTCGGCCTCACCCCGATCCTGCTGACCGGCGACAACCGGGCCGTGGCCGAGTCCGTGGCCCGCGAGGTCGGCATCGCACCCGAGGACGTGATCGCGGAGGTGCTGCCGCAGGACAAGGTCGATGTCGTCGAGCGACTGCAGGCGCGGGGCCGTTCGGTCGCGATGGTCGGTGACGGCGTCAACGACGCGGCCGCGCTCGCCCAGGCCGACCTGGGGCTGGCGATGGGCACGGGGACGGACGCCGCGATCGAGGCCGGCGACCTGACCCTCGTACGAGGGGACCTGCGCGCGGCGGCCGACGCCATCCGCCTCGCCCGCCGGACCCTCGGCACGATCCGGTCCAACCTGTTCTGGGCCTTCGCCTACAACGTCGCCGCCCTGCCGCTCGCGGCGGCCGGTCTCCTGAACCCGATGATCGCGGGGGCGGCCATGGCCTTCTCCTCGGTCTTCGTCGTCGGCAACTCCCTGCGCCTGAGGACGTTCCGGGCAGCCGACCGAATCGACCGGCCGACGCCGTGAGGCCGTTCCCCGCCGGGCCCCGGCCCGGGTGAATTCGTGACCATCACCAATTCACCGGGGACACGCCCGGCGGAGCCGCGGAGCGATTGACCTCGGCGCCCGCACCGCCTTCGGCGTAAACGCCGTGAATAGCCGGAGCCGGTTCATCCTGGCCGGAAATCGCGGACTGTGCCGTAAATCACAGAGACCCCGCCCGGGAGATCACCTTTGAATACCCGGGCGCCCCTTGCTGAATTTCCCGCTCCGGCCCCTGGAAAGCCGTCAAGAACGCTGATCGAATTCGACGCGAACGATCACTCAGCGTGATGATCGCCGAGGCGGGCGGCGAGCAGCAGGTTCGGGTCCCGCAGGGTGAAGAAGGCGCCGCTGGGGACGTACACCGTCCGGTGGCGTACGGCCACGGAAGTGGGGTTGGAGAGTCCGTCGTCCCGGGTGAGAACGACGGTGCGCGTGCCGTCGGGGCGGACGAGGGCTACTTCGTCGCTGAAGAACAGGGCGGCGAGGACGGTGTCTCCGCGCCCGGTGAAGGCGAAGTCGTCGATCCCGGCGAGTCCCGTCGCGCGGGTCTCGGCCGTGCCCGCCGAGCCGTCCTGTCGGACGGGGACGCGCAGCAGGGTCTTCCGGTCGGTGTTGGAGACCCACACGGCCCCGTCGTGGACCTTGAGGCCGTTCGCGCCGACACCGAAGCCGGCCTCCGAGGCGGGCAGCGGTCGGAGGGCGTCGCCCGTGGCCCATGCCGTGGGCGTGCCGCCCCGCTGCGGGACGCGCCAGACTGTTCCCGGCACGGAGTCGGCGACGTAGGGCACGCCTCCGCGCTCGTCGAGGCCGATGGCGTTGGGCAGGCCGTTCGCCGACAGCTGGGCGATCTGCCGGGGCGTGCCGCCGGGGACGATGCGCCAGACGCCCGTCTTGTCGGTCCCGGTGGCGTAGGTGACGTAGAGCGTGCCGTCGTGGGCGCGGGCGATGCCGAGCACGATGTCGTCGCCGACCAGGGGCGTCCGCGGATTCGGCTCGGCGGGCAGGGTGGCGAGGACGCGGGTGTGTCCCTGCTTGGTGACGTGGGCGACCTGGCGGGCGGCCGAGTAGGTCAGGTCGGCGGAGCCGTCGGGTTCGAGGGCGATGTTCTCCGGTGTCTGGCCCCGGGTGATGTCGAAGTGGGCGACGACACGCGCACGGGACACGGTCTGCTCGCCGTCCGGCGGGGGGCGGCGGCGAGGAGGGCGACGGCGGCGGTGACCGCCGCGACGGCGGGCAGCTGGGGAAGAGGGGGCATCGGTCTCTCCTGGGATGGGGCCTGGACGCCGTGGGGGGGGCGGTGCCACACGACCATGACGGCGCGTCCGTCGACGGCGGCGGGAGTCATGGCTCCGGGTGATCGCCCGCACGGCGCACGGCATGCGGCCGGTCGAGTTCCCCACAGGGGCCCGATCGGGCCGAGCGCGATGACGGTCTCGCGCGGCGACGAGCCTCCTCACCACCGCCTTCTCCTGCCACCAGCCGACCGCCCGTGTGCGGGTCGGCGACAGTCCGGCGACGGGCCGGGCGCCGTGCCGAAGGAACCGTCGTTCTCGACCACGAGCGGAGGGCGGTACGGCAGGAGTCCGCAGGCCGCCGGGTGATCAGCCGCAGGCGGGGCGCCGGCGCCGTACGGCGCCGCGTGACGACGTGTCTCCAGGGCCTCCAGGGCCTCCAGGGCCTCCAGCCGGTCAGTTCCGGCCACAGGCAACCGGTCCAGGGCGACGGTCCCAGCCCTGCGGAGCACCCTTGCCCCAGCCACGGCCCCGACCTAGCCTGATTTTGTGCCGCGAATAAACAAAACCCGATCGCACAACGCCGTGCCGGGACGCCCCACCGACCCCTCGCAGCTTCGATCCCTTCGTGTCGCCATCACCGCCTTCTTCGCCTTCGACGGCTTCGTCTTCGCCGGCTGGGTGGTCAGAATCCCCGCGATCAAGGAGCAGACCGGCGCGTCGCCCGGCGCCCTGGGGCTCGCCCTGCTGGGCGTGTCCGCCGGAGCGGTGATCACGATGATGCTCACCGGCCGCCTCTGCCGCCGCTTCGGCAGCCACCCGGTGACGGTCGCCTGCGCCGTGCTGCTGTCCCTCAGCGTGGCCCTGCCACCGCTCACGCACTCGGCACTCGCCCTGGGCGCGGTGCTCCTGGTGTTCGGCGCGGCCTTCGGCGGGATCAACGTCGCCTTCAACAGCGCGGCCGTGGATCTGGTGGCCGCGCTGGGGCGGCCCGTCATGCCCGGCTTCCACGCCGCGTTCAGCCTCGGCGGCATGGTCGGGGCCGGGCTCGGCAGCCTCGTCGCGGGCTCGCTCTCCCCGACCCGCCACCTGCTCGGCATCACCCTGATCGGCCTCCTGGTGACCGCCGCCGCCGCGCCCACCCTGCTGCGCCACGAGCCCCCGGCACCCCTCGACCACACCCCCGGGGAGCCGGCCCGGGAGAGCGGCCCACGGGGCCCCGGCCGACTGGACAGCCGTACGCGCGCCCTGGTGGTCGTCCTCGGCCTGATCGCCGGCTGCACGGCGTACGGCGAGGGGGCGCTGGCCGACTGGGGCGCCCTGCACCTGGAGGCGGACCTCGACGCCTCGCCCGGTGTCGCGGCGATCGGTTACTCGTGTTTCGCACTCGCCATGACGGTCGGCCGTCTGACCGGGACGACCCTGCTCGAACGCCTGGGCAGGACCACGGTGCTCGTGGCCGGCGGGAGCACCGCGACGGCCGGCATGCTGCTCGGCTCGCTCGCCCCCTCGGTTCCGGCGACCCTGCTCGGCTTCGCGATCACCGGTCTGGGCCTCGCCAACATCTTCCCGGTGGCCATCGAACGGGCCGGCGCCCTGGCCGGCCCGAGCGGTGTCGCGACCGCCTCCACGCTCGGCTATCTCGGCATGCTCCTCGGCCCGCCCGCGATCGGCTTCATGGCCGAGTGGTTCTCCCTGCCCACCGCGCTCACCAGCGTCGCGGTACTCGCCGCGTTCGCCTCCGTCATCGCCTTCGCCACCCGCCACTCGGCCGCCAAATGACCACTCACCGTTGCCTCTTGACCCCTCGCGGTGCATGAAGTCAGCCCTCCGAGAACATGAGGCAACCATTCAGTCGTTCGATTCGTATAACTCCCTGGAGACACTGCGACCCGGCCGAACAGAGGACGGCCGGAGCGTCACCATCCGCTTTTCCGGATGGTCCCGAACAAGGAGAAACGATGCGACTGTTCGTGCTCAACTACGCTCGCTCCGCTGAGCAGTTGGAGTTCAGCGCTCCGTACACCTACGACTCCGGGCTGCAGTTGAACGTGCTCGCCGATGGGCGGATAGCCGCTCACGACCAGGGCCTTATGCGGGAATTGGGGGCGACGACGTCCACCGCGGGTTCGAAGACCCATTTCGACGACTGAAAGCGGACCGGCGACGATGACGGTGCTGATCCTCACCTGCGAACAGGATGTGACGGCGGACCTGGTGGTGGCACAACTGAACAGGACCGGCGTCCCGGTGGTCCGCCTCGATCCCGCCGACCTCCCCGGCGGGGTGGCTCTCTCCGGCGAGTACGTGCACGGCGTCTTCCGCGGGCATCTGTCCGCCGGCGGGCGCCTGGTGAGCATGAGCGGACTGCGCTCCATCTGGCTGCGCCGGCCGGGGGTCCCGGCGAGCCGGGTGGGTGAGCCGTCCGCCTGGCTGACCGAGGAGTCCTCGCAGGCCCTGTACGGCATGCTGCGCGGGACGGGGGCCCGCTGGATGAACGACCCCGACGCGGCCCGGCGGGCCCGCCACAAGCCGTGGCAGCTCCGGCACGCCCAACGCTGCGGGCTCCCCGTACCGGCCACGCTCATCACCACGTTCCCGCAGGCCGCCCGCGACTTCGCCGAGCGCTTCCCGGACCTGGTGGTGAAGCCCGTCTCCGGAACCCACCCGCAGGACCCGGCCCGCACGGTCCCCACGAGCCGTGTCGCGCCCGGCACCGACTTCACCGCCGTGGCGTTCGGGCCGACCCTGCTGCAGCGCCGGATCGCCAAGACGGCGGACATCCGGCTCACCGCCGTCGGTGACCGCATGCTGGCCGCCCGCAAGGCGGTCGCACCGGACGCGCACCCCGACGAGGTCGACGTCCGCTTCGCCCCCTCCACCGCGCCCTGGCAGCCGGTGGAGGTGCCGGAACGCACCGCCGCCGCCGTGCGCGCCTATCTCCGGGACGCCGAACTCTCCTACGGGGCCTTCGACTTCGCTGAGGACGCGGACGGGATCTGGTGGTTCCTGGAGTGCAACCAGTCCGGCCAGTTCGGGTTCGTGGAGATGGACACCGGGCAGCCGATCGCCCACAGCGTCGCCGAATGGCTGGCCGAGGAGGGACCGGGGGCGGGAACGCGCCGCCACGACCGGATCCGCGCGACCCCCTGACACGACCGGCGACTCCGGCGCACCCCGAGCGCCCGCCCGGCCTGGTCGGGCGCTCGGGGTGCGCCGGGCGTCCCACGGGGCAACCGCGTCGGCTCGTGCGGGCGCTCCGGCCGGGCGGGCGCGCCACTCGGACGGGCGACCCTGGCCCGGCAGGCGCGTCAGCTCGGACAGGCGACCCAGCGTGCTTCGTCCGGCAGACTCCTCCCATGGAGACCGCTGAGCACATCAGAGCCCTGGACGAGGAGGGCCGGCTGCTCACCGCCGCCGCCCGGAAGGCCGGTACGGACGCCGAGGTGCCGACCTGCCCGTCGTGGCGGGTACGGGACCTGCTGCGCCACACGGGGGCGGTGCACCGCTGGGCCACGGCCTTCGTCGCCGAGGGACACCCCTCTCCCCGTCCCCTCACGAACGGCCCGGCAGAACGGGACGGTGACGCTCTGCTGTCCTGGTTCGAGGACGGTCACCGGCGTCTCCTCGACACCCTGCGCGCCGCCCCCGCCGACCTCGACTGCTGGACCTTTCTGCCCGCCCCTTCCCCGCTGGCCTTCTGGGCGCGCCGCCAGGCCCACGAGACGACCGTGCACCGTGTCGACGCGGAGTCCGCGCTCGGCGACGCGCCAGGCGCTCCAGGCGGCATGGAGCCCGGCATGGACGCCGTCAAGGACCACGCCGTGGACCCCGCAACGGACTTCGCCATGAACCTCACCGCGGAGTTCGCCGTCGACGGCATCGACGAACTGCTGCTCGGCTTCCACGCCCGCCCCAGGAGCCGGGTGCGCACCGGGACGCCACGTGTCCTCCGGGTGCGCGCGACCGACACGGACGCCGTCTGGACCGTACGGCTGTCGTCCGAACCGCCGGCGGCGGAACGCGCGGACGCGGCGCGGCCCCTGGACGCCGACTGCGAGATCACGGGCCCGGCGTCCCGGCTGTACCTGGCCCTGTGGAACCGGCTCCCCTTCCCGGCCGTCACCGGCGACCCCGCGCTCGCCGGGCTGTGGCGGGAGACGTCGGGCATCGGCTGAAACGGACCCGGCGGGCGCGCCGCCCTTCTTGTCCGGTACGCCCGCCACCCCCCACACTCGGTCCATGGGGAGACGGACGCAGGCAGAGCGGGACGCGATGACGACGGAGATCGGGTTCGCTCTCTTCGCGGGGGCGGTGTCGGCGGGCGCGGCCTACTTCGGCGTGACCGAGTTCCTGCCGAACGTCGTCGGCTCCCTGCGTGGCCGGTGGAACCTGCTCGGCCCCCTCGCGGCCACCGCCACCGCGGTGGTGTTCGTCGCGGTCGTCTCGATCGTGCTGACCCGTTTCAGGCGCGCCGTACAAGCGGGTCGGCGGGTTCCCGCGCCGCCCGGCGGGCCGGGCGCGGCTCAGCCCAGCCAGCCCGGACGCACCAGCCCGGACTCGTAGGCCAGGACGACGAGTTGGGCGCAGCGGACCCGATCTCCGTCGTCATCGCGTCCCGCTCCCTTCGCGGGGGCGGTGTCGGCGGGCGCGGCCCACTTCGGCGTGACCGAGTTCCTGCCGAACGTCGTCGGCTCCCCGCGTGGCCGGTGGAACCTGCTCGGCCCCCTCGCGGCCACCGCCACCGCGGTGGTGTTCGTCGCGGTCGTCTCGATCGTTACTCCGCGCGACGTACGCCCGCCAGTCCCACGTGGCGCGCGAGCCCGTGCGCCGCGTCGCGGAAGAACGCCTCGCGGTTCTCGACCACCTTGTTGAACTGCCCGAACACCTCGAAGTTGACCAGGCCGAACAGCTGGGCCCACGCCGCGACCAGTCCCGCGACCACCTCCGGCGGCAGATCGGGCGCGAAGTCCTCGGCCATCCGCCGCGCCTCGGACCGCAGCTCGGCCGGCAGCTCTCGCCCGGCCACCCCGCCGGCCTGATGGGCGTCCCGCATGATCCGGATGAGCACCTGTCCCACCCGGGAGGCGGCCGGGACCGTCGCGTCGGGCGCGGTGTACCCCGGCACGGGCGAACCGTAGATCAACTCGTACTCGTGCGGCCGGCCCAACGCCCACTCCCGCATCCCCTCGCACACCGCGACCCACTGCCCGGCCGGACTCTCTCCGGCGGCCCTCACAAGCGCGGCCTCGGCCGCCTCGCCCAGCGAGTCGTAGGCGTCGATGATCAGCGCGGTGAGCAGCTCGTCACGGCTCGGGAAGTAGCGGTACAGCGCGGAGGAGACCATGCCGAGCTCACGCGCGACGGCCCGCAGCGACAGCTTGGCGGCGCCCTCGGCGGCGAGCTGTCTGCGCGCCTCGTCCTTGATGGCGGCGGTGACCTCGATCCGGGCGCGGGCACGGACGCCTCGTGCTGTGCTCATGGGCAGCAGTGTGCCACAGAACAAGAGCACTGCACGCAAACGAGAGCACTGCTCTTGCAATGAAGCGCCGAGCATGTGCACACTGCTCTCAAGCGAGAGCAGTGCTCTCTGAAGCGGATCGCTCAGAGACCTGCTCCCCCACCCACGGGAGGAACCCATGTCCTCGTCGTCCCACTACATCAAGGCCAACCCCGTAGACCGCGCTCTCAACGGCTTCATCGGCTGGCTCGCACGCCACGGCATCAGCCTTCTCGGCACGGCCGAACTCTCGGTGCGCGGCCGCCGGAGCGGCGAGTGGCGTCGGCTGCCGGTCAACCCGCTGCCGTACGAGGGCGGCCCCTACCTCGTCTCGGCGCGCGGCCACTCCGAGTGGGTCCGCAACATGCGGGCGGCGGGCGGTGGACGGCTCCAGGTGGGCCGCCGGGTGCAGGAGTTCACCGCGGTCGAGCTGCCCGACGAGGAGAAGCCCGCCGTGTTGCGCACCTACCTGAAGAAGTGGGGCTGGGAAGTGGGCCGGTTCTTCGGGGACATCACCGCCGACTCCACCGACGCGGAACTGCTCGCCGCCGCGCCGAAGCACCCCGTCTTCAGGATCACCGTCCAGCGGTGACCGGCCGGGGCGCCGGCGGCGCGGGCGTAGGCGCGGCCTACTTGTCGAACGCGGTCAGCGCGCGCTGGGCGATCGGGTGGCTGCGGACGATCTCCCCCAGGGAGGTCGACCCGCGCGTGATGTCCACGAAGGCCCGCCAGGCGGGCCGGAATCCGGTGAGCGCGGCGTGGAAGAGCCCCGGCCGCCGCTCGAAGGCGATCAGCAGCCGCTTGCCGACGCTCATCTCGACGCCGAGCCCCGCCTTCACGGCGAACGCGTAGTTCAGGGCCTGGCGGCGGGTGTCCACCGCGTCGTGCGCCTCGGCGATCCGCACCGCCCACTCCCCCGCGAGCCGTCCCGAGCGCAGCGCGAAGGAGATGCCCTCCCGGGTCCACGGCTCCAACAGTCCCGCCGCGTCCCCACAGACCAGCACCCGGCCCCGCGAGAGCGGCGAGTCGTCGGCTCGGCAGCGCGTCAAGTGCCCTGAGGAGACGCTCGGTTCGAAGCCGGCGAGGCCGAGCCGCCCGATGAAGTCCTCCAGATACCGCTTGGTGGCGGCGCCTTCACCGCGCGCGGAGATCACACCGACGGTCAGGGTGTCGCCCTTGGGGAACACCCACCCGTAACTGCCGGGCATCGGGCCCCAGTCGATGAGGACGCGCCCCTTCCAGTCCTCGGCGACCGTCTCCGGAACGGGGATCTCCGCCTCCAGGCCGAGGTCGACCTGTTCGAGCTTCACCCCGACATGTGCCCCTATGCGGCTGGCACTTCCGTCCGCGCCGACGACGGCCCGCGCGAGCAGGGTCTCGCCGCCCTGGAGGACGACGGCGACCGTACGCCGGTCGGGCACCGCCGAGCCGTGCTGCTCGACGCGGGTGACCGTGACACCCGTCCGCAGTTCGGCGCCCGCCTTCTGGGCGTGCTCCACGAGTTGCTGGTCGAACTCGGGCCGGTTGATCAGCCCGAACAGCATCTGTTTCGACTTGCGCGTGCGGGCGTAGCGGCCGTCGAGGGAGAAGGTGACGGCGTGCACCCGGTCCTTGAAGGGCAGTTCGAAGCCGGGCGGCAGCGCGTCGCGCGAGGGGCCGATGATGCCGCCGCCGCACGTCTTGTAGCGCGGCAGCTCCGCCTTCTCCAGCAACAGGACGCTGCGTCCCGCGACCGCCGCCGCGTAGGCGGCCGAAGCCCCTGCGGGGCCCGCGCCCACCACGACGACGTCCCACACCCGCTGCACGTCGTCCGCCGAAGAGTTCTCGCTGCTCACGATGGTCTACTGCTCCCGATCCAGCCGCCTGCCGCACCTGTCCCACGCATCCTACGGCGGGTGACGCCCAGAGCCGCTGTGGGAGGATCGGCAGCGCATGCGCCCTACACCGACACACCGGGCAGGAGCGTGTGCGGCCCCGTACCCAGAAGGACAACGTCGCACCCACCAGGAGCGTGCCCATGCCGTCGAACCCGGTCGCCGAGACCGTCGCCTCACTGATTCCCCGGGCGAAGCAGGAGCTCACCGAACTGGTGGCCTTCAAGTCGGTGGCGGACTTCGACCAGTTCCCGAGGAGCGAGAGCGAGGGCGCCGCGCGCTGGGTGGCCGACGCACTGCGCGCCGAGGGCTTCGAGGACGTGGCCCTGCTGGACACCCCGGACGGCACCCAGTCCGTGTACGGCTGCCTCCCGGGCCCCGAGGGCTCGAAGACGGTCCTCCTCTACGCCCACTACGACGTGCAGCCGCCGCTCGACGAGGCCGCCTGGGTGTCGCCGCCGTTCGAGCTGACCGAGCGCGACGGCCGCTGGTACGGGCGGGGCGCCGCCGACTGCAAGGGCGGCGTGATCATGCACCTGCTGGCGCTGCGGGCCCTGAAGGCGGGCGGCGGGGTGCCGGTCACCGTGAAGGTGATCGTCGAGGGCTCCGAGGAGATGGGCACCGGCGGCCTCCAGCAGTACGCCGAGGCGCACCCCGAACTGCTCGCCGCCGACACCGTCGTCATCGGCGACGCGGGCAACTTCCGCGTGGGCCTGCCGACGGTCACCTCCTCCCTGCGCGGCATGATCCTCATGCGGGTGCGCGTCGACGCCCTCGAAGGCAATCTGCACTCGGGACAGTTCGGCGGCGCGGCCCCCGACGCGCTGGCCGCGCTGATCCGCGTCCTGGACTCCCTGCGCGCCGAAGACGGCACGACGACCGTGGACGGACTCGCGAGCGACGGGACCTGGGACGGCCTGCAGTACACGGAGACCCAGTTCCGCGAGGACGCCAAGGTGCTCGACGGTGTGGAACTGGTCGGCGCCGACACGGTCGCCGACCGGATCTGGGCCCGCCCCGCCGCCACCGTGCTGGGCATCGACGCCCCGCCCGTGGTCGGCGCGACCCCGTCGATCCAGGCGAGCGCCCGCGCCCTGATCGGCCTGCGCGTCCCGCCGGGCGTGGACGTCCAGCAGGCGATCAAGCTGCTCGAAACCCACCTGGTGTCCCACACCCCGTGGGGCGCCGGGGTGAGCTGCGAACTCATCGGCCACGGCCAGGCGTTCCGCGCGGACACCTCCAGCCCGGCGTACGAGGCGATGGCGGCGGCGATGGCCGTCGCGTACCCGGGCCAGGAGATGCAGTACGCGGGCCACGGCGGCTCCATCCCCCTCTGCAACGCCCTCGCCGCCCTCTACCCCGACGCCGAGATCCTCCTCATCGGCCTCAGCGAACCGGAGGCCCGGATCCACGCGGTCAACGAGAGCGTGTCCCCGGAGGAACTGGAGCGCATGTCCGTGACGGAGGCCCTGTTCCTCGACAACTACGCGAGGAACTGAACGACCACTTCACACCGGTGCGGCTCCGCGTCCCCCGCTCATCGGGGCCGCGGGGCCCCGCGTCGCTCAGGGGCGCGGGACGGGAACGCCGGCCTCCAGGTACAGGGCGGCGCCCCGCTCACGAGCCCGCAGCGCCCACCGCAACCGCTCGTACCGCACCGGCGGCAGCAGATCCGCCGCCTCCTCCTCCGTGACGAACCTCCAGTCACGCAGCTCGGGCCCGGGCAGCACCGGCCGCTGCGCCCCGGTGACGTCCAGCCGGCCCCCGTCGAACAGCAGCCGCAGCCCGCCGTACCTCGGCGCCGCCGGCGCCTCCCAGTCGACGACCAGCAGCCGGGGCACCTCGCCGAGCCGTATCCCGGTCTCCTCCAGAACCTCCCGCACACCCGCCCGCGCCGGCGCCTCCCCGGCCTCCACCACCCCTCCGGGGAACTCCCACCCGGCCTTGTAGGTCGGATCGACGAGCAGGACCCGGTCCTCCTCGTCGAACAACAGGACCCCCGCGGCGACCGTCTCGGCGGTCGGTTCGGGGGTCTGCACGATGTCGCACACGGGTACGCCGTCGGTGGCCACGGCGTCGGCGATGCGCCGCGCGGTCTCGTACGGGGTGAGGGCGCCGGTGTCGACGAGATGGGCATCGGTGGTGAGCCAGCCGCTCAGCGCGGCCCGGTACGGCGCGATGTGGTCGTACGCCCATTGACGCAGCCGCATCTCGCCGTCGGGGAGGTCAGGCGGAATCTCGCGCCCGGCTATTCGCTCCCGCAGTATCGTTTCGGCCGGGGCCAGGAGCAGATGCCGGACAGGAATGCGGCGGGCGGCCAGGCCGCCGAAGATCTCGTCGCGGTACTCCTGGCGGAGCAGGGTCATGGGGACCACGAGGGTGCCGCCCAGCTCGGCGAGCAGCGCGGCGGCGGTGTCGACCACCAGCCGTCGCCAGCTCGGCAGGTCCTGGAAGTCGCCGACCTCGGCGAGGCGTTTGGCCGGCAGCATGTGTGTCAGTGCGCCGCCGATGACCTCGGGGTCGAAGAGCGTGCTGTTCGGGATCAGTTCGATCAGTTCCCGTGCGGTGGTGGTCTTCCCCGCACCGAACGCACCGTTGATCCAGACGATCACGGTTCCCCCTCTTCTGTTGGCCCCCTGAGGCTTGCCCTCCACTCCGCCACGGAAACCAGCCGCTGATGAGGAGCCGAAATACGACGACGGCGGGCCCCCGACCGGAGGGGACCCGCCGTGCGCGATACGTGGGGAGGCGGACGAGCGTCCGCCTCCGTCCACCAGGCCGTCAGCCTTCCTTGCCGCCCTTGCCCTCCTGGTCCGCCTGGCCTCCCAGGGCGTCCTCGTCGACCGTCAGGCTGTCGCTGGCGACCGTCTTGCCGACCTCGCCGAGCGTGCCCTCGACGTCCAGTTTGCTCAGTGCGTCGGTCTTCCCGGTCGCGTCGGCGGTTTCGAGACCGTGCGACGGCGTGATGGCCGCGACGACGAAACCGGTGGCGAGGGAGGCGATGGCGAGCATGCTGCGCTTCTTCATGCCCCGCTCAACTGCGGAAGCCCCCGAGGGGTCACGGCCGGTTTTCACCTCGCGTACCGCCTCCGTGACAGGACACACCGGCTCAGGATCGCTCCCCCGGCCCCCGCCCGCACCGCCGGCCCGTCACCGCCGCCCCGTCAGCGCCGCCGCGGCCGCGCCGACCAGGCCCGCGTCGGTCCCCATCACGGCGGGGGTGACGGTCAGGTCCTGGACGAAGGAGAGCGTGGCGTAGTCCTTCAGGGCGGTGCGCAGAGGGGCGAAGAGGACGTCGCCGGCGTTCGCGACGCCGCCGCCGATGACCGCGAGGTCGATCTCGACGAGGGTGGCGGTCGCCGCGATCCCGGCGGCGAGGGCCTGCGCGGCGCGCTCGAAGGAGGCCACGGCGAACGGGTCGCCGGCCCGCGCGGCGACGGCGACCGCAGCGGCGGAGGTGTCGCCGTCGGGCCCGGGCCGCCAGCCGTTCTCCAGGGCACGGCGGGCGATGTTGGGCCCGCTGGCGATGCGCTCGACACAGCCGCGGGCGCCGCACGGACACGCGTCTCCGTCGAGGTCGACGCTGATGTGTCCGATGTGGCCGGCGTTCCCGGTGGGCCCCGTGTGCAGCTTCCCGCCGAGGACGAGACCACCGCCGACGCCCGTCGACACAACCATGCACAGCGCGTTGTCATGGCCGCGCGCGGCGCCCTGCCAGTGCTCGGCCGCCGTGATGGCCGCGCCGTCGCCGATCAGTTCGACGGGCAGCCCGCCGGTCACGGCCCGGACCCGCTCGACGAGGGGGAAGCCTCGCCAGCCGTGGATGTTCACGGGGCTCACCGTTCCGGCGGAGGCGTCCACCGGCCCGGCGCTGCCGATCCCGACGGCCGCGGCCCCGCTCCACAGCGGGTCGGCGGTCAGTTCGCCGAACACCTCCTCGACGGCCCGCATCACGGTGTCGCCGTCCTCCCGCGCGGGCGTCGGGCGCTGCGCGCGCACCAGGATCCGGCCGTGGCCGTCCACCAGCGCCCCGGCGATCTTGGTGCCGCCTATGTCGAGCGCGGCCACGAGGTCGGTCTGCATCAGTGTCAGTTCTCCCACTGCGAGTCTCCTACCGGGCGCCCGGATCCAGCGACCCCCGGATCTCCGGCCGGAAACCGGCAGCACGACGCTCGCCTGGTGGGGGGCGCCGGCCAGAGAATGCGATAGACAGTCTCCCCCGGCCGTGACAACGTTGTCCAGGCTCTATGCTCGACGACACATCCTCAACAGCCGCACCATTTCCCCACGGCACCCACCCGCCGCGCCCACCGCCCCACCCGCACCGCGACCGCACCCGTGACCGACAGGACAGGACAGCGCCCAGTGCCCGACACCGCAGCCGGCTTCGCCCGCCGCCCCGAGAACCGCTACGGCAACCGTCCCACGATGAAGGACGTCGCGGCCCGGGCCGGGGTGGGTCTGAAGACGGTCTCCCGGGTGGTGAACGGCGAGGCCGGCGTCACCCCCGACACCGAGCGCAGGGTCCAGGAGGCGATCGAGGCGCTCGGCTTCCGGCGCAACGACAGCGCGCGGGTGCTGCGCAAGGGCCGCACCGCCAGCATCGGCCTCGTCCTGGAGGACCTCGCGGACCCGTTCTACGGCCCGCTCAGCCGGGCGGTGGAGGAGGTGTCCCGCGCACACGGCTCGCTGTTGATCAACGGGTCCAGCGCGGAGGACCCGGACCGCGAGCAGGAGTTGGCGCTGGCCCTGTGCGCGCGCCGGGTGGACGGGCTCGTGATCATTCCGGCCGGTGACGACCACCGGTATCTGGAGCCCGAGATCAGGGCGGGGGTCGCCACGGTGTTCGTGGACCGTCCGGCCGGGCGGATCGACGCCGACGTGGTGCTCTCCGACAGCTTCGGCGGGGCCCGTGACGGCGTCGCCCACCTCATCGCCCACGGCCACCGCCGCATCGGTTTCATCGGCGACATGCCCCGCATCCACACCGCAGCCGAGCGGCTGCGCGGCTACCGGGCGGCCCTGGAGGACGCGGGCATACCCGTCGAGGACGCGTGGATGTCGCTGGGCGTCACCGACCCGGAGCGGGTCCGCAGGGCGGCCGAGGACATGCTGTCGGGCCCATCGCCCGTCACGGCGGTCTTCGCGGGCAACAACAGGGTGACGGTCACGGTCGTCCGGGTCCTCGCCGGGCACACCCGTCCGGTGGCCCTCGTCGGCTTCGACGACTTCGAGCTGGCCGATCTGCTCCGGCCGGGCATCACCGTCGTCGCCCAGGACCCCGCCCGGCTCGGCCGTACCGCCGCCGAACGCCTCTTCCAGCAGTTGGACGGCTCCCTCGTGACCCCCGAGCGCATCGAGCTGCCGACCCGGCTGATCGCCCGCGGCTCGGGCGAACTCCCACCGGCGGACTGACCCTTGGACGCCCCCGACCCCCGTACCCTCGAAGCGCTCGGCCTCGCCGTGGCGCCGCGCGAGGACCCGCTGAGCTACCCCGGCGCGTGGCCGCCCGAGTCCGTGCTCCTGGACGGCAACCGGATGCTGCCGCTGGACACGCTCGTCTTCGAGGACCGGCTGCCCGTGCTCTCCGTCGGCTCCAACGCCTGCCCGGCACAGCTCGTCCACAAGATGGCGGAGCGCGGCGTGGAGTGCCGGATCCCCATGGTCCGGGCCAGGGTCACGGGCATCGGGATCGGGATCTCCGCCCACGTGAGCCTGTTGGGCTACCTCTCGGCGTCGCCGTACCACTCCCCCGGCTCCACCGCCGACCTGTTCCTCACCTGGCTCGACGAGGCCCAGCTCGCCGTGGTCGACGCCAGCGAGGGCGTCGACTCGCCGACCGGCAACTTCCAGCGGGCCGTCCTGCCCGCCGCCGACTTCCGTGTCGAGCTGGAGTCGGGCCAGGTCCTCGACCACGCCTGGATCTACGTCAACCGCTGGGGCGTGCTGCGCGACGGCGGCCCGGACCCTCGCCCGCACCCCGGCCGTCAGCGCCCGCTGCTCACCGAACTACTCGCCTCGTCCGTGGAGTTGCGCGAACTGTTCGGCACCACCCCCGACGAGTTCTCCGCCCGGGCGCGCGGCGACCGTGAACTGTGCGCCCGGGGCAGGGAGTTGTTCGCCGAGCGGAGGTGGACGACGGTGTCGGGTCTGGAGCAGTACGTACGGCCGCATCCGGGGGCCCGGGGCAGGCCGTGACGCCGGGCCTCGGCCTCAGCAGACGGGCAGGCCGGGCACCGGGGCGTCGTTGTCGCCGCCCTGGATGTAGACGTCGCTGACGTAGACGTCGGTGTTGCCGCTGTCGTCGTCGGTCTTGGCCCACCAGACGTTGGTCCACTCGCCGGAGGTCTCACGGCGGCCCAGGTTCGCCTGGCAGTAGAAGTAGTTGGTGCCCTGATTGAGGACGCCGACCTCGGTTCCGGCGGCCGTGTAGGACTTGGCGGTGGTCCAGACGGTGCAGTTGTACTTGCCGCCGCCGATGGAGTGGCAGACCGGTTCCTCGGTCGTCCCGCCGCCGGTCGTGCTCCCGCCGCCGGTGGTGGTACCGCCCGAGGTGTCGGAGCCTCCCGTGCCGCCGCCGGTGGTGCCGCCGCTCGCGTTCTTCGACGGCGAGGCGGACGCCTCGGGTTCCTTCCCGTCGTCCTTCTCGCTCTTCTCGCCGGGGCTCGCGGAGTTCGTGTCGTCCTTCTCGTCCTTCCCCTCGGAGACCGAGTCGTCGGTGAGGTCGACCGTGCCCCGGCTGCGGCCCGGGGAGGGGGTGCCGCTGTTCGACGTGTCGGTGGAGGGCCGGGCGCCCGTCTCCTTGCCGTCGTCCCCGTTCAGCAGTGCCACCGTGACGCCTGTGGCCGCGAGCACGACGGTGACGGCCAGGGCGGCGAGCAGGGCACGGCCCTTGCGCGGACGGCCTCCGGTCGAGGAGACGGTGGTGACGGGTCCCGACGGGGGCACGGGCGCGCCCGCGACGGGGCCCGCGACCCCCGGGGAGGCCCCCGTACCGGGCCCGGCGAGGGGTTGCGCGGGCCCGAAGCCCGGGGTCGGCCCGGTCGAACCGAATCCCGCGCCCGTCCCGGCCGCCGCGGCACCCGCGGTCGGCGGCCCGAAGCCGGGCGGCACCGACGGGACGCTCCGTTGGGTCTCCGCCCTGGGCTGCGGCGCGGGCCCGGCGGTCCCGGTCGTCGAGGGGTCGAGCGCGCCGCCGGAGGCCACGGCCTCCAGCAGTTCGCGGGCCCGGTCCGCGTCCGGACGGAACTCCGGGCGCTTGTCCATCAGTTGCCGCAGGACCGGCCCGAGGGGCCCCGCCCGCACGGGTTCGGGCAGCGGGTCGGTCACGATCGCGGTGAGCGTCGACCAGGTGGACGTACGCCGGAACGGGGACGCGCCCTCCACGGCCGCGTACAGGGTGGCGCCGAGGGCCCAGACGTCGGAGGCGGGGCCGGGGTCGTTGCCCTGGGCGCGTTCGGGGGCCAAGTAGTCGAGGGAGCCGACGAGTTCGCCGCTGCGGGTGAGGTGGGTGGCGGAGCCGTCTCCCGGGTTCTCCATGGTGGCGATGCCGAAGTCGGTGAGGACGACGCGGCCCGAGCGGTCCAGGAGGATGTTGCCGGGCTTGACGTCGCGGTGCAGCACACCGACCCGGTGGGCGGCGGCGAGGGCGTCCATGACCTTGGCGCCGATGGCGGCGGCCTCACTCGGGTCGAGCAGGCCCCGGTCGCTCAGGACGTCGTCCAGGGACGGGCCGTCGACCAGCTCCATGACGATCAGCGGGCGCCCGTCGACCTCGGCCACGTCGTGCACGGCGACGACTCCGGGGTGCCGGACGCGGGCGGCGGCCCGGGCCTCGCGCTGCATGCGCAGCCCCAGGTCGGCCAGTTCGGGCGCGTCCGCGTCCGTGTAGGTGCGCAGCTCCTTGAGGGCGACCTCACGGTGCAGCACCTCGTCCACGGCCCGCCAGACGACGCCCATGCCGCCGCGCCCGAGCTGCTCCACGATCCGGTACCGACCGGCGAGGATCCGCCCGACACCGTCCGTCTGTCCGTTCGCCCCCGAAGACACCCGCGCCTCGCTCCTGTGACACACCGATGAATGGCGTAAGCCTAAGCGGTGGCCGGGGGCGCTCCGGACCGTCGGCGGCGGCTGTCACAGGACCGCTACGCACCCCGCCGCCGACCCACCCGTCCGTACCAGCCCCTACCGGTCTCTACGGGTCGGAGACCGTCTCTACGGGCCGGAGACCGTGAGATCCGCCCGCCTCGGCGCCGCGAAGCCCTCCAGGTCGGCGCGGGTCAGGCCGGTCTCCCGGGAGACCTCGTCGATGTCGAGGGCACCGCAGTCCAGGCCGCGCAGCAGATAGCCGCCGAGGGCCTTGGCGGTCGCGGGCTCGTCCATCACGTCGCCGCCCGCGCGGTCGGCGTACCGGGAGAGACGGGCGGCGGCCTGTGCGTACCCCTCGCGGTAGAAGGCGAACACGGCCGCGTAGCGGGTCGGGATGTGGCCGGGGTGCATGTCCCAGCCCTGGTAGTAGGCGCGGGCGAGGGCGCGGCGGGTGAGGCCGTAGTGCAGGCGCCAGGCGTCGTGGACCTGGGCTGTGGGGCCGACGGGCAGGACGTTGGTCGAGCCGTCCGAGACGCGTACGCCCGTGCCGGCCGCCGCGACCTGCATGATCGCCTTGGCGTGGTCGGCGGCCGGGTGGTCACTGGCCTGGTGGGCGGCGGAGACGCCCAGGCAGGCGCTGTAGTCGAAGGTGCCGTAGTGCAGCCCGGTGGCGCGGCCCTCGGCGGCTCCGATCATCCGGGCGACGGTGGCGGTGCCGTCGGCGGCGAGGATGGACTGGCTGGTCTCGATCTGGATCTCGAAGCCGATCCGGCCGGGCTCCAGGCCGCGTGCCTTCTCGAAGGCCTCCAGCAACCGGACCATGGCGGTGACCTGCTCGGCGTACGTCACCTTGGGGAGGGTCAGGACCAGCCCGTCGGGCAGACCGCCGGCCGCCAGCAGGCCCGTGAGGAAGATGTCGAGGGTGCGGATGCCCCGGTCGCGCACCGGCGCCTCCATGCACTTCATGCGGATGCCCATGTACGGGGCGGCCGTGCCGTCGGCGTACGCCTGGGCGATCAGCCGGGCGGCGCGGGCGGCGGCCTCGTCCTCCTCCGCGTCGGGGCGGGCCCCGTAGCCGTCCTCGAAGTCGACGCGGAGGTCCTCGATCGGCTCGCGCTCCAGTTTGGCGCGGACGCGGTCGTACACGGGCCCGGCGAGGTCGTCACCGAGGCCGAGGACGGCGGCGAAGGAGGCCGCGTCGGGGGCGTGCTCGTCGAGGGCGGCGAGGGCCCGGTCGCCCCAGGTGCGCAGGGTGTCCGCGGCGAAGACGTCGCCGGGGACGTAGACGGTGTGCACGGGCTGGCGGGTGCCGGGGTCGCCCGGGTAGCGACGGTCCAGTTCCGCGTCGACGGGGGCGAGGGAGGCGCTGATCTCCTCGCTGACGGCGCCCGCGAGAGTCGTCGCCACGTTCTCCTGTCGGCCCTGCCCCATTCCATGCCCTCCATTTTCCGTAGTACGGAATCAACAATCCGTATAACGAAGCTAGCTGTCGATCTTCACCCCGGTCAACACCCTCCGGACGTGGGATTCCCCATGCTCTTCGCCTGGTCACCGCCGATCCGGCGTCTTCGTCCGTATCAGTAGGCAAGCTTCATGGTGACTCGCAAGGGGAGGAAATCGCGTGCCGAAAGAGGTCGGAGAGGTCGGAGTGACGCGTCGCCAAGGACTCAGGTCCGCGGCGGCCGCCGCCATCGCCGTGCCACTGCTGACGACGGCGGGCTCGTCACAGCCGGCGTCCGCCGGTGAGTACGCGGGCGCACTGAACGTGATGACGTTCAATGTGCGCTTCGCGACCGTCGTCGACAGCACACCGCGCTGGACCGTCCGCCGACCGGTCATGCGGGAGCTGTTGCGCCGCGAGCGACCGCACGTCATCGGCACCCAGGAGGGGCTCTACCAGCAGTTGCGCATGATCGAGAGGGATCTCGGCGTCCATTACGACTGGATCGGCACCGGCCGAGGGGGCGGCAGCAAGGACGAGTTCATGGCGATCTTCTACGACACCCGCAGACTCGACCCGATCGAGTTCGATCACTTCTGGCTGTCCGACACCCCGTACACGATCGCCTCCAACACCTGGGGCGCGGACTGGCTGCGCATGGTGACCTGGGTGAAGTTCGCCGATCTCGCCGACGGGGGCCGGGAGTTCTACGTCCTGAACACGCATCTGGACAGCGTCAGCCAGTACGCCCGGGAGCGCTCGGCGGGGCTGATCGGCGAGACGATGGCCGGGTGGGACCGCTCGGCGCCGGTCGTCGTCACCGGTGACTTCAACGCCGCCGCCCACGACAACAAGGTGTACGACCTGATGCTGGGCAACGGCCTGGTGGACGCCTGGGACGCTGCCGCCTCGCGCACCGAGGCGTACGGGACGTACCACGGCTACCGGGCACTCAAGCCCGACGGCAGACGCATCGACTGGATCCTCACCTCGCCCGGGGTGACCACGCACTGGGCGGCGATGAACACCTTCTCGGTGGAGGGGACGTACCCGAGCGACCATCTGCCGGTGCAGGCCTCGTTGACCCTGGGATGAGCCGAGGCCCCCGCGACCGCGCGAACGGTCGTGGGGGCCTCGGCAGGATCGGGGAGGCTCAGCCCTTGCGGGCCTTGATCTCCTCGGTGAGCTGCGGGACGACGTCGAAGAGGTCGCCGACGACGCCGTAGTCGACCAGGTCGAAGATCGGGGCCTCGGCGTCCTTGTTGACGGCCACGATGGTCTTCGAGGTCTGCATGCCGGCGCGGTGCTGGATGGCGCCGGAGATGCCGTTGGCGATGTACAGCTGCGGCGAGACGCTCTTGCCGGTCTGGCCGACCTGGTTGGTGTGCGGGTACCAGCCGGCGTCCACGGCGGCGCGCGAGGCGCCCACGGCCGCGCCGAGGGAGTCGGCGAGCGCCTCGATGATCGCGAAGTTCTCGGTGCCGTTGACGCCGCGGCCGCCGGAGACGACGATCGCGGCCTCGGTCAGCTCCGGACGCCCGGTCGACTCGCGCGGGGTGCGGCCGGTGACCTTGGTGCCGGTGGCCAGCGCACCGAACGTCACCTCCAGCGCCTCCACGCTGCCGGCGGCCGGGGCGGCCTCCACGGCGGCGGAGTTGGGCTTGACGGTGATGACCGGGGTGCCCTTGGAGACACGGGACTTGGTGGTGAAGGACGCGGCGAACACCGACTGGGTGGCCACCGGGCCCTCGTCACCGGCTTCGAGGTCGATGGCGTCGGTGATGATGCCGGAGCCGATGCGCAGCGCGAGGCGGGCGGCGATCTCCTTGCCCTCGGCGGAGGACGGGACCAGCACGGCGGCCGGGGAGACGGCGGCGACGGCGGCCTGCAGCGCGTCGACCTTCGGCACGACCAGGTAGTCGGCGTACTCGGCGGCGTCGTGGGTGAGGACCTTGACCGCGCCGTGCTCGGCGAGCGTGGCGGCGGTGTCGGCGGCGCCGCCTCCGAGGGCGACGGCGACGGGCTCGCCGATGCGGCGGGCCAGGGTCAGCAGCTCCAGGGTGGGCTTGCGGACGGCACCGTCCACGTGATCGACGTAGACGAGAACTTCAGCCATGGGATTGCTCTCCTGCGGATTGCGAAGTCTGAGGGGGCGGTAAGAGAGAGGGGCCTTAGATGAACTTCTGGCCCGCGAGGAACTCAGCGAGCTGCTTGCCGCCCTCGCCCTCGTCCTTGACGATCGTGCCGGCGGTACGCGCCGGGCGCTCGGCCGCGGAGTCCACAGCCGTCCAGGCGCCCTCCAGACCGACTTCCTCGGCCTCGATGTCCAGGTCGGACAGGTCCCAGGACTGCACCGGCTTCTTCTTCGCCGCCATGATGCCCTTGAAGGAGGGGTAACGCGCCTCGCCCGACTGGTCGGTGACGGAGACCACGGCCGGCAGGGAGGCCTGCAGCTGCTCGCTGGCGGCATCGCCGTCACGGCGGCCCTTGACCACACCGTCCTCGACGGACACCTCGGACAGCAGCGTCACCTGCGGAACACCCAGCCGCTCCGCCAGCAGCGCCGGGACGACGCCCATCGTGCCGTCGGTGGACGCCATACCGGAGATCACCAGGTCGTAGCCGGCCTTCTCGATCGCCTTCGCCAGCACCAGCGAGGTACCGATCGCGTCGGTGCCGTGCACGTCGTCGTCCTCGACGTGGATCGCCTTGTCCGCACCCATCGACAGCGCCTTGCGCAGCGCGTCCTTGGCGTCCTCCGGACCCACGGTCAGCACGGTGATCTCAGCGTCGTCGGCCTCGTCGGCGATCTGCAGCGCCTGCTCGACCGCGTACTCGTCGAGCTCGGAGAGCAGACCGTCCACGTCGTCACGGTCGACGGTCAGGTCATCGGCGAAGTGCCGGTCGCCAGTGGCGTCGGGCACGTACTTCACAGTGACAACGATCCTCAAGCTCACGCCGGCTCTCCTACTGCATCGTCATTTCTGGGCTGCCTTCTTCCAGGCAGCATAGGCGCCTGAAGCGGCCGATCCCGATCGGGGCGACCTGCGCTCCGTTCGAAATATTACTCGCCAGTACGACATCTACGATCTCGCATTGCGTGCCCGCTAAGCAAGCGCTTTGAACTGTGAGTTAGGCAACCCTGCGTAATCGCGCGGGACTCAGTCTCGCAGACCGTTGAAGCGGCCCTGGTGATACAGCAGCGGCCTGCCGGCGCCCGAGGGATCGCCCACGACGACCTCGGCGAGGACGACGCGGTGCTCGCCGGCCGGGACGCGCGCCACCACCCGGCAGACCAGCCAGGCGAGCACGTCGTCGAGGACGGGAACTTCCTCCGGGCCGCTACGCCATCCGGTGGGCGCCCCGAACCGGTCGGCGCCGCTGCGCGCGAAGGTGGCCGCCAGCTCCCGTTGGTGCTCCCCGAGTATGTGCACACCGACGTGCTCCGCCTCGGAGATCACCGGCCAGCTGGAGGCGCCGGTGCCGATGCCGAACGAGAGCAGCGGGGGCTCGGCGGAGACCGAGCTGAGCGAGGTGGCGGTGAAGCCCACCGGGCCGGTGGCTCCCCGGGCCGTGATCACTGCCACACCGGCGGCATGACGACGGAAGACGGACCGCAGGAGGTCGGGGGAGGCGAGCTGGGGCGAACCGAGGCCGGAGGTGGCCGTCATGGAGCTTTCCTTCTGCTGGGGTCGACGGGCTCGTGCGTGGCTGCTCACGGTCCCGGACAACACGCACCGGCCGTGCGGACCAGGAACTCCCTGGATACGACGTCGCGCGCGGAGAGAAGGTTTTCGCGGGGCACAAGGTCAGGCTGACGATAGATGACGCGTACAGTCAAGCGCGTTCCGAGATGCGGCGTCACACGGCCTCGCCCAGCGCGGCGATCACATCCGCCTTGCGCGGCTGCCCGGTTGCCCTGCGCACGATCCGGCCATCCGCGTCCAGCACGAGCACGGTCGGCGTCTTGAGGATGTCGAACCGGCGCACCAGCTCCAGATGTTCCTCGGCGTCGATCTCCACATGGGCGACGCCCGGAATCATTCCGGCCACTTCCGCGAGCACCCTGCGGGTCGCCCGGCAGGGGGCGCAGAAGGCGCTGGAGAACTGCACCAGCGTGGCCCGTTCCCCGAGCCCCTCCCCCAAGTCCGCCGCGCCGAGCCGCTTGTCGCCGTCCCGCCCGCGCACCCTGATCCTCCCGCTCCGCCGCCGATGCAGCACTCCGTAGGCGCTCGCCGCCGCGAGCACCAGCCCACACACCACAAGTCCGGTCACAGCGTGGTTCAGCGTTCACGAGACTGCAAAGATTCCCGGCTCCCCATCAGGATTGGCCTGCGGAATGCTTGACGCATGGACATCGATGTGAGGGGACCGCGCTTCGGGGCGGCCGTGACGACCGTGGTGCTCGCGGTCGTGCTGATCACCGGCAGCGCCTGGCTGCTGGCCTGGCAGACGTTGGCGTTCGCGCTGGGCGCGGCGGGCGGGGTGGGGCGTTCGCCGTACGGCTGGGCCTTCCGCGCGCTCGTCCGACCGCGCGTCGGGCCCCCGACGGAGTTCGAGGCGCCGCAGCCGCCGCAGTTCGCGCAGGGGGTCGGGCTGGTCTTCGCGCTGGTGGGCCTGGCCGGGTTCACGGTGGGACCCGAGTGGTTGGGGCAGGCCGCGACCGGCGCGGCCCTCGCCGCGGCCTTCCTGAACGCGGTGTTCGGGTACTGCCTGGGATGCGAGACGTACCTGCTCCTCAGGCGGGTGACCGTACGCGCGCGGTGACGACCGGGTGAACGTCCGACGGCCGATCGTGTGTCCGACGTGACGAGAATCTCGCCACAGGCCGACACCAGGACTGGCTACTCGTGCGTTCTTGGGGCACGATCTGCGAGATGCCGTAAACCTACGGCTGCGTAACCTCCCGCCGGGGACCTCATTCCCGGGCAGAGAGAAGGGTCCACTCCGTCCATGGCTGAGCTTGTCTACCGTCCCGTGGTCGGCCTCGCCCAGACCCTGTTCAAGGTCTGGGACTTGAAGATCGACTGCCAGGGGTCGGAGAACATCCCGCGCCAGGGCGGCGCCGTGCTGGTGAGCAATCACATCAGCTATCTGGACTTCATCTTCGACGGCCTGGCGGCGCTTCCGCAGAAGCGTCTGGTGCGTTTCATGGCCAAGGAGTCGGTGTTCCGGCACAAGATCTCCGGTCCGCTGATGCGCAACATGCGGCACATCCCGGTCGACCGCAAGCAGGGGGAGGCGGCCTACACGCACGCGTTGGACTCGCTGCGCTCCGGCGAGATCATCGGCGTCTTCCCCGAGGCCACCATCTCGCAGTCGTTCACGCTGAAGAGCTTCAAGTCGGGCGCCGCCCGGCTGGCCCAGGAGGCGGGCGTCCCGCTGATCCCGATGGCCGTGTGGGGCACGCAGCGGCTGTGGACCAAGGGCCACCCGCGCAACTTCAAGCGCAGTCACATCCCGGTCACCATCCGGGTCGGTGAGGCGATAGAGGCCTCCAAGGACAAGTACGCGGGCGCCATCACCCGCCAACTCCGCGAGCGTGTGCAGGAGTTGCTGGAGGCCGCCCAGCGCGCCTACCCGGTCCGCCCCAAGGGCCCGGACGACACCTGGTGGATGCCGGCCCACCTCGGCGGCACGGCCCCGACCCCGGAACAGGTCCGCGAGGCCGAGGCCCGCTGACCCGGTCCTACAGCGCCACGGGAAGCGTCCTCCACAGGTGCGGCCGGTCCTGGGCCGCCCGGAGGGCGCCGAGCACGGCCGGGTGCGGTGCGGCGTAGAGGGTCGGATAGTCCACCTCGTCCAGGGCCGGGTCGGGCACCCAGGCCAGCCGCTCCCCGGCCAGCGAGAACCGGGCGTCCACACCCGGCTTGTTCCCCCGGGGGTCCTGGCGGTGCCAGGCGCCGTTGAAGCGCACGGCGACCAGGCCGTGGACGGCGTGTCCGTCGCCGTCGTCGTGCGTCAGCCGCTGGTAGCAGAGCGCCGTCGGGATGTCCTCGGCGCGCAGCAACGCGGCCAGGGCGTGGGCCTTGGCGTGGCAGATCCCGGTGCGCAGGTCGAGGACGTCGGACGCGCGCCAGGTGACGCGCGGATCGCCGGCGTCCTGGGAGTGCGGGATGGCATCGCGCACGTACTCGAACGCCGCTTGCGCATAGCCATACGAGTCCGCGACCGTTTCGGCGAGGCGTGCGGCCGTCTGCCGTACGCGCGGATGGTGATGGTCGATGACCTCGTCGGCCACCAGATAGGCGGACAGGTCAGGGGTTTCCTGGATCAGCTCCATGCCCGCAGAGCATAGGAAAACGATCACCCGAGAGTCAATGACTTTTCGGGTGACCGTATATCTATGCAGAACGTTCAGCGGCCCGTCAGCGGGCCATCTCCTCCTTGAGGGCCGCCACGAACCCGTCCACGTCCTCCTCGGTCGTGTCGAAGGAGCACATCCAGCGGACGTCACCGGCCGCCTCGTCCCAGAAGTAGAAGCGATGGCGCTTCTGCAGGCGTTCGCTCACGTCGTGCGGCAGACGGGCGAAGACCGCGTTGGCCTGCACCGGGTGCAGGATCTCGACGCCGTGGACCGCGCGGACGCCCTCGGCGAGCCGCTGGGCCATCTCGTTGGAGTGGCGGGCGTTGCGCAGCCACAGGTCCCTCGCCAGCAGGGCCTCCAACTGCACCGAGACGAAACGCATCTTGGAGGCGAGCTGCATGGACAACTTGCGCAGGTGCTTCATCCGGCGGACGGCGTCCTGGTTGATCACGACGACCGCCTCGCCGAACATCGCGCCGTTCTTGGTGCCGCCCAGGGAGAGCAGGTCGACGCCGACCGCGTTGGTGAACGTCCGCATCGGCACGTCCAGGGAGGCGGCGGCGTTCGCTATCCGGGAGCCGTCCAGATGCACCTTCATGCCGTGCGCGTGGGCGTGGTCGCAGATCGCGCGGATCTCGTCGGGCGTGTAGAGGGTGCCGAGTTCGGTGCTCTGGGTGATCGAGACGACCTGCGGCATGGCGCGGTGCTCGTCGTCCCAACCGTACGCCTGGCGGTCGATCAGCTCGGGGGTGAGCTTGCCGTCGGGTGTGGGCACGGTGAGCAGTTTCAGTCCGCCGACCCGCTCGGGCGCCCCGCACTCGTCCACGTGGATGTGCGCGCTCTCGGCGCAGATCACCGCGCCCCAGCGGTCGGTGACCGCCTGGAGCGCGACGACGTTGGCGCCGGTGCCGTTGAAGACCGGGAACGCCTCGGCGGTGGCGCCGAAGTGGCTGCGGACGATGCGCTGGAGGTTCTCGGTGTAGTCGTCCTCGCCGTAGGAGACCTGGTGCCCGCCGTTGGCCAGGGCCAGGGCGGCGAGGACCTCGGGGTGGACCCCCGCGTAGTTGTCGCTGGCGAAGCCGCGGATCTCCGGATCGTGATGGCGTCGGGCGTCGGTCTTCGGAGGGTTCACGGCTTGTCGGTCAGCCACAGACGGTTTCCGTTCACTTCGGCGGCGGACTTCTCCCAGACACCGACGATGGCCTCGGCCAGCTCCTTGACGTCGGTGAAGCCCGCGAACTTCGCGTTGGGTCGGTCGGCGCGCATCGCGTCGTGCACCAACGCCTTCACGACCAGGATGGCAGCCGCGGAGGTCGGACCCTCCGGCCCGCCCGCCTTGCGGAAGTAGTCGGCCGTGGCCAGCGTCCACGCCTCGGCGGCGGCCTTGGCGGCGGCGTACGCGGCGTTGCCCGCGGTGGGCTTGCTGGCGCCGGCCGCGCTGATCAGGACGTACCGGCCGCGCTCGCTGCGCTGCAGCGCCTCGTGGAAGGCCAGGGAGGTGTGCTGCACGGTGCGGATCAGCAGCATCTCCAGGAAGTCCCAGTCGTCGAGGCTGGTCCTGGTGAAGGTCTCGCTCCCGCGCCAGCCGCCGACGAGGTGGACGAGGCCGTCGACCCGGCCGAAGTCCTTCTCGATGCGAGTGGCCCAGTCACGGGTCGACTGCAGGTCGAGGAGATCGACCGTGTCGCCCACGACGGTGGCGCCGCCGTGGGCGTAGCGGGCCGCGTCCACGGCCTCCGAGAGCCGCTCGGGGTCGTTGTCGGAGCCGACGACGATCGCCCCCGCGTCGGCCAGCCGCAGCAGCGCCGCCCGGCCGGCGGGTCCGCCCGCGCCGGCCACCGCGATCACCGCGCCGCTCAGTGCACCGTTGCCGTTCTGCATGGTCCTAGCCTCCTGAGCAGCGACTGCGAGATCTGCGAGCCGGGCGGTCACGCGGCGACCCGCTCGGTGTCCGCCGCCGTGATGCCCTTGGTGGAGGCGATCACGGTCTTCAGCTTCTTGGCGAGCGCCTCATAGAACATGCTGAGCGGAAACTCGTCCGGAAGCACGTCGTCGACGAGTTTCCGCGGCGGCTGCGTCAGATCCAGGGCGTCCGGGCCCTTGGCCCAGCGGGAGCCGGGGTGCGGGGCGAGGTAGGTGGAGACCAGCTCGTAGCCGGCGAACCAGTGGACGAGCTTGGGGCGGTCGATGCCGTCGCGGTAGAGCTGCTCGATGTCGGCGCAGAGCTGGTTGGTGACCTGCGGGGCGCGCTGCCAGTCGATGTACAGCTTGTTGTCGGTCCAGCGGACGACGTCGTGCTTGTGCAGGTAGGCGAAGAGGAGCTGGCCGCCGAGACCGTCGTAGTTGCGGACCCGCTCGCCGGTGACCGGGAAGCGGAACATCCGGTCGAAGAGCACGGCGTACTGCACGTCACGGGCCTGCGGGACGCCGTCGGCCTCCAGTTTCACGGCCTCCTTGAAGGCGGTGAGGTCGCAGCGCAGTTCCTCCAGGCCGTACATCCAGAACGGCTGGCGCTGCTTGATCATGAAGGGGTCGAAGGGCAGGTCGCCGTGGCTGTGGGTGCGGTCGTGGACCATGTCCCACAGGACGAAGGCCTCCTCGCAGCGCTTCTGGTCGTGGACCATCGCGGCGACGTCCTCGGGCAGGTCCAGGCCGAGGATGTCGACGGCGGCGTCGGTGACCCGGCGGAACCGGGCGGCCTCGCGGTCGCAGAAGATGCCGCCCCAGGAGAAGCGGGCCGGGGCCTCGCGCACGGCGATGGTCTCCGGGAAGAGGACGGCCGAGTTGGTGTCGTAACCGGCGGTGAAGTCCTCGAAGGTGATGCCGCAGAACAGCGGGTTGTCGTAGCGGGTGCGCTCCAGCTCGGCCAGCCACTGGGGCCAGACCATGCGCAGCACGACCGCTTCGAGATTGCGGTCGGGGTTGCCGTTCTGCGTGTACATCGGGAACACCACGAGGTGCTGGAGGCCGTCCGCGCGGTTGGCCGCGGGCTGGAAGGCGAGCAACGAGTCGAGGAAGTCGGGTACCTCGAAGCCTTCGTCGGCCCAGCGCCTCAGGTCCCCGACGAGCGCCGCGTGGTAGGCGGCGTCGTGCGGCAACAGCGGGGACAGCGCCTCGACGGCCCCGACGATCTCCCGTACGGCCTGCTCGGCGGTGGCCGGAGCGGGGGCCCCTTCCGCGTCGAAGTCGATGGAGCCGTCCTTCGACTGCCATGGCCGGATCCGCTCCACGGCGTCCTTGAGCACGGGCCAGGCCGGGTGCTCCACCACCCTACCGACCGAAGGAACAACGTCCTCCGCACCCATCTGCACAAGAATTTCCGTCATGACCCATCCTCCACGGGAGAACCTTTCGTAAGGACACCGTACGTAGCGAGGGTTCCTCACCGCAAGACCGATCATGAGCGGCCCAGCCGGAAATCTTCCCGCCACCCCCTGCACCTAACCGCTGAATCTCCTGCCACACGCGTCATGGGTCACACTTCGTGCGTCACCCCCTCCGAGCCAAGGGCACCGGGGGTCAACGCGCACCGGACTCGCCCACTCAGGGATGACCTGATCGGTGCGGCCAGGTGCGGAAACGGTCCTGTTCTCCGACGTGACACGGGGTGACACGACCCGAAAGCACCGGTGCACATACGGATGCATCGCACGGCGGGAGGACTACGCTGCGCCCCAGCCGCGTGCCGCCCCTCCCCCGGCCGCGCGGTCCGAGCCGCCGTCGACGGAAGCGAGTCCACCTTGAACTTCCTCACCATCGGTCACCGCGGAGTCATGGGTGTCGAACCGGAGAACACCCTCCGTTCCTTCGTGGCCGCCGATCGCGCGGGCCTCGACGTCATCGAACTCGATCTGCATCTGAGCAAGGACGGCGCACTCGTCGTCATGCACGACGCGGATGTGGACCGGACCACCGACGGTACGGGCCCGATCGCCGACAAGACCCTCGCAGAGCTGCGCGCCCTGGACGCGGGCCGCGGCGAGCGCGTGCCCACCTTCGAGGAGGTCCTGGACGCCGTACGGGCACCGCTCCAGGCCGAGATCAAGGACACGGCGGCGGCCCGCGCCCTCGCCGAGGTCATGCACCGGCGCGACCTGGTGGGACGGGTCGAGGTCCTGTCCTTCCACGACGAGGCGGTCGCCGAGATCGCCCGTCTCGTACCGGGTGTACGCACCGCGCTGGTCGCCAGCCGCTACGGCACGGACGTCGTGGACCGGGCGGTGGCGGTGGGCGCCACCACCCTGGTGCTGAACATCCGGCGGCTGACGCTGGAGGTCGTCGAGAAGGCCCGCAAGGCGAACCTGCGGATCATCGGCTGGGTGGTGAACACCCAGGACCATCTGCGCCTGGTCCGCGCCCTCCAGCTGGACGGCGCGACGACCGACTACCCGGACATCAAACGCACCGGCCGCTTCACGGCCTGACCCCTACCCCAGCTCCTTGACCAGAAGCTCGAAGCGCAGGTCGTCGCGCCGGGGGATGCCGAAGCGCTCGTCGCCGTACGGGAACGGGGTCATCCGTCCCGTACGGCGGTAACCACGCCGCTCGTACCAGGCGATGAGGTCGTCCCGTACGGAGATCACGGTCATGTGCATCTCCCGCACGCCCCAGCCCTCGCGCGCGATCCGCTCGGCCTCGGCCATGATCACCTTGCCGAGGCCGCCGCCCTGGAGGGCCGGGCTCACCGCGAACATCCCGAAGTAGGCGTGTGCGCCGCGGTGTTCGAGCTGGCAGCAGGCGACGACCGTGCCGTCCCGCTCCACGGTGAGCAGTCGGCTGTCGGGCGCCTTGATGACCTCCAGGACCCCCTCGGGATCGGTCCGCTGTCCTTCGAGGATGTCCGCCTCCGTGGTCCACCCGGCGCGGCTTGAGTCCCCCCGGTACGCGGACTCGATCAGGGCCACGAGGTCGTCCACGTCGGCGTCGGTGGCATCACGGAAGGTCAGGTCGGTGGCGGCGGTGTCCACGGGCTGCTCCTGGTAGATCCGCAGGGCTCGAACACCGAAGAGGGTATCGACAGCCCGTCCCCGGCGGAGCGCCTACCCTCGTCCGCGTGATCCACGTACTCAGCAGCCGCACCCTCCTGCGCCCCACCGACCCCGAACGCTCCCGCGTCTTCTACGGCGAGCAGCTCGGGCTCCCCGTGTACCGGGAGTTCGGTACGGGCGAGCACCGGGGCGTCGTGTACTTCCTCGGCGGCGGTTTCCTGGAGGTCGCGGGCCGCTCGGAGACACCGCCGTCGCCGGCGCTGAAGCTGTGGCTGCAGGTCGCGGACGTGACGGCGGCGCACGCGGAGCTGCTGGCGGCCGGGGTGGAGGTGCGGCGGGCGCCGGTGAAGGAGCCCTGGGGGCTGATCGAGATGTGGATCGCCGATCCGGACGGCACGGAGATCGTGCTGGTGGAGATCCCGGCGGACCATCCGCTGCGCTACCGGCCGGGGATCTGAGACGTCACACCCCGGTGGCCGGGGCCGGAACGCGGGCATAGCGTGCTGGAGGGGCACGCGCGTACGCGCCCGATTCCCTTCCGGAGGACGCCATGAAGCTCGACGAGCCGGTGACCGGTGGGCCCTGCTGGACGGAGCTGGGGACCAGCGACCTGGAGTCGGCCGAGCGGTTCTACACCGAGCTGTTCGGCTGGCGTCCGGAGACCGATCCGCGCCAGGAGGCCGGCGGCTACACCGTGGCCCACCTCGCGGACGCGGCGGTGGCCGCCCTCGCGCCGCTGTACCAGGAGTCGCAGCCGGTGGCCTGGAACGTGTCGTTCGCGGTGCGCGACGCGGACGCGGCGGTGGCGGCGGTGCGGGCGGCCGGCGGGACCGTCGTGCTGGAACCCATGGAGGTCTTCGACCTCGGACGGTTCGCGGTGGTCTTCGATCCGGGCGGCGCGACCTTTCAGCTCTGGCAGGCGCGGACCTTCCCGGGCGCCGGGCTGTTCAACGCCCCCGGCACGCTCGGCTGGGTGGAGCTCCTGAGGCGTGCCCCGGAGCGCGCGCGGTCCTTCTACACGGCGGTGTTCGGCTGGAGCGTGAGCACCGGCGGGCGCTACGCCCGGTGGGGCATCGAGGGCGCCGACTTCGGCGGCATGATCACGATGGACGACAAGTTCCCGCCCGAGGTGCCTTCGCACTGGCTGCCGTACTTCGCCGTGGAGGACGTCGACGACACGGCCCGGGTCACCGCCGAGGCGGGCGGCTCCCTCCTCATGGAGCCCACCACTGTCCCGGAGGGCCCATGGATCGCGGTGCTGCGGGATCCCCAAGGGGCCGTGTTCGGTGTCCGTGCGGCGGAGACCGGGGGCTGATCCGCGGAGTCCGCCGCGCCGCGTGGGCGACCTCGTGCGCGAGGATCCGCCTCAGGCGCGCGGCAGCCCCAGACGGCCCTCCAGCTGGATCAGCAACTCGCCCAGCAGTACGGCGAGTTCGCGCCGGTCACCGGTGTCGACCCCGGAGAGCACGCTCTCCTCGTACGCGAGTTGCTCCGGCATGACGCTGTCCACGAGGTCGCGGCCGGTGTCGGTGAGACGGACATGGGCGACGCGCCGGTCACGGGAGTCGCCCCGGCGCTCGACGAGGCCGCGCTCGGTGAGCAGCTTGAGGCGTTTGGTGACGGCGGCGCCGGAGGCGAAGGTCTCCCGGGCGATCTCACTGGGCGTCAGCTCGTGGCCCGTGCGGCGCAGGGTGCCGAGGACGTCGAACTCGGGGCGGGTGAGCCCGGCGTGACGCAGCGGCGCGTCCTCGGCCTGCTGGAGGAGGGCGGCGCAGCGGTTGACGCGGCCGATGATCTCCATCGGCGCGGTGTCGATGCCGGGGTGCACCGTCTGCCACTGGCGCACCACCTTGGCGACCGTGTCCCCGAGAGCCGCGCCGCTCCCCGTCCCCGCCCGCCCGTTGCCTGCCGTCATGCCCGTGCGCCCTCCGCTGCCTGTGACCGTCGCTGTCGTGCCGTCGCCGCGAGCGTACGGTGTCCGGCCTGCTCGACGTGTGTCACCCGCTCCGACGGCAGGGCGCGTTGCCACCATTCGCCGCTCGCGGTGTCGGTGACGGCCCGCAGTTCGACGAGGGCTGCGGCCAGGGCGCGGCGGGCTGCGGGCAGGGCGCCGGGGGTGGCGTCCGGGTCGGCGGCCGTGCGGAGCGTGTGCGCGCGGGCGTGCTCCACGACCGCGAGGGCGTCGGCGACCCGGTCGCCGGCCCGCCGGTTGGTGACGACGACCGCCGTGAGGAAGCCGACCAGGGCGCCGACGACGGTGTCCGAGAGCCGGTCGGTGATCAGCGCGCCGGGGTCCTCGAAGCGGACGAACTCGGTGACGAGGAGGGCCATCGGGGTGACGCAGACGGTGCCGAGCCAGTAGTTGCGGCTGATGAGGGCCTCGGCGCCGAAGGCGAGCGCCAGACAGCACAGGACGAGCGCCGCCGGGCCGAGGTGGGCGAGCGGGACGAGGGCGGCGAAGGCCAGCACCCCGGCAAGGTTGCCGACGACGCGCTGGACGCCCCGGCTCCAGGTGAGGGTGAGGTTCGCCTGGTAGAGCGAGGCGGCGGTGACGAGGGCCCAGTAGGGGCGGCCGACTCCGATGGCGAGGGAGGCGTATCCGGCGAGGGCGCACCCGAGGGCGGTGCGTGCGGCGAGCGGGGTGAGCAGGTCGAACGCGCTCCACGAGAGGCGGCGGCGGTGTCCGCACGGCGTGTCGAGCGGTTCGTCGGCCGATTCCGCCGGGGCGGCGGCTCGCCGGAGGCGTGCGGCGGCGAGCGGGTCCCGCGCGAGGGCGCGCAGTCGGTCGGGGTGCGCCTCGGCGGGCGCGGCGAGCGCGACGTCGGCGCGGGTCAGGAGCGCCGCGAGGACGCGGCGGGGCTCGGTACGGGGGCCGGCCGCGAGCAGGGTCTGCCAGGCGGTGTGCACGGCGGTCGCGGCGGCGGTGCGGGACCCGGGGCGCTCGGGTGCCTCGACGTGGGCGGCCACCGCGTTCAGCGCGTGGGCGGTGGCGCGGCGCTCCGGGCCGTACGGGCGCGGCAGGCCGGGGGCCATGCAGACGAGCCAGGCCCAGGTGCCCGCGACGGCGGCCACGGCGAGGTGACCGGGGACCTGGGTGAGGCTCTGGGGCAGGAAGAGGGCCGCCGAGGTGACGAAGGTGAAGATGACGTTGGCGGGCGGCCCGATGCGGCTCGCGTCGCACAGGGCCTTCTGCGCGGCGGCGAGGAGCGCGCCCACGGTCACCAGCACCACGGCGTTCGTGGTGAGTGCGGCGGTGACCAGGGCGACCGCGAGTCCGGCGACCATGCCGAGCACGACCCGGGCGAGGGTACGGGCGCGGGCCGCGTAGGGGCGGTGGTGGGCGTAGAGGGCGCACAGGGAGCCGGCCATCGTGTACATGGCCAGGTCGAGGCGGTGGAGGGCCAGCAGCGTCAGGTTCGGGGGTGCGGTCGCGACGACCACGCTGAGCGCGGGCTTGAACCAGATCTCGGAGGGGCGGTTCACCCGGAGGACACCGGAGAGCGGGAGCCGGCGGGCACGGGGGTGTCGGACGCTGCGCATGCAATAACCTTAGCTGGTGTTTTACTCGTGAAATACATGCCTCCGCTGTGGCGCCGGTCTCGCGTCTCTCGGTGGCGCTCACCTGTCGTGGCGCACACCCGCACGCTCCCCCGCGTACACCCTTGCGCTCGTATGCGCGCCATCGGGCCCGGGCATGCCCTGACCGACTGTCCGACCTCACTCTCAGCACGACCGACGTCGTCGAACGGGAAGTCGAACGGGGAGGTGCGCGGTGCACGGACCGGTTTCGGCCGGCTGGCTGCTGGTCGCGCTGTGCGCGGTGACCGGGGGGTACTGCCTGCTGCGGATGCGCAGCACCGTGGAGGAACAGCGGCGCGCCGCCGGCGGCGAGGCCCTGATGGGGTTCGGCATGGCGGCGATGGCCGTGCCCGCCGCGGCCGTGACTCCACCGCGCTGGGCCTGGCTGGTCTACACGCTCGTGTTCGGCGCGGCCGCGGTGCGCGCACTGTGGGCGGCCCGGGCGGGCGCGTGTCATCTGCACCACCTGGTGGGCGCCCTGGCGATGGTCTACATGGCCGCCGTCATGGCCGTCGCGCCGGGCGGCGGTCACGGCGGCACGGGACTGCCCCTGGTGACGGGGGCGCTGCTGGTGTATTTCGCCGGGTACGTGGTGTGGGCGGGTGCGCGGCTCATGCCCGTACCGGACGCCGTCGGGACGGGGGTTCGGGCCGGGGGCGTGACGGGGTGGGGCGACCGGCCGGAGCTGGCGCGGGCCTGTCGGCTGTCCATGGGCATCGGGATGTTCGCCATGCTGCTGACGGTCTGAACGACCCCGCCCCCGACCGGTCGTGGTCTGCGTCACTTCGACGGCTCGGCCCGTGTCGCCGTGCACCGGCGCGCTCATAGCGCGCTCATGATGGTCCCCGCGGCGTAGTTGCTGCTCGGCGCGCTGACCGCCGTCGTCGCCCCGCGGCTGCCGGCCCGCGCCGAGTGGCCGGACCGTGAACCGGTGGTCGCCCTGTGGGTGTGGCTGGGGGTACCCCTCTGGGGGAGCGTGGTGGCCGCCGGCTGCTGTGCTGCGCGCTGGCGATGGCGCTGAGCGCGGCGGCGCGTGGACGGTGGTGCGCGGGCGGGTGTTCGCGCCCGCGCCGCAGGGCGTCGTGGAGGCGTACGCGCTGGACGGCGGGGGCCCCTGGGCCGTGGCCACCATCGTGGCACTCGCGTGCGGCGGGCTGTGGACCCAGGCGACGACGGTCCGCGAGGTCCTCCGGGCCCGGCGGCAGCGTCGTCGCCGCCGGGCCGAACTCCGCCTGCGCGCGCCGCTGTTGCCCGGTGAGGAGCCGGACGGCGACCGGTTGGTCGTGGTCGAGGGCGAGCGTCCGGACGCCTGGTGGCTGCCCGGCCCCGCACCCCGACTGGTCATCACCACGGCCGCGTTGCGTCGGCTGGAGGGGCGGCAGGTGGACACGGTGGTCGCCCATGAGCAGGGGCACGCCCGGGCGCGGCACCACTGGCTGTTGCACTGTTCGGCGGCGCTCGCGGGCGGGTTCCCCCGGGTTTCCGGTGTTCGCCGCGTTCCGCGACGGTTCGGGCCCTCTCCGGGCCCCGAGGACCATGTGCCGCAGTGGGTCAGCCGGTTGCTCGCGCCCCCGGAACGCCTCACGCCGACACACCGGCTGCGGCTGACCGCGTACGCCGCCCTGGTACCGGTCGTACCGGTGTTGGTGGCTTTCTTCCCCGGGTTGCGGGCACTCGGTAGGTCGTGACATGGCAAAGAAGGGATCAAGACAAGGCCAAGAACAACGTGCGACGCGACGGCTTTGCTCCGGTCGCGGCGCGTGACAGTGATCTCACGCCTCGGCATTGGCACCAGGCCCCGGAAGTCGGCCAGGATCGCTGTATGCACACCCCCACCGTCGACTCGCCGCCCCACCGGCCGTCGACCAACCGCTCCGTCCGCGCCGTCGCGGTCTTCGCGGCGCCCACCGTTGTACTGCTCGTCCTGGTCGCGATCTCGTGGGCTCCGCTCATGTCGCTGGACGGGAGCATCGCGAACACCACGCACGGATGGGCCGTCGACGAACCGGGCGTCACCCACGCGTTCCGCATCCTGACCGACTGGGTCTGGGACCCGGTGACGATGCGTCTGCTGGTGGCCGCGGTCGCGATCTGGCTGGTGTGGCGCCACCGGGAATGGTGGCTCGCCCTCTGGCTGGCGATCACCTGCGCGGCGGGCACGGCGCTGCAGCAGGCGTTGAAGGCGGCCGTCGGCCGGGAGCGGCCGGCCTGGCCCGACCCCGTCGACTCGGCCCACTACGCCGCGTATCCGTCGGGCCACGCCATGACGGCCGCGGTCGTCCTCGGGCTGCTGGTGTGGCTGCTGCACCTGTACGGCGCCGGTCGTGTCGTCATGCGCACGGCCGTGGCGGTGACCGTCGTCTCCGTCATGGGCGTCGGGCTGACCCGGATCTGGCTGGGTGTGCACTGGGCGTCGGACGTGCTGGGCGGCTGGCTGCTGGGCGGTCTGACGATCGCGCTGGCGGTGCTCGCATACGAGCGGTGGGGAGCGCCGAGGCGTACTTGACCGGGTGCGTGCCGCCACGAAGGATCGACGGCATGACGGTCAAAGGAGTGCTGTTCGACTTCTCCGGGACGCTCTTCCGCGTGGAGTCCACCGAGTCCTGGCTCCGCGCGGCCCTCACCGACTCCTCTCTCACCCTGCCCGAGGCGGAGTTGGTCCGGGCGGCCGAGGAACTGGAGCGGGCGGGCGCCCTGCCGGGCGGCGCCGTCCCGGCGGAGGCACCGACCGGCGACCTGGCCGGCCTGTGGGCGCTGCGCGACCGCAGCGCCGAGGAGCACCGGGCCGCCTTTACGGGTCTCTCCCGCCGGGTGACGCTCCCCGCCCCGGCGCTCCACGACGCTTTGTACGACCGCCACATGACACCGTCGGCGTGGCGCCCCTACCCGGACACCGCCGACGTGCTCGCGGCCCTGCGGCACCGCGGGGTGGCCGTCGGTGTGGTGAGCAACATCGGCTGGGACCTGCGGCCTGTGTTCCGCGCGCACGGCCTCGACCCGTATGTCGACGCGTACATGCTGTCGTACGAGCACCGCGTGCAGAAGCCCGACCCGCGACTGTTCGCGCTCGCCTGCGCGGCACTCGGTGTCGACGCGCGGGACACCCTGATGGTGGGCGACGACCGGCGGGCCGACGGCGGTGCGGCGGCCCTGGGATGCGGCGTGCACTTCGTGGACCATCTGCCCGTCGCGGAGCGGCCGGACGGACTGCGGCGAGTCCTGGATCTACTGGACTGAGGTGGTGTCGGCGGCCGCCCCGTGAGGGGCCTCGCGTCCGGGTCCCGCGCGCCGGGTCGGTCGTTCGTCGCCGCCGGACGTCCGTCCCGGACCGTCCCCCGTGCGGCCCGGGACGAACAACGGCGGGGCGGGCACACATGGGGTGGCCGCCCGGAAGCGCTGAGTATAGTTCGCCGTTCGTCGGTCGACGCGGGAGTTGCAGGATGTCCTCGCACGGCGCGCCGGTCGATGAGAACGCCGGGAGCGCGGTGTCCCGCCGGTCCCCGGAAGGGCCCGGCGGGACGGGTGACTTGACTCCGTCGCGGTACGGCTACCAGTCGAAGTCGAAGTAGTCCGGCTGCGTCTGCACGTTGAGCTCACTCTGGTGGACCCACTTGGCCGGGTCGGTCCGGCGGTCGTTGATCTTCAGGACGTCGAAGCCCTTCACCATGTCGTTCGAGTAGATGTAACCGTTGTAGTAGTACGCCGACCAGGAACCGCCGCCCACCAGGGTGGTGGTGGAGATCGGACCGCGCTCGAAGTACGCGATCTCCTTGGGCTTCGAGGAGTCGGTGAAGTCCCAGACGGAGACACCGCCCTGGTACCACGCCTGGACCATGATGTCCTTGCCCTTGACCGGGATCAGCGAGCCGTTGTGGGCGACGCAGTTCTCGGTGTCGGCCTGGTGACGGGGGATCTTGTAGTAGCTCTTGAAGACGAGCTTGCGCTTGTCGCCCTTGCCGACGATGTCGTAGATGCCGTCGGCCCCGCGGTCCGGTCCGATCGCCGCGTTGCAGGTGGCCGCGCCGCCGCCGCCCAACTCGTCGGTGAAGACGACCTTGTTCGCCTTCTGGTTGAAGGTGGCCGAGTGCCAGAACGCGAAGTTCACGTTGTCCTGGACCTGGTCGATGACCTTCGGGTTCTCCGGGTCCTTGATGGAGAACAGGATGCCGTCGCCCATGCACGCGCCGGCGGCCAGGTCCTTGGACGGCAGCACCGTGATGTCGTGGCAGCCGGTGGTCTTGGAGACGCCGGGGTTCGTGGGTGAACCCGGGTTGCCGCCGCCGTCCGGGCCGTCACCGGGGAACAGGACCGGGAAGCCCACCACGGCCGCCTTATCCGGGGACTTGCGCGGCACCTTGATGACCGAGATGCCGTCGTGCGGCGGCTGGCAGTCGGGGAACGCGGCGTTCGGCGAGTACGAGGAGACGTAGACGTAGACGTTCCTGCGCTCGGGCACCAGGGTGTGGGTGTGCGAGCCGCAGGCCGTCTCCACGGCGGCGACGTACTTCGGGTTGGCCTTGTCGCTGATGTCGAAGATCTTGAGGCCCTCCCACGACGACTTCTCGGTCGCGGGCTGCGTGGTGCTGTTGCAGGAGTTGTCGCTGCGTGAGGAGTCGGTGGACAGGAAGAGCAGGTTGCCGGAGACGGAGATGTCGTTCTGCGAGCCCGGGCAGAGCACCTGGGCGACCGTCTTCGGCGCCTTCGGGTTGCTGATGTCGAAGACACGGAAGCCGTCGTAGTTGCCGGCGTAGGCGTACTTGCCCTGGAAGGCTAGGTCCGAGTTGGTGCCCGGCAGCGCCTCCTTGGGGATGTTGGTCAGATGCTGGATGTTGGCGGAGTGGACGATCTCGTCCTGGCCGGGGATCTCGCCGGCGGCTATCGCCTCCCTCGCCTCGGCGGCGTCGCTCTTGGACACCTTCTCCCGCACGCCGGGAGAGTCCCCGGGGTCGGGGGTCGCGGCCGCCGGTCCGGCGGTGAGTAACGCGGCCAGGAGACCGGCCGCAGTCGCGGCGACCCCCAGACGTCTGCGCCGCGTCCGAAGGTTGTTCAACAGGGTCACTGTGTCCTCCCTTGTGGCCGTTCGCAGTTGAACGGTTCGAGCACCTCCGCAGTATCGTCTTCATCATGCACAGATCAACAGACGGCAATACATTTGTAACGAACAAATTTGATCACCCGCACGCGAAAGCGTGTTAGGAACGTTCGTCAACACTCACGAGGTGTACGCCCGTTGCTGTGTCCCAGGAGGTCACTGTGCTCGTTCGCCGCACATCCCGCGCACCGCTGGTCACGACCTCGCTGACGGTCGCTCTGCTGGTGCTCGCGGGCTGCGACTCGGGGTCCGAGGCGGCTCCCGACGGCGGTTCGGACAAGTCGAGCGGGCCGGCGGTGATCGCTCCCGGAAAACCCGGTGAGACGGCTCAAACCCTCTCGCCGGAAGAGGTCGAGAAGCAGCGAGCGGAGGACGACTCTCCGAATTCCGCGGACTTCGACTACGCGCGCATGATGATCCAGCACCACACCCAGGCCCTGGAGATGACCGAACTCGCACCCGACCACGCCAAGTCGACCCAGGTGAAGCGGATCGCCGAACGCATCTCGGCCGCCCAGAAGCCGGAGATCGAGGCCATGGAGGGCTGGCTGAAGGCCAACGACGGTGACGAGCGGGAGACTTCGCACGACCACGCGCAGATGCCCGGCATGGCGACGGCGGCACAGCTGAAGGAACTCGGCACGCTCGACGGGGAGAAGTTCGACCGGATGTTCCTGAAGCTGATGATCACCCATCACGAAGGGGCGGTCACCATGGCCACGGATGTGAAGGCGCAGGGCAACAACATCCTGATCGAGGAGATGGCGGACGACGTGATCGCGCAGCAGACCACGGAGATCAGCCGGATGCGCGACCTGACGCATTGACTTGCACCTCGGGCTGAGGCCCGAGGATTCTGGCCTTCTCGACTGGTTGCCGTGCTGCTACGCGGCACGGTTTCCGGTCGGGAATCCGTGGCTTCCTGCTTCTTCGCGCTGCGCCGGGATCACTCCCGGTCCTACCGTCCACGGCGCCGCAGGTGGAACAGATCCGGGAGGTCGGCGTGAACCGGTCGATCGTGACCAGGGTGCGGCCGTACTTGGCCAGCCTGGTGCGGGCCGGTCCCGTCACCGACAGGTCTTCCACGGCGATCCCTTGGTTCTCGGAGATCAGTCTGGCGGAGAGCCGGTGGTGGAACTCACGGCGTGGGGTCGGTGACCTCGGCGTGGGCGCGGGCGACCTTGCGGCGGGCCTTGGCCCGGTTCCTGGATCGCTCTGGCCAGCGCGGTGCGCTGACCGGCATCCGGGTGGCGCCTGAACGCGTACCGGAGCTGCATCACGATCACACCAGGAAGGTCGCACGCTCCGCGTCGCCGTCGCCAGATTCGCTTCGCCCCCGATTCTGAAGGCCGGAGCACCGCGAATGAATCCCGGTAGCCGACCGTCCTCCCCGGCCCCCTCACCCGACCCTCGGCCCCAGGGCTCAGCGGCGGGCGTGACGGGGGCCGAGGAGGCCCTCGTCGCGCGCCCCGGCGATCAGCCGAAGCGCCTTGCGGCGGCTGTGCCCGGTCGCGCACATCACCGCGAGGACCGGGTCGTAGCCGCACCGCTGCGCCGCGAGATACTCCTCGGCCACCAGTCGCCGCCCCTCCACACCGCGCGGCCACGGGGGCCGGGCCCGCCGCCCGGACCCGGACGAGGTCGCCGACGGCTCCTCCTCGACGAGGTCGGTCACGGTGCCGCACGCCGCGAACAGCGGTCCCTCGATCCAGTCGGCGAGCTCCGCCAGGTCGTCCAGGGACAGCGGCGGCTGCGCGCGCACGTCCTCCAGCGACAGCCGGCCCTCGCAGACCACGGCGAGGACCTCGACCCCGGCACCGTCCGGGAAGGAGAGCCGCGCGTTGTACCAGGCCGTGGCGCCGTCGTGCTCCTGCACTTCCCACGCGGGCCGCACGGACACCGCGCCGTCCTGCCAGTGGCGGTCGGAGAGATTGAGAAAGGATGCTTCCAGCACCTACGCAACGTAAACGCATGATCACATTCTCTGCGCACAGCCACGCGTACCGGGGGCACGCGGCACCCCGACGGCGCAGCGCCCCGTCCCCCGCCGCCGCACCCCTCCCCCGGCAAGCCCGACGGTGGGATCCTTGAGGCATCAGCGAATCTCCTCGCGTAAGGAGTTCCGCCGTGCTGCGAGTCGCCGTCGTCGGTTCGGGGCCGAGCGGGTGCTACACCGCCCAGAGCCTCGTCCAGCAGGACCCGGGGGTGCTCGTCGACGTGCTGGACCGGCTGCCGTGCCCGTACGGCCTGGTGCGCTACGGGGTGGCCCCGGACCACGAGAAGATCAAGTCGCTGCAGAACAATCTGCGGACGGTGCTGGAGCACGAGCGGGTGCGGTTCCTCGGCGGCGTCCGGGTGGGCGCGGACGGGGTGCCCGTCGCCCGGCTGCGGGAGCTGTACCACGCCGTCGTGTACTGCGTGGGCGCCGCCGGTGACAGACGGCTCGGTATCCCGGGCGAGGAGCTGCGCGGCAGCTGGTCGGCGACCGAGTTCGTCTCCTGGTACAGCGCGCATCCGGACGCGGTGACCGCCGGCTTCCTCGCCGGGGCACGGGCGGCCGTCGTCATCGGGGTGGGCAACGTCGCGGTGGACGTCACCCGGATGCTCGCGCGCGGCGCGAGCGAACTGACTCCCACCGACATGCCGCAGGCAGCCCTGGACTCCCTCGCCGCCAGCGCCGTCACCCACGTCCACATGGTGGGCCGCCGGGGCCCCTCCCAGGCACGGTTCACCACCAAGGAGCTGCGCGAGCTGAACACCCTCCCGGACACGCGCGTGAGCGTGGATCCCGCCGAGTTGGAACTCGATCCGGCGTACGTCGACCCGTCGTCCCTCCCCGCCGCGCAGCGCCGCAACGTCGAGGTCCTGCGCGGCTGGGCCACCGCGCCCGCACCGGCCGGCCGTCACCGTATCCGGCTGCGCTTCTTCCTGCGCCCCGTCGAGCTCCTCGCCGACGCCGACGGCGACCGCGTCCGCGGAGTACGTCTGGAGCGCACGGAGCCCGACGGCCACGGCGGGGTGAGCGGCACCGGGCAGTACGAGGAGATCGAGGCCCAACTGGTCCTCCGCTCCGTCGGCTACCGAGGCGTCCCGGTCGACGGCCTCCCCTTCGACCCGGCCCACGGCACGGTCCCGCACACGGCCGGACGCGTGCTCCGTGACGGTGTGCCCTCGCCGGGCGAGTACGTGGCCGGCTGGATCAAGCGCGGCCCGACCGGAGTGATCGGCACCAACCGCCCCTGCGCCAAGGAGACGGCCACCTCACTGCTGCAGGACGCGCCGCGGCTGGCGAGGAGAAGCCTCCAGGACGATCCGGCGAGAGCCCTGCGCGCGCAGGGCTGCACACCGATCGAATGGTCCGGCTGGGAGGCGATCGAGAGGGCCGAGGCGGCCCTGGGCGCGTCCCTGGGCAGAGGCGTGGTCAAACTCCCGGACTGGCAGTCCCTCATGACCGCCGCACACCAGGACGCCGCCCCTTAGGCGATTCGCGGGGCACCGCGCGATCGATCCCCGTCGGCCCGCGCCTGTCTCTCATACAGGCAACACCCCTGAAATCAACAAACTGTTCAAGCCCTCTAGGGTCTCGCCCATGGCATCCACCACCCCCACCCACCCCGTGGACGACGTACCCCCCACCCGTCACCTCCTCGCCTTCGGCCTCCAGCACGTCCTCGCCATGTACGCGGGCGCGGTCGCCGTCCCCCTCATCGTCGGCGGCGCCCTGCGCCTGCCACCCGCGGACCTGGCCTATCTGATAACCGCCGACCTGCTCGTGTGCGGCATCGCGACCCTGATCCAGTGCGTCGGTGTATGGCGCTTCGGCGTCCGGCTCCCGATCATGCAGGGCTGTACGTTCGCCGCCGTCTCCCCCATGGTGCTGATCGGGACGGAGGGCGGCGGCCTTCCCGCGATCTACGGCTCGGTGATCGTGGCCGGCCTGGCGATCATGCTGCTGGCCCCGGTGTTCGGGAGACTCCTCCGCTTCTTTCCTCCGCTCGTCACCGGCACCGTCATCCTGATCATCGGCCTCTCCCTCCTGCCGGTGGCCGGCAACTGGGCGGCCGGCGGTGTCGGCGCGGCGGACTTCGGCGCGCCCGGGAATCTCGCCCTGGCGGCGTTCGTGCTGCTCGTCGTGGTCGGCGTGCAGCGTTTCGCTCCGGTGTTCCTCAGCCGGATCGCGGTGCTGATCGGCATCGCCGTGGGGCTCGCGGTCGCCGTCCCGCTGGGGTTCACGGACTTCGGCGCGGTGCGGGACGCCGACTGGCTCGGCGTCAGCACGCCGTTCCACTTCGGGGCGCCCGCGTTCCACCTCTCAGCGATCCTGTCCATGCTGGTGGTGGCGCTGGTGACGATGACCGAGACCACCGGGGACCTGATCGCGGTGGGCGAGCTGACCGGCCGCGAGGTCGAGCCCCGCTCCCTCGCCGACGGGCTCCGCGCGGACGGCTTCTCCACGGTCCTCGGCGGTGTCTTCAACACCTTCCCGTACACGGCGTACGCGCAGAACGTCGGCCTGGTCGGGATGACCCGGGTGCGCAGCCGCTGGGTCGTCGCGGCGGCGGGCGGGATCCTCGTCCTGCTCGGTCTGCTGCCGAAGCTCGGCGCCGTGGTGGCCGCGATCCCGGCGCCGGTGCTCGGCGGTGCGGGCCTGGTCATGTTCGGCACGGTCGCCGCGAGTGGTCTGCGCACCCTCGCCCGGGTGGAGTTCAGGGGCAACGACAACCTGACGGTCGTGGCCGTCTCGGTGGCCGTGGGACTGCTGCCGGTCGGGGTGCCGACGGTCTACGCGGAGTTCCCGGAGTGGTTCCGGACGGTGATGAACAGCGGTATCAGCGCCGGCTGTCTGACGGCGATCGCACTGAACCTGCTCTTCAACCACCGTCCGGCGAGGGCCGGTTCAGCCGGCACCGAGGCGGGCGGCCTCCCGGGCGGCGGCGTCGACGAGGGTGTCGAGGAGCCCCGGGAAAAGGCCGTCTAGGTCGTCCCGGCGCAGACCGTTCATCTTGGCCGTGCCCCGGTAGACCTGCCGGACCACCCCGCTCTCGCGCAGCACCCGGAAATGGTGGGTGGACGTGGACTTGGTGACCGGCAGGTCGAAGTACGAGCAGGAGAGCTCGTCGCCGTCGGAGGCGAGCTCGCGCACGATGCGCAGCCGCATGGGGTCGGAGAGCGCGTGCAGCACGGCCTCCAGCCGGATCTCCTCACGTGCCGGGTGCGGGAGGTCGCGACTGCTGACGGCGGGCGAGGTCACGGCGGCTCCACTGCGTCGGGCCTTCAAGGGAAATCCATTGTACGAGACGCTTCGTAGTTTGACATCTGCCGTACTACGATGCCTATCGTACGAGCTGTCCACCGTCCGTCCCGTGACGGCATCCCGTGACGATTGGAGTCGCCGTGAGCGCGCTCTTCGAGCCCTACCGCCTGCGTGAACTGACCATCCCGAACCGGGTGTGGATGCCCCCGATGTGCCAGTACTCGGCCGCGCCGGAGGGCCCCGGGGCGGGCGCCCCGAACGACTGGCACTTCGCGCACTACGCGGCGCGCGCCACCGGCGGCACCGGCCTGATCATCGTCGAGGCGACCGCCGTGTCCCCGGAGGGCCGCATCTCGCCGTACGACCTCGGCCTCTGGAACGACACCCAGGTCGAGGCGTTCCGCCGGATCACCGGGTTCCTGAAGGGGCAGGGGACGGTGCCGGCCGTGCAGCTCGCGCACGCAGGGCGCAAGGCCTCGACCGATCAGCCCTGGCGGGGCGGGGCGCCGGTCGGCGCGGACGCGCACGGCTGGCAGCCGGTCGCGCCCAGCGCGCTGGCCTTCGACGAACGGCACCCGGTGCCCGAGGAGTTGACGGTCGATCAGATCCACCAGGTCGTCGGACAGTTCGCGGAGGCGGCCCGACGGGCACTGGCCGCCGGGTTCGAGGTCGTCGAGATCCACGGCGCCCACGGCTATCTCATCAACGAGTTCCTCTCCCCGCACTCCAACCGTCGCACCGACTCCTACGGCGGCTCGTACGAGAACCGGATCCGTTTCGCGCTCGAAGTCGTCGACGCGGTACGGGAGGTGTGGCCGGCGGACAAACCGCTGTTCTTCCGGGTGTCCGCCACCGAATGGCTGGAGCAGGGCGGCTGGACGGCCGACGACACGGTCCGACTGGCCGCCGAGCTGAAGGCGCACGGCGTGGACCTGCTGGACGTCTCCACGGGCGGCAACGCCTCCGGGGTCCACATCCCCGTCGGCCCCGGCTACCAGGTGCCCTTCGCCGCCCGGGTCAGGAACGAGAGCGCGCTGCCCGTCGCCGCGGTCGGCCTGATCACGGAGGCCGAACAGGCGGAGAAGATCCTCGCCAACGGCGAGGCCGACGCGGTCCTGCTCGGCCGGGAACTGCTCCGCAGCCCCTCCTGGGCCCGACAGGCCGCCCGTGAGCTCGGGGGCGAGGTGCGCGTTCCGGAGCAGTACCACCGCTCGGTCCGGGCGGAGTGAGGCCACCGGTACGGGTGCGCGCCCCGTACCGTGGTTGCGGCTGCTCACCTTGGCGGGGTTCGCGTACGGCCGCAGCCTCGCTGACCTGGACGGCCGCCCCAACCCGCTCGGCGACGCGATCACCACTACGGGCGGATCTCCAAGATGCTGCGCATCCTGCGCCTGGCCGACGAGCCCGGCTACCGGCGGCAGATCAAGAGCGAGGTGAGCCTCCAGGAGGGCCGTCGTTCGCTTGCCCGGAAGATCTTCCACGGCCGGTCCTGGCAGCTCTGTCAGCCCTACCAGGACGGCATGGAAGACCAGATGGGCGCCCTGGGCCTGGTCCTCAAGGCCCAGATGCTGGTCAACACGCGGTCCAAGGACGCCGCGGTGAACCGCCTGCGAGCGGACGGCTGTGACGCCCGCGCCGAGGACGCGGCCCGCTCCAGCGTCCCGACCTGGCCGGCGGCCCGCGTCGGCTGCGCGATCTGGACGCCACCGACGAGGAACAACCGGTCAGCCCCGCCGGAGCAGACGGGCCGGGACCGCTTCGGCCAGGATCCGGTAGCCCTCCGGGTTGAGGTGCAGCCAGTCGCCGTCGTGGAGGCCGGGGAGCAGACGGCTCGGGTCGTCCGGGTCGCGGACCGCGCGGTCGAAGTCGAGGACGGCGTCGAAGCGGCCGCTGGTGCGGATCCAGGTGTTGACGGCCTGCCGCGCGGCCTCGCGGTGTCCGGCGGCGTCGTCGTAGGGGGTGTTGCCGCCGAAGGGCAGCAGGGTGGCGCCGTACACGCGGATGCCCTGGGCGTGGGCGCGGACGATGATCTGCTCGTAGGCGGCGACGAGGTCGGCGGCCACGCGCTGCTGGGCGGCGGGGGTGGCCGCGGCGGTGCCCAGGTCGTTGACACCCTCGAAGACGATCAACTGCTCGACGGCGCTGTGGGCCAGGATGTCGCGGTCCAGCCGGGCGAGGGCGTTGGGACCGAGGCCGTCGTTGAGGACACGGTTTCCGCCGGCCGCCTGGTTCACCACGGCGATGTGCCGGGTGCCTGGCTGCTGCTGGAGGCGGTCGAAGAGCTGGTCGGGCCAGCGGTCGTTGCCGTTGGTGGTGGAGCCCCGGCCGTCGGTGAGCGAGTCACCGAGGACGGCGACGGCGCTCGTGGCGGGCCGGGACAGCACCTCGACATCGCTGAGCAGGTACCAGTGGTTGGTCGGGGTCGCGCCGGGCAGATCCGCTTCCTCGGTGTGGTCGCCGTGCAGCAGATACGAGGTGGTGCGGGAGCCGGGGTGCGAGGTGAGGGCGAGGGAGGCCTGGCCCTCCGCCAGGTACGCCGTCACGGTCAGGTTGGTGCCCGGCCGCAGCGTGAAGTCCAGCGGGTCGGACACGACCTGGGCGCCCACCGGAACGGTCGTGGATCCGCTCCCGCTGAACGTCACCGGACGCGACGAGCCCGGTTCGATCGCGCCGACCCCCGCCCGACCGCCCAGCGGAAACGCCACCGTCACGGCGGTCAGGGGCAGCGCGCCACCGCCGAAGGCGTTGGAGAAGCGCAGGCGGACTCGTTCCCCGCCGGTCGTGACGCGCACGGTCTGCCGCAGGGTGGTGTCGACCAGCACGGCCCGGTCCCCGGTGAACGGCGCCGGCGGCATGTTGCCCGGCTCGGTGAGCTGCGGCATCGCGGACCAGGTGTTCACCCAGTGCCGAGCTGCCGTCGCCGTGTCGCCCGTGCCGGTGCCGTCCGCCCGGTGCGGGTTCCTGACCAGGGCGACCAGGGCGGACGAGGCCACCACGAGAGCCAGGGCGAGGACACAGACGGCGAGCACGGTCGCGAGCGGCGCCCGGCCGGACGGCCGGGTGGGCTGGGGACTGTCGATCGGGTGCAAGGACGGTGCCTCTCTGGTTGGGGGGTGGCGTGGGCAGGCAGGCGGCAGTCGGGCGGACCGGGAGGACACACGCGCCGTCCCGACGCCCGGCGTCCGACGCCCCAACGCCCGCCGTCCCGACGACACGCCGTCCGCAGGCACGCCGCCCCGGACGCACGCATGGCCGGCGTGCGCCCGCGGGACGGTCGGGGCGGGAGGCGGCCGGGGCGGGAAGCGGCCGGGGCGGGAGACAGCAGGTCGAACCCGCCGGTCGGGCGGGGCGGCGGGGCGATCAAGGCGTCCGGATGAGGAGTACGGGGGGCAAGGCACCGGGCCGGCCGACCCGCCCGGGTGGGTGCCTACGGATCGAGACGTCAGGCCGGCGAGCCCGCCGGGCCGGGCGGCACGGCGTCGCGGTCCAGCCGCGTCCCGAGCCACCGGCCCCGGCGGCACACGTCAACCGGTCGTGCACGCCGTCCCGTTGAGCGTGAACGCCGAGGGTGCCGCGCTGTTGCCGGTGTGGTTGGCCTGGTACCCGATGCCGACGCTCGCGCCGGGCGCGATCGCCGCGTTGTACGAGGCGTTGGTCGCGGTCACGGCACCGCTCGCCGGACTGTACGTCGCGCCCCAGCCGTTGGTGACGGTCTGTCCGGAGGGCAGGGTGAAGCCCAGCTTCCAGCCGTTGACCGCCGTCGTACCGGTGTTGGTGACGGTCACCGAGGCGGTCAGCCCGGTGCTCCAGGCGTTGGTGGTGACGGTCACCTTGCAGGGGCCGGCCGGCGGCTGGGGGGCGGGGCCGGAGCCGTTGAGGCCGAAGAAGGTGAGGACGCGTTCGCCCATGCCCCACGCATAGAGGTTGTGGCCGGTGCCCTGGAGGCTGATGGCCTCGACGGGGGCGCGGTCACCGGTGCCGCCGTAACGGGTGCGGGTCCAGTTGGACTGGGGCGAGTCGGTGGCGGCCGGCGTCTGGCTGACGCCGTGCACATTGGTCCACTGCTTGATCTCCTCGCCGAAGTTGGGGTAGCGCAGCACGTCGTCCGTGGTGCCGTGCCAGACCTGCATGCGCGGCCGGGGCCCGGTGTAGCCGGGGTAGGCGCCGCGGACGAGGTCGCCCCACGCCTGCGGGGTACGCACGACGGTGCCGTTGGCGCAGTCGCTGTTCCACTCGGAGCCGTTGGTCGTGGCGAAGCAGGCGAAGGGAACGCCCGCGAAGGCGGCGCCGGCGGCGAACACGTCGGGGTAGTCGCCGAGGAGGACGTTGGTCATCATCGCGCCGGAGGAGATACCGGTGGCGAAGATCCGGTCGGTGTCGGCGTCGTAGGTGCGGACGGTCCAGTCGACCATGGACTTGATGCCCACCGGGTCACTGCCGCCACCACGCGTCAGGGCCTGCGGAGAAGCGACGTCGAAGCACTTGCTGCTCCGGGTGACGGACGGGTACACGACGATGAACCCGTAGCGGTCTGCCAGCGAGGCGTACTCCGTGCCGCTGTACATCGCCGGTCCCGAGCCGGTGCAGTAGTGCACGGCGACCACGATCGCGGGGTTCGCGGTGACGCTGTCCGGTACGTACAGGTACATCTGAAGGTTGCTCGGGTTCGTACCGAAGCCGGTGATCTCGGTGAGCGCCGCCCGGGGAGCGGCCTGCGCCTCGGTGCTCGCCGCGGCGGCCGCGGGCGCGGGAAGAAGCGCGGCCGCGAGCAGCGCGACGAGCGCTCCCAACAGCGCGACGAGCGCCGGGCGCCGCGGTCCGCGCGGGCGGTCGTGGGGGGTGAGGGTCACGTCGTTGTGCCTTCCTGTGACGGGGGCGGGTGCGACGGAAGGGGCAAGCGGTCAGGGCGACGGAAGGGCATCGTGACATGGACATGGAATGCATGGAAGCGCTCCCACCCGTCGAAAGAATTCGCTCGCGCCGACCCGTCCGGACCACCGGACCCACTCGTCGCGCACGGCCGACCGCCCCCACCAGGCCCGACCCAATGTCTTTTGCGCAAAGCGTTGACTAGAAAGCGCTTGCCCCCTACGTTCCGTTCAGCGATGTGAACCGACCGCCGGGTCGAGCTTCCCCACTCGCTCGCGGCGATCAACACAGTGAACATCATTCACGTACATGGCCCGCCAGCTCTCCCTGAAGGGACGCACCCGCATGCGTACCGTCCCCCCACGTACACAGGCGCAAAGATCAGCCCTGGTGGCGGCCTCGGCCGCCCTGATGACGGCCGCCGCGCTCGCCGTGCCGCAATCGGCGGGCGCGGCGGAGACCTCGCCGATCGGTTACGGCGCCGGGACCACCGGCGGCGGCAGCGCCTCCGCGGTCACGGTCTCCACGCTCGCCGCCTTCCAGAGCGCCGTCACCGGGAACGCCGCCAAGGTCGTCCGCGTGAACGGCCTGATCTCGCTGAGCGGTCAGGTCGACATCGGCTCCAACACCACGGTGCTGGGCGTGGGTTCGTCGTCCGGGTTCACCGGCGGCGGCCTGCGGATCAAGGAGGAGACCAATGTCGTCGTCCGCAACCTGAACATCAGCAAGCCGGTCGCGCCCGCCGACGGGATCACCGTCCAGGAATCCACGAAGGTGTGGATCGACCACAACTCCTTCTCGGCGGACCGCACCCACGACAAGGACCACTACGACGGCCTGCTGGACATCAACCACGGCTCGGACAACGTGACGGTGTCCTGGAACACCTTCAAGGAGCACTTCAAGGGCTCGCTCGTCGGCCACAGCGACAACAACGCCTCCGAGGACACCGGCCACCTGAAGGTGACGTACCACCACAACCACTTCAGCAACGTGTACTCGCGCATCCCCAGCCTGCGCTTCGGCACCGGGCACTTCTACAACAACTACGTGGACGGCGCGGAGACCGCCTGCCACTCGCGCATGGGCGCCCAGATGCTCGTGGAGAACAACGTCTTCCGGAACACCGGAGTCGCGGTCACCACGAACCGCAGCAGTGACGTGGACGGCTACGCGAATCTGCGCGGCAACGACCTCGGTGGGGCCGCCACCGAGATCTCCCGGGTGGGGAGCTTCACCACCCCGCCCTACGGCTACACCCCCGGGCCGGCCTCCTCCGTCGTCGCGTCGGTGACGTCGGGAGCGGGCGCCGGGAAACTCTGAGAACCCCTCCAACCCCCCATCCGCTCGGACAACAGAAGGAATCGGGACATGACTTCTGCAGCACGTCCGCGTGCCCGCACGCGCGCGCTGACCGGCACGTTCGCCGCGTTCAGCCTCTCGTTTGGCATGATCATGACCAGTGGGGCCACCCCGGCGAACGCCGCGACCTGGCCGTCCGCCAACGGCAGTCAGCCGGTGTCCTCCACCATCTCGGTGTCCGGCACCCGGGACGGCGGCATGGTGCGCTACTACGGCAGCGGCGCGCTGGCCGGTGACGGCCAGGAGGAGGGCCAGGACCCGATCTTCAAGCTCGCGGCCGGCGCGACGCTGAAGAACGTCATCATCGGCGCGCCCGGCGCCGACGGCATCCACTGCGAGGGCAACTGCACCCTGCAGAACGTCTGGTGGGAGGACGTCGGCGAGGACGCGGCGACCTTCCGCGGCGGCTCCACGTACACGGTGACCGGCGGCGGCGCCAAGAAGGCGGCCGACAAGGTCTTCCAGCACAACGGACCCGGCACCCTGAACATCTCCAACTTCGCGGTCAGCGACTTCAAGACGCTGTACCGCTCCTGCGGCGACTGCTCCACGCAGTACACCCGCAAGGTGAACCTCAGCAACATCGAGGTGACGGGGACGGGCTCCACCGCGCGCCTGGTCGGCATCAACGTCAACCGGGGTGACGTGGCGACCCTGCGGGGCATCACGATCCTCAACGACAGCGGCCGCAAGGTCATCCCGTGCCAGAAGTACAACAACAACACCGCCGTCGGTACGGGCCCCGACAGCACCAACTGCAAGTACGCCACCTCGGACATCACCTACCGGTGACACCGCTCGTCACCCACCGGTGAGTCCCCCGGCGGCCGGACGGAGCTTCCCCCCACGGGCCTCGTCCGGCCGCCGGCCGCTCCGCGCGGGACGATCACCGTCGCGTTCACGCCCCGCCCGGCCTCACCAGATCTTGCGCTCCCAGAGCGGGCCGATCCGCGCCCACTCCTCGTCCCACTGGTCCATCCGCCGCCGTTCCATACGGCCGCGCACGAGTCGGCCGCCCACGAAGGGCACGGCCGCCACGAACAGACCCGCGAGACCGCCCACGAGCGCGGCGCGCAACCGGGCCTGGGACTCGCTGGCGGGTTCGGTGACCAGCAGGCCCTCGGCATCCGTCCAGACGGTGACCCGCGCTCCCATCAGGGCGGCGGGATCGACCCTGGCCTGGCCCTCGTGCTCGGAGCCGTCCGGCGCGGTCCAGCGGACCTTCGCCCACACGTTCTCCGTGGCCGTACCGCTCCGGCTGGAGGGCTCGGGAGCGTCCTGCGTGAGGACCGCGTCGACCGGGCGCCACTCGGCACGCTGCCGGGCGAGGCCGGACTCCACGGAGTGGGCGGCCATGAGGCCCGCGGTCACCCCGCCGAACAGCGTCAGCGTCCAGGCGATCAGCACGACCCAGGACTCCAGCCGGTCGGCGCGCCTTCTGAGCGGGTTGCGCCGCAACCGCCACAGCCACACCTTCGGACCACGGAATGCCACCATCTGGGGCACCCTCCCTCGCACACGCAGGACTGCCGGACCGCTCTCCCATACGGCGGGGTTCCCCGCCCTGCTCATGCGATGTGGGTCACCCTCGCCCGGCCCGATCGGCTCCTGGTCCGCCCCTCCGCCACTGCCACACCCGCTGACCTGCGGCGGAGCTGCTCCGAGGGGTGACTGTCAGTGGTGGGGTGCAGACTGGCCGATGACTGGGACGACGATGTCCGGGAGGTGGCCGGGATGGCTGAGGTACTGCTCACCGTGGGCACACGCAAGGGGCTGTTCATCGGGCGGAGGCGGGGAGGCGCCTGGGAGTTCGACGAGACGCCCTACTTCAACGCGCAGGCGATCTACGCGGTCGCCGTCGACACCCGTTCGGACACCCCCCGGCTGCTGGTCGGCGGCGACAGCGCCCACTGGGGGCCCTCCGTCTTCCACTCGGACGATCTCGGCCGCACCTGGACCGAACCCACGCGGCCCGCGGTCAAGTTCCCCAAGGACACCGGGGCCTCGCTGGAGCGGGTGTGGCAGCTGCACCCGTCGGCCGCCGAACCGGACGTGGTGTACGCGGGCACGGAACCGGCCGCGCTGTACCGCTCCGAGGACCGGGGCGAGACCTTCGAGCTGGTACGGCCGCTGTGGGAGCACCCGACACGCGACCGATGGGTCCCGGGGGGCGGCGGCGAGGGACTGCACACGATTCTCACCGACCGGCGCGATCCGCGCGCGATGACCGTGGCCGTCTCCGCCGCCGGGGTCTTCCGCACCGAGGACGGCGGGGCCAGTTGGTCGCCGTCCAACTCCGGTGTCTCGGCGGTGTTCCTGCCGGACCCCGACCCCGAGTTCGGCCAGTGCGTGCACAAGGTGAGCCGGGACGCGACGAACCCCGACCGGCTGTACCTCCAGAACCACTGGGGCGTGTACCGCAGCGACGACGCCGGAGCGCACTGGGAGGACATCGGGGCGGGGCTGCCCTCCACGTTCGGTTTCGCCGCGGTCGCCCATCCGCATCGCGGGGACACCGCCTATGTCTTCCCGATCAACGCCGACGCGGACCGTGTTCCGGCCGACCACCGCTGCCGGGTCTTCCGCACGGCGGACGCGGGCAAGAGCTGGGAGCCACTGACGGCGGGGCTGCCGACGGCGGACCACTACGGCACGGTGCTGCGCGACGCGATGTGCGCGGACGACGCGGACCCGGCAGGGGTGTACTTCGGCAACCGCAACGGCGAGGTGTACGCGTCGGCCGACGACGGCGACAGCTGGTGCCAGCTGTTGTCGCATCTGCCGGATGTGCTGTGCGTGCGCGCGGCGGTCGTCGGCTGAGCGGACGGGGAGGGGCGCTACCGCCGTCGCCTTCGCCCGCCGCCCGCCGCCCTTCGCCCGTCGCCCGTCGCCGTCCACGAGTGGTCCCGGCCGTCCGCCAAGTCACCTTGCGGACGGTCGGGTTCGGCACCGTAGCCCTCGAGGGCGACTCGCCTGAACGCTTGCGTTGCTCGGCTGCTCAACTGCTCGGCTGCTCGCGCGGCGTGAGCGCTCGCACCGGGACTACTCCGTGCCGTCGGCCGGCAGGCGCTCCGGCAGCCCGAGTCGGGGGAACCGGTCGTCGTGGAAAGTGATGATCTCGGTGATGGCCCCGCCGGTGGCGCGCAGGACGTCGATCGTCAACGGCAGGTACGCGCCCTCCTGCTCCCGCCATTGGTAGAAGGCGACGGCGGGCTGCCGGTTGACGGCGGTGAGCACGGTGCGCAGGCCCGTCATGCCCTCGAAGCCGCTCACGACCCAGTCGTTCACCACCGCGTCGCGGCCGACGTACAGGCCCGGCGTGGGTGGCATCGAGCAGCGGACGTCGTCCCGCAACAGCGCGGTGAGCGCGTCGATGTCCGTGGCCACGCTGGCCTCGGTGAAGCGGCGCACCAGCTCGCGCGTCCCGGCGTCCTCCTCGCCGCCGGTCCAGTCCTGTCGCTCGGCGGGCAGATGCTCCCGCATGCCCGCGCGGGCGCGCTGCAGCGCGCTGTTCACGGAGTTGACAGAGTCCCCGAGCAGCTCCGCGACGTCCTTCGCCGGCCAGCCGACCACGTCCCGCAGGATCAGCACGGCCCGCTGGCGCGGCGCGAGGTGCTGGACCGCGACCAGATACGCCAGCTCGATCGTCTCCCGCGCGACGGCGAGGCTCTCCGGCTCGTCCGCGTCGCCCATGGGCAGCTCGTCGAGCAGCCGGTCCGGGTAGGGCTGCAGCCACAGCACCTCGCCGCCGGTCGCGGGCTCCGGGCGGCACTTGGCGAGCAGGTCCAGGCACGCGTTGGTGGCGATCCGGTACAGCCAGGCCCGGAACGTCGACCGCCCCTCGAAGGTCTCCCGCCGCCGCCAGGCCCGGAGGAACGTCTCCTGCACGGTGTCCTCGGCGTCCTCGAACGATCCGAGCATCCGGTAGCAGTGCACGTGCAGCTCCCGCCGGTAGCGCTCGGCCAGCCCCGAGAACTCCGGCTCGTCGACCTCGCCCAGACCGCTCCCGCCCAGACTGCTCAAGCCCAGCTCCTCCAGCCGCGTGTCCGCACTCATCACGTCATCCTTCCGCCTCGTCGTGTCCCGTCGTATGTGTGACGGGTGCGGGCGCGAAAACTCATCACTGGTGGGCGGGCGGTGGGGGCGGATCAGGTCGACGAGGCGGTTCAGCGGCCGGGTGGACAGCGGGATCGAGGCGGCGTGAGGCAGCGATCAGGCCCCCGGTACGACAGCAGAGCCCGGACCACGCCTCGCGGTCCGGGCTCTGCCCCGTGCGGTGCCACCCTGCGGCGGCGGCGCGTCAGCGCTGTGCGGTGTCGTCACCCGTCTGGGCGGCGCCCTCGGGTGTGCCTGCCTTCTCGCGCATCTTGCGCACCAGCTCCGCCTTCTGGTCGGCGGCACTCTTGCGGTCGAGGTTGCGGTACGGGCCGTTGTTCTGCCGTTCGGCGCGGGACAGCTTCTTGCGCTTGCCGCCGCCCATGCCCACGGGGTTGTTGATGTTCTTGCTCATGGGTTCTCCCGGAGTGAGGTGAAGTGATCTACGGATTCATCGGTGGGGGACGGGCGCGGCGACGTCGAAGGACGTCAGCAGGGGCCCGTCACGCTCTCACTCGTAAATCGGCGTCTGGAAGAACATGACCATGACGTTACCCGGTTCCGTCGGCCCCGCCTACCAAGTTTCTCGCCGTCCCGGCGTCTCGGCCGGGCCCTCAGGCGCTGACGGCGTCCGAACTGCGCACCGCCGCCGCCACGTATCCAGCCGACCGTCAAGTGCGGCGACTGATCACAGGGGCCGAGAAACTGGTGCCGCTGGCGGTGGTCGGTATGCAGGACCTGGCCGCCGAGCAGACCCGAACCTGTGCTTCTCCGCCATCTCGTCGAGCTTCGCCAGGACCCGCCTGCCCGGCCCGTGGTGGCGGCTCTCGCCGCCCACCGTGCACTACGGCAGCCGCCAGTCCACAGGCTGGACGCCCTGCCGCAGCAGCAGGTCGTTGGCCCGGCTGAACGGCCGCGAACCGAAGAAACCCCGGTCGGCCGACATCGGGGACGGGTGCGCGGACTCGATGGCCGGAAGCTCCCCCAGCAACGGCCGCAGATTGCGCGCGTCACGGCCCCACAGGATCGACACCAGGGGCTTTCCCCGCCCGGCCAGCGCCCTGATCGCCTGCTCCGTGACCTCCTCCCACCCCTTTCCGCGATGCGCCCCCGGCTTGCGCGGGGCCGTGGTGAGGGCCCTGTTGAGCAGCAGGACGCCCTGGTGCGTCCACGGCGTCAGATCACCGTTGGACGGCCTGGGCAGCCCGAGGTCGGAGTGCATCTCGCGGTAGATGTTCTCCAGACTGCCCGGCAGCGAACGCACCTCCGGCGAGACCGCGAAGCTCAGCCCGATCGCCATCCCTGGCGTGGGATAGGGATCCTGACCGACGATCAGGACGCGGACATCGTCGAAGGGCTGCTGGAAGGCCCGCAGGACATTCGCCCCGGACGGCAGATACGTCCGGCCCGCCGCTATCTCGGCCCGCAGGAAGTCCCCCATTGCGGCGATACGTTCGGCCACCGGCTCGAGGGCCTTCGCCCAGCCCGCTTCAACAAGTTCATGCAAAGGTCGTGGTGCCACGGCGCGTCACTCTACTGGCACACACAGACACCCCGCATACGCAGGGAACTCCCACCCACCACCCGTCCCGCGGGCGCTACCCTTCCTCCTCGTCGAGATCCTCGAACCGGTCGAGCACCACGCTCGACCGGTTCCCGGGAAGGACAGGAAGGAGAGGGGCTTGTTCCCTCGCGTGCTCGAGCCGCTCCGCCACGGTCCACGCCCTCGGCCCGCCCTTCGTGACGCCCGTGACCCCCGCCCGCTCCTCCGCGACCTCGCGCTGGTCCGCCTGGGCGGGGCTCCCGTGGACCGGCGTCTGCCATGACCGACGGCCCCGCGACCTCCCGGCCCCCGGAGGACCAGACACCCGTCGTGCTCGCCGTGGACTCCGGTGGTTCGGGGCTGCGGGCGGTACTGGCCCGGGGCACCGAGATGCTCGGAGAGCCGGTGGTGTCCGAGGAGGCGGTGCGGACCGGTGCGCGCGGTGTCGACGCCGGCCATCTGCTGGAGCTGCTGTCGCCGATGGCGCGGCGGCTGTTCGCCGACGCCGGGGGCGCGCGTCCGGCGGCAGTGGCCGTCGGAGCCGCCGGGTTCGCGTCGCTCGGCGAGCAGCTGCGCGCCGAGCTGCCGTCCGCGCTGGCGCGTGAGTGGGGGGTGCGCCGGGTCGCGCTGGTGGCCGACGCGGTCGCCGCGTACACCGGTGCCCTCGGGGCGCGGCCGGGTGCGGTGATCGCCGCCGGTACGGGGCTGATCGCGATCGGCACGGATCTGACCGCCTGGCGTCGGGCCGACGGCTGGGGCCATCTCCTCGGGGACTGCGGTGGCGGCGCGTGGATCGGGCGGGCCGGGCTGGAGGCGGCGATGCGGGCGTACGACGGGCGCGGTGGTGGTTCGGCCCGGCTGCTGGCGCGTGCGGAGAGGGTGTTCGGCCCACCCGCCGGGATCCCAGGCCGGATCTACCCGAGGGCCGACCGCCCGGCGGTCCTCGCGTCGTTCGCGCCCGAGGTGGCCGCCTGCGCCGGGGCCGACCCGGTGGCGGCAGGCATCCTGCGCGAGGCGGCCCGGCACATGGCCGACGCGGCGGCGGCCGTCTGCCCGGCCTCGGGCGGGCCGCGAGTGGCCCTGACCGGCGGCCTGTTCAAGCTGGGCGCCCCTCTCCTCGCCCCCTTGGAGGCGGAGTTGGCGCAGCGGCTGCCGCACGCGCCGCCGATGCCGGCGGAAGGGGACCCGCTGGTCGGCGCGGTGCGTATCGCCGCCGCGTTGGCGGTCGGCGGACTCGCCCTGCCGTACGACGAGCGGATGTTGTACGTGGTGGCCGAAAAGTAGTACCTGAAACCGGGATCAAACCAGCCTGTCGGACAAGCATCATCGTGGTCACCCAAGTGCACCGCTCAGCAGATTAATGCGGTATCGATCGGTCCTGATCGGCACGTAACTCATCAGACAAATCAGGACGGATACCGCTCACCTGCACCCTCCCCGAACAGGGGAGCCCAAGAAGCCAGTAACATGCGGCGCCATGAGTTCCCCCACTGGGCCCGCGTCCGGCCTGCCTGTACGAATGCCGCGACCCCGCCAGCCCGGGCGGCACCGCCGCCCCGAGCCGCTGGCGGCTCCCGAGGGTGCGCCCGCGCTCGTCCTCGCGGTGCCGGGCACGCCCAGCGCCGCCACGCGCAGCCTCGCCGAGGAGGTCGTGAGCATCGCGCGCTCCGAACTGCCCGGCATCGACGCCCGCATCGGGTACGTCGACGGTGGCGCCGACGAGTTCCCCACGCTGCAGTCGGTGCTCACGCACGCCGCCGAGGAGCGCACCGCCCGTTACGAGCAGGCGCGCGCCGCCGGTCTGGACGTCAAGGAGCCGGACGGCCCCGTCGCCGTCGTCGTGCCCCTGCTGGCCGGTCCGGACAGCGCCACGCTCCGCCAGGTCCGCCAGGCCGTCATGGAGAGCCGTATCGCGGCCGAGCTGACCGACGTCCTCGGCCCGCACCCACTGCTCGCCGAGGCGCTGCACGTGCGCCTGTCCGAGGCGGGACTGGCACGTGCCGACCGGGCCCGGCTGTTCACCGTCGCCACCGCCGCGGACGGCATCGTCCTCGCCACCGTGGGCGGCGAGGAGGCCGTGCAGGCCGCAGGAATCACGGGCATGCTGCTGGCCGCGCGGCTCGCGGTGCCGGTGATGGCCGCCGCCCTCGACCAGGAGGGCTCGATCACCTCCGTGGCCGAGCAGCTGCGTTCCTCGGGCTCCCAGCAGCTGGCGCTCGCGCCGTACCTGATAGGGCCGGAGATCGACGCCGGCCTGATCGAGGCGGCCGCGACGGAGGCGGGCTGCTCCGCCGCCGAGGCGCTCGGTCCCTACCCGGCGATCGGCAAGCTGGCGCTCGGCAAGTACACGACGGCGCTCGGCATCGCGCCGCAGCAGCCCCAGGGCATGCCGGTCCGCTGATTCCGGCACCGACCCGGACCGCGCCCCGTACGGCCGAGGGCCCGCTCCTCTCGTAGGAGCGGGCCCTCGGCCGTACGCGTGCGGTGCCGCGCCGCGCCTCGTCACCGCGGGGCGGCCTCAGTCGTCCAGGACGACGCAGGAGGCCGCGGGCACCTCGATCGAGCCGCCCCGTACCGGCAGGCCGGTGCGCGGGTCGACCGTGAACCAGGTGACGTCGCCGGAGCGTTCGTTGGCCACGTAGAGCGTGCCTGCCGCGTAGGTGAGGGCACGGGGCCAGTGGCCGCCGCAGGGCACGGTCGCGACCAGGCGCAGCCCGTCGCCCTCGACGGCGAGCACGGAGAGCACATCCGTGCCGCGGGTGGCCGTCCAGACGAAGCGGCCGTCGGGGGACACGACGAGGCCCGAGGGGTACGCGTCGCCCTCCGGGGGATCCGCGAGCACCGGGGTCTCCCGCAACGGCTCCAGCGGGCCGTCAGGAGCGTTCCAGCGGCACACGGTGACCGTGGGGGTCAGTTCGTTCAGCACGTAGACGTACGATCCGTCCGGCCCGCCGGGGTGGAAGGCGAGGTGGCGCGGCCCCGAGCCCGGCCGCAGCGCCGTCTCGTGGTGGGCGACGGGGACGCCGTCCTCCACCGCGCACACCCGCACCGTGTCGGTTCCGAGGTCGACGTCGAGGAACCGGCGGCCGGACGGATCGGGCACCACCTGGTGGGCGTGCGGTTCCCGTCGGTCGCGGGGGTCGGTCCCGGACCCGGTGTGCCGGAGGGTCCCGGTCGCAGGGGCCGCGAGGGTGCCGTCGGGGCGCAGCGGGACGGCGGTGACGCTGCCGGAGCCGTAGTCGGCGGTCAGGACGTGACCGGCGAACGTGGCGAGGTGCGTGGGTCCGTCGCCGACCGCCACCGGTGGCCCGGTCAACTCGGGCTTGTCGCCCGTCACCCGATAGGCGGCCACCGCTCCCCCGGGCCGCTCGCTGACCACGTACAGCGTGCGCCCGTCCGGCGAGAGGGCCAGGTAGCTCGGGTCGGGGACCTCGTCCGCGCCCGACAGGACGGTGAGCGCGCCGCTCTTGTCGTCGACATCGGCGACGAGGACACCGGGACCCCCCACCGAGGTGAACGACCCGATGTACGCACGTCGTCGTCGCGGCCCGTCCACCGTGCCCCTGTCCGGCGCGCCCCTGTCCGCCGTGTCCACTTCCGCTGTCATTGCCGACCCCTCCCGTTCACCCGTGTGCGGGCGAACCCTAGCAGCAGGTCTAGACCAAAGTCCCTGCTGGTGTGGCGCGAGAGGGGCCGTGCGCGCCCCGGGATCACCTTCGCCTCCGCCGTGCGCGACGTCCGGGACGCACGGCGGGGGCGCGCGACGGGCGACCGGCGAGCGGGCGGCCGCAGGGCGGGGCCTAGGGAGCGGCCGGACGGGAGCCCGGAGCCGCCCCGAGCGGCATGGCCAGCTCCGACAGCGCCCTCTCCAGGTTGTGCAGATGCCCGAGGGCGGCCCCGGCCTCCGGGGAGGAGACCGGCTCCGGTCCGTCGACGGCCGCGCGTCCACCGGGAGTGGTCAACGCCTCCACCGCGGCCTTCACCCCCAAGCAGGCGGCGATCAGGGCCGCCTCGCGGGAACCGGCCGGGTCGGCGGTGGCGGAGACCAGGGCGCGCACCTCGCTCACACAGTCGTCGAGGAGGCGGAGGGCCGCGTGGGCGCGGGCCTTGCGGGCGCGGAAGGGGTTCAGGGGGTGGACCAGCGGCGCGAGCGCCATCCGCGCCCGGCCGAACAGCAGTTCCAGCTCGGCGGCATGGGGAGCCGGGTCGGCCCCCGGGACGCCCTCCAGCCGTGCGGCGGTGGCGGTCGCGGCGGCGTGCACACAGTGCAGGGCGCGCTGGATCCAGGCGTCGTTGGTCGCGTGCGTCGTGACCGGCAGGACGAGGACCACGGCCAGCACGGCGCACACCGCGCCCACCCCCGTCTCGACGAGTCGGAGCGCCAGCAGGCCGGGGTCCAGCACACCGAGCAGGCCGTAGAGGAGGCTGACCATCACGGTGACCGCCAACATCATCCAGGAGTACGAGACCGCCGCCGTGTAGAAGATCCCGAAGACGCAGACCGCGACGAGCGCGGCCGACGGCGCGGGCGCCCCGTCCAGCGGGACGGCGACCAGCAGGCCGACGGCGACGCCGATCACGGTTCCGAGGACGCGGCGGAAGCCTCGGACCAGGGTCTCGCCGCGGGACGCGGTGTTGACGAAGATCCACCAGGCGGTGCCGACGGCCCAGTACCAGCGGTCCTCGGAGAAGGCCTGGCCGACGAGCAGGGCGAGGCAGCAGGCGACCGCGGCCTGGAACGCCTGCCGGGTGCTGGGCCGCGCCAGCCCCTCCCCGGGCGGCCCGGCAGGGGCCGCGACGGGCGGGAGGGCGCGCTCGACGGGCCACAGGAGGAACCGCACCACGCCCGCGACCAGCAGCGCGAGAGTCATGGCGGCGTACAGTCCGGGCAGGTCCGCAGGGACCGTGTGGAGGAACTGCGTGACGAAGTAGCTCATGAACGCGAAGATCCCGAGCGCCTGGCCGCGCGGCCCCCAGCGGCGGGCGTAGACACCGCAGAAGACGGTGGCCACGAACGCGGCGTCACGGGCGGCTGTGGCGTCGTGCAGGACGGCGGCCAGGGCCAGGACGGGAAATCCGGCCGCCGGCAGGAGCGCGGTGGTGATCCGCTGCGCGGGCACGTTCGCGTCGGTGACGGTGAACAGGGCGAGGAGGGCCGCCAGGCCTCCGGTGATCGACGCGGGGAGCGAGAGCCCGCACACTTCGGACGCGGTCACGGCGGCGCCCACGCCGATGACGGCGCGCAGTGCGTTCCGCAGCCGCAGGAGCCCCGGATCGGGAGCCGTGAACATCCTCTTCATGACGGTGTGCCGCCCCCTTGCCGTGGTGCCCGCCCCGTCCGCGCCGGGCCGGGGTCTCCGGCGGGCAGCGGGCACGGCGAAGGCGCCGCGCTCCGGATCCGGCCTCGTCGCCGCTCCGGCACCGCACGGCGCCCTGAGTTACGTGGATACGGCAGAGGTACCATCCCCTGCCCCCATGGCTCAACAGCCTCCTTCAACGCTGAGCCATTGGCACAGTCACGCAAGGGAGGCGTCCGGGCCCGCTGGGCCAACGGATCAGGGGACTCGGGCGACGGTTGCTCGGATCAGGTGGCCCGGTAGGGGTGCCGTTCACCGGGCCATCGGTACAGTCTTCATGATCACCGAATCACGCCGGGAGGCTGACGGACCATGGCCGTGGACGAGCTCGACACCCGCATCCTGCGACTGCTGCTGGAGCAGCCGCGCACCAGTGTGCGGGAGTACGCCCGCGTCCTCGGCATCGCCCGGGGCACGCTCCAGGCCCGTCTCGACCGGCTGGAGCGGGACGGTGTGATCACCGGCACGGGTCCGTCGCTCTCCCCCGCCGCGCTCGGTCACCCGGTGCTGGCCTTCGTGCACATCGAGGTCACCCAGGGACATCTGGACGACGTGGGCGACGCGCTGGCGGCCGTCCCGGAGATCGTCGAGGCGTTCTCGATCACGGGTGGCGGTGATCTCCTGACCAGGGTCGTGGCGCGGGACAACGCGCATCTGGAGGACGTCATCCAGGCGCTGATCAGCCTGCCGGGTGTGGTGCGCACCCGTACGGAGGTGGCACTGCGGGAGCGGGTGCCGTACCGGCTCGGACCGTTGGTGGAGTCGATCGGCGCGGCGGCCGGCCGGCCGACCCGGAACTGATCGATGACATCCTGGCGTTCATGAGCACCACCCGTAGCACTTCGGTCATCTTCGATCTCGACGGAACGCTCGTGGACAGCGAGCCGAACTACTACGAAGCGAGTGTGCGCATCCTCGCCGAGCACGGGGTCACCGGCTTCACCTGGGCGGACCACGAGCGGTACGTCGGCATCAGCATCCAGGAGACGGTCTCGGACTGGAAGGAGCGGTACGACCTCGCCGCGCCGGTCGAGGCGATCGTCGCCGCCAAGAACCACCACTATCTGGAGCTGGCCCGCACCGGCACGCGGGTCTACCCGGAGATGCGGACGTTCGTGGAACTGCTCGCGGCGGACGGCATACCCATGGCCGTGGCCTCGGGGTCCTCGCGCGAGGCGATCGAGGTGATCCTCGGCGCGACGGGGCTCGACGGGTTTCTGCGGACCGTCGTGTCGGCGGAGGAGGTCGACCACGGCAAACCGGCGCCCGACGTGTTCCTGGAGGCGGCCCGCCGACTGGGCACCGCGCCGGGCGACTGTGTCGTCCTGGAGGACGCGGCGCCGGGGGCCGCAGCCGCGCACGCGGCCGGGATGCGGTGCGTCGCGGTGCCGTATCTCGCCGACCAGGCCGACGACCCGGCGTTCGCGACGGCGGGGCTGCTGGTGCGGGGCGGGCAGGGGGAGTTCACGGCGCGAGAGGCGTACGACTGGATCGTGGCCTCGGGCTGAGACACGGCGTGAGGACGGACGCGGGCAGAGGGGGAACGGGCAGAGGGGGGACGGGCAGAGGGGGGACGGCAGAGCCCGGGCCGCCGAGAGGTCGGCGAACCGGGCTCCGGTGTCGGCCCGGGTGGCTCAGGCGGTCGTGCCGTGGCCCGTCCCGCGGGCCCGTCGGTGCAGGATCCAGCCCGTCACGGTGAGCGCGGCGGCCGAGGCGGCCGCGCCGAGGACGGTCAGCCCGGTGGAGGCGAGGCTTCCACCGCCTCCGGTGGTCGTGGTGGCACCCGTGCTGCCGGATGCGCCGGTCGTGCCGGTGCCGCCGGACGACGAACCGCCGCTGGTGCCACCGCCGTTGGAGGTGCCACCGTCGGTGTGCCCGCCGCCGTCGTCGGTGTCCACCGGGTCCTGACCGACGAAGGCGACCGGGACCTTGACGTCCTGCGAGCGGTCGCCGGAAAGGGTGTGGTCGGCGCGGGTGGCGAGGACGCACCGGGCCTCGAAGCAGTCGGTGTACTCGTCCTCGGCGTCGATCGTCAGCTCGACCTCGAACGCGCCGCCGTCCTCGTACGGTGTGGCCAACTCCTCGCCGTAGTCGGGCGGGTTGGAGGAGATCCACGCGGAGGAGTGGGACGCGCCCGTCATGTCGACGCCGCCGACGCACGGGGAGGGCAGTTCGCCTTCGCCGTTGTCGACGCAGAGGGCGACGTAGATGCCCTTCTTCTCGTCGTATCCGGAGCCGGTCACCTTCAGGGTCTGGTTCTCGGTGGCGAGGTCGTTGACCGGGGTGACGGTGAGCTTCTGACCGTGGGAACCGGTGACCGTCTTCGTGCCGGAGGGCTTCTCGTCCCCGCCGTCCCCGCCGGTCCCGCCACTGTCGCCGCCGCCGGTGCTGTCGTCGGGCTCCGTGACGGTGAGGGTGAAGGCGGAGGTGCGGGTCGTGCCCACGGTGTTCGTGAAGACGGCGCGGTACCGGTAACCGTGGTGCGCCGCCTTCGCCTTGAAGGTGTATGTGTTCTTCGTCGCGCCCTCGACCGCGGACCAGGTCTGGGCGTCGTCGGTGCTGACCTCCCACTTCACGGTGGGTTCGGGGGTGCCCTCGGCCGCCGCGACGAACGAGACCTCGTCGCCCGGTGCCACGGTCCGGTCGGTCGGCGACTGGGTGACCTTGGGCGACATCCGGCGGTCGAGCTTGGTGATCTCGCCCTCGCTGGGGCTGCTGACGTAGACGGTGGTGCCGCCGGGGGCCACGGCGACGGAGGCGGCGCCGTTCTGGGAGTCGTTGCCGTCCAGCTTCGTCCGGGTCGCGGCCTCGGCGTAGGTGGCGGTGTCGTAGACGCCCAGGTCGCTGACGCCGTCGCTGCCGCCGCCGAGGGTGCCGTCGTCCTGCCAGACGACGAAGGCCCGGCCGGTGGCGGCGTCGAAGGCGATGTCGGTGGCCTCGTCCGGCCCCTCGATCGTCTTCAGAAGCCTGCCGTCCTTGTCGTGGACGAGAACGGAGTCGCCACTGCCCACCCAGGCGTTGCCGGTGGCCGGGTCGACCTCGACGAAATCGACGCTCGTGGAGGTGAGTTCGGCCGAGGCGGTGACGGTGAAGGAGCGGGTGTCGACACGTCGCAGGGTGCCGCCGGCGGAGCCCACGGACCAGGCCGCGTCGCGGGCCTCGTCGACGCCGAGCAGGGAACCGCCCTCCAGGGTGAGGGTGCGGTTCTCCAGGGGGACGGCGGTGGCGATGTCGACCTCGGAGAGCTGGGCGCCCTGGGCGACCAGGACGGTGGAGTCCTTGGTGCCGGGGCCGATCCCGGTGATGTTGGCGCCCGCGATCCACTTGCCCGCGGCCGCCGGGTCACCGGCCTTGGCGGTGCCGATGCCGCGCAGCGCGAACTGGAACACGGCGCCGTCGCCGGCGAGCGGGGCGGCGATCCGTACGACGGCGCGCGGGCCGAGCGTGCCGGTCGTGCCCGGGAACCGGGGGGTGTGGCCGAGGCTCTTGCCGTCCGCCGGGTCGAGGGCGTGCAGTCCCCGCTCGTCGACCTCTCCCGAGGCGGCGAAGTTGTCCGAACCCGCGTAGAGCTTCCCCGACTCCGGGTGCAGCAGGAGGTCGTTGACCTTGCCGGCCGCCGGGAACGCGGCGGACTCGTCGTAGTCGACGGTGCCGGCGGGCACCTCCTCGCCCTCGCCGCCGTCACCGCCTCCGGTGTCCTGACCCTCGAACCGGACGGGGACCCGGACGTCCTGTGAGCGGTCGCCCGAGTTGCGGTGGTCGACGCGGGTGACGACGGAACAGACGACCTGGGTGCAGTCGACGCCGTTGTCCTCGGCCTCGATGTCGATCTCGACATCGAAGGTGCCGCCCTCGCCCCAGGCGATGGCGAGACCGCCCTCGTACGGGTCGCCCTCGGGGACGATCCAGTGGGAGGAGCTGCCGGTACCGGTCTCGTCGGCGCCACCGATGCACGGGGAGGGGATCTTGCCGTCGCCGTTGTCCCTGCACAGGGCGACGTAGATCGCCTTGGTCGTGTCGTAGCCGGAGCCGGTGACCCTCAGCTTCTCGCCGTCGGGATCGAGGTTCGCGGAGGCGGAGACGGTCAGTTTCTGACCGTGCGCCCCCACACCGGTCTTCGGGGTGTCTGCGGCCTGGGCGGCGGTGCTCACCGTGACGGCGGTGACCGTGGCGGCCACCAGCGCGAGCGCTCCGAGGAGCGCCGCGGGGCGTCCGAGCCGCGGTCCGGCCCCACGCCAGGGCCGCCGGCCCGTCGTGTCGTCTCTCATGGGTACCTCATTCGTCGGGTGCGCCCCGCACCCGGGGGACGCCGAGGGCCGGGCCCCGTGGCGAAGGGGCCCGGCCTGGTGGGTGGTTACTGGAAGGCGAGGGGGGCGTGGACGTCGTACTTGCGGTCGTTGCTGTCGAAGTGGTCGGCGCGGGTGACCACCGCGCAGGTGACGTCCTCGCCGCAGACGCTGCCGTCCTCCAGGGTGGCCTGGACGTAGATGTTCACGCTGAAGGTGCCGCCGGCGGCGAACTTGGAGCTGTTGGCGAAGAGGCCGCCGAAGGTGTTGTTGATCCAGTGTGAGGCGCCGGTGGAGCCGGACTCGTCCTGGCCGCCGAGGCAGGGGGTCGGCTTGTTGGCGCCCTGCGCGCCGTCGACGACACAGAGGCCGACGTAGATGCCCTGGCTCGTGTTGTAGCCGGAGCCGGAGACGGTGATGACCTGGCCCGACGCGGCGGCCGTGTTCGGCGCGGTCAGGGACAGGTTGTAGGTGGTGCTGCCGTCGACGATCGTGCGGGTCGCGGTGGCGGCGGAGGCCGAGGTGGCGAGGCCCAGGGTCAGGGCGGCGGAGGCGGCGACGGCGAGACCGGCGCGGGCGGCGGTACGGGCGGAGGGAACGACTCTCATCGGGAGAGGACCTTTCTCAAGAGCGAGGATTTACTTAGGTAAGCCTTACCTAACCTTTCTCGTGATCTCTTTGTCAACAGAATGCAAAGAACCTGCAACGGGCCTGCGCCCGGCGGGCGTTGCCCCGGTCCGTGAGGCTCAGGAGACCGCCTCGTCGGCGAGTACGGTGAACCCCACGACGGCCTCACGGCCCCCGGTCACGGAGTACAGCCGCACGGTGTGCGCACCCTCGGTCGCGGTGTCGTACACCGGGAAGTCGCGGGCGACCCGGCCCGACGCGTCGGCCACGGCCTGGTAGCGGGTGTCGTCGTCGATCGCGACCAGCACGACCTCATCCGGCGCGAAGCCCTCGCCGGTGACCTGTTGGCCGTCACCCGCCGCCAGGCTCGTGCGGTCCACGGCCGCCGACGGGGCCTGCCCCGTCTCCCGCTCGGCCCCCGCACCCGCGTCGGCATCGGCATCGGCATCGGGGGGCCCGGTCGGCGTGTCGCTCCGGCCCGGCGGGGACGAGGAGGCGTCACCGCCGGACACACCGGGCGCCCCGTCCTGCGGATCGGCGCTCCGTGACGCTCCGGTCCCCACGGTCACGTCGAACGGGGCGAGTTCGTCCCCCGCCGCGTACGGCCGCCCGCTCCAGCGGGTGAGCAGTGCGGCGCCCTCGGCCGTCAGCGACACCCGCAGGCCGGACCAGGTCGCGCCGCCGCTGCGGACGCTCGGCGCGGTGGCACCCGTGCCGACCTCGGCCAGCGTCAGATCACCGCTCTCCCCCGCCCGTTCGGCCCGCACCCGGAGCGTGCCGGCGCCTCCGTCGAGCCGCAGGCGCAGCTCATCGAGGGTCAGCGTGCCGACGCCGGCGCCGCCGAGCCGGATCGCCCCGTCGAGCGCGACGTCCGCGTCCCCCTCACCCGGGGTCGCGCTGCCGCCGTCGACCGGGAACCAGGTCCTGCCCCCGGAGCCACGCACGGCGGGCGACCCGGCCGTCACTGTCGCGTCGGCGCCGGTGGACGCCTCGAACACCGGGCCCCAGCTCGCGAATCCGCCGGACACCTCACGCGGGGCCTCGGCCCCGTTCCGCGCCGTCGCCGTGCCCTGGCAGAGCAGAGCGAGCAACGCGCCCGCCGCCGTCACGGCGGCACCAGGTCTGTTCATCACTACGCAGTCCTCCTTGGAAGGCCGACCGCGTGGCCGACCGGACGCCCCGCCCCCGGGGCGTCGACTGTTCTGTGGACGGCTGTCGTCGACACGCCGTCAGTTCGGGTCCGCGCCCGCGGACGCGGTGCCCGTACGGCGACGGCGCGCCCAGACCCAGGCCGCCCCGCCCGCGGCGACCAGCCCGGCAGCGGTGATGCCGAGCGGTACGGCGGCGCTCCCGGTGCTGGCCAGCGGCTCGTCCGAGGCTCCTGTGTCGCTCGACGTGCCGCCCGTGCCGTCCGTTCCGCCGGTGGCCGTGCTCGTACCGGCCGACGGGGTCGCCGTGCCGTCGGCGCCCGGGTCGTCGCCGTCGCCGCCGGCACCGGTGAACGTCACCGGAATGCGGACCGTCTGGCTCTGGTCGCCGCCCCTGGTGTGGTCGTTGCGGGTGATCACGGAGCAGGTGACTCCGGACTTGGCGCAGTCGGTGTGGGCGTCCTTGGCCCGCACCTTGATCTGCACGGAGAACGTGCCCTGGTGCCCGCTGCCCTGGTACGGCTTCGCCAACCCCTCCCCGTACGAAGGTGGGTTGGAGGAGACCCACACCGACGCGCCGGAGTCGCCGGACATGTCGACGCCGCCCACGCAGGGCGTGGGAGTCCTGCCCGCGCCGTTGTCCACGCAGAAGGCGACGTAGACGCCCTTCTCGGTGTTGTAGCCGGTGCCGGACACGGTCACCGTCTCGCCGCCCGGGGCGAGTCCGGAGGATTTGGAGACGGTGAGCTTCTGGCCCTCGGGACCGGTCGCGGAGCCGCCGGCCGCCATCGCCGAAGGCGCCGGGACGAGGATCAGGGCACTCGCGACGGCGGCCGCCGGGGCTGCGCGCAGGGCTCGTAGGCCACATCTGTGCATCGGTGTCAGCACTCCCACCATAGGAAACTCAGGTAAGGCTAACCTAAGGTAACCAACGCCTGGTGCGAACGGTAGACATGGAAGGCGGTTCGATGCGTAGGTCCGGAGGAGCTCAACTCACCATCGAGCGAAGGGGAGTTGCCGCGCTCGCCGTTGCTCTCGCGATGCTGGCGGCCGGCTGCGCAGGCGGCGACGGCAAGGGCGAAGCAACGGGGGCGAAGTCCTCGGCGTCGTCCGCGAGCGAGCGAGCGGCCGCCGCCCAGAAGCAGCTGAGGACGAATTCCCTGGTCCCCCTGGAGGGCGAGGCGGCCACGCCCGAACTGCCCGTCACCGTCGAGTCGTCGGACGGCCGGAAGGTCACCGTCGAGGACGCGTCGCGGATCCTTCCGCTCAACGGGGGCATAGCGGAGATCGTGTTCACCCTCGGTCTCGGCGACAAGGTCGTCGGCCGGGACATCACCGCAACCTTCGAAGAGGCCGAGGACCTTCCCCAGGTGACCAAGGCGCACGACGTGAGCGCGGAGAGCGTGCTCTCGCTGGAGCCGACCGTGGTGCTCGCCGACACCGACACCGGACCCAGCGAGGCCGTCGACCAGATCCGTGACGCCGGGGTCCCCGTGGTCGTGCTCGATCCGGCCGACGAACTCTCCGACGTGAGCACGCGGACGACCCGGGTGGCGGAGGCGCTGGGCGTACCGGCCGCCGGCAAGGTCCTCAACGAGCGTTTCGCCACGGAGTTGGAGGCGGCACGGGCGGCCGTGCCCGAGGGGAGTCGACCGAAGGTCGCGTTCCTGTACATGCGCGGGTCGGCCGCCGTCTACCTCATCGGCGGGAAGGGGTCGGGAGCGGATTCCCTCATCGACGCGGCCGGGGCGCAGGACGCCGGGGTGGCCGCCGGACTGGACAAACCGTTCACACCGATCACCAGCGAGGCCCTCGTCGAGGCCCAGCCCGAGGTGATCCTCATGATGAGCAAGGGACTTGAGTCGGTCGGCGGTGTCGACGGACTGGTGGACATCCCCGGCATCCGGGAGACGCCGGCCGGGATGGACCGCCGGGTGGTGGATCTGGAGGACGGGGTGCTGCTCAGCTTCGGGCCGCGTACGCCGTTGGTGATCGACATTCTGGTGGATCGCCTGCATCGGGGGTGAGGTGAGGGGGACTTCTCAGGGGCGCGGGGAGCTGCGCGAGAAGCCCCGCCGGCCCCGTGCCCGACAACCGGCCTCGCGCCCGAGGACCGCCCCCACTCACGTGTCGAAGTCGACCGTCAACGTGTCCGAGGCCGGGTACGACTGGCAGGTCAGGACGTACCCCGCGTCGACCTCGGCCGGTTCGAGGGCGAAGTTGCGGCGCATCTCGGCCCGGCCGTCCGTGACGAGCGCGCGGCACGTGCCGCAGACGCCGCCCTTGCAGGCGAAGGGCAGGTCGGGGCGGGTGCGTTGGGCGCCGTCGAGGATGCTGCGCTCGCGGGGCAGCGCGGCGGTCGTGGTGCGGCCGTCGAGGACGACCGTGACCTCGCTGACGGGCCCCTCGGCGGCGGCCTCCTCGTGCCGCGCCTCCCGGACGGGTTCGTCGTCGGCGTAGAACAGCTCCTGGTGGACGCGATCCGCGGGTACGCCGAGTCCGCCCAGGACCCGCTGGGCGTCGCGGACCATGCCGTGCGGGCCGCACAGCCACCAGTGGTCCGCCGTCCCGACGTCGACCAGGGAGTCGATCAGCGCCGAGAGCCGGTCGGCGTCGAGGCGGCCGGAGAGCACCTCGGCCTCACGGGGTTCGCGGGAGAGGATGTGGGCGAGCTGGAAGCGGGCCGGGTACAGGTCCTTCAGGTCGGCCAGTTCGTCGGCGAACATCACCGTGCCCGTGCGGCGGTTGCCGTAGAAGAGGGTCACGGTGGAGCGGGGGTCGGCGGCGAGCACGGACTCGGCGATGGAGACCATGGGGGTGATGCCGGAGCCGGCCGCGATCAGCACATGGTGGCCGGGGGCGGTGAGATCCGGGGTGAAGAAGCCGGTGGGGGCCATGACCTCGACGGTGTCGCCGGGACGTACGTCCTCGACCAGCCACGAGGAGAACAGTCCGCCCGGCACGACCCGTACACCGATGCGCGGTGCCGCCCCGGCCGGGGAACAGATCGAGTACGACCGCCGCTCGTCGCGTCCGTCGATCTCGCGCCGCAACGTCAACGACTGCCCGGGCGCGAACGCGAACTCCTGCGCCAGCTCCGCCGGCACCGCGAACTCCACGGCGACGGCGTCCTCGCAGAGCGGCTGCACGGCGGCGACCCGCAGGGCGTGGAACGCCGGACGCCGACGGGAACGTGCCCGCCCCGCCCCGGCCCGCAGGGCGGCACCGGCCGAGTCCGTCCCGCCGGGAACCGCCGGGACGGCAGAGGAGTCGGCCCCTGCCGGGGTCGATGATCCGGCTGCCGCCCATGCCGAGGGCCGGGCTGCCCCCGGTGCCGACGGCCCGGCCCCCGCCGGTGCCGCGACGGCGGAGGCGGTCGGCGCCGCAGGGCCGGCCGCGAGCCGTGCCGGAGCGGTCAAGGCGGCCGGGGCTTGGGGCTCCCCTGTCGGCTCCTTGCTGAGGCCTTCCATCAGATCTCCTTGACGTGCTCGAACGGCTCGCGGCAGGTGTGGCAGCGCCACAGGGACTTGCAGGACGTGGCGGCGAAGCGGGAGGTCTCCTCGGTGTCGGTGGAGTCGCAGCGGGGGCAGGCGACCGACCGGCGGGTGGGGGACAGCAGGAGGGGGACCGGGCCCCGAGGGGCCGCGCCGGGTGGGGCGATGCCGTGTTCCGTCAGCTTGCGGCGGCCGGTGTCGGTGATCCAGTCGCTGGTCCACGGGGGGTTCAACACCGTGCGGATCTCCACGCGTTCGTAGCCGGCCGCCCGCAGCCGCGCGGCCACGTCGGCGCGCATCTCGGCCATGGCCGGACAGCCGGAGTACGTCGGGGTCAGGCTCGCGACCACCGTCCCGTCGGCCGTCAGCCGCACCTCTCGCAGGACACCCAGGTCGGCCAGGGTCAGCATCGGCAGCTCGGGGTCCGGCACCTGCTCGGCGACGTGCCGGGCGCGCATCGCGGCGTCGGTCAGGGTGGTCACCATGTCGCCTCCGGGTGGGCGCGGGCCACACTCTGCAACTCGGCGAGCAGCGGCGCCAGATGCTCCGTGTGGTCGCCGGCGCGTCCCGCCCCCGAGAGCGGCCGGTACACCGGCATCGGCAGCCCGGCCGCCGCGGTGACCTGGCGGAGCACGGCGGCGACCTCGTCCTGTACGTCGCAGGCGGTGAACAACTCGCCCAGGTACGGGGCGACTTGCTCCATGGCCTTGCGGATCCGCCGGTGCGACTCCTCCGTACCGTCGCCCAGCCGTACGGCCCATTCGGCGGCGTACTGCCGGTGGTACGTCAGCTCCTTCACGCCCTTCGCGGCGATCGCCGCGAGGACGGGGTCCGGGTGGGTGATCAGCCGCTCGAAGTGCGCGAGGCGCCAGCTGGACAGGACGAGCAGTCTGACGATCGAGAACGCGAAGTCTCCGCACGGGAGTTCGGCGAGGCGCACGTTGCGGAAGTCGTCGGCGTCCCGGAAGTAGGCGTACGCGTCCTCGCCGCGTCCGGTGCCGTCGACCTGCCCGGCGCGGGAGTACAGCAGACGGGCCTGGCCGAGGAGGTCGAGACCGATGTTGGCGAGGGCGACCTCCTCCTCCAGCTCGGGCGCGCGGGTGGTCCACTCGGCGAGCCGCTGGGCCGAGACCAGGGCGTCGTCGGCCAACGCCACGCAGTCGGCGGCCAGTTCGGCGGCGTCCACGCCCTCGGGAACCGTGGTGTCCACACCGTGCAGGGGGTCCTCGAAGCCGGTGCCGTATGCCCAGCGGGCGTCGTCCTCGTGTCCCTCGGCGAGGGTCAGGTAGACGTGGTCGTCACTCATTCCCTGCTCCTCAGATGTGCGGGACGTCGTCGGGGATGTCGTAGAACGTGGGGTGGCGGTACACCTTGTCGGCACTGGGCTCGAAGAAGGGGTCCTTCTCGTCGCGGGTGGAGGCGGCGATGTGCTCGGAGCGCACGACCCAGAGGGAGACGCCCTCGTTGCGGCGGGTGTAGAGGTCGCGGGCGTGGGTGAGGGCCATCTGGTCGTCGGCTGCGTGCAGCGAGCCCACATGGACGTGGTTCAGACCTCGCTTGCCGCGTACGAAGACCTCGTACAGCGGCCAGTCGCCCTTGTTCGTGCCGGTCATGCCGCCGTCCCCTTCCGGGCTCGCTCGTCGCGCTTGGCCGCGTGGGCGGTGGCCGCCTCGCGCACCCAGGCGCCGTCCTCGTGGGCGGTCCGCCGCCGTTCCATCCGCCGGTCGTTGCACGGTCCGTCGCCGGAGATCACGCGCTTCAGCTCGTCCCAGTCGGGGGTGCCGAAGTCGTGGCGGCCGCGCTCCTCGTTCCACCGCAGCTCCGGGTCGGGGAGGGTGACGCCGAGCTTCTCGGCCTGTGGGACGGTCATGTCGACGAAGCGCCGGCGCAGTTCGTCGTTGCTGTGCCGTTTGATCTTCCAGGCCATCGACTGCGCCGAGTTGGGCGAGGCGTCGTCGGGCGGGCCGAACATCATCAGGGAGGGCCACCACCAGCGGTTCACCGCGTCCTGGACCATCGCCCGCTGCGCGTCGGTGCCGCGCATCATCGTCATCAGCAGCTCGTAGCCCTGCCGCTGGTGGAAGGACTCCTCCTTGCAGATGCGCACCATCGCGCGCGCGTACGGTCCGTAGGAACTCCGGCACAGCGGTACCTGGTTGCAGATCGCCGCGCCGTCCACGAACCAGCCGATGACACCGACGTCGGCGAAGCTCGCGGTCGGGTAGTTGAAGATCGACGAGTACTTCTGGCGGCCCTCGATCAGCCGGCGGGTCAGGTCCGCGCGGTCGGCGCCGAGGGTCTCGGCCGCCGAGTACAGGTAGAGCCCGTGGCCGGCCTCGTCCTGCACCTTGGCGAAGAGGATCGCCTTGCGGCGCAGCGAGGGCGCGCGCGTGATCCACTCGCCCTCCGGCTGCATGCCGATGATCTCCGAGTGCGCGTGCTGCGCGATCTGCCGGACGAGCGTTCTGCGATAGCCGTCGGGCATCCAGTCGCGGGGCTCGATCCGCTGGTCCCGCGCGATCGTCGCGTCGAAGTGCTGCTGGAGGGCGTCCTCGGCGTCCTGGGACGGCGCCCCGGCGGAGTCTGTCGTCGTCATCGATACCAGCTTCCCAACCGACCATTCGTTCGGTACCAGTGTGACGCGATTCGAGCCGCCGGGCAAGACCCGTACGCCGCTTCACGCCCCCGGCGGCCCCTTGGGCTTCTCGACAGGCGCGGCCACGGATGGGTCACACGACCGTGACGTACAGTAACCGAATGATCGGGCGGCGCATCGGACGGTGAGCGCGAAGGAGTCGCGATGAGCACCCGGGGCGAGCCCCTCCCCCGTGACCTGCTGGACACCGGCGAACGCCTCACCCCGGAACACCTGCGGACACTCCAACTGAGCCGGCCGCGGGCCACGTTGCGGCACGCGTACGACACGTGGAGCTGTACTCAAGCGGGTCGAGGACCTGCGCGACTCCGAGTCCTGACGGCCGAGGGCCCGGACCGGCGCCCCGCAGGGCGCACCGACAAGTCGGCGACCCCGCGCCTGGTTCAGGCACTGGACGCGGTGGGCGACGGTCGCTCGGACCCGGCCCTCGCCCCCGGCCCTCGCCCCCGGCCCTCGACGGTTTCCGCGCGCATGCGCGACGCAGGCCGGACGCACATGTACGGAGGTGGCGGGACGCGGTCGGGCCCGGCGGCGTGGGAAAACTCCGGTGCGCCGATTCGTACACCTCTGCGATCATCCCGGAATGGCGCAGAGTCTCGAATCGCTGGTCGTCCGGCACACCCACCGCCTCCCCGTCCCGAAGGGGTCCGCCGGTGACGGCACCGCCGCCGCGCGGCAGTTCGACGCCGCGCTCATGGACGTGGGCTTCAAGCTCTCGGCCGAGCTGCTGCAGAGGCTGTCCGGGCTGTCCGAGGCCGCCGTCCTGCACACCGCCCGGCGGACCCTGCGCACCGTGCGCGAGATGGTCGGCGACCACGTCCGGCACAACTCCTACTTCATCGACTTCCCCGCGAACGTCCCGGGCACCGAGGAGTTCTGGACGCGGTGCGTGGCGCGGGCTCTCGGCGACGAGAAGGCGCGCGAGGGCGTGCTGACCCAGCTGGCGAACGGGGTGCTGGACCTGCTCAGCCTCCCCACGTACGGCCGGTACCAGCACACCTACGAGGAGATGCTCGCGGCGCAGGACGAGCTGATCGCCTCGGCCGGCGACCGGATCACCGTGCTGCACCCGGGCCGGGACCTGGACCACGAACTCACCGACCTGTACCTGGCCCTGGCGGGCAGCACGACCCCGCTGGGCGAGGACGACCTGCGCGACCTCGGGGTCCTCGCCGAGCGGTGCGCGCTCGGCCCCCAGCCGGAGCGGATCCCGGTGCGGGAGAACCGGGCCGTCGTCAACGAGGCACGGCTCACCGCCGGGGCGGACCTGCTCCTCGACACGGTCACCGATGTGCTGCGGCTGGCCTGCGCGCTGTCGGGCGGCGACGTGACGCTCCAGGAGCCGACCCGGTTCCGGTCACTGTCGCGTCCGGTGCGCCGGGCGCTGCTCGCGGGCCTCGACGCCGTGGTCGCGGCGAACCCGGCGAAGCTGGCCGATGTGCACGCGCACCGGGAGCCCTTCAAGCGGCTCGGCGAGCGCCTCCACCCGCACGAGTACCCGCGCTGGCCGCACGCCGCCGACGTGTTCGCCGTCGCGCGGGGCGAGAAGGAGGCGCGGTCCTTCGACAGCCGGGTCGAGAAACTGCTCGACGAGTTCGACGTCACCGGGGCGGCCGGGCTGCTGAAGGCCGCTCCCGGCAGGCTGTTCCGCACCCTGGACCTCCTGCTGCGGATCGCCGCCGACCAGGCGGAGCGGGACGCGGTGCTGGCCGCCGCGGTGGAGGTCGCCCCCGAGGTCTCCGGCCGGGTCGTCCTGTCGGTCCGCGAGCACCTCCACAACCGGGAGCGGGAGACCGACGCACCCCGGGTCTTCGTCAACCGCCGGGGCCGCGCCTGGGTCTCCCCCGACGACCGGCCACCTGTTCCCGCCGCCGAGCGCGATCGCCTGATCGCCGCCCTCGACACCGAAATAGGGCGCCGGCTCCCGGAGCCGGGGCGGCTGCTGGTCGACCCGGACGTCCTGGACGTGGCACTGCCGCTCAGCGGCCGGGCGACGGCGGCCGGGCTCGGGGTGCTGCCGCGCGGTTCGGTCTCGGAGGTCGACGGCGAGCGGCTGCGCTTCTTCGTGTACTGGAAGGAGACCGAGCACCGCACCGACTACGACCTGTCGGCGCTGCTCCTGCACAGCGACTACAGCACCGACTCCTGGCTCTCCTACACGTCCCTGACGGCCGTCGGGGGCCGGCACTCGGGCGATGTCACCGAGGCGCCCGACGGCGCCTCGGAGTTCATCGAGCTGAGCCTGGACCGGGTGCGCGGCACGTTCATCGTGCCGCAGGTCAACATCTACGCGGGCGAGGGCTTCGAGGAGGTCGAGGAGTCGTTCTTCGGGTTCATGGTGCGCGACGGCGCGCAGAAGGGCCGGCCGTTCGAGCCGCGCACGGTGCGCATGAAGTCGGAGCTGCGCGGGGTGGGCCGGGTGGCGCTGCCGCTGGCGTTCCGGCGCGGGGAGGACGGCCGGTGGCGGGCGAAGTGGCTGCACCTGTATCTGAAGGGCATCTCGTCGGCCAACCGGGTCGAGGAGAACCAGGCATCGGTGTCCAAGGTGGTGCGTGCCGTCGTGGAGCGCGAGCAGCTGACGGTGGGGTACCTGATCGACCTGATGACCCGTGAGGGAACGGTCATGGACCTGTGGGACGGCACGTGGGTGCCGGACGAGCCCGTGACGTACATCGGTCTCGAACGGCCCGAGGGGCTGCACCCGGACTCCCGGATCATCACCCTCGAAAATCTGCGCGACCTGGTCCCGGGCTGAGTGCTAGCGTGGCCCGTGGCGAGGCCATGAAGGGGCTTCCTTCTCATTCACTCCACATGAAACCGAGTTCCTTCGCTCTCCTCGCCCTCCGCTTCCACCGGGAGGCGCCCGCGCGGCGCCTCCCGGTGTCGTATGTGCGGCCCGCACGATGCGGCGGACCGCCGGTGACTCACTTCCCGAGGGCCGCCCTCGCCACCGCGAGGGCCTGCTCCGCATAGCCCCGTCCGAACAGCACCGTGTGCACCAACAGCGGGAAGAGCTGGTGGAGGCCGACGCGGTCCTGCCAGCCGTCGGCGAGGGGGGCGGCCCGCTGGTAGCCGTCCAGGACGTGGCCCAGGTGGGGGCAGCCGAACAGCGCCAGCATCGCCAGGTCGGTCTCGCGGTGGCCGCCGTGCGCGGCCGGGTCGATGAGTCGGGCGCGGCCGTCGGCGCCCCACAGGACGTTGCCGTTCCACAGGTCGCCGTGCAGCCGGGCGGGCGGCTCGGCGGGGCCGGCCAGGTCGGGCAGCCGGGCGCAGACCTCCTCGATCAGGGTGGCCTCGGCGGGGCGGATCGTGCGGTCGTCGACCGCGCGGCGCAGATACGGCAGCACGCGGTGCTCGGCGTACCAGGCGGGCCAGTCGCCGCCGGGGACGGGGACGTTCCGCATGGGGGCGCGTCCGATGTACGCCTCCCTGGGGCCGCCGGGCGGCGGGGCGCCGAAGGCGGGCGCGCCGGCGCCGTGCAGGGCTGCCAGTTCGGCGCCGAGGCGGGCCGCAGCCCCGGCACTCGGTGCCCCTTGGTCCACCAGGTCGATCACCAGGCGGTTCCCGTGGTGGCCGTGGACCGTCGGGACGCGGACCGTGTCCGCCTCCGCGAGCCAGCGCAGTCCGGCCGCCTCGGCCCGGGCCGCGCCGGGACCATCGCCCACCTTGACCAGCACCTTCCGGCCGTCGTCGAGGGTGACCTCGGTGAGCGTGCCGGACAACCGGCGTTCACCGGTCGTCGGCCGTCCGGTGAACCGGGCCGCCAGGGCACTCGGTGCCGTGCGCTCACCCACGGCCACCACCTCCCGTTTCCTTCTCCCCGGTCGCTCCACAGGATCCCGCAGAGGCGGGGTGTGACCCCGGTGAAATCTCCTACCCATGTCTTGACATGCAAACGAAACGCTCCGTAGCTTGGCCGATCATTTAGATTCGTGAAGGCTGTTCATGAATATGAACAGCCGGGCGGACGGCCCGGAAGAACGACGGAGTGTGCCCATGGGCGTTCGCCGACGAAGTCGCCGCCTGGCCGCCGTGATCACCGTCGCGGGGCTCGCGTTCGGGGCCGCGACCTGCGGATCCGGTCGTCCATCTGCTCCTCCAGCGCTCGCTGGTCACCGGCATCGCCGCCGGCGCCACCAAGGGCTGACCCGACCCCCACGTTTGAGGAAGACATGAAGTTCCAAGGAGTGCTGTTCTTTCCGGTCACGCCGTTCGCTCCGGACGGTTCGCTGGACGAGGAACGGCTCGCACAGCACATCGAGGCCGGGGTCGCGGCCGGGGCCGGCGGCGTGTTCGTCGCCTGCGGCACCGGCGAGTTCCACGCGCTGACGTCCGAGGAGATCGAACGGGCCACCCGCATCGCGGTGGCGACGACGGCCGGGCGGGTCCCCGTGCTGGCCGCCGCCGGGGGCCCTCCTCCGGTCGCCCGCGACCAGGCCGCCCGCGTCGAACGCGCCGGCGCCGACGGCATCCTGCTGCTGCCGCCGTACCTGGTGAGCGCGCCGCAGCAGGGCCTGATCCGTTACGTGAAGGAGGTCACGGAGGCCACCGCCCTGCCGGTCGTCTTCTACCAGCGCGGCACCGCCCGCCTCACCCCGGACACCGCCGCCGCGATCGCCGCGCTGCCGGGCGTCGTCGGCCTCAAGGACGGCATCGGTGACATCGAACGGATGCACCGCGTCGTCCGCGCGGTACGGGCCGTGCCGGGCACGGAGGGCTTCCAGTTCTTCAACGGGCTGCCCACCGCCGAGATGATCGCGCCCGCCTACCAGGGCATCGGCGTCGGCCTGCACTCCTCCGCCGTGTTCGCCTTCGCCCCGGAGATCGCCGTCGCCTTCCACCGGGCCCTAGTGCCGCGACAGGCAACGTTTGCCCCGTCGCAACGCCCGGCACGCACTCTCGCCGCACCGGGCACAAGCCCAAGTACATCCAGTACGAGGACGTTCGCCCGGCACGCCGAGAGCACGCACCGGACGCCGCTCCTTGACGGGCAAAGGTTGCCTGCCGCGGCACTAGCCGAGCACGACGAGACGCTGGTCGCCACGCTCCTCGACGAGTTCTACGGCCCTCTCGTGGAACTGCGCGACGAGGTGCCCGGTTACGCCGTGGCACTGGTCAAGGCCGGGGTGACCCTGCGCGGCCTGGACGTCGGCGGGGTACGGGCGCCGTTGGTCGATCCGACGCCGGAGCACGTGGCCCGGCTGGCGAAGCTGATCGACCACGGCCTGGAGGTGGTGGGCGCGTGAGGACGAACCGTCGCGGCCCGCACCGTCACCGCGCGGACGGGGTGGGCGTATGACCGGCACACCGGGCTCCCGGATCCGCGAGCTGATCGTCACCCCGATCGCCTTCCGTGACCCGCCGCTGCTCAACTCAGGCGGCGTCCACGAGCCCCTCGCGCTGCGGACCGTCCTCCAACTCGTCCTGGAGGACGGCACGGTGGGGCTCGGCGAGTCGACGGGCGGCACCGTCCGCCTGGAGCGGCTCGACATCGCCGCGAAGGCGGTGGTCGGCCTGGACGTCTTCGACACGACCGCCGTGACGGCCGCGATCGACACCGCGCTGCGGCCCACCGTGCCCGGCTCCCACGAGCGCGGCTGGACCACCTCGGCGGTCGAGGTCGCCTGCCTCGACGCGCAGGGCAGACTGCTCGGCCGCCCGGTCAGCGATCTGCTCGGCGGCCGGGTCCGCGACACCGTGCCCTTCGCCGCGTACCTCTTCTACAAGTGGGCCGAACACCCCGCCCTCGACGGCCGCCCGGCGGTCGGGGACGACTGGGGCGAGGCCCTCGACCCGGCCGGGGTCGTCGAACAGGCCCGGCTGATGCAACAGCGGTACGGCTTCCGGTCGTTCAAGCTGAAGGGAGGGGTCTTCCCGCCGGACGAGGAGATCGCCGCCGTCGAGGCGCTCGCGGAGGCCTTCCCCGGACAGCCCCTGCGTCTCGATCCCAACACGGCCTGGACGGTGGAGACCTCGAAGTACGTCGCCCGCCGACTGGACGGCGTGCTGGAGTACCTGGAGGACCCGACCGCCGGCATCCCCGGCATGGCGGAGGTGGCCGAGGAGTCGCCGATGCCGCTCGCGACCAATATGTGCGTGGTGGCCTGGGAGCATCTGAGGCCGGCCGTCGAGCAGGACGCCGTGCAGGTCCTGCTCACCGACCACCACTACTGGGGCGGGCTGCGCCGCACCCGCGAACTGGCCGCCGTCTGCGAGGCGTTCGGGCTCGCACTGTCCATGCACTCCAACTCGCACCTCGGCATCAGCCTGGCCGCGATGACCCATGTCGCGGCCGCCATCCCCAACCTCGACCACTCCTGCGACACGCACTACCCGTGGAATTCGGCGGACGACGTGATCGTGCCGGGCGTGCTGGAGTTCCGGAACGGGGAGGTAGCGGTGCCGACGGGGCCGGGGCTGGGCGTGGAGCTGGACCACGACGCCCTCGACCGGCTGCACCGGCTGTACGTCGACTCGGGGATGTGCTCCCGTGACGACACCGGGTACATGCGCCGGATCCAGCCGGGGTACGAGCTGCGACTGCCGCGCTGGTGAACGGGCCGCCACGGCGAGGCCGGTGAACCGCCGCTGATCAGGGGCCGCCTCCGGGCGGCCCCTCGTCGTACGGCAGGGGTCGGGCCCTCCTCGCCGTCCCCGTCGTACGCCCTGCGCACCACCGGCGTCGTACGCCCTCCGCGCCGGTCGTGGGAGGCGGGCGGAGGGCGCGGGAGCACCGCCCCGCCGGCGTTCTGCCTCAGTCGGCGGTTTCCGCATCCCCAGGACGCGAAGTCGCCCCTTTCACGCGGTGCCCGACCGGCCGTCCGGCTGTTTGGCTTGACCTGCGACACATGCCGCCCATCCGCGTGTGCCGCCTCACCTCGCCGCCCCGCCGGCGTCCCTCGCCTCGGAATCCGCCCACGGCCACGTCGTACGCGCGCCACCCGAGTCCCGTGTCCCGGCAGCATCCGGCGATCCGCCCCTGTCCAGGCGCGCCCCGTCCGTCCACGCACATCCGCTCACCTCTCGGGAGGGAATGTGACCGCCCCCGTAAGCTCCTCCGAAAGCGCACCGGAGCCCGCCGACGAGCAGCACTTCACCAGTCTCAGCACCCGCGCCGCGCGGCAGCTCGCGACGACCACCAAGTCCGAACCGCAGATGCAGGCGATCACCTCGCGATGGCTGCTCAGGACGCTGCCGTGGGTGGACGTCAAGGGCGGCACCTTTCGGGTCAACCGCCGTCTGCAGCTGCGGATCGGCCGGGGCCGGGTGCAGTTCGACCAGAACGGCGCCGACGACGTCAAGGTCATCCCGGAGACCCTGACCGAGCTTCCGGCGCTGCGCGGTTACGCCGACCTCCCGGCCCTCAGGGAGATCTCCGCCCGGTTCCGGGTGCGGGAGGTGCGTGCCGGCCAGGTGCTGGTGGACGCCGGGCAGCCGGTGACCGAGGCGTATCTCGTGGTGCACGGCAGGTTCACCCGGTACACCACCGGCAAGTACGGCGAGGAGGAGGTCCTCGGCGTCATCAGCGACGGCGACGGGCTGGGCGACGAGGCCATCGGACACGCCGACCCGCTGTGGCTCAGCTCGGTACGGGCCGACACGGCCGGGGTGGTGCTGGCGCTCAACTGGGACGTGCTGATGGCGTTCGTGGAGCGGACGCCCTCCCTCGCCGCCCAGTTCGACGCCTTCGCCGAGCAGCAGCGCAGGCCCATGAACCGCAAGGGCGAGGCCGATGTCCCCCTGGAGGCCGGACATGTGGGCGAGTTGACGCTGCCGGGCGGCTTCGTTGACTACGACCTCGCGCCCCGCGAGTACGAACTCTCCCTCACCCAGACCGTGTTGCGGGTCCACACCAGGGTCGCGGACCTCTACAACAACCCGATGGACCAGACGGAGCAGCAACTCCGCCTGACCATCGAGGAGATCCGGGAACGCCAGGAGTGGGAACTGGTCAACAACCGCGACTTCGGGCTGCTGCACAACATCGACTACGGCCAGCGCATCAGCACCTTCTCCGGGCCGCCGACCCCGGACGACATGGACGAACTCCTGTCGATGCGCCGCAGGACCCGCCTCTGCCTGGCCCACCCGAAGGCGATCGCGGCGTTCTTCCGGCAGTGCAACCGGCGTGGTCTGGTGCCCGGCACCGTGAACGTCGAAGGACACGAGATGCCGGCGTGGCGCGGGGTGCCGCTCCTGCCGTGCAGCAAGATCCCGATCACCCCGCAGCACACCACGAGCATCATCGCGCTGCGCACGGGCGAGAAGGACCAGGGGGTCGTCGGGCTGCACCAGACGGGTATCCCCGAGGAGTACGAACCCTCGCTGAACGTGCGGTTCATGGGCGTCGACGCCACCGCGATCATGAGCTATCTGGTCACCGCCTACTACTCGATGGCCGTCTTGGTGCCCGACGCGGCCGGGATCCTGGAGAACGTGCAGGTGGGGTGGATGCCGGAATGAACGAGCCGTCAGTGGCCGGGGCGCCCTCCCGCGACAGGCCGCCGGAGCCGCCTGGGTCCGCCCCCACCTGGCCGCCGGAGACGCCGAGTTCCGCCCGTGCGCGGCCGCCGGTGCAGTCGAGTCGGGCGCGTACGCGGCTGCCGGGGCCGCCGAGTCCCGCGCGGGCGAGACGGGCTCGGCGGTCGGGCGCGGTTCCCGGGCTGCGCCACCGGCCCGCCGTGCCCGCCGATCCGGCACGGGCGGCGGAGGTGGACCGTCGGCTGGAGTCCTGGGCGGAGCGCCTCGATCTGTTCCCCAGCACGTGGCGGGGGCAGTTCGCACGCTTCGGCCTGGGCCGGGCGATCGTGCTGGCGCATCCGGGCGGGGCCGGCCTCGAACACCTCACGGCCGCCGGGAAGCTGCTGCTCGCCGAGCACCTGGTCGACAACGTCTACTGCGAGGTCGACGAGGGCAAGGGCGGCTCCCCGCGCGGCCTCGGCGGCCGGCTGCTGATGGCCCAGTCGGCGCTCGACCCGCTGCACACCACGCCGGGGACGGAGGAGGGGTGGCGCCGGGGTGTACGGGCCGACGGTCCGCTGCGGTCGTACCACTTCGCGCTGGGCGACTACGCCGCCCTCGCCACACCCAGCCAGACCGACCGGCTCGTGCACGACCTCGCCCGGCTGCATCTGGGCTACCTCGGCGAAGCGGCCTGGGCCGAGACGGACCACATGCCGCAGGTCTGGGAGTACCTGGTGATGCGGCAGTTCAACAACTTCCGGCCCTGTCTGTCGGTGGTCGACGCCGTGGACGGCTGGGAGCTGCCGGAGCACCTCTACGCCCGCCCCGAGGTCCAACGGATCACCGCGCTCGCCGGGAACGCGGCCACGATCGTCAACGACCTGTACTCCTTCACCAAGGAGCTGTCGAACGACCCGGGCCACCTCAATCTGCCCGTCGTCATCGCCGCCAACGAGCGGTGCGGACTGAAGGCCGCCTATCTGCGGGCCGTCGAGATCCACAACCGGATCATGGAGGCGTTCGAGGAGGAGTCCGCGGCCCTGTCCGCGACCTCCCCGCCGATCGAGCGCTACGCCACCGGTCTCGCCGCCTGGGTGGCCGGCAATCACGAGTGGCACGCCACCCACACCGACCGCTACAGCCTGCCCGACTACTGGTAGCGCCGGCGCCCCGCACGGCCGGCCGACGCCCGACACCACCGGAGGAGCCGCCCGTTGACCGTCATCGACCCCGGCACCACGACCACCGCCCCACAGCCGCCCCGGTCCACGGAACCCTGCCCGGCCCGGTCCGTGTACCAGAACCGGGTCGCGGACCACTGGAACGCCGAGGAGAACCCGGTCCACCTCGAACTCGGCGAGATCGACGACCTCTACCACCATCACCACGGCATCGGCGAGGCGGACTGGTCCGTCCTCGACGACGACCCCGAGCCGGCGCGCCGCCGCGCGCGCGTCACCGCCGAACTGCACCGACTCGAACAGGCCCAGGCCGAACCGCCGGCCGGCCACCTCTGACCGCTCTCCCCCGCCGACCGCGTCATCGACGCCCGGCTGGAGGCGTTCCACGGCACGGACGAGGAACCCCCGTCGCGGGCCGCGCTGGTCACGCTCACCGCGCGGCTCGCGATGTTCTACGCGGAGCAGGGCATCCGTCTGGACGAGGCGCGGCTGCCGGCGGAGGGTGCCCCGAAGAGTGCGTGACAGGTGTGGGAGCCCGGCCGGTCGGCCCTGTGCGAGGACGCCTGCGGCTGGGTCGCCTACCGGCAGGGGCGTCTGGAGGAGTCCGTCGACCTCCTCCAGGACGCCGTCGAGCACTCCGGCGGCCATGCCCGGCAGTGGGCCCACCTCGCCCTGGCCCTCGAAGCGCGCGACGACCCCGAGGGCGTCGACCGGGCCCGCGACATGTGGCAGCAGATCGCCGAACAGTTCCCCCACAGCGACACGGCGGGCCAGGCCCGTCGGCACCTCGCCGCCGCGGCCGCGTGAGGGACGGGGGTACACGGGCCTGTCCGGGTGGGGTCACGGTTCCGAGGTCTCGGATTCGAGGGCGGCGCGGGTGGCCTCGCCGTACACGCCCGACTCGTCCTCCAGGAGGACACGGGTCAGCTGGTAGCCGCGGACCGCGCTCTGGACCTCACGGTCGTAGTCGCCGTCGGGGTCGCCGTTGTAGAAGCCGATCTGGCGCAGACGCAGCTGGAGTTCGGTGACCTCCGCGCCCTGGTCCCCGAGACCGAGGACGGGCGGCGGCCCGTCGGTGACGGGCGGCGCGGGGGCCGCCGTCACGGTGGCGTCGCTGCCGGAGGGGACCTTGGTCATGCTGGTCGACGGGGCGGGGGTGGCCCCGGTTTCCGTCGGGGTCGCCGCCGGCGAGGTGGTCGCGCTGCCGGACGGGGACGCCGTGGAGCCCGTGGGGGACGGGGTCGCCGACCGCGACGCCTCCTGGCCTTCCGCCGCCTCCGGAAGGCCCGCCCTGATGTCGTCGGGACCCGAGCCGTCCCGCGAGGGAGCCTCGTACGAGAAGAGGCCACCGATGATCCCGGCCGTCACCAGGACGGCGGCCGCGGCGGCCCCCACCCCTGCGGCCAGCGCCACCCTGCGCCGCCGCTTACCGCCCGCGTCCCGCCCGTCCGAGCGCGGTGCGTCGCCCCCGGTGTGCGCGCCGCCCGCGTCCCGTTCATCGGGCATGGCCCGATCCTCGCCCACGGCCTGCGCGTCGACCGGAGCCTGCGCGTCGGTCGGGATCCTCGCCTCGGTCGGGGGCTGCGCGTCGGTCGGGGCCTGCCCGTCGTCACCGGCCGTGGGCGGCACCTCGCCCGTCGGCGGTGTGGCCTGCGGCTCGCCGTCGTCGCCCACCTGTACGAACGGGCGTATGCGCACCGGGTCGAAGTCCTCCGCGGCCTCGGCCTGTGCCGCGCGAACGTCCCGATGAGCCTCCGACGCGAGGCGGCCGCAGGAGCAGGCCGGGGTGCCGTCCGTCGCCCGGGGGGTTCCGCACTGCGGGCAGACAGAGGCTGTCGGTTCACTCACGCGTGGTCTCTCTTCGAACGGGTTTCAGAATTTAAACAGATCTTCTCCACGGAATCCCCAAGACTGCTTGAATCTCGAACCAGGGAGTGCGGCTGACTCAAGTCCCGCCACAGAACGGCGCGTTCACGCTCACGAGGACTTCCTGCGCCGGGTCTGGTGCACGACCCGGTCCACGGTGTGTCATGCCTCTGACATCATCCCGGTGCGCCCGGAGTGGAAGGAACCCCGTGAGTCAGATCCGTCCCCGTCCCCGTCCCCGTCCCCGTTCCCGCCGTCGTGTCCGCGCCCGCGCGCTCTGCGCGGTCGCCTCGCTCGCCCTGGGTGTGCCCGTCGCGTTCTCGGGACCCGCCGCCGCGGCGGTCCCCACGTACTCGGTGTATCTGCAGAACTCCGTCACCGGCCTCAACGCGGCGGACAACGGCGGTACGGTCGCCGCGCACAACCCCAAGGGCAACGAGGACCACCAGCAGTGGACGCCCGTCGCGGTCACCGGTGGCCACCAGCTGCGCAGCGCCGACCAGTCGGGGATCTGCCTCGGGCGCGGCGGCACCTCGGCGGTGACCGCGGCCTGCGGCGCGGACGGCACCACGTGGACGGTCACCGAGGCCGCGAACAGCACGTACACCATCGGTGTGCCGGGAACCTCGCAGTACCTGACGGGTACGTCCTCCGACCCCTCCCTCGTGCAGCTCGGGTCGAGCGGCGCCTACGCCCGCTGGCACCTCACACCGGTCTCCTACGCGACGTCGGCCATGCCCTCCGCCGACACGCGCACGCTCGACCAGGTCTCGTTCCTCACCTCGCACAACGCTTACGCGAACGGCGTCGACGGCAACTTCGCGTCGTTCCCCGTCAGCCTCTTCCCGAACCAGGCGCGCGGCGTGAGCCGACAACTCACCGACGGAGTGCGGGGGTTCATGCTGGACGCGTACACGGTGTCCGGACAGGCGATGCTCTGCCACAACAGCTGTGACGGGGTGAGCAACCCGGTCCCGCTCGCCACCGATCTCCAGCACATGGTCACCTTCCTCAAGGCCAACCCGGGTCAGTTCGTGACCGTCTTCCTGGAGGACTACACCGCCTCCGATGTGCTGAAGTCGTCGCTGGCGTCCGTGAGCGGCCTGTCCGACGTGCTGTACCGGCCGGACCAGGAGGGTGTGGCGACGAGCGGCTGGCCGAGAATGGCGGACCTCGCGGCCCGGGGCAAGCAGCTGCTGATCTTCAGCGACCGCACCCGCGCGAGCGACACCTCCGCCGGCTACGTCACCCGTGACACGTTCGGCGTGATGTACCAGCGGGAGTGGACCGTCGAGAACCACTGGTCCATGGGCGGCGGGCTCGGCGGCTCCGACTGGTCCTGCTACAGCCGCTGGGGCACGGCCAGACCGCTCACCACGGACTCCGCCGCCTTCCACCCGCTGTTCGTGATGAACCACTTCCGCGACTACACGATCAGCGGCACCGCGGAGACGGACAACGCCAAGCTGGGCAACCGGGCGCAGAACTTCTGCACTCCCGCCGCGCGCAAGAAGCCCAACTACCTCGCCGTGGACCGCTACGAGCTGGGTTCACCGTCACCGCTCACGACGGTCGGGAACCTCAACACGTACGTCCTCACGGCCGGCCAGTAGCCGCCGCCCCCGCAGACGGCCCGCCGGGCGACCCTCCGGCGGGCGTGTCCGTGCCAGCCGCGCGCCCACCCTGCGGGGCGCCGAACCCATGCCCCGCAGGACGGGCAGATGACTACGGGAGAGCTTCGCCCGCTCACCGCCGCCCGCGATCAGGGCGTTGACCGACGCCATCGGGTCGGCACCGGCCGCCCGCGCCACCAATGCCCCGACCACCAGCGGCAGCAGCGCCACCGCGAGGGCCGAACCGGTGGCGCCGGCCGTGGCGGTGACCTGGCGGAGGGGGCGCGGGCGCGAGGTGTGCGTGTCCATGACGACAGGACATCACCGGGCCGGGGCGCCGGGCATCTGACCACATACTCAGTCGCCCCGTCCGACGTACTCAGGCGCCACCACGGCTTCCCTCTCCCCCGGTGGACCGGTGCGCCCGAACCGATCAGTGGCACACCCGTGCCGCCGACCCCAGGTCGCGAGATCTCCGCCGCGACGGACAGGGCCGTCTCCTCCGGGCGGACGCGCGCGCAAGGTCGAGCCGGATCGAGGCGCGCAGCCGGGCCGACTCCCGCTCGCCGGCGCCGACTTCCCGCAGCCGCCGGTCGCCCTCGGCGTGGGTACGGTGGCGAAACCGGGCCCACCCAGACGGCGAGCACCGGCGCGTGGGACGCGAACAGCCCGCTGCCGGCCCACGGCCCACGGCCCACGGCCCACGGCTGTTGTCTATGGCCTGCTGGTGTTGTCCGGCGTATCGGCCGCGCCGCGAGAACGGCTATGACGACGATGAGGATGACGGCCGGTTTCGCTCCGTCCGAACATGCGGGTCCTGTCTTCTGTTTGGCCCGGGCCGGGTACGGCCGAGCGTTTCGGGGGTTGTGGCGACCGACGTCGCTGTCGCCGTCTCGGTCCGTGACCGGTTGCCGTGCCCGGCAGGTGCCGCTGGATCTGTTCCGGTCCGCCCCCGGTCCACAGGTGGCGTGTGATGGGCGGCATCAGGTCCTGGAAGGTGCGGGGGCGCTGCCGTCGGCCTTGTCGAGGAACTCCCGCCGCACCGACCGGTCGAGGAACTGTGCGGAGAGCCGGCCGCCCAGGAAGCCCCCGCGATGCCGATGGCCGTCGTACCGATGAGTCCGCGCGGATCGCGCCCCGGCAGGACGGCCCTGGCCCTGGCCCCGGCGAGAAGTCCCAGCACCACCCGTGCGATGACGCCCCTGCCTACCGTCTCTCCTTGCCGTCGCGGTCACCGTCGGCACCGCGCGGAAGAGCCCGTCCCGGCAACCTGGCTTCTACAATCACGTAGATGCAGCGGTGCGGGGCGGCGGAGCAGCGGTCACGGCGCGGCGAGCGGCCGGTAGGGCGTCGATACGATGGACCGGCCCTGAACTCGGGGTCAGCGGAAGGGAGACAGGGCGTGACGGATCAGCGGCAGCGTCCTCCGCGGCGGGGACAGGGTGAACTGGAGGCGCTCGTCCTGTCCGCGTTGCGCGAGGCGGACAGCCCGGTCAACGCGGGATGGGTGCACGAGCGCGTCGGCGGAGATCTCGCCTACACCACGGTGGTCACGATCCTGACCCGGCTGCTGGCCAAGGGCGCGGTGGCCCGCGAGCGCACCGGCCGCTCCTTCGCCTGGACACCGGCCTCGGACCAGGCGGGCCTGGCCGCGCACAAGATGCGCAAGGTGCTCGACGCCGAGAGCGACCGCGAGGCGGTGCTGGCCAGCTTCGTCACCTCCCTGGAACCGGACGACGAGCGGCTGCTGCGCGAACTGCTGGGTCGGGCCAAGGACGAGAGGGAAGACTGAAGCCTCATGGGGGTGTTCGTCTTTCTGCCGCTGGTCCTGCCGTTGACGGCGTGGCCGATAGCGCGCCTGGCCGAGCAGCGGCTGCACCCGCGGACCGCCACCCGGCTCCTGACCGCGGTGGCCGTGGTGATGGCGGTGTGCAGCACCGTGTGTCTGGGGCTGCTGATGGTGGTCGGCACCGCGCAGCTGCCCGGCAATCCACTGCCCGACGCCTGGTCGGACCCCGAGGTGCGCGAGGCGGTGCCCCACGACGAGGTGGCTGGGAAACTGGCCATCCCGGCGCTGCTCGCGGTGCTGCTGACCTGCTGCCGCACGCTGTGGCGGCACGGACGGGTCCTGCACCGAGCCCACCGGGCACTCGCTGGCCTGCCCGGCACGGAGGTGGCCGTACTGCCCGACGAAGTGCCGTACGCGTACGCCCTCCCCGGCGGGCGACGGGGCCGGGTGGTGGTGACCACCGCCCTGCTGTCCTGTCTCGAACCGGCCGAACGGCGCGCCCTGTTCGCCCACGAGCGCGCCCATCTCGCAGCCCGGCATCACCGGTTCCTGCTCGCCGTCCAACTGGCCGCACGTGCCAACCCGTTCCTGCGCCCCCTGCGCACCGCCGTGGCGTACATGGCGGAACGGTGGGCGGACGAGGACGCGGCGCAGGCGGTCGGCAGCCGCAGGGCCGTGGCGTGCGCGATCGGCAAGGCGGCCCTGGTCTCCCGGGGGACTCCGGTGCCCACGCTGGGGGGCTTCGCCGCGCCGGGCCCGGTGCCGCGCCGGGTCGCCGCACTGCTCGGCCCCGCGCCCGCGATGCGCAGCTGGCCGTCGGTGTTCACCTCGGTGGGCCTTGCCGCCTGGGGGGCGGCAGCGGGGACCGCGGTGTCCGCGCTGTCGTCCGCGAACTCCGCGGTGACGATGGTCCTCATCCTGCACGCGGCGACGCCCCTGTGAGGACGCGCCTTCACCACGGTGTGCCACCGTGCCACCGGCAACTCGGCCATGCCCATGCACACCGCGGCGTTCATGTCCGTGCCTGGCACCAGCACCACGCTCGGTTCCCCGCCGGCCGGCTCCGGGCCGGCGGAGACGACGCCGTTCGCCCTCTCGCAGACGGATGTCATCGCTCACCCTCGTCCGGCACCACGAGCAGGAGGCGAGGCGGGCCGGCGGCGGCGTGGGTGCCCCGCCCTCCGGATCTGCTGCGTGACGGTTCCTGGCCGGAGGTGGGCCGACCGGGCGAGCCGGAAGACGCCGATCACCTTCTGCGCACGGTCAGCGCCTGATCAACCCTTCCGGCCCGCCACGGCCTCTCAGCCCTCTTCTTCCTCGTCGCCCTCGAAGAAGTCCCCCACCTCGTCGACGACTTCGGCTGCCACCATGCCTCCGACGACACCGACCGCCAGCCCGGCCGCACCCGCGGCGACCACGGTTCCCATGCCCGGCCCGGAGCGGTGGTGGCTGTCTTGGTGGTGGTCGTCGTGGCCGCCGCTCGCGTGCGGGTCGCCGTGGCCGTACGCGGCGTGGGAGCCGTACGACGCGCGGTGCTCGACGAGCTGCCGGATCCAGCCGTCGACTTCGGTGTTCCAGTCGCGCACGTCGTGGTGGCCGACGGTGAAACGGGTGAGCGCGTCGTGGCCGGAGGAGAACAGGCCGCCGCGCTTGTCCGCCTCCAGGACGACCTCCATTCCGCCCGGGGTGGCGAGGAAGGTCACCTCGATCTCGTTGACCTGGTGCGCGTACTGCGGGGGCGGAGTGAGTTCGAGCTCCTGGTAGAAGGGAAGCTGCTGGCCGGTGCCGCCGATGCGACCCAGCTCCAGGTCGGCGGACTTGAAGCCGAAGCCGAGCTGTCCGAGGGCCTCCAGGATCGCTTCCTGTACCGGCAGCGGACCCACGGCCATCTGGTCGAGGTCGCCCTTGTCCTTCGCGCCCGCCACCGACAACTCGGTCCGCACACCCAGGACGATGCCCAGTCCCTGCCCGTACAGCTCGGTGACCGGGGTCTCCCACGGCAGCGTCACGCTGAACGGGACGTTGCGCTCCTCCCCCTCGGCGAGCCGGAAACCGCCACCGACGGTGAACCGGTCGAAGACGACCGCGCCCGCGCTCTCCCCCTCCTCGTGCTCGGCCTCGACCCGGGCCACGAGCTCCAGCGTGATGTGCTCGATGTCGAAGTCGGCGTTGCCGCCCTTGAGGTGAACCCGGCCGGAGAGCGCGCCACCGGGCAGGGCCGCACCGGGGTCGAGGACCGTGTCGAGCGTGGGTCCGCCCACGCCGAGCGAGCCGAGCAGTCGTTTGAACACCATCGTGGCGTCCACTCCTTATCGTGCGTGTGTTTCGTGTGAGCGGTGCCGCGCACCCATGACGGGCGCACTGCACCACGGCAGTTCGGGGGCCGGTTACCTTGCCGTGTCGAGAGCGGCGAGCGCCTGCGCCCAGCGGACGTACTTCAACTCGGCCAGGTCCGCGATGCTCTTGACCCCGAACGCCTCCTGAAGTAACTCGCCGTCACGGTCCGAGACCCCCTTCAGCGCCCCGACCGGGGCCGCCAGGATCTCGGGCAGGCTCTTGTCCGTCCATGCCTTGTCCAGCACCTCGTCCAGGTCGATCGAAGCCATACGTGTCGTCTCCCAACGTGCATGCGTGCGGGGCCCGGCTCACGCTCGGACCTTCTACAAACGTGTAGAAGTATAGAGCTGCCGGGAGCGGGGAAGGGCACTGTCCGCGCGGACGCGGCGGGAAAGGCCGAAAACTGGTTCCTGTGCCGGCCGGAGGGCGATACTCAGGCTCGGCGCGGCCGGAGGGTGCGCCACCCGGAACGCCTGAAACCGGAGGCCCTGGCCGGGTGAGGTTCTTTGCGGCTCCTTTACAGTTGGTGTAGAAGCAGGCAATCCTGCTTCCCCCACTGTCATCCCACACGTCTTGAGAAGGAGCGACGGTCCCCCGATGGGTGAGCCTCCCAGTACCAGCCGTGCCACGCCCCGCCTGACCCATGTGAATGAGGGAGCGGGGGTGTCACGGTGACCGAGATCGTGCTGCTCCTGCTCGCTCTGCTGCTGACGCTGGCCTGCGCGGTGTTCGTCGCGGCCGAGTTCTCGCTGACCACCGTCGAGCGCGGTGAGCTGGAGCGTGCCACCGAGGCGGGCGAGCGCGGCGCCGAGGGCGCGCTGAAGGCCGTACGGCGTCTGACTCTCCAGCTCTCCGGTGCCCAGCTGGGCATCACCGTCACCTCGCTGGTGATCGGCATGCTCGCCGAGCCGTCCCTCGCCGCGCTGCTGCGCGGCCCGCTTCAGGCGGTCGGCCTGGGCGGCGCCGCGTCGTCCGTGGCGACCGTGCTGGGCGTGGCCGTCTCCACCGTGGTCCTGATGGTGGTGGGCGAACTGGTGCCGAAGAACTGGGCGATCTCCCGGCCGCTGGCGGTCGCCAAGGTGGTCGCGGGCCCGCAGCGCGGCTTCACGGCCGCCTTCGGGCCGTTCATCCGGCACCTGAACAGCACCGCGAACCGGTTCGTCCGGCGCTTCGGCCTGGAGCCGGCCGAGGAGCTGGCTTCCGCCCGCGGGCCCGAGGAACTGGTCGCGCTCGCCCAGCACTCGGCAGCCGAAGGTGCCCTGGAGGCGGACTCCGCCGAGCTGTTCGTGCGCACCCTGCACCTGAGTGAGCTCACGGCCGAGAACGTGATGACCCCGCGGGTCGACGTCCGGGCGCTGGAGGCCCACGCCACGGCGGCCGACGCGGCGAACCTGACGTACGCCACCGGCCTGTCCCGCTTCCCTGTCTACCGCGACAGCCTGGACGAGGTCATCGGCACCGTCCACATCCGCGACGTGCTCGCCCTGGAACCGGAGAAGCGGGCCCTCACTCCGGTGACCGAGCTGGCCACCGCCCCGCTGCTGGTGCCGGACAGCCTCACCGCCGACCGGCTGCTGGAGCGGCTGCGCGAGACGCGCACGATGGCCGTGGTCATCGACGAGTACGGCGGTACCGCGGGGGTGGCGACGGTGGAGGACATCGTCGAGGAGGTCGTCGGCGAGGTCCGTGACGAGCACGACCCCGTCGAGGTCCCCGATCTGCTGCCCGCGGCGAGGACGGGGGACGGGCGTGCGGTGTGGGAGGCGGACGGCTCGGTCCGCATCGACGAGCTGGCCCGGATAGGGTTGACGGCGCCGGAGGGCCCGTACGAGACCGTGGCCGGGCTGGTCGCCACCCGCCTCGCGCGCATCCCGGCCAAGGGCGACGACCTCGACCTCGACGACGGCTGGCGACTTCATGTCCTCGACGTCGATCACCACCGCGCCGGCCGCGTCCGCATCACCGCGCCGGTCCGGATGCCGGTCCAGGCGGCGGAGGAGTCCCGATGACCGTACTGCAACTCACCATCGGTGCCCTGACCCTGCTGACCAACGCCTTCTTCGTGGGCGGGGAGTTCGCCCTGATCTCCGTGCGTCGCGGACAGATCGAGCCGCGGGCGAAGGAGGGTGACAAGCGGGCCCGGATGACGTTGTGGGGCCTGGAGCACCTCTCGGCGCTGATGGCCACTGCCCAGTTCGGCATCACCGTCTCCTCGCTGGTGCTCGGCGCGGTCGCCGAACCGGCCATCGCCCATCTGCTGGAGCCCGCTTTCGAGGCGGCCCACATCCCGCACGGCCTGGTGCATCCGATCGCGTTCGTCATCGCGCTCAGCCTGGCGACGTACCTGCACATGCTGATCGGCGAGATGATCCCGAAGAACATCGCGCTCGCCGCGCCGGTCCCCACCGCGCTGCTGCTGGGGCCGCCCCTGGTGGCCCTCACCCAGACGCTCAGGCCGGTCGTCTTCGGTATCAACGCCTTCGCCAACGCCCTGCTGAAGCTGCTCAGGGTGGAGCCGAAGAACGAGGTGGAGGCCGTCTTCACCGACGACCAGCTCGCCCGCATGGTCCTCGACTCCAGCGAGGCGGGCCTGCTTTCGCCTGCCGACGGAGAGCGGCTGCGCGACGCACTGGAACTGGGCACCCGCCCGGTCGGCGAGATCCTCGTCCCCGCGCAGCGGATGCACACGGTCGACCACACCATCACCCCGGCCCGGCTGGAGCGGACGGCGGCCGAGGCCGGCTACTCCCGCTTCCCGGTCACCGGCCCGAACGGAGCCCTGCTGGGCTACCTCCACATCAAGGACACCCTCGGCCTCACCGACCGCGACCGGCCCTTCCCGGGCAGCGCCCTGCACCCGGTCACCCGGGTCCGCATCGACACCCCGCTGGACGACACCCTCACCGCCCTGCGCGCCGTCGGCAGCCACCTGGCAGCGGTCACCGGCGAGACGGGCACGGTCATCGGCTTCGTCACCATGGAGGACGTCCTGTCCGAGCTGGTCGGCCCGGCACCGTCCGCCGCGTGACCGGCGGACCGTGGACGTGGCGGCCGTGGTGTCCGTCCGTCGGGCCTGCGTAGAGGCCGCAAAGCGCCACTCCAACACAATCGTTCACGCATTGCACACGCACCGAAGGAGCAAGCCCGTGTCCGCCAGATCGACGGACTCTCCGGGGCACAGTCCCCGACCACCCCGCCAGACCTTTCTTGAGCACGGCACGCGGCGGGGTGGTGCGCGATGAGTGCCGCGAACGCTGTTCTCGGCCTGCTGGCCGTCTTCGTCCTCACCGCCGGCACCGGCTACTTCGTCGCGCAGGAATTCGCGTACGTCTCCGCCGACCGGCTCGCGCTCGCCCGCGAGGCCGAGGCCGGCGACCTGAGGGCCGCCCGCGCGTTGAAGGTGCTGGAGCGGCTGTCGTTCATGCTGTCCGGCGCCCAGCTGGGCATCACCGTCACGGGCCTGGTCGTCGGCTTCATCGCCGAGCCGTCCGTGTCCGCGCTGCTCAAGCCCGCCCTGACCGGCATCGGCACCCCGGAAGGAGCCGTCTCGGGCATTTCCGTCGGCCTCGCCTTCGTCGGGGCCACGGTCGTGCAGATGGTGCTGGGCGAGCTGGCCCCGAAGAACCTCGCCATCGCCGTCCCGGAGCGGCTGGCGAAGTCGCTGGCCGCCTCCACCCTCGCGTATCTGAAGGTCGTCGGTCCGGTCGTCCACGTCTTCGACGGCGCGGCCGGCCGGCTGCTGCGCAAGGTGGGCATCGAGCCCGTCGAGGAACTGCACCACGGCGCGACCCTGGAGGAGCTCGGCCACCTGATCGGCGAGTCCCACGAGCACGGCCAGCTGCCCAAGGACACCGCCGACCTCCTCGACCACGCCCTGGAGTTCTCCGACCGGACGCTGGACGAGGTGATGGTGCCGCGCGCGGGCGCCGTCTTCGTCCGCAAGGACGCCACGGCCGCCGAGGCGGTCGACCTGATCGCCCGCCACGGCCACTCCAACTATCCGGTCCTCGGCGACCACCCCGACGACATCGCGGGCGTCCTGGGGGTGCGCGAACTGACGCACCTGCCTGCCGACCGCCTCGCCGGCACCGCTGTGGGCGCACTCGCCCGCCGCCCGCTGCTGCTGCCGGACACGCTGCCGCTGCCCGACGCCGTCGACCGGATGCGGGAGGCGGACGACGAGTTCGCGGTCGTCCTGGACGAGCACGGCGGGGTCGCGGGGATCGTGACCTATGAGGACATCGCCGAGGAACTGGTGGGCGACATCGCCGACGAGTCCGACGCCGTCACCGAGATCGCTGTCGCCGACGGCGAGGGCTGGCTGGTGGACGCCGGGCGCCGCCTGGACGAGGTGGCCGAGTCGACCGGCATCGAGCTGCCCGAGGAGGAGGACTACGACACGGTGGCCGGCCTGATCGTGGACCGCCTCGGCCGGTTCCCGGCCATCGGCGACCGGCTCACCGTCGAACTGTCCGACGCGGGCCACGTGATGATCGACGTACGCACGCTGGACCGGCACGTGCCGCAACGGGTGCGCATCGAGCGGATGGTCGTGACCGAACGTGCGGAGGAGAAGGCATGAGTTTCCCGATGGCACTCTTCGTCACCGTGCTCCTGTTGATCGGCAGTGCCTTCTTCGTCGCCGCCGAGTTCGCGCTGGTCGCCGCCAAGCGGCACCGCATGGAGAAGGCCGCGGCCGAGGGCCGACGCGGCGCCAAGGCGGCCCTCGCGGGCATGCGCGAGCTGTCGCTGATGCTGGCCGGCGCCCAGCTCGGCATCACCGTGTGCACCCTGGGCCTGGGCTCCGTGTCCAAGCCCGCCATCTCGCACGAACTCGACCCGCTGCTGCATGACCTGGGCCTGCCCAGCGCGCTCAGCTACGCGGTGGCCTTCGCGTTCGCCATGGCCGTCGTGGTGTTCCTGCACATGGTCCTCGGCGAGATGGCCCCCAAGTCCTGGGCCATCGCCCACCCCGAGCGCTCCGCGATGCTGCTCTCCCCGCTCTTCAGGGGCGTGGTGAAGGCGGTACGGCCGCTGATCTGGCTGCTCGACCAGATCAGCAACGCCCTCGTACGGCTGTGTCGGATCACCCCGCGCGACGAGCTGGCCTCCGTCCACAACCGCGAGCAGCTCACGCATCTCGTCGAGGAGTCGCAGCGGCTCGGCCTGATCAGCGAGACCGACTCCGAGCTGATCACCCGCTCCCTGACCGAACCGCAGACACCCGTGGGCGACCTCCAGGTCCCGGCCGCCGAGATCACCGCGGTCGACGGCCACGCCGGCCTCGACGACATCCTGCGCACCGCCGCCGACCACGACCGCACCCGGCTCCTGGTCCGCGAGGGCGGCGCCGTCCTCGGCTCGGTCCACGCCCGCGACGCGCTGGTCGCCCGCGCTCAGGGCCGTACCGTCACCGCCCGCGCCCTGGCCCGGCCCGTACCGGAGCTCACCTCGGACGCCACGGTCGCCGAGGCGATCGACCTGCTCCGCAGGCACCGCGCCACACTCGCACTCGTCTGCGACGACACCGGCCGCCTCACCGGCATGGTCAGCCTGGACGACCTGCTCGCCCGCTACCTGCAGCCACAGGCGGCCTGACCTCTGTCCACCTGGTGCCGCGACGGGCGACGTTCGCCCCGTCGCGACGCCCGGCACGCTCCCCCACTCTCGGCTTCGCCCGAGCGGGAGGGGCCCCCACCGCCGCACCGGCCGAAGCGCGAGTACGTCCAGTACGAGGACTTCCGGCCGGCACGCCGAGAGCACGCTCCCCCAGTCTCGGCTGCGCTCGACCGGGAGGTACCCCCACGACGCCGCTCCTCAACGGGCGAACATTGCCTGCCGCGCCACTTGCGAGCAACATCCGTTGGGGGACGGGCCGCGCTGCCCACCCCTCGCGGTGGCCGCCAGGGGTCGCACATCAGCCACCGACTGTTCGGGTGTGTGAGCGGCGGGTGTCGTGAGGCCGCCCCCAAAGCCGTGCGGCAGCCGGCCTCCGGCGGATCGCCCCGAGGACCGGCGCCGCGCGCCACCCCCTCCTCGAGGTTCCGCGATGCGCGAACCCGTCAGAGTCGCGCCCCGACGTCCGCGCCGTTCGAGGGCCGCAGGAAGGTCGAGGCCGGGATCGAGCCGTCGGCCGCCCTGGGCCCGGTGATCGTAGCCGCGTCGGTGCTCACGAAGGACCAACTACCCCCAAGATTCCAGGAGTTGCCGCTGCCACCGGAATTCGCACCCAGCGAGACGTTCGTGCCGTTGGCCACCGAGAGGTTCTTCGTCAGCGTGCCGTCGGCGTCGGCGAAGTCGAACCCGGTGCCCTTGTTGCGCCACGCGGTGCAACGCTCGGCGACCAGCGCGCCCGGGTTGGCGTTGTCGATGAAACCACCGGCGGAGTTGTCCCAGGCCATGGCGCCCCGCACCACATGGGCCGCGGGCAGGTCCTCGTCACCGCCGCCGCCCAGCTTGAAACCGTTGCCGTCACCGGTGTAGTTCGGGAGGTTCCAGCGGTTGTAACCGTTGGCGTACGCGACGCTCCCCTCGACCGTTACCGGGGAGAGGAACTCCCAGAAGTCCAGCCCGTCGTCGGAGTTGTTCCACAACCGGGCACCGCGCACCACGTTCCCTGTCCCGGAGCCCTCCTTGATGGCCAGGCCGTCGGCGCTCTCCCCGTTCTTGCGCGGATCGCGGTTGCCGTGGCTGTCCAGGTTGATGAACTGGTTGCCGCTCGACGCACCCTGGATGTGCACCCCGGACTCGTAGTTGTTCCGGGTGACCAGCCGCTCGAAGACATTGCCGCCGGTGTCGACTCCGAAGATCCCGTACGGCCCGTTGACGATCTCCAGACCGCTCAGTCGCCAGTGCTCCCCCTCGATGTGGATCGCGCCCCGCTGGGCCCGCGGGATGCTGGAGCCCACCGCGCCGGGCGTGTACGGCATGCCCTCGCCGTCGATGACGACCCGTTCGCCGTGGTAGTTGCCCATCCTGATCGGCTGACTCGCCGTACCGCTCTTGAGCAGCTGGATGTTGCTGCTCGGGGCGTACGTCCCGCCCCGGATGAGGATCGAGTCGCCCGCCTGCGCCAGGTCCACGGCGCGCTGCACGGTCCGCAGTGGTGCCGCCAGGGTGCCGGCGTTGCCGTCATTGCCGTTGGTCGCCACGTAGAGGCTGGTGGCGGCGTGGGCGGCGGGGGCGGACAGGGCGAGGAGCCCGCCCGCCAGGACGCTCAACAGGCCTACGCAGGCGGTGAATCGCTGTGGACGCATGGGTCGTCTCCCGGACAGGCGTGAGGGGAAAGCGCTTTCCAACCCGGAAGCTAGGATGCTTGTCCCGAGCACGTCAATATCCATGCACGTGATATCTGTTCCCGTCCATGAACGATCGAGAGGTCACGTCCACCACCTTGACGCGTCAATGACAACAGTGGCATGTTCGGCTGGGAGCGCTCCCATCTCACCAGGGAAGGGACCACCATGCGCAGCACCCGCCACTCCCCCTTACGGCATCTGCCGCTCCTCGGCCTGCTGGCCGCCCTGTTCCTCTGCTCCGGACCGACGTTCGCGCCGGTCGCCTCCGCCGCGGCCGGCACGGCCGCGGCTCCCGTCCGCGTCATGCCGCTCGGCGACTCGATCACCGGCTCGCCCGGCTGCTGGCGAGCCGTGCTCTGGAACCGTCTGCAGAACACCGGTCACACGGACATCGACTTCGTCGGCACCCTCGGCACGCAGGGCTGCGGGCAGGCCCACGACGGCGACAACGAGGGCCACGGCGGCGAGTTGGTGACCCAGGTCGCCGACCAGGACCTGCTGCCCGGCCGACTGGCCGCGACGCTTCCGGACATCGTTGTCATGCACTTCGGCACGAACGACGTGTGGAGCAGCATCGCACCGGACCGCATCCTCGCCGCGTACACGAAGCTGGTCGGACAGATGCGGGCCTCCAACCCGCACATGCGGATCCTGGTCGCGCAACTCATCCCCATGAACCCCGATGGCTGCACAGGCTGCGCACAGCGCGTCGTCGACTTCAACGCGCGGATCCCCGACTGGGCCCGGACGACGAGCACCCCCGACTCACCCGTGACCGTGGTGGACCAGTGGACGGGGTTCAGTACGGAGACCCACACCTACGACGGGGTGCATCCGAACGCGGCCGGGGACGAACGGATCGCCGCCCGCTGGTATCCGGCGCTGAGCGCGGTGCTGGACGCGGGGGTACCGGGTGATCCCGGGGACCCGGGCGATCCGGGTGGCGGTCGGACGTGCTCCGCGGCCTTCCGGGCCACCAACGTCTGGCAGGGCGGCTACCAGGGCGAGGTGACCGTCACCAACACGTCCGCGGCGACCGTCGCGGGGTGGACCGTGACCGTCGTCCCGGCCGCCGGGGCCCGGCTCACCCAGGTCTGGAACGGGACCTCGACCACGGCGGCCGACGGTACGGCCACGGTCACCCACGCCTCGTGGAACGGCACGCTCGCGCCGGGCGCGAGCACCACGTTCGGGTTCGTCGCCACGACGTCCACGACGGCCGGGACGCCGTCGGCGACGGTCGGCTGCACGGCCCGGGCCGCCTCCTCGTGACGGTGGGCCGGCGGGGACGGAGAGCCCGATCCGCCGGCCACCCGACGAGGGATTCCGGCGGGCGGTGCAGCCCACGGCACCGCTCGCCTCCCCTCCGCCGCCACAGTCCGCTCGTCCCCGTCCCGCACTCCCCAGGCACCCCCTCACCCCCTTCGCTGGAGCCGCCATGAGATCCCGTACGCGCACCCCGGCCCGCCCACGCCCCCCACACGTCGCCGCACTCGCCGCGGCCCTCCTCGGCCTGCTGCTCCCCCTGTTCGCCTTCGGCCCTCCGGCGCAGGCGGCACCGGCGGCCCCCGCCGGATTCCGGGTCGAGAACGGTCGGCTGCTGGAGCGGTCGGGCAACGACTTCGTGATGCGGGGCGTGAACCACGCCCACACCTGGTACCCGAACCAGATCGGCGCACTGGCCCACATCAAGGCCAAGGGCGCCAACACGGTGCGGGTGGTCCTCTCCAGCGGTGACCGGTGGACCCGCAACGACACCGCCGACGTGGCGAACGTCGTGGCGCAGTGCAAGCGCAATCGGCTCATCTGTGTCCTGGAGGTGCACGACACGACGGGATACGGCGAGCAGAGCGGGGCCGTCACGCTCGCGCGGGCCGCCGACTACTGGATCGGTGTGCGGAGCGCACTCACCGGCCAGGAGGATCATGTCATCGTCAACCTCGGCAACGAGCCGTACGGCAACAACGACTACGCGGGCTGGACGGCCGACACCAAGGCGGCGATCCAGCGGCTGCGCACCGCCGGCTTCGACCACACCCTCATGGTCGACGCCCCCAACTGGGGCCAGGACTGGGCGTTCACGATGCGCGACAACGCCGCGTCGGTCTTCGCCGCCGACCCGGACGCCAACACGGTCTTCTCCATCCACATGTACGGCGTCTTCGACACGGCGGCCGAGGTGAGCGACTACCTCAACCGGTTCGTCGCCGCGAAACTCCCCCTGGTGGTGGGCGAGTTCGGGCACGACCACTCCGACGGCAACCCCGACGAGGACGCCATCCTCGCCACCGCGCAGCGGCTCGGCATCGGCTACCTCGGCTGGTCCTGGAGCGGCAACGGCGGCGGCGTCGAGTATCTGGACATGGTCACCGGCTTCGACCCGAACCAGCTGACCGGCTGGGGGCAACGCCTCTTCAACGGCGCGAACGGCATCGCCGCCACGGCGAAGGAGGCCGCGATCTACTCGGCCTCCGGCGGCGACACCACTCCCCCGACCGCGCCCGGCACCCCGACCGCCTCCGGGGTGACCTCCTCGTCGGCGACCCTGACCTGGGCCGCCGCCACCGACGCGACCGGTGTCACCGGCTATGACGTGGTCCGCGTCAACGGCACCGGCGAGTCCGGCGCGACGACCACGGCAGACACCTCCACCACGCTCACGGGTCTGACGCCCGCCACCTCGTACACCTTCGCCGTCTACGCCCGCGACGCGGCCGGCAACCGCTCGCCCCGCTCGGGAACGGTGACTCTCACGACGGCCTCGGGCGGTTCCACGGCGGCCTGCGCCGTCGGCTACCGGGTGACGGGCGAGTGGTCCGGCGGCTTCCAGGGCGAACTCGTCCTGCGCAACACCGGAACCTCGGCGATCGACGGCTGGACCCTCCGCTGGACCTTCGCCGGCGGCCAGCGCGTCTCCCACCTGTGGGGTGGTACGGCGACCCAGGCCGGCGCGGACGTGACCGTCACCGCCGCCTCGTACACCGCGAACATCCCCGCGGCGGGTTCGGTGACTCTCGGCTTCACGGCGACCCGCGGCTCCACCAACCCGGCACCGACCGCGTTCACCCTCAACGGAGTTTCCTGCACGGCGAGTTGACGTACGTCGGCGCGCCGCGCCTCAGCCGGGTGGCGCGCCGGTGCCCGTCCCGCCCTGCAGCCGCTCCAGGTCGGAGGGCCTGACCTGGATGGCCAGTACGGCGATCAGGGCCGCGATCACGGTGAAGACGGCAGCCATCACGAAGGCGGCCGAGACACCCGCGGTGAGCACCTCGTCGGCCCAGGGCGGCGGAAGCTCCCCGGTCCGCCGGAACTCCAGGCGCTCGGCCGGGGTCGCCTGGGAGAGGAAGTCCGGGACCTGCTTCTCCGCCTCGTCGGTGCTGGCCGTGCCGTACATCGTGACGAGGATGGAGAGGCCGAGCGAACCGCCGACCTGCTGGGTGGCGTTGAGGAGCCCGGAGGCCGCGCCGGTCTCCGCGGGGGTGACGTCGGAGAGCGCCATCAGGGTCAGTGCGACGAACTCCATGCCCATGCCCAGGCTGAAGACGAGCATCGGGCCGAGCACGCTGCCGGCGTAGGTGGAGTGGACGTCGGTCAGGGTGAGCCATCCCAGGCCCGCCGCCGCCAGGACCGCGCCCACCACCATGAACGGCTTGGGCCCGAACACGGGCAGGAACCGTGAGGTCAGTCCCGCGCCGATCGCGATGACCGCGCTGACCGGCAGGAACGCGAAGCCCGTGGCCAGGGGGCTGAAGTTCAGGACGTTCTGGGTGAAGAGCGTCAGGAAGAAGAACATGCCGAAGATCGCGGCGGCCAGGCACAGCATGATCCCGTACGTGCCGGCGCGGTTGCGGTCGGCGAACATGTGCAGGGGGGTGATCGGCTGCCGGGACCGCCGCTCCACCAGGACGAACACCGCGAGCAGCACGGCGGCGCCGACGAACGACGCCAGCGTCAGTCCGTCCCGCCAGCCCTCCTGCGCGGCCCGGATGAAGCCGTACACCAGGAGCACCATGCCCAGCGTCGAGGTGAGCGCGCCGGTGATGTCGAAGTGGCCCGGGTGCCGTTCGGACTCCTTGATCCAGCGGGGCGTCGCCAGCGCGATCAGCAGTCCGATCGGCACGTTGACGAACAACACCCACCGCCAGTTCAGCCACTCCACGAGGATGCCGCCCGCGAGCAGACCGATCGCGCCGCCGCCCGCCGAGACCGCAGCGAACACCCCGAACGCGCGGTTGCGTTCGGGGCCTTCGCGGAACGTCGTACTGATCAGCGCCAGGGCCGTCGGGGACGCGATGGCACCGCCGACGCCCTGGAGGGCGCGGGCGGCGAGGAGTTGAGCCTCGTTCTGGGCGAGACCGCCGAGCAGTGAGGCCAGCACGAACAGCAGCACGCCGAAGACGAACACCCGCCGCCGGCCGAGGATGTCGCCGACTCGTCCGCCCAGCAGCAACAGCCCACCGAACGTCAGCGTGTAGGCGTTGACCACCCACGCCAGGCTCGTCGTCGAGAAGCCCAGCGACCGCTGGATGTCCGGCAGCGCGATGTTCACGATGGTGATGTCCAGCACCACCATCAACTGACACGACGCGATGACGAACAACGCCATCGCACTCCCACCACCACCTGCTTCCGAGGTGGTGGTCCGCGCGGGGGAGATCGGCTGCGGATCGCTCATGACGTGTCGCAAAGGCAGGGTGAGGTGAACGGTCGCGTCCACCACCGCGTTCACTGTTCGACCGTACGCCGGTGCCCTGGCCCGCACCACTGGGGCGGTTCGAGGCGTCCACGCGGCGGGGCGCGTGCGGTGGCCCGTCCAGAGCGTCGGGGGTGAGCGCGTGCACCAGGTCGAAAAACAGGTGCGGGAGCGAGACGGGCGGCGTTACGATCCCCGCGATGACTACTCATTCCCTCAGCAGAATGGGGGTCCCGTCCGCGCAAGGTGAGTGCTGATGCTCACCGATGTCGCGAACGGGGATCCCCGGCTTTCCTTCTGGTCGCGCGTGCGCGAGTTCGCCGTGCCACCCTCCATGATCGAGACTGCGACCGCCCGTCGTGCCGTCGGCGACTGGGCCGGGGCATGTGCCGCCGCAGCCGTCGACATCGACTTCGACCTGCGTTCCCTGGCCGGCCGCCACGGATCGGAACTGGCGTCCCGAGTCCGTGCGGATCTGCGGCACTTGGCACCCGACCTGCTGCGTTGGCACATGCCGAGGATCGCCCCCGACGGTCTGCTGCGCCCGGGCCTGACCCTCACCCTGGCCCGGTACCGGGCGGCGGGGGGTGCCGGACCCCTGCATCTCGTGGCCCGCACTCCGCCGGCCTGGGCGGACGCCGGCCAGCGGATCGGTCTCGCGTTGTGGGAGGGCTCCGGGTCCGACGCCCGTGGCCATCCGCATCCACGGCCCAGCCGTCGCCACCGGTTCGATCTGCACCGGCATCTCTGGGACGCGCGCAGGGCCGCCGAGCTGCGGAGCCGTTCGGGAGCGGATCGGCCGGCCGTCGACGGGCCACCACCGCCGGACCCGCACCCGCACCTGTATCCGCACTCGCACCCTGCGCTGCCGCCGGCGACGGCGGCGTCCGACGAGTTGAGGGCATGGGCGGCGGAGCACGGTTGTGCCGTCGAGCGGTGGGCGGAGGAGGCGGCGATCGTGCTGCGCGCCGAGGGGCGGTCCACCGGCTCCGTTCTCGTACGGTGCGGTGTCCGACGGCGGCTCCTGCTGGAGCTGGGCCCGGACGCCCTCATGGGCCGGGGCCCGGCCGAGGACGCCCACCCGGACGCGGACGACGGCTCCCGGCCACCCGCGCCGCGGTTCACGGCCGTGTCCGGCGACGACGGTGCCCTCGGCGCGCTGCCGGTGCTGCCCGACGCCGCGACCTGGAGACTGCCCGACCTGGAGCTGATCCGTGCCGGTGCGATCGACGTCGAGCGGTTGCATCCGCTGGTCGCGTCGGCACTGGTGCCGGATCACCTGCCGTCGGCGCACGCCGAGGCGCCGGACCGGGCGGGGCAGCCGCGGATCGTGGAGTGCCGGGGAGAGCGCCACCGGATCGGTCTGGTCGACGGCGTGCTGGTGGCCCTCGACCATGACCAGGCCGAACTCCGGCGCGAGGAACTGCTGGTCGCGCTGACCGGTACCCCGCTCCCCTGTCTGCGGGCCATCGACGAGGCGCATCGTCGCCCGGACTGTCTGTCCGGCGTGCGCGAGCGCCTGGACCACGGGGACGTCGCCGGTGCGCTGGCGGTCGTCGAAGGGCTCCTGGGCCCCGACGCGGTCCTGCGCGACGGCCCGCTGCGGGACGAGTTGGAGTCCGCCGCGCGCCGACGCATCGCCTACGGCCTCTACCGGGCCGGTCTCGCCGAACCCCTCCCCGGCCGGGTCCGCCGCAACCTCGGCCGTCGCCCGTCCCGTCAGCGGCGCCCCCGCACGGCGACCTTCTTCTGACCGCGCGCCTCGCGCGCGTTCGACCCCACCCCACTACACCCCAAGGTGATCACACATGCCCACACGCACCCCGTTCGCCATGCCCTCCGACGCCGACCCGCTCTCCCCACTCGACGTGGCCGCAGACCTGTTGACCATGCTGCGGACCACGACCACCGAACCGCGCCCCGACATCCAGCTGGAGGCGCTGACCCTGGCCGTCGCCGCGGATCTTCCCGTACTGCTGTGGGGCGAGCCGGGCATCGGCAAGACCGCGGCGCTGACACAGCTCGCGGCCTCCCTGGATCTTCCGCTGACGACCGTGATCGCCAGCGTGCACGAGCCGTCCGACTTCTCGGGCCTGCCGATCGTGGGAGACGACCCGGCCGAACAGGGTGTCCCGATGGCTCCGCCGGACTGGGCGGTGCGGCTGGTACGGGCCGGCCGGGGGCTGCTGTTCCTGGACGAGCTGTCGACGGCGCCGCCCGCCGTCCAGGCCGCGCTGCTGCGGCTGGTGCTGGAGCGCAGGATCGGCGCACTCCAGCTGCCGCCCGACGTGCGGATCGTGGCCGCCGCCAACCCCAGGTCCTCGGCGGCCGACGGCTGGGAGCTGAGCCCGCCGCTGGCCAACCGGTTCGTGCACCTGCAGTGGACGCACGACCACGAGGTCGTCGTACGAGGGCTCGGGGGCACCTGGCCCCGGGCCACCCTGCCGCGGCTGGCGCCCGAGCGGCTGGCGGAGGCGGTGGACTTCGCCCGGCGCGCGGTGTGCACGCTGCTGGCCGCGCGCCCCAAGCTCGTGCATCAACTGCCCAACAGCGAGAGCCGACGCGGCGGCCCCTGGCCGTCGCCGCGCAGCTGGGAGATGACGCTGCGTCTGATCGCCTTCGCGACCGCCTCCGGTGTCTCGCGCGACGTGCTGTCCCTCCTGGTCAGGGGAACCGTGGGCGACGGCCCGGGGCTGGAGCTGCTGGCCGGCCTGGACCGGCTGGACCTGCCCGATCCGGAGGTGCTGCTCGCCGACCCCACGGCGGAGGAGCTGCCCCAACGGGGGGATCTGCGGCAGGCGGTGCTCGACGGGGTGGTGGCGGCGGTCCGGTCGCGGCCGGACAGGGCCCGCTGGGACGCGGCGTGGGCGCTGCTGGTCCGGGCGTTGGAGACGGGGGCGCCGGATCTGGTGGTCGTCCCCGCCACCACCCTGGCCTCGCTGCGCCGCGACGACTGGGACGTTCCGACGGCGATCGAGAACCTCGCCGGAGTCGTCACGCTCTCCCGGCGCGCGGACGAGGCGGCGGCCCGCGCGAAGACGGCGACGAAGGTCCGCCGATGAGCACGGACACCGACAGCGCCCTCGACCTCGACAAGCTCTTCACGGCCCGGCTCCAGGCGGCGCGGGCCCGGCCGTATCTGGCGACGGCGTTGTTCGCGCTGCACACCGTCGAGTCCCGGCGGGTGCCCACGATGGCCGTGGACCGGCACTGGCGGTGCTATGTCTCCCCGAGCTTCGTGGACCGTACGCCGGTCGAGGAGCTGGCCGGGGTGTGGGTCCATGAGGTGTCACATCTGCTGCGGGACCATCACGGGCGCAGCGACCGGGTCGCCAGGGAGCGGGAGTTGACCGGCCCCGGGGAGCGACTGAGGATGAACATCGCAGCCGACTGCGAGATCAACGACGACGTGTTCGGCGACGGACTGGTCAAACCCGAGGGGGCCGTGGAGCCGGCGTCCCTCAAGCTGCCCACGGGGCAGTTGATGGAGGACTATCTGCGGCAGTTCCAACTGGGCCCCCGCACCATGGAGTTGGCGTGGCTGGACTGCGGCAGCGGCGCCGACGGTCTGGAGCGGGAGTGGGAGCTGGGCCCGGACGGGGCGCACGGCCTGAGCGAGCAGGAACGGGACGCGGTCCGGTTCCGGGTGGCCCAGGGCATCACGGGCCGTCCGGGTTCCGCGCCCGAGGGCTGGCGGCGCTGGGCGGAGGAGGCGTTCCATCCACCGCAGCCGTGGCGGGCGTTGCTCGGTGCGGCGGTCCGGTCAGCCGCCTCCGCGCCCGGCGCCGGTGAGGACTACAGCTACGGCCGGCCGTCGCGGCGCTCCGCCGGTGTGCCGGGCACGGTGCTGCCGAGCCTGCGACGCCGCCCGCCCCATGTCTCCGTGATCATCGACACCTCGGGGTCGGTCAGTGACGCGGAACTGGGCAGCGCGCTGCTGGAGGTCGCGGCGATCTCCCGGGCCGTGGGAGGCCGCCGCGACCTCGTCACCGTCGTCCCGTGCGACGCGGCGGCCCGGATCGCCCACCCGCTGTGCCGGGCGGAGGGCATCCCGCTGCTGGGCGGCGGCGGGACGAACCTGCGCGCGGGGTTCGCCAAGGCGCTCCGCAGCCACCCCAAGCCCGATGTAGTCGTGGTCCTCACCGACGGCCAGACACCCTGGCCCGGCTCCCGGCCACCGTGCCGGACGGTGGTCGGCCTGTTTCCCCGGCACCACCCACGCACCACATGGGACGAGGACGACCCCGACTACGTACCGGACTCACCGCCCGACTGGGCCCGCGTGGTCCAGATCGGTTAGGCCGCGGACCGGCCTCCGTCCCGTCTCCGCCTCCTCCACGACCCCCTCATGACAATGAAAACGATTATCGATAAGGTGCACATGTCAAGCGGCCGGGCGCCTCCTTGTCGAGGTGCCGTCGGGCTGCCCTGACGCCTGAACGCACCGCACGAAAAGGGGAGCTGTGGCTCATCTGTTGGTGGTCGAGAGCTGGGTCGGATCGATGAGCAGGCTGCTCCCACGGGCCATCCGGGAGGGCGGGCACGAGTTCACCTTCCTCACCCGCGACCTGCACCACTACCTGCGCTCGGCCCCCGAGGGCACGGCCCACCCGCTGCTGGGCGCACGCAACGTGATCACGGCCGAGACCAACGACCTCGGCACCCTCCTGCCGGAGACGGAACGCCTGCACACGGTGTTCGGCTTCGACGGGGTGATCTCGTCCTGCGACTACTACCTGCCGACGGTGGCCCGTATCGCCGGGCACCTCGGACTCCCCGGCCCCGGCCCGCAGGCCGTCGCGGACGCCTGCCGCAAGGACGCCACCCGCCGGGTCCTCGCCGACGCCGGAGTGCCCGGACCCCGCTTCGCCCTCCACGAGGAGTGGGCCGACCTCGCCCGCGCGGCACGGGAGATCGGCTATCCGCTGGTCGTCAAACCCGTCGACCTGTGCGCGGGCATGTATGTGCGGAGAGTGGACGACGAGACCGAACTCGCCTCGGCAGTGAGGTCGTTGGCCGACTTCCCGCTGAACGCGCGCGGGCAGCGCCGGGCGCCCGCCGTCCTCCTCGAAGAGCTGCTGACCGGATTCGAGGTGAGCGTCGAGACCGTGTCCCACGCGGGAGCGGTGCACGTCGTGGGCGTGACCGACAAGAGCATCGGCGGGGCACCCGCCTTCATCGAGACCGGGCACATGTTCCCCGCCGCGCTGTCGGGCGCCGACACCGAGGCGGCCGAACAGACCGCGCTGGGCGCGCTCAAGGCGCTCGGGCTGACCGACGGCGTCGTCGCCCACACCGAGATCAAGCTGACCCCGGACGGTCCGCGTGTGGTCGAGGTGAACCCACGGCCCGCCGGGAACCGCATCACCGAACTGGTGCGCCACGTCACCGGCGTCGACCTCGCCGCGGCCGCCGTGGAGGTCGCCCTCGGCCGCGAACCCGACCTGCGGCGGCGGGAGACCGGCCTGCGCAGCGCGGCCGTCGGCTTCCTCGTCCCGGATACCTCGGGCACCCTCGCAGCCCTGGACGGCGGGGAGCTCGCCGACGCGGAGAACGTGCTGGAGGTTCAGCTCGCCGAGCCGGGTCGGCAGGTCAAGTCGGCCGGCAGCAACAACGAGTACCTCGGCCATGTCATGGTGGGCGACCCGGCCGGGCTGGGCGCGCGCGGACATGTCGAGGCGCTGTTGGGCGAGTTGAGCGCCGGGCTGGTGATCCGGTGAGCGCCGTCGCGCCGGTGGCCGGGACGGTCACGTACGAAGAGCCGACGGTCACGTACGAAGAGCTGCTGGAGCGGGCCCGGGCCGGTCGGCTGGGCCCGGATCCCGCGACGCTGCGCATCGCGGTGGCGTTCGTGACCCGGCAGGCCGTGCGGCACGACGGGCGGGGCACCGGCTACCGCAACGAGGTGCTCAGTCTGCGTCTCGCCGGGGCCGTGGGGTCCTGCGCGGTCGAGCCCGGCACCCTGCCGGACGCGGCGATCGACGACTGTGTCGGCGCCGATGTCGCCCGGCTCCTGGACCATCCGCTACTGCCGGTGCGGGTGGCCGCGCTGGACGCCTATCTGATGCATGTCCGCCCGCACACCCCCGAGAACGGGGCACGACCGTTCGCCCTCCCGGCCGGTACGTCGCTGGAGAAGTCGCGGGCCCGGGCGCGGGCCGTCGTCGAACTGCTCGACCTGCCGCCGGGCGCGATCGTGCTGGTGGTCGGGGTCGTCAACTCCCTTCTGGAAGCGCTGCGTTCACAGGGGCTCCGCTATGTGCCGTGCGATCTGAAGGGCGGAATCACGGAGTGGGGCGAGGAGGTCGTCACCGATGCGCCCGACGCTGCCGAGCGCTGTGACGCGCTGCTGGTCTCCGGGATGACCTTGAGCAACGGCTCCTTCGAGCCGTTGCGGCGACACGCTCTGTCGTACGGCAAGCAGCTGGTGATGTTCGCGCAGACCGGCAGTGCGGTGCTGCCCCGGTTCCTCGGGCACGGCGTGAGCGCGGTGTGCGCGGAGCCGTATCCCTTCTTCTGGCTGGACGCGGGCGCGGGCACGCTGCACCGCTACCGCCGGGACGACGCGCACTCCGCACCGGCAGTCGATCCGGCGGCCCGCCCGGCAGTTGATCCGACGGTCCGTCCGACAGCCGATCCGGCGGGCGGCCGGACAGCCGATCCGGTGGCCGGCCCGACAGCCGGTTCACCAGTCGATCCGGCAGCCGGTTCGCCGGTCGGTTCGCCAGTCGTGACGACGGCCGCTCTCGCGCCAGGAGTGGGCCGGTGACGTCGTCGACCGTTCTGCGTACCGTCGCCCGACCCGAGCTGCTGTCCCTCGTCGGACGGACACCGCTGGCGCGCATCACCGCGGATCTGCCCGGTCCGCAGCCGGGGTTCTGGGCCAAGCTGGAAGGGCTCGCGGCGGGCGGGATGAAGGCGCGGGCCGCCGTGTCCATGGTGCTGGGGGCCCGGGAGCGCGGAGAGCTGCGGCCCGGCGCACCGGTGGTGGAGTCGACGTCCGGCACGCTGGGCATCGGGCTCGCCTTCGCCGGGCAGGCCCTCGGCCATCCGGTCGTGCTGGTCGGTGACAGCGAACTGGAGCCGTCCATGCGGCAGTTGCTGCGCTCGCACGGCGTACGGCTGGAGCTGGTGGACCGCCCGGCAGCTCGGGGCGGCTGGCAGGCGGCGCGCCTCGCGCGGCTGCGGGAGCTGCTCGGCGAGCTGCCGGGGGCGTACTGGCCCGATCAGTACAACAACCCCGACAACACCGCCGGCTACGCCTCGCTCGCCGCCGAACTCGCCGTGCAGCTGGATCACTTGGACGTCCTGGTGTGCAGCGTCGGCACCGGCGGCCACAGCGCGGGCATCATCGGCCCGCTGCGCCGGCACTGGCCCGCGCTGCGCCTCATCGGCGTCGACTCCACCGGGTCGACGATCTTCGGCCAGCCGGCCCGGCCGAGGCTGATGCGCGGCCTCGGCAGCAGCATCCATCCGCGCAACGTCGCCTACGACGCCTTCGACGAGGTGCACTGGGTCGGCCCGGCGGAGGCCGTCGACAGCTGTCGCCGGCTCGCCCGCGGCAGCTTCGTCAGCGGCGGCTGGAGCACCGGCGCGGTCGCGCTCGTCGCCGCCTGGGCGGCCCGCGTCCACCCGGGCGCCGTCGTCGCCACCGTCTTCCCGGACGGCCCGCACCGCTACCTCGGCAGCGTCTTCGACGACGACTTCGCCACCACCCACGGCCTCGACCCGGCCTCCGCCGCCGCGCGGCCCGTCGAGATCCCCCATCCCCGCGCGGCCGAGGCCGTCGGCTGGGTGCGGTGCGGCAGGGTCGTCGACCCACTCGGGGTCCCCCATTCGGAAGAGAGACTGTGAAGGCAACCCAGCGCACCGTACGCCTCGAACTCACCGAGCCGCTGCGCATCTCCCGCTCCATCATGTCCGCGCGTGACGCGGTGTGGCTCACCGTGCAGGACGACGACGGGCTCCAGGGCCACGGTGAGGCCGTCACCAGCGTCTACTACGGCCTCGACGCCGCCACCCTGGGCCGCCTCCTCATGGACGCCGCCTCAAGACTGCGGCCGTTCCCCGATCCGGAGAGCGCCCTGGAGGCCCTGCGGAGCAGCGAACCGTCCGGTTCCACCGAGGTTCCCCCGGCCGTGACCGCCGCCGTCGACTCCGCACTCCTCGATCTCGTCGGCAAGCGGGCCAGGACCCCGGTGCACCGTCTGCTGGGTGCGCCGAGCGCGCCGGCGGCCGCGACCGCCCGGACCATCGGCATCACCTCGCCGGCCCGGGCCGCGGCCGCGGCGCGCCGCCTCGCCGCGAGCGGCTTCGAGGTCGTCAAGGTCAAGGCCGGAGCGCCCGACCCCGAGAGCGACGTCGCACGCGTACGGGCCGTCCGCGACGCCGCACCCGGGGTCCGGCTCCTGCTCGACCCCAACGGCGCCTGGACACCCGCGCAGGCGGACGCACTGCTGCCGCGCTTCGCGGAGCTGGGCGTGGAGGCGGTCGAACAGCCCGTCGCCCCGGGAGACCCGGAGGCGCTGGCCGCCCTGGCCGAGCGCTCTCCGCTGCCGGTCGTCGCCGACGAGGACGCCGTGGGGCTGGAGGACGTCCGGCGGCTGGCGGGACGGGTGCACGGGGTCAACGTCAAGCTCGCCAAGTGCGGCGGTGTCCACGCGGCGCTGCGGATCGCGGCGCTGATCGAGGGCACCGGGACCGAGTTGATGCTCGGCTGCCTCACCGCGAGCAGCCTCGGCCTCGCCCCGGCCGTCCACCTCGCCGACCGCGCCCGCTGGGTGGACCTCGACGGACACCTCCTGCTCGCCGACGACCCGTGGACCGGCATCGGCGGCACCGACGGCGTCGTACGGACGACCGACCTGCCCGGGCTGGGAGTTCGGCTCCGCGCGACCCACGAGACGGGGGAGACAAGCCGTGCAGACGTGGCATGAGATACGCCGCTTCCCGTTCGCGGTCCGCCTGCTGCTGGTCAACCAACTCGGCGTCAACATCGGGTTCTACCTGCTGATCCCCTACCTCGCCACGCACCTCACCGAGAACCTGGGCATGTCGGCGGCCGTCGTCGGCATCGTCCTGGGCGTCCGCAACCTCAGTCAGCAGGGTCTGTTCATCATCGGCGGCTCCGCCTCGGACCGGCTCGGCGCGCGGGGCGTCATCATCGCCGGGTGCGCCCTGCGGACCGTCGGGTTCGGACTGTTCGCGCTCGGCGACGGGCTGGCGGTACTGCTCGCCGCGTCGGTGCTCAGCGGACTCGCCGGGGCGCTGTTCAACCCGGCGGTGCGGGCGTATCTGGCGCAGGAGGCCGGGGAACGCAAGGCGGAGGCGTTCGCACTGTTCAACGTCTTCGCCACGACGGGCGCGCTGATCGGGCCGCTGCTGGGCAGTGTCCTGCTGCTGGTGGACTTCCGTACGTCGGCGCTCACGGCCGCCGGTGTCTTCGCCGCCCTCACCGTCGCCCAGGCCCTCGTCCTGCCGGCGCGGAAGGTCGAGCCGAGCGGCGGCGGTGTCCTCGGGGACTGGCGGGAGGTGCTCGGCAACCGGGCCTTCCTGGCCTTCGCGCTCGCCATGGTCGGCATGTTCACCCTGGAGAACCAGCTGTATCTGCTGCTGCCGGCCGGGGCCCGGGAGGCGACCGGCTGGGACGGGTCCGCCGGTCTCGTCTTCCTCGTCGGTACGCTCGCCAACCTCGCGCTTCAGCTGCGCATCACCAAAACGCTCAAGTCACGTGGCGACAGGGCCCGTTGGATCAGTGTGGGACTCGCCCTGACCGGTCTGGCCTTCCTGCCGCCCGCCATGGGAACCGCGCTCGGCGCCTCCGGCTGGAGCGCCGCCGTCCCCGTCCTCCTCGGCGCGCTGCTCCTCTACCTCGGTCTCATGGTGGCCTCGCCGTTCGTCATGGAGCTGATCCCACGCTTCGGCCGACCGGAACTGACCGGCACGTACTTCGGGATCTTCTACGTCGTCTCCGGCGTCGCGGCCGCCGTCGGCAACACCGTCGTCGGGTGGGCCATGGACACCGGGGAGCGCGGCGGTCACGCGTGGCTGCCGTGGGTGTGCTGTGCCCTGTTCGGTCTGGTGTCGGCGGCCGGTGTCCGTCGGCTGCACCGGTCGGGGGCGCTGCCCCCGAACCCCGAAGCCGTGGTTCCCGCCACGGCGGGTGAGAGGAGCAGCGCATGACGAACGCCAACCTCCTCACCGACAATCCTGAGCTGTACGAGGCCCGCTTCCCCGATCCCGGACGACTGGCCGGACGCTGGGCCGAGGACTGTCTGCGGCGCCACGGGGCCGGACCGCGGGTCCTGGACATGGGTTGCGGCACCGGACGCGACGCCGCCCACCTGCACCACGTCGGCCGTACGGTGACCGGCGCCGACCTCTCCGAGGCAATGCTCGCCCACGCCCGCGCCCGGTATCCCGGTCCGGCGTACGTACGGGCCGATCTGCACGGCTTCGACCTGGGCCGGGCGGCCTTCGACGCGGTCGTCTGCCTGGACAGCTCCCCGCTGTACTGCCACACCAACGACCAGCTCGACGGCTTCCTCTCCTCCTGCCGCCGGGCAATGGCACCCGGCGGACTGCTGGTCGCCGAGATGCGCAACGGCGCCTACTTCCTGGGCCGTACCGACCTGCTCGGCACCCCGGCCGTCAACGCCTTCACCTGGCAGGGCACCGCCTACCGGTCCACCACCACCCTCACCGTGGACCGCACGGCCCAACTGCTGCGCCGCACCCGGGTCTGGACCTCGGACGACGGCGCTCCCCCCGTCGAACAGCGGTCCGCCTGGCGGTTGTTGTTCCCGCAGGAGCTGCGCCACCTCCTGACCGCACGCGGCTTCGAGGTGCTCGAACTGCACGACGGGCCGGGCCCGCGCACCGAACCGCCGTGGCGGGAGGGCCGGTTGCCCGGCCGAACGGCGGACGCGGACCGTCTGCACGTCGTCGCGCGCCTCGCCTCCACCCCCTGATCCCTCCCCCCTGATCCCTCCACCCCCACGATCCCGCTTCCCACCGAACCCAAGGAACCCTCATGCACGACGAACGTTTCCCCGGTCTGCGCCGACGCGGCTTCCTCGCCGCCACGGGCGCCGCCACCCTCGGCGCGCTCGCCCTGACCGCGTGCGGCGCGGACGGCACCGACCCCGGGGCGAGCGGCGACGACGGGACCCCCAAGCGGGGCGGACGGCTGCGCGCCGCGTTCGCGGGCGGCGGCGCGAGCGAGACCCTCGACCCGCACCTGGCCAACCTGTTCGCCGACGTCGCCCGCGCCAAGGCCCTCTACGACAAGCTCGCCGACTACGGCGCCGATCTGTCGGCGCGCCCCCGCCTGGCCGCCAAGTGGGAGCCGAACAAGACCCTGGACCGCTGGCAGGTCACCCTGCGCGAGGCCACCTTCCACGACGGCTCGCCCGTCACCGCCAAGGACGTCCTCTACAGCTACCGCCGGATCGCCGACCCCGAGAAGGCGTTCCGCGCGAAGGCGTCCCTGGAGCCCATCGACCTCGACGCGAGCCGGGCCACCGGTGAACGGGGCATCGAGTTCGTGCTGAAGCGGCCGACCGCGGAATTCCCCAACGTGCTGGCCGCGTTCGGCGCGTACATCGTGCCGGAGAACGCCGGGAGGAACGCCGCCGACTTCGACAGGAAGCCGATCGGCTCCGGACCCTTCCGCTTCGTCTCCTTCTCCCCCGGCCGCTCGGCCGTGTTCCGCCGCTACGACGCCTACTGGGAGGGCGCGCCGCACCTCGACGAAGTCGAGTTCGTCGTCGCCAACGAGGAGTCGGCCCGGGTCAACGCGCTCCTCGGCGGTCAGGTCGAGTACGCCCACGAGCTCAACCCCACCACCGCCCGCGCCCACGAGGGCAAGGGGCAGATCGAGATCGTCCGGCTGCGGGGCAGCGCCATGCAGGCGTTCTGCATGAAGACCGACCGGCCGCCCTTCGACGACAAGCGGGTCCGGGAGGCGTTCTTCCTGATCGCCGACCGGCAGGAGCTCGTCGACGGCGCCCTGTCCGGCGCGGGCGTCGTCGGCAACGACCTGTTCGGCAAGGGCTACGAGTACTACGCCGCCGACCTCCCGCAGCGCGAGCAGGACCTCGACCGGGCCCGGGCCCTGCTGAAGCAGGCCGGCGCGGAGAAGCTGAAGGTCACCCTGGACACCTCCGCCGTGGCCGCCGGGTTCACCGAGGCCGCCAGCATCTTCAAGGACCAGGCCGCGAAGGCGGGCGTCACCGTCGAGGTGCGGATGGGCAGCAAGGACTCGTACTGGAGCGACATCCTCGACTCCGGCACCCTCGCCTGCTACCGGTCAGGTGCCATGCCCATCGAGGCCCACATCTCGCAGCGGCTGCTCACCGACTCCACCACCAACGCCACCAAGTGGCAGCACAAGGACTTCGACGCCCTCTACCAGCAGGCCCAGTCGACGCGGGACAAGGCACAGCGAGCCGCCGTCTACGAGCGGATGCAGCGCCGGCTGTACACCGAAGGCGGCTTCCTGATCTGGGGGTTCGCCGACTGGATCCTCGGAACGGCCAAGACGGTGAAGGGAGTGGAGACCAAGGCCCCCGCCAACACGCTCGACTGGGCACGCTTCGACAAGGTGTGGCTCACGTGACACCCGCTCAGAGCGTCCCGGCGGGGCGTGGGGAACCGGACGAACGGCCTCGGCGGGGCCGGATCCGCACGACGATCCGCCGCAGCGCCTCCCGGGGAGCGTCCGCCTTCGTCGTGCGGCGGCTGCTCCTCGGTGTCGCGCAGACCGTGGCCGTCGTGCTGCTGGTCTTCGCGCTCACCGAGGCGCTGCCGGGCGACGCCGCGGTCGCGCTGGCCGGCGACCAGCCCGACCCGGCGCGCATCGCCGCCATCCGTGAGGCGATGCACCTCGACCGGCCGGTGCACGAACGGCTGGCCGACTGGGCGACGGGTCTGCTGCACGGCGACTTCGGCACCTCGCTGACCTCCGGCCGCCCGGTCGCCCGGTACATCGCCGACGGCTTCGGGCCGACCCTGCTGCTCGCCGCACTCACCGTGGCACTGCTCGTCCCGCTCGGCTTCGGACTCGGCGTGCTGGCCGCCCGCCACGAGGGCGGCCCGGTCGACCGCCTCGTCAGCTCGCTGACGCTCGCCGTGTACGCGGTCCCCGAGTTCGCCCTCGGGGTCCTGCTGGTGACCGTGTTCGCGCTGAAACTGGGCTGGCTGCCGCCGACCGCCGTCGGCTACGGCACCGACCTCCTCGCCCACCCGGCCGCCCTCGTCCTGCCCGTCCTCGTCCTGCTCTCCCGTCCCGTGTGCTCCCTCGTCCGGCTGGTCCGGGCCGGCATGATCGACGCCCTCGCCTCCCCGTACGTCGCCCACGCCCGGCGGTACGGCGTTTCCGGCGCCCGCGTCCGCTACGCCCACGCCCTCCCGAACGCCCTCGCCCCCGCCGCCCAGCAACTCGCCCGCACCATCGACTGGTTGCTGTGCGGTGTCATCGTCGTGGAGGCCCTCTTCGTGATCCCCGGACTCGGCACCGTCCTCCTCAACGCCGTCGCCGAACGCGATGTCCCCGTCGTCCAGGGGCTCGCCGTGGTCTTCGGCGTCCTGACTGTCGTGCTCAACCTGGGCGCGGACGTGGTCGCCCGACGGCTGGCGCCCCGGGCGGGGGTGGCGGCGTGACTGCGGCCACGGACGTCGACCCGCCCGGCACTGCTGCCGTCCCGCGCACCCGGCGTCGGCCCACGGGCCGTTTCGCGCTCGGCCTCGCGGTCATCGCCGTCCCCCTCGTCCTCGCCCTGCTGGGACCGGTGTTCGCAGGGGAACCGAGCACACGGGCGCCCTCCTTCACGCTCGGCGACGGGCACTGGCTCGGCACGGACTTCGTGGGCCGGGACGTATGGCAGCAGGTGCTCCACGGCGGGCGGCCGGTCGTGCTGACCGCGCTCGGCGCCGGAGCGCTGGCCTATCTCGTCGCCCTGCCGGTCGGTCTCGTCGCCGCGCTGACGCACCGGCGTTGGCTGGAGGAACTGCTGATGCGTCCGCTGGACATCCTGATCGCCGTCCCGTCGCTGCTGCTGATCCTGCTGGTCGCGTCGGTCCTCACCACCGGAGCCGTCGGTCTCGCCCTGCTCGTCGCGCTGGTCAACGTGCCCGACGCGGCGCGCCTCGTGCGCGCCGCCGCCACGGAGGCCGCCGCCCGTCCGGTCGTCGAGGCGCTCCGTCTCCAGGGCGAGAGCTGGTGGCGCACGGCCGTCGGCTATGTCGGCCGGACGATCCTGCGCACCCTCGGCGCCGATGCCGGCACCCGGCTGACCGGGGTGCTGTACCTGGTCGCCACTGCGGCCTTCCTCGGCGTCGGCGTGACCCCGGACGCCGCCGACTGGGCGGTGATGGTCGACCGCAACCGCACGGGCCTGTTCGTGCAGCCCTGGGCCGTGGTCGTCCCCGCCCTGCTGATCGTCGCGCTCACCACGGGCACGAACCTCCTCTTCGACGCGGCGCTGGAGAAGCCCGGCGGGCGCGGTGGGCACGGTGGGCCCAGCCGGATCACCAGGATCAGCCGGACCGGTGGCCGACAGGCACGGAAGGAACGACGTTCGTGACGCGGTACGACGACGAGAGCGGCACGGCCGCCCCGGAACCCCTCGCCGAACTCACGGACCTTCGGGTCGAGGTGGGCGGGCGGGCGATCGTCGACGGGGTGAGTCTGCGGGTGCTGCCCGGCAGGGTCACCGCGCTGGTGGGTGCGTCGGGCAGCGGGAAGACGACCACCGGGCTGGCGCTGCTCGGCGAGTTCCCGGTGGGCGCACGCGTCACCGGCGAGGTCCGGTTGGCGGCCGAGGGGCTCGGCGGGCCCGCGGGCCTCGTCGGGTACGTGCCCCAGCATCCGGCCTCCGTCCTCAACCCCGCCCGCCGGATCGGCGCCCTGCTGACCGACATCGCCCGCCCACGGGTACGTCATCTGCCGCGCGGCCTGCGCAGGGCAGCCGCTCGGGCCCAGGTGCTCCGAGCGCTGGCCGACGCCCGACTCCCGGACGCCGAGACCCTGTTGCGCCGCCATCCGCACCAGCTCTCCGGCGGTCAGCAGCAACGCGTGGTCCTCGCCCAGGCCCTCCTGCTCGGCGCCCGGGTCGTCGTCGCCGACGAGCCCACCACCGGCCAGGACGCGCTGACCAAGAGCCTCGTCGTCGCACAGCTCGCGACGATCGCGGCGCGCGGCATCGCGATCGTCCTGCTCAGCCACGACCTCGACGTCGTCCGCTCGCTCGCCGACGAGGTCCATGTCATGCGGGCGGGGCGTGTCGTGGAGTCGGGACCGACACAGCACGTCTGGTCGGCGCCCCGGCACGAATGGACCCGTCGGCTTCTGGCCGCCCAGGTTTCGCTCACCGAACATTCGCTCACCGACCCTGGCGCCACGGACGAGGGGGCAGGACGTGAGAGGGGAACGCGGACAGGCGCGAGAGCGGCCTCGGGGACGACGACGGGCTCGGGCGAGCGAACGGCGACCACGCGCGGCGAGCGCGAGCGAACCGCGACCACGCGCCGTGACCGACCGGTGCTGCGCGTACGTGACCTCGTCGCCCGCCACCGCGACGGCTCACGCGATGCCACGGTGACCGTGCGCGCCCACGAACTCGACCTGAGCGCGGGGCAGTTGCTGGCTGTCGTCGGCCGCTCGGGCAGCGGCAAGACCACTCTGGCCCGCTGCCTCGCGGGACTTCACCGCGACCACGACGGCGAGGTCCTTCTCGACGGCACGCCGCTGCCCCGCAGCCTGCGCGACCGCACCCGGGGGGAGTTGGCGGCCGTGCAGTACGTCTTCCAGGACGCACGCGCCGCGTTCGACGAGCACCGCCCGGTCCTGCGGCAGGTCGCCCGCACGGCGGTCCGGCTGCGCGGAGTCGACGCCGGGACCGCCGAGACCGAGGCGCTGGCGACCCTGACCCGCCTGGGCCTCCTGCCGGAACTGGCACACCGGCTCCCCGCCCAGCTGTCGGGCGGCGAACTCCAGCGCGCGGCCCTGGCACGCGCGCTCCTCGCCCACCCCCGCGTCCTGATCTGCGACGAGATCACCTCGGGCCTGGACACCGTCAGCCGGCGCGGCATCCTCGACGTCCTCACGGGCCTGCTCGGCGCCGGCGAGGACGCCGGAACAGCCCCCGCCGCACCGGCGCTGGTCCTGATCACCCACGACCTGGAGACCGCCTCGGTCGCCCATCGCATCGCCGTCATGGACGCGGGGGAGATCGTCGAGCAGGGCCCCGCCCGGCGGCTCCTCACCGCCCCGCGGCACGCCTTCACGGCCTCGCTCCTCGCCACGGTGGCCCGGCCGCCCGTCCCCCAAGGGTGAGGTTGGCGTCAACGGATCGTCCCGACGGCTCACCCCTCGGGCCGTCACGGCACCGCCCGGACCCGCGCACCCCGTATAAAGGGACGTGTCCCGCGAATGCGGAGCAACAGGGCGTGCGGGCGCACGAGTTGAAAGGCTGACGTATGGGCACGGGCAGGGGCCGGTTCGGCGTCGCGGCGGTGGCGTCCCTGGCATGGGCGCTCACCGGCTGCGGCGGGGACGGCGTTCGGGACGACCGCTCCGACGGCAGGGACAGGTCACCGTCGGAGGCGAAACAGCAGCCGACGACGACACCGGCCTCCGCGACAGCCGCCGAGGCCGAGGCGGAAGCCGACGACGACGGCAGGACCGGAAGCGGAGACGGAGACAGGGGCGACGCCCCCGACCCCAAGGGCGACCGCGACCGCGACGGTGGACGAGGCGCTGCCGACGGCACCGGCACCGGCACCGGCACCGGCACCGAGGCATGCTTCGACGGCCGGTGCGAACTCACCGTGTCCGAGCCGCTGTCCGTCGAGGTCGACAGCCGGTTCGGCGTCGGCGATCTCCGCGTCACGAAGGTCACCGAGGACACCGTCGTGCTCCGGTCCTCGGGGGCGGGCACCCGCCTCAGCTCATCGGTCGGCGAGGGCGGCACCGGCGGCCTCAACGGCCTCGGCTTCCGTGTGAAGTCCCTCGAAGGCGGCACGGCGGTGCTGGAGTTCTTCCCCCGCGCCTGATCCGGCCGAGCACGCGGAGAGCCATGGCCGGCCGGCGCCGACATCGGGCACCGACGAACAGCCGAGGCGTCCCGCCGCATCCATGGCGTGGGCGCCTCGGCCTCGTCCGGTGCCGGAGGATCCTCGTCCGGTGCCGGTCGATCCTCGTGCGGGTGTCAGACGATCTCGACGAGCAGGTCGCCGCCCTCCACCTGCTGGATCTTGTTGATGGCGAGACGGGAGACCCGGCCGGCCTTCGGGACGGTGATGGTGGCCTCCATCTTCATGGCCTCGATGGTGGCGACCGTGGCACCGGCCGCGACCTCGTCGCCCTCGGCGACCGCGAGTGTGACCACACCGGCGAACGGGGCGGCGACGTGCCCGGGGTTGGAGCGGTCGGCCTTCTCGGTGACGGGGATGTCGGTGGAGGCGGCCTTGTCGCGGATCTGGATCGGCCGCAACTGGCCGTTCAGCGTCGACATCACCGTGCGCATACCGCGTTCGTCCGCCTCGCCGACGGCCTCCAGCCCGATGAGGAGCCGCACACCGGGCTCCAGGTCGACGGCGTACTCCTTGCCGGGGCCGAGGCCGTAGAAGAAGTCCTTGCTGTCGAGGACGCTGGTGTCGCCGTACGTCTGACGGTGGGTCTCGAACTCGCGGGTCGGGCCGGGGAAGAGCAGCCGGTTGAGGGTGGCGCGGCGGTCCTTCTCCAGTCCGGCGCGGTCCTCGGCGTTCAGGTCCTGGACGGGCTTGGCGTCGGCGCGGCCCTGGAGGGCCTTGCTGCGGAACGGCTCGGGCCAGCCGCCGGGCGGGGTGCCCAGCTCGCCGCGCAGGAAGCCGATGACGGAGTCCGGGATGTCGAACCGGTCCGGCGTGGCCTCGAAGTCGGCGGGTGCCACTCCGGCGCCGACGAGGTGCAGCGCGAGGTCGCCGACCACCTTGGAGGAGGGCGTGACCTTCACCAGGTGGCCGAGGATGCGGTCGGCGGCGGTGTACATCGCCTCGATGTCCTCGAAGCGGTCGCCGAGGCCGAGCGCGACGGCCTGGGTGCGCAGGTTGGAGAGCTGGCCGCCAGGGATCTCGTGGTCGTAGACACGGCCGGTCGGGGAGGCGAGGCCCGCCTCGAAGGGGGCGTAGATGCGGCGGACGCTCTCCCAGTAGGGCTCCAGGTCGCCGACGGCACGCAGGTCGAGGCCGGTGGGCCGGTCGGAGTAGTCGGTCGCGGCGACGATCGCCGACAGCGACGGCTGCGAGGTGGTGCCCGCCATGGAGGCCACGGCCCCGTCGACGGCGTCGGCGCCGGCCTGGATCGCGGCGAGGTAGGTGGCGAGCTGGCCGCCCGCCGTGTCGTGGGTGTGGATGTGCACCGGCAGGTCGAACTCGCGGCGCAGGGCGGAGACCAGCTTCGTGGCGGCGGGGGCGCGCAGCAGTCCCGCCATGTCCTTGACAGCGAGGACGTGGGCGCCCGCCTCGACGATCTGTTCGGCGAGCCGCAGGTAGTAGTCGAGCGTGTAGAGCTGCTCGGCGGGGTCGGAGAGGTCGGAGGTGTAGCAGAGGGCGACCTCGGCGACGGCCGTGCCGGTGGCGCGTACGGCGTCGATGGCGGGCCGCATCTGGCCCACGTCGTTGAGCGCGTCGAAGATCCGGAAGATGTCGATGCCGGTCTCGGTGGCCTCCTGGACGAAGGCGTCGGTCACCTCGGTCGGGTACGGCGTGTACCCGACGGTGTTGCGGCCGCGCAGCAGCATCTGGAGGCAGATGTTGGGCGCGGCGGCACGGAAGGCGGCCAGCCGCTCCCAGGGGTCCTCGGCGAGGAAGCGGAGGGCGACGTCGTAGGTGGCGCCGCCCCAGCACTCCAGGGAGAGCAGCTGCGGGAGCGTCCTGGCCACCACGGGGGCCACGGCGAGCATGTCCTTGGTGCGGACCCGGGTGGCGAGCAGCGACTGGTGGGCGTCGCGGAAGGTGGTGTCGGTGACGCCGATGGTGGGTGACTCGCGCAGCCAGCGGGCGAAGCCCTCGGGACCGAGCTCGACGAGCTTCTGCTTGGAGCCGGCCGGGGGTTCGCTCGTGGTGGGCCGCGGCAGCTTGGTGGACGGGTCGATCAGGTCGGGGCGCGGGCCGTGGGGCTTGTTGACCGTCACGTCGGCCAGATAGGTGAGCAGCTTGGTCCCGCGGTCGGCGGAGTGCCGGGAGGTGAGCAGGTGCGGGCGCTGCTCGATGAACGAGGTGGTGACCTGGCCCGCCTGGAAGTCCGGGTCGTCGAGGACCGCCTGGAGGAACGGGATGTTCGTGGCCACGCCCCGGATCCGGAACTCGGCGACCGCGCGGCGGGCCCGGTTGACGGCGGTGGTGAAGTCCCGGCCCCGGCAGGTCAGTTTGACCAGCATGGAGTCGAAGTGGGCGCTGATCTCCGTACCGGCGTGGGTGGTGCCGCCGTCGAGGCGGATGCCGGAGCCGCCGGGCGAACGGTAGGCGCTGATGCGGCCGGTGTCCGGGCGGAAGCCGTTGGCGGGGTCCTCGGTGGTGATACGGCACTGGAGGGCCGCGCCGCGCAGGGTGACGGTCTCCTGGGAGAGTCCGAGGTCGGCGAGGGTGGCCCCGGCGGCGATCCGGAGCTGGGACTGCACGAGGTCGACGTCGGTGACCTCCTCGGTGACCGTGTGCTCGACCTGGATACGGGGGTTCATCTCGATGAAGACGTGGTTGCCGTCGCGGTCGAGGAGGAACTCGACGGTGCCCGCGTTGCGGTAGCCGATCTCGCGGGCGAAGCGGACGGCGTCGGCGCAGATGCGGTCGCGCAGGGCCGGGTCGAGGTTCGGGGCGGGCGCCAGCTCGATGACCTTCTGGTGGCGGCGCTGCACCGAACAGTCGCGTTCGAAGAGGTGGATGACGTCGCCGTGGCCGTCGGCGAGGATCTGCACCTCGATGTGGCGGGGCTCGACGACGGCCTTCTCCAAGAAGACGGTCGGGTCGCCGAAGGCGGAGGCCGCCTCGCGCGACGCGGCCTCGATGGACTCGCGCAGCGCCGCCGGATCCTCGACGCGGCGCATTCCGCGACCGCCGCCGCCCGCGACGGCCTTCACGAAGACCGGGAAGCCGATCTCGTCCGCGGCGCGGACCAGTTCGTCCACGTCGGTGGAGGGCTCGGAGGAGCCGAGGACCGGTACGCCGGCGGCACGGGCGGCGGCGACCGCGCGCGCCTTGTTGCCCGTCAGCTCCAGGATGTGGGCGCTGGGACCGACGAAGGTGATGCCGGCCTCCTCGCACGCGCGGGCCAGCTCGGGGTTCTCGGACAGGAACCCGTAGCCCGGGTAGACGGCGTCGGCGCCCGCCAGCCGGGCGGCGCGCATGATCTCCTCGACGGAGAGGTACGCCCGCACGGGGTGCCCCGGTTCGCCGATCTCGTAGGCCTCGTCGGCCTTGAGCCGGTGCAGCGAGTTGCGGTCCTCGTGGGGGAAGACGGCGACCGTCCGCGCACCCACTTCGTAGCCGGCGCGGAACGCGCGGATCGCGATCTCGCCACGGTTGGCGACCAGTACCTTGCGGAGCATCCCTGATCCCTTCGAGCTGCCATGAGGACACCATGGTTTCGGCAATGATGCCGTTACACCACAAGAAACGTGTCACTCAGTGCCATGTGAGCCCAGTCACTTCCTGAGTCCAGACTGTACGATCATCGGACATTCCACCCGGTCGGTGCGCCCGAGGACAGTCGTGTCCGCGCGGCCTGCCGGTTTCCGTGTGACCCTCAGTGCCACGCGAGCCGCCGGATCGCACCGAATCCCCGTCAGCTCCCCACCGCGAACTGGCTGCCCGTCTTCTCGCCGTCGTCGGTCCGTGCCGCCGCGACACAACGGAAGACCCGGAGCCCGTCGGCCCACTCGGCCGCGCTCGGCGGAATGAGGTCGACGCTCCACTCCCCGGCGACCCGGCGACCCTCGGGGGCCATCGACGCGGACATGACCTTCTGGGAGCAGAGCGTCTTCACATCGGGGTGCTTGATCAGGTCGCGGGCGTTGTTGGTCTGGCCGTCCTTCGGCAGGGGGGCGATGGCGAAGGTCTCCCACACGTGCTTGGCCTGGCAGTCGGCGCGGCTGACCGTGACGATGCCGGAGATGTCGACGATCCCGCTCCAGCACTCGGGGGTCTCGACGCATCGGCCGCCCACGCCGTCGACCTCCGTCGCGGGACAGTTCTCGGTGGTGGTCGCCGCCCCGAACCCCGAGGTGCCCTTGTCGTCGGCGGCCCCGGCGGACGGTGACGCGGCGGCGGACGAGAGGGAGCCGTCCGTGCCGCCCTCCCGCCGGTCGTCGCCCTGGTAGGTCACCACGGTGACCGACACGCTCACGGAGACGGCCACGGCCGCGAACGCGGCGATCAGCACCGGCCGGCGCCGCGCCGCACCCTTGCGTCCACGATCGCCACCGTCGCCACCGGGCCCGGGAACGACGGTCGTACCGCCCGCCCCACCCGATCCGCCCGGCCCGGGGACCACGGTCGCCCCTCCCCCGCTCGTCGGCGCGTCCCCGTACGGCGGCGCGTCCCCGTACGGCGGCGGCATCGTCGTGGGCGGCGCGACCGCGTACGGCGGCATCGTCGTGGGCGGCCCGCCCCGGTACGCCGGAACCGTCGGCATGGCGGGCGCCGGGCCGAAGCCACCGCCGCCGCCCAGGTCGACGGTGTCGAGGTCGACCGCGACGAGCGCGTCACGGAACGCGCCGGCGTCGGACAGGCGGTGGGCGGGGTCGGCGGCGAGGGCGTGGCGGAGCGCCGTGTTGAAGGCGGGCGGCAGTCCCGGGATGTCGGCGTAGGGCCAGGTGTGGCGGACGATCAGCTCGGCGAGGCTGAGTTGCGTGCCGTCCTCCGGGTAGTGCGGCGGGCGTCCGCACAGCAGGGCGTAGACGGTCGCGGCCAGGGAGTACACGTCGCCCGCCGGGCTGGGGTCCGTCATGCGGAAGGCCTCGGGCGGCGCGTACGCGGGGGTCAACGCCTCCCGGGTCACGGACAGTTCGCGTCCGGGCCGGGGCATGGCGGCGAGGCCGAAGTCGGTGAGGGCGACGCCCCCGTACCGGTTGACCATGACGTTGCCGGGCTTGATGTCGCGGTGCAGCACCCCGGAGGCGTGCGCGGCGGCCACCGCGTCGGCGAGGCCCACGCCGATGTCGCGCGCCTCCTTGGCCGGGAGCGCGCCCTGGCGGTGCAGCCGGTCGCCCAGGGAGCCGCCGGGGCACAGCTCCAGCACCATGTAGGGGCGGTTGTCGGCGAGGACCCCGGCGTCGTACACCGGGACCACATGGGGGTGTCCCGACAGCTGCCCGGCGGCCGTGACCTCCCGCAGGAAGCGTTGCCGGTCGCGGGGTGTGGAGAGCACCCTGCTGTCCACCTTGAGCGCGACCTCCCGGCCCACGGCCAGTTGCCGGGCCCGGTACACCGTGGCGAACCCGCCCTGGCCCAGGACTTCCTGGATCTCGTAACCGGGCAGGTCCGTTCTCTCGGGCCCCATGGTTGCCGTACCCCCTGCGCACAGCCCCGGCCAGGACATCCGGCCGAGGTGAGGCGGACTCTAGCCGAGCCCGGTGGCGATGGAAGGCCGGGGGCGTCCGGCTGCCTCTCATCGCCCTGTCAGGCGGCAGTCGGCCCTCACACCGGTTAAATCGTTTCAATCCCAAGGATTCACTGGCGCCCCAACCATTGACCGGATTCCGCGCGGAACCATAACCTCCGGGCAATCACGCTGAAACCTTTCAGGGCTTCACGGGCTTCCACCCTCCCACCCCCTCCCACCCGCCGAACCCCCCGATCCGAAGGTGCACCATGGCACGCGACTTCTCACGGCGAAGACTTCTCCAACTCGGCGGCACCGTGACCGCCTCCGTCGTCCTGTCCGGGCCCCGGGCCTTCGCCGCCCCCGGGCCGGGAGCCGTGGTCACGGCCGCCGGGCAGCCGCCCGCGCCCACCGGAACGCTCACCGATCTGCTGCCGCGGGCCCTCGGCACGAGCGCCGGGACCGGCCCCCGCTTCAGCTGGCAGGTGCCGGACTTCTGCGCCGGCACCGTGCAGCGGGCCTACCAGCTGCAACTGGCGGCCACCCCCGACGGTTTCGAGGACGACGAGCTGGTGTGGGACTCCGGCAGGCGGAAGTCGGCCGACTGCACGGCCGTCCCCTACGACGGCCCGCCGCTGAAGCCCCGTACGGCCTACTGGTGGCGGGTCAGCAGCTGGGGCGAGAAGCGGTCGGCCTGGTCGGAGCCGGCCCTGCTGGCCACCTCGGTCGAGGACGAGTGGGAGGCGAAGCCGATCTGGGCGCCGGCCGGGCCGGTGATGACCGACGGCACCCTCACCGTCCGCGTCAGGATCAGCGCGGTGGCCGCCGGACTGTGGTTCCGGGCCACGAACACCGCCAACAACTACCTGTGGCAGCTGCGCGCGGGCACCACCGGTGTGCTGCGCAAGCACGTCTGCGTGGGCGGCACGTACACCGTGCTCGGCGAGGTGCGGCTGCCGTTCGCGGTCACCGCCGGGGAATGGGTGGACGTGAGCGTCACCATGACCGGTTCGACCTTCACCACCACCGTGAACGGCACCGTGGTCGACACCACCACCGACAGCCGCTACGCCTCCGGCAACATCGGTCTGCGCAACGGCCTCACCGAGTCCCAGACCTACGACCGGGTGACCTTCACGGCCACCGACGGCACGGTCCTCCTCGACGACGACTTCGCCTCCGACAAGGGCACCTTCACCGTCGGCACGGTCTCCGGCGGCGTCCTCACCTTCCCGGCCGGCGCCTCCTCGCTCTCCTCCTACGGGGCTGACGACACCTGGGCGCTGCTGCGCCACGAGTACGACACGAAGCCCGGCCGGGAGATAGCCGCGGCCGTCCTCTATGTGGCGGCCACCTCGCCCGATCCCGCCCGGCAGTACGTCGCGAAGGTGTGGAGCAACGGCCGCGCCGTCGGCTACGCGTCCGTCCGCTCCGGCACCGGAACGGCCTACCAGGCCTTCGACGTGACCTCCACCCTGCGGTCCGACGGGCAGCCCAACGCGCTGGCCGCGCTGTGCTGGACCACCTCGCAGCAGAAGTTCCTGGCCCAGCTGGAGATCACGTACACCGACGGCAGCCGCTCGACCGTCGCCTCCGGGGACCACTGGAAGGCGCGCCGCCAGGCCGGGCTGCTGCCCGCGAAGGGCAGCGCGGGCAGCAGCTACTTCACCGTTCCTCAGGAGTACTGGGACCTGCGCCGCGAGCCGGTGGGCTGGACGAAGCCCGGCTTCGACGACGGCGACTGGCTGGAGCCGGTCGTCCGCACGGCGATCGACGGTCTCGTCCCCGCGCTGATCGAGGCGGTGCGGCCGCACGACGTCACCCCCGCCTCCGTCACCGAGGTCGCCGAGGGGCGCTGGCTGGTCGACCTGGGCCGGGAGATCGTCGGCGGCCTGGCCCTGGAGGTCACCGGCGAGGCGGGCGACACGGTCGAGGTGCGGCTCGGCGAGGAGCTGAACGCGGACGGCACCGTCCGGTACCAGTTGCGCGCCACCAACACCTACCGCGAGGTGTGGACCCTGCGCGACGGCGAGCAGCGCTTCGAGCACTGGGGCTACCGCGGCTTCCGCTGGGCCGAACTGCGCACCACGCTCGACCTGTCGGAGGCGGTGGTCACCGGCCGCGCCTGGAAGCTCGACTGGGACGACTCGCACGCCTCGTTCCGCAGCTCCGACGCCGACCTGGACCGGGTCTGGGAGCTGTGCCGCTACTCCATCGAGGCCACCCGGGGCGACCTCTATACGGACACGCCCACCCGCGAGCGAGGCCCGTACGAGGGCGACGCGCTGATCAACCAGCTCTCGGAGTACGGCGTCCAGCGCTCCTACGCCCTCGCCCGCTTCTCGAACGACTATCTGGTCCGCAAGGGCACCTGGCCCACCGAGTACCGGCTAATGTGCGCGATCTCCGCGTGGGAGGACTACCTCGCCACCGGCGACGACCGGCAGCTCGCCAAGGACTACGACCTGCTGACCGCCAAGAACCTCACCTCGTACCTGGACTCCGACGGGCTGGTCCGCAAGGCGCCCGGCAGCACCAGCCAGAACCTCGGCGATCTGGTCGACTGGCCGACCGCCAGCCGTGACGGTTACGTGTTCACCAACGTCAACACGGTCGTCAACGCCTTCCAGTACGCGGCCTTCGAGGCGCTCGCCGAGTGCGCCGCGGCCCTCGGCAAGGACGCCGACGCGACCGCCCTGCGCGGCCGGGCCGACACCCTCGCCACCGCCATGCGCGCCACCCTCCTCGACAGCGCGGGCGGGCGCTTCCTCGACGGTGTCGGCACCGCGCACAGCGCCCAGCACGCGACCGCCTTCCCGGTGGCACTCGGTGTCGCGGACGCGCTGGACGAGGAGGTGCGGGCCAGACTGGGCGACACCCTCGCGGCGGGCGGCATGAAGGTGAGCGTGTACGGGTCGCAGTTCCTGCTCGACGCGCTGTTCCGACTGGGCCGCTCCGACGCCGCGCTCGCCCTGCTCACCTCCACGGCGACCAACTCGTGGCTGCACATGCTGGACGCGCTGAGGGCGACGATCGTCACGGAGGCGTGGGACCCGGCGCTGAAGTCCAACATGACGCTCTCGCACGCCTGGGCGTCCGCTCCCGCCAACGCGGTGGCCCGGCACGTTCTCGGCGTCCAGGTCAGCGAGCCCGGTGCGGCCGCGTTCCGCATCCGGCCGAGGACCGGGTCGTTGACGGAGGTCGAGGGGACGGTGCCCTCCGTGCGCGGGCCGGTGTCGGTCCTGGTGCGGCGGTCCGAGGACGCGCACACCACCCGGGTGACCGTGCCGCCGAACTCCCGTGCCCTCGTGGAGGTCGAGATCGGGGACGCCGACCCGACGGCGTACCGGGTGAAGGGCACCACGCCGGGCGGAGAGGGCCGCGTACGGGTCGAGTCCTTCACCGATCTCACGGGCACGGTGCTGCGGATCGGTCCGGTCGGCTCGGGCACGACGGAGGTGCGACGCACCGACGCGTGAGTCATCCAGGGAGCCGGAAGTGACCGAACCCATGACCGCGAGCCCTCGCTGAGCTAGCCTCAGCCTTCTGGGGGCGAACTGACGTACGCCAAAAGTTCTTTCGGGGGTGTTGTGTCAGACCAGCGGCCGGTCCCACCGGGTTCAGCGGACAGGGCTCCGGCGCTGCGGGAGGCGGGGGCACTGCCGCTGCGTCCCGGCGACCCGGAACGGATTGGTCCGTATGTGCCGCAGGGGCTGCTCGGCAGCGGCGGTATGGGGCGCGTCTATCTGGCGCGCCCCGCCGACGGCGGCCCCGACCTCGTCGCGGTGAAGGTGATCCGGCCCGAGTACGCGGAGGACGTGCGGTTCCGCCGCCGGTTCGAGCAGGAGGCGTCGGTGCACAGCCGGGTGCGGACGCCGCGCATGCCGCGCCTGGCCGGGACGGGTTTCCGGGACGAACTGCTGTGGATGGCGACCGAGTTCCTGCCGGGGCTCGATCTGGCGGCGGCCGTGCACGAGGACGGTCCGCTGCCCGTCGACGCCGTCCGGCGGCTGGTGGCGGAACTGGGACAGGCCCTCGCCGACCTGTCCGCCGCCGGAATCGTGCACCGGGACCTGAAGCCGTCCAACGTCCTGCTGTCCGCGCGGGGCGCGCACGTCATCGACTTCGGTATCGCCAAGGCCGCCGACGCGAGCGCCATCACCGGCACGGGCAACCGGGTCGGCACCCCGGCCTACATGTCGCCGGAGTATCTGCGCACGGGCGCCTGCGACACGGCCTCGGACGTGTTCTCGCTGGCCTGCTCGCTGGTCTTCGCGGCGACCGGCAGCGCCCCGTTCGGTGACGGCACCGGCGTCGACGTCATGCACCGGGTCGCCTTCGAGGAGCCCAACCCGAAGGTGCTCGCCGAGATCGCGGCGGCCGACGCCACGCTCGCCGCCCTGCTCGGCGCCTGTCTGGCCAAGGAGCCAGGACAGCGGCCGACGCCTGAACAGCTGATCGAATCCGCCGCGTCCGTCCCCGTCGAGCCCGAAGCCGCCGCGCCCCGCCCCGGCGAGCCCGAGTCCGTCTGGCCCGAGGCCGCCTCGTCCGACTCACCGGCCTCCGAGGGGGCCCGACCGCCCGCTGCCTTCGACTGGCCCGAACCGCTGGGCGGGAGGATCCTCGCCCGGCAGCGGGCCTACGAGACCCTGCGTCGCCTCCCCCTCGAACAGCCCGGCCCCGGACGGGCCGGACAGGCTCCGGCGACCGACCCGCCGCCGAGTCCCCCCGCCGAGGCCTCGGCCCGGCCCTTACCACCGGCACCGCCCCGCTTCCGGTTCCGCCGCAGGCGCGTGCTGGTCGGGGCCGCCGGTGTCGCCGTCTGCACGGCGACCGCCGGTGTCGTCGTCCTCACCCTGCTGAGCCCCTCCACCACCACCGCCTCGCCGCAGCGGGGTACGACGCGGTCCGCGGACGCCCTCCTCCCCGACGACGACGCCTCGGTGTCGGCGGCCTCGGGCCAGGAGGGTGCGGGCGCCGCCCCGGACGGCGGATCGAGCGACTCGGAGGTGTCCGGCGCGGACGACCGGACCTCTGCCGACGGCGATTCCCGGCGCCCAGACGGGACCGCCACCGGCTCCGGCCCGGGTACGGGCACGGGCACGGGCACGGGCACGGACGACGACCCGGACACCGGTTCGTCCGCGCCCACCCCCGGGAGCAGCGCCCCCACCGAGCCGTCCCAGGAGCCGACCGACCCGTCCACCGAGCCCTCGACCCCGGCCTGGCTCACGGACTGCACGTACTACTACGGCAACGGACGCACCCGCCTCGGGGACAGCGGCGACCGCGTCCTCCAGGCGCAGTGCATGCTGAGCAAGCGGGGCTACAGCCTCGACGTGGACGGCGAGTTCGACGCCGACACGGAGGCCGCGGTGCAGAGCTTCCAGCAGGACAAGGGGCTCGCGCTCGACGGTGTCGTACGGCCGCCCGTCTGGAAGGCGTTGCGCTCCACCGAGTGAGCCGCGCCGCCGGGTCGCTCGGGGTGCCGGGTCCGTCCGTCGGCGCGGACGTGACCCGTCACTCGACGAACAGGCCGCGCGCGGCGGCCCGCAGGTCGAAGTCCTCCAGCCGGGCCTGAGCGTCCGGGAGGGCGTCGCACATCGTCTCCAGGAGGACCTGGCCCAGCAGCTGGGGAGCGCCGGCGGTGTCGAAGACCAGATCCGTGCCCACGGCGGCGGGGAGCAGCAGGTCGCTGTGGGCGGCCACCGGGGCGAAGGTGCCGTCGGCGACGGTCACCACCGTCAGGCCGACGCCCCGGGCGTGGGCGAGTGTGTCGAGGAGTTCCCGCGGGTGCCGGGGCAGCGCGAAGCACAGCAGCGCGCTCGCGCCGGCGCGGCGGGCGGCGTCGACGCGGTCGGCGAGCAGGGAGCCGCCCTCGTCGAGGAGTCGTACGTCGGGGTGGACCTTCGCCGCGAAGTAGGCGAAGCCGCGTGCCTGGGCCGCCGAGGCGCGCAGGCCGAGCACCGGGAGGGGCCGGGAGGCGGCGAGCAGACGGCCGGCGCGTTCGACGGGTTCGGGGTCCGTGAGCAGCGACGCCAGGTGTCGGAGATTGTCGATCTCGGCCTGTACGGCACGTTGGTAGGGGTTGGTGGGACGCTCGTCGAAGCCGTGCCCGGTGGGTGCGACGGCCCGCAGGTGGTCGCGCAGGGCCGGATAGCCGTCGAAGCCGAGGGCGGCCGCGAAGCGGGTCACCGACGGCTGGCTGACCCCGGCCACGCGGGCCAGCTCCACGCTGGACAGGTAGGGCACGTCCGCGGCCTGCCGGACCAGGCAGTGCGCGATGCGGCGCTGTGTCGGGGTGAGCCGACGGCCCTCGAAGAGCCGTTCGAGCCGCGCGGCAGCGCCGACGGCGGCGTCCGTCATACGGTCCTCCAGCCGGTCGTCGTGCCCGGTCCCCTCCCTCTGCCCGGCAGGGTGCTCGCTGCGTGGTGCCGGGCAGGGTCGGGGCGGACGGTCATGGTGGGGCCGAGCCGGTCGGCTCCGCCCGGTTCAGCTCACGAGACCGGCGGAGGTCAGCCAGTCCTCGGCGACGGTGTCGGCGTCCTCCTTGTCGTTGACCAGCTTCTTCATCATCTCCAGCAGGTCCTCGGTGGTGAGCTTGGCGGAGACGGCGTTGAGCGCCTCCTTCGCCTTGTCGTCCACCGCGGCCTTGTAGACGAGCGGGGTGACGTTCTGCGAGGAGAAGAGGTTCTTCGGGTCCTCCAGGACCACCAGCTTGTCCGCGACGATGGCGGGGTCTGTGGTGTACAGGTTGGCGGCCTGCACCTTGTCGTCCTTGAGCAGCTTCACCAGGGTGCTCTGGGCACCCGCGTCGAGCGGCTGGAACTTGCCGAACTTGACGCCGTAGACCTTCTCCAGGCCCACGCCGCCCTGCACGCGGGTCTTGAACTCCGACCCGGCGCCGAGCGTCAGGTCGCCCGCGACGGGCTTGAGGTCGGCGAGGGTCTTGAGGTCGTACTTGGCTGCGGTCTCGGCGGTGACGGTCACCGAGTCCTTGTCCTCGGCCGCGGCGGAGTCGAGGATCTCCACCGACGAGGGGAGCTTCTCCTTCAGTTCGGCGTTGATGTCCTCGGTGCTGGTGGCGGTGCTGTTCTTGTCGACAGCCACCGACAGCAGTGCGCCGTTGTACTCGGGGAAGACGCTGATGCCGCCCTTGACGACCTGGTCGTAGTAGACCTCGCGGGCCCCGATGTCGAACTTGCGGGTCACCTTCAGGCCCTTGTCCTCCAGGGCCTGCGCGTAGATCTCGGCGAGCAGCTGGTTCTCGGGGAAGTTCGCCGAGCCGACGACGATCGACTTGCCGCTGCCGTCGCCGCCGTCGGTCAGCGGGTTGTCGTCGCTGTCGCCGCCTCCGCCGCAGGCGGTCAGGGTCAGCGCGGTGATGAGGCCGAACACCGCGCCTCGGTACATGCCTCGCATGGAATGTTCCTCTCTGGTTCAGGACTTCGACGCCGAGACCCTGAGGCCCGGCGAGACGACGACGCGTCGCAACGCGGTGAACACGATCTGGACGACGAGCGCGAGGACGACGACGACCGTGGAACCGCCGATCACCAACTCGTAGTCGTTGCGGGAGAGTCCGTCGACGATGTAGCGGCCCAGGCCGCCCAGGCCGGGATACGCGGCGACCGTCGCGGTGGCCACGACCTGGATCGCGGCGACCCGCAGGCCCAGGAGGATCAGGGGCAGCGCCATCGGCACCTCGACCCGGGTCAGGACCTCCCACGCGGTCATGCCGACGCCGCGCGCGGCGTCCCGCGTGGCGGGGTCCACGCCCCGTACGCCCTCGAAGGTGTTGATCAGGATCGGCGGTACCGCGAGGGCGACGAGAGCGACCAGGACGGGCGCGGTGCTGAGTCCGGCGAGCGTGACGACGAGGACGACCAGGCCGAAGGTGGGGATCGCGCGGGCGAGGTTCGCCACGCTGGCCACGGCGAAGGCGCCCCGGCCGGTGTGCCCGACGAGCAGTCCGGACGTCAGCCCGATGAGGGCGGCGAACAGCAACGACAGTCCGCTGTAGGTGAGATGCTCCAGGAGCCGCTGGGGGATGCCCTCGTCGCCGTGCCACTGCGCCGAGGAGGTCAGCCAGTCCCCCACGAGCTCCATCTGGTTCAGGAAGTCGTTCATGCGGACGTCACCTTGTTCCGGGACCACGGGGTGAGCAGTCGTTGCGCCAGGACCAGCAGCGCGTCGGTGGCGAGCGCCAGCAGCATGATCAGGACGATCGCGGTGACGATCGGGGTGGGGAAGTCGAGTTGGAGGCCGCGGGTGATGTAGTAGCCGAGGCCGCCCTGCCCGATCAGCTGTCCCACGGCGACGAGGCTGATGGAGGAGACCGCGGCGACGCGTACGCCGGCGATGACGACGGGGACGGCGATCGGCAGCTCCACCTGGACGACTCTGCGTACGGCGCCGAAGCCCATCGCGGTCGCCGCGAGCCGGACGGGTTCGGGGACCGAGGCGAGTCCGTCGACGACGTTGGGGACCAGCACGGACAGGGTGTAGAGCGTCAGCGGGATCATCACGGTCTGTTCGGTCAATCCCGTGTACCGGACGAAGATCATGAACAGGGCGAGCGACGGGATCGAGTACAGGATGTTGGACACGGTCAGCACCGGCGGGTAGAGCCAGCGCCAGCGGTGGCACAGGATGCCGAGCGGCACGGACACGATCAGTCCGAACAGCACGGGCAGCAGGCCGAGTCGGAGATGGATGCCGGTGTACTCGGCGAGTTCTCCGGTGTGATCGGCGATCCACTGCCACCGGACGAGCGGTTCGTCCCCGGTCATCGGTCGACACCGCCCTGGGTTTCGGCGGCTGCGGGCTTGTCTTCGGCTGCGGGCTTGTCGACGGCCAGGGTCTTCGGCGTCGGCGCCCCGGCCGAATCCTCCGAACCGGCCGCGCCGACCGATCCGTTCGAACCGGCCGCGGTCGCCGCGGTCGAGAGTTCGTGCGCGTCCACGACTCCGGCGACCGCGCCCTCCGCGTCGACGGCGACGGCGAGACGGGCGGGCGAGAGGAGAGCCGAGTCGAGGGCGGCTCGTGCGGAGTCACCGGCCAGGCTGAACGTGTGGCCGAGGGGGGTCAGGGGGGCGTCGGCGAGAGTGCCGGTCGACGGGAGGCCGGCGGTGGCGGCCCAGCCGAGCGGCCGGCGTGCTTCGTCGACGACGAGCACCCAGGGCGCGTCCGCCGCCCGCGCCTCGGCGACGGGAGCCCCGGACGGCAGCACCGGGCCGTCGCGCAGCGGCAGTCGGGCCGCGTCGACGAAGGAGAGCCTGCGGATGCCCCGGTCCTGGCCCACGAAGTCGGCCACGAAGTCGTCGGCGGGGCTGCCGAGCAGCCGCTCGGGGGTGTCGAACTGGGCGAGTCTGCCGCCGGTGCGGAACACCGCGATGTTGTCGCCGAGCCTGATCGCCTCGTCGATGTCATGGGTGACGAACACGATCGTCTTGTGGAGCTCCTTCTGCAGCCGGACGAACTCGGCCTGCAACTCCGCACGCACGATCGGGTCGACGGCGCTGAACGGCTCGTCCATCAGCAGCACCGGCGGGTCGGCGCCCAGCGCCCTGGCCACTCCGACGCGCTGCTGCTGCCCGCCGGAGAGCTGGTTGGGGTAGCGCTTGGCCATCTCGGCGGGCAGACCCACGAGTTCGAGCAGTTCCGCGGCCCGGGCCCGTGCCTTCTTGCGGCCCCAGCCCAGCAGCAGCGGAACCGTGGCTATGTTGTCCAGGATCGTGCGATGCGGGAACAGTCCCGCGTGCTGGATCACATATCCGATGCCCCGGCGCAGTTCGGGCGCGTTGACCTCCCGGATGTCCCGGCCGCGCAGGCTCACCGTGCCGGTGGTCGGCTCCACCATGCGGTTGATCATGCGCAGGGTGGTGGTCTTGCCGCAGCCGGAAGGACCGACCAGGACCGTGATGCCGCCCTCGGCCAGCTCCAGGGACAGGTCGTCCACCGCTGTCGTGCCGTTGGGATACTTTTTGCTCACCGCGTCGAATCTGATCAAGACTGCCCCTTACCCGACTACATATGGCCATTCAGAGTTGTCGGTGAGTGAATGACAGTCAATGGAATTCCGTGAACGGCACGTTACGTTCACACCAAGCCGCACCGGGGGTGCCCGATATCCCCTCCTTCTGTGGATTTACTCCCTCGTACGAGGGAGTACGGCGACGGCACCGGGGATGTACCGTTCGGCGCGGGCCCGCTACCGGGTGGTCGTTCCCCGCGCGCCCTGACCGGGGAAGCGCCGGCCTTGGTGGGAGGAGCGTCATGACCAACTGCGACGTGCACCAGCATCTGTGGACCCCCTCGCTGGTGGCGGCCCTCAGGTCACGCCGCGAGCCGCCGTTCCTGGACGGCTGGACCCTGTTCCTCGACGGCGAGCCGCCCTACGAGCTCCCGCCCGCCGATCATGACATCGCCCGCCGTACCGAGCTCGCCGACAGCGACGGCCTGGGCCGGGCCCTCGTCTCACTCTCCTCCCCGATCGGTGTGGAGTGGCTGCCCGCGGCCGAGGCGCGCCCCCTGCTCGACGCCTACCACGAGGGCTCCGCGGCGCTCCCCGAACCGTTCGGCGCCTGGGCCGCGGCGTGCGTACGGGACGTCGACGCGAAGGCGACCGCCGCGGACCTCGACCGGGGCTTCGCCGGTCTCCAGCTCCCGGCGAACGCCCTTGCCGACGCGGCAGGTTACGCCCGCTGTGCCCCGCTCCTCGACCTCCTCGAAGAGCGCGACCTCCCCCTGTTCGTCCACCCGGGTCCAGCGCCGGGCGGTGCCGAGGGGCCCGGCTGGTGGCCCGCGATGGTCCCCTACGTCCAGCAGATGCACGCCGCGTGGTTCGCCTTCCGCGCCTTCGGCCGCCCCCGCCACCCCCGGTTGCGGGTCTGCTTCGCCCTGCTGGCCGGGCTCGCCCCGCTGCACGGGGAGCGCTTCGCCGCCCGCGGCGACGGCCGCGACGCCGGGGTGGACCCGGGCGTCTTCGTGGAGACGTCGTCCTACGGTCCGACGGCCGTCGAAGCCGTGGTGCGCGCCCTGGGCGTGGAAGCCGTCGTCCAGGGCTCGGACCGCCCCTACGCCGAGCCGCCGCAGCAGCCCGGCTTCGGGCTGGGCGGAGCGGCCGCGTACGCCTTCCGGATCACCAATCCGCGACGCCTGCTCACAGGCACGGACGGCTGAAACCGGCGGGCCGACCGGCACGGAGGGCCGAGGCCGGCGAGGTCGTCCCCCGCCACCCCCGGTGACGGGTCTGCTTCCCCTGCTGCCCCGGGCTCGCCCCTTCGTGGAGACGCCGTCCGACGGGGCCGACGGCCGTCGAACCGGTGTGCGCGCCCTGGGCGTGGGACGCCGTCGCGCGAGGCTCCCCGACCGCCCCTACGCCGAGCCGCCGCAGCAGCCCGGCTTCGGGCCGCGCACCGACGCGCAGGGCCGAGACCGGCGAGTCGAAGACCCGGGAGCCCGCGGCCGAGACCGGCGAGTCGAAGACCGGGAGCCCGCGTCCTACCCCACCCCGCGCCCTACCGTCGCGCGCCGGTCGGCGCGCGACGGTACGCGCGGTCGTCGGTCAGCGGCCGGGACGGATCAGCCCCGTGAGATAGCGCCACAGTGAGGAGCGCTGCCGGGCGGCCACGTCCGGCGTCACCGTCTCCGTCGCGCCCGTGTCCCCCGCGCCCGTGTCCCCCGACTCCGTCGGCTCCGCCACCGGCCGTTCGGCGGTCGGCGCGAGTTCGTACCGTACGGGCAGCGAGCGCAGGCCCCGCATGAAGGGCGAGGAACGCCAGGGCAGTTGGTCGACGGGGAGGGCGAGGTCCAGGTTGGCGAACCGCTCGAACAACCGGCCCACACCGACGGCCGCGACCGTCGAGGCCAGCTCGCGGGCCGGGCACTGACGCGGGCCGGCCCCCCAGGACAGGTGCGCCCGGGTGCTGACCGTGGTGCTGGGGGCCACGTGGTCGGCGAAGAGCGGATCCGCGTGCGCCGCGGCGGAGGAGACCCAGACCGGGTCACCCGCGCGGATCGTGTAGTTGCCGAGTCTCGTGTCGGCGGCGGCGAACCTCGGCACGAAGTTGACCAGCGGCGGCTTGCGCATGACGACCCGGTTCATGGCCTCCCGGACCATCCCGGCCGAGAGGCTGGCCCGCACGCTGTCCTCGCCGGAGAGGACCTCGACGACCGTGTTGGAGACGAGGATGCCGACGTGGTCGGAGGTCATGCCGAGCAGCATGAAGAGTTCGCGGGCCAACTCGTCGAGCGAGAGGTCCGGGTGGGCGGCCAGCAGATAGGAGGGGAAGTCCTCGCCCGGCGTCTTCAGCTTCAGCTCGGCGAGCTCGGCCAGCGCGCCCAGCAGCCGGTCCAGGGCGGGCCCCGCGTCGGGACCCGCGTCCAGTACCCGCCACATGTCCATCAGGGCGTCGTCGCCCTGGGAGCCGGGGAAGCCGAGCAGATGGCTGGCCACCATGAGCGGCAGGGGCCGGGAGAACTGGGCGGACAGGTCCGCCAGCCCCGTGCCGCCCGCCTGGCCCATGAGCGTGATCAGCTCGTCGGCGTAGGCGGTGACGGCGGCCTTCAGCCGCTTGGCCTGGGGGTTGCGCGGGTCCTGGAAGGGCTTGAGTGCCTGGTCCCACGCGGTCCGCAGGCTCCGGTAGCCCGGACCGCCCTGGATGAGTACGTGGTTGACCTCCAGGGAGGGGCCGAGCGGCCAGTCGGCGGGGACCCGGCCCTCGGTCCTGGCCCGCCAGTTCTCCAGGCCCTTGGGCCAGCCGGCGTCGTCCTGGAGCACCTGGAGCGCCTCGCGGTAGCCCAGCACCAGCCAGGCGGGGACGCCGAGCAGATCGACCGGCGCCACCGCGCCGTGCCGCTGCCTCAGCCGCTCGTACACCAGCGACGGACGCGTCTCGTAGTCCCGGGTCAGCAACGGTTCCGGAGACATCGCCTCCAACCCCGCACCGTCCAGCTCCACGGACACGCCCTCACCCGACTGGGTTTCCCTCACCATGCCGCCCCTCCGACACTCCCCGTACCGGCCCACCTTCATTCGGTAGCCGGAACGCTGGGACCCTACCCCAGGGTCACTTCCGGGGGAACGCCGGGCGGCACCACTCACAGCTCCGGCCCCGTGACGCACAGCCGTGCGCGGGGCACCGCTGCCGCCGTGCGTCACCTCCCGGTGCGGGCCGCCCTGATGAACTCCCTGATCAGAGCTGGGTCCTTGACGCCTCGGTGCTGCTCCACACCGCTGGAGACGTCGACGCCCCAGGGCTCGGTGGCGGCGACGGCGTCGCGCACGTTCTCCGGGGTGAGGCCGCCGGCGAGGAGCCATTTCTCCCCGGAGCCCGCCAGCGGCTTGCTCGCCCAGTCCCAGGCGATGCCCGAGCCGGGGACGGGCGCGTCGAGGAGGAGCATGTCCTCTCCGAACTCGCCGCAGCGCGGTACGGAGTCACCGAACGCGGCGGCACGGATCAGCGTCCGGTCGTCGGTCGCCAGCTCGTCGTAGTAGGCACGGTCGTCGGGGCCGTGCAGCTGGATCGCCCGGATCCCCGACGCGGCGGCCAGGGAGCGCACGTCCTCCAGGGGCTCCTGGCGGAAGACGCCCACCGTCAGGACGTGCTCCGGCACACGGCGGCCCAGCCGTGCGGCGGTCGCGGCGTCGATACGGCGCGGGCTGGCCGAGAAGACGAAGCCGATGGCGTCGGCGCCCGCCTCGACGGCGGTGTCGACGTCCTGCTCGGTCTTCAGACCGCAGATCTTGATGAAGAGGGAGTCACTGTTGCTCACGGGCCCAGCCTGCCGCATCGGCGACGACGCGGGAACGGCGGCCGTCCGGTCCGGGAAGCCGACGCGGGTACGGCGGCCGCGAGGACCGGCGCGCCGCAGGGTCAGCGCCACGCTCCCGACAGGCGCCGGGCGACGGCCGCGCTGAGTGTCCGCACCCCCCGGGTCGAGCCGGGGTCGATGCCGGTGAGCTCCCGCGCCCGGCGCAGCCGGTAATCGAGGGTGCGGGTGTGGACGTTCAGGGCGGTCGCCGTGGCACCGCGGTGCATGTCGTGGCGGTAGTACGTGTCGAGCGTGATCAGCAGGTCCGGGCCGGCGGCCAGCCGGTCGGACAGTGCGCGCAACCAGGCGTCGACGAACGGCACGTCGGCGACGGCGAGTTCGACGAAGAGGTCCGCCAGGGTGTGCGGCCGCAGCCGGGCGGAGGCCCGTCGCAGCGGGGCGGTGTCACTGATCCGCCGGGCTCTGTCGAGCGCGTCGGACAGCTCGGGCAGCGGCGCGGTGGCGGTGCCGACGGCGCAGGGCCGGCCGAGGGCCCGGGCCACGTCCCGGACGACGTCCGCCACATGTTCCGGGGCGAGGTCGGGCAGGAGGTCGAAAGCGGTGTGCTCCGGCACATTCTCGGCCCGCCCGGAACCGGAATTCACGGGGACGAGAGCGATCAGCTCACCGCTCCCGTCACCGCCCCGCGAACCCCATACGACGGGGGATCGGTGACTCTTCACGAGTGTGTCGATCTCGTTTTCCAGGATGCGGTCGACAGGTGGAGGGTCCGGCAGCCGGAACACCGTCACCGCGTACCGGTCCGGCAGTTCCATGTCGACGGCCTCGGCGAGTTCCGCCGCTATCGGGTCCCCGTTCAGCAATGACCGGGCCAGCAGGGCGACCTGTTCGGCGTACGGCATTCGACGGCGCAGCACACGGACGAATCCCTGACGGTAGGCGCCGATGCCGCGCTCGCCCTGCGGGGCGAACCAGGTCATCATCCGCATGAGTTCGTCCACACCGGCGCGGCGTTGGGCCTCGGTCGCCTCGTTGATCTCGCGCAGCATGAGCGCGGTGTGCACCCGCAGCACCTGCTGCCGCGCGTCGAGCGACATGCCCGCGCCGGCCCGCAGTTCCCCCATGGACGCGATGTACTCGAGATCGTCGTCACTCAACTCGCTGTTGTTTGGCGACAGTTCGACAGTGCGGTGCCGGAGCCAGACCGCGTGGTCCAACGTCTCGGCCCGCGCCCGGGGGTCCTTGCGCAGGAACCCGAACTCCGCGATCTCGCGTGCGTATGTCTCTACCTCCCGGCGGGCGTTGGTCGACGCCTGGCGGGCCAGTTCGGCGAAGAGGCTCCCCATGGACACGAGCATGTCATTCCGGTCGAACGGGCCGACAGTCGGGATCCGGACGGCGTTCATCACTCCGCATAAATCGGCGGCAAGTGGGCCGACCGGGTTTTTGTCACCGTGCGCAAAATTCCCGGATCGGGTCGTTTCCGTCACGGCTTCCGCTTGTGTAGGAGTCGTAAAGCGGCCTTAATGAGAGCCGCGTACCCACCCGTGGGGGAAGAGCGTCGCAATCATTCCGGCTCTGCTTCGGAACGGTTCCGGCAATCAGTACGGGCAGGAGTACGGAAATTCCTCAACCGAGCGTCGGACAAGGACGCACGCCCAAACGGGAGGGAAACTCCGATGAAGGCAGGCAAGCGAAAGAGAATCATGGCGGCGATGGCGGTCATGGTCACGTCGACCGCGCTCATGCTCGGCGCGCCGGGCACCGGTTCGGCCGCCCCCGCCGCCGCCCCCAGCCTCCGCGCCTACGGGATCACCGGTGACGGCACCCTGATGGTGGCGTTCTGGACCGACCGGGCGGACGTGCTCAACTGGGTCAGGGCCGTCACCGGCCTCAGCGGCGACACGGCCCTGATCGGCATCGACTTCCGGGTGCAGAACGGCGTGCTGTACGGCGTGGGCAACAAGGGGGGCATCTACACGATCACCATCCCGACGGGCAGCCAGGACGTCGTGGTCACCAAGGTGTCCCAGCTCCAGTACGCGCTGAACGGCACGAACTTCGGCGTCGACTTCAACCCGGCGGCCGACCGGCTACGCGTGATCAGCGACAACGGCCAGAATCTGCGGCACAACCTCAACGACCACACGACGATCCAGGACCTGAACCTCACCACCCCGCCGATCGAGGGCACGACCAAGGGCGTCTCCGCCGCCGCCTACACCAACAACGACCTCGACGGGTCCACGGCGACCACGCTGTTCGACATCAACACGACCAGCGACCAGGTCGTCATCCAGTCCCCGGCCAACAACGGCACGCTCGCCCCGACCGGCAACCTCGGCATCGATGCCCAGATCAACGCCGGCATGGACATCTACAGCACCCTGAGCGGCGGCAAGACGGTGGACAACACCGCCTTCGCCACCCTCACCGCCTACGGCGCGAGCACGCCCTCCCTCTACACCGTCAACGTCTTCACCGGGCAGCTCACGCTCGTGAACGACGCCGCGAAGTCCAAGTTCCCCCTGAACATCACGGACGTGGCCGTCTCCCTGACCGGTAGCTGATCCCCCGACCGCACCCTCGCCGCGGCCGGCCACCACCGGGCCGCGGCGAGGCCGCGAGGAGGGCGACGACCCGCCCGTCACGACGAGCCCGCCGTCGCGGCCCCGTCAGCACAGCCCCGTCAGCACAGCCTCGTCACCCCGGGCCCGCCGCCACATCCCCGCCGCGACAGCCCCGTTCACCGCAGTTCCTCCAGATCGAGATCCGACCCCACCACCAGGGTCACCACTCCCGCCGCCGCGTCCGCGGACCGTGTGGCCTTGGCGTCGGGCAGTCGTGAGGCGAGGACCCTCGCCTGCTTGGCCAGGTCGGCCGGATGGGCGACCGTGGTGGTGTCCGTGTTCTCGGGCGCGTTGCCCGTGCCGACGACGGTGAACCCCGCCTCGCGCAGCTTCTCGGCGACGGCAGCGGCCCGCCCGGAGACGCCGGTGCCGTTGAGGACCTGGACCCGCACGTCGGAGGCGTAGATCAGGTCGTTCTTGGCCTGTGCCTGGAGCCTCTTCTTGTCGACCTCCTTGTCGTTGGCCAGGGAGGTGAACAGATCGGCGGCCTGCGGGTACTGCCAGACGATGTTGGCCCTGTCGGTGGGGACGTCGGCCTCACGGGGGTAGTTGGGGACGGTCAGGAAGGTCAGCCGGTCGCTCGGGATGCCCTTGAGCTGGGAGGCGAGGTCGTAGAGCGGGTCGATACCGTCGAGATCCTCGTCCGTGGTCAGCGACTTGGTGGCGGACTGCAGGAAGTCGTAGAGCGAGGTGGGGCTGGTCAGACGGGACTTGGCCTTGGCCGCCAGGGTCTCCATGAACTCCTGCTGCCGGCCGATGCGCCCGATGTCGGAGCCGTCGCCGACGGCATAGCGGGTCCGTACATAGCCGAGTGCCGTCTCTCCGTCGACGGTCTGGCAGCCGGCCTCCATGTCGAGGAGGGCGTTGTCGTCCTTGATGGCCTGCTCGGGGCAGACCTCGATGCCGTCCAGCGCGTCGACCATGCCCTTGAAGCCCTGGAAGTCGACGGACATGAAGTTGTCGATGCGCAGACCGGTGTTGGCCTCGACCGTCCTGATCGAACAGGCGGCCGCGCCGGCGACCTCGCCGCTGGAGCCGCCGATCGCGAACGCCTCGTTGATCTTCGCCAGGTGCGGGCCCGACGTACTGCCGTCGCCCTTCTCGCACGCCGCTATCTCGACCCAGGAGTCACGCGGGAACGACACCACGGTGGCCCACTCCCGGTTCGCGGGGAGGTGCAGCACCATGAGGGTGTCGGACTGCATCGTGGTCAGGTCCTTGCCGTACTTCGCGTTGGCCCCGTCGCGGCTGTCCGAGCCGACCACCATGATGTTCTTCGAACCCGGGCTCAGATTGACCGGGCGGTCCCCGCCGAGCTTGCCGTCGACGTCGGCGCCCGTGATGTTGTTGTCCAGGTCCTTGTAGACCCAGGCCCCGACCCCGCCGACACCGAGGACGAGCAGGGCCGCGCCGCCCGCGAGCCAGCTCACCGTCCGGCCCCGTCGTGTCAGCCGCGTGCCCCCGCCTCCGGCACCCGCGCGCCGCCTGCCCGTACCACTCACCGGCCCTCCCCCGCCTCGGCCGCACCCGGCCGGTCGACTGCCCTGCCCCCTGGACGTCCGGCGGTCGTGATCACCGAACGCGCAGGACTCTACATGCATGTAGATATACGGATCGGCGCCGCAGGCGACTCACCACGCCCCGCACGCACGAACGTCACAGAGGCGTCGCAGCGTACAGAAGGACGACCGTCGTCACGTCCGAGTCGCCCGAGAACACCCTCGGGACGACCGCGCCCCACGGCAGCGCGAACCGCGCCTCCTCCGCAGGCCTCAGTGGTCCCCTTCGCCCTTCGCCCGGCCGAGCAGCTCTCGCGGCAGCCCCTCGTCGCCCGGTTCCAGGGAGGTGACGAAGCCGGCCGGCACCGCCTCGCGGTCCGGCTCCCCGTCGAGGACCCCGCGCATCCGGTGCGCGGCCGGACCCGCCCGGTCGGAGGCCGGGGTCCACCCGAAGGAACGGCCGGAGCGCTCCCGGGGCCGTCCCCCTCGCACAGCGCGGACGGATTGTGGAAGGAGAGGCGCCGAAGCGCCCCACCTATCCTCTACGCCCCCGCCGCGAGGACCCGTCCCTCCGCGGAGCCGGTCCCTCAGCGGAGCGCGTCCCCGGAATCGTCCCGCCTGACCACGCACAGGGCCCAGATGATGAAGGCCGAGAAGGCGATCATCACGATGGACCAGACGGGGTAGTACGGCAGGGACAGGAAGTTGGCGATGATGATCAGGCCGGCGATCGCGACGCCTCCGACGCGGGCCCACAGGGACTCCTGGAAGAGGCCCAGGCTGACGAGCACGGCCACGGCGCCCAGGGCGAGGTGGACCCAGCCCCAGCCGGTGAGATCGAACTGGAAGACGTAGTCCTGGGTGGCGACGAAGACGTCGTCCTCGGCGATGGCCATGACGCCCCGGCAGATGTCGAGGACGCCCGCGATCATGAGCATGACGGCGGCGAAGGCCGTCAGCCCCTCGGCGAAGGGCCGTGACCGCTTGGTCGAGTGCATGCGTCCGGTGTGTGTGGCGGTCATACCGTTGCCTCGATTCGGTGTCGTGCGGTGGGTGTCGTGTCGGGTCCGGGTCAGCGCCCGGCGGCGGTGGGGCCTGCGCCCGTGCCCGCCGAGGCTCCGTGGCCGCTCAGGACCAGTTCCTTCGCGCGGCGGAACTCGTCGTCCGTGATGTCGCCGCGTGAACGGATCTCGGACAGCCTGGCGAGCTCGTCGACGCTGCTGGATCGTCCGTCGCCGCCCGTGGCCGTCTGCCGGATGTAGTCGTCGAAGGCGGCCTGCTGTGCGCGCGCCTGTGCCACCTCGCGGCGGCCCATGTTCTTGCCCCGGGCGATCACGTAGACGAAGACGCCCAGGAACGGCAGCAGGATCGTGAGGACCAGCCATCCCGCCTTGGCCCAGCCGCTCATGTCGTCGTCACGGAAGATGTCGACGACGACCCGGAAGAGCAGCACGAACCACATGATCCACAGGAACAGCAGGAGCATGGACCAGAAGACGCTCAGCAGCGGGTAGTCGTACGCGAGGTACGTCGGACCACTCATGTCTCTCCTCCGTCCCGGGCGTACGCCCGGCAGGTGTTCTGCCGTCCTCGGCGCGCCCGCGGCGCCAGGGTCGGCGCCGTTCTCAGCGTGCCCACGACCGGAGCCGGCCGGCCTCACCCCGGGCGGGTGAGACCGGCCTCGTCCGGGGCGGGGTCGGCCGCGGCGGCGGCCACCGCCACGAGCGCCAGTACGACCATGACCAGGACGGCCACGAGGACGACCGCGCCGACCGTGGGGTGGTTCCAGAGCAGAAGGGCCAGCGCGCCCGCGCCGAGGACGACGCCGGTGGTCCAGCGGGGGTGGGGCGCCAGTCGGCGTCCGGTCCGGCCGGTGCTCATTCCGGCCTGCCGCAGCGACCGCCCGGCCGCCGTGGTTCCGCGCCCGGCCAGGGCCCGCACCCGGCCAGGGCCCGCACCCGGCCAGGGCCCGCACCCGGCGGGCCACCCGCCCGGGGCCGTACAGATAGGCGGCGAGCGCCGTGGCCAGGAAGACGACGAGCAGGGTGCGCGTACTGTCCCGCAGGAAGCGCAGGAAGGTGTCGAAGATGGCCCCGGCGGCGTCGGGCGGCAGGGCCGAGGGAGGTACGGCGTCCAGGTAGACACGGCGGACGACGGCCAGCGCGACGAGCAGCACGACCATCATCACGCTGATGCCGAGGGCCGTGATCAGCGTCATCACCCGGTGGCCGGGCGCGGTCCACACCGCCAGGGCGGCGAGGGCGATCGTGATGACGGGCAGCCAGGTGCCGAGGATGTTCAGCAGCCGCATGGCGTCCTGCGCCTTGCCCAGTACGTCGGTGTGGAAAAGGGTGACCGTGCGGTCGCTGTCGGGGACGGCGGCGGCCTTGTCGAAGCCCGCGTCCACGAGACGCTCCCGGACCTGGTCGACGACGGCGCCGACGTCGAGTTGGATCGTGTCGCCGGTGGCGCGCAGCGCGCCCTCCCGCTCGCCGGTGAGCATGTGCACCACGGCCGCGTGCGCCCGCCGGTTCGAGCCCTCCCGGACCTGTTGAAGAACTCGCTGATGATGACGCGGGTGACGTTGCGGTCCACGACGGTCCGGACGACGGAGCGCAACGGACCGTCGAGGGCCTCGGCACCCGCCACGACCTGCGGCGGCGCGCCGTTGTCGGCGAGCACCTTGGTGAGGGCGTCCGTCACCGCCTTGACGTCCACGTTCTTGACGACCTCGTCGGTCAGCCGGTTGATCACGACGTTCTGTACCGCCGGGTCGGACGCCAGCGGAGCGACCGTCTCGACGTACCGGTCGGTGTCGGCGACGGTGTCCTGCACCCAGGCCGCGACGACGGCGAGGGGCGCGAGCAGCAAGGTCACCACGAGCAGAACCGCGGCCCCGCCTTGCGCAACCGCCGATGCCGCACCCCGGCATCCCGCCGCAACCGCTCGTACTCGGCACGCTCCTCGGAGCTGAGCACATGCCCACCCGGCCCGTCAGCCCCATGCCCACCCGCCCCGGCACCCGGGCCACGACCACCCGCCCCGACCCCACCGCCCGGTTCGGCACCCCCACCTGGGCCGGTCCCCCCCACCAGGACCCGACCCGCTCTCCGCGCCGGCGGCATCCCCGCCGGCCGAGTCGGCCTCGTCTCCCGGTCCGTTGGCGTCGGCCGGTTCGGAGTTCGGTGGTACGGAGTCGTTGCCCGGGAACATGGGTCCTCCTCGGGGTTGTGCGGAGACTCAGAGGGCGTCCGTGGTCGATGCCCGGGAGCCCGTGACGCCCGCCCGGCGGAGGGCGGCGCGCCAGGCGAGGGCGACCGTCGCCTCGGCGAGGCCGAGCAGGACGAGCCACAGGCCGAGCAGTCGGGTCAGGGCCGTGGCCGACTCGGTCGGCAGGGCCAGCACCACGATCCCCGCGGCGATGCCGAGCACCGCCACGCCGAGGACGAAGCCCCGGTGGGGCATGTTCTTGGCGGCGAGGGCGGTGTAGAGCGTGAGGATGCCGGTGGCCAGCCAGACGATCCCCACGATCAGCGAGAGCGCGGTGATGGTCTGCAGCGGGTTCCGCAGGCAGAGGACGCCGGCCAGGACGTACAGCAGCGCCAGGAGCAGCCCGGGCAGGCGCTCTCCCGCCTCTTCCCGGGCGAAGACGTCGACGAAGCGGAACGCCCCGATCGCGAGCAGGTACAGCCCGAGCAGGACCGCGAGAACGTGCAGGGTCCCGTCCGGCCAGACCAGGACGATGACGCCCGGCACAAGCGTGGCCAGCGCCGAACCCAGGATCCACTTCCAGGAGCGGCCGACCCTCCCCAGCACCTCCGCCGGGTCACCCGGCACTCCGGAAGCCCCTCCTCCCGGCGCAAGGTCAGCCCCGGGCTTCGCCCCGGCCTCACCAGGCCTGTAGTCGTCCGCCCCGGTACGCGGTGCCGGGCCAGGGGACTCGGTCATGGCTCCTCCTCGCGTCCTCGCGGCCGAACGGGCCGCTTCGGCACCGTCGGCGACTTCGGCACACGACAGGTGCGCGGTGACCTCGTCGGGCCAGCGTCGCACCCCGCCCCGACTGTCGGATCACCCCCGGCGGGTGATCCGAGAGCACCGCACGGTCGAGGAGGGTGGACGGTACGCCGCCGGGCCGGCGGCCCAGGAGGTGTGTGTCATGACCAGTGCGAGCGCATCCACGGCATCACCGACCGTGGCCGAGAGGGCGGCGCACGGCCGGGAGGCGCGTCAACGCGCCTCGCGGTCCTGCCACGGCTGGTTCGAGTCGGACGCGGACGCCGACCGGACCGACCCGATCGAGGTGATCGAGCGTCAGTCGGCCACCCGGATTCCGGAGTTGGTGCCCATCCGCTACGGCCGCATGCTCGAATCCCCGTTCCGCTTCTACCGGGGCGCCGCGGCCATCATGGCGTCGGATCTCGGCCCCCTTCCGAACACCGGTCTGACCGTGCAGCTCTGCGGTGACGCCCATCTGCTCAACTTCCGGCTGCTGGCCTCGCCCGAACGCCACCTCGTCTTCGACATCAACGACTTCGACGAGACCCTGGCAGGGCCGTTCGAATGGGACGTGAAACGGCTGGCGGCCAGCTTCGTGATCGCGGGCCGGGCGAACGGCTTCTCGACCGAGGAGCAGGACAGGGCGGTACGGACGTGCGTGAAGGCGTACCGGCGCCGCATGCGCGAGTTCGCCGGCATGCGCACCCTGGACATCTGGTACGCCCAGGACGACGCCGACCGGCTGCGGGAGCTGATGGCCTCGTCGATGGACAAGGAGACCAGACGCCGTACGACCGAGGCGGCCAGGAAGGCCCGTACGCGCACCCAGCTCCAGGCCTTCGAGAAGCTGACCCGGGTCACGGCCGAGGGCCGGATGATCACACCCGACCCCCCGCTGATCACCCCGCTCCGGGACCTGCTGGCGGACTCCTCCGCGAAGGGCCAGGAGGCGGAGCTGCGGAACGTGCTGGACCAGTACGTACGGACCCTGTCGTCCGAGCGCCGGCATCTGCTGCGCCGCTACCACGTGGTCGACATGGCCCGGAAGGTCGTGGGCGTCGGCAGCGTCGGCACGCGCTGCTGGATCGTGCTGCTGCTCGGCCGGGACGACTCCGACCCGCTGCTGCTCCAGGCCAAGGAGGCACAGGAGTCCGTCCTCTCCGCGCAGCTCGGCGGCGACAGCTACGACAACCAGGGCCGCCGGGTGGTTTCGGGGCAACGGCTGATGCAGACGACCAGCGACATCTTCCTGGGCTGGACCCATGTCGTCGGTCTGGACGGGCGCGAACGAGACTTCTACGTACGGCAGTTGCGCGACTGGAAGGGCATCGCGCGCCCGGAGACCATGGATCCCGGCCTGCTGCGGCTCTTCGCCCGGTTGTGCGGCGCCAGTCTGGCTCGGGCGCACGCCCGCTCCGGCGACCCCGTCGCCATCGCCGCGTACCTGGGCGGCAGCGACCGCTTCGACCGTGCGCTCGCCGAGTTCGCACAGTCCTACGCCGACCGCAACGACCGGGACTTCGAGGCGCTGGGCGTGGCCGCGCGCACGGGTCGGGTCCGCGCCGAGAGCCTCTGAAGCGCTCCCCGAGAGCCTCTGAAGCGCTCGCCGGGCTGCGGGGCTCCCCCGGCGAAGCGCGCCCCCTCCAGGCCCCCCGGCGAAGCGCCCCTCCAGGACCCCGGCGGCTCCCGGCTCACTCCGGCAGCTGACGCATCTCCAGGACGCGCAGCCCCAGGGACTGGCAGCGGGCCAGCAGCCCGTACAGATGCGCCTCGTCGACGACGTGCCCGAACAGGACAGTGTGGCCGGACATCACCACATGGTCCAGTTCGGGGAAGGCGCCGGTCAACGCCTTCGACAGCTTTCCGTCGACGCGGATCTCGTAGCGCATGAGCGGTGTGCCCCCATGGCCGGGTACGGGCGGGCTGCGTTCCTTCTCTGCGATCGTCCGTCCTGGGGCCCCGGCCCGGCCTCACCCCGGGGAGGTGAGTCGATGGCGCAGGTGCGGCAGGACGTCGGTGGGTCAGCGGGGCGATGGGTCAATGGGTCAATGGGTCAGGTAGAGCTTGAACGCGATGATCAGGAGGCCGAGCAGCAGGTTCACCGAGGCCGTGACGGCGACCAGGCCCCACGGGGCGTCGGCTCGGCGGGCCGCGACCACCGACCAGCCCACCTGTCCCGCCACGGCGACCGCGAGCGCCAGCCAGAGGGCTCCCGACAGATCGAGGCCGAGGAGCGGGCTGATCGCGACGGCGGCGGCCGGTGGGACGGCGGCCTTGACGATGGGCCACTCGTCGCGGCACACCTCCAGCACGATCCGGCGGTCCGGGGACCGCTGCGCCAGGCGTGCCCCGAAGAGCTGGGCGTGCACATGCGCGATCCAGAACACCAGGCCGGTGAGCAGCAGCAGAAGGACCAGTTCCAGACGGGGGTAGGTCCCCAGGCTCCCGGCGCCGATGATCACGGAGGAGGCGAGCATCGATCCGTAGACGCCGCCGGTGTAGTCGGCTCGGGCCCGACGCTCCGCGCCGCGCCCGTCCCGGGACGCGGCTCGCTCGCTCGTGGACATCGTCTCCGCCTCCCTGGCCTTCAGATCGTGGTCTCCGTCGCCGCTGCCTCAGTGTTCCGAGCGGCGCGGGGCGGCCGGTGCGCCGGAGCCGCGTGGCCTGGATCGATCCGGGCCCGGTGGCGTCGGACGGTCGGACCCCGATGGTGTCGGACGGTCGGTGCCGCCTTGCGTCGGACGGTCCGTCCCCCCGCCCGGCAGGCCCGGGGTGACCAGGAACGCGGCGACGGTGATGCCGCCGGCGGCGAGGATCGCCGCCTTCAGGCCGTCCAGCTGGGCCGAGGCGTAGGAGTCGGCGAGGGCGTCGACCTCGGACGGCGGCAGTCCGGCACGCTCGGCCGCCGTACGCACCTGATCCGTGGGGACGAAGCTGATCCCGGCCTCGAGCGCGACACTCGTCTGCTGCTGGGCCTCCTGCGACAGCGCCGGATTGTCTTCGACCTGTGTGGTGAAAGCCTGGGCCAGGGAGCCGATGAGGAGCGATCCGATGAGCGCGGTGCCGAGGGCTGATCCCAGGTTCTGGGCCGTGAACTGCAGACCGCCGACCTCGCTGCGTTCCTCCTCGCCCACGCTGGACTGCACCACGTTGCCCAGCTGCGAGGCGAGCAGCCCCAGGCCGACACCGAGCAGGGCCATGGCCAGCGCGAACTGGGTGTCGTCGATGACGGGGTCGATGGTGGACAGCAGCCACACGATGGACCCGGCCAGGGTCACCAGGGCCAGCCGTACCACCCGGCGCGGTCCGGCCCGTCGGCCCAGCCGGGAGGCGACCAGGGAGGCGGCGAGCATGGTCACGGACACGGGGAGCAGCCGCAGTCCGGTCTGGAAGGCGTCGAAGCCCTGCACGACCTGGAGGTAGAGCGGAATGGTGAAGAACAGTCCGAGCAGGATGAGGTTCTGGCTGAGCAGGGCCAGCAGGCCCGACCGCAGCGCGGGGATGTGCAGGAGGGGCAGGTGGACCAGGGGTTCGGTGCCTCGGGCCGCCCGCCGGTGCTCCCAGCGCGTGAAGACGAACAGGACGATCACGCCTGCGCCGATGACGAACAGGGTCGGCGCGAAGCCCATGACGGTGAACGGCGGGTTGCGGGGCTGTACCCAGCCCCAGGTACTGCTCTGCAGCACACCGAGCACGCCCAGGGCGAGACCCGTCGCGGACAGTACGGCGCCGACACCGTCCATCGGGGGGCGGGCCCCGGTCCGGGGCGCTTCGGTGATCACGCGGTGGAAGCACAGCACGGCCACGACGACCACGACCTCGCCGGCGAAGACGAGCCGCCAGGTGAGGTACGTCGTCACCCAGCCGCCCAGCAGCGGGCCGACGGCGATCCCGGCCCCGGCCAGCCCGCCGATGACGCCGTAGGCGACGGCCCGGTCCCGGCCGCGGTAGGACTCGGCGACGAGGGCGGCCATGGCCGGCAGCACCATCGCGGCGCCGAGGCCCTCGATGACCGACCAGCCCAGGGCGAGGACCCACAGGGTCGGCGCGACGGCGGTCAGGGCCGAGCCGGTGCCGTAGACCACCAGGCCGAGCAGGAAGAGCCGACGGCGGCCGAGGATGTCGCCGAACCTGCCTCCGATGATCATGAAGGCGGCCATGACCAGCGCGTACAGCGTGATGACGGCCTGGATGGCGGTGACCTCGGTGTCGAAATCCTCGACCAGTTGGCTGATCGAGACGTTCATGACGGACGTGTCCAGAACCATCAGGAACTGGGCCGTCCCGAGGACGATCAGAGCCCGCCACCGCTTCACGGCATCCACCTCGCCGAGTCGGCCCGGGACGCCGGCGGGCGCCGTCCGAGCAGCGACCGTCACCGACCGGCCACCACCCCCCATCCCAGCTCAGAAGCTTCGCGGGCGCCTCACCCGTCACGGGCGAGGCGTCCGTCCGCGCGGCCGGTGACCACCATCCGTCGGAGAGACGCCGCCGGTGCGGGTGGAGCCGCCGGTGCGGGTGGAGCCGCCGACGGTCGCCGTCACCGCCACGGTGTTCTGTCCCGGCTTCCGTGGCAACCGACCGCTCCTCCCCACCGGGGGCCGGTGTGTACCCGCTGCCTGCGCCAGAGGACCTGACCACGACGCGGACCGCCCTCGACCGTCAGACTCGCCGATAGGCGGTACCCGACTCGTTTCTGCGCAACAGACCCTCGTCCACCAGGGCACGGCGCAGGCTCACCCAGTCGTCGAACCATTCGCCGCAGATCGCGTTGACCTTGGCCTCGGAGTAGGTCGCGCCGGGCTCGAAGGAGTCCTTCACCACGGCCAGAACCCGACTGCGCACCTCAGCCCTGCCCGGAATGGAGGTGAGCCGACCTCGGCGGAAATAGGAGCCCGCCCCGTCTCCGCCGCCGCGACCGGAGACGCTGACCTCGGCCTGGACCGCGAGCCGGAAAGTGTCGTCGAGCAGCGTGTACGTGCGCTTCTCGCTGTCGTAGGCGGCGATCCGGCCGTCCGTCAGCTTCTGCAGCGCCGCGGCAGCGGCCGGTGGGCGGAGCTCGGTCAGTTCGGCGACCTCCGCCACGGAGGTCGCGCCGAGGGCGAGGGCCGCGTAGGCGGCGCGCCGGTCGGTCTGGGCGAGGAGACCGACCAGGTCCCGGCAGGAGGGTGAATGGCCTTCGGTGAGGGCCGTGTTCATGGTGTCCGTTCCGGTTGTCGTTCCGGGCGCCGATCGTTGGTGGAGCCTCGGGCGTCTCTACAAGTACAGCCGTCTCGGGCTGTGTTGAAAGCGGTTTATGGCGAACGGGTGCGTTTCAGCCAGGCCTCCGGGACGGGGGCGTGGGGGGACGGGGGGCGTCGCGTGGGCCCGCTACGGCTCACGGTGGTCGCTCGGTCTGGACGTCTGTGGCGGTGAGGGCCATGCCCCGCGGCCCGACAGATCGAGGACGAGTGCCGCGATGTTCCACGCGTCGTCCTCGCCGCGGTGATGGCGTCCTTCGAGCGGCAGTCCGGCGATGCGCAGGGCGTGGCCCATGCCGGGTTTCTTGCGCAGCCCGTACGCCGCGGCGAACACGGCCTTGGCATTGGTGTGGGTGCGCTCCGTCGGATAGCCGAACGGGTAGGCCACCCCGTCGGCCTGGCTCTGCCGGGCGAACTGCCGACGGTCGTACTCGCCCCAGCTCGCCCAGGGGCGCTCCCCCGCCCCGTACTCCTCGACGAGGATGCGGCATGCCTCGGCGAAGGTGACGCCCCGTTCCACCTTAGCCTGGGTCAGGCCGGTCAGTTCCGTGCAGAAGTCGCTCACCGCCGACCTCGCGGGGCGGACCAGGACCCGGTGCCGGGACACACGGCACCGCCTCGACACGTCCACGACGGTGAGACCGATCTCGATGATCTCGTTCACGGAACCGGGCGGCGGTTGTCCGTCCCAGCAGGTGGCTTCCACATCGATGACGTTCAGCAGGGCGGATTCGTGGCGCATGGGGACGAGGGTATGGATGCGCCACCGGTACCGGCACCTCGTTTTCCGCTCGCGAGGTCGGTGTCGGTTCGCTTCCGCGGAGCCAGGACCCACGTGCTCTCCCATGGTTACTATGAAACGGCAGGAGAGCGGCATTGACCTGGAAGAACGCACTTCTCAGTGACTGGGGAACCTGATAGTGGCCAAGCAGTACACGGGCTCGCCCGAAGACGCGGACCTGAGGCGCGCCGACTCGCTGGCGCGAGAGATCTTCTCGGACGTCGCCAACAAGTGGGCGCTCCTGATCATCGAGGGGCTCGGAGAACGCACCCTGCGCTTCAGTGAGTTGCGCAACGAGGTCGAGGGCATCAGCCACAAGATGCTCACCCAGAACCTGCGCATGCTGGAGCGCTACGGACTGGTCGAGCGGAGGGTGCACCCCACCGTGCCGCCGCGGGTGGAGTACACCCTCACCGAGCCGGGCCGCGCTCTGCGAGCCACGGTCGATGGCATGTGCGACTGGACCCACCAGTACCTCGGTCACATCGAGGCAGCCTGCCGTCGCTTCGACGTCTGACGGGTGCACGGCACTCGCCTGGGTCGTACCGGCGCCCGTCGAGACGTCCCGTCGCGCCTGCCGAGCCGGGCGGTCCGGCCAGCGCGGGTCCGCCATGCCGGCCGCGAACGTCGAGCCGTCGGACCGGGCGATGAGGAGTAAGGAGCCGGTGCGGCGGGAGTCGGCGCAGGAGTCGAGAGCGACCGGTTCGGCGGTGCGGATCCTGACGCGGCCGATGTCGTCGGCGACCGGTCTGCCGGGGGCGGGGTGCTGCGCGAGGGCGTCGAGAGTGAGCCGCGACGGGATCTCCTCGACGATCGCCCTGACCGTCGGGTGGTGTGCTTGAGCAGGGCGCGCCGGCCGACGGTGAGCGGCTGGTCGGCGACGTGACAGACGGTCGCCTCGACGCTCCGGGCCCCGGGGCCTCTTCCGGTGGCCCCGGCCACCTCCGTCGGTGGCGGCGCCGCCCGAGGACGACGGGCTCTCGCGGAGCATGGCCTGGGCGCTGAAGAACCTGGGCGGGCCGATCACGGTGAGCACGCCGGCCCGCGAGGCACGGATGTCCGAGCGCGGCTATCTGCGTCACTTCGCGCGGAGCCAGGGCATCTCACCGATCCGCTGGCTGATCTCGCAGCGGGTCCGGGCGAGCCTGCCGCTGCTGGAGACCTCACAGGCCTCCGTGGAGGAGGTCTCGGCCGCCGTCGGCTTCGCGTCACCGGTGACCTACCGCCACCACTCCACCAAGATCATGCACACCTCGCCGTCGGCCTACCGCAGAGGCTTCCGCACCGTCCAGGTGGCCAGGGAGGCGGCCCGGACGGACCTACGGAGCCCAAGCTTCCGTGAGGGGCACGCGGGGAGTGCGTCCCGCCGTACGGTAGCGACATGAGCGATCACTCGGAAGCGGCCGTCGCACCCGTCGAGGCCCATGAACCCCCTTACTACGTAGCTGTGTTCACCACGGTGCGCACCCAGGAGCAGGACGGCTACGCCGAGACGAACGCGCGCATGGAGGACCTGGTGAAGGACATCCCCGGCTACCTGGGGATGGACCATGCGCAGACCCCCGGCGGGCTGGGCATCACGGTCAGTTACTTCCGTGACGCCGACGCGCTGACGCAGTGGCGCACCGACCTCGAACACCGCGCGGCGCAGAAGCGTGGGCGAGCCGAGTGGTACCGGAGCTACACACTGCATGTGGCGAAAGTGGAGCGGAGCAGCGGCTTCACACGAGCGGAGGTTTCCGAGGGCCCGACGGCGGGCTGACCCTCGGGCGGGGTCAGAGGGCGGCGCTGCCGAGAACCTCCGCGAGGTCGTCCGCCGACTCGGGCGTGAGGCGGTAGAACCCCTGGAGGCTGACCACGCGCTGCAGGCGTCCGTCCACCACGTACTTCAGGCCCCTGGTCCCTCCTCGGCGGTTGCGCCAGGTCAGTCGTCCGAGGAGGTCGCCGGGTACCGGCAGGTCGAAGCGCACCGGTGTGGCGTCCACGTGGACGGCCTCGGCACCGCAGCCGCCCGCGCCGAGCGCCGCCCAGTCGTGGTGTCCGGGGAACCCCGGGTCCCGCCATGTCGCCGGAGCGGTGCCGCAGCAGTCGCGCCGCTCCCTGTCGACCACGCGCATCCGGCTCACCAGCAGCACCTCGCCCCGGTTCACGTGCAGCGCGTACACCTCGTCCCCGGGGTGGGCGCCCGACCAGGCGGGGAGCGAGGAATGGACACCGCTGAACGCGACGGGCGGGCGCTCGCCCTCGCGTCCCGCCCCGCGCAGGGCACGGCACGTGTCGTGGGTCCACAGGACCGTGAAGGCATCGGACATGCCGAGATCCTACGAACGCGTATGAAGACAGCAGCCTTCCATCTGGTTGCCGGGGCCTTGCCGTCCGGGCCGACGACGGTCTCCCGGGCCGGCGTCAGCGGGAGTGTGCTGGTTGCTCGTCAGGGATGTGTCACTGCGGTGTGGAACGCGAGTCGCGGCTTGCCTAGAGCGCACTCCACGCGACTAGCGTGCAGTCCATGAAATACACGCAGCTCGGACGCACCGGCCTCAAGGTCAGCCGGCTCGTCCTCGGCACCATGAACTTCGGTCCCCACACCGACGAGGCCGACAGCCACGCGATCATGGACGCGGCGCTGGACGCGGGCATCAACTTCGTCGACACGGCCAACGTCTACGGCTGGGGCGAGAACAAGGGCCGTACCGAGGAGATCATCGGCACCTGGTTCGCGAAGGGCGGCGACCGCCGCGACAAGGTCGTCCTCGCGACCAAGGTGTACGGCAACATGGGCGCGGACGGCACAGCGTGGCCCAACCACGAGAAGCTGTCGGCGTTGAACATACGGCGCGCCGTGGACGCGTCGCTCAAGCGGCTGCGGACCGACCACATCGACCTCTACCAGTTCCACCACATCGACCGGGACACCCCGTTCGAGGAGATCTGGCAGGCCGTCGACGTGCTGGTCCAGCAGGGCAAGATCCTCTACGCCGGGTCCTCCAACTTCCCCGGGTACAAGATCGCCCAGGCCAACGAGATCGCCGCCCGCCGCGGCGGCACCATCGGCCTCGTGAGCGAGCAGTGCCTCTACAACCTCTATGAGCGCCGCGCCGAGATGGAGGTCATCCCGGCCGCGCAGGAGTACGGCCTCGGCATCATCCCCTGGTCGCCGCTGCACGGCGGTGCGCTCGGCGGAGTGCTGAAGAAGGAGGTCGAGGGCGGCCGGCGCAGCGAGGGGCGAGCCGCGGGCGCCATGTCCGGCCCTGAGGTGCACGCGAAGATCCAGGCCTACGAGGACCTGCTCGACAAGCACGGCGTGGAGCCCGGCGAGGCCGCCCTGGCCTGGCTGCTCACCCGTCCCGGTGTGACCGGCCCGATCGTCGGCCCGCGCACGGCGGAGCAGCTCGAATCCGCCCTGCGCGCCGTCGAGTTGGATCTGAGCGAGGAGCTGCTGGCCGGGCTGGACGAGATCTTCCCCGGCCCTGGACCGTCCCCGGAGGCCTTCGCCTGGTAGCGGTCGCAGCCGCAGTCGCCTCAGTCGCAGTCGCCGCCACCGTCGTCGGACGGTGGCGGCGTTCGGCCTGCGGGCGCCGCTGTCACGGCTGCCGTCCCGGTGCCGCCGCCATCGCGACCGGCACGGGCGACTACGTCGTAGCGAGTACCTGGACCGTGTCGCCCACGGTGTCCGCCACTTCCTTCCACTCGGTGAGGGAGATCGTCAGGGGTGGCAGGAGCTTCAGCACATGCCCCGCCCCCGAGGTCTCGGCGACGACGCCCGCGCGGAACAACGCCCCCCGTATCCGGTCGGCCGTCCCGGGGGCGGGGAATCTCAGTCCGCTCATCGCTCCCTTGCCGACGACTTCGGCGGCACCCGCCGGGAGGGCGTCGACGATGCTGGCGAGGCTGGTGCGGATCGCGGCGGTCAGTTCGGCGGCGTGGTCGGTGAAGTGCGGGTCGGTCCAGTGGTCCAGTGCCGCGGAGCCCGCCACGAAGGCGAGGTTGTGGCCGCGGAACGTGCCGTTGTGCTCGCCGGGGGCCCAACGATCGATCTCGCGCCGGATCAACAGCGCCGCCATCGGCAGCCCCATTCCGCTGAGGGACTTCGACAGGCAGACCAGGTCGGGACGGAGTTCGGGGGCGTCCTCGAAGCTGAAGAAGGTACCGGTGCGTCCGCAGCCCGCCTGGATGTCGTCCACGATGACCAACGTGCCGGTGGCGTCGGCGAGTTCACGGATCCGGGCCAGCCACGCGCGGGGCGCGGTGTGCAGTCCGCCCTCGCCCTGGACCGTCTCCAGCAGGACCGCGGCGGGCGGGGGCGTCGCCGCGCCCGGACCGAGGGCGTGTTCCAGGGCGGCGAACGGATCAGGCTCGGCCACGTCGCCGTACGGGAGGATCGTGACGTCGGTCAGCGGTACGCCCGCCGCGCCGCGCAGCAGCGGGGAGGTGGTGGCGGCGAGGGCGCCGAGGGACGTGCCGTGGAAGCCGCCGGTGAAGGCGATCACCTCGGTGCGCCCGGTGACCTTGCGGGCCAGCTTCAGCGCGGCCTCGACGGCGAGCGTTCCGGCCGGTCCGGGGAACTGGACGACGTGGTCGCCGAGGCCGCGGGGCTGGAGGATCAAGCCGGTGAACCGCTCCAGGAAGTCGGCCTTGGCGGTGGTGTGCAGGTCCAGCGACTGCACCGGGCCGCCGGCCGTGAGGTAGGCCGTCACCCGCTCGACGATCCGGGGCGGGTTGTGGCCGTAGTTCAGCGAGCCGGCCCCGCACAGCAGGTCGACGTAGCGGCGTCCGGAGGTGTCCCACAGATGGTGTCCGGCGGCTCGTTCGAAGACCACCGGGAAGTCGCGGCAGTAGCTGCGTACGTTCGACTCGTGACGTTCGAACACCGCGAAGGGCGTCCGGTCGGTCTCGGTCATGTCAGCACGTACCTTTCATGTCGACGATTCTCGTGACGCGTTGCGGGCCGATGACGCCTGGCGGGTCACTTGACCAGCACGGTTCCGTCACCGGGACGGTGGTCGCGGGAGCGGCGCAGGTCGCTGAAGGCGAAGGTCCGCTGGAGCCAGCGGTCGTGGCCGTCGTAGCGCGGAGTGAACGCCGAACGGCCGTGCAGGGTGATCCGGTTGTCCACGACGGCGAGGTCGCCGGGGCGCAGCAGCACCCCGGTGTACGTGCGGTGCGCCACCTCGGCGAGTTCCGCGAGAGCGGCCCGGCCCTCGGGGGTCAGCGCCTTGGTGGCCGCCTCGTCGAAGCACCAGTCGGGGTCGTCCGGATCGCCGGTGAGCACGGCGTGCGCGGTGCCCTCGCCGGCCGGTCCGAAGGACGGCGGCGCCTCGGTGACGTACTCGGGCCTGCCGAGCGCGTCCCGGGTGCCGGGCGTCAGCAGCGGCAGGACGCGCCGGGCGCAGCTGGTGCGCAGTTCGGCCGTGCCCTCGTGGTCGGGGCGCAGGCACAGCAGCATGACGTAGTCGGGGCGGTGGGGGTGGAAGGCGTTCTCGGTGTGGAAGGTGAGCTCCACCGAGCCGACGTTGCCCTGGACCGTCTCCTGGCCGGGCACCGGCACGACGTCCTGGACCAGGGCGCCGGACTTCTCCGCCGCGAAGGCGGCCGGATCGCCGAGCCCGGCCGCGAACAACAGCAGGGTCGCCGCGGGCAGGGACGGACCGTGCTGGACCGAGCCCTTCACCATCGGGGTCAGCGGCAGGCGCGCGGCACCGATGGGAAGCCTTCTCAGGACGAGGGCGCCGTCGGGGCCCGCATGCCTGCGGAACTCCCTCACGGTGCGCCGTATGTCGGCCGGGACGTCCTCCCAGGCGTGCCGGGCGAGCGCCACCCATGCCGGATCGTCGACCCGGTCGCCCGCCTGGTCCAGCAGTTCCGCCGCCACAAGGCCGAGCCGGGCCAGGGTGCGGGCGTCGTACCGCACCGTGCCGTCGGCGCTCGCCGGGGCGTACGGTGCCTGCGTCACGTCGACGCTGCTCACGTGCGTGTTCCCTTTCGTCCGCTGCGTCCGCGTCACTCGCCCATGGCCCGGACGAGGCTCTTGGGGCGCAGGTCGGTCCACTCGCGTTCGACGTACTCCAGGCAGGCGGTGCGGCTCTCCGGGCCGAAGACGGAGGTCCAGCCGACGGGCACGGCGGTGAAGTCGGGCCACAGCGAGTGCTGGCCCTCGTCGTTGACCAGGACCAGGTAGGTGCCGTCGGGGTTCTCGAAGGGGTTCGTCATGACGGGTCGGTGTTCCTTTCGGGAGCCGGGAGGCGCTTCGCCTCCCGGCGGAGGGGAGTGGGGCCACGGTTCCGGCCGGTGGTCCGGGCGGTGTGGCTGGTCATCAGGTCGATGTGGAGGGCGGCAGGCCGGTCCGCACGGCTCACCTCACCGTTCGACGAAGGCCCAGTAGCGGGAGATCGCGGCCGCGTCGATGTCCGGGATCGCGACCGCCAGGTCCCGCAGTCGCTGCAGTGTCCTGTCGTTCTCGAACTGCAGGGTCGGCTGCCGTGGGTCCGGCGCCGTCCTGGCGTGCTCTTCGAGATACGCCTGGTAGGGCAGGATCGGCAGGTCCTGTCCCTGTTCGCTCGCGCGCCGCAGACGGCGCAGCCACTCGGTGAGCGGGACCGCTTCGGTGACCGTCCCGCGCATCCGGTCGTACCCGCTCATGAAGACACCGGCTCCGACCGTGCGCGGGTGGTGGAGGTGGTGCACACGGGCGGTTCCGGTCCCCGTCAGGATCAGCCCCACGACGGCGCGGGCCAGGACGTCGACGGGGAGCAGCGCTTCCTCCAGATCCGGTCCGGCCGGATAGCAGCCGAGCGCGGCGCAACTGGTGAGCAGTCGGGAGAACATGTCGTCCGGACTGACGGCACCGGTGGCGGTGTGGGCCCAGATGCGGCCGAGCCGGTGGATGCCGCCGGCGGCCCCCCGCGCGAAGGCACGCTCCACCAGCCGGTCCGCGACCCATTTGCTCGCCGCGTAGCCGTTCCCGAACGGGTGCCTCTCACCGTCGATCGGTGAATCCTCGCTGACCAGCCGGGAGTTCCGGCCGAGCCCGAACACGCCGAGGGTGGAGAGGTGGTGGAACGCCTTCGGCCTGCCTTCGGCGGCCAGGCGCAGCAGGGTTCGGGTGCCCTCCACGTTGGCCGGCTTCAGCCGGTCGTACGGCGAGAGGTGATGGACGTGCGCGCCGCTGTGCACGATCGTGTCGACCCGCTCGCGCAGCCGCGCCCGTTCCGAGGGGTCGAGGCCGAGGTCCCCTGCCGCCAGGTCACCCCGGACGACATGCAGCCGCGCTTGGTCCGGCGTGGGCCTGAGGTCGATGCCGTAGCGCCGCAGGGCCCCGGTCAGCCGCTCGCCGGCCTCGGCGTCGGTCCGCCCACGGACGAGGCAGTGCACGCGCGCCGAAGTCCGGTGCAGCAGCTCTGCCAGGAGGAAGGCTCCGACGAACCCCGTGGCCCCGGTCAGCAGAATCTCTTGCGGGCCGGCGGCGTCCGGACCGGCATGCGGCGCGTCGGGCGGACCGGCGGGGGACTCGGCGGATGTGAAGCGCAGGGCGGGACTCAGCTCGGCTTCCGAGTCCGGCACCCACGACGCGGCGTGCGGTGCGCCCTCCGCGAGGTGGCGGGCCAGTCCCGCCGGGGTCGGTGCTTCGAGAAGTGCCGACAGGCTGAAGCGGATCTCCAGAGCCTCACCGATCCGGCCCGCCAGCCGGGTGGCGAGCAGGGAGTGACCGCCCAGTGCGAAGAAGTCGTCGTCGGCGGAGACCTCGGGCACCCCCAGCACCTCGGCGAACAGCCCGCACAGGAGGGCCTCCCGTTCGGTCCGCGGCGCCCGGCCGGTACCGGCGGCGGTGTCCGGTGGGGCGGGCAGTGCCCTGCGGTCGAGCTTGCCGTTGGCGTTCAGCGGAAGCGCGTCGACCCCGACGAACGCGGACGGTACGAGGTGGGCGGGGAGGACGGTGGCGAGCCGGTCCTTCAACTCGTCGACCACCGACGGCTTTTCGGCGACGACGTACGCCACGAGCCGCTGGTCGCCAGGACGGTCCTCGCGGGCGATCACGGCGGCTCGCGCGACCCCGTCGAGCGCGGTCAGGGCGGCCTCGATCTCGCCGGGTTCGATCCGGTACCCCCGGATCTTGACCTGGTCGTCGACGCGGCCGGCGTACTCCAGGACACCGGCACGGTTCCAGCGGGCCCGGTCGCCCACCCGGTACATCCGGGTGCCGGGCGGACCGTACGGGTCGGCGACGAAGCGTTCGGCGCTCTGGCCGGGCCGTCCGGCGTAGCCGCGGGCGAGTCCGGCGCCTGCGAGGTACAGCTCGCCCCACACCCCGTCGGGGACGGGCTGGAGGTGGTCGTCGAGGACGTACACGCGCGCGTTGCCGATGGGGCGGCCGATGGGCACCGGTCCCGTGCCGAGGTCGTCGTCGGGTTCGAGGCGGTGGACCACGCAGCCGACGGTCGCCTCCGTGGGGCCGTACTCGTTGACCACCACGGTCTCGGGATGCCTCGCGCGCCACGCCCGCAGGGCGCTGCCGTCGAGGGCCTCGCCGCCGATGACCAGGTTCCGCGCGTCGCCGACGCGGTCGGGCAGGGACTCCAGCAGCCGCAGATGGCTCGGGGTGACCTTGAGCAGGTCGGGGGTCCCGGTGTCGTGGTCCAGGTCCGCGAACCGCACCCGGCCGCCCGTGATCAGCGGAGTGAACAGCGTGGTCACCGGCATGTCGAAGGCGAGGGAGGTGTGCACCAGGGACTCGCCGGTCGCGGCCGGGTACATCGCCACCGCCTCGCTCAGGTAGGCGGCGAGCGATCCGTGTGCGACGACGACCCCCTTGGGGCGGCCGGTAGATCCGGAGGTGTAGATCAGGTAGGCGGCCTGGTGGGGGTGGACGGGCAGGCCCGGGTCGCTGTCGGGGAGATGGTCCAGGCCGGCCGGGAAGGTCTCCTCGTCGAGCACGATCCGCGCCGCCGAGTCGGCGACCAGCGCGTCGATCCGTGCCCGCGGGTTGGCCGGGTCGACCGGCAGATAGGCCGCTCCGGTCTTCAGGATCGCGAGCAGGGCGACGACCACCTCGGGGCGGCGCGGCAGCACGACCGCGACGACGCTCTCCGGTCCGGCCCCGAGCGTGATCAGGTGCCGGGCGAGCCGGTTCGCGCGACGGTTCAGTTCGTCGTACGTCAGCGCCGTGCCGTCCGCGACGACGGCCACCGCGTGCGGGGTGCGTGCCACCTGCGCCTCGAACATCTCCGGCAGCGACGCCTCGGGCAGCGGGCCGGCGGTGTCGTTGCGCCGGACGAGGGTGTCCTCGCGTTCGGCGGGGGTGAGCAGGGGCAGCGTGTGCAGGGCTCGCGCCGGGTCGGCGGTCACCTCCCGCAGCAGGCGCAGATAGCGGGCGGCGACGCTCTCGGCGGTGGCCCGGTCGAACAGGTCCGAGGCGTACTCGACCGATCCGGACCAGCCGCCCTCGCGGGTCTCGACGAACGTCAGCGACAGGTCGAACTTGGCGCGGTCGCCGGGCACGTCCCCGAGGGTCACGGCGAGGCCGGGGAGGGTGGGGGCGACGGCCTCCTGGTTGACCGTCAGCATGACCTGGAACAAGGGGTGCCGGGAGCGGGAGCGCGCCGGGTTGAGGACCTCGACCAGTCGCTCGAACGGCACGTCGGTGTGGTCGTACGCCGCCACGTCCGCCGCGCGCACCCGGTCGAGCAACTCCTCGAACGTGGGGTCGCCGGAGGTGTCGGCGCGCAGTACCAGGGTGTTGGCGAAGAGCCCGACGAGGCCTTCCAGCGCGGTGTCCGGACGGCCCTCCACGGGTGTGCCGACCACGATGTCCTCGCCGGCGCCGAGCCGGGTCAGCAGGGTGACGAGCGTGGCGTGCAGCACCATGAAGGCGCTGGCGCCCCGGTCACGGCCGAGCGCGTCGACGCGGCCGCGCAGTGCGGCCGGCACGGTGAAGGGCACGGTGCCACCGCGCTGGGAGGCGACGGCGGGCCGTGGCCGGTCGGTCGGCAGGTCGATCTGGTCGGGCACGCCGGCCAGCTCCCGCGTCCAGAACTCGATGCGCTCCGCGGGCAGTTCGCGCTCCCACAGGGCGTAGTCGGCGTACTGGAGGGGCAGCGGGGACCAGTCGGGGGCGTGGCCGGCGAGGCGGGCAGCGTAGGCCGTGGAGAGGTCCTCGGCGAGGGGCCGCATGGAGGCGCCGTCGCCCGCGATGTGGTGCAGGAGCAGCAGCAGCGCGTGCTCGCGTTCCCCGTCGGTGAACAGCTCGGCGCGGACGGGCGGTTGGTGGTCGAGGGAGAACGGCGTCCGGGCGGCCTGTGCCAGCCCCGCGGCGAAGTCGTCCGCGGCGTACGGCCGGACCGCGAAGCGCGGTTCGGTGTCGACGACGATCTGGTGCGGCCCGTCCGGTCCGTCGGCGATCACCGTGCGCAGTACTTCGTGCCGTCGGACCAGGTCGCCGAAGGCGTCCCGCAGGGCGTCCCGGTCGAGGGTGCCGGTCATCCGCAGGACGACGGGGATGGTGTACGTCTGCGCGGGACCGTCGAGCCGGTCGAGGAACCACATCCGTCGCTGCGCCGCCGACAGGGGCACCCGCTCGGGCCGTTCCCGGCGGACCAGCGGGGGCCGGGAGGTCCGCGTAGGCCGGTCCGACAGCAGGTCCGCGAGTCCGGCGACGGTGGCGTGCTCGAAGACCTCCCTGAGGGACAGCTCCGCTCCGAGGTCGGCGCGGATCCGGTTGACCAGGCGGGCGACGAGCAGGGAGTGGCCGCCGAGGCGGAAGAAGTCGTCGTCGGCGCCGACGTCGGCCACCCCGAGGACGGCGGCGAAGAGGTCCGCCACCTGTCGTTGCAGGCCCTCGGCGGGTGTCCTGCCCGTGCCCTCGGCGGTGTGGTCCGGCGCGGGCAGCGCCTTGCGGGCGATCTTGCCGTTGGCGGTCAGCGGCAGCGCGTCCAGGGGGACGAAGGCGGAGGGGACCATGTAGTCGGGCAGGGCACCGGCCGCCGCGCCGCGCAGGGCGGCCGGGTCCGCCGGGTGTCCGTCGCGCGGCACGACGTAGGCGACGAGGCGCTTGTCGCCGGGGGTGTCCTCGCGGACGACCACGGCGGCGGCGTCGATGCCCGGCTGGGCGGTGAGGACGGCCTCCACCTCGCCGAGTTCGATGCGGAAGCCCCGGATCTTCACCTGGTCGTCGACGCGGCTGACGAACTCCAGCCGCCCTGCCGCCGTCCATCGGGCCAGGTCGCCGGTGCGGTACATCCGGGTTCCGGGCGGGCCGAAGGGGTCGGCGACGAAGCGTCCGGCGGTCAGGCCGGGGCGGCCGTGGTAGCCGCGGGTGACGAGGTCGCCCGCGACGTACAGTTCGCCGGCGGTGCCGACGGGTGCCGGGCGCAGCAGCGCGTCCAGCACGTACATGCGTGTGTTCCAGGCGGGCGTGCCGATGGTGACGACGCCGGGGGGCACGGGGTCGCCGGGTTCGATGCGGAACAGGCTGCAGCCGACGGTGGTCTCGGTCGGGCCGTACTCGTTGAGGACGGTCACGCCGGGGTGCCGGGAGCGCCAGGCGTCCAGGACGTCACCGAGGAGGGACTCGCCGCCGAGGACGAGTTGTCCGCACGGGGAGTACTCCTCGGGGACCGCGCTCAGCAGATGCAGATGGGTGGGGGTGGCCTTGACGAAGTCGGGCCGGGTGACGTGGGCGTCCTGGTCGGGGCCGCTCGCGGTCCAGCGGACCAGTTCCACGGTGCCGCCGCAGATCAGCGGGCCGAACATGCCGGTAGCGGTGAGGTCGAAGGAGACCGGCGAGTGCACCAGGACGCGGCGGCGCAGGCTCTCGTACTCGTGGGTGGCCCAGGCCAGGTAGGCGACCAGGGAGCGGTGTTCGACGACGACCGCCTTGGGTCGCCCGGTGGAGCCCGAGGTGAAGATGACGAAGGCGGTGTGGTCGGGTCGGCGGACCACGGTGGTGAGGGGGCCGCAGGGGCGTGGCCGGATCTCCGGGTCGTCCGTCGGCACGACGGCCGCGGTCGTCAACGAGGCGACCCGCTCGGCGAGTTCGGCCGTGGTGACCACGGCGACCGGTGCGATGTCCCCCAGCATGAAGGCGAGGCGGTCGTCCGGGTGGGCGGGGTCCAGCGGCAGATATCCGGCGCCGGTCTTCCAGACGGCCAGCAGGGTCACGGGGACGTCCTCCGAGACCGGCATCAGCACGGCGACGTGGCGCTCCGGGCCCGCTCCCAGGTCGAGCAGGTGCCGTGCCAACCGGCCAGCACGGGCGTCGAGTTCGGCGTACGTCAGCTCGGTGGTGCCGAACACGACGGCCGGCGCGTGGGGTGTGCGGGTCACCTGGGCCTCGATCAGGTCCGTCAGGGTCCGCGTCGGCACCTCGTGGGCGGTGCTGTTCCACTCGGTGAGCAGCAGTCGGCGCTCGTCGGTGCCCACGAGGTCGAACTCCCCCACCGGGCGGTGGGGTTCGGCGGTGACGGCGGTGAGCAGTCGGGTGAACCGCTCGGCGATACGGGCGGCCGAGTCGCGGTCGAACAGGTCGGTGGCGAACTCCAGGAGGCCGTCCACCCCGCCCTCGGGCCGCTCGACGAGGAAGAACGACAGGTCGAACTTGGCCGTGGGTGACGCGACCGGCCGCACGCGTGCCGTCAGGCCGGGCAGGTCGACGGCGAGGTCGAGGGCGGTCTGCTGGTCGGCGTCGCTGAAGTTCAGGCCGGTCTGGAACAGCGGGTGCCGGGCGGTGGAGCGGGCCGGGTTGAGGGCTTCCACGACCCGTTCGAACGGCACGTCCTGGTGGGCGTAGGCGGCGAGGTCGGCGGCCCGTACCCGGCGCAGCACCTCGGTGAAGTCGGGGTCGCCGGTCAGGTCGGTGCGCAGGACGAGGTTGTTGGCGAAGTAGCCGATCAGGGGCGTCAGGGCGTCGTCGGTGCGGCCCGCGACCGGTGAGCCGATCACGATGTCCTCCCCCGCGCCGAGCCGGTGCAGCAGGGTGGCCAGGGCGGCGTGCACGACCATGAAGACGGTCGTGTGGTGCGCTCGGGCGAGCCGGACCAGGGCCTCGTGGACGGCGGGCTCGACCGCGAAGGGCACCGTGTCGCCGCGGTGGGTGGGGACGGCGGGCCGGGGCCGGTCGAAGGGCAGTTCCAGTTGCTCGGGCAGCCCGGCGAGCGTCGTCCGCCAGTGGTCGAGCTGGTGGGAGAGGACGCTGTCCGGGTCGTCGGCCGCCCCCAGCGACTGTCGCTGCCACACCGCGAAGTCGGCGTACTGGAGCGGCAGTCGGGCCCATTCGGGTGCCTCGCCCCGGCTCCGGGCCGCGTACGCGGTGGTGAGGTCGCGGGCCAGCGGGGCCATCGAGGCGCCGTCGCCGGCGATGTGGTGCAGGACGAGGAGCAGCACGTGTTCGTCCCCGGCGAGGTCGAACAGGGTGGCGCGGAGCGGTGGTTGGGCGGTGAGGTCGAACGGTGTGCGGACGGCTTCGGCGAGCCGCTCGCCCAGCGTGTCCTCGTCGGTGCGGACGACGGTCAGTGGCGGCACGGAGGGCAGGACCACCTGGTGGGGGCCGTGCCCGTCCTCGGCGAAGACCGTGCGCAGGCTCTCGTGCCGCCCCGCCAGGTCGTCCAGGGCCGCGGTGAGCGCGGCCACGTCGAGGGCACCGCTCAGCCGCAGCGCGACGGGCAGGTTGTACGTCGGGGACGGGCCCTCGAAGCGGTGCAGGAACCACAGTCGTTCCTGCGCGTACGACAGCGGCAGGCGTCCCTCGCGCGGCCGAGGTGCGATCGCGGAGCGGCGCGGGCCGCCGGGGTCGAGCCGGGCCGCGAGCCTCGCCACGGTCGTGGCCTCGAACAGCACCGACAGTTCGAGGTCGGTGTCGAGGGCGGCGCGGATGCGGCTCGCCAGCCGGGTCACCAGCAGGGAGTGGCCGCCGAGCGCGAAGAAGTCGTCGTCGATCGAGACCTCGGGCACGCGGAGGACCTCGGCGAACAGGCCGCACAGGATCTCCTCCTGCGGGGTGCGCGGGCCGCGGCCGGTCGTGCGCGCGAGGTCGGGGACCGGCAGGGCCGAGCGGTCGAGCTTGCCGTTCGGGGTGAGCGGCAGCGTGTCCAGGGTGACGATCTGGGCCGGGACCATGTACTCGGGCAGTCGGGCGGCGAGCCGGTCGCGCAGGTCGTCGACGTCGACGTCGACAGGAGCGGGGGCCGAGGCCGAGGCCGGGGCCGGGGCGGCGGGGACCACGTACCCGACGAGCCACTGCCCGTGCACGGCCGCGGCCGCCCGGGCGACGGCCGGATGGTCGGCCATGGCGTCCTCGATCTCGCCGAGTTCGACGCGGAACCCGCGCAGCTTGACCTGGTTGTCGGCGCGCCCCAGGTACTCCAGCTCGCCGTCCGCCGTCCAGCGCGCCACGTCTCCCGTGCGGTACATGCGTGCTCCGGGCGGCCCGTACGGGCTCGCCACGAACCGCTCGGCGGTCAGCGCGGGCCGGTCGAGATAGCCGCGGGCCAGTTGGACGCCCTCCACGTACAGTTCGCCGGGCGCGCCGGGGGCGACCGGTGCCAGCGTCGCGTCGAGGACGTAGGCGCGGGTGTTGGCGACGGGACCGCCGATCAGCACGGTCTGGGTGTCCGCGGGCGCGGCCCAGGCGGTGACGTCGACGGCGGCCTCGGTCGGACCGTAGGCGTTGAGGAGCACGGCGTCCTCGTCCGCCCCGTCCTCGTGGAAGCGGCGGACCAGTTCGGCGGGCAGGGCCTCGTCGCCGGAGACGACCAGGCGGACGGAGTCCGGCAGCCGGGTCTCGGCCAGATAGGCGCCGAGCATGGAGGCGCTGAGGTGCACGACCGCGACGGACTCCTCGCGCATCAGCCGCTCCAGATAGAGCGGGTCACGGTGGCCGTCGGGCCGGGCCACGACGAGGGTGCCGCCGTACATGAGGGTCCAGAAGACCTCCCACACCGACACGTCGAAGCTGACCGGCGTGGACTGCAGCACCCGCTCGCCCGGGGCGAGCCGGTGGTCGCGCTGCATCCACCACAGCCGGTTCGCCATGCCCGCGTACGTGTTGACCGTGCCCTTGGGGCGGCCGGTGGAGCCCGAGGTGTAGATGACGTACGCCGCGTTGTCTCCCCGGGCCGTCACCTGCGGGTTCTCGTCGGGTCCCTCGGCGTCGGGTGCGATCCGCTCGAAGCCGTCCGCGTCCCGGTCGGAGATCAGCAGCCGGGCGCCGGAGTCGGCGAGGATGTACGCGATCCGGTCGGCCGGGTAGCCGGTGTCGATCGGCACGTACGCGGCGCCCGCCTTGAGCACCGCCCACAGGGCCACGATCAGGTCGACCGAGCGCGGCAGCATCACGGCGACCCGTGACTCGGGTCCGACGCCCCGCTCGCGCAGGGCGTGGGCGAGCCGGTTCACCCGGGCGTCGAACTCGCCGTACGTGACGCTCTCGCCCTCGAAGCGGATCGCCTCGGCGTCCGGGTTCCGGAGCGCCCGGGCCTGGAGCAGTTCGACCGCCGAGGCCTCGCCGTCGAAGCGGACGGTGGTGTCGTTCCAGCCGTTCAGCACCAGGGCGCGGTCCTCGGTGCCGAGGACGTCCACGTCGGAGAGCCGTCGGCCGGGGTCGGCGGTGACGCACTCCAGGACGCGGACGAACCGGGTCGCGAAGCTCTCGGCGGTACGGCGGTCGTACAGGTCGGTGGCGTACTCCAGACGGCACAGCAGCCCGCCGTCCCCGTGGACGTGGCAGTCGAAGTGCACGTCGAACTTGGCGGTGCCGCTGGTGACCGGGCCGGGGTCGGCGGTGACGCCGGGCAGGTCGAAGCGGGCCTCGGTGAGGTCCAGCCAGGCGAGCATCACCTGGAAGAAGGCGTGCCGGGAGCGGGAGCGCTCCGGGTTCACCTCCTCCACCAGCCGTTCGAAGGGGACGCCCTGGTGGGCGTAGGCGGCCAGACCCGTCTCGCGGACGCGGACGAGCAGCTCCTCGAAGCTGGGGTCGCCCGAGGTGTCCATGCGGTAGACGAGGGTGTTGATGAAGACGCCGACCACGTCGTCGAGGACCGAGTCGGGCCGGTCGGCGATCACACCGCCGAGCGGGATGTCCTCGCCCGCGCCGAGCCGGGTCAGCAGCAGCGACACGGCCGCCTGGAGGACCATGAACGGGGTCGTGCGGGTGCGGCCGGCCAGGTCCAGCATCCGCCGGTACAGCTCCGGGGCGACGGGGAACTCGACGTGGTCCCCGCGGTGGGTGGCCACCGCCGGGCGCGGCCGGTCGCCGGGGAAGGTGACCTCGGGCGGCAGCCCGTCCAGGTGCTGCTTCCAGTACGCGATCTGGCGGGGCAGGTCCGCGGCGAGCGTTTCCCGCTGCCAGATCGCGAAGTCCGGGTACTGCACGGTCAGTTCGGGGAAACCGGGTGCCGTGCCGCCGGTCCGGGCGCGGTAGGCGGTGGTGATGTCCTCGGCGATCGGGCGCAGCGAGGCGCCGTCCGCCGCGATGTGGTGCACGACCAGCAGCAGGACGTGGGTGTCGGGCCCGGTCTCGTACAGCGTCGTCCGCAGGGGTACGTCGCGCGTCAGGTCGAAGGGGCGCCCGGCGTCGGCGGCGAGGTCGGGATCGGCGTCCCGGACGAACTCCGTGGTGTAGCGCGTCTCGGGCGGCAGGACGACCTGGTGGGGGCCGTCGGCGTCCTCCGGGTAGACCGTGCGCAGCGCCTCGTGGCGGGCGACGAGGTCGGCCAGCGCTCCGCCGAGGGCGTCGGTGTCGAGGGTTCCCGTCAGCCGGATCGCGAGGGGGATGTTGTACGTGCCTGAGGCACCCTGGAGGCGTTGCAGGAACCACATGCGTTCCTGGGCGAAGGACAGCGGGACGCGGCCGGGCCGTTCCTCGGCGGTGATGCGTTTGGCCTGCGGGGCCAGCCGGGTCAGCCGGTCGGCGACACCGGCGACGGTGGGGGCGGCGAACAGGTCGCGCAGCGACAGGTCGACGCCGAACTCGTCGCGGACGCGGTGGACCAGCCGGATCATCAGGATCGAGGTGCCGCCGAGCGCGAAGAACTCGTCGTCGACGCCGACCCGTTCGACACCGAGGACCTCCGCGACGATGGCGCACAGTGCCTCCTCCTCGGGCGTGCGGGGGTCGCCGCCGCCGGCGGGGGCCACGGGGGCGGGGCCGGTGTCCGCGTGCGCGGTGCCCATGACGAGCAGCCGGTCCTCCGCGCTCACCTCGATCAACTCTGCCGCCCGGCGGTCGAGTTCCGCCGCCGCGCCGCCGAGCAGGCCGGCCAGGAGGTCGGCGAGGCGGGTGACGGCCCTGGTGTCGAACGCACCGGCGAGGTGGGAGAACCGCAGCCGCAGCCGTTCGCCGGGGAACACGGAGAGCGTGACCGGGTAGTGGGTGCGTTCGACGAGGTCGGCGTGGGCCAGGCGCAGTCCGCCGGCCTCGATGCCGTCGTCCATCGGGTAGTTCTCGAAGGCGACGACTGTGTCGAACAGCGCGTCGAAGCCGGCGGCGCGGGTCAGCTCCGCCAGCGAGACGTGCTGGTGGGCGTGGAGGGCCCGCTGTTCGTGCTGGAGCCGGGCCAGCAGCGCGGCGAGCGTCTCGTCCCGGTCGATCCGCACCCGGACCGGCAGGGTGTTGACGAACAGCCCGAGCATCGACTCCGCGCCGGGCAGCTCGGGCGGGCGTCCGGAGACGGTCGCGCCGAAGACCACGTCGTCACGGCCGGTGAAGGCGCTCAGCAACAGCCCCCACAGGCCCTGCACGACGGTGTTGAGGGTGAGCCGGTGTGCCCGGGCCGTCGACGTCAGGGCGTCGGTGAGCGTCTCGGGCAGGACCACCTCGTGGACGTCGTGTCCGTCGGGGGTGCGCTCGGCACGGGCGAGCAGGGTGGGTGCCGTCAGACCGGCGAGCCGCTCCCGCCACACCTCGGCGGAGGCCTCGCGGTCCTGCCGGTCGAGCCAGGCCAGGTGGTCCCGGTACGGGGCCGGCGGAGGCAGTTCGGTGCCGCCGTACAGGGTGAACAGTTCGCGGACGAGCAGGGGCAGGGACCAGCCGTCCAGCAGCAGGTGGTGGTGGGTCAGGACCAGACGGCGGTCGCCGAGTGCGGTGAACCGCAGCAGGGGCGGCCGGACGACGCTGAAGCCGCGGGCGCGGTCACGGGCGAGGAAGGCCTCCAGGTCGTCCTCGTCGCGCTCCTCCCAGGGGACCTTCACCTCGGCGGGGACGACCTGCACGGGGGCGCCCGTCGAGCGGCTGCGGAAGGCGGACCGCAGATTGGGGTGGCGGTGCAGCAGGGCGGTGGCGGCGGCCCGCATCCGCTCGGGGTCGAAGGGGGCGTCGGTCTCCAGGACGAGCTGGCCGACGTAGGGGTCGTCGGGCTCGTACAGGGCGAGGAAGAGCAGGCCCTCCTGGAGCGGGGAGAGGGGCAGGACGTCCGCGGCGCCGCGGAACCTGTCCAGTTCCTCCTGGGTGATCCGGACGAGGGGCACGTCGGAGACGGTCAGCCCGCCTCGGGTGTGCGGGGCGAGTTCGGCCAGGGCCCGCGTCCACGCGTCGGCGAGGGCGCGTACGTCGGTCTCGGTGAGGACGCCCGAGGGATAGGTCCACTCGGCGGTCAGCTCGCCGTCGCGGACGTGCGCGTCGATCTGGAGGGCGTGGGTGAGCGCGAGGTCGTCGTCGGCCAGCAGCTCCACGGCGGCCCCGCCGTCGGCGAGACGCCAGCCGCCGAGGTCCTGTGCGTCCAGGCGGCCCAGGTAGTTGAAGGAGATCTGCGGCGTCGGCAGTCCGGTGAGCCGGTCGCGCAGCAGGTCGTGGCCACGTCCGCCGTGCGGGATCGCGCGCAGCTCCTCCTTGGTGCGCTTGATCAGCCGGGCGTCCGTCGCGGTGCCGGGGCCCAGGCGGACGGGGTGGACGCGGGTGAACCAGCCGACGGTGCTGGACAGGTCCATCCCGTCCGGGAGGTGGTCGCGGCCGTGGCCCTCCAGGTCGACCAGGACCGGGCCCTCGCCGCGGTGGCGTTGTACGGCCGCCGAGAGCGCGGCGAGCAGGATGTCGTCCGGGGTGGCCCGGTAGGCGGCGGGCAGGGTGCCCAGCAGGGTGGCGGTGAGCTCGGCCGGGACGGTGACGGTGACCGAGCGGGCGGTGCCGTGGACGTCTTGGGCGGGGTCGAGGGGGCGGGTGCCGAGCACGGGCTCCGGGGTGGACAACAGGTCGGTCCACAGCGGGAGTTCGTCGACGGGGGCGCGGAGGTGTCCGGCCCAGCGGCGCAGGGAGGTCCCGGGCGGGGACAGCTCCGCCCCCGCGAGCGCCTCGGCGAGGTCGGTCAGCAGGATGCGCCAGGACACGCCGTCGACGACCAGGTGGTGCAGGACGAGCAGCAGCCGGCCGGAGGCGAACCACACCGCCCGGACCATCACCCCGTCGTCCGGCGACAGCGCGCGCCGCGCGGTCTCCTTCTGCCCGGCCACGTCCTCGTCGCGGGCCCGGCTCAGGCACTCCTCGGCCCGTACCGCGCCCACGGGCCGGATGTGCCTCCCGCGCATGCGCAGGGCGTCATGACGGTCGAGCACCTGCTGCAGGGCGGCGGTCAGCCGGTCGTACGACAGTCCCGGGTCGGTGGCCAGCAGGAGGGACTGGGCGAAGCCGGCCGTGGAGCCTCCGCGTTCGGCGAGGCGGCGGGCCATCGGGGTCTCGGGGAGTTCGCCGACCGGGTCGTCCTCGGCCGGCAGGGTCGAAGGGGCCGTCGGTGCCGTAGTCGTCGTCGTTGCCGCCTCGGCGGCGGTGGCGAGCCCGGCGACGGTCGGGTGGTCGAACACGTCCTGCGGTGTGAGGCGCACGCCCTGGCGGCGGGCGCGGCCGACGAGCTGGATGGCGTGGATGCTGTCCGCGCCGAGGGCGAACAGGTCGTCGTCCACGCCCAGTTCGGGGCGGTGGAGAAGTGCGGCGGCGATCGTGTGCAGGGTGTGCTCGGCGGCGGTCGCGGGGGCCCGTCCGCTCACCGGCCGGGCCGGGGCGGGCAGGGCGCGGCGGTCGATCTTGCCGTGGGGTGTCACCGGGATCGTGGGCAGCACGAACACGCTCACCGGCACCATGTGGGCGGGCAGCCGCCGCACGAGATGGGCCCGGGGGTCGGTCCGCGGGGCGCCGGTGACGTAGCCGACGAGCTGCCGGGCGCCCGCGGCGGAGTCGTGGACGAGGACCACCGCCTGTGCCACGCCGGGCACCGACGCCAGGACGGCCTCGACCTCGGCGGGCTCGACCCGCTGTCCGTTGATCTTGACCTGGTCGTCGGCGCGTCCGGCGAACTCCAGGGAGCCGTCGGCGCGGCGGCGCACCAGGTCGCCGGTGCGGTACATGCGGCTGCCGGCGTCCGGGCCGTAGGGGTCGGCGACGAACCGCTCGGCGGTGGCGCCGGGCCGGTCGAGGTAACCGCGCGCGAGCTGGACGCCCGCGAGGTACAGCTCACCCGTGACGCCGTCCGCCACCGGCCGCAGGGCCGGATCGAGCACGTAGGCACGGGAGTTGTGGGTGGGGGTGCCGATGGTGACGGGCTCGCCGGGCCGGCAGGCGTGGGAGGTCGCGGTCACCGAGAACTCGGTGGGCCCGTAGGAGTTGTGCAGTCGGGCGCCGCACTCGCGGTGGAAGCGGTCGGCGAGCCCGTCGGGCAGCGCCTCGCCGCCGCAGCTGACCATGCGCAGCGAGGGGGTCGGCACGTACTCGTCGAGGAAGGGGCCGAGCATGGCCGGGACGAAGTGGATGACGGTGACGCGCTCGTCGCGGACCAGCCGGGCCAGGTAGGCCGGGTCGCGGTGGCCGTCGGGGCGGGCGACGACGAGGGTCGCGCCCCGGGTGAGGGTCCAGAACACCTCCCACACCGACACGTCGAACCCTACGGGCGTCTTGTGCACGACCCGGTCCGCCGGGGTGAGCCGGTACTCGTCCTGCATCCAGGCGAGCATGTTGGCGATGCCGGCGTGGGTGACGACGGTGCCCTTGGGCCGGCCGGTGGTCCCCGAGGTGTGGATGACGTACGCGGCGTGGTCCCCCCGCGGGACGACGCCGGGGTTCGTGTCGCTCTCGCCCTCGCCCTCGCCGAGGGAACGCACGGTGTCCTCGTCGATCACGAGCGCGGGGCGGGAGTCGGCGATGAGGTGCGCGATCCGGTCGGCCGGGTAGCCGGTGTCGACGGGCACGTACGCGGCGCCGGTCTTCAGCACCGCCCACAGCGCGACGATGAGGTCGAGCGAGCGCGGCAGCCGCACCGCGACCCGCGACTCCGGTCCCACGCCCTTGCCGCGCAGGGCGTGCGCGAGGCGGTTCACGCGGGTGTTGAGTTCGCCGTACGTCAGCCGCTCGCCCTCGAAGACGACGGCCTCGGCAGCCGGGTCCTGGGCCTCGAAGAGCTCCACCAGTGAGCGCGGGTCCGTGGCCCGGCCGGTGGCGTTGCGGGCGTGGAAGCGCTCCCGCTCCGCGTCGTCGAGCAGGTCGAGGGCGCCGATGGGCAGGTCGGGGCGGTCGGTGGCGGCGGTGAGGAGGCGGGTGTAGCGGTCACGGTGGGCGGCGGCCGTCCCGGGGGTGAAGCGCCCGGGGTGGGCGTTGACGGTCAGCTCGATGCCGTCGCCGGCCTCGGGATCGCCGAACGCGTGCAGGGCGAGGTCGCGCACCGGGCCGGAGGCGAGCTGGTGTGCCGTCGCCCGGACGGGGCCGAAGGGCAGGTGGGCGGAGGCGAAGGAGAGGACGTTGACCGACGGGCCGCTCAGGGTGCCCGGGTGGGCCGTGGCGGCGAGGGCGCGGCGCAGTTCGTCGTGCGGGTAGCGCTGGTGGCGGGTGGCCTCGGCGAGGCGGGCGGCGACGCGGTCCAGGAGTTCGGTGAACGTGGTGGAGCCGTCGACGTGGATCCGCAGCGGGACGTCGTTGACGAGCATGGCGGGCGTGGACAGGGCCCGCGGGCTGAGGCGGGCGGCCATGAACACGCGGACGACCACGTCGTGGGCCCCGGTGACGCGGTGGGTGTGGGCGACCATGGCGGCGATCACCGGCAGGGACCAGCGTGACCCCGCGAGTCCGCGCATCCGCGCGGCGGTGGCCTCGGGCAGACGGCCGGTCGCGGAGGGGAGGCTGGGCGCGAGTCCGGTGGCACCGGAGGCGCCGGAGGCGAGTGCGGGTGCGGTCGCGTCGGAGCCGGAGTCGGAGACGGGGCCGGTGACCGCGGAGCCGAGCTCGGTGGAGTCCGGCAGGTCGGCGAACTCCCGTTGCCAGTAGGCGCCGTCGCGCTCCCGGCGGGCGGACTTGAGGTAGGCGTGCTCCTCGTCCAGAACCTCGCGCAGGGTGCCGAATCCGCTCGGGGGCGGCTGTTCGCCCGCCGCCAGCGCCGTGTAGACCTCCAGCAGGCGACGGCAGTGCAGGACCTGTCCGTAGCCGTCGAGGAGGATGTGGTGGTAGCGGAAGTGCAGCCGGTACCGGTCGGGGCCGAGCCGCAGCAGGGTGTGTTGGAAGAGCCGGTCACCGGTGACCGGCACCGGCCTGGCCAGATCGGCGTCGGTCCAGGCGCGGGCGGCGGCGGCCGGGTCGGCCTCGCCGCCGAGGTCGAGGTACTCCAACTCCCCCTCGATGGACGGGTCGACGCTCTGGTGGACCGTCTCCGCGTCCTCGTGGAAGCGGACGCGCAGGGCCTCGGTCTCGGCCACGGTCCGCCGCACGGCACGGGTCAGCAGGGCGCGGTCCACCGGCCCGGGGACGTCGTAGTAGATGCCGCAGGTGTACAGGGGGCTGTCGGGTGCGAGGCGCTGGGCGACCCACACCCCGTGCTGGGCCGCCGTCAGGGGCAGGGCAGAGTTCATCGTCGGGCCTGCTTCTCGTTCGTGCCCGCCGCCGCTGTCGGCTGCCCGCCCACCAGGTCGGACAGCGCCGCGCTCAGCGCGTCGACCGTGGGGTGGTCCCAGGTCAGCGCGTCGTCGACGGTGACCTCGAACTCGTCCTCGATGTCGGCGGTGATGGCCAGCGCCGTGAGGGAGTCCAGGCCGTAGTCGGCCAGCGGTACGGACGTGTCGATGTCCTCCGGCGATCGGCGCAGATAGGTGGCCACACGCGCGGTCAGCCAGGTGTGCACGTCTCGGTTGCCAGCGGTCATGAGGGGGTCTCTTTCTGAGCGGGTGGGTGAGGAGGGAACGAGGGCACCGGCGCGGGGCGGCGAGCAGCCGGGCGCGGCGACGGACCCCGTGGCGGTGGCGGCGCGATGCCGCCCGTCACGGGCGGGTGGCCGGCGGTCGGCGTACGGCCCTCGGCGAGCGGGGCCTCCGGCAGGCGCGGCCGTCAGCAGGCGTGGCCTTGAGCAGGTGCGGCCTCCGGCGGCGTACGGCCTACGGTCGGGCTCGGGTTCGAGGCCGGCCGGCGGTCGTCAGACGGCGAGTGGTCTGCCCGTCAGGCCGAAGGAGCGGCCGGTGTCCCGGCGGTCCAGGAGCTCGGCGAAGAGCGCGCCCTCCACCGGGGCGGGCAGGGGGCCGGGTCCGTACGGGCCGGGGGCCGACCGGTGCAGGGCCGCGCGCAGCCAGGCGGGGTCGGCCAGGAAGTCGCCCGGAGGGGCGTGCCGCCAGACCTGGACGCAGACGGTCCGGGACAGCAGGCGCACGTACCGGGTGACGAGGTCGTAGTGCTCGGGGCGGGCGTCGACGCCGAGCTCCACCGGTGACAACACCCCGCACACGGCTGCCAGTTCCGCCAGGTCGGTGTGGTCGTCGACGACCGCCGTACGCAGGTCCGCGTGCTCGGCCGACCAGGACGTGTCGGCCAGGGCGCGCAGGGCCCCCGCTACCGGATCGCGGCCCCCGGCGTGCAGGGTCAACCGGTCGTGGCGCAGGGGCGGCAGCGCCTCCGCGAGCGCGAACAGGTCGCCGGGCGCCTCGGTGCCGGGGCGGGCCCAGGTGCGGCGGGCCAGCAGGGGGAGCTGGGGCAGCAGGCTCATCTGGCAGGCGGCGCGCGCGATGTGCCCGAAGCCGACGGGGGCGAGGTCGCGCAGCAGCTTCTGGAACAGCGCGGTCGGCCCCTCGCGCAGGTAGAAGTGGGCGCCGAGGAGTTCCGAGAGCCGGTCCATGGCCCCGAGGAGCAGCCGGGACACCTCGAACTTCACCGCCGAGGAGTACACGCTCGCCGCACCGGGCACCAGGTGCAGCGCACGGGCGCCGACCGCGCCGAGGGCCTCGGCGCGCAGCAGGTCGGTGAAGACCCCGGCCAGCTCCGAGCGGACGTACGGGAGGTCGGTCGCGGCACCGCCGTACAGCCGGCGCCCCGTCAGGTGGTCCACGGCGATGCGCAGTCCGGTGTCGAGGATGCCGGTGGCCATCGCGGGCAGCACCGTACGGGTGATCTGCAGGGCCTTCAGCGCGGTTTCGAGGCCGGAGCCGACCGGGCCGAGGACCGCAGAGGAGGGCACGGGCAGGTCGTCGAAGCGCAGGCCGCCGAGCTGGACCCCCCGCATCCCCACGGTGCCGAAGCGCGGCAGGTCGGTCAGGCGTGCCGGGTCGGCGCCCGCCCGGTCCACGAGGACCAGGGAGTGGCTGCGCGGACCGGGCCGGGTGTCGGTGCGGGCGAGCACGACCATGGCGTCGGCGCGCCGGATGTTGGTGACGACCTCCTTTCGGCCGCTCAGCCGGAGCGAGCCGTCGGCCTCGGTGGTCGCGGTGAACTCCGTACCGGCCATGTCGTTGCCGTGCGCCAGTTCGTGGAAGGCGATGGCGACGCGTCGGCCGTCGAGGAGCAGCCGGGCGGCGTACTGGCGCTGCCGTTCGTCTCCGGCGGTCCACAGGGTGACGCCGGCGATGAGCGAGCTGGCGCCGTAGCCGAGACCGAGCGCGGGGTCGCGGCGGTAGAGCGCGCGCATGACCTCGGTCAGGTGGTCGGCCCGCTCCAGCCTGCCCCCCAGCTCGGGTGGGACGAACTCGGCGTTCAGTCCGTAGGAGTGCAGCAGCGACTCCCCGGCGGTGAGCGTCTCGCCGCGTTCGTCGGCGGCGAGGATCGCGCCGGCACCGGTCGGGTTGGCGGGGTCGGCGAGACTGCCGAGCAGGTGCTCCAGTTCGTCGGCTCGCTTGGGGGCGAGGCCCGTGGCGGTGGTCATGCGGCACCTCCCGACAGGGTGAACTCCGGTGCGGGGCCGCGCAGGACGACCTCGGCGAGGGCGTCGAGGACGTCGCCGCCGTCCTCCGCGAGCAGGGCGGTCAGGCAGGCCCGCAGCCACAGGTCGTCCCCGCCGAGCCGTCCTGTGCGCAAGGAGGGGTTCTCCAGCCACAGCAGCAGGCAGGCCGCCGCGGCGTAGGCGCGTTCGTACGCCTCGGCGAGGCGGAACGCCGTGGCGGGGAGTCCGCCCGCCACCGGTACGAAGTCCGCCGACTCCGTTTCCAGGCGGGCCAGTTCGACCAGCAGCCGGTCCAGGAGCGGGCCGGTCCGCGGTGTCGTCCGCGTCCGTGCGCGGGCCGCGAGGTCGGGCAGGGCCTGCACGGCGCTGCATCCCGTCACGGACAGCAGGCTCAGCCGGGCCGGGTCGAACGGGGGCAGGGGTGCGGTGAGGTCGGCGGCGGAGCGCAGGCCTTCGCCGTCCGTCCTGCGGCGGCTCAACTGGCGGGCCAGGCGCGGCATCTGGTGGAGGAGGGTCGCGCGGTTGACGGCCGTACTGCCGTCGAAGACGGCGCAGATGCGGTGGTCGCGCTCCAGTTTGGCGAAGCCGCCGCCCGGGGGTGAGGTGAGGAAGCCACGTACGCCCAGCAGTTCACCGAGCGAGCCGAGGGTCTCCTGGGTGAGCGTCGGCACGTACGCCTTGGCGATCGCGGAGATCGCGCTGAGTTCCCCGGGCAGGGTGTGCGCCGAGCGCGCGGAGAGCAGGCTCACCGCCTCGGCGGTCAGCGTGACCGCTGCCGCCCGGCCGAGGATGCGGCGTACGTGGGGGACGTCGGCGAGACGGCGGCCGTACAGTTCGCGGCCGGCCGCGAAGTCCCGGGCCAGACGCAGGGCGTGGTCGGCGGCGCCGAGGGAGAGCGCGGTGCAGGCGATGCGGGTGAGCTGGAGGGTCTTGAGGACCACGGGGATCCCGTCGCCCTCCTCTCCGACGACCGCGTCGGCGGGGACGGGGGCGCCGTTCAGGGTGAAGCCGCTGATGTCCGCGCCGCGGATGCCGTGCGTACGGACCTTCGGCAGGTTCCGCCAGGCCCCCTCGGGCAGTCGGCGCCTGTCCACCAGGAAGAGGCTGAAGCCGCGCGCGCCGCCCGCCGGATCCGTGCGGGCGAGGACGCAGGCGAGGCCGGCGCGGGTGGCGTTGTTGATCAGCCACTTCTCACCGGTGAGCCGCCAGCCACCGAGGCCACCGGCTCCGGCCCGGGCCGCACCGGATCCGGAGGCACCGGCTCCATCCCCGTCCTCGGCTCCGGCTCCATCCCCGTCCTCGGCCCCGGCGGCCCGGGCTGTGGTCCCGGCGCCACCGACCCCGGCTCCGACGTCACCGGTCAAGGCGGCACCACCGGCACCATCGACACCGGCCCCACCGGTCACGGCCCCGACGCCACCCGCCGTGCCCCCGCTCTCGTCCTTCGTCGCCTTGAGGTCGCCCGCGAGCAGGTCGGCGCCGTGGCCGCGTTCGGTCAGGCCCCAGCAGACCGGTTCGCCGGCGCGGACACGGTCGGCGAGCCGCGCGGCCTGCTCCGGGGTGCCGGCCACCCACACCGGGGCCGCCCCGAGGAACGTCTTGCCGTGGGCGATGGCGACGGTCAGGTCGCGGCGGGCGACCGCGCGCAGCAGCCGTACCGTCTCGCCGAGGTCGCCGTCCTGGGTCAGCACGTAGTGGGCGGGCAGCCCGGCCTCGTCGAGGACGCGGACGGCCCCGTCGGGGAACTCCTCCCGCTCGTCGAGCCCGGCGAGCGTCTCGGGCGAGAAGACGTCGTCCTCGTGGGCGGCGAGCAGGGACTCCAGATCGGCCGTGGTGGTCATCGCCCGCTCACCCGCCGGTGTTCGGCCAGGGCCGCGGTGAGCAGCGGGTCCTCGCCGAGGTGAAGGGTGTCCAGGTCCCCGGCGAGGTAGAGGGCGCGCATCGCCGCGCGCTGCACCTTGCCGCTCGTGGTACGCCGGACGCCGCCCGGCCGGACCAGGGCGACCGCCGCGACGGGGACGCCGAACTCCCGGGCCACGGTCTGCTTCATTCCGACGGCGATCTGCCCCAGCCGCTCCGCCCCCCAGTGGGCGCGGATCTCGTGGACGGCGACGACCGCGGGGGCGATGTCGGCGCCGTCGCCGTCACCGACCATGAAGACGGCTCCGTGCAGGCCCTCCAACTCCTCGTGCTGGGAGCGGAGTTCGTACTCGATGTCGGAGGGGTGCAGATTGCGTCCGTGCAGGACCAGGACGTCCTTGCTGCGGCCGGTGATGTAGAGGTCGTCGTCGAGCAGGGCTCCGAGGTCGCCGGTGCGCAGGAAGGGTCCGCGTCCGTCGTCGGTGCGTGCCCGGAACGTGGCCTCGGTGACGTGCTCGTTCTCCCAGTAGCCCGCGGTGACGCAGGGGCCGCTGAGCCAGATCTCGCCGATGCGGCCGTCCGGCAGGGCCCTGCCGGTGCCGGGGTCGACGATCAGTACGTCGGACCCGGTCGGCGCCCCGCAGCCGACGAGCACGCGGGACGGTTCCGTGCCGGTGGCCGGCCTGAGCACCTGGTTCTCCAGTGCCGCCGCGTCGACCGCGGTCCGCAGCGGGGGCCGCCCCGCGGTACCGGACGCCAGCAGAGTCGCCTCGGCCAGGCCGTAGACGGGGATGAGCGCCTCGGGTCGCAGGCCGGCGGCGGCGAACCGCTCGGTGAAGGCGGCGACGACGTCGGCGCGGACCGGTTCCGAGCCGTCGGCGAGTTTGACCCGGGAGAGGTCGAGCGTGGCGAGCTGCTCGTCGGTGACGCGGCGGACGCACAGCTCGTAGCCGAAGTCGGGCGCGGCGGTGAATCCCACGTCGCAGGCGTCCAGCATCCGCAGCCAGTGGTACGGCCGGCGCAGGAAGGACATGGGGTCCATCTGCACATAGCCACTGCCGCACAGGAGGCCGGGCAGCATCAGGCCGATGAGGCCCATGTCGTGGTACAGGGGGATCCAGCCGCCGTACGTGGTGGCGCTGTCGTTGCCGAAGGTGTCCACCATCCGTTCGACGTTGGCGACCAGGTTGCCGTGGGTGACCATGACCCCCTTGGGGTCGCCGGTCGATCCGGAGGTGTACTGCAGCAGGGCCAGGGTGTCCGGGGAGACCTCGGGGGCGGTCCAGGCCTCCGGGTCGCCTTCGCCGGTGTCGGTGGCGTGACAGACGGCGCCGACGATGCCCTCCTCGGCCACCCACTTCTCTACGTCCGGCAGATCGCCGCTCTGGGTGAGGACGACGCGCACGCCCGCGTCCCGGGCGATGGCGGCGAGCCGGCGGCGTTCATGCCGGTAGCGGCCCGGCAGCGGGGCCGGCACGGCGATGACCCCGGCGTAGACACAGGCGGAGAAGGCGGTGGTGAACTCGATGCCCGGAGAGTAGAGGAGAAGTGCCCGATCTCCCGGGGAGAATCTTTCCCGGAGCCAGGAGGCCGTGCGCCGGGAATGCAGATCGAGTTCCGCGCGATTGCGCACCGTTCTGTTGATGTCGGTGAAGTCGGAAACCAATGTCACGGCAGGCTGCTGCGGATCGCGCGCCGCCCGCTCCCTCAGCATCGTGAGTAATTCTCGCACGACAGGAACCGTACGTGATCTTGGTTCTCGAACATGCCCTGAAAAGTTCAAGCAGCCCTAAAGCAAGGCCATCGAATCGGCAAGAAACCTTGACTCTTCCATGATCGACCGAACCCGGACGCAGGCGTAGAAACGTTCCGTGCATACGTCAACCGCGTCGGCCGTCCTCGTCGATGCCCTCCACAAGAAATACCGGGCGAACCATGCGTTACGAGGTGTTGAACTGGAGGTGAGATACGGCGAGGTGAGGGGCCTGCTGGGACCCAACGGAGCCGGTAAGACCACACTGGTCAAAATTCTCACGACACTCCTCAGCCCTGATTCCGGACGGGTTGTCGTCAATGGCTGGGATGTTTACGAGCACCCGGAGAAAGTGCGCTGCAGCATCGGTATGGCCGGCCAGTATTCGACGGTCGACGGACTGTTGACCGGATTCGAGAATCTGTATCTCCTCGCGAAACTGCGCGGTGTGGGTCGCCGTACGGCCCGCCGCCTCGCCGACGATCTGCTGTCCCGCTTCCGGCTCACCGCCGTGGCGGGCCGCCCGGCCGGCACCTACTCCGGCGGAACGCGCCGACGCCTCGATCTCGCCGCCGCCCTCGTCGGCTCCCCGCCCCTGGTCGTCCTGGACGAGCCCACCACCGGCCTCGACCCGGAGAGCAGGCTGGACACCTGGGAGGCGGTCGGTGAACTCGTGGCCGGCGGCACCACGATCCTGCTGACGACCCAGTACCTGGAGGAGGCGGACCGGCTCGCCGACCGGATCACCGTGATCGACCGGGGCCGGGTGGTCGCCGAGGGCACCAGCGACGAGCTGAAGGCGACCGCCGGCAACCGGCTCGTCGTGTGCGTCGCCGAGGACCACCAGCTCGACGCCGCCGCCCGCGCCGCCGCCCGGGCGACCGGCGCGACCCCGACGGTGGATCGCCGCGCCCGGCGGGTGGAGGCCTCCGCCGGCGACGGCCGGGCCGCACTCGGCCGGGCCCTCGCCGCGCTGGAGAGCGAGGACGTCGAGGTGCTGGAGATCGGCCTCAGCCGCTGCACCCTCGACGACGTGTTCCTCGGACTGACCGGCCACGCCCGACGGAAGGCCGCCTGATGAGCGCCCCGGCCCGCGTGCCGCACACCGCCATGCCCCCGCACCGGACCGACCGCGCCCCGGGCCCGGCCGCCACCGGCACCGCCCTCGGCCCGACCGGCGCCCGCGGGATCCCCGTGCTCCGCGTCGTCGCGGAGAGCACCGACCTCGCCCTGCGCAACCTGCTGCACCTGCGGCGCACCCCGGGGCTGCTCATCTCCTGCCTCGTCGAACCGGTCGTGTACGCCCTGCTCATCGGCTACGTCTTCGGCAACAGCCTCGGCGGCCCGGCGTACCGCTCCTACATGATGGGCGGTCTGATCGCCCAGACGGTGGCCTTCACCACCACCTTCACCACCGTCGGACTCTCCAGGGACCTGGAGCAGGGGATGGTCGACCGCTTCCGTGCCCTGCCGATCTCCCGGGTGGCCCTGCTGCTGGGCCGGACCACCTCCGACCTCACCACCTGCCTGGCGAGCGTCGCCGTCACCACCACCTGCGGCCTGCTGATGGGCTGGCGCGCGCACACCGGGCCCGTCGAGGTCGCCGCCGGGGTCCTGCTGGTGCTGCTGTTCTCCTTCGCGATGTCGTGGGTCGGCGTGTTCGTCGCGCTCGTCGCACCGAACGCCCAGGTGGCCGGCAGCCTCGGGCTGATCTGGCTGTTTCCGGCGACGTTCATCTCCTCCGGGTTCGTCTCCGGCTCGACCCTGCCGGGACCGCTGTCCACCGTGGCCGCCTGGAACCCGATCACCTCGCTCGCGAACGCCCTGCGCCGGCTGTTCGGCAACACTCCCCCACCGGGCTTCCACGTCCGGCACGACTGGCCCGCCCAGCACCCCGAGCTCTACACCGCGGGCTGCTCGGTGCTGCTCGTCGCCGTCTTCGTCGGCCTGTCGGCCTGGCGTCACCGCACCCGCACGAGTCGCTGACCGCGCGCGAGACCGGTGACCAACCCCCGATCGCGGCCCCGACCGCGACCCCGACCGCGCGGCTCGTACGCCCCACAGGAGTCCCCCATGCCCGTCCCCGCCCTGCGCCTCGGCCTCAATCTCGGCTACTGGGTCGGCCTCAACGACGCCTCCAACCTCTCCCTCGCCTCCCTCGCCGAGGACCTCGGCTACAGCGCGGTGTGGGTGTCGGAGGCCTACGGCTCCGACGCCGTCACCGTCATGTCCTGGATCGCCGCCCGCACCTCCCGCATCGGCATCGGCAGCGCGGTCCTGCAGATACCCGCCCGCTCGCCCGCGATGACGGCGATGACCGCCGCCACCCTCGACACCCTCTCCGGCGGACGGCTCAGGCTGGGGCTCGGTGTGTCCGGCCCGCAGGTCTCGGAGGGCTGGCACGGCGTCAGGTTCGCCTCGCCGCTGGGACGTACCCGTGAATACGTCGGCCTCGTGCGCCGGGCACTGCGCCGAGAACCCCTCGCTCACGAAGGCCGCCACTTCACGCTGCCGCTGCCGGACGGCCCCGGCAAGGCGCTCGCCCTGACCATCCGGCCACCGCGCGAGCGGATACCGGTCTACCTCGCCGCCCTGGGACCCAAGAACCTGGAACTGACCGGGGAGATCGCCGACGGCTGGCTCCCGGTCTTCTTCTCCCCCGACCACGCCGCCCAGCAGCTGCGCCCCCTGCAGGCCGGCCTCGCGAAGTCGGGGCGCACCCTCGACGGGTTCGACATCGCCCCCGGAGTCCCCCTGGTGACCGGCCCCGACTGGCGGACCTGCGCCCGCCGGGTACGGGGGTACGCCGCGCTGTACCTCGGCGGCATGGGCGGACGGGAGGACAACCACTACACGCAGCTGGCCGAACGCATGGGCTTCGGGGACCGGGCCCGTGCCGTCCAGGAGAGGTTCCTGACCGGCGACTACCCCGGCGCCATGGCCGCCGTACCGCTCGAATTCCTCGACGCCACCTCGCTGCTCGGCCCCCGGGAGCGCATCGCCGAGCGGATGACGGCGTTCGCCGAGGCCGGTGCCACCACGCTCAACCTGATGCCGGTGGGCCCGGGGCTGCCCGGACCGGACCGCGCCGCCGACGCGCTGCGCGTCGCCGTCGAGGCGGCGGAAAGCACCGGCCTGTTCACGTCCGCCCCAGCCCCCGACGGCCCCCGTACACAAGGCCCGCACCACGCCCACCACGCACAGAACGCGCAGAACGCGCAGAACGCGCAGAACGCGCACCACGCGTACCGCCCGCAGGACACACAGGACGCACAGGACCCCCGAGGAGAGACCCGCACCCATGACCACGCATGACACCACCAAGCTGATCTGCCTGCCGTACGCCGGGGCGGGCGCCTCGTTCTACCGACCCTGGAAAGCCCTCGCCGGGGACGCGCTGGAGATCGTCCCCCTGCAACTGCCCGGCCGTGAGCGGCTGATCGACGAGGAGCCGTACCGGGACGCGCACCGGGCCGTCGACGGGCTCCTGGCCCAGCTGAGGGAAGGACTCGGCGACGGCGGTGGGCGTCGAGTCGCCGTCTTCGGGCACAGCCTCGGTGCCGTGCTCGCCTTCGAACTCGCCCACCGGCTGGTCGACGAGCCGGGTGTCGAGCTGCTCCATGTCTTCGTCAGCGGGTCGCCGGAACCGGCCCGGGGCCGCGAGCGGCGGGCCACCGGCCTGTCCGACGAGGAGTTCCTCGCCCGTGTCGGCGACTTCGCCGGCTACCACCACCCGGCGCTGGACGACCCGGAGATGCGCGAGATGATCCTGCCCGCACTGCGCGCGGACGTCGAGATGCACGAGAACTACACGCCCTCCACCGACCTTCCGCTGCAGGCTCCCCTCACGGTCGTCCGGGGCGAGGACGACGACCTGGTCGGCTACGACGACGCCGAGTCCTGGAGCAAGGTGGCCGGCCGCGACTTCGAGCACGTCGAGGTCCCCGGAGGCCACATGTACCTCACCGACGCCGCCCCCGCGCTGGTCCGGCTGATCGTCTCGACGGTGCTGTAGCACCACCCGGCCTCTCCCCCAACGAGCCTGATTCTCCAAGGAGTTCCCGATGCGTCTGCACGGCAAGTCCGTCCTCGTCACCGGCGCCGCCCGCGGACTCGGCAGGGCGACCGCCCTCGCCTGTGCCGCCGAGGGCGCCGACCTCACCCTGCTCGACCTCTGCGCCGACCTGCCCGGTGTGCCGTATCCCCTGGGCACGCCGGGGCAGTTGGAGCACACCGCCGCGCTGTGCCGGGAAGCGGGCGCCGCCGTCCTGACCACCGTGGCCGACATCCGTGACCTGCGCGCCGTACGGGAGGCGGTCACCCGGGCCGAGGACCGGTACGGGCGGATCGACGTCGTCGTGAACAACGCGGGCATCGCGGCACCCTCGGGCAAGCCGGTGCACGAGATCGGCGAGGAGGAATGGTCCTTGATGATCGACGTGGACCTCTCCGGAGCCTGGCGGGTGATCCGCGAGGTCGGCAAGGCGATGAGCGACCGGCGGGCCGGCAGCATCGTCAACGTCGCCTCCACGGCCGGGCTCGTCGGGTACCGGCACTTCGCCGGGTACGTCGCCGCCAAGCACGCCGTCGTCGGGCTCACCAAGGCCGCCGCGCTCGACTACGCGCCGTCGAAGGTGCGGGTGAACGCGGTCTGCCCGGGGTCGGTGCGCGACGACGCGAGGGCCGAGGGCCGCATGCTCGGCGAGATCGCCAGGGCCCTCGCCGTTCCGGTGGACGAGCACGAGAAGACCTTCGTCGAGGCACAGCCGATGAACGCGCTGATCGAGCCCGAGGACGTCGCGTCGGCGGTGCTCTTCCTCGCCTCGGACGAGTCCCGGCAGATCACCGGCTCGGTCCTGACCGTGGACGGCGGATTCAGCGCCCGCTGAGCCCGCGCACACCGTCAGCCCTCCCCGAACGACAAGGAGTACCCCCGTGTCAGGCTCCCTCCACTCCGCGGCCCGCTGCCACGCGGTGCGCGTCCGCTCGGACCGCTCCCCAGACCTCGCGGCACTTCCGGGGGTGTGGATCGAGGACGTGCCCGTGCCGGCGGCCGATCCGCTCGCCGAGCGCCTCCGTCACGCCGAACTCGCCCGCCCGGCCGACGCACCGCGCAGGGTCCTGCTGCGCTACACCGACGGCCCCTGCGATCTGGTCGTCGTGGCCCCCCGCGACCCATGGGACCGTACGGCCCTGGGACGGCTGGCCACCCAAGACCTGTCCGGGCCGCGAACCGACCGCGCCGCGTCCCCCTCACCCACTAACTCACCCGCACCCACGACCGCACCCACGACCGTGCCCGCACCCGCCTGGGGACTGGCGGACGACGGCCCCACCACCCCCCACCACTTCGCCCTGGGCGACGGGGGCGACGAGGCGAGCTGGCTCGCCGCCCTCGCCGTCACCCTTCGGGGCTACGACCCCGAGAGCACGCCCGTCATCGGTACGGACCACGGCTCCTTCACCGTCGAACACGCCCCCACGCTCGGTGAGCTGAAGCCGTCCCCCGTGGACGGGCCCGTGCTCGTGGGTCTGCTCTTCGACGAGGCGGAGATGCCCGGCGCGTACGTGCCCTGTCTGGCACCGCCGTTCCCGCTCACCCTGTCGGTCTTCAGGGACGCCGACGGCTGGCGGCTCCGCTGCGACCATCTCGGCACGCATGTCTCCACGGAGATCGCCACGCAGTTCACCCGGCACCTCGTACGCGTGCACCAGCGTCTCCTGGCCGCGCCGGGGACCGCGATCGGCGACGTCGACCTGCTGGACGACGCCGACCGCGACCGGGTCGCGGCGCTCGGCCGACCGCCCCACCCTCTGGTCACCACCCCGGTGGGCGTGCCCGAGGCGTTCGCGCGGATCGCGGAGGCGACGCCCGACCGCGTCGCGGTGACCGACGCCGGCGCAGAACTGACCTATCGCGAACTCGACGAACGGTCCGCCGTCCTGGCACACGGTCTGCGCGCACACGGCGTCGGTTCCGGGGACCGGGTGGGCGTGTGTCTGGAGCGCACCGCCGAACTCGTGGTCGCCGAGCTCGCCGTGCTGAAGGCGGGCGCGGCCTATGTGCCCGTCGACCCCGCCTACCCGGCGGACCGCGTCGCCCACACCGCGCGGGACGCGGGCCTGGGTGTGGTGATCAGCCGTCTGCCCGAGTTCCCGGACGTGCCGGGCTGTGCGGCCGTGACACCGGACGAACTGTGCGCCGCGGCGGCCGGGCGCGGGGCCGCCACCGCCCTGCCCGCCGTCGCTCCCGACGCCGCCGCCTATGTCATCTACACCTCCGGTTCCACCGGCCGCCCCAAGGGCGTCGAGGTGCCGCACCGGAACGTGCTCGCCCTCATCGACGCGACCCGCGACGAGTACGGGTTCGGGTCCGACGACGTGTGGACCTGGTTCCACTCCAGCGCTTTCGACTTCTCCGTGTGGGAGATCTGGGGCTGTCTGCTGACCGGGGGCAGGCTGGTCGTGGTGCCGTACTTCGTCTCCCGGGAACCCGACAGCTTCCGCGACCTGCTGGTGTCCGAGCGGGTCACCGTGCTGAGCCAGACCCCGTCGGCGTTCGCCCAGTTGCTGGACGTGGACCACACGCGGGTCGGGGTCCGGCTGGTGGTGTTCGGCGGTGAGCCGCTCGACGCGCGCATGCTGCTGCCCTGGTTCGACCGGCACCCCGAGTCGGTCTGCCGGATGGTGAACATGTTCGGCATCACCGAGACGACGGTCCATGTCACCCAGCAGACGCTCACCCGGCGGCTGGCCCTCGCCGGCACCCGATCCGTGGGACGCGCGCTGCCCGGTTGGCACCTGTACGTGACCGACGCCGCGGGACGGTTGCTCCCACCGGGGGTGGCCGGTGAGATCTGCGTCGGCGGCGCCGGTGTCGCGCTCGGCTATCTGGGCCAGGAGGAACTGACCGCCCGGCGCTTCGTGGCGGACCCCCGCACCGGCGGGACCATGTACCGCAGCGGGGACCTGGGCCGTCTGCGCCCGGACGGGCGGCTCGAACACCTGGGGCGGATCGACAGCCAGGTCAAGATCCGCGGTTTCCGGATCGAACTCGACGAGATCCGCTCGGTGCTGCTGGAGGACCCGGATGTGCGGACCGCGGCCGTGGTGGTGCGTCGGGACGACCCGGCCGACGCCGCCACCGCCCGGATCGACTCCTATGTGGTCCTCGACGGCGGCAGCCCGTCCACGGTCCGCGAGCGGGCGGCGGGCGTCCTGCCCGACCACATGCTGCCCGCCACGGTCACCGCGCTGGACGCGCTGCCGCTGACGGCCAACGGGAAACTCGACACGACACGGCTCCCCACGCCCGTGGCCACCGTCCCGCCCGCGCGGGACACCGGGCCCGTCACGGACGACGACCTCACCGGTCGGCTGCGGGAGATCTGGAGCGAGGTCCTCGGCAGGCCCGTCGGCCTGGACGACGACTTCTTCGAACTGGGCGGCAACTCCCTGTTCGCCGTCCGCATCGGCGCGGCCCTGCGTGCGCACGGCCTGCCGCCGCTGCGGCTGCGCGAGCTGTACCGCCACCCGACCGTCCGGGGCACCGCCAGGAACCTCGCTTCCACGAGCGGCTGACCCAGGAGGCGTCAGAGCGGCGTCAGAGCGGCGTCAGTCACAGCAGACGCAGCTCGCGGGCACGGCGTACCGCGTCGTTGCGCCGGTTGACCGCGAGCTTGCGGAAGACGCTCTTGAGGTGGGTCTTGACGGTGTTGACCGACAGGCACAGGTCGGCGGCGATCTCCTCGGTGGACATCATCCGGTCCAGACGCCGCAGCACATCGCGTTCGCGTCCGCTCAGCTCCTCCACCACCGGCGGCCGTTCCTCGGGCCGGGGCGGCCCGGTGTGCGCCGGCCCGGCTGGTTCGGAGGTGAGCCAGCCGGCCGCGAGGCCCCGCAGCGGGGCGGTGCCGAGCACGGGCCGGAGCCATCCGCCGGCCTCGGCGAAGGGCCGGCGCAGCCGCTCGCGCCGGGCCTCCTGGAGCGCCTGGGCGAGATGCCTGCGCACGGCGGCCTGGTCGCCCATCGCGTGCGCGGCCTCGGCACGGACCAGCAGAGCCCGTACGGTCACCGCGGGACCGCTGGGGCTCTCGGGGTGCAGACCGTCCAGCAGCTCGATCGCCGCGAGGGGGGTGCCCGCGGCCAGACGGGCCCGTGCCTCGCCCACCGCGCACACGGGCTGGTGGCCGGGCACGGCGTGCAGCAGGTCGGCGGCGGCCTCGGGCCGGCCCCGGGCCAGGTGGGCGGCGGAGGCGACCAGGGCCGTGTGCCCCTCCGCCCAGGGCGAGGCGACGTCGGCCGCCACGGCCGGTTCGGCCGCCGCAACGGCGGCCCGGGTGTCGCCGCGGGCCAGCAGCAGACGGGCGGTGGCGAGGGCCCGGCCCGCCTCGGTCACCGGGTCCCGCATCGCGGGCGGGGCGGCCGCCGCCGCGTCGAGATGGGCGCGGGCCAGCCGCAGTTCGCCCCGGTCGACGGCCACGGCCGCGAGGACCAGCCGTGCGACGCCGAAACCGGACGGCTGCGGCAGGCTGTACCGCTCGGAGACGGTGAGCGCCGCCATGGCCTTGCGTTCCGCCCTGCCCAGCCAGCCGTTCAGATAGTCGATGAGAGCCAGTCGGCCGAGGGAGTCCTCGCGGGGGAGCGCGGTCGACACGCCGTCGGAGCCCTCGGCCACCAGCGACAGGGCGGCACGTGCCTCCTCCAGGTGCCCGGCCCACAGCCGGGTGGAGCCCACATGGGCGAGGAGCAGGGCGGTGAGTTCGGGGTGCCTGTCCAGGAGGTGGGCGGGGACCTGTTCGCACAGCCGCTCGGCGGTTCCGGCGGCCTGTTCCGCCCTGGCCGGTGAGCCGGTCAGCCGGGCGGCCAGCGCCTCCAGCAGCAGGCAGCTCAGCCGGGCCGCCGCCGGGCCCGGTTCGTCCTGGGCCCGCGCCCGGTCCTCCTCCCCCGCCAGGCTCCGCTCCGCGTGCCGCAGATGGGTCAGGCCCCGGTCGAGCTCGCACCGGGAGAGTTCACGGGCCGCCCGTACGAGGTCCGTCGCGGGGCTCGTGGCTTCGGGGTCCATGCGGGAGAACAGGTCGGTGAAGTCGTCGGAGCGCAGGCCGGTGAAGAGCTGGCCGATGGCGAGGTCGTCGACGAGGGCGCCTGCGGTGAACTCCCAGTCGCCCGCGGCGGCACCGTGGCCGAGCGCCTCCGCGAGCATTCCCGAGCGGCGCAGCCACTGTGCGGCCCGGCGGTGGAGCACGGGTTCCAGGCCGGGGCAGCGCATCCGCAGATGGGCGCGGAGGATCTCCCCGAAGAGGGGGTGCAGGCGGTACCAGGCGTGCCCGAGGTCCTCGACGAAGGCGTTGCCCCGGTGCAGCCCGGCCAGGATGCCCTCGGCGTCGGACCGCTCGGTGAGCGCGTCGGCCAGCTCGGGGAGGAACCGCTCCAGGACGCTGACCCGCAGGAGGAGGTCCTGGGTCTCGGGGGACTGTCGTTCGAGGACCTCCGCGAGCAGGAAGTCGGCGACCGCCGTGCGGTCCGCCTCGAACTGTTTCAGATACGCCTCCGGGTCCGGGTTCTCCCGCGCTGCCAGCGCGCACAGCCGCAGACCGGCCGCCCACCCCCGGGTGCGCTCCACGAGCGCCTCCGCGACGGGCACCGGGAGCCGCAGGCCGTGCAGGTCCAGCAGGACGGCCGCCTCCTCGGGCGTGAAGGCCAGTTCCGCGTTCCTGATCTCCGTGATGTCGCCGGCGGTCCGGTGGCGGTGCAGCGGCAGCAGCGGTTCGGTGCGGGTGACGAGGATCAGGCGGACACCGGACGCGGCGTGGTGCAGGACGAACTCCAGTTGGTCCGCGATCTCCGGGTCGGTCACCCGGTCGTACTCGTCGAGCACCACGATCACGGGTGGGCCCAGGGTGTTCAGTTCGGTGGCGAGCCGTGTCAGCAGGGTGCGGTCCACGCGGCCGGCGTCGGCCGGGCAGCCGATCCCGGACGGCAGGGGCACACCGGCGGCGCGGAGTGCCTGGAGGAGGTAGGCCCAGAACATGCCGGGGCCCTGGTCGCCGGCCTCGGTGGTGAGCCAGGCGACCGGCCGGTCCCGCCGGGCCGCCCAGTCGGCGACCAGCAGGGTCTTGCCGGCGCCGGCCGCCCCGTTGACCACGGTCAGCGGCGTCCTCAGGGCCTGGTCGAGGTGGTCGACCAGACGCTCGCGCCGCAGGAACGTGACGGGCCCGGCCGGTACGGCCAACCGGGTGGGCAGGAACGGGGCGCCCTGGGGATCGGCGCAGGGGACGGCCGACCCCGCATCTCTCTCCCCGGGCCTCACCATGGCTTTCACCACCACCGGTCGTCGGAACTCGGGCAGCGCTCCTCGTTCAGCATCCCAGCGTTTCCCCGAGCCTGCGCGCCACGCGGCCGCGCACAGCGCACCCGGGGCCTTGGCCTCGACGCCTCCTTGGACCGTCTTCGCGCCGGGCCGCAACGGTGTAGTACGCGACTGCCCGAACGGCCGGTGCATCCTTCGATCCGGGTCCAGCCGGGCGCCGACCGAGGCGCCGGGTCCAGCGGGACACCCGTGGTGATGTCCGATGATGTCCGCCTGACCGCCGACCGCCCCGGGGCCGGAGGGCCTGGACGGCGGCTCGGTGGCCGGGGCGAGGATGTCGAGGTGGGCGCGGGAACGGCCGCGTACGCCGTCCATCATCAGTCGGCGTCGGTGACGCCCGTCGCGGGTCCTGCGCCGGGCGGCCGGCCGGAGTCGGCCTCAGTGCGACTCGCGGCTCACCTCGGAACCGCTGGAGCCGAGGAGGAAGTCGAGGTCGGCGCCGGTGTCGGCCTGGAGGACGTGGTCGACGTAGAGGCGTTCCCAGCCGCGCCCGGGGGTGGCGAAGCCGGCGACCGTGGCCCGGTCCGGCTCCCGCCGCGCGAGTTCGTCGGCGGACACGTCGACGTCGATCCGGCGGGCCGCCACGTCGAGGGTGACGAAGTCGCCGGTCCGGACGAGTGCGAGGGGGCCGCCGGCCGCGGCCTCCGGTGCCACGTGGAGGACGACCGTGCCGTACGCCGTGCCGCTCATCCGGCCGTCGCAGACGCGGACCATGTCACGGACGCCCTGTTCCAGGAGTTTCCTCGGCAGGGGCATGTTGGCGACCTCGGGCATGCCCGGGTAGCCCTTGGGACCGCAACCGCGCAGGACGAGGACGGAATCGGCGTCGACGTCCAGGTCGGGGTCGTCGATCCGGGCGTGGAAGTCCTCCACGGAGTCGAAGACGACGGCCCGGCCCCGGTGGCGCAGCAGACGCGGGGAGGCGGCGGCCGGTTTGACGAGGGCGCCGTCGGGGGCGAGGTTGCCCCGCAGGACGGCGATACCGCCCTCGGCGACCAGCGGGGCGGCACGCGGGCGGATGACCTCGGTGTCCCAGACGGCGGCGTCGTCGAGGTGGGCGACCAGCGGCTCGCCGGTGACGGTCAGCGCGTCGGGGTCGAGCAGATCGCGGACCTCGCGCAGGACGGCGAGCAGTCCTCCGGCGCGGTGGAGGTCCTCCATGAGGAAACGTCCGGCGGGCTGGAGGTCCACGAGGACCGGCACCCGGGAGCCGATGCGGTCGAAGTCGTCGAGCGACAGGTCGACACCCAGGCGGCCGGCGACGGCGAGGAGATGGACCACGGCGTTGGTCGAACCGCCGATCGCCGCCAGCGCGACGATCGCGTTGTGGAAGGACGCCTTCGTCAGGAAGGTGCCCGGTCGCCGGTCGGCGCCCACCAGGTCCACGGCCAGCCGGCCGGTGTGGTGCGCGGCCTCCAGCAGCCTGCTGTCGGCGGCGGGGATGCCCGCCACGCCGGGGATCACCGTGCCCAGCGCCTCGGCCACCAGAGCCATCGTCGACGCGGTCCCCATCGTGTTGCAGTGCCCTCGGCTGCGGATCATCGCCGACTCGGAGCGGGTGAACTGCTCCTGGGAGAGCGTGCCCGCCCGGACCTCCTCCGACAGCTGCCACACCCCGGTGCCGCAGCCCAGCAGGCCGCCGCGGAAGGTCCCGTTGAGCATCGGCCCGCCGGGGACCACGACCGCGGGGAGGTCCACCGAGGCGGCGGCCATCAGCAGTGAGGGGATCGTCTTGTCGCAGCCGCCGAGGAGCACCACACCGTCGATGGGGTTGGCCCGCAGCATCTCCTCCGTGGCCATCGCCGCCATGTTCCGCCAGAGCATCGCGGTGGGCCGTACGTTCGTCTCGCCGAGCGACACCACCGGCAGGTCCAGCGGGATGCCGCCCGCCTCGTACACGCCGTTGCGCACCGAGGCCGCGACCTCGTCCAGGTGGGCGTTGCAGGGCGTCAGATCGGAGGCGGTGTTGGCGATGGCGATCTGCGGCCGTCCGGTGAAGGCGTCGCCCGGCACGCCCCGCCGCATCCACGCCCGGTGGATGTAGGCGTTGCGGTCCTGTCCCCCGTACCACTGCGCGCTGCGGAGCGTCACCCGGAGTCCCTTCCGACCATCGGCACGGCGGTCTACAGTCTGGAACGCGATGAAGCATACGCAGGCGCACCGGAGCGCGGCAGACCCCGCGGAGGGTGGCCCGGCGGGTGCCGGGGCCGGCCGACTCGTCGGGGCGGAGCGGGTGTTGACGGTCGCGAAGGCGCCGGCCGGGTGTCCCGGCGGGGTGGGGCCGGAGGAGCTGACCCGGGATCGAACCCGGGTGGTCGGCGGTCCCGGGCCGACGGTGCACCGGGCGCTGGGCGCGGTGCGCCGGACCGGGCACGCCGACCAGGACGTGCGGGGCCGTTTCGGGCTCGGCGACGCGTTCCCGCGCATGGCCTTCGCGCCGATACCGAAGCCGCCCTCCGACGCGGACAGTGGTCGGAGCTCGCACCACGAGGCGCCACGTGGTGCCGGACGGCCGGGAGGTCGTGTACCGGGCCGAGGCCGACCCGCCCGACGGTGCCCTCCGGCTGGCGGCGACGGTCGGCCGAGGCGACCTCGGCCGCACCACCTCTGCCGGAAAGCTGCCGCTCGCCGGGCGGTCGGGCCCCATGGCGGAGGTGGACGCGTGGATCGGCGGCTCTCCCCCGGGCCGTCGTACGCCCCGGTCGCTGGGCACGGCGGCCGCGCCGCGCCGTGAGTCGGCGGCCGTCCGCGTCCGGGGCCACGGCGTCGACGACCAGGAGACCGAGGCCGGGGTCGGCTGCCCGGCGCTGCCGGTGTTCCCGACCTCGCCGCCGGCCCCGTCCGGTGCCGTGAGCGTCAGCGCGCTCGCCCACCGGACGAGCCCGGCGCCCCTGGTCGACGCGCTCGACGAGATCCGCGCGCTGCTCGGGCCGGTGGGCGAGCCGCGCCGGTGAGGCGGCCCGCTCGGCACCCCGGCGAAGACCTCGCTCACGCCCGGCCCCGGCCGCACGGCGTCCGACACCCCCTGGAGAGAGTTCCGTGAACCTGATGCGCGCGTTCGTCCTCACCGCCCCCGGCTCGTACGAGGTCCAGGAGCTCCCGGCGCCGGTGGCCGGGCCCGGGGAGGTCGTCGTCGACGTGGAGCGGGTCGGGGTGTGCGGTACCGACATGGAGTTCTTCTCCGGCACGATGACCTACCTCCACCAGGGGCACGCCGCCTACCCGATGCGGCTCGGCCACGAGTGGGCCGGGCGGGTGTCGGCGGCCGGGGACGGTGTCGACCCGGGCTGGGTCGGCCGACGAGTCATGGGCGACACCATGCTGGGCTGCGGCGACTGCCGCCGCTGCCTCCGGGGCGACCAGCACGTCTGCGAGCGGCGCCTGGAGGTCGGCATACGCGGGGGTCTCCCGGGGGCCCTGGCGGAGCGGCTCGCCGTACCGGCCACCTCGCTGCACGCCCTGCCGGACTCCGTGGACGCGGTGCTCGGCGCGCTGGTGGAGCCGGGCGGCAACGCCCTGCGCGCGGCGCGGGCGGCCGCGACCCGGCCGGGGGACCGGGCCCTGGTCCTCGGCCCGGGGACGATCGGGCTGCTGGTCGCGCTGTTCCTCCGGGCCGCGGGTGCGGAGGTCCACCTCATGGGCCGGGACGCCCCTTCCCTCGCCTTCGCCCGCGGCCTGGGCTTCGACCACACCTGGACGGAGGACTCCCTGCCGGACCTCCCCTTCGACGCGGTGGTCGACGCCACGAACGCCGCCCATCTGCCGGACCGCGCGCTGGAGTCGGTGGAACCGGGCGGCCGCGTCGTCTACATCGGGCTGGCCGCCGGGCCCAGCCGGATCGACACCCGCGCGCTCGTCCTCAAGGACGTCACGGCCGTCGGCGTCCTCTCCGCCTCCCCCGGCCTGGACGCCACCATCCGCGCGTACGCGGCCGGCACGATCGACCCCCGTCCGCTCGTCGCCGCCACGGTGTCCCTCGACGAGGTCGGACCGGTGCTCGCCGGTGAGCGCCCGGCCGGGGCCGGCGCCGGGCCGAAGGTCCACGTCGATCCCCGGCTCCGGCCGCTACGGCGGGGCGGTTCCCGCACGTGGGAGGACCCGGCTTAACGTACGGGGAGATCACGACCTGCCCGGGAGTCCGCATGGCCGGTAGCCGCCGGAAGAGCCCTGTCGAGGCCGTCGACGCCTTCGAGGCCATCGAGCCGCCACGCAACGCCGAACTGATCCTCGGCGTGCTGGGGGTCACCGCCCTGGTGGAGGCGCTCGGGGTGCTGTCCGGGTCCGAGGTGTGGCTGCTCGGGCTGCTGGTGTTCCTGCCGGGCACGGCGTCGGCGCTGTGCACGGTCCGGCAGACGGCGTTCGTCGCCGCGTGGACCACGCTCGTCGTCACCGCCACGGCGGTGGTGCGCAACGTCGACGCCGACCGGTGGCTCGACCGGCTCCTGCTCGTGCTGCTCACCCTCGCCCTGGGCGCGGCGTCGGTGTACGCCTGCCACCGGCGGATCGGGCGCGAGCACGAGATGTTCCGGCTGCGTTCCACGGCCGCGGCCATGCAGCGGCACATCCTGCACCCGCTGCCGCTGCTCACCGACGACGTCCTGGTCAACGGCCTCTACGAGCCCCTCCAGGAGGACCGGCTGGTCGGCGGGGACATCTACGACGTCGTCGCCTCGCCCTGGGGGACGCGGGTGCTGATCGGGGACGTCCAGGGCAAGGGACTGGCCGCCGTGGGCGCCGCGTTCGCCGTCATCGGCACCTTCCGCGAGGCCGCCCATCGTGAGCCCACGCTCACCGCCCTCGTCGACGCGCTGGACGCGGCGGTCGTCCGGCACAACTCCTACGCCGAGAACACCGGTGACGACGAGCGCTTCGTCACCGCCCTCGTGATCGGCATCGACGGGCACGGCGAGGAGGTGCAGGCCGTCAACTGCGGACATGTCCCTCCGCATGTCCTGCACGAGGGTACGGTCACGACGGCCGAGCTGGATTCCGGCGTCCCGCTCGGCCTCGCCGAACTCGCCCTCGAACCCACGATCGTGAGCTGGTTCGCGTTCCCGCAGGGCGCGACGCTGCTGCTGAGCACCGACGGCCTCACCGAGATCCGGGCCGCCGACGGCACGTTCTACCCGGTCGACGAACGCCTCGCCCAGCATCTCGACGCCTCCCCCACCGACCTGCCCCGGGTCCTGTACGAGGACGCCCGCGCGTACGCGGGCGGCGGCGGTTCGCACGACGACGTGGCCGTCCTGACGGTCCGCCGGTCGCCACGTCACTGAACCGGGACCGAAAAGGGTTTCCGCAGCACGTTGCGAGAACCATTTGGTTCGTTCTGCCGCACTCCCCGGTTCGCGCGCACGTGTCGTCAACGGGCGCATGTTCCGTCGTCGCCGGTCGCCCATACCTCCGGCGACATGATGAAGGCCGTCTACGACGCGGAGAGTTCGGGCACCGACTTCTGGATGGACCGCCTGCTCGCCCGCTCGCCCGCTCCGGAAACGACCCGGGACAATGACCCGTTCACCACCCGGACAAGTACCGGACGACTACCGGGCATCACGCCCCGATCGCCGGGGGCCTCAGTGCTGGACGAGCTGATCGGCCAGACGGTGGGCCTGGGCCAGCAGCGTCCCGTACGTCACGAGCGCGTCGGGGTCGTCGGCGACGGCGCCCGGCAGGCGCACGCGGAAGTCGTCGAGGCTGCGGTGGAGTTCGCCGACGGCCTCGCGGAGTTCATCCGCGCCGGCGTCGTCGTCGCCCGGGGCGAATCGGGTCCGTCCGTAGAGGCTGACGGCGCGGGCGGTGCGCCGCAGGAAGTCCGCGTAGGGCCGGGCGATCGCCGTGGCCGGCCGGGCGGCCGTCCCCCCGCCGTCGGCGGCCTCCCACACCGTTCGGGTCACGCCCGAGGTGTGGACCGCCACGTGGTCGAGCACGGCCAGCGCGTCGGCGTACGCCTTGCCGGGCGGGGCGACGGCGTACCTGCGGCGTCCCCACGGATTGACCCGCATGCTCTCCCGGCTCCAGCCGATGGCCTGCCGGGCCTGGTCGACCAGACGCCCCAACCGCAGTGCGCGCTCGTGCCACCCCCCCGCCTGGTGCCCTTCCCACTCGCCGGTGGCCAGCCCCTCCGCCACCGAGTCCAGGATCGCCTCGGCCTCCTGGACGGCGTCGAGCAGCGCGGCGCGGGTGTCACGCAGATACACCGGGGGCCTGATCAGCGCGTTGACCGCGACGCCCACCACCGCGCCGAAGACCGCCTCCGCGATGCGGGCGGCCGACGCGGCGACGGTGACCTGACCGCCGGTCAGCACGAAGAGCGCGCCGGTGGCGGCGTAGACGCCCTGGCTCCCCAGCCGTTGCCACTGACCCAACAACAGCACCGTCGGCAGCACCAGGGCCATCGTGACCATCGTGTGGTCCAGCACCAGTGCCACGCCGGTGGCCACCACCGTGCCGACCGCGATGGCCCCGAGCTGCTGCAAGCCGTGGGCGAGCGAGCGGAACACCGTCGACTCCACCAGCACGACGGCCACCCAGGGCGCCACGAACGCCATGGGAGCCGCGAGCCACCAGCCCGCGACCGCCCACGCCACCCACGCGGCCAGCGCCGCCTTGCCGGCCTGCGCCACCAGATCCCGTTCCCTGCCCGGTCCCGCCCACGCCAGCCGCACCGTCCGCACGGCGGCCGCCCCACGCCGCCGCGCCTCCCTCATCAGCCTGCCGGTCCACTCCATACCCCACCAAGTGCCACGTCAGCGGCGCGCCGCACCTGCCGCCCGCGAAGTCAGGGCGGACGAACCGGGTGACCCGGCTGTCGGGCCCCGACGGCCCACCGAGAAGCGGGGCTTGGTACGCGTCGTGGTGCGCACGCGATACGTGCGAGCACGGCGCCGCGCCGGAAACCGGAGGACGAGGTCGCGCTGATCACCGGCGGCGATTCCGGCATCGGACGGGCGGTGGCGCTGCTCGACGTCCTGGGGAGCAACGCCGCCTGCCAAGTCGATCGCCCCGCACCTGGCCCGGCGGGGTGTCCGCGCCGACGTGGTGGCCCCGGGCCCGACCTGGACCCGCTCGACGAGGCGGACCAGCACATGCCGCCCGAAGGCCTGGCGCAGATCGGGAGCGAGGCGTCCCTGGGCCGGGCGGCCCAGCCGGAGGAGATCGCGCCGACGTCCGGTCGCCTTTCCACGGGGCTAGCGTGCGAGGCTGGGTACGAGTACTTTCGCGGGCCGGGGTGAACGGAGGACGGTGTGGACTGGGATCGGTTCGCACAGCAGATGGCGTCGATGGCGCGCGACCTGCTGGCACAGCGTTCGGTCGACGCCACCCTGGAGCGGATCACCGCCTCGGCCACCGAACTGGTGGAGGGCTGTGACGCGGCCGGCATCCTCGTGCTGCACGGCACCACGGTGGAGACGCTCGCCCCCACGGACCAGCTGGTCGTCGACAGCGACCGGCTCCAGGAGCGGTTGCGTGAGGGGCCGTGCTTCGACGCCGCCCGTGAGGGTGAGGGGGTCCTGCGCATCCCCGATTTCTCCGCCGGGCAGCCACGCTGGCCCCTCTTCACCCCACAGGCCCGCCGGCTGGGTGTGGGCAGCATGATGGGCTTCCTGCTGTTCACCGTGGACGAGGACCTCGGCGCGCTGAATCTCTACTCGCGGGAGCCCGGCGCGTTCACCGAGGCCAGCGAGTTGGCCGGCTGGCTGCTGGCCTCGCACGCGGCGGTCGCCTTCTCCAGCGCGCGCACCCACGCCCAGCTGAAGCAGGCCGTCACCACCCGCCATGTGATCGGCGAGGCCATGGGCATCCTCATGGGCAGCCACCGCCTCACCGAGGAGGAGGCCTTCGACGTGCTGCGCCGGTTCTCGCAGGAGCACAACATCAAGCTCCGTGAGGTCGCCCGCCGGGTCTGCGAGCAGGGCAGCCTCTGACGGCGGAGCGCGCGGGCCCGTGCGGCCCGGGGCGGGTGGGCACCGGCATGTCGAGGGGACGGCTCCTCCGGCACGCTGTCAGAACCAGAGAAGCCTGGCCAGGCCGACCCCCAGGGGAACGCCGTCGAACCCGGCCTTCCCATCAAGTCCCCCCGCCTCGGCTCCCCACACCCCGGAGCGCCGACCACTTGCGCGCCGGTTCGGGTTCGGCACCAGCACGTACGGCACGAGCACGCACGGCGATCCGCGCGGCGTCGGACAGGTCCGTGCGGGTACCCGGCAGTGCCGTGCGGGGGCGCCCCCTCCGCTCACCCAACCGACGAAGGGCCGTACCCATGAACGACGACGACGTGCGGAACCCGGTCGAGCGGCATCCCCGGCCGGACCTCCCCCAGCAGGACCAGGAGCATCCCGGCTGGACGGGCCCGATGGACCCGCCGCCCGATCACGGCGAGGAGTCCTACCGGGGCAGCGGACTGCTCAAGGACCGCAAGGCGGTACTCACCGGCGGGGACTCCGGGATCGGCCGCGCGGTGGCCCTGGCGTACGCACGGGAGGGCGCGGACGTCCTCTTCACTCATCTGTCGGAGGAGGCCGAGGACGCCCGGGAGACCGTCCGCCTCGTCGAGGAGGCCGGACGGAAGGCGATCGCCGTCGCCTGCGACGTCCGCGACGAGGAGCAGTGCCGCGCTCTGGTCGAGCGGGCGGTCGCCGAGTTCGGCCGGATCGACGTGCTGATCAACAACGCCGCCTACCAGATGGCGCAGCCCGACGGCATCGGCGCCATCACCACGGAGCAGTTCGACCGGGTCGTCCGGACGAACCTCTACGGCATGTTCTGGCTGTGCCGGGCAGCCCTGCCGCACATCCCGGCGGGCGGTTCGATCATCAACACCACGTCCGTGCAGGCGTACAAGCCCAGTCCGCACCTGCTCGACTACGCCATGACCAAGGGCGCGATCGTGACGTTCACCCAAGGGCTGGCGCAGATGGTCGCCGCGGACGGCATCCGGGTGAACGCGGTGGCGCCGGGGCCCGTGTGGACCCCGCTGATCCCGGCGACGCTCCCGGACACGAAGGAATTCGGCAAGCAGGCGCCGCTGGGCAGGCCCGCCCAGCCCGCCGAGATGGCGCCCGCGTACGTGTTCCTCGCCTCCGACCGGGCGAGCTTCGTCACGGCGGAGATCCTCAACGCCACCGGCGGCACCCCGCTGCCCTGAGGCCCGTTTGGCTCCTCGGTCACCGGGCACCCGTGGGCGCACACCAGGAAGCAGTGGCATTCGGTTCGGAAAGAAGTTGAGACGCCGTGAGCACGCACACCGTCGAGAAACTCGTCGTCCGCGAGAGCGGCTGGGCCGAGGCCCGGCGTCGGCGCGAGAAGGGTGTGCGCCTGTGCCTTCCCGCCCTGACGGACCGGGACGGTATCCGCGGGGCGGGGTCCGAGACGGACGAGCACATCGTCAGGGGTGACGACTGAGCCCGACGACGGACCTCGCGCCACGACGCGAAGCCGGACGACGACGGCGGCGGGCCGGTGGAACCCGGTGAATCCGGGTTCCACCGGCCCGCCGCCGTCGTCGTCCGGCCCGCCGCCGCCGTCCGTCCGCCTCGTCAGCCGTCCTTGCCCCGGCCGGTCAGCGCGTCGCGCAAACGGTCGACGAGGCCCATTCCGGGAGCGAGCAGCTTGTTGGCCGGCGGGGTGTCCGGGGCCGCCGGGTGGGGCCGGGTCGGGGCCGTCTTCTTGGCCGTGCGGACCTTTTCGCCGAGGCCGTTCAGGGCGTCCGTCGAGCAGGCCGCGCGCAGCCTGGGGAAGAGGTTGTTCTCCTCGTCCTGGATGTGCGACCTGATCTCGGTCATCAACTGGATGGCCAACAGGTCGAAGTCCGGGTGGTCGGCCTCGCACTGCTCCAGCGCCTTCATGGTGCGCTCGGCCTCGGCGTGGTCCTCCAGCTCACGGTCGGCGATCGCGTCGCCGTCCGGGAGGTGCTCGCGGACCGCCGGGTAGAGGTACGCCTCCTCGGCGACCGAGTGACGCACCAGCTCGATGGTGACCTGGTCCATGTGCTGCTTGCGCTGGGGGTCCCCGGAGGGCAGTGCCTCGATCCGGCCGAACAACTCCTCCACCTCCCCGTGGTCCGTGGTCAGTTCGTCGATGACGTCTCCACCGTGTCCCATGTCTCCCGCTCCTCTCCTCGGTGCCGCGATGCCTTCGCCATCCGTACCCGTGGGCCTCGTCAGGCCCTCGGCGCGGCCCCGAGTACCCGCGAACGGCCCAGCCACGCGGCCCTCCCGGGGTGGTTCCCCGAGAGGGTCCGTCGCGTTCCGTGCGCTGGTGGTGCCGAGGAGGTCCTCGCGCTGCTTGAGGGCCTGCGGGGAGACCCGGTCGTACGGCAGATGGAAGACGGAGCTCTGTTCGACGGCCCCGCCCGTCTTGTGGACGCTGGTGACCACCAGGTCGACCTCGGCGTGCGTTCGTAGACGACGTCCCCGCGCCGTCGGAACTCCCGCAACGCCTCCAGTGCGGGCACCCGCGAGTGATCCGTCTCCGCCTCCAGGAATCTCCCGCCGTGTACGGGCCTCACGGGTGCCCCTGGAGAGCGATCGACACCGGCGAGCGACACGGGCGCTCGGGGCGGCGCGCGGGATCGGCGATCGGCGGCTACGACCGGGCGGGCTGACCGGCGATCAGGAGGGTGCAGCCGGCGGGGCGGAAGCCGAGACGGGAGTAGATACGGGCGACGGTGTCCCGCGCGTAGGCGAGGAAGACGGTGCTCACCCCATGGTCGCGGGCGTGCGCGACCAGAGCCGCCGTGACGGCGGCCGCCAGGCCCTGGCGGCGGGCGGCGGGAAGCGTGCCGATGCCACCGACCTCGGTGGTGCCGTCCATCGGGTGGTAGTGGCCGACGGCCAGCGGCGTGCCGTCCGGGGCGACGGCGGCGACCAGAACTTTGTGCCCGGCGCGGAGAACGGGGCGGACCGTCTCCACGGTGCCGTCCGCGATCAGTTCCTCGGCCACCGCCGCCAACCGCGCACGGTCCGACGCGCCCCCCGCGGTGCCCTCGTCGGCGAAGGCCAGCCGCGGCAGGGCGAGGGCCGCGGGCAACACCGGATCGTCGGCCGTCAGCGCCCGGAGGGTCACACCGTCCGGCACCGGGTGCGGGTCGACGCGGTGGTGGGGATCCAGCGCCATCAACGGGCGTTCCAGCACCGGAAGTCCGGAGCCCTCGATCCCGGCCCGCAGCGCCGGAGCCGACTCGGCCAGCCACTCGAACGCTTCCGGGACACCGAGTTCACGCTGCCGGGCCCGTACCCGCGCGATGTCGGCGGCACCGATCGCCGCGGCCCTTCCGGCGGTGGGCTGGGCATGTCCGGGCCCGCCGTAGTACGGGGCTCCCGGCTCCGAGCGCACGAACAGCCGCAGCGGCCCGAACTCCTCGACGTCCGCGAACAGCGACGGCACGGTGGTGTAGTACCGCTCGATACGGGCCTGCAACGTCTCGCTCACCTGCCGCATCCCATCACGGCACGACGCCGCCGCGCATCAGGGATTGGCGTCCGCAGGTGGGCGGTTGGCGCTGGGCGGCCGTCGCCGTCCGCGACGCACCGCCCGCGCCGATCGAACGCGTGCCCCTTACGATCTCCGGAGACGAGCGCGCGGGGGTGCGGAAGTGGGCGCACCGTTCCGCGTGAGCGGCAGGACCATGTTCGTACACACTCGAAGGACGCTGTCACCGCGATGCTCCACGGCCCCCGTCCGACGACGGCGTCCCTCGACCGGATCGACCGTCCGCGCCCGTTCGGGCACGCTGGGCGACCCCCGAGCGACGTGCGCGAACGGCTGGTGCCGCCCTTCCCGGAGCCGGGGACCCGGATCTGGGAGCGCGTGGGGCTCGGGCCGGAGCCCGCGTACCGGGTCGCGAGCGCGATGGGGTGGCTGGGGCCGCTGCTCGTCGCCCTGCTGGCGGGAACGATCCGCTTCTGGCGCCTCGGGCAGCCGCACGAACTCGCCTTCGACGAGACGTACTACGCCAAGGACGCGTGGTCGCTGCTCAGGTTGGGCTACGAGGGCACCTGGCCGGACCGCAAGGTCGCCGACCCGCAGGTCCTGGCCGACCCGCAGGTGATCCCACTCTCCGACACCGGGGCCTTCGTGGCGCATCCGCCGACGGGCAAGTGGGTGATCGCCGTCGGTGAGTGGATGTTCGGTCTCACCCCGTTCGGCTGGCGCTTCATGACGGCGCTCCTCGGGACGCTGTCGGTACTGATGCTCTGCCGCATCGGACGCAGACTGTTCCGTTCCACGTTCCTGGGCTGTCTGGCCGGCACGCTGCTGGCGGTGGACGGTCTGCACTATGTGATGAGCCGGACCGCCCTGCTCGACCTGATCGTCATGTTCTTCGTACTGGCGGCGTTCGGTTGCCTGTTGCTCGACCGGGACCACGCCCGGTCCCGGCTCGCGGCGGCGTTGCCGGTGGCCCCGGACGGGCATGTCCGCCCGGACGGGGGCACCGGTGACCACGCCGGTACGGGATGGCGCCCTTGGCGGCTCGCGACCGGAGTCTGTCTGGGCCTCGCCGCCTCGACCAAGTGGAACGGCCTGTACTTCCTGGCCTTCTTCATGGTCCTGACCGTGCTGTGGGACGTCGGCGCCCGACGCGTCGCGGGGGCACGGCACCCGTACCGGGCGGTGCTGCGCAAGGATGTGGGCCGGTCGGTGCTCTCCCTCGCCCCGGTCGCCGTGGTGACGTATCTGGTGACGTGGACCGGCTGGTTCCTGTCCGACGGCGGCTACGGGCGGCACTGGGCGGACGGCCGCGGCGGCGTCTGGTCGTGGATCCCCGCCCCGCTGCGCAGCCTGTGGCACTACGAGTCCGCCGTCTACCGGTTCAACGTGGGCCTGGAGACCTACCACAAGTACGAGTCGAACCCGTGGAGTTGGCTGGTCCTCGGACGTCCCGTGCTGTTCTCGTACCGGTCGCCCGAGCCCGGCGAGGCGGGTTGTCACGCGCTGACCGGCTGCTCCCAGGCGATCCTCGCCCTGGGGACGCCGATGCTGTGGTGGACGGCGTGCTGCGCCCTCGGGTATCTGCTGTTCCGGTGGGCGCTGCGCCGGGACTGGCGCGCGGGCGCCGTGCTGGGCGCGGTGGCCGCCGGCTATCTGCCGTGGTTCCTCTACCAGGACCGCACGATCTTCGCCTTCTACGCCGTCGTGTTCGTGCCGTACGTGTGCCTGGCCGTGGCCATGACGCTGGGCGCGCTGCTGGGGCCGCCGGGCGCGGGTGCCGACCGCCGCAACCGGGGAGCGGTGGCGGTCGGCACCCTCGTCCTGCTCATCGTCTGGAACTTCGTCTACTTCTTCCCCGTCTACACGGGCCAGACGATCCCGTATCCCGAGTGGCAGACCCGGATGTGGCTCGACACCTGGATATGAGCCCCGCCCTGGCGCTCTGGCCGCCACCCGCGGCGGCTACCGTCTCGGGCCCGCCAGGGCGTACACCGTGATGCCGGTGACGGCGAGGGCCAGGGCGGTCCAGGTGGCCGCCGGCGTACCGGGCGGCAGCAGCATCCAGGTCGCGACCTCCATCGGCACGTTCGTCGGCGGCGGGGCGAAGGCCGAGAACGACAGCCAGGCGACCGCCGGGGTCCACGCGTACGGTGCCCCGCACACCACCGCTCCGAGGGCGACGAGCCCCGTCAGCCCCGCGCTGTCACGGACGATGAACGCGGTGGCGGCCAGGTCGGTGCCCGTCGCCCGTACCGCGAGGAGCACGAGGGCGACGACCGTGCCGATGAGCAGCACGTGGGCCGCCCTGCGGGGCCGCCAGCGGATCGCGGCCGTGCGGTCCAGCGCGAGGTCCTGCCCGCCGAGCCCGATCGAGGCGGCCGTCACCCCTGCGACGAGGACGAACACGGGCGTCCTCGGATCGGCCGGTCCCCCGCCGCCGTCCCGGGCGACCAGCGCCCACACCGCGGCCGCGCCGATGACCACGGCGGCGAGCGACGCGGGCACCTGCCGGGAGCGCGCGTACAGGGTCAGCCATCTCATCGGGCCGTACCGCCGTCCAGGATGTCGAGCGGGTCGCCCGAGCAGGAGACCGCGGCGGTGTGCGCGTCCTTCACGCGGGCGATCTGCTCGGACCACGGCAGGGACTTGAGTTCCGTGAACACCGGGCGGGCCGTGGCGAGTTGGTCGCTCGGCGCGTGCATGGCGCCGGTGAACGGCCGCAGGTCCCCGAGGACCCAGCCCGCGACGACGCCCTGCGCGGCGAGTTCGCCCATGGTGCCGCTCTCGTTGGCGCTGCGGGCGAAGCAGACCGGCGCCATGCCCTGCCCGAGGAGGGCCCGCGTCAGCTGCTCGCCCTTCGCGTCGGCGATCACGCCGTCGCCGAAGTCGACGAGCACGGCCCTGCGCGACCGCTCCGGCGCGTCGAAGATCCCCCGTCGCGCGGTGCTCTCCCGGACGGTTGTCGGTGCCTCGCCGCCGAGGACGCCCCGCAGGAGACGCAACGCCTCCTTCCCGGGGTCCGCGAGGTCGGCCAGCCGGTCCTGGTGGACGGCCGCCACGCACACCGGTCCGTCACACACCTGGGCCGCGGCGGCCTCGTCGACGACGTACACCCCGCGCGGGTCGGCGGGCAGGACGAGCAGGGCGATCACCGCGCCCGCCAGGACGGGTGCGAGGGCGAGCAGCCGGGCGCGCGGCGTCGAGACGGCCAGCAGGGCGAAGCCGGTCACGGCCATACCGAGCAGCCAGACCGTCTGGCCCACGTGCACGGGGGCGGAGAGGGTCAGGAACACGTCGCGCACCTCGTCCACCACCGGTGACAGCAGCGCGACCCGGCTCGGCCCCCACATGGCCGTGGGCACCGCCGACTCCGTCGACATCCGCAACAGGTTGACGAAGACGAAGGCGGCCACGGCCAGCGCGGGCGGCGTCAGCGGGGAGGGGAGGCTGCGTCCGATCCCCATGCCCAGCAGAGCCCCCGCGACGAGCGCGAGCACGGCGACCAGCGAGATCGGCAGCCAGCCGAGGTGCGTGTACTCGGTGGTGCCGCTCACCTGGACCGCGCCCAGGAGGACGATGAGCACGAAGGCCGAGGTCAGCGTGATCGCCGTCGCGCCCGCGGTCGTGGCGGCGCGGTGCCGGGCCGGTCGTGGTGTGCTCGTCAGCAGCTCGGACATGCGCGACCGGTGGTCGCGCAGCCCCTGGAGGGCGCCGAGCGCCAGCGCGAGCGGCCACAGGACGGCCATCAGGAACCGGGTCCACAGGGCCATGGACGTCCACTGGCTCGTCCACAGCGCGGCGCCCTTCCACCACGGTCCGCTCACCAGGTACAGGAACGCCAGGGCGACGCAGAGGGACACGATGCCTGCCCAGGGGGCGACGGAACGTCTCAGCTCGATCCGCAGGACACGGCCGTTCACCAGGTGCCCCTTTCCTGCCGGGGGTCGAGCAGCAGCGCCGAGTAGCCGCGCTCCAGCGGGCTGTCGCCCACGTGCTCGGGTCCGCCCGCGGCGGCCAGCTCGTCCGGGGTGCCCTGGAAGACCAGCCGGCCCTCGGCGAACAGCACCACGTCGGTGCAGGCGGCGGCGACGTCCTCCACCAGATGCGTCGAGACGACCACACAGGTGTCCGTGCCGAGTTCCTGCAACAGCTCGCGGAAGCGGAGCCGTTGGGCCGGGTCCAGGCCGGCCGTCGGCTCGTCGAGGAGCAGGATCGCCGGGTCGTTGACGAGGGCCTGGGCGATCCCGACGCGCCGCACCATGCCGCCCGACAGTGCTTTCATCCGCTCGTCGGCGCGGTCGGCGAGGCCGACCCGCTCGATCGCCCGCTGCACCGCGGCGGGGACGTCCGCCTTCGGTACCTCCTTCAGCCACGCCATGTACTCGACGAACTCGCGCACCGTGAACCGCTTGTAGTAGCCGAACTCCTGCGGCAGATAGCCGATGCGGCGGCGCAGCGCCCGGTGTTCGCCGAGGCCTCCGGCGGACTCGCCGAGCAGTTCCAGGGTGCCCTCGGCGGGGCGCAGCACGGTGGCCAGCGCCCGGATGAGGGTGGTCTTGCCGGCCCCGTTGGGTCCGAGCAGGCCGTGCACGCCGGTGCCGAGCGACAGGTCGAGCCCGTCGACGGCCATCCGTTTCCGACCGGCCCTCACCTTCAGCCCCGTGGCCCGGATCTCCCAGGCGTAGGGCGTCGGCGCGAGGTCGGCCGCGGTCAGCGCGGACATCACGTGTGGTTCCTTCCCGTTGGTCATCGATGGGCTCCCAGCACGGAGTAGGCGCCCCTGCGGGCGATCACGACACCGATGCCGAGCGTGAGGATCAGCCCCCACACGGGGAGGCCGTCCGTCCGGAGGGCGAGGGGTACGCGGCCGGTGGCCAGGGTCGGCGCCGCGACCACGGCGGCCCACACCGCGACCAGCGCGAGGGCGGCGCGGGTCACGCCGACGACGCCGCCGAGCGCCAGGGTCGTCGAGGTGAACGCCAGGCAGGGCAAGAGCCACTGGGCGGCCGTCACCCCCGTCACCCATCCGCCGACGAACAGCGTGGGCACGACGAGGACGAGCACGGCCACGGTGCGCCGCAGCACCAGTTGGAGCCCGGCCCTGGGCACGGAGGCCGTCAGCTCGTACGCCGGGTCCAGGCCGCGTGACCACGAGGCCGCGACGCCGAGGACGGGCAGGACGGGGGAGAGCAGCAGCACCAGCGACACCTCGCCGGAGCCGTGTCCGGCGCCGGGGTCTCCGATGTCGAACAGCAGGGCGAGCAGGGTCACGCTCATGATCATGGCCAGCCACGGCACCGTCGTGGGCGTCAGCCACGTCGACAGCCGGGACCGCAGCCGTCGGCGGCGGGGCATGGTGGGGATGGCGGCGAGCCGGGGTTCGAGGTCGGCCCAGACGGTGCCGACCAGGGCGGTCACGGCGGGCGCGGTCACCGTGACGGCGGCCGACAGCCGGTCCCGGCAGCTCCGGCAGGCCTCCAGATGGGCCTCCAGGGCCCACACCTCGTCGGCGGCGAGGTCCGTGTCGCCGCGCGCGTATCCGTCGATGAGCCGTGTCGACGCGTGTTCCACGCTCATGCCAGGGCCTTCCGCATCTCGGTCCGGGCCCGGCGGGCACGGGTCTTGACCGTGCCCTCGGGCACGCCGAGCAGGACCGAGGTCTCCCGGACGGTCAGTCCGTCGAGCACCATGGCCTGCAGTACCGCTCTGAGTTCGGGCGCGAGGCGGCGCAGCGCGTCCCCGACGTCGCCGCCGACGGTCGCCGCGAGGGCCTCGTCCTCGGCGGCGGGCGCCACGGGGTGCGCGGCGGCCGCGGGCGGGGGTTCCGCGTGGTGGGCCCTGCGCCGGAACGCGTCGACGAGACGGCGGGCTGCGATGGTCCACAGCCAGCCGACGGCGCTCCCCCCGACGGCGGCGCCGGCGAACGCGCCCGCCGCGCGCCACACCGCCAGGTATGTCTCCTGCATGACCTCGGCGACGATCTGCTCGTCGGCGCAGCGGCGCCGCAACCGCACCACCAGCCACGGCGCGGTGCGCCGGTACAGCTCGTCGAACGCCGCGCGGTCGCCCCTGGCCACGAGCCGGACGAGGCGCTCCTCGTCCGGCTCGCCCGCTGCCTTCCTGACTGATCTCACACCCCCTAGACGCGGGGCCCGCGCGCCGGGTTTTCCCTCCCGAGTGATCCCCGTCACACGCCCCTGAGAGCCTTGGTACGGCCCTTGCGGCGGGAGTACGTGGCCATCACCGCACGAAGCGGTACTTCAGGTGCGTGGCGAGCGGGGTGTGGACCACCCTGACCGTTTCGAGGTCGTGCCGCCCCGCGTCCGGGTCGTCGAAGAGCCGCAGCCCCGCCCCGAGGAGCACGGGCACGACATGCAGTTGCAGCTCGTCGACGAGCCCTTCCCGCAGGTACTGGCGCACCGTGTCGGCCCCGCCCGCGATGTCGACGTCGCGGCTCCCGGCGGCGGCCCTCGCCCGGTCGAGGGCGCTGTGGACCCCGTCGGTGACGAAGGTGAAGGTGGTGCCGCCCTCCTTGACCAGGGTGGGCCTCGGACGGTGGGTCAGCACGAAGACGGGGGTGCGGAAGGGCGGGTTGTCGCCCCAGAACTCCTCACCCGTGTCGTACATCGTCCGGCCCATGATCACCGCCCCGGTGGCGTCGAACCACTCCCGCATCAGTTCGGAGTCCCGGTTCTCCTCGCCGCCGGCCATGCCCTGGCGCTCGCGCCAGCTCGCCAGGTTGTGGATCCACTCGAAGAGCGGCTCGGCGCCGTCGCCTCCCGGGTTGTCGAGGGAGACGCCGGTGCCGGCGACGTACCCGTCGAGGGAGATGGCCAAATCCGCAGTCACGGTCACGGTCACGGTGGGGTACTCCTGAAGTCCTGGGTTGTTCTGCCTTCACTCTCACGTCGATCGGGGAGTGCCGCCCTCGACATCACCCGCCACATCCGGCGCCGCGACCGGCTCGACACCGCTCACACGGGGCGCATTGGCGGCAGAAGTGCAGAGATGGGACTATTTGTGCGTTTGTCGGGAACTCGCACCACGCAGCGGTCGTCGAAGGGCTCAGGCCCGGCGGACGATCTTCGGGTACGGATGAGGGAGAAGCCGTGACCGTTCGTGTAGGCGTAGAGGAAGAGTTTCATGTTCTGGACGCGGAGAACGGGCGGCTGGTCCCCGGGGCCGGCGCGGTCCTCGGTCGACTGCCCGGACCCGAGTTCAAGGCCGAGCTCCAGCGCTCGGCGGTGGAGTGGAACAGCCCCGTCCACTCCACGCTCGACTCCCTGCACGCCGATCTGCGCGGGGCACGGCGGCGGCTGGACGAGGCGGCCACCGGACTCGGCCTGGCCGTGGTCGCGGCCGGTACCGTACCGTTCGCACGGGTGACGCCCGGTGACGCCACGCCCGATTTCCGTTACCGGTCCCTGGTCGACGAGTACCGCAAGGTCGCCGACGAACAGCTCGTGTGCAGCGCGCAGGTCCACGTCGACGTGCCGGATCGGGACACGGCCGTCCGGATCATGTGCGGTGTCTCGCCCTGGCTGCCCCCGCTGCTGGCCCTGTCCGCCAGCTCGCCGTTCTGGCTCGGCTCGGACACGGGCTACGCGAGCTGGCGCACGATGCTGTGGCAGCGCTGGCCCACCGCGGGACCGGTCGGCTGCTTCGCCGGGGCCGCCGACTACGACGCGGCGGTCGAGGACCTGATCCGCTCGGGCGTGATCAAGGACCCGGGGATGGTCTACTACGACCTGCGGCCGAGCGAACACCAGCCGACTCTGGAGCTGCGCATCTGCGACGCCTGCCCGCGCGCCGAGACGGTCGTCCTCATAGCCGGCCTGTTCCGCGCCCTCGTCGAGGACGCCAAGGCCGGCCTGGGGCAGCCCGGCACGGGCTGCGACGGCAGGCACGAGTGGCTGAGGGCCGCGGTCTGGCGGGCCGCGCAGGCGGGCCTGGAGGGCTCCCTGGTCGACCCGGCCACCCGCGTCGCCGCGCCCGCCCGCGAGGTTCTGCAGACCATGATCCGAAGGCTGCGCCCCGTCCTGGAGGCCCTCGGCGACTGGGACACCGTCCGCACGCTCACCGAGGAGGCGCTGGCCCGGGGCAGCGCGGCACACCGGCTGCGCGGGGTCGCCGAGCAGGAGGGCATGCTCGCCTGCGTCAGGGCCGCCGTCGCCGAGACCCGCGGCGAGTACGGACGGGGCATCGGCCCCGGAGCCGTCCGCCGGCCCGTGGCCGCCGCCGGCGGGGCCGGACCCACGGGGACCACCGCGGCCTACTCGGTGGAGTCCGTGGGCGGCTGAACACCCACGCGGTGGTGCGGGAGGCAGGCACCGGCTCTCGCCCACCGCCACAGGTCACGGCGCGGAGACCCACGACGCAGAATCCGTCGTCCGCCCCGTGGTGCCGGTGCCACCGTGATCAAGGAGTGGCTCGCATGCCCAGCAGCAAGACGGAGACGCACCGCGAACGCACCGGCTCGTGCTCGACCGAGGCTTCGCCTCCGGGCCCGTCCGACGGACACCCCCTGCGAGGAGGTGCTGTCTGATGTGCGGTCTCTGCGGAGAGATCCGCTTCGACGGCGGGCGGCCGGACCTGGCCGCCGTCGAGCGCATGACCGACCGACTTGCTCCCCGGGGCCCGGACGGCAGAGGCCTGTGGTCGCAGAACGCCGTCGCCCTCGGGCACCGCAGGCTGAAGATCATCGACTTGTCCGAGTGCGGGGCCCAGCCGATGACGGACCCCGCGGGCCGGATCGCGGGTGTCTTCAACGGCTGCATCTACAACTACAAGGAGTTGCGTGCGGAGCTGCGCGGCCTCGGCCACCGCTTCTTCTCCGGCTCCGACACCGAGGTGGTGCTCAAGGCCTACCAGCAGTGGGGCACCTCCTGCGTCGACCACTTCTACGGCATGTTCGCCTTCGCCATCGTCGAGCAGGCCACGGGACGCCTGGTACTGGCCCGTGACCGGCTGGGCATCAAGCCGCTGTACCTGGCCCACGCGCCGGGACGGCTGCGGTTCGCCTCCTCGCTGCCCGCGCTCCTGGCGGGCGGCGGCGTCGACACCTCGCTCGACCCGGTCGCGCTGCACCAGTACCTGAGCTGGCACGCCACGGTGGCCGCACCGCACACCGTGCTCGCGGGCGTGCGCAAGCTCCCGGCGGCCACCGTGCGGGTGGTGGAGCCCGACGGCAGCCATCGCGACATCCGCTACTGGCAGCCGTCGTACACCCGCCGGCCCGAGGACGCGGGGATGGACGCGGACGACTGGCGGGACGCGGTGCTCGACGCGCTGCGCACCGCCGTACGCCGGCGCATGGTCGCCGACGTGCCCGTGGGCGTCCTGCTGTCGGGCGGCCTCGACTCCAGCCTGATCGTGGCGCTGCTGGCCGAGGAGGGGCAGCGCGATCTCGCGACGTTCAGCGTGGGCTTCGAGTCCGAGGGCGGCGAGGAGGGCGACGAGTTCCCCTACTCGGACCTGGTCGCGCGGCGTTTCGGCACCGACCACCACCAGCTGATGGTGCCCTCGGACCGGGTGTCGACGGCCCTGGACGGGGCGATCGAGGCGATGAGCGAACCGATGGTCAGCCACGACGTGGTGGCCTTCCACCTGCTCGCGGAACAGGTCGCGAAGGAGGTGAAGGTCGTGCAGAGCGGCCAGGGTGCCGACGAGGTCTTCGCCGGCTACCACTGGTACCCGGACATCGCCGCGGCCCCGAGGGAGCGGGCCGCCGAGGCGTACGCCGAGACCTACTTCGACCGGTCGCACACCGACCTCACCGCGATGCTGCAACCGCACGTACTGCCCGAGCACGACGTGTCCGACCGCTTCGTGCGGGAGCACATGGCACGCCCGGGCGCCGAGACCGCGCTCGACGCGACGCTCCGGCTCGACGCCGAGGTGATGCTCGTCGACGACCCGGTCAAACGCGTCGACAACATGACCATGGACTGGGGCCTGGAGGCCCGGGTCCCGTTCCTCGACCACGAGCTCGTGGAGCTGGCCGCCGTCTGCCCGCCGGAGCTGAAGCTCGCCGACGGCGGCAAGGGGGTCCTCAAGGCCGCGGGCCGCCGGGTCCTGCCCGCCGAGGTCGTCGACCGGCCGAAGGGATACTTCCCAGTCCCCGCCGTCAAGCACATGGCGGGCCCCGTGCTGGGGCGGGTCCGTGAGGCGCTGTCCGCGCCGGAGGCCAGGTCACGCGGCGTGTTCCAGGACGCCTACGTGGAAAGGCTGCTGGCGGCCCCGGACGAGCACCGCGCCAGGCGTGGGGCGAACGAGCTGTGGCAGATGGCTTTGCTGGAGATATGGCTGCAAACGCACGGAATCAGGTGACAGGGGAACACCCCCTCACGGGCTCCCCCCGCCCCTCCCCCGTCGGCGAGGACCTCGTCGACGGGATGCCGTGGCGCCCCGAGGAGCACGGGCCCGCCGCCGGGGTGCCGGGGGCCGGCGGCCACGCCCGCACGGCCGGCGTCCCGCCGCCGACGGCCGCCACGGCTCCGGCGCAGGTCCCGCTGCCCGACACCGCCGCGCCGCTGGACACACCACAGCCGTTGCGGTCGCACGGCTGCTGGTACCCGTCGGTGGATCCCAGCGGCAGGTACGTCGCGTTCATCTGCGACCGGGGCGGGGTGCCCCAGCTGTGGACCGGGCCGGTCGGAGGGGACGAGGTCCATCTGCTGGACTCCGATCCCCACCCGGTCAAGGAGGTGGCCTGGTCGCCCGACGGCCGCTGGATCGCCTACACCACCGCCCCGGGCGGAGGCGAGCACACCAGGGTGCTGTGCGTACGGCCCGACGGGACCGGACGGCGCATCCTCGCCGGTGCCGAACCGGGCAGCTCCGCCTACCTGGGCTGCTGGCAGCACGACGGCAGGGCCGTCGCCGTCACCGTCGCCGAGCCGGTCCTCACACCGGGCGGGGCCGACGGCGAGGAGGGGGCCGCTCCCACGGGTCCCGGCCTCGCCGACCCGGGCACCTACACCGTCCCCCGGCCGGCGGGCTGGGCCACCCGCGACGGCCGGGCCGTGCTGCTGGGCGGCCCGCACCACGGCGACGCCGGTGCCGGGTCCGGCCGCGACACGGAGATCCCTCAGCCCCACGGCGCGGGAATGCCCGGCGTCCACGAGAGGGACGGCGGCGCGTCGGCCCGGGAGCGGACGTCGGGCGGAGGACTGGCCGCCTATCTCGTGGACCCCCTGGGCGTGGCGGCCCCCACCCTGCTGGCGGTCGAACGCGGCGCCGCGACCCTGCGCGTGTGCGACATCAGCAGGGACGGGCGGCTGGCACTCCTGCGCCGGGGGCCGCGCGGCCGTCGCGAGGCCCTCGTCGTACGGACCGGCGACCTGCGGACCACCTTCGCCCTGCACGTCGCCGACGGCGACCCGTGGATCGGCCGGTTCTCCCCGGACGGCGCGACGCTGTGGCTGCGCAGCGACGCGGCACGCGAGTTCGCCGCGCTGTTCGCCGTCCGCCTGGACGCCGAGGGCGAGTCGCCGGGTCTGACCGTCGCCGCCGAGCGCGGGGACTGCGGACTGGAGCTGCTGGCGCTCGGACACGACGGGTACACCGCGGCCCTGGCCTGGAACGTGCGCGGCGCCACCGAGCTGGAGGTCACCTCCGTGTCGCCGACGTCCGCCGGGCAGGCCCGGGTGGGGCCGTCGCGGAGGGTGTCGCTGCCGCACGAGGTGGTGACGCGTATCCCGCAGGTCGACGGCCGCGCGGGACTGGTGCTGGCCCTGTCCGGCTCGCAGCGCCGCCCCGGGGTGTGGTGGTTCCCCGAGGGCGCGGCGCGGCGCACCGCGTGGTCGTCCCGGGACGAGGACGCCGTCCCGCCCGGCCGGCCGCCCGTGCGTCCCGTGCCGCTGCGGCCCGTCGCACGGGACGGGCTGCCGCTGAGCGGCTGGTACTACCGGGCTCCGGACCGGGGCGCCGGGGAACCCGCACCCTGTGTGATCCATCTGCACGGCGGGCCCGAGGAGCAGGAACGCCCGGTGTTCAACCCGCTCTACCACGAGCTGCTGGGCCGGGGGCTCGATGTCTTCGCGCCGGACGTGCGCGGCTCGTCGGGGCACGGCCGGTCGTTCGTCGACGCCGACCTCGGTACGGGCCGGTTCGCCGCGATCGAGGACGTCGCCGCCTGCGCGGCCCATGTCGTCGTCGCCGGTCTCGCCGATCCACGGCGGCTGGCCGTCATGGGGCGCTCCTACGGCGGCTACCTGGTGATGGCCTCCCTCGTGTGGCACCCGGACCTCTTCCGCACCGGCGTAGCGGCCTGCGGCATGTCCGACTTCACGACCTTCTACGCCGGTACCGAGCCGTGGATCGCGGAGTCGGCCGCGCACAAGTACGGCCACCCGGAACACGACCGTGAGCTGCTGCACGCGCTGTCCCCGATGACCCGCGTGGACGCCCTGCGCGTACCGGTCCTCACGGTCCACGGCGAGCACGACACCAATGTGCCGCTCGGCGAGTCGGAGCAGTTCGTCCGCGCGGCCCGGGAGCGGGGTCTGCGGGCCGAACTGCTGCTGCTCCGCGACGAGGGCCACGACTTCCTGCGCGCGGACAGCCGAAGGATCTTCCGCCGGACCGCCGCGGACTGGCTCCAGCGCCACATCGCCGAGTAGGCCGCCGACGTCCCCGGCCACCGCGCGGGGCACCGACCCGGGCGTGGTCAGGGCAGACGGCGGCGTGCTCGGGGCGGACGGCGGCGTGCTCGGGGCAGACGGCGGCGTGCTCGGGGCAGACGGCGGACGACGAGGAGGGGCAGGCGCGGGAGGCGGCGGGCGGTCCAGCACCGGCCAGGCCGATCACGGCGTCGGCGGCGACATCGCTCGGGAAGTGGGCTCCGCTCCGCACCCGATCGACGGCCACGAGCACGGTGGGGACCGCACACGCGGCGCCGGCCGCGGGCCAGGAAGGCCGGACCACGGCCGTGAAGGCGACCGCCCCGGCGGTGCCCCGGCGGTGTGTGGCCGGACGGGAAGGACGAGGACGCGGGACGGTCCTCGACTCGGCGGCGTGCGGGAACCACCCCTTCGGCGGCCGGCGCCGGTCGATCAGCTGCTTGCCGACGGCGTTGGAGCCGACCTGCGCCGACGTCATCGCCGCCGGCGCCGACCGCGCCCGCCGCCCCACCAGACCATCACCACGGCCGCCGCGCACCACGGCTTGGCGCTCCCGGCGGTCTCCTCCACCGCCCACAGCGGCTTGCCCACACGGACGGGGTCCCAGGCCGCCGGCCGCCGGGCGATCCACCGATCAGCCGCGCGGAGCCGGGCCGACACTCTCATGCTCCAGGTACGCCCCGGTCGCCCCGAGAGCGCGCAAGGCCCCGCGCGGCACGGCGGTGAAGACGTCGGCTCCGGCGCGGTCGCGGGCCGGAGCCGTGCGGCCGTTCAGTCCTGCGGCGGGTCCGCCAGGGGCAGCCGGTCGTCGGGGACGACGTGCATCGCCGCCTCCTCGGCTCCGGCCGCTCCGCCGTCGATGCCCTCGTCCTCGGCGACGAGTTCCTTGGTGGTGTCCGTCCGGGCGCCCTCGTCGGGTGCGACGAGGCGGCCGGCGCGGTCCGATCCGGCCTCCGGATCCAGGGGTTCGCCCTCCCCTCCCGGGAGGTCGCCGATGCCGTCCCCGGCCGGGACCTGCACGTCGGGCTCTTCCTGACGCAGTCTGGCGTCCAGGCTCTCGCCCTCGTGCTGCTCCGCCGCCGTGGTGCCGCTCTTGGTGACACCCAGCGGCCTCTCCGGCGGCGAATAGCCCTCGTCCAGCATGTCGTCGTACGTACGTTCGTCGATGGCGTCCTGGAGATCCAGGGGAGCGGCGTCCTCCTGCTCCTCGCCGCCACCGGTGGGCTGGTAGGCGTCGTCCGCCATGTTCTCGTCGCTCATGATCGCCTCCGGGAGGGTCGGCCGGTTCGTGTCTCCGTGCGGAGTACCGAGTTCCGCGGGGTGTGACACCTCTGCACGGCTCTGTACCGCGACCCGTACGGCTCCCTACCGCGACCGCCCCCCTCGTCGCGTCGGCCGGGCGCGCGCCTCGGCCATCCGTGCGGTGCCCGCGCTCCCCGCGTTACCGGCCGACCCGGGCGGGCAGTCGGGTCGGCATGAATCAGAGTCCGCGCACCCCACTGGTCGACAGTTCGCTCGCGGCCCTCGTCAAGGGGTACACCTGGCTGCCAGATCGTCGCCGACGTACCGCCGACCCCCTGGTCCGCGCCCGCCTGACGGGACCGAAGGCGTAGACGGCCGCCTTGTCGACCCAGACGTCCATCCGGCCGACTCCCCCACGGCGCGCCCCGCCAGGTCCTCGACCGCCTTGGCGTCCGTCATGTCGGTCGGCACGACGAGCGTCCGCGCCCCATGGTGCCTCTCGCGCCCCATGGTGCCTCTCGCACTCCCGAGCGGTCGCCTCCAGCACCTCCTCACGGCGGGCGGCCTGCACCACGGCACACCCCTTGCGCGCGAAGGCCTCGGTCGTGGCCCTGCCGATCCCGCTGGACGCTCTCGTCACCACCACGACGTGTCTCCCTCAGTCGCATTCCGCACCTCCTCAGGTCCGACGTCCCGGACGTGTCGAGTCCTGCTCCGCGGTCCGAGTACCGGAAACCGCCGATTCACCTCGGCGGCGGCGGAGCGCGGCCGTCCGGTAGGCGACCCGTTCCGGGGATGGCGCCGGAGCGGTCGCGCGGTGACGATGCCCCCTCGCACCACGTATCCCGCACCGGGTCGAAAGGGGCTTTCCGATGGGTTCGCACGCGGCACCGAAACGTCGTGGACGCGCACTCGGACCCTCCCTGGGTCTCATGCTGCTGGTGGCGCTCGTCGGCGTTCCCCGTGCCGAGGGAGCGCCGGTGTCGGCCGACGCCTGCCGTGTCGCGGGCACCGAACTGCCCCGGGGCGACTGCGGGCCGTTCTGGCAGGTCCTCGCGGAGGACTTCGACGGCGACCGGGTGCCGCTCGGCGGATTCAGCGACTGCGAGCACCGGGTCGACACCTCCGCCGCGCACTGCGGGGGCCTGCGCGGCGCGTACCGCGACAACTGGTGGGCGTACCCGACGGGTTGGCGCGACACGGCCAACGACAGGGGCCGGGACGTCGTGGGTGTCTACCACCCGGAGGACACCGTGAGCGTGGGCCCTGCGGAGAACGGCGACGGCCGCATGTTCATCCGGATGTGGCGGCCCGCCGACGGGGGCCCGGTGCACGCTGCCGCGGTGGTACCCCGTGCGGTCATGCAGATGAAGTACGGCAAGTACAGCGCCCGTATCAAGGTGACGAAGCTCGCCCCGGGCTACAAGTCTGCCTGGCTGCACTACGGCGGGGGCTGCGAGATGGACCATCCCGAGGGTGAGTGGACCGGCGACCTCACCGCCTTCCACCATCCCTGCGGTGGCGGTGAGCAGGGCTACTTCCCGGGGAGCGACGACTGGACGCGGTGGCACACCGTGTCGACGGAGTGGACGCCCGGCCACGTGCGGTTCTTCGTGGACGGGCGGCAGGTGGGTCACGACACGAGGAACGTGCCGGACCGGCCGCTGTCGTGGGTGCTGCAGAACGAGAGCGCCCTGGAGGGGCCGGGCGCGGCCCCGGGCAGCAGCGCCCAGCTCGACATCACCTGGGTGGCGGCCTACGCGTACGGGTGGAAGTGATCATCCGGCGCGGGCGGGCGGAACCGGCGGCGGGCGCGTGGCGGTGGGTTTGGATCAGTGGGCTTGGATCGGTGGGCTTGGATCGGTGGGCTTGGATCAGTGGGCTTGGAGCCGTCGGCCGGGAGCCGTCGGCCCGGAGCCGTTTGCCGGGAGCGGTCGGCCCGGAGCCGTCTGCCCGTCCGCGGGCGGAGCTTGCCCGGGCCGCGCGCCCGGCGCACGCTGGTCGTATGGCTGCGCAAGAAGGCCCCGGCCCCACACTCATCACCTCCGTGCAGCGGGCCTTCCGCCTGCTGGAGGCGGTGAGCGCCCACGAGAACGGCGCGCCGGCGAAGCAGCTGGCCCGGGAGACCGGGCTGCCCCTGGCCACCGCCTACCACCTGCTACGGACCCTGGTCCACGACGGCTACCTGCGGAAGCTGGCCGACGGCGGGTTCGTGCTGGGCGACAAGGTGACCGCCCTGCACGCCACCGGCCGGGGGCAGGCACTGCTCAGCCGGGTCCGGCCGACGCTCGCCGCACTGCGGGACGAGCTCACCAGCGCCGCGTACCTCACTTTCTACGAGGACGGTGAGATCCGGGTCGCCGAGATCGTGGACAGCACCCGAGCGCCCCGGGTGGACCTCTGGGTGGGGTTCGAGGACGCCGGGCACGCCACCGCGCTGGGCAAGTCGGTGCTGCGCGAACTGGACGAGGAGTCCCGCAAGGACTACCTCTCCCGGCACCACCTGGCCGACCTCACCCCGAGGACCATCACCGACGCGCCGGAACTGCTCCGCCGGCTGGACTCCTCCCCCATCGCGCCGGCCGTCACGGACCTGGAGGAGTACGCCCTCGGCACGGTCTGTGTCGCGGTGCCCGTGTACAGCGGGGACACACTCGGCTCGCTCGGGGTGTCGCTGCGGGCGGACCGGCTCTCCCGGCTCGACGAGGTCCGGGCCCGGCTGCTCCCGACCGCGAGCCGGGTGACCAGGGGCCTGTCGCTCACTATCTGAAAATCGACTCCTTGTGGTGCCCTAGCCAATCCTCTTTCCTGGATCAAACGGACAATTCCGGAGTGCATGCTCCACGCACAGGTGAGGACTGCGGGCGAAACATGAGTCACACCCGAGAGCTCGGTGGCGACCACGGAACGATCGGGCCGTCCCGGAAACGACCGGCCGCCCCGGGGGCGGAGGCCCGGAGCCGGGTCACCACCCAGATGGCCTCCGGCACGCCCGTACTGCCCATGCTGATCGTCTCCGTCATCGTGGTCGTCGCCCTGTTCGGCGGGGCCGGGCTGACCTGGCTGCCGCTGCTCGCCGCCGGGCCCGCGCTGGCCGCCACCACCAGCGGGCCGGGCGGCGTTTTCTGCGTCGGGCTGCTCGCCGGGGTGCTGGGCACGATGCTCGGCGTCCGGGAAGGGGCGCCGGGCGGTGCGCTGGCCGCCGTGCTGTCCGCGCTGGCGGCCGTCACCCTGGCGAGCGGCCTGGCCGCCGCGTTGCGGGGGCGACGCGAACGGGTCCTCGCGGCCGTCCGCTCGGTCGCCGAGGCCGCCCAGCACGCCCTTCTCCAGCCGGTGCCCGCGGTCGTCGGCCCGTTCCAGGTGGCCGTCCGGTACAGCGCGGCCGCTGCCGAGGCCCGAATCGGCGGGGATCTGTACGCACTCGTGCCCACCCCCTACGGGGTGCGGCTGATCGTGGGCGATGTGCGCGGCAAGGGGCTGCCGGCGGTGGGGGTCGCCGCTCTGGTGCTCGGGGTGTTCCGCGAGGCGGCGTACGAGGAGCCCGACCTGCTCGCCGTCGTCGACCGGATCGAGCGGAGCCTGGCCCGCAACCTGCGCTGCGACGACTTCGTCACCGCCGTGGTCGCCGGGCACCCCGAGCCGGATCGGCTGGAGCTGGTCAACTGCGGACACGCGCCGCCGCTGCTGGTGCACGGCGATGACGTGGTGCCCGTGGAACCGGCCCTGCCGGCGCCGCCCCTCGGGCTGCGTGCCCTCACGGGCGAGACCCCCGCGCTCCAGACGCTGCCCTTCGCCGACGGTGACCAGCTGCTGCTCTACACCGACGGGGTCACGGAGGCCCGGGACCGCGACCGCGAGTTCTACCCGCTCACACAGCGGCTGGCACACCATCTGTCGGAGGAGCCGGCACACACCCTGACGGCCCTGCACACCGAACTCCTGAAGCACGTGGGCGGCCGCCTGCACGACGACGCGGCCCTCCTCCTGCTCCGCAAGCCGACCTCGGCAGCCGCACCGGCCTCTGACGGGCGATCACGACCCTGACTCGGCCGACTCCGGGGCTTCGGAACACCGGGGGCTCGCGGTAACCGGGGGCTCGGGGTAACCGCGTAGCGGGGTCCCAGAGTCTCGGAACCGCCGGGCCTGCCGCTGTGCCTCCCGACCTCGGCGCGCCGCGGGTCGCCGAGCGGGTATGGAACGGGCCATCTCGAACGCCGCGGACGGGCGGTTCATGACGGTTTCTCGCACACTCCTGTGACCGAGATTCCGAAGCCACCCTTGCTGTCGCCCGCCTGAGCGGCGATCTCCTTCGGTACCGGTCCGGCGCCGAGCATGATGTCCCACTTGCCCGACGAGAGCACGGTGAATTCCACCTCCAGGGCACTGTCGATCTTCCACCCCCGTGTCCGCAGGCGGTGGGCGATCAGGGTGAGTTCAGCACGGCCGGGAAGCTCGGGTGTGAGGATGGCGCCGGATGCCATGCAGGGGGGAACTTTCGCGGCGGCGGCACGTGGGTCCTCCACGACGCGGAAGTGGTCTCCTCCGACGTTCTTCGCGGCGTAGCGAAGGTCGCTCAGTACCTGCTCCATGGTCTTCTCAACGGCTGGCGACGCCTTCCCCGCGGGCGGCGGGGTTGCCGTCGCCGGAGCTCCTGGCGTTGTCGCCTCGGCGCCTCCGCAGGCGGTGAGCAGCAGCGTGGCCGCGATCGTGGCGGCGATCGCCGTGGAGTGTCTGAGCCCTGTCAAAGCCCCGCCCCTGGGTGATGCGGACCCGGCATGGAGCACCAGGTCAGAGGGGGTGAGTGTGCCAGGCCGGGTCCGCGTCCGTCCACAGATCCTCGCCGACGCCGGTACCGCGACTTCCCAGGGACCAATAACCGACGAACCCTCCACCAGCAACCTTGTTCCAACCTGACATCCGCTGGCGCGGCCGCCCTCACAGGCCGACCATGCTGTCCAGAGGCAGGAGGTACGACGCGGAGGACACCGGACGGCCATAGCTCAGGGTCGGCATCCTGGCCGGGTACTCCACCCACCACACGACCCCGCAGTGGCTGCCAAGCCATGTTCGCCGAGTTCCACCGCACCGCACGCTCGCGCCCGGTGGCTACTGAACGGCTGCGAGCCGAGCTCGTCGTCCCTCAGCTCCAGCGCGGTCATCGAGCCCGCGGTGAACCGCCGGTTCGGGTGGGCGTTCCGGGCCAAGCCCGATCATCTTCGGCGACAGATCGACACGGGGTGCTTGCGCGGTCCTCTGTCCGCGTCGCAAGCACGCCTCACGCGCCGGTGACTCCGTCGACCTGCTCGCGGATGAGATCGGCATGACCGTTGTGACGTGCGTATTCCTCGATCATGTGCACCATGATCCAGCGTAGGGAGATTCCCTGATCGCCGACGTGACTCGCCTCCTGCTCGGACAAGCGGCCGGTGTCGTCCAACGACGCGTCAGCGATCAGCTCACGACCTCGGGCGGTCTCCGCTTGCCAGGCAGCCGTCGCCTCGTCGAGTCCTCGTTCCGGCTCAAGGGCAAAGCCGTCAAGGTTGCCCTCTCCGAAGACCGGCGACACGGTCAGACCTGCGAACACACGCTGGAACCAGTTGCGCTCCACCTCGGCCATGTGCTGAACGAGACCGAGCAGCGTCATCGGCGACGGTGACGCAGCAGCAAGCCGTAACTGATCATCCTCCAGGCCCGAACACTTCAGGGCGAGAGTCGCACGGTGAAAGTCCAGCCATGCTTCCAGCATGGCCCGCTCGTCAGCATGGGCGGGTGGGATCGGCCGTCCATCCGGTGTCGTATGCATGAGCACACCCTGGCAGCGGCAGCCGTGGGCCACGACCGTCTTCGCCGGCGACGAACACGCGTCCCGCCCGTCTTCTGCCGCCGGCCAGTGACGTCAAATCTCGTTCCTGGCACAGACCTTGGGGAGCGGTCGCGGAGGGTTACAGCGGTGTTCGACTGCGAGGCTCGACCTCGCGCGGGACCGCGCACATCCCGCCGCCGCAGCGCCCCGCGGGTTGGGGAACGAACGAGGACGGCGAGGTCGCGTCCATCGATCCTGGCGGGCCGGTGCTGCACCGGCCGCTGGCGGATGCTGGGCGGTGCGATTCGCGGACGCCACACCGCCTGGAAAACCGTTCGGCAGCAACAGCGGCACAAGGCACAGTGGCCCCGTGAAGGAACGAGGGCTGGACCGCGACGGAACGATCGCGCGCGAAGGCGCACTGGACCGAGTGTCGGCAGCGTTCGTTCCCGTCGTCGATGCCGCCCGCGCTCATATCACCGAGACGTTCGGCGGAACGCGCCTGCACAGCGCCTACCTCTACGGCAGCATCCCCCGTGGCACCGCCACCCCCGGAGTCTCCGATCTCGACCTTCAGCTCGCCCTCCACGACGAGCCCACCGAAACCGACCGTGCTGACGCCAAAGCGATCGAGGCCTTACTCGACCGTGCGTTCCCGCAGATCGATGGCGTCGGGATCCTGCTGACCAGCACGCGGGTCCTGCTCAGCGACATCGAACGTCACGATGGCGGATTCTTCATCGCCTGCCTCTGCACCCCGTTGCTGGGCCCTGACCTCGCAGAACAACTGCCCCTTTATCGCCCCACAGCCCTACTCGCGCGGGAGACCAACGGTGACCTCGCCCGCGTGCTTCCACACTGGCGTGCCAAAGCAGCCGAAGCCACCACGGAGGCCGATCACCGGACCCTCAGCCGTCTTGTCGGCCGTCGTATCGTCCGCACAGGATTCACTTTGATCATGCCCCGATGGGGCGGCTGGACCAGCGACCTCGACCAGTCCGCCGAACTCTTCGGCCGCTATTACCCCGAGCGCGTCGAGCAGATGCGTGTCGCCGCGTCCCTTGGCCGCGCACCCTCACCCGACCCGGCGGTGCTCGGGATACTCATCAACGACCTCGGCCCCTGGCTCGCAGCAGAGTACACAGCCGTGCACGGCGAGAAAGTCCCACGTCCCTGACGGGCAGCCTCCGCCGTGAACGCAGTGCAAGGCGGACGCGGTCGCGCAGTACCAGCCGCGGCCCGAGGCGGCGATCCGGCAGCTTGCCTCCGCCCTGGGCATCAACCCCGAGACCTTGCGGCACTGGGTTCGGGCGGCTGGCGCAACCCGGGCACCGCGGCGTCCTTCGGCCACAGTCGGGCGCGGCCTCCGCACTCCCTGACCTCGCGGCTCCGGGAGAGGCCAGCGGCTCCGGGGTTTCGGGACCGGCCGGGGGCTCGCTGAAGCCGAGGGGCTGTGCTGCTCCGCGGCTTGGAGCTCCAAGGTCTGTGCCTGTGCCTGTGCCTGTGGCCCTCGACGGCCCCGCTCCCTTTCGGGCCACCCGCCGCCTCAGCGCAGCGCCGCCTCGCCCGCGCGGACGGCGGCCAGGCCGCGCTCGACGGTCTGCCGGTTCTCGCCGACCGGGGCCACGTAGTCGAGGACTCCGCGGGCGGCGTCCTCCCCGAGAGTGCGGGTGATCACCCAGGTGGCGAGGTACTGGGAGGCCAGGCAGCCACCGGCCGTGGCGATGTTCCCCTCCGCGTGGAACGGTGTGTCCAGCACGGTGACGCCAAGGGCCTCCACGAAGGGCCGGCTCTTCACGTCCGTGCAGGCCGGCACGGAGTCCAGCAAGCCCAGCCGGGCGAGCACCAGCGCGCCGGAGCACTGCGCGCCGATCAACTGGCGCGCGGGGTCGAGCGGCAGCCTCGCGAACAGCCGGTCGTCGGCGACCACGTCACGCGTCTGCACCCCGCTGCCGACGAGCACGACCTCGGCCTCGCTCACGAATTCCATGGGGCGCTGTCCGGTCACCTCGACGCCGTTCATCGACGTCACCACGGGCGTCGGCGTCGTGATGAAGGCCTCCAGGCCGCCCTTGCGGCACCGGTTGATCAGTGCGGAGGCGATGAAGCTGTCCAGCTCGTTGAACCCGTCGAAGGTGACCACCGCTACCCGCATCACAACTCCCTCGTCGACGACATCCGGCCGCCAGTTTCACCGACCCGCACCCCCGGGACGAGGGCCAAAGCGCAATGGGTGGCCTGCCGTTGCCGAGCGTCACGGAGCGGTCCGGTCCGGGCCGGAGAGGACCGGGCCGGCCGTAGGACACCCCCGGGCATCGGGCCTCTCACCCAGAGGGCTCCCGTCAGGGCGGCACCGGCGAGAAGTCGTACACGGCGAAGTCGGTGACCGGGAGATAACCGAGGCGCACGTAGAGCGCGTTGCTCGTGGCGTTGTCGAGGTCGGTGAAGAGCAGGACCTGCCGCGCGCCGGCGGCCGACGCGGCACGGCTCGCCTCGGCGGTCACGGCACCCGCGTATCCGCGGCCGCGCAGCTGGGCCGGGGTGTAGACGGTCGCCACCCGCACCTGGCCGGCGATCATCGGGGTCACGCCGGCCAGGGAGACGGGAACGCCGTCCGGGGTCTCCCAGACGGTGACGCGGCCTGCGGCGAAGCGCGCGGCGGCGGCGTCGGAGCGCGGCTGTCCGACGGCTGCGGCGAACTCGTGGTACCAGCGGACGAGTTGCTCGCGGTCCTGCGGGCCGGCCACCCGGCTCCGCCCGGGAGGGAGAGGCCGTGGTGGGGTGAGGGTGCCGAGGCGGTACAGACGCTGACGCGCGCACAGTGTCGGCACCGCCCGGGTGAGCCGGTGCCACGCCCGGGCGAAGGCGGAGGCGGTGTCGTGGTCCGCGCTGACGCCGGGGAGGCGGTGGCCGAGGCCGGCCAGACGGGCGGCGAGGGTGTCGGCCTCTTCGGGCGTGAGCGGGGTGAGGTTCAGCCGGTGGGGCGGGGTGCGGAAGAAAGTGGCACGGACCTCCCCCGCCCGCTCCGACCAACCGAGGACCGGAGCCCCTGCGCCGTAGGCGTTCGCCCCGGACGCACGCAGTGTCTCGGTGACCGTCAGGTGCAGGGTGTGCGGGGCGGGGCGTGAGCGCAGGAAGTGTCCGGCTCGGGCAAGGAAGTCGTCGACATCGTCGGTGAGATGCCAGGAGCCGTCCTCGTCGGCGCGGCACCGACCGTCCGGGGGCGTCATTCGCTGTGCGTCGTGGTCCGGTACGCCTGGTGGCGCACATCGGGGTCGGCATGGCGCCGCAGCAGACGCAGCAGGGAGCGCCATTCCTCGCTCCAGCCGAGGGACAGGCCTCTCCCCCTCACCAGGCCGACGGCCAGGAGGCCGGTCGCGGTGCCACCGTCGCGGGCGAAACCGCCGGCGGCGGTCAGCAGCGTCTCGGCGCACTGCGGAGCGCGATGCGCCGTGGCCATCCGCAGCCTGTCGGAGGTCTGTACCGCGACGCTCACCCCGATGCCCTCGAACGCGGCCGCGAGATCCCGCAGCCGTCCGAGCAGTACGGCCGGTTCCACGGCGAGCTCGACCAACTGACCCAACAGCTCGACGCGTTCGGGCGCGAGCAGTCGTTCGCCCGCGAGTTGTCCGGCGACCGCCTCCAGCAACTCGGTGCGGACGCCCGCGACGTAGGTGAACGACGTCAGGTGCCGCAGCCTCTGCAGCGCAGGTACGTCCCGGCTCTCCTGCGCGTCGCAGCCGCCCTCCGGCGTGCGTGTCGCCGCCAGCAGATCGGCGACCGCGCTGTGGAACGCGCTGCCGGGTGCGGCACCGCCCACGGGGTGCGGCAGTTCGGAGACGGCCAGATCACGCAGGGCCCATGCGGCGAAGCTCCAGCGCGTCCTGTCGTCGAGGTCGGTGACCGTCCGGGAGACGCGGTGGGCGATTTCGGGCGAGTACCGGGACCACACCCCCATCGCACGCAGCACGGCGTGGCCGGTGAAGCCCTCCGCGAGCGCGAGGGACGTGTCGTACGCCGCGAGGACGAGGGCGGCGTACGCGCGGCGGTGCGTCTCGGCCAACTCCCAGGGGGTGACGGCCAGCAGGGCTTCGTGGACGGGGCCGGTGTCGTCGCGTGCCGCTTCCTCGATCAGGGTCCGGGCCTCCGGCTCGCCGAGCAGCGGGGGCAGGGCGCGGACGACGGCGGCCCGCACGTCCGGGTGGCGGTCGGGGGCGTGGAAGGCGCGCGCCAACAGGGGGGCCGCGCGCCTGGGCGGCAGGAAGCGGGCGGCGAGCCGTACGGCCTCCTTGCGGGAGGTGACCTTCGCGGACCGCTCCCCGGTGAGCAACGGGCCCAGGGCGTGGGCGAGTCGGGACGGTGCGGTGAAGCGGGCGGCGCGTGCCGCCGCGTACACGGCGACCCTGGCCCGGTCGCCGTCGGCCTGGTCCAGCAGCGTCGGCAGGGCGTCGTGGGGCCGGTCGGTCCGGGGCAGTGCGCCGAGCGCGGCCTCGGCGACGACCACGTCCGGGTCGTCCGTGTGCGCGAGCGCCAGGGCCCGCCCGAACTCGGGCACCGGGGCGGCGGCCCTGATCAGGGCGGCCCGCTCGTCGAGCGGGAGCGTACGGTCGGCGATCGCCTCTCCGGCCAGCCGGACCGCCGCCCGTTGCTGGCGCGGCAGCCAGCGGTCGCTGTCGCCGAGGTCCGGCAGTGGGCGCCGGGCGCCGTCCGCCAGGAAGCGTCCGTGGGGCGGGGTTTCGGCCAGCAGGGTGTCCAGCAGGTCCGTACGCCGCCGGGACAGCACGTGTCGTACGGGAGGGAGGACGACCGCCGACGGTTCGCGGGCGACGATGCGGGCGGCCCGTTCGTCGCGGGTGGCCGGTGCGGCCAGCCACAGCCGGGCCGCCGCCTCGACGGTCTCGTCGTCGCCGCGTTCCACGGCCGTGGCCAGCCGGTCCTGGAGTTCGGACAGGCGCCGGGCGCGCGGTCCCAGTGCGGCGGCCAGTCCCAGCAGCAGCCGGAAGTCGGCCCGCCCGGCCGCGGCGTCGAGCCAGGGGCGCAGAACGTCGAGGACCTGGTGCTCCTGCCCCATGCGCAGCTCACGACGGAGCGGACCGAGGTCGGGCACCCCGACCCGGTCCGTGATGCGCGCCAGCGCACGCAGGGCCCACTCCCGCAGACCCACCTCGCCGTCCCCGGCCACCTCGCCGTCCCCGGCCGCCTCGCCGTTCGTGGCGTGTTCGACGAGCAGGCGCACGGCCAGCGTGCGCAGTGCTGTCAGGGTGTCGGACGAGGTGTCCCGTGCCTCCAGGGCGCCGGTGGCGACCGCGTCGAGCAGCGGAACGTCGTCCGGGGCGAAGACGCGCGGGTGCGCTGCGGCGAGCGCGCCGAGCGCCGCCGCGCGGACGGGGTCCCGCTCGTTGCGCAGCCGCAGCCCCGCCGTCGTCAGCACCTCGGTGATCGCCGCACGGCCGCCGTCCCGGGCGGCGCAGGCCACGTACAGCGGCCAGGCGGCGGCCCGGTCGTCGGCGTCGGACCGTCCGATCGCGGCCAGCAGCGCGGAGCGGGCCCCGTCGAGCGGGCCGTGGGCGAGGATGTCCAGGTCGTCCCACCAGTAGTCGGTGCCGTCGAACGCGGCGGCCGCGCGCCGCACTTCCGCCCAGCGGCGCTCGCGCGGCAGCAGATCGAGAACGGTCGGGGCGGGGTCCGCGCCGGTGCCGCCGCCGACCGCGTCCACGAACGCGGGGCGTCGGCCGGGTGCCATGGCTGCGACCAGGGCGGTGAAGTGCGGGCCGCGATTGAGCCAGTGACGGCCCAGCGCGGTCAGTGACGCGGGCTCGGCCCGCAGGAGCGCGCGCAGCACTCCGGGGGGCGGCACCGCCTCGTGGCGCTGTCGCTCGCGGTCGGGGGAGGTGATCCAGCGGATGACGCGCTCGACGTCGGCGGTGGCCAGGGGGGCGAGTCCGCGGCTCAGCGCGGGCGGCAGGCTGCCGGGGCCGTGCCGCTCCAGCAGGGTCAGCACCCTTTCGGGCCGCAGGGGCGCGAGCGCCGTGACCATGGTGGCGTGCAGCCGCCACCAGTCGTCCCGCTGCTGCCCGCCCGCCCGGTCGGCGAGGGTCCGCTCGGCGTGGTCGAGCACCGGGTCGGGATGCCGGGACGCGAGCCGGGTCCAGCCGTCGACGGCGTGGGCGAGTCCGGGCAACTCCCGTGCCACGAACGGGGTGGAGCAGGCCGGCAGCAGCCGGGCGGCGTCGGCGTCGCCCCACTCGGCGCGCAGCCGCACCACCATCCGCTCGGCGAGTGCGGTGCGGCCTCCGGCGGCGAGCAGACGGGCCAGCCGCTGCCGCAGCACGGCCGGTGCGTCGTCGTAGGCCGCCTCGACCGCCCGGTCCGCTACGGGCAGGTCGCGTGCGGCTCGCCGCGCGTACCCGGCGACCACCGGGTCCGGATCGGCCAGCCGCGCCGCGAGGAAGTCCACGTCCTGTCCGACGAGGGCCGCCAGCGCCGCGAGCCGCCGTTCGTAGGGCCCGCGTCCGTCGAGGTCGGTCAGGAGCGGGGCGAGCGTCCCCTCGTCCGCGAACCCGCGGGCGGTCCGTGCCGTCAGGGTGAGACGTGCGGAGAACGGCAACGGTTCGAGGGCGGACAGCAGTTGCTCCGCGGTGGTCGGCATCCGCCGATTGTGCCCGGCGGGATCCGTCACCGCGATCGATTAAGCACGTCAGGGGCGGGCCTGCCCGCGGCTCCGGGCGACGGCCTCGCGGCTACCGCCGGCTCCGTATCAGCAGGTGGAGGAAGTACGGCGTGCCGATCACGGCGGTCATCATGCCGGCTCCCAGCTGGGCGGGGGCGATCACCGTGCGGCCGAGGAGGTCCGCCGTGCAGACGAGCGCGGCCCCGAGGAGGACGGCGACCGGGACCACCCGTGCGTGGCGTCGGCCCCCCAGGGCCCGCGCCGCGTGCGGTGCGACGAGGCCCACGAAACCGATGGTGCCGGCGGAGGCGACGGCGGTCGAGCTGAGCAGGACGGCCACCGCGAGGAACCCGAGTCTGGCCCGGGACGTCACCCGGGTGGCGCGGACCGGGACGCCGAGGCCGCGCGCGGCGTCGTCGCCGAGGGCGCGCGCGTCGACCCGACGGGCGGTCAGCAGCAGGCCGACGAGCCCGGTCGCGGCGACCGGGAGCATCTGCAGGACACCGTCGAAGCCGTTCTGGCCGATGCTGCCCTGGTTCTTCGAATGCGTCTGGGACTGGATCCGAGACAGGCGCACGACCACGCCCCCTGACCACCCTGTGGGTCGGTCGGGGGCGGGGATCGAAGCGTCGGTGTCGGCGCCCGGTCAGGCGCCGAGCGGCGGCAGTACGACGTGCCAGTAGGTGCTCACGCGGTTCACGCCGCGACGGCACTACGCGGGTGCCGGACGCCCGCGTCCGCGCGGCGGCGGACGGCCGGCACCGCCGTCAGAAGCGCACCGGCAGGTCGAGCAGGCCACGGGCCCGCATGGACGGCCGCCAACGCACCTCGTCCGGCGCGATGTCGAGGGCCAGGCCGGGGAACCTGTCGAGGAGAGCGGCGAGAGCGATCTCGGTCTCCATCCGGGCCAGCGGCGCGCCGAGACAGTAGTGGATGCCATGACCGAGAGCGAGATGACCGCTCGCGTCGCGGCCGATGTCGAGCCGGTCGGGGTCGGTGAAACGGTGCGGGTCACGGTGCGCGGCGGCCAGGGACAACAGGACTGTCTCACCGGCCGGAACGACCACCCCGCCGATGGTGACGTCCTCCACGGGGAAGCGCCGGATGGCCAGGGGCACGGGGCCGTCGTAGCGGGCCAACTCCTCGATCGCGCCGCCCAGTCGACCGGGATCGGCACGCAGCGTACGCAGTTGCCCGGGGTGGCGGAGCAGGGCCAGGGTGGAGTTGCCGATGAGGTGGACGGTGTTCTCGTACCCCGCGAACAGGATCAGGAAGGCGAGCGACATGAGCTCGTCCTCGCTCAGCCGGTCCTCGTCGTCGCGTACCGCGATCAGGGCGGAGAGCAGGTCGTCCGACGGCTCGGCACGCTTGCTGGCGATGAGCAGGGTGAAGAAGCCCAGCATGTCGCGGACGGCTTCCTTCGCGCGTTCCGGTCGTGTCGGGTCCGGAGCGATCAGGGTGTCGGTCCAGGACCGGAAGTCGTGCCGATCGTGCGGGGCCACGCCGAGCAGGTCACAGATCACGGCGATCGGCAGGGGTGCGGCGTACGAGGCGATCAGGTCGGCGCGGCCGTGCGGTTCGATGGCGTCGAGCAACGCGTCGGCGGTCCGCCTGATGGGTTCGCGCAGCCGGGCGACGCGGCGCGGGGTGAACGCCCGGGACACCAGGCGCCGGATGCGGGTGTGGTCCGGCGGGTCCATGTTCAGCAGGTTCGCGTCCAGCGCCGGCGGCAGCGCGAGCCCGTGGTAGCCACCCGGCGTCGCGTTGCGCTTGTCGAGGGAGAGCCGGGGATCGGCGAGGGCCTGGCGTACGTCGTCGTAACGCGTGACCAGCCAGGCCGGAAGCCCGTCCGTCCCGGCGATCCGGTGCACGGGCCCGGCCTCCCGAAGCCGCGCGTACACCGCGTAGGGATCCGCGACGAGTTCGACGGGGTCGACGAGGGGCGGCTGTTCGGGCGTTGTGGTGGCCATGGGTCTCCACCCTAGGCCCCTCTGACGGATCTCCACGACAGTCGCTCGAAACCTGCCCGGCACGGCGCGTGTTCGGCAGGTCAAACGGCGGTTCGCGCGACCTCACCAATATCTTCCGCAACCCTTGACGCCCCTCTTCTGACTGCGTAGACATGTCAGCGCAGTCAGGGCCAGGAACGGCTGACAACGTTCCGGAGTCCATGTCCCGCACGACCGGGGCCGGGAACGCACACGTGCCCGACGCCGGTGGACCGACCGACGTCGCCACGACGATCCGGTCCGGCCGGCGTCGCGCCGACTCGGACCCCTGGGACGTACGTGTCCTCCACCTGAGACGTACGTGACCTCGTCCTCGCCGACACCGGCGCCCCACCATCACGTCACTCGCACCCTCACCTCACCTCACCTCATGGCCGACGGGCCCCGGCACCACCGTGTGGCACCCCTAGAAGGAGGAACCGTGCAAAGACGCACGTTGAAAAAGGCGCTGGGCACCTTCGCCGCGGCGTCCGCGCTGCTGGCCGTACCCGCCTCCGGCGCGCAGGCGTACAACCCGACGGGCGGCACCCTGTACCAGCTCGGCAGCGAGCCGTGTCTGAAGGGGCGCGGCAACTGCGCGGTCTACCCCAAGTCGGCGCAGCTGCCGAGCGGTCGCCTGGTGGCCGCGTTCGAGAAGTCCACGGTGGTGTCGGCGACGGGCAGCGCCGACAAGCAGACCCTCCCGGTCCACAAGAGCGACGACGACGGCACGTCCTGGCAGCCGCTGTCGGAGGTCAAGGCACCGGCGTACCTCTCCGACGACCCCAAGTACGCGAAGTACACGAGCAACTGGACCAACCCGTACCTCTACGTCCTCCCCCAGGACGTCGGCGACTTGAAGCAGGGCACCCTGCTCCTCGCGAGTGTCGTGTCGGGCGACGACTACTACTACAAGGAGCACAAGGCGGCCGACCCGAACTGGACGCCCTCCAACGACGGTGACCGCAAGGACCTGGCGATCGCCCTGTACTCCAGCACCGACGACGGCGCCACCTGGAAGATCCTCAACGTCGTCGCCACCGGCGGCTGGCAGGGCGGCAGCGCGGGCGCCACGGGGCAGAACATCGCCGACGCCAACACGAACAGGCAGGTGGATCCCCTCTGGGAGCCGTACCTGATGGTCCACAAGGGAAGCCTCGTCTGCTACTACTCCGACGAGAACGACTACACGGGCTTCAACGCGACCACGGGCGTCCCGACCCTCGACCCCGCCAACGACACCGCCAAGGACTCCCTGGGCCAGATCCTGGTGCACAAGACCTGGGACGGGCGCAGCGCGAACTGGAGCGCACCCGTCGTCGACCTCGCCGGGCTGACCCAGGACATGGGCGGCGGCAAGACGGAGATCGGCGGCGGCAGGCCCGGCATGACCAACGTCGTCCGCACGACGGACGGCAAGTGGCTGCTCACCTACGAGTACTGGGGTGGCGGAGCCAACACCCGGTACCGGATCGCCGACGACCCGCTGAAGTTCTACACCGGTTCGCCCACCGGGACGGGGGTCAACTCGCTGCCGACGGACACCGGTTCGCGCGCGCTGTCGATGAACGGCAGCCCTGTGATCATCCGGCTCCCGGGTGGCCGGCTGGTCTACAACGCCGCAGGCAGCGGCAACGTCTGGGTCAACGAGAGCGGGCGCAGTGACGGGACATGGAAGGAGTACCAGACCACCTCCCAGGCCGGCTACAGCCGCAGCCTCCAGTACGTCGAGGGCACCGGCCGCATCTCGATCCTCAACAACCAGGGCACCTCCACACTCAAGTTCGCCGAGATCGACCTCGGGCACAGCGACGGCGCCTACTACCAGTTGGTGAACCGCAGGACCGACCAGGTGATCGGCACCGGCAACAAGACCAACGACGCCAACATCGGCAACGGCGACGTCCCTGACGTACGCCTGGAGGCCCCCGGCTCGGCTTCGAACGCGGACACCCAGTTCTGGCACGTGGTGACGGAACCCAACGGCGGTGTGACCCTGCTGAACAAGGCGGGCGGACGCGCGGCGGCCATCTGGACCGGAAACGCGACAGCCGGGCAGAGGATCGGCCAGTGGGTGGACAACAGCAGCACCGGCAGCTGGAACCTCGTCAAGACCGGTGACGGCTTCTACAAGCTGCAGTCCGTCAAGAACACGAGCCTGTACCTGACCGGCGCGTCCGCCGGTGCCCCGCTGACGCTGCAGACGGCGTCGACGGACGGTTCACAGGACTGGGAGCTGCTTCAGTAGGCGGGTGCCCCACGCGTCGACAGCGGCTGAGCGATACGGCCGGAGGACCGACGGCCGTATCAGCGGGTCTGCCGCGGAACCCATGCCGCCGCCCCGGCGCGACGCACGTCGGAGGTGACGGCCACGTCGTTGAAGGAGCCGACGGCCCCCCACGTCGAGTGGTGTCTTCACCTGCCAGGCGGTCGTGCGGGCGGCCGCGTCGGTCGCGGGTGAAGCCCTCGTCCGCGATGTCCACCCGGAAGGGCTGGTCCTCGGCGTACGGGGTGGCCTGCCCCTCCACCAGCGGAACCGGCCTGCCGTCGCCGTCGATCCACCAGTACAGCGCCTTCGACCCTCCCGTGCTCCCACCCAGCCGGAACGTCAGCAGCTCGCAGACGTTCCGGCTGGCACGCGTACTCGCCGAGGCAGGTTCCAGGACGCCGTCCTCGCCGATCGGCGGCCATGCGGCGGGGATCTCCGGGGCCAGGTCCGCGGTCCGCCTGGCGGTCCGTGCGTCGAGGAGGCGGACGCCCTTCTCGCAGCTCTCCCGCACGACGACGTGGGTGGCCACCCAGGAGCCGGTCGTGGCCGCGGTCTCGAGACAGCCCGGTCAAGCCGCGCATCGGACAAGAGGTGCCGAGCACGCAGGTTGGCACGTCGGCGCTCAGGCGGGCGAAACGACGTCTGCTCAGTCGAGGATCGCGGTGGCTTCGATCTCGACCAGATGCTCGGGGACGTCCAGTGCCGCGACACCCAGCAGCGTGGCCGGGGGGACCGGGGTGATTCCCAGCTCCGCGGCCGCTCGGGAGATCCCCTCCAGGAGCTGGGGCATCTTGTCGGGGGTCCAGTCGACCACATAGACGGTCAGCTTCGCCACGTCGTCGAAGGAACCGCCGGCCGCGGCCAGGGCGGTGGAGATGTTGAGGTAGCACTGCTCGACCTGCGCGGCGAGGTCGCCTTCGCCGACCGTGTGCCCCTCGGCGTCCCAGGCGACCTGCCCGGCGATGAATACCAGCTTCGACCCGGTTGAGATCGACACCTGCCGGTAGACATCGACCTTGGGCAATCCACTCGGGTTCACCAGGCTGATGGCCATGCTGTCGTCCTCCTTGTCCTGAGCGCCCGTCCGGCTCGTGTCCACCCGACCAAGGCGCTTCGGTCTCTCGTGGTTACTCGGGAACCGTAGGAGAGTGGCCGTTGACATGGAAGAACGCACTTTTCAGTGACTGGGGAACCCAAAGGTGACCATGCAGATCAAGGGGCGATCCGAAGAAATAGGCCCTCCTGATCACCGGGACCCACCCACCGCGACTTCGGGCACAGCGCGCAGCGAGGGGATTCAGTCCCAATCTCCGGGATCGGTGGCCTCGATGAGCGCGGCCAGCTTCGCGCGGTCGTGGAAGGCGCTGCTGAGAAGCAGCCCAAGCTCCCGCAGGGCCGCCTCGTCCTCGCCGTAGACGCACATCATCCCGGCCTCGGGATCGAAGCCCCCGATCCGGTCGGCCAGTTCCGGCGCATGAATGCGCACCGCCGTGTGCGCGACCGCGTCCCAGCTGTAGCCGCCGCCCTCCTGCCCGACGGCTTCGAAGAGGTCGGTCGCTTCGCCGAAGTGGTTGTCGCTGAGGATCAGGCTGTAGTTGCCGGGCGAGGTGCCGAACAGTCTCAGCGGGCTGAGGTCCGTGTGATCGATTGTTTCCGTCATACGGGCATCCTGGCACGGCCCACCGACAGGTCGGCTGACCTGTGTGCTCCACGACCGGATGCTCGTCGACGACGAGGCGGTGAAGCGCTCGTTCTACGGGTTCACCGGCTCCTACGACGCCTTCCACCGCGCGATCGTCGCGCAGATGGGCCCGAACCAGCCCCCCGGAACCCCGGTGCGTCCACCACCAGGCGATTGCGGCGGCGCTGAAGGCAAGAAACCTGAGCCTGCGCACCGACCCCTCCCGGCTTCGCGCGACCATTCCCGGTCGGCACGGGTCCGCGCGGCGATGAGTCAGCCGGTTCCCGCAGGTCTACCTTTTGACCGGACGACCATCTCATCGGGAGTAGGCCATGGGTCTCATCCACATCGAACTGTTCGCAACCCTCGACCTCGTCGGGCAGGCGCCCGGCGGCCCCGACGAGGACCCGGCCGGGTTCCCGTTCGGCGGCTGGCAGGCACCCCTGCTGGACGAGGTGGCGGGGGCACAGATCGGTGCCGCGTACGAGGGCACGGACGCCCTCCTGCTCGGCCGGCGGACGTACGACATCTTCGCCGCCTACTGGCCGCACCAGAAGGGCGGCGAGGACGGCGCGATCGCCGACCTCTTCAACCGTGTCCCGAAGTACGTGGCCTCCCGCGGAAAGCCCGACCTCTCGTGGGCCGGGTCCACGCAGCTCGGTCCGGATCTGGCCGCCGCGGTACGCGAGATCCGTGACCGGCACGAGCACGTGAAGGTCGTCGGGAGCCTGGACCTGGTGCAGAGCCTTCTGCGCGAGAAGCTCTTCGACCGTCTCGACCTCTGGGTGCATCCGATCGTGCTCGGCGTCGGGAAGAAGGTGTTCGACGGCGGCGAGGTGCCCACGAACCTCACGCTCCTCGAACCACCGGCGGCCGGCCCCAAGGGGGCCGTGTACCTGCGGTACGGACTCGCCGACGGCACCCCCGCCACAGGGGACATGAGCGCACCGGATCGCGGCGTCGGGCGCGCCGACTGAGGCCGGGCTCCCGACCTGCGACCGCCCCGGCCCTCGCGCCGACGCAGGCAAGGTACGGAGCATCCGCGGCCACCCCGGGACGATCCCTCTCAGCCCGGGAAGCTCATCCGGACCTGACGGTTCAGCACGAGCGCCGCGGTGAGGATCTGCGGCGGCTCGTCGACATCAGCTGCTGCTGGTCGAGCAGTGCGAGACGCTGTCGAAGCCGTACATCGAGCTCCGCAGCCTTGCGGGGCCACCTCGCGGAGGACCGCTCCTCGTCAGGCGCTTGGTCACCCGCTCCCTGGTCTTGACCGACTCCGCCCGGCGACGGGCCTGGACCCGCCGCCGGGGTGGTTCTGTGCGAGCTGCGGCGCCGTTCGGGCAGCCTGCTGGCTCCGGCGGCCCTGTACTGGGCGATCAACGGTTTCGGCTACGCGCCGGCATGGGCGACGCCCAGGTGGTGGCCTGCGGCTTGAACGGATGCTCCCGCCGGGCTGGACGTGGAGATCCGGGGCGTCTAGAGCGCGTCCACGGCGCTCACCCTCCAACCCTCGGAGGTGCGGGTGAGCGTCATCCGCACCCGGTTCAGATCCATGCGGGATCCCGTGACCTGGGTGCTCGTGGTGACCTGGTTGACGAACAGCAGGACCACGGCCTTGTCCGGTCCGGCCGACACGACGGACGCCGCGGGCAGGCCACCGCCCACGGGTGCCGCCACCGTCGCCTTCACCACACCGTGGTACTTCCTGGCGGTCGGTCCGACCACCTTCGTCGTGGTCCTTCCGTACTCGGCGCGAAAGGACCCGGTCAGATGGGTGCGGGCGCGGGCGAAGTCCCGGTCGAGATGCCGGTAGTCGTACGACAGGACGACGGGCGCCGCCTTCCGCGCGGCCGCGAGCGCCTCTCCCCGCGCCTGTTCCGCGCGCCGCCCCTCCCCGTAGCGCCACCCGAGCACGGCGATGGCGACCAGACCTGCCACGAGCACGACGCAGGACACCGTGGTGCGCAGCCGTCGCCAGCGCCGTCGTACGGACGCACTCTCCTTCAGCGCATCCTCGGACACGGACACGGACACGGACACGGACACGGACTCCGATGCCGGCTCCGGCGGGTCGTCCCACCCGTCATCGCCCGGAGCGTCGATCACCACCGTGCGCCCGGAGTACCGTTCCTCGGTCCGTGGCGGTGCCTCGGCCGCGAGGTGCTCCACGCGTCGGGCGCGCTTGGCCGCCGCGCGGGCGGCCGCGGTCATGGTGCGGCGGGCGGGGGAGCCGGCACCGCGGGTTCGCGAGGTGGTGTTCGCCACGGTCTTTCTCCTCAACTCTGATGCCTGTTCATACGGGACGCCGGTCGTTCAGCCCACGAACTCGACGTCGGACGTCAGCCAGCGACCGTCCTTGAGGACGAGGTCGAGCTGGAGCCGGTACGTGCGCGCCTCTCCGTCGGGCACGGCGGTGTTGGTCACCTTGCTGTCGGCGACGACCAGGACGCGGGCGGACCGGGCGTCGGACCTCACGATGCCCGCTTCGAGGACCTGTCCCTCGGACACGGACTTGTTCTCGGCGACCAGCGCGGTCAGCTGCTCGGTCTGCGCGGCGAACTGCTCCTTGAAGTCGCCGGTGGCGCTCTTGAGCACGTTCCCGCTGTCCCGGTCGTAGTGGCGGTAGTCGAGCGAGGTGAAGTTCAGCGCCGACTGGCGGGCCGCCGCCAGGACGTCCTGCCGCCGCTGCTCGGCCCCGCGCTGCCCGGCCAGCCCCACGGCCAGCCAGACCGACAGCGCGGTCGTCAGGACGGTCGCGACGACGAGTCCGGCGGACAGCACCCTGCGGCGCACCCGCTTCCCACCGTCGGCGTTCATGCGCTCGGTCACCTCGGCGTTCATGCGCTCGCTCATCTCGGTGTTCATGCCATCGGTCCGACGAGTAGCCATTGCCACGACTCCTTTCCGAAGACGGTCTGTTGGCCGCCCGTCGAGCCGATCTCGACGGGCCTCCCGTCCGGGCCGGTGGCGGTGCCCGTGTCCGGGTCGTACGGGGTGACGTACGCGGCCCGTTCGGCGCCGTACGAACCCGTCGACGCGCCGGGGGCGTTCTGCGCGCCGCGCACCGAGGTGTCGCTGCCGCGCGGCGCCGTGCAGCGCGCGTCGGTGTTCGCCGGGCGCGTGCCGGTGTCGTCGGGGTCCCGCCGCTGCGTCCCGCCGTACCCCTGGGTGCACGGCGGCGGGTCGTCGGCGCCGAGGACGAGGCCGAAGTGGGTGGTGCCGTCGCCCGGGACGACCGTGTAGCTGCCGGAGACGACGACCGGGAAGGTGACCAGGGCCTGTTCGACTCCGGGCAGCCGCGCCACGGTGACCTGGCCGCCGCTGATGAGGTTGGCCAGCAGGACCGGCAGATCCGGCCGGGTCGACTTCAGCAGGGAGTCGATCTCCTGCGCGGCGGGCGCCGCGTTGCCGATCAGCCGGCGCAGATCCCCGTCGCTCGCCTTCAACTCCTCGGTGAGCGCCGCCAGATCGCGCGAGAACGATGTGATGGCCGAACCCTGGTCGGCCTGGGTCTTGAGCACCGTGCGCGAGTCCTCGATCAGGGAGATCGTCTCCGGGAGCGTGTCGGAAGCCGCCTCGACGAGTTCGTTGCCCGAGTCCACGAGTCGGCTCAGCCGTGGCCCGGTGCCGGAGAAGGCCTTGCCCAGTTCGTCGACGGTCGTGCGCAGATCGTCCTTGCCGACCGAGTTGACCAGCCGGTCGAGGCTGACGACGAGGTCGGTGGTGGGCAGCGGCACCCGGGTGCGCTCGCGCGGTATCGGGCTGCCGTCGAGCAGGTACGGACCGCCGGTCCGCCGCGGTTGCAGATCGACGTACTGTTCGCCCACCGCCGAACGGTTGGCGACCACCGCCAGGGTGTCGGCCGGGATACGGGGTGCGTCGTCCTCGATCTCCAGGGCCACCGACACCCCTCGGCCGGACAGCCGCAGCTCGCCCACCCGGCCCACCGGCACCCCCCGGTAGGTGACCTCGGCGCCGGAGAAGATGCCCCCGGACGCGGCGAAGTCGGCCCGCACGGTGTAGCCGCGGTCGAGGACTTCGTCCACCAGGCCCGTGTACTCGGCGCCGACGTACGACACCCCGACGGCGGTGAGGGTGACGAAGGCGAGCAGCTGGGCCTTGACCGTACGGGTGATCACGGCTGTATTCCCTTCAGCATGAGCTCGGCGAGCGCGAGGTCGATCCCCGCCGGGAGGCGGCCGGAGTCCCCTCGGGGGCCGTAGCCCGCGGTGCACACCGGCGGGCACAGCAGGTCGTCGCCGTCCGTGGGCGCCGAGGGTTCGACCGGAACCTCCGGGGTCTCGGGCAGCGGGGCGGGGGCCGGGAGGCCGGGCACATCCGGGAGTTCCGGCGGTTCCGGCAGGTCCGGGATGTCGGAACCGTCGTCCCCGTCACCGGAACCGCCGGGCTCGCCGGGCTTGTCCTTGACGTTGCCGTAGATGCCCGCCAGGTCGAGGTCGGCGGTGACCGCGAGGTTGACGTAGTCGCCCTCCACGGCGTCGACCACATTGCGCGGGAAGGGGTAAGTGGTCAGCAGTTCAAGGGAGTTGGGCAGGTCGTCGCCCGCCTTGTCGAGCTGCTGCAGGATCGGCTTCAGCTGCTTGAGGTTGGCGACGGTGTCGTCCCGCGAGGCGGTCACGACCCGGGTGCCGGTCTTGCTCAGCTTCGACAGGGCGGTGAGCATCCGGGTCAGGTCGCGGCGCTGGTCGGCGAGGACCTTCAGGGCGGGCGGCAGCGTGTCGACGGCCTTGGTGATCGTCTTCTTCTCCTTCCTCAGCCGCTTGGCCAGCCGGTCGACGCCCTTGAGGGCGCGGACGATGTCGGCGCGCTGCCCGTCGAGTCCGCCGAGGAACGTGTCGAGTTCCTCCAACAGGGACCTGACCCGGTTCTCGCGGCCCTCCAGGGCCTTGTTGAGCTCCACGGTGATCGTCTTGAGCTGGGCGACGCCGCCACCGTTGAGGAGCGCGGACAGGGCGGACAACACCTCCTCGATCTCCGGGTTGCGGCCGCTGCGGGACAGCGGGACGCGGTCGCCGTCGCGGAGCCGTCCGACGGGCGCGGTGCCGACCGGCGGGGACAGCGCCACGTACTTCTCGCCGAGCATGCTGGTCTGCCGGAGCTCGGCGACCGCGTTGGCGGGCAGCTTCACCGAGTCGGCGACGCGCAGCCGCACCCGGGCGTGCCAGCCGTCCAGCTCCACCTTCTCGACCGCGCCCACGGTGACGTTGTCGACCTTGACCGCCGACTGCGGCACCAGGTCCAGGACGTCCCTGAACTCGACCGTGACGTGGTAGGAGCGGCCGTCCGCCGCCGCCCCTCCGGGGAGCTGGACGTCGTACCAGCCGTTGAACTGGCAGCCCGTCAGCAGCAGCGATCCGGCGGCCGTCCACGCGGCCACGCCGGTCCTACGGGAGACACTCATGCTCGGGCCTCCAGGATTCCGCCGAGCGTCCGGTCGACCGTGCCCGTCACCGCGGGGGCCGTCGGTACCTCGGGCAGGGAGTCGAAGAGCTTCTTCAGCTCCGCGCAGTCGGGGTTCTCGCCGCCTTCTTCCCCGGTCGTCTTCAGAAGGGAGCACAGGAGGGACGCCGGGTCCTGCGGCTGCTCGGGGTTGTTGCGGGTGTCGAGGGTGCCGGCGGAGGCGTTGTAGGCGTTCTGCAGGTTCGACAGACCCGTGGGAGCGACCTCCAACAGCTCCTCCAGCGCGGCGCGTTGGGTGACGAGGACCTTGGTGACCTTGCTGAGGCCCCGCACGTTCGAGGTCAGTGACTTCTTGTTCTTCTTCACGAACTCCGACACGTCGCCGAGTGCCGCGCCCAGATGCTTCAGCGCCGCCGCGAGGTCCTCGCGCTCCCCGGCGAGCTGCTCCGCCACCTTGGTGAGGCTGGTGTTGAACGACCGCACGCTTTGGTCGTCGGCGGCCAGCGCGGCCGTGAACACCTGGAGGTTCTGTACGGTGCCGAACAGGTCGCCCCGCCCGTCGGACAGGGTGGTGACGGCCTGCGAGAGGTCCTCGACGGTCTGGTTGAGGTTCTCGCCCTGGCCTTCGAGGTTGTCCGCGCTCACGCCCAGCAGTCGCGACAGGGAGCCGTCCTTGTTCGCGCCCTTCGGGCCGAGTGCCTCGGACGTGGTGTGCAGGCTGTCGAAGATCCGGTCCAGCTCGACGGGCACGGCCGTGCGCGACTCGGGAATGACGTCGCCGTCCCGCAGCACCGGGCCCTTGCGGTATACCGGCAGCAGTTGCACGTAACGGTCGCTGACCACCGAGGAGTTGATGATGGCGGCCTGCGCGTCGGCGGGCAGCCTGCGGCCCTCCTCGTACTCCAGCTCGACGCGCACCCGGCCGCCCTCCGGCGTGATCCGCCTGACCTCGCCGATGCGGATGCCGAGGACGCGGACGTCCGAGCCGGGATAGATACCGACGGTGCGCGGGAAGTACGCCGTGACCCGGACGGTCCCGGGGCGCGGCCACAGCACCATGGCGAGCGCGGCGAGGACCGCGAGCGCGGTGAGCAGCACCAGGGTGCGCGGGGCGGGCAATCGCCTGGTCATCGTGAGCCTCCCGTGCGGGGCACCACCGGGGCGGCGACCAGGTTCTGGACGTAGGAGTCGAACCAGCGGCCGTTGCCGAGGGTGTTGGTGAAGACCCGCACGTAGGGCGCGAGCAGCTTGACGCTCCGGTCGAGGCTCGCCTGGTTGCGTTCGAGCATCCTGACGAAGGTGTTGAGGTTCTTGAGCGCGGGCCCGATCGCCTCGCGGTTGTCCTCGACCAGGCCGGAGAGCTCGATGCCCAGCAGGGCGGAGCTCTTGAGCAGTTTGTGGATCGCCGTGCGCCGCTTGCTGATCTCCTTGAACAGCTTGTCGCCGTCCTTCACCAGCGCGGAGAAGTCCTCCGAGTGCTCGGCCAGCACTCCGGTGACCCCGTTCGCGTGGTCGAGGAGCTCACGCAGCGCCTTGTCGCGCGAGGCCACCGTCCGGGAGATCCGTGACAGTCCCTTGATGGACGCCCGCACCTCCGCGGGCGAGTCCTGGAAGGTGGTGGAGATCGTGTCCAGCGCCTTCGCGAGCCGCTCCGTGTCGACCTCCTCCGTCGTGGTCGTCAGATCGCTGAACGCCTGAACGACGTCGTACGCGGACACCGTCCGCCGCAGCGGGATCTCGCTGCCCGCCCTCAGTCGGCCCGGCCCCTTCGGGTGCAGCGCCAGGTATTTCGCGCCGAGGATCGTCTTGACCCGGATCGACGCGCCGGTCTCGGTGCCGAAGTCCGGGTCGTCCTTGACCTTGAAGGTCACCTTGACGTGGTCGCCGTCCAGATCGACGTCCTCGACCTTGCCGACCTTGACCCCGGCGATCCGCACCTCGTCGCCCGGCTTGAGGCCGCTGGCCTCCGAGAAGGCGGCGCTGTACGTCTCGCCGCCGCCGATCACCGGCAGGCTGTCGGCGTTGAACGCGGCCACCGTCAGCAGCGCGAGGGTGGTGAGCCCGACCGCGCCGACGAACACGGGGTTGCGGTCCCGGAACGGCTTCAGCCGCGGGCGGCCCGCCTTCCGGGGCAGCCTGATCCTCGGCAGCTTCGGTGGCAGGACACGCACCTTCATCAAGGGCTCCGGGCGACGCTTCCTGCGGGGAAGGAGCCGCAGCTTCGGCAGCCCGGGCAGCTTCGGTGGCAGGACGCGCACCTTCATCAGGGGCTCCGGGCGGCGGCGCCGTGGCCTGTTCGGCGCGATGCGGATCCTCATGCGCCGCACCTCGCCCGCGCCACGTGGAACTCGGGGGTGAGCACCTGCTTCGTCTTCGGCAGCACGATCCGGCCGTCGAAGTCGCAGAGGTAGAAGTTGAACCACGAGCCGTAGGACGCCGTCCCCGTCAGCGCGGTGAGCTTGTTCGGCAGCCGCTTCAGCACGCCCTCCACGGTCTTCTCGTTCCTGTTCAGCGTCCCGGTGACCTCGCCCAGCTCGGTGATGTCGTCCTTCAGCGGCGGGCGGGCGTCGTCGAGCAGCCCCGATGTGGCCTCCGTGAGGTCGCCGATGCTCACCAGGGACTCCCCGATGGGCTTGCGGTCGGCGGACAGTCCGGAGATCACCCGCCGCAACTGCTTCAGCAGTCCGGAGAAACGGCCACCGCGCTCGTCGAGCGTCTTCAGTACGGAGTTGAGGTTGTCGATCACGGAGCCGATCAGCTCGTCGCGGTCGGCGAGCGTCGTGGTGAGCGACGCCGTGTGCGCGAGCAGGCTGTTCACCGTGCCGCCCTCTCCCTGAAGGGTTTTGATGATCTCGGTGGCCAGCTGGTTGACGTCGTTCGGGCTGAGCGCGGCGAACAGCGGCTTGAAGCCGTTCAGCAGCGCGTTGAGGTCCAGCGCGGGCTGGGTCCTGGACAGCGGGATGGTGCCGCCGGGCCGCAGCCGGGTGCCGTCGCCGGCGCCCTCGGTGAGCGCGATGTACCGCTGCCCGACCAGGTTCCGGTAACGAACGACCGCGCCGGTACTGGTGAGCAGGGGGCGCTCCGCGGTGACCGTGAAGGTGACCTCGGCCAGGGTCCGGTCCTTGATCCGGATGCCCTCGACCTCGCCGACCCGCACCCCGGCCACCCGGATGTCGTCGCCCTCCTCCAGGCCGGTCACATCGCTGAACACTGCTCGGTACGTGTCCTTCGGCGCGAAGGAGACGTTGACGATGGTGGCGGCGAGCAGAGCCGTCGCCAGGATGGTGACCAGCGCGAACAGGCCGAACTTGACCAGGGGTGCCATGGTCTGGCGAGCTCCCGTCGTCCTCATACGACGCTCACCGCCGTCCCACGAGCGAGCGGGCCGAACAGCAGGGTCGCCACGGGCGGCACCTCGTCCGCCGGTACGCCCATGACGGGGGCCACGAGCGAGCCCACGGCCCGCTGCTCGGTCTCGGTGGCGGACACGTCGACACCTGCGGGCAGGGCGCCGCCGGAAACACCGGGCGACGTACCGTCGTTGAGCTTCGTGTGCGGTGCGGGCACCTGTGGATGGGGCAGACCCCGGCAGTTCGGCCCGGACCGCTCGGCGTAACGCGGCTCCTCGCCGGGCTCGTACGCGGCCTGCGGGCGGACGACTTCGAGGGTGATCCGCATCCGGCCGCCCCGGAACGCCTCCTGAGACGCCTTCTCCTGCCGGACCAGCCCTTCGAGGAGGCACGGGTACTCGGGTGAGTAGCGGGCGAACAGCTGAAGGGTGGGGCGGGAGACCCGGCCCAGCGTGATCAGCCGGTCGCCGTTCGCTTCGAAGAAGTCCTCACCGGTGCCCGCGACGGTCGCGGTGGTGCGGAGCGCGGCGGCCAGCCGGTCCTTCTTCTCGACGATCGTGCGGCTGGTGGTGACCGTGTTGCGCAGGATCCGCATCAGGTCGGGCGCCGCGTCCCCGTACACCTCGGCGACATCGGCGAACCGGGAGATGTCCTCCTTGAGTGACGGCATGTGCGGGTTGAGGCGGCGCAGATAGCTCTCGACGCGGGTGAGGTTGTCGCCGATCCGGTCACCGCGGCCCTCCAGCGCGGTGGCGAACGCCGAGAGCGTGGCGTTCAGCTCGGCCGGCTCGACCGTGCGCAGCAGCGGCAGCAGGTCGTTCAGCAACCGCTGCAGCTCCATACCCGTCTTCGTGCGGTCCTGGGTGATGACGTCCCCGGCGCGGATGGGCCGGGCCGAGGAGCCGCGCGGTGCCACGAGGTCGACGTACTTCTCGCCGAACAGCGTCTTGGGCAGCAGCCGCGCGTGCACGTCCGACGGGATGAACGCGACGTACTCCGGCCTGAGCGCGATGTCGAGGGTCGCCTTCTCGCCGTCCGCGCGCACCGCGCGCACCTCGCCGACCAGCAGTCCGCGCAGTTTGACGTCGGCGCGCGGATCGAGCTGGTTGCCGAGGCTGCCGGCCTCCAGGGTGATGCGCACGACCGAGGTGAACGCCTGCTGGTAGACGGCCACGGCGAGCGACAGCAGCAGCGCGAGCACGGCGATGAAGGCGACGCCGTACAACCGAAGTCTCAGTACTCTCATCGACCTCACCCCGCGATCCGTACGGTCGTGTTGGCGCCCCAGATCGCGAGGCTCAGAAAGAAGTCCAGGACGTTGATGGCGACGATCGACGTCCGCACCGCCCGGCCCACGGCGACACCGACCCCGGCGGGTCCGCCGCTCGCGTAGTAGCCGTAGTAGCAGTGCACCAGGATGATCAGTACGGCGAAGACGATCACCTTGCCGAAGGACCACAGCACGTCGACGGGCGGCAGGTACTGGTGGAAGTAGTGGTCGTACGTGCCGGTCGACTGCCCGTAGTAGACGGTGGTGATGGTGCGGGCGGCGAGGTAGGAGGACAGCAGGCCGATCACGTACAGCGGGATCACGGCGACGAAACCGGCGACCATCCTGGTGGTCACCAGGAACGGCAGCGAGGGCACGCCCATCACCTCCAGGGCGTCGGTCTCCTCACTGATCCGCATCGCGCCGAGCTGTGCGGTGAAGCCGGCGCCGACCGTGGCGGACAGGGCGAGCCCGGCCACCAGCGGGGCGATCTCCCGGGTGTTGAAGTACGCCGACAGGAAGGCCACGAAGTTGGAGGTGCCGAGCTGGTTGAGGGCCGCGTAGCCCTGGAGGCCCACCTCGGTGCCGGTGAAGAACGACAGGAAGGCGATGACGCCGACCGTGCCGCCGACGACGGCCAGCGCGCCGCGCCCGAAGCTCACCTCGGCGAGCAGCCGCACGATCTCCTTCTTGTAGCGGCGCAGGGTACGGCCCGTCCACGCGAGTGAGCGGCCGTAGAAGGAGAGCTGGGTGCCCAGCTCCTCCAGTGAGCGGAGCGGGCGGTCGAGAAGTCGTGGAGGTCGCATCGTCGGTTTCCTCAGCCCCTCTGCGGGACGACTTGGAAGTACACCGCCGTCATCACGAAGTTGGTCACGAACAGCAACATGAAGGTGATCACCACTGACTGGTTGACCGCGTCGCCGACGCCCTTGGGTCCGCCCTTCGCGGTGAGCCCCTTGTACGAGGCGACGATCCCGGCGATCGCCCCGAACACCAGCGCCTTCACCTCGGCCGCCCACAGGTCGGAGAGCTGGGCGAGGGTGGTGAAGGACGCCAGATACGCGCCGGGGGTGCCGTTCTGGAGGATCACGTTGAAGAAGTAGCCGCCGGCCACACCGACGACCGACACCAGGCCGTTGAGCAGCACGGCCACCACCATGGAGGCCAGTACGCGGGGGACGACCAGCCGGTGGATCGGATCGATGCCGAGCACCTGCATGGCGTCGATCTCGTCGCGGATCTTGCGTGCCCCGAGGTCCGCGCAGATCGCCGTGCCGCCCGCGCCCGCGATCAGCAGCGCGGTGACGATCGGCGAGGCCTCCCGCAGGACGGCGAGGACGGAGGCGGCACCGGCGAAGGACTGGGCGCCGAGCTGCCGGGTCAGGCTGCCTATCTGGAGGGCGATGACGGCCCCGAAGGGGATCGACACCAGGGCCGTGGGCAGGATCGTGACGCTCGCGACGAACCACGCCTGCTGGATGAACTCCCGTGCCTGGAAGGGCCGTCGGGGTATGGTCCGCACGACGTCCAGCGCCATCGCGAACAGGTTGCCCGAGTGCCGCAGCGCTCCGGTCGGTGACAGGCTCATGCTCCGGCCACCTCCTTCCGGTGCAGCTCGGCTTCCCGTCGGGCGATGGCCTCCCAGCGGGGTGGCCTGGTGATGCCCGGACCCGGCAGCAGGCGGGGAGGCAGCTCCTGACCGCCGGGCGTCGTGGTGTGCTCGCCGTCGCCGAGCTGCGCCAGCTCCTGCTCGACCTGGGCGGCGTCCTTCTCCTCCGCCATGCCGATCGGCCCCTGCATCCGGCCGTTCAAGAACTGGCGTACGACCGGCTCGTCGCTGGTCAGCAGCTTCTCGCGCGGGCCGAACATCACCAGCTCGCGCCGGAACAGCAGTCCGATGTTGTCGGGCACCTGGCGGGCCGAGGCGATGTCGTGCGTGACGATCAGGAAGGTGGCGTCGATCTGCGCGTTGAGGTCGACGATCAGCTGGTTGAGGTAGGCGACGCGTACGGGGTCGAGGCCCGAGTCGGGCTCGTCGAAGAGGATGATCTCGGGGTCCAGCACCAGGGCCCGTGCCAGCCCGGCCCGCTTGCGCATACCGCCGGAGATCTCGCCGGGCAGCTTCCCCTCGGCGCCGATCAGCCCGACCATGTCCATCTTCTCCAGCACGATCCGCCGGATCTGGCTCTCGGACTTCCGGGTGTGCTCGCGCAGTGGGAAGGCGATGTTGTCGTACAGGTTCATCGAGCCGAACAGCGCGCCGTCCTGGAACAGCACCCCGAACAGCTTCCGCACCTCGTACAGGTCGTGCTCACGGAGCTTCGTGATGTCGCGGCCGGCGATCTTGACCGAGCCGCGTTCCGGCTTCAGCAGCCCGACGAGCGTCTTGAGGAACACCGACTTGCCCGTGCCCGAGGGGCCGAGCATGACCGATACCTCCCCGGCGGGCAGCGTCAGCGAGACGTCCTGCCAGATGACCTGGTGGCCGAAGGACTTGGTCAGCCCTTCCACACAGATCTCGACACCCATCCGGTCCCACCCTTCAGCCGTGGAGCAGCTCCGACATCTGCTCTACGGGGAGGGGCGGGAGGTCCGTCGCGACGAGGCCGATTTTTTTCGGACGAATTTGCGGACTGCCGGTCAGGCAGCCTTACCGACCTCCTGACCTGCGCGTTTACGGGAGCTCGGTCGCGGTGGAGAGGGAGAGCGGGGTGGCCGGCACGGCGGACGTGTCCGGAACCGACGAGATCGACGCCGCCGGCGGCACCGGGGGGACGGCGGACTCGACCGGCGCATCCGACACGTCCAGCACCCCTGACCCACCTGTCGCATCTGCCACATCTGGTACATCTGCGATATTTGGCATGTCCGGAGTGTCCGGCAGCTCTGGCACGCCCGGGACCCGGGGAACCCCGGGCGCAGGCAGCCCCGGAAGCGGGGGCACCGAGGCCTCGGGCAAGGGCGGCACGGACAGCGGCAGCATCGATCCGTCGTCGGCCGCGGATCCCGCCGGACCGTCGCCGGGGGCCGCCGACGCGGGCGACGATTCGCGCGGCTCCGGCGCGCGCACCCCGCCGCCCCCGTCGCTCGTGAGCGCCTCCGAGGGCCCGGACACGGAGGGCCGCGGAGCCGGACCGCCCTCGCTCCCGTCGAGCGCGTACGGCATCACGAACCCCGCTACCGCCAAGGTCGCCGCCGTCGAGGCGACGACCACGGCATGCGCTTTCCCGCCTCCCCGCGGCCGTCCGCGCCCGAGCAGGAACAGCACCACGCCGAGCGTCCCGGCCAGCGAGGCGCGCAGCGTCCGCCGGGCCCGGGCGAGCAGCGACTCGACGGTCCGATAGCTCAGCCCCATCTCCGTGGCGACCTGGCCGACGTCCAGGTCCTCGGACTTGAGCCGCAGCGCCTCCGCCTGCCGGGCGGGCAGCTCCCCGCTGCGCACGGCCAGCCACTTCGCCTCGGCCCGGTCGCACACCGCCTCCTCGACGGGCACCGGGCCCGGTGCGATCAGCGTGGGGCTGGTGCGCACCTCGGCCTCACGGTTGACCTGTCGGTACCGGTCGACGCACAGCCGCATGGTCACGGTCGTCAGCCAGGCACCGAGGCGCTCGTCGTCGAGGTCCGGACGCTCGGCGGCGCGCAGCATGGCCTCGTGCACGGCGTCCTCGGCGTCCTCCGGGCTCATCGACCTGCGCCGGGCCACCTTGAGCAACTGCTCGCGGTGGCTCCACATGCGCTGCCAGCGGTCGTGGTCCGCCTCTGTCCCAGCAGCCATGGCCGCCTCTGTCTCAGCAGGCATGTCCGTCGCCATGAGGGCCCCTTCGCGCTCACTCCGCCGGTCTCGTGCCGTCCGGCGGGTGGCGACATTACCGCCCGGTATCCGTGGTTGTGGAGGGGGACGGGCGCATCGTGTCCGCACCGTTGCTGGTCAACGGGCCGACACCGGGCAGCACGTCGCCACCGGGCAGCTCAACGCCCTGGTCGGGTACGGGGAGCGGTGACTCGTCCGCCTGCTCCGCTCCGCCCGACGGGCGGGACGGGGTGGGAGAGGGGGAGGGCGAGGGTGAGGCGGGCGGCGCAGGGGACGGGCTCGCGCCCGGGCGCTCGGACGGCTCCGGCGCGGGTTCGCGTGTACTGCTCGGTCTCGACGGCTCCGGTCGCGGGGACGACCCGCCGCTCCGGTCCGGTACCACCCGATGCCCTTCCAGGAAGTACGCGTACCAGGCCCGGACCGTGCGCAGATAGGCCGCCGAGTGGTTGTAGCCGAGGATCGCCCGATCCAGGTCGGCCGGGTCGGACAGGTCCCTCCCCCACCCCGCGCACAGATAGCGCCCGGCGGCGAGCGCCGCGTCGAAGACGTTGTTCGGGTCGGCCCGCCCGTCGCCGTTGCCGTCCACGCCCCAGCGGGTCCAGGTCGACGGGATGAACTGCATCGGGCCGACCGCCCGGTCGTACGCCGTGTCCCCGTCGTACCGGCCGCCGTCGGTGTCCCGGATGACCGCGAAGGCGCCGCCGTTCAGCCGGGGGCCGAGGATCGGTGTCACGGCCGTACCGTCTGCGGTCACCCGGCCGCCGCGCGCCTGCCCCGACTCCACCTGGCCGATGGCGGCCAGCAGTTGCCACTCCAGTCGGCATCCCGGTGCGGTGCCCCCGAGCTCCGACTCGGCACGCCGGTACGCGGCGAACACGGTCGCGGGCAGTGCACCGCCGGCCCGCCCCGCGGCCGTGGCCTCGTCGGACTTCCCGGTCCGCAGAGGCGGAAGCTCGGTGCGGTACGGGGCGTCGCCGGACACGCTCGGCCCGTGCTCGGCACGCGCCGCGTTCCGCGCCGCCTCCGCGGCCTGTGCGGAGACCTCCGGCGCCTGGGAAGCGGTCAGCGCCGCCATCGCCGCCGCCGCGATCGCCGTGCATCTGGTCCCTCTCGCCGTACCGACCGTCCTGAACAACATGCGCACCGCCATCTCGCGGCCCCTCCCTGAGCGGATTCCGTCCTCTGCTCTACGCGGGCGGTCGGCGCGTCCGTCGCCGGAGGAGGAACATGCGGGAGAGCGGTGTCACCCGCCCTGGACATCGCCTCGGAACTCTGGACGGGCCCGGCCGCAGTCGGCCCGGGAGCGCCTTCGCCGCACGCCATCGGGTGCCGTCGAGGTGATACACCATCACCCCGCCTTACCGGGCCCCGAGTGCGAAGCGCTCCAACGCCACGACCGCACCCGGTACCTCCTGCGGTCGCCGAATCTCTTGGACGTCGGTTGACGGCTTTGCTTTGCGGGGCTCGCATCAGGCTGTGGACCTGGACGCCATCCTCCCGACGCGACGCGGACGCGCAGACCGCCCGGGCGTAGGCTTCGCTCAGCATGGACAGGGGGGCCGGAGCACATGACGGTTGAGGCAGCACAGAGGTGGGGGTCGACCCTCGATTCGGTCGTGGTGTACGCGCAGGGCGCGGTCTGCCGCCGTCTGGCCCGGGGCATCGTGCCGCCCGACGGCCGGGTACGGGTGACGGGACTGCCCCGCTCGTTGGACCCGGGCTCGCTGCGGGCCCGTGTCCTGGGCACACCTGGGGTCCGTGTCACCGAAGCCCGGGTGGAGGTCGAGGCCCAGCCCCTCGGCAGGGACACGCCCGACGAGTTGCGCCGCGAGGTCGAGCGGCTGCGCGACGAGCATGCGGCGGCACAGGGACGCCGGGACCGGCAGCTCGGTCTGATCGAGGAAGTGAGGGCTCTGCACCCGATCCCACCTCCCCGCAGGCGCGAGGACCCGCACCGGCGCACCCCGGTCGACGCGTGGCTGGAGCTCGCCGACTTCGTCGACGAGCGGCTGACGGGACTGCACACCCGCCTCGTCGAGCTGGAGGATGCGCTGCACGACGTCGAGCACAAGCTCGCCGTCGCCGCCGACAGGCTCGCCCGCGCCTCCACCGACGCACCGTCATCGCGTGTGGAGACCACGGTCTGCGCGGTCCTGACCCTCGACGGCACCGGTGACGCGCGACCCGAGGTGGAGCTGGAGTACGGGGTGCCGGGCGCCGTCTGGGTACCGACCTACCGTCTCACGCACCGTCAGGGCGACGGCAGCGGCCGTCTGGTGCTGCGTGCCTCGGTCGCCCAGCGGACCGGCGAGGACTGGACCGGCGTGCGCATCGCCCTGGCCACCGCCGATCTCCGGCGCCGCACCGACCTGCCGAGGCTCCGCTCGATCCGGATCGGGCGCAGTCAGCCCGCCCCCGCGCCCTCTGGCTGGCGCGAGCCTCCGGCAGGACTCGCCGACCTGTTCACCGGGTACGAGGCCGTCGGCCCCCGCCCTGCCACAACCGCCGCACCTGCGGCTGTCGTGGTCGGCTCCGCGCCCGTGGGTGCCGCGGGCGGCTCCGCGTCCGGTCCCGTTCCGCCACTGCCACCGCCACCTCCACCTCCCCCGCCGCCGGCCTCGCAGGGCTACGGCCGTCCGCCGGCCGCGGTCCCGGCGCCCGGTGGCGCGTACAACCCCTCCCCGGTGTCGTTCGGCGACGGGATGGCCGACCGCGCGCAGCCGGCCCCCTCGCGGTCGGCCGGCAGGCCGCGGACCGGCGGCAGCTCCTTCGCGGGTGCCCCCGCCGCCCCCATGGCGCCCGCGGCTCCCGGCCGGGCCGCACCGCCACCCCTTCCGGCACCGGTGGCCGGTCCGCCGCAGCCGAGCGGCGCCGAACTCGACTACGCCGCCCTCGTCCTGTGCGGCCCCGACGAACAGGGGGATCGCAGAGGCCGGCTGTTTCCCGGCTCTCCCTTCGACCCGATGGCGACCGAGCATCGCCGCCGCGCCGAAGCGGTGGCCGCGCTCCCGCTGCCCGGCCACGCCGTGCGGCCCCGCGAGTCGGCTGGTTCTTTCGACCACCGTTTCGATGCCACCGCCCGCGCCGACATTCCGTCGGACGGCACCTGGCACACCGTCACCGTCGGCGAGATCCCGGTCGGCCTGTGCACCGAGTACCTCTGTGTGCCGTCCGTGGAACAGACCGTGTACGCGACGTTGGTGCTCTCCAACGCCACCGACCAGGCACTGTTGGCCGGCCCTGTGGAGGTCACCGTCGACGACGACTTCCTGCTGACCACCGCGCTGCCCACACTCGCCCCCGGTGGTGTCCGGCGGGTGGGTCTCGGGCCGGCCGAGGGGATCCGGGTCACGCGCCGTACGAACCTGCACGAGTCGACCTCGGGCCTGCGGGGCAACACCACCGTGCTCGACCACCGCGTCCACGTGGAGCTGGCCAACCGGCTCGCGAGGCCTGTCACCGTCGAAGTCCGCGAGCGGGTGCCGGTCACCTCCGAGCCGGACGTCCGGATCGAGGAACGGGCCGACTGGGCGGCACCCGAGGAAGGCACGGGGCCCGATCGCCATGCGCCCGGCACCCGCGTCTGGCGACTGGACCTGCCCGCAGGCGCCACCGCCGCCCTCGACGGCGGCTACGAGATACGCATCCCGACCGGCAAGGCCCTGGTCGGCGGCAACCGCAGGAGCTGACCCACACCATGTCCACGGCCCCGAAGCCGATCGCCCTCCCTGTCACCGCCGTCACGTGTCTCGAGGATCGTGCCCACGTCGAGCGCGCCGCCGTGCTCGACCTGAAGGCCGGGGTCCAGCGGCTGCGTCTCGGGCCGGTCAGTGCGCTGGCCGTCGACCGGACCCTCCATGCCGAGCTGACCGCCGATCTTCCCGCGACCGTGCTCGACGTACGGATCGTCCGCAACTGGACGCCGCGCGGGCCGCTGCCGTCCACCGACGACTCCGCCCTGCGCCTGCGCGTACACGCCCTCGAAGAGGAGCAGTTGTCTCTGGGACAGCGACGTGACCGGCTGCGTGCCCGCCTCGACCTGCTCGGCCGCCTCGCCGCCGATCTGCTGCGGGAGATCGGCGAAGGTGCCGGCTCCGGGGAGAGCGAAGGACCCCGTTGGGCCCGCGAACTGGACCGGGTGGACGACGAGCGCGACGCGCACGGCGAGGAACTCCGCGCCGTGGAGGCCCGGCTGGCCGCCCTCGCCGCCGAACTCGGGGAAGCCCGGCGGGCCATGGATCTCTCCGAGGAGGAGCCCACCGAGCTGGTCGGTCATGTCGAGTTGACTGTGGAGGCCGCGGTCGCCGGGCCGGTCGGGCTGCGCCTGAGTCACCTGACCCCGTGTGCGCTGTGGCGGCCCGCCTATCGGGCCGTGCTCGACGGGGACTCCCTGACGCTGGAGACCGACGCGATGATCTGGCAGCGCACCGGCGAGGACTGGTCGGACGTACGGCTGACCCTGTCGACGGCCCGCTCGGCGCGGGCCACCGATCCGCCACGGCTGGGCGAGGACCGGCTGACGCTCAAGGACCGCTCCGCGGCGGAGCGCCGCACGCTCGACGTCGAACTGCGCGAGGAGGAGATCGGGGACCTCGGCCCAGCCCCGGTGCTCGGCCTGCCCGGGGTGGACGACGGCGGCGAGGCGCGGGTACTGAGATCCCCCGCGTCGGTCTCCGTACCCGGAGACGGCCGCGCCCACCGGGTGCCGCTCACCGTGTTCACCACCGCCGCGAGCAGCGAATACGCCTGCTCACCCGAGGTGTCGCCGCTGGTCACCCAGGTGGTGCGGTTCGACAACCTGTCCGGCCACGTGCTGCTCGCCGGGCCCGTGGACCTGGTCCGAGGCAGCGGATTCAGCGGCCGCGGCACGCTGGACTTCACCGCCCCGGGCGCCCCCGTCGAGCTGGCCTTCGGCAGCTGCGACGACTACCGGGTGGCCCGGCATGCCGAGGAGTCCCGCGGCTCCGCCGGAATCACCCAGCGGACCGTGGTCACCCGCACGGTCCGGCTGCACCTGTCCCGGTTCTCCGCCCCCGGAGAGCACGGCGAGCGGGTGGTCGTCCTTCGGGAGCGGATCCCGGTCTCCGAGGTCTCGGCGGTCGAGATACGCCTGCACAAGGATTCATGCTCCCCGGCGCCCGACGTGGTCGACGCCGAGGGCATCGCCCGCTGGGACGTCCCCCTGCCGCCCGGCGGCCGCCGCACAGTCACCCTGGTCTACGAGCTGTCGGCGAGCGCCAAGGTCACCGGGCTGTGAGCGGTGGTCCACTGCCCGCCCGCCGACAGCGTGATCATCGTCCTCCGGGACAACCTCAACACCCATCGCACCGCTGGCCCGCGTGACCACACCGCAGGCCACGCCTGACTCACGATCGTCCATCTCCCCTCCTAACAGCCCGGACTTGAACCCGGTGGAAGAAGGAGTCTGGTCCCTGTTACGGCGAGGCCCGATGGCCAACACCGCATTCACCGACCCCGACCACCTCACCCGCACCCTCCGCCGCGGCCTCGCCCAGGTCCAGCGCCACCCGGAACTCATCAACGGCTGCCTCACCGAAACCGGCCTGACCCTCAACGCCGACACCCGAAGCCAATCCGACAAGGTCAGTTGACGGCCAAACGCAACGCCGCCGCGTACGGGGAACCGAGGGACCGTACGGACCTGGACGGGCTGATCGCCCACGGGGCCGCGCTACGGCGTCACCGTCAGCTCGTGGAGCAATCTCGACCTGCGCGCCCGTCTCACACCGCGCCCGTCTCACACAAGGCAGCCTGGAACCGGGTTCCACCGTGCGGTTCGACGCCGTCCTGAGCGAGTTCGGGCGGCCCGTCGAGGGCCTGGCCGAGGTGGTGGCGGACGTGCGGCGACCCGACGGCGTCCTCGTGACCGCGCCCCTCGACGAAGAGCTGCCGGGCGCCTTCACCGGCGAGCTCACGACGGCCTCGGCGCGGGTCCGGCAAGCGCCGGTCACGGCGCGTGGGCACCCCTTCGGCCGGACACCCTTCTCCAGGGAGCAACTGCTCGGCGTGGCCGTCGTGGTGGGCGGTGACGAGCCCCCGGCCGTGGTGGTGGGCACCGACGAACCCGTCGACCGCCGGGGGGAAGAGCGCGTCCACCTGCCGAACGCGGTACACCGTGCCGCGGTTCGGCCGGCACGCGTGTCGGCGGACGCCCGCCCCGCCCACCCACCGGATCTCCCTCACGGACGAGGCCGTCCCGCCGCCCTGCCGCCCTGCCGCCGCGTCCGGGGCGTCAGCGGGGCCGCGGGTTGTCCTGTGCCCGCTGGCCCATCCGCTCCCAGAACCGGCGCAGTTCGGCCACGTCCGTGCGTTGCTGCCAGGGGGCCTGGGGGTGGAGGAACGACCGTGACAGCACACTGGACTGCGCCCGGCAGAAGGCCTCGCTCAGCTCGACACGGTGGCTGTCGAGACCCTTGGGCGGATACGGGCACAGCTCGAAGGAGCAGTCGTCACGGCAGTTGGAGCCCGCCTGGGAGGCGGTCGTCCGGACGACCGTGCGCCCCGGGTCGAGCGGGCCGCGGTCCCGGCTCAGGCACGGCGGCAGGTCCGGCCGCGCCGTGTGCCGCAGGCGCCGGAGGCGGTCCTTGGGCCAGTCGCCCCGCTCGGCGAGGTTGAGGAGCAGCAGCACGTCCGCGAGGAGCTGCTGGGCCCGCGGGTGGAGGGTGCTCCAGCCGGTCGAGGGCGGAATCCACAGCTGGTGCTTGCGCGCCTCGCCCCACGGTGCCGTCTGCGAGCCGACGTGGGCGGCGACACCCGACTCGTCGATCCACAGGAACCGCTCCGGCTGCCGGGTCTCCAGGGCCCAGACGCAGAGCCGGGCGGCTTCCACGACGAACGGGTGCTGCTCCTTGCCGTCCGGCAGGGCCAGCCACTGACGGACCTGTTCCGCGGGGTGGGAACCCCGGCCGTGCGCGGGGCGCGTCACCGTGACCCCGTCGGGCAGGTCCCACAGGGTCAGCGCGTGCAGCAGGGTGAGGCGGGTGAACCAGAACCGGGTGCGCTTGAGCATGTCCCAGGCCTGCCCGCTCAGGTACTCGCGTGCCTCGGCGCGGGCATGCGGATGGCGGTGGCGGCGGTTCGCCGCGTACTTGAACCCCTGGGCGAGGGCGATCTCCACGGTCAGGTCGAGCGCGGGCGCGCCGGACCCGTCGGGCGCGCCGACCCGGCGTACCCAGCTCTCCAGATACTCGTAGGGCGTGTTCTGGTGGCGCTGTGTCGTGACCGAGCCGACCAGCAGGGGAATCAGCCAGGCGCACATGGTGTTGTCCCGCCACCGCTGTTCCTCCTCCTCGCGCTCGGACTCCTCCTGCCTGCGTTCCTCGCGCCGCCGCTCCCGTTCGCGCGCCTCCCAGGGGCTGCGCGAGCCGTCGCGCTCCGCCGGACGGTGCCCCCGGCGCTCCGCCTGCGCGTCCGTGTCCGCGTCCGGCTCCTGCGCCCCCCACAGATCGACCATCCAGTCCCGGGCTCGCTCCAGCGTCTCGTCCCGGTCGGTCTCCGGGCCGCGCAGCCGGGCCTGCAGCACCGCGAAGGCGCTGTCACCGCCCGCGCCGATCTCCTGCGCGATGGCGACGCGGACGGGGTACGAGGGCTCCATGCGGGCGATCTCGAAGAGTTCCAGGTACGCGGGGACCACCGTGCGGCTCCGGGCGACGCCGCGCACGGCGTCGCCGAAGCGGGAGACGAGCAGCGCCTTCGCGACGCGCAGCGTGTGCGGGTCGCGGGCGCGCAGGTCGGGCCATGACGTGGCGAGCCGCATGGCGATGAGGTGCTGCTGCGGCTCGGCGTCCACGCTGTCGATCTCCAGCGCGGCGGCGTACAGCTCGAGGGCCTTGGCGTGCAGCGTGCGACCGAACAGCCGCTGCGCGTCCGGGGTGTGTCGCCCCGAGAGCTGCTGGGGCGGTTCCTGTGCCTCCGCCGGACGCCCCCGGGATGCCCGGGCGCGCTCCTCCGCTCCTGTGGGCCGCCCCGGTGTGTCCCGGGCCCCTTCGTGAGCCTCCTCCCTGCTGTCCATCTGCGCCTTGCAGGCCGCCCGAACCAGAAGATCCCGCGCGGCGGACACGGGACACCACGGCTGCCCGCCGCCGTGCGCCTCCTCCCCGTGGCGGCACGAACCCTCGGGCGTGCGGGAGTGGAGCACCATGGCGATCAGCAGTTCCCGGCCCGGCTTCTCCAGCGCCGCCGGGAACAGGTATCCCTCCGTGGGTTCGGCGGGCACGCCCGGATGGATCACGGCATTCATGAACCGCGCTCCGAGGTGGGCCTGGATCACGCTGTGCTGGAAGCGGACCCTGTCACCGCCGACCTCCACCAGCCCCATGCGCGCGCCCCAGTGGGCGGCGAGGCGAATGTCCAGCTTGCTGTCCTCCACCCTGCGCACCAGTTCCGCCAGGATCTCGGGGTAGCGGGGCCGCGAGGGGTTCTGCTCGTCCACCACGTCGGTGAAGTGCACCTCGCAGGAGTCCGACGCCAGCCCCGCGCACGCGAGCGCGGAGAGGTAGTGCACGGCCGCCCGTCGCTCGTCCTGCCCCAGCGGCAGTTCCGGCCGGAACCGTCCGCTGATCAGGGCGGCGATCCAGGTGTCGACCAGGTGGTGGCGCAGGCCCGCCCGGTCCCCGCCACGCGTCTCCACCGCCTCTTCCTCCGCGCTGGCGTTCAGGGCGCGCTCCAGCAGGCCCTCCTCGTGGAGTTCACTGGCGATCTGCAAGTAGGTGGGCGCCTCCGCGATGCCGGCCTTCTCCACGATCCAGTCCAACCGCTGCCGGTCCTCCCAGGCACTGCCCGAGGAGATGTACGCGAGCGCGGCCTCCTCACTCAGCGGTTCCAGGTCCGTGAGGGAGGCCTCCATGCCCCGCAGGGAGTCGTGCGGGCGGGAGGTGATGATGAGCGGCAGCCGCTCGTCGGTGGCCCGCCGGATCGCCAGCCGGATGACGGTGTCGCGTTCATCCGCCATGGTGTCACCGGTCAGCGCCTCTTCGAGGCCGTCCGCGAGGACGACGATCCGCCCCTGCTGGCACAGCCTGCGCCATACCTTCTCCGCCTCCGCGTCGGAACGGATGTAACCCTGCACCTCCCGGCAGAACCGTCTGAACGCCATCTCGCGGAAGTCCAGGTCCGTGTCGGCGTTCCGCAGCCGCAGCGGCACGGGAAGGGCCTTGCGCCGGGCGAACTGCTCCGTCAGCAGCACGATCAGCGCCGTCTTGCCCGTGCCGACGCCGCCGACCACGACATGCGTACGACGGAACCGGGCGTCCCGCTGGTCCTCCATGAGGACCTCGCACAACTGGTCGCGGCCCACCACCTTGCCGAGGATGCCCCCCGCCGTCTCCACCAGCTCGTGCGGCGTCGTCCGGGCCTTCCTCAGGTACGCCCTGCGCACCCTGGTGAACCGGAAGGAGAGGTAGGCGACCGTGGCCAGGGAGAGGGTGAGGAACGGCATGATCAACGACTGGAGGACGGCGCAGGCATTGGGGCTCTTCGCGCAGTGCTGGTCGAGCCACCGGACCGGTGTCCAGAACGTCCGGTCGTTCGCCAGCGTGACCAGTGCCGTCACGGCCAGGAACAGCAGGAGCAGCGCGCCCAGCAACGTCGCCACGAGCGACAGGTAGTACCACCCGCTCTTGCGGACCCGCCACGGCCGGGCCCTGCCGTACCCCTGCCGCGTCAGCCGGCGCGATGGTCTCCTTCCAACGTTCACGTGGTGATTGGTTCCGTATCGGGTGGGTGCCCCACCGTCATTCACCCGGCCGGCCCAGCCGGGTCCGGACGCGGAGTGCGGTGCGTGGCCGTGTTCATGACACCGACATCGCGCGGGGGAGGTCAGTGCGGTAGCCGCCGTCGCCCCGGACTTCGCGGACGGTGGATGGGCGGCGGCCACCTGGTCGAGGTCTATCTGGTCTGCGAGCAAACGGCCGAGGGTGTCGGTGATCGGGCAGTGGTCCCCATGGCGGAATCCGTACTCCGTCGTTGCCGCTCCGTGCAGAAGCCCCACGGACCAGGATGCCCCGACCTGCGGTTTCGTGTCCGCGCTGGAATGAGTAGACGCCCCTGGACGGTCGTTACGACCTGTGCCAGGTGGGACCGTCAGCTCGGAGCGGGCCGCCACAGCCGATCCAAGACAACAGAGCCGTAGGCCCGAGGTCTGCCTCAGTCAAGATTCGGACCATTCCCGGGCCGGCGGTCGGCGCGGCCGGACTCCGCCTCCGCGGTCTCCGCAGAGCGGCCACCTAACCGAGGAAGCTCAGCCGGACCTGACGGTCGGGGTTGTCCCTGTTCGTGTCCACCAGACACACCGACTGCCACGTCCCCAGCTCCAGTCGCCCGGCGATCACCGGAAGGGTGGCGTGAGGTGGGACCAAGGCGGGGAGGACGTGGTCGCGGCCGTGGCCGGGGGTGCCGTGGCGGTGCTGCCAGCGGTCGTCGGCGGGCAGGAGGGTGCGCAGGGCGGCGAGGAGGTCGTCGTCGCTGCCGGCGCCCGTCTCGATGATGGCGATGCCGGCCGTGGCGTGCGGGACGAAGACGTTGAGGAGACCGTCCCGTCCGGCCGCGGACTCGCGGAGGAAGTTCTCACAGTCGTGGGTGAGGTCGACGACCCGCTCGCGGGAGCCGGAGGCGACGTTCAGTACTCGGGTGGTGAAGGCATCGGACATGGCTCCATCCTCGCGCACCGAGAAGACGTCGGCGTGACCCACGTACGCCGCGCCTCCTCCACCACACCGGCGCTGCCAGGGGAAGATCCGGCGCCCCCTCCCCGTTGGTAGAAGCATGAACAACACGCGTGAGGTCGAGGTGGTCGTCATAGGCGCCGGCCAGGGAGGTCTGGCCGCCGCCTATCACCTGGGCCGCACCGGCTTCGAGCCGGAACGCGACTTCGTCGTGCTGGACCACTCCCCCGCGCCGGGCGGCGCCTGGCAGTTCCGCTGGCCGTCGCTGACGTACGGCAAGGTGCACGGGATGCACGCGCTGCCGGGCATGGAGCTGACGGGGGCCGACCCGGCACGACCGTCGTCCGAGGTCGTCAGGGAGTACTTCGACACCTACGAGCGGACCTTCGACCTGCGGGTACGGCGCCCCGTGGACGTCCGCGCCGTGCGTGAGGGCGAGGACGGGCGGCTGGCCGTCGAGACCTCGGACGGTGGGTGGTCGACGCGGGCACTGATCAACGCGACGGGGACGTGGGACCGGCCGTTCTGGCCGCGCTACCCCGGGCAGGAGACCTTCCGGGGGCGGCAGTTGCACACCGCCCGGTACCCGGGGCCCGAGGAGTTCACGGGACTTCGGGTGATCGTGGTCGGCGGAGGCGCGTCCGGGACACAGCATCTGCTGGAGATCGCGCCGTACGCCGCCGCGACGACCTGGGTGACGAGGCGTCCGCCCGCGTTCCGCGAGGGACCGTTCGACGAGGGCGCCGGGCGGGCGGCGGTCGCCCTGGTGGAGGAGCGAGTGCGGCGAGGACTGCCGCCGAGGAGCGTCGTGTCGGTGACGGGTCTGCCGCTCAACGACGCGATCCGGCAGGGCATCGCGGACGGAGTCCTGGACCGGCTGCCGATGTTCGACCGGATCACCCCCGACGGCGTGGAGTGGGACGACGGCCGCCACACCGACGCCGACGTCATCCTCTGGGCGACCGGTTTCCGCGCCGCTGTCGACCATCTGGCTCCCTTGCGGCTGCGCGAGCCCGGTGGCGGCATCCGCGTCGACGGCACCCGCGCGGTCGCCGACCCCCGCGTCCACCTGGTCGGGTACGGCCCCTCGGCGAGCACCATCGGCGCCAACCGGGCCGGCCGTGCGGCGGTGCGGGACATCCGGCGGTTCCTGGCGAACACACCGGCCGCCGCCTGACGCCCCGAGCCGCCCCGGCCCCGACCTCAGCCCGTCGCCGGTGAGGGCGACCCGCTGCCCGTCCCGGCCTCCGGTGACGCCTTTCTGCGGTTCTGGTTGAACTCGGCGACGTTGCGCAGGTGTTCCTGGTAGTTCGCCGTGAAGCGGGTGTCGCCCGGCTTGACCGTGACGAAGTACAGCCAGTCACCCTCCGTCGGGTTGACGGCGGCACGCATCGCCGCCTCGCCCGGGTTGGCGATCGGAGTCGGCGGCAGGCCCATGCGCCGGTACGAGTTGTAGGGGCTGTCGATCTTCGTGTCGTCGACGGTGGTGTTCAACGTGGAGCGGTTCAGCGCGTAGTTGATGGTGGAGTCCATCTGCAGCGGCATCCCGCGTTCCAGGCGGTTGAAGACGACCCGGGCCACCCGGCCCATGTCCTGCTCGGTGGCCGCCTCGGCCTGGATGATGCTCGCGATGGTGACCGCCTGATAGACGTTCATCGCGTTGCGCTGGGCCCCGGCCGTGACCTGGCCGCCGTTGAACTTCTTGTTCGCGGTCTCGACCATGGACGCCAGCAGGGACTCGGGGGTCGACTTCTCCCGCAGCGGATACGTCGCCGGGAACAGATAGCCCTCCGGGTTGCCCTCGGCATCGTCGGGCAGCATCAGCCTGGCCTTGGACAGCGACTTCTTGGTGGACCCGGCGGGCAGCGCGAGGGCCTTGTCGACGGCTTCGTAGACCTGGCCGGAACGCCAGCCCTCCGGGATCACCAGGGACGCGGGGCGCTCGGCCGCGCCGTCACCGCCCCCCACGCTCAGCAGCGGCACCGCCACGGCGGTGGCCGCCACTACGGCCCCGGCCGCGATGAGGGCGGCCCGGCCCCGACGCGTCAGTCGAATCGTGCTCCGTGGCGGAGTGTTCATCTGCATGCGGGCACGGTAACCCGCATATCACCTCAAACCCGGCATATCTTCATCTTGTCGGCTCCAGTTTCGGCACCTTGGCCACGTCCCGACCGGGCTTCAGCCGCGCGTCCCGCCGGACCAGCGCCGCGTACCGCCCACCGCTCTCCAGCAGTTCCTCGTGCGTACCGCGCTCGACGGCACGCCCGGAGTCGAGCACGACGATCTGGTCGGCGCCGCGGATGGTGGAGAGCCGGTGCGCGATGGTGACGGTGGTGCGGTTCGCGGAGAGCGCGTCGATGGCCTCCTGCACCGCGTGCTCGGTACGGGTGTCGAGGGCGCTGGTCGCCTCGTCGAGGATGAGGACCGGGGGATCGCGCAGAATGGTGCGGGCGATGGCGAGACGCTGCTTCTCCCCGCCGGAGAAGCGGTGTCCGCGCTCACCGACGACGGTGTCGTAACCGTCGGGCAGGGCCGCGATGTGGTCGTGGATCTGGGCCGCCCGCGCGGCCGCGTGCAGTTCCTCGTCGGTGGCGTCCGGTTTCGCGAAGCGCAAGTTGTCGGCGACCGAGGCATGGAAGAGGTACGTCTCCTGCGAGACGACGCCGATGCCCCGCGCCAGGGTGTCGAAGTCCAGGTCGCGCACGTCGACGCCGTCGAGGGTGACCCGGCCACCCGTGACGTCGTACAGCCTCGGCACCAGCCAGCCGAGCGTGGACTTGCCGGCGCCGGTCGGCCCGACGACGGCGAGGCTGCCGCCGGCCGGAACGCTCAGGTCGATGCCGTCGAGGATCGGGCGCGACCTCGCGCCCCCGCCGGGGCCACCGGTCTCGCCGGGGCCACCGTTCTCGCCGGGACTGCCGGCACTGTCGGTGCTGTCCGCGTCGTAGCGGAACTCGACCTTCTCGAAGCGGAGTTCGCCCTTGATGCGGTCGAGGTGGACCGGGCGCTCGGCCTCGGTGATGTCGATCGGCAGGTCGAGGTACTCGAAGATGCGCTGGAAGAGGGCGAGCGAGGCCTGGATCTGGACACCCGTGGACAGCAGGCTCACGGTCGGCCGGAACAGGTTCTGCTGCAGCGACACGAAGGCGACGAGCGTGCCGACGGAGACGGACGGGCCGCCGAGTTGGAGCGCGACGCCGGCGGTCCAGTAGATGACGGCGGGCATGGCGGCCATGACGACGGTGATGATGGCCATGCGCCAGCGCCCCGCCATGTTGGCCCTGACCTCCAGGTCGACGAGCCCCTCGGACTCCTCGGCGAAGGACTTGGTGAGCGAGTCGGCGCGGCCCATGGTGCGCCCGAGCAGGATGCCGCTGACGGAGAGCGACTCGGTCACCGTCGCGGCCATGGCGGCCATCTGGTTCTGCCGCTGGGTGGTGATCTTCTTGCGCTCGTCGCCGACCCGGCGGCTTATCCACACGAAGAGCGGCAGCAGGAGCAGGGTGACCACGGTGAGCCGCCAGTCCAGAGCGACCATCGCGACGACCGTGGCGACCACGCTGGTGGTGTTGGACACCAGGGAGGTGGCCGTGGAGGTGACGGTCGCCTGCATGCCGCCGATGTCGTTGGCGATCCGGGACTGGACCTCGCCGGTCCTGGTCCGGGTGAAGAAGGCGAGCGACATCCGCTGCAGTCGACCGTAGACGGCGGTGCGCAGATCGTGCATGACACGCTGGCCGACAGTGGTGGAGATCAGCGTCTGCAGGACACCGAAGATGCTGGTCAGGACTGCGCTGAGGATCATGCCGAGGGCCAGCAGACTCAGCAGCCCGGTGCGCCCCTCGGGGATGGCGGTGTCGAGGATCTCCTTGAGGAGGAAGGGCGTGGCGACCGACGCGAGTGACGCGGCGCCGACGAGGAGGCCGACGATCGCGAGCCGACCGCGATAAGGGCGGAAGAGCTTCAGGATGCGACGCACCTGTCGGGGCTGTTCACCCGTGTCGGCGGAGGGCGCCCGGGTGGGTTCGGGATGGGGATGCATGGGCTCCTACGGGAGGTGAGGCGGGTGGGAGGTCGAGGTGACGACGAGGACTTCCGGCAAAGCTTCCGGCATTTCTGGGTACTTCTGGGGACTTCCGGGGGCCTGCGGAGCCTAGCTCATTGTTACCTATACTCACAATGAACATGGTCCTGATATTGTTCCCGGTATGACCGACCCCGATGCCGGCGGACTGCTCGCCGAGCAACTGCTGCGGCTCACCCGCCGCGTGCACCGCATCCAGAAGCGCCACCTCCAGCAGAGCGGGTTGGAGATCACCCCGGCGCAGTCGCGACTGCTGCGCACCCTCGCCCACTACGACACGCCGCCGAGGATGGCCGATCTGGCGGAGCGCCTGGAGGTCGTGCCCCGGGCCGTGACGACGCTGGTCGACGCGCTAGAGGAGAGCGGGCGGGTGCGCCGGGCGCCCGACCCCACCAACCGGCGGGTGATCCGGATAGAGGTCACGGACGAGGGCCTCAAGGTCCTGCGGGAGCTGCACCACGCGCGCCGCTCGGCGGCGGAGGAGATCCTGGCACCGCTGTCGGACGGTCAGCGGAGCGTACTCGAAGGCTTGCTCGACACGCTGGTCGACGGGACGCCGACGGCGGAGCGACGCTGCTGAGCGCCGCCGCCGACAGGGAGCCGCCGACTGGCGCCGACGACCAGGCGTACGCGAAGGGCCCGGCGCAGAGTGCTGCGCCGGGCCCTTCGTATCCCGGGAGGGCGGAGAAGGAGGGATCCAGAGGAAGGATCAACTCACTCCGGACGCGGCCTCCTTGGTCTCCCCCTTGGAGAGAGCGGGAACCCCTGCCTCCGAGTGAGTGCCCTCGGCCTCGCCCTCCGCGTCACCCTCCGCCTTCGCGGGAGGCTTCCCGGGCTCGTCCTCTTCCTCCACGAACTCGATCTCACCGTCGAGCATCTTCTTCGCCCGGTCGGTGTCCAGCGCGCCCTCCCACTTCGACACCGCGAAGACGGCGACACAGTTGCCGAGGAGGTTGGTGACGACGCGCATCGAGTCCATGATGCGGTCGACGCCGAGGAGCAGGGCGACGGCGCCGGCCGGGATGGCACCGAGCGAGGAGGCGGTCGCCGACAGCGCGAGGAACGCCGAACCGGGGATGCCCGCCATGCCCTTGCTGGTCAGCATCAGGACCAGGACGACGGTGACCTGCTGACTGAGACTGAGGTCCACTCCCACGGCCTGCGCGATGAACAGGGTGCCGATGGACAGGTAGATGGACGCGCCGTCGAGGTTGAAGGAGTACCCGGTGGGCAACACCAGACCCACGGCGTCGTCGCGGGCTCCGGCCTGGCGCAGCTTCTGCATCATGCGCGGCATCACGGACTCGCTGGACGCGGTGCCCAGCGCGAGCAGCATCTCCGCCCGCGTGTAGCGGACGAACTTCCACAGGCTCAGCCCGGTCATCAACTTCAGTGCGACGCCCAGCAGCACCAGGAACGCGGCGGCGACGGCGTAGCAGAGGATGATCAACTTGGCGTAGGTCTTCATCACGCCCAGGCCGTACTCACCGACCAGGTGGACCATCGCGCCGAACACGGCGAGCGGGGCCAGCTTCATGACGAAGCCAACGATCGCGAAGATGACCTCCTGGGCCTGCTCGATGGCGGGCAGGATCTTGGGCACCTTGGTGTGCCCGAGGTGCAGCAGCGCGGCGCCGGTGAGGCAGGCGAGCACGAGCACCTGGAGCAGCGCGTTCTCGGCGAACGCGCCGATCGCGCTCTGGGGCAGCGCGTTGAGGATGAACTCGCTCGTCGTCGGCAGCTCACCGCCGGCGGTCTTCGCGTCGACCGCCGAGGTGTCGAGCTTCGAGGGGTCGACGTTCATGCCCGAGCCGGGACCGAAGACGTTGGCGGCGACCAGACCGATGAGCAGCGCGGCCGTCGAGGCGACCTCGAACCAGATCAGGGCCTTGAGCCCGATCCGTCCGAAGGCCTTCAGATTGCCGGCCTTGGCGATGCCGACGACGACCACGCAGAACACGAGTGGCGAGATGACGGTCTTGATGAGCCGGATGAAACCGTCGCCGAGCGGTTGGAAGGTCGTGGCCGTGTCCGGCCACAACCTTCCGACGACGATTCCGAGCACAAGCGCGACTCCGACTTGCGCGAACAATGAGGTACGCAGCATGCGTGCGACGCGTCGCGGCAGGGACGGTACGGACTGCGGCACGGGCACTCCTCCGAGGGGACTTTCTGGCATGCGGAAAAATGCTTCCGCGTCGATCACTATCGGGGAGTCGTCGCTCGCAGGGAAGACCGCCGCGTTTCACGGAGGTAAATCATCGAACAGACGTCACATCGCACGCATGGGGCATCAACAGCCCATACGGTCCTGGGTCAGCACTCCCTGTACGGAGACCAGCGAACGGTCGTAGCATCCGTCCGACCCGTAGGTTCGGTAGCGCTCGCTCGTCGTCCCGACGGCGTGCCGCTGGTCGCGCGGTACGTTCGCGGTGTACGTGGCGTCACCGGTGTAGGTGTCGTCGAGCCGGGACCACGCCGTGCGCCGCCCGCCGTGCGTCTCGGTGACCGTCGCCCGGTCGCCGAGCGTGAGCACGGTCCGCAGCCGCTCTCCCGCGCCGAGCGTGGTCGTTCCGTCCATCGTGTACGACCGCTGGACACGCGTCGCCCGGTCCTGCCCACGTCCGGCTCCTCCGCTGCCTCCGCTCACGGTGACCGTCTCGTCGTCGCTCCACGTCGCGTCGAGCGCGTCGGGGTTCTCGCCGTCCGACCAGGTGTGCGTGGAGGTGTTGACGAGGCTGCGGCGAACGGTGGTCGTGACCCGGCCGTGGGAGGTGTCGACGTAGCCGGCGACGGTCAGCCGATGGCTCCCCTCGGTGTCGAGGCGGTGCTCCGCACCGGGCGTGTACGTGGTCGTGTTGGCGAAGTCGCCCTCCCTCACCTTCGTGAGGGCGCCGGTGACGTGCTCGCTCTTCTCGTCCTGCCAGACCAGGACGTTGACCGGGGTGCTCCAGCCGCTCTGCCCCTCGGGCACACCGGCGACGGACACCTCGATCCGGTGCGGGCGCCCGTCGTTGAGGAGTCCGGCGAAGGGGGTGAGGTCGTAGCGGAGGGGCTGGATGTCGAAGGCGCGGAGCCCGGGGACGACGTACCAGAGGAAGGGGTTGGACCAGCCGCCGGTCCACACGTTCGGGAACGGCGCGGCGATTCCGGCCAGTTGCCCGTCCACCGCGATCCGCACCTCACGGTAGGGCCCGTCGTCAGCCTTGCAGGAGTACGGCGCCTCGTCGGGCACCGTCAGGTACCAGTACTCCTCGCAACCGCCGCCGGACCCGGTCGCGTACACCTCGGCGATGACGCGTTCGGTGTTGCGCGGGGTGGTGAGGCTGGTGCCGTCCTGGAGAGTGAGGACACGGTCGGGGACGGTTCTCGCCGTTCTCGCGTCGGGCCGGCCGACGTAGAAGGTCAGCGTGACCTTGACGTCGAGGATGCCGGTGTACGTGTCGTCGACGACGTTGCCGATGAGCATCTCGACCGGCTGCTCGGTACGCAGGGTGTCGCTGTAGCGCGTGACGTCCTTCTCCACGGACCACTCGATGCCGTCGGGCGAGGGCTGCGGGGTCGACGTCCGGAACACCTCGACGCCGCCGATGTGCAGATGGCCGAGACGGTCGAACTGGCGGCCCTTGACCTTGCCGTCGAGCCGCAGGACGACCTTGCTCCATCTCTTCCCGCACTCCCCCGGCGGCGCGTAGGTCCCCCGGTACGGCGTGAAGTCCTTGAACTGCGCCTCGGCGACCGTCACTTCGCACGATTTCGTGTTCTCGGGTCTGGCGACGGCCGGGGCAGCGGTGATCGGATCGTGCCAGTCGGAGCCGAACTCGGCGGGGACGGCGGGCGAAGCACCGGTCCGAAAGGGGGTTGCGGCGGATCGGGCGGAAGCGGCGACGGATTCGTCGGGGGTCCCGGCGGACTGGGCGGGGGTGGCCCCGAGGAGGGTGCTCGCCAGGAGGGTCGCCCCGGTGAGCATGGACATGATGATCCGGCTTCTCATGGCCGGAGTTCTACGGGGAGTCGGCACTCCGCCGCAATGGGATCTCCGGCCACAAGCAGGCCCAGGCGCACCGGCCGCCTCAGGCCTTCAGCTCCGCCTTGTCCCCCATGACGATCACCGGGTGCAGGGCCGGGTCGAGCGTACGCAGCAGGTACTCCATGCCCGACTTGGACAGGCTGACACAGGCCGAGGTGCCGCTGCCGTGGTCCATGTGCAGCCAGATGCTGCCCCCCTTCGACTGGCCCTCGGGACGCGTCGGGTCGATCGGCGAGGTGCCCTTGACCCGGTTGTAGTCGATCGCGATGACGTAGTCGAAGTCGTGCCAGTGCGACTTGGCCCAGTAGTGGGGCGCCTGGAACGACACCGACCGGCTGTACGGCAGCTTGGCCCCCGGGTCGGCCAGCACCCCTCCCGCGTCGCTCAGTGTGAACACGCCGACCGGGCTGCGCTTGTCGCCCTCCCGATGGTCGGTGGTCCATCCCTTCTTGCCGTTGTGGCCCTCCCAACTACGGGTCTTCTTCCAGTTGGAGCCGCTTTTCGTGTAGAGCACGACTGTGGCGTCGGCGTCGTTCCTGCCCTCCCCGTAGACGGCCACGACCTGGCGGGACTCCGCGGGGATCTGCTTCTGGAGACGGTCACCGACGCCCGGGACACGGGTCGGGTCAACGGTCCCGGCCCCGGCCCGATCCGTCCCGCCCCCGGACTTCGTGGCGTTCGTGTCGGCCCTGGCTCCGTCGTTCGTGACACCCGAACCGCCGCACGCCGCGACGGACATCACCAGCGCGCCGCAGACCACCACGGCGAGTCCGACACGGGCCGCGCCCTTCCTCGCACCCATGTCGTCCGCACTGCCCGCACTGCTCGCCGCACCCGCGCTCGCGTCGCTCACCGTGCCGGTTCGTCCCCGCCTCGTACCGCCTATTCGCATGCGGTCCATCGTCGCACCGCTCGCCGGACGGGGGCGCCCGCCGTCGCGCGCGTCGAGCCCTCCGCGGAGTGTCCAGGCCGAAACTTTGCCCGGCACCGGAAAACCGTTTGCTTCCGACCACGCCGCGACGCGAACCTTTCACGGCCGGTCGCTGGACCTCGCCGCCCCTTTTCTCCCCACTTCTCCTCCCTTCCCCTCATCCCTGACACGAGCCTCTGGGACGTCATGCAGATTCAAGACCTTCCGTACAAAGACCCGGGTGTGCCGGACGCGCGCTCGGGCCCACGATTCCTGTGGTGGCTCGGCCGGAATCAGCTGGGCGGACAGTTCAAGGCGCTGGCGTGGGGGTTGCTGCACTTCACGTCCGTGGCCGGACTGCCGTTCTGTGTCGGCTTCGCCATCCAGGCCGTGGTCGACCGCTCCGGATCCCGACTCGCCCTCGCGGGGGTGGTGATGATGGTGTGCGGCTTCACCATCGCGTTGGGCGACACCTTCCTGCACCGGGCCGCCGTCACCAACTGGATCACGGCCGCCGCCCGCGTCCAGCAGTTGCTGGCCCGCAAGACGGCCCAGCTCGGCTCAGCGCTGACCCGCCGGGTCGCAGCCGGAGAGGTGGTCGCGGTCTCCACCGGCGACGTCGAGAAGATCGGCTGGTTCGTCGAGGCCATCTCCCGCTTCACCGCCGCCGCCCTCACCGTGGTGCTGGTCTGCGTCGGCCTGGTCGTGTACCAGCCCGCCCTGGGCATCGTCGTCGCCATCGGAGTCCCCGTCCTCGCCCTGGCCGTGCTTCCGCTGCTGCCCCGCGCGACCCGCCGCGCCGACTTGCAGCGCGAGAAGGCCGGCCGCGCCACCGAGCTGGCCTCCGACACCGTCGCGGGCCTGCGCGTGCTGCGCGGCATCGGCGGCGAGGACCTCTTTCTGGACCGCTACCGCCGCGCCTCCCAGGAGGTCCGCCACGCCGCCGTCCGCAGCGCCCGTATGTGGGCGCTCATCTCCGGCATCCAGGTGCTGCTGCCGGGACTGCTGATGATCGCGGTCGTCTGGCACGGCGTGGGTCTCGCCCGAGAGGGCCGCATCACGGTCGGCGAACTGGTCACGGTGTACAGCGCGGTCATGCTGCTGGCGTACCCGCTCAGACACTTCGAGGAGATCGCGATGGCGTACTCCTTCTCCCGCCCGTCCGCCAAGCGGGCCGCCGGAGTGCTGTCACTGGAGCGGGCCACGGACACCGAGGGGTCCCGAGAGGCCGCCGTGCCCACCGGAGACCTGTACGACCCGGCCACCGGGCTGCTCGCCCCAACCGGGTGTCTCACGGCGGTGGTGTGCGGTGACCCGGACGCGGCCGGACGACTGGCGGAACGGCTGGGCGGCCACGCCGCCGAGGAGGGCACCTCCGTGCTCCTCGGCGGTGTCCCGCTCGACGAACTGCCCCTCGACTCCGCCCGCACGGCCGTCCTCGTCCAGGACAAGGACCCGGTGCTGCTCTCCGGCACTCTGCGCGAACTCCTCGACGTCCCCTCCTCGGGCCAGGTCACCGCCGTGGAGGCGCTGAACGCCGCCCAGTGCGGTGACGTACTGGACGCCCTGGTCCAGGGATCACTGGACGCCGAGGACCCGATGGACGCGCGGATCACCGAACGCGGGCGGTCCCTGTCCGGCGGCCAGCGCCAGCGACTCGCCCTGGCCCGCTCCCTGATCACGGATCCCAAGGTGTTGGTCCTCGACGAGCCGACCTCTGCCGTCGACTCGCACACCGAGGCCCGGGTCGCCGACGGCATCCGCTCGCTGCGGGCGGGCAGCACGACGGTCGTGTTCACCTCCTCGCCCCTCCTGCTCGACCTCGCCGACCGCGTCGTGCTCGTCCACGACGGTGAGGTCGCGGCGGTCGGCCTGCACCACGACCTGGTCCGCAAGGAACCCCGGTATCGGGCCGTCGTCACCCGCGAGACCGACGAGGAGGCCGACGAGAGGACCGCCCTCACCGGCCGGCCGCAAGACCGCAAGACCGCTCTCAGCGAAGTGCTGGACGAACTGGAAGAGATCGAGGAGACCGCATGATCGGCGTGGCGCCCCCGGCCTACGACCCGGCCGCCCCGACAACGGCGAACACCCTGCCCGTCGGCGCCCCCGCGACCGTACGCGCCTACGTGGCCGAACTGTTCCGCCGGCACCGCCGGGCGTTCGTCCTGCTCATCACCGTCAACACCATCGCGGTCGTGGCCTCGATGGCGGGCCCCTACCTGCTCGGCGCACTCGTCGAACGGGTCTCCGACGGGGCGCGCGAACTCCATCTGGAAGTCACCGCGGCGGTGTTCGTCGCCGCCCTCGTCGTCCAGGCCGTCTTCGTACGGGAGGTACGTCTGCGCGGCGCCATGCTCGGCGAGCGGATGCTGGCCGACCTGCGCGAGGACTTCCTCGTGCGGTCGGTCGGCCTGCCGCCGGGTGTCCTGGAACGTGCCGGCACGGGTGACCTGCTCTCCCGCATCACCACGGACATCGACCGGCTCGCCAACGCCATGCGTGAAGCCGTGCCCCAGCTGGCCATCGGCGTGGTCTGGGTGGCCCTGCTCCTCGGCGGCCTGGCCGTGACCGCTCCCCCGCTGGCGCTCGCCGTCCTGCTGGCCCTGCCGCTGCTGGTGGTCGGCTGCCGCTGGTACTTCAAGCGCGCCCCCTCCGCCTACCGCTCGGAGTCCGCGGGGTACGCCGCCGTCGCCGCCGTGCTCGCGGAGACGGTGGACGCCGGCCGCACCGTCGAGGCCCACCGCCTCGGCACACGCCGCATCGACCTCTCCGACCAGCGGGTCCGTGAGTGGACCGCCTGGGAGCGGTACACGCTGTGGCTGCGGTCGGTGCTCTTCCCCGTCATCAACTTCACGCACACCACGGTCCTCGGGTCCGTCCTGATCATCGGCGGGGTGTTCGTCCTGAAGGGCTGGATCGGGCTCGGGCAGCTCACCACGGGCGCGCTCATCGCCCAGATGCTCGTCGACCCCATCAACCTCATCCTCCGCTGGTACGACGAACTGCAGGTTGCCGAGGTGTCGCTGGCCCGTCTGGTAGGGGTACGGGACATCGAGCCGGACGCGGGCGACCCGACCGTGGCTCCCGAGGGGCGCCATGTCCACGCCGACCGGGTGCGCTTCGGGTACCGCGAAGGCGTGGACGTCCTGCGCAAGGTGTCCCTGGAGGTCGCGCCGGGCACCCGGCTCGCGCTCGTCGGCCCCTCCGGCGCGGGCAAGTCGACCCTGGGCCGACTGCTCGCCGGGATCTACGCGCCCCGCGACGGCCGCGTCACCCTCGGTGGTGCCGAGCTGTCCCGGATGCCCGCCGAGGACGTCCGCTCCCACGTCGCCCTGGTCAACCAGGAGCACCACGTCTTCGTCGGCTCCCTCCGCGACAACCTGCTCCTGGCCCGCACCGGCGCGCAGGACGCCGAGCTGTGGGCAGCGCTGGGCGCGGTCGACGCCGACACCTGGGCACGGGCACTGGACGAGGGGCTGGACACCGAGGTCGGTTCCGGCGGGTTCACGCTCACCCCGGCGCAAGCCCAGCAGATCGCACTGGCCCGGCTGGTCCTGGCCGACCCGCACACGCTGGTCCTGGACGAGGCGACCTCTCTTCTCGACCCACGGGCGGCCCGCCATCTGGAACGCTCCCTCGCCCGCGTCCTCGACGGCCGGACCGTCGTCGCCATCGCCCACCGCCTGCACACCGCCCACGACGCCGACGTCATCGCCGTCGTCGAGAACGGCCGCATCAGCGAGCTGGGCAGCCACGACCAGCTCGTCGCGGCGGACGGCGCGTACGCCGCACTGTGGAGGTCGTGGCACGGCTGACCGGCGCGGGGGCGCCGCCACCAGGCGGAGAACGGCCGTCACCGACCGGACGGCGCCCCAGCCCAGGCCCCTGTTCGGCTCCTGCACGGCGCTCACGACGGGTGGGGCCGCACCGGCGGGGCCCTGCCGCCGGACCGCAAGGCGCACCGGCCTCGGCGGCGGGCCCCACCGTTGCCTCGGCCGTCGCCTCCTCACCTGCCTCGGCGGCCGCCTCAGCACCTGCCCGGGCAGTCGGCTGCGCCCCGGCCGTGCCGACCAGCCCCGGCAGGGCCCGGCGGCCGCGGTCGCCCTGCCGTTGCGCGGTGCCGAACGCGAGTGGAAGGCTGGTGGTGGGCACTGATTCGGGGGACGCCCGTGAACCGCCCGGTTCGCGGGGTTCGGGCCGTCGCCCAGCGGTCCGTGCGTCCACCGTCGCCGAACGGTGGCACCGGGCCCGCCCCACCACTGGAGGTACCCGTGGACAGAGCCGGCGGATGGGGAGACGACGTCTACCAGCCAGACGGATCCGAGATCCAGGACGACGCGGGGCTGCTGGACGCCGAGGACACCCTGGTCGCCGACGGTGTGGCCGACCCTCTCGACCGGGGCTGGTCCCCACCCGAGCGGCCATGGGCGGTGGAGCACACCGGTGTGACGGCGGCGGAGCGGCTGCGCGGCGAGACCCTGGAGCAGCGCCTCGCCGAGGAGCTCCCGGACATCGCCTACCCCGACGGGGACGGCATCGGCGACTCCCAGGACACCGACGGCGAGCCGCTGGACAACGAGGTGGGAGACCTCCGCTCCGGCCGTCTGGTCGCCCCCGACGAGGGCGCGCACGAGGACGAGGAGAGCGGGCTGATCGCCACTGATGTAGGCATCGACGGAGCGGCCGCCTCCGCCGAGGAGGCCGCCATGCACATCGTGGACGAGGACTCCCACCCGAGCTGACCCCCAGGCGAACGCGTCACCCGGACCTGGGCGGCCGGTCCCTCGGCGGCAGTGCCCGGGTGTCAGATGACGTTCAGAGCTGCCGCCGCGCCCACTCCCCCGAGCACCATGAACACCGGCATCAGCACCCGCAGCTCGACCCAGCTGCCGGCCCGGAACCGCATCGCCTTCGGTGGCCCCACGGGGTACCAGCGCTTGCGCCCGATCGGTATCGGCCACAGGATCGGGCACCCCGACACGGTCAGCGAGTCCCCGATGTCGTGCACCAGCGCGCCGAGCACGATCGGCAGCCCGAGCCACAGGTACTCCTGGCCCGGCTGTGTGAACAGCCAGTCCGCCCCGTTGCCGGGCTTGTCCAGGACACCCGCGAGGATCCAGGCACTGGTCGCCGCCAGCAGCCACACCAGCACATCGCTGCTCGCCCCCCGGGTCGCCCGCCACAAAAGACCCTCGATGGCCAGCACCAGATGCACGAAGAGAATGGCCAGCACCGCCCAGCGGCCCCCTGTGATCGCGGTGACAGACGCACCGCCACCGAGCAGCGCCGCCCACAGCCAGGTGTGCGTGAGCGTGCGGTGCCCACCCGAGCGACGCGGGTCGCCCTGCTTCTTGGTCGCCTTGTAGACGGCGTACGACAGCTTGTCGACGATCTCGCACACCCAGCGTGACAGCGGACCGAAGGAGCGGGAGATCGTGGCCGCCTTGTGGTCCAGGTCCGGGGCGAGTGCGGCGCCCGCGCAGATCAGCGCACCGACCAGGAGCACCGGCCAGGGCATCGTGTGCCCCGCGGCGGCCGCTGCGGCTCCTACGCCGAGCCAGGCCGCGGCTCCCGACAGTGAGTGTGCTGGTCCCATCATGGCCGTGCCCCGTCCCATTCCGTTCGTGCCGCTGTCCAGGCGCCTTGTGCCGCTGTCCAGTTGTCCAGGTGCGCTGACGCTGCGTCGGCGCCACAGCGTAGCGTTCGCGATCTTCGGTCTCGCAGCCGATTCCCCCATCGGGTGCGCGGGCAGGCAAGATGGGGGCGTGACCCTCATCGATCAGCTGCCGCGGACCGCCGACCCCGACGCCCTCTACGAAGCCTTCGAGTCGTGGGCCCAGGAACGCGGTCTCACCCTCTATCCGCATCAGGAGGAGGCGCTCATCGAGGTGGTCTCCGGCGCGAACGTGATCGTGTCGACGCCCACCGGCTCCGGCAAGAGCATGATCGCGGCGGGCGCCCACTTCGCGGCCCTCGCCCGCGACGAGGTCACCTTCTACACGGCCCCGATCAAGGCGCTCGTCTCGGAGAAGTTCTTCGAGCTGTGCAAGATCTTCGGCACCGAGAACGTCGGTATGCTCACTGGCGACGCCTCCGTGAACGCCGACGCCCCCATCATCTGCTGCACCGCCGAGGTGCTGGCCTCCATCGCGCTGCGCGACGGCAAGCACGCCGACGTGGGCCAGGTCGTGATGGACGAGTTCCACTTCTACGCGGAGGCCGATCGGGGCTGGGCCTGGCAGATCCCGATCCTCGAGCTGCCGCAGGCCCAGTTCATCCTGATGTCGGCGACGCTCGGCGACGTCTCGATGTTCGAGAAGGACCTCACGCGGCGCACCGGTCGCCCGACCGCCGTGGTCCGCTCGGCGACCCGCCCGGTGCCCCTGTCCTACGAGTACGTGCTGACCCCGCTGACGGAGACGCTCACCGAACTGCTCGCCACCAAGCAGGCTCCGGTCTACATCGTGCACTTCACGCAGGCACAGGCCGTGGAGCGAGCGCAGGCGTTGATGAGCATCAACATGTGCACGCGGGAGGAGAAGGACCAGATCGCCGAGCTGATCGGCAACTTCCGCTTCACCACCAAGTTCGGCCGCAACCTCTCCCGTTACGTGCGGCACGGCATCGGCGTCCACCATGCCGGCATGCTGCCCAAGTACCGACGCCTGGTGGAGAAACTCGCGCAGGCAGGTCTGCTGAAGGTCATCTGTGGCACGGACACGCTCGGCGTCGGCGTCAACGTCCCCATCCGCACCGTGCTGTTCACCGCCCTCACCAAGTACGACGGCAATCGTGTGCGGACCCTGCGGGCCCGTGAGTTCCATCAGATCGCGGGACGCGCGGGACGGGCCGGCTTCGACACGGCGGGCTTCGTGGTGGCACAGGCACCCGAGCACGTCATCGAGAACGAGAAGGCCCTCGCCAAGGCCGGCGACGACCCGAAGAAGCGTCGCAAGGTGGTCCGCAAGAAGGCGCCCGAAGGGTTCGTCGGCTGGACCGACAACACCTTCGAGAAGCTCATCGCCTCCGATCCGGAACCCCTCACCTCCCGCTTCCGGGTCACCCACACGATGCTGCTGTCGGTGATCGCCCGGCCGGGCAACGCCTTCGAGGCGATGCGCCATCTGCTCGAGGACAACCATGAGCCCCGCAAGCAGCAGCTGCGGCACATCCGCCGCGCGATCGCGATCTACCGCTCGCTCCTCGACGGCGGCATCGTCGAGAAGCTCGACCAGCCGGACGCCGAGGGCCGCATCGTCCGGCTGACGGTCGATCTCCAGCAGGACTTCGCGCTCAACCAGCCGCTGTCCACCTTCGCCCTGGCCGCGTTCGAACTGCTCGACCCGGAGTCCCCGTCCTACGCCCTCGACATGGTGTCCGTCGTCGAGTCGACGCTGGACGACCCGCGGCAGATCCTCGCCGCCCAGCAGAACAAGGCACGCGGAGAGGCCGTGGCCGCGATGAAGGCCGACGGCGTCGAGTACGAGGAACGCATGGAGCGGCTGCAGGACGTCAGCTACCCCAAGCCGCTGGAGGAACTGCTCTTCCACGCATACAACACATACCGCAAGAGCCACCCCTGGGTCGGTGACCATCCGCTGTCGCCGAAGTCGGTGATCCGCGACATGTACGAACGGGCCATGTCCTTCACGGAGTTGGTGTCCTACTACGAGCTGGCCCGCACCGAGGGCATCGTGCTGCGCTACCTCGCCGGCGCCTACAAGGCCCTCGACCACACCGTCCCCGACGATCTGAAGTCGGACGATCTGGAGGACCTGATCGCCTGGCTCGGCGAGATGGTGCGCCAGGTCGACTCCAGTCTCCTCGACGAGTGGGAGCAGCTGGCGAACCCCGAGGAGATGACGGCCGAGGAGGCCCAGGAGAGGGCCGACCAGGTCAAGCCGGTCACCTCCAACGCGCGTGCCTTCCGGGTGCTCGTCCGCAACGCCATGTTCCGCCGTGTCGAACTGGCCGCGCTCGACCACGTGGACGAGTTGGGCGAGATGGACGCCGAGTCCGGCTGGGACGCCGAGCGGTGGGGCGAGGCGATGGACAAGTACTGGGACGAGTACGAAGAGCTCGGCACCGGTCCCGACGCCCGTGGCCCGCGGCTGTTGATGATCGAGGAGGAGCCGCACAACGGGCTGTGGCGCGTCCGGCAGACCTTCGCCGACCCGAACGGCGATCATGACTGGGGCATCAGCGCGGAGGTCGACCTCGCGGCCTCCGACGCCGAGGGACGCGCCGTCGTCAAGGTCACCGACGTCGGTCAGCTGTGAGCACAGGAGAGGCCACCACATGACGACCAACCCCGCCGAGCGGCTCGTCGACCTGCTCGACCTGGAGCAGATCGAGGTCAACATCTTCCGCGGGCGCAGCCCGCAGGAGTCCCTGCAGCGGGTCTTCGGCGGCCAGGTCGCCGGCCAGGCGATGGTCGCCGCCGGACGCACCACCGAGGGCGACCGGCCCGTGCATTCGCTGCACGCGTACTTCCTTCGCCCCGGCCGTCCCGGGGTGCCGATCGTGTACCAGGTCGAGCGGGTGCGGGACGGGCGGTCGTTCACCACGCGCCGGGTCACCGCCGTGCAGCAGGGCCGCACGATCTTCAATCTGACCGCCTCCTTCCACAAGCCTGAAGAGGGGAGCTTCGAGCACCAGCTGCCGCCGGCCCGCAAGGTGCCGGACCCCGAGTCGCTGCCGACGGTGACGCAGGAGATCAGTGAGCATCTGGGCACGCTCCCCGAGCAGTTGGAGCGCATGGCCCGGCGTCAGCCCTTCGACATCCGGTATGTCGACCGGTTGCGCTGGACGGCCGAGGAGGTCGAGCACGCCGAGCCGCGCAGCGCGGTGTGGATGCGCGCCGTGGGTCCCCTCGGTGACGACCCGCTCGTGCACACCTGCGCGCTCACGTACGCCAGCGACATGACGCTCCTGGATGCCGTACGCATCCCGGTGGAGCCTCTGTGGGGGCCTCGTGGGTTCGACATGGCGTCGCTGGACCACGCGATGTGGTTCCACCGGCCGTTCCGAGCGGACGAGTGGTTCCTGTACGACCAGGAGTCCCCGATCGCGGTCGGCGGCCGCGGACTGGCCCGCGGCCGTATCTACGACCTGGAGGGACGTCTGCTCGTGTCGGTCGTACAGGAAGGGCTGTTCCGGAAACTCGGCGCCTGACGGCAGGCGGGACAGGATGCCTGACCGGCGCGCTCAGTGGGGGCCGCGCCGGAGCCAGCCCAGCAGCCCGCGTCGTCCCTCGGGAGCCGTCCCGGCGCCGGGTCCGCCTTGCCCGGGACGCCGTCGGCCCCGGCGCTGTCGCGGGGTCGGTCGCGCTGTCACGACGGGCGTCTCGTGCCAGGCCGCCGACTGCGGCACCTTGCGGCGGGCCCTCGGGGCGAGTCGGTGCGCTCGGGCCTCGATGAGGGCCTGTTGAAGGTCCGTCCGCAGCCACGCGATCTCATCAGGGTCGTCCGCGGTCATGATCCGCGCGGTGATCCTCTCGGCGGGCGAGTCGGGTGTCCCTTGGTCGGCTCGTGCGGGCCGGTGGAAATGCAGGTGTGCACGTTCGTAGGGGTCCTGGACGATCTCGGCGACCAGGACCGGGTCGAGCAGGGAGGCCGAAGCGGCCGCCCTGCTCCAGGGGTCGTCGGCCTGCCTCAGCAGGAATCCGAGGTGGCGCCCTCGCCAGTTCCGGGGGCGCAGGTCCAGCCCCGCGTCCAGCCGGCGCCTGAGATCCTCCGGGATACGGCCCGTCAGCCAGGGGGTGTTCCTCTCGTCGGCCGCGAACTGCCGTAGCTCAGCCGCCAGATAGACCCAGATCACGGTGCGGTAGCGGTTGAGTGAGAATTTGACCGGTGTGAGCAGGCCCAATCGCGCGAGGCGCATGAACCGTGTGGGCGGCACGCCCAGGATCTCGGCGGCTGCCTTCGATCCCACGGCCTCGACCCGTTCCCGCAGGGCCTCCGGGAAGCCCTTCTCGGCACGGAGCCGGTCGATCTCCGCCTGTGTGATGCGACGGCCTCCGCCTCCGTCGTCGACGACCGTTCGCAGGCAGCCCAGTTGTACGGCGAGGTCGAGTTCGCTTCGCTTCAGGCCCAGTTCGCGGGCTGCTCGGCTCAGTGGCAGGGTGCCACCGGCCAACCCGGCCGGTGCAGGGGCCCGGCGTCGTGTGGTGAGCGTGGTGAGTGTGGTGGGCTCGGTGGTCGGGGTGGGCTCGGTGGTCGGGGTGTGCGCGGTGCGCGTGGCGGACTGCGTGACGGTGTCGCCGGACATGACGGTTCTCCCCCGTACGGTGTGGTGCTCGCGCTGGTCTCGCGCTCGCCTCGGGAAAAACCGTAGCCCGTTCGCTGAGAGTCGTGGCGGGCCTGTGGATAACTCGGCACACAACAGAGAAACCCGCAGGTCAGCGATCCATCGCGGCCGAGCGTTCGGGGTGCCTGGCATCCACTCGGAGGTGTTCCCCGACACGGTTCACCAGCAGGGTCATCTCGTAGGCGATCTGACCGATGTCCGCTTCCGCCGCGCTGAGGACGCAGAGGCAGCTGCCCGGCCCGGCGGCGGTGACGAAGAGCACCGCGTCGTCGAACTCGATCATCGTCTGCCGTACGTCACCGGCGCCGAAGTGGCGACCCGAGCCCTTGGCGAGACTGTGCAGACCCGACGAGACCGCGGCCAGGTGCTCGGAGTCCTCGCGCCTCAGGCCGGTGCTGGCCGCGGTGACCAGCCCGTCGTTGGACAGGACCAGCGCGTGCCGTATGGGTTCCACGCGCTCGGTCAGGTCGTCCAGCAGCCAACCGAGCCCCGCGTTCTGCGACATCGTCTTCGCACTCCCCGTTTCGTCGTTCCCCCGGACGCGGAGGATCCGACGATTCAGCCTTCCCCACTGCCGCGGTCGGAGCAAGCAGGATCGGAACATGGCAGGGAAGATGACCGACAAGGCATGCCGGTCCTTCCGCGCGAACAGCGACAACGGGTGCTTCCCCACCCGAAACAGCGGTGTCAAGGCACAGGATCCGGCCAGGGTCAGGCGTGTTGCCGTCGGCTCAGCTCACGGAGTCGAGCAGCCGGGCGGTGTGCATCCGTCCCGCGTACTCGACGAGCCGTATCAGCACCTCCTTGCCGGAGTCCCGGTCCCTGGCGTCGCAGAGGACCACGGGGGTGCCCTGGTCGAGGTCGAGGGCGCGTGAGACGTCCTGGGCACCGTGGGCGCGCGCCTCCGAGAAGCAGTTGACGGCGACCACGAAGGGGATGTGCCGGTGCTCGAAGTAGTCCACGGCCGGGAAACAGTCCTGCAGTCGCCTCGTGTCCGCGAGGACGACGGCACCCAGGGCCCCCTGCGCCAACTCGTCCCACAGGAACCAGAACCGGTCCTGCCCGGGTGTGCCGAACAGGTAGAGGGAGAGCCCCGACCTGATGGTGATGCGGCCGAAGTCCATGGCGACGGTGGTGGTGACCTTCTGGTCCACGCCGTCGGTGTCGTCCACCGACTGGCCCACCTCGCTCAGGAGTTCCTCGGTGCGCAGCGGTTTGATCTCGCTGACGGCGCCGACCAGTGTGGTCTTGCCGACGCCGAATCCGCCGGCGACGAGGATCTTCAATGCCAGGGCGCCCGTGTCCCCGTCTGTCTCATCGGAGTGCTCGGAGAGCATCGATCACTTCTCTCGGGAGTGTCGGCCGTGGTCGTTCATGGCTACGGCTGTGAGGAGTCAGCATCTTGGCAACTGCCGCTCACGCGTGGGGCGTTGGACCGGTATTTCATGTCACCGACCGCTTGTGCTCGTTCGGTGCCGGGTTGGATGCACAAGTCGGTACGGGCAGGAACGGTGCGCGTGTTCATCTACAGCGCCCTCAACCCCTCGATCACCTCGCGCAGAATCCGTTCGTCCGGCAGTTGCGCGGGCGGCACGGGGCGGCTGACGGTGACTCGGCCCGCCTCCAGAAGGTCCCCGAGGAGGACCCGCACAACGCCGACGGGCAGGTCGGCGCCGGCGGAGAGTTCGGCGACCGACTGGGTCTCGGTCCGGCACAGTTCGAGGAGCGCGCGGTGTTCCGGGCCTAGCGAGGTGTCGTCGGCGGCGGGTGCGCCGGTGTCGAGCGAGATCAGGGCGATCAGGTCGAAGCGGCTCCCGCCGGGGCCGGGTCTGGTGCGTCCGCCCGTCATGGCGTAGGGGCGGACGAGCGGTCCGGCCTCGTTGTCGTACCAACGGCTGCCCGGCGGTTCGTGCGGGGCACCGGTGCCCCTGCTTTCGGTCATGAGCACGGCCCGTCCCCGGTTCAGTCGGCCGTGGGCGGGCGTGCGCCGGCGCGGGTCGGTGTGCGGAAGTGCTCGCCGACGCGTTTCACCAGCCGTGCCATCTCGTACGCCACCAGCCCGATGTCGGCCGATGATGAGGTGAGGAGGGCGAGGCAGGAACCGTCTCCGGCGGCTGCCACGAAGAGGAAGCCGTCGTCCATCTCCACCATCGTCTGGCGTACGCCTCCGGCGCCGAAGTGACGGCCCGCGCCCTTGGCGAGACTGTGGAAGCCGGAAGCGACCGCGGCGAGATGCTCGGCGTCCTCGCGCCTGAGGTCGCTGGAAGCGCCGACCGCCAGTCCGTCGTTGGACAGGACCACGGCGTGCCGCACCTCGTGCACGCGCATGACCAAGTCGTCCAGCAGCCAGTCGAGTTCACCGGACCGCTCGGTGGCCCTGGTGCTCGGGTCCTGGGTCATGCGGGGTCTCCTTCGCTGCTGTCGCTGCCCGTCGTGGGGCCGTGGCCGACTCCTCTGCCGGGTGCCCTGCCGCCACCGCGTGCCCAGCCGTCGCGGTAGGCCGCCATACGGTCCCTGACGAGCTCCGGGGTGCGCTCGACGTCCGCTCCGGGGGGCGTCGCCGACGCGGGCTGTCCGTCGTGTCGCTCGCGCAGTTGGGGGGCGAGGTGCGTCTGGCGTACGCGGCGCGGCAGTTCGTCGGTGCTGTCCGGTTCCGGCGGTTGGCGCTGCGGCCGCAAGGTGGTGACGCCGGCCGGTGTCTCGGGCGGGCCGTCCCCGGTGCTCCGTCCGGCGGAGGCGACGGGCGCGGTCGGGGCGCGCCGGTCCGTCACCTCGTCGACGGGTTCCTGGTGCGGGGCCGCGGTCACGTGCGCGTACTCGCGTTCCTCGGGCTGCGGAGGTGTTTCGGCGGGGGCTTCGGTGGAACGTTCCGGCACGCCGCTGTGCATCAGGCTGGTGGGGAGGAGTACCACGGCCGTGGTGCCGCCGTAGGGGGAGGTCCTCAGGTGGACCTTGATGCCGTGGCGGGCGGCGAGCCGGCTCACCACGAACAGCCCGAGCCGGTCGCTGTCGAACAGGTCGAGGGCCTCGGACTGTTCGATTCGGCGGTTGGCCTCGGCGAGCGTCTCCTTGCCCATGCCCAGTCCCCGGTCCTCGACCTCCAGGGCGTAGCCGTTGCCGACCGGTTCCCCGGTGACCCGCACGCGCGTGTGGGGTGGTGAGAACTGGGCGGCGTTCTCCACGAGTTCCGCGAGGAGGTGGGTGAGGTCGGCGACCGCGGTGCCGGCGATCTTCGCTTCCGGGAGCTGCCGCAGTTCCACGCGCGCGTAGTCCTCGATCTCGGAGACGGCCGCCCGGACCACGTTCGTCAGGGAGACGGGCATGCGCCAGGCACGCCCCGGGGCGGCACCGGAGAGGATGATCAGACTCTCCGCGTGGCGTCGCATGCGCGTGGTCAGGTGGTCGAGGCGGAAGAGGTCGCTGAGTTCGTCGGGATCGTCGGAGCGGCGCTCCATGCTGTCGAGCAGACCGAGTTGGCGGTGCACGAGGATCTGGCTGCGGCGGGCGAGGTTGACGAACACCCCGGAGATGCCGCTGGCGAGTTCGGCGCGCTCGACCGCCGCGTGGAGGGCCGCGCGGTGCACGGTGCCGAGGGCCTCGGCGACCTGACCGGTCTCGTCCTCCGCAGGGGGGCCGGTGGGTGCCTCGGTGTCGACGTCGATCTCCTCGCCGGCGCGCAGTCTGCGCATGGCGTGGGGCAGTTTGCGGCGGGCGATCTCCAGGGCGTCGTTGCGCAGGCTCACCAGCTCGACGACCAGAGCGCGTCCGATGCGTACGGAGATGACGAGGGAGGCGGCGACCGCGGCGAGGCCGAGGAGTACGGCGGCCCCGGCCGGGGTGAGCAGTGCGCGGGTGAACGGGTCGGCCCGGTCGGCGACTTCGCGGCCGGCGTCCGCTTCGATGTCGCGCATGTCCTTCTGCACGCGCGCGTGGGCGGACTCCCAGGCTGCTTCGGGGACGGCATGGAGCACCTTGGCTCCGGGGTGGCTCGCGAGCACCTCGTCCTCGAGGGCGCGCAGGTCGGCGTATGCGTCTCCGCCGGCGAGTTGCTGCCACGCGACGCGTTCCGGGCCTCGCAGGTCCGCGCCGGCCGCTTCGGTCAGGGTGCGGCGCGTGTCGACGGCTCCGGTGAACAGGCGCAGCCGCTCGCGGTCGAGGGTTCCGGCGATGTGGGCACCGGACAGGAGCGTGTTCTCCTGCGCCAGTGCCTCGCCGGCGCGGGAGAACTCGAGCAGCACGCGCGCGTCGGAGCCGAGTTCGGCGTCCTGGATGCCGGTGAGCGCACCGCCGACGCCGAAGGCCGTGGAGACGGCCGTCGTGTACCGCTCGTACGTCTCGGCCCAGCCGCTGCGGCGGTCGAGGACCGCGGTCCGCAGCGTTCGCAGGTGGTCGGCGCCGGTCACGAAGGCGGCGAGGCGTTCGGACACCCCCGCGGGCAGGTCGGTGCCGTCGGCGACGGTGTGGCGTTCTCCCAGGCGCAGGGCGTCCACCGCCCGGTCGGTGTGCCGGGTGAGTCCGCGCAGCGTGCTCTCCCGCTCTGGGGAGGGTCGGGTGGCGTACCGTACGGCGGCCGCGCGTTCGGCCTGGAGCGCCGCGACGGCGTCGGCGACCGGGCCGCGTACGGAGGCGTCGACGCGTTGCAGCTGGCGGTAGCGGGCGACGTCCTGGGCGGTGGTGACGGTGGCGTACGCCCACAGCGCGAGCAGGGAGACGACAGGCACCATCAGCAGGCAGACGATCTTTGCCCGGACGGTGCGGGGGCGCAGGGTCCGACGTCCCGAACGGGTGGGTGGTCCGGGCGTCGGGGCGCCGGTGCCGTCAATTGCGAGGGGCTCGTCGGCCGGTGGTCCGGCGTGGGCGCGGCGTCCGCGTCTCGCCGGCTGGGGCGACGCCTCGGCAGCGGCAGTCGGGGTCCTGCGGGGTGTACGCATGGCCTCCTCGATCAGGGGTTCGGGGGCGGGCTTGGAGAGCCGTCGCGCGCGGCTAGTGGGCGGCGGCGTTCTCGACCGGCCGCTGGGCCGACGCGGATGCCTCACGCTCCCCGGCCGTCGGCGACAGTGCGACGAACGCCGAGGTGAGGAAGAGATAGGAGCCGAGGCCGACGGCGAGGGGGAAGATGAACTGCATCGCCGTGGCCCCGGGCAGGACCGCCGTGGACGGAGTGACCTCCACGCTCACCGCCCACATCGCTGTGTAGTGCATGCTGCTCACCGCTCCGCCCATGACGAGTGAAGCGACGGTGACCGCGATGGGCGACCTGATGTTGAGTGCGGCCCAGAGGGCGGCGGTCGCCGCGACCACCGCGATCACGACGGAGAGGGCGACGAGTGCCGGATCGTAGGTGACATCGCCGTGCAGCCGTACGGCCGCCATCCCCAGGTAGTGCATGCTCGCCACGCCCAGGCCGGTGGTGAGCCCGCCCAGCAGGAGCGCCCGGGCGCGGTCCCGGCTGTAGCCGACGGCGAAGACGCCGGCGCAGACCACCAGCATGGCGACCACGAGGCTCAGGACGGTCAGGGGGACGTTGTAGCGGATCTCGGTGCCGCTGACGCCGAAGCCGAGCATCGCCACGAAGTGCATGGTCCAGATGCCGGTGCCGATCGCCGACGCCGCGGTGACGAGCCAGTTGCGGCGGGACCTGCCGGTGGTGGCGAGCGCGCGGACCGTGCAGCGCAGTCCGAGGGCGGCGCCGATGCAGGCCATGGCGTACGACAGCGCGGGGGTCAGCCAGCCGAAGGTGGCGTGGTCCAGGTGTCCCATGGCCCCGGGACGCTAGTGGGGGCATGGGAGCACGGAGCGGGCGCATTTCTAAACCTGCTGGAATGTGGCGCATATATGCACAGAAACGATCGCCTCCCGCCCGAACATGCGCGTCATCCCGTCCCCCGCTCCGGTGAGGGATCATGCGGAGCATGAGCGACGACCACACACACGTCCAGGAGTTCTTCACGGCACGGGCGGCCCACTGGGACGCCCGCTTCCCCGACGACGGGCCCGCCTATGCCGCCGCGGTCGCCGAGCTGGGCCTGCGCGAGGGCGACCGGGTGCTGGACGCGGGGTGCGGTACGGGACGGGCCCTGACGGCGTTGCGCGCTGCCGTGGGAGCCTCGGGAGTGGTTCTCGGAGCCGACCTGACCCCCGCCATGCTGGCAGCCGCCGTACGGGCCGGGCGGGACCGTGACGGGCTGCTGGTGCTCGCCGACGTCGGCCGCCTACCGCTGCGTACGGCGTCGCTCGACGCGGTTTTCGCCGCGGGGCTCGTCGCACACCTCCCGAGCCCCGCGGAGAATCTGCGGGAGTTGGCCCGGGTGGTCAGGCCGGGCGGCACGCTGGCGCTCTTCCACCCCATCGGCCGGGCGGCGCTCGCCGCGCGCCAGGGGCGGCAGATCACCCCGCAGGACCTGCGCGCCGAGGCGAACCTGGGGCCGCTGCTGGCAGGTTCGGGCTGGCGCATGACGTCGTACGCCGACGAGGACGCCCGCTTCCTGGCGCTCGCCACGCGCCTGGGCTGAGCCCTGCCGCGGCCCTTGCGGATCGCGCCGAGCAGCGTCCTGAATGCGCCGTTCGCGGCGCTTCACCCGCCCTCCCCCTTCTGCCGCCGCAGATCCGTCTCTACGTTGAGTAGGACGAGCTGTGATACCGACGCGGGGGTAGGTAATCCATATGTTCGACAGCGTTCGCAAGTCCTTCGGCAGATTCCTCGGCTCGTGGCGGGCGGAGACCACCGCGCAGAAGACGAAACGCACGCACAACCTGTTCGAGGCGGCCGCCGTCTACATCGCGGCGTGCGCCGAGGACGATCAGGACCAGATCGACGAGGCCGCCACCTGGGTGTCGCCCGAGGCCCTGTCGTTCGGAGTGAGCGAGCTGGCGTGCCGAGCGGTGATCGCCCTCGCCCGGGAGCGCGACGAGTCGCCGCAGACCGTCGCGAGGTCACTTCTGGGCCTGCCCGCTGCCTGAACGGGTGAGGGTCTCCGGTCGTTTCGCCCCTGTCCACCCGGATACCTGCAGCTCGTCCCGGATATCCGCAGCTCCGCACGGGGTTCCCGCTCGTGACAAGGGCCCGCCGGGCGCATTAGGGTGCGCCGACGGACGAGCGAGAGCGATGGGAGGCCGGCATGGCCGGGACGGACGAGGACGCCGTCACCGCCGGGGACGACGACGCGCTGTATGTGCTGACGGCGGTACTGCTCACGCCCGCGAACTTCCCCAGCGTGCTGGGCGACGACTACCCGGAGGCCTGCGCGGCCCTGGGCCTCGCACCGCTCGCGGACGGCTACGGGATCGTCCTGGGCCAGGACGGCGAAGGAGCCAGGTGGACGGTGGCGGTCGACGACGTGTCGCTGGTCGCCGTGGCCATCGCGTCGTGGGACTGCGGCATGGAGTACGACCTGTCACCCGACGAGGACTCCGTCGTGGCAGCGCTACCGGGCTGGCCTCTCGCGGTCGCCGTCGCGGCCCCGGGAGTGCCCGATCCGCACGACCCCGATCCCGAGGTCGCAGACCGGCCTCCGCTGAGCCCTCCGGACACCGGCATCTGGGGCCCCGCCCAGCGGCGTCTGGGCGCCGACGAGATCGCTCTGCAGTGGGCCATGTGGCGTGAGCAGATCGACGACGCCGCGTTCGCCGGGCAGGACGGCTCGGACCGGGCGGCGACCGGCGACACGACGGAAGCCGCAGCGAGTGCCGGGAGGGACGACGGCGCTCCCCGCACGGGTATCCGCCGCGTGCTCGCGGAGGCGCGCGCCTACGTGGAGTCCCCTCCGCCTCTCGGGCGGGTCCGGTCCTCGTTCGCGCCGGGCGGCGCGCGGACGCTCCGTGCCGACGGCCCCGGCTGGTCGATGGTGGCCAGGACCGACGACATCGCGTTCGTCCTTCTCGACGAGGAACCCGGCGAGGTGCTGCCGGTGGGCAGGGGCCCGGAACTGCCCGGTCTCCTGGAGTCGCTCGACAAGATCGCCGTACGCCCGAACTGATTCCGCGTGTCACACCGGCCCGCGCGAGCGGGCCGGTGACACCTCAGCGGTCGAGCTCCTTTCGGCCGGCGCGGCGCAGCCTGCGTCGCTGCGAGGGGTCCAGCGCCAGGTACGCGGCTGTGGGGATCCCCAGGACTATCAGGAGATTGGCCCAGAAGGGGAAGGGCAACAGGATCAGCAGGACGATCCCGAGTGCCGCACCCCCTGCGACGATCTTCGTGCTCTTCGACATCTCCGTCGCCTCCTTCGCGGCCACTGCCGCTCTCTGTCCTGAAAACGGGATCGGACTCCCCGCAGTTCCGGACCACGACCCTGACATGCCCCTGAGCCGAACCCCCGTACAACCCTGAGATGCCCTCGCTACCGAACGGGAAAAGTGACTCACATCACTCCATAAGGTATCGGGTAGAGGTTTGAAATGAGGTATCCTCGGCGATTCTGACTTCAGTAGTCAAATTTGAGGAGCCCAGCATCCCTGTGCCGATGAACCCCGTGGCAACCCTCCCCCAAGCTTCCGAACTGGCCCGATGCCGCGCCGTCTTCGTGGCCGCGGACCCCGCCCGCACCGGTCAGGTCGCCTTCTGGCGACCGGACGGCTCGACACCGTCCCTGGTCGCCCACGGATACGACGGGGAGCTGACGCTCGCGCTGCCCGGCGACCGTGGCGACCGTGGCGTCCGACGGGGCACGGTGCCCGTCGTATCGCTCCCGGTACACGCGGCGCTTCCGGTTCTCACGCGCGCGCGTGCCACCACCGGCGCCCACCGGTCGACGGCCTTCTGGGGCGCCGCCACCCTGCTGGGGCTCCAATTCGCCGCGCGAGGCCTGCTGTTGCCCGGCGTCACCACGAGCGGACAGGACGCCTGGCGGGCGGGGCCGCTGCGGGCGGAGGACCTGGACCGGGTCAGGGAACTGGCCGCCGCGATGCCGCCCGAGGCGCACGCACTGCCGGTGGACCACGGTGAGCCGCCGCGGCTGCCCGATCCGGAGCGGCTGCTGCGCACGTTCCTCGACGCCGTCGTGGACTCGCTGCCCCGCTCCCCCGCCGCGAGCGTCGCGGCGGGCGGCCCGGCCTTCGCCGCCCGTGATCCGCAGTTCGTTCCCGAACAGCGCGCCTGGGCCGCTGACGTGGCCGCCGGACACGACGCCGGGGTCCGCGTCTCACTGCGCGTCGAGATTCCCGGGCTCGCCTCGCTCGGGGCCGACGACCCGGCCGGGACGAGGCCGGCTTTCCGAGTCGTTCCTCAGCTGCACAGCGTGAGCGACCCGACGCTCGTCGCGGACGCCTCCTCGGTGTGGGCCGACGCGGCCGCCTTCGGCCCGCGCGCGCGGATGGACGCCCTGCTGGCGCTGCGCCGCGCCGCCCGCGCCTGGGCCCCGCTCGGCCCGCTGCTGTCGGCAGCCGTGCCGGACGCCGTGGAACTCGCCGACGAGGAGGTCACCGCACTGCTCGGCGAAGGCGCCCGACTGCTGGCGACGGCCGGTGTCGAGGTGCACTGGCCCAGGGAACTGACCCGTGGGTTGACCGCCCGCGCGGTCATCGGCCCACCGGACGACGACGAGCAGGGCCCGGGGAGCAACGCGTCGGACACCCCGTCGTACCTGTCCGCTGACGCGCTGCTCGCCTTCGACTGGTGGTTCGCGCTGGGCGATCAGCGGCTCACCCGGCAGGAGCTCGACCTGCTCGCGGAGGCGAACCGCCCCATGGTGCGACTGCGCGACCGGTGGGTCCTGGTGGATCCGGAGGAGATCCACCGCGCCCGTGCGCAGCAGGACCGCAAGGTGTCGCCCATCGACGCGCTCAGTGCCGCTCTGACGGGCTCGACGGAGGTCGACGGCCGGATGGTCGACGTGCTGCCCACCGGGTGGCTGGCGACCCTGCGGGAACGTCTGTCGGACCCCGAGGGGCAGGAATCGGTCGGGCAGCCGTCCGCGCTCGCCGCGCCGCTGCGGGACTACCAGCTGCGAGGGCTCGACTGGCTGGCCCGGATGACCTCCCTGGGACTCGGCGGCTGTCTCGCCGACGACATGGGGCTCGGCAAGACGATCACCCTGATCGCTCTGCATCTGCACCGGCAGTCGGACGTGTCCTCCGCGGGCCCCACCCTCGTGGTCTGTCCGGCCTCGCTGATGGGCAACTGGCAGCGGGAGATCGAGAAGTTCGCACCGGGCGTGCCGGTGCGCCGCTTCCACGGATCCCGGCGCGGTCTGGACGGGCTCGCCGACGCGGAGTTCGTCCTCACCACGTACGGCACGATGCGGCTCGACGCACCGCGCCTCGCCGACGTGCCCTGGGGCCTGGTCGTGGCCGACGAGGCGCAGCACGTGAAGAACCCCTACTCGGCCACGGCGCGGGAACTGCGCACCATCGGGGCACGCGCGCGTGTGGCCCTCACCGGCACTCCGGTGGAGAACAACCTGTCCGAACTGTGGGCGATCCTCGACTGGACCACTCCGGGCCTCCTCGGCCGGCTCGGCACCTTCCGCACCCGGTACGCACAGGCCGTCGAAGCCGGTCGGGACCCCGCCGCGGCGGAGCGGCTCTCCCGGCTCGTACGGCCGTTCCTGCTGCGCCGCCGCAAGTCGGACCCGGGCATCGCGCCGGAGCTCCCGCCGAAGACCGAGACCGACCGTGCCGTGTCGCTCACCAGGGAACAGGTGGGGCTGTACGAGGCGTTGGTCCGCGAGACCATGGCGGAGATCGCCGCCGCCGACGGCATGGAGCGGCGGGGACTGATCGTGAAGCTGCTGACCGGGCTCAAACAGATCTGCAACCACCCCGCCCAGTTCCTCAAGGAGGAGAAGCCGCGGATCGCCGGCAGATCGGGGAAGTTGGAGCTGCTGGACGAACTGCTGGACACCATCCTCTCCGAGGGGGCGAGCGTTCTGGTCTTCACGCAGTACGTCCGGATGGCTCGGCTGCTGGAACGTCACCTGGCGGCACGCGGGGTGCCCACCCGCTTCCTGCACGGCGGGACACCGGTCCCCGAGCGCGAGGCGATGGTGGAACGCTTCCAGGAAGGCGAGGTGCCGGTCTTCCTGCTCTCGCTGAAGGCGGCCGGCACGGGTCTGAACCTGACGCGGGCCGAGCATGTCGTGCATTACGACCGCTGGTGGAACCCGGCCGTCGAGGCGCAGGCCACGGACCGGGCGTACCGCATCGGACAGACACGGCCGGTGCAGGTGCACCGGTTGATCACCGAGGGCACGATCGAGGACCGCATCGCGGACATGCTGCTGCGCAAACGGGAGTTGGCCGACGCGGTGCTGAGCGCCGGCGACACGGCGCTGACCGAGCTGTCCGACGCGGCACTGGCCGATCTGGTGGAGCTTCGAGGGGACGCGCGATGACGGAACGCACGGGACATGACGAAGAGCGCACGTTCGCCGCACTGGCTCCCGTACGGGGCGGGGGTTTCGCACGGACGTGGTGGGGGCGAGCGTGGTTGAAGGCGCTCGAGGACGCGGCGCTGGACGGGCAGCAGGTGAAGGTCGGGCGCCGACTGGCGCGCGCGGGGGCCGTGGGCGCGGTGTCGGTGCGCCCCGGGCGCGTCACCGCGGTCGTCCAGGACCGCGACGGCACCGGCCACCGTGCCGACGTCCTGCTTCAGGAATTGTCCGGAGAGCACTGGGACCGTCTTCTGGACATGGCGGTCGAGCGGGCCGGGCATGTCGCCGCCCTGCTCGACCGTGAGATGCCACCGCACCTGGTCGAGGACGCCGCGACGGCCGGAGTCGAGCTGCTGCCCGGGCTCGGTGATCTGGAGGCGGAGTGCGACTGCGGTGCCTGGGACCACTGCGGACACACCGCGGCGCTCTGCTACCAGGTTGCCCGCCTGCTGGATCAGGACCCGTTCGTCCTGCTGCTGATGCGCGGCCGCACCGAACGTGCGCTGCTGGACGAACTGCACGTGCGTGGAACCGTGTCCGCGGCGGGCGGCGAGGAGGCGATGAACGACCTCCGGAGCAGTCTCGCGGACAGCCACAGGGACGGTGTGGACGCCGCGGAGGCGTTCGCGGCGGGGGAGGTCCTTCCGCCGCTGCCCGAGCCGCCCCCGCTGCCGATGGAGCCCGGCCTGCCGCCCTCCCTGGACGCCGAGACCACGCCCGCGCCTGGACTCGACCCGACGGCGCTCGAGTTCCTGGCGGCGCAGACGGCCCTGGAGGCACACCGGTTGCTGGCCGAGGCTCTCCACCCCGGTCACGAGCAGCAGCCCCTGGGCGACGAGTTGCCGTTCCACCAGGACGTGGTGCGCCTGGCGGCCGGTGCGCCGGGGACGAGCATCGCGGAGCGTCTCGGCGATGGTTCCGGGCGTGGCCGGGAAGGGCTGGCGCTCGCCGTCCGCGCCTGGCGGTACGGCGGCGCGGCCGGTCTCGCCGTGCTGGACGAGGAGTGGCACGTACCGGCGGAGTCGCTCGCACGCGCGCGTGCCGCTGTGGAGACGGCGTGGGAGGAGGGCGAGCGGCCTTCGCTGCGGTCCGCGCACAACCGTTGGACCGTCGTGGGTGGGTCGGCCCAACTGCGCCTCGGGCGGGACGGCCGCTGGTGGCCCTACCGCAAGGAGCGAGGTCGCTGGGCACCGGCCGGCCCGGCAGCCCATGATCCGGCGACGGCACTGGCTGCCGTCGCCGGTGGACCCGACATCTGACACCTCGGAGCAGTTCCGTCACCTGGTGTGGCCGACCGGGTCCGGGAAGAGTGAGTCCAGGTCGCCGGGCAACCCGGTCGGGAATCCGCTGGGCAGATTGCTGGGGAACCCACTGGGCAGATCGCTGGGGAACCCGGAGGGCAGCGTCGGAAGGTCGCTGGGCAGCCCCGAGGGAAGGCTCAGCGACGGGGTCGGCGAAGAACCCGCACCGCCACCGGTCCCGCTCGACGGCTTCTCGTCCGGCGACCCCGCACCCCGGCCGGCCACCAGCGCCACGGCGAGGACGGCACCGAGGGTGACGAGCACGGCCAGTGCGATGAGCGCGAGCCTGCGACGCCCGTCGGGAGTGGGTCCACCGGGCGGATCGGGTGGCCGGCGGCCCCCGCCCTGACCCGGGGGCCGCCAACCACCGCCTCCTCCGGTCGGATCACCCGGAGGCGGACCGAAGCCCCCTGGAGGGGGCCCGAACCCGCCACCGTTCGACGGCGATGTGCCGTCCGGCGGTCGGGGCGGCTGGGACGGTGGCGGCGGCATGCCCATACCGTCCAGAATCCCCGCGAACGGGCCAAGGCGCGAGCCCTGTACTGAAGTTGATAGGGGCTCACACCGTGGATCGCACGATTCCGGAGAATTGCGCACGGAAACCGACCAGGTGGGGCGTCGGAGTCGACCTTGACCGTCACCGGCGGAAAGAGGGGCCCTCACCGCCTCGGCCTCGGCTTGCCCCTGAGCTTGAGCCGCCTTGCGGCTGGAGCTGCGGCTTCGGCGCACAGGGCCCCCACGCGCGCGTGATCAGCCGCGCGCACCCAGCAGGTGGTCCATCGCCAGCTGGTCGAGCTGTTCGAAGGCCATGCCGCGAGCGGCGGCGGCCTCGGCGTCGAACTCCTCGAATGCCGTCCGGTCCGCGAGCAGCGCCTGCAGGCCGTCGGCGGCCGTGGGCTGGGCCAGCTGGTCCAGCCGCGCGGCACGCAGTGCCTCCTGGACCGCCGGGTCCGCACGGAAGGCGGCCGCGCGCTCCTTGAGGATGAGGTAGTTGCGCATGCAGCCTGCGGCCGACGCCCACACACCGTCGAAGTCCTCGGTGCGCGGCGGCTTGAAGTCGAAGTGCTTCGGCCCCGCGTAACCGGCGCTCTCCAGCAGGTCGACCAGCCAGAAGGCGGAGCGCAGGTCGCCCGCGCCGAAGCGGAGGTCCTGGTCGTACTTGATGCCGGACTGGCCGTTGAGGTCGATATGGAAGAGCTTGCCCGCCCAGAGGGCCTGCGCGATGCCGTGCGGGAAGTTCAGCCCGGCCATCTGCTCGTGGCCGACCTCGGGGTTCACGCCGTACAGCTCCGGGCGCTCCAGGCGCTCGATGAAGGCCAGGGCGTGGCCGACCGTGGGGAGCAGGATGTCGCCGCGCGGCTCGTTCGGCTTGGGCTCGATCGCGAACTTCAGATCGTAGCCCTGGGAGGTGACGTATTCGCCGAGAAGGTCGAACGCCTCCTTCATGCGGTCGAGCGCGTCCCGGACGTCCTTGGCGGCACCGGACTCGGCGCCCTCGCGGCCACCCCAGGCGACGTAGATCTTGGCGCCGAGCTCGACCGCCAGGTCGATGTTGCGGATCGTCTTGCGCAGCGCGTACCGGCGGACGTCGCGGTCGTTGGCGGTGAACGCGCCGTCCTTGAAGACGGGGTGCGTGAAGAGGTTGGTGGTGGCCATGGGCACGGTCATACCGGTCGTGTCCAGAGCCGCGCGGAAGCGCTTGATGTGCTCCTCGCGCTCGCTGTCCGAGGACCCGAAGGGGATCAGGTCGTCGTCGTGGAAGGTCACACCGTAGGCGCCGAGCTCCGCCAGGCGCTGCACCGTCTCGACCGGGTCGAGGGCGCGCCGGGTGGCGTCGCCGAACGGGTCCCTTCCCTGCCAGCCGACGGTCCACAGGCCGAAGGTGAACCTGTCGTCGGGGGTGGGTTGGTAGTTCATGCCGCGGCTCCTTGCGCTCCGACTATTTCGTCATGGCGATTTACAAATTAGTATGCGGACGCGTCTCTGGGAAGACAAGATGTCGCCGGACGGAGGCGTCAGCCGCGTCAGCGGCAGTCACGAGCCGCGTGAGAAGGAGAGCCCGATGTCAGCTGCCGAGGGTCCGCTCGTCGTCGGTGTGGACTCGTCCACACAGTCCACCAAGGCCCTGGTCGTCGACGCGTCGACCGGTCGGGTCGTGGCGAGCGGGCAGGCGCCGCACACCGTGTCCTCCGGGGCCGGTCGGGAGAGTGACCCCCGCCAGTGGTGGGACGCGCTGTGCGAGGCGCTGCGCCAGTGCGGGGAGGCTGCGCGCGAGGCCTCGGCGGTGTCGATCGGCGGTCAGCAGCACGGCCTCGTCACCCTCGACGCCCAGGGCGAGCCGGTGCGGCCGGCGCTGCTGTGGAACGACGTGCGCTCGGCGCCGCAGGCGGCCCGGCTGGTCGAGGAACTGGGCGGAGCGAAGGCCTGGGCGGAGCGCGCCGGCAGCGTGCCGGGGCCCTCCTTCACCGTGACGAAGTGGGCCTGGCTGGCCGAGCACGAGCCCGAGGCCGTCCGTGCGACCACCGCCGTGCGCCTGCCGCACGACTACCTCACCGAGCGTCTCACGGGCCAGGGCACGACCGATCGCGGCGACGCCTCCGGCACGGGCTGGTGGGCTTCGGCGACGGAGGCGTACGACGCCGAGGTGCTCGCCCATGTCGGGCTGGACCCGGCGCTGCTGCCCCGTGTCGTCCGGCCGGGCGAGGTCGCCGGGACCGTACGGGACGCCCACGAGCTGCCGTTCGCCAAGGGGACCCTGGTCGCCGCCGGTACGGGCGACAACGCGGCCGCCGCGCTGGGGCTCGGGCTGCGCCCCGGCACCCCGGTGCTGAGCCTGGGCACCTCGGGCACGGTGTACGCGGTCTCCAGGCACCGCCCGGCGGATCCGACCGGCACGGTGGCGGGCTTCGCCGACGCGCACGGGGACTGGCTGCCGCTGGCCTGCACCCTGAACTGCACCCAGGCAGTCGACCGGGTGGCCGCCCTGCTGGGCCTCGACCGCGAGTCCGTGGAGCCCGGCACGGACGTCACCCTCCTTCCCTACCTGGACGGCGAGCGCACCCCGGCCCTGCCGCACGCCTCGGGTCTGCTGCACGGGCTGCGCCACGACACGACCGGCGGACAACTGCTGCAGGCCGCGTACGACGGCGCCGTCCACTCTCTGCTCGGCGCACTGGACCTGGTGCTCGACTCCGACGCGGACACCTCCGTACCGCTGCTGCTCATCGGCGGGGGCGCGCGGGGCACTGCCTGGCAACAGACCGTGCGCCGCCTCTCCGGGCGTGCCGTGCAGGTCCCCGAGGCCAGGGAACTGGTCGCGCTGGGGGCCGCCGCACAGGCCGCCGGGCTGCTCACCGGCGAGGACCCGGCCGCGGTGGCCCGCCGCTGGGACACCACCCGGGGGCCGGTGCTGGAGGCGGTGGAGCGGGACGAGGAGACGCTCACCAGGATCTCCCGGGTGCTGTCCGACGCGGCACCGCTGCTGGATCACGGACCGGACAGCGACTGACCGGCGAGGGGGTGTCCCGAGTGGGAAAATCTGATTCCGGCATGATCTACAGAGCACGGACAGGAAAACGCACGGGGACACCCACCGGGACGCACCGACGGGAGCCGAGGGAGGCATGACCGCACCACTGCACGAAACCCGACCAAGCGGCTCCGGCCGCCGCCTGCCCGACAACCAGCAGGGCATGCGGCGCCGCAATCTCTCCCGCGTCATGCACACCGTCAACGCCGAGGGGCCGCTGTCCCGGGCCGCCGTCGCCTCTCACATCGGACTGACCCGGGCCGCCGTGTCGACGCTGGTGGACGAGCTGATCCGTGCGGGGCTCCTGGAGGAACTGGGCCCCGAGCGTCCGGGACGGGTCGGACGGCCCGGCTCGGCGCTCGCCCTCAGCGGACGCGGCCCCACAGGTATCGGCGCGGAGATCGGTGTCGACCATCTCGCGGTCTGCGCCGTGGATCTGCGGGGCGAGGTACGGGCTCGGGCGGTGCGGCTCGGCACGAACCGCGGCCGGGCGCCGGAGCCGGTCATCGAGGACCTGACCCAGCTGGTGCGAGGGGTGGTCGCCGAGGCGGAGGGCGAGGGTCTGTGGCCCGTTGGGCTCGCGGTCGCCGTGCCCGGGCTGGTGGCGAGCGACGCCCGCACGGTGGTCCGTGCACCCAACCTCGACTGGCACGACACGGATCTGGGCGCCCTGCTGCCCGCCGGTCTGCCGGTGACCGTGGACAACGAGGCCAACTTCGGCGGTCTCGCGGAACTCTGGCTCGGTGACGGCACACCGCTCGACTTTCTGCACGTCTCCGCAGAGATCGGCATCGGCGGCGCGGTCGTCGTGGACGGTCGGCTGCTCCGCGGAACACGCGGATTCGCGGGCGAGTTGGGGCATGTTCCCGTCCGGCCGGAAGGACCGGACTGCGCGTGCGGTGGACGGGGCTGCCTGGAGCAGTACGCCGGTGAGGAAGCCGTACTTCGGGCGGCCGGACTGGAACCGGGCGAACACCGTGTCGAGTTCCTCGCCGAGCGGGCCGCCGCCGGCGACAAGGATGTGCACCGGGCCCTGCGGGGCGCCGGCTCCGCGCTCGGTGTGGCGCTGACCGGCGCGGTGAATCTGCTGGACCCGCAGACCGTCGTGCTGGGCGGCGCCCTGGCCGCCCTCGCGCCCTGGCTGCTGCCCTCGCTGGAGCGTGAGTTGGCGCGACGGACGGCCGGTCCGGCGTGTTCCGTGACCGTGTCCCGGCTCGGCCCCGAGGGGCCGCTGCTGGGTGCGGCCCACTCGGTGGTGCGTGGTGTGCTGGACGATCCGGCGACGGTCGGGGTGCGGCCGTAGCGCTGCGGAAGCGGTCACGGGCTGCGCCGACGCGCAGGCCGACGCAGCCCTGGACTGGACTCCGCAGCCACGCGTTCCCCCTGCCGGGTGACGAAGTTATCCACAACTAGCCGGTTTTCCACCGTTATCCACACGCTCGGACAGCCCGGCCGGCAATCGCCGTACCGTGATCCACGTGAGGCGCAGCCATTCGACCTGCGGATGCGTCTTCGCTCACGGGTGCGAACCGACCAGCACATGTCCCCCTACCGACCGGAAAGGCAGAGCCACATGGAGCGAGCCAGGCCGTTGCCGAGCAGACGGCGGCTGCTGCAGGGCACCGCCCTCGCCGCGATCCCCTACGCGTTGCTCCCGAGCCCCCGGGCCGGCGCCCAGTCGCCGCCCCTCGACCACACACCCGCCCGATGGGAACCCGCGAGCCCGGCCAACTACACCGCGGCCGACCGTCCGGCCGGTCAACCCATCGACCTGGTGATCATCCACGTCACGCAGACCACGTACAAGAACACCCTGCCCGTCTTCTGGAACCCGGCGAAACAGGTCTCCGCGCACTACCTGCTCCGGTCGGCCGACGGGAGCGTCACACAGTGCGTCCGCGAACGCGACATCGCCTGGCACGCCGGCAACTGGGACTACAACGCACGAAGCATAGGCATCGAGCACGAGGGCTGGATCGACCGTCCCGAGTACTTCACCACCGCCATGTACGAGCAGTCCGCGGCGCTCACAGCGGCGATCTGCGACAGGCACGGCATCCCCAAGAACCGCGCGCACATCATCGGCCACTACGAGGTACCGGGCACCGACCACACCGATCCGGGGCCGCACTGGGACTGGGACCGCTACATACGCCTGGTCGACGCCGCCTGACGTCGACGGAGCGCGCGGCTTGTCTGGGTGTGGGTCCGGCGGTGACGATGGGTTCCAGCCGTGAGCGCATGTCCGGGAGGCCGAGTTGACCGATCCTTGGGTGGCTCTGGAGCCGGGAGCCGACCCCGTCGAGCGGGGACGGGTGCTGCGTCGCGCGCATGAGGCGTTCACACAGCGGGGCACAGTGGGACGACCGGTGCGTTCCGTGGTGGCGGACTCGTGGCGGCGTTCGGCGAAGGCGGGTGTGGGACCGGAGGGCACCGCTCGGGTGGAACTGACGGACGGCGACCTCGGTTCCTACCGCGCGGAGCATCCGCTGGCCCGGGTGATGCCGTTGGTGCGCGAGTTGCTGGGCACGTTCGCGTCGGACGGCGAACATCTGCTGGCCGTCTGTGACGCGCAGGGCAGACTGCTGTGGGTGGAGGGGGACGCGGCGACCAGACGGCGGGCCGACCGGATGAACTTCGTCCCCGGTGCGCGGTGGGCGGAGTCCGCGGTCGGCACGAACGCTCCGGGCACCGCGGTCGCCGTGGACCGGCCCGTGCAGGTGTTCGCGGCCGAGCACTTCATACGGCGGGTGCAGCCGTGGACGTGCGCGGCGGCGCCGGTGCACGATCCACGCACCGGGCGGGTGCTCGGTGCGGTCGACATCACCGGCGGTGACGGCCTGGCTCATCCGCACAGCCTCGGCTTCGTCCAGGCGGTCGCCAGGGCGGCCGAGTCCCAGCTCGCCCTGCTCACTCCGCCCGGGGCCTCGACGAACGCGCTCGAACTGGCGGCCCTGGGTCGGGACGAGGCCCGACTCCTGGCCCGTGGGCGGAAGATCAGGCTCAGCCGTCGGCACAGCGAGATCCTGGTGCTGCTCGCCCGTCACCCGGAGGGACTGTCCGGCGACGAGCTGCTCTGCGCGCTGTACGAGGACGAGTCGGTGACGCCGGTGACGTTGCGGGCCGAACTGGCGCGGCTGCGCCGTCTCCTCGGGTCAGGGCTGCTGGGGTCACGGCCGTATCGGCTGTTGGTTCCCGTCGAGTCCGACGTGGCGGTGGTGGAACGGAGACTGGAGACGGGTGCGGTGACGGCGGCCGCGTCGGCGTACGCGGGCCCGCTGCTGCCGGGCTCACAGGCGCCGGCCGTCGCACGGCTGCGGCGCAGACTCGCCGACGGCCTGCGGTCGGCGCTGATAGCCGTACACGATCCCGACCTCCTGGCGGACTGGGCGCACGCCCCATGGGGTGAGGACGACCTGGAAGTGTGGCGGGCGCTGGCAGCCGTGCGCCCCACTCCGGCCGTACGGTCCCGGCTGCGCGAGCTGGAGTCGGAACTGTCGGCGCCACCGGTATGGGGGCGCCCTCGGGCCCGGTGACCGTGAGGGATGCCATCGGGCTGACGGGCCGGCTGGCTGACTGGCTGACTGGCTGACTGGCTGACTGGCGTGGTTGCCTGGTGCTGCGGCGTCCCACGGTCTTCGGCTGGAGCGGGGGCGGGGCGGGGCGGGGCCGGGCGGGGCGGGGCGGGGCGGGGGCGCAACGTCGTTGCAACATTCCGGTTTCTAGCCTCCTCGCGAGAGCTGCCCAACGGCGGGCAGCGCTTCTCGGGAGGCAGGTATTCATGACCCGTTTCGCAGCGCCCGGTACGGATGGCGCGGTCGTCTCCTACGAGGCGCGTTACGACCACTTCATCGGGGGTGAGTACGTGCCGCCGGCGCGCGGGCAGTACTTCGAGAACCCGAGTCCGGTGAACGGTCTGCCGTTCACGGAGATCGCGCGAGGTACGAGCGAGGATGTGGAGCGCGCGTTGGACGCGGCGCACGCAGCCGCGCCCGGCTGGGGGCGCACGTCCGTGACCGAGCGTTCTGACGTCCTGCGGAAGATCGCCGACCGTATGGAGGCGAATCTGGAGCAGTTGGCGGTGGCGGAGAGCTGGGAGAACGGCAAGCCGGTGCGCGAGACGCTGGCCGCCGACATCCCGCTGGCCATCGACCACTTCCGGTATTTCGCGGGAGCGGTCCGCGCGCAGGAGGGTTCGCTGGCGGAGCTCGACGAGGACACGGTGGCGTACCACTTCCACGAGCCGCTGGGTGTGGTCGCCCAGATCATCCCGTGGAACTTCCCGATCCTCATGGCGACCTGGAAGCTGGCGCCCGCGCTGGCGGCGGGCAACGCGGTCGTGCTCAAGCCGGCCGAGCAGACCCCGGCGTCCATCCACGTCTGGATGAGCCTGGTGGCGGATCTGCTGCCGCCGGGTGTGGTGAACATCGTGAACGGGTTCGGGGTGGAGGCGGGCAAGCCGCTGGCGTCGAGTCCGCGGGTGGCGAAGGTGGCGTTCACGGGCGAGACGACGACGGGGCGACTGATCATGCAGTACGCCTCCGAGAACATCACACCGGTGACGCTCGAGCTCGGCGGCAAATCGCCGAACATCTTCTTCGACGACGTGTGGTCGGCGAACGACGATTTCCGTGACAAGGCCCTCGAAGGTTTCACGATGTTCGCGCTCAACCAGGGCGAGGTGTGCACGTGTCCGTCGCGGGCGCTGGTGCAGCGCGGCAACTATGCCGAGTTCATGGAGGCGGCCGTCGCCCGCACCGAGCAGATCAAGACCGGGCACCCGCTGGACACCGACACCATGATCGGCGCCCAGGCCTCCAACGACCAGTTGGAGAAGATCCTCTCCTATTTGGACATCGGTCGGCAGGAGGGCGCGAAGGTCCTGACCGGCGGAGAACGCATCGAGCACGACGGCGAGTTGAAGGGCGGCTACTACGTCCAGCCGACGATCTTCGAGGGTGACAACCGTATGCGGGTCTTCCAGGAGGAGATCTTCGGTCCGGTCGTCTCCGTGACCTCGTTCAACGACTTCGACGATGCCATCAAGATCGCCAACGAGACGCTGTACGGCCTGGGCGCGGGTGTCTGGACACGCGACACCAACACGGCCTATCGCGCGGGCCGTTCCATCCAGGCGGGCCGCGTCTGGACGAACTGCTACCACGCATATCCGGCGCACGCCGCGTTCGGCGGCTACAAGGGTTCCGGCATCGGCCGCGAAACCCACAAGATGATGCTGGACCACTACCAGCAGACGAAGAATCTTCTCGTGTCGTATTCGCCGAAGAAGCTGGGCTTCTTCTAGCGACACAAGGAAGGGCGCCTGACCAGGGAAAATACCCGTCAGGCGCCCTTCGGGAGTCACAACTAGGTGGCGGGCCGAAAATGCACCCTTACTCCTGATATCCCCCGCCCGTATCCCAGTTCCGACCAGCAGTTCCGGGGCGTATCCGGGCCAGTCCAGCTCAGGGGCTATCCGTGTCGCCCATCGGCGCAGCCCACCACTGCATGGACTCCTCGATCAACCGGTTGGCATGGTTCCGCGTTTCGGCCAGGAACCTGGCGTAGTAGCGGAAGAGAACCCGGATGCCCTGCCCTGCGCGGCGTGCGCACTCCGACGGGTCGACTCCGGACGACAGCCAGAACGAGATGCCCGCATGGCGCAGGTCGTAGGGGCGCTTCGCCAGCTCAAGGGCGTGCTCGTCAAGGGTGAGAGTGGCCTCCGCGCTCGCGCCCATGCGATGCCGTACGCCGAGGCATCGGTGTAGTTCCCCGCAGCGTTGCGGAACAGACGTCCGTCGGGTGCGACGACAAAGATTCGTATGCGATCACGCAACATACGGACGAGTACGGGAGGGATCGGCACCGGCCTCGCGGCCTTGGCTGCAGCCTTCTTTCGTTTCACGCTCTTGCCTCCGCCCAACCAGTGGGGCACACCGTTCCAGGGTCCCGTCCTACATGCGCGGCACGATCACGGCCGTGACCTCATCGCTGCTGGGCCCGTTCACGGCTGTCGACCCCGCATGCCCCACCCCGCCCGCGAACCTCATGACCCTCGACGGGACGTTCTACGTCGACCCGTCCGGGCAGCCGTGGATGGTGTACGCACACGAGTGGCTGCAGACCATCGACGGAACGATGGAAGCGATCCGCCTGACCCCGGACCTGTCCCGCACGATCGGAGACCCGGTCTTCTCTTCACGGCCTCGGACGCGTCCTGGATCACCGAGGAGATCCCCGACGGCTCCCTGCTCATGCCGTGGTCGACGTACGAGAAGAACGTGGCCGGCAAGGACGGGACCACCTCGAAGTCGGGCGGCATCGAGGGGCCGTGGCAGCAGCACCGGCCGCTGGTCCGCGAGGACAGCGGTCACGGCATGCTCTTCCACACTCGACGGCCGGCTGATGATGATCCTCCACCGCCCCTTCGAGAACGCGCGGGGCAAGCTGTACGAGATGGAGCTCGCCGGCCAGGAGCTACGGGTGCTGCGCCGACGCGCGGACCTGGACGGCGGCGGCCGACGCCGCGCTGCACTGCACTGCACTGCACTGCGGACGGACGGACAAGATATATCGCACAGGCGCGACGCGACGCCGGTCGTCGACACATTCGATCACCGGCCGACCTGCCTTTACGATCAATACCGTTGCTCTGCAAGGGTATTGACAACGGTCCGCGCTGCGCCACGGGCCGGAGGGGCGGGTACATGACGCGCGACGAGCTGATCCGGCCGCTGCCCGAACTGTTGAAGGCGCACGCCGAGAGGTCACCGTCGCGGGTGGCGTACGCCGACGACGAACGGGACGTCACCTACGCGGAGTTGGAGCGGCGCACAGGTCGGCTGGCCGTGTATCTCGCGGGGGCGGGTGTGCGGCGCGGGGACCGGGTCGCGATCCTGCTGGGCAACCGTGTGGAGACGGTGGAGAGCGTCCTCGCCGGTGTCCGGGCGGGTGCGGTCGGCGTGCCTCTCAACCCCCGGTCCTCGGACGCCGAACTGGCCCATTTCCTTGAGGACAGCGGGGCCTCGGTCGTCGTCACCGACCGCGCGCACCTGGCCCGCCTGAACCGCGCGGGGGGCCTGCACGACCGTACGCGCGTCCTGCTCACCGGCGCGGATCCCGTGCCGTCGGACGCCCCCGACGGCACGGTCCTCTTCGAGGAGGCGGCCGAGGCGGAGCCCGCAGTGCCGCCCCGCGACGATCTCGGGCTCGACGAGCCGGCCTGGATGCTCTACACCTCCGGCACCACCCATCGACCCAAGGGCGTGCTGTCCACGCAGCGTGCGGCCCTGTGGTCGGTGGCGGCCTGCTACACGCCGATCTTCGGGCTCTCCCCCGAGGACCGGCTGCTCTGGCCGCTCCCGCTGTTCCACAGCTTCGGGCACTCGCTGGCGATCCTGGGGGTCACCGCGGTCGGCGCGAGCGCGCGCATCACCGGCGAACTACTGTCTCCTGGCGGCCTGTTGAGGGAGCTGCGCACGCCTCGCGCATCCCTGGGCGGCTCCTACACCGTCCTGGCCGGGGTGCCCGCCGTGTACCACCAGCTGGTGGCGGCGGCCGAGGACACCTCGCCCGTACCCGCTCTGCGGACGTGTGTCGTGGCGGGCGCCCCGAGCGCGCCGGCCCTGCGACGTGCGGTGGAGGACCTGCTGGGGGCGCCGCTGCTCGACGCGTACGGCAGTACCGAGACCTGCGGGATGATCGCGGTGAACCGGCCGGACGGGCCGAGGGTCGACGGTTCCTGTGGGCCGCCGGTCCCGGGGATGGACGTACGGCTGGTCGATCCGGGCTCCGGCAACGATGTCGCGGACGGCGACGAGGGCGAGATCTGGGCGCGTGGGCCGAGCCTGATGAGCGGCTACCACCATCAGCCCGAGGCGACGGCGGCCGCGCTGCGTGACGGCTGGTACCGCACCGGTGACCTGGGGCGACGCGTCGCGCACGGGCATCTCGTCCTCACCGGCCGGGTCAGCGAGCTGATCATCCGGGGCGGGGAGAACATCCACCCCACCGAGATCGAGCAGGCCCTGCTGCACTGTCCCGGCGTGCGGGACGCGGTGGTGGTGGGCAGGCCGCACGACGTCCTCGGCGAGGTCCCGGTGGCGTACGTCGTTCCGGGACCGGACGGGTTCGACCCTCGGCGGATACTGGCCGCGTGCCGGAAGCGGCTGGCCGCGTACAAGCTGCCCATCGAGATCCACGAGATCGCGGCCGTCCCGCGTACGGCGTCCGGCAAGATCACCCGCCACGCGGTCCTGCCGGACCTGGCCCGACCGGTACCCGAGGTTCACCCCGCATCCCCGACGGCGGCCGACGGTGCCCTGCGCCGACGCCTGCTCGCTCTCCCGCCGGAGGGGAGGGAACGCGCCCTGCGCGAGGCGGTACTCGCGCAGACGTCCGCGGTGTGCGGCGACGGATCGTACGAAGGACTCGACGCCGACGGATCGAACGAGCGGCCCGACGCCGACGGTCCACATGAACGGCTCGACGCCGACCGCCCGTTCACCGATCTCGGGCTGACGTCCGAGGGAGCCGTCACGCTGATCGAGCGGCTCGGCGAGGCGACCGGGCTGCGGCTCCCGTCGACGCTGGTCTTCGACCATCCCACGCCGGACGCCCTGACCCGGCACGTGCACGACATCCTCTTCACCCCGGCGCCCGTACCTGTGGCGCACCTCGGCTCCGCGACGGAACCGGACGACCCTGTGGTGATCGTCGCCATGGGCTGCCGTTACCCCGGGGACGTGTACTCCCCCGAGGATCTGTGGGACCTGGTGGCGGAGGGCCGGGACGCGGTCTCGGGCTTCCCCACCGACCGGGGCTGGGACCTGGCCGCCCTGTACGACCCGGACCCGGACCGGGTCGGTACGTCGTACACCCGCGGCGGCGGATTCCTGCACCGGGCCGCCGAGTTCGACGCGGGCCTGTTCGGGATCTCGCCGCGGGAGGCACTGGCCATGGACCCGCAGCAGCGGCTGCTGCTGGAGACCTCGTGGGAGGTGTGGGAGCGGGCGGGCATCTCCCAGGCGGCGCTGCGCGACAGCGACACGGGTGTGTTCGTCGGCGTGATGCACGGCGACTACTCCACGCGCCTGGACAAGCACGAGCTGGAGGCCCATCTGGCCCTGGGCTCGGCGGGCAGCGTGGCCTCCGGCCGGATCAGTTACGTGTACGGCCTGCGCGGGCCGTCGATCACGCTCGACACCGCGTGCTCGTCCTCGCTGGTGGCCCTGCACTGGGCGGCGCGGGCGCTACGCTCCGGCGAGTGTTCCCTGGCCCTGGCCGGGGGTGTCACCGTGATGGCGACTCCCAAGGCGTTCGCGGCTTTCAGCCGACACCGCGCTCTGTCGCCCGATGGCCGCTGCAAGTCGTTCTCGGCCTCGGCGGACGGCACCGCCTGGGGCGAGGGCGCGGGCCTCGTGCTGCTGGAGCGGTTGTCCGACGCCCGACGCAACGGCCACCCCGTCCTGGCCGTGCTGCGCGGCTCCGCCGTCAACTCCGACGGCGCGTCCAACGGCCTGACGGCACCGAACGGCCAGGCCCAACAGCGCCTGATCACCAGGGCGTTGACTGACGCCGGGCTCGGCGCCGACGACGTGGACGTGGTGGAGGCGCACGGTACGGGCACCACGCTGGGTGACCCCGTCGAGGCAAGCGCCCTGCTGGCCACCTATGGACAGGGGCGGGCCGGGGACCGGCCGCCGCTGTGGCTGGGCTCGGTCAAGTCCAACCTGGGGCACACCCAGGCCGCCGCCGGTGTCGCCGGGGTCATCAAGATGGTGCAGGCCATGCGCCACGAGCAGCTCCCGCGCTCGCTGTACGCGGAGGAACCCAGCCCGCACGTCGACTGGTCGGCAGGCCGGGTGGAACTGCTGGCCGAGTCCCACCCCTGGCCGGTGACGGCCTCCCGGCCACGCCGGGCCGGGGTGTCCGCGTTCGGCATCAGCGGGACCAACGCCCACGTGATCCTGGAAGAGGCCCCTCAGCGACCCGACACCGGACCGGGCCCCACCCAGGTCCCGGTGCCCTGGCTGCTGTCCGGCGCCGACGAGGCCGCCCTGCGCTCCCAGGCCCGACGTCTCGCCGCCCACCTGACGTCCCGGCCCCACCTGTCGACCACCGACGTCGGTGTCTCCCTGGCCGTGCCGAGGTCCCCGCTCGCCCACCGGGCGATGGTTCCCGCCGACGACCGGGCGCGGATGCTGACCGCCCTCGATGCGCTCGCCGACGGGAGGGGAGCGGATCGTGGCGTCGCCGATCCCGGCGTCCGTACGGCCTTCTTGTTCACCGGTCAGGGCTCTCAACGTGGCCGTATGGGTGCGGAGTTGCGCGACGCCTTCCCCACCTTCGACTCGGCGTTCGAGGGGGTCTGCCGGGCACTGGACGGCCGCCTGGAGCACCCTCTCGACGTGGTGCTGTCCGCGCGGTCGGGCACGCCGGAGGCCGCCCTGCTCGACCGTACGGACTTCACCCAGGCCGGTCTGTTCGCCTTCGAGGTGGCGCTGTTCCGGCTGTTGGAGTCCTGGGGAATACGACCCGACTTCCTGGCCGGGCACTCCGTGGGGGAACTGGCGGCCGCCCATGTCGCCGGAGTGCTGGACCTGGCCGACGCGGCCGAACTCGTCGCGGCCCGGGGGCGGTTGATGCACGCCCTGCCGGGCGGCGGGGCGATGGTGGCGCTGCATGCGACGGAGGAGGAGATCCTCGCCGAACTCCCCGCGTTCGACGGCCGGGTGGCGCTCGCCTCTGTCAACGGACCTGATGCGGTGGTGATTTCGGGAGCGGAGGACGCGGTGCTGGCCGTGGCGGCCGGATTCGAGGCGCGAGGCCGCAGGACCGTTCGGCTGCGGGTCGCTCACGCCTTCCACTCCCCACTCGTGGAACCGATGCTCGACGACTTCCGCCGGGTCGCCGAGGGGCTGACGCTCCGGCCGCCGCGGATCCCGGTCGTCTCGGCCGTGTCGGGCCGCCCGGCCGAGGCCGGGGAACTGTGTTCGCCGGAGTACTGGGTGCGGCACGCCCGTCTGCCGGTGCGTTTCGCCGACGCCGTGCGATGGCTCGGGGACAACGGGGTGTCGGCGTTCCTGGAGATCGGCCCGGGGGCGGCGCTGACCGCCGCCGCCGAGGACTGTCTGACCGGCCCGGACGGCGAGGGCCCCGCCCCCTTGTGCGCCGCCGCCACCCGTGGTGGCGATCCCGAACCGAAGAGCCTGCTGGCCGCCGTGGCCCGCCTCCATGTGCGCGGAACGCCCGTCGCCTGGCCCGTCGTGTTCACGGGCAGCGGTGCACGGCACCTGGAGGATCTGCCGACGTACGCCTTCCAACGGCAGCGGTACTGGCTGGCCGCGCCGAGCACTCCCCTCGCCGCCCCGGACCCGCACGAACACCCGCTGCTGGGACCGGCGTTCATCGTGCCGGACACCGGCCGGACGGTGTTCTCCGGCCTGCTCTCCACCACCGCTCACCCGTGGCTCGCCGACCATGTGATCGACGGACGGGTCCTGGTCCCCGCGACGGGGTTCGTGGAGCTGGCCGTACGGGCGGGTGACGAGGTCAGCTTCGGCACGCTCGACGAACTCGTGGTCCTGGCCCCGCTGATCCTGCCCTCGGCCACGGGCGTTCACCTACAGGTCGTCGTGGGCCCGGCGGACGACTCCGGCCGGCGCCCGGTCGACATCCACGCCCGGCCCGCCACGGACGACTCCGAGCCCGACTGGACCCGGCACGCCACAGGCCTCCTCCGCGCCACGGAAACCACCCGGCCGGAGGCAGAACCGGCGGTGTGGCCGCCGCGGGACGCGACCGAGGTCGACCTCGCCGACGCGTACGACAGCCTCGCGGAGGTCGGCCTCTCCTACGGCCCGGCGTTCCGGGGCGTGCGGGCGGTCTGGCGGCGCGGCGACGAGATGTTCGCGGACGTCCGCCTGCCCGAGGCGGAGTCGGAACACGCCGACCGGTTCGGGATCCACCCGGCGCTGCTGGACGCGGCCCTGCACGCCCCGATGCTCACGGGCTCGGCTCCCGGCTCCGGCACGGTCCGGGTGCCGTTCGCGTGGAACGGCGTACGTCTGTACGCGACGGGTGCGTCGGAGGTACGCGTACGGATCGCCCCGAGCGGGACGGACTCGGTCACGGTCACCCTGGCCGACCCGTCGGGACGCCCGGTGGCTCACGTGGACTCCATGACCACGCGTGAACTCCCCGCCGAGCCGGTCGAGTCGACGGCCGACGCCGTGCGCCGGGCCCTGCTGCGCCCCGAGTGGACCGGCGTCGAGGAGCCGGAGGGCGAGCGGCGACCCGTGACCGGCGGACGCTGGGCGCTGGTCGGCCCGGACGAGCTGGACCTGCGCGGGGCGCTCCCCGACCTCGTGGGAACCGACGCCCCCGAACCGGACACCGTCGTCGTCACGGCCGTCGACGGCGGCCCGTGGGCGGATGCCGATCCGCTCCCCGCCGTACACCGGCTGACCGGCAGGGTGCTGCGTACCCTCCAGGACTGGCAGGACAACCCATCGACGGCGGGCTCCCGTCTGGTCGTGCTGACGCGGAACGCGACCGCACCCGAGCCGGATCCGGCCGGGGCCGCCGTGTGGGGGCTGGTGCGTGCCGCACAGACGGAGCTGCCCGGACGTGTCGTTCTCGTCGATGTGGACGGGCGGCCGGAATCACTGCGGCTGCTCCCCGCTGCGGCGGCCGGCGACGAGGGTCAACTCTGCGTACGCGACGGGCACTTGGCGGTGCCGCGTCTGGTCGCCGCCGGTGAAGTCTCCACCCGGGGCGACAGTTTCGGGCCCGACGGCACGGTCCTGATCACCGGCGGTACCGGCGCGCTCGGCGCGGAGGTCGCCCGCCATCTCGTGGCTGCCCATGGCGTACGGCACCTGCTGCTCACCGGTCGGCAGGGGCCCCAGGCGCCGAATGCCGGGGAACTGCGCGTCATGCTGGAGGAGTTGGGCGCCGAGGTGCGGATCGTGGCCTGTGATGCGGCCGACCGTGCCGCGCTGGCCGAGGTGATCAAGGAGTGCTCGCCCGCGCTGACCGCCGTGGTGCATGCGGCGGGGGTGCTGGACGACGGTGTCCTCGCCGCGCTGACCCCCGGGCGGATGGCGGCCGTGCTGCGGCCGAAGGTGGACGCGGCCTGGCATCTGCACGAGCTGACCCGGGACCTGGACCTGTCGGCGTTCGTCCTGTTCTCCTCGGTGTCCGGCCTGCTGGGCCGCGTCGGCCAGGGCAACTACGCGGCGGCGAACGCCTTCCTGGACGCCCTGGCCCGGCACCGTTCCCAACTGGGGCTGCCCGCCGTGTCCTTGGCCTGGGGACCGTGGGACCACGGGGCCGGCATGGCCGGTGCGGCCGATGAGGCCGATGAGGCCGATGGGAACGCAGGGGTCCCGCACCGGTCGGCCGGTGAGGTGCTCCGAGCGCTCTCCGTGGAGCAGGGCCTGGCCCTCTTCGACGCGGCGCTGCGCGCGGACGAACCCGTGCTGGCGCCGGTACTGCTGGACCGGAGGGCACTCAGGTCCGCCCAGGGGCTCCTGCCGCCGCCGCTGCGCGGACTCGTGCCGCCCCGCAGGCCGGCCGCCGGGACCGGGGAGGGCGCCGGTGACGGCTCCTCGCCCGGTGCGGAGCAGGTCTGGGAGCCGGGCGCCTGGCGCAAGGTGCTGGCCGGGTTGCCCGCCGACCGACGGGAGGACTCCCTCGCGGAGTTGATGCGTGCCGACGTGGCCACGGTTCTCGGCTACCCGGACGCCGACGCGCTGCCGGCCGGCAGGTCCTTCGCCGAGCTGGGCTTCGACTCCCTGATGGCGGTCCAGGTCCGCAACCGGCTGAGCATGGCCCTGCGGCTGAGGCTGTCCGCCGCCGTGGTGTTCGAGCACCCGACGGCCCAGGGGCTGGCCCGCCACGTACTCGGTCTGCTGGACGACCTGCCCGACGTCGCACCGGAGCCGGAGCGCGCTCCCGCGCAGGACCGGCCCGCGCAGACGGAGGAGGAGCGGCCCGCGCAGACGCTCTCCTCGCTCTACCGGCGGGTCTGCGAGGCCGGGCAGGTGGTCGCGGCGATGCACATGCTGGTCACGGCTTCCTGGGCGCTGCCGACCTTCGGCCCCGACGCCGACCGGGAGCACGCCCTGGCCCCGCTGCGGCGCGCCGACGGTTCCCAGGCCGGGCCAGTACTCGTCTTCCTCAACGGCTTCCATCCGCCCTTCGCCGCCCCCGGAGGTGAATTCGCCGCATTCCACGCCCACTTCCAGGGCGAACTGGACGTCCTCGAACTCCCGCACCCCGGCATCGGGGCGGGCCGTGCCGTGCCGGCCGACCGGGACACGCTCGCCCGGACACACGCGGAGACGGTGCGACAGCACGTCGGCGACCGGCCCTTCGTGATCGTCGGCGTGAGCACCGGAGGCGCGGTCGCCCATGCGGTGACCCGGCGGCTCGAAGCCATGGGCAGCCCGCCCGTCGGACAGGTGCTGCTCGACACGTACCTCATCAACGACGGCAACAGCGACAAGGACTGGCTGCTGTCCCTGCCCGCCGTGATCGCGCCGCGTCTGGGCGGAAACCAGTTCACGGGGGACGAGGACACCGGGGTGGCCGCGCTGGGCGCGTACACCCGGATGTTCCTGGACTGGGAGCCGGAGCCGGTCGCCGCCCCCACCCTGCTGGTCCGGGCCACCCGGCCGACGCCCGCGATGGCGGCGGGCGCGGCCCCGGACGAGTGGCGCACCTCCTGGCCGCTGCCGCACACCCGGGTCGACGTCCCCGGCGACCACTTCTCGCTCATGGGGGAACACACCCCCACCACGGCGGCGGCCGTCCGCACCTGGATCGATTCCCTCAACCGTACGGGCGTCCCGTCGGCGCCGAACACAGGAACAGAAGGAGAGCGGTGAACCCCGACCACGAGACTGGGAAGACAGCGGAGACCGAGGAGTTCGACGTGATCGTCGTGGGCGGCGGCCCGGCCGGGTCGACCGCCGCCACGGCCGTCGCCCTGCGGGGTCACCGCGTCCTCCTGCTGGAGCAGCAGACGTTTCCCCGGTACCAGATCGGCGAGTCGCTGCTCCCCTCCACCGTGCACGGGGTGTGCCGCATCCTGGGCGTCGAGGAGGAGGTCGCGCGGGCCGGCTTCAAGACGAAGCGCGGCGGGACCTTCCGCTGGGGCCGGAACCCGGACCCGTGGCAGTTCTCCTTCGCCCTGTCCCCCCGGCTGGCCGACCCGACCTCCTTCGCCTACCAGGTCGAGCGGTCCCGGTTCGACGCGATCCTGCTGGACAACGCCCGCCGGGTCGGCGTCGACGTTCGGGAGGGCTGCCGGGTCAAGGGCGTGCTCGGCGACGAGGAGCGCGTCAGGGGCGTCGGCTGGACGGGCCCCGCCGGGGAGACCCGTGAGGCCCGGGCCCGTTACGTCGTGGACGCGTCCGGCAACGGCAGCCGGATCCACGGCGAGGTCGGCGGCAGGCGGACGTACTCCGACTTCTTCCGGAACATCGCGGTGTTCGGCTACTTCGCCGGCGGCAAGCGGCTCCCGAAGCCCAACGACGGCAACATCTTCTGCGCCGCCTTCGACGAGGGCTGGCTCTGGTACATCCCGCTCCGCGACGACCTCACCAGCGTCGGAGCGGTGGTCGGCCGGGACAACGCCGCCGCGATCCAGCGGGACCCGGTGACGGCCTGGCGCGGGCTGATCGACTCCTGCCCGGAGGTCCGGGGCCTCCTCGACGGGGTGGCGCAGGCCACCGAGGCGCCGTACGACCAGGTGCGGGTCCGCAAGGACTGGTCGTACTGGAAGTCACAGCTGTGGCGGCCCGGCATGGTGCTGGTCGGCGACGCGGCGTGCTTCGTCGACCCCGTGCTGTCCTCCGGAGTGCACCTCGCCACGTACGGGGCCCTGCTCGCGGCCCGCTCCATCAACAGCGGCCTGGCCGGAACCCTCGACGAGGACCGCCTCTTCAACGAGTTCGAGGCACGCTACCGGCACGAATACGGCCTGTTCCACGAGTTCCTGGTCTCCTTCTACGACATGCACCAGGACGAACGGTCGTACTTCTGGAAGGCCCGCAAGGTCACCCACGTCGACGCGACGGAAATGGAGGCGTTCGTCGAACTGGTGGGCGGACTGGCCTCCGGCGACACGTCCCTCGCCGGGCCCGGACAGGCGGGCACCCGGCTGACTGTCACCGCCTCGGAACTCGACCACGCGGTCGGCCGGCTCCCGGACTCCGACGGCCTGCGCAATCCGCTCTTCGAGTCCGCCTCGATCCGCCAGGTCTTCCAGGAGGGCACGATCCTCCAGGAACGGGGTGTCTTCGGTGGCCCGCTGGAGAAGGAGACCCCGCTGCACCCCGGCGGCCTGATGGCCTCGGAGGACGGACTCACGTGGGTGACCGAATGAACCTGCCCATGCCAAAAGGGTCCCCCACAGGCTCTCGCCTGTGGGGGACCTTCGTCGAGCACCGTCGGGACCGACAGGGTCCCCAACTGGTCCCCACCCGCAGGCCATAGCTCCGCCGCCAAGCCACTCCGTGAAGCGTCCTCGCGCGTTCTTGGGGCTGGGGGACTCCGTTCACGGGTGTGCGTCCAGTCTCATGGCGCTCCATCGCAGAAGAAGAACGAAAGCGCTGTGAGCATCGCTCGCGTAGAGGCGCGGGTACGCGGAGATCTCCAAGTCCACGATCTCAACGATCACCGACAGCGTGATGGCCGGCATGACGGAACGGCAGAACCGTCCCCTGGACAGCGTCTACCCGGTCGTCTTCATCGACTGTGTGAACGTGAAGGTCAGGGACGGGCAGGTCGCAGGTCGCCCCGCTGGGGTGGTCCCAGCGGGGCGGTTGTCGGCGCCGTGTCGGCGTGGTCGGCCCATCACGACGAACGGGCCCGCCGTCTCCTGACCGTCCTGGTGTCCGGCCCTGAAGATCTTTTCGCGCACTCCCGCCGGGTAGTACTCACTTGGCCACATCGGCATCTTCCGCTGAGGGTGCGGCGTCGCCGCCGAGCTCGCCTCCGCGGTCGACGGTGCGCGACCTGGGCGCCAGCCACAGACGTTGCACCAGCGGGCCGGCCATCATCGTGGTGATGACGTCCATGGCCACCATCACGGTGAAGAGCCGGCCGTCGATGACGCCCAGGCCCAGGCCCACGTTGAGCAGGACGAGCTCGGTGAGCCCGCGCGCGTTCAGCAGCACGCCCAGCGTGACGGACTGCCGGGCGGTGGCCCCAGTGAGTCGGGCGGCGCCCGCAGCGCCGAGGAACTTGCCCGCGCAGGCCACGACGAGCACGGCCAGCAGCATGACCAAGCCCTGTCCGCCGAGGCCACGGAAGTCGACGGACAGCCCGGTGACGACGAAGAACACCGGCAGCAGCAACAGGCTCGACTGCTCCAGCCGCATCGGCACATCCGGGGCGTACGCGTCGATGTGCCGACGCGGTACGACGGCGCCGAAGATGAAGGCGCCGAACACCGTGTGCAGCCCCATCACGTCGGTGGCCCAGGCGGACAGCAGCAGTCCGCTGAAGACCACCCCGTAGACCAGCGTGCTGTCCCGGTTCCAGGACCGTTCGGGCGCCAGCAGCCAGCGCAGGCCGGGCCGGATCACGTACATCATGCAGAGGACCAAGAGGGCGGACAGCATGGCCATCCGGGCCAGCGGCCAGGAGCCGGTGGCATTCACCACCACGACCACGACGGCGAGCATGGCCCACGCCAGCAAGTCCTGCAGGGCAGCGCTGGCGAGCGCCACCTGCCCGATGCGCTCCCGGGACAGACCGTGGTCGGAGAGGATGCGGGCCAGCACCGGAAAGGCTGTGATGGACATGGCCGCCCCGAGGAACAGCGCCGGGCCGACCAGCCCGGTCCGCTCCTGCTCCGAGAAGGTCCAGGGCGCGAGCACGAGGGCCAGGCCCGTGCCCAGCGCGAACGGCAGGCCAACGGAGGTGAGCGAGACCGCCACTACGTGGCGTCCCTGGCCGCGCAGATCAGCGAAGTCCAGGTGATAGCCCACCTGGAACATGAAGAGAACGAGGCCCAGTTGGGCCAGTATCTGCAGAAAAGGCCGGGCCTCGGTCGGGAACAGGACCGCGGTCGGATTTCCGGGGAGCAGACCCAGCAGGCTCGGTCCCAGCATCAGTCCCGCGGCTATCTCCCCCAGCACCGCCGGCTGCCGCAACCGCTGGGCGATCCGGCCGCACAACAACGCCGCGGGCACCACCACGGCAAGGCCGACAAGCACCTGCCGAGTGGTTCCGTCCGTCGCGCTACTACTGATCAGCATGACCCCTCCCCCATCACCGGTCCACCTCAGTTTCGAGGAGCCAACGGCCAGACAGAAATGCGCACTTGGACATCTGAACGGGGTTTCGGAGCGGCTGTGTGCACCATGCCGACCGTGAAGCAGGAGCCTGCCGGCACAAGCAGGAAGGGGGTCTACAGACCTGGCCCTGCGCACAGTGCTGCGCGTGCGGCGGTGTTCACCCGGCGCAGCCGCGACGTACATGTCAACCGCGCCCCGCTCCCGGGCGGGCTCGGTCAGACCGTCCGCAGCGCCTCCGTGGGCCGCATGCTGCTCGCGTCCCTAGCCTCTGACCGAAGCGAGCCCGATGACCTCAATCACCGGACCCGGCCAACCCACCAGGCTGATGCTCTTTACTCATCGCGCATCACCGAGGCGACTGCTTGTTGCCGTCACCGTGTGCCTTGTCTGCCTGTCCGGGAACGGTGGCGGTCCTTGGCATCGAACACCGCCAAGGACCGTGCCCCAGGCAGAAGCGCTCGCTCCAGCGGGCGTAGGAGTGTGTCTTCCAGTCCTCCCAGCGCTTCGGCGAGCTCCTCCGAAACATCCCGTGTGATCTCCTCCGCCACAGCGTCTGCCGGAGTGCGGGGGCCCAGCTTGCTGACCACGGCGGCCGCGCGAGCGGGGGTGAGGAGTGCTGAGGCCTGGGCCAGGAGCCAGGCGGGAACCCCGGCCGCTCCCTGCAGCGGCGGCAGATAGGGACGTGCGCCGTCGAACCGCTCGTCCTCCGCGAAAGACTTTTGCTTCACCTTGACAACAGGACGTATGCCTGTGCCGGCAGCCTTCGTCTCCGGCCATTCGTCGGCTGGCTTGAGGACGTAGCCTTCGGCAAGATTGTCTGCCAACTCGGGCAGCTCAAAGAGGGCTGGGACCCTTGTGGGGAAGGTACACGGCAGATCCTGGAGCTTGTTCAGCGCGCCGTTCCCCAGAGCTGGAGGACAGACGAGCTCTGCAGCGGCTGCTGCGTCACGCAGAGCACGGTCAGAGATCCAGCAGCGTCCCTCGGCCGTCTCGACTGAGGCGTCGAATGGCAGCCACTGCAGGCCCGGCGCGTACCACACGCCCGTCTGCACTGGCTCGGCCCCGGCGATGGCGGGAACATCCGGGTGCGGATAGCTTCCACCGGCCAGTTCACCGTAGATCGTCACCATCGCAGCGTCGCCCCACGAACTGTGCAGTGCGGAAGCGAAACGGGCCGCCGCTACCGACAGCATCGGCCAAATTCTGCTCACGCCGAAGAAACCATCCAGCGCATCATCGCCCAACAGCTCACGCCGCTTCGCCGGACGAACCCCCGCGCCATCACACACCACCGCAAAGTGTGCTCCATGCACTTTTTCCACCGCGATCCACTCCCGGACTCCGGACACGCCAAGCCCTCCCCTTGCAGAGATCTTGGGATACGGCCGTAGTGCGGGACCCGCAGACGCAGCATCGAGCATGAGGAGGATCATCGCTGCCTGCCCAGCCCCGGGCAACCAGAATTCACCGCGACAACTCTGAAAGATCAACCCATGCGAGGCAGCTGCAGCTGTCCTTGCAACTCAACGGGCACCTGAAGACCCAGTGACCTTCAATTGACCTTCGTCTTCTGAAGACCGCCCGGCGGGTCACCGAAAGTCCCCCAGAGCCTTCAAAAACCCCTTTGAAAACCAGGGTGGTTCGACAATCCCCGACCACCGTTTTCTGACATGACCCGGGGCCATGACCGCCCTCGAACCGGCCGACGCGCCGGTCCTCCTCGTCGCCGAGCCGCTCGTCCGCACCGAAATCAAGATCGGATACGCCCGGGTCCCCACCGGCGGCCAGAAGCTGGAGCGGCAGCTCGACGCGCTCACCACCGCCGGATGCCGGAAGATCTTCGCGGACAAGAAGTCCGGCAAGAACGCCCTCTGTGCTCCTCGCACCCGCGGGGGTGGTCCGATGTCCCCGGCGACGCTCAGGCGCCTTGGCCTTGGTGGCCTTGCCGGACGCAACACTGCCCGCCTTGCGCTGGCGGCCGACGTTCCTGCCTCAGTCCGCGCCGCTCTCACCGGGACCAGCGTCGACAACGCGACGGACTGGACGAATTCGTCAAGCGCGACCGGACCGGCTACATCTGCTGCTGGCGAAGCGACAGCTGACAAGTCCCGGTTGGCGGCGCGTCTCTCCATCGCCGAGGTGCTGCACGACGAGTAGCCCGCCGGGACGGTTCACGGGTGCTCGGCGGACGGCCCTGCGGGCTCCTGTCTGCCCACGTTGACCAGCCCGGTCTCGTAGGCGGCGATGACGGCCTGGACGCGGTCACGCAGTTGGAGCTTGGCAAGGATGCGGGAGACGTGGGTCTTCACCGTCGTCTCGGCCAGGTGCAGGCGGTCGGCGACTTCGGCGTTGCTCAGCCCCCGGGCCACCAGGCCCAGGACTTCGCGTTCGCGCGGAGTCAATGAGGCGAGGTCGCGGTGGATCGTGGTGGCGTGGCTGTCATGCCGCGTGAATCGCTCCACCAGGCGGCGGGTGACGGCTGGTGCGAGCAGCGCGTCGCCGGAGCGGACCGTGCGGACGGCGGAGATCAGCTGCTCGGGGGTGACGTCCTTGAGGAGAAAGCCGCTGGCCCCGGCGGACAGCGCCGCGTAGACGTACTGGTCGAGGTCGAAGGTGGTCAGGATGATCACGCGGGGTTCGCCCGGGGTGCCGGTGAGGATGCGGCGGGTGGCCTCCAGGCCGTCCATCTCGGGCATCCGGACGTCCATCAGAACCACATCGGGCCGGGTACGGCGGACCGCGTCGACGGCTTCGGAGCCGTTGGTGGCCTCGGCGACCACCTCGATGCCGTCGGAGCGCAGGATCATCCTGAATCCGGTACGGACAAGGGTCTGGTCGTCGGCGAGCACCACGCGCAGTGGCGGCTCGGTCACGGTGCCTCCAGGGGGATGAGTGCCTCGACACGGTAGCCGCCGGTGAGACGCCGGCCGGTGTGCAGGGTTCCGTCGTAGACGGAGAGGCGCTCGCGCAGGCCGAGCAGTCCGCGGCCGTTTCCGGTGGCCGCGCCGAGGCCTGGAGCGCCGCCGGTGTCGGAGACATCCACCCGGAGCCGGTCGGGGGCGTACTCGACGGAGACGGTTGCCTGCGCCCCGGACGCGTGTTTGACCGTGTTGGTCAGGGCCTCCTGGACCACGCGATAGGCGGTGAGCCCGATGCCGGGCGGTATGGGGCGGGCCGCCCCGGTGATTTTCAGGTCGACCGGCAGGCCGGTGTCCCGGACCCGCCCGATGAGTGTTTCCAACTGCTCCAGACCCGGCTGTGGGGTCAGGTTCTCGGCGAGGGTCGCGTCCTGGTTGCCGCTGTCCATGGTGAGCAGGCCCATGACGTGGCGCAGTTCGGTCATGGCCGCCCGGCCGCTCGCCTCGACGGCGAGCAGTGCCTCGTCGGCCTCGTCGGGGACGGCTCGCATGACCCTGCGGGCGGCGCCGGCCTGGATGACCATGACGCTGACGTTGTGGGTGACGACGTCGTGCAGTTCGCGGGCGATCCTGGCGCGTTCCTCGGCGACGGCACGGCGCAGCGTCTCGGCCTGTTCTCGTTCCACGGCGGTCAGCCGGGCGCGGCCCTCGTCGGTGCGTACCCGCCAGGTGCGCAGGCCGTTGGCGGCCATCGCGAGCGGCCCGAGGATCCACAAGACCACGTACTCGTTCGGGACGATGCCCGGCTGATACGGGTAGACGTGGGTGGTCGAGGTGCCCGACGTATAGACCAGGAGGACCGCCGTCGGTACGGCCGCCAGGGTGGGGATCCTGTACGGGCTGTAGGCCGCGGCGCTGTAGACGGCGACGACGAGGGGGTAGAAGGTCAGCCGAGCGACGTCCTGAGGGGTGAGCAGCGCCAGGCAGGTCACCGCGCAGAGCACGGCGAGCGGGTAGCGGCGGCGGAGTACCAGGGCACCGGAGGTGACGAGCGCGAGGGCGCTCAGGGCCACCCGGGCGTCCGTTCCCGACGGTTGGACCGCCTTCGCCACACCGGGGAGGACCTCGCGAATCTGATTGTCCGCGACATCGATGGCGTAGTACACGGTGCCGACGGCGAAGGCCACCGCCACCACCAGGTCGAACTGCCGGCCGCGCCGGGTGAGGCGCGGTGCCGGCCCGGTCGGGCGCAGCGCACGACGGGCTGCCTCTCGCAGCCGGTCCACCGCGGTCGTCTCGTTCGTCACCGGCACATTCTCGCCGCCACCCCGCCCTCGTGGGATCCGTCCCGGAGATCACTTCCGGCGCACCGCCTACACCAGTCGCCTACTTCTCAGGGAGGACACCGCCCGGCCCTCGTTCCGACGGAGGACCGCAAACGGCACGGGCGAAGGACGTGGCCGCACCGGGAGCCCGCCTAGCGTCCAGGGCGCCAGATGCGTGGACACAAGGAGCCCTTCATGACCCAGCCGGTGATCGACCTGCGCGACGTGAGCCGCAGATACGACGACGGGCCGCCCGCCCTGCAGGACACGTCGCTGACCGTGCGGCCCGGTGAGGCCGTCGCGATCCTGGGGCCGTCCGGCAGCGGCAAGTCCACGCTGCTCAACCTGATCGCGGGCCTGGACCGGCCGGACACAGGGACCATCACGGTGGACGGCGTACGGGTCGACCAGTTGGGCGAGGCCGCGGCGGCCCGCTACCGGCGATCCAAGATCGGCATGGTCTTCCAGTTCTTCAACCTGCTCGACGACCTGACCGTCGCGGACAACGTCGCGCTTCCCGCGCAGCTGGCCGGCATGGCGCGGGGAGAGGCGCATCGCCGGGCGGCGGAACTCCTCGAAGTCCTCGACATCGACCGGCACGGCCGCGCCTACCCGGGGCGGCTGTCCGGCGGTGAACGCCAGCGTGTCGCGGTGGCCCGGGCATTGATGAACCGCCCGCCGTTGATCCTGGCCGACGAGCCCACCGGCGCGCTCGACACGGCCGCCGGTGACGACGTCAGCCGCCTGCTCAGGGACCTCAACGCCGAGGGTCAGACCCTCGTCGTGGTCACCCACGACCTCGCCCTGGCCCGCTCCTGCACGCACCGCACGGTGCGGATCGTCGACGGCCGAGTCGCCGAGGACGTCAGCGCGGAGGTGGCCCGATGAGCGCGCTGGGCCGGGTCGTGCGCTCGGGTGTGGGACGACGCCGGGTGCAGACGCTCGTGATCGGCCTGACCGCGATGATGGCGGTCGCCGCGTCCGTCCTGGGAGGCTCGCTGCTGGTGGTCTCCGGCGCGCCGTTCGACGACGCCTTCGCCCGGCAGCACGGCGCGCACCTGTCCGTCGAGTTCGACGCGGCCCGCACCAGGGCCGGGCAGGCGCAGGCGACCGGGCGGGCAGAGGGGGTGGCAGCTGCGGCAGGCCCGTTCCGCGCGGTGTCGGTCACGCCACGCATACACGAGGGCGCGGATGCGTGGCCGATGACCGTCGTCGGCCGTGGCAATCAGGACGGAGCGGTCGACGACCTCACGCTGACCGCCGGGCGCTGGGCCACCCGCCCCGGCGAGATCGTGCTGAACACCGACGCCTCGCTGTTCCCCACCCTCGGTCTCGAACTCACCTTCCCTGGCCTGCCGGGAGCCCCCATCCTGGTGGTGGTCGGCGCGGCCCGCTCGGTCACCCAGAGCGCCGACGCGTGGGTGACACCGGCCCAGGCCACCGAGCTCAGCACGCCCGACCGCCCCGGCGGCTACCAGATGCTCTACCGCTTCACCGCCGCCGACACCGCAGCCCAGGTCGCGGCAGGCCGTAAGGCCGTGACAGCGGGGATCAAGACAGTGACGGGAACGCAGTCCTGGCTCACCGTCAGGGCCTCCGCCGAACGCGACACCGCGCTGTACGTGCCGTTCCTCCTCGCGTTCGGCGTGCTGGGCCTGGTCATGTCGGTGCTCATCGTGGGCAACGTGGTCGCCGGCACAGTGGGTGCGGGGCTGCGCCGGATCGGCGTCCTCAAGGCCATCGGCTTCACCCCGGCGCAGGTCGTGCGGGCCTACGTGGGCCAGGCGCTGATCCCGGCGGCGGTCGGCACGGCACTCGGCGTCCTCGCGGGCCACCTGCTGGCCGTGCCGGTGATGTCCGAGACGGAGGACGTCTACGGGACCACGTCCCTGGCCGTCGCCCCCTGGGTCGACGCGGCCGTCGTCGTCGGGGTGCTCAGCCTGGTCGCGGTGACCGCATGGGCGAGCGCCTGGCGGGCCGGTCGGCTGCGCACGGTCGACGCGATCGCCGTCGGGCGCGGTGCGCACACGGATCGCGGCCGGTGGGCGGCACGCCTGGCCGGACGGCTCCCCGTGTCCCGGCCGCTCGCCCTGGGGCTGACCCGCCCCTTCGCCCGCCCCGCCCGCGCCCTGGGCATGGGGACGGCCATCCTGTTCGGCGCCGCCGCCATCACCTTCACCGTGGGCATGGGGGCATCGCTCGGCGAAGTGACGAAGGCCAGGGCCCACGACGCCGCCGACGTCACCGTCGCCGCCCCTCTGCCGGAGCTCGGCCCCGACGGCCCGATCGCCACAACACGGCCTGAGCCCGATCCGGCCGCCGTCGCCGCCGTGATCGACGCCCAGCCCGCGACCCGGACCCACTACAGCACCACGACCGCCCGGGCCACTGTGCCCGGCCTGGCCGGCACCACCGCGGTGGTCGCTTTCACCGGCGACGCCTCCTGGGGCGGCTACACCATGGTCTCCGGTCGCTGGATCGCCGAGCCCGGCGAGGCCGTGGTACCCACCGGCTTCCTCACCGCTACCGGTACGCGCATCGGGAACACGGTCACCCTGGGCGGCCTGGGCCAGGCGGTCTCGGTCCGGATCGTCGGCGAGGTCCTCGACCCCCGCTACGACGGCATGCAGGTGTTCACCGACGCCGCGACGCTCGCACCCGCGCACTCGGACCTGACGGACACCACACAGCACATCGCGGTGAAATCCGGTGCCGACGTGGCCACTTACGTCGACGCGCTCAACGAGGGCCTGAAACCGCTGGGGGCCACCGCCCGGCCCGGCGGGGCCGAAGGCGGCAGCGACATGGTCGTCACCTTGAACGCTCTGTCCGCGCTTCTGACGCTGATGCTCGTCGCCGTCGCAGCGCTGGGTGTGCTCAACGCGGTCGTGCTCGACACCCGCGAACGCCTCCGGGAACTCGGCGTGCACAAAGCCCTGGGCATGACCCCCCGGCAGACGATCGCGATGGTCGTCACCTCCGTCGTCGTGACCGGACTGGCCGGAGGCGCCTTGGGCGTTCCGCTCGGCGTCACCCTGCACGGCTGGGTCATCCCCGCCATGGGCCACAGCGCCGGCATCAACCTCCCCGACTCCGTGCTCGCCGTCTACCACGCGGCCGAACTGGCCCTGCTGGTCCTGGGCGGCCTGCTCATCGCCGTCCTGGGCGCGCTGCTGCCCGCGAGCTGGGCCGTCAGGGTCCGCACCGCCACCGCCCTGCGGACCGAATAGGAAAGGAACCCGAGCGGGCGGCCGCACGGAAGAAGTTGCCGTCGGTACCTGCCGAGCGTCCGGAGTGAGGGCGGCGAGTTGGCAGCCGCCTGCGGGGCTCAGCGATCACGCTGACGCCGGGCGCCACGTTCCACTTCCGTCGGCCCGATGCCGTACAGGCGATCGAGGACCTCCTACCAGTAACAACCGCTGTCATCGCGTGGCAGCGAGTGCGCACCCTGGTGGTGCTATCGCTCGATCCAGCGATAGCGCGTCGGCGGCGGCGCCGCCCCGCTCAGATCGGTGAGACTCCTGCATGCTCAGCGAGACGGGACACCACGGCTCATGTGGTGTCTCACCGAGGTGTCGGATCCGACATCCATCCGACACCGCCCGTGAGATTCCGACACGAAACTTGAGACCCTACACCGCACCCCCGGGGGTCGGCCCTACAGGATCCAGGGCACCGCCGCCATCTTCATGTGCTCCCTGCACCCGCGAAGGGTGGTCCTCAACTCCTCCTCCACCATGATCGAGCGGTGCCCGCCCCTGCAAGGGTCCCCCCTACGAAGGCGAACAGCAGAAGCTCGCTGTCTCGCGCTTCCCATACTCGCGGGGGCTGGTTCCGGGCGACGTGCTGGCGCGGTCCAGTCCCGTCCAAGACGGAGGCGGCACCGATGGCAGACCAAGATCCGGACCACACGCGGGCCAGGGGGCTGAAGTTTTCGTCGACTTGGGCTGTTACAGCTGGTCAGAACCATGCAAACCGTGTACCACCAGCAGACGAAGAACGTTCTTGTTTCATACAGTCCGAAGAAACTTGGGTTCTTCCAGAGCCTCAAGTTGGGTGCCTGGCGAGGGCTTTGCCCTTTCAGGCACCCATAGGCTGAAGCGACCATCCGTGACCGTTCAGCAACTTCCCGAACTCGTCCACCGAGAATCGGTGCCCGTCCCGGACCAGCCACGGACCGGCTGAGGTGCTACCTTGCGTCGTCCGCGGCGGTGCGAAGTGTACGAAGAAGTGCGGACGACGTCGGGCGCCGGACGTGGTCACACGGCGGCATGCTCGCGGGTTGTTTCAAGGCAGGTCCTCTTCGTGGACGATCACCCCCAATGCTCCTCCCGGTACCGCAGGAGACCCTCACCATGCAGCTGCTTGGTGGCGTTACCGACCCGGACCCAGAAGTCGGTGGCCGCGCTGCCGCCTTTGGCGGGCCTGGCGAACACGGCCTTGCCGGCCGCGGCCACGCTGACCCGGCAGACGACACGGTCGGCCACCTCGGGAAAACTGATCCGCACGGTGGTCGCGGTCGGGGCCGACAGGTTGTCATCGAGGACTTGGCGTACGAACAGTTCGTAACCATCGGGATCAGCCTGCTTCGGCAGGGTGGACAGATCGTTCTCGATCCCTAGTACGGTCCCGTCGTCACCGACGCCGACGAACAGGTTGCCGCCCTCCCCGTTGAGGAAACCGCAGACCGTCTTGACGAGATTGTTCTGCAGGGACTTGTCGTACTCCCCGGTGTGCACGTTCCAGCGGGCACTCGCCTTGAACTCGGTGCTCTGGGACTCACCGGCGGCGATCAGATCGGCCGCCGCAGTGGGCACGTACGCGGGTCGGTCCGCGCTGAGCGTCTCGAACGCCTCCCGTACCACTTGGGCGATCAGCTGGCGGCGTCGTTCCAGGAAGACCGCGTAGTCGAGCTGCTCCCAGCCGACCGGCAGCGCGTGCCACAGGGCCTGCCGCCTGACCACCTCCGGGTCCATCGCCTCGGTGATCCTGGGCCAGTAGACGTGAGGTGCGTCGGTGTTGCCCTTCTCACTTGCCGGCCAAGTCACATATGCCATGTTGGCGATGGCGTTGACCTGGCGTTTGTCGGTGATACCAAGACCCGCGAGGGTCTCGGAGTAGAACAGACGGTCCCGGGGAACCTTCCGGGCGGGCCTGGCCGCCGGATCCATCAGGTCGCGGATGTGCTGGTCGCCGCAGAGCAACTCGGCGTCCAGGATGTTCAACGCAGCCTGGTAGGCGAACACCACCGGGGAGTACGACGATGAGCTGTCGAGCCTGTTCGGCAGGGAGATGTCCCAGTAGTCACCGGTGAAGTGCGCGGAGATGATCCGGGCGAGTTCTGCGGCGAACGCCTGGCCGTCACCCTGCGGCAGGCCGCCGATCCGACCCAGGTCAAACTCCATCTGCGACTCGGGGGAGTTGGAGTAACGGCCGGTAGTGTGCACCATGAAGAACCAGCGCGCGATGACCGGACGGAGTTCTTCCGCCGACAGCCCGAAGTCGTGCAGTCCGATCAGCCACAGCGCGTAGCTGTACAGCAGGGCGGTGTCAGAGGTGATCATCTTGCGGCTACGGAAGCCGGCCGCGGTGATGCACTGGAAGAACTCGTGCCAGCTGGTCAGATCGAGGACCTGCGTGTGCGCCTGCGCCAGCCGTTCGAACTGTTCCTGGCGCCGCTCGGCGGACACCTTTCCGGTCTCAAAGTCCTTGCCTCGCAGCACGTTGTAGACGTGCTGGAGCCGGGCACGCCGGAAGGCCACGGCGACAGCGACGCGCAGGAGCTGGTCCGGGCTGGGGTCCAGGAACGGATTGCGCGGGTTCGGTCCGGGAAGTCCCGCGACCACCGCGGCCCGGCAGAAGTCCTCCAGTTGACGTCGGCCCTTCTCCCAGTGCACCGACATCAAGGTGAGGATGAAGTCGGACTGGTTGAGCTTCACTCCCTGGAAGTTGATACGGACGAAGATCTCCGCGACCTGCTCCTCGTCGGCTGCGGCGTCCAACTCCACCACCTGGAAACGGAAGTCGTGCAGGCCCCGGACACGGTCAATCCGCTCCTCCAGCTCGTCCCTCGTCGCGGTCGGCAGGGGCTCGCCTGCGGCCTGTTCGAGCCGGTGGAAGAACTCCCGGACGGCGCCACGGTGGCCGCCCGGGGCCCAGAGCTTGGTGATGTCCGGGATGTAGGCGGTGTCTCGCTCGATTGCCGCGTCCGTGACCTCGAACGTCTGGTCCTGCGGGTGGAAGGCGATCCGCAGCGTGACCTCGTCGAAGGACTTGTTGACGACCTTGCGCCCGGTGAGTACGGCGAACAATGCGGTGAGCCGCTGCTGCCCGTCCACGACCAGCCGTTGGGGCGCCCGGTCGCCCGTTCCCGTCCCGATCTGCCGGGTCCCCACCTCGGCTCCGGTCTCCCAGAACATCAGGGTGCCGATCGGGTAGCCGCGGTACATCGAGTCGAAGAGATCGCGGGTCTTCGTGGCGGACCAGACGAACGGCCGCTGAATGTCGGGAAGCCCGATCCTTCCACCCTCGATGTCCTCTATCAGGTGCCGAAGGGTGTAACCCGTGTCGCGGTAGAGGGTGGGTGGCACGGCGCGGGCTCCTCACGTCAGCGGGCCAGTCAGGGCGGATACTTCGGTTGCTTCAGCGACTGAGACAAACAGAGAAAGAGAACAACATCAGAGACTTACCACGTGAGTTGCTCTTGTTGCAGCAAAGTTGAGGTGCCGATGGCTGACCGCTGGCCGTCGGTCAAGCAGAGCGAGGTCGTCGTCGATGGCCATCGGGCTGATCTCGATATTTTATCCGGGAATCGCCTGTTTGGTCTGTGGTGCCGGGTCGCGCCAGGAGATGGTGTTCTCGCCGATGAGGCGGCGGGCCATGAGGTCGGTCATGGCAAAGTGGATCATGGCTTCGCATCGGGTGGGCAGGGTTTCGTAGTCGCGGGCCAGGCGGCGGTGCAGCATGAGCCAGCCGTAGGTCCGTTCGACCGCCCACCGCTTCGGGATGGGAGTGAAACCTCTGGTCCCGGGCTTGCGAGCGGTGATTTCCATGTCGATGCCGAGAACGGCGGCATGTTCGACGAGGTGCTGGCGGTAGCCACCGTCGACCCACACCTTGCGGATGCCGGGATGGTCGGCGGCGACCTGGTCCAGGAGCCGGGCGCCGGCGGCGGAGTCCTGCACGCCTGCCGCAGTGACCAGCACGGCAAGCAGCAGTCCGAGGGTGTCGGTGACGATGTTCCGCTTCCTGCCGACGATCTTCTTCCCGGCATCGATGCCCTGGCCGGCGGCGGGAACGCTGGTGGAGGTCTTGACGCTCTGGGCGTCGATCACACAGGCCGACGGCTCGGCGTCCCGTCCTTCCTTCTCCCGTAGCAGTTGCCGCAGCAGGCCGTTGAGCTGGGCGAACACGCCGTCCTGCTGCCACTTGGCGAAGGAGTCCGTAGACCGTGTTCCAGTGCGGGAAGTCGTGTGGCAGGTAGCGCCACTGGACCCCGGTGCGGTCCACGTACAAGATCGCGGCCATGATGTCGCGCAGGTCGTGTTCCAGCGGCCGGCCGAAGCCCAGGGCCCTGCCGCGGCGCTCGAAACGCCAGGCCGAGAGCACCGGCTCGATCAACTCCCAGCGGGCACCGGACAGATCACTCGGATACGGGCGTCGTGTCGGCATGCTTCCGGCGTACCGCCGCGGACCGAGTGCGCCCAGGCACACAGCGACACCAACGGAAGCACGCGTCCGCGAAGGCCGGACGTCCTGGAATGAGACAGGCGTAAGACACCTCCCGCCTCACCTCGCACCCCATCTGAACAGCAAAAACCAACCCGCATCTCCAGCAGCACGAGCACCACAACCTGGCGGTCCGAAAACCCCTGGATACACGGGCAATCCAGGTGAAAACGACCTCTTAGACGACATGAGTGAAGGCGCGGCACTCCGGAACCACCAGCTCCACCTCGTGGGAATGCCTGTTGAGGTACTGCCCGATCGAGACGATCTCGCCATCAGCCGCAATGGTTGCGTACGCCTGTGCGTACCCGCGAGGATCCGTGTCCGAGGAGTAGACGCGAGCACCCTGATCTTGATGTATCCAGATGCGGTGCTCTTCGGCCACCGTCGCCTCGGACCCCACGGGTCCGATCTTCTCCAGGAGCACGTAGTGCAGCCCCAGGAGATCCAAGAGCTCTCGGTCACGTTCCCACACGGCCCCGGCGTACATGTTGCTCATCAGGAACAGCGGATCGCGGTACACGAGCCGTACCGCATCGGGCAACGACAGGCCTCGGCCGTTCCAACACAGGGCGCCACGTACCGAGTGGCGTAGGCCGTGGCGGGGTACGGCTTCGCCCATGACCATGGGCAGGAGATTCTCCAGGCCGTCTGGCCACCCATGGGTGGTTGTTTGCAGGAGGTCACAGGGGTTGTAGACGTGCAGTCCGACGTCTCCCTCACCAACCTTCGGGCCCACTTCGTCGAGCCAACCGGCCACCAGCGAATCCCACTCGTGGTTGCCGGCCAGGCTCTGCCGAGCCTCCTGCCGGAACGCCTTCCAACGGCTGGCTACCTGCGGGCTGACGCGGCTCCGCACCGGACACGATCGAAGAGATGGCGCACGACGCGGTGCGGTTCATCCATGCCCTTGGCTTCGACCAGGTCGATCTGCTCGGCCTGTCGCTGGGCGGCTTCATCGCACAGGTCATCGCGGAAGAAGAACCGCGCCTGGTCCGCAAGGTCATCCTCGCCTGCACAGGTCCCGCCGGTGGCGATGGCATCGACAAGGTTCCGGCTCTTGCCATCCAAGCCACGATCAAGGGCACCCTGACCTTTCGGGACCCGAAGCTCTCCCTCTTCTTCACCGACACCGCAAACGGCCGACGGGCAGGACGCGCCCTCCTGCGACGACTGAAGGAGCGCACGGACAACCGCGACAAGGACATATCGCTACCGGCGGTCCGTGCCCAGATGAAGGCCGTCAAACGATGGGGCCGCCAGTCACCGTCAGACCTGTCGACGATTCGCCAACCAGTCCTCGTGGCAAACGGCGAGAACGACCGGATGGTACCCAGCATGAACACCATCGACCTGGCCGCCCGCCTACCCAAGAGCGAACTTGTCCCCCTCTACCCTGACTCCGCCCACGGGGCCGTCTTCCAGAACCACGAGGATTTCGTCGCAAGGGCCATTGGGTTCCTCGAGTCCTGAGCTTGATCGAATGGCGCGCGAGCGTTGCCTCACATCGGCCGCGGTGACGCCCGGACGGAACACGATGAGGGCTGCGACTGATCTGGCGCGCCTCCCGCGGCGCGAACGTGGGCCGGGCTCCGATCCGGTGACAACCGAACTTCACGAGGGGAGAAGGCTAGAAATTAACGTATGGTCGTAATAGTATGACCGTTCGCCCATGAGGGATCAGGGGACCGCCCCCTCTCGGCCTATGGGCCCGCCCAATCGGCGCAGCGAAACGAGGCTCCCCGTGCATGACCTCCCGTTCCAGTCAGCCGTGGACCAGTTGAGTGCGCTGGCCTCGGGCGAGGTGTCGAGTGAGGAACTGCTCGATGTCTACCTGAGCCGCATCGACGCCCACAACCGGACGCTCAACGCGATCGTCACCCTCGACGTCGACCGGGCGCGGCGCGATGCAAGGAATGCCGACGCGAAACGCGAGAGCGGGGCAGAACTCGGTCCGCTGCACGGTCTGCCGATCACGCTGAAGGACAGCTACGAGACCGCCGGTCTGCGGACCGTGTGTGGCCGGCCCCACCTCCGGAACTACGTGCCCGAACAGGACGCCGAGGCGGTGCGACGGCTGCGTGCCGCAGGTGCGGTGATCATCGGCAAGACCAACATGCCCCCGGGGAACCAGGACGTCCAGGCGGACAACCCGGTGTTCGGACCGACTCTCAACCCGTGGAACACCGCGCGCACGTCCGGGGGCTCCGCAGGGGGCGGCGCCGTGGCCACGGCCGCGGGGCTGACCGCTTTCGACTTCGGCTCGGAGATCGGGGGATCCACCCGGATCCCCGCACACTTCAACGGCCTCTACGGACACAAGGCGACCTGGCGGTCCATCCCGCTCATCGGCCACGTGCCGGGCGGACCCGGTGTCGGGCGGTGGGGTGAGATCGACCTCGCCTGTGCGGGCGCCCAGGTGCGCGAGGCCCGCGACCTCGTCCCCATCCTCCACGCGACGGTGGGGCCGCCCGAGCGCGACGGCGGTTTCAGCTACACCCTCGCACCCCCCAGGGCGGGCGAGCTGGACGGCTTCCGCGTCGCGGTGTGGCCCGAGGATCCCTCGTGCCCCGTCGACCACGACGTCGCCACAGCGATGGACGACGCCCTCAATGCCCTCAAGGCGGCCGGCGCCAAGGTCGAGTTGCGGCCCTCCGGCCTCCCCGGTGACATGGCGACCAGTCATGACATTTTCCTACGCCTGCTGTTCGGTGCGTTCACCTACGACCGATCCGGACTGACAGCGGCCTCCAACACTGCGCTCCTCGCGCGTCTTGCCCAGCATCCTCGTGGAGAGGCGCTGTACGCCTTGCGCGGGACCTTCCAGTCCCACTACAGCTGGCTCCAGGCGGATGTGGCACGCCATGAGCTGCGGCAACGGTGGACCGAGTTCTTCCGGGACTTCGACGTCCTGCTCATGCCGGTCACCCCCACCACGGCACCGCCTCATCACAACAAACCGATCGACCGATTCGGACGGCGGATCCAGGTCAACGAGCGGTCCCGCCCGTACTGGGACCAGGTCAAGTGGAGCGCCATCGCCAACGTGGCCGGTTCTCCGGCGACGACCATTCCCGTCCGAACCGGCCGGGACGGTCTGCCTGTCGGGCTCCAGGTGATGGGTCCGAGCGGCGGCGACCTCACCACCATCAAGTTCGCCGAGCTCCTCGGCCGGGAACTCGAGGGCTACCAGCCCCCTCCGGCCTTCATGTGACGATCCGCCGACCGCACTGCCTGAACCCGCCCCCCGGCTGACGCCGACCGCACCGAAGAAGAGCCCGGATGAATACGCTGGACACCTCCCTCACTCTCCCGAACGGCCAGATACTGGCCAACCGCCTGATGAAGTCGGCGCTCAGCGAGTCGTTGGGGAACAGGGCCAACGCACCCGACGAACGCCTCGGCCGTCTGTACTCCACATGGAGCAGGGGCGGCTACGGCCTCATGATCACCGGCAACGTCATGGTCGACCGCACACAGCTCGGCGAACCGGGCAACATCGTCATCGAGGACGAGCGTGATCTAGGCGCTCTCTCGCGCTGGGCCAAGTCGGCCCAGGACTCGGGCGGTGCGATCTGGGCACAGCTCAACCACCCCGGGCGCCAGGCCAACCCGTTGGCACTCGGGCACACGCCCGTGGCGCCCAGCCCGATCCCGGCGAAACTTCCCGGAGCCACGACGCCGCGGGAGCTGCGACCGGCAGAGATCGAGGAGATCATCGAACGCTTCGCCACGGCCGCGGCCGTGTGCGAGACAGCCGGCTTCAACGGCGTTCAGGTGCAAGGGGCCCACGGGTATCTCATCTCGCAGTTCCTGTCACCGCTGTCGAACCGACGCGACGACAAGTGGGGCGGTGACCTCCAGGGGCGGATGCGTTTCGGCCTGGAGGTCGTCCGCCGCATCCGTGGCCGCGTCGGGCCCGGCTTCGCGGTGGGCATCAAACTCAACTCGGCGGACTTCCAGCGCGGCGGATTCACCGAGGCCGAGTCCCAGGCCGTGCTGGCGGCGCTCGCCCGCGAAGGCATCGACCTCATCGAGGTCAGCGGCGGTACGTACGAGTCCATGGCGATGAGCGGCTCGGCGGCCCCCAGCACCAGGGCACGCGAGGCGTACTTCCTGGAGTACGCCCGCACCGTTCGCAAGCTCGTGGGCGACATCCCCCTCGCCGTCACAGGCGGATTCCGTACCCGCGACGCCATGCAGCGAGCCGTACAAGCCGGCGAATGCGACGTGGTCGGCATCGGCCGGCCGACCATCACCACGCCGGACGCGGGCCGGCTCATCCTCGAAGGACGAGCCGAGGCACTCACGGCTCACCAGGTGCGCTACGGCATGAGAAACCTGCTGGGCAAGATCACCGACCTGAAGGCCCTGGACGGGGTACTGGACATCAGCTGGCACACCGACCAGATACACCGCCTCGGGGACGGCCTGCGCCCCGACCTGAAGCGCGGCAGCCTTGCCACCACCGTCGCGATGGTTCGGCGAAACGGCCGCACCTCGTTCCGCGCCAAGCGAGGCGGGTCATGAGCGCCCGCAGCTCAACGGGCTGGAGCCCCCGCCGAGTCCGCCTCGGGAAGTGCTGCGGCGGACGGGTCCGGTCGTCGTGTTCACGGCGCTGCCTTCGAACTCGGCGAGAACAGGGGACCTTGCCTTGTGGCGCGTAGGTGACGCTGCGCGTGAAGCGTCCAGCGTGTTGCCGCCGCCGTCCGATATCATGGCATGAATTGCAACATTCGACGGGATCACGCCATGGCACCTGTGCACCGAGTCGTCGTTCTGGCCGTAGAAGGCGTTTACCCCTTCGAACTAGGCATTCCCAGCCGGGTTTTCGGAGCAGCGGACGGCCGCTACGAGGTCATCACCTGCAGCGTCGACGGCCGCCCGGTACGCACCAACTCCGACTTCTCGATCACCGTCGAGCACGGCCCGGAAGCGCTGCGCACCGCCGACACCGTCGTCATCCCACCCTTCACCTCCACCGACGTCACAGCGGGGATTCCTCAAGTGCTGGTCCAGGCACTCGCGTCCGTGACCCCGGGCACCCGCCTCGTATCGATCTGCACCGGCGCTTTCGTCCTCGCCGCAGCCGGTCTCCTCGACGGTCGGCCGGCCACCACCCACTGGATGGTCGCGGACCTCTTTCGAACACGCTTCCCACAAGTCGCACTCGATCCGGACGTACTTTTCATCGACGACGGAGACGTGCTGACCTCGGCCGGGGCCGCCTCCGGGCTCGACGTCTGCCTGCACATCATCCGCAAGGACCACGGCAGCGAAGTCGCCAACCGGGTGGCCCGCATGTGCGTCGCCCCTCCGTGGCGCGAAGGAGGGCAGGCGCAGTACATCCTGCACCCGGTGCCCGAGACCACGGCCAACGGGACGGCCACCGCCCGCCAGTGGGCCCTGGAAAACCTCCACGAACCCATGACTCTCACGGACCTCGCCGAGCACTCCCACATGAGCTTGCGCACCTTCGCCCGCCGCTTCACCGAGGAAGTGGGCATGAGCCCGGGACGCTGGCTGATCCGGCAGCGCGTCGACCGGGCACGGCACCTCCTGGAAACCACCGACCTGCCGGTGGACGAGATCGCCGGCCAAGTCGGCTTCGCCGGCGGCACATCCCTGCGCGAACACCTGCATGCCGCCATCGGCGTCTCCCCACTCAGCTACCGGCGCACCTTCCGCGGCACCCCGTCCCCTACGCACTGAGAAGCGTCCCGCACCTACCGCCCTGCCAAGCCGACTGCTGACGGCATCCATGACGCCGTGGCCCCGAAAACCCTGAGCGGCGACCGTCCCCGTCAGACGTTCCGGGGCCGGGCAGCCGGTGACGGCCGGTTCCGTGGTTCCTATGACGACCTGCGCGCCGGTCGGCCCCCTCGACCCTCGGCCGACCCTCCCGTCCAAGTGCGCCCAGGGGCAGATCCAGGACGGATGCGTGTATGTACGTACGCCCGAAATGACGGAGTCAATGGTGACGGATACACCGAACAACGCATCGATCGGCGTCACCGCCGAGCGATCCGATGCCGCGCGCAATCGCTCCCGGCTACTGGGAGCGGCCGCACAACTGATCGCTGAACAGGGAGCCGAGAAGGTGACGATGCGGGAGGTAGCCGAAGCCGCCGGGGTAGGAAAGGGCACGCTCTATCGCCGGTTCGGCAACCGCAACGGCCTCCTGGTCGCTCTCCTCGACGAAGCCGAGGCGGAGTTCCAGGATGTGCATACCTCGGGTCCTCCTCCCCTGGGGCCAGGAGCACCTGCGCAAGAGCGTCTGGCAGCGTTCGGCTGCGCGCTGCTTGAGCGCATCGCCGCCGACGCGGACCTGGGCGCCGCGCTGGGACGCCAGGTGTCCTACGCACGCCGCAATGCCTCGGACACCGGCCGGACCTACCACCGTCATGTCTCAACTCTCCTGCGAGAGACCGGAGTAGACGGAGACCACGACATGCTGGCCCACGCCCTTCTCGCCTTCACGAGCTTCGAAGCCGCGGACTACCTGCGCAAGGAGCGCGGGGTGGCCACCGCACACCTGCAGGCCACCTGGGTGGACCTGGTACGGCGGCTGCCCCAACCCGAAGGACCGTGACGGAGATCATCACTACGGTAAGAAACCGGGCAGCCCGGGAATACAGCCGGTCACCCCATCAGACGCAGCCCGTCCTCGAAGTCGATGCGCGCGAGGTCTGCGCGCGAGACGATACCGAGTTTGGGGAACACGTTGGCCAGGTGATGACTCACCGTGCGGGGACTGATCAGCAACTGCGCCCCGATCTCCCGGTTGGTGAGCCCCTCCGCGGCCAGCTTGACGACTCTCAACTCCTGTGCCGTAAGGGTTGCTTGTGCCCGCGCGGAGTCACGGCGTGGTTGCTGCCCGGCCAGTTCCTGTTCGGCCCGGGTGCGGGCGAGCAAGGGAGCCGCGCCGAGCCGCTCGAAGGTTTTCGCGGCTTCGGCCAGCTGTGTCCGGGCATCTGTGCGGCGGCGGGCCCGCCTGAGCCACTCGCCGTACAGCAGTCGCGTCCGGGCGTAGTTGAAGGGCCGCGACTCGGCTCCGGGGACCTCCAGCGCAAGCCGGAACTGCTTCTCCGCATCGTCTCGGGATGCCAGCAGTGCATGGACCAGGTGCGTCGCGGAGATCACCCACGGTGCGTTCGTACGTTCGGCCCACCTTCGCAACAGCCGTGCCTGTTCCTCGGCCGTCGCCCGCCGCCCGACCTGGAGGGCGGCCTCGGCGGTGTCCGGCGCGGCGAGCACCGCGATGGTGGCGTTCACCGCTTGATGTCCGTGCTCACCCAGCCGGACCAGGCGGTCCAGCGCCTCCTCGGCCCGGCCTGCGAAGAGCGCCGACATGCCGAGGTTCCACTCAGCGCAGGCACTGAAGACGCGCACCCCACGTGGCACCCATACCTCGATGCACCAAGCGGCGAAGTCTGCGACGGTCCGCTCCTCGCCTCGGGCGGCTGCCAGCCATCCGAGATTGGCGCGGCACTGCGCCGCCAGGTGGTCATCGCCGGTCCCCTCGGCCACTTGGAGCCCCTCAAGGGCGTTCGCCGTGGCCGAGGCCCAGGAGCTTCGCGCGATGTCGAGCGCCACAGTCTGGGCCAGCGCCTGGGTCAGCGCGGTGACCTGGTCCGTGTGCCGCAGCATGTCGATTTCACGGCGGAGCGCCTCGTGCAGGGCGGACTCGATGCCCCAGGCCACCGCCAGAGGTGCCGGGGGCATCAGGAGCCAGGAACTGCCGCTGAGCCGGGTGAGGATTTCAGGGACGGGGGCCACGCCCTGCTGTCGGTCATCGGCGCCGCCGCTCTCCTCCGTCCACCATTGGCGCAGCAACGGCAGCAGATCGGCGTTCGGGAAATTCCTTTGCGGGAGCCGCCGCTCGAGCCGTTGGAGCGCCTCGCGCTGCAGTGCGTCATGACTGGCCGCCCACGCCGCCCGCAGCGCCATACTGCCGAGCATCAACGCCTGACCGGGATCGGCCACCCGCTCCATGTCCCGGGTCAGCTGACGGCAGGCGGTTTCCAGATCGCCGTGTGCGAACTCGATCAGCCCGCGCAACCCCATGCTGAGCTCCGCGACCGTGGCCGCGGAGGACATCCCTTCGGCCCGCTCCAGCATGCCCCGCGCCACCCCGACGTGGCCGGCCTCCCAGGCCGCCCTCGCTCCGTGAGCCAGTCGCCTGGCCGCGTCGTCCGTTGAAGGGGAGAATTTCGCCGCACGCCGCAGGGCACGGGCAGCCGTGGCACAGCCACCGCGCGCCCAGGACCGGTGGGCCGACTCCTCCAGCAGCCGGGCCACCTCCTCGTCGGGTAGCCCCACGGCTTCCAAAGCTGCGGCGAGGTGCCAAGGCCGCAGTTCATCGGCGTTCTCACCGGTCAGCACGGAGGCGAGCGCATGATGAACGGCCTGGCGGTTCGCGGGCGGCGCCAAGTCGTAGACCACCGCCTCCATCAGCTGGTGGCGGAAGCAGATGCGACCGTCCGAGCGCTCGGTGAGCAGGCCCGAGTGCAGCGCCTCGTCCCACGCGACTGCGTCGAGGCCGAGCACAAGTCCGGCCTGGCACATGGTGTTTCGATCGCTACGGTCATCGGAGGCGGCGAGAAGGAGCGCGGTGCGGGCAGCCGCGGACAACCTCTCGATCCGGGCGCGGAAGGCACGGCGCAGGCGTGGCCCTACGGCGACCTGCTTATCGGCAAAAGGGTGCGCCGAGATGTCGCCGGCCGCCAGGGACGTGGGCAGTTCCTGGAGTGCGAGGGGATTCCCGGCTGCCGCGTGGACCGTGCGGCGGATCACCGCCTCGTCCGCGTGTGGTGCGACGGCCCGGGCGAGGAGCTGGGCGTCCTCGTCGCCTAGCTTCTGGACCTCCATGGCCGCCGCGTTCTCCCAGGGGCCGTCGACGGGGTCGTCGTGTCCGGTGAGGAGCATGACCACGGGCTCGTTGCGCAGTCGGCGCGCGGCGAAGGCCAGGCACTGTGCGGATGGCTCGTCGAGCCATTGGGCGTCGTCGGCGATGATGAGCACCGGCCGTTCCTTGGCCAGCTCACCGACGAGCGTCAGTACGGCCACGCCGATCAGGAACCGGTCCGCCACGTCGCCGCTCATCCCGAGCGCCCCGTTCAAGGCGTTGGCCTGCGGCTCCGGAAGGGTGCTGATCCGCTCCGTCACCGGCCACAGCAATTCTTGCAGAGCGGCGAACGTGAGCCCCGACTCAAGACGAGTGCCCGCGCATCTCAAGACAGTGAAGTCCGCAGCCGCGGACTCAGCCACGTATTCCAGCAGGGCGGTCTTGCCGATGCCGGGGTCACCCCACAGCACCAGCGTTGCCCCGTCGCCTTGCCGAGCACCGTCAAGGATCCGGTCAAGGGCTGCCTGCTCCTGGCGTCGTCCGTAAAGGTCCATTTGCTTGAAAGCTTAAATGACTGCGCTCACCCCGAGCCACTCCCGCTGCCCCGTTCAACCAGACTTGACGGTTCCATGACCGATATGGCGACGGATCCGGTGCCGTTCCTTCATCGATAGCGTCGGAAACGTGATCTGCACGTTCGCGAAGTGCGCCGTCGGCCCGACCACCGGAGGCATCAGCATACTCGGCCATGCCGTTCCCGCGAGGGACTTCGATGGGCAACTCCGCACGCTCAACCGGCGACCGACTGTCGCCCGTGGAGACGTACGGCGCCGACTCCGTCATCCGTGACGACGGCGGGATACCGGAGTGACACCCATACTCATCACAGTCGGGCCTGGTCGATCTCGACGCCCTGTTGCGGTGGGACCGCGCCGCCACCCCGCACACCGAGGGCGACGCGGCAGGCCGCACCCTGGGCTCCAGCTCGCCGTCCACCGCATCGTCCACCAAGTCCTGACCAACATCGTCAAGTACGCCGCATCCTTGGCACGCGACGCATGTCATCGTCATCCCCACCCTCGACACGGCAGACGTCACCGCCGAGGACACCGGACCGTCGTGCACCCCACGGGTGGACGGCCATGTCGGCGGCGGTCAGCGGCTGTTGGCATACGCAAGCGGGTTGCCCTCCGCCAAGGAGAGGGCGTCGCGGGCCCCAACTCCCGCGGTGATCGGACCGTCCGTGCCCTTCTCGGCCCCACCAGCCCCACCACCCCCACCACCGCTCACACGGAGACTTGGCATGACCACCGTTCTCATCGTCGACGACCACGCCCTGCAGCGCTTCGGCTTCCGGATACTTCTGGAACAGCACCCCGATCTGACCGTGGTGGGCGAGGCCGCACACGGAACGGAGGCGGTCCGCAAAGTCGCTGAACTGCGCCCCGACGTCGTACTCATGGACGTACGGATGCCCGGCATGGACGGCATCGAGGCCACCCGCCGCATCATCGAGGCCGAAGGCCGCTCCCGCGTCCTGATCCTGACCACCTTCGACATCGACGAGCACGCGTACGACGCCCTGCGGGCCGGCGCCAGGGGGTTTCTGCTGAAGGACGCGCCACCCGACGAACTCGTCGCGGGTATCCGGTCCGTGGCCGCCGGGGACGTGGTCATCGCCCCCAGCCTGACTCGCCAGCTCATCGACACCTTCCCCGACCGGCTGCCCGGCCGCGCCCCCGGCCACCAGCGGCAGCCCGCCTTCCTGACCCGGCGCGAACACGGATCCCTGACCCGGCGCGAGCGCGAAGTGCTGACTGCCATGGCCTCCGGCTGGAGCAACATCGAGATCGGCGAGCGGTTGTCGCTGGCCGAATCCACCGTGAAGACCCACGTCAGCCACATCCTCGCCAAGATCGGCGCCCGCGACCGCGTCCAGGCCGTGATCTTCGCCTACGACACCGGACTGGTCAGGCCGGCACGACCGGCACCGCCGCGCCCGACCAGCGCCGACCGCAGAGGTCCTCACGCTCTGCCTACAGTCGGCTGACCAGTCATGCGCACAGTCAGCCTGCCGCTGTCGGTGCTCGGCTTCACGCCGAGCCAGCGGCATTCAATGATTCAGAAGGTGCGGACCATTTCGGAGCCCGAAGAAGTCGGCGGCCATCGGTGAGGAAGACACTGTCAGGCGGCTACTCATAGCGTCGGCACCGGGAAGAGCAGGGACACCTTGGCGCCCGACTCCCGTGCCGGCGCCGGGCTCATGGCCCGCGCCGTGGTCCGGGTCCGGCCATGGGCGAAGACGAACACACGCAGCACCAGGAAACGCCCGATGCCCGCGAGTCCGGCGGCGGTGAGGTAGACGACCTGCTCATAGAACACTCCGGCCGACGGCTGCACGAGATGCAGGACGAGCACCGCGGTGGAGGTCACCACATAAGCGGCCGTGGCCGACCCTGTGGACTGCCAGTGCTCACGCCATCCGGCACGCCCTGCCCCGAAGGTGAAACGGGCGTGGAGCTCCGTACTGAGGAGAGTCGAGGCGACGGTGATCAGAGCATTCGCCGCAGCCCAGGGCATCAGTCCGGCGAGACCGACCACGGCGGTGCTGGACGCGACCCCGACGCCACCACCCAACAGGACGAACCGGGCGAAGGAGGCGATGGGACCAGGGGCCGGGCTCCGTCCCCCGGCGGTCGTGTCGGCGTCCGCCCACTTCGAACCCCACGGCTCCCCGGCCGCCCCCGGCGCCATCTTCGACAAGACCAGCAACTTCACGGGAAGCCCCTTTCGGCTGGGAGGGCTACTGGTCCTCTTTGGCCAGCGGGTTCACGGGGGGGCGATGCGCCAGCACGCTTACGCGCCTTTTACATTACGACCGTACGACCATAAGTGGCCAGCCGACTCACAGACAAGGACCTGATCCAACATAGAATTATGATCGTACTCACATGCGGTGCGAGGAGCGGGCTCCCCGCAGCACACCCCGCCGCGACGATCGCGTCGCTGCGCAGGCCACGAGTCCGGGTGGCATCCCTCCCGTGACTTCTCCACCGATGCCCCTCCACGCGCACTGGGCGGCACGAACAGGGCGGCCGCCGAACCGAAGAGACTCCGTTACCGACCGCTGCACGCTGCCTCCCGCATCACGCCGAGGGGCGGACAGGGCATGACTTAGCAGGGTCAGCCGACCCAACGCAGAACGGAGGCGACGACGCTCTGGCGCACCGGGATCCCGGTGAACGCGCCTCCTAGCGCGTGTCTCTTTGATGGGTTGGTCAGTTGATCGGATGTGTCCGTCCGATTAGTGATCACCGATGCGATGTGGGACCGGATCGAGCCGCCGATGCCGGCGGATCCGGTCCGCGGGCGGCGATGGGCCGACCACCGCCGCACCCTCAAAGCCATCGCGTGGAAGTACCGCACCAACTCGCCCTGGGCGACCTTCCCAACCAGCTCGGCTCGTTCCAGACCGCTCACAAGCGGCTGATCAGATGGGCCGTCGACGGCACCTGGGAGAGGATCCTCGCCGCCGTCCTGGCAGTGGCGGACGCCGACGACGACATCGACTGGACCGTGTCGGTGGACTCCACCGTCGTCCGGGCCCACCAGCACGCCGCCGGAGCACTCAAAAGGGGCGGCCCGCTCCGGCGAACCCGCCGACCACGCGCTCGGACGCTCTCGCGGCGGACTGAGCACCAAGGTCCACCCCGCTGCAGACGGCCACGCACGGCCCCTCGCCTTCACTGTCACCGCAGGCCAGGCAGGTGATGCACCCGCCTTCGAGATGGGGATGTCCCGCATCCGCGTGCCCCGCGAGGGCCCGGGCAGGCCTCGGACCCGGCCCCTGGCCGTTCTGGCCGACCGCGCGTATTCCTCACGCGCCATTCGCAGCCACCTGCGGCGCCGGGGCATCCGCGCGGTCATCCCGCAGCCGTCCGACCAAGTCGGCCACCGCCTGCGGCGAGGCCGACTCGGTGGCCGTCCGCCCGGCTTCGACAGCAAGGCCTACAAGCAGCGAAACACCGTCGAACGGTGCATGTGCGCCACGAGGCGCCTTGTTGTATCCCCGGCCCAGCCGGGAGGAATTGGAGGGATATTCCTGGGCCTGATGGCTCACCTGGATCCGAAAGGTGATGGGGACCAGAGCATGCCAGAGAATCAGCGACCGGGCTCAGTTGCCAGGGACGGTGCACTGAGGGGCCCGCGTGATAAGGCGAAAGCTGTATTGCCTGAACTCCAATCTCCAGTCGATGAAAGTTCGCATCCATCGGAAAGGCTACTAAAACCGATGCCATGTCCTGTGACGGCTTTGATGCATGGCCGACGCACCCTCTGCGGCGTGGGCGATGTCCAGTGAGGACATTCGAGGAGATGAGTGGGGCACCTACGTCACGCCATGAAGTGCAATAAGGACGAACGCGGGATTTCGCCTACGGGGCGCGAGCCCTAGGGCGACGGATTACCTCTCAACGACGACGACTACACCATTGTCAACGTCTACGGGGCCGAGTATCGGGGCTTCGTCCAGTACTACCTTCTGGCCGGCAACGTATGCCGATTGCATCGGCTGCGTTGGGCCATGGAAACCTCGTTGCTCAAGACACTGGCAGCGAAGCACCGCTCGACGGTGTCCAAGATGACGGCCCGTTACAGGCCAAAGTCGAGACACCGTATGGGCTCCGCACATGCTTCGATGCCAGTTGTCGGCGTACGGACTTTTCTCCCCAGTTGCGTACGGCCCAACGTCCCCAGCTCTGACCGCGGGCAGCGGCAGCACGGCAGAGGATCTCGGTTGAGATCGATGCCCCGACCAGGGACACTCGCGCGATGAGCCACAGCACATCGTCTGAACCGATCGAGCGAGGGTGGGACGAGCCCTGGTATCGGGTCCGCACGGAGGGCTTCCAGGCGTCGTTCCTGCCCAGCGACGGCGAGGACTTGGACGAGGTCTGCAACGTCGATGTCTTCGTGACTCTGAAGGATGAATCTCGTTGGACCGCGACCGTGTTCACCGTCGCGGAAGTCGAGCGCCTGATGAAACTCTGGGCAGGGACCGACGAGGCCCTCGGGGGCCGGTACTTCTGGGTCTCGGACGGCCTGATCGTCAGGGATCCCGGCATCGACAACATGACCGACGTGATCGCCGGACTGATCGAGAACGGCGAGTTCTCCGAGATCTTTCAGCGGGTGAGCAACAACTGATCAAGTGCTCGGCCGGCGGAAGCGACGTGGGGCGTCAGGCCACGTCGTTGTCCCGCTCGATCGCCTTGAGGCGGTTCCTGAGCCGGTAGCTGGGACCGTTGATGGAGATCACTTCGCAGTGATGGAGGAGACGGTCGAGGATGGCGGTGGCGAGGACCTCGTCGCCGAAGACCTGGCCCCATTCGCTGAAGGTCTTGTTCGAGGTCAGGATGATCGAGCCCTTCTCGTAACGCTTTGAGATGACCTGGAAGACCAGGTTTGCCTCGGCTCGTTCGAGGGGCTGGTAGCCGACCTCGTCGACGACGAGAACGCTTGGCCGCAGGTAGGTGCCGAGCTTGTTCGTCAGACGTCCGGCGGCTTCGGCGGTTTTGAGGTTGCGGACCATGTCGTCGAGGCTGGTGAAGTAGATCGAGTAGCCGGCCCGGCAGGCCGCGACCGCGAGAGCGACGGCGATGTGTGTCTTGCCGACCCCGGGCGGCCCGAGCAGGGCGGCGTTCGCCTTGCCGTCGACGAACGAGAGGGTGGCCAGGTCCTTGACCTTGCGCGGGTCGAGGTCGGGCTGGAAGGAGAAGTCGTACTCGTCGAGTGTCTTGTGGTGCGGCAGCCGGGAGAGCCGCAGGCCCTGGCGGAAGCGGCGGTCGTCACGGACGGCGAGTTCCTCTGACAGCACCAGGTCGAGGAAGTCGAGGTAGCCCATCTTGCCCTCGTCGGCCCGCCGCGTGTACTCGTTGATCGTTTCGGCCAGGTGGGGCAGGCCGAGCTTGCCGGCCGTATTGCGGATGCGGGTGGAGACCAGCTCGCTCAAGACGTTTCCCTCGTGCTCGGACGGGTGGTGAAGGGACGGGTGCCGGTCAGCTCGTCATAGACCGACAGCGGACGGCGGCCGACCTCGACGCGGGTGGCCGCGGCCCGGTTCAGCAGGGCCTGCAAGGGTCCGGCCTCCTCGCCCAACGGACGTTCATGGCGAGGCCGTGGCAGGACATCGCCGGTGGTGGTGCGGCGTCCCTTGCCGGTGGGCAGACCGTCCCAGTGGGCCTCTTCGACGACGCGAACCCCGCGGCCGATCGCCCGCGGATGGGTGGCCAGCAGCGTTTCGCCGCTGGTGTCCGCGATGGTGGAATGCAGCATGACCTGCGATTTCGTGGCCCTGATCTCCACCAGCTGACGCGGTCGGACCTTGCGGGCGGGCACCGAGTAGAGGTTGCCGCCGAAGGCGACCAGGCAGTCCTTGCCGACCGGTCGCAGATGCCGTTCGGCCACCAGATACGGAGTCTCCGGCAGCGGTTTGAGGGCCATGTGGTCGCGGGCCGCCCGCTCGCCGATGATCTGCTGGTGAGTCCTGTGGGCCTGAGCCCGTCGCTGCGGCACCCAGGTAGTGAAGGCGGCGTCCATCTCCTCGACGGAGGAGAACGACCGGCCGGACAGGACGTGGTCACGGACGATGAGGACCTGCCGTTCGACGCGTCCCTTGCCGGTGGGCCGGTAGGCGGCCAGGACGTCGATGTCGAAGTCGTAATGGCCGGCGAAACCGACCGCTTCCGGATGCAGCGGGACCGCCTCGCCCGGAGCGACATGGCGGCGGACGACGGTCTTCGTGCGGTCGTAGACGATCGTCATCGGGACGCCGCCGAAGTGGGCGAAGGCCCGTCGGTGGCAGTCGAAGAACGTCTGGAGGTCCTGGCTGGTGGTGAAGCAGCAGAACGGGTCTCGCGAGTACGACAGCGTCATGTGGAAGGAGTAGACCTTCGGAATGCCCATGTGGGCGAGGATCCTGCCCTCGTCGCCCCAGTCGACCTGGGCCTGGGCGCCGGGGATGACCTCGAACCGGCGGTGCATGCCGGCGAGTTCCTTCGGCGTGATGCCGAGTTCCTCAGCGATGCGAGGCCGGGCTTCCTGAACGTAGAGCTTGACGCGCTGGTAGTTGCCGGTGAACCCGTACTCCGCAGCCAGCCGCCCGTGGATCACCGCGGCCTTCATCAGGATCTCCGCCCGCAGCATCGAGTCGACCAGCGGCGCGAACTCGTCGATCACCCTCGCCTTCGACCGCCCGTTCGGCGACCGTCGTGGCGGGGTCGCCGGACCTGGTGCCGACAGATACTTGCGGACCGTCTTCCGGTCCAGCCCAGTCTCCCGGGCCACCTCCGACAAGCTGATCGCCCCGGACTCCAGCAGACTCCGGAAGCGCCGCAATTCCAACCATCGATGCGGATCCAGGACCACCGCCGACCGCCTTCCGCCGCCTCTCACCGACCAAGCAGCAGAGTGCCGAGCAGCAGGTCTCAACGCATCAGCAACTGTCCCTTTTCATCCGTACGCGGGTGGGGACGTTCACGTGTACGCCGACACCAGTGTCCCCCGCAGCGCAGGTAGGAAGCCACTGGTCGCACGATTCGGCGGAATCTCACTGACGCGACAGAAGGCAGCGGTTCTCATGGACCGTCAAGTGGCCAACCCCCGCCCCAGAAGAGAGCTGATTACCCGGCTCTCGCGGGGGAAGTGCGAGCTATGCGGGACGCCGGAAGACGTGCGAGTGCACCACATCCGAAAGCTCGCCGACCTCAACAAGGGAGAGCCACCTACTGAATGGTGCCAGGTCATGGCAAAGAAACGGCGCAAGACTCTTGTCCCTCCCCTCGTAGCGTGAAGACCGTGACTGCAGGGGAAGTTGGGAGTCATGGCGGAGAAGCGACGGAAGTTCGACCCGGAGTTCCGCGAGGGGGCTGTGCGGATCGTCACGGAGACCGGCAAGACAGATCGCCGAGGTCGCCGAGGACCTGGGGATCAACGAGACCACCCTGGCGAGCTGGGTCTCCCGTGCCCGTCGGGCAGGGACCGCACCGGCCGGCGAAAGTGACGAGCTGGAGCGGTTGCGGCGGGAGAACGCCCAGCTCAAGCGGGACAACAAGGAACTGGTCATGGAGCGTGATGTCCTCAAACGCTGCATGGTCCTGTGGGTGAAGTAGCCGTGGCGGACCCGGCGTCCGTCGTCGGGGTGATCAGCGACTTCAGGACCGAGCACGGCATTTCGCACCGCGTCTCCTGCCGCGCCCTGGGCGTGAGTGAGTCGTGGTTCTACAAACACCGCACCCGTCAGCCCACCAGGCGTGAGCTGCGCAGACAGCATCTGATCGAAGCGGTGAAGGCAGAGTTCGACGCGTCCGGCGGCACCTACGGCTCGCCGAAGATCTGGATCAGGCTGGTGAGGCAGGGCTGGCGGGTCTCGGTGAACACCATCGCGAAGATCATGGCCGAGCTGGGCCTGGTCGCGCGGAAGGTGCGCAGACGGCGGGGGCTGACCCGGCCGGGCAGACGGCCGGCCGCCCCGGACTTCGTGCGCCGCGACTTCATCGCCGAGGCGCCCGACCTGGTCTGGTGCGGGGACATGACGGAGATCGAGACCGGTGAGGGCAAGCTGTATTTGGCCACGGTCATCGATCTGTTCTCCCGCCGCCTGCTCGGGTAAGCGATGGGTGCCCGTCACGATGCCGAACTGGTCGTCGCCGCTCTGCACATGGCCGCGGCGACTCGCGGCGGGGACGTCCGCGGTGTCATTTTCCATACGGACCGCGGCAGCGAGTACGGCTCTCGGAGGTTCCGCCGGGTCTGTCGCCGGCTGGGCGTCTTCCAGTCCATGGGACGGGTCGGCTCGTGCTTCGACAATGCCGTCAGCGAGGCATTCAACAGTGTGCTGAAGGTCGAGTACGTCCACCGGCACGCCTTCGCCACACGCACCGAGGCCCGAATCCGGATCGCGACCTGGATCACCGACTTCTACAACAGCCGTCGGCTACACAGCGTGTGCGGCTTCAAGAGCCCGATCGACTACGAAAACGACTACTGGTCCAGCCTCGGTGAGGGGCTGGCTGCATAGGAAGGTCTCCGCGATTCGAGGGGATTGACACTCTGGTGGTCTGCTCCGGTTGCCATGACGCAATCCACTCAGTAAAGCCAACCAGCGGCGTCATGAAATAGGTCACTGGAGAGCCCGTTACCGGGAAACTCGTACGGCGGGTTCGGAGGGGGCCGCGCGGAAAAGGGCCTGCACATGGCAAGCACCTCGTCGCGCGGCCTACCCAACCAACCGCCTCAAGCAGTGGCGCGGCCTGGCCACACGAACCGACAAGCTTGCGATCGCCTACCAGGCCCACAAGCCCTTGACCGAACAGATGGAGGCACCCCCGGAGCTACAGCCCGGGCTGGGGATGTGGTGCGTCAGATGTGCTGCCCAGCGTCGAGCAGGGCGAGGGCGTTGTTTATCCCCTGATCGAGGAGCTCATGGGCGAGTTGCGTGTCGGTCAAGGCGCGTGCAAGCTGCAGCGTCCCGGCCATCAGGCCGAGGAGGCTGAGCGCCTTCACGCGCGCGGAATTCGGGGCTTCGGGCGCCATACGGGCGGCAATTCCGTCGATGAGGACCAGCACACCGTCGGTGTACGCCTGCCTGGTTGTGTCGGTGCAGCGCCCGATCTCGTCGAGCAGAGCGGCGTTGGGGCAGCCGTCGCCAAGGCTTTCGCGATGCTGGGGTGACAGGTACCCGCGCACAATCTGCTCGAGTCCGGCCCGGCCAGGCGCAGCCCGCGCGACGACGCTCTCGGCCTGCGCCTGCAACTGGTCGGCGATTGCCGTGGTGACGAGGTCATCTTTGGATTCGAAGTGAGCGTAGAATGCCCCGTTGGTCAGCCCCGCGTCCTTCATGAGCGTCGAGACCCCGGAGCCGTCGATACCGTCTTGCTTGAATCGGCGACCCGCTGTCTCGATGATCCGCCGCCTCGTCTCCACCTTGTGCTCTTTCGCGTACCGCACCACAGCACACGCTCCTTCGCCGGCCGGAAGAGCCGGTTGCCCTTCACCGACTCACCAGTCTATGGTATTGCGAACGTAATCCAAAGGGTCGCCGACGGCGACGGTCGGCCGCCTCGCCACCTGCCGCCCTCTGGAGCAGGGGCGACAGGCCAGCGACGGGCTTTCATCATCAGGGCTGCCACGGACGCAGCGCCTGGACTCGCCATCTTCGGCAAGACTCATGGCGTCGGCCGTCAACAGAATCCTCGCCGGCCACCCCACTGGGGCCCTGGCGCTCATCCCTGGAAACGCCGTCGACTGGTTCCTGTCCGCTGCGATCCGACGCGTGCCCGTCGGAAGCGCGGGGCGCGCTCTGCACCTCTTGGAGCGCTCCCCGCTTGCAATCGCCGCTGCAACGCCAGTGCCAAGCGCCCGAGAGGAATGCCTCTCCGGGCGCCCAGACATGCTGCGACACATCAGCCTCACAACCGACGAGTCACCAACAGACAATGGACCGCTGCCGAGTGACATATCGATGCACCCGCTCTCCCGGCTGCCCCACGGCCCGGGGTCCTACCTGCGGACTCAGACCTCATCGAGACCTTCTACAACCGCCGCTGCCTGCGCAAGCACAAGATTTTCGGCTACCTCACCCCAGCCGAGACCAGGCAGCGGCAACAGCACGCCCTCGCTGCATAACCATCGAGTGTCCGAGATCACGGGGAAACTTCAGCCGTTGGTCAGGCCGGCGTCTTTCATGAGGGTGGCGACTCCGGAGCCGTCGATGCCGTTGCGCTTGAGCCAGCGGCAGGCTGTGGGCTGCTACCTCCGATTCGCCCGGTGGCGAGTGCTCGCGCGTACGTTTCACGATTCAGCAGAGGAAGCTCGCCAGTGGCGTCCGTGGTGGCGATGTACTCAAGCAGCCGCTCCTGACCTTCCTTCGATTGGTCTCTGACCAGGAACTCGGCGTGCTCGAACTGCAAGCCGTCCTCCAGCGACAGGGAACTGCCGAAGTAGATGGATCGCTTGATGGCTCCGAGAGATTTCTTCGAGCGTAGGCTCAGGTACTCTGCGCGCTCGATCGCCCTGCCGAGGACCTCTTCCTGTGGCACCACTTCGTCGACCGCACCGAGCGCGAGAGCCTCTGCGGGCGTGAACGGCCTGCCTTCGAGAACGGCGACCAACGTCTGCTGTGTACCGATCAGACGAGGCAGTCGCTGAGACCCGCCGCCGCCCGGTGTCAGTCCGAGCAGGACTTCTGTCAGGCCGATGACATGCTCTCCGTCTGCCATGATGCGCAGATCACAGGCAAATGCCAGTTCCGCGCCGACTGCAAGGGCCGAACCGTTGAGTGCCGCGACGAAGATCGTGCCGCTTGCATTCATCTTCAGGAAGGTGGCATGGAAGCTGTCGAGCTGCAGAAGTGACTTGAGCCGGGTCATTCCCGCGAGCGTCCTGACGATCGGCACCCTGTTGATGAGCCTCGCCGTACGCGCTGCGAGCTTGGCGAAGCGCGTGTTGATCGGCGGGAATCCAGTGCCACCTGCTTGTAGCCAGCGCGCATCGGAATGACTCAGGAAGCGGTCAGGATGCGTACCGGTGAAGACGACCGCGTGGATGTCCGGATCGCGGTCTGCACGATCGACCAACTCTTTCAGCTGCTTGGAGATCTCGGGATCGAACAACGCATGCGGGCCTCCGTGGAAACGGGCGACAAGCACCCCCGCGTGGCCCTCGACGGCAATGTGTCCTGCGGACTGCGAGCTACTTCGCGACGTGTCCATGTGGTCCTCCGATGGGTTGGTTGTGGTGGGGAGTTTCCGGTGCTCGCGCGGGTCACGCTCCTCCTGAGACGGCGACGCGTTCTGTGCGCGGAGGGCTTGGCGGCCGGGCCACCGGGGGCGGCAGGTCGGGCGTGGTCATGCCACACGGATGACGACCTTGTCGGCCTTGGTGCGTCCTTGGTGCGTCCTTGCCGAGGTGGGCCATGGCTTCGCAGATCTGGCCGAAGTCGAACGCGGAGTCCACGAACGGCCGGATGATCTCGGCGGCGAGTTCGCGGAGTCGGTCGCCGCCGGCCTTCATGAACAGGTACGAGTACGTCACCTGGTGCCGTCGAGCACGTCGGCGGATCCGGTAGCTCAGGGCGGCCACGGCCAGCCGGACGACGGTATGGGCGCCGCCCTCCCGGGTGAACGCGGGGTCGGGTGGCCCGGTAGTGATGATGACGGTCCCGCCCCGCTTCAGCACCCGCGGTGCCTTGTCGAGACCCTTGCACCACCGGATCCGCCGACATCCCGTCCTTGCTTCCGGTTTCGATGATCGCGGTCGCCATGTCGTCTCCCGCGGTACGCGCGAGTGCGCCGACCGCGTCCGACGTTACGGACAGCGAGCTGCAAGCGGATCTGTCACCGTATCGGTCACGGAGACGGCGAGTTCGCCCCGCAGGTATGCACACCTCCCGATCGGCGGCCGAATCGTCGTGGGGATCCGGGTGGCCAAGCATCTCGAGGGCGCGACCGGCAGCACGACGAAGCGGCACCCAGCTCCTCTGGGTGCCTCAGCCCTACGAATTACTGCGACCGACCCAGGAAGGCACGTAGAGCACGACAAATGGATCGCCCGTCCCCCGCCGGTACCTGACGCCTGAAGGCGCCATGGGGCGCCGTGTCGTCGGGCAGACCTCGTAGATCGTCTGCTTCAGCCCCGACGCCATGGCATGATCTCGTTGAAAGTTGGCATTCACGCCATGGCACTGCGGAGGGGTGGGCGTCGACGCTGGACGCATGACGAATCCCGATACCGCCACGATGCGCGCCATCCGCCAGGACACCCACGGCTCCCCCGAGGTACTCAAGGAGGTTGAACTTCCCCGGCCCGAGCCGGGGTTGAGTGAGATCCTGATCGCCGTCCGCGCGGCCGGCGTCAACCCGACCGACTGGTGGAACCGCGCCCAGCCCATGACCGCAGGCGGCCTGCCCCTCATCCTGGGCTGGGACGTCTCCGGAGTCGTCGAGGCGGTTGGCATCGGCGTCACCCTGTTCAAGCCGGGCGACGAGGTCTTCGGCATGCTGCCCTACCCCCACGGGGTCGGTTCGCACGCCGAGTACGTGACCGGCCCGGCCCGCGCCTTCGTCCACAAGCCCGCCGGTATCGACCACGTCCAGGCCGGCGCGCTCCCGCTCGCGGCCCTGACCGCCTACCAGGTACTCGTCGACACCGCTGATGTCCAGCCCGGGCAGCGTGTCTTCATCCACGCGGCGGCCGGCGGCGTCGGCCATCTCGCCGTCCAGATCGCAAAGTCCCGCGGCGCGTACGTCATCGGCACGGCCAGTGCCGCCAAGCACGACTTCCTGCGCTCCCTGGGAGTGGACGAGGCCATCGACTACCACACGGTCGACTTCACCGAGGCAGTCAAGGACATCGACGTGGTCCTCGACTCGGTCTCAAGGGACACCACCGGCCGCGTCCGCTCCCTCGCCGTGCTGCGCTCGGGCGGCACTCTCATCTCGATCCTTCCGGCAGCGCCCATCGGCCCCGACGAGATGGCCGACTTCGCCGAGCGGGGCGTCCGCTTCGAGAGTCTCCTCGTCGAGGCCGACCGCGCAGGCATGCAAGCCATCGCCGACCTCGTCGAGACCGGCGCCCTGCGGGCCCACATCGAGGCCACCTTCCCACTCTCCGAGGCCGCCAGGGCCCACGCCCTGGGCGAGACCGGCCGCACCACCGGCAAGATCGTGCTGACTGTAGAAGAGGCGGGGAAGGCATAGAGACACGACCACGGCCCACCCACCTCTGCAGGGCGTCGAGTCGATCTCCGGGCAGAGGTGGAGCCTGAGGCGAGTCGGCCGACCACTTCGGTCAGCGCTTCGTAGGCGGTCCCACTGAGGTTGGGCGTCCCGGCGGCAACGTTCCCCTCCATGCGGGCCATGGTGAAGCAGCGGGGACGGGCAGCAGGTTCCGGCGAGCTGCGCTGCAGCCAGGCCAGAGCGGGTTTGGGCCCGGGTAGCGTTGTGCTCCCTGGCACCTGCCTCCAAGGGGCCGCCAGGCTTGGCGGCGGGGCGGGATCGTCGATCGGCCTGCACGGGCGACGTGCGTGCAGGCGCGGGGTACTCAGGATCGCGAGTGCCGACCGGGGGGACCCAGCGACTCGCCTCGCCGCACCTGATCTAGCGGCACACGCTGAAGGAGACCGCGGCCGAGCGGTGGGAAGCGCACCGCCTCCCACCGCGGCGCGGCCACCGTTGATGCGCAGTCACGACCTGTGCATCAACGGTGGCCGCACCCGGGCGGGGAAGAGGCGGAGAGAAAAGGACACCGACGGCATCGGGAAGCCGATGTGGCGCACCAGCTGGTCGCACCCGGTCAGATCTTCGTCTTCTCCCGGACCCACGCGCCGATCTGCGCTATAGCGGCGTCGACCTCCGGAACCCGGCCGGCGCCATAGACGTAGGAGTGCTGGCCTCCCGGCACCACCACGGTCGCCGTGTCGATTCCGGCGTCCTTGACCCGGGCGGCGAACTCCTCGTCCTCGCCGGCCAGGACCTCGTACGATCCCCAGGAGACAAGGGTCGGGGGCAGTCCGCTCAGGTCCGCCCGGTTCAGGTTGATCCTGGTGTCCGTGAACTCGATGCCCGTGCCGCCGATCCAGGCCTCTCGGAAGAAGGTCAGCAGTTCCTTGCTGAGTATCTTGTCCGTCTCGGCGTTGGTCACCATGGTCTCGTTGGCGATCTCGAGGTCGCACCAAGGGGAAATCGAGACGATGGCGCCGGGCAGGAGCTGCTTCTTGTCGCGGAGACGAAGCGCCAGGGCGACAGCGATGAACCCGCCGATCGAGTGGCCGATCGTGATGATGTTCGCCGGCTCGTACCCTTCGGAGATCAGCCAGTTGAAGGCCGCCTCCGCGTCGTCCACCTGGGCCGGGTACTTGTGTTCCGGTGCTCGCCGAAAGTCCAGGACCAGGACGGGGGCTCCTGCCGCCTTGGCAATATGGCCGGCGAGCTTACGGTCGACGAACGCCGACGACAGAACGGAGCCGCCGGCGTGGCCGTGCAGGAGGACGTAGTCGGTGTTGGCGTCGACGGGTTCGCACCAGATTCCCAGAACGCCGCCTGCGTCCACCTCCCGATAGGTGACACCTTCCGGCTCCCTGGCCGTGACATGGACGCCCTCCGACACGATGCGCATCGCATCCAACTCGGACTCGGGAACCGCCAGTCCGGCGAAGAACTCCGCGAACTCGGTCGCTTCCGGGCTCAGTTCAACAGCAGTGTGCTCAGACACGAGGCACCTCCATGGGGCCGTTGGGGGATACCGGCGCCAGAGCCGGTATCGCCGGGGTTTGTCAGGCGGTGAGGACGGGGTAGTCGGTGTAGCCGACCGCGCCGCCGCCGTAGAAGGTGGCGGGGTCGGGGGTGTTCAGCGCGGCGCCGGTGCGCACCCGCCCGACCAGGTCGGGGTTGGCGAGGGCCATCGAACCCACGGTGACGACATCGGTCAGACCGTCCCCGCCGTGTCCGAAGTGCAGGTACGCGAGGTCGAGAGGCGCGAGGGCGCGCGGGAGATGCGGGTCAGGTCACCTACAGCGACAGCGTGCGCTCGGCGAATGCGCCTATGGGGTCCTTGCCGAGCCCGGCGTAGACCCGTGTCCGCGCTGGAGCCGCGAGCTGCCGTCCCTGCGCCGATGACGATCCACGCGAGGTCGTTGCCAAGGATCAGGCGCCCATCGGGCAAGACCTGCTGGAACGCACCTACGCGGGCCTCTTCGCCCAGCGGTCCGAGGCCGGCGACCTTCACCCGGCCGAGCCAGTCGTGGGAGCACGACGGGCTCGGGCCAGTGGAGCTGTCGATCCGCAGCCGCTCGCGCCGCCGACCCCGGTACAGCAGCCGGACCAACCGGCCTACCAGCAGATCACGGCGCTGGACTGCCGCAGCCGACGCGCGCCGCTGCGGCGCGGTAGATGTGCGAGGCGATGGACATGGAGAGCACGCCCAGCGACATCAACAACACCCGACTGACTCAAGCGGCTGACCGGCTGCGGAATCCCGGTCGAGACGAGCAGGGCTTCTTCACCCGGCCGCGGCCGTGGGCGCCCGGCGACGCTGCGGCCGGCCCGTCCCCCCCCTGGCGAATGGGGGGAACGGGCAGCGACTCAGCTAGACCTTCTCAAGACTGCAACTGGGCGAAGAGCGTCGCCAGGTCGATGAGGCCCCAGTGCTCGGCGAGCTTCCCGTCGACCACCTTGAACATGCGCATCTCCAGCACCTGGATCGATCGGCCGGTGGCGGGAGTGCCGTTGAAGGGCCCGGTGTTCGTGCCGGTGAGGATGAAGCTGATCGCGAACCAGTCGTCCTCGGCGACGACACGGACCGGCGTAGCAGCGAAGTCGGGGACCGCGTCGAGGAACGACGCCAGCACCGCGCGGGTCTCCGCGAGGCCGGTGGTGGTTCCGTCGGCGGCGTGGGAGCGGAAGTCCGGCGTGTACAGGGCGAACAGGGCGTCGAGGTCACGCAGGTTGACGCGCCTGACGTACTCGTCCGCGATCTGGTGCAGGTCGGCGGTGGACGCCTGGGTTTCGACGTTCGAGGAAGACATGGGATTCTCCGATAGGGATGGACGGAGCGGCTCCGCCCGGGTGACGGACTGTGGAATCGGTTCGAACAGGCAGGAGAACGGCCCACATTGACTTGTGGCCATGCTTCTGTCGGCGGGCCATCTGTCCATACCGGCCCACCAGGACCGGGTACGGCCGGGGTTTGTCAGGCGGTGTGGGCCGGGTTCATCAGGCGGACAAAGTGGGGTAATCGGTGTAGCCGGCCTCGCCGCCGCCGTAGAAGGTGGCGGGGTCGGGGGTGTTGAGCGGCGCGCCGGTTCGTACACGCTCGACCAGGTCGGGGTTGGCGAGGGCCATCACGCCGACAGTGACGACATCGGCGAGGCCGTTTTCGACGTCCTTCGCGCGGGTGGCGATGTCGGTGCCGGCCCGGTTGAGGACCAAGGTCGTCGGCCACAGCTTGCGGAGGGTGTGCAGGAGTTCGTCGTCGCCGCCGTGGCCGATGTGCAGGTAGGCGAGGTCGAGCGGGGCGAGGGCGCGCACCAGTGCCGGGTACAGCTCGTGGGTGTCGCTCTCCGCGATGTCGTTGAACGGGTTGCCGGGAGAGATCCGGAAACCGGTGCGGCCGGCGCCGATCTCCTCGGCCACGGCGGTGGCGACCTCCACCGCGAAGCGGATGCGGTTGTCGATGGAGCCGCCGTAGCGGTCGGTGCGCTGGTTGGTGTTGCCGGCGAGGAACTGGTGCACCAGGTAGCCGTTGGCGCCGTGGATCTCGACGCCGTCGGCACCGGCCTCGATGGCGGCCGCGGCGGCGCGCCGGAAGTCCTCGACCGTCGCGGCGACCTCCTCGGTGGACAGTTCGCGCGGTACCGGCATCTCCTGCGGGCCGGACAGGGTGAACATGTCGCCCGCCGGCTGGACCGGGGAGGGGGCGACCGGCTGCCGGTGGTGGGGGGTGTTGTCCGGGTGGGACATCCGTCCGGCGTGCATGAGCTGGATGACGATGCGTCCGTCGGCCTTGTGTACGGCGTCGGTGACCTTGCGCCACCCGGCGATCTGCTCGTCATTGTGGATGCCGGGGGTGAGCAGGTAGCCCTGGCCGTCGGCGTTGGGCTGGGTGCCCTCGGTGATGATGAGGGCGTGCGAGGCGCGCTGGGCGTAGTACTCGGCGTTCAGCTCGGTGGGTATGCCTTCAGGGGTGGACCGGTCCCGTGTCATGGGGGCCATCGCCAGTCGGTGCGGCAGGGAGATCTCCCCGGCGATGATCGGGTTCCACAGTGCGTTCGACATGGATGTTCCTTTTAGTAAGGGTGAGAGAGCTGCGGGGCGGAGTGCTGCCCCGCAGGTGGCGCGTAGGCGGTGACCGGTCGGATGGGCCCGCTGACCTTCCCCGTGGAAGGCGAACCGCGCGGAGGGGCAGTGGACGGTGCGGACGGGCTTGCCGCGCGCATGACCACCGCCGTCGCGGTGCTGGATCCGGCTGTTCATGCGAGAGGGAGGCCGCCGGGCGTCTCGGTCCCCCTCTCGCGCCGGAGGCCCCATCGGTCGTGTGCGGCGGCGGCCGCGCCGTTGCCGCGAAGGGCCTCCCGTACGGGGGGTCGGAGTGGTGGTCAGCCGCGGTAGCGGTCGGCCGGGGCCTTCAGCGACAGGTTCGGGACGAGTGTCTGACGCGCCTTCTCGAACGACTCCCAGTCGCTGATCTGGGGCAGTGACGGAATGGTGACCAGTTCCCCCGCGTCGAGGCCGGCGAGCGCCGCGTCGACGACATCGTCAGCACTCATGATCCACTCATCCGGGAACGCCCCGAGATCGGCACCGGAACCGTCCCAGAACTCCGTGCGGACAGCACCCGGCAGCACAGCCTGCACCACGACCGGGCTCTCGGCGAGTTCCTGCTGCAGAGCCTGGGAGAACGTCAGCACATAGCTCTTCGTACCGCTGTAGACGGCGCTCACGGGCAGGATGTTGAGAGCCAGCGCGGAGGAGACGTTCACCACCGTGCCCCGCCCGCGGGCCGTCAGGCCCGGCAGGACCGCGGTGGTCAGCCTGGTCAGCGAGGTCACGTTGAGGTTGATCAGCGCCTCGGAAGCCGCCGCGTCGGAGACCGCCAGCGGCGTGAACAGCCCCCCACCGGCGTTGTTGACCAGTATCTCGACGCTCTCGTCGGTCCGCAGACGCTCCTCGACCACCGAGATCTGCGCCGCATCGGTGAGATCCGCGGCGACGATGTCCACCGCACGGCCCGTTCGGCCGCGGATGTCCGCCGCCAGCGTCTCCAGCCGCGCAGCGTTGCGGGCCACCAGGACCAGGTCGTAACCCCGGTCGGCAAGCCGCTGCGCGTAAGCGGCACCCAGGCCGGCGGACGCGCCGGTGACGACAGCGGTCTTGTTCTGCGTAGTCATGGGGGATCTCATTTCTGGCTGGCGGGATGAGGAGAGGGGCCGGAGTGCCGACCTGGCTTTAGATTACGATAGCTATCTAAAGCGATCCGGTCAACGGCCGCGATCCCGCCCACCACCACCCCGCCCCACCCGCGACCGGAGACTGAGCGAATCCCCAGGCTCCACGCCTTCCGGTGGCAGGAAGCAGCGGCACGGCAGGAGGGCGTCGCGACCGGCCGCCCGGCACTTCGCGTACGATAGATGCACTTAACTATCTAACGTGGGCGGGTGAGTGATGAGTCGGGTTTCGCAGGCACAAGCGCTCGAGAACCGCAGGCGCGCGGTCGCCGCGGCCTCCAAGCTGTTCCGGGAACGCGGCGTGAACGGCATCAGCGTCGCCGATCTGATGAAGTCCATCGGGCTGACCACGGGTGGCTTCTACAAGCAGTTCCCGTCCAAGGAAGCGCTGGTGACCGAGGCGGCTCAAGCCGCTTTCGGGGACCTGGACGTACTCCTGGCGGGGTTCGACACGGACCACGGCGACCGCGAAACCGCGCGCGCCGCCCTCGTCGACTTCTACCTGTCGGCCGAGCACCGTGACCAGCCCGGAACCGGTTGCCCCACCGCCGGATTCGCCGGGGACATGGCTCGCGAGCCCACAGCCAGGGAGGTGCGCGAGACGTACGCGGGCGGAGTCCAGGAATTCGCCGCATGGATGAGTGCCGACGGCAACGACGGCCTCCCCATGGTGGCCACTCTGGTCGGCGCGATCCTGCTCGCCCGGGCCACGGCGGGCACGGAACTGTCGGAGAAGATCCTGGAATCGACCCACAAAGCGCTGACCGCACCACAGGGCCCCAAACCGGAATCCTGAGACGGGCCGTCCGACTACACCCACGCCACGGGGGGCGGACCTGAGCGCCCTGCGCTTCCTGGACCGCTCCCCGCCCACCAGCCCACGACCACGACGCCCGCGGCAGGCGGAGCGGCCGCCCCGACGGTCTGAACCCACCGGCTGAACAAGCCACCACGAACACCTGGCGCAATCACATTCAGCCCATGGGCCACATGCGAAACGCGGGGCCGGGGACGCACGATGCCTTCCGCCTGCACGACGTGGCCCCTCGCAGCGGATCCGCGCGTCGACATACGCGCCGCATCCGCGATGTCGCACCCATAGGGCAGGACCTTCCGGGTCGGCGCCATGACGATCGCCCCACCGCAGGAGCCCCATCACCACCGGGACGAGCCGCACCCGACCCGTGTCCGGCAGGGACCGGGGCCCACGCCAGCGCCCCGTAGGGCCGCGATCCACGCATCCATGAGGGGAGATCCCCCCTCTCCTGCGTTTACTTTTATATACTCAGCTAGTAGCGTCATGACCAGCACATCAACCCGGCCGCACACGAACGACGAGCGCCGGGGTCACCTGCGCGAAGAATCCCATCAACCACCGGAACACCCACACGGAAAGGCGGCCGGCATGAAGGCATTCGTCGTCGAGAAGTACGGCAAGGACGGCGTGCGCGCCGCCGAAGTACCAGAGCCCACGGTCGGGGCCCGCGACGTGCTGGTCAAAGTGAGCGCCGCCAGCATCAACCCGCTGGACAAACTGGTCCGCAACGGGGAATTCAAGCAGCTTCTGAAGTACAGGCGTCCGTTCGTGCTCGGCCACGACGTGGCAGGGGTCGTGACGCGGGTCGGTTCCGCCGTACACGGACTCAAGGTCGGCGACGAGGTCTACGCTCGTCCGCGCGATCTGCGGATCGGAGCCTTCGCGGAGTTCATCGCGATCGACGTGGACGACGTCGCGCCCAAGCCGGCCTCCCTCACCCTCCACGAGGCAGCCGCGGTGCCGCTGGTGGCCCTGGCCGCCTGGCAGCTTCTCATCGACAAGGCCCATGTGAAGCCGGGGCAGAAGGTGCTCATCCACGCCGGTGCCGGTGGCCTCGGCTCGACGGTGATCCAGCTCGCCAAGCACCTCGGCGCCACGGTGGCGACGACCACGGACACCGACACCGAGAAGTTGGTCAGGAGCCTCGGCGCCGACGTCGTCGTCGACTTCACCAAGGAGGACTTCTCGAAGGTGCTGTCCGGCTACGACCTCGTGCTGGACTCCGTGGGCGGAGCGAATCTCGAGAAGTCGCTGACCGTACTGAAGCCCGGCGGCCTGGCTATCAGCGTCGTCGGCCCGCCGGACGCCGGCTTCGCCAAGCAACTCGGTGCCCCCTCCTTCCTGGGCCTGGTCATGAACACTCTCAGCCGCAAGGTGCGGAAGCGGGCCAGGGCGCTGGGCGTGCGCTACCAGTTCTTCTTCATGCAGGCCAACGGCTCCCAGTTGCGGAAAATCGGTGCCCTCTACGACAGCGGAAAGCTCCGCCCGGTCATCGACAGCACCTTCCCGTTCGACCAGACGCTCGATGCGATGGCGCACGTCGAGCAGGGTCGCACCAAGGCCGGCAAGGTCGTGGTCTCAATGGTGCCCGACAACGGCTGAGAGCAGTCCGGCCGCAACCCCTCCGTCCGGCACGGTCACCGGAGGGGAGACGTCGCCGTCGGCCGATCCAGTGGCGACCACGGTCACGAAGGGCCGCCGCTGTAGCCGTCTCGGTGCCTCCTGTGCCATACGGCTCGCACGCCATCGGCTCGCGCAGCACGCGCCACACAGCTCCACGGACCGCCCCGCATGCGTGGGCGGACATGCTCAGGACAGCAGCGTCCGTCCGCCGAGCTACGCACGTCGCCAGTTGGGGGTGCGGTCCTTGTCGACCAGGGCCGCACGGACACCCTCCAGGAAGTCCGGCGTGCGGATGGTCGTGCGGGTGAGGGAGAGTTCGGCGGCGAGGCACTCACGCAAGGTGTGCTGCCTGCCCCGGGCCAGCAAGGCGTGAGTGATCTCCAGGCTCTGCGGTGAGGCGGACTCCAGGGCGGCCAGCGCGGCTGCCGCCCAGGGCGTGTCGAGGTCCCGCAGGCGTTTGTCGATCTCGCCGAGGGTCGGCGCGCCGAACGCCCAGTCCACGTCCCCGCGTGCCTTCGCCAGCCCGCTGCCCGCCACCGGGGAGCGGCTGGCCAGGCGATTCAGGACCACGTCCACCGGGTCGCCGGGGTTGCCGGCCAGGGCCTCCCCTACCGCGTCGAGCCCGTCCGCGGGGACGAAGTGCGTGGCCAGCCCCGTGTACAGGGCGTCGGCCGCGTCGAGCCGGTGCCCGGTCAGTGCCAGGTACATGCCGATCGCGCCGGGCAGCCTCGGCAGAAAGTAGCTGGCCCCGATGTCCGGGAAGAACCCGATCCCGGTCTCGGGCATCGCCAGCACCGCGCGCTCGCTGACGACGCGGAAGCTGCCGTGGACGGACAGACCGAGACCGCCGCCCATGCACAGGCCGTCGATGAGCGACACAACCGGCACGGGATACTCGGCGATCCGGGCGTTGAGCCGGTACTCGGAGGCGAAGAACCGCTCACTGGCCTCGGTATCCCCGGCGAGGCTGTACTCGCGGATCGTACGGATGTCTCCACCGGCACAGAACGCCTTCGGGCTGGTACTGGCGATCAGCACAGCGGACAGAGGTGTGTCCCCCCACGCGGCGAGCACACGGTCGATGGCGGCGACCATGCCTGTCGTCAGGGCGTTGAGTGCCTTGGGCCGGTTCAGCAGGATGCGGCCGACGCCCCGATGGACATCGGCGAGAATCTCGACCCCTGCGGTATCAGTCACGGTCGTCGCCTCGCCATCCGTGCGGACCTGCTGTCGTGGCCATCACGTTCCTCACTCACCGGCGGTCAGGCGTAGATCTGGGCGTAGAGATCCTGGATCTCGTTCACGGTGGGTACGACGGGGTTGTTGGCCGGGGATCCGGACGCGAGCGCCTGCTCTGCCATGAGGGGCGACAGGCGGAACCACTCGTCCTTGTCGATGCCGTGGGCTTGAGGTGTGGGCACCTCAAGATCCTTGCACAGGGCTCGGAGCGCCTCCACGAACCTCTCGACGGCCAGGGAGTCACTGTCGCCGTCGGTGGCGGCTCCGAGTGCACGGGCGCAGTCGCCGTACCGGCTCTCGGCGGCGGGCACGGAAAAAGCGGTCACCGCGGGGAAGAGCATCGCGTTCGACAGACCGTGGGCAACGTGGAAGTGAGCGCCGATCGGACGGCTCATGCCGTGCACGAGCGCCACGCTGGAGTTGGAGAAGGCGATGCCGGCCTGCGTCGCGGCGAGCATCATCGCCTCGCGTGCCACGAGGTCTCCCCCGTCGGCGTAGACGCGACGGAGGTGGTGGCCGATGGTCCGGATCGCGGTCAGGGCGAGGCCGTCGGAGAACGGGTTGGCCCTGCGGCTCACGTACGCCTCGACGGCATGAGTGAGCGCGTCGACACCGGTGTCCGCGGTCAGCCGGGCCGGCATCGACAGGGTGAGTTCGAAGTCGACGACGGCGGCGACCGGCAGGAAGACCGGCCCCGGGCAGAGCATCTTCTCGTCCGTGGCGCTGTCGGTGATGATGGTGAACTGGGTGGCCTCCGAGCCGCTGCCCGCGGTGGTCGGGACCGCGATCACCGGAAGCGCCGGACCGAGGCTGGTGTGCGGGGCCTTGTAGTCCCGCATCCGGCCGCCCTGGACGCCCAGCATGCCGAGGGCCTTGGCGGTGTCCATCGGGCTGCCACCGCCGAACCCGATCACCGAGTCCGCCCCGTGATCCCGCAGCACGGCCAGGCCCACCTCGAGCGAGTCGGTAGTCGGATCCGGGACGGTACCGGCGAACAGGCACGGCCGTAGTCCGACGTCCCTCAACACCGACATCAGGCGTTCCGCCGCACCGGTCCCGGCAAGGAACGCGTCCGTCACCAGCAAGGGGCGGCGCAGGCCCAACCCTGCGACGACGTCACCCAGTTCGCCGACAGCGCCGCCGCCGACGCGCAGGATCCGCGGGAGGGAAAGGCTGGCAACCATGGCGGCCCTTTCGGCAAGAACGGCGAGCATGTCGCGCCCACTGCCCCGACTGTGCGGCCCGCAGCATGTGCGAACAACCACCAATGGCGCACACCCACTGTGCGCAAGTGCAGATACGGTCGGGGCGTGCGCCCCCCTTTCCCGGACGAGAACCCTGTCCCGCAGCCGGCCGGCTCCCATCGCTCCGTCGATCCGCGCAGACTGCGTGCGGACGATCTGCGCTATCTGCTCGCGCTGTCCCGTACCGGACGCCTGGTGACAGCCGCCGACGCGCTCGGCGTGGATCACACCACCGTGTCACGCCGCATCGCCGCACTGGAGAAGAGCATCGGCCTGCGCCTCATCGAGCGCGGCCCGGAGGGATGGACGCTGACAGACATCGGGAGAGCGGTCTCGGAGAACGCCCGCGCGATCGAGGAGGCCGTCGACCGCGTCGCCGACACCGTGGCGGGTCAGGACTCGCCGTCCCTGCACGGAACGGTGCGCGTCAGCGCGCCCGACGGCTTCGGCACCGCCTTCGCCACACCCGCCCTCGTACGGGTACGCCGGCGGCACCCCCGCCTCCAGGTCGAACTCGTTACCGCGACACGGCAGCTCGCCCTGCGCCCGTCCGGTTTCGATCTCGCTGTAGTCATCGGCGTTCCCTCCAGCAGCCGCCTGGTGACCGAGCACCTCACCGACTACACGCTGGGGCTCTACGCCTGCGACGACTACTTGACCAAGTACGGCCGACCGGAGACGGCGGCCGAGCTGCGCGAACACCCGCTCATCTTCTACATCGAGTCCATGCTGCAGGTCAGCGACCTCGACATCGAGCGCCACCTTCCCGGCATCACCCCCGCCTTCTCCTCGACAAACGTCTTCGCCCAACTCGAAGCCACCCAGCAGGGAGCCGGCATCGGCGTCCTACCGGCCTTTCTGACCCAGCGGACGCAACTGCGCCGAGTGCTCCCCGACGAGATCGACATCCGGCTCCCCATCACTCTGGCCGTCCGCCGTGAGGCCGTGACGCACCCTGCCGTGCGCGCCCTGTGGGCTGCTCTACGGCATGAGGTCGCCGAACGGGCCGATGAACTACTTCCGGATTGATCGCTTGGGACTGGCGGGGGTCTGGTGTTGTCGTCGTCGGCGCGGGAGGCGACGTCTTCCTCCTCCGCCCCCTCATGAGCGTGCTGCGGGGGTGGCCCCGCAGCCTGAGAGGCCCTAACAGAAGTTGTTGAACAAGTGACTTTCGACTTGGGTGGTCGTTGGTCTGGTCGTGGGGAAACGTCAGTCGCGGCCGTGGATCGTGTCGGACGAACTGTGGTCGCTCATAGAGCCGTTACTGCCCGAGCCGGGGCCGAAGCTGGTGGCGGGCCGGCCGCGGGTGCCGGACCGACAAGCCCTGTGCGGGATCCTGTTCGTGCTGCACACGGGCATCCAGTGGGAGTACCTGCCCCAGGAGCTGGGCTTCGGCTCGGGCATGACCTGCTGGCGGCGCCTGGCTGCCTGGAACGAGGCCGGTGTGTGGGTGAAGCTGCACATGGCCACGTGCGGGCGGCCCGGCGGGGCCCAAAAGCGGTCCCAGCCCGGTCGACCGCGCACGGCCGGGCAGCAAGCACCACGTCCTTGTCGACGGGCAGGGCATCCCGCTCGCGGTGTCGCTGACCGGCGGCAATCGCAATGACGTCACTCAGCTGATCCCGCTGCTGGACAAGATTCCACCCGTGGCCGCCACGGTCGGGCGGCCGCGGAGACGGCCGGACATGCTCTTCGCGGACCGCGGCTACGACCATGACAAGTACCGGCGACTGCTGTGGAAACGCGGCATCCGGCCCGCGATCGCCGAACGAGGCCAGCCACACGGCTCCGGCCTGGGCATCTTCCGCTGGGTCGTCGAGCGCACCATCTCCTGGCTCCACGGCTTCCGCCGCCTGCGCATCCGCTGGGAACGACGCGACGACATCCATGAAGCCTTCCTCGGCCTCGCCACCTGTCTCATCACCCACCGACATGTCCAACGCCTTTGTTAGGACCTCTAAGTGGGCGGTTCGTGAGCTTTTGGGTTGATCTGGTGTCGCCTGATGGTGTGGTGGCGGGGCGGAACCCGCCGGTCCGCGGCTATTGATCTGTTGATGTGATCGGGTGAGTGAACGCAAGCCGTATCCGAGTGACTTATCGGACGAGCAGTGGTCGTTGATCGAGCCGGTGATCACCGCGTGGAAGGACCGGCACCGCTCTGTCAGCGGCCACCAGGGCGCCTACGACATGCGGGAGATCGTGAACGCGATCCTCTACCAGGGGCGGACCGGTTGCCAGTGGGCCTATCTCCCGCACGACCTGCCGCAGAAGAGCGCGACGTACTACTACTTCGCCGCGTGGCGGGACGACGGGACCGACCAGGTCATCCATGAACTGCTGCGCTGCCAGGTCCGGGAGCGCGCCCGGCGATTAGAGGACCCGACCCTGGTGGTCCTGGACACCCAGAGTGTCCATGTGGCCGCCGGGGTCCCCGCCGCCACGAGCGGCCACGATCCGGCCAAGCGGGTGCCGGGCCGCAAACGCGGCCTGGCCGTGGACGTCCTCGGCCTGGTCATCGCTGTCGTCGTCCTCGCCGCGAACACCCACGACAACACCGCGGGCATCATCCTGCTGGACCAGGTCGCCCAGCACGCCGGCGGAACCGTCCGCAAAGCCCTGGTCGACCAGGGCTTCAAGAACCAGGTCGTCCTGCACGGCGCCGGCCTGGGGATCGACGTCGAGATCGTCGCACGCAACCCGCAGGACAAGGGGTTCGTGCCGCAGCCGAAGCGGTGGAGGGTCGAGCAGACCTACGGGATCCTGATACTGCACCGGCGCCTGGTCCGCGACTACGAGCACCGCCCTCCTCCTCCGCCTCCCGCGTCTACTGGGCGATGACCCACGTCATGACCCGACGCCTCACCGGCGCGAACGCCCCCACCTGGCGCACGGCACAGGCGGTGGCAGCGTGAACATCCGGCCCCTGCTCGATGCCCTGGACCTCCAGGAAGACGCCGCCCGCGCCCTGGCCGACGACCTCCGCGCACAGATCGACGACCTGCAGACCCGGTGGCGGGAGGCCGAGACGCACCTGGAACACCTCACGATCACCCGCAAGACCGTCACCGGCCTCGCCGACCGGCTCCCAACCGTCGCGCCGGACCTGCCCGAGCACCCGGACTACCCCCGCATCCTCGCCGCCTTCAACCACACGACCGGGCCGCTACGGGCCAAGGACGTCTGCGAAGCCCTCGGCCACGAACTGCAACCGAAGAACGTCGAAGGCACCCGCGCCAAGCTGAAACGCCTGGTCAAACTCGGGATCCTCACCGAGGCCGACACCGGCAACTTCGCCAGGACGCAATAGCCGGCAGAACCTCCACCAGCGTCCTTGCTCCCACCTCAGCAAGAAACAGACATCACCTTACGAACCGCCCACTAAGCGATGTCGATGGCCATGCGGGTGCCTGAGGCGAGGGAGCCGCTGTACACACGGAGCGCGCGGCGTCCAGCGGCTCCTGCGTGCCGGCCACCATGTCACCGATGCGGGCGAAGCCGGTGCCCCGCCAACCGGCACACCGCGTCATTCCGAAGAAATGCGGAACTCGAATTCGGGACGGTCCCACGGCACGGCGGGCGGGTTCGCAAGCACGGTCCCGGTCCGCACCGCACCCACACGGTGGTAGAAGTCCTCGGCGGGAAGATGCGACACGACCTTGAGACGGTCGAGCCCGGCGGCTCGGGCCTCGGACTGCATGTGCGCCACGAGTTGCCGTCCAATACCCCGCCCTTGCGCTTCGTCGGCGACGAACAGCAGGTCGAGCTCCGGTGGCGCGAGGACGAGCGAGTAGAACCCGAGGACCCGGCCTCCGGGCTCGTCAGCACCAACGGCCACAAAGGCGCGGTGGGCCTCGATGTAATCAGGACCGACCCGGTAGCCCGCGACTGCGGCTGCGTACCTACCCTCGTAGGCGCTTGAGCCACGCACGAGCCGCGTGAGCCGTTTGGCGTCCCGCGCGACGGCCCTCCGTATCGTGATCGCCTGGCTGATCGGGGAAGTGCGTGAGCTCATCGGGAGAGTATTTCGCACCGGCGAATGCCTTCGTGCGGCGGGTCGGCTGCTCAGGCTGGCGTTCCTGCACCGCTCCCGGGAACCACGCGTGCGGAGCGCACCCGATCTCACGCCGAAGCCGCGCCGAAGCGCTTCGGTGCGGCTTCGGCCTCTCACGGAGTGGAGCCAGGATCACCCCGGCTCCACTCCGTGGTGCGGGCGTGTCACTGGAACTGTACGAAGAACCTCCAGATCTCTGCTTTGGTCCAGGTGGTGACGCCGCTTTCGCCGGAGGAGCCGTCGACCGGACCGGGTATGTGGACTCCGTCGAACGCGGCCCATTGGACCGGGTATCCGGCACGGCAGCCCGCGTAGGTGGTGGTGATGTGCGTTCGGCTGCCCTGCGCGGGTTCGCGCGGGCTCTGGGGGATGCAGCCGTTGTTGCTGACGAATCTGTCGCGCAGGGACCGTCCTTGCGCGATGCTGAGGACGGAGTCGCTGACGCCGTGGATTCCGAAGTAGGCGATGGGCTGGGTGCCGCCGCTGCATCCGCTGATCTGAGCGCCGGATATGACCGCGACGGCCCTGAAGACGTTCGCCCGGCTGCATGCGAGTGCGTGGCTCATACCGCCGCCCCAGCTGAATCCCGTGGCGAAACGCTGTGCCGGGTTGACACAGAGGCCGCCCTCGACGAGCCGGATCATGTCGTCGACGAAGGTGATGTCCTCACCGCCCGCATTGGCCCAGCCGTTGCCGAGGCCCTGGGGGGCGACAAGGATCGCGCTGTTGTTCGACTGTTCCTGTTGGCCGTAGTAGGACCAGGCGTTCCCGCTCGTGCCGCCCGAGGCGACGTCGCCGGCGGTTCCGCCCCGCCAGTGGAACGCGAAGATCAGCCGGTAGGGACGGCTGTTGTCGTAGTTGGCGGGAACCCTGAGGATGAAGCTGCGGCTCTTACCGCCGCTCTGAATCGTGTGCGTACCACTTGCCAGAGTCGGGGCGCTGCCGCATCCGCCACCGCCACCGCCACCGGACGACAGCTTGATCATCTGCCACTGCTGGTTGGCGCCGCCCCAGTCGGTGTACTGGACGACGTTGCCGCCGTCGGCGGTGGAGGCGCCCTGCACCTCCACCGCCTTGCCGCTGGTGCGGTTGATCAGCCGGACGTGGCCCGCGTCCGAGTCGGCCAGGCGGAACTGCTGGTTGGCCCCGTTGTGGTCGGCCCACTGCTGGATCGCGGCACCGTCTGCGCTCGAGGCCCCGGCCACGTCGAGAACCTTCTCCGAATGCCGGGCCTTGAGGCGGTAGAAGCCGTCGCCGGAGTTCACGAACTGCCACTGCTGGTTGGCTCCGTCGTTGCGCGTCCACTGGCCGGCCCGCGCGCCGTCGGCAGTGGACGCGCCGGAGACGTCCAGCGCCTTGCCGCTGTTGCGATTGACCAGGACATACCAGGCTTGGGTGTCCACCGTCGCCGCCTCGGCGGGCGCCGGATTCACCACGGCGAGCATGCCGATCGCGAGGGTCGCCGCCACCAGGGCGGCGAGGCGGGACCACCAGCGATGTCTCCGTGGAGGGGCGGGGGAAGCCGCACCGCAGGTCTTCATCGATTCACCCTTTCGTCCGGGGCAGGCCCATCAGGTGCGCGTCCAGCGTTGGTTGCTGCCGTTCGAGCAGGAGTAGAGCTGGATCAGGCTGCCGTTGGCGGTGCCGCCCGCGACGTCGAGGCAGAGGCCGGACTGGACGCCGACGATGGATCCGTCGGAGTTGAGGCGCCATTTCTGGTTGTCGCCTCCCCAGCAGCTGTAGATCTGGACCTTGGTGCCGTTGCCCGTGCCGGCGGCGTCCAGGCACTTGTTGCCGTAGACCCTGAGCTCACCGGCAGCGGTGTACGTCCACTGCTGGTTGGTGCCGTTGTGGCAGTCCCACAGGTGGAGCTGGGTGCCGTCGGTGGTGCTGGTGCCGGGCACGTCCAGGCAGCGGCCCGAACCGACGCCCTTGATCGGCCCGGAGTCCGAGGGGGGCGTGGGGGAGCCGCCGTTGAGTGCGTTGAGGACGGCGGTGTAGGCGGGCTTCTTGCTGCCGTTGCCGTTGAACAGCAGCGGCGTGTGCTCCGGTCGCCAGGAGTCGGTGTCGCGCACGCCCCAGACGGTGATGCCGAGGCAGCGCGGGACAGCCAGACAGTCGTTGGTCACGTTGGCGTAGGTCGTGGCCGAGGCGCCCTGGATGTCGAGTTCGGTGATGGCCACGTCGACGCCGAGGGCCGCGAAGTTCTGCAGGGTGGTGCGGAAGTTGCTGTTGTAGGGGCTTCCGCTGTTGAAGTGCGCCTGGAAGCCGACGCAGTCGATCGGCACGCCGCGCTGCTTGAAGTCCCGGACCATGGCGTACATGGCCTGGGTCTTGGCCCAGGTCCAGTTCTCGACGTTGTAGTCGTTGTAGCAGAGCTTGGCGGCCGGGTCGGCGGCGCGCGCGGTGCGGAAGGCGACCTCGATCCAGTCGTTGCCGGTGCGTTGCAGGTTGGAGTCGCGCCGGGCTCCCGAACTGCCGTCCGCGAAGGCCTCGTTCACGACGTCCCACTGGGCGATCTTGCCTTTGTAGTGGGCCATCACGCCGTTGATGTGACCGATCATCGCCTGGCGCAGCGTGCTGCCGCTGAGGCTCTGCATCCAGCCGGGCTGCTGGGAGTGCCAGGCCAGGGTGTGGCCGCGTACCTGTTTGCCGTTCTGCACCGCCCAGTTGTAGACGCGGTCACCGGCGGTGAAGTTGAACTGGCCACGCTGGGGTTCGGTGGCGTCGATCTTCATCTCGTTCTCGGCCGTCACCGAGTTGAACTCACGGTCCGCGATCGTCGTGTAGGCCGAGTCACCCAGCCTGCCCGAGGCGATGGCGGTGCCGAAGTAGCGGCCGCTCTGCGCCGCCGCGGCACCGAGCGTGTTCTCGGCGGCGTGTGCGGTCGGCGGCGCGACCAGTGCGGCGGCCGTACCGAGGACGCCGATGACCAGCGCCGACAGCAGGCCGCGGATCTTCCGGCCGATAACGGGGCCGGGACGGGCATACGAGCCCATGGCTGTGCCTCCAATGCAGACATCACGAAGGACTGAAGCGCGGGGAAACGCGTCGTCCGCCGTCACTCGACGGACGGACGGGGCGGGCCGGCATTCGGGTGGGAGTCCGTGCCTGACCGTCCGCGCGCACGGGCCGCCGACAGCACGGAATCACCGGACGCCGCCGTCAGGGGACAGGGACGATCTCCACCGGCATGGACGGCATCACGTCGGCCCTCCGGCGACGTACGGCGGGCGGGGGCGCCGGTGTTTCGGTACAGGCATGGGGGTACTCCCTCGCGGCTCAGCCGGGGGGCCGCCACCCGGCGTCGCGTGCCTCTTCGACTGTGCGAAGAACGCGAAGAGCCAGGATGCGCTGGTGCGGACCTCACCGGAACGAAACGGGGTGACGCAGGGGCTTCGGTGCGCGGATCTTTGCGCGGATCTTCGTGCACCAGCCGTGCGCTGATCTGCGTGCGCTGATCTGCGCGCGCTGGTCTGCCGTGCGTGGATCTGCCGTGCGGCTCGGCCGGAGCGGTTCGGAGCGGTTCGGTATATCGAACCAGGACCGGCTTCTCAGACAGGGAGATTGGGGCATGGACGATGGATCGTCAATCCCCGCCACAGGAGAAGTTTCGGTTCTCTGCCCGAAACTTTCTGAAATCCCCGGAGAGAGCCGGGAGGCGAGTCCCGGCGCCGCCTACGGCGGATTCCGTGAGGCACGGCCCCCGGGGCCTGCGACGCGGACGCGGATGCCGCTTACTCGACTTTTCTTCTCAGTGCGGTGGCCTTGGGCCGACGAGTCGTATCCGTGAACTCCGGAGGGAGTCCGGTCGGGACGACCGCGTGGCGCTCCGCGGGAAGCGCTGTTTGTGGACAGATCGGAGACAGGCCTTGACCGGAGGGCCCCACATTCCTAGCTTGTGGCGTCGAAGCATCCGGGAATTCTTCGAAACATTCGAGATTGCCCTGTCCCCCGGTACGTCCGCTCCGCAGTTCATCGAGGTCACCTCACAACCCGCCCCCCAAAGGAGGCCCTCCGATGTGGTTTCGCCCCCCGTCCCCGGTCCGTCCAAGACGCTTACTCGCCGTCCTCGCTCCCCTGTTGCTCGTGGCGACCTTCCTCGGCGCCCAGCCCGCCGAAGCGGCGACCGTAGACCCCAGCGCCTCGTATGTGCTGGTCAACCGCAACAGCGGCAAGGCCCTGGACGTCTACAACATGGCGACCGACGACGGCGCCCGCATCACCCAGTGGACCAGGAACGATCAGAACCAGCAGCAGTGGCAGTTCGTCGATTCCGGGGGCGGCTACTACCGCATCAAGTCCCGCCACTCGGGCAAGGTGCTGGACGTCCACAACTGGTCCACCGCGAACGGCGGCTCGATCGTCCAGTGGACCGACCTGAACGGCACCAACCAGCAGTGGCGGCTGGCCGACAGCTCGGACGGCTACGTAAGGCTCATCTCGCGCCACAGCGGCAAGGCCCTCGAAATACAAGGCGCCTCCACCGCCGACAACGCGAACACCGTCCAGTACGACGACTGGGGCGGCACCAACCAGCAGTGGCAACTCGTCAAGGTCGGCGGCGGCACCCCCGGCCCGTGCGATCTTCCGTCGACCTACCGCTGGACGTCAACGGGCGCGCTGGCGCAGCCCAAGCCGGGGTGGGTCTCGCTCAAGGACTTCACCGTCGTCCCCTACAACGGCAGGCAACTCGTCTATGCGACGACGCACGACACGGGGACGAGTTGGGGTTCGATGAACTTCAGCCTGTTCACCCACTGGTCGGAGATGGCCTCGGCCGGCCAGAACACGATGTCAGCTTCCACCGTGGCGCCCACGCTCTTCTACTTCGCACCGAAGAGCATCTGGGTGCTCGCCTACCAGTGGGGCGGAACCGCCTTCTCCTACCGGACGTCGAGCGACCCCACCAACCCGAACGGCTGGTCGTCCCAGCAGGTGCTCTTCTCCGGAAGCATCACCGACTCCGGAACAGGTCCCATCGACCAGACGCTCATCGGCGACGGGACGAACATGTATCTGTTCTTCGCCGGTGACAACGGCAAGATCTACCGGGCCAGTATGCCGATCGGGAACTTCCCTGGCAGCTTCGGCGCGACCTCGACAGTGGTCATGAGCGATACGAGGAACAACCTGTTCGAAGCCCCGCAGGTCTACAAGCTGCAGGGCCAGAACCGCTACCTCATGATCGTCGAGGCGATCGGCTCGCAGGGCCGCTACTTCCGCTCGTTCACGGCCACCAGTCTCAACGGCTCCTGGACACCTCAGGCCGCGACCGAGAGCAATCCCTTCGCCGGCAAGGCCAACAGTGGCGCCACCTGGACCAACGACATCAGCCATGGCGAACTGATCCGCACCAGCGCCGATCAGACCATGACCGTCGATCCCTGCAATCTGCAGTTGCTCTACCAGGGGCGCAACCCCAACTCCGGCGGCGACTACGGCCTCCTGCCCTACCGTCCGGGTCTGCTGACACTGCAGCGCTGACGGCGTGACACGAGTCCGGCTCCGGTAGGGAGCCGGCGTGGCGGGCTCGGCGGAAGGCCGAGCCCGCCAGGGTCACACGACCGCGTCGGCGCTCATACGGCGACGGAGCGCGGGCTCGGGCAACGCTCACCAGCCCGGGGCCAGGCCGTAACGCGGTGCCGTCGCCGGTGGCGCATGCGAACGGTCCAGGCGCACCGGATCGCCTGGTGTGCTGCGGCGGACGAGCCAGGCTGCGGTGATGTGGGTGAACATCCTCTCGACGCACATGCGCGCTCGGGACGGCCCATGAACCGCGCGGAGTTGCACCTGCCGCTGGGCTACAAACCTCCCGTCAGGTGAGGGCATATCCGAGCAGGTTCACGTCGTGGTTGCGCCGCAAGACCGCCGGGTCCATGCCCAGCAGGTCGGTGTCGCGGCCCATGGTGTCCCCGGACAGGTCGGCACCGACGTTGCAGAGCCCGTCGATTCCGCCGATTCCGGCCGAGTTCGCTGACGGCCTGGCTGACCAGGGCCTGGATCGAGCGTTCGTCGGCCAGGTCGAACTCGACGGCGAGTACGGAACGCCCGGCATCGGCCACCCGCTTGGCCGTCGCCTGCGCCGCATCCATGGTGATGTCGCCCACGACGACCGAGGAGCCTTCTTGCTCAACGGCCTGTACACCATGGACAGCGGCATGCCGGGCCGACTGCTGGTGGCCCTGCCGCCGCTTGCCGTCATCGAAGCGTCCGTGGGGACCTGCCCGCTGCACCCTCACCACCGGCCACAACGGAACCGCCACCGGCGAACTGCCCGTCTCCTGAACAGAATTCCCGACTCGGAAGGGCCCTGGAGCTGCGCCGATGGTCGGCTGGCCGCAGGGGGTTTGCTGATGACGCGGTACATGCCGATCGAGTCGTGGGTGGCGGTGTCGGCGAAGCCGAACTTTGCGTAGAGGAAGCGGGCCGGGCCGTCGGCGATCAGTGAGACGTAGGCGGTAGCGGGCGCCCGGCGTTCCAGTTCCTCGGTGAGCGCGGCCATGATGCGCCGGCCGAGGCCGCGGCCTTGGTGGGCGGGGTGGACACACATGTCGACGATCTGGAAGGCGGTGCCGCCGTCCCCGATGATGCGGCCCATGCCGATGGGCTCTCCTTCGTGGTGCAGGACCACCCCGTGCCAGGTGTTGGGCAGGGCGAGCGCGATCGCTTCGGGGTCCTTGTCGGAGAGCCCGGCGTCGGTGCGCAGGCGCCGGAAGACCTCGACGGAGGGCACCCCGACGCTCAACTCGTACGGGTCGTTCAAGCTGTGCACTTCCGATTCTTGCGTCGTTGCGGTGGCCATCTGCCGTGGTGCTCGGCTGGTGGGTCAGTGGCCGGTTTCGGCGTGGTCGCCGTGGTCGCTGAGCTGGGCTTCGAACCAGTCGTGCAGGGCGGCGACCAAGGCGGGCTCGTCGGTGGTGTACGTCAGGGTGGCTCCGTCGGTCCGGTCCTTGTAGCGGACTTCGATGCGCTCGTAGCCCTCCTGAAGTGTGGCCAGTCCCGGCATGTTGTCGCCGTGGATCTGGGCGGGGTCGCCGAAGTCGCCCTGCCCGAATGCCTTGGCTTCCTGCTTCAGGTGGGTGCGGATGAGAGCGATCTGTTTCTCGTCGTCGGGCTGGTCGGCGACGACGTCCTGGACGGCGCCCGTGCCGGTCGGGGTGAAGTGGTGGGTGGTCTCTTCGATGTCGAAGGGCATCACGGTCCGGCCGCGTGCGGCGACCGCTTCCTGCCGGCTGGTCTGCCCCTCGCTGCCGTCCTGCCGGGGGCCGCCGATCCACAGGGCTGCGCCCAGGGTCGCGCCGATGCAGGCTGTGGTGATGCCGGCCGTCAGCATCCGGCGCTTTGAGATGTTCATCGTGTGCCTTCCGTGAGCACGTCGAGGGCGGGTGGCGGGCCCGCTTCGTTGTGAGTGGGATCCGGCGTGTGGCCTGGGCTTACTGCTGCTTGGCGGGGATCAGCCACCAGACGATGACGGCGGAGACTGCGGCCATGCCGGTGGCGACGAGGAACGCGTCGTCGAAGCCGGAGCCGGCCCGGGCACCGGCGTGGGTGGCGATGCTCGTGGCGGCGGCGCTGGAGACGGCCGCGGCGCCGGCCGAGGCGCCGAACTCGTGGAAGGTGCTGACGATGCCCGATGTCACCCCGGCCTCGTGGGGAGCGACGGTGGCGAGTGCGGTGGCGGAGGCGACCACGAACAGGCCGCCCAGTCCCGCCGCGGCCACGCTCACGCCGGTGACCATCGCGGCCGTCCCGGGCCAGAGCACCGGAACGAGGAACCCGGCGGCCGCGACAGCCAGGGAGAACACCGCCAGCAGCCGTGCTCCCAGACGGCCGATCACGCGGCCGGCGGCCGCGGCGGCGACCATGGTCAGGAGCGCCACCGGCAGGAACAGCACGCCGGTCATCAGGGCACCGTGGCCCTGGTGGTTCTGGAGGTAGAAGGAGCCGAGGAAGAAGGCCCCCACCATCAGCGCCGTGGTGACAGCGATCACGAAGGTGCCCGCCACCACCGGGCGTCGGGCCAGCAGACGCAGATCCATCAGTGGTGCCGCCGCCTGGCGCTGCCAGAGGGCGAACACCCCGTAGGCGGCTGCCGCAGCGAGGACCAGGGCCACGCTGACGATGTCCAGCCAGCCGTGGTCACCGGCACGGATCAGGGCATAGATGAGCGCGCCGGTCGCGGCGGCGACCAGGACGGCGCCGGGTATGTCGAGGGAGCCGGTGGCCGCGCGCGGCAGGCTCGGCAGGATCCGGGCGAGTGCGACGAGGACGGCCAGGCCCACGGGTACGTTGACGAAGAAGACCCAGGCCCAGCCCGGACCCGCCGTGATCAGCCCGCCCAGCAGCACACCGAGGGCGGCGCCCCCGCCGCCGAGCGCCGACCAGATGCCCAGCGCGCGGTTGCGCTCCTCACCGTCGAACAGCCGCACCACCACGGACAGCGCGGCGGGCGAGAGCAGCGCGGCACCCGCCCCCTGGGCGATCCGTGCGGCAAGCAGCACCGGAGCGCCGGTGGCCAGTCCGGCGGCCAGCGACGCGACGGTGAAGACGGCGAGCCCGGCCAGGACGACCCGCTTGGGACCGAACAGGTCCGCGGCCCGGCCGCCGAGCAGCATCAGACTCCCGAACGTGAGCGCGTATCCGCTGACCACCCAGGTGAGCGCCGCGCGGCCCAGGTTCAGCTCCACGCCCATGTCCGGGAGCGCGATCGCGACCACGGTGATGTCGAGGATCAGCATCAACTGGGCCAGCCCCAGCAGCCCCAGGGCCGGCCAGCGCAGCGGATGCGGCGCATCCGGTGCGCGTGTGGTGGTGGTTTCCGTGTCGCTCATGACGCTCACCCCTCAGCATTAAGTCGTACAAGGCTGTTCACGTTATACGCCCCGGAGGCGTAAGCCAAACAGAGCTGTACGACTTACTGGGGTACTGTGGGTGCATGGACAGCAAGAACTCCACGGCCACCAAGCGCGCCGACGCGCTGCGCAGCATCGAGGCGATCGTGCAGGCCGCGGCCGAATGCCTCGGACAGAACCCGGAGGCGAGCCTGAGCGAGATCGCGCGTGCCGCGGGCGTGGGCCGAGTGACGCTGTACGCGCACTTCTCCTCCCGGGCGGAGGTCGTCGACGCGGCGATGAGCCGCGCCCTCGACCGGGGCAACGAGGTCCTGGACACGGTGGACATGACCGGTGACCCGAGGCTCGCCCTGGCCCGGTACATCGAGGCCGGCTGGCACCTGGTGGACCAGGCGCGGGCGCTGCTCGCCGCCGCGCAGCGGGAACTGTCCCCCGGGCGCATCCTCGAACTGCATGCCGGGCCCGCCGCCCGGGTCGAGGCGCTGGTCGCCCGTGGCCGTGCCGAGGGGCTCTTCCGTACGGACCTGCCGATCGCATGGATGGTCAATGTCCTGCACACGGTCATGCACAGCGCCGCAGAGGAGATCCGCGCCGGCCGTCTCACCCCCGACCATGCCGCCGACCACATCACCGCCACGGTGCTCGCCGCCTTCACACCCCCGGGCACACCGGTACCCGAGACAGGCGGCGGGGCGTAACCCCGACAGCCTGACCGGATGCACGATCGGCGAGATCCTCGGCATGGCCATCGGCTCCGCCCTGCTGTGGGGCAACGCGGCCCACCATGGTTTTGGCGATCACCCGGGCGTTCGTCTTCGGCTACTCCTTCACCCTGTTCGCCCTCCGCAGGGCGGGGAACAGAGAGCCGGTCGGTACGGTGCGGTCGGGCTTGTCGCGCAGGAGGATGCGGGCCGACACCGCGTATACGGCAAGGAGGCCGGCGGCCAGGTCGAACGGGAACGCGCAGCCGACGGTGTCCGCCGACTGCACGGCGGTGAAGGGCGAGAGAGCGGTGCCGCCTGCGCCGATTCCGAAGATCCCCAGCGCCGGACCACGCCTCTCGGGCGGGTACCAGGCGTTGACGAACGGCACTCCGACCGTGAAGGCCGTGCCACCCAGCCCGTGGGAGAAGCCGCCCACCAGCCCTTCGGGCGGGGAGTCGGCCAGGTGACCGACGTACCGAACCGGCAGAACGGTCAGGGCGGCGACAAAGAGAACATCCGCCGCGCCCCGACGCGCTCGGTGAGCGCGCCCACGGAGATCCGGCCGACAGACCCGACGATCACCGGCACCGCCACCGCGAGAGACCGCTGGGCGGGGGTAAGGTCCGTAAGGTCCAGGTCTCCCGGAGAGTCGGGCCGAGGAGCGCGTCGGGCCGAGGAGCGCCGGCAGGGCCCACACCCAGAAGCAGAGCATGAATCCGGCCGCAGCCAGGACAAGCATCCGCGTCGGCTGCGCAGACGTCGCCGTCTCACGCGACTGCGGCGTCGAAGTGCGGCTCAAGGGCCTCCTCCTTGTCCGGGGGTGGGTCACCCCGGCCTTCGACCCGCCCCCCCGACGCTCGTGCGCGTTCAGCACGGACATCGACCCTGACTGCGAAGCCTCCGTACGGCTGTTGCAGACGGCGCCATCTCGGGCCGGCCGCAGGCTCTCCGCCAGTCCGGAGCGGTGACGATCGCGACGACAAGCGGGCTCATCCACCCTCGGCCCACCCACACCACCGTCCGGCATGAGCGCCTTGTCGCGATTGCGGCCTTGTACGGCTGCCTCCAGGATGAGGGCATGTTTCCCACCGCCCCCGCGGACCGCTTCGACGCGTTTCGGGCCCTGGCCGACCGGCGCGGGCGGCCAGGGGACCGGCTGATGGCGTCGCTGGCCGGGACCAGAGCGGGTACGGCGGACGCTCCCGGGGGCTGGGCCCCGGCTGTCGCCGCCGGTGTCGGCCTGCCCGCGGCCGCCGGGCTCGGACCGGCGACCTACTACGCGGACCTCGCCGCCCCGCACGGCGCCCGTCACGTCCGCGTCTGCACAGCGACGGCATGCTTTGCCGCACGGGCCGGACGGCATCTCACCGAGGTGGAGCACGAGCTGGGGGTCACCACTGGGACGGCCTCACCGGACGGGGGGACGTCCCTGCAGGCCGTCCGCTGCCTGGGGTTCTGCTACGCGGGTCCCGCCGCGCTCGACGGTGACATTCCCTGCACCGGCCCGACGCTGGCCGGTCAGCTGTCGGGGCGCGAGCCCTCTCGCGCGCCCGGTATCCCGGCGGCCGACGACACAGGCGACCCCGTGCTGCTGGGAGGTGTGGTGGCCGGCGATCCGTCGTGGCAGGTGTGGCCGCGGACGGTGACGGCGGGTACCGCCGACGAGGTCCAACGACAGGTGGCCGCATCCGGGCTGCGAGGCCGCGGTGGCGCGGGGTTCCAGGTGGCCGCGAAGTGGGAGGCGGCCGGCCGAGCTCCCGGAACGGTGGTGGTGGCCAACGGAGACGAGGGCGACCCTGGCTCCTTCGCCGATCGACTGCTGATGGAGGCGGATCCGGAGCGGGTGCTGGAGGGCCTGGCTCTGGCCTGCTTCGCATGCGGGGCGGACCGGGGTGTGATTCTGGTGCGCTCGGAGTATCCGCGCGCCCTGGCGCGGATGCGGGAGGCGGTCGAACAGGGCTACGCCGACGGGCACTTCGGACCGTCCGTGCACGGTACGGACATCACTTTGGACGTTGCGGTGGTGGAGGGTGCCGAGTCGTATGTCGCGGGTGAGGAGACCGCCCTGATCGCGAGCCTGGAGGGGGACAGGGGCTGTGCCCGCCCGCGTCCGCCGTACCCGACCCGGCGCGGACTGTGGGACGCGCCGACGGTGGTGAACAACGTCGAGACCCTGGCATCCCTCCCGTGGATCATCGCCCGCGGCGGAGCGGCGTACGCCCGCCGCGGGGCTCGGGGCGAGACCGGGACGAAGGTGGTGTGCCTGTCCGAGCGGTTCGCCCGGCCGGGAGCGTACGAGGTGGAACTGGGCACCTCTCTGCTGCGGATCGTCACCGAGCTGGGCGGCGGCCTGAAGGACGGAGCGGAGTTGACCGCTGTGCAGGTCGGCGGACCGCTGGGGGGCTTCCTCGGCGCGGACGCGCTGGATGTCCCGCTGACCAGTGCCGACCTCGCGGCCCGGGGCGCCGCTCTCGGCCATGCCGGGCTGGTCGCTTTCGACCAGTACGTGCCGCCGGAGGAGGTGCTGCGGCACGTCTGGCAGTTCGCGGCGGACGAGAGCTGCGGGGCCTGCTCCCCCTGCCGTGTGGGCTCGCGCCGAGGTCTGGAGCTGGCCTCCGCCGAGGCCCCGCCCGGACCGGACTGGGGACAGCTCGGGCGTGTGCTGGCCGAGGCGAGCCTGTGCGCCTTCGGCCGACGGATCCCGCCCGCCGTGCACAGCCTCGCCCGCGCCTACGGTGACCGCCTGGCGGGGTGGGCGCCGTGAACGGAACCGAGCCGCTCCGGGTCGAGATCGGCGGCATCGACGTCGAGGTGCCCGAGGGAGCCTCCCTGCTCGCGGCGGTGCGAGCGGCCGGAGCCGAGCTGCCCGCACTCTGCTCCGACGACCGACTCAGCCCGGCCGGTTCCTGCCGTACGTGTCTGGTGCGGGCCGACGGGCGGATCGTGGCGGCCTGCGTGACCCCGGCCGCACCGGGCGTGCGCGTCGAAACGGACACCGACGATCTCCGGCAGCTGCGCCGGGACACGGTGGAGCTCATCACCTCCGCCCTGCCGTCCCGCGCGCTCACCGAGGACAACCCCAGCGAACTGGCGCAGGTCTGCCGGTCGTTGGGCCTGGGCCCCGAGACAGCCCAGGGCACCGGGGGCCGGGGTGAGGACGTCTCCCACCCGTACGTCCACCTGGACCGGGACCTGTGCATCGCCTGCGGGCGGTGCGTGCGCATGTGCGCCGAGGTCCAGGGCACCTTCGCCCTCACCCTGACCGGACGGGGCGCCGACACGGTGGTCGCTCCCGGAACCGGCGGACCCTGGGCCGAGTCGGACTGCGTGGCCTGCGGCGGCTGCGTCGACACCTGTCCCACCGGTGCGATCTCCGAGCCCGGCCCGGGGCGCGGACTCACCTCCGCCCACCGGCCCGCCGCGACCCGTACGACGTGCGGATACTGCGGCGTCGGCTGCTCCCTGGACGTCGTCACCTCGGACGGTGAGGTCAGGGCCGTCCTGCCGGCCCGGGACGGCCCGGTCAACCAGGGCCACGCCTGCGTCAAGGGCCGCTTCGCCCACGGGTACCTCACTTCCCCCGAACGGCTCACCCGGCCGCTGCTCCGCCGCGACGGCCGCTTGGAGCCGGTCGGCTGGGACGAGGCGCTCGGCCGTGTCGCCCGAGGGATGCGTGCGGCCGTCGCGGCCGGTGGCGCGGACGCGGTGGCGGCGATCTCCTCGGCCCGCGCCACGAACGAGGAGAACTACCTCGTACAGAAGTTCCTGCGGGTCGTCATCGGCACCAACAACGTCGACAACTGCTCCCGCCTGTGCCACTCCCCGTCCGCCGCCGGCCTGACCGCCTCCTTCGGCCTGTCCGGCGGCACCGACTCCTTCGACGACGTGGAGCGGGCCGACTGCCTGCTGGTGGTCGGGGCCAACCCTGTCGAGGCCCATCCGGTGGTCGGCGCGCGCCTCATGCGGCGCGTGTTGCGCGGAGCCAAGCTGGTCGTCGCCGACCCCCGCGCCGTGGGCCTCGCCCTGCACGCCGACGTACACCTACGGCCCCGGCCCGGCACCAACGTCGCGCTCTTCCACGGGCTCGCCCACGTCCTGCTCGCCGAAGGACTGGCCGACGAGGGGTTCCTACGCGAGCGGGTCACCGGCCTGCCGGAGCTGACCGAGCTGCTGGAGGACTATCCTCCCGACCGGGTCGCGGCCATCACCGAAGTGCCCGCCGCGGACCTGATCGCCGCCGCGCGCTTGTACGGCCGCGCCCTGCGGCCCGCGATCGTCTACGGCCTGGGTGTCACCGAACACCTGCACGGCACTGACGGGGTGCGGTCCCTGGCGAACCTGGCGATCCTGCGCGGCGCCGTGGGCACCGACCGCGGGTACGGCGTCAACCCGCTGCGCGGCCAGAACAACGTCCAGGGCGCCTCCGACATGGGCGCGCTGCCCGACCTCCTGCCCGGCTACGGGAAGGTCACCGACCCCGCCGCACGAGCCCGGGTCGAGGCGGCATGGGGCGTACGGGTTCCGGAGCGCCCCGGACTGAGGATCCCCGACATGTTCGCCGCCGCACGGGCGGGGGCTCTGCGGGCGTTGTGGGTCATCGGCGAGGACGTCTGCGCCACCGATCCCGACGCGAACCAGGTGGCCCGTGCCCTGGAAGCGTGCCCGCTCGTGGTGTGCAACGAGGTGTTCCTGTCCGAGACCGCCCGCCGTGCCGACGTCGTGCTTCCGGTCGCGTCCTGGCTGGAGAAGGACGGCACCTTCGTCAACTTCGACCGCCGCTTCCAGCGGGTACGCCCCGCCGTGTCCCCGCCGGGCGAGGCACGCAGCGACTTCGACGTCGTGCGCGCCCTCGCCGACGTGATGGGCGTCGACCTGGGCTGCCCCACTCCGGCCGACGCGCTGGCCGAGTGCGCACGGGTCACGCCCGTCTTCGCCGGTCTCTCCCACGACCGGCTGGACCGGGAGGGCGACGTGCCGTGGCCCTGCCCGGATCCAGACCATCCGGGGGAGGCCAAGCTCTACAAGGAACGGTTCGCCACTCCGGACGGTCGGGCCCACCTCACCGCGGCCCCCTACCTCCCACCCGGTGAGCAACCCGACGACGACTACCCACTGGTCCTGGTCACCGGGCGGCGCTGGGCCCACTACAACTCCGGCAGCATGACCCGCCGTGGAGGCAACCTCGCACTCGACCCGATCGACTTCCTCGACCTCCACCCCGACGACGCCCTCCGATACGGCGTCCGGGACGGCGCGCAGCTCACTGTGGAGAGCCGGCACGGCGAGGCCCGGCTCGTGGCCCGGGTCAGTGAACAGACCGCCCCCGGCCAGGTCTTCTGCTCCTTCCACTTCCCCGCGAGCGGGGTGAACCGCCTCACCTCCGACCACGCGGACACCGTCACGTCCTGCCCCGAGTACAAGGTCACGGCCGTGCGCGTGGGCGCGCCGTGAACGCGCCGGACGGGGTGGGTCAGGGGGCCGCGCAGACGACCTCGACGACATGGCCCACCCGCTCCTCAGGCAGGTGACGAGCGAGGTCCGTCCGGTCTCCCCTGCTCAAGGCTGCCCGCGGTCATGCTTCTTTGGGAGGCCATGACCGCCTGCTCTGCCCGTACCTCCTGTACGACGCCGACCCAGTGTTCACGCTGATCACGAACAGGATCACGGCGTCGGAGAGATCGCCGGTGGCGATCGTCGGGGCGGCGGCCACGAGCGGACGAATCGGCACCGGCAATCGGCACCGGCATCCGAACCCCCGGTGCGGCTCCTGGTGGCTTGTCCCGTCCTCACCTCAGCCGGTGATCTCGATGCGATCGGCGGCCCGGGGCCGGAGATCCGTGCTCCGGTCCGGCACCCGGCATGACGCCGAGCCGATGCAGCGCGGTGGACCGCCCGGCCGAGAGGAGTCCGAACGGGCCAGCCGGTCCCCCGGTCAGGGCCATCCGGCCCTACAACCCGTCGGCGAGCGGCGGTGCCATGGAAATGAGCCGAGGGCCATCACGAGACACGGGGAAGCGGAGCGAAACCGTGCACCGTGCAATGAGGGCCCGCAAGAAGCGGGCGGCCCCCGGCTCCATGAATGTCGGCAGCGTGCAGCCGCCCGTCCGCCCACAGCCCGGACCGCTTCCCGCGGCCGACATGCGGTCGGCGCGGGGCTCGGCGACTCTGGACATCAGGGGCAGTGCCGGGAGGAGCACCCCATGCACTGGGAAACGATCCACAAGGACACCGCGCCGGTCGTCCCACCCCGTCTCGCCGACTACGACCGGGCCCGCTCCGCCTTCACCTGGGCGCGGGCGCGCACCGCGTTGACCGGGCTGCCCGGCGGCGGGCTCAACATGGCCCACGAGGCGGTCGACCGGCACGCGGCCTCGGACCACGCGGACAAGGTCGCGCTGCGCTGCGTCGCCCGGGACAACTCCGTCTCGACCGTCACGTACGCGGAACTGGCTCGCCGTACGTCCCGTTTCGCGAACGTGCTCCGGTCGCTGGGCGTCGGCCCCGGCGACCGGGTGTTCACCCTCCTCGGCCGCTGCCCCGAGCTGTACACCACGGTGCTGGGCACGCTGAAGAACACCAGCGTGCTCTGCCCGCTCTTCTCCGCCTTCGGCCCCGATCCGGTGGAGCAGCGGCTGCGTCTCGGTGATGCGCGGGTCCTGGTCACCACGGCGGCCCTGTACCGGCGCAAGGTCGCCGAGCGCCGGGCGTCGGTTCCCGGCCTGGAACACGTCCTGATCGTCGGGCCCGGCGCCGAGGAGCTGCCCGGAACCGCCTCCTTCGACGACCTGATGTCCGCCGCCTCGGCCACCTTCACCATCCCGCCGACCTCGCCGGAGGACATGGCCCTGCTGCACTTCACCAGCGGAACCACCGGCGCCCCCAAGGGTGCGGTACATGTCCACGAGGCAGTGGTCGCTCACCATGCCACAGCCGCCTACGCGCTGGATCTGCGCTCCGAGGACGTGTACTGGTGCACCGCCGACCCCGGCTGGGTCACGGGCATGTCGTACGGGATCATCGCTCCTCTCGTCCACGGCGTGACCGTCGTCGTCGACGAGGGCGACTACGACGCCCGGCGCTGGTACCGGATCCTCGGCGAACACCGGGTCACCGTCTGGTACACCGCCCCCACGGCCCTGCGCATGCTCATGCGCGCCACGCCGCGGCAGGGTCCGTACGACCTGCCGCGCTCCTATGACCTGTCGGCTCTGCGCTTCATCGCCTCGGTCGGTGAGCCCCTCAATCCCGAGGCCGTGCTGTGGGGCCAGGACGTGCTCGGGCTGCCGGTCCACGACAACTGGTGGCAGACCGAGACCGGCAGCATCATGATCGCGAACTTCGCGGGTTGCGACATCCGCCCCGGCTCGATGGGACGGCCACTGCCGGGCGTCGAGGCGACCGTGCTGAAGCAGGGCGAGGACGGCCGGGCGCTCGTCACCGACGGCAAGGTCACTGAGGTGGAAGTCCCCGATGCCGAGGGCGAGTTGGCGCTGCGGCCGGGCTGGCCTTCGATGTTTCGCGGCTATCTGCACGACAAGGAGCGCTACGACGCCGCGTTCGCCGACGGCTGGTACCTGACCGGTGACCTGGTTCGTCGGGACGCGGACGGCTGGTTCTGGTTCGTGGGGCGCGCCGACGACGTCATCAAGTCGGCGGGCCATCTGATCGGCCCGTTCGAGGTGGAGAGCGCGCTGATGGAGCACCCGTCGGTGGCCGAGGCCGGGGTGATCGGACGGCCCGACCCGGTCGCCGGGAACGTCGTGAAGGCGTTCGTGTCGCTGCGCCCCGGTATCCAGCCGACCGCCGATCTGGAGCGGGAACTGCTCGCCTTCGGCCGCCGCGGGCTGGGCCCCGCCGTCGCGCCCCGGGAGATCGCGTTCGACCAGAACCTGCCCAAGACCCGCAGTGGAAAGGTGATGCGCCGCCTCCTGCGTGCGCGTGAACTCGGCCTGCCAACCGGCGACGTGTCGACCTTGGAGGGATCCGCATGAGCGTGGCCCGCACCACCCGCACGAGGAAGGACCCGGCGTCCCCCAAGTCCGGCAAAGGGACCGCGGCGAAAAGGCGGAAGTCCGGACCTCGGGTCGGCCCACCAGGCACCGGGCGCCGCACGGACCAGTTGGAGGCCATGCTGCGCATCCGGCGCTTCGAGGAGCGGTGCGTCGAGCTGTACAGCGCCGCGAAGATCCGCGGCTTCGTCCACCTCTACATCGGCGAGGAGGCCGTCGCCGTCGGCGTCAACCAGGTACTGACCCCGGAGGACGCGGTCGTCTCCACCTACCGCGAACACGGTCACGCACTGGCCCGCGGTATCACGGCCGAGGCCGTCATGGCCGAGATGTACGGCAGGACCACCGGGTGCAGCGGCGGCCGGGGCGGGTCGATGCACCTGTTCGACGCGAGCCGCCGCTTCTACGGCGGCAACGCGATCGTCGCCGGCGGGCTCCCGCTGGCCGCCGGCCTCGCTCTCGCCGACCGCATGCGCGGACAGGCCAACGTCACCTGCTGCTTCTTCGGCGACGGAGCGTTCGCCGAGGGCGAGTTCCACGAGACCGCGAACCTCGCCGCCCTGTGGAAGCTGCCCCTGCTGCTCGTCTGCGAGAACAACCTCTACGCCATGGGCACGGCCCTGGAACGGCACGAGGCACAGACCGACCTGGCCATGCGCGCAGCCTCCTACGGCATGGTCTCCTGGGCCGTGGACGGCATGGACGTGGAGGCCGTCGAGCAGGCCACCCGACGGGCGGTCGAGGGCATCCGGGCCGGCACCGGGCCGCACTTTCTTGAGCTGCGCACGTACCGCTTCCGCGCCCACTCGATGTACGACCCGGACCGCTATCGCGAGAAGGGGGAGATCGAGCAGTGGAAGTCCCGCGACCCCGTCAGCCTGCTCATGGACCGCATGCGCGACAGCGGTGAGCTGGACGACGAGGAAGTCGCCCGGATCGAGCAGCGGATCACCGACGAGATCGACCACGCCGTCGAAACAGCCGAACAGGCACCCGAGGAGCCGGTCGAGCACCTGCTCCACCATGTCACCAGTGGCCCGGCGGAGGTGGTGAGTTGACCATGGGCGACGACGAGAACCGAGAGCCGAAGACAACCTATCGCGAGGCGATGCGCGAGGCGCTCCGAGAGGCCCTGCGCGCCGACGAACGCGTCTTCCTCATGGGCGAGGACGTGGGCCGGTACGGCGGATGCTTCGGCGTCAGCCTCGGTCTGCTGGAGGAGTTCGGCCCGGAGCGCGTCCGCGACACCCCGCTGTCGGAGTCCGCGTTCGTCGGGGCCGGCATCGGCGCCGCCCTGGCCGGAATGCGGCCCATCGTCGAGATCATGACCGTCAACTTCAGCCTGCTCGCCCTCGACCAGATCCTCAACAACGCCGCCACCCTGCTGCACATGTCCGGCGGCCAGTTGCCCGTACCGCTGGTCATCCGCATGACCACGGGCGCAGGACGGCAACTCGCCGCGCAGCACTCCCACAGCCTCGAAGGCTGGTACGCCCACATCCCCGGCATCCGTGTCCTCGCCCCCGCCACCCTTGAGGACGCACGCCACATGCTCGCCCCCGCGCTCGCCGACCGCGACCCCGTACTGATCTTCGAGCACGGAAGCCTCTACAACGTCTCCGGCGAACTCCTTCCGCCGACAGCCTCCGTGGACCTGGACCACGCCGCGATCCGCAGGCCCGGCACCGACATCTCCCTGATCACATACGGCGGTTCGCTGTCCAAGGCCCTCGGGGCGGCGGACGAGCTGGCCGCCGAGGGCATCAGTGCCGAGGTGATCGACCTGCGCACGCTGCGTCCCCTCGACGACGCGGCCGTCACGGCGTCCGTGGCTCGGACCCACCGGGCGGTGGTCATCGACGAGGCGTGGCGGACGGGCAGCCTCGCCGCCGAGGTGTCCGCCCGCATCGCGGAAGGGTCGTTCTACGAACTGGACGCGCCCGTCGAGCGGGTGTGCAGCGCGGAGGTGCCCATGCCGTACGCCCGGCGGCTGGAGGAGGCCGCCCTGCCGCAGACCGCCGACATCGTCGCGGCCGCCCACCGGGCGGTGGACTGATCATGGCCGAGTTCACCATGCCGTCCCTCGGTGCGGACATGGACGAGGGCACGCTCCTGGAATGGCTGGTGGAGCCGGGGGACCTCGTACACAAGGGCGATCCGGTAGCGGTCGTGGAAACCGCGAAGTCGACGATCGAGGTGGAGTGCTTCGAAACCGGGACCATGACGGAGCTGCTCGTCGAGCCCGGCATCACGGTGCCGGTGGGCACGCCGCTCGCGCGGATCGGCCCCATGACGGAGCAGCCCGGCGAACCGAAGGAGCCGGAGGAACCGGAGGAGCCCGAGGAACCGGAGGAACCGGAGGAGCCCGAGGAACCGGAGGAGCCCGAGGAACCGCCGAGGCCCGGGAAACCGGAGAAGGCAGGGAAAGCCGGGAGCCCCGCGGAGGCCGAGCAGGCAGAGGCGCGGCGACCGGTCCGGCACACAACGCAGAGGGGCCGGCCCGCCGAGCCCTCCCCGCAGCCCGAACGCCGGCCCGCCGAGCCCTCCCCGCAGCCCGAACCCGGACCGGTGTCCGTGTCGACACCCTCCGCGCCGTCCGCCGCCCGCGAACACATCGAGGCAGGACCCTTGGCCCGGCATCTCGCCGAGGACAGCGGGGTCGATCTGGAGACGCTGCACGGCTCCGGCCCCGGAGGGCGTGTCACCCGAACCGACGTCGAGGCAGCGGTGGCCGCCCGAGCCGCTCCCCGGGCGCCGCGCGTGCGGGCCAGTCCCCTCGCCCGGCAGCTCGCCGCCGAGCTGGGCGTCGATCTGGCCACGGTGACCGGGACGGGCAGGAAGTCGTCCGTCCGTGCCGCGGACGTACGCCGGGCGGCCCCCGGACCGTCGGCCCCACCCGCTCCTGCGCCCGCCACCCCGGTACGTCCTTCCGCCGTACGACCTTCTGTCGCACGTCCGTCCGAAGACCGGGCGGCGGCCATGCGCCAGGCGATCGCCGGCCTGATGACCCGCGCCAACCGGGACATCCCCCACTATTACCTCTCCACGACCATGGACATGGCCGCCGCGATGGAATGGATGCACGAGCACAACCGGCGCAGCCCGGTCGGTGAACGGCTGCTCCCGGCCGCCCTGCTGCTCAAGGCGGCGGCCCTGGCTGCCCGGGAGGTCCCCGAGCTCAACGGCTTCTGGACCGATGACCACTTCACGGCCGGCGAGGGTGTCCACCTCGGCGTGGCCGTGTCCCTGCGCGACGGAGGGCTCGTCGCCCCCGCGCTGCACCACGCCGACACCCTGGCCCTTCCGCAGCTGATGACCGCTCTGAAGGACCTGGTCACCAGGGCGCGCGCGGGCAGGCTGCGCGGTTCCGAGGTGTCCGACGCCACGATCACGGTCACCAACCTCGGCGATCAGGGTGTGGAAACCGTCTTCGGCGTGATCTACCCGCCGCAAGTGGCCCTGGTCGGCTTCGGGCGGGTGGTCGACCGCCCGTGCGCCGTCGACGGCCTGCTGGGCGTGCGGCCCATGGTCACGGCGAGCCTCTCGGCCGACCATCGAGCGACGGACGGTGCCGTCGGTGCCCGCTATCTCACCGTGGTCACTCGCCTCCTGCAGAACCCGGAGCAGCTGTGAACATGAACCGAACCGATGCGCTGGACATGGTCAGGGAGTCGATCGCCTCCGTCATCCCCGACGCCGATGTCACCGCCCTGGGGCCCGACGACGTGTTCCGCGACGTGCTCGAGATGGACTCGCTGGATTTCCTGAGTTTTGTCGAGGTCCTCAGCGAACGGTCCGGCGTCCGCATCGAGGACGAGGACACGTCCCGGCTCACCACGCTGTCCGGCAGCGCCGACTTCCTCGTCGCCCAGATGCGGTGACATCCAGCCTCCGAAGCCTGATGGCAAGAAGCAAGGAGAAGATCGTGACCACGCCGACCCGGCAGCCCGGCCGGACACGGGCTGCTGGAGATCGAGTCGCGCTTCGCCACTCTGACGGTGGGCGGCTGCGGCAATGGGCAGCTCGGACAGCGGAGCGGTGACCGTCCCCGGTGCCGCCGCATCCGGGGATTACTGGAACGCCGCGTGGATCTCCTGCTCGGTCGCGGAGTGTGAGACGAGGAGGAGTTCGTCACCGGGCCGGAGCCGGATCGCCGGATCCGGCACGGTCGGCTGCCCGTCGCGGACGATCGTGGCGACGACCGTCCCTTCGGGCAGTCGGATGTCGCCCAGAGACCGGCCCATCGCCCTGGACTGCGGTGTGATGGCCGTTTCGATGACGTCGACACCGGCCTTGCTGAGCCGCAGCAGGGCGACCGTGTCGGTGGCCCCGGTGGCCTCCTCGATGAGGGAGATCAGCGGGGTGGCGGCGGGGACGGCGACGTCCACGCCCCAGCGCCCGTCGAACAGCCAGGCGTTGTCCGCGTCGTTGACCCGGGCCGCCACGCGGGGAACGGAGAACTGCCGTTTGGCGAGCAGGCTGATGACGAGGTTGTCCTCGTCGTCCCCGGTGGTGGCGACGACGAGGTCGGCTGTCAGAGCACCGGCGCCTTCGAGAAGGGCCGGTTCGCAGGCGTCCCCGGCGATCAGCCGCACCGCAAGGCGGCCCTCCAGTTCGGCCACGCGCTCGTCGTCGATGTCGATCAGCGTGACCTCGTTGCGGGCCGCGGAGAGCACCTGGGCGATCTGGGTGCCGAGCCGTCCCGCGCCGGCGATGAGCACGTTCACGTCCCCAGCTCCTTGTCGAGAAAGCCGCGCAGCCTGCCCAGCGCGGTGGCGGCGACGGCGAACGTGACCAGGTCGCCCGTCCGCGCAGGCGTGCTGTGCGCGGGGATGAGGGAACGGCCCGCGCGGGTGACCTCGATGACACGGATCTCGCCGTCGACGTCGAACTCGGTCAGCCGCCGCCCGATGAGGTAGTCGGGTACCTCGGAACGGATGAGCAGGGTTTCTCCGTTGCCGAAGCTGAGTTCCGGACTGAGGTGGCGGTGCAGCAGCATCTGGTGGATCTGGTGCACGGTCCAGCGGACGCTGGCGATGGTGGGGATACCAAGGTCGCGGTAGATGTCGGCGCGTCGGGGATCGTAGATGCGGGCGAGGACGATCGGCACCCGGTAGGTCTCCTTCGCCGTACGCGCGCTGACGATGTTGCTGTTGTCCCCCGACGTGACGGCCACGAACGCGTCCGCGTGCTCGATCCCGGCCTCCTGGAGTACGGCGCGGCTGTAGCCGTTGCCCTCGTGGAAGCGGATGCGGGGGCTGTCGGGCAGCCGCCGGGCCGCCTTGGGGCGCCGGTCGACGACCCGCACGTCGTGTCCTTCTGTGGCGAGCAGACCGGCGAGCGTGGATCCCACCCGTCCGCAGCCAACGACGATCACCTTCACAGTGGGGCTCCTTTCCGGCGGTCGGCGCGGCGGCGCAGCCACCCTTTGCGGGCCTCGTCCGCGAGCAGGGGCAGGGTGCCGAGCGCGGCCAGGACCGCCCAGTCGCCGGCATCGAGCGGGGCGGTGTTGAAGACGGCCTGCAGCGGCGGCAGATAACTGATGGCAACCATCAGGGCGACGCCGAAGCCGCCCGCCGCCAGCAGGGCCGGATTGGACAGCAGTCCCACTCTCAAGATGCTTTGGCGGTCGGTGCGCACCGCGAGGGAGACGAAGAACTGGCTGAGCACGATCCCGCCCTGTGCCAGCGTGACGGCCTCCCGGTAGACAGGACTGTCCTCGGTGAAGTCGTTGAACGGGATGCCGGAGGAATGAATGTGCCAGAAGAACACCGCGCACACGCCGAGCGCCTGGATGCCGCCCAGGAACAGGATGCGTCCCACCACCGCAGACGAGAACAGCCGCTCGCGCCGGGAGCGCGGCGGGCGGTCCATCACGTCCGGCTCGGGCCGTTCCGCGCCCAGCGCCAGGGCGGGCATCACGTCCGAGCCCAAGTCGATCGCCAGGATCTGCACCGCGCTGATCGGCACCAGCGGGAACCCGGCGAACGTCGCCGCCAGGATCGGGCCGAGTTCGCCGATGTTGCTGCTGAAGACGTAAACCAGGAACTTGCGGATGTTCTGGTAGACGGACCTGCCAAGCCGCACCGCCATCGCGATGGACGCGAACGAGTCGTCCAACAGCACCATCGAGGCCGACTCCCGGGCGACGTCGGTGCCCGAAGCTCCCATCGCCACGCCGATGTCCGCGTGCTTGAGCGCCGGGGCGTCGTTCGCGCCGTCCCCGGTGACCGCCACGACCTCGCCGCGGCGCTGCAAGGCGGTGACCACGCGCATCTTGTGCTCCGGGCTGACCCGGCACAGCAGCAGCTCGGACGGCTCGGCGAGCAGCGTGTCGAGCGCCTCGTCGTCCATCGCGTCGAGCCGGGCGCCCGTCACCACAACCGGATCCGGCCGGCGTACGATCCCCACCCGGCGCGCCACGGCCTCCCCGGTCAGCGGGTGATCACCGGTGACCATGACGATCCGGATGCCGGCCCGGCGGCAGGCGGCGACCGCGTCGTTGACCTCCGGGCGCGGCGGGTCCAGCATGCCGACCAGGCCCAGCAGCGTGAGTGCGGACTCGGCCTCGTCCTGCGCGGGACGTGGCCCGTCCAACTCCCGCCGCGCGACCGCCAGCACCCGCAGCCCCTGCGCCGCCAGCGCGTCACTCGCCGCGACCACCACCGCCCGGTCCTCGCCGGTCAGCGGCCCGCGCTGCCCCGCCCGCTCCACGTCGCTGCACCGTGCCAGCAGTTCCACGGGCGCACCCTTCACGCACGCCTGATAGCCCGCGCCGCTCTTGTGCACGGTGGTCATCAACTTGCGGTCCGAGTCGAAGGGGAACTCCGTCACCCGCGGTGCCGCTGCCTCCTCAGCCCTCAGATCGAGCGCGGCCTTGGCCGCGACGACGAGCAGGGCGCCCTCGGTGGTGTCGCCGAGCACCCGCCAGTGTTCCCGGCCCCCAGGGCCTGCGGGCGGAATCAGCCGGGCGTTACAGCACAGGCCCGCCACCCGCATCAGCTCGCGCACCGGCGCCGCGTCGGCGACCTCACCGCTCGGTGCGTACCCCACGCCGGTCACCGGGTGCGTCGCACCCCCCGCCCACACCTGTGTGACGGTCATCTCCGCCTGCGTGAGCGTCCCGGTCTTGTCGGTGCACACGACCGTGGTCGACCCGAGCGCCTCCACCGCCAGCAGCTGCTTGATCAGGGCATGGCGGCGCGCCATGCGCCGCACACCGATCGCCAGCGACACCGACAGCGTCGCGGGCAGGCCCTCCGGCACCAGCGCCACCATGACCCCGAGCGCGAACACGAACACGGTCACTGGCGACTCCCCGGTGGGCAGCCGCACCGCGAACATCAGGGCACCGATCGCGAGGGCCGCCCCCGCCACCCGCCGGGCCATGGAGGCCACCTGGAGCTGCAGGGGGGTCTTCTGCCGCGGAGCGGCGGCCGCCAGCCGATAGATCCGCCCGAACTCGGTCGGCGCGCCGGTGGCGAAGACCACGGCCCGCCCGGACCCTGAGACGACGTCGGTCCCCATGAACACGCAGTTGCGGGCCTCCAGCGGCGGCCCGGCCACCACCGGATCGGCCGTCCGGCCCACGGCGTTGCTCTCCCCGGTCAGCGGCGCGTTGTTCACAGCCAGCTCGTGCGCCTCGACCACCCGGCAGTCCGCCGACACCGCGTCCCCGGCCTCCAGCACCACCACGTCACCCGGCACCAGCTCCCGGGCCGGCACCTCCATCCGTTCGCCGCCGCGCAGCACCCGGCAGGTGTGGGGCACCATCGCCTCCAGCGCCTGGGCCGTCCGCTCGGCCGAGTACTCCTGGGCGAAGCCGATGGCGGCGTTCAGCACGACCACGCCCAGGATCGCCACCGCCAACTGGAAGGTGCCCGCATCACGCGGTTCCTCCAGCGCGTACGCCAGGAAGGTGATCCCCGACGCGACGATCAGCACTACGGCGAACAGGTCCGTGAACTGGGACCCCAGCTGCCGCCACACGGCGGGGCGCCCCGCACGCGGCAGTTCGTTGGCCCCGTACCGCTCCAGCCGGGCCCTCGCCTGCGCCGCCGACAGGCCGCGCCGGGACGTGTCCAGGGCGCTGAAGACCTCACCGGCAGCGAGTTCCCGTACCGCGGGGCCCCGGTTCGCACCGGACGCGGCGCCGACCGCCACGTCCTTCCCTCCGCCCGGTACCAGCGGGTCCGTACCGGTGGGGTGCATCATCCGATCCCGTACGGTGACGAGGTCATCGTCGCCTGTGCGACCGGCCGGACCGCGCGCGGCGCGTCGGGGGAGGCTGCCATCACGGACTCCTGGGAGTTCGGCGGACTTCTCGCCGGTTCACCGCCCATGACCGGCGGCGCTCCCTCATCGTGTGACGGGTCCGACGGCACCGCCAGGGCCGTCCGGGCCAGAGGTCCCGGGCCGTTCGCCGACTCGCACGGGGACCGTGATGACGGGACAGCGGGCGTGGTGCAGCACCCCCTGGCTCACCGAGCCCAGCAGCATGCCCGTGAACCCACCGTGCCCCCGGGTTCCCACGACCAGCCCCAGGGCGTGTTCCGAAGCCTCCGTCAGCACCTGCACCGGGTGGCCACGGACGACCTCATGGTGCAGCTCCACGTCCGGGTACGTCGCGGTGCGACCCGCGACCGTCTCCGACAGCACACGGCGGCACTCCCGCACCGCGGCGTCCTCGTCCAGCACGCCCAGGAGCGGTGGATGCCACACATACAGGGCCCGCAGGAGCGCCCCGCGCAGGGCCGCCTCCTCGAACGCCACATCCACCGCCGCGGCGGAGTCCGGACTGCCGTCGACGCCGACCACGAAGTACGCGGGCTTCTGGGTGACGTGCTCCGGCTCCGGCTCCGGCTCCGGTACGACCGCGACCGGGCAGGGGGCATGGGCGCTGAGCGGGAACGCCACGGAGGCTGAGGTGAACATTTCGCGCCGCCTGTTCAGGTGCCAGGAACCCACCACGACCAGAGCGGCGCTCCGCGCCTCTTCCCGCAGGACCCACGTCGGCTCTCCTTCCGCCAGCAGCGTCGACACCTCCACCGTCGGCTGCCGGGCCTCGACGAACGCGACCGCCTCCTTGAGTACCTGGTCACCCACGCCGTGCAGCGCCTGGTTCCACTCCTCCCAGGACGGCCGTACCTCCCCCGACCGGTAACCACCGGTCGGCACGCCCTGGGCATGGACGAGCCGCAGCGGCAGGCCACGCCGGTCCGCTTCGTCGGCGGCCCAGGCCAGCGCCGGCCGCTTCGAGCGGTCCGGGTCGACGCCCACTACGATCGGCCGACGCCTGTCCGCACCAGTCATGGCCGCCTCCAGAAAGATCTCCCGCTCCGCACGGCCCCTTCGCTGTCCTCCCAGCCTGCCCCCTGCCTTCGAGCGCCGCCACGCCAAGAAACCATGAGGGGATCGCCGACCAACAGGTGTGGTGATCACCAGGGGGCGGAGGGAAGGCGACTTTCTCGCGGCCGGGCAGGCGGCAAGCATGGTCATGATGAGTCGGCTCTCGCGCCGTGGCGTGTGCCGCGCTCGGAGGCATCGCGGTCTGCCCGGAGCAGTCGCCACGTCGGACGGGTGCGGCGTGAGCGACCGCTCACCCCTCCGGCAGCAGGAGGGTGCAGGTCTCTCCGGGCGCGATGGTCACGGCCCGGTCGGGCAGGACCACACGGATCGGTGTCTCCTCCGAGTCGGGCACACCGATCCCCAAGTGTCCGCTGCGAAGCCGGACGCTGACGCCCCAGTGGCCGCGGTAGCGCAGCGAGAACCCGTACTCCGACAGCGCCGGAAGCGGCACGGGGTCCAGGCGGAGGGCGTCCTCGCGGGTCTCCAGGCCGGTCAGGCCGCGCTGCACCAGGTCCAGTGTCCCCGCCATGGCACCGAGGTGTATGCCTTCCCCTGTGGTACCGCCCTGGAGGTCGGCGACATCCCCCTTCAGGGCTTCCTGGCAATAGGACCATGCCTCGGCCTGTCTGACCCTGGCGAGGACCCAGGCGTGAACGAGGCCGCTGAGGGTGGAGCCGTGGCTGGTGCGCTTCAGGTAGTAGTCGACGGTCCTGCGCCAGACCTCGTCGTCCATGTCGTAGCCGAGACGGCGGAACAGGTCACGCAGTTCGGCGGGCGAGAAGAGGTATCCGAGCATCAGTACGTCCGCTTGTTTGGAGGCTTGGTAGCGGTTGACCGTGTCCCCCTCCGCCTCAAGGATCCGGTCCAGCCGCCGGATGCTGTCGTAGCGCGCTCGGTACGCCTCCCAGTCCAACTCGGCGAGGTCACCGTAGCCGTCGAACTGACTGATGACGCCCTGGTGGAACGGCACCAGCAGCCGCCGGGAGACCTCCTCCCACTCCGGGAGTTCGCCGCTGTCCAGCCGGATGCGCTCGAACAGTTCCTCCCGGCGCCACGCGGGCAGGCGCCGTACGAGGTCCAGGGCGCGGCTGAGAACCCAGGCGGCCGTGACGTTGGTGTACGCGTTGTCGTCCAGGCCCGGCCGGGCGGCGTCCGGGTAGCTGTCGTGGTACTCGTCGGGGCCGACCACGCCCCGGATGCGGTAGCGGCCCAGATCAGGGGCGAACTCCGCGGTGTCCGCCCAGAAGCGGGCGATCTGCAGCAGCATCTCCGCGCCCTTGGTGTGCAGGTACTCGGTGTCGCCGGCCGCTTCGCAGTACTGCCACACGTTGTAGGCGATCGCGGAGCCCACGTGGTGCTGGAGGCGGGAGTTGTCCGGCAGCCACCGGCCCGAACGGGGGTTGAGATGCAGCTGCTGGGTCTCCTCGCGTCCGTCGCTGCCACTCTGCCACGGGTACTTGGCCCCGGCCCGGCCCGCCGCGTGGGCTGCACGGCATGCCTGGGGCAGGCGCCGGTGGCGGTAGTTCAGCAGCGCCCGTGAGACCTCCGGGAAGTGCAGGTTCAGGAAGGGCAGCACGAACAGCTCGTCCCAGAAGACATGGCCCCGGTACGCCTCGCCGTGCAGGCCACGAGCCGGCACGCCCACGTCCAGCTCCGTGGTGTGCGGCGACAGCGTCTGCAGCACGTGGAAGAGATGCAGACGCAGCACACGACCCGCCTCCCCGGGCACCTGGATGTCCGCGCGGCGCCACAGCCGCGCCCACGCCGCCACATGGGAGTGCAGGAGCGCAGGGAAGTCACCGGCTGTGGTCACCCGGTCGAGCGCCGCGCCGAGCGGGTCACTGATCGCCAGGTCACGGGAGGTGTGCAGGGCCACGGTCTTGTCCACGACGGCGGGCCGGCCCGGAGCGACCGGTAGCACCAACCGGTGCACGGCACGGTGGCGAGACGGCCGAAGCTCGGACGACGTGGGCAACTGCCCCATGACGACCGTACGCGCCGCCATGCTGATCGTGATGTCGGAGCTGCTGGTCCGGCAACGCAGCCACGTCGTGTCGGTCCCCGCCTCCCCTGTCCGCACCTGGGCCAGGTGGTTCCGGTTGAGGGACCGGTAGCGGTGGACGTTGTTGTTGGTCACGTCGCCGTCGAGGACGGACTCGACCTCGATTTCGCCCGACCACTCCTCGGCCGTGAAAACGGTCCGTAGCGCGGCCCGATGAGGATCCGCCATGTCCTGTAGGCGGTTCTGTTCCACGCTCAGCATGCCTGCCTCGTCGTCCCGGTACCGGAACGTGCGCGTCAGCGTGGCACGGCGCAGATCCAGGGTGTGCCGGTAGTCGAGCAGTTGCCGCGCGTCGGGAGAGAACCACGGGCCCACCGCTCCGTCGGCGGAGCGGAGACGGAACCGCAGAAGCAGCCAGTTGGGGAGATTCACCAGGTCCTCGTTGACCACCCGTCGCCCCGCCACAGTGGACTCCAGGTGGTTGTAGACCCCGGCCGCATAGGTGGCCGGGTAGTGCACCAGGCCCGCCCTGCTCTCCGGCACCGCTCCGCGCGTGGCGAAGTAGCCGTTGCCGAGCGTGCACAACGCTTCGCGCAACCGCTCGGCAGCGGGGTCGTATCCCTCGTACTCCCAGAGCCACTCCGACATCCGTCGTCCTCGCCTTCTCCCCTCACGAGATGGAGCGTGCGACGCGCGCCGGAGTTCAGGCCCGGTGCGGGACGACGGCCACCGGGCACTCGGCGTGATGCAACAGGGCGTGGGCGACCCTGCCGAGTTGCAGACCGAAGTGACCGTGCCGCCTCACCGCACCCACGACGACCAGGTCGGCGTCGGTCGACACGTCCAGGAGGACCTTGTGGGCGGGGCCTTCGAACGCCTGGCGCAGTACATCCACCTCTGGGTGATTGGGTACGGCGTCACGCAGCGCGTCCGTGAGGAGGGCGGAGGCCCGTTCCTCGTGGGCAACGGCGGAATCGTCCACGAGCAGAGGGCTGTCCACGTGCTCATGGGCGGGGCTGCGCCAGGCCCGTACAGCATGCAGGGCGCAGCCGCGCGCCTCGGCCTCGCGGAAGGCGAACCGCAGGGCGGCCGAGCCCTCGGTGGAGTCGCCGACGCCGATCACTACCCGACCGAAGGAGCCCTGCCGGTTCCGCTCGCCACCGCGGACCACGATGACCGGGCACACGGCGCGGGCAGCCACCGTGAGGCTGACCGATCCCAGCAGCATCCCCGTGACCTCGCCGCGGCCGCGGGAGCCGATGACCAGGGCTGAGGATTCATTGGCAGCGTGCAGCAGCACGGACACAGCGTCGTCAGGCAGCACGTCGCTCGCCACCTTCACCTCTGGGTCGCGCAGCTGGGCGCGCTCCGCGCAGGACGCGATGATGTGCTCGGCCATGACCTGTTCGGCCGGACGGTCGGTGCTGAAGGAGGGGCGGCTTCCCTCGTACCGCTCCCACCGGGAGGCGTAGACGAGCCGCAAGGGCAGCCCGAGGCGCGCCGCCTCGTCCACGGCCCAGTCCACGGCCTGCAGGCTGGAATCCGATCCGTCGACACCCACGACCAGCGGGAGCTCCATGGTCCCTACCGCCTTCCTGCCCGGCCACGGCGTGAACCCCTGTGAATACCGTCGCACCGCCCCGGATCCGTCGCGACACGTGACGGACTCCCGCAGGGAGATCTGGGCCCGGGTTGCACCGTGCCGATTTGCGACGATCGTGGAGTCATGCGGCCGGAAGGCATCGCTGGGCCGTCCGCGTCGCCACCACGGCCTGCGCACTGACCTGGGCCCGTCGTCCTGTCGACCGGACGCGGGTCGGGACTCCCGCCGACGAGACCAGGCACCGCGTGGTGAGACGTCCGTGACCGGATGGGAGCCCGCCCCCACTTCGAGGTCGTGGAGAAGGGATGGCCATTGTGGCTGCGAGGAGCGGCGTCGTCGGCGCCCTGACCAAGGAGCATCGCGAGCAGCTCACAGGGATCTGCTCGGCTGGTCGTGGTTCGTCCCTCCCCGTCGCCGGCACCTGGGGGCCCAGGCCGGCAGCCCCGGTGCGCGCCTACGAGTTCGACGCGGTTGCGGTCCATGAGCTGTGTTGGCACGGCACAGGAGCTGAAGGACGAAGTGTGTACCCATGTCTCCGGAGTGTTCGCGGGCCGGCTCATGTCCGCCCGGGTGCGGCTGCTCGACCTGTACGCGCCCTACGGCGCAGGCGAAGTGCCCTGACGAGGCGAGACGAGGAGGCCCGAAGTGCCTGAGACCCCGCACATCGTGAGCGATGTGATGACGCATACGGTCGTGGCCGTCGGACGCGACGCCCCCTTCAAGGAGATCGTGCAGACCATGGAGCAGTGGAGGGTCAGTGCCATGCCGGTGCTGGAGGGCGAAGGGCGCGTCATCGGCGTCGTCTCCGAGGCCGACCTGCTGCCCAAGGAGGAGTTCCGCGACAGCGACCCGAGTCTCTTCGAGCAACGTGGGCGCCTGTCCGACATCGCCAAGGCGGGGGCAGTGACGGCTGGGGAGCTCATGAGCACCCCCGCGATCACGGTCCACCCCGACGCGACCTTGGCCCAAGCGGCAAGGATCATGGCCGTCAGGCACGTCAAGCGACTGCCCGTGGTCGACGACGTGGACATGCTCCAGGGCATCGTCAGCCGCGCCGACCTGCTGAAGGTCTTCCTGCGGTCGGACGAGGACATCGAGGAGGAAGTGCGCCGCACGGTGGTGTCCTACCTCTTCCCGGCCTTCAGCCACGCCATCCACGTGAACGTCCACGAAGGCGTCGTCACCCTGCGCGGGCACATCAGCGACACCTCGCTCGTCTCCGTCGCCGTGCGCCTCGTACGCGCCATTGAGGGCGTCGTGGACGTTGAGCCCCGTCTCACCGGCGAGTCCACCACTCCGGTCGACCCTGGGAGCGAGCCGTAGGAGACCGAACCCGGCACACACGCGAACGGTGAGGAACCGATCAGGTCTCCTCCCTCACTGCTCGGCCGCCGTGATGCGGAGCCCGTCCGGCTCGGTAACCACCTGCGCAGGTCCCACGACGAGCACGCTCCGGCCCTGGCTCATCGCCTCATCCACATGGTCGACGTCGAAGGCGACTTACGCTCCCACGGCCGCTGCCGGGACCGAGTCCGGCGCGGTCCGGAACGCGATCGCATCGTCGACAACCTCGTAGTTCACCGGAACCACCGCCGGGCCGCGCGGTGTCGACACCGCCACACGCCCCACCCCCGTGCGTGGGAAGCCGGGCGCGGCATTCGTCGGGGCGAAGGTCCAGAGCTGAGGGTGCGGGAGCGCAGGCTCGGGCCAGGCGGCAGATCGGTGCCGCGGCCCCGCAGAGCGACGGTGGTGGTGCGCAGTGCGTCCGCCAGGCAGATAAGACTGGTCACTGACGGGTCGGCCTGCCGTCCTTGGTCCCTGCCGACGACCGGCAGCTCGACCCACCTGTTCCTCCCCGGTCATATCTGGGGAACGACCGCGATCGGACACGGCGCGTGATGCAGCACCGCGTGGTTGACCAGGCCCAGTTGCAGGCCGACGTGTCCGTGGCGCCTGCGGGCCCCGACAACGAGCAGATCAGCACCGGACGAGGCTTCCAAGAGCGCCCGTCGTACCGGGCCCTCGACCACCTCGCTGGTCACCGGGACGTCCGGATACCGCTCCGCAGGGCCGCGCAACGCGTCAGCGAGCACGTCGGCGGGCGGGCGTCCCATGGCCTGGAAGGCGTATCCGGACAGGCCCGGAGGCCCCGGCGTCCCGACCGGGACGCTCCAGGCGTGCACGGCCACCAGCCGACAGCGCCTCACATGGGCCTCGCGGAACGCGAACTGCACGGCCGTACCGCTGCCCTCCCCGTCCTCGACACCGACGACGACGATCCCGAACCGGCCGATGCGGTGCTCCACCCCACCACGCACGACGACGACCGGGCAGTCGGCATGAGCGGCCACAGCCAGGCTGACCGAGCCCAGGAGCAGCCCGGCGAGATCTCCAAGACCTCTCGACCCCAGCACCAGCGCGAAGGCGTTGCGCCCCTTCCCGACCAGGGCGGACACCGCGTCCTCATGCAGCACCTCACTCGACAGTCGCACCGCAGGGGCGCTCTTCCTCGCTCGCTCCGAGGCGACGGCGACCATGTCCGGCGCCTCGCGGTCCGCTATGACCGCGTGCACGAGACGGAGCGGCACCTCGTGCCGGACTGCCTCGTGCGCGGCCCAGTCCACCGCCTCAAGGCTCGACTCGGACCCGTCGATGCCGACCATCAGGGGAACCGCCACCACTCCCACCTCCTTGTTCCGGACTTCCGGCCCGTGCCTGGCGCCGCCTCGCCGGGGACCACATGCGCCGCGCGTGGATCTGGGGTAGTCCTCGATGTAGAAGCGCCGTGTCGTGTCGGTCGGCGCCGACGTTCGTGCGGCGCATCGAACACGCCCCGCGGCCGGCCTGCACGGCCACCCACGCACGGGGCGAGCAGTCCGGACGGTGGCCACGCTCACGGTCCTTTCCAGCTTCGTACGAGATGGAGGCAGTCGCCATGGAGCGAGCCCTCACCGTGGGCCTCGATGGCTCTCCCGAGAGCCTTGCCGCCGCCCATTGGGCCGCCGACGAGGCCGAGCGGCGCGACCTCACCCTGCGCCTGTTGCACGCGTGGCCCCTACTGGCGCCAGAACCGACCCACGTCCCTTCGGAAATCGACCAGAACTACTGGGCGAAGCGGCTCATGCACAACGCTCGGACGGAACTCCAGGCGCACCATCCTGGCCTCACTCTCGTCGGCAACCTGGTCGCCGACGACGCCCAGAACGCACTGCTCCAAGCGGCGTCGGAGTCCGAGATGCTCGTGCTCGGCTCGCGGGGCCTGACTCCCGTGGAGAGCTACTTCCTCGGCGACATCAGCATGTCCGTCGTGGCACACGCCGAGCGGCCCGTGGTCCTGGTCCGCGCCGAACGACGGGGAGAAGGCCGCACCCCCGAATCAGGTGCACCAGGCGATGTGGTGGTGGCACTGAAACTGCACGGACCGTGCGATGAGCTGCTCGAATTCGCCTTTACCACCGCCGCGGCGCGGGGTGCACCCGTCCGCGCCGTCCATGGTCGCAGCCTGCCGATCCACGCGTACGCCCCCTGGGGCGTCGACCACACCGTGACCCAAGAGGAAAGGCAGGACGCGCAGAAGAGCCTGAGCCAGGCCCTCCGCCCCTGGCGTGAGAAGTTCCCGGGCGTGGCGGTGGCCGACACCGTCCGCCTCGACAGCCCCGCCAGGGCCGTCGTAGCGGCCGCCGCGGGCGCCGAGTTGCTGATCGTCGGCCGACGCGGGCACCACCCTCCCCTGGCCCCACGCCTGGGCCCCGTAGCCCAGGCCGCCGCCCACCACGCCCGTTGCCCTGTCGCCGTCGTCCCTCATGACTGAGCCGAGCCACCACGAGGAGCCGAGGGCGCCGGTGCGGTGAGCCGACGCCCACGCGCCCCCGTCCCTCCCGCGCGCGGAGGTGCGCGAGACCCACACCGCGGTGGTGCTCTTCGTCTCGGACCGCGCCTACAAGGTCAAGAAGCCGGTCGACCTGACGTCCCTGGACTACACCACGGTGACCGCCCCTCGGGCCACCTGCGAGCGGGAAGCCGCCCTCAACCGTGCCTGCCGGACGCGACCGCGACCGTCGGCGTCGGCGGGGCTTCCACAACGGAAGGGCAGACGGCGCCGCGTGCCCAGTGGACGGCACTGGCGCGGACTGTCGCCATCGCCATCGCCTCCGCCCGAGCTTGTCCTGGGTGAGTTCGTCGAGTTCGGCGTCCCCTTCGGCCTCGTCGGCGCGGACCGCGTCGTGTACGCGGTGCCGGATGTGGTCGTCGAGCATGCCGAGAGCGACTTCTTGCAGGGTGTGGGTGGCGGCGCTGATCTGGGTGAGGATGTCGACGCAGTACCGGTCTGTGTCGACCATGCGGGTGATACCGCGTACCTGACCCTCCACCTTGTGCAGCCGGGACAGGTGGTCGTCCTTGTGACCGGCGTAGCCGCGCGGCTTGGCCTTCCCCGCCGGATCCGCGGTGCGGGGGTGGTCGGGATGGTGGTCATCGGTTCTGCCCTCCCTCGCTTGTCCCCCCTGCTGCCGGCGCCCGGTAGCGGCCCGGGTGGGCGTCGAAGGTGGCCGCGCGGTGCGCGGAGCAGAAGAAGTGGCTGCCGGACGCGCTGTCGCGTCGTTCGGCGGCTGACGCCGGGCCCAGGTGCATGCCGCACACCGGGTCCACAGTCATAGGTGCCGCGCCTGACGGGTGTTTGTGGCCAGTGCCGGACTCAGGCGAATGGTGCGGTTGCTGCCCGGCGTCGGGCCGCGGCGGGTGGGGCCGTGCTCCGGTGGGCTGCGGACTCCACCCGGGGTGTGACGGACTCGGGTGTGGCGGGCGGCAGCGGGCTGGTGTGTGGCACCCCTGGCGGCGCGCCTTCTTCCAGCCTCGCTCCTTCAAGCCTCCGCCCGGCTACCCCTACCTGGTAGGGGCGGAACGGCCCCCTCGGTCGGGCCCGTACGGCCCCAGTGCGCCGCCCCCGGAAGAGGCACGCTGGAGACGAGGACACAGGCTCCTCAAGGGCGCCGGGCCTCCTGGCCCGCACTCGATGCCGAACGATCCGAAGCAGGTGAAGGGCGATGTTCTGGTACGGCCATGACCCCGGCGGATGGGGCTGGTTCGCGATGTCCGCCAGCATGATCCTGTTCTGGGCGCTGATCATCACAGTGGGCGTGCTGCTCTTCCGCGCTGTGAACCAGCCTCACGAGCACACCCACACCCCCGCCGCGCCGCAGACACCCGAACAGGTTCTCGCAGAACGGTTCGCCCGCGGGGAGATCGACGAAGAGGAGTACCGGCGCCGCCTGACCGCCCTGCACGCCGGCCCTCTCACCAAACCCTGACAGTCGGCCGCACTGGCTGCGGCCTCTGTCCTCCGCTGCAGGAGGCTCGTGATGAAGCAGCGCAACTACGGCATGTACGCGCTCGCCGCCGCGATCGTCGTCGTCGAGGACGCCGCGGTGATCGCGGACGCGGCCGCACCATGCCGCACACCCTGCGCTCACTGGAGCTGACCGACGAGGTCACCGCCGAGCTGACCGTGCTCGTCGGCTTCGATGAGGACCTCGCGGCCGAGGCCACCCGCACCTCCGACCGGATGCGCGGTCCGCTCACCCATGTCCACCCCCCGCTGGAGCGCGCCCTCGGGCTGCGCCTGGACCACCCGGCCGTGACCTGGCTGCTGGAACGTCACGGCTCCCCAGCCGCGCTGCGGAAAGCCGGTCGCCGCAGACTCGTCGAGGCGATCAGACCCAAAGCCCCACGCATGGCAGCCCGGCTGATCGACGACATCTTCGACGCGATCTTCGACGCGCTCGACGAACAGACCGCCGTAGTCCCGGCACCTGCACCCTCGACACCGTGATCCCGTTCCCTGGCCCGCTCGCTCCTCGCCACCGTCCACGAACAGTGCCGGGCCCTGGAAGCCCTGATCAAGGCCCTGATCAAGGCCCTGCTGGAGGATCACCCTGTTTCCAAGGTCCCGACCTCGATGCCGGGGGCCGCGGTCAGGTCCGCAGCAGTTCAAATCATCACCACGTGCAGCAAGAAGGCCCAGGTCACTGACCTGGGCCTTCTTCGCGGAGCGGCTGACGAGTATCAAAGTCGCGCTCTCGGCTTGGGAAGCGACGGCGCCCGCATGGAGTCGTTGACCTGCGCCTATGTGACTCAACGGCGGCCTCGCGAGAGCGGGTTCGCACCGCTGTTGACCGTTGTCGTCCGCTCACAGGGGTCTTGGGACCATGGGCGACGTCTTACTACCAGCAGCGCCAGCCGCAGCCGCTGAGCCCGGACACGTCGGAGCGGCTGACGTCACCCACGGGAGCGCTTGCCGACTTCGACTGCCCGGCCGCCTGGGCCGGCGTGGTGACCAGCAGTGTGGCCGCCGCACAGAGCACGAGACCGGACACAATCCGAGTACGAGTCGCGGGAATTCTGGCACGCATAGAGACTCCTAATGTTCAAGCCGGTGCAACATCACACTGATGGAAATACGAACGCTCGCGATCCCGAACGCTCGCGATCCATGAGGACCATTCGATCATATAGACAGGAAACTTGAAAGTGCAAGTACTGAATGAACCCATTACCTTCAGGACGATTTCGACGCTCAAGCGTGCACAGACACCGATTCTCGTGCAGCCGTATCCGCCAGTAATGCGGCCCACAGCACGGGCTGCCGCCTTCACGTTTTCCGCACGACCCAAGGGGTTATTTCACATTTCCCTGACGCTTCTCCAATGAATCTCTGGAGGCGCTCCGAAATATCGACCCCGATGTGTTCGTCGTGGCGACAGCGAGGGGTGAAAACCATCAATTCCCGGCGCTCAGGCAACATGGGCACCTCGCCCCCGGAGCCGATGGTTGAAAGGTGTCCCGCGTGGCGAGGTGGACCAGTCGCTTGTAGCGGCACAGGGCGGCGGCGAGGCCGAGAAAAGTCGGGTAGCTGCCGGAGGCCGCTGGTAGCGGGGGCCGAGTCGGCGGTAGCCCGACAGTCGGGAGGTTGGGAGACCGCGCGGCGAGGTGCCTGTCGGCTCCGCGCGGCCTCCCGTCGCACCGGACATCATGGTTTCCGGTCATCCGGCCCGCCAGCGATTACTGCGTGAATGCGACGCCGGTGCGGCATTACGCGCGCCCGGCCGAAGGCCACCATCCGGCATGCGCGAGGGTGGCGAGAGCACGGATAAGACGCACCAGCACATTGCCCTTGCTTCCGCAGCTGTCGGAGCTGTCCGCCAGGAGTCTCGCGATGAAGTTCCTTATGTGGATACTCCACCCTGACCGACTGTCAGTCGGCGAGTCCCGCCGCCCGCTGCCGCTGGAGTGGAATCCCACAATCCCTCGTGGCGGAATGGGCTCAGAACATGGTGTTGTCGTTGAGGGGAGGGGTCGACGGCACGTCCTGGACGGAGTCCCAGTGTTCGAGGATCTTGCCGTGCTTGCCGACGCGGAAAATGTCCACGACGGCCTGGCCGCGGTCCTCCGGGTTGAGGCGGTAGTGGGCGTGGATCGCCACGAGGTCGCCTTGGGCGATGACACGCTTGCGTTCCACGATCAGGTTCGGGAACTGCTGGAAGAAGTTGGTGAACTGCTCGCGCAGGCCGGCCGAGCCGTTGGGGATGGTCGGGTTGTGCTGGTAGTACTCCGGCGTCAGGTACCTGACCGCGTCGGGGTTCTTGTCGACGAGGAGTGTGTCGAAGTAGGCGGTGGCCACCTTCTGGCTGAAGGAGGTCATCCAGCGAGGGCCGGGCTGGTTGGTACGCGGCCGACTGACCGTGCCGAACATGTCGTTGCCGTTGACGGTGGTCGCCGGTACGTCCTGGACCACGTCCCAGTGCTCGGCGATCATGCCTTTCCTGTCGAAGCGGAAGATGTCGACCACGGACGAACCACGGGTCCCGGGCTCGTAGACCGGGTTGGAGTGGACCATGACCAGGTCGCCCTGGGCGAGGACCCGCTTGACGTTGTACACGTGGTCCGGGAACCGCGCGGTCCAGTCGCGGATGAAGTCCTTGATGGCCTCCCGGCCGTCGGGGGCCATCGGGTTGTGCTGGATGTAGTCCGCACGGATGTACTGGTCGGCGACCTTGAGGTTGCCCTCTTCGAAGAGCTGCCTGAGTACGCGGACGGCGACGCGCTTGTTGCGCTCCTCGGCGTGGGGGTTCGCCTGCCAGGAGTCCGCGAGGGTCAGGGAGGAGGCGGGGGCGGATGCCGTGGCGGCGGGCACGGATCCGGCCATGGATCCGATCGTCGCCGTGGCCAGCAGAGCGGCGACGGTCCTCCTGGACAAGTAGGTCTTGCTCATGACGGTGTTCTCCAATACGGGTGCGATGAGCGATGCGTTACGCGGCGACTGCGGGCGGCGGAATCACGCGGGGCTGAAGGCGAGGAGGAACTCGACGGTCCCCTCGTCCTCGACGGTGATCCCACCGAAGTTCGGTGCGTCGATGCCGTAGTCGGCGAAGGTGACGGGGATCGAGCCGTTCACGCGGAAGCCGTCGGCGGTGCGCTGGGCAGTGAGGTCGAACGTGACGGAATTGGTTTCGCCGTGGATGGTCAGATCCCCCGTGGCCTCGCCGGTGACCTGTTCGTTCACGTCCGGCACCGAGCCGAAGTCCACGGGCTCGGTGAGCTCGAAGACGGCGTTCGGGTACCGCTCGGTGTTCATGATCCGGCCGCGGAACTGGCTGTCGCGTTGGTCGGAGTCGCTCTCCACCGAGGCCAGGTCGACGGTGAAGCTCCCGCCGACAGCCCGGGTGCCCTCGATCTCCAGCTCTCCGGTGACCTCGTCGGTACGGCCCACGGCCGTGACGTTCTGGCCGAAGAGCACCTCGTCGACGCGGTAGCCGGCCTGCGAGCCGCTGCCCACCCGCCACCCGCCCTCGACGCCCTCCCCCGCCTGCTCGCCGGAGCCGGAGCCGGATGTGCTCTCCGGCGTGGCCGGTGGACCGGCGAGTGACAGCGCGGCTGGTGGGTCGTCCTGGATGTAGTTGATGTAGAGGTACGGGCCTCCGACGCCCACGAGGGCTGCGGCGGCAACGCCGACGATCAGCCAGCGCTTCCAGCGTCTGGGTGTGGTGCGTGCCATTGGTTCCTCCGAGAGGCGGATGGCCGAGTAGTAGATCTTGAAATTTCAAGTACTGGCTTGGAAAGTGCCCTGGGCCATGAATGCCATGGGGGTCAGCCGTGGGCCGCGAGGGAGACGTGCTCCCACTCTGCCCAGGTGGCCAGCTTGCGCGCGTAGTGGTCCTTGGCCAGCTGGATCGGCGGCCTGCCGAAGAACACCCGCAGCGGCGGGTTCTCGGCATCCACGATCGTCAGCAGGGCGGGACCGACGGCCTTCGGATCGCCCATGTCGGACAGGTCCAGGCCCTCGGCCAGGGCCTGGCGGACTCCGTCGTAGAGCGGGGCGGGCTCGGAGTTGACCGCGGAGGCGCCGGGCCAGTCGGTGGGATAGGGGCCGGGCTCGATCAGGGTGACCTTGATGTTCTGCCCGGCAACCTCGGCGGCCAGGGCCTCGGACAGCCCCTCCACCGCCCACTTGGAGGCGGCGTAGACACCGAGGCTCGGGAAGGAGAGCACGCCGCCGACGGAGGAGACCTGGACGATGTGGCCGCCGCCCTGGGTGCGCAGCAGCGGCAGCGCGGCCTGGGTGACCCAGAGCACGCCGAAGAAGTTCGTTTCCATCTGGTCGCGCGCCTCGGCCTCGGTCAGCTCCTCGACCATGCCGAAGTGGCCGTAGCCGGCGTTGTTGACGACGACATCCAGTCGGCCGAAGTGCGCGTGGGCCTTGTGGACCGCGTCGAACACGGCGCTCCTGTCGGTGACGTCCAGGGGCAGCGCGAGCAACTGCTCGCCGTAGGCGATCGCGAGGTCCGTCAGGGACTCCGTGTTCCGCGCGGTCGCGACGACCTTGTCTCCGCGATCCAGCGCGGCTTCGACGAACGAGCGGCCGAAGCCGCGGGACGAGCCGGTGACGAACCAGGTCTTGGACACGAGAACCTTCCAGTGGGGAAAGGGAGTTGATGGAATGGGAGGTCAGGCCAGGAGCAACTCGGACGCCTGCCACAGGAGCGCGGCCGCCTCGGGGTCCACGGCGTGCGCGGCGACCCCGGTGTTGGTGCCGGGCCGGTGCGGTTCGGCCTCGTCGCAGTCCTCGAAGTACCGGCCGGTGACACCGTCGACCACGGGCGACGCGGCCAGCAGCACCGAGGTCGCGGCCCCCTGCTCCACCGTCTTGAGGGCCAGCTCGGGCGGCTGCGTTCCCTCGCCGATCAGTGCCTGGAGGTGGGCCCCGAACTGCGCCATCTCGGCGTCCCCGATATGACGCATCAGGTTGGTCCGGATCCCGCCGGGCATCAGCGCGTTGACCGCGATCCCGTCGTCGGACCAGCGCCGGGCGGCCTCGACCGCGAACAGCACGTTGGCCGTCTTGGACTGCCCGTAGGCGAGCCACGGGTCGTACGGCCGCTCGGTGAAGTGGAGGTCGTCGAAGACGATGGGTGAGAAGAGGTGTCCGCTGGAGCTCACCGACACCACGCGCGCCCCGCCGGCCGCCGCGAGAGCGCCGTGCAGCCCGGTGGCGAGGGCGAAGTGCCCCAGGTGGTTGGTGGCGAACTGCAGCTCCCAGCCCCACGGCGTCCGGGTCTCCGGAGTCGCCATCACGCCCGCGTTGTTGACGAGGATGTGCAGCGGCCCTTGCCATGCCGCCACGAACGCCCCGACGGACGCCGGATCGGTCAGATCCAGGGAGGCGACCGTCACGCCCTCCGAGCCGGTGGTGACCTTGATGTCCTCCGCGGTGCGGCGGCCGGCGGCCGTGTCCCGCACGGCGAGGACGACCTGCGCACCGGCCCCGGCGAGCGCCCGGGCGGTCTCCACACCGATGCCGGAGGCGGCTCCGGTGACGACGGCGCGGCGGCCGGTGAGGTCCGTGCCCGCGATGACGTCGGCGGCCGTGGATCCGGCATGGAAGGGGGTGGTGATGCGTGTGCTCGTGGTCATGTCGGCGCGTGCTCCCGGTTTGCTACGATCAAAAAACGGAGGCTCCTCCGATTTGCTTGAACTTTAAGCGGAGGGTCCTCCGATTGTCCAGGAGGAAGGAACGCTGTGACCGGCAACACACGCGGACTGCGTGCCGACGCGCGCCGCAATCGGCAACGGCTGCTCGACGTGGCCGCACGCGCCTTCTCCGAGCGGGGCACGGACGCGTCGCTCGAGGGCATCGCCAGAGAGGCCGGTGTGGGCATCGGCACGCTGTACCGGCACTTCCCCACCCGGGAGGCCCTGCTTGAGGCCGCATACCGCAACGAGGTCGCGCGGGTCTGCGACAGCGCCGAGGAACTGCTGGCGCAATACCCGCCCGACCAGGCGATGCGGGTGTGGATGGACCGGTTCATCGACTATCTGGCCACCAAGCAGGGCATGGCGGACGCGTTGAAGGCCGTCATGGCCTCCGGTGACTCGGACCCGTTCACCGAGAGCCTGGAACGGATCAGCACGGCCATCAGCACGCTCCTGAAGGCCGGGGCCGAGGCGGGTGTCCTGCGCTCCGACGTCGACCCTCTCGACGTCGGCTTCAGCCTCGGCGGCATCCTGCTGATCACCACCGACAAGGGGCTGCGCGACCGCGCGAGCCGCATGCTCGATCTGCTCCTCGACGGACTCCGCCACCGCGCCGACTGAACTGGAGACCGCATGCGACTGGGCGTACACGTCACCCGTTTCGACCCTTCCGGCGGCCCGGCCGCCCTCGGACCCGAGCCGGCCGCGGAGGAGGCCGGCATCAGCCGACTCTCCGTCATGGACCACTACTTTTAGATGGAGGCGTACGGCCTCGCCGCGACGAAGCCCATGCCGGAGGGCCGCACCACGTCGGCCATCTCGCGGGCCGCATCTCGACGACCCGACTCGGCCCGCCCGTTCACCGGGGTGACGTACCGTCATCCCGGGCTGCCGGCCAAGAAGTGCACGACGGGGCCGTGCCGACCGCGAAGGTCGGCGTGACACTCAGGCCTCGCGGGCGGCGGCCACCGCGGCGGCTGCATCCGCCCCGTCGGCCTCCGCGACCGTGGTGACGACTCTGCCGGTCGACGGGCGACGACGACGCACCGCTCCCTGGACTCCGCGTCCCGCCACTCTCCGCCGATGAACAGCCTGCCCGGTTCGATGTGCGGTCGCCGCACGCTCATGACCGGCTCGCCCTCCCGGTGCGGCGCTCAGCCGACACCGTACTCACGCCGGTCGCACCACTGCGGCCGGCAGGTTTCTCGGATGATGACCCAGCGGTGCCCGCTTGGACAGAGACCCCGGAGATGAGCGCCGGAAGCAAGGACGAATGACGTACCCCGGGCACGACGTTCAGCCTCGCCAGGTCGGCCCGCTGTCGAATGGCGCGCCTTCGCGGGCCGCGCCCCCACCAGCCCGGCGGCTTTCCGTCCGATGGACCGAGGAGAGTCAGGACATTCGTCGCTGTGCGCAGATGCTTGAACTCTCAATAATTGATCCAGGAGCCCAGCCGGACCGGCACGGCCCGTCTTGTTTTCCGTGGAAGGACGATCGATGACAGGTTCTCTCGCACGCAGGCAGCTTCTCGGCGCGGGCATCGCCCTGGGAGCGACGGCCCTGATCGGTGGTACGGCACAGGCCGCCCCGGGCACCGCCGCCAGATCCTGGCCCGGGGAGTTCTCGCTGCCCAACGGCTGGGGACCGGAGGGAGTCGCGATCGGCTCCGCGCCGTACGCCTACTTCGGATCGATCGCCACCGGCGGCGTGTACCGGGTGAACCTCGCGAGCGGCAAGGGCAAGGTCGTCCACCGCGGCCTGGGGCGCATGACAGTCGGCCTGAAGGTCGACTCCTGGGGCCGGCTGTTCCTGGCAGGCGGCAGCAGTGGCGAACTGCGGGTCGTCGACGCCCACAGTGGCGCGCTGCTCGCCAACCACGTGGTCGCAGGGGAGGGCAGTTTCGTCAACGACGTCCTGCTCGCCCGCGACGCCGCCTGGTTCACCGAGTCGTTCAGCGCGCGGCTTTTCAAGCTGCCGCTCGGCAGGAAGGGCCGTATCGGCGCCCCGGAGAGCCTCACGCTGAGCGGTGACTGGGTGCAGTCCGGCTTCACGTCCAACGGCATCTCGCTCACCCCCGACGGCAGCGCCCTGCTCGTCACCAACGCGGCCGTCGACGGCGGTTCGCTGATGCGCGTCGACCCCCGCACCGGCGTAGCCCGCAAGGTGGACCTGGGTGACACCACACTGCCCAGCGGCGACGGGCTCGTACTCGTCGGCCGCACCCTCTACGTCGTCCAGCCCAACCCCAACCAGGTGGACGTGATCCGGCTCAACCGGTCGGGTACGCGGGGCACCGCGGTCGGGGTGATCAGGGACGACCGCTTCGACCTGCCCACCACAGCCGCCTCCTACCAGGGTCGGCTGTACCTCCCCAACTCCCGCTTCACCACCCCGGACCGGGATGAGAACACGCCTTACAACGCGGTGTCCGTGTCGTTGGTGTGACGTACGGCCGGAGCACGGCTGGGCCCTGTCCGCTGAAAGCGGGCGGGGCCCAGCCGTGCATGCGACGGCGTTGGCGTGGTTGATCCAGGTGGTGGCGGTACGCAGTCGACTTTGCAGGAAGGTGAGCCCGCAGCTATCGTCTTATTCAACAATGCGACTAAGCGCATAGTTGTTTATCGATGGCCGTGTGCCACTTCTATCAGCAGCGTTGACGAGAGGCGGTCGGCCGCGTGTCGAGCAGTGGGTACCTGCGCTATGTCGCCCTGGGTGACAGTCACACCGAGGGGCTCGGGGACGGCGACGACGTCCGTGGTCTTCGGGGCTGGGCGGACCGGCTCGCCGAGCAGGTCGCCCGCCACAGCCCCGGCCTGCTCTACGCCAACCTCGCGGTGCGCGGCCGTAAGGCCGGTCAGGTGCGCGCCGAGCAGCTGGCTCCGGCTCTCGCGATGCGGCCCGACCTCGCCACCGTGGTGGCTGGAGTCAACGATGCGCTGCGCCCGGGCTGCGACCCCGACGAGGTGGCCGGCCATGTCGAGGCGATGTTCGCCGCCCTCACCGCGCAGGGCGCCACCGTCGCGACCCTCATGTTTCCGGATGTCGGTCGCATCACGCCGCTGGCCCGCCCGATCGGTCACCGTGTTCTCGCACTCAACGCGCGCATCCGGGAGGCCGCCGACCGCCACGGCGTGGTGGTGGCGGAGACGGCCGCGCACGCGGCGGCGACCGATCCGCGGTTGTGGAGTGCCGACCGGCTGCACGCCGGCCCGCTGGGACACGCGCGCATCGCGGCTGCCGTGGCCCAGGCGCTCGGCCTGCCGGGCAGCGACGACAAGTGGACCCTTCCCCTTCCGGCCGAGGGGACAGACATCTCTGCCTGGAGGACCGTGGGTGCCGAACTGCGTTGGGCCGGCACCTTCCTCGGCCCTTGGATCGGCCGCCGCCTGCGTGGCCGATCCTCCGGCGACGGCCGTCAGGCCAAGCGGCCGGCACTGCTTCCGGTGGCCGCGTCCGCTGAGGACACCTCCCCATCGGTGTGACGCTCCGGCTTGCGACGACGCCGGCGGCTCCTCGCGCCGAACTGCTGTTCACCGGGTGTTCTACGTCAGTCCGACATCGACCCCGCCAGTCACCACCGCAAGCTGCTCATCGGCTGGCCGACGCGGACGAGGGGGCGAAGGACGGTGGCAGCAGACCGACCTCGGCGTGCGGATCGTCCGGTCGATCCAAAGTCCCCCAGGGTGGACAGCATCGGATGGAAGGTCCGCACGACACTCACCGTGCGGCCTGTGCGCAGGTAGGCAGGGACCTGACCGCTCAGGCAGGGCCGGCCGTTGCCGTGCTCCGGCTGCTGACCGCCCGTCCGTTGGCACGTGTCGGCGTACTCTCCCTTCGGGCTGGGCCGGTACGTTTGAATGTCCCCAGTTGTTAGGCCACGTCGGTCTCTCGCTCGATGGCCTGGAGGCGGTTCTTGAGCCGGTAGCTCGGGCCGTTGATCGCGATCACTTCGCAGTGGTGCAGGAGGCGGTCGAGGATGGCGGTGGCGAGGACCTCGTCGCCGAAGACCTGGCCCCATTCGCTGAAGGTCTTGTTCGAGGTCAGGATGATGGAGCCCTTCTCGTAGCGCTTGGAGATGACCTGGAAGACCAGGTTCGCCTCGGCGCGTTCGAGGGGCTGGTAGCCCACTTCGTCGACCACGAGGACGCTCGGCCGCAGGTAGGTGCCGAGTTTGTTGACCAGTCGGCCTGCCGCTTCGGCGGCCTTCAGGCTGCGGACCATGTCGTCGAGGCTGGTGAAGTAGATCGAGTAGCCGGCCCGGCAGGCCGCGACCGCGAGAGCGACGGCGATATGCGTCTTGCCCACCCCGGGTGGCCCCAGCAGCGCGGCGTTCGCCTTGCCGTCGACGAAGGAGAGGCTGGCGAGGTCTTTGACCTTGCGAGGGTCGAGCTCGGGCTGGAAGGAGAAGTCGTACTCGTCCAGCGTCTTGTGGTGCGGCAGCTTCGACAGCCGCAGGCCCTGGCGGAAGCAGCGGTCGTCGCGGACGGCGAGTTCTTCGCACAGGACCAGGTCGAGGAAGTCGAGGTAGCCCATCTTCGCCTCGTCGGCCCGGCGGGCGTATTCGTTGATGGTTTCCGCGAGGTGGGGCAGGCCGAGCTTGCCGGCCGTGGTGCGGATGCGGTTGCCGGTCAGCTCGCTCAAGACGACTCCTTCGACGGGGAGTTGGTGGTGAAGGGCCGGGTGCCGGTCAGTTCGTCATAGACCGACAACGGCCGTCTCCCGACCTCGATCTGGGTTGCAGCGGCCCGGTTCAACAGGGCCTGCAACGGCCCGATGCGACCGGACACAGAGGACTCGCTCCGCGGTGGTGGCGGCTCGTCGCCCGTCGTGGTGCGGCGGTTCTTGCCGGTCGGCAGGCCATCCCAGTGCTCGTCCTGCTTGACGACCACGCCGCGGCCGACTGCCCGCGGATGGCTGGACAGCAGGGTCTCGCCGCTGGCATCGGGGACCGTCGTGTGCAGCATGACCTGGGATTTTGTCGCTCTGATCTCGACCAGCTGACGCGGGCGGACCTTGCGGGCGGGCACCGAGTAGAGGTTTCCGCCGAACGCGACCAGGCAGTCCTTGCCGACCGGCCGCAGATGCCGCTCGGCCACCAGATAGGGCGAGGGCGGCAACGGCTTGAGGGCGGCGTGATCCCGGGCGGCGCGGTGTCCGATGACCTCGTGGTGGGTGGCGTGGGTGCGGGCGCGTCGCTGCGGCACCCACGCCATGAAGGCGGCATCCAGCTCCTCGAGCGAGGAGAACGCCCGGCCGGCCAGCACGTGATCACGCACGATCAACACCTGGCGTTCGACCCGGCCCTTGCCGGTGGGCCGGTAGGCGGCCAGCACGTCGATATCGAAGTCGTAGTGGCCGGCGAAGCCGACCGCTTCCGGATGCAGCGGCACCGCCTCGCCCGGGGCGACGTGCCGGCGCACGACGGTCTTGGTCCGGTCGTAGACGATCGACATCGGCACCCCGCCGAAGTGCGCAAACGCCCGCCGGTGGCAGTCGAAGAAGGTCTGCAGGTCCTGGCTCGTGGTGAAGCAGCAGAACGGATCGCGCGAGTACGACAGCACCATATGGAACGAGTAGACCTTCGGGATTCCCAGGTGGGCGAGGATCTTGCCTTCGTCGCCCCAGTCGACCTGAGCCTGGGCCCCGGGAACCACCTCGAAGCGGCGGTGCATACCCGCCAACTCCCGCGGCTCGATGCCCAGTTCACCCGCGATCCGCGGCCGTGCCTCCTGCAGATAGAGCTTGACCCGCTGATAGTTGATCGTCGAGCCGTACTCCTTCACCAGACGCTCGTGCACCACGGCGCCCTTGATGAGGATCTCTGCCCGCAGCATCGCGTCGATCAACGGGGCAACCTCGTCGACCACTTTCTTCCGGGGCCGGCCGTTCGACGTCCGCCTCGGCGGCACCGACGCCGCCGTGCTCGACAGATACTTGCGGACCGTCTTGCGGTCCAGCCCAGTCTCCTTGGCCACCTCCGTCAGACTGACCGCTCCTAACTCGACCAGAGCACGGAACCGCCGCAGTTCCAGCCAGCGCTGCGGGTCCAAAACCACCGCGTCACCGCCCTCCGCCACCCTTCACCGGACGAGCAGCAGACTGCCGGGCACCACGATTCACCGCACCATCAAACGGCCCTTTTCACTCGTACGCGACCGGGGACGATCGTGTGTACGCCGACAGCACGGGTCGGGGACGGACATTCCGCTCTCCCACCGCGACATGGGAACGCTGCGGATCCACAGCCCGCTGCTGCGGGCGACCCGGGTCCAGTCCTGGCCCTCAGCAGCACGCTCATGCCGGGGACGGCTGTTCATCACGTCTCGCTCGGACAACGACCGACGAGCCCTGAGAGGCCGGGCTGCTCACGACCGTCCAGATATTAACTTTGTTGACTAACTGAGTGGGTAGGATCGCCGAAGTCAGCCGTCGGTGCGGAGCGCGGCCGTGCGCCGTTCGAGCCTACGCAGCACCATGTCCCCCCACTGGAGGTTCTCCCGCTCGAACGACATCCCGCGCAGCAGGGTGAGATACGGGCCGATGCGCTCGGCCTCGGCGAAGTACGCCTCCTCGGAGCGCCCGTCGAGCAGGCGCTGCCGGAGCCGCTCGTAGCGGTCCAGCTTGGCGGTGGCCCACTCCATGCGCTCGGTGATGGCGGTCCGGACCGCTTCCATGTCGCCCGCGTCCAGGCACTGCACCTTGACCAGCAACTCGTCCCGGATCACCGCCGGTTTGCCCAAGGGCTCGGCGGTGTAGGCGTGGACGGCCTTCCGCCCGGCCTCCGTCAGGGAGAACAGTCGCTTGTTGGGGCGGCGCTCCTGCTCTACGACGCGGGCCGTGACGAGCCCTTCGGCCTCCATGCGATCCAGCTCCCGGTAGAGCTGCTGAGGCGTCGACATCCAGAAGTTGGCGACCGTCGCGTCGAACGCCTTCGCGAGGTCGTATCCGGACGCCTCGCCCTCCAACAGCGCGGCCATCACCGCGTTCCGCAAAGCCATGGATGCACGCTAGCAGATTATTCAACAAGGTGACTAATAAACCATTCCTTCGCTGTAGACAAGCCCTGACCGGGCGCTCTAGTCTCCATCACACCTATTCACATTTCTGAGTATCAGAGGTGGGCTCATGCATCCCTTCCGCAAGGCCGTCGAGAGCGGCGACCTGGACGCTGTGGCCGCTCTACTGGCCGACGACGTCGTTTTCACCAGCCCGGTCGTGTTCAAGCCGTACTCGGGCAAGGCGATCACCGCGGCGATCCTGCGTGGTGTGCTCCGGGTCTTCGAGGACTTCACCTACATCCGTGAGATCGCCAATTCCGACGGCCGCGATCACGCCTTCGTCTTCACCGCCACTGTCGCCGGCAAGCAGCTCCAGGGCTGCGACTTCCTGCACTTCGACGACGACGGGAAGATCGACGAGTTCACGGTGATGGTCCGTCCGCTCTCCGCCGCCCAGGCCCTGTCCGAGGCGATGGGCGCCCAGTTCGAGCAGATCGCCCGAGAGGCCGCCGAACAGTAACCACGACGACGGACTTCGACGGACTGCGCACCCTCCTGGCGGAGCGCCGCAACGTCCCCGGCTGCTGCGCCACCTCCTTTCGCCGATGCCGCTTCGAGTTCGAGACGTCGCTGCACCAGCTGTCCGAAGCCGGCCTGGAGGTCCAGCCGTCCACGCTGCGCGGGCTGTTCAAGATGCTGAGCGTCGCTGACTCACTGCGGTTCGTCCAGGAGCACGACCTGTATCGCGCCGTGGTGCCCGGTCGGCACGATGTGACCCTGCCCGCCGACGGGGCCGGGCGCCGTGGACGCCCTGGAGGATGCCGCCCCCAGCAACCGCGCCCGCGTCCAGCGCTCCTTCGTGCTCGCGAGGGACGTGACGGAGCCGTCACGGCCACACGACCTCGACGCCCGGATGCTCGCGCAGCCAAGCTGCCAGCGTGTCGGCGGCGCGGTCGGGCAACACGTCGATCCGCTCATGGGTCTCGGCGTCGATCACCGCGGTGGCACAGTGGTGTCGTCGGCGCAGAGCGAAGTCGTCGACGCCGATCGCCCGGGGCGTCCGCCCGGTGGGCAACGGAATGCGCAGCAGGGCGCGCAGGGCCATGTGGCGAGCAGGCCCGCCGCGATCAGTGGGTTCGAACTGCCGGAGCGATGCAGGCGCACCCAGGGAGGTCTGGCAGGCCGACCATCCCCAACTCGACATCCGGGTGCTCGACTTCTCCGGGAAACCGGAGCGCCCGTGGCTGACCAAGCACGACGTAACCGTGATGGGAGAGAGCCGACGTCGTGGGTCAGCCTGCGGTCGCGGACCGGTGGTCGGTGCCCAGCATGGCCAGCACCAGCGTCGCGTAGCGGCGGCCGAGGCTGACGGGAGTGTGGTGGCCGCCGGGGGCGTACCAGCGGCTGACGTCGACGCCGAGGGAGAGAACCGCCAGCGCGACACCGTCCGGGTCCTCGGTGCGGAACGCCCCGGACGCGATGCCGGCCACGATCTCGTCGAGCACCACTTCCTCGGTGCGGCGGCGGAGCCGGAGGATCTCGTCACGATGGTCCGGCGCGAGTGCGCCGAGCTCGTACTGGACGACGCGGGCCAGCTGGTGGTGGCGGGCGTGCCAGGCGGTGTAGTCGTGAACCAGCGCCCGTAGCCGGCCGACCGCCGTCACCTCCTCCGCCAGGGCGCGTTCCACTGCGGCCAGTGCGCTGCGGTGGCCGGCGAGGCTGATCGCGTAGAGGAGGTCTTCTTTCGTGCGGTGGTGTGCGTAGACGGCCGACGGGCTCATCCCGGCGGCGGCGGCGATGTCGCGGGTGGAGGCGCCGTGGTAGCCGCGGGCGGCGAAGGCCGTGAGCGCCGCCTCCAGGATGCGCCGGGATCCGGGGCCGGCCTCGCCCCACAGGTCGTCGGTTGCGCTGGTTGTCACGCGCCCATTCTTGCGGATCACGTCTGTCGGTCCGCTCAGCTGATGACGAGGCCGCCGTCGACGGTGAGGGTGGTGCCGGTGACGTAGCTGGAGGCGTCGGAGGCGAGGAAGACCACGGCGGCGGCGAGTTCCTCGGGTTCGCCGGTGCGCGGAAGCGGGATGCGGCGGACGATGTCGTCGATGGTGTCGGCGTCCTGACGGGCGGTCATTTCGGAGGCGAAGTAGCCGGGGGCGAGGGCGTTGACACGGATGTTCTTGCGGTCGCTCCACTGGGCGGCCAGGTCGCGGGTGAGACCGAGCAGGCCCGCCTTGGAGGAGGAGTATCCGGCCTGCGGCAGGCCGGTGTTGACCAGGCCGAGGGCGCTGGCGATGTTGACGATGGAGCCGCCGCCGGTCATCACTCGGGCTGCCGCCTGGGCCATCCAGTAGGCACCCATGAGGTTGATGTCGATGATGCGCCGGAAGTGCTCCGGTGTCTCCCGGCCGGCCGGGACCGCATCGGCCACGCCGGCGTTGTTGACCAGGACGCCGACGTGGCCGAAGTCCGCGGCTGCCGCCGCGACCGCATGACAGTCGTCGGGCGAGGCGACGTCGGCCTTGACGCACAGGGCGCGGCGGCCCGTGGCCTCGACGAGGCGGGCGGTGTCGGCGAGCCGGTCGGCGCGTCGGGCGGCCAGGACGACGTCGGCCCCGGCTTCGGCGAGGGCCTGGGCGAAGGCGACGCCGAGACCGGAGGAAGCGCCGGTGACGATGGCGACGCGGTCGTCGAGACGGAAACGGTCGAGGATGTTCACAGGGGCTCCAGAGAGGTCAGATGGACAGGCCGCCGTCGACGGGCAGCACGGCACCGGTGATGTAGCCGGCCTCCTCGGAGGCGAGGAAGGCGACAGCCGCGCACATCTCGCTCGGGTCGCCGAAGCGGCCCATCGGGATGCCGGCAGTCAGCTCGGCGCGTTTCTCGGCGGGGACGGAAGAGACCATGCGGGTCTCCGCGTTGGGGGAGATGGCGTTCACGGTGACGCCGAAGCGGGCGAGTTCTTTGGCGGCGGTGCGGGTGAAGCCGATGATCCCGGCATTGGCGGTGGCGTAATTGGACTGGCCGATGTTGCCGTGCAGACCGGAGTAGGAGGTGACGTTGACGACCCGGCCATAGCCCTGGGCGCGGAAGTGGGGGACGCACGCCCGGGTGAACCGGAAGGTGCCGCCCGTGTGGACGGCCAGGACGGCGTCCCAGTCGTCGTCGGTGAGCTTCCACAGGACGCCGTCGCGCAGGATCCCGGCGTTGTTGACCAGGACGTCGACGCGGCCGGTCTCGGCCAGCGCGGTGGCGACGACACGCTCCGCTTCAGTGCTGGAGGTGACGTCCGCGGCCACCCACAGAGCGTCCAACTCCTGTGCCACCGCGTGGAGTTCGTCCTGGTCTCGGTCGACCAGGACCACGTCCGCGCCTGAAGTGCGCAGGTGGCGAGCGAGTTCGAGGCCGATGCCGCGGGCTGCGCCGGTGATGATCACGGTGCGGCCGGTGAAGTCGAAGCCGAGGTTGCCCATCGGGCGCTCCAATCCGGAAGATGAGGTGTCCATGGGCCTTACAGGCCGAGGTCGCGGCCGATGAGTTCCTTCATGATTTCGTTCGAGCCGGCCCAGATCTTGGTGACGCGGGCGTCCTGCCAGGCTCGGGCGACCCGGTACTCGTTCATGTAGCCGTACCCGCCGTGCAGTTGGACGCAGGCGTCGAGGACCTCGTTCTGCACCTGGGCGGTCCACCACTTGGCCTTGGCCGCGTCCACCGCCGAGAGCCGGCCCGTGACGTGGGCCGCGACGCACTGGTCGACGAAGGCCTGGGTCACCTCGATCTGGGTGACCATCTCGGCCAGCCGGAACTAGTTGTACTGGAAGGAGCCGACGGACTGGCCGAAGGCCTTCCGCTCCTTCACATACTCCAGCGTCTCGTCCAGGATCTGCGCGGCGTGGGCCAGGTTGAGCACGGCGGCACCGATCCGCTCCTGCGGGAGCCGCTCCATCATGTGGATGAAGCCGCGGTCGACTTCGCCGATGACGTTGGCGCCCGGGACGCGCACGTCGTGGAAGAACAGCTCGGCGGTGTCGGCTTCGTGCTGACCGACCTTCTCCAGCTTGCGCCCGCGCTCGAAGCCGGGCATGTCCGTCTCCACGGCGAACAGCGTGATGCCCTTGGCGCCCTTCTCCGGGCTGGTGCGAGCGGCGACGACCACCAGGTCGGCGCCGAAGCCGTTGGTGATGAAGGTCTTGGAGCCGTTGAGGGTCCAGTTCTCCCCGTCGCGCACGGCCGTGGTCCGCAGGGCCGCAAGATCGGAACCCGCCGAGGGCTCGGTCATACCGATCGCGGTGACCAGCTCGCCCGCGCAGAAACGCGGCAGCCAGCGCTCACGCTGCTCCTCGGTGGTCAGCTCGACCAGGTAGGGGGCGACGACCTCGCAGTGGATGGTGAACGAGGAGGCGAATGCCACCGACAGTCTGGCGAATTCCTCGTGCAGAACGGCGGTGAAGCGATAGTCACCCGCCTCACTGCCGCCGTACTGCTCCGGTATCAGCAGCCCGAGCAGTCCCTGCTGCCCAGCGGCCTTCCACACGGCGCGGTCGATCGCCCGCTGCTGGATGAACTCCTCCTAACGCGGCCGCAGCTCGCGCTCCACGAATGCCCGGACGGAGGTCCGGAATGCCTCGTGGTCGGCATCGAAGACGGTACGGCGCACAGGAGCTCCTCATCGCTCGCCGGAAACAGGAAGTAAGAAGCACGAAGTGGGAAGTAAGCGAGTGCATAGTGACTATGCGAGTGCTTAGTTTTCTTAGGCGGGTCGAATCCGTCAACCCCGTTTGTGAGGCAGGCGGACATGACGTACGCCACGGGGGTCCTCCATCGCGCGCAGTGGAGTCCGCCGGCGGTTCCCCCATCAACTCCCCACACATCAACCGTGTTGACGGGTCTGATTGAGCTGCGAGGTGCTCACCGAGGTACCCGACCAAGACGCAACGGGCAGGGGCCTGGGCCCTCTGGCGCGGACGTACCACGGCGAGGCGCGATCGTCCTATGGAGTACCTGTTTCGGCTGGCTACGTTGCTGACGTCATCCCTGTTCTGCCGGAGCTTGAGAGCCGCTCGCCCGGACAGAACCCACCGCCAGATCTCCGAGAAGAGCACTCAGATGCCCGAAGCCGTGATTGTGTCCTACGCCCGCTCGCCGATCGGTCGGGCGTTCAAGGGGTCGCTGAAGGAGATGCGCAGCGACGATCTCGCCACGCAGGTGATCTCTGCGGCGCTCGCCAAGGTCCCGGGACTCGACCCCGACGAGATCGGGGACCTGATCCTCGGCTGCGGTCTGCCCGGCGGCGAACAAGGCTTCAACTTGGCGCGCAACGTCGCGGTCCAACTGGGCTACGACAACCTGCCGGGCACCACGGTGACCCGCTACTGCTCATCGTCGCTGCAGACGACGCGGATGGCCTTCCACGCGATCAAGGCAGGCGAAGGGTCGGCCTACATCTCGGCGGGCACAGAGGCTGTGTCCCGGTACATCAACGGCAACTCGGACTCCTGGCCGGACACGCAGAATCCCGCGTTCGGCGTCGCTCAGGCACGCTCGGCCGCCAGGCAGGCGAGCCACGAGGCCTGGACCGACCCTCGCGAGTCGGGACTGGTGCCAGACGTGTACATCAGCATGGGTGAAACCGCGGAGAACGTTGCCTCCCTCACAGGCATCAGTCGCGAGGAGCAGGACCGGTGGGCGGTTCGTTCGCAGCACCGAGCCGAGGAGGCCATCGCCCGCGGCCACTTCCGCGAGGAGATCACCCCGATCACCCTGCCCGACAGCTCGATCGTGACCGCGGACGACTGCCCACGGCCCGGGACGACGCTCGACGCGGTCTCCGCGCTCAAGCCGGTCTTCCGTGAGAAGGGCTCCGTGACCGCCGGCAACTCGTGCCCGCTCAACGACGGAGCGGCGGCCCTCGTCATCATGTCCGATGTCCGGGCGCGTGAACTCGGCCTGCAGCCGCTGGCCCGCATCATCTCCACCGGCGTGACCGGTCTCTCGCCGGAGATCATGGGCCTCGGCCCCATCGAGGCCACCCGTCAGGCACTCGACCACGCAGGCCTGACCATGAGCGACGTCGACCTCGTCGAGATCAACGAAGCATTCGCCGTGCAGGTCCTCGGCTCTGCACGGGCGCTGCAGATCGACGAGGACAAACTCAACGTTTCGGGCGGGGCCATCGCGTTGGGCCACCCCTATGGGATGACCGGGGCGCGGATCACCGGATCGCTCATCAACAACCTGCAGGCGCATGACAAACAGATCGGCCTGGAGACGATGTGCGTCGGTGGCGGGCAGGGCATGGCCATGCTGATCGAGCGGCTCGCCTAGGGCGTAGCCCGTCGGTCCGGGCACACGCAGAGGTCCGTACCCTCGCGCGACGCGACCGGATCGACCGCGGCGGCCTCAGGCCGAACGTTCGCCGAAGCGGGCCAGCGCAGCCTCTACGCGATCCCTGGACCGAGCGAAGAACCGAGAAACCGACTTCTCCCGGGGTCACCACCTCAGCCGGATCAGCTCGCCGTCCCAAACAATCGGAGCGGAAGTAACAACATGACCGGCCTGTTCGCTGCGGGGCGGCGCGGTCATCCGTGGACAGGCTGGCCGTTCTCCGCCCAATGGGGCAGCCGGGAGACGCTGAACGTCACGCTGGTGGAACCCGAACCGGTGGGGGAAGTCGGCGTCGACATCGCCCGCGACGCCTCCGGCCGGTGGCGCCACCCCGCACGCCGGCACCGCGCCCGCCCCGACCTCTCTCCCACCGACATCGCCCCCGGTAGCGCGCCGCTTCTCGTCAGGCCGTCAGTGAAGGCGGGGGCCGAGGGCGAGCGCCGGCTGCTACTGGGGGCGGCGTCCGGTGACGTCCCCGCCCAGGTCGTCGGGCAGGGCGATGCGAGCGGTGACGAGCCTACCGACCGGCTCCCGCCGAACCTCGCGACGAGGCAACGGCAGACCTTGCGAGACGGAAGAGCCGCCGAGTTTGTGCGCTCACTGCCCGAACGCCCGGTCGTAGAGGCTCCGCAGCTTCGGGGTGGCCTCGGCATCGCCGTAGCACACCGGGACCTTGCCGTCCTTGGCGTAGACGAGGTAGGTCTGACCGACGGCGAACTCCTGGCCGAATGACTCCGGTTGTCCTTCTTGGTTGTTGTCGAGCCGGACGGTGGAGGCGTCTTCGCCGCGGTACCAGTGGTCTACTCGGAGAGTGATCTGGTCGCCGTCGATGGAGGTCGCGGTGCCCTCGAAGGCGGTCGTGTACTGGCGCAGGGTGGTGACGTCCAGCTCGGCGCACGCTGTGGCCGGGCCGCCGCCCGTGTCCTGCTGGACGGTCAGGACCAGCGGGGCGGCCGCGGCCGGAGGAGTGTCGCGGGTCGCCGTGACTCCCCAGGTGATACCGGCTCCCACCGTGAGCACAGCGGCGGCGGCTGCGGCCAGCAGCAGGGGGCGTCGGGGGCGGTCCGATGTGCGGGGGGATGTGCGGACCGTGGTGTCGGCGGTCATGGTGGCCTCCAGGAGACGGTTGATGTCGGGCTGGGGAGCATCAGAGGTCCGCGCCGGGTCGATGGCCCTCATCCGGGCCAGCAGTTCTTCGTCGTTCACCGGTTGCTCCTTCCTTCACCCATCTCATGTCCGGCCATGTCGTCATTCTTTCGGTCAAGCAGAGCGGCGAGTTTCTTCTTTGCCCTGTGCAGGCGGATGCTGACGGCGTTGGCGGTCAGTCCGGTCACTTCCGCCATCTCGCGCGGGGTCAGCCCCTCCCATGCCCAGAGCAGCACCACCTCACGGTCCAGGGCGCCCAGTGTGCCGAGTGCGGCCTGGAGTTCGGGGTGGTCGGCCTCCCCGGGCATGGGCGGCGGTGCGGTACGGGTCAGCCGCTCCACCAGCCGGAGCCGGCGCCCGTCCGCCCGGCGGGCGTTGGACAGGCAGCCGCGTGCGACGCCGTAACACCAGGGCAGCACGCTGTCGGGGTCGGTCACGAGGCCTTTCCCGAGCCCGGGCACGTCCTCGAGGCGGCGCCAGAGCACGAGCATCGTCTCCGCGAGGATGTCATCTGCCGCGTCGGCGTCCGCCCGGCGCAGCAGATACCGGTGCAGCGGCTTCGCCACCGCGCGCGCCAGCGATTCGAAGCGGGCTTCTCGGGCCCGGGCAAATTCCTGCTCCAGCATGGATTCCACACCCCCTCCTGTCCGGCCGGGGCCTGTTCCTTTCATCGCCACGGGCACTGTACTTACCCGGCCCGAGGGAGGTCCGTCGTGCCGGCCGAGGCGACGGCCGCTTCCCGACTGTCCCGGCCCGCGAGGTCCGGCACGGGCAGGTCGGCCACGACCCTTCGCGCGCGTCCTCCCCGAGTTCGATGCCGCTGCTGCCGAGATCCTCGCCAGGGGCTGCGCCGCGTAGCCGCCCGGACGAAACCGAGAAGACCGCCGCCCCGGCGCAGCGGAACCGTACTCACATGCCCGCTCGGCCCGGTGGGCGGCGCGAGATCGCCCCGGCAAAGCACGAGGGGAGCCCGGTGACCGTAAGGGTGTTGACGGGCGGGCCGCGCGCCAGGAAGGCTGTCGCCTCGTCGGCAACAGCACCCAACAGCAGGTAGGCGGCTTCCTGGGGCCTCATCCAGCCGACCCGGACCGCTCGGCCGCAGCGCCCTCGACGCGACCGCGCTGACCCTGCCGCCGCGGATGGCGGCCCCAACCTTGCGCCCGGAAACCGATCGGTTTACGATGATGGAAACCGGTCGGTTTCTCAATGAATCCAAGGGCTGGTCCGTGGCCCCCTTCGGGCGGGCCCTGTCCGAATCACCCGTCCGCAGCAGTTCACACAAAGGGAAGTCAGCGAGATGCCCAGCCCAGAGCCACGTCCCACGATTCACATCCCGGGAACCACCAGCCACACCATCGCCCCGCGCGCCGGACACCGCGGCGACGAGGGGACCCTGCGCTACCTCAGAGCGGGCACCGGCGCCCCCGTGGTCCTGCTGCACACCGTGCGCACCCAGGCCGAGCACTTCCGCTCCCTCATCCCGCTGATCGCGGACCAGTACACCGTGTACGCCCTCGACCTGCCGGGGATGGGCTACTCCGAGATCGTGCCCGGCGCGTCGTACGACGAGCCGGCCATGCGCGCGGGCGTCAAGCGGCTTCTGACCGAACTCGACCTCCATGACGTGACGTTGGTCGGGGAGTCCATGGGGGCGGTGCTCGCCCTGACCACCGCGGCCGACCTGCCCGAGCGGGTCCGGCGCGTCGTCGCCGTGAACACGTACGACTTCCCCGGCGGTATCGCCCGGTCCAGTCTTCTCGCCCGTGTGGTGGTCAGCGGTGTCCTCACTCCGGGGGTGGGCCCGGTGGTCGCCGGGGTGGAGCCCAAGGCCGTCTTCCGCAGGATCCTGCAGGGCGGGCTGGTCGACGAGAGCGCGCTGCGGGAGGACTACGTGGACGAGCTCCTTCAGGTGGGCAGTCGCCCCGGCTACCCGAGCGTCGCCCGGGCCGTGTACCAGAGCCTGCCCAGCCTCATCGCGGCCCGCTCGCGCTACCCCGAGGTCAAGGCGCCCGTCCACCTCGTCTACGGGGAGCACGACTGGTCCCGGCCCTCGGACCGGCAAGCCGACAAGGAGTTGCTGCCGGCCGCCGACTTCACGCAGGTGCCGGGAGCGGGCCACTTCATCTCCTTGGAACGGCCCGACCTCCTGGCCGACCTGCTGAACGCGGTGGCGTGACCGCCCCGAGAGCACCGTAGCCACCCCCGTTCGGATGCAGTGCGGAACGGGGGCAGGGTTCGACCATGTGCCTGACAGTGTCGGGGCAGGCACATGAGCGGCGCGTGGCAGAGATTCAGATCGAGTTCGATGTTCCGGCGGAGATGCGTGGCGGCACCGTGCTACGCGCCGATGTCTACCGGCCCGGGAATACGCGAACGGCTCCGTCGGCATGTGCGGCGGCAGCTACTTCGGCAACACCCAGTGGATGGCGGCGCTGTCGAGGGCGCCGGAGCTGAAGGCGATCGCACGGTTGATCTTGTGGGCCGATCCGGACGACGGCCTGTGGACGCGCGGCGGCGCGATCGAACTCGGCATCACCGCGCCCTGGTCTCTCATGCAGGGCGCCGACACGCTGATGCGCCGTCACCGCACCGACCTCGCGAGTGGTGAGCGGCGTCACCGGGCTCGTACAGGATTCGGACGGCCTGGCGAGCGCCGCTTACGGTGAGTTGCCCCCGGGCGGTTTCCCGCGTTCGCCCGGCACGACCTGCCCACCTTCCGGCTCGGCGGCTGGTGCGACATCTTCGCCCCAGGGCACGCCCGACAACTTCACCGCCATGCGCAGCGCCGGCCGGCCGGCCCGGCACGCCGATCATGGCCCGTGGTCCCACACCAACCGGCGGCACGTGGTCGGTGACGTCGACTTCGGAGCGCGTCGAGCAACGCTGCACCGTCCAGTGACTGCTGCTCAACCGCCCCGAGCGGCGCAACGCCCTCGACATCACCCTCATCGAAGCCAGGACGATCGGGTGGCGGGAGGGAATCCCGCCCCGCGGGCCACCCGACCTTCGAAGACGGCAGGCCCCTCGATCACCGAGCGCCTGCTGGTGGTCAACGGGATGACAGGGCTGCGGCGTGAGCGGCCCGCAACGAAGGCTTGTCGATCTTGCCGACAGCGTTCTTGGGGATGGCGTCGACCACGAGGAACGACGTCGGCCGCTTGTAGCCACTGAGGTGTTGCGCGGTCAGCGCTTCCAGAGCCGCGGGGCGGACAGTCATACCAGGTCGCGGCTGGACGTAGGCGACTACCACCTCTCCCCACTTGTCGTCAGGCACACCGATGACGGCGGCCTCGAGGACAGACGGGTCAGCCGTGAGGACGTCCTCGATCTCCTTGGGGTAGATGTTCTCGCCACCACGGATGATCATGTCTTTCGATCGCCCGACCAGGGTCAGGTAGCCGTCCGCGTCCAGGTGGCCCACGTCGCCCGTGTACAGCCAGCCGTCCACGATCGTCTTCGCGGTGTCTTCCGGCCGGCCGAGATAACCACGCATGACGTTGGGGCCACGCACGATGACCTCACCGTCCAAGCCGGTCGCCAGCTCGTTACCCCGCTCGTCGACGATCCGGAGCTCCTGCCCCGGGACGGCAACCCCCACGGTGCCCGCCCGGCGCGGACCCGCGACGGGGTTGACGGTGGAGAAGCAGGTTCCTTCGGACAGCCCGTAACCCTCGATGATGGGGAAGCCGTACCGAGCCTCGAATCGGATCGGCAACTCGGCGGAGGCGGGTGCCGCGCCGCACGTGCCGTAACGCAGCGAGGACGTGTCGGGGCGAACGTCGGCCGGCAGCGCCTCGAGCACGTTGTAGATCGTGGGCACGGCACTGAAGTAGGTGGGCCGCTCCCGCTCGACGAGATCGAAGAAGGTCTCGGGGTCGAACCGGTCGGCGATGAAGACACTGCCGCCTGCGACCAGCGGCATGAGCACGCTGATCACGATGGCGTTGACGTGGAAGAGCGGCAGGATCAGCAGGCAGCGGTCGGTCGGCCCGGTCTCGACCGCCTGGCACCCCATCGCCGCCATGGCGTCGATGTTGGAGTGGTCGAGCATCACCCCCTTCGGTACGCCCGTCGTTCCGCTGGTGTAGATCAGGAGTGCCGGCGCGATCGAGTCAAGCTGCGGCGTCGGACCCGACCCCACCGCCTCTGCGTACAGGTCGTCGACGGCCAGCGTGGCGACGCCTGCGGCGGTCGTGCCGTCCTCGACGACCAGCACGCGTGCGCCCGAGTCGTGGAGCTGCCGTGCGACCTCACCCTCGGTCAGGCTCGGATTGACCGGGGTGACGGTCGCCCCGAGCCGCCAGGCCGCGAACAGCAGAAGCACGAACTCGACGCGGTTCCTCAGCTTGAGCGCCACGACATCGCCCGTACCGATCCCAAGGTCCTGAAGGTGACGAGCAGCAGCCCGGACACGGGTCAGGAACCGGGCATTGGTGAGCGACTGACGCCCGTCGGCAACCGCGGGCCCATCCGCGGTGGATGCGGCGCGACGGTCGGGCAGAGAGGCGAATTGCATGGTGAGGTCACCTATCGTGGTGTGGCGCGTTTCAACGCGAAGGCAACAGTGCGGGCTTCGGGTGACAGGCTCGGTCACTCAGCGGCATCGCGCTTCGCGATCGCCTCGCCGGCCGAGAACTGGAGCGTCCAGACGTTGCCGTGGTGCGGGTACTTCTCCACCATGGTGGCCACCAGCTCTTCGGCGTCCTTCGCGACCTCGGAGGCAGCCGCGAAGTCCTGGATGTAGGCGCGGGTCTGGGCGATCATCGTCTCGACCGCGTAGTCGTCGCCGTCGGGCCTGCGGTGTCCGGACACGATCATGCGCGGGCGGAGGCTCTCCACGGTGTCGACGGTCTCGAGCCAGTCCTGCCACTCATCGGGCGTCGACAGGCCGAGCATCGGGTGGATCTCGTTGTAGATGGAGTCACCGGCCACGACGACGTCGATCTCGGGGATGTGCACGATGCTCGTGGGATGGATGTCGGCCTGCTTCACCTCGATGATGTGCAGGGGAGATCCGTCGACGTACAACGTGTCGCCTTCGAGCGGCTCCGGAAGCGGCCCCGCCATGATGCAGGTGTCGCCGAACAGCATGCGCCACTGCTCGATCTGAAGCTGCATGTTCTGCTTCATGGACTCGACCACGTGGGGCAACGCCACGGCCTTCGCCTCCGGGAACCGCTCCAGGAGCGGTCCGCAGCCCAGGTAGTGATCAGCGTGATCGTGGGTGATGTAGATCGTCGTGAGCTTCTTGCCGGTGCGCTCGATCAGGTCACCGAGGTCGCGGACGTCGTCCTTGAGGTAGAGCGCGTCGATCAGGACCACCTCGGTGGCGCCGCTCACGAGCGTGGCCGTGGTGGGCGAGAAGGTGCCGTTCGGCACGCCGGGAAACTCCTCGGCCGGGACATTCGGCCAGCGACCGACGAAGACCGTGGCGCGGATGGGTGCGGCCGGCGAGGAGTGGGGGTCAGTGGTCACGAGGTACCTCCGGTTGCGGTGTTGTCGGCCGACGCGGCATTGCGCACGTCGGCGGCGAAGTCACGTTATGAACGCACGCTCGGTGACTCATAGAACGAGTGCGCCGAGCGCTGGTACGCGAGCGCCACGTTGCTCTGAAGCACCACCATGGCTGCTGGAGCGGTAGATACGGCTCACCGCAGGACAAGCAACCCCGGGGAGACAGCGGCAGGGCAGAGTGCCAGAGTGATCGCGACAGTCGGCGCGACGCGCCGTTCGCTGGGCAGGGAGCGGAAAGGTCTGGACAGCGTGATCATCGCTGCGACCGGTGGCGCGGCTCGCCGGAAATCGCGCGGGGCCCGCGACCGGCAGCTGCGCGCGGTATCCGCATACGCCGCCATCGGAACCGAAGACGAGCAGGACGGGACGGCCGTCCCCGGCGATACTTTCGCTGCTGAAGCGGTCTGCGTCGGTTGTCGGCAGGTCGACGTGGGGAATCCTGTCCCCAACTCCCAATTCACTCCTCGGGATCCGCGGATCGCGCAAGATGCCCGCGAAAGGTCGGCCGGTCGATGAGGTAGCGGATGCCCTGTGATGAGGTCCCGGGGCACGCACGGTCGACAGCACCTCACGATGCCTCGGGACCTCGGTCAGGGGGTCAGCCGGTCAGCTCGTAGGGGACGGGCTGGTTCTCCCTGGCCCAGAGCTTCTCGATGTCGGACTCCGCCGGTGGCGGAACGAGGCCCTGGACGCGCCACAGGTCCATGGGGGTCTCGTCGATGTGGACCTCCCAGTCGTAGCCGCGCTCCTTCACGAACGGCGCCAGCTTCTCCTCGATGATTTCCATGCACAGGAACCGCATCTCGGGGTCGTCCATCTGCCGGGCGATGTGGTCCACGCGGATCCGTATGAAGTTGTTGTTCGCCTTGCCACCGACGTACATGGTGTTCGCCGGCATGTCCTTGAACAGGACGACGACATAGAACTTCGGCAGGTCATAGGCGTAGTCCGTGTAGAGCGAGGTGATCCTCTGGGACAGCTGTTCCTTGTCCTCGGGGGTGAAGGCGTTTTCGGGGGTGAAGATCTCCCAGTACGGCATTGCGGCTCCTTGATGGATGGATCGGTGACGGAGGGTGCGGCTCGTCGATGTGGCTCAGGAGGGGAGGCTCAGGAGGGGGCTCAGTCCCGGAGGTGCTTGACGAAGTGGTCCCGTGCGGCTGCGGAGAGCTCGTCGAAGCCGGGGCCGCTGTAGAAGTCGAAGTGGCCGCCCTGCTTGACGATGATCTGCTTCGGCTCCCGGGCCTCCGCGTACGCGTCGAGGGCCAACTCGAACGGTGCCACCCTGTCGTTGTCGGCCACGATCATCAGCAGCGGGGTCGGCGCGATGCGGCTGATGAAGGTGCCCGGGGCGTACTCGGTCACCATTTCCATGCTTCGCACCGTCAGCTCGTTCTTCCAGTTGGGCGCCCGGTCCGCCGACGTCTTGCTGAACCACTCGTAGGCGTCGGCCGCGGGCATCACGGCCTGCGCCGTAGGGTCGGCCGCGACGACCGGGACCATGACGGGCTCTCCGCCGGTGAACCGGTTGAGTCGGTCGCCCTCCTGGATCGCACGGAAGACCGGGATGAAGTCCGGCCGGATCGCCCGGCTCAGGGTGCGCGGACCCGTGATGAACGGCACCTGGGAGACGACGGCCTTCACCCTCTTGTCGATCGCCGCGACCATGAGGACGTGGCCACCGGAGAAGCTGGAGCCCCAGATGCCGATCTTCGACGCGTCCACCTCGGGGCGGGTGGTGGCGTAGGTGATCGCGTTCCGGAAATCCCGGTACTGCAGGACCGGGTCGACCTCCTGGCGGGGAGTTCCCTCACTGTCGCCGAAGTTCCGGTGATCGTAGGCGAGCACGTTGAGGCCGGCTTCGGAGAAGACCACGGCATAGTCGTCGAGGTGCATCTCCTTGACGCATGACAGCCCGTGCGCCAGGACCACGACCGGTGCCGGCGTGCTGGTGTTCCTGGCCGGATAGAACCAGCCCCGGAGGGTGACGTCGCCCTCGCCCTTGAACTCGATGTCTTCTCGATTCATGTGATCTTCCGATTCGCTTGCGATGGTCCGTCGGTCGTGTGGGGGTGCACTCGGAGTGGTCCGACACTCGCGAGTAGTGGTGTCGGCCACAGAATCCATGAATGCCGGTGAGGGCTCATAGAAGGATCGCGCCGCGGGGTGGTACGGGTGTGTCAGGCCTACGAGGAGACGGTCAGGCACATCCGTGGGCTTCCCGGTAGTCGCCGGGCGACAGCGAGAACTCCCGACGGAACTCCCGTCCGAAGTGGCTGGCATCGCAGAAGCCCCACCGGTGCGCGATGGCGGCAATGCAGAGGTTCGTGTTCACCAGGTCGCCTCTGGCCGCTGCCAGGCGGTGCATGCGGATGACCGCCCCGACGGTGTCCCCGGTCGACGCGAAGGCCCGGTGGACCGTCCTCGGAGAAACGCTGTGGGCGGCAGCGAGGTCGGCGACTCTGATCGGTCCACCGGAGAGATGGTCGATGATCCAGTCCTCCAGCCGCCGTCGGAACAGTTGCAGGAACGCGTCGTCGCCTATGTGGGGTCGACTCGCACGGATCATGCCGGCGATGAGGACGAGGAGGGCGTTGCGCGCTCCCTCGACCTCCACCGCTGACATCCGCCCGATGTGACGGTCCATGCTCATGAGGAAGCCGTGGAGCAGGTTGGCCAGAGGGTTCTGAGCCGTGTCCAGGAGCAGGCAACCGGGTGCACCGCCCCCCGCGTCGAACGGGGACAGCGCGCTCATGGGCACCCGGACGGTTCGTTTGGCCAGGTGATCCGGGATGACGAACCGCCCGGTGGTGCGGGTGCTCATCACGAGAACCGTTCCTGGTCGCAGGATGACGGTCTCGTCAGACGTCTCGATGATCTGTTGGCCGGCGCTGGCGGCGAGGAGCAGCAGCGCGTCATCGTCCTGACGCACTGCGTTTCTGCCTCGGATCCCTTCGACCTGCGGGCACACCCAGTCGGTGATGAGAAGGTCTCCGAGGTCCAGTTCCTCGGCAGATCCGAGGCGCTTGACCGGCCCGGTGAGCCGCAGGTCCATGGAGGCAAGGCGGTCGCGGACGGCGAGCCTCCAGCGGACGTCCAACTCTTCGGGTGTCAGCAGGCCGGCGGGGCTTAGCATGGATGGGGCTACAGTCACTTCGGCTCCAGCTCGATAGAAGTTTTCCTCTCGGTCGTGACTCGTAGTTTGCTTCGTCGAAACATTCCGGTACTTGCCCTGAGGCGACAAGGATTTGTCCTTGCGTGACACCGATCTTCCTGTCCGGTGCTCTGCCCTGCAGGGGCTGTCCGCGCTCGTCACCGAGATCGGCGGCTCGGGCCCCGAACTCCTCGCGGCATATGGCTTCGACGAGGCGAGGATCGCCGAGGGCAACTCGTTCGCCAGTCTCCGACTGGTCGAGCGCGTTCTCGAGGAAACGGCCGCCCGATTCGCGCTTCCGGACCTCGGGTTGAGGATGGCGGCGCAGCAGGATCTGCATGTGCTGGGACCGCTGGCGATCGCCATGGAGAACGCACGCACGATCGGCGAGGCCGTCGAGTGCGCGAGCCGGTACCTGTTCGTCTACAGCCCGGCCCTCTCACTGGAGGAAACCGACGATCCGCTGGGAAGTCCCGGTGTGGTCGGCCTCCACTACAGAACCACGGGCATCAACGCCTCACCACAGGCGATCGACTACGGCATCGGGATCGTCCACCAAGTCCTGACGCTGATCCACGGCGACGCACCCTACGGACTTCGTTCGGTCCTGCTTCCACACGCTCGCCTGGCACAGGAAAGCTCCTACCGGAAGTACTTCGGGGCCGAGGTCAGATTCGACTGTCCGAGCGCGGTCCTGCGCGTCCCGAGCCAACTGTTCTCGACACCGGTCAGCGGCGGCGACGACCTGCTTCACGACATCGCGATGGACCATCTCGAAACGCACTTCGGCCATCAGCACGTGCCGATGTCGGACCTGGTCGCGGCGATTCTCGGCGAACAGCTCGGATCCAGCGGTCCGGACCTGTCGAAAGTCGCGCGCCTGCTGAGTCTCCACCCGCGTTCACTGCAGCGGTCCCTGTCCCAGGAGGGCACGACCTTCTCCGGCGTCGTCGATCGTGTACGCAGGAGTCAGGCCCTGGACTTGATCACGACGACCGACCTGCCCTTCTCGCAGATCGCGGCCAGCCTGGGGATGCAGGAACAGTCCAGCCTCACTCGTGCGGTACGTCGGTGGTTCGACACGTCACCTTCCAGACTGCGACGCGAAGGACAGGAGCCGAAAGGTCAGTCCGCCCCCATCGACTGAGCGTGCTCCGCGAGCCCTGAGCCGGCCCCGGTGATCTCGTCTCTCCACGGCCTCAAGTCCGCTGTCACGGGTCTGAGTTCGGAGCTGCCTCTGTCCGGGAGGGCCTGTTCGGCCCAGATGACCTTGCCCTCACCGCCGTGCCGTGCGCCCGAGCGCTCGGCGAGCTGGGCGACCAGGAGCAGGCCGCGGCCGCCTTCGTCGACGGTGGCTCCGCCTTCGTCGTTGCATCGCCTACATCGCCGCAGCCTTCACCGACGTCGCCACCAAAGCGGGATTCACCGACGATCAGTGACCACGCTTGAGGTTTCTGAGCGGCACATGGCCCATGTCCAGCTCGCCTACCTGGGTTCGGCTGCGGAGGCAGACGAATTGGTGGCCCCGTTGCGGGCGTTGAAACCTGCGTACGACGGTGTGCAGGAGATCCCGTACCGACGGTCCGACACCGTCTTCAGCGAACCGGATCAGCCGCATGCGTATGTCGCCGACAACGTCTTGTTGCGGGCGATCGACGAGGAACGCCTCCACGACGCCATCGCCGTGTCGGCGCCGGGCCGGTCGGTTCGCTCCATCATTTCGGTTCGTCATCTCGGTGGGGCGCTGTCCAGCGAGCCGAGGGTGCCGAACGCAGTCAGCCACCGCGAGGCCATGTACCTGCTGTGTGTGGTATCCCCGACAACCAAGTCGAACGCGGCACGTGCGCGGGCGCTACAGGATGAACTGTTGGCCTGCTGGTCGGGGACCGCCGTAGGCAGCTCTCCGAACTTCACTCTCGGACGACCCGACCAACGCGCCGCCGCAGAACTGTTCGACGCCGAGCGTCGTGACCGATTGCTGCGACTGGCCCGTAAGTACGACCCCGCCGGACTGTTGCACCCCAGCTTCGTCATCGCCTGAGCACCTCCTGCGAAAGGCTGACCGATGCGCTGGTCCGTGCTCAGCTAGTGACGCTTCCCGGCCGCATGGACTGCGGATCATCCTCCCGATCCCCTCCCTGCGTGTCGGGGAGCCGCCGTCGTTGTCAGTCCCGGATGGCCGCACCCCGTACGCGCGATCAGCGGGGTACCTGACCGGAGTCGGCTGCGGGCAGGACCAGGCGGAAGGTGCAGCCGCGGCCGGGGGCCGTGTCGAGTTCGAGGCGGCCGCCGTGGCCCTCGGCGATGGTCGCGGCGATGGCGAGGCCGAGGCCGCTGCCGCCGTGGAGGCGGGAGCGGGCGGGGTCTGCGCGGTAGAAGCGCTCGAAGACGAGCTCGGCGTCGACGGGTTGGAGGCCCGGCCCTTCGTCCGCCACCTCGATCACGCTGATCGGCAGGCGCTCCGGCAGGGGCGGTGAAGCGGCGAAGCGTCCGCGTCGGTCCGTGCCTCCGGTTCCGGGACCCGCCTCGGTCGTGCCGACACGGACGTGGACGCGGGTGCCCAGCGGGGTGTGGATACGGGCGTTGGAGAGCAGGTTCTCGAGGATCTGCCGCAACCTGTGCGGGTCGCCGACGGTCTCCGCGACGTCGAGTTCTTCGGCTCCGGTGGGATCGGCCGGGGTGTGCGGCGGGCCGAGGTCAATGGGGTGGGACGCGCTGTGGACGGCGGTCGCGCTGACGGCGTCCGCCGCCAGGGCCAGCAGGTCGACCCGTTCCCTCCGGTAGGAGGGCTCCTTGTCCAAGGTGGCCAGCAGCTGGAGGTCGTCGACGAGCAGGCTCATGCGCTCCGCGTTCTGCGCGATGAACCGGTTGGCCTCCTGCAGTTCCCGCGCCGGGCGTCGCTCCGGGCGCAGTGCGAGCTGGGCGTAGCCCTGGATGGCGGTGAGCGGGGTGCGCAGTTCGTGCCCTGCGTCGGCGACGAACCGACGCAGCCGGGCCTCGGAGGCCTCGCGGGCCAGCAGCGCCTTCTGGAGCCGGTCGAGCATGGAGTTCAGGACCCGGCCGAGCCGTCCGATCTCGGTGCGCGGATCGGTGTCGGGCAACCGCAGGTCGAGCCGGCCCCCGGTGATGTCCTGTGCGGTGCCTTCCATTCTGGTCAAGGGCATCAGGCCCAGCCGGACCACCCACCGGCCCAGGGCGAGCAGGGCGACGATCGTGACGGCGAGAAGGACTGCGTTCAGCCAGAGGATCTTCGAGGCGGCTCCGTCGACGGTGTCGAGCGGCAGGGCGACCACCGCGCTCATCCCTTCCGGGCCGGGGTTGAGCATCACTCTCCAGCGTCCGTCGCCGCTCGTGGCACGCACGGTTTCCGGATGCCCGTCCCGCAGACCGAGGTCCCGCGCGTCATCGGCCAGCTGAGGTCCCGGCTTTCCCTCGGAGCCGAGGGAGTCGTTCAGACGGCGCCCGTAGGCATCGTAGAAGTAGACGTGGAAGTCCGAGGGCAGCATGTCCGGGCGGCCCTCCGGCACCGGGAGTGTGCCGTCGAGGGCGTCGTGGAAGGCCGGTGCCGGTGGGTGGAACGCAACGAGTTGCTCGTCGACACGGTCCAGCAGAAAGGATCGAAGCACTACGTAACCGATGGCCTGGGAGGCCAGGACCGCCGCGGTGGCGAGGACGGTGACACCGAGGACGAGGCGTCGTCTCAACGATCTGGGCGGCCGGGGCAGGAGGTGGGTCACTGATCCGGCGTCCCTGCGTGGTCGCGGGGAAGGCGCAGGCTGTAGCCGACACCGCGCACGGTCTGGATGAGCGGTGGATCGAAGCAGTCGATCTTCTTGCGCAGGTAGCGCACGTATGTCTCGATGATCCGCGCGTCACCGGCGAAGTCGTAGCTCCAGACGTGGTCGAGGATCTGGGCCTTGGTCACCACCTGGCCCGCGTTCACCAGGAGGTAGGCCAGGAGCTTGAACTCGGTCGGTGACAGTGCGACGTACTGGCCCGCGCGGTGTACCTCGTGGGCGCCCTCGTCAAGTTCCAGGTCCGCGTAGCTCAGGACGCTCAGCGAGGTCCGCACGGCGCCGGACGGCGCCGTCCGGCGCAGGATGGCCTCGATGCGCAGCAGCACCTCCTCGATGCTGAATGGTTTGGAGACATAGTCGTCTCCGCCGACGCGCAGGCCGCTGATGCGGTCGTCGGTGCCGGTGCGGGCGGTCAGGAACAGGATCGGACAGTCGTTGCCCGCCGCCCGCAGCCTGCGGGTCACCTCGAAGCCGTCCAGGTCGGGCAGCATCACGTCGAGCAGCACCAGGTGCGGATCCAGGCGTTCGACCTCCAGGAGGGCGGACTGTCCGGTGTCGGTGCTGCTCACCTCGTATCCGGTCAGACGGAGCGTCGCCTCCAGCAGGGTGCGGATGCTGGGCTCGTCCTCGACCACGAGGAGCCGATGTCGCGGCGCCGCCGCTGCGGGCTGCTCGGTCATGACGTCTGCTGGTCCGTTCTGCCGTCCGGAGGCCGTCGTTCACTTGGTGGCGCAGTCGTAGAGCACGTCGCCTCCCCCGAATCCCGTCGCACCGCCGTCGTCCGCCTGGGAGGACGTGGCGCCGTACGCCGACGCCGCGACCTTCGTGCAGTTGCCGGCGATCCAGTCGGAGCGCTGCGCTGCGTATCCCCCGGACACCATCGGCCGGCCGCCGCCGTTGGTGTCGGAGCCCAGGATGTAGCGTAGTTCGCCGTTCTTGGTCCACTCCTTCAGCTGGGCCACCGACGGCGCGTTGTCGCTGTTCGTGAAGCCGCCCGTGCCGATGACGGTCTCGTCGGTGCCCAGGATGAAGGCGCTGGCGGACAGGGCGCCCCCCTCGACGGCGAGCTTGATGCGTGCCTCGGGTGCGTGCTCGACCGCGTACGTGAGGATCTTGCGCTGGTCGGCGGTGAGTTCCCCGCCGCCGAGACCGCCGCGCCCGCCCGGGGCACTTCCCGAGCCGCCGTCGGGCATGCCGTTCGCTCCCCCCGCGGGCATGCCGGAAGGCATTCCGGAGGGCATTCCTGAAGGCATCCCGCCGGACGAGGGTTCATCGGACTGGCCTGAGGGCCCGTCACCGCCGGGGAGGCCCGGAATTCCCGACGGCATCCCGGAGGGCATTCCCGACGGAAGTCCTCCGCCGTTCCCACTCGGCCGGGGCATGCCGCCGCCTCCGCCGAAGCCGAGCGTCTGCGGACCGGCCGTCGGGTTGGAGCCGCCCATGCTGGTGGAACCGGGCACGCTCACCGCCCAGGCTCCCGGAGCCACCAGGACCGACGCCACGGCCGCGCCCACGGCAACCGTCGGCCACCGGCCCTGCCGTCGAGAGAGCACCAGCAGGACGACGGCGGCGCAGCCCACGAGCAGCACCGGCCACACCAGCCAGCCGTTCCAGTCGGGTTCACGGCGGATCAGCACCACCGCCCAGATCACGCTCACCGCGACCCCGGCCACGCCGACCAGGGGCGCCCAGCGCAGGCCCGCACGGTGCACGCGCACCAGCCCGGCCGTCAGCCCGCCGCACAGAGCGCCGATGGCGGGCGCGAGTTGGGTGGTGTAGTAGGGGTGGAAGATGCCCTTCTGCGTCGAGTACACGGCGGCGCAGACCACCAGCCAGGTTCCCCACAGCAGCCAGCCGGAGGCCGGCAGCAGGGCGGAGGCGGGCAACTTCCCGCGTCGGTGCAGGACCGCCACGGCGACGGCGACGGCCATGGCCACGGCGCACAAAGGCAGCAGCCAGCTGATCTGACCGCCCACCTGTGTGTCGAACATACGGGTCAGGCCGGACTCGCCGCCGAACCCGCCGCCTCCGCCCCCCATGCCCTGGGGCGCTCCGCCACTGGAGCCGAAGACCCGCCCCAGCCCGTTGTAGCCGATCACCAGGTCCCAGGCCGAGCCGTCCTCGCTGCCGCCGATGTACGGGCGGTCACCAGGCCACAGGGCAACGAGGGCGACCCACCACAAGGAGGACACCGCCAGGATGGCTCCCGCGCCCAGCAGACGCCGTACTCGCGGTATCCAGGGGCCGCTTCCTCCCACGAGCCAGGCGAGGGCGAACGCGGGGATGACCATCCAGGCGGCGAGCATTTTGGTGAGGAATCCGCACCCGATCAGGAAGCCGCTTGCGCACAGCCACCAGGCCGGGGCCCCGCCCCGCGCCTGCAGCGCGCGGGTGAGCGCGTACGCCGCGGACACCAGCAGCAGGACCAGCAGGGTGTCGGGGTTGTTGTCCCGGTTGATGGCCACGGTGATGGGCGTGAGGGTCAGGACCAGTGCGGCGACCAGCGCCGCGCCCTCCCCCGCCCAGCGGCGCACGGTGCGGTGCAGCACCAGCACCGCGGCCGCTCCTTCGAGCACCTGCGGCAGGATCAGCGCCCACCCGTGCATCCCGAAGATCTTGCTGCTGATCACCTGCGGCCACAGCGCGGCCGGCGGCTTGTCGACCGTGACCACACCGGCCGGGTCGAAGGAACCGAACAGGAAGTTCGTCCAGCTCTGTCCCATCGACTTCACGGCCGCCGAGTAGTAGCTGTTGCCCCACCCCAGGGAACCCAGCGCCCATCCGTACAGGACTGCGGCGAGCGCCGTGATGGCTGCGAGTGCCGCGGGCGCCGCCCAGATGGGCAGCGATCGGGCGGACGTGCGCCTCCCGGCGGCCGCCGGAGGAGCCGGCACGGAGGTGATGTGCGTGTCGTTGCTCATGTCTGGATTCGCTCTCGTCAGCTGGTACGGCCGCGGGGGCCGACGAAGACGGCCAGGCGCAGGACGGCGAAGCGCACGCCGGTGACGGCCACGGACGCCGCGGCGAGGACTGCGGTCTCGGCGGCCGGTGAGGCGCCGGGATGGAGCCACTTGAACCACAGCACCGCCCCGGAGGTGACCAGGTAGCCGAGGACGAACAGGCCCCCCGCGCCGAAGTGGGCACGGGCGGGCGGGGTGGTGGAGTGCCGGAAGGTGAGGCGCCGGTTCGCCTCGGTGTTGAGGACGGTGAGGACGAACAGCGAGACCAGGTTGGCGACTGCGGGAGTCCACCAGCCGCGCAACAGCCAGTACAGCAGGGCCTGCCCGGCCGTGGAGACGACGCCGATCGCGATGAAGCAGCCGACCTCCCACGACAGCACGCCACGTCGCGTGGCGGGTGCGAGGACGGCGTCGGGGTGCTCCGCGGCCGGTGCGGGGCGCGGTCGCACGGCGACCCGGGCACCGCCGGAGGCCTTGAGGCGCGCGATGCGCCACAGGCCCCGCAGGTCGTCCGCGGCGGTGCTCACCACGTCCACCCGGGTGTCGACGTCCTCCACCCAGTCGACCGGCACTTCGTGGACGCGCAGTCCGTTGTGCTCGGCGAGCAGGAGCAGTTCGGTGTCGAAGAACCACGCGTCGTCGCGGGTCACCTGCAGCAGCGGCCGGAGCACCTCGGTGCGGGCCGCCTTGAACCCGCACTGGGCGTCGGTGAAGCGGACGCCGTGGGTGAGTCGGATGATGCCGTTGTAGCAACGGGAGATGAACTCGCGCCGCGGCCCGCGCACCGTACGCGCGCCGGGAGCCAGCCGGGAGCCGATCGCGAGGTCCGAGTGCCCGCTGGCCAGGGGCGCGACCAGCGGGAGCAGCCCGTCGAGGCCGGTGGACAGGTCCACGTCCATGTACGCCACGATGTCCGCGTCACTGGCCCCCCATACGGTGCGCAGGGCCAGCCCACGACCTTTGCGGTCCAGGTGGACGACGCCTACCCCGGGCAGTTCGTCGGCGAGGCGGCGGGCGGTGGCGAACGTCTCGTCGGTGCTGGCGTTGTCGGCGACCGTGATCCGCCAGGGGAACGGGAACCCTTCGGACAGACGCGCGTGGAGGGTGCGCAGGCACCCGGGCAGGGCGCGTTCCTCGTTGTGGACCGGCACGACGATGTCCACCGTCGCGGTACCGGTGTCCGGGAGAAGCGAACGGTCGGCCGGCTGGAACGGGGCCGGCCGCTCCGTGCGGGCGGCGGGTTCGGTGAGGTGGGGGGTGGGAGTCATGGCTTCCTCAGGCATGAGGGGACGGCAGACTGCGGCTCACAGGCCCTGATCCAGGGCCGCGGCCTCACTGTTGCCGCCCCACCTGTGGGGGTGGGGGGAGGATACCGAGAACTGACGGAGAGTCAGATCAATGGCCGGAAGCGCTCCCACCTGATGCGGATCACCGAGGGCATCGACGACATCCAACTCGGTTTCACCGGGATCACCCTCGGTGTCGGCAAGGGCGCCCAAGCCGATGCCGCGATCGGGGTACTGCACCGCGACGGCGGCGATGCTGTCCGCGGCCAGAGACAACAGGTCGACCCGCTGCCACTGCGTCGCGGGCACGTCCCCCAACTTGGCCAGCTGGGACAGGCTGTCGACGAGACGGCTCATCCGTTCCGCGTTCCGCACGATCAGCTGCTGCGCCTCGTGGCGTCGCTGCGGAGTCATCTCCGGTTCCTGTACCAGGAGTTCGGCGAAACCCTGCAAGGAGGTGAGAGGCGTGCGCAGTTCATGACCGGCGTCCGCCAGAAAGTGGCGCAACCGCTGCTCGGACGCCTCGGTCCGGTGCAGCGCGGTGCGCAGCCGGTCGAGCATGGTGTTCAGGGCACGGCTGAGGTGGCCGACCTCGGTGACCACATGCCGGTCCGGAACGCTCAGCTGCAACTCGCCGTCGGCGATGCGCCGGGCGGTGCGCTCGACCCCGACCAGTGGCCGCAGCCCCACGCGCACGACGAGGCTGCCGAAGAGGACGACGCCGGCGGCGACCGCCACTCCCACGGCGAGGCTGAACCACAGCATCCTGGCGGTCGCCTCGTCCACCTCTTTCAGGGGCAGCGCCACCACGACCCTGGTGCCGTCGGCGCCGGACCGGGCGATCACCCGCCAGGTGCTGCCGCCGTCTGTCGCCGCGACCGTGGCGGGTCGGCCGTACCGCAGGCCGAGCGCCGACTCCGACCGGGGCAGCCGTGGCCCGGCACCGCCCCCGTCACCACTCAGCGATCCGGCCAGTCTGTGTCCGTCACTGTCGTAGAAGTACACCCGGTAGTCCGAGGGAAGGGTGTCGTTCCCGGGGGTCACCCCTGCGGTCGTCCGTCCGTCAACCACGTCCCGGGAGAGTGGGGCCACCGGCTGGAACCGGCCGAGCCGACCGTCGACCTGGTCCGTGAGCCAGGTGTGCAGCAAGGCGAGACCCGCCGCCTGGCAGAGCAGAACCGCCGACGTGGCCAGCGAAGTGGCGCCGAGAACCAGCCGTGCCCGCAGAGAGCGCGGTTTCAGCCTTCTCAGCCGCTGCCTCACAGCGCCGCCGTTCCCGATCCGGGGCGGGAGGCTCGCAGGCGGTAGCCGACACCGCGGATCGTCTGGATGAGCTGGGGCTCGAACCGGTCTATCTTGCGCCGCAGATTGCGGACGTACGTATCGACGATGCGGGCGTCTCCCGCGAAGTCGTAGTGCCAGACCTCGGACAGAATCTCCTTCTTGCCCACGACACGTTCCGGCTGCGCCAGCAGACAGACCAGCAGCCGGAACTCGGTGGGCGACAGCTGGATCGGCAGGCCCGCCCGCCACACCTCGTGCGACTGCTCGTCCAGCACCAGATCGGCGTACCGCAGGGGCGGCCGCCTGGCCCCGGTGCCCGGTGGCATGTCACTACGCCGCAGGATGGCACGGATGCGCAGCAGTACCTCCTGCACATGGAAGGGCTTGGTGACGTAGTCGTCCCCGCCGGAGCTGAGGCCGATGATGCGGTCCTCGACGTCGGTTCGGGCTGTCAGGAACAGCACGGGTGTGTAGACGCCCTCCGCGCGCAGGTGACGAGTCACCGCGAAGCCGTCGATATCCGGGAGACCCACGTCCAGCAGGATCAGATCCGGCTGGCCGCGGCCCGCCTCGAACATGGCCGTCTGGCCGGTGTCGGCGGTGTTCACCGCGTATCCGGCGGCGTGCAGAGCGGACGTGAGCAGAGTGCGGATGCTGGGGTCGTCCTCGACGACGAGCACATTGTGTCTGGGCGGTGCGGGCCCTGACGACGTGACGGGCATGGATCTTTTCCTTCGGTGGCGCGGGGTTCGGATGTGACCGAACGCCCCGGACGGCGTCCCACGGGGGAAGGAACTGCCGTCCGGGGCGCCGGAGGTCAGCCGGTCACCTCCTTGTTCTCGCTCAGCGCCGCGGCGCGCTCGGTGACCGTCTTGCGCAGCTTTTCGACGGCGGAGTCCAGCTCTGTCCCGTCGGCACCGGCCTCCCCCGCCTGTACGGCGATGTCATTCAGCGCCCTCAGAGCGTTCCCGGAGCCGTAGAACTTCTCGTACAGCTCCTTGTAGGCCTTCTTGTAGACGGAATCGAAGGTGTCCGAGTCCAGGAAGCGTTGCTTCAGGGGGTGGCCCATGAGGCCGCCGAACCCGCCGCCTTCACCTTGGCCGGCCAGACCGCCTTGTCCGCCCTGACCGCCCTGACCGCCCTGACCGCTCGGCATGTCTGAGGGCATTTCTGAGGGCATGCCCTCGGGCATGCCTTCGGGTAGTCCCTCGGGCATCCCTGACGGCGCGCCAGAGGGTACGTTCTGCGCCCCCTGACCGCCCGTGTCCTGGCTGCCCTGGCCGCTTTGCCCGTTGGCAGCGCTTCCACCAGCGCCGGGAGCGCCGCCCATGGCCATGTCGTCGTCCGGGCCCGCCGTCGCGTCGCCGCTGAAGGTGAGGTTGTAGTCCCACCCGAGGACCGAGAACTTCTTGGTGTCCAGGTCGTACCACAACAGGTAGTTCTTGCCCGGTCCGGCCATGTCGTCGAAGTTCATCAGCAGGTTCTGCGCGGCGACGTACGTGGCCAGCGACTCGACGTCCACGTACTCGTCGAGTTCCCTCTCGAACTCCTCGTCCGTTGCCTGGTTCGCCCACTTGATGAGCTTCATGACCGGCTCCAGGTCCTGGCTGCCGACCTTGTTGAGCTGTTCGAACGAGTTCTCGTAGTCGCTGGGGTCGTCACCCCTGTACTCGAAGCTGCCGCCTGCCCGCGCCTTGTACAGGACTCCGTTGCCGTCGCCGATGGACTCGGCGTACTCCGTGTCCGGACTCTCGACCATCAACCTGGTGGTGACCGGACGGTTGTTGACCTGCACCGAGGTGAAGGCGTACCGCTCGCTCTTCTGGCCGGTGGTGTCCGTCAGGCTCAGCGAGAGCGCCTCGTTCACCGGTACCTGGCCGTCGCTGCCGGGGCGCAGCGAGATCTCGCGCTCGCTCTGGTAGGCGCGGCCCTCGATGAACTCGTCCACCTTGATGAGCCAGGGCAGTTCTTCGGGCTTCTTCTCGGAGAGGTTGTACTGCGTGATGCCGCCCGGGGCACCGCCTGGACCGCCGGGACCGCCGCCGGTGCCCCGGCCGCGGTCCCGGCTCCCCGTCCCACCATCCTGTGGCAGGTCCGGGGCGCCCTGCGGGGCTCCCTCGGGCATGGTCCGGCCGCCACCGGGCATGCCCTGGCCGCTTCCGCGCAGGGACATCAGTGTGGAGTTGCCTTTGAGGCGGATCCCGACGTCCTCGAGGTGGACCCCGTCGATGGTGAGGTCCGCTTCGATGTAGTCCTTGGTCCCGTCCTCGCGGAACTCCTTCATCATCTTGGTGAAGTCGGTCTGGTCGTACTCCAGTCGGATGGAGTGGGAGACCGAGGTGTCGTACAGATCGACCGTGCCCTCGACGTTCTCCGTGATGGCGTCGGCCTCCACGCGGGAGGAGGAGGTGACGTACGGTGAGATGCGGGCGTCGCCGAAGAAGTAGACCATCACCGCCAGTCCCGCGCACAGGGCTCCGGCCGGCTTCCAGTGGTGCCGCAGCCGTACGGGGATCCGGTCCCGAAGCCGCCGTCGCCGAGGGGCCGTCTCGCTGCTCGCGGACATCACAGGTCGGTCGAGTCGTATCCGGTCAGGACAGTGACCCGCTGGCCCGAGGTCCGCTCCTGGAGTGCGGTCACCAGATCACCGGGCTCGGTGCCCTTCTTCATGCGAACTGTGTAGAACACCTCGTTCAGCGCGCCGCCGCGGATTGTCTCGTGCTCACCAGCTCGAACTCGGTGGTGTACCGGATGAGGACGTCGCGGATGGCCGACGAGTAGTCCTCGCCCGCGGGGACCTGGACCTTGACGACCTGACGCTGGACGCTCAGCGCGAACCAGTTGAACTTGAACATCACGACGACGACCACGCAGATCACCACGGCCGCGACAGCCGCGAGGGTGTAGAAGCGGGCACCGCAGGCCATGCCGATCGCCATCGCCAGGAAGACGAAGCCGACGTCCCTGGTCTCCTTGATGGCGTTCCGGAATCGGATCACCGACAGGGCTCCGACCAGGGAGAACGCCCGGGCGAGGTTGGACCCGACCACCAGCATGATCAACGCGACGACCATGCCGACGATGACCAGGGTCTGGACGTAGGACTGGCTGTAGGAGACGTTGCGGTGTGTGTACCGGTACACATGGCCGATGATCGTGCTCAGGACGAAGGACAGCGCCATGGCCACGACGACGTCGGTGACGCTGAACGTACCGCTGAGCTCCTGCAGATCGAAGTTCACTGTGCTCCTGCTTTCAAGGGCGCGACGTGCGCCTGCCGCTGTCCGGACAGCGGGTCGGTGGTGGGGGTGAGGGGCCGCGGGTGGTCAGCCTCGTGGACATGGAAGGCGGACCGGGGCGCCAGGCCGAACGCCTCGATGGACTGCACGTACTTGGAGACGCGGATCAGGTTGAGGTTCCGACGCGCCGCCAGGTCCGTGATCCAGTACGGCGTTCGCTCATTGACCTTGATCTCCATCACCGACAGGTGCGGTGGGATGGTGAACCGGTTCTCCGGGTTCGGCGTGCCGAAGTGGAAGTCCCGGTCCCGGCCGCGGATCCGCCGGTCGAAGGTCACCCGCAGCCCGGTGTCCGCGTCGCGGCCGACCAAGGCCTCACGCTGGTAGCCGGTGATCGCGGTGGGCTGGAGGTTCAGCCGAACCACGAGTTCGAGGACCTCCTGGACGAAGGCGCTCTCCTTCGCCGAGTGTTCGATCATCTGGCGGCCGTCGCACAACTGGCGGGCGACGCCGTACGGAAGGGTGATGCGGCGCTTCTGCGTGACCCGGTTGACACGCTGTTTGATCTCCACGCACACGGGGGACTCGTCGGTGACGCCGTCCGGATTCCCGTAGTGGCGGATGCGCAGCTTGCGCCGGAACTTCAGGCCCTCGATCTTCTCCCAGTAGAACCGCAGCTGCGGGGTGTCGTAGTACAGACTCCACACGCCGTAACCGCCGACGGGGCTGTTCAGATCACGATCCATCCGCTCGGCCAGTTCGTCCCGGATCTCGGCGGCCTGCTCGACCGGCACCAGGTACTTCAGCTCGAACCGGTTGAACGCGTGCAGCCTGCTGGCCACGTGCAACGGCTGTTCCTCTGCCAGGCCTTGATCCTCATCCTGGCTCGGGGACTTCCGTCGTGTGGTCACCGGTAGCGCCACCATCCGCCTCCTTCGTCGTACGGCCCGGTCGGGCGACGCAGCACACGAAACCGGTGGCATGTGAGAAGCCGCTGAGAATTGCGAGGTAATTCCAGGAGTATCCGAGGTGTCCACGAAGTGAACTGCGCGCGTTGACTTGGAAGTCAAGGCGTGGATATCTCGGTGCCGTGGGTCGCGCGGCTGGACAGCTCCGCTGTCCCGGGGGGCGGGATGTGATCGAGGAGTGACATGCTTCATCCGCACCAGCGGCCCGTACTCGATCCGCTCGGCCAACATCCTGGACCGGCGCTACGAGGCCACCTGGGCCGTACTCGCCCACCAGTAAGCACCACCAGTAAGCACACCCCACCCAGCCGCACCCCAGGACCCGAACGATCGGGCCCTGGGGTGCGCGCTTTTGAGCATCGGCCCGCGAATTCCGGTCGTGCGTGGACATCTGCCCGCAGTCCCCGCGCACCGGGCGCTGAACCTCGCGTGCGGCCGCTTGCTGTGCTTGGCGGCGTCACGCGTCGTCGACGCGGCGGGCGAGGGCGTCGTCCCGACGCGTGCGGTAGGTGGCGTGGGCGAAGTCCGCGTGCACGCCCACACCGTCGAGGTCCTGGAGCAGCGGCAGGCCCCTACGAGCCGATAGGCAGGGGCAGATATCATCCAGCCTCACACGTCTCCCCGCACTGACCGATCGGACAATCCGTGAGCGCTGCTGGTTCGGTCGGGCGGATCCAGCCCGCTCGCCCGGGTGACCCGTCCCGTGTCGGCCCCTACCGTGTGGTCGGCCGGCTCGGAGCAGGGGGCATGGGAACCGTGTACGCCGCGCTCACCGACGACGGGGTCCGGGTGGCGGTGAAGGTGATCCATCCGGTGCAGGCAGGGGATCCGGAGTTCCGGGCGCGGTTCCGCCGTGAAATACGGCTCTCCGCCCGGGTCCAGGGCCCGTTCCTGCTGCCGCTCCTGGCGGCCGACCCCGATGCCGACGCCCCCTGGCTGGCGACCGCCTACGCCCCGGGCCCGACCCTGGCCCAGCACCTGGCCGCCCATGGACCGCTGACCAACGCCACCTTGTACGCCTTCGCCACCGGCACCGCACAGGCCCTCGCGGCGATCCATGCCGCCGGCGTGGTGCACCGGGACGTCAAACCGCAGAACGTACTGCTGACCCCGGCCGGCCCCCGCGTCCTGGACTTCGGCATCGCGCACGCCGCCGACGGCACCAGCGTCACGCGTACCGGCGTACTGACCGGCAGCCCGGGCTGGATCAGTCCCGAGCACTATCGCGACGGCGTCACCGCAGTGGAGGGCGACCTGTTCGCCTGGGGCGCGCTCGTGGCCCATGCGGCAACCGGCCGGCTTCCCTTCGGCAGCGGTGCTCCCGAGGCAGTGGCCTACCGTGTCATGTCCGGCGAGCCGGATCTCGACGGTATCCCCGAGGCGCTCAAGGAGATCCTGGAGAAGGCCCTCGCCAAGGAACCCGCCGAGCGGCCGGACGCCGCCGGGGCCGCCGAGTCCTGCGCACGGCTGCTGGCCGCGGAGTCCACCCAGTCGCTCAACGGCGACACGGCGACCCGAGAGGGCAACGACCCGGTGGTCGTCGGTGAGTTGGTCACCGCGCTGTGGTCCGTACCGGCCCCGGACGACCCGTCCTGGCCCGCGCCGGCATCCGCCCCTCCGAAAAGGGCCTCCCGGCGCCGGGCCGTTGTCGCTGTCCTGGTCGCGGCAGCCGTCGTCGGTGCGGCTACCGGCGGCGTGTTGGCCTTCCGCCAGGAGGTGGGAGACACGGACTCGGCGGATGGTGCCGGAACAACGGCCTCGACCTCCACGGGCGCGGGGGACTCAGGTACGGCATCCGGTCCGACGGCCTCCGCCATGTCCGGTACGGAGGCGACCGGCCCGGCGGTGACCGACCCGCGGGCCGTCCCCGTCCCGGCCGATCCCCTCGCCGGCGTGGCCGATCCCGCCTTCACCCGCGCGGACGACGAGACCCAGCCCGTCCCCGGCGAGTGGAGCGCAAGCCGGGACGCCACCGGCACGCAGGAGCGGAAAGCCGCGGCGGACGTCGTCGAGCAGGTGACCGCCATGCTCGCCACGAAGGACATGTCCTTCATGAAACCAACGGTGACGTTCAACCGGCGCGCGCAGACCGTGATGGTGACCGGAGGACCGATCTCCACGCTGACCGACGACTACAAGGAGGTCTTCCGGCGGGCGAGCGAGACGGCCGCCTGCACCACCCTGGCCCACCGACTCAAGGACGCGCCGACCAGCTGGCCGTACGGCCGGTTCTCCGTCTACTGGAAGGACCACGACGGCCAGGACGAAGCCACCATCCTCGGCTTCGGCAGAGCCACCTCCGGCTGCTACAGCGAGGAAGCCGGGCAACGCCAGGGCACCGACGAGGGCATCGTCACCGCCCAGTTGCCCAGCAGCGACAGGAACGAGATCCGTGTCGCCGGTGACACGGTCAAGGCAATCACCACCGCCTGGAAGACTCGCGTCGCCGAGGGCCACGGCCTGGAACCCTTCGACCACGACGACGCGATCACCCTCGGCTTCGATCCCGTCGAGAAAGTGGTGTACGTATGGGCCTTGGACGGCAACGGCGCGCTCTCCGGCCGCGCCCAGCAATCCCACTTCCAGGATGTCGTCACCAAAGCCGCCTGCCCCAAACTGCTCGCCGAGTACAACAGCGACAAGCACTGGAACTACACCCACTGGGCCGTCGCCGCCTACCAGGGAAACAGCGCATGGCCGCAACTCTTCTCCTCCGGCAACTGCCTGCCCGCGGAAAGCCGCCCATGACACGGGCACGAGCGGCCTCACGCGCTCGCCCCCAGGTAACGCCGTACGCCGAGGCGTCGAGGTGGTCCCCCGCTGCGCTACGGATGAGGCGTCCGTCGGGTGCCACTCCAAAGGTTCGTATGTGCTCGCACCCTATGCGGACGAGCACGGGTGGGAAGTGCGCGACCAGCGCCGTCAGCGGGAAGGCGTTCTGCACCGCCGTCCCGCAGCCGACCGAACGGGGCTTCGCCGGGGCGACCGCAGGCCGGGACGCGTGCAGGTGATCCGCCGGTCGGTCTTCCCCCGGTCGGGGCTCGGTCAGTGGATGTGGGATCCGCCGTTGACGTCGTACGTCGCGCCGGTGAGGTAGCCGGATTCTGGCCGGGCCAGGAAGGCGATGATGTCGGCGACGTCCTCGACCGCGCCGATGCGGCATACCGGAACGTCCGCGATCATCGCCGCCCTTCGCTCCTCGTCCAGCTTGCCCTGGGTGATGTCGGTGTCGATCAGGCCCGGTGCGACGGAGTTGACCGTGACTCCGGACGCGCCGAGTTCGCAGGCGAGGGCCTTGGCGAATCCCAGCAGGGCGGCCTTGGCTGCGGAGTAGGCCACTCCCCCGAAGACCCCGCCTCCGCGTTCGGCCGAGACGGGCGACAGGAAGACGATGCGGCCGAACCCGCGCTCGGCCATCCCGGCAGCCACGCGGTGGGTCACCAGGAAGCTGCCGCGGACGTTGACGTCGAGGATGCGGTCCCACTCCGCGGGCGTGACGTCGAGGAAGCGGGTCGGGGACGTGATCCCCGCGTTGTTCACCAGGGCCCGACCGGCGGGAGCGCCGCTTCGGCCGCCCCGATGGCGGCGTCGACGGCGTCGACGTCGGTCACGTCCGCCGCGAGGCCGAGGGCTTCCACGGCGTGCCGGGCGGCGATGTCCCGGGCGGTGTCCTCGGCGGCCTCCTTGTCCACGTCGAGGACGGCGACGACGTACCGCCGGCCACCACCGCACGGATCGTCTTCCCCGACCGCACCACCGAGACCGCCACGGCCGGCACCTTCCGTGCCACTCGCCGTATGCCGAAAGGGCGTTGAGACGACCACCGACGAACGATTGGCGAGGCGGGAGGAGAGGCCGGCGCTCCAGGCCGAGGCGTGAAGGCCGGCCCGTTCGGCAGTTTCGAGGGGAGGAGGTTCCCCGAGGACGGGGCACGCCTCGACGTGAGCGCCGACGTCGTGGAACGACGCGTCCGGCCGGCCGCGGTGCCGCGCCCGGCCGGACGGCAGGACCCGGCGCCCGCCGAAGCGATCAGGCGAGGGAGGAGAGACGCGGAAGGAGGTTCTCCGCGACCCCCGTGGCGAACTCGACCGGGTGACGGTCGGGCGTCGCCAGGATCTCGGACACGCCCAGGGCGGCGTACTGCTCGATGTCCGCCAAGGTGCCGGCAACGTCCGCGAGGACCGGGCGGACCAGCAGCACGGTCTTCTCGATGCTGTCGTAGTCGCGCCCCTCGTCGTCGCAATGCGCGCGCAGTACGTCGAGCTTGTGCGACACCTCCGCCGGAGTGGAGCCGAACAGGTTGCAGGCGTCGGCGTAGCGGGCCACCAGCCGCAACGTCTTCTTCTCCCCGCCGCCGCCGATCATGATGGGCGGGTGGGGCCGGCTGAGCGGCCGCGGTTCGCAGAGCGTCTCCGCCAGCTGGTAGTGCTCACCCGCGAAGGGGCCGTTGTCGTCGCTCCACATCTGCAGGCAGACCCTGAGTGTCTCCTCCAGCCGCTCGAAGCGCTCGGCGACCGGCACCACCGGGACGCCGAGACCGAGCTGTTCCCGCTCGTACCATGAGGCGCCGATGCCGAGCCGGCTCCGCCCGCCGGAGAGCACATCCAGCGTGGTCATCGTCTTGGCCAGGATTCCCGGGTACCGGTACATCACGCCGGTGACGAGCATGCCGAGGGTCATCCGCTCCGTCACCGCGGCCAAGTAGCCGAGGGTCGTGTAACCCTCCAGCATGGGTTCCTCGGCGGGAGCCATGGCGTCCATCTGGAAGAAGTGGTCCATCACCGTGAACGACGCCACACCGGCCTGCTCGGCCACGCGGGCGGTCTCGGCCAGCGTGGGAGCGATAAGCGCGGGGTCGTCGGGGGTCGAGTAGTTCCAGTAGTGCAGGCCGAACTTCATCAGGTCGTCCAGGTCCTTTTCGTGTCGTGCGCTGCGGCGCCGTGACCCGAGCCCTCCCCTCGCGGGAACGGCTCGGGCGGCACGGCGAACTGTAAGCGGAGAACGCTCCGATTGACGGGAGCGTAACCGGAGAACTCTCCGGTGGTCCAGATGTACTCTCGGCCGCGTCGTCCCCGGAGCCGACGACAACGCCACCGGACGACAGCTTCACGCCGTCCGCGTCGACGCGTCCCGGCCGGCTCCGTAACGGAGGCCGTCGAGGATCAGGTCGAGCATGCGGCCCGCCCTCTCGCGATGCACCGGGTCGTTGGCGACCAGGGATACGCCGCCGAGGCTGAAACCCACGTCGAGCGGGTCGACATCGGAGCGCAGGAGACCGACGTCGGCACCCGCTCGCAGCAGCGCGCCGATCGCGGCACTGAGCCGGTCGAGACTTTCGGCGAAGGGATCCGCACCGGAGGCGACCACCGCGCGCAGCGCCTCCGCCATGCCGTTCTTGGTGGCCAGGTAGTCGATGAACCGGTCCATCCACAGCCGCATCGCCCTGTCCGGCGGATTGTCGGCCAGCAGTTCGGCGGCGCTGTCGCACACGCGGGCCAGTTCGCTGCGGTAGGCGGCCTCGATGAGCGCCTCACGGGAGGGGAAGTGGCGGTAGAGCGTACCGGGACCGACGCCGGCCGCCTTGGCGATCGCGTCCAGGGAGGCATCGGCGCCTCGCTCGGAGAACGCCCGCGTGGCGACCTCGAGGATGCGTTCCCGATTGCGGCGCGCGTCGGCACGCAGCGGACGCGGTGCACCGGTCACGCCTCCTCCTTCTCCTGGCTGCGCAGGTCCTCGCTGGACACGCGGAGACCCTCCCGTGCGGTTTCCGGGACCCGGAGGGATCTCCGCTCGCACCTTACAAGAGCGGATGCGCGACGACGTGCGGCCCTTGCCTCGCATGAGGCAAGGGCCGCACGGTCGTCCGGCTCACGCCAGGGATATGACGACCGACTTGGTCTTCGTGTACTCCTGGAGTGCCTCCGGGCCGGATTCGCGTCCGTAGCCGGACTGCTTGACACCGCCGAAGGGCATGGAGGGGTCGAGCATGGCCCAGTCGTTGACCCAGACGATCCCGGCCTCCAGGCGGGCGGCGACACGGTGGGCGCGGGCCAGGTCGGACGTGTGCAGACCGGCGGCCAGCCCGTACGCCGTGCTGTTCGCCAGGGCGACGGCCTCGTCCTCCGTGTCGAAGGACTGGACGGTCAGGACGGGGCCGAAGACCTCCTCCTGCACGGTTCGGGCGTCGTTGTCCAGGCCGGTGATGACCGTGGGCTTGTAGTAGTAGCCGCCGCCGAGTTCCAGCCGTTCGCCGCCGACGACGACCTGGCCGCCGTCCTTCCTGGCGAGTTCCACGTACCTCTCGACGTTCTCCAGGTGCCGTTCGCCGGCCATCGGGCCGACCACGGTGGCCGGGTCGAAGGGGTCGCCGACGGGCACCCCGGGCACGGCCTGCGTGAGGATGCCGACGACCGTGTCGTGCAGGGAGCTGTGGACCAGCAGCCGGGGGGCGCCCATGCAGAACTGCCCGGTGTTGTAGACGAATCCCTTGATGACCGCGCCGACGGCCTTCTCCATGTCGGCGTCCTCGAAGAGGATGTGCGGGGCGTTGCCGCCCAGTTCGACGGTCACGGGCTTGAGCTGTTGGCCCGCCGCGCCGGCCACGACGCGTCCGATTCTGGTCGAGCCCGTGAAGGCGATCTTGTCCACGGAGTGGTGGCGCAGCAGAGCCCCACCGACCGCGGCGCCGCCGGTGACCACGTTCACCACACCGGCGGGCACACCGGCGTCGGTGAGGATGTCCGCCATCAGCAGCGCGCTGAGCGACGTGTCCTCGGCCGGTTTGTGCACGACCGTGTTCCCGGCCGCGAGCGCCGGGGCCAGCTTGGAGGAACTCAGGATCAGCGGGAAGTTGAACGGGGTGATCAGGCCGCAGACGCCGACGGGATCCCGCCGGGTGTAGGCATGCGCGGGGATCGGGATCTGCCGGGTGGCACCGTCCAGACTCTGTGCCAGCGCGGAGTAGTACTCATAGGTCTCGGCCGCGGTCTCCACGTCCACCGCCCGGCACAGCGTCACGGGCTTGCCGACGTCCAGGCTTTCGACGGCGGCGATCTCGTCGGCCCGCTCACGAATCAGTTCGCCCACCCGGTGCAGCACACGGGAGCGCTCGCGGGCCGGTGTGCGGGACCACGGTCCCTCGTCGAACGCCTCGCGGGCGGCGGCCACCGCGGCGTCGAGATCGGCCTGGTCGGCCTCCGCGACCGTGGCGACGACCTTGCCGGTGGACGGGTCGACGACATCACGCCGTCCCCCGGCTTCCGCCTCCCGCCACTCTCCGGCGATGAACAGCCTCCCCGGTTCGATGTGCGGCCGTTCCACGCTCATGATCCGCTCGCCTCCTCGGTGCGACCCGTGGCCGTCACCGTGCCGGCGCCGGTCGCGCCACTGCGACCGGCAGGTTGTCGGATGATGACCGCGCACCGGCCGCCGGACAACGAGGAAGGGGGCGCAGCGGAGTAAGTGGAGACAGATGACGTAGCCGGGCCCCGACATTCGGCCTTCGACGGCCCGTCATTCAGGAGTGGTCCTGCTTCAGGGGTCGGGACATTCGTCGCTGGACCAAAAATCTTGAAACTTGAAGAATAGGTCCGTCCCGCTGTCCGTCGAGGAAGGACATGCTCCAAGGAACGCTCTCTCGCACGCAGGCAGGTACTCGGCGCGGGCGCCGCCGTACGCCTACTTCGGTTCGATCGCGAACGGCGGGGTCTACCGGGTCGATCTGGCGGCGTGACCGGCGGCTTCGTCAAGATGTCGTGCTCACCGAGGACGCCGCCTGGTTCACCGAGTCCTTCGGCGCGGCTCCACCGACTGCCGCTGGGGCGGCGTGGCCGTCTCGGCGAGCCCGAGACGATCGAGCTCGGCGGTGACTGGGTGCGGTCCGGCTTCACCGCCAACGGCATCGCCCGCACTCCCGACGGCAGCGGCCTGCTCGTCACCGACGGCGACGCGCCGGCGCTCGTCGGCCGCACTCTCCACGTGGTCCAGCCGACGCCGAACAGGTGGACGTCATCCGACCGAACCGGTCGGAACGCGTGACACCGCGAACGGGGTGATCAGGGACGACCGTTTCGACCTGTCCACCACCGCCGCCGTGCACCGGGGCCGTCTCCACCTGCCCAACTCACGTTTCAGCGCTCCGGTCCGGGACGCCGACACGCCGTACGACGCCGTCCGCGTACCGCTCGTCCCACGGTCGGTCACCGGGTGATCGCGACCTGAGTGTGCCCCGGACGCCGACGCGTTCCGGGGCACAGCCGGGAGGAGGACGACAGGAGGCGGGGCTCAGCCGCCCGGGACCGTGACGGTGTGCGCCTCGGTGAAGGTGAGCAGGCCGTCCTGACCCATCTCACGTCCGATGCCGCTCTGCCGGAAACCGCCGAAGGGGGCCCGGTCGTCACACACGACGGCGTTGGCGTGGTTGACCCATGTGGTGCCGGTGCGCAGACGCTCCGCGACGGCGGAGGCACGAACCGGGTCGGCGCTCCAGACCGAGGAGCACAGCCCCGACCAGTCGTTGTTGACGTGGTCCACCACGGGGTCGAGGTCGTCGAACGGCAGGATCGGCAAGGCGGGGCCGAACTGCTCCTCGGTGACGATCCGCAGGCCCGGCTCGGGGTCGAGGACGAGCGCGGGGCGCAGGAAGTGGCCGCCGGAGGACGCGACACCCTCCTGCAGCGTGCCCAGTTCGCGGATCTCGGCCCCGGCGTCGGCCGCCTCGGCCAGCATGGCGAGCACCTTCCCGCGCTGGGCCGCGCTGTTGAGCGGACCCATGGTCGAGGCGGGGTCGGAGCCCGGTCCCACACGGTGGGTGTCGAGGGAGGCGGACAGCTTGGCGACGAGTTCCTCGTAGCGCGACCTGTGGACGTACACCCGCTTGACCGCCATGCAGACCTGCCCACTCGTCAGGAACGCGCCCTGTGCCAGGCGGCCGATGTGCTCCTCGGACAGGTCGGCGTCGTCCAGGACGATCGCGGGATCGTTGCCGCCGAGTTCCAGCGTCACCGAGGCCAGACTCCGCGCGGCGGCGGCCATGATGGTCCGGCCGGCGGCGGTGCTGCCGGTGAACACGATCTTCCGCACCCGCGGATCGGTGAGCACCGGGGCGACCGCGTCGTTGTCGCCGGTGACGACGTTCAGCACGCCTGCCGGGAGTCCCGCGGCGAACCGCTCCAGGGTGTGCACCAACGCCAGCGGCACGGTGGGCGGAGGCTTGACGACGGCGGTGTTCCCGGCGAGCAGCGCGTACGGCAGGCTCGCTCCGAGGATCGCGATCGGCCAGTTGAACGGCACGATGACGGTGACCACGCCCATGGGCAGTTGATGGATCCGTGAGTCCAGCGGCGGACCGGCGAGGTGCCGCACCCGGTCCAGGGTGTCGACCAGGTCGAGCGCCGCCCGCGTACGTGCGACGAACACCCCCATCTCCACCTGGCTCTCGAATGAGATCTTCCCGTTCTCGCGGGTCATCAGGGCCGCACGGTCGGCCGCGCTGTCGTCGAGCGGGCCGAGCGCCTGCTCGATGATCTCCGCGCGCCGCCGGGCGGGCATGCCGGCCCAGCCGGGGAAGGCGGCGTCGGCGGCGGCGACCGCCGCGCGGGCCTGCTCCTGTGTCGCCGCGGCGGCGTAGCCGACGATCCGGTCCGGGGCGGCGGGATCGTGGACTGCGGTGTGGCTGTCGGTCTCGACGGTCTTGCCGTCGATCAGCAGTCCGGTCCGCACCGTGGCGGCCGGTGGTTCCTCTGGTCTGGTACCAACCTCTTGGGACATGCGGCTCTCCTGGTGGTGATGTCTCTCCTGGCGGATGCTCCTGGCGGGTGAGGTCTCGCCTGGCGGTGGTGTGCGTGCGCGGCCGGACGGCGGACCCGCGCCCCTGCTGCTGCGGACCGTCCGCCGGGCACGTGCCGACGCGGCACGGGCCCGTTTCGCGGTGGTGTTCCGGTCGTGGCGTACGGTCAGATGCTCTCGATGGCTTCGAGGTCGAGCGGGGTGGGCCGGAACTCCTGCAGTCGGTTCGCGTACGCGTCGGCGAAGAGCTCGCTCACCGCATCGGTGGTCCAGCCGCCCGGCCGGAGCTGTGTCGCGACCTCGGCGGGGTGCGTCCACAGGGCGATCCGGTCGCCTCCGGCGGCGACGGCCTGCCCGGTGACATGGCCCGACTCCTTCGACGCCAGGTACACGATCAGCGGGGCGACATCGTCCGGCGAGCCCAGCCCCTGGCGGCGGACTCCCTCGGGAATCGGCTCGCCCGCGTCCGCCTTCGCCACGAGGTCACCGACGCGGGGCATGGTCGCGACCATGCGGGTCAGGGCGGTCGGCACGACGGCGTTGACGGTGACGTCGATCTTCCCGAGTTCGAGAGCCCAGGTACGGGTCATCGCGACGATCGCGCCCTTGGCGGCCGAATAGGCGGTCTGGCCGAAGCTGGCGCGCTGTCCCGCGGGTGACCCCACGAGGATGAGCCGGCCGCCGTCGCCCTGCTCGCGGAAGCGGGCCGCCGCGGCCCGGCCGCAGGTGAACGTTCCGCGCAGATGACTGGTGACGACGAGGTCGAAGTCCTCGTCGGTGACGTTGCGCAGGGTCCTGTCCCGCAACGCGCCGGCGTTGGTGATCATCACGTCGAGGCGGCCGAACTCGGCGACGGCACGCTCGACCAGAGCGTCGGCGAACTCGGAGCTGCCGACCGCGCCGACATGGGCGACGGCCGTGCCTCCCGCCGCGGTGATCGCGTCGACTGTTTCGGCGGCCACGTCGGCGTCGAGGTCGTTCACGACGACAGCGGCACCCGCTGCCGCCAGCGCACGGGCGTAGGACCGCCCGAGGCCGCGGCCCGCACCCGTGACGATGGCGACTCGGCCGTCGAGCATGTTGTCCTCCTGAACAGGGAGATCGGTAGGGCTTTTCCCCGAGCCTGACAGGCTCCGGGCCGCGAAGGATCTGCCCGATGACGGTTTCCGCTGCCGTCCTGTGTCCCGGCGGAACCGGGACAAGTGTCGCGCTCGGAGGCGTCGCTCACCGCGGCGGTCCTTCCGGTCGTCGCCGATGCGCACCGCTCGGCACTCGGCGACACGCACGGCTCGGCGCTCAGCCGCGCGGCGGTACCAGTCCCTGCCGTACGGCGAACAGCGCCGCCTGGGTACGTGACGTGAGCCGGAGTTTGCGCAGCACGTTGCTCACGTGCGTACGGGCCGTGCGCTCGCTGATCACCAGCTCGTCGGCGATCTGCTGGTTGGACCGCCCCTCGGCGACGAGGACGAGGACATCACGCTCGCGGCCGGTGAGCGCGGCGAGCCCGGTCGGTGGCGCCACGATCTTCTGGGTGAGCCCCCGGGCCACCGCGGGATCGAGGAAGACCTCTCCCCCTGCCGCCGCGCGGATCGCGGAGACCACCTCGCCGGCATCCGCGTCCTTGAGCAGATAACCCTCGGCCCCCTGCGCGAGGGCGGCGTGGACGCGCTCCATCTCGCCGAAACTGGTGAGCACCACGACCCGTACCCCGGGGTGCTGCTCCTTGATCAGCCCGATCGCGGTGGAGCCGTCCATCCTGGGCATGAGCAGGTCGATCAGCACCACGTCCGGCAGCTCGCCATGGGCCGCCATCGCGTCCAGCCGGGCGAGCGCCTCCTGCCCGTCGGCCGCTTCCGCGGCGACCTCCATGTCGTCCAGGACTTCCAGGTAGGCGCGGATGCCACGGCGTACGACGGCGTGGTCGTCCACGATCAGCACCCTGGTCGGCCGGGGCGCCCCGCCGCTCAGAGCCGCACCGTCAGCGGGGTGTTCGCGGAGCTGTCCGGGTCCTCGGGGGACGAGTCCGGCACCTGTACGGGCAGGGGTATGACCACGCGCACGGTCGTACCCCTCGGCGCGCGCGATCTGATCCTCATGGTGCCGCCCCATCGTTCCGCCCTTTCCCGCATGGTCGTCAGTCCGTAGCCCTCCCCGTCTCTCCCTGCACCGACGCCCCGGTCGCCGTCCGGGGGAACCGGGCGTCCGCCCGCGTCCCGCAGTCCGCGGCCGTTGTCGGAGACGCTCGCGGTGAGGGTGTGGCCGTGGACACCGAGGCGGACGGTGGCAAGGGTGGCCTCCGCGTGTTTGACCACGTTGTGGATGGCCTCCGCGATGATCCGGTAGGCGTCCTCGGCGAGTTCGGGGTCGATCGAGTCCAGTCCTCGCCCGAGCCGGAGCCGGAAGTCCAGACCGGTCCGGTTCTCGGTGCTCTTGACGAGCGTGTGCACCGTCTCCTCCAGACCGAGGTCGGCGGTGGAGGACGGGCGCAGTTCGTGCACCATGGCCCTCAGGTCGGCGAGCACGGTCCGCGAGAGCGTTCCGATCTCGTCCGCGAAGTGCTGGACGGCCTCGGCGGGCACCGGTACGCCGCGCGTCCCGAGTACTCCCACCGCGTTGGCCTGCATGCCGATGGAGAACACCTGCTGGACGATCGAGTCGTGCAGATCACGGGCCAGCCGCTGGCGTTCGTCCTGCCGGGCTCCGTCGCGTTCGCGCTGCAGCAGCGTGGCGTAGTCGACGGCGAGGGCGGCCTGTTCGGCCATGGCGGCGAGGAACTCCAGCGTGCGTGTGCCGACCTCCTGGCCCGGCGCGAAGTACGCGTTCAGCACGCCTTCGGCGCGGCCGCGCACCGTCAGCGGCACGCTGACGAAGGAGTCCCAGGCCAGTTCGCCGAGGTAGTCGTGCAGCGGTTCCCAGGCCGGGTCCGAGCGGATCTCCGCCCATCGGTGGGGGACGACGATCGGTTCTCGTTCTTTCAGGGTGTCGAGCATGACCAGCCGGGCGCCCCGGTCGCGGCACTCCAGCAGACGGTCGAGGAACGTGTCCGAGCGTCGTAGCCCGGCGGAGCCCATCAGCCGCAGTTCCCGGCCCGTGCTGTCCAGGATCAGGATCTGCACCCCGGCCAGTCCGTCGGTCCGGACGATCTGCCGGGCGACGGCGTCGAGGGTCGAGCCCAGTGATCCCTCGGAGGCCAGGGAGACGGAGGTGCGGGCGATGGCCGCGACCCTGCGGTAGCGGTGCTCCTCGTCCGTCACGTCGCGGAACGACACGACCTTCAGGCTCGGGTCGGCGGGCAGGTTGCGGGCCCGGTAGGCGAACTCGCGGCGCGTCCCGGAGCCGGTGACCCAGTAGGCCACCTGCTCGTCCGACTGGTCCTCCAGCAGGCCCGGGCAGGCGGTGGGTTTCGTCATGAGAGCGAACGGAGCGGGGACACCGATCAGATCGGCCTCCCGACGTTCCCCGCACAGCGCGACGGCCGCGGGGTTCAGCTGGACGAAGCAGCCGGCGCAGTCCACCACCGCGAGGCCGTCCACCGTCGCCTGGGCCACGTCTTCCCACGCGACGCGCCGTGCAGCGGACATGGCCTATCTCCTCATCAGCTGCGTGCGACGGATCCCACGGGGGGGCGGGGCGCATGGACTGGCGGAAGGGACTGGTGGAGGCGTCGGGATACGGCCGACGGCAGCATCGTAGCCCGGTGCGCCGACGGCGGTGCTACGTCATTTGACCTGTTCATCGCCTGTCGAAGCGCCGAGCGGGTTCGGTCATTGCTCGCGTTCCCCCCTCCGACGGCACCCGCCTAGCCTGGGGATCCACCTCGTCGGATCCCGTTCCTCTCCCCCGGACCGGATCCGGCGAGGTTCGTGGGACGGGCTCGGCCGCACGGCCGGTCCGGGCCCGCGCCGCCCTGGTGTCCGATCCCCGAGGACGAGGAGGTCTGAGGAATGGACGTGTCCATCGGCACGATCTGGGAGGCGGTCTCCCGCGCCCTGCCCGATGCCGTCGCCATCGCCGAGCCCGGCCGCGAGCTGACCTACCGGGAGTTCGACGAGCGTGCGTCACGGCTGGCCGCCGCGCTGGAGGTCGCCGGGGTGCGGGCCGGCGACACGGTGGCCTGCTACCTGTACAACGGGGCCGCGTATCTGGAGACGGTCTTCGCGGCGTTCAAGCTCGGCGCCGTGCCGGCGAACGCCAACTACCGTTACACCGGCGAGGAGTTGTCCGAGCTGCTCACGGACGCGGACGCGGCGGCGCTCGTCTTCAGTGGCGCCCTGGCGGACCGGGTCACGCACGCCGCCGCACACGTACGGACGTTGAAGCTGCTCGTGCGGGCGGGGGATCCGCCCGCCGAAGGCCCGGCCGGGCCCGCGGTGCCCGAGTTGGAAGAGCTGCTCGCGACGCACCCGCCCCGCGCGGCCCGGCCCCGGCCCGGCTCGGACCGGCTCTTCATGTACACCGGCGGCACCACGGGCAAGCCGAAGGGTGTGATGTGGCAGCTGAGCGACCTGCTCCACTCCATCCCGATCCTCCGCCAGGCGGGCGTCACCGAACTGCCGAAGACGCTCGACGAATGGGCGGCGACCGCGGTCGCCGCCCACCACGAAGGCAGAGCGCCCACCACCATGCCGGTGGTTCCTCTGATGCACGCCACCGGTCTGTTCAACACCATGGGCACCCTGCTGGTGGGCGGCCGGGCGGTCATGGCACGGCAGGGCGGACTGGATCCGGTCCATGTCTGGCAGACGCTCGCCGAGCGCGAGATCGACACCCTGCTCGTCGCGGGCAACGCCGTCTGCCGACCGCTCGTCGACGAACTGGTGCGCGCCGAAGGCACCGGCACACCGTACGACCTGCGTTCCCTGCGCACGGTCCTCAGCTCCGGCACCGCTCTCGACGACCGGCTGAAGAAGGCGCTGCACGAACGCGCCGACGTCACGGTCCTCGACGCCATCGCCTCCAGCGAGGGCGGCCCCTTCGCCCTGGCGGTCACCTCGTCGGTACGGGAGCTGCCGGCCCGGTTCCGTCCGGTGCCCGCGACCAGGGTGATCGGCGAGGGTGACCGTTTCGTCGAACCCGGCAGCGGGGAGACCGGGATCCTCGCCTACTGCGGTCCCATGCCGCTCGGCTACTACAAGGACACCGGGAAGAGCGCCCGGACGTTCCGCACCATCGACGGGGTGCGGTACGCCATCCCCGGCGATCTCGCCCAGATCGAGGCCGACGGCGCGATCAGGTTCCTCGGGCGCGGCTCGGGCGTGATCAACACCGGCGGGGAGAAGGTGCACCCGCAGGAAGTCGAGGACGTGCTGCTGACGCACCCCGAGGTGAAGGACTGCGTCGTCGTCGGTGTCCCCGACGAGACCTGGGGCGAGCGGGTGGCTGCCGTCGTCGCGGTCGGACCGGCCGCCACCGCCACCGGCGAGGAACTGCGCGACTGGGTCCGGCGCAGCCTCGCCGGTTACAAGGTCCCGCGGTCCGTCGTGCTGACGGACGTCCTGCCCCGTACGCCGACGGGCAAGCTCGAAGTCGCCTGGGCCAGGAGGACGGCCCAGAAGGCCGGTTCGGCGGGAGTCTGACGGCCGTTGCAGGACGACGGGCCGTTGCAGGACGACGGGGCCCAGGGCCGACATAACCGATGACGTCTGACCGGGCGCCCCGGGCCGCCGGCGGTGATCCGCTCGGTGAGCCGAACCTCTTACCGGACCCGCTTCTGTCGGGTCCGCGGGCCCGCGACTCGGCGGTCCGCCACCGGCACGCGAGATCGCCGACATCCCGGCCCACGCCGACCGTCCCGTCGGCACGCCGATCCGTTCGGTCATCCCGGCCATCCGGGTCCGCCCGGGCCATCCCGGTCCGCCCGGGCCATCCCGGTCCGCCCGGGCCCGTCCGATCCAAGGAGCCCCCATGACCCCCGCAACGTCCCGACCCTCCGACGGCGCCGCGCCGCCCCAGACCACGGGGACGCCGGCATGACCGCGGCCACGCACATCTGGGTGCCCTTCCGCGGCACCTCCCTGTTCGTCGAGTTCACGCGGGCATCGGACGCCCCGGACCGCGCCGCCGGTCACCGGCGGCTGCTGGCCGACGCCGTCCCGTCGGACGGCGTCACGCGGGACGACCGTTACGGCGAGCCCCTGTGGCGGGTCGACGCGGAGCATCTGCACACCGTGGTGGAAGCCCTGTGGGGCACGGACCACCCGTTGCACATCCACCTCGACCAGGCCCCGCCCGGCACGGCCGGAAGACCGTCAAGCGCGACGAATGACGTAGTCGGGTCGTGACCTTTCTCCGTCCGGGTCCGGTCATTAGCGCGATGACCTGCGCATTCCCCACCATTAGCGTCGAAGGTGCCACCGCGCCACCGACCGTGCCGAGGAGCTGACACGCATGACGAGCCCGTCGACCGCCGCCCTGGCCGCGCTCCCGCTCGGGACGGCCGCGGCCACGACCACCCCGGCGCCACGCGACACCGAGTACGACGGCACAGTCACCGTGCTGTCCCGCAAGCCGGCGGCGGACGGCGTCACGTCCCTGGTGCTCGCACCGCGCGACGGCGTACCGCTGCCGCGCTGGCAGCCGGGCGCACACATCGACGTCGTCCTCCCCACGGGCACCGTCCGCCAGTACTCGCTGTGCGGTCCGACGGCCGTCACCGACTGCTGGCGCATCGCGGTGCTGCGGGAGCCCGCCGGACGCGGCGGATCGCAGTGGATCCACGACGAGGTCCGCGAGGGGAGCGAGCTGCGGATACGCGGCCCGCGCAACAACTTCCCCCTGCGGAAGGCCTCGCGGTACCTGTTCGTCGCCGGCGGCATCGGCATCACCCCACTGCTGCCGATGATCGGCGAGGCCTACGCGGCGGGGGCCGAATGGTCCCTGCTCTACGGGGGTCGGAGCCGGGCGTCGATGGCGTTCCTGTCCGAGCTGGCGGGCTACGGCGAGCGCGTGACCGTACGGCCGCAGGACGAGTACGGCCTGCTGGACCTCGCCGGCCACCTCGGCGAACCCGATCCCTCCGCCCTGGTGTACTGCTGCGGCCCGGCCGGTCTGATCGACGCGGTCGAGGCCCACTGCGCCACCTGGCCGGCGGGATCGCTCCACGTGGAGCGGTTCGCCGCGACGCCGGGGCAGCACCCGGGTGACGGCGAGGGCGACGAGCCGTTCGAGGTGGAGCTGCGCTCGTCCGGGGTGACGCTCACCGTGCGGCCGGGACAGTCGGTGCTCGGGGCCGTGGCAGCGGCGGGCGCACCGGTCATGTCCTCCTGCGAGGAGGGCATTTGCGGCTCCTGCGAGACCGCCGTCCTGGCGGGCGAGATCGACCACCGGGACTCCCTGCTCACCGATGACGAGCGGGCCGCCGGCGACACCATGCTGATCTGCGTCTCCCGCGCCCGCGGCGGCCGCCTCGTCCTGGACCTCTGACTCCTGGGCCTCTGACATCTGGGCCTCTGACTCCTGCGCCTCGACCCGCCGCCCGAAGAAGACTTCGAAGAGAAAGGCGTTGCCCTCATGCTCTCCTCACACGTGCGCAACGGCTGGTACCTGGGAGCCTGGTCCGACGAGATCGGCCGGACGCTCACCCGCCGCTGGATCACGGACATCCCGGTCTGCTTCTACCGGCTGCCCGATGGCAGCGTGACCGCCGTCGAGGACCGCTGCCCCCACCGCAAGTACCCGCTGTCCCTGGGCCACTTGGACGACGAGGGCACCCTCCAGTGCGACTACCACGGTTACCGCTTCGACGGGCAGGGCGTGTGCGTCGGCGTCGCCGAGCAGGCCGACCGGCCCAAGGCCGCCCTGCGCCGCTTCCCGCTGGTCGAGAAGGACGGCGCCATCTGGATCTGGCCCGGCGAGGCCGACCTGGCCGACGCGAGCCTGCTGCCCGACACCTCGTGGCTGACCGACCCGCGCTGGACCCACGTACACGGCGTCGTACCGCTGAAGGCGCGCCATCTTCTGCTGGTGGAGAACCTGCTCGACCTCACGCACGAGACCTTCCTGCACCCGACGAGCATCGGCAACGCGGCCGTCGCCGCCACGCCGATCGACGTCACCGTGGACGGCGACCGGGTCGGCTTCAGCCGTCGCATGGTCGGCATCGAGGCCCCGCCGTTCTACGAGAAGTCCTGCGGACTGACCTCACCGGTGGACCGCTGGCAGGACGGCGAGTTCCACCCGCCCGGCATCTTCGTCCTCCACATCCGCGTCGCGGCCACCGGCACCGAGGAACCGGAGGGCTTCCACATGAAGGTGCTGTACGGCATGACGCCCGCGCTCGGCAACGAGACCCACGATTTCTACGCCCTGGCCCGCGACTACCTCATCGACGACGAGGACCTCACCGAGTTCCAGCACAAGCAGCAGCTCGCGGTGATGCAGGAGGACGTCGACGCCCTGGAGGCCCAGGAGTTGATGTACGCCACGGACCCGGGCGGCACCGCCGAGTCCAGCATCCGCTCCGATCTGGCCGCCCTGCGCGGACGCCGGGCGCTGGCGAAGATGCTGGCCCGCGAACAGCGAGGGAACGTTCCGGCATGAGCGTCTTCGTCCTCCTGCACGGAGCCTGGCACGGCGGATGGGTGTGGCAGCGCGTGGCCCCGAGACTGCGCGCCGCCGGGCACGAGGTGCACGCCCCCACCCTCACCGGGGTGAGCGACCGTGCCCACCTGCTCAGTCCCCAAGTGGGCCTGGCGACGCACATCCAGGACGTCGTGGCCCTGATCGAGGCCCACGACCTGCGGGACGTCGTGCTCGTCGGGCACAGCTACGCCGGTCAGGTCGTCACCGGGGTCGCGGACCGCGTTCCGGAGCGGCTGTCCAGGCGGCTCTACCTCGACGCCTTCGTCGGTGCCGACGGGGACGCGGCGATCGACCTGCTGCCCGCCACCGTCGCCGGGCACTACCGGGAGTCCGTGGCCGGGCCCGGCTTCGGCTGGCTCATCCCGGTACGCTCACTGAGCGTTCTGGGTGTGGAGGAACAGTCGGACCTGGACTGGCTCGGGCCCCGGCTGTCCCCGCACCCGTGGCTGACCTACACCGAGCCGTTGAGGCTGACCGGCAAGGCCGACCAGGTGCCCGGTGTCTTCGTCGAATGCACCGACTGGATGCGGGTGTTCACCCCGCACGCCGAGCGCGCCGCCGCCCGGGGCTGGCCGGTCCACGAGATCGCCACCGGTCACGAGGCCATGGTCACCGCCCCCGGTGAACTGGCCGACGTGTTGCTGGATCTGGCCTGAAGCCCTGAAAGGCAGGACACCACATGGAATTCCTCGTCCGCACCGAGAACACCCTGCCCCCCGACACCCCCGACGACGTCCGTGAGAGCCTGCGCAAGGGCGAGCGCGCACGGGCACAGGAACTCCGCGAGGCCGGGATCCTCAAACGGCTGTGGCGGGTCCCCGGCCGCAACGCGACCATCGGGCTGTACGAGGCGGCCGACCCGGCGGAGCTGCACGACGCACTGGTGTCCCTGCCGATGTGGAAGTGGATGGACATCACCGTGGAGGCCCTGGCCACCCATCCGCAGGAGAAGGCACCGTGACCACGCGGAGCGCTCGGGTCGCGGTGGTCACGGGCGCGGCGGGCGGGCTCGGCGGGCCCATCGTGCGCCGGCTGGCCGCCGACGGGTGCACCGTCGCCGCCCTGGACATCACCGAACCGGACGACACGGCGGGGTCCGGCGACGGGGCGGGGATCACCGGCGTACGGGCCTGGCGTTGTGACGTCAGTGACCCGGCCGCCACGCGCCGTACCGTCGAGGAGATCGCGGAGACCTACGGCGGCGTGGACGTCCTGGTCAACAACGCGGGCCTGCTGTCCGGCCGGAGCGGTCTGCTGGAGGCCACTCCGCAGGAACTGCACCGCTTCTTCGCCGTCAACGCCGTCGGCCCGCTGCTCATGGTGCAGGCGTGCGTGCCGTGGCTGGTCAAGAGCGCACACCGGGGTCGGGTGATCAATGTCGCCTCCCGCACCTTCTTCACCGGCTCACCGGGCCAGCTCGCCTACGTCGCCAGCAAGGGCGCGCTGATCGGCATGACGCGGGTGATGGCGCGAGAACTGGGCGAGCACGGGATCACCGTCAACGCGGTGGCCCCTGCCCAGGTCGCCACCCCCGGCACCAGGGCCCACTCCGGCGACGAGGTCTTCGCCGCGACCATGCGGCAGCAGGCGATCCGGGAGTACGTCACCCCGGAGCACTTCGCGGGGCTCGTCTCCTATCTGGCCTCGCCGGACGCGGCCATGGTCACCGGTCAGACGCTCGTCTGCGACGGCGGTGGACTGCTGCACTGACCGGCCGCCCGGAAACGACAGCGGAAGGGGAGGGAGAGGAAGGACCATGTCGACCCGCACACCCCACATCACGGGTACCTACGTCTTCGACACCGCCGACAACCGTCGAGGGTGGGCGCTGAACCGGCTCTGCGGCTCGTTGAAGGACGCCGACAACCGCGTGAGATTCAGCGCGGACGAGGGGGCGTACTGCGAGGCGTACGGACTCACGGCCGAGCAGCGCGAGGCGGTCCTGGGCCGGGACTGGACGCGGATGCTGGAGCTGGGCGGCTCCATCTTCTACGTCTTCAAACTCGCGGTGCTGGACCAGAAGTCCATGCAGTACCTCGGGGGCGTGTTCACCGGCATGACCACCGAGGAGTTCGCTCAGGCACTGGAAGCGGGAGGGCGGAGCTTTGGCTGAGGTGACGTGGGGTCTGGCGACCTCGCACGTGCCGTCGATCGGCGCGGCGATGGACCGCGGGAAGACCGCGGACCCGTACTGGAAACCGCTGTTCGACGGGTACGCGCCGGCCCGGGAGTGGATGGCCCGGCACACGCCGGACGTGGCCGTGGTCGTCTACAACGACCACGCCAACGCCGTCGACCTGTCCGTCACACCGACCTTCGCGATCGGCGCGGCGGCCTCGTACGAGGTGGCGGACGAAGGATGGGGCAGCCGCCCGGTCCCGACCGTCGTCGGCGCACCGGAGTTCTCCGACCACCTCGTCGAAAGCCTGATCGACTCCTCCTTCGACATCACGGTGTTCCAGGACCTCGCCGTGGACCACGGTCTGACCGTGCCGCTGTCGGTGTACTGCCCCGACCCCGGGGAGAGCTGGCCGTGCGCCGTCGTCCCCGTCCTGGTCAATGTCATCCAGTACCCGCAGCCCACGGCGGCCCGGTGCCTGGCCCTGGGAAAGGCCCTCGGCGAGGCGATCCGTTCCTTCCCCGAGGACCTCAAGGTCGCTGTCTTCGGCACCGGCGGCATGTCCCACCAACTCGCGGGCGCCCGCGCCGGGTTGATCAACCAGGACTTCGACCGGATGTACCTCGACGCCATCGAGCACGACCCGGAGAAGCTGGCAGCGCTGACCCGGGAGGACTACATCCGCGAGGCCGGTTCGGAGGGCATCGAGCTCATCATGTGGCTGATCATGCGCGGCGCCCTCGGGCCACGAATCCGCCGCGTGCACGATGCCTACCACGTGCCCGCCTCCAACACGGCGGCCGGGATGGTGCTGTTCGAGAATCTGAGCCCCGTCTCGTCGGAACGCTCGGCCACTGCCTGAGGCCACGGCCGGAGAGTCGTCACCCTGCGGCAGCAGCGTGCGGGACTCCAGCGTGAGGGCGGTGTGGGGACGGTGCCACGGCCTGGCCGGGCGTACGCGCAGTCGCGGTGGGCCCGATCCCTGCCACCTCCGGCCCCAGCCGTCGAGATGGCGTGCGAGGACCCGGTCCATCCGGAGCGACCACGCCCTGCGGAGACGCCGGTCGGGGGCCCTGACATCCACGGAGCAGGACTCGCCCTCGTACGTCCGCACGGTCACTCCGAGGATCCGGCCGAGACCCGTGACGGTCGTGGTCACGGCGCCGATCTCCGCCCATGAGAACTCGATCTCGGTGGTGTCGGCCTGGAGCAGGACACCCTCCTCGTCCACCACGACGCGGCTGCGGTCGGCGGCGGCCATGACGATGTTGCCCGGCTTCAGGTCGCGGTGGACGAGTCCGCACGCGTGGATGGCCCGCAGAGCCTCCGCGAGTGCGGCCCCGAGCTGCCTCACCGTTCCCTCCTCCATGGGCCCGTCGGTCGCCGGCCGGGCAGCGAGGGTGGGTCCGGGAACGTACGCGGTCGCCGGCCAGGGAGGGAGGCGCGCCGTCCGGTTCGGCGTCCACAACCGGTGCCGTATGGAAGCCGCCGACCCGGCGCGCCGCTTCGATCTCCACGCGGAAACGGGCCCGGAAGGCGGGATCGACGGCCGGCTCGGGGCGTGCCACCTTCACGGCGACAGCACGTCCGCCACGCGACCGTGCGAGATACACGGTCCCCATCCCGCCGGAGCCGAGTTCACGCTCGACCACGTACGGCCCGATCCGCATGGCGGTCACGGCCCCTCCCCCTGCCACCCGGCTGCGGGGGCGGGGGCGGGGGCGGGGGCGGGGGGCGTCCTCAGTATGCCCGGGTACGGACACGCTCAATAGCACATGAATGCACTCAGCGTCGCCGCCGCGGATCCGGGTCGGTCACGCCCTGGTGGCGGCGGCGATGAGGGACTGGAGCTGTTCGGCGGTGTGGTCGAGGGGCTGGGTGCTGCGCTTGGCGCGGCACATGGCCACCGTCCCCTCGACCGCGGCGACGACGAGTGTCGCGAGCTGCGCGGCCTGCTCGGTTTCGGCACCGTGCTCCCGCAGGGAGGCGGCCAACAGGGTCTCCCACAGCTCGAAGACCTCGGCCGCGGCCGCCAAGGCGGGCGGGACCTCGTCGGCCGGGGGCTCCTCGATGGCGACCGCCAGGACGGGGCATCCGGCATGGAAGTCGCTCTCCACGACGATCCTGCGCCACAGGTCGAGAAAGGCACTCAGGCCTGCGGCGGGCCCCGCCTCCAGCTCTCTGCGCAGGCTCCGGGCCACCCAGTCGCCGGTGTAGCGGACGGCTTCCGTGGCCAACTGCTGCTTGCCCTGGGGGAAGTAGTGATAGGTCGAGCCGAGCGGCGCCTTGGCGTGCTTGGCCATCTCCCGGATGCTCGTGGCGCTCAGACCACGCCGACTGATCATGTCGGCGGCACCGGCCACGATCCGATCGCGCGACGGCGCGCTGCTCTTGGGCATCTGCTACGTCCCCTCTGGCTATAACGTTCGTCATAGTCTACCGTGATCCGCGTCCTCGGCGATCGTCACAGGAACCTCGCGCCCATGCCGCCACGCCGGGAAGGCGGTCTCGACACCGTCTCCCTCCGCACCCGGGCGTGAAACCGCCCTGTCGAACGCCGAAGGCGCCCGGACCACCGCCGAGGACGACCCTCACCACACAGAGACACCTGATGAACTCGCCTCTCTCCGCCTCAAGCCGCACCCCGCAGGATCCGGCAGCCGAGAACCTGAAGCACCAGCGAGAAGCGATCGCCGCTCTCGGCCACGAGTTGCGCCTGCTCGTCGATGCGACCGTCCGCACCGAGGCCTCCCCGGAAACCACGCAGCGCCTGGCGGACGGCGTCCGAGCCCTCACCGGACAGCTCATCGGCCGCCGCCGCTCACCGGCGGACATCCCGGAGGTGGACGAATTCCCGGGCGGGGTACGGATGTACAGCCCCGTCACCGGTCCCGGCAGCCCGATGGCCCCGCCGATGCGGGTGGCTCCGTACGAAGGCGGCGTCGTGGGTCGGTGCCTCCTCGGCATCGCCCATGAAGGACCACCCGGCTACGGACACGGCGGCATCAGCGCCATGCTCCTCGACGAACTGATGGGCTGGGCATGCGCCGCCGCCGGCAGACCGGGCATGACCATCTCACTCCAGACGCGCTATCGGGGACCGGTTCCCCTGGAAACCCCCTTGCGGGTACGCGCCCACGTCACGGCGACCGACGACCGCAAGATCTACACGAAGGGCTCGATCGCCACGGAAGAGGCCCCGTCCACCGTGCTCGTGGAGGCGGACGGCATCTTTGTCGCACCGGACCCGGACGTCGCACGCGCCCTTTTCCCGATCCTCGACAACGCGCAGTAGGCCACTGGCGGTTCACGCATGCAGATGGAGATCCGGGCGGCCGCGATCCGCGGCATCGATCGGCTGATCGATGATCTCGGTGGCGACGGAACGGCGCTGTTGGCCGAGTTCGGCGTTTCGCCCGGTGATCTGGATTCCGAGCACGGGCTGTTGCCGACGGTGACGGCCGGGCGGATCCTGCGCACGGCCACGAAGAAGCTGGACTGTCCGGATTTCGGCCTGCGTCTGGCGGCGTACCAGGACATGTCGATGCTCGGGCCGCTGGCCCTCGCGGTCGAGAACTGCGACACGGTCGGCGAGGGGCTGGACTGCGCGTCACGATTCCTGTTCGTGCACAACCAGGGCATTCGTCTGCGGCGTGAACGGGATCCCGAACACTATGCGGGCGTGGGGGCGGTCGAGTACCGGATGCTGCATCCGGACATCCCGTACGAGCCGCAGACGATCGACGCGGGTCTGGGGCTGCTGCACCGCAACCTCGTCACGATGAGCGGGGGATACGAACTGCTCGGGGTCTACCTGCCCCACCCGCCGCTGACCGACGAGTCGGTGTACACCGACTTCTTCGGGGCGCCGGTCCGGTTCGACACCGGCCGCGCCCTGCTGCGGGTGCCGACGAAGCTCTTCGCCCAGCCGATGTCGACCCCGGTCGATCCCGAACTGCGCCGCATGGTCGTGGAGTACCTGGAGGCGCACTACACCGATCCTCGCGAGAGCGTCACGGCCATGGTGCGATCGGCGATCAGCGGCGCGCTCGGTACGGTGCCGGCGCGGATCGATCTGGTCGCGCAGTGGCTGCACATGCATCCACGCACGTTGCAGCGGCGACTGGCGCAGGAGGGCACCTCGTTCCAGGCGATCCTCGACGACGTCCGCAAGAACGCGGCACACCGGTTGCTGACGCGGAGCGACATGCCGCTCTCGCAGGTCGCGTCGTCGGTGGAGCTGGCCGGACAGGCGGCACTGACCCGTGCCGCGCGCCGTTGGTTCGGCAGGACGCCGACGCAGGTTCGTCGTGACGCCGGGCGTATGTCCGCCGCAGCGCGTGTCGCGCAGAGGTAAATTTCTGTCGCCCAGGGTTAAGCGGAGCCCTCTGAGCGCTTCCATACTCGGGTGCCATGACCCACTCCCCGCACCCCGTCCCGCTGCCCGGCCATGTCGACGTCCTGATCGTCGGGGCGGGGATCTCCGGTATCGATGCCGCGTACCGGGTGCGGTCGCGGTGTCCCGATCGGTCGTACGCCGTGGTGGAGTCCCGCGAGTCCCTGGGCGGGACGTGGGATCTGTTCCGGTATCCGGGCGTCCGCGCCGACTCCGACATCTACACGCTCAGCTTTCCGTTCCAGCCGTGGACCGGCGACAACTCCATGGCCGACGGGGACGAGATCCTCGACTACCTCCGGCGCACGGTGGAGCGGTTCGACATCGACCGCCACATCCACTGCTCCACGAAGGTGGTCGCGGCCGACTGGTCCGGCGCGACGGCCCGTTGGACCGTCACCGTCGAGCAGGGCGCCGGCGCGGACGGGCCGCGGCGGTCCACCGTGACCTGCTCGTTCCTCTACCTGTGCACCGGCTACTACGACTACGAGCGCGGGCACGACCCGCGGTTCCCGGGCGTCGAGTCCTTCGCCGGCACGGTGGTCGAGCCGCAGTTCTGGCCGGACGGACTCGACCACACCGGCAAGCGCGTCGTCGTGATCGGCAGCGGCGCGACCGCGATCACGGTGGTCCCCGCGATGGCACGTGACGCGGCAAAGGTGACCATGCTGCAGCGCACCCCGACCTGGATCAGCGCGTTGCCGCGGCGGGACCGGTTCGCCGCCAGGGTCCGGCGCCGGCTGCCCGCCGGACCGGCGCACCGGGTCATCAGGGCACGCAACGCCGCCTACTCCAACGGCTTCTACCACTACTGCCGACGCTTCCCCGACCGGGCGCGGACGCTGCTGACCAGGGCCGCCGCGCGTCGGATCGGCGAGGACACGGTACGGGAGCACTTCACCCCGCCGTACGCGCCGTGGGACCAGAGGGTGTGCATCACGGCGGACGCGGACCTCTTCAAGGCGATCCAGCGCGAGGAGGTCGACGTGGTCACCGATCACATCGAGAGCTTCGTCGCCGAGGGGATCCGCTTGCGGTCGGGCCGGGTGCTGCCGGCCGACATCGTGGTGACCGCGACCGGGCTGCGCATGCTGGCGTTCGGCCACATCGCGGTGAGCCTCGACGGCGAGCCGGTCGACCCCGCGCGTCACCTGCTGTGGCGGGGCGCCATGCTCAGCGACGTGCCGAACTTCGCCCTCTGCTTCGGCTACGTCAACCTCTCCTGGACGATGCGGGCCGATCTCACCGCGCGGCTGGTGTGCCGCGTCCTCAACCACATGCGCCGCGCGGACCTCGCGGCGGTCACGGCGGCCGCGGAGCCCGGCGTCCGCGAACGGCCCATGGTCGAGCTGGCGTCCGGGTACGTCCAACGGGGCGTCCAGAGCTTCCCCCGGCAGGGCCACCGCGCCCCGTGGCGGATGCGCCAGACCTATCTGCTGGACGTGGCCGACATCGCGCGCGCGAGCCTGCGCCGCGAGTTGCGCGGCGTGCCCCGCGCGGCGGTGCGTCCGGCCGGCGACGACGTCCGGACGGGAGGCTGACCGTGGCGGATCTGGACGGAGTGTGCGACGGGCGCTTCGCGGAGGTGGCCGCGCGGCTGTCCGGGAATCTCGACGCGGGCGACGAACTCGGTGCCTCGATCGTGGTCACGGTCGACGGGGAGCCGGTGGTCGACCTGTGGGGCGGATGGGCCGACCAGGGCCGTACGGCGCCGTGGCGGCGCGACACGATCACCAATGTGTGGTCGTGCACGAAGACGGTCACCTCCCTGGCGGCGCTCATGCTGGTCGAGCGCGGACTGCTCGACGTGGACGCCCCGGTGGCCCGGTACTGGCCGGAATTCGCCGCGCGCGGCAAGGAAGGCGTGCTGGTCCGGCACCTGCTGTCGCACACCTCGGGCGTCTCGGGGTGGGAGAAGCCCGTGACGGTCGCGGACGTCCTCGACGTGCCGGAGTCGACGGCCCGGCTCGCCGCGCAGGCGCCGTGGTGGCCGCCGGGCACGGCGTCCGGCTATCACCTGCTCAACTACGGTCATCTGGTGGGCGAGTTGGTCCAGCGGATCGACGGGCGCACCCTGGGCCGGTTCGTCGCCGAGGAGATCGCCGGTCCGCTCGGCGCCGACTTCCACCTCGGTCTGCCCGACTCCGAGTTCGGCAGGGTCGCCGATGTCGTGCCGCCGCCGTACCGGTCGAGCGATCTCGTCGGCGGCGATCCGAACAGTGTGGCGATGAAGACCCTCACCGGTCCGGTGGGCGGTGCCGAGGAGTCGTGGCGCCCCGAGTGGCGTCGCGCCGAGATCGGCGCGGCAGGCGGCCACGGCAACGCCCGGTAGCTCGCCAGGATCCACTCCGTCGTCGCCTGCGGCGGCACGCTGGACGGCGTACGGCTGCTCTCGCCGCGAACCATCGACCTGATCTTCCGTCAGCAGACCGACGGACCGGACCTGGTGCTGGGGATGCGTCTGCGTCTCGGCATCGGATTCGGGCTGCCGTCCCCGGCCGTGCCGTATCTCCCGGAAGGACGGATCTGCTTCTGGACCGGATGGGGCGGATCGGTGGTCGTGATCGACACCGAACGCCGGGCAGTGATCGCGTACGTCATGAACAACATGGGCACCGGGCTGCTCGGCCAGGGCCGCACGGCCCAGTACGTGAAGGCCGCTTTCGCGGCCCTGGAGTAAACGGGGGCCTGCCTGCTCGCCGTCCGCCCCGTCCACGGGAGGACGGCACGGCGGGCAAGGCTCGCGGATCCCGGGCGGCCGCCGTGGAACAACGGCTCCGACATCCGCCATGATTATGACGACTGTTATATCGAGAAAGAGGTATCCCATGACCGAGCCGGTGGTCCTGATGGCGACGATGGTCGCCAAGCCGGGCCAGGAAGATCTGGTCGAGAAGACGTTGACGGCGGCGCTGCCCAAGGTGCACGCCGAACCCGGATGCCTGCGGTACGCGCTGCACCGCAAGACGGGCACCACCGGCGAGTTCGTCATGATCGAGAAGTGGGCCTCCCAGGAGGCGCTGGGCGCGCACATGAAGGGTGCCGCGATGCGGGAGGTCGGAGCCGCCCTGGCACGGGCGCTGGCCGGAGCGCCGGACATGGTCTTCCTGGACGCGATCTCCGCCGGAGATCCGGACGCCGGAGCCGTCTGACCGACCGCGGGGAGCGGGCCGACAGGCGAGACCGGCCGGCCGGCATCCCGGACAACCGAGGAGTTTTCCCATGAAGAGCCTGATGTTCGTCGCGCCCGGACAGCTGCGCTTCGACGAGGTCGACGCCCCCACCCTCGTCGAGGGCACGGACGCGCTCGTGCGCCCGCTCGCGGCCACGACCTGCGATCTCGACCACCATGTCATCGCCGACAGGACGCCGTTCTCCGGATTCGGCCCGTTCCCGCTCGGCCACGAGTGCGTGGGCACGGTGGTCGAGGTCGGCCCCGACTGCACCGACGTCACGGTCGGAGACGTCGTCGGCGTCGCGTGGCACATCGCGTGCGGTAGCTGCGCACAGTGCGCACTCGGACACACCGCCCGCTGCCTCGTCCACGGCGACGCCCAGTACGGCCTCCCGGTGAACGGAGCCTGGGGCGGCACCTTCGACGAACTCATCCGCGTTCCCTACGCGGACTTCAACCTCGCCAAGCTGCCCGCCGGGGTCGACCCCGTGCACCTGGCCTCCATCGGCGACAATCTCGCGCTCGGCTGGGAGACGGTGATGCCGACCGTCGCCGGGATCACCGACCCGAAGATCGCGGTCTTCGGAGGAACCGGCTCCATCGGCCTGTACGTGGCCGACGTGGCGGTCCACTGCGCGGGCGCCCGTACCGTCTACTACGACGACGACCCGGTCAGGATGAAGGTCGCCGAGCAACTCGGCGCCGAGGTGCAGGACATCCACGGCAAGCGGGAGAAGGACTTCCACCTCGCCGTGGACGCCAGCTGCGACCCCGAGCGGCTGCGCAAGGCACTGCTGTCGGTCATGCCCGAGGGCCACGTCAACAGCGTCGGCATCTACTTCGACGAGGTCCAGCTCCCGCTGCTCGCGCTGTACCAGCGCGGAGTCCACTTCCACAACGGCAAGGGGCACGCGAGGCCGAACATGACACCGACCCTGGAGGCGGTGGCCGCCGGCACACTCCACCCCGAGCTGGTCACCAGCGGCATCTACGGCTGGAACGAGATCCCCGACGTGCTGACCTCCGACCGCGCCGGCCACAAGCCGATCTTCGTCCTGGACAGCTGAGTTCGTCGCGCGCGGCCGCTCCCCGGGCATCCGATCCCCGACACGGGGCGGAGGCCGGAGCCGGAGCCGGAGCCGGAGCCGGAGCCGGAGAGGAGCTGAGCCGGATTCGGTCGGTGCGCCGAAGACGGGGGTGGGCATTCCTGCGCGGTGAAGGTGATCTCGTCGGCGCGTGCCGTGCCGGGCCGCGACCTTGGCCAGCCGCTCGTCGTCGAGTTCCCCGCCACCGCCCACCGGGAAGAACGGCACGAAAGCGAGGCCTCCCTCCTCACATGCGGCCAGGGAGATCCGCTTCCCTCGTGCACCCGCAGGTCGGCGAGGTGACGTGAACTGGAGTACGCACGGGTTCCTGAGTGGGGACCAGGGGCACGATCGGGTGAAGTCAGCAGGTAGGAGACCTGTGTTCGAGCCATCCCTCACCGGCCGTGCGTGATCGCGGTGCGGGAGGAGATCCGGGCTGGCATCGGTGCCGTCTTCCCGGGGCCGACCCAGCTGCACGTCTACGTGCTGGGTCTGGGGCAGCAAGGTGCCCGGAACCTCCCGCGCCCCCGGGGCGCGGCTGCTCCCTACCTGGGGCCGCGCGAGGCGCGGCAGCTCGTCGACGACCCGAGGATCTGTCCCGCGGTGATGCGCGGGCAGGACGTTGTCTCCGGTCCGGCGGCGCCTGGAGCGGAGCGATGCACGGCGGATCAGTGGCCGTACGTGGCTGGAGGAGGAGGTCCTGCAGACGCTCGCAGGGCAGCGGGCGGCGAACACGGGGCTGACCGGGACGTGGCCGAAGATGGTGCTGCGGCTGATCAGGTGTGCGCTGGCAATCCGGGATGCCGAGGGGGAGGAACTGATCGCGCAGGAGATGCTCGAACAGGTGCGGTTACCGCTGAAAACCGCCGCCGCCGAACTGCTCACCCAGGCAGGGATGTTAAGGCCGCGCACGGCCCCGCCCCCGGATGGCCTGGCCGGTGCGGTCCTGCGCGGACTGTGCGTGCTGGGGCATTACGGCAACCCGATGCCGCGGCTGTCGCGAATGGCGGAACAACCGTGAGCGCTACCGGGTGGACCGATGTCCGAGATGCCGGCGGGACGATCTGCCGCCGCACACGGAGGAGGGCATGTGCCGCGCCTGCCTGACCTACGTGCGCGAAGTCGGCGCCGAGACGGCGGCGGTGTCCTTCACGCAACTCGCCTTCGCCGGTCCGCTCGCGCACCAGCTCAAGCGACGGGCCGGGGAGCTGGGCTTCGTCGTGCACAACCGGTCCGGCCCAGCCTCTCGTGCGCGCGCCCGGCCCCGCACGACGCCCTCCCGGAGGGACAGACGGTGGCTATGCCGGTAGGCCCGGGGCAGCTGTCTCCGTTCTCGATGCCGCGGACCTGGCAGCGCAAGCAGCGCGCCCGCGTCATCGCGCTGCCCCCGCTGTCCCCACTGACGGCTCCGGCGCAGGACCTGCCGGATACCTTCACCGCCGCCTACCCGCAGTCCTGGCTCGCCGACAAACGCAACGTGCCGGGCGGAGCGGCCGTGGTCTTGCATACTCTGCTGGCCCGGCTGGGGCCGCACGCCCCGATCCCCGAGCGGGACGTACGTTCCCTGGCCGGTACCGTTGCGGCCGGCACCGCCGCCACCCGCCGCGTGATCTCATTCCTCCACGCGCACGCGCTGCTGGAGGCGGACGAACTCTCCGACACACCCGCGCAGCTGCTCACCGACGTCCGGCACCAAGTACTCCCGCACGTACCGGACGTGAGTCAGAGACGGCGCGACCGGTACGACAAGAAGGCCCTGCACACGCGGATCGCTCAGCTTCCCGCTCCGATGGCCGACGAGCTGAGCGCCAGGGTGCGGGTGCTGCGCGGTCGAGGCCGCTACCGGCACACCCCGGCCGCTTCCGGCGTATCCGTCGCTACCTGCGCATCGCCTGGCCGACCCTGACTTCGTGGACGGCGGCCGGGCTGGACCTGCGGCAGGTCACTGCAGAGCACATCACGAGCGAACTCGCCCGCCATCAGGGCAACGTGGCTCGCGGGCTGCTCAGCGTGCTGCGTAGTATTTTCCGGGCCCTGACGCAGGAGCGGCTGATCTTCCTCAACCCCACGGCCGGGCTGCAGTTGCCTGCTGGAGTACACCTGCCGCGGCCCTTGTCCAGTGATCGACTGGCCGGGGCCCTGGACCGGCTGGATGGTCCCGCCGCGCGCCTCATCGTTGGTCTGGTGGCCATCCACGCCGTGCGTGCCGTGGAGGTCGCCCGGCTCGACCTGGCCGACCCCGACCTCGCCCGCCGGACACTGGCGGTGCGCCGGGGTGAGGGCATCCACCTCGTCTACCTCGACGACCTGAGCACCGACCTGGCGGCCGACTGGCTGCGCGAGCGCCGCCGCTGGCCCCAGTCCACCAGACCTACCGGCACCCCGACTCTCCGCAGATCAGCTATTGCGCGATGCGGGCCGCGTTCGACCAGATCGGGCTGCTGCCACGGCAGGTATGGGCCGACCGCATCCTGGACGAGGCCCGGGAGACCACCGATCCGGTCCACCTCGTCCGCCTCTTCGACATCCATCCCGGTATCGCCGTGAAGTACGTACACGCCGCACACCCGGACAAAGCCCTGCCCCGGATCCGCTGACCGGGCGACACCGCCTAGCCCCCACGGAACGCGGTGGAAGACGTCGCCCACGTCTTCGACCTGGTCCCTGCCGGATCCGATGCTCGCCACACCCATCTGTACTCAGCGGCCCCCGGCATGGTGGGGTCGCTGACCGCCGGGCAGCTCCGACTGCGATGTGCTCACCGTCCCAGGCTGCGGTGTCCGCCTCGTCGTCTACACGGTGGCCGCGGGTTCCACCGATGCGGAGAAGCTGGATTTCCTACGGGTCACGAACGGCCTTCGCTCCCACCGCTCCTCGTCCTCGGGCCCGGTCTGTTCTCCACGCCGTAACGCGCCGAGGGCGTGGTGACCGGGTAACCGGGTGACGGCTCGCGGCTCGCGGCAGGTCACCGTGGCCCCGGACGCCGTCACCACCAGCCTGTTCACCGCCGTTGCGGTATCCACACGCGCATGGCGCCGTCGCCACGGTTCGCCCAGGCGTAATAGGGCACGGCGGTCAGCTCGACGGGCCGGTCGGCGGATGCGGCCTCCGTGCGATACGGCCACCACCCCGCCTCGTCCGACGCGAGACGTCGACCGGAAGCGACGACGGTGGAGACACCGCCGAGCAGATCGGGGCGGTCCCGCACAGTGGGTGCCGTCGAGGTGTCGAGGACGACACCGTCGAGGCCACCGGCGTTGTCGGCTTCCTCCAGGCAGTACACCAGCGGGCCGCGCTCCAGCGCCACGCATCCGCGCACGGCATCGACGTACGGGTGCGGGTGGGTCAGGCGTACCCGCAGGGTGAGTTCGAGCCGGACGGTGTCGCCCGGCCGGAAGGACCGGGTGACGCGCAGCCAGCCACGCTCCGGCCGCTCCCGCACGGGCGTTCCGTTCACGGCAAGCCGGAACTCCTCGCACCACGCGGGAATCCGCAGGGCCAGGGTGCGTTCCGCGGCGGGAGCGTCGTCGACGGTCACGGTCACTGTGCCGTCCCACGGGTATGCGGTGGCCACGCGGACCGCGAGGCCGCCACCCGCGTACTCGCCGGTGGCGTACTGGTGCAGGCGCAGACCGCTGTCGTCGACGGCGACGTCGGCGAAGTAGTACGGGAGACTGGCCAGCAGGCGCATGGCGTTGGGCGGGCAGCAGGCGCAGCGGAACCAGGGCGTACGCCGCGAGGTCTGGTCGCCGGGGCGCTCGTGCGTGTGCGCACGCCGCTGGAGCGGGTTGACGTACAGCCAGGTGCGGCCGTCCAGCCCCGCGCCCCCGAGGAAACCGTTGTACAGCGTGCGTTCGATGAGGTCCGAGTAACGGGCCTCGCCGGTGAGCAGGGCCATCCGCCAGCTGAAGTGGACCGAGGCGATGGCAGCGCAGGTCTCGGTGTACGCGCGGTCGGAGGGAAGCTCGTACGCGTCCCCGAAGGCTTCCCAGTCGTGCCGCGAGCCCATCCCGCCGGTGAGGTACGTCTTGGTGGAGACCGCATCCGTCCACAGCCGCTCCAGTGCCTGCCGGAGCCGGACGTCTCCCGTCTCGGTCGCCAGATCGGCGGCGCCCGCGAGGAGGTAGAGCTGGCGCACGGAGTGCCCGGTCACCTCCTGGGCCTCGCGGATCGGGATGTGGTCCTGCCAGTACGCGGACCCCGGATCGCGGTCGTGGCCGCGGTCGGTGCCTGAAGCCAGGGCGCCGTGCCCGCGCCGTTCCAGGAAGTAGCGGGCCAGTTCCAGATAGCGCTCGTCGTCGGTGGTTCGGTAGAGCTCGATGAGGGCCGTCTCCACCTCGGGGTGGCCGCACACCCCGTCCACCTGCTTGCCTGGCCCAAAGACGGAGTCGATGTGGTCGGCGAACCTGCCGGCGACGTCCAGCAGGTCGCGGCTGCCGGTGGCACGGTGGTGGGCCACCGCGGCCTGCATCAGATGGCCGGCGCAGTACAGCTCGTGGCCCCAGCCGAGTTCGGTCCACGGCTCGCCGCCGCCGAGTTGGTAGTACGTCTGCAGGTAGCCGTTCTCCGACTGGGCATCGGTGATGAGCCGGACGATCCGTGCGGCTTCACCGGCGAGGCCGGGGTCCGGCGTGTCGGCCAGCTGCCAACAGGCCGCTTCGAGCCACTTGTAGACATCGGAATCCTGGAACTGGAAGTCGCCCGAGAACGCGGGTGCCGTACCCGGTTCCGCGGCCGACCGCAGGTTGGCGAGGTTCCCGGCTTCCTCCAGCCGCTGCGGCCCTTCCGGGATCGACACCTCGGCGTTGATCCGGCGACGCGTCGCCCAGAAGCCGTCCGTGATGCGCGCGACGGAGGCGGGGCGGTGCGTCGCGGCCGAGTGCGCACCGGGACGCACCGGGCCGGTGACTGGCGTGTGCAGCTGAACCTCCGAGGAAGAGCGATAGAAAACGGTTACTTCACGCTAAGGCCGCACCGTCGATTCACGCAAGAGATGCGCCCCCGAATGACCACCGGCGTCGAGCGGGGCTCGCGAGCGACGGGCACCACGGCCCCCTTCCGGGACGGCCGACTCTTGTCAACCGGATAGCTGTCCGGTACGTTCTCCCGGTACCGGACACCTGTCCGCTTAGGTGTTCCGCACACCATCCCCGCGGCACCCGGAAGGTTTCTCCTGCCCATGAATCTGCTCATCCTCGGTGCGACCGGCCCTACCGGTCGCCACATCGTCGACCTGGCCCTTCAGTCCGGCGACAAGGTCACGCTCCTGGCGCGCAGGCCGGAGGCGCTGGAGGACCTGGCGGACCAGGTCACGGTGGTCGTCGGCGACGCCACCTCGCACCACGATGTCGCGAAGGCCATGATCGGCCAGGACGTCGTCGTATCGGCCCTCGGCAGGAGCACCTCCGTGCGCGCCGACGACCTGTTCACCCGCGCCGCGGCGGCCGTCATCGGTGCGGCCAGGGACGTGGGTGTCTCCCGCCTGGTCTGGCTGTCCTCGTTCGGCGTGGGGGACACCTATCGGTCGGCGAGCGCCGTGCAGAAGGCCATATACAGCACGCTGCTGCGGAACATCTACGCGAACAAGGAGCTCTCCGAGAACGCGATCCGCTCGAGTGGCCTGGACTGGACGCTGGTCTATCCGACCATGCTGACCAAGGCCCCCGCCAAGGGCACCTACCACGTCGGCGAGCGCCTGCCGATGAAGGGGAACCCGACGATCAGCCGCGCGGACGTCGCCGACTTCCTGTACAAGGCGGCCCGAAGCACCGAGTGGATCAACCGGCAGGCCGTCATCACGGACTGACGAGCGGCCCCGCATCGCATTCCGTGCCACTCGATGTCAGCGCTCGCGAAGCCCCCTCCGACCGCCCGCGATCCCGGGACCGTTCGCGCCGTCCTGCGACGTGCCGTCGAGCTCGGCGAGAAGCGGCATCGACCCCGCCTCCTCCCTCCGCGGCGACGGCGGCGCCGTCAGCGCCGACGCCCAGCCCTGCGGCCGAGGGTTGAGGTCGACCTCAACGCGGTCCAGGGGCCCCCACGCGCAGGCCGTCCATCACGAGGTCGAGAAGGCGAGCGCTCTGGGCCTGCCAGTCCCCGCGGGAATCGATCTGCCAGACACCGGCGATGGCCAGGAGGAAGTCGTCGGCCGTCACGCCCGGGCGAATGGCGCCGACCTCGTGGTTGGCGGCGAGCAGGGCCTCGATCGCCTCGACGACCAACGCGTATCCCGGCTGTGCCGGACCGTCCGACGTACCGACGATCCGACGCATCGCGTCCGACAGGCCGGCCTTGGCCACGGCGAAGCGGGCGAGCTGGTCCATCCACTCACGCAGGGCCTGGTCGGGCGCCCGGGTTCCGAGCAGTCCCGCCGCGGCGTCGGTGAGCTGGCGCACCTCGTGGCGGTGGACCTCCAGGACCAGAGCTTCACGGTTGGGGAAGTTGCGGTAGAACGTGCCCTGCCCGACCCCCGCCTTCTTGGCGATCGAACTCAGCGGGGCATCCACGTCGCGCGACAACTCGGCCAGCGCCACCTGCAGGATGCGCTCGCGATTGCGCTGCGCGTCCGAGCGCTGAGGTCCCTCGTTCCCGGTCCGCACTCCCCCTCCCTCCGGGCTCACACCCACGAGCTCATCACCAAACGGACAATAGTCCGGAACTCAGGAAAGTAGCGGACCGCCGTCCGGCTGGCAAGAGCGGGCCGGGACACGCAAGGCCCCGCCGGCTGTCCATACGCGGTTCAGGGAGCAGGCCCAGGACAACCCCCTGCGTCGTGCTCACCGAAGAACACGTGCCTCCTCGACACAGACGCAGGGCACCCGACCGGGCACGCCTCCCGTGCAGGCGCCCCGCGGCACGATCAGCCGTCGGCGGTGGTCGGGCGTGGCTGCCGGTAGGGCCGTACCGCGCGGCGCGCTATGGCGAAGCGGTGGGTCTCCGAGGGGCCGTCGTAGATGCGGAACGGCCGGACCTCCCTGAAGAGGCGGGCCAGCGGGGCGTCGGCGGCCGAGATGCCGAGCGCTCCGCAGATCTGCACCGCCCGGTCCACCACCCGGTTCACCGCCTCCGCCACGAAGGTCTTGGACACCGAGGTCAGCTGAGAGGCGGCGGTGGAGCCGGTGTCCAGCTCCCAGGCGGTGCGCAGGATCAGTGCGCGGCTCGCCTCGATGTCGATCTCGGAGTCGGCCAGCATCTGCTGGACCATGCCGAGGTCTCCCAGCACCGAGCCGAACGCCATCCGGCTGCCCGCCCGTTCCAGCGCGACGTCCTGGGCGCGGCGGGCGGCTCCCAGCCAGCGCATGCAGTGGGTCATCCGGGCTGGTCCGAGCCGGACCTGGGCGCCTTCGAAGCCGTGATCCACCGCGCCGAGCACCTGGTCCTCCCCCACCACGCAGTCCTCGAAGAGGATCTCGCTGTGTCCGGCGAAGAGCGACTCGTCCAGGGTCTCGATGGACCGGACGAGACGCATGCCGGGGGTGTCCGCGTCGACCAGGAACATGGTGGCGCCGCCCGGGTCGCCGGGGCTGCCGGAGGTCCGGGCCATGACGATGGCGAAGTCGGCACCGTGGGCACCGGTGATGAACCATTTGTGCCCGTCGATGCGCCAGCCGCCGGGCACCCGGGTCGCGGTGGTCCGCAGGGAGCGGGGATCGGCACCGGCTCCAGGAGCCGGTTCGGTCATGGCGAAGCAGGAGCGGGTCTCGCCCGCGGCGAGCGGAGCCAGATACCTCTGCTTCTGCTCGTCGGTGGCCACCTTCTCCAACAGGTGCATGTTGCCCTCGTCGGGGGCCGCGCAGTTCAGCGCCAGCGGTCCGAGCAGCGAGTAGCCCGCCGCCTCGAACACCAGCGCCTGGCCGCGCAGGTCGAGCCCGTGTCCGCCCCAGCGCGTGGGTACGTGCGGAGCGAACACTCCCGCCTCCCGGGCGGCTTTCTGCAGGGTTTCGCGCAGTGCCTCGGGGGCGTCGTGCACGGACCCGCCGCACTCGCGCTCGGCCGGAATGACGACCTCGCGCACGAACTCGGCGGTGGACGCGGCGAGATGCGCGACAGCCGGATCGATATCGAACTGGATGGGCACGTGGCCTCCCGCCGACGGGCGTACGGGCATCGGTGCCCGCCGCGTCCTGGAAACTGTATAGCGTCTTCAGTATCTTGCCGGGAAGCACCCGGCGACGGGAAGACGGCAGGAGAAGCGTGATGAGCGTCCCAGCGAGCACCGAACCGGTCCGGATCGTCCGGCACCCCGACGGGGTCGTGGAGTTGAGGCTGGACGATCCCGGCCGGGGAAACGCCCTGGACCTGGGGACGGCCGAGGCGCTGCGGGACACGGCCGTCGAGGTGGCCGCGGACCCGGGCGGCGCGGTCCTGCTGCGGTCGACGGGCGGCAGCTTCTGCGTGGGCGGTGACCTGCGCGCCTTCGCCGGTCTCGGTGCGGGGACCGGCGCCTACGTGCACGCCGTGGCGAGCGCCGCGCACGCCGCGATACAGGCCCTGTACGAACTGCCGGTGCCGCTGGTGACGGCGGTGCGCGGCGCGGCCGCGGGCGGGGGGATCGGCCTCGCCGTGGTGGGTGACATCGTTCTGGCGGCCCGGTCGGCGCGGTTCCGGCTGGCGTACACGGCGATCGGACTCACACCGGACTGCGGGGCCTCGTGGTTCCTGCCACGGCTGCTGGGCCCCCGCAGGGCGGCGGACCTGATCCTGACCAATCGCGTCCTGACCGGCGACGACGCCGAACGCTGGGGCCTGGTCTCCCGGTCGGTGGACGACGGGGAACTGGACGACGCGGCGCATCGGATCGCGGCCGATCTGGCCGCCGGCGCCGGGGACGCGCTGCGGGCCTCGAAGGGCCTGCTGCGCGTCGGCACCGGCGAGGAGCTGCGCCGCCACCTCGCCGAGGAGGCACGGCTGATCGCCGCCCTCGCCGACGGCCGTCAGGCGCAGGACCGCATGGCGTCGTTCCTCGCCGCGGGCAGCCGCCCGAAGGCCGCTGACGGCCGGGCCGGGGCCAAGCAAGCCGAAAGTGTTTCTTGAGTCCCTCTTCACTAACAGGCCCGCCGGGGCGTAACCTCCGGGCAACACAGGACCGAGGAACCGGTCACCACAGAACCGGGGAAATGGTGTGGCGATGCAATCTGCTGCCGTGGACGTTCCGGACGCATTCGACGAGACCCTCACCGAAGGCGCCGTCGACCTCGTTCTGCGCGGTATGTGGCGTGGCCGGCCGGAGTCCGAGCACCGCCCGCTGGTCGACGCCGGGCTGGCGATGGTGAAGGGACCGGTGGTGCTGCCGACCGAGCGCGCCAAGACCGTCGCCGCGCGGATCCTGCGGGTCCCCCCGGGCTCCGAGCAGGAGGGCCGGATCACCGCGGCGTACGAGGCGTTCCTGCCGGTCAACCGCAAGATCCGCGACGTCTGCACGGCCTGGCAGTGCCGCCCCGACGGCTCGGTCAACGACCACTCCGACGAGGTGTACGACGCCGGGGTGCGCGAGTCGCTGGAAGACGTGCACGAGGCGATCCAGCCCGTGCTGCGCAGGCTGGACCCGGTGCTCGCGGGCAGCGGACGGTACCTGACGGCCCTGGAGGAGGCCCTCGACCGCTTCGACGACGGCGCGCCGCAGTGGCTGGCCTCGCCGCTGTGCGACTCGTACCACACCGTGTGGATGCGGCTGCACCAGGAGCTGCTGCTCGTCCTGGGCATCAGCAGGGCCGAGGACGAGGCTCTCGAAGAGGAGCTTGTCACAAGGAGCAGAGGGTGAGCGTCACCGACCGCGAGGCAGGGCCGCTCGCACAGTCCCGGATGTCCGTCGCACCGTCCGGAACCCCCGGCCGGCTCCTGGTGCCCTACGGACAGGGACGCACCCGGGGCCTCGAAGCCGACGAACTGGGCGCGCACGGGGCGGCGGTGGACGGCCTGGTGGCCCTCGGTCTGCCGGTCGTGCCGGGGCTCACCGTGCCCGCCGGCGCCGCCGCGTCGCTGTGCGATCCCGACACCGCCCAGGCCGCCGTGGACCTGGTCGAACAGCTCTCGGGCCGGCGTATCGAGGACGCGGCCCGGCCGCTGCTGCTGCGCCTGTCGGCGAGCGCGCCGACCGAGATCGCCGGACTGCCGCCCGACCTGGCCTGTCTCGGCGTCACTCCCGCCCGTGCCGACGACCTGTGCGCCCTCATCGGGCGTGCGGACGCGCTGTACGAGGTGTGGGCCGCCACCGTGCGCATGATCGCCGAGTACGCCCTGGACGTGCCCGGCGCGGTGCTCGACGACGCCCTCCTGGACACGCCGACGCCACGGGAACGGGTGGAGGCACTGCTGTCGCTGACGGCGGAACACGGCTCCGGCCCCTTCCCCGACGAGCCGGCGCAGCAGCTCGCGCTGGCCGCCCGTGCCCTCCTCGCCCGGTGGGACTCGCCGCGTGCGAGAAGATCCCGCCGCGCCCAGCGGCTCCCCGCCGACCTGGCCGTCGCCCTGCATGTCCAGGCCCTGCGCATCGGCCCGGCCGACCACTCCGGCTACGGCACGGCGACCAGCCGCGACCCCGAGACCGGGCGTCTCTCCCCGCAGGGCTCCTTCTTCCGAGGAGTGCGCCGCAGCGCCCCGCCGCCGAACACCGGAGAACCGCTGGACCGGCTCGCGGGTGGCACCGCACTCCTTGAGCACTCCCTGCTCACCCTGGAGCGGCATCTGCGCACGCCGGTGTCGGTCGACTTCGAGGTGCGCGACGACGAGATCTCCCTGCTCGCCGCCTCGCCGCAATCCCGCCCGCCGCTCCGGGCCTCGGTATGCCTGGCCACGGACCTGGCCCGGGACGGGGCGCTCGGCCGCGAGGAGGCCGTCCGGCGGATCACGCCCGCGCAGGTGCAGGAACTGCTGCACCCCCAACTACGGCTGACCGGTGGGGAGGAGCTCCTGGCGAAGGGGCTGCCCGCGTCCCCGGGGGCGGCGACCGGCGCGGTCGTGCTGTCCAGTGAACGTGCCCTCGAACTGGCCGCGGACGGCACGCGGGTCGTGCTCGTGGCCGGTGAGACGACCCCGGCGGACGTTCCCGGGATGCTGGTCTCCGCCGCCGTGCTGACCGGCAGTGGCGGTATCGCCTCGCATGCCGCCGTCGTGGCGCGGGGAGCCGGCACGCCCGCCGTGTGCGGCGCGGAGGGGCTGCGTGTGGACCTCGCCGCCGGGACGGTCCGCATCGGGGAGCGGGTACTGCGTGAGGGCGACCCGATCTCGCTGGACGGCCGCAGCGGCGCCGTGTACGCGGGGACGCTGCGCGTCAGTGTGGCCGGACCGCCGCCCGAACTGTCCACCTTGCTGGAGTGGGCGGACAGCATGCGCCGACTGGGCGTGCGGGTCAACGCCGACACGGCCGCCGAGGTGGACACGGCCCTGGCCCTGGGCGCGGAGGGTGTGGGGCTGTGCCGTACGGAGCACCAGTTCCTCGGCGAGCGGCTGCCGCTGATCAGGCGAGTGCTCCTGGCCGCCGACCCGGCCGCCCGCGACGAGGCGCTGACGGCGCTGGAGCGCGCCCAGCACGAGGACTTCCGCGCGCTGCTGGCCGCGGTCGGGAACCGCCCGGTGACCGTGCGCCTGCTGGATGCGCCGCTGCACGAGTTCCTGCCCGCCCCCGGGCAGGCCCTGGACGCGGCCGAGGAGCAGCGGGCCGCCGCGCTGCGCGAGGCGAACCCGATGCTCGGGCTGCGCGGTGTGCGGCTGGCACTGCTGCACGAGAGGCTCTACGCGGCGCAGGCCGAGGCCCTCTTCGCCGCCTGGGCGGATGTCGCCGCCACCGGGGTCCGGCCGGAGCTGGAGGTGATGATCCCGCTCGTCAGCCTGCCGGAGGAACTGGCGGCCGCCGCCGCGTACGTACGGGATGCCGCCGACACGGTCGCCGCCCGCACCGGGGTGCGGGTCCCGTACCGGCTCGGCACGATGATCGAGACTCCGCGCGCCGCACTCCTGGCCGGTGAACTCGCCGAGCACGCCGAGTTCTTCTCCTTCGGCACCAACGACCTCACGCAACTCACCTACGGGTTCTCCCGGGACGACGTCGAACGGCAGGTGCTCGTTTCGTACCAGGAACGCGGGCTCCTGACCGCCAGCCCGTTCGCGCGGCTCGACCCGCACGGGGTGGGGGCCCTGATCCGCCTGGCCGCCGAGCGGGCACGGGACGTGCGGCCCGGTATCAAGCTGGGCGTGTGCGGTGAGCACGGTGGGGATCCGGAGTCGATCGCGTTCTGCGACGACCTCGGCCTCGACTACGTCTCCTGTTCCGCGCACCGCGTGCCGGTGGCCCGGATGGCGGCCGCGCACAGTGCCCTGGGCCGACGGCAGGACGCCGAGCGGCGCGACGAGAGCGGGAGCACACGATGACGAGCACCGTGACCGAGGCCACGGCCCTGTCGGAGACCGAGCTGGCGGACCTGCGCGAGACCGTTCGCTCGGTGTGCGCGGATACCGGCGGCACCGCCGCGGTACGCCGGCTGTCCGAGGGCGCGCCCGGCATCGACGCCGAGTTGTGGGACACCCTCGGCCGGCAGGTCGGCCTCGCGGCCCTCGGCCTGCCCGAGTCGGCGGGAGGCATCGGCGGCCTCGCCGAGATCGCCGCCGTCTGCGAGGAGTTGGGCAGGACACTGGCACCCGTACCGCTGCTGTCCTCCACCGTGCTGGCCGGGCAGGTGCTGGCCGGCTGCGGCACCGCCGACGAGGCGTCTGCCGCGCTGGCCGAGGGCACCGTGCACGCGCTGGCGGTGGCCGCGCCCGACGGGGCGTGGCGGGCGGACGCCGTGCCAGTGGCCGTCTCCTGGCGGGGTGGCGTCCCGCTGCTGGACGGCACCGCGCCGTTCGTCCTCGACGGCGCCGACGCCGAGGCGCTGGTGGTGGCCGCGGCCGGGCCCGACGGTGTGGACGTGTTCCTGGCCGACCCGCGTGCGCCGGGAGTCACGGTGCGCCGGGTGCCCACTCTGGACCTCAGCCGGGGCCAGGCGGTGGTGACGTTCTCCGCTGCCCGGGCACGGCCGCTGACCGTCGGCGGCGAGGGGGCGGACATCGTCTCCCGCGCCCTGGACGTGGCCCTGGTGGCTCTGGCCGCCGAGCAACTGGGCGGAGCGCAGGCCGCCTTGGACATGACGGTGGCCCATGTGCGCGAGCGGACCCAGTTCGGCAGGGCGATCGGCGGCTTCCAGGCCGTCAAGCACGCCTGCGCCGACATGCTGCTCCAGGTCGAGGCCGCCCGGTCCGCCGTGGTCCGCGCGGTCCGGGCGGACGGATCGCCGCAGGCGCTGGCCGAGGCGGCGGCGGTGGCACAGGCGTGGTGCGGCGAGGCGTTCGTCTCCGTCGCCGCCGAGTGCGTGCAGTTCCACGGCGGCATGGGCTTCACCTGGGAGCACGACGCGCACCTGTACTTCCGGCGCGCCCAGTCGGACGCGGTCCTGCTGGGCGGCGCCGCACACCATCGGGAACGGCTGGCCGGGCTGCTCGGCTGGTGACATGGAAGGCGGGACGGCATGGCCACCAGACTCATCGACGAGTCCCTGTTCGAGAACGGGGAGTACGGCGACGGGGATCCACCGCGTCTCGTGGGCGCCCGCTGCTCCGGCTGCGCCACCGTGGTCTTCCCCCGGCAGGACTCGTGCCCCAGGTGTTCGGAGGGGACGATGACGCCGCGGGTACTGCCGGTGAGCGGGCGGGTGTGGTCGTGGACGCTTCAGGCGTTCCCGCCGAAGTCGCCGTACCGGGTGCCGGCCGGCGGCCACCGGCCCTACCACGTGGGCTACGTGGACCTCGGTGAGGTGCTGGTCGAAGCGCGGCTCGCGGTGCCCCGCGCGGAGATCCGGATCGGCCTGCCGGTCCGGCTCACCACCATGCCCGCCTACCAGGACGAGGACGGAACCGAGGTGGTGACCTTCGCGTTCCGCCCGGAACGGGACGGGGAGCGATGAGCGGGTCGAACGACGTGTACGTGGTCGGATGCGGGATGCATGCCTTCGGCCGCGACGAGAGCGTCACCGGAATGGACATGGCCGAGCACGCGGTGCGCGAGGCGCTGGCCGACGCGGGCGTCGCCTGGGAGGACATCGGCTGTGCGGCCGGCGGCTCCGACGTGTCCGGCAAGCCCGACACGTTGGTGGGCCGTCTGGGCCTGACCGGAGTGCCGTTCGTCAACGTGCAGAACGGCTGCGCGACCGGTGCCTCCACCGTGCTCACGGTGGCGAACGCGCTGCGCGCTGGCGAGGCCTCGCTGGGGCTCGCGGTGGGGTTCGACAAGCACGAGCGGGGCGCGTTCCACGTCTCCGCGGCCCGCTACGGACTGGGCGACTGGTACGCCGAGACCGGCATGATGCTCACCACCCAGTTCTTCGCGCTGAAGACCCAGCGGTACCTGTACGAGCACGGGATCTCGGAGCGGGCGCTGGCGATGGTCGCCGCGCGAGCCTTCCGCAACGGCTCGCACCACCCCCTGGCCTGGCGGCGCAAGCCGCTGACGGAGCGGGAGATCCTGGACTCCGCCGAGGTCAGTCCCCCGCTCACCCAGTACATGTTCTGCTCCCCCGGACAGGGCGCGGCGGCCTTGGTCCTGGCCCTCGGCGACCGTGCGTTCGACCTGTGCGAGCGACCGGTCAGGCTGGCGTCGCTGGCCTTCCGGACCAGGCGGTTCGGTTCCTTCGAGGTGTTCTCGCCCTGGCTGCCGCCGGGGCCGCACCGCAGCCCCAGCGTCGAAGCCGCGGAGGCGGTCTTCCGCACGGCGGGGGTCCGGCCCGCCGACGTGGGCGTCGCCCAGTTGCAGGACACCGACAGCGGCTCGGAACTGATCCACCTGGCGGAGACCGGGCTGTGCGCCCATGGCGAGCAGGAGGCGTTGCTGGCCGCCGGGGCCACCGAAGCCACGGGCCGGATACCGGTCAACACCGACGGCGGATGCCTGGCCGGCGGAGAGCCCGTCGGCGCCTCCGGGCTACGGCAGTTCCACGAGGTCGTACGACAGTTGCAGGGCCGGGCACCCGGTGTGCAGGTGCCGGGCGCCCCCCGGGTGGGCTTCACCCATGTGTACGGGGCGCCCGGAATCAGCGCCTGCTCGATCCTGACGGTGTGAGAGGCGGTCGGCACATCATGAGGCACGACGACAGAACAGCGCTGGTGACCGGCGGGGCACGCGGCATCGGCCTGGAGATCGGCCGACAGCTCGCGGACCGGGGGCTACGGGTCCTGGTCGGGGCGCGGCAACGGGCGGCGGCCGAGGAGGCGTGCCGCGCCATCGGCCGGTCGGCGCTGCCGCTGGCGCTGGACGTGACCTCCGCGAAGAGCGTCACGGAAGCGGTGCGGGAGGCACGGGAGCTGACCGGCGGGATCGACGTCCTGGTGAACAACGCGGGAGTGTCTCTCGACGGGGAACTACGGCCCCCGCACGTCGACGAGGACATTCTGCGTTCGACCCTGGACACGAACCTCACCGGCGCCTGGCGCGTGGCGGAGGCCGTCGTCCCGGGCATGGTGGAGGCCGGCTACGGCCGGGTCGTGAACGTGACCAGCTCGTACGGTTCACTGGCGCTGATGGACTCCGGCCGGCACCCCGCCTACCGCATCTCCAAAACGGCGCTCAACGCCCTGACCCGGATGCTCGCGGCCGAGCTGGCCGGCACGGGTGTCCTGGTCAACGCCGCCGACCCCGGCTGGACCCGCAGCGGCATGGGCGGCCCGTCCGCTCCGCGCGGGCCGGAGGAGGGTGCGGACACCACGGTCTGGCTGGCGACCCTCCCCGAGGGCGACCGGACGACGGGCGGGCTGTTCGCCGAGCGCCGGCCACTGCCCTGGTGAACCGCCTCAGCTCGGTGACGTCGCCGGGGCCGGTGCCGGCTTCGCCGGGTTCTGCTCGGTGGCGACGATACGCAGTGCCAGCTCTCTGACCGCCTCCAGCACGGACCGGGGGGGCAACTGGGACAGCGGGCCGCCCTCCGCCCGCAGCGCGGTGACGAGCATGGTCGTACTGATCAGTGTGCGGACCGCGAGCGCCTGTGCCGCGTGCCGGGTCTTCGCCGCCCGGGGGCTGCGGGTGGTGCTCTCCGGCAGATAGTCGTAGCCGCGCTGGATGTGCCGCTGCTCGAACTCGTCCCGCAGCACCTTGACACTGCCGTTGGCCGAGGCGACCTGGAGCTGGTACAGCCGGGCCTCGTCCGGGTTCTTCTCCACCCAGTCCCACACGGCGTCGATGACGCGGACCAGACCCTCCGCGTCACCCGGCTCGGACTCCGGCCGGGCCGCCTCCACGACCGCGTTGAGCTGGTCGAAGACCCGGCGCATGGAGAGTTCGAGCAGTTCCTCCTTGCCGTCGAAGTGGTAGTAGACGGCCGTCGGCACCACCTGCGCCTCGTCCGCGATGTCCTGGATGCTGGTCTCCGCGAATCCGTTGCGGCCGAACACCCGGACGGCGGCGGTGATGATGTGCTGCCGTCGCGAGGGTCGGTGGGCGGGCTGCTTGCCGTTCTTCGTGGTGGCCATCATGCTCCCTGCCGACTGCCGTGAACCCGCGTCCGTGGGCCCTGCGTACTGACCATTCTATGCAGTAACTAGCACCGCTGGATGGCATAATTCCTGCTGTTTATGGGGCTCCGGGACCTTCGGATCCCGGCATACTTGACACCATGACGACCTCCCGGACCCGAGCCGCTCATCGTCCGTCGCGCAAGCAGTGGGTGATCGAAGCAGCCACCGAGTTGTTCGCCACCCAACCGCCCGACGAGGTGACGGTGGCCGACATCGCCGCTCGCGCCGAGATGACCTCGGCAGCGGTGTACTACCACTTCTCCTCCAAGGACCAGGTCCTGGCAGAGGGGATGCGGGCGTTCGCCACAGCGCTGCGCGAGCAGTTGCAGGCGCTCACGGAGGCACACGAACCCGGCTCGGACATCGCGGCGGCGGTCACCGTACTGCTGGCCTGGATGGGCGAGCACCGATCCGCCGCCACCGTGTTCTTCGTGTCGTCGGCCGGTATGAGCCAGGATGCGGAGGCACTGCGCCAGGAAAGCCGTGCCGAGCTGCTCCACGAGATGATGCGGTTGATCCGCAAGGCCCGCGAGTCCGTCTCCGACGCCGAGGCGGCGGTGATCGGCCTGGGCCTGCTGGCGCTGCTGGAGACGGCGGCGATCTCACAGGTCCGGGGCGACGACGTCTACCGGTCGCTGGGGCACCGCTCCTTCGTCCGCGAGGTCGCCGAGCTGGCGGAACGCATCGCCGACCCGACCACCTAGAAAGCCTCCGCAGCAAGGGCGCGGGCCTGAGAGAGGCCCCTCACACTCCAGTGTGAGGGGCCTCTCGCCTGGACGGAGTCAGGGTCACGGCAACGACACGGCGCTGTAGTCGTCACATCGCCACAGGGCGCACAGGGCGCACAGGGCGCACAGCAGCGCAACGGCGCGTGGGCATATCGGCCGCGATGCCATCCCGAGCGATCAGCGGGAGGCCGGGAACGTGCCTGGCCGACCAGTTGGTGACTGCGCTCGCCGGTGAGGCCCCGCGTCGTGTTCGGCATGGGCGGTGCGCCCGCGCGTGCGGGCACCGACCGCGACAGGCGATCCCGGTGCGCAGTCCTCGCATCGGCTTCCCACGGCCGCGGTCGAGCCACCCCGCCCCCGACGGCTCACACCAGGAGACGGAGCGGCTTGCGCAGCAACTCACCGACCGTGCGCAGATACTCGGCGGCGGGAGCCCCGTCGACGGCACGGTGGTCGAAGGTGAGGCTCAGAGTGAGCACCCGTGTCCGCAGCGGCCGGTCGTCGTCCCACTCCACGCCCTCCCTGAGCCTGCCCACCCCGAGGATCGCGACATTGCCGGGGTTGATCACGGGGGTGAAGAAGTCCACGCCGTATCCACCGAGCGAGGTGACGGTGAAGGTGGCCCCTTCCAGCTGGGCGGGGGAGATCCGCCCCTCGCGCGCGGCCTCGGCCAGAGCCCTCGACCGGCGCGCGATCTCGGGCAGCGGCAGTGTCACCGCGTCCTCGATCACGGGCACCATCAGGCCGCCCGGGACGGCCACCGCGAAGCCCAGGTGGATGCCGTCGAGCAGATGGATGCCGTCCTCCCGCACCGTCGCGTTGAGCAGCGGGTGCTCGCGCAGGGCCAGGGCGGCGGCCTTCAGCAGGAAGTCGTTGAGGCTGGGCACCGGCAGGTCGCTGTCGGCCCACTCCTGTCTGAGCCGCTCCCGCAGGGACACCACGGCGTCCATCCGCACCTCGTAGCCGTGCGTCAGCTGCGCCATCTCCTGGAGGCTGGCGTGCATCCTGCGCGCGATGGTGCCGCGCATCCCGGTGAGGGGAATGACGTCGCCGGGCCGGGGGACCACGTTCCGGCGAGCAGGCGCGGGAGCGACGGCGTCGAGGTCGGAGCGGCGGACCCGGCCGCCGAGGCCGGTGCCGTTCACCTCGGAGAGGTCGATGCCCCGCTCCTTGGCAAGCTTGCGGACCAGAGGCGAGGAGGGGGCGCCGACCGGCGCGGCCGACGTGACAAGGTCGTCGGTGAGGGCGGTGAGGAACTCCTCCACGTCCTCGGAGACGATCCGCCCGCCCGGCCCCGTGCCGCGTACGGCGGTGAGGTCCACGTCGGCGTCGGCGGCGACCCTTCGAGCGTTCGGTGAGGACGGCAGCCGGCCGCCGGTGCCGTTGACGGGGGGCACCCCGGCGTCGAGGGCCGCGCCGGTGCCGGTGAGCGCCGGCTGGACGGCCGGAGCCGCGCCGCCGGCGGGAGCGGGCACGACCGCCACACCCGCGCCGGATCCGGACCCGGGGGGCATCGGCGTACCCCCCGGGTCCGGCGGCTGCTCGCCCTCGTCGAGCAGCCAGCCGATGAGGGCTCCGGCGGGGACGGTGGTCCCGGCCGGGACCACCGGGTGGAACAGTCCCCCGGCCTCCGCCTCGACGTCCACGTCGACCTTGTCGGTGGCCAGCCGCAGCAGTGCGTCGCCCTCCGCGACGGCCGCGCCGGTGGCCACCAGCCATTCGTCGATCGTGCCTTCCTGCATGGTCAGGCCGATCTTCGGCAGCAGAACCTCGACCGCCACGTCCGTCACGACCTTTCGAGGAGACGCCGGCAGCCCTGGGCGATACGGGCGCGATCGGGCACGTACGCCTTCTCCAGGACCGGGGAGAAGGGAACCGGGGAGAACGGGGCGCCGATGCGCAGGACCGGCGCGTCCAGATAGTCGAAGACGACGTCCTGGATCTGGGCGGCGATCTCCGCTCCGAGGCCCCCGAAGGTGACGGCCTCGTGCACCACGAGCACCCGGTTGGTGCGGCGGACGGAGGCGAACATCGTCTCGGTGTCCAGGGGCTGCACGGTGCGGGGGTCGATCACCTCGATCTCCACGCCCTCGGCGGCGAGTTCGTCGGCGGCCGCGAGGGCCTCCCCCACCATGCGGCCGAGAGCGATCACGGTGACGTCGGAGCCCTGCCGCGCGGTGTGCGCCTGGCCCAGCGGGATGCCGTAGATCTCCTCGGGCACCTCGCTGGTGCTGCCGAGCAGGACCTTGTTGAGCATGACGACGACCGGGTTGTCGTCCCGGATGGCCGAGACGGTCAGGCCTTTGGCGGTGTAGGCGTCACTCGGCATGACCACCTTGAGGCCGGGCACGTGGGCCAGCCAGGCCTCAAGGCTCTGGCTGTGCTGTGCGGCGGCACCGAGGCCGGCGCCGGAGGCGGTGGTGATGGTCAGCGGCACGGACAACCCGCCGCCGAACATGTACTTCATCTTGGCCGCCTGGTTGACGATCTGGTCGAGGCAGACGCCGATGAAGTCCATGAACATCAGGTCGACGACGGGGCGCAGACCCCGGGCGGCGGCGCCCACCCCCAGACCGACCAGGGCGGCTTCGGAGATCGGGGTGTCGATCATGCGGCGGGGGCCGAACTCGTCGAGCAGGTTGTCGAACATGCGGAACACGCCGCCGTATCCGGCCACGTCCTCGCCGGCGACGAAGACGTTCTCGTCCTCGCGCATGGCCTGCGCGAGGCCTTCGTTGAAGGCCTTGACGTAGGACAGTCTGCGGGCGGCTGCGACCGGGACGCCGGCCGGTGCTTCGGTGGTGAGGGTCATGGCGGTCATCCCGAATAGACGTTGAGGAGCATGTCGGCGGGGTCGGGCAGAGGACTCGACTCGGCGTACGCGATGGCCTCGGCGATCTCGTCGCGCGTGCGCTGCCACACCTCGTCCAGCTCCGCACGGGTGGCGGTGCCGTCGGCGACGGCCCTGGTCTCGATCAGGCCGATGGGGTCGCGCGACTTCCACTCGGCGACCTCCTCGTCCGAGCGGTAGGGGTGCCGCAGGCCCTTGACGCCCTGGTGGTCGAAGAAGCGGTAGGTCTTGGCCTCGATCATCATCGGGCCCGCGCCGGACCGGGCCCGTTCGACGGCCTCGGTGGCGGCCCGGTGGACGGCGACGGCGTCCATGCCGTCGACGATCACGCTCGGCATGCCGTAGGCGGCGGCCCGGTCCGCGACGTCGGTGATCAGCATGTGCGCGGACTGCGGGGTGAACTCCGCGTAGCCGTTGTTCTCGCAGACGAAGACCACGGGCAGGTCCAGGATCGCGGCCATGTTGGCGCCCTCGTGCCAGGCGCCGATGTTGGTGGCGCCGTCCCCGAAGAAGGTCACCGCGATGTTGTCCTCGCCCTTGTACCGGGCGGCGAAGGCCGCGCCGACGGCGATCGGGACGCCGGCCCCGACGATGCCGTTGGCGCCGAGCATGCCGCGGGTGAGGTCGTTGATGTGCATGCTCCCGCCGCGGCCGAGGCAGGCGCCGGTGACCCGGCCGTACAGCTCGGAGTACATCTCGCGGAAGCCGACGCCCTTGGCCACGGCGTGCCCGTGGCCTCGGTGGGTCGAGGTGATCTGGTCGTCGTCGCGCAGAGCCGCCATCACGCCTGCGGCCACGGCTTCCTGGCCGACGTAGAGGTGCAGGAAGCCGGGCAGCTTCCCGGCCTCCATGAGTTTTCCCGCCTCGGTCTCGAACAGCCTGATGCGCACCATGCGTTCGTGCAGGTCCTTGATGACCTGCGCGGATACGTGGTGCGTGGTCTTCGCGGCCGACTTCCGCGGTGCTTTTTGAACCATCGTCCGCCCCTTCGCCCCGTTGCGAGGTTTCCAACCGATCGGACTTTCTGTTGCCGGTCTACAGTAACCAGCAGGGCGCACCTTACTGAAGAGGTTCTCTAATTACTATGGTCCGGGTCCAACGGGTCTCCTGGTCACCGCCTCGCCGGTCCACCAGTTCGAGGACGTTGCCCTCCGGATCCGCCCAGAAGCTGATCCGCCGGTCCCGCGCCACCACGACGACCGGGGACGACAGCGGCCGGGCACCGGCGGCCGGCAGGGCGGCGACGACCGGCACGATGTCGTCGAAGTGGAAGGTGACATAGGACAAGCCGCGACGTGCGGCCAGCGGTACGGCCGACGGCAGCGCAGCCGCGCCCGCGCCCGCATCCGCATCCGCATCCGCATCCGCATCCGCATCCGCATCCGCATCCGCCTGAAGTCGTATCAGCTTGATCCGGCCCCCGGACGGCACCTGAAGCCAGACGACCGACAGGGGCCCACCCAATCCGGCCGGGCCGCCGATCGCGTCCGGGATGTGCGAGCGGTGCACCGGAACGCAGCCGAGCACTTCGCGATAGAAGCGCTCCAGCACCTCCAGGTCGCGCACCACGACACCGACCTCGAAGGGCTGGGTCATCGCCACTTCTCGGGACACCCGAGCCGGCTCGGCCCTCTCATCGACCACTGGACCCCTTCCGCCTACTCGCCACCGGCACCCACCCTTCAGCTGGAGCCGATCCCCAGAAAGATCGACCTGAGCGGCGGTTACCCTCGCAGCAGAAAGCGAAGGTGACCTGCGGAATGCCGCACAACCAAACTTCTGGACTTTCTATTGACACACAACACTAACTCCTGTTGTTGTGGCGGTCACAGCGGAGCTGAAGCACAGGCACCCTTCACCAGCTCGCGACTGGGAGGATTGAGGACATCGTGGTCCAGATCTCACCGGAGACCCGAGCGGCAGGCGACGAGCGCCCCTTGCCGCCCCCCGCCCCGGAATACCACTCATGGATCGGCCAGGACCGCTCCAGCGATGACGCGGGCAAGGCGATGCGGCAGGATGCGGCCGACCTTGCCGAGCGTGTCATCGAGCACTACCGGAACAACACGACGCACGAGGCCGAGGAGCAGTGGACGGAACCCGTCGACAACTACCTCGACGTCGACCGCTGGCTGCGCGAGATGGACGCCGTCCACCGGAGCGTCCCACTGCCGCTCGCCATGTCGTCCGAGCTCCCCAAGCCCGGGACCTACAAGGCACTGGACGTGCTCGGCATCCCCATCCTGATCACCCGGGACCGCCAGGGCGCGGTCCACGCGATGATCAACGCCTGCCGGCACCGCGGCGCGGAGCTCGTGGAGCCGGGCTGCGGCGTGGCGAAGCGGATCACCTGCCCGTACCACGCCTGGTCCTACGACCTGTCGGGGGAACTGCGCGGCGTGTACGCCGAGAAGACCTTCGGCGACGTACCACGCGAGAAGCGCAGCCTGGTCCAGCTCCCCGTCGGTGAGCGCGCCGGCATCGTCTTCGTGTCGCTCGATCCGAACGCCGAGCACGACCTGGACGCCTGGCTGGGAGATCTGCAGCCACTGCTGGAGGGGCTCCGCTTCGCGGACTGCCACCACTACGCGACCCGAGAGCTGACCAGCCCGAACTGGAAGGTCACCCTGGACGGGTACCTGGAGACGTACCACTTCGCCTCGCTGCACACGAAGACGGTCTTCGAGACGAACTTCTCCAACATGATGGCCCACGACACCTGGGGGCCCCACCAGCGTCTCGCGGCGGCCCTGCGGCCCATCGCCGACTTGGTGGACCTGCCCGCGGACAAGCGTGACCCCGGCGACATCGTCGGAGCCATCTACTGGCTCTTCCCCGGCCTGGCCATCGCCGGCACCTGGCGCAACAAGATCGCCGTCTCCATCGTGATCCCCCGTACGGCCACGGAATCAGTCACCCAGCAGATCATCCTGCTGCGCGAACCGGCCGTCACCGAGGAGGAGCGCCACGCCGCCGACCAGTTCGGCGAGTGGTTCTACGAGGTGGTCCGCGACGAGGACTACGCGACCACCTACGGAGTCCAACGGGGGTTGAAGGCCCTCGCCGGGACCGACTTCGTCTTCGGACGCAACGAACCCGGACTGCAGCACTTCCACCGCACCATCCACCGCCTCCTGGACGAAGCGTCCAGATGACGAACCCTCAGAAACCGCAGGAGAACAACATGGTGGCTACGGGCAGCCTCGACGGACGTGTCGCGGTGATCACGGGCAGCACGCGCAGTATCGGCCGCGCCATCGCCGAGGCCTTCCTGGCCGACGGAGCCACGGTCGTGCTGAGCGGCCGCTCCGAGATCAAGGGCAAGCAGGCCCTGGAAGAACTCCAGGCCGGCGACAAGGCCGTCTTCCACACCTGCGACTCGAGCCGCCAGTCGGACATCGAGGCGCTGGTCGACTGGACGGTCGAGCGCTTCGGCCGACTGGACATCATGGTCAACAACGTCGGAGGCACCGAGGGCTTCGCCCCGGTCCACGAGCTGAGTGACGAGGCGTGGCACAAGGCGCTCGACCTCAACCTCAACGCCTACTTCTACGGCACCCGCCGTGCGCTGAAGCCCATGCTGGAAGGTGGCTGGGGCCGGGTCATCAACATCTCCTCGGTCGAGGGCAAGCAGGCCAACAAGCCCGCGATCAGCCACTACATCACCAACAAGCACGCCATCCACGGTCTGACCAAGGCGACCGCCTTCGAGTACGGCACCATGGGCATCACCTGCAACGCGATCTGCCCCGGCGCCGTCGACACCGACCTGATGCGGGCGGCCGGGCCGGCCGCGGCCGAGGCCGAGGGCATCTCGTACGAGGAGTGGCTGGCCCGGTTCGCCGAGCACGCCGCGACCAAGAAGATCACCACCGTGGAGCAGATCGCGGGCGTCGCCTCGCTGCTCGCGAGCGACGCCGGCGCCGGCATCACGGGCACGCTGATCAGCGTCGACGGCGGAACGGCGCAGTGGTGAGCGCCGGAACGGACGGCGGGAACCCCCTCGCCATGAAGCACTGGATCACGGACTGGCAGCGTAGCGAGCGGCTGCCCCACTACACCCGGGCCAACGCGGGCGAAACCCTGCCGGAGCCGGCCAGCCCGCTGGGCTGGACCCTGGTATGGGGGCGCGGCCTGCAGGGCTGGCGTCGCGGTTTCGTCGAGTTCGGCGTCTACCGCGGGGACGAGATCAGCGGCCCTCGCCCTCCGTTCGTCGGAATCTTCGGCGGTTACTTCTACCTCAACCTGTCGCACCTGCGGCTGTTCGGCATCCGCATGGGGCAGACCGCGGACCAGATCGACACCGCCTTCGTGGGCCAGCGCTCCGACACGCCGGTGTACGTGCCGCACCCCGACGACCTGGACGCGGAACTGACGGCCAAGGCCACAGCGACGCTGCAGGGGATGCTCGGCCAGGCCGGCTACCCGGAGGGCGACGCCGACCATGAACGGCTGCGCCGTATCAGGCGCGAGCGACCCGACCTGGCGTCCCTGTCCGACGTCGAGTTGGTGGCCTACGCCCGCTCGTTGCTGGCCGACGTGGAGACGACCTTCCAACGGCATGTCGAGTCCTCGCTGCCCGCGTCCGTCGGGCCGGCGATCCTCGGACCGCTGTGCGCGAGCGTCGACCGTCCCGGCGCGATGCTCGACCTCATCGGCGGGCTGGGAGGCGTGGATTCCGCCTCTCCGTCGACCGGGCTGTGGACGCTGTCCCGCCAGGTGGTCGCCTCGGCGGAGCTGACAGCTCTGTTCGACCGGGGTCCGGCCGCGGTGCAGCAGGCCCTCGAAGGGGCGACCGGAGACGTCAAGGCGTTCCGTGACTCCTTCGACGAGTTCATCGCCGAGTCCGGCGACCGCGGCCCCAACGAGTGGGACATCCACGCGCTGTCCTGGGAGGCGGCGCCGGTCCAGGCGCTGGCTCTGGTCGATCGGATCCGGCACACCTCCGACGACAACTCTCCGGCCGCGCGTCACCGCAGGCTGACCGAGCGCCGCGAACAACTCGCGGCGGAGATCCGAGCGGCCCTCCCCGAGGACACTCGGCCGATGTTCGACGCCGGCATGCACGCTTCCCAGGTGTGGATCCCGGCACGTGAGCGGACCAAGGCCAACTGTGTGACCGTCATCAACGAAATCCGTATGACGGTGAGGGAGCTGGGTCGTCGCGGAGTCGAGGCGGGACGCTTCGCCGAGCCCGAGGACGTGATGATGCTGCTGGAGACGGAGCTCGACGACTATGTCGCCGACCCGGGCGGCTTCGAGCCCGTCATCGCCCAGCGGCTCCAGGAATACGCCGGGCTGCGCAAGCTGGAACCGCCGTTCTTCGTCGCACAGGACGCACAGACCGAGATCGACGGCTGGCCGCGGCGCAGCGAGGATGGCGTCGCGACCGCCGCCGAGGGCGATGTGCTGACGGGCGTCGGCGGAAGCCACGGCGCCTACACCGGCAGGGTGCGGGTGGTCACCGACCCGGCCTCGTGCGAGGCGCTGGAGCCGGGCGAGGTGCTGGTGGCGCCGATCACGGACGCGGCCTGGACCCCGCTGTTCCTCGTGGCAGGAGCAGCCGTCGTGGACGTGGGCGCGCTCAACAGCCACGCCGTCGTGGTCTGCCGCGAACTCGGCATCCCGGCCGTCATCTCCGTCGAGGGCGGTACACGGCGGCTGCGGGACGGCATGGTGATCACGGTCGACGGCGAGAAGGGCACGGTCACCGTGGACGGCGTCCCGGCGGCACCCGGCATCTGAGCAACCATGGGCCCGTCGCTCCTTCCTGGCAGAGGGGCGGCGGGCCCACGGTCATGAGCCATGACCGTGGAAGGGGAAAGGACCACCGTGTCAGAGGAAATCATCGTCGCCGGCTGGATGGACTACGAGCCCGCGGACCGCGACACGATGCTCAGGCACCTCGTCGAAGTCGGTAAGCGCACCCGCGAGGAAGAGCCCGGCTGCCTGGACTACGCCATGACGGCGGACCCCACGGACGGCCGCCGGATCCGGGTGTTCGAGCGGTGGGTGTCCCAGCAGGCCCTAGACGAGCACTTCGCCACCCCGCACATCAAGGAGTTCCGGACCGCCGTGGCCGGACTGACCCGGTTGGGGGTCTCCCTGCAGGCACATACGGTCGCCGCGTCGCGACCCATGCGCTGACCGCGGTCCCGGCCCGTGCGACGAACGGCGCCCGCGTCGCGGGCGCCGTTCGTCGTTCGTCGTTCAGTAGTCAGTCATGCAGTCGTCAGTCATGCAGTCGGACCAGCATCTTGCCGATGTTGCCGCCCCGCAGCAGGGACAGCAGGGCTTGTGCCGCGTTGTCCAGACCGTCCACGACCGTCTCGCGCGCGGTGATCCGGCCCTCGGCGAGCCAGCCCGCGACCCGCTGCTCGAACTCCGGCCGCAGGTCGTCGTGGTCGCGGACGATGAAACCGCGCAGGGTCAGCCGCTTGAGGACCGCCTGGATCAGCTGGTTGATGTCCGCGGACCGCCCGTCGCCGCCGAACTGCGACATCATGCCGCACAGCGCGACCCGGCCACCGGTGCGCAGCGCGTGCAGCGCGGCGGCGAGCTGTTCGCCGCCGACGTTGTCGAAGTAGACGTCGATGCCGTCGGGCGCCAGCCGGGCCAGTGCGTCGCGCACCGGCTCGGCACGGTAGTCCGCGGCCGCGTCGTAGCCGAACTCCTTCACCAGCAGGGCGCACTTGTCCGGCCCTCCGGCGGTCCCGATGACGCGGTCCGCGCCCAGCAGGCGCGCGAACTGACCGGCGGCGGTACCGACCGCGCCGGCCGCCGCCGACACGAGGACGGTGTCGCCGGGACGCAGCTGCGCGATCCGGGTCAGGCCGACGTAGGCGGTGAACCCGGTCTGGCCGAGCAGGCCCAACCAGGTGGGCAGCGGGGCGAGTTCCGGGTCGATGCGACCGGCGCCGTCCACGGCCCTTGCGTCGAGCACCGCCCGCTCCCGCCAGCCGAGTTGGTGGCGTACGTAGGTGCCCGGCGGCACGGAGGCACAGCGGCTCTCCTCCACGACGCCGAGGGCGCGGCCGTCGAGCGGGGCGCCCGGGGTGAAGTTGTGGGTGTAGTGCTTCTCGGTGCTCTCCAGGCGTCCGCGCATGGACGGGTCGACGCTCATGTAGAGGTTGCGCACGAGCAGTTGCCCCTCCCCCAGGGGCGGCAGCGGGCGTTCCTCGACGGCGAAGTCACCGGGAAGCGGCTCACCGTCCGGTCGGCGCACCAGACAGACCGCCCGGGTGGTGCGGGGCGTCACCGGGTCACTCCTCGGGCTGCGGCGTCGTGCGCCGCTGGGCGAGGCGGCCGACCCAGCCGGCCATCTGGAGGTCGGCGTGGCGCAGTTCGCCCGACTGCCACCGGGCCTGGAAGTCGAAGACGCCCTGTGCCCCCGTCCCGGGGTCGGTCACCTCGACCATCCCGTCCTCGGTGAGCCGGTACACATGCCCGGTCAGTGGGTGGATCACTTGCTTGGACATGGGGTCTCACTCCTGCACTCGGCGGCGCACGCCGCTCTTGGTCACGGTCACCGGGCCCTCGACCAGGAGCCGGCAGGCCAGTCTGGTCGAGCCGTCCACCGGCCGACGCAGGGACTCGATGCCCTCGCGCTCCAGCGGGCCCACGGGAGAGCAGTTCTCGGCGCCCTCCTCGACCCGCACGAAGCAGATGCGGCAGGTGCCCTTGCCGCCGCAGACGGTGGGCCAGCGGTAGCCGAGTCGGCGGGCGGCGGTGAACAGGTCCTCGCCGTCGAGGACTTCGAGCTCGACGCCGGAGGGTCTGACCGACACGCGGTGGGTCACTTGTCCATCCACCGGTCGAGGGTCCGGTTGAAGTGGCGGATGCGGCTCTCCTGGTAGTTGGCCAGGGTGATGCCCGGCTTGCGCATGGCCTTCAGGCCCTGCTGGACGTAGGGCAGGTTCTCGCAGTCCTGGTCGAAGACGGGGCCGAGCACGCCGAGTTCGGGGATGTCGGCGAAGAGCATGTCCTCGGGCACCCAGCGGATCTTCGCCGGTGGCGGCATCTCGCCGGGCTCTTTCGGGGACGACATGAAGATGATCTCGGCGGTGCAGGAGTCGGGGTCGAGGCCGTTGGGCCGGAACCGGTAGATGATGTTCGACTTGGCGCCGCCCCAGGGGTTGAAGTTGGGGAACAGCAAGTAGTTGATGGCGTCCAGCAGTTCGGTGTCGGGGGTGTTCGAGAAGTCCTGCCGCGAGGTGGCCGCCAGTTGCGCCCGCATCCGCTCGGCGAGGACCTGGCGGGCGGTGCCGCCGGGCGGGATCGCCGGCAGCTCGTCGCCCTCCTGCCGTACCAGGTCACGGCCCTGGGCGGCGGAGTAGAACGCGCGCGAGTCGTAGAAGGTCTCCAGGACGTCCTCCTCCGTGACGGAGTCCGCCACGTGCGGGCTGGGCGCGCCCTGGATGTTGATCATCCGGCTCCAGTTCGGCTGGTCCGCCATGACGTCGTACTGCGAGTTGGCGTCGGCGAGCCACGGCAGCATCTGCGGGTGGGTGGCGATCACATGGAAGGACTCGATGAACGCGTCCTGGGCGACCTTCCAGTTGCAGGGCAGCACTTTGCCGATGTGCAGCGACTTGTAGCGGTTCTCCAGCGGCCAGATGTAGTAGTCGTCGAAGGTGCCGCGGTAGCTGTCGAAGGACTCGGCGTACGGGTCCATGTTGATGAAGACGAAGCCGCGCCAGGTGGCCACCCGGGCCTCGGGGAGGGCGAACTTCTCCGGGCTGACGTGCGGGAAGTCCCAGGCGCACGGCGGGGTCCGCATCGTGCCGTCGAGGTTCCAGGTGAAGCCGTGGAACGAGCAGCGGAACTCGCCGACGTTGCCGCCGCCGGTGCGCAGTTTGCGTCCGCGGTGCAGGCAGACGTTGACGAAGGCGCGGATCTCCTCGGGCGCCGTGCGGACGACGATGAGCGAGTCGTCGCCGATCTCGTAGACCTCGTGGTCGCCGACCTCGGGGATCTCGCTCTCCAGGCAGGCGAACTGCCACACGCGCCGCCAGACCTGCCGCATCTCCCGTTCGGCCCACTCGCGGGAGGTGAAGCGGGCGGTGTCGACGTCCTCGCTGCCGAGATGGTCGTTCCGCTCGAACCTGAGGGCGGGGGGAACGGGTCGGCTGTCCTGGTCGAGGTAGTCCTGGACGCTGGGCCCGGGGCACCGCGCGGTGCCCAGCTCCGATGTTTCGTCCATCATCTCTCCTCCGGCAGAAACTTTAGAGTGAGTGTAGTTACGGGTGGCGGCGTGGAGCAACACTCGTACCGGTGGATGGACTCTCACGGTTTCCTCGCCCACCACGATGTTCGCCGTTGGGACCGGAATTTCTTGTGGCGGACCTCTCCCCAAGACCGCTGGGACATGTCACACTCCGACCCACTTGAGGCTGTAGTTCCTCAAAAGTTTCTCCATTGCTGGACGGTCTTTGCCGTACCGGCCCCAGCGCCGCGGCGTCCTCGCCCCGGGGCAACACAGAATCGATCCGCCTGACCGGAGCCCGACCACCGCGGACGCGGGAGCGACGTGGGTCGCGGCAGCGCAGGCGACACCTCTCGGGAGTACTCAACGATGAGTTCCAGACCCCGTCGCACGGTCAGCCGTGCCCTCACCGCCACCGTCTCCGTCGCCTCACTGCTCGCCCTGGCGGCGTGCGGCGGCGGCAGCACTCCCGCCACCGACTCCACGCAGGCGGCCGCGCCGGGCTCCCCCGGCCTGACGGCGGCCCGCGAGGCCCTGGCGAAGTACTCCGAGCGCCCGACCACGATCTCCGTGACCGAGCCCGTCGGCAAGAAGATCCCCAAGGGCAAGAAGATCGACTTCATCCTCTGCGGCGTCCAGTCCTGCAAGGACCTCGCCGACTTCTTCACCGAGGCCGCCGAGGAACTCGGCTGGGAGGTGAAGCAGATCGCCACCCAGGGCACCCCGGAGTCCGTCCAGGCCGCCTACGAACAGGCCCTGCGCGACAAGCCGGACGCCGTCGTCGCCTCCGGTTTCCCCCGCGCCGTCTACGCCAAGCAGCTGGCCCGGCTGGAGGCCGCCGAGATCCCCGTCATCCAGTCGAACGCCGACGACCTGCTGGGCGACGGCATCTCCCTGCTCAAGAACGGGCCGGACGACGTCGGCGTCCAGGGCGAGATGCTCGCCTCATGGGTGGTGTCGAACAGTGACGCCAAGGCGAACACCGTCTACTTCGACCTTCCGGCGTACACGATCCTCAAGCCCGTCAAGGACTCCTTCGCCGCCAAGTACAAGAAGTGGTGCGACGGTTGCGAGCTGGACAACGTCGATGTGCCGATCACCGCCGTGGGCAAGGACATGCCCGACCGCGTGGTGTCGTACCTCCGGTCGCACCCGAAGGTGACCCACGTCGTCTTCTCCCTGGGCCTGCTCAACGTGGGCGTGCCGACCGCGCTGAAGACCGCCGGCATCACCGGCAAGCACATCGTCGTCAACGTCGGTGACGCGCAGAACTACCAGTACATCCAGAGCGGTCTCACCGACGGCGCGATGGCGCTCAACTCCCACGAGACGGCCTGGCTGCAGGCCGACGCACTGGCCCGGCACTTCACCGGCCAGCCCATGGACGTGGACCAGCAGGCCACACTGCCCAACATGCTCGTCACCAAGGACAACCTGCCCTCGGCCGACGGCGACTTCCCGATCGTCGAGGACTACCAGGCGCAGTTCAAGGCGCTGTGGGGGCTGAGTTGACCGGGCCGGTGCTCCGGGTGGCCGCCCTGTCGAAGAGATTCGGCGGCACCCAGGCTCTCGCGGACGTCGATCTGGAGGTCTCGCCGGGCGAGATCCACGCCCTGATCGGGCCCAACGGCTCCGGCAAGTCCACCCTCATCAAGATCCTCGCCGGCTACCACCACGCGGAGCCCGGCGCCGTGGCCGAACTCGACGGTGAGCCCTTCGACCTCGGCCAGGTCACGGCTTCCCGGCACGACCGGCTCCGCTTCGTCCACCAGGAGCTGGGGCTGGTGGGCGAGTTGAGCGCCATCGACAACCTCGCGCTCAGCCATGGCTTCGCCCGCACGGCCTTCGGCAACATCCGCTGGCCGGAGATGGAGCGGCGCACGAGCGCCCTCGTCGAGCGGTTCGGCCTCGGTATCGACGTACGCCGGCCGCTGGCGACGGCGACCCCCGTCCAGCGCACGGTGGTGGCCATCGCCGCCGCGCTGCAGGGCTGGGAGGGCCGGCGCGGTGTCCTGGTGCTCGACGAGCCGACCGCCGTACTGCCGCCCGGCGAGGTGGCCCGCCTCTTCGACATCGTGCGCGAGGTCCGCGACGCGGGCGCCGGCGTCCTGTACGTCTCGCACCGCATGGACGAGATCTTCGCGCTCGCCGACCGGGTCACCGTGATCCGCGGCGGACGCCGGATCGCCACCCGCCCGGTCGCCGAGCTCACCCCGCGGGCGCTGGCGGAGCTGATGGCGGGCGAGGAGATGGAGACCGACCACCGCCCCCCGCCCCCTTCGAGCCGCGCCGACCCGGTGCTGGAGGTCAGGGACCTGTGGGCCGGGCCCCTGCGGGGCGTCGGGTTCGACCTGGCCGGCGGCGAGCGTCTGGGCATCACCGGCCTGGCCGGCTCCGGCCACGAGATCGTGCCGTACGCGGTGTGCGGGGCCCATGCCGGGCGGGTGAGCGGCAGGCTGCGGCTGCCCCGGCGCTCCGAGCGGTGGACGCAGGCGCGCGACGCCGACGGTCTGGGCCTTCCCCTGGTTCCCGCGGACCGGGCGGGCGAGGGCGTGATCGGCGACTTCTCGGTCGGCGAGAACCTCACCCTGCCGCTCCTGGGCCGGTTGCGCGCCCGTTCCGGGCGGCTGCGCCGACGCCACGAGTCCGCCCTGGTGGAGGACTGGATCCGGCGGGTCGGTGTCCGGACGGCCGGCCGCGGGGCGCGGATCACCACGCTGAGCGGCGGCAACCAGCAGAAGGTCGTGATGGCCCGCTGTCTGGCACAGCGCCCGCCGGTGCTGGCGCTGTGCGAACCCACGGCGGGCGTGGACATCGCCACCCGTCTGCAGCTGTACGACCTGATAGAGCGGCAGGCCGGCGAGGGCATGGGCGTCATCGTGTCCTCCACCGACACACAGGACCTGCTCGCGCTGTGCACCCGCGTCCTGGTGGTGCGGGACGGTCGGATCGCACGGGAGATCAGCGGCCGGGACATCACCGAGTCCGCGCTCGTGCACGCCATGGAAGGAACCGAGTGACATGTGTCCTGGAAGGAACCGAGTGACATGACGTCCACCCCGACCCGGGCGGCGGGGCTCCCGCCGTCCGCACCGGAGAGATCCATGGTGTCCGTACCGGGGACAGCGGTCCGACGGGCGGTGGCCGCCCTGTCGTTCCGGAACATCGGCGCCGTGTACGTGTGGCTGGTCATCGTCGTGCTCTTCTCCGTGTGGGCGCCGGACACGTTCCCGACCGCCATCACGGTCAAGCAGGTACTGAACGGCAACGCCGTGGCGGGCCTGGTGGCCCTCAGCGTCGTACCGCCGCTGGCCGCACGGGTCTTCGACCTCTCGATCGCCTACACCATGTCGCTCACCAGCGTGCTGACCGCCTATTTCATGGTCTCCGCCGGGCTCGGTCCCGGCACGGCCATCGCCCTGGCGATGACCGCCGCGCTGCTGATCGGGGTCGTCAACGGCATCGTGGTGGTGGTCCTGCGCGTCGACTCGTTCATCGCCACCCTGGCCACCGGCGCGCTGATCCAGTCCCTGATCACCATGGTCACCAACGACAGCTCGATCACCGGTGTGCAGCTGCTCGCCGAGCCGTTCGCGAGCATCGCCCAGCTGGACGCGGGCGGTATCACGCTGCCGGTCCTGTATCTGCTGCTCGCCGCCGTCGCCATCTGGTTCCTGCTGGAACACACCGCCACCGGGCGCCGGTTGTACGCGACCGGTTTCAACGCGGACGCCGCCCGACTGCAGGGGGTGCGCACGGACCGGCTGCGCTTCCTGACCCTGGTGGCCTCCGCGCTGCTCTCCGGCTTCGCCGGCGTCGTCTTCGCGTCCTCGGTCGGCTCCGGCTCGCCCACCGCGGGCACCCCGTACCTGCTGGCGGCGTACGCCGCCGCGTTCGTCGGGGCGACCCAGTTGCGGGCGGGCCGCTTCAACGCCTGGGGCACGGTCCTCGCGGTCCTCCTGCTCGGCACCGGCATCACCGGACTCGGGCTCGCCACCAGCGCGCAGTGGGCCGCGAGCCTGTTCACCGGCTCGGTCCTCATCGTGGCGCTGGTCCTCACGGGTGGCAGGGTCGCCCTGCCCGCCGTTCTGCGCCGCCGGACGGGGACCCGTCAGGAGGAAACCACCAGCGAGGAGGTCCGACGATGAAAGCTGTTCAGTACCGACGGGTGGGGCACGCCCCCGAGGTGGTGGAGGTTCCGGTGCCGGACCCCGGCCCGGGCCAGGTGCTGCTGAAGGTGACGGCGGCGGGGCTGTGCCACTCCGACCTGGCGGTGATGGGCTGGCCCGAGGACCAGTTCCCCTACGCGCTGCCGATGACGCTCGGTCACGAGGGTGTCGGGACGGTGGCGGCGGTGGGCGCCGGAGTGACCGCCGTGGTGGAGGGCGAGGCGGTGGCGGTGTACGGGCCGTGGGGCTGCGGGCGCTGTCACAAGTGCGCCGAGGGCAAGGAGAACTGCTGCGCGTACGCCGCCGGGCTCGGCATCCTGCCGCCGGGTCTCGGCCGGCCCGGGGCCCTGGCGGAGTACATGCTGGTGGACTCGGTCCGCCACCTGATTCCGCTGAACGGGGTCGACCCCGTCCAGGCCGCGCCCCTCACCGACGCCGGGCTGACCCCGTACCACGCGATCCGCAGATCACTGCCGAAGCTGCTGCCCGGCAGCACGGCGGTGGTGATCGGCGTGGGCGGGCTGGGACATCTCGCCGTGCAGCTGCTGCGCGCGCTGACCCCGGCCCGGGTGGTCGCCCTCGACGTGAGCACGGAGAAGCTGGAGCTGGCACGCGAGGTCGGCGCCCATGAGGCACTGCTCTCCGACGGCGAGGCGGCCACGCGGCTGCGGGAACTCACCGGCGGTACGGGAGCGGAGGTCGTCCTGGACTTCGTGGGAGCCCAGGCGACCCTGGCGGTGGCCGCCGCGTCGGTGGCGGTGGAGGGCGATGTCACCGTCGTCGGCCTCGGCGGCGGCACGCTGGCCGTCGGCTTCGGCGGCGGGCTGCCGTTCGAGGTGTCGGCCGCCTTCCCCTACTGGGGCAGTCGGACGGAACTCATGGAGGTCCTGGAGCTCGCGCGGCAGGGTCTGGTGTCCTCGCACGTCGAGACCTTCACGCTCGACCAGACACCCGAGGCGTACGAGCGTCTGCACGCCGGGGAGATCAGCGGCCGCGCGGTGGTACTGCCGCACGGCCCACTCAGCCCGTCCGGCGTGTGAAAACAAGGCCCGTTCAGGGCCGGAGCGGGGGTCTGGGGACGCAGCCCCAGGGATGGGAACGGGTAGGGGCGGCGGGGGCGAAATCCTCCGGCCGCCCCCGCCGCGCTCAACCGCCCGCCGCCCCCCGCACACCCACCGTCCGCTCCACGCACCGCCGCAGCACCGTCAGGAACTCCGGTGTCCGCCAGGGGCCCCGGTCCACGCGCCCCGTGTCGTCCACCCCGAGGTCCTGCACGTCGTAGCGCCCCCGGCAGTGACCGAGGGTGAAGTAGCAGACCTCGCCGGCTCCGTGCCGCTTGAGATACAGCACCGGTCGGGGCGCGTCGTCGAGAGCCGCGGAGTCGCCCTCGGCGAAGCCGCGGCACGGTCCCGTGTACTCGGCGTGCAGCAGTACCTCCAGCTCCCCGTGCAGCTCGCACACGTACAGCTCGTCGGTGACCGTGAACGGCCCGATCCCGGCGACCAGCGGATGGTCGGGCCGGGTCACCCGCACCTGGTACGGCTCGATCGGCGGGTGGGCCAGGAACTGGCTGCCGAGCACCTGCGCCAGTTCGCCGAGGAGCCGTGGCGTGGTGAACACCCGCGGCCCGCCGCCCGTCGACGGCTCGATCACCGCGTTGGTGCCGTGCAGGGCGAGCCAGCGCCCGCCCCGCTCGACGAACCGCGCCAGGGCGGCCCGCTGCGCCGGGCGGGGCCGGACGTCGCAGGTGTAGGTGACCAGCAGGTCGGCCTCGTCGAGGGCGGCCTCGCAGTCGTAGTCCTGGTACACCGTGGTGCGCACGCGCGGATGCTCACCGAGCAGTTCCAGCAGCCGCAGCCGCGCGTGGTCGAAGTCGTGCCATCGGCCGCCGCAGACCAGTACGGCGTCCAGGCGGCCGGCCGGGCCCGCCACGGCTCAGTACTGGACGCGGGTGAGCAGCCCGCCGTCCACCACGAGGTTGACCCCGACACAGAAGGAGCCGGTCCGCCCGAGCAGGAACGCCACCGCCGCGGCCACGTCCTCCGCGGCGCCGTAACGGCCGATCGGCAGCTTGGCGAGGACCTCCTCGTACACCTCGGGGCGGCTGGTGCGGATGGTCTCCCAGGCGCCGCCGGGGAAGTCGATCGGGCCGGGCGAGACGGTGTTGACGCGGATGCCCTTCGGGGCGAGGGCGTGCGCGAGGGCCGAGGCGTGCTGGACGACGGCCGCCTTGAGCGCGGAGTAGGAGTTCGCTCCGGCCGGACGCGCGGTGTCGGAGGCGTTGGTGGTGCCGATGGCCACGACCGCGGCCCGGTCGGAGGCCTCCAGGTGCGGCAGGGCCGCCTCGACGAGTCCCGCGAACGGGATGAGGTCGCCGCGCAGGCTGGCCTCCCACGACTCGGGGCCCTTCACGTTGCCCGCCGACACGTTGGACACCAGCAGGTCCAGGCCGCCGAGTTCGGCGGCCGACCGCTCCACGAAGCCCGCGAGGGCGGCCGGGTCGGTGACATCCACCGCTTCCGCGAACACGGTGGCCCCCTCGGCCCGCAGTTCGGCGGCGGCCTTGGCCAGCCCCTCCTCGCCGCGGGCGCACAGCGCCAGCGAGCAGCCCTCGGCCGCCAGGGTGGCGGCGACAGCCCGGCCGATTCCCCGGCTCGCCCCGGTCACCAGCGCCTTCGCGCCCGTCAGTCCCAGATCCATCGATGTCACTCCTTTGTGATTGTGCGAACGAAGCCCGGTCTCGCAGCCACCGGGACAGACCCCTCAGTCACCTCAGTCACCGGGCAGCTGCGAGAAGGGCGCCCGGTCCGCCCGCGGCTCCGGCGGCAGCTTCAGCACGCGCTCGCCGATCAGGTTGCGCTGGATCTGGTCGGTGCCTCCGGCCAACCGGTAGCCGGGGGCACCGAGGAGGTGCTGGGTCCAGGCGAAGGTGCCCTGTTCCCCGGTGTCGGCGCTGATCCGCGCTCCCATCAGCTCGGCGGCGACCTGTCCCGTGCGGGTCATGAGCTCGGAGGCCATGAGTTTGGTCAACGACGCCTCCGGGCCCGGCCGGCCGCCGGCGGCGCTCGTCCTGGCGACCCGGTCGACGGTGGCCGCTCTCAGGGCGGTGCGTACGTACAGGTCGGCGAGGCGCTGGCGGACCAGCGGGTCCCCGGTGCGGCCGAGGGAGCGGGCGAGGGCGAGGACGTCCGGAAAGGTGCCGCCCTTGCGGCGGTTGCCGCTGCCGGAGGCGGTCCGCTCGAAGGCGAGGGTGGCGGTGGCGACCTCCCAGCCCTGGCCCGGGCGCCCGATCCGCAGCCGGTCCGGGACGCGTACGCCGGTCAGGAAGACCTCGTTGAAGGAGGCGCCGCCGCTCATCTGACGGATGGGCCGCACCTCCACGCCGGGCGCGTCCAACGGGACCAGGAAGGCGGTGATGCCGGCCTGTTTGACGACGTCCGGGTCGGTGCGGGCGAGCAGCAGACCGTAGTCGGCGAACTGGGCGCCCGAGGTCCACACCTTCTGCCCGTCGACCACCCAGTCGTCGCCTTCCGCCCGAGCGCGGGTGCGCAGGGCGGCGAGGTCGGATCCGGCGGCGGGCTCGCTGAAGAGCTGGCAGGCCAGCAGGTCGGTGCGCAGGAAGGCGCGTGCGTAGTGGTCGCGCTGCTCGGCCGTGCCGAACAGGGAGACGGCCATCGCGACCAGGCGCACGGTGACGCTGATCAGCTCGGTGGACGGCGGCACCTCGAAGGCGGACTCCTCCTGGGCGAAGACCGCCGCGTGGGCGGCGGTCAGGCCCGCGCCGCCCTTGTCCGCGGGGAGCGTCAGCGCCTGGTAGCCGGCGTCGAAGCGGGCCCGCTGGTAGGCGCGGCAGCGTTCCAGGAGCAGGCGTTCCTCGTCCTCCGTGAGGTTGTGGAACACGGCGAGGTCGGCGGCCGCTCCGGCGGACCGCGCAGTCCGCGCCGGTTCGAGCACGGTGGCCAGCCACTGCCGGACCTCTGTGCGCCAGGCGTCCGGATCGGGCTGTGACATGGCTCCTCCTCGGGCACTTACCAGACGAAAGATTGAGTAAGAGGGAGTGGAGCGTGGGCCGCACTCACGGTTCGAGCATGCGGTAATGGCTCCGTCTGGGATCAGAGTGTTCCGCACTTTCTTGATAAACGCTACAGTCTCGGCATCCGTCCTCCCCTCGAATCGGGAGAGGACCGAGGAGCCGCCGGAGGAGCCATGTCGCTGCTGCCACTCGACCGCCGCGCCCAGGAGACACCAGACGAACCCGCTCTCGCGGACGACCTGAACGTGCTGTGCTGGTCCGGACTCGTCGACCAGGTCGCGCGAGCGGCGGCCCGGATGCTGGAGTTCGCGCCCGGCCCCGACGACCGGATCGCCGTCCTCGGCGACAACGCGATCCCGACGCTGGTGGCCCATCTCGCCGGCCTGCGGGCCGGGGTCGGGACCGTGGCCACGTCCCGGAACCTCACGTCGGGGGAGCTCGTCGACCAGATCATCGACGCGGGCGTGACCGGGATCATCGCCGGACCCGCCGGCGCGGGCGCCGCCCTCGACGCGGCACGGGAACTGGGCCTGCCGCTGGTGACGCACGGAACCGCGCCGATCGGGCACGCCTTCGACTGGGACCTGTGGCTGGCGGCCGCACCCGCCGGACACGCCCTTCCCGCGGACCGGCCCGCCCGCCCTCCGCTCGTCTACACCTCCGGCACCACCGGACGGGCGCGCGGTACCGAGGTGCGCTGGGTGAGCGGCCCGGTCGCCGACGCCTCCGCCTACCTCGCCGCGATGTCCGCCCGGCCCGGGTTCCCCCCGGGACCGCATCTGGTGTGCGGCCCCCTGCAGCACAACGCGCCGCTGACCTCGCTGCGGCACCTGACGGCCGGTGAGCCGGTGGTCGTCCTGGGCAGATTCGGCGCGGAGACGTTTCTCCACAGGGTGGAGAGGTGGCGGGTCTCCTCGACGGTGATGGTGCCCACCCACTTCCAACGGCTGCTCGCCCTTCCGGACGAGGTCCGCGCCCGGTACGACGTCTCCAGCCTCCGGCAGGTCTCCCACACCGGCTCCGCGTGTCCACCGGACGTGAAGCGAGCGATGATCGACTGGTTCGGTCCGGTGCTGTCGGAGTCGTACGGCGCAAGCGAGGCGGGAACCGTGGCCCGCATCAGCAGCACCGAATGGCTGGCCCACCCGGGATCCGTCGGACGCGTCCGGCCCCCGTTCGAGGTGCTGGTCACTGGTGACGACGGCCGGGAACTGCCGCCCGGCGAGCACGGGCTGCTGGCCTTCCGGGCGCCCGAGGACCAGGGCGTCCGCTACCACGCGGACCCGGACAAGACCAGGTCCGCCTACCTCTCCCCCGGCGTCTTCACACTCGGCGACATCGGCTTCGTCGACACGGACGGCTACATCTTCATCACCGACCGCGCCGCCGACGTCGTCGTCTCCGGCGGGGTCAACCTCTACCCGGCGGAGAGCGAGGCGGTGCTGCGGCAGCACCCGGCGGTCGCCGAGGTCGCGGTCATCGGCGTGCCCGACCCGGACTTCGGTGAGTCCCTGCGGGCCCTGGTCGTGGCGGCTGCCGACGACCCGCCGGCCGCTGAGCTGGACCTGTTCTGCCGCGAACGCCTCGCCGCCTACAAATGCCCGAAGTCCTACGAGTTCGTCCCCGAACTCCTGCGCAACGCCATGGGCAAGCTCGACAAACGCGCGATGCGCCGCCCCTACTGGGGCTCGGAACGGACCATCGCCGGCTGAGCGGGCCCGCCCCGTCGCCTTCCCGCTGTCCCGCCTCCCCCCTGCCCGACCTTCCCGACCTTCCCGCCTTCTCTCGCACGAAGGATCACCCATGACCGAACTTCTCCTCGTCCGGCACGGCCTCCCGTTGGCAGGCGTGTTCGACCCGGGGCTCTCGCCCGAGGGCGCGGCCCAGGCCGAGCGCGCCGCCGCCTGGCTGGCGCACGAGCACCTCGACGCCCTCTACTCCAGCCCGTTCCGGCGTGCCCGCGAGACCGTGGCGCCCCTGGAACGGCTCAGCGGCATGACCGCCACCGTCCTGGACGACCTGCGGGAGTGGGACACCGACGTCTCGCATCCCTACACGCCGCCCGAGCAGATACAGCGGGACGACCCCCGGTCGGTGGCGCTCTCCGAGGGACGGTACGAGGACTTCGTACCGGACCTGGACTGGGACGCCTTCCGTGCGCGTGCCGTACGCGCCATGGACACCATTCTCGACGCCCACCCCGGCGAGCGGGTCGCGGCCGTGTGCCACGGCGGAATCATCAACACGTATCTCGCGACGATGCTCGGCCTGCCCACGATGTTCTGGTTCCACCCCGGCTACACCTCGGTCAGCCGCGTGCGGCGGATGCCGGGCGGGCGACTCGTCCTGCACTCGGTCAACGAGACGGCCCACCTGATCGCCGAGCGCGCCGTCGACGCGGCCGCCGGATCCCTCTGAATCGCCCAAGGAGGCCCCGCCATGCCCGGATCCGTCATCGTCGCCGGAACCAGGACACCCATCGGCAAACTGATGGGCACCCTGAGCACCCTGTCCGCGGTCGACCTCGGCGCCCACGCCATCGGCGCGGCCCTGTCCGCCGCCCACCTGGATCCGGCGGCCGTGCAGGCCGTCGTCATGGGCCATGTCGTCCAGGCCGGGGCCGGCCCCAACCCGGCCCGGCAGGCCGCGATCGGCGCCGGCATCCCGTTCTCCGTCCCCGCGAGCACCGTCAACAAGCTCTGCCTGTCCGGTCTGCACGCCATCGCCCTGGCCGACCTCATGATCACCTCCGGACGTCATGAGGTCGTCGTCGCCGGGGGCATGGAGTCCATGTCCGGCGCCCCGCATCTGCTGCGCGGAGCCCGCACCGGCTGGAAGTACGGTTCGACGGCGGTGGAGGACGCCCTCGACCGCGACGCTCTCGTCTGCGCCTTCGACGGCGTCTCCATGGGCGCGGCCACCGAGCGATACCAGCAGCCGTTCGCCCTGACCCGCGAGGAGCAGGACGAGTACAGCGCGCTGTCCCACCGAAGAGCCGCCCTCGCGCAGGAGTCGGGCGCGTTGTCCGAGGAGATCACCCCGGTCGTCGTGGCCGGACGCCGGGGAGAGACGGTGGTGGACACCGACGAGGGCGTACGGCCCGGGAGCACCGCCGAGGGGCTCGGGCGCCTGCGGCCGGCCTTCTCCGGCGCGGGCACCATCACGGCGGGCAACTCGTCCCAGCTCTCCGACGGCGCCGCGGCCGTCGTCGTGATGAGCGCGGAACGCGCCCGGTGGGAGGGCCTGACGCCGCTCGCCGAGATCGGCGCCTACGGCACGGTCGCGGGCCCGGATCCCTCGCTCCTGGTCCAGCCGGCGGGCGCGGTCCGCGACGCCCTGACCCGGGACGGCCGGCTGAAGGCCGCCGATCTGGATCTGTTCGAGATCAACGAGGCGTTCGCGGGAGTGGCCCTGGCTTCGCTGCGGGAGCTGGACATCCCCCTGGACAAGGTGAACGTCAACGGCGGAGCGATCGCGCTCGGGCACCCGGTCGGCATGACCGGAGCCCGGCTGGTGCTGACTCTCGCCGCGCAACTGCGCAGGCGCGGAGGCGGCAGCGGAGCGGCGGCCCTGTGCGGGGGCGGCGGCCAGGGCGACGCGCTGTTGCTGCATGTACCGACACCCGCCTGAGCCCCGGAGCCGACCCCCATGAACGACCGACTGCCCCCGATCGACACGACCCTCACCGTGGCGAGCCGCACCATCGCCGCCGACGGCGTGGTCTGCCTCACCCTTCGCCGCCCCGACGGCGGTCCGCTGGCCTCCTGGACGCCGGGCGCCCATGTCGACGTATTCCTGAACAGCGAGAACGGCGACAACAGCGAGTCCGGCAAGTCCGGCAAGTCCGGCGACGGTGACGCCCACGGCGGTCTGATCCGTCAGTACTCCCTGTGCGGGCACCCGGCCCAACGCGAGGCGTGGCAGATCGCCGTGCTGCGCGAGCCGCAGGGGCGCGGAGGCTCCGCGTACATCCACGACCACCTGCGCGAAGGCGACACCGTGCGGGTCCGCGGACCGCGGAACAACTTCCCGCTGCGGCCCGCCGCACGCCATCTGTTCATCGCCGGCGGCGTCGGCATCACGCCCATCCTCCCCATGGTCGAGGCCGCGGCGGCCGCGGGGGCGGACTGGCGGCTGCTGTACGGGGGCCGCACCCGCACCTCCATGGCGTTCCTGGACCGCCTCGCCCCGTACGGGGACCGTGTGCTCATCCGTCCGCAGGACGAATACGGCCTGCTGGATCTCGCCGCCCACCTCGGTGAGCCCGAGGAGAACACCCTCGTGCACGCCTGCGGTCCCGAACCCCTGCTGCGGGCGGTGCGGGAGCAGTGCGCGGGCTGGCCGCCCGGCGCCCTGGGCGTCGAACGGTTCGCCCCGTCGGCACCGACGGCGGAAGCCGAGCCGGCCGAGGCCTTCGAGCTGGAACTCGCCCGTTCGGGGCTCACCCTCACCGTGCCCCCGGACCGCTCGGTGCTCGAAACCCTGGAGGAGGCGGGCGTCGCGGTCGACTTCTCCTGCCGGGAAGGCACCTGCGGCACCTGCGAGACCGATGTGCTCGACGGCACGCCCGACCACCGCGACGCGCTGCTGACCGAGGAGGAGCGGGCCGCCGGGGACACCATGCTCATCTGCGTCTCCCGCTCGTGCGGGCCACGCCTCGTCCTCGATCTGTGACAGCGATCACCTCCGCAATTTACTAGGACGTCCTAGTATTTCTTCGTACCTCTTTCGTCCTGCAGCACCCCACCCTGCCCGGGAAGGCCCTCATGAGCGATCAGCATCGACCCGTGCACCCCGTCCGCCTGGTCACCGCTTCGGCTCTGTTCGACGGGCACGACGCGTCGATCAACATCATGAGGCGGATCTTCCAGTCCCAGGGCGCCGAGGTGATCCACCTCGGACACAACCGGTCGGTGCGGGAGGTCGTGGACGCGGCGCTGGAGGAGGACGCGCACGGTGTGGCGGTCTCCTCCTACCAGGGCGGGCACGTCGAGTACTTCGAGTACCTGGTCGAGTCGCTGCGCGCGCAGGGAGCGGAGCACATCCGGGTGGTGGGCGGCGGAGGCGGCGTCATCGTGCCCGCCGAGATCGCCCGGTTGCGCGGGAGCGGGGTGACCATCTTCTCCCCGGAGGACGGGCAGCGGATGGGCCTGGCCGGGATGGTCAACTCGGTGGTGCGGGACTGCGACTTCGACCTCTGGGACGACAGGCCGGCCGACGCGGCCGCCGTACTCGCCGGTGACCGGTTCGCGATCGCCCGCGCCATCACCGGCGCCGAACTCGGCAAGCTGCCTCCCGACTTCCTGGAGCGCCTGCGCGCCGCCGCCGCGGCCCGGGTCGTGCCGGTGCTGGGCATCACCGGCACCGGCGGCTCGGGCAAGTCCTCGCTGACCGACGAGTTGGTGCGCCGCTTCCGGGTCGACCAGCGGGACAAGCTGCGGACCGCGGTGATCGCGGTCGACCCGACCCGTCGCCGTGGCGGCGGCGCGTTGCTCGGCGACCGGATCCGGATGAACTCCCTGGACGGGGACCGGGTGTTCTTCCGGAGTCTGGCCACCCGCGGCAGCCACGAGCTGCCCGAGCACCTGTCCGACGTGATCGACGTCGTGAAGGCCGCCGGGTTCGACCTGGTGATCGTCGAGACGCCGGGCATCGGCCAGGGCGACGCGGCGATCGTGCCGTTCGTGGACACCTCGCTGTACGTCATGACACCGGAGTTCGGTGCCGCCTCGCAGCTGGAGAAGATCGACATGCTCGACTTCGCCGACGTCGTGGCGATCAACAAGTTCGAGCGGCGTGGCGCCAAGGACGCCCTGCGCGACGTGGGCCGCCAACTGGTCCGCAACCGGGAGGCGTTCGACAAGCGGCCCGAGGACATGCCGGTGTACGGCACCTCGGCGGCGACCTTCAACGACGACGGGGTCACCGCGCTCTACCAGCACCTGCGGACCGACCTGGCCGGGAAGGGGCTGGCGCTGTCCGAGGGCGCGCTGGTACCGGTCGACGTGCGCCACTCCTCGGGCATCCGCCAGGTGGTCCCGGCCGACCGGGTGCGCTATCTCGCCGAGATCACCGACACCGTCCGCACGTACCACGCGGACACCGGGAGGCTGGCCGAGGCGGCCCGGCGGGTGCAGCGACTGGAGGCGGTCGAGGCCGAGCTCGTCGAGGCGGGCTCCGACGCGGGGAACGTCCGGACGCTGCTCGACGACGCCGTCAGGCGGCTCCCGCACGAGGTCAGGGAGCAGATCGGCGCATGGCCCGCCGTCATCGCCTCCTACTCCGGCGACGAGCAGGTGGTGAAGGTCCGCGACAAGGAGATCCGCACCCGGCTGACCCGCGAGTCCCTGTCGGGGAACAAGGTCCCTCGCGTCGCCCTGCCCCGGTTCTCCGACCACGGGGAACTGGTGCGGTTCTGGCGCCGGGAGAACCTGCCGGGCTACTTCCCCTTCACGGCCGGGGTGTTCCCCTTCAAGCGCGACGGCGAGGACCCGGCGCGGATGTTCGCCGGCGAGGGCGATCCGTTCCGCACCAACCGCCGGTTCAAGCTGCTCTCCGAGGGTCAGCCGGCCACCCGGCTGTCCACCGCCTTCGACTCGGTGACGCTCTACGGCCGCGACCCGGACGAACGTCCCGACATCTACGGCAAGGTCGGCACCTCCGGTGTGTCGGTGGCCACGCTGGACGACATGAAGGCGCTCTACGACGGCTTCGACCTCGTCGCTCCCACCACGTCGGTCTCGATGACCATCAACGGACCAGCGCCGACCATCCTGGCGTTCTTCCTCAACACCGTCATCGACCAGCAGACCGACAGGTTCCGCGCCGCCGAGGGCCGCGATCCGTCGCCGGACGAGGCGGCCGAGCTGCGCGCGCACGCGCTGGCGAACGTACGCGGCACGGTGCAGGCCGACATCCTCAAGGAGGACCAGGGCCAGAACACCTGCCTGTTCTCCACCGAGTTCTCGCTGCGGATGATGGCCGACATCCAGGAGTGGTTCATCACGAACAGGGTCCGCAACTTCTACTCGGTGTCGATCTCCGGCTATCACATCGCCGAGGCCGGGGCGAACCCCATCAGCCAGCTGGCGTTCACCCTGGCCAACGGGTTCACCTACGTCGAGGCCTACCTCGCCCGGGGCATGGACGTCGACGACTTCGCCCCGAACCTGTCGTTCTTCTTCTCCAACGGCATGGACCCCGAGTACTCCGTCCTCGGCCGGGTCGCCCGCCGTATCTGGGCCGTCGCGATGAAGGACAAGTACGGGGCGGGCGAGCGCTCCCAGAAGCTGAAGTACCACGTGCAGACCTCCGGCCGCTCCCTGCACGCCCAGGAGATGAACTTCAACGACATCCGCACGACGCTGCAGGCACTCATCGCGATCTACGACAACTGCAACAGCCTGCACACCAACGCCTACGACGAGGCGGTCACCACCCCCACCGAGGACTCGGTCCGCAGGGCCCTGGCCATCCAGCTGATCATCAACCGGGAGTGGGGCCTGGCCATGAACGAGAACCCGCTGCAGGGTTCGTTCGTCATCGACGAGCTCACCGACCTGGTCGAGGAAGCGGTGCTCCTGGAGTTCGAGCGGATCAGCGAGCGCGGCGGCGTCCTCGGTGCCATGGAGACCGGCTACCAGAGGGGCCGTATCCAGGACGAGTCGATGCTCTACGAGCAGCGCAAGCACGACGGCACCCTGCCCATCATCGGCGTCAACACCTTCCGCAACGCCCACGCCGACACGGCCGAGCCGGGTGTCATCGAGCTGGCGCGCGCGACCGAGGACGAGAAGCAGTCCCAGCTGCGACGCGTGCGCACCTGTCAGTCGCGCCATCGCGACGACGCCCACACGGCCCTGACCGCCCTCAAGGACGCGGCCATGGACGGCCGCAACGTCTTCGCCGTACTCATGGACGCCGCCAGGGTCTGCTCGCTCGAGCAGATCACCGAGGCTTTCTTCGAGGTCGGCGGCCAGTACCGCCGCAACGTGTGATCCAGCCCGTGGACCACGTAGCGGCTCATCAGAGAGGACCTCAGATGGATCCCGTCACCCGGCTCGGCGTCGTCGGATGCGGCCTCATGGGCTCCGGCATCGCCGAAGTCGCCGCCCGCGTCGGCATCGACGTCCGTGTGGCCGAGGCCACACCGGACGCGCTAGAGGCAGGCCGCCGCCGACTCACCGCCTCCCTGGACCGAGGCGTACGGCGCGGCAAGCTCGGCGAGGAGCAGCGAGACCAGGCCCTCGCCCGGCTGTCCTTCACCCATGACCTCAGCGACATGGCCGACCGCCAGTTCGTCATCGAGGCCGTCGCCGAGAACCGCGACATCAAGGCCGACGTCCTGCGCACCCTGGACAAAGCGGTCGAGGACCCCGCGGCGGTCCTGGCCACCAACACCTCCTCGATCCCCGTCGTCGATCTCGCCGTCGTCACCGAGCGACCCGCGCAGGTCATCGGCATGCACTTCTTCAACCCCGTGCCCGTACAGCGGTTGGTCGAGCTCATTCCCGCTCTGACCACCGGCGCGGACACCGTGCGGCGCACCCGCGGCCTGGCCGAGCAGTTGGGCAAACAGGCCATCCAGGCGCCCGACCGCTCCGGCTTCGTCGTCAACGCCCTCCTGGTGCCCTACCTTCTCAGCGCGGTACGGATGGTGGAGTCGGGCGCCGCGCGGCCGGAGGACATCGACCGGGGCATGGAACTCGGATGCGCCCACCCGATGGGGCCGTTGCGCCTGCTCGACCTCATCGGCCTGGACACGGCGCAGTCCGTGGCGGAGTCGATGTACGAGGAGTTCAAGGAGCCGCTGTACGCGCCTCCCGCCCTCCTGCGCCGGATGGTCGCCGCAGGCCACCTCGGCCGCAAGAGCGGCCGCGGTTTCCACACCTACGACGCCTGACAAGGGCTTCCGCCCCCGAGAGGACGTGGTCCGGACGGTGCCGCGCGTCGGCGGTGGTCCGGACCCGGGCGACCCGGTTCAGTCCTCGCGCTCCGCTCCGACGAGGACGAAGGCCATCGTGACCGGCTGGTCGCCGAGGTTGCGCCAGCTGTGGCGGGTGCCGTTCTGGATCACGATGTCGCCGGTCGAGAGGGGGGTGCGGTGGCCGTCGTCGAGTTCGAGGACGATGTCGCCGTGCAGCACGATGCCGTAGTCCACGGTCGGCGTGGTGTGCATGCCGTCGGGCTCCATGAGCTCGGCGATGCCGGGCGAGTCCGCCCGTTGTTCCCGGTCGAAGGCGACGGGGTCGAAGGACGGGTCGGCCATCGCGCTGTCCGGCGGGATGGTGAGCACGATGAACCGCGTGCCGCCCGGCGCCGGGAGGAGGCTGGTGACCTTCGGCGTGGGGTCCTCGCCGGTCCGGCCGACCGGCTCGCCGGGTTCCGTGGCCCATGGCAGACGGGAGACCCAGCCCGGCAGGCTGGTGAACTCCCGGCTGCGGGGGACGGGGCCGTCGCTGACGACGACCGATCTGCCGTGCTCGTCGTGCCCGGTGACAACTCTGCGCATGTGTCTCTCCTCGGTCGGGTCAGGCCGTGTCGGTCGAGCCGTCGAGTGCCTTCGTCCAGGTGGTCAGCAGGTCCGCCGTCGTCGGGAGCGGCGACCGCAGCAGGGCCGTGGCGGCCACGCGTACGAACTGTCGGTGCCGGTCGTCCGTGAGGTACTCCGCGGGGGACTTGCCGTCCACGCGCGCGAGCAGCAACGCCGGCAGCAGGGACGCCACCCGTGCGTCGAGTGCCTGCCGTGGCTCCCAGTCGACACAGCGCAGGTACTGCTCGGCCAGCACCTGCGCGGACCGCAGGAGATCCTCCCGGAACGCCGGCAGCACCAGGCTCTTGAGCAGCAGATGGTTGACGCAGAAGGCCAGGTCGAAGGCAGGGTCTCCGTACCAGGCGCACTCGGCGTCCAGCAGTACGGGCGCGGCCGGGCCGACGAGGATGTTCTTGGGGCTGACGTCGCCGTGCACCAGGGCGAGGTGGGTCGTGGCCGTGCGACGGGCGAGGCCGTGCAGGAGGTCGCTCAGTTCGGGGTGCGCCGTCGCGGTGGCGAGCAGGTACGGCTCGACGCGCAGTGCGTGGAAGTTGTCGTCGGTGGCGAACTCCGCGGCGAGATCCGCGTCCTTCGCGCTCGCGGCGTGCAGGGTGCCGAGCAGTTCCCCGACGGCCGCGGCGGTCGTCACCTCCACGCGGCCGTGGAACAGCTGCGTCTTCCACACGGGGTACCGCTCGGGCGGCAGGAACGCCATCGCGAAGAGACCGGCCTCGGCGTCGTGGGCCAGCAGTTCCGGCACGCTGTCGGGCCGGTGCCGGGCCGCGAACCGCATCCACGCCCATTCGTAGGCGTTGCGTGAGACCGGTGCCCGCCAGTCGGCGGCGACCCGCAGCCGGGACAGCGCCCGCTTCACGCAGAGCGAGCGTCCCGGCAGGTCCACCCGCCACAGGTCGGACGAGACCCCGCCGGCCAGCGGCGTCCAGCGGGCGGCCTCACCGGGTCGGGCAAGACCGCGGGCGAGCAGGAAGGCGGCGGGAGAGGCGCCCGGCTCCGCCTCCGGGGGCAGGGCCGCCTCCGGGGGCAGGACCGCCTCCGGGGGCAGGACCGCCTCCGGGGGCAGGACCGGGTCCGGGGGCAGGACCGGGTCCGGACCCGGTATGGGGCTCATCGGCGCGGTGGGCGAGCTCATCGCGGGTCACCCGACCCCGTGGCCGGACCGCTCGGGCTGTTGCGGGCGTGAGCCGGTGCCTCGCCCGCGAGGATCCGCACGACCTCCTCGGCGGCGCGGCGGCGCAGCTCGGTGACCGAGGCGTCGGAGGAGAACGCCACGTGCGGGGTGAGCAGCGCGCCCCGCTGGGCCAGCAGTCCGTCGGGGACGTGCGGCTCGGTCTCCAGGACGTCGAAGGCGGCCCCGTCCAGGTGTCCGCTGTCGAGTGCCTTGATCACCGCGTCGGTGTCCACCAGACCGCCCCGGCTGACGTTGACCAGCAGGCCGCCCGGTGGCATCAGCGCCAGCTCCTCGGCGCCGATGATGTGGTGCGTCTCCGGCGTGAGCGGCAGGTGGAGGATCACCACGTCGCTGCGGCGCAGCAGTTCTTCCAGACCCGCCATCTCCACGCCCTGGGTGTCGGCGGGCGGGTGCGGGTCGTGGGCCAGGACGCGGCAGCCGAACGCTCCGAGCCGCCGCGCGGTGGCTCGTCCGATGCGCCCGTATCCGACGACGCCGCAGGTCAGCGTCGACACTCGGCGCAGGCGTGCGCTCGCCGGGTCCCAGCGTCCCGCGCGGACCTCCCGGTCGAAGACGGCCAGGCCCCGCGCCCAGGACAGCACCATGCCGACGGCGTGGTCCGCGACCTCCTCGACGCAGTAGTCCGGCACGTTGGTGACCCAGACGCCCCGGTCGGTGGCGGCCTCCACGGCGATGTTGTCGAGGCCGACGCCGAGCCTGGCCACGATCCGCAGCTCCGGCGAGCTGCCGATCGCGGCGGCCGAGACGGGCGCCCAGCAGGTCAGGATCCCGTCGGGCCGGTGCGCGGCCACGAGCTCCTCGACGGCCTCGGCGGAGGCGGGCTCGGCGGGTCCGGTGACCAGGGTGTGGCCCGCCCCCTCGATGACCGCACGCTCGACGAGGTCGTCGGGCCAGGCGTAGTCGGTGAGCAGCACGGTCCCCGGGCGGCTCGACGGGTTCCTCGACGGGTCTCTCGATGGGTTCATGGCAGGTGTCCTCGCAGAATCGTGCGGTCGCGGCGGGCCGGTCGCTCTCGCTCCCGGTCGCGGTCATGTCCGCCGCGGGTCTGCCCGCTCCCGAAGGGGCGGCCGACAACTCGTCCGAAGGGCCGTCGGCCGCCTTGAGGAGCGGGGTGGTGAGGTCATGGAAGTCGTCGACGCCCGACGACTTGTGGCCGGGCGGGCGTCGCGGTCGGCCCCTGGTGCGGATCACGGGGTGTCGGGGCACGTCGAATCACTGTGTCACAGCCACGTGGTGCTAACGATAGCACTCACCGTCGCCAGGACGTCAAGACCGCAGAAACAACAGAAAGCCCCCGAGAAAACCGCGGTCCACATCTTGACGCGCCCGATAGTTCCCTTCATGGTTTTGGCCAGCGCCGACCGTGTGACCGACAAGTGTCCACACGAAGTCCAGCTGTCGAAGACGCCATAGCCACGGATGTCACCGACGGGCGGTACCCGGCTGAATTCCGCATGCGGCGTCCGACCGCGCGTCAGCCCTCGCCGTCCCCATTCCACCGGTCGCCGACCGCACAGCCGTCGCCGGCCCGGTCCGTGTTTCAGCTCGCCCTTTCCCGTCATCGTCCGTACGTCCCCGGCCCGACGGCCACACACGATCCCGGACGGCGACGGATCCGCCGCGGCACGCCCCGGCGATTTCCCCATCAGGAGCCGCTATGTCTCACGCAGCGCAGGTCGACACCAGCGCGACGCCCGCCGGCGAAACACCGGTGAGCGGTCGACCTCCCCTTTCCCGCCCCATGATCGGCGTGGGCTTTCTGCTGATCGTCCTGTCGTACATGGTCAACGCGATGGACCGCCAGGTCTTCCCGCCCCTGCTGCCCAACATCCGCGAGGAGTACGGGTTCTCCCTGGAGCAGGGCGGGCTGCTGGCCACGAACTTCACCCTGGGCATGGCCCTGGCCGGCCTTCCCGCCGGCTACCTCCTGGACCGTTTCCGCCGCAAGACCGTGCTGCTGGCCAGCATCGTGATCTACTCCCTGGGCACGATGGCCACACCACTGGCCACCGGCTTCGCCGACATGACCCTGTACCGGGTCGTCTCCGGCTTCGGTGAGGGCATGCAGTCCGCCGCCATCTTCGCGGCCATCGGCGCCTTCTTCGCCCACCGCCGCGGCCTCGCCTTCGGCGTGATCGGTGTGGGCTACTCGATCGGCGTCTTCATCGCCCCGCTCATCGGTGTCGAGCTCATGAGCATGCACGGGACCTGGCACTCGCCGTTCTACCTGTTCGGCGCTGCGGGGCTGCTGATCGCCGCCGTCTCGCTGTTCCTGGTGCGGACGGGCCTGACGGAGCACTCCGTGGAGAAGGTCGCCGCGACCGGGACGTACGAGTACATGCCGGCCTCCGCCTACAACCGCAACACCGTCGCGCTGGCCGTCCACGCCGTCGTCAGCGGCGTCGCCATCTACGGGTTCCTCGGCCTCTACCCGACCTACCTCATCACCTCGCTGCACTACACCCCGGGGCAGGCCGCCCTGGCCATGAGCCTCCTCGGCTTCGGCGGCATGACCGCGGTGTTCGGCGGCTGGCTCGGCGACCGCTTCAACCAGCGCAACCTGCTGATGCTGAGCCTGGTGGCCGTCTCCGCCGTGAGCGTGTGCATCTACGAGACACAGGCCGGCGTGGGCCTGCAGTGCGTCTTCGCCTTCCTCATGGGCGCCTTCGGGCTGGGCTTCATCTATCCCAACACCAACAGCGCCATACAGCGGGCCGTGCGCCCCGGGCAGATCGGCCGCGCCTCCGGTCTCTTCGTCACCAGCTACTACGGGCCGGCGGCGTTCTCGGGCCTGCTCTTCGCCACGCTGGTGGACTCCTTCGGCTGGGCCCAGGCCGGACTGCTGCAGGTCACGGTGCTGCCGCTGGTGGGCGTCGGGGCCCTGGCCTTCGTGCGCACCTCGCAGTTCAATAACGCGGTCCGCTAGCGGAAACGCCGAGGGCCTGCCCACCGCCGAGCGGTGGGCAGGCCCTGACGCGTGTCCCGGGGCGAGGGGTCAGCGGGCCTCGGCGACCACCGGGTTGCGCAGGACGCCGATGCCCTCGATCTCCACCTCGACCTCGTCACCCGGTCGGATCGGTCCGACGCCGGCCGGCGTGCCGGTCATGATCGCGTCTCCGGGCAGCAGCGTGAGATGGCGGCTGAGGTAGCCGATGAGGTCGGGAACGGTGAGCAGCAGGTCAGCGGTGCTCGCCGACTGCATGACGGTGCCGTTCACCCGGGTCGTCAGCGTCAGCGACGACGGATCGAGCCCGGTCTGGATCACCGGCCCGAGGGGGGCGAAGGTGTCCTGCCCCTTCCCGATGAGAAGCGTGCCGAACGCGCTTTCCCTGCGTTGGACGACGCGGTCGCTGACGTCATTGCCACACGTGTAGCCGAGGATGTACTCGTGCGCCTGAGAGGGCTTCACATGCCGGGCCTCCTTTCCGATGACGACGACCAACTCGCCTTCGAAATGGACCAGTTCCCCATCCGCCGGATAGACGATGGCCTCGTTCGGACCGATCACCGCGGTACTCGGTTTCATGAAGCACACGGGAACGTCCGGAAGCGCACGATCGGTCTCGTCGACATGTGCGGCGTAGTTGTAGGCGAACCCGAAGACGCGCGGCCGTTCCAGCGGCGCGAGAACGACCGCGTCGGCCATTTCGTCGAAATGCCCGGTGGGGGAAAGCCCGTTGAAGGGATCGCCCTCGCATCTCGCGATCCGGTGGTCACCGGACACGAGTTCTCCGTAGTGAGACACACCGTCGACGGCATATCTGATGATGCGCACGGAAACCTCCGCAGCTAGGCAGCCGCAGACGGCTGCATGTCCCATCCAGCAATGCTAACGTTAGCACGAGCGGGACGATCGACCCCGCGCCCCTCCCTCCCGACCACGGAGCGCGACGTAAGTGCTATCGTTGGCACACGGAAAGTGACGGCGCGGGATCAGCGAGTTCGAGGGGACCCTTACGTGATCACGACCAGAGACATCGCCGAACGCCTCGGAGTCTCCGTCTCGACGGTCGGCCGGGCACTCGCCGACGATCCCCGCATCAGCGAGGAGACCAAGTTCAAGGTCCGCCAGGCGGCCTCGGAGATGGGATACGTCGGCAACCGCGCGGCACGGATGATGCGCGGGGCGTCCAGCAATGTGGTGGGACTGGTGATCCCGGACATCCGCAACAGCTTCTACTCGACCATCGCGCACGAGTTGTCGAAGAACATGGAGGCCGAGGGCTTCCAGCTGATGCTCGCGGAGACCGACGACGACCGGATGGTGGAGCTGCGCCATCTGCGCGAGCTGTCCGCCACCCGCGTGGCAGGCGTCATCATCGTGCCCACCGCACGCCCGCACGGCGATTCCGTCAAGCTCCTGCGCACGGTGCCGCACCTGCAACTGCTGCGCCGCCACCCCTCGCTCGGCACCCAGTGGTTCGGCGTGGACGACCACGAGGCGCTGCGCCGGGCCACCGCGCACCTGGTGGCCGAGGGGCACACGCGTATCGCGTACCTGGGCGGACCCGAGGAGCTGCCGACCGGCGCGGAGCGTCTGCGCGGCTTCCGCACCGCCCTGACCGAGGGCGGGCTGAACGCCGACACCGCGCGAACGGAGCTGGCGCCGCCGTCGTCCGTGGACCACGGCCGCCAGGCGATGCGTCGGCTGCTGACGGCCCCGGACGCGCCCACCGCCCTGGTGCTGGGCTCGATCCAGCTCACCCGGGGAGTCCTGGAGGAACTCTCCGAACAGGGCGTGGAGGTACCCCGGGAGCTGTCCGTGATCGGCTTCGGCGACGAGCCGGGATTCTCCTGGTGGGGCCCCGGGCTCACCACCACCGGCCTGCCGATCGAGGAGATGGCCACCGGCTGCGCGCTGTGGCTGATGCGCCGCCTCAAGACCAAGCCGGCCAACGACGGCCCGTACACGTCGGTCTCCCCCGGATCGCTGATCGTGCGCGGCAGTACGGCGTCGCCGGACGGGCGGGCCGCGTCCCGGGATCACTGAGCACTGCGACGCCGCGGATGGACGGAAGGCGCCCGAAGCACGATGCTTCGGGCGCCTTCCGTCCATCCGTCCGGCGACGGTTCAGTACGCGCCGGCGCGCAACCGGCGCATCACCTGGGCGGTGCGTACGAGTTCGTCCAGCACCTGCTCGGCCGCGGCCTCGTGGATCTTGCCGGGCCGGAAGACACCGTCCTCGACGAGTTCGCCCACGAAGGGGATGCTGACGGTCGGGCCGATCGGCAGCATCCTGAGGTTCGCCACGACCTGTTTGCCCATCTGCACCGCCCGGGTGCCCGCCGAGACTCCCCCGTAGCTGACGAACGCCGCCGGCTTGTGCTGCCACTCCACGACGAGGTAGTCCCAGGCGTTCTTCAAAGGGGCGGGGAAGCCGCCGTTGTACTCGGGAGTGACGAAGACGAACGCGTCCGACGCCTCGACGATCCGGCTCCACTGCCGGGTGTGGTCCCTCGTGTACTGCCTCAGGGCGGGCGGATGAGGTTCGTCGAAGAAGGGAAGGTCGAGTTCTCGCAGGTCGACGGTGTGCGAGTCAAAGTGTTCGCACTCCGCGGCCCGGGTGGTGAACCAGTCCGCGACGGATCTTCCCACCCGTCCGGGACGAGTGCTGGCCACCACGGTGGTGAGAGTCATCGGCGCCACAGAGGGTTCGGCTGTCATGTCGGGCCCACTTTCCTTTCGGCCGCGCCCCGGACCGGCGGACCCGCCCGTTCCTGTGCTGTCCGTCCGTCCAGGAAGCGCGCGGACCCGCCGGAGCCTTGTCGGAGCGGGATCGTGCGAACGATAGCATTCGCGGTGGGGCGAACCAAGAGGCTCCGTCCTCGTGACGAACCGGGCGGAGTACAGGACGGCCCACCTCTTGACATCACGCTCGACAGTTCGCACGATTGCGCTATCGTTAGCACTCCACCGAGAGAGCCGCACCGAGCTTCCGCTCGCTCTCGGCGTCGCCGAACCGACGCGGGGAGCGCCCCTCGGGGCCCACGCCCGCGCCCGTTCGCCGACGACGACCTCCGCACGCCTTCCGTCGTGCGGACGTCCCTTTCCCGACGGCCGGTACGAGCTCCCGACGCTCACGCGGTCGTCCGTACTCCGAAAGGTTGCACCGCATGTCAGATGCGCGGATCGCCAAGCTCCAGGGCCGCAGGGTGTGGGATTCCCGCGGGCGGCCGACCGTGGAGGTCGAGGTCCGCCTCGCGGACGGCGCGCTCGGGCGGGCCATCGCACCGGCGGGTGCCTCGACGGGCCAGGGCGAGGCACTCGACCGCCGTGACGGCGGCAGCCGCTTCGGCGGGCTCGACGTCCGGGGCGCGGTCGGCTCGGTGAACGACGAGATCGCGCCCGCCCTCACCGGCCACGACGCGGCCGACCAGGAGAGCGTCGACCGGCTCCTGGTGGACCTCGACGGAACCACCGACCGCGGCCGTCTCGGCGGCAACGCGATCGTGGCCACCTCCATGGCCGTCCTGCACGCCGCCGCCGCGTCGGCGGGCGTACCGCTGTGGAGGCACCTGGCGGGCGAACGCCCGGTCCGCATCCCCCTGCCCGAGATCCAGATCTTCGGCGGCGGCGCCCACGCGGACCGCCGGGTCGACGTCCAGGACTTCATGGTGATGTGCCCGGCCGCGGCCAGTTTCGCCGAGGCCCTGGACTGGACCGCGGAGATCTACCGGGCGGCCGGAAGCCTGATGCGCGCGGCCGGGAAGGCCCAGGGCGTGGCCGACGAGGGCGGCTTCTGGCCCGCGTTCGACTCCAACGAGGAAGCGCTGGAGATGCTGACCCGCGCCATCGGGACCGCGGGCTTCACTCCCTCGACCGAGGTGGGCATCTCACTGGACGTCGCGGCGTCGCAGTTCGGCAGCGGAGGCCGGTACACGCTCGCCCTGGACGACCGCACCCTCGACACCGCGGCGTTGATCGACATGCTCGGCGGCTGGATCGAGCAGTACCCGATCCTGTCCGTCGAGGACCCGGTCGGCGAGGACGACCACGACGGCATGGTGGAGTTCACCCGGCGCTACGGTCGGCGCTGCCAGGTGATCGGCGACGACTACCTGGTCACGAACGCCAAGCGCGTGGAGGCCGCGGCGAGTGACGGCGCGGCGAACGCCGTCCTGGTGAAGCCGAACCAGGCCGGAACGATCACGGAGGCGTTCCAGGCACTGCGTGCCGGAAAGGAAGCCGGCTTCGGCACGATCGTCTCGGCGCGTTCCGGCGAGACGGAGGACATCACCATCGCCCATCTGAGCGTGGGCTGGGACGCCGGCCAGCTGAAGGTGGGTTCGTTCACCCGGTCCGAGCGCATGGCCAAATGGAACGAGGTTCTGCGCATCGAGGAGTCCCTCGGTGATTCCGCCGAATTCAGCGGGTGGTCCGCCTTCACCTTCGCCGACTCCGACGCCTCCGGGGCCAGCCGTGATTCCGAGGCCTGATACCGCCGAGCCGAAAACCTGAGGCCTGTACCGCCGAGCCGAAAACCGCCGCGCGACACTGAGTAGCACAGCCGGCGAAAACAAAGAGCCGATCCGAGCACGGAGACCAGCATGCTGCCGCCCGTCAATCTGCGCCCCAGTTTCAACATCACCCGCTCCAGCCATGTCCGGCTCACCGTCGCCGATCTGGCCGAGAGCCGGAACTTCTACGTGAATGTGCTGGGACTCGTCGTCAGCGACGAGGACGAGCGCACCTGCTACCTCCGCGGTCTGGCGGAGGCCTGCCACCACAGCCTCGTCCTGCAACTGGCCGACGAGGGCGCGGGCGCGGGCTCCTGCGAGAGGATCGGCTTCCGGGTCTTCTTCGACGAGGACCTCGACCTCGCGTACGCCTGGTTCCGTGAGCGGGGGCTGCCCGCCGAATGGGTCGACGCCCCGTACCAGGGCCGGACCCTGCACGTCAGCGACCCCGTCGGCACACCGCTCGAACTCTGCGCGCACATGGAGACCCGGCCGAGGCTGCACATCGATTTCCAGCTCCACAAGGGCGCACACGCGCAGCGGCTCGATCACTACCAGACCTTCGCGCCGGACACGTACGAGCTGTGCGCGTTCTACGGCGAACTGGGCTTTCGCAACTCCGAGTACCTGGCGCACGGCGACAAGCTGCTGGGCGCGTTCATGTACCGGAAGGGCACCTGCCTGGACCTGGCGATCGTCGAGAACACCGGGCCCGCCCTGCACCACTTCGCGTACACCGTCTCCGAGAGCCACGACATCTTCACCGCCTGCGACTTCGCGGGCATCCAGGGTTACGGCGAGGGCGTGGAGCGCGGTCCCGGCCGGCACGGGCCGGGCGGGATGCTCTTCGCCTACCTCCGGGACCCCGACGGGCACCGGGTGGAGGTCTTCAACAGCCACTACCAGACGATCGACACCGAGATCGAGCCGGTGCGCTGGGACGCGGGATCGCTGAGCACCAACGCCCGCTGGGGCCTGCCGGCACTGGAGAAGTGGTACTTCGAGGCGTCGCCCTTCGTGGGGGTCGAGCAGATCCCGCCGGCCGAGCCGCCGAAGCCCATGTCGCTGGAACGGTTCCTGCTCGAACAGTCCCCGTCCACCCGCTGATCATTGCTTACCGGAGGAGAGACACCCATGGCACGCGTCCCCTATCTGCGCCGCGAGGACGCCGACGAGTCGCAGAAGCCGCTCTACGACCGGCTGGAAGCCGAGCGCAAGGTCCCGACGGCGAACATCTTCCTCGCCCTGACCCACGCGCCGACCCAGCTGGACGCCTTCCTGACCTACGCCAACGCGCTGCGGGCCGCCGACCTCAGCCCCCGCCTGCGGGAACTGGCCATCCTGACCGTGGGCCACGCGACCCGGTCGGCGTACGAGGTCGCGCACCACCAGTCCCACGGGCTCAAGGCCGGGCTCAGCGAGGAACAGCTCGCGGCGGTGGCCGACTTCGAGTCGTCCGACCTGTTCGACGAGACGGAGAAGGCGGTCATGCGCCTCGCGGCGGAGTCCACGCTCCGGGTCGACGTGTCCGAGGAGACATGGCGTGCCGCCGCCGCCCACCTGACGGACAAGCAGTTGGTCGAACTCTCCTTGTCCATCGCCTGGTACAACTCCGGCGTCCGCATCATGGGATTGCTGGGCATCGACCTTGAGGACAACTACCCGAATCCGTTCCCGAATTCGCTGCCCGCTTCGTAGTCGTCGGCACCGTACGGCATATCAATTAGGGAGTGTTTCCATGGCGAAAATGCTCGCTGCACGACTCCACGCGCTCGGTGAGCCGATGTCGGTGGACACGATCGACGTACCCACCCCGCGGCCGACCGATGTGCTGGTGCGGGTGAAGGCCTGCGGCATCGTGCCGAACATGGCCAATGTGATCAACAACTGGCCCACCTGGTACCCGCACCAGCCGCTGCCCAAGCTGCCCGCGGTATTCGGTCTCGACCCGGCGGGTGTCGTCGAGGCGGTCGGGGAGGCCGTCCTCAACACCAAGCCCGGCGACCGGGTCTATGTGAGCCCGCTGCGGTCCTGCGGCAGTTGTCAGGTGTGCCGCGGCGGCGAGCTCAGCCGGTGCCGCTACTTCACCCTGAACGGTTACTTCAGCACCTCGCGCGACGGCCAGCGGATCTTCGATCTGTACCCCTACGGCGGCTTCGCGGAGTACATGACGGCACCGCAGTACGCGATCGTCAACATCCCCGACACCATGACGTTCGAACAGGCCGGCAAGCTCGGCTACATCGGCACCTCCTACGGGGCCCTCAGACACGCCGCGGCCGGCCCCGGCCAGGTCGCGCTGATCGACGGTGTCACCGGCACGCTCGGTGTCGCCTCCACGCTGCTCGCGCTGGCCTCGGGTGTCTCCAAGGTCCTGGGAACCGGCCGCAACGAGGAACTCCTCAAGCGGGTCAAGGAGTTGGCGCCCGACCGGATCGAGGTCATGCGGCTGGGCGAGGGCTCCACCGGCGAGTGGGCCAAGTCCCGTACCGGCGGCGAGGGGGCGGACTTCGTCATCAGCGCGCTCGGCGCCAAGGCCCCCGTGGAGACGATGCTGGACTCCATGCGGGGCGTCCGCCGGGGCGGCAAGGTGGTCAACGTCGGCGGTGTGGCCGACCGGTTGCCCGTGGACGTGAAGTGGCTCATGGACGAGCAGGTCCAGCTCATCGGCTCCAACTGGTTCAGCACGGCGCAGGGCCAGGAAGTGGCCGACATGGTCGCGACGGGAGCCCTGGACCTGTCCTACCTGATCACCAAGCCGTTTCCGTTGGCCGAGGTCAACGAGGCGATCTCGGGGCGGGCCACGGATCCCGACGGCGGCTTCGGCAACTACGTCGTCATCCCCTGACCCCCTGACCCGCTGACCCACTGACCCACTGACCCACTGACCCACGTAACCCCCAAGCACACCCCGCGGCGGTCCTGTTCTGCCCTGACGCCGCCGCGGGGTGTTTTGGCGTTCCCGCATCCCGGCGCCGGATCCGGTGCCGGATCGAAGTACCGGACGGGAGTGCCGGATCGGAGTGCCGGATCCCGCTCGGTGTACGGCGCGTCCGACGCATGTCTGTGCGCGGATGTCGCACTGTCCGGGCAGGTCAGAGGGGGTGTGTCGGACCTACGCTCGACACCAACCACACACCGGTCGGCGGTGGTCGACGCCGCCCGACGGAGGGACAGGCGGAGACACATGACAGCGATCGAACACGTGGGCGTCGTCGGCGCGGGGCAGATGGGCCGGGGCATCACCGAGGTGTGCGCACGGGCCGGGCTGCGCGTCACGCTGTGCGACGTGACGGAGGACAGGGCCCGTGCCGGTCTGGTGGGCGTGGCGGATTCCCTGCTCAAGGCGGAGAAGCGTGGTGCCCTCGAACCCGAGGACCGCGCCCGCGCTCTGGCCGGCATCTCGGTCACCGGCGATCTCTCCCGACTGGGCGGGGCGGACCTGGTCGTCGAGGCCGCCGTCGAGGACGAGCAGGCCAAGACGGCACTGTTCCGGCAGTTGGGCGAGGTGATCACCGACCCTGCCACCGTGCTGGCGAGCAACACCTCCTCGATCCCGATCTCCCGGCTCGCCGCCGCGGCAGGACGGCCGGAATCCGTGATCGGGTTGCACTTCTTCAACCCGGTCCCCGTCATGCCGCTGGTCGAGATCATCCCCACCCTGCACACCTCGCAGGCCACCCGGACGCGGGTGCGCGCCTTCGCGGCCGAGACGCTGGGCAAGCAGACGATCGTCACGCAGGACCGGGCGGGCTTCGTGGTGAACTCCCTGTTGATTCCCTACCTGTTGGCAGCGGTCCGGATGGTCGGCTCCGGCACGGCGACGGCCGAGGACATCGACACGGGGATGACCGCCGGCTGCGCTCACCCCATGGGGCCGCTGCGCCTCGCCGACCTGATAGGTCTGGACACGGTGGCGGCGATAGGCGAGGCACTGTACGAGGAGTACAGGGAGCCGCTGTACGCCCCTCCCCCGTTGCTGCGCCGCATGGTCGAGTCGGGTCTGCTGGGCCGTAAGTCGGGGCAGGGTTTCTTCAGCTACCGGACTGCCTGAGGGCTGCCGGCCGTCCTCGGGAGCACTCCCGCGTCGGCCGGCCGCTGTCGTCCAGGGCCCTTCTGATGGCTCTCCGTGGGAGAAGGAGCGGCGTTCGGTGCGTGCTCTCGGTGTGCCGGGCGTCGCGACGCCGTGGAGATCCGTCAGAAGGGCCTGGGGGCCCTGCGCGCCTCTCGGGGGCTCATGCCGTACGCCGCCTTGAAGGCGTGGCTGAAGTGGGCCGGGTCGGCGAATCCCCAGCGCCCGCCGATGGCGCCGACCGGCAGGTGGTCCAGGGCGGGATCGGCGAGGTCGCGGCGGCACCGGGCGAGACGCTGTTCCCGGATCCAGCCCGAGACCGTGTACCCCTGCGCCGCGAGCAACTTGTAGAGGTAGCGCCGGGAGATGCGGTGGGCCGCCGCGATCCCCTCCGGGCTCAGCCCGGGGTCGGCCAGCCGCTGCTCCATGTGCACGAGGACCCGCTCGGTGAGCCGGTCCGAGCCGTCCGCCTCGGTCGTGCGAGCCACGTCGGCGTGCTCCACGAGCAGGGTGCCGATCAGGTCCACGACGTTGTCGACGAGCCGTGGCGTGGCCCTGGCCTCCAGGTGCTCCATCTGACGTGCCAGCCCTCGCAGGAGGGGCAGGACCACCTGTCCGAGGCCGTCGTGGCAGGGCACCGGCGTCGCCGTCACACGTGCCAGGTCACGGCCCGTCAACTGCAGCATGGCCTGGGGGAACATCAGCACGAGACCGGTGTGGGACTCGTCGAGCTCGTAGGTGAAGGGGCGGCGCGTGTCGTAGACGACCAGTTCGCCCGGACCGATCCGGGCCTGACGGTCCAGCTGGGTGAGCACGCCCTGCCCGGTGAGCTGCAGTGTGAGCTGGAAGAAGTCGGGGGCGTCGGAGGCGATGTGCCGGCGGGTGCGCGCGATGCTGTGCGGTGCGGCCGAGATGACCGACATCTGCACCTGGCCGACCCTCACGGCGTGCAGGGACGCGCTGAAGTCGGTGCTCTCGCGGGGCAGGACCTCCAGGGGCACCAGGTTGTCGCTCACGGCGTGCCGCCAGCATTCCAGCCGCTCGGTGGCCGTGCCGTGGCTCGGCGTCGTGATCCGGGGCATGCGGCTCTCCTCCCGGTGCGTCCGGCCCTCGAGGAACGGACTCGAACGGCACTCCTGGCGAGGAATGGTAAGTCCTCCGGGGCCATCCGCAACCGGCTCGGGGACGTGTTCTCAGGCACGCAATTAACCTGTGCTCCCGGGCACAAGCGGGACCCTCGTTCCGCCCCGCATCATGCGAGCAGTTCCCGAGGCGCCTCCTCGTACGGCGTTCGTGCAGGACGAGCACGAACGCCCCCGCGAAGAGGGGCGGGTACGGCCCAGGGCGACGTTTTCCGTCCACGCCGACCGCCCCGGAAGCGGCCGCCGTGCTCCCACCGGAGCGGCCGTTCCGCCAAGCCGTGTGAGGCATCCTCCATCAGCCATGAAGCGGCCCGGACGCTCCCCGGCCGCACACATCCCCAAGGATCGATCATGACGACGTTGCTCGCCGCGACCTCGCCCGACAACCGGGCGGCCCATGACGGCGTACTCGCCCGGGTCCGTACGCACCTGCCCGAGATCGCCGCACGTTCCGCCGAGGCCGAGGAGGCCCGGGCCGTTCCCGCGGAGATCATCGCCGCTCTGCGCGAGGCCGGTGTGTTCCGGATGAGCCTGCCCCGGGCATGGGGCGGCGAGCAGTTCGACCTCGTGCAGAGCGCTCGGGTGGTCCGGGAGATCTCACGGGCCGACGGGTCGACGGGCTGGACCGTTCAGGCGGCCTCGATGGCCTGGTTCTTCGTTCGATCGCTGCCGCGGGAGACGCTTGAGCGAGAGGTGTTCGGCGACGGTGCCGACCTGATGCTGCGTGGGGCGATAGCCCCCAAGGGCCGCGCGACCCCCGTGGCGGGCGGCTACCGGCTCAGTGGGCGCTGGCCGCTGGCCAGTGGCTCGTTCACCCCGGACTGGCTGCTGGCGGGCTTCGTGGTCGACGGCGCGCCCCCGCTGCCGGACGGCCGCCCGGACATGCGCGTCGCGCTGCTCCGCCCCGAACAGGCCACGTTCCTCGACACCTGGGACGCGGTGGGCCTGCGAGCGACGCAGAGCACGGACTTCACGATGGACGACGTCTTCGTTCCCGAGCGTTTCACGGGCCCGCTGGTGGGCGAGAACCACATCCCCGCGCCTTTCTACGGCCTGCCGTACGCCGCCACCGGTGCCTCGCACGACGCCGTCATCATCGGTTGCCTGGACGGGGCGCTCGGCGACCTCGCGGAACTGGCCGTGGCCAAGCGGCCGGCGTTCGACCCGAGGATGGTCATCGGAGAGGACCCGGTGTTCCAGGAGAAGTTCGCCGAGCTGCATCTGCGCACCGCCGCGCTGTGGGCACTGCTGGAGCAGACCGGCCGCACGGTCATGGACCGGGCGCTCGCGGGGGACGAGCCCACCTCGACCGAGTGGTTCGCTCACACCGGCTGCCACCAGCACATCCACCACGAGGGCATCCGGATCCTCAACGAGATCATGACGCTGTCGGGCAGCTCCGGGCTGTACAGCTCGAACCCCCTGCAGCGGCGCTGGCGCGACGTCCGCTGCGTCTCCCAGCACGTGGCCGGCAACAACGGGTCGCTGCGGCGCCTGGGCGCGGTCCTGTCGGGTCTGGAGGACGTCCGATGAGCCCGCTCGTGACGGCGCCCACGGATCCCGCCGTGCTGCGCCAGGCGTTCGGCTGCTTCCCGTCCGGGGTGACGGCTCTGTGCGCACTCGACGCGGGTACGCCGGTGGGCATGGTCGCCAGCACCTTCACGCCGGTCTCCCTTCGACCGCCTCTGGTCTCGGTCTGTGTCCAGGACACCTCGTCGACCTGGCCGAAGCTGCGACGGCAGGGACAGCTGGGGCTGAGCGTCCTGGCCGAGGGACAGGATCTGGTCTGCCGCTCGCTGGCCGGGCGGGACGGAGACCGGTTCACGAACGTCGACTGGGAGAGCGGCGAGGACGGCGGCGTGTACATCCACGGTGCCAGTCTCTGGCTGGACTGCTCGGTCCACGCGGAACTCCCCGGCGGCGACCACACGATCGTCCTGCTGGAGATCCACGGGCTGAGGGCCGATCCCGACCGCGAACCGCTGGTGTTCCACGGCAGCCGGTTCCGACGCCTGGCTTCCTGACGCCGTTGCCGGGAACAGTGCCGAGGGGGCCGCTCAGGACGGGGCTGCTGCCGCCTCGCGGCCCCGACGGCCCCTTCGGCGCGGGCTCCGGCGTGACGGACCTCGCGGTTGGCCGGCCGCACCGCCGATCAGGCGAAGAGGCGCCCCTACGCCGATCAGGCGTAGGGGCGCCTCTTCGCCTGATCGGCGATCACCTAGCGGCCGGGTCGGGACTCACCGTCCAACTTCAGCGGTCAGGGCGGGTCGTCGGTGACCCGCCCTGACGCCGCCTTCCCCACGTGGCACGTGCCACGTGCCACGGAAGACGGCGCCGGCATCGCTCCGCACGGCGCCGTGTTCGCACGTCCCGACGGCGGCCAAGCCGTCCAGGGGGCTCGACCAACCCGATCAAGCAGGTGGAACCACCCTCCCCCCGACATCCCGAAGGGCCGCGCCGTCGTCGCGATCGCGGCCCGCGTCAGTCGCCCGCGCGGCGGGCGGCCACTTCGTCGGTCAGCTGGGGGGCCACCGCGAACAGGTCTCCCACGACGCCGTAGTCGGCCAGGCCGAAGACCGGGGCCTCCGGGTCCTTGTTGACGGCGACGATCGTCTTGGAGGTCTGCATGCCGGCGAGGTGCTGAATGGCCCCGGAGATGCCCAGGGCGATGTACAGCCGGGGCGAGACGGACTTGCCGGTCTGGCCCACCTGGTACTGGTGCGGGTAGTAGCCGGCGTCGACCGCCGCGCGCGAGGCGCCCACGGCACCGCCCAGCGCGTCGGCCAGTCGCTCCACCACCTTGAAGCCGTCCGCTCCTCCGACGCCGCGCCCTCCGGAGACGACGACGGCCGCCTCGGTGAGTGCGGGACGGTCACCGGCGAGCGCTGCGCGGCGGCCGGTGACGCGGGCGGACGCCGCGGGGTCGATCGGCGGCAGGACGAGGTCGTGCCGTACGGCCGCCACGGGACACTCCTCCGGCTCGAAGGACCCCGGCCGCACGGCGATCACCGGTGTGCCGTGGGTGACCCGCGCCCGCACGGTGCAGGAACCGCCGAAGACGATCTGGGTGACCGTGCCGGACGGGTCCAGGTCGACCGCGTCGGTCAGCAGCCCGGCGTCCAGCCGCGCGGCGAGTCGCCCGGCCACCTCCTTGCCGTCCGTCGTCGCCGAGACCAGGACGGCGGCGGGACGGACCTCGCGGACCGCGAGTTCGAGGGCGTCGACGGCCGGGGTGGTGAGGAACTCCGTCGCTTCGGCGGACTCGGCCGCGTGGACGCTCGTGGCGCCGTGGCGGGCGAGGGCTTCCGTGAGGCGCGAGGCGGTGCCTGGGCCGCCGAGGACGACGGCGGCCGGGTCGCCCAACCGCCGTGCGGCGGCCAGGAGTTCGTAGGTGGACTTGTGAACACGTTCCCCGTCGTGGTCGACGAGGACGAGGACATCGGGCATGGGTGCCTGCTTCTGGGGGTGCTCGGGTGGCGGGCGGTTCAGAGGAGCTTCTGGGCGATCAGGAACGCGGCGAGATGCCGACCGGCCGAGCCGTCGTCGGTGACACGGGTTCCCGCGACCCGCGCCGGACGCGGTACGGCGGTCAGCACACGCGTGCGACTCACACGGAAACCGTTGCCGTCCCCGTCCGGGAAGAGGTCGTCGAGGTCGAGCGTCTCCACCGGCTTCCGCTTCGCGGCCATGATCCCCTTGAAGGAGGGGTAGCGCGGTTCGTTGATCTTCTCGGTGACGCTGACCAGCGCGGGCAGTGGCGCGTCGAGCGTCGCCTCGCCGTCCTCCGTCTCGCGCTCCACCCGTACGCGGCCCTCGTCCACGCTCACCTCCCGGGCGTGCGTCAGCTGCGGCAGCCCGAGCAGGTCCGCGAGGGCCGCCGGGACGGCGCTCGACTGTCCGTCGGTCGTCGCGTTGCCCGCGAGGACGAGGTCGACGTCCCCGACGGTCCGCACGGCGGCGGCCAGCACCTTCGCGGTGGTCACCACATCGGCTCCGTGGAGCCTGTCGTCGCGGATGTGGAGGCCGCGGTCGGCACCCATCGCCAGGACCTTGCGGATGGCCTCCAGCGCGGAGTCGGGGCCCATCGACACGACGGTGACCTCGGCGCCCACCGTCTCCTTCAGTGTCAGCGCCTCTTCCGCGGCACGCTCGTTGATCTCGTCCAGGACGAGGTCGGTGTCCTCACGGTCGAGGGTGAGGTCGGCCGCGGAGAGGGTGCGTTCGGCGGCCGTGTCCGGGACCTGCTTGACGAGTACGACGATGTTCACGGTCGTCTTCCTTGGGTCCGCGCCGGTCAGCGGAAGGCCGGGTAGCCGGTGATCGCCTGCCCGACGACCAGGGTGTGCATCTCGCTGGTGCCCTCGTACGTGAGGACGGACTCCAGGTTGTTGGCGTGGCGCAGCGGCGAGTACTCCAGGGAGATGCCGTTCGCGCCGAGGACGGTGCGGCACTCCCGGGCGATGGCGATCGCCTCACGGACGTTGTTGAGCTTGCCGACGCTGATCTGTTCGGGGCGGATGCGGCCCTGGTCCTTGAGCCGGCCGAGGTGCACGGCGAGCAGGGCGGCGTTGCCGACGGACACGCTCATGTCGGCGAGCTTCTTCTGGGTGAGTTGGAAGGCGCTGATCGGCTTGTCGAACTGCACGCGGGAGTCGGCGTACGCGATGGCCGACTGGATGGAGTCGCGGGCGGCGCCGACCGCGCCGAACAGGATGCCGAAGCGGGCCTCGTTCAGGCAGGACAGCGGGCCGCGCAGGCCCTGGGCGTGCGGCAGCCGGGCGGAGTCGGGCAGGCGTACGTCGTCGAAGTACAACTCCGAGGTGATGGACGCGCGCAGCGACATCTTCTGCTTGATGTCCTGGGTGGTGAAGCCGGGCGTCCCGCGCGGCACGAGGAACCCGCGGACGCCGTCCTCGGTCTGCGCCCAGACGGTGGCCACGTCGGCGATCCCGCCGTTGGTGATCCACATCTTGGAGCCGTTGAGGATCCAGTCGGCGCCGTCGCGGACGGCCCTGGTGCGCATTCCCGAGGGGTTGCTGCCGAAGTCGGGCTCGGTCAGGCCGAAGCAGCCGATGGCCTCACCCGCGGCGAGCCGGGGGAGCCACTCCTGCTTCTGCTCCTCGGACCCCCACTTCCAGATGGAGTACATCGACAGCGAGCCCTGCACGGAGACGAAGCTGCGGAAGCCGGAGTCCGCCGCCTCCAGTTCCAGGCAGGCCAGGCCGTAGCTGACCGCGTTGGTGCCGGCACAGCCGTAGCCGTCGAGGTGCATGCCCAGGACGCCCAACTTGCCGAGTTCCGGAGCCAGTTCACGGGCGAAGTGCGCGTTCTCGAACCACTCGCCGATGTGCGGTCGCACCCGGTCGGCGAGGAACTTGGCGACGGTGGCCTGGATCTCGCGCTCCTCGTCGGTGAGGGTGGAGGGGAGGTCGAGCAGGTCGAGGGGGTCCTTCAGGGGTGTGGCGCCGTTCATCGTGAGCTCCTGTGGTTCGTCGTGTTCGGTTCGGTCGTGTGGAGTTCGGCCCGGGTGGGCCGGGTGAGGCGGTGGGCGGAGGGACGCAGGATCTCCGCGGTGTGCTGGCCCAGGCGGGGCGGTGGCAGGTCGTACCGGACCGGCGTCGCGCTCAGCGTGATGGGGTTCGCGACCTGGCGGGAGGGCCGGTCTCCTGGGTCGGCCGGTGCGGCGGGGATGTCGACGATGCCGGGAAGACCGAGCTTCCGGGCGAAGTCGAACGCCTCCTCGACGGTGTTGACCGGCCCGGCCGGCACCCCGGCGGCCAGCAGAGCGGCCGACCAGTGGTCCGCGTCGGCGGCGCCGAGCAGGGCCGTAAGGACGTCCCGCAGTTCGGCGCGGTGGGCGACGCGGTCGGTGTTGGTGCGGAACCGGTCGTCGCGAGCGAGTCCGGGGTCCCCCAGGAGGTCGGCGAGCGCGGCGAACTGGCGGTCGTTGCCCACGGCGATCGCGATCGGACGGTCGGCGGCCCGGAAGGTCTCGTACGGGGCGATGCTCGGGTGCGCGTTGCCCATCCGGCCCGGCACCACTCCGGCGACGGCGAACGCCGACGCCTGGTTGACCAGGGCCGACAGCAGCGAACTGAGGAGGTTCACCTCCACGTGCTGGCCCTGCCCGGTGGCGTCGCGGTGCCGCAGGGCGGCCAGGATGCCGAGCGAGGCGTGCAGACCGGTGATCACGTCGACGAGGGCCACGCCCGCTTTCACCGGCTCCCCGGCCGTTTCCCCGGTCACGCTCATCAGCCCGCCGACGGCCTGCACGAGCAGGTCGTACCCGGGGATCCGCGCGCCCTCCCCGCTGCCGAATCCGCTGATCGAGCAGTAGACCAACTCCGGTTGCCGGGCGCGGAGTTCCTCAGGGCCGAGGCCCAGCCGTTCCATCGTGCCGGGGCGGAAGTTCTCCACCAGCACGTCGGACTCGGCGACCAGGGCGCGGGCCTGTTCGCGGCCGACGTCGGTCGTGAGGTCCAGGGTGACGGACCGCTTGTTGCGGTTGACGCCGAGGAAGTAGGTCGAGGTGCCGTCGGGGTCGGCCGGCGGGTGCCAGGCCCGGGTGTCGTCCCCGATGCCCGGGCGTTCGACCTTCACCACGTCCGCGCCGAGGTCGGCGAGGAGCATGGTGGCGTAGGGCCCCGCGAGGACCCGGGAGAAGTCGGCTATGCGCAGCCCTTGCAACGCGCCTCGCCTCGCTCCCTCCAGCGCGTGGGGCGCGTCGGCCTGTCCGTCCGTCGGTGTGCGCTGGGTGTCCACGCACCCTCCTCTCTGATCGTCCCGCGCGCGGGGGATGTCTGCCGGCGAGCCGTTTCCCGTCACCACCAGCGCTCCGCGGCCGACGGCGGGCGCGTGGCCGCGACCGCGGGAAGGTCCTGGCCGAGAGCCGACGCGGCCCCTACGACACTCACCCGGGACCCGACCGTGACCGGTACCGTGCCGGTGGCGCGGCAGAGCAGGTTGAAGCCCTCGTTCATGGCGACGAACCAGGTGTTGTGCGGGACGTGGCCGTGGCGGCGCAGGACGATCCCGTCGCCCGCGCTGCGTTCCCGCCGGAAGGTCACGGACCCGCAGGCACGGCAGAACGAGCGGCGGTAGGCCGGCATGCCGCACCACAGGCAGCGCTGGAAGAACAGTCCGGCGGCGGGGCTCTCCCCGGGCTCGGTGTGTTCAAGGGTGTCGATCGGGAGCATCACGGCCTCCTGCACGGATGTCGGTGGCCGGGAACGGGAGATCGGCATCCGTTCCGGCTCCACCACCCTGGCCCCGCCGCGGAACACCGGTCAACGACGTGCTGACGCACGTTTGTGCGCGGAACGCGTTCCGTTCACCCAGGTCGGAGCCGGTCCACCGGCGCTACGCTCCCCGTGAGGTCGGCGGGCCGGACCTGTTGTCAGTGGTGGGTGACAGCATCGGACGCATGACCGAGACGGACACCGCGGCATTCGACTGGCAGTCCTTCCTGCGCAGGTGGAGCGGGGAATGGGCGGATTCCCTGACGGACGACGAGCGACGGGACGAGGACGACGAGACCGCCCGGCAGGCGCGGTGGCTGGGGTTCCCGCCCGCCTCCGAGGAGCGGATCGCGGCCATGGAGGAGCGCCTCGGCCGGCGGATGCCCCCGTCGTACCGGGAGTTCCTCGGGGTGAGCGACGGATGGCGGCACGCGGGTGGCTTCGTGTGGCTGCTGGCGGGGACCGGGGACGCCCGCTGGCACGACAACGCATCGGGACTCGCGGACATCTTCGAGGAGTACCTGGACGAGGACGCCGATCCCGAGGAGCGGCGGGAGGCCGACCTCTGGCGGCGCGGGCTGCAGCTCGACGTGGAGTCCGATGTCACCCACGTCCTGCTGGATCCCGAGGATGTCGACGAGAACGGTGAGTGGGCCGTGTACACGTGGTCGAGCTGGCGGGCCGCGCCACCCGAGCGGCACGCCGACTTCGCCGCGTTCATGCGGGAGATGTACCGCGAGTTCCACAGCCTGCGGGCCGGCGGGAGCGGCGGAGAGCCGGACTTCGTCAACGACACGACACGCCGGTTGGACGCCCAGATGGAGCAGGCCCGGCTGGACGCGCGGCGCGGCGACTGGGAGCGGGCCGCGAAGGCGCTGAACGAGGCGAAGGAGTACGGAAGACCGCGGGCCGCCGGGCTGGGCGACCAGATGCGCCGCCTGCTCGGACAGACCTCAGGGGTGTATTTCGAGGACCTGGTGACGGATCCGCGCTACGCGCCCGATCTGCTGCCGCCGCTGGTCGCCGAGCACGCGGCGCACGCGCACCGGGACGACTCCACACTGACCTACCACCTGCGGGGCGCCGACGAGGACGTGATGTCCCTGGCCTACGCGACGCTGGAGCAGGTACGCGGCGGCACGTACCGGTACACGGCGGCCGGACCGTTCGGTGAGGCGGTCGAGCGGGCGCGGGAGTTGGCGCGGTGGGGGGACACCGACGGGGCCTGGCAGACGCTGAGGGAGGCCGTGCCCCGGTGGGAGCCGCTGGGACCGGACCATCTGGCGCCGTTGGGGTGGGTGGCCGACCCTCTGCTCGGGCCGCTCGCGACCCCGGAGCGGGGCCGTGAGCTGCTCTCCACGCCGAGAGGTGGGCAGGCGGGTGAGGCACCGACGCGGACGGCCCGGCTCGACCCGGGCGACCTGGCGTGGCTGGCGGAGCCGGACCCGGGCAACAACCGCAGAACCTTCCGGTTCGTCCTGGTGGAAGGGGTGGATCCGGAGGATCTGCCCCGACGTCTCGCGGACGGAGACGGAGACGGAGGCCGGGACGGAGGAGGGGACGCGGCCCGCGGCAAGGACGAGGGCGGTGGCGAAGGCGGCGACGAAGGCGGCGCCGTGCTGAGTGAACCCCTGACCTCCTGGGAGGCTCGCCGCAGGTGGCTGCACGGCCGGAGGGAGTTCTCGTCCTACGACGACAAGGCTCTGGTGTCGGTGGGGCGGGCCGGCCCCGGCTGGAGCTTCGCCTTCGACGGCGAGCCGTCCTCGTTCGGCCCGCAGCGGTTCGTCTCACCGGCGACCCGGGCCAGCGAGGGCACCCGCGCGGTGGTGGTGTGGAGCGGCCTCAGGGCGCCGCACGTGGAGCCGTACTTCCATCTCTCGGTGGCGCGGGACGGTGCCGAGCAGTACGCGTTCACCTACGCCGACGGGGAGGTCCGGCGGAGCGGGGAGATACCGTCGGCGCTGGATCCGAGCCGGTTCTTCGGTGGGCCGAGGGCCGGCGCCGAGACGGAGCGGGCGCTGCTGGCAGCGGTGGCCGGGGAGTTCGGCGTCCACCTGCCGCGTCACGCCCTCACGCGCGGGCGGCTGCACACGTTCACCACCCGTTCCTGGACACGGCCGCCCGGAGAGGGAGAGACGTACACGGTGATCCGGCTGACCTGACCTGACGTGACCTGATCTGACGTGACCTGACCGACTGGCCCGCTCCCCTCCCCCACGCCGCGCCCTGCGGTGGTCGCCCCGCTCGGGGCGGGGCGACCACCGCCGGCTCAGCCGCTCACCGGCTGCAGTTTGGCGCGGAAGTGCCGCAGGATCGGCGACTGCTCCACGATGCGGTAGCCGCGGACGGAATCCGCCTCCTTGGCGATGCGTTCGAGGGTCCTGCCGACGTGGTCGTAGTGGCTGCGTGTGTAGACCCGGCGCGGGAGCGCGAGTCGGACCAGTTCGTACGGCGCGCTCTTGACGGGGTTGCCGTCCTCGTCCTCCTCACCGAGGTAGAGGGAACCGAGCTCGGCCGAGCGGATGCCGCCTTCGAGGTAGAGGCGGCAGGCGAGGGCGTGGCCCGGGTAGTGGTGGGGCGGTATGTGCGGGAGCAGACGGCCCGCGTTGAGGTAGAGGGCGTGCAGGCCCGGGGGTTCGAGCAGGTCGACGCCCGCCGCGCGCACGCGGTCGGCGAGGTGGGAGGCCACGTCGGCGCGCTCTGCGAGGTAGGCGGGCTCGGTCACCTCCAGCAGTCCGGTGGCCATCATGTCGAGGTCGCGGCCGGCCAGACCGCCGTAGGTGGCGAAGCCCTCGGTGGCGATGAGGAGGCGTTCGCACTTCTCGGCGAGTTCGGGGTCGTTGAGCCCGATGAAACCGCCGATGTGGACGATGCCGTCCTTCTTGGCGCTCATCACACAGCCGTCGGCGAGACGGAACGCTTCTTCGGCGACCTGGCGCGGGGTGCGGTCCCGGTAGGCCTCCTCGTGCCGAATCACCAGCCAGGCGTTCTCGGCGAACCTGGCGGCGTCCAGGATCATCGGGACACCGTGTCGGCGGCAGATCTCGGCGGTCTGTTTCAGGTTCTCCATGGAGACCGGCTGGCCCCCACCGCCGTTGTTGGTGATCGTCATGATCACCACCCGGACCCGGGAGCCGTCCGGTCCCTCCAGCGTCTGCCGGAGGCGGTCCAGGTCGATGTTGCCCTTGAAGGGCACTTCGCTGTCCAGGTCGCGGGCCTCCGCGCACGGAATGTCATGCGCCTGACATCCGGAAAGCTCGACGTTGGCCCGGGTCGTGTCGAAGTGGGTGTTGGCCAGGACGATGCCACCGGGTTCGAGAAGGTTCGTGAAGAGAATGCGTTCCGCGGCCCGTCCCTGGTGGGCCGGCAGGATGTGCCGGTAGCCGGTCAGTTCCGTCACGGTCTCGTGGAAACGGTAGAAGGAGCGCGAGCCGGCGTACGACTCGTCGCCCTCCATACCCGCGGCCAGCTGCGCGGCCGAGATGGCGCCGGTGCCCGAGTCGCTGAGCAGGTCGATGGTCACCTCCTCGGCGCGCAGGTCGAAGAGGTTGTAGTGCACCCGTTCCAGCGCCGCCTCGCGCTGCTCCCGAGTGGTGAGCGCGATGGGCTCGACGACCTTGATGCGGTAGGGCTCCATGGCGGTTCTTGCTCCTGACATGCTGCTGAATGGTTCGTGATCGATGTGCCTGCCGCCGTTCGGCGGCCGGACCGCGTAGGCCTCCGACGAGATGTACGCGGTCATCCGGGTCGGTCTGCCCTGCTCATGGGCGAGCGCCAGGTACGCGACGAGCCCCACCCCGTCCGCCAGCCGGCGTCCGGTGACGGCCGCCAGCGGCCGGTCGAGTGCGCCGGGGTCCAGCCCGTGACGGCCGAGGAGGGCCCCGGCCCGGCGCAGTGCCTCCGCGTCGTCGCGGGCGTAGTCCCTGACCGGGACGTGCAGGGTGAAGCCGGTGGGTCCGCCGGTCGTGCGGGTGAAGGAATGGCAGGACAGGACGGGCCGCCGGTCGAACCGGGCCTCCGGCAGAGCCCGGGAGCTGTCCGTTGCCTCGTCGAAGCCGCCCGCCGTACGGAGGAACTCCTCCAACGTCGCGCTGTCGGGGCCGGATTCCATCCGGCACAGCCCGCCGACGTCCGTCACCGCCAGGTCGCGGTGGGTGGTGTAGATCTTCACCCGGGGCGCCGCCCAGTCGCCCAGGTCGAGCGCGAAGAACGGATAGCCGTCGGCCGGCGGCAGCGCGTCGAAGGCGTGCCGGTGGCCCAGCCGGTCCAGGGCCGTCCGTACCGTCTCGGCGGCCCGTGTCCCGCCGGACGCCGACGGGTTCAGATACACCTTGATCTTGGGAACCCCGCCGGGACGCAGCTCCAGCGCGATCCACAGCGCCAGGGGGCCCTGCGGAACGGAGGGGAGGAACAGGTCTTCCAGTACGTCCAGTTGGTCGGTGGCGAAGCCCCAGCGCCGCGCCATGGCACGGACGGCGCGCAGTCCGACGCGGCCGTTGTCCCACAGCCCGTCGGCACCGCATCCCGGTTCCAGCAGCACCCGTACCGCGGGGGGCGCGTCCGGTGTGAGGGAGAGCGAGAACTCCACCGGGGTCGAGTCGTCGGACAGGAAACTGAGGGACGGGGGCGGCAGGTTCAGGGGCCGTTCGGCCACCGCCCCCAGCGAGTCGGTCAGTAGACGCGCGTAGTTCTGCGCGTCGGTCGGGCCGAGCCCCGACGCCTCGCAGAGCCGCAGCAGTTGGCCGGTCACGAGAGCGCCGAGCGTCCGGTCGTGCGGGGTGTCCCCGGTGCCGGACCCGAGGGGGCTCACCACGTCTCCCGCCGCTGCTCGGAGTACGGAGGTAGAGGTGGAGGTGGAGGTGGAGCCGCGGTCCCCTGCCGGTCATGGGCGTGCGGGGACACAGAAAGATACCCGCCGGCCTGGGCGGGTATCTCGTCTCGCGGCGACTGGTGGCGGGTCACGCCCCTGGTCTCCGCGCGATGTAAGTCGATGTCTGGTCGGGAGCGGCGGAAGAGATCCGGATGTCGAGCAGAAGCGGCGCCGTTGGATATGTGGTCCACGACACCTCCCTTTGTTCATTGGTCACCACGAATGCCGCCGCGTTACTACCCCTTTGGTTGAATACTCATGCAGTAACCGCTGTCACAGACTGTTGTCTGCGTCACCCCTTCAACCACTGCAGGAAGGAGCCCCACACGCCTCGCTCCGCCTTGCGGCCCGCCGGGGCGTTCTCCTCGCGTGCGGAGGGCTCCGTCGCGCGGGGCGGGTTCGGCGGCTGGACGACCTGCGGGGTGAAGCGGCAGGGAAGCGCGGCCAGCGCGCGGTGGAAGGGTCCCGGACGCCAGGTCAGGCTGTCCTCGGGGACCGCGAGTTCGATGTCGTGCAGCCGGTTGAGCAGGTTCTCGATGGCCACCATGGTGACGAGCCGGGCGAGTTCCTTGGAGGGGCAGGCGTGCGGGCCGGCGCTCCACGACAGGTGGGCCCGCCTGCCGCCCGTCTGACCGGCCGCCACGAGCGCCGGGTCGGTGTTGGCGGCCGTCATGCTGACCAGGACCAGATCGCCCGCCCGCAGCTTGGTCCCGCCGAACTCCATGTCGGCCGCGGGGTAGTGCGGCGCGTAGTTCGCCATGGGCGGGTTCTCCCACAGCGTGTCGTCGATGGCCTCCTCGATCAGACCGCCGTCGGCGTACCGGTCGTGCAGGAGCAGCCGGTGCAGGGTGTTGCCGATGAGGTTGCGCAGCGGCTCGGCGCCCGCGCCGAGGAGCAGGATCAGCTGGTGGACCAACTCCTCGTCGGTCAGGCGCGCCTCGTGCCGCATCAGGTACGAGGTGACGTCTTCGGCCGGCCTGGCCCGCTTCAGGGCCACCAGTTCGAACACGGCCTGACCGAGCACCTGGTTCGCCTTCTCGGCGTTGACGCCCTCGAAGACTCCGGAGATGCCGAAGACGACCCGGTCGCCGATGTCCGCCGGGCAGCCGAAGAGCTCGTTGAACACGAGCAGCGGCAGCTGCTTGACGTACTCGTTCATCAGGTCGATGGAACCGCGGCCGGAGACCTGGGCGAGGAGGTAGTCGGAGGCCCGCTTGGTCATGTCGCTGATCCGGCGGGAGTCCACCTTGGCCAGGCTGTCGGTGATCGCCTGCCGGAGCCGCGCATGCTCGGCCCCGTCGGTGAACATGGCGTTGGGACGGTAGCCGAGCATCGGGACGACCGGGCTGTCCGGGCCGACCTTGCCCTCGGCGACGTCCCGCCAACGGCGGGCGTCCTTGCGGAAGTTGCCGGAGTCCTGCAGCAGTTTCAGCGCGGTCGCGTGGTCGGTGACGAGGGTCGCGTCGACGCCGGGCGCGATCTCGACCGGCGCGCTCGGCCCGTAGTGCCGCATGTACGCGTAGTACGCCTGCGGGTCGGCCGCGAACTCCGACCCGTACAGCGGAACCCGCAGTCCGCTGCCGTGGGCCGGGCAGCCGGGCGGGGGTGAGGGAAAAGTGGAGTCGGTGGTCATGTCTGCTCTGCTCCTAACGGGCGCGGTCCATCAAATAGCGGACGAGCGTGATCAGAGCCTCGGCCGACGACCGTTCGTCCCGCGCGTCGCAGGTGACGATGGGGGTGTCGTCGAGGAGATCCAGCGCTTCGCGCAGCGCCCTCGCATCACGTATCGACGTACCGTCGAAATGGTTGACCGCGATCGCGTAGTCGAGTCCGTACTGCTCGATCAGGTCGATCACGGCGAAGGAGTCGGCCAGCCGCTCGGGGTCGACCAGCACCAGCGCCCCGAGGGCGCCGCGTGCCATGTCCTCCCACATCTGCACGAAGCGCTGCTGGCCGGGTGTGCCGAAGAGGTACAGCACGACACGGTCGCTGACGGTGAGCCGGCCGAAGTCCATGGCGACCGTGGTGGTGGTCTTGCCCTGGACGCCCTTGAGGTCGTCGATCGCCTCGCCCGCCTGGGTCATCGTCTCCTCGGTGGAGAGCGGCGAGATCTCGGAGATCGACCCGATGAACGTGGTCTTGCCCACCGCGAAGTGCCCGACGACCAGGATCTTCACGGCGGTCTGCGTCTCTCCGCCCGGGACGTACGCCCGTTCATCCAAACTTGGACTGGAGACCATTGAGCACCTCCTCGAGAATCTGCAGGTTGGCGACGGGAGCACGGGTCTCCGGCGGGCGGGTGACGAGATAGCCGGCCTCGGAGAGCGCGGCCAGCAGGATCTTCACCACGCCCACCGGCAGCTGGATGTGTCCCGCGATCTCGGCGACGGAGAGGTATCCGCCGACACACATGCGCAGCAGGTCCTGCTCCTCGGGCGAGAGGCGCGCGGGCCGCTGCTGCTGGTCGGCGACCGCCGTGACCAGTGTGATCAGGGAGAACTGGCTCTCGCCGGGGAGGCTGCGCCCGCCGGTGATGACATACGGCCGCACTAACTCGGCGGCCTCGTGCTCATGCCTGTCGGAATCGGTCATGGCCCTACCACGCTGCTCTCCCTGGGCGGAGCGGTCATGACCTTGCCCAGCTGGCCGACGAGCTGCTGCATGCGGAAGGTGATGTCCGCCATGTCGACGTCGGAGGAGGCCGACACCGCGAGGTAGGCGCCGTCGCCGGCCGAGATCAGGAAGATCCAGCCGCCGTCGAACTCGACCAGCGTCTGCTGCCACCGCAGATCCGAGCGGGAGCAGAAGAACGCCAGTGACCGGCTCAGCGACTGCATACCGCTCATCGCGGCGGCGGCCTTGTCCGCGTCGTCCTTGTCCACTCCCTTCGAACGGGCCCTCAGCAACCCGTCGGAGGAGACCAGAACCGCGTGGAGAGCTCCGGGGATCTCCAGGGCGCTGTCAAGCATCCATGAAAGATCGTTGTTCATTGGACCTCGTGCCCTTCGCTGCTTGCGTCATGGGAGCCGCTCTGCCGTTCTCCCGCCTCCGGGTGTGTGGCGCGACCCGCGTCCGTGCCCTGCTTGAAGGCGGCCATGATCGCTGCCGTGTCCTCGCTGCGGCGGCGCGGCGCCGGGGCGGCGGACGGACCGTTGGAGACCAGGGCCATCGGACGCTTGCGACGCCGCTTGGGCAGACCGTCCTCGGTCGTGCCCACGGGCAGCGAGGACTCGGGGGCACTGTCGTACGCGGACGGCCTCGCCGCCTCCACAGGAGTCGGGACGTCCCGCGGCGCGACCGATTCCACCGACACCGTCGGCTGCTTCGGCTCCGGCATCGTGGTGAGCAGCTCGTCGGGCAGCAGCACGACCGCCCGCACACCTCCGTAGGGGGAGGTGGAGTCCACCGACACGGTGAAGCCGAACCGCTCGCAGAGCACACCGATCACCGCGAAGCCGAACTGCGGAGGGTTGCCGAGTCCCGAGACACCCGTGACGCGCTCGCTCGTCAGGAGCTTCTCGGCCCTCGCCTTCTCCTCCTCGTTCATCCCGACACCGGCGTCGTCGACGATGATGCAGACGCCCTTGGGCACGGAGCGGACGTTGATCTCGACGACGGTGTCCGGGCTGGAGTAGCTGGTCGCGTTGTCGAGCAGCTCCGCGAGCGCCAGCGCCACCGGTTCGACGGCCCGGCTGGTGACGCCGAAGTCGACCTTGGACAGGATGTGCGCCCGCTGGAAGTGGCGGATCCGGCCCTGGGCACTGCGGACCACGTCGTAGACCGAGGCCACGTCGCGGTGGCGGCCGAGCCAGCCCTCGCACAGCACGGCGATGGACTGGGCACGCCGGCCGAACTGCGCGTTCATGTGGTCGATCTCCAGGAGGTCCTGGAGCATGACGGAGTCGCCGTACTTGCGCTGCAGCCCGGAGATGATGCGCTGCTGCTCCGCGGCGAGACCCTGGAGTGTCCGCATGGCGGCCTTCAGAGCCGTCCTGGTCTCACCTTCGGCTTCCTGCTGGGCCGCGCGGACGGAATCCGAGTATTGGCTCTCCAATTCACCGTAGTGATTTCTGAGCCCTGCGATCTCCTGTCGTAATGCTCGCGCCGCCCGTCGCTGACGAATGACCAGGGCGACGGCGGCAAGGGTTACGACAATGAGTGCCCAGAGCGCCGGATTTTGTATGTATTGCGTCATGAGACCCTCTTCAGGCGGCCGATGGCCAGCTACTGAATTTCCGTCAATTCACACAGACCGAAGGCCAGCCACTCCGGGGTTGCCACCCAGGCCTCCACGAATGGCGAGAGGTGCTCCTTTTGCACCTATCCGTCCGTTCGGTAAGTGCGGTGATCGTATCATCACTCGACCTGATGACGGATCGTCAACCTGCGCGCTTCTTGCGCAGGTTGAGCCGTGCGACGCGCATACGAGCAAGGCCGAATAGGGGCTTTGGTCGCACCGTGAGGTAAATCCACTTCGGCGGAGCGCTCCCACCGCCTCGCCGGGCATCTCCGGCTCGCCGATCCCGTCGCGCGACGGGCCCGCGGGAAGTCATGATGTGCCGCAAGCGGACTGTCAGGGGGAGAGCGCGCTTGGTGATGACCACGCAGAGTCATCGGTCCGGTTCGGTCGAGTACCGGTCGAGCACCGACTCCCACCCACGACAGGACGACAGACCCGACGCGGCGTGCCGACGATCCGCCGCGTCGACACCACGGAGGCTGTCATGACAGAAAGACAGAGCGGTCCCGTCGGCAGACGGCAGTTCCTGGCCCGGTTCGGAGCCGGGACCCTGGCGCTCGTGGCCGGTTTCGATCTGCTCACCCGGCAGTGGGTGACCGAGGCCGCGGCAGCGGACAGCACGTCCTTCGCCACGGCCCCGTCCCTCGACGGGACGCTCGTGTTCGACGCGGAGTCGCTCGCGGCGAACGCGCACGACCAGGGCAACATCGTGTTCCGGACACCCTGCGCGGTGCTGCGTCCGGGGTCGGTGCAGGACATCGGCAAGATGGTCGGCTTCTGCGCCGAACACGGCATCGAGGTCGCCCCGGCCGGTGCCCACCACGCGATGTTCGGCCAACCGCTCGTGAGCGGTGGCCTGGTCGTCGAGATGCGGTCACTGGACACGATCCACTCGATCGGCACGGCCGGCGCCGATGTCGACGCCGGTGTGCTGTGGAAGGACCTGATCGAGGCGGCGTACGAGGAGGGCCTCACTCCGGCGTCGATCACCAGCTACACCAGGACGACGGTCGGCGGGACCCTCTCCATGGGCGGGATCGGGATGATGTCGTCCTACCGGGTCGGCGCCCAGGTCGACCACGCCCGGCGGCTCCAAGTCGTCACCGGCGAGGGCCGGGCGAGGTGGTGCTCCGGCTCGCAGAACAGCGACCTGTTCGAGGCGGCACTCGCCGGACTCGGGCAGTGCGGCGTCATCACCCGGGCCACCGTCGATCTGGTGCCGGCCAAGCAGCTGGCCCGCACCTACCGGATCGGCTACCCGGACATCCCGACGTTCTTCCAGGACATCCGCGTCCTGGCGAACCGGGGCGAGTTCGACTCGCTCGGCAGCATTCCGCAGCCCGGCACGGCACAGCCCCTGGTCCTGTGGGCCACCGTCTTCCACAACCCCGGCGACACCCCCGACGGGTCCCGTCTGCTGCGCGGGCTCAGCCCCGCCGCGGCCTCCGCCGCCTTCGAGGACTACACCTACCTCGACTACATGTCCCTGGTCACCGACATGTACGACGCGTTCGCGGCGAACCTGGACTGGGACGGGAAGGTCAAGCCCTGGTCGGATCTGTTCCTGCCGGACGGCGCCGTCGAGCAGTACGTCGAGTCGGTGTTCCCGTCGCTGACCTCCGAGGACCTGGGCCCGACCGGGTTCGGCCTCGTCTTCCCGATGCTGCGCGCGAGCTACGGCCGACCACTGCTGCGGCTGCCCGACGAGACGAGCGGCCCCTGGGTCTGGCTGGTCAGCGTGCTCACCGACGCGGCCCGGTCCGGCCCCGACCCCGAGTTCGCGTCACGGATGACGGACCGCAACTACCGCTTCTACCAGGAGGCGGCGGCCGTCGGCGGGGTGCGCTACCCCCACGGCGCGTGCCGGTTCACGGAGGCCGACTGGCGGGCGCACTACGGCTCGATGTGGCAGAAGTTCACGGCATGGAAGAGCCGCTACGACCCGTCCGGCGTCCTGACTCCCGGCCCGGGCATCTTCTGACCGGTCGGATCCGGCCTGGTCCGCAGCCCTCGGGGGAGGACGGACCAGGCCCGTTCGCAGGACGGCACCACTCTTTCGTGGGACACCCGCCTGGCGGATCGGGAAGGTTCCGGCACCTGTGCCGCGGACTGTCGGGTCCCGCGGTCGGTTCGCGCCTATCGTGGATAGACACACCGACGCTCGGCGCCAAGGCAGGCTGGACATGAGGGAACCGCATATCGACTATGCGGAGGTCTTCCGGGCCCTGCCCGGCATGGTGGCGCTGCTCACGCCCGATCTCGTGTACGCCGACGCCAACGACGACTTCCTGCGGCTGGCCGGACGCAGCCGCGAACAGTTGCTCGGGCGCTACATCTTCGACGTCTTCCCCGAGAACCCGAACGAACCGGCCGCGGCCGGTATGCGGGAGACGGAGGCGTCGATGCTGCGCACGGTGGCCACCGGGGAGCGCGACACGATGGCGCTGCTCCGCTACGACATCGAGGACCCGCAGCGGCCCGGCCTCTGGCAGGAGCACTACTGGAGCCCGGTCAACGCCCCCGTCCTGGGCCCCGACGGCAAGGTCGACCTGATCGTGCACCGGGTGGAAGAGGTCACCGAACTCATCCGCGCCCGGGGAGATGCCGACGGGGAGGCTCGGGGCGGTGCGGGCGAGGACAGCCGGGCCCGGGTGCTGGAGGCCGAGCTGTACACCCGCGCCCGGGAACTGCAGGAGGTCAACGAACGCCTGCGCACGGCGCACGCCCATGAGCGCGAGGTGGCCCTGGCGCTGCAGGCGGCGATGCTGCCCTCCCCCGGCCCCACCGGGTCGCACGACGCGGCCGTGCGCTACCGGCCGGCCATCGGCGCGCTGAACGTGTGCGGCGACTGGTACGACCTGGTCGGGCTGGACGGCGAGGGCCTCGCGGTGGCCGTCGGCGACGTCGTCGGCCACGGTCTGGCGGCCGCCTGTGCCATGGGGCAGTTGCGCAGCGCCCTGAGCGGGGCCACGCGCGTCGCCGACGGTCCGGCCGAGGCCCTGGAGGCCCTCGACCGCTACGCCCGCTCCGTCGACGGCGCCGAGTCGACCACCGTCGTCACGACCTTCATCGACTGGGACGCCCGCACCATCACCTACAGCAGCGCGGGCCACCCGCCGCCCGCGCTGGCGCACCCCGACGGCACCGTCACCTTCCTCGACGGCGCCACCGACCCGCCGCTCGCCGCCCGACCCGTCCAGGTCCCGCGGCCGCAGGCCCGCACGCCCTTCGTCGAGGGCTCCCTCCTGGTCCTGTACACGGACGGGTTGATCGAGCGCCGTACCGAGAGCATCGACACCGGCCTGGAACGCCTCGCCGAGTCCCTGGCCCATCACCGCGACCTCGACCCCGAGACCCTGGCCGACGCCCTGCTGGCCGATCTGCTGCCGCCCGCCGGCAACACCGACGACACCGCGCTGATCGTCCTGCGGCTGTGACCGGCGGGACGCCCCGGCCCGCCCGGGGCGGCCTGATGGATCTCGGCGGCGTCACCTGCCCCAGATCTTCCGGTACCCCTCCCGGTAGCCCGACGGGTTCCAGCTCGTGGCGCCGTCACTGTTGTCGGCCGTGGCGATGTGGACGGGCGCCACATAGCCGCTGGCGGGGCTGCCGGAGAAGGCGCGGTTGAACTCGTCGACGATCTGCCAGCCCTGGAGGGTGAGCGGCTCGGGCACGGTGGCCGCCTGGTACTGGTCGCTGTCGACGCGCTGGAAGGCGGAGGGGTCGCCGTCCCCGGCCCCGATGTTGAACGGCGGGCCCGAGCCGTCCTTGCCGGCGGCGCGGAAGGCGGGGGCGGCGTCGGCGAAGTACAGGTCGTTGATGGCGATCGAGTGGGTCCACCGGTCCTGGAAGCGGGAGAGCAGCGAGGAGACCTCGCGGGGCGTACGGCTGCTCGCGTCGGAGATCGGGATGTTCACGTACGCCAGGAGATCCACGCCCGCGCAGGTGGCGAGTTCGTCCCTGATCAGCTCGGACTTGTTCTTGGCGAAGGGGATCGAGGCGTCGGTGAGGATCACGGCCCCGGCGTCGCCGTTCGAGGTGGAGATGACCCATCGGGCGCTGATCCTCGCCACGTCCTCGACCTGGGTGGTGATGTTGGTGAAGAGAGCGGGGCGCCGACTGGGGCCGGGAGCGGCGACCGCGTGCCAACCGATGAGCGGGATGCCGGCCTGCTCGGCCTGTGCGATCTGCTGCGCGGTCGAGTTGGGGTCGAAGCCGCCGATGACGATGCCCGAGGGGCGGAGCGTCACGGCCTCGCTCATCGCGGCCTGGATGCCGGCGGGCGTGCCCCCGCCGTCGATCACCCGCAGGTTCCAGCCGATGACCCGCGCGGCTTCCCGTACTCCCTCGGCGGCGCCCGCCACTCCGGGGTTGGTCATGGTCTGGGCGACGTAGACGAGGGATCTGCCGGTCACGGCTCTGGGCCCGGTGGTCGGGCCGTTCCAGGCGACGTCGTCGCGCTCCGCCCTGCTGACGGCGGCCTCGGCCCTGGCCTGCGCCGCGGGGCAGCCGCTCGTGCCCGTGGCCGAGGACTCCGGGTCACTGGACGATCCGCGTTCGCAGCCGGCGAGTACGACGGTGGCCGCCGCGGTCAGCAGGGCGGTCGCCGCGTAGCGGACCCGTACCCCGCCGGAGCGGGCCTTGCGGTGGTGGTGCACGAGGACTCCTTGCGGAGGGACGAGCGGGGAAGGCTGCCGGACGGAAGCCGCGGCCGAGGTGGTCGTGACCGGTGGCTGCGGCCCGAGGGTCCACGGTCGGAGAGGAGCGGACGCGGAGGCGCCGCCGAGAGCGGCGGCCGCGCGGGCGACAGGAGGCCGGCGGCCGGGGCGGGCGGCCGGGTGGGGCGTCCCGCTCACGGTCCTCGGTCCTTCGGATCGCCGTCCGGAGGCGGTGCGGGCGGCGCGTCCGGTGTCGCGGCGGGCGCGGCGCGGCTCGCGAAGACGCCGGTGCGCATCCGGCGGCGGGCGGCGTACCCGGCCAGGCCGACGGCGAGGAGGAGGGTGCCGCCGTGGAACAGGGGCACCGTCCAGAAGTCGGCCCCCATCTGGCCGATGCCGGTGAGGCCGACGGCGAGGACGGCGACGGCGACGAGGGTGCCCAGGGCGTTGGGGCGGCCCGGTCGGATGGCGGTGGAGCCGAGGAGGGCTCCGACGAAGGCGGGCAACAGGTAGTCGAGGCCGACGCTCGGATTGCCGATCTGCTGCTGGGCCGCGAGCAGTACCCCCGCGAAGCCGACGATCAGGCCGGACGTGGCGAAGGCACAGACGGTGTAGGTACGCACGGGGATGCCGACGAGGTCGGCGGCGCGGGGGTTCGACCCGACGACGTACAGGTACCGCCCGATGGGCAGCCGCTCCAGCACCAGCCAGAGGGCGACCGTGAGGGCCAGCACGTAGAAGGCGGGGACCGGAAGACCGAGGAAGGTGGAGGTGTAGAGGTCGGTGAAGGCGGGCGGCAGGCCCTGGGGGCCCGGGACGATCCGGCCGCCGTCGGTGATCCAGCCGGTGACGGCGTACATCATGCTGCCGGTGCCGAGGGTGGCGATGAAGGAGTCGATCCGGCCGAACTCCACGATGACGCCGTTGGCGACGCCCACGACCGCCCCTCCGACGATCACGGCGAGGCAGGCGAGCGGCCACGGCCAGCCGGCCTCGACGATGAGGTGCAGCACCAACACGTGCGCCAGTCCGAGGCCGTAGCCGATGGAGAGGTCGAACGCGCCGGTCACGATCGGGACCATGGCGGCGAGCGCGAGGACGGCGGGGATCGACTGGGTGGAGAGGATCGCGTCGAGGGTGTCCAGGGTGGGGAAGGTGCGCGGCAGGGTCAGGGAGAAGACCAGGACGAGCAGGACGGTGAGGCCGAGGAGGCCGTAGGCGCCGACGAGGTGCCCGCCGGAGCCGCCGGGACCGCCTCGGGCGCCGCGCCGGTGCGGCGGGCGCGGGCGACGCGGGCGCGGCGCGGACGCGGGGGCCGGGCCGTCACGGGTGCGTCGCGGTGCCGGAGGGGGGCATGGCCGAGGCCGCCCGGGTCAGGCCCGCGACCGTGAGCGCCGGGCCGCTCAGCTCGGCCGTCACCGCTCCCCGGACGAAGACCAGGGCGCGCCCGCACACGCCCGCCACCTCCTCGAAGTCGGTGGAGATGAGGAGGACCGCGAGGCCCGCGGACCGTGCCTCGTCCAGGAGGCGGTGGATCGCGGCCTTGGCACCGACGTCGACGCTCGCCGTCGGTTCCTCCAGGATCAGCAGACGCAGTCCGGTCCGGAGCCAGCGGCCGATCAGGACCTTCTGCTGGTTTCCGCCGGACAGGGTGGCGATGGTCGCCTCGCCGTCACGGGGCCGCACCGAGAACCGTTCGGTCAGGGCGGCGGCCACGGCACGTTCCCGGCGGGGGGCGATCCAGCGTGGTGGGGGCCCGTCGCCCGCACGGGGGTTGGCCAGGAGGTTCTCCCGTACGGTCAGTTCGGGGAGGCAGCCTTCCCGCTGCCGGTCGCCGGGGACGAGGGCGACACGGCGGGCGACGGCGTCGGTGACGCTGCGGGGTCGGTAGGGGCGTCCGTCGAGCAGGACCCGTCCGCCGAGGAGGGGGCGGGCCCCCGCGAGGGCGCGGCCGAGGTCCATGTGTCCGGCGCCCGAGAGCCCGACCAGACCGAGGGCCTCGCCGGCACGCAGCTCCAGGTCGACCGGTCCGGTACCGGATGTCCGTACGCCGTCGAGGGCGAGCACCGCCGGGGCGGCGAACGGTGCCGGGGCGGGACCGGGTGCCGGGGCGGCGGGCGGTGCGGAAGCCACGGGCGGTGCGGGGGCGGTGGGGGGTGCGGGGGCGGGCCGCGGGCCCGCCGGTTCTTCACCGGTGATGTCGCGCACCAGGCGCAGGGGGCTGTGGCCCGCTGTCGAGCCCTGGCTGACGAGACGGCCGTCGCGCAGGACGGCGAAGGTGTCGGCGACCTCGTACACCTCGTCGAGGCGGTGGCTGACGTAGAGGATGCCGTGGCCCCGGTCGCGCAGGGTGCGCAGGACGTGGAAGAGGCGGGCGCAGTCCGCGGCGGGGAGGCGGGCGGTCGGCTCGTCGAGCACGATGAGCCCCGCTCGGGTGGCCAGTGCTCGGGCGATGGCGACCAGCGACCGTTCGGCGGGGGCGAGGCGGGCGACCGGAGCGTCGGGATCCAGGTGGCCGCCGACGAGCGCCAGGGCCTCGGTGCAGCGGTCCCGGGTCCGCCGCCAGGAGATCAGTCCGGCACGGCGCGCGTACCCGGTGCTCAGGGCGATGTTCTCCGCGACCGTCATCCACTCCACGAGTCCGAGGTCCTGGTGGATGAAGGACATGCGGTGGGAGGCGGCGTGGCTGCCCAGCGGGTGCCCGTCCACGGTGATCCGGCCCGAGTCGGCGTGGTGGACACCGGCGAGGATCTTGATGAGTGTCGACTTTCCGGCTCCGTTGGGACCGAGGAGCGCGAGCACGCCGCCCGCGTGGACGTCGAGGTCGACCCCGGCGAGTGCGAGGGTTCCGCCGAAACGTTTCGTGAGGCCGCGGACACGCACCAGCGGCTCCGCCCCGCTGGGCGGGGCCGGCTGCGCAGAGGTGTCGTGAGCGTCGTGCACGGACAGCTCCGGGGGTCGGCCTGGCGATTCTTCCCGACTTCGGCTTGCGCCAGCGATGCTAACCGCCCATTTCGCTTTATTCGCGCCTTTCGCCTCATTGGCGACATGTGGTCACGGTCGCCGACCCCAACGGGTCAGAGGGTGGGCCGCCGTGCTCGCCTCAGCCCTCGTCGAGCCCGCACTCGGCCCAGATGACCTTGCCCTCTGCGGTGTAGCGCGTGCCCCAGCTCTGCGAGAGCTGGGCGACGAGGAACAGGCCGCGCCCGCCCTCGTCGGTGGTGGCCGCCCGGCGCAGGTGCGGTGCGGTGCTGCTGGTGTCGGCGACCTCGCAGATCAGGGAGCGGTCACGGAGCAGCCGTACCCGGATGGGCCCGGCGCCGTGGCGGATCGCGTTGGTGATCAGCTCGCTGAGCACCAGTTCGGCGGCGAACGCGGCCTCGTCGAGCCCCCAGTCGGCCAGTTGCCGGAGGGCTCCGGCGCGGACCTCGCTGACGCGGGCCGGGTCGGCGGGCAGCTCCCAGGTGGCGACGCTGCGCGGGTCGAAGGCGTGGGTGCGGGCGACGAGCAGGGCGATGTCGTCACCGGGGTGGGGGGACGCGACGCTCTCCAGGACCAGCCGGCAGGTCTCCTCCGGGGTGTGCTCGGGGTGGGCCAGGGCCGCGCGCAACTGGTCGAGCACCACGTCGACGTCGCGTTCGCGGTCCTCGATGAGGCCGTCGGTGTAGAGGACCAGGGTGCTGCCCTCGGGCAGATGGACGTCGACTGCTTCGAAGGGCAGGCCGCCGAGGCCGAGCGGGGGCCCCGCGGGCAGTTCGGGGAAGGACACGGTGCCGTCGGGCTGGACCAGAGCGGGCGGCGGGTGGCCGGCGCGGGCCAGGGTGCACTGCTGCGAGGTCGGGTCGTAGACGGCGTACAGACAGGTCGCGCCGATGATGCCACCGCCGCCGGAGACGGGGTCCTCGCGATCCAGCCGTCCCACGAGGTTGTCGAGGTGGGTGAGGACTTCGTCGGGCGGGAAGTCGAGTTCGGCGAAGCTGCGGGCGGCCGTACGGACGCGGCCCATGGTGGCGGCGGACAGCAGGCCGTGGCCGACGACGTCGCCGACGAAGAGGCCGATCCTGGTCCCGGAGAGCGGGATGACGTCGTACCAGTCGCCGCCGACGTCGGATTCGGCGGGCAGATACCGGTGGGCGACCTCCACGGAGTCCCGGTCGGGGAGTCCTTGCGGGAGCAGGCTGCGCTGCAGGGCGAGGACCATGGTGCGTTCGCGGGTGTAGCGCCGGGCGTTGTCGATGGACAGGGCGGCGCGGGTGGCGAGTTCCTGCGCCAGTGAGCGGTCGTCGTCCCCGAAGGGGGTGGGGTCCTGGGCACGGTAGAAGGCGGCGACGCCCAGGACGACCCCTCGGGCGACCAGGGGCACCGCGATGAGGGAGTGGACGTGGCCCAGCAGCCGCTCGGTGTGCTCGGGGTCCTGCGCGAGCCAGCCCGCGGCCGTCTTCAGGTCCGGTTCCAGCACGGCCTCGCGGCTGGTCAGACAGCGCAGCTGCGGGACGGTCGGGCCGTAGTCGACCTGCTTGCCGACCGGGCTGAAGGGGAGGTCGTCGCGGATGCCGTGGACCACCGTGCGCCGCAGGTCGCTCCGGGGGTCCGTGGCCTCCTCGCCCCGCAGCACGGGCTCGGCCAGATCGATGGTGACGAAGTCGGCGAGGCGCGGGACCGCCGTCTCGGCGAGCTCCTGGGCGGTGCGGCGCACGTCCAGGGTGGTGCCGATCCGGGCGCTGGCCTCGGACAGCAGCTCCAGCCGGCGGCGCGCGGCCAGGGCGTAACCGCCGACGTGGGGCTCCCCCACCATCAGAAGACCCCTCTCCGGCGCCGGGGAGCCGGAACGGCCGCCCGGGAGGCCGTCGGCCGCAGGCGGAACGACGGGGGCGGGCGAAGGACTGTCGGCGCTGGGCGAGCCGTCGGCGCCGGCGGTTTCCGCCGGGGCGGCGGTGGCGCGGCTCCCGGCGGTGACGCCGTCGACGCCCGTCCCGGTCCTGCCGGGGGGTGTGGCTTCGCGCGGGTGGCCGGGGGCCGGCACGGCGGAGAGCGGGCCGGAGGCCTCGGCGAGGGGGGCGTTCCGGACGCGGTGGATCGTCGAGGGGTCGAGGGGCGCGAAGGGAGCGACGGGGCTCGCGGACCCGGCGGTGAGGCTCAGCACCGGCTCGCCCCGGCGCGGGACGGTCAAGGCCTCGGGCCGGGAGGAGTCGTGCAGGACGGCCTCGACGGCGACGCCCTCCACCCCGGAGGCACTGGTCATCGGGCGGCTCACGAGCGTGACGTGGCGGCCGTCCGTGAGGTACACCTCGACAGCTGCCCGCTGCGCGCGCGAGATCAGCTCGGCGGCCTTCTCCAGGAGGGTCGCCCGGTCGACGGGGCGCAGCCCGAGGGCCAGTTCGTCGACGCCGATGGTGCGGAGCGGGCCCGCGCCGGCCTCGTCCCCCGCGTCCAGATACGCCCGCAGCAGGGAGCGCTCGCGTGCGGAGCTCTGCCCGAGGAGCCGCCGCTCGATGGCCGCGGCGGCCTTGCGGATCACGGTGGAGAGTGCCGGGTTCTCGAAGCCGCGCGGATATCCGAAGCACAGGACGCCCTCGATCCGGCCGCTGAGCGGGTCGCGGACGGGGAGCGCGCGGCAGGCGCTGCCCTGGGAGCGCTCGGCGAAGTGCTCGGCACCGTAGACCCGGATGAGCCGCCGTTCCGCCAGGGCCAGACCGATGCCGTTGGTGCCGGCGAACCGCTCGGCGAACACGAATCCCGGCACGGTCTGGATGTCGGGGAGCGCTCTGGCCAGGGACGCCTCGCCGAAGCGGCGCAGCAGTACCGTGCCGTTCGCGTCGGCGACGGAGATGTTCATGGCGCTGCCGGCGAACCTGGACTCCAGCCGGTCCAGCACCGGCGCGGCGGCACGGGCGACCCGGTCGTCGGGGTCGAAGTCGTCCCGGAAGGGAGGGTCGGAGCGGTCCGGCGAGAGCCCCAGGGAGCGGCAACGTCGCCAGGAGTCGAGGATCGAGGCGCGCACGCCCGACTCCAGCGGCTCGCCCTGCAGGAACCGCTCACGGAAAAGGGTGGGGCCCGTGCCGTCTGTCGCACGCCCCGTGGGTATCGGCTCGCCGTCGGACCGCACCACGCTGGCCTCACTCGCGCCCTGGACAATCCGCTTATCGGAAATATCTGGCATTGACGAGGATACGGGCATCAGCAACACGAGTCACGGTTCACGGTCTCCTCACCCGCGGTGACCGGGCGGGGCGGTGTCGTGTCGGTCCGGTGGACGAGCGTCGGGGTCGGCCTCACAGGACGGCGACCGGGTTGACGGGCGAACCGGTGCCGCCCGGGACGTTCAGCGGGGCCACGACGAGCAGGAACTCATACCGCCCCGCCTCGGCGGTCGCGCCGGCGAGCGCCTCCAGGTCCAGGTTGTCCAGCAGCGGCACCCCCATCGCGGCCACCGCCAGGGCGTGCACCGGCGAGTGCACGCCCTCCACGGGCGACGGCCGCACATCGCTGTCCCCGTCTCCGCCGAGCAGCGCGACGCCCCGCTCGGCCAGCAGGGGTACGGCGTCCACATGGAACCCCGCGCTCGCCGTAGCGGGGTCCCAGGCGCCGAGTTCCGCGCGCCGGCGGACGTGTCCGGAGCGCAGCAGCACCGCGTCGCCCTCGCCGATCGTCACGCCGAGCGCCTCCTCCGCGGCGCGGACGTCCCCGGCGCGCACGGGATGACCCGGCTCCAGCCAGGGGACGCCGAGCACGGCGGGGAGGTCCAGGAGGACCCCTCTGGTGACGAGGGGCCCGAGCGCCGCCACCGCCCCGAACCGGGCACCCGCGGCATCGACGTTCTCGCGGGCCGGCCTGCCGTCGTAGAGCAGTCCCGCGTAGGCGATGTGGCTCAGGGCGTCGAGGTGGGTGACGCCCTTGCCGTGGTAGTCGGCGGCGATGAAGTCCTTGTGGGTCGTGGGCTCGGGGCCCTCCACGTCCCCGAGGTCGGTCATGTGGTGCAGGGCGGGCTTCCGGTTGTCGGGGCCCGAGCGGGTGTTCCAGGGCAGGGCCATCGGGACGACCACGCCGGACCGCACCACTCCCACGGCACGCCGCACGTGGTCCCCGGTCACCCGGTTCCACGCGCCACGATCGGCCCGGTCCCAGCGCCCCCAGGTGCGGACCGCTTCGAAGAGTGCGTCGAACTCCTCACGGGAGACGGTGGGCCGCGCGCTCATACGTCCTCGCTGCTCGGGTCGACACCAGGCGGGGAGGGCGCGGGACGGCGCCCCGTAAGCACCTTATGGCCGTATCACGCGCCGGAGCGATCGGGCTGTGCGAGGAGAACTCGCTCGGGTGGCGCAGGGACAGAAGGGCGGGCAGCGCCACGACGGAGGAGCGGGGCCGCGCCACCACGGCCTACCGGGCGCCCCGTCGTCGCTCGGGGGTTGCCGGGGCGGCGCCGGGTGTCTCGGATCCCTCCGCCCGCGCCGGTGCCGGCCCAGCCGAGCGGGTACGGCTCCGCGTCGTCCGTCGCCGGGGCCACGGGTTCCCCGCCCGCCGCGTTGAAAGCGGCGGGCGCGGCGACGAGCGCCGCCCGTCGCCTCGGGGCGAGACGCTCGACGACCGCGGCGAGTTCGGCGCGTCGCCGGGCCGTGACCTCCTCGACGGCACGTCGGCCCTCGTCGGTGAGCCGGAGCAGGGTCTCGCGACCGTTGTCGGGGGTGGTCTGCCGGTCGGCGAGCCCGGCGGCGATCAGCCGGTCGACCATGCGCATCGCGGTGGACGGGGCGACCTGCGAGCTGATCGGCGAGGACGACGAGCTTCGTGGCGCCTCGTACGGACAGCACCACCGGCATCCGGAACCGCGGCAGCGTCACCCGCTCCTCGACGGCGGCGAGTGACCGTGCGGAGATCGCGACCGACAGCCGCGACGCGGTGAGCACCGCGCGCGTCACCTCATCGACGTCGTCCGCGCCGCCTGCCGGACCATCGCTGGCGCCTTGGACAACGCCCAGGCCCTATTGAATGCTTGATTCAGCAGCCCTAGCCTCTTTCGATGGCTTCAATCACCTCTTTCCTCCCACGCTCCCTGCGCCTCCCGTGGGCGCTGTTGCTGGCCCTGAGCCTGAGCCTCCCCTCGCTGCCGTCGGCTGCCGCCGCCGCACCGTCCGCCCCCAAGACCCCGTCGGTGCCCGAGGTCTGGCCGACACCCCGCCAGATCGAGGGCGACGGACGTCGGTTCCCCGTTCCCGACCGGGTGGTGGAGGTCGTCGGGCCCGGCACCGACCCCTCCGCGCGCCGCGTCGTCGAGGCAGCGTTGCGGGCCGCCGGGGCCGACCGGATCGTCACCGTGCCGGCCGGGAAGCGCCCGCCGCCCGCAGGACTCACCGTCTACGTCGGCGGTCCCGGCGAGAACCCGGCGACCGCGGGCGCGTTGCGGCGGCTCGGCGTCGGATCCCCGGCCGGACTGCCCGCCGAGGGGTACGTCCTGGCCTCCGGCCGCGGCTCCGGCCGTACCCTGCTGGCGCTCTCCGGCACCGACACCACCGGCACGTTCTACGCCGCCCAGACCCTGCGCCAGCTCCTCACCGGCGGACACCTGCCCGAGGTGACCGTCCGCGACTGGCCCACGGCCGCGCTGCGCGGTGTCATCGAGGGTTTCTACGGCACCCCGTGGTCCCACGCCGAACGGCTGAGCCAACTCGACTTCTACGGCCGCACCAAGCAGAACGTGTACGTGTACTCCCCCAAGGACGACCCGTACCTGCGGGAACGGTGGCGCGACGAGTACCCGGCCGACCGGCTCGCCCAGCTGCGCGCACTCGTCGAGCGGGCCACCGCGAACCACGTCCGCTTCACCTACGCCCTCTCGCCCGGACTGTCGGTCTGCTACTCCTCGGACGGTGACATCACCTCCCTGGTCCGCAAGTTCGCCTCGCTGTACGACATCGGGGTGCGGTCCTTCGCGATCCCGCTGGACGACATCAGCTACACCAAGTGGAACTGCGCGGCGGACGAGGAGCGTTTCGGCAGCGGCGGCGGGGCCGCCGGCGCGGCTCAGGCGCATCTGCTGAACCGGGTGTGGGAGGAGTTCTCCGCCGGCCGCCCCGGGCTCGATCCGCTGGAGATGGTCCCCACCGAGTACTCGGACCTCGCGGACACCCCGTACAAGAAGGCGCTGCGCGAGCGGTTGGACCCGGACGTGGTCGTGGAGTGGACCGGTGTCGGGGTGATCGCGCCGACGATCACCGCCGCGCAGCTGCGGCAGGCCCGTGAGGTCTACGGGCATCCGATCCTGGTCTGGGACAACTACCCGGTCAACGACTACGTCACCAGCCGTCTCCTGCTCGGCCCCTACACGGGCCGGGAGGCCGGTGTGGCGCGGGAGTCCGTCGGTGTCACCGCCAACCCGATGGTGCAGGCCGAGGCGAGCAGGCTCGCGCTGTTCACGTCGGCGGCCTACCTGTGGAACGCGGACGCGTACGATCCCCGGGCCGCCTTCCTCGCCTCCGTCCGGGACCTGGCGGGGCCGGGCGCGGCCCCATGGCTGCGGATCTTCGCCGAGAACAGCTACTCCTCCCAGCTCGACGCCACCGAGGCTCCCACGCTGAGCAAGCTCCTCGCCGCCTTCCACGAGGCGTACGAGGAGGACAGCGGCCTCGACGGGGCGGCGGGCGCGCTGCGGTCGTACTTCACGGACATGGCCGCCACGCCCGCACGGTTGCGCGCGCGGCTCGCCAACCCCGGGTTCCTCAAGGAGACTTCGCCCTGGCTGGACAAGCTCGGCTCCTACGGCACCGCCGGGCTGACCGCCGTCGACCTGCTGCTGGCCGGCAGGCGGGGCGACGCCGACGCGGTGTCGACGTACTGGAACCGGCTGCGGAGCGAGCGCAAGGCGCTGGACGCGATACCGCAGCAGGTGTCGCCGGGGGTGATGGACCAGTTCCTGTACCAGGCGATGCTCCGGCACGCGCCCGACCCCGGCGTCGACGCCTCCTTCGTCCCGGGTTCGCTCTCCTTGGAGCCGGGAACCTCCCAGGCGGTGGTTCTTCGGTTCTCCTCCACCGCGGAGGCGCGGACGGTCACCTGGAAGCTCGACGTGCCGGACGGGGTGACCGCCTCGCCCGTCGAGGGAACCGTGTCCGTCACAGCCGGGGGCAGTGCCTCGGCCGACGTCACCTTCACCGGGGTCACCGAGGGAGTCCACTCCGTCGTGGTGTCCGGCTCGGGCGTCCTGGACCGGGCGATCCCGGTCCAGGTGACCGACGGGGAGGGGTCGTCGAGGGCTCTGACGGCCAACTTCAGCGGGGCGTCGGTCAGTTCCATCGATCTGTCGTCCGGGACGAGCACGGACATCGCCGTGGGCGCCAACCCCGGTGAAGTGGTCGTGAGCGCCGACGGCCGGACCGCCTACGCCGCGAACCAGGGCTCGAACTCGGTCAGCGTCATCGACGTGGCGCGCGGCGAGGTCACCGCCACCGTGGGAGTGGGCCGTGTTCCCGCCGGGCTCGCCCTCACCCCGGACGGCGGCACGCTGTGGGTCGCCAACTACACGGACGGCACGGTGCAGCCGGTGGACACGGGCACGCTCGAGGCGGGCGCGACCGTCGCGGTCGGGTCGGGGCCGGAGAACATGGCGATCACCCCGGACGGGCGGACGCTGTACGTGGCGAACATCCACGACAACAGCGTCTCGCCGGTCGACCTGGGTACCCGGAAGGCCGGGGCCCCGATCCCTGTCGGCCCTCGCCCCTTCAACGTCGTCGCCGCGCCGGACGGGAAGACGGTGTACGTCTCCAACTCCGGCGGGTCGACGGTCACTCCGATCGACACCGCGACCAACGACACCGAACCGACACTGCTCGTCTCGGGTCAGGCGTACGGGCTCGCGCTGTCACCGGACGGCCGGACCCTGTGGGTGAGCCCCAGCACCGGGGACTACGTCACGCCGATCGACACGGTGGCGGGTGCCCCCGGCAGGCAGATCACCGTCGGCAGGTCCGCGTTCGACGTCGCCTTGGACTGGAACGGGTCCACGGCGTATGTCACGACCGCCGACGCCGGCGAACTGGTGCCGATCGCGACGGCGACCGGCACGGTCGGTGCGGCGCTGAAGACAGCGGCGTACCCGCTGGCGGCGGCGGTGACACCCGTGCCGGTGCCATAGACGGAGACGGATCAGGGGTTCTCCCGCAGGAACCGCCCGATCTCCACCGGGACCTCGCTGTGGTCGACGAACCTGGCAAAGGCGTTGCGTCCCTCGGGCGTCAGGACCAGCCGATTGAGTCGCCCGTCAGGCGCCGAGATGAGATTGCACCGCTCCATCTCGGCAATGAACTGGCGGGCGAACGGCACGTTGCGCTGCGCGACTCCGCGCTGTTCGACGCCTTGGCGCTGCCTCGGACTGGATTCCTTCATCTTGGGTGCAGATCTTCTCGACAATGAAGAAGTACGGGTGGTGCTGCAGAACGTAGTAACTCCCCACCTCGTCGGACTGAGCACCGTGGTGGTTCAGGTACCCGAGATCCTTTGCCTCGGTCAGCATCTCGGCCACCGCGGAATCCCCCGTGGTGACGACGATGGTGGAGTCGCGGAAGATCTGGCAGAAGTCCGCACCTGCGGCCTTGGCCCGGGTCAGGTCGATGTGCACTGGGTGTCGGCGTAGTTGACGCTGAGGACGCCGCCGGTCTCGTTCTTCACCGCCGAGATCTCCGTGGAGCTCATGTCGAAGCCCTTGAGATCGGTAACGATGGCGTCGTACTGCGTGACAGCCAGGCGTTCCACAGTGCCGTCAACTGTCCTTCGACGTCCCTCTTGCTCTGGGTGGCTGCGAAGAGCCGCATCGCCTCGGAAATCGGGAAGTACACATCCTGCACCCTGATCTCCACCAGGTGCTCAAGCCCCGCCGCGGCAACACGCTCGCGCGCGAATGCCGCCTGCTCGACCGAGATGGTGCCCCCTACGACCTGTACGCCGTAGCGTGCGGCCGCATGCATGGCCGGCAAGCCCCAGCCGCAGCCCACGTCCAGCAGCCGCTGCCCCTCGCGCAGGGCGCGCTTGCAGCAGACCAGGTCGAGTTTGGCCTCCTGGGCCTGCTCCAGAGTGCCGCCGGAGCCGGAGGACTTCTCCCCCTGCCAGTAGGCACAGGAGTAGACGAGCGAGGGGCACTTCGAGGTCTCCGGCCACAGACGCCGCAGGGCGTCAGGGGCGCGCAGGACGAAGGCCGGCCCGTTCCTCGGGACCGGCCGTGGCGTCCCAGAGGCGGATTCCCACGGGCAGGGGGAGACCCAGCACCTGTTCACTGGGACGGGCCAGAACTGCTGCGGCTGCCTCGGCCATGAGAATCGGACGTTGATCGAAACCTTGAAGCGGTCTGCTCCCTGCGTCCGGCCGCCCATCCAGGCGACCCGCGGCTCCCCACGCCGGCCGCTGCGCCGGCCGTGATCGCCCCGCTGGGGACGGAGGCCGCGGTGGGGCGTCGTGATCGCCGAGCGACCTCAGGCCATGGCCAGGACGGCCGAGACCAAGGACCGCAGGCAGACGCGCTCGGCTTCCTCGTCCGGCAGGGAGAGGTGCTGCATCGTCAGTCCGTCGAAGCCGGCCAGGAAGAACCTCGCGATCGTCTCAGCGGGCTGGCCGAGCCGGTGACCGGTGCGTTCGGCGGCCTGCTCGACCAGCTTCGTCGTCACCGCCAGGACCTCGCTGTAGTGGCTCTGAAGAGCCTCCTTCAGGTGTGGCGTACGCAGGGCGAACATGCTCAGCTCGGTGAGCAGTTGGTGCGAGGCGGGCTGTTCGAGCACGGTACGCCAGAGTGCTTCGGCGAGCGTGACGATGGTTTCCTCGAAGCTCGCGTCCGTGGGCGCGGCCCGCGTCACCTGGTCGCTGAGGTCGCGGGTGAGCTGTTCCATGACGGCCCGGTACAGCTCCTCCTTCGTGCCGAAGGTGTAGTGCACGGTCGCCTGTGCCACGCCGAGCTCGGCGGCGATGGCGCGGGTGCTGCCGGCGGCGACGCCCTCCCTGGCCATGAGGCCGATGGCCGCCTTGATCAGTTGGGGGCGGCGCTCCGCCGCGGATACATGAGCCATGACGCGATCCTATCCGACTCAGTCTGTCGAACAGGTCGCTCGACAAATCAGCGGTACGTGATGATGGCCGCTCCTGGGCCGGCGGCCGGTCGGCCGGGCGGGCCGGCCGGGCGGACCGGCCGCCGGCTCAGAGCGTTCGCCGCCTGTCAGAGAGCGGTCCTCGACGCCTCGGAACGGAGCAGGGTGTTGAGGTTGGCCATGGAGGTGCGCATGCCGGCGCGCATCGCGGGCTGCTGTATGGAGTCGAGGAGCAGGCCCAGCGGGCCGAGGCCGATGGTGTACTCGACCTGGTAGAGCATCTCCGTCGCCTCCCGGCCGTCGGCGCTCTGGACCGGGCGGAACTCGAAGATGTTGGTGACGTCCTGGAGTGGGGCGAATCCGGTGCCGGTGTCGACGCGGCGCTTGAAGGGCTCGATCTCCCTGACGGTCCAGATCGAGTCGGTCTTGAGCGGGCCGAGGGTGCGGTTGCGCTCGGAGTAGGTCTTGCCGACGGTGGCGACGCCGTGGTGATCGGTGACCTCGATGGCTCCGGCGACCCACTCGGCGTACCGGTCGGTGCGGGAGATGACGTCCCAGACCCGCCCGAGGGGGGCGTCGATGACGGCGGTCTCGGCGACGACGAAACGGTTCATGGCAGGGTTCCCTTGCTTGTCGGTACTTCTTGCGCTCAGTTCTGGTGGAGGAGTTCGGTGGCGGTGTGCTTGCCGGAGCGGACCGCGCCGTCCATGTAGCCGTTCCAGTAGGGGGAGAACTCGGCGCCCGCCCAGTGCACGCGGCCGTGGGGGCGGCCCATCCACTGGCCGAAGTCGGTGAGCACGCCGGGGGCTGCGACGGAGGTGGGGCCGCCCTGGGTCCACTGCTCGGCGGTCCAGTCCTGCTCGACGTAGTCGACGGTGTCGAAGGCGCGGTCCCCGACAACCTGGGCGAAGCAGCGCAGGACGGCGCCTCGGCGCTCGGCGGCCGGGCGGTGGGCCCACTTGCGCCATTCCCTGCCGCCGAGGAAGCCCATCAGGACGCCCGGTCCGCCGTCGGGCGGGGTGTTGTCGAACATCTCGCGGATGGGGGAGCCGCCGCGCAGCAGGCCCATGCCGGAGAGCCCGTCCTCCCGCCAGAACGGCTTGTCGTAGACGGCTACACACTTCATGAGGGTGCCGAACGGCAGCCGCTGGAAGAGCTGGTCCTGCTGGGCCGGCAGCAGCGGGTCCCACACGATCCGCGAGGCCACCAGCGGCGGTACGGCGACGATCACTCGGTCGGCCCGCCAGTCACCGGCGTCGGAGACCACGGTGACACCGGTGGAGTCCTGGCTGACGCGTCGCACCGGCGCCGACAGGTGGACGCGGCCGTCGAGTTCTTCGGCGAGGCGCTGGGCGACGAGCTGTGAGCCGCCGACGAAGCGGCTGTCCTGGGCGCCTCCGGTGGTGCCGGTGCCGCGCTCCATGGTGCCGGGGTTGGCCTCGTTGCCGAACGTCGAGACGTACCAGAGGCTGAACAGGGCGGAGGCGTCGCGGGCCTCGCCGCCGTAGGCGGAGTTCAGGAACAGGTTGATCATGTCGACGGCGTCGCCGGTGATCTCGGCCTTGCGCAGCCAGGTCTCGTAGGTCATGCCGTCCAGTTCACGGGCGTTCGGGGCCTTCCAGGGGGCGGCCGGGTCCACCGTGGCCGCAGCCTGGCCGATGCGGGCCAGGGCGATCCCCATGTCCGGCAGCGCGAACAGGTCCGGAGGGGTGTGCCCCGTGAACCGCTTGGCCTTGCCGTCGCGCACGTAGACGGTCTCGCCGGGGACGGCGGCCTGGTAGGTGGCCACGCCGACCTCCTTGGCCAGCGCCAGGATGTGGTCCTGGGTGGGGCCCACGAACTGCCCGCCGATCTCGGTCACTTGACCGTCGCCGAGGTCGTGGTTGAGCAGCCGGCCGCCGACCCGGCCACGGGCCTCCAGCACGGCCACGGACTTGCCCGCCGCGACGAGCTCCCGTGCCGCGGTCAGACCGGCCAGCCCCGCACCGATCACCACCACGTCCGCCCTGGGGGCGTGGTGCGCCGTGGCGATGTCCCTGTTCTGCGTGCTGCTCATGATCACTCCTTGTCCTGGGGTGGTCCCGGCGCTGCGGACGTGCTCGGCGGGGAGAGCGGCGCAGGCCATGACCTGGCTCTTCCCGGGGGCGGTGTGCTCCGGTGGCATCACCATACAGATGACATGGTCGACTGACAATGTCGAGTATTCAAGTTGAGTGATTTGATCGCACGACTTGAGCAACTGATAAAGTCGGTGCTCAAGCAGCTCGGATGCCGCCCACGGCACCGGCATGCCTCATGCCCGTGGCCGCTCGACGGCGCGGGCCGACCCGTTGTGCCGTTCGTCCCGCGTCCGCGACGAGACGTCCGGGAAATCCCTTACCGACCTTGGGAGTTCGCCATGGCAGTCCTGCTCCATCGGCTGGGCCGCAGTGCCTACCGCCATCGCAAGCTGATGCTCGGCATCTGGCTCGTGGTCCTGGCCGCGCTCATCACGTGCGCCGGCGTCTTCGGCGGCAAGCTCGACGACCGCTTCACCGTGCCGGGCACCGAGTCGCAGCGCGCGCTGGACACGCTCGGCAGGACGCTGCCCGAAGCCTCCGGAGCGGGCGCCCAGATCGTCTTCACCGCACCCGAGGGCCACCACATCACCGAGGCCCCGTACAAGGCGGCCATCGCCGGAACCGAGGCGGTGGTCGCCAAGGCGCCCCAGGTCAAGGCCGTCATGGGCCCGGACCTGTCCGGGGCCGTCTCCGCCGACCGGAGCACGGCGATCGTGCAGGTGCAGTACTCGGTGCAGCGGGCCGAGGTACGCCCTTCGTCCCTGGACGTGATCGAACGGGCGGCCGAGGCGGCCGAGAAGAGCGGGCTCAGGACCTCGGTGGGCGGCAGTGCCTACGGCAGCAACGGCGTGCACATAGGCCCGTCCGAGATCATCGGTGTCGCCGTCGCCGTGCTCGTCCTCGTCGTCACCTTCGGCTCCCTGCTCGCCGCGGGCATGTCGCTGCTGCCCGCCCTGCTCGGGGTGGCCGTGGGACTCGCCGGGCTGTTCGCCCTCACTCCGGCGGTCAGCATCTCCTCCACCGCCGTCACGCTCGCGCTGATGCTGGGGCTGGCCGTGGGCATCGACTACATCCTGTTCATCCTGACCCGGCACCGCCAGCAGCTCGCCCGTGGAACCGACCCGCAGGAGTCCATCGCGCTTGCCAACGGCACGGCCGGCAGCGCGGTCGTCTTCGCCGGCAGCACCGTGATCATCGCCCTGGCCGCACTCAGCGTCATCGGCATCCCGTTCCTGACCGTGATGGGTCTCGGTGCCGCCGGAGCCGTCCTCGTCGCGGTCCTGGCCGCGATCACCCTGCTCCCGGCCCTCGCCGGATTCGCGGGCACCCGGTTGACCCCGAAGCCCGGCAGCAAGGAGGCCCGGCGGGCCACCGATCCCGACGGATCCGCCGGCCGGGCGACCCTGGGCGCCCGCTGGGTGAGGACCGTCGTCGCCAAGCCCCTGCTCACCGTCCTGGCTGTCGCCGGCATCCTCGTCGCACTGGCGCTCCCCGTGGCGGACCTGCGCCTTGCCCTGCCGGACAACGCCTCGGCCCCGGTCACCGCTACCGAACGCAAGGCGTACGACACGGTCGACGACAAGTTCGGCCCCGGCTTCAACGGCCCACTCCTGGTGCTGACCGAGACCGACAAGGGGTCGGGGGCGCACGCGGGTGCCCAGGCCGCGCAGCAGCTGCGGGACCTCAAGGGGGTCAAGGCGGTCCTGCCCCCCGTGCCCACACGCGATGCCGCGCAGACCGTCATCCAGGTCATCCCGGAGACCGGTCCCGACAGCGCCCGCACCGACCGGCTCGTCCGCGACATCCGTGCCGCCGCCCCGGACATCCGCGACACAACCGGAGCGACGGTCGCGGTCACCGGCACCACCGCCGTCAACATCGATGTCTCCACCCGCCTCAGCGACTCCCTGCTGCCGTTCATGGCGATCGTCGTCGGCCTGAGCCTGATCCTGCTGACCGTGGTGTTCCGCTCGCTGGTCGTCCCGCTCAAGGCCGCCGTCGGATTCCTGCTGTCGGTGGCGGCCTCGCTCGGCCTGGTCGTCGCCCTGTTCCAGTGGGGCTGGCTGGCGGACACCCTCGGCCTCGCCCACACCGGTCCCGTCGTCAGCTTCCTGCCGATCATCCTGATCGGCGTGCTCTTCGGACTCGCCATGGACTACGAGGTGTTCCTCGTCTCCGGGATGCGGGAGGAGTGGGTGCACACCGGCGTGGCCCGCGGGTCGGTGATCGACGGCGCGCGGCACAGTGTCCGGGTCGTCACCGCCGCCGCCCTGATCATGTTCACCGTCTTCGCCGGGTTCTTCCCGCTCGACGACGCCCTGATCAAGCCCATCGCCTTCGCGCTCGCCGTCGGCGTCGCCATCGACGCCTTCGCCGTCCGCCTGACCCTCGTCCCGGCAGTCCTCGCCCTCGCCGGACGACACACGTGGTGGCTCCCCGCCTGGCTCGACCGCGTCCTGCCCGACCTCGACGTAGAAGGCACACGCCTCCAGAAGGCCCCGCAGGTGCAGCACAAGGAGCCCGAGCGAGCATCCTGAACCGGCTGCGCACCCGGCGGATCCGCCGCCGGCAGGGGCCCTGGCCCGGAGGGAGCGCCACCTCCGGGCCAGGGCCTCGCCTTTGCCGGGGTGCCGTCCCCCAAGGCGCCCCGATCACGGGGATACAGGCTGGCTGGAACACCGTCTCCACCATGGCGAGCAGCACGGCGCGCCCCTCACCGAGCTCGCACCAGCCCCGGGAGAGACGAGGCGTGGTGCCCGACGCCTGCTGCGGGTCAACATCGCCGCCGCCCTCCGCCACACCGCCCGGGACGACCACCGACCCCCTGTCAGCCCTCGGACTCACCTGACGAACCCGGACAGACCACATTCATGCAAAGACCCTGGGATCCGGGGCGGCCCGTGTCGGTGCGCCCGCCCGGGATCAACTGGCGGTACGCCGGATGCGGCCGGCGTACCGCTTCTCCAGTTCCAGATTGCCCTCGAAGCCGCCGGGCACGTTGGCCGAGACGTAGACCGGGGGGCGGTCGCCGGAGGCGAGGAGCTGGGCGGCGGCCTCGGCCACGGTCATCTGGACGAGCATGACGCCGGTGAGGGTGGACAGGGCGCAGACGGCTCCGCCGCCCGGCAGTTCCAGCAGGGCGTCGCCGCGTGGGGCCGCGTTGTCGAGGACGACGTCGGCGAGGTCGGCGAGCTTCTTGCCGCTGGGGTGGGTGGCGGGGACGGAGTGGGTGTGGGCGAGGGAGGTGAGCGCGAGCAGGCGGTGGCCGCGTTCCTTGGCGTGCAGGGCCATCTCGACGATGACGTTGTTGACGCCGGAGTTGGAGACGACGACGAAGAGGTCCTGGGGGCGGGGGGCGGCCAGCTCGTAGAGGCGGACCGCTATGCCGGGCTCGCGTTCGAGCAGCGGGTCGTCGAGGCCGCCGGGGTGGTCGCCGCCGAAGAGGACGAGGTCGGCCATCTGGATCCGGTTGGTGGGCACGAAGCCGCCGGCGCGGCCGGCGAGTTCGAGGACCATGGCCTGGGAGTGGCCGGTGCCGAAGGCCTGGACGACGCCGTCCGCGCGGACGCAGTCGGCGATCAGCGTGGCGGCGTCGCTCACGTCGGCGCGCGCGGACTCGGTGAGACGGTGCAGGACGGCCAGGCCCTCGCGCGCGAAGCGGTCGGCGCTCACCGGCTCGGTCACGGACTCGTTGGCGGACTCGACGGACACCTGAGACTCCCCACTGGTGGATTGAACCACCCCGTTCACACCTATCAGTGAATCACTGAATCACAGGCTCGGCATCAAGGGCAATGGCGCAGTTCACCCCCGGGTGCGGTCGCAAAGACCGGTCCTGGTATTCAGCCGATGGGCCAACGGGTGGCTGGTACCTTCTCTGCATGCCCTCGACCGATGTCACCACCCTGATCCGCACCGAGTTGCCCCGGCTGGCCGGCTCCCTGCGGAAGGTCGGCGAGCTGATCCTGGAGGATCCGGCCGCCGTCACCCACTGCTCGGCCGCGGAGCTGGGCCGGCGCACCGGCACCTCCCAGGCCACCGTGACCCGCTTCTGCCGGGCCATCGGCCTCGACTCCTATCAGCACCTGCTGATCGAGCTGGCCCAGGAGCGCGGCCGGGGCGAGTCCTCCGAGTGGGGCAGCGCCGAGATCGGGCCGGACATCTCCCCCGACGACAGCCTGGAGCGGGTCGTCCAGGTCGTCGGCACCGCCGATCTGCGGGCGATCCAGCAGACCATCGACCGGATCGACCTGGACTCCGTGGAGCGAGCGGCGCAGGCCGTGGCCCGCGCGCGACGCACGGACGTGTACGGCGTCGGCGGCAGCGGCGCGGTCGCCCAGGAGACGGAGACCCGGCTGTTCCGCATCGGCTGCGCGGTGCGCGGCTGGACCGAGGTGCACGCGGCGACCACCTCGGCCGCCCTGCTCACCCCGGCCGACGTGGCGATCGGCATCTCCCACTCCGGCGCCACCCGGGAGGTGATCGAGCCGTTCGAGCTGGCCAGGGAGCGCGGTGCCACCACCATCGCCCTGACCGCCGACCCCCGCTCACCGCTGGCCCGCGCCGCCGACATCCGGCTGATCTCCTCCTCGTCGGAGACCAGCTTCCGCACCGGCAGCATCGGCGCCCGCCACTCCGTGCTGATGCTCATCGACTGCCTCTACGTCCGCGTCGGCCAGCTCTCCTACCAGCGGGCGAGCGCCTCCCTGGCGCTGACCGACCACATCGCGGGGGCACACGCGGTGAAGTCCCGGCGCAGCCGCTGACCGGGGCACGGCGCGGCCGTCACCGGCGAGCACTCTGCATGGATGAATCAACCAATATTCCAATGCATGGTTGATTGAACCACCCCTCGCTGCCAGGATGGGGCTCCCCCGAGCACTCGTAGGAGCCCCATGCGCGTCATCTCTGTCGAGTCGACCGAGCTCTTCGTCGGGACGGAGGACCAGCCCCACCAGGTGGTCGCCGTGGAGGTCGGGCACGATGCGGGCCGGACGGTCCGGCTGAGCGTGGAAGGCCCCGGTGTCCGCGCCGTCGGGCAGAGCGTCGTCACCGTCGGCGAGGACGGCACCGCGCGCGCCGAGATACCCGTGACCACGGAGGGTCTCGCCGTCGGCGACCACCGGGAGATCACCGTCACGGCCGCCGACGGAGAGCTGGTGGCCCGGCGGGCCGCCGGGTTCACGGTCGCCGAGCCCGGCTGGACCATGTTCATGGTCAGCCACTTCCACTACGACCCCGTCTGGTGGAACACCCAGGCCGCCTACACCGAGACCTGGGACGTCGCCGACGACCCGGCCGTCACGGGCCTGCCCGCGCGGACCTTCGACTCGCGCGGCCAGTCCGGCATGAGTCTCGTCCGCGCCCACTGCGACCTGGCCCGGCGCGATCCGGCGTACACCTTCGTGCTCGCCGAGGTCGACTACCTCAAGCCCTACTGGGACGCCTTCCCGGAGGAGCGGGCCTTCCTGCGGCAGCTGATCCGCACCGGCCGGGTCGAGATCATGGGCGGCACCTACAACGAGCCCAACACCAACCTCACCGGCGCCGAGGCGACCGTGCGCAACGCGCTGTACGGCGACGGCTTCCAGCGCGGGATCATGGGGGCCGCGCCGGAGACCGCCTGGCAGCTGGACGCCTTCGGGCACGATCCGCAGTTCCCGGGGCTGATGGCCGACGCGGGGGTCACGTCGAGTTCGTGGGCGCGCGGTCCCTTCCACCAGTGGGGGCCGACCCTGTCGGTGTTCGGTGAGGAGCCGCGCGATCCGCGACGGATGCAGTTCCCGGCGGAGTTCAGCTGGATCGCTCCGAGCGGACGCGGCCTGCTGACCGCGTACATGGTCAACCACTACGGCGCCGGCTGGGCCATCGACAACGCGCCCACGCTCCCCGAGGCGGAAGCGGCCGCGCTCAAGCTCTTCCGGGGGCTGAAGAAGGTCGCACTCACCCGGAACGTCCTGCTGCCCGTCGGCGGCGACTACGCGCCGCCGTGCCGCTGGGTGATGGGCATCCACCGCGACTGGAACGAGCGGTACGTCTGGCCCCGCTTCGTCAGCGGCATCCCCCGGGACTTCTTCGCCGCCGTCCGCGCCGAGCTGGAGCGGGAGGGGCGCACGGCCTCCCCGCAGACCCGGGACATGAACCCGGTCTACACCGGCAAGGACGTCTCCTACATCGACACCAAGCAGGCCCAGCGGTACGGCGAGGCGCTGCTCGCCGACGCCGAGGCCTGGGCGACCCTCGCCTGCCTGACCACCGGGCACACCTATCCGGACGCGGCCCTCGACAAGGCCTGGCGGCAGCTGATCTACGGCGCGCACCACGACGCCATCACCGGCTCCGAGTCGGACCAGGTCTACATCGATCTGCTCACCGGCTGGCGGGAGTTGTACGACCTGGCGCGGGAGGTGCACGCCGACGCCACCCAGGCGCTCGCGGACCGGGTCGCGCCGCTGCCGGGCGACGGAGCGGACCTGGTCGTCTTCAACTCCGCGACCTGGCGGCGGGGGGACGTGCTGACCGTCGCCGACCCCGGCCGGATCCCGCTCGACCACACCGGACTGCCGCTGCCCGCCGTGTCCGAGGACGGCGAACTGAGCGTCGTCGTGCCGGAGGTGCCCGGCATGGGCCTCAAGGCGCTCCCGCTGGCGGACGGTTCGGTGCCCGGCTGGACGGCCGGCGAGGGGACGACCATCCGCAACGAGTTCTACGAGGTGACCGTCGACCCCGCCCGAGGCGGCGGTGTCAGCTCTCTGCGCGCGCTCACCGGGGCCGGGGGCGGCCGGGAGCTGCTGCGGTCCGGGGACATCGGCAACGAGCTGGTGGTGCAGGAGGAGTACCCGAGGCACCCGCGCTTCGGCGAGGGCCCCTGGCATCTCACCCCGACCGGCACCACGGCCGCCCGCAGCCGGGACGTGACGGCTGACATCGATGTCGCACACTCTCCGGCGGGCTCCCGCATCACCGTCCGCGCCGACCTGGGCCTTTTCCGGTACACCCAGCGGCTCACCCTCTGGGCGGGGGTGGACCGGCTGGACGTGACGACGACCGTCGACGGCTACGACGGCGCCGACCGGCTGATCCGGGTGCGCTGGCCCTCGGACGTACGCGGTGGGTTGCCGGTGCACGAGGTCGCGGACGCGGTCGTCGGACGTGGCTTCGGCTTCGTGGACGTGGACAGCGAGCGGTTCCCGTGGACGCTCGACAACCCGGCCAACACCTGGTTCGGACTGGGCTCCACCGCCCGCGTCGCGGTCCACGACGACACCGGCGCCCTGCTCGGCCACCGGTCGATCGGCGTCGCCGAACTGGTCTTCGGCGACTGGGACATCGCCGGTGAACTGGGCACCCCACTCGCCGCCGCCCTGGTCCGCACCGGCGTCACGGCCACCTCGACGATCGCGGGCGGCCCCCGCTACGGCGATCTGGAGGTCGACTCCAACCTGCCCGACATCCGTGTCGCCGTGGGCGGCCCGGAACGCAACGCCATGGTCGCCGAGGTCCTCGCCTGGGACCCGGCGGCGGCCCGCGAACTGCGCCGCCAACTCGCCGAGGACGGTCTGGCGGCGGTGTGGGTGGCGCCCCGCGCCTCCCTGCGCGAGGAGTGGGTGCCCGGCGCCGACCTGCGCGACCTGGAGCGGCTGCCGCTGCTCGTGGTGGCGGGCGCCCGCCCCGAGGACGACGCGAAGGCCGTGGACGCGCTGATCGCCGACCTCGACGACGCGACCGTACGGGCCATCGCGGCCGGGGGCGGCGAGGCGCTGCCGCCCGGCGACGCCTGGGACGGACGGGGCTTCGCGATCCTGAACCGGGGCACCCCGGGCTGTGTCGTCACCTCCGGCGGCGACCTCTGCATGTCGCTGATGCGCTCCTGCACCGGCTGGCCCTCCGGCGTCTGGGTCGACCCGCCCCGCCGCACCGCGCCCGACGGTTCCGGCTTCCAGCTCCAGCGCTGGTCGCACACCTTCGAGTACGCGGTCGTCGCGGGCGAGGGCGACTGGCGCGAGCTGGGCTGGCCGCGCGCGGGGCACGCCTTCAACCATCCGCTCACGGGACGGTTGAGGACGCCCGAGCACCCGCTCACGGCACGGCTGCGGGAGCCCGCCGGGACGTCGGCGGGTCTGCCGAGGACCGCGACGCTGCTGGCGCTGGAGCCCGAGGGACGAGTGGTGCTGGACGCCTTCAAGCCGGCCGGGTCGCCGCTGGCCCGGGGCGGCTCGGACCCCGTGGACCCGGCGCGCGAGGTCGTCGTACGGGCGCACGAGGTGGACGGCCGGCCGGTGCGGGCGCGGGTGACGGGGCCGTCGGCATGGGCCGAGGGCCGCCGGGCGGACGTCCTGGAGCGGGCCGGTGAGGCTCTGGCCCCCGGTGCGGACGGGGCGTTGGAGCTGGACCTCACGGGGTTCGAGGTGGCCACCGTGCTGGCCTCGCCGGTCGCCGCCGCTCCGCCCGTACGGTCCTGCGGGCCCACCGACGACGCCACGCACGACGGCGGCCCCACCGCGCGGCCCTCGCCGTCGTGCGGACTCCCGGCCGCGGGCGCCGGTGTCGCCGCGCACGAACCCGCCCAGCCCGTGCACACCCGTTACTGGCTGCACAACTCCGGTCCGGCGCCGCGCGGGAACATGCCCGTGGCCGTCTATCTCTCACCGTCCGCGCTGACCGCCGACGGCCCGGTCACGGCGACGGTCCGGATCTCCTCCGAACTGACCGACGCGCCGGTCTCGGGCACGGTCGTCCTGGAGGTGCCGCCCGGCTGGAGCGCCGAGCCCGCCGAACTGCCGTACGCGCTCGGCGCCGGCGGCTTCTCGCTCACCGAGGTCACCGTGACGCCACCGCGGGACCCGGTGCCCGGCCGCTACGCGCTGGCCGCGCGGCTGGCCCACGGCGGGCAGACGTTCGAGGACGTGGTCGCCCTGGACGTGCCCGGCGCGGCGGTGGGGGGCGAGCCGGACGGGCGGACCGGGCCGAGTCTGGTGATGGAGTTGGGCGTCGACCGGGTCGAGGTGCGCCGGGGCGCACGGGTGCGGGTCCCGGTGCGGCTGCGGAACACCACCCGGGGGCCGGTCGGCGGAACCCTCTGGGCCCTGTCGTCGTGGGGGACCTGGGCGGGCGTCGCACCGGGCCTCCAGGGCTTCGCCCTGGCCGCCGGGGAGAGCGCCGAGTGCCTGATCGAGATCGACGGCTCGGCGGTGTCCCCGGGTTCGTACTGGCTGATGGCGAAGGCCGGGTGGCACGGCCGCGTGGCCTACACGGAGGCGGTCGTCCTGGAGGTGGGGCCGTGAACGGACGGACGGCACACGGCGGCGGCACGGGACTGGATCGCCCCGCCTCGCCTCGCGGGCGCCCGGCCCCGGCCCCGGCCGCGGACGGGCACGGGCCGCACCAGGGTCCGGCGACGTCGGTCGGACCCGCGCCGCACGACGCCCACTCGGCGGCGCACGGCCACGAGACGGACGGCGCGCCCGCCGCGCTCCTCGGCGGTGAGCCGGTCGCCAGGGATCGCGTGGACGCCGTGCTGGCGATCGTGCCCGCGCGGGACCGGGAGGTCCGGCCGGAGGGGCGGGCGCGGGCGGAGCGGCAGCGCAGACGGTGGGCCACGCAGGTGGCCGTCGCCGACGAGCTGGCCCGGCGGGCGTGCGCCGCGCGCGGGCTCGCCCCGCCGCCCGACGAGTCCCTGGCCCGCCCGCTCGCGGTGTCCGGGACCGAGGTCGCCGACCTGGGCAGCATCATCGCGGTGACGCTCGCCCGCTCCCCCGCCGCGCGCACCCTGCTGGCGGCGCTGGAGGCCGAGCAGAAGGTGCCGGAGAAGGCCGTACGGGGCTACTACGACCGCAATCCGGACCGCTTCCTCACCTCGGAGGCGCTGCGCCGCGGTGTGGACCCGTACGACGGGGCGGTGCCGGGCGACTTCCTGCCGTACGACGAGGTCCACGAGGACGTCGTACGGGAGTTGCGGCGGGCCATGGGCCGACAGGCCTTCTTCGACTGGCTGGACCGGGCGCGGGCCGAAGTGGAGTACACGCCGGGGCACGAGCACCCCGGTGATCCCTCGCACCCCGACCACGAGCACCGGCACTGACGCGCGGCCCGCGCTCGGGCGCGGGACCGGCACCGGACACCCGGTGCGCGACTCGGAACCGAAAAGCAACACGGCCAGGCATTGACCTCCGATGAATTCTGGTCCACCTTTTCATCAATCGAAGTCCAAGTTGGTGATTTGAACCAGCAACTCGATCCAGCAGCTGACTGATCGCAGGAGGCACCATGCGCGCGAGAAGACTGACCGGATGTGTGGCGGGCGTCATCGCCCTCACCCTGACCGCCGCCGGCTGCGGCCTGTCGGGCGGCGGATCCGACAGCGGGGACGCCACGGCCGGCGGCTGCGAGGTCGACCAGGGCAACGTCGGCTCCGGGAAGCTCACCGGAGACGTCAAGGGCACGATCACCTTCCAGACGACCAACCTGAAGAAAGACTTCGGCGGCTACTTCAACGGCGTCATCAAGGCCTTCGAGCAGGCCCATCCGGACACCACCGTGAAGTGGGTGGACGACCCGGGCGACGCCACCTTCACCCAGCGCCTGGTCGCGGACGCGCAGGGCTGCACACTGCCGGACGTCGTGAACATCAACGTCAACACGGCGATCGCGCTCACCAAGAACGGCTATCTGCTCGACCTGGACAAGAAGGCCCCCGACGCGGGCGAGCCGTTCGTGCCCAACCTGTGGAAGTCGAGCATGTACGCCGACTCCGCCGGCAAGAAGGTGCACAGCGTGCTCCCCTGGTACTCCGGCGGCATCGTGCAGACCTTCAACACCGATCTGATGAAGAAGGCCGGCCTCGATCCGGCCAAACCTCCGACGACCGTGCTCGGTCTGTTCGAGGACGCCCAGAAGGTGGCGGAGGCCTCGGACGGCAAGTACTACGCGTTCCTCGCCAACCCGCAGCTGCGCATCCCGGCCGACTGGCAGCAGATGGACATCAAGATCCTCTCCTCCGACGGCAAGAAGTTCACCTTCGCCGACGACCCGAAGACCGTGCAGTGGGTCGACGCCATGACGAAGCTCTACAAGGCCGGCGGCATGCCCAGGGACTCGCTCTCCTCCACCCAGGACCCGGCCAACGTCTACGGCCAGGGCAAGCTGGTCTACGGCCCGACGAACCCCAACTTCCTGCGCTTCATCCAGCAGAACAACCCGAGCGTCTACAAGAAGACCGGTGTCGCCCGCTTCATGCTGGACGACCTCGGCCACACGGTCGGCGCCCCGCAGTACATCGGTGTCGCGTCCACCAGCAAGAACGCGGTGACCGCGCTGTCCTTCGCACAGTTCCTGACCAACGCGAAGAACCAGTTGGAGTGGGCGAAGGACCCGAACGTGGTGATCTTCCCCTCCACCACGGCCTCCCTGGACGACCCGTTCTTCCAGTCGGTCGAGGGCGACGACCCGTTCGCCGAGGCCCGCAAGATCGTCGCGAGCGACCGCAAGACCTCCACCGCCGACGAGATCGCCCTGACCCCCGGTGAGCTGAACGCCATCACGGCCCAGATCCAGCTGGCCATGCAGGGCAAGAAGAGCGCCCAGGACGCCCTGGACGAGGCCCAGAAGAAGGCCAACGAGCTGATCGAGCAGGGCAGCTGAGTATGACCACCCTCTCTCCCCCCACCGAGGGACCGGGGGTCGCGGTCTCCGCCCGCGACCCCCGCCCCGGGGAACCGACCGGCCCGCGCCGCCTGTTGCGGGCCCTCAAGCCGGGCCCCGGCGCCGACGCGGGCGGCGCCGCGCTGTACCGCCGCTGGTGGCTGCCGTGGCTGTGGATGTCCCCGGCGATCATCGGCATCACCGTCTTCGGCCTGTACCCGTTCCTGAACACGCTCCTGCTGTCGTTCACCGACGCCAAACCGCTCGGCGGCGCCGCCTCGTTCGTGGGCCTGGACAACTACACCCGGATGCTGGGCGACTCCGACTTCTGGCTCGCCACCCGCAACAGCGTGCTGTACGCGCTGATCGTGGTCCCGCTGATGGTGCTGCTGCCGCTGATGCTGGCCGTGCTGGTGGAGAAGAACCTGCCCGGCATCGGCTTCTTCCGCTCCGCCTTCTACACGCCGGTCCTCGCCTCCAGCGTGGTCGTGGGGCTCAGCTGGCAGTGGCTGCTCAGCGATCAGGGCCTGGTCAACACCTGGCTGCAGAAGGCCCACATCATCCGGTCGGCGATCCCGTTCCTGTCGGACTCCTGGCTGATCCTGCTGTGCGCGATGGGGCTCACCCTGTGGAAGGGCCTCGGCTGGTACATGATCTTCTACCTGGCCGCGCTGGGGAACGTGCCCAGGGAACTGCACGAGGCCGCCGCCGTGGACGGCGCGGGCGCGGTCCGCCGCTTCTGGCACGTCACCGTGCCGGGCGTGCGCACCTCGATGATGCTGGTCGGCACCCTCACCGGCATCGGCTCGCTGCGCGTGTTCACGGAGATCTACATGCTCGGCGGCGCGACCGGCGGCCCCGGCGGCGCCGACCGCACCCTCCCCTTCTACATCCGGGACGTCGCCCTCGACCCGCTCACCGGGAACGCCGGCTACGGCTCGGCGGTGAGCGTCGCCCTCTTCGTACTCACCCTGGGCCTCACGCTGCTCGCACAGCGACTGACGAAGGAGGACGAGTCGTGACCACCGCCGTGAAGGAGACGGCCACGGCCGCGCTCCCGGCCGGGCGGCGGCTGATGCCGCGCTGGCGGGACTACGGCCGCCCCCGCGAACTCGTCGTCCGCTACCTGCTGTTGCTGTTCGTGCTCGGCATCACCGTCGGCCCGCTGCTGTGGCAGTTGCTGTCGTCGCTGAAGGGCGTCGGCGAGGACGTCTTCGGCGAGAACGCCTCCCTCTTCCCGCACGACCCGACGCTGCGCGCCTACCGCGAGGTGTTCGCGCAGGTCCCGGTCTGGACGTACATCCGCAACAGCCTGGTGGTCGTGGCGCTCTCCGTCACCAGCCAGCTGGTCTTCTCCACGCTGGCCGGCTACATGCTCTCCAAGCCGAGCTGGAAGGGACGCAAGCTGGTCTGGGTGCTGCTGATGGCGTCCATGATGTTCCCCTTCGAGTCGATCATGGTGTCGCTGTTCCTGAGCGTCCGTGACCTCGGTCTGGTCGACAGCCTGGTGGGGGTCTGGCTGCCCGGCTTCGTCGCCGCCATCAACGTCCTGATCATGCGCGCCGCGTTCCTCGCCGTGCCGCGCGAGGTCGAGGACGCGGCGATGCTGGACGGGGCCGGCGAGTGGAAGCGGTTCCGGTATCTCTATCTGCCGTCCGCGTGGGGCGCGATCCTGGTCGTCACCATCAACACGTTCATCAGCGCCTGGGACGACTTCCTGTGGCCGCTGATCGTGCTGCGCACCGAGGACCACTTCACCCTGACGCTCGGCCTGTCCCGCCTCACCTCCTCGTCCTTCGGCTACGACCAGCGGATGGTGATGGCGGGCTCGGTGATCTCCGTGATCCCGGTGCTGGTGCTGTTCGTGATCACCCAGCGGTGGTTCTACAAGGGCGTGTCCTCCGGCGCCGTCAAGCTCTGAGGTCCACCACCACGGGTACGGCGTCCAGCGCCTCCCGCGCGGACCGCGCGACCCGGATCTCCACGGCGTCGGTCCCGGTGGGCACGTCGAACGCCAGGGAGACCGTACGGCGCTCGCCCGGCGCCAGGCCGACACCCTCGAACGCGCACAGTTCGAGGGTGCGCGGCCAGGTGCGGGCGATCAGCCTGCGCAGGTACACCTGCACGACCGAACGCCCGTACCGTTCCCCGGTGTTGGTGACGTCCACCTCGACCGTGCGCCCCGACACCCGGGGGGCGCCGTGGTCGAAGGTCGTGTACGACAGCCCGTGCCCGAAGGAGTACGCCGGCTCGGCGCTCTCGTCGACGTAGCCGCCGTACTCGGTGTCCTTGTGGTTGTAGTGGACGGGGAGCTGGGCGGCCGAGCGCGGGACGGAGACCGGGAGCCGGCCGAGGGGCTCGGCGAGTCCGAGGAGCACCTCGGCGACGGCCTCGCCGCCCCACGGGCCCGGATACCAGGCGGTGAGCAGTGCCGCGGCCGGGGTGTCGGGCAGCACGTGCGGACGGCCCTGCATCAGGACGACCGCGGTGGGCGTGCCCGTCGCCACGACGGCCTCCAGCAGGGCCTCCTGCGCCGTGCCGAGCCGTAGTCCCGCGAGGTCCACGCCCTCGCCGCAGGTCATCTCCGACACCACGGTCTGCGCGGCGCCGTTGGCGTCGAACTCCGTGCCGGGGGTGCGGGCGCTGCTGCCGCCCAGCACGAGCACGGCCAGGTCGGCCGCGGCGGCCTCGGCGATCGCGGCCGTGACGCCGGTGCGGTCGGCGCCGGTGAGGCCCGCGCCCTCGGCGTGGCGGACGTCCGTACCGGGCGGGGCGAGGCGGCGCAGGGCGTCGAGGACGCTCGTGCCGGTGCCGGGGCGCTGCGGGGCGGTGTAGTCGCCGAGGTGGTGTCCGGTGGTGGCGGCGTGCGGGCCGAGCACGGCGACACGGCGTACCGAGGGGCCGATGGGCAGGGTGTCGGCCGGGTTGCGCAGCAGGGTGACGCAGGCGCGGGCGAGGTCGGTGCTGTGCGCGCGTCCGGCGTGCTCGGGGAGCGACGCGCGGCGGGTGCGGGGATTCTCGAACAGGCCCAGACGGAACTTCAGGCGCAGGACGCGGGCGACGGCGGCGTCGAGTGTGGCCTCGTCCACCAGGCCGCGTTCGACGGCCTCCTCCAGGTGCGTGAAGCCCTCGTCCCAGAGGCTGAGGTCGACGCCCGCGTCCAGGGCGAGGGCGCCGGCGGAGACCTTGTCGCCGGTGATGCGGGCCAGGCGGTCGACGGCGAGTCCGTCGGCCATGACCAGGCCGTCGAAGCCCCAGTCCTCGCGGAGCAGCCCGGTGAGGAGGTCGCGGTTGCCGGAGCAGGGCAGGCCGTCGACCTCGTTGTAGGCGGCCATGACGGCGGCGGCGCCCGCGCGGACTCCGGCGCGGGCGGCCGGGAGGTGGATCTCGTGCAGTTCGCGGGGGCCGAGTTCGGACTCGGCGGAGTTCCGGCCTCCGACGGTGGCGCCCTGGCCGGCGAAGTGCTTGAGGACGACGGGGGCGCGGTCGGGGGCGAAGTGGTCTCCGGGGCCCTGCATGCCCCGGACGAGCGCCTCCGTCAGGCGGGCCGCGAGGTAGGGGTCCTCGGCGAAGCATTCCTCGGTGCGGCCCCAGCGCGGGTCCCGGGCCATGTCGAGTGCGGAGACGAGGGCCACGTGGCCGCCACGGGCGCGGAGTTCGGCTGCGGCGTGCGCGGCGGCCCGCTCGTAGAGGTCGGGGTCCCAGGTGGCGCCGACGGCCAGGTTGACGGGCAGGACCGTGCCGTCGAGGGCCATGTGACCGTGCGGGACCTCCTCGACGAAGAGGGCGGGGATCCGGAGCCGGCTGTGCTCCAGGACGTGGCGCTGGACCAGGTCGGCCAGGTCGGCGCTGTCCTCGGCGCCGGGCCCGTCGCCGTGGTCGACGCCGGACCAGGCGTCGGCCCGCATCAGACCGTAGAGGGCGCCGAGACCCGCGAAGCGCTCGGTCTCGGCGGACAGGGCCTCGGTGAGTTCGAAGTCCCCGCGCCGGGTACGGCGGTAGGCGTCCCAGCCGTACATCCGCTGGTTGAGCTGCCCGACCTTCTCCCGCCGGGTCATCCGGGAGAGAAGGTCGGCGACCCTGGTGTCGACGGGGGCGGCCGGGTCGAGATAGGGCGGCTGCCCGGGGGCGGTGGCCGGGGCGACCGGCAGGTCCTGAGGGGGCATGGGTCGTCCTTGTCGGCGAGGGAGGAGCTGAGCGGCCGGGGAGGCCGAGCGGCCGGGGGGCTGAGCGGTGGGGGGTGCTGAGCGGCCGGGGGGACCGAGCGGCCGGAGAGGGATAGGCGTCGGAGGTGGTGGACTGCTGACCGCTGGCGGTCAGGCGCCGGTGCCGTGCGCGAGGCGGGCCAGGGCGACGGCGCCCGGGGAGCCGTCCGCGACCGGGGTGACGGTGAGTCCGAGGGGGGCGAGGCGTTCGGTCAGCGGGGACAGCAGGGGGCCGTCGGGGGCGAGCAGGCCGCCGGTGGCGACGAGGGGTTCGCCGGGCCGGGGCGCCAGGGCGGCGACGGTCTCGGCCAGGTGGCGCGCGGCCTCCTGGAGGATCCGCACCGCCACGGCGTCCTTCTCCTCGGCGGTCCGCACCACCACAGGCGCGTGATCGGCGAGACGGACGGGCGGCCGGTCCATGACGGCGGGCAGCACCCCGGCCCGGTAGGCGGTACGCCGCTCGGCACTCCACACGGCGGCACCGGTCACCCCGTAGCCACCGGTCACCCCGTAGCCCTCCGGCGGGAGCACCTCCTCCGGCAGGCCCAGGTCCCGGCCGACGGCGAGCACGAGCGCGGTGGGCTCGCCGCGGCCGTCGGCCGCGCGCAGGGCCGCCCGTACGGCCGCGCGGCCGATCCAGAAGCCGCCGCCGTCGTCCCCGAGGAGCCAGCCGTCGCCGCCCGAGGTCGCGGTCGGCACCCGTCCGGCGACCCGGGCCGCGACCGCGCCGGTGCCGGCCACCAGGACCAGCCCGTCGGCGGGATGGCCGGGGGCCGCGGCGAACGTCGTCTCGATGTCACTGTGGACACCGACCGACGCGGCGGTGACACCGAGCCGGGCGAGCGCGGCCGACAGGGCGGCCCGGGCCCGCAGTCGGCCGGGCTCGTCGGCCCCCTGGGCCCGGTGGCCGGCCCCGCGAACCCGCCCGCCACCGCCACCACCCGGCCGCGCAGTTCCTCCGGCACGGCGCGCGCCACGGCCTCGGCGAGGTGGTCGGCGAGCGCCGGGCCGGGCACGGTCAGCGCGTTACCCGGCCCGGCCGCGCCCTCGCCCCGGACCCGCCCGCCGTCGAGCTCCGCCAGGACGGCGCGGGTACGGGTGCCGCCCGCGTCGATGCCGACCACGCAGGCGGGAGCGGCCTCGGCCACCGGCCGTGCGGCGGGCGCCGGGAGATCCCCGGAAGCTTGGTTCAAATCACTATTCATTGCCGTCCATGGTGGTTGATACATTCGCCGGAGACAAGGTCCGTCTCTTGAGGAGGACGCCATCAGCACGCCACCCTCGTCCGCGCCCGCGCTCCGCTTCGGAGTGAACTACACCCCACGCAGGGGCTGGTTCCACGCCTGGCACGACTTCGACCCCGGGCTCGCGCGCGAGGACCTGGCCCAGATCGCCGGGCTGGGCCTGGACCACGTCCGGGTCTTCCACCTGTGGCCCCTGCTCCAGCCGAACCGCGCCCTGGTCCGGGCGTCGGCTGTGGACCAGCTCGTCCGGTTGGTGGATCTGGCGGGCGAGTGCGGGCTCGACGTCCTCGTGGACGGCGTCCAGGGCCATCTGTCGAGCTTCGACTTCTACCCCGAGTGGACCCGTAGCTGGCACCACCGCAACGTGTTCACCGACCCCGAGGCGATCGAGGCCCAGGCGCTGCTGCTGCGCACGCTCGGCCGCGCCCTCTCCGGCCACCCCCACCTCATCGGCCTCCAGCTCGGCAACGAGCTCAACAACCTGGTCGAGCACAACCCGGTGACCGTGGCCGAGGTCGACCACTACCTCGACACCCTGCTCGGCGCCGCACGGGACGGGCTCGGCGAGGCCCGGGGCCTGGTGACCCACTCGGCGTACGACGCGGCCTGGTACGGCGACGACCACCCGTTCACCCCGGAGGCCTCGGCCCGCAAGGGCGACCTCACCACGGTGCACCCCTGGGTCTTCTCCGCGGACTGCGCCCGCCGTTACGGCCCGCGCTCACCCGAGGTGCACCACCTCGCGGAGTACGGCACGGAGCTGGCCGCCGCCTACGCCACCGACCCGGCCCGGCCGGTCTGGGTGCAGGAGACCGGCGCCCCCGAGCCGCACATCCCGGCGGCCGACGCCCCCGACTTCGCCCGCGCGACCCTGCTGAACGCGGCGGGCTGCGCCCACCTGTGGGGCGTCACCTGGTGGTGCTCCCACGACGTCGACCGCTCCTTGGCCGACTTCCCCGAACTGGAGTACACGCTCGGCCTGTTCGACTCCACCGGGCGCCCCAAGCCGATCGCGGAGGCCCTGTCCACGACGGTGGCCGAGCTGCGCACCGCCGCCGTCCGGCCCGCTCCCCGCGCGACCGCGCTGGTCCTGGACTGCACCCCGTCCACCCGCTCGGTGTCCGGCCCGGGCGGCGCCTTCTTCGACGCCTGGATGCGCCTGCGACAGGAAGGCACCCGCCCGGCGGTGGTCCTGGCGGAGCGCGTGGAGGACACGGCGTATCTGGCGGCGCGGGGGATCACGGAGTTGATCGAGGGGAAGTGAGGGGGCGGGAGCGGGCCGGAACCGGGCGGAGCAACCCGCGCCACGGGCGGGACCGGCCGCGCCGGGGGCCCGTGATGGGAGACCCGCTCAGGACGTGCGGCCCGTCACCAGCTCGGCCGCCGCCCGCAGGTTCACCCGCCCCCTGCCGTGCGCGGCCACCGCGGCTCCCTCTTCCGGCAACCCGGTCGAGACCACGAGCGCGTCCGGCCGGGCGGCCAGCAGCGCGTCCCGGAGACGGGCCTGCCAGGGGTACAGCCCGGCATCGCACAGGGCGAGGACCAGCGGACGCGCCCCGGCGGCCCGTAGCACCTCCTCCGCGACGGCCGCGAGGTCGGCGGGCTCCCCGGCGACCGCCACCCCCGTCGCGGTCGGGTCGAGGGCACGGATCTCGGTCAGCAGATCCTCGCCGCCCCAGTTGAGGGCGGGGTGCGGGGGCGGGAAGCAGTCGACGACATGGGCGCCCGGCACCGGCCGCGGCAACGGCCCCCCGCTCCGTACGGCCCGCCGCGCCGCCGTCAGCCCGGCGCCGGTGTCCCACGCGGCCACGGCACCCGGCCGGTACGGCACCGCGTACCGCAGCGCGAGCCGCCGTACCCGTTCCGCGGCCTCGGTCACCCTCTCCGCCGCGAGGTCGCCCGCCCCGAGCGCGTCGAGCACGGCGTCACGGCAGGCGAGGGTGACCTCCAGATCCGGTACGGCGACGATGACCTGGTCGGCTCCGGCGGCGAGCGCGAGGCGGGCGCCGGCCGCTTCGCCGTAGCGGTCGGCGATGGCCTTCATCTCCAGCGCGTCGCTGACGAGGACGCCCTCGAAGCCGAGTTCGCCGCGCAGCAGGTCGGAGAGGATCCGCGGGCTGAGGGTGGCGGGCAGCTCCGCGTCGAGGGCCGGGAAGACGACGTGGGCGCTCATCAGCATGGGCACGCCCGCCTCGACGGCGGCCCGGAAGGGCGCGAGGTCGAGGTGTTCGTAGGGCCGCGGGTCGACCGCCGGCGCGTGGTGGCTGTCGGTGACGGTCCCGCCGTGGCCGGGGAAGTGCTTGGCGCAGGAGGCCACGCCGCGCCGCTCGGTGGCCTCGATCCAGGCGCGCAGATGCCGGGAGACCAGCTCGGGGTCGCCGCCGAAGGCGCGGGTGCGCACGATCGGGTTCTCTGGCCGGCTCTGGACGTCGGCCACGGGGGCGTAGGAGGCGGTGATCCCGAGCGAGAGCAGGTGTCCGGCGAGGGCGTCGGCGCACGCGGCGGTCAGGCCGGGGTCGTCGGCGACGCCGAGCGCCCATGAGCCGGGCACCTCGGGGGCGCCCGCGGCGACGAGGTGGCCGATGCCGCCGCCCTCGTTGTCGATGGCGACCAGCAGGTCCGGCCGCAACGTCCGCAGGGTGCCGGTGAGTTCGCGGACCTGGTCGGCGTCGCGGATGTTGCGGGTGAACAGGATGACCCCGCCCAGACCGCGGTCGATCAGCCGTTTCAAGGTGTCGGGGACGGTCGTCGTACCGTCGAAGCCCGCGACGAGGCAGCGGTGGGCTGCCTCGTCGAGGGCCGCGGGGAGAACCGGGCCGAGGGGCCCGGCGGCGGAGTGTGTCACCTCCGAAATCCTCTGGCTGGTCGAGCCGAAAGTCAACAGTTCGATGGATGATTGATTCACCAAGAGCCGGGCGGCGCCGTCCAAGGCGTATGGGCGACGCCTCAGGCGTTGTGGTGCGGCCGCGAGGACGCCCTCGCGCGTGCGCGGACCCAGCCGAGCAGTACCACCGAGCACAGGGCCGCGAAGGCGCACCAGGTGGAGATGAACTCCAGTCGCCACAGGGTCCAGCAGACCGCGGCTCCGACGGCGGCCAGGAGGCCGAGTACGACGAGCCGACGGTCGCCGGAGAGGAGCAGGGAGCCGACGGTGGCGAGGAGGTAGCCGGCGACCAGGAGCACCGGGTGGGAGAGGTCGACCGTGTACCCGACGGTGCGGCCGCGGATCTCGGCCGTCACCGGGCCGGTGGCGAGGGCGTGGGCGAGCGGCACGGCGGTCGCGACCCCGACGGCGAGCAGGACGGCCGACCGGGTGCGGGCCCGCGGCGGAGCCACGCACAACACGCCGGCCGGCACCCACACGGCCAGCAGCGGCAGGGCGACGACGGCCCAGGCCACGGTCGCCGGTCCGCTGCCGCCGCCCGAGGACCAGACCGCCGACTCCACGATCTGGTGGGCGCCGAGCAGCAACGGCAGCGCCGCCAGCGGCAGATCCCGCCGGTCGGGCGCCAGCACCACACCGGTCACCCCGACCGCCGCCACCGCGGCGCCCGCCACGAGATCGGCCGTCGCACTCCAGCACATCCCGCCGCCCCGGGTCGCCCGACACCTGCGCGGCCCACGCTACGTCGCCCACGGTGACCGGCCGCGGGGCGACACGGAGCCGGCCACCTCGGGCACCGCGCCGCACCGCTCATGTTCCCAAGGCGTGCCCGAAGGCGTGTCCCGAGGTGATCGTGACGTGTTTTTGATGGGTTTTCGCGCATTGAATGAGGGATCCGAGGTCCTCAGACTGGCAGCAACACAAGGGCTGCGAGAGGAGCCGCGATGTCCCCCATCGCTGCGGTGTCACGGACCTGGCTGACCGAGGCGGACTGCGATCTCGACACGTTCCGGGCGCTCGTCGAGCGGAGCACCGACCCGGCCGACCACCCCTCGGCCGAGCGGGTCGAGGGGAACGTGCCGCTCTACGACAGCGACCGGCTCCGCGCCCTGACGGCCACCCCGCAGGGCCGTCGGGACGTCCTGACGGAGTTGGTCAGGACGCTCCTGGACGGCCCCGGAATCGTCGTGTTCAAGGGCGCGTTCACCGATCCGGCCGTCGTGGACCGGGCGTCCGCCGCCTTCCGCGAACTGATCGAGGAGGAGCGCGCCTCGGGTACGGCCCGGGGCGACCACTTCGCCAAGCCCGGCGCCAACGACCGGGTCTGGAGCGCCCTGGACAAGCTGGCCGTACGCGCGCCGGACGTCTTCGCCGACTACTACGCCAACGACATGCTGGCCCTGGTCGCCGAGGCCTGGCTCGGCCCCGCCTACCAGGTCACGTCACAGGTCAACGTGGTCAACCCCGGCGGCGCCGCCCAGAGCCCGCACCGCGACTACCACCTCGGCTTCCTCTCCCAGCGGCAGGCCGCCGCCTACCCTGCGCACGTCCACCGGCTCTCCCCCGCCCTCACCCTTCAGGGCGCGGTCGCCCACTGCGACATGCCCGTCGAGTCGGGCCCCACCCTCTATCTGCCGCACTCGCAGAAGTACGAGCCCGGCTACCTCGCCTGGCGACTCCCGGAGTTCGTCGCGTACTTCGACGCCCATCACGTCCAACTCCCCCTCGACAAGGGCGACGCGGCCTTCTTCAACCCGGCCCTCTTCCACGCGGCCGGGCACAACCGCTCGTCGGACATCCGGCGCATGGCGAACCTGCTCCAGATCTCCTCCGCCTTCGGCCGGGCCATGGAGACCGTGGACCGCGAGGCGATGGTGAACGCCGTGTTCCCCGTCCTGGTGCGGCGCAGGGCCGAGGGCGCCACGGACGACTGGGTGCGCCGCGTCGTCGCCGCCACCGCCGAGGGCTACCCCTTCCCCACCGATCTGGACCTCGACCCGCCCGTCGACGGGCTGGCCCCGCCCTCCCAGGCCGATCTGCTCCGGCAGGCCGTCAGCGAGGCGTGGGATCCGGAGCGGCTGCGTCGTGAACTGGAGGCGGCCGACAGGCGCCGAGGGCACCGAACCGTTCGGTGACGCCGCCGGCGGGCGGCGGGCGGACGACGACGGCCGCTCGTCCGGGCGGCGCCCCCGGGGCTGCCGGGGCTGCCCGGGGATCCGTGACGGATGTCGTCGCCGGGGTTGACGGCGTCGCGTGAGGCGGTCACCTTCGATAGCGCTTCCGTTGTGGGAGCGCTCCCATATCCGCGTCGAAGGGACGGCCATGCAGACGCCTCACGAGTTATCCCGACGGACGGTGTCGCGACGGGCGCTGGTCGCGGCCGCGGCCGCGGGTCTCGTCACCACCGTCGTGTCCCCCGCGCGTGCCGCCGAGGCCGAAACGGCGCGGTTCCACACGGTGGGCCGGGTCAGGCGGGCCGCCGACGGGACCGTCCGCTACAGCTGGCCCGGCGTCTCCTTCGAGGGGCGGTTCCACGGGACCGGCGTCGGCGTGGTCCTCGACGACGCCGACAACGACTACGACGTCCAGGTCGACGGGGCGACCGTGGCCACGCTCGTCACCCCGGGCCGTAGCGTCTCCTGGGTCGACGGCCTCGCCGACGGCGCCCACCGCGTACGGGTCGTGAAGCGCACGGAGAGTCCGTGGGCGGTCGGCCGGTTCGGCGGGTTCGTCGCGGCTCCCGGGGGCGGGATCCTCCCGAGCCCCCGGGCGCGACGCCGGCAGATCGAGTTCATCGGCGACTCGTACACCGCCGGTTACGGAAATGTCTCCGAGATCCGGGACTGTTCCGGCAACGGCGGTGTCAACCGGAACAGCAACGCCGATCTCTCCTTCGGCGCGCTCACCGCGCGAGAACTGGACGCCGACTTCCAGATCAACGCCTTCTCCGGTCGGGGAATGGTCCGCAATTACAACGGCGGCGAACCCGGAACCGACTTTCGCACCTACTACGACCGGGCCCTGCTGAACGTCGAGGGCGACGTCTGGCGAAAGCCGCACAGCTGGTGTCCGCAGGTCGTCGTGGTCGGACTCGGCATCAACGACTTCTCGACGGCCCTGAACCCCGGTGAGCGCTGGAGCACGACGGCCGAGCTGGTCGCCGCCTACGAGAGCGCCTACCACGGGTTCCTCGACAAGCTGCGCGCCCGGTACGGGCCGAGGACGTTCCTCGTGGTGGCCGCCGCCCGTCTGTGGAACACGACCGCGCTGGCGGAGGCGACCCTGCGAATCGTCGAGGAGCGGGGCCGCCGCGGCGACGACCGGGTGAGCCACTGGTACTACGACGATCCCGGCCTCGACCACCTGGGCTGCGACTGGCATCCCTCGCTCCACGACCACCGGATCATCTCCGGACTGCTCGACACCCACTTGGCGGGGCTGCCGCTGCTCTGGTAGCGCGGCCTCGACCGGGATGCGCCCGCCTCGCGGCCTCGATCGACCCGTGGACCGGCGTCCCGTGGGCCGGCAGCCCGTGGGCCGGCCCGGGGTCTGCGGCCGACCGGCTCAGGCCGGCAGGGGCCGGCCCGGCCGCAGCGCGTCGAGGAGGCCGGTGTGGTGCAGGGTCGCGACGGGCGCGAGCAGGTCGGGGTGGCGCAGGAGTGCGGCGGCCCGCCGGTCGAGCTCGTCGGGGTCGAGGAGGCGGCGGAAGGCGGCGGACGGGCCGGCGGTGTGCGGGGACCCGTCGAGGGCGTCCACGGCGGTGCGGGCCAGCGCGGCATCGGCCAGAAGGCAGGCCGCCCAGCTGGCCACGACCTCGTCGACCCAGGTCCGCCAGGCGTACTCCTCGGGTGTCGGGACCTCGTCGTAGCCGGTGACCCAGTCGAGGCGGGCGGAGCCGCCCGGTCCGGCCACGCCGACGAGGGCGGCGTCCATCGGTGTCGGGTAGCGGAGCCAGGCGGCCACGGTGACGGCCTGGCGGGCCTGGGCCTCGCAGAGCGCGCCGTCCAGCGCGCCGCCGCCCGCCGGGTAGGCGCGCGTCAGCCACTGGGTGGTCGCCGCTATGAGAGGGGAGAGATCTGCGAGCACGCTGGGCCATCCGTGGGTACTGGGGAACGCCGGCACAACGTAGCCGTGCGCCGCCCGCCCCGAAATGGCGCAGGCCACGGAAGGGACGTGTCCTGGGCCACACCTGTGCGCCGCACTGACTCACCGGACGTCAATACGACGCATTCGGGACGGCGAGGGTTTCACTGACCTCCACAGAGGTCCGGACCGGAACGAACGCCGGGACGCGCAGGCAAGGAGCGACGGAAATGGCACACGGCGGGGACGTGATCGAGGAACTGACGGCGGACCACCGGGAGGTGGCGGAACTCTTCGGCAAAATCGAGGAACTGCCTTCCGGTGACGCGAAGCGCAAGGAATACGCCGACCTGGTCACCATCGAGTTGGTACGGCATTCCGTCGCGGAGGAGGCCTACCTCTACCCGGCGGTCCGCGAGCACCTGAACGACGGTGACGCGGTCGCCGACCGGGAGTTGGCGGATCACACCTCGGCCGAGCGCACCATGAAGGACCTGGAGCGGCGCGCCGCCGACGACCCGGAGTTCGACCGTCTGATCACCCAGTTGATGGCCGAGGTCAGGCATCACGTCCGGGACGAGGAGAGCAGTCTCTTCCCGCAGTTGGCGAAGGCGTGCTCCGCCTCGGTGCTGAACGACCTCGGCGACAAGGTCCGCCGGGCCAAGAAGCTGGCGCCGACCCGTCCCCACCCGGGGGCCCCGACCAAGCCGCCGGCCAACAGGATCCTCGCGCCGGGCCTCGGCCTCGTCGACCGGATGCGCGACGCGTTGAGCGGCCGGGGCAAGGAGTCCTGAGGGGCATATCGTTGCCGGTCATGAGGCTTCTGATCATCGGCGGCAGCGGTTTCCTGGGCGGTGAGTTGACGCGCCGGGCCGTGGCGGCGGGCCACGAGACGTCCGCGACCCGCACCACCCGGCCGCCGGACGCCCGTCGGGACGTTCCGGCGGAGGTCTCCTGGCACGCCCTCGACCTCCGGGACCCCGCGGGGCTGACCGAGGTGCTGGCGCGGGTGGCTCCCTCGGTCGTCGTCAATGTGTCGAGCGGCGGGTCGGACTGGGCGGTCACCGCCGAGGGCGCCGTCCGGGTGGCGCGGGCCGTGGCCCGGCGGGGCTGCCGCCTGGTCCATGTGTCGAGCGACGCCGTGTTCTCGGGTGACGGCGGCCCCTACGACGAGACCTGCCCGCCGGATCCCGTCACGCCGTACGGTGCCGCGAAGGCGGCGGCGGAGACCGGGGTCCGGCTGCTGGCGCCGGACGCCGCCGTGGTGCGTACTTCGCTGATCATCGGGGACGGGCACGCTCTGTCCGTGCATGAACGGCATGTGCACGACCTGGTGGCCGGTGCCCGCGACGGTGTGCTGTTCACCGATGTGGTGCGCTGCCCGGTGCAGGTGACCGACCTGGCCGACGCGCTGCTGGAACTGGCCGCGTCCGAGGCGGTCGGCGTACGGCACGTGGCGGGGCCGGACGCCCTCACCCGGCACGAGTTGGGCGTCCTCGTCGCCCGCCGCGACGGACTGGATCCGACGCGGCTGCCCGCCGGACGCCAGGTCGACGGCGCCCGGCGAGGAGCCCTCGACGTGCGGCTGGACAGCCGGGTCACCCGGCGGGGGCTGCGCACCCGGCTGCGTGGCGCCCGGGAGTTCCTCGCGGAGCCGCGGGCCTGACGGCCGGTCGCCGGGCGGGGTTTCAGCGTGCGCTGCGGGCGAGGTCGGCCATGACCTCGACGGTGCGGTCGAGTTCGGCCTCGGTGTTGTAGTAGTGCGGGGAGAGCCGGACCAGGGGGTGGACGCCTCGGTGTTCGGTGTCGAACTGGGTGTGGTCCGGGTCGGTGGTGGTGACGTTGATGCGCTGCCGGGCGAGGCCGGCGGCGACCTCGGTCGCGGACAGCCCGTCGACCTTGGCGGTCACGATGGCGCAGCGGTGTTCGCCGAGGTCGTGGGTGGTGACGCCGGGGAGGTCGTCGAGCCGGTCGCGCAGGTACGCGCCCAGGGCGACGGCGCGTTCACCGATGCGGTCCAGGCCCAGGTCGAGGGCCTGGCGCACGGCCGCGTCGAGGCCCAGGACACCCGCGTAGGCGGTCTCCCAGGTCTCGAAGCGGCGGGCGCCGGGCTGCCAGGTGAAGCCGCGTCCGCCGTCCCAGGTGGCCGAGTGGATCTCGATGACGTTCGGGTCGAGGTGTTCCAGCACCTCGGTGCGCACCCAGAGGAACCCCGTGCCGCGCGGGCCGCGCAGGAACTTGCGGCCGGTGGCGGAAAGCATGTCGCACCCGATGGCCTCGACGTCCACCGGGAACTGGCCCACGGACTGGGTGGCGTCGAGGAGGAACGGGACACCGGCGGCGCGGGTGATCCGGCCGATCTCGGCCGCCGGGTTGATCAGGCCGCCGCTGGTGGGGACGTGGCTGACGCCGACCAGTCGGGTCCGTTCGTCGATCAGGTCGGCGAGGGCGGCGGTGTCGAGTTGTCCGGACGGATCGTCGGGGACGACGACGATCTCCGCGCCGGTGCGCCGGGCGACCTGGAGGTAGGCGAGCACATTGCTGCCGTACTCGGCCCGGCCGGTGAGGATGCGGTCGCCCGGCTTGAAGGTGAGCGCGTAGAACGCGGCGTTCCAGGCGTGGGTGGAGTTGTCGAACAGGGCGATCTCGTCGGGGTGTCCGCCGATCAGCCGGGCGAGGGTGGTGTAGGTGGCGTCGATGCGGTGCTGCTCCTGCCGGGCCGCCTCGTAGCCGCCGATGGTCGCTTCCAGTTCCAGGTGGGCGGTGACGGCGTCGAGGGTCTGCCGGGAGAGCAGGGCGGCTCCGGCGTTGTTGAGATGGAGTCGGTGGGCGGTGCCGGGGGTGTCCCGGCGCAGTGCGTCGATGTCCATGCCCTCACCCTTCCCATGGGTCAGCGCTTGGTGAACTGGGCGCGGCCCGGCTGGTCGACGTTCGGGGTGAGGGCGACGCCGGCGTCGACGAGGGTCTGGCCGTGGATGTCCGTGACGCGGATGTCGGAGCCGCAGCCGGCGCCGTCCGCCGAGACGAAGTAGTTGTACTCCTGGCGCGGGAGTTGCCGCCAGGTGGTGCCGGTGCGGACCTCCAGGGTGGCGACGGGGTTGCGGTGGTTGCGCACCTGGATGCCGCACCACCACTGTGTGGACCCTTCCTTGTAGCGGTAGGAGACGGGTCCGGCGAGGTCCGGGCTCACCAGCGTCCAGGTGATCGGCACCCGGCCGGCCACGGGGTCGGCGATACGGGCGAAGGCCTGCTGCCCGAGGTCGACGTCACCGGGACGGCACTCCGGGCAGCGGTCGACGATCTTCACCGTGAGCTCGCCGCGCGGGCCCTTGACCCGGATGAAGGCGCCGCACATACGGGCGGTGTCGTAGTCGGTGTGGTTGAGAGCCGCGACGGCGATGTCGCTCGTGGCGTCGTAGAGGCAGTTCCCGACGCCGGTCGCGCCGTAGAAGGTGCCTTCGCCGGAGTAGGTGACGCCGGGCCGGACACCGGCGTACGCCGGTGAGGGGGCCGCCGTCAGCAGGGCCGTGGCGGCGGCGAGGAGGGTGAGCCGACTGCGCATGTCGAAGCCTTTCGCGAACGGTGGGGCGTGCTCGGGGGCCGAGATCCTGGCATCGTTGAACCCTCAAGTGAAGCGGGATTACGGCCATCCGCCCGGAACACCCGAGTCGCCCCCGGGCCCTTGTCACCCACGGACTAACCCGGGCCCCGCAGGACTCATCTCCCGCAAACAGAAAGGGGATCGGCCCGGTCCGGCCCTCCTCCGCTGCCATATTCGAAAGCCACTTCGGAGGTGGCTGTGACGCTAGAGGTGACGACATCCCGGGCGAGGCAGGTGGCGGAACGTACGCCCGGCCGCGTGCGCGAGCCGGTCCCGGAACCGGCCCCCGGGCCGGTCCCCGAGCCGGTCCGTGACCATACCGCCGACCGGATCCCCGACCGGGCACCCGACCCGGCACCCGACCGGACCCCCGGCCGGACCGCCGGCCGGACCGCCGACCCGGCACCCGACCGGACCGTCGACCGCATCGCCGATCTGGAGGGCCGCCGGACGCGGGCGGTCGCGGCGGGCGGGCCCAGGAGACGCGGGGAGTACGGGGCCCGCGAACGGATCGACCTGCTGCTGGACGCGGGATCGTTCACGGAGACGGGCCTGTTCGTGCGGGCCCGGCCCACCGGGGACGACGCCCGGCGCCCGTACGGCGACGGGGTGGTCACCGGGCACGGCACGATCGACGGCCGTCAGGTCTGTGTCTTCGCCCAGGACGCCACCGTGTACGGCGGCAGCATGGGCGAGGCCTTCGGGGAGAAGACCCTCGCGCTGATGGACCTCGCCCTGAAGACCGGCTGTCCGGTCATCGGGCTGAACGACGGCGGGGGCGCGCGCATCCAGGAGGGTGTCACCTCCCTCGCCCTCTACGCCGAACTGGTCCGCCGCAACGTCCAGGCGTCCGGGGTGATCCCGCAGATCTCGGTCGTCCTGGGTCCCTGTGCGGGCGGGGCCGCGTACTCGCCGGCCATCACCGACTTCACCGTGATGGTGGACGGTGCCTCGCACATGTTCGTCACCGGACCCGACGTCATCGAGACGGTCACCGGCGAACGCACCAGCGCCGAGGAACTGGGCGGCGCCCGCACCAGCAACACCGTCAACGGCAACGCGCACTTCCTCGCCGCCGACGAGGTCGACGCTCTCGACACCGTGCGTGACCTGTTGTCGTATCTGCCCGCCAACAACCTGGAGCGGCCCCCGCAGTACGCGCCGGGGGCCGCGCCCGCCGGGCCGTGCCTCGACACGGTGGTGCCGGACCGGCTCGGTCAGGCCTACGACATGCGGGACGTGCTGCGCGCGGTCGTCGACGACGGTGAACTCCTGGAGATCCAGGAGCTGTTCGCGCCGAACATCATCTGTGCGCTGGCTCTCGTCGAGGGAGCCACCGTCGGGGTCGTCGCCAACCAGCCGCTGTGCTCGGCCGGGGTCCTCGACATCGACGCCTCCGAGAAGGCCGCGCGGTTCGTACGGTTCTGCGACGCGTTCGGCATCCCCCTGCTGACCTTCGCCGATGTCCCCGGCTATCTCTCCGGCGTCCGCCAGGAGCAGGCCGGCATCATCCGGCGCGGTGCCAAACTGCTGTACGCCTACGCCGAGGCGACCGTCCCCAAGGTCACGGTGGTGGTGCGCAAGGCGTACGGCGGCGGGTACGCGGTGATGGGGTCCAAGCACCTCGGCGCCGACATCAATCTCGCCTGGCCCACCGCCAGGATCGCCGTCATGGGCGCCGAGGGCGCGGTGGGGATCCTGCACCGCCGTGAACTCGCCGCCGCGGCCGACCCCGAGGCGCTGCGGGCCAGCCTGGTCACCGCGTACGAGAGCACGTACGGGACCCCGTACCTCGCAGCCGAGCGCGGCTACGTCGACGCCGTCATCGCCCCGCGCGACACCCGTGCCCACATCTGCCGCGCCCTGCGCGCCCTGCGCGGCAAGCGCGCCCCGATGCCGGAACGGCGCCACGGCAACATTCCGCTCTGAACGCGCGTGTGCCCGAGCGCGTCCCGCTGTGCGCGCCGCGTCCCGCCCAGTCCTGTCACCGCCCGTCACCGCCGTCACCGCTGTGACCGCAAGCCGTCCCGCGACGTGAGGAGCCATGCCCGATGGACAGCCGCCGCCCCCCGCTCGCGCCCGCCTTCCGCAGTCTGCCGGAGTATGTGCGGCACTGGGCCGAGACCACTCCCGACCGCCGGGCGTTCACCTTCGTCGACCATCCCGCGCCTCAGTCGCGCGGCGTCCACCGCACCCTGACCTGGCGTCGGCTGGATCTACGGGTGCGGGCCGTGGCCGCGCGGCTCGCGGCGGAGGCCGAGCCCGGGGAGCGGGTCGCGGTGCTGTGCCCGCAGGGGACGGAGTACGTCACCGCCTTCCTCGGGGCGCTCGCCGCCGGGCTGGTCGCCGTACCGCTGTATCCGCCCGGTCTGCCCGGGCAGGGCGACCGGCTGTCGGCGGTGCTGGGCGACGCGTCCCCGGCGGTGGTCGTCACGACGGTCCAAGTCCTGGCCGAGGTGCAGGAGTTGTGCGAGGGCGGGGCGGCGCGGGTCGTCGCCGTGGACCGGATCCCGGACTCGGCCGCCGATGACGCACGGCCGTCGTGCACGCCCGATGCCGGCGCCGTCGCCTACCTCCAGTACACCTCCGGTTCGACCCGCACCCCGGCGGGAGTCGAGATCACCCATGCCAATGTCGTCGCCAACGCCCGCCAGGCGCTGTCCGCCTACGGTGCCGACGCGCACCCGGCTACCTGTGTGGGCTGGCTGCCGCTGTACCACGACATGGGGCTGGTGCTCAGTGTCGCGGCGCCGGTGGTGCGGGGGCTGTTGTCGGTCCTCATGGACCCGGTGGCGTTCCTGCACGAGCCCGTGCGCTGGCTGCGGCTGCTGGCCGCCCACCCGCTCGCGTTGAGCGCGGCGCCCAACTTCGCCTACGACTACTGCGCTTCGGCGGTCACCGAGGCGCAGAAGGCGGGGTTGCGCCTGGACGGGGTCATGGCGCTGATCAACGGCAGCGAGCCGGTCCGTCCGGGCACGGCCGACCGTTTCCACGCCGCGTTCGCCGCCCAGGGCCTCGCCCCGCGGACGCACTGTCCCTCGTACGGTCTGGCCGAGGCGACCGTCTTCGTCAGCGCGGCCCGGCCCGGCGAGCCGCTGCGCGGATTCGCGCTCGACCGGGACGCCCTGGCCGCGGGCAAGGCCCTGCCCGCGCGCCCGGAGGACCCGAGGGCCGTGCTGCTGGCCGGCTGCGGCGCGCCGGCGGGGCAGCGGGTGCGGATCGCCGACCCAGTGTCCCGGGTCGCGCTGGCCGAGGGCGAGGTCGGCGAGATCTGGGTGCAGGGCCCCAATGTCGGCCGGGGCTACCGGAACCAGGACCGGCAGACCCGGCGGGTCTTCGGCGCCGAGCTCGCCGACGCCGCGTCCGGTCCCGGGTGGCTGCGGACCGGTGACCTCGGGACGGTCCTGGACGGGCAGTTGATCGTCACCGGGCGGCTGAAGGACCTCATCGTCGTCGACGGGCGCAACCACTACCCGCAGGACGTGGAGGCCACGGCCCAGGAGGCGCATCCGGCCGTACGGCGCGACCGGCTCGCCGCGTTCGGTGTGTCGGGCGGGGCCGGGGAGCGGGTGGTCGTCGTCGCGGAGCACGCGCGAACCGTTCCGCTCGCCGACATCGACGTGCCCGCCCTCGTGCGGACCGTGCGCGCGGCCGTCTCCGCCCGGCACGGGCTGCGGCTCGCCGACGTCGTGCTCGTCCCGCCGGGAACGGTGCCCCGGACGTCCAGCGGGAAGGTCTCGCGGGCGTCGACCCGCGAGCGCTATCTGGCGGGTGCCTACGCGGCGGGGGTCGGGGGATGAGGGTCGTGGGCGGGAGCGGGCGCGGGCGCGGGCGCGGGGACGGGGACGGAGACGGGGACAAGGGTGACGGCCCGGACGAGCGCGGGAGCCGGATCGGGGGCGGGCTCGGGGGCGGGCTCGGGGGCAGGGAGGCCGGCGCGGGCCGTCCGCGGAGGCTGTCCGGCGACGGGCGGGAAGGCGTGGTGCGGCGGCTGATCGCGGCGCGGGTGGCCGGCTGGAGCGGTGGGGCCGCCGAGGACGTGCCGATGGACCGGCCGCTCGCGGATCTCGGAATGTCCTCGCGGGACGCGGTCGTGCTGGCCGGGGAGCTGTCCCGGGCGACGGGCCGGGAGCTGCCGGCCACGCTGCTGTGGGAGGCGTCCACCGGGGACGCGCTGGTGGCGCGGCTGTGCGATGCGGCGGCGGACCTCGCTCCGGTGACGGGCGCCGTGCCGGCCGCCGCACGCCTCGTGCCGACAGCGATGGACCTCGCTCCTGCGGTGGACCTCGTTCCGAGGGCGGCCCCGTCGCGGGAGGCGCCCGCGCCCGGTGAGCCCGTCGCGGTCGTCGGGGTCGGGTGTCGGCTGCCGGGTGGGGTGCACGGCCCGGCGGAGTACTGGCGGTCGCTCCTCGACGGTGTCGACGCGATCCGGCGCGTCCCGGAGGACCGGTGGCGGGACTTCACGCCGTACCCGCCCGCCGACGCGCTGCCGTACGGCGGGTACCTGGACGACATCGCCGGGTTCGACGCCGACTTCTTCCGCGTCACCCCGCGCGAGGCCGCGGTGATGGACCCGCAGCAGCGGATCCTCCTGGAGGTCGTGCGGGAGACCCTGGACCACGCCGCCGTCCCGGCCGCGTCCCTCACGGGCAGCGCCACCGGGATCTTCGTCGGTGTCTCCGCGCCCGAGTACGGGCAGCTCACCGGCGCCGACCCGGCCGCCGTCGACCCCTGGGCGCCGGCCGGCGGGGCGCTGAGCGTGGCGGCGGGCCGGCTGGCGTACGTCCTGGACACCCGGGGGCCGAGTCTGGCCGTCGACACCGCGTGTTCGTCGTCGCTGGTGGCCGTGCACCAGGCGTGCGTCAGTCTGCGCACGGGCGAGAGCGATCTCGCGATCGCCGCCGGGGTGAACCTGCTGCTCTCTCCGACCGTCACCGTCGCGTTCCGGCGGGCGGGCGCCCTCGCGCCGGACGGCCGGTGCAAGCCGTTCTCGAAGGCGGCCGACGGCATCGGCCGGGGCGAGGGCTGCGCGGCGGTCCTGCTGAAGCGCCTGTCCGACGCCGAACGGGACGGCGACCGGATCCTCGCCGTCGTCCGGGCCACCGCCGTCAACTCCGACGGCCGCTCCAACGGCCTCCTGGCCCCCAACCCGGCCGCCCAGCAGGCCCTGTTGCGCACCGCGTACGCGAGGGCCGGGCTCTCCCCCGCGCACGTCGACCACGTCGAGGCGCACGGCACCGGCACCCCGCTCGGCGACCCCATCGAGGCGGGCGCGCTCGGCGCCGTCCTCGGTACGGGCCGCGACCCCGACCAGCCCCTGCTCCTCGGCTCCGTCAAGGGCAACCTGGGCCATCTGGAGTCCGCGGCGGGCATCGCCGGGCTGGTGAAGACGGTGCTCGCGCTCCACCACGACCTGATCCCGCCCTCGCTGCACTGCGCCGAGGGCAGCGCCCTGGACGGCGACGTACGGCTGCGGGTGGTGACCGAGGCCGAACCGTGGCCCCGGTACGGGGGTACGGCCACCGCCGGGGTCTCCGGGTTCGGGTTCGGCGGCACCAACGCCCACGCGGTACTGGAGGAATGGCGGGCCGGCGCCCTGCTTCCGCCCCCGGCCGAGGAACCCCCGGCCCGGCTCCACCTCCTCTCCGACGTCGACGCCGACCGGGTCCGCGACACCGCCGCCCGGCTCGCCGACTGGCTGGACACGCCCGAGGGCGGCGCCGCGCACCCCGCCGACGTGGCGCGCACCCTCGCCGGGCGGACGGGGAGGGGGCCGGTGCGGGCGGCGGTCGTCGCCGCGGACCCTGCCGAACTGGCTGACGGGCTACGGGCGTTGGCAGCGGGCCGGCCGCACGAACGGGTGACGGTGGGCGACCGGGATGTGGTCGGGAACGGGCCGGTGTGGGTGTTCTCCGGATATGGCAGCCAGTGGACCGGCATGGGACGTCGGCTCCTCGCCGAGGAGCCCGCCTTCGCCGCGGCCGTGGAGAAACTGGACGGACAACTGGCCCCCGCGTGCGGCCTCTCGCTCTACGACCATCTGGTCTCCGGCGGCGACCTCGATCGTCTGGAGGTCGCCCAACCCGTGCTGCTGGGTGTGCAGTTGGCTCTCGCGGAGCTGTGGCGGGCGCACGGTGTCGAGCCCGCCGCCGTCATCGGGCACTCCCTGGGCGAGGTGGCCGCGGCGGTGTGCGCGGGCGCGCTGGAGGTGTCGGACGCGGCCCGGGTGGTGGCCGTGAGGGCCCGGCTGCTCAGCGGGCTGCGGGGCGGGGCGATGGCGGTGGTGGACCTCGACGACACCGAACTGCGCATGCTGGAACGGGACTTCCCGGGGGTGCAGGTCGCCGTGCACTCCTCCCCCTGCCAGAAGGTGGTGACCGGGGAGGGGGAGTCGGTGGCCCGGCTGGTGGAGCGACTGGAGAAGGAGGGGCGGGCCGCGCGGGCGATGCGGGTGGTGGGGGCGGGCCACTCGGCCCAGGTGGACCCGTTGTTGCCGGAGTTGACGGCGGAACTGGCCGACATCCGGGGCGGACACCCCCGCGTCCGGGTCTATTCCACCGTGCTGGACGACCCACGCGGCGACTGCGCGTTCGACGCGGCGCACTGGGCCGCCAACCTGCGGCGGCCCGTGCGTCTGGACCGGGCGGTCGCCGCGGCCGCCGCCGACGGCCATACCGCGTTCGTCGAGCTCTCCCCCCACCCGGTCCTGGCCCGGGCGATCACGGACAACGCGCCCGGCGCCCTCGCCCTCGGCACGCTTCACCGGGACGCCGACACCTCCGCCGACTTCCTGACCCGGCTGGGCACCCTGCACACCGCCGGATCGGGGCTCCCCCGGCCTCCGGGGCGCGTCATCGACCTGCCCGCGCCGCGCTGGCGACATGCGCGGCACTGGTGGACGGACGGCCGGGCGGGGGGCGCGGGCGGGGACCGCGCGGCGTGGGAGGGCCGTACCGAGGGCCCGGACGTCGGCCCCGCGCCCGCGACGTGGCTCACCGGGCAGGAGCGGGACGCCTCCGTCCCGGCTCGCCTCTGTCACCACATCGCGGCCGTCACCGGGCACCCGGCGACCCGTGTCACCCCGGCCACCGCCTTCGCCGAACTGGGCCTGGACTCGCTGATGGCGGTCCGCATCCGCTCCGCCATCGAACGCGAGTTCGACATCGAACTGCCCCTGCGCGACCTCCTGGGGGCCGGCACGGTCGAGGAGACGGCGTCCCGCATCCAGCGGGCACTGTCGAGGGAGGAGGGGCCGGCCGAAGCCGCCCCGGTCGCGCCACCCTCAGCGGTGACGGCTGAGCACCGCCTGCCCCAGCCCATCCGTCCCCTGGGCCCCCACCCCCATCCCCTCCTCCGCCCCCTCCACACCTCCGGCTCCCTGCCCCCGCTCTTCCTCGTCCACGCCGCCGGAGGGACCACCGACGTCTACCGGGGCCTCGTCGAACGGCTCGGCGGGGAGCGGCCGGTGTACGGGATGGAGCGGGTCGACGAGGCCCGTACGGTCGTCGAGAAGGCCCGGCGGTACGCCGAGGCCGTGGCCGCCGTGCACCCCGACGGGCCCTGCCTGCTGGGCGGTTGGTCGTTCGGCGGCTTCGTCGCGCAGGAGGCGGCCCGACAGCTCACGGCCGCCGGGCGGGACGTGCGGCTGGTGGTGCTCATCGACTCCGTACGACCGCTCCCCCGCGCCGAGGAGACACCGGGCGAGCGGATCCGCGCCCACTTCACCGGCTTCGCGCGCCACGTCGCCGACACCTACGGGGTCGAACTGGAGCTGCCGTACGACGAGTTGGCCGCGACCGAGGACGACGGCGAACGGATCGACACCGTGCTGGAGGCCCTGCGCGAGGCCGTCGACGTGCCGCGCGCGGCCCTCGATCACCAGCGGTCCTCCTATGTGGACCTGCGGATCGGCGAGGCCCACCGACCCGGCCGCCACGACGGGCGGGTGGTGTTGTACCGGGCCACCGAGCCCGCCCCGCACACCGTGCGCGACCCCGCGTACGTGCGGGACGACGAGGCGCTCGGCTGGGACGAGGTGTGCCCGCGTCTGACGGTCGTCCGGGTCACGGGTCACCATCTGTCGCTGCTCGACCCCCCGCACGTCGACGAGATCGCCGCCCATCTGCGGCGGGAGCTCGCCGAGGAACACCGCTGAACCCGAGCCGAGGAGAGCCGCCATGTCCGACTCCACCGACCGCACCACCGCGATGTCCCGTCGCGCCGTCACCAGAGCGGCCGCCGTGACGGGCGTGGCCGCCCTCTTCGGTGCCGCGACCACCCGGACCGCCGGGGCGGCCGCCTCCGGCTCCCGGCCGGCCCCGGCCCGGCGCGCGGGCCGGGCGGCGGCCACCGCGACCACCACCCCCGCCGGCACCGTCACCCGCCTCGGCCCCCGGACCCTCGACATCTCGCTGCCCTCCGCCGCCCTGGGTCGCAGCGCCCCGGTGCGGCTGATCCTCCCCTCCTCCTTCGACGCGCAGCCCACCCGGACGTATCCCGTGCTGTACCTCCTCCACGGCGCGCACGACGACCACACGTCATGGACCCGGGAGACGGACATCGAGGCGTTCACGGCGGGCCGGGAGCTGATCGTGGCGATGCCGGACGCGGGGCCGACCGGCATTCCCACCGCCTGGCGCGACGGACCCGACTACGAGACGTTCCAGGTCTCCGAGGTCCCCGCGCTGCTCGCCCGCGACTACCGCGCGTCCGGGGTCCGGGTGATCGCCGGTGTCTCCACCGGCGGCTACGGCGCGATGGCCCACGCGGCACGTCACCCGGGGAGGTTCGCCGCGGCGGCCTCGTACAGCGGCATCCTCGACACCCTGGCGCCCGGGGTGCCGAACCTGATGGAAGCCATCGTGTCCCGCGAGAACCTGGCGCCCCGGTCGCTGTGGGGCAGCCCGATCCTGAACCTGCTCACCTGGCGGGACTTCAACCCGCGTTCCCGGGCGGCGGGGCTGCGCGGCACCCCCCTGTACGTGTCGAGCGGCAGCGGAGTGGTCGGCGGTATCGGCGACTGGCTCCCCGAGGCGCTGGAGAGCCTGCTCTGGCCGTCCGCCCACGCCTTCACGGACACGCTCGCGTCGCTGCGGGTGCCGGTGACGACCCACTTCTACGCGGGCGGAGGGCACGGCTGGGCCTACTGGAAGCGGGAGTTCGGCACATCGTGGCCGATGCTCGCCGGTGCGCTGGGGGTGCCGGCGTGAGGCCGGTGCCGTCGGGGCACGGAACGGAGCGCAGGGGACATCCGTCCAACCCTGGACTTGTCCCTCGCCCCACGGGCGTCAGCCCACGGGTGAGCCGCTTCCGGGTGAAAGGAGGGTCCGCCGTGGCTGCCCCCATCCCGCCGTACGGCGTACCGAACGGTCCCGGCGCCGCCCCGGCGCCGCCCGAACTGGTCAAACTGCTGCGCGAACAGTTGGAGCATGTCGCCGACCAGGTGGAGGAGGAGGTGTGCAGACAGGTCCCGGAGTACGCCTCCCGGTCGCTTGACGGAGCGAGCCGCGCACTGCTCAGATCGGGGGTCGTCCAGGCGCTCACCCTGTTCGTCGACCACATCGCCGATCCGCGCGGCCGGGGAGACTCGATCACCGCGATCTATCACGAGCTGGGGCGTGGCGAGGCGCTGGAGGGCCACAGCCTCGAAACACTGCAGTCCGCACTGCGGGTCGGAGGGCTGCACGCCTGGCGGCTGCTGGGCCGCACGACGGAGGAACTCGGGTTGGACTCCTCGGTCATGGCCAGGCTGGGTGAACTGGCGTTCCGGACGGTGCACGAGGTGGCCGAGGCCGCGGCGGCGGGATACGCGGAGGGGCAGCTGCGCAGCACGGACGAACTGGAACGGCGCCGAGGGCGGCTGCTCGCCCTGCTGCTGGGCGAGAGGCCGGTGTTGCCGGAGGCGGTGCGCGACCTGGCGCACGGCGCCCGGTGGTCCGTGCCGACGCACGTCGCGGTCGTCGTCCTCGCGGCCTCGCCCGACCGGCGGGAGGAGCGGCCGTTGGCCGCCGCCGGGGCGCTGGTGGACATGGAGTCCCGGCCGCCACGGATGCTCGTGCCCGACCCGGACGGCTCGGGCGGCTTCGGCGGCCGGGCGTTCACGCTCGCACTGCGGGGGCGGCCGGCCGCGATCGGGCCCTCGGTTCCGCTCACGGAGGCCGCCCGTTCGCTGCACTGGGCCACCCGTGCGCTCGGGTTGATGGGGCGCGGCATCCTGCCCCGGCAGGGCGTGGTGCGCTGCGCGGACCATCTGTCGACCCTGCTGCTGCACAGCGACGAGCCGATGCTCGACCAGCTCAGGTCTCAGGTGCTGGCCCCGCTGGACTCGGTCGCGGAGGGGCCGCGCGGCCGGCTCGCCGAGACCCTGCTGGCGTGGCTGCTCGGCGGCAGCAACGTGCCCGATGTCGCCGCCCGCCTCCACATCCACCCGCAGACGGTCCGCTACCGCCTGCGGCAGCTGGAGAAGCTCTTCGGCGAGGCCCTGCACGACCCCGGTACCCGACTGGACCTCATCCTCGCCCTGCGGGCGGAGGCCGTGCGGGACGACGACACGTTCACCGCATAAAATCATCGACTCACCTCGGCGCAAAAACAGAAGCGATTTTTGAATTCTCGTCCATAACACCCGGCCTGGCACAGCGAATACCTTCGGGACGTCCTTTTCCACAGGCGCTTCACGCGCCCCACCCGCAAAGGATCCCCATGCGCATCCGCTTGTGCCTCGCCGCGCTCTCGCTGGCCGGCGGGGCCGGACTGGCCACCGTCTCGATGCCCACGGCCACGGCCGCGGCCTGCACGGACATCGACGTCGTCTCAGCTCGCGGCACGTTCGAGCCGGGCACGCTCGGCTTCATCGTCGGCGACCCCGTGTATTCGGCGCTGCAGAAGAAACTCACGGGCAAATCCCTGTCCAGCTACAAGGTGAACTATCCCGCGGACCTTTCCCTCACCTCGGCCGCGCAGGGAAACGCGGATCTGGTGAACCATGTCAGGAGCCAGGCCGCCGCCTGTCCGAACCAGCGTTTTATTCTGGTCGGTTATTCGCAGGGCGCGAACGTCGTCGACAACTCCATCGGCATCAGCAGCGCCGGCGCGGTGGTCGGCAGCCCCATCGTGGCCACCATTCCCGCCGCGCTCGAACCGAAGGTCTCCTCGGTGCTGCTGTTCGGCAACCCGATCCGGGCCATCGGCAAGAGCGTCACCGGCACCTACCAGAGCCGCACCATCGACTTCTGCGCGGCCGGTGACCCGGTCTGCGAGAACGGCGGGGGCGACACGGGCGCCCACCTGAGCTACCGGGCGAACGCGGACGCGGCGGCGGCCTTCGCCGCGACCAAGGTCTGACCGACCCCACGCACGGAGGCGAAGGGCCCGGGAGGAGATCCTCCCGGGCCCTTCTTCCATGGGGGCGATGGCTACTCGGTGTCCCGCGCGAACTCCGTGAGGCTCCTGGAGACGGGTTCGGGACGGCCGTCGTTCTGGGTGGGCGCGGCGGTCAGCACGTCCAGGTGCTGGTAGCCGTCGGCGACCACGGGGTCCAGGTCGGCCGGGACGCGGCCGGCCAGAAGTCCGTCGCCCGCGAGCACGGTGAGCGTCGGGTTGGCGGTGAGTCCGTCCGGGTGGACGACGAGGCGCTTCACCTGCGGCGAGGTGGACAGTTGGAGGTCGGTGACCAGCTTGGTCGGGAAGTACTGCTCGGTGAAGTCCAGCGGCTGCTGGGCCATGCTGCGGGCCAGTTGCTGGATGTCGGTGACCTCCTTGCCCGCGTCGGTGAAGGGGGTGCCGTCCGCCGACCGGTAGCCGGGGTCGTCGGGGTCGCCGACGCGGTCGTAGTTGCGCCAGGTGTAGAGCGGGCCGCCCGGCCGGTCGGGGATCGCCTTGTACTCGCTGCCGAACAGCGCCGGTTGCCCGGTGCTCCCGTTGGCGACGGGGAAGTTCTTGTCGACGACCGGCCCGCCGTCGAAGAAGCCCACACTGCTCTGGAGGAACGCCAGCGGTACGGAGTGGTCGTCCATCAGCGCGCCGAGGATCGCCTCGTTGGTGAGCCGGAAGTCCCTCACCGCTGGTGAGCCGGAGAGGAAGGTGGCGGTGTCCTCGGAGAACAGGAAGCGGTTGGTGACCTCGATGTTGGTGTTGAGGGGCAGGTAGCCCGGCAGGGTGGCCTCGCCGTCCGGGTCCTGCAGCGCGCCGAGGCCGGCGATGGCCAGCAGCGTCATCATCTCGGGGTTGAGGAGCACCGGCGCGGACAGCGTGCGGGAGAGGAGTCCGCTGTCGAGCCCGGCCTGCACCGCGCCGTGACCGAGGCCCACGTCGGGCAGGTTGGTGTCGTCCGGGATGCTGCCGCTGAGGTCGGCGAGGGAGGTGGAGACGGTGGTGTCGAGGGCGAAGTAGCCGGCGCACTGGCGGTGCCCGGCGTCGGCCGTGGTGGTTCGGTCGCCGTCGAAGTCGGCGGTCGCGAAGTACCCGGTGATGACTCCGCCGAGCGAGTGCCCGCCGCACAGCACCTTCTCCTTGCGCACCCGCTGGTCGGGCAGTTCGGCGGTGAGCAGGTCGTACTGGTCGCGGACGGTCCGCTCGATGCCCAGCTTCGCCATCCAGCCCAGTTCGCCGTTGCCGACGTAGCCGTCGAAGGTGCGGCCCTCGACCTGTTTGTCCCGGTAGTAGTAGTCGACGGCCGTGTGCTGGTCGCCGGAGGCCACGCCGGTACGGTCCTCCAGGCAGTTGGAGCGCCGGTCCAGAGCCCAGAACTCGATGTGCCGTCCTTGTTCGGCCGCGCGGGCGACGGTGTTGCGGGCGACGCTGTCGAAGGCTCCGGCGCCTTCCAGGATGCCCGGCTGGGCGACGAGGATCCGGTCGGCGTCGGCCGAGGCGGCGGGCCCGTCGGCGGATCGGTAGCGCAGGTACGACAGCCAGTCGCACGCCGCCGGCCGCGCGCCGAAGGACACCGGCAGCGGCGCCCTCACGCGGACCAGCGTCTCGGTCACCCCGTCGACGGGGCTCGTCGTCGCGACGGCCGTCTCGGTGCGCGCGCTCTCGCCCCGGGCGTCCGGGGCGGCGCCGGTGACCGCCCCGACGGTCAGCAGCACCGCCAGCGCGGCGCTGCGCAGTGGTCGTGAGGTCTTTCCTCTGCTGTGACTCGTGTTCATGCTGGGACGGTAGGACCGCGAACGCGGCCCCACCGCCCCATGCTCACAACAACGCAGCCACCGTCGGCGCCTTTGTCACCGGGCACCAAGCGTCGGCGCCTTGGTCACCGGGCACCAACCGCCGCCACCGCGGACGCGGTCACAGCCCGTCGCTGACCATGGCGGACACGATGCGGACGTGCCGGTCGGCCGCCGTGCCGGAGAACTCGTTGTCGTAGTTCAGGCCGTACGGCCAGAAGTGCCCGCCCCCGGTGGAGATCTTCGCGCTCGCCCCGTCGTACTGCCGGACCAGTGCGGTGGCCCCCGCGCCGGTCCAGGTGCCGCTGCCGCCCAGCCGCGACCAGCCCGCGCTGGTGCCGACGCCTATGGTGTGCGCGATCTCGTGCAGCGCGGTCCGCTCGTTCATGTAGCTGCGGTTGGAGCCGAAGCGGATGGTTCCGTTGATGTTGCCGTCGGCGGTGGGGACGCCCGGCTCGTAGCGGACGGTGATGTTCTTGCCGAGGTCGCTGAGGTTGTTGTACCGGGCGACGGCCGCGTTCATGGCGGTCGTGATGGTGGCGTACGCCGACTGCTGGTCCTGCGTCGGGTTGCTCGCCCGTACGAGGGTCCAGGTGATGGTGGCGGCCGCCGCCCGCTCGCCGGGCACGGGCCCGGCCTGCGGGGCCGCCTGCGCGACGCCGGGTCCGGCGAGCAGCGCGGCCGCCAGGGCGGCCACGACCACCTGCCTGCGCGGTGAGTTCATGGGGCTCTCCTGTTTTTCGTGGGGGGGGTGGGGAGTTCAGGCACCGATCTTTCCGGTGCCTGCCCCGGCCCGTACGAGGGCCGGGACGTCTGCGGCGGGGTCCAGCGTGTACGCGTAGTACGTGCGGGGCTCGACGACCGTGCCGTTGGTCTCGCACGTGCCGGACCCGGTGAAGACGTTGTTCCGCTGGACCAGTCGGCCCGGTCCCGAGGCGTCGTAGCCGCTCGCGGAGTGGCAGGGGTGGGGGACGCCCTCGAAGTGGTTGCCCTCGACGACGACGCCCGCGTTCATCGTCGAGGCGACGCCGTAGACGGCGTTGCCCTTGTAGTAGTTGTTGTAGACGTGCACCGGCTCGCCGAACCGGACCCGGGGGTGTCGCTGCCGTGAGCCGTCGAAGAAGTTGTGGTGGATCGAGACCTTCAACTTCCCGGTGTCCTGGCTGCCGTTGCCGTCGGAGTGCCCGAGCAGCATGCTCTTGTCGGTCTTGTTGAACCAGTTCCAGGAGACGGTGACGTACTCGGCGGCGCGGACCACGTCGACCGCTCCGTCGAGCGGGGCGACGAACTCGTTGTGGTCGATCCAGATGTGGTGGGACTCCCGGCCCACGCTGATGGCGTCGTCCTCGGCCGCGGTGAACTTGATGTTGCGCACGATGACGTTGGAGGAGCGGTAGAACTCCAGGCCGCCGCCGTTGATGACGGCCGAGGAACCGACCCCGATGATGGTCTTGTTCGGGCGGACGCCCTGTTTGCTGGTGATGTCGATCGTGCCCTGGACCCGGATGACCAGCGGGGCCGTGGTGTCGATGTACTCCAGGAACTGCTCGGTGGTGGTGGCGGTGACGGTGGTGCCGCCGGCCCCGCCGGTGGTGCCGTTCTGTCCGAGCGCGTGGACGGCGGCGAAGCCGGTGGGGGACGTCTCCGCCAGGGGTGCCGGCGGCGCGGCGGCGGCCGTCCCGGCCTCGACGGGCGTGGCGGCGGCGAGCAGCAGGGCGAGCGTGAGTGCGGAAACCGTGCGTGACGACGACCTCATGTGGTTCCTCCCGGGACGAGTGGGGGACGTTCCTGGGTCTTGCGAATTCGCGTGAATCCGTGCACACAAGGGCTAGAAAGCGCTTTCAGTTTCCTGAATGCTAAGCACGTGTTTTGGGCATGTCAACGAGATCGCGTTCGCCTCTGTGTTGTGGAAGGAGTGTCGTGACCCCACGACATCGCATCGCCCGGGCTCTGGCAGCCACGGCCCCCCTGGTCCTCGGCGCGGGCCTCATGGCCGCGCCCCCGGCGAGTGCGGACACGTCGGCCCCGGCGGCGTCGAGCGCGGTCACCGTGCGGATCGACCCGTCGTACCGGCAGCAGGAGTTCGAGGGCTGGGGCACCAGTCTCGTCTGGTTCGCCAACGCGACGGGGAACTACCCCGAGCCCATCCGAAGACAGCTGGTCGACATGCTGTTCGGCGAGGACGGCCTCGGCCTCACCATCGCCCGCTACAACATCGGCGGCGGTAACGCCCCGGACGTCCGCAAGGACTACATGAAGGCCGGCGCGACGATGGACGGCTTCTGGAAGGCCCCCGAGGGCACCACCCGGCAGGACATGGAGTGGTGGGACCCCAACGACCCCGACCACTGGGACTGGGACGCCGACTCGGGCCAGCGCTGGTGGGTCGAACAGATCAAGGACAAGGTCGACACCTGGGAGGCGTTCAGCAACTCGCCGCCCTGGTTCCAGACCGTCAGCGGCTATGTCTCCGGCGGCTTCGACGCCAACACGGACCAGATCCGGGCCGACCGCGTCGACGAGTTCGCCACGTATCTGGTCCGCGTCACCGAGGAGTTGGAGAAGCGGCACGGCATCGACTTCGACACCATCGCCCCGCTGAACGAGCCCAACACCAACTACTGGGGCACCCAGATCGGCGCGAACGGCCAGCCCACCGGAGGCCGCCAGGAGGGCGCGCACGCGGGCCCGGCGCTCCAGCAGAAGGTCGTCCTCGCCCTCGACGAGGCGCTGGAGGGAGCGGCGACCGACGCCGAGATCTCCGCGATGGACGAGACCAACCCCACGATCTTCACCCAGAACTGGAACGCCTACGACACCTCCGCGCGGGCGGCGCTCCCCCAGCTGAACGTGCACACCTACGGCACCGGCATGCGCACCAGCGCCCGTGACATCGCCAAGGGCGCGGACAAGAAGCTCTGGATGAGCGAGGTCGAGGGCACCTGGGGCACCGGCACCGACTTCACGGGCATGGAACCGGGTCTCGGCATCGCCACCCGCATGGTCGACGACATGCGGGAACTGGAGCCCTCCGCCTGGGTGTTCTGGCAGCCGATCGAGGACTCGATCCCGCAGGCCGCCGCCGGCAAGAACTGGGGCAGCATCCATGTGCCGTTCAACTGCACGGCCACGGACACCCTGGAGACCTGCCCGGTCCGGGCCAACTCCAAGTTCCACACCATCCGCAACTTCACCCACCACATCCGACCGGGCGACCGCTTCGTGAAGGTCGACGACCCCTCCAGCGTCGCCGCCGTCAAGAAGTCCGGCCGCGCGGCCTCCGTGGTCCACGTCAACAGCGGCACGACCGGGCGTTCGGTCACCCTCGATCTCTCGCGCTTCGGGAAGGTCTCCTCCCGTGCCACCGTCACCCCCGTCGTGACGAGCGCCGACGGGGCCCTCGTCGAGGGCACGCCGGTCCGGGTGAAGGACCGTGCCGCCACCCTCGACGTGCCGGCCAAGTCCGTCACCACCTTCCTGGTCGACGGCGTCAGCGGTGTGGCGAAGGACGCCGCCCTCGTCCAGCCCGGCCACGTGTACCGGCTCCAGGGCACCCAGAGCGGCAAGTCGCTGACCCCGTCGGAGGACGGCACCGGCGTCGCCATCCGCACCACCGACGCCGCGAGCGCCCGGCAGCTGTGGTCGGTCGAGAAGCTGACCCCGGGCCGCGACAACCGCGAGCGGTACGCCCTCACCGACGCCGGCACCGGCAGGCGGCTCGCCGTCCGTGACAACCAGGCCGTACTGGAGGAGCCGGTCGCCGGGGAGGTCCCCGAGGCCGCCCAGTGGATCATGTCGACCACGGGCGACGGCAGTTGGACCTTCGTGAACGCCGCCACCGGCCGCCTCCTCGACGTCACCGGACAGTCCTCGGCGGACGGCGCCAAGGTGTCGACGTACACCCCGACGTCGGCCCCCAACCAGCGCTGGGCGGTGACCGACGAGACCGTGCTGCGCACCGAACGGGCCGAGGCGTTCACCGTCCCCGGGCTGCGGCCGGAACTGCCGCGGACGGTGACCCCGGTGTTCCGGGACGGCGCCCGCGGCAGCCTGCCCGTCGAGTGGGAGCTGCCGTCGGACCGGAAGTGGCGCGAGCCCGGGACGGTACGCGTGAGGGGTGAGGCGACCGACGCCCTCGGCCGCAAGCTCCCCGCGAAGGCCCTCGTCACCGTCGACACGATCGCCTCGACCCTGCCCGCCCGCGCCAAGACGTACGTGGGCGGCGCACCGGAGCTGCCGGCGACGGTCGTCGGCGTCGGCCGGCACGGCGGCCGGACCACCCTCCCGGTGAGCTGGGACGCGGCACCCGAGGGGGCCTTCGACGAGGCGGGGGTGGTGACCCTGCGGGGCAGCGCCGAGGTCGTCGGCGGCACCACGGCCGAGGCGACCGTACGGGTCCAGGTCACCGAGGCGACGCAGAGCAACATCGCGACCGACCCGAAGGTCTCCGTGGGTGCCACCTACACCGAGAGCGGCTACTCCGCCGAGCGGCTGCGCAACGGCACCACCGCCGAGAAGGCCTGGTCCAACTGGCGCTCGGGCACGAAGAACCCGTCCGACACCATCACCTTCGGTCTCCCGAAGGCCCGTGATCTCACCCGGATCGTCGCCCACTTCCACCGGGACGGGACCAATGTCTCCTTCCCGGAGAGCCTGAAGGTGCAGGTCCGGGCCACCGAGAACGGTCCCTGGACGGACGCGGGCGGCTCCGTCGCGGTCGGCACGGAGGGCACCCCGGTGATCGACGTCCCGCTCGCCGCGGGCCCGGTGACCGGTGTGCGCGTGGTGATGACCGCGCGTCCGGGCGGCTACATCACCATGGGCGAGATCGAGGTGTACGCCAAGGCCGCCGGTGCCTCGTCGGACGCGGCCGCCACCGCCGTGGAGGTCGCCGGCCGGCCGATCGGGTCCTTCGACCCCGAGACCACCACCTACCGGGTGGCGACCGACGACCCGAACCGGGCGCGGGTCACGGCGACGGCGCGCGACCCGTACGCGACCGTCACCGTGGACCGCGTCGGCCGGACCACCGCCCTCGTCACGGTCACCAGTGAGGACGGCTCACGGACCCGGACGTACCGGATCACGCTGGTACGACGTTGATGTGACCGGCGGGGGCCGCGAGCAGGCCCCCGCCGGTCACCTCGCGAGGAGCGGCCACCTGGCAGGAACCGGCGCCCCGCGAGAATCGGTCACCTCACCGGGCGGGTCAACTGCTCGCGCAGCTCGCCCCGTTGAGCGTGAAGGCCGTCGGCGCGGTGTTGCCGGCGCCCTTGCTCCCGATGAACCCGACCGTCACGGACCCCGCGGCCGGGATGGTGGACGTGTAGGAGGCGGGCTTCACGCTCACCGAACCGCCGCTCTGAGTGGCGGTCCCGCCCCACATGTTGGTGATCGTCTGGCCGTCGGCGAAGGCGAAGGCCAGGGTCCAGCCGCTGACGGCGGTGGTGCCGGTGTTGCGGATGACGATCTCGCCCTGGAAGCCGCCCTGCCACTCGTTGGTGGCCCGGTAGGTCACGGAGCAGTTCCCGGCGGGTGTGCCGCCGCCCTCGTCCGTCGTGACGTTCACGGTCGCCGAGCGGGCCGACCGGTTCCCGGCGGCGTCACGGGCGTAGACGGCGAAGGTGTACGCCGTGTCGGCGGTGAGGCCGGTCAGGGTGGCGGAGTTGGTGGTGGAGGCCGCGACCTTGGTCTCCGTGGAGCCGCTGACCCGGACGACGTCGTAGCCGGTGACCCCGACGTTGTCGGTGGCGGCCGTCCAGGAGAGCGTGGCCGAGGTCGCCGTCACCGCCGAGGCGGCCGGGGTGCCGGGGGTGCTCGGCGCCTGGGTGTCGCCCGGGGTGCCGCCGCCGAAGACGGTGGCCTCCTCGGCCGTCTGCGCGATGCCGTTGGCGCCGTTGAAGATGCGCTGGCCCCAGGCGCTGAGCCGCGTCGGGTCGAAGTCGATCGACAGGTCGAGGATCGGATCGGTGTTGCCGCTCCAGGACCAGGCCAGGTAACCGAGGTCGAGCTGCTCGGCGGCGGCCATCATGGTGTCCTCGTCCGGGTCGCCCCACTGGTCGGCGGGCCCGCCGAACTCGCCGATGAGAAGGGGCAGTCCGGCGTTCACGAAGGCGCCGAGGTAGTCGGTGATCTCGGCGGCCGTGTCGAAGACGCTGTACATGTGGATCGAGAAGATCAGGTTGCCGGTGGGGTCGGCGTCGTACACGGACTGGGCGTTGGCGCGCATGACGCCCTGCCAGTCCTGGCCCCAGTTCGGCGCGTCCACCATGATCGTGTGCTCGAAGCCGGCGGCCCGCAGCTTCTGCACGGCGGCCTTGGTGGGGGCGGTCCAGCCCGCGGGGTCGGTGTTGCCCCAGGGCTCGTTGCCGATGTTGACGATGACGTAGTCCTCCTCGCCGACGAGGACGTCCTTGAGGCCGATCCAGTAGTCGGCGGCGTGGTCGAGTGTGCCGGCGGCGGCCTCCTCGCCGTATCCGGTCGTGTCGTGCACCTCCAGGACACAGATGAGCCGGTTGGCCTTGCACTGGGCGACGACGTTCGCCACGTCGGCGGGGCTGTTCTCGGTCCAGCGGTGCCCGTCCGAGAGGACGACGCGGACGGTGTTGGCGCCGAGCGCCTTGATGTCGGCCAGCGACTGCGTCTCGCCCGGGTACCAGGTGTGGGCGTGGTTGACGCCGCGCATCACGAAATCGTTGCCGCCCGCCTCCAGCAGCCGGCCGTCGCTGATGTGCAGGCCGGTGGCCCGGATGTCGGGGGCCGACCGGGCCAGGGCGACGGCCGGGGCGAGGACGCTGAGCAGGGTGAGCGCGACCAGGCTCGCGAGGCCGGTCAGGAGGGTGCTCAGGGGGTTGCTTCGCTGCGGGGAGATTCCCCGTGGGCTTGTTCTCCGCGTGCTTCGTCCAGTTCTCACTGCGACTCCAGGTGGGGGTGGGCGCCGAGAAGGTCAGGCATCGAAAGGTGTGGGGGTGTCACGGCCCAGAGGTATGGGAGCGCTCCCATGAACCCATCTCGCCCCGTACACGTCAACCCTTCGCGCGCGGTCGGCACCGAAGAGGCGCCCGGACCGCGGCCTCGCCGACCGTGTCGCGCTCGGCTGCGGTGAACCAGCGTCCCGGACACCCACGCCTCGGCCGGCGCACGCACCGCCCGAACGAAGACCTCGGAGGTCGCCAAGGGCGCCTGGGCCCGGAGCACGTCGAGGAAGGCCAGTACGTCCCCACGGCTCCGGTACGGGACCCCGGAGCGCGAGCACGGCGGTCTGCGCGAGCGGGCCGGTGGCGGCCGCGCCTGCGCCAGGGTCGATTGCCTTCGCCGGGTGGAGGGTTGAAACATCTGGATCTACAACTGCCGTAGCCTCGCCGTTTCACCCGGATACGGCTGCTGGACGATCGGCACTGAGGCCTCCGGCGCCCGACCGCCGCGCACTCCGCCTCACTCAGGCCACTCCGACCACTCAGGCCACGCGAGACCGGACCTGTTCCAGGCAGGATCACCGACGACCCCGCAGTGATGCCCGCCGACGACGGCGAGGCCATCGCCGACCTGGCTCTACTGGGCGACCAGGCCAAGGCGTTCGGCCCGGTGGCCCCCGCCACGACCGCCTGGCGGCTGCCGGCCCGCATCGACCCCAGGGCGCTGCCGGACATACGACCGGGCAACGCCGGGGCCGTCGACGCCGCCGACCACGTCACCGTCCACGAGCAGGCCCCGGGCCCAGATCACCGCCCACCGCCACGACACCCCCATCCGCATTCCTGTCCCATCCCACCTAGCCAGGTAGGGCCTGTCCGGCCGATCACGCGGTCGATACGGGCAACGGTCCGATCCGTCGGGAGGTCGGGAGGTCGGGAAACCGGGAAGCGCCGGGCCTGGGATTCTTGGCGCGCCGGCCTTGTAAAATAGCGACCGGTGGGTACCCAGGAGCGCGACCGCAAGGTGTACCGGCCGCTGCGGCGGGCCGGCCTCGAGGTGATCCCGGACGCCGTTCCGGACGGCACGATGCCGTTCGTCGCCGGATATCGTGCCGAGGACATGGCCGGCGGCTTCTCCCACCGGTACGACACCCCACGGCTCGTCGAGCGGCTGAATGAGGACTGGTACGACCTCGCCGTCTCCTCGGGTCTTCTCGATGACCGGCGTGAGTTCCTCGTCCAGCTTCCACAGGGCACCCGCACGCACCGGGCCGCCCTGCAGAACCTGCACAGCGACAGCGCCGCACCGACGCTCTGGACCCGGGTCCGGCTCCTGGACCACTGGGACATCATGGGCCGGGGCGCGGCATCGGCGTTCCTCGGCATACACGCGGGCCACCCGGGCTTCGCCATGATGGCTCTCGACGGCAGCGTGTACGTCATTGCCTCGACGGGCGAGATCGGCGTCGACGTGGTCGCGGTACGCCACCCGGACCGCTCGGAGAACATCCTGCAGTACCTGGAACGGATCACTTTTCACGACAGTCCCTACGTCAACCGCGCGTTCAAGGAGCGGATCGCGGTTTGGCTTGCGGGCCGCACACCTGCCGCTGTCAGCCGTTCAAACCGATGACCACGCGGTGGCCGAGGCCAGCAAGGGTTGCTGCTGTTCAGCTGATCATGTGACTACTCCATTGCCGACTCGTTCACGTGGACATGGGGCGGGGTGACCTGAAGGATGCCGAGTGGGAACGGCTTCGACCCTTCCTACCGGTCAGCAACGGGCGTTGCGGCAGGTGGCGGGATCACCGGCAGGTGATCGACGGGATTCTGCACCGGGTGCGGACCGGCGTTCAGTGGCGCAACCTGCCCGAACGGTTCGGCCCATGGAAGACGGTCTATGAACGCCACCGCCTGTGGTCGGCCGACGGAACCTGGGAACGCCTGCTCCGGCAGGTCCAGGCTGAGGCCGACGCGGCCGGAGAGATCGACTGGGACATCTCGGTCGGCTCCACCGTCGTGCGTGCACATGAGCACGCCGCCGACGCCCGCACCGACCCGCCGTCGGCCCCGCATCAAAGGGGGGGCGCAGCGGCAGAACAGCAGGGCGAAACACCGTGGCGGGGCCTCGTCGCCCGCCTGGTGGAGGTGGTGCAGGAGGTGAGGGCTTGGGCCGCTCGCGAGGCGGGTTCACGACCAAGCTCCACCTGAGTGCGGACGGCCGCTGCCGCCCGCTGTCTCTGATCATCACACCGGGACAGCGGGCGGACTGCACACAGTTCGAGCCGGTGTTGGAGAAGAACCGCGTCCCGCGGATCGGGCCGGGCAGGCCGCGGAAGAAGCCTGACAGCCTCCCGGCTGACAAGGCGTACGGCAACGGCCCCTGCCGCGAGTACCTGCGTCGCCGGGGTCTCCGGCACACGATCCCGGAGAAGACTGACAACCAGGCAGCCCGCCTGCGCAAAGGGGCACACGGCGAGCGGCCACCGGGCTTCGACGAAGAGCGGCACAAGAAGCGCAAAACCGTCGAACGGGCGATCAGTCGGCTCAAGCACGCCGGAGCAGTGGCCACCCGCTACGACAAGCGCGGCTACGTCTTCCTGGGCACCGTCACCGCCGCAGCCCTCACCACCTGGCTCCGTACCTGATCGGCCGGACAGCTGCTTAAGCCGCTCGCGCTCGCGGAGAACCCCACCGGCGCATCGGGGCCCAGCCACGCCCACCCGGCCACGAGCCACCGAGACCACCGCTCCGCCACGATCCGATCAACTCGGCCACGCGAAGCGGAACGGGGAAGCTAACAGGACTCGTCCAGATACCCCCGCGCCAGCTCGCCCGCGCGCGTGAACCAGTCGACGAGCAGGGCCAGTTCGTCCGGCGAGTAGCGGGCGAAGAGTTCGGCCAGGCGCGCGTAGAACGGACCGTAGACGGCCACCACCCGCTCGGCGGCGTCCGGCACCGCGACGACGCGGACCCGGCGCCGGTCGGCCGGGTCGGGCTGCCGGGTCACGAAGCCGCCGCGCTCCAGACGGTTGAGGACACCGGTCACCGCCCCCGTGGTGACATGTGCGCGCGTTGCCAGATCACCGGCGGTGACCGGGGCGTCCCCGGCCTCCAGGACGTACGCGAAGCAGACGAGGTCGGTGACGCTCAGCCCGAGGTTCCGGGCGAACTCCTGCTGGCCGACGATCATCGTCGCAATCAGGCCGTCCATGGCACCGATCGCGTCAGGGACGGTGGGGCGGCGTTCGGCCTCCATTGAAATTGCCTCCGGCGCGGGCTAAATTCCTTACTCGCTAAGACATCTTACGGCGTCCTGGGCGTGGCCGCGGCATGCGGTGGTGCGCCCCGGCGCGCGAGGGGAGCGGACACCATGAGTCTCTACGACGAGGGACACACCGTCGCCGGCTGGACGGGCACCGCCGTCGGCGCCGTGGGGGCGACCGCGCTCGGGTTGGGCGTCTGTGGCTGGACCCCCGGGTTCGCCCTCGGCGCCGTCGTCTCGGTCGCGGCACTCGTCGTCACCTGGGTCCTGCACCTCGTCGGCTGGGGCAAGCCTCCGGGCCCCCGCCCCCGCGACCAGTGGAGCCTCCGAGTCCGCGACCGCTCCGCGCGCGGCGGCCACGTCGACTGCCTCGGCTGCCGCCTGGCGGGCCGCCGGCGCGCCCCGGCCTCGCTCCCCGCCGCACCCGGACCCGGACCCGCCGTACCCGGATCCGCCACTGGCCCCGACATCACGGTCGCCGCGCCCGCCACCGTCCCGGCGGGCGACGCATCGCACTGACCGGAGTTCCGAAGGAGGGGAGTAAACGCTTACCCCTTCTCGGGGCCTCAGTTCCGCAACCGCGCGCCGCCCTCAGGCTTCCATGCAGTAACGTCGAACCGTGACGGTCAATGAAAACGGTCGCCGGAGCAGCACCGAATCCGGCGGTACCAGGCGTCGACGGAGCAGCGCCTCGGGCGGGGAGCGGCCCAGCACGATTCGGGATGTCGCCGCGCGGGCCGGGGTCTCCGTAGCAACCGTTTCCCGCACACTCGCCGGGAACTACCCGGTCTCCACGGAGACCAGGGCCCGGGTCATGGCGGCGGTCGAGTCACTGCACTATGTGGTGAACGTGCACGCCAAGGCGCTCTCCGGCCGCGTCGCCGGCCCGGTCGCCCTGGTCATCAAGGACATCACCGGCCCCTCCCTCGCCCATGTCGCGGCGGGGGTGGAGCAGGCGGCCGCCGACCGGGGCCGACTGAGCCTGGTGTGCGCCACGCACGACGACTCGGCCCGCGAGGACGACCTGGTGCAGCTGATGCGCGAGCAGCACGCGGCGGCCGTCCTCCTCGTCGGCGGCGCCCGGCAGGACGAGGCGTACCGGAGGCGGATGGCCGAGTACGCGACGGCGCTGGACGCGGCGGGCTCCCGGCTGGTGCTGGTGGGCCGTCCGCCGCTGCCCGGCTCCCTGCCGGTCACGGTGGTGCAGTACGACAACCGGGGCGGCGCCTTCCAGGCCACCGACCACCTCCTGACCGCCGGGCACCGGCGCGTCCTCTTCCTGGGCGGCGACCCCGGGCTCAGCACGGCCGACCAGCGCCGGGACGGCTTCCTGCACGCCCTGCGCGCCCACGGCGTCGAGCACGCCGAGGAGTTGGAGCTGCCCGGCCCGTACACCCGGGTCTCGGGTTACCAGCGCACCCGGGAGGCGCTGGCGGCCGGTCTCGACTTCACGGCGGTCTTCGCGGGCACCGACATGGTGGCCACGGGCGCGCTCGCCGCGCTGCGCGAGGCCGGGCTCGACGTCCCGGGCGACGTCTCCCTGATCGGCTTCGACGACGTCCCGTTCGCCGCCGACCTCTCCCCCGCGCTGACCACGGTGCGGGTGCCGTACGAGGATCTGGGGCGCACGGCGGTCCGGTTGGCGCTGGAGCGCGAGGAACGCCTGGGCGGCGACGACCATGTGGTGCTGGGCACCCAGCTGGTGATCCGCCAGTCGGTACGTACACTCTCGTGATCCGCCCGCCGGCACGCACGCTCTCGTGATCCGCCCGCCGACACGCACGCTCTCGTGATTCGCCCGCCCGGTACGGCACTCTCCTGATCCGGCGGACCTTGCGCGCGCTTTCGTGAGCGTGGTCCCCGGCCGATGACGGCTGAGGCCGCGACAACCCGGACAACCTCCCCCTCTCCATAAGATTTTGACGAAGCGTCACTTCGTCGTGAGGTCGAAGGCGCCATCAGGTCAACCGTCCCGGACTATTGACTCGGATCACCACAGTAGCGATTCTCGTCACATCGCTTGTGCCAGCCATGACAATCGGGCTATGGCGTCGTGGGTGTTCAACGCGTCCCGGAAGGTCTGGCCGATCGACCGCGCATCCCCCGACCGAGGACGTGAGTATGACCAGGACTCCACGCGCCCACCGCAGACGCAGACCCCTCATGGTGCTGGCGCTGTTCCTGACCGCGATGGGCATGCTGCTCAGCCCGTCGTCGAGTTCGGCGGCCACCGGTGAATGGTGGCTGCCCACCTCACGGCCGTCCCCCGACTCCCAGATCAACGTGACGGGCGAGCCGTTCAAGGGGACCGACTCGGCGGGCGACGTGCGTGGGTTCGTCGACGCGCACAACCATCTGTTCTCCAACGAGGCGTTCGGCGGCCGGCTCATCTGCGGCAAGGTGTTCTCGACCACGGGCATCGCGGACGCGCTGAAGGACTGTCCCGAGCACTACCCGGACGGTTCCCTCGCGATCTTCGACTACATCACCCACGGCGGCGACGGCAAGCACGACCCGGTCGGCTACCCGACGTTCAAGGACTGGCCGGCGTACGACTCGATGACCCACCAGGCCAACTACTACGCCTGGATCGAGCGCGCCTGGCGCGGCGGTCAGCGGGTGCTGGTCAACGACCTGGTCACCAACGGGATGATCTGCTCGATCTACCCGTTCAAGGACCGCAGCTGCGACGAGATGACCTCGATCCGGCTCCAGGCGAAGCTGACGTACGACCTCCAGGCGTACATCGACGCGCAGTACGGCGGCACCGGCAAGGGCTGGTTCCGCATCGTCACCGACAGCGCGCAGGCCCGTGAGGTGGTCAAGCAGGGCAAGCTCGCCGTCGTCCTGGGCGTGGAGACCTCCGAGCCGTTCGGCTGCAAGCAGATCCTCGACATCCCGCAGTGCAGCAAGGAGGACATCGACAAGGGCCTCGACGAGCTGTACGACCTGGGTGTGCGCAGCATGTTCCTGTGCCACAAGTTCGACAACGCGCTGTGCGGCGTCCGCTTCGACGAGCACGGTCTCGGTACGGCCATCAACGTCGGGCAGTTCCTGTCGACCGGCACGTTCTGGCAGACGGAGAAGTGCAAGGGCCCGCAGAAGGACAACCCGATCGGCGGCGCCTCGACGGAGGCCGAGGAGGACCTGCCGGCGGGCACCGAGGTGCCGGAGTACGACGAGGACGCGCAGTGCAACGTGCGGGGGCTGACCGATCTCGGTGAGTACGCCGTCCAGGGCATGATGAAGCGCAAGATGATGCTCGAGATCGACCACATGAGCGTCAAGGCCACCGGCCAGGTGCTGGACATGTTCGAGGCCGCGTCCTACCCGGGCGTGCTGTCCTCGCACAGCTGGATGGACCTCAACTGGACGGAGCGGGTCTACTCCCTCGGCGGTTTCGTCGCCCAGTACATGCACGGCTCCGAGGAGTTCAGCACGGAGGCGAAGCGCACCGACGCGCTGCGGACCAAGTACGACGTGGGCTACGGCTTCGGCACCGACTTCAACGGGATCGGCGACCACCCCGCCCCACGCGGCGCGAACACCTCCAACCCGGTGACGTACCCCTTCAAGAGCGTCGACGGCGGCTCGACGATCGACAAGCAGACCACGGGCCAGCGCACCTGGAACTACAACACCGACGGTGCCGCCCATGTCGGCATGGTCCCGGACTGGATCGAGGACATCAGGCTGGTCGGCGGCCAGGGCGTCGTGGACGACCTCTTCAAGGGCGCCGAGTCCTACCTCGGCACCTGGGGTTCCTCCGAGGCCCACCAGGCGGGCGTGAACCTCGCCAAGGGCGTGTCGGCGACGGCCAGTTCGTCCGAGTCGAACCCCGTCACCAGCTATCAGCCCGGCCGGGCGGTGGACGGCGACGGCTCCACCCGCTGGGCGAGCGACTGGAGCGACAGCCAGTGGCTGAAGCTGGACCTGGGCTCCTCGCGGACGATCAAGAAGGTCACGCTGGACTGGGAACGGGCGTACGGCAAGGCGTACCGGATCGACGTGTCCACCGACGGCTCGACCTGGAAGACCGTGTGGTCCACGACCTCCGGTGACGGCGGTCTGGACACGGCGACGTTCTCCTCGGTGTCGGCGAGATATGTTCGCATGCTGGGGACCGACCGCGGCACGGACTGGGGTTACTCCCTCTACGAGGTCGGCGTCTACAGCGGCTGACCGCACACCACGGGGGAAAGAGGGATCCAGATGGCACGCCTGCCGTCGGCCGAGCGGCGCAGACAGCTCACCGAGGCCGCGATCCGCGCGATGACCCGGGACGGCGTCCCCAGAACGACGACCCGGTCCATCGCGGCCGAGGCGGGCGTGTCACTGAGCGTCTTCCACTACTGCTTCGAGTCGAAGCAGGAACTGCTCGAGTCCGTCATCACCACCATCACCGGGCACTACGTCACGCTGGTACGGGAAGCGCTCCGGCCCCGGGACACGCTCAGGGAGACCGTCCGGGCCGGTTTCCAGGCCTACTGGGACCATGTCTCCGCCCACCCGGGCGAACACATGCTGACCTACGAACTCACCCAGTACGCCCTGCGCGAGCCCGGCTTCGAACACCTGGCCCGGCGGCAGTACGTGATGTACCAGGACACCTACGCCGACCTGATCGAGCAGCTGAGGCTGTCGATGCGATTCGAACTGACGGTTCCCGTCCCGGTCCTGGCCCGCTACCTCGCCGCCATGACCGACGGCCTCACCCTGAACTTCCTGGTCCTGGGCGACGACGCGGCCTGGACGAACATCCTGGACACGATCACGGACCATGTGGCGGGGCTCGTACGGGAAGAGGTCACCACGCCCAACCCCTAGGCGGATCGCCCGATTCGCATGAGAATCGGGCGATCCATGCGAACCTGTCGCTGGGTTCGCGCAGCGCGAGGGGGAGCGCATGCTGATTCCCAAACCACCAGCACCGAAGAACCGGACCGTTCCGTCAGAGCAGACAACAGCCGGCCGGCGCCCCGGGGCTCAGGCGACTGAGAGCGGGCGGCAGGAGACCTCGACCGCCACCTCACCGGCACGCACACCGACCTCGACCACCGCCTCACCGGGCCGCACACCGACCTCGACCACCGCCTCACCGGCACGCACACCGACCTCGACCACCATGTCACCGGCACGCACACCGACCTCGACCACCATGTCACCGGCACGCACACCGACCTCGACCACCATGTCACCGAGGAATTCGCGGTCGCCGGCCACACCCTCGCCGCCCAGGCATGTTCGGTCGTCCACCACACCCCCGCCCGACACCCGGCGTACGGAAAGCCTCCGGGGAAGGCCTTCGGGCAGCGGGGCCGTCCTCCCGGCGGCACCGGCGGTGTTCGGCCCTCGCGCACCGGAGTCCCGGCCGAAGCCTGGTTCCGTCCCCCTCACGGCGGAGGTCCACCAACACTTCGTCGTCTTCAGGAAGGCCGTGACGGGCAGCCAGATCGCCGTCAACAACGGCACCGTCCACCAGCACCAGGTCATCCAGCAGGTCGTCCAGCAGGTCGTCGCCACCGAGCTGATCACGCTGCCTCAGATGCGGGCCATGACGGGCGCCATCCGCGGCGTCGGGATGAGCCCCGAGAAGTTGCGGGAAGTCCGGCAGGCAGCGCGCGCTTTCTGGAAGGCGGCCACCTGCCCCGTGCCCCGAGCGGACCACTTGAGGAAGGCTGCCAGGCACCTCGTCGTCGTCGCCGTCGACGCGCTGGACACGGTGGTCGGTGAGGGCTCGGAACAGGCCAAGGAGATGGCAGACCTGCTGCGCCCGGCTCTGCCCGTCGTCCTCGGCGCTCCCGACGCCCCCGACGCCCCCGACGCCCCCGACGCCCCCGACGCCCCCGACGAGGATGGTGGTCTCCGTGGCTGATGTCGGAGGCGGGCCCGTGTTTCACGGGCCGGTGAGCGGCAGCCAGATCGCCTGGGGCAACCGGGACGTCGTGCAGAACCAGCGACTCGACTCCGCACCTGCCCTCGACGACCTCCGGGTCAGGGTCCAAGCCCTGCTGGACCGGCTCGACGACCTCGGTCTGTCCCCCGCCGACGCGGCGTCCGTGCGCACGGACGCCGACGAACTGTTGGACGAGGCATCCGGCGACGCTCCCGACCCGGGCCGCCTGCACCGGCTGTACGAGCGGATCCGGGCGGTGCTCGGCGTGCTCGCGACCGGGGCGGTGACCGGCGCCGGGGCCGGTGCGGCGCAACTCGCGCAGAGCATGCTGGCCGACGTCCAGCGGGCCCTTCCGTAGCCGGGCGCCCCGGCCCGCCGGGGCGCCCGTCCCCCACCGCTCTCAGTGCGTCGACGCCGCGATCAGCTGATCCAGGAGGGCGATCAGGACGTCGCGGCACGACGTGCGTTCGCGGGCGTCGAAAAGCAGCACCGGGGTGTTCTCGGGGAGGGCCAGGGACTCCCGGATCACATCGGGCTCGTAGGGGTGTTCGCCGTGGAAGCCGTTGACGCCGACGACGAAGGGGATCTTGCGGCGTTCGAAGAAGTCGATGGCGGCGAAGCTGGACTCGGGGCGGCGTACGTCGATGAGGACGACGGCGCCGAGGGCGCCGATCGCGAGGTCGTTCCACATGAACCAGAACCGCTGCTGTCCGGGCGTACCGAACAGATAGAGCACGAGGTCCTGGCCGATGCTGATCCGGCCGAAGTCGAGGGCCACCGTGGTGGCGTGCTTCTCGGGGATGCCGTCGAGGTCGTCGACCCCGAGCCCGGCGGTGGTGAGGGGTTCCTCCGTGCGCAGCGGGACGATCTCGCTGACCGACCCGACCATGGTCGTCTTTCCGACGCCGAACCCGCCGGCGATGAGGATCTTCACCGTGTCGGGTGCCGAGATGCCCTGTGCGGTGTGGTCAGAGCCGGCCAAGGCCGTCCCTCACTTTCTTCAGCAGGTCCAGGTCGGGGGCGCGGGCGATCAGGCGTGGCTGGCGGACGCTGATCCGGCCGGCCTCCAGCAGGTCGCAGAGCATGATGGCGACCACGCTGACAGGAAGGTCGAGCTTGCTGGCCAGCTCCGCCACCACGATCGGCTTCGCGCACAGCTTGACGATCCGTGCTTGCTCCGGCTGCGGCCGGGTGCCCCCGGCCGGCTGCGGGTCCACGGCCGTCACCATGGTGATGAGGGTGAAGTCGCCACGGGCGGGCCGGGTCCGGCCGCCCGTCAGGGTGAACGGGCGAACCAGCCGGCCCGCCGCGTCGCCTCCGTTCACCTCACTCGCCGCTGTCGGCCGCGACGACACCGGCGCGCGGTGCCGCGCTGAGGTGCTCGCCGATCTTCTTCACCAGCATGTTCATCTGGTACGCGACCACGCCGACGTCGGCGCCCTGCCGGGTCAGCACGGCGAGGTTGGCGCCGGGTCCGGCGTTGGTGAGGATCAGGAAGGCGTTGCCCATCTCGATGAGGAGCTGGCGGACGGGCCCGCCGCGGAAGTCCATGCTGACGCCCTTGCTGAGGCTCATCAGGCCGGACGCGGTCGCCGCCAGCCGCTCGGCGTCGTCGCGCAGGAACGCGGTGGACTTGCTGACGACCAGTCCGTCCTCGGAGAGCACGACGGCGTGGTCGACCTCGGCGACCCGGTCCACCAAACCGGTGAGCAGCTGGTCGAGCTGGCTGTGGGTGGCGGGGATGGGGCGTGTCATCTGTGTGTCCTTCAATGAGCGGTCTGCGGGGAGGGAGTCGTGGGGACGTCAGGTGCCGGAGGCGGGGACTCGGTCTCCTGGGTCTTCGGATGCGGTTTCCTCCCCTGGTGCGTGATCGGGTTCCGCGTCGTCGTCACGTGCCTGGAGCGTTCCGCGCTGGAACCCGGCGAGCGAGGAGGCGGCCCGCTCGGCGGTGAAGTCGTCGGCGTCGCCGTCCGGGCAGGGCTCCGCCTCCTCCTTCAGCTCCGCCGCCAGACTGGTCTGCGGGATCCGGCGGGGCAACGGCATCAGGCCGCCCTTCTTCCCGGCTCGCGGCTTTTCGGCTCGGGGCTTTTCGGCTCTGGGCTTCTCGGCTCTGGGCTTCTCGGCGGGGGCCGGCCGGGTGCCGTTCGCGTCCTCGACGGTGTCGGCGGCCCGCGCGTGCGCGGCGGACCGTTCCTCCGGCGTACGGTCCGCCGTCGCGCTGTCCGGGTCCTGCCGTACGGCCTCGGGCTGCGGCTCCGCGGCCGCGGCGGCGGCGACCCGGGCGGCCACCGCCGAGGTACGGGACGGGAGTTCGACCGGGTCGGTGCCGTCCTCGTCGGGGACGGGGGACTCCCGCACCACGATCTCGTCCGGGATCAGCACGATCGCGGTGGTGCCGCCGTACGGCGAGGGGCGCAGGGTGACGGTGATGCCGTGCCGGGTGGCGAGCCGGGCGATGACGAACATGCCGAGACGGAGGTCGTCGGCGAGCGCGACCACGTCGAACTGCGGGGGCACCGCCAGCTGGGCGTTGAAGGCGGTGTAGTCCTCCTCGGACATGCCGAGCCCCCGGTCCTCCACTTCGAGGGCGAGACCCTTGGCGACGGTCGCGGCGCGAACGCTCACCGGGCTGGGCGCGGGCGAGTAGGAGGTGGCGTTGTCGATGAGTTCGGCGAGGAGGTGGATGACGTCGGCCACGGCGGGCGGGGCGATCCACACCTCGTCGTCGGTGTGCACCTCCACCCGCTGGTACTGGGCGACCTCGCCGACGGCGCTGCGCAGGATGTCGATCAGCGCGACCGGTTCGGTCCAGCTGCGGCCGGGCCGCTCGCCGCTGATGATGACCAGGTTCTCCTCGTAGCGGCGCAACTGGCTCGCGGTGGAGTCCAGTTCGTACAGACCCTTGAGGATCTCCGGGTCCTGGTGCTGGCGCTCCAGCTTGTCGAGTTTGGCGAGCTGGAGGTTGACGAGGTTCTGGCTCTGCCGGGCGATGCCGAGGATGACGCGCTGGAAACCGCGCCGGGTGTCGGCGAGTTCCACGGCGGTGTGCACGGCGGTGCGCTGGGCGGCGTTGAACGCCTTGGCGACCTGGCCGAGTTCGTCGGTGCCGTAGTCCAGCGGCGCCGCGGCCTCGTCCATGTCGATCTTCTCGCCACGGTCGAGGCGGGCGACGACGTCGGGCAGCCGGTGCTCGGCGAGGCTGAGGGTGGCCGTGCGCAGGCCGGTGAGGCGCCGGGACAGGGAGCGGGTGATGCGCCAGGACATCACGACGCACACCAGCAGCGCGGCGAGCCCGCCGGCGCTCAGCGAACCGGCCGTGATCAGCAGCCCGCGCGCCTCCTCGCCACTGCGGTCCAGCAGGCCCGTGGTCTGCTCACGGATCAACTGCTCGTACTGGACGGACAGCTTCGTCATCGCGGCGTTCCAGCGCGCCTGGGCCTGCGGCAGCTTGGTCCTGCGAGACTCTCCGGTGCCCGTGGTGTGGGCCGAGAGGACCTGGTCCTCCACGGCCTGCAACGTCTGCCAGTCCTTGCCCTGGACGATCCGTTCGATCTTGGCCTTCACCTCGCCCTCCACGGTGTGGATGAGCTGGTCGTCCACGAGCCAGCGCCGGGCGCTCACCACTTGGGCGAAGCGGTTGCGACTCGCCTCGTCGAGTTCGCCCGAGGGCCAGTTGAGAGTGAGGATCGCGTCGCCCTGGGAGACCAGTTCCGCGGCCTGTTCGAGGGTGATGAGCGGGCCGGCCTGCGCGGTGAGGTCGCCGTCGTCGACCTGGGAGAGCGCCTGGAAGGCATGGATCTGACTGTCGATGATCTCGGTGTACTGGTCGAGGATCTGCTCGGGGGTGATGTCGGTGGGGCTGTCCACCTGGTCCCGGTAGTACTCCAGGCTGCCCGAGCCGGCCATCACCGAGTACAGCCGGTCACCGATGCGGTCGGGGGCGTCCTCGATGGCGCCCGCGCGTGCGGCGAGCTTCGCGACGGCCTTGTCGGTCACCCGGCGCTGCTGCTCCAGGAGGTCCATGGAGCTGCCGGGGGCGGCCATGTAGGCGGCCGACAGGGCCCGTTCGCGCTGCAGGGCGAGAGTCGCCTCGGTTCCCATGGCGCCGGTGGACTTGCTCAGTCCTGTCTGCGACCGCAGCCGCAGCCCCTCCGAGAACATCTGGGTCGTCGTCACACCCCAGGTCGCGGCCAGCGTGACGCTGGGGATCAGAGCCAGGAGGATCAGCGAGAGACGTATGGAGCCGAGACGGCGCCGGGCGCCGGTCCGTGAGGGCATCGTCGTCCTTGGGCGGTTGGCGGGGAGCGGAAGAGACGGGGAGCGGGGGCGACAGGGGTCCGGGGGTGGTGGGTGGACACCTGTCAGTACGGCGCACAGGGGATGCGCAGGATGTTATCCGCACAAGTGAACGCACGTCGCAGGGGTCGCCGGAAGTTTGGTGTCGCCGTTACACGACCGTTCCGGATGCTTGGGTTCTGGGGCGAGGTCATGTCCGAACGGAAGGTTCCGTTTGCCGGTGTCAACGGGTCCCGTTCGCCGCGAACGCGGCGACTCCGGCGATGTTCTTCTTGGTGACGAACGCCGGACCGGTGAGCACGGGCTCGACGCCGCCGCCACTGATGTTGCCGTTGGTCCGGTAGAGCCAGAGACCGTCGACCGCGAGATACCCCTGGAGGTAGGGCTGCTGGTCCACCGCGAACTGGACGTCACCGTCCTTCACCGCCTCCACCAGGTCCTTGTTGAGGTCGAACGTGGCGACCTGGGCCTTGCTGCCGGCGTCGTCCACGGAGTCCACGGCGGCGAGCGCGAACTGGGCGCCGAGGGTCACGACCTCGTCGATGGTGGCGTCCTGGCGGAGCCTCGCGGCGATGGAGTCGCTCACCGAGTCCATGTCGGTGCCGTCGACATAGAGGTTCTCGGTCTGCCCGCCGAAGGTCTTGCGCACACCGGCGCAACGGGCCTCCATGGCGACGTTGCCCCGTTCGTGGATGACGCACAGGGCGTGCTTGGCGGCGCGGGCGTCGAGTTCGTTGCCGAGGGCCCGGCCGGCGACGCTCTCGTCCTGGCCGTAGAAGGCGAGCAGGCCCTGTGCCTGCCAGGCGTCGATACCGGAGTTGAGGCCCACCACGGGTATACCGGCGGTGCGGGCCTCGGCGACCGCGCCGCGCATCGCCTGGGGCTTGGCGAGGGTCACCGCGATGCCGTCGACCTTGTCGGCGATCGCGTCGCGCACCAGCTTCGCCTGCCCCGCGGGGTCGGGGTCGTTGACGAAGGTCAGCTCGACACCGTCCTTCGCCGCCGCGACCTCCGCGCCTTTGCGGACCAGGTCCCAGAAGGCGTCCCCCTCGGCGCTGTGCGTGATCAGTGCGATCTTCATCCCGCCCGAGGATCCCGACGTGCCCGTGTCCGAATCGGCATCCGATCCGCCGAACACCGAGCAGCCGGCGACGGTCAGGCAGAGGGCCGCGGCGAGCGCCGTGGCACGGAACGTCGTGAAGATCCTTCGGGAGGCGGGGGGTGGGTTCATGGGGGCGCGGCACCTCGCTGTGCGACCGGGGTGGAACGGCTGTGGAGAGCGGAATCGTCGCCGTCACCGCGATGACGTGCGGTGACCGGCTGACTATCGCTGGGCGGAGCCAATCGCGTGTGACGCCCGGTAGTCAAGTGAACAACGGAATCGATGTATTGCTGTGACAGCCCCCAGTCTGACCTGCGCGCACGTGTCAACGGCCGTCGCGGGCCCGACCCGAGCGAACTGAACCGTTCCACCCGCGCTGCGGGGGTCGATTCTCGGCCACCGCCGTCTCCGCCGCGAAGTTCCTTCCACCTGACCGAAATTCGCGGCGAAGGACGGCAACCTCTCCCCCCGTGGGCGGCGACTGCTCGGCTGACGACCATCCCCCGCACGGAACGGAAGCGACGCGTGAGCGACAACCACGGCAAGGCCCGCCACCGCAGAAGGAAGACGGCCCTCGTGGCCGGTGTCCCCCTGACCCTGGCCGCCGCCGGGACCCTGGCCTACGGCGCGGTCCTCGGCGTCTTCGGCGAGGCCGCGCAGCCCCGCGCGGCGGCGGCCGGCGCCGCCTGGGCCACGGAGACCGCCGACGGCTTCGCCTCGGTGAACGCGCTGGGCCAGAACGGGACCTACGGCGGCCGGGGCGGAAAGACGGTCACCGTGCGGACCCTGGCCGACCTGGAGAAGTACGCGACCGCTCCCGAGCCCTACGTCATCGTCGTGGCGGCGACGATCGACATGAACCCGGTGGGCAAGGAGATCAAGGTCGCCTCCGACAAGACGATCGTCGGCTCGGGCACCTCGGGCCACATCGTGGGTGGCGGCTTCTTCCTCGGCTCCGGCGTCCACAACGTCATCATCCGCAACCTGACGATCCGGGACTCCTACCAGGGCACCTGGAACGACAAGGACCACGACTTCGACGCCGTCCAGATGGACGGCGCCCACCACGTCTGGATCGACCACAACGACCTGCGGCACATGGCGGACGGTCTGATCGACAGCCGCAAGGACACCACCTACGTCACCGTCTCCTGGAACAAGCTGAGCCAGAACAACAAGACCTTCGGCATCGGCTGGACCACCAACACCACCGCCGACCTGACGATCCACCACAACTGGCTCCGCGAGACCGAGCAGCGCAATCCGTCCACCGACAACGTGGCGCACGCACACCTGTACAACAACTTCCTGGAGGACGTCTCCGGTACGGACATCGCCTCCTCGTACGGCAACTACGCGCGCGGCAACACGAAGATGGTTCTGGAGAACAGCTACTTCCAGGGCCTGAAGAACCCCGTCACCAAGGACTCCACGGCCGCCCTGGTCCAACGCGGCAACATCTTCTCCGGCACCTCGGGCCGCAACGAGAGCGGCGGCACGGCCTTCGACCCGAAGACGTACTACAGCTACACCCTCGACAAGGCCGCCGACGTGCCCGCGCTCCTGAAGTCCGGTGCGGGCCCGCGCGGTTCCATCGGCACGACCGCGACGGCGGCGACGCCCAAGGCCGCCGCCGCGACCACGCTCACCGTCGCCAAGGACGGCAGCGGCCAGTTCACCACCGTGCAGAAGGCCGTCGACGCGGTGCCCGCGGGCAACACCGCGCGGGTGGTGATCTCGGTCGCGCCGGGCACGTACCGCGAGGTCGTCAAGGTCCCGTCCAACAAGCCGCACGTGACCATCCAGGGCTCGGGCGGCAGCCGCAAGGACACCACGATCGTGTACGGCAACGCCGCGGGCATGCAGAAGCCGGACGGTTCGGGCACCTACGGCACACCCGGCAGCGCCACCGTGTCCATCCAGTCCGACGACTCCCAGGTCCGCAACCTGACCGTCACCAACGACTTCGACGAGGCCGCGAACCAGTCCCTGAACGGCCACCAGGCCGTCGCGCTCCTCACCCAGGCCGACCGGATCGTCCTCGACGGCGTCATCGTCAACGGTGACCAGGACACCCTGGAACTGGAGACCGCCGCCAAGGACAAGCTCGGCCGCGTCTACGTCACCAACTCCTACATCACGGGCAACGTCGACTTCGTCTTCGGCCGGGCCACCGTGGTCGTCGACAAGTCGGTCATCACCCTGAAGAAGCGCTGGAACGGCACCTCCGCCGGGTACATCACCGCGCCCAGCACGCCCGCGAACCGCAAGGGCATCCTGATCAACCGCTCCACCGTCAACGGCGACGTGGCCGCCGCGAGCTTCTTCCTCGGCCGCAACTGGCACCCCGGCGGCGACACGACCGTCGACCCGCAGACCACGGTCCGCAACTCCACCCTCAGCGCCGCGATCAAGTCGACGCCCTGGTCCGACATGGGCGGCTTCTCCTGGAAGGACGACCGCTTCGCCGAGTACAAGAACACCGGCGCGGGCTCCGGCAGCGCGAGCGGTGACCGCCCGCAGCTGACGGACGCCCAGGCCGCCGACCAGGAGGTCGCGGACTGGCTGGGCGGGTGGACCCCGGGCGCCTGACCCGGCGGGTACGGCGAGGGACGCACCGCTCCGGTTTCTGTTATCCGCCCCGGGGCCGGTGCGTCTCCTGTGCGTGGCCGCCCGCGCGGGCCGACGCGGGCGCGAGCCGCGACCTGTACCCGAGACCCGAGGACCCCCACGTGACTGCACAGATCAGCCGCCGGAGCACGCTGAAGATCGCCGGTATCGCCGCGGGTGCGGCGGGCCTGGGAGTCGGCACGGGCCTGGCGGCGACGCCCGCCTCCGCGGCGGGCGCCGCCTTCGCGCACCCCGGTCTGCTCCACACATCGGCCGACCTCGCCCGGATGGCGGCCAAGGTGAAGGCCGGTGCCCGGCCCCACACCGCGGGTTTCGCGAAGCTGACCGCCAACCCGCACTCCCAGAGCTCCTGGACCCCCCGCCCCGTCGCCACGGTCTACCGGGGCGGCGGGTCCCCGCAGAACTACGCCCAGTTGTACAAGGACGTCCACGCCGCCTACCAGAACGCCCTGCGCCATCACATCACCGGCGAGAGGGCGCACGCCGACACCGCCGTGCGGATCCTCAACGCCTGGTCGGGGACGCTGACCAGCGTGCAGGGCAGCGCCGACCGGTTCCTCGCGGCGGGCCTGTACGGCTACCAGTTCGCCAACGCCGCCGAACTCGTCCGCGACCACGACGACTTCGAGCTGGACCGCTTCAAGACGATGCTGAGCGAGGTCTTCGCCCCGCTCAGCGACGACTTCCTGGTCCGCCACAACGGCGCCGTGATCACCAACTACTGGCCCAACTGGGACCTCGCCAACATGGCCTGCGTCCTGGCCACCGGCATCTTCTGCGACGACAAGGCCCAAGTGGCCCGCGCCGTCGACTACTTCAAGAACGGCGAAGGCCTCGGCGCGGTCAGGAAGGCCATCCCCGTCGTCCACGACGACGGCCTCGCCGAGTGGCTGGAGGCGGGCCGCGACCAGGGCCACGCACTGCTGGGCGTCGGCCTGATGGGCACCTTCTGCGAGATGGCCTGGAACCAGGGCGTCGACCTGTACGGCTACGACGACAACCGCTTCCTCAAGGGCGCCCAGTACGTGGCCAAGTGGGCCATGGGAGGCAAGGTCGCCTATACCGCCAACACCCGGGCGAAGGGCGCGGTCAACGGCTGGTCGGGCAGGGAGACGGCGTCCGACGCGGCCGGTGTCGACCCGAACATGACGCGCCCCATCTGGGCCATGATCGCCAACCACTACACCAAGCGCCGGGGCCTCGACGCCTCCTACCTCACCCGCATGGCGGCCAAGGCGGCGCCCGAGGGCGGTGGCGGCGACTACGGCCCCGACAGCGGCGGCTACGACCAGCTGGGCTTCGGGACACTGGCGTTCACCCGCGACAGGGCGACCGCGGCCGAGGCGGACGCGGCACCGACCGCGTCGGGCTCGGACACCGGTTCCGCCGCCGACACCGGTTCCGCCGCGGGCGCCGGCTCGGGCAAGAAGGACGCCCGGGACACCTCCTCGTCCTCCTCCGCGAGCGCCCAGGGCGACCGGGGCGAGGACCTGGCCGCGACCGGCACCTCCGACCTCCCGGCCTGGACCGCCGCCGGCGGAATCGCGGCCCTCACGGGCGGCCTGCTCCTGCTGCGCCGCCGCACCCGCTCGGGCGGCGGCGACGCGCCGCAGGGCTGACCTGTCACCCGGGCCGCGTACGGGCCCGCGCAACGTCCTCGCAACCTGACGAGGCGTTCACTGCGCTCATGGATGTCGTCCCGCGCGTACAGCTGACCCCCGCGGCCGCCGATCTCGTCCGGCGGCTGCGGGCGGCACACGGCCCGTTGATGTTCCACCAGTCGGGCGGCTGCTGCGACGGCAGCGCCCCCATGTGCTACCCCGACGGCGAGTTCCGTACGGGGAACGCGGACGTCCTCCTCGCCGAACTGACCGTCGACGGGGTCGACGAGGCGGTGGGGTTCTGGATGTCCCGCAGCCAGTACGAGGTCTGGAGCCACACCCGGCTCATCGTGGACGTCGTGCCGGGCCGGGGCAGCGGGTTCTCCCTGGAAGCACCCGAAGGGGTGCGTTTTCTCATCCGTTCTCGCGTCGTCGAGGCGGAGCCGCCGCCCGGCCGGTAGTCGTCTGGTGCACTTCCCCTGAGTCCTGGGACATTTGACGAGACATCAGGGGGCACCGTGACACGTCGTGCTCAACGGTTCAGAACGGTACTGACGGTTCTCTCGGCGTGGAGTGTGCTGGCCGGCGCGGCCCTCGTGGGGGCGGCACCGGCCAGTGGCGCGCCCAGGGCCGTCGTCGTCGCACCGGGCGTGGAGTACAGCCAGTTCGACATCCAGGCGGCCAGGGGCCCGGCGCACGCCCATGTGCTGAGCGTCGACCTGAGCAACCCCCAGGTGGGCGTCGGGCTGCTGTACCCGGGCAAGGTGGCCTCGCGCGCGACCGTGTCCCGGCTGGCCGGCGCGGCGGGAGCCGTGGCCGGGGTCAACGGCGACTTCTTCAACGTCACCGAGACCCAGCATCCCGGCGTCGCTGCAACCGGGGCGCCGGTCGGCCCGGCGATCGCCGACGGGCACGCGCTCAAGGCCGCCGTACCGAAGGGCCAGCGCTTCGGCCCGGCGCTGCCGCCGGGCACCGGCACCACGGACGTGCTGGGTGTCACCACCGACGGGACGGCCCGTCTCGACAGCATCGCCCTCGACGGTTCCGTCACCACCGCCGCGGGCGATCTTCCGCTGCGCGGCCTCAACCAGTACGCCCTGCCGGTCGGTTCCGTGGGGGCGTTCACCTCGGACTGGGGCAGCGTCTCCCGGATGCGCGCGGTCTGCGGCACGGACACCGACCGGGCCGCCCCGTGCAGCACCGACACGCACGAGGTGCTGGTCGAGGACGGCCGCGTGGTCGGTACGGCGGGCACGCCCGGCAGCGGTGCGATCGCGGCCGGCGCGACCGTTCTGGTCGGCCGTGAGGCGGGCGCCCAGCAACTGCGCAAGCTCGCCCCCGGTGACACGGTGGAGGTACGGCACCTCCTCGTCTCCTCGACCGGCTCCCCGTACGCGTTCGCACTCGGCGGCTACCCGGTCCTGCGGGGCGGCCGACCGCTGCCCGGCCTCGACGCCACGACCTCGGCGGTCCGCACGGCCGCGGGCGTCGCCGACGGCGGCCGACGCCTGCTGCTCCTCGCTCTGGACGGCGCCGCGGCCTACCGCACCGGGCTGACCATCGCCGAAGTGGCCGACACCATGCGTGGCCTGGGCTCGGTCGACGCGTTCAGCCTGGACGGCGGCGGCTCCTCCACGCTCGTGGCCCGCGCCCCGGGGGCGAGCGCGGTCACCGTCCGCAACCACCCGAGCGACGGCGCCGAGCGCGCCGTGCCGAACGGCATCGGCGTGTTCACCAAGGCGTGAGGTGCGTTGTCGGCCGCCGGCAACGCACCGTCACGGCTTCACACTGCTCACGATGTCCGCCGTGGCCGTCAGCCCGTTGTGCACGGTCGGCGCCAGACTCGTGCCGGCCATGGAGAACCCCAGCAACACGCAGACCGCGGCGTGCGAGAACTTCAGCGCGCCGTTGCGCAGGAAGACCACCGTGAGAATCATGAGCAACACGACCACCGAGATGGAAATGGCCATCGTCAACCTCCTCCGCCACGCCCACTTCGCGGCATTCGGCCGTAAGTGTGGCGTAGCGGAGGGTTCGTCCGGGCGGCTGACGTGTCCGCCGAACGAGTGGTGTCGACCGTGTCGTGGTTACGCCGACCGGCGGGCGTCCAGGAACGCTTCGAGACCCGCCAGGTCGTCTGTGTTGAGGTGGTCGACGCCGGCCGCGAGCAGTTCGTCCCACAGCGCGTCCCGGGCCGGACCCGCCAGGTCGGGCGTCGCCCAGAAGCGCACCCTCTGTCCGCGCCCGTGCGCCGTGGAGACGATCTGCCGGAGCTTGGCGCGCTCGGCCTCCGGGAACGGACCGACTCCCTGCCAGGTGAAGTTGAGCAGCCAGTTGTCGGAGATCAGCGGGATGAGGGAGGCGGGCGCGGGCGCCGGGGACACGAGGTCGGCGAGTCGGCCGTCGTAGAAGGCGCGCCGCACGGTCTGCGACTCCATGGGCACTCTGGCGGCACGGTCCCCGGAGATCACGGCCGTGACCGCGCCCGGGTGGACCCGGCCGTGCGCGTACGTGGTGAACAGGTGCCGGTAGCGCCGCAGATGACGGTCGAGCTCCAGATAGGTGGAGGAGCCCTCGGTCTTGATGTCGATGAGCAGCTGCAGCGGCCTTCGGTGCCCCCGGTACACCGAGCCGTGGTGGGCGCGGACGCGGGCGGCGAGCGGGTCCAGGTAGAGGGCTTCGAGCGTGCGGGCGGGGTCGAGGTCGGCGGGGTCGTGGGCGACGAGGAGTCGGTCGCCGACGAGGAAGATGTCGGCCTCGACGCTGCCGAAGCGGTGGTCGAGGGCGTCGAGGAGGGGCCGCGGGTGCTCGTAGTCGTTGTGCGCGTGGGCCCGCCACAACGGGCGCGGCCGGTGCTTGCGTTCGCCGGCCAGCGCGCTGGTGGCGGGCAGGGCGAGGGCGCCGGTGAGAGCGGCGCCGAGGGTGGTGAGGGCTCTGCGACGGGTGGTGAGGGCCATGCTCTGCCTCCCGGGTGGGCCGGTTGCGGACCCAGCGAGTATGCGAGCCGGAAGGGGCCGATGAGCAGGTCCGTGCGGGGAGTTGGCCGGACCGACGTCGTGCGTTCACCCACCCCCACCCGGGCCGCCGGGCGCACGCGAAGAGGCCCGCCCCAGGTGGGGCGGGCCTTCCTCGCTCTGCTCGGCTCTTCTCCCTGCGTACGTCAGGGGGCCCGGAGGTCGACCAGTTCGGCCAGGGCCGCCCGGTGGGCGCCCGCCGTGCCGTACGCGATCGAGTCCGCCTTCGCCCGCTTCAGGTACAGGTGGACCGGGTGTTCCCAGGTCATGCCGATACCGCCGTGCAGTTGGAGCGCCTCCTCGGCCGCGTGGACGGCCACGGGCGCCGCGAAGGCCTGGGCGACGGCCACGGCGAGGTCGGCGTCGTCGCCGCCGGTGGCGAGCTGGTCGGCCGCGTTCCGGGCCGTGGCCCGCAGGTTGACGACCTCCAGCCACAGCTGCGCGAGGCGGTGCTTGAGCGCCTGGAAGCCGCCGACGGGCCGGTTGAACTGCTTGCGCTCCTTGAGGTAGCGGACCGTCTCGGTCAACGTCCATTCGGCGAGGCCGAGTTGCTCGGACGCGAGGAGCCCGGCTCCGGCCCGCAGCGCACGGCGTACGGCGGGCTCGGCGTCCCCGAGGAGGCGGCCCGGCGCACCGTCGAGCGTGACCTTCGCCAGCGGCCGGGTCAGGTCCAGCGACACCTGCGGGGTGACGGTCGCCGCCGAGGCGTCGACCGCGTAGAGGCCCCCGTCATCGGCGGGCACCAGCAGCACATCGGCGACGGCCGCGTCGGCGATGCCGGTCAACTCCCCGTGCAGGGCGCCGTCCTCGAACCGTACGACCTGGTAGGCGCTGCCTGCGGGAATGTTCAGCGCGACGGCCAGGGCGCCGATCCTGCGGCCTGACGCCAGCTCGCCGAGCAGGTCACCGGCGTCGGCGGCCAGCAGGGCCTCGGTGGCGACGACGGCGCTGGTGAGGTACGGCACCGGGGCGACGGCCCGGCCGAGCTCCTCCAGGACGACGGCGACTTCGCGATGTGTGGCGCCCTGGCCGCCCAGCTCCTCGGGGACGAGCAGCCCGGCGAGGCCCATGCCGTCGGCGAGGAGCTTCCACAGTTCACGGTCGTGCGGTGCGTCCGACTCGGCGCGGGCGATGACACCGGCCGCGTCGCAGTGGTCGGCCAGCAGGTCGCGCACGGCCGCGCGGAGGGCCTCTTCGTCCTCCGAGTACAGCAGGTCGGGCTCTGCGCGCTGGGGCGACTGGGTGCTCATCGGGCGAGGTCCTTCCACGCGACGTCCTTGTCGGTGCGCGGCTCGCCGGGCAGGCCCAGGACGCGCTCGGCGACGATGTTCAGCAGGACCTCGGTGGTCCCGCCCTCGATGCTGTTGCCCTTGGAGCGGAGGTAGCGGTAGCCGGCGTCCCGGCCCACGAAGTCGACCAGCTCGGGGCGCCGCATGGTCCAGTCGTCGTACAACAGGCCTTCCTCGCCGCGGAGTTCGACCTCCAGGCCGCTGATCTCCTGGTTGAGGCGGGCGAAGGCGAGTTTCATGCCGGCGCCCTCGGGGCCGGGCTGTCCGGCGACGAGCTGCTGGCGCAGCCGTTCGGCGGTGAGCCGGGCTGCCTCGGCCTCGACCCAGAGCTTCAACAACCGCTGGTGGAGGTCGTGGGTGCGTAGTTCGGGGCGCTCGCGCCAGGTCCTGGCGACCGGGCCGATCATGCCGCCCTCGCGGGGCAGCCGCATGCCGCCGATGGCGACGCGTTCGTTGTTGAGGGTGGTCTGCGCGACCTTCCAGCCGTCACCGATCTCGCCGAGGCGGCGCGAGTCCGGGATGCGGACGTCGGTGATGAACACCTCGTTGAACTCGGCCTCGCCGGTGACCTGGCGCAGCGGCCTGACCTCGACACCCGGGTCGGTCATGTCGCAGATGAAGTACGTGATGCCGCGGTGCTTGGGCACGTCCGGGTCGGTGCGGGCGATGAGGATGGCCCAGCGGGCGATGTGGGCGCTGGACGTCCACACCTTCTGCCCGTTGACGACCCAGTCGCCGTCGCCCTGCCGGACGGCCCGGGTGCCGAGCGCGGCGAGGTCGGAGCCGGCGCCGGGCTCGCTGAAGAGCTGGCACCAGACCTCCTCACCCGTCCACAGCGGCCGCAGGTACCGCCGCTTCTGCTCCTCGGTGCCGTAGGCGAGGATCGTCGGCGCGGCCATGCCGAGGCCGATGCCGATGCGGCGCGGGTCGTTGTCGGGGGCGCCCTCCGCCTCCAGGTCGGCGTCCACGACGGCCTGGAGGGAGCGCGGGGCGCCGAGTCCGCCGAGGCCCTCGGGGTAGTGCACCCAGGCGAGCCCGGCGTCGAAGCGGGCGCGCAGGAAGTCCAGGCGGTCGGTGGTGGCAGATGAGGGGGGTGGGCCCGCAGGGTCCTCCGTTGAGGGCGGTGGTGGGAGACGGGAGGGCGGGTACGCGGCCAGCAACTCGGCCGTGCGGCGCCTGAGGTCGGCTGCGTCGGTCATGCGGCGGCTCCGTTCTCCAGCGAGGGCACCACGACGACCCGGCCCGTGGTCACACCGTCGGCGACGCGCTGTACGGCGGCCGCGGCCCCGTCGAGCGGTGCGCGCTCGCTCACCAGCGGCTTGACGACGCCCCGGGCCGCCAGCTCGGTGAGCTGCTCGTGGCAGTGCTGGACCAGCTTCGGGTTCTTGGTGTTGTACAGGCCCCAGTGCAGGCCGAGGATCGAGTAGTTCTTGACGAGGGCGTGGTTGAGGCCGGGGCTGGGGATCGTCCCGCCGGCGAAGCCGACGACCACGATGCGTCCCTCGAAGGCGACGACCTTGGTCGACTGCGTGTAGGCCTCGCCGCCCACGGGGTCGTAGATCACGTCCGCGCCCCGGCCTGCGGTGGCTTCCTTCACGGCGGAGACGACGTCCTCGCTCCGCCGGTCGATCACCACGTCGCAGCCCAGTTCCCGGGCCACGACGGCCTTCTCGGCGCCGCCCACGACGCCGATGACCGTCGCCCCGGCCGCCTTGCCGAGCTGTACCGCCGCGCTGCCGACGCCGCCCGCGGCGGCGTGGACGAGCAGGGTCTCCCCCGCTTCGAGGCGGGCCCGGCGGTGGAGGCCGAACCAGCCCGTCTGGTAGCCGATGTGCAGGGCCGAGGCCTCGGCGTCGTCCAGCGACTCGGGTGCGGGCAGCAGAGCGGCGGCATCGGCGACCGCGTACTCGGCGAGGCCGCCGTGCGGCAGCGCCGGATTGGCGAGGACCCGGCGCCCGTCCTCCGTCTCCCCGCAGATCTCCACGCCCGGGGTGAACGGCAGTGGCGGCCGGACCTGGTAGTGCCCCCGGCACATCAGCACATCGGGAAAGTTGATGTTCGCGGCACGCACCTTCAGCAGGACCTGGCCGTCGCCGGGCGTGGGCCGCTCCACGTCCTGGAGCCGCATCACCTCGCTCGGCTCGCCGTTCTCGTGCACTTGCCATGCCTGCATGCGGTGCCTCCACGGACTGCTTCGACTGCCCCGCCGGACCCCGGGGCCGACTGCCGCATGCATACTAAGCGGTCGCTTGCCCTCCGGGGAACAGTCCGGGCCCAGTAGCGTGCGTCACGACCGCGCCGGCCTCGCGCGTACGTGCATCCGCTCCCCCTGCGGCCCGAACAGGCTGAGGAACTCCACCGGCCCCTCCCCCGTCGACCCGAACCAGTGCGGCACCCGGGTGTCGAACTCGGCGGCCTCCCCGGCCACCATCACCACATCATGCTCACCGAGCACGACGCGCAGTTTCCCGGACATCACGTACAGCCACTCGTAGCCCTCGTGGCTGCGCGGCTCCGGCTCCTGCTTCGACCGGGGCACGAGCACCTTGAAGGCCTGGAGGCCGCCCGGCTGCCGGGTGAGCGGCCAGTACGTCCGCCCGTGCCGCTGGATCGGCTTCGACCGCACCCGGGGATCGCCCACCGGCGGCTCCCCGATCAGCTCGTCCAGCGGCACCTGGTGGGCCCGCGCGATCGGCAGCAACAGCTCCAGGCTGGGCTTGCGCAGCCCCGACTCCAGCCGGGAGAGCGTGCTCACCGAGATGCCGGTCGCCTGCGACAGCCCGGCGAGCGTCGCCTCCCGCTCCTTGCGGATCCGCCGCAGCCGCGGCCCCACTCCGGCGAGCACCTCGTCGGTGCCGCTCGTCACCTCGCCCGTGTCACTCATACCGCCATTGCAGTTTCGGCAAAGCCATTTGTCAATGCGGCAGCACTCGCGCGACCGTCGGTCGTGGAGGTGGTCACCATGACCGAGCAGTACGAAGTGATCGTCATCGGCGGCGGCACGGCGGGGCTCTCCGCCGCCCTGGTCCTCGGCCGGGCCCGGCGCCGCACCCTGGTCGTCGACGCGGGCGAGCCCCGCAACGCGCCGGCCGCGCACATGCAGGGCTTCCTGTCGCGGGACGGCATGCCCCCGGCGGAGTTCCTGGCCGTCGGCCGGGAGGAGATCGCCCGCTACGGCGTGGGACTGGTCCGCGGCCGGGCGGTCGACGTGACCCGGGACGACGACGGCCGGAGCTTCACCGTCGCCCTCGGGGACGGCCGGACCGTGCGCGCCCGGCGCCTGGTCGTCGCCACGGGGCTGAAGGACGAGCTACCGGCCGTCCCCGGCGTCGCCGAACGTTTCGGCAGGGACGTCCTGCACTGCCCCTACTGCCATGGCTGGGAGGTCCGCGACCAGCCCTTCGGTGTCCTCGCCACGACCCCGATGAGCGTCCACCAGGCGCTGATGGTCACCCAGTGGTCCAAGGACGTGACCCTGTTCCTGCACGAGGTCCCCGAGAGCGACCTCTCCGACGACGACCTGCGCCGCCTCGCCGCGGCCGGGGTCCGCGTGGTCCCCGGCGAGGTCGCGGGCCTGGTCGTGGAGGACGACCGTCTCACCGCCGTCAGGCTCGCCGACGGCACGGACCACGCCCGCTCGGTGCTCTTCACCGCCCCCCGCCCGGTCCCGCAGACGGGCCTGCTGGAGAAACTCGGCGCCGACCTGCACGAAACCCCCTTCGGCTCCTACCCCGTGATCGACCCGACCGGCCTGACCTCGGTCCCCGGCGTCTGGGCCGTCGGCAACGCGATGGGCTTCTCCGAGCAGGTGATCAACGCGGCCTCCTCGGGCTACCGAGCGGGCGCGACGATCAACGGAGACCTCCTGATGACGGACCTGGACGCGGCGACGCGGGCCTAGGCAGGCGCCCGACCGAGACGATCGACCCGAAGGGCCATCGCCCGAAGGGGCGCGGGGAACTGCGCGAGAGGCCCCACCGGACCCGCAGCCGCCGCCGCACCCGCACCCCCGTAGGCGCACGAGGGGACTCCGTAGCACCATGGCTCCATGCTCTTCGCCCGGCTCGCCCGCGTGTCGCAAGAGATCGCCGCCGCCTCGGCGCGGTCCCGCAAGACCGCCCTGCTCGCCGAACTCTTCCGGGACGCCGACGCGGCGGACGTCCCGATCGTCATCCCGTACCTCGCGGGCCGACTGCCCCAGGGCAGACTCGGTATCGGCTGGAAGGTCCTGGACCAGCAGATCCTGCCGACCACCGCCCCCACCCTCACGGTCCGCGAGGTGGACGCCCGGCTGACGGTGATCGGCGCGGTCAGCGGCACCGGCTCACAGGCCGAACGCAGGCGCCTGGTAGGCGAGTTGCTGGCGGCGGCCACCGAGGACGAGCAGCGCTACCTGTTCGGTCTGCTCACCGGGGAGGTCCGCCAGGGCGCCCTGGACGCCCTCGCCGTGGAGGGGCTGGCGGGCGCCACCGGGGTGCCCGCCGCCGACGTACGCCGGGCGGTGATGCTGGCCGGTTCGCTCCAGACCGTGGCCCAGGCCCTGCTCTCGGAGGGCTCGGCGGCCCTCGAAGCGTTCCGGCTCACCGTGGGGCGGCCCGTCCAGCCGATGCTGGCGCACAGCGCGTCCTCCGTCGCGGAGGCGGTGGCGAAGCTGGGCGCGTGCGCGGTCGAGGAGAAGCTCGACGGCATCCGCGTCCAGGTCCACCGTGACGGCGACGACGTACGCCTCTACACCCGCACCCTGGACGACATCACCGACCGGCTACCCGAACTCACCTCCACGGCACGGGAGTTGCGGGGCGAACGGTTCATCCTGGACGGAGAGGTGATCGCGTTCGACGAGGACGGACGGCCGCGTTCCTTCCAGGAGACCGCCGGACGGGTCGGCTCACGGCTGGACGTGGCGACGGCGGCCGAGCAGGTGCCCGTCTCGCCGGTCTTCTTCGACGCGCTCTCCGTCGACGGCCAGGACCTGCTGGACCTGCCCTTCGCCGACCGCCACGCCGAACTGGCCCGCCTCGTCCCCGAGCCGATGCGTGTCCGCCGCACCCTGGTGGACGGCCCCGGCGATCTCGCCGAGGCGGAGGGCTTCCTCGCCGCCACGCTGGAACGCGGCCACGAGGGCGTCGTGCTGAAGGCTCTCGACGCCCCCTACAGCGCGGGCCGGCGCGGGGCGTCCTGGTTGAAGGTCAAGCCGGTGCACACCCTCGATCTGGTGGTCCTGGCCGCCGAGTGGGGACACGGCCGCCGCACGGGCAGGCTCTCCAACCTGCATCTCGGCGCCCGCACCGCCGACGGCTCCTTCGCCATGCTCGGCAAGACCTTCAAGGGCATGACCGACGCGTTGCTGGCCTGGCAGACCGAGCGGCTGAGGGAGCTGGCCGTGGAGGAACACCGCTGGGGCGTGACGGTACGCCCCGAACTCGTCGTCGAGATCGCCTACGACGGCCTGCAGCGCTCCACCCGCTACCCGGCCGGCGTCACCCTCCGCTTCGCCCGCGTGATCCGCTATCGCGAGGACAAGACCCCGGGGGAAGCCGATACGGTCGAGACCCTGCTCGCCGCACACCCCGAGGTGACGCGTTGACCACACCCAAGCGCAGTGCCGGCCTGCTGCTGCACCGCCGCACCGAGCACGGCGTCGAGGTACTGCTCGGCCACATGGGCGGCCCGTACTTCGCGCACAAGGACGCGGGTGCGTGGAGCGTGCCGAAGGGCGAGTACGAGCCGGACGAGCCCGCCTGGGACGCGGCCCGCCGGGAGTTCCAGGAGGAACTGGGGCTGGCGCCGCCCGACGGGGAGGCCGTACCGCTGGGCGAGGTGCGGCAGAAGAACGGCAAGATCGTCACGGCCTGGGCGATCGAGGCGGACCTCGACCCGGCGACCGTCGTACCGGGGACCTTCCGCATGGAGTGGCCGCCGAGGTCCGGGCAGCTCCAGGAGTTCCCGGAGCTGGACCGCGTGGAGTGGCTCAGCGTCGACCGGGCGCGGGCCGTGATCGTCCCGGCACAGGCGGAGTTTCTCGACCGCCTCCTGGAGCACTCGTCCTGAGTCCGCGTTGCGGCGTGCGCCGTCGCGCGGGAAGGTCGAAGGACAGTCCACGCAGGAGGCCAGCATGCCCATCGCCACGGTCAACCCGGCGAACGGCGAGACCCTCAAGACGTACGACGCCCTGGGCGAGGAGGAGATCGAGCACCGCCTCGCCACCGCCGACGCCGCGTTCCGCACCTACCGGACCACCTCCTTCGCGGAACGCTCCCGGCTGCTGCGCCGGGCCGCCGACCTCCTCGACGAGGACACCGAGGACGTCGCCAGGGTGATGACCACGGAGATGGGCAAGCCCGTCAAGCAGGCCCGTGCCGAGGCCGCCAAGTGCGCGAAGGCGATGCGCTGGTACGCAGACCACGCCGAGGTGCTGCTCACCGACGTGGAGCCGTCCGACGCGGATGTGAAGGACTCGGGCGCCTCCCGTGTCCTGGTCCGCTACCGGCCGCTCGGTCCGGTGCTCGCCGTGATGCCGTGGAACTTTCCGCTCTGGCAGGTGATCCGCTTCGCCGCCCCCGCCCTGATGGCGGGCAACGTGGGCCTGCTCAAGCACGCGTCCAACGTCCCGCAGACCGCGCTCTACCTGGAGGACCTCTTCCGCCGGGCGGGATTCCCCGAGGGCTGCTTCCAGACGCTGCTCGTCGGCTCCGGCGCCGTCGAGGACATCCTGCGCGATCCCCGGGTGAAGGCCGCCACCCTCACCGGCAGCGAGCCGGCCGGGCGGGCCGTCGCCTCGGTCGCCGGGGACGAGATCAAGAAGACGGTCCTGGAACTGGGCGGCAGTGATCCGTACGTGGTGATGCCGTCCGCCGACGTCGGGAAGGCGGCGGAGGTCGCGGTGACGGCCCGGGTGCAGAACACCGGGCAGTCGTGCATCGCCGCCAAGCGGTTCATCGTGCACGCCGACGTGTACGACGCCTTCGCCGAGCGGTTCGTCGAGGCCATGAAGGCGCTGCGGGTGGGCGACCCGCTGGACGAGGACACCGACGTCGGTCCGCTCTCCAGCGAGCGGGGCCGTGCGGACCTGGAGGAACTGGTCGACGAGGCCGTGGAGAGCGGCGCCACCGTCCTGTGCGGCGCCGAACGCCCCGACGGGCCCGGCTGGTTCTACCCGCCGACCGTCCTCGCCGACATCACCCCCGAGATGCGCGTCCACCAGGAGGAGACCTTCGGTCCCGTGGCCACGCTGTACCGGGTCGCCGACGTCGACGAAGCGATCGCGATCGCCAACGACACGCCCTTCGGGCTCAGCTCCAACGTGTGGACCCGGGACTCCGCCGAGGTCGAGCGCTTCGTCCGGGACCTCGACGCCGGCGCGGTCTACGTCAACGGGATGACCGCCTCCCACCCCGCGTTCCCGTTCGGCGGGGTCAAGCGGTCCGGATACGGGCGCGAGCTGTCCGGACACGGAATCCGGGAGTTCTGCAACATCACCACCGTATGGCACGGGGCGTGAGCGTTCCGCGGCTACCATCCCCGTTGTGAACCGCGAAGTGACTCTGCCTCTGATCGTCGACGACCGCGGGACCCTGCAGGTGTCTGCGGCCGATGTGAGCAAGCTGCTGCGGACGGTGGGCGGGCGCTGGCTGCACCTGGTGGAGGCGGGTGAGGAGCTCGACGAGGACACGGTGGCGGCACTGACGATCGAGCTGGCGAAGCTGGCGGACCGGATCGACGTGGCGTGCATCGCCCACAGCAGCGGGGCCGCACAGTGATACGGCCCCGCACGGCGTTCAGGGGCGCGCCGGCGTGGTCCAGAACATCGCCTCGTAGCTCTGCAGCAGGCGGCCGTAGGTGCGCGCCCGCTTCTCACTGATCCGCCCGGTGTCCAACCCGGCCTGTACCGCCGCCCTCGCCCGCTCCTCCAGTTCCGGTGCCGACTCGGCGCAGAAGTCGAAGAAGGCGCGGGCTTCGTCGGTGAAGCCATAGTGGTCGCGGAGGGCCCGCGAGATCGTGGCGCAATAGCCGCCCCAGGAAGCGAAGTTGGCGCTCAGGGCGAGCACCACGTCGGCCGGTGCCGCGCCCAGGGCGAGCCGGGCGACGTACGACGGGTAGGCCTGACAGCCCGGCAGCGGCTCGTACGCCGCCGTTCTCTCCCCGTCCGCACCGCACGCCTCGGCGAACGCCCCGAGCCGCCCCGCCGCCACCGCCTCCCCCTCCGCGAGCATCTCGAAGAAGGGGGCGCAGGTCGGCTCCTCGACCGCCGACCGCCCGGCCAGATGGCGGAAGGAGCGCAGGTCGGCGGCGATGACAAGGCGTTGCTCCAGGGCGAGTGCGGCGAGAACGCCACGGCCGGCCGTACCGGAGGCGATCAGCGGCAGCAGAGGGTTGGCGCCGGGATCCGGGGCGAGTCGCACGGTCGTGGCCTCCAGCAGTTCTCCGGCCGTGCGAGTCATCGGGCGCTCCCTCGGGTCCACGTGCGGTCGCGCGGCTCCCCGCGCCTACCGGATCGGCATCCCCGACACGGTCCTGGCGATCACCAGCCGCTGCACCTCGCTCGTACCCTCGAAGATGGTGTAGATGGCCGCGTCACGGTGCATCCGCTCGACCGGGTACTCCCGGGTGTACCCGTTGCCGCCCAGGATCTGGATCGCCTGCGCGGTCACCTTCTTCGCGGTCTCGCTCGCGAACAGCTTCGACTGGGACCCCTCGGCCGCCGTGAACTGCTTCCCGTTGATCGCCATCCAGGACGCCCGCCACACCAGCAGTCGCGCCGCGTCGACGGAGGTCCGCATGTCCGCGAGCTGGAAGGCGACGCCCTGGTTGTCGATGATGGGCCGGCCGAACTGCTCACGGGTCTTGGCGTAGTCGAGGGCGACCTCGTACGCGGCACGGGCGGTGCCCACCGCCATGGCGCCCACGGCCGGGCGGGACGCCTCGAACGTGGCCATCGCCGCGTTCTTCACCCGCTCGCCCCCGGCCTTGGCCCGCTCACGGGCGCGCGCCAGGCGTTCGTCGAGCTTCTCCTTGCCGCCGAGGAGGCAGGAGCCGGGGACGCGTACGTCCTCCAGGACCACCTCGGCGGTGTGGGAGGCACGGATGCCGTGCTTCTTGAACTTCTGGCCCTGGGAGAGGCCGGGCGTGTTCGGCGGGACGATGAAGGACGCGTGGCCCTTGGAACCGAGTTCGGGGTCGACCACGGCGACGACGACATGGACGTTGGCGATGCCTCCGTTGGTCGCCCAGGTCTTGGTGCCGTTGAGGACCCACTCGTCCTTGGCCTCGTCGTACACGGCCCGGGTGCGCATGGACGCCACGTCGGAACCGGCGTCGGGCTCGGAGGAGCAGAACGCGGCGACCTTGACATCGCTCGCGTCCCCGTACATCTGGGGGATCCAGGTGCCGATCTGCTCCTCGGTCCCGTTGGCGAGGACACCGACGGCGGCGAGGCCGGTGCCGACGATGGACAGGGCGATGCCCGCGTCGCCCCAGAACAGCTCCTCCATGGCCATGGGGATGCCGAGGCCGGTGGGGTCGAAGTACTGCTGGGCGTAGAAGTCCAGGGAGTAGATGCCGACCTTCGCGGCCTCCTGGATCACCGGCCAGGGGGTCTCCTCGCGCTCGTCCCACTCGGCCGCCGCGGGGCGGATCACATCGGCGGCGAATCCGTGGAGCCAGTCGCGAACCTCTCGCTGTTCCTCGTTGAGTTCCATGATGAACTCGGCCATGACGCGCCTCCAGCACTGCACTAAGATGTTACCTGCGGTAACAGGAGTCTGTTACCGGTCGGTAGGAAAAGTCAACTCCCGAGCAGGGCTCGGTAGCCCGTTCGATCGGGTCACGCCAATCAGTGTTAGTTTGCGCAAGGCGTCACCGTCATCAGCATGTGGGGGAGAGACTCATGGACACCACGCAGCGGACCGACCAGGAGCGGTCCGCCGACCGCCGTCGGCGCGAGCTGCTGGAGGCCGCGGACCGAGTCGTGCTCCGCGACGGCCCCGGAGCGTCGATGAACGCCATCGCCGCCGAGGCCGGCATCACCAAGCCCATTCTGTATCGCCACTTCGGCGACAAGGGCGGACTCTACGCCGCCCTCGCCCAGCGTCACACCGATGCCCTCCTCGACTCGCTGCGGGCCGCGCTGGACGCACCGGCGGAGCGCCGCGAACGCGTCGAGGCGACCCTCGACACCTATCTGGCGGCCATCGAGGCCCGCCCCCAGGTGTACCGCTTCCTCATGCACCCCGCCGAGGGCGGCCAGCCCGGCGACCAGGGCTTCGACGTCGGCAAGCACTCGGCCCCCCTCCTTCGGCGCATGGGCGAAGAACTCGGCACGGTCATAGAGGAGCGTCTCGACCTCGGCCCCGACAGCCGCCAACTGGCACGTGTCTGGGGCCACGGCATCGTAGGCATGATGCACGCGGCGGGCGACTGGTGGCTCGGCGAACGCCCGCTCACCAGGGCCGAGTTGGTCCGCAGTCTCGCGGACCTGCTCTGGGGCCGCCTGGCAGCCGCGGGCGACAAGGTCGGCGGCCCCGGTTTCTAGAGGGTCGCTCGTCGCTCAGGCAGGGGATCGCGCCCCGTCAGGGGCGCGGGCCGAGTCGATACGCGGCTCCGCCGCGTGGGCGCGTGCAGCCACACACCACCCGGACCCGCACCCACACCGGCCCCGCGCCCGCACCCGCGCCCGCACCCGCACCCGCACCCGCACCCGCCGAACTCACCGCCCCCACGACGCCTTCGCGACCTTCCTCATCACCCGAGAACGTCTCCACCCCGAAAGCCGGTCGACATACACCCGACCCTCCAGGTGATCGCACTCGTGCTGCAGGCACCGCGCGAAGAAGCCGCTCCCCCGCACCCGCACCCGGTCCCCGTCCACGGTGAACCCCTCGACGACGGCCTCGTCGTACCGTTCCACCCCCGCCTCCAGCCCCGGCAGCGACAGGCATCCCTCGGGGCCCCGCAGCACGATCCCCTCCGCGGAGACGAGCCTCGGGTTCACGACATGGCCGAGATGGCGCACATCGTCGTCGTCCGGGCAGTCGTACACGAACACCCGAAGCCCCCGGCCCACCTGGTTCGCGGCGAGCCCCACCCCCCGCGCGTGGTACATGGTCGCGAACATGTCCTCCACAAGCCGCACCAGTTCGGGCCCGAACTCCGTCACCTCTTCACAGGGCGCCTGCAATACGGGGTCCCCGAGCAGTGTCATGGGGAGAACGCGCCCTCGGGCGCCGGGAATCGAGCCGCTTCGCATGGGCGCAAGGGTACGGTCGGACCCGATATCGCCGGTCCGACCAGTGCGACGGCCCGGTCGAGATTCGGGCGCGTGAGTGGATCTCGATAGGCTTTGGTCCACACGTTGCCGGGACTGGGCGCGGCGCTGTACGCAAGGAGGATCGAGAACTGATGGCAGGCAACTCGGACCCGCTCACGCCGCGGGCCAAGCTGGCCGTGACGGCGGGCAAGGCGGTCGCGGCGGCATCGCGTGCCGCGGGACGCGGTAGCGGATCTGTGATCGGCGGCCGGGTGGCACTGAAACTCGACCCCGACCTCCTCGCCAGGCTCGCACAGAGCCTGGACGTCGTCCTGGTCTCCGCCACCAACGGCAAGACCACCACGACCCGGCTGATCGCCGAGGCACTGCGGGCCGCGGGCCCGGTCGTCTCGAACGCGCTCGGCGCCAACATGCCCGCGGGCATCACCTCGGCTCTCGCCGGGAACTCGGACGCGAAGTTCGCGGTCATCGAGGTCGACGAGAAGTACCTGGCCGGTGTGGCGCGGGACACCGACCCCAAGTGCATCGCGCTGCTCAACCTCTCCCGCGACCAGCTGGACCGCGCCGCCGAGACCCGCATGATGGCGGAGGCGTGGCGGGAGGGCCTGGCCGGCACCAAGGCCGTCGTCGTGGCCAACTGCGACGACCCGCTGATCGTGTGGGCGGCCTCGTCGTCCCCGAACGTCATCTGGGTCGCGGTCGGCCAGATGTGGAAGGACGACGCCTGGTCCTGCCCGTCCTGCGGCGGTGTGATGCAGCGCCCCGGCGACGACTGGTTCTGCGGGGAGTGCGGCTTCCGCCGCCCCACCCCGAGCTGGGCGCTCTCCGGCGACCACGTCCTCGACCCGCACGGTTCGGCCTGGCCGATCCACCTGCAGCTGCCGGGCCGCGCCAACAAGGCCAACGCCGCCTCCTCCGCCGCCACCGCCGCCGTCTTCGGTGTGCCGCCACAGGTCGCCCTGGAACGCATGTACCAGGTTCAGGCGGTCGCCGGACGGTACGACGTGGTCCAGTTCATGCAGCGCGACCTGCGGCTGCTGCTCGCCAAGAACCCGGCGGGCTGGCTGGAGACCTTCTCCCTGATCGACCCGCCGCCGTCACCGGTGATCCTGTCGGTGAACGCGCGCGGCGCCGACGGCACGGACACCTCCTGGCTGTGGGACGTGGACTACACCCGGCTCACCGGCCACCCGATCTTCGTGCTCGGCGACCGCAAGCTGGACCTCGCGGTGCGCCTGGAGGTCGCGAACCAGCACTTCCAGGTCTGTGACACCCTCGACCAGGCGGTGCAGATGTGCCCGCCGGGCCGGATCGAGGTCATCGCGAACTACACCGCGTTCCAGGACCTGCGCCGCCGCGTGGGCAACTGAGCATCCGACCACATACGACTCTGAGGGGCACTGACTCATGAGTGACAACAGCCTGCGGATCGTCTGGGTCTACCCGGACCTGCTCAGCACCTACGGCGACCAGGGCAACGTCCTCGTCGTCGAGCGCCGTGCGCGCCAGCGCGGCCTGGACGTGGCCCGGCTGGACGTGCGCAGCGACCAGCCGATCCCGACCTCCGGCGACATCTACCTGATCGGCGGCGGCGAGGACCGTCCGCAGCGGCTGGCGGCCGAGCGGCTGCGCCGCGACCGGCATCTGTACCAGGCCGTGAACAACGGCGCGATCGTCTTCGCGGTCTGCGCCGGCTACCAGATCCTCGGCCACGAGTTCGTCAACGACCTCGGCCAGCGCGAGCCGGGCCTCGGTCTGCTCGACGTGACGACGACCCGGGGCGAGGGCGAGCGGTGTGTCGGCGACGTCCTCGCCGACATCGACCCGCGCCTCGGGCTGCCGCAGCTGACCGGGTTCGAGAACCACCAGGGCGTCACGCACCTCGGCCCCACCGCCCGCCCGCTGGCGCAGGTGCGGCTCGGCAAGGGCAACGGCACGGGCGACGGCACGGAGGGCGCGTACAACGACACCGTGTTCGGTACGTACATGCACGGGCCGGTGCTGGCGCGGAACCCGCAGATCGCGGACCTGCTGCTGAAGCTGGCGCTGGATGTGAACGCGCTGCCGCCGACCGACGACCGCTGGTTCGAGGCGCTGCGCGACGAGCGGATCTCGGCGGCCCAGCAGCAGCCCGCGTAGCGCGTCCGGCAGGGGGCCGGGGCACCTGAGAAACGGTTCCTCAGGGCCCCTACGAAAGCCCATCCGTAGTGGCCCTCGCTCACCTGTGAAAGCCCGTCTGACCAGGCCTCCGCTCACCTGTGCGGGGCCGTCCAGCAGGCGGACGCCCGCTACGGCCCCGCCCCCTGCCGCCGGTAGGGTGGCGGGGATTCCAGCCGGACAGCGTGGTCCGGCCCCCGGCCCACGTCGAGAAGGTATTCGGGCTATGCGCATTGGTGTCCTCACGTCCGGCGGCGACTGTCCTGGACTGAACGCCGTCATCCGGTCCGTCGTGCACCGCGCCGTCGTCGACCACGGCGACGAGGTCATCGGCTTCCGGGACGGCTGGAAAGGTCTCCTGGACTGCGACTACCTCAAGCTCGACCTGGACGCCGTGGCGGGCATCCTGGCCCGCGGCGGCACGATCCTCGGTTCCTCCCGGGTCCAGCCCTCGCACCTGCGGGACGGGGTGGCGCGGGCGAAGGGCCACGTCGAGGAACTCGGGCTGGACGCGATCATCCCCATCGGTGGTGAGGGCACACTGAAGGCGGCCCGGCTGATGTCGGACAGCGGCCTGCCGGTCGTGGGCGTGCCGAAGACCATCGACAACGACATCGCGGTCACGGACGTCACGTTCGGCTTCGACACGGCCGTGGGGGTCGCGACGGAGGCCCTGGACCGGCTGAAGACCACCGCCGAGTCCCACCAGCGGGTCCTGGTCGTGGAGGTCATGGGCCGCCACACCGGCTGGATCGCGCTGCACTCCGGCATGGCGGCCGGGGCGCACGCCATCGTCGTACCGGAGCGGCCCTTCGACATCGAGGAGTTGAGCACGAAGGTCGCCGAGCGGTTCTCGGCGGGCAAGCGGTTCGCGATCGTCGTCGCCGCGGAGGGTGCGAAGCCGAAGGCCGGGTCGATGGACTTCGACGAGGGCGGCAAGGACATCTACGGGCACGAGCGGTTCGCCGGGATCGCGCGGCAGCTGTCGATCGAGCTGGAGCAGCGCCTCGGGAAGGAGGCGCGGCCGGTGATCCTCGGGCATGTGCAGCGGGGTGGTACGCCGACCGCGTACGACCGGGTGCTGGCGACCCGGTTCGGCTGGCACGCGGTGGAGGCCGTGCACCGGGGTGAGTTCGGGCACATGACCGCGCTGCGGGGGACCGACATCGTGATGGTGCCGCTCGCGGAGGCGGTGGAGACGTTGAAGACGGTGCCGGAGGATCGGTACGCGGAAGCGGAGTGTGTGCTTTGAGTTCCGACTAGGAGCTCGGTTCAGCAGGTGGTTCGTCGGCTGCGGGTGGTTCGTGGCTGGTCGCGCAGTTCCCCGCGCCCCTGAGGTCGGCTGCTCTGCCCCCGGTCATGATCGTGACCGGGGGCGGTTCTAGTCTTGGGGCGGACGTACAGCGCTCAACCCCCACGAAACAGGAGCCGGCGGATGGATCACAGCGGGCATGGGACGGGGCTTTTGCCCTTCACTCTCGGGCGAGGGCTCTCGTGGTCGGCGGATCCGTTCTTCCTGATCGCGTGCCTGGTGGGCCTCGGGCTCTACGCCTGGGGAGTCGTACGGCTCGTGCGCCGCGGGGACAAGTGGCCGGTGGGGCGGACGATCGCGTTCGTCGTGGGTGTGCTGCTGGTGATGCTGGTGACGTGCACCGGGCTGAACGACTACGGCATGGTCATGTTCAGCGTGCACATGGTGCAGCACATGGTGATCAGCATGCTGGCGCCGATCATGCTGCTGCTGGGGGCGCCGGTCACCCTGGCGCTGCGGGCGCTGCCGGTGGCGGGGAAGGGACGCAAGGGACCGCGCGAGCTGCTGCTGATGTTCCTGCACAGCTGGTACATGAAGATCGTCACGCATCCGGCGTTCACGATCCCGATGTTCATCGCGAGCCTGTACGGGCTGTACTTCACGCCGTTGTTCGACTTCCTGATGGGGTCGACGCCGGGACACATCGTGATGATGACGCACTTCCTGCTGGTCGGGCTGTTCTTCTTCTGGCCGATCATGGGCGTGGACCCGGGCCCGCACCGGCCCGGGTATCTGATGCGGATGCTGGAGCTGTTCGCGGGCATGCCTTTCCACGCCTTCTTCGGCATCGCGCTGATGATGGCGTCCGCCCCGATGGTCAAGACGTACGAGAACCCGCCCGCCTCGCTCGGCATCGACGCGCTCGCCGACCAGAACGCGGCCGGCGGCATCGCCTGGGCCTTCAGCGAGATCCCCTCGGTGCTCGTGCTGCTGGCGCTGCTCTTCCAGTGGTACAACTCCGAGCAGCGGCAGGCCCGGCGCACGGACCGGGCGGCCGACCGGGACGGCGACAAGGAACTGGAGGCGTACAACGCCTACCTCGCCTCACTCGACGCACGTAGTCGCTGAGCCCCATTTCTTTTTCTTGTCGGTCGTGTCCCCATTTTTTTCTTTGGCCACACAACCGTGCCCCTTTCCTTTTCTCTTGGCGGAAAGGCTTTGCCCTTCAGTAGCATGATGCGTGAGCCCCGCATATCCTCTGCGGGGTGACGGGGGAAACCGCGGGGGGAGCGGTCATGACAATTCGCGCGCGCTTGCGAACATGTTTGCTATTGGTGGGCGTACTGGTTCTCAGCGGCTGCGGCGAGTCGGCCCCGTCACTGCTCGCGGTGACGGCGGTGGCCGCAGGGGTACCGTCCCTCGCCCCCTTCTTCGACGAGGGCGAGCGGCTCGGCCGGGACCAGCCCGACCTGCGGTCACTGGAGCCGCACAGCGGTCTCCAGCAGGGCAGCACCCCCGGCCTGTACGGGGGCTCACGGAAACCGAAGATCTGCGACGTCGGCAAGCTGGAGGATTTCCTCACCGCACCCGAGAACACGAAAAAGGCTCAGGAATGGGCCCGGATCGTCGGGGTCGGGGTCGACCGCATCCCGGATTATCTCGACGACCTCACGCCTGTTCTTCTGCGCCACGACACCCTCGTGAAGAACCACGACTACAAGAAGGGCAGGGCCGTCCCCTTCGACGCGCTGCTGGAAGCCGGGATCGCGGCATTGGTGGACGACCAGGGGCTGCCGGCCGTCAAGTGCAGCTGCGGAAATCCGCTGCGCTCGTTCGCCGCGGACCCGCACCGGATCAAGGTGGAGTTCACGGGCGACAACGAGAAGTGGGAGAACTACGACAAGGCCTCGCTGGTCGTCGTCAAGCCCGCGCCCCAGCAGCTGAAGGAGATCAAGCTCGTCGACGTCGAGGACCCGGACCGGGGCATCAACCGGGAGGTCGGCACCACGGGCGAGTCCGACACGACGTTCGACACGCGTGCGCGGCAGGCCGTGCCGAAGGTACGGGGGATGACCTTCGGCGAGGCGAGCGCGGCCATGGCGGAGAAGGGCCTGGCGGTGACGGTCGAGGGCGCCGAGATGCCGCCGGGTGACGCGCCGGTGACCGGGTCGAGTCCCGGGCCGGGCGCCGAGCTGCAGTTCGGCGACGCGGTGGCGCTGCACGTGGAGTGGCCGGGCAGCACTTCCGCGAACGGCACCGACGGATCGGGCTCGGACGGCGGCTCGGTACCGGGCGGCGGGTCGGACTCGGACGGCGGATCGGACTCGGACGGCGGGTCCACGGGCACGGATCCGGGGCCGACAGAGCCCTCGGACCCGGGCGGTTCGTCCTCGGACGGTTCCTCGTCGGGCGGATCGCCGACTCAGGACAGTTCGACGCCGACGGACCCGGGCACGACACCCTCGGACGAAGGCTCCTCCCCCACGGACGACGTGTCGTCGCCCACGGAATCCACCACTCCCCCGCCCACGGGTGGTACGTCCCTCACACCGTCACCCTCCCAGTCCTCCGAGCGGCCTTCACCGAACCCCACCCCCACCTCCGCTCCCACATCCACCGTGCCCTCGGCACCCTCCAGCCCCACGCGATCGACCAGGCCGCCGACCACTCCCGACCCCGATCCGACTCCGCCGGAGGAGAGCGGCCCGCCCCCCGACCTCCCCACGAGCGCTCCCGACCCAACCGGGGATCCGCCGTCCGACGACCCGGGGAGTCCGGGGAATCCGAGCGATTCGGGGGCACCGGGCGCACCCGTCCAGGAACCGGCCCGGTTCATGTGGATCTGAACCCTGGGAGTGACCGTTGCAGTCAGGAGCACCGCATTCGGGAGCCGGCCGGGTCATCGCCGACCGCTATCTCCTGCTGAACCGGCTGGGCAGCGGCGGCATGGGCCATGTCTGGCTGGCGCACGACCGTCAGCTGGACTGCGAGGTGGCGCTCAAGGAGATCGTGTTCCGCCATCCGGGCGAGGCCGAGCAGGAACGCGCCGCCCGGGTGGCCCGCGCCCGCGCGGAGGCCCGGCACGCCGCCGGACTGCGCGACCACCCGAATGTGGTCACCGTGCACGACGTCCTGGAACACGACGCGCTGCCGTGGATCGTCATGGAGTACGTGCCGGGCGCTCTCGACCTGAAGGCGTTGGTAACGCTGCGCGGCGCCCTCGCACCCGCCGAGTGCGCCCGGATCGGTCTCGCCGTGCTGGACGCGCTGACCGCCGGGCACGAACGCGGCGTCATGCACCGGGACGTCAAGCCGGCCAACATCCTGCTCGCACCGGACCGCACCGGATCGCCGTACGCACGTGTCCTCCTCACCGACTACGGCATCTCCGTCCAGCCCGACACCCAGGAGACCCGGTACACCAGGACCCATGTCCTGGTCGGGACCGCCGGGTATCTGGCACCCGAGCGGGCGCAGGGCGGGCCGCCGACCGCCGCGTCCGACCTGTTCTCGCTGGGCTGCACGCTCTACCACGCCGTCGAGGGGTACGGGCCCTTCGACCGCGACTCGGAGATCGCGGCGCTCACCGCCGTGGTTCTGGAGCAGCCGCGTCCCATGCTGCGGGCGGGTGCGCTGGAACCGGTGCTGGCCGCCATGCTCACCAAGGACCCCGGACGCCGGATCACCGCCGCCGAGACCGAGGCGGCGCTCTCCGCGATCGTCACCCCCCAGGCCCACCCCCACACCGCGCCCGACCTCGGCTCGCAACCGCAGTGGGCGAGCGAGCCGACGCACACTGCGGATTACGAACACCCCCTCGTCCCGCCGGACGCGCACGAGACACCGTGGTACGCGCCGTCGGCTGGGCACAGCGCACACGGTGGACACGGTGGACACGGTGGACACGGTGGACACGGCGAGCCCGGAGGAGAGGGGGCCCGAGAAGCACAGGGACCCGCGGACGGCTGGTCCCCGGCGGAGCACCGAGCGGCGGGCGCCGGTGGACATCACCGTCGGCACCGCAGCCGGGCCCTGCTCGCCGGCGTGGCCACCACCCTCGGTCTCGCTCTGGTCGTCGGCGGGACCTGGTACGCCGTGGGCACCATGAAGGAGCTGACGGACGGCCTCGGCGGCGGAGGCAGCGGGAGCGCGGCGCTGCCGTACGGCAGGACCGTGGGGCTGACCGAGCCGCTGAAGGACGGCGACTGCGTCGACGTCACCTGGACCGACACCCCCTTCGCGGACGCGGCCGGGCTTCGGATCGTGCCCGGGTGCGCGGGGCCCTCGATGGACGGACAGGTGATGGCCTCCTACGAGGCGTCGTCCGCCGAGGACGCCCGCACGGGCGGAGCGGCCCGGTGCGAGCAGCTCACGGTGGAGGCCCGGGAGAGGCTCGTGGACGTCCGCTCCCACGCCGTGGTGCCGACCGACGACGGTTTCGACGCGGCCGGGCATCGGGTCGCCTGTCTGCTGCTGGGCGAGCGCAGGCCGGTGTACGGGCCGATCGGTGAGTACCGGACGGTGGGTGAGACGGTGCTCGTCGACGTGGCCACCCTGCAGAAGCAGGACTGCCTCGACACGATCTCCAGCAACAAGATCCGGCTGGTCTCCTGCCAGGAGCGTCACGACGAGAAGGTGCTCGGGTTCCACGAGATGAGTCCCGGCACCACCTACGGCGATGCCCAGGAGCAGGCTCGCGCCGCCTGCAAGAAGAACCTGCCGCCGCAGCAGTACGGCTATGAGCCCGGCCGGACCGGCACCGGTTTCTGGGTCAGCGAGGACGGCTGGAAAAAGGGAGCACATTTCGTCGTCTGCACTGTCATTTCCGCCACTGGGGGCACCATGGAGGGAGAAGAAGCCTGAGGACCTGAGAAAGGGTGTCGCGATGCCCGGTTCGACGAAGGCCATGGGGGTGCTCACCGTCGGTGGGCTGGTCATGGTGACTGCCTACTCGGTGACCCTCGGCAGCAACGGCTGGCTGTGGTTCGGCTGGGTCGTCCTGGGCCTGCTGACGCTGGGCATGGTGGCGTCGCGCACCTGAGGCGCAGCCGTCGGCTCAACCCATGGGTCGAGCCGCGGTGATCCTCAGGTCCGGGGTATTCCCCCGTCCGGGTGTACGCCCGGCTGGTATTTGGGCAGCCGGGCGGTGATCTTCATGCCCGCGCCCACCGCGGTCTCGATGACCAGGCCGTGGTCGTCGCCGTACACCTGGCGGAGCCGCTCGTCGACGTTGCTGAGGCCTATGCCGCCGGAGGGGCTGGTCTCGCCGGCGAGGATGCGGCGGAGCACGTCGGGTTCCATGCCGACGCCGTCGTCCTCGATGACGACGAGCGCCTCGGCTCCGGCGTCCTGCGCGGTGATGCTGATGTGGCTCTTGCCCGCGGCGGTCACGGAACGGCCTTCGAGGCCGTGCTTCACCGCGTTCTCCACGAGGGGCTGGAGGCACAGGAAGGGCAGGGTGACCGGCAGGACCTCGGGGGCTATCTGGAGCGTGACCGAGAGCCGGTCGCCGAAGCGGGCCCGGACCAGTGCCAGGTAGTGGTCGATGGCGTGGAGTTCGTCGGCGAGGGTGGTGAAGTCGCCGTGTCTGCGGAACGAGTAGCGGGTGAAGTCGGCGAATTCCAGCAGCAGCTCGCGGGCGCGCTCGGGGTCGGTGCGGACGAACGAGGCGATCACCGCGAGCGAGTTGAAGATGAAGTGCGGGGAGATCTGGGCGCGCAGGGCCTTGATCTCGGCCTCGATCAAGCGGGTGCGGGACTGGTCGAGATCGGCCAGTTCGAGCTGGACGGAGACCCAGCGGGCGACCTCGCCGGCCGCCCGGACGAGGACGGCGGACTCGCGGGGCGCGCAGGCGACGAGCGCCCCGTGGACGCGGTCGTCGACCGTGAGGGGGGCGACCACCGCCCAGCGCACGGGGCAGTCGATGATGTCGCAGGTCAGCCGGAAGGCCTCGCCCCGGCCGGTCTCCAGGGGGCCCGCCAGGCGTCCCATGATCTCGGCGCGGTGGTGCTCCGCGACGCCCTCCCAGGCGAGGACCGACTCGTGGTCGGTGAGGCAGAGCGCGTCCGTGCCGAGCAGGGTGCGCAGCCGCTTGGCCGATCTGCGGGCCGTCTCCTCCGTGAGGCCGGCGCGCAGCGGGGGCGCGGCGAGGGTGGCGGTGTGCAGGGTCTGGAAGGTGGCGTGCTCGACGGGTGTGCCGAGCCCGCCGAGGCTGTTGCGTGGGTGTGCCGTACGGCGGCCGAGCCAGAAGCCGGCCGCGAGCAGCGGGAGCACGGCCACGCAGAACCCGGCCAGGAAGCCGGTCACTTCACCGCTCATCGCTCACCTCCCGCATGTGGTACACCGCTCACCGGCCGTGGGTTCCCTTCTCGTTTTCTCGTGCCGCGTCAGGTCGGTCGGTCCGGCCGCCGTCCCCGGCGCGGTGCCCCTCACCGCCGCCACAGTTCGATCTCCTTGGTCGCCGCGCGGGTCCGGCCGCCGACGAGTTCCTCCGGGAGGTGGAAGCGGGCCAGGATCGCCGGTGTCTCGGGCGGGACCTTGCCGGGGGTGGCCAGGGACACCAGGACCATCGTGAGGAAGCCCAGCGGTACGGACCAGAGGGCGGGCCAGGCCAGCAGGGCGTGCAGGGTGCCGGTGCCGGGATAACCGGCCATGGTCGCGGCGACCGCGAGGAGGGCCGCTCCGCCTCCGACGAGCATGCCGGCCGCGGCACCCGGCGGGGTGAGGCGCCGCCACCAGATGCCGAGGACGAGCAGCGGGCAGAACGAGGAGGCCGAGACGGCGAAGGCGAGGCCGACCGCGTCGGCGACGGGCAGCCCGCCGACCAGGACGCTCGCGGCGAGCGGCACCGCCATGGCGAGGACCGCGGCGAGCCGGAAGTGCCGTACGCCCCGGGCGGGCAGCACGTCCTGGGTGAGCACGCCGGCGACGGCCATGGTCAGTCCTGAGGCGGTGGACAGGAAGGCGGCGAAGGCGCCGCCCGCGACCAGCGCGCCGAGCAGGTCGCCGCCGAGGCCGCCGATCATGCGGTCCGGGAGCAGGAGGACGGCCGCGTCGGCGTCGCCGGTGAGGGTGAGGTCGGGGGCGTAGAGGCGGCCGAGTGCTCCGTAGATCGGGGGGAGGAGGTAGAAGGCGCCGATCATGCCGAGGACGACGACCGTGGTGCGGCGGGCGGCGACACCGTCCGGGCTGGTGTAGAAGCGGACGACGACGTGGGGCAGGCCCATGGTGCCGAGGAAGGTGGCGAGGATCAGCCCGTAGGTGGCGTACAGGGGGCGTTCCTCGCGGCCGGCGGCGAGCGAGGTGGACATGCCGCCGTTGGTGCCTCGGTCGGCGACGGGGACGGGGTCGCCCTCGGTGAAGGTCAGGCGGGTGCCCCGGTCGATGCGGTGGGTGCCGGTGGGCAGGTCCACGCGCCGGTTGTCGTAGCGGCGGCCGTCGATGGTGCCGGTGGCGGTGACGGTGAGCGGGCCGCCGAGCTTCAGGTCGAGGGTCTCGTCGACGCGGACGACGCGTTGTTCGCGGAAGGTCGCGGGCTCGTCGAAGGCGTGCCGGGGGGCGCCGTCGCCCTGCCAGGCGAGGACCAGGAAGAGGGCGGGGACGAGGAGGGCGGTGAGCTTGAGCCAGTACTGGAAGGCCTGGACGAAGGTGATGCTGCGCATACCGCCGGCGGCGACGGTGGCGGAGACGACGACGGCGACGATGACACCGCCGAGCCACTCGGGGGCGTCGGTGAGCACGTTCAACGTCAGTCCGGCGCCCTGCAGTTGGGGCAGGAGGTAGAGCCAGCCGACGCCGACGACGAAGGCCCCCGCGAGCCGTCGTACGGTTTTGGAGGCGAGCCGGGCCTCGGCGAAGTCGGGCAGCGTGTACGCGCCGGAGCGGCGCAGCGGGGCGGCGACGAAGAGCAGGAGGACGAGGTAGCCGGCGGTGTAGCCGACCGGGTACCAGAGCATGTCGGGGCCCTGGACGAGGACGAGGCCGGCGATACCGAGGAAGGAGGCGGCGGAGAGGTACTCGCCGCTGATCGCGGCCGCGTTGAGGCGGGGTCCGACGGTCCGGGAGGCGACGTAGAAGTCGGAGGTGGTGCGGGAGATGCGCAGGCCGAAGGCGCCGACGAAGACGGTCGCCACGACGACGAGGGCGACCGCGGGAACGGCGTAGTTCTCGTTCATGCCTTGCTTCCGGTCTCCTCGTTCACGGGTTCACTGCTCGCGTCGCCTCGGTGGTTCGCCTCAGCGGTCCTCGACGAGGCGGACGAGGTCCTGTTCGTTGCGTTCGGCGCGGCGCACGTGCCGACGGGCGAGGAGGACCAGCGGGGGGTAGACGCCGAAGCCGAGGAGGGCCCACTCCAGGCCGGCGCCGTCCGGCATCGCGGCGAAGACCAGGGGCAGCGGGGCGACCAGCAGGACCAGGACCGCGAACACGGCGAGGGCGGCGCGGAGTTGGCTGCGCATGAGGGAGCGGACGTAGGTGTGGCCGAGGGTGGTCTGTTCGTCGATCTCGGTGCGGGGGCGCTGGTGGCCGGACGGGCGCGGGGTACGGCGGGGCACTCCGGTGACGACGACACGGCGTTCGGTGGGGTCGCTCGGCATGGTGGCTCCTCAGCCCGTGGTCCGGCGCATCAGCAGATCGCGCAGCTCGCGGGCGTGACGGCGGCTGACCTGGAGTTCCACGGAGCCGACGAGGACGCTGACCGTGCCCGCGTCCAGGCGGAGTTCGCCGACGTGGCGCAGGGCGACGAGATGGCGGCGGTGGATGCGGACGAACCCGCGTGCGCGCCAGCGCTCTTCGAGGGTGGAGAGGGGGATGCGGATGAGGTGGCTGCCCTGCGGGGTGTGCAGTCGGGCGTAGTCGCCCTGGGCCTCGACGTGGGTGATGTCGTCGACGGTGACGAAGCGGGTCACCCCGCCGAGCTCGACGGGTATCTGGTCGGGGTCGGGTTCGTGGACCGGTATCGGCGGGGCCGGTGCCGTGGTCGCCTCGCGGAGCTGGACGGCCCGGCGGATCGCCTCGGCGAGGCGTTCCCGGCGTACGGGTTTGAGGACGTAGTCGACGGCCTTGAGGTCGAAGGCCTGGACGGCGAAGCCCTCGTGCGCGGTGACGAAGACGACGAGCGGGGGCCGGGCGAAGCCGGTGAGGAGGCGGGCGAGGTCGAGGCCGTCGAGGCCGGCCATCTGGATGTCGAGGAAGACGACGTCGATCGCCTCGGGCCCGTCGGGGCCGGACTCCAGGGCGCGGTTGATCCGCCGCAGTGCCTCGGTGGCGTCGTTCGCGCCCTCGGCGCTGCCGACCCGTGGATCCGCGTTCAGCAGGTACAGCAGCTCCTCCAGGGAGGGTTTCTCGTCATCGACGGCGAGCGCGCGCAGCATGAACGTGGAGTGTAGGAGCAATTCGCACGCCTGCACACGGCCGCGCGCCGGAGGCCTCGGCGCTGGGGGTCGCGGGGGCCTCCCGCTGGATACAGTGCCCGCATGAACAGCAAGTCCGCGGCGTTCGACGAGCTCGATCGCAAGATCATCACAGCGTTGATGGCGAACGCGAGGACCAGCTTCGCCGAGATCGGCGCGACCGTCGGCCTTTCGGCCACCGCGGTCAAGCGGCGGGTGGACCGGTTGCGGGAGACCGGGGTGATCACCGGCTTCACGGCCACGGTGCAGCCGGCGGCGCTCGGCTGGCGCACGGAGGCGTACGTGGAGGTGTACTGCGAGGGCGCGGCGCCGCCCCGGCGGCTCGCGGAGGTGGTGCGCAACCATCCGGAGATCACGGCGGCGATGACGGTGACCGGTGGCGCCGACGCGTTGCTGCACGTGCGGGCGGTGGACGTGGAGCATTTCGAGGAGGTGCTGGAGCGGATCCGCACCGAGCCGTTCATCCGGAAGACGATCAGCTACATGGTGCTGTCGCACCTGCTGCCGGAGGCTCCGGAGGCCGGGGCGACGCAGGACGCAGCGAACCTGCGCTGAGCCGGTTCTCTACGCAGGATTACTGCGTGAACACGCAACGTTCGTTTCTTGTCGTGCGCCGGTCCCGATTCCTACCGTGGTGTCATCCCCGTCGACACCGTCAGGAAGCGGAGAAACCCTCTGTGCCCGACAGCCGTGTGCCGCGCCTTCGGCGCTTTCTCGTCTGCGAACCCAGACACTTCGCCGTGCAGTACTCGATCAATCCCTGGATGCATCCGGACACCCCCGTGGACGTCGACCTGGCCCAGGATCAGTGGCAGGAGCTGATCCGCGCCTATCGGTCCCATGGTCACACCGTGGACACCGTGGAGCCGGTGGCGGCGCTGCCGGACATGGTGTTCGCCGCCAACTGCGCGCTCGTCCTCGGCGGCCGCGTCCTCGGCTCGCTGTTCCACGCGCCCGAGCGGCGCCCCGAGTCCACCGCCTACGACGCCTGGTTCAAGAGCGCCGGGTACGAGGTGTTCCGCTCCGAGTCGGTGTGCGAGGGAGAGGGCGATCTGGTGCCCACCGGTCGCTATCTGCTCGCCGGGACCGGCTTCCGCACCACCCGTGACGCGCATCGCCAGGCGCAGGAGTTCTTCGGCGTCCCCGTGATCAGCCTCCAGCTGGTGGACCCGCGCTTCTACCATCTGGACACGGCGCTGTTCGTCCTGGAGGACGGGAGCGACGGCGCCGCGGGCAACATCGCGTACTACCCGGAGGCGTTCTCACCCGGCAGCCGCGCGGTCCTCGCCCGCCTCTACCCGGACGCGGTGATCGCCACCCGCGAGGACGCCATGGCCTTCGGCCTGAACTCGGTGTCCGACGGCCGCCATGTCTTCATCTCGCCCCGGGCCAAGGAACTCGCCGACCAGCTCGCCCGCCAGGGCTACGTCCCCGTCCCCGTCGACCTGTCGGAGTTCCAGAAGGCCGGCGGCGGCATCAAGTGCGTCACTCAGGAGATCCGCTCATGACCGCTCCCGTCCGCGCGCGTTCGTCGGCCGACCTGATCCGCGCCGAGGAGCCCGTCCTCGCGCACAACTACCACCCGCTGCCCGTGGTCGTCGCCCGCGCCGAGGGCACCTGGGTCGAGGACGTCGAGGGCCGCCGCTATCTGGACATGCTGGCCGGCTACTCCGCCCTCAACTTCGGCCACCGCCACCCGGCGCTGATCGAGGCCGCGCACCGCCAGCTCGACACCCTCACCCTCACCTCGCGGGCCTTCCACAACGACCGTCTCGCCGAGTTCGCCGAGTCGCTGGCCGAGCTGACCGGCCTGGACATGGTGCTGCCGATGAACACGGGCGCCGAGGCGGTGGAGAGCGCGATCAAGGTGGCCCGCAAGTGGGCGTACGAGGTGAAGGGCGTCCCCGCCGACCAAGCCACGATCGTCGTCGCCGCCGACAACTTCCACGGCCGTACGACGACCATCGTCAGCTTCTCCACGGACCCGGTGGCCCGCGACGGGTTCGGGCCGTTCACGCCGGGCTTCCGGGTGGTCCCGTACAACGACCTCGCCGCGCTGGAGGCGGCGATCGACGAGACGACGGCCGCGGTGCTCATCGAGCCCATCCAGGGCGAGGCGGGTGTCCTCATCCCCGACGACGGCTATCTGCGCGGGGTCCGCGAGCTGACCCGGCGCACCGGCTGTCTCTTCGTCGCGGACGAGATCCAGTCGGGTCTCGGCCGCACGGGCCGCACGCTCGCCGTCGAGCACGAGGACGTCCTGCCCGACGCCGTCCTGCTCGGCAAGGCGCTCGGCGGCGGCATCGTGCCGGTGTCGGCGGTGGTGGCCCGCCGTGAGGTGCTGTCGGTCCTGCGTCCCGGCGAGCACGGCTCGACGTTCGGCGGCAATCCCCTGGCCGCGGCGGTCGGTTCGGCGGTGGTCGAGCTGCTGCGCACCGGGGAGTTCCAGCTCAGGGCCACCGAACTGGGCGGGGTGCTGCGGGAGGGGCTCACGGAACTGGTCGGCCGGGGCGTGGTCGGCTTCCGGGCGCGCGGACTGTGGGCGGGTGTCGACGTCGACCCCGCGCTCGGCACGGGCCGCGAGATCAGTCACCGGCTCATGGAGCGCGGCATCCTGGTCAAGGACACCCATGGCTCGACCATCCGCCTGGCTCCGCCCCTGACGATCACGGGGACGGAACTCCGGTCGGCGCTGGGGACGTTGGGGGAGGTACTGAAGGAGGGCTCCTGAGACTCGGAGTCCGCCCGCCCGCGCCCCGAAAGGGGCGCGGGACACCACTTCCACGGCTCCTGCCAGGACGCGTGCGACGCGCTCCACCTGACCGCCCGGCGGACGAGCGGTTCGGCCGGGCGCCCGACCGTCCGCGGGGCGGGCGGCGCCCCGGTCCGTCTGATCGCCGATCTGCGGATCCACCAGCTCCTGGCGGCGGTGGGCCAGCCGACCCGCGGACGGCTGCTCGCGGTGACGGCCGCGGAGCCGCGGGAGCAGCCGGAACGGCCGGTGCTCCGCGACACGGTCACCGCGTGGGCGAGGGCGGCTTCCATCTCGTCCGGGCGGCCGAGGCGCTGCACGTCCACCGGAACACCGTGGCCTACCGCATGCAGAAGATCGAGCAGCTCACCGGCCGACCGCCGCGCGACCACCGCACCACCATGGCCGTGTACCTCGCCTGCCTGTCCGACGAGCTGGGCGGGGGCGGCGAGTCACCCACGCGGCCCAAGGAGAGCGCGATCGACGACGTGCCGCCGAGACCCAGGCGTACGGGGTGGGGGGAAGCCCTTTCATGGCTGCCCCGGATCGGGGCCGAGAGGGTGGCCGCCGGCCGGGGGCGGGTACGGACGGCACCGATCGCCCGCGGGGCCCGGTGACGGGCGGGTCGAGCGAGCGGCCGCCGTGCCGCGACCCGTCCTTCCATGACCGCCGGTCCGCCATGTGCGGGACGCTCACGCTGTTCGGTTTCCTCCGGCCTCCTCCCGGTGACGTGGCACGTGGGGCTACGATCAATCGTCGACACGCAGGACGCGGCCCACCAGCGCTCATGCGCCTGACGCAGCGTCAGCGGTGTCAGCGAGGAGTCCTCGTGAGTCCGAACACGTCCACAGAGCCGATCCGGTAGCGCGAGGGAGACGCCGTGTTCTATTACCTGCTCAAGTACGTGCTTCTGGGACCCCTGCTGAGACTGGTCTTCCGGCCTCGCATCGAGGGCCTCGAAAACGTGCCGTCGTCGGGCGCCGCCATCGTCGCGGGCAATCATCTGTCCTTCTCGGACCACTTCCTGATGCCCGCGATCCTCAAGCGCCGCATCACCTTCCTGGCGAAGGCCGAGTACTTCACCGGCCCGGGGCTCAAGGGCCGGTTGACGGCGTTCTTCTTCCACAGCGTCGGGCAGATCCCGGTCGACCGCTCCGGCAAGGAGGCGGGCCAGGCCGCCATCCGCGAGGGGCTCGGCGTGCTGAGCAAGGACGAACTCCTCGGCATCTACCCGGAGGGCACCCGCTCGCACGACGGCCGCCTCTACAAGGGCAAGGTCGGCGTCGCGGTCATGGCGCTCAAGGCCGGCGTGCCCGTCATCCCGTGCGCCATGATCGGCACCTTCGAGGCCCAGCCCCCGGGCAAGGTCATCCCCAACATCCACCCCGTCGTCATCCGCTTCGGCAAGCCCCTCGACTTCTCCCGCTACGAGGGCATGGAGAACGAGAAGGCCGTGCTGCGGGCCATCACCGACGAGATCATGTACGCGATCCTCACGCTCTCCGAGCAGGAGTACGTCGACCAGTACGCGGCCGTCGTGAAGGCGGAGGAGGCCGCCGCTGCGAAGGAACGCAAGTTCCCGCGCCTGCCGCTGAGTTGAGCGGACCCCGGCGGATCACACCGAGTCGGGGCCTGATCACGGCGGACAGCGTCCAGGCTTCCGGGGGTCCCGGTGGCAGGGCAACAGGGTTGTCCTGCCGGCGGCAGGGCGGCATGGTGCTCTGCCGGTAGCAGAGCGTCCCGGCGCTCGGCACCTGGGCGTCGTACGGTCGGGGCCATGACACGACGTGCTGTGGTGGTCGGAGCGACGGGACAGATCGGCCGGGTGGCCGTGGGCGCGCTGGCGGGCGACGGATGGGCGGTGACGGCCGTCTCGCGGGGCGGCGGCCGGGACGACGGCTGGCCCGAGGAGGTACGGACCGTCTCCGCCGACCGGAGCGACGACGCGGCGCTCGCGGCCGCGGTCGGTGACGGCTGCGACGTGCTGGTGGACATGGTCGCCTACGGTCCCGAACACGCCCGGCAATTGCTGTCGCTGGCCGACCGGGTGGGCTCGGCGGTCGTCGTCTCCAGCGTCTCGGTGTACGAGGACGACAAGGGCCGCAACTTCGACACCCAGGCGGAGCCGGGCGGCTTCCCCGAGTACCCGCTGCCCCTGCCCGAGAGCCGGCGCACCATCCGGCCGGGCGACACCTCGTACAGCACCCGCAAGGCGGGCCTGGAGCGTGAACTCCTCGCCGGTGGCGACCGGTTGCCCACGACCCTGCTGCGCGCGGGCGCCGTTCACGGGCCGCACTGCCGTACCCCGCGCGAGCTGTACTTCGTGAAGCGCAACCTGGACGGCAGAGAGCGTCGGGTCCTCGCGTACGGCGGTGCGAGCCGCTTCCATCCGGCGAGCGTCCACAACATCGCCGAGCTGATCCGGCTGGCCGCCGCCCGGCCCGGTTCACGGGCGCTGAACGCGGTCGACCCCGACGCACCCACCGTCGTGGAGATCGCCACCGCCATCGACGCGGTGATGGGCGTCCGGACGCAGAACGTGCTCGTCGACGGCCCCGCCCCGTCGCCCACGGTGGGAGGCACCCCGTGGTCCGTGCCGGTGCCCGTGGTGTGCGACATGTCGGCGGCCGAGCGGGAGCTGGGCTACCGGCCGGTGGTCCGGTACGCGGAGTCACTGCCGGAGACGGTCGCCTGGATCGAGGGCCGGCTCGCGGGCGGACGGGACTGGCGGGAGGCCTACCCCCGGATGGCCGAGGCGTACGGGGACCTCTTCGACTACGCGGCGGAGGACGCCTGGCTGGCGGGACGACAGGCCTGAGCGCATGAGCGAGGGGCGACCGTCATCGACGGTCGCCCCTCGCCGCTGTCACGTCCCTACGGCCCCTACGGCCTCTACGGCCTCTACGGCCTCTAGGGGGCCTACGGGGTCGGCGTGGCGTGCGGGGCGCACGTCACGTCGGCCTTGCCCACCTCGCCGGTGAGCAGGTAGGTGTCCACGCGCTCGTTGACGCACGGGTTGACCAGGCCGGTGACTCCGTGGGAGCCGGCCTTCCTCTCCGTGATCAGCCGGGAGCCCTTGAACCGCTTGTGCAGCTCGACGGCGCCCTCGTACGGCGTGGCCGCGTCCCGCTCGGACTGGACGATCAGGACGGGCGGCAGGCCCTTCCTGGTCTTCACGTCGACCGGGGTGTACTGCTTGGACGGCCAGGTGGCGCACGGCAGGTTCATCCAGGCGTTGGCCCAGGTCATGAACGGATGGTTCTTGTGCAGCCTGGTGTTGTCGCGGTCCCACTTCTTCCAGCTCGTGGGCCACTTGGCGTCGGTGCACTCGACCGCCGTGTAGACGGCGTTGCCGTTCTCGGCGACGGCGTTGCCCACGGTGTCGCCGAGGTCCGGGGCGGCCGCGTCGACCAGGGCCTGGGTGTCACCGGCGGCGTACTTGCTCCACACCTGGGCGGTGGGCGCCCACGCGGAGTCGTAGTACGGGGCGCTCTGGAAGAAGGAGATCAGCTCGGCCGGGCCGACCAGCCCGCCGAGCGGGTTCTTCTTCGCGGTGGCGCGCAGGTTCAGCCAGTTCGCCTGCACCTTCGCCTGGGTGTCACCGAGGTGGTAGGTCGCGTCGTTCGCCGCGACCCACTTCGTCCAGTCCTTCCAGCGTCCCTCGAAGGCGACGTCCTGGTCCAGGTTGGCCTGGTACCAGATCTTCTCGCGGGAGGGGTTCACCACGCTGTCGACGACCATGCGGCGCACGCGATTCGGGAAGAGGGTGCCGTAGACGGCGCCGATGTACGTACCGTACGAGACACCGAGGAAGTTGAGCTTCTTCTCCCCGAGGGCGGCCCGGATGACGTCCAGGTCACGCGCGGTGTTCGGGGTCGTCATGTGCGGCAGCATCTCGCCGCTGCGCTCCTTGCAGCCGGCCGCGTACTTCGCCGCGAGCCTGCGCTGCTTGCGCTTGTCGGCCTCGGAGTCCGGGACCGGGTCCATCTTGGGCGCCTTCACGAACTCCTGGGGGTCGGCACAGGAGATGGGCGCCGACTTGCCGACACCACGCGGGTCGAAGCCCACGAAGTCGTAGGCCTTGGACGTGTTGACCCACAAGGGGTTCTTGGTCGTGACCCGGCGCGGGAAGCGCAGGCCCGAGCCGCCCGGACCGCCGGGGTTGTAGACGAGCGCGCCCTGGCGCTCCTCCTTCGTTCCGGTGTTGCCGATCCGGTCCACGGCGAGCTTGATCTGCTTGCCGTTCGGTTTGGCGTAGTCCAGCGGCACGGTGACCCAGCCGCACCGGATGGGCTTCTCCAGGCCCCAGCTCTCCGGGCAGTCCTGCCAAGTGACGCCCTTCTTCGCCGCCTTCGCGGCGGCGACGGCGACACCCTTGGCCTCGCGGTCCCGCGCACTCGCGCCGTCCGCGGCGCCGGCCGCGGGCGCGGTGACGGCGCCGGCTATCAGGGTCGCCGTGACGAGCAGTCCGGCGGAGCCGAACGCTCCCGCCCTTCTCGTCGGCCTCATACCTCTCAAGAGGGAACTCCCCGTACATCGATTCGAAGTTTCGAATGGTCACGGGGATCCTCGTACCTGTGAGGCACCTGGGAACAGGGGGCCGTCACGTTCTTTACTAATCCGATAACCGGTGCGGAAAGTCCCGTTCAGCGGATGCCGGAACGCCCGCCCGCTCAACCGTCCAACTCGGCAAGGGCCTGGTCGAGCACACGCCTCAGCCGCAACGCGTCGGTCGCGAGCGCGCTGACGAGTACGGCGGGTCCGGCGAGCGGAGTGAGCGCGGCGGTCTCCGCCAGCACCCTCGGCTCGGGTTGCTTGTCGACGAACTCCGGTCGTACGACGAGGAGTTGTCCCACCGCCCGGTGTCCGCCCAGCACCGCGGGTCCGTCCCAGCCGCCGGGCGCCCCGGGCCCGCAGGCCACCTCCTGATCGAGCAACGGCCGCCCGTCGAGCAACACGGTGAGCCGACTCCGCAACCGCCCCGGTTCCTCACCGGCCCGGCCGAGCACCTGCTCCTCGCGGAACACCAACCGCGCCCCGGCGGCGAGTTCGACCCGCGTCGACACCGCCAGATCGCTGCCCTTGGCTGAGATCAACTGCTCGGGAAGCCACCGCAGTTCGCCCCCGGCCGCCACGTCGATCCGTACGTCGTAGCGGGCCTCCCCCTTGGCCTGTCCGGGCAACGCGATCGTCGCGGCGGCCGACCCGACGTCCAGCCGGGCCTCCTCCCCGACCTCCGTCTCGACGGCGAACCGGTCCCCGCCGAGCGGCCCGCTCATCGCCCCGACCAGCATGACCCGCGCCGCGTCACCCCTCCCCCGGGTACGGCGCAACGCCAGGGGCCCGTCGCTCTCCAGCACGGGCAGGGCCGTACCGCCCCGCCCGTCGACGCGGGCCGCGATACGCGCGGTGGCCCTGACGCCGGTGGTCCCTCTGTCCCGGTCCCTGTCTCTGCCCCTGTCCCGGTCCCGGTCCCGGTCCCTGCCACTGTCCACGGCAGCCCCTCGGACCGCCGTCATGCCGTCCACGCCGCGAGCTTCTCGCGCACCCAGGCGGCGACCTCCGCGACCCCCGACTCACCGCGCAACGACTGGAACACCACCGGCAGCTGCGCACGCTGCGCCTTCGCGTCCGCGGCCATCCGGGCGAGGTCGGACCCGACGTACGGAGCGAGGTCCGTCTTGTTGACGACGAGCAGGTCGGCGGTGGTGACACCGGGCCCGCCCTTCCGGGGGATGTCGTCCCCGCCTGCCACGTCGATGACGAAGATCTGCGCGTCGACAAGCCCCTTGGAGAAGGTGGCGGTGAGGTTGTCGCCGCCGGACTCGACGAGGATGAGGTCGAGCGGACCGACCTCGTCCTCCAGGTCCTCCACGGCCTCCAGGTTCGCGGAGATGTCGTCCCGGATGGCCGTGTGCGGGCACGCCCCCGTCTCCACGGCGGTGATCCGCTCCGGCGGCAGCACGGCTTCTTTCAGCAGGAACTCGGCGTCCTCCCGCGTATAGATGTCGTTCGTCACGACCGCGAGCGACAACTCGTCCCGCAACGCCCGGCACAGCGCGGCGACCGTCGCCGTCTTACCGGACCCGACGGGCCCACCGAGCCCCACGCGCAGGGCACGCCGGGTGCCGTCGGGCCGATGCGCGTCCGCGCCGATGGCTGAGGGGCCGTCGTGGGAGTGGGTGTGGTCGAGATGCATGACTGCGGCTCCTTCTTCGGATGGGTCAGGTAGGGCGGGTGTTGCGGGCGGGTGGGGCTTCTCGCGCAGTTCCCGGCGGTCTTATAGGGGCGCGGGGAACTGCGCGAGAAGCCCCACCGGACGGACGTCTGGGGGGCACAGGGGCGCAGCCCCTGAAGGACGGGACGGGTAGGGGCGGCGGGGGCGAGCCAGGCTCAGGACGCGAACAACCGCACCGGCCAAGCCGCATGCGCCTCCGCGCTGATCTCCGACAACGGCCCGGAAGCCGCCGGCAGACCCCCCACGCCACCGACCCGCGCCGCCCGCGCCGCCTCGACCGCCGCCCCCACCACGGCATCCATCTCAGGAGCCAACCGCGCCAACACCCCCGTCGCGGCGAACGGATCGAGACTCAGCAACCGCACCGTCGCACTCGCCGCCCCACTCACGCTCTCGTACACGGAGCAGTACGCGGCATCGTCCGCGCCGAGCCCGGCGCCCCGGGCCGCCACCCCCAGCACGACCGGCTGATGCGCCCCTTTGGGGAACACCCGTGCCACCTCGTCCAGTTCCCCGGAGGGCCAGGTGGCCCGCGCCGCCCGCATCAACTGCCGCCCCAGCTTCCGCGAGGCGACCCGCAGGGCGAGCGACGGCGTACGGGCGTCGGCGGCCGCGTCCAGCTCGACCGGGTCGACGCCCGACGCGGCGGCCGCCGCGAGAGACGCCGACACCAGCCCGACAGTGTGCAGACGCCCCCGGCAGAACGCCTCCAGCCCCTCCGCCCCGGTGATCGATCCCGCCTTGACGGCCGCCTCGGCCCCGCCGGAGTGCGCGTGCCCCCCGGCGGGAAAGCGGCCGTCGGCCAGGACGAGAAGAGTCGCCCGGGACATCAGAAGAGGAAGTAACGCTGGGCCATGGGCAGTTCGGCGGCCGGCGTGGCCTCCACCAACTCCCCGTCGATGTGCACGGCGAAGCTGTCGGGGTCGACGCGCACCTCGGGCCGCGCGTCGTTCTCCCGCATGTCGGCCTTGGTGACCCCCCGGGTCGACTCGATGGCCACGAACCGTTTGCCCAGCGACAGCCGCTCCGGCAGCCCGTCCTCGATGGCGAGCGGCGCCACGAAGTTGAACGAGTTCGCGGCGGGGGCCCGCCCGATCGCCCCGTACATGGGACGCGGAAGGATCGGCTGCGGCGTGGGGATGGAGGCGTTGGCGTCGCCCATCTGCGCGTACGCGATCTGTCCGCCCTTGATCACGACCTGCGGCTTGACGCCGAAGAACGCCGGCTCCCACAGCACGAGGTCGGCGAGCTTCCCGCTCTCCACGGACCCGATCTCCCGGGCGAGCCCTTGCGCGAGCGCCGGGTTGATCGTGTACTTGGCGACATAGCGCCGTACCCGTCGGTTGTCCGCGCGCCCGTCACCGGGGAGCGCGCCCCGCCGCCTCTTCATCACGTGCGCGGTCTGCCAGGTCCGCAGGACGACCTCACCCACCCGGCCCATGGCCTGCGCGTCGGAGGAGATGATCGAGATCGCGCCCAGGTCGTGCAGGATGTCCTCGGCGCCGATGGTCGACGGCCGGATCCGGGACTCAGCGAACGCGAGGTCCTCCGGCACGGCCGCGTTCAGATGGTGGCAGACCATCAGCATGTCGAGGTGTTCCTCGGCGGTGTTGACGGTGTAGGGGCGGGTCGGGTTGGTGGAGCTGGGCAGGACGTGCGGCTCGGAGACCACGGTCATGATGTCGGGCGCGTGGCCGCCGCCGGCTCCCTCGGTGTGGTACGCGTGGATGCCACGTCCGGCGATCGCGGCGAGGGTGTCCCCCACGAAACCGGCCTCGTTGAGGGTGTCCGTGTGGATGGCGACCTGGATGCCGGTCCGTTCGGCGACGGTCAGGGAGGCGTCGATGACCGCCGGGGTCGAACCCCAGTCCTCGTGCAGCTTGAGGCCGAGGGCGCCCCCACGGATCTGGGACAGCATCGCCTCGTGCGAGACCGTGTTGCCCTTGCCGAGGAAGCCGATGTTGAGCGGGTACTGCTCCATCGCCTCCAGCATCCGGGCGAGATGCCACGGGCCGGGGGTGACGGTCGTGGCCTTCGAGCCCTCCGCCGGTCCCGTGCCGCCGCCGACCAGGGTCGTGACACCGGACGACAGGGCCTCGTCGGCGATCTGCGGACAGATGAAGTGGACGTGGGCGTCGATGGCGCCCGCGGTGACGATCCGCCCGTTGCCCGCGATGATCTCCGTCTCGGGGCCGATGACGAGGTCGGGGTGGATGCCGTCCATGGTGTCGGGGTTGCCGGCCTTGCCGATACCGGTGATCCGGCCGTCACGGATGCCGATGTCGGCCTTGACGATGCCCCAGTGGTCGATGATCACCGCGCCGGTGATGACCGTGTCCGGGGTGCCTTCTGCGCGCGTAGCACGCGCCTGCCCCATGGATTCGCGGATGACCTTGCCGCCGCCGAACACGGCCTCGTCCCCGGCGAGTCCGGGCCCGCCGGAGCGGTCCTCCTCGATCTCGACGAGCAGATCGGTGTCGGCGAGCCGGATGCGGTCTCCGGTGGTGGGGCCGAACAGGTCGGCGTACGCGGCACGCGAGATCTCAGGCATCGAGAGCACCTCCGGTCTCCCCGCGCAGGCCGGGCACGACACGGGCGCCGGTGAGCGGTACGAGTTCGACGTCGACGGGGATCCCGGGCTCGAAACGGACGGCGGTGCCGGCGGCGACGTTCAGCCGCTTGCCGCGCGCGGCGGCGCGGTCGAACTCCAGGCCGGGGTTGGCCTCGGCGAAGTGGTAGTGGGAGCCGACCTGGACGGGCCGGTCGGCGGCGTTGAGGACGGTGAGCCTGGTGACCTCACGGCCCTCGTTGTAGACGATCGGATCCGAGGCGAACAGGATCTCTCCGGGAATCACGGGCACTCCCCCTCAGACGATCGGGTCGTGGACGGTGACGAGCTTGGTGCCGTCCGGGAAGGTCGCCTCGACCTGGACGTCGTGGATCATCTCGGGGATGCCCTCCATGACATCGTCCCGGGTGAGCAACTTCCGTCCGGACGCCATGAGCTCGGCCACCGTACGGCCGTCCCGCGCGCCTTCGAGGAGGTGCGCGGTGATGAGCGCGACGGCCTCGGGGTGGTTCAGCTTCAGGCCGCGGGCCCGGCGCCTCTCCGCCACGTCGGCCGCCACATGGATCAGCAGCCTCTCCTGCTCGTGCGGGGTCAGTTGCACGGCGTCCACCTCACATCCTCGCTCCGGACCGTGCGGGATCCGGTTGCCTCGCCACCGGGCAAATTCGCTGGTGGCGTGGCCGCAGGCTAATTGGGCGGCGTTTCGGCGACGTTAACCGGACCGTGATCCCCGCGCGCCGGACCGTGATCCCCGCGCGCCGCCCCGCCGCCCCGCCGGGTGCTCCCCCGGCAGTCACCGCACGTCTCCGCCCGGTCCCGCTCAGTCCCGGGCCCGCGGGTCCCCCATGCTCGTCAGCGCCTTCACCCCCAGCTCGACCACCTGGATCGGCACGTCCCCGAAGAGCGCGTGCTGGGCGGCGAACCCCTGGGCGAGCGCCACCATGGTCCGCGCGACGCTGAGCGCGGGGATGTCGGCCCGCATCAGGCCGGCGTCCTGGTACCCCTCGACGATCTTGATCCACGGCTTGCGGACCTCGGCGAAACCGTCCTCCAGGATGGCGTGCAGCTCGGGATTGCGCAGCGTCTCGGCCCACACCTGCACCATCAGCCTCGGGTACAGGGACTCCCCCGCCTCCCCCAGCGACGGCTGCCGGTGCAGGATCCGGCGCAGAACAGCGCCGATCAGCACATCCGGCGGCGGAGGCGGGCCCTCCTGCGCGGCCTCCTCGAACGCCTCGCGCACCTCGCCGAGGACCGTGGCGACGATCGCGGCGATCAGCTCCTCCTTGCCGCTGAAGTACCGGTAGACCGCTCCGGCCGAGAGGTCGGCCTCCTTCAGCACGTCCTGCATGGACGTGGCATGGAAGCCGTTGCGGGCGAAGCAGCGGGCGGCAGCGTCGAGGATCTGGCGGCGGCGGGCGTCTAGACGCTCCTGGGATACGCGGGGCATGCCGTCAAAAGTAAAACGAACGTTCCTTCTTGACAAGCGCCGACACCTCCAAGCATGGTGAATTCAAGAAAACGAACGATCCTTCTTTTTAAGGAGAGCCATGTCCGCCCCATCCGCTGCACCCACCGCGGCCCAGGCCACCGGCACGGCGCCCACGGCACCCACAGCCCCCTCGCTACCCCCCGGCCGCCGTATGGTCGCGGTGATCGTCCTGATCCCGCTCGTCGCGGCGCTCGCGCTCTGGGCCTTCGCCTGGCCCAACGCCCGCACCGCACCCCGCGACCTGCCGCTCGGCGTGGCCGGACCGGCGACCGCCGTGGCCCAGGTCGAGCAGCAGCTGAAGCAGCGGGACGGCGCGTTCGAGATCCACCGCTACGCCGACGAGGCGGCCGCGCGGGACGCGATCGAGGACCGGACCGTATACGGCGCGGTGGTCGTCACCCAGTCCGGGCCCAAGCTGCTCACCGCCTCGGCCGCGAGCCCGATGGTCGCCCAGCTGCTGCAGCAGGCCGTGACGCAGCAGGCCGCCGAGGAAGGCGTCCGGGTGGCGACCACCGACGTGGTGGCCGGCCCGGCGAACGACCCGCGGGGCGCGGCTTTCGGTTCGAGCGTGCTGCCCCTGGCCCTGGCCGGTACGGCGTCCGGCGCCATGGTCACCCTGCTCGGGCTGCGCCGGGGGCGCGCGGTCGGCGCGTTGATCGGGGCCGCCGCGCTGGTCGGTACCGCTGCCGCCACCCTCGCCGACAGCTGGCTCGGCCTGCTCGGCGGCCACTGGTGGGCCGAAGCCGGTGTGCTGAGCCTGGCGACCCTGGCCGTCGGCGCCACCGTGGCCGGATTCGCCTCCCTGCTGGGCCGGGCGGGCCTCGGTCTGGGCGCCCTGCTGATCGTGTTCCTCGGCAACCCGTTCGCGGGCGCCTCCTCGGCACCCCAGATGCTCCCCGAGCCGGTGGGCGCCCTCGGTCAGCTCCTCCCGCCGGGTGCGGGGGCGTCGCTCCTGAGGTCGGTGGCCTTCTTCGACGGCGCCGGCGCCCTGACCCCGACCCTGGTGCTGACCGCGTGGGCCGCCCTCGGCCTGACGGCGACTCTCCTGGGCGACCTGCTCAAGCGCCGCACCCGGCCCAGCGGACCCTCCACCCCGGAGCCGACCCCGACCCCGGCCCCGGTCCCGGCCCACTGACTCGCCGGGCGACCGCTGCCCCGCACGGCCGTACGCCCCCGCTGTAGCGGACGGGGGCGCACGGTCGTTTCGGCGGCGGTCATCGGGCAGCCGTCGCGGGCAGCGCTCCTCCGGGAGTGCCCGTCCGGGAGTGCCCGTCCGGGAGTGCCCGTCCGGGAGTGTGCGTTCGGGAGTGTGCGTTCGGGCGCGCTCCTGGGCAGTCCTCATGCGGCAGCGCTGACGCGCAGTGCCGGCACGGCGCCACTAGGCCCTGCCGTCACATTCCCGCCTGCCCCGCGACGCCACGCACTCTTCCCCCACTCTCGGCTGCGCTCGACCGGGAGGTACGCCCACGACGCCGCGGGGCCGCGCTTCGGGGGCGGCGGGAATGTGACGACAGGACCTAGGAAGCCCCCGGCCCCCGATGCTCGGCCGCGATGCCGAACCGCTGCTGCTCCCGCGCCGCGGGGGCGACCTCGCGGACTCGGGAGACGGCACTGATCACCGGCTCGTCGGCCGGCTCCTGCAGGGCTTCGAGCTGCTCCAGGTCGACTGCGGAGACCAGGGCGACGAGGGGCTTTCCGTGCCGCGTCACGACGACGCGCTCGCCGCCGTAGACCACGCGGTTGATCAGATCGGCGAGCTCAGCCCTGGCTTGCGTCACCGGAATCTCGTAGGCCATGGAGCCCAGCTTAGACCTGGCGCCCCGCGCCACCCCGGGCGGAAGATCCCCTTCTGGCCCTTCCACCGGCCCCGCCCGCACCCCCACCCCCGCCCGCGCGCCGCGCGCCGCGCGCCGCTCGCCGGACCGAACCGCTCACACGATCCCTGCGGAACCGGCTCCCCGCGCGGATTTTCGCTTTCGGCCGATCCTCCCCTCCCCGCATACGTACGTCCTGTACATTTTTGACAGAGTCGATCAGAGGAGGCGTGTCCCATGCCCGCGAACCGACCGTCGGCCCGCCAGGTGCTGCCCGGGTTCACCGAGCGCACCACTGCGGGTCACCGAACGATGGATCCGTACTCGAAGTTGCTGGAAGAACGGATCGTGTTCCTCGGGACGCAGATCGACGACACGTCGGCGAACGACGTGATGGCGCAGTTCATGCACCTCGAGCACCAGTCGCCGGACCGCGACATCTCGCTGTACATCAACTCGCCCGGCGGCTCGTTCAGCGCGATGACGGCGATCTACGACACCATCCGCTTCGTCACCTGCGACGTGGAGACCATCTGCCTGGGGCAGGCGGGTTCGGCCGCCGCGGTGCTGCTCGCGGCGGGCACGCCGGGCAAGCGGTTCGTGCTTCCGGGGGCGCGTGTACTGATCCACCAGCCGGCGGTGGCCGAACGGATCGAGGGACAGGCCGACGATCTGGCGATCCAGGCCCAGGAACTGACGCGCAATCGCCGCAGGCTGGAGGAGATGCTCGTCCGGCACACGGGCCGGAGCCCGGAGCGGATCAGCGCCGACATCGAGCGGGACACGTTCCTCGACGCGGAGGCGGCGGTGGAGTACGGCCTGGCCGATCGGGTGATCCCGAGCCACAGGACCACGCGCACGCTCCCCGGCGCGAGGTGAGCCGTCGATGCTCCCACCCGAACTGCCGCCGTTGCCCGCGCTCACGCGCGCCGAGGCCGAGCTGATCGACCGTTACCTGGACGTGGTCGATCTGCTCGGCCGGATCAATCCGGCCCGACCGGGCGATACGTACCGCGGGTTGCGCGCGGCGCAGGCTCTCGTCGCCAAGGCGACCGCTCTGCGCGACGCGCTCGAGCTGATGCACAGGCGCGGGGAGAACGAGGTGCACGCCCCGACGCTCGCGCGAGCCCTGCGGGTCCTGGACGGCGAGCGACGGGCGGGCCGGGTGGCGCTGCCGCCGGAGCCCGAGGACTCGCCGGCCTGAACCGATCCCGGGGCGCTCGCCGTACTACTGACGGGGCGTCCGGTCCAGGCTTCGTGCCGTCCGGACGGCCTACCGCGATCGACCTATCGGCCCATACGTCGTGAGGACCTGTGAAGTTGCGCAACATGGCTGGCACGAGGCCGGAACGCATCATTCCGGTGCTGGTGCGGACGTCCTCGACCGCCTGGACACACCAGCCGAAAATGCTCTGTCCACCCGAACGGGCGAGTGGTGAGTAAGACCACAAATCCGTGGTTCCGTTGGGATTTTCGGACGTCCGTGCGTCAAGATCCCTTCCTGACGACAAGCCCCCGCCGCAGCGGCGGGGCGATCCGGGTGGACGCCGAGTCCTGCCGCCGCCCGGATGACCGGTCGACAGGAGTGCATCGGCAGGAGTGGAGGACCCAAGCACGACGGGTCGCCGGAACGGTCAAGCCATGACCGCGCCGAGCAGCCCTTGGGGTGAAGCCGCGTCAGCGGCCGGGCAACTTCGCCAGCCCGAATCCGACAGGTCATCCTTCACAGGCGGCTGACGAAGGGTTGCGCATGACTGCGCTGAATCGTGTCCCGTCGCTGTTGACCCGGGCCGGCACGGCCTCGGCTCTGACCATCGCCGCTGTCAGCGGCAGCATCGTGGTCCCGGGCGTCGCAGCCGACGCCGAGGCCGCCACGGTGGCGTCGAAGGCACTCAAGGTCGCGGCTTCCAAGAAGGGCTCCCCTTACAAGTACGGCGCCACGGGCCCGAGCAGGTTCGACTGCTCAGGGCTGACGCTCTACTCGTTCAAGAAGGCGGGCAAGAAGCTGCCCCGTACTGCTCAGCAGCAGTACAACAAGACGAAGCACATCTCCGCGAGCAGCCGCAAGCTCGGAGACCTGGTCTTCTTCCACTCGGGCTCGAACGTCTACCACGTCGGTATCTACGCGGGGAAGGGAAAGATCTGGCACTCGCCGAAGACGGGTGACGTCGTCCGACTGCAGAAGCTCTGGACGAAGAACGTCTGGTACGGCCGGGTCCGCTGACCCACCGTCGGGGGCGGCTGAGTTCTCCGCCGCCCCCGGCAGGCGTGCGACCGGCGGTTTTGGATACACGTTCGACCATGGCCGACGAACGCACCCGTCCCGCACGCAACGAGACCCCCCTCGAACGCGCCGACCGCAATTTCTCCGAGCTGCTCCAGGAGTTGCGCGTCACCCAGACCGGGGTACAGATCCTCTTCGCGTTCCTGTTGACGTTGGCCTTCACACCGCGCTTCCCCGACCTGGACTCCGTCCAGCGCGCCACATACGTCGTCACCCTGCTGCTCGCGGTCCTCGCGGCGACGCTCTTCACCGCCCCGGCCGCCCTGCACCGCTCGCTCTTCCAGCAGAACGCCAAGCCCGTCATCGTCCAGGTCTCGTCCCGGCTGGCCACCGCGGGATTGATCGTGCTGATGCCGGCCTTCACCGGATCCGTCCTGCTCGTCGTGGACGTGACGCTCGGCCGGAAGGCCGGGATCGCCGCCGGGGCCGGCACCTTCCTCATCTGCCTGCTCCTGTGGGCCGTGCTCCCGAAACTGGTGGGCCGCCTCTCCGACCGCGACGACTCGACGACACGGGAACGGCCACGAACACCGGCGCAGACCGCGGACACACGGCCACGAACGCAACCGCAACCACGTCCACGTCCACGCCCACGCCCACGCCCACGCCCACGCCCACGGACGAGGATCTCGTCAGGTTTCCTGCGGACCGCCCGCGCTGACCGGCTGCGCGGGAACCGTCCACGGCAGTTCGATCGCTACGGTCTTACCGCCCTCCCGGGTGGGTCTGACGCTGAGCCTGCCGCCGCACTCGGCGGTCAGCCAGCGGATGATGACCATGCCCCGGCCGTTGTCCTGCTGGACGGCGGCCGGCAGCCGTTTCGGGAAGCGTGGATGGCTGTCGGTGACACCGATGCGCAGCTGCTCGTCCCGGTCGAGGGCGATGTCCACGGTGAAGGTGGGCGACTGACCGAGGGTGTGCTGGACGGCGTTGGTGGCGAGTTCGGACACGATCAGGCGCACGGTGTCCGCGATGTCGGTGTCGCCCGGCAGGCCCCATTCGGCGAGCACGTCGGCGACGTAGTTCCGGGCCGTGGACACCGAGGCGGGATCGCTCGGCAGAGTGACGGATGCTTCCAGGTGATCTGCCATGGCGAGGCGTCCCTTTCCCACGGGACCGGTGTCCGACAGGGAGCGGATGGTTCGACTACGGTCCCGGACTGGTGCTTCGCGCCAGACTGCCACTACCTGGGCTGTCACGGGTGGCGATCCACCAAGATATGCATATATCTGTCGCTCGAAGCGGTGAACTGTCCGACGGCCGAGCGTATTCGGATGGGGTTGTCGTCCATCCTCTGTCGTCACCCCGACTTCGCGCGCCGGGCGGAAGGAGAATCCCATGCAGTACGGTCCGGCGGTGCGCCGCCGCAAGCTCGGTGCCGAGTTGCGTGTCCTGCGCACCCGTTCCGCGCTCACCAGTATCGAGGCGGCCCATCGCGTGGGCTGGCACCAGTCCAAGGTGAGCCGGATCGAGACGGGCGCCAGCGGGGTGAAGCCTGCGGACGTACGCAAGCTCCTGGACGCGTACGGGGTCGACGACACCGAATTACGGGAGCTGCTCCTGGCGTTGGCGGGCTCCGAGGACGGCGGCGGGCGGCACAACTGGTGGCACGCGTACCGGGGCGTACTGCCGCCGACGTACCGGGACTTCATCAGCCTGGAGTCGCAGGCCGGGGGGATGCGGACGCTGGAGACCTCGGTGGTGCCGGGTCTGCTGCAGATTCCCGAGTACGCGCGGGCGGTGACACGGGCCGCGGTGGAGGGGCTGGAAGACGACAAACTCGACGCGCTCGTGGAGGTGCGGCTGGCGCGGCAGGAAGTGCTGCGGGGGAACCCGCCGCTGAAGCTGAGCGCCGTGCTCGACGAGGGCGTTCTCCGACGTGAGGTGGGCGGGCCCGAGATCATGGCCCGGCAGCTGGGCCGGCTGGTCGAGGCGGCCCGCCTTCCCCAGGTGCGACTGCAGGTGCTCCCGTTCACTGCCGGGGCGCACATCGGCGTCACGGGCCCTTTCGTAATTTTCTCATTTCGGAGCACATCCGATCTGGACGTGGTTGTTCTCGACCACTTGACGAGTAGCCTCTACCTCGAACGGAAAGAAGACCTCAAGGCGTATGTCGAGGCCTTCAACGCCCTTCAGATCCACGCCCTTTCGCCCGAGGACTCGTTGGATTACATCGCCGGGCTAGCCGCCGGCGCGTAAGGAGGCACCATGTCCGCACTGCCTCGGAACGTACCCACCAGTACCGAACTACGCGGAGTGCGATGGCTGCGCAGCAGTCGCAGCACGGGAATGAACAACTGCGTGGAGACGGCCCGTCCCGCGTCCGGCCGCTGGGCCGGCCTGGTGGCCGTACGCGATTCGAAGAACACGGCGGGGCCCGCCCTGCTGTTCGAACCCGACGCCTGGGAGGGATTCATCACCACGCTGCGGTGACCACCACCGACAGCGTTCGTACTTCCGCTTACGGCGACGCCCGGCCCTGACGCCGACTCACGGTCGTGTATCGCCGATGATCCCCACGGCCCGGTCGATCTGCCCCCGCGTGAGATCCGCGCGGGCGGTCAGCCGCAGCCTGGAAACGCCGTCGGGCACGGACGGTGGGCGGAAACAGCCGACGGCGAGACCCGCCGCACGGCAGTCCGCCGCCCACCGCACCGCCTGATCCGGTGACGGCGCGCGTACGGACACCACGGCGGCGTCGGGCCGCACCGCTTCATGGCCCGACGCCGTCAGCCGTGTGTGCAGTTCCCGCGCCACCTCCCGGGCCCGTGCGGCGCGCTCCGGCTCACGGCGCAGCAGCCGGAGCGCGGCGAGTGCCGCGCCGGCGGCCGCCGGGGCGAGGCCCGTGTCGAAGATGAACGTCCGGGCCGCGTTGACCAGGTGGTCGATGACCTTCGCGGGGCCGAGCACCGCACCGCCCTGGCTGCCCAGCGACTTCGACAGCGTGACCGTCACGACCACGTCGGGGTCGCCCGCGAGCCCCGCCGCGTACGGCGCGCCCCGGCCGCCGTCGCCGAGGACCCCGAGCCCGTGTGCGTCGTCCACCACGAGCCCGGCGCCGAACGCACGGCAGGCGGCGGCGAGGGAGGCCAGGGGGGCGGCGTCGCCGTCCACGGAGAACACCGTGTCCGAGACGGCGACGGCAGGCACCCCACCGCCCGTGGCCAGCGCCTTGCGGACCGCCTCCGGATCGGCGTGCGCCACGACCTGGGTGGTGCCCCGGGCCAGCCGGCAGCCGTCGATGAGGGAGGCGTGGTTGCCGGCGTCCGAGACGATCAGGGAGCCGTGCGGGGCGAGCGCGGTGACGGCGGCGAGGTTGGCCGCGTAGCCGGAGGAGAAGACGAGGGCGGCCTCGAAGCCGCAGAAGTCGGCGAGTTCACGCTCCAGCTCGCCGTGCAGCTCGGTGGTGCCGGTGACGAGACGGGAGCCGGTGGCGCCGCCGCCCCACCGGCGCGCGGCCTCGGCAGCGCCCTCGGTGATCTCGGGGTGCCGGGCCAGACCCAGGTAGTCGTTGCTCGCGAGGTCGAGGAGCGGCGAGTCGGCGGGACGGGGGCGCAGGGTCCGTACGAGACCGGCCCGGCGGCGCGCCGAGGCCTGCTCGTCGATCCAGCCGAACGCCATGGGTCCTCCGGGGTGGTGTGGGCAGCCTCCGGCGCCGGGCTGTCGTGGACGGCACGGCTGGGGCTTTTGTAGGCAGTGCACAGACACTAACGGGCCGACCAGCCGCCCACGATGTGGCAATACCCACACGTCGATCCCACTCTGTTGTCCGAACTCTCCTTGGCCGGGAGCGGTCCCGTAGGACAGGATCGGCTCTCATGGACCTGCTGAACACGCTGGTGGACAAGGGGCTCCGGCGCGAGCCGCTGAGCCGTGCCGAGGCGCTCGCCGTCCTCGGCACCTCCGACGACGAGCTGTTGGACGTGGTGGCCGCGGCCGGGAAGGTGCGCCTGCACTGGTTCGGGCGCCGGGTGAAACTGAACTATCTGGTCAACCTCAAGTCCGGACTGTGTCCCGAGGACTGTTCCTACTGCTCGCAGCGGCTCGGCTCGACCGCCGGCATCCTGAAGTACACCTGGCTCAAGCCTCACGAGGCCTCCGAGGCAGCCGCGGCCGGGCTCGCCGGGGGCGCCAAGCGGGTCTGTCTGGTGGCGTCCGGGCGTGGCCCGACCGACCGGGACGTCGACCGGGTCTCCGACACCATCAAGGCGATCAAGGACCAGAACGAGGGCGTCGAGGTGTGCGCCTGCCTCGGTCTGCTCTCCGACGGTCAGGCCGAACGCCTGCGCGAGGCGGGCGCGGACGCCTACAACCACAACCTGAACACGTCCGAGGCGACGTACGGCGAGATCACCACGACGCACACGTACGCCGACCGGGTGGACACGGTGCGCAAGGCGCACGCGGCGGGTCTGTCGGCCTGCTCGGGTCTGATCGCGGGCATGGGCGAGAGCGACGAGGACCTGGTCGACGTGGTCTTCTCGCTGCGCGAACTGGACCCGGACTCCGTTCCGGTGAACTTCCTGATCCCGTTCGAGGGCACCCCGCTCGCCAAGGAGTGGAACCTGACCCCGCAGCGCTGTCTGCGGATCCTGGCGATGGTGCGGTTCGTCTGTCCCGACAGCGAGGTGCGGATCGCGGGCGGCCGGGAGGTCCATCTCCGCTCGATGCAGCCGCTCGCCCTGCACCTGGCCAACTCGATCTTCCTCGGCGACTACCTCACCAGCGAGGGCCAGGCGGGCAAGGCCGACCTGGAGATGATCGCGGACGCCGGCTTCGAGGTGGAGGGCACCGACCAGGTGACGCTCCCGGAGCACCGGGCGACCGTGGCCGCCGGCGGGGGCTGTGGGTCCGGGGAGAGCGCGGGGTGCGGATCGCACGCCGGGGGCGGCTGCGGGTCGCACGAGGACGAAGGAGCGGGCGCGGGCGCGGGGTGCGGCTCGCACGCGGGGGGCGGTGTGTGCGGTTCCGCCGCCCAGGCCCCCGCTGCCGCGACGCCGGCCGGTGAGGCCCGTACGGATCTGGTGGCGGTACGCCGCCGGGGCGCCGGAACCGACCTCGCGCCCAATGCCTGAGCCGACCGGCCTGAGCGTGCCCGAGCTGGTGGAACTCGACCGGCGGCATGTGTGGCACCCCTACGGGCCCATGCCGGGCCGGCAGGAACCGCTCGTCGTGCAGTCGGCGAGCGGGGTCCGGCTGAAGCTCGCGGACGGCTCGGGCGAGTTGGTCGACGGCATGTCGTCGTGGTGGTCGGCGATCCACGGCTACAACCACCCCGTCCTCAACGAGGCGGCGCGCGAGCAGCTCGGCCGGATGAGCCATGTGATGTTCGGCGGGCTCACCCATGAGCCCGCCGTGCGGCTGGCGAAGCACCTCGTCGACATGTCGCCCGAGGGTCTGGAGCATGTGTTCCTCGCCGACTCGGGGTCGGTCTCCGTCGAGGTCGCGGTCAAGATGTGCCTGCAGTACTGGCGCTCGCTGGGCCGTCCCGGCAAGCGGCGGCTGCTGACCTGGCGCGGCGGTTACCACGGCGACACCTGGCAGCCCATGTCGGTGTGCGACCCCGAGGGCGGGATGCACGAGCTGTGGCAGGGTGTCCTGCCCCGGCAGGTGTTCGTGGACCCGCCGCCGGTCGAGTTCGACGAGGCGTACGCGCGGTCGCTGCGCTCGGCCATCGAGCGGCACGCGGACGAGCTGGCGGCCGTGATCGTGGAGCCCGTGGTCCAGGGAGCGGGCGGGATGCGCTTCCACTCCCCCGCGTACCTGCGGGTGCTGCGCGAGGCGTGCGACGCGCATGACGTGCTGCTGGTGTTCGACGAGATCGCCACCGGGTTCGGGCGTACGGGGGCGTTGTTCGCGGCGGACCACGCGGCCGTGACGCCGGACGTGATGTGTGTCGGCAAGGCGCTGACCGGCGGCTACCTGACGCTGGCGGCGGCGCTGTGCACCGCCCGGGTGGCCGACGGGATCTCGCGGGGCGAGGTCCCGGTGCTGGCTCATGGGCCGACCTTCATGGGCAACCCGCTGGCGGCGGCCGTCGCCTGTGCCTCGATCGAGCTGTTGCTGGGCCAGGACTGGCTCGCGGAGGTCAAACGGATCGAGACGGGGTTGCGGGAAGGCCTGGCGCCGGTGCGCGAGGTGCCGGGGGTGACGGACGTACGGGTCCTCGGCGCGATCGGTGTGGTGCAGCTCGACCACGCGGTGGACATGCGGGCGGCCACGGAGGCCGCCGTGCGCGAGGGCGTGTGGCTGCGGCCGTTCCGCGACCTCGTCTACACGATGCCGCCGTACGTCACGGGCGACGAGGACGTGGCACGGATCGCGCGCGCGGTGTGCGCGGCGGCCACGGCGGGATGACGGAACGGAAGAGGACGACATGACGGTCCTGGTGGTCACGGGGACGGGCACGGAGGTCGGCAAGACGGTCACCACGGCGGCGGTCGCCGCGGTGGCCGTGGCGTCCGGCCGTTCGGTGGCCGTGCTGAAGCCCGCCCAGACGGGCGTACGGCCGGACGAGCGCGGCGACGCGGACGAGGTGGGCCGGCTCGCCGGTGCCGTCACCGTCCGTGAACTCGCCCGCTATCCGGAGCCGTTGGCGCCCGCGACCGCCGCGCGCCGCTCGGGCCTGCCACCGGTGCGTCCGGAGGACGTCGCCGAGGCCGCGGCCAAGCTGGCGACCGACCACGACCTGGTGCTGGTCGAGGGCGCGGGTGGCCTCCTCGTCCGCTTCGACGAGGCGGGCGGCACGCTGGCGGACACGGCGCGGCTGCTGGGGGCACCGGTGCTCCTGGTCGCCTCGGCCGGGCTGGGCACGCTGAACACGACCGAGCTGACGGCCCGCGAACTCGCCGTCCGTGAGGTGGAGTTGGCGGGTGTCGTCATCGGCAGCTGGCCCGAGGCCCCGGACCTGGCGGCGCGGTGCAACGTGGCGGACCTGCCGGTGGTCGCGGGGGCGCCCTTGCTGGGGGCAGTGCCCGCGGGGGCGGGGGCGTTGGCGCCCGGCGACTTCCGGGCGAGGGCCGGGGGTTGGCTGGCGTCGGCGCTCGGCGGGGTGTGGGACGCGGTTTCCTTCACTGCCGCGGAAGGTGCGGCGTAGGGGTTCCGTGAGGGGTCTGCCCCGGTGTCACGTCTCCGTCTCCCCCAGCAGCCTCACCAGCTCGATCCTCGACCGGATCCCCAACCGCGAGAACACGCCCCGCAGATGGTGGTCGATCGTGCGCGGGCTCAGGAGCAGCCTCGCGGCGATCTCCCGGTTCGTGGCGCCGTCCGCCGCCATGCGGGCGATCATCAACTGCTGGGCGGTGAGTCGGTTCTCCAGGGTTTCGGCGGCCGGGGCCGGGGCGGCGCGCTCGCCGAGGGCCCGGAGTTCGGCGCGGGCCTGGGACGCGCAGTGCGGGGAGCCGAAGTGGTCGAAGGCCTCCAGGGCACTGTGGAGCCGGTCGCGGGCCTCGGTGCGGTTGCGGAGCCGCCGCAAGGCGCTGCCGAACAGGAGTTCCGTACGGGCGCGTTCGAAGTCGCGGGTGCCGGAGGCGTGCAGGTCGAGGGCGGCGCGGTAGTGCTCGACGGCCTCCTCGCCGGTCGCGAGGAGGGCCCGGCAGCGGGCGCTGAGCGCGAGGTCGTCGGCGCTGCGGACGGTACGGGCCCAGCGGTCGTAGTCGGCGTGCGCGGCGACGGCCACCCGGGTGTCGCCGGTGCGCACGGCGGCTTCGACGTAGTGCGGGGTGGCGATGTGCCGGATGGCCCGGTGCCCGTGCCCGGGTCCGAAGCCGGCGAGGGCGCGCAGCCGGGCGGCCGAGGCGGCGTATCGGCCGGTGCTCAGGTCGAGGAAGGCGAGGGCGAACATGGCGAGCGCGGCGGGGAGTCCGAGGCCGCGTTCCAGGGCGTAGAGGCGGGCGGACTCGGCGCGTTCCCGGCACACCTCCTGGTCGCCGGTGAGGGCGGCGAACATCGCGAGGGCGGCCTGGAGGTGGCAGGCCCCGTTGTCCTGCCCGGTGGCGTACGCCTGGCGCAGGGCGTCGACGGCGGCGGCCTCGGCGGCCTTGGGGCGCCCGGTCCAGAACTCGGCGTAGGCCCGGAACTCCATGGCCTGCGGCACGGTCACCGTCTCGCCGCGGGCTCGTGCTGAGGCGGCGGCGCGGGCGGTGGCGGTGAAGGCGCGGGTGTGGTCGCCGAGGAGGAGGGCGGCGATCCCGGAGTGGATGAGCTGGGTGGGGTCGCCGCCGGGACCGCAGCGCCCGGCGGCGGCTTCGAGGACGTCCCGGGCGTCGTCGTAGCGTCCCTCGAACGCGGCGGCGAGGGCACCGAGGGTGCTGGGCGGCAGGATGCCGAGCCCGTCGGCGACGGCGGCGGCCTCGCGGCAGCGGCGGAGGTCCCCGGTGTAGATGGCGGCCTCGGTGGCTCGTGCCAGCAGATGGGCGGCGCGGTCCGAGGTGTGGTCGCCGACGTGCCGGACGGTGGCGGTGAGCAGGGCGTCGAACGCCTCGGCGGCGTTGCCGGCGCGCAGGGCGAGCAGTCCGCCGAGGGCGTCGTCGTCGGTGGCGGCGACGAGGCGGCGGGCCCGGTCGCCGTCGCCGGACTGCCAGGCCTCGGCGGCGGCCTGGGCGAGCAGGGGCGCGCGTTCGGCCGGTTCGGGGGTGAGGCCCGCGGCGCGTTCGGCGAGGGCGGAGGCGAGGGTCGGGTCGCCGATGGCACGTGCCACCCGTGCCGCGAGACGGAGTTCGGCGGCGAGGCGGCGGCTGGGGCCGAGGGCGGCGGCGGCCCGGTGCCAGGACCGGCCGGGTCGCTCGCCCTCACCGCTGAGGACGGCGGCGAGGAGGCGGTGGGCCTCGCGCCGGTCGGCCATGGACGCGGACTCGTACACGGCGATCCGGGTCCAGGCGTCGCGGAAGACGATGCCCTGGGTCGTGGCGTGGGCGAGGCCCGCCGCCTCCGCCGTGTCGAGGGGCTGGGTGTCGAGCCGGGCCGCGGTGACGGCGCGCGCGTAGGCGTGTGTCGGCACCGGGTACTGGTCGGCGGCGGCGAGGAGCAGCAGGAAGCGGGTGTCGGCGGGCAGGGCGCGTACGTCGCGCCGGTGGGTCCGCAGCAGGGCGGGGGCCAGCGCCAGGGGCTCGGCGGGGAGCGGGTCCAGGCCCGTGAGCTGGCGCCGGGTCAGGGCGGCGGCGAGTTCCGCGGCGGCCCGTGGGTCGCCGTGGGCGGCGTGCAGCAGGCGGACGCGCACGCCTTCGGACAGCGTGGGCACGGCGGCCGACGCTGTGTCCGGGCTCGGCCACGCGTTCATGGGGGGCGGTGGCGAGCGATGCGGAAGTTGTGGGGGGTTCACCGGAGTCACCACGCTCATCACGTTACTTGCGAGTTAACCGACCAGTAAAGACCGGCGATTTCGCCGATGCGGCGCGCGTAGACCCCGCTGACACTCCTGACGAACCCCACCCGTTTCAGGAGGCACCATGCAGCGCCGCATGCGCCGTATCGCCACGGCCCTCGCGACCGTGACCACCACGCTCCTTCTGTCGCTCTCCTTCTCGGCGTCCTCCGCTCAGGCCGCCACCCACAACCCGGTCGTCTTCGTGCACGGGCTGAGCAGTTCGTCCAGCAGCTGGGACGACTGGGTCGCGTACTTCAAGGCGGACGGCTACACGTCCGCGGAGCTGCACTCCTGGTCCTACGACTGGGGCCAGTCGAACGCCACCACGGCGGCACAGCTGAAGGCCAAGATCGACAGTGTGCGTGCCTCCACGGGCGCCGCGAAGGTCGACGTGGTCGTGCACTCCATGGGCGCGCTCAGCTCCCGTTACTACCTGAAGAACCTCGGCGGGACGTCGTACGTGGACGACTTCGTCTCCACGGCCGGTGTGAACCACGGGACGACCGTCGCCGGTTGGTGCCGGTGGCTCTACACCTCGTGCTCGGAGATGTACACCGGCAGCTCGTTCCTCACCTCGCTCAACTCCGGTGACGAGACGCCGGGCAGTGTGTCCTACGCCAGCTACTGGTCGAACTGCGACGACGCGCTCACCCCGGACACCACCGCGATCCTCAGTGGCGCGACGAACGTCGAGGTCGGCTGCGTCTCGCACAACGACATGAACAACGACCACGGCATCTACCAGCAGGTCCGCGACTTCATCGCCTGACCCGGCGCCCGGCGCCCCGCACTCCGGCGACGGGGTGCGCGCCGGCACGCGGCACCCGATGCCCGGCCGCCGCCTCACACCACCCGTCGCACAGCCGTCCCCACGGCCGTGCGACGGGTGAGCCGGTGCTTCCCGGGGGACAATCGCGGTATCTGCCGCCCTCTTCGGGAGGTCCTCATGGCCCGCGCCGCGAAGGACGCCGTGCACCACCCCCTCTTCGCCCGGTTCTACGCCAGACTGAGCGTGTCGGCGGAGCCGAGGATCGGCCCGCTGCGCGACGAGTTGCTCGCCGGGCTGTCGGGACGCGTCATCGAGATCGGGGCCGGCAACGGCCTGAACTTCCCCCGCTATCCCGGCGCCGTCTCCGAGGTGGTGGCGATCGAACCCGAACACTCGCTGCGGCGGTTGGCCCTGGAGGCCGCCCTGCGCGCCGAGGTGCCGGTGGACGTGGTGCCGGGCGCGGCGGAGGCGCTGCCGGTCAAGAGCGAGGCGTTCGACGCGGCCGTGGTGTCACTGGTGCTGTGCAGTGTGCGGGACGTACGGCGCTCGCTGAGCGAGGTGCGCCGGGTGCTGCGCCCCGGTGGCGAGCTGCGGTTCTTCGAGCACGGCCGGGGCGGCGGACGGGCCATGCGGACGGCCCAGCGGGCGCTGGACGGCTCGGTGTGGCCGCTGCTGTTCGGCGGCTGCCATGTCTCCCGTGACCCGGTCGCCGCGCTCCGGGCCGCCGGGTTCGAGGTCGGGGCGGTCCGGGAGGTCCTGGTGCCCGAGCAGGGGCCGCGGCTGCCCAGCTCCTACTGCGTGCTGGGCCGGGCGCGGCGGCCGGCCCTCACCGACTCCACTGGCGCAGCTCCCGCGTGATGTCGTGCACGCTGGCCTCGCCGCTCTTGACCAGTCGGGCGAGTTCGCGCACCTGTTCGGCGGAGGTGACGACCTTGACGCCGCTGGCCACGAGGTAGCCGTAGGCGACGGCGGAGGCGAACAACGCGTTGGAGCGCTCCAACGCCGGGACGTGCATGAGGACTTGGAGAAGGGCGGCGGCCCTGGCGTGCGGGGTGTCGTAGACGGGGACGTCGAAGATCTCGGCCTCGTGCCGGGCGACGGCCGCGACGAGGGCGCCCCAGTCGGTGACCTGGGGATCGCCGGGCGTCTTGCGTTCGGCGACCATCAGGAGCCAGGCGAGGTCGATGCGAAGCTGACTCAAGGGATCAGTGACGTCCCTCGCGCCGGTTCTCGGGCTCGGTGCCGAACTCCTCGGCGAACACCGCCTCGTACTGCTTCATGAAGTCGGCGGCGGACTCGACGAAGGTGTGGCCCGCCTCGCCGGTGTCCTGCCTGACCAACTCCTCGATGTACCGGTTCACGCTCATCCCCCGCTCCAGGGCTCGCTCTCGGGCGGCCCGGGCCGTGTCCTCGTCCACCCGCACGTTCAGCTGGGTCTTGGCCATGACTCGACGCTAGCGCCGGAGTGCTAGCGGGGGCAAGGGCGCCTCGGCCCCCGCAGAGTAGGTGCCCCTTACACAGACACCCGAGGCCCGACCTGGGGCGGAGACGGACTCGACCCTCGGGGGGATTTCGGCTGTGCCCTGGGTCACACTAGGCTCGGCCGGGACGCCCGGAATTCGAACTGGTTCGAGCCTGGAGGCCGTTTTGTCCACTGCTGCCGCTGAGCACACCCTCGGCCGCGCGGAAGCCGACGGCATCGCCGCCCGCGCCCGGGGCCTGACGAAGGCGTACGGCTCGGGCGAGACGACGGTGCTCGCCCTCGACTCCGTCGACGTGGACATCGCGCGCGGCCGCTTCACCGCGGTGATGGGCCCCTCGGGCTCGGGCAAGTCCACGTTGATGCACTGTCTGGCCGGACTCGACACCGTCTCGGCCGGACGGGTCTGGCTCGGGGACACCGAGATCACCGGGCTCAGGGAACGCGACCTGACCCGCTTGCGCCGGGACCGGATCGGCTTCATGTTCCAGTCCTTCAACCTGATCCCGACGCTCAACGCGGCCGAGAACATCACCCTGCCCATGGACATCGCGGGCAAGAAGTCCGACGAGAAGTGGCTGGACCAGGTCATCGACACCCTCGGACTGCGGGACCGGCTGAAGCACCGGCCCGCCCAGCTCTCCGGCGGCCAGCAGCAACGCGTCGCCTGCGCCCGTGCGCTCGCCTCCCGGCCCGAGCTGATCTTCGCGGACGAGCCCACCGGCAACCTCGACTCCCGCGCAGGGCTCGAAGTGCTCGGCTTCCTGCGTGAGGCGGTGGACCAGCTGGGCCAGACGGTCGTCATGGTCACCCACGACCCCGGTGCCGCCGCCCACTCCGACCTGGTGCTCTTCCTCGCGGACGGGCGGATCGTGGACCGGATGGAGCGCCCCTCGGCCGACGCGGTCCTGGAGCGCATGAAGCGCTTCGACACCGTCCGGGCGGCCGTCGCCCCCGAGAGCGCCCCGACCACCGAGGCCATTGAGGCCACCGACAGCACCGAGGCCACCGACACCGACAAGGACTGAGACCGTGCTCAAGGCGACCCTGCGGAGTTTCCTGGCACACAAGGGGCGGCTGCTGCTCTCGGCGCTCGCGGTGATCCTGTCCGTGGCGTTCGTGGCGGGCAGTCTGATCTTCTCGGACACGGTCACCCGTACCTTCGACCGGCTCTTCGCCTCCACCTCGGCCGATGTGACGGTGGGGCCGAAGGACGACGAGCTGGAGAGCCAGCTGCCGACCGGGGCGGTGGAGACGGTGCCCGCGTCGCTCGCCGAGCGGATCGCGGGGATCGACGGCGTCGCGGAGGCCCACGTCGACGCGTCCGTGGAGAACGTCACGGTCGTCGACGGTGAGAACGAGTCGGTGGGTCCGACGACGGGCGCCCCCACCATCGCCACCGACTGGCATCCCACCGACCGCAGCCCGGTGAGGCTGACCAGCGGGCACGCGCCGGAGGGCCCCGGTCAGGCCCTGCTCGACGCGGACACCGCGAAGAACAAGGACGTACGGATCGGCGACACCCTGACGGTCCTCGCCCGGCCGGGCTCCTTCGAGGTGAAGGTCGTCGGCATCGCCACCTTCACCACCACCAACCCCGGTTCCGCGCTGGTCTTCCTCGACACCCGGGTCGCGCAGACCGAGCTGCTGGGCGATCCCGACGCCGCCACCGGCATCTCGGTGACCGCCGAGCCGGGGGTGAGTGACGACGTACTGAAGCGACGGATCGCCGACGAGCTGGGGCCGACGGCGTACGCGTACGAGACCGCCGACGAGCAGGCCGAGTCGGCCGCCGCCTCGCTCGGCGGATTCCTCGACGTCATCAAGTACGTGATGCTGGGCTTCGCCGGGATCGCGACGCTCGTCGGGATGTTCCTCATCGTCAACACCTTCTCGATGCTCATCGCCCAACGCACCCGCGAACTGGGCCTGTTGCGCGCGCTGGGTGCCGACCGGCGGCAGGTGCGGCGGTCGGTGCTGGCCGAGGCGGCACTGCTCGGCCTGGTCGGGTCGACGCTCGGCCTCGCCGCCGGCATCGGACTGGCCTTCGGACTGATCGCACTCATGGGCGCCTTCGGGATGAACCTGAAGTCGACCGAGATGGTGATCGGCGTGGGGACACCGGTCGCGGCCTACGTCGTCGGACTCGGCGTCACCTTCGTCGCGGCCTATCTGCCGGCGCGGCGGGCGTCGGCCGTGTCGCCGATGGCGGCGCTCGCGGACGCCGAGATCGCCGGGGTCGGACGGCCGCTGAAGGTGCGCGCGGTGGTCGGCGGAGCCGTCGGGGCGGCGGGTGCCGGCGCGCTCGTGGGGTGCGCGGTGTCGTCGGACACGGGGGCGGCGGCCTCTCTGCTCGGCCTCGGTGTCGTCCTCACCCTCGTCGCGACGGTCATCGCGGGACCGCTCCTGGTACGGCCGGTCATCCGGGTCCTGGGCGGCGCGTTCCCGGCGCTGTTCGGCTCCGTGGGCCGGATGAGCCAGCGCAACGCCCTGCGCAACCCGCGCCGGACCGGGGCCACCGCCGCCGCGTTGATGGTGGGGATCGCGCTGGTCGGCGGCATGTCCGTGGCGAGCGCGTCGATGACGAAGTCCTTCGACCAGGAGATCGACAAGACCCTCGGCGCCGACTTCGTCGTCCAGAACCAGAACTTCCTGCCGTTCCCGCAGGAGGTCACCGACAAGGTCCGCGACACCGACGGCACCGGCCTCGTCGTACGACAGCGGTTCACCCCGGTCGCGGTACGGCTGCCGGACGGCGACCGGGTCGAGACGACCGCCGCGGCCTACGACGCGCGGCTCGACGAGGTCGCGAACGTCACCTACGCCCGGGGCGACAGCGCGGCCGCCCTCGCGGACGGCGCCATCGCCATGGACGTGGAGTTCGCGCGGGAGCACGACGTGACGCTCGGCGACAGGCTCCCGGTGCGGTTCCCCGCCGGGAAGAACGCCGAACTGAAGGTGGCCGCGCTCACCGACCAGGACACCGCCGACGGCTTCGGGATGCAGGGCGGGCTGTTCTTCGGAACGGGCACCATCGAGACCTATGTGCCCGACGGGCAGGACTCGGCGCTGTACGTGAACGCCGGCTCCGGCGTGGCCGCCGACGAGCTGCGCGCGAACCTGGAGCGGACGCTGGAGGCGTATCCGCAGGTGCAGGTCCGCGACCAGGCCGACTACAAGGAGCTGGTCCGGGGCCAGATCGCCGTACTGCTCTACCTGGTCTACGCCCTGCTGGGCCTCGCGATCGTCATCGCGGTGCTCGGCGTGGTCAACACCCTCGCCCTGTCGGTGGTGGAGCGCACCCGGGAGATCGGGCTGCTGCGCGCGATCGGGCTGGCCAGGCGACAACTGCGGCGGATGATCCGGCTGGAGTCGGTGGTGATCGCCGTGTTCGGTGCCGTCCTCGGGCTCGCGCTGGGGCTGGTCTGGGGCGTGTGCGTGCAGCAGGTGCTGGCGCTCCAGGGGATGAAGGCGCTGGCGATCCCGTGGGGCACGGTCGTCGCCGTCGTGATCGGTTCCGCGGTCGTCGGCGTGGTGGCCGCCCTGCTGCCCGCCCTGCGGGCGTCCCGGATGAACGTGCTGGCGGCCATCGCGCACGAGTGATGTACTCACCGGTGTGCCGACTCAAGTCCCTTTCGAGTGAGGAGAGTTCATGCCGCGCCCGTTCCGCTTCGGAGTCAACCTGCTCAGCCCCACGTCGGGCGCGGAGTGGCACGCGAAGTGCCGCCGCGCCGAACAGCTCGGCTACGACGTGATCCTGGTCCCCGACCATCTGGGCATGCCGGCCCCGTTCCCGTCCCTGGTGGCCGCGGCGGAGGCGACCGAGCGGCCGCGGCTCGGCACCTTCGTGCTCAACACGGGCTTCTGGAACCCGACGCTGCTCGCCCGGGAGGTCGCCACCACGGACGCGCTGACCGGCGGACGGCTGGAGCTGGGGCTGGGCACCGGGTACGTGGAGGCCGAGCACGACAAGGCCGGTCTGCCATGGGGGTCGCCCGGCGGGCGGGTGGACCATCTGTTGCGCACGGTGGAGGAGTTGGACCGGCTCCTCGGTTCCGACGACCTCCCCCACTCTCGGCTGCGCTCGAGCGGGGGGACCCCCATGCCGCGCCCCGCGCAGCGGCCCCGGGTGCCGCTGCTGATCGGCGCCAACGGTGACCGGATGCTGCGGATCACCGCCGAGCACGCGGACATCGCCGCGTTCACGGGCGCGCGGACGGTCGCGGGCGGCAAACTGGAACCGCTGACCGCCGAGGAGCTGGACGAACGGGTCGGCCGGTACCGGGAGTTCGCCGCCGGGCGGAAGGAGCCCGCCGAACTCAACCTGCTGGTCCAGATAGTCGAGCTGACCGAGGACCGGGCCGCCGCCGTGCGGCCGTGGCTCGGTCACCTGCCGAACCTCAGCGAGGAGCAGGTGCTCCAGCTGCCGCTGGTCCTGGTGGGGACGCTGGAGGAGATCGTCGACCAGGTGCTGGCGCAGCGGGAGCGGTACGGGTTCTCGTATCTGACCGTCCTGGAGCCGAACATGGAGGTCTTCGCGAAGGTCGTCGAGGCGCTGCAGGGCAGGTGATCCCGACCGGGGCCCGTCCGGAGCCCGTCCGGAGCCCGTTCGCTCCCGATCGGCCCCGGCCTGACCGGTCCGTCCCGGCCGGCCCCGTCCGGATCCTGGAATTCCAGGTCGCCGTCGGACCCTCGTGATGGGATCCGCTCATGACCGACCTGCGCGTACGGGCCGCGAAGCCCGCCGATCTCGACGCGGTGCTCGCCTTCTGGAAGGTGGCCGCCGAGGGCACGAGCATCAGCGACGACCGTGCGGGCGTCGAGCGGCTGGTGGCCCGCGACCCCGAGACACTGATCCTCGCCGAGCTGGACGGCGAACTGGTGGGCACGGTCATCGCCGGCTTCGACGGCTGGCGATGTCATCTGTACCGGCTGGCCGTGCACCCCGAGCGCCGCCGCAGGGGCATCGGTTCGGTGCTGCTCACCGCGGCCGAGGAGCGGTTCGTACGGCTCGGCGGACGGCGCGGTGACGCGATGGTGCTCGTCCGCAACGAGACGGCCCAGCATGCGTGGCGGGCGGCCGGGTACGCGCCGGAGGAGAAGTGGCGGCGATGGGTGAAGCCGCTCGGCGACTGACCGCCTTCCACCGGAGAACGGGGGACCGACACGTCTTTGCCGATCCTTTACCATGGGTGGACCCGTCAACCTCTACGGAAAGGTTGTGAGCGTCCGCCCATGGGCGAGCCTCCCAGTAGCAGCACCGGCGTCCGACGTCGTACCGGCAGCGGCGTCCGACGTCGCGCGATCCTCCCGCCTCTGTCCGACCATGGGACGGAGGTGACCCGATGATCGAAGTGCTCCTCCTTCTGGTGGCGGTGCTGCTCTCGCTGATCTGTGGTGCCTTCGTCGCCGCGGAGTTCTCGCTGACCACCGTCGACCGGGGCCGGCTGGAGCTGGCCGTGGAGCGCGGCGAACGGGGTGCCGCGGGCGCGCTCAAGGCCGTACGGAAGCTGACGTTCCAGCTCTCCGGCGCCCAGCTCGGCATCACCGTCACCAACCTGGTGGTCGGCATGCTCGCCGAGCCGTCCATCGCCAAGCTGATCGCGGGCCCGCTGGAAGCGGTCGGCGTGCCGAGCTCCGCGTCTCACTCGGTGGCCCTCGTGATCGGTACGGCCCTGTCGACCGTCGTGCTGATGGTCGTCGGCGAGCTGGTGCCCAAGAACTGGGCGATCTCCGCGCCGCTGCCGGTGGCGAAGAAGGTGGCGAACCCGCAGCGCTGGTTCAGCGCCGCGTTCCGGCCGTTCATCAGCCACCTCAACAACACCGCCAACCGTCTCGTACGGCTCTTCGGCATCGAGCCGGCCGAGGAGCTGGCCTCCGCGCGCGGCCCCCAGGAGCTGGCGGCCCTCGCCCGGCACTCGGCCAGGGAGGGCGCCCTGGAGGAGGACACCGCCGAGCTGTTCGTGCGCACGCTGAACCTGGCCGATCTGACCGCGGAGAACGTGATGACCCCGCGCGTCCAGGTCATCGCCCTCGAAGCCAAGGCGACCTGCGAGGACGTGGCGAACGCGACGCGGGCCACCGGCCTGTCCCGCTTCCCCGTCTACCGCGGCAGCCTCGACTCGGTCGTCGGCACCGTGCACATCAAGGACGTCCTCGCCGTGCCCGCCGAGCGCCGACTGCGCACGTCCGTCGCCGAACTGCTGCGCGAACCGCTGCTCGTCCCGGAGTCGCTGACCGTCGACCGGGTCCTCGACCGGCTCTCCGGCAAGCGCACGATGGCCGTCGTCATAGACGAGTACGGCGGGACCGCCGGTGTCGTGACCCTGGAGGACATCGTCGAGGAGGTCGTCGGCGAGGTCCGCGACGAGCACGACCCGCACGAGACACCCGACCTGGCCCCCGTCGGCACCGACGAGAACGGCCGGGAGCTGTACTCGGCCGACGGCTCGGCCCGCACCGACCAGCTCGCCCGCGTCGGCCTGCGCGCGCCCGAGGGGCCGTACGAGACGCTCGCGGGCCTCGTCGCCACCGAACTGGGGCGCATCCCGGCCGTCGGCGACACCGTGGAGGTCACCGGCTGGCGGCTCGACGTGGTGGACGCGGCCGGGCGCCGGGCCGCGCGGGTACTGCTGCACGCGCCGGTCACGCCCGCCGAGGAGCACGAGGAGGAGACCCGATGACCGCCGTCCAGCTGCTGATCGGTTTCGCGACGCTGGTGGCCAACGCCTTCTTCGTGGGCGCCGAGTTCGCCCTGATCTCCGTACGCCGCAGCCAGATCGAACCGTACGCCGAACAGGGCGACCGCCGGGCCCGCAGCGTGCTGTGGGGTCTGCAGCACGTGTCCGCGCTGATGGCGGCCGCGCAACTCGGCATCACACTGTGCACCCTGGTCCTCGGCGTGGTCGCGGAACCCGCGATCGAACACCTCCTGGAGCCGCTGTTCCACGCGATGGGCGTGCCGGAGGGCGCGGGCCACGTGATCTCCTTCGTGATCGCCCTGGCCCTCGCCACCTATCTCCACATGCTGCTCGGCGAGATGGTGCCGAAGAACATCGCCCTCGCGGAGCCGGTGCGCAGCGCCCTGCTGCTCGGTCCGCCGCTGGTGACCCTGTCGCGCGCGCTGCGCCCGGTGATCTTCACGGTCAACGCGTTCGCGAACACGCTGCTGAAGCTGATGCGGATCGAGACGCGGGACGAGGTCGCGGCGACCTTCTCGGACACCGAGCTGGCCCGTCTCGTCGCGGACTCCAGCGAGGCCGGTCTGATCGACGACCGCGCGCAGGAGCGGCTGCGGGACGCGCTCGAACTGGGCCGCCGGCCCGTGCGCGATGTCGTGCTCCCGCTGGAGCGGGTGGTGTACGCGGGTATGGGGGTCACCCCGGAGGAGCTGGAGCGGCTGTCGGCCGAGTCCGGGTTCTCCCGCTTCCCCGTGGTCGACGAGGGGCGCCGGATCGTGGGCTACCTCCATGTGAAGGACGCGCTCGACGCCGCCCCGCGGGACATGCCCTTCTCCGTCCGGGACATGCGGTCCATCGCCCGGGTCCGGGAGACCACACCGCTGGACGACGTGCTCACCGCGATGCGCCGCAGCCGCACCCATCTGGCGGCCGTGCTGGGCGGTGACGGACGGCTCGCGGGCATCGTGACCATGGAGGACGTGCTGCGCGAGCTGTTCGGCCAGCCTGCCGCCTGAGTCGTGCGTCCCTGCATCACCCGTCACCCGTCACCCGTCCACCCGTCACCTGTGACCTGTCACCCGCTGCCCGTCCTCCGCCCGAGGGCGGGTGGCGAGCACGGTGACCGACCGCTGGGTATGTGCACGGGGTACCATTTCCGACGCCATGCAGACGAATCCCACCCCCGCCGGTCCCACCGACTCCGGCCCCGCCTACTCCAGCCTCGTCACGGTCGGCGACTCCTTCACCGAGGGCATGTCCGACCTCCTCCCCGACGGTACGTACCGCGGCTGGGCGGACCTCCTCGCGGCCCGCATGGCCGCACGGACGCCCGGCTTCCGGTACGCCAACCTCGCCGTACGCGGAAAGCTGATCGGCCAGATCGTCGCCGAGCAGGTGGAGGTCGCGGCCGCGATGGAGGCGGACGTCATCACCCTGGTCGGCGGCCTGAACGACACGCTCCGGCCGAAGTGCGACATGGGCCGGGTGCGCGGCCTGCTGGAGGAGGCCGTGGAACGCCTCGCGCCCTCCTGCAAGCAGCTCGTCCTGATGCGCAGCCCCGGGCGCCAGGGCCCCGTTCTGGAGCGGTTCCGGCCGCGCATGGAGGAGCTGTTCGCCTGCGTCGACGCACTGGCCGCGCGGCACGACGCCCTCGTGGTCGACCTCTACGGCGCACCCTCGCTGAGCGATCCCCGCATGTGGGACGTGGACCGGCTGCACCTGACCGCCGAAGGGCACCGCCGGGTCGCCGAGGCGGTCTGGCAGACGCTCGGCCACGAGGCGCAGGACCCGGAGTGGCGGACGCCGATGCCTGTCACACCGCCGCCCGGCTGGACCGCCCGTCAGGTGGCCCACGCGCGGTTCGCCCGGCAGTACCTGCTGCCGTGGATAGGCCGCCGTCTCACGGGGCGCTCCTCCGGGGACGGCCGGACAGGCGCCCAGTTCAGCGCTGAGCTGGGCAAAGCCTTCTGGGTCACCCCTCTGGACGACACGAACCCCGGACCTGTGACGGACTGGCGACAGCTGGGAACTTGACCCTGGTCCCCGTCCGCATGCCCGGCTCCGGTCGAAGGGGGCCTCACCCCCACGAGACCCGCAGCCGCACGAGACCCGCAGTCGGCAGACCGACGCTACCCGCGGCGCCCGGCCCCCGAAGCCGGACGACGGCGGCAAGCCGGACGGCGGCGGCAACGGCCAGGCCCCGCCCACCGGACCGCGTCCGTCCGAGGTAACCGGCCTCGAACAGGGCACGCCGTGCTGATCGCAGGCCCTTCGCCGGGTCATCGTGGTGCGGCCAGCTGGAGCTACGGATGGGATACGCGGATGCCGGAATCGACCGAGGCCATGAGTAGGCGCAGTCTGCTGATCACCGGTGGTGCGGTGGCGACCAGCGTCGCCGCGACGGGCGGGGCCAGTGCTCTGGCCAGGGAGGAAGCGGCGCCGCAGGTCTCGCACAGCGGTGACGACGCCGGCCGGGGAAGGATCGACGTCCACCACCATTTCACCGCTCCGGCATGGGTCGACTGGGCCGAGCGTGAGGGCCTGGTGCGGCGGGAGGAACTGCCGTGGTGGGCGCGCTGGGACCTGGACTCCACGCTGGCGCTCATGGACCGGGTGGGCATCGCGACCGCGGTCCTCAACCCGACCATGCAAGACCGGTACCGCTCCGCCGCGCAGGCCAGGGAAGGTCTCACCGTCGTCTTCGAGGCACTGGCCGACCTGATGGCCGCTCACCCGGGCCGTTTCGCGGTCCTCGGCCCTGCCGTCCTGGACCATCCCGACGTCACCACGTGGGCTCTCAAGCGCGCCTTCGACGATCTCGGTGCCGTCGGAGTCAGCGTGAAGGCCAACTACAACGGTGTCTACCTCGGTGACCCCTCCTACGACCGCTTCCTCGCGGAACTCGACGAACGCGCCGCAGTCCTCATCACCCACCCGCTCGACCTCCCGGGCGGACCACCCGGCGTGCCCACCGTCCCCGGAATCCCGAACTTCATGTGCGATTTCCTGCTGGATTCCACGCGCGCCGCCGTGAACCTCATCCGCACCAGCACACTCGACCGCTACCCGCACCTGTCGGTCGTCCTGCCACACGCCGGCGGGTTCCTCCCTCAGATCGCCACCCGCATGAAGGCCTTCGGCAGCTTCTGCACCCCACCCCTCGACGCTGCCCGGGTTCAGGACTATCTCCACCGCTTCTACTACGACACAGCGGGCCCGTCGGCCCCCTCGGGCACGCTGGTGGCCACCGCCGGTGCCGACCGGATCCTCTTCGGCACCGACTGGCCGGCCGCCTCCGCCGACGTCATCACCGGCTTCACGGTGCCGGCCGTCGAGACCGACCCGGTCTTCACCAACCGCCAACGCCGCGGCATCAACCGTGACAACGCCCTCCGCCTCATGCCCACACTCAAGCGCACCCGGTAGACGGCATGCCGGCCACGTAGCCCGAGTTGCTGCCGTACGAGGGCCCACTAGCGTGGGGAGCCGTCCTACCGGGAGGCGCGTGTGACCACGACCGTGATCAACCTCAAGGGCCGCATCCGCGACTTCGGACCCCGGCTGGAGTTCGCCCCCGGCGATCTGGTCTACATCGGCCGCCGCTGGACCATGGGCCACTGGGACCTGCCGCAGCACCCGCTCTACAACCCGTTCCAGTACGACACCGAGAAGAAGAAGCGGGACGGGACGCGGGCCGAGATCATGGCGAAGTACCGGGAGTACCTGACGGCCGACCCCGAGCTGATGGCCCTCGTGCCGGAGCTGCGCGGGAAGACGCTGGCCTGCTGGTGCGCGCCCGAGCCGTGCCACGGGGACATCCTGGCGGAGCTGGCCGACGGCTCCGCCAGCTCTTCGTAGGTTCCTCCGAAGAGACCCTCGGCGCTCACCTGCACGAATCGCCAGTAGAATCCGTACACGTGACTTCTGCGCCAGCCAAGCCCCGCATCCCGAACGTCCTCGCCGGACGCTACGCCTCCACCGAGCTCGCCACGCTCTGGTCGCCCGAGCAGAAGGTGAGGCTGGAGCGGCAGCTCTGGCTGGCCGTGCTGCGGGCCCAGAAGGACCTCGGCATCGAGGTGCCGGACCAGGCGCTCGCCGACTACGAGCGGGTCCTCGACACCGTCGACCTGGCCTCCATCGCCGAACGCGAGAAGGTCACCCGGCACGACGTGAAGGCGCGGATCGAGGAGTTCAACGACCTCGCCGGGCACGAGCACGTGCACAAGGGCATGACCTCCCGCGACCTCACCGAGAACGTCGAGCAGCTGCAGATCAGGCTCTCCCTGGAGCTGGTCCGCGACCGCACGGTGGCCGTGCTGGCGCGGCTGGGCAAGCTTGCCGGTGAGTACGGCGAGCTGGTCATGGCCGGCCGCTCGCACAACGTGGCCGCACAGGCCACCACCCTCGGCAAGCGGTTCGCGACCGCCGCCGACGAACTGCTCGTGGCGTACGGCCGCGTCGAGGAGCTGCTCGGCCGCTACCCGCTGCGCGGTATCAAGGGCCCGGTGGGCACGGCCCAGGACATGCTCGACCTGCTGGGCGGGGACGCCGCCAAGCTGGCGGAGCTGGAGGACCGGATCGCCGGGCACCTCGGTTTCGCGCAGGCGTTCACCTCGGTCGGCCAGGTCTACCCGCGCTCGCTCGACTACGACGTGGTGACCGCGCTGGTGCAGCTGGCGGCGGCGCCGTCCTCCCTGGCGAAGACGATCCGCCTGATGGCCGGGCACGAGCTGGTGACCGAGGGCTTCAAGCCCGGTCAGGTCGGCTCGTCGGCCATGCCGCACAAGATGAACACGCGGTCGTGCGAGCGGGTCAACGGCCTCATGGTCATCCTGCGCGGCTACGCCTCGATGACCGGCGAGCTGGCGGGCGACCAGTGGAACGAGGGCGACGTCTCCTGCTCGGTGGTGCGCCGGGTCGCGCTGCCGGACGCCTTCTTCGCGCTGGACGGTCTGCTGGAGACCTTCCTGACCGTTCTCGACGAGTTCGGCGCGTTCCCGGCGGTCGTCGCGCGTGAGCTGGACCGCTACCTCCCCTTCCTCGCCACGACCAAGGTGCTGATGGGCGCCGTACGGGCGGGCGTCGGCCGTGAGGTGGCGCACGAGGCCATCAAGGAGAACGCCGTCGCCTCCGCGCTGGCCATGCGCGAGCAGGGCGCCGAGCGCAACGAACTGCTCGACAAGCTCGCCGCCGACGACCGCATCCCGCTGGACCGTGCCCAGCTGGACGCGCTGATGGCCGACAAGCTCTCCTTCACGGGCGCCGCCGCCGACCAGGTCGCCGTCGTCGTCGGCCGGATCGAGGAGATCGTGAAGCAGCGCCCGGAGGCCGCCGGCTATACGCCGGGAGCGATCCTCTGACCCGCTACACCCAGGCCGAACTGGAGGCCGCCCGCGACCGGCTGGTGCCGGACGTCACCGCGGACGGCCTCCGGGTCCTTTTCTGCGGCATCAACCCGGGGCTGATGACGGCCGCCTCGGGCCATCACTTCGCCCGCCCCGGCAATCGCTTCTGGCCCGTCCTGCACCTGTCCGGCTTCACGCCCCGGCTCCTGAAGCCGTCCGAGCAGAGCGAGCTGCCGTCGTACGGGCTCGGCATCACCAACGTCGTCGCCCGCGCCACGGCCCGCGCCGACGAGCTGACGGCCGAGGAGTACGTGGAGGGCGGCCGGCTGCTGACCGCCAAGGTGGAGCGGCTGCGCCCGCGGTGGCTCGCGGTGGTCGGTGTGACCGCGTACCGTGCCGCCTTCGGGGACCGCAAGGCCGCCGTCGGACCGCAGGAGAGGACGATCGGCGCCTCACGCGTGTGGGTGCTGCCCAACCCCAGCGGGCTGAACGCGCACTGGACCGCGGCGACGATGGCGGAGGAGTTCGCGCGGCTGCGGGTCGCGGCGGAGGACTGACCGACCGCCCGGGTGCCCGGGTGTGCGGCGCCGCGGCGGGCGGGTCATGGTGGGTCGATCTCCGTTATCAGGGCGACGAGTTGGAACGGCAGTTCCTTGTCCCACTGGGAGACTCCGAGGGCGACCCAGCGTCCGTCGACCTGCCACAGGTGCAGGTCGGGAACATGGGAACTGAGCACCGCCCAGGGTTCGGGTATGTCCTCGCCGTCCATCGACCGGTCGAGGACACTCCACAGGCTGAACACGGCCGGGGCGCCCCAGCGTGCGGTGAGCAGCTCCGACAGGGCGCCACGGTCCGCCTCGTACTGTTCCTCGGTCTCCTCGCGCCGCGTGCCGTCGTCCTCCCAGAAGTCGGCGCTCGTCCGTAACTCGGCGACGTGGTACCCCGGTCCGGCCGTGCCGACGTCCGACCGGCCGGGCTCCGCGGGGAACTCCTCGGAGCACAGCCGGTCGATCACGGCGAGGTGGTGCGCGATGCTCATGCGGTCCAGTAAAGCGGGCAGCACTGACAATTGGCACGGCGTCAGGACACGGTGCGAGGGGGCGGTGGCGGAGGGCGGTGCGAGGAGGTCGTGGCAGGGGGCCGCGTCAGGTGGCGTGCGCGCGCCGCGGCCGGTGGTCGGCGCGGGGTCTGCCGGATGCCGAGCCGTTCCTGTGCCCGTGTCCGTGGCCGTGTCGGTGTCCGTGAGGGAACGCGCAGGTCGGGGGCGGCGGGCACTCGCCGGGGTGCGTCGTGGCGAGTACCATCCGGCAGACATGGGCGCGAGCTGGGAGGACGGGCGTTGGGGCCACTGACCGGCGGGGATCCTTCTCTGCTTCGAAGAATCAACTCGGCCGTGGTGCTGCACGCGCTGCGGGCCACGGACCACGCGACGCTGACCGAGATCACCAGGGTCACCGGCCTGTCCAGACCCACGGTCGAGGGCGTCGTGGAGGGGTTGGTCGAGGCCGGTCTGGTGGTCGAGCGGGCCGCCGAGGAGGGCGCCGCCAGGCGGCAGGGGCGCCCGGCACGGCGCTACCGGTTCCGGGCCGAGGCCGGCCACCTGCTCGGACTGGACGTGGGCTCGCACCGGGTGGCGGCGCTGCTCGCGGACCTCGACGGGCGGGTGCTGGGCTCGCTGTCCAAGGAGGTCTCCGAGTCGGCGTCGGCGGAGGACCGGCTGGAGCGGCTGCGCTCCACCGTCGCCGAGCTGCTCCGCAGGTCCGGTGTGTCGCGCGGTTCGCTGCGCGCGGTCGGGGTGGGCAGCCCGGGGGTCATCGAGGCCGACGGCGCCGTACGCCTGTGCGCGGCCCTGCCGGAGTGGACGGGACTGAACCTGGGCGAACGGCTGAGCCGCTCCTTCAAGTGCTCGGTGCTGGTCGAGAACGACGCCAACGCGGCCGCCGTCGCCGAACACTGGAAGGGCGCCGCCACCGAGTCCGACGACGTGGTGTTCGTGCTGGCGGGGCTGAGCCCGGGCGCCGGTTCGCTGATCGGCGGGCGGCTGCACCGGGGGTACGGCGGCGCCGCCGGGGAGATCGGCGCGCTGCATCTGCTGGGCCGGGAGGCCACTCCTGAGGCGCTGCTGTCGACCACGGGCGAGCCCTTGCACCCGCTGGACGAGCAGGCGGTCGCCGTGGTCTTCAAGCACGCGCGCGAGGGCGACGCGCGGGCCCGTGAGGCCGTCGACCGCTTCATACAGCGGCTCGTCCACGACGTGACGGCCCTCGTCCTCGCCCTGGATCCCGAGCTGGTCGTCGTGGGCGGCTGGGCGGCCGGCATCGACGACGTCCTCGATCCCCTCCGCCGCGAGCTGGCCCGCTACTGCCTGCGCCCGCCCCGGGTCGCGCTCTCCCGGCTGGGCGAGGCGGCCGTCGCCATGGGCGCGCTCCGGCTCGCCCTGGACCACGTCGAGGAACAGCTCTTCGCGGTCGAGGGCACGGTGACGGCTCGCCGCTGAACCATGGCCGGCATTGCACCACCGTCGGCGTTGAACCACCGTCGGCACTGGATCACCGTCGGCACTGAACCATCGCCTGCACCGAACCACTGCCGGGCACGAGAACGCCGCGCCCCGGCATCCGGGACGCGGCGGGTACGGACGGGAACCGCTGTCGGCGCCGTCAGGACGCGCGGCGCTCCGGGCCGTGGTGGATCTCGACGCCGCCCGAGGCCCCGAAGGTCAGGCGGCACGTGTCAGCACGGTAGGTGGCCAGGGAGACGGCCGCCGTGCGTCCCTCGGCGAAGAAGCGGGTGGTGACGACCAGGACGGGCGCGCCGGGCAGCCGGTCCAGCTCCTTGGCGTCGTCGGCGCGGGCGGAGCCCAGCTCCACCGAGCGGTCCTGTCCCTCCAGCTCCAGGCGCTGCAGCTCACGCAGGACGGCACGCGCGCGTGCGGCACCGGAGGGCGCGTCTATGGCGGAGAGGGCGGGCACGGAGTCCGCCGGGATGTAGAGCAGTTCGGCGGCGACGGGGTGGCCGTGCGACATACGGGAGCGGCGCACGACGTGCACCTGCTCGCCGTGGACGCTCTCCAGGATGTCGGCGACCGCGGCGGGCGGTGCCGAGGTTGTGCAGTCCACGGCCTGCCAGGCGTCGCCGACGGTGCCCGGCCAGGCGTGCTGTTCGGTGCCGACGGCGACACCCACGCGTGGGGGCGCGACGGTGGTGCCGACACCGCGACGGCGCTGGAGTCGGCCCTCCAGTTCGAGCTGCTCCAGCGCCTGGCGGAGGGTGGCCCGGGCGACGCCGAAGCGGGCTGCGAGGTCACGTTCGTTGGGCAGGATCTCCCCCACCGAGAACTCGGAGTCCAATGCCTCACTGAGCACGGTCTTCAGATGCCAGTACTTCGGTTCCGGCACCGTTTCCAGCTGCTGGGTCCCCACCCTGTCCTCCGCTGCTTCGCCGTGTCCCGGCGGCGTTTTTAGCGCCCTTGTTTATTAAAGGTTGTTGCACTTTCTTGCGACCATAGGCCTGCCCCCACCCTTGGTCAAGACCAATCATCGAACCCTCAGGCATCCGACAGGTCGGACGCCCGGCAGCGTTCATCAAGGCTTCATGGCCGCCAGGGAGAGCAGCTTCTCCGGGTTGCGCACGACGTAGACGCACTGGACACGGCCGTCGGCGACATCGAGTTGGAACACGCTGTCGACCTTGCCGCCGGACAGGAGGACCACGGCGAAAGCGCCGTTGATCTCCATGAACCGGAACGACGCGTCCCGTACGCCCTTGCCGGCCGCGCCGTGCACGAAGCGTCCGACCTTGTCGGCGGTTTCGAGGACCCGCACCGGGGCCTTGCCGATGCCGCCGCCGTCGCCCACCAGCCGGACGTCGGGAGCCAGCAGCGCCATGAGTCCGTCGAGGTCGCCACCTGCCGCGGCGGCGAGGAACCTCTCCGTCAGCTCACGGCGTTCGACGGGATCGACCTCGTAGCGCGGGCGCCGCTCGTCGACGTGTCTGCGGGCCCGCCCGGCGAGCTGGCGCACGGCCGGCTCGGCACGGTCGATCATGGTCGCGATCTCGGCGTACGGGTAGCCGAAGGCCTCCCGGAGCACGAACACGGCGCGTTCCAGGGGTGAGAGGGACTCCATGACGACCAGGACGGCGAGGGAGACGGTGTCGGCGAGGACGGCCCGCTCGGCGGTGTCCGGGACGGTGGCCCCGTAGTCGGTGACGTACGGCTCGGGCAGCCAGGGGCCGGGGTAGGCCTCGTTGCGCGACTGCACCTGGCGGAGCCGGTCGATGGCGAGACGGGTGGTGACACGGACCAGGAAGCCGCGCGGTTCCCGTACGTCGGAGCGGTCGGCGCCGGACCAGCGCAGCCAGGCGTCCTGGACGACGTCCTCGGCGTCGGCGACCCGGCCGAGCATGCGGTAGGCGACTCCCATCAGGACGGGACGGTGCTCTTCGAAGACGTCGATCGCGATGTCGGTGGTCACCGTTCCATCCCAACCCGGCGGGCCGGGCCGTGTCCAGGCGATTCCGAGGCTGCGCGCGGCTTGTCACTCCAGGGGACTACCCGCCGGTAGCAGTTGCTGACAAGCTGTCTACGACCGCCCACGCCGGCGCGTCCATCCGCCCAGACGAGGAGCAGCACCATGTCCGCCGCCACGGTCTCCTTCCAGGTTCCCTCCCCGCTCGGTCCGCGGTCCGTGACGGTCTCCTACACCCGCGAGGGCACCGGTGAGCCGCTGCTCCTGCTGCACGGCATCGGTCACCACCGCCAGGCCTGGGACCCGGTGACGCACATCCTGGCGGCCGAGCGCGAGGTCATCACCGTCGACCTGCCCGGCTTCGGCGCGTCGCCCGCGCTGCCGGACGGACTCACCTACGACCTGCCCACGACGACCGCCGTCTTCGGTGCCTTCTGCGAGGCGCTGGAACTCGACCGCCCCCATGTCGCGGGCAACTCCCTGGGCGGTCTGCTCGCCCTGGAGCTGGGCCGCGAGAAGCTCGTACGGTCCGTCACCGCGCTGTCCCCGGCGGGTTTCTGGAACGAGGCCGAGCGGCGTTACGCGTTCGGTGTCCTGCTCACCATGCGGCACATCTCCCGACGGCTGCCGCTCCCGCTGGTCGAGCGGTTGTCCCGGTCGGCGGCCGGCCGCACCGCCCTGACGAGCACCATCTACGCCCGTCCGAGCCGCCGGTCACCCGAGGCGGTCGTCGCCGAGACGCTCGCGCTGGCCGGGGCCACCGGGTTCGACGAGACCCTGCGGGCCGGTGGCAGTGTCCTGTTCACCGACGACGTCCCCGGTCTTCCCGTCACCGTGGCCTGGGGCACCCGGGACTGGCTGCTCGTCCGCCGTCAGGGTGTCCGCGCCAAGCGCGTCATCCCGGGCGCCCGGCTGGTGCGGCTGCCCGGCTGCGGCCACTGCCCCATGAACGACGACCCCGCGCTGGTCGCCCGGGTCATCCTCGACGGCAGCCGCTGACCGGCCCTCCCCGGTGGCCGCCGCCCGGCGGCGCGACAACGCCCCCGCGCCCAGGGCGACCCCGACGCCCACCAGCGCGCTGCCGACGGCCTGCGCGGCACCGTAGGAACCCGTGCCGACGAGAGGAGCCGTGCAGGCGGCGGCCACCGGGATGAGGCCGGAGAAGAGGGTGGCGCGCTCGGCGCCGATGCGCTGCATGCCCATGTACCAGCACACGAATCCGATCACCGTGACGACCGCCGCCTGCCACAGCAGCGCGAGCGACTCCGTGCCGTCCGGGCGGCGCAGCCACGCGCCGCCGTCGACGGCCACGCCGACGACGGCCGACTCGACCGCGGCCACCGCGCACACGGCCGCCGACAGCAAGCGCGGCCCGAGCGGGCGCAGCACCGGCACGGCCAGCACGGCGAACCCGATCTCGCCCGCCAGCGCGCACACCGAGAAGGCGATGCCCGCGCCGTCCGTACGTCCCCAGCCCTGGACGGTGAACGCGCCGGCCGCCACCAGCAACGCCCCGTGGAGGACCACGCGTTGGGGGCGCCTGCCCTCCGACAACGGGACGAGGACGGCCACGGCCACCGGGGCGCAGCCCACGAAGACCCCCGGTACCGCCGGTTCCGCCGAGTGTTCGGCCGCGATCACGGCGATGTTGAAGCCGACCATGCCGACCGCCGCGAGCAGTCCCAGCCGGGCCCACCGACGTGCGGTCAGTCGGCGCAGGGGGGCCGCGCCGCCCCGGCCGAGCAGGGGGAGCAGCAGGAGACAGGCGAGGCCGTAACGAAGGAACTGGCCGCCCGCGTACGGGTAGGCGCCCAGGACGCTGTTGGCGGTGAAGGAACCGCCGACGAGTACGCAGGCGAGGGCGGCGAGGAGGGCTCCGGAGACCGTCGAAGAGGCCGGGGCCGTGGAGGCGGTGGGGGTCGCGGAGGTGGTGGGGGTCGCGGGAGGGGTGGGCATGGGCTTCATGGTCGCGACGCTAGGGAGCCGGGCGGTCCGGTTTAAGGTCCACTTCCATGACGTCATCGGAGACCAATTCCGACCCCGGCGCACTCTCGGGGGCCGCTCCCTGGGCCGCCGCCTGGGAGCTGCTGCTGCCCGTCGCGGACGCGTCCCCACGCGCGCGTGGACGCACGTTGCAGGCGGCGCTGCGGGAGGCGATCCGGTCGGGGCGCCTCGCGCGGGGGACGCGGCTGCCGTCGAGTCGGGAGCTGGCCGCCGACCTCGGGGTCTCGCGCGGGCTGGTGACGGAGGCGTACGAGCAGCTGGTCGCGGAGGGATATCTGCGCAGCGGCCGGGGCGCCGGGACCTGGGTCGGCGCCGCCGTGCGTACGCCCGTGCTGCCGCGGGCGCGTGACCTCGCTCCGCGTGCGCCGGGTGCCCGCGTCGACTTCGTGCCCGGGACGCCCGACCTGTCGCTGTTCCCCCGCGCGGCATGGGCTGCGGCCCAGCGCGGGGTCCTCGCGGAGCTGCCGCATCACGAGCTGGGCTACCCGGATCCGCGTGGGCTGCCGCGGCTGCGCACCGCGCTCGCCGAACTGCTCGCCCGGCGACGGGGCGTGGTCGCCGACCCGGAGCGGATCGTCGTCGTCTCCGGGGTGGCCCAGGCCACCACGCTGCTCGGATTCGCGCTCCACGCGCGCGGGACCCGCGTCGTCGGCGTCGAGGACCCCGGCAGCCCCGAGCACGGGGCGCTGTACGCCGCCACCGGGCTCGGCACCGTGCCGTTGCCGCTGGACGAGGACGGGCCGGCGATCGGCCCGCTGCGGGAATCAGGGGTGCGGGCGGTGGTGACGACGCCGGCGCACCAGTTCCCGACCGGGATCGCGTACTCCGCGGGGCGGCGGAGCGAACTGCTCGACTGGGCGCGGGCGGTGGACGGGCTGATCGTCGAGGACGACTACGACGGGGACTTCCGCTACGACCGCGCCCCCGTGGGAGCGTTGCAGGGGCTCGACCCCGAGCGGGTCGCCTACACCGGGTCCGTCAGCAAGTCCCTCGCACCGGGGCTGCGGCTCGGCTGGCTCCTCGTGCCGGCGTGGCTGGCGCGGGAGGTCGTCGAGCTCAAGCGGACCATGGATCTCGGACATCCCACCATCGACCAGGCGCTCTTCGCGCGGTTCGTGGAGCGGGGGGACTACGACCGGCAGTTGCGGCGGTGTCAGCGGGCGTACCGGGAGCGGCGTGACGTGCTGGTGTCGGCGCTCGCCGAGCACTTTCCCGGGGCGGAGGTGTCGGGGATCGCCGCCGGGCTGCACGTCATCGTGGCGCTGCCGGAACGGTACGGGGCGGTCGAGCCGTTCCTTGAGCGGGCTCGGGCGGGTGGGGTGGCGGTGCGGGGGCTGGGGGCGTACGGGCGGGTGCCGGATTCGCGGGTGCGGTTGGTGTTGGGGTACGCGCATCTTTCCGCAGCGCGGATTCGGGAGGGGGTGGGGGTGTTGGCGGGTGTGGTGGGGTGACGTGAGTTTTTCGCCCCCGCCGCCCCTACCCGTCCCTCCCCCCAGGGGCTGCGCCCCTTCTACCCCCAGGTGCGGGTCCGGTGGGGGCTGGTCGCGCGGTTCCCCGCGCTCCCTGGAAAAGCAGGGGCTGCGCCCCGTGCTTTTCCAGGGAGGGCCGTAGGCATTTCAGGGACGCGGGCGGCCACCAGGCATGCCTCAGGAGCCACGCGCGGGTACCCCCTGGGGTCTGCCGTGTCGCCTTCCCCCACGTGCCGCGCAGTTGTTCACTTGTCGTTTCCGTGTGCGCTGCGGCGTACGCGTAGTTGTGGCTGTGCACATTGGCCGGATCCGTTGCTGGAGGCGCATTCATGTCACACCGTCCGCCGAGTTCCCTGCCCGGTCGCCGCAGCGTGCTGCGCGGCTCGTTCGCCGCGTCGGCGGCGCTGGCTCTGCCCGGTTCCGTCGCGCTCGGCTCGGCGCCCGCGCTGGCCCTCTCGGGGCGTCCCGAGGCGGGCTGGGGTGTGCAGGCCGGGGACGTGACGGCGCACTCCGGGCTGGTGTGGGTACGGTCGGACCGTCCGGCGCGCATGATCGTCGAGACGTCCGCCACCGAGTCGTTCCGCCATCCGCGCAGATGGCACGGCCCGCTGCTGGACGCCGGCACGGACTTCACCGGTACGACGCGGCTGCGCGGGCTGCCCTCGGGCGAACAGATCCACTACCGGGTGCTGCTCGCCGACCCGGACGACCCGCGCCGCACCGGGGAACCGGTCACCGGGACGTTCCGTACGACGTCCCTGAAGCGCCGCTCCGGGGCACGGTTCGTGTGGTCGGGCGACCTGGCCGGGCAGGGCTGGGGCATCAACCCGGACCGCGGTGGCTACCGGATCTTCGACGCGATGGGCGCGCTGGACCCGGACTTCTTCCTGTTCAGCGGTGACACCATCTACGCGGACGGTCCCCTCGCCGCGACGGCGGCGCTCCCCGGCGGCGGCACCTGGCGGAACGTCACCACGGAGGAGAAGTCCAAGGTCGCGGAGACGCTCGCCGAGTTCCGGGGCAACTTCCGCTACAACCTGCTGGACGAGAACCTCAAGCGGTTCAACGCCCAGGTCCCGGCGATCGCGCAGTGGGACGACCACGAGGTCACCAACAACTGGTACCCGGGCGAGATCCTCACCGACACCCGGTACACCGAGAAGAGCGTCGACGTGCTGGCGGCGCGGGCGCGGCGGGCGTTCAGCGAGTACTTCCCGATCTCCACGCTGCGGCCGGGCGCCCGGGAGGGCCGCGTGCACCGGGTGGTGCGCCACGGTCCCCTGCTGGACGTGTTCGTGCTGGACATGCGGACGTACCGCGACGCCAACTCGCCCGGTACGCAGACCACCGACCCGGTGGGCATTCTCGGAGCCGAGCAGTTGGAGTGGCTCAAGCGGGAGCTGTCACGGTCGCGTGCGGTGTGGAAGGTGATCGCCTCCGACATGCCGCTCGGCCTGGTCGTGCCCGACACCGGGGACGGCAGGCCGAACATCGAGGCCGTGGCGCAGGGCGACCCGGGCGCTCCGCTGGGGCGGGAGCTGCAGATCGCCGAGTTGCTGCGGTTCATCAAGCACCGCAAGGTCACCGGCACGGTGTGGCTGACGGCCGATGTGCACTACACCTCGGCGCAGCACTACCAGCCGTCGCGGGCCGCCTTCACCGACTTCGAGCCGTTCTGGGAGTTCGTCTCCGGCCCGCTGAACGCCGGCGCCTTCCCGGCGAACGCGCTGGACGGCACCTTCGGCCCCGAGCGGGTCTTCGTCAAGGCGCCGACCACGGCGAACGTGTCTCCGGCGGGCGGCTACCAGTTCTTCGGCGAGGTCGACATCGACGGCCACAGCGGGGAGCTGACGGTCCGGCTGCGGGAGCAGGACGGGACCGTGCTGTACACGAAGGTGCTCCAGCCGGGTCTCGTCGGGCAGTGACCCGACGGGCGCTTCCGCGCTGGTTTGACCTCCCCGGTCATCGTTGGCATCGGTTTCGACGGCATCGGTCATAGAAAAAGCAACAAAAGGTACGGAACGATGCTTTTACCGGTCAGTCACAAAGCGTTCGTGATCACGCAACACCGTTCGTTCACAGTGGCCACATGACTCAGGACATGACTGATGTGACCCGGGCGGGCAACGGCCGCCCCGTGCACCACCGACTGCGCTCCGTGACGGCCGGGTTCCGTGGCTGGTGGGAACGGCGCCACGGTCACGCGCCGCCGACGAGCGATACCGACGCCCGGCCGCCGCTCGCCGAGGGGCGGCAGGCCGGGCCGTCGGAGGCGGTCCTTCCGGGGGTCTCCGGTGCGACCCTGATGTGGCGTATGCGGACGACCGTGAAGGACCAGCCGGGTTCGCTGGCCGCGCTGTGCACGGCGCTCGCGGAACTCAGGGTCGACATCCTGAGCCTGCAGACGCATCCCCTGGCCGAGGGCACGGTGGACGAGTTCCTGCTGAGGGCGCCCGAGGAACTGTCGGCCTCCGAGATCGGCCGGGCCGTGGCGGAGTCGGGCGGCACCGGGATCTGGATCGAGCGCGGTGACGCCCACGACCTGGTGGACGCGCCGACCAGGATCCTCGGCCTGGCCACGCGCACGGCACTGGACGCTGCGGAACTCCCGCTCGCGCTGAGGCAGTTGCTCGGCCGCTGCACCATCCGCTCGCTGCCCGCCACCGCTCCCGGCTCGGGCCGGGCCCAGGAGAGCGTCCCGGTCGAGGGGGCCCTGGAGGACACGGTGATGCGGCTGCGGGCTCCGGAGGGTGGGGTGATCACGGTGGAGCGGCCGTATCTGCCGTTCACGCCGACCGAGTTCGCGCGGGCGCGGGCTCTGGTGGAGCTGGACGCGCGGCTCGGGCCCCGCATCCCGCGCAGCCAGGACGTCCTGACCCTGCCGGAGGGCAACGACATCACGGTGCGCCGTGCGGACGCCGGCGACCTGCGGGCGGCGAAGGCGATGCACGAGCGGTGCTCCGCACGCACGCTGACCATGCGGTACCACGGGCCCGTGGGTGACGCCGACCGGTACCTCAAGCACCTGCTCAGCCCGCGCTTCGGGCGGACGCTCGCCGTGCAGACGGCCTCGGGGCGCCTCGTCGGTCTGGGACACCTCCTCTGGGACGGCGACGAGACCGAGATCGCGCTGCTCGTCGAGGACGAGTGGCAGCGGCGGGGCATCGGCAGCGAGCTGCTGCGCCGTCTGGTGGAGATGGCGGCCGAGACGGGCTGCGAGAACGTGTACGTGGTGACGCAGTCGTCCAACACGGGGATGGTCGCGGCGATGCGCGGTCTTGAGCTGCCGCTCGACTACCAGATCGAGGAGGGGACGCTGGTGATCACCGCGCGGTTGTCCGAGGTGGGGGTCGTCGAAGCGGTGGAGGGTCGGAGCAGGGGGTGACGGGGTGGGTCGGGTGTGGTGGGCGGGGGCCGGCCCCGGCCACCTGGCCCGACCCCGGCCATCTAGCTGGTGGCCGCCTCGCGGATGACCGCCTGGCGGGTGGCCGCCTCGGCCGTGATCCGTTCGCCCGGTGTCCCGGCCATCCGGTCGCCCAGCGCACCGTCCAGGTCCGCCCACAGGTCCTCGATGTCCTCCAGGCCCACCGACATCCGCAGGAGCCGGTCGCTCACCCCGGCACCGCGGCGGTCCGTCTCCTCCACGATGCGGTGGCTGATCGAGGCCGGGTGCTGGATGAGCGTGTCCACGCTGCCGAGGCTCACCGCCGGGGTGATGAGGCGGACGGCGGCGATGACGTCGTGCGGGTCGCCGTGGACCTCGAAGGCGATCATGGCGCCGCCGATGCGCGGATAGTGGACGCGGGCGACGCGCGGGTCGGCGGCGAGGCGGCGGACGAGTTCGGCGGCGGTCGCGGAGGCCGCCCGGACGCGGACCGGGAGCGTGGAAAGGCCCCGCAGAAGGAGGTAGCCGGCGAGCGGGTGCAGGACGCCGCCGGTGGCGAAGCGGACCTGACGGAGCCGTCCGGCGAACTCCTCGTCGCAGGCCACGACCCCGGCCATGACGTCCCCGTGCCCGCCGAGATACTTGGTGGCACTGTGCAGGACGAGCCGGGCGCCCTGTTCGACGGGGCGTTGCAGGACGGGCGTGGCGAAGGTGTTGTCCGCGAGGAGCGGGACCGAGCCGCAGGCGTGCGCGAGGGCCCGCAGGTCCAGTTCGGCGAGGGTCGGGTTGGCCGGGGACTCGACGAGGACCAGGCCCGTGTCGGGGCGCAGCGCGTCCGCGACGCCGGCCGGGTCGACCCAGGTGACCTCGGTGCCGAGCAGCCCGGCCGTGAGGAGATGGTCGCTGCAGCCGTACAGGGGCCGTACGGCGACGACGTGCCGCAGGCCCGTCGAGGCGCGGACGAGGAGGACGGCGCTGAGGGCGGCCATACCGCTGGCGAAGGCGACCGCGCTCTCGGTGCCTTCGAGACGGGCGAGGGCGGTCTCGAATCGGGCGACGGTCGGGTTGCCGAGCCGTCCGTAGATCGGCGGGCCCTCCGGCTGGGCGCCGTCACCGGCGAAGGCGTCGATGCGGGCGGCCTCGCCCCGGCTGTCGTACGAGGGGTACGTGGTCGACAGGTCGATCGGCGGGGCGTGCAGGCCCTGGCGCGCGAGGTCGTCGCGGCCGGCGTGCACCGCCTCGGTGGCGAGTGCTCTCGGCGTGGTGCGTGCGTGGTCGTACGCGTGCGTGCTCGCTGAGTTCATGGACGTCAGGGTGAACATCGACCGGACGTCGGAGTTCGAACACCGTGCTACGTTCGAACAATGGCCGATTCCGTCGTACTCGATCCGGTGGATCTCCATCTGCTGCGGCTGTTGCAGAACGACGCCCGGACGACGTACCGGGACCTGGCGGCGCAGGTCGGGGTCGCGCCGTCCACCTGTCTGGACCGGGTGACACGGCTGCGCCGTGCGGGCGTGATCCTCGGCCATCAGCTGCGGCTGGATCCGGCCAAGCTGGGACGGGGACTGGAGGCGTTGCTGTCGGTGCAGGTCCGGCCGCACCGGCGGGAGTTGGTGGGGCCGTTCGTGGAGCGGATCCGGGCCCTGCCGGAGTCGCGGACCGTCTATCACCTCACCGGACCGGACGACTATCTCGTGCATGTCGCGGTGGCGGACATGGCGGATCTGCAGCGCCTGGTCCTCGACGAGTTCACGTCACAGCGCGAGGTCGCGCGGGTGGAGACCCGGTTGATCTTCCAGCAGTGGGAGTGCGGGCCCCTGCTGCCGCCGGACGCGGACCGGCCCTCGCCCTGAACCGGCGAACGCCGACCGGCCTCGGACGCTGATCACGCCCTGAGCGGAATCCGGCCGACGTAAGGCCCAAGCGCCCGGTAAGCAGCTGACGCCGCCCCGGCGGCCGTACCAAGATTGTCGGCATGTCTGACACCAAGAGCCCCCTGCCCCGTGAGGTCGCCGACGCGTATGTCGACGACCTCATCGCCCTCGACCCCGTGACCGGCACGTATCTGGGCGTGAAGGAGAGTTCCAGCAAGTTGCCGGACACCTCGCCGGCCGGTCAGGAGGCCCGTGCGGAGCTGATCCGGACGACACTCGCGCGGCTCGACGAGGCGGAGCAGCGACCGGGCGCGGACAGTGACGCCGAGCGCCGGTGTGCGCGCCTGCTGCGGGAGCGGCTGACGGCGGAGCTGGCCGTGCACGAGGCCGAGGAGGGGCTGCGCGCCGTCGGCAACATGGTCACGCCGCCGCACGAGGTGCGTGAGGTGTTCACGATCACCCCGGCGGAGACCGAGGAGGACTGGGCGGCCATCGCCGAGCGGCTGCGCGCGGTGCCGACGGCGTACGCCGGGTACCGCGAGTCCCTGGCGCTCGGGCTGAAGCGCAAGCTGTACGCGGGCCCCCGTCCGACAGCGACCTTCATCGGCCAGCTCACCGAGTGGGCGGACACGGACGGTTCGGGGCGCGGCTGGTTCGAGGACTTCGCGTCGGCGGGCCCCGCGTCGCTGCGGGCGGAGCTGGACGAGGCGGCTCGCGGCGCGACCCGGGCCGTGGTGGAACTGCGCGACTGGATGCGTGACGTGTACGCCCCGGCGGTGCAGGGGGCGCCGGACACGGTCGGCCGGGAGCGCTACGGCAGGCTGGTGCGCTACTTCACGGGCTCGGATCTGGACCTCGACGAGGCGTACGCGTACGGCTGGGCGGAGTTCCACCGGCTGCTCGGTGAGATGAGGCAGGAGGCCGCGAAGATCCTGCCCGGCGCCGAGACGCCATGGGTGGCGCTGGCGCATCTGGACGAGCACGGCCGGCACATCGAGGGCGTCGACGAGGTCCGCGCGTGGCTGCAGTCGCTGATGGACGAGGCGATCGAGGCGCTGGACGGCACCCACTTCGACCTCGCCGAGCCGGTGCGCAAGGTCGAGTCCTGCATCGCCCCGCCCGGCGGCGCGGCGGCCCCGTACTACTCGGCCCCGACCGAGGACTTCTCCCGCCCGGGCCGCACCTGGCTGCCGACGATGGGGGCGACCCGCTTCCCGGTGTACGACCTGGTCTCCACCTGGTACCACGAGGGCGTTCCCGGCCACCATCTCCAGCTCGCCCAGTGGGTGTACGTCAAGGACGACCTGTCCCGCTACCAGGCCACGATCGGCGGGGTCAGCGCCAACGCCGAGGGCTGGGCCCTGTACGCGGAGCGGCTCATGGACGAGCTGGGCTTCCTCAAGGACGCGGAGGAGCGGCTGGGCTATCTGGACGCGCAGATGATGCGCGCGGCCCGGGTCATCGTCGACATCGGTATGCACCTGGAGCTGGAGATCCCGGCCGACTCGCCGTTCCACCCGGGCGAGCGCTGGACCGTGGATCTGGCCCAGGAGTTCTTCGGCGCCCACAGCAGCCGTCCGGCGGACTTCGTGGAGAGCGAGCTGACGCGCTATCTGACGATGCCGGGCCAGGCCATCGGCTACAAGCTCGGCGAGCGGGCCTGGCTGCTGGGCCGGGAGAACGCCAAGCGTCGCCACGGCGAGGCCTTCGACGCCAAGGCGTGGCACATGGCCGCGCTGTCCCAGGGCTCGCTGGGCCTGGACGACCTGGTGGACGAGCTGTCCCGGTTGTGATCCGGGCAGGCCGGGGCCCCGCAGTTCGACGGCTGGGGCCCGGCCGCCCGCGCCGGTTTCGGTCGGCCGGAGAGCCCGCGCCGTACCAGAGAGCCCGTTCCCGGCCGGAGGCCTCACCGCCCGGCCAGGATCGCACCTCCCCGCCAGGGATCTCACCTCCCGGACGGAGGCCTCACGTGCCGGCCAGCGGTCTCACCCGGACCAGGCCGAGCCACGTCTCCGGGCCCGTCCAGACCTGGGCCGCGCTGATCCCGTACAGGCCGGGAGCCAGCTCCACCCGTACATGGTCCGTCTCCCGCAGCGACCTGCCGGGCCACACGGCGTCGAGGAGGACGACCGACCCGGGCACCCGCCAGTGCAGCTCCGGCTCCCAGGCCGCGGTGTCGAGCGCCGCCGGAACGCCCGCCAGGAGCTCGGTCTCGGTGTCGGCCGCGCACCAGCGGACGAAGGTGCCGTGCTCGGGCAGATACGTGGTGGACGCGGGTTCGTCGCCGAGCACCAGGGCGCGGGTGTCGCCGACCGGCAACAGGCCGACGTGTCCGTCCACGTCGCAGGCCCGGTCGTAGTCCGAGGACGTCTCGTCGCCGTCGGCGCCCGCCCAGAACGGCAGCACCGCCTCCGGTATCGCTATGAGCGGTCCACCGCTCGACTCCACCCACCGCACCACATGGGGCACCACCGCCGCGTCCGCGTATCCAGCCATGCCCAGAAGCTACACGGCGATATCCGGGCCTAACTCGCCACCCCCGAAAGCTTCTTGACATGCTGTCAGCAAGGCGGCCGGCAAGGGTTCAGCAACCGCAGTCCTCGGCGTCCACGGGCGCGGTCAGCGGGTCGGCCTCGCGCCGCGCCGCGCCCTCCCAGGTCTCGTACGCGAAGCCCTCGCGGGCCCAGTACTCGAAGCCGCCGAGCATCTCCTTGACCTGGAAACCGAGTTCGGCGAGGGCCAGGGCGGCGCGGGTCGCGCCGTTGCAACCGGGGCCCCAGCAGTAGGTGACGACCGGCACGGACTTGTCGAGCAGGCGCTCGGCCTGCTCGGGGATGAGGGCGGTGGGGAGGTGGACCGCGCCCGGCACGTGCCCCTGGTCCCAGGACGCGGTGGAGCGGGAGTCGAGGACCACGAAGCCGGGGTCTCCGTCGGCGGCGAGGGCGGCGGCCACGTCGGAGACGTCGGCGTGGAAGGCGAGGGCGGCCCGGAAGTACGCGGCGGCCTCGGCCGGGGCGGCGGGGGCGACACGCAGGACGGGGTTGACGGCGGATGCGGCGGCGACGGTCATGAGCTGGCCTTTCCCTCGGGGGAGCCCTTGTTTCCCTCACCGGAAATCTACGACGGGTGATCACCGTCCTGAAGGGGCGATCCACGGCTCGGACCTTGTTCGGCCGGGGATTCCCCTGCTATCCATCCGGCATGGCCACGAATTCCCCGTATCTGCCCGATGCCACCGACTGGCGCATCCTGGAGGTCCTCCAGCGCGAGGGCCGGGCCAGTTTCGCCGAGCTCGCCCGCGCCGTGTCGATGTCGGCGAGCGCCGTCACCGAGCGGGTGCGGCGGCTGGAGGAGGCGGGCGTGATCCAAGGCTACGCGGCCGTCGTGGACCCGGAGCGGCTGGGGCTGCCGATCCTGGCGTTCGTCCGCCTGCGCTACCCCCACGGGAACTACAAGCCGTTCCACGACCTGGTGGCCGTCACGCCCGAGATCCTGGAGGCGCACCACGTCACGGGCGACGACTGTTTCGTGATCAAGGTCGCGGCCCGTTCGATGCGCCATCTGGAGGAGGTGTCGGGCAGGATCGGCGCACTCGGTTCGGTGACGACGAGCGTCGTCTACTCCTCACCGCTGCCCCGGCGCCCGCTGGGTCACTGACATCGCCGCCGTACAGCCCGCCCCGCCCGCCGGATCACCGGCCCCGCTGCCGCACGACCGATCCCGTCCGCTCCTTCACGACCTCCAACTGCGCGTGGACCCGCCTGCGCAGGTCGGCGACGTGACTGACGATGCCGACACTGCGGTCGCGTTCGCGCAGTGCGTCGAGGACGTCGAGGACCTCGTCGAGGGTCTGGTCGTCGAGGCTGCCGAACCCCTCGTCGATGAAGAGGGTGTCGAGCCGTACGCCGCCCGCCTCGTCGGTGACGACGTCGGCCAGACCGAGGGCGAGCGCGAGGGAGGCGAAGAACGTCTCCCCGCCGGAGAGCGTGGCCGTGTCCCGCTCCCGCCCCGTCCAGGCGTCGACGACGTGCAGTCCGAGACCGCTGCGACCGCGTCCGGCACGGTCGTCGGAGTGGACGAGGGTGTAGCGGCCGGAGGACATCCGCTGGAGCCGTACGGTCGCGGCGGCGGCGACCTGTTCCAGACGGGCGGCGAGGACGTACGCCTCCAGGCGCATCCGGCGCTCGTTGTCGGCGGAGGTGCCGGCCGCGAGGCCCGCCATCCGGGCGACACGGTCGTACTCCTCGCGCAGCGGTGCCAGCCCGCGCACGGAGACGGCGGCCCGCGCGGACAGCCGGTCGAGTTCCGTGCGGCGCCGCTCGGCGGCGTCCCACGCGGAGACCGCGTCCTGGAGACGCCGGGTGGCGGCTTCGGCATCCCGTTCGGCGGTCGCGAGGTCGGCGGGCGGCTGCTCGGCCGCGGCGGCCGTCTCGGGCTCGGCGAGCACCGCCCGTACGGCCGCCTCCTCCGACTGCCAGGCGTCGAGGCGGTGTTGGAGATCGCGGTGGGCGGCGTCGTCGAGCACGGCCGCGGCCGCGTCCCGTGGCGTGTCGAACCCGGCGCGGAACGCCGCGTCGGCGAGGCGCGCGTCGGCGTCCTTCAGACGCTGCGCGGTGTCGTCGGCCACTCGGGCGGCCTCGGCGGCCCCACCGAGCTTCGCGGCCCACGCCTCCAGCCGCCCGGCCAGCTCGGCCACGCTCTCGGCGTCGCCCCGGGCCTGCGTCAACTCGGCCTCCAGGGTGGCTCGTTCCCGCGCCAGCGTGTCGCGCCGGGTCTCGCGGGACGCGGCCCTGACCGCCGCCTCCTGTCGTGCGGCGGCCCGCCGGTCGCGCTCCTGCTCGGCGTGCAGCAGCGCCTCCTGGGCGGGGTGGAGGTCGACGGCGCGACGCCGGGCCTGCGTGTGCTCCCGCTCCAGCTCCGCCGCCGTCGCCGCGAGCCGCTCGGTCGGCGCGTCGCCCGCCTCGGCGCCGGCGGCGGCCAACGCCCGCTGCGCGAGACCCAGTTGCCGCTCGGCCCCGGCCCGCTCCTCGTCGGCCCGCTGGAACGCGGCGAGTGCCTCCTCCTCCGCCTCCCGGTCGACATGTCCTGCGACCTTCTGGGCGGGTTCGGGGTGTTCCGTGCCGCCGCAGACGGCGCACGGCTGCCCCTCGACGAGTCCGGCGGCCAACTCCGCCGCGATCCCCGACAGCCGCTGTTCCTTGAGGTCCAGCCAGTGGGTGCGGGCCTGCGCCGCCCGCTCGGCCAGCCGGAGCACCCGCGCCTGGGCCTCGTCGGTGTCGCGGCCGAGCTGGTCGCGCTGACGGGCGGCGGCGAGCCGCTGCTCGGCGGGCTCCCGCCGCACGGCGAGCTGTTCGGCGCGGGCGGCGGCCTCCTGCGCGGACTCGATACGGCTCTGCAGGGCGGCCCGGGTGGACTCCCACTCGGCGAGCCAGCCCTCGGCGTCCTGCAGGACGCCCTCGTCCGCCCGCTCCTCGCTGTCCAACTCGGCCTGCTCGGTGCGGAGTACGGCGAGCCGCCGCTCGGCACGACGGGCCGACTCCAGCGCCCCCAACTCCTCCGAGGCCCTGCGGGCGGCAGCAGCCAGTCCGGCGGCACCCGCGTCGGCGTACGCTCCCTCCAGGCGCGCTCGGGCGTCCTCCTCCTCCGCCGTCGCCCGCCGGTGGTCGGCCTCGGCCGCGTCCCTCAGCTCCAGTGCCGGAGCGACGGCCTCCGCCTTGCGGGCGCGCTCCATCCGCGCCCGGTCCTCCCGGTGGGCGTCCGCCCGTTCCTCCAGCCGTGCGGCCCGCTCCCGGGCCTCCGCGAACCGCCGTTGCAGCCGCGCCCGTTCTCGTACGTCGGCCAGGACGCGGTCGGCCGCGGCCCGGGCCGACTCAGCCGCCGCCCGCGCGCAGTGGGCGATGGTGAGCCGTTCCCGGGCGGTGCTGCGGGCGACGGCGGCCCAGGCGAGGACCGCGTCGGCGAGACCGGGGTCCCCGGGTGCCAGCTCGGGCAGGTCCGGGGCGTCCCCCGCCGCCTGCTGCATCCGGTGGGCGTCGGCGAGCAGGGCCGCGTCGCCCTCGCGCACCCGGGCCTCGGTCTCCCGGCGGCGGTCGGCGAGCCGCTTCTCGACGGCGGCGAAGTGGTGGGTGTCGAAGAGGCGGCCGAGGAGCCGCCCGCGCGCCTCGGCGTCGGCACGCAGGAACCGCGCGAAGTCGCCCTGCGGCAAGAGCACGACCTGGCAGAACTGTTCCCGGCTCATCCCCAGGACCTGGGTGATCTCCTCGCCGATCTCCTGGTGGGAGCGGCTGAGGTCCTTCCAGGAGCCGGCGACCGCGTCGTACTCGCGCAGCCAGCTCTGCGCCTTCTCGATCGTGGTGCCCGTGCCGCGTTTCTTGGGCCGCTCCCAGGGGGGCTGCCGGGTGATCTCCAACCGGCGTCCGGCGACGGTGAGTTCGAGGCGGACCTCGGTGCGGGTCGAGGGCGCCGCGTGGTCGCTGCGCAGGTTCATGCCCTGGCCGCTCTGCCGGGCCCCCGGCACCGAGCCGTACAGCGCGTAGCAGACGGCGTCCAGGACCGAGGTCTTGCCGGCGCCGGTCGGGCCGTGCAGCAGGAAGAGTCCGGCGGCCGAGAGGTCGTCGAAGTCGACGGACTCGGTGCCGCCGAAGGGGCCGAAGGCGGCGATGTCGAGCCGGTGGAGTCTCATCGGGCGACCTCCCGGACCGTCTCGTCGGCCCGTACGGCGTCGAACGCGTCCCTGAGCACGGTCCGTTCGTGTTCGTCGGGGCCGGTACCGCGGACGTGGGCCACGAAGTCCTCGGCGATCTGCTGGTCGTCCCGGCCGGCGAGGCGCCGGGCGTAGGAGACGTCCGGGTCGCCGGGGGCTCGTTCGGGGTCGAAGACGAGACTGAGCGTGTGCGGGAAGCGTTCGCACAGCCGGGCCATGGGCTCGGCCGGCCGGACGGGGTCGGTCAGGGTGGCCTCGACCCATGCCTCCTCGTGCCGGGCCAGGTCCGGATCGGCGAGCAGGTCGTCCAACCGCCCTCGGATCCGGGCGAGGGGCCGTGGCACGGGGCAGTCGATCCGCTCGGCGTCGACCGAACCGTCGGCTCCGAGGTCCACCAGCCACATGCTCTTGCGGTGCTCGGCCTCGGAGAAGGAGTAGGGCAGCGGGGAACCCGAGTAGCGCACGCGGTCGGTGAGGGTCTGGCTGCCGTGCAGATGACCCAGCGCGACGTAGTCGACACCGTCGAAGACACCGGCGGGCACGGAGGAGACGCCGCCGACGGAGATGTCCCGCTCGCTGTCGCTGGGTTCGCCGCCGGTGACGAAGGCATGGGCGAGGACGACGGAACGGGTGCCCGTCGGCCGGGTGGCGAGGTCGGCCCGGACGCGGTCCATGGCGGCGGCGAGCACCGTTTCGTGGCCCGCCTTCTCGACCCCGAACTCGTCCTTCACAAGGGCGGGTTCGAGGTACGGCAGCCCGTAGAAGGCGACGTCGCCGTGGGCGTCCGACAGCAGCACGGGCGTCCCGGCGGCCGAGGCCGACGTCCGCAGATGGATGCCGGCCCGGTCGATGAGGCCCGCCGCGACACCGAGCCGTCGCGCCGAGTCGTGGTTCCCGGAGATCATCACCGTGGGCACGTCCAGCTCGGCCAGGCGGTGCAGGGCGTCGTCGAAGAGCTCGACCGCGGCCAGCGGCGGCACCGCCCGGTCGTACACGTCCCCGGCCACGACCACCGCGTCGACGTCGCGCTCTCGCACCGTCGCGACCAGACGACCGATGAACTCGGCCTGCGCGCCGAGCATGTTCACCCGGTGGAACGTCCGACCCAGATGCCAGTCGGAGGTGTGCAGAATTCTCAAGAAACTGCTCCGACCTGCATGCATCCCCCTATTTCACCCGTGGACCCGGCACCGGACCGACGCGGCCCCGCTCTCAGCACCGACCACGCTAACGCCTGTCGGCACCTGCCCCGTCACGGACCTCGGTCCGCCGGCCCCCACGACCGGCCGATGCCGCCCCACGACCGGCCGGTGCCGGAACGTGCCGCGGAGCCCCACCCGGTACGGGCGGGGCTCCCACTCGGCTCCTGCTCGGTTCGCTCTCGACTCCTGCTCGGCTCCTTCTCGGCTCGCTCTCGGCTCGCTCTCAGCTCCCTGTCGGCGCCGGGCCGGCCGGTGCGGGCAGGCCACCGAGACCGGCGCCCCCGACCGTTCCCGCGAGGTCGGTCTCGGCGCTCTCGCCGAGGAAGCCGCCCGACTGGTGCTGCCACAGCTTGGCGTAGGCGCCGTTCGCCGTGAGCAGTTCCTCGTGGGTGCCCTGTTCGACGACGTTCCCGCGGTCGAGGACGACGAGACGGTCCATGCCGGCGACGGTGCTCAGACGGTGGGCGACCACGAGGGCCGTCCGTCCGTCCATCAGCCGCCACAGGGCGTCCTGGACGAGGATCTCGCTCTCCGAGTCCAGCGCGCTGGTCGCCTCGTCGAGGAGCAGGACCGGGGCGTCGCGCAGGATGGCCCGCGCGAGCGCGACGCGCTGGCGCTGGCCGCCCGAGAGTTTCACTCCCCGCTCCCCCACCAGCGTGGCGAAGCCGTCGGGGAGTTGGCCGACGAACTCCGTGACGTGCGCGGCCTCGGCCGCCGCACGGATCTCCTCGTCGGTGGCACCGGGCCGGGCGAAGGCGATGTTGTCCCGCAGGCTGCGGTGGAACATGGCGGGTTCCTGCGGGACGTAGGCGATCAGCGAGCGCAGGTCGGTCTGGCGCAGCCGGCTGATGTCCTGCCCGCCGATGAGGATGCGTCCGTCGTCGATGTCCGACATCCGCAGCAGGAGCCGGGTGAGCGTGGTCTTGCCGCCGCCGGACCTGCCGACCAGCCCGATGCGCGCGCCCGCGGGCACATCCAGGTCGAGTCCCTGGAAGATCGGCTTCGCGCCCGCGTGGGCGAAGGTCACCGTCTCGAAGCGGACGCCTGTGTCGCGCGGGGCGAGAGGTTCGGGATCCGTCGGGTCGAGCACCGTGGGCGGATCCAGCAGCAGTTCGGTGAACTGCGCCGCCTCGGTCATCGAGCTTTCCAGACGCCGGTAGATCTGGTTGAACTCGAACATGATCTGGGTCGCGTTGGAGTAGTAGGTGAAGGCGACGACGACCTCCTCCACCCCCCGGCCCGAGCCCCCGAAGGCGATGGCGACCAGCAGCCCCAGCACGTTGGTCAGGACGGACATGGGGGCGATCAGGACGTCGACGCGCAGATTGCCGTAGTCCCACGACCGCAGCGTCAGGCGCCGGGAATCCGCGACGCGGCTGCGGTGTTCCTCGGCCTCCCGCCGCTCGGCCGCGAACGCCCGGATGGTCTCCATGTTCACGAGGCTGTCGGCGACATGGCCGGAGACCCGGGCGACCGCCGCCTCACGGTCGTTGACGAGCCGCTGCCGACGGCGGATCAGCGGTGTCGCGGCCACCACGGTCACCGCGATCATCAGCAGGAGGCCGACGACGAGCATCGGTTCGTAGCTCCACAGCACCACGGCCCCGAACAGCAGGGGGACGACACTGCCCACGATCCGGTAGGTCAGCGTGTCGACGAAGTCCTCGAAGCGCTTGCCGAAGCTCAGCACCCGTTTGGTCAGGGAGCCGGCGAAGTTGTCGTGGAAGAACGCCGCGTCCTTGGCGAGGAGTTCATCCATGCCGCTCACGTACAGGTGTTCCATACCGAGGGCGTCCACACGGTTCAGGCAGTGCTGCCCGACCCGCCACACGGCCTCGGCGAGCAGCAGTGTCACACCGAATCCCACCACGTACGGCAGCGCCGAGCCGAGGGTGAGACCGCCCTCGTCGGCGGCCTGACCTGCCAGTTTGGCGATCAGCAGGGGGGCGACATAGCGGATGCCGATGTTGCCCACGGCCGGCAGCAGCAGCGCGGGCAGGGCCAGTCGTCGTAGGCGCAGCAGTTCCCGACCGTAGCGGCGCAGGGCCAGAACGACCGCGCTCCTGCCCGGCGTCGACCCTCGCGTATCTGTTGTCCCCATCACACTCCCGGAGTTAGGAAGTCGGAAGTGTCCCGTCGACGGAGGGTCTCAGTCCACATATTTAACGCGCACCGGCGAGAACCGGACACTGTCGCACGCAGGGGACGCAAGGGGTGTTTTCGCTCACCCGTTCCCGTAGGCCTCGCCGCCGAGTTCGAACCGGGCGGTGCCCGCGGTGGTGTCGGCGAGCCAGGCGCGGAAGGTGTCCACGTCGGCGTCGGGCAGCCCGATCTCGATGGTGACGGCCTCGCCGTAGCGCACGTCACGGACCTCGCGCCCGGTGGACCGCAGGTCGTTCTGCACCTTGCCGGCGCGCTGGTGGTCGACGGTCACCGTGGCCAGCCGGAAGCGCCGGCGCGTGATGGTGCCGAGCGTGTCCAGCGCCTCGCCCACGGCTCCGCCGTACGCCCTGATGAGGCCGCCCGCGCCCAGCTTGACCCCGCCGTAGTACCGGGTGACGACGGCGACGACGTACCTCATGTCCCGTCGCAGCAGCATCTGGAGCATCGGGACGCCGGCGGTGCCGCCGGGCTCCCCGTCGTCACTGGCCCGCTGGACGGCCGCATCGGCGCCGACGACGTACGCGAAGCAGTTGTGCGTGGCGTCGGCGTGCTCCTTGCGGACGGCCGCGACGAAGTCCTGCGCCTCCCGCTCGGTGGCCGCCGGAGCGAGCGCGCACAGGAAACGGGAGCGGTTGACCTCGGTCTCGTGCACTCCGGCGCGGGCGACGGTGCGGTACTCGTCCTGCATCGGGCCAGCCTATGCGCAGGCCGGGGCAGGCCGGCACGGGCGTCGGACCGGGGTACGGGTGCCCCACGGGAGCCGATCAGGCGCCCCTCCTGCCCTGCTCGCCCTTGGTGCCTTTCTTGCCCTTGGTGCCCTTCTTGCCCCTGGCCACGATCATGTCCGTCAGCAGGGCCGTGCCCGGGGCGAGTGCGGCCCAGGTCTCGCCGTGCCAGGAGAGGAAGGCCATCGCAGAGGTGGGGAACTTGGCGCGCACCTCGTCCAGCGCGTCGTCCAGGGCGTCTCCGGCGAGGTCGAGGACGAGTTCCTCCAGACCCGGGTTGTGGCCGACGAGCAGGAGCGTCCTCACCCGGTCGGGGGTCTCGCGCACCACGTCCAGCAACTCGGACACCTCGGCCGCGTACACCCGCGCGTCGTACCGTACGGGCGGCGGGGTGCCCCACTCCGCGGCGGTCAGTTCCCACGTCTGACGGGCCCGTACGGCCGTGGAGCACACGGCGAGGTCGGGCAGACTGTCCGCCTCGGCGAGGGCGCGCCCGACGGCGGGGGCGTCGCGGCGGCCCCGTGGTGCCAGGGGCCGCTCGTGGTCGCGGACGCCCAGCGGCCAGGCGGACTTGGCGTGCCGCAGGACGATCAGTCTGCGCAGCGGGCCTGCTCCGGCGCGCACCATCATGCCGATGCTCCGATCTGACGAGTGAGCTCCAGTCCGAGGAGCCGGTCGGCGTAGGCGTACGTCTCGAACCGGGCCCCGTCCGGTACGTCCCGCGCGTCCTCCACGTCCCGCAGGACGTCGAGCACCGCGCGTACGTCCAGATCGTCCTCCCAGGCGGCGCGCAAGGCCTGCCGTACAGGCTCGGGAACCGGCCGTGACGGTCGCGTCGCCCACGCGGCCACCGCCGTACGCCAGTGGTCGAGCGCGTCGGCGGCCTGCGTGAGCGCGGCGGCGTCGAGGGTCACGGGGGTCCGGCGGGGACGGGTGAGCAGGGCGAGCCGGAGGGTGGTGCCGGACGTGGTCGGCGCCTCGGTGCCGTGCACCGGGGCGACCTCGACCGTGACGTCGGTGTCGGCGAGCCCGGCACCGTCACCGGCGGCGTCGCCGTGCTCGCCGGGCCTCGCCCCCGACTCCGCCGAGCCGGTCACGCGCAGCAGCCGCCCGCCTCCCCTCGTCGCGGTGGTCTCGCTCGGTCGGACGCCCAGGTCGTCGGCGCGCCGCCGCAGCGCGGCCGGCGGGTCGGCGACGAGGAGGACGGGGCTCCCGCCCAGCTCCAGGGCACGGGCGAGGACGTCGGCGACCAGCAGGACCCGCAGGGCCGAGGTGTCGTCCCCCGGCACATGGGCGTGGACCCGGGTGAGCGCCCTGGGGATCTCGGCGGGTTCGCCGGTCCGGGCGTCGGTGATACGCAGCACGGGGTGAGCGTAGGCGCGGAATCGGCCGAACGCAGTGCGGAGGACGGCCTTCCGGTCAGCGAGCCGCCGTGAACACACCCGTGAGGGTGCCCGGCGCCGGGAATCGCCGGACCCCGCACGCTGTTGGCGCAGGCAGGCCCCGCCACCGGGCGCTCCCGCACCAACAGACGGACAGACGGACAGACGGGCCGACGGACAGACAGCCCTACGGCCAGACAGACGGACTGAGGAGACGACACATGTACGTCAACCCGGCCACGATCCGCAAGATCCTGACGGAACTCGGCGACACCTGGGCGGTCGTCGGCCTGTCCACCAACCGCGACCGGGCGGCGTACGGCGTCGCCCAGGTCCTCCAGCGCTACGGCAAGCGCGTCGTCCCCGTGCACCCCAAGGCCGAGCCGGTCCACGGCGAGCAGGGCTACGCCTCCCTCTCCGACATCCCCTTCTCCGTGGACGTCGTCGACGTCTTCGTCAACAGCGACCTCGCCGGGCCCGTCGCCGACGAGGCGGCCCGCATCGGTGCCCGGGCGGTCTGGTTCCAACTGGGTGTGATCGACGAAGAGGCCTACCACCGCACGCGCGAGGCCGGCCTCGACATGGTCATGGACCGCTGCCCGGCGATCGAGATCGCCCGCCTGGGCTGACGGCGCACGGCGCCGGACCGGAGCGCACGGCCGGACCGGAGCGCCCGTGCCCGCGTGTGAGACGGACAAGCGCGTGGCACATCGTGCTTGGCCGGGTGTTCGGCCGGGTGACAGACTGGTGCGCTGCGGAATCGGCGGAGCATACGGGGGCGTGATGGGCCAGGCGGTGACCGCGGCCATGCTGCGGGTGACGGACGTGCACAAGTCGTACGGCCGGGGCGCCGGCGCCGTTCATGCCCTGCGTGGCGTCTCCTTCGAGGTCCCTCGGGGAGAACTCGTCGCGCTCAAAGGACGTTCGGGCTCGGGCAAGACCACCTTGCTCAACGTCGTCGGCGGTCTGGACGAACCGGACAGCGGACACGTCACCATCGACGGGCTGCGCCTTCGCGACCAGGGTGAGGACGCCCTCCTCGCGCTGCGCCGGGAGCGCATCGGCTTCGTCTTCCAGTCGTTCGGGCTCATCCCCATCCTCACGGCGGCCGAGAACGTCGGCGTCCCCCTGCGGTTGCGCAGGGCGGACCCGCGCGAGCGACGGGAGCGCGTCGAGCTGCTGCTGTCCCTCGTGGGGCTGGCGGACCATGCCGCGCAGCGCCCCGGCGAGTTGTCGGGCGGGCAGCGCCAGCGGGTCGCCATCGCCCGCGCCCTGGCCAACAGTCCCTCGATCCTCATCGCCGACGAGCCGACCGGCCAGCTGGACGCGGAGACCGGGCACTCCGTGATGGAACTGCTGCGCGCGGTCGTCCGCAGCGAACGGATCACGGCTCTCGTGGCCACCCATGACACGACACTCCTCGACCTCGCCGACCGTGTGCTGGAGCTGAAGGACGGCGAGATCACCGAGTCGGAAGTGCTCTAGAGGGTGTTTCGAAAGTCCTGTACGGTGCCCGCGGTGTCCGGTGCGTGCTCTCGGCGTTCCGGACGAAAGCCCTCGTACCGGACGTACTTGGGGTTTCGGCCGGTGCGGCGGTGGGGGTCCCTCCCGCTCGAGCGGAGCCGAGAGTGGGGGAGCGTGCCGGGCGCCGTGGTGCTGTGCGGGACTTTCGAAACACCCCCTAGGCCCTGTCGGCCCAGGGGCGTTCCTCCGCAGAGCCCGGGCCGTGGCGGTCGTCGCGGGCGTCGTCCGGGCGGACGGCGATGTGGTCGGGTTCCAGTTCCAGGGCGACACGGTCGCGCATCCCCAGCGCCCGGGTGTACTCGGCGGGGAGTTGGAGGCGGCCGGCCCGGTCGAGCATGGCGTACTCGCGGGCGACCAGGTTCTCCTCGCCGGTGGCGGAGTCGACTTCGCTGTGGCGCAGGACCTCCGTCGCCGTGCGGCCGTCCCGGATGGCGACCGTACGGCGGACCTCACCGGCGACGGCCTGGTCGTGGGTGACGATCACGATGGTGGTGCCCAACTCCTCGTTGGCGGTGCGGAACGCGGCGAAGACCTGTTCGGCGGTGTGGGAGTCGAGTTCGCCGGTCGGCTCGTCGGCGAGCAGGACCGCGGGGTCGTTGGCGAGGGCGACGGCGAGGGCGACGCGCTGCTGCTGGCCGCCGGACATCTCGTGCGGACGGCGGTCGCGGCACTCGGCGACGTCCAGCAGGTCGAGGAGTTGCATGGCGCGGTCGGCCCGGGCCCGGCGTCGGCCTCCGGCGCGGGCCAACTGCAGGGGCAGGGCGACGTTCTGCGCGGCGGTCAAATAGGGCAGGAGATTGTGGGAGGTCTGCTGCCGGACGAAGCCGACGGTCTTGCGCCGGTAGACGAGTCGTTCCTTGGCGGACATCGTGACCAGGTCGTGGTCGGCGACGCGGGTCGCGCCGGCGGTGGGTCTGTCCAGTCCGGCCAGGATGTTCATCAGGGTGGACTTGCCGCTGCCGGAGGCGCCGACCAGAGCCAGGAGCTCTCCCTTGCGCACGAGGAGATCGAGGCCCTGCAGGGCCTGGACCTCCACGCCGTCGGCGGTGAAGATCCGTACCAGCCGGTCGCAGCTGATCAGGGCGTCCTGACCGTAGGCGGCGGCGTCGCGCGCGGCGAGGGCGCGGTCGGCGAGTTCGTGGAAGGTCGGGCTGCTGGTCATCGGCTGCTCCTGGGCGGTCGGAGGGGCACGGGCCGGTGCCGTGGGCGGCTCGGTCGGCAGGGTCCGGTCACTGTCAGGTGTCCCCCAGTCTCAGTTCGGGCACCGAGCCACGCCGGCCGGTCCACCAGGCCTGGCCGGCGGGCACACCGACGGCCAGGAACAGCACGGCGAGCGCCGGAACAGCCAGTGAGAGCGGATCGGTGCGCAGCACGGCCCCTTCGAGAGCGGTCGGGGAGGCCAGGGCGACGGCCGTGAGGTCGACGCCGGGCGACAGCAGGTGAATGGCGACCCAGCCGGTCAGCACGCCGCCGGCCGCGGCCAGGAACGCCTGCGGGAGGGCCGTGAGGATCAGCAGTCGGCGGCCCTGGGACCGGGTCATGCCCATCGTGCGCAACCGGGCGAGCAGGGCGCCGCGCGCGGGCGCTGTGCGCAGCACGGTCAGCACGAGCGCGAGGATCGCGTACCCGGCGCCCGCGGCGACCGCGACGCCGTACAGGCGTTCCGCGCCGGACTGCAGCGGTGAGTCGACGTGCCGCGTGCGTTCCTCGGTGCGCAGACGGACGTTCGCCGCTGTGCCGTCCGCCGCCGCGCGGAGCTCCCGGCCGTTCAGGGCGTCGCCGGTCAGCAGCAGGGTCGTCGTACGCGCCGCGCCGCGGGTGAGGCCGGCACGGTCCACGATCAGGAAGTCGTCGCCGAACACGGCCGGGGTGCGGTCCCGGACCAGGACGATCCGCACCGTGACGGAGGTGCCGTCCGGGAGCAGGACGGCGTAGGGGCCGGTGCCGTACTCCTCGGCCACGCGCGGCGAGGCCAGCGCGGGCAGGGGCCGGTCGGCGCCGCCCGTCGTACTGGTGTCCGCTCGCCGGAGACTCGCCGCGTCGAACGGCCCGAGGTCCGTGCGGCGCGAGAGCCGCGCATAGGCGTCGGGGTCCACCCCGGCCAGCGGAAGCAGCTGACTGCCTTGCTGTGGCTTCGCGTCGTGGGTGACGTCCGCCTCCGTCATGTCCCGTACGCCGGGCAGTCGGCGTACGCGGTCGGCCAGGGCTCGGGGGAGGACACCGGTGGTGGTCTCGATACGGGCGTCCGCGCCCACTTCGAGGAGGGCGGCCTGGTCGCGGGCCGCCGTGACCCCCGCCAGGACCGAGCCGCCGAACGCGGCCGTGGTCAGGGCGCTGAGCAGGGCCAGCAGGGGCAGCACGGCGAAGCCGGGGGCGCGGGCGACATGGGCCAGCGACAGCGGGACCACCAGGCCCCGCATGCGCGTGGTCGCCCTGCTCAGCGCGCGGAGCGGCAGGGGGTGCAGGCGGGCCAGCAGCAGCGCCGCGACCACGCCCGTCAGCAGTGGGGCGGCGGCCACCAGAGCGGTGCTGCCGGACCCCTGTCGGCGCAGTGCGGCGACCGCGCCCACCGCGATCACCAGGACGGTCAGTTCCGCCACCGTCCGGCGCCGCGACGGACGGGTGGCGGTGAGGTCCTCCCGTCCGTCGTGCATCCGCACCGTGCGGTGTGCCGCCACGGCGCGCAGGGGGAGCGCCATGCAGGCGAGCAGGACGACGGTGAGGGCGGCGGCGAGGGCGGGCGCGGTGCGTGCACCGGGCAGGAGGAGCAGTGCGGCGGTCAGTCCGAGGGCTCCGGCGGGCACGGCCACCACCGCCGTCTCCGCCAGCAGCCGGACGGCCAGATCTGGCAGTGAGGCGCCGCGGGCCCGCAGCAGGGCCAGTTCCGCGCGCCGTCGGTCGGCCGCCACGCCGCCGGCCATTGCCAGGACGATCACGGCGAGGCTGCCGGTCCCGACGGCGGCGAGGAGGAGCAGCGGGTCGATCCCCGACCGCAGCCGGGCATGGTCGGCGAGGACCTCGTCGAGATTCGTCTGGGCCTCCAGGCCGTCGTCCACGACCGCCCGCAGTCGCTGCACTCCCGGCCCCGACTCCAGGGAGGCCACGGCGGACGCCAGACGGTCGAGATCGTGGCCGCGCAGGGCGGCGACGTCGGGGGCCACGTTCCAGTACCGCTGCGGCCGGCCGGGGGTGCCCAGGAGAACCGGGCCTGCGTCGGGGGCGAGAAGCAGGCCACCGAGCCAGTGGACCTCCGCCGGCGGAAGGTCGGGGCGGCGGCTCAGCGCGGGGGTGCGCAGCACCGGCAGTGCCGACCAGTAGGCGCCCTCGGGAGTGCGGGGGACGACGATCCCGGTGATCCGGACGGCGAGCGGGGCGCGCGCCGAGCCCGGTAGGTGGATCACCGAGCCGACCCGGATGTCGAGCGTACGGGCGGTGTCCACGGTGACGGCGGCCTCGACCCGCTCGGTCGCCGCGGTCACCGGTGCGCCCGTGGTGCGGGGCAGCCGGCCCTCGCTGAGCCGGACGTGGGAGGACAGCTCCTGCTGGGCGGCGAGCACCAGTTGGGCCGGCCGGCCGGCGGGTCGGGGGAGCCAGGAGTCGGACGCCTCCATGGGGACGGTCGTGCGCACGCCGTACGAGGACTGCGCGGGGTCGGGAACCAGGGGCGCCTCGGCCACGGCGAGGATCTCGGCCCGCGCCTTGTCGAGCGGACCGGCGCGCAGGGCGGCCTCCAGCTCCTCGACCGAGTCCATCCAGGGCAGCGGGACCTGCGTCTGCACGGTCGTCTGGTCGGGCAGGGCCTGCTCGACGGCCCGGCGCAGTCCCGCGTCCCCGTACCGGTCGACGGCGCGCGGGTACGCGGCGGCCAGCGCCGCGGTCACGGCCACCAGGAGCGCGAGAGCCACGGACGTACCGGCGAAGGCCCTCAACCGGGTGCGCAACCCGGCCCGTACGCGGGGTCGTGGCGCCTGCGTCTTCTCGTCCCGAGGAGGCATCGTCCTCGTCGCCCCTTCCCGGCGGGGCACCGGCCGCGGGGTCACTGCGTCACCTCGTCCCGGAGAGCCGTCACGGGTTTCGCCCGCCGAAGGGCGAGGGCCGCGGTCACGAGGGCGGGGCCCGCCGCCAGGGCCGCCAGCAGGGCGGTCAGACGCGGGAGCGGGAGTTCGACCAGTACCGGTGGGAGCGGCCGGGTGGCCTGCCCGGTCAGGACGACGAGGGGGACCAGCGCGTGCGTCAGCACCGTGCCCAGGGCCGTGCCGACCACCAGCGCCAGGGTCACCAGGACGCCGTGCTCCACGGCGACCAGCCGGGCCAGCCGACGGCGTGGGGTCCCCAGGGCACGCAGCACGGCGAACTCGCCGTCCCGGGTGCGCATCGCCCCTGCCGCGCTCACTGCGAAGCCGAGCGAGGCGAAGAGCACCGTCACCGCGGCCGCCGCGATCAGCGCTGCTTCCGGGGCCGCCCCGAACGGGTCGTCGCGCAGCTTCTCCGCCAGTTCGTCGCGCACCGTCACCTGCTCCGGGTCGACGTCGGTCAGGGCGCGCACGGCCGCCGCGGTGGCGCCGGGCGCGGCCGTGCTCAGCCACCACTCGGTCGGTTCGAGGCTGGTTCCGTAGCGGGCCTGGAGGACCTGGTTGACGGCCCGGAGATCGACCAGCAGGGCCCCGCCGTCCTGTGTGGTGGCTTCCGTGGTGGGCAGGGCTCTCGCGGTGCGGACGATGCGTACGGGCACGTAACGGCCGTCGAACGTCACCTCCACGCGCTGCCCTTCGCGGGCCCCGGACGCGGTGAGGAACCGGTCGGTGGCGACCGCGACGATCTCGGGCGCCGCGGGCTGGGCGACCTTGAGCCGGACCTCCAGCGGCAGAGCGGGCGGCAGGAGGTCGGGCAGCTGGTACCCGGTGCTGTACGTGAGGGTGACCGGTGCCGTCGACGTGAGCCGGGGAAGGGTCGGCCGGGCTTCGTCGTCGGGTGGGGCGGCGGCCGAGTCGGCCTCGACCGCGGTGGTCCAGTTCGTCGGCAGGGTCAGCTGCCGGACGTCACCGTCAGCCGCTGTCGCCGTGAGCGCGCCGAGGACCAGGCGGTGCCGGTGCGGACGGTCGGTCGGCTGGGGTGTGCTCAGCCCGAGCCCGGTCAGCGCCAGCGGTCCCCGGGCTCCGTTCAGATCCGGGGTCAGCCGGTGCGGGCGGCCGTCGGCGGCGAGGTGGCCGGACGGTAACGCGTAGGAGGTTCCGTGCCGGTCCCGCACCGTGAGCGTGACGTCCGCCTCCGTCCCTGGCGTGCTGCTGTGCAGCGCGGCGGTCAGGGTGAGCCGGGTGGTGCCCTCGGGCACGTCGATGCCCGCGGGGGCTCCGCGTGGCGCGAGGCCGGTGAGCAGTGGACCGTCCGTCAGATCGGACCGTGTCAGCACCGCGCCGGAGGCCTCCTTCGTGTTCAGGGCCAGGACGGTCGCCTTGCGGCTGCCGGAGAGCGACATCGTGCCTCGGACGGCGGGGGCGACGGCGTCGACGTGCGGGAGGCCCGCGTAGACGTCGGTACGGCCCACGACACCGCCCCCGGAGGCCAGGACGCGCACCTCCGCGCCCGCGCGGAAGTCGGCCTGGTCGGCCTGGGAACGCCGCCAGGACGCGTCCTGCCCGATCGCCACCACACCGAGCGCCACGGAGATCACCAGGAGCAGCACCGGGCCGGCCCCGCGCATCGGGCGACGGCTGAACTGCCAGCCGACCATGGCCGCGGTCAGCCCCTGCCCGCGGGTCAGGAGTCGCTCGCCGACACGCGCCGGCAAGGGCAGCAGCCGCAGCACCAGAACCGTTCCGGCGAGCAGCACGAGCGCGGGCGCCACCACCAGCAGCGGGTCGACGCCGAGGACCCCGTCCCGGTCGGCGGTGACGGCGCCGGAGTCCTGGCTGTCGAGCAGCCAGAAGGCGACACCGGCCACGGCGAGCAACCCGACGTCCGCCCCGGCGCGCAGGGGCGCGGGCAGCGCCCCCGCCCGTATCGCGGCGGTGCCCGCGAAGGACGCCCGCCAGGCCGGTACGGCCACCGCCAGCGCACACAGCGCGGCCACGCCCGCGGCGACCGCCCACACCTCGGGGCGGCCCCCGTCCGGCACGTCGACGCGCACCCCGGTCCGGCCCAGCGCACCCTGCGCGACCAGCAGCCGCGTCAACGGTCCGGACAACAGCGGGGCCAGCACCACCGCCGGCACGGAGATCAGCAGGGCCTCCAGCGCGGCGAGGCCCGCCAGTCGTGCCCGGGTGGCACCGCGCGCACGCAGCAGACGGGTCTCGGCCACGCGGTCGGCGTCGAGCAGCCGTGCGACGAGCAACAGGGCGCAGGCCGCGAGCAGTCCGAGCTGACCGGCGACGATCAGCATGCTGGAACGCGTGACGAGCAGGGAGCGTTCGACGCGGTCCAGCACCTCGGGCAACGCGGTGTCCGCCATGGTCGCACTGCTGAGCGCGGGGCGCTTGCGCAGCTCCGCGGTGCCCGAGCGGGCGGCCTCGCGCAGCGGGCCGATCCGGTCCGTCGTCAGCGCGGAGTAGTCGGCCGAGACCAGCCAGCCCGACGCGCCGACACTCACCCGGCCCGACGTCGGCACGCCCGCGGCGGTGAGCAGGGGACCGTACGTCGTGAAGCTCGACGCCTTCACGCCGCGGCCGCCCAGGTCGTCCAACTGCCAGTAGGGTGCCCGGGTGTCGACCGGCCGGTACACGCCGGTGATCAACACGCGCACCGCCGGCCCGTCCAGCTGGTCGGTGACGGTCAGCCGGGCGCCGGGCGCCACCCCGAGCCGCCGGGCGGCGCTCTGCGGCAGTGCGGCCTCGACTGGCCCGGCGGTCACCGCCTCACGGGGGAGCCGCCCGGCGACGGTCCGCACCTGCGTGCGATCGAGGGCCGCGAAGTAGGTGAGGTTCGGGTTCCCCCGCCGCTCGGAGGGCGGCCGCAGCGCCCCCGGAAGGGCGTACGGCCCGGACCGCAGCAGGGTGCGGACCCGCACGGGCAGCCCGTCGAAAACGGTACGGGCCCCCGCCCGCACGGCGTCGTCGGCCGCCTGCCGCTCGTCGGCCGGCACGTCGGCCTTGAGCACCAGAGCGGCCTCGGCGGCGGTGCGCTGCTCCGCGAGCGACCGCCGCAGCGCCGCATCGCCTATCGCGCCCGAGTAGGCGGTGAGCGCGGCCAGCACGGCCGTGGTCAGCAGCACGGTCAGCAGCACGGCACCGAGAAGCGCGCGATACACCCACGCGCGCAGCACGATGAAACGCAACACGCCCGCAGGCATCGCTCGGTCCCCCACCAAACCCCCCGTTTCCAACCACACGGACCGGAACGCGACGCGGCGTCGGTGGCGTGCGACTGCAAGTGGGCATTGTAGGACTGACTTTGGTCGCCTTGTGATCGGATTTCGTCGGCGCCGACGCCGGGATGGTGCGGCCGCAGGCGGGACGGATCCTCGGGGGCGAGAATCGGACCATGCTGAGAATCGGATCCGTGGTGATGGGCGCGACCGACGTACGGCGGGCGGCGGCGTTCTGGACGGAGGCCCTCGGGTACGTCCCCCGCGAGGAGCCGGAGCACGACTGGGTCGTCCTGGTGCATCCGGAGGGCGTCGGCACGCAGATCTCCCTGGGCCTCAGCGAGACCCCGGTGCGGGAACGGCCGCGGGTGCACCTCGATCTCTACGCGGGGAACGCGAAGGACCAGGCGGCCGAGGTCGAGCGACTGGTGGGCCTCGGAGCGCACCGCGTCGACTGGGACGACTACCCGGAGGACGCCGACTTCGTCGTCCTCGCCGACCCGGAGGGCAACCGCTTCTGTGTGATCGACACCGGCCGGGGATGACCCTTCACACCGGCAGCAACCGCGTCACCAGTTCGCCGAGCCGCCGCGCGTTCCGGCAGGTGTGCATGTCGACGATCTCGGCATAGACCGGGGCGGCGGAGTCGCCCGTCCCCCAGGTGCTCGGCGTCTCGGGATTCAGCCAGTGGACGCGGCGGGCTCGGGCCACGATGCGGCGCAGGGCCTCCGCGTTGGGGTCGAACCCGTTGGTGCGGGCGTCCCCCAGCACGATCACCGACGTACGGGGGCCCACGGCGTCGAGATGGCGCTCGGCGAACTCACCGAGCGCGGCCCCGTAGTCGCTGCTGCCGTGCCACCCGGTGATCGCGGCCTCGGTGGCGATCCGGCGGCCGAGTTCGGCCGGATCGGCCTGCCCGGTGGTGACGAGGCGGGTGACCTCGTCGACGCGGTTGACGAAGGCGTAGACCCGCACCTTGCTGAACTGGTCCCGCATCGCCTGCACCAGGAGCATCGTGAAGTTCGCGAACCCGGCGACCGACCCGGACACATCGCAGAGCAGCACGATCTCCGGGCGGGCCGGCCGGTGCCGTCGATAGGCGGGGCGCAGCGGTACGCCCCCGGTGGACAGCGAGCGCCGTAGCGTGCGCCGTATGTCGATCTGACCGCGCGCGGCCCGGCGTCGCCTGGCGGCCAGCCGGGTCGCGAGCTTGCGGGCCAACGGCTGGACGGTACGGCGCAGTTCGACGAGTTGCTCACGGTTCGCGACGAGGAAGTCGACCTGGTCGGCGCTCGGTGCGATACCCCGCTCGGCGATCATCTCCGCGCCCCGGCGCTCGGCGACCCGCCGCCGCGCCTCCGTACGCACCCGGTTGCGGAAGTCCTCGATACGGCGCCGGATCTCATCGGCGTCCAACCGCTCGGTGAAGCCGGCCGCACCGAGCCCGGCCGCGGGGCCCCCTCCCGAGCCGAGCGTGAGACCCCCACCGAACCCCATACGCAACGCACCACCGGCCCCACCACCGGACCCGCCTCCCCCGCCCGCGCTGGACCCGGCGCCGGTGCGCCCAATCTCCCCACCGGCCCCCTGCTCCCGCGCACCCGCCAGGATCCGTGCCAGCAGCGTCTGCGGTCGGAGGCGGTCCAGCGTCTGGTGGGCCGACCAGCCGTCCGAGCCGGGGGAGCCGTAGCGGCCGAACAGTTCCACGGCCTCGGCGGCGAGTCGGGTGAGCGCAGCCGTGTCGTTCGCGGCCAGCGCCTCGGCGAGCCGCTCGCGCAACTCGTCCCGGTCACCGGCCGACGCGCCGCGCGCCCCCGTCAACTCCCCCACACCGAGCGGGAAGTACAGCTCGAAGGCCGCGTCGAAGACGGCACGCTGCCGGTCGGCACGCAGCAGTGCCGCCGCCAGTCCCTCCCGGATCCGCTCCCGGTCGGCGAGACCCAGCACCTCCAGCACAGCCGCCGCGTCCACGGTCTCGCCGGGCCCGATCCGTATCCCGTGGCCCCGCAACGCCCGGACCAGCGCGGTCAGCCGCTCGGCCAACGGAGAGGCGGGAGAGCCGCTCATACCAGCGTCAGCTTCCGCGCGGCCTTCTCGATGTCGTCCTGATGCTTGAGGATCACGCCGAGGCTGTCGCGGACGACGGTCTCGTCGAGGGTGTCGGCGCCGAGGGCCAGCAGGGTGCGCGCCCAGTCGATGGTCTCGGCGACGGAGGGAGCCTTGCGCAGTTCCATCTCGCGCAGCGCGCCGACCACCCGGACCAGGGAGTCGGCCAGTGCGGCGTCGAGGCCGGGGACCCTGAGCCGTACGATCCGCTGCTCCAACTCGGCGTCGGGAAAGTCGAGATGGAGGAAGAGGCAGCGGCGACGGAGCGCCTCGGAGAGTTCACGCGTGGCGTTGGAGGTGAGGACGGTGAAGGGGCGTCGGGTCGCGATGATCGTGCCCAGTTCGGGAACGGTGACCTGGAAGTCGCTCAGCACTTCCAGCAACAGCCCCTCGACCTCGACGTCCGCCTTGTCGGTCTCGTCGATGAGGAGCACGGTCGGCTCGTCGCCCCTGATCGCGGTCAGCAGGGGGCGGGTGAGCAGGAACTCGTCGCTGAAGATGTCGGAGCGGGTCTCGTCCCATGCCTCGTCGCGCCCGGCGGTGATGCGCAGCAGTTGCTTGGCGTGGTTCCACTCGTACAGGGCGCGGGACTCGTCGATGCCCTCGTAGCACTGGAGGCGGACCAGTCGCGCGGCACCGACCTGGGCGACGGCCTTGGCCAGTTCGGTCTTGCCGACACCCGCCGGGCCTTCCACCAGCAGCGGCTTGCCGAGCCGGTCGGCCAGGAAGACCGTGGTGGCGACGGCGGTGGAGGCAAGGTAGCCCGCTTCGGCGAGCTGCGCGGAGACGTCGTCCACGGAGGAGAAGAACCCGGTCCCGACGAAGTCCGTCCGGCCGCGCGGCCCGTTCGGACCCGGCACACCGCGTTCGTCGCCTGCGCCGCTCGCGCCACCCTCGTCGCCTGCGCCGCTCCCGCCGTTCACCGCGTCCGTGTTCGCGTTCGCGTTCGTGTCGCTCATGTGGCCCCTCCCCGCTCCGCCCGGCGTACGAGGCCCCTCCTCGACACCCGTCCCCAAATTACCAAGCGGTCGCTTTGGGCGTCCTACGCCGTCACGACCAGCCGCGTGACCAGGTCCCCCCACCCCAGCTCCAGCCGGTCGAGAGACATCCCGCGCCGCTCCACCAGATGGTCCACGAGGTTGATGTCCAGATAGCCCAGCAGGGCCTGCGCCAGCAGTTCGATGTCACCCTGCGCCCCGGCGCGGCGCAGCAGCATGCACAGGTGACCGAGGCGGAGCTGGGTGGCCGGGTGGGCGTGTCTGCGGGAGGCGTCCGCGCGGGCGGCGAGGTAGAGGTCGCGATGGGCGTACTCGTGGCGGATGACGGCGGCGCCGAAGGCCCGGAGCCGCTCGACCGGGGGCGCGTCGGGGCCGAGCGGCGGCGGACCTGACAGGAACGCGGCCTGGAGCTCCCGCTCCTGGTGGTCGAGGAGCGCGAGCATGAGCCCCAGCCGGTCGCCGAACCGTCGGAAGACGGTGCCCTTGCCCACCTCGGCGGCGGTCGCCACGGCCTCCATGGTCAGATTGGCGGCTCCGCCCTCCGCCGCGAGCCGGGCGGCGACCTCCAGCAGCCGCGTGCGGTTGCGGGCCGCGTCCGCGCGGAGTCGGGGCCCGCCGGTGGCGGCAGGGGCGAGGTTCAGCAGTCCGTCGAAGGGGTCCGGGTCCTGAGGCGCCGGGAAGGGCGGCAGCGACTCTTTCATGAAAAGAGCGTAACGCTCACCACACACAAGTGGACCCTGGTCCGTATAGCTGATACAAATTTCAACGGACCCCGGTCCGTTTAGCTTCTCCCGCAGGCCCCGGTCCGTCGGCTTTGCCCTACGTGTTCTCTACATGCACATCCTTGCTAGGAGTCAGCTCATGTCCGTACGCATCCTCGCGCTCGTCGGCAGCCTTCGCGCCGGTTCGCACAACCGCCAGCTCGCCGAGGCCGCCGTGAAGCACGCCCCCGAGGGCGTCGAGATCGAGCTGTACGAGGGTCTGGCCGAGGTCCCGTTCTACAACGAGGACGTCGACAACGAGGCCGCCCTCCCGGCCACCGCCGCGCGGCTGCGCGAGGCCGCCGGCCAGGCCGACGGCTTCCTGCTCTTCTCCCCCGAGTACAACGGCACCATCCCCGCCGTCCTGAAGAACGCCATCGACTGGCTGTCCCGCCCGTACGGCGCCGGCTCCTTCACCGGCAAGCCCGTCGCCGTGGTCGGCACCGCGTTCGGCCAGTTCGGCGGCGTGTGGGCGCAGGACGAGACCCGCAAGGCCCTCGGCATCGCCGGTGCCACGGTCCTGGAGGACGCCAAGCTCTCCATCCCCGGCTCGGTCGTCCGCTTCGCGGAGACCCACCCGGCCGACGACGCCGAGGTCGTCACCGGCCTCACCGACGTCCTGAACCAGCTCACCGCCCAGGCGGGCACCGCCGCCGCCTGAGGCCCCGCCTCAGCCCCACCTCGTCGGGTTCCGGGCCACGGCCCGGGGCCCGACATCGGCATCCCGGAGGCCGCGACAGCAGCGGCAGCGGCAGCCGACCGGATCCGGTCGGCCGGGGCCGACGGTCGTGGGCGCCCCGCACCGGCGCCACCGTTCAGACGGTGACCCCCAGCCCCTCCAGCACCACCGCGTTCGGCAGCTCCGCGAACGCCTTCCCCGGCACCAGCAGCTTGCCGCGCCGCCGTCCGCTGCCCACCAGGACGTACGGCAGGTCGACCACGGCCGAGTCGACGAGGACCGGCCACGAAGCGGGCAGCCCGACGGGCGTGATGCCGCCGTACTCCATCCCGGTCTCCCCGGTGGCGGTGTCCATCGACGCGAACGAGGCCTTACGGGCGCCCAGTTGGCGGCGGACCACGCCGTTGACGTCGACGCGGGTGGTGGAGAGCACGACACACGCGGCCAGGCTCGACTCGCCGCCCCGCTTGCCCGCGACGACCACGCAGTTGGCGGACTGTTCGAGCAGCTCCTGCCCGTAGTGCTGGACGAACACCGCGGTGTCGGCCCACTCGGGGTCCGTCTCGACGTACAGGATCTGGTCCGCGGGCACGCTGCCGGGCCAGTCGCGTACGGCGTCGGCGACCGGGCGGACGAGGTCGTCCAGGCAGTCGGGGGCAGGGGTGGCGTGGTCGAAGTCTCCGATGGGTGCGCGCATGGGCCGCACGGTAACAAAGCCCGTGGCCGCCCCGACCGGTGTCTCAGTGCACGGCCGGCACCGAGACCGTCAGCACCATCTCGGTCGGCACCGCGCCCCGGTTGGCGTACTCGTGGGCCGCGCCCGCCTCGAAGGTGACGCTCGCGCCGGCCGGGACCCGGTACTCGGCGCCCTCCACGGTGAGGGTCAGCTCGCCCGCCGTGACATGGGCGATCTCGACCGTGCCCACGGGGTGCGGGTCCGACCGGCTGCCCTCGCCCGGCATCAGCCGCCAGTCCCACATCTCCAGCGGACCGGGCGCCTCCGTACCGGCCAGCAGCCTGCTGTAGCTGCCCGCCTCGGTGTGCCACAGCCGGACCACCTGGTCGGCCGGCACGACCCGGACCTTGGGCCCCTGTTCGTAGTCGAGCAGTGTGGTGATGCTGACACCGAGAGCGTCGCCGATCTTGACGACGGTTCCGAGACTGGGGTTGGTACGGGCCTGTTCGATCTGGATGAGCATCCCGCGGCTGACTCCGGCGCGAGCCGCCAAGGCGTCCAGGGTGAACCCCCGCTCGGTGCGCCAGCGCTTGACGTTCCGCGCCAGGGACTGGGTCAGCAGGTCGAGGTCCGACACATTCCGTCCAATGTCTCAGTGACAGAGTCCAACACGATGAACGGAGGTGGGACGCACCCGACGTTCACCGAACTGTACTGCGAGGTCCGCGTCCCTTCCGGGGGGCCGCGGGGACCCGCGCTTCCGGCCGCAGAGCGACACGCACCGGCCGACGCACCGCACCCCGTTGGGCCCCGAAGCCCGAAGCCCTGGGCCAGGCCTAGGCGGACTCCTCCGCCCCCTCCGCGTCCCACTCGGCCAACGCCAGCAACTGCTCCGGCGTGATCCCGTCGGGGATCGGCACCGGCGCGGGTGTCCGGATCGGCGGCTGCCACCCCTCCGCCGGGTCCCACCGGCGCACGACCCGCGCGGGTGCCCCGGCCACCACGGAGTGGTCCGGCACCACACCGCGCACCACCGCCCCCGCCGCGACCACGACGTTCCGCCCGACCCGCGCCCCCGGCAGGATCACCGCACCGGTACCGATCCAGCAGCCGGGCCCGATCGACACCGGATCCATGCGGGGCCACTGCTTGCCGATCGGCTCGTGCGGGTCGTCGTAGGAGTGGTTGGTGGAGGTCACGTACACGTACGGCCCGAAGTAGCAGTCGCTGCCGATCGTGACGGTGGTGTCGGCGATGACATGGCTGCCTCGCCCGAGCACGACCCCGTCCCCGATGCGCAGGATCGGTTCCGCACCGAGGTCCAGGTCGGGCATCAGCCCGGCGGTCAGGGTGACCTGCTCGCCGATGATGCAGTGGGAGCCCAGGTGGATCCACGGTTCGCCGAAGACGGTGCCGAGCGGAAAGGCCAGCCTGGTACCCGTTCCCATCGCGCCGAAGCGGAAGCGGCCGGGCCGTTCGGCCGTCACCGACCCCGTGCGCTGCAGCCACGCCCAGCCCGCGTGGACGGCGCGCTGCGCGAGGCGGCCCCACCAGGACGAGAACGTGTTCTTCTTCGGCACCCGCTCACCGTACTCACCGGGCGGCACCCGCAGGACGCCGTACGGCTGTGATCTTCACCCCACGCGACGCGCGTCCCATGGCTTACGGTGCGGGTGAGGACTGATCTTCACCCAGCATCTGGAGGCGGCGATGAACCGGCAGCGGGCCCTGATCACGACGTTCCGCGGCAAGAAGCCGGAGGTGGAGGAGGCCGCGTTCGTGTCCCCCACGTCGACGGTGATCGGCGACGTGACCCTGCGGCCGGGAGCGAGCGTCTGGTACGGGGCGGTGCTGCGGGCCGAGTTCGAGCCCATCGTCATCGGCGCGGACGCCAACGTCCAGGACAACTGCACGCTGCACGTCGATCCCGGTTTTCCCGTCTCGATCGGCGAGCGGGTGTCGATCGGGCACAACGCGGTGGTGCACGGGGCGACCGTCGAGGACGACTGTCTGATCGGGATGGGCGCGACCGTGCTGAACGGCGCGGTGATCGGTGCGGGGTCGCTGGTCGCCGCCCAGGCCCTGGTGCCGCAGGGGATGCGGGTGCCGCCCGGGTCGCTGGTGGCCGGGGTGCCGGCGAAGGTGAAGCGGCCGCTCACCGATGAGGAGCGGGAGTTGGTGACGCTGAACGGGACGCACTACGCGGAGTTGGCCAAGGCGCACCGGGAGGCGCAGGAGGAGTACGGGGCGTAGACCCGTCCGCGGCGGTGCGCGGCCGGTCACGCGCCCCTCCCGGCGCGTGCCTCACTCCCCGGCGGTGACCAGTTCCCCTTCGGCCGCTTCCGCCTTCTCCGCCGCCTTCTTCGCCTTGCGCTTGATCACCAGCATCGAGGTGACGCCGATCAGGACCGCCAGGACCAGGCCCAGCCAGGAGAAGCGCTTGAGCCAGGCCTCGGCGACGACGCCGACGTAGTAGATGACGGCGGTGGTGCCGCCGGCCCAGAGGATGCCGCCGAGGACGTTGGCGACGGCGAAGCGCCAGTAGGGCATCTGCAGGACGCCGGCGAGAGGGCCGGCGAAGATGCGGAGGAGGGCGATGAAGCGGCCGAAGAAGACGGCCCACATGCCCCACCGGTCGAAGGAGCGCTCGGCGACGGCGATGTTGCTCTCGCTGAAGTGTTTGGGGAACCGCCGGTTGAGCTTGGCCAGCAGGGGGCGTCCGCCCTTGCGGCCGATGGCGTAGCCGATGGAGTCGCCGATGATCGCGCCGGCGGTGGCACAGGCCCCGAGGACGAACGGGTCGATCTCTCCGTGCTGGGACGCGAGCAGCGCGGAGGAGACCAGGATGATCTCGCCCGGCAGCGGGATGCCCAGGCTCTCCAGGCCGATGACCAGCCCCACCAACAGGTAGATGCTGAGCGGAGGCACTGTTTCGAGCCACTCCTGGACGTGCAAAGCCGGTTCCTCCCGTGCAGGCGGATGATGTGGATCAGGCGGATCTCAGGCCCCCGGCGCACACTCCGGACGGAGCGCGCGCCGGGGCAGCCTACCCGCTTACTCGGACGGCGTCGGAGTCCTACGGGTTGTCCCACAGGTCGCACCGGTGCTCACCGTGCACGTCCGTGCTCAGTGCGTTGCCGCCCTCTGCGGCGGTGCGGAGCGTGAGGATCTTCCCGCCTCCCGCCGGAATCGTGGGCTGTCCCGCGGACCGCGGCACCCCGTCGCGGATGAAGGAGCCCCAGTAGTCGGTCATCTGGCGCGAGAGCCGGCGCTGCTCGGTGTTCAGCGGTGACTCCAGGCCGAAGTGGCGGAAGAGGTACTGCACCTCGTTGACATGTGTCGCGCCGAAGTCGAAGTCCGCGTCCAGGTCGCGCAGCGAGGCGAAGGGCGGGGAGGTCCGGTCGGCGAACTCGTACGCGTACACCGGGCCGCGTCCGGCGAGCATCCGGTTCAGCCGCAGCGCGGGGCAGGCGAAGCGCTGGTCGCCCTGGGCGGTGGCGTACGCGACGGTCGCCGAGGGGTGGGCGGACAGCGGGTAGCGCTCCAGGGCGCGGTCGCCGAAGTCGGTGCGCATGACGGTCGGGTACCGCTCGGCGGTGAGCGGCGCGCCGGCCCCGTCGAAGCGGGCGAAGGCGAAGAGCCGGCCCTCGTCCTGGTTGGCGCCGTTGAGGACCGGCACGCCGGCCGCCGCCCCCTCGGCGTAGGCCTGGGCCGGCTGCACGGGCAGGAAGTCGCCGCCGACGACGGGGCCCCAGTTCAGGCCCGCCTGAGCGGCGAGGATCTCCTCGGCCGGCCTGCCGCGCAGGCAGGCCACGTCCGCACAGTCCAGCCGGGCGAGGAAGGTCCGGCCCTGGTCCACCGCCGCCTGACGAGTACGGGCGGCGCAGTCGCCGTACGCGCCGCTCTGCACGATCCCGGCGCGGAACAGGCCCCGCGCGGTCGGCGAGGCCAGCTGGGTGCACACCGAGCGGCCACCGGCGGACTCGCCCGCGACGGTGACCCGACGCGGATCGCCGCCGAAGCGGCCGATGTTGGCCCGGACCCAATGGAGGGCGGCCTGCTGGTCGAGCATCCCGTAGTTGCCGGAGACGCCGTCGCGGGCCTCGTCGTCGAGGTCGGGCGTGGCGAGGAAACCCATCGCGCCGAGGCGGTAGTTGACGGTCACGACGACGGTGCCGGTACGGCGGGCGAAGGCGTCCGGCACGACGTCCTCGCCCGCGCCCGCGGTGAGCCCGCCGCCGTGCAGCCACACCATGACCGGTCGGCGTGCGCTGCCCGGTGGGGTGTACACATTGAGGTCCAGACAGTCCTCGGTGTGGCTCGGCTGCTCGTAGCCGGGGTCCCAACTGGCCGTCTGCACACATCTGTCGCCGAACTCGGCCGCCTCGCGCACCCCTTGCCAGGGCAGGACGGGCCGCGGCTCGGCCCAGCGGAGGTCCCCGACGGGCGGCTGGGCGTAGGGGATGCCGCGGAACTGCCGCCCCTCGGCGGTGGTCTCGCCCCGCACCCAGCCCGCCTCGGTACGGACGAGCGTCGGCTGCGGGGTCGCCGCCCGCGCCGGTGCGGGGGTCAGCAGGACGGCGGAGAGTGCGGTGGCGAGGGCGGCCACGAGGGAGGTCGCCGCCGCGCCCCGCCGTCTCGGGCCACGGTCCGGCCGTCCTGGGCGAAGAGCTCCGTAACGCCGGGACACCGTTTCTGACATGAGCCGTCACTCCTTCGTGCAGGCCGTCGTGGTGGACGTCGTGCGCGTGTCGGCCGGGAAACTAGAGCCGAAGGTGACTCGTGTCAATGACATGAACAAGCCGCCCTCGCCGCGCCGTTGAGGGGCGGGAGGGCGACGAGGGCCGAGGCGTCGGGTCGGGAGCGGGGGCGCCGAGGTCAGGCGTTGGGGCGCAGGGTCCAGACGACCGTCATCTCACCCGTCACGGCCCCGTCGGCGCGCTGGATGGCGATGGCCACGGGGAATTCCGGGCGCTGTCCGGCGTCGAGCTCGGCCACGACCTCGGCCGCGGGCCGGCCGAGCGTGGCGGTGGCCGTGACGGGCCCCATCGCGAGCTTCCTGTACGCGATCTCCGCGCGGACCGCGAGCGGCACGGCGCGGGAGAGCTGGTCCCCGAACGCGGCGAGCACGACCGCCCCGCTCGCCGTCTCGCCCAGCGTGAACATCGCACCGGCGTGCGGACCGCCGACATGGTTGTGGAACTCGCCCTCGTCCGGCAGTGCCACCACGGCCTTCTCCGGACTGGTCTCCAGGAACTCCAGCTTCAGGGTCCTGGCCATCGGCACCGTGGCGGCGAGCATCTCGCCGATCGACATCTGGTCTGCGCTCATGGCGCGATGTTACCCACGAGTAGGCAGCGGTGACCAGGGGCGCTCGCCGGGCAACGGCGTTCGCGTCCGAGAACCCGGCACCCCCGCGCGGAGCCGTTCACCTCCTGCCGGCCCGAGAGGCGGCGGGTCAAAAGCCCTCGGCCCGGGGCGTTTTGGAGTCGTTCGTCCCGACCGCGAAACAGCTTCGTGGACTCCCTTGGCACCCCGCCCCCTGGCACATCTATGGTTACGAGCCATGTGGCCAGGACAGCAGCAGCCGCCCGGGGGCGAGCACCAACCGCAGCAGCCGAACCCGTACCAGCAACCGGGGTACGACCAGTCGGGACAGCCGGGACAGCCGGGACAGCCGGGACAGCCGGGATATCAACAGCAGGGGTACCAGCAGCCGAACCCCTACCAGCAGCCCGGATACCAGTCGACGGGCCAGCAGGCCCAGTACGGGCAGCAACCGCAGTGGGGCGCGCAGGCCCCCGCGGGCCCGCCGGTGCCGCCGGGCGGAGGCGGCGGCAACCGGACGAAGCTGATCGCGATCATCGCGGCCACGGCCGTCGTCGTGGCGGCCGGTGTGACGGGCTTCCTGGTGCTCGGCGGTGACGGCGACAAGGACAAGTCGGAGACCCAGTCGGCTCCCTCGGCATCCCCGTCGCCCACCGCGTCCGAGAGCACCGAGGACAACCCGCGCGGCGAGGACGCGGGCGCGAAGCCGACCGTCGAGGGATGGAAGGTCGTCGTCAACCCCAAGTGGGGCACGGCCTTCGACGTGCCCGCCGAGTGGGAGGTGCAGTCGCCCGACACCATCACCGGCTTCGAGGACGCCGAGAAGGGCGACGGGTCGCCCTTCATCGTCATGTCGGCGCCCGCCATCCTCAAGGAGAAGTACTGCACCTCCGACGACGACAAGGACGGCAACGAGGAGTCGAGTTCCCTCGCCGCCGTGGGCACCAAGGGCCAGCAGGGCGCCAAGAGCACCGAGGACATTGCCCGTGGCGACTCGGCATCGTGGGTCTTCGCCGGTTACACCGACCAGAAGGACGCCTCCAAGAAGAAGATGACCATCGGCAAGGCCAAGGCGTACACCACTGCGTCGGGCGTCGAGGGCAGCGTCGCGACCACGTACTCGACGGGCGTCGCAAAGAAGGACAAGTGCGACTCCGACGGCAAGGCGACCTCGTTCGCCTTCAAGAACTCGGCCGGTGACTACGTCTCCTGGACCTTCCGCGGCGCCAAGGACGTCCAGGAGGAGGTCCCGGACGCCACGGTGCAGAAGATCCTCAGCACGGTACGGCTGTACGGCGACCCGACGGGCGGCTGAGCGGGCACCACGAGGCCGCCCCGCCCGGCGTCTGCTCCATGGCCCGGCTCAGGGGGCGGCTCCAGGGACGACTCCAGGAGCGGCTCCAGGAGGCGCTCCACCTGGCCCGATCCCGCCGCATCCGGTGCGGAAACGGTTTGGCAGCAGGTGCCGGGGCGGCGATAGTCGGCGGGTGACCACTCCCGCCGCCCCCCGTCGCCGCCCCGCTTGGGCCGGCCGCAACTACACCCTGCTGACGACGGCCGCGGTCGTCACCAACCTGGGCAGCAACGGCGCCCTCATCGCGGCCGCGTTCGCGGTCCTGGAGGCGGGCGGCGACGGCGGGGACGTCGGCCTGGTCGCGGCGGCGCGCACCCTGCCGCTGGTGCTGTTCCTGCTGGTCGGCGGCGCGATCGCCGACCGGCTGCCCCGGCACCGGGTGATGGTCGCGGCGAACGTCCTCAACTGTCTCTCCCAGGCCGCCTTCGCCGTCCTCGTCCTCACCGGCGAGGCGCGTCTGTGGCAGATGATGCTGCTCTCCGCGCTCGGCGGCGTCGGCCAGGCGTTCTTCGGCCCGGCCGCCGAGGGCATGCTCCTGTCCTCCGTGACCGCCGAGCAGGCGGGCCGGGCCTTCGCGCTGTTCCGCTTCGCGTCGCAGGGCGCGACCATGAGCGGCGCGGCGCTCGGCGGCGCCCTGATCGCGGTGATCGGACCCGGCTGGGTGCTCGCGGTGGACGCGGCGGCGTTCGCCCTGGCCGGCGCGCTGCGCGCCTTCCTCGACGTGAGCCACATACCCGAGCGCGGGGCGGGCGGCGGACTGCTCGCGGATCTCCGGGACGGCTGGCGGGAGTTCACCGGCCGTACCTGGCTGTGGGCGATCGTGGTCCAGTTCTCCCTGGTGAACGCGGTCATCGTCGCCGCCGACGCGGTCTACGGCCCGCAGGTCGCCCGGGACAGCCTGGGCGGACCGGGCCCCTGGGGTCTGGCCCTGGGTCTCTTCGGGGCCGGCAATGCCGCCGGAGCACTGCTCATGGCCCGCTGGAAACCACGCCGTCTCCTCCTCGTGGGCGTCCTGTGCGTCTTCCCCTTCGCCCTGCCGTCCGCCGCGCTGGCCGTGCCGGTGCCCATCGCCGTACTGTGCCTCGCCATGTTCGTCAGCGGTCTGTCGATCGAGGTCTTCGGCGTCTCCTGGATGACCGCGCTGCACCAGGAGATCCCCGAGGACAAGCTGTCCCGGGTCTCCGCGTACGACTGGTTCGGCTCGGTGGCCATGGTGCCGCTCGCCGCCGCCCTGGCGGGCCCGGCGGAGAGTGCCTTCGGACGTACGGCGGCCCTGTGGGGCTGCGCCGGGCTGTGCGTGGTCGCGACGGCGGCGGTGCTGTGCGTACGGGACGTACGCGACCTGACCCGGCGCGGCACGCCGGTGGCCCGGGCCCAGGCCGGCCCGGCGGCCGGCGGCGAGCCCGGTTCAGCCGATGCCGAAGGCCCCGTCGGGCGGCTCGGGTGACGGTGCGGCGTCCTCCTCGCGCACGGGCGCGGCACCGCCGATGAACGCGCGCAGCGCCGGACCGTGCTCGACCCGCGCGGGAAAGGCGTCGGCAGCCGTCCGCCGGGTCAGGACGGCGATGTCGAGCGGCTGATGGGCGGCGACCAGCACGGCGTTCCCGAACCGCCGACCGCGCAGCACCGCCGGCTCGGCGATCAGCGCCAGCTCCTGGAACACCGTTGCCAGTGTGGCCAGTTGGGACCGCAGATAGGCGAAGGGCGCGGCGTCGGCCAGGTTCGCGAGATACACACCGTCCGCGCGCAGCACCCGTTCGACGGCCCGCGCGTACCCCACGGTCGACAGATGCGCCGGGACCCGTGAGCCACCGAAGACATCGCCGACGAGGACGTCCGCGGAGTCGGCGGGGGCCGCTTCGAGCCATTCCCGCGCGTCCGCCCCGTGCAGCGCGATCCGCGCGTCGTCGGGCGGCGGCAGCCGCTCGACGACCAGGCCCAGCAGGCCCCTGTCGTACTCCACGACCCGCTGCCGGGATCCGGGCCGGGTGGCGGCCACGTACCGGGGCAGGGTGAGCGCGCCCCCGCCGAGATGCACCACGTCGAGCGGCAGCCCCGGCTCCGCCACCGTGTCCAGGACGTGCCCGAGCCGCCGCGCGTACTCGAACTCCAGGTGGGTGGGCTCGTCCAGATCGACGTACGACTGCGGCGCCCCGTCCACGGTCAACAGCCAGGCCCGTTCCCGGTCGACGTCGGGCATGAGCTTGGCGGTGCCCCGATCGATGGCACGGGACACGGGTATGGCTTCGTTCACGATCCCCATTCTGGTGCAGGGAACGCTCCGCGACGGGCACGGGGGACCGCGCGACCGGCCGGCAGCCGGCCCGCGGTCCCCCGCCCGCGGCGACCCGCCTACTGAACGGCCGTCACGGTCCCCGCCCCCACGGTCCGGCCGCCCTCACGGATGGCGAACCCGAGCCCCGGCTCCAACGGAACCTCCCGGCCCAGCTCCACGCTCATCGTGACCCGGTCCCCCGGCCGGGCGACGGCGGCCTCACCGAGGTCGATGTCCCCCACCACGTCCGCCGTACGGATGTAGAACTGGGGCCGGTACCCGCTGGACACCGGGGTCGTGCGACCTCCCTCCCGGGCCGACAGCACATACACCTGCGCGGTGAAGTGCCGCCTGGGCACGACGCTGCCGGGCGCGGCCACGACATGCCCGCGTCGGACGGCGTCCCGTCCCACCCCCCGCAGCAGCAGCGCCACGTTGTCCCCGGCCTGGGCCTCCTCCATGGGCTTGCCGAAGGTCTCGACGCCGGTGACGACGGTCTCGATCCCGGCGCCCAGCACCTCGACGCGGTCGCCCACCCGGATCGTGCCCCGCTCGACGGCCCCGGTGACGACGGTCCCGCGCCCGGTGATCGTCAGGACGTTCTCGACGGACAACAGGAACGGCGCGTCCAGGTACCGCTCCGGCATCGGGACGTAGGTGTCCACGGCGTCCAGCAGCGCGTCGATGGACGCCGTCCACCGCGGGTCCCCTTCGAGCGCCTTCAGCCCGGAGACCCGGACGACGGGTACGGAGTCACCGCCGTAGCCGTGCGCGGAGAGCAGGTCGCGGACCTCCAGCTCGACGAGGTCGGTGAGCTCCTCGTCCCCGGCGTCGGCCTTGTTGAGGGCGACGACGATGTGGTCGACGCCCACCTGCCGGGCGAGCAGCACGTGCTCGGCGGTCTGCGGCATGATCCCGTCGAGCGCGGAGACGACGAGGATCGCCCCGTCGAGCTGCGCGGCACCGGTGACCATGTTCTTGACGTAGTCGGCGTGGCCGGGCATGTCGACGTGCGCGTAGTGCCGGGTGTCGGTCTCGTACTCGACGTGCGCGATGTTGATGGTGATGCCACGCGCCGCCTCCTCCGGGGCGCGGTCGATGCGGTCGAACGGGACGAAGGTGCCGGCCCCGCGCTCGGCGAGGACCTTGGTGATGGCGGCGGTCAGGGTGGTCTTGCCGTGGTCGACGTGACCCATCGTGCCGATGTTGAGATGCGGTTTCGTACGGACGTAAGCAGTCTTGGACATGGCGGTACCTCGAAGCCTCTTCAGCGGTACTGGGTGATGGCCCCGGCGGCACAGGGCGGCGGCCGGGACGGGGACCCCGAGGTCCTGCCGACCCTCCCCCTGCGGGGTCCGCCGGAATGTCCGGGAAGGGTCAGCTTCGGGCGCCGTCTGCGGCGGCCACGACGATCAGAAGGGCAGCCTTCGGGGCATCCGCGACTGTCGCGGATGCGGCGAGAACGAAGGCGTGCCGGAACATGAGGTCGATCCTGGTCGACAAGTCGGCCCGCGTCGAATGGTTTTCGGTGCGCGGGAGTTCCGAGAGGAAGCGGAAGAGAGATGCTTCACAGGGCGGCGCACGGGGTGAACGGTGCGCGGGTCGGGCCCGTGGTCCGGAAGGCGCAGGCAGCACGGTGCGCGGTGCCCGGCCGAGGTCCGGGCGCACCCCGCCCGACGAGCCTGTTGTTCCCCTTGCTGTGACACCCGTGAGACGTCCCGTACGGCATACCCGGACACGGGTCGGTTACCGTCGACGAATGCTCGATGCCACCACCCGCTCTGGGGGCACCGCCACGGTCCTTCCCCGGACCGCCGCCACGGAGCTCGCCGTCGCCACACCCGTCACGGTCCCGGCCGTGCCACCGGGGCGCGCCGCCCGCTGGGGCAGTGTGCTGCTCTCGCCGTGGGCGCGGTTCTCGCTGCTCGTCGCCCTGCTCCTGGCCGCCGTGTCCACGGTGCTGCTGTTCGAGCCGCAGCGGCTGCTGGCCGACGGCTGGCCGCCCCAGCTGAGCGGTGCCGCCGCGGCCGTGGTGTTCGCGGTGGCGTACGGACTGTGCACGGTCGCCTTCGTCCCCCGCCCGATCCTCAACATCGCGGCGGGCGCCCTCTTCGGCTCGCAGCTCGGTCTGGGGTCGGCGCTCGCGGGCACGGTCCTCGGCGCCGGTCTCGCCTTCGGTCTGGGGCGGATCCTCGGTCAGGACGCCCTGCGTCCGCTGCTGCGCCACCGCTGGCTGAAGTCGGCGGACGGCCAGCTCAGCCGCCACGGGTTCCGCTCGATGCTGGCGGCCCGCCTCTTCCCCGGAGTGCCCTTCTGGGCGGCCAACTACTGCGCCTCCGTCTCCCGCATGGGCTACCTGCCCTTCCTCCTGGCCACCGCCCTCGGCTCCATCCCGAACACCGCCGCCTACGCCGTGGCCGGTGCCCGTGCCTCGTCGCCGACCTCCCCGGCCTTCCTGATCGCCATGGCCTGCATCGCGGTCCCGGCTCTGATCGGCGCGGCGGTGGCGTGGCGCAAGCGGCATCATCTGAGGGCCCGCTGAGGCCCCCTGGAGGGGCCCGAAGGGCCGCCCTCCAGGGGCGGGGAACTGCGCGACCGGCCCCCACACACCCGCGCCCGACCCCCGTCGCCAACGGCCGCCGCCTCAAACGGCCGCCACCTCAAACCGCCTCCAGCACCATCGCGTTGGCCAGCCCACCCGCCTCGCACATGGTCTGCAGCGCATAGCGGGCGCCGCGCTCCCGCATCGCGTGCACCAGCGTCGTCGTCAGCCGGGTCCCGCTGGCCCCCAGCGGATGCCCCAGGGCGATGGCGCCTCCGTGGACGTTGACCTTGTCCAGGTCGGCGCCCGTCTCCTGCTGCCAGGCGAGCACGACGCTCGCGAACGCCTCGTTGACCTCGAAGAGATCGATGTCGTCGAGGGCCAGCCCCGCGCGGCGCAGCACCTTCTCCGTGGCAGGGACGACCCCCGTGAGCATCAGGAGCGGATCCGAGCCGGTGACGGCGAAGGAGTGCAGCCGGGCGAGGGGACGCAGCCCCAGCCGTGCCGCCGTCTCGGCGGACGCGACGAGGACGGCCGACGCTCCGTCGTTGACGGGGCTGGCGTTCCCGGCGGTGATGTTCCACTCGATCTGCGGGAACCGCTCGGCGAACCCGGGGTCGTGGTAGGCGGGCCTGAGCCCGCCCAGGATCTCGGGCGTGCTGCCGGGCCGTACGCACTCGTCGCGGGTCACCCCGTCGAGCGGCGCGACCTCCGCGTCGAAGAGGCCGGCCTCCCAGGCGGCCGCGGCCCTGTGATGGGACGACACCGCGAACTCGTCCATCTGTGCACGGCCGATCGACCACTTCGCGGCGATCAGCTCGGCGCTGATGCCCTGGGGCACGAGCCCCTCGGGGTAGCGCGCGGCGACCCCCGGGCCGAACGGATCCGTGCCGGGCGGCACGTTGGACCACATCGGCACCCGGCTCATCGACTCCACCCCGCAGGCGACGACCAGGTCGTACGCCCCCGACATGACTCCCTGGGCCGCGAAGTGCACGGCCTGCTGGGAGGAGCCGCACTGCCGGTCGACCGTGGTCGCGGGGACCGTTTCCGGGAAGCCGGCCGAGAGGACGGCGTAGCGGGTGGTGTTCATGGCCTGCTCGCCCACCTGGTCGACGGTGCCGCCGATGACGTCGTCGACGAGCGCCGGATCGATGCCGGAACGCTCGACGAGGGCGCGCAGGGTGTGGGCGAGGAGGTCGACGGGGTGGACATGGGCGAGGGCGCCGTTCGGCTTCCCCTTGCCCAGGGGTGTGCGTACGGCTTCGACGATCACGGCGTCACGCATGGGTCCGTCCTCCACGACCATAAGTCAGTATGAATTTCCAACTCACCATAGCCGCGTGAGTTGGAAAAACAAACCCTCCCCTAGACTGGGCACATGCCCGCCTCCCGAGATCCGCGCCCGTGTTCCATCGCCGACACCCTGGCGATCGTCGGCGAGAAGTACTCCCTGCTGGTCCTGCGCGAGGTCTGCCTCGGCAACGGCCGCTTCGACCAGCTGGTCCGCAACATCGGGGCACCGCGCGACGTGCTGGCGACCCGTCTCCGGCGCCTGGTGGACGCGGGTGTCCTGGACAAGCACGCCTACAGCGAGCGCCCGCGGCGCTTCGAGTACCGGCCCACCCAGGCGGGGCTGGAACTGGAGCCGGTCCTGATGACCCTCATGGCATGGGGCGACCGCCATCTCCGGAAGGATGACGATCGCCCCATGGTGGTCGAGCACAGCTGCGGCGACGAGCTGGTCCCGACGGTCACCTGCGCGTCCTGCGGCGGCGAGGTGCGCCACGAAGGCCTGACGGCCCACCCCCAGTCCCCCGGCTGGTCGGTAGCAGGGCCGACGGCAAGGTGAGACGCCGGATCACACGAGCGCCCCAAAGGGGCGCGGGGAACCGCGCGACAAGCCACGCACGACCCGCAGCCGCCACACCGCGGCACTCCCCGAGCGCGAGGGTGCCCGGCGCTCAATCCCCCTTATAGACGTCCAACCGCCCGCACATCCCGAACTTCCCGTACACGGAGGGCTCCTCGGCGCGTACGACGGCGTCGGCCAGATGCGACACGTCCCCCCGCTCCAACCGGTCCAACTGCTCCCCGGTCGCGGCGGCGGCCGCACGCGCACCCCGCTCCCACCGCGCCCGCCACTGCGCGAGCCGGGGCCGCACGAGCGCCGCGGCGGCCCGGTGGAACGCGGCGAGCGGCTCGGGCCCGGACGCCTCCCGCAGCGCCCGGTAGCCCTCCAGGGCGAGATCGCGCCGGGCCCGCGCGACGCGCTCCCGCTCCTCCTCCGGGGCGTCCACCGGGATACGGGTGGCCGCGGCGTACGTCTCCGGATCGGTCAGGTACTCCGGAGGCAGCGTGAGGACCGCGTCGCCCGCCTCCGGGAGCCCGTTGTTCTGCATGAGGACGGTGATGCGCAGCTCGTCCTCGTTGACCAGTCGGTGGATCGTGCCGGGCGTGAACCAGGCGACCGTCCCGGGTGCCAGCGGCGTGACCTCGTACCCGGAGGCCGTCAGGGTCTGCACGGCCCCGCGCCCGCCGGTGACGACGTACGCCTCCGAACAGGTCAGGTGCATATGGGGAGTTCCGCCGCAGACCCCGTCCGCCGCGGGCCAGTCGTAGACGGACAGGTGCGAGAGGGCGACCCCGCCCGGCAGTCCCTCGTAGCCGCTCACCACGGGTGCGCCTCCAGGTACTTGGCGATCTCCTCCCGTTCCCAGGAGCCGTCCGCCACGACGACCCGGTAACGACGGGTGAGCGTCTCGCCCGGAGCCAGCTCCAGCTCCTCGTAGAACGCCCAGGAGGGGGCGACGGCGGCGAACGGCTCGTTGCGGACGAACCAGTGCGCCGGATGGGCGCCCTCGGCTCCCGTGTGGTCGTTCTCGGGGGCGTGCGCGAAGACGAGCGTGGCGTGACCGTCGGTGCCGTCGTGCTCGCCCGCGTACGCCAGCCAGGGCGCCTGCTCGCCCATCAGCTCGGGCCCCTCGCTGTCGGGCCCGATGATCCGCCCGTCCCGGAAGGCGCGCGGACCGCGCCAGAACAGACCGGTGTAGCCGGCCATCTCCCGCCCGGCGGTGGTCGGGCTGCCGAACAGCAGCGGCTCGTCCCGACGGTTGGTGATCGCGCTCGTCCAGGTCAACGCCCACGATCCGGACTCGGTGTCCACGTCGTGGATCTCGATCCGGCGCTCCTCGTCGGCCCACAGCTCCCCGGTGTACGGGTGCCAGGTCAGCCGCTCGGCGATCACGACCCGCTCGCCGTCCGACTCGACGACGTCGAAGCCGGCGTGCGCCATCGAGCCGACCCGCTCGGGGATCGGCAGATAGCCCTCGCCGTGGACGTACGAGTTGCCGCCCCACAGGTTCTGGCCCGACAGGTGCGAGGCCGTCAGCTGCAGGCCCTTGTGCCAGCGGTGGTCGTTGGGCCGGAAGTCGGTGACGACGTCCCCGGCCAGCGTCCGGATCGGGTGCAGATACGGCTTCGGGGCCTCCCAGGCCGCCTCCGGCCGGTAGACGTAGCTCACCAGCTCGACGCCCGTGGTGGGTTCGGTGACCGTGATCCGGTCGCCGTGTGCGTGGACCACGCGCAGCCCGTCGTGGAAGGTCATGCGGTGATCTCCTCACTCGTGCCGGCAGAGCTCATGCCGACGGAACTCGCGTCGACGGACACCCGGACGGTTCCGGGCGCCCAGCCGGGGGCGCCTCCGTGCATGGCCGTGTAGTACGGGTCCCCGGGTCCGATCTCGCCACGCCGTACGGTCACGTCCGTGAACGCCGACTTGTACAGGGCGGCGATCAGCTCCAGGCTCGTGCGCCCGTCGGCGCCGCTGCTGCGCGGCCGCTCGCCCGCGCGCATGCTCGCCACGAGCTCGCGCAGCTGGGCCAGGTGCGAACTGGGCACGTCCTCGCCGAAGTCCCGCCAGACCGCCGCGTCCCCCTCCGGGGTGCCGGGGGCCGGGGTGACGGACCAGTCGGCGTTGGAATGGCCGTACAGATGGGTCAGCTCGACGGTGGCGCGCTCGCAGTCGATGCGGATGCGGCTGACCTCGTCGGGGCTGAGCACGCTGTTGACGACGGTGGCCAGGGCGCCGCTCTCGAAGCGCACGAGGGCCGTGGAGACGTCCTCGGTCTCCACGTCGTGGACCAGCCGCCCGGCCATGGCCCGGACCTCGCTCCACGGGCCGAGCAGATCGAGCAGCAGGTCCATCTGGTGGATGCCGTGCCCCATGGCGGGCCCGCCGCCCTCGGTGGCCCAGCGGCCGCGCCAGGGGACGGCGTAGTAGGCGGTGTCCCGGTACCAGGTGGTCTGGCAGTGCGCGACCAGCGGACGCCCGAGGCTCCGCTCGGCGATCAGCTTCCGAACGTGGCGCGCGCCGGAACCGAAACGGTGCTGGAAGACGATCGAGGCGTACGGGCCACCGGTCTCCGCGCCCTCCTCGGCCTCGACGGCGTCGAAGTCGGCGAGCGTCGGCACCGGCGGTTTCTCGCACCACACCCAGGCGCCGGCCCGCAGCGCGGTGATCGTCTGGTCGCGGTGCAGCGTCGGCGGGGTGCAGATGCTGACCAGGTCGGGCCGCTGCTCCGCCAGCATGCGGTCCAGATCGGTGTAGCCGTGCGGGATGCCGTGCCCGGCGCAGAACTTGGCCACCGCGTCGGCGTCGATGTCGACGGCGGCGACGACCTCGGTCTCACCCTCCTCGGCGAGGCGCGCGAGCGCGGGCAGATGGGAGCCGCCGCCGATGGCGCCGATGCCGACGATCGCGGCCCGCACGCGGCGGCCGGCCAGTGGGGCCGCCGGATGACCGTCGGTGCGGTGGTCCGGAGTCGGGCTCGGGTCGTTGCTGGGTGTGGGCATGGACGTGATCAGCACTCCATCGAACGTGACATCGGACGGTGGCGGGCGCCTGGTGGCGGGGGTTCCGGCGGAACGGCGGCCCTCGGCACTGCAAGCGCTTTCCCTCGCCAGCAAAGTATGTGCGGACATAGTGACTGGTCAACACCACGGATCCGGCCGTTCCACGCCTCGGAACGCCCGCGCTCCGCCCGGACCCCGCACGGCCCCGCGAAACCCGGTGACAGCCCCGCGCTCACGGGGCGCTAGGCTGCCCCCAGCACCTGTGATCACCCGCCCCGCGGCGCGGCACGTCTTCCGTCGGCCCTCCACGATCAGCGCTTGGACCACGTAACTTCATGTCTTGGTTTGAATCCCTCATCCTCGGACTCGTCCAGGGGCTGACCGAATTCCTCCCCATCTCCTCCAGTGCGCACCTGCGCCTGACGGCCGCCTTCTCCGGCTGGGAGGACCCGGGCGCGGCCTTCACCGCGATCACCCAGATCGGCACCGAGGCCGCGGTGCTCATCTACTTCCGCAAGGACATCGTCAACATCATCTCGGCGTGGTCCCGTTCCCTGTTCAACAAGGAGATGCGGAGCGACCACGACGCCCAGATGGGCTGGCTGGTGATCGTGGGCTCCATCCCGATCGGTGTCCTCGGTGTGACCCTCAAGGACCAGATCGAGGGCCCGTTCCGCGATCTGCGCCTCACGGCCACCATGCTGATCGTCATGGGCATCGTCCTGGGTGTCGCGGACCGCCTCGCCGCGCGCGACGAGACCGGTGGCAAGCACCGCGCCGCCAAGGAGCGCAAGGGCCTCGAACAGCTCAGCGTCAAGGACGGCCTGATCTTCGGCCTCTGCCAGGCCATGGCCCTGATCCCCGGTGTCTCCCGCTCCGGCGCCACCATCAGCGGTGGCCTCCTCATGGGCTACAAGCGTGAGGCCGCCGCGCGTTACTCCTTCCTCCTCGCCATCCCGGCCGTGATCGCCTCGGGCGGCTACGAGCTCAAGGACGCGATGGAGGGCGGCCATGTCTCCTGGGGCCCGACGATCTTCGCCACGGTCATCGCCTTCTTCGTCGGCTACGCGGTCATCGCGTGGTTCATGAAGTTCATCTCCACCAAGAGCTTCATGCCGTTCGTCTGGTACCGCATCGCCCTCGGCATCCTCATTGTCGTCCTGGTCTCCATGGGCGTCCTGAGCCCGCACGCCGGCGAGTCGGGGAGCTGACGGGGCGGGCGGCCCCGAACAGCCCGCCCCTCGTCCCGAATCAGCGTGCCCCTCCTCAACTCCCTTCCGTGACCAACCACATACGACATCCGTAGCCGCCCGGTGGCGCTCTGTCAGTCCGGGCACCTACTCTTGTCCGCATGCCCCCCGAGTCCCCCGCCCGTGGTTCCGTGCGGTCCGCCGACGACCTGAACGACCGGATCAGAGCCCTGTGGCGCCACGCGGGCGCATCGCTGTCGGCACAGGAGCGGGCGGAGTACGAACTGCTGGTCGTGGAATGGGCCGCGGCGATGCGGGGAGAGGTGATCGAGGCCGCGTGAGCGCGACGCCTCAGCACACCCACCAGCCGCGGAGCACCCGCGTGTCACGGAGCACCCTCGCACAGGACGACACCCCCGGCGGCCTGATCATCTTCCTGAACGGCACGTCCAGTTCGGGGAAGTCGAGCATCGCGAGGGAGCTGCTGGGCATCCTCGACGAGCCGTACTTCCACATCCCGGTCGACGCGTTCCACGCCATGCGGGCCCGTCAGGAGATGCCGCCCGACCAGCTCACCGACGTCCTGCACCGCACCTGGCGGGGCTACCACCGCGCGATCGCCCGGCATGGCAGCCGCCGGCAACAACGTCGTCGTGGACCATGTCCTGAGCGCGGAGTGGCGACTGCGGGACTGCCTCGACCTGTTCGCGCCCCAGGACGTGGTGTTCGTCGGTGTGCACTGCGACCGCGACGAGCTGGAGCGGCGCGAACGGGAGCGCGGCGACCGGCCGGCCGGGCTCGCGGCACGGCAACTGGAGCAGGTCCACGCCCACGGGCTCTACGACGTCGAGTGCGACACGAGTCGGTCGGACCCGCTCCGATGCGCCGCACGGGTCAGGGAGTTCCTGGCCGACCGGCCCACACCGACCGCGTTCCAACGGCTGATCGACCAGAGGGGCGGCGTCCGCTCACCGGCCGAGTGAGTGCGCCGCCCAGGACGCGGGGAACCGCGCGGGCAAGCACACGGCCTGCGCCCGCCGCCGACGACGACGCCCCCACGGCGTCTCACCGGCCCCCGGCCACCCGCAGCACCGCCCCCGTCGTGTACGAGGCCTCCGGGGACATGAGCCAGGCGATGGCCGAGGCGATCTCATCGGCGCGACCGGGGCGGCGCAGAGGCACGGACGCGGCGATCCGGTCGGGGCGTTCGGGGTCGCCCATCCGCGCGTGGATCTCGGTGTCGACGACCCCGGGCGCCACCGCGTTGACCCGGATGCCGTCCGGTCCGAGCTCCTTCGCCAGCCCCATGGTCAGCGTGTCGACCGCCGCCTTGGTCGCCGCGTAGTGGACGTACTCACCGGGACTGCCCAGCGTGGCCGCCGCCGAGGACACGTTGACGATGGCGCCACTCCCCCAGGCTGCCATCGCCTTGGCCGCCCGGCGCGAACACAGCAGCACGCCGAGGAGGTTGACCTCCACCACCCGCCGCAGCACCTCCGTGTCGGTGTCCGCCAGCCTCCCGAACGGGCCGGTCACCCCGGCGTTGTTGACCAGCCCGGTCACCGGTCCGAGCCGGTCCGCCGCCGTCTCGAACAGCCGGTCCACATCGGCCTCCACCGAGGTGTCCGCCTTCACCGTGACACAGCGCGCGCCGTTGGCCCGCGCCCCCGTCGCGATCCACTCGGCCGCCGCGCCGTCGTTCACATAGCCGACCACCACGTCGTGCCCGTCCGCGGCGAGCCGCAGGCAGGTGGCGGCACCGATCCCCCGGCTCCCACCCGTGACCACCGTGACCGGACGTGACATCCCCAACCTCCCCGACGAAGAAAACGATCGATCATTCTACGATCGCAGCTTCGCGCTCGCTCCCTTTCGAAGGCAACCATTCCGGCCCCGGCGGCAACCGATGAGTGGCAAGCTCCTTTCACGCGAGCCACACACGCATCACGCTTTCTCTCGAACCAGGCACGGAATCGAAGGATTTGAACGTGGCAGCCCGTTCCCACCGCTCTCCCCGCCGCCCCAGGCGGCGCACCGCCCTCGTGTCCGTCGCCGCCGTGGCGGCCGTCGGGCTCGCCGCATCACTCGTGATCGCCTTCGGCCCCGACCGCGACACCGGCACCGAGGCCGCCGGAAAGGCCGGGGCAACCCCCGCCGCGGCCACCACCCGGGCGTCCGCGCCGCCCTCGGGCACACCGGAGCGGAAGAAGCCCTCCGCCACGCCCTCGAAGTCCCCGTCCCCGTCGGCCTCGAAGACCACCCCGTCGGCGACCCCGGCCACCGAGCCCACCAAGCAGCCGACCGCCGCCACCGGGCGGTCCGGCTCCGCCTCGGGGCAGCTGGCGGGACGGATACGTCCCGGGGTCGACTACGAGGGGGTCGCCACCTTCTACGACGCCGGGCCCGGCGGGAGCGGCGCCTGCTCGTTCGGCGCGGGCGACGACGTCATGACGGCGGCGATGAACACCACCGACTACGAGGTGTCCAAGGCCTGCGGGGCGTATGTGCGCGTCCGCGCGGCGGGCGGCGCCGCCGTCACGGTCAGGATCACCAACGAGTGCCCCTCACCGTGCAGGCCCGGCCAGCTCGACCTCAGCGCCGAGGCCTTCGCCAAGCTCGCCGCGCCCTCGCGCGGCGAGATACCGATCACCTGGAACCTGCTGAGCCCCGCCACCTCCGGCACCCTCTCGATCCGGTACAAGACCGGCTCCAGCCAGTACTGGTGCGGCATCCAGGTGCTCGGACACCGCAACCCGGTGGCCCGGCTGGAGGTCCGCGCCGGTGGCGCCTGGACCCCGCTGCCGCGCACCGAGTACAACTACTTCCTCTCCGAGCAGGGCGCCGGGTGCGGCGGCGCTCTCCGGATCACCGACATCTACGGGGAGCGGTTGACCGTCGAGGGCCTCACGGTGCGGCCGGACGTCGTACAGCGGACCGGCGCGCAGTTCGCGGCACACTGACCGCGCCTCCCCGCACTCGCGGGGAGCGGCTCGCCGCACACGGCTCGCGCGGCCGATCCGCCCGGACAGCCCAAGCTCGCGCGCGCGTCATCGTGGTCCCGGCCGATGCTGAGGGGGCCCCTGCCCGACGATCCTCCCGGGACCCCCATGTCACTCACGCCCGCTTCCCGCCCGCACCCCGGTACTCACCCCGCCGGCGGTCCGCGCTCCCCCCGCCCCCGTCGCCGTCTTCGCCTCCGGTCCCGTCTCCGCCCCTCCCTGGTCGCCCTGCTCGGCGCCTCCTGTCTCGGTGGTCTGCTCCTCGCCCCGACAGCGGGCGCCGCCTCGGACGGCGGTGGCGACGGCCGAGGTGAGCTCGCCCTGCAACGGCAGCTCGAAGAGCTGGTCGCCACCCCCGGAGGGCCGCCCGGCGTGATCGTCGTACTGCAACGGGACGGCAGACCACGCGTCCTGCGGGCCGGTGTCGCCGACCTGGAGACGGGCCGTCCGATCGAGCCCACCGACCACATGCGGATCGCCAGTACGGCCAAGGCGTTCAGCGGCGCCGTCGCGCTCCGCCTCGTGCAGCAGGGCGAGCTCGCCCTCGACAGCACCATCGGCGACACCCTGCCCCGGCTGCCGGACGCCTGGGCCTCGGTCACCCTCAGGCAGTTGCTGAACCACACCAGTGGGCTGCCCGACTACAGCGAGGACCCAGAGTTCCTGGAGCTGCTCCTCGAGGACCCGCGCCGCACCTTCGACCCGCGCCGGCTGCTGGACTTCGTCGCGGACGAACCGCTGCGCTTCCCCCCGGGCTCCCGGTACCAGTACTCCAACTCCGACAACATCGCCGTCGCCCTGATGGCGGAGGCCGCGACCCGCAAGCCGTACGAAGAGCTCCTCCGCCGGATCGTCTACCGGCCGCTCGGGCTGACCGACACCAGTCTTCCCCTGGGGTACGAGATGCCGGAGCCGTACATGCACGGGTACGCCGTGGAGCCGCCCGCGCCGCCGGAGGACGTCAGCGAGGCGCTCAGCGCGTCCGGGGTGTGGGCCTCGGGCGGGATCGTCTCCACCCCGCGTGACATGACCCGGTTCATCCGGGGCTACGCCGCCGGAGAGCTGACGTCGAGGGCGGTCCTGCGCGAGCAGCGCCGCTGGATCGAGGGGGCGTCCGAACCGGCCGGTCCCGGCCGCAACAGTGCGGGACTGGCCATCTTCCGCTACGACACGCGCTGCGGGGTGGTCCTGGGCCACACCGGCAACTTCCCCGGCTACACCCAGCTGATCGCCGCCACCCCCGACGGCCGCAGGTCCCTCACCTTCTCGCTCACCACCCAGGTGAACAGGACGCTCGACCCCGCTCTGGTGAACAGGCTCCGCGCTGTCGAGGAGAACGCGGTCTGCACGCTGCTCGGCCCCCGCCGCGGCTGACGCACCGCACGCCCACCCCGGCGCGCGCCTCGCTTCGGCTCTCCCCACCCCGGCGCATCGTTTCGGCTCTCCCCACCCCGGCGCGCGCCCGCTGCGGGCTCAGCGCCGCAGATGGAGCAGGACGTCGTCCGCGACCGGGTACGGCCGCTCCTCGGGGAGCAGCGCGGTGGCCGCGTCCAGCTCCCGTGCCCGTACGAGGCCGTGGACTTCCCGCGCGAGCGGCGTCACGTCCTCGATGCCGCAGATCCACTCGTCCGCGTACCGTGCCGCCGCCGCACCCGACAGGCCCAGCTGCAGCGAGCGGTACGGCAGCGGGTTGAGCCTCAGGTCCCGCTCGGGGTCCCACTGGACGCGGGCGGGCGACCGGCGTACCTCCCGCTGCCAGGCGGCCCGGCTCTCGTGCAGCTCGGGAACGTAGTGCGAGAGACAGGAGTTGCGCAGCGCCCACTCGAAGCCCTCGCGGGTGATCTCCACGGCCAGGACCGTCTCCTGGCCCTCCTTCAGGCCCCAGCCGCAGCGGTACATCATCCACAGGAAGGACGGCTTGATCCAGGTCAAGCCGTGTTCACAGACCGCATCCACCGTGATCGGGGTGGCTTCCTGCCTTCTTTGGAGGGCTGTACGCTCTGCACGGCCGACGGATACCACCAGCAGTATCTTGACCGCAACACAACGGCCACGCCGGGACCCGCGTTTCCTGTCCGATCGGTGTGGCTCTGGCCAAGGGGTGAGTTTCGCCATCGACCCTGATCTTCTAGCGGCTTTGTGGAGGGAACGGCATCCGTCGGGCCCTCCCGTCGCTCACACGTTTCGCACTAGGTATGCGGATCGCTGGGTGCGTTTCCACAGCCTTCCCGGCTCGAAGCGCTACCCGGAGTCCGAGGACGAGTACGCGATCGTGCTGGACCGGTACAACACGATCCTCGACGAGTTGTTCGCCGACACGGACGTGTTCGTGGTGACCATGGATTGGTCGAACACACCGACCGGGCCCGCAGGCTACCCGACGCCACGACAGATGCTGCACCCCGACGGCATCCGCTGGTGGACCGAGTCGAAACAGGACGACCCCGACCCGGATTTCCACACCCACACACGTCTGTACATCGACCGACGCCCGTGGGAACGCGGCTGCGTCGATGAGCTGTTGCGAGCAGTCGCGGACGATGCGCTCGCCGAAGTCTTCCTCACCGACACGGACCTTCGATGCATCCACCATCCCTACGACGGCGGCGCAGACGTCATCCTCGCCACGCCTGCGGAGCGCGACCGTGTGCGTGACCAACACACAAACTGGCTCTCCAGCCACCCAGCCGGCCTCTGAGAGGCACGGCGGCTCCCCCTTCCCCGACCGACGCGCATGAGTCTGTCAACGCTGTTCGATGACTCTGTCAAGCCTCGTTCACAGACCCTTTCGCCTGTCACCGACTCCTCTGCACAGCCCCCGACAACCCGCACGATGCTGCGTCCGACGTGCACCGTCGCAACGAGCGGCGGTCGAAAATCGCTGGCCTGCTGACCAGGCCGACTCCACGCTGTACGCCATGGAAGAACCGCACCGCAGGATCCGCGCGCTTCACACGGCATCGACGATCACCGTCTACCAGGCGTACTCCCCTGAAATCGGACTGCCCACCATCCGCGACGGCCGCTTTCCCGCCGCGTGGAAGCCTGACCGCATGACGTGGATCAAACCCAGTTTCATGTGGATGATGTACCGCTCCGGCTGGGGCATGAAGGAAGGTCAGGAGACCGTCCTGGCCTTCGAGATCACTCGCGAGGGCTTCGACTGGGCGCTGCGCCATGCCTGCCTGTCGCATTACGTCCGCGGACTGCATCCCGATCGCGACACCTGGCAGCGTGACCTCAAGCGCGCACCGTCCCGTGTCCAGTGGGATCCCGAACGCGATCTGCACCTGCATCCCCTGCCGTACCGCTCGCTGCAACTGGGGCTCTCGGGTGAGGCGTCGTCGCGTTACGCCGACGAGTGGATCGTGTCCATCAGCGACGTCACCCCGCTCGCCCACGAGATCCACGCACTCGTCAGGGACGGCGAACTGGACTCAGCTGCCCGACTGCTCCCCCAGGAACAGGAGTACCCCGCCAGTGCAGAACTCCTGGCCCACCTGCGTCCCTGACCGGCACTCCGGGCACAGCCGCCGGCATCACCCACGGGTCACATGGCGGCGAGGGTCTGTGAACGCTGCTTGATGATCCAGGTCAAGCCGTGTCCACAGACCTTGTCACGTGCACGGAGGCATCGGTCGCCTCACTTGCGCGGACCGGAGACCCGCACTGAGCGCCGGCACCGGTCTCAGAGGCGACTGTACTTCTCGATGTCCTCGGTGAACTCCTTGATCGCCAGTGCGGTGAGCGTCGGCCGGGTGTCGGCGATGGCGGTCATGAAGTCATCGGTGGTGGCCGGTCGGCCCTCTCGCTGTGCGACCTCGCGCTCGAACGCCGCCTGCGCGCCCTTGCGGGCTGCGAATTCGATGTCGGCCGGGGTGAACAACTCGCTGGCCTCGACCAGTTGCATGAGGTCCACCGAGTCACCGGCGGCCCTGAGATAGCGGGCCCAGATCGCCGCGCGGGCGGTCGGGTCGGGTGGGCCGATGGGAATGACGTAGTCGAACCGGCCCGGCCGCAAGAAGGCCGGGTCCAGCGAGCGCACGGAGTTGGTGGCACAGGCCAGCAGCCGTGCGTCGTGTTCACGGAAGACAGGGATCAGTTTGAGCAACTCGTTGGTCACCCCATGTCCCGGATCGACCGCTTTCCCGGACCGCACGCCGGCGATCTCTTCGACCTCGTCGATGAAGAGCAGCACCGAGTCGAGTTCCGCCAGGTCCGCGAAGGCCTCCCGCAGCGCCGTAGCCAGCCCCTCGCTCGTGTCGGCCGCGAGCCGGGAGGGGAAGAGCTCCACGAACGGCCAGCCGAGCCGGGAGGCGACCGCCTTGGCAAAGCTGGTCTTCCCGGTGCCGGGAGGGCCGAACAGGATGATTGCCTTCGGAGGGACGACCCCGTAACGGTCGGCCAGCCCAGGCTCCGTCAGTGGGAGCACGACCCGGCGCTCGACGACCTGTTTCTCCCGCTCCATGCCGGCCATGGCGTCCCACAGTTCCCCGAGCAGCATCCGGCCGCCCAGTGACGCGAGGACATCAGCGTTGGGGGCTCCGGGTGGTTCGAGCTTCTCGTAGTAGGTCAGGCCGTCGCGGGACTGGTAGCCGGAGTGCTCCAGAGCCTTCGTGCCGGCGGCGTGGGCGGGCAGCAGCGCGCTGATGTGGCGCACGCCCACGGCCCGCAGGCGCCGTTCGAGCTCGGCGAGGAGAGCACTGCCGATCCCGCGCTCACGCCAGCGGGAGGCGAGTGCCACCAGGAGGATCCACCCCCGCTGGCCGTAGGCCTGCGCCACGGCCATGCCCACCAGTTCATCGCCGACCACCGCGACCACCGCCGTCTGTCCTGCCTTGGCCGCGGCCATCACCTCGGAGACAGGAAACACCCGGTCCTCGTCGGCCTGACGGCTCTGGTCCCAGATCTCGATGGCCTGGTCAAGATCGTCATCGTGATAGTCGCGCAGATGCCATGGAGGCACCGCCATCACCTCACCTACCGCGGCGAACCCTCATTATCTCCTGCGGGGGTGGTGAGTGCCGAGCGCGGCGAACTCCTCGCACCTCATCACCCAAGTGTCCCAGTGAGGTGAATGCCTCCCGTCTGCCATGCCCGCCGAGCCGTCGGCCACGGGCCGGGGCGACCGTGATCGGGCCTGACGGCTGGTGGCGGCATCAGCGGCACGGCCGAGCGCACCTGCTTCCCGGGGGTGGGACGGCGATGGTTCGTTCTTCGACGCTGGACCGCGCTCGAACGGGTCACTCGGCTTGCCCCGTCCCGGCGCGCCCCTGGAGGCTGTGAACGCGGCTTGATGACCCAGGTCATCCGGTCCCGCTTCCACGCGGCCGGGAAACGGCCGTGCCGCGCGGCCGGGCCGCCTATCTCCGGGCGGTACGCCTGGTAGACGGTGACCGTGTCGGCCGTGTGGCGGGCACGGACACGGAACCTGGGCTCGGTCGCCGAAGGGCGTTCACTTTCACTCACGGGGACCAGGTTCGATCACGGCGACGCCTTCGAGCCACCGAATATCCACGGATGACGCGCGGCCCGGAGCCGCCCCCCGTCCCGGAAATATCCCCCATCCGACCGCACGCCCCTTGGCGTGGCGCGTGTCCTGCCCCAAGACTGTGCCGATGACGCAGCGTGTGGAGCTCGCGACCGTGATGGACCGACTCGCCGTCGACGGCCTGATCACCGAGTACGCGGTGGCGGTGGACGACGGCGACTGGGCGGCGTACCGGGACCTGTTCGCCCCGCAGGGCCGCGCGGACTACCGCTCGGCCGGCGGCATCGAGGGCGACGCCGGGCAGGTCGCCGGGTGGCTGGCGCGGAGCATGGAGCTCTTCCCCATGCGCCAGCACCTGATCGTCAACCGGCGGTTGAGCTTCGAACTGTTGGAGCAGGACACCGGCGACACCGCCCGGGTCCGGGCGGACTACGTCAACCCGATGCGCTTCGCCGGCCACGACGGGGGATCCACCGCCCCCGACTTCGTCTGCGGCGGCCGCTACGCCTTCGCCCTGGTCCGCACGCCGGACGGCTGGCGCCTGCGCGAGGTCGTCGTCCAGGAGAAATGGCGCCGCGCCCCCGAGGGCCTCGCCCCCGCCCAGCACCCCTCCCCGGCCTGACCACCCCCACACCGTCCAGGCCCTCTGTCGGAGATCGTCCCCGGCGCGCACACTGGAAGAACTCACCGGTGGGGAGGGAGGCGCTGTATGCGGACGGCGGACTGGGTGGCCTCCCCATGGCGGCGGACGGCGGACTGGTCGGCCTCCCCGTGGCGGCGACGAGCAGTGCTCGTCGTGGCCGGGGCCCTGCCGGTGCTGGCGTTCCCCGCACCGGGCCTGTGGTGGTTCGCGTGGGGGGCGCTGGTGCCGTGGATGCTCGTGATCCGCACGGCCCCTACCGGGCGCCGGGCCATGTACGACGGCTGGCTCGGCGGATGCGCGTTCATGCTGGCCATGCACCACTGGCTGCTGCCGAACCTCCATGTGTTCACCCTGGTCATCGCCGGCCTGCTGGGTGCGCTGTGGGCCCCCTGGGCCTGGCTGGTGCGCCGGTTCCTGGCCGGGGCGCCGTCGCCGGGCCGGGTCGCCGCCGCGCTGCTGGTCGTGCCGTCGGGCTGGCTGGCGATCGAGCTCGTCCGCTCCTGGCAGGGCCTCGGCGGGCCGTGGGGGCTGCTGGGGTCCAGCCAGTGGCAGGTGGAGCCCGCGCTGCGACTGGCCTCGGTCGGCGGGGTCTGGCTGATCAGCTTCCTGCTGGTGGCCGTCAACGTCGCGGTCACCGTGCTGGTCGCCGTACGCCGGTCGCGGGCGCCGGCGCTCGCCGGTCTCGTCGCGACGGCCACCGCGACCTCGGCGGTGTGGCTGTGGTCGCCGCGTCCCGACGTCCGGGGCGAGGTGCGGATCGCCGTCGTGCAGCCCGGTGTCACCGACGGCCCCGACAACCGGTTCGACCGTGAGGAGGCGCTCACCCGACGGCTCGCCGGGCAGCACCTCGACCTGATCGTGTGGGGCGAGAGCAGCGTCGGCCACGACCTCGCCGACCGCCCCGACCTCGCCGACCGGATCGCCGCACTGGCCCGCGAGACGGACACGAACATCCTGGTGAACGTGGACGCCCGCCGCTCCGACCGTCCCGGCATCTACAAGAGTTCGGTGCTCGTGGGGCCGGACGGCCCGACCGGCGACCGCTACGACAAGATGCGCCTGGTCCCCTTCGGCGAGTACATCCCGATGCGCTCGCTGCTCGGCTGGGCCACCTCCGTCGGTGAGGCGGCCGGCGAGGACCGCAGGCGCGGCACCGAGCAGGTCGTGTTCGACTCCGGGAAGGGACTGCGGATCGGCCCCATGGTCTGCTTCGAGTCCGCCTTCCCCGACATGAGCCGTCATCTCGCCCGGGACGGCGCCGAGTTGCTGCTCGCGCAGTCGGCGACCTCGACGTTCCAGCAGAGCTGGGCCCCCGAGCAGCACGCCTCGCTGGCGGCGCTGCGGGCCGCCGAGACCGGTCGCCCGATGGCCCACGCGACGCTCACCGGCGTCTCGGCGGTCCACGGCCCGGACGGCGAGCGCGTCGGCGCCCGGCTCGGCACGGACGAGAGCACGACGGGGGTGTACGACGTGCCGCTGGCGAGTGGTACGACGCCGTACGTCCGCTTCGGGGACTGGCCGGTGGACGCGGCGCTGCTGACCCTGCTCGCCTGGGCCGCCTTCGAGGGCGGGCGGGCCGTACGGGTCAGGCGGCGGACCGGTCCTCCACCGCCCGCACCACCCGCTCGCACAGCTCATGGGTCGCCAGCGCGTCCCGCGCGCTGAGCACCCGGCCCGCGCGCACCGCGTCGAGGAAGGCGAGGACGGCCTGCTCGATGCCGCGCTGTCGGGCCACCGGCACCCAGTCGCCCCGCCGCCTGATCGACGGCTGTCCCTTGTGGTCGACGACCTCGGCGAGGTTCACGACCTGTCGCTTGGTGTCCTGTCCGGAGACCTCCAGGATCTCCTCCGCCGAGCCGCTGAGCCGGTTCATGACACCGAGCGCGGTGAATCCCGCTCCGGAGAGCTGGAGCACGACGTGGTGCAGCAGTCCGCCCTCGGTCCGGGCTCGTACGGTCACGTCCTCGATCTCGCCCGGCACCAGGAACCGCAGGGTGTCCACGACATGGATGAAGTCGTCCAGGACCATCGTGCGCGGCACCTCGGGCAGGCCGATGCGGTTCTTCTGCATGAGGATCAGCTCGCGCGGATGGTCCGCGCACTGGGCGTATCCGGGCGCGTACCGCCGGTTGAATCCCACGGCGAGCCCGACGCCGCGCTCCTCCGCGAGCCGTACGAGCCGTTCCGAGTCGGCCAGTTCGTAGGCGAGCGGCTTGTCGACGTATGTCGGCACCCCCGCCTCCAGCAGGCGTTCCACGATCTCGGGGTGGGCCACGGTGGGCGCGTGCACGAAGGCCGCGTCGAGGTCCTGGGCCAGCAGCGCGTCGAGGCCGGTGTGCCGCCGGTCCGGCGGGAGGTGGAGGCTGTCGGCGACGCGGGTGAGGGTGGCGGGCGTCCGTGTCTGGAGATGGAGTTCGAGCCCCGGTTGGGTGCCGAGCACCGGCAGATACGCCTTCCGCGCGATGTCGCCGAGCCCGATGCAGCCGACCTTCACAGGGGTCTCCCGTCCACGGTGTGCCGTCGAAATGCCTCGTCGGCAGCATACGGGGGCTGCGAGGATGGCCGGCATGACCGAACTGCGCTCCGAACCCTCCGTCACCGCCGACGAACGGGCCATGCTCGAAGGCTGGCTCGACTACCACCGGCAGACCCTCGCGCTCAAGTGCGAGGGCCTGGACGACGACCAGTTGCGTCGCGCCTCGGTCCCGCCCTCGCAGCTGTCCCTCCTCGGTCTGGTACGGCACATGGCGGAGGTCGAGCGCATCTGGTTCCGCAAGGTGCTCGTGGACGACGACCAGGGGCCGATCTACTTCAGCGAAGCGGATCCGGACGGGGAGTTCCACCCCACCCCGGCCGACACCTGGGGGGAGGCGTACGGCACCTGGCAGGCGGAGATCGCGATCGCCCGCCGCAACGCGGAGGGCTTCGCCCTGGACGACGTCGCCAAGGCCGTTCACCGGCGGTCGGGCGAGGCGCCGAGCCTGCGGTGGCTCTACACCCACATGATCGAGGAGTACGCGCGGCACAACGGTCACGCGGACCTGCTCCGGGAGCGGATCGACGGGGCCACCGGGTACTGAACGAGGCGGGGGCAAGGACCGGGAAGGCGACGGACCGGGGAGGCGACGGACCGGGGGCGTCAGACCGGGGGAAGCAAGGAACCGGGGAGCGGAGGCCGGGGTCGCGTTCCCGCAGGGTGCGGCGCGTGGCGTCGTCGGGGAGCCACGGGCGTCACCCGTGTGGGGCATCATCCGCCCGCTCCCTCCCCAAAGCGGCGCGGACACAGCAGAGTTGCGCGCGTGCATCGACCGACCACCACCGCAACGCTCCTGGTCACCGTGGCCGTCTCGGCTCTCACCGGCTGCGTGACCGCGCCCCACCCGCCCCCGCGGCAGGCATCGCCCCTCCCGTCCCGGCCCTCGGAACCCCGCCCGGACGGCACCACAGAGACCCAGATCGTGGAGGCTCCGGCGCGCGAGGCCCTGAGACGGGTCGGCCCACCGCGCGAACCCACCCCGAGCGCGCCCCCGGAGCCGAAGCCCGCCACGTCCGCCCCGCCCGTCACCGACGCCGCCCCGACCCCCGCCGCGCCCCCGCCACCCCGCGACGAGCGGCCGGCTCCCCGCGAGCGGCCGGGCCCGCCGCCCGGTTCCCGCCCCCACGTCGAGATCCCGCCCCTGCCCAAGTCCGTCCCGACGACCCCGCCGAAGAACTCCGACGTCTGCGCACTCGGCCACAGATACGGCGGCTGGGGCAAGGACACCCCCCAGGCAGCCATCTGCAAGGACGTCTACGGCCGTTGATCCCCGACGGCCCCCGCACCAGGCCGGCGCCCGGCCCGGCAACACCCCTCAGGGCCCTAGGGTCGCTGTCGCGGCGGCCCCGGTGTCTCACCTTCGGTGGGGCCCGTCTCGTCGAGCCGGGCCTCCAGGCGGGCCAGGGCGGTGCGGACGCCGTCGCCATGGCCGTCGTCCCCCAGGGTGGCCAGCGCTCCCCGGGCCAGCCGCAGGTGGCTGCGGGCCGCGTCGTGGCGGCCCAGCCTGGCGTAGTCGGCGGCGAGGTTGAGGTGGAGCGAGGGGTAGAAGGCCCGCACCGCGAGCTCGTCGCCGGCCTGCGCCGTACGGCCCTCGGAGAGTTCGTCGGCCGCCGACAACGCCCTGAGGTCCCAGGCCAGTTCGGTGTCGGGGTCGTCCTGGGTGTCGGCCATGTAGTGCGCCAGGGTGCAGCGGTGGAGCGGGGCGCCGTCCTCCCCGAGCTCCGCCCACAGCCGCAGCAGACGGTCCCGGGCCTCCTCGCGGTCACCTCCGTGGTGCAGCATGACCGCCTGCCCGATCCGGGTCATCACGGCGTCCGGCGCCATCCGGTCCTGTCGCTCCACCACCGCGTCCTCCGCACTCGTCGGCCCTGAGACCTGCCTGTCCCTCCCGACGCTAACGGCAGGCACCCGCAATCCCGGTCAGGCCGCTCCGTACGACCGCGGGGGCGCCCCGGCGGCCGTACGGCCGCCGGACGGACACGCGCGTACGGAGGGGGTGGGGCAGGGGGCGGCGGGTGCGGCGGGACGAGCGGCCCGTCAGCCGAGGTCGGGGATCGTCCAGTCGATCGCCTCGTGGCCCTGCCGGGCGACGGCCTCGTTGATCTGCGTGAACGGCTGGGAGCCGAAGAACTTCTTGGCCGACAGCGGCGAGGGGTGCGCGCCCTTCACCACCACGTGGCGCTCCTCGTCGATCAGCGGGAGCTTCTTCTGCGCGTAGTTGCCCCACAGCACGAAGACCGCCGGGTCGGGCCGGTCGGCCACCGCGCGGATCACGGCGTCGGTGAACTTCTCCCAGCCCTTGCCCTTGTGCGAGTTGGCCTCGCCGGCCCGGACCGTGAGGACCGCGTTGAGCAGCAGAACGCCCTGCTGGGCCCACGGCATCAGATAGCCGTTGTCCGGGATCGGGGTGCCCAGCTCGGCCTGCATCTCCTTGTAGATGTTCCGCAGCGACGGCGGGGTCTTCACCCCGGGCCGCACGGAGAAGCACAGCCCGTGGCCCTGGCCCTCGCCGTGGTAGGGGTCCTGGCCGAGGACCAGCACCTTCACGCTCTCGTACGGCGTGGCGTCGAGCGCGGCGAAGACCTGCTCACGGGGAGGGTAGACGGGACCCTTCGCACGCTCTTCCTCGACGAACTCGGTGAGTTCCTTGAAGTAAGGCTGCTGCAGCTCGTCCCCCAGGGCCCCGCGCCAGGACTCGGGCAGCATGGCGATGTCGGTCACGTCAACTTCCTCCGGTGTGCGCTCATTTCACGGCCACGGAACGCGCGGCCATGGGCAGCCGCGCGAAGCACGGCCGCCGTCAGAGCACAGAACCTACAGGCGCCCACTGACAACGGGACCCGGCACCCGAAATCACCAACTGGTCTTCCAGGACAGCTGCCACATGATCATCATCGTCGCGGGGTCGATGACGTTCTCCAGGCCGGCGATCTCCTCGTTCGCGGCCGTGTACGCCTTGCCCTGCCACAGCGGGATCAGACGGGCGTCGTCCACGAGGATCTGCTGGGCCTCCTCGAACTCCTCGGACACGGCCCCGCGGTCGCTCTCGGCGCGCGACTCCGGCAGGAGCTTCTTGGTGATCTCGGGGGCGTCGTACGGCGTGCCGAGCGCGTTCTGCTCGCCCACGAAGGGGGCGATGAAGTTGTCGGCGTCGTTGAAGTCGGGGTTCCAGCCGCGCCCGAAGACCGGGTACTCGCCCTTCTGGTAGCCCTCGGAGTAGGTCTTCCAGGGGCGGCTCTTCAGCGTGACCTCGAACAGGCCGGAGCCCTCCAGCTGTCGCTTCAGCTCCTCGAAGGCCGGCTTGGTCTGGGAGCCGTAGCGGTCGGTGGTGTACCAGAGCTCCAGCGGAACCGTTTCGGTGATGCCCGCTTCGGCGAGGATGGCCTTCGCCTTGGTCGCGCTGGGGTTGCCGTAGTCGTCGAAGAAGCCCGTCGTGTGGCCCACCAGACCCCTGGGGATCATGGAGTACAGCGGCTCGACGGTGTCCTTGTAGATGTTGTGCGCGAGCGCCGGCCGGTCGAGGACCTGGGCGACGGCCTTGCGCACCGCGGGGTTCTTCGTCCAGGGGTCCTTGGGGTTGAACACCAGGTAGCTGATCTCGGTGGTGGGGTTCTCCACGATCTGGAGCCCCTCCTCGTCGTGGTTGGCCTGGATGTCCACGATGTCCGAGGCGCCGAGCCCCCGGTAGATGACCGAGATGTCCTTGTTCTTGAGGGCCTTCACCATCGTGTCCGACTGCTGGAAGTACTGGATGGTGACGGCGGAGTTCTTGAGGTCCGCGATGCCCTTGTAGTTGTCGTTGCGGACCAGCTCGGCCGTCTTGCCCTCGTCGTAGGAGGCGAGGTTGTAGGGCCCGGAGCCGGCGATGTCCCCGCCCTCGCGGAGCTTGTCCGCGGGGTACTCCTCCGGGTCCACGATCGACATCGCGGGCGTGGTGAGCACCAGGGGGAAGGTCGCGTCGGGCTGGCTGAGGTGGAAGACGACCTCGCGGTCGCCCTTCGTCTGCACCCGGGAGAGGGTGGTCAGCAGGCCGGCGGGGCCACCGTTGACGTTGATCTTCTTGATGCGGTCGAACGAGTACTTGACGGCCTTGGCGTCCAGCGTGTGCCCGTTGGAGAACTTCAGGCCCTCGCGCAGCGTGCAGCTGTAGACCGTGCTGGAGCTGTCCGTGAACTCGCAGCTCTCGGCGGCGTCCGGCTCGGGCTCGGACCCGCCGGGCGAGTAGCCGAGCAGGGGCTGGAAGACGTTGCGCATCAACTCCCAGGAGCTGTCCCAGGCCGCGGCCGGGTCCAGGGTGCTCGGCGTACTGGTGGTCCCCACGATGATGGGGTCCGCTTCGTCGGAGGCGTCCGAGGAGAACACACCACACCCGGTCACCATGGATATGGACGCGATCACCGCGAGTGGCGGCAAGTATCGGTTCCGGTTGAACACGTGCATGCTCCTCGAAATGCCGTACCAAGAGTGGCCGAACGATACCGCAGGCCCGCCGACCGGTCCTGCCCGGCTGGTGGAGCCCTCGGCCGGTCCGCGTGTGACGGCGTTGTCGAGGCCCCGTGAGGGGTGCGGACGGGCGCCGGAGATGTTCGGTGAATCTCGCACCGGCGCCCGTGCGTACTCTGTCAGCCCACCCCGGCGTTGAGGAAGATGCCGCCGTCGACCACGAGGGTCTGTCCGGTGATCCAGTCGGACTGCTCGGAGGTGAGGAAGGCGGCGGCGCCCCCGATGTCGGAGGGCACGCCGAGCCGCCCGAGCGGGTAGGACGCGGCCGCCTCGGCCTCCCTGCCCTCGTAGAGGGCCTGGGCGAACTTGGTCTTCACCACGGCGGGCGCGATCGCGTTGGCCCGGACCTTGGGCGCGTACTCGTGCGCCAGCTGGATGGTCAGGTTGATCATGGCGGCCTTGCTGATGCCGTACGCGCCGATGAACGGCGACGCGGAGACACCGGCGACGGAGGCGATGTTGACGATGGCGCCGCCGTTGTCCTTCTGCCAGGCGTGCCAGGTCCGCTGGGCGAAGCCGAGCGCGGAGACGACGTTGGTCTCGAACACCTTGCGGGCCACGTTCAGGTCGAGGTCGGCGATCGGGCCGAACACCGGGTTCGTTCCGGCGTTGTTGACCAGGAAGTCGACGCGGCCGAAGGCCTCCATCGTGCGCTCGACGGCATGGGCCTGGTGGGCCTCGTCGTGGGCCTTGCCGGCGACGCCGATGACGCGGTCGGCGCCGAGCTGCTCGACGGCCTCCTTGAGCGCGTCCTCGTTGCGGCCGGTGATGCAGACCCGGTCGCCGCGCGCGACGAGGGCCTCGGCGATGCCGTAGCCGATGCCGCGGCTGGCGCCGGTGATGAGCGCGACCTTGCCCGAAGGCTCGGGGAGTTCCACCGAAGTCATGTTCTGGATCCCTTAGTTGAGCGGTCCGCCGGCGACGTACAGCACCTGGCCGGAGACGAATCCGGCGTCCTCGCCCGTGAAGTAGGCGATGGCTCCGGCGATGTCCTCCGGTCGGCCCACACGCTGCACGGGGATCTGGGTGGCCGCGGCCGCCTGGAAGTCCTCGAAGCCCATGCCGACGCGGGCGGCGGTGGCGGCGGTCATGTCGGTGACGATGAAGCCGGGGGCGACCGCGTTGGCGGTGACGCCGAACTTGCCGAGCTCGATGGCCAGGGTCTTCGTGAAGCCCTGCAGACCGGCCTTGGCGGCGGAGTAGTTGACCTGGCCCCGGTTGCCGAGCGCGGACGACGAGGACAGGTTCACGATCCGGCCGAACTTGGCCTCGACCATGTACTTCTGCACGGCCTTCGCCATCAGGAAGGCCCCGCGCAGGTGCACGCTCATGACCGTGTCCCAGTCGGACGCGCTCATCTTGAACAGCAGGTTGTCGCGGAGCACGCCCGCGTTGTTGACCAGGATCGTCGGGGCGCCCAGTTCCTCGGCGATCCGGGTGACGGCGGCCTCGACCTGGGCCTCGTCGGAGACGTCGCAGCCGACCGCGAGCGCCCTGCCGCCCGCGGCGGTGATCTTCTCGACGGTGTCCTTGCACGCGGCCTCGTCGAGGTCGATCACCGCGACGGCCCGCCCCTCGGCGGCCAGTCGTACGGCGGTCGCGGCGCCGATGCCGCGCGCGCCACCCGTGACCACGGCGACACGCTGCTCAGTGGTGGACATTGCTGGTTCTCCTCGCCCTTGGGATGCGGCTCCTGCGGCGCCCCCATCTGGTGAGCGACCGCTTAGTACCTTCAGCACACGTGACGCTAGAAGTCCTGGCACGCGGTGTCAACGTTCCACCAGGTGTGATCCCTTACCTTGGTCGTTCACTTCACCAGCAGGGCGAGCAGCCGCTCGGCCTCCGCGGCCGGGTCCGCGGTGAGCCCAGTGTGCACGGGTCCGGCCTGGACGACCGTGGAACGGGGCGCGACAAGCCACCGGAACCGCCGTCCGGCGTCGTCACGGGCGGCCTGCCCGGCCGCCTCTCCCCCGGCGCACACGCCCTCCACGGCGCGCAGCGCGGCGCGTACGCCCGCCACGTCCGCCCCCGGGTCGAGGGCGAGCAGCTTGGCCTCGTCGAGGTGCGTACGGGCCGCCACCAGAGCCCGGGAGCGGCTGTACACGAGGACGCCCGCGTTGAAGCACTCGCCCCGCTCGATGCGGGGCACGATCCGCAGCAGCGCGTACTCGTAGACGTCCTGCCCGGTCGCCCCGGTCCCCAGGAAGCGGTCGCTCACTTGATCCCCTCGATGCGTTCGTGAATGCCGGCGGCACGGGCGAGCAAGGGTTGCGCGTACGCCCGCCGCAGCGCGTCCGGCGAGTCGAAGCCGGGCTCGTCGATCAGCCAGACGTCCGGGATCTCGGCGGTCACCTCGTCGAGCAGATCCTCGGTGATCAGGGGCGCGAGGGCGGCGGCGGCCGCCGCGACATCGGGGCCGAAGCGGGCGAGGGCGTGGTCGGCGGCGTCGTACGGCTTGGCGGCGGAGGCACGGGCGCCGGGCCAGTGGTGGTGCCAGATCATGGTGGCGCCGTGGTCGATGAGCCACAGCTCGCCGTGCCACATCAGCAGGTTGGGGTTGCGCCAGGAGCGGTCGACGTTGTTGATCAGCGCGTCGAACCAGACGATCCGCCCGGCCTCCTCGGGGCCGACCTCGAAGGCCAGCGGATCGAAGCCGATGGCTCGGGTCAGGAAGTCCATGCCCAGGTTGGTGCCGCCGCTGGACTTGATCAGTTCCTGCACCTGCTCGTCGGGTTCGCCGAGGCCCAGGACGGGGTCGAGGTCGACGGTCGCGAGACCGGGCACACGCAGTCCGAGCCGGCGCGCCAACTCGCCGCAGACCACCTCCGCGACCAGCGTCTTGCGGCCCTGACCGGCGCCGGTGAACTTCAGGACGTACGTGCCGCGGTCGTCGGCTTCGACGAGGCCAGGGAGCGATCCCCCCTCACGCAGGGGTGCGATATAGCGAGTCGCGGCGACCTGCTTCAACATTTCCTCAGGCCACCCACTTCATTTCCCTTACAATCCACGGCCGACCTCGTAGTCACGGAAAGACGCCAATCACCCACCATCAGCCCTGGGGAGAGACTGGGGAGCTTCGACCGGGACGCGAATCCCCCGCCGCCCCAGCAGACCGTCAAGGGTTGTCCGCCCCTCACTTCCGGCCTCTGACATGAAGTGAGCATAGTAACCGCGGGTGATCGCCGGCGTGGAGTGGCCGAGCCACCGCGCCACGGCCACCACGGCCACCACGGATCTCCCGCCTCGACGAGCAGACCGGCTTGTTATTCATAGATGTGCAATTACTGGTCGCCCCCCGTCGACCGGAGGTCCGACACGACCGACCCCGACAGCAGCCTTCGGGCGACCGCCCATCCGTCGTACGCGGACGCGTCGAGCGCGCTCGGCGTGGAGGTGTCGCAGGCGACGAGTCGGGCCAGAAGGGCTGCGCCTGCGGTCGGTCACCACCACCGAGGACGGGATCGACGCCCACTTCACGGGCCGCCCGGTCACGTTCCGCCCGGACGCGTCGTCCGGTTGAGGTCAGTCGAGGTCGGGCAAGGGGCGCCGGGCGACCTCGTGGGCGTCGTCCGTCGACAGGCCCAGCATGCGCAGGACCATCTCGGCGAGGTTCACCGCGGCCTGGTCGCCGTTCACCTCGGGGCGGGCGAAGCGCAGCTCCACCAGGGACAGCAGGGTTCCGCCCAGCACGGACAGGGCGACCACGGGGTCGGGGGCGGTGAAGCGGCCGGAGGCGATGCCGACCTGGAGATCACGCAGCGCCCGGCGGGCCAGGCCGTTGTCCGAGTGGATGTGGCCGAGGCCGCGGCGGCGCAGGACCTGCATCAGCTCCGGATGCGAGTCGGCCATACGGGCGCTGAGCCGGAAGCCGGCGGCGACCAGTTCCGCCGGATCGTCGATCCCCGTCAGCCTCTCGTCGAAGGCCTGACCGAACTCCTCCAAGGCGTCCACCACCGCCGTCTCGAACAACTCCGCCTTGGAGTCGAAGTGGTTGTAGAAGGAGCCGAAGCCCACGTCCGCGCGCTCGGCGATCGCCTGGATGCTCGCGCTGGTGTCACCGCTCTCGGCGAGTATCTGCCTGGCCGCTCGCACAAGAGCGTTGCGGGTCTCCGCGCGACGACGCTCGAACCGGTTCCCAGGCAGGGCTGACGTAGACATGCTCAGAGTCTAACCGCCGGACGATGACGGCAGCAGTCCTGATGAATTCATCATTTCCCGCAGCGAACGCCTTGACGATGAAACTGTCACAGTTGATGATTTCCTCATTACGGCGATGTCGCTCGGAGGGCACCATGTCTGAAATCCACGTCAACGGGGCCGACGTCATCACGGCCCACCAGGATCTCCACAGCGAGCGGGGCGCCCTGCGAGGGGAACACCCCGGCCGCTCCCGGAACCCAGTGATCAAGGTGGCGGACCTGGCCTGGCTGGAGTTCGAGAAGCCCGACCTGGACCGCGCCGAGGTCTTCGCCCGGGACTTCGGGTTCGGCATCGCGGCACGCACCGAGCGGGAACTCTGGCTGCGCGGCACCTTCGCCGGCCCACCCTGCGTGGTGATCCGTAAGGGGCGCACCTCCCGCTTCATCGGCCCGGCGTTCCGTGCTGCCGAGCGGGCCGACCTGGACCGGCTGGCCCGCGCCACCGGATCGTCCGTACGGGAAGGGGACGTTCCCGGCGGCGGCCAGGTGATCGACCTGCTCGACCCCTCGGGCTTCCCGGTGCGGGTCGTGCACTGCGGCGATCAGCTCCCGGCGCTGCCGGAACAGCAGCCGCTGCTCCTCAACTTCGGCACGGATCACCGTCGTACCAACGCCACCCAGCGGCCACCACGCGAGCCCTCCCGCATCCAGCGTCTTGGGCATGTGGTGCTGGAGACACGGGTGTTCGGCCGGGCCCTGGACTGGTACCTGGACACCCTCGGGATGATCGTCTCCGACTTCCTGTTCCTGGACGGGCAGCGCGACCGGGGCCCGACGATGGCATTCATCCGCTGTGACCTGGGTGGCGTGCCGGCCGACCACCACACCCTGGCGATGCACCTGGGGCCGGGCAGCGGCTATGCCCACTCCGCCTACCAGGTCACCGATCTCGACTCGCTCGCCGCCGGCGGTGAGTACCTCAAGGAGCGCGGCTACAAGCGCAGCTGGGGCATCGGTCGGCACATCCAGGGCAGCCAGCTCTTCGACTACTGGCGCGACCCGGACCACTTCATGCTGGAGCACTTCGCCGACGGCGACCTGTTCTCCTGCGACGTGGAGCCGGGCTGGGCGCCCATGTCAACCAGCGGTCTGGCCCAGTGGGGACCGCCGGCCACCCGCGACTTCCTCGGCGCCAACCCCTCCCCGCAGCGGGTCCGTGACGTCATCGAGGCCCTGCGCGGTGACAACGAGATGGACCCGGCGCGACTGTTCGGCCTGCTCAAGGCCGCCAGCTCCTGAACGCCCCGCAAGCGAATCCCCTCACAAAGGCACTGACATGAGCACCAATGTCCTGCGCACCGCCGACGGCTGGTGGGTCGCCCGAGGCGACCGAGCCTTCCCTGTCGAGACCAAGGCCGTCACCACCGCCGAGTTGCTGGCCGACCGCGCCGCCGTCCAGCAGGCCGCCGCCGCCCGCGAGCCGGGCACGCCGGTCACCGAGCTGGTCCTGCTGTCCCCGGTCACCACGCCCTGCCGCGTCGTCGCACAGATGGTCAACTACCGTAGCCACGCCCGCGATTCGGGCTTCAAGGGCGACATCCCGCCCGCCTTCTTCCGCAAGGCCTCCGGCTCGGTCAGCGGCCCTGGCGAGGCCGTCGTCCGCCCCACGCACGTGAAGTTCCTCGACTACGAGATCGAACTCGGGCTCGTCATGGGTGCGTCCCTGCCCGTCGGCACGGTCGTCGAGGAGCGGGACCTGCCGTCGTACGTCGCCGGACTGGTGATCACCAACGACATCAGCGCCCGCGAGGTGCAGCTGACCAAGACGCAGTTCTACGAGAGCAAGTCGTACCCGACCTTCACGCCGACCGGCCCTCACCTCACGCTGCTCGAACCGGAGGACTTCGCCCATCTCCTGGATCTGCGACTGAGGCTGAGCGTCAACGGCGAGCTACGGCAGGACCGCACCCTCGCCGACATGATCGTCCGCCCGGCGCGGGCACTCACCCTGCTGGCCCGCTTCCAGACCCTGGACGCCGGCGACCTGCTGCTCACCGGAACCCCCGGTGGTACGGCGCTGAAGGCTCCGCCGAAGGCCGTGGAGAAGATCGGCGCGCTGCTGCCGCCCGCGGTGAAGTGGAAGGCCTTCTTCAAGAGCCAGACGAAGAACCCGCACTACCTGCACACCGGGGACGTGATCACGGCGACGATCGCGACCCCGGACGGCCGCATCGACCTCGGCGAGCAGCGTACGCCCGTCGCGGACGCGAACTGACCCGAGGTGAGCCGCACATGACCGCCGATGAAGCCGCACGTGTGCCCGTCGTGATCGTCGGGGCCGGACCGGTGGGCGTGACGGCCGCCCTCCTCCTGGCCCGGCGCGGCGTGCGCAGTGTCGTCCTCGAACGCCACCGGGACGTCTATCCGCTGCCGCGCGCCGTCGCGAACGACGACGAGATCCACCGGATCCTTCAGGCCGCGGGCGTCGGAGAGGAGTTCACCGCGATCTCCCGCCCGGCGGGCGGTCTGCGGTTGCTGGATGCCCGGCATCAGGTGATGGCCGAGTTCCGGCGCTCCCCGCAGGGCCGGCACGGCTATCCGAAGTCCAGCATGTTCGACCAGCCCGAGCTGGAAGGCGTGCTGCGTGCCGAACTGGCCCGGCGCCCGGAGTGCGAACTGCGCGGTGGCGTGGAGGTCACCGGCGTCGGCCCGGACACCACGGGGCCCGTACGCGTCACCTACCGCGACGACGACGGCGAACACGAGCTGCGGGCCGAGGCGGCCCTCGGCTGCGACGGCGCCAACAGCCTCACCCGTGAGGCGATCGGCGGCGTCTGGGAGGATCTGCACTTCGAGGAGCGCTGGACCGTCATCGACGCCGAGACGACGGGGCCGGTCCGTTGTTGGGAGGGCGTCGACCAAGTCTGCGACCCGGAGCGGCCGGGGACCTTCATGCGGGTGAACGAGACCCGCTACCGCTGGGAGTTCCGGCTCGGGGACGGGCAGGAGACGGTCCGCGAGCTGATCGCCCCGTGGCTGTCCCCCTCGTACGACGGTGACTTCGAGGTCGTCCGCGAGACGCAGTACACCTTCCGGGCGCGCGTCGCCGACCGGTGGCGCAGCGGACGGGTCTTCCTGCTCGGGGATGCCGCGCACCTCACACCGCCGTTCATCGGGCAGGGTCTGTGCTCGGGACTGCGGGACGCCTACAACCTCGCCTGGAAACTCGCCCGGGTTCTCCAGCAGGGTGGCGACGAGCGGCTACTGGACACCTACGAGAGCGAGCGCCGGCCGCACGCCCGGCATGTGGTCCGGCTCGCGGTCGCCATGGGCTGGGCCATGACCGGCGGCCAGGACGGGGCCGCCGCGATCCGCCGCAGGCTGCTGGCAGCTGCCTGCCGTGTCCCCGGCCTGACCGAGCTGGCCGGTCGCGACCTCAGCCCGCCTCTGACGGCCGGGCCGCTGGTGCGGCGCGGGGTCCGCCGGGGCCTGGTGGGCACTCACTGTCCGCAACCGTGGGTGAGCGTCAGCGGGCGCCGCACCCGGCTCGACGAGGTGCTCGGCGACTCCTTCACCGTACTGACCGCGGCGGAACCCGGGCCTTCGCTGACGGCGCTGGCCCAGGGCCTCGGGGTCAGCGCGGTCCCGGTGACCGACCTCGGCGACGACGGCTCGCTCGCCGCCTGGTTGCGCGCCGGACGCGTCGACGCCGTCCTGGTGCGGCCCGACCGGGTCGTGATGGACGTCGTCCCGTCAGGCGGCGGGGACTTCACGTCGACCGCCGCCTGGGCGTCCCTGCTGCACACCACACGAAGCCCCGTTCCGTCCGAACGGACCTCCAGGAAAAGCCTGTTGCGGAGTACGACGCGATGACCACTCCCTTCTTCACACCCGAGCCGGACACGGCGGCCGCCAGTCGTGTCGCGGAGTTCGCCCGGCGTCAGGGCATCGCCCCGGACGGCTACGCCGCACTGCACCAGTGGTCGGTCACCGACCTGGAGGGCTTCTGGGGCGCGGTGTGGGACTACTTCGACATCGACGCGGACTCCCCGTACGAGAGCGTGCTGGCCGAGGAGAGGATGCCCGGCGCCCAGTGGTTCCCGGGCGCCACCCTCAACTACGCCCACCATGCCCTGCGCGACGTCGCCGACGACGGCGTGGCGATCGTCGCCCTCGACGAGACCGGCTCCGGGTACGAGATGACCGGTGAGCGGCTGCGTGCCCTGGTCGCGTCCGTCGCCGCCACCCTGCGTGACCTCGGTGTCGCCAAGGGCGACCGGGTCGTCGGCTACCTGCCCAACACCCCGCACGCGATCGTGTCGTTCCTGGCCGCCGCGAGCCTCGGCGCCGTCTGGTCGGTGTGCGGGCAGGACTACGCGCCCAAGGCCGCCGCCGACCGGTTCGCTCAGCTCGAACCCACCGTCCTGATCGCCGCCGACGGCTACCTCTTCAACGGCACCACCCACGACCGTCGCGACGCCACCCTCGACCTCGCCCACGCGCTGCCGACGCTCAGGGCCACCCTCCTGGTGGACCACGTCGGCCTGCCCTGGCCGACACGGACGTACCCCTCGCTGATCGTGCCCTGGGAGGATGCGTCCACCCGCACCGAGGAACTCGTCTGTACGCCCGTGCCGTTCGATCACCCCCTGTGGGTCGTCTTCTCCTCCGGCACCACCGGCCTGCCCAAGGGCATCGTCCACGGCCACGGCGGTGTGGTGCTGGAGCACCTCAAGACCCTGGGCCTGCACTCCGACCTCGGCCCCGGCGACCGGCTGCTCTGGTACACCACCACCCACTGGATGATGTGGAACCTGGTCGTCTCCACCCTGCTGACCCGGCCTTCGTACTGGCCTTGATCTCCGTGACGTACGCGGCAACTGCGGTGACCGTCGGCTGACACGCTTCCCATGCGGCCGGGTGTGGGCAGTTCCCTGACGGGTACCACGCCGCTCAGCAGGGCGGGGCGGAGTACAGCTGGTCGTCCCCTCCGATACGGGGGACGGACTGTTCCGGGACATCTGACCGCAGCGGAGTCGCCGCTTTTATTCGACCTTGCGATCCACGCTCATTGCGTGAGCGAGCGTCGAAAATCCGTCAGGCGGTCACGGCACCGCAGGAGGCCTTGAGCCGGTCCGCACTAGGATCCCGGACATGGCGCTGACAATGCACGACGTGGACCGGTTCGAGGCGGCGAGGCCCCGTCTGGAGGCGATCGCCTACCGTCTCCTCGGCTCGGCGGGCGAGGCGGAGGACGCCGTGCAGGAGACGTTCCTGCGCTGGCAGGCGGCCGACGTCGACCGGATCGAGGTGCCCGAGGCCTGGCTGACGAAGGTGCTCACCAACCTGTGCCTCAACCAGCTCACCTCGGCTCGCGCACGCCGGGAGACCTACGTGGGCCAGTGGCTGCCCGAGCCGCTGCTCGCCGGCGACCCGATGCTCGGCCCGGCCGACACCGCCGAACAGCGCGAATCCGTCTCGTACGCGGTCCTCACCCTGCTGGAGCGCCTCACCCCGGGCGAGCGGGCGGTGTACGTGCTGAAGGAGGCCTTCGAGTACCCGCACCGGGAGATCGCCGAGATCCTCGACATCAGCGAGGCCGCGAGCCAGCAGGTCTTCCACCGAGCGAAGAAACACGTGGCGGCGGGCAAGGCCCGTACGGAGATCGACGAGGCGGCTGCCCGGCGGATCGTCGAGGAGTTCCTCGCCGCGGCGACGAGCGGGAAGACCGAGCCGCTGGTCAAACTGCTCGCCTCGGACGCCATCGCGGTCGGCGACGGCGGCGGAAAGGTCCCGGCCCGCGCCAAGGCGTTCGAGGGCGCTCTCGCGGTCGCGAAGTTCATGCGGGGCCTGTTCAAGCCGGCCCCGGTCAAGCGGGCCTTGGTGGGCGGCTCACCGGAGATCCACATCTCGACGGCCAACGGCGGGCCCGCCGTCCTGGCGGTCGTCGACGGCCGGGTCGTCGGGATCATCTGCCTGGAGATCGGCGCGGACGGCATCGCCGCGTTCCGCAGTCAGGTCAACCCCGACAAGCTGGAACGCGCTACCGAGGTGTGGGCGGCCACCGAGCACGGGGAACCCCTGTTCCGCGCCTTCTGACGAACGCCCTCCGCGGCATTCCCGAGGGCGTTCGACGCCCTTCCACGAACCGGGTCACACCTTCCAGCAAGGGTGTGACCCGCTTCACATTCTGTTCCTGTCAGGAAATCGAGGGCTGCCCGGTTCAAGGGGCGTGACCGAGCAAGGGCAAGCGTCCGAACCGCGCAGACAGGAGCAGGAAATGCAGCACCGCATCATCGTCCTCGGAGCCGGCTACACCGGAGCCGGCGCCGCCGGGCGCCTGGCCAAGCGGCTGCACCGCGCAGACGTCGCCATCACCCTCGTCAACGCCGAGCCCGACTTCGTCGAGCGCGTCCGGATGCACCAGCTCGCGGTCGGCCAGGAGCTCAAGCCCCGGCCGTTCGACGAGATGTTCGCGGGCACCGGCGTCGAGGTGAAGCTCGCCGAGGTCGCCGGTATCGACGCCGACCGCAAAACCGTCACCGTCGTCGACGCGCACGGCGCCGGTCAGCAGGAACTGCGGTACGACACCCTCGTCTACGCCCTCGGCAGCGGCTGGAATTCGCAGGGCGTCCCCGGCACCGCCGAGCACGCCCACGAGATCTCCGGCCGCCCCGGAGCGCTCCGGCTGCGCGAGCGGCTGGCCCAGCTGGACGCGGGACAGCCCGTGGTGATCGTCGGCGGCGGACTCACCGGTCTGGAGGCCGCGACCGAGATCGCCGAGACCCGTCCGGACCTGGACGTCGCCCTCGTGGCCCGCGGCGGCTTCGGCGACTGGCTCTCCGACAAGGGCCGAGGACATCTGCGGAAGGTCTTCGCCGGGCTGGGCATCACCGTGCACGAGCACACCGCCGTCACCGCCGTCGAGGCCGACCGTGTCCTGACCGACGGCCCGTCCGTCCCGGCCGCGGTCACGGTGTGGGCCACCGGCTTCGCGGTCCACCCGATCGCCGAGGCCAGCACGCTGGAGGTCTCCGGCACGGGACAGATCGTGGTCGACGGGACCATGCGCTCGGTCTCGCACCCGGAGGTGTACGCCGTCGGCGACGCGGCCCTCGTGACGGGCCCCGGCGACAAGCCGCTGCGGATGTCGTGCGCCTCCGGGGTCCCCACCGCGTGGCAGGCCGCCGACGCCATCGCGGCCCGCCTGACCGGCCAGAAGCTTCCGAAGATCGCGATCCGCTACTTCCAGCAGTGTGTCTCGCTCGGCCGCAAGGAGGGCCTGATCCAGTTCGTCACCGCGGACGACCAGGCCGTTCCCAAGGCCCTCACCGGTCGCCTCGCCGCCACCTACAAGGAACTCATCTGCAAGGGCGCGGCCTGGGCCGTGGCCCACCCGACGGTGGGCATGCCGGTCCGCCGCCGCCGAACGGTACAGCCGGCGGGCCGGGCGGACCAGGCGGATCGGACGGACGTGGCGAGCCCGGCGGGGCAGGCGGACCCGGCGGTGAGCGCCGCGGCTTGAGCGTACGGCGCGGATGGCCCGGCACGACGTGGCTCGACCCGGCGAGAGGGTCGGGCCACGCCCCGCGTTCCGGCGAGACGCTCCGCGGCATCACGAGAAGTACCCGCTGACGCCACCGACCGACAGCGTTCAGACAGCTGGTTTTGACACTGTCGTGATCCCGGACAGGCCAAGATGTGCACCTGTCTGAACGTTCAAGCACGCGTCCGCCGTATTCATGGGCGAAAGTGCAAAGGCAATCTCGGAAGGAACCGTCAGCATGACCAGCGAAACGACCAAACCCGCTTCGATCCCGGGCCGTCGCACCGTCATGGCGGCCGCAGGCGTGGCGGGGCTCGCCGTCGCGCTGACCGCGTGCGGATCGGACGACGACCCGTCACCCGCCGGCTCGTCCGGCGCCGGGGCCGGCGGCGACACGAGCAGTGACACCGGCGGCGACACCACCGGCGGCAGCACGGGCGGCGCGGGCGGTACGGCGATCGCCAAGACCTCGGACATCCCCGAGGGCGGCGGCAAGATCTTCGAGAGCGAGGGCGTCGTCATCACCCAGCCGGAGGCGGGCACCTTCAAGGCCTTCTCGTCCGCCTGCACCCACCAGGGGTGCGCGGTGAAGTCGATCGCCGACGGCGTGATCAACTGCCCCTGTCACAACAGCAATTTCTCGATCGCCGACGGCAGCGTGAAGAGCGGACCGGCGACGAAGCCGCTGCCGGCCAAGGAGGTCACCGTGTCCGGTGACTCCATCGCGCTCGCCTAGCGTTCGCTAGCCGCCCGCGGGTCCGCCCACGGGCCGTTCCCAGCAGGCCACCACCTCGTCCGTGGTCGCGACCGTGGCGACCAGCGCGAGGGTGTGGCGGATCATCGCGGGGGTGTAGTCGGCAGGCACCCCCGCGATGGCGTCGCCGGGCACGACGACGGTGTAGCCGAGGTTGACCGCGTCGAACACGGCGTTCGGCACGGCCACGTTGGCCGAGACACCGGCGACGACCAGGGTGCGGCAGCCGAGGTTCCGGAGCAGCGCGTCCACGTCGGTGCCCGCCAACGGGGACAGCCCGTGCAGCCGCCGTACGATCAGGTCCTCCTCGGCGACCTCGATGGGCGGCGCGACCCGTACGGCCGCGGTGCCCGTCAACTGCCGTACGGGCAGCCGTTCGGCCGCACGGAACAGCCGTGCGTTGCGGCTGGCGCCCCGACCGTCGTGCCGCCGCTCGGCGACGGCGTGCAGCACCTGCACCGCGCACCCGTGGGCTGCGGCGACCAGCCGGGCGACCTGGGCGAGGGCCCCCGACGACCTTGCCTCCCGGGCGAGTTCGGGCAGCGCGCCGCCGGGCCCGACGACGCCCTGCTGGCACTCGACGGTGAGCAGGACGGTGGTGGCGGGGTCGAGGAGCCCGCCCAGCTCCCGCCGCCGCTTCGACTGCTCACTCGCGTGTGCGGGCATGACGTCCCCCTGTCACCGGCGATCGGGCGGTGGAGCGTAACGCCCCTTGCGCATGGACGGAAGACGACCGATGCTCTTCTGACGCCACGTCAGAAACGAGGATTCCATGACCGCCACCCAGCGCCGGGGCCGGAAGATCATGATGGAACCCGCCGAACTGGACGAGTTCCTGAGCACGCGGCGGACCTGCCGGGTGGCGACGGTCGGGCCCGACGGCGCCCCGCACGTCAGCCCGCTCTGGTACGTCTGGGACGGCACGTCGCTCTGGCTCTACTCGATCACTCGCAGCAAACGCTGGTCCGCGCTGCGCCGCGATCCGCGCGTGGCCGTCGTGGTCGACGCGGGCGAGGAGTACGGCGAACTGCGCGGCGTCGAACTGTCCGGCACCGTCGAGTTCGTCGGCGAGGCGCCGCGCACGGGCGAGCCGGTCCCCGAACTCGCCGAGGTGGAGCGGCTGTTCGCCCGGAAGAACTTCGACATGGACGAGATGCCCCACGACGGCAGGCACGCCTGGCTGCGCCTGACACCGGACGCCGTCGCGTCCTGGGACTTCCGCAAACTCGTATCGCCGTGACGGGATCCGCCCCGCGTGCCGAGGCCCTCGCGTGCCGAGGCTCCCCCGCGCACTGAAGCCCTCTCCGCGAGCCGACGTGCCCGCCACTCGCCCGTCACTCAGCCCACCCCGTCACTCAGGCCGCCCCGCAAGCGTCCCCCGCCGCCCGCAGCGCCTCCACCGCCGCCCTGATGGACGGCCGCCGGTCGGCGTCCGAGCGCCACACCGCGTAGACGCTGCGGTGGACCCGATGGCGCACCGGCACGGTCCGCACTCCGGCCGGCATCGGGTCACGGCCGAGCCGTGGCGCGATGCAGACGCCCAACCCTGCTGCTACCAGGGCGAGTTGGGTGTGGTGCTCGCCTGCGCGGTGGGCGATGTGGGGCTCGATGCCGTTGGCCCGCAGCGTGTAGAGCAGCCATTCGTGACAGAACTCGCCCTCGGGCCAGGCGACCCACGGCTCCTGAGCCAGCTCTCGCAGGTCGATCTCGTCCCGGCCGGCGAGCGGATGGTCCTCGTGCAGGGCCACCTCCACCGGGTCGTCGAGGATCGCGGCCCTGGCCAGCCCCTCGGGCACGGGCAGCGGCTTGTTGTACCAGTCGAGGACGACGGCCAGGTCCACGTCGCCCCGGATCACCGCGTTGACGGCGAGTTCGGGTTCCAGTTCCCGTGACCGCACGCGCAGCGCGGGATGGTCCGCACGCAGCGCGCGGAAGACCGCGGGAAACAGCCCCCGGACGGCCGTCGGGAACGCGGCCAGCCGAAGTTCGCCGACCACCTGCCCCCGCTGTGCCTCCAGCGCCGACTGTGCCAGCTCGACCTGCGACAGGATGCGCGCGGCATGCTCGGCGAGCAGCCGCCCCGCGTCGGTGAGGCGCACACCCCGCCCGTTCTTGGCGAGCAGCCGCTGCCCCACCTCTCGTTCCAGTTTGGCCATCTGCTGCGAGACGGCCGAGGTCGTCACATGCAGCCCGTCGGCCGCCCCGCTGACCGAGCCGTGTCGGGCGAGGGCGTCCAGGGTGCGCAGGCGCTCCAGGTTCAACATGTAAGCAATGCTACGAGAATCGCGTCATTAATTCTCGCTTGTGCTACGAGATCACCGAGCGTCATCGTGGTGCGCATGACCACCGCCACGCCCACCCGAGCCCCCGGCCGCGTCTCCGACCCCTCTCGCGCCGCAGTCGACTGGCGAGTGCGCTTCGCCTTCCTCTCCCTCGTCTGGGGTTTCAGCTTCCTCCTGATCAAGGTGGGCACGGAGGCGTACGCGCCCTTCCAGGTCACCTTCGGACGGCTGCTGTTCGGCACCCTGGTCCTCGCGGCGGCGATGGCGGTGCGGCGGGAGCGGCTCCCACGCGGCGCCCGCACCTGGGGACACCTGACCGTGGCCGCCTTCTTCCTCAACGCCCTGCCGTTCTCCCTGTTCGCCTACGCGGAGCTGACCATCCCGTCCACGCTGGCGGGCATCTGCAACGCGACCTCCCCCCTGTGGGGCATGGCCCTCTCCCTGGTCGCGCTCTCCGAGGACCGCCCCACCCGGGTGCGGGTCGCCGGTCTCGGCCTCGGCTTTCTCGGTGTCCTCACCGTGCTCGGCGCCTGGCAGGGCTTCCACGGCCTGGACGCCACCGGCACGGCGATGGCCCTGCTGGCCTCCCTCAGCTACCCCGTCGGCTGGATCTACGTCCGCCGCACCCTGGCCGGCACCACCGCGTCGCACCTCTCCCTCACCGGCGCCCAACTGCTGCTCGCCACCACCCAACTGGCCGTCGTCACACCGCTGTTCACGCGTCTGCCGAGCAGCTATCCGGTGCTTCCCCTGCTGGCGGTCGTCGCGCTGGGCGCCCTCGGCACCGGGGTCGCGATGCTCGTCCAGTACGGCCTCGTCTCCGAGGTCGGCCCGACGACGGCCCAGATGGTCACCTACTTCATCCCGGTCATCGCCACGGCCGCCGGTGTCGCACTCCTCGGCGAGTCCCTGACCTGGTCGACCCCGGTCGGCGCGGCGATCATCCTGGCCGGCGCCGCCCTGACACAGGTGAGGCCGCGCACCTGATCCGACGGAGACGCCGGACGTCCCAGCACACTTTTCTTGGAAAGGATCTACTTGGGGGTTTTCGGCGTCAACCCACGGGATCACCGGCAGCTCGCCAGCTCTTCACAGCAGACTGGCCTCCCAGTGATGAGGGAGGGGCCGATGGGCGACAAGAAGATTCTCACGATCACACTGGAGATCGAGGTCAACGAGAAGGTGACCCGGCACAGCCGTGTGAACGACACGTACGGTGAAGTGGTGGTGGCCGCCATGGAAGCGGCTCACGCCCACATGCCGACGGACAGCATCGACCAGATCACCACTCACGCCCGCTGGGAGTACAGGCACTGGGACCCCCAAGCCGATCACTTACCCCAAGGGCGAAGTTCCGGACATGGAGCAGAGCCCACAGCCCTGGCCGTCGGTGTTCAGGCCAGACTGCGCCGAGGGGCCGTTGACGATCAGGGAGCCGGGGCCGTGGGCCTGGAGGGCGCTCAGCTCCACCGAGCCGGCCGCCGCGAGACGGATGCGGGAGCCCGCCGTGGAGAAGGTCATCTCGACCGTCTGGGTCCCCGAGGAGAGGACGACGACGAACAGTTCACGGGCAACCGACATAGCCGAGTTGGCCGAGCAGCGTGATGAGACCGGGCGTCGCCTGGTCGTGCGCAATGGCCATCACCAGCCGAGGAAGGTCACGACCGCGGCCGGGGTGATCGAGGTGAAGGCCCCGCGCGTGAACGACAAGCGCGTCGATGAGGCCACGGGCGAGCGCAAGCGGTTCTCCTCGGCGATTCTGCCGCCCTGGTGCCGCAAGTCCGCGAAGATCACCGAGGTGCTGCCGCTGCTCTATCTCCACGGCCTGTCTTCCGGCGACTTCGTGCCCGCGCTGGAGCAGTTCCTCGGCTCGGCGGCCGGGCTGTCGCCAGCGACGGTCACCCGGCTCACCCAGCAGTGGCAGCAAGATCACGCCGCGTTCGGCGAGCGTGATCTGTCCGCCAGCGACTACGTCTCGTCGAGTCCGCCCACGCCCGCTGGCGCGCGGTGAATGCACCCCACCTCGTCGCCCTCGTCCGCGCCGGAGCCCGCTTCGAACGCGGCCAGCTCGTTGAACGGCCACAGACCACCGCGGCATGAATAGGGTGGCGGACCTGCCTCGAAGTTCGAGATCATCCGATCATGTCGGATGACGCGCCAGGACAGGATCTTCCGGTCGGCTTCAGGTTCCGGCCGTATCGCGGCGACGAAGACCACGGCCCCATGGCCGCAGTGCGGCTGGGGTGTGCCGAACGGGACCGGGTCGATGCCCATTCGGTTGTGGAAGGGCTCCCGACAGCGGCCGAGATCGCCGAAGCCTCTGCCAAGCTGGAGGAGCCGTCCAAGAACCAGATCCTGGTGGTGCGCGACGGGAGCGTCGTCGGCTACTCGACGATCCGGTGGTGGCAAGAGCGGGACGATACGTGGCTATACCTGCACCGCGGCTACCTCTTGCCCGAGCATCGCCGCCAGGGCATCGGCTCAGCCATGCTGAGCTGGGCTGAAGAGCGGATCCGCCAGCTCGTCAAACAGCATGGAACGGCGCGAACGGCAGTGATCGGCGCGAATGCCATGGCCTCCGAGGAGGACGCCACGGCGCGACTGCTCGCAGCCGGCTACCGACGTGTCTTCAGTCTCGTCGAGCTGGAGCTGGGCGATCTGCAGCAGTTGCCCGAGCGGGGCAGCGAGCTGCCGGCAGGGATACGGACGGGGCCGATCCGGACAAGCCACTACCGTGCAGCCTGGAGGACGGTCGTCGATTCGTATGCGGACACCGGTTTCACTCAGAAATGGCCTTTCCAGGACTTCGTCGACACCGCCGACCCGGCATGCTGGAGGGCTGCATGGAACGGGCAGGACATGGTCGGCGTCGCCCTCTGCTCCATCCGCCGTCACGACCACACCGTGGGCGAGGTCGAACAGTTGAGTGTCCGGACGGACCAGCGACGCCTCGGAATCGGCCGGGCCCTGCTGTTGGACGGTCTGCGCAGCCTTCGCGAGCAGGGTGCAACGACCGCCCGGCTGTTCACGGGCACGGCAAATCCGCACCGGTCCTACGATCTTTACGAGAGTGTGGGGTTCCGACGGCAGAACGAGTACGTCCGTTACCGCAAGCCGCTTGCTTGACCGACCGGTCATTGGGCTGTCCGGTCAATCCACAGGATTTGACAATGCCTCCTCAGCGGCCTGGCGGGAAGCCCAGCTCGTCGAGCAGTGTGCTGAAGAGGTTTTCCACGGGGGTCTCGTGTGAGCGAAGCAGCTCTTCGATCCTGACTGTCTGTGGTGTCACGCGAATGCCGGAGGCTGCGGCCCATACGACTGCGCCCTCGGCGTCGGTGGGAATCTCCGCGTCGAGCTCCGCGTGCCTATGTCTGACTGCGTCATGGAACTCTGGTGTCTCCAGCCACAGAAGCTGATCTTCGAGATCTTCGGGCTCCTCGGCCAGAAGCCTGGCGGCGATGTCCAGGTTGAGCCATGTCTGCCAACGCTGGCCCGTGGCGTTCAGCCCGGTCACGAGAGCGAGGTCACTGTCGGAGACCTCGGCGACGCAGGCCGATGCCATGCTCCACTCAACTAGGGCGGGCAGGTCGGCGTCGTCCCAGGTCCCGGAATCGAACTGGAGCGTCTGCCAGCCTCCCGGTCGTGACTCCCATGTACACACGGCGGCCTTGAGTTCTTCGTCGAGGCTGTCGAACACGGGAGCTTCCAGCAGAGGCCGGCTACTGCGAGCAAAGACCAGGTGACCCGAGAACCCCACGGCAGTTTCTCCTTCGAGATGTTGGGCGCACCTTATGGGCTGCCGCTGACAACGCAGGCACCGCCCGGTTCTGCTCGCGGTAAGTCCGGCTCATCTGCTGAAACGACGATACCCGATGAGGGCTGCGGCGATGGCAACGAACGCGAGGAAGTGCTCGGCCTTGGTTCATAGCGTCGGCGCAGACGTCGGCAGCCGGCCAGCCAGGACACGGTTCTCGGCCCGACGTCGGCCCCCGGCCCAGCGGACGCCTCACCTCCACCGGTGGTAACACCCGCCGGCCCCCCTCCCCCCCGGAAGCGGAGCATCGTGACCGACACGCTCGGCCTGCTGCTGGCGGTGCTGGTCACCGCGGCCAGTGTTCAGGACCCCGTGGCCGGCACCCAGTTCCTCGTTGCTGCCGGCCGTCCCGGCATCCGCAAGGTGTGGGTCGACGGCGGCTACCGCCGGCCTCGTCGAGCACGCCACCGCCCTCGGCATCGACATGGAAATCACCGCCCGCACGCCCGGGTCCAGGGGGTTCCCCTCAATTCCGAAGCGGTGGGCGGTCGAGCGGACCTACGGATGGCTCATGCTCCCGCCTGGCCCGCGACTACGAAACCCTTCCCGCCCGCTCCGAAGCCATGATCCACCTCGCCATGACCGACCTGGGAGAAAGCGACCTCTTAGGCCGTAGAGAGTGATGAGTGATCGGATTTTCGGACCTGCCCTGGGGCTGACCCCACCCAGGAACTACCCGGTCTCAGGCCGCGCGCGTGAGCTGGAGCATCGAGTTCGCGCGGACGATCGTGGCCGTGGCGTCCGAAGCGTTCTGGGCCCACCGGAACTGGACGTTGCCCGCAGTGGACGAGGTGACCACCGTGGCCCAGATCTGGAAGGCCACCTGAGTGGATCCGCCCGGGACCGAGTAGACATCGACGTCGCTGTGCAGGCCGGAGGTCCCGGTTTGATCGGCCCACCACAGAACCATTCCGGACGGGACGGTTCAGCCGAACTTGATGTCCCCCATGGTCGAACCGGAGAAGATACAGAGCAGGAACAGGTTGTACGTCGCGTTCGCGGCCACCGGGAGGAAGAGGTGGATGTCGTTGCCGAGCGTCGTGGTCGACGTCTTCGACTGGTCAGCCGTCTTCCGGGCGTACTGGACCTGTCCCATGCCGGTGACCGAGAGGCCGCCCGAGACGTTGAGCGGGGGCGGCGAGGCCACTGATCGAGGTCAGCCCGGAGACGGAGCCGCCGTTCCCGGTGAACGCCAGACCGGTACTGCTCAGCGTGGCGTACGACAGGGCGACGCCGCTCGTGGTCGAGACGTAGACGGCGCCGTTGAATACCTCGATCGACTGAGTGGGCGAGGTGGTGTTGATGCGCGCCGAGGAGGATCTTCCCCTTGGTGGCGTTCGAGGTGGAGTTGAGCGTCAGGTTCGCGCCGGAGACCGTACCGCCCTTGATCGTAGGGCTCGAAGTCGTGTCCGTAACCGCGAGATCACCGGAGACCGTTCCGCCGGTGAGCGGGAGGAATCCATCGGCGTCCTGCTATATGGCCGCTCCGAGCGCCGTGGCCGGGTCGGCGTCGAGGATCAGGGACCCGATCATCGTGCCGCGGACTTGTCGAGCTTGTCGATCCGCAGTTCTGCGATGGCGTCGCCCAGAGCTGTGGCCTGCATGAGGACTCGGCTGGGAGAGCCGAAGTCCACGTACACGGGCGTGACGCCTTCCGGCCCGTAGAACCCGATGATCGAGTTGGAGTCCGAGGTCACGGTAGTGCTGGGAGTGCCGCCGAGGTCGGTCAGGCGGCACCACAGATTCACGGCACCACGAAGGCACAGCACACGCCAGACGCGCCGCGCTCACGCCCCGCCCCGCCCCGCCCCGCCCCGCCCCGCCGACGTCACGCGTACCCCGTCCCCGCGCCCGGCCCTGGCCCGATCGCCGAGGCCACCGCCTCCGCCACCCTCCCGATCTCCTCCTCGGTGAGGGTGGAGACGGTGATCCGGATCCCCTGCGGGGCGCTCATGCGGAAGCGCGCCCCGGGCGCCACGGCCCAGCCGGCGTGCAGCAGCCGGGCGACCGCGCCGGTCTCGTCCGGCACCCGGATCCACACGTTCATCCCGCTGACTCCGTGCGCCTCGACCCCGCGCCGCGCGAGGGCGCCGATCAGCGCGTCCCGCCGCCGTCCGTAGGCCGCCGCCACGCTCACGGCGTCCACCGCGCCGCCGGACCACAGCCGGACGACGGCCCGCTGCACCAGCCGGCTCACCCAGCCCGGCCCCAGCCGCTGCCGTCCCCGCACCCGGTCGAGGGTGGCCGCGTCGCCGGTGAGCACCGCGAGCCGCAGGTCGGGGCCGTACGCCTTGGCGACCGACCGCACGAAGGCCCAGCTGCGGGTGCCCCCGGCGAGCGGATGCAGGGGCTGGTCGACGATCCGGTAGCCGTGGTCGTCCTCGATGAGCAAGGTCTCCGGATGCTCCCGCAGCACGGAACGCAGGGCACGCGCGCGATCGGCGCTCACGGCCGCGCCGGTGGGGTTCTGCGCCCGGTCGGTGACGATCAGGGCCCGCGCCCCGCCCTCCAGCGCCCTGCGTACGTCGTCGGGGAGCGGCCCCTCGTCGTCGACGCCGACCGGGACGACCCGCAGCCCGAGCGCCGGAACCAGGTCGAGCGCGCTCCCCCAACCGGGGTCCTCGACGGCGACGGCGTCCCCCTGCTTGAGGTGGACGGCCAGGACCCGTTCGATGGCGTCGAGCGACCCCGAGGTGACGGCGACCGGTCCGTCGGGCACCCCGTCGGCGTCCAGCTCGGCCCGCGCGATCCGCGCCAACCCGGGTTCCACGGCCCCCGCCCCGTAGAGGACCGGTTCACGGTCGCCCTGTTCGGCGGCGGCCGCGAAGACCTCCGCCAGGCGCGGCAGCAACGCGGGGTCGGGATTGCCGTCGGCGAGGTCCCGCACCCCCTCGGGCACCTCCACCCGGATGTACTCCCGCCCCGTCGTCGCCGGCCGGGACCGCACACGGCTCCCCCGGCGGCCGGCGGTCTCGATGACCCCGCGCTCGCGCAGCGTGCGGTAGGCGGCCGCGACGGTATTCGGATTCACCCCGAGCCGGTCCGCCAACTCCCGCATGGGGGGCAGTAGTCGACCGGGTTCCAGCTCGCCCGCCGCCACCGCCTGCTCGATGCTCGCCGCAATCTCGACTGCGCGCCGCCCGGTGATCATGTATTCTCCTAGCACAAAGCAGATTATGCACTAGTGCAATGGAGATCGCAATGACGGGGACCGAGCGGACGACGACACCCGAGCGGACGACACCACCGCCCGCCGCCTACACCCCCACCGAGCGCACCGTCCCCACCCGGGCCGCCCAGAAGGCCTCGTACGACAGGGAACTCGTGCACTCGATACTCGACGAGGGATACGTCTGCCATCTCGGCTTCGTCCGCGACGGCGCCCCGGTGGTGCTGCCGACGCTGTACGCCCGGGTCGGCGAGACGCTCTATGTGCACGGTTCGACGGGCTCGCGGCCGCTGCGGATGACGGGCCAGGCCGACCCGGGCCTCCCGGTGTGCCTGACGGTCACCCATGTGGACGCGCTCATCCTGGCCCGCTCCGGCTTCCACCACTCGATCAACTACCGCTCCGTGGTGGTGCACGGCACCGCGCACCAGGTGACCGACCCGGACGAGCGGCGGATCGCCCTGGACGCCCTGGTCGACCATGTCGTACCGGGCCGCTCGCGGGACTCCCGGCCCGCCAACGGCAAGGAGTTCGCGGCCACGGCCGTGATCCGCCTCGACCTGAACGAGGTCTCGGCCAAGACCCGCACCGGCGGCGTCAACGACGAGCCCGAGGACCTCACGCTCCCCCACTGGGCCGGCGTCGTCCCCCTCCGCAAGGGCTACGAGCCCCCGATCCCGGACCCGGACCTGGCCCCGGGCACCGAACTCCCGGACTACCTCAAGACCCTTTAGCCGAAGCACCCGGCGGCCGAAGGCGCGCCCGCGCCCTCAAGGGGGCGCGGGCAACCACACGGGCAACCACGCCGACCCGCAGCGCACGCCATCACGCCCCACCCCTCCCCCCAGCCCGCAGCCCGCAGGACCCCAACGCCCTCGTCGCCGCAGACCACATGCCCCCCGAGGGCCTCATCACCCCCGCCCCACCGACAGTTCGGGTTCCACCCCTTCCCCGCCATCCCCGCCTTCCCCACCGGACGCCACCTTCCTCGGCGCCCTCCTGGCCGGCGCGGACCGCTGCGCGACGAACGCCCCGGCCAGCACCACCAGCCCGCCGACGATCTGCGCCACCCCGAGGTGCTCACCCAGCAGCACCCACGCGAGCACGGTCGCCACCACCGCCTCCAGGCACCCCACGACCCCCGCCACCTGCGGAGACAGCCGCCGCACGGCCACCACCCCGGTCACATAGGCGAGCACCGTGGCGATCAGCACCACCCACCCGAGCAGCAACCACGCCGGAACCGCCGTCCCATCCATCCGCGCCGCACCCCCGAGCACCTCCCACTCCATCCCCCACGGCCGCGCCACCACCGTGAGCACCGCCGCCCCCACCAGCAGTCCGTAGGCGATGACACCGAGCGGATCCGGCGCCTCGGCCCCCGCCTCGCTCCCCTGGTCGGACAGCACGAAGTACCCGGCCTGGCAACAGGCGGCCCCGAGCGCGAGCAGCAGTCCCAGCGGATCGAAGCTCAGCCCCGACCAGATCTCGACGACACAGGCGAGGCCGCCGACCGCGAGGACGACCCCGACCGCCGCGGCAGGCGTCACCGACCGTCGCTGCACGAACCGCACCCACCCGAGGACGATGGCGGGCCCGAGGTACTCCACGAGGAGGGCGACTCCTACGGGGATACGGGAGATCGACGCGAAGTAGAAGGCCTGCACACCGGCCACGGCGAACAACCCGAAACCGACGAGCAGCGCGGGCCGCCGCCGCACCAGGTCCCGGTGCCGCACGGCCAGCGGCAGCATCACCACGGCGGCGCCCACGACCCGCAGCCACACCACATGGAGCGGGTCGAGCCCCGCCTCGATGAGCGGCTTGGCCGCCGTGCCCGATCCGCCGAAGGCGACCGCGGACCCGAGCGCGAGCACCAGCCCGACACCCCGGCCACGTTGTCCGTGACTCCCCTGAGACGTATGCACCGGCACATGATGTCAGCCGACGACAGGAGCGTCACCCTCGTTGACACCTGTCTCACCGACTGGACCGCGGGTGGGCACGGATCACGGCCGAACCGAGGGACCCGACTCAGGGCCGGGAGTCAGCGCGCGGAATCAGGAGCCCTCGCCCGTCCGCACGGTCCGCCGCGCCACGACCCCGACGTCGACACCCACGGTGCCCAGCACCTCCACGGCCCGCGAACCGGGGGCCGCGACCAGCGCGGCGAGCAGATCGACGCCGTGGGCCGACCGCTCACCCCGCCGCACGGCACGGTCGTGCGCCTGGCTCATCGCACGGGCCGCCACCGGCGACCAGCCGTGCGTGCCCGGCGCGCCGGGGACGACTCCGGCGTCCTCGACACCGATCTGCCAGCGCAGTCCGTAGCCGATGCTGCGCTGCACGAGATAGCCGAGCAGCCGGGCGACCTGCGGCCCGTCGAAGACGGCGCGGACGTCGGGGTCGGATTCCAACAGCGTGTGCAGCAGGTGAGCGGTGTCGATCTGCCGGTCCCCGTCCCGGAGGGCCCGTCTGCGCGCGGCGGCGATCATCGAGGCCAGCTCGTCGGTGAGCCTGCTCTCGAACTCCACATGGTCCGGTTCACGGTCGACGGCCGACGGCCGGGGAATAGGGGGTCGCACGCCTTCCACCCCATCAGCCCCACCGCCCCCGGGTCATCCACGAAAGGAAGCATCTTCGAGTCCCACGCAGGTTGCGTAGGGAGGACCCGCCTCTCCTCCCTACGGATGAGATCGGGCGACCACGCCCCAGGGGCGCGCGCCTGCTCGCCCCGCGCCCCTCACGCAACCGCCTGGCACCGGCGCCTCGTCCCTCACCCCATGGAGAGCGGGTGCTGGTTGGTGACCCTGCCGGCGATCGACGGCAGGCAGTACGTGTACCGGGTGTACGCCCCCGAGAACGCCCTTCCCGCCGACCTGTTCTGGGAGGCCTGGCACTGCCACGACGAAAGCCACCTACCCCGCGCATGGGACCTGTTCGACGCGGCACTGATCCGCCAGGCGACCTAGACCCCGGCCCCGCCGGAAGCCCCGCCGGTTCCTGACGGTTCATCAGTATTGAATGTTCCGGGCGCCGGAGCTACGTTCCGCGACACCACCGTCCTAGACGAAGGGGTTGTCGCATGGCCGATGTCAGCGCGGAGGCACGCATCGAGGCGCCCGCCGAGCAGGTCTGGGCCCGGCTCGTCGACTGGTCCGCGTACGGCGAGTGGAACACGACGCACACCGGCTTCCCCAAGGGCGGTCCCAAGGCCCTCGAAGTGGGCGGCACCTTCCAGGAGAACCTGAAGCTCATGGGCTTCCCGGCAGAGGTCGAGTGGACCATCGCCGAGCTGGAACCCGCCCGCACCCTGGCCATCCGGGGCAAGGGCCCGATGGCCGTGGACCTCGCCACCCGCTACACCCTCATCCCCGACGGCGACGCCACGACGGTCCGCGTCGACGGCCGGTTCACCGGCGCCGCCGTCTCCCTGATGGCGGGCAAGCTCAAGGACTCCGCGACGGCCGCGCTCGACGAATCCCTGCGCAAGCTGGGCGCACTCGTCGCCTGACCGGCGCTCCCCTCACCCGTCTCACCACCCGCGCGCCCGGCACACACGGGAGCGCCCCGCGGAATTGGCGAATTCCGGGGGCGCTCCCTCACCTCACCCTGCAGCCGTCCGTCAGTCCTCGTCGGCGAGGATCAGGTACAGCTTCTTGCGGGCTTCGTTGATCACCGCCAGCGCCTTGTCGCGCTGGTCCTTGTCACCGGTCTTCCAGACCTGGCCGAACGCCTCCATCAGACCGAAGCCGGCCTGCCGGATCTCGCTCAGCGCCTCCCAGTCGACCCCGCGCGAGGCCTCTTCCCAAGGAGCCTCGGGCCCCTCCTCGGCCGCACTGCGACCGGCCTCGGTGAGCGAGAACAGCTTCTTGCCGCCCTCGGTCGCGCTGGCGATCAGCCCCTCGTCCTCCAGCAACTGAAGGGTCGGGTACACCGAACCGGGACTGGGCTTCCACGCCCCGCCGCTGCGCTCGGCGATCTCCTGGATCATCTCGTAGCCGTGCATGGGCCTGTCCTTGAGGAGGGCCAGGATCGAGGCACGCACATCGCCCCGCCGCGCCCTTCCCCTGGGTCCGCCTCGGCCGCGCCCACCCCAGGGGCCTCCACCGAAGGGACCGAACGGCCCGGGACCACCATGGCCCGGCCCGAACGGCCCGAAGGCGGCGCGTGGCGCGTCGGCGTCACCTCCGCCGTGGGGGTGCCCCCCACCCGGCCGTCCATGTCCACGCTCGAATCCGAAGTCCTGTCCACGGGAACGCATCGCAATCACTCCATCCATCGTTGATCTGTCGCGATGCCTCAACGATATATCGGAACCTGTCGCCCGACAACCCCTGACTGCTGCCCGGACGGCCGAAAACCTCAGTGGATCTGCCCCCTGGCGGATAACCAGTGGCTGTCGTCCCGGTCGATCTGGTCTGCTTCCGGCGTTCCGAGTCGGACCAGTGGAAGAGCGCACGAGAGATGAACATGCACGATGACCAAGTGGACGTGACCGTCGAAACCGTTGCGACTCTGGTCCAGGAACAGTTCCCTCAGTGGAGCGGCAAGGCGGTCCGGCTCCTGCCGTCGACCGGGACGGTCAACGCCATCTTCCGCATCGGCGACAACCTCTCGGCGCGTTTCCCCCTGCGTCCGACCGATGCCGCCGAGGCGCTGGCGTCGCTGGAACAGGAGGCCAGGGCGAGCGCGGAGCTGGCGCAGGCGTCCCCGTTCCCCGCCCCGGAGCCCGTCGCCCTGGGAAAGCCTGGAGCGGGTTACCCCATGCCGTGGTCGGTCCAGACATGGCTGCCGGGAACGGTCGCCTCGGATGCCGACCCGAGTGGGTCGGACGCCTTTGCGGAGGACCTTGCGGCCCTGATCGCAGCCCTCCGGGAGGCCGAGACGCGGGGGCGGCTCTTCGACGGCGAGGGTCGTGGCGGCGTTCTCGCTCACCACGACGATTGGATGGCGAAGTGCTTCGAGGAGAGCGAGGGGCTGCTCGACGTACCCCGGCTGCGCAAGGTGTGGAGTCACCTTCGCGAGTTGCCACGCACGGGTGCCGACGTGATGAGCCATCGCGACTTGATCCCCGGCAATGTACTGGTCGCGGGAGACCGGCTCAGCGGCGTACTCGACACCGGCGGCTTCGGCCCGGCCGACCCGGCGTTGGATCTGGTCAGTGCCTGGCACCTGTTGCGGCCAGGCCCGCGGGAAGTGTTCCGGCGGACGCTGGCCTGTGACGACCTGGAGTGGGAGCGCGGCAAGGCATGGGCGTTCGAACAGGCGATGGGTGTCGTCTGGTACTACGTCGACAGCAATCCGGCGATGAGCAGCATGGGGCGCTGCACACTCGACCGCATTCTGGAGTCGATGGAGTGACGCGGCCCGGCCGAAGGCCCGGACAAGGAGGATCGCCGTCTACGGGTACAGCTGGATCACATCGGCTCGGTTGTCGGCCCCGTTCAGTCGGGCCTGGTGCCACGCGCCAGGCGGCGACCGACGGCGAGGCCAGAGCCGTCGTGAACACGGACGCTGCTACCAGTCCGAGTGCGAGCGAGGCGCGACGCGCGCTCAGCGAGTTCAGCGAGTTCAGCGAGTTCAGCGAGTTCAGCATTCATGTGTCTCTCCCGTGGGTGCGTGGCCGGAACCGACATTCCTGCGACGCCCCGTGGTCAGTGGCGCCCCTCGACCCGCACCGCGTGTTTCGAACACGCTCGAATACCACTGGTCACCCCGCACTCCGCCGCCGTCGGCGCTTCCCCCTAGGGTGCGGGAATGATCTCCGACGGCTATCTCACCGAACTGTTCTCGCTCGACGACCGCGTCGCCGTGGTGACGGGCGGCAGCTCCGGCATCGGCAAGGCCATCACCACGGCTCTCGCCCGGGCCGGGGCGAGCGTGGTGCTCGTCGCGCGCAAGGAGGCGGAACTGGCGGCCACGGCCGAAGAGTTGACCGCGGCCGGCTGCCGGGCGGCTTGGGTGAGCGGCGACCTGGGCACCCGAGCCGGCGTGCGCGCGGCTGCTGAGCAGGCCGTCGAGGCGTTCGGCGAACCCGACATCCTCGTCAACAGCGCCGGCATCAACCTGCGTCCCCCACTGAGCGACCTGGGAGAGGACGTATGGGACACCACCATGGCCGTGAACCTGGACGCACCCTTCCTGCTGGGCCAGCGCTTCGGACCCGGCATGGCCGAGCGGGGCTACGGGCGCATCATCCACATCACCTCCCAGCAGGCACACCGGGCGTTCGTCCGCAGCGGCGCCTACGGCGTCTCCAAAGGCGCTCTGGAGGCGCTGGCCCGCTCGCAGGCCGAGGAGTGGTCGCCCCACGGCGTCACCTGCAACACCCTCGTGCCCGGTTTCGTCCCGACCCCGCTCAACACCCGGCTGTCGTCCGACCCGGAGCAGGTGGCAGCGCTCGCCGCCCGCACCCTGACCGGCCGCAACGGTCTGGCCGACGACTTCGCCGGAGCCGCGGTGTTCCTGGCCGGACGCTCAGCCGGCTACATCACCGGGCAGGCGATCTTCGTCGACGGCGGCTTCTCCGTCCACTAGGGGTTTCGAACGTCCCCCACAGCACCCCCTTGGCCCGCCGGGGCATACGAAGCCACCGGCGGACGTACGAAGCTCGCCCTCGATTGCAGTGGCCCACGAAATCCGGTCCACCCTCCTGGGATTGGCCTTGGCCCGTGGCTCCACGGACCGCCTAGCGTCGTCCCATGCGCATTCGTATCGTCGACGCCTTCACCGACCGCCCGTTCTCCGGCAACCCCGCCGGAGTCCTCCTCCTCGACGCCTTCCCGGACGACGCCTGGCTCCGGAACGTGGCCAAGGAGGTCAACCACGCCGAGACCGCGTTCGCCCACCCCCTCCCGGCGGGCGGCGAGGCCGACTGGGCGTTGCGCTGGTTCACGCCGGTCGCCGAGGTGGCTATGTGCGGCCACGCCACACTGGCCACGGCACACGTCCTGAACAGCACTCACACCCACGAGGGCCCCGTGCGGTTCGCCACGCGCAGCGGCGTCCTCATCGCGACGCCGCAGCCGGACGGTTCCCTCACCCTCGACTTCCCGACCGCGCCCCTCACCCCGGTCCCCGTCCCGGACGGGGTCGCCGAGGCCCTGGGCGCCGAGCCGGTCAGCGCCTTCGACACGGGCCCCCAGGTGGGCGACCTGCTGCTCGAACTGACCGACGAGAAGACGGTCCTCGGTCTGTCACCCGACCTCCGGTCCCTCGGCCGCTACTCCGAGCGCGGCATCATCGCCACCGCCCGTGCCGAGGACGCCGCCGGCGGCCACGACTACGTCTCGCGCTGCTTCTTCCCGAACATCGGCATCGACGAGGACCCGGTCACGGGCAGCGCCCACACCGCCCTCGCACCCTTCTGGTCGGCACGTCTGGGCAGCCCGGATCTCACCGGCCTCCAGGCCTCCCCCCGCTCCGGCCACGTCCGCACGGGACTCCGCGGCGACCGCACCCTGCTCTCCGGCCGCGCGGTCACGGTCATCGACGGCGAACTCCTCGCCTGACCACCCGGCCGTCGGGCGCGTCCCCGGCCGCACGGTCACGCGTCACGGCGTGGGCAGCCAGTCCACCTTCCCGGCCAGCAGCCCGTAGCCGACGAACGCCCCGATGTCCAGCAGCGAGTGGGCCACCACCAGCGGGCCCACTCGCCCCCACCGCCGGTACAGATAGACGAAGACCACGCCCATCACCATGTTGCCGACGAAGCCGCCGATGCCCTGATAGAGGTGGTACGAGCCCCGCAGCACCGAACTGGCGGCCAGCGCGCTCCCCGGTGACCAGCCCAGTTGCTGGAGCCGACGCAGCAGATACCCGACCACGATGACCTCTTCGAGGACCGCGTTCTGGATCGCGGAGAGGATCAGCACCGGGTACTTCCACCACACCTCGGGCAGCGCCTCCGGCACCACGGTGAGGTTGAAGCCGAGGCCGCGCGCCGCGAGGTAGAAGGCGATCCCGGTGCTGCCGATCACCGCGGCGATCGCCGCGCCCCGGCCGAGGTCGGGCCAGGGCTTCGTCCGGTCGAAGCCGAGGGCCCGCAGCCCGGTGCCCTCACGCAGGAGGAAGTGCGCGACCAGCGCGACCGGCACGAGGGCGGTCGTGATCCCGAAGAGCTGCCAGGCGAGGTCGAGCCAGGGCCGGCCCGGCGCGGCCGAAGCGTTCATCGTGGCCGCCTGGTCCTTGAGCCCGCCGGGCTCGGTGACCGATCCGATGAAGCTGATCAGCGCGGACACCCCGCTCGCGCCGAGCGAGAGCGCGAGCACGAGGAGCGTCTCGTCCCTCAGTATCCGTCGGTCCGGCCGCTCCCCCGGCACCGCGCCCTCAACCGACTCCGCCTGCCCCTGCACCCACGCCTCCAGTTGTCCGGCCCCGCCGAGGGTCCATCATCACCCGCGGCGGTCCGCGACATTCCGGCGGCGTCCCCTGACAGCGACTCACCCGGACGGGCGCGACGCCTCGCGGAGACGACCCGCAGCCCGGCAGACACGGGCCCGCGGCTCAGCGGAAGCGCGCGGCCCTCAGTCCGGCGAAGGCGGATCCTCAGCCCAGCGGCACCGGCTCCGGCAGCCCGACCGGCCAGCTGTGGACCGGTTCTCCGGAGTGCATCAGTTCGCCGTAGCGCCGTGTCGTGGCGGCCAGCGCCGCGTCCCGGCCGAGCCCCTTGGCCAGGGCCCGGTGGAACGTTTCGACCTGCCAGGACGCCCCGTTGGTCCGACGCCGACAGCGCTCCTCGATCACACCGAGGTAGAAGTCCCGGTCGACCGGCTCGACCCCCCACGCGTCCAGCCCCGCCTCGGCGAGCGGCAACAGCTCGTCCCGTACGAGGTTCACCGCGTCCACCGGCCCCACCCCGCCGTAGCGGCCGCGCGGCCACTGGAGCCGCGCGTCGATGCCGTGCCGGCAGGCCTCGTCGAAGTTGGCGGCGGCGGCCTCGAACGGCAGCCGTGTCCAGACGGGCCGCGACTCCTCGGCGAGGGCGCGTACGACGCCGTAGTAGAAGGCGGCGTTGGCGATCACGTCCGTGATGGTCGGCCCGGCGGGCAGCACGCGGTTCTCGACGCGCAGGTGCGGGACCCCGTCGGCGATGCCGTAGACGGGCCGGTTCCAGCGGTAGATCGTGCCGTTGTGCAGGGTGAGTTCGGCGAGTGAGGGCACGCCGCCCGCGTCGAGGACGGCCATCGGGTCCTCTTCGTCGCAGATGGGCAGCAGGGCCGGGAAGAAGCGCAGGTTCTCCTCGAAGAGGTCGAACGCCGAGGAGATCCACCGTTCCCCGAACCAGGTGCGCGGCCGCACTCCCTGGGCCTGCAGCTCGGGCGGCCGGGTGTCGGTGGACTGCTGGAACAGCGGCGGTCGCGACTCGCGCCACAGCTCGTGCCCGAACAGGAACGGCGAGTTGGCACCGATGGCGACCTGCGCGGCGGCAACCGCCTGGGCGGCGTTCCACACGTCGGCGAACCGTCCCGGCGTGACCTGGAGGTGCAACTGCACAGAGGTGCAGGCCGCTTCGGGCGCGATGGACTTCGAGGTGCAGACGAGCCGCTCCACCCCGTCGATGTCCAGAGTGAAGTCCTCGCCCCGGGCGGCGACGATCTGATCGTTCAGCAGGGTGTAGCGGTCGCCCGCGGAGAGGTTCGATGAGACCAGGTCGTCACGGTCCAACGTGGGCAGAATGCCGATCATCACGATTCCCGCGCCCACTTCGATCGCCTTGCGGTCGGCATACGCGAGGGAGGTGCGCAACTCCTCGGAAAGCTGGTCGAATACCCGGCCGCCCAGCCGATGTGGAGCAATGTTGACTTCCAGATTGAACATGGCGAGTTCTGTTTGGAAATCTCGGCTCGCAATCCGCTCCAGCACTTGAGCATTCATCATTCTGGGCAGACCGTCGCCGTCGACGAGGTTCAGCTCGATCTCCACACCCATCAGGTTCTTGGGGCGGTCGAACCGCTTCTCCTCCAGCAGCCGCGCCAGCCCCGCCAGGCACTGCCTCAACTTGTCGCGGTACTGCTGGCGATCGGAGAGGCCGAACGGCCCCGCCACGACCTTCTCTCCCATCTAGGGGTCCCTCCTTGGATGGGCAGGCCGACGAGCCGGCCACTGCTGTCTCGGGTCCACGGATGATGATGCCCCGGTGGAGCCGCTGATAACGTCCCCGGCACGACCTGGCCACGCTAGGCTGAACACCGCCACCTCCGACACTATTCACTCGGCATGCTTCTGGCACATTCAGTGGGCAAGAATGAGAACGCGCTTTCCGTCTTCTGCGCTTTCGTGAAAAGCGCCGACGAGAACCGGCCGTCCGCTACGTACTGGTAATCCGAGGTCACCGGCTCACCCCCATGGTAAAGCGGGGTGATGGACTGGCCCTGGCGACCGGATACCGCCTTGCTCTTCATATTCGGAACGGCTAGACGAAACATCGTGTGAACACGTGTCGTATAAACTCCGCAAACGAGGCTGAGAGTCGGCACTCGCGGTCCTCGGTCCTGCCGTCAGGCCACGCACGGCGGACCCATCCACGCACCCGGACCCCGGGCACCCGTCTCTCCGATCCCCGTGAGCTGACAGCGCCGTCCGCCCCCGCCCTCGCGCCATCGTGCCTGTCGAACTGAGAGGCGACCCATCATGCCGCTGCATGTCCCCCCGGCTCCCGCGCCCGCCCTGCGCACCGTCCTCATGGCACTCGGTTCCCCCACCGCCGTCCACGAGGCGCGAACACCTTCTCTGAAGAACGCCTCTGGCCCCGCCACACCCGAACTGCCGCTGCCCGTCCACGTACTCGACCGGATCGCCCCGGAGGGCACGGGCACCGCCCGGCTCACCGGATGGCGGTTCCTGATCCGCTGCGGCGACCGCGCCGTGGCCGCCGCCGAGACCCGGCTGACCCCGGACGGCTGGGCGTTCTCGCACTTCTTCGAGGGCCCGTACATCACCTCCACCGAGCGCGCCCTGCGCCAGGCCGAGGTCATGCAGCAGCCCTACCAGCCACGCCTGCTGTCGGTGCCCGAGCTGTACATGCTCACGCTCTGGCTGCACGCCGACCCCACCGCCGACGGCGCCGACGGCCACCCGGCACCGAACGACCTGCTGGTCCCGCTGGCGCCCGCACCGCCCGGTATCGCCGCCCACCGCCCGCACCGGGTCGCCGATCTCCTCCCCGTGCTGACCACCCGGCTCACGCCCGCTCCCCTCCTCGGATCACCCGCCTGAACCAAGGCCGCCTCGCTTATTCGCACCACTCGCGCCCCGCTGCCGATTTCCCGGTGGCGGGGCGCTCGTTTCACCTCTTCCCGCCGCCGAGAATGCCCGCTCACTCGGGCGGCAATATGCTCGTACGAGCTATTCACTCGTCTTCCCCGCCAGAGGACTAGCCCCATCCGACCATGGCGAACCACCCGAAGGGACAGTGCGGCGGGGATGAACCGTCCGCGCGAGAGATGCGTCATCAACCTGTGAAGAAGTCGTGCTGCGAAATGCCTGCGGATTGACGCCCGTGGGGCAACACTGGGACCGGACCGATTTATCACAACGGGGGGCGGCCATGAACGAGGCTTCAAGCCGCGGGTCGGACAAACCAGCCAACTCAGACCACTCGACAAACCGAAAGATCCCACCAACCATGTGCCAGCACCAGCCACTGTGCCCGACTGCCGAATCCGCCGACCGGGAAGGCGCCCGACTCGTGGCGCACCACCCGGAGCAGGGATGGAGCCTGCTCTGCAACGGCGTTCTGCTCTTCGAGGACACCGGTGAGCTCCTGCCGGACGGCCAGATCATCGCGCCGCACCGCCCGATGGGCACCGTGGTGACAGCCGCCTGAGCCGCACGGACGTGCGCACGGGGTGAGCGTCCCCGCACGGGACGTCCGCCCGGACAGAAGAGGGGCCGGCCGGAGAACGCACTCTCCGAACCGGCCCCGACGCGTATCCGAGGATGACTACTCTGCGTAGGCGTCCAGCGGCGGGCAGGAGCAGACCAGGTTCCGGTCGCCGAAGGCCTGATCGATCCGGCGCACCGGCGGCCAGTACTTGTCGGCGGGCGAGACACCGGCCGGGAACACCGCCTCCTCACGGGTGTAGGCGTGCTCCCACTCCCCGCCGAGCGCGGCCGCGGTGTGCGGCGCGTTGCGCAGCGGGTTGTCGTCCGCCGGCCACTCCCCCGAGGCGACCTTCTCGATCTCCGCGCGGATCGCGATCATCGCGTCGCAGAACCGGTCCAGCTCGCCGAGGTCCTCCGACTCGGTCGGCTCGATCATCAACGTCCCGGCCACCGGGAACGACATCGTCGGCGCGTGGAAGCCGTAGTCGATCAGCCGCTTGGCGATGTCGTCGACGCTCACCCCGGTCGCCTTGGCCAGCGGCCGCAGGTCGACGATGGCCTCGTGTGCCACGAGGCCGCCAGGGCCGGTGTAGAGCACCGGGTAGTGCGGCTCAAGCCGCTTGGCGATGTAGTTGGCGCTGAGCACGGCCACCTGAGTGGCCCGCTTGAGCCCCTCTCCGCCCATGAGCCGGACGTAGGCCCACGAGATCGGCAGGATGCCCGCCGAGCCCCACGGCGCCGCCGAGATCGGGCCCACACCGGTCTCCGGCCCGGCCGCGGGCTGCAGCGGGTGGTTGGGCAGGTACGGCGCCAGGTGCTCACGCACCGCGACCGGCCCGACGCCCGGGCCACCGCCGCCGTGCGGGATGCAGAACGTCTTGTGCAGGTTCAGATGCGACACGTCGCCGCCGAAGTGCCCCGGCTTGGCGAGCCCCACCAGCGCGTTGAGGTTGGCCCCGTCGACGTAGACCTGGCCACCGGCGTCGTGCACCTGCGCACAGATGTCGGCCACGTGCTCCTCGAACACGCCGTGGGTCGACGGGTAAGTGATCATCAGCACGGACAGCTCGTCGCGGTACTGCTCGATCTTCGCCCGCAGGTCCTCGACGTCGATCTCGCCGTCCTCGGCGGTCTTCACCACGACGACCTTCATACCGGCCATGACGGCGCTCGCCGCGTTGGTGCCGTGCGCGGAGGACGGGATGAGGCACACGGTCCGCTGCGCGTCACCGTTGGCCCGGTGGTACCCGCGTACGGCCAGCAGCCCGGCCAGCTCACCCTGCGAGCCCGCGTTCGGCTGCAGCGACACCCTGTCGTACCCGGTGGCCTCCGCCAGCCGCTCCTCCAGCTCACGGATGAGCGTGAGGTACCCCTGCGCCTGCCCGGCAGGCGCGAACGGGTGCAGCTGCCCGAACTCGGGCCAGGTCACCGGCTCCATCTCGGTGGTCGCGTTGAGCTTCATCGTGCAGGAGCCCAGCGGGATCATGCCCCGGTCCAGCGCGTAGTCACGGTCGGCGAGCCGGCGCAGATACCGCAGCATCGCGGTCTCGGAGCGGTACTCGTGGAACACCGGGTGGGTGAGGTAGTCGTCCGACCGCAGCAGCGCCTCGGGCAGCGCGTCCCGCGCCTCGGCGTCCAGGGCCTCGACATCCCCCTGCACGCCGAACGCGGTCCACACGGCGCCCAGCTGCGCCCTGGTCGTGGTCTCGTCGCAGGAGATCGACACCAGGTCCGCGTCCACGAGGTGCAGGTTCACGCCATGTTCCCGCGCGGCCGCCACGACCTCACCGGCCCGTCCCGGCACCCGCACGGTGAGCGTGTCGAAGTACGCGCCGTGCACGACCTCGATCCCACCGGCCGCGAGCCCCGCGGCGAGCACCACGGCGTACCTGTGCGTACGCCGCGCGATGGTCCGCAGCCCCTCCGGCCCGTGGTACACGGCGTACATCCCGGCCATCACGGCGAGCAGCACCTGAGCCGTACAGATGTTGCTGGTCGCCTTCTCCCGGCGGATGTGCTGCTCCCGCGTCTGCAGGGCGAGCCGGTACGCCTTGTGTCCGTCCGCGTCCACGGAGACGCCCACGAGCCGCCCGGGCAGGCTGCGCGCGAACTTCTCCCGCACCGCCATGTAGCCCGCGTGCGGTCCACCGAAGCCCATCGGCACCCCGAAACGCTGTGTCGTCCCCACCGCGATGTCGGCGCCCAGCTCGCCGGGTGAGGTCAGCAGAGTGAGGGCGAGCAGGTCGGCGGCAACGGTGACGAGCGCGCCGAGTTCGTGCGACTGCTCGATGACCGGCTTCAGATCGCGTACGGCACCGGAGGCGCCGGGGTACTGCAGCAGCACCCCGTTGATCTCCCGCTCGGCGATGTCAGCCGGAATCCCCTCGCTCAGGTCCGCGACGACGACCTCGACCCCGGTCGGTTCGGCGCGTGTCTCGATCACGGCGACGGTCTGCGGCAGCGCGTCCGCGTCGACGAGGAAGAGGCCCTTCTTGTTCTTCCCCATGCGCCGGGAGAGCGCCATGGCCTCGGCGGCCGCGGTGCCCTCGTCGAGCAGCGAGGCCCCGGAGGTGGGCAGCCCGGTCAGTTCGGCGACGACCGTCTGGAAGTTGAGCAGCGCCTCCAGCCGCCCCTGGGAGATCTCGGGCTGATACGGCGTGTAAGCGGTGTACCAGGCCGGGTTCTCCATGACGTTCCGCAGAATGACGGGCGGGGTGAAGGTCCCGTAGTAGCCGAGTCCGATCATGGACCCCAGCACCTGGTTGCGGTCCGCCAGCGTACGCAGCTCCGCCAGTACCTCGGCCTCGGAGCGGGCGCCCGGCAGATCCAGCGCCTCGGCGTTCTTGATCACATCGGGGACCGCGGCGGCCGTCAGCTCGTCGAGCGAGCCGTACCCGACGTGCGCGAGCATCTTGGCCCGGGCCTCGACGTCCGGGCCGATGTGGCGCCGCTCGAAGGGGATTCCCTGTTCGAGCTCGGAGAGCGGAATGCGATGGGCGGTCATTACGGAGGCCTCCTGGTCTGACACGACCTTCGAGGGGCACCACGGCACGGGTGCCCGAACGGCCTCCCCCTCTGTCATCTCAACCTGAGAGCTTCACCGGACCTGGTTCGGGCCGGTTTTCACCGTCGGTGAGAGCGGGAGCCGTGGCACCCGCTCTGCTTTCCAGAGTGACCTCGTCCGTGCGGTACGTGAGCCTGAGAGATTCCGGGGAGGATTTGCTCCTTCGGCGCCTCCGGATGGTGTCCGGAGGACTCTCCCGCGCGGGGTCAACAGCCGCTGCCAGAGTATCAGCGCGGTCAACGCACGGGTCTTCGAGTGGCCGCCGCCCCCGATGTGCCTTTTCGTAGTGGAGAGACACCATCCGCAACCGCTTGCGACCACATGGAGGGCCCGTGCAGACCGACATCGATCCGCGCAACCTGATCGGCCGCAAGGCGTTCGACCGCAAGGGAAGCAAGATCGGCACCGTGGACGAGGTCTACCTCGACGACGCCACCGGCATCCCCGAGTGGGCCGCGATACGCATGGGCTTCTTCGGCCGCGACGCCTTCGTCCCCCTGGAACCCAGCGAACTGGTCGAAGGGACCCTCCGCGTCCCCTTCGAACGCGCTCTCATCAAGGACGCCCCCGACTTCGGAGTGGGCCGCCACCTCTCCCCGGAACAGGAACTCCAGCTCTACCACCACTACGGCCTGGACACGGCCCCGCCCCCACCCGTGGACCACGACTTCGGCAACATCGCGGGCAAGGACGACGCCTGACCCATACCCGAAGCCCCTCCACGCACGGCACTCCCTCCAGCCACACAGCCCCCTCGGGCACCTTCCACCCCCCCCAGACGACATCTGGCTCCTTCCCCAGCCCGTAGGCACCCCCGTTGAGCAGTGCCTGATCTCGGCCCCGTTGAGCAGTGCCTGATCTCGGCCCCCTTCCTCAACCATGAGCACCCCCTGATCGCAGCCGCCCTCCCCACCCGGCCACCTCCCCAAGGCCAGCCACCCTGCCCCTCGCGCCACCCTCGTCCCCGCCGCATCAGCGCTCGGCCCCAGCGACGCAGACCGACGGGTGCCGCGGCCTCAGCCCGGCACCCCACCCCGCACCAGCGGCAACGGTTCCGCCGGCTCCAGCCCCGGATCGTCGGTCCGGAAGGTCCGCACCCGCCCGGGCTCCACGTCCTCCGGCGTCTCGAACCGCACGGTCACCCGCCCCAGCCCACTCCCCTGCACCCACCCGTGCCCGTATTCGGCATGCCGCACATCGTGCCCGGCCCTCCACTGCCGCTCCCCACCCGAACGCTCCTCCACCGCGGGCCCCTCCACAGCGCCCCCGGCCTCGTCCTCGACGAGATCCACCTCACCCGCCGCCTGCGCGAACAGGTCCTCCTGCGTGTAGTCGGCGAGGCCACTGACGCCCACCCCGAGCAATCGCACCCCACCCGTCGTGTCCACGGCCTCCAGCAACCGCCCCGCGGCCTCTCGCACCACCGCGGGGTCGTCCGTGGGCCCCCGCAACGTCTCGGACCGGGTCAACGTCGAAAAGTCGTACCGCCGCACCTTCAGCACGATCGTCCGGCCCGACAGCCCGGCCCCCCGCAACCTCCGCACACACCGATCCGCGAGCCGCTGAACCTCCATCCGAACCCGCACGCGGTCATGGATGTCGACGTCGTACGTGTCCTCCACCGACACGGACTTCGTGTCCCGCTCGGCCACCACCGCGCGGTCGTCCCGGGCGAGCGCCATCGCGTACAGCCCGTGCCCGTGCGCCTTGCCCAGCAGCCGTACGACCTCGTCCTCCCCGGCCTCCACGATCTCCTCCACCGTGGTGATCCCGGCCCGCCGCAGATGGTCCCCGGTCGCCGGCCCCACCCCCGGCAGGATCCGCACCGACATCGGCCCCAGCAACGCCCGCTCGGTCCCGGGTTCGATCAGCACCAGCCCGTCCGGCTTGGCCTGTTCGGAGGCGATCTTCGCGAGCATCTTGGAGGCCGCGAGCCCCACGGAGCCGGTGAGCGCGGTCACCGCGCGTATGTCCGCCCGCAACCGCACTCCCACCAACCGGGCGGACTCCTCGTCCCAAGCCGCTCCCCCGGCCTCCAGGTCCACGAACGCCTCGTCCAGACTCAACGGCTCCACCAGCGGAGACAGATCGCGCAACAGCCCCATCACCTGATCGCTGATCGCCCGGTAGAAGGTGAAGCGCGGCGTGAGATACGCGGCGTTCGGCGCGAGCCGGCGCGCCTGCGCCATCGGCATCGCCGAGTGCACCCCGAAGACCCGTGCCTCGTACGAGGCGGTGGCGACCACTCCACGCGGCCCCAGCCCACCCACGACCACGGCTTTCCCCCGCAGACTCGGCTTGGACGCCTGCTCCGCCGAGGCGTAGAAGGCATCCATGTCGAGATGAAGGATCGTGGGCGCGGCTCTCACATCTCCGATGCTGCCCTACGCCACTGACAACGCGCCGTGTCCCTGGGCCGCGACGGCACGTACCTCTCAGACCGCCCGGTTGCGCCGGCGCGCGAGCTCGTCCGACGGGTTGTGGCCCACCAGCGTCTCCCCCGTGTCGACCCGCTCCCCGTGCAGCTGGGAGAGAGCGCTTTCCACGTCACGCCAAACGACCCCCACGGCGATCCCGAAGACCCCCTGGCCGCCCTGGAGCAGAGCGTGGACCTCGTCGGGCGAGGTGCACTCGTAGACCGTCGCCCCGTCGCTCATCAGCGTCATCCGCTCCAGGTCGCTGAAGCCCCGCTCCCTCAGATGCTGGACGGCGGTGCGGATGTTCTGCAGCGACACCCCCGTGTCGAGGAACCGTTTCACGATCTTGAGGACGACGACGTCCCGGAAGCTGTAGAGACGCTGCGTCCCCGAGCCCTGCGCGGAGCGCACACTCGGCTCCACGAGACCGGTACGTGCCCAGTAGTCGAGCTGCCGATAGGTGATGCCGGCGGCCGCGCACGCGGTGGGACCGCGGTAGCCGACGTTCTCATGCGGCTCGGATGCCGCATCCGCGCCGCCCCGCACGGCCGCGGGCCGCTGCGGAACGTGACCGGCCGCGCTGCCGTGAAGCGGGTACGGGCCGCCGTCCCCCAGCCTGCGTCCGGGGGCACCCCCAGCCGTACCGTCGCCGCTGCTTCTCACGCCGACCTCCGTCCTTGACCTGCCTCATCGACGGTAGGCAGCCACCAGGGGTGCGTCAACGACCACCGCACTCGCCACGCCGAGTGATAATCACCCTGAGAGTGGTTTACCGTGCCCTCCCGCGGGGAAAGGCTAGCCGAATGCCTTCCGGCAAGGCCGCCTGACGGCGCACGGGCACTTGGCAACGTGCCGAGGCCTGCTCGGACACCCTCACCGCAGCCACAAGCCCTCCGCCCGCAATGTGGCATCCGCGCCGGCAGCGTCAGGGCCCCACGGCCCCACACCACCGCCCGCCCGGCCTCACTGGCTGTTCGTACCGAAGTCCTCGGGCGAGATCTGGTCGAGGAACTCGCGGAACTTCTCCACCTCGTCCTCCTGCTCGTCCGGGATCGCGATGCCCGCGTCGTCGAGCACCCCGTCACTGCCGAAGATCGGCGTACCCGTACGTAGCGCCAGCGCTATGGCGTCGGAAGGCCGCGCACTCACCTCGACCCCGCTGGCGAACACCAGCTCCGCGTAGAAGACGCCCTCACGGAGGTCGGTGATGCGCACTTCCGTGAGCTCCTGGCCGACGGCCTCCAGCACGTCCTTGAACAGGTCGTGGGTCAGCGGTCGCGCTGGGGCCATGCCCTGCTGGGCAAAAGCGATCGCCGTCGCCTCCCCCGGCCCGATCCAGATGGGGAGGTAACGGTCGCCTCCCACTTCGCGCAGGAGCACGATCGGTTGGTTGGAGGGCATTTCGACCCGGACACCTACGACATCGAGCTCGTTCACACAGCAACCCTAGGCCGTGCTCGGGATGTTTGGGTAGTCGAGCACAGATCGGCCGACCGATCCGCCACAGGCGAACACCGAGCCCTCAGCGAAGGCGCACACCCAGGGCGCTCTGGACCAGGGCGGCATGCAGCTTCACCGTGAGCCCCGCCAGCTCCCGCGTGCGGTCCTCCGCATGGGCCCTGGTCTGCGGATTGCGGTGCAGACGCAAGGGCGCCACCACCTGATCCACGAGCCCCGCCTCGCGGTCGGCGGCGGCCCGCATCACCCTCAGATGCCGGGGCTCGATACCGAACCGACCCAGTTCCACCACAAGCGTGGCGACAGTGAGTGCCTCCGCGTCGAAGGAACCGTCGGGCAGCGCGGCCACCAGCCCGTACGACTCCCACTCCGCCAGCTGGTCCTCGTCGATCCCGGCACCGGCCATGAGCTCACCGCGCCCGATCCGGGCCGCTGTCGGCTCCTCGGGCTCCCCGAAGAGCTCGCTCAGGCGCTCTCCGTCCCCGACGTCACGCTGACGCCCCACGGACGGCAGCCGTACGTCCTCGCCACGCTCCAGGGCTTCCAGGTACTCCCGGATCACCTTGAGCGGCAGATAGTGGTCCCGCTGCATCCTGAGCACGTGTCCCAGGCGCTCGACGTCCTCGGCACTGAACTTGCGATACCCCGAGGGGGTCCGCTGCGGCTCGATGAGCCCCTCCGACTCCAGGAAACGGATCTTGGAGATGGTTACCTCGGGGAACTCCTCGCGCAGCGCGTTCAGCACCGTGCCGATGCTCATCAGGCCACTGTCCGCGGCGGTGGCGCCGTGGTCGGCACCACCGCTCGTTGTTCGAAGCATGGACCTTCCCTGGGGTCCCCCCGGACGCGTGTCCGGGGGAGGGTCAGTAGCCCCGCTGGCTCGCGTAGAAGACCAGCCGGTACTTGCCGATCTGCACCTCGTCGCCGTTGTGCAGGGCGACCTGGTCGATCCGCTCACGATTGACGTACGTGCCGTTCAGGCTGCCGACGTCGGCGACCGTGAACGAGCCGTCCTGGCCCCGGCGGAACTCCACGTGGCGACGCGACACGGTCACGTCGTCCAGGAAGATGTCGCTCTGCGGGTGACGGCCCGCCGTGGTCAGGTCGCCGTCCAGCAGGAAGCGGCTGCCGGCGTTCGGGCCACGACGCACGACCAGGAGTGCCGAGCCGAGCGGCAGCGCGTCGACCGCGGCCTGGGCCTCGGGAGAGAGCGCCGGCAGCTGGGTCTGGCCGGTGACCTCGGAGTCGTAGGCCTCGAGGCCGGAGATGGAGATCGTGGAGGTCGTCTCGGACGGACGCTCGGGGGTCGCGCCGGCCCGCAGCGGAGCCCCGCAGTTCGAGCAGAAGCGGCTGTTCTCCGCGTTCCGGTTACCGCACCTCGTACACACCAGGGCCGACATCGACGGATCCTCCTGCCGCGGCTGCCCCGCCGGGGCATTGGACGCATACGGGTCTGCAGCAAACCCTCCACCCGTACCTGAGGTTGACGGTTCCCCGAAACCTATGCGGCCCGACTGGGCAGGGTCAACAGACGGCGCGCCCTGACCTCCGGAAATGTCACCTCCCGGACCAGCGACCTGGTCCCGGAACATGGGGCGCTCACCGCCCTGGCCCTCCGCTTCCGAAGGCTGCGCGCGATGGCGGGCGGTCGCGTTGTCGCTACCCTCTCGCGCACTCTTGCCGAACAACTTCGCAAACAACTTCACGGGCGATTCCCCTTGACCGAAACAGACCCGCCCGTGGGGCAGGACGAACCCTGACTGAACACACCGGCCGAGCCGGACAACCTCACAACGTCCGTACCCACCGGACAGTTTCCACCACGCACCACCCATTCGGTGCGCCGACCCCCCGCAACCTCATGCCCTCGCCGGACGGGCCCCATGCACCTGCGGTTCACTGGGAGGACGACCGAGCGTAGTCAGGCCGCTTCGCCGCTCGCAAGGCGTCCACAACGATCTTGTCCGACCGCCGCACGGTCACGGTGGCCTGCTCCTTCTCCAGTGTCTGCACCACGCCTCCGGGGATGTTCAGTGCGGGCTCGAGGTCCTGCGGATTGCCGATGACCTTGAAACGAAAGGGCTGAGTGATCTTGTTCCCGTCGACACTGATTCCGTCGTCGGAACCGGTCAGATACGTGCTGGCCACGATCCGTACGTCGTTCACCTGGATCGCCTCCGCGCCGGCCGCGCGCAGCTCCTGGATCGCGTCGAGCAACATATCCGCCTCGACCGTCCCCTTCGTGTCGTCGATCGTCAGTGTGATGCCGGGCCCCTGTGCCGCCACCGTCCCCGCCAGAATGGCGAGTTGCCGCTCCTTCTCGACCGTCTGCTTGCGTGCCTCCTCAGCCTGGTCCGAGCTGTTCTCCAACTCGGTGCGCTGATCCTCGAGGCCCTGCTTCTCCTCCTCCAGACGCTGCGTACGGTCATCCAGTTCATCGAGGATGCGAACGAGGTCTTCCTGACGTGCTCCGCGCAGCGCGCTGTCGTCGTTGTTGGAGGCCACCTGGATGGCCAGCCCGAAGCCGAGGCCGAACAGCAGGAGGGCGACGATGAGTTGGGCACGGGTGAAGCGCGGCGGCCACAGCCCCTGGGCCAGCCGCTGCCTCCCGGTCAGCTTGTTCTTCTCCTCCTGAGGCGCCTCACCGGGCTCCTCGGCGGCCGCGGGGGCCACCTCCTCAGGCAGTTCCCGGCGCAGCCGGGTCGTCGGTGTGTCGTCCCCTGCCGCACCTGGAGTCGGCTTCGGATCCGGCGTCTGGTCCTGGTCGCTCATCGGCCTCACGCCCGGAAGACGTGCCGACGGATCGCCGCGGCGTTGGAGAAGATGCGGATCCCGAGAACGACCACGACGCCCGTGGACAGCTGTGCGCCGACGCCCAACTTGTCGCCGAGGAAGACGATCAGGGCGGCCACGACCACGTTCGACAGGAACGACACGACGAAGACCTTGTCGTCGAAGATGCCGTCCAGCATCGCGCGCAGACCACCGAAGACGGCGTCCAGCGCCGCCACCACGGCGATGGGGAGATACGGCTCTACCACCGCCGGTACCTCGGGCCGGACCAACAGTCCGGCCACGACTCCGAGGACGAGGCCCAGTACGGCGATCACGATGTGCCCTTCTCTGTGCTGGGTTCTGCTGTTCGTACGATCACGCTCGGCGCGGCCGGCACCTTGATGTCGTTCTCGGCGGAGATGCTCGTCCGGATGCCGAAGTTCTCCTGGAGGGCGTGCAGATACAGCCCGTCGGGGCTGTTCTGGAACTTGGTGCTCAGCCGCTGCCCGTCCCCCACCGCGAGGATCGTGTAGGGCGGTGCCAGCGGCTTGTTGTCGACCAGTATCGCGTCGCCCGCGGCCCTGATGGCCGACAGCGCGGTGAGCCGCTGACCGTTGATCGAGATGGCTTCGGCGCCGGACTCCCACAACCCGTTGACGACCCGCTGCATGTCCCGGTCCCGTACGCGGCCGGTGTCCGAGAACCCGGACGTCTCGCGCGGGTCACCGTCACCGCCCTGGCCGGCGTCCTTGGCGTCGTTGACGACGAGACGGACTCCGGGACCATGCACCTCGACGGCGCCCGACAGGATGCCCACCAGGTCGCCGCCGCTGCCGCCGTCGTCCTTGAGCGCCTTGCGCTGTCGAGCGCTCACGTCGTCCCGGAGTTCGTCGACGGAGTCCTCGAGCTTGTCCGCGGCGGCGGTCTCCTCCTGGATACGGTCGATGAGCTCCTCGCGCTCCTTGGCTACCACGGGCGCGCTGATGCGCGCCTGCGCGGCACCCACCGTCACCACCAGGGCGGCGAGGACCAGACCGACCGCGAGTCCCAGCTTGGCCCGCACCGTCTTCGGCATGCCCTCGGTGCCCGCGGCCTTCCTGCGGGCGGCGGCCTCGGCGTATCCGTCGTCGAGGCTGTGGTCCATGACGTTGTTGAGCAGCGACATGGAGGCGTCCGGACGCGCCGGGCGCGCGGGTGTGCTCCGAACGGGGGGCTGCTGCGGCATGCCGCACATCGTCGCACGTCGCGACCACTACCTCCGAATGGCCCCACCGGCGTGCCGGACAGGCCCCGTTGGGGGCACTTGTCCGGCACGCGCGCGTGCGATGCGATTCAGCGGCCGGCGCTGTCCACGACCGCCGACCACTCGTCGAGCAGGGACTGCGCGGAGGCGTCGTCGGGCCCCTCGGCCCACAGATGCGTGACGGCTTCGGCCGGGTCCGGCAGGACCATCACCCACCGCCCGTCGGTCTCCACGACCCGCACCCCGTCGGTGGTGTCCACGAAACGGCTTCCGGCCGCCTCCACGACCCGGCGCATCACGAGGCCCTTGACAGCCCACGGAGTGGCCAGATCCCGCTTCAGGACATGCGCTCGCGGAATCCGCGCGTCGATCTGGCTGAGCGTGAGCTGCGTCCGCGCCACCAGTCCGATGAGCCGTACGAAGGCCGCCGTCCCGTCGAAGACACTGCTGAACTCCGGCACGATGAACCCACCGCGCCCATCACCGCCGAAGATGGTCGTCTCGTCGCCGCCGACCCGCGTGAGGTCGTCCGGCGAGGTGGTCGTCCACTCGACCTGTGTGCCGTGATAGGCGGCGACCTGCTCACCGATCCTGGTGGTCGTCACCGGAAGCGCGACCCGTCCACTCCGCCGTTCGGCGGCCACCAGGTCGAGCATGACCAGCAGGGCCCGGTCGTCCTCGACGATCCGGCCCTTCTCGTCGACGAGCGACAGCCGTTCACCGACGGGGTCGAACCGGACGCCGAACGCGGCCCGCGAGGACGCGACGATCTCGCCCAGCCGCACCAGCCCCGACCGCCGCATGTCGCCGGTCTCCGTCGGGCGCGACTCGTCGAGACCCGGGTTGATCGTCAACGAGTCGACGCCCAGCTTGCCGAGCAGACTCGGCAGCACCAGACCGGCACTACCGTTGGACGCGTCCACGACGACCTTGAGCCCTGACTCGGCGATCCCGGTCGTGTCGACGTTCCGGAGCAACGACCCGGTGTACGAGTCGAACACACTGGCCGGGAAGTGCAGGTCCCCGATCTCGCCCGGGAACGCGCGCCGGTACTCCTGCCGCGCGAACACCCGGTCCAGCTTCCGCTGACTGGCCTGCGACAGGTCCGCGCCCTGTCCGTCGAAGAACATGATGTCGACGGAGTCGGGAATCCCCGGCGTCGTCCGGATCATGATCCCGCCGGCACTGCCCCGGGCGGTCTGCTGCCGCGCCACCGGCAGCGGTACGTTCTCCAGGTCCCGTACGTCGATGGCGCTGGCCTGCAGCGCCGAGATGACCGCCCTCTTCAGCGCGCGGGCGCCTCGGGAGTGGTCACGGGCGGTGGTGACCGTGGAGCCCTTCTTGAGCGTCGTCGCGTAGGCCCCCGCGAGCCTCACGGCCAGCTCGGGGGTGATCTCCACGTTGAGGATGCCGGAGACGCCCCGCGCACCGAACAGATGGGCCTGCCCTCGGGACTCCCAGATGACCGAGGTGTTGACGAATGCGCCGGCCTCGATCGTCTTGAAGGGGTAGACGCGCACGTTCCCCTGGATGATCGATTCCTCGCCGACGAGGCACTCGTCACCGATCACCGCGCCGTCCTCGATCCGTGCGGCGCGCATGATGTCGGTGTTCTTGCCGACCACGCAGCCACGCAGATTGCTCTGCTGTCCGATGTAGACGTTGTCGTGGACCACGGCCTTGTGCAGAAAGGCCCCGCTCTTCACGACGACGTTCGAGCCCACGACGGTGTGCTCACGGATCTCGGCGCCGGCTTCGACCTTGGCGTAGTCCCCGATGTACAGCGGCCCGCGCAGCACGGCGTCGGGGTGCACCTCGGCACCTTCGGCGATCCACACGCCGGGCGAGAGCTCGAACCCGTCGATCTCGACGTCGACCTTGCCCTCCAGCACGTCGGCCTGGGCCTTCACATAGCTCTCGTGCGTGCCGACGTCCTCCCAGTAGCCCTCGGCGACATAGCCGTAGACCGGCTTGCCCTCCTTCATCAGCTGCGGGAAGACGTCGCCGGACCAGTCGACGGGGACGTCGGCCTCGACGTAGTCGAAGACCTCGGGCTCCATCACGTAGATGCCCGTGTTGACGGTGTCGGAGAAGACCTGGCCCCAGGTGGGCTTCTCCAGGAATCGCTCGACCTTGCCTTCCTCGTCCACGATCGTGATACCGAATTCCAGAGGATTCGGTACCCGTGTCAGGCAGACGGTGACGAGCGCACCCTTTTCCTTGTGGAAATTGATGAGCTCGGTGAGGTCGAAGTCGGTGAGGGCATCGCCGGAGATGACGAGGAAGGCATCGTCCTTCAGCGCCTCCTCGGCGTTCTTGACGCTCCCGGCGGTACCGAGTGGCTTCTCCTCATTGGCATAGGTGAGCTCCATACCGAGCTCCTCGCCGTCCCCGAAGTAGTTCTTGACGAGTGACGCCAGGAACTGGACAGTAACGACGGTCTCGTTGAGCCCATGCCTTTTGAGCAGCCGCAGTACGTGCTCCATGATCGGGCGGTTCGCCACGGGCAGGAGCGGTTTGGGCATGCTCGAGGTCATGGGGCGAAGGCGTGTGCCTTCGCCTCCGGCCATCACGACGGCCTTCATGTCGGAAGCGTCCTCCTTGAAGAGACGGTCTAGCCGACTTCACCCGTCCAGATTGTCCCGCACTTTTCCGACGCGGGCCATCGAGCCACTAACGGCCGCCCACTGGCGGGCTCAATCGGCCATGGCGTCCGCACTGACGAGTCGGCGGACCTGAACCACGTAGAGGATTCCTGCCCACCAATACAGGGTTGTACCCCATCCGGCGAACGCCCATCCGAAAATAGCAGCGAGTGACGAGATCCATCCACTTCCGTCACTGAGGAGCAGCAACGGGAAGGCGTACATCAGGTTGAACGTGGCCGCCTTGCCGAGGAAGTTCACCTGCGGTGGCGGATAGCCGTGCCGTCTGAGGATGCCCACCATCACCAGCAGGACCAGTTCCCGCAAGAGCAGTACAGCGGTCAACCACAATGGCAGAATCTCGCGCCAGGTGAGTCCCACCAGAGTTGACAGAATGTACAACCTGTCAGCCGCGGGATCGAGAAGCCGGCCCAGACTGCTGATCTGGTTCCAGCGCCGCGCCAGCATGCCGTCCAGATAGTCGCTGACGCCACTGAGAGCGATCACCAGGAAGGCCCAGCCGTCGACCTTGGGGCCGCCGAACTCGGGCCAGAGAACCAACCACAGGAAGACGGGCACACCAACGAGCCGCGCCATGCTGAGAATGTTCGGGATGGTGAGGACCCGGTCCGTCTGGACCCGGGTCTCCTGTACCTCCACCCGGGGGCCTCCTGTGGGAAATGAGCCAACGATGCCCCCTGACCCTACCTCAACGCAAAAAAGCTCTGGCTCTTGGGCAGTGTGCCCAAGAGCCAGAGCTCAAAAAGGAGTTCGGCGGCGTCCTACTCTCCCACAGGGTCCCCCCTGCAGTACCATCGGCGCTGTAAGGCTTAGCTTCCGGGTTCGGAATGTAACCGGGCGTTTCCCTCACGCTATGACCACCGAAACACTATGAAACACTCAACCGCACCACGCTCTGTGACAGACGTGGGGTTGTTCGTGGTTTCAGAACCAACACAGTGGACGCGAGCAACTGAGGACAAGCCCTCGGCCTATTAGTACCAGTCAACTCCACCCGTTACCAGGCTTCCATATCTGGCCTATCAACCCAGTCGTCTACTGGGAGCCTTACCCCATCAAGTGGGTGGGAATACTCATCTCGAAGCAGGCTTCCCGCTTAGATGCTTTCAGCGGTTATCCCTCCCGAACGTAGCCAACCAGCCATGCCCTTGGCAGAACAACTGGCACACCAGAGGTTCGTCCGTCCCGGTCCTCTCGTACTAGGGACAGCCCTTCTCAATATTCCTGCGCGCGCAGCGGATAGGGACCGAACTGTCTCACGACGTTCTAAACCCAGCTCGCGTACCGCTTTAATGGGCGAACAGCCCAACCCTTGGGACCGACTCCAGCCCCAGGATGCGACGAGCCGACATCGAGGTGCCAAACCATCCCGTCGATATGGACTCTTGGGGAAGATCAGCCTGTTATCCCCGGGGTACCTTTTATCCGTTGAGCGACGGCGCTTCCACAAGCCACCGCCGGATCACTAGTCCCGACTTTCGTCCCTGCTCGACCCGTCGGTCTCACAGTCAAGCTCCCTTGTGCACTTACACTCACCACCTGATTGCCAACCAGGCTGAGGGAACCTTTGGGCGCCTCCGTTACCCTTTGGGAGGCAACCGCCCCAGTTAAACTACCCATCAGACACTGTCCCCGATCCGGATCACGGACCCGGGTTAGACACCCAGCACGACCAGACTGGTATTTCAACGACGACTCCACCCGAACTGGCGTCCGAGCTTCACAGTCTCCCAGCTATCCTACACAAGCCGAACCGAACACCAATATCAAACTGTAGTAAAGGTCCCGGGGTCTTTCCGTCCTGCTGCGCGAAACGAGCATCTTTACTCGTAGTGCAATTTCACCGGGCCTATGGTTGAGACAGTCGAGAAGTCGTTACGCCATTCGTGCAGGTCGGAACTTACCCGACAAGGAATTTCGCTACCTTAGGATGGTTATAGTTACCACCGCCGTTTACTGGCGCTTAAGTTCTCAGCTTCGCCCACCCGAAAGTGAGCTAACCGGTCCCCTTAACGTTCCAGCACCGGGCAGGCGTCAGTCCGTATACATCGCCTTACGGCTTCGCACGGACCTGTGTTTTTAGTAAACAGTCGCTTCTCGCTGGTCTCTGCGGCCACCCCCAGCTCACCGAGTAAATCGGATCACCAGTGATGGCCCCCCTTCTCCCGAAGTTACGGGGGCATTTTGCCGAGTTCCTTAACCATAGTTCACCCGAACGCCTCGGTATTCTCTACCAGACCACCTGAGTCGGTTTAGGGTACGGGCCGCCATGAAACTCGCTAGAGGCTTTTCTCGACAGCATAGGATCATCCACTTCACCACAATCGGCTCGGCATCAGGTCTCAGACTATTGCCAGGCGGATTTACCTACCTGACGTCCTACACCCTTACCCCGGGACAACCACCGCCCGGGATGGACTACCTTCCTGCGTCACCCCATCACTCACCTACTGCAAGTCTGGTTCGTCGGCTCCACCACTCCCCTTTGCCCGAAGGCTCCGGGGCGGCTTCACGGACTTAGCATCGCCTGGTTCAATGTTTGACGCTTCACAGCGGGTACCGGAATATCAACCGGTTATCCATCGACTACGCCTGTCGGCCTCGCCTTAGGTCCCGACTTACCCTGGGCAGATCAGCTTGACCCAGGAACCCTTGGTCAATCGGCGCAAACGTTTCTCACGTTTGTATCGCTACTCATGCCTGCATTCTCACTCGTGAACCGTCCACAACTCGCTTCCGCGGCTGCTTCACCCGGCACACGACGCTCCCCTACCCATCCCAGCGGGCGTTGGCCCTCATGCTGGAATGACACGACTTCGGCGGTACGCTTGAGCCCCGCTACATTGTCGGCGCGGAATCACTAGACCAGTGAGCTATTACGCACTCTTTCAAGGGTGGCTGCTTCTAAGCCAACCTCCTGGTTGTCTGTGCGACTCCACATCCTTTCCCACTTAGCGTACGCTTAGGGGCCTTAGTCGATGCTCTGGGCTGTTTCCCTCTCGACCATGGAGCTTATCCCCCACAGTCTCACTGCCGCGCTCTCACTTACCGGCATTCGGAGTTTGGCTAAGGTCAGTAACCCGGTAGGGCCCATCGCCTATCCAGTGCTCTACCTCCGGCAAGAAACACACGACGCTGCACCTAAATGCATTTCGGGGAGAACCAGCTATCACGGAGTTTGATTGGCCTTTCACCCCTAACCACAGGTCATCCCCCAGGTTTTCAACCCTGGTGGGTTCGGTCCTCCACGAAGTCTTACCTCCGCTTCAACCTGCCCATGGCTAGATCACTCCGCTTCGGGTCTTGAGCGCGCTACTGAATCGCCCTGTTCGGACTCGCTTTCGCTACGGCTTCCCCACACGGGTTAACCTCGCAACACACCGCAAACTCGCAGGCTCATTCTTCAAAAGGCACGCAGTCACGACGTTGAGCACAAGTACTCAACGCGACGCTCCCACGGCTTGTAGGCACACGGTTTCAGGTACTATTTCACTCCCCTCCCGGGGTACTTTTCACCATTCCCTCACGGTACTATCCGCTATCGGTCACCAGGGAATATTTAGGCTTAGCGGGTGGTCCCGCCAGATTCACACGGGATTTCTCGGGCCCCGTGCTACTTGGGTGTCTCTCAAACGAGCCGCTGACGTTTCGACTACGGGGGTCTTACCCTCTACGCCGGACCTTTCGCATGTCCTTCGTCTACATCAACGGTTTCTGACTCGTCCTGTTGCCGGCAGACAACAGAAGAGAGATCCCACAACCCCGCATACGCAACCCCTGCCGGGTCTCACACGTATACGGTTTAGCCTCATCCGGTTTCGCTCGCCACTACTCCCGGAATCACGGTTGTTTTCTCTTCCTGCGGGTACTGAGATGTTTCACTTCCCCGCGTTCCCTCCACATACCCTATGTGTTCAGGTATGGGTGACAGCCCATGACGACTGCCGGGTTTCCCCATTCGGAAACCCCCGGATCAAAGCCTGGTTGACGACTCCCCGGGGACTATCGTGGCCTCCCACGTCCTTCATCGGTTCCTGGTGCCAAGGCATCCACCGTGCGCCCTTAAAAACTTGGCCACAGATGCTCGCGTCCACTGTGCAGTTCTCAAACAACGACCAACCACCCGCCACCCCGCCGGCACAAGCCAGCGAGTACACCGGGGTCGGCACTGAAGGCAGCCATACGGCCATACCCTCAGACACCCAACAGCGTGCCCGGCCGACTCCCGCCCGGAGATCATGCTTTCCACACTCTTGCGAGCAGTACTAACAGCCTCCGACCCGTGAAAACCAGCCGAATAATCAACGTTCCACCCATGAGCAACCACCGCAGAACACTCGCCTGCGTTATGGCCCTGGATCCCTTGACGGGACCTAGATGCTCCTTAGAAAGGAGGTGATCCAGCCGCACCTTCCGGTACGGCTACCTTGTTACGACTTCGTCCCAATCGCCAGTCCCACCTTCGACAGCTCCCTCCCACAAGGGGTTGGGCCACCGGCTTCGGGTGTTACCGACTTTCGTGACGTGACGGGCGGTGTGTACAAGGCCCGGGAACGTATTCACCGCAGCAATGCTGATCTGCGATTACTAGCAACTCCGACTTCATGGGGTCGAGTTGCAGACCCCAATCCGAACTGAGACAGGCTTTTTGAGATTCGCTCCGCCTCACGGCTTCGCAGCTCATTGTACCTGCCATTGTAGCACGTGTGCAGCCCAAGACATAAGGGGCATGATGACTTGACGTCGTCCCCACCTTCCTCCGAGTTGACCCCGGCAGTCTCCTGTGAGTCCCCATCACCCCGAAGGGCATGCTGGCAACACAGAACAAGGGTTGCGCTCGTTGCGGGACTTAACCCAACATCTCACGACACGAGCTGACGACAGCCATGCACCACCTGTACACCGACCACAAGGGGGCGACCATCTCTGGCCGTTTCCGGTGTATGTCAAGCCTTGGTAAGGTTCTTCGCGTTGCGTCGAATTAAGCCACATGCTCCGCTGCTTGTGCGGGCCCCCGTCAATTCCTTTGAGTTTTAGCCTTGCGGCCGTACTCCCCAGGCGGGGAACTTAATGCGTTAGCTGCGGCACCGACGACGTGGAATGTCGCCAACACCTAGTTCCCACCGTTTACGGCGTGGACTACCAGGGTATCTAATCCTGTTCGCTCCCCACGCTTTCGCTCCTCAGCGTCAGTAATGGCCCAGAGATCCGCCTTCGCCACCGGTGTTCCTCCTGATATCTGCGCATTTCACCGCTACACCAGGAATTCCGATCTCCCCTACCACACTCTAGTCTGCCCGTATCGAATGCAGACCCGGGGTTAAGCCCCGGGCTTTCACATCCGACGCGACAGACCGCCTACGAGCTCTTTACGCCCAATAATTCCGGACAACGCTCGCGCCCTACGTATTACCGCGGCTGCTGGCACGTAGTTAGCCGGCGCTTCTTCTGCAGGTACCGTCACTTTCGCTTCTTCCCTGCTGAAAGAGGTTTACAACCCGAAGGCCGTCATCCCTCACGCGGCGTCGCTGCATCAGGCTTTCGCCCATTGTGCAATATTCCCCACTGCTGCCTCCCGTAGGAGTCTGGGCCGTGTCTCAGTCCCAGTGTGGCCGGTCGCCCTCTCAGGCCGGCTACCCGTCGTCGCCTTGGTGAGCCGTTACCTCACCAACAAGCTGATAGGCCGCGGGCTCATCCTTCACCGCCGGAGCTTTCCACCACCAACAGATGCCTGCAGTGGTTGTATCCGGTATTAGACCCCGTTTCCAGGGCTTGTCCCAGAGTGAAGGGCAGATTGCCCACGTGTTACTCACCCGTTCGCCACTAATTCCCACCGAAGTGGTTCATCGTTCGACTTGCATGTGTTAAGCACGCCGCCAGCGTTCGTCCTGAGCCAGGATCAAACTCTCCGTGAATGTGTACCCGTAATCGGGTGCAAACCACGAGAGCGGAACCACCGGAGGAATGATCCGATGGTTCACAGCGTCCTCGCTGTGTTTGTTTCAAAGGAACCTCGCCCCAACCGATGACCGGCCGGGAACGGGGTATCAACATATCTGGCGTTGATTTTTGGCACGCTGTTGAGTTCTCAAGGAACGGACGCTTCCTTTGTACTCACCCAAGTTATTCCCTGGGCTTTCCTCCGGGCGCTTCCCTTCGGTGTTTCACACTCTATCAGTGTTTTTCCGGCCCCCTGACCACCATCCTGCAGACATGCAGAAGACGATCCCGGGATAGGATCTGAACGATCTGAACGAGTTCGATGCTGCCGGGGTCGGACACAAAGTGCCGCTCGCCCCGAGGCAGGTGTACGACTCTACATCGGGCCGCTGAGCCCGTGCAAATCGCTTGGAGGGGTGGTCTAGACCTCTGATGCGGAGCTATCGTGCGGAACGGGTACTTCATCTGACCTACCCTGCTGCTCAGCGCGCCGTCCCGGTACAAGCGGGACGGTGTCCTCATAGATCTCCACCTGGGAGGCTTCCCATGACCACCGTGACGTCCCCTCTCGCAGGACGCGCCATCGGACTGGCCGCCGTACCGGATCCCGTGTTCTCGGGAGCGATGGTCGGCCCCGGCACGGCGATCGATCCCGTGCGGGAGGCAGGGGAGGCCGTCGCTCCCGTGGACGGGGTCATCGTCTCCCTGCACCCGCACGCGTTCGTCGTGGTGGACGGCGAGGGGCACGGTGTGCTGACGCACCTCGGTATCGACACCGTGCAGCTGAACGGTGAGGGCTTCGAGCTGCTCGTGAACAAGGGCGACACCGTGCGACGGGGTCAGGCCGTGGTGCGCTGGAACCCGGCAGCCGTGGAGGCCGCGGGCAGGTCGCCGATCTGTCCTGTGGTGGCCTTGGAGGCCACGGCCGACTCCCTCACGGAGCTCCGTGAGGACGGCGAGGTGAAGGCCGGCGACACGCTCTTCGGCTGGCGGTGACCTCGAGGCCGTACCGGATGGCAAGTTCCACAACCACCGCGGCGGCGGGATCCGCCGCACTATCGGAGACAGGTGAGATGGAGACAACGCTGCGAGGCGTCGGTGTGAGCCACGGTGTGGCGATCGGCGAGGTTCGGCACATGGGAACGGCGGTGCTGGAGCCGCCCGCCAAGCAGATTCCTGCGGAGGACGCGGAGCGCGAGCAGGGGCGTGCCCGTAAGGCCGTGGACGCGGTGGCCGCCGATCTGACAGCGCGCGGCAATCTGGCCGGAGGTGAGGCCCAGGCCGTGCTGGAGGCCCAGGCCCTGATGGCCCAGGACCCGGAGCTGATGGCGGATGTGGAGCGACGTATCGCCGTGGGGAGCACGGCGGAGCGTGGTGTCTACGACGCCTTCGCCGCGTATCGGGCGCTGCTGGCCGGGGCCGGCGAGTACCTCGCGGGTCGCGTGGCCGACCTCGACGATGTGCGGAATCGTATCGTCGCCCGGCTGCTCGGGGTTCCGATGCCGGGCGTACCGGACAGCGACGAACCGTACGTCCTCATCGCTCGTGACCTGGCGCCTGCGGACACGGCGCTGCTCGACCCGACGCTCGTCCTCGGATTCGTCACCGAGGAGGGTGGGCCGACCAGTCACAGCGCGATTCTGGCGCGGGCGCTCGGGGTGCCCGCCGTCGTCGCGTTGCCGGGTGCCGGGGAGCTCGCCGAGGGCACGGTGATAGCCGTGGACGGCAGCACCGGCGAGATCTTCGTGAACCCGAGTGCGGAGAAGAAGGCCGAACTGGAGGCCGCCGCGGCGGCGCGGAAGGCCGCGCTGGCCGCGTCGAGCGGGCCCGGGTCGACCTCCGACGGGCACAAGGTTCCCCTGCTGGCCAATGTGGGTGGTCCCGCTGATGTGCCGGCGGCCGTGGAGGCCGGGGCCGAGGGAGTCGGTCTGTTCCGGACCGAGTTCCTCTTCCTGGACGACAGCAAGGCGGCGCCGTCCGAGGAGAAGCAGGTCGAGGCGTACCGCAAGGTACTGGAGGCCTTCCCCGAAGGGCGTGTGGTCGTACGGGTGCTTGACGCCGGCGCCGACAAGCCGCTGGAGTTCCTCACCCCGGCCGACGAGCCGAACCCGGCCCTCGGTGTACGTGGCCTGCGGACGCTCCTCGATCACCCCGAGGTGCTCCGGACGCAGCTGACGGCGCTCGCGAAGGCCGCCGAAGGCCTGCCGGTCTACCTCGAGGTCATGGCGCCGATGGTCGCGGACCGCACGGACGCCAAGGCGTTCGCCGACGCCTGTCGTGAGGCGGGGCTGCGGGCCAAGTTCGGGGCCATGGTGGAGATCCCGTCGGCGGCGCTGCGGGCGCGGTCGATCTTGCAGGAGGTCGAGTTCCTCTCGCTGGGGACGAACGACCTCGCGCAGTACACGTTCGCGGCCGACCGGCAGGTGGGTGCGGTGTCACGGCTGCAGGACCCGTGGCAGCCGGCGCTGCTCGACCTTGTGGCGCTGTCCGCCGAGGCGGCGAAGGCCGAGGGCAAGAGCTGTGGTGTCTGTGGTGAGGCGGCGTCGGATCCGCTGCTCGCGTGTGTGCTGACCGGTCTGGGTGTCACCTCCCTGTCCATGGGTGCGGCGTCGATTCCGTATGTGCGGGCGACCTTGGCGAAGTACACGCTGGCGCAGTGCGAGCGGGCCGCTGCTGCCGCGCGTGCGGCGGACACGGCCGAAGAGGCGCGTGGCGCGGCGCAGGCGGTGCTGTCGGGCGAGTAGCCGGTGCGGACCGGCCGGCGTCGAGGGGCGCTTCACCTTCGGGTGGGGCGCCCCTCGCCCGTTCAGTGGGTGTGGCCGTGGGTGGCCGGGCTTTCCTTGCCGAGGTCGCCCCCGAGGTCGGGCGGGGCGCAGTAGTCGACGCCGGACTCCGGGGAGACGAGGTCTCCGGACTCCATGTCCGTGCAGTAGGCGTCGAAGACCTCTCCCGCGGTCAGGGGTTCGAGGTCGTCGCCGCGCAGACGCCAGCCGTAGACGCGCTCGGTCCGGTCCGGGGCGGTGGTGCGCATGACGAGTCCGCCAGGGCTTCGGGTGGCCATACCGAGGGCCAGGACGGTGGCGAACTCCAGGGCTTCGGACTCGTCGAGCCGGGTGGCTCCTTCGGTGTCCTGGTCGGCGTGGAGGACGGATGCCAGCGCCTGGGGTTCGGCCGAGACGCTGCAGACGAGGTGGCGTTCGCCCGGGCCGGCGCTGTCGAGGATGCGCTTGAGCAGGTGCATGGCGCGGGAGAAGGCCGCGCGTCCGATGTCCTCGCCGCAGGAGGCGCAGTCGCCGATCTGGGCGAGGCGTGTGGTGGCGTACTCCCAGGTGGCGAGGCGGACGGCTTCGTCGATCAGGTCGGGGACGAGTTCGGCGAGGGGCTGTCCCTCGTACGGGACGGCGGCGCCCGTCGCGGCCAGCTCGGCGGTGAAGCGGGTGCGGCTGGAGGGGGTGTCGGGTTCGAGGCCGGTGTCGGCGCAGAACTCGGCGTACTCCTCGGGGTCGAAGAGGGCGACCGTGGTGTGGTTGCCCTGCGCGGAGAGGGTCCTGAGCAGGGCTTCCACTTGTCGGAGGTAGGTCGTGTGGTCGTCGAAGGCGAAACTGCGGTAGCGCCGCATCGCGGTGAAGTCGTGTTCGTCGGCCAGCAGGCCGATGGTGCCCGCGATCTCGCGGCGCAGGACGCGTCGCATGCTCTGCTGGTTGGTGTGTGCCATGTCTTCCCCCTGTGCGAACGGTCGATCAATGCTCACTCACAGTAATCGAGCGCACTGACAACGCGATCGCATGCGGGGGATCAGGCTCGCTCGCGGGCCAGGTTCTCGTAGAAGCGCAGGAGGTCGAGGTTGTCGACGGAGCCGGGGTTGACGGCCTTTTCCAGGGGGGTGCCCTGGAGGAGTCGTTTGACGGGGACCTCGATGCGTTTGCCGGTGAGGGTGTGCGGGACACCGGGGACTTCGATGACCTCGTCGGGGACGTGGCGGGGTGAGAGCTGTTCGCGGATGGTCCGCTTGATGCGGGTGAGGAGAGCCTCGTCGAGGGTTGCTCCTGGGGCGAGTTGGACGAACAGGGGCATCCAATAGCCGCCGTCGGGCTGTTCGACACCGATGACGAGGGACTCCTTGATCTCGGGGAGGCGTTCGACGGCTTCGTAGATGTCGGCCGAACCCATGCGGACGCCTTGGCGGTTGAGCGTGGAGTCGGAGCGGCCGTGGATCACGACGGAGCCTCGGGAGGTGAGAGTGATCCAGTCGCCGTGGCGCCAGACGCCGGGGTAGGTGTCGAAGTAGCTGTCGTGGTAGCGGGTGCCGTCGGGGTCGTTCCAGAAGTGGATCGGCATGGACGGCATGGGGTTGGTGACGACCAGTTCGCCGACCTCGTCGACGAGGGGTTTGCCGCTGGGGTCCCAGGACTGGAGGTCGGTGCCGAGGCCGGGGGCCTGGAGTTCGCCGATGTGGACCGGGAGGGTCGGGACGGCTCCCGCGAAGCAGGAGCACACGTCGGTGCCGCCGCTGACGGAGGCGATCCACAGGTCCTCGCGGACCTCGTCGTGGAGCCAGCGGAAGCCGTCGGGCGGGAGCGGGGATCCGGTGGTGCCGACGCACTTGACGCGGGAGAGGTCGTGGTCGCGGCCCGGGTGGACGCCGGCTTTGCGGCAGGCCATGACGTAGGCGGCGGAGGTGCCGAAGAGGGTGGCGCCGGTGCGTTCCGCCACGCGCCACTGGGCGCCGGTGTCGGGGTGGCCGGGGCTGCCGTCGTACAGGACGACGGTGGTGCCGGTGAGGAGGCCGGAGACGAGGAAGTTCCACATCATCCAGCCGGTGGAGGTGTACCAGAAGAAGCGGTCCTCGGGGCCGAGGTCGCAGTGCAGGCCGAGCTGTTTGAGGTGTTCGACGAGGATGCCGCCCTGGGACTGCACGAGGGCTTTGGGGAGTCCGGTGGTACCGGAGGAGTAGAGCACCCACAGGGGGTGGTCGAACGGGACCTGTTCGAAGGTCGGGGTCACGTCCGCGGAGGTCAGGGCGGACCACTCCAGGGCGCCCTCGGGGGCTTCGGTGCCGAGGAGGGGGATGTGGACCACGGCGCGCAGGGTGGGCAGTTCGCGGCGGAGTTCGGCGACGACGTCGCGGCGGTCGTGTTCCTTGCCGCCGTAGCGGTAGCCGTCGACGGTGAACAGGACGACGGGTTCGACCTGCTGGAAGCGGTCCAGGACGCTGCGGGCGCCGAAGTCCGGGGCGCAGGAGGTCCAGACGCCGCCCACGGCGGCCGTGGCGAGGAGGGCGACGACGGCCTGCGGGATGTTCGGGAGGTAGCCGCTGACGCGGTCGCCAGGGCGTACGCCGAGGGCGCGCAGTTCGGCGGAGAGGGAGCCGACCTGGCGGCGCAGCTCGGACCATGTCACCGGCCGTGGTTCGTGGGTTTCGTCGACATGGAGCAGGGCCGGTTCCTCGGCGCGGGCGTCGGTCGCGCGGAGGGCGTGTTCGGCGTAGTTGAGGGTGGCGCCCGGGAACCATTCGGCGCCGGGCATGGTGCGATCGCCGAGCACGCGCGTGTAGGGGGTGGAGAACCGTACGTCGAACCACTCGGTGACGGCCTTCCAGAACGTTTCGAGCTCGTCGACCGACCAGCGGTGCAGGGCCGGGTAGCCGCCCTCGGCGGGGGCTCCGTGGTGTGCCGCCGCCCAGGACTGGAATGCGGTGATCCGGGCCCGGGCGATGCGTTCCGCGTCGGGTTGCCAGAGCGGTGAGGGGTTCGCTGAGGTCATGGGGCGGCTCCCGAAACTGTGCGCGTGGTGTGCGTCGGGCGCGCACGAGCGGGGGTGTGCGCATGACGCGGCTGACACGGACGATGCCATGTGATCGACTTCCGCACCAGGGTGAGCCGCTGATGGACCGCGACGTGAACATGTGGCACCACCGCGGGTGAACGGAAGTTGAACGGTTCACACGATTCGGCCGGTCAGTGGCATGGTGAGCCACATGGACGGTCGTGACCTGGTGCGTTCGGTGAAAGCGATCGGTTCGGCGGGGGCGGCTCAGGGGCTGCGCACCGTGCGGGCCGCATGGCGCAGGAGGCGTGCCGACGCCGCCGCTCTGCCGGCGAGGGGTGCCGAGCGTGCCAGGGTGCCGGGTCCGGTGGTGGGGGTGGAGCCGGGGCCCGGCGGCGGAATCGTCCGCTTCAGCAGGTCCGAGCTGCGGATCACCGTCGATGTGCACGGCGCGCTCTTCTGGGGCTGGGACGGGGCCGGGCCGGAGCCGTCGTACGCGCTGGCGGGCCGGTGTCCGGAGCCGGATCCACGGGTCGTGCTGGAGCCGGACAAGGACGGCGCCTGGCGGGTCGTGGCCGAGCGCGTGACGGTCGTCGTGTCGCGGCACGGTGCCGTGGAGGTGCGTACGCCCGGTGGGGTGGTCGTGCGGCGTGATCTGCCGCCCCGGTGGTGGGAGCCGGTGGCTGGGGGTGAGGCGCGGTGGGTCCAGCGCTCGGAGGTGTCGGCCGACGCGCGGTTCTTCGGTCTGGGCGGGCGGGCGTCGGGTCCTCGGCTGCGGGACGGGACGTATCGGCTGTGGAACACGGACCCCGGCCATGCGTTCGCGCCGGGTGACGATCCGCTGTACATCACGATGCCGGTGCAGATGGTGGTGGCGGACGCGGCCACACATCTGGTGTTCCACGACACCACGTGGGACGGCACGGTGACGCTGCGCGAGGGTGAGGAGGGCGCCGGCTCCGGGCACGACCGGGCCGGGTCGTCCGAGCTGCGGATGGACGGCGGGCCCCTGCGCTGTTGGGTGATGGTGGGCACCCCCGCGCGCGTGCTGCATGCCTGGGCCGCTCTGACAGGGGCTCCGGCGCTGCCGCCCGCGTGGGCGCTGGGCCATCATCACGCGCGCTGGGGCTTCGGCAGCGAGCAGGAGGTGCGGCGGATCGTCGCGGGCTACCGGGAGCACGGTCTGCCGCTCGACGCGGTCCATCTGGACATCGACCACTACGACTCCCATCGGGTCTTCACGGTCGACACTGAGAACTTCCCGAAGCTGTCGGTGCTCGCCGACGAGTTGCGGCGGGAGGGGATCCGGCTGGTGTCGATCGTCGACGCGGCGGTCGGCGCGCGGCCGGGCGACGCGGTGTACGACAGCGGGACGGCCGAGGACGCGTTCGTCCGGGATGCCGGCGGGAAGGTGGTGGAGGGGCTGGTGTGGCCCGGGGCGTCGGTCTTTCCGGACTTCACGCGCGCGCGTACGCGCGCGTGGTGGGGTGGTCTCTACGAGGAGCGCCTGGCACGGGGCTTCGCGGGGTTCTGGCACGACATGAACGAGCCGACGTCGTTCACGGCGTTCGGGGAGAACACGCTGCCCCGGTCGGCCCGGCACGATCTGGAGGGCCGGGGTGGTGATCACCGCGAGGCGCACAACGTGTACGCGCTCTGCATGGCCCGCGCCGGGTACGAGGGGTTGCGTGAGCTGGTGCCCGAGGAGCGGCCGTTCGTCTTCTCGCGCTCCGGGTGGGCCGGTATGCAGCGCTACGGCGGGACGTGGTCCGGGGATGTGGCGACGGGCTGGCCGGGGCTGCGGGCGTCGCTCTCGCTGGTGATGGGGCTGGGGCTGTGCGGGGTGCCGTACTCGGGGCCGGACGTGGGCGGGTTCGACGGGAGTCCGTCGCCGGAGCTGTATCTGCGGTGGTTCCAGCTCGGCGCGTATCTGCCGCTGTTCCGTACGCACGCGAGTCTGCGGGCGGGGCGGCGGGAGCCGTGGGAGTTCGGGGACGAGACCGTCGAGCACGCGCGCGTGGCGCTCGTCGAGCGGCGGCGGCTGTCGCCCTACTTCATGACGCTGGCCCATCTGGCGCGTCGTACGGGGGCGCCCTATGTGCGCCCGTTGTGGTGGGGTGCGCCCGAGGACCGGACGCTGCGCGACTGCGAGGACGCGTTTCTCCTCGGTGACTGTCTGCTGGTGGCACCGGTGCTGGAGCCGGACGTGGACCGGCGTGCGGTGCAGCTGCCGCGGGGCCGTTGGTACGACACGGTGACCGGGCGGGCGTACGAGGGGCCGGGGACGGTACTGCTGGAGGCGCCGCTGTCGCGTGTCCCGGTGCTCGCGCGCGCGGGTGCCGTGATGCCGGTCCGGGGCGCCGACGGCGGCCTGGAGCTGGAGGTGTGGGCACCCGCGCGCGGGCGGACGGGGGGCGGGCTCGTGGTGCCGGACGCGGGCGACGGCTGGGACGAGCCGGAGGTCGAGCGGTACACGGCGCGTTGGGAGGGGCCGCGGCTGGTCGTGGAGCGGGAGGGGGACGAGGGTCCGGTCGAGCCTGGGTATCCCGTGCGGGTACGCGGGCTCGACCGGGAGTGAGCCCGGGTACGGCTCGGGGGTGGCTTCGGCTCAGATGTAGCGGCCGTCGAAGAACGCCTGGACGGCCAGGGTGTGCAGGGGGAAGGCGAGTTCGGTGGGCCTGCGCAGCAGGTGCCAGCCCTCCGTCTCGTCGGTGGCGACGGGCGTCGGGAGGCCCGCGGCCGGGCGCTCCGGGAGGAGCCCGAAGAGCAGGAGATGACCGGCGGGCGAGCTCATGGCGTCGGCGAGGCGTACGTCGCGGTCGGCCACGCAGATGCCCGTCTCCTCCTTGAGTTCACGGACGACGGCGTGCCGCCAGTCCTCCCGGTGGTCGATGAAGCCGCCGGGCAGGGCGGTGCCCCCGCGCGCGGGGGCGATGGTCCGTGTGATCACCACGAGGGCGGTGCCCTTGGTGTCGTACACGGGCTGGAGGGCCACCGCTACGGGGAGCGGATTGCGGTAGGCCACTGTGTGGCAGGCCTCGCAGGTGCGGGGCCAGCCGGACACGCCCTCTCCGTAGGGCGCTCCGCAGCTCGAACAATGCGAGTCGGGTGCGAAGTTGGCGGGTGGGTGTTGATTCGCGGACACGCGGCGGACTGTATCCGATCATCTGCTGGTCGTCTCGTCGGGGCGGCTCAATGCGCCACACGGCGGGCCCGTCGGTATGGGTGAAGGCCGGCCGGAACCACCCCCGTGGGCCCCGGCCGGCCCTCCCGATACTCCGACGCCGGGCGGGGCTCGTTGGTTCTCCCGGGGCCTGCCCAATTCGGGATGCCCGTGCCAGACTCCTGACGGCCCATCAGATCCGTTTCGCCGGGAGGGACCTTGTCGCGGAGTCGCACACCTGTGGTCGCGGGCTGGTTCACCGGGGAGGGCGAGGGGTTCCGGCTCCTCGGCACGCGCTGTTCGGCGTGCGCCTCGGTGTTCTTCCCCCGTGAGGACGTCTTCTGTCGCAATCCGGGGTGTCCGGGCGGCGAGCTGCGCGAGGTCCCGCTGTCGCGACGGGGCCGGGTGTGGTCGTACACGGACGGCCGGTACCGGCCTCCGTCGCCCTACGTTTCCGATCCGGAACTTCCGTGGGAGCCGTACGCGTTGATCGCTGTGGAACTGGCCGAGGAACGCCTGGTGGTGCTGGGTCAGGCGGTTCCCGGGGTCACCGTCGCCGATCTCGCGGTGGGCATGGAGGTGGAGGTCGTCCCCGGGGTCCTGAACGAGGACGCGGAGACGGTCTGGACGACGTGGCAGTGGCGGCCGACGGGGGTGGCCGCATGACGGGCGAGGTGGCCGTGCTGGGCGCGGGCATGCACCCGTGGGGCAAGTGGGGCAGGAGTTTCGTCGAGTACGGGACGGTGGCCGCGCGTGCGGCGCTGGCCGACGCGGGGCTCGACTGGCGGGACGTCGGCTCGGTCGTCGGCGCGGACACGGTGCGAGGTGGTTATCCGGGCTATGTGGCGGGAGCGACCTTCGCGAGGGCGCTGGGCTGGCAGGGGGCCCGGGTCACGAGCGTGTACGCGGCCTGTGCGTCCGGGGCGCAGGCGGTGGGCACCGCGCGGGCCCAGATCCTCGCCGGTCTCGCGGACGTGGTGCTGGTGGTGGGTGCGGACTCGGCTCCGAAGGGGTTCTTCCGGCCGGCGGGCGGGGATCGGGCGGACGATCCGGACTGGTTGCGGTTCCGGGTCCTCGGGGCCACCAATCCGACGTACTTCGGGCTGTACGCGCGGCGACGGATGGCGGTGCACGGGGACACACCGGAGGACTTCGCGCGGGTCAAGGTGAAGAACTCCGCGATGGGGGCGCTCAATCCGTACGCGCGCTATCGCAAGCGGGTCACCGCCGAGGAGGTCGCGGCCTCGGCCGTGGTCGCCGATCCGCTGCGGCTGCTCGACATCTGTGCGACCTCGGACGGGGGTGCGGCGCTCGTGCTGTCCAGCATGGATTTCGCGCGGCGGCACGGGGTGGCCGAGCCGGTGCGGATACGGGCGGTGTCCACGGTCACGCCCCGCTACCCCAACACGGTGCTGGATCTGCCGGACATCGCCACGGACTCGTCGGTCGCGGTGCCGCCACCGGACGAGACGTTCCGGGCGTCGATCGCGCGGGCGGCGTACGAGGAGGCGGGGGTCGGGCCCGAGGATCTCTCGTTCGCCGAGGTCTACGACCTGTCCACCGCGCTGGAGTTGCAGTGGTACGAGGATCTGGGGCTGTGCGGCGAAGGCGAGGCCGCGAAGCTGTTGCGGGACGGTGTGACGGCGCTGGGCGGACGGATACCGGTGAACTCCAGTGGAGGGCTGGCCTCGTTCGGGGAGGCGGTTCCGGCGCAGGCGATCGCCCAGGTGTGCGAGCTGGTCCGGCAGTTGCGGGGCGAGGCGACCGATCGGCAGGTCGAGGGGGCGCGGGTGGGGGTCAGCGCCAACCAGGGCCTGTTCGGGCACGGGTCCGCGGTGATCGCGGTTCGGTGAGAGCGCTTCGGTGCTCACGGTTGGGTGATCACGGCTGGGTGAGGGGGCTTCGGTGCTCGTGCTTGCGTGATCCCCTGCGGCGCTGGGCGCGGTCGCCGTGGGGGGCGTGCTGTTCGCGCCGACCTGTGCGCCTGGTAGGCGCCTTCAACCGTTGTTGTGCTTGTCCTTGACGCCCCCTGGGTGCCGGTGAACACTTCCGGTGTCGGTCGGCATCGCCGGATTCGGGCGTCTTTGTGCACCGCGCCGCTCGGGCTCCCCGCCTGCAACGGGCCATCCCCCACGGGCGATGCGGCCGCGACGGCACGCTCGTCACGGAGGTCCGGGGCCGATCGCTCCGGGCCGGGGCCAAGGAGCCGCCATGAGCAACGGAGACATATTCGTCGGTGAGGTCATCGGTACGGCGATCCTGATTCTCTTCGGCGCCGGTGTGTGCGCCGCCGTCACTCTCAGGTTCTCGAAGGCGAGGGCGTCGGGCTGGATCGTCATCGCGTTCGGCTGGGGCTTCGCGGTGCTGGCAGGCGCCTACACCGCCGCTCCCCTGTCGGGTGGCCACCTCAACCCGGCGGTGACCCTCGGGATCGCGGTCGACACGGAGACCTGGGACAAGGTGTGGGTGTATCTGCTCGGCCAGATGGTCGGTGCGATGCTCGGCGCCGTGCTCGCCTATCTCGTCTATCTCGCACAGTTCCAGGCGAACGTCCGCAGGGAGGGCACCACGGAGGGCACGGCGGACGAGCCGACGCCGACCCTCGGGATCTTCTCCACCATCCCGGAGGTCCGTAACCCGGTCGCCAACCTGATCACGGAGATCATCGCGACGATCGCCCTGGTGCTGCCGATCCTCGCCTTCGGCCGGAACACGGGCATCGGTATCGGCCAGATCCCCGGCGAGGAGGCCGGGATCTACGGTTCCGGCATCTCGATCCTGCTGGTGGCGTTCCTGGTCGTCGGCATCGGCCTCTCCCTGGGCGGACCCACCGGCTACGCCATCAACCCGGCCCGTGACCTCGGCCCGCGCATCGTGCACACCTTTCTGCCGATCCCCAACAAGGGCACCTCGGACTGGGGTTACGCCTGGGTCCCGGTCGTCGGCCCCCTGGCCGGCGGGGTCCTCGCGGGCCTCATCTACAACGCGGCCTTCTGACGCACCGCCGTAGCACGTGAATCGACGCAAGACGTGAGGGGATGTCATGCCGGACAACGCCCAGAAGTACGTCGCCGCCATCGATCAGGGCACCACTTCGAGCCGTTGCATCATCTTCGACCAGGGCGGCGCCATCGTCGCCGTCGACCAGCGGGAGCACCGCCAGATCTTCCCCAAGCCGGGGTGGGTGGAGCACGACGCCACGGAGATCTGGTCGAAGGTGCAGGCGGTCGTCGCCGGGGCCATCGCGAAGGCAGGCCTGCGGGCGGAGCAGATCAGCGCGCTCGGCATCACCAACCAGCGGGAGACGACGGTCCTGTGGGATCGGGCCACGGGCAAGCCCGTGCACAACGCGATCGTCTGGCAGGACACCCGTACCTCGGCACTGTGCAACGAACTCGGCGGCACGGACGGGCAGGATCGCTTCCGTGAGCAGACCGGTCTGCCCCTGGCCAGCTACTTCTCCGGCCCGAAGGCCGCCTGGCTGCTCGACAACGTGCCCGGCCTGCGCACGCGTGCCGAGCGCGGCGAGATAGCCTTCGGCACGATCGACTCCTGGCTGATCTGGAACCTCACCGGCGGAACGGACGGCGGCCGGCACGTCACCGATGTCACCAACGCCGGACGCACCATGCTGATGAACCTGGAGACCCTCCAGTGGGACGCCTCGATCCTCTCCGCGATGAACGTCCCGGAGGCGATCCTGCCGGAGATCAGGTCCTCCGCCGAGGTGTACGGCACCGCCGTGGGCCCCCTCGCCGGCGTTCCCGTCGCCTCGGCCCTCGGCGACCAGCAGGCGGCGGTGTTCGGCCAGGCCTGCTACGACGTGGGCACGGCGAAGAACACCTACGGCACCGGAAGCTTCCTGCTGCTCAACACCGGGAACCGGCCCGTGCCGTCGAAGAACGGGCTGCTCACCACCATGGGGTACAAGATCGGCGGCGAGGCTCCGGTGTACTGCCTGGAGGGGTCGATCGCGATCACGGGCGCCCTGGTGCAGTGGTTCCGTGACCAGCTCGGCATCATCCGTACCGCCGACGAGATCGAGCCGCTGGCGGCGAGCGTCGACGACAACGGCGGCGCGTACATCGTGCCCGCGTTCTCGGGCCTGTTCGCCCCCTACTGGCGCTCGGACGCGCGGGGCGTCGTGACCGGGCTGACGAGGTACGTCACAAAGGCGCATCTCGCGCGCGCGGTGCTGGAGGCGACGAGCTGGCAGACGCGGGAGGTGGTGGACGCCATGTTCCAGGACTCGGGGGTGACCATCACGACGCTCAAGGTCGACGGTGGTATGACCAAGAACAACCTGCTGATGCAGCACCAGGCGGACGTCCTGGGCGTGCCGGTGATCCGGCCTCGGGTCTCCGAGACGACCTGCCTGGGGGCCGCGTACGCCGCCGGTCTCGCGACCGGGGTGTGGAACGACCTGGACGAGCTGAAGTCGCACTGGCAGAAGGACGTCGAGTGGACGCCCGCCATGGAGGCCTCCGTGCGTGACCGCGAGTACCACAACTGGCGCAAGGCGGTGGAGAAGAGCCTCGGCTGGCATGAGGACGACGCCGACTGACGGCACGCGCGTACGGCGGCGTCGCCGTCAGCGGCGGCGTCGAACGGGGCCGGCACGCGCGCGTGCCCATGAAGCCACGGTTCGTACCCCTGTCGGCGGGGGTACGGGCCGTGCCTCAGGTGGTGACGGTCTGGCGGTGCCCCGACGCGTGGGCCATCGCGTGCCGGACGACGGCGACGAGGACGTCCTTGACCGAGTCCCGCTGTCGGGCGTCGCACAGGACGACCGGCACGTCGGGGTCGAGGTCGAGGGCCTGGCGTACCGTCTCGGCCGGGTAACGCGCTGCGTCGTCGAAGCAGTTGACGCCGATCACGAAGGGTATGGAGCGCCGCTCGAAGTAGTCGACGGCGGCGAAGCAGTCCTCCAGGCGGCGTGTGTCGACAAGAACGACGGCTCCGAGGGCGCCGGAGGCGAGTTCGTCCCAGAGGAACCAGAACCGGTCCTGCCCGGGGGTGCCGAAAAGGTACAGGACGAGGTCTTCGCGCAGGGTGATGCGGCCGAAGTCCATGGCGACGGTGGTCGTCGTCTTGTTCTCCACACCGCTGGTGTCGTCGACCGGGCGGCCCGCCTCGGTGAGCACCTCCTCGGTGCGCAGTGGCTTGATCTCGCTGACCGCGCCGACGCAGGTGGTCTTGCCCACGCCGAAGCCGCCGGCCACGAGGATCTTCAGCGTGACGGGCTCTACCGGGGGTGTGCCGCGCTCAGTACGCCCGAGGATCATCGGTCTTTCTCCTGCTGGATGGGTTTGTCTCTCACGTGTTCGCTCGGTCTTCGTGTCGCTCAGAGCGCCCGGAGGCCGTTGATGACGTCGCGCAGGATGCTCTCGTCCACCAGCTCGGCAGGCGGTACGGGGCGGGTCACGTGGACGAGTTCCTCGTCCACGAGGTCTCCGACGAGGACGCGGACCACCCCGACGGGGAGGTCCAGGTCGGCGGCCAGTTCGGCCACCGACTGAGGGGTGTCGCGGCAGAGCTCGACGATACGGACGTGCTCAGGGGAGAGGGAGTGGTCCTCCTCCGGGTCGTCGACGTGCGGTTCCGTGACGACCACGGCGATCAGGTCGAGGCGGTGCTGGATCGCGTGATTGGTCCGGCCGCGTGTCATCGCGTACGGACGCACCACTGGTCCGGCCTCGTCGTCGAACCAGTGGCTTCTTCCCTGACCGTCTCGGCTCATGCCATCCCACTACCCGCCCTGGGACACATCGGTGCGCGGGGCGGATCCCAGATGTACGCCGACCCGCTTGACCAGGAGGGTCATCTCGTAGGCGACCTGGCCGATGTCCGCGTCGGAGTCGGCGAGGACGGCGAGGCAGCTGCCGTCACCGGCGGCCGTGACGAAGAGGAAGGCCTCGTCGAGCTCGACGACGGTCTGCCGGACGCTGCCTGCCTCGAAGTGGCGGCCGACGCCCTTGGCGAGGCTGTGGAATCCGGAGGAGACGGCGGCCAGGTGCTCGCTGTCCTCTCTGGTCAGGTCCTTGGAGACGCCCGTGGGCAGTCCGTCGCTGGAGAGCACGAGCGCCTTGCGGATGCTGGCGACACGCTCCACCAGGTCGTCCAGGAGCCAGTTCAGCTCCCCGGACGTACCGGTCGCGGTCCTCTCGGCCTTCGGTGCGGTCATCGACCGTCCCCCTTAGTCGTTCCTCGTGGTGCTGAGACGCCCTGGGCGTCGTCGCCCCCGGCGTTCTCCTCGCGGCCACGCTGCCAACCCCGTTGGAGCGAGGCCATACGGCTGCGTACCTCGTCGGCGTCGCGTTCGGCCGGCTCCTGGTGCCGCTCGGGGCGGGACCCCTCACGTTCGGTACGCCGGTCGGGGCCCTCCTTCAACTGCGGTGCCAGACTGGCCTGTCGGACGCGACGCGGCAGCGGGCTCGGAGCTGATTCTGCCTGGTCGGTCGTCGTGCCCGCGCGCGGGGTCGGCTCACCCACGCCGTACGGCGACGACGTCGGGGCCGGGCCGCCCGATGAGGTCGTACGGCGGCGCTGGGGCAGCGCGGGGCCGTCGTACCCGCCGGGGGGCAGGGCGGTGAGCGGCCGGCTGTCGGCGGTCCCCTCGGGGCCCGCTGTGCGGCCCTGGCCGGGCTCGTCCTCCGGGTGCCTGGCCCTGGCCCCTGTCACCGAACGGCCGTGCGAGCTGACGAGATGCGGGGTCCGGCGCTGCGGCAGCGGCACGGGGCCGAGGGTCGGGTCGGGGTCGGTGAGCGGTGCCTGCCGTCCTTCGCCGTCGCGCTCCGGCTGCCGTTGTTCGTCGGTGACGCCGGTCAGGGAGCGGCGGGGCCGGAACAGCCCGCCCTGCTCGGCCTCCTCGTCGCCGAGGGTGCCCGGGAACCCGCCCAGGGGCTCCAGGTCGACCGGTGCCTCCAGTTCCACGGGGCCGTCCAGGATGCCCGCGGTGAGCCCGGGGAGGCGGACCGGGACCTGGGAGAGCGCCGCGTTGCGCTCTTCCTCCAGCTCGGCCTCGCGGGTGGGGTGGGCGCGGTCGAGGCGGAAGCCGATGCCGTTGGTGTCGGGGACGTCGTCGGTGAGCAGGGCGTCGGGGATGAACACCACGGCCGTGGTGCCGCCGTACGGGGAGGGCTGGAGGGAGACGCGGACCTTCTGCCGCTGGGCGAGCCGGCTGACCACGAAGAGACCGAGCCGGTCGGTGTCGGAGAGTTCGAAGTCGGGGGTCTCGGCGAGCTTGAGGTTGGCGTCCAGGAGCGCCTCGGCCGACATGCCGAGGCCTCGGTCGTGGATCTCCAGCGTGAAGCCGTTGGCGACCCGCTCGCCGTGCACCTGCACGGCGGTGTGCGGGGGCGAGAACACCGTGGCGTTCTCCAGCAGTTCGGCCACCAGGTGGGTGAGGTCGGCGACCGCGGGACCGGTGACGGCGACCCTGGGCAGCCGGCGGACCTCTATCCGCTCGTAGTCCTCGACCTCGGCGACGGCCGCGCGGACGACGTCCATGAGCTGGATGGGCTTGCGCCACTGCCGGGAGGGGGCGGCGCCCGAGAGGATGACCAGGCCCTCCGCGTGGCGGCGCATACGGGTCGTCAGGTGGTCCAGGCGGAACAGGTCGGCGAGTTCGTCGGTGTCCTCGGTCCGGCGTTCCATGGTGTCGAGGAGGGTGAGTTGCTTGTGCAGCAGGACCTGGCTGCGGCGGGCGAGGTTGACGAAGACCTCGGAGATGCCGCTGCGGAGTTCGGACTGCTTCACGGCGGCCTCGACCGCCGCCCGCTGGAGGGTGTTGAGGGCCTGGCTGACCTCGCCGATCTCGTTCTTGTCGTACTCCAGGTGTGGCACCTCGGTCTCCACGTCGACCTGTTCGCCCGCGGCGAGTCGGCGCATCACGCTGGGCAGCCGCACTCCGGCGGTCTCGTGGGCCTCCTGGCGGAGCCGGCGCAGGTCGCGGATGAGGACGCGGCCGATGCGGACGGACATGAAGAGCGAGAAGAGCAGGGCGAAGAGGCCGAGGACACCGGCGATCGCGGCCTTCAGGATGACGTCGGTGGCCAGCGGGCGGACCCGGTCCTGGTAACGGTCGCCCGCCTCGATGCTGAGGTCGCGGAGGTCGGCGAGCACCGGCTCGACCGAGGTGTCCCAGCTCTTGGCGGTGAACGTGCTGGGCTTGCCGGGGTCGGAGGCGATGACGGCCTGTTCGACCGAACGCAGGGGCGCGGTACTGGCGTTGTTCCAGTAGTCGGCGAAGCGGTCGCGGTCGGCGGTGGGCAGCTGCGGCAGGCTGATGTCGTACATCAGGGTGCGCTGGGCGACGAGGTCGGAGAAGTCGCGGATCTCGTCCTTGGTGATGCGGTCCGCGACGAGCACCGAGCTGAGCAGGGCGTCCTCGCGGGAGAGGAGTTCGCGGGCGCGGCCGACGTTGACCAGGGCGCGGCCCTGCTTGTCCATCTCCACGCTGTCGAGCGCGGGCAGGTTGGACAGCAGGGTGAAGCAGGGGTCGACGAGTTCGTTGTAGTGGCCGAGGGCCTGGGTGACGGTGACGGTGCCGCTCTCGACGGTCGTCCGCAGGGAGGGCAGGGTGTCGAGGGCGTCCAGGATCGTCGTCAGCCGCAGCGAGGTGGCCTCGCCCATCTCGTCCCGCAGTTCGGCGTCACGGGCGTGTTCCCGGAACTCCTCGACGGCCTTGTCCGTGGCGGCCCTGCTGCGGTCGAGTGCCGTGACGGCCCCGGAGGACCGTGGGTCGGCGAGGTAGACGAGGGTCTGGCGGCGTTCCTGCTGGAGCACACGGATGGTGTCCTCGGTGGGGAAGCCGATCTCCTCGACGATGTCCGCCACCCTGAAGAGTTCGCTCGCCTCACGACCCGTCAGCACCGTGGCGAACGTCCAGACACCCGTCAGGGCCACCAAGGGCACGAGCAACAGCGCCACGATCTTCCGGCGGATCGATTTCCCGCGAAAGCGCATGGCCTCCCCCAGCTCGACCCCCGCCAGGCCCGGGGGCACACATGTGCGTCAACAAACGGCGTGAGCCTACTACCGACTCGCACGTATCTCGAAGAGCCGGCCTGGCTCCCGCGGCACCAGGGGCGAACCGGACAGGGGGAGTTGTCCGTTCATTGGGGGAGATTGCCGCCCCCGGTCCGGCAGTTGAACCAATGACATCCCGTCGGGGAAGTCTGCCGGTTGGCCGGATTTTTTCGTTCCGCGGGAATCTTCGACGCTCGTCGATCGTCTTTCTGTACGGGAATTGAGGGCGGAATCGGCCACAGATCCCGCAGGCCGCTCTCAGGCGGCGTAAACCAGAGGAAGTCGGGCACCAGTGGGGGGCCGGGTCCACGGATCCGGATCTGTTGGTCCACCGGCGGTGGGGAGTGACGAGTTGATGGGCACGGCGGAGCGGCGCGCAGCGTCCGGGGACGGAGCGGCGACGCCCGAGGTGGCGGCGCGGAGCGCGCGAACACCGGATCGCGGCCTCCTGACGGGGGTCGGCGTCGCGGTGGAAGAACGGGGGCTCTCCGCGCGTGGCGACGAAGAGCGGATGTATTACCGGCCGTTGTGGATCGAGGAGCCGGCGCGCAGGCGGCGGCTGCCCGATCCGGTGCGGACGGCGGCGGTGCGTGCGGTCCTCATCATCGCGGTGACGCTGCTGCAGGCGATGGTGGCGCTTCTGTGCACCCTCGCGGGTTCCTGGCTGGCGTTCCCCATGGTGCTGAGCAGCGTGGCGAGCACGATCGCGGCGACCTGGGGCGTCCTGGACGTCTGGGTGACCCGCCAGGTGTGGAACCAGCGCAACGGGGTGGTCTCCGCCCCCAGCAGCACCGCGCGCTCTCTGCGCCGGGAGCGGCGGCGCGCCCGTCGTGAGGCGCGGGCCGCGGAGCGCACGCAGGAGCGCATACGCCGTCGGGGTGGCGCCGGGCAACTGTCGCACCCGTAGGACAGCCGGGGCGGACCCTTGCCGAAAGGGCCCGCCTCCTCCGGGCGGTCCCGAAAGGGCCCGCCCCTCCGGCGCCTCCCGAAAGGGGCCCGCCGGCCTCCGGGCGGCGAGACGGCCGCCTCCTCCTGTGACCTCTCGCCAGGCGCAGTCAGTGCTTTGACCAGGCGTGTCGACTGTCACATTTGACCCCCTCTTGGGCATAGAACTCACTCTTCCGGTTAGGCGCTCTGCCGCGAGGGCGCCTGCCGTACGGCGCTGACCAGGAGGAACGAGAGACATGCCCGAACTTTTCATCGGTGGAGCATGGCGATCCGCGCTCGACGGCCGGACGCGTGAGATCCGCTGCCCCGCCGACGGCAGCCTGGTCGCGGTCGTCGACGAGGCCGGCGCCAAGGACACCGTGGAGGCCATCGCCGCCGCGCGGCGCGCCTTCGACGAGGGCCCGTGGCCCACCACCTCGCCCGCCGACCGCGGTGATCTGCTGCTGCGGGTGGCGGACCTCCTCGTACGCGACAAGGACGCGCTCGCCCGCGCCGAGTCCCTCGACACCGGCAAGCGGCTGGTGGAGAGCGAGTACGACATCGACGACATCGCGAACTGCTTCCGCTACTTCGGGCGTGCGGCCACCGCTGAGACCGGCCGTGTCGTCGACACCGGGCAGCCGGGCGTCGACAGCCGGGTCGTCTACGAGCCGGTCGGGGTCTGCGCGCTGATCACCCCCTGGAACTACCCCCTGCTCCAGACGGCCTGGAAGGTCGCCCCGGCGCTCGCGGCCGGCAACACGTTCGTGCTGAAGCCGAGCGAGCTGACCCCGCACACCGCGATCCATCTGATGAGGCTGCTGGCGGAGGCCGGGGTGCCGGAGGGCGTGGCCAACCTCGTCCTGGGCGCCGGGCCCGAGGCGGGCGCCCCGCTCTCCGACCACCCGGACGTGGACCTGGTCTCCTTCACCGGTGGCCTCCAGACCGGCCGTCGGCTGATGGCCAACGCCGCCGCGAGCGTGAAGAAGGTCGCCCTGGAGCTCGGCGGCAAGAACCCGAACATCGTCTTCGCCGACGCCGACTTCGACACGGCCGTCGACATGGCGCTGACCGCCGTCTTCCTGCACTCGGGGCAGGTCTGCTCGGCGGGCGCCCGTCTGCTGGTGGACGACTCGCTGCACGACCGGTTCGTCGACGAGGTCGTCCGCCGGGCGCGGGAGATCCGGCTCGGTGGGCCCTTCGACGAGCGGGCGCAGACCGGCCCGCTCATCTCCGCCGCCCACCGCGCAAAGGTCGAGGAGTACGTCGCCCGCGGCATCGCCGAGGGCGCGGTGCTGCGCTGCGGCGGCGAGCGGCCGAGCGGCGAGGCGTACGACAAGGGGTTCTACTATCTGCCGACCGTCCTGGACGAGTGCGCGGGCACGATGTCCGTGGTCCAGGACGAGTCGTTCGGGCCCGTGCTGACAGTGGAACGGTTCAGCACCGAGGACGAGGCCGTGCGGCTGGCCAACGACACCATCTACGGCCTGGCCGGTGCCGTGTGGACGACCGACGAGGCCAAGGCCCAGCGGATGGCGGCCCGGCTGCGGATGGGCACGGTGTGGATCAACGACTACCACCCGTATGTGCCGCAGGCCGAGTGGGGCGGTTACAAGCAGTCCGGCTTCGGCCGTGAGCTGGGGCCGGCGGGGCTCGCCGAGTACCGCGAGGCGAAGCACATCTGGCGCAACACCGCCCCGGCCCCGCAGGGTTGGTTCGCCTAGTCCGTCGTTCTCGGCACCCGCAGAGCCACTCCCCCTCCCCTCCCCAAGGCTCACCAGGAGTCCGCTCATGACGACCATCGAGCAACCCACCGGATCGAAGAAGACGTCCGATGACACCGAACTCACCGAGTTCGGCTACAAACCCGAGCTCAAACGCACCCTGGGCAACTTCCACACCTTCGCCGCCGGGATCAGCTACATCTCGATCCTGACCGGTACCTTCCAGCTGTTCTACTTCGGCTTCGCCAGCGGCGGCCCGGCCTACTGGTGGTCGTGGCCGATGGTGTTCGTCGGCCAGTTCATGGTCGCGCTCTGTTTCGCCGAGCTGGCGGCCCGCTACCCGGTCGCGGGCTCGGTCTACAACTGGTCCAAGAAGATTGGCAATCCGCATCTGGGCTGGCTCGCCGGCTGGATGATGCTGACCGCCTCCATCGTGTCGATCGCGGCGGTCGCGCTGGCCTACCAGCTGACGCTGCCGCAGATCTCCGACGTGTTCCAGATCGTCGGGGACGGCACCGGCAAGTACGACGTGGCGACCAACGCGGTCATCCTGGCCGCGGTGCTGATCCTGTTCACCACCCTGGTGAACGCCTTCGGCGTCAAGCTGATGGCGCGGATCAACACGGCGGGCGTGTTCATCGAGCTGATCGCCACCGTCGTGCTGATCGTTCTGTTCGCCGTCCACATCACCCGCGGCCCGCAGGTGGTCCTGGAGACCAACGGCACCGGCGCGAGCTACGGCAACGGCTATCTGGGCGCGTTCCTCGTGGCATCGCTGGCGTCGGCGTACGTCATGTACGGCTTCGACACGGCCGCCTCGCTGGGTGAGGAGTCCCTGGACCCGACCCGGAACGCCCCGCGCGCGATCATCCGGGCGATCGTCGCCTCGTTCGTCCTCGGCGGTCTGATCCTGCTGCTGGCGCTGATGAGCGTCTCCAGCCTGAAGGGCGAACAGTTGTCCACGGACGGTCTGCAGTACGTGGTGCTCAATGTGCTCGGCCCGACGGCCGGCAAGGCGATGCTGTGGTGCGTCCTGATCGCGGTCACCGTGTGCGCCCTGGCCGTGCACACCGCCGCCATCCGGCTGACCTTCGCCATGGCCCGGGACAACAACCTGCCCGCCTCCTCGAAGCTCGCCAAGATCCACCCGCGTTTCCAGACACCGGTCCTGCCGACCGTGATCATCGGGGTGCTGGCGCTGGCGATCCTGGTGGTCAACATCCGTCAGCCGCAGATCTTCACCGTGGTGACCAGCATCGGCATCATCATGATCTACCTGGCCTATCTGGGCGTCACCGTGCCGATGCTGGTGGCGCGGCTGCGCGGCACGTGGCAGCCCGCCGGGGACGGCCGGTTCTCGCTGGGCCGCTGGGGCCTGCCCGTGAACATCCTCGCCGTGCTCTGGGGCGCGGGCATGACCCTCAACCTGATCTGGCCGCGCGCCGCGGTCTACAACGCGGCCGCCCCGTTCCACTGGTACCTGCAGTGGGGCGCTGTCCTCTTCGTCGGGATCATCGCCGGTGGTGGCTTCGCCTACTACTGGTTCATCCAGCGGCACAGGACGGGCGTGCTCGCCGAGCACCGCGTGGCCTCCGAGGCCGGAACCACACCGCCCGTGCCGCCCGCCACCCCCCTCGCCACCCCCGCGGCGGACTGAGAGCCGCTCACCCGGCTTCACACGGCAGAGCGGCACGGCAGAGCCACGGCTCGCGAAGCACGGCACAACATGCCGGCGCCACGGCTGCGATGCACGGCGCAGCAGCGCACCCACCACCCAGCACAGCACAGCAGCTCGACAGCACAGCACCCAGGAGGTCAACTCCCCATGATCGAAGACGAGTTCGACTATGTCGTGGTCGGCGGCGGAACCGCGGGAAACGTGGTGGCGGCCAGACTCTCCGAGGACCCGTCGGTCACCGTGTGCGTCCTGGAGGCGGGCCCCAGTGACGTCGGCGACGACGACGTCCTGAAGCTGGAACGCTGGATGGGCCTGCTGGAGTCCGGCTACGACTGGGACTACCCGGTGGAACCGCAGGCCAGCGGCAACAGCTTCATGCGCCACGCGAGGGCGAAGGTCCTCGGCGGCTGTTCGTCCCACAACTCCTGCATCGCCTTCTGGGCACCGGCGGAGGACCTCGACGACTGGGCGGCCGCGGGCTGCACGGGCTGGTCGGCGGCCGACCTCTTCCCGCTCTACCAGCGACTGGAGACCAACGACGCGCCCGGCGACCACCACGGCCGCACCGGTCCGGTGAAGCTCCGCACCATCAAGAGCGAGGACCCGTGCGGCAACGCCCTGCTGGAGGCGTGCGTCCAGGCGGGTATCCCGACGACGCCGTTCAACACGGGCACGACGGTGGTCAGGGGCGCCAACTGGTTCCAGATCAACTCCGACGAGAACAACATCCGCCAGTCCTCGTCGGTGGCGTACCTGCACCCGATCATGGGCCGTCGTCCGAACCTGGAGGTGCGCACCGGCGTCCGCGCCAAGAAGCTGGTGCTCGACGGGCGCCGCTGCGTCGGCGCCGAGTATCTGGACCCGGACCTGATCCACACCCGGACGGTACGCGCCCGGCGTGAGGTCATCGTCTCCTGCGGCGCCATCGACACCCCGAAGATCCTCATGCTCTCCGGCATCGGCCCCGCCGAACAGCTGCGCGAGGTGGGCGTCGACGTGGTCGTGGACTCGGCGGGCGTCGGCGAGAACCTCCAGGACCACCCCGAGGGCGTCATCATGTGGGAGGCCGCGCAGCCGATGCCCACCACGTCCAACCAGTGGTGGGAGGCGGGCATCTTCTACGACACCGAGCCGGGCCTGGACCGGCCGGACCTGATGTTCCACTACGGGTCCGTGCCGTTCGACATGAACACGGCCCGGTACGGCTACCCCACGTCCGAGAACGCGTTCTGTCTGACGCCGAACGTGACACGGGCGAAGTCCCGGGGCACCGTGCGGCTGCGTACCCGTGACTACCGGGACAAGCCGAAGGTCGACCCGCGCTACTTCACGCACGAGCACGACGTGCGCGTCATGACGTACGGTCTTCGGCTCGCCCGGCAGATCGCGGCGCAGCCGGCGCTGAGCGGGTGGGCCGGGGCCGAGCTGGCGCCCGGGCCCGACGTACGGACCGACGAGGAACTGTTCGACTACATCCGCAAGACCCACAACACCGTCTACCACCCGGCCTGCACGGTGAAGATGGGTGCGGACGACGACGCCTCGGCTCCGCTCGACGCACGGCTGCGGGTGAAGGGGATCGAGGGGTTGCGGGTGGCGGACGGGTCGGTGATGCCGGATCTGGTGACCGTGAACCCGTGCATCACGACGATGATGATCGGCGAGAAGTGCGCGGATCTCTTGAAAGCCGATGCCTGAGGGGTCGGGCGGCTCGGGGCGTGGGCGACTGCGGATCCGTTGTGGCGGGTCGCGCGGTTCCCCGCGCCCCTTCAGGGCGCGGTTGCCGTCGGCCTCTTGTACATCCTCGTCGCCGTGATCTCCGTGTGGGCCGTCTCTCCCGGCTGGGGCTGCTGGGGGAGTCCCGGGCGGAGGTGTTCCTCCACGCTGATGTACTTGAGGCCCGCTCGTAGGTCGGCGTCGTTGCGAAGGCGGATGACCAGGGGGAACTCCGCCAGAGCCGTCGTGTCGAAGAGACCGGTGGTGTAGAGGAGCTGGACGCCGAGGGCGTCCGAGACCGCGCGCTGCAGTTCCAGCAGGTACGTCGCGTTGGCGCGGCCGATGGGGTTGTCCAGGAACAGGGTGCCGGCGTGGCGGTGCTTGTCCCGCCCCCGGTCGTTGCTGCGCAGGGCGGCCATCGTGCAGTACAGGGCGATGGCGGCGGTGAGCAGCTGCCCGCCGGAGAAGACGTCGCCCATCTGGCCGACGGGGACGCGCTCGGCCCTCAGCACCGCGTCCGGCTTGAGGATCTCCACGGCGACGCCCCTCGGCTGGAGCGCGGCGCCGACGCCCCTCAGCAGCAGGGACATGCCGTCGCGGCGCATGTCGGAGTTCTTCTTCACGGCCGCGCGGGTCGCATCGTCGACGACCTCGCCGAGACGTTCGGTGAGGGTGGCCTGGTCGGGCTCCTCGAAGCGGATCCGGAGGAATTCCTGGCCGGACCACTCCCCCAGGCCCTCGGGAAGCCGGGAGAGCCGCTGGGCGGAGCGGAGGGTCGCGAGGGCCGACTCCACGAGGCCCCGCAGCCGGTCGACGATCGAGTCCCGGTTGCGCTCCAGCTGGGCCAGCTCGTCCGTGAGGACCCGGAGTCGGGGCGCGAACGCGTCGGCCCACTTCTGGGCGTGCTCGGGGAGCGAGGAGGCGGGCAGCTCCCGGATCTGCTGGCGGGCCGGCGTACGGACCTGCTCGTAGCGCGTGGAGTTGGCGTGGCGTACGAGGACGTCGCTCGCCTCGCGCACGGAGCCCTCGGCGGCGGAGAGGTCTGCGGTGCAGCCGCGCAGGGAGCGGCGGGCCTCCGCGGCGACCCTGCGGGCCTCTTCGAGCCCTCCCGGGTAGAGCTCGGGCTCCTCCTGGTCGTCCTCCGTGGCGTGGTCGCGCAGGAGGTCCCGCAGGAGGGCGGCGGTCTCCTCGAAGCCGCCGGCCGCGTCCTCGGCGGCGCGGTGGGACTCCAGCAGCTCGGCGTGGGCTTCACGGGCCTGGGTCAACGCCTCGGCGCGGGACGCCAGTTCGGCGGTGGCCGTGCGCAGCAGGGACTGGGCGTGCTCGGCGTCGCGCGGGAGCAGTTCCTCGGGCAGCTCGGTGTGGGCCTCGCCGTCCTCCGGCGCGTGCCGCTCGGCCTCGCCGCGCAACCGGCCGAGCTGCTCGCTCGCGGTGGACACCCGGGTCTCCAGGAGCTGGACGAGTTCCTCGGCACGCGCGGCCGCCGCCTGCCGTGAGGGCCCGTCGGAGCCGTCCGGCGACTGCAGCAGTTGCTCGGCGCGGTTGCGGACCTTGTTGGTCAGCCGGTCGAGCTCGGCGATGGCGGCGCTCTCGTCGCTCTCGGCCCGCGCCTGCTCGGCTCGCAGATCGGCGCCGACGCCGACCTTCTCGTACACCTGGGACGCGGCGCGGTAGGCCTCGCGGAGGGCCGCGAGGGGCTGCTTGGGTGCGCCGGAGTCCGTCTCCGGCACGTCGTCGGGGGCGCCGGCGATCTCTGCGCGTTCGGCGCGCAGAGCACGCGCCGTGCGGCGGGCGTCGTCCGCGCCGCGCTGGGTGGCCCGCCGGTCCTCGTCGGCGGCGCGGGCCCGCTCCAGGCAGGACTGGGCCCGGGCCTCGGACTCGGCGGCCTCGTCGGCGAGTTCACGGAGCTTCACCTGCCAGCCGGCCCGCTCGCGCAGGCGGAAGGCCAGCCCGGCGAGAGCGTCGGCGGCACGGCGGGACTTCTGTGCGGCCTCCTGACGTTCGTCCCGCACCTGGGCCGCCTCGGCGGCCGCCTCCTCGGCCTCGGCCCGCACGGTCCGCGCCTCCGAGAGCTCCGCCTCGGCCTCCTCGGCGAACGCGCGCGTCTCCCGCGCGGCATCGGCCAGCTCGGTGAGTCGTCCCGCCGGGCAGCCCGTGCGCCAGGAGGAGAGCCGGGCCGCCAGCTCCCGGTCCTTGCCGAGCCGGGTCGCCAGCTGACGGATCTCCTCGTCGCGCTCGGTGGCCCGCGCGCGCAGCGCCTGCCGTTCCTCGTCGGCGGCGTGCTCGTCGTGCATGGCCGGGTTCGGCGGGACGAGGAAGACGTCGCCGGAGTGCCCGTCGCCCTCGTCCATGGGCGGCGTCGGTGCCAGCAGGGCCGCGGCCGTGCCGACGGCCACGGCGGACCTCGGCAGCAGTGCGGCGTCGCTCAGTGCCTCGCGGGCCCGGGCGTGCGAGTCGGGGTCGGTGATGATCACACCGTCGACCAGCTCGGGGCGCGCGGCGAGCACGCGCGCGTGGTCGGTGGGGTCGACGGCCTGAGCGAGGTAGCGCCAGCCGGGTAGAGCCGGGATGCCGTGCTCACCGAGGAACTCGACGGTCGCCAGGACGTCCGGGCCCGGCGGCAGCAGACCGCCGTCGCCGAGGGCGCCGAGGATGCGGGAGTCGTCGGCCGCGGCGGTGCGCAGCTCGAAGAGGTGGCGCTCGGCGGACGACACGTTCTCGTCGAGCAGTTCGCGCAGTTCGTCGGCGAAGCGGTCCAGCTCCTCGGGGGTGAGGGGGCCGTCGGCGGGATCGCGTGAGGAGTCGTCGGGGCCGGGGCGCCGAACCCGGCCGGAGCCCTGCGGGGAAGCGTTCCCGCCGGTCTCGGCTCCGTCCCGGCCGGCGGCGGAATCACCCGAGCCGCTGCCCACGCCGGCCGCTCCGCCTGCACCGGTCGCGCCGTCGGCGTCGGACCCGCCCCTACGAGGGCCCGGCACCCCGCCGGACGCCCTGCCCACGACACCCGGAAGACTCAGCAGCTCCGCCAGCCGCTCCTCCCCCGCGAGGGCCTCCGCGGTGCGTCGCTCCCCGTCGTAGGCGCGCTCGGCGGCGGTCGCCGCGTCCGCCGCGCGAGCGGCCGTGAGCTCCGCGCGGGACTCGGCGGAGGCCGCCTCCCGGGCGTGCTCGGAGGCGCGGCGTGAGGCCTCGCGCGCGGTGTCCCAGGCCGCGACGGCCGTCTTCTCGGCGTCGCTGGCGGCGAGGGCGGCCCTGGCCGGGTCGGCGTCGGGCGCGCTGTCGTCCAGCCAGCCCGCGCGGACCGCCTCGGCGGTCTCCTGCTCGACCTCGCTGAGCCGTTGTTTCAGATGTCCGACCTCGCTGCGGGCGCGCTGTGCCTCGGTGGCGGCGACGGTCGCGTCCCGGTGGGCTGCCTCGCCGACCTCCTGAAGGGCGGCCGACTTCTCCTCGCCCTCGTTCGCGAGGTTCTCGGCGCTCTCCGCGGCGGCGTGCAGGGCCCGTACGAGGTCGACGGCCGCCTTGGCGCGGGCGGCGAGCGCGGGGGCGGCGTCCCGTTCGGCCTCCTGGATGGCGGCTGCCACCCGGGCGACGCGGTCGGCGGCGGCCCGGTGCCTGAGCACGGCCTCGGCGGCCTGCCAGGCGGAGTGCAGGGTGCGCGCGTCGGCCAGTTCCCGCTTCTGCGCGGCGGCCGACTTCTCGGCGGCGGCGAGCGCCAACGACGCGTGCCGGTAGGCCAGTTCGGCTGCGATGAGCGCACTGCGGTCACGGGCGGCCTCGGAGTGGGTGACCGCGTACGCGGCGGCGGTGACCCGCTGGGCCAGATCGGTGCCCCGCAGTCGCTCCCGGGCGGCGCGTGCCGACAGCCGTCGGGCCAGGGTTCGGGTGCGCCGCTCGGCGCCCGCGTGGACGTCCCGGGCCCGGGACCGGCCCTCGGCCGCCTCCACGATCCGGCGCAGCAGATCCACGGACCCGGCCGTGAAGTCCCGTTCGGCGATCAACTCCGCGCGCCGGCCGAGCTTGTTGCCGAACCCGGCGACGAGGTCGGCAAGGCCGTCCGTGTCCCGGGTGTCGGTCACGGCCCGCAGCAGCAGGTCGGTGAAGTCGGAGTCCTTCTTCACCGCGAAGAGGCCGGCGGCCTCGCCCTCGTCGGCGTTCATCTCCCGCTGGTAGCGGAAGAGTTCGGGGTCGAGACCGAGGTCCGTCAGATGCTCGTTCCAGCGGTCGTGGATCTCCTCCCAGTGCACTTCGAGGTGCGGATACGCCTTGCCCGCCTCGGTGAGGGCGTCCCGGAAACCCTTCATGGTGCGCCGCCGCCCCTGCGCGCCGGACGCGCCCTCGACGGTCGGCCGTACGGCGGTGGACTCGGCGACGGGCAGATTGTCGAGGCTCAGCCCCGGGCCGGGCCGGAAAGAGTACCAGGCCTCGGCGAACTTCCGTGGATCGTTGGAGACCTGCCGCCCCCGCCACTCGCTCACCTTGCCCACGACCACGCACTCGCCGGTCAGGGTGTGCTGCCACTCCAGGGCGACGTGCCCGCAGTCGTCCGCCAGCAGGAACTTCCGCAGCACTCCGGAGCTGGCGCCGCCGAGGGTGTTCCGGTGGCCCGGCAGCATCACCGAGAAGATCAGCTTGAGGAGCACGGACTTGCCGCCGCCGTTCTCCAGGAAGAGCACCCCGGCGGGCGCCGGCCGGCGCGGCGGTCCGGTGGGCTCCTCCTCGAAGAACTCCGCCTGCTGCGGCGCGGGGTCGGGCACGTACTCGCCCACACCTCTCAGGTCCAGCACGGTGTCGGCGTAGCGCGCACCGGCCGGCCCGATGGAGTAGAGGCGGACCCGGGACAGCTCGTACATGGCGGCGGACTTTCGCGGTCGTGACGGTGGATCGTGCGGGGGGGACGGTTCGGGGGTGGGGGTTCAGGAGTGGAACGGCAGTCCGGCGTCGGCCACCAGCTCCAGGTCGTCGGTGTCCTCGGCGGGCAGCAGCGTGGCCGAGCCGTCGGTGACCGGCACGACGCCCAGTTCCAGCAGTTCGGCCATCGCGGCACTGCCCGCCATGTCCCGCACCTGGAGCTGGTACCGCGCGGTCGTGCGATACGTACCGCCGTTGTCGTCCCCCGTGCGCTGGAGGAAGCCCGAGTCGGTCAGGAAGCCCACCGCCTTGCCGATGATGCCGGTGGTGGACCCGGCGAGTCGGCGGGCGTCCTTGGTGGCCCCGGTGGAGCTGCGTCTCGCCCAGATCCGCCAGGCCGACTCCAGCCCGGGCGCGTCGGTCGCCGGGTCGGTGTTCTCCCCCTGCTCCTCGGCCCGCTCCTCCAGCCGCCGACAGGCCTGCCGTACGAAGGCGTCGACCCCGTTGACCGAGACCCTGCCGATGTATCCGTCGTCCGCGAGGTCCTCCGGACGGGGGAACGCCATCGCGGCCACCGCGAGATGCGCCAGCCCGTGCAGGAAGCGGTCCACCGAGTCCGCCGACGTCCGCCGCGCGTAGTCCCCCATCCGCACCGCGAACACCGAGTCCTCGGCCGCCGTCACCGCCATGCCCGCGCGCGGCGACACCTCCAGGACGACCAGCCCCAGCCCGGTGGCGACGGCATCGGCGAGCCGGGCGAACGCCGGATCCTCGCGGTACCGGCGCAACAGCTCGCCGTACTCCTGGTCACGGGCCGGCTGCAGCTTCGGCTGAAGCCCGAAGGCGACGAGCCGAGCGGCGTCGGCGGCATCGGCGGGAGTGAGGGCGGCAGCCACCGGAGCGGCTGCCGTCTCCGGCTCACTCCACTCGACATGCTCACTCACGACAAGAACTCCTCGATCTCATGGCCAAGGGGTACGGCAACCCCTCCAGGGGCGCGGGAAACCACGCGATCAGCCGCGAACGACCCGCACCCGGAACTACAGCCGGGCCCCCGGAACGACGGCCGGGCCCTCGTCGGCGTCCTCACGCCGCCTCCCGGTCCGCTGCCATCCCCGCGGAGTCCAGCAACGCCATCCCCACGATCAGATCCGCCCCACCGAACTCGGGATCGTCCAGCTCAGTCCCGTCGTCCACGGCGAACAGCAGCTTCTCCTCCCCCTGCCGGTAGGCCGTACCGACCGGGGGGCTCGCCGCGTGGACGGCCAACAGGGCGACCAGATAAGGCAGTTCGGGATCCTGCAGCCGTGCCTCCGCCAGCAGCCCGGACAGCCGCCGCGGCGCGTCCGCCGGCAGATCCAGCAGTTCCTTCGCCGCCGCCAGCTGCTCCTCGCTGAACCGACTGTCGTCGGGTGTGGCGATCAGATCCGGCTCCGGCATCTCCGCCCCCAGGTGCTCCCGCTCGACGGGCGGGGTGAACAGCAGCTCCACGAGGTCCCCGACTCGCACGGACCCGGGTGTGCGCAACCCGGTGCCGCGGGTGAAGAACGCGTCGGTCACCCGCCGGGCCTGTTCCACGGGCAGCGGCAGCAGGGGCCCGAAGAGATGGCCGTACAGATCGATCCCGGAGGTCGTCATCGGCGTGGCGAAGGCCTGCCGGTCCTGCTCGGCGCGGAACAGCGGCCCGGCCTCCAGCAGCCGGGACTGCAACTGCGTGTGCCGCCGGATGCAGTCCTTGACGATGTCGACCAGCTCGGCGGCGCGGCGCTTCTGCTCGGGTTCCTCGGACTCGTCCCGGGCCTTGCGGATGTTCGTGAGGATCGCGTTCTCGTGGCGGTAGCGGTCGGCGACGTGGTCGAGGGCCTCGGCGATCATGTCGGGCACGGTCTGGAGCCAGTCGACCGCGCGGACGTTGCGCCGGGTGGCGTCCAGGGCCTTGCGCAGCGTCTCGGAGTACTGCACGGTCCGGTAGCGGGCCTGCTCGGCGGCGAGCTGGGCGTCGGCGAGGCGGCCCCGGCTGATCAGGACCTCCAGCTTGACCTCGGCGGCGATCTGGGCGCTGGTGACGTCGGTGTCGAGGGCGCCCACGAGGACGTTGACGGCCTCGTCGGTCGTCCGGAGGTAGACACCACCCCCATAGCCGGGGACCTCCTCGATGAGCTTGAAGTCGTAGTCGCGGCGGACGTAGGTGCCGTCGGACGCGAAGGTCCCGTACACGGCCCGGAAGCCGCGGTCGACGCTGCCGACGTTGATCAGGTTCTCCAGGACCCAGCGGGCCACCCGCTCGTGCTCCTCGACGGGCCGCCGGGGCGCCTGGGCGGCGATGCGCGGGATGAGGCGGGCGACGATCTGGTCGTGGTCCGCGCCCGTGTCGAAGTCCATGTTCAGGGTGACCAGGTCGATGGCTGCGAGGGCGACCTCGGCCATGCCGTACACCGTGTACTCACCGGCGAGGTTCGCCTTGCGCGCGTCCAGGTCGTGCAGCGGCGCGGTGCAGGCGAGCGCGCGCAGCCGCCGCGCCAGTCCCTCGTCGGCGGCCGGCCCAGGCGCGGGGCGCGGCCCCGCGCTGAGCTGGGGCGGAACACTGTCCGTCGATGCGGGTGAAGTCACGGTGCACAGACTAGGTCCTGGGTCTGACATCGACCCAAACGCGCCGTCGGGCGAGCCCCTCGCCGCTCACGGGGCGCTGTCCCGCACCCTCCGCCCGTAGACCTCGACCAGTCCCCGGAGCGAGTCGTCGAGATACGCCGCCAGCATCCGCTCGGCCTCGTCCCGCTCCCCCCGTTGCAGGGTCCGCAGGATGAGCAGGTTGCGCGCCAGATACGGCTCGTAGAGCTTGCGCGGATTGTCCACCACGTGGAACGCGAGCCGGAGTTCGGCGAAGACGCTGCGCATCAGCTCGTCGGTGCGGGCGCTGCCGGCGAGGGCGACCAGTTCGCGGTGGAAGTGGATGTTGGCGGTGGACACACCTTTCCAGTCGCCTTCGCGGGCGAACCGCTGCCCCTCCGCGACGGCTTCGGCGAGCCCTTCGAGGCCGTACGGCGGCTTGCCGAGCCCGTGCACGACGGCGCACTCGACGAGGCGGCGGGTGCGGTAGATGTCCTCCACGTCCTCGACGGTCAACACCCGTACGAAGACGCCCCGGTTGAGCTCGTGGACGAGGAGGCGCTCATGGGTGAGCAGGCGGAACGCCTCGCGCAGGGTGTTGCGGGAGACCCCGAGGGCGCCGCCGATGCTGTCCTCGGACAGCCGGGTCCCGGGCGGGAAGAAGCCCTCGGCGATGCGGCTGCGGAGGATGTCCGAAACCCGCTCGGCGGTGCTGGTGCGCCCCAGGAGGGCACGGTCGTCGGCAAGTCCCGTCAGTTCGGCGGCCATGCCGGAATTCAATCGCAGACACGAGAACGAAACAACAGGGGTATTGAAGGATCGTTCAACGATCCTCTACCTTGCTGGACAGGCGCCCTTCATCACCAAGGCTCAGTCCTCACGCACCCTCCCCCTCACCGCGAGGTGCCCATGAGCACGAACCCTCCCCCTCAGGCCCTGCCCTCCACCGACAAGCCCGCCCCCGACGGCCGGCCCGACGACGACGGCCCCTTCGGCTGGCTGCGGGCGCTCGGCCCGCGTGGCCGCCGCGCCTTCGGCGGCGCGTTCGGCGGCTATGCCCTCGACTCGTACGACTACTTCACGCTGCCGCTGAGCATGGTCGCGCTCACGGCCTACTTCGGCCTGGACAACGGCCAGACCGGGCTCTTCACCACGGTCACCCTGGTCGTCTCGGCGATCGGCGGAGCCGCCGCGGGTGTGCTCGCGGACCGGATCGGCCGGGTGAAGGCGCTGATGATCACCGTGATCACCTACGCCGTGTTCACCGTGGCCTGCGGCTTCGCGCCCAACTACGAGACCCTGCTGGTCTTCCGCGCCCTCCAGGGGCTCGGCTTCGGCGGCGAGTGGGCGGTCGGCGCGATCCTCGTCGCCGAGTACGCGAGCGCCAAGCACCGGGGACGTACGCTCGGCGCGATCCAGAGTTCCTGGGCGGTGGGCTGGGGTCTGGCCGTGATCGTCTACACGATGGTCTTCTCGTTCCTCGACGACGACCTGGCCTGGCGCGTGATGTTCTGGACCGGCGCGCTGCCCGCGCTGCTCGTGATCTGGGTGCGCCGCTCGGTCGAGGACGCCCCGAAGGCCGCGGCCGCACGCGAGCAGAGCGCCGAGAAGGGCTCGTTCGCCGTGATCTTCCGGCCGGGCACGGCCGCCGCACCGGGCCTGCTGCGCACCACGGTGTTCGCGGTGCTGCTCTCCACCGGCGTCCAGGGCGGCTACTACACGCTGGCGACCTGGGTGCCCACCTATCTGAAGACGGAGCGCGGTCTGTCGGTCGTCGGAACCGGCGGTTACCTCACGTTCCTGATCTCGGGCGCCTTCATCGGCTACCTCACCGGCGGCTATCTCACCGACCTGCTGGGCCGCCGCCGGAACATATGGCTCTTCGCCGTGCTCTCGGCGCTGTGCATCCTGACGTACGCGAACATCCCGAACGGTGCGAACACCCTGCTGCTGGTGCTCGGATTCCCGCTCGGGTTCTGCATGTCGGCGATCTTCAGCGGCTTCGGTTCGTTCCTCAGCGAGCTGTACCCCTCGGCCGTCCGGGGCACCGGGCAGGGCTTCACGTACAACACCGGGCGCGCGGTGGGCGCCGTCTTCCCGACCACGGTCGGCTTCCTGGCGGACAGCTGGGGCGTCGGCGGCGCGCTGGTCTTCGGCGCGATCGGGTACGGCCTGGCGGCGGTGGCCCTGCTCGGCCTCCCGGAGACACGCGGAAGGGAACTCCTGTGAACCACACGACCACGCACGACCCCGACCAGGCCACCACGACGCACGACCCCGGCCCGGCCACCGCCCCGCACGACCGACCCTTCGCCTTCGTCGACCCGCACGCGCACGCGTGGACCCCCGAAGAGGCGCGCGCCCGGTTCCGTACGGGTGTCGCGGGCCCCACCGCGGGCGTGGCCGCCGGGCACACCCAGGCGAATCTGATCTCGGTGCCCGCCGACTGGGCGTACGACATGCTGCTGTTCTGCCAGCGCAATCCCAAGCCGTGCCCCGTGCTCGACGTCACGGACGCCGGCGCGTGGACGACGCCGCTCGCCCGGGGCGCGGACCTGCGCACCGACCTGCCGCGCTACCGGGTCTGGGAGCACGGCGAGTTGGTCGCGGAGCCGACGGACGTGGTCGACGTCTGGCGGAAGGACCTGGTGTCGTTCCTGATCGGCTGCAGTTTCACGTTCGAGTCGGCCCTGACGGAGGCGGGCGTCCCGATGCGCCACATCGAGCAGGGCCGCAACGTCTCCATGTACATCACCGCCCGCCGGTGCCGGCCCGCCGGGCGGCTGCGTGGCCCGCTGGTGGTGTCGATGCGTCCGGTGCCGCCCGGGCATCTGGCGGCGACGATCCGGGAGAGCAGTCTGCTCCCGGCCGTGCACGGTGGCCCGGTGCACTGCGGCGAGCCGGCGGGCCTCGGCATCGCGGACCTGTCCCGTCCGGACTTCGGCGACCCCGTCGACGCGGAACCGGACGACATCCCGGTGTTCTGGGCCTGCGGGGTGACGCCCCAGGCAGCCGTGATGGCCTCACGACCGCCGTTCGCGATCACGCACGCCCCGGGCCAGATGTTCCTCACCGACGCCCGGGACGAGCAGTATCGAGTGCTCTGATCGATTGCTCTGACGGACGGATCCGACAGGAACCGGCCACCGGAGAAACCAGAGCAACAGGCAGAGGGAAGAAGCAGGAGAATGGGACCCATGAGCTCCATCGATCTCAACGCCGACCTCGGCGAGGGCTTCGGCCGCTGGACGCTGACCGACGACGAGGAGTTGCTGTCCGTCGTCACCAGCGCCAACGTGGCCTGCGGCTTCCACGCCGGGGACGCGGCCACCATGCGGCGGGTCTGCGAGCTGGCGGCCGAGCGCGGCGTGCGGGTCGGGGCCCAGGTCTCCTACCACGACCTGGCGGGATTCGGGCGGCGCGCGATGGACGTGCCGCCCGCCGAACTGGCGGCCGAGGTGGCGTACCAGATAGGCGCCCTGGAGGTCTTCGCCCGCGCGGCGGGCACCCGCGTGTCGTACGTGAAGCCGCACGGCGCGCTCTACAACCGGGTCGTGCACGACGAGGAACAGGCGGCGGCGGTGGTCGAGGGGGTACGCCTCGCCGACGCCACGCTCCCCGTCCTCGGCCTCCCCGGCTCATGGCTCCTCAAGCTGGCCGAGCGGGCCGGTCTGGTCGCCGTCACCGAGGCGTTCGCGGACCGCGCGTACACCGACCACGGCACTCTGGCGCCGCGCGGTCACGAGGGCGCCGTGATCACGGATACCGCCACCGTGATCGAGCGGTCCGTCGGCCTGGCCCGTTCCGGCACGGTCGTCTCCCACTCGGGGCAACGCATTCTCGTCCGGGCTCGCTCCCTGTGCCTGCACGGTGACACGCCGGGCGCGGTGGAGCTGGCCCGGCGGGTGCGGGCCGAGCTGGCGGCCGCGGGGGTACGCGTGGAGGCGTTCTCATGAAGGCACTGCCGGTCGGGAACCGCGCACTGCTGATCGAGGTGGGCACGGGCGAGGAGGCCGAGGCCCTGCACGCCGAGCTGCTGCGCCGCCGCGCGAGGGGCGACCTGCCGGTGGCCGAGATCGTGCCCGCCGCCCGTACCGTCCTCCTGGACGGCCTCGACGATCCGGCCCGTCTCGCCGAGCGCCTCGCCTCCTGGACGGTTCCGCCCGTCCCGTCGCGCGCGGAGGAAGTCGTCGAGATATCCGTACGGTACGACGGCCCCGATCTGACGGACGTCGCCGCCCACTGGGGTGTCGACGAGGCCGAGGTGGCTCTGATCCACGCGGCGGCCGAGTACCGTGTGGCCTTCTGCGGCTTCGCCCCGGGATTCGGCTACCTCACCGGGCTGCCCCGCGAGGTCCCGCGCAGGGCGACCCCACGCACGGCCGTCCCCACGGGGTCGGTGGCCCTGGCCGGCCCGTACACCGGCGTGTACCCGCGTTCCTCCCCCGGCGGTTGGCAGCTGATCGGTACCACGGACGCCGTTCTGTGGGACCACACGCGCGTGCCGGCCGCTCTGCTGGCTCCGGGTACCCGGGTCCGCTTCACACCGGTGGCGACCCCGTGACCGACCGCGCCCTCGTCGTCGTCCGGGCCGGTGCCCTGACCACCGTCCAGGACCAGGGCCGTCCTGGACACGCCCACCTCGGCGTGCCCCGCGCAGGCGCCCTCGACGCCCCGGCGGCCGCCCTGGTCAACCGCCTGGTGGGCAACCCCCCGGACGCGGCTGTCCTGGAGACCACTCTCAACGGCTGTTCCGTGCGGCCCCGCTCGGCGGTCATCGTGGCGGTCGGAGGCGCCCCCTGCGCAGTCACCGTGGACGGCCGCCCGGTCGCCTGGGGAGCACCCGTACGGGTGCCCGGAGGGGCGGTGCTGGACATCGGACCGGCGCACTCCGGCGTACGCGGCTATCTCGCCGTCTCCGGCGGTGTGACCGTGGAGCCGGTCCTCGGTAGCCGCTCCACCGACCTGCTGTCGGGCCTCGGCCCGCCTCCGCTGACGGACGGCACGGTGCTCCCGCTCGGCCGCCCGAGCCATCTCCACACGCGCGTGGACGTCGGCCCGCACCCGGCGCCGCCCTCGGAACTCGTCCTGCGCGTCACCCTGGGCCCCCGCGACGACTGGTTCACGGACGCGGCGCTCCGCACCCTCACCAGGCACCCTTACGCCGTCTCCTCGGCGAGCAACCGCATCGGGCTGCGCACGGAGGGGCCCGCCCTGGAGCGCTCCCGGGCGGGTGAACTCCCCAGCGAGGGGATGGTGCTGGGCGCCGTCCAGGTGCCACCGGACGGCCGCCCGGTCGTCTTCCTCGCCGATCACCCGACCACCGGGGGCTACCCGGTGATCGCGGTGGTCCATTCGGCGGACCTGCCCGGCGCGGCCCAGGCCACGCCGGGCACCCCGGTGCGCTTCGTCGCCATTCGACACCGCCGTTGACCAGCACGTTCCCTGTTGCCTCACGCTGCCTCCGGCCGCTGATCGGACACCGCCAGCGCGGCCAGGGCCGACGCCACCGCGTGGGAGGCGGACAGGTCCAGCCGGGCGCTGGTGCCGCGCGCCTTGTGGCGTACCTCGGCGGCGGCGAGGGCCAGAAGTTGCGGCAGCAGGTCCGTGCAGCGCCTGGCCACCCAGCCGGTGCCCGCGGTGGCCAGCCACCAGAGGCCGGCGCCGCGGCCGGGTGCCGCGGACTCGGGCTCGGCGGAGGGCGCGGGGCCGAGGGCGATCCCCGCCTCGGTGAGCAGGGCGTGGAAGCGGAGGGCGAGCTGCCGGTGCCCCCGCTCCCCGGGGTGCAGCCGGTCCGCGCTCCACATCGCGCGGTCCGTCAGCCAGGCGCCCTCCGAGGCGTGCAGATGAACGGCTCCGTGGCGCTCGGACAGGGCGTGCACCACGGTGTTGACGGCCCGCTGCCGCCGGGCGAGGGGCCTGGCGAGCGCCCCGGGCAGGCCGAGCATCGCCCCGGGATCGGGCAGGCAGGCGGTGAGCAGCACCGCTCCGCGCTCCCGGAGGGCCCCGTAGACCGCGTCGAGGCGGGCGGTGACGGCGTGGATGTCGAAGGTGCACCGCAGGGTGTCGTGACGCCGATGACGACCGAGGCGACGTCCGGGCGGAGTTCGAGCGCGGCGGACAGCTGCCGGTCCAGGACGTCGCGCGTCTGGGCGCCGCTGACGGCCAGGTTGACGAACTCCACGCCCGGCCGCACGCCCACACCCACGCCCGGCCCCTCCCCCGGCCCCTCCCCCGGCCCCGCGTCCGCTCCGAGGCCTTCGGCGAGCAGCGCGGCCCAGCCCCGCCGGCCGCCTTCGACGGGGTCACCCACGCCCTCGGTGAGGGAGTCACCGAGGGCCACGAACCGCGGGGCTCTCATCCCACGCCCTCCCGCACCGGGCGCCCGACGGTCGCGTCGTGCGCGGCGAGAAAGGAGTCCACCGCGGTCCCCCAGCCGAAGCACTCGGCACGCGCGCGTGCCGCCTCCCGGCGTTCGCCCTCGGACCGGTCCAGCAGCAGTTCGACGGCGTCCGCGAAGGACTCCCCATTGTCGGCCGCCGTGGCGCCGGCCGATCCGATGACCTCCGGCAGCGCGGAGGAGAAGCTGGCCACCACGGGCGTACCGCAGGCCATGGCCTCCAGAGCAGCCAGCCCAAACGTTTCGGCGGGACCGGGCGCCAGGGCCACATCGGCGGAGGCCTGCAGCGCGCCCAGCGTCTCGCGGTCGCCCACGTGCCCCAAGAAGGTCACCGGCAACCCCTTGGCCCGCTGTTCGAGCCTGCCGCGCAGCGGCCCGTCCCCGGCGACGACCAGTACGGCCCGCCGCCCGCGCGCGAGCAGCGCCTCCAGGGCGTCGACGGCCGTGCCGGGCCGCTTCTCCACGGACAGCCGGGAGCACATCACCAGCAGGACCTCGTCCACGCGCGCGTGCCGTTCCCGCAGCCCACGGTCGCGCAGGGCGGGGTGCCGTGCCACGAGGTCGACGCCCAGGGGCGCCCGTACGACGTTGCGCGCACCGATCCGTACGAACTCCCGTTCGGCGAACTCGGTGGTGCACACCACCCGCGAGTAGGTGTGGCCCGTACGGACGTTGAGGGCGTCCGACGCCCGCCGGGCCATCCCCTCCGGCAGCCCCCAGGTCCGCAGCACGCCGTCGGCGGTCTCGTGCGAGACCATCACCGCGCGCACCCTGGCCCGCCGCGCCCACTTCCCCGTCCAGCGCAGCGTGGTCCGGTCGGAGACCTCCAGCCGGTCGGGCTCCAGCGACTCCAGGAGGCGGGCCACCCGGCCCTTGTCCGTGAGAACCCGGTAGCCACCGGTCCCCGGCAGCAGCGGTCCGGGCAGGGTGATCACCCGGCCCTGCTCGGTCGCGCGGTCGGTGTACCGCTCGCCGGGCACGACCAGCACGGCCTCGTGCCCGGCCGCCTCGTATCCTCGGCCCAGCTCCCGCAGGGCGGTCCGCAGTCCGCCCGAGGAGGGCGCGACGAAGTTGGCGAGCCGCACGATCCGCAGCCCCGTCCGGGCACCGTCCGTCCGTGCCCCCTCGACAGCGGCCCCGCTCATGCCGCCACCGCCGTCCGCGCCGTCAGCACGTCGGCGTAGTGCCCTATGAGCTGATCGCCGACGGCCGCCCACGTGCGTCCCTCGACCATGGCCCGTCCGGCGGCCCCGTAGGCGGCCCGCAACGCCGGGTCGGCGGCGAGCGACCATACGGCATCGCGTACGGCGGCCGCGTCGCGCGGCGGGACGAGGAGCCCCGTGCGCCCGTGGGCGACGAGGTCCAGCGGCCCCCCGGCGGCGGGAGCCACCACCGGCACCCCGCTGGCCATGGCCTCCTGCACGGTCTGGCAGAAGGTCTCGAAGGGCCCGGTGTGGGCGAAGACGTCGAACGAGGCGAAGATCCGCGCGAGTTCGTCGCCGGTGCGGCGGCCCAGGAAGACAGCCCCCGGCAGGGCTTCGCGCAGCCCGGGTTCGCTCGGCCCGTCGCCCACCACCACGACCCGCACGCCCTGCAGACCGCACACTCCCGCGAGCAGTTCGATCTGCTTCTCGGGCGCGAGACGGCCGACGTATCCGACGATCAGCTCACCGTTCGGCGCCAGCTCGCGGCGCAGCGCCTCGTCGCGCAGGTCGGGGCGGAACCGGACGGTGTCGACGCCACGCGGCCACAGACTGACCCGGGGCACACCGTGTGCCTTCAGGTCGCGCAGGGCCGCGCTGGACGGGGCGAGGGTGCGGTCGGCGGCGGCGTGCACGGAGCGGATGCGCCGCCAGGCCGCCGCCTCACCGGCGTGCACGTAGGTGCGGGCGTATCCGGCGAGGTCGGTCTGGTAGATGGCGACGGCGGGAACACCGAGACGGGCGGCGGCCGCCATGCCGCGCACGCCGAGGACGAAGGGACTGGCCAGGTGGACGATGTCGGCCCGGTGCTCGACGATCGCCGCGGCGACCCGGCGGCTGGGCAGGGCGACGCGGACCTGGGGGTAGCCCGGGAGCGGGAGGGAGGGGACGCGGACGACGGGGCACGGCGCCTGGAGGTCGGCTCCGGCCCCCTGGGCGGTGGCCGGGGCCACGACGAGCGGGGCGTGCCCCCGCGCGACGAGGTGCCGTGCGGTCTGCTGGGCGCAGTGGGCCACACCGTTCACATCAGGGGGAAAGGACTCGGTCACGATGACGACACGCATACCCGTGTTGTCGTCGGGCTGGACGTGGCCGCGTCAACGTGGATCTTTCCGCGCGGGGAACGTCCCATGAGCGTTGCGCTGCACACCTGTCCAGGTCAGGCCGTGTCCATGCCCTCCTGACCTCCGGGTCGCCGGATGTTCACACTGCGGGCATGTCAGGACCGATCCGACTGCGTACGGCTGTCTGTACGTCGTCCTCCTCGGCCGGGTCGGCGGCGAGCCTGCGGAGTTGGTCGACGACTCGCGCGTCTCCCGTCTCGGCGTGCCGGGCGGCGATCTCGCGGGTGGTCTCCTCGCAGTCCCAGAGGCACTCGACGGCGAACCCGGCCGCGAAGGAGGGGTCGGTGGCGGCGAGCGCTCGGGCGGCGCGGCCGCGGAGGTGGGAGGAGGCGGTCTCGCGGTAGATGTGGCGCAGGACGGGCGCGGCGCAGACGATGCCCAGGCGCCCGGCGCCGTCGACGAGCGTCCACAGGGTCATCGCGTCCGGTCCTTCGCCGCGCACGGCCTCGCGCAGCGCGCCGAGGACCAGGTCGCCGTCCTTGGCCCCACCGAGGCAGGCGAGCATCCGTCCGGCCGCGGCGCCGAGCGGATCGGGCCGGTGCACCCAGCCGCGTGCCCGGTCGACGGCGGCCACACTGCGCATCCGTTCGAAGGCGTCGACGGCGGCCTCCACGACCATCGCCGTACCGTCGGTCACGGCGCCCTCGATCAGGTCGAGGGCGTCGGGATCGTTGCCGTCGGCGAGGTAGCGCAACGCGGTGCAACGGGCGCCGTCGTCGCCCGACCTGGCGGCGGAGAGGATCTCGGGCCGATCCTCGGGGCCCGCGACGGCGGTCAGACACCGGGCGGCCGGCACATGGAGCACCGCGCCACGTTCGATGCCCTGCTGGGCCCACTCGAACACGGCCCTGACGCTCCACCCCGGCCGGGGTCCGCTCGGCCGCATCTGTCGCTGCCAGCGGTCGAAACAGCCCGTCTCCTGGGCGGCGCGCACGCGGGTGGCGATCGCCTCGCGGGGATCGTCGGCCCACAGCCGCCAGGGCCGTGGTTCGAAGGCGTCGCGGACGGTGGCGGCCAGCTCGGCCTCGCCCTCCGGATCGGTGGTGAAGCGGGCCAGGACGGGTTCGGCGAGGGAGCGCAGCCCCTCGTCGTCGTCCCTGAGGGCCAGCTCGTCCAGGGCCCAGGCCCAGCTGGTGCCCACGGCGGCGTACCTGCGCAGCAGTTCGAGTGCGTCCCGCCTGCCGTACGAGGCGAGGTGCCCGAGGACCGCGAGGGCAAGCCCGGTGCGCGACTCGTCGGTGTCGAGCACGTCCTCGGCGTCGAAGAGGTGCCGCTCGATCTCGTCGAGCTCGCCGCTCAGATCGAGGTAGAGACGGGCGTAGTACAGGGAGCGGTTCTCCACCTGCCAGTCGTGGCGGGGGTCGCTCAGCACACAGTGGTTCAGTGCCGCGAGCGCCTCGGCCCGCGGGGCGGTGAGCGCGTGCAGGGTGCCGTCGCCGCGGCCCCGCTGCAGCAGGCCGAGCAGCGTACCGCTGGGCGCTATGACCGGTTCGAACATGGGAAACAGCCTCACATCAAGCGTCGACGCAACCGGGAATCCTGCATTACCTGGCCGCGTGACCACACGTCGGAGCGCCCGCCGTCTCTTGCTTGCTGAAGACCATCTTCCTCTGCCTCTCGTCGGTGGCCCATGCGGACCGCATCACGGCCCACGCGGTGCGGCAACACCTGCCCAGCCATCATGTCCGTGAATCACGACGTCATGATGACCCGGCGGTTCTCGCTGCCGCGACCGAAATTTCCGGCGGCCCCGTACCGCCTCCCCCGTCTTTCGTGTTGTGCCTGGTCAGAACATGTTGATCAGTGTGCCGCGAACAGTTCGAGCAGTTCCGTCTTGCCGAACATGCGGGCGGTGTCGACCGCGTTCGGAGTGCCCGCGGCCGGGTCGGCCCCGCCGTCCAGGAGGACCCGGATGACACTCTCCTCGCCCTTGAAAACCGCCCCCGCGAGAGGGGTCTGGCCGCGGTCGTTGACGCGGTCGGCCTCGCCGCCGCGGGCCAGGAGGGCCCGTACGGCGTCGGCGTGACCGTGGTACGCGGCGAGCATCACGAGCGAGTCGCCGCGGTCGTTGGTGAGGTCGGCCGGCACACCCGCGTCGACGTACGCCACGAGCGCCTCGGTCTCGCCCCGCCGGGCCAGATCGAAGATCTTGGTCGCCAGCTCCACGACCTCCGGGTCGGGGGCTTCGCTCATCGCCGGGACCACCTCTCACATACGCGCTTCGAGCCGAACGGGTGAATCGCCAGGGTACTGGCTCGAAGCGCACATCAGGGGACAGAGCCGAGGCAAAGATCACACCGAGTCCCCTCGCGCGCAACAGCCCAGCTCGGACGGCCCAACGCCGATTCGGCCGCCAGGGTGAAATCTTCGGAATTTCACCCATATGCACCTTTTATCGTATGGATACATGCTGTGACCTTGGAAGAACTCATGGTGATTGTCCCCATCAACCAGGAGAGCCCAAATGATCCTGAACATCTCAGGCGTCGTCCTGCTCGGCGTCATCGTCTTCCTGTTCTTCCGCAAGGACGGACTGAAGGCCTCGCACTGCATCGTCGTCACGCTCTTCGGCTTCTACCTCGCCAGCACGAACATCGCCCCGAGCATCACAGCGGGCGGCGAGAGCCTCGCGAGCCTCCTCGGCGGGATCAAGTTCTGACCCGCCCCCTCTTCCGCACGCACCCCCAGGAGACAGCCGTGGCCCGGGTCCCCCTCCCCCGCATTCTGAGCACCGGTGGCGCGCACCTCGCCAGGAGCCGGGAGCTGGCCCGGACGGCGGCCGACGGCGCCACCGACGTCCTCCACCCGTTGATCACGATCACGCGTGGACTGCGCCGGCTGGTCGCCGCCGGGCGCCGCAGATGGGCCGAGACCCCGAAGGAACGTCGCGGGTCACTGCTCTTCCTGGCGGCCTCGATCGTCCTGGTCGTGACCCTGGTGCCGTACGGCCTGCTGCTCGCCGTCATCGCCCTGATGGCGGCGGCAGCCTGGGCGGGCCGCGGGAGCGCCGCCACCGAGCCGGCCGGCCCCGACGAGTCCCAGACCCAGCGCCTGCGCTCCCTCTACGAGGCCCTGGTCCCCTGCTTCTCGGCCGCCGAGGACCCCGAGCCGCTCTACGCGCACGGCGGGGCCTGGGACAAGGCCTTCCCCACCTACGCGTTCGACGCCACCGGCCGTGTCTGCCATCTGCTGATCCGCTACCCGGCGTACTTCACGGACGGCGATCCCGAGGCCCGCGCGCGCATCGAGCAACTGCTGCACACCAAGGCGGGACGCGGCCGCGAGTACCGCTTCACCTGGGACGAGGAGGGCAACGAGCTCACCGTCGCCGTCCTCCCCCCGCTCGCCACCGACATCACCGCCCAGCGGTTCGTGACGGCACCGGGCGAGACGGTCCTCGGCTTCACCGACGAGACCCACGTCCAGCGCACCCTGCCCCTCTCCTTCGGGGAGGAGCAGCGGGATGTGCCGCCGGTCGTCTGGCGCACCGGCGCCCGGTCCACCGAACCTCATCTGCTGGCCGTGGGCGAGCCCGGCAGCGGCACCACGACCCTGCTCCGCTCGATCGCCCTCCAGGCGCTCCAGCACGGCGACGTCGTCATCGTCGAGGGCGGTGGCAGCGGTGAGTACGCGTGCCTGACCGGCCGCGACGGGGTGCTCGCCGTGGAGAGCGGGCTCTCGGGGGCCCTGGCGAGCCTGGAGTGGGCGTCCCAGGAGACGGAGCGCCGGCTGATCGCCACGAACCGGGCCCGCCAGGCAGGCAGGCCGGCGCCGGACGACATCCGTCGCCCCCTCTGGCTCCTCCTGGACCGCCCGAGCGTGCTGACCCACCTCGCCGCGGCCGAGGGCCGGCCCGACCCGCAGTCCCTCCTCCAGATCCCCCTCAGGCACGGCCGCGCGGTCGACGTCACCGTCGTGATCACCGAACAGTTCGACCACCTGGACGCCCTCACGGACGCGGTACGTCAGCACACCCGCGCGCGTGTCGTCCTGGGTCCCGCCTCCCCCGAGCAGGTCGAGACGGTCCTGGGCGCCGCACCTCCCACCACGCCCACCCCGGACATGCCCCCGGGCCGCGGCTACGCCCGCCTGGGCCTCGCCCCCGCCCTCCGCCTCCAGGTGCCCACCACCCCGGACCCCTACGACGACATCACCCCCGAACCCCACCGCCAGGCAGTCCTCGACCTGCTCCCACCCCACACGACCCCGGCGGACGCCCTCACGAAGACGGCCCCGGTGGAGACCTGAGCCCCGCACGTCCCGTCCGGCCCCAGGCGCGCGACCGTCCCCGCCGCAGGCTCCTCCCCCGCCGCCGGTCGTGCCGCCAGGGGGCGGCGTGAGGGTCCGGCGGATGGACGGCGCGACGCCCGGCTAACTCCGGTGGGCGAACCAACTCCCGTCCCGCTCCCGCCGCCGTCCACCCACCCACCGGACCCTCACGCCACGAACGTCCGCGGCCCCTCGCCCCCGCCGGACGCCCCGTCCCGCACCAACCGCGCCGCCGCCGCCAGCCGCGCCGCCGCCTCCTCGGCCACCGCTCCCCCCACGGTGAACGGCAGCCGCACATACCCCTCGAACGCCCCGTCCACCCCGAACCGAGGCCCGGACGGCACCCGAACCCCCACCCGCTCCCCCACCTCGGCGAGCCGCGACCCCGAGAGCCCCCCGGTGCGGACCCACAGCGTCAGCCCACCCCGAGGCTCCGAGAACTCCCAGTCCGGCAGCTCCCGGCGCACCGCGGCCACCAAGGCGTCCCGGTTCTCCCTGGCCTGCTCCCGCCGCACCCCCACGGCCTGCGTCCAACCCCCCGTGCTCATCAGCCAGTTCACGGCCAACTGCTCCAACACGGGCGTCCCCAGATCCGCGTACGCCCGAGCCGCGACCAGACTCCGGATCACATCCGGCGCCGCCCGCACCCACCCGATCCGCATCCCCGCCCAGAACGCCTTGCTGGCCGACCCGACCGTGATCACCGTGGACCCCGCCGGATCGAAGGCGCACACGGGCCGCGGCATCTCCACGTCGTCGAGCCACAGCTCGCTCATCGTCTCGTCCGCGACGAGCACCGTCCCGGCACCCCGAGCCGCGTCGACGAGCCCCCGCCGACGGTCCTCGTCGGCGAGCGCCCCCGTCGGGTTGTGGAAGTCGGCGACGACGTACGCCAGTCGGGGCGCCGCGTCCCGCAGCACCTGACGCCACCGGTCCATGTCCCACCCGGCGAGCCCGTCCGCCATGGCGACCGGCACCAGCCGCGCCCCCGCCTCCCGCATCAACTGCAGGATGTTGGCGTACGACGGCGACTCCACCGCGATCCGCTCACCGCGCCCGGCGAAGAGGTGGCAGATGGCGTCCATGGCGCCCATCGCGCCGGTGGTCACCATGATCTGCTCGGGCATCGTCGGAATGCCGCGCGCGGTGTACCGGTCGGCGAGCATGGAGCGCAGGGCGGGCAGTCCGGCCGGGTAGTCGCCGTGCGTGTGGGCGTAGGGCGGCAGTTCCTCCAACGCGCCCTGCACGGCCCGGGTGAGCCAGGGCTCGGGAGCGGGCAGGGCGGCACAGCCCAGGTCGATCATCGAGCCGAGCGCCTCGGGGGGCAGCGGCTCCAGGCCACGCGCGGGCAACGGCTTCCCCGCCGGTACCGCGGTCCAACTGCCCGCTCCCCGCCGGGACTCCAGGAACCCCTCCGTGCGCAGCGCCTCGTAGGCCGCCGCGACGGTCGTACGGCTCACGGAGAGGGAGAGCGCCAGCTCCCGCTCGGCGGGCAGCCGGGCGGCGACGGGCACACGGCCCTCCAGCACCAGCAGACGGATCCCGTCGGCGAGCGCACGGTAGGCGGGCGGGCGGCGGGTGCCGGGGCCGGCGGGACGCTCCTGCTGCGAGGTGAGCAGCCGCGCGAGCTGCGCCGCGCCGACCGCCGAAGTCCACTGCGCCATGATTCCAGTCCACCTTCCGCGAATTGGCCATGGATGCCATCTTTCTTCAAGCCACAGAGTGTCATGCGTCAGGCCACCGGCACCACCAGGGGGGAACGTCTTGCCCGCACAGCACGAGCCACAACAGGATCCGCATCAGGACCCACAGCAGGACCCACCGGCATCCGCACAGCGGCATCGAGGTCGCCGGTTGGTCCAGCTCTACATCGGTCTCGCGCTGTACGGCGCCAGCTCCGCGCTCCTCGTACAGGCCGGTCTCGGACTGGAGCCCTGGAACGTGCTGCACCAGGGCCTGGCGGAGCTGACCGGGCTGACCATCGGGGTGGTGTCGATCGTCGTGGGGGCGGTGGTGCTGCTCCTGTGGATCCCGCTCCGCCAGCGCCCGGGCCTCGGCACGGTCTCCAACGTCTTCGTGGTGGGCATCGCGATGGATGCCACCCTGGCGCTGGTGCCGGAGGCGCACACCATGGTCGTCCGGATACCCCTGCTGGCCGCCGGGATCGTACTGAACGGCGCGGCGACCGGGCTCTACATCGCGGCCCGCTTCGGCCCGGGCCCGCGTGACGGCCTGATGACGGGGCTGCACCGGCGTACCGGCCGCTCGCTCCGGCTGATGCGGACGGCCGTGGAGGTGGCGGTGCTGGCGAGCGGCTTCGCCCTCGGCGGCACGGTCGGGGTGGGCACCCTGCTCTACGCCCTCTGCATAGGCCCCCTCGCCCAGTTCTCCCTGCGGGTGTTCGCCGTACCCTCGGAATCCGGCAGCACGGTCGTCGCCACCGGTCCATCGAAGCGAGCCATACTGCCCGGGTGACCGCCCTCATACGCCACCCCTACCTCGACCACCCGGGCCCGATCGCCTTCGCCCACCGGGGCGGAGCGGCCGACGGCCTGGAGAACACCACGGCCCAGTTCCGGCGGGCGGTGGAGTCGGGCTACCGCTACATCGAGACCGACGTCCACGCCACGCGCGACGGCAAGCTCGCCGCCTTCCACGACGCGACCCTGGACCGGATGACCGACGGGGCCGGTCGGATAGCCGACCTGACGTGGAGGGAGATCCGCCACGCGCGCGTGGCGGGCGTCGAACCGGTCCCCCTCTTCGAGGAGCTCCTCGAAGAGTTCCCCGACGTCCGCTGGAACGTCGACGTCAAGGCGGAGCCCGCGCTGCACCCGCTGCTCAATCTGATCGCCCGTACCGACTCCTGGGACCGGGTCTGCGTAGGCTCCTTCGCCGAGTCCCGAGTGGCCCGCGCCCAGCGCCTCGCCGGTCCGCGCCTGGCCACCTCGTACGGCACGAGCGGCGTGCTGGCGCTGCGGCTGCGGTCGTGGGGTGTCCCCGCCACGGTGCGCCGCTCGGCGGTCGCCGCGCAGGTGCCCGAGTCGCACGCCGGGGTGCCCGTGGTCGACCACCGTTTCGTACGGGCGGCCCACGCGCGCGGGCTGCAGGTGCACGTCTGGACCGTGAACGAACCGCAACGCATGCACCGGCTCCTGGACCTGGGTGTCGATGGCATCATGACCGATCACATCGACACGCTGCGCAAGGTGCTGGAGGACCGGGGGACCTGGGTCTGACACCCTCGCGCGGCCCGTTCACGGGGAAGCGAGGGGCACGGGTGGGCACCGACACCGTGCGGACGGACGCGGCCGACGAGGCCGCGGGCAGACGGCGCGAACAGCGCGGCTGGTACTTCTACGACTGGGCCTGCTCCGTCTATTCGACCAGCGTCCTGACCGTGTTCCTCGGCCCCTATCTGACCGAGGTCGCCAAGGCCGCCGCCGACCCGGACGGCTACGTCCACCCGCTGGGCATACCGGTCCGCGCCGGCTCCTTCTTCGCGTACTCGGTGTCCCTGTCGGTGATCCTGGCCGTGGTGATCATGCCGCTGGTGGGCGCGGCCGCCGACCGTACGGGCCGCAAGAAGCCGCTCCTGGCCGCGACCGCCTATGTCGGCGCCGCCGCGACGGCGGGGATGTTCTTCCTGGACGGCGAGCGCTATCTGCTCGGCGGCGCCCTGCTGGTCGTGGCGAACGCGGCGCAGTCCGTGGCGATGATGCTCTACAACTCCTACCTGCCCCAGATCGCACCGCCCGAGGAACGCGACGCCGTCTCCTCCCGGGGCTGGGCCTTCGGCTACGCGGCCGGCTCCCTGGTCCTGGTCGCGAATCTGATCCTCTTCACCGCCCACGACTCCTTCGGCATCTCCGAGGGCATGGCCGTCCGCATCTGTCTGGCTTCGGCGGGCCTGTGGTGGGGCGCCTTCACCCTGATCCCGCTGAACCGCCTGCGCGACCGGCGCCGCCCGGCCGGAGAGTCCGCGGGGGCCGAGGGCGCGACAGCCCCGGGACTGCGTCAACTGGCCGCGACCGTCCGTGACATGCGGCGCCACCCGCTGACCCTGAGCTTCCTCCTCGCCTACCTCGTCTACAACGACGGCATCCAGACGGTGATCTCCCAGGCCTCGGTGTACGGCTCCGAGGAACTCGACCTGGAGCAGTCCACGCTCATCGTGGCCGTGCTGCTGGTGCAGATCCTGGCGGTGGGGGGCGCCCTCGGCATGGGCCGGCTCTCCCGCCGCTACGGCGCCAAGCGCACGATCCTCGGCTCCCTGGTCGCCTGGACCCTGATCCTCGCCGCCGGCTACTTCCTCCCGGCGAGTGCCCCGCTGTGGTTCTTCGTCCTCGCCTCGGGCATCGGTCTGGTCCTCGGCGGCAGCCAGGCCCTGTCCCGCTCCCTCTTCTCCCATCTCGTCCCGCCGGGCAAGGAGGCCGAGTACTTCGCCGCGTACGAGATGAGCGACCGCGGCATGAGCTGGCTGGGCCCACTGCTGTTCGGCGTGACCTATCAGCTGACCGGAAGTTATCGAGACGCGATCATCTCGCTGGTGGCCTTCTTCGTCCTGGGATTCGCCCTGCTCACGAGGGTCCCGGTGCGCCGGGCGATCAGCGACGCGGGCAATCCCGTGCCGGACAGGATTTAGCGCCGGAGGCGAAAGGGCTGTAGTGTACGCGTTTGGCCTGCCAGGCGTACCGTTACTGCGCGTCAAAGATGCCGAAACGCTGGGTGACATCTGCTGTCAGATGTGACAAACCGGGCGCCGGTGGGTACTGCACTGGTTGACAAGGCTGCGGCTACGACGGCGACGCACTACCCGGAACGGGACACGGAACGGGAATCTTTACCGCCGACCGGACGTTGACCGGATGACGACGACAGCGACACCTGTCCTGTGGGCGACAAGCCCGGGAGGCACGATTCATGAGTGAGCGAGCTCTTCGCGGCACGCGCCTCGTGGTGACCAGCTACGAGACGGACCGCGGCATCGACTTGGCTCCGCGCCAGGCCGTGGAGTACGCATGCGAGAAGGGGCACCGCTTCGAGATGCCCTTCTCGGTCGAGGCGGAGATTCCGCCGGAGTGGGAGTGCAAGGTCTGCGGGGCCCAGGCACTCCTCGTGGACGGCGACGGCCCTGAGGAAAAGAAGGCCAAGCCCGCGCGTACGCATTGGGACATGCTGATGGAGCGGCGCACCCGTGAGGAGCTCGAAGAGGTCCTCGAAGAGCGCCTGGCGGTTCTCCGCTCCGGCGCGATGAACATCGCGGTACATCCGCGAGACAGCCGCAAGTCCGCCTGACCCCTCCGGGGGCCGGACGGACACACAGCGCAACCGATGACCGCGGGCGCCGTACGATCATGTACGGCGCCCGCGGTCTTCGGCATGCCTATGTCGGGCCCCGAAAGGGCCGCAGACCGTGAAGGGGCGCGGGGAACTGCGCGAGAACCCCCACCGGACGATCAGCTGCAGGCCGAAGGGCACAGGCCCTTGAGGACGGGACGGGTAGGGGCGGCGGGGGGCGAGGACCCGCTTCAGCGATTCAGCGGAGGACGAGGCCCCTCCGACGAGCCCTCCCCGGCACCCGCGTCGTCCCGGATGACCTCCCCCTGTACGACCTTCCCGTCAGGCCGATGCATACGCGCCTGCTGAAAGGCGTCCCCGAAGGTCCCCGCACCGGCCGCACGGATCTTCCGCTCGAAGGTCCGCTCCGTATAGCGTCCCAACGCTTTCTGCACCGGCGGAATCAGCAGCACCAGCCCCACCGCGTCCGAGACCAGCCCCGGCAGCATCAGCAACAGGCCCCCCAGCATCAGGAAGCCGTTGCCCTCACTCTTCCCGGAGCCAGAGCCGGAGTCGGAGCCGGGACCGGCAGCGGCCGCCCCGCCCTGCTGTTGTTGCAGCGTCTCGGACAACGCCCGGAACGCCCGCCGCCCGGCCCGCTTGACCACTGCCGAGCCCCCGACGAAACCGGCGACGAGCAGCAGGAAGACCGTGAACCCGCCGGCCGCGCCCGCGACCACCGTGAGCAGCCAGATCTCCAACACCAGCCACGCGGCGACGCCCAGCGGCAGAAACGTGCGCAGCCGGGAACGCCGGGGCCGGGCGGGGTGGGTCGAGGACGGAACGCCAGTCGTCATGCTCCCAGTGTGCCTGGCCCGGGCTCAGCACGGGATAAGGGGATGATCAGGCCTTCTTGCCGTCCCGTCCCAGCACCTTGCCGACCCGCTCCCCCACGCCCCACGCCGTGACCCGCCACAGCGCCTCGACGAGGATGTCGCGGCTCATCTTGGAGTCGCCCAGCTCGCGCTCGACGAAGGTGATGGGCACCTCGACGACGTGGTAGCCCGCCTTGATCGCGCGGCGGGCGAGGTCGACCTGGAAGCAGTACCCCTGGGAGGCGACCTCGTCGAGGCCCAGTCCTTCGAGGGTCTCGCGGCGGAACGCCCGGTAGCCGCCGGTGACGTCACGGACGGGGACGTCGAGCAGCACTCGGGAGTAGAGGCTGCCGCCGCGGGAGATGAACTCGCGGGATCTGGGCCAGTTCACCACGCGCCCGCCCGGCACCCAGCGGGAGCCGAGGACGAGGTCGGCTCCCTTGAGCGCGGTGAGCAGCCGCGGCAGTTCCTCGGGCTGGTGCGAGCCGTCGGCGTCCATCTCGATGAGGACGCCGTAGCCGTTCTCCATGCCCCAGCGGAAGCCCGCGAGATAGGCCGCGCCGAGCCCTTCCTTGCCCTTGCGGTGCAGCACCTGGACGTGATCGTCCTCGACAGCCAGCTCGTCGGCGAGCTTGCCGGTGCCGTCGGGGCTGTTGTCGTCGGCCACCAGGACGTGCGCGTCGGGAACGGCCTTGCGCACCCGGCCCACGATCGCCTTGATGTTCTCCGCCTCGTTGTAGGTCGGGATGATCACCAAGGCCGTGCCGAGCGGGCCGAACCGCCTCTCCTGGCCTTGAGCCGCGAGGGTCCCGTCGCCGTCGTTCACTGCTGCCCCTTCGAGTCCTCCGTACGCAGGGGACCACCATAGTGGCCGCGGCCTGCGATGGAGTGTCGGCCGGTGTCCAGAGGGGTGTCGATTCAACAGGGGGTGTGCGGGAGCGGGCTCTGTGTAGCCTGTGCGCCGCCGCAGCAGATCTCGCACGCCCGGCGAGGCGGCCGCGGGGTGGGGGACCGCCGCTGCGGATGGGGGCCCGACGCCCTTCGGGCCGACCTGGGGCCCGCTGGCTGCGGGTCGACCGAAAGCCGTTGTCTACTGAGCGTCCGGGCCCCACCCGGGTCGCACCTACCCGACCGGGCCGGAACGTTCCCTCGCCGGAGCGCGAACCCTGGGCCTGGCTGCCAGCGGTGGTGCGCCGGTGCGGCACACCGCCCCTGACCCAGCGGCGCTTCGACGACCGCGCGGAAGTTCCCCGGTCGGACGTCCGGTGGTGGACCCGGCAGAACCTACCCGCCCCCTGCCGCCAACTGTCAACTGTCGTTTGACCTGCGACGATTCCCTCACATGCCTGGTCGGCGGGGAGGATCCGCAGGTGGCGCGGCGCGCCGAACGGCCATGATCGGTTTCTTGTCGTCCGGCGAGATCACTCGCCCGGCCGTACGAAAACCGTTCGCCCCGCGACCACGGTCCGCAGGCAGACGGGCAGGTCGGAGCCGGGGCTCAGGTCGGGCAGGCCAGGGGTGCCCGAACGGGGGTCGGTGGACCAGCGGGCGACACGGTCGTCGGGAGCCTGGACGACGAGTTCGCCGGTGCGCCACACCGCGTAGTCCGCGGGGGCGCCCGGCACCAGGACCCCCGCGTCGTCCCGCCCGATCGCCCGCCAGCCGCCCCGCGTGTGCGCCGTGAACGCGGCGCGCACGGAGACCCGGTGCTCCGGCGTGCGATGGAAGGCCGCCGCGCGGACGGTGCCCCAGGGGTCGAGGGCCGTGACCGGGCTGTCGGAGCCGAACGCCAGGGGTACGCCGGCGCGCAGCAGGGCCGCGAACGGGTTCAGGGTGCGGGCGCGGTCGACGCCGAGCCGCTGGGCGTACATGCCCTCCTCCCCGCCCCACAGCGCGTCGAACGCGGGCTGGACGGAGGCGGTGAGGCCGAGTTCGGCGAAGGCGGCGACGGTGTCCGGGGTGAGCATCTCGGCGTGCTCGACACGGTGCCGGGCCGCCCGCACACGGGCCAGGCCGACCTTCTCGGCCGCCTCCCGCACGCCTTCGACCACCGAGGCCACCGCGGCGTCCCCGATGGCGTGGAAGCCCGCCTGGAGCCCCGCCTCCGTGCAGGCGACGACATGGGCGGCGACGGCGCCGGCGTCCAGGTAGGCCGTGCCGGTGTGGGCGGCGTCGGCGTACGGCTCGTGCAGGCACGCCGTGTGCGAGCCGAGGGCGCCGTCGACGAAGAGGTCACCGGCGGCGCCGACCGCGCCGAGGGCGCGCGCCTTCTCGACGTCGCGCTCCGCCCAGTAGCCGACCACGCGCGGGCCGGGCTCCTCGGCGGCGAGCCGCAACAGCCCCGTGAAGTCGTCCTCGGAGGAGATCTCGGGTCCCGCGCACTCATGGACCGAGCCGATGCCGAGCGAGGCGGCGTGGGCGAGCGCGGCGCGCTGGGCCTCGATGCGCTGGGCGGGGGTGACGGCCCCGAGGGCGGTGGCACGTACGGCGTGGTGGGCGTCGCGGGTGAGCGGGCCGTCCACGAAGGCGTCGGCGCCCGGGACCAGGTCCAGCAGGGCGGTGGTCACGACGGCCGAGTGGACGTCGATCCGGCTCAGGTAGAGCGGGCGTCCGCCGGTGGCCTCGTCGAGTTCGGCGCGGGTCGGGGGGCGGCCCCCGGGCCAGCGGGCGGCGTCCCAGCCGTGACCGAGGAGGACGCGGTCGGAGGGACGGGCGGCTGCGAATTCCCGTACGAGAAGGAGCGCGGCCTCCAGGGAGGGGGCGGCGGAGAGGTCGAGACCGGTGAGCGCGAGGCCGGTGGCGGTGGTGTGCACGTGGGCGTCGGTGAAGGCCGGGGTGACCAGGGCACCTTCGAGGTCCACCACCTCGTCGACGCCGGCCGCGAAGGCGTCGGCTGCACCCTCGGAGCCGACCCAGGCGATCTGGCCGCGCTCCACGACCATCGCGGTGGCGAACGGGTCGGCGGGGCTGTGGACTTCTCCACCGCGGAGCAACACGGTGTTCGACGGGGCGGTGCGATCACTCATGGGGACAGTCTTGCGTGTGCCGGCCGCCGCGTTGCACCAGGGCCGCGGTTCCGGGGCACCCGGTGCCGCCGCCGCGCCCACCGTTCCGCCCGCGCAACGACCGACCACAGCGGCGAACGGCCGTCAGATCCTCGGGGGCCTGGCCTCGTACGGGGTCGACAGGACCACGGTCGTGCGGGTCGAGACGCCCGCGAGGGAGCGCAGTCTCGCGAGGAGTTCCTCCAGCTCGTGCGGGGTCGCCACGCGGACCTTGAGAATGTAGTTCTCGTCGCCGGCGACGCTGTGGCAGGCCTCGATCTCCGGGACGCCGGCGAGGCGTTCGGCGATGTCGTCGGGGGCGCTGGGGTCGAACGGTTTGACCGAGATGAACGCGGTCATCGGCAGCCCCACGGCCTCCGGGTCCACGACCGCGGCATAGCCCCGGATGACGCCACGCTGCTCGAGTCGGCGCACACGCTGATGCACCGCCGACGTGGACAGGCCCGTGGCCTTGCCCAGGTCGGTGTAGCTCATCCGCCCGTCCGCGACGAGCAGCTGCACGATCTGTCGGTCCAGCTCCTCCATGGCGCAAGAACCTACAGGGCGCTTGATCTCCTCCGATACCTGAGCGGCGCAGGTCATACCCGCTTCGTGATGTGCCTGAGAGCCACCTGTGCGCCATACGGGTGACAGCCGGACCATGTGGGGCACCTGCGAGCGGCATGTGACGAAGACCACAGCACCCGAACAGGCTTCGTGATGATCTCGTGATTACCGCCGAGACGGGGCGGGAAGTGCTTGCTGTGGTCGAGGCCGCAGTGCCTTCACGGCCCAGCCCGAGGGGGAGAATCCCATGCAGAGTCTTAAGCGCCCTGGTCGTACCGCACCCAAGCGTCTCCAGGCGGTCGTCGAACCCGAGCCGGAGGGCGTCGAACCGGACGACGAGTTCGACGCGTACGACACCTTCGAGATGTACCGGGTGATCTGCCCGGACTGCGCTCAGCCCATCGCGCTGCTGTCCGACGAGGACAGCCTGCCCGAGCACGCGCGCGTCGTGTCGCCGTGGAACCCGTTCGGGCTCACGGCCTGCGCCGGCACCGGTCGTTCGGCGAGCGAGGCCCGGTCGGCGGACGAGTCCGTGGAGCCGCAGGAGCAGGACACCGCGCTTCTGTTGACGCTCCCTCAGGGCCTGGACTGGCGGACCCAGCCCTTCTCGCACGTCGGCGGCCCGGGCTCGCGCCCGATGCGCGTGCCGGTGATGCGGCGTCAGCAGCCCGATCAGCGCCAGGCCGATCAGCGTCAAGCCGCCTGATTCCGGGCCCGGTTCGGCCCACCACCTCCGCGCCCGGCGGGGCGGGCCCGTCCTGCCCCGTTCGGTTCCGGCGCGAACTCAGACACGATTCCCGGGAACGGTGACCGGCTCGCCCTCGTGCGCGTTGTCCCGGTATGACCCCAACTTTTTCGGTGACCGGGAGTCGGCGTCACATCTTCGTGCCGGCTTCGGCAGAATCGCTTCCGCAAGGGTCGGCCCAGCATCAGGACCCGCCCATCTACCGGGCGCTGATGCGCACTTGGGCCGACCGGGGCCGCACCCTGCCGGGGCGTCACGATCCGGAGTGGGTGCGACTGGCGACGCCGCCGAGCGGCCTCGACCAGTTCGGCACCCCCACGGACCCCTTCGCGGCGCCCGACTTCTTCCGTGGTTCGTTCAGCGTGACTCGGGCCCCGCGAGGTGACGGGCGATGACCATCCGCTGGATCTGATTGGTGCCCTCGACGATCTGGAGCACCTTGGCCTCGCGCATGTACCGCTCGGTGGGGAAGTCCGCCGTGTATCCGTATCCGCCGAGGATCTGGACGGCGTCCGTGGTGACCTTCATCGCGGCGTCGGTGCACAGCAGCTTCGCCATGGCCGCCTGCTTGGAGAACGGCCTGCCCGCGTCGCGCAGCCGCGCGGCGGAGAGGTAGAGCGCGCGGCCCGCCTCCACCTGTGTCGCCATGTCCGCGAGCATGAAGCGCAGCCCCTGGAAGTCGGAGATCGGCCGTCCGAACTGCTGCCGCCCGGTGGCGTAGGCGACCGCTTCGTCCAGTGCCGCCTGGGCCACGCCGATCGCGCAGGCCGCGATGCCGAGGCGCCCGGAGTCGAGCGCGGACAGGGCGATCGCGAAGCCCTGGCCCTCCTCGCCGATGCGCCGGCTGTCGGCGACGCGCACCCCGTCGAAGTGGAGCTGCGCGGTGGGTGAGCCCTTCATGCCCATCTTCTTCTCGGGTGCCGCGGCGCTCAGGCCCTCGGCGTCACCCGGCACCAGGAAGGCCGTGATGCCCCGGGAACCGGAGCCCTCGCCGCCCGTGCGGGCCATCACCGTGTAGAAGTCCGCGATGCCGCCGTGAGTGATCCAGGCCTTGGTGCCGCTGATCACCCAGTCCTCGCCGTCGCGGACGGCCTTGGTCCGCAGGGACGCGGCGTCCGAGCCGGACGAGGGCTCGGAGAGGCAGTACGCACCGAGCAGACGGCCGCCGAGCATCGCCGTCAGATGCTCGATCTGCTGCTCCTTGGTGCCGTAGTTGGCGAGGGCGTGGCAGGCGAGGGTGTGGACGCTGACCCCGAGGCCGACGGTGAGACGTGCCGTCGCCAGCTCTTCCAGCGCCTGCAGATAGACCTCGTACGGCTGGTCTCCACCGCCGTGTTCCGCGTCGTACGGCAGGCCGAGCAGTCCCGACTCGGAGAGCAGGCCGAAGAGTTCACGAGGGAAGCGGCCGGCGTCCTCCTCCTCGGCCGCGTGCGGGGCGATCTCTCGCTGCGCGATCTCACGGACGAGCGAGATCAGATCCCGGGCCTCTTCCGTGGGCAGTTGACGGTCCACCGGCTGCGCGGCGCGGTCGGGCATGTCGACGCTCTCCTCCCTGTCGGGCACTGCGGCGGACACACACCGGGGATGAGGTGGCGCCGCCGGGTCTCACGTGCCACAGCCGATGGTCCTCCTCCGGATCACGGAAGCCGCTGATCAGCGGCGGTGGCGCTTGGAGTATGCCCGATCCGGAGCAGCCAGTCACCAGTTAACGACCGTTCATTAGGACACATTCGGCGACCGCCGCACCCGGCCCGGAATTGGTCCGAACCATTGACCCCAGTGGTCTAGTCCTCTACGTTCTCCCCCAACAACGCGACATCGCGTTCATGCCATCGGCACAGCAGGTCCAGGCAGCACCCCCTCCCCGCCTCGCTCCCCTCCCCCGGAGTCACGATGCTCAGACCGCACAGCCCCCGCGTCCCCGTCAGGACGCTCGTCGCCGCCACGTGTTGCGCCGCCCTCGGCGCCGGGCTCCTCGCCGGAGCGGGCACCGCGACCGCCACGTCCGCGAAGCCCGACTCCCAGCAACCCGCGCCCAGTGCCGCCCGGTCCAAGGTCGTCGGCTACTTCATCGACTGGGGCATCTACGGCCGCAAGTACTACGTCAAGAACATCGAGACGTCCGGCTCGGCGAAGAAGCTCACGCACATCAACTACGCCTTCGGGAACGTCGTCGACGGCAAGTGCGCCCTCGGCGACGCCTGGGCGGACACCGACAAGCCCTTCACCGCCGAGGAGTCCGTGGACGGCGTCGCGGACACCGCGGACCAGCCGCTGAGCGGCAACTTCAACCAGCTGCTCAAGTTGAAGAAGCTGCACCCGAACCTCAAGATCGTGTGGTCGTTCGGCGGCTGGACCTGGTCCGGCGGCTTCGGTGAGGCGGCGAAGGACCCGGAGGCCTTCGCGAACTCCTGCTACGACCTCGTCGAGAACTCCAGGTGGAAGGAGGTCTTCGACGGGATCGACATCGACTGGGAGTACCCCAACGCCTGCGGCCTCACCTGCGACACCAGCGGCAGCGAGGCCTTCGAGGACCTGATGGCCGCACTGCGCAAACGATTCGGCAAGAAGGAGCTCGTCACCGCGGCGATCACGGCCGACGCCAAGCCCGGCGGCAAGATCGACGCGGCGGACTACGCGGGCGCCGCGAAGTACGTCGACTGGTACAACCCGATGACGTACGACTACTTCGGCGCGTGGGACTCGACCACCGCCCCGCACTCGCCGCTGTACCCCTACCCGGGCATCGCCGACAAGCACTTCAACACCGCCGCCACCATCCGGAAGCTGAAGGGCCTCGGCATCCCGTCCTCCAAGCTGCTGCTCGGCATCGGCTTCTACGGCCGCGGCTGGACCGGGGTCACCCGGTCGGCGCCCGGCGGCACGGCGACCGGCCCGGCGGCGGGAACGTACGAGGCGGGCTACGAGGACTACAAGGTGCTCAAGGAGACCTGCCCGGCCAACGGGATCGTCGGCGGCACGGCGTACGCCAAGTGCGGTGACGACTGGTGGAGTTACGACACCCCGCGGACCATCAAGGGGAAGATGGCGTACAAGGACGCACAGGGCCTCGGCGGCACCTTCTTCTGGGAGTTGAGCGGCGACACCGCCGACGGTGAGCTGATCAAGGCGATCAAGTAACCACCGCGACGGGGGACCGGGGTGGGGGTCGGTCGGCGGACCCCCACCCGCGTGCGCTCCCGCTTGCCGGGGGCGCGCGAGGCGATCAAGTGTCCCGGCGGGCCGGCTCCGGCGCGAGATAGGCCGGCGCGAGTTCCTCGATGGCGCGCAGCGAGCCGCCCAGCATCTTGACGAGCAGGTCGCGCATGGTGTCGCGGGGCAGTTCCGGGCGGTCGATCCAGTCGAGGGTGGCACCCTCGACCGCGCACACCCAGCCGAACAGGCCCATGCGGGCGACCGGTTCGATGTCGGTCCTGCCGTACGCGCCCTCGGCGATGGTGGCGACGATCGCCTCGCGGACGCCGTCCCGGATGGCGTGCACCTGGGTGTCGAAACCGACACCGCCACTGACGATCGTGCGGTAGGCGGCCTGGTTGTCCTCCGCGTACCGCAGATAGCAGTCTATGGTCCGGTGGACCCTTTCCACGGGCGGCAGTTGGAGACCACTCGCCGCGAACGTGATCAGATCGGCCACCGAGTCCTCGACGATCGCGAGGTAGTAGCCGCGCTTGGACTTGAAGTAGTAGTAGATCAGTCCCTTGGCCACATGCGCCTGTCGCGCGATGTCGTCCATCGACAACGTGTCGTAGGAGGTGTCGGCGAACAACTTGCGCCCGATGGAGATGAGTTCGGCGCGGCGCGCCAGCGAACGGTCGGTGCCGCGGGCCCGCGGCGGTTCGACTCCACGCTGTTGACTGCTATTCAATTTCGGTCCTGGTCTCCAACTGCCAGCGGGACAACCGCAGTATGACAGACCCTCACCACCAGCTTGTTCGACTCTGATCGACAGAATCGACCGGCGGATCAGGTCACAGCAGACCCAGCTGGGCCACCAGCATCGCGACGACCACGACCAGGGTCCAGCCCATCACATGCTCGACGATCTTCGGGCCGTCGTCCTCGGGCCCGCCCGTGCGGGTCCGGACGCGGGTGGCGGTGGCGGAGGTCGCGGTCATGGCAGCTCGCTGGTGTGATCGGTGTGCGGTGGGCTCCCCCACCGCCCGTCCACCTTGCCACCGCATGGGCGGTTCGCGGCCGAGACCTTGGTCACACATCGGCGCGGCCCCCGCCGTCCGGGAGCCGCGCCGCGCGTGACCCGCTCCGTCAGCGGATGCCCACCGCCGAGAGCGCCGCGCGCTGGCGGGCCGTGGGACGCGCCGGGAAGTACAGGTAGCAGACGCCACCGGTGCCGGAGACGACCTTGCCGGCGGCGTTGTACCGCTTGGTCCGCAGCCAGATGTTCTCCCACTCGCGCCGCCGGTAGACCCGGCGCACCGCCTCGTTGGTCGGCGAGTTCGGGTCGTTGGCGATGACGTCGCCGTCGGCGGTGAAGCCGACCACCGTCATCAGATGCCCGGCGGTGCCGTATCCCGCGCCCGTCAGCTCCTCCGCCAGGAACGACTGGGAGGTGATCGCCGGGATCCCCGCCGCGATCAGCGTCTCCAGGTCGGTGAGCGAGCCCAGCCGGGTCACCACGCCCTGGATGTCCTTGTAGGTGGCGGCGTACGCGGCGTTGAAGGGCCAGTTGCCGCATCCCTCGTACTGGTAGTCGAAGGTGAACCGCGCCGCGTGGCACACCTGCGGGTCCGCGAACGCCGGGTCGACCCAGGCCAGGTCGGCGGCGGTGGGCTTCCGGCCCCAGAACTCTATGACCATCTGCGACGAGGTGGGGCTGCACCAGGCCTCGCCCCCGTTGTCGTACTCGGGGTACTGGCCCTTGTGGATCTCCTGCGAGTAGCGCGGGACGTCCAGCTCCCGGGCGAGGCCGGGTGTCGAGGCGGGGACGGTGAAGCGGTCGGGGACGTCGGAGCCCATCGCGCCGAGCCGCCAGACCGTGGGGGTGAGCCGGGTGCCGGGCGTGCGGTACAGGGTCAGGCGCAGCCGGTACGACGCCAGGCGCAGGCCGGTCGCCGGGTCGTCGATCGCGAAGGTGTCCGTCCAGACGCTGCTCCGGCCGTCCTTCTGGTCGTCGACGGACGTGCGTCTGATGTCCCGGTCCCCGGCCGCCCACCGGCCGAGCACGTACCAGGGCGTGTCGGTGCCGTCGGAGTACGTACCCCGCAACTCGATCCCGATCCAGGTGCCCTCGGGGGTGTGGGCGTTCCAGGACGCGATGGCCTCGGTGGCGGGCACCGTGAGCCGGTGGACCGGGGAGGTCCAGGTCGCGTACTCCCAGGCGGCGGTGCGCCCGGTGTGCGGATCGGTGTAGTCGGCGGTCCCGAGCGGGGTGTCGATCACCAGCCCCGGCCGTGTCCCCGCCTTCGCCAGGGTGCCCCGGGCGCTGCCCGAGCACCAGTCGGGATACGAGGTCCAGGCGCGGTAGTCCGTGAAGCGTTCCGGTGCTCGCGCGGGGCGGACGAGGGCTTCGCCCCGGCCGCTCGTGGTGTCTGCGACCGCCTGATGCGTCGCTCCTCCGACCGCCGCGGCGGCGGTGGTGGCGACGGCTGCGGTCAGGACGGTCCTGCGGGACGGCTCGGAGAGGCTCGTCATCTGTGGGTGACCCCCAGTGGTCCGGAAGGAACGGTTCAGACGCACGGCTGTTCGCCCACTATGGACGCCGGGGAACGACTTCTGCCAGCACCTCGCGCCGCGCCACGCCCGCCAATATTGGTCGACACCAGTGGCGTACCCGAGGCCGCGGGGCACGGTGTTCAATCCATGTATGCACGCCTCCCCCGCTCCCGTGGACCCCGCCGTCGACGAGCTCGCCGCCCGGCTGCGGCGGCTGCCGCCCTCCTGCGGGCCGGTCCGGCTGGTGGGCGTCGACGGGCACGCCGGGTCCGGGAAGAGCACCTTCGCCGGGCGGCTGGCCGACGCGCTCGGCGGCGCCCCCGTGCTGCACCTCGACGACATCGCCACGCACGAGGAACTGTTCGCCTGGACGGACCGCCTGCTGGACCAGGTGATCGAGCCGCTGCGCCACGGGCGGAGCGCGCGCTATGCCCCCTACGACTGGCGGGAGCGCCGCTTCGGCCCGGCGCGCATGCTGCCGAGCGCGCCCGTGGTCGTCGTCGAGGGGGTGGGCGCGGGCCGGCGGGTGCTGCGGCCGTTTCTGGCGTGGCTGGCGTGGATGGAGGTGGCGGAAGGGGAGGCCTGGGCGCGGGGGCAGGAACGGGACGGGGCGGAACAGGGCGACTTCTGGGCCGGCTGGGTCCGGGCGGAGCGTCGGCATTTCGCCGAGGATCCTTCTCGGCCGTTCGCCGATCTGCTGATTCGGCCGGGAAACAAGGGGTACGAGGTGCTCACGGGACCTGCGACGACTCCCGGATCGGCACCTCACCTCACTCAGGGTGACGGGCCATCCGCAATGTGCTGAACTTGTGAAGACGGCCGTCCGAGAAGTTCCCCGAGTGCCCCAACTCGGCTTGACCGGGGGGCCGTACAGGACTTACGTTCTCAATGTGCGGTCATTCGACACCGCCCACATACGCGAAGCCCCCGGTTGTTCCCCCGTGATCGGGGGCTTCGTTCTGCCTTTTCGCGGCTTTCCGGAACTCCTGGGGCACCATTCCTTCACCCTCGGTCACCGTCCGCAATGCGCCCCGTCTGCCCCGACCTCGGAGAACGAGGGTTGCGGCACCCTTCGAAGGGCGACCGACCCGCAGGTACGATGCCCAAGGTGCGACCTTCGGACGGCTGCAGCAACGCACCGGCGCAACTCCCGTCCGCGGCACAGCGGTTCGACGAAGGCTGCCGACGGGCACCGGCCCGTTCGGTTTCCAGCGGGGGCACGGTTTGTGGGGGACGTGATGGACTTCGGCTCGCGGGGCCCCGAGGCCCCGGCCGACCTCGCCTGGCTGCGAGGCGTGGACGCCTACACGATGGGCGCCTATCCGCAGGCGGAGGAGGAGTTCCGCGCCGCGGTGCGGATGGATCCCGGGATGGCCGACGGCTGGCTCGGGCTGCACGCGCTGCGGGTGGACACGACCACCGCGCTGCTGCGGATGTTCCGGCACCGGGAGCGCTTCGGGGAGCAGCGCTCCCGGCACCGCCGCACCCTCAACTCCTGGTACTGGCTGGGCTGGTGGGTGCAGCCGGTGCTGGAGAGTCCGCGTGATCTGCTCCTCGCGCACGCCTCGCACTGGCTGGACGGGCGCCATGTGCCCGAGCTGGACCGGGCGCTCGCGGGGCTCCCGCCGGTCGACGCGGACCACCAGGTGCGGTTTCTGCACGCCTGCCGCGCCTACCTGGTCAAGGACTGGGAGCAGCTGGTCCGGCACACCGATCCGCTGCTCGACGATCCCCTGCTGGGGATCGAGGCCGGCCTGTTCGGCGGGATGGCCCGGGTCCGTCTGGAGACGTACGGGCAGGCCGAGCCGCTGCTCTCCGCGGCGCTGATGCGTTGCCGCAGCGAGCAGCCGCAGCGCAAGGAGCTGCGGTACTGGCTGGCCCGCGCGCACGAGGGCACGGGGCGCAGCGCGGCCGCGCTTCCCCTGTACCGGGCCGTGCACCGGGTCGACCCCGCCTTCATGGACACGTCCGCGCGGCTGGCCGCGATCTCCGAGGGCGACGGGTACGACGACGACGCGAGCGACTTCGCCGCGATCGCGCTCGCCGGGATCGGGCAGGACGTCCTCGACGGCGACGGCCTGGAGCCCTTCTTCGACGCCGAGGGCCGGGACCTGAAGGTGTCCGAGCCCGGACCGCCGCCGTCGGGCGGGCTGCCGCCCGAGGCCGGCGACACCTTCGTACGGGAGAAGTCCGTCGTGCCGGTGGAGCCGCTGTCCCTGCCGGCGGGGCCGACGGATCCGGAGCTGCTGGAGGAGGCGCTGGCGGAGCTGGAGCGGATGGTCGGGCTGGAGCCGGTGAAACGGCAGGTCAAGGCGTTGTCCGCACAGCTGAACATGGCAAGGCTGCGGGCGGGGCAGGGGTTGCCCGTGCAGCCGCCCAAGCGGCATTTCGTCTTCTCCGGGCCGTCGGGGACCGGGAAGACCACCGTGGCGCGAATACTGGGCCGCGTCTTCTACGCGCTCGGGTTGCTGGGCGGTGACCACCTCGTCGAGGCGCAGCGCGCGGATCTCGTGGGCGAGTACCTCGGGCAGACCGCCGTGAAGGCCAACGAGCTGATCGACTCGGCGATCGGCGGGGTGCTGTTCGTGGACGAGGCGTACTCCCTGTCCAACACCGGGTACGGGAAGGGGGACGCGTACGGGGACGAGGCGCTTCAGGTGCTGCTGAAGCGGGCCGAGGACAACCGGGATCATCTGGTCGTGATCCTGGCCGGCTATCCGGAGGGGATGGACCGGCTGCTGACCGCGAACCCCGGGCTGTCGTCCCGGTTCACGACGCGTGTCGACTTCCCCTCCTACCGGCCGCTGGAGCTGACCTCCATCGGGGAGGTGCTCGCGGCGGAGAACGGGGACGTGTGGGACGAGGAGGCGCTCGACGAGTTGCGGTCCATCTCCGGGCATGTCGTGGAGCAGGGGTGGATCGACGAGCTCGGGAACGGGCGGTTTCTGCGGACGCTGTACGAGAAGAGCTGTGCGTATCGGGATCTGCGGCTGTCGGGGTACCCGTCGATTCCGACGCGGGACGATCTGTCGACGCTTCGGTTGCCGGACTTGATGCAGGCGTACGGGGAGGTCCTGTCGGGGCGGGGTCCGCAGGATCCGTCGGCGATGTGAGTTCCTCGCCCCCGCGCCCCTACCACCGGACCCCGTTCGCGCAGTTCCCCGCGCCCCTTGAGAGGGGCGCGGGGAACTGCGCGAGCTGGGGCGGATTCAGCTCGCGAGGGCTTCCTCCGCGGTTTCGCTGCCCCTCGGCTCCGTCACGCGGACCGGCTGGACCTCTCGGTGGGCCGGGTCGCGGACCTCGCCGACCAGGAGCTCCAGGACGTCCTCCAGGGCGGCGAGGCCGAGCACCTTGCCGGAGGCGTCCGCCACCTGGGCCAGATGGGTGGCGGCCCGCCGCATGACCGTCAGCGCGTCGTCCAGCGGCAGCTCCGCGCGCAGGGTGGTCATGGGGCGCCAGATCTGCTGGGGGACGGCACGGTCGGAGTCCTCCAGGTCGAGGACGTCCTTGACGTGGAGATAGCGGCCCATGAACGCGCCGTTCTCCGCGACCACCGGGAAGCGGGAGTAACCGGTGCGGGCGGTCAGCGCCACGACCTGCGCGGGAGTCACCGAGGGAACCACCGTCACCAGGGTGTCCCGCTTGAGCAGGACGTCCGTCACCGGGCGGGAGCCCAGCTCCAGCGCGTCCTCCAGGCGCTCCTGCTCCTCGGGGTCGAGCAGCCCGGCCTGTCCCGAGTCCTCGACCAGCCGGACCAGCTGGACGCTGGTGAAGACGGCTTCGACCTCGTCCTTGGGCTCGACGTGGAAGAGCTTCAGGACCAGGCGGGCGCAGGCACCGAGACCGATCGTGATCGGCTGGCACAGCCTCGCGAAGGCCACCAGCGCCGGGCTCAGCCACAGCGCGGTCTTCTCCGGCGCCGCCATCGCCAGGTTCTTCGGCAGCATCTCCCCGATGACGAGGTGGAGGAAGACGACCACGGCCAACGCGATGACGTAGCCCAGGGGGTGAATCATGCCGTGCGGCAGGTGGATCGCCTCGAAGACCGGCTCCAGCAGCTTGGCCACCGTCGGCTCGGCCACCGCGCCCAGCGTCAGTGAGCAGACGGTGATGCCGAACTGGGCGGCCGCCATCATCTGGGGCAGGTTCTCCAGGCCGTAGAGGACCTGGCGGGCCCGGGTGGTCCCCAGTGGTTCGATCTGGCTGCGGCGGACGGAGACCAGGGCGAACTCGGCGCCGACGAAGAAGCCGTTGGCGAGCACGAGGAGCAGGGCGAACAGGAGTTGGAGCATGCTCATCGGGTTGCCTCCACGGCCGAGGCGGGGTCCGTGACGGGGTGGGGTCCCCTGCCGCGGTTCGCTCGCTTGACGGGGGTGGGTACCGAGCCGCGGGCCCCTTCCGTGCCGGGGACGGTGTCCGTGACGGAAGCGGTGCGGACGAGGCGTACGCGCTCCGCTCGGTAGTGCCCCACCTGGCGCACCGCCAGCCGCCAGCCGGGCAGCTCGGCGCGGTCGCCGGGGGCGGGGATACGACCGAGCAGGTCGGCGACGAGGCCGGCGACCGTCTCGTAGGGGCCCTCCGGGACGTCGAGGCCGATGCGCTGGAGCACATCGACCCGGCAGCTGCCGTCGGCGTCCCAGGCGAGGCGGCCGTCCTCGGGCGGGGCCGCGGCGAGTTCGGGCCTCTCGTGCCCGTCGTGCTCGTCGCGCACCTCGCCGACCAGTTCCTCGACGATGTCCTCCAGGGTCACGACACCGGCCGTACCGCCGTACTCGTCGACGACGACGGCGATGGGCTGCTCGCTGCGCAGTCGGGCCAGCAGCGGCTGCACGGGCAGCGACTCGGGGACGAGGAGCGGGGTCCTGGCGATCCGGCCGACCGGGGTGTGCAGCCGGTCGTGGGCCGGGATAGCGAGGGCGTCCTTGAGGTGGACCATGCCGACGATCTCGTCGATCCGTTCCCGGTAGACGGGGAAGCGCGAGAGACCGGTGGCGCGGGTCAGGTTGACCACGTCCTCGGCGGTGGCCGACGACTGCAGGGCGCTGACCTTGACGCGCGGCGTCATCACGTTCTCCGCGGTCAGCTCGCCCAGGGAGAGCGTGCGGACGAAGAGGTCGGCCGTGTCCTGTTCCAGGGCGCCGGCCTGGGCCGAGTGCCGGGCGAGGGAGACCAGTTCGCCGGGGGTGCGGGCGGAGGCCAGCTCGTCCGTGGGCTCTACGCCGAAGGCGCGGACCAGGCGGTTGGCGACCGCGTTGAGGGCGGCGATGACCGGGCGGAAGAGACGGGAGAAGACGTGCTGGGGGCCCGCGACGAAGCGGGCGACCTGCATGGGCTTCGACACCGCCCAGTTCTTGGGGACCAGTTCGCCGATCACCATCTGCACGGCGGAGGCCAGCAGCATGCCGACGACCACGGACACCCCGGACACGGCGCCTTCGGGTATGCCGATGGCGGTGAAGGGGCCGTGGAGTATCTCCGCGAGCGCCGGTTCGGCGAGCATGCCGACGACGAGGGAGGTGATGGTGATGCCGAGCTGCGTGCCGGAGAGCTGGAACGACAGCTCCTTGAGCGCGCCCACCACCTTGAGGGCCCGGCGGTCGCCCTCGGCGGCGGCCTTCTCGGCCTCCGGTCGCTCGACCGTGACGAGGCCGAACTCGGCGGCCACGAAGAAGCCGTTGGCGAGGATGAGCAGGAACGCGGCTCCGAGGAGCAGCAGGGGGATGGTCATGCCGCCGCCTCGATATGCCGGGAGGGGGCGGCGCAGGTACTACAGGACGATCCGTCCATCGCTGGAGGGAGTCACTCCTCGAATAGCAGGGAGCCCCTGCCTTCCGGGGTGGAACGACAGAGGCGGAGGCGCAACGAAAACGCCTCCGCAAACAGATTAATCAAGACAGGGGCCGGTGCGGCAGGGGCGACGGCCACGAGTCGGCCCTGATCTTGCCCGGGTCGTCCCCGACGCGGGTCCGGGGCCGTCCCGGACGTCGGGTCGGCTCAGCCCTGGCGCGGCTCGGGCTCGGCGACCGAGCGGTCCTCCACCAGCGCCCGAAGCGTCCGGGCGTCCTCGATGGCACGCTGCTTGGCGATGCCCGGCTGGATGCCGAGTGCGGGCAGGCTGGTGCCGTCGGTGAGGTCGAGGAAGACCCAGGGGTCGCCGACCCGCAGGTTCACCTGCACGATCTCCGCCCAGCCCAAGCGGCGCCTGGCGGTGATGTTGACGACGGTCACCCCGGACTCGTCGGCGACCACCTTGGGCCGGGAGAGCATGCACAGCACCCCGGCGAGCATGGCCGCCGTGAAGACGAAGCTGAGCCGCTCCCCCGGGCCGAGCGTGGGCAGCAGCAGCGCGACGACCGTGATGACCACGAAGATCGCGCCCGCGGCGGTCAGCAGCACGGCCCGGGTACGGCCCGGCCGAAAAGTGACGGGCAGGGCGGGCAGGGGGGACTGGTCCGGCATGACGTACGACTCCCCGGCCGTCAGAGGCGGCAGGCGTGGATGGCGGTGGTCAGGATGGCCCGGGCGCCGATGTCGTAGAGGTCGTCCATGATCCGCTGGGCCTCCTTGGCCGGGACCATCGCCCGGACGGCGACCCAGCCCTCGTTGTGCAACGGCGAGACGGTCGGGGACTCCAGGCCCGGCGTGAGCGCGACGGCCTTCTCCAACTGCTCGACGCGGCAGTCGTAGTCCATCATCACGTAGGTCCGGGCCACGAGGACGCCCTGGAGGCGACGCAGGAACTGCTGCACCTTGGGCTCGTTCTCCGAGGACGTGTCGGCGTCGACGCGACGGATGACGACGGCCTCGGACTTCATGATCGGCTCGCCGAAGACCTCCAGACCGGCGTTCCGCAGGGAGGTGCCGGTCTCGACGACGTCGGCGATGACCTCGGCGACGCCCAGTTCGATGGCGGTCTCGACGGCTCCGTCGAGGTGGACCACCGAGGCGTCGATGCCGTTGTCCGCGAGGTGTCCGGCGACGATGCCCTCGTAGGACGTGGCGACCGTCTTGCCCTTGAGGTCGGCGACGCCGTTCGCCGTTCCCGGCTTGGAGGCGAAGCGGAAGGTGGAGCGGGCGAAGCCGAGCGGGAGGATCTCCTCGGCGTTGGCGCCGGAGTCGATGAGCAGGTCCCGGCCGGTGATGCCGATGTCGAGGCGGCCGGAGGAGACGTAGATCGCGATGTCGCGGGGGCGGAGGTAGAAGAACTCCACCTCGTTGGCCGGGTCGACGATCCGCAGCTCCTTGGACTCCCGGCGCTGCTGGTAGCCGGCCTCATGCAGCATCTCCCCCGCAGGTCCGGACAGGGAACCCTTGTTGGGGACGGCGATGCGCAGCATGAGGCGAGCTTCCTTCGTTCGGTTTCGTACGGATTCGTTCAGCGTGGTGTGCGGGGTACGGCTCAGAGGTGGGCGTACACGTCGTCCAGGGAGATGCCGCGGGCGACCATCATCACCTGGACGTGGTAGAGCAGCTGCGAGATCTCCTCGGCGGCTGCTTCCTTGCCCTCGTACTCGGCGGCCATCCAGACCTCGGCGGCCTCTTCGACGACCTTCTTGCCGATGGTATGGACGCCCTTCTCGACCAGCTCAGCGGTGCGGGAAGTGGCGGGGTCGCCGGTGGCGGCCTTGTGCTGGAGCTCGGCGAACAGCTCCTCGAACGTCTTCTTGGACATGGTGAGGCTCAGCCTACGCGCAACCGCCCCTGCCTCAGCGCCAGGGTTCAGATACTGAGCGGAGGGTGGCCGCGGTCGCCACCGCCGCCGTCACCGCCTCGTGGCCCTTGTCCTCGTTCGAGCCCTCGATGCCCGCGCGGTCCAGGGCCTGCTCCTCCGTGTCGCAGGTCAGTACGCCGAAGCCGACGGGGACTCCGGTGTCGACGGAGACCTGGGTGAGGCCCTGGGTGACGCCCTGGCACACGTACTCGAAGTGGGGGGTGCCGCCGCGGATGACGACACCGAGGGCGACGATCGCGTCGTAGCCGCGTCCGGCCAGGACCTTGGCGACGACGGGGAGTTCCCAGCTGCCGGGGACCCGCAGGAGGGTCGGCTCGTCGATGCCCAGGTCGCGCAGGGCACGCAGGGCGCCCTCGACGAGGCCGTCCATCACCTTCTCGTGCCACTGGGCCGCGATGACCGCGACGCGCAGGTCGCCGCAGTTGCGTACGGACAGTTCGGGTGCGCCCTTGCCGCTCACGTTGCTCCTTGGTTCTGAAAACGCTGTGCTTGAAACTCGTACTCGCTGGTCCTACTGGTTGCCGCAGGTGGACGCGGTGGTCGTGTCCAGCCAGGGCAGGTCGTGGCCCATCCGGTCCCGCTTGGTGCGCAGGTAGCGGAGGTTGTGCTCGCCCGCGCGGACGGGCATCGGCTCGCGGTCGGTGACGTCGAGGCCGTGCCGGACGAGGGCGTCGGTCTTCTCGGGGTTGTTGGTCATCAGGCGCAGACTGCGCACACCCAGGTCCCGCAGGATCTGCGCCCCGGCGCCGTAGTCGCGGGCGTCGGCGGGCAGGCCCAGTTCCAGGTTGGCGTCGAGGGTGTCACGGCCGAGTTCCTGGAGTTCGTACGCGCGCAGCTTGGACAGCAGTCCGATGCCGCGTCCCTCGTGGCCGCGCAGGTAGACGACGACGCCGCGGCCCTCGGTGGCGATGCGCTGGAGGGAGGTCTGCAGCTGGGGGCCGCAGTCGCAGCGCAGCGAGTGGAAGATGTCGCCGGTGAGGCATTCGGAGTGGACACGGACGAGGACGTCCTCGCCGTCGCCGATCTCGCCGTGGACGAGGGCGACGTGTTCGACGCCGTCGACGGTGGAGCGGTAGCCGTAGGCCGTGAAGTCACCGAAGGCGGTGGGGAGTTGGGTCTTCGCCTCGCGCCTGACGGTGGGCTCGGAGTCACGGCGGTAGGCGATCAGGTCCTCGATGGAGATGATCGTCAGGCCGTGCTTGCGGGCGAACGGGATCAGTTCGGGCAGGCGCAGCATGCGGCCGTCCTCGCCGGCGATCTCGACGATCGCGCCGGCCGGGCGCAGGCCCGCGAGGCGGGCGAGGTCGACGGCGGCCTCGGTGTGGCCGTCACGCACGAGCACCCCGCCGGTGCGGGCGCGCAGCGGGAAGATGTGGCCGGGGCGGACGAAGTCGCCGGGCTCGGCGGTGCCGCTCGCCAGGAGTTGCAGGGTGGTGGCGCGGTCGGAGGCGGAGATGCCGGTGGTGACGCCGTGCTGGGGGCCCGCGTCGACGGTGACGGTGAAGGCGGTGCGCATGGACTCGGTGTTCTGCTGCACCATCTGCGGCAGTTCGAGCCGGTCCAGCTCGTCGCCCTCCATGGGGGCGCAGATCATGCCCCGGCACTCGCTCATCATGAAGGCGATGATCTCGGGGGTGGCCTTCTCGGCGGCGATGACGAGGTCACCCTCGTTCTCGCGGTTCTCGTCGTCCACGACCACGACGGGCCGGCCCGCCGCGATGTCGGCGATGGCCTGCTCGATCGGGTCGAGCCCGAAGTCCTCGATGCCGTCGGTGCTGTACAGGATCGGCGCCGTGCTCATGCGGGAGCTCCTTCCAGGGCGGGCTTGCGGGAGCGCAGCCACCAGTCGCGCATGCCCCACAGGACGAGCGCGCCGTAGATGATGTAGACGAATCCGGAGAACGCGTAACCGTTGGCGAAGTTGAGGGGTACGCCGACGAGGTCGACGAGCAGCCAGGCGAACCAGAACTCGACCATGCCGCGCGCCTGGGCGTACATGGCGACGATGGTGCCGGTGAAGATGTAGGCGTCCGGCCAGGGGTCCCAGGACAGGGTCGGGAAGGCGGTGAAGAGGCCACCGACGGCGAGGGTGCCGAGCACGGCGCCGGCGACCAGGTAGCCGCGCTCGCGCCAGGTGGCGAAGCGCGGGGTGATGGCACCGTCCGCGGACTGCCCCTTCGTGCGGTTCCACTGCCACCAGCCGTACGCGGCGACGGCCATGACGATGACCTGCTTGCCGGCACTGCCGGTGAGGTGGCCGACGAAGGCCCCGAAGAGGACCAGGCCGGAGAGGAACTGCACGGGCCAGTTCCAGATGGAGCGGATCGCGCCGAGGGCGAGGGCGATCAGCCCGAGGATGTTGCCGATCATGTCCGACCAGAGGATCTGCTGGCCGAAGGCGGTGAAGGCGACGGCGTTCAGGGAGTTCACTGTCCCGCTCCCCGGGTGCCCGCCGCCCCCTGGCTCCCGAGCAGGCGCTCGACGTACTTGGCGATGACGTCGACCTCCAGGTTCACCGGGTCGCCGGGCTGCTTGCGGCCGAGTGTGGTCAGGTCGAGCGTGGTCGGGATGAGGCTGACGGTGAAGTAGTCGGGGCCCGCGTCGACGACGGTGAGGCTGATGCCGTCGACGGTGATCGAGCCCTTCTCGACCACGTACCGGGTGAGGTCCGCCGGGAGCGAGATCTTGACGATCTCCCAGTTCTCGGACGGCTTGCGCTCGATGACCTGGCCGGTGCCGTCGACGTGCCCCTGCACGATGTGCCCGCCGAGGCGCTCACCGACGGCCATCGGGCGTTCGAGGTTGACGCGGGAGCCGACGCCGAGGGCGCCGAGGCTGGAGCGTTCGAGGGTCTCCGCCATGACGTCGGCGGTGAACCAGTCGTCCTCGTGCTCCACGACCGTGAGACAGACACCGTTGACGGCGATGGAGTCGCCGTGCTTCGCGCCCTGGGTGACGACGGCGCCGCGCAGACGGAAGCGGGAGGAGTCGCCGAGATTCTCGACGGCGGTGACCTCACCCAGCTCTTCGACGATTCCGGTGAACACTTCCCGGGTCCTCCTGCCTCGTGGGGCACGGACTCCGGGGCTGTCGAAGACGACAGACAGAGCGGACCACGGCACAGGGAGCGACGCCGTGTGGAAGACCCACCCCTGTCGAGGTAGGCCAAAAACAGACGGCGGCGCGCACGAATGCCCGCCCGCCGCGCACTGCCTCCCATCCGGACTTTAACCGTCGGTCCAGGAATTTCACCTGGTCAACCGGCCGCTGGAAGCGACCGGGTCGCGGACTGTAACCGCCGGTTCGGACTTTCACCGACCCCGGAGTGCGCTGCTTCTGGTACATGGCCAGTGTGCCACGCCCGGTCTGCACCCATGCGGGTGAGGGCTGTGGGGTGGCTCACAGACAACATCACTGGACTTCTCCGGCGGGCAGCGACGCCCTTCGACTATTACTGACCAAGGGTCAACTTCCGTGACGGGGACTCCACTCGAAGGGGTCATGACCCATTGACCAGCTTGGTCTAGTCCTTTTAAAGTCTGCGGTCGCGGTACCCGCCTCGAACGGCCCGGCGGCGGTGACGACGGCCCTTGCCCCGCCGCCGGGTCCCCCGCACTGCCGGCCCGGGCCGGGACCCGCAAGCTGGAGTCGTGGGACGGCAGCCGAGCGGGGCGGTTCCGACCGCCTTCCGCCGCGCCCGTTCCCGTCGACGAGTCGCGTCGACGCGAAGGGGATGGACAGCATGACCACGATCCTGGTGACCGGTGGCACCGGCGTCCTCGGCCGGCCCGTCACCGAGCGGCTGCGGGCGGACGGACACGACGTGCGGGTGCTCAGCCGGCACGCGCGGACGTACGCCGTCGATCTCGTCGCGGGCGGGAGCGGGCTGGACGCGGCCGTGGCGGGGGTGGACACGGTCGTGCACTGTGCGACCTCGCCGCGCGGCGGCGACGAGAAGGCGGCGGAGCATCTGATCGAGGCGGCGCGGCGGGCCGGGGTACGCCATCTGGTCTACATCTCCATCGTCGGCGTGGACCGGGTGCCGCTCGGCTACTACCGGTCCAAGCTGGCCGTCGAGCGGATGGTCGAGGGGTCCGGCCCCGGCTGGACGATCCTGCGCGCCACCCAGTTCCACGATCTTCTCGTGCTGCTCTTCCAGAGTCTCTCCAAGCCGCCGGTCATGATGCTTCCCGCCGGGGTGAGCGACCAGCCCGTCGCCGTCACCGAGGTCGCGGACCGTCTGGCGGAACTGGCCGTGGGCGCCCCCGCCGGCCGCGTCGACGACATGGGCGGCCCCGAGATCCTCACCTTCCCCCAGCTGGCCCGCGCCTACCTGACGGCCACCGGTCGCCGCCGCCCCCTCCTGAACGTCCCCCTGTTCGGCAAGGCCTACCAGGGCTTCAGGGACGGCGGTCACCTCACCCCGGGGCGGGCCGTGGGACGGGGGACGTTCGCGGAGTACCTGGAGCAGCGGTTCGGGGCGAGGCCGGGCTGAACGTCCGAGCTGGGGGTGTTTCGAAAGTCCTGTGCGGTGCCCGCGGTGTCCGGTGCGTGCTCTCGGCGTGCCGGACGAAAGCCCTCGTACCGGACGTACTTGGGGTTTCGGCCGGTGCGGCGGTGGGGGTCCCTCCCGCTCGAGCGGAGCCGAGAGTGGGGGAGCGTGCCGGGCGCCGTGGATGCTGTGCGGGACCTCCGAAATACCCCCTAGCGCGCGGGCGGTCCGAACAAGTCGTCCTGGGCCGTCTCCCGGGCCATGAGCAGCGCGCCGCGCAGTACGGCGGCCCCGCCGAGGCCGCCGGCCCTGACCTCGGTCGGTAGCGGCGACATCGCCGCCAGCCGCCTCCCCACCCTGACGGCGAGCTCCTCCCCACCGGCCTGCCCGACCTCACCGCCGAGCACCACACAACCGGGGTCGAGCACGGCGACGACCGAGGCCACGCCGATGGCCAGGCGGTCGGCGAGGGCGTCGAGGAAGGCGGTGTGGGGGGTGGCCGGCGACGAATTCGCCGCGCCGTCCACCGCGAGGGCGGTCGCCGCGCGCACCAGCGTCGCCGCGTACGGCTCGTGCGTCGCGGCCTCGGCCGTGACGCCGTGTGCGGCGGCCAGCGCGACCACCGCCGCCGCGCCACCGAGGGAGTGGAAGCCGCCCTCGCAGTCGACGGCCGAGGGGACCGTGGCCGTCCCCGGGACGGGGAGGAAGCCGATTTCTCCGGTGCCGCCGGAGGCACCGCGCCGGAGGTGGCCGTCGAGGACCACTGCGGCGCCGGTGCCGAGGCCCAGCCAGAGGAGGACGAAGGTGTCGCGGTCGCGGGCGGCGCCGTCCCGCTGTTCGGCGAGCGCGGCGAGATTGGTCTCGTTCTCCACGAGGACGCGGGCGGGGAGCCGTTCGCCGAGGGCGGCGACCAGGCGTCGATGCCATGCGGGGAGGCCGCTGGAGTCGCGGAGTTCGCCGGTGGCCGGGTCGATCAGACCGGGGGCGCCGACCGCCACCGTGTGCAGCCGGTCGGCGCCCGCCTCCTTGGCGGCGCGCTCGACCAGGGCGACCGCCTGTTCCACCGCGGGCCCGGTGCCGGCGTCGTCCGCGATCGGGACGGACGCCCGCGCCAGCTCCGTACCGATCAGGTCGGCCACGACGACCGAGACCCCCTCGGTGCGGACATCGAGCGCGGCGAGGTGCGCGCGGTCCGCGACGATGCCGTGAACGCGGGCGTTGGGCCCCCGCCGCTGCTCCCCGGACTCCCCCACGACCTCGATCAGCCCGGCGGCCGTGAGGCGCTCCACCAGGTCGGCGACGGTGGGCCGCGACAGACCGGTGAGCTGCTTCAACTGGCCTGCCGTCAGCGGCCCTTCCTGCTGCAGCAGCCGCAGGGCGAGCCGGTCGTTGATGGCTCGGGCGGTGCTGGGTGATGCGGGCATGGCGGGATCCTCCCAGATGGGCGGCACGACCGGGCGCTCGGCCCAGGGGCGCCTGCTCCCCGCCTCGCTCCCTATCTATCAGGCAGGGTTCCTGATAGTTTACGTCGGCACTACGGGTCCGCGTGGGCCGAGGGCTTCGTGGAAACCGGAGGGTCGAGGACGGCGGACGGGCGGCTGGGCGCCGAGCGGTGGGGTGGGCGACAGGCCGACCGCATCATGGGGCGGGGGATCCCCGAGACGTCGGGAGCGTCGCCGGCGAGGGCCGGGCGCACCGTCGTCCCACAACGGCCGCGGGCGAGCGCCTGTGCTCTCTCGGCGGAGCGCAAGCGGGCGCGGCGCCCTCGCGGCGCACCGAGGATGAGGATTCAGGGAGGCGGAGAATGAGTGCGGTGATCCACGAGCAGCGCGAGGTGAGGCGGGCACGGTACGCCGTGGCGGCCGTGTTCGCGGTGCACGGCGCCGTCACCGGCTCGTTCGCGACCCGCGTGCCGTGGATCCAGGACCATGCGGGGGTCAGCGCGGGCCAGCTGGGTCTCGCCCTGGCCTTCCCGGCGATCGGCGCCTCGCTGGCGATGCCGCTCGCGGGCCGGATCAGTCACCGGTTCGGCGCCCGTACGGCGCTGCGCGGACTGCTCTCGCTGTGGACGCTCGCGCTGGTCCTGCCCTCCCTCGCGCCGAGCCTCTGGACGCTCTGCCTCGCGCTGTTCGTGTACGGCGCCTCGGCGGGCATGGCGGACGTCGCCATGAACGCGCTCGGCGTCGAGGTCGAGAGCCGCCTCGGGAAGTCGATCATGTCGGGCCTGCACGGCATGTGGAGCGCGGGCGCCCTCGTCGGCTCGGCGGGCGGCACCCTCGCCGCGCACCTCGGATCGGACGCCCGGCTGCACCACGCGCTCGCGGCGGTCGCGCTCACCGCCCTCGGGCTGGTCGCCTGCCAGTGGGTACTGGATCTGCGGCCCACCGAGGACGAGGAGCCGCCGCCCCGGTTCGCGCTGCCGCCGAAGTCGGCGCTGCTGATCGGCGCGGTCGGGTTCTGCGCGGTGTTCGCGGAGGGGGCGGCCCTGGACTGGTCGGCGGTCTATCTGCGGGACCAGTTGGAGACCTCGGCGGGGCTCGCGGCGGCATGCACCACGGGGTTCATGCTGACCATGGCGGTGGCCCGGCTGGCGGGCGACTCGGTGGTCGACCGCTTCGGCTCGGTCCGTACCGTCCGGGCCAGTGGTGTCCTGGCCGCGGTCGGCGGAGTCCTCATCGTCGTCGCGAACGAGCCGGCGGTCGCGATGACCGGGTTCGCCCTGATGGGCCTCGGCATCGCGGTCGTCGTACCGCTCTGCTTCGCCGCCGCGGGCCGCAGCGGGCCGAACCCCAGTCAGGCCATCGCGGGGGTCGCGACCATCACGTACACCTCCGGGCTGGTCGCGCCGAGCGCGATCGGCGGTCTGGCGCAACTGACCAGCCTGGTCGTGTCGTTCGGCCTGGTGACGGTGCTGGCCTGTGGCCTGGTCGCCTTCGCGGGCGTCCTGCGCACCAGCGAGAGGGACCGCCCCCAGGTGTCCCGGCCGAACGTGACGCTTCCCGATCCGAAGGGCTGATCCGGCCGCCCCCGACCGCCGGCCCTCCCTGCCTCACCGGCCCCACCACCGAACGCCGCTCACCCCGGGACCGGCCCGCTCGCCCCGGGACCGGCCCGCTCGCCCCGGGACCGGCCCGCTCACCCCCGCGCCAGCTCGTACGCGTACCCCGGTGAGAACGTCCCCGCCCTCCCCCGGCAGCCGTCGGACTCGCCGGGCAGTTTCACCCACAGGTAGGCGTGGACGCCGGGCTCGCCGGTGGTGAGCGTGGGTGGGCGGCCGAGGCCGCGGCCGCTGGGGTCGCACCACTCACCGTCGGCCGGGGCGCCGTTGCCGTTGCGGCTGGTGTCGATGACGGCGCCGAGACCGGGGGGAGCGCCGAGTGCGTCGAGGACCCTACGGGTGTAGGCGACCTCCGATTCCGTGCGGTTGAAGTTCGAGACGTTGCTGAAGACACCGTCGGAGCCGTCGGGGTCGGCGGCGCCCGCCTGTCGCAGGAGCGCGGCCTGCTTGCCCGGGGTGTTCCATGCGGAGTGCCCGGCGTCGTAGTAGACGCGGGCGCCCGGGTTGGCCGCCTTGACGACCCTCCCCGCGCGGGCGAGCGAGGCGAAGCGGTCGGTGCGGCCGGCGGCAGCGAGACAGTCGGACTGGGCGATCGCGTCCGGTTCCAGGATCACGATGACGTCGTCCGAGCCGAGTCCGGCGGCGAACGCGTCGATCCAGGCGTCGTACGCGTCCAGGCTCCGCGCCCCGCCCTGCGAGGCACCGCCGCAGTCGCGGTCGGGGATCGCGTACGCCACGAGGACCGGTACCTGGTCCCGCGCGGCACCCCCGGAGGCGACCGCCGCGACCTGCGCGGTGACGACGGCGGGCGTGGGGTCGGTGAACCAGACGGCCGCGGGGCGGTCGGCGATGCCGGTCTCGATGGCGGCGCCGCGCGGGTCGTCGGGGTGGTCACGGACCCAGTCGAGGACCTGGGAGTCGGGATGGCGGTAGAGCACGCCGGGGCCGGTCCCAGGTGCCGCACGCCGTTCGGTCCGCTCCGCCGACGGCCGCACACCGGCCTTCACGGAGGGGCCGGGCGAGTTCGAGGGCGGCGGCGAGGTCCGCCGCGGGGAGGAGCCGTCCGCACCCGGCCCGGCCTTTCGGGTGGGACCGGAAGGACCGGAAGGGCCGGAAGGGCCGGAAGGGCCGGAAGGGCCGGAAGGGCCGGAAGGGCCGGAAAGGGTGGCGGGGTCGGACGGCGGACCCCCTGCGCGGCTCGTCAGCGGCCGGGCCTCGTCGGCGGTTCTCTCACCGCCCATCGCCGCCACCATGCCGGTGATCGTCCCGACGACGGCCACGATCGCTGCCGCGGCCGTCATGACGCCGCGCCTCGCCGCCCGCCGGCGTTCGGCTCGGCGTGCGGACAGACGCTGGGCGCGTAAGCCTGACACGTGGTGCTCCCCCCCTGCTCCCCGGACCGCGCTCCGTCGGCTTCCCGGCACTTCCCGCCGCGCCCGCGTTACCCCGTTCCGGGGACGCGCCGGACACGGCGGCACCGGTGTCAGCGTAGGCCTGCGACCCTGCCCCCTATGGCGCAGTGGGAACAATTCACCAATTCCGTGGACTCGACGGACACCTCCGTGGACCTGGTGGAGGTGAGGGAGGCGGCGGACACGGCAGCCGGGTCCGACGCCGTGGACACGGTCGTCTCCCGCATGCGCGCCCTGGACGCGACTCTTCCCGCACGGGACGGGATCGCCGTCTTCAACTGCGTCTACCTCGCCGTCACGGAGGCCATCGGCCGGCGCCTGGACACGGGGCACTTCCCGGACGCCGAGGCCGCGATCACCCTGGACGTGCTCTTCGCCGAGCGGTATCTGAGGGTCGCCGAGGGCGGCCGCGCACCCGCGTGCTGGCGGCCGCTGCTGCAGTTCCGGCGCCATCCCGGGGTACAGCCGCTGCAGTTCGCCCTCTGCGGCATCAACGCGCACATCGGGCACGATCTCGCGCTGGCCGTCGTGGACACCTGTCGTACGCTCGGCTGCGAACCAGCCGATCTGGAGGACGAGTTCGAGCAGGTGGGCGATGTCCTCGTCTCGCTGGAGGAACGTATCCGCGAGGAGCTGATGCCGGGTCCCGATCTTCTCCAGATCGCGGATCCGCTCACCCATCTGCTCGGCGCGTGGAGCCTGGAACGCGCGCGCGAGGCCAGCTGGTCGGCAGCCCGCGCGCTGTGGGCGCTGCGCGCGCTGCCCGATCTGGCCGAGGAGTTCGCCCACCGACTGGACGCGGCGGTGGGCCTCGCGGGCCGCATGCTGCTGACCCCGATGCCCGAGAGGGCCGACTGCCGCTCTCTCATGTGAACGTCATACGTTCGACTGGGGAACATGCGGCGGTACGGCATCGGAAACGCCTCAGTCCTCCGGGAGTTCGACGGGGGCGATCGTGTCGTAGACGTCTCCCGGACCGGGGTTGGTCGCGTCCGTGGTGCCGCCGAAGTGGTGCATGACCCCCCAGACCGCGTTGAGCGCGGTCTGGATCGCGCCCTCCGCCCAGCCTGCCGTCCAGGAGATGTCGTCGCCTGCGAGGAAGATGCCCCGCTTGTCGTCGGGCAGCCGGTCCTGCATGAAGTGGGTGAACAGGCGCCGCTGGTAGCGGTAGTGGCCGGGCAGGTTCGCCTTGAACGCGCCCATGAAGTAGGGCTCGTTCTCCCAGGAGACGGTCACCGGGTTGCCGATGACATGGCTGCGGATGTCGACGTTCGGGTAGATCTCGCCGAGCGACTTCAGCATGACCTCCATCCGCTCGTTCGCCGACAGCGGCAGCCACTTCAGGCTGTCGTCGCACCAGGTGTAGGAGAGGCAGATGACGGCGGGCCTGTCCGGGCCGTCGTCGAGGAGGTAGGTGCCGCGCGTCATACGGTCGGTGAGCGTCATCGACATGACGTCACGGCCCGTCGGATTCCCCTGGTCGTCGACGGCCTTGTCGAGCCAGAACGGCCGGTCGACGGGCACGAAGAGCTTGCTGGACTCCATGTAGTGCGTCCGCTCGATGGCCGTCCAGTGGTCGATCGGGAAGAGCGAGTCGTCGCAGGCGATCTTCGACAGCAGCATCCAGGACTGGGCGGTGAAGATCGCCGCCCGGTACGTACGGATGTCACCGTTCGCGTCCGTCACGGTGATCCGGTTGCCGGCGGTCCGCTGGAGCCGGGTCACGGCGGGCCGCGGCTCCCCCGCGGCGTGCAGGGACCTCAGCGAGGTGCCGTACGGCCAGTGCACGATCTTCTCGGGCTCACGCTCCCAGAGCCGCAGCGGGAGTTGCTGGCTGCCGCCGACGATGCCGCGGTGGTGGTCGTCGGCCTCGGTGTAGACGACGCGCAGGATCTCCAGGATGGAGTTGGGGAAGTCGGTGTCCCAGCCGCCGGTGCCGAAGCCGACCTGGCCGAAGATCTCGCGGTGCCGGAAGGACTTGAAGGCCTCGGAGTCGCAGAGGAAGCCGTAGAAGGTCTGGTTGTCGAGCCGTTCGACGAGCTTCGCCCAGATCTCCCGGATGCGCGGCAGGTCCCGCTCACGCAGCGCCCGGTTCATGTCGGAGAAGTCGGCGCCCTCTTCGAGGCAGGCCTTCCAGGCGGCGGCCACGTCCCGGTAGACCTGCGGCAGGTCGTCGATGGTCTCGGCGTAGTGGGACTCGCCCTTGAGGTCGACGACGGTCGACGGCGTGGCCTCCGCGAGGGGGTTGGGGAACGGACGGGTCTCCAGACCCGCCAGGTCGATGTAGTGCTGCAGAGCCGTGGAGGACGGCGGGAAGCGCATCGCCCCCATCTCGGCGGTGAGCGAGGGATCGCACCCGTCGAACCCGACCGTCCGCAGGCGCCCGCCGATCCGGTCGGCCTCGTAGACAACCGGCTTGAGCCCCATCTTCATCAGCTCGTACGCCGCCACGATGCCGGACAGTCCACCACCGATGACCGCGACCTCACAGCCGTGCTCGGTGGCCGGTATCTGGCCCAGACCGGCCGGGTGGGCCAGGAAGTCGTCGTACGCGTACGGGAAGTCCGGGCCGAACATGGTGATCGGCGGCTGCTGCTCGTCTGCGTGCTCGACGGCGTTGGGCACGGTGGACGTCATGGGGTACGGACTCCTTGCGGCGAAACGGGTGTGCGAAGTGGGGCGGGGCTCAGACGAGGGAGCCGTAGAGCCCGGGGCGGCGGTCCTGGAGATACGGGTTCGCCTCGCGGGAGGCCGCGAGGAAGGCGGGGTCGACCTCGGCGAGGACGAAGTCCTCCCCGCGTCCGGCGCGGGTGCGCGCGATCCCGTCCGGCCCGGCCAGTGTGGAGAGCCCGACGAAGTCGAACTCCCCTTCGCGGCCGACCCGGTTGACGTACGCGACGTACATCTGGCTCTCGAAGGCCCGCACCGGGATCATCGACTCGGCGACGAACTGGAACGGATGCATCTGGGCCGTCGGCACCACCAGCAGATCCGTGCCGGCGAGGGCGTGGGCGCGGACGTTCTCCGGGAACTCCACGTCGTAGCAGATCAGGATCCCGACGCGGAGCCCGCCCAGTTCGACCTGGACGACGCTCCGCTCTCCCGGCGTGAAGTGGTCGCGCTCGAAGCAGCCGAAGAGGTGGGTCTTGCGGTAGTTCGCCAGCCGGACGCCGTCGGCGGAGACGAACTGCGCCGAGTTGTGGACCGCCTCACCGGCGCGCTCCGGGTATCCGTAGACGATCGCGACCCCGTGCCGCCCCGCGATCTCGGCGACCGCGTCGGCCGAGTCGCCGTCGGCCGCCTCGGCGAGCCGCGCGATGTCGTCCCCGATCGCGTACCCCGTCAGGAACATCTCCGGTGCCACCACCAGCCCGGCCCCCGCCTCGGCGGCCCGCCCCACGGCCTCGTCCAGCACCTTCAGGTTCCCGACGACCGAGCCGGGCCGGCCGGAGCTCTGGAGCAGGGCGGTACGCATGCGTGTTCCTCACCGGGACAAAGGGGGATTCGGGGGCCAGGAAGACGGTACGGCCGCCGCGCCGAACCGGACAAGCGGCGGCCATTGCGCACCGATGGGGGATTCGTTGCGTGCGGGACGGACCGCACGACGATTCGTTGCGCGGCCCTCACACCCCCTCCCCCTAGTACTCCAGCAGTACTTCGTGGCTTGACCTGGGGAAACGTCGAGCGGTGGGAGTGTAGCGGGCGGGAAGTCGTCACGGACGGCTTCTGCCCGCACGCCCCTCGAAGGAGTGCCCCCGACGTCGGTAGTGGCAGCGGCGGGCCACCGCTTGGCGTCGTCGGCGCCAGTGCGACCAGCTCAACACGTGAGTGAGGGTGTGAAGGTCTCGGGGTGTGTGAGCTGCCAGGAGTCGCCGCACTTCTGCCACGGTGAGCTCGATGACCGCGGCATCCTCACCGGTGGATCCCCTTTTTCGGCTGCTCGCGCGCTCATCGCAACGAGGAAGGTGTGGGCGAGCATGGCCAGGGTGATGTGCCGGTACCAGCCCACGTAGCGGCGGACTTCGTACTCGTCCAGGCCGCACTCGTTCTTCGCTGCCTGGAAACACTCTTCGATCGCCCACCGGGCGCCAGCGACGCGCACCAGTTCGTCCACACCGACATCCAGCGGTGCGTAGCCGAGGTAGTAGGCGATCTCGTCCGGCCGACTCAAGCTGCGCCGTGCCAGCGCCCACCGTCGACGGATCAACACGCCGCCCTGGTGGTCGTACTCGACCACTGGGCGCAACTTGACGGCTGCCCAGTCGTATTCGCGCTGTCCCTTTGCGCCCGCGCCGCAGGAACGGCGTTCCCATGCCTGGTCGGGGGCCTGCTCGAAGGCCTTGTCGATGCGTGGGCCGGCCAGGGAGAACTGGGACTTGGGGACGGCCAGGACGTAGCCGACGCCGGATGTTTCCAGCATCCGGCGGAAGCGGTTGTCCTGTCCGTAGGCGGCGTCCGCCGTGACCCAGGCGACCGGCAGTGGCGAGGCCAGAGCTCTGCGGACGATCGTTGCCGCGAGGGTGTTCTTGGTGGCGAACTCCCGCTCGTCGGGGATCTTGGCGGCGCGGCATCGGTCACGGTCGTCCGTCCAGGACTTGGGCAGGTAGAGCTCCCGGTCCACCAGGGCGCGGCCGACTGTGCTGGTGTAGGCGGCGAAGACGCCGATCTGGCAGTTCTCGGTACGGCCGGCGGTGCCGGAGTACTGCCGTTGGACTCCGGCGGATGTAGTGCCCTTCTTCAGGAACCCGGTGTCGTCGATGATCAGTACCCCGTCGGGGCGGCCAAGGTGTTCGGCGACGTAGGTCTGCAGGTCGTCGCGGATGTCGTCGGGGTTCCAGCGGGCTCGGGAGAGCAGGTGCTGCAGGCCGTCCGGGGTGGCGTGGCCAGCGTGTTCGGCAAGTTGCCAGCTGTTTTTCGGGCCACCGGGGCGAGCAGTGCGCGCACGTAGTCCCGCATGCGGCGGCGTGGTTCGACACGGCCGAAGTGGCGCCCGATGGTGGTGAAGAGGTGGTCCAGGTCGCGGTCCCAGGTCTCGGCTGCCTGTTCTGTGATCACGACCGGAGGCTTCCCAGGCCCGGGGCGACCTTGCCATCGGGGGCACTCCTTCGAGGGGCGTGCGGGCAGAAGCCGTCCGTGACGACTTCCCGCCCGCTACACTCCCACCGCTCGACGTTTCCCCAGGTCAAGCCACGAAGTACTGCTGGAGTACTAGGCGCCCTTACGCGCCCCTCCGCGCCACCAGCACACCCGCCGTCACGAGATACGGCACCGCGAAGACGGCGAACGCGACCCCGTGCGCATGCCCCGCACCGATGGCGGCGTAGGCCGCGAAGACGGCGACCGTCGCCGTCTCGGTCCCCATGCTCGCCACGGACGTCAGCGTCGCCCGCCGCGCCCCCTCGATGCGGTCCTGCAACCGCGCGTCGGCGAGCACATTGACCAGCTGGAAGCCCCCGAAGGCGACGGCGACGAGCCCGATGCCGGCCGGGGTGCCCAGCAGCGCCCCCACGGCCAGTGCGACCGCCGAGCCCGCCAGCACCACCCCCAGCCCGGCCGTGCCCAGCCGCTCCCCCGCCCCGGTCAGCAGGCTGCCGACCGCCGGCCCCACCCAGATCACCAGCAGCAGATACGGCACGGTCTGTTCGGCCACCCCGGTCTCCCGGACCAGCAACGGCGTGTACTCGTCGAGCGCGCCCCAGACGGCCCCGACGGCCGGCACGAGAAGCATCGCTCCGCGTACGGAACGGTCCCGGCGGACCTCGGTGAGCCCCGCCCGCAGGGTGGAGAGGGTCGAGGCGTGTTTCGGCCCCGGCACCGCTGCCCGGTGTTCGGGGAACCGCGTGGCCGCCATCGAGGTCAGCACACAGACCAGGACGCTCGCCGCGCCCACGGCCGGGTATCCGCCGAGGTCGAGGACCGGTCCGGCCAGCGCCATCGCCGCCATCACGGCGACCATCCCGACCGCTTGGGCCCGACCGACGACCCGGGCGTACCGGTCGGCCGCGCCCAGCCGGTCGAGTTCGTCGTAGACCAGCGCTTCCAGCGCACCGGAACCGAGGGCGCCCCGCACCCCCCACAGGACGAACCCGAGGGCGAAGGCCCAGTACGAGGGAGCGATCAGCCACAGCGCGAAGCCGACGGCGGTCAGCAGCGGCCCCACCCACAGCAGCAGACGCCGGGAGACGGCGTCGGCCCAGGCGCCGGACGGCACCTCCAGCACGATCCCGGTGACGGACCACAGGGCGAACAGCGAGGAGATCTGCCAGATCGACAGCCCGGTGTCGCTGAACAGCAGCGCGTACACCGGGTAGAGCAGCACGAAGTCGTCGAGGAACGCGTACCCGTACAGCGTGGCCGTGAGCCGCCGGACACCACTGGTCGCGGCACCGGGCGCACGCGCAGGTGAGAGAGTCATGAGGCCTTCCCGAAGGAGCGAATCGGACGTCGTCGAAGCGGCGTCCGAGGCGGTCCTCGGGAGGCGCGGCGGGTGGATCAATGTCGCCAGGTCATGGCACCGATGTTAGCCGGGCCGCCTCGCCCGGCCCAGGGGGTTTTCGGGGGTCACTCCCGGACCACGGGGTCCAGCGCGAACGTGGTGATCACCGCGGCGTGGTCCGACGGCCAGTCGTTGTCCGCCACGTCCGGCCAGGTCCGGGGGACGCCGCCGACATGGGTCCGGGAGTCGAGGACCGCGAGGCCCCGGTGCAGGACGAAGTCGATCCGGTCCTGCGGCTCGGGCCGGCCGCTGCCGTCCTCGTGCTCGACGTGGATGGGCGACCAGGTGTGGCCGGGCTGCCGTACGGGGTCGGGGTGGACCTCCCGGTAGGAGTCGCGGAGGCCGCTCGCCTCGGCGGCCCTGGTCACCGGCCAGTCGACGTGCGGCCGGTCGAGGTGCGAGGGGCTGTTGAAGTCACCGACGAGCACGACCGGCACCGCGGGCACGGTGTCGTCGACCCGGCGCAGGCAGTCCCGCAGCTGGGCGAGCCGCACCTCCTCGTGCGCGATCAGCTCGGCGGCGGGCAGCCCGTCGAACGCGGCCTCGTAGGGTCCGTACGGCTGGTGGTCGAGGTGGACCGTCCAGATGTCGACCTCGGCGCCGGAGTCGGTCCTGATGCGGACGCCGGCGGCCCCGTAGAAGCCGACGTCGGGGTCGCCGAGGCGGGCCGTGATCGGGTGTCGGCTGATGATGCCGAGGTTGTCGCCGGCCCTGTGGTGGTGCCAGCCGAGGGCGTCGGCGAGTTCCTGGGCGGCGGTGCCGTACGTCTCCTGGAGGCCGACCACGTCGACACCGGTCTCGGTGATCACTTTGAGCTGCTTGGCGCGGTGGTCGCGCACCTTGGTGCCGCCGTACCAGAGGTTCCACGTCATCACGCGCAGGGCGGGACCGTCGGGCGCGACCAGCCGGCGCAGGCTCGCCGGAGTCACGGCCTGAAGGCTCTCCCGTACGGTCCGCCCCGGAGCCTCCTCGATGGGGGCGAGCGAGGGAACGGCGAGGACCACGCAGCCCGCGGCCTCCGCGGAGGTGACCCCGGTCGTGGTGTCCTCGACCGCGACACAGGCGGCGGGGTCGACGCCGAGGGCGCGGCAGGCGGCGAGGTAGGGGTCGGGGGCGGGTTTGGTGTGCTCGGTGTCGTCGGCGGTGACGGAGACGGCGAACAGGTCGCGGCCGAGGACGTCGAGGACGGTGTCGGCGACGGCGCGCGGCGACGCGGTGACCAGGGCGGTGGGGACGCCCTCGCGGGCCAGGGCCCGCAGCAGCTCCAGGGCGCCCGGGCGGGGCACGATCCCGGTACGGACCCGGTCGGCGAACTCCCGGTGCAGTTCGGCGGCGAGCGCGGCCCCGTCGGCGCCGGTGCGGGCGGCGAGCCAGTCGGCGGTGTGCTCGACGGGGCGGCCCAGGACGTCAGGCTGGTCAGCCTCGGTCAGCGCGCGTCCGAGGCCGGCGGCCACCTCTGCCACCGCCTCCCACCACAGCCGCTCGGTGTCGACGAGCGTGCCGTCCATGTCGAACAGGGCGGCCTGGAGCGCGGATCGGGACAAGGGACCCTCTTTCCGTGGGGGCGTCGGTTCCGTGAGGCGTCGGTTCCGTGGGTGTCGGGGCGGAAGCCCGGTTGTGGGGGGCAGGGCGGCCGTGTCTCAGCGGGTGGGGCGCGCGGCGACGAGCACCGGCCGCGCGGGGAGGCTCACGGTCACGGAGCTCCCGGCGCCGAGGGCCGCCGCCTCGTGGGTGGGCAGGTCGGCCTTGACCTCGGTGCCGTCGGCGAGCCGTACGGTGAGGCGGGTGGCGGCGCCGAGGAACGCGGATGCGACGACCCGGGCGTCACCGGTGTCGTCCGGCCGCACGGCGACCGTCTCCGGCCGGACGAGGACGTCGACCTCCGGGGTGGTCGGCGCCGTCCCGTCGACGGGCAGCCGCATGCCCAGCACCTCGACCGTCGTCCCGTCCAGCCGTCCCGGGATGCGGCTCATGGTGCCGACGAACTCGGCGACGAAGGCGGTGGCCGGGCGGCCGTACAGCTCGACGGGCGTGGCGCACTGTTCGAGCCGTCCGGCGTGCATGACAGCGACCCGGTCGGCCATGGACAGGGCCTCCTCCTGGTCGTGCGTCACGAAGAGGGTGGTGATGCCCAGCTCCTGCTGGAGTCGGCGGATCTCCTCGCGGAGGGTGAGCCGCACCTTGGCGTCGAGGGCGGAGAGCGGCTCGTCGAGCAGCAGCACGCGGGGGCGCAGCGCGAGCGCCCGGGCGAGCGCGACGCGCTGCTGCTGGCCGCCGGAGAGCTGGTGGGGGTATTGGGCGCCCTTGTCGGCGAGGCCCACGAGGTCGAGCAACTCGGCTGCGCGGGACCGCCGTTCGGCCGTGCGCACCTTGCGCATGCGCAGGCCGAAGGCCACGTTGTCGAGGGCGCTGAGGTGCGGGAAGAGGCTGTACGACTGGAAGACCATGCCGGCGTCGCGCCGGTGGGCGGGGACGCGGGTGACGTCCTCCCCGTCGACCAGCACCTCGCCGGCGTCGGGGTGTTCGAAGCCGGCGAGCATCCGCAGGGCGGTGGTCTTGCCGCAGCCGGAGGGGCCGAGCAGGGCGAGCAGTTCGCCGGGACGGACGGTCAGGTCGAGGCCGTCGAGGGCGACGGTGGCGCCGAACTCCCGGCGCAGCCCACGGAACTCGACGGTGGCGGCGGTGTCGGCCGCGGTCTTCTCAAGCACGGTCATGGTTCATCCCCCGGAGGCGGAAGCGGTTCGGGTACGTCCGCCGAAGGAGGCGAGCGCGAGGAGCATGGCCCAGGTGACGAGCAGGCTGAGCACCGAGACGGCCACGGACAGCTGGGCCTGCGAGCCGCTGACGTTGACGATCCACACGGCGAACGGCCGGAAGCCCAGCAGTTGGGCGACGGTGAACTCGCCGAGGACGAGCGCCAGGGTGAGGAAGGCGGAGTTGAGCAGTGCCCCGCGCAGGTTGGGCAGCACGGCCCGCACCAGCGCCTGCGGCCAGTTCGCCCCGCAGCTGCGGGCGGCCTCCACGAGGGTGCGTACGTCCATGGCGCGCAGCCCCGCGTCCAGCGCCCGGTGCACGAAGGGCAGCGCCATCACGACGTAGGCGAGGACCAGGACGATGGGGAAGTCGGGGTTCTGGACCGCGACGAAGGTCTGGAACAGCGGGGTGCGGGAGAGGTGTTCGGGCCCCCACTTGAGCACGGTGCCGAGGCCGGCGACGAACGCGATCGGCGGCACCACCAGCGGCAGTGCGCACACCACCTCCACGACGGGCCGCAGCCTGGGGGCGCCGAGCCGCAGCGCGACCATGGCGGGCACCATCAGCAGCAGCACGACGGCGATGGTCGCGGCGGCCAGCTCCAGGGAGAGCAGCAGGCTGGTCACGAAGCCGTCGGTGCCGAGGATCTGGCTGTAGGCGTCGAAGGTGACGCCCTCGCCGGGCACATCGACCGTGAAGATCACGGAGGCGGCGAGCGGGACGAGGAAGTACAGCCCGGCGCAGGCGAGGACGAGCGGGCGCCACAGAGCGGGGCGGCGCGTCGCCGGGCGTCCCGGGGTCAGGCCAGCCATCGCGCACTCCGTCGTTGCAGGGGCAGGTAGACGGCCATGACAAGCCCGGCGATCAGGACCATGTCGAGGCTGAGGGCGAGCGCCACGTTCTCCTGGCCGACGAGGACGTTGCCGGAGATGGCGTCGGCGATCTGCAGGGTGACCAGTGGGATCGAGCTGCCGACCATGGCCGCGGCGGTGGCGTACGCGGCGAAGGCGCTGCCGAAGAGCAGCACGAGCCCGCCGAGCAGCGAAGGCGCGAGGACGGGCAGGGCCACGTGGAGCCAGTACTGGAGGCCGGTGGCGCCGTTGTTCTGGGCGGCCTCCCGCCACTGGACGCGCAGTCCGTCGAGGGCGGGGGTGATGGTGAGAACCATCAGCGGGATCAGGAAGTACAGGTAGACGATGACCAGTCCCCAGAAGCTGTACAGGTCCCAGCCCTTGTCCGTCAGGCCCAACTGCCTGGTCAGCACACCGGAGTTGCCGAGGGTGGCGACGAACGCGAAGGCGAGCGGGACTCCGCCGAAGTTGGCGAGCACCCCGGAGGCGGTGAGCACGGCCTCGCGCAGCGCGGGGAAGCGGGAGGTCACCACGGCCTGGGCGAGCGGCAGCCCCAGGACGGCCGCGAGCCCGGCCGCGACGGCGGACAGCTTCACACTGCCGAGCATGGCCGTGAGGTAGGCCCCCTGCACGGAGGCCGTCATGTTCGCGGTGGTGTAGGACGTGGCGCCCGTGGCCGGGTCCTTGACGGTGAACGCGCCGTTCAGCATGGCGACGGCGGGCAGTCCGAAGGCCAGCGCGACGAAGGCCAGCAGCGGAACCACGGCGAGCCATCCGCCGCGGCGGGGCCGCCGCTTCACGGAAGCGGCGGCCACGAGTGCCGGGTCGGCCTCGGTGACGACGGCGGTCACCCGGAGACCGCCTTGGCCCAGCCCTGCGCGAGCGCGTCCTTGGCCTTGGTCTGCTGCTCCTCGGTCGGGAACTCGGGGGTGCCCGACACCTTCGGCAGCTTGGCCGCGGCCTTCTCGTCCAGCGTGCCGGCCTTCTCCATGGCGGGCATCAGGGCCGGGCGGGCGTAGCCGGCGAGCCACAGGTTCTGGCCCTCGGCGCTGTAGAGGTACTCCTGCCAGAGCCGGGCGGTGGCCGGGTGCGGGGCGTCCTTGTTGATGGCCTGGGAGTAGTACTGCGAGAACTTGCCGTCCTCCGGGACGACGACCTTCCAGTCGACGCCCTTGGACTTGAACTCGTCGGCGTACCCGGCGTTCAGGTAGTCCCAGTCGATGCTGATGGGCGTCTCGCCCTTCTCGACGGTCGCCGGTGTCGACTCGACGGGCGTGTAGTTGCCGTTCTTCTTCAGCTCGGCGAAGAAGTCGAGGCCGGGCTGGATGTCGTCGAACGAACCGCCGCTCGCCAGGGAGGCCGCCCAGACGCCGCCGAAGGCCGAACCGGACTTGGTGGGGTTGCCGTTGAGCGCGACCTGCCCCTTGTACTTCGGCCGCAGCAGGTCGGCGAAGGTCTCCGGGCACTCCTTGACCCGCTTCGCGTCGCACCCGATGGATATGTAGCCGCCGTAGTCGTTGTACCACTGGCCCTTCGGGTCCTTCTGGCCCTCGGGGATGTCGGCGAAGGCGGCCACCTTGTACGGCGCGAGCAGCCCCTGCTGGGCGGCGCTGATGGCGAAGGAGCTGCCGAGGTCGAGCACGTCGGGCGCGCGGTCCTGGCCCTTGCGCGAGGTGACGGCGTTGATCTCGTCCTGGCTGGCGCCGTCCGGGTTCTCCACCTCGATCTCGATGCCGTACTTCTTCTCGAAGCCGTCGATCAGCGCGCCGTAGTTGGCCCAGTCGCGGGGCAGGGCGATCGCGTTGAGCTTGCCCTCCCGCTTGGCGGCGGCGACCAGCGCGTCCATGCCGCCGAAGTCTTCCGCCGAGGTCGCGGTGGCCGCGTTGACGCCGTCGTCGGTGGTCGTGGTCTCGGGTGCCGCGCCACAGGCGCTGAGGGTGAGTACTGCGGCGGCGAGGGCGCCGCCGATGACGGCGGTTCTCGGCGGGAAGAGGTTCACGGGCTCTCCAGGGGTACGCGCAGGGACGATCTGGGTGGAGCACTTGTCTGAACAAGTTGGCCTCATTAGGTCCGCGCTTCATATCACGCGCGTAAACAGCGGCGAAATACTCGTGCACGTTTTCCCGCACAAACACCGGCCGGAGGGAGTGTTGGGCGACCTCTTCCCCACCTCGTTAGGCTGGTCGCGCTGCACACAGCGGACGAACGGAGGGGGACCATGGCGGCGCGACACGAGGAGATCGCCGAGGAGTTGCGGCGGGCGATCGACCGTGAGGAGTACACGGTGGGCAGTCTGCTGCCGCCGGAGACCGAACTCGCGGCCCGCTACGGCGTCTCGCGCGGCACCGTCCGCCAGGCGGTGGCGACCCTGACCGCGGAGGGCCTCATCGGTTCACGTCAGGGTGCCCGCCGTGTGGTCCTGGCCGGCCGCCGCAGCCAGAGCTTCGCGGAGCTGCGCAGCTTCGCCCAGTGGGCGCGCGCGATGGGCCGCGAGGCGACGGGCCGGGTCATCGCCCAGGAGTACCGGACGGCCGCCGCGGAGGACCGCGTACGCCTCCAGCTCGCCCCGGGCGCCCGGGTCCTGCACGTGCTGCGGCTGCGCGGGCTCGACGGGCAGCCCGTCCTGCTGGAGCGCACGGTCTACGCCGACTGGATCTCCCCGGCCGTCGAGCCCATCGAGGCGGACTGCCCCTCGGTGACCCAGCGCCTGCTCGACGACACGGGTCTGGTCTTCGCCTACGGGGAGCACGTCATCGACGCCGTGGCGGCCGGCGCCCGGGACGCCGAGCTCCTCACCGTGCGCCGCACCAGCCCCCTCCTGCGGGTCCGGCGGGTCACCACCACCCGCGAGGGCCGCCCGGTGGAGTGGTCCGACGACCGCTACCGCCCGGACGCGGTGAGCTTCAGCGTGCACAACTCGATCGGCAACAACGCGTTGGCGAGAAAGACCGCGGAGTGACGTGAAGGCCCCGGCCCGCTCAGGGGCGCGGGGCCGCACTCTCAGGCGGGCGACCCGGAAGAGAACCGCCGCAGCAAAGGAGAAAGGACGAGCACGGACTTCGTCCGCTCCACGAACGGCTCCCCGGCGATCCGCTCCAACACCCGCTCGAAGTGCCGCATGTCCGAGGCGAAGACCTGCACCAGGGCATCGGCCTCGCCGGTGACGGTGGACGCGGCCACGACCTCCTGGTACCGCTCCAGCCCCCGTTGGATCGTCTCCGGCGAGGTGTTGCGCCGGCAGTAGATCTCGACGAACCCCTCGGTCTCCCACCCGAGCGCGGCCGGGTCCACCCGGACGGTGAAGCCGGTGATCGCCCCGGTCGCCCGCAGCCGGTCCACCCGCCGCTTGACCGCGGGCGCGGAGAGCCCCACGAGTTGGCCGATGTCGGAGTAGGAGCGGCGGGCGTCCTCGGCGAGGGCGTGCACGATGCGTTCGTCGAGATCGTTCAGCACTGCGGGTGGATCACTTCTCTGGAGTCGCGAGACGGGAACGGCGGTAGCCGTAACTGAAGTAGAACACGAGCCCGGCGGCCATCCAGACCCCGAAGACGACCCAGGTCACGGTGTCGAGGCTGCCCATCATCCAGACGCAGAACGCCAGTCCCAGGGCGGGCAGCACCGGCGACAGCGGCACCCGGAAGGTCCTCGGCATGTCGGGCCGCGTCCGCCGCAGCACCACGACCGCCACGTTGACCAGCGCGAACGCGAACAAGGTACCGATGCTCGTGGCGTCGGCGAGTTGCCCAAGCGGGATCGCGGCGGCGAGGACACCGCAGAACAGCGAGACGATCACGGTGTTGACGCGCGGCGTGCCGGTCCTCGGGTGGACCCGCGAGAACACCTTGGGCACGAGCCCGTCGCGGGACATGGCGAACAGGATGCGGGTCTGCCCGTACAGCACGGTGAGCACCACACTCGCGATGGCGATGACGGCCCCGGCCGCCAGCAGCGTGCCCCAGAACGCGTCCCCGGTGACGTCCTTCATGATCCCGGCGAGCGCGGCCTCGGACTCGCCGAACCGCTCCCACGGCCGCGCCCCGATCGCGACGGCGGCGACCAGCACGTACAGCGCGGTGACGATGACCAGCGACAGCATGATCGCGCGCGGCAGGTCGCGCTGCGCGTCCTTCGCCTCCTCACCGGCGGTCGAGGCCGCGTCGAACCCGATGTACGAGAAGAAGAGGGTGGCCCCGGCCGCGCTGACACCCGCCATGCCGAGCGGCATGAAGTTCTCGTAGTTGCCGGACCGGAAACCCTGGAGGCCGATGAGGCAGAAGAGCAGCAGGGCGGCGACCTTCACCACGACCATGATCGTGTTGGCTCGGGCCGACTCGCGGGCGCCGCCCAGCAGGAAGGCCATCGCCAGCAGGACGACGATCAGCGCGGGCAGGTTGAAGACGCCCCCGTCGCCGGGCGGCGCGGACAGCGCGGCCGGAATGGTCACGCCGAGGGTTCCGTCCAGCAGCTCGTTGAGGTACTCGCCCCAGCCGACGGCGACCGCCGACACCGACACCCCGTACTCCAGCACCAGACACCAGCCGCAGACCCACGCGACCAGCTCGCCCATCGTTGCGTACGCGTACGAGTACGAGGACCCGGAGACCGGGATGGTGCCGGCCAGCTCCGCGTACGACAGCGCGGAGAACAGCGCGGTGAGACCGGCGATCACGAAGGAGAGGGTGACAGCGGGACCGGCCTTGGGGACGGCCTCGCCGAGGACGACGAAGATGCCGGTGCCGAGCGTGGCGCCGATGCTGATCATCGTCAGCTGCCACAGCCCGAGGGAGCGCCGCAGCGACCCTCCCTCGCCCTGGCCACCCTCCGCGACCAGGCGTTCCACGGGTTTGCGGCGCATCAGCCGCGCCCCGACGCCTCCGGACGGCAGGGCGGGTCGATTCTCTCGCTGCGGGGGTGCGCCTTGGTCGAGCACGCGTGGCTCCTTCATCGCTGCCGGTCAGGGCGGGTGAGGACCGACAGCACCGAACAGCAGGGGGCCACCGAGCAGGAGGTCCCCGCCACGCCACGTACAGCGCCTGACCCTATGAGCCAGAGCTTCACGAGCGTAATGCGGCAACCTTGCGCGCCGACGCAAGATCGTTGCGTTACTCGCGGGTGCGCGAAGGTTCGTTGCACGGCCGGTTCAGACTCTTGTCCGCCTTCGAAGCAAGGGGACCGCAGCGAACCCAGGGGCGCGGGGAACTGCGCGACAAGCCACGACGAACCCGCACCCGCCAACTCACAGGTCCCCCCGAGCTCTCAGGCGCTCCTAACTCCAACTCGCGTGCAACGGCTTGCCCTCCGCGTACCCCGCCGCACTCTGGACCCCGACGACCGCCCGCTCAGCGAACTCCTCCAACGACCCGGCCCCCGCGTACGTGCAAGAAGACCGCACTCCCGCGATCACCGAGTCGATCAGGTCCTCGACGCCGGGCCGCGCCGGATCCAGGAACATCCGCGACGTCGAGATGCCCTCCTCGAACAGCGCCTTGCGCGCCCGGTCGTAGGCCGACTCCTCGCTCGTGCGGTTACGGACCGCCCGCGCGGACGCCATTCCGAACGACTCCTTGTACAGCCGGCCGCCGGCGTCCTGCTGCAGGTCGCCCGGTGACTCGTACGTCCCCGCGAACCACGACCCGACCATGACGTTGGACGCGCCCGCTGCCAGCGCCATGGCGACATCGCGGGGGTGGCGCACACCCCCGTCGGCCCACACGTGCTTCCCGTACTTCTTCGCCTCGGCCGCGCACTCCAGGACGGCGGAGAACTGCGGCCGTCCGACCCCGGTCATCATGCGGGTCGTGCACATCGCGCCGGGCCCGACACCGACCTTGACGATGTCCGCACCGGCCTCGATCAGGTCCCGTACGCCCTCGGCGGCGACGATGTTGCCGGCCACGATCGGTACCCGGGGGTCGAGGTCGCGCACCAGCTTGATCGCGTTGATCATCGACTCCTGGTGGCCGTGCGCGGTGTCGATGACGAGCGTGTCGACGCCCGCGTCGAGCAACTGCTGGGCCTTGCCCACGAAGTCACCGTTGATGCCGACGGCGGCGGCCACGCGCAGCTTGCCGTCGGCGTCGACGGCGGGGCTGTACAGCGTGGCGCGGAGCGCGCCCTTGCGGGTCAGGATGCCCGCGAGACGGCCGTCCTTGTCGACGGCGGGCGCGTACCGGCGGTTGGCCGTGTCGAGCCGGTTGAAGGCCTCACGGGGGTCGATGTCGGCGTCGAGGAGCAACAGGTCCCGGGACATGACGACTTCGAGCTGGGTGAAGCGGTCGACGCCGGTGAGATCCGCGTCGGTGACGACGCCGACGGGCCGGAGCGCCTCGTCGACGACGACGCCGGCGTTGTGCGCGCGCTTCGGCAGCAGGGCCAGCGCGTCGGCGACCGTCTGGTGGGGGTTCAGCACGATCGGGGTGTCGAGGACGAGGTGGCGGCTCTTCACCCAGGAGATGACGTCGGTGACGACCTCGATCGGGATGTCCTGCGGGATGACCACCAGGCCGCCGCGGCGGGCGACCGTCTCGGCCATCCGGCGGCCCGCGATGGCGGTCATGTTGGCGACGACGAGCGGGATGGTGGTGCCCGTGCCGTCCGGGGAGGCCAGGTCCACTCCCTGCCGCGATCCGACGGCGCTACGGCTCGGGACCATGAAGACGTCGTCGTACGTCAGGTCGTACGCGGGCTGGATGTCATTGAGGAAACGCACGTGCCGCACATCCCAGTCGATCAGAGGTGACCCCCTGACAGGACCGCCAGGGGGAAGAGCACGTACTTCATTGTCCCATGTCGGCGGGTACGACCGGCCCCGACGGATCGTCCAGAGGGGCGGTGGGCGGCCTAGGAGGATCCTCCGAGAGCGAGCACGATCCGCAGCTCGGCGCCGGTGCCGTGCCGGTCGTCGGCGTCTGCGAACACCTCCGCGGCGAGGGCGTCCCCGTTCCGGCCGAAGTACTCGGGCAGATCGAAGGCGCGGGCACAGCGACCCACGAAGGCGGGCTTGTCGGTGACACCGCCGAGCTCCGGCCGGATGTGCGCCCGGCCGCCGGCGCCCACGGATGCCGCGACCAGCCATGCCGAACCCGCGGCACTCCCCCGCCCCCGCTCCGCTTGACCACGCACCCCCGTCACCCGCGGAGCGCTACGGTCCGTCAGGGTCCGCCCGGTTGAGTGCCGGACGCGGCGTCTGCCCGGCCGTCAGCAGGTAGTCCGCCGCCGAGGTGTCCGTGACGAGGCTGGTCACCAGCCCGGAGCGCAGGACTGCGTCGATCGCGGCCGCCTTGCGCTGCCCGCCCGCGATCGCGACGACCTCGGGGATCCGGCGGAGCTGGTCGGCCTTGACCGTGATGCACCGCTCGCCGAGGTCGCGCCCGACCCGGCGGCCGTCGGCGTCGAAGAGGTGCGCCGACATCTCGGCGGCGACCCCGAGGGAGGCGTAGTGGCCCCGCTCCTCGTCGCTGAGCATGTCGTGCACCGTGGAGATGCCGGCCTCCCAGGAGCCGATGGAGACACAGGCGACGGTGACCTTGTCGAAGTACTCGAAGGCCCGCGCGATCCCGGTCTGGTGGCGCAGCGCGGCAGCCGTGGCCGCGTCCGGCAGCAGCATCGGCGCGTAGATGGGGTGGGCGTCGCCGCCCGACACCTGCGCGGCCCGCCGTACCGCCTCGACCGAGCCGCGCTCCGCGGTCCCGGCGTCGTACACCCCGGTCAGCTGCACCACCGTGCAGGGCGGCAGCCGGTCGAGAGCGGCCGCCATGTGGATGGTGGAGCGGCCCCAGGCGAGGCCGAGCACATCGCCCTCGTTGACCAGTTCGCCGAGCAGGTCCGCGGCGACCTCGCCGAGATTCTCCGGATCGGGCGACTCCTCGGCGTCGGCCGGGGACTCCACGACCACGGCGTGCCGCAGGCCGTACCGGGCGCGCAACGCGTCGGAGCGCTCCGCGTCCAGTTCCGCGGGGACGCGGATCTCGATACGTACGAGATCCCGCTCGAGGGCGGTCTCCAGGACCCGGGCCACCTTGAAGCGGCTCACGCCGAACTCCTCGGCGATCTGGATCTTGGACTTGCCCTCGAGGTAGAAGCGGCGAGCCATGGCCGCCGCCTGTACCAGCTCAGCGGGTCCCATCCGCATAGCTGATCGGCCCGCCGACATACCCGACACGGCCATCTCCTCACTGCTCTTCACACATGGATACGCCGTTCATCCTTGCAGATCCGGCGTTTTCGATCAGCCCGAAGGAAAGCCGTTCACGTTTCCTTGGCCCTCTGGACGCACGACGTGCCCCGCCCGCCTCGGCGTTCGCACGGCCGTACCGCCGTGATTCAGTGGCCGCAGGCCCAGCCGGCGGTCGCCGTCACGGCCTCCGCCCGCGCCCGCAGCGCCCGCACCGCCTCGGCCGGATCCTCCGCCCCGTACACCGCGGAACCGGCGACGAAGACGTCCGCGCCCGCCTCGGCGCAGCGCTCGATGGTGGACTCGGCGACGCCGCCGTCGACCTGGAGCCACAGGTCGAGGCCGTGCTTGCTGATCAACTCGCGGGTCCGGCGGATCTTCGGGAGCATGATGTCGAGAAAGGCCTGGCCCCCGAAGCCCGGTTCGACCGTCATGATCAGCACCATGTCGAGCTCGGGCAGCAGGTCCTCGAACGGCTCGATCGGCGTCGCGGGCCTGAGCGCCATGGAGGCCCTGGCACCCTTGGCCCGGATCTCACGGGCGAGCCGCACCGGTGCGGCAGCCGCCTCCGCATGGAAGGTGACGGACCCGGCACCCGCTTCCACGTACTGAGGCGCCCACCGATCGGGGGCCTCGATCATCAGATGGCAGTCCAGCGGCGTCTCCGTCGCACGGGCCAGGGACTCTACGACCGGCACACCGAGCGTGAGGTTCGGGACGAAATGGTTGTCCATCACGTCTACATGGAGCCAGTCGGCTCCCTCGACCGCCTTCGCCTCGTCGGCGAGACGGGCGAAGTCGGCGGACAGGATGCTGGGGTTGATCTGCGCGGCCATGGGCCAAGACTGCCATGCCCTCCAGGGGTTGCGGGCATCGGTACCGCGTGGGAACGGTGGTATCTCGGCCGCGGACCCTCGGTGGTCGCTCGCACAGTTCCCCGCGCCCCTCTCGGGATGCGGCTCTGGAGGTGGGCATGACAGGCAAGCGGGGCATCGGGCATCTCGTCTGCGGGCGGCGCGCCAAGTGGGTCGTGCTGGGTCTGTGGCTGGTGGTGCTGTTCGTGGTGGCGCCGTTCGCCACGAAGCTCACCGACGCACAGGACAACGACGCCGCCTCGTGGCTGCCGGGCTCGGCGGAATCCACCCAGGTCCTGGAGATCTCCGAGGGCTTCCGGCCCGAGCAGATCCCGGCCGTGGTCGTCTACGCCCGGGAGAGCGGTCTGACCGCCGAGGACCGGGCGACGATCGAGGCGGACGTACGGGAGCTCAAACAGCTGACCGACCACAAGATCATCGGTGAGCAGACCCGTGGCCCCGTCTACGACCGCGCCGTCGACCCGAGGGCCGCCCAGGTCTACGTGCCGATCACGATGGACGAGAAGGGCTGGGAGCGGATCGCACCCGCAGTGGACTCGATCCGGGATGACGTGGGTGAGGGCGGCGACGGGCTCGCCGTGCACATCACGGGTCCGGGCGGTACGTCAGCCGACTTCTCCGAGGCGTTCGAGGGCATCGACTCCACGCTGCTGCTGTCGGCGATGGCCGTCGTGATCGTGATGCTCCTGCTCACCTACCGCAGTCCGACCCTCATCCTGGTGCCGCTCCTCGCGGTCATCGCCGCCCTGTTCACGGCCCAGGCCCTGATCTATCTGCTCGCCGAACACGGCGGCTTGACCGTGAACGGCCAGAGCGCGGGCATCCTCACCGTCCTCGTGTTCGGCGCGGGCACCGACTACGCCCTGCTGCTCGTGGCCCGCTACCGCGAGGAGCTGCGCCGTCACGAGGACCGCCATGAGGCGATGGCCCTCGCCCTGCACCGGGCGGGCCCGGCCGTGCTGGCGTCCGGCGCGACGGTCGTGCTGAGCATGCTGGTGCTGCTGGCCGCCGAGATGAACTCCACGAGCGGCCTGGGCCCGGTGGCGGCCATCGGTGTCGCGATCGCGCTGGTCGCGATGATGACGCTGTTCCCCGCCCTGCTGGTGATCTTCGGCCGCTGGATCTTCTGGCCGGTGATCCCGCACCTCGGCAGCGCCGACCCGACCGAGCGTGGTGTGTGGGCCCGGATGGGCAACCGTTTCTCCCGCCGCCCCCGCACGGTCTGGGTGGCGACGGCGGCCGCCCTCGCGCTGTGCTCGCTCGGCCTGATCCAACTGCGCGCGGAGGGCATCAGCAACGCCGACGCCTTCACCGGCAAACCGGACTCGATCGTCGGCCAGGAGGTCTCCGCACGCTACTTCCCGGCGGGCAGCGGTGATCCCCTCGTGATCATCAGCAACCAGGAGCAGGCCCGGGAGGTGGGTCGGGTCGTCGCCGACACGGAAGGGGTCGTGCCGGACTCGCTCGGCCTGCCGCCCGGCACGAAACCCGCCCACGAGGGCCGGGTCCTCTTCGAGGCGACCATGTCCGACCCGGCCGACAGCGAGGCGGCGAAGCAGACCGTGGAGCGGGTCCGGGACGCCGTGCACGCGGTGCCGGACGCCGACGCCCAGGTGGGCGGCGGTACGGCGGCCCTGCTGGACATGGACGAGGCGACCACCCATGACAACATCCTGATCATCCCGCTGGTGCTGCTCGTGGTCCTGCTGATCCTCTGTGCCCTGCTCCGCGCCCTGATCGCCCCGCTCCTGCTGATCGGGACGGTGATCCTGTCCTTCGCCGCCGCGCTGGGCATCAGCGCGCTCGCGTTCAGACACCTCTTCGACTACGCGGGCGAGTCGACCGACTTCCCGCTGTTCGTCTTCGTGTTCCTGGTCGCCCTGGGCATCGACTACAACATCTTCCTGACCACCCGCATCCGCGAGGAGGCCACCCACCAGGGCACCCGTAAGGCCGTGGTGACGGGTCTCGCGACGACCGGCGCGGTGATCACCTCAGCCGGCCTGGTCCTCGCCGGCACCTTCGCCGCCCTCGCCACGCTCCCCATGGTCGCCTTCGCCGAGATCGGCTTCGCGGTCGCCCTGGGCGTGCTCCTGGACACCTTCGTCGTCCGCTCCGTGCTGGTCACGGCCCTGTTCCTGGACATCGGCCCGAAGGTGTGGTGGCCCCACCGACTGGCCCGGGAGGACGGCGGCACACCGCCGCCGCCACCGAGGCAACCGGCGGGCCGCGCCGCGGGGCCGGACGGCTGACGGGGTGGAGCGTCAGGCGACCCGGCGGATGAGGGCCAGATACATGGCGTCCGTCCCGTGCAGATGCGGCCACAGCTGGACGTCGGGCCCCTCGCCCAGCGCCGGTACGCCCTCCAGCAGGGGCCGCGCGTCGATCAGCTCGGCCGCGCCGCCGTACTGCTTCAGCACGTCGTCGACGACCGCGCGGGTCTCGGCGAGATGGGGCGAGCAGGTGGCGTAGCCGACGACTCCCCCGACCCGCACGGACTCCAGCGCGGTCCGCAGCAGGGCCCGCTGGAGCGGGCCGAACCCGTCCAGGTCCTCGGGCCGCCGCCGCCAGCGGGCCTCGGGGCGCCGCCGCAGGGCACCCAGCCCCGTACAGGGCACGTCCATCAGCACCCGGTCGAACGTCCCCGGCCGCCAGGGCGGGCGGGTCCCGTCGGCAGTGATGACCTGGTAGGGCCCCGGATTGCCGTCGAGCGCCTTGGCGACGAGCCCGGCCCGGTGCGGCTGCTTCTCGGAGGCGAGCAGCACGGCCCCGCGCTCGGCGGCGAGGGCGGCGAGCAGGGCGGCCTTGCCGCCGGGCCCGGCGCACCCGTCGAGCCACGCCTTGTCGGGACCCTCCAGCAGGGCGTGGGCGAGGGCGAGGGCCACCAGCTGGCTGCCCTCGTCCTGCACCCCCGCGCGTCCTTCCCGTACGGCGTCCACGGCACCCGGCTCCCCGCCCTCGGAGAGCCGCACGGCGTACGGCGACCAGCGCCCCGCCACCGCGGCCTCCTCCCGAAGGAGTTCCTCGGCGGTGGATCGTCCGGGCCGGGCGACCAGGGTGACCTCGGGCCGCTCGTTGTCGGCCTCCAACAGATCCTCGATCCCGGCGCGCCCGCCACCGAGGGAGTCCCACAGTGCGGAGACGACCCAGCGGGGATGCGAGTGCACGACCGCGAGATGGTCCTCCGGGTCGTCCTCGTAGGGCGGCGCGACCCGCTCCAGCCAGCCGTCGAGGTCGTGCCGCGCGACCTTGCGCAGCACGGCGTTCACGAACTTGGCCCGCCCGTCGCCGAGCACGACGCGCGCGAGGTCGACGGAGGCGGACACGGCGGCGTGCGTCGGGATCCGCGTGCCCAGCAACTGGTGCACACCGAGGCTCAGCACATCGAGCACCGGCGGGTCGACCTCGCGCAACGGCCGGTCCACGCACTCCGCGATGACCGCGTCGTACGTCCCCTGCCGCCGCAGCGTCCCGTACACCAGCTCGGTCGCCAGCGCCGCGTCCCGCCCGTCGAACTTGTCGGGCCCCTCCTTCTCCCGCGCCCGGCGCAGCAGCGGCGGCAGAACGAGGTTCGCGTACGCGTCCCGTTCGTCCACGGCCCGGAGCGCCTCGAAGGCGAGCATACGGACGGGGTCCTTCTGGGGACGGCGGTACGGTTTGCCCGGCTTACGCGGACGGGACTGCTCACTCACGAAAAAGGTGCTCCGGATACGGGATGAGATACCACGGCCAGGGTACGCCGCGGGCGCGGACCACCCTGCGTCGGCCGTGTGGACCTACGGGCAGGTGGCGAGGGGATCGGAACGGGATGGTTCAGTCTCCGACCGACTCGCCGGACTCGATCCGCACCCCGCGCGCCCAGTCGGCGGCCCGCATCGGCTTCTTGCCCTGTGCCTGGACCCAGAGCAGTTCCACGGCGTACGACCCGGTCCCGACGTACACGTGGTTCTTGCCGGCTTCGAGCGCGCGCGGCGCCAGTTCGGTCCGCTCGGGCACCGGCACGACCTGGACGAGCTTCAGCCGCTCCCCACGGAACGTCGTCCACGCGCCCGGCGCGGGCGTGCAGCCGCGCACGACCCGGTCGACGCGCAGCGCGGGCGTGGCCCAGTCGATCCGGGCGTCCTCCACGGTGATCTTCGGCGCGAGCGTGATCCCGTCGACGGGCTGGGGCACGGCCTTCAGGGTCCCGTCCTCGATCCCGTCCATCGTGGCGGCGAGCAGCCCGGAGCCGGCGAAGGCGAGCCGGGTCAGCAGATCCCCGCTGGTGTCGGTCGGCCGGATCTCCTCGGTGACCGTCCCGTACACCGGCCCGGAGTCGAGCCCCTCCTCGATGAGGAAGGTGGACGCTCCCGTGATCTCGTCCCCGGCCATGATCGAGTGCTGCACCGGAGCGGCGCCCCGCCAGGCGGGCAGCAGGGAGAAGTGCAGGTTGACCCAGCCGTGGACGGGCACGTCGAGGGCGACCCGGGGCAGCAGGGCCCCGTAGGCGACGACGGGACAGCAGTCGGGCGCGATCTCCCGGAGCCGCTCGAGAAACGCCTCGTCCCGGGGCCGGTGGGGCTTCAGCACCTCGATGCCGGCCTCCTCCGCCCGCTGCGCCACCGGGCTCGCGACCAGGTGCCGCCCCCGCCCCGCCGGCGCGTCCGGCCGCGTCACGACCGCGGCCACCTCATGCCTCCCCGACGCGATCAACGCGTCCAACGCGGGAACAGCGACCTCTGGGGTACCGGCGAAGACAAGCTTCATGGATGTCTGACGGCCTCTCGGACGGAAGTTCGTACGCCCCCACGCGACAACGAGGGACAACGCCCCAGTCTATGGTCCGCACTCCACACGAGCGCCCCGCCCGCCCCACGGCGCCCCACGGCCGCCAACGACGAAACAGCCCCACCGCCCAGCGGTAGCAGGGGCGCACCCCGACCCACGCGCCCCACGCATATGCTCCCGCGCCCCCACCCCGTTACCAGCGGAGCGAATTCGCGTTGGTCAAGAAAGAGTTGACCGATACGCGCCGCAATCGCGGCACCTCCCTTTTTTCAACGCCGGTTCGAGAGGCTTGTTCATGGCCGACCACGCAACCCACGACGCCCAGGCTCGGGCCAGCCTGCACTTGCTGGTGCGGGACATCGAGCGGGTCCGCCGGCAGGTGGACGCACTGCGCACCCTCACCGCCCAGTTGGGCAACGTCTACCGCCCGCGCCGCTCCGGCCCCTCCACGGGCTTCGTCGTCTACGGACGCGCCCCCGCCCCGACCGTCCGCCTCGCCCAGGAGCTGCGGGACAGTGTCGAGACCCTGGTCACGGCGGCCGTGGACTTCGACCGCTCACTCGGTTTCTCATGGGACGCGGTGGGCTCGGCCCTCGGTGTCACCAAGCAGGCCGTACACCGCCGTTACGGCGCCCGCCGCGCCGCCGCCCAGGCCGCTGCGGAAGCGGAACGCACGGGGGATTCCCAGGGCACCCGCACCGTCAATGTCGGCTCCGGCATTCCCACGGTCCCGGCGGCCCGCTCCATGCCCGCCCCCCTGCCCGCCCCGGTGCCCGCGCACATGCCGACCCAGCCGACGTCGGGCAGCCCCACCCTCCGCGACGACGTGAGACCCACGGCCTTCCCCGGCCCGCGCAACGGCTGAACCGCCCGAACACGTCTGCCTCCCGGTCCCCGACCGGGAGGCAGACCTCTGCTGCGAGTGCTGCGAGCTGCCCGGCCCGCATCGCTCACCCGATGTCCGAAGGATCCATCCGGATCCGCACGCGAGCCCCTTCAGGCACCCCGCGTGCCATCCGCGCCGCCTGCGCCCTCTTCAGCGCACCGGCCAGCGCCGCCCCACTGCCCGGCGGCACCCGGATCAGCGCACGCTCCCACTGCTCCGCCGTCACCGGCGCCGCGGGCCGCCGAGTTCTTCCCCCACCCGCCGCAGGACCGGCACCAGAACCGGGGACCGTCGGCCCGGCCACGGGCACGGGCCCCAACACCTCGGCGTCCGGCGGCAGTTCGACCGCGGCCAGGAAATCGACCACGGCCTCGGCCGGCCCCGACACGGCGGCCATCCGCGACACCGGGGGAAAGCCCAACTCGGCCCGTTCGGCGAGTTCCCGCACCGCGTGCCCCACGGGATCCCACCGCACGAGCGCCTGCACGGGCCGTAGGGTCGGCTCGGCGACCACGACGACCGTGCCGCCGGCCCCCTGGCTGCGCACCAGCGCCGCGGCGCCGATCCACCGCCGCAGCGCGTCCTCCCCGGCCCGCAGGTCGGGCCGCCCGAGCATGGCCCAGCCGTCGAGCAACAGGGCCGCCGCGTACCCGCCCTCCGCGACCGGTTCGGCCCCGGGCGTACTCACGACCAGCGCGGGCGTGCCCGGCACGGTGTCGAGCACCTGCTCCCGGCCGGAGGTCCGCACGGGCACGGCGGGAAAGGCCCTCCCCAGTTCCTCGGCGGTCCGCCGCGCCCCCACGACCTGTGCCCGCAGCCGGTGGCCCCCGCACTCGGGGCAGTGCCAGCCGCCCTCCTCACGCCCGCACCATCCGCACCGCAGCGCTCCGGTGCCGTCGCGCGCCTCCAGCGGTCCCGCACAGTGCCGGCACCGCGCGGGTTCACGGCACCGCGCGCAGGCCATCCGCGGCACGTACCCGCGCCGGGGCACCTGCACGAGCACGGGCCCGTCCCGCAACCCGTCTCGCGCGACCTGCCAGGCGAGACTCGGCAGCCGCGCCGCCCGCGCCGCCTCGTCCCGCGCGAGGTCCGCGTCCCCCACCGTCCGCACCAGCGGCGCGGCGGCCCGTACCTGTTCCCGGCCGGCCACGATCGGCGCGGCCCAGCCACTCTCGACGAGCTGGGCGGCCTCGACCGTGCAGGTCCAACCCCCCAGCAGGAAGCCGCACTTGTCCCGGGAGGCCCGTAGCTCCAGCACCTCACGCACATGGGGAAAGGGGGCGTTGTCGTCACTGTGACTCGCGTCGCCGTCGTCCCAGACGACGACCAACCCGAGATCCCGGACCGGCGCGAACATGGCCGCCCGGGTCCCCACCACGGCCCGTACGGCCCCCCGCCGCACGGCCAGCCACTCCCGGTACCGCTTCTCCTGCCCCGCGTCGGCGGTCAGCAGCGCATGCCGCCCCTCCCCCAGCAGCTGCCCGAGCGCCTCGTCGACCCGCGCGGCGGGCCGCCCGGCCGGTACGACGACGATCGCCCCGCGCCCCGACGCCAGCGTCGCCTGCACGGCCCGTGCGATCTCCTCGGCCCACTCCGGCCCCGGCAACGCGGTCCACACGGCCCGAGGCGTGCCCCCGGCGGCCAGCGCCCGCAGAAACTCCTCCCCGCGCCCGTACCGCAGCCACGACCGCGGCTCGGGCGCGACGGGCGGGGGCGCGGGCTCACCCGTCTGGGCCGCCTCCGCCCGGCCGTGCCGGGGCGGAACCGCCAACTGCAGCACATCGGCGAGGCTCCCCGCGTACCGGTCCGCCACGGCCCGCGCCAGCCCCAACAGCTCGGGCCCCAGCACCGGTTCCGGGGAGACGACCTGCGCGAGCGCGGCCAGGGGCCCGGAGTAGTCCGACTCGGCGACCCGCTCGACGAGGAACCCGTCGATCAGCGAGCCGCCCTCGCGCCGTCCCTCACGAACGTTCCGCCCCCCGGCACCGAACCGCACCCGCACCCGCACCCCCGGCTGGGCGACCGCGTCCAACTCCTCGGGCACCGCGTAGTCGAAGTACCGGTCGAGATGCAGCACACCCTTGTCGACGAGCACCCGAGCGACCGGCAGCTCCTTGGCCAGCGCCGCCCCCCGCCAGGTCCGCGGCTTCGCCCGCGGCACCTTGGCCTTCCGCACAGCCTCGCGAACAAGAGCCAGCTGCTCCGGCTCCCCGTCCCCCGCCGCGCCCCCGCCCCTCGTCCCATCCTCGCTGCTCACACCCCCATCCTCCCAAACCCCACTGACAGCCGACGCCGCCCGAGAGCATGGCAGGGGCGGACCGTCCGGGCACACCCGACGGCCCTGCGGTCACGGGTCGAGGAGCGCGACGAGGCCCGGCACCCCCCGAGGGGTGCCGGGCCTCGTCGGAGAGCCGGAGAGATGGTGAGCCAGGAGTCTCAGAGGCCCGCGGCCTTGCGCAGCTCCTCGACGCGGTCCGTGCGCTCCCAGGTGAAATCGGGCAGCTCGCGGCCGAAGTGACCGTACGCGGCGGTCTGGCCGTAGATCGGGCGCAGCAGGTCGAGGTCGCGGATGATGGCGGCCGGGCGGAGGTCGAAGACCTCGTCGATGGCCTTCTCGATCCGGTCGGTGTCGACCTTGGCGGTGCCGAAGGTCTCGACGAACAGACCGACGGGCTCGGCCTTGCCGATCGCGTACGCCACCTGGACCTCGCAGCGGGAGGCGAGGCCCGCCGCGACGACGTTCTTGGCGACCCAGCGCATCGCGTACGCGGCGGAGCGGTCGACCTTGGACGGGTCCTTGCCGGAGAAGGCGCCGCCGCCGTGGCGGGCCATACCGCCGTACGTGTCGATGATGATCTTGCGGCCGGTGAGGCCGGCGTCGCCCATCGGGCCGCCGATCTCGAAGCGGCCGGTCGGGTTGACCAGCAGGCGGTAGCCCTCGGTGTCCAGCTTGATGCCGTCGTCCAGGAGGGCCTTCAGCTCGGGCTCCACCACGAACTCGCGGATGTCCGGGGCGAGGAGGGACTCCAGGTCGATGTCGCTGGCGTGCTGGGAGGAGACGACGACCGTGTCCAGACGGACCGCCTTGTCACCGTCGTACTCGATGGTGACCTGGGTCTTGCCGTCGGGACGGAGGTAGGGGATGGTGCCGTTCTTGCGGACCTCGGAGAGGCGCTTCGACAGGCGGTGCGCCAGGAAGATCGGCAGCGGCATCAGCGTCGGCGTCTCGTCCGAGGCGTAGCCGAACATCAGGCCCTGATCGCCCGCACCCTGCTTGTCCAGCTCGTCGCCTTCTTCACCTGTGGCGGCACCCTCGACCCGCGACTCGTACGCCGTGTCCACACCCTGCGCGATGTCCGGGGACTGCGCTCCGATCGACACCGACACACCGCAGGAAGCGCCGTCGAAGCCCTTCTTCGACGAGTCGTAGCCGATGTCCAGGATGGTGTCGCGCACCAGCTGGGCGATCGGCGCGTACGCCTTGGTCGTGACCTCGCCGGCCACGTGCACCAGGCCGGTCGTGATGAGCGTCTCCACTGCGACACGGGACGTGGGGTCCTCGCGCAGGAGCGCATCGAGAATGGCATCGCTGATCTGGTCAGCGATCTTGTCGGGGTGACCCTCGGTCACTGACTCCGAGGTGAACAGACGACGGGACACAACGCTCCCTGGGGTTGCAGCGGCTGCTGGCTGATCATTGGCGGACGTGCTCGGGGGCTGCGCCCGGCGTCGTCCGAGAACAGTTTATCGGTCGGGCTCGGCCACCGGCCCACCTGTCTCGCCTCTCGGGAGCCCTGTGACCTGCGGCACGTGCATTCTGCCCAATGGCCGTCGCTGTCCGCCAGGGTCGCCACGCCCGAATGTGCGTGGTTCGAGTGAGGCCTGACGCGAATACCACTGTCACCCGAGTCTGCTCACCACCAGGTCCCACACCGTTTCGGCCAGGGCTTCCTTGGGGCCGTAGGGCACCGGTGTCTCGCTTCCGTCGGCTCCCAGCACCACGGCCTCGTTCTCCTCGGAGCCGAACGTCTTGCGCTCCCCCACCTCGTTCACCACCAGCAGATCGCACCCCTTGCGGGCCAGTTTGGCGCGGCCGTTGGCGAGGACGTCGTCGGTCTCGGCCGCGAAGCCGACGATCATCTGGCCGGGGCGCGAACGGTCTGCGGAGATCTCCGCGAGGATGTCCGGATTACGCACCAGGACGATGGGCTCGGGTTCCTGGCCGTCCCTCTTCTTGATCTTGCCGGTGGCGTAGGTCTCGGGGCGGAAGTCCGCCACGGCGGCCGCCATCACCACGACGTCCGCGTCCGGAGCCGCCTTGAGCACCGCCTCGCGCAGCTGGACCGCCGTACCGATCCGCACGACGTCCACGCCGGCGGGGTCCGGGAGTCCGGTGTTGCCCTCGATCAGCGTGACCCGGGCGCCACGCGCCGCGGCCGTACGGGCGAGGGCGTACCCCTGCTTGCCGGAGGAACGGTTGCCGAGGAAGCGGACGGGGTCGAGGGGCTCTCGGGTGCCGCCGGCGGTCACCACGACGTGCCGGCCGACGAGATCCGGCTCCGTGACGCCCCGCGCCAGCACCCGGCGGCACACCTCGAAGATCTCCGCGGGGTCCGGCAGCCGGCCCTTGCCGGTGTCGACGCCGGTGAGCCTGCCCACGGCGGGGTCGATGACGAGGGCGCCCCGGCGGCGGAGCGTCGCCACGTTCTCCTGGGTGGCCGGGTGTTCCCACATCTCGGTGTGCATCGCGGGTGCGAAGACGACCGGACAGCGAGCGGTGAGAAGGGTGTTGGTGAGGAGGTCGTCGGCGAGGCCATGGGCGGCCTTGGCCAGCATGTCGGCGGTCGCCGGGGCGACCACGACCAGATCGGCCTCCTGCCCGATGCGTACGTGCGGCACCTCGTGGACGCTCTCCCAGACCTCGGTGGAGACCGGGTTGCCGGAGAGCGCGGACCAGGTGGCGGCGCCGACGAAGTGCAGCGCCGAGTCGGTCGGCACGACCCGTACGTCATGACCGGACTCGGTCAGTCGGCGCAGCAGCTCGCACGCCTTGTAGGCGGCGATCCCACCGCTGACCCCCAGAACGACCTTCGGCTTGCCCACCGGGCCTCCCCGCACTCGGATGTGTACGCCTCTGCGTGACGCCTCAATGACACACCACAGGCCCGACAGTCGCTCCCCCAGCTAACGCTGGGAGGTGCCCCCTGCCGGGCCTGTGGAAAAACCTACTGCGATCTGCCGATATGACTTACGCGGGGCCCTCGACGGCCTCGGACGTCAGCAGACCCGCGTTGATCTCGCGCAGGGCGATCGAGAGCGGCTTCTCGTGGACGTGGGTGTCGACGAGGGGACCGACGTACTCGAGGAGGCCCTCGCCGAGCTGCGAGTAGTACGCGTTGATCTGGCGGGCACGCTTGGCCGCGTAGATCACGAGGCTGTACTTCGAGTCGGTGGCCTCGAGGAGCTCGTCGATCGGCGGGTTGATGATGCCCTCGGGCGCGGAGATGGAAGAGGACACGCTCTACCTTCCGATGGATGGGAAAAGACCGGTCGTGATCACAGAAAACGGACAGACGCCGTGATCACACAACATCCATCAAGGCTAGCAGCTCGCGGGCCACGTCCTCGACGGAGGTGTTGACCAGGGTGACGTCGAACTCCGGCTCGGCCGCAAGCTCGATCTTGGCCGCCTCCAGACGGCGTTCGATCACCTCGGGCGGCTCGGTGCCCCGCCCGGTGAGCCTGCGCACCAGTTCCTCCCAGGAGGGAGGCGCCAGGAAGACCAGCTGGGCGTCCGGCATGGTCTCGCGGACCTGCCGTGCGCCCTGGAGGTCGATCTCCAGCAGGACGGGCTCGCCCCGCTCCAGGCGTTCGAGCACGGCGGCCCGGGGAGTGCCGTAGCGGTTACCGGCGAACTCGGCCCACTCCAGCAGCTCGCCGTTGGCGATCAGCTTGTCCATCTCGTCGTCGGTGACGAAGAAGTAGTGGACTCCGTGCTGTTCACCGGGGCGTGGCTTGCGGGTCGTCGCCGACACCGAGAGCCAGACCTCGGGGTGCGCCTTGCGCATATGGGCGACGACCGTGCTCTTGCCGACCCCGGAGGGGCCGGAGAGCACGGTCAGCCGCGGACGTACGTCCGGGGGCTCGGGGGTCGTCCCCCGGAATGTTGCAGCCATGCAGCGATTATTCCAGCAATCCCGGAGTGCCCGGGACTGCCTTCCCGTCAGAGGGCGGGATCAGGAACCGGTGCTGCCGAACTCACGCTCCAGGGAAGCGATCTGGTTGGAACCGAGGCCGCGTACACGACGGCTCTCGGAGATGCCGAGTCGCTCCATGATCTGCTTGGCGCGGACCTTGCCCACGCCCGGCAGGGACTCGAGCAGGGCGGAGACCTTCATCTTGCCGATGACGTCGTTCTCCTGGCCCTGCTTGATGACCTCGTGCAGGGAGGCGCCGGAGTGCTTGAGTCGATTCTTGACCTCGGCCCGCTCCCGGCGAGCCGCGGCGGCCTTTTCGAGCGCGGCTGCGCGCTGTTCAGGGGTAAGGGGCGGAAGAGCCACGCCTACGTCACCTCGGATGTCGAACTGTCGGATACGGACCGGTGAGGAACCTAGTCGCCCCACACCTGGGGTGCCACGAGCAACACGCTCGCCCGTTCACCCTGCTCGGAGACTAGCGGCCAACTCCGCCAGAGTCAGCGAGAACAGCGGAAAAGTCCTGGTCAGCCTCCCTGGAGTCGGACATAACCGGCATATCGCCCCGGATTTGAGAATGTATTCAGACTCAAGGCGTCCGGTAACCGACCCTCAGGCACTCATCGGAGGTCTCGGGCGACCGACGTCGCGGTGCGGATCTCGTCCGCGAAACGATCCGCGGCGTCACGCAGCGCGACGACGTCGCGACCGTGACGAAGGACACCCCGACTGACGTTCGGCACCACATCGCGCACGACGGCACCGAAGACCGCCGGAAGATCGGCCGGTGTGGCGCCCTGGGCACCGATCCCGGGCGCGAGGAGAGGTCCGTTGATGTTCAGGTCGTACGACGAGAGGTCACCCAGCGTGGCGCCGACGACGGCGCCGAAGGACCCCAGGGGCTCCTCCCCCGCGTTCTCGGCCGCCAGGTGCGCCAGCATGGTCGCACCGACGTCGCGGCCGTCCGGGCGCACCGCGTGCTGCACCTCGCCGCCCTCCGGATTGGAGGTGAGCGCCAGCACGAACAGTCCGGCCCCGTTCTCGCGCGCCAGGTCCACGGCGGGCTTCAGCGAGCCGTAGCCCAGGTAGGGGGAGACCGTCAGCGCGTCCGAGAAGAGGGGCGCGTCCTTGTGCAGAAAGGTCTCGGCGTACGCGCTCATCGTGGAGCCGATGTCGCCGCGCTTGGCATCCATGACGACCAGCGCGCCGGCCGCCCGCGCCTCCGCGACGGACTTCTCCAGGACGGCGATGCCGCGCGACCCGAAGCGCTCGAAGAACGCGCTCTGCGGCTTGAGGACGGCCACCCGGTCGGCCAGCGCCTCGACGACGGTGCGGCTGAAGTGCTCCAGGCCCGCGACGTCGTCGTTCAGGCCCCAGTCGGCGAGCAGGGAGGCGTGCGGGTCGATGCCGACGCAGAGCGGCCCGCGCTCGTCCATGGCTCGGCGCAGGCGTGCGCCGAAGGGCTCGGTCATACCGTCTTCCTCACGTCGGCGCCGACGGCGTCGGCGAGGGTGGCGTAGGGGCTCGTGCGCAGGCGGGCCGCGAGGCCCTTGTGCAGGGCGCGCGACCAGAGGGGCCCCTCGTAGATGAAGGCGCTGTAGCCCTGGACCAGGGTGGCGCCCGCCAGGATGCGCTGCCAGGCGTCCTCGGCGTTCTCGATGCCGCCGACGCCCACCAGGGTGATCCGGTCGCCCACGCGCGCGTAGAGGCGGCGCAGGACCGCCAGGGAGCGGGCCTTGAGGGGGGCGCCGGAGAGACCGCCCGTCTCCTTCACGAGGGACGGTTCGGAGGTGAGACCGAGTCCCTCGCGCGCGATGGTGGTGTTCGTGGCGATGATCCCGTCCAGGCCCAGCTCCACGGCGAGGTCGGCGACGGCGTCGATGTCCTCGTCGGCGAGGTCCGGCGCGATCTTCACCAGCAGCGGCACGTGCCGGGTGCGGACCGTGCGGTCGGCGGCCTCACGGACGGCCGTCAGCAGGGGCCGCAGCGCCTCGGTGGCCTGGAGGTCGCGCAGACCGGGCGTGTTGGGCGAGGAGACGTTGACGACGAGGTAGTCGGCGTACGGGGCGAGGCGCTCGGCGGACTTCACGTAGTCCCCGACGGCCTCCTCGTCCGGGACGGCCTTCGTCTTGCCGATGTTGACGCCGACGACCGTCCTGAAGACGGGCGTACGGGAGGCCAGGCGGGCGGCGACGGCGAGGGAGCCCTCGTTGTTGAAGCCCATGCGGTTGATGAGCGCGCGGTCGGCGACCAGGCGGAACAGCCGCTTCTTGGGGTTGCCGGGCTGGCCCTCGCCCGTCACCGTGCCGATCTCGACGTGGTCGAAGCCGAGCATCGACATCCCGTCGACGGCGATCGCGTTCTTGTCGAAGCCGGCGGCGAGTCCGAAGGGGCCGTGCATCCGCAGCCCGAAGGCCTCCGTGCGCAGTTCCTCGTAGCGGGGCGCGAGGGCCGCCGCCAGGAAGGTGCGCAGCACGGGGACGCGGACGGCGAGACGGATCCAGCGGAAGGCCAGGTGGTGGGCCTCCTCCGGGTCCATCCGTGTGAAGACCAGGCGGAAGAAGAGCTTGTACATGGTGGTGTCCTCACGAAGAGGGGGACACCGTTTCCGGTGTCCCCCTCTTCGGCTGCTAGTCGCGGGCCGCGGTCAGGTGTCGGGCGTGTTCCTGGAGCGAGCGCACGCCCACGTCGCCGTGGTTGAGCGCGTCGATGCCCTGGACGGCTGCCGCGAGGGCCTGCACGGTCGTCAGACACGGCACGGAGCGGGCCACGGCGGCCGTACGGATGTCGTAGCCGTCGAGGCGGCCACCGGTGCCGTAGGGGGTGTTGACGATGAGGTCGACCTCGCCCTCGTGGATGAGCTGGACGATCGTCTTCTCGCCGTTCGGGCCGGTGCCCTCGGACTGCTTGCGTACGACGGTGGCGTTGATGCCGTTGCGCTTGAGGACCTCGGCCGTGCCGGACGTGGCGAGCAGTTCGAAGCCGTGGGCGACCAGCTCGCGCGCCGGGAAGATCATCGAACGCTTGTCGCGGTTGGCGACCGAGATGAAGGCGCGGCCCTTGGTGGGCAGCGGCCCGTACGCGCCGGCCTGCGACTTGGCGTACGCCGTGCCGAAGACCGAGTCGATGCCCATGACCTCGCCGGTGGAGCGCATCTCCGGGCCGAGGATCGTGTCGACGCCGCGCCCGTGGATGTCGCGGAAGCGCGACCACGGCATGACGGCCTCCTTGACGGAGATCGGCGCGTCGAGCGGCAGTTCACCGCCGTCGCCGTTGGCCGGCAGCAGCCCCTCCGCCCGCAGCTCGGCGATGGTCGCGCCCAGCGAGATCCGGGCGGCGGCCTTGGCCAGCGGCACCGCGGTCGCCTTCGAGGTGAAGGGGACGGTGCGGGAGGCGCGCGGGTTGGCCTCCAGGACGTAGAGGATGTCCCCGGCCATCGCGAACTGGATGTTGATCAGTCCGCGCACGCCGACGCCCGTGGCGATGGCCTCGGTGGAGGCGCGCAGGCGCTTGATGTCGAAGCCGCCGAGGGTGATCGGGGGCAGGGCGCACGCCGAGTCACCGGAGTGGATCCCGGCCTCCTCGATGTGCTCCATGACGCCGCCGAGGTAGAGCTCGTGGCCGTCGTACAGGGCGTCCACGTCGATCTCGATGGCGTCGTCGAGGAAGCGGTCGACGAGCACCGGCCGGGAAGGGCTGATCTCGGTCGACTCGGCGATGTACGACTCCAGCCGGGCCTCGTCGTAGACGATCTCCATGCCGCGTCCGCCGAGCACGTAGGACGGGCGGACGAGGACCGGGTAGCCGATCTCGTCGGCGATGGCCTTGGCGCCCGCGAAGGTGGTCGCGGTGCCGTGCTTGGGCGCGGGGAGGCCGGCCTCGGCGAGGACGCGACCGAAGGCGCCGCGGTCCTCGGCGGCGTGGATGGCCTCCGGGGAGGTGCCCACCACAGGCACGCCGTTGTCCTTGAGCGCCTGTGACAGGCCCAGCGGGGTCTGGCCGCCCAGCTGGACCACGACGCCCGCGATCGGCCCGGCCAGCGACTCGGCGTGGACGATCTCCAGCACGTCCTCCAGCGTCAGCGGCTCGAAGTACAGCCGGTCGGAGGTGTCGTAGTCCGTGGAGACGGTCTCCGGGTTGCAGTTGACCATCACGGTCTCGTAGCCCGCGTCGCTCAGCGCGAAGGAGGCGTGGACGCAGGAGTAGTCGAACTCGATGCCCTGGCCGATGCGGTTCGGGCCCGAGCCGAGGATGATCACGGCCGGCTTCTCGCGCGGGGCGACCTCCGACTCCTCGTCGTAGGAGGAGTAGAAGTACGGCGTCTTCGCGGCGAACTCGGCGGCGCAGGTGTCGACCGTCTTGTAGACCGGGCGTACGCCCAGCGCGTGCCGGACCTCGCGCACGACGTCCTCGCGCAGGTTCCGGATCTCGCCGATCTGCTGGTCGGAGAAGCCGTGCCGCTTGGCCTCGGCGAGCAGCTCGGGATCGAGCTTGTCTGCGGCGGCCAGCTCGTCCGCGATCTCCTTGATGAGGAAGAGCTGGTCGACGAACCACGGGTCGATCTTGGTCGACTCGAAGACCTCCTCGGGCGTGGCGCCCGCGCGGATGGCCTGCATGACGGTGTTGATGCGGCCGTCGGTGGGCCGGACGGCCTCTTCGAGGAGGACGGCCTTGTCGCCGGGCTCGCCGACGAAGGTGAACTGGCTGCCCTTCTTCTCCAGCGACCGCAGCGCCTTCTGCAGCGCCTCGGTGAAGTTGCGGCCGATCGCCATGGCCTCACCGACCGACTTCATGGTGGTGGTCAGGGAGGAGTCGGCGGACGGGAACTTCTCGAAGGCGAACCGCGGCGCCTTGACGACGACGTAGTCGAGCGTCGGCTCGAAGGAGGCCGGGGTCTGCTCGGTGATGTCGTTCGGGATCTCGTCGAGCGTGTAGCCGACGGCCAGCTTGGCGGCGATCTTGGCGATGGGGAAGCCGGTCGCCTTGGAGGCCAGCGCCGAGGAGCGCGACACGCGCGGGTTCATCTCGATGACGATGACCCGGCCGTCCTCGGGGTTCACCGCGAACTGGATGTTGCAGCCGCCGGTGTCGACGCCGACCTCGCGGATGACCGCGATGCCGATGTCCCGCAGGATCTGGTACTCGCGGTCGGTGAGGGTCATCGAGGGCGCGACGGTGATCGAGTCGCCGGTGTGGACGCCCATGGGGTCGAAGTTCTCGATGGAGCAGACGACCACGACGTTGTCGTGCTTGTCGCGCATCAGCTCCAACTCGTACTCCTTCCAGCCGAGGATGGACTCCTCCAGGAGCACCTCGGTGGTCGGGGAGAGCGTCAGGCCCTGACCGGCGATGCGGCGCAGTTCCTCCTCGTCGTGGGCGAAGCCGGAGCCGGCGCCGCCCATGGTGAAGGAGGGACGGACCACTACGGGGTAGCCGCCGAGTGTCTCGACGCCGTTCAGCACGTCGTCCATGGAGTGGCAGATGACCGAGCGGGCGGACTCGCCGTGCCCGATCTTGGCGCGGACGGCCTCGACGACCTCCTTGAAGAGGTCGCGGTCCTCGCCCTTGTTGATGGCCTCGACGTTGGCGCCGATCAGCTCGACGCCGTACTTCTCCAGCGTCCCGGCCTCGTGCAGCGAGATGGCCGTGTTGAGGGCCGTCTGACCGCCGAGGGTGGGCAGGAGGGTGTCGGGGCGCTCCTTGGCGATGATCTTCTCGACGAACTCCGGGGTGATCGGCTCGACGTACGTGGCGTCGGCGATCTCCGGGTCGGTCATGATCGTCGCCGGGTTGGAGTTGACCAGGATGACGCGCAGGCCCTCGGCCTTGAGGACGCGGCACGCCTGGGTGCCGGAGTAGTCGAACTCGGCGGCCTGGCCGATGACGATCGGGCCGGAGCCGATGACCAGGACGGACTGGATATCGGTGCGCTTAGGCACGCTGGCCCTCCATCAGGGATACGAAGCGGTCGAACAGGTAGGCGGCGTCGTGCGGGCCCGCTGCCGCTTCGGGGTGGTACTGGACGCTGAAGGCCGGCCGGTCGAGGAGCTGGAGCCCCTCCACGACGTTGTCGTTGAGACAGACGTGCGAGACCTCGGCGCGGCCGTAGGGGGTGTCGGAGACCTGGTCGAGCGGGGCGTCGACGGCGAAGCCGTGGTTGTGCGCGGTGACCTCGACCTTGCCGGTCGTACGGTCCTGCACCGGCTGGTTGATGCCCCGGTGGCCGTACTTCAGCTTGTAGGTGCCGAAGCCGAGCGCGCGGCCCAGGATCTGGTTGCCGAAACAGATGCCGAAGAGCGGGGTGGAGCGCTCCAGGACCGCCTGCATGACGGACACGGGGTGGTCGGCGGTGGCCGGGTCGCCCGGACCGTTGGAGAAGAACACACCGTCGGGGTTCACGGCGTACACGTCGTCGACCGTCGCCGTGGCGGGCAGGACGTGCACCTCGATGCCGCGCTCGGCCATGCGGTGCGGGGTCATGCCCTTGATGCCGAGGTCGACGGCGGCGACGGTGAACTTCTTGGTGCCGATCGCGGGGACGACGTACGTCTCCTTGGTGGCGACCTCGGCGGAGAGGTTCGCGCCCTTCATCTCGGGGGCCTCGCGGACCTCGGTGAGCATGACGCCCGCGTCGGGCAGCGCGTTGCCGGAGAAGATGCCGACGCGCATGGCGCCGCGCTCACGGAGGTGACGGGTGAGGGCGCGGGTGTCGATGCCGGAGATGCCGACGACGCCCTGGGCGCGCAGCTCGTCGTCCAGGGAGCGCCGGGAGCGCCAGTTGGAGGGCACGCGCGCGGGGTCGCGGACGACGTATCCGGAGACCCAGATCTTCTTCGACTCGGGGTCCTCGTCGTTGACGCCGGTGTTGCCGACGTGCGGGGCGGTCATGACGACGACCTGGCGGTGGTACGACGGGTCGGTGAGGGTCTCCTGGTAGCCGGTCATCCCGGTGGAGAACACGGCCTCGCCGAAGGTCACCCCCACGGCCCCGTAGGCACGGCCGCGGAACATCCGGCCGTCCTCCAGGACGAGTACGGCGGGAAGCGCCCCCTTCCTCTGCGAGGCGTTCCCCTGAGTGGAGGTCGTCATCGTGCGCCTTCCGTTTCCGTCTTGTTGATCATCTGGTTCAGGGTCTCGACCCACTCGTTGTGCTCGGCCGCGCGGTCGGAGCGGAACCCGGAGTCGAGCAGCTTGCCGCCGTGCTCCCAGGTGACGACCAGCAGGCCGCCCTCGGTGAGGACCTTGCCGGCGATGCCCTTGTCGAGCCGGGCCTCGCGGAGGGCGTCGACCGGGACGAAGAAGTCCGTCGCCCCCGGGCGTACGACGTCCAGGCCCGCCTCCGTCAGCGTCAGCTCGACCCGGCTGCGGGTGCCCAGGCCGTGCGCCACGATGCGGTCGAGCCACTGCCCGGCGGTGGTGGAGCCGTGGTAGCGGCCGCTCATGCTCAGTCTGGCCTCGCCCGGCTCGTCCGGCGCGGTGAGCAGCTCCGGAAGATCGCTCTGGAGCGTGCCGCGCCACTTCCAGCCCTCACGCATCAGCCAGTAGACGAGCGCGACGAAGAGGGCGAGTCCGACGACCCAGCCGATGCGCGCGGCCCAGTCGGTGACCTGGGCCGATTCCTTCTCGGCGGCCAGCAGAATTACAGGTGTCACGTGAGCTTCCCGTCGACGAGCGTGGCCTTGCCCCGCAGCCACGTGTGCGTGACACGGCCCGGCAGCTCGCGGCCCTCGTAGGGGGTGTTGCGGCTGCGCGAGGCGAAGCCCGCGGGATCCACCGACCCACGGTATGCCGTGTCGACGAGCGTGAGGTTGGCGGGCTCACCTGCCGAGACGGGGCGTCCATGACCGGCGGCCCGCCCGATCTTCGCGGGCTTGAACGACATACGGTCCGCGACGCCCGCCCAGTCGAGCAGACCGGTGGTGACCATCGTCTCCTGGACCACCGACAGCGCGGTCTCCAGGCCGACCATGCCCATGGCGGCCGCGCCCCACTCGCAGTCCTTGTCCTCGTGGGGGTGCGGGGCGTGGTCGGTGGCGACGATGTCGATCGTGCCGTCGGCGAGCGCCTCGCGCAGGGCCAGCACGTCGCGCTCGGTGCGCAGCGGCGGATTGACCTTGTAGACCGGGTTGTAGGTGCGCACCAGTTCGTCGGTGAGCAGGAGGTGGTGCGGGGTGACCTCGGCGGTCACGTCGATGCCGCGGGACTTGGCCCAGCGGACGATCTCGACGGACCCGGCGGTCGAGAGGTGGCAGATGTGGACGCGGGAGCCGACGTGCTCGGCGAGCAGGACGTCCCGGGCGATGATCGATTCCTCGGCCACCGCGGGCCAGCCGCCGAGGCCCAGCTCCGCGGAGACGACGCCCTCGTTCATCTGGGCGCCCTCGGTCAGCCGCGGCTCCTGCGCGTGCTGGGCGACGACCCCGCCGAAGGCCTTCACGTACTCCAGGGCGCGCCGCATCATCACCGCGTCGTCGACGCACTTGCCGTCGTCCGAGAAGACGGTGACACCGGCGGCCGACTCGTGCATCGCGCCCAGCTCGGCGAGCTTCTTGCCCTCCAGGCCGACGGTGACGGCGCCGATGGGCTGCACGTCGCAGTAGCCGTGCTCCTGGCCGAGCCGGTAGACCTGCTCGACCACACCGGCGGTGTCGGCGACGGGGAAGGTGTTGGCCATGGCGAAGACGGCCGTGTAGCCGCCGGAGGCCGCGGCGCGCGTGCCGGTGAGCACGGTCTCGGAGTCCTCGCGGCCGGGCTCGCGCAGATGGGTGTGCAGGTCGACGAGGCCCGGCAGGAGCACCTTGCCGTCGGCCTCGACGACCAGGGCGTCCTCGTCGGAGAGTCCGGCACCGACCTGCGCGATGATCTCGCCGTCGATCAGGACGTCCTGCGGCTCGCCGCCCAGCACCTTCGCGCCGCGGATCAGGATCTTGCTCATGGTCTTACTTCTCCTCGGGGGTGCGGGCGTGGGCGACGGCGGGCTCGTTGCCGCCGAGCAGCAGATACAGCACGGCCATGCGGATGGAGACGCCGTTGGCGACCTGCTCGACGACGGTGCAGCGGTCGGAGTCGGCGACCTCTGCGGTGATCTCCATGCCGCGGACCATCGGGCCGGGGTGCATCACGATGGCGTGCTCGGGCATCCGCGCCATGCGGTCGCCGTCGAGGCCGTAGCGCCGTGAGTACTCGCGCTCGGTGGGGAAGAACGCGGCGTTCATCCGCTCGCGCTGCACGCGCAGCATCATCACCGCGTCGGACTTGGCGAGCGTGCTGTCGAGGTCGTAGGAGACCTCGCAGGGCCAGGTCTCGACGCCGACCGGGACCAGGGTGGGCGGGGCGACGAGGGTGACCTCGGCGCCGAGGGTGTGCAGCAGGTCGACGTTGGAGCGGGCGACCCGGCTGTGCAGGACGTCGCCGACGATCGTGATGCGCCTGCCGGAGAGGTCCTGGCCGAGCCCGGCGTCCCGGCCGACGAGCCGGCGGCGCATGGTGAAGGCGTCGAGCAGGGCCTGGGTGGGGTGCTGGTGGGTGCCGTCGCCCGCGTTGATCACGGCGGCGTCGATCCAGCCGGAGGTCGCCAGGCGGTACGGGGCCCCCGAGGCGCCGTGCCGGATGACGACGGCGTCCACGCCCATGGCCTCCAGCGTCTGGGCGGTGTCCTTCAGGGACTCGCCCTTGGAGACGCTCGACCCCTTGGCGGTGAAGTTGATGACGTCCGCGGAGAGGCGCTTCTCGGCGGCCTCGAAGGAGATCCGGGTGCGGGTGGAGTCCTCGAAGAAGAGGTTGACGATCGTGCGGCCGCGCAGGGTCGGCAGTTTCTTGATCGGCCGGTCGGCGACCCGGGCCATCTCCTCGGCGGTGTCGAGGATCAGGACGGCGTCGTCACGGGTGAGGTCGGCGGCCGAGATGAGATGACGCTGCATCTTTCAGGCTCCGTAAGGCAGTTCGGGAGATTACGGGCAGTCAGGAGCATCGCGGGGGGACGTACGGCGCGGGGCCGCACGCGCGCGTGCTACTGCTGGGCGGTCCGCTTCGCACCGAGCAGGACGGTGTCCCGACCGTCTTCCTCGGCGAGCTGGACCTTGACCGTCTCCCGCAGCGACGTGGGGAGGTTCTTGCCGACGTAGTCGGCGCGGATGGGCAGTTCGCGGTGGCCCCGGTCGACGAGGACCGCGAGCTGGACGGCGCGCGGGCGGCCGATGTCGTTCAGCGCGTCGAGCGCCGCGCGGATCGTGCGGCCGGAGAAGAGCACGTCGTCGACGAGGACGACCAGACGGCCGTCGATGCCGTCACCGGGGATCTCGGTGCGGGCCAGCGCACGCGGCGGGTGCATGCGCAGGTCGTCGCGGTACATGGTGATGTCGAGCGAGCCGACCGGGATCTTGCGGTCGGTGATCTCCGCGAGCTTGGCGGCGAGCCGCTGGGCGAGGAAGACGCCCCGGGTCGGAATGCCGAGGAGCACCACGTCGTCGGCGCCCTTGGCGCGTTCGACGATCTCGTGGGCGATGCGGGTCAGTACGCGCGCGATGTCGGGGCCTTCGAGAACGGGCCTCGCATCGGACGACTGCGCGTCCTGGGGCAGGTGCTGCGGGTCGTGCGTGTCCATAGGAAACGGACCTCCTTCTCCGCCTCACGGGACGGACCTTAAAGGACGTCGGATTTGCGCCGTCAACGCTATCAGGCCCCGCAACGCCCCTGATCACCCCCCTGGCCCAACGGAACGCGGTTACCACGGAAGAGTCGGTCCGGACCATCCGGCTTGACGGGGCAGAGTCACGCTGCGTAACCTCACAGTGAGTCACCAGCCTTCGTCCGGGGAGCTATATGTCCAGCGAATACGCCAAACAGCTCGGGGCCAAGCTCCGGGCCATCCGCACCCAGCAGGGCCTTTCCCTCCACGGTGTCGAGGAGAAGTCCCAGGGACGCTGGAAGGCGGTCGTGGTCGGTTCGTACGAGCGCGGCGACCGCGCCGTCACCGTGCAGCGCCTCGCGGAGCTGGCGGACTTCTACGGGGTCCCCGTGCAGGAGCTGCTTCCTGGTACGACCCCTGGTGGCGCCGCCGAGCCGCCGCCGAAGCTGGTTCTCGACCTTGAGCGCCTGGCCCATGTGCCGGCCGAGAAGGCGGGCCCGCTGCAGCGTTACGCGGCGACGATCCAGTCCCAGCGCGGTGACTACAACGGCAAGGTGCTCTCGATCCGCCAGGACGACCTGCGCACACTCGCCGTCATCTACGACCAGTCCCCCTCGGTCCTCACCGAGCAGCTGATCAGCTGGGGTGTCCTCGACGCGGATGCGCGCCGAGCGGTCTCCCACGAGGACGCCTGACACCTCGCGCAACACCCAGCAGAAACGTGCCGCCGGGGTGACCCGAACCCATGGGTTCGGGTCACCCCGGCGGTTTTTTCAGCTTGTGGTCCGGCGCATGGTCGCAGAGGAGCGGGACAGCGCCCCGAAAGGAGCGCGGGGAACTGCGCGACCAGCCACGGGCCACCCGCGGCCGGCTGCGCACAGTACCCCCGGTGGCGCTTCCCGCCCGGCCGTCCTCTACTCGGCTTCCCGGCGGAGCGAGGGCTTGAGGTCCTTCAACCGACCGAGCAGCCCGTTCACGAACGACGGCGAGTCGTCCGTGGAGAACTCCTTCGCCAGCTGCACCATCTCGTCCAGCACCACCGCGTCCGGAGTGGCGTCGACCCAGATCAGCTCGTACGCGCCGAGCCGCAGGATGTTGCGGTCCACCACCGGCATCCGGTCGAGCGTCCACCCCACCGAGTACTGCGCGATCAACTCGTCGATCCGCTTGGCGCGCTCGGCGTACCCCTCGACCAGCTGCATGGTGTACTCGCTGACCGGCGGCTGACGGTTGTCGTTGTGGGCGTGCCTGATCCAGTCCGCGAGGACGGTCACGACGTCGACCCCGCGCTGGTCGCCCTCGAAGAGGATCTGGAAGGCGCGCTTGCGGGCCGTGTTACGGGCAGCCACGGTTAGCTGTTCACCCGGCCGAGGTAGTCGCTCGTACGGGTGTCGACCTTGATCTTCTCGCCGGTGGTGATGAAGAGCGGCACCTGGATCTGGTGGCCGGTCTCCAGGATGGCGGGCTTGGTGCCACCGGTGGAGCGGTCGCCCTGGACGCCCGGCTCGGTCTCCTGGATGACGAGCTCGACGGCGGCCGGCAGCTCGACGAAGAGCACCTCGCCCTCGTGCTGCGCGACGGTGGCGGTGAAGCCCTCGATCAGGAAGTTGGCGGCGTCGCCGACGGCCTTGCGGTCGACCATGAGCTGGTCGTAGGTCTCCATGTCCATGAAGACGAAGTACTCGCCGTCCATGTAGGAGAACTGCATGTCGCGCTTGTCGACAGTGGCCGTCTCGACCTTGACGCCGGCGTTGAACGTCTTGTCGACGACCTTGCCGGAGAGCACGTTCTTGAGCTTGGTGCGCACGAAGGCCGGGCCCTTGCCGGGCTTGACGTGCTGGAACTCGACGACGGACCAGAGCTGGCCGCCTTCGAGCTTGAGCACCAGGCCGTTCTTGAGGTCGTTCGTGGAAGCCACGGTTGCGGAATCTCCTGGACTGACGTGGACGACCCCGGGCCACGCGCCCAGCCGATGAGCTAGAGCGCGAGCAGCTCCTTGGTCGTGATGGTGAGTAGCTCGGGTCCGCCGTCCGCCTCGGGGCGTACGACGAGCGTGTCATCGATCCGGACTCCGCCCCGGCCCGGGAGGTGGACCCCCGGTTCGACGGTGACCGGCACGCAAGCGTCCAGTTTACCCATGGCCGCGGGGGCGAACTGCGGGTCCTCGTCGATTTCGAGTCCGACCCCGTGCCCCATCAGCACCGGGAGGCCCTCACCGTGCCCCGCGGAGTCCAGGACCTGGCGGGCCGCGCGGTCCACGGCGCGGTAGGCCGCACCGGGTACCAGTGACTCCCGTCCGGCCCGCTGGGCTGCGAAGACCAGGTCGTACAGCTCGATCTGCCAGTCGGCGGGCGAGGTGCCGATCACGAACGTACGGCCGATCTCGCAGCGGTAGCCGCGATAGGTCGCGCCGAGACAGACGGAGAGGAAGTCGCCCTCCTCGACCCGGCGGTCGGTGGGGACGTGACGGGGACGGCCGGAGTTCGGGCCGGTGGCGACGGAGGTCGCGAACGCGGGGCCGTCCGCGCCGTGGTCGACGAGGCGGCGCTCCAGTTCGAGGGCGAGATGGCGCTCGGTGCGGCCGACGAGGATCGATTCGAGGAGTTCGCCCAGGGCTTGGTCGGCGATCTCCGCGCCGATCCGCAGACAGGAGATCTCCTCCTCGTCCTTGACCACTCTGAGCTGCTCGACCGCGCCGCCGAGGTCGGCCAGCCGCAGCCGGGGCGCGACCGAGCGGATCGCCCGGTGGCGGCCCACGGTGAGGTGGTGTTCCTCCACGGCGAGCGAGTCGACGCCGAGCTCCGTGGCCAGATCGGCGGCGGCGACCGCCGGGTCGCCACCGGGACTCGGCAGTACCTGGACGCGTACGGCCTCGTCGGGCCGACCCTCGCCGATCTCACCTCTCGGGGGCGCCCCGCAGACAAGGATGTCCTCGCCCCGGCCCAGCAGGAGGACGGCTCCCTCGGGTGCCGCGCCCGCCAGATACCGGATGTTGGCCGGGCGCGTGACGAGTGCGGTGGCACTGCCGCCGGCCTGGCAGCGTTCTCTCAGCCGGGCTCGACGGGCCGCGTAGACCTCAGACATGTGCCGAGCGTATGAGTTTCGCCGGGTGGCCGCCGGTCGAGCGGGGCCGACTGGGGGCACCGTGCCGGGTACGGGGGTACGGGAAGGGGACGTCTGCCGTCCGCGAGCCGGTGGGGGCTCGTCACGCAGTCCCCCGCGCCCCTTCGGGGCCGGCTCAGCCCAGCCGGCTCACCAAGACCGTCGCCGCTGCTCGTCTACCACTTCGGGGGGCTCGCGATCGACCGTGCCAGGACCTCGTCCAGGACCCTCGCCGTGGCCGGGACATCGAGCTGGGAGTTGTCGATGATCGGGAGGCCCGAGCCGTACCAGCCCGCCATCCGGCCGTGGATGCGGGCGACCTCTTCGTCGGTGAGACGGCGGTTGCCCGAGCGCTCCGCGTTGCGTTCGAGGACAATCTCCAGGCCCGGCAGGAGGACCACGGGCAGCAGGCCGGGACCTACGTGCCGCTTCCAGCCGCCGAGGCCGACGACCGGGCGGTCGGGGAAGACGGCGTCGTCGAGGATGCAGGAGATGCCGTTGGCCAGGAAGTTCCTGGCGGAGAAGCCACAGGTGCGGCGGGCGAGACGATACTGCGCCTCGGAGTTGTCGTTCCACCCGGACTGCGGGTCCGCGAAGCCCGAACGCACCCACTCGCGTACGTCGTCCAGGCTGATGTGCGCGGTGGGCACCCGGCGGTGGTCCGCCCAGTACTTGGCGACGCTGGTCTTGCCCGCCCCGGCGGGCCCGATGAGCAGGACGGCGAGCGTGGTGGTCGTGACGTCGGGGGCACCGGTGGCGGGCGGCGGCATGGTCACGGGGCCGCCCGGGGGCAGTTGCACGTGTCCGGTGGTGTCCCTCGGCATCCCGGTCTGCTGCGGGGCGGAGGGGTGCGGGTGCCCCGGGCTGCCGGCGAAGCCCGGCGCGGGCGGCGCCGAGCCGGGAGGGGCGGGTGGGGGCGCCGAGACGGGCGGCGCGGCAGGCGTGGGCGGGGCCGCCGGTGCGGGCGGGGGCGGCGGTACGGGGCCCGGGTGCGTGCCCGGGGGCACCGGGTGGCCCGCACCGGGGTGCCCCGGCGGGTGCGCGCCCGGCGCTCCCGGGTGCGGGGGTGCCGGGTGTCCCGGGTGGTTCGCGGTCGGCGACCACGGGGCCGCCGGGTCCTGCCCCGGCTGATGGGGCGGCGGCAGCGGAGCTCCCACTGCGTGCTGCATCCGGTGCCACTCCGTCTCGTACAGTCACATGGACACTGGCGAGCGGGGTCTCGCGACCCCGCCCTTACCGAACGGTACCGTCCCCGGCCGCCGATTGGTGAACGGCCGGGGGTAGCCCGAAGTGCCCAAGTGGCCACGACCACAAGGCGAATGGGGCAAGTGGTGCCCGAGTGGGCGTTACTGGCCCACTTCGCCGTAGGCGGCAAGCAGGATCGCCGGGTCGGGTCCCTCCAGGACGGTGGGCTTGGCCAGACCGTCCAGGACGATGAAGCGCAGCAGGTCGCCCCGGGACTTCTTGTCGACCTTCATCGTCTCCAGCAGCCGGGGCCACTGGTCGTAGCGGTAGTGCAGCGGCAGCCCGACGGATTCGAGGACCGAGCGATGACGGTCCGCGGTGGCGTCGTCCAACCGGCCCGCGAGACGGCCCAGTTCGGCCGCGAAGTGCATCCCGACGGACACGGCGGCGCCGTGCCGCCACTGGTAGCGCTCGTTCTTCTCGATCGCGTGGGCCAGGGTGTGCCCGTAGTTGAGGATCTCGCGGCGCCCGGCCTCCTTCAGGTCGCCGGAGACGACCTCGGCCTTGACCCGGATCGACCGCTCGATCAGCTCGGAGGTGTGCGGCCCGGCCGGGGTGCGGGCGGCCTGCGGGTCGGCCTCGATGAGGTCCAGGATCACCGGGTCGGCGATGAAGCCCGCCTTGATGATCTCGGCGAGTCCGGAGACGTAGTCGTTGACCGGCAGCGAGTCCAGCGCGGCCAGGTCGCACAGCACCCCGGCCGGCGGGTGGAACGAGCCCACCAGGTTCTTGCCCTCGGCCGTGTTGATGCCGGTCTTGCCGCCGACGGCCGCGTCCACCATCGCCAGGACGGTGGTGGGGATGGCGATCCAGCGGACCCCGCGCAACCAGGTCGCCGCGACGAATCCGGCCAGGTCGGTGGTGGCGCCGCCGCCGACCCCGACGATGACATCGGTGCGGGTGAAGCCGGACTGGCCGAGCGCCTTCCAGCAGTACGCGGCGACCTCGGCGGTCTTGGCCTCCTCCGCGTTCGGCACCTGGATCGCGACCGCCTCGAAGCCCTGCTCCGCCAGATCCGCGCGCAGCGCCTCCCCGGTGTCCTCCAGCGCCTCGGGATGGATCACCGCGACGCGCTTGGCCCGGTTGCCGACCAACCCACCCAGTTCGCCGAGGAGTTGACGCCCCACCAGGACCTCGTACGGTTCGGTGCCCGCCGTACCGCCGACCTGGATACGGGTCACTGTCTCGCTCATGCTTCCTTCAACTCCAGTGCGTCCAGGGCCGCTCGGGTGACTTCCTCGGGCGTGCGGCCGTCGGTGGCGACGACGGCCGTGGCGACCTCCTCGTAGAGGCTGCGCCGGGCCTCCATCAACTCCCGCCACTGCTTGCGGGGGTTGACGGCCAGCAGGGGGCGGGCGGCGTTGAGGCCGGTGCGCTTGACGGCCTCCTCGACGTCCATCGACAGGTACACGACCCGCTGCCCTACGAGCAGAGCCCGTGTGTCGGCGTCGAGGATCGCGCCGCCGCCGAGAGCGAGGACGCCGTCGTGACCGGCGAGAGCCGTGTGCACGGCCCTCTTCTCGATGGCACGGAAGGCGGGCTCGCCCTCGTCGACGAAGATCTCCGCGATCTCGCGGCCCTGCTCGGCCACGATGTCGTCGTCGGTGTCGCGGTAGGCGACACCGAGCCGCTCGGCGAGCAGCTGTCCGACGGTGGACTTGCCGACGCCCATGGGGCCGACGAGGACGACCAGAGGCACCGGGCTCACCGGATCGCGAGGTGGTCGAGGTAGGAACGGACGTTGCGGGCCGTCTCGGTGACGCTGTCGCCGCCGAACTTCTCGGCCACCGCGTCCGCCAGCACCAGGGCCACCATCGCCTCGGCGACGATGCCGGCCGCCGGCACGGCGGAGACGTCGGAGCGCTGGTGGTGGGCCTGCGCGGCCTCGCCCGTGGTCACGTCGACGGTCTGCAGGGCGCGCGGGACGGTCGCGATCGGCTTCATCGCCGCGCGGACCCGCAGCAGCTCGCCGGTGGTGAGGCCGCCCTCGGTGCCGCCGGAGCGGCCGGAGACCCGGCGGATGCCCTCGGGGGTGTTCACGATCTCGTCGTGCGCCTTGGACCCGGGCACCCGCGCCAGCTCGAAGCCGTCGCCGATCTCGACGCCCTTGATGGCCTGGATGCCCATCAGCGCTCCGGCGAGGCGGGCGTCCAGCTTGCGGTCCCAGTGGACGTGGGAGCCGAGGCCCACGGGCACGCCGTACGCCAGGATCTCGACGACGCCGCCGAGGGTGTCGCCGTCCTTGTGGGCCTGGTCGATCTCCGCGACCATCGCCTTCGACGCGTCGGCGTCCAGGCAGCGCACCGGGTCCGCGTCCAGCTTCTCCACGTCGGCCGGGGTCGGGTAGACACCCTGCGGGGCCTTCGCGGCGGCCAGCTCGACCACGTGGCTGACGATCTCGATGCCGGCCGTCTCCTTCAGGTACGACCGGGCGACGGCGCCGAGGGCGACGCGGGCGGCGGTCTCCCGGGCGGAGGCCCGTTCCAGGACGGGGCGGGCCTCGTCGAAGCCGTACTTCTGCATGCCGGCCAGGTCGGCGTGACCGGGCCGGGGGCGGGTCAGCGGCGCGTTGCGGGCGAGTCCGGCCAGGATCTCGGGGTCGACCGGGTCGGCCGACATGACCTGCTCCCACTTCGGCCACTCGGTGTTCCCGACCATGATCGCCACCGGCGAGCCCATGGTGAGGCCGTGCCGCACACCGCCGAGGAAGGTGACCTCGTCGCGCTCGAACTTCATCCGGGCACCGCGCCCATAGCCCAGGCGCCGCCGGGCCAGGTGGTCCGCCACCATCTCCGTGGTGATCGGCACGCCGGCGGGAAGGCCCTCCAGCGTCGCGACAAGTGCGGGACCGTGGGACTCCCCCGCGGTCAGCCAGCGCAACCTGCTCAACGGTGCTCCTCAGTGCTCGCGCCCGGTACTGCGTCCTGCCTGCGTGTACGCGCGTCCTCGCGTACGGCGACGGCTACCGGGTGCGCGGCCCCGGCCCGCCGTCTCCGATCCTCCCACGTCCGGGGCGGGAGCCGGTCACAGGTCCAGCAGACGGACGGGCCGGGCGAGCGGGGCGGGGCACCGCGCCGCGTCACCCCATCTTCGCCGCCGCGCTCTTGATCGCCTCGCGGATGCGGAAGTACGTGCCACAGCGGCAGACGTTGGCGATCTCGTCGATGTCGGCGTCGGTGGGGTCGCTGGTCCGTTTGAGCAGGGCGACGGCGGCCATGATCTGTCCCGGCTGGCAGTAGCCGCACTGCGCCACGTCCTGCTCCAGCCAGGCCTCCTGGACGGGGTGCAGCTCGTCTCCGTCGGCCAGGCCCTCGATGGTGGTGACCTCGCGGCCCGCCGCCTCGGCGACCGGCACCACACAGGGCCGGACGGCCTCGCCGTCGAGGTGGCTGGTGCAGGCCTTGCAGACGTCGATGCCGCAGCCGTACTTGGGGCCGCGCACGCCGAGCAGGTCGCGCAGCGCCCACAGCAGGGGCAGGTCGTCGGGGGCCTCGACGGTGACGGTCTCACCGTTGACGGTGAAGGTGTGGGAGGGCATCGATGTGCTCCTGGATTCTGCGGCCGGCTCAGCGGGGAAAGGGCGTGAAGTCCACGTCGAAGTTGACGGGGAAGCTGCGCGGCTTGGTGCCGGTGGCCCGCGCGTAGGCGTTGGCGACGGCGCCGACGGCCGCCGGGACGCCGAGTTCGCCCGCGCCTCCGGGTTCGTCGGCCCCCTCGATCACGAAGATCCTGACGTCCTTCGGGGAGTCCTTCTGGCGGGCGTAGTGGAACTGGGAGTAGCTGCCTTCCAGCGGCAGCCCCTCGTCGATGTGGAGCCCGGCCCGCAGGGTGGTGGAGATGGCGTCCGTGAGCCCGCCGAGCAGTTGGGCCTCCAGACCGCGCGGGTTGATCACCCGGCCCACGTCGGCGGCGATGACCGCCTTCGTCACCCGGGGCTTCCTCGGATCGGTCGCGTCGATCTCGACCAGGCACGCCGTGCAGGCCTTGTACTCGTCGTGGAAGGCGACGCCCTGTGCCCAGCCGTCCGGCAGGCTCCGCCCCCAGTCGCCCTCCGTCGTGACCTTGTCGAGCACGGCCCGCTGCCGCGCCGTCTTGAGGAACTCGCGCCGGAAGGCCACGGGGTCCTTGCCCAGCTTCGCCGCCAGCTCGTCGACGATGATCTCCTCGGCCCCGCGGGTGTTGGCCGAGTACACCGAGCGCCACGACCCGGTGTGCATCCTGATCGGCACCTCGGTGAGCGTCTGGGTGGTGACGCCGAAGTGGTACGGGGACTTGACCGTGGTCAGGAACAGGGTCTGAGCGAAGGTCGCGTTCCCGATGCCGGAGGGCAGGCTCGCCGCGGCGGCGGTGATCGCGTCGCCGAGCCCGTGCCGGAAGTCGGTCTCCACGGCGGCCACCTGGTGCTGGAAGGTGAGCACCTGCCCGGCCGCGTAGGTGGCCCGGATCCGGTGGTGGGTGGCGGGCCGCATCCGCCCGTGCCGCATGTCGTCGATGCGGGACCACATCAGCCGTACGGGCCGTCCGCTCTTCTTCGACACGACGGCGGCCTCCAGCGCCGCGTCGAAGAAGAGGCGCCGTCCGAACGACCCGCCCGACTGCACCACATGCACGTCGACCTTGGACACGGGAAGCCCGACGGCCCTGGCGATGGCGGCCTGGGCGGCGATCGGCGACTTGAGCCCGGACCAGATCTCGGCCCGGTCCTCCCGTACGTCGGCGACGGCCGAGTTGGTCTCCAGCGGAGCGTGGCTGGCGAACGCGAAGTCGAACTCCCCCTCCACCTTCTTCACCAGCAGCCCGAGGACGTCCAGCGAGGGCGTCGCCGCCTTCAGCTTCGCCCTGATGCCGTCGTCGGAGAGCGTGTCGATGCTGCCCGGGCCCCAGGTGACGTCCAGCGCCTCCTTGCCGTCGAGGGCCTGCCCGAACGTTTCCGCGACGACGGCCACGCCCGTGTCGATCGTGACGACGTCCAGCACACCGGGCATGGCCCGTACGGCGGCCTCGTTGTTCACCGCCTTCACCGTGCCGTTGATCGTCGGCGGCCTGCGCACCATGCACGGCTTGGCCCCGGGCACGTCGAGGTCGAGCGTGTAGGCCTGTTTGCCGGTGACCAGGGCGCGGGCGTCGATGCGTGAGGTGGGTGTGCCGACGAGGGCGTGCTCCGACTCCTTCTTGGGCGTGACGGCGAGTGAGCCGAGGTCGAGGGAGGCGGCGGCCGCCGACAGCGAGCCGTAGGAGGCGGTACGCCCGTCCGGCGCGACGACGACGCCTCGACGCACCGTCAACTCGCTCGCTGTGAGCCCCCATTGTTGCGCGGCGGCGCCAACCAGGCGGGCGCGCGCGGCTGCCGCCGTGTGCCGCACCGGATCGTAGAGGGAGCGGATGGAGTTGGAGCTGCCGGTGAGCTGGTTGAACAGCAACTCCGGCCGTGCGTCGTCCAGTTGGATCCTGACCCGGTCGAGCGGAGTGTCCAGCTCCTCCGCCACCAACATCGCCACGGCGGTGGTGAGCCCCTGCCCGACCTCCTCGCGAGGCAGCCGGAAGTGGGCCACACCCTCCTCGTCGACGCTCAGCACCAGCATGTGCGCCGTCGGCGTCCCGGCCAGGATCAGCAGATCGCCGAGGTCCACCAGATCCGCCGGCGCGGGCAGTGTGGGGATCGCCGCCTCCGCGCTACCGGGCTCGTAGACGTCCAGGCCGATCTTGGTCGCGACCGCGAGCGTGGGCGCGGCCACCAGATACGTGAGAAACCTGCGCCGGGAGTGACGTGACATGAGGGCTCCGTTCAACGCCCCGCCTGCGTCGCCGGGCCGCCCGGTGATGATCGCCGCTGGTTACCCCTCGGTACAAGGGGTTCACAGGATCGGCACACGCGGGACGTCCGACCCTGCTCAGCCGCGCTCGGCCAGCGCCCGCTCCCCCGCCGTCCGCATCGCCGCCACCGGCGCCGTCTTGCACCCGGTCATCTGCTCGACCTGCAGCACCGCCTGGTGGACGAGCAGATCGAGCCCACTGACGACGGCTCCGCCGTACGCCGACCAGCGCGCGGCGAGTTCCGTCGGCCACGGGTGGTACAGCACGTCGAACAGCGTCGTCGGCCGCTCCGGCACCGCACCGGAGAGCACGTCCGTCGCCCCGGCCGGTGTCGTGGCGACGACCAGCGGGGCCCTCAGCCCGCGCTCGGCCTCCGCCCAGTCCGCCGTGCGCACCTCGACGTCGAGCCGCTCGCCCCACTGCCGCATCTCGGCGGCCCGCGCCTCGCTCCTGACGTACGCCACGACCTCACCGGTGCAGATCCGGGCGAGCGCGGCGAGCGCGGAGGAGGCGGTGGCGCCCGCGCCGAGGATGGCCGCCGACTCCACCTGCTCGATGCCGCGCTCCCGCAGGGCGGCGACCATCCCGGGGATGTCGGTGTTGTCACCGACCCGCCGTCCGTCCTCGGTGAACACCAGCGTGTTGACGGCCTCGACGGAGGTGGCCGTCTCGGTGATCTCGTCCAGCAGCGGAATGACCGCCCGCTTGAGCGGCATCGTCAGCGAGAGGCCCGCCCACTCCGGCCCGAGCTGCTCGACGAACCCGGGCAGCGCCTCCTCGTCGACCTCGAAACGGTCGTACGACCAGTCGGTGAGCCCGAGTTCGGCGTACGCGGCCCGGTGCAGCACCGGCGAGAGCGAGTGGGCGATCGGCGAACCGAGCACGGCGGCGCGGTTCTTGCTGGCGGTGCGGCTCATTGTGCGTTCTGCGCTTCCTGGTACTTCCTGCGGTTCTTGTTGTGTTCTTCGTTGGTCACGGCGAAGAGCGTCTCGTCCTTGCTGATCGACACGAAGTAGTACCAGTCGCCCTTGGCCGGCTTGAGGGCACCCTCGATCGCCTCGTCGCCGGGATTGTCGATCGGCCCGGGCGGCAATCCATACACCTTGTAGGTGTTGTACGGGTCGTCGATCTGTCGCAGCGAGTCGACCGAGCCGGTCGCCAACTTGGATTCACCGCGCAGGTAATTGACCGTCGAGTCGAAGTCGAGCAGACCGGCCGTCTCCGCGTTGTTGGGCTCAAGCCGGTTGTAGACGACCCGCGCGATCTTCTTGTAGTCCTTCTTGTTGTTCCCCTCGGCCTGCACGAGGCTCGCGACGGTGAGTACCTGAAGCGGGTTTTCCAGCTTCAGCCCCTTGGCCGCGCCCTCCAGGTCGAATGCCTCGTACTTCGCCTTCGCGAGGTCGACCATTTCCTTCAGGACGGCCTCGGGCTTCATGCCCTTGGCGACCGGATAGGTGGACGGGTAGAGGAATCCTTCCAGCGGATCCTTGATGTCGTCGTTGTCGTTGGCCCACTCGGGGAGGCCGAGGGATTCCCATTTCTTCTCGGCGACGTCCTCGGTGGTTCCCTTCTTGAGCCCCAACTCTGTGTCGATCTTTGCGTAGACCGCGTTGTTCCGTTCACCTTCGATGACGGTGAAGTTGTTCTGGCTCTTCGGATCCAGCATCAGGGCGATAGCGCTTTCAGCAGACATCTCCTTCTTGAGAAGGTAAACACCCGCCTGAATCTGATCGGACTCCGGATGCTGCGCCAGCGCGGCCGTGAAGGCGTCCACGCTCTTGACGACTCCGGCCGCCTTCAGCTTCTGCCCGATGGCCGACCCGAATTCGCCCTTGGCGACCGTGATCGTGACAGTGTCGTTCGTGCCGTTACCCGAGTAATCAGGTGCCTCGCCGAAGCGGCTCTGGAAGAACTGGTAACCGAAGTAGCTCACCCCGGCGAAACCGCCGCCGAAGACCATGACGACCACCAGGCAGGCGCACCCGCTGCGGCGCTTCTTGCCGCCCTTGCCCGACTTTCCGGACTTGCCGCCCCGGCCCTTGCGGTCACCGCGGCCGCCGCGGCCCTCCGCCTCGTCGTCATCGTCGTCGTCATCGCCACCACCCGCGAAGAACGCGTGCTCGCCCTGGTCCGGCCCGGGGTCCCAGTCGGTCCGCTCGGGGGCCTGCGGCTTCTCGGCCTCGGGCTCCGGAGCGGGCGCGGGCGGGGTCTCCGCGCGACGGCGGGCGGGCGGCTCCGGCGGCGGATACGCCTCGGGCGTGCCGTAGAAGTCCTGCTGGCCGCCGCCCCCGTAGGCCATCGCCTGCTGCTGTCCCCCGTAGGGGTCGTTCGGGTCGCCGGCGTAAGTGCCCTGCGGGTGCTGATGTGTTCCGTCGTTCCAGCCCCCGCTGACCTGGTCGTACTGCTGTTGACCGGGTCCGGGGTACTGCTGGTGGTGCTGAGGCTGCTGCTGGCCGGGGTACTGCTGTCCCGGGTCGCCGTACTCCTGCTGGTACTGCTGCTGGGCGTAGGCGTCCTGATGTCCGTTGCCCCAGCCGCCGTTGCCGTTGTCGTGGCCGTAAGGCTGCTGGTACTGCTGCTGCTCCGGGTAGTGCTGCTGCGGCTGGCCGCCGTAGGCGGACTGCTGGCCTCCCTGGGCCTGCTGTCCGTCCCATCCGCCGTCCCCGTACAACGGGTCGTCCGGATGCCACGGTTCGGAGCCTGGGCCCCGGCCATACTCAGTCATCGATCCCCTAGAGCCGCGAGGCGGCGGTCACGCGGGGCCTGTGGCTCGGCTGTCGTCCCCGCCTCTTTTTGTGCGGTGGCTGTTCGAAGGCCACCACATCGCGCGGAACGTTACCGTATCGCGATCAGATGACCACTTCGACGCCCTCGCCCGGAGCTTTACCTGACGCGCGTTCGGATTCCAGCGCCTGTTGCAGGATGATCACGGCCGCTGCCTGGTCGATGACCGACCTGCCCTTTTTGGATTTCACACCCGAGGCACGCAGCCCTTGACCGGCCGTCACTGTGGTCATCCTCTCGTCGATGAGTCTGACCGGAACGGGCGCGATCATGCGGGCCAACTCCTGGGCGAAACCCCGTACCTTTACTGCGGCCGGGCCTTCTCCGCCTTTGAGGGAGCGTGGCAGCCCGACGATTACCTCGATGGGTACGTATTCGTCGACCAGTTGTCTCAATCGCCGCTGAGCTGCCGGGACATCACGTCCGGGAACCGTCTCGACCGGGGTGGCGAGGATCCCGTCGGGATCGCAGGAGGCGACCCCGATACGGGCGTCCCCGACGTCGATCGCGAGGCGACGGCCACGGCGCATGGCCGGACCGTCGCCTTCGCTCGTGTGATCCGTCGTGCTCACTTGGCCGTCTCGGCGACCAGGCGCTCGACCGCGTCCACGGCCTCGCCGACAGCGGCCGCGTTCTGGCCGCCACCCTGGGCGACGTCCGGCTTGCCGCCACCGCCGCCGCCGAGCGTCTTGGCGGCCGTACGGACCAGGTCGCCGGCCTTCAGACCGCGCTCGCGGGCGGCCTCGTTGGTGGCGATGACCGTCAGCGGCTTGCCGTTCACGACGGTGAAGAGGGCGACCACGACGGCCCGGCCGCCCTGGATGCGTCCGCGCACGTCGAGGACGAGCTTGCGAAGGTCGTCGGCGGTGGTGCCGTCCGGGACCTGTCCGGTCACGAGAGCGACGCCGGAGACGTCCTTGGCGGACTCGGCGAGACCGGCGGCGGCCTGCAGCACCTTCTCGGCGCGGAACTTCTCGATCTCCTTCTCGGCGTCCTTCAACTTGCCGAGCATGGCGGAGACCTTCTCCGGAAGCTCCTCCGGACGGCCCTTGATCAGCTCCTGGAGCTGGGCGACGACCGTGTGCTCACGGGCGAGGAAGTTGTAGGCGTCGACGCCGACCAGGGCCTCGATACGGCGCACACCGGAGCCGATCGAGGACTCGCCGAGCAGCTTGACCAGGCCGAGCTGCGAGGTGTTGTGGACGTGCGTGCCGCCGCACAGCTCCTTGGAGAAGTCGCCGATGGTGACGACGCGGACGCGCTCGCCGTACTTCTCTCCGAACTCGGCGATGGCACCCTGCTTCTTGGCCTCGTCGAGGCTCAGGATCTCCGCGTGGACGTCCAGGTCACGGGCGAGCACCTCGTTGATCTTCTGCTCGACGTCGGTCATCACGGCCGTCGGTACGGCGGAAGGGGAACCGAAGTCGAAGCGGAAGCGGCCGGGCTGGTTCTCGGAACCGGCCTGGGCGGCCGTCGGGCCGAGGGCCTCACGCAGGGCCTGGTGGGTGAGGTGCGTGGCCGAGTGGGCGCGGGCGATGGCCGTACGGCGGCGTCCGTCGATCGAGGCCTGGGCCTTGGCGCCGACGGTCACCTCGCCGACCTGGACGACGCCCTTGTGGACGTACACGCCCGGGACCGGCTTCTGGCAGTCGCGGATCTCGATGACGGCGCCGGAATCGACCTTGATCCGGCCGGTGTCACCGATCTGGCCGCCGCCCTCGGCGTAGAACGGGGTGCGGTCGAGGACGATCTCGACCTCGTCGCCCTCGGTCGCGGCGGGCGAGGAGAGACCGTCGACGAGGATGCCGACGACCGTGGACTCGCCCTCGGTGTCCGAGTAGCCGATGAACTCGGTCTCGCCGGCGGTGTCGGCGATCTCGCGGTACGCGCCGAGGTCGGCGTGGCCGGTCTTCTTGGCGCGGGCGTCGGCCTTGGCGCGGTCCCGCTGCTCCTTCATCAGGCGGCGGAAGCCGTCCTCGTCCACGGAGAGGCCCTGTTCGGCGGCCATCTCCAGGGTGAGGTCGATGGGGAAGCCCCAGGTGTCGTGGAGCAGGAACGCCTTGTCGCCGGCGAGGACCTGGCCGCCGGAGGCCTTGGTGTCCGTCACGGCGGTGTCGAGGATGTTGGTGCCGGCCTTCAGCGTCTTGAGGAAGGCGTTCTCCTCGGCGAGGGCGACCTTCTCGATGCGCTCGCGGTCGGTGATCAGCTCCGGGTACTGCTGCCCCATCATGCCGATGACGACGTCGATGAGGTCCTTGACGACCGGGCCGGTGGCGCCGAGGAGGCGCATGTTGCGGATGGCGCGGCGCATGATGCGGCGCAGGACGTAGCCACGGCCCTCGTTGCCGGGGGTGACGCCGTCACCGATGAGCATCACGGCGGTGCGGATGTGGTCGGTGACCACGCGCAGGGAGACGTCGGACGCGTGGGCGTCGCCGTAGCGGACGCCGGTCAGCTCGGTGGCCTTGTTGATGACCGCCATGGAGGTGTCGATCTCGTACATGTTCTGCACGCCCTGCAGAATCATGGCGAGGCGCTCCAGGCCGAGGCCGGTGTCGATGTTCTTGCTGGGCAGCTCGCCGAGGATCTCGAAGTCCTCCTTGGAGGTGCCCTCGCCGCGCTCGTACTGCATGAAGACCAGGTTCCAGATCTCCACGTACCGCTCGTCGTTGACGGCCGGGCCACCCTCGACGCCGAACTCCGGGCCGCGGTCGTAGTTGATCTCGGAACACGGACCGCACGGGCCGGGGACGCCCATGGACCAGTAGTTGTCCTTCATGCCGAGGCGCTGGATGCGCTCCTTGGGCACGCCGATCTGCTCGTGCCAGATGCGCTCGGCCTCGTCGTCGTCCTTGTAGACGGTGATCCAGAGCTTCTCCGGCTCCAGGCCGTAACCACCCTTGTCCTGGGGGCTGGTGAGCAGCTCCCAGGCGTGCTTGATGGCGCCTTCCTTGAAGTAGTCGCCGAAGGAGAAGTTGCCGCACATCTGGAAGAACGTGCCGTGCCGGGTGGTCTTGCCGACCTCTTCGATGTCCGGCGTGCGCACACACTTCTGCACGCTGGTGGCGCGGGCGAAGGAGGGCTTGACCTCACCGAGGAAGTACGGCTTGAAGGGGACCATGCCCGCGTTGACCAGGAGCAGAGTCGGGTCGTCCGCGATGAGCGACGCCGAAGGGACAACGGTGTGACCGCGCTCCTCGAAGAAGCTCAACCAGCGGCGACGAATCTCGGCCGACTCCATCAGTGGTCCTCATTCCGGTTGTACGGGTACGACGAGTTGTCGGCGTACCTCGAATTCCTGCTGTACTTCGGGGTGTTGCGGTTCTCGATGGCGACGACGCGCCTCGGGGCCGGAAGCTCCGGGTAGGTGTCGGGGTTGGCCTCGATACCGAGTGCCTCGCCCAACTCCGCCTCCCGCTGGGCCATGTTGTCGCGGACGTCGAGCGCGAAACCGACGGCCCGGTCCTTGATCCTGTGGCCCGCCTCGACCGCCTTGTTGGCCGCCTGGGTGGCGAGGTGCTCGGGCGTGAGCTGCTTCAGTTTGCGGTTGACCTTGGTGGTGGCCCACACTCCGGCGGCGACCCCTGTGGTGAACCAGAACGTACGGCGGAACATCGCTCGGTCAGTCCTTCTTTCCACGGGTGTCACGCCTGCTCCGTCGTGTGCCCGGAACGGTGCGTCCCACGATCACGGTACGACGCTGTTCCTTGGCGGGCTCGCCCTCCCGGCGGCCGCCCATGGCGCGGCGTACGCCGTAGCCGAAGGCGGCGACCTTCACGAGGGGGCCGCCGAAGGTGGACGCGACGGTCGTGGAGAGCGCCGAGGCGTTCGACGTGACCTCCTGGACGTCGGCCGCGATGGCGTCGACACGCTCGATCTGGGTCTGTGCGGAGCGGACGGCGGTGGACGCGTCGGCGAGGAGGGGGACGGCCTGGTCGGTCACGTCCGCGACGAGCTTGGTGGTCGCCTTGAGCGTCTGGGCCAGCCTCGCCAGCGCGACGGCGAGGAAGGAGACCAGGATCGCCCAGAAGACGGCCACCAGGATCCCGGCCACCTCTCCACCGGACACTGTCTGCACCCGCTCCCTGGAACATGCCTGAACGTCGAAAAGTCGTGTCCCGAGCCTATCGCGCCGCGGCGATCGCTCAGTACCGCATTAATACGCAGCGCGGTGACCGCCACCGGCCTGCCGCGATCTCGCCGTGGCAACTCGCCGTAGCAAGGCGAGAGCCCGCCGTCCCGCCCGCCGGCAAGGGCGGGGGGACGACGGGCTGTCGCTCGGTCCGTATGTACTACGTCCGTCGAAAGAGGATCAACGGGCGTAGTACTCGACGACGAGCTGCTCGTCGCAGATGACCGGGATCTCCTTGCGGTTCGGGTCGCGGTCCAGGCGGAAGGCCAGGGCCTTGAGGTTCACCTGGAGGTAGCGCGGGGTCTCACCGTCGGCGGCGAAGCCACCCTCGCGGGCGACCTCGAACAGCGGCTTCTGACGGCTGCGCTCACGGACCATGACGACGTCGTCCGGCTTGACGCGGAAGGACGGCTTGTCGACCTTGTGGCCGTTGACCTCGATGTGGCCGTGGACGACCATCTGGCGGGCCTGGTAGATCGTGCGGGCGATGCCCGAACGCAGGACCAGCGCGTCGAGACGGCGCTCGAGCTCGATGATCAGGGCCTCACCGGTCTTGCCCTGGACCTTGGAGGCACGCTCGTAGGCGCGGACGAGCTGACGCTCGGACACGTCGTACTGCGCGCGCAGACGCTGCTTCTCGAGCAGACGGACCTTGTAGTCCGAGTTCTGCTTGCGGCCGCGGCCGTGCTCACCCGGCGGGTAGGGGCGGGCCTCGAAGTACTTGACGGCCTTCGGGGTCAGCGCGATGCCGAGGGCACGCGACTTCTTGACCTTGGGGCGGGACTGGTTCGCCACTTCTTTTCCTTTTCCTTCAATTCGGCTGCCTCAGGGTTACGGGAGGTCGCATCCGCAGCCGGGGAATCCCGTCAGGTCCGCGAGGGACATGTCGGGTAGCCGCTCCCCTGGTCTGGGCACATACGTGCAGCACACGAACGGCCCACCGACCTGTCCCGGGAATCCGAGTGGTGGTGGGCTGCCCGCGACACCTACGACGGTGCGCGACGCTCCTGGATCGTGAAGATCCGGCTGGATGTCCCGCCTGAGGCGCCGACCGGAGCCGGACACGGGACGCAGCACTGTGAAGGAGTCTACAGGGGGTTCAGGGCTGCTTCCGACCGAGGTTCTTCCTGGTCCACTCCACCGCGTCGGCGTACCGGGCCTCGGCGCCGTGCCGGGTGGGGGTGTAGTACTCCCGCTCCTTGATGGCGTCCGGCGCGTACTGCTGGGCGGCGATGCCCTCGGGCAGGTCGTGCGGATAGACGTATCCCTGGGCGTGCCCGAGCTTGGCCGCGCCCTTGTAGTGCCCGTCCCGCAGGTGCGCCGGCACGGGGCCGGCCAGGCCCTTGCGTACGTCCTCCATGGCGGCGCCGATGGCCGTCGTCGCGGCGTTCGACTTCGGGGCCAGGGCGAGGGCGATGGTGGCGTGGCTGAGGGTGAGCGCGGCCTCGGGGAAGCCGATCATGGCGACGGCCTGGGCGGCGGCGACCGCGATGGGCAGGGCGTTCGGATCGGCCAGGCCGATGTCCTCGCTGGCGGAGATCATCAGGCGGCGGGCGATGAACCGGGGGTCCTCACCGGCCTCGATCATCCGGGCCAGGTAGTGGAGCGCGGCGTCCACGTCCGAACCGCGGATGGACTTGATCAGGGCGCTGGCCACGTCGTAGTGCTGGTCGCCGTCGCGGTCGTACTTCACGGCGGCGCGGTCGACGGTCTCCTCCAGGGTCTGGAGACCGATCTCGCCCTCCCCCTTGTCGAGGGCGGCCCCGGCCGCGGCCTCCAGGGCGGTCAGGGCGCGGCGGGCGTCGCCGCCGGCGATCCGCAGGAGGTGCGCCTCGGTGTCCTCGGGGAGGGTGACCGAGCCCTTGAGGCCGCGCTCGTCGGTCAGCGCGCGTTTCAGCAGGCCGCGGAGGTCGTCGTCGGTGAGCGGTTCGAGGGTGAGGAGGAGGGAGCGGGACAGGAGCGGGGAGATCACCGAGAAGTACGGGTTCTCCGTGGTCGCCGCGATCAGCGTGACCCAGCGGTTCTCGACGGCCGGGAGGAGGGAGTCCTGCTGGGCCTTGCTGAAGCGGTGGATCTCGTCGAGGAAGAGGACGGTCTCCTTGCCGAAGCCGCCGGTGGCGCGGCGGGCGCCGTCGATGACCGCGCGGACCTCCTTGACCCCGGCGGTGATCGCGGAGAGCTCCACGAAGCGCTTGTTGGTGGCCTTGGAGACGACGTACGCCAGGGTCGTCTTGCCGGTGCCGGGCGGGCCCCAGAGGATCACCGAGGAGGGGCCGGCCGGTCCGCCGCCGGACTCACCGACCAGTCTGCGCAGGGGTGAGCCGGGCTTCAGCAGATGCTGCTGGCCCACGACCTCGTCCAGGGTGCGCGGACGCATCCGTACGGCCAGGGGGCTGGCGGCCGGGTCCTTCTCCTGGCGTTCTTCGGCTGCGGCGGTGAACAGATCGGGCTCCACACGAAAACCCTATGTCACGCCACTGACACTCCGGCCGGGCCGATGCCGGGCCCGAGGACGGTCAGCTGGTCCAGAAGTCCCACCAGCGGGTCAGGATCAGCATGCCGATGATGCCGATGTGCATCACGGGCAGGACCCAGGTGAACTCGCCGAAGAAGCCCTTCAGCCAGCCGGGGGCGGGCAGGAAGCCGTTGCGGATGTTGGAGGACGTCACGTACCAGAACATCACGATCGTGGCGACCCAGGCGAGGCAGCACCACAGACAGAGCGAGTTGATGTTGTACAGCGACTGGTACTGCAGCCAGGTCACGAAGCCGACACCGAAGGCGGTGCCCGCGTTGAAGGTCAGCCAGTACCAGCGCGGGTAGGTGGTACGGGCGAGCAGACTCACGCCGACGCAGATGACGATGCCGTAGGCGACGAGGCCGAGCATCGGGTTGGGGAACCCGAAGACGGAGGCCTGGTCGCTCTTCATGATGTTGCCGCAGGAGACCACCGGGTTGAGGCTGCACCCCGGCGTGAAGTTGGGGTCTTCGAGCAGCTTGAACTTGTCGAGCGTGATGACCCAGGAGGCGAGCAGCCCGGCCGCGCCGGTGATCAGCAGCAGGATCGCGAAGGCCCGGCTCCCGCCCACCGTGCGCGGGGCCTCGGTGGGTTCCGGGCCGGTGGTCGAGACGTCCCTGACTGTCGTCTTGCTCATCACGTCGATTCCGTCGTTTCCATAGCGTCGAAGGGGCCGCTGGGGCACGGTCATTGTGCCGTACACCCTCGCGCGCGCACTGTTCGCTGGACGTAAAAGTCGCCCCCGCCACCCGTAAAGGGCGACGAGGGCGACAGGGGTTCGAACTCAGCCCAGCCGGGACTCCAGCTCGGCCACGATCTCGTTCACGCCGACGGCGACCTGTTCTCCGGACTCCATGTCCTTGAGCTGGACGACGCCCTCGGCGAGGTCGCGTTCGCCGGCCACGACCGTGTAGCGCGCGCCGCTGCGGTTGGCGTTCTTCATCGCGCCCTTCAGGCCCTTGCCGCCGTAGGCGAAGTCGGCCGCGATGCCCACCTTGCGCAGTTCGGTGACCTTGGTGAACAGCAGGCGGCGGGCCTCGTCGCCGAGCGGGACGGCGAACACGCTGGTGGCGGCGGGGAGTTCGAGCTCGATGCCCTCCGCCTCCAGGGCGAGGACCGTGCGGTCGACGCCGAGCGCCCAGCCGACCGAGGGCAGCGCGGGGCCGCCGATCATCTCGGAGAGACCGTCATAGCGGCCGCCGCCGCCCACTGCGGACTGCGAGCCCAGACCGTCGTGGACGAACTCGAAGGTCGTGCGGGTGTAGTAGTCCAGGCCGCGCACCAGCTTGAGGTCGTCCTCGAAGACGACGCCCGCCGCCGTGATCAGCTCGCGCACCTCCTCGTGGTACGCCTTGCAGGCGTCGCAGAGGTGGTCGCGCAGCAGCGGGGCGTCCCCGAGCTGCTTCTGGACCGACTCGCGCTTGTCGTCGAGGACCCGCAGCGGGTTGATCTCCGCGCGGCGGCGCGTGTCCTCGTCCAGGTCGAGGCCGCGCAGGAAGTCCTGCAGGGCGGCCCGGTAGACGGGACGGCACTCCTTGTCGCCGAGGCTGTTGAGCAGGATGCGGAAGTTCCTCAGGCCCAGCGAGCGGTACGCCTGGTCGGCCAGGATGATCAACTCGGCGTCCAGGGCCGGGTCCTCGGCACCGATGGCCTCGGCGCCCACCTGGGAGAAGTGGCGGTAACGGCCCTTCTGGGGGCGCTCGTAGCGGTAGTACGAGCCGGAGTACCAGAGCTTGACCGGGAGGTTGCCCACCTTGTGGAGGTTGGCCTCCAGCGCGGCGCGCAGGACGGATGCGGTGCCCTCGGGACGCAGGGCGAGCCTGTCGCCGCCCTTGGTCTCGAAGGCGTACATCTCCTTGGTCACGATGTCGGTGGACTCGCCGACACCGCGCGCGAACAGTTCGACGCTCTCGAAGCCTGGGGTCTCGATGTAGCCGTAGCCGGAGTTGCGCAGCGGCGCGGCGATGGCCTCGCGGACGGCCAGATACCTGGCACTGTCCGGGGGCAGCAGGTCGTACGTGCCCTTGGGGGCCTGAAAGGTGCTCACGGAAGGTCTCTCGTCACATTCCTCGTCGGGGAGGGGTCGTCGGACCCTCTCCCTGGCCGCCGGCGGCCACCTGCCGCAGATACGGGTTGGTGGCGCGCTCCTGGCCGATGGTCGTCTGGGGGCCGTGGCCGGACAGCACCACGGTCGAGTCGTCGAGCGGCAGGCACACGCGGGCCAGCGAGTCGAGCATCTCGGCCATGTCACCGCCGGGCAGGTCGGTGCGTCCGATGGAGCCGGCGAAGAGCAGATCCCCGGAGAAGAACACGGAGGGGATCTCCGTGTTCTCGGGCATCCGGAAGGTCACCGACCCCTTGGTATGGCCGGGCGCGTGCGCGACGGACAGCTCCAGACCGGCCAGCTCCAGCTTCGCGCCGTCGGTCAGCTCCTTGACGTCGTCCGGCTCCCCCACGGTCAGCTCGCCCATGAGCGGCATGCCGATGGACCGGCCGAGCGCCTTCTCCGGGTCGCTCATCATGTACCGGTCCTCGGGGTGGATCCACGCCGGTACGTCGTGCGCGCCGCACACCGGGACGACCGAGGCCACGTGGTCGAGGTGGCCGTGGGTGAGGACGACGGCGACGGGCTTGAGCCGATGCTTCTTCAGCGTCTCCTCGACACCCTGGGTGGCCTGGTGGCCCGGGTCGATGATCACGCACTCCTCACCGGCGGCGGGGGCGACCAGATAACAGTTGGTCCCCCAGGCCCCGGCGGGGAACCCGGCAATGAGCACGATCGTCCTTCTTGTGGCGTACGAGGGTGGGTTGCTGTGGATCAGAGCCTACCGGCGCTGCCGTTTCCTCAGCGAACCCATATACGGTACGGGTCACACGCAATCAGTCCACTCAACGGACGCGCGACGCACCCGTCGACGTACGAGACGCATGAGGAGAGAACCCCGTGGTCAGCCAGGATCAGCGGCGGCGACAGCTCGCCCGGGAGAAGTTCTTGCGGCAGCAGCAGCGGCGTACGTCCGCGCGGCGCAGGGCACGAGTCCGCAACGCGGTGATCGCCTCGGTACTCGGTGTGATCCTGGTCGGCAGTGTGGCGCTCTACACGACCGACGTCCTCAAGGGCGACGACAAGAAGGACAACGTGAGCGCGGACGCGAGCACGAGCCCCTCGCCCAGCAAGGCGCCGGACCCGTGCGAGAAGGCGGCCGAGGGCAAGGTGAAGGAACTCACCTTCAAGAAGGAACCCGCGATCACCATCGACAAGACCGCGAAGTACACGATGGATCTGCAGACGACCTGCGGCGCCATCCCCATAACGATGGACGCGGCGAAGGCCCCGCACACGGTCAACTCGTTCAACTTCCTGGTCAACAAGGGTTACCTGGACCACACGAAGTGCCACCGGCTCACCACCGAAGGCATCTATGTCCTGCAGTGCGGTGACCCCCAGGGCACCGGCATGGGCGGTCCCGGCTACACGATCCCGGACGAGAACCTGAAGGACTCGCGCCTGAAGGGCGATGTGTACCCGGCGGGCACGGTCGCGATGGCGAACCAGTTCAACGCGCAGACGGGCGAGGGCAAGAACAGCGGCGGCAGCCAGTTCTTCCTCGTATTCCAGGACAGCCCGCTGCCGGCCAACTACACACCGTTCGGCACGGTCTCCAAGGACGGCATGAAGGTCCTGAAGAAGATCGCTGACGCGGGTGCCCAGCCCGCGGACCCCCAGACGTACAACACGGCACCCAACGCGACCGTGGTAATCAACAAGGCGACTGTCAAGAAGTCCTGACCGCCAACAGCGAAATTTCGGTCGCGCGGGATGCGGACAGGCAACCCGCCGGTCGCCTATGTTGGCCGTGACGAAACTGTGGACGATGCCCGGGGGAGCTTCAGGCCCCCCGCAGGCATCATGTGGAGGAGGCGCTGTGAGCAGCGACCCGTGGGGCCGCGTCGACGAGACGGGGACCGTGTACGTGCGTACGGCCGACGGCGAGCAGGTCGTCGGTTCCTGGCAGGCCGGCTCCCCTGAGGAGGCGCTGGCCTACTTCGAGCGCAAGTACGAGGGCCTGGTTGTCGAGATCGGCCTCCTCGAGAAGCGCGTCAAGACCACCGACCTGTCCGCGAAGGACGCCCAGGCCGCGATCGACCACATTCGTGAGCAGGTGGACGCGCACCACGCGGTCGGTGACCTGGACGCGCTCAAGGTGCGCCTGGACAAGCTGGTCGAGACCGTCGAGGCACGGCGCGAGGAGCGCAAGCAGCAGCGGGCCAAGCAGTCGGACGAGGCGCGGCACGCCAAGGAGGCCCTGGTCGCCGAGGCGGAGGAGCTGGCCCAGTCCGACCAGTGGCGGTCCGCCGGTGAACGGCTGCGGGCGCTGGTGGACACCTGGAAGGGTCTGCCGCGGCTGGACCGGAAGTCCGACGACGAGCTCTGGCACCGTTTCTCGCACGCCCGCTCGGCGTTCTCCAAGCGTCGCAAGGCCCACTTCGCGCAGCTCGACGCGCAGCGCGAGGACGCCCGCAAGACCAAGGAGAGGCTGGTCGCGGAGGCCGAGGCACTGTCGAACTCGACGGACTGGGGTCCGACGGCCGCGCGCTACCGCGAGCTGATGGCCGACTGGAAGGCCGCCGGCCGCGCCCAGCGCGAGCACGAGGACGATCTGTGGAACCGCTTCCGGGGCGCCCAGGACGTCTTCTTCGCCGCCCGCAGCTCGGTGTTCGCCGAGCGTGACGCGGAGCAGTCGGAGAACCTCAAGCTCAAGGAGGAGCTGGCCGGGGAGGCGGAGAAGATCCTGCCGGTGACAGATCTGAAGGCGGCCCGTGCCGCGTTCCGCTCGGTCAACGAGCGGTGGGAGGCCATCGGCCACGTGCCGCGTGACGCCCGTCCGAAGGTCGAGGGCCGGATGCACGCGGTCGAGCGGGCCATCCAGGAGGCCGAGGAAGCGGAGTGGCGCCGCACCAACCCGGAGGCCCGTGCTCGTGCGGCCGGCCTCACGGGTCAGCTCCAGGCCGCCGTCGACAAGCTGAAGACGCAGATCGAGGCCGCCCGCGCCCAGGGCAACAACGCCAAGGCCGACAAGCTCCAGCGTGAGCTCGACGGCCGCCAGGCTCTGCTGGACCAGGCGCTGAAGGGCCTTCAGGAGTTCGGCGGCTGAGTCACAGACACACACGCGAAAGGGTTAGGCGCCGGGCTCCCGGGCCTAACCCTTTCGCGCATCAATGACACAGATTCACGCTGAGACAATCAGCTCCGCCGCCGCACGACATGGACAACGCTTATCAGGGCAGCACCCGCAAGGAGACCGTAGAGGGCCCAAGAAATACTTGGCATTCCATCGTTGCGTTCCCAGCCGATGGCGGAAAAAATCCATACCACGATGAGAAGCGTAAGGGGCGCCCACTGTCGCGTTCGGATACTCCGCCGCTTGACTTCCTCGCGAGACATTCACCCTCCTAGCTGTCAATCCGTGCGGTTTACTTGTTCTTGTTGAACTTCAGCTTGCAGTGCTTGTTGGTGCACGCGGGCTTGAAGTTCACCTTGCCCCTCGGCACAGGGGTCGGCCCGACGAATTTGCTGCTGTAGTAGGTCGCGGTCACCTTGAAGTCCTCCGCGTAGCTGCAGACCGGGATCTTGCCGGCCAAGCAGGTCTGCGCCCGGCCGGTGGCCGCCCACTTCACGATCTTGCTGGACTTGGACGACTGGTACGGCTTGTTGTAGTCGAGATTCCAGCCGAGGAGCTTGGCGGGTGCGGTGGTGGAGTTCTCCGACCATGCCCGACTGCTCGTGATCTTGCCCTTGCCGTTCTCGCAGATCTGTACCCGAGTGGTGATCTGTCCAATACGCGTGGAGACCTTTGCCTCCGAGAGGTAATACGTCTTGCTGTACGTCTTGCATCCCGCCGCCGCCGCTGGAGTGGCAGTGAACGCGATACCCCCCGCGAGTACCGCCCCGGTCAACGCCCCAGCCGCGACACGACGTCTGATGCTCATATTTCCCCCAACGATTGAGATTTTTGGCCTGCGTTCTTCGACGCAGGAAAAAAATATGACGCCTGACGGGGCCACATCAATCGATTTGAGCATCATTTGAGTTCGGGCAGCGGACGGCGTTGTACGTCGCAACCGCCATCGATCGCCCGGCGTCTTTCTTTTCTTCTATCCGGGCCGTCGCGCCGACGTCACCCGGTACACGTCGTACACGCCCTCCACGCCGCGTACGGCCTTCAGGACGTGGCCCAGGTGCTTCGGGTCGCCCATCTCGAAGGTGAAGCGGGAGGTGGCGACGCGGTCGCGGGAGGTCTGGACGGCCGCCGACAGGATGTTGACGTGCTGGTCGGACAGGACGCGGGTGACGTCGGACAGCAGACGGCTGCGGTCCAGGGCCTCGACCTGTATGGCGACGAGGAAGACCGAGGACTGGGTCGGCGCCCACTCGACGTCGAGGATGCGCTCGGGTTCACGGGAGAGCGACTCGACGTTGACGCAGTCGCTGCGGTGAACCGATACGCCACTGCCTCGGGTGACGAAGCCGATGATGGGGTCGCCGGGGACGGGCGTACAGCAGCGGGCGAGCTTGACCCACACGTCATCGACGCCCTTGACCACGACACCGGGGTCGTTGCTGCCGCGCCGCTTGCGGCTCCGGCCGCGGGTGGGCGGTACGGACTCGTCGATCTCCTCGGTGGCGGCCTCCTCGCCGCCGAGGGCCTGGACGAGCTTCTGGACCACGCTCTGCGCGGAGACATGGCCTTCGCCTATGGCCGCGTAGAGGGCGGAGATGTCCGGGTAGCGCATCTCGTGCGCCAGGGTGACGAGCGAGTCGCCCGTGAGGATGCGCTGGATCGGCAGGTTCTGCTTGCGCATCGCGCGGACGATGGCGTCCTTGCCCTGCTCGATGGCCTCGTCGCGGCGCTCCTTGGAGAACCAGGCGCGGATCTTGTTGCGGGCGCGCGGCGACTTCACGAAGCCGAGCCAGTCGCGGGAGGGGCCCGCGCCGGCCGCCTTGGAGGTGAAGACCTCCACCAGGTCGCCGTTGTCGAGGGTGGATTCGAGCGGGACCAGGCGGCCGTTGACCCGGGCGCCTATGGTGCGGTGGCCGACCTCGGTGTGGACCGCGTACGCGAAGTCGACGGGGGTCGCGCTGGCCGGCAGCGCGATGACGTCGCCCTTCGGGGTGAAGACGAAGACCTCGTTGCGGGAGAGGTCGAAGCGCAGGGACTCCAGGAACTCTCCGGGGTCCTCGGTCTCCTTCTGCCAGTCGAGGAGCTGGCGCAGCCAGGCCATGTCGTTGAGGTGGTCGTCCTTGCCGGTGGTCCTCGGCTGGTCCGAGCGCACCTTGGAGGCACCGGCGACGGCCTCCTGCTTGTACTTCCAGTGCGCGGCGATGCCGTACTCGGCGCGGCGGTGCATGTCGAACGTACGGATCTGGAGTTCGACGGGCTTGCCGTTGGGGCCGATGACCGTCGTGTGCAGCGACTGGTACATGTTGAACTTGGGCATCGCGATGTAGTCCTTGAACCGCCCCGGAACCGGGTTCCAGCGGGCGTGGACGGTGCCCAGGGCCGCGTAGCAGTCGCGGACGGTGTCCACCAGGACGCGGATGCCCACCAGGTCGTAGATCTCCGCGAAGTCGCGACCGCGGACGATCATCTTCTGGTAAACGCTGTAGTAGTGCTTCGGGCGGCCGGTCACGGTGGCCTTGATGCGGGCGGCGCGCAGGTCCTGCTGGACCTCGTCGGTCACTATGGCGAGGTACTCGTCGCGCTTGGGCGCGCGCTCGGCGACGAGGCGGACGATCTCGTCGTACATCTTGGGGTAGAGGATCGCGAAGGCGAGGTCCTCCAGCTCCCACTTGATGGTGTTCATGCCCAGGCGGTGGGCGAGCGGCGCGTAGATCTCCAGGGTCTCGCGCGCCTTCTTCTCCTGCTTCTCGCGCTTGAGGTAGCGCATGGTGCGCATGTTGTGCAGGCGGTCGGCGAGCTTGATGACCAGGACGCGGGGGTCCTTGGCCATGGCGACGACCATCTTGCGCACGGTCTCGGCCTGGGCGGCCTCGCCGAACTTGACCTTGTCGAGCTTGGTGACGCCATCGACGAGGAGGGCGACGGAGTCACCGAAGTCACGGCGGAGCTGGTCGAGGCCGTACTCGGTGTCCTCGACCGTGTCGTGCAGCAGACCGGCCATCAAGGTGGCCGGATCCATACCCAGCTCGGCGAGGATGGTGGTGACGGCGAGCGGGTGCGTGATGTACGGGTCGCCGCTCTTGCGCTTCTGGCCCCGGTGCCAGCGCTCGGCGACCTGGTAGGCCTTCTCGATCTGGCGGAGCGTCGACGTCTCGATCTTCGGGTCGTTGCTGCGCACGATCCGCAGCAACGGCTCCAGGACCGGGTTGTACGGGTTGGAGCGCTGCACGCCGAGGCGGGCGAGACGGGCCCGTACGCGGTTGGAGGAGCCGGAGCGGGCCGGCTGCCCCGTGCTCGCGGGGCGGGCCGGGGGCGCCGGAGCGGGCGCGGGCGCGGGGCGCTCGGGCGATGGGGGTCCCCCCGGTCGAGCCGAGTCGAGAGAGGGGGAGGGCTTGGGGCGCGACGGGCCGTCGGTCTTGTCGGCGGGCGCGGACTGGGCGTGCTCGACGGAGCCCTGTGCGGACGCGGCGGTGTTCTCGGGGTTCGCCTTCGTCGCGTCCTGCGCGGGCTTGGCCGCGGGGCCCGAGGTGGACTCGGGCTTGGCGGCTGTCAGGTGCTGGGCCTCGTCTGCCAAGAGGGCTCCTCGTGCGCGATCCGGGTCCCCCGGTCAGGCTCCGGAGCACCCATGGTAGCGATCCCGCGCCCCAGGATCGCCTTCAGGCCACAGTGAGGGCGGTCTACCCATGCAACACAGGGGGCGCGCGGCGGATTCCTCGGGGCCGCCGCAGGGGTGTGCGGCGAGGGCTGGGAGCGTGGTGGATCGGTACGGCGCGGGTCGTCCGGGCTGCTCACGCGGCTCCCCTTTCGGGGCGGGGCCGGTGGTGCGCGGCCGAGGGGGCGGCTGCAGGGGCGCACAACTACGGCGGGCGCCCCGGGAAGGATCCCGGGGCGCCCGCCGTGTGCTGGTGCGCCGTGTGTCAGACGGTGATCAGGGCCTCCAACGGGGCCCCCGCCAACGCGGTCTCCAGGCGCTGCCGGCCCGGGAGGAACGACAGCTCCATCAGGACCGCGACGCCGGCGACCTGGGCGCCCGCCCGGCGGATCAGCTGGAGGGAGGCCTCGGCGGTGCCGCCGGTGGCGAGGACGTCGTCGATGACCATGACGCGGTCGCCCACGCTCAGGTCCTCGGCGTGCACCTCGATCTCGGCGGAGCCGTACTCCAGGTCGTAGGCCTGGCCGAGCGTGGCTCCGGGGAGCTTGCCCGCCTTGCGCACGGGGATGAAGCCGACGCCCGCGCGGACGGCGGCCGGGGCGCCCAGGATGAAGCCCCGGGCCTCCAGGCCGACGATCTTCGTGGCACCGTGCCGGACCGTCAGCTCGGCCAGCGCGTCGGTCAGCGCGGTGAACGCCGCCGGGTCGGCCAGCAGCGGGGTGATGTCCTTGAACAGCACCCCCGGCTCCGGGTAGTCCGCGACATCACGGATACGGCTGAGCAGCAGCTCCTTGATGTCGGTCATCGCCGCTTCCCGCCCCGGCCCCGGCTGCGGCTCCCGGACTGGGCACGCGGACCGACCACCGCGGGGGTGGCGTCCGCCGGCTCGTCGTCGTCGTACGAACCGTCGGCCGCCGGCTCCGAGTCGTGCTCGGCCTGGGCCCGCTTGGCGAGGACGCGCTTCTTGAGTGCCTTCAGCTGCGGCTCGCGCTCCTTGAGGTCGGCGACGAGCGGCGTGGCGATGAAGATCGAGGAGTAGGCACCGGCCGCGAGGCCGACGAACAGCGACAGCGAGATGTCGTTGAGCATGCCCGCGCCGAGGACACCGCCACCGATGAAGAGGAGGCCGGCGACCGGGAGCAGCGCCACCACCGTGGTGTTGATCGACCGCACCAGGGTGCTGTTGATCGAGCGGTTGGCGATCTCGGCGTACGTCCAGCGGTTCTGCTTGGTGATGTCCTTCGTCTGCTCCTTGAGGCTGTCGAAGACGACGACCGTGTCGTAGAGCGAGTAACCGAGGATGGTCAGCAGACCGATCACCGTGCCCGGCGTCACCTCGAAGCCGACGAGGGCGTAGATGCCGATCGTGATGGTGATGTCGTGGATCAGGGCGACGAAGGCGGCGATGGCCATGCGCCACTCGAAGGCGATCGCCAGATAGATCACCACGAGCACCAGGAAGATGGCCAGGCCCTGCCAGGCCTTGTTGGCGATCTGGTCACCCCAACTGGGGCCGACCAGGTCCGCGTTGATCGAGTCGGCGTCGACCTTCAGGTCCTTGGCGAGTTCCTGCTTGATCTCGTCGGACTTGGCCGTGTCCACACCGGAGATCTGGATGCGCAGTGAGTCGTTGCCGAGTTCCTGGACGATCGCGTCGTGGCCGGAGGCCTCCTCCGCGTAGGTCTCCGCCTGGCTGACCGAGACGCTCGTCTTCCCGGTGGTGAAGACGGCACCGCCCTGGAACTCGATGCCCATGCTCAGACCGCGCACCGCCAGGCCGACGATGGCCGTGATGGTGATCAGGATCGAGACGCCGTACCAGATCTTGCGGTTGCCGACGAAGTCGTAGCCGACCTCGCCGCGGTGGAGTCGGGCTCCGAGGTCACCGAGCTTCGACATCTCAGGCCTCCTTCGGGTCGGCGGGGACGACGGGACGGCGGGTGCGGCGCAGCGGCGGCCGCGCACCCAGTCGCTTCGGGTCGAGACCGGACCAGCTGTGGCCGTTGCCGAAGAACTTGGTGCGGGCCAGCAGGGTCAGGAGCGGCTTCGTGAAGAAGAAGACGACCACGACGTCGAGCACGGTCGTCAGGCCCAGCGTGAACGCGAAGCCCTGGACCTTGCCGACGGTCACGATGAAGAGCACCGCGGCGGAGAGGAACGAGACGAAGTCGGAGACCAGGATGGTGCGCCGGGCACGGGGCCAGGCCCGCTCGACGGCGGGACGCAGCGTGCGGCCCTCGCGGATCTCGTCCCGGACGCGTTCGAAGTACACGATGAACGAGTCCGCGGTGATACCGATCGCGACGATCGCACCGCAGACCGCCGGGAGGTTCAGCGCGAAGTTGATGGTCGGGCCGAGCAGCGCCATGATCACGTAGGTCAGGACCGCCGAGACCAGCAGCGAGGCGATGGCGATGAGCGAAAGGCCGCGGTAGTAGACGACCAGGTAGATCACGACCAGGGCCAGACCGATCGCACCGGCGATCAGACCGGCCTGCAGCTGCTCACCGCCGAGCGCGGGGCTGACGGTGGTGACGCTGGACTCCTTGAAGGTCAGCGGGAGCGCGCCGTAGGACAGCATGTTGGCGAGGTTCTGGGCCTCCTCCTGCGTGAAGCTGCCGGAGATCTCGGCCTTGCCGCCGGTGACCGCCGCCTGCACGTAGGGGTGGGAGACGACCTCGTCGTCGAGGACGATCGCGAACTCGTTCTGCGGGGAGGTCTGCGTCGCCAGCTGGCCGGTGATGTCGGCGAACTTGTCGGCGCCCTTGGAGTCGAAGTCCATGACGACCTGCCAGCCGGTGCCGCTCTGCGTGTCGAGCAGCGCCTGGGCCTTCTCGACCTCGGTGCCGTCGACCCCGACCGGGCCGAGGACGAACTTGCTCCAGCTGCCGTTGTCCTGGCCGCAGGCCACGACGACGTCGGTGGTCTTGCCCTTGCCGGCCTCGGCGCGCTGCTTCGGGTCGTTGCAGTCGAGGGCGGCGAACTTGGCCTGGATCGCCTGGGTCGCGGCGTCGGCGCTCGGGGTCGCGGACGGGGAGGCGTCGTCGGAGGCCTTGGCGGACGCCGAGCCGCTGCCCGACGGCGTGGGGTCGGCCTTCAGCGCGTCGGTGAGCGCACGGCCCTGCGACGTGGCGGAGGACGACGGGCTGGCGGAGTCGCCGGCCCCGGGCTCGGTGGCCTCGTCCTTGCCGTCGGAGCTCGACGGGCTCGGCGAGCCGCTGCCACTGGGGCTGGTGCTCGGCGAGGCGGTGGGGTTCTCCGTCGCACCGGAGCCGACCTGGCTCTGGAGGACGGGACGGAAGTACAGCTTCGCGGTGGTACCGACCTGGTCCCTGGCCTCTTCGGAATCCGTGCCCTTGGGGATGTTGACAATGATGTTCTCATTGCCCTGGGTCTGGACCTCCGCCTCGGACACGCCCAGACCGTTGACACGGCGGTTCATGATCTCGACCGCGGTGTCCATGTTGGTCTTGTTGATCGCGTTGGGCTGGCCGGGCTCGTTGATCGCCGTCAGTGTGATGCTCGTACCACCGGCGAGGTCGATACCGAGACGCGGAGTGGTGTGTCCGGAGGCGAACATTCCCCCGGTGAGCGCCACAAGGGCGATCAGGATGAGGGCCAGCGCGCGCCCAGGCTTGCTCTGGGCGCTCGCGCTCCGGCCCTTCTTCGGTGCTGCCACCTTCTCGTACTCCCTCTCGGGCCGTCGTGCGCGGGGTCAGCGCGGGGACGGCCATGACTTGTGTCGGGAATCCGGCGAAAACGGCACGTGCCCGGGGCGCGGGCGGTTCTCGCTCGCACTCCCGGGACGTGACTACTTCGCGTCGGACTCGCCGTCGGTCTTCTTCGGCTCTGCTTCGTCGGCCTTCGCCTCGGCGGTCTCGTCGGCCGCGTCGTCGGACGCGTCCTTCTTGCCGAGGTCGATGGGCTTGTCGTCGGAAGCGGCGGAAGCGTCGTCGGAGGGCTCGTCGGTCTCGGTGAGGGAGGAGGCGTCGTCCGGGACGACGTCGGACTTCAGGTCGTGCTCGATGCCGTGGACGATGCGGTTGTACTCCTCGTCGCTCAGGACGGCACCGATGGAGTTCTTGGCGAACAGCAGCTCGACGCCCGGCCCGGCGTCGAGGAGGACCGTGTCCTCGCTGACCTCCTTGACGGTCGCGTACATGCCCCCGATCGTGCGGACGCCGGAACCGGGCTGCATCTGGTTCCGCATGTCGACGGCCTGCTGCTGCTTCTTCTTGGCCGATCGGGTCATCAGGATCATGGCCCCGATGAGCACGATGAACGGGAGGAGGGTCACGAGACTCACGGGTCGGAACTTCCTTCACACGACCGCGATGGCGAGCGGCCTGATGGTTGGGGGTATGTGTGCTGCCGACAAGGGCGGCATCGGCGGAGTCTAAGCGAGTCCACCGTGATGGAACAACGCACAGCATGTCACCGGGGTTCCATGCCGGGCGAGTACCGCGCCGTCACGAGACGGTCACGCCCCGAACAGGTCCTGTTGTCCGTTTCCGCCGGTCGTGCCGCGTGGCGGGGTGAGTCCGAGATGGGCCCAGGCGGCGGGGGTCGCGACCCGGCCGCGGGGGGTCCGGGCGAGCAGTCCCTCGCGGACGAGGAAGGGCTCGGCGACCTCCTCGACGGTCTCGCGCTCCTCCCCCACGGCGACGGCGAGGGTCGAGAGGCCGACGGGTCCGCCGCCGAAGAGCTTGAGCAGGGCTTCGAGGACGCCCCGGTCGAGGCGGTCGAGGCCGCGGGCGTCCACCTCGTAGACGGCGAGGGCGGCCCCGGCGATGTCGCGCGTGATGAAGCCGTCCGCCTTGACCTGCGCGTAGTCCCGTACCCGGCGCAGCAGGCGGTTGGCGATACGGGGGGTGCCGCGGGAGCGGCCCGCGATCTCGGCGGCGCCGTCCGTGTCGATCTCGACGTCGAGCAGGTTCGCCGAGCGGTGGATGACCCGTTCCAGTTCGGCGGGCTCGTAGAACTCCATGTGCGCGGTGAAGCCGAAGCGGTCGCGCAGCGGCGGCGGCAGCAGTCCCGCGCGCGTGGTGGCGCCGACCAGGGTGAAGGGCGGCAGTTCGAGGGGGATCGCGGTGGCGCCGGGGCCCTTGCCGACGATCACGTCGACGCGGAAGTCCTCCATCGCCATGTACAGCATCTCCTCGGCGGGCCGGGACATGCGGTGGATCTCGTCGAGGAAGAGGACCTCTCCCTCCTGGAGGGAGGAGAGGATCGCGGCGAGGTCGCCGGCGTGCTGGATGGCGGGGCCGGAGGTGATCCGGATGGGGGCGCCCATCTCGGCCGCGATGATCATCGAGAGCGTGGTCTTGCCGAGGCCCGGGGCACCGGAGAGCAGGACATGGTCGGCGGTGGCCCCGCGCGCGCGTGCCGCCCGCAGGACCAGGTCGAGCTGCTCGCGGACCTTCTCCTGACCGATGAACTCGTCGAGGTCCTTGGGGCGCAGGGCGGCCTCGACGGCCTGGTCCTCACGGTCGGCGACGGAGCCCACCAGGCGCTCGGGGGCGGTGTCGTCGGTCGTGTCGTCCCAGTTCATTGCGTGTGCCTCGCGGTTCGCGGTCGGATGGAGCGGAGGGGTGGCCGGGGGGCGTGCGGGTGGCGCACGAGCCTCGACAGAGCGGTCAGCGGGCTCTGTTGAGGGTCTGGAGGGCAGCCTTCAGCAACTGGCCCACCTGGGGCGTGCCTTCGGTGGCCTCGGCCTGGGGGGTCACGGCCGACACGGCTTCGTCGGCCTCGCGGGTGGCGTACCCGAGGCCGATCAGCGCCGCGTGCAACTGGTCGCGCCAGCCCTGGGTGACCGGGGCGCCGATCGCGGGGGCGCCCACCGGCTCGCCCAGGCGGTCCTTCAGCTCCAACAGCAGCTTCTGGGCACCCTTCTTGCCGATGCCGGGGACGGCGATCAGTGCCTTCTCGTCACCGGTGGCCACCGCTCGACGCAGGGCGTCCGGGGTGTGCACGGCGAGCATCGCCTGCGCCAGGCGCGGGCCCACGCCGCTCGCGGTCTGCAGCAGTTCGAAGACCTGGCGCTCGTCGTCGTCGACGAAGCCGTACAGCGTGAGCGAGTCCTCGCGGACCACCAGGGAGGTGGCGAGCTTGGCCGGCTGCCCCATGCGGAGTCCGGACAACGTGTTGGGCGTGCACTGGACCGCGATGCCGATCCCGCCCACCTCGACCACCGCGGAGTCCGGGGCGAGGGCGGCGACCGGGCCGCTGACGAAGGCGATCATGACGTACGGCCTTTCGATGCGTGCAGGGCCACGGCCTGCTGGAGGCGGTTCTGGGCGGGGGCCCGCCAGATGTGGCAGATGGCGAGGGCGAGGGCGTCGGCGGCATCCGCCGGTTTCGGTGGTGCGTCGAGCCGGAGGAGACGGGTGACCATGGCGCCGACCTGGGCCTTGTCGGCGCGGCCGCTGCCGGTGACGGCGGCCTTGACCTCGCTGGGCGTGTGCAGGGCGACGGGGATGCCGCGGCGTGCGGCGCACAGCATGGCGACGGCGCTGGCCTGGGCGGTGCCCATGACCGTCCGGACGTTGTGCTGGCTGAACACCCGTTCCACGGCGACGCATTCGGGGTGGTGTTCGTCGAGCCACCGCTCGATGCCCTGCTCGATCGCGACGAGGCGGTGCCCCAACTCCGCGTCCGCGGGCGTACGGACGACACCGACGCCGAGCATGGTGAGAGGTCGTCCGGCGACGCCCTCCACGACCCCGACACCGCAGCGGGTCAGTCCCGGGTCCACCCCCAGTACGCGCACGCGCCCCTCCCATCGATCTCCTGATTTCCGCAGGCTATCGGGTGCCACTGACAACGGCCGACAACGCGACGGGCCGACGGGGTGCGTCCCGTCGGCCCGTTGAAGCCCGTCGGCCGGGAAGCCCGCTCGGCTCCCGGCTGCGCTACGCGTCGACCTTGGCCATCACGTCGTCGCTGACGTCGAAGTTGGCGAAGACGTTCTGGACGTCGTCGCTGTCCTCCAGGGCGTCGATCAGCTTGAAGATCTTCTTGGCGCCCTCCTCGTCCAGCTCGACCTGCATGGTCGGGACGAAGTTGGCCTCGGCGGAGTCGTAGTCGATGCCGGCCTCCTGGAGGGAGGTGCGGACCGCGACCAGGTCGGTGGCCTCGCTGAGCACCTCGAAGGACTCGCCCAGGTCGTTGACCTCCTCGGCACCGGCGTCGAGCACGACCTCCAGGACGTCGTCCTCGGACAGCTCGCCCTTGGGGACGATCACGACGCCCTTGCGGTTGAAGAGGTACGAGACGGAGCCCGGGTCGGCCATCGAGCCGCCGTTGCGGGTCATGGCGACACGGACGTCCGAGGCGGCGCGGTTGCGGTTGTCGGTGAGGCACTCGATGAGCACCGCGACACCGTTGGGACCGTAGCCCTCGTACATGATCGTCTCGTAGTCGGCGCCACCGGCCTCCAGGCCGCCGCCACGCTTGATCGCGGAGTCGATGTTCTTGTTGGGAACCGACTGCTTCTTCGCCTTCTGCACGGCGTCGTAGAGCGTGGGGTTGCCTTCGAGGTCGACGCCGCCCATCCGTGCGGCGACCTCGATGTTCTTGATCAGCTTCGCGAAGAGCTTGCCGCGCTTGGCGTCGATCACGGCCTTCTTGTGCTTCGTCGTAGCCCATTTAGAGTGGCCGGACATCTGCCTGTCTCCTTCGCGTTACCCAACTCCGTACGAACCCCAGAGATCCTACAAGGACTCCGCCACCCGGTTCGCGTGCACCATGTCGACAAAGAGGGCGTGCAGCCGGTGGTCGCCGGTCAGTTCCGGGTGGAAGGAGGTGGCGAGGGCGTTGCCCTGGCGTACGGCGACGATGTGACCGTCGTGCTCGGCCAGCACCTCCGTCTCCGCGCCCACGGACTCCACCCAGGGGGCGCGGATGAAGACGCCCTCCACGGGATCGCCCTCGACGCCCTTCACGTCGACCGCCGCTTCGAAGGACTCGTTCTGGCGCCCGAAGGCGTTGCGGCGCACGATCATGTCGATGCCGCCGATGGTCTCCTGGCCCGAGCGCGGGTCGAGGATCTTGTCGGCGAGCATGATCAGGCCGGCGCAGGTGCCGTACACGGGCATGCCGTCGCGCACGCGCGCGCGGAGGGGCTCCATGACGCCGAAGAGGACGGCGAGCTTGGAGATGGTGGTGGACTCGCCGCCGGGGATGATGAGGCCGTCCACCTCGGCGAGTTCCTCGGGGCGCCGCACCGGCCTGGCCACGGCGTCGGCCGCGGCCAGGGCGACGAGGTGCTCCCGTACGTCGCCCTGGAGTGCCAGGACGCCTATGACGGGGGTGTCGCTCATGGGTGCTTACCAGCCCCGGTTCGCGTAGCGCTCGGCCTCGGGGAGGGTGTCGCAGTTGATGCCGACCATGGCCTCGCCCAGGTTGCGGGAGGCGTCCGCGATGATCTTCGGGTCGTCGTAGAAGGTGGTCGCCTTCACGATGGCGGCGGCGCGCTTGGCCGGGTCGCCGGACTTGAAGATGCCGGAGCCCACGAAGACGCCCTCGGCCCCGAGCTGGCGCATCAGCGCGGCGTCGGCCGGGGTGGCCACACCACCGGCGGAGAACAGCACCACCGGGAGCTTGCCCAGCTCGGAGACCTCCTTGACCAGCTCGTACGGGGCGCGCAGCTCCTTGGCGGCGGCGTACAGCTCGTTGTTGTCGAAGCCGCGCAGCTTGGCGATCTCGTTCTTGATCTGGCGCAGGTGCCGGACGGCCTCGACGACGTTGCCGGTTCCGGCCTCGCCCTTGGAGCGGATCATGGCGGCGCCCTCGGCTATGCGGCGCAGGGCCTCGCCGAGGTTGGTGGCACCGCAGACGAAGGGGGTGGTGAAGGCCCACTTGTCGGAGTGGTTGACCTCGTCGGCCGGGGTGAGGACCTCGGACTCGTCGATGTAGTCGACGCCGAGGGACTGCAGGACCTGGGCCTCGACGAAGTGGCCGATGCGGGACTTGGCCATGACGGGGATGGAGACGGCCTCGATGATGCCCTCGATCATGTCGGGGTCGGACATCCGGGCCACGCCGCCGTCCTTGCGGATGTCTGCGGGGACCCGCTCCAGGGCCATGACCGCGACCGCGCCCGCGTCCTCGGCGATCTTGGCCTGCTCCGGGGTGACGACGTCCATGATCACACCGCCCTTGAGCTGCTCGGCCATGCCGCGCTTCACGCGGGCGGTGCCGGTCTCGGGGGTCTGGGCGGCGGAGTTGGAGAGCGTGCTGGACACGGGTTTGACCTCGCTCGGGGAAGGGGGTTTCTGCAATCACCGAGGAAACGCGAGGGGAGCAGGCCACGGCAAGGGCCAATGGGAAGGCGGTGGATCGTTTTGTGGGGGGTGCGTTGTCGGGTGCGGGTGCGTGGGGGCTGGTCGCGTGGTTCCCCGCGCCCCTGAAAAGCAGGGCCTGGGCTTCAGGGGAGCGGGGAACCGCGTGAGAAGCCCCACCGGGCCCGCACCCGCCGACGAAACCGGCACCCCCGAGCCATGAGGCGCCCAGAAGTCAGGCCGTGGCCCGGTCGGCCAGGGCAACCGGCGGCTCGTCGTCCATCTCGAAGGCCATCGGGAACGGCGCGTGCCCGGCGAGCCGGAACCAGCGGACCTTGCGATGCCGACGCAACGCCCGCGCCGCCCGCACCGCGTCGTTGTGGAAGCGTCGCGCCATCGGCACCCGACGAACCGCCTGGGCCAGCTCGTTCGCCGCGTCCTCGCCCCCCGGCGCCTCGCGCACCACCTCCACCTGCTGCGCGTCCGCGAACACGGCCCGCAGTGCCTGGCTCAGCTCGCTCTCGGCGACCTCGCGCTGCTCTTCCTCGGCCTGCCGGGCCGCGTGCGCCGCCTCGTAGAGGACGATCGAGGCGGCCGGGTCCAGCACCCCGGACGTGGCCAGTTCCTGGGCGACCGACGCGCGGCGCAGCAGCTGCGCGTCGAGCGCGGCACGGGCGGCGTCGATGCGCGCGTGCAGCCGGTCGAGGCGTCCCGCGGTCCAGCTCAGGTACAGGCCGATCGCGAACAGGACGACCGCGATCCAGATGAGTGTGGAAGTCACGGGCGGCAAGGCTACTACCGGTGCCCCCCACCGCCACGTCCGAGTTCAGCGCTCCGCGCGGGGCGGGGGAAGCGCGCGTCCGGCCCCCGCACCCGCCGGAGTCATTCCCGGGCCAGCCCCAACCGCGCCCGCAGTCCGACCCGTTCGTCCGCCGCCACCGACGCGGCGCCCTCCGTGACGGTCTCGTAGACACCGAGGATGTCGGCGCCGACGGTGGACCAGTCGAACCGGCGGACGTGGGCGCTGCCCCGTTCGCGGAGTTCGGCACGGCGGTCCGGGTCGCCGAGGAGGCGCACGGCGGCGGTCGCGAGGGCGTCGGCGTCCTCGTTGGCGAAGAGCTCGCCCGCGGTGCCCTGATCGAGGACCTGGGCGAAGGCGTCGAGGTCGGAGGCGAGGACGGGGGCGCCGGCGGACATGGCCTCGACGAGGATGATGCCGAAGCTCTCGCCGCCGGTGTTGGGGGCGACGTAGACGTCGGCGCTGCGCAGGAAGCGGGCCTTGTCCTCGTCGCTGACCATGCCGAGGAACTCGACGCGGGAGCGCAGTTCCTTGGGCAGGGTCTCGACCGCCTCCTCCTCGTCCCCGCGCCCGGCGACCAGCAGCCGGGTCCGGGGGCGCTCGGCGAGGATCTTCGGGAGTGCCCTCATCAGGACCGGCAGTCCCTTGCGGGGTTCGTCGATGCGGCCGACGAAGCCGAGCGTGTCGCCCTGCCAGTCGGGGTTGGGCTTGGCGCGGGCGAAGAAGTCGACGTCGACGCCGTTCGGGATGACGACCGCGTCGCCGCCCAGGTGTTCGACCAGGGTGCGGCGGGCGTACTCGCTCACCGCGATCCGCGCGCTGATCTTCTCCAGCGCGGGCTGGAGGATCGGGTAGGCCGCGATCATCGCCCGGGAGCGCGGGTTGGAGGTGTGGAAGGTGGCCACGATCGGGCCCTGCGCGGCCCAGCAGGCCAGCAGGCCGAGCGACGGGGAGGCCGGCTCGTGGATGTGGATCACGTCGAACGTGCCGTCGTGCAGCCAGCGCCGTACCCTCGCCGCCGACAGGAACCCGAAGTTCAGGCGGGCCACCGAGCCGTTGTAGGGCACCGGGACCGCGCGGCCCGCCGAGACGACGTACGGCGGCAGCGGTGTGTCGTCGTCGGCGGGGGCGAGCACCGACACCTCGTGGCCGAGGCGGATGAGGTGGTCGGCCAGGTCGCGGATGTGGAACTGGACTCCCCCGGGCACGTCCCAGGAGTACGGGCAGACGATCCCGATCTTCACGGGCGTCCCTTCTCGGAGTCCGTCGCGGTGTCCGCCCGCGGAGTACGCGCGGTGTCCGTCGCGGAACCGGTCACGGGACCCGTCGCCGGCCTAGGTGCGGGTGTCGTCGGGCCGTCGGGACTCTTCGCGGAGTCGAGGTCCGCGAGCCACAAGCGCTGGAGCATGTGCCAGTCCTCCGGGTGGTCGGCGATGCCGGCGGCGAAGGCGTCTGCCAGCGCCTGTGTCATGACAGACGTCTTCTCGGCGCGGGTACCTGTCCCGGGTACCTCGACCGGGGCATGCACGCGTCCCCGCATGACGGGCGAGTCGTCGTACCAGAGCGTCGCCGGCAGCAGCAGCGCGCCGGTGTGCTGGGCGAGGAGAGCCGGTCCGCCGGGCATGCGGGTGGGTTCGCCGAAGAAGTCGACCTCGACGCCGGACGCGGACAGGTCGCGGTCGGCGACCAGGCAGACCAGGCCGCCGTCGCGCAGCCGCCGCGCCAGCGTGCCGAAGGCGGATCCGCCGCTGTGCGGCAGGACCTCCATGCCGAGGCCCTCGCGGTAGGCGACGAACCGGTCGTAGAGCGTCTCGGGCTTGAGGCGTTCGGCGACCGTCGTGAACGGGGTCTTCAGCTCGGTGGTGACCCAGGCGCCGGCGAGGTCCCAGTTGGCCAGGTGCGGCAGCGCGAGGACGACGCCCCGGCCGGCGGCGAGGCCGTCGGTGACGTGGTGGATGTCCTGGACCGTGACGCCGCTCCTGATCCGCTCCTCGCTCCAGGCGGGGAGCCGGAAGGACTCCATCCAGTAGCGCAGGTACGAACGCATGCCCGCGCGGGACAGCTCGGCCAGGCGCTCCGGGCCCGCGCCGGGCACCACGCGCGCGTAGTTGGCCTCCAGGCGGCGCACGAGGGGGCCACGACGCTTCCAGGTGGCGTCGGCGATCGTCCGGCCGAGGCGTACGGCGACGGGCTCGGGGAGCTTCTTCACCGTGCTCCAGCCCAGGCCGTACAGCCCGTCGGTCAGCCGGTCCCGCAGAGCGCTCACGGGGTCGCCTCGCTGTTGTGGGCGGTGTCCGGGGTCTCCTGTGCGGTCGCGGCGGCGGCCTCCGCCTCGGCCTCGGCGGACTCGCGGCGGACCGTGACCACGCGCTGGATCAGCGTGACGAGGCTGCCGACGGCGACGATCCACAGGGCGATGGGCAGCAGGACGTCGATGCCGGGCACCCCGAAGGCGTGCAGTCCGGAGAGTCCGGCCGCGACCAGCGAGATCACCAGACGCTCGGCGCGCTCCACCAGCCCGTTGACCGCCACCGGCAGGCCGATCGACTCGCCTCGCGCCTTGGTGTAGGACACCACCTGGCCGCTCGCCAGACAGAAGATCGAGACGGCGCACAGGGCGAGGTCGTCGCCCTTGCCCGCGTACCAGAGAGCGAAGCCGCCGAAGATCGCGCCGTCGGCCACCCGGTCGAGCGTGGAGTCGAGGAAGGCCCCCCAGCGGCTGGAGCGGCCCATCTGACGGGCCATGTTGCCGTCGACGAGGTCCGAGAACACGAACAGCGTGATGACGATCGTGCCCCAGAAGAACTCGCCCCGGGGGTAGAAGACCAGCGCACCCGCGATCACTCCGGCGGTGCCGATGAGGGTGACCGTGTCGGGGCTGACGCCCCTGCGGATCAAAAACGCGGCGAACGGTGTGAGGACACGCGTGAAGAATGCACGCGCGTACTTGTTCAGCATGGCCTTCCCGAGGGTCGGTGTCGCCGCATGGCCCCTGCTGGCCATCCGGCTGGCCCATCGTAGCCACGCGCGCGCGTGTGCGACCGTCGGGCACCAGCCCGCCGTGTCCCACGGGCGTGACCGGGTCCGCGAGGAGCGATCACGTCCTTCGTATGGACGCACCGTGACGCGAGTGCCAAGCTCGAAGACACCGCGGGCGTCATCGGAGCCGCCACCGCACGCGGATCCGCATGTCCGCGCCCACAGTGACCTCACCGTGCACGGGAGGCAGGATCATGGGCGACAAGGCGAACGCACATCCCGGAGCCGCCGGCAGGGCTACGGCGGCCGACCACCCCGCGTCCGTACGGAATGTGGTGCTGGTCGGCCACTCCGGTTCGGGCAAGACGACCCTGGTGGAGGCTCTCGCGCTGACGGCGGGGGCGGTGAACCGGGCGGGCCGCGTGGAGGACGGCGGCACCGTCTCCGACTACGACGAGATCGAACACCGGCAGCAACGCTCGGTGCAACTCTCCCTCGTCCCCGTCGAATGGGGCGGATACAAGATCAATCTGTTGGACACCCCCGGATACGCCGACTTCGTCGGGGAACTCAGGGCCGGTCTGCGAGCGGCGGACGCGGCCCTTTTCGTCGTCTCGGCCTCGGACGGCGTCGACGGCTCGACCCGCATGGTGTGGGAGGAGTGCGCGGCGGTCGGCATGCCGCGGGCGATCGTGATCACGCACCTGGAGGCCGCGCGGTCGGACTTCGAGGAGATGACCCGGATCTGTGCGGACACGTTCGGCGGGGACGACCCCGACGCCGTCCTTCCGCTCTATCTGCCGCTGCACGGCCCCCAGGGCCCCGACGGGCACGCGCCCGTGACCGGGCTGACCGGGCTGCTGTCGCAGAAGCTCTACGACTACTCCTCCGGCGAGCGCAAGGAGTCCGAGCCCGGCCCGGAGCAGCTGCCTGCGATCGACGAGGCCCGCAACCGGCTCATCGAGGGGATCATCGCCGAGAGCGAGGACGAGACCCTCATGGACCGCTATCTCGGCGGCGAGGCCATCGACGTCAAGACACTCGTCGACGACCTGGAGCGGGCCGTCGCGCGCGGGGTCTTCCACCCGGTGCTGGCCGCCGCCCCGGCGGCCGACGGCGCCAAACAGGGCATCGGCACGGTCGAGCTCCTCGAACTGATCACCGGCGGCTTCCCCACCCCCCTGGAGCGCGAGACACCCACGGTCACCACCCCCGAGGGCCGGCCCCGCGAGATCACGTCGGCCTGCGACCCGGACGGACCGTTGGTCGCCGAGGTCGTGAAGACCGCCAGCGACCCCTATGTGGGCCGGATCTCCCTGGTACGGGTCTTCTCCGGGACGCTGCGCCCCGACGTGACGGTGCATGTCTCCGGGCACGGTCTGGCCGACCGCGGGCACGAGGACCACGACGTCGACGAGCGGATCGGCGCCCTGTCCGCCCCGTTCGGCAAACAGCAGCGGACCCTCACCCACTGCATCGCGGGCGACCTGGCGTGCGTGGCGAAACTGAACCGCGCGGAGACCGGGGACACGCTCTCGGCCAAGGACGACCCGCTGCTCATGGAGCCGTGGGAGATGCCGGACCCGTTGCTGCCGCTCGCCATCGAGGCACACAGCAAGGCCGACGAGGACAAGCTCTCCCAGGGCCTCGCCCGGCTGGTCGCCGAGGACCCGACCATGCGGCTCGAACAGAACCAGGACACGCACCAGGTCGTCCTCTGGTGCCTGGGCGAGGCGCACGCCGACGTGGCGCTGGAACGGCTGCGCAGCCGCTACGGCGTCCAGGTCGACGTCATACCGCACCGGGTCTCCCTGCGGGAGACGTTCGCCGACAGGTCGGCGGGCCGGGGCCGGCACGTGAAGCAGTCCGGTGGACACGGGCAGTACGCGATCTGCGAGATCGAGGTGGAGCCACTGCCCGGCGGTTCCGGCATCGAGTTCGTCGACAAGGTCGTCGGCGGCGCGGTGCCCCGGCAGTTCATCCCGTCCGTCGAGAAGGGGGTACGGGCGCAGGCCGCGAAGGGTGTAGCGGCCGGTTATCCGCTCATCGACGTACGGATCACGCTGCGCGACGGCAAGGCGCACTCGGTGGACTCCTCGGACGCCGCGTTCCAGACGGCGGGCGCGCTGGCGCTGCGCGAGGCCGCCGCCGACGCGAAGATCCACCTGCTGGAGCCGGTGGCCGAGGTGTCGGTCCTGGTCGGCGACTCGTACGTGGGCCCGGTGATGAGCGATCTGTCCGGTCGGCGCGGCCGGGTCGTCGGCACCGAGCAGGCGGGCGGCGGACGCACCCTCGTCCGGGCCGAGGTACCGGAGATCGAGATCGACCGGTACGCCGTCGATCTGCGGTCGCTCTCCCACGGCACCGCGCGCTTCGGCCGCCGGTACACGCGGCACGAGCCGATGCCGTCGCATGTCGCCGAGAAGCTCCGGGAACAGACCGGGGAGAACTGACAGGGAGAACTGACCGGAGGGGTTCGGGACCCGGTGGACGAAAGGACAGCGGTGACCTCACGGTGGACGGCCACGGCCGTCCACCGGTGGGTTCCGTGAATGTCCGTTCCCCGCGCCGCGCGATGTCCATGGCTACGGATACGCTGATCACCTGATCGACAAGTATGGCTCGATCAGGCCCAGATCAGGCTATGACCTGATCAACAGGTGTGCGGAGCACGGAAGTCGGGAAGAGCCGCAGGAGCGAGTGTGCGGCGATGGGGGCGGCGGTGGCGGACGAATTCGATTTCTCTCCCGGGGCACAGGTGCCACTGACGGGCGCCGCGGGCCAGACCGCGGCGACGTACGCCCTGGCGTCCGCGGCCTACCGGGACAACGAGATCGCGGAGATCCTCAAGGCCAACAACGACTGGCACAAGTCCACGGTCAAACCCGGCCGCAAGTGGGCGACCATCTTCCGGCCGAACCTCGGGGAGGCCTTCTCCCTGGCGGTGCGGGACCGGATGGTCGGCGCGGGCCGCAAACCGCTCATCCAGTCCTTCGGCATGGAGCCGCAGGTCGTCGTCGAGCACTGCCTCGCGGCGAACAACATCCGCCGGGAGCGCGACAACTGGCTGTCGGCGATCATGGTCCTGTGCGGCCTGCTCTTCCTTCCCGGGCTCCTGCTGTGGCTGCTGGTCTTCCAGATCCGTACGACGGTCGCCAAGCGTGAGGACAAGCGGGCGGGCGCGCTCGGCACCACCCTGCTGGTCGCGGTGGGCGCCCTCGCCGTGATCTTCCTGCTCAAGATGCCCTTCGACGGCTTCTGGGCCTGGTACGCGCGTGCGTGCGTGGTGCTTCCGGTGGTCGGCTGGTTCTGGGCCAAGCAGATCTGTGAGCGCGCCGCCAAGGACCTGCGGGACCGCTGGTCCGGCCTGCTGGCGGGCGGTGGTGTCGGCGCCAAGATCCCCGAGGCGGTGCCCGGCAGCCCCGGCGAGACCAAGGCCGAGCAGTTGCGCAAGGAGCTGGCCCGGCTCAGCGCCGAGCAGCGCTCCAACCTCGTCTTCTACGCCGGCCCCAAGGGCATCCTGGGTATGGGCACCCGCTGGGGCAGCTGGCAGCTCGCCGAGGACCTCGTGCCGGCCGACTCCGGCAAGGAGATCCACCCGTTCCGCAGCTGGGACGTCATACGCGCCATCCACGACCAGCTGCGCATGCTGGAGCGCACCCCCCTCAACACCGGTGGTTTCACGGCCCCTTCCATCAAGCACTGGATCGTGAGCCCCATCGGCGAGGGCGCGGGCGCCGTGGCCCGGCCCGACAGCACCGACGTGGACGCGTACCAGTACAAGACGCACGCCATACAGGAGATCTGCAACAAGCAGCACTTCGGCAGCGGCAACCGCCACTACCTGGGAGTCCAATGGACCCTCTGGGACGGGCAGTTGATCATCACCATGCTGGTCACGGTCACCGTGCTGCACCAGACGCTCCGCATCGAGGTGACCGGGCACGCCCTGGGTCCGGTGCACGGACTGTTCACGACCGGTCCCGCGGCAAAGGAGAAGGAAGTCCAGAAGTCGCTGCGCTTCTGGGAGACGCGCAAGATCAAGCTCCCCCTCGTCGACGCCGACGAGGTCGTACGGCTCGCCGCGCGCGCCCCTCTGACCTGGTACCCGCCGCTGCTCAACTGGCTCGGCGGTTCGATGGGCCTGCCCGAGCCGTTCGGCCTGCGGCACGCCTGGGCCGACCAGCCGTGGCGGCACCGCTTCATGGCCGACGACGCGCTGCGCGCCGCCACGCCGGTGCTCCGCGTGGTGCACAACGCCGCGATCAAGGTGCTCAAGGAGAACGGCGTGGACACCGAGAAGTTCGGTTCCCGGGCCGGGTTCCTCAGCGGGGCGGTGCAGGATCCGACGCCGCGGAAGGCGGACCTCTACGACGCGTGAGCGCTGCGCTCGCTTGGGCGGAAGCGGGTGTGTGGGGGTTGGGGGCCGATGTCGGGGGTCGGGGGCCGATGTCGGGTGCGGGTGGGTGGGGCCTGGTCCGTCAGGGGCGCGGGGAACCGCGCGAGAAGCCCCACGCACCCGCGGATGGACAACCACCTGACCCGGCGGTCACACCGTGGGCCACGCCTCCGCCAGCATCTTCCTCGTGTCGGCCAGGAGTTGCGGCAGGATCCGCGTGTGGCCGACGACCGGCATGAAATTGGTGTCGCCGCCCCAGCGCGGCACGATGTGCTGGTGGAGGTGGGCCGCGATGCCGGCTCCCGCGACCGAACCCTGGTTCATGCCGATGTTGAAGCCGTGGGCGCCGGAGGCGGTGCGCAGGGCGGTCATGGACTGCTTGGTCAGCTCGGCCAGCTCAGCGGTCTCCGACACGGTGAGGTCCGTGTAGTCGGCGACGTGCCGGTAGGGCACGACCATGAGGTGGCCGCCGTTGTACGGGTAGAGGTTGAGCACCGCGTACACGTGCTCCCCGCGCCTGATGACCAGGCCGTCCTCATCCGATGTGGCCGGGATCGAGCAGAACGGACAGCCGTCTTCGGCCCCGGGACCGGTCGGCTTGTTCTCGCCCTGGATGTACGCCATCCGATGGGGCGTCCACAGGCGCTGGAACGCGTCCTGCGTCCCCACTCCGATCTGCTGCTCCGGCTCACTCGTCATGCAGTGCAGCATATGACTTCGCCCGTTCGCGGCGTGTCGCCGGGTACCGGCGCGGAACGGCCGGGGCCAAGCTGAGGCGATGGACCACGACAGCCGCGCGCTCTCCCGGGGGCGCCGCACGGGACACGTGCTCACCGGGGCGTCGGCCCTCTTCCTCGCCTCCTACGCGGTACGGGTACTGGCCAATGACCTCCCCCAGAGGTGGCTCAACCTCTGTCTCGCGGTGACGGTGCTGTGCTGGGCGGTCTTCGTCCTCGACTACGCGATGCGCTGGCGGCTCAGCGGGCTGGGCCTGAAGTTCGTGCGCGTCCACTGGCTGGACACCATCGTGCTCGTACTGCCGCTGCTGCGCCCCTTGTGTGTCGTGCAGATCCACGACGCCATGCAGCGTGGCCACGACCGGCCCCGGCTCTCGCTGCACGCGCGCGTTGCGGTCTACGCGGGCCTGTCCGTGACCCTGCTCGGCTTCACCGGCGCCCTCGCCGTCTACCAGCATGAACACACGGCGCCGAACGCGTCGATCGTCACGTTCGGCGACGCCGTCTGGTGGACCTGCGCCACGCTCGCCACGGTGGGGTACGGCGACGTCGCCCCCGTGACCCCGATGGGCCGGACGATCGCCGTCCTCCTCATGGCGTGCGGTCTGGCCCTGCTCGGCACGGTGACGGGGTCGTTCGGGTCGTGGCTGATCCAGGTGTTCATGCGGGAGGACGAGCAGAGGCCCCCGGAGAGCTGAGCTTCCCGAGGGCCTCACCTCGGCCTCGGCGCGGGTACGCCTCAGATCTGGACGCGGTCCGCCACGACCTGCGCGATCTTCGCGATGGCCTCCTCGACGGGGATGCCGTTCTCCTGCGAGCCGTCGCGGTAGCGGAAGGAGACGGCACCGGCCGCCATGTCCTCGTCGCCCGCGATGACCATGAAGGGCACCTTCGCCTTCTGGGCGTTGCGGATCTTCTTCTGCATGCGGTCGGAGGAGGCGTCGACGTCGACGCGGAGGCCCTTCTTCTTCGCCTCGGCGGCGAACCTCTGCAGGTACTCCACGTGCGCGTCGCCGATCGGGATGCCGACGGCCTGGACGGGGGCCAGCCACGCCGGGAAGGCGCCCGCGTAGTGCTCCAGGAGCACCGCGAAGAAGCGCTCGATCGAGCCGAACAGCGCGCGGTGGATCATGACCGGACGCTGCTTGGAGCCGTCCGGGCCGGTGTACTCCAGGTCGAAGCGCTCGGGCAGGTTGAAGTCGAGCTGGACCGTGGACATCTGCCAGGTACGGCCGATCGCGTCCTTGGCCTGGACGGAGATCTTCGGGCCGTAGAACGCGGCGCCGCCCGGGTCCGGGACCAGCGGGAGGCCCTGCTTCTCGGCGACCTGGCGGAGCGTCTCGGTGGCCTCCTCCCACGCCTCGTCCGAGCCGACGAACTTCTCCGGGTCCTTGGTGGACAGCTCCAGGTAGAAGTCGGTGAGGCCGTAGTCGCGCAGCAGGTTGAGGACGAAGGTGAGCGTCTTGTCGAGTTCGTCCGCCATCTGCTCACGGGTGCAGTAGATGTGCGCGTCGTCCTGGGTGAAGCCGCGGGCCCGGGTCAGGCCGTGCACGACGCCCGACTTCTCGTACCGGTACACGGTCCCGAACTCGAACAGGCGCAGCGGCAGTTCACGGTAGGAGCGGCCGCGCGCGTCGAAGATCAGGTTGTGCATCGGGCAGTTCATGGGCTTGAGGTAGTAGTCCACGCCCTCGTCGAGCTGCATGGGCGGGTACATGCCGTCGGCGTACCAGTCCAGGTGGCCCGAGACCTCGAAGAGCTTCCCCTTCGTGGCGTGCGGGGTGTAGACGAACTCGTAGCCCTCCTCCTCGTGCCGGCGGCGCGAGTAGTCCTCCATGACCCGGCGGATGATGCCGCCCTTGGGGTGGAAGACGGCGAGGCCGGAGCCGATCTCGTCCGGGATGGAGAACAGGTCGAGTTCGTTGCCCAGCTTGCGGTGGTCGCGCTTCTCGGCCTCGGCGAGGAAGTCGAGGTGCGCCTTCAGCTCCTCCTTGGAGGGCCAGGCGGTGCCGTAGATGCGCTGGAGCATCGGGTTCTTCTCGCTGCCGCGCCAGTACGCGGCGGCGTTGCGCATCAGCTTGAACGCCGGGATGTTGCGGGTGGTGGGGAGGTGGGGGCCTCGGCAGAGGTCCTTCCAGCACAGGTCACCGGTCTTGGCGTCCAGGTTGTCGTAGATCGTCAGCTCGCCGGCGCCGACCTCGACGTCCGCGCCGTCGTCGGAGGATGCCGAACCCTTGAGGCCGATCAACTCCAGCTTGTACGGCTCGTTCGCCAGTTCCTCGCGGGCCGCCTCGTCGGAGACGACGCGGCGGGAGAAGCGCTGGCCGCGCTTCTGGATCTCCTGCATCTTCTTCTCGATGGCCTTGAGATCCTCGGGCGTGAACGGCTTCTCCACGTCGAAGTCGTAGTAGAACCCGTCCCGGACCGGCGGGCCGATGCCCAGCTTCGCCTCGGGGAACAGTTCCTGCACCGCCTGGGCCATGACGTGCGCGGTGGAGTGGCGCAGGATGTTGAGACCGTCCTCGGAGGAGATCTCCACGCTCTCGACGGTCTCGCCGTCCTTCACCTCGTACGCGAGGTCCTTCAGCTCTCCGGCCACGCGGGCGGCGACGATGGTCCGCTCGCCGGCGAAGAGGTCGGCGGCCGTAGTGCCCGTCGTCACCACGCGCTCTTCCCGCTCGGAATCGCGTTGGATGATCACACGGACGTCGGACACCGGTCTCTCCTGACTGAAGGGGACCACCCACGGATTTTCGTAGGTGGTCCCCGAATCGTACCGAGCCGGGGGTGCCCTCTGCGAAACGGTTAAGGCGGACGCGGTCAGTCCCCTCCGCACGCCTCCTCGAAGAAGGCCGTGATCTCCGCGGTCTCCTGGAGCGACTTCATCAGCCGGTCCCGTTCGGCTTCGTCGACCTGCACGGGGGCGATCCCGTCGGCGTTCGTCAGCCGCCGGAAGCCGCCCCGGCTCTCCAGCCGGCCGTGCACCCGGACCGGCAGACCGACGAGATGGGCCTGCCCCGCGATCCGGTACGACTCCTCGTCCAGGGTCATGCGGACGTGCGGGACCTCGGCACCGGCGATGACCCGCAGCCGCACCGTGCCCTCGCCGCGCGCCGCCGACCGGCGCATCCGCACCACGGCCCCGGTGATCCGTACGGGCATCGGGGGTTCCGCGCGGAGATAGCGGGCCCCGGCCTCGCGCAGCACGGGCAGGTCGCCCGGGGAGAACTCGACGGGGTCGGCCGGTGTCGCACCGCCCTCGGGGACCCCGGCGGCGGGTGCCCAGTCGACGGCGACGCGGGCGCCCTCGGTGCCGCGGACGAGGGTGACGAGGGCCTCGGTCAGCTCGTGGCTGACCCCTGCTTCGACGGCGCCGTCGAAGGCGTCCATGCCGCCGGTGGCGCGCTGGTAGTCGATGGCCTCGCGGGCGGCGTACAGGGCCTGGTGGAGTCGTAAGGCCAAGGGGCGGCCGGTGGCGACCGGGACGAAGGCGGTCAGCCGGCGGCCTCCGGGGGCGGCGCCGACGAGGACACCGTCGAGCGAGGCGGCGGCGGGCAGGCGGTGCCGGGCGCCGTGGTAACCGGCTCGTGCGCGGGTGGCCAGGGCCGCCGCGAGGAGCATCTGGCGTGCGGCGGAGCGCAGTTGGTCCTCCACCACCCAGGAGGCGGTGCCCAGCGGGCCGGTGGGGACGTCCCGCCACCAGTGGATCTCGTCGCTGGGCACGGTGAGGGCGATCAGCACGTCCCGTGCGGCGGGCGACCCGCTCCGGGACAGTGCCGTGAGTGCCTCGCCGAGCAGGTCGTCGCTGTCGGGGAAGGCCCGGTTCTCCGGCACGAGCAGACTCATGCCACGCCCGGCCGGCTCGGGCGGGGTCCAGCGTCCGTACCGCCCGGTGGCTCCGCCGCGCCGCTGCCACCCGTGCCGTCGCAGCAGGACGCCCAGCACGGCGGGGTCCACCTGCGCGGGCTCTGGCGGCTGGGTCCAGGTGGGTTCGACGGGGTGGGGTCGCGCGGGACCCACGGGCTGGTTGATGGGGCTGCGCGCGCCCGCGGTCCGCGGTCGTGGGCCGTCGTCGATGGGGCCGTGGGTCACGGTCTGCCTCCCGTTCCGACCCGCGTCATGATCTCGCAGAGCGCACGGTCGTCGAAGATGCGCGAGGTCGGGACGCGCACGGTGGTGCGGCGCCGACCGGTGATCGGGTGTCCGGCGAGATTGGTCCAGTAGCAGCAGTGCCGCAGGTCGAGCCGGTCGTGGCCGGCCCGCAGCCACTGCTCCTGCGACCTGGGGACGATCATCACGACCAGGATCTTGTGCACCGAGACGGGGGTGCGGGCGAGCTTCGCCAGATGCTCGTTGTCGAGGGTGAAGGAGAAGAAGCGGCCCGGGGGGTCCGGCGCCAGCTGGTAGGTGGCCTTGAGCTGCACCTTGATGGTCACCTCGTCGTCGACGGTGTGACCGGGCGAGCCGTGACTGACGTGCCAGTCGATGCCGTTGTCCGGAAAGGGCTGGGACAGCGAGCAGCCGGCCGCGGCAGCCACCGCGTGCAGATATCCCACCTGCAGGGTCTCCATGCAGGCGGTGGTGGCGAGGGAGCCGCGGACCGGTGCCGCGTGCTCGGGCAGCAGCCCGCCCCGCTCGGGCTGCGCAATGGCCATGACCAACAGCCTTCCCCTACAGGTGTTTCCCCGTGCCGGGCCGCTGAACTGCGCAGACCCGTACTTCTGTTGTCTCCGTCCGGCGTACGGCGCAAACAGCCCGGGTATCACCAAACTGGCAGAAGACGGGGCGTCAGCTGCCGTGGGTGAACGAGGAGTTGTGGACACATGACGTGTTGGTACGAGGGGCCCTTGGCGGCGTTCGACACGGAGACCACGGGCGTGGACGTCGAGACCGACCGGATCGTGTCGGCCGCCGTCGTCGTCCAGGACGCGCCCGGCACCCGCCCCCGGGTGACCCGGTGGCTGGTGAACCCGGGCGTGCCGGTGCCCGCCGCGGCGACGGCGGTGCACGGGCTGACGGACGAGCGGTTGCAGCGCGACGGCCGTTGGCCGGCGCCGGTGATGGAGGAGATAGCCAGGGCGCTGGCCGAGCAGGCGGTGCGCGGCCGTCCGCTGGTGGTGATGAACGCGCCGTTCGATCTGACCCTGCTGGACCGCGAGTTGCGACGGCATCGCGCCTCGTCGCTGGACCACTGGTTCGAGACGACTCCGTTGCGGGTCCTCGACCCGCGGGTCCTGGACAAGCATCTGGACCGCTATCGCAAGGGTCGGCGCACGCTCACCGATCTGTGCGCGCACTACGAGGTGTCGCTGGACGGCGCGCACGACGCGGCGGCCGACGCGCAGGCGGCGATGGACGTCGTACGCGCGGTGGGTCACCGTTTCGCGACCCGGCTCGCCCGCCTCTCCCCCGCCGAACTGCACACTCTGCAGGCCGTCTGGCACGCGGCCCAGGCCCGCGGTCTGCAGGCCTGGTTCGCCCGCAGCGGCACGGAGGAGTCGGTGGACCCGGCATGGCCGTTGCGCCCGGACCTGCCGGCCGCCGCGGCATGAGAAAGGCCGGTCCGCAGCTGCGGACCGGCCTTTTCCCGGTGGGCGATACTGGGTTCGAACCAGTGACCTCTTCGGTGTGAACGAAGCGCTCTCCCACTGAGCTAATCGCCCGGGAACGGACTGAACAATACAGGTCCCGACGGGTCTGGTTCAAACCGCTTGGCCATCCGCCGTGAGGTACGCGGTGAGTCCTCGCCGTCCCGCCCGCATCATCAGCGCGTGGTTGGCGCGGAACACGGGCCGCCCCGGTACGGCGAGCCGTCGCAGCAGGTTCTTGCAGACCTCGACCTCCTGGTCGTACCGGGCGAGCGTGCCGGTCCCGGCGGCGGTGAGCGTCCAGCGGGCCCAGCCGTCCAGGTCACCGGTCATCTCGATCTCCAGGACGCCGGCCACCCGGTCGCGCCGCACCTCGCGCGCGGTGAAGGCGAGGTCGTACGGAAGGACCGAGCGGATCCGGACGGTGCCGGTGGTGTCGTCGATCCGGGTCACCTCGCGGACCTGCGGCCACCAGTGCGGGTAGTCGTCGGCGCGCTGGAGCACGTCGTACACGGCGGTGGGGCGAGCGGGGAGGTTCCAGTGGCTGCGGAAGCGGTAGTGGCACCAGTCCATGGTCGGATTCTGCCCGCACAGGGCCTGGTCGTGCGGGATCTGAGTACGGCCTGAGTATCAGCACTCATGTGGTACGCCGTGACGCGGACCACACTCCGGTGCATGACGTCCTTTCCGTCCCCTGCCGAGGAGTTGCGGGTCCTCGACGCCGAGCTGCGGCACCTCGACGCCCGCCGCGCCTTCCTGCTGAGCCGCCGCGCGTGGCTGGTCAGCGCCCTGTACGCCGCCGCGCCCGGGCCCACGCCCGCCGCACCGCCGGTACGGCGCCCGGAGGCGACCGCACCCCGCGTCCAGAACGTGCTGCTGATCCTCGGGGGCGTCCTGCTGACCGTCGCGGCGATCGCGTTCACGCTGGTCAGCTGGGGGCACATGGGCATCGCGGGTCGGGCGCTGGTGCTCGGCGCGGTCACGGTGGCCGCGCTCGGCGCTCCCGTGCTCCTCCTCCGACGCGGCCTGCGTTCGACGGCCGAGGCGGTGGCGGGCCTGGGCCTCGCCCTGACCGTCCTGGACGCGTACGCCCTGCACGAGGTCGCCTTCACGGGGGCGGACGGCACGGGGTACGCGGCGGCCGCGGCGGCGGTGCTCGCGACGGTGTGGGCGGCGTACGGGCTGGGGCTCGGCGCGCTGCCGACCGGGGCGGCGGAGTCCGGCTCGACGGTGCCCCGCACCGCCCTGGGCCTGCCGCTTCCCCTCGCGCTGGGCGCCGCGCAACTCCCGCTCCTCCTCTGGTCGTTCGCGGTGAACGCGAGTGTGGAGACGGTCACGGCCGTGCTGCTGGTGACAGCGGCGGCCGACACCGCGATCGCGCTCCGGGTGTCCCTCGTGCCGGTACGGATCGTCGCCGTGGTCGGCGCGGCCGGCTGGGGTGCCTTGGGCGTGTCGGCGGCCGGGTGGCTCTCGTGGGCCGCCACCGGCCCGAGCGCCGCCGCCCGTGCGGCGGCGCTCCTCGCCCTCGCGGCGGTGATCGCCCTCACGACCGCCTGGCTCGCCCCGAAGCCCGCCCTGGCCCTCGGCACCGCCCTCACCGGCGGGCTTCTCGTGGTGACGGGCCTCGGCGGCATCGCCCGCGCGGTCCTGCCCGAGATGTGGACGGTCCCGGCCCATCTCCTCTGCGGGCTCGCCCTGTTGACAGCCGTACGGGTACAGGCCCCCGAGCCCGTACGGCGCGGTCTCGTCCACGCCTCCGCCGTGGTCCAGGGCCTCGCGCTGGCCACCACGGTGCCGGTGGTGACGATCGCGCTGCTGGGCCCGGTCAGCCTGCTGGAGCGGATCTGGTCCGGCCCGCCCGCGGACGCCCGCGCCGCGGTGACGCTCGACGCTCCGTGGCCCCCGAACACGGCGACCGTCCCCCTCGTGCTCGCCGCCGTCGCCGGAGTGCTGGCCCTGACCGGACGCACCGCCCCGTGGCGGACCCCGGCACTGGTCGGCGCCTCGGTCCTCACCTGGGCGACGGTCCTGGTCCTCCCCGCGGTCCTGGAACTGCCGTACGCGGCCGGGCTGATGGCCCAGGGGCTCCTGCTGGTGGTCACCCTGGCCCTCGCCGGGCTCGCACGGTCGGCGGCGCCCGAGCGGCCTCAGCCGTCCACGGCGGCCGACCGCCTTCGGTCGCCTCTGCCGCTCACCGGCACCCTTCTGGCCCTGGTCACCTCCGTGAGCCTGGTCCTGCACTCCCTGGCCACCGAACCCGCGACCCTCATCGCCCTCGCGACCTCGACCGTCCTGTTCGCGGCGGCGGCGTGGCGCACCGACCTCGGCGTCCTCGCAGCGCCCGCCTCGCTCGTCCATGCCACGGCCCTGACCTGCGCGATCGGCGCGTCCGCCGGCTGGGAGCCACAGCACACCGCCCTGCTCGTCCTGACCGTCCCGGCGATCGCGGCCCTGGTCGCGACACGCCTCGACGACTCGCCCATGACGATCCCGGTCGAGGCGACCGGCGCCGCGGCCGGCCTTCTGGCCATCGCCCTCTCGTCCGTACACCCGCCGCTGCTGGCCCTCACCCTCGCGCTGTGCGGAGTGATCGTCACGGGCCGAGCCGTACGACCGGACCGCCGTCACCTCGGCCATCTGGCCGCCGCGCTCTTCGTGACGGCGTCCTGGGTGCGGCTGGCGGTCTGGGAGGTCGGCTCACCGGAGGCGTACACCCTGCCGGTGACCCTCCCCGCCCTGCTCGTCGGCCGACTGCGCCGGCGCCGGGACGTGACGGTCTCGTCCTGGACGGCGTACGGCCCGGGACTCGCCGTCACGCTCGTCCCGAGCCTCTTCGCGGCCTGGGGCGACACCCACTGGCTCCGTCCCCTGCTGCTGGGCGTCGCCGCCCTGACCGTCACCCTGCTGGGCGCCCGCCACCGCCTCCAGGCCCCGCTGCTCCTCGGCGGCGCCACCCTCGCCCTGGTCGCCCTGCACGAACTGGCCCCCTACATCGCCCAGGTCGTGGACGCCCTCCCCCGTTGGGTACCTCCCGCACTCGCCGGTCTTGCCCTGCTCGCGGCGGGTGCCACCTACGAACAGCGCTTGCGCGACGCACGCCGCATGCGGAACCTCCTGGGCAAGCTCAGCTGAAGGGGCACGGGGAACTGCGCGACCGGCCACGACGGACCCGCAGTTCCCCACCCAGCCCAGGCACCCCAAAGCCCCCGGGCACCTCCAGCGGAACGTCAGGGCATCTTGTCGCCCACGAGCGCCAGGTTCTGGATGGCCGCCAACCCGTACAGCGCGGTCGCGTTGGTGGACACCCATGCCGCCTCGCTGCCCGGCACGAGCGCCGTCGGGCCCTCGATCTTCTTCGTGGACCAGTCGGTCGACTCCTTGTAGTCCCAGGTGTCGGCACTGTTGTAGAACTGCCGCCACGCGCGGGCCGCCAGCTTGTCGTCCTTCAACTGCACGGCGGCGTACGCGTCCTGCCGCGAGTGGCCCTGGAAGAGCAGCAGGGTCCCGAAGTGGGAGCCGTAACGGGCGGTCTGCTCGGCCCTCGTGGCGTTGAAGTAGCGGCAGTAGTCGAGCCACGCCTCCTTGAACTTGGGCATCTCGATCTGGTCGAGGAGCTCCGCGCACATCTCGACCAGGCCGAACATCGCCGACAGGTGCGAGACCCCCACCACGGGCTTGTCCGCGACGGCGAACTTGCCCGTGTCCAGGTCGTAGAGGCCGGTGCCCTGGACGAATCCGTTGGGCTGGGCCGCGATCGTCTCCATGGTCGACAGCACGCGGGCCTTGGCCTTCTCCCACTTGGGTCCGCGCCGCTCCCACTCGGTCAGCCACGCCGACACCAGCCCCGACCAGTCGGTGCCGAAGCCGATCGACAGGGCGTTGCGGTCGGGGGTGTAGGGCTCGGTGCGGATCTTGCGGATGGGGTCGAGGACGAGGAACGTCTCGTCGGAGTCGACGTTGGCGTGCATGAGGTCGCCGACGCGTTCGTCGGCGGTGAGGAAGTAGTAGTAGCGGCGGTAGGTGGTGTTGGCGATCCGCTGCTGCTTGGCGCTGTCGGCGTAGTGCTGGACACCGTGGCGGGTGCCGAGGCCCGCCCACTTCCCCAGGTGGTACACGTCGACCTCGCCGGTGTGGCGGGTCATGGCCTCGGCGAAGCGGAAGATGTCGGCGCGCCCGGAGCGCATGTACGCGAACCACAGCCACAGGTCGGGCGAGAGCTCGGAGTTGTCCCAGGCGTAGCCGCCGACGTCGTAGCACCACTGGTGACGGCTGGGGTCGTAGCTGTGCATGATGTCGCCGTAGTCCCAGAAGCCGTACCACCGGCGCATCTCCACCTGGTCCTTGTAGTAGGTGAAGAGGAAGTCGAGGTGGTCCTCGATCTTCGCCTTGGCGGCGGTGGACCGGTCGGGCTCGGAGAACAGCTTGCCGAAGACGCCCGCCTTGATGAGCTGCTTGGGCGGGGCGGCGAGCTGCGCGGGCGTGCGGACGGCCTCGACCTGCTTGGCCATGTCCTCGGCGCCGGGCGTGGACTCGTGGGCCCAGAAGAGCAGTTCGCTGGTGCGGGCGATGCCGTAGGGGGTGCCGAACCCCGGCTCGTAGTCCTCGTAGGTGATGTTGAGGCCTTCGAGCTGCTCGGGATAGGTGTCCTGGCCCATGCCGTCGTGGTAGAAGCGCAGGTCCATGGGCTGCGCCTCGGGCGACCAGAGCCAGAGGGTGATCTCGGCGGTGTCGGTGTGGGCGTCGCGGATGTCGAGCTGCGCGGGGAACTTCTCCCAGAAGTCACGCAGGCCGAAGGCGAACCCGCCGGAGGCGCCGCCGACGTACCCGAAGCCGCTCGCCCTGCGGCCGCCGCCTGCCGGGATCCAGCCATGGCCCTTCTTGGTGCGCTTGCGGACACCGAAGCCGTCGGCGGACAGCTGCGAGAGCGTGTAGTCGCCCCACTCGGGGATGTACTGCAGGCGGGTGGTGACCCGCTGGTCCCACGTCGAGGGGTCGGGCAGCTTCTTGCCCTCGAACTGGGCGGTCCGCACGGCCGCGCCGGGATCGCGGCGCAGTCCGGTGATGCCCTTGACGGCCTCGCGCAGCAGACCGGTGCCCTCGCCGCCGATGCGGATGTGGCGGTCGTAGGCGGCGTCGCGCATCGGGACCTTGAAGCGGACGCCGATGCCTCGGATGAAGTCGCCGCTGGCCTTTCCGGGTTCCTGGGTGCCGTCGAAGGTGATGGTGTGCACCATGCGGAAGGACTCGGCGCCCGCGTAGAAGTAGAGGCGGATCGAGAAGGGCAGCCAACTGCGGCTTCCCTTGCGGTGCTTGCCGTCGATGCGGACGACCGCGCGGACCGGGCCCTCCTGCTCGACCTCGACCTCGTCGATGACGCTCTCGAAGCGCTCGTACTTCTCGGTGCCCTGGTCGCCGTCCTCGATCTCGGGCTGGCGGAGCAGTACCAGCCGACCGGTGTGGGCGATCTCGGTGGAGCCGCGCCGTACGGACTTCACGAGGGTGGAGCCGGACTTGCCGATCGTGGCGGTGATGACGCCGGTCGAGACGTCGATGGTGCCGCCGCTCTTGTCGACGGTGACCTTCTTCTCCGGCGCGACCGGCGTGCCGGCGGCGAGGGTGAGCTTGCCGGAGCCGGCGCCCGCGCCCACCGCGTGCGCGGTCCACTTCACGGAGCCGTCCGGCCAGTAGCCGATCGGCCAGGACTGGACCGGGATGTCCTTGCCGTCCGCGTCCCTCAAAGAGAACGACTGTTCCTTCTCGTAGGCGCCCTTCGGCCACGGCACACCCACGGTCGAACCGGGAGCGGCGCCGAGTCCGCCGTCCTCCAGCCAGTCCAGGGTCACCGGGTCCGCCTCCGCGGCCTCGGCTCCGGGCGCGGCCTGCGCGTTCGAACTCCCTAGCGCCCAGCTGAACTGCGCTGCGGCTCCTGCGACGGCGGCCGCCTTGAGAAGGGACCTGCGGTCGATGGGGGACATGGCCTTTCCTTTCCGAACAGGAAGTCGTGCGTGCGGGTAGTCAGGGGCATGACAGAGGCAGGTGCGGCGCCTCGGGGACACCGACCTGGGTGCGGCGCGCCGCCGCTGCGGTCAGCGGCGGCGCCGGTACCGCTCCTCCACGGCGACGGCCGCCGCCGCGACGGCCCCGAGCACCGGGACCGCCAGCGGCGCGACGAACCAGGCGGAGCAGGCCACCACGGCCAGTCCGCCGACGAGCAGAAAGGAGCCGGCGGGGTCGAGCACGGTCCGCCGTCCGGCCGCACCCAGCAGGGCCCGCCAGGTGGCCCCGGGCCGCCAGAGCGCCGCCGCGCGGAGTCCGGCGACGGCGGCGCCGATCAGGGCGAGGACCCCGATCGCGCCGACCAGCGGCCCGCCCGGGATGCCGGCGCGTACGGCCTGCACATCCACCCAGACCGCCGCCAGCGCCGCCCACCCGGCGAGCCCGACGAGCCAGCCGCCGCGCACCGCTGCCCGGAAGTCGGCCACGAACTCCCGCCAGCCGCCGCCCTCATGGGCCGTGCGGCGTCGCAGATGCCGGGAGCCCGCGGCGAAGGCGGCCGGGTACGTCACCAGCGGCAGCGAGGCCAGCGCGATCCACACCCCGGTGAGCAGACACTCGGCGAACAGCGCGAACCGCTCGGCGAGCAGGGACTCCTCACGGGGTGCGGCCGACTTGGCACGGTCGCGGATACGGGTACGGGTGCGGGCGAGTGCCATGGTCGTTCACCTCAGCCCTTCAGACCGGAGGTGGCCATACCGTCGATGAGATAGCGCTGGAAGGCGAGGAAGAAGGCGAGCACCGGCAGCAGGGCCACCAGCGACATCGCGATCATGCCGCCGTAGTTGGCCACGGCGTCCTGGTCCACGAACATCTTCAGACCGAGCGAGACGGTGTACTTGTCGGGCTCGTTCAGATAGATCAACGGCCCCATGAAGTCGTTCCAGGAGTTGATGAAAGTGAAGATCGCGCTGGTGATGAGCGCGGGGCGGCACAACGGCAGCACGATCGACCAGTAGATCCGGAAGTGCCCGCAGCCGTCGAGGCGGGCCGCCTCGTCGAGTTCCTTGGGCAGGTTCCGCATGAACTGCACCATCAGGAAGACGAAGAACGCCTCCGTGGCCAGGTACTTCGGCAGGAGCAGCGGAGTGTAGGTGTTGATCATTTCCATGTTGCGGAACAGCACGTACTGCGGGATCAGCAGAACGTGGTACGGCAACAGGAGCGTGCCGATCATCAGCGTGAAGAGCAGATTGCGGCCCGCGAACTTGATCTTCGAGAAGGCGTACGCGGTCAGCGAGCAGGACACCAGGATCCCGACCACCGAACCGAGCGCGAGCGTGAGCGAGTTGACGAAGAAGGTGGAGATCGGGATGTCGGCGATGCCGTCGGAGAGCCGGGTGTAGTTGGCGATGATCGGGTCGCTCGGCAGCAGGTCCAGACTGCCGACGATGTCCTCGCTCTTCTTGAACGAGCCGCCGATGACCCAGATCACCGGATAGAGGATCACCGCGAGGATCGCCAGCGACCCAATGTGCCAGGCGAGGGAACCGGGCAGTCCGCGCCGCAGGGCGCCCGCCCGCCCGGACGGGGCCGGGGCCGGGGTGATCTCGGTGGCCTGTGCGCTCATCAGGCACCCTCCTCGTAGTGCACCCAGCGCTTCTGGGACCAGAACAGCACCGCCGTCACCAGCGCGACCGCGACCAGCAGCAGCCAGGCCATGGCGGAGGCCAGACCCATCCGGCTGTTCTCGAAGCCCTGGACGTAGAGATAGCAGGTATAGACCATCGAACCGTCCGCGGGACCACAGGCGTTGCCTCCGGCGCCGCCGCCGACGATGTACGCCGAGCTGAAGATCTGGAACGAGTGGATCGTCTCCAGCAGGACGTTGAAGAAGAGGACCGGGGAGATCATCGGCAGGGTGATGTTCCAGAACCGCCGCCACTTGCCGGCCCCGTCGACCTCGGCGGCCTCGTACAGCTCACGCGGCACCTGCTTGAGACCGGCGAGGAAGATCACCATGGGAGCGCCGAACTGCCAGACGGTGAGCGCCACCAGGCTGTAGATGATCATTTCCGGGTCGCCGGTCCAGCCGCCGACGTCGATGCCGAAGATCTTCTGCGTACGGTCGACGATCGCGTCGTCGGAGAAGATCGCCTTCCAGACGATCGCGATGGAGACGCTGGCCCCGATGAGCGACGGCGCGTAGAAGGCGGCCCGGTAGAAGGCCTGTCCACGCCGCTTCTGGGCCAGGAGCAGCGCCACGCCGAGGGCCAGCAGCAGCTTGAGTGGCGTACCGACGACGACGTACCACAGCGTCACCCGCACCGAGTGACGCCAGCGCGGGTCGGCGAACATCTCGGAGAAGTTGTCCAGGCCGATCCACTTGGGCGCGTCGAACAGGTTGTAGTCGGTGAAGGCGAAGTAGAGCGAGGCGATCATCGGACCCGCTGTGAGCAGCAGGAATCCGGCGATCCACGGCGACATGAAGAGGTAGCCGGCCAGGTTCTCCCGGCGGCCCCGCCGCTTGAGTGCGGCGGGGCTCGGGGCTTCGGCCGGACCATGCCGCGGCTCGGAGCGCTCGTCCTTGGACAAGCCCTCCGTCGCAGGGGCGTGTGTCACGGTGGTTCCCATCAGGTGCCGAGAGCCGTCTTCGACTCGGTGAAGAACTGCTTGACGGCGTCGTCGACCGTGCGGGTGCCGAGGCCGAGTTCCTCACCGATGCGCAGGAAGGCGGCCTCACAGATGTCCGCGCCGTTCGGGTGCGGGGTGATGGGCTCCAGGACGCCCGCCGCGACGAGGGACTCCTCGTATTCGGCGATGGCCTTGTTGACCGGGTCGGTCGGCTGGAACGCGTCGTACTGGGCCTGCGTCGCGGGCACCCCACGGTCGTAGCCCATGATCTTGGCGACCTCGGGCTCGTGCACCATGAAGTTGATGAACTGCGCGACTTCCTTGGGGTGCTGCGTGCGCTTGGACGCGCTGAGCATGAGGGAGCCGAGGTACTGGCCGGTCTTCTTGCCGTCGGTGGTCGGGATGGGCGCCAGGCCGTACTCGCTCTTGCCCTCGGAGGTGTAGCGGACGGTGAAGTTGTCCCAGGTGAACTCACCGGCGGCGAGCTCAGCGGCGACCGCCGACTTGGGCTTGATCTGGGCGACCTTCTTGGGATCGGCGTAGAGGCCCTCCTCGATGCCCTTCTCGGCCTTCGACCACCACGCCTTCAGGTCCGCCTCGGTGAAGCCGAGCCCGTCCTCGGTGAAGAACGCCTTGCCGTTCTGGCGCAGGTAAAGGTCGTAGAGGTACATGACGCCGTACATGCCGCTGTCGCCGGCCCGTCCCGCCTTGTCGCGGATCTTCTTCATCGCCGCGTCGAAGTCGTCCCAGGTCCACCCCTGTTCCGGCTTCACACCGGACTTGGTGTAGACGGGCTTGTCGATCACCAGGGCCATCGAGTTGGAACCGACCGGGATCCCGAGCAGCTTTCCGTCGACCTCGCCGAACTTCTCCAGGCCGGCTCTGAAGCCGTCCAGGGAGAGGTTGCCCGCCTCGACCTGTGGGCCGAGATCGAGCAGCACATTCTTGGCATCGTATTTCCGCAGGAAACCGATGGCATTCTGGAACACATCCGGCGGATTTCCACCGGACGCCTGGGTGTTGAACTTCTTCCAGAAGTCGAGGTACGGCTGAAAGTCGGTCTTCACCTTGATCTTCGGGTACTTCTTCTCGAAAAGCGCGATGCTCTTCTTGATGCGCTCCGCGCGGTCCTCCGCGCCCCACCAGGCGTAACGGATCGTCACCGTCCCGTCCCCCGCGCCACTGTCACCGCCACAGGCGGTGACCGTCGCCCCCAGTCCCGCGACGGCCAATGAGGCTCCGGCCGCCTTGAGGACCGTCCGCCTCTCAACGTTCCTGTTTTGCTGCATGGTTGAGCCTCCCCGCGACGCTGCGTCCCGCGCCATGAATCGTTTCAAGTAAGCGCTTGCTGGCACAAGGTACGGAGACCCTCAGGAGACGTCAATGATTCGGACAGGAATTGATGGAAAGCGGAGCCGGCACCGCTCCGGGCGAGACGGCCTGGCAGGTGACGGCTGGTCAACTAAAAGCGCAGGTAGGCGAGTTGCAGTCGACGGGTCGAACGTCACGAGGGCCGTCGAGCGGCTCACGGGCGAGACTGAAAGGAGTCAGTGGGGCGCAGCCCGTCCGCCGCTCCCGAACCGCCTCCGCAGCACGGCGGGCCGACCGCGCACGAGTGCCGCACGAGGAGGCGAGAAGCGCTGGATCCGGCCAGATGATGAGGAACCCTGGGGCGTCGCAGCAGCACGCCACCGCAGACCGCAGACCCGCAGCCCCCTCCCGGTCCCCAGAAGGGCGAAGGACGCACGCGGTCACCGAACACCCCCGACACCCGCGCGCCACCACCACGAAAAAGACCCGGCCCACGTTTCCGTGGACCGGGTCGTCATCATCCGGTGGGCGATACTGGGTTCGAACCAGTGACCTCTTCGGTGTGAACGAAGCGCTCTCCCACTGAGCTAATCGCCCGGACGCAGGAAGAACATTACCCCATGTCAGGGGGTGCCTCAGACCACACGCGCAATCCCCTGCGCCGTCCCGTCGGGGCTCACTGGTTCTTGATGTTCCAGGGCATCTCGAAGCCGAACTTCCAGACGTAGAGACTGACGAGGCCGGCCACGATCACCAGGCCGATCGACGTCAGAATGATGTTGCGGCGCCGCACCTTGGGGTCGAGGGCGCGCTGGGTGGCCTCGGTGACCTTCCGCTTGGTCCAGCGGAGCACCAGCTGGGCCCAGACGAATTCCGTCGCCCAGATCGCCATACCGCCGAAGATCACGATCCAGCCGGGGCCTGGCAGCGGCAGCATGATCACACCCGCGACCACGACGGCCAGACCGACGACGAAGATGGCCACCTGCCAGCTCAGGTGCAGCATCCGCCGCGCCCTGACGAATTCCGGCGCACGAGAGCCGAGCGGCGCTTCGTCCTTGGCCACATCGGCCTCACTGTTCGCTACGTCGGTGTCACTCTTCGTTCCGTCGGCCGCCACGGCGACCTCCCCCGTTCCGTAACTCCCCGTATCCATACAGCCAAACCCTACCGGAGCGAAACCGGTCACCGGAATGGCCGTACCGACAGAAGACGGTCTCGGCCGGATGAGCTACCAAAAGCGACGCAAAACTCCCAGAGGGGTTTACAACGGCACCGTAGGTGGCATGTCGATTTCGCCGACGTGCGAATCCCCGAGCGCACACTGAGCGAAAGGCCTTGGCGCTTATGAACACCACGGTCAGCTGCGAGCTGCACCTGCGCCTCGTTGTGTCGAGCGAGTCCTCACTGCCCGTTCCCGCGGGACTGCGGTATGACACGGCCGATCCCTACGCCGTGCACGCCACCTTCCACACCGGAGCAGAGGAAACGGTCGAATGGGTGTTCGCCCGCGACCTCCTCGCCGAGGGCCTGCACCGGCCCACCGGTACCGGTGACGTCCGTGTCTGGCCGTCGCGCAGTCACGGTCAGGGCGTCGTGTGCATCGCCCTGAGCTCCCCGGAGGGCGAAGCCCTCCTCGAAGCTCCGGCGCGGGCCCTGGAGTCCTTCCTGAAGCGCACAGACGCCGCCGTGCCTCCCGGCACGGAACACCGGCACTTCGACCTCGATCAGGAGCTCTCGCACATCCTGGCGGAAAGCTAGGAGGCGAGGGCCACAGAGCCGCCCGGCGCCGTCCACTCGGGGAGACGGCTCGGGCCTAGACAACCGAATACGGCTTCAGGCCGACCCATCGACGCCGTCGTCGCGGACCTCCGCGCGGCGGCGTCGCCGTGCCGTGGCCACACGAACCTGGCGCGGGCACCAATCGGGCCCCTGGCCCGTTCCGCTCGTACCAGGGGTGCCGCAGGGGTGCCCCAGGACGGTCCACGCCGGTCCGCCGCCTCGCCGAGCCATTACCATCGGCCAGCATCGGCGGGCGCCCGCCCGACCCTCGCAGGCCAGGGAGCGAAACGTGCTGATCACCCACGACACCCGGTGTTCCCTAGACGCCGTGGTCGATCTGGTGAACACCGCGCCGGAGAACGACACGGCGACCGACGGGCTCGCGACTGTCGCGGCGCTCGCCGACTTCGTACGAAACCACGAGGTCAGCGAGGTCGGAGTGTTGTCGGAGCTCGACCTCGCGGCCGTACGCAAGGTCCGCGGCCGGTTCGCGGAGGTCTTCGCGGCCCCCGACCCCGCCGCGGCCGCCGCCGTGATCAACGACCTGATCGCCGCAGCGGGCACCACGCCCCGGCTCACCGATCACGACGGTTACGACTGGCATGTGCACTACTTCGCGCCGGGCGCGTCACTGGCCGACCACCTCTCGGCCGACTGCGGCATGGCGCTCGCCTTCTTCGTGGTCGCCGGGGAACAGGAGCGGCTGCGCCGCTGCGAGGCGCCCGACTGCCGACGGGCTTTCGTGGACCTCTCCCGAAACCGATCGCGCCGCTACTGCGACAGCCGCACCTGCGGAAACCGCCTGCACGTGGCCGCCTACCGGGCACGCCGCAAGGAGGCGGCGGGCTGAAACGGGCCGCCGACCGGCGCGGTCCGGGTGCGCCGTACGGGGGCTGACGGAGCCCTCGACGGGTGACGTCAGGGGCTCCGTTTACAGCTCACAGCATCAGCAGGTCGTGCAGTGACGCCATGAGCAGCAGGCAGCCGATCACCGCTAGGAAGATCATCAGCGGTGGCTGGGAGAGCGCGAAGAGACAACCTCGCCGCTCCTCTGGCGGGGCGGTGGTGTCGCTCTGTGTTGTGTCCAGCATCTCGCGGCGATGATGACGCAGCGCAGGCCCTCCGCGCGATCAACCCACCCGGAATGACGGAGAGTTCGCCAATATCCACAATGTACGGAGCGAACGTGATCACTTCGGCGCCGCTGCCCGACCTTCTGTGTCGTTTCAGTCCGCGCGCCTTCGGCCCGTCCGAAGGCTGTGGTCGCCGCGGTCAGATGCCGTGCTTCTTGAGGATCGCCTCGATGTCGCTGAAGTCGTCCGCGCCGGACGCACCGGAACCCGCCTTCCGAGGTGTCGCCGCCGGGCGGGACGCCGGGCGGGCGCCCTGGCCCAGCGAAGGGGCCGAGGCCGCCGGGGCTATCGCCTCGGTCCGGGAGGCCTTGGCCTCCTTGTGCTCCTTGCCGGTGACCCCTCGGCGCCGCTCCACGGCGCGGGTGGTCATGAACAGGAACCAGGCGGCGCCGAGCACACCGAAACCGGCCCACGCGGTCGGGCTGAACGCGGTGTCGGCCACCCACTCGACGACTCCGGTCATCACCAGACCGAGCGGCACGAGCGAGTAGGCGGCGATACGGGTCGCCCGGAGGAAACGCTTCCGATACGCCGTGAGCGCGGCGATGCCCAGGCCTGCCGCTGAGACGGCGGCACACACTGTCTCGGCAATCATCCGGTCCTCCAGGCGGTGCTCGGTCGGGCGTTCCTGTTGCGTCCCTTCCATCCTGCACCGTCACGCGTCCGATATGCCATGGTCCGGGGAGACCTCAGGGACATCTCCGGGTCGTCTCGGGGTCGGTGCCCTCCCCGGGGCAGGTGCGGCCCACGCCCGGCACGGGCCCGGCACGGGACCGGAAGCTGGGAGACTGATCCCATGAGCGACTCCTCACCCGTGCCGTCCGCCGTCGTCCTGGACGTCTGGTGCGAACTCCAGTGTCCCGACTGCCGCAGCGCCCTCGACGACATCCGAGCGCTGCGGGCCCGCTACGGCGACCGTCTCGACGTACGGCTGCGGCACTTCCCGTTGGAGAAGCACGAGCACGCCTTCGCCGCCGCGCAGGCCGCCGAGGAGGCCGCGGAGCAGGGACAGGCGTGGGCGTACGTCGAGGCCGTGCTCGGCCGGGTCGAGGAACTGAGCCGGGCCGGGGAGCCGTTCCTGGTGGAGGCGGCACGTGAACTCGGTCTCGACGCCGAGGAGTTCGACACGGCGCTGATCGACGGCCGGCACATCCTGATCGTCGACGCCGACCAGGCCGAGGGCAAGGCGATCGGCGTGACCGGCACGCCCACCTACGTCATCGGCGGCGAGCGTCTCGACGGCGGCAAGAGTCAGGAGGGGCTGCGCGAGCGGATCGAGGAGATCGCCGACCGGCTGCTGGCCGAGAACACCTGACCACCGGGACCGTCGACAGCGGCCGCCGACAGCGGCCGCCGACCTCTGCGGGCGGTCTCCGCCGACGGGCACGCGGAGCCGCACACCCCACAGCCACCGGTGATCCACGCGCTCCGGAGCCGTCGGAGACGCACGCGCTCCCGTGCCGTCAGAGCAGCGGCTTGGAGAGGTGGTAGGCGGTCGTCTCGTAGCCGAGGGACTCGTAGAGGCATTCGGCCCGGAAGTTTCCCGCGAAGACGTTGAGCGCGATGACGGGCTTCCCGGCCGCCATCGCCTGGGCCTCGGCCAGGAGCATCAGCGTACGGCCGTGTCCCCTGCCCCGGTGGGCGGTGTCCGCCTCCACGTCGTACACGAAGGCCCTGTCGTCGGTCAGCCAGAGCCAGAGGGTGCCGACTCTCGTGCCCTCGTGCTCCAGCACGCTGCACAGGTTGTTCGCGGAGGCCACTCCCTGCGGCAGACAGCGCTCGTAGTCCAGGGCGGCCTTCGCGTACGCCTCCGCCTCCGGCATGCCACGGGTGATCCAGTCCTGGGCGTAGCCCTCCAGACCGGCCTCCTTCCACGGCCCGTACTCGGCCTCGGTCATGGGCCGGCCCCTGCTGCCCTCGGGCAGTTCGGGTGGGGTGTCGCCGAGGGCCTTGCTCATACCACGGTTGCGCAGGACGTAGCCGAGCGCCTGGGTCAGCCGCAGGGCGGGCTCGGCGCCGGCCGGGACGGACACCTCGATCCGCCGACAGCCCCAGCCGCGGGCCACCTCCTCGGCGGCGAGCGCCGCAACCGTGGCCCGGCCGCGCCGCCGGTCCGGTTCGTCGATCCGCAGATCCAGGATCCGCGCGGCCGTCGACCCGGGGTCGGGGCGCGTGCCGAGGTGTATCCCGCCGACGGGACGGCTGTTGACACACACCTGGTAGCGACGCGAGCGCGTCCCGTCGGCGGCGTGCTGAAGCGGCTCGATGGGCCGCAGGGTGGTGGTCATCAGGGGTGTTCTACCCGCTCCGGACCGCCGGGGCAGCCGATTATCCCGGGCTTTCGTCCAGGACCTCCCTCGGAGGTGCTCACGGATCCAGGTCGTCGCCCGACCGCTCGTCGAAGACCCGCATCGCCTTGGCCGTCACCGGGCCCGGGGTGGCCGACAGCTCGCGGGCGTCCACACGGTGCACCGACTGCACGTCGCGCAGGCTCGACGTCAGGAAGACCTCGTCGGCGCGGTCCAGGACGTCCAGCGGCAGGTCGGTCTCGCGGGCGCCGGTCCACTCGACGACGAGGGCGCGGGTGATGCCCGCGAGACAGCCGGAGGCGACCGGCGGGGTGTGGATCTCGCCGTCGAGGACGACGAAGACGTTGGAGCCCGTGCCCTCGCAGAGCTGCCCCACCGTGTTGGCGAACAGCGCCTCGGTGGCGCCCTGTTCGTGGGCGCGGGCGAGGGCGACGACGTTCTCGGCGTACGAGGTGGTCTTCAGGCCGGTGAGGGCGCCACGCTCGTTGCGGGTCCAGGGGACGGTGATCGCGGCGGTGGAGTCGGCGCGTCGGGCGGTCTCGCCGAGGGCGACGACGAGGGTGGGGCCGTGGTCGCCGCGGTCGGAGCCGAGCGGTGAGAGGCCGCCGGTGTAGGTGATGCGCAGTCGGCCGAGCGCGACCGGTTCGGCCTCCAGGACGGCGGAACAGGCGCGGCGCACCTCGTCGAGGTCGGGCTCGGGCAGACCGAGTCCGCGGGCCGACAGGGTGAGCCGGTCGAGGTGGCGGGTCAGCGCGAACGGCCGGCCCCCGACCGCCTTCACGGTCTCGAAGACGCCGTCGCCCACGGTCAGCCCGTGGTCGAGGACGGAGACACGGGCGGAGTCGATGTCCTGCAGTCCGCCGTCGAGCCAGATCTTCACGTAAGGGTCCTCCCACTCGCCTCGTACGTTCCCGACGCTACCGCGAGCAGCCGGGCGGCCTTCAGCTCGGTCTCGCGCCATTCCGCCTCGGGGTCCGACCCCCAGGTGATGCCCGCACCGGTGCCGAAGCGCAGCTCGCCCGCCGACCGGTCGATCCAGAAGGTGCGGATGCCGACGGCCAGCTCCGCGGTGCCCCGGTCGGCGTCGACCCAGCCGACCCCGCCGCAGTACGGGCCGCGCGGGGCGGTCTCCAGGGCGTCGATGATCCGCAGGGCGCTCGACTTGGGCGCCCCGGTGACGGAGCCGGGCGGGAAGGCGGCGGCGAGCAGTTCGGGCCAGCCGGTGTGGTCGCGCAGTTCGCCGCGGACCAACGACACCAGATGCACCAGCCCGGGGTGCTTCTCGACGGCGCAGAGGTCGGGGACGGTCACGGTGCCGGCGGCGCAGACCTGCCCGATGTCGTTGCGGACGAGGTCGACGATCATCACGTTCTCGGCGTAGTCCTTCTCCAGGAGGTCCGCCTCGGTGGCTCCGGTGCCCTTGATCGGGCCGGACTCGACGACCCGGCCGTCGCGGCGCAGGAAGAGCTCGGGGGAGGCGGTGGCGATCTCGACGCCGTACCCCGGGAGGCGAATCGTTCCTGCAAAAGGGGCCGGGTTGCCGCGGGCCAGTAGCGCGGTCAGGGCGTCCACGTCGGCGTCCGGCGCGACGGGCGCCGACAGCACCCGGCAGAGGTTCGCCTGGTACACCTCGCCGGCGGCGATGTGCTCACGGATTCGGCGCACACCCGCCGTGTAGGCGGCGCGGTCGAGCGAGGAGGTCCAGTCGTCGAGACGCGGCCCGTGCCACTCCCCCGGGACGGGGGCGGGCGCGTTTTCGCGACGTACGTCACGGAAGCGCGCGCACACCAGACCGCCCTCGTAGTCCGCGCACACGGCCCAGAAGCCGGAGGAGTCCAGGGCGGCGGCGTCGCTGGTCACATCGGTGAGACCGGTGGCCAGGAGGTTGCCGAAGCGAGCGAGCGGAGGGAGGTCGGGCACGCAGTCGAGTCTAGGACGGGCGCCCCGCGGTCGGGCCCGGCCGGGTCCCGCACTGGACGCACCGCAGCACGCTGCACAAACGCGTTTTTGTACTGGCACCGGAATCCGCTAGAGTTCAACTCGTCGCCGGGACGCGTAAGCGGAGCGGAAACGACAAGCGGACGTAGCTCAGTTGGTAGAGCGCAACCTTGCCAAGGTTGAGGTCGCCAGTTCGAACCTGGTCGTCCGCTCGCAGGAACGTGGGGGATCCACCCGACCCCCCGCACTCCTGGTGGAGTGGCCGAGAGGCGAGGCAACGGCCTGCAAAGCCGTCTACACGGGTTCAAATCCCGTCTCCACCTCCAAGGACGATTAGCTCAGCGGGAGAGCGCTTCCCTGACACGGAAGAGGTCACTGGTTCAATCCCAGTATCGTCCACTGAGGCCTGAGGGCTTCTGGAGCCGCAGGGCTTCATCCCGCGCGATTAGCTCAGCGGGAGAGCGCTTCCCTGACACGGAAGAGGTCACTGGTTCAATCCCAGTATCGCGCACGCAAGATCCACGGCCCCCGGGCTGTGATCCCGAGGACGATTAGCTCAGCGGGAGAGCGCTTCCCTGACACGGAAGAGGTCACTGGTTCAATCCCAGTATCGTCCACACGCACCGAGCCCCCGGCCGTCTCGTACGGCCGGGGGCTTCGTCGTGTGAGTGTGAGCGGAGGGCGCGGATGCGCCCCGCGCCTCAGCTGGAGAAGAGCATGTGGCCGAAGCCTCGGTTGTGGTGGCCGCCGTGGTGCCCACCATGGTGTCCGCCGTGCGGGGCACCCCAGGCCGGGGCGTTGTGACCGCCGCCCGCCGGGTACTGCGGGGCGGCCGGCGGCGGAGGCACGGCCGGGCCGCCGGCCCACTGGCCCTCCAGGCGGGTCAGGGCCTCCAGCTCGCCGTAGTCGAGGAAGATCCCGCGGCAGCCGCTGCACTGCTCGATCTGCACGCCACTGCGGTTGTAGGTGTGCATCGGCGCATGACACTTCGGACACTGCATGTGCATGGTTCGGCTCAACTCCTCGCCGTTCGGTCCTGCTTCGCGTTACGCCAGGACAGACACTGTCCGGCTGCGGTCGGTTGCACCCTACTTCGGGAAAGGCTGCACCAACTCCGGCGGGATGCTTCCCATTCGGTCACATGCGTCCACAACGGACCGCTGCGCGTCGTCGAGGGGGCGCCCGGCACTGGTGGACTTCGCGATCGCCAGCGCCGCCGTCTGCACGGTGAGTGCGCGGGCCGGCACGTCCAGTGAGAGCCAGGGATCGCCGTGGGCGGGGACCCCGGGGCCCGAGGCCGTCCGGTACGCGGTGAGGAAGCGGGTCCACTCGTCGGGGTGCAGGAGGCCGCAGGCGTACCAGGCGGCCGGGCGCGCGAGGTCCCAGGCGGGGACACCCACGCCCAGGTCGTCGACGTCGATGAGGCGCCAGGGGCCGGTGGTCGCGGGGTGGCGGACCAGTTGGCCGAGGTGGAGATCGCCGTGGCAGAGGGTGGTGGTGTCCGGCATGGGCGCCTCGGACCTGGCCCAGGCCGGGAGGGTGCGCCAGGCGCGGAGCACCGGTGCCGTGGCCGGGTGGCGGGGTGCCGCGGCTTCGAGGCGGGCGATGGCCCGGGCGGCCTTGGCGGGGCCTCGCATGGGCGGCAGGCCGGGGGGTGCGGCTTGCCGGTGGAGACGGGCGAGGAGGGTGGCCGCCTCCTCCCACGGGGCGGCCTCCGGGGTGTCGGGGTCCACCGGAGTCCCGTACGGCCAGAACGTGACCAGGCGGCCGTGGAGGGGGGTGGGGGTGGTGTCGACGGGCGCCAGGAGGGTGCCGGGGTGGGCGGCGGCGACGGTCAGACGGAGGGCCAGGTGGGTGGGGTCCGTGTCGGGGGCGTGGGCCTTGGCGACGGTGTTCGCGTGGCGGACTACCGTGCCGTCGGCGCGTTCCGCGAGGACCGTGTCTGGGTGGGCGCAGGGGGTGGAGTGGGGGTGGGCCGCGCCGCGCACCCTGGCCCGCAGCGCGGGGAGTATGTCGGCGTCGGCTGTCGCGGTCATGGGTCCCCCTGCGGATGTCGTACGGCGCTGCCGGTGAGCCTACGGTTCGGGGAGGCCATGGTGGGGCGGGGCCCGGCAGGAAGTCTCGCGGGTCGGAGGGCACGGGGCGCCGCCCGCACCCTCACGCCGGCTGCGCGGGCAAGACAACGCCCGCGCAGCTCCCCAGCTGCGCGGGCGTCTATTTGCCGTCCGCCGCACCCCCGTCCCCACGGGGTTTCATGGATGGATGTCCCCGCCCGGACCGCTCTTCCGGGCCTGGAGTCGCCGCTCAGCGCCCCAGCATCACACCCACGGACGACGCTTGTGTGACCACTGCTTCCCAGCCGCCGAAGGCGTACACGAGCAGGGCCGCCAGGGGGAGGACCATCGCGGTCGCGACCAAGGGGTGGCGACGGCCCGGACGGCGGTCGGCGGTGAACATTTTGCGCTCCCGTGCGCGGATCGCGGTCCGCGGTGCCGTGTGGGCCATGGTCCCTCCTCTGACTTCTCGTAGGTCTTGCTCTGTCGTTGGCAGCGGCGGGTGTCTGACCTCGGGGGACGAGTGCTGCACCCGCCGCTTGACCTCAAATCTAGGTGCGCGGCCCGTCCGGGGCGTCATGCCCTCGTACCGATTGCCGGGCCTCCCCGAGGATGAGCGGTGACCTGCGATGTACTCCCCAGGGTGGAGACGGGGTCCTAGGTCTCGGGGTCTTCCCGGAAGGGACGTCCGGTCTGCCCCCTGTTGTCACCCGGACGTCACGCCGATCGCTCCGAGCCGTCCTCCCGGGGCACCGGCTGTTCGACGAGGGCCAGGACCCTGTTGGCCATGAACCTCGCTGTTCGTACGACCGAGCCGTTTCGGGTGACTTCGCTCACTTCCACTACACCTCGGCGTACCGCCGTCTCCACCCGGCGGCCCGCCCTGCTCGCGATCACCTCGTACGTGCGCGTCGTGTCCCCGGCGTCGACGACTATCTCCACACGGTCACCCTTCACGGGTTCAATCCCCCTTCTTTGGTGGGTGGTTGGGATCACAGGCAGCCCAACACCGGCCCGAACTCCTGTTCCCTGACCACCCTTCAAGTTTCCCACCCGGCACTGACAATCGATCGGGTCGCGAGGGCGCGGCCTCTGCGCACGCCCGGCCGTGGAAACGTAAGCTGTGGCTCGTCAGACGGAACGGGCAGCGGGGATGAACATGGCGATGATGCGCCTGAGGCGCGAGGACCCGCGCGTCGTCGGCTCGTTCAGGATCCACAGACGGCTCGGCGCGGGTGGAATGGGCGTCGTCTACCTGGGCTCCGACCGGCGTGGGCAGCGCGTCGCGCTCAAGGTGATCCGGCCTGATCTGGCGGAGGATCAGGAGTTCCGGTCGCGGTTCGCGCGCGAGGTGTCCGCGGCGCGGCGGATCAGGGGCGGGTGCACCGCCCGGCTGGTCGCCGCCGATCTGGAGGCGGACCGTCCGTGGTTCGCCACGCAGTACGTACCGGGGCCCTCGCTGCACGACAAGGTCGCCGAGGAGGGACCCATGTCGGCCGCCGACGTGGCCGCCGTCGGCGCCGCCCTCTCCGAGGGGCTCGTGGCCGTGCACGAGGCCGGGGTCGTGCACCGGGACCTGAAGCCGTCCAACATCCTGCTGTCCCCGAAGGGGCCGCGGATCATCGACTTCGGCATCGCCTGGGCGACCGGGGCGTCCACCCTGACCCATGTCGGTACGGCCGTGGGGTCGCCCGGGTTCCTCGCGCCCGAGCAGGTGCGCGGGGCCGCGGTCACACCGGCCACGGACGTCTTCTCCCTCGGGGCCACACTGGCCTACGCGGCGACCTCCGACTCGCCCTTCGGACAAGGCAGTTCGGAGGTCATGCTCTACCGGGTGGTGCACGAGGAGCCGCAGCTGCGCGGGGTGCCCGACGCGCTCGCCCCGCTCGTCCGCGCCTGTCTGGCGAAGGACCCGGACGAGCGGCCCAGCACCCTGCAACTGTCCCTGCGGCTCAAGGAGATCGCCGCACGCGAGGCGCAGGGACTGGCCGATGTCCGGCCGCCCGCGCCGCGCGGCGATCCGGACCGGCCCTCGGGGCGGCTCGCGGAGCAGTACGTCGAGCAGCGGACGTTGCGCCAGCCGGAGCCCCGCGGCACTCAGCAGGGAAGGCCGGGTGCGCCCGGTACGCCACCACCCCGGAACGGTGCGCGTACGGGTGGTGGGGCGAGGACCGGTGGCGGATCGCGGTCGGGGGCACGGCCCGTGCCGTCCCGCAACACCTCCGGGTCGGGGAAGCGGCCCGCGCCGCGCAGTGGGGCGGGGCGACCGGGGCCGCGGACCAACGGGACCGGGCGGCGGCCCGCCAATCCCCGGCTGTTGCGGCAGCGGCTCGTCGTCTTCGTCGTGGTGACGTTGCTGGCCGCGCTCGGGATCGCCACGGCACAGGGGTGCCAGGGGCCGTCGCGGGGGCTCGGCGGGGACGGCCTCCGGCAGGAGCGGTTGTTCGTGGAGTCGGACGGCGACTGACCGTCGAGCGGCTCCATGGCCCCGAAGACAGGGCTCGGGGCTGCGGTTCGGTCGTTCGTTGCGGTTCCAGAGGGCCGCTCGCGCGCCCCGCGTCCCTGACGGGGCGGGGCAGTTCGCCGCGCGCCCCTCTCCGACTCAGTTCTGCGGGCGACCCGTCGCCACCGCGTAGAAGGCGACGGCCGCCGCCGCGCCCACGTTGAGGGAGTCGACCCCGTGGGCCATGGGGATGCGGACCCATTCGTCGGCGGACATGAGGGCCTTGGTGGAGAGGCCGTCGCCCTCTGCGCCGAGCATGAGGGCCACGCGGTCCATGCGGTGTGGGGCGGCCTCGTCCAGGGACTTCGCCTTCTCGTCCGGGGTGAGGGCGAGGAGAGTGAAGCCGGCGTCGCGTACGGCGTCGAGGCCCTTGGGCCAGGTGTCGAGACGGGCGTACGGGACGGAGAAGACCGCGCCCATGGAGACCTTGACGCTGCGGCGGTAGAGCGGGTCGGCGCAGTCGGGGGAGAGCAGGACCGCGTCCATGCCGAGGGCGGCGGCCGAGCGGAAGATCGCGCCGATGTTGGTGTGGTCGTTGACCGACTCCATGATCACGACGCGGCGGGCGGCGCCCAGGAGCTGGTCGGCCGTCGGGAGGGGCTTGCGCTGCATGGAGGCGAGGGCGCCCCGGTGCACGTGGTAGCCGGTGACCTGTTCGGCGAGTTCGGGGCTGACCGCGTAGACGGGGGCCGGGAGTTCGTCGATGACGTCGCGCATGACGTCGACCCACTTGGCGGAGAGCAGCATCGAGCGCATCTCGTAGCCGGCTTCCTTGGCCCGTCTGATGACCTTCTCGCCCTCGGCGATGAACAGGCCCTCGGCGGGTTCGCGCCTGCGGCGCAGCTCCACGTCGGTCAGGCCGGTGTAGTCGCGCAGGCGCGGATCGTTCGGGTCGTCGACGGTGATGAGATCGGCCACAGGGTGATACTGCCTTGTCCTGGGTGTGGTGCCAACGGCTTGGGACGGGTGGGTTACCGGTGGTTACGGTTCCGCTCCCCCTGGTCCGGGGGGCGTCTGCCCGGGGGTTACGCGTGCGTCCCGGGGCCCACCTTCACCACCTCGCCGATGACGATGACCGCCGGCGGCTTGACCTCCCTCGTCAGCACGGTCTCGGCCACGGTGGCGAGGGTCGCGTCGACCCGGCGCTGGGCGGCCGTGGTGCCCTCCTGGATCAGGGCGACCGGGGTGTCCGGGGACTTGCCGTTCGCCACCAGGGTCTCGGCGATCCGCCCGATCTTGTCGACGCCCATGAGGATCACGAGGGTGCCGGTGAGTCGGGCGAGGGCGGCCCAGTCCACCAGGGACCGCTCGTCGTCGGGGGCCACATGGCCGCTGACGACCGTGAACTCGTGGGCGACACCCCGGTGGGTGACCGGAATGCCGGCCGCGCTCGGGACGGAGATCGAGCTGGAGATGCCGGGGACGACCGTGCAGGGGATGCCCGCCTCGGCGAGGGCCTGGAGCTCCTCCATGCCGCGACCGAAGACATACGGGTCACCGCCCTTGAGGCGGACGACCGACTTGCCCTGCTTCGCGTGTTCGATCAGCGCGTTGTTGATGGCCTCCTGCGCCATGAAGCGGCCGTACGGGATCTTCGCCGCGTCGATCACCTCGACGTGCGGCGGGAGTTCGGCCAGGAGGTCGCGGGGGCCGAGGCGGTCGGCGATGACGACATCGGCCTCGGCGAGGAGGCGGCGGCCGCGCACGGTGATGAGGTCCGGGTCACCGGGGCCGCCGCCGACGAGGGAGACGCCGGGGGTGCGGGTGCGGTGGTGAGGGGCGACGAGCGTGCCGTCGCGCAGGCCCTCGACGACCGCGTCGCGGATGGCGGCGGTGTGGCGGGGGTCGCGCCCCTCGGCGCGGGCCGTGAGGACGGCGACCGTGACGCCCTCGCTGTGGCCGGTCGCCGGGGTCCAGGCCGTGGCCTCCTCGGCGCTGTCGGAGCGCACGCACCAGATGCGGTGGCGCTCCGCCTCGGCGGACGCGCGGGCGTTCGCCTCCGGGTCACCGGTGGCGATCAGGACGTACCAGGCCTCGGCGAGGTCGCCCTCCGCGTAGCGGCGCTTCTCCCAGGTCAGCTCGCCCGCGTCCACCATCGCCTCCACGGAGGGCGTGGCGCTCGGCGAGACGAGGACGATGTCGGCACCGGCCGCGATGAGGGCGGGCAGACGACGTTGGGCGACCTGGCCGCCGCCGATGACGACCACTCGGCGGCCGGCGAGGCGGAGGCCTACGGGGTAGGCGGGGTGTTCGGCCATGAGGGTGCGGCTCCTCTTGCGGCGGCGGTGCGGCGGGCGCGCTGCGGCATTGGAGCGGACCCTGACGTGCGGATTCTAAGGGGCGAGTGGGGCGTACGGCTCAGCAGGTGTGCTGGCTGAGCACCGTTGCCGAGTGCCGGCCGGTGGGCGGTTGTGCCCACCCGTTCCACCCCTGCGGAACGACTGCCCACAACCACGGCCCGGCTCAAAGGAACCCGGCGCCCACTCGCCCTCTACTTCTCTGTCACCCCCGCCGAGTCGAACGTCGCCACCTCGTGCATCGCTCTGGCCGCGCTCTGCACGACCGGGAGGGCGAGCAGGGCGCCGGTGCCCTCGCCGAGGCGGAGGTCGAGGTCGACCAAGGGGCGCAGGCCCAGCTTCTGGAGGGCGGCGACGTGGCCCGGTTCGGCACTGCGGTGGCCCGCGATGCACGCGGCGAGGACCTCGGGGGCGATGGCGCGGGCCACCAGAGCGGCGGCGCCGGCGCTGACGCCGTCGAGGATCACCGGCGTACGCAGGGAGGCGCCGCCGAGGAGGAGGCCGACGATGGCGGCGTGTTCGAAGCCGCCGATGGCCGCCAGGACGCCGATGGGGTCGGCGGGGTCCGGCTGGTGGAGTTCGATGGCCCGGCGTACGACCTCGGTCTTGCGGGCGAGGGTCTCGTCGTTGATGCCGGTGCCCCGGCCGGTGACCTCGGCGGGGTCGGCGCCGGTGAAGACGGCGATCAGGGCGGCGGAGGCCGTGGTGTTGGCGATACCCATCTCGCCCGTGAGCAGGGCCTTGTTGCCGGCCGCGACCAGGTCGCGGGCGGTCTCGATGCCCACCTCGATGGCCTGCTTGGCCTCCTCGCGGGTCATCGCGGGCCCGGTGGTCATGTCGGACGTACCGGCGCGGACCTTGCGGGGCAGCAGCCCGGGGGTGGCCGGGAGGTCGCTCGCCACGCCCACGTCGACGACGCAGACCTCGGCGCCCACCTGGGCGGCGAAGGCGTTGCAGACGGCTCCCCCGCCCAGGAAGTTGGCGACCATCTGGGCCGTCACCTCCTGCGGCCAGGGGGTGACGCCCTGGGCGTGGACACCGTGGTCACCGGCGAAGATCGCGACGGCCGCGGGCTCCGGGATCGGCGGCGGGCACTGACGGGACAGGCCGGACAGCTGGGCGGAGATGATCTCCAGCATGCCGAGGGCGCCCGCCGGCTTGGTCATGCGCTTCTGGCGCTCCCACGCCTCGCCGAGCGCCTTGGCGTCGAGCGGGCGGATACCGGCGACGGTCTCGGCCAGCAGGTCGTGCGGCTCGGCGCCGGGCAGGGCGCGGCGGCCGTACGTCTCCTCGTGGACGACCCAGGACAGGGGGCGGCGCTTGGCCCAGCCCGCCTGCATCAGCTCGGGCTCCTCCGGGAACTCGTCGACGTATCCCACGCACAGGTACGCCACGACCTCCAGGTGCTCGGGCAGGCCGAGGGCGCGGACCATCTCGCGCTCGTCGAAGAAGCTGACCCAGCCGACGCCGAGGCCCTCGGCGCGGGCCGCGAGCCACAGGTTCTCGACCGCGAGGGCGGAGGAGTACGGGGCCATCTGCGGCTGGGTGTGACGGCCCAGGGTGTGACGGCCGCCGCGGGTGGGGTCGGCGGTGACGACGATGTTGACCGGGGTGTCGAGGATCGCCTCGATCTTCAGTTCCTTGAACTGCTTCGCCCGGCCCTTCGGCAGCGACTTCGCGTACGCCTCGCGCTGGCGCTGGGCGAGCTCGTGCATCGTGCGGCGGGTCTCGGCCGAGCGGATGACCACGAAGTCCCAGGGCTGCGAGTGGCCGACGGAGGGTGCCGTGTGGGCGGCCTCCAGGACACGGAGCAGCACGTCGTGCGGGATCGGGTCGTCGCGGAAGCCGTTGCGGATGTCTCGGCGCTCCCGCATGACCTTCAGGACGGCCTCGCGCTCGGCGTCGTCGTAGGGGGGTGCGGCCGGGCCTGTGGGCTGCCGCACTTCGTCCCTCACGTCTTCGGGTGTCTCGTCCACCGGGGCCGTGCTCTCTTCGGCTGCTGCTGATTCCACTGCTTCTGATTCCGGCACCGCCGGCTCGCCGTCCTCCTGGTCGGCGGCCCTGGTGTCGAGGTCCTCGGCGTTCTGGACGACGTCCGGGTGGGCGTCGGCCACCGCGAGCGGCTGCGGTACGACGAGCGTCTCGGCCTCGGAGCCCCGGGGGGCGGGGACCATGGCGACGGGCTCGCCCTCCGCCTCCGTCCGGCCTTCGGTCGCGTCGGTCTGTCCCTCGGCCGCCGGGAACTCGGCGGGGGCGGGCGTCGGTGCGGCGTCCTCGGCGAGCGGCGGGACCACCATCCCCTGGGGCGGGGTCGGCTGCACGGCGGTCGGCACGGAGCCCTCGGCGGGGACGAATCTGCCCTCGGGCTGGTCGGCGTCGGCCTCGGGCGGGGGCTCCGGGGAGGTCACCGCGAGGGGCGGGGCGTCGGCCTCGGGCATGGCCGGGGTCTGGATGACGGCGCCCTGAGGGGCGTCGACGACCTGGGAGGCCGGGGCCGGCGGCGCGTCCGCGGCGAGGGGCTCGGCGGCCGTGGGATCCGCGGTCGCCGGGTCCACGGACGCGGGATCCGCGGTCGCCGGGTCGGCCGTGGGATCCGCGGTCGCCGGGTCGGCCGTGGGATCCGCGGTCGCCGGGTCGGCCGTGGGCTCGGCCTGTTCCGCGGCGGGCGGGGCCCCGTCGGTCGGCTCGTCCGCGGGGGCGGACTCCGGGGCGTTCACGGCGTCGGTCGGCTGGGCCGCCGCGTCCACGTCCGTGGTGCCCGGCTCCGGCTCGACGACGGCGTCGGGGGTGAGGGGCTGCGAGGGCTCCGGCTGCGGGGTGGTCACGGTGGCCTGCGCCGCCACGACCTGGTCCAGCGCGGAGACCTGGGGAAGGTTCTGGCCCTGGCCCCGCACCTGATTCACCGGGTCCGCTGCGGATGCGTCCGGCTCGGTGGCCTGCGGGTCCTCGACCGTGGGGTGCGGTCCCGGCTGTCCCGGCTGTCCCGGCTGTCCCGGCTGGTCGGTCTCCGTCGGTTGGACGCTCTCGGCGACGGCCTCGGGCCGGGGCTGAGCGGTCTCCGCCGCGACGGCTTCCGGGCTCTCGGCCTCGGCCGCCTGCGCTGCCGCTTCGGCTGCCACTTCCGTCGGCTGGGGCTCCTCGGCGGCCGGGGCTTCCGACTGCTGGAGGGCTGGCGCGGGCTCGGTGTCCGGAGCGGTGACCGGTGGGACCTCAGCGGTCTGCTCGGCCGGGGACGCGGCGACGGGCTCCTCGTTCGGCGCGGCGGACGCGGTCTGCGGGTCCGGTACGTCGGTGGAGGCCTGCTCCTCGGCCACGGTGGACGGCGCCTGCTGCTCGGGAGCGGCGGGGGCCTGTTCGGGGCCCTCTGCCGCAGCCGACGGCACCGCCGGGTCGGCCTGCGCGGGTGCGGCGGTCGCGGCGTCGGGCTGCGTCGGCGGGGCCGCCTCGGCGGGCTGGGCCGGTGCGGCGTCGTCGACAGGGGCGACGGTCTCCGCCTCCTGCGCGACCTGGGGGACGTCCTGCGCCGCGGCGAGGGTCTGCGCCTCGATCGGCTCGGCATCCTGGGCGGCCGGGGGGAAGGGCGTCGCGTCCGGTGCCTGCGCGGCCTCGGCGGGAGACGCGGCCTGCTCAGGGGCCGGGGCCTCGGGGGTCGGGACTTCGGAGGTCGGGGCTTCGGGGGCCTGGGCATCAGGGGCCTGGGCCGAGGGAATCGTCGCGGCCGGCTCGGGTTGCGGTGTTGCGGGCTGCGGTGCCTGCGCGGCCTCCTCCTCGACGGCCACGGCCACAGTCTCGCCCGTCTCCGGCGCCGTGGGCTCCGCGGCGGTCTCGGCCGGGGCCGGGATCTGATCGGCTACGGGCGCCTCGGCGGCCTCCGGGACCGGCGCGTGCTCGACGGCCACCGGTGCCTCGACCGGCTGCGGGGCCTCGGCCTCGACGACGGCCGACGCCTGTGCGGCCTCTGGGAGTTGCTCCTCGACGACACCGGGCGCTTCCACGGCCTCCGGGGCCTGGACATGCGCCGCGACCGGCGTCCCGACCGCCTCCGGGGTGCGGAACTGCGCGACCGCGGCCTCCTGGGCCAGGGCGTAGGCGGCGTCCTGCGCCTGATGGAGGGCCTCGGCGTCCTGGATCTCCTCCGGGACCTCGGCTGCCAGGGGCGCCTCGGCCACGGCCACGGAGACGTGCGCTTCCTGCGGAGCGACCGTTTCTGCAGCCGCTCCCCCTGCGGCGACTCCCGGCGCGGGAGCTGCCTGGGCGGGGGCGCCGACCCACTGGGACACGGGCTGCGGGGGCACGTCGAGGTACTCCGGACCGGCGGTGGCCGGGCCGGGGTGGCGTACCGCCCCGGGCGGTACGGGGGCGCCCGCCGGGCCCCGGTCGGCGAGGGAGCGGACCGGGCTGGCGGAGGCGTCGGGGGTCGGCGGGCCGAGGTGCAGCGGGCGTCGGGCCACCGGCGGCTGCGGGACGGGGGTCGCGACGGGAGTGCGGACGGCGCTGAGGTCGTGCGCGCCGCTGTCGCGGCCGGACATCTCGTGCGGGCCCGGTTCGTGGACGACCTGGACGACGGGCTCGGGGGCGGGCGGGGGCATCTCGTTGCCCCACGCGCCCTGGGCGCCCGGCAGCAGAAGGTCCTCGTCCTCGGCGGCGGTCTCGGAGAGGTAGGTGTACGCACCCGGCGTGGGGACGCCCGGCTGCTCCACCATGCCTGCGCTCTCCGGCTGTCCCTCGGCCGGGACCTGGCCGGTGTCGGTCATGCGTACCCCTCGCCCATCGGTTAGTGCCTCCATGCCAGCTGGCCCGGGAACGGCGCACCTACCGCCCCACTGTTGTGGAGAACGAGCGTGCGTGCCCAGCGGCACGTGACGACCCGCCTGCATGTCGACAAAGCCATTGAATGGCCATTGTCGCGGTCGTTCCCCCGTCGCGACAGCTTGATCCGCGACGGTCCGCTGTGGACTGCGCCACGTTGCGCGTCCTCCCCGTTCCGCCGTACCACACACGCTCCCAAAACGGGCGCGCTTTTAGGACATTGACCGACGAAGTGTCGGGTGTCGAAGTGCGGTACGACGATCGGCCAGCCTACCGCGCCGGTACGACAACCGGATCACTGGGAACGTTCGGACAGGGTCCCGCTGAGCAGGAACGCGACGCTCCGTTCCCTCTCCGTCCAGGCCCTTGTATCGAGTTCGACGGACTGGACGAACTCGCAGCGGACCTCGTAGCCGTGCTCGGTCAGGTCGCGTCCGATGCGTTCCGCGGCGGGGCGGGTGAGCGCGTGGGTGACGATGCGCTGGGGACGGCGGTCGGCGACGGCGGAGACCACCGTCGCGCCCCCGCCGCCGACGCGGACGACATCGGGTTCGGGAAGGTTCTCCAGGACGTGCGGGGCGGCGCCGTGGACCACTTGGAGCTGTACGCCGAAGCGGCGGGCGGCGAGCGTCGTACGGCCGCAGGCCTCGGGGTCGCGGTCGACGGCGATGACGGCGGCGCCGCAGCGGGCGGCCTCGGTGGCGAAGGCGCCGCTGCCGGAGCCGATGTCCCAGACGAGGTCGCCCACGCGCGGGCCCAGGCGGGCCAGTTGGGCGGAGCGCAGCAGTTCGCCCTCGCCCTCACCCATGGCGGCGCCGTAGACACCGGAGGGCAGCGCCCAGCCGCGTGGCCCGGTGGAGGGGTCGCGGCCGGCGAGCCAGCCGCCCCCCTCGGCCGCGGTGGCGGGGCCGCCGATGACGATGACGAGGTTGGGGTCGCGCCAGGTGTGGTCGACGGCCTTGTCGGAGGTGACGACGGTGACGCGTTCGCGGGCGGTGCCGAGTTCCTCGCAGATCACGAAGGTGCGGTGAACTCCCTCGAGGAGGAGGCCGAGTTCGGCGGGGCCGGCGCCGGGTGAGGTGAGGACGGCGACCTTGCCGTGGGCGCGGCACACGTTGACCGCGCGGCGCAGCGTACGGCGGTGGGCGACGACCACCTGGGCGTCGTCCCAGGGCATGCCCGCGCGGGCGAAGGCGGCGGCCACGGAGGAGACACCGGGGACGACCTCGACCTCCAGGCCGAACTCGGGGGACCTGAGGGTGCGGACGACGCCGAAGAAGCCAGGGTCGCCGTCGGCGAGGACGACGGCGGTGCCCCGGTGGCCGGCGATGCGGCGGGCGGCGAGGGCCACACTGCCGAGGCGGATGCGTTCGGCGGCCGGGGGCACCTCGGGCAGGGCGAGGTGGTGGGCCGCGCCGGCCACCAGGGTGGCGGCGGCGAGGGCGGAGCGCGCCGCGGCGGTCAGGGGGGAGCCGTCCCAGCCGATCACCGTGACCCGGTCGGCCATCGTCGTCAGTCTCCAGAGGGTCTTCGCAGGTCGTCGGTTTGCCCGCTCGGGGTCCCGTGAGAGTACCTGGTGACGGGGTGGGCCCCGGCGGCCGGGCGGCGGCCTCGCGCGTACCCGTGGGTTGTTCAGTTCCAGTCCGAGTAGGAGCCGAAACCACCGCTGTCGGCCAGTTCCTCGCTGACGCCCTCGATGTCCTCGGGGAGCAGGCTCCAGACGATGAAGTCCGTGCGGATCTCGGTCCAGCCGTCCTCGGCGGTGCGGGCCCGTGCTATGCAGGCGTTGCGCAGCACTCCCTCACTGATACAGCCGATCTTCTGCGCGACCTGCTGGGAGGCGGTGTTGTCGGCGGCGGTGCGCAGCTCGATGCGTTCGAACTTCTGCTCGCGGAACAGCCATTGGGCGGTCGCGAGGGCGGCTTCGGAGGCGTAGCCCTCGCCGCGCGCCCAGGGGGCGACGACGTACGACAGCTCCGTCGCCCGCACGTGCCAGTCCGTCCTGGTCAGTTGGATGACGCCGACGAGCCGCTGGGTGAGGAACTCGGTGACCGCGAGGTCGAGGCCGCGTCCTGAGGTGCGTTCGGTGGGCGCGTACTCGGTGATCCAGGTACGCGCCTCACGTTCGGTGAAGGGCTGCGGGACGTCGGTCCAGGCCATCACCTGCTCGTCGTTCATCATCTCGGTGAACGCCTGGGTGTCGTCCTCGTCGAACGGGCGCAGAACCAACCGATCCGTGCTGATGGAGATGTCGGGAAAGGTGCTCGTCATGCGCCGCTCCGTAACCTTCGAAAACTTTGAGAGCCTGCTGAACTGCCCAGCATGCAGCATGAAAGCACTGAATCGCACCACAGGGTCCACCCGCGGTGAGCAAGTGGACCCCGTGCGTGGCGATACGCCGTATACGTGCCGTCTGTTCGGACGAGCGGTCAGAAGGACGGGATGACGGAGCCGTTGCTCCACTCGTCCTCGATGAACTTCCTGACCTCGTCCGAGGTGAGGAGCTCGGCGAGCTTCTCGACGCGCGGGTCGTCCTCGTTGCCTTCCTTCACGGCGAGGAAGTTGCCGTTCGGGTTGCCCTTGGCCGGTTCGACGGCGAGGGCGTCGTCGGCGGGCGAGAGGTCGGCCTCCAGGGCGTAGTTCCCGTTGATCACCGCGGCGTCGACGTCGTCCAGGGAACGCGGGGTCTGGGCCGCCTCCAGCTCCTTGAACTTGAGCTTCTTCGGGTTCTCGGTGATGTCGGCGGGGGTCGCGTCGGTGCCGACGCCGTCCTTGAGCGTGATGATCCCGGCGGAGTCGAGGAGCTTGAGGGCACGCGCCTCGTTGACCGTGTCGTTCGGGACGGCGACGGTCGCGCCGCTCTTGAGGTCGTCCTTGCTCTTGACCTTGTTCGAGTAGAGGCCGAGCGGCTCCAGGTGCACGGTGACGACGGGCACGATGTGGGTGCCCCGCTCCTTGTTGAAGGAGTCGAGGTAGGGCTGGTTCTGGAAGTAGTTGGCGTCCACGGAGCCGTCCTCGGTCGCCGTGTTCGGCAGGACATAGTCGGTGAACTCCTTGACCTCCAGGTCGAGGCCTGCGTCCTTCGCCAGGTTGTCCTTGACGAAGCCGAGGATCTCGGCGTGCGGGGTGGGGCTCGCTGCGACGACCAGCGGACCGCTGGTGTCGGAGGCGGAGTCGCCGCCCGCGCCGCACGCGGTGAGCCCGAGGGTGAGGGCTCCGGCGGCGAGCACGGCGGTGGTGAGCTTGGCGGTGTTACGCACGAAAAGTGCCTTTCCTTTTGGGTGGAGTGATCCCGTCATGGGTGGGACGGGAGATCTGTCGGTGCCCGGGAAGGGGGTCAGGCCTTGGTTGCGTCCGCCGCGGTGGGTTCGGCCTTGGCCCTCAGCAGCCGGAGTGCCGGTGCGGGGCCGGACCGGCCGCCGCGTCGGTGCAGGGCACGGGCCGCGTAATCGCCGGCGAACTGGATGGCGGAGATGGCGACGGCCAGGACCGCCACGGTGATCCACATCAGTTCGGTCTCGAAGCGCTGGTAGCCGTAGCGGATGGCGATGTCGCCGAGGCCGCCCGCGCCGACGGTGCCGGCCATGGCCGAGTAGCCGATGAGGGCGACGACGGTGGTCGTGGCGGACGAGATGAGCGACGGCAGGGACTCGGGGACGAGGACGCTGCGGACGACGGTCCAGGTGTTGCCGCCCATGGCCTGTACGGCCTCGACGAGCCCGTGGTCCACTTCGCGGACCGCCGTCTCGACGAGGCGCGCGAAGAACGGGATCGCGCCGATCGCGAGCGGCACGATGGCGGCCTCACGGCCGATGGTCGAGCCGGTGACCCAGCGGGTGAAGCCCATCAACGCGACCATCAGGATGATGAAGGGCATCGAGCGGGCGATGTTCACGATCTGCCCGACGACCCTGTTGGCGAGGAGGTTCTGCAGCAGGCCGCCCCGGTCGGTGAGGACGAGCAGGATGCCGAGCGGGAGGCCGCCGACGACGGCGATGAGGGTGGACCAGCCGACCATGTAGAGGGTGTCCCAACAGGCCTGCTCCAGCAGCGGCCGCGTCTCGGACCAGATCACTTGGCACCTTCCTTCACCGGCGTGGACGTCGGCGTGGCCGTCGGTGCGGTCGTCCCGGTGTCCCGGCCGACCACCTCGATCTGGAGGCCCTGTTCGCGCAGGAAGCCGACGGGGACCACGTTGTCCTCGTAGCGGCCGGGCAGTTCGATGCGCATCCGGCCGATCTGGAGGCCGCCGACGGTGTCGATGGCGGCGCCGAGGATCGAGATGTCGATGTTGTACGTGCGGGACAGCCGCGAGACGACCGGCTGGGTCGCGGCCTCGCCCTGGAAGGTGACGTCGAGGACCGTGCGGTCGTCGCCGGTGGCCTCGCCGCCCACCGGGAAGAGCGCGGCGGCCAGTTCGGAACCGGGGGTGGCGAGCAGTTCGCTGACCGTGCCGGACTCGACGATGCGCCCCTTCTCCATGAGGGCGGCGGAGTCGCAGATGCTCTTCACGACGTCCATCTCGTGCGTGATGAGCAGGACGGTCAGGCCCAGCTGCCGGTTCAGGTCGCGCAGCAGCGCCAGGATCGAGCGGGTGGTCTCCGGGTCGAGGGCGCTGGTCGCCTCGTCGGAGAGGAGCACCTTCGGGTCCCCGGCCAGCGCGCGGGCGATGCCGACGCGCTGCTTCTGGCCGCCGGAGAGCTGGGCCGGGTAGGCCTTGGCCTTGTCGGCGAGGCCCACGAGGTCGAGCAGTTCCAGGGCCTTGCGGGAGCGCTCCTGGCCGGACCTGCCGAGGATTTCGAGCGGCAGCTCGACGTTGTCCTGGACCGTGCGGGAGGAGAGAAGGTTGAAGTGCTGGAAGACCATGCCGATCCCGCTGCGCGCCTGCCGCAGTCGCCGGCCGGCGCGGGGGCCGCGGCCGGCCAGGGCGGTGAGGTCCTGGCCCGCGACGGTCACGGTTCCGGAGGTGGGGCGCTCGAGGAGGTTGACGCAGCGGATGAGCGAGGACTTGCCGGCGCCGGACTGGCCGATCACGCCGTACACCTCGCCCTCGCGTACGTGGAGATCGACGCCGTCGAGGGCGGTGACCTCGCGGCCGCGACCTCGGTCGGCCCGATAGATCTTCGTCAGGCCCGATGTGGTGATCACTGGATTTCCGTCACTGTCGAGTGCGCGGGCGTGGGTGTGCCCGGACACGGGTGCAAGCGGTCAGGGACGCGACACGGTTCTCGCGGTGGCGATGGAACCGGAGGAGAACTTGTGCGCGGGGAGGCTTCGTCCGTCACGCGCGGCGACGCGCGGGGCCTTCTAGAAGGCGCACATTCGACACATACAACGAGCACCGGGCGTCATCGTCGCCTCGGTCGCAAGGGTGCGGCAGCTCGTCGTGGTCATGAGATCAGTAAAGCAGATGTATGCAGCAGGTGAGCGTGGGCCGTCCGTATAACGGACGAGTTTGAGACACATATCCGCAGGTGCAGTGCAAGGTGTCCACCATGTGGACACTCGGTGCTGTGGCCAAGGCCACGCTGCGCGTCCCGGGGGTGGCCCGGCCCGGGGCCGGGCGCGGCGGATTTTTGGGCCGTAATAGGGTCGCGGCATGCTTGTTGCCCTGACGGTGACGACCGCCGTCGCCGCGCTTCTGCTCGCCGCGTGGTGCGGTTGGGCCGCGTATCGCGATCAGCCGACCAAGGACTGGCACTTCATCGGCATGGCCGTGGTGTCGGTGCTGGCGCTCGTCCAGTTGGTCGTCGGGATCGTGCAGCTGGCGCGAGGGGAGAAGCCGGAGCAGGGGACCACGATCTTCGTCTCCTACCTCCTCGGGGCGTTCGCCTGCGTCCCCGTCACCGGGTTCATGTCGCTGGCGGAGCGCACCCGCTGGGGCAGCGTGACCGTCGCGGCCGGAGGTGTGGTGCTCGCCGTGCTGCAGGTGCGGCTCTACGACATCTGGGGAGGCTGACGTGACCGCCACGGACGACGTGCCGCAGCGGGAGAAGCGGGCGCGGCTCATCAGTGGGCCGGGGATGCTGCTGGTGTGGCTGTACGGCGTGATGGTGGTCGGGGCCGTTTCGCGGTCCGTCGTGCAGATCTCGACGGAGTTCGAGCACGCGCCGCTCGCCTACTCGCTGTCCGCGCTGGCCGGTGTCGTGTACGGGTTCATCACGTACTCGCTGGTGCGGGGCGGGGAGTTCGCCCGGAAGGCGGCGCGGATCTGCTGTGCGGTGGAACTGGCCGGCGTGCTGATCGTGGGCACGTGGACGCTCGTGGAGCCGTCGGCGTTCCCGGACAAGACGGTGTGGTCGGACTACGGGATCGGGTACCTGTTCATTCCCGTGATCCTGCCGGTCACGGCGATGTACTGGCTGCGGAAGGGTGCGCGGGCGCCCCGTTAGGGGCGCGGGAGCGTATCGGCCTGCGGCTCCGCCGCGCGGGCGCGAGAAGCCGCAGCGGACCGGTGGCCGCCGGACGGACTCACGCGGCAACCCCTCCCGCGCGCTCCCTCACGCCGTCGCCGCGTACGTCTCCGCCGGCTTCTCCAGCACCACCATCGGCACCCCGTCCTGCCCCTGGCTGGTGCCGACCGTCTCGTACCCCACCCGGCGGTACAGCCGGAGGTTGCCCTCACTGCGGTGGCCCGCGCTGAGGCGGAACCGGGTGGCGCCGCGCTCCTCGGCGAGGGCCGACTCGGCGGCGCGCAGGAGCCTCGCGCCGATGCCGTGCCCCTGGAGGCGCGGGTGGACGCAGAGTTTGCCGATCGCGGCGGTGCCGTCGGCGTCGAGGGCACCGCGCACGGAACCGACCACCTCGTCCCCCAGCCTGGCCACGAACACGCAGTCCGCGGCGACCTCCGCGCGGACGGAGTCGAGGCTCTGGACGAGCGGATCGATGCGGTAGTTGCCGTACAGTGCCGCCTCGCTCTGGAAGCACAGGTACTGCAGTTTGAAGATCTGCTCGGCGTCCTGCTCGGTCGCCACCGAGATGGTCACGCTCATGCCCATGTGTGCACGCCTCCCGCTCACCTGCTCACCCGATGTCCCTCACTCCTATCCCCGTGGTTCGCGTGCCGCAACCTCCGCCGCCAGCAATCGCCGAAGACATCCCAGACATCGGGAACGTTCCGGGCCGAGGCTGCCCTGTGAGATACCCAACTCGCCCGCGATCTCACGGTAGGTGAGGTCCTTCGGGGAGAGCAGGGCGGCGAGCAGCCGGGGGCAGCGGCCGGGGAGCCGGCGCACGGCCGCGTAGAGCGCGCGACGGCGGGCCGCCGTGAGCGCCTGCTGCTCGGGACCGGGCGCGTGCTCGTCGGCGGGCTCGGACGCGTAGGGCCGTTCGAAGCGGGCCGCGCGACGGCTGAGGCGGGCCTCGAAGCGGACGGCGCTGCGCAGCCAGCTCTCCGGGTCCTCTGGTGGGCCGTCGGCGACGAGCCGTTCCAGCAGGCGCAGCCAGACCGCCTGTTCCAGGTCCCCCGCCTCGGCCCCGGCCGCGTACGCCTCCGCCGAGACCTCCGCGACCAGCAGGGGGCGCAGGGTGGCGAGCATGTCGTGTGTCATATGCCCCGGGACGCCACCGCCCCGGCAGGGGTTGCCGGGGCGGGCGCGAGTCACCCCAATCGGGGCTCGGGACTCGGCCGTTGACGTTCGAACCCGTGTGTCGTTCGCTCAGTCGCCGACGAAGTCCGCGTGGGCCAGCAGACCGGTGTCCGGGTTGTCGGTGAAGATGCCGTCGATGCCGGTGTCGAAGTACACCTTGAGCGCGCCGAAGGAGTCGCCGTAGGCGTTGGCGTCCGTGCCCTTGCGGAAGTTCGCGGGCAGGAAGGTGTTCTCGTTGCGCAGGGTGTAGGGGTGCAGGATCAGGCCCTCGGCGTGCGCGTCGGCGACGAGGGTGGTCGGCGTGGTCAGGTTGCCGCCCGAGTCGCGCGGGATGATCAGGTCGAGGGTGGGGCCGATGCCGTTCGCGAACGAGGCGATCCAGGTGAGCCCGGCCGGCTTGACCAGGTCGGCGACGGTGCGCGGGTCACCGGCCTCGACGAAGTCCCAGGGGCGGGTGGCGGCTCCGGAGAGCAGGACGACGAGCGGGCTGTCGACCAGCCGGTTCAGGCGCTGGATGCTGCTCGGCTCGAAGGACTGCAGGAAGACGGGCGAGTTCTTCCGGTGCCGGTCGTACTTGCGCAGCAGCTTGGCGAGCGGCTCCTCCAGGCCGAGGCCCAGCTTGCGGAAGTAGGTGGGGTGCTTGGTCTCGACGTGCAGCCAGACGCGCCTGCCCCGCTTCCGGCCCTCCTTCTCGGCCCAGCGCAGCACCTCCTCGAAGGAGGGGATCTCCCAGCGGCCGTCGTAGAGGGTGTTCTCCTGGCGGTTGCCCGGGATGCGCTCCTTGGCGCGCAGGGTCTTCAGCTCGGCGAGGGTGAAGTCCTCGGTGAACCAGCCGGTGTAGGTGACGCCGTCCACGACCTTCGTGGTCTTCCGACCGGCGAACTCGGGGTGTGCCGCGACATCGGTCGTGCCGGTGATGTCGTTCTCGTGACGGCATACGAGATGGCCGTCCTTGGTGGGCACGAGGTCCTGCTCGATGACGTGCGCGCCCATGTCGAGGGCGAGCTGGTACGAGCCGAGCGTGTGCTCCGGGCGGTAGCCGCTGGCCCCTCGGTGCGCGATGATCGTCGGCACCGGAAGACTCCGGTAGCCGCCGCCCGAGTGGCCGGCCGCCTTGGCGTCCGGCGTCGCCTCGTCGGCTCTCGCCGCGGCCGGCAGTCCGAGGACCGCTCCGCCCGCGCCGAGCACCGCGGCACCGAGCAGCGCCCGTCGGCCCGTTGCGCGTCCCTGTTCGTTCGCGTCCTGCGGCTGCCGCGACTCCTGCGTCCCCATGACCGGCTCCTCCACCGTGATGCCCTGCACCTGTCAAAGCGGGACGATCGTAGGTGTCCTGAGGTGACCGTCGGGAGACCTGGGACCGAACACGCGGAAGACGCCTCGTGTCGCACGGGAGGCGGAATTTGACGGGGTGTCGGTTCGGTGACGCGATGTCCGTCACATGCCGCACCCGGGTGACATCCCGCCGCCACGGCGTCACCGCAGGTAAAACAGCGTCAACAGTTGGTATCCACTCGGTGAACCCGACGTGCGCCGCCCCGTGGGCCGGGAGTATCGTCCTCACCTGCACAGACTTGTACCGGAACGCTTGACATGGGAGGGCCCGTTGTCCCGCTTCGCGCTCATCAAGGCAGTGCTCGGACCGATCATGCGCCTGATGTTCCGCCCCCGGGTGGAGGGCGCGGAGCACATTCCGGGCGACGGTCCGGTGATCCTCGCCGGTAACCATCTGACCTTCATCGACTCGATGATCCTGCCGCTGGTCTGCGACCGGCAGGTCTTCTTCATCGGCAAGGACGAGTACGTCACCGGCAAGGGGATCAAGGGCCGTCTGATGGCCTGGTTCTTCACCGGCGTCGGCATGATCCCCGTCGACCGCGACGGCGGCCGGGGCGGTGTCGCGGCGCTGATGACCGGCCGGCGGATCCTGGACGAGGGCAAGGTGTTCGGCATCTACCCCGAGGGGACGCGGTCGCCCGACGGCCGGCTGTACCGGGGCCGTACCGGCATCGCCCGGCTGACGCTGATGACCGGGGCGCCGGTCGTGCCGTTCGCGATGATCGGGACGGACAAGATCCAGCCGGGAGGTGCGGGGTTGCCGCGGCCGCATCGGGTGACCGTGCGGTTCGGTGAGGCGATGGAGTTCTCCCGGTACGAGGGGATGGATCGGGACCGGTACGTGCTGCGGGCGGTGACCGATTCCGTGATGGCCGAGGTCATGCGGTTGTCGGGGCAGGAGTACGTGGACATGTACGCGTCCAAGGCGAAGGAAGCGGCGTAGCTCCGCCGGGGGTGCCGGGGACTTCGGTCGTCTGTCGGGCGCGGGCCGGTGGGGCTTCTCGCGCAGTTCCCCGCGCCCCTGACCTCGCTGTCCCTAAGCGGGGTTCTCCAGGCGCTGGTTCCGCAGCATGAACCAAGCCGCTATCGACGTCGCCAACAGAACCACCGCACCCGCGCCCGCCGCGATCGTGAGGCCGTCCACGAAGGACTCCCTCGCGGAGGACAGCAGGGCCTCGGCGGTGGCCGACGGCATTCGCGCCGCAGCCTCGACCGCGCCGCCCAATGACTCGTGTGCTCCTTCCGGGGTGCCCGCGGGCGCCGCGAAGTCGCGGTAGACACCTGTCACGATCGAACCCAAGACCGCGATGCCGAGGGCCGCGCCCAGTTCGTACGCCGTTTCGGAGACCGCCGAGGCCGAACCCGCCTGCTCCTTGGGGACGCTGGAGAGGATGACGTCGGCGGTGACGGTGAAGGAGAAGCCGGCGCCGATGCCGACGACCAGCAGGGCGACGCCGATCAGGGGGTAGCCGGTGGAGCGGTCGACCAGGGTGAGCAGGGCGAGGGCCAGGCCGATGGCCGCGAGACCCCCCGTCACCACGGAACGGACCGAGAAGCGGCGGGCCGCGGCTCCGGCGACCAGGCCCGCGGCCACCGCTCCGATCGCCGCCGGAAGCTCGGCGAGACCCGCCTCCAACGGGCCCCGGCCCTGGACCAGTTGCAGGAACTGGGAGAGGAAGAAGACCAGACCGGACAGGCCGAGAATGGTCAGCAGGTCGGCGAGGACGGCTCCGGAGAAGCCCCGGTTGCGGAACAGCCGCATGTCCAGCAGCGGGTGCGGCAGGGTGAGCTGACGGCGCACGAAGAAGAACAGCCCGGCGACGCCGAGGAGGCCGGCGGCGAGCGCGTTGCCGTCGACGCCGTGGGTGGCGGTCTCCTTCACCGCGTACACGACCCCGATCATGCCGACCAGCGACAGGCCGACGCTGGGCATGTCCCACGGGCCCGGGTTCGGGTGGCGGGACTCGGGGAGCAGCTTGATGCCGACGAGGACCAGGACGGCCATCACGGGCAGGTTGATGAGGAAGACCGAACCCCACCAGAAGTGTTCCAGCAGGAAACCGCCGACGACAGGCCCGACGGCGGTGCCGGCGGAGGCCGTGGCACCCCAGACGCCGATGGCGAGGCTGCGCTCGCGCGGGTCGTGGAAGAGGTTGCGGATCAGGGCGAGGGTGGCGGGCATCAGGGTCGCGCCCGCGACACCGAGCAGCGCTCGCGCGACGATCATCATCTCGGGCGTGGTCGCGTAGGCGTTGAGCACGGATATCGCGCCGAACGCCGTGGCGCCGATCAGCAGCAGCTTCTTGCGGCCGACGCGGTCACCGAGACTGCCGGCCGAAACGAGCAGACCCGCGATGACGAACGAGTAGATGTCGCCGATCCACAGGAGCTGGGTGCCCGAGGGCTTCAGGTCCTCACTGATGTAGGGGGTCGCGAGACCGAGGACGGTCGCGTCGACGGCCACCAGCAGCACGGCGAGCACCAGGACGGCGAGCGCGAGCCAGCGGCCCGGCCTCTTCTCCGCCTCGACGGTGCGGGCCGGCCGCAGGGTGCTGGTCATGATTCCTCTCTCGGTTGTTCGGGATGACGCAGGGCGCCGCCGAGCAGCAGCTCGGCGATCATGAAGGTGAAGTCCTTGGCTGCCACACGGCCTTCGGAGACCGCCCAGGCGCCGGAGGCCAGCAGGCCGTAGAGCGCCTCGGTGAGCCAGGCCGGGGTGAGGTCGATGCGGAACTCGCCGGCCGCCTGGCCGCGTTTGAACAGGGCCGCGACGCGGTCGTCGATCCGGGCCCAGCCCTCGTGCTGCCCCTCCCCCTCGAACAGCTGGTTCTCGGTGTAGAGGAAGGCGAGCAGGCCCGCGGCGGGTTCGATCTCGCGCACCAGCCGGCGGACGGCGTCGCGCGCCGGTCCCTCGTCCGGGCGCGCCGCGTCCAGCGCGGCCTCGCACTCCTGGATGCCGAGCGCCTCCAGCGCCCGTACGAGCGCGTCGCGTCCGGCGAAGTGGCGGTGCAGCGTGGCCCGGCTGATCCCGGCGGCCCTGGCGACCTCGTCCATGGTCGCGGTGGACTTGCGGGTCAGCAGGGCGGCTGCGCTGCGCAGCACGTGTTCACGATCGACGGCCATGAGACAACCATAGACCACATGAGACACGTATGTCTCATGCGGGCTATGGACGTCTCACGCCAGAAGCCCCGTCCCGGGCGCCTTGAGGCGCCGGGACGGGGCTTCGCTCGGTGCGGGGCGGGCTGCCGCGTTCCGGTCAGTGCCAGGGCAGGTTGCCGCGCTTCTCCCAGTACGTCCGCGGATCCTCGGCGAGGTCCGCGAGGCGGGCCAGCTGGTCGTCGTCGAGGTCGACGACCGCCGCGTGCAGGTTGGAGGCGAGCTGGTTGGTGGTGGCGGCGCCGGAGAGGACGACTCCGGCCCACGGCTGCCGCAGGACCACCGCCAGGGCGATCGCGTCGCAGCCGAGGCCCGTCCGTTCGGCGACGTCCCTGAGCGCGTCCGGAGCGTGCGGACCCGCCAGTCGGCCGTTGGCCATGCCCTCCTTGACAATCACGGTCAGACCGGCGTCGTGCGCCTCGGCGAGGGCCGGGGCGGCGGAGGTCTCCAGCGCGTTGTACGTCGACTGGACGGTACGGAAGAGGGGTTCGCCGTCGACGGTCACGGTGAGGGCGGTGCGGATGGCGTCCGCCTGGGCCGGACCGCTGGTGGAGAAGCCGACGGTGACGCCCTGGGCGGCCGCCTCCGCCAGCCTGGCGTGGAGTTCCTTGTCGGTGAGGGCCGGGCTGTCCGGAGTCACCGAGTGGATCTGGTAGAGGTCGAGCCGGTCGCCGAGCAGCTCGGCGGTCTCGGCGCGCTGCCGCTCGTACGTCGGGAGGCTGTGGTCCTTGACCTCGTGCTTCTCGGCGTCGGTGGTCCATTCGGCGGTGTAGGTGTAGCCCCACTTGCTGCCGACGACCACGTCGTCGAGGCCGGGTCGGGTGCGGAGCCAGTCGGCGAGGAACTCCTCGGAGCGGCCGTAGGAGCGGGCCGCGTCGAAGTAGCGGACACCCTGGGCGTAGGCGGCGTCGAGGAGTTCGTGGGTGCGGGCGCGGAGGGCCTCGACGGTGCGGCTCTCTCCGAGGTCGGCGTCGCGGCCGAGGTTGATGTAGCCGGGGCGGGCGACCGCGGCCAGACCGAAGCCGATGTGGCAGGTGGGGGTGGTCGCTGCGGCCAGTCGGGCGAAGGGCATCGCGGGCTCCGTTCGGGTCGGCTCCTTGCGGTTCCTGAGCCAACGTAACCCGTGATGACCTTCGTTGTGCGGTAGGGGGTGAGGGGCGGCGGGTGAGGGGCGGGCCTCCGGGGAGGTTTTCACCCCCGCCGACCCTGCCTCTCCCCCGCCGCCCGTTCCCGTCCCGTACCCGAGGGGTGGCGCCCCTCAGGGGCGCGTGTGCGGCCGACTCAGCTCTTCTTGGCCGTCGCCCATGCGTGCTGTGCCGTCACGTCACGCTTGATGTCCGCCAGTTGGATCGCCACCGCGCTGGGGGCCGTGCCTCCCCGGCCGTTGCGGGAGGCCAGGGCGCCCGGCACGTTCAGGACGCCGCGGACCTCGGGGGTGAGGTGGGACGAGATCTTGGCGAACTGCTCGTCCGTCAGGTCGTTCAGCTCCTTGTTCTCGGCCTCGGCGGCCTTGACGCACTCGCCGGCGACCTCGTGCGCGACCCGGAAGGGGACACCCTGCTTGACGAGCCACTCGGCGATGTCGGTGGCGAGGGAGAAGCCGGCCGGGGCCAGCTCCTCCATGCGCTCGCGGTGCACGGTGAGGGTGGCCATCATGCCGGTGAACGCGGGGAGCAGGACCTCCAGCTGGTCGATGGAGTCGAAGACCGGCTCCTTGTCCTCCTGGAGGTCGCGGTTGTAGGCGAGGGGCAGGGCCTTGAGGGTCGCCATCAGGCCGGTGAGGTTGCCGATGAGACGGCCGCTCTTGCCGCGCGCCAGCTCCGCGATGTCCGGGTTCTTCTTCTGCGGCATGATCGACGAGCCCGTCGAGAACGCGTCGTGGAGGGTCACGAAGGAGAACTCCTTCGTGTTCCAGATGATGACCTCCTCGGCGATCCGGGAGAGGTTCACACCGATCATCGCGGTGACGAAGGCGAACTCGGCGACGAAGTCGCGGGAGGCGGTGCCGTCGATGGAGTTCGCCGAGCTGCCGTGCTCGAACCCCAGGTCCTTGGCCACCGCCTCCGGGTCCAGGCCGAGGCTGCTGCCCGCGAGAGCGCCGGAGCCGTAAGGGGAGACGGCGGTGCGCTCGTCCCACTGGCGCAGCCGCTCGGCGTCCCTGGAGAGGGACTGGACGTGAGCGAGGACATGGTGGGCGAAGAGGACCGGCTGGGCGTGCTGGAGGTGGGTGCGGCCGGGCATGGCCACGTCCGGGTGAGCCTCCGCCAGGCCGATCAGGGCGTCCTGGAGGTCGGCGATCAGACCGCCGATCGTGCGGGCGTGGTCCCGCAGGTACATCCGGAAGAGGGTCGCGACCTGGTCGTTCCGGGACCGGCCGGCGCGCAGCTTGCCGCCCAGGTCAGGGCCGAGGCGCTCCAGGAGACCGCGTTCCAGGGCGGTGTGCACGTCCTCGTCGGCGACGGTGCCGACGAACGCGCCCGACGCCACGTCCGCTTCGAGCTGGTCCAGGCCCGCGGTCATCCGGGACAGCTCGTCCTCGGTGAGCAGGCCCGCCTTGTGCAGCACGCGCGCGTGGGCGCGGGAACCCGCGATGTCGTACGGGGCCAGCCGCCAGTCGAAGTGGACGGACGCGGACAGCTTCGCCAGGGCCTCGGCGGGACCGTCGGCGAAACGGGCGCCCCAGAGCCGTACGTCACCGCTGTTGCTGCTCACTCGCGTTGCTCCTAGATCTCCGCTTGCTGCGTTCACTGCTATGCATGAGTATGCAGAACTCTGCATGAATCGTCAATCTGAGAGAACTTTGAGAGACGCCGAGAAAGGTTTGAACAAACGAAACCGCTTTCCCGTAACTCACACCGAACGCAGGCGCCGCGTTTGTAAACACCGACCACACCCGACCCGAGTGAGGCATCCGCATGTCCAGGGCTCTTCCGAAGTACAACAAGCGTCGCGTAGGGATCATCGGCGGCGCCGCCGCGGTCGTGCTCTCCGGAGCGGTCATCGCGGGTTCCGCCCTCGCCGGCGAGGGTGCCAACAACGAGGACGCCGCGGGGAACGCCTCGCCCGGCACCATCACCTGCCCGGCTGTCGAAGGCAGCCTCCCCGCGATCCCGGCCTCCGCGCAGGCCGAGGTCGACCGCAACCTCGCCCTCCTCGACACCCAGATCCAGGAAGCCAACCAGCGCCTCATCGACACCGTCGGCCAGGGCGGCCCGAACTTCGTCAACAACGCCATCCTCGGCCCGCTCGAGGACAAGCGCATCGCCACACTGAACCGCATCGAGACCGCCATCGGCCGCGCCGCCGCCAAGCCCGAAGGCCTCGAAGCGCTCGCCCCCTGCCAGCTCAACCAGGGCGGCGCCGCGGGCGCCGGTGAAGAAGCGGACGCCGGTGCGGGTGCCGGAGCCGGAGCGGGCGAGGGCGCCGAGGACGCGGGCAACGCCGGTGCCGCCGGCACGATCACCTGCCCCGAGGTCGAAGGCGAACTCCCGGCCATCCCCGCCTCCGCCCAGGCCGAGGTCGACCGCAACCTCGCCCTCCTCGACACCCAGATCCAGGAAGCCAACCAGCGCCTCATCGACACCGTCGGCCAGGGCGGCCCGAACTTCGTCAACAACGCCATCCTCGGCCCGCTCGAGGACAAGCGCATCGCCACACTGAACCGCATCGAGACCGCCATCGGCCGCGCCGCCGCCAAGCCCGAGGGCCTCGAAGCCCTCGCGCCCTGCCAGCTCAACCAGGGCGGCGCCGCGGGCGCCGGTGAGGAAGCGGACGCCGGCCAGGAGGCCGAAGCCGGTGCGGGTGCCGAGGCAGGCGCGGGCGCCGAGGCCGGAGCGGGCGAGGGCGCCGAGGACGCGGGCAACGCCGGTGCCGCCGGCACCATCACCTGCCCCGAGGTCGAAGGCGAACTCCCGGCCATCCCCGCCTCCGCCCAGGCCGAGGTCGACCGCAACCTCGCCCTCCTCGACACCCAGATCCAGGAAGCCAACCAGCGCCTCATCGACACCGTCGGCCAGGGCGGCCCGAACTTCGTCAACAACGCCATCCTCGGCCCGCTGGAGGACAAGCGCATCGCCACACTGAACCGCATCGAGACCGCCATCGGCCGCGCCGCCGCCAAGCCCGAAGGCCTGGAGGCGCTCGCGCCCTGCCAGCTCAACCAGTAGTCCGCCCGTACCGTCGGCCCGCCGCGCCGGTGGTCCGGAGGTCCGCCGGTCGCGTGAGAGCTGACGGGCGGTCCGGCCGAGGGGCCGTTCGCGATGAACCGTCCACGACGAGCCGTCCGCGACGGGTCCCCTCGTTCGGCGAGTGACCTCCTGCGCCCCTCGTGGGCGACAGGGGCCGTGTCCGCCCCGCGCGCCGGCCGGGGCGGACACGGAAGACCTGGTTCCGGGTGGGCCCCACCGTGGGGTCCACCCGGAATTCGCGTTCCCGGCCCCAAGTCGTGAGACAGGCGAAGCGTTTCCGTCGATAATTGTTAGACATGGGAAAGACTTATGAGCGCATCGACGGCCGCCTGCGTACGTTCATCGAGGCACAGCCACTGTTCTTCACCGCCACGGCGCCCCTGTCCGCCGACGGCACGGTCAACCTCTCCCCCAAGGGCCTCAAGGGCTCGTTCGTCGTCCTCGACGAACGAGCCGTCGCCTACCTGGACTTCGCCGGCTCCCACGCGGAGACGATCGCGCACCTGCGCGAGAACGGCCGGATCACCCTGATGTGGTGCGCCTTCCAGGGACCGCCCACCATCGTCCGCGTGCACGGCACGGGTGAGCCCGTCTTCCGCGACGACCCACGCTTCGCCGGACTCCTCGCCCGATTCCCCGACATCGACCCCGCCCCGCACGGCCTGCGCGCGATCATCGTGGTCCGCGCCGAGCACATCCGCGACAGCTGCGGCTACGCCGTGCCGTTCATGGCGTACGAGGAGGAGCGCGACCTCCACGGCCGCCGCTTCGCGCGCGAGGACGACGACTCGCTCAGCGCCTACTTCAGCTCCAAGGAACACATCGCGACCAGCATGGACGGCCTCCCGGGGCTGCCGCTGCCGCTGCCGCCGTCCAGCCCCTGACGGCGTGGGAGGCTGGCGCGCCCTCCGGTACCGATGGTTCCGCAAGGCAGTTGTTCACACGGTTGAACAGACGGCACTCCCTGCACGTACGTGTGGGCCAAGGGTCCAGCCCACCACGGAGGAACCGTGTCCACGATCGCCGGAGGTCGCGCCGCGCGCCGCCAGACGATGCGCCGCATCCGACCTCGCCGCTCCCCCGCAGTCCCGCTGCTGATCGTTTTCTTTGCGGGCGTGGCCGCGGTGGTCTGGCTGTGGTGGGACAACACGCCGTCCATCGCGGACCAGGGCAGCAAGATGGTCAACGCCGGCCGGATCACCGGTCTGCTCGGCGGCTACATGATGGCTCTGGTGGTGCTCCAGATGGCCCGGGTGCCCGCGCTGGAACGCCGGGTCGGCTCCGACCGGGTCGCCCGCTGGCACGCGATGACCGGCCGCTACACGCTCTGCCTGGTCGTCGCGCACGTCGTCCTCACGATGTACGGGTACGCGCTGCAGGCCGGTCTCACCCACACCGCGATCCTGCAGCAGACCATCGACTCCATCAACCAACTGCCGGACATGGGCAAGGCCGCCATCGGCACCGGTCTGCTGGTGCTCATCGGACTGATGTCGATCGGTCCGGTGCGCAAGCGGATCCCCTACGACTTCTGGTACCACACACACCTGCTGACCTACGCGGCCACGTTCCTGACGTTCTGGCATCAGATCTCCACCGGCAACGAGTTCGCCGTCACGCCCGCCGCGAAGACCGGCTGGTACGCGCTGTACGGGTCGGTGACCGCGCTGGTGCTCTGGTACCGGATCATCACGCCGATCCGGCTCAACATGCGGCACCGGCTGCGGGTCGAGGCGGTCATCGAGGAGTCGCCCGGGATCGTCTCCGTGCTGATGAGCGGGCGCAAGCTGCACCGGATGGGCGCCGAGGCCGGGCAGTTCTTCCGCTGGCGGTTCCTCGCCCCCGGCATGCGCTTCAGCTCGCACCCGTACTCGCTGTCTGCGGCGCCCCGCCCCAACATGCTGCGCATCACGGTCAAGGCGATCGGCGACCACAGCTCGGCCCTGCGCGACCTGGAGCCCGGCACCCGGGTGTGGGCCGAGGGCCCGTACGGCGCGCTCACGGCAGGCAAGCGCAGCCGGGGCAAGGTGCTGCTGGTGGCCGGCGGTGTGGGCATCACGCCGATGCGGGCCCTGTTCGAGACGCTACCCGGCGCGGCCGGTGACCTGACCCTGCTCTACCGGGCCAACAGCACCCAGGACCTGGCGCTGTGGGACGAGTTGGCGCAGATCGCGGAAGAGCGCGGGGCGCGGCTGATGTACGCGGTGAACAGCCCGGACGGCGAACGCCCCGACATCTCGCCGGACTCCCTGCGCCGCAAGATCCCGGACATCGAACGCCATGACGTCTTCCTGTGCGGGCCGCCCGGTTTCGCGCAGGGCGTGTACGAGGCGCTGCGCGGCGCGGGCGTCCCGACCCGGCGCATCCACCACGAGTCGTTCGAGATGTGAGCGACGGGCTCCCTCCCCGGGGGCCCCACCCGACCGACCGTTTCCAGCCGTAGGTCACCACGACCTGCCCCACCCCGACTTCTGGCCAAGGGTTCCCGCGGTTCGCCCCGGGTCTCCCCCGCGAGACTTCACACTTCAGGAGCTGAAGGAGCGATGAAGAAGAGCCACCCCATCCGGCGGACGCTGCTCGCCACCGCCGCCACCGTGTCCGGCATCGTGCTGCTGCTGTCGCTGAAGCCGGCCTCCGACCCGGCCGGATCGGTACAGGCGGGAGCGGCAGGGGGCGCTCCATCGGCACAGGGCGGGGTGGCGGCCGGCGCGCAGACCCTCACCGGCACCGCCGTCCAGACCGAGTACGGCCCGGTCCAGGTCCGGATCACCGTCAACGGCGGCAAGATCACCAACGCCGAGACCGTGCAGCAGCCCAGCGGCGGCCGCTCCACCCAGATCAGCGGCGACGCGATCCCCAAGCTCAACCAGGCGGCCGTGGCCGCGGGCAGCGCCGAGATCGACGCCGTCTCGGGCGCCACCTACACCAGCGCCGGCTACAAGGAGTCCCTCCAGTCCGCGCTGGACCAGGCCGGCAACGCGCAGGACTCGGGTGCCCAGGTGCTCACGGGGACCACCGTGCAGACCGACTACGGGCCGGTGCAGGTCCGGATCACGGTCAGCGGCGGCAAGATCACCAACGCCGAGGCGATCCAGGCGCCGAGCGGCGGCCGCTCCACCCAGATCACCGGCGACTCGGTGCCCAAGCTCAACCAGGCGGCCGTGGCGGCCGGCAGCGCCGAGATCGACGCCGTCTCGGGCGCCACCTACACCAGCGCCGGCTACAAGGAGTCCCTCCAGTCCGCGCTGGACCAGGCCGGCAACGCGCAGGGCTCCGGCTCCGAGGTCGAGGCGGGCGGCTCGCAGGACGCGGGCGGCGGCGCCGAGGACGGCGGGGACTCCGGGGCAGGGGCCGGGCAGGCGACGGGCACCCAGGTGCTCACCGGTTCCGCCATCCAGACGGACTACGGTCCGGTGCAGGTCCGGGTCACGGTCACCGACGGCAAGATCACCAACGCCGAGGCGCTGCAGCAGCCCAGCGGCGGCCGTTCGACCCAGATCAGCGCCACCGCCATCCCCAAGCTCAACCAGAACGCCGTCTCGGCAGGGAGCGCTGACATCGATGCTGTCTCAGGCGCCACGTACACCAGCGGTGGCTACAAGCAGTCCCTCCAGTCCGCGCTGGACCAGGCCGGCTGATCCGGTGGTCGAACCCGGCGGGTCCGCCGCTCCCGCCCAGCTGCGGCACGTCGAGGAGGTCATGGGCACCGTCTTCTCCTTCGACGTCCGGGGAGGCGAGCCGAGGGCGGTCAAGGCCGCGCTGGAGGAGGCGGTGGCCGGGCTCCACGCGGTGGACGAGGTGTTCAGCACCTACCGCGAGCACAGCCAGATCTCCCGGCTCGCCCGGGGTGAGGCGACGATCGAGGAGTGCGATGCCGAGGTCGCCGAGGTACTCGAACTGTGCGCCGAGGCCGAGCGGTTGAGCGACGGCTGGTTCAGCGCGACGTACCAGGGCCGCTTCGATCCGACCGGTCTCGTGAAGGGGTGGGCCACCGAGCGGGCCGCGCTGCGGCTGGTCGAGGCCGGTGCGGTCGGGGTGAGCGTGAACGGGGGCGGCGATGTGCAGCTGTGCGGTGTGCCCGGACCGGACCGGCCGTGGCGCGTGGGGGTCGCGGATCCCCTCCGGCCCGGAGGACTGGCCGCGGTCGTCACGGCCGCCGGTGCGGACCGGCTGGCGGTGGCCACCTCGGGTACGGCCGAGCGGGGCACCCATATCGTCGACCCCCGCACGGGTAGGTCCGCGGTCACGGACCTCGTCTCGGTGACGGTGGTCGCTCCTCGCCTGACGTGGGCGGACTGCTGGGCCACGGCCGCCTTCGCGATGGGCTCGCGGGAGGGTCTGGCGTGGCTGGAGTCCCTGGAGGACACGGAGGCCCTGCTGATCACCGCGGGCGACGAGGTCCGCTGCACGGGAGGGTTGGCGGCGCGGCTGGGTTGAGCGGCGGCCGACCTGGGCTGCGGGCCAGGGCTGAGCGGGGAGTGGGGCGCTCACCGGCGCTGACAGGGCGCCGCCTGCGCCCACCCGTGCCGGCCCAGCGGCGCGACTGCCCGCAGGCGGGGCGAGCAGACCATATCCGCGACCACGACGAGTGAAAGGCGGGCGCAACCCGTCCGTTCAGGGGCGCGGGGAACTGCGCGACCGGCCACGACGGACTCGCGGCCATCACACAACGGTCCCGCCCCTCCCCGTCGCCGTCCCCGCCGGCTCAGTGCCCGTGGCCGTTGCCGTTCTGCGCCAACCGCAGCAAATGGTCCGCCAACGCCTGCCCGCCCACCGGATCGCGGCTGATCAGAAGCAGCGTGTCGTCGCCCGCGATCGTGCCCAGGATGTCGTGCAGTTCCGCCTGGTCGATGGCCGAGGCGAGGAACTGGGCCGCGCCCGGCGGGGTGCGCAGGACGACCAGGTTCGCGGAGGCCTCGGCGGAGATCAGCAGCTCCGCGGAGAGCCGCCGCATCCGCTCCTCCTTCGCCGACTCCCCCAGCGGAGCCCGAGGCGTACGGAAACCCCCCTCGCTCGGCACCGCGTAGATGAGGTCGCCGTCGGTGTTGCGGATCTTCACCGCGTTCAGCTCGTCCAGATCCCGGCTGAGCGTCGCCTGCGTGACGCTCAGCCCGTCGTCGGACAGCAGCTTGGCCAACTGGCTCTGCGACCGCACCGGTTGCCGGTTGAGGATGTCCACGATCCGCCGGTGGCGGGCGGTACGGGTCTGCGGCACCGCGGGCCCCGCCTGGTCGTGCTCCTGCGCCTGGCTCATCGTCGTCTCATTCTCCGGCTCGTCCGTCCCCATCGGCTTCGTGCGCCGCCCGCGCCGCGTCGAGGACGCCGGGCAGTGCCTGGAGCAGGGCGTCCACCTCGGCGTCACCGATGTTGAGCGCGGGCATCAGCCGTACGACATCGGGGGCGGGCGCGTTGACCAGGAATCCGGCGTCCTGAGCGGCCTGTTGCGCCAGGGGCGCGAGCGGCTCGGTGAGCACGATACCCAGCAGGAGGCCCGCGCCACGGACATGGTCGATCATCGGGTCGCCGAGGGACTCGATTCCGTTGCGCAGCTTCTCGCTCTGCCGCTTGACGTTCTCCAGCAGGCCCTCGGCCCGGATGGTCTCCAGGACGGCGAGCCCGGCGGCGCAGGCGACCGGGTTGCCGCCGAAGGTGGTCCCGTGCTGGCCGGGCTGGAGCAGTTCGGCGGCCCGCCCGAACGCGACGGTCGCGCCGAGCGGCAGTCCGCCGCCGAGGCCCTTGGCGAGGGTGACGACGTCCGGCAGGACGCCCTCGTGGGCCTGGTACTCGAACCAGTGCCCGGTGCGGCCGACGCCGGTCTGCACCTCGTCGAGGACCAGGAGCGAACCGGTGGCGGCCGTGATGGCCCGCGCGGCCTTCAGATAGCCGGCCGGCGGGACGACGACGCCCTTCTCGCCCTGGACCGGTTCGATGATGACGAGGGCCGTCTCCTCGGTGACCGCCGCGGCCAGGGCCTGCGCGTCGCCGTAGGGGACGTGGGTGACGTCACCGGGCAGCGGGTGGAAACCGGTCTGCTTGCCTGGCTGGCCGGTGAGGGCGAGGGCGCCCATGGTCCGGCCGTGGAAGCCGCCCTCGGTGGCGACCATGTGGGTCCGACCGGTCAACCGACCGATCTTGAACGCGCCCTCGTTGGCCTCGGCGCCCGAATTGCAGAAGAACACCTTGCCGTCGCGGCCGAAGTGCTCCAGGAGCCGTTCGGCGAGTGCGACGGGCGGCTCGGCGACGAACAGGTTGGAGACATGGCCGAGGGAGGCGATCTGGTTACTGACGGCCTCGACGATCGCCGGGTGGGCGTGGCCGAGGGCGTTGACCGCGATACCGCCGACGTAGTCGACGTACTCGTTCCCGTCGGCGTCCCACACCCTGGAGCCCGCGCCGCGGACCAGGGAGAGCTTCGGGGTGCCGTAGTTGTTCATGAGCGAGCCCCGCCACCGCTGGGTCAGCTCCTCGTTGGCGGTCATTCGGCGTCCCCCTGTTCCGCATCCGGCACGACCATCGTGCCGATGCCCTCGTCGGTGAAGATCTCCAGCAGGATCGAGTGCTGGACCCGGCCGTCGATGACGCGCGCGGTCTGGACGCCGCCCCGTACGGCGTGCAGGCAGCCCTGCATCTTCGGCACCATGCCGGAGGACAACTCCGGCAGCAGCTTCTCCAGTTGGGAAGCGGTGAGGCGGCTGATCACCTCGTCGCTGTTGGGCCAGTCCTCGTAGAGGCCCTCGACGTCCGTGAGGACCATGAGGGTTTCGGCGCCCAGAGCAGCAGCGAGTGCCGCAGCCGCCGTATCAGCATTGACGTTGTAGACATGCCCCATGTCACCTTCGTCCTGGCTACGGGCGATCGACGAGACGACCGGGATGCGGCCGTCGGCGAGGAGTGCCTCGATCGCGCCCGTGTCGATCGCGGTGATCTCGCCCACCCGCCCGATGTCGACCGGTTCCCCGTCGATCTCGGGCTGGTGCTTGGTGGCGGTGATGGTGTGCGCGTCCTCGCCGGTCAGTCCGACGGCGAGCGGCCCGTGCTGGTTGAGCAGCCCGACCAGCTCGCGCTGCACCTGTCCGGCGAGCACCATGCGTACGACGTCCATGGCCTCCTCGGTGGTGACGCGCAGGCCGGCCTTGAACTCGCTGACGATGCCGTGCCGGTCGAGGGCGGCGCTGATCTGCGGACCGCCGCCGTGCACGACGACCGGCTTGATGCCTGCGTGGTGCAGGAAGACGACGTCCTGGGCGAACGCGGCTTTCAGGTCCTCGTCGATCATGGCGTTGCCGCCGAACTTGATGACGACGGTCTTGCCGTTGTGACGGACCAGCCAGGGCAGCGCCTCGATGAGGATCTGGGCCTTGGGAAGCGCGGTGTGCTTCCGCGCGGGTGTGTTGCTCATGAGGAGTACGCGCTGTTCTCGTGGACGTAGTCGGCGGTGAGGTCGTTGGTCCAGATCGTGGCGGTCTCGGAACCGGCCGCGAGGTCGGCGACGATGTGCACCTCGCGGTAGCGCATGTCGACGTTGTCGCGGTCCTCGCCCACGCCGCCGTTCTTGCAGACCCAGACGCCGTTGATGGCGACGTTCAGGCGGTCCGGCTCGAAGGCCGCGGACGTGGTGCCGATGGCGGACAGGACACGGCCCCAGTTGGGATCCTCGCCGTGGATGGCGCACTTGAGGAGGTTGTTGCGGGCGATGGAGCGCCCCACCTCGACGGCGTCGTCCTCGGTCGCCGCGTTCACGACCTCGATCTTGATGTCCTTGCTGGCGCCCTCGGCGTCCCGGATGAGCTGCTGCCCGAGGTCGTCGCAGACCTGGCGTACCGCTTCGGCGAACTCCGCGTACTCGGGGGTGACTTCGGCGGCGCCGGAGGCGAGCAGCAGGACGGTGTCGTTGGTGGACATGCAGCCGTCGGAGTCGACCCGGTCGAAGGTCGTCCGGGTGGCGGCGCGCAGCGCCCTGTCGAGGACGTCGCTCTCCACGTCCGCGTCGGTGGTGAGCACGACGAGCATGGTGGCGAGGCCGGGGGCGAGCATGCCCGCGCCCTTGGCCATGCCGCCGACGGTCCAGCCGTCCTTGGTGACGACGGACGTCTTGTGCACGGTGTCGGTGGTCTTGATGGCGATGGCGGCCTTCTCACCGCCGTGCTCGGAGAGCTGCGCGGCGGCCGTCTCCACACCCGCCAGCAGCTTGTCCATCGGCAGCAGTACGCCGATGAGGCCGGTGGAGGCGACGGCGATCTCGCCCGCGCTGTGCCCGTCGAGGACCTCGGCGACCTTCTCGGCGGTCGCGTGGGTGTCCTGGAAGCCCTTCGGGCCCGTACAGGCGTTGGCGCCACCGGAGTTGAGGACGACGGCGGAGACCCGGCCGCCCTTCAGCACCTGCTCGGACCAGAGGACCGGTGCGGCCTTCACCCGGTTGGAGGTGAAGACGCCCGCGGCGGCGAGGCGGGGCCCGGTGTTGACCACGAGGGCCAGGTCCGGGTTGCCGTTCTCCTTGATCCCGGCGGCGATGCCCGCCGCCGTGAACCCCTTGGCTGCCGTCACGCTCACTGCGTCTCCTCGTTCGCCCCGCCGCCGAAGCGGCTGATGTCGCTGTCGCCCGTCCAGCGCAGCGGTGCGGCCATCGTCGTCTGCGGCCCGGTGGCTGCGCGTGCGTCGCTCACGGTGCGACTCCGATGGTGGAAAGCCCCGTCGTCTCGTGGAGTCCGAGGGCGATGTTCATGCTCTGGAGGGCGCCGCCGGCGGTGCCCTTGGTGAGGTTGTCGATGGCGCTGATCGCGATGACGCGGCCCGCGGCCCCGTCGTACGCGACCTGCACCTGAACGGCGTTGGAACCGTAGACGGACGCCGTGGCCGGCCACTGTCCCTCGGGGAGCAGATGGACGAACGGTTCGTCGGCGAAGGCCTTCTCGTACGCGGCGCGCACGGCCTCGGCGGTGACGCCGGGCCTCGCCTTCGCGCTGCACGTGGCGAGGATGCCGCGGGGCATCGGCGCGAGGGTCGGTGTGAAGGACACGGTGACCGGCTCGCCCGCGACGCCGCCGAGGTTCTGCATCACCTCGGGTGTGTGCCGGTGGCCGCCGCCGACGCCGTACGGGGTCATCGACCCCATGACCTCGCTGCCCAGCAGATGCGCCTTGGGCGCCTTGCCCGCGCCGGAGGTGCCGGACGCGGCGACGATCACGGCCTCGTTCTCGGCGAGACCCGCCGCGTAGGCCGGGAACAGGGCCAGCGTGACGGCGGTGGGGTAGCAACCGGGTACCGCGATGCGCTTGGACCCCTCCAGCGCGGCGCGGGCACCCGGTAGTTCGGGGAGGCCGTAGGGCCAGGTACCGGCGTGGGGCGAGCCGTAGAACCGCTCCCAGTCGGCCGCGTCCTTGAGCCGGAAGTCGGCGCCCATGTCGACCACGAGCACCTCGGGGCCGAGCTGCTCGGCCACGGCCGCGGACTGCCCGTGCGGCAGCGCGAGGAAGACCACGTCGTGGCCTGTCAGCACCTCGGCGGTCGTCTCCTGGAGCACCCGGTCGGCCAGCGGCAGCAGGTGCGGCTGCAGCGCGCCCAGACGCTGGCCCGCGTTGGAGTTGCCGGTCAGTGCACCGATCTCGACCTCGGGGTGGGCGAGCAGCAGGCGCAGCACTTCGCCGCCCGCATAACCACTCGCTCCCGCCACCGCCACGCGTACCGCCATGGAACCCTCCTCTTGGATGGCATGACTATACGTTTCGCTGCACGTTTATGCAATCTTCCCTCTGTCGCGCGCGCGAGGCCGGGCGGGAGCGAGCGCATAAGATCACCGGCATGGCGCTGCGACCTGTTCAGGTGAACATCAAGGCTCTCGACGCCGGGGGGGTCGGCCGGTTCTGGGCCGAGGCGCTCGGCTGGACCGCCTACAGCCCCGGCGTGACCACGTACGTCGGACCCGCCGGTGGCCTGGTCTGGCCGGACCCGGTCGTCGTCGGCGTCGACGTCGTTCCCGTCCCCGAGGGCAAGACGGCCACGAAGAACCGTACGCATCTCGATCTCGCCACCACCTCCGAGGCGCATCGGGCGGACCTGGTCGCGCGGCTGAGGGCTCTCGGCGCGACGCCCGCCGACGTGGGCCAGGGCGACGTGCCGTGGACCGTCCTCGCCGACCCCGAGGGCAACGAGTTCTGTGTGCTGGAGCCCCGGGAGATCTACCGGGACACCGGGCCGATCGCCGCGGTGGTCGTCGACTGCGCGGATCCCCGGGCCATGGCCCGGTTCTGGGGCGAGGCCGTGGACTGGGCCCTGCACGAGGTGACCGACGATCAGGCCGTGCTGCGCTCGGCCACGGGAACCGGCCCCTACCTGGAGTTTCTCCGCTCGGCCGACGCCGTGACCGCGCCGGACCGCGTCCATCTCGATCTGCTGCCGTATGCCGGTGACGACAAGGCGGCGGAGGTGGCCCGGCTGCGCGCCCTCGGCGCAACCGACCTCGACCTCGGCCAGGGCGACGTCCCGTGGACGTGCCTGGCCGACCCGGAGGGCCACGAGTTCTGCGTCCTCGCGCCCTCCTGACGTGGGACCCGCGGGCTCCCCGGACCGCCGTCCCACGCTGTGAGCCCTGACCGCTCACCCACCGGGGCCCCGGACAGGTCGGGCCGCCGGACCTCGACCGGTCGGTCTCCCGGCCAGCTCCTCCATTACGGCGAGCGGCAGGGACGGGTTGGCGGCCGCGGCCTCCGCCACCGGGTCGGCTGGGTCCGAGAGCAGCTCGACGACGACCGTCGGCGGGAGCGCCGGGTGGCGGGCGGCGAGGGGCCGGTCGACCAGCTCGGCGGGCAGGGCCGGATTGACGGCGAGCCCGCACAGGAGGGGATCCACGCGGGCATCCTGCCCCGGGCCCCTGCCGCGCGGCTCCTGATTTCCGCAGGGCGGCGGCCGCCGGTGCTCCGGCAGGCGACGTCGGCCCGCCGGGGCGCTAGGCCCTGTCGTCCGCCTTGGCCGCCCGCTCGGCGTTGCGCTTCTTGATGCGGGCGCCCTCCTTGCGGACCTCGGCCTGGGTGGCGCGCTCCTTCCGCAGCCACTCGGGGCTCTCCTGCTTCAGGGCCTCGATCTGCTCGGTGGTGAGGGCCTCGGTCACTCCACCGCGCGCGAGCCCCGCGATGGAGACGCCCAGCTTCTCGGCGACCACCGGGCGGGGGTGTGGGCCGTTGCGGCGCAGTTCCTCCAGCCAGGTCGGCGGATTCGTCTGGAGCGCGCTCAGTTCGGCGCGTGAGACGACGCCCTCCTGGAACTCGGCGGGCGTGGCCTGGAGGTACACACCCAGCTTCTTCGCCGCGGTGGCGGGCTTCATGGTCTGGGTGGTCTGGTGCGACGTCATGAGGTCAAGGGTATCGAGCGCCTGCGCGACCGCCGACCACTCAGCTGCTCGGCGGCGATGACCGGGCCCGTCCACCCGCCCGTTAGCCTGGTCACGTGACAGGCTCGGAAGCATCCCCCTCGTTCCCTTCGTTCCGGCTCGCCTACGTCCCGGGAGTGACGCCCACCAAGTGGGTGCGGATCTGGAACGAGCGGTTGCCCGACGTCCCCCTGACCCTCCTCCAGGTGTCCGCCGCCGAGGCGTTCGGCGTGCTGCGGGAGGGGGGTGCCGACGCCGGTTTCGTACGGCTGCCGGTGGACGACACCGACCTCAGCGCGATCCCCCTCTACACCGAGACCACGGTGGTCGTGATCCCGAAGGACCATGTCGTCGCGGCGGTCGACGAGGTGACCACCGAGGACCTCGCGGACGAGGTCGTGCTGCATCCCCTGGACGACACCCTCGGCTGGGAGCGCCCGCCGGGAGAACCGGCGTTCGAGCGTCCCGCCACCACGGCGGACGCGATCGAGCTGGTGGCGGCCGGGATCGGACTGCTCGTCGTCCCCCAGTCGCTGGCCCGGCTCCACCACCGCAAGGACCTCACCTACCGCCCGGTCACGGACGCCCCCGAGTCCCGTGTCGCCCTGTCCTGGCCCCAGGACGCGACCACCGACATGGTCGAGGACTTCATCGGCATCGTCCGGGGCCGCACGGTCAACAGCTCACGGGGCCGCGCCAAGCCCGCGGAGGAGAAGAAGCCGCAGCAGAAGCCCAAGCGTCCCGGCACGGGCAAGCCGACCGCCCGCAGTCCCCGAGGCGGCTCGTCCGGCGGCAGGAACGCCAAGAGCGGCGGCAGGACCGGAAAGCCCCGCCGCCGCTCATAGACGCCCTGGACGGGCCGCGGGCCCGATCAGGGGGCGCGGGAGGCGTCGATCCGCGGCTGAGCCGCGTGGGCGCGAACGGCCCCCGCACACGCGCACCCGGCTCACCAGGCCCAGGCGCCTCCCGCTGTCACCGCTTCTTGATCCTCAGGAAGGTCACGGAGTTCGCGGGAAACGTGTAGCCGAACTCCTCTGCCACCCCGCTGAACGTGGACCTCACCGGCGCCACGGGCGTATCCGTCTCCGTGTTCACCGCGTCCGGCGCGGCCGTCAGCGTCGTCACGCGTGCCTTGGAGCGCACCTTCGCACCCCCGAGGTCGATCGCCGCACGCGCGGCCACGCCCTGCGCGTTGACGACCTTCAGGATCAGGTCGCCCGTCTTCGCGTCGCGCGTCACCACCTGCCGGAACGGCTCCGCCGGCTTGTCGTCGGTGAAGCTCCCCCACTCCTTGCCGTCCAGCAGCAGGGTCACCTGCCGGCCGCGCACCTTGACCTCGACGTCGTACGTACGGCCGGTCTCGATCGTGCCCGGCTTGGAGATGAGCGAGGACTTGCCGCCGTCGACGGCCTGTTCGACCGCGCTGGTGGTGTTGTTCCAGCCGCCGAGGTTCCACCAGTAGTAGTTCCCGGTGTCCTTGACGCCGAAGGCGACGAGGAAGCCCTCCTTGCCGGACTTCTTGGTGGCCTTCACCTTGAGGTCGTAGTCGTGCCAGGCGGTGTCACCGGCCGTGACCATGGTGTTCTCGGCGGCCACGTCGCTCTGCACGTACTGTCCGTCCTGGACGCTCCAGCTGCCGGCACCGGTGTGGTTCCACTTCGACGCGTCCTGGCCGAAGTCGTCGGTGAACAGGGACGAGCCGTCGGCCGAGGTCACCGACACATCGTCGTACGCCGCCGTCGTGGCCCAGGTGGAGAGACCCACGGCTCCGGTGATCGGTCCGGTCAGCGCCGGTGTGCCGGTGGCCGTCGAGGGCACCACACGGTCGCCGACGTTGTTCATGAAGAGCTTCTGCGTCTCGTAGCTGGCGGAGTTCCACGACGCGTGGTTGTTGAACCAGATCATGTCGGGGCGCCACTGCACGTAGTCCTCGTTGGCGAGGAGCGGCGCGTAGGAGGCCAGCTTCACGATGTCGGCGTTGCGCTCCAGGCCTGTCATGAACGCGGCTTCGGAGAGCGCGTTCTTGAAGGCGTTGCCCTGGGAGGCGTACTCACCGAGGAAGACCTTCGGGCCGCCGCGGTCGTAGGAGTCGTAGCGGTCGTTGTTCTGGAGGAACCACTGCGGGCTGTTGTAGTAGTGCTCGTCGACCATGTCGACGTCGGCCTCGCGGTTCAGCTTCCAGGCGGTGTCGAACGTGGCGCCGGTGTCGTCGGGACCGGAGTTCGAGATCACCTGGATGTCCGGGTACTTCGCCTCGATGGCGGCCCGGAACTTCTGGAAGCGGGCGAAGAACTCGTTCGGCAGGTTCTCCTCGTTGCCGACGCCGAGGTGGGTGAGGTGGAAGGGCTTCGGGTGGCCCATCTGCGCCCGCTTCTTGCCCCAGGTGCTGGTCACGGGCCCGTTGGCGAACTCGATGAGGTCCAGTGTGTCCTGGATGTGCCGCTGGAGCAGGGCCTCGTCGTCGGTGGCCTTGTTCTGGCCGCAGCCGGTGACGAGGGCGGGTACCACGGGCAGCGGCATGGCGCCGATGTCCTCGGAGAACTGGAAGTACTCGTAGTAGCCGAGGCCGTAACTCTGGTTGTAGCCCCAGAAGTTGGCGTTGGTGGCGCGCTGCTCCACCGGGCCGATGGTGTCCTTCCACTGGTACGAGCGCTTGCGCTCCCAGCCGGAGGCCTCGCTGTAGTCCTGCATCGAGCCGGTGTTGACGAGGCAGCCGCCCGGGAAGCGGACGAAGCCCGGCTTCAATGCGGCGATCTTCTCGGCGAGGTCCTTGCGCAGGCCGTTCCGGTGCCCCTTGTAGGTGTCGCGCGGGAACAGGGACACCTCGTCGAGGGCGACGGCGTCGGCGGAGGCGACGGTCAGACGGCCGTCGGAGCTGGTCCGCGTCGCCTTGAAGGAGACCCGGTACTTGGCCCAGCCCCCCTTGACCGCCACCCGCCGGGCCTCGGCGAGCGTGCCGTCGGCGTCCTGGAGGGTGACGGTCAGCGCGGTGCGGCGGTCGGCGCGGGCCCACACCGAGAAGTCGTATTTCTTGCCCTCCTCGACGTGGACGCCGGTGTTGTAGCCCGCATTGGTGACGGCTGAACCGGCGCCCAGCGAGAGGTAGTTGCGGTTGCGCTCGTTGAGCCGGCCGGCGTCGTTCACGACCTGCGCGGTGCCGTCCACGGTCCACGAGGTGAGGGGGGTGTAGGCGCGGTTGTCGGCGGTCGAGTACTCGAAGGACCGGTTCTGCACGAGTTCGGCGTACAGACCGCCGTCGGCGGCCCAGTTGATGTCCTCGAAGAAGACGCCGTACATCGTGTCGTCGATCTTCGCGCCCCTGGCGGCCGGGTTGACGGTGATCGCGTAGTCGGTGACGTCCTCGGCGTGCGCGGGGGCCGGGACGGATGCGGCGGCCACCAGGAAGGCGGTGGCGGTGAGGCCGAGTCTCCAACGGGTGCGGGTACTGCGTGACATGGATACTCCGCGGCTCGGGGTGGGGGTCATGAGGTGCAGGGAGTTGCATGGCGTGCATGGCGTGTTTGACACGCTTGGGGCGTTCGAAATGCCGGACAATGATCAACACTTCGAACGGCAAGATAGGGAGGTGACCGAGACAGCGTCAACGGGTCGCGCAGCACCGAAAGTCTCGGAAAGGAAGGACGGATGAGCGGTTTCCTGCCAGTTCCCGATGTCCTCGCCCACCTCTTCGGGGCGTGGCGGGTCCTGCGGTCCGTGCGGGATCTCGCGAACGGCGCGCAGGGGGAGTTCTCCGGGACGACCCTTTTCAGCCCGCTGGACGACGGCGGCCTGCTGCACCGGGAAACCGGAACTTTCGTCTGGCAGGGCGTCCGTCGCCCCGCCGAACGCACCCTGCGCTTCCTGCCGGGGGCGGCGCCCGGCACGGCGGACGTCCGTTTCGCCGACGGCCGCGCCTTCCACGACCTGGATCTGACCACCGGCCGGTGGCGCGCGGACCACCCCTGCGTCGCCGACCTCTACCGGGGCGAGTTCGAGGTGTACGACGAGTCCCGCTGGCGGACGATCTGGCGGGTCGGCGGCCCCGCGAAGGACCAGCTCCTGATCACCGACTACACCCGCGACCCGCCGACCGGCGCCCCTCGGCCTACTGCGCCGCGCCCAACCGCAGGTTCCAGCGGCCCGCGTGGCCGGCGACCGTGACCGTCGACAGGGGACGGATGTCCATGTTCCAGTACGACGACGGCGGAGCCTTCAGCGCGTAGACCAGGGCGGCGCGCAGCACGGACGGCTCGGCCACCGCGACGACACGGCCGCCCTCGCCCAGCGGACGGGTTTCGAGCCATCCGCCTATGCGGGAGATGAAGCCGACCAGCGACTCGCCGCCGTGCGGGGTGGCGTGCGGGTCGGCGAGCCAGGCGTCCACGGCCGAGGGCTCCCGCGCCATGGCCTCGCCCAGCGTGAAACCGCGCCAGCGGCCCATGTCGCAGTCCCGCAGTGCGGGCTGGGCCAGCGGCGCGTAGCCGAGGGCGTCCCCGGTGGCCCGGCTGCGGGGCGTGGGCGAGCAGTAGCGCAGCTCGGCCGCCGCCAGCGGCACCAGCTCATGGGCGGCACGCTGCACTTCGTCCCAGCCTGCCTGGTCCAGCGGCCGGTCGTCCTCGAAACGCTCCGCGAGCAGCGAGGAGCAGCGCGCGGCGGCGACGAACGTGACCCGAAGATGCATGCGGCGATGGTGGAACGGGGTTCTGCGCAGGTCAAGAGGCGTTACTCAGGAGTTACCCGGGGTACTCCGTCCCGCGCTCCGGGCCCGCGCCGCCACACCCGGCCCCTCAGTCGAACACCAGCGCCATCCACTGGTCGGGCTTGGCGAGCGGCTCGAACCCGAGCTTCGCGTAGACGCCGTGCGCGTCGTGCGTGGCGAGCAGGACGCGCCGCAGCCCGTACGACCGCAGGTGCTCACGCACGGCCGCGACCAGCGCGGTGCCGAGCCCGTTCCCGCGCGCCGACGGAGCGACGTACACGTCGCACAGCCAGGCGAACGTGGCCCGGTCGGTCACCACCCGCGCGTAGGCGACCTGCTCCCCCGAAGCCACCTCGTACGCCCCGAAGTTGAGGGATCCCCGGATCGCGCTCTCCTGCTTCTCGCGGGCGCGGCCGAGGGCCCAGTAGGCGTCGGTGGACAGCCAGTGGTGGACCCGTCCGACATCGATGCGTCCGGGATCGGCGGAGATCTCGTAGCCCTTCGGGGCTGCAGGGTTCGACTCGTCGCTCATGGCGAGACGTTCGCAGGCCGGGCGCCCGCTGTCGAACCGTTTACAGCCTCCTCCAGACGCCGCACCCCTTCCGCGATCTCGCCCGCGCCCGCGACCCCCGCGAAGCTCAACCGCAGGTGGCCGGCCGGGGGTTCGGCGCTGAAGTAGGGGCGGCCGGGAGTGACGGCGACACCGGCGCGGAGGGCGGCGGCGACCAGGGCGGGCTCGTCGGTGCCGTCGGGGAGACGCAGCCACAGGTGGTAGCCGCCGGAGGGGACGTGGGGCAGGGCGAGTTGCGGGAGGCGCGACCGCAGCCCGGACGTGAGCGCGTCCCGCCGGAGCTTCAACTCCCTTGACACCGAACGGAGATGGCGGGGCCAGGCGGGCGAGCCGACGAGCTCGAGGGCGGCCTCCTGAAGGGGGCGCGGCACGAAGAAGGTGTCGACGACCTGGATGGCGCGCAGCCGCTCCAGGACCGGGCCCCGTGCGGCCAGGGCACCCACCCGGAAGCTGGGCGAGGTCGCCTTGGTCAGCGAGGAGACGTGCACGACCACGCCGTCGGGATCGCCGGCCGCCAGGGGCCGCGGCAGGGGCCCCGCGTCCTCGTGCACGAGACGGCGTACGAAGTCGTCCTCCACGACGAACGCCCCCGCCTCGCGGGCGATCCGCAGCACCTCGCCCCTGCGGTCGACCGACAGGGTCGCGCCGGTGGGGTTCTGGAAGAGCGGCTGACAGACGAAGACCCGGGCGCCGGACGCCTTGAACGCGTCGGCGAGGAGGGCGGGTCTGACCCCGTCCGCGTCCACCGGCACCGGCACCGGCCGCAGCCCGGCCGCCCGGGCGATCGCCAGCATGCCGGGATACGTGGGTGATTCGACGAGCACGGGCGCCCCGGGCGGCGCGAGGGCGCGCAGCGCGGTGGTCAGGGCGGACTGCCCGCCCGCCGCGACGATCACCTCGGCCGCGGTGATCGCTCCGCCGATGCTCCGCGCGAACCACTCGCGCAGCTCCGGCACTCCCTCGACCGGCGGCCTCGCCCACACCCCGGGCCGACGCCCCGCCCTGGACAGGGCGGCTCCCATCGCCTGCTCCGGCTGCAGCGACGGGTGGAGATAGCCGCCGTTGAACTCGATGACACCGGGCGGCGGAGAGGCGAGCGAGACCAGCACCCCGGAGGCGTCCACCGTGCGGGGCGACGGCTCGGCGCTGCCGTCGGCACTCAGCGCGACCTCCTGCCAGGAGGTGTCCCCCACCGGCGCCGTACCGCCCTGGCGCGGGGCGGCCCGGAAGGCGCCCGCCCCGGGCCGGGTCACCACGAGCCCCTCCGCAGCCAGGTGCGCGAGGGCCCGCGACACGGTCACCGGGCTCACCCGGAATCGCTCGACGAGGGCCCGGCTCGACGGCAGCTTTCCACCTACGGAGTAGCGGTCAAGCTCCTTTCGCAGCTGTTCCGCCAGTTCCATGACACTGCTACGCTCATGCATGAGAGTAGAGAGTAGCGCTATCGCCGGTTCGTCAGTAGCGGTGGACACCGACCGGCCACAGGACACCGAGCCGCGACCGACCACCCCGGGCACCGACACCGGCACCGTCGCCGGTCAGGCCGCCCCCGCCGCGCTCCCGCGCCGTCACCGCTACAGCCGCCGCCACAGCCACGGCCACCGCGTCGGCGGCACGCTCCAGGCAGCGCTCGGTGTCACCGCCTTCTCCCTCACCTTCCCCGCCACCGCCTGGGGCCTGGAGGGCTTCGGCCCCTGGTCACTGGTGGCCGTGCGCAGCGCCCTGGCCGCCGTCATCGCGGGCGTGTGTCTGCTGGTCCTGCGGGTGCCGCTGCCGGGCCGTCCACACTGGGCGGGGCTCGCGGTCGTGGCAGCCGGTGTCGTGCTGGGTTTCCCGATGCTGACCACGCTCGCGCTCCAGACCTCCACCACCGCGCACGCCGCCGTCGTGGTCGGTCTGCTCCCGCTGACGACCGCCCTGTTCTCGGCCCTGCGCATGGGCACCCGCCCCTCGCGCGCCTTCTGGACGGCCGCCGTCGCCGGAGCCGTCGCCGTACTCGCGTTCACCGTGACGCAGAGCGGCGGCTCCCTCACCACGGCCGACCTCTGTCTCTTCGGCGCCCTGCTGGTGTGCGCGGCCGGCTACACCGAGGGCGGCCGACTGGCCCGGGTGATGCCCGGCTGGCAGGTCATCGGCTGGGCCCTGGTGTTCTGTCTGCCGCTGAGCGTGCCGGGCGCGCTGCTGGCCCTGGCGCACGAGCCGGCGCGGCTGACCGCGCACAGTGTGGCCGGTCTGCTGTGGGTGGCGGCCGGGTCGCAGTTCCTGGGGCTGGTCGTCTGGTACCGGGGCATGGCGGCCATCGGCATACCGAAGGCCAGCCAGTTGCAGCTTGCTCAGCCGCTGCTCACACTGGTGTGGTCGGTGCTGCTCCTCGGTGAGCAGCTCACCCCGGCCGCGCCCCTGACGGCCGCCGCGGTACTGGTCTGCATCGCGGTCACCCAGCGCTCGTCCACCCGAGAGCCCGTACGCGACCGGTCCGACCGGCGCCCCCCGCAATAGACTGAGGTCACGGACCGCCACTCCCGTGCAAGACGAGGAGGCCCCCGATGCAGGCAGCCAAAGGCGACACCCTGTTGGTGCACGGCAGGACCGTCGGGCACCACGACCGGACCGCGGAGGTCCTGGAGGTGCTCGGCCAGAACGGGAATCCACCCTACAAGGTCAGGTTCGACGACGGGCACGAGGCGCTGATGTCCCCGGGCCCCGACACCGTCGTCCGTCACCTCGGGGACGACGAGTAGCGGCAGCCCCGGCACACCGGTTCCGGCACTCCCGCTTCCGTCACCCCCGGTTCCGTCGGCGCGGTGGTTCCGCCGGCCGCTGGTAGTGGTCGGCGACCACGCGTGCCATCGCGCCGATCTTGTCGAGGCCGACCTCCTTGGCCGAGAAGAAGACATGTCCGCGTGCCTCGGGAAAGTCGCGGGCGAGGGTGAGGTGCGCCGACAGCTCCGCCGGGTCCTGCCAGGCCGCGGGCTGTGCCGGGTCGCCCGCCTTGTAGAGGGCCTCGCCGATGTACAGCCGCGTCCCGCTGCCCCGGGCGGTCTCCGCCCACCAGGGCACCAGCTTGGCGTAGTCGGCGGCGCTGAAGCCGATGTTCCAGTACAGCTGCGGGACGATGTAGTCGATCCAGTTCTCCTGGACCCATTTCCGGGTGTCCGCGTGCAGGTCGTCGTAGGTCTGCACGCCCGCCCGGGTGTCCGAGCCCAGTTCGTCGGTCGCGGCGTTGCGCCACACGCCGAAGGGGCTGATCCCGAACTGGGTGCCGGGGCGGATGGCCTTGATCTGGGCCGCCGTCTCCCGCACCAGCCGGTCGATGTTGTCGCGCCGCCAGGCCGCCCGGTTGGGGAAGCTCGCGCCGTACCGGTCGAAGGCCGCGTCGTCGTCGAAGACCTGGCCGGCCACCGGGTACGGGTAGAAGTAGTCGTCGAAGTGCACGGCGTCCACGGCGTACCTGCGGACGGCGTCGAGCATGGCCTTCTCCACGAAGGCGCGGACGGCGGGGATGCCGGGGTTGTAGTAGAGCTTGCCGCCGTAGGGGACGACCCAGTCGGGGCTCTGCCGGGCCGGATGGGAAGCGACCAGCCGGCTCGGGTCGGCGTGGACCGCGACCCGGTACGGGTTGAACCAGGCGTGCAGTTCGAGCCCCCGGGCGTGCGCCTCCTCGACGGCCGTGCCCAGCGGGTCCCAGCCGGGGTCCTTGCCCTGGGTGCCGGTGAGGTACTGCGACCAGGGCTCGTACGGGGAGGGCCAGAGGGCGTCGGCGCTGGGGCGAACCTGGAAGATCACCGCGTTGAGGCGACGGTCCACGGCGGTGTCGAGGTGAGCGAGGAGTTCGGCACGCTGTTCGGCAGCGGTCAGGCCGGACTTCGAGGGCCAGTCCCGATTGACGACGGTGGCCAGCCACATGCCGCGCAGCTCACCCTCCCCCGCCCTGCGGCGCGGGCTCGGTTCGCCGCCGGCGATGGCGGTGCCCGCCGCCACGCCTCCCGCCGCCACCAGGGTCGCCGCCGCGGTCGCCCAGAAGGCCCGCCGTGACATCCGTGGCTTGCGATGCATCCTCATTACCTCCGCCTACCGCGTCCCACCTGTCCGCCCGCGCGCGGACCGTTCCAGGCCAGCCTTCCATGGGGCACCCGGGATACTGATCAGTAGGCGTCGCGGGTAACGTGCAGGTTTGGCGCAGGCCTCCACCAGGGGTATCTGCCAGGCACGAAACCCAGTGAAAGGGACGATGTGACGGACATCCCGGCGGGAGACATTGCACGCGTCGGAGTCGTGGGCTGCGGCCAGATGGGAGCGGGCATCGCCGAGGTGTGCGCCCGCGCCGGACTGGACGTCAAGGTCGCCGAGACCACCGGCGAAGCCCTGGAGATCGGCCGCACCCGGCTGTTCAACTCCCTGTCCAAGGCCGCCGAGCGCGGCAAGATCACCGAGGCGGAGCGGGACGGGACCCAGGCGCGCCTGAGCTTCACCACCGATCTCGGCGAGTTCGCCGACCGTGACCTCGTCATCGAGGCGGTCGTGGAGAACGAGCAGGTGAAGACGGAGATCTTCCAGGTGCTCGACCAGGTGGTGACCCGCCCGGACGCGATCCTCGCCTCCAACACCTCCTCGATCCCGCTGGTGAAGCTCGCGGTCGCCACCTCGCGGCCGGACCATGTCATCGGCATCCACTTCTTCAACCCGGCCCCGGTGCAGAAGCTCGTCGAGCTGATCCCGGCGCTGACCACCTCCGAGGGCACGCTCAGCCGGGCGCAGCTGTTCGCCGAGAAGGTGCTCGGCAAACACTCCGTGCGGGCCCAGGACCGCTCGGGCTTCGTCGTCAACGCGCTGCTGGTGCCGTATCTGCTCTCCGCGATCCGGATGTTCGAGTCGGGCATCGCGGGCCGCGAGGACATCGACAACGGCATGGAGCTGGGCTGTGCCCACCCGATGGGTCCGCTGAGGCTCTCCGATCTGATCGGCCTGGACACCATCGTCTCGATCGCCAATTCGATGTACGAGGAGTACAAGGAGCCGCTGTACGCCGCTCCCCCGCTGCTCCAGCGCATGGTGGACGCGGGGCGGCTCGGCCGGAAGACGGGTTCGGGCTTCTACGCGTACGCCTGATCCCCGACAGTCCGACTACGCACGGTCAGTTCCCTTTCGCGCACGGGCCCGGCACCCCATCGGGTGCCGGGCCCGTCGTATTCACACACCGTGTGCGCGGCGGACACGCATATGCCGTCCGCACACTCTCCCCACGCGCCCACCAGGCGAGTTGACTTCAGGTGCGCGTGCAAGGGATGGGATGACTACAGAAAGGAGCGGACTCGTGGCCATCGACCCCGAGCATCCGGTGCACCACGGCGAACTCGCAGAGTTACGTCGCCGCCTGGATGTGGCGCACACCCGCGTCGAAGGAGGGCTGACCCTGCTGAGCCACCGCGCCGAACAGAGCGCCAAGGAACTCGACGACCTCAACACGCGGGTCGTCACCCTGGAGCACGCCCGTTGGCCGCTGCCCGCGGTGGCGGCCCTCACGGCCCTGGGCGCCCTGGTGGTGTCCGTCTGGCAGGCGCTGGGCCGCTAGCCTCCAGGGCGGGACACGGCGGGGGATTCACGGCTTGGTGTCCTGTCCGAGCCGGAGATGGTGCAGCAGGAGCAGGGCGGCCGCCATGGTGGCGGCCGGGACCTCGCCGCGGGCGACCATGTCGGGGACGAGCTTGAGGGGAACCCATTCCCGACGGTCCGACTCGAAGTCGTCCACGGGGTGACCGACATACGCGCCCTCGTCGGCCCAGTACACGTGGTGCCGGGCGTCGGTGAGCCCGTTGGAGGGCTCGACGCTCATCAGGTGGTGCAGGGGTCCCGGCCGCCATCCGGTCTCCTCCTCCAGTTCGCGGGCGGCCGCCTCGGCGATGGCTTCGCCGTCCTCGACGACGCCCGCCGCGAGCTCCCAGCCCCAGCTGTCGGTGATGAAGCGGTGCCGCCACAGGAGCAGCACCTCGTTCGCCTCGTTGACCACGGTGGCCACGGCGACAGGCCGCAGCCGTATCAGGAAGTGATCGAGGTGCCGCCCGTCCGGCAACGCCACATCCGCGAGATTGACGCTGAACCAGCGGTTCGAGTACACGATTTGTTCGCTCTGTTTCGTCCACTGCACGGTTCTGCCACCTTCCGCCGAGTAAGTGGCAATATCGCAGCAGGAGCTTGGTGACAGCAGGCGCACAGCCGGTGCACGGCCGCGCCCCCGGGACGGCGTCAGAGCGGTACGCGCAGTGCCCCGTCGATGAGTTCGGCGGCCTCGGACGTGCCCGCGCAGTCGCTGCGCACGAGGTGTTCGCGTACCGCCCGCAATCTGTCACGCAGGCGCATGGACTCCATTCCGCGCGCCCGCTCGGCCATTTCGACGGCCGTGGCCACCGCCTTGTCCGCGTTGCCCTGCCGCAGTTCGATCTGGCTGAGCATCGCGAGCCGGTGCACCCGCCCCCGGTCGTGCGCCGGGGTGTCGACGGCCGCCGTGGCGTGCTCCGCCGCGGCCGTCAGGTCACCGAGGCTGAGCAGCGCCTCCGCCACCTGTACGTTCACCAGGCCGGGTTGGACATAGCCGGTCTCATCGGGTTCGTACCCGCGCCGGATGCGCTCGGCGGCCTGCTCCGCCCGCCGGATGCAGGACAGCGCGCTCGTGCCGTCGCCCAGGTGCGCGTACGCCTTCGCCTGCATCGCGTACAGGTCGGAGGCGAGCGCCGGGGTGATGTGCGGGCCGGCCGTGCGCAGCGCCGCCTCGGCGAAGGCGACGGCCTGGCGGTGCTCCCGCATGAACAGCGACTGGTTGACGAGGAGCGCGATCACATACGCCCCCAGCCCCCGGTCCCCACTGGCCTTGGCCAGCCGCAGCGCCTGGTGGAAGTAGCGCTGGGCGAGGCCGTGGGCGTCGGAGTCGTACGCGCAGATCCCGGCGATCGCGACCAACCCGCCTGTGGCCCGGTGCAGTTGGCGGCCGGTGGCGTCGGTGTAACTGCCCCGAAGCAGCGGCGCGGCCTCGGCGTTGAGGAACCCGACGATCCGGGTGCGGGTGGCGACGCCGCCGGCCTTGCGGTACATCTGCTCGTAGTGTGTCCGGGCCGCGCGCAGCATTTCGATGTCGGCCATGCTGACGCGGTGCCGTCCGCCCCGGGAGACGTCGACGTCCTCCGGCGGGTTCTCCCACTCCCAGACGGGCATCACGGCGGGCGTCCCGGTGACGGCGGGGGCGCCGAGGACGTGGGGGCGCTGTTGTTCGTCGGAGCGCCACAGGGCGGTGGCGCGCTCCACGAAGCCGGAGAGCCCGGCACCGTGCGGGGAGGCGGCCTCACCCGGCACGCCGAGCCCGATGTCGTCGAGGGTGACGGTCCGGCGCAGCCGCCCGGCGAGCACCTCGCAGATCAGGTCGGGCACCTGTCCGCGCGGCCGCTGTCCCTTCAACCACCGTGCCACGGCGGTGTGTTCGTATCTCAGCGCCAGCCCCCGGGCCCGTCCCGCCTGGTTGACGTGGGCGGCGAGACCGGCGTGGGAGATACCGGCCTCGTCGAGGATCGCGTCGAGCAGGGTGTTGGGCTGCATGGGGCCCTCCGGAGGCTCGGTGCCGGCGAATCGCAGCGTAGCGCCTCCCTCTTCACACGGGGTGTGATGGGAACGCCCGAATTCGGGCTGTGTGCGCGCTGTCGCAGAGAGTTTCGGACAGGTTGACTGACATCCCTCGCCAAGAGGCCGACGGGCCGCCGGCTCCCCCTCGTACAGTGCGGTGGCCCGTCCGGGCGCGGCCGGGGCGCCTGGTGCCGCGACAGGCACTAGCGGGTAGGGGCGACAGGCGGCTTGCCGACCGCGGGCAGGTCGTGGCCGGTGGTGCCGTTCCCCGCGCCCCTGAGAACAAGTGGACGCTCATTGCGGAGTACCAGTATGGCGACGTCGTCCTTGGGCCTTCCTCCCGTGTGGCGGAGGAGCTGGGTGAAGACGGCCCGCAGGACGGAATGGGGGGAGATGGGGCGGCCCCGTACGGCCGCCGCCAGTGCGATGCCCAGAGGAAAGAACCGACCCTGGCTGTCCCTCGCGTCCTCCACCCCGTCCGTGTGCAGGAACAGGGCCTCGCCCGGGAGGAGTTGGCCGCAGGCCGTGACCGGCAGTTCCGCGGGCAGCGGGAAGAGGCCGAGCGGGGGCAGGGGGTCGGCGCGGGTGACGGGTGACACTCGGCCGCCACTGAGCAGATAGGGCCAGGGATGGCCGCAGTTCAGGGCGTGGAGTTCGCCGTCGGGGGTGATCTCCAGCAGGAGGACGGTGACGAAGTCCTCGGTGACCTCGGTGCGGGCGCGGTCCCGCAGATGGCGGGCGAGGGCACGGTCGAGACGGGCCAGGACGCCGACGAGTTCGGCCTCGTCGTGGACGGCCTCACGGAAGCTGCCGAGGACGGCGGCGACGGTCCCGATCGCGGCGATACCGTGCCCGCGTACGTCGCCCATCACCACCCGTACACCGTGCTCGGTGGCGATCACCTCGTACAGGTCGCCGCCGACGGTCGTACCCCGGTCTGCGGAGAGCTGGGCGGCGGCGGTGGCGAGCCCGTCGATCCGAGCGGGCAGCGGCCTGAGCAGCACGCTCCGCACGGCGCCCGCGACCGCGCGCGCCTGCCGCACTTCCCGCAGCATCACCTGCCTGACGTGCAGCATCAGCCCCGTGCCGACCGCGAGGCACACGACGCCTCCGACCATCCGGGCACCGGCACGGACGGACCGCCGGCCGAACAGCCCTCGCCCCCGGGACCATGTCCGGCGAGGAAGCCCAGCCCTGACTCGAATCATGCCGTTGGCCCCCCATCAGGCCCGGACAGCGCGTTAGGCCCAGAAAGGCCGGTCCGATTCTGTCCACCGGACGGCCGGATGGAGGCGATCACCCACATTTGTCACCCGAATGAGTGAGGTGACGCGGGAAAGCGACGGGGGCACGGGGGCTGGCCCCCGTGCCCCCATGCCCCTGGGCGCCCTAACTACGCAGCACCGCTCCCGTGCGCTCGCCCGCGAGGGCGACCGCCGCGTCCCGGGCCGCCGACGCCTCGTCCACGGTCAGCGTGCGATCCGCGGCCCGGAAGCGCAGCGCGTACGCCAGCGACTTCCGCCCGTCGCCCAACTGCTCCGCGTTCTCGTACACGTCGAACAGCCGGATGCCCTCCAGGAGTTCACCCGCGCCCTCACGCAGCGCGGCCTCCACGTCGGCGTGCGGCACGAACGCGTCGACGACGAGCGCGACGTCCTGCGTGGCGACGGGGAACGTGGAGATGCTCGGCGCCTGCGGGGTGCTGTCCCCCACCTGCTCCAGGGCGTCCAGGTCGATCTCCATCGCGGCGGTCCGGGCCGGCAGCCCGAGCGCCTTGAGGACGCGCGGGTGCAGCTCACCGGCGTGGCCCACGACCCGCTCGGTGCCGTCGGCGACGACCACGAACTCGGCGCAGCGCCCGGGGTGCCAGGGGCCGTACTGGCCCTTGCGGACGACCAGTTCGGCACCGGCCTCGCGGGCGACCGCGCGACCGGCCTCGACGGTGTCGGCCCAGTCGGCCGGGCGGCCCTTGCCCCACCAGCCGGCCTGCTCACGGGCTCCGGCGACGACGACGGCGACGTGGCGCGGCTGCTCGGGCAGCGCGGCGTTCAGCGTCGCGATCTCCTCGTCGGTGGGCCGGCGGTCGACCGGCAGCGCGACGGCGACGCGCTGCTCCTCCCGGGGGAGGAAGACCAGGCCGGTCTCGAACAGGGCGAGGTCGTGCGTGCCCCGGCCGTCGTTGCGCCGCAGCGCGCCCAGCAGCCCCGGCAGCAGCGAGGTGCGCAGCGCGGGCTCCTCGTCGTTGAGCGGGTTGGTGAGCTTGACGACGCGGCGGGCCGGGTCGTCCGCCTCCAGACCGAGCTGGTCGAAGACCTGCTCGCCGGTGAAGGGGTAGTTGGGTGCCTCGACGTATCCGGCACCGGCCAGCGCCCGCCCGACCCGGCGGTGCAGCCGCTGCCGCTGGGTGAGGCCGCGCCCGGCCGGGGGCTTGGGCAGCGTGGAGGGCAGGTTCTCGTAGCCCTCCAGGCGGATGACCTCCTCCGCCAGATCGTTCGGGTCGGTGAGGTCGGGGCGCCAGGACGGCACGGTGACGATCAGCTCGTCCTGACCGTAGACGTCGCAGCCGACCTCCTGGAGGCGGCGTACGACGGTCTCGCGGCCGTACTCGACGCCCGCGACCTTGTCCGGGTGGTCCGCCGGGATCGTGATCGTGCGGGGTGCGGACGGGGCGATCACCTCGGTGACGCCCGCGTCGGCGGTGCCGCCCGCGAGGAGCACGAGCAGGTCCACGGTGCGCTGGGCGGCGGCGGCCGCGGCCAGCGGGTCGACGCCGCGCTCGAAGCGACGCGACGCCTCCGACGACAGCTTGTGCCGGCGGGCCGTGCGCGCGATGGCGACCTGGTCGAAGTGGGCGGCCTCGATGACGACGTCGGTGGAGGCGTTCCCACCGTTCTCGGTGGCGTCGTGGTCGGCGATCTCGGTGTTGGCGCCGCCCATGACACCGGCGAGGCCGATGGGGCCGCGCTCGTCGGTGATGACCAGGTCCTCGGCGTGCAGGGTGCGGGTGGTGCCGTCGAGGGTGACGATCTTCTCGCCCTCCTCGGCCCGGCGGACGCCGATCGTGCCCTGGACGAGGGAGCGGTCGTAGGCGTGCAGGGGCTGGCCGAGCTCCATCATCACGTAGTTGGTGATGTCGACGGCGAGGGAGATCGGACGCATGCCGACCTTCTGCAGCCGGCGCTTGAGCCAGATCGGGGAGCGCGCCTCGGGGTCGAGACCGGTGACGGTGCGGGCCGTGAAGCGGTCGCAGCCGAGCGGGTCGGACACCTGGACGGGGTGGCCGAACGCGTTCGGGCCAGGGACGTCGAGGAGTGCCGGGTCGCGCAGCGGCAGACCGTAGGCGATGGCGGTCTCGCGGGCGACGCCGCGGATCGACAGGCAGTAGCCGCGGTCCGGTGTGACGGCGATGTCGAGCACCTCGTCGACCAGCTCCAGGAGCTCGATCGCGTCCTTGCCGACCTCGGTCTCCGGCGGCAGCACGATGATGCCCTTGGTGCCGTCGTCGCCCATGCCCAGCTCGTCGCTGGAGCAGATCATGCCGTGCGAGTTGCGGCCGTAGGTCTTGCGGGCCGAGATCGCGAAGCCGCCGGGCAGTTCGGCGCCCGGGAGGACCACGACGACCTTGTCGCCGACGGCGAAGTTGCGTGCGCCGCAGACGATCTCCTGGGGCTCGCCGGTGCCGTTGGCGGTGCCGACGTCGACGGTGCAGAAGCGGATGGGCTTCTTGAACTCCGTCAGCTCCTCGATGGTCAGCACCTGACCGACGACGAGGGGGCCCTTGAGGCCGTCGCCGAGCTGCTCGACCGTCTCGACCTCCAGGCCGGCCGAGATGAGCTTGGCCTGGACGTCACGACCTGTCTCGGTGGCCGGCAGGTCGACGTACTCCCGCAGCCAGGAAAGCGGGACCCGCATCAGATCTCCATCCCGAACGGCCGGGTGAACCGGACGTCACCCTCGACCATGTCTCGCATGTCTTCGACGTTGTGGCGGAACATCAGCATCCGCTCGATGCCGAACCCGAAGGCGAATCCGCTGTACTTCTCGGGGTCGACACCGCAGGCGGTGAGCACCCGCGGGTTGACCATGCCGCAGCCGCCGAGCTCGATCCAGCCCTCGCTGGAGCAGGTCCGGCAGGGGCGGTCGGGGTTGCCGACGGAGGCGCCCTTGCAGACGTAGCAGAGCATGTCCATCTCTGCGGACGGCTCGGTGAACGGGAAGAAGTTCGGCCGGAGCCGGGTCTTCATGCCCTCGCCGAACAGCGACTGGACCATGTGGTCGAGGGTGCCCTTGAGGTCGGCCATGGTCAGGCCCTCGTCCACGGCGAGCAGCTCGACCTGGTGGAAGACCGGGGTGTGCGTGGCGTCCAGCTCGTCGGTGCGGTACACGCGGCCGGGACAGATCACGTACACCGGCAGCTCACGGTCGAGCAGGGAGCGGATCTGCACGGGCGAGGTGTGGGTGCGCAGGACCACGCCGGACTCGGTGCCGCCCTCGGGGCCCTGCACGAAGAAGGTGTCGGCCTCGCCCCGGGCCGGGTGGTCCGGGCCGATGTTGAGGGCGTCGAAGTTGAACCACTCGGCCTCGACCTGGGGGCCCTCGGCGACCTCGTAGCCCATGGCCACGAAGATGTCCTCGATGCGCTCCGACAGCGTGGTGAGCGGGTGGCGGGCGCCGGCCGGTACGCGGTCGTAGGGCAGCGTGACGTCCACCGCCTCCTCGACCAGCACCCGGGCGTCGCGCTCGGCCTCCAGCTCGCTCTGGCGGGCGGCGAGGCCCTTGTTCACCGCGCCCCGGGCCTGGCCGACGAGCTTGCCGGCGGCGGCCTTGGCCTGCGGCGGCAGCGCGCCGATCTCGCGGTTGGCGAGGGCCAGCGGGGAGGTGCCCCCGGTGTGGGCGACCTTGGCCTCCTGGAGCGCGTCGAGGGAGTCCGCGGCGGCGAAGGCGGCGAGCGCCTCGTCCCGCATGCGCTCGATCTCTTCCGGTTTCAAGGCCTCGACCTCTACAGGGTCGTACGACTTATTCGGTGCCGACATCTCTTCCCGTGCTTCCGATTGGCTGGCGGATGGTCCCCGTACCGACTCGTGGACAGATCGTCACGGTTTTTGGGACACAAAGGTGCCAAAGGCCGAGTCTAACGGGGTGGAGGGCTTGCGAACGCGCCCGTGGTGCTCAGGCCAGGTAGGCCGGTGCCGCCACGGGCAACGTAAATCGGAACTCGGCGCCGCCGCCGGGGGCGCGTCCGACGGTGATGGTGCCGCCGTGGGCTTCGACGATGCCCTTGACGATGTACAGCCCGAGACCGGTGCCGCCGCGCTTGCTGCCCCGCCAGAAGCGGGTGAAGACGCGGTTCATGGACTCCTCCGGGATGCCACTGCCCTCGTCGCTCACCGTGACCGACGTGCCGGTGTCCTCCCCCTCCCGGGGAGACACCGTGGGCGTGACGTCAATCGTGACGGTTCCCTCGCCGTGCCGCACCGCATTTTCCAGCAGGTTGCTCAGCACCTGGTCGATCTTGTCGGGGTCCGCCCACAGAGCGGGGAGCGGCTGCTCCACGCGCAGCAGGAACCGGTCGGCGGGCTGTCCGGCGGCGACGTACGCCTGGATGTGCCGTCCGACGGCGGCACCGATGTCGACGGGCTGCCTGCGCACCTCCAGCCGCCCGGAGTCGATCCGCGAGATGTCGAGCAGCTCGGCGATGAGCCGGGTGACGCGGTTGGCGTCGGCGTCGACGGTCTCCAGCATCAGCTTCTTCTGGTCGTCCGTGAACCGCTCCCACTTGGCGAGCAGCGTCGCGGTGAACCCCTTGACCGACGTCAGGGGTGAGCGCAGCTCGTGGGCCACGGTGGCGATGAGTTCGGCGTGGCTGCGTTCGGTGCGGCGCCGGGCCTCGGTGTCGCGCAGGGAGACGACGACGCGGCGGACGGGGCCGGTGGGTTCGGTACGGATGTAGCGGGCCGATACCAGGATCTCGCGCGCCCCGGGCAGCAGCAGGTTCCGCTCGGGCTGCCCGACCCGGATGGCGAGCCCCCCGTAGGGGTCGGTCAGCTGCCACCAGCGGCGCCCTTCGAGGTCCTCTAAGGGGAGGGCCCGTTCGAGGTGTCGGCCGAGGGCGTCGGCGGCGGGGGTGGCGGTGATCCGGGCGGCGGCGGCGTTGAAGCAGATCACGCGGCCGTTCTCGTCGGCCACGACCAGTCCGTCGGGGAGGTCGTCGGGGTCGATGCCCAGTTCGGCGAGATCGCCCTGCCGGGCCGCGGATGCGGCGAGCACGTCCCGTGCCACCGGTGTGCTGCTCGTGCCGACCCTCATCCCCGTACCCCACCTCTCGCGTTGTGCAGTGGGCCCCCGAGCCCGTCACCCTACTAGCTGGGCGTGACGGTGCGGCACCCTCCGAAGGCGCGCTGTGCACGGGCGGACGCGTAGAGACATACGGCGGCGGCGGTCGCCAGGTTCAGGCTTTCCGCCTTTCCGTGGATCGGTACGCGGACGACGGCGTCGGCCAGCTCCCGGGTCTCCTCGGGCAGCCCCCAGGCCTCGTTGCCGAACACCCAGGCCGTGGGCCCGCCCATGGTGCCCTTGTCCAGCTCGGCGTCGAGGTCGTCGTCGCCGGCGCCGTCGGCTGCGAGGACGCGTACGCCGATGTCCTTGAGTCCCGCGACGGCCTCTTCCACGGGTACGCCGACGGCCACCGGCAGATGGAACAGCGACCCGACGGAGGCGCGCACGGCCTTGGGGTTGTAGAGGTCCACGGAGGCGTCGGTGAGCACGACGGCCTCCGCTCCGGCGGCGTCGGCGCACCGCAGTACGGTGCCGGCGTTGCCGGGGTCGCGGACGTGGGCGAGTACGGCGACGAGCTTGGGGCGGCTCTGGAGGATCTCCTCGAAGGGGGTGTCCAGGAACCGGCAGACCCCGACGAGTCCCTGCGGGGTGACCGTCGTGGAGATGTCGGCGATGACGGCCTCGTCGGCGAGGTGGACGCGTGCGCCGACGGCGCGGGCGGCTCCGACGATGTCGGCGTACCGCTCCGCGGCGTCGACCGTGACGAACAGCTCGACCAAGGTGTCCGCGCGCCCGGTGGCCTCCCGGACGGCCTGCGGGCCCTCCGCCAGGAACAGCCGGTCCTTCCCCCGGAAGTTCCGCTTCGCCAGCCGACGGGCCGCGGCGACGCGGGCGGACCGGGGGGAGATCAACTCGGGGACGGCGGGCATGGGTCACCTTTTGGATCGGAGGCTCGGGGGGTTCGGGTGCGTTGTCGGGCGCGGGTGCGTGGGGGCTGGTCGCGCAGTTCCCCGCGCCCCTGAAAAGCAGGGGCTGGGCTTTCAGGGGCGCGGGGAACTGCGCGAGAAGCCCCACCGGCCCGCGCCCGACAACGCACCCGAAAAACACCCGGACCCGCAGGCGGCAAGCACCTGCGGGTCCGGTTCACATCTCACACGGCTCAGCCAGCGCGAGCGTCACGCCGCCTTGGGCGCGTTCACGTCCGCCGGCAGCGCCTTCTGCGCGACCTCGACCAGCGCGGCGAAGGCCGTGGCGTCGTTGACGGCCAGCTCGGCGAGGATCTTGCGGTCCACCTCGATGTTGGCGGCCTTCAGACCCTGGATGAGGCGGTTGTACGTCATGCCGTTCTGGCGGGCCGCAGCGTTGATGCGCTGGATCCACAGCTGACGGAAGTCGCCCTTGCGCTTCTTGCGGTCGTTGTAGTTGTAGACCAGCGAGTGGGTGACCTGCTCCTTGGCCTTGCGGTACAGGCGCGAACGCTGACCGCGGTAGCCGGAGGCCTGCTCGAGGATCGCCCGGCGCTTCTTGTGGGCGTTGACTGCCCGCTTGACGCGTGCCACTTGTTAACTCCTTGTAGCGGGGCCGTGGTTGTCGTCACACGACCCGAAATCGATGGGGTCCCGGTCCTGACGTACGGCGCGCGGAGATCGACGGACGATCGGGCGCCGTCGCGTCACTTGCCGAGAAGCTTCTTGATCTTCGCGGCGTCGCCCGGGGCCATCTCGGCGTTGCCGGTGAGGCGACGCGTCACGCGGGACGACTTGTGCTCGAGCAGGTGGCGCTTGCCGGCGCGCTCACGGAGCACCTTGCCGGAGCCGGTGACCTTGAAGCGCTTGCTGGCACCGCTGTGCGACTTGTTCTTCGGCATAGCGCCGTTCTCTCCTCGTCAGTGGCGCTCCGGTGCCCGGTCGCGAAACCGGGCACGACGGAACGTCATTTCTATCGGTTGACACCCTGGACCGGTGTCCAGGGCTTCCCCCGGACTCGCGTCCCGGGGACTTACGCCTCGGCAGGCTCCTCGGCCGGCGCCTCGACCTCGACGTGCTCGATCTCGGCGGCGTTCTGCGACTTGCCGGGGTTGGCCTTCGCTTCCGCCTTCCGGGCTTCCTGAGCCTGACGGGCCTCGGCCATCGCCTCGGTCTTCTTCTTGTGCGGACCGAGGACCATGATCATGTTGCGGCCGTCCTGCTTCGGGTTCGACTCGACGAACCCGAGGTCCTGGACGTCCTCCGCGAGACGCTGCAGCAGTCGGTAGCCCAGCTCGGGCCGGGACTGCTCGCGACCACGGAACATGATCGTGATCTTGACCTTGTCGCCCTGCTTGAGGAACCGGACGACGTGACCCTTCTTGGTGTCATAGTCGTGCGGGTCGATCTTCGGCCGGAGCTTCATCTCCTTGATGACCGTGTGCGCCTGGTTCTTGCGCGCCTCACGGGCCTTCATGGCCGACTCGTACTTGAACTTCCCGTAGTCCATGAGCTTGCAGACCGGCGGACGGGCGTTCGCGGCCACCTCGACGAGATCGAGGTCGTACTCCTGCGCAAGCTCCAGGGCCTTGGCAAGCGGAACAATCCCGACCTGCTCGCCGCTGGGACCGACAAGTCGCACCTCGGGAACGCGAATCCGGTCGTTGATGCGGGGCTCGGCGCTGATGGATCCTCCTCGGTAGCACCACACGACGGTCTGGCGGACCGCCGCGTCATGTCTGGTTGACATAAGGACCAACCACCGGGAGCCATGAAAAATGCCCCGGACGGAACACAGGCGGGGCTCCATGTACTGCCGGAGCACCGCCGCGGGTGTGCCGCGGGGCGCAGTATCGGACGACTCCACCGTCCGTACGGAACGGTGGGGGCCGTCTGACCGGGTGACCTGCCGTCCCGGAGGACAGTCAGGTGGGAGTGCGGAGCCTCCACTTGCGGGCCGGGCACACAGGTGTCCAGCCGGTCTTTGACACCACCATACCGGGTTCAAACCTGACGTGCCAATCGGGCCGCGGCGGGCTCCCGCAGGTCGGGGGGTACGTGGCGGGGCCTATCGTGTGGGGCATGAGTGAGACCCCTCCTGAGAACCCCGACTTCGACTCGATGACCCGCGACATCGCCGAGGTCCCCGCGGTCGAGGTGATCGTGACGGTCGCCGTCAACCTGATGAGCGCCGCCGCGGTGAAGCTCGGCCTGACCGAGGAGGGCGACAAGTACAAGGACCTGGACGAGGCCCGCAAGCTGGTCACCGCCCTCGCCGGTCTGCTGGACGCGTCCGCGACCGAGATCAGTTCCTTCCACGCGGCCCCGCTGCGCGACGGCCTGAAGTCGCTGCAGCTGGCGTTCCGCGAGGCGTCGCTCGTCCCGGACGAGCCGGGCCAGGGCCCGGGCGAGAAGTACACGGGCCCGGTCTACGGCTGACCGTCGGCCGTCCCCGACGGCTGCGCCCGTACGTACAGGGGCTCGCCCGGTGGTGTCGCCCCGGCCGGCAGCAGTGCCAGGTCGAGGCCGCGCACCAGGCGGGCCCTCAGTGTGTCGTCGGCGGCGAGGCGTCCGGCGACGGACTGCGCGGTCTCGGCCGGGGGCGCGGTCGCGTCGAGGACGAGCGCGAGGGTGCCGTCGGCCCGGCCGGGGCCGAGGTGGGCGCGGAGCACGGCCGGCTCGGCGGCGACGGCGGAGCGCACCGCGTCCAGGACGGCGGGGTCGGCGAGCGGGTCGGTGGTGGTGCGGCCCTCGGCGAGCGCGAGCAGGGCGCGGCCGGTCAGCTCGTAGGGGACGGGGCCGGCCAGGTCCAGGACGATCGTGTCGGCCTTCTCGTGCGCGGCGGCCTGCAGGGCCTGGTGCAGCGGTACGGCGACGGGGCGGGCGGCGGGGTCCCAGCGGGCGAGGCTGTCGGTGGAGGTGAAGGCGGGCAGCGCGGTGCGGCCGCCGGCCTTGAGGGTGGGCACCGCCATCTCGCTGGTCTTCTCGCGGCGCAGCCCGTTCTCGTCCACCTCGACCTCGCCGAGCACGGCCACGACGGGCACGAGCAGTCGGGCACCCTTGAGCGCTTCGAGGACAGGGCCCACGGCGGTCCGGTCGTCGGCCCAGGCGACGAGCGCGGCGCTCAGCCGGGGGTCGGCGGAACCGTCGTCGTCGGAGAAGCCGGGGTCGGGAATGTTCTTGTTCGCCACGGTCGTCGACCCTATCGGGGGAAGTCTCCTGGGCGTTCGGCAGGCCGGAAACGTGGCTGTCACCTGACTCACGGTTTTCTCAGTCATCCCTGACAACCATCTAACAAGCGCCTAACCACACGCACAGCCCGGCGCAGAACCATCGCGGCATGCCCTCTCGCCGAGCCCAGCGCCGCGCCCGTACGTCCGGGCGCCGTCCGCTCCTCCACCTCGCGCTCGCCTCTCTCGTCCTGGTGGGCGGCACGGCCACGGGGACGGTGTTCATGCGGGCCCAGGCGCACGACGGCCGCGTTCCCGCCGTATCGTCGTCGGGGCCGCCGACACCCTCGGCGGTGGTCGCTGAGGAGGCGTCGGTGGAACCGGTGGCGGCACCCGAGGTGGATCACGCCGAACTGCTCGCGACGGCCCTGGCGGAGGTGACCGTCGAGGACGGGGCGGCGGTGTCCGTGGCCGTGCTCGACGTGGCGTCCGGCGACTCGGCCGGGTACGGGGACGCCCGGTTCGACACCGCAAGCATCGTCAAGCTGGACATCCTCGCGGCACTGCTGCTCCAGGCGCAGGACGCGGACCGGCGGCTCACCGCGCAGGAGAGGGCGTACGCCTCGGCGATGATCCGCGACAGCGACAACGTCTCCGCGACGGCGCTGTGGAAGGCCATCGGGCAGGCGGCGGGCCTGGACGCGGCGAACGAGCGGTTCGGGCTGACGGCGACCGCGGGCGGCGACGGGCTGTACTGGGGCCTCACCCAGACCACGGCGGCCGATCAGCTCGTCCTGCTCCGGCAGGTGTTCGGGGACGACGACAGCTCCGAGCTGAGCGAGGCCTCACGGGCGTACGTCCAGGATCTGATGGGGCGGATCGCCGAGGGCCAGGACTGGGGTGTCTCGGCTGCGGCGACGGGCGGGGCCTCGGGGTCCGGCTTCGCCCTGAAGAACGGGTGGCTGCCCCGTACCGCCACCGGGTTGTGGGACATCAACAGCGTCGGCCGCGTCTCGGTGGACGGGCGGGACTATCTGGTCGCCGTGGTGTCCGACGGCCACTCGACGAAGGCGAAGGGAATCTCGTCGGTCGAGGCGGCGGCGAAGGCGGCGGTGTCGATCTTCGCGGACACGGAAGGCGCCGACGTGGCGGACGCGGCCGGCGCCTCGTAGCGCGGGGCGTCAGACGATGAACTCGTCGGGTCGGCCGCGACCCCGGCCGCGCCAGATCACCACCGCGGTGATCAGCAGGACCACGCCGAGGCCGCCCGCGGCGGGGGCCGTCCAGCCGGCGGTGGGGTCCTCCTCCTCGACCGGGTCCGGGCCGGAGCCGAAGTACTTGCCGCCGTACGACGCGGCCTCGAGGTCGTCGGGCGTGAGCTTGCCACCCTCCTCGATGGCGGCGGCCGGGTCGACGAAGCCGAAGCCCCGGGAGTCGTCGCGACCACCCACCGGCGCCTCGCGGGCGGTGTCCTCCAGGAGGCGTTTGACCTGGGCGGGGCTCAGGCCAGGGTGGGCCGCCCTGACGAGGGCGACTGCGCCGGAGACGAAGGCCGCGGCGGCGCTGGTGCCCCAGCCCTCGTAGTACTTGCGGTCCGGGTCGGCGATGACGACGTGCATGCCGGGGGCGCTGACGGTGGCGTACCAGCGGCGGGTGGAGAACGGGGCGCGGTCGCCGTCCTCGTCGACCGCGGTCACCGCTATCACGCCCGGGTAGGCCGCGGGGTAGGAGACGTGGTCGCCCTTCTCGCCACCGTTGCCGGCCGAGGCGACGACGATCGAGCCCTTCGCCAGGGCGTACTGGACGGCGGCGTCCTCGGAGGGCTCGGGGTGGGCGGACTCGGAGTCGTCGCCGAGGGAGAGGTTGATGACGTCGACGCCCTGGTCGGCGGCCCAGCGGATGCCGTCGGCGAGGGCGTTGCCCCGGGTGCTGCGGGCCTCGGAGCGGGCCGGGTCGCCGTCCTCGAGGATGACGCGGACGGGGAGGATCTTGGCCTCGGGAGCGATGCCGAGGACGCCTTCGGAGCGGTTCACGCCGTGTCCGTGTCCGGCGATGATGCCGGCCATGGCGGTGCCGTGCCGGGCCCAGGAGCGGTCGCCGCGCGAGGCCCCGAAGCCGACCATGTCCTTGGTCGGCAGGACGTTGCCGGCCAGGTCGGGGTGTTCGTCGTCGACGCCCGTGTCGAGCACGGCGACCGTGATCCCGGCGCCCTTCGTCGTACGCCACGCCTCCTGCGTGCGCATCGCGTCCAACGCCCACTGCTGGTCCCGGATGCCGTCGGCATGCGCGGCGGTGGACGGAAGGAGCGCCAGGGAGGCGGCGAGGGGCACGCTGAGCAGGCCGGTCCGCAGACGCCGACGCGGTCCGCGTCGACCGACGTCGGCGGCGCCCAGGCGGGCGTCGGCCCGCGGTGCTGCCGCCTCCCTCGTCGGCCGCACGTTTCCGACCGCCCCCGTCGGCGCTTCCACCCGCCCCGTCCGCTCCGTCTCCTCGGCGGTCGGTGCGACGGTGAAGGTCTCGGCCCGCCCGTCCGGCCGGGCGGGTACGGCGGTCTCGGGTTTGTCGGCTTTCATGAGGGCTGCTCCGTGGCGGACGCGGCGGTCTTGCGCAGGCCGCGTTCGATGCGGTCGGCGAGGCCCTTGGCCTCGTGGCCGAGACCTGACTGGGCGGGGGCGGTGGTGGCACCGGGCTTCATCGCGTCCGCGGCGGCCTGCGGATCGGTGACGGTGCGGCCGTCGGCGAAGCCGGAGACGGCGTAGACGACCACGGGGACGTCGGTGAGGACGGAGATCGTCCAGGAGGCCCGCTGGTCGTCACCGAAGCCGGCGGCGACGGTGTCCTCGGCGGCGTACGGGCGGGGCATCAGATCGGTCCGGCGGTCGAGGCCGTCCTTCGCGAAACGGGCCCTGAGCGCGGTCATGGCGGCGGCGTCCGTCTTGGTGAACAGCAGGCCGACGGTGGTGACGTTGCTGCGGGTCGCGTCGGTGTAGGTGGCGCGCAGCAGCCGCAGGCAGCCGACCGGGGCGAGGGCCTTGCGCAGCAGCGGATCGAAGGCGTCGGCGCAGCCGCTGTCGGGCGCGACGGCGATCCGGGTCCAGGTGCGGTCGGTGCCACCGGGTCCGGCGCCCTCGCCCTGGACGGTGGGCGGGAACAGCGCGTCGACGGGTACGCCGTGCCACAGCTCGCCGGCCGTGGCGAAGGTGGTGCGGGAGTCGTCCGCCCCCGCGTCCCCGGTGAGCCAACTCCCGGCCGCCGCACCGCCGATGAGTCCCATGCCGAGCACCACGCACGCTGCCACGGCCGCCGCCCGCGCCTTGGTGGGCCGGGGTGTGCGCCGTCCGTCGTGCGGGTCCGGCGGCGTCCAGGCAGAGGTGTCCGGCTGCGCGAACGTCACGAAGGGTCGCCCGGAAGACGTTCCGAGCACGCCGTCGAGGGCCTCGGCCGACCGCCGGGAGGAACTCGACGGAGGCTGCCAGCCACCGGGGGGCTCGGGGGTGAGGGGCCGCGGCCGGGGAGTCCCCTCGGGGCCGGCCTCCTCGGGCAGCGGACGTCGGCGGGGCGAGGCCGGGGGCGGCACGGTGCCTCCGGGAGCCGGTACGCGGTCGCGCCGCGCCGACGTCGGGGACTGTTCGGGCGGGCGGGGTGACGAGCCGTGGCGGTCGGCGGGACGGGACGGACCACCCTCGGGGACACGCCCGGCGGAACGCGGGGGTGCGCCGTCGGCGGAGGTCCCCGAAGGGCCGGTGTGCCAGGAGGCGCGGTCGCCGAGGGGCGCGCCCGGGTCACCGGCTCGGGCGCCCGAGGCCTGCGCGGCAGCGGCCGTACGGCGTCCGGTGTCGTGCGCGGCGGGTGGGGAATCGGGGAAGCGGGCCGAGGCCGGGGGCGGGGTGTCGTCCGGGCGCCGGGCGGCCGGCGGCTCGTCCGGGAAGCGGGCGGACGCCGCGGGCGGCCCGTCCGGGAAACGGGTCGCGGTGGGCGGCTGGGTGTTCGGGTAACGGGTCCGGGCCGCTCGTCGGTCGTCACGGGAAGGGGGCGGCGTCGCCGGAGGCGTGTCCGGGAAACGGGCGGAGGCCGCCGGGGGCGGCGGCGGGGTGGCGGGGGCGCCGGTGTTCTGGTTCGCGGTGCGTCGGAAGTCGGAGAAGCGCGGGTGTTCGGCGCGGCGCTGGCCGCCACCACCGTCCGCGACGGAGCTCCGCCCGGCGCTCTGCCCGAACGACTGACCGGAACCTCGCGTGGGACCACGCCCGTTGATGCCCTGCCCGGAGTCGCGCCCAGGACCACGACCGGTCGCCGCCTGCCCGGCGCTCCGGGCGGGAGTCTGCTCCGTCGCCTCACCCGAACCGTGCGCCGGGTTGCGCCCGTTCGTCTGGCCGGAGCCGTGGCCGGGGCGCTGGGTGGTCGGCTGTCGGGAGCCTCGCATGGGGTCCGCGTGACCGGCCGCCGAGCCGGAGCTTCGGGCGCGGGAGGGCCTTGACTCGCCCGGACCGCCGGAACTCCGGCCGTTCTCACCGGTGTTCGGCGATTCCGCCGCACCCGGGTGCCGTACGTCCCGTGCCGTGCCCGGCGTCGACGGGGGCGCCGAGGCCGGACGGGGCGGGGTGCCGGGTCGTGCGGGCGCACCCGCCACCGGCGGCCGCTGCGGGCGGTGCGGCACGGTCGTCCCGCCCCCGGCGGAGGGCGCGCGATCGGGGCGGGGCGGCAGCGCCGAGGAGCCGCCCGTCGGACCGGAGCCGAGCGGAGGAAGGGCTCCCTGCGTTCCGGAGGCCGCCCGGTCCGACCCGGACGCCCGCCTCGCCGACGGCACCGATCCCGATCCGCCGTCCGCGGCCGGCCGCGCTCCCTGGCCGCCACCGGCCGATGGACGCGATCCCGAGCCACCTGTCGTGGTCGGCCCCCTGCCCGGTGTCTGCCGGTCCGAAGCGGTCTCGCGGGACGGCGGCCGGTTCGGGGCGGCCGGGTACGTGGTGTCCGGTGCCGGGGTGGTCGGGTACGTGGTGTCCGTCGGGGTGCCCGGCGTCGCGGCCGACGGGTCCTGGCCCGGTGGTATGGAGGGGCGGGGTGGGACCGGGGGGCGTGGGGGAATGGAGGCGCGACGCGCTTCCGTGCTCATGCACCCCCCGTTTCCTCGTCCCTTGCAGACCCGGAGGTCGTCGTTTCCCGCCGACCCGGAGGTCGTCGTTCCGGCAGACCCGACGGTCGTCCGGGTGACCGACCACCCGTGGGGAGCGGTCGTCGCGCATACCGTGGGAGTCGCCCGACGACGGCCCGCCGACACCTCGGGCAAGCCATACCCGTGGCAGCGGATCGGCATCCCCGTCGAGGTCGTCCCTGCGTGCGCGTCACTCTACGGGTTGGCCCCGGTCGAACGGGAACCAGTCGGCGGGACCGCGGCTTTAGCCCGGAACGTCCCCCTACCCTGCGGTAATCATGTCTGGCAGGCTTCGTGCATGACTGCGCGCGCCGCCGACCGGGCCCGGTACGACCGGGCCACAGCTCATCTCGACGCCCCTGTGGCGATCGTCGACCTCGACGCCTTCGACGCCAACGCGGACGACCTCGTCGGCAGGGCCGGCGGCAAGCCGATCCGCGTCGCGAGCAAGTCCGTTCGCTGCCGGGCGCTGCTGGAGCGGGTCCTGGCCCGTGAGGGTTTCCAGGGCATCATGTCGTTCACCCTCGACGAGTCCCTGTGGCTGGCCCGTTCCGGGTTCGACGACGTCCTGCTGGCCTACCCGTCGGCCGACCACGCGGCGTTCGCCGAACTGGCGGGCGACCCCAAGCTCGCCGCCGCGGTGACCGTGATGGTCGACGACCCGGCCCAGCTCCAGCTGATCGACAACTCGCGACGCGGCGGCACCGAAGTCGTCCGGGTCTGCCTGGAGTTGGACACCTCGCTGAAGCTGCTCGGCGGACGGGTGCGCGTCGGCGCCCTGCGCTCCCCGTTGCACTCCCCCGCGCAGGTCGGCGAGATGGCCCGCGCCGTGGCCGAGCGCCCGGGGTTCAAGCTGGTCGGGATCATGGCGTACGAGGGTCATGTCGCCGGTGTCGGTGACTCGGTGGCCGGGCGGCCGTTCCGGTCGCGTGCCATCCGGCTGATGCAGGCCACCGCGAAGAAGGAGCTGGCCGCGCGGCGGGCCGAAGTGGTGCGCGCCGTCCGGCGGGTGGCGCCGGACCTGGAGTTCGTGAACGGCGGCGGCACGGGCAGTGTGCAGCACACGGCGGCCGAGGACGCGGTCACCGAGATCGGCGCGGGGTCCGGGCTGTACGTGCCTCGGCTCTTCGACAACTACACCTCGTTCACGGGGCGTCCGGCCGCGCTGTTCGCGATGCCCGTCGTACGACGCCCGGGTGTCGGCGTCGTCACCGTCCTGGGCGGCGGCTACCCGGCCTCCGGTGCGCCCGGCCGCGACCGGCTGCCGGTGCCGTACTTGCCGGAGGGCCTGAAGTACGACCCGCAGGAGGGTCCGGGGGAGGTGCAGACCCCGCTGCTCGGCGCGCCCGCCGACGATCTGCTGCTCGGGGACAAGGTGTGGTTCCGGCACGCCAAGGCCGGTGAGCTGTGCGAGCGGTTCGACGTGCTGCACCTGGTGGAGGGCGACGAGGTGACGGCGACCGTGCCGACGTACCGGGGCGAGGGTCACACGTTCCTGTAGGTCCGGGGGACCGGGAGCCCGGGCTCGGGTTCCCGGGGCCTCGCCCGGGGGATCACGAGGGTCCGAGGCTGCTGCCCACTCCCCCGCCCGTGTCGGTGTCCGCGTCGACCGCCGGCCGGATGCCCTCGACGATCTCGTCGATGTCGTCGAGCGGGGGGCCGTCGTCGCCCGCGTCGAGGGCGAACCGGACCAGGACCGGGGCCTCGGAGCCACTGCTGGAGGGGAAGACGAGGGACTGGACGTAGCCGCCGGCCCCGGCCCCGGTCGTCACCCGCCAGCGCACGTAGTAGCCGGCGCGGCCCGCGACGGCGACCGAACCGGAACCGACGACCTCGTGACCCGTGATGCCGTCGTACGGCTGCTGCTCCAGGGCGTCGCGGTCGAAGGCGTCGTTCGCGGCGTCCGCGATGTCGTTCTCGGCGAGGATCTTCGGCGAGGTCTCGTCACTGCCGGTGACGGTCCGTGAGACGACGACGCCACCGCGGCAGACACTGCCCTCGCCGGGGCAGTCGAAGGTGCCGTCGGTGACGAGGACGGCGTCCTCCTCACCGGATCGGTCGCCGTTCTCCCAGCCGTCGGGGATCGGGAACGAGATGCCGTTGAGGCCGTCCACGACGACGTCGGCGTCCCCGGAGGGGGACGGGGTGGCGGGCTTCGTCGGTGACGGGCTGTCCTCGGCCTCGGAGGTCGGGGACGCGGTGGTGGTCCTCGTCTGCCGGCCGCCGTCGCCGTCCTCGCCCAGCAGCAGGACGCCGCCGGTGACCGCCCCGGCCACCAGGACGGCTCCGACGGCGGCCAGGGCCACGGCCCTGGTGCGGCCGGGGCCCCGGCGCGCGGGCGGCTGGGGCTGGAGCACCGGCGGCACGGGCTGTTCCGGCTGGCGCCGGTGGTCGGTCCACGTGGTCCCGTCCCACCAGCGTTCGGTGAGCGGGTAGGACGGGTCGCGATACCAGCCGGGGGGCGGCGAACTGCTCATCCCGGCACTCTAATCACACCGGCGGGGTCGGTGTTCCGGTCGTCGGGGATGTGCCGCCTGGGGCCCCTAGAGCGGGGTGACGTACGCGCCCGAGATACCGCCGTCGACCAGGAAGTCGGTGGCGTTCACGAACGACGAGTCGTCGCTGGCGAGGAACGCGACGGCCGCCGCGATCTCGGTCGCCTCGGCGAACCGGCCGACCGGGATGTGCACGAGCCGGCGGGCGGCCCGCTCCGGGTCCTTGGCGAACAGCTCCTGGAGGAGGGGGGTGTTCACCGGCCCCGGGCAGAGCGCGTTGACGCGGATGCCCTCCCGGGCGAACTGCACGCCCAGCTCCCGCGACATCGCCAGGACGCCGCCCTTGGAGGCCGTGTACGAGATCTGGGAGGTGGCGGCGCCCATCCGGGCCACGAAGGACGCGGTGTTGATGATCGAGCCCTTGCCCTGACGGCGCATGTAGGGGATCGCGGCCTTGCAGCACAGGTACACGGAGGTGAGGTTGACCTCCTGCACCCGCTTCCAGGCCTCCAGGCCGGTCTCCAGGATGGAGTCGTCGTCGGGCGGCGAGATGCCCGCGTTGTTGAAGGCGATGTCGACGCTGCCGTAGGTGTCGTAGGCGGTCTTGAACAGCGCCTCGACCTGCTCGGGGTCGGTGACGTCGACCTTCACGAAGATCCCGTCGACTTCCTCCGCGACCGACTTGCCGCGTGCCTCGTCCACGTCGCCGCAGACGATGTGGGCGCCCTCGGCGGCGAGCCGGCGCGCGGTGGCGAGGCCGATGCCGCTGCCGGCACCGGTGATGACGGCGGTGCGGCCGACCAGGCGGCGGCAGATGTTCTCAGGGGGCGTCGAGGTCACTGTGCGGGGCCTTCCGTGCTGATGAAGACGTTCTTGGTTTCGGTGAAGGCGGCGAGTGCGTCCGGGCCCAGCTCACGGCCGATGCCGGACTGCTTGAAGCCGCCGAAGGGGGTCCAGTAGCGGACGCTGGAGTGGGAGTTGACGGACAGGTTGCCCGCGCGGACGCCCTGGGAGACCCGCAGGGCTCGGCCGACGTCCCGGGTCCAGATGGAGCCGGAGAGGCCGTACGGGGTGTCGTTGGCGAGCCGGATCGCGTCCGCCTCGTCGGTGAAGGGCAGCAGGACGGCGACCGGGCCGAAGATCTCCTCGCGGGCGGCGGCGGAGTCGGGCCGCTCCCCGGTGAGGACGGTCGGCGGGAACCAGAAGCCGGGCCCCTCGGGGGCGCCGCCCCGCAGCGCGGATGCCTCGTCCGGCACGAACGACCGTACGCGGTCCAGCTGTTGACGGGAGATCAGCGGGCCCATCTGGGTCTTCTCGTCGGCGGGGTCGCCCACGACCACGCCGGCCAGCGACTCGGCGAGCAGGCTCTGGACCTCGTCGTACACGGACTCCTGGACCAGGACGCGGGTACGGGCGCAGCAGTCCTGGCCGGCGTTGTCGAGGAAGGAGAACGGGTCGACGGCCGCCTTGAGATCGGCGTCGGCGAAGACGATGTTCGGGCTCTTGCCGCCGAGTTCGAGGGTGACCTGCTTGACCTGGTCGGCGCAGAGTTCCATGACGCGCTTGCCGGTCCGGGTGGAGCCGGTGAAGACGATCTTGGCGACTCCGGGGTGCCGGACGAGGGCCTCGCCGGTGATGTCGCCGCGCCCGGGCAGGACCTGGAAGAGGTGTTCCGGGAGCCCGGCCTCCAGGGCGAGTTCGGCGAGGCGCAGCGCGGTGAGCGGAGTGGTCTCGGCGGGCTTGAGGAGGACGGCGTTGCCGGCGGCGAGTGCGGGTGCGGTGCCCCAGGCGGCGATCGGCATGGGGAAGTTCCAGGGCGCGATCACGCCGACGACCCCGAGCGGTTCGAGGATCGTGACGTTCATGCCGCCGGGCACCGGGATCTGCCGGCCGGAGAGCCGTTCGACGCCGCCGGCGGCGTAGTCGAGCAGGTCCCGGACGTTGCCTGCCTCCCAGCGGGCGTTGCCGATGGTGTGTCCGGCCTCGCGGACCTCCAGGCGGGCGAGTTCCTCGACGTGGTCGTCGACCGCGGTGGCGAAGCGGCGCAGCAGCCGGGCCCGGTCGGCGGGGGCGACGACGGCCCAGGCGCGCTGTGCCTTCTCCGCCCGGCGCACGGCCGCGTCGACGTCGTGCTCGGCGGCGCCCGCGACGGCGGCGATCACCTCCTCCGTCGCCGGGTTGAGGACGTCCAGGATGTGGTGCTGGGACAAGGGATTCCTCACAGACGTTCGAAGGAGCGGCGCAGCTCCCAGTCGGTCACGGCGGCGTCGAAGGCCGCCAGCTCGACGCGGGCCATGTTCAGGTAGTGCGCGACGACCTCGTCCCCGAAGGCGGCCTTGGCGATGGGGCTGCTCTCCCAGAGCTCGGCGGCCTCGCGCAGGGTGGTCGGCACGTGGTCGTACTCGGCGGCGTAGGCGTTGCCCCCGCACACCTCCGGCAGTTCCAGCTTCTGCTCGATGCCGTACAGACCGGCCGCGATCAGTCCGGCGACGGCGAGGTACGGATTGACGTCACCGCCGGGGAGCCGGTTCTCGAAGCGCATCGAGCGGCCGTGGCCGACGACCCTGAGCGCGCAGGTGCGGTTGTCGACGCCCCAGGCCACCGCGGTGGGGGCGAAGGAGCCCGGCTGGAACCGCTTGTAGGAGTTGATGTTGGGGGCGTAGAGCAGCGAGAAGTCACGGAGGGCGGCCAGCTGTCCGGCGAGGAAGTACCGCATGACCTGGGACATCTCATGTCCGTCGGCCATGACGTTGGTGTCGTCGGCGTCCGCGAGGGAGAGGTGGATGTGACAGGAGTTGCCCTCGCGCTCGTTGTACTTCGCCATGAAGGTGAGCGAGACGCCTTCCTGCGACGCGATCTCCTTGGCGCCGGTCTTGTAGACGGCGTGCTGGTCGCAGGTGACCAGGGCCTCGTCGTACTTGAAGGCGATCTCGTGCTGGCCGGGGTTGCACTCGCCCTTGGCGGACTCGACGGTCAGCCCGGCGGCCGCCATCTCGTTGCGGATCCTTCTGAGGAGCGGCTCGATACGGCCCGTGCCGAGGACCGAGTAGTCGATGTTGTACTGGTTCGCCGGGGTCAGGCCCTTGTAGCCGGCGTCCCAGGCCTGCTCGTAGGTGTCCTTGAAGACGATGAACTCCAGCTCGGTGCCCACGTTGGCCGTGTAGCCCAGTTCGGCGAGGCGCTCCAGCTGGCGGCGCAGGATCTGGCGGGGCGCGGCGACGACCGGTGAGCCGTCGTTCCAGGCGAGGTCGGCGATGAGCATCGCCGTGCCCTCGTTCCAGGGCACCCGGCGCAGGGTGCTGAGGTCGGGGTGCATGGCGAAGTCCCCGTAGCCGCGGTCCCAGGAGGACATCGCGTAGCCGTCGACGGTGTTCATCTCGGTGTCGACGGCGAGCAGGTAGTTGCAGCCCTCGGTGCCGTGGGCGAGTACCTCGTCGAGGAAGAAGCGCGCGGCGAACCGCTTGCCCTGGAGGCGCCCTTGCATGTCCGGGAAGGCCAGGACGACAGTGTCGATCTCACCGCCCGCGACGAGGGTGTGCAGTTCCTCGACGGAGAGCGGGGGTGTGCGGTCTGCCACGGGAAAGCCTCCTAGGGGCTTCTTCGGCCACCCCGGAGCCATTCAGCCATCCGGGAGCCATAAGGTATTACCCGTAACCATTAGTTGGGAAGGGGGAACGGTCACATGTCGCGGACAGGGGCGGAACCGGAGACTCCATGGGCCGACGACCGACTGGCGTCCGTCCTGCGTCCGGTCCGGGCGGGCAACGGCTTCGAGGAGGCGCTGGAGCAGATCCTCCAGGTGGTCCGACTCGGCCTGGTCCCGGGCGGCGAGCGGCTGCCGGCCGAGCGCGAGCTGGCGGAGCGGCTCGGGATCAGCCGGGTGACGCTGCGCGAAGTGCTGAAGGTGCTGCAGGACCAGGGCCTGATCGAGGCGCGCCGCGGGCGGTACGGCGGCACGTTCGTGCTGCCCCGCGTCGCCACGCCGGACGAGGACGAGCTGCGCCGACGCCTGAAGGGCATCGACGTCGAGGACACGCTGCGCTTCCGTGAGGTGCTGGAAGTGGGTGCGGCGGGGCTCTGCGCGGCGCACGGTCTGACCGACGAGCAGGCGGAGCGGCTGCGCGCGGCCCTGGCGCGCACCCACAACGCGCCGCTCACCGAGTACCGCCGGCTGGACACCCTGCTCCACCTCACCATCGCCGAGCTGTCCGGCTCCCCCTCGCTCGCCGCCCAGTACGCGGGCGTACGCGCCGGGGTCAACGACCTGCTCGACTGCATCCCGCTGCTGGTGCGCAACCTGGAGCACTCGCAGCAGCAGCACACGGCCCTGGTCGAGGCCGTCCTCGACGAGGACGCCGAGGGGGCGCGGGAGATCATGCGGGAACACTGCGCGGGTACGGCGGCCCTGCTGCGCGGCTTCCTGGGGTGAGGACGGCGAGCCGGGCGGTGGTGCGAACAGGGGTGAGGACGGGCCCGGCCAACGGGTACGGACCTCATGGATTTACGGATGCGTAACGCAGGGGTATTGCTTTTCGGCCACCTACCCCACAAAGGTATGGATCCATTCCTTTGAGTGGGGAGAGTGCGCCATGTCCCTGAAAGCCACGGACACCGCCGATGCGGCGGACGACTACCTGGAGCGCCGGACGCTCCGCCGGGGCAGCGCCGGCTGGGTGCTGCTGACCGGCCTCGGCGTCGCCTATGTCGTCTCCGGCGACTTCTCCGGCTGGAACCTCGGCCTGGCGGAGGGCGGCTTCGGCGGTCTGGCGATCGCCACGGTGCTCATGGGCACCATGTACGCCTGTATGGTCTTCGCCCTCGCCGAGCTGTCCGCGATCCTCCCCACGGCGGGCGGCGGGTACGGCTTCGCACGCCGGGCGCTCGGCCCGTGGGGCGGCTTCCTGACCGGCACGGCGATCCTGATCGAGTACGTGCTAGCCCCGGCCGCCATCGTGATCTTCATCGGTGACTATGTGGAGTCGCTGGGGCTGTTCGGCCTGGAGTCCGGCTGGCCGGTCTACCTCGTCTGCTTCGCGATCTTCATCGGCATCCACCTCTGGGGGGTCGGTGAGGCGCTGATCGCCAGCTTCGTCGTCACCGGCATCGCGGTCCTCGCCCTGATCGTGTTCGCCCTGGGCGCGCTGCCCGACTTCAGTGTGTCCGGCCTCGACGACATCCCGGTCGACACGGCCGCGTTCGGTGCGAACTCCTGGCTGCCCATGGGGCTGCTGGGCATCTGGGCGGCGTTCCCGTTCGGCATGTGGTTCTTCCTGGGCGTCGAGGGCGTGCCGCTGGCCGCCGAGGAGACCAGGGACCCGGCGCGTACGCTGCCGAAGGCCATCCGCTGGTCGATGGCCGTCCTGGTGGTCCTGGCGGTGATCACCTTCTTCGCCGCGGCCGGGGCGCGCGGCTCGAACGCCATCCAGGCGGCCGGCAACCCGCTGGTCGAGGCGCTCCAGCCGAACGGCGAGGCCACGGCGCTCAGCCGTTTCGTGAACTACGCCGGTCTGGCCGGCCTCGTGGCCTCGTTCTTCTCGCTGATCTACGCGGGCTCCCGCCAGCTCTTCGCGCTCTCCCGGGCCGGCTACCTGCCCCGGGTCCTGTCCCTCACCAGCAGCCGCAAGGCCCCGTACCTGGGACTGCTGGTCCCGGGCACGATCGGCTTCGCACTGGCCGCCGCCACCGGGGACGGCGGCCGGATGCTGAACATCGCCGTCTTCGGCGCCACCATCAGCTACGCGCTGATGTCGCTGTCGCACATCGTGCTGCGCCGCCGGGAGCCGGGGCTCGAACGGCCCTACCGCACGCCGGGCGGCGTGCTGACCTCCTCGGTCGCCCTCGTCCTCGCGTGCTCGGCGCTGGTGGCGACGTTCCTGGTGGACGTGACGGCGGCGTTCATCGCGCTCGGCGTGTACGCGGTCGCGGCGGCGTACTTCGGGTTCTACAGCCGCAAGCACCTGGTGGCGAAGGCGCCGGAGGAGGAATTCGCCGCGCTGGCCGCGGCCGAGGCAGAGTTGGCACGGGACTGAACGTTCCGCCCCATGGGATCCGAGAACTCCGTGGGTTCCGTGGGTTCCATGGGTTCCCTTCGTGAGGAGCATGTGTGACCAGGCCGTTGATCGGTGTGAGTACGTATCTGGAGTCCGGCGCGCGCTGGGGTGTCTGGGAGCTGGAGGCGGCCTTGCTGCCGATCGGCTATCCCCGGCTCGTCCAGGCGGCGGGCGGCGTCGCCGCGATGCTGCCGCCGGACGACCCGTCGTACGCCGCCGCGGCGGTCGCCCGTCTCGACGGCCTGGTCATCGCGGGCGGGCCCGACGTGGACCCCGCCCGCTACGGCGCCGAGCGCTCCCCGCGCTGCGGCCCGCCCGCGCCCGAGCGCGACGCGTGGGAGCTGGCGCTGATCCGGGCGGCGCTGGACACCGGCACCCCGCTCCTCGGCATCTGCCGCGGCATGCAGCTGCTGAACGTCGCCCTCGGCGGCACGCTGATCCAGCACGTCGACGACCACGTGGCCGAGGTCGGTGTCTTCGGCCGCCACGCGGTGAAGCCCGTACCGGGCACGCGCTACGGCGACCTCGTCCCCGAGGAGACCGACGTCCCCACCTACCACCACCAGGCCGTGGACCGACTCGGCACCGGCCTGCTTGACTCGGCCCACGCCTCCGACGGCACCATCGAGGCCATCGAACTACCGCACCCCGCCTGGGTGTTGGGCGTCCAGTGGCATCCGGAGATGGGCGAGGACGTAAGGGTGATGCGAGCACTGGTGACGGCGGCGACGGCCTGACACGGGGCTTTGAGCGGAGGTGCTCCACCCAAGTGCTCCACCCAAATGCTCCACCGAAGTGCCCCACCAGGGGCTGCGCCCCTTCGACCCCCATCCCCCAACCCCCCATCCGCGGGTCCGGTGGGGGCTGGTCGCGCAGTTCCCCGCGCCCCTGAAGGGGCCTGCGGCCCCTCAGAGCGCAGGCTTCGCACCCTGGGTGAGGCTCAGCAGGTCTCGTGCCGGGCCCGTCGGGCGGTGGCCCGTCGGCCAGACCGCTCGTAGGGCGCGTCGCAGGCGGACGCCGTTCACGGGGACGCGGACCAGACGGCGGGCGGAGAGTTCCTCGCCGAGGGCGAGTTCGCTGAGCACCGCCGGGCCCGCACCGCTCAGTGCGGAGGACTTGACCGCCGTGGTGGAGGAGAGCTCGATGAGAGGCCGGGCCAGTCCGCCCAGGGCCGTCTCCAGGACCTGCCGCGTACCCGAGCCCTTCTCGCGCAGGATCAGCGGCGTGGAGGCCAGCTCGGCCGCCTCCAGGGGCTTGCGACGGCGCGCCCAGGGGTGGCTGGGCGCGGTCACGACGATCAGGTGGTCGTGCGCTATCACGGCCGCGTCCAGCCCGGCCGGAACGGTCGGTCCCTCGACGAACCCCAGGTCGGCCTCGTCCGCGAGCAGCCGCTCCGCCACGACCGTGGAGTTGCCCGCGAGGAGGGAGACCGCCGTGTCCGGACGCTCGGTGCGCAGCGCGATGAGCCAGCCGGGCAGCAGATACTCGGCGATGGTCATGCTCGCGGCGACCCGGAGCCGGGAGTCACGCCGGTCCCGCAGGGCCTGCGCGCCCACGTCGAACGCCTCGGCCGCCTCCACGATCCGCCGGGCCCAGTCGGTGACGAGCGCCCCCGCGTCGGTGAGCCGGGACCCGCGCGGCGACCGGTCGACCAGCGCGACCCCCAGCTGTCGTTCCATCGAGCGGACGCGACTGCTCGCGGCGGGCTGGGTGATCCCCAGCTCCCGCGCCGCCCGCCCGAGCGAGCCCAGCCGGGCCACGGCCAGCAGCAGTTCGAGCGCCCCGAGGTCCGGCACCCGGTGGGCCAGTCCGCCCCGCTCCCCGCTCGTCTCACTCATAACCCCAGCTTATGTCCCCATACAACCGGACTCCCTGGTGGGCCCCGCACGGTCTCGACGGCCCGGTGGGCGTTCACCTTCCCGGTCGGCACCCGCGCGGACCGGCGCGACGGGAACCGGCCCGGCACACGGGCCGCGTCGCCCTCGACGTCCTCGCCGTCGCGCTGAACGCCCTGCTGCTGGCGGCCTGGGCCGTGGCCGCCGTGTGCACCGCGCGCGGTCCGCTCAGCGGCGGGCCGCTCGCAGCGCCGCGTCCAGCACCCGCGGAGCCTCGGCCAGCGACGGCCCGTACCAGGTGAGGTGCCGACCGCTGAGCAGCGCGCACGGCAGCCCGGGGAACGCCTCGGGGCCGTCGTCGGCGGTGAAACGGTACGGCTCGTCGGGCAGGACCACGACGTCGGGCGCGGCGGCCCGCAGCTCCTCCACGGGGACCCGGGGATAGCGCTCCGCGTGCCCGGTGTACAGGTGGTCCACGCCGAGCCTGGCGAGCACGTCACCGGCGAAGGTGTCCCGGCCGAGCACCATCCACGGCCGGCGCCAGATCGGCACGACGGCGGTCGTCCGGCGGCCGGGCGTCAGCGGGCCGTCCGCGGCGGTGCCCGACAGCCGGGACCACGCCGACTCCGCTTCGTCCAGCCAGCCCGGCCGGGAACGGGCCCCGCAGGCCCGCAGCACCCGGTCCAGTTCGGCGCAGGCGCCCGGCACGTCCCGTACCTCGGTGACGAGGACCTCGACACCCGCCTCCCGCAAGGCGGCCAGATCCGCCTCCCGGTTCTCCTCCTCGTTGGCGATCACGAGGTCGGGGGCGAGGCGGGCGATGTCGTCGGTCCTGGGGTTCTTGGTGCCGCCGATCCGCACGACATCAAGATCACCCGGGTGGGCGCACCAGTCGGTCGCGCCGACCAGCACGCCGGGCAGCGAGACGGCGACGGCCTCGGTCAGCGACGGCACGAGGGAGACGACCCGGGAGACGGAACGCGCCACGACCTCACGCCCCCTTGCGGTGGCGGTCCTCCAGGGCCTCGATGTGGTCCGCGACGGCGACCACGATCACCCGGGTCTCGGGCTCGGTGGCCCGCCACCGGTGCCGCACGCCACCGGACATGTACAGCGTGTCACCGCGTCCGAGGCGGTGGGCGCGGCCCTCGGCCTCGACCTCGACGGCGCCGTCGACGACGTACATCAGCTCGTCGTTGCGGTGCTGGACCTCGCGGCCCTCGTCGTGGTCGCCGGTGAACTCCATGGCGTGCAGCTGGTGGTGACCGCGCACCAGGGAGCGCGAGCAGGAATCGGGGGGCGTGAAGCCGTCCTCGTCTGCGGCGCGCACGACGTCGACGCTGCACGCCGGGTCGGCCGCGGCGAGGAGTTCGACGGCGGTGGTGCCGAGGGCGTCCGCGATGCGTTCCAGGGAGGGCTTGCTGGGGCGGGCCCGTTCGTTCTCGACCTGGCTGAGGAAGGGGACCGACAGGCCGCTGCGCTCGGCCACGGCGGCGAGGGTGAGCTGTTGCGCCCGGCGCCGCCGCCGGACGGCCGCGCCCACCCGAAGGGGCTGTTCTTTGTGGTCGCCCATCGCTCCGGCTCCCTCCTTCGCTCGTCGGTCGGCTCGCGGACGCCCACCGGGCGGGTCCGCGAACGCTCACTGGTCCGGTTACGGATGGCCACCCGTCCGGCACTCATCGGGTGCGCTTCTCCTGATGAGTTCTCTGCACCCTACGCATGTTCGGCAAACCGTTTCACGTGCCCGTCACATCCCTGTGAACCGGCAGGGGGTCCATGCTCACACTTCGCGCCAGCGGAGCCGCCACCCCACCTCCATTCTCGCGGCCCCCTCGCACGGCGGGGCGGGGGTCGCCGGCGCCCCTGCGGGCGCGCGGAGTGCCCTCTCCGGCACACCGCGTCACCGGGTCGCCGGTCCGCCTCCGCCGTCCCCCGGAGCCGCCCCGCGCAGCCACGACATCGTCCCGGGCGGACGGCGGGGCAGCACTTCACCCCGCCAAGTCACGCACCCGGTAACGGAGTTGAACACCCGGGAACGGCCCGCCCCAACGGCCGCCAGGCCGCGCCGACCGGACGGATACGGACCACCACAGGGTTGTCCGGATCTTTCTCGTACGCCAGTACGCAATGCCCGGCATGCGTTCGGGCGGCGCGTGCGGCTGCCTCACCGGGGCCGTCTCGTCGACGATCCCCGGATGCGCGTCGATCCGCTTCTCGACGCCGTCGCCCTCCTTGCCGCGCCGGGCCTTCCGACCGGCCCGAGGCGAAGCGCTGGAAGACCATGCTGATGCCGGTGGCACGCACCGCCCGCGGTTCACGGTCGTCGATCGCGGTCAGGTCCCGGCCGCCGAGGCGGACGTGGCCGGCGGTGGGCTCCAGGAGCCCGTTGAGCATGCGCAGCAACGTGGACTTGCCGGACCCGGACACGCCCGTGACGACGAAGACGTGACGACGAAGACGTGACAACGAAGATCTGGCCGGACTCCACCGTGAAGGGGGCGTCGATCAAGGCGGCGGCGGTGCCCTCGGCGCGCAGTTCCTCGCGGTCGGCGCCGGCCCTCAGCCGGTCCACCGCGTCGTCGGGTCGTTGCGTCGTCGGGTCGTCGGGTCTGTCGGGGCGTCGGCCGAACACCTTGAACCGGCTCTGCTCCGGGGCCGCGCCTGCTCCGGCCGTGCCGGGCGAAACGCGACCGTGTTCCGCTTCACAGGGCGTTCACCACAGGTCACGGGTGATCACGGAACACCTCCACGCGGCGCACGCGCTGTCGCGAGGGTGGCCACGCGCCGCCGCGTCGGGACCCACGCGCTGTCGGGTCGGGGGCGGCATGTCGGTGGCGTGTCGGTGGCGTACGGCATGATGCGGGGCGTGACCCGACGCCTGATGCTTCTCGACACCGCCTCGCTGTACTTCCGCGCCTACTTCGGGGTGCCGGAATCCGTGAAGGCCCCGGACGACACCCCGGTGAACGCCGTGCGCGGGCTGCTCGAATTCATCGACCGGCTGGTCAAGGACCACCGGCCGACGGACCTGGTGGCGTGCATGGACGCGGACTGGCGGCCGCAGTGGCGGGTCGACCTGATCCCCTCGTACAAGGCGCACCGCGTCGCCGAGGAGCACGAGGTCGGGCCGGACGAGGAGGAGGTGCCGGACACCCTCTCCCCGCAGGTGCCGATCATCGAGGCGGTGCTGGACGCGCTCGGCATCGCGCGCGTGGGTGTCGCCGGGTACGAGGCGGACGACGTGATCGGCACCTTCACGGCCCGGGCGAAGGAGCCCGTCGACATCGTCACCGGCGACCGCGACCTGTATCAACTGGTCGACGACGAACGCGAGGTGCGGGTGCTGTATCCGCTGAAGGGCGTGGGCACGCTGCAGCTCACCGACGAGGCCTGGCTGCGCGAGAAGTACGGGGTGGTCGGACGCGGGTACGCGGATCTGGCCCTGCTGCGCGGCGACCCGAGCGACGGGCTGCCGGGGGTGCCGGGCATCGGCGAGAAGACGGCGGCGAAGCTGCTCGACCAGTTCGGCGACCTGGCGGGAATCATGGCGGCGGTCGACGACCCGGCGGCGAAGCTGACCCCGTCGCAGCGCAAGAGGCTCGACGAGGCGCGGGCCTATGTCGCGGTCGCACCGAAGGTGGTCCTGGTGGCGGCCGACGTACCCTTGCCGGACGTCGACACGGCACTGCCGCGCGCCCCGCGGGATCCGGCGGCGCTGGAGGCGCTCGCAGCGCGCTGGGGGCTCGGCGGATCGTTGCAGCGGCTGCTGACGACGCTCGGGACGTGAGACGCATGTCCTGCGGAGGGGGCGTACGCCGGAGGACGGGGTGACACTTCGGTAGTGAGGGGTCTGAGGCGCGATTCACATCGGGAAGTCCTCGTACACGCTCCGAGCGTGGGGTGTTAATAGGGGGGAGATGGTAACTTAGGTAAGCCTTAGCTAGGTATTTGGGAGGCTGTCATGGCAGAGCGTCCGGTACGCAGGACCCCGAAGCCCCACTCCGCGCGAGTCGTCCGCACCGAGCGGCTCACCCCGCACATGCAGCGCGTCGTACTCGGTGGCGACGGCCTCGCCGAGTTCTCTCCGCGCGGCAGTACGGATCACTACGTAAAACTGCTGTTCGGGCCCGAGGGCGTGACCTACCCGGAGCCCTTCGACCTCGAGCGGATCCGCGCGGAGTTCCCCCGGGACCAGTGGCCGGTGACCCGGACGTACACCGTGCGCGCCTGGGACCCCGAACTGCGCGAGCTGACCGTCGACTTCGTGCTCCACGGCGACGAGGGCATCGCGGGCCCCTGGGCCACCCGTGTCCAACCGGGCGAGCTGATCCGTTTCCTGGGCCCCGGCGGCGCGTACGCGCCCAACCCGGAGGCCGACTGGCATCTCCTCGTCGGCGACGAGTCCGCCCTGCCGGCGATCGGCGCCTCGCTGGAGGCACTTCCCGACGGCGCCCGCGCGCACGCGATCGTCGAGGTCGCCGGCGCCGAGGAGGAGCAGAAGATCAACTCCGATGTGGAGGTGGTCTGGCTGCACCGCGGCGACCGTCCCGTCGGCGCGGCCCTCGTCGAGGCCGTACGCGCACTGGAGTTCCCCGAGGGCCGACTGCACGCCTTCGTCCACGGCGAGGCCGGCTTCGTCAAGGAGCTGCGCCGCCTGCTCCGCGTCGAACTCGCCATCCCCCGCGAGGACTTGTCCGTCTCGGGCTACTGGCGCCTCGGCCATGACGAGGACGGCTGGCAGGCGGCGAAGAAGGATTGGAACGCGCGCGTGGAGGCGGAGCAGGAGGGCGAGCCCACGCCGACGTGACCCACGAGGGCCCGGCGACCCTGCCGACGTGGCCTCGTGCGCGTGCGGCGACGCGACCTCGTGTGTCCCCCTTGTCCCCGGCCTGCGTGACCGCACACGACCGGTGGTCTGTCCGGCGTTCCCCCGTACGGGTCCGACGACGTGGCCCCGTGCGACACCGGCGGCCCGCCCATGTGCCCTCATGGGGTCCCACGTCCCTGCTCTGCCCTGCCCTGCTCTGCCCTGCGCGCATCCCGGCGCCGGTGTGGGCGGCGCCAAGGAGGCCGAGAAGTCACTTCTGTCGGAGCTGATCGACAAGTTCAAGGCGAAGTTCGGCACGGACTTCACCGAGGAAGACGTCCTCCCGGCGTTCAACGCGGCCGAGAACGACCCCAAGGTCCGCGCCGCCGCCGTCGTCAACGACGAGGACAACTACGGCGTCGTTTTCGACAAGGCGTTCAACGGCTACATGATGGATCACGTCTCGACGATCGACACGCTCGGCAAGCGCCACTTCGGCGCGGACCGCAGCTTCAAGTCCAACCTGGACCGGAGCGCTCGCCGCGCGGCGTGGCGGATGATCCGCAACGAAGAGGGTTTGGACGACCTGTAGGTCCGAACGCGTCAGAGGGCCCGGCCTTTCGGCAGGGCCCTCCTGTTCATGTGCTCAGCAGCCTGCTGCCAAGGTCACCAGCCCAGCCCACGCCTCAGGCCCAACCGCCAGTACGGGCCCGGTGAGCTGCTTCGAGTCTCGTATCAGTACGGCCCTGGGAGTTGTGGCGACCTCGACGCATTCGCCGCCTCCACCCGTGCTGTAGCTGCTCTTGAACCAAGCGGCCTCCGGCACGGCCGCCTGGCTGCGGTGAGCGTTCATGCCTCTCCCATCAGTTGAACGATGAATGCCGACGACTCACTCGGTGTCAGCGCCCGTGATCGGAGGATGCCATAGCGGGCTTCCAGCTCACGGACCCTCGGCGCATCGGTGTACAGGCGGCTGTCGTCCTGTACCTCGGCATACGCGATTCGACGGCCCTTTTCCGCGTCGATCAACGTGAAGGGACCGCCGAGTGCAGCATTGTCCTCGTGCTCGGTTGGCATCACTTGCACCTCCACGTTCCTCATCTGCCCGATCAACAGAATCTGTTCCAGCGTCCCGCGCAGCGCCTTCCGGCCGCCGATCGGTCTGCGCAGCACAACAGACCCGGAACAGCAAATACGGCGTACACGTTCAGTGCTGTGGCCCTCGCCTCCAAGCGGGCCGCATCTCGAAGTAAGCCGGATACTGCGCCCGAGCCAACTCCTCCTTCAGGGCCGCCAACACACCCCCGGCCCCCAGCACCTCATGAGTAATTGTCAATTCCTGTGGATCGGTGGTGCTCTTCAGTTTTCTTCAGGCTCCTGATCTTTGGCGTCGAGGATGCGGCGGAGACGTCGGATCTCGGCGATCAGGCGGGGAATGTCCTGGCGGGCGTTGGCGATGAAGTGGGCGTTCTCGTCCCAGCGTTCGTCCGCGACGTCGACATAACGTGGCTGCTGGACCAGGGTGGCGGCCACGATCTGCCGGTGGTCGAAGTCTGGCCAGCGTTCGCCGGTCCCGGTGTCGGGGACCGTGCTGATCGCGACGAGGCTCATGGCGAAGTCGTCGTCGAGTTGGCGCACGTGCCAGGGCCCTGGGGTGGCGGCACCGGCAAGATCCTCGATCTCGGAGAGTTCCTCGTCGGTCAGCGGATTGGGCGTGTCCATCAGGCTGCCTGCTCCTCACGCTCAACCAGCTGACCGCGTTCGAAGTGGGCGCCGGCGCGGACAAGTGCGACGAGGTGGGGCGCGTTCACCGCCCGCCAGCGGGCCTGGGCCGACTCGATGAGCTTGAAGACCATGGCCAGTCCCGCCGCGCGGGAGCCGGCACCCTTGGTGACCTTGGTTCGAAGCCGCACGGTGGCGAAGGTCGACTCGATCGGATTCGTGGTCCGCAGGTGGATCCAGTGCTCGGCGGGGAAGTCGAAGAACGCCAGCAGCTCGTCCTCGTCGTCCGTGATCCGCTTGACGACCTTGGGGTATTTCGCCTGGTAGGCCCGTTCGAAGTCGCGGACGGCCCTGGCCGCGTGGTCCTTGTCCTCGGCGTTGTAGATCTCCTGGATCGCGCGTTTTGCCGCGGGCTGGGCCGACTTGGGCAGCGCGTCCAGGACATTGGCGGTTTTATGAACCCAGCACCGCTGATGGCGGGTGTCAGGGAAGACCTCGTTCAGCGCGTTCCAGAAGCCGAGCGCGCCGTCGCCGACGGCCAGGACTGGGGCCCGCATGCCCCGGCGGGCGCAGTCCCGCAGCAGTCCTGCCCATGCCTCGGACGACTCGCGGTATCCGTCGGTCATCGCGATCAGTTCCTTCGTGCCGTCCGTGCGCACCCCCATGAGCACCAGGACGGCGGCCCTCGCCTCCTCCAGGCGGATGCGCAGGTGGACGCCGTCTGCCCAGACGTACACGTAGTCGCTGGCGGACAGGTCCCGGTCCATGAACGCGGTGTGGTCGGCCTGCCACTGTGCGGTCAGCCGTGTCACGGTGGCGGGTGACAGGCCGGCCGAGGAGCCGAGGAACTGCTCCAGCGCGGGCACGAAGTCACCCGAGGACAGGCCGTGCAGGTAGAGCAGGGGCAGCACCTCGCTGACCTTCGGGGACTTGCGGCACCAGGGCGGCAGGATCGCCGAGGAGAACCGCTTGCGCTCGCCCGTGGTCTCATCGACGCGCTTGTCGTTCACGCGTGGGGCCCGCACCTCGACCGTCCCGGCTGCCGTGGTGACCTTCCTGGGCTGGTGGTAGCCGTTGCGCACGACCAGGCGGCGACCGTCGCCGTCCCGTTCACCGGCCAACTCGGCTATGTAGCTGTTGACTTCCACTTCCAGGGCTGCGGCCAGCATCCGCCGGGCCCCCTCACGGACGATCTCGTCGATCAAGGAGCCGTTTGGCGTGGAACCGTCAGCATTGACTACCGTGAGCACGGGCGTGCCTTCCCGACCGACGCGCCAACGTCGGCCTACTCGATGACCATCACAGGATCATTCGGGAAGGTACGCCCTCCACGTTGCCTCGCCGACACCGATCCACAGGTCATGAGCATTGCTCGCACCTCATCCGCCCGGTCCACAAACCTCGGCTGGGGAATCCGCCTCCCCTGCTCGATCGACGCGACCGAGTCCGCCGCGTACCCCACCAGCTTCCGAACGCCGCCCGATCCAGCCCCGCCCGGACCCTCAGCAGCTTCAACTACCGTCCGAACGCGGCCACCACACCGGTCCCCGGCTCGTCCTCCGGCCGCTGCCCGACCCCGTCGGCCCGGTCCACCCCGTCGACCTCGTCGTCCCTCATGGGTCACCACATCCACCCGCACCGCACGTACACGCACAGCACCCCCGCGTACAACCCACCCACGACGGCGCGTCACCACCGGTAACGCTACGCCACCAACGGCCACGGTGGAGCCATGACCAGCAACCCCACGATCACCACCCCCACAGAAGCCCCTACCGAACCCCGCACCACCCAACTCACGAACCCCACCCACCACTTCGCGATGAGCTTCCCCTCGGCCCGACGCGGTGCCCGCCTCGCCCGTCGCCTGTGCGGGGTGCGGCTCGACGCCTGGGGCATCCCCTGCGACAGCGACGCGCACGACGCGCTCGCGCTCATCGCCGCCGAACTGTGCGTCAACGCCGTGCGGCACGGGACCGTGCCCGGACGGGACTTCCACCTGCGGATCACCGCCCACGACAGGACCGTACGCCTGGAAGTGACCGACACACGCGGCGAACGCATCCCGGTCCTGACCCCGCACGGCACGCCCGCCGACCGGACCGATGGCCACCTCCCGGCCAGCCGGAGCCGTGGATCTCTTCAGGAGAGCGAGGACCCTGGGGTCAACTGGGCTCTCTGCGCGTCAGTCGACGGCGCGTACCCGGATTATCGATCGCCGACAGAGTGATCGAATCTAAACTGCTCGTGCTAGTGGTAGGCCTCGGCAATGAGGAGCCCGTGAAGACTGCGTGATCCGGGCGGTGGCCCGGCCGGCTCTCCTTGGGACGATGCCCCCACCGCACTCCGCGACAACGACACAAGGTGGTTGACTCCTTGAGACTGACCCGCGCGACCCTCGCCGTGGCCGCCGGCGCCCTCGCCCCGGCCCTGCTGCTCTCCACTCCCTCCTTAGCCACCGCCACGGCCACGACGCCGTCGACCGCCGCCGCGGCGTCGGCCGCGGGCTCCCCCTACGACGAGATGAACGCGGACGACCTGCGCATCGCGATCGCCCGCATCCTGGCCGACCCCGACAGCGGCGAGCGCGTGACCCGCGAGGCCAACGAGCTCCTCGACGACGGCACCGTGGAGGAGATGCGCGCCTGGCTCGAAACCGGATACGGCCTCGCTCAGGCCGAGGACGACCGTGTCACCATCGGCAGAATCCTCGCCGACCCCGACAGCGGCAAGGCCGTCGTCCGTGAGGCCAACAAGGCCCTCGACGACGGCAGCCCCGAGGTCGTGCGTGAATTCCTCGAAACCGGCCTCCGTCTCGCCCAGGCCGAGGACGACCGTGTCACCATCGCGCGAATGCTGGCCGATCCCGACATCAGCGACGCCCTGCGCACGGCGGCGAACGCGGCCCTGGACGACAACACCCCGGAAGCGCTGCGCTACTTCATTGAGGTCGGCCAGTACGAGGTAGACGGCTAGAGGGGCCTGCCGTTCGGCTGGGCCGGATCAGGGAGTGGGGCCTGGTACGTGCAACTGCACCCGCCCGACTGGCCTCACCCCTGAAGGGGGCGAGGGACCAACAGATCCGCACCATCCGGATCGGCCAGGCGTGCGCGGTGTCGTGAGGCAGTGGTCACCACATCAACGAGACGGCCGAGGGCGTCCGCCAGTGGGTCCACTCCCTGCCCCGCCGGCCCACCCGGCTCCGTCATGTAGACGTCCCGGCGGATCTCGATCATCAGGGCGGTCACCCTTGGGTCGTGCCCGTAGTACTCCAGCGGGACGTACGCGCCGCCGAACGGGCTGTTGACGCCGATGCCACCGAACCCGGCGAACACGTCCTCGGCGGCGGCCAGCAGGCCGGCCGGAGTGTGGAAGGGGTCGCTGCCCAGACAGACGGGCGGGCGAGGGCCCTCGCCGTGGAGTTCGTAGGGGAGGGGCTCGGTCGGGTACGAGTGGACGTCGATGACGACCGCCCGGCCGACCGTCTCCAACAGGTGCGTCACGGCATGGGTCATGGCGGCGGCGTAGGGGCGGAAGTAGCGGTCGACGAGCGACTGTCCGCCGAGGGGCTGACCGTCGCGTCCGGCCGGGCGGAGCACCTCCCCGTGCGTGGTCCTCGTGTAGACGGCGCCCATGCCCACGGCCAGCATCTCCTCCCGCTCGTCCGGGAACCGTTCGGGATCGACCACGAGCCGGGACAGCCGGTTCACGAACCGCCACGGGCGCACGGCAGACCGCACGGCGGCCCGCTCGGCGATGCGGTCCGTGTACGCGTCGGTGATGTGGTCCAACTCCCGCTCCAGCGCGGCGTCGTCGAGCACGATCCCGTCCCGTACGGCCGCCGGGATCGCGCGCGAGCCGTGCGGCACGTGCAGCAGCACGGGCGAGCCGTGCGCGCCCGGGAGAAGCTGGTGGGCGGGGGGTGCGGCGTCGTTCATCCGGAGGTTCCTCACCGCGATCGTCGGAAGCCGGCTGCCCGGGGCCGCTCAGCACGGGGGCGCGACACCGCCCCCGCCGCGACGCCGGTCCGGCGGGCCTCGCCGACCGTATCCCGGCCTTCTCGAACATGCCTGCGTCACTCCTTGCCCACCTGCCCGCCCTTGCCGTGGTCGTGAGGATTTGGGCGCGCCCCGGACACGGTCGCGTGACGCGCGCGACACAGGTCTCCCCTAATTTCTGTCGCCCGACAGGAATTCGCGCCGCTGGTGCGCGAAAGCTCGCGCCGCTTGTTGCGAAAGCAGGTTGCCGTCATGACGAGCACCGCCCCCGACCTCCGTCCGGAGCCGCCCCACTCCGCCGACGACCGTTCCCTGACCGAGTTCGGCTATCGCCAGGAGCTGCACCGCAGCCTGAGCAGATACGCCTCGTTCGCCGCCGGTTTCTCCTTCATCTCGGTCCTCACGACCGTCTTCCAGTTCTTCGCCTTCGGATACGCGTTCGGCGGCCCGGTCTTCTTCTGGACCTGGCCGGCGGTGCTCGTCGGCCAATTGCTGGTGGCCGCCTGCTTCGCGGAGCTCGCGGCGCGCTACCCGATATCGGGCGCGATCTACCAGTGGTCCTCGCGCCTGTCCAACCGGACCTTCGGCTGGTTCGCCGGCTGGATCATGGTGATCGGACAGATCGTGGTGGTCGCCGCGGCCGCGCTCGCGCTCCAGATGGTGCTGCCGGCGATCTGGTCGGGCTTCCAGTTCGTGGGCGGCGACCCGACACCCACCTCGCCGACGGGCGCGGCGAACGCGGCCGTCCTGGGTGTGCTCCTGCTGGCCCTCACGACGTTCGTGAACGTCCTCGACAACCGGGTGCTGTCCGTGGTCAACCGGGTGGGCGTGACCGCCGAGATCATCGGCGCGGTCCTGATCATCGTCCTGCTGCTCACCCACTCCGAGCGCTCCCCCGGCATCACGTTCCACATGGCCGAGGGCAGCACCGATCTGCTGGGTGCCCTGCTGGTGGGCTCGTTCATGGCCGCGTACGTGATGATCGGCTTCGACAGCGCGGGCGAGATGAGCGAGGAGACCCACCATCCGCGCCGCGTCGCGCCCCGCACGATCCTCACGGCACTCGGCGCGGCCGGTCTGCTCGGCGGTCTGCTCGTCCTCGGCGGTCTGCTCGCCGCGCCGAGCCTGACCGACGGCAGGCTGGGGGTGGACGGCCTGAGCTATGTGCTGACCAGCAGCCTCGGTGACGGGGTGGGTCGCGTCCTGCTCGCCGACGTGGTGGTGGCGATCACCGTGGCCACGCTCGCGATCCAGACATCGGCCAGCCGCATGCTCTTCTCGATGGCCCGCGACGGCCGGCTCCCCTTCGCCGGGCGGCTCGCCAAGGTCGCCCCACGCACCGGCATGCCCACCGCCCCCGCCCTGGTCGTCGGCGTCCTCGCCGCCGCCCTGCTGCTCCTCAACTTCGCCTCGCCGGAGGCGTTCCTGGCCATCGGCACGACCTGCATCGTGATGCTGTACCTGGCGTACGCGATGGTCACCGGCCCACTCCTGATACGGCGCCTGAAGGGCACCTTCCCCACCCCGGGCACCGACGAGACCGGCAAACCCCTCTTCTCCCTCGGCCGCTGGGGCATCCCCGTCAACGCCCTCGCTCTCCTCTACGGCCTCTTCATGACCGTCAACCTGGCCTGGCCCCGAGCAGACGTCTACGACCCGGCCGGCGGCCACTGGTGGTTCCAGTGGTTCAGCGTCCTGTTCCTCCTGGCCACGGTGGCCGCGGGCGTCACCTACCACCTCATCCGCAACCACCGCGCGCGCTCCGGGTGACACTCGTCCCGCTCGGCAGCACCACCACCACCCGCCTCGGCAGCGCGCCGCTCCCCCGACCGCCGCACAGGCCCGGCACGGGCGGCGCGCCGGGCAGCGCGGGACGAACGGCCGCTCCACGCGCCGGGGTCGCACGCCCTGTCGGTGGCCCTCATGCCATCGCATGGTGCGAAGTGGTGGGTTGTCGGGGCGATTTGCCGCCACAGCAGGGGGCAGGGATGAGAGAGCGGCCAACGGTGTCTCGTACACCTTTCGCAGGGGACTGGCCTGTTTTCACGCCCTGCGCCCCACATTCAAGTCAAACGATTGACACATCACCATAGGTCTTCGTTGCGTGCCCTCCTGGAAGGTCCGCCGAGGTTGACGCAGGACAGCGGGGAGCGGATGGTGGTTTGGAAGGTCAATTACCCGGAGAGCGTCCAGAGGAAAGCGGGGGGCGATTCACGGCCTGGTCGCCGATGGCTTGATCGCCGATGGCTCGGTCGCGGCGGTGGTGATCACGGATTTTCTGCACCGTCCGTACGTCACCTCGAAGTTCACGGCCGACGACACCGCCCGGCACGCAGGCGACGAGGCCCCGTTCGACCGGAGTACAGCGCGTGATGCACGGACCTGGTGGCGGCCCGCACGCCGTCGACACAGGACTGAGGGCGGTGCAGAGGCAAGTCGTCACAGACAGGAGGCAGCCGTGGCGGACACCTTCCAGATACCCTCGTTCTACATGCCGTTCCCGGCCAGGGTGAACCCTTACTTGGAGGAGACCCGTCCACGCGTTCGCGCGTGGGCGCAGTCCATGGGATTACTCGAACCCCAGCACACCGATTCGCACCACGGCGGATGGAGTGCCGAGATCTTCGACCGGGCGGACTTCACGCGGTTCACCGCCCTGACCTACCCGCACGCGTCGGCCCGTGAGCTGGAGCTGCTGTCCGGTTGGCACAGTGTGATCTGGTGCCTCGACGACATCTTCCTGCCCTGGTGCGAGGCCCTCGGAAAGCGTGAGCAGATCCTCGACCGCATCGAACGCCTGATGTCCTTCCTGCCGGTGACGGCACATCTCCCGGACTCGGGCCCGACTCCGAAGGAGCCGCTGGAACGCGCGCTGGCGGACCTGTGGCGGCGCACCGCGCCCGCGGCATCCCTCTCCTGGCAGTTCCTGTACACCAGGTCGATACGACAGTTCCTGGAAGCCTCGCTGTGGGAGACGGAGAACCTCACCCGCCACAGGTTCCCCGACCTGATCGAACAGACGGAGATGCGCCGTGACTACGGGGCGGCCGGGTGCAGCGCCCTGCTGATGGAGCACTCGCTCGGCTGGGAGATCACCGACGACATCCGCGCGACGCGCCCCTTCACCGTACTGATCAACGCGTTCCGGGACACCGTCGATCTGCACAACGACATCGTGTCCTACCCCAAGGAAGTGCGCGAAGGTGTCGCCAGGAACAACATCGTGCGCGTCACCCAGGAACTGCACGGCGTCCCCCTCCCCGAGGCGGTCTCGCTCGTCAACCGCATCCTGACAGGCCGTGTCAGGACACTGGACGAGACGGTCAGGTCGGACCTCCCGCAAGCCCTGCACGACCTGCGTACGAGTCAGCACACCCAGCGCGCCGTGCTCCGCCACGCCAGGGCCATCCAGGGCTGGGCCGCGGGTTCCTACCACTGGCACGAGGACACCGATCGCTACCGGTGCGCCGCCTGACGCCACCGACGGCGGGCCCGCTCGGAAGAAGGGGGACCGGACCGCACACACGCCACCGGTCCCCTCGTAGGCTTGCTCGTGATGAGACGCAGACGTCCGGTGCCCCCTTCCCCCCTGCCGCAGCGCGACGGGATCGATCCGGTGCGGGTCAGGCTGCCGCAGGGAACGGCATGGGCGACGGTGCGTGATCACCTGGTGGACCGGCTGGCGGCCGGGCCGGGCGTGATCGACGGCATGCTGGACGCCGGGCTGATCGTGGACGTCGAGGGGCGGCCGGTGCCGCGTGACACGGCGTATGTGCCGGGCATGTGGGTGTGGTTCCACCGGGACCTGCCGCCCGAGGTGCCGGTGCCGTTCGCACTGGACGTCGTGTACCGCGACGAGCACATCGTCGTGGTCGACAAGCCGCACTTCCTCGCCACGACGCCACGCGGCAGCCATGTCGCCGAGACCGCGCTCGCCCGGCTCCGCCGCGACCTGGGGCTGCCCACGCTGAGCGCCGCCCACCGCCTGGACCGGCTCACCGCCGGGCTGGTGCTGTTCACCGTGCGCCCCGGGGAACGGGGCGCCTACCAGTCGCTGTTCCGCGACCGGCTCGTCACCAAGGAGTACGAGGCCGTCGCCCCGTACGATCCGGCCCTCGCCCTCCCGCGCACCGTGCGCAGCCGGATCGTGAAGGAGCGCGGGGTCATGGCGGCCCGAGAGGTCGAGGGCGAACCCAACGCCGTCAGTGAGGTGGAGCTGCTGCGGCGGCGGGACGACGGGCCGGCCCGCTATCGGCTGACTCCCCGCACCGGGCAGACGCATCAACTGCGAGTGCACATGGCCACGTTGGGCGTGCCGATCCTCGGTGACCCGCTGTACCCGGAAGTGCGGGACCCCGTGCCGGCCGACGACTTCAGCCGTCCGCTGCAACTGCTCGCGCGGGTGCTGGAGTTCACCGATCCGGTCACGGGGCGCGAGTACCGGTTCGTGAGCGGGCGGGTGCTTCAGGCGTGGGCGTCGTACGAGGAGTGGGCGGGCACACCGTACGACGCCCGGGCCTGAGGGGTCGGCTATCGGCCGCTCATCCACAGCAGCACGCGGCGCAGGAGACCGGGCCGGGCGGGCGGTTCGGCCGATGCCGACGCCGACCGCGCGGGCGCGGCAGCCTCGGACTTCGGGCTCGGCGGGGTGGCCTTCCCACCCTCGCGCTGCGCCGGCACGGGACGGCCCAGGGGCCGCGGCTCCAGTTTCTCCTTCTCCTTCGGCTCGAAGCGCACCGGAAGCTCGACCAGATGCCGGGTCGAGATCGAGGACCGCCAGCGCAGCTCGTGCTCCTCGCAGTTGAGCTGGATGTCCGGAAGGCGCGCCAGCAGGGCGTCGACACCGACGTCGGCGATGGCTCGGCCCGTGTCCTGGCCCGGGCACTCGTGCGGGCCGCCGCCGAAGGCGAGGTGCGAGCGGTTGCCCTGCATGTTGGCGGTGAGATCGGGCCGTACCCGCGGGTCGACGTTGCCCGGCGCGATGCCGAAGAGCAGACCGTCGCCCTTGCGGATCCGCTGACCGCCCAGCTCCGTGTCCTGCTTGGCGAAGTAGGCGAGCTGTGTACTGAAGGGGGGCTCGTCCCACAGGGACTGCTCGACCGCCTCGGGCACGGTCATCTGGCCGCCCTTGAGCTGGGCGCGGAACCCGGGGTTGGTGAGGACCACCCGCAGCACGTTGGCGAGGAGGTTGGTGGTGGCCTCGTACGCGGCGATGAGCACGACGCGCAGGTGCTGGCTCACCTCCTCGTCGTTGAGCCGGGCCGGGTGGTTGATCAGGTGGCTGGTGAAGTCGTCCTGGGGGTGCGCCCTGCGGCGGGAGGTGAGCCCCGTCAGGGCTTCCATGATGTAGGCGTTGCTGGCGATCGCCGTCTCGGTGCCCTTGAGCATGTCGCGGGCGGCGTGCACGATCCGGTCGTTGTACTCCTCGGGCATGCCGAGGATCTCGCACATCACCGCCATCGGCAGGTGCTCGGCGAACTGGCTGACGAGGTCCGCCTCGCCCTCCTCGCAGAACTCGTTGACGAGCTGCTGGGTGTAGCGGTTGATGCTGCGGCGGATGCCCCGGAAGTTGATCGTCGACATGGCGCCGGTGACCGCGCCGCGCAGCCGCAGGTGCTCGTCGCCCTCGGCGTGGCAGCAGATGGGCTGCCAGGCGATGTGCGGCATCAGCGGGTTGTCGGGCTTGAACGTGCCGTCCTGGAGTTTGTTCCAGAGCCGGGTGTCCCGGGAGTACTGCGACGGCGTACTCACCATGTGCAGGTTCTCGCCGTGCCCCAGCACCACCCAGATGGGTACGTCGTCGTGGAGCAGGGCGGGGGCCACCGAGCCGTGTTCCGCGCGGAGCTTTTCGTACACGGCTCCCAGGTCCTCCGCCTCGGGGCCGTACAGGCGGCGGCGCCCGTCGGGGGGCGAGCAGTGGGCGGGGCAACCGGGGGGCGGCCCGAGCGTGGGGTCGTCCGTACCGGTCAGGGAGTTTGCTTCAGGCGTCACGGTGATCGCTCCGAACTGAGGTGAATCCGGTGTCTGTGGAAGTGCGACGGATCGCGGGGATGACGGGGGGACAGGGATGACGGCGGGGCTCCCCGGCGTGCGCGGGCGCGCGACGGTCAGGCCGAGGCTGCGCCCGGTGCCGTCGCCCCTGACATCGCCAGGGAATGCAGGAAGGTCATGAGGGTCATCAGGACGTCCCGGCTGGACGCGCGGCGGCGTACGTCGCAGCGGATGATCGGGATCTCCTCGGACAGGTCGAGGGCCTGACGCAGTTCCTCGACGGCGTAGCGGGGCGCGTCCGGGAAGTCGTTGACCGCCACGACGAAGGGCACACCGCGTTCCTCCAGGCGGCCCATGACATCGAAGCTGACCTCCAGCCGACGGGTGTCGACCAGGACGACCGCCCCGAGGGCCCCCTCGAACAGGCCGTTCCACAGGAACCAGAAGCGCTCCTGCCCGGGGGTGCCGAACAGGTAGAGCACCAGCTCGTCCGTGATGCTGATGCGGCCGAAGTCCATGGCCACGGTGGTGGCCGTCTTGGACTTGGAGCCGAAGTTGTCGTCGACCCCGATGCCGGCCTGGGTCATGGTCTCCTCGGTCGTCAGCGGCCTGATCTCGCTGACGGACCCCACCATGGTCGTCTTGCCGACGCCGAAACCGCCCACGATCACGATCTTCGCCGCGGCCTGCGCGGTGTGCGGGAGGTGGTCCTCGGTCCGTGGACCCGTGATGGTGTCAGAGCTTTTGAAGTCCATGCATCACCGCTTCGAGGAGGGAACGGTCTGCCCGCGCCTGCCGGACGACCGGTGCGCGCGCCTGAACCAGTTCGGCCGTCAGCAGCTCGGTGAGCAGGACGGTCACCACGCTGATCGGCAGGTTGAGATAGGCCGAGATCTCGGCCACGGACAAGGGGGCCTGGCAGATCCGCAGCAACGCCGACTGCTCCGGAGCGGCGGACGGCGGCGGATCGGCACGCGCCACGATTAACGTGACGAGGTCGATCGGGGCTCGCTCACCGTCCGCGCCGGTGAGGATGTAGAGCCGCTCGGGCGGGCGACCGCCCGATTCGCCGACGGGGTCTTCGCCCTCGGGCTGCGAGGACAGCGGCGGAAGCGGCGGGGGCGGGGGCTCGTGCTTGGGCTGGCGCCGCCGTCGTTGCGGAGGCGTCATACGGTCTGCCCGTTCCGCCGCGGCGGACTGGTGAGGTGGGAGCCGATGCGGTCCACGAGGTCGCGCATGCGGTTGCTCATCAGGCCGGGTTCGGCGACCTCGTTGGCGAGCACCGCGAGGTAGGCGTTGGCTCCGGCGGCCATCATGTAGAAGTAGCCACCGTTGATCTCGATGATGACCATCCGCATGTGGCCGTCGCTCTGCGGGATCTCACCGGCCACGGCGCCGGCCAGACTCTGCAGCCCCGCGCAGGCGGCGGCGACGCGGTCGGCGGCGTCCGGGTCGCCGCCGTGGCGGGCGATCCGCAGGCCGTCGGCGGAGAGCACGACGATCTGCTGGATACCGGGTACGCCGTCGGCCAGATCCTTCAGCAGCCAGTCGAAATTGGCTCGTTGCTGGATCACTTGAGGTCCCCCTCGTCGTCGGCCTCGGTGCGGGCCGGCTCGGTGTTCGCGGTGAGAGCGGTGGACGCCGTCGAGTCGTCCGGGTTCCGTCGGGCGTTCGGATCGGGGTCGCCCTTGAGCCCGGCCATGAACGCCTCGACCCACATGCCGGGCGGCGGCAGTTCCTTCTCCGGTTCGGGCTCCGGCTGCCACACGGGGGCGGCGGCCATGGCTGCCTCGGCCGCGGCCTCCGCTGCGGCGGCCTCGGCGTAGCGCTGGCTGAGCGGGATCTTGCTGCGGCTGCGGCGCTGCGGCAGGCCGTTGGCGGTCCACTCGGTGACGACGGGAACGTCGTCCTCCATGTCCCGGCTCATCTCCTCCGCGGAGCTCGGGATCCGCGGTCCGGTGGTCGGGCGGCGGCGCTTGGGCTTGCGGTCGGGGCCTGCGACGCCGCCGTTGTCGATGGTCGTCACGGCGCCGGCGCCGATGCCGTGCGCGAGGCCGGGGGCGGGTTCGTCGGTCAGCAGGTCGCGGGGCACCACGATCACGGCGCGGACGCCGCCGTAGGCGGAGGGCCGCAGCGAGACGTGCATCTTGTACATGGTCGACAGGCGGCCCACGACGGCGAGGCCGAGACGCGGGGTGTCGCCCATCTCCTGGATGTCCACGCCCTGCTGGGCCTTGGCGAGCATGTCCTCGACCTTGGCGCGGCTCTCCTCGCTGAGACTGATGCCGCCGTCCTCGATCTCGATGGCGATGCCGGTCTGCACCTCCACGGCGGTGACGTGCACCTTGGTGTGGGGCGGCGAGTAGCGGGTGGCGTTGTCGAGGAGCTCGGCGCAGGCGTGGATGACCGGTTCGACGCCGACGCCGTTGACGTTGACCTTGGCGATCGATTCGAGCTCGATGCGGCGGTATTCCAGGATGCGGGACATGGCGCCGCGCAGCACGCTGTAGAGCGGGACGGGCCGGGTCCACACACGGCCGGGGCGGCTGCCGCCTAGGACGGCGATGGAGTCGGCGAGACGGCCGATCAGGGCGGTGCCGTGGTCGATGCGCAGCAGGTCGTCGAAGACCTCGGGGTTGCGCCCGTGGTCCTCCTCCATCTCGCGGAGTTCGTTGTTCTGCTGGTGGACGATCGCCTGGACGCGGCGGGCGATGTTGACGAACGACCGCTGCGAGGAGTCGCGCAGCGCTTCCTCGCGGTCGACGATGGTGAGCAGGGTACGCAGCAATTCGCGCTGGGATTCCGGAAGTTCGCGCCACTCGACGTCACCGTCGACGACGTGACGAATCACCTCTGAGGGGGATTCTCCGGTGCGCAGCCGGTAGAGCGCTGCGGGCAGGATCTCCTTGCCCAGCCGGTTGAATTCCTCGTCGTGGGCGGTGATCCGCTGCTCGAGGAAGGCGGTCTGACGCTGCTGTTCGGCGCGCAGTTCTCGGACCGTACGACGGCCGCCGCGCACCGCGACGACGGCGACCGTGATCAGCAGGAGCGTCGCGACGGCTCCGCACAAGCCGACGGCGAGCCGGGCCGGACCCGTCACCAGGGAGACGGCGGTCCCGGTCGCCGCGGCCATCAGTATCGCCGGCAGCGGCAGCACGCGCGCGTAGGGAAGTTCACGGCCACCGGGAGGCGATTGAACACTCACCATGTATGCCCTCTAAAGACGGTTCGGCTGATGGTCGGGTGACTTGCGGAGAGTTGCTGGAGGTTGATCGGCTTCATCCGCGAATCAAACTGGATCTTCGGTATTTTTTGGAACAAGCGCCCGAATACATCTCAACTCGGTGCGCTGCGGGCGAGCTTAGTCCGACCGGATCATCGCTGTGTCATATTCAGCAACCGACTGAAATCACCCTCGCGACAGGAGTACGCTCTGGTCATTTACACGCCGGGTCGCCGCTCGCACACGCCGAGTAGCGAGGAACGGCCGTACGAAAAGAGCCCCTTGACAGAGTGAACCGACGACGCAGACGGACGCCCGGACCCTCCGCCGGGCACCGAAGAAGGCCGTCAGACCCCGGCGATACGCAGCGCCGCGTCCGCCGTCGCCTCGGCGAAGACGGAGACGGGGCGGTCGGGCTCGGAGCGGTGGACGAGGATGACTCCCTCGATCAGCCCGAAGACGAGATCGGTCCGCAGTTCCAGCTCACTCTTGGCGAGCGTCCCACCCACGGCCGTCGCCGCGATCAACTGCCGGTAGGCGTCCTTGAGTTCGGACCGCACGGCATGGAAGCCCGCGAAGCGTTCGGCGCGGACCTCCGGGAGGAGGTACAGGCCGCCGAGATTGTGCGGCCCGCCGCAGAGCAGGGCGACGTCGGCGCGGCACAGCTCCCACAGCCGCTCCTCGGCGGGGGCGGCGTCCCGGGCGAGAAGGTCACGGGCACAGAGCAACGACGGCGTGACCGTGGACTCCAGCAGCTCGGCGAGCAGCTCCTCCTTGCCGGACACGTAGTGGTACATGGACGCCTGCCGCATGCCGGCGCGCTCGGCTACGGCCCGGGTGGTGGTGGCGGCGTATCCCCGCGTCGTGAACAACTCGGCGGCGGCGTCCAGCAGTTCGTCCCGGGGCGACAGCCCGCTCTCCGGCCGGCCCTCGGCGCGCGGTCTGCCGACCCGCCGCCCACCGCCGCCACCCGCGCTTCCCATGCGTTCGATCCTCGCACACGGCCCCCGGCCACCGGCGACGGCCGACGCGCTGTTCCGCCACCCCCCGGCCGGGCACGATCATCGTGAGAGCTCGGTAACCGCCCGGCAACGCGAGGGACATGGCACCGACGCAGCCCGCTCCTAATTTCTGTCGCACGACAGAAATGCATGCCGCACCCGGAGGTCCCACGATGGCGACATCGACGACGTACGGAGCACGTGATCATGCCCGCGCACAGGAGGGCGCCCGGGCCGAGGCCATGCCCGTCGTGCCCGCGAGCGACTGGCCCGACCCTCCCCCCGAGGCCGCCCGGCTGGTCTGGGCCGAGACGGTGGCGGGCGGCAACTACACACACCGGGTGCTCGCCCGCGGCACCGAGATCCGGCTGACCGACCTGCGCGGCGACGCGTGCGCGCATCTGCTGCTGCACCACGCCGACCGCCCCTGGGAGCGGCTGAACGTGGCCGACACCGTCAAGGTCCAGTGGAACGCCTACCTGGGCGAGGGCGTCCTGCTGCTCTCCGACCAGGGCCGCGTCCTGGCCTCGGTGGTGGCCGACACCTCCGGCCGCCACGACGCCCTGTGCGGCACCTCCACCCTGGTGCGCAACACCGAGCGGTACGGGGACGGCACCCCGCACTCCTCGTCCCCCGCCGGACGTGAACTGTTCAAGCTCGCCGCCGCCAAGAACGGTCTGGAACCCCGGGACCTCCCGCCCTCCCTCTCCTTCTTCCAGGGCGTACGGGTACGCGAGGACGGCACCCTCGACTTCACCGGCTCGGCCGGCCCCGGCGCCGCCGTGACCCTGCGCACCGAGCAGGACGTGACCGTGCTGATCGCCAATGTGCCGCACCCGGCCGACCCGCGCCCCGAGTACGTCAGCACCCCGCTGGAGGTGGTCGCCTGGCGTGCCCGGCCGACCGGGCCCGGCGACCCCCTGTGGGACGCCTCGCCCGAGGGCCGCCGCGCCTTCCTGAACACCGCCGAATTCCTCGCCGCGAGGGGGACCGCATGAGCACGAGGACCGTGGTCCCGGCCCGCGCCGCCTGGTCGTCGATGATCCGCGCCGGCGAGAGCCTCACCCTCACCGATCTGCACGGCAACCAGGCCGTCGACTTCCTGGTGTACGACGCCCACGACACGGCCGTCCGCTACAGCGCGCCCGACACGATCCACGCGCAGGGCGGCATCTTCCTCACCACCGGCAGTGTGCTGATGTCGAACGAACACACCCCGCTGATGACCGTGACCGCCGACGACGTGGGCCGGCACGACACTGTCGGCGGCGCCTGCTCCAAGGAGTCGAACACCCTGCGGTACGGGCACCACACCTGGTCGCAGCACGCCTGCGTGGACAACTTCCTCGCGGAGGGCGCCAGGCACGGCCTCGGCAAACGCGACCTGGTGTCGAACATCAACTGGTACATGAACGTACCGGTCGAGAAGGACGGCACCCTCGGCATCGTCGACGGGATCTCCGCGCCCGGTCTCGCCCTCACCCTGCGCGCGGAGCGCGACGTGCTGGTCCTGGTCTCCAACTGCCCCCAGATCAACAACCCCTGCAACGGCTTCGACCCGACGGCCGTGGAGATGACGATCACCGGGAAGAACACATGACCTTCGACACCCTGCTGGTCGCCAACCGGGGCGAGATCGCCGTCCGGATCATCCGCACCGCCCGCGAACTGGGCCTGCGCACGGTCGCGGTGTACTCCGACGCCGACCGCTCCGCCGCCCACGTCCGGCTCGCCGACGAGGCGATACGGCTCGGCCCGGCGCCCCCGAAGGAGTCGTACCTCGACGCGGACCTGGTCCTGAAGGCCGCGAAGGACACCGGCGCGGGCGCCGTCCACCCCGGGTACGGGTTCCTCTCCGAGGACGCCGAGTTCGCCCGCCGCTGCGTGGAGGCGGACATCGTGTTCGTCGGCCCCACCCCCGATCAACTGGAGCTGTTCGGCGCCAAACACACCGCGCGGGCCGCGGCCGAGGCGGCGGGCGTGCCCCTCCTGCCCGGCACCGACCTGCTCGACTCGCTCGACGAGGCCCTCGTCCAGGCCTCGGCCATCGGCTACCCGGTGATGCTCAAGGCCACCGGCGGAGGCGGCGGTATCGGTATGTCGGCATGTCGATCCGCCGACGAACTCACCGAGGCCTGGGAGCGGGTGCGGCGCGTCGCCGCCGCCTCCTTCGGCCCGGGGTCCTCGTCAGGTGTCTACCTCGAACGCCTCGTCGAGCGGGCCCGCCACGTCGAGGTGCAGGTCTTCGGCGACGGCGACGGCCTCGTCGTCACCTTCGGCGACCGTGACTGCACCCTCCAGCGCCGCAACCAGAAGGTCGTCGAGGAGGCCCCCGCTCCCGGCCTGCCCGACCACGTACGCGCACGGCTGGCCGCCGCCGCCCGCGACCTGTGCGCGAGCGTCGAGTACCGCTCCGCCGGCACGGTCGAGTTCGTGTACGACGCCGCCTGCGAGGAGGCGTACTTCCTGGAGGTCAACACCCGCCTCCAGGTGGAACATCCGGTCACCGAGGAGATCTACGGCGTCGACCTCGTCGCCTGGATGCTGCGCCTGGCCCGCGGCGAGGTCTCCGTCGTCCGGGCCCCGGGGCAGCCGCGCGGCCACGCCGTCGAGGCCCGGGTCTACGCCGAGGACCCCTGTCGTGAACACCGGCCGAGCGCGGGCCTGTTGACGCGGGTCGAGTTCCCGCCGGGTGTCCGCGTCGACGGCTGGGCGGAGACGGGTACGGAGGTCACGGCGTCGTACGACCCGCTGCTCGCGAAAGTCGTCGCGCACGGCTCCGACCGCGCCCAGGCCCTGCGCCGGCTCGACGAGGCGCTGGCCGGGACCCGGGTCGACGGCATCGAGACGAACCTGGGCCAGCTCCGGGCGGCCCTCACCGACGGGGACTTCCAGCGGGCCGGCCACTCCACGGCGACCCTCGCCGCCGTCACCGATCCGACACCCCGGATCGAGGTCGTCTCCGGCGGCACCCTCACCACGGTGCAGGACTGGCCCGGCCGCACCGGGCACTGGCAGGTCGGCGTCCCGCCCAGCGGCCCCATGGACGACCTGTCCTTCCGCCTCGGCAACCGGGCGCTGGGCAACCCCGACGGCGCCCCCGGCCTCGAATGCACCCTCCAGGGCCCGTCGTTGCGCTTCACGCACGCCACCACGGTCTGCGTGACGGGCGCCCCGGCCCCGGTGACCGTGGACGGCTCACCGATCGCGCGGTGGGAACCGGTGACGGTACCCGCCGGAGCCGTACTGGCCGTCGGCGCCCCCACCGGACACGGACTGCGCACCTACGTCCTCTTCGCGGGCGGCGGCCTCGACGTCCCTCCGTTCCTCGGCAGCGCGGCCACGTTCACCCTGGGCCGCTTCGGCGGCCACGGCGGCCGGGCCCTGCGCACGGGCGACGTCCTGCACGGCGGCGAAGCCACGCGGCACGCGGGACCCGTCCCACCGGAAGCGCGCCCCTCCTTCCCCGCCTCCTGGCAGGTGGACGTCCTCGAAGGCCCGCACGCAGCGCCGGAGTTCTTCACCGAGGAGGACATCCACGAGTTCTACGCGGCCGACTGGAAGGTCCACTTCAACTCGGCCCGCACCGGCGTACGCCTCGTCGGGCCCAAACCCCGCTGGGCCCGCGCCGACGGCGGCGAGGCGGGCCTGCACCCCTCCAACATCCACGACACCCCGTACTCGGTCGGCGCCGTCGACTACACCGGGGACATGCCGGTCCTCCTGGGCCCCGACGGCCCCTCCCTCGGCGGCTTCGTCTGCCCGGCCACGGTCGTCTCCACCGAGCGCTGGAAGCTGGGCCAACTGCGTCCCGGGGACACCGTCCGCTTCCGCCCGGTCGCGGACGACGCCTCGCCCCGCCCCGCGATCGTCGACGGCGGCGTCCTGGCCCGCGACGGCGACGTGACGTACCGCCGCAGCGGCGACGACAACCTCCTGGTCGAGTTCGGGCCCATGCGGCTCGACCTGGCCCTGCGGATGCGGGTCCACGCCCTGATGGAGGCCGTCGCCGAGGCGGGCCTCGACGGCGTCACCGACCTCACCCCCGGCATCCGCTCCCTGCAGATCCGCACGGACCCGGGACGGCTCCCCCAGTCCGAACTCCTCACAGCGGTACGCCGGATCGCGGCGGCCCTCCCCCCGACGGACGAGCTGGTCGTCCCCTCCCGCACCATCCACCTGCCCCTCTCCTGGGACGACCCCGCGACCCGTGAGGCCATCGCCCGCTACATGGCGGGCGTCCGCGACGACGCGCCCTGGTGCCCCTGGAACATCGAGTTCATCCGCCGCGTCAACGGCCTGGACACGGTGGCCGACGTCTACGACACGGTATTCGCCGCCGAGTACCTGGTCCTGGGCCTGGGCGACGTCTATCTGGGCGCTCCCGTGGCGACCCCGCTGGACCCCCGTCATCGCCTGGTGACCACGAAGTACAACCCGGCCCGCACCTGGACGGCGGAGAACTCGGTCGGCATCGGGGGCGCCTACCTCTGCGTCTACGGCATGGAAGGGCCCGGCGGTTACCAGTTCGTCGGCCGCACCACCCAGGTGTGGTCGCCCTGGCAGCAGCGCGGCGCCTTCGAGCCCGGCTCCCCCTGGCTGCTCCGCTTCTTCGACCGCGTCAAGTGGTATCCCGTGGACGCCGACGAACTACTGGACCTGCGCGCGGACATCGTCTCGGGCCGCTTCGTCCCGCGCGTCGAGCAGGGCACGTTCTCCCTGGCCGAGTACGAGGCCTTCCTGTCCGAGAACGCCGAATCCGTGGCCGAGTTCAGGAGGCGGCAGCAGACGGCGTTCGCGGCGGAGAGAGCGGCCTGGGAGGCCGCAGGCGAGTTCGACAGGGGGGAGACGGGGACAGCCGAACCGCTACCGCCCGCCGAGATCCACGTCCCCGAGGGCGGCCACCTGATCGAGGCCGAGTACGCCGCCTCCGTCTGGCAGGTGAACATACGACCGGGAGACCGGGTGACCACCGGCCAGCCCCTCCTGTCCCTGGAGGCGATGAAGATGGAGTCCCACGTCCCGTCCCCCGCGAACGGCGTCATCGACCAGATCCTGACCACCCCGGGCGCCCAGGTGACCGCGGGCACCGCCTTGATCATCCTGACTCCGGACCGCACCTAGGGGGCTTCTGATGGATCTCCGTGGAAGAAGGAGCGGCGTTCGGTGCGTGCTCTCGGCGTGCCGGGCGGAAGTCCTCGTAGCGGAGCTACTTGGGCTTTCGTCCGGTGCGGCGAGAGTGCGTGCCGGGCATCGCGACGCCGCGGAGATCCATCAGAAGCCCCCTAGCCCCGACAGGGGCGCGGGGAACTGCGCGAGAAGCCCGACCGACCCGCAGCCGACCACAGCCCCCAGGAGCACAGATGCCCCACTCCCCCACCCTCACCAGAGTCCGCACCGCCTACGCCCGCATCGAAGCCGTCGACCGCCCCGAGATCTGGATCGACCTACGCCCCCGGGCCGAAGCGGAGGCCGAAGCAGAAGCCATCGACGCCCGCCTGGCCGCGGGCGCCCACCTCCCCCTCGCCGGCCGTCTCGTCGCCGTCAAGGGCAACATCGACGTCCACGGCCTGCCCACGACCGCCGGCTGCCCCGCGTACGCGTACACCCCGGACGCCGACGCCCCGGTCGTCGCCCGCCTCCGCGCGGCCGGCGCTCTCGTCCTCGGCACCACCAACCTCGACCAGTTCGCCACGGGCCTGGTCGGCACCCGCTCCCCGTACGGCGCCGTGCGGGGCGCCCACGACCCGTCCCGGGTCAGCGGCGGCTCCAGCGCGGGTTCGGCCGTGGCGGTGGCGCTGGGCCTCGTCGACTTCGCGCTCGGCACCGACACGGCGGGCTCCGGCAGGGTGCCCGCCGCGTTCAACGGCATCGTCGGCCTGAAGCCCACCCGGGGCCTGGTCCCCACCACCGGCGTGGTCCCGGCCTGCGCCTCGATCGACTGCGTCACGGTGTTCGCCCGCACCCTCCCGGAGGCGGAGCAGGCCCTCGCCCACATGGCCTCCCCGCCCGACCGCACCCTCCCGCCCCTCCCCCCGCGCACCCCGGGCCCCTGGCGCGTCGCGGTCCCCCCACGCGAGCAGCTGGGCGAGCTGGACGAGGGCTGGGCGGAGGCGTACGAGGCGACGGTGACCCGTCTGAGAGCCGCGGGCGCGGACGTACGCCCCCTGGACCTCGCCCCCTTCACCGAGGCGGCGGCCATGCTCTACCAGGGCGCTTTCGTGGCCGAGCGCTACACGGCGGTCGGCGCCTTCGTCGACAAGGCGATCGCGGACGGCGTCGACTCCCTGGACCCCACCGTCGCGGGGATCATCACCCGGGCCCGGGACATCCCGGCCCACCGGCTCTTCGCCGACCAAGAGCAGCTGGCCGCCCTGCGCAGCCGCGCGCTCGCCGAACTGGCCGACGCGGACGCCCTGTTGCTGCCGACGACACCGGGCCACCCCACGCTCGCCGAGGTGGCCGCCGACCCGCTGGGCGCCAACGCCCGCCTCGGCCGTTTCACCAACTCCACGAACCTCTTCGACCTGGCCGCGGTGGCCGTCCCCGCGGGCGAGGTGAACGGTCTCCCCTTCGGCGTGATGCTGATCGGCCCGGCCTTCACGGACGACCGCCTGGCCCGCCTCGCCGCAGAGCTCCAGCCGGACACCCGTCTGGCAGTCGTCGGCGCCCACCTCTCGGGCCAGCCGCTGAACCCCCAACTGCTGTCCCTGGGCGCCCGACTGGAGCGAACGACCACGACGGCCCCCGTCTACCGCCTCCACGCGCTGCGTACGGAACCGCCCAAGCCGGGCCTGGTCCACGTGGGCGAGGGCGGCGCCCCGATCGAGACCGAGATCTGGCGCCTCCCGGCAGCAGGCCTGGGCCGCCTCCTGACGACCCTCCCCCGCCCCATGGCCCTCGGCTCCGTCGAACTCTCCGACGGCACCCGAGCCCCGGGCTTCCTCTGCGAACCGACGGCCCTCCGGGACGCCCCGGACATCACCGAACACGGCGGCTGGAGGCGCTACCTGGCCCGCTGAGCGGTTCAGGGGGGCGCGGGGAACTGCGCGAGAACCCCCACTCACCCGCACCCGCCGACGAACCCCAGTCCACCCCACCCCAGGCGAACCCGCCTCACCCCACCGACGAGTAAGCCACAACCCCCCTCAATACCCCGTCCACAGCCTTGCGCGCACTCTTGCCCACGGTCGAACCGGCCGGCGCCGCCGCCGAGATCTGCCCCAGCACATCGATCACCTGCTTGCACCACCGCACGAAATCACCCGCCGGCATCTCCGCCTCACGCAACACCTCGTCGAGCCCCGACCCCGAAGCCCACATGTACGCGGCCCAGGCGAAGCCGAGGTCGGGTTCCCGCTGCCCGACCCCCTCGCTCTGCGTGATCCGGAACTCCTCCTCCAGCGCGTCCAGCCGCCCCCAGATCCGCACCATCTCGCCCAGCGCGGCCTTGGCGTTCCCGGACGGCAGCTTCGGCGCCATCGCGTCGTCCCCGACGCGGGCCTCGTAGACCAGGGCCGAGACGCAGGCCGCGAGCTCCGCCGGTCCGAGCCCCTCCCACACACCCGCCCGCAGACACTCACTGGCGAGCAGGTCCAGCTCGCCGTACAGCCGGGCGAGCCGCTTGCCGTGCTCGGTGACCTCGTCACCCCGCAGATAGTCCAGCTCGGTGAGCAGGGCGACGATCCGGTCGAAGGTCCGCGCGATGGTGTTCGTACGGCCCTCGATACGCCGCTCCAGCTGTGCGGTGTCCCGCTTGAGCCGGTGGTACCGCTCGGCCCACCGCGCGTGGTCCTCGCGCTCGTCGCAGCCGTGGCACGGATGCGCCCGCAACTCGGTGCGCAGCCGGGCGATCTCGCGGTCGTCCGCGGCGGCGGCCCGCCGCTTGCGGTGCCGGTCCGGCACGAGGTGCCCGGCCTTGGTGCGCAGCGCCGACGCCAGGTCCCGGCGGGACTGCGGCGAACGCGGGTTGAAGGACTTCGGGATCCGCATCCGCTCCAACGCCTCCACCGGCACCGGGAAGTCCATCGACGCCAGCCGCTTGACCTGCCGTTCGGCGGTCAGCACCAGCGGACGCGGCCCGTCGTGGTACTCCAACCCCCGGTGGCCGTTGGACCGCCCGGCGGGCAGCCCGGGGTCCAGCACCAGCGCGAGCCCGGCGTACTTGCCGGTCGGCACGTGGATGACGTCCCCGGGCTTCAGCTTCTCCAACGCGACGGCGGCCTCGGCGCGCCGCTGCGCGGCCCCCTGCTTGGCCAGCTCCGTCTCGCGGTCCTTGAGCTCCCGCCTGAGGCGCGCGTACTCGTCGAAGTCCCCGAGGTGGCAGGTCATGGACTCCCGGTAGCCTTCGAGGCCCTCCTCGTTGCGCTGCACCTGCCGGGAGATCCCGACGACCGACTTGTCGGCCTGGAACTGCGCGAACGAGGTCTCCAGCAACTCGCGCGAGCGGTGCCGCCCGAACTGTTCGACGAGGTTGACCGCCATGTTGTACGACGGCTTGAAGCTGGAGCGCAGCGGATACGTACGGGTGCCGGCGAGCCCGGCGAGGTGGTCGGGGTTCATGCCGCGCTGCCACAACACCACCGCATGGCCCTCGACATCGATGCCGCGCCGGCCCGCCCGCCCCGTCAGCTGGGTGTACTCACCGGGGGTGATGTCGGCGTGCTGCTCGCCGTTCCACTTGACGAGCTTCTCCAGCACCACCGAGCGGGCCGGCATGTTGATGCCGAGCGCGAGGGTCTCGGTGGCGAACACGGCCTTGACCAGGCCGCGTACGAAGAGTTCCTCGACGACCTCCTTGAACGTCGGCAGCATGCCCGCGTGGTGGGCCGCGATGCCGCGCTCCAGACCCTCCAACCACTCGTAGTAGCCGAGGACATGGAGGTCCTCGCGGGGAATGGAGCCGGTGCGCTCCTCGACGAGGGCGCGCACCTTGTGCCGGGACTCGTCGTCGTTCAGCCGGAGTCCCGCGTACAGGCACTGCTGGACGGCGGCCTCGCAGGCGGCGCGGCTGAAGATGAAGGTGATGGCGGGCAACAGACCTTCGGAGTCGAGCCGTTCGATGACTTCGGGCCGGCTCGGGATCCAGATCCTCGACCGCTGTCTGCGCTCACGCTCACGGTCGGCCTCGCGCATGGAGCGGCCGCGACGGCGGTCCTGGAAGGACGGCCGGCTGGCCTCCATCCGTGCCATCCGGGTCAGGTCCGGGTTGACGGCCTTCTTGTTGCCCTCGCCCTCCTCGAACAGGTCGTACATCCGCCGTCCGGCGAGCACGTGCTGGAACAGCGGCACCGGCCGGTGTTCGGAGACGATCACGTCCGTGTCGCCGCGCACGGTGTCCAGCCAGTCGCCGAACTCCTCCGCGTTCGACACGGTGGCCGAGAGGGAGACGAGGGTGACCGACTCGGGAAGGTGGATGATCACCTCTTCCCACACCGCGCCCCGGAAGCGGTCGGAGAGGTAGTGCACCTCGTCCATGACCACGTACCCGAGGCCGAGGAGGGTCTGGGAACCCGCGTACAGCATGTTCCGCAGCACCTCGGTGGTCATCACGACCACGGGGGCGTCGGAGTTGACGCTGTTGTCGCCGGTGAGCAGACCGACCTTGTCGGCGCCGTGACGGCGGCACAGGTCGGCGTACTTCTGGTTCGACAGGGCCTTGATGGGTGTCGTGTAGAAGCACTTCTTGCCCTGGAGCAGGGCGAGGTGGACGGCGAACTCGCCGACGATCGTCTTGCCCGAGCCGGTCGGGGCGGCCACCAGGACGCCCTTGCCCGCCTCCAGCGCCTGGCAGGCCTCGATCTGGAAGGGGTCGAGACCGAAGTCGTACATCTCGCGGAAGGAGGCGAGCGCGGTGGCCTGCTCGGCAGCGCGCCTACGTGCTGCCGCATACCGCTCAGCGGGTGAGAGATCCTCTGTCATCGTGCTTTCGAGCGTACCGGGCCCCACTGACAACAGGACGATCATTATCCGGATCGTGGCACCGTCGAGATCAGGACCGTCCACGGTCCGAAAAGGAATCACGGCGAACGGACGCACGACGACGGCGGTGGGCCCCCGGATCCGGGGGCCCACCGCCGTCGTGGCTCCGCTTCGTGCCGTGCGCCGGTGCTCAGGTCACGTCGTCGTACCCGTTGATCCGTTCCCGCTCGGGCTCGGTCTGCGCGGGAAGCGCCTTGCTCACGGACACGGTCTCGATCTCGCCGATGTCCTCGGGGGTGAGATCCAGCTCGGAGGCCTCGTCGTCGGCGGGGCCGAGCGCATCGCGCTGGCGCCTGCGCTTGTCGTTCAGCAGGGAGAACCCGGTGGCCACGAAGTAGAGCGCGATGATCGGCGCGGCGAGCGAGAGCATCGAGACCGGGTCGACGGTCGGGGTGGCGAACGCGGCGAACACGGTGACACCCATGATCATGGCCCGCCACCAGCCCAGCATCCGGCGGCCGGTGACCATGCCGGTCATGTTCATCATGACGAGCACGAGCGGCAGCTCGAAGGAGAGACCGAAGACGATGACCATGCGGGTCACGAGGTCCAGCAGCTCGTCCAGGGGCAGCAGGTTGACGGCGTTGTCAGGGGTGAAGTCCAGCAGGACCTCGGCGGCCGCGGGCAGCACGTGGTACGAGAAGTAGGCGCCCACCATGAAAAGGGGGAAGCCCGCCGCCACGAAGGCCATCGAGTAGCGCTTCTCGTGCCGGTGCAGACCGGGCGCGATGAAGGCCCACAGCTGATAGAGCCAGACCGGGCTCGCGATGACCACACCGGCCGTCAGCGACACCTTGATCATCAACGTGAACGGGCCCATCAGACCCGACATCGTGATGTTGCCGCAGGCTCCGGTGCTCTCCTTGGCGAGCTCGGTGAAGTCGCGCGTGCACCCGACGGACTCCTGGACCGGCCGGGTGAGGAAGTTGATGATCTCCTGGTAGAAGACCAGACCCACCACAGAGGCCACGATGATGGCCAGGAGCGCTTTGCCCAGCCGGTTGCGGAGCTCGCGAAGGTGCTCCACGAGGGGCATCCGCCCCTCGGGATCCTTCTCCTTGTTGCGGGCAGACTTGAGCAACCCACGTCCTCATCTCGTGCGGCAGGCCGGAAGTCCGATCCGGCCTTGCGTCAGCGCTTGGTGGTGTCCGTCGGCTCGCTCACCGGGCGGGAGCTGGTCACGTCGCCGGGGGCGGCCTGGATGGTGCGCTGGGCCGGAGCCTCGCTGCCGGCGTGCGGAGGCGCGGCCGCCGCGGTGGTGTCGTCCTGGCCGTCGGACTTCATGGCCTTGGCCTCGCTCTTGAGGATGCGGGCGGACTTGCCCAGCGAGCGCGCCATGTCCGGAAGCTTCTTCGCACCGAACAGCAGGATGATGACGACGAGGATCAGAATGATCTCGGTGGGGCCGAGCCTACCCATAGCTGTCTACCTTCTTCACCGAGGCGGCGGGTGGGGGCTGTCCGACCGGTCGGACAAGTGTCCGAACGATCGTACTGGCAGCGATCGTAACGCTCAGGGGTGAACGCTGGGCAATCCCCGTGCGTACTCCCGATTCGCGACCCGGGCCTCGTTCTCCGCGCCGCGACAGGCAGCGTACCTGCCCAAGGTGAGAAGGTGACAGGGCGAAGTGGCGCAAAACGCACCGCGCGGTCAACTCACAGGGGCCTCGGCCGCAACTCACAGAGCGTCCACAGAGCGGGCCGCGCTCGCCGTCGCCCGCTCCAGGTCCTCCGCCGCCCGGCTGATCCTCCGCGCCGACTCCGTGACCTGCGCACCGAGCCGCCGAGCCTCCAGAAAGACCCGCACGGCCAGCACCCCGAGCACGACCAGCCCCACGAAACCGACAGCCACCGCGAACATCGCCCAGAACATGAGCCGACCCTAGCCCCTGGCCCTACCCCGCCGAATGCAGCCTGAGGGTCCGCACGCCGCCCCCGGTCAGCAGCTCGACGATGCGCTCGCCGGCCGGCTTGCGGACGGCGGTGCCGCACTCGGGGCAGGTGAAGGAGTAGAAGGTGGTCTTGCTGGTGGCGCCGATGGCGAGACGCAGTGCGCTCGCGCCCAGCTCGAAGTTGGCCCGGCAGTCGGGGCAGCCGGCACGGAACACCACGTCGACCGCTTTCCTCATCCCCGCGAAGGCGACCGCGACGGTCATCTCCCGGATCTCCTGGATCTCCTGCACCCCGGACTTCACCCCGGACTTCACACCCGACACAACCGACCCGCCGCTCACAGCCCTCGCATCTCCCTTTTCCGGTCGTACGTCGTCGTACGTCGTCGTCGCGCCTCACCGTCACGGTCCCGCGCTCCCGAGGTCACGCGGCCCGCCCGTCACGGTCTCGTCGTCGTCACAGCCTCGTCGTAGGCCGCCAGCGCCTCACGGGCCGCCCGGCGGGCAGCGTCGGCCAGGTCCTGCGGGGAGACGATCCGGCCGTCGCGCCCGAGCCGCAGCGCCAGACGCCGCAGCGAGGCGGGGTCAGGGGTGCGCAGAGTGATGCGCAGCCCGCCCTCCGGCAGCTCTTCGGCGCTGTCGTGCGGGTAGTACTCGGCGACCCAACGCCCGCCGGGACCGACCTCGACGACGACCTCGGGGTCCTCGGCGGCCGGCTGCACCAGCGCCTCCGACAGGTCCCGCAGCTCGATCTCGGGCGGCGCGGACGGCTCGTCGAGGATCTTGATCTCGGCGACCCGGTCCAGCCGGAACGTACGCCGGGCCTCGGAGCGGCGGCACCAGGCCTCGACATAGGTGTGGCCGACGCTGACCAGGCGGATCGGGTCGATCTCGCGCTCGGTGACCTCGTCCCGGGCGGGCGAGTAGTAGCGGATCCACAGCCGCCGCCGCTCCGAGATGGCCCGGTCGACGTCCGCGAAGACCCCGCCCTCGGCCTCGAAGGTGACCGACAGCCGTGAGCTGGCGCCCGCCGCCTCCCCGGCCGCGGTCTCGACCTTGGCGGTGGCCCGCAGCAGGGCCTGCCGGTCGCTCTCGCGCAGCCCGGGCAGGGTGGCGACCGCGCGGGCGGCCACCAGCAGGGCCGTGGCCTCGTCGGCGGCCAGCCTCAGCGGCTCGGCGGCCTCCGCGCCCAGGGCGGCCGGGTTGTGCCACCAGATGCGCTCGCCGTCGGTGTCGATGTCCAGCAGATCACCACCGCGGAAACTGGTCCCGCACATGGGCAGCACATCGAGGTCCGAGACCAGCTCGTCCTCGGTGATCCCGAAGGCACGGGCGACGTCCTCGATCCGGGCCCCGGGCCGCTCCCGCAGATACGTCACCAGGGAGAGCATCCGCCGAGTCTGGTCGATGGCGTTCGCCGGCCGGGCCGGTTTTCCCACCACGTTCTTACGTCCCCCTCAACCCTTGGCCACGGCACGCAGCCGGTCCACCACGTCGGCCCGCAGCTCGGCGGGCTCCAGGACCACCACGTCGGGCCCGAACTCGACCAGCCAGGCATCCAGACCGTGCCCGTACGGAATCTCCAACTCGTCCCAGCCGTCCCCGAGTTCCCGTACGAGGGAGGCCTTCGCCCGCAGCGGGTAGCCGGCGCCGGAACGCAGCCGGATCAGCGCGGAGCGGTCGGCGGTCTCCCCCGCCCAGCTCGCGACCGTCTCCCGCACGGTGACGACGTCGGGGACCTCGGCGGTGAAGGCCGCACCCCGGCTGCGGACCTTGCCGGTGATCCGGGAGAGCCGGAAGACCCGCTCCGCACCCCGGTCCCGGTCGAAGCCGGCCAGGTACCAGTGACCACGCCAGCACTCCAGCGCCCACGGCTCGACATGGCGGGGCTCGGGGCGCGCGGCGGTCGCCTTGCGATACTCGAACACGACCGGACGCCGGTCACGGCAGGCCAGCATCAGCGGCTCGAAGGCGGCCTCGTGCACCGGGATGCGCGGCTCCAGGGCCCCATGGGCCTCGTACGGGTCGACTCCCTCGGGCAACCCGGCCGCGCGCAGCTTCTGCAGGGCACCGCTCGCGGCCCCGGCGAGGCGGGCCTGCTGCCAGACCTTCGCGGCGAGACCGAGGGCCGCGGCCTCCTCGGCGTCGAGCGTGATCGGCGGGAGGCTGTTGCTGTCGCGGCGGGCCAGGTAGCCGACCTCGCCGTCGAGATTCTCCACCGTCTCGATGACCAGGCCGAGTTCGCGCAGATCGTCCTTGTCGCGCTCGAACATGCGGTTGAAGGAGTCGTCGCTGCCGGCTGCGCCGCTTCCCGTCCCGGCGGCCTCGACGTACGCCTCGATCGAATCCCGCAGCTCGCGCTTGCTGAGCGGCCGGCGCGTCCCCAGCAGACACAGCGCCAGGTTCATCAACCGCTCGGCCTTGGCAATGGCCATCGACGCCCTTCCTCCGGGTGTTTCCGCGGCACGACCGTACCGCTACGAAGCGTCGCGGCAAAAGCCGAGGGCCCATGCCCGAAAAGGCATGGACCCCAGACAGTCGGGACCGGTCACGGCACGATCACCGCGGACCCGGCATCCGACAGATCAGACCCCGAGAAGGTCGACCACGAAGATCAGCGTCTCACCGGGCTTGATCGCCGGAGTCGGGCTCTGGTTCCCGTAGGCGAGGTGGGCCGGAATGGTCAGCTGGCGACGGCCACCGACCTTCATGCCCTGCACACCCTGGTCCCATCCCTTGATGACACGACCGCCACCGAGCGGGAAACGGAACGGCGTCCCACGGTTCCAGCTGGCGTCGAACTCCTCACCGGTGGAGTAGGACACACCCACGTAGTGCACGGTGACGGTCTGGCCCGCCTGGGCCACCTCGCCGTCGCCCTCCCAGATGTCCTTGATCTCCAAGTCCGCCGGCGGCTCGCCCTCGGGGAAGTCGATCTCGGGCTTCTCGATGCTCACTGCACTGGCTCCTCTGTCGTACGAACGTCATGCGCGATGCCTGACGGGCAACCTGCCCAGTCTTACATCACGGCCAGAATGTCGACGGCGAAGACCAGCGTGGAGTTCTTCGGGATGCCCTGCTGCTCCTTGTCACCGAACGCCTGGTCGGGCGGCACGACGAGAAGCACCCGGCTGCCCTCCTTCTTGCCCACGAGACCGTCCTTCAGGCCCTTGAGCGTCAACTGGTCCAGCGGGAAGGTCGCCGTCTTGCCCGTGTCGTACGTGCTGTCGAACTTCTTGCCCCCTTCCCAGAGCAGGGCGACATAGTTCACGACCACGCTGTCCGTGGCCTTCACGACGGCGCCGTCGCTCTCCAGGACGTAGGTCGAGACGAGCTTCTTCGGCGGGTCACTGTCCTTCGGCACGGTCACCGTCGGCGCCTTGCCGTCGGTGTTCGTGCCGACCTTCGGCAGGTCGATGTTGTCCTGGGCGACCTCCGTACCCTTCGCCGAGGCGGGGATCGTCGTGCCCTTCACGATGTCCACGACGAAGACCAGCGTGGCGTTCGCCTTGATGTCGCCCTGGCCCTGCGCCCCGTACCCCAGATCCGGGGGGATCACCAGCTCCACGCGGCTGCCGATCTTCTGGCCCTCCAGGCCCTGCTCCCAGCCCTGGATGACACCGCCGGCCCCCAGAGTGACCGGGAACGTCTGCTTCTTGTCGAAGCTGTTGTCGAAGGGCTCCGACTCGTCGTACTCCTGGCCGAGGTAGTTCACCTCGGCGACGTCACCCTTCTTCAGCTTCGCGCCGTCGCCCTCACTGATGACCTTGGTCTTCAGCTCTTTCGGCGGGTCACCCTCCCCCTTGGCGAGGGTCGGCTTCTCCCCGAACTCGGCGCCCTTGGTGATCGCGGGCACTCCGTTCTTCGTGGAGGTGGAGTCGGAGCCCTTGTCGTCGTCGCTGCCGCAGGCCGCTGCGGAAAGCAGCAGCAGCGGCACGACGAGAAGGCCGGCAATTCGGCGCACGTGTTCCTCAGATCTCAGACGGCACTCTGGTCGCCCGCCACTCTAGGGCGTGCGACGGGCCCCGTACGAGAACGTACGGGGCCCAGGGCCGGTTTCCTCAACCGGAGGTCACATACCCGCGATCAGCTTCTCCACCCGGTCGTCCACCGAACGGAACGGGTCCTTGCACAACACCGTCCGTTGTGCCTGGTCGTTGAGCTTGAGATGCACCCAGTCGACCGTGAAATCCCGACGCTGTTCCTGCGCGCGCCGGATGAAGTCACCGCGCAACCGGGCCCGAGTGGTCTGCGGCGGAACCGACTTGCCCTCGAAGATCTTCAAGTCATTGCAGATGCGAGCGGCTTGACCTTTCCTCTCCAACAGGTAGTAGAGGCCACGACGGCGGTGGATGTCGTGATACGCGAGGTCTATCTGCGCCACGCGCGGATGCGACATGGTCATGTTGTGCTTGGCCCGGTACCGCTCGATGAGCTTGTACTTCATCACCCAGTCGATCTCGGTACCGATCCGGTCGAGGTCCTCCGCCTCGATCGCGTCCAGCGTGCGGCCCCACAGCTCCAGGACCTGCTCGACGGTGCCCGTACGGATGCCGCGGCGCTCCACGAAGTCCACGGCCTTCTCGTAGTACTCGCGCTGCACCTCCAGCGCGGAGGCCTCCCGGCCGCTGGCCAGCCGCACCTTGCGACGGCCGGTGATGTCATGGCTGACCTCGCGGATCGCCCGGATCGGGTTCTCCAGGGTGAGGTCACGCATGACCGTGCCCGCCTCGATCATGCGCAGCACCAGGTCGGTGGCACCGACCTTGAGCAGCATGGTCGTCTCGGACATGTTCGAGTCGCCCACGATGACGTGGAGACGGCGGTACCGCTCGGCGTCCGCGTGCGGTTCGTCACGGGTGTTGATGATCGGCCGGGAGCGGGTGGTCGCCGAGCTGACGCCCTCCCAGATGTGCTCCGCGCGCTGGCTCACGCAGTACACCGCACCACGCGGGGTCTGCAGCACCTTGCCCGCGCCGCACAGCAGCTGCCGGGTGACGAGGAACGGAATCAGGATGTCCGCGAGACGGGAGAACTCCCCGTGCCGCGCCACCAGATAGTTCTCATGGCAACCGTATGAGTTGCCCGCAGAGTCCGTGTTGTTCTTGAAGAGGTAGACGTCGCCCGCGATTCCCTCCTCGTGCAGGCGGCGTTCGGCGTCGACCAGCAGTCCTTCGAGAATGCGCTCGCCGGCCTTGTCGTGAGTAACCAGTTCGGTCACGTTGTCACATTCGGGTGTCGCGTATTCCGGATGTGAGCCCACGTCGAGATAGAGGCGGGCCCCGTTCCGCAGAAACACATTGCTGCTGCGGCCCCATGACACGACACGGCGGAAGAGGTACCGCGCCACCTCGTCAGGAGACAGACGGCGCTGTCCCCTGAACGTGCACGTGACGCCGTACTCGTTCTCCAGCCCGAAAATGCGGCGGTCCATGACTGAACATTACGCCCGATCCACCGAGCTGAAACGGGGTTCGACAGCACGGTTTGGATCATTTTCCGATGAGACCGCAACCACCGCACCCGCGGAGGGAACAGCGAGAACCCGCCCGGTGGCCAGCAGAACCAGCAACGACACGGCCCCCGCGGCACCCGGCACGACGAACCCCCACAGCGTCCCGCCCCACTCGACGACCGGCCCCGTGACGGCCGTGCCGACCGACTGGCCCACCGTGAACGTCGTCACGATCCAGGAGAACGCCTCGGTGACCGTGCCACGCGGCGCGTGCCGGTCCACGAGGACGAACACACACGCGATCGCCGGCGCCAGGAACACCCCCGCGAGTGTCGTCAGCCCCGTCATCCCCACCGGACCCGGCATCAGCGTCAGCGGCACGTAACACACCGCCAGAAGCGCCACCAGCACCTGCAGACGCCGCTCCGGCGCACCACTCCACCGCCGCGCGCCGTACGCCGTACCGCCCACGAGCGCCCCCAGCCCGACACCCGCCATCAGCCATCCGTACACCGCGTCCCCGCCGTGACCGTCCGCGTACGACACGGCGGCGACGGTGATCGAGCCGAGCGCGACACCGACGAAGAGGAACGCGCCCAGCAGCGCCAGCAGTCCGGGCGAGCGCAGCGCGCCCAGCCAGTGGGCCTCGCGCGGGGCGGAGCGCCAGGCCCGCGAGGGAGGCGACACGACCACCCACAACGCCCCGAGCACCCCGACGACACTCAGCACGACGAGCGCGGTCGACGCCGACCACAGGGCCACGCACAACGTCACCAGCAGCGGCCCGACGGTGAACATGACCTCCTGGGCCACGGCGTCCATCGCGTACGCCGTGTGCACCTGCTCCTCCTTGCGGAGCACCGAGGACCACAGGGCCCGCAGCCCGCCCTCCAGAGGCGGCGTGCACAACCCCGCGACCGCCATCGCGAGATACGCCACCAGAAGCGTCTCCAGCCCCGACAGCGCGAAGACGACCATGGCTAGGGCGGAGACGACCGCCGCCGGCAGCTGCACCCGCGGCTGGCCGTACAGGTCCACCAGCCGCCCCAGCAGCGGCTGACCCACCGCGTTGGCCAGCCCGTACACGGCCGCCAGGGCGCCCGCGAGGCTGTAGGTGCCGCCCTCCGCGCGGACGAAGAGCACGATCGCGATGGCGGCGGTGGCGTTCGGCAGCCGCCCCACCAGCGTTCCGGCGAGCAGCCGCGCGGCGTGCCGCGTCCTGAGGATCTCGAGATATCCGGCGGCCATGTCCTGCCTCTCGATGGGCTCTCGCGAGCGACGTGTTACGTATAACGTCTCCCGTCATACGTACCATGTGCCCTGACCACGAGTCCAGACGAGGGAGCAGGCCGACGGTGGCACGAGGTACTACACGGCCCACGAGCCGTGACGTCGCCCAGGCCGCCGGCGTCTCCCAGGCCGCCGTCTCCCTGGTCCTCGGCGACAAATGGCGCGGCCGCGTCTCCGAGACCACGGCCGAACGCGTACGGCAGGCCGCGCGCGAGCTGGGCTACCGGCCCAACCTCGCCGCCCGCAACCTCCGCCTCGGCCGCACCCGCACCGTCCTGCTGGTGGTCCCCGCCCTGACCACCGAGTTCTTCGCCGGCGTCTACACGGGCGCCGCCCGCGTCGCCGCCCGGCACGGCTTCGGCGTGGTCCTCTACCCCTCCCCCGAGGGCGTCGGCCCCGCCCGCGACCCCTTCGCCTCCGCCCAGGCCGCCCTCGACGGCGTGATCGCCTCGTCGATGGCCGCGGACGCGCTCACCGCAATCCGAGGCGACCAACTGCCCCTCGTCATGCTGGACAGCGACCCCGACGGCAGCCTCGGAGCCGCGACGGTCAACCTCGACATCCGCGACGGCATCCGGCAGGTCACCGAGCACCTCCTCGCACTGGGACACCGCGACTTCCTGCATCTCGCCGCGGACATCCCCTCCTGGACCTTCCACGTCCGCGCGCGGGAGCTGGCGGCACGGCTGGGTTCGGTGCCGGGCACGTCCCTGCGGACGGCCGCCGCGCCGATCTCCATCGAGGGAGCACTGGCCGCAGCGGAAGCGGCCCTCACCGAGACCGGCGGCACCGAAGGACGTCCCACCGCGGTGGTGTGCGACGACGACAAACTGGCGGCCGGGGTCTACAAGGCCGTACGGCGCCTCGGGCTGCGGATCCCGGAGGACGTGTCCGTGACCGGGCTCGACGACCTCGCCCTCGCCACGGCGCTCGACCCCGAGCTCACCACCGTGCGGCTGGACTCCGAGCTGTTCGGGGAGCGGGGCATGGAAGCGCTGCTGGCCGTCCTGGACGGGCGTACACCGACGGAGGGGGACATCCCGGTGGAGCTGGTGGTACGGGGCTCCACGGCCCGGACAGGGGCCTGACACGGCACCGCCCGGCACCTCCGCGAACGGCACCGAACGCCGCGCGCCCCGGCCTGTGCCGGCCGGGGCGCACTACGGGCAGAGCGGTACGAGCCGCCAGGGCTACTCGTCCTCGTCCTCCGTGGAGCTCTCGGCCTCCGTGGTGGCGCCACCCGCCTCCAGCAGACGGGCGAGCTGACGGCCGACGATGCGCTTGAACTTGCGCTGCTGCGGACGCGTACGGTCCAGGACCGCCACCTCCAGACGCTCGGCGGGAATCTCCCGCTCGGTGCCGTTGGTGTCGCGCGACAGCGCCTGGACGGCGAGCTTCAGCGCCTCCGCCAGGGACATGCCGTCCTGGTGCCGCTGATCCAGATAGCTGCTGATCTGCTCGGCGTTGCCACCGACCGCGACCGAACCGTGCTCGTCGACGATCGAACCGTCGTGCGGCAGCCGATAGATCTGATCACCCTCGGGAGTCTCCCCCACCTCGGCCACGACCAGCTCCACCTCGTACGGCTTCTCGGCCGCCGAGGAGAAGATCGTGCCCAGGGTCTGGGCATAGACGTTGGCGAGACCACGAGCGGTCACGTCGTCACGGTCGTAGGTGTACCCACGAAGGTCGGCGTAGCGCACACCACCGATCCGCAGGTTCTCGTACTCGTTGTACTTGCCGGCGGCCGCGAAGCCGATCCGGTCGTAGATCTCGCTGAACTTGTGCAGCGCGCGGGACGGGTTCTCGCCGACGAACACGATGCCGTCGGCGTACTGCAGCACGACCAGGCTGCGGCCACGGGCGATGCCCTTGCGGGCGTACTCCGCCCGGTCGGCCATCGCCTGCTGGGGTGAGACATAGAACGGCGTCGACACCGGTTATCCGTCCCTTTCTGTCGAAGTCACTGGATCACCTTGATAAGAGGGCCGTCGACCGGACCGGCTAGAGCAGGGCGGCGCGGGGGCCGTCGGGCTGCTCCAGACGCCGTTCCAGGATCGAGCGGGCGATCTCGGAGGACTCCTCGTCGGTGAGCCGGCGGAAGCCGTCCTCGGTGATCACGGTGACGATGGGGTAGATCCGGCGGGCGACATCGGGGCCACCGGTGGCCGAGTCGTCGTCTGCCGCGTCGTAGAGGGCCTGGATCACCAGGGTCGTGGCCTCGTCCTCGGTGAGGTCGGCACGGAAGAGCTTCTTCATGGCCCCGCGCGCGAAGATCGAGCCGGAGCCGGTGGCCGCGTAGCCGCTCTCCTCGGAACGGCCGCCCGTCACGTCGTAGGAGAAGATGCGCCCCTTCTCGCGGTCCACGTCGTAACCGGCGAAGAGCGGGACGACGGCCAGACCCTGCATGGCCATGCCGAGGTTGGAACGGATCATGGTGGACAGCCGGTTCGCCTTGCCCTCCAGGGAGAGCTGGGCGCCTTCCACCTTCTCGAAGTGCTCCAGCTCCAGCTGGAACAGCTTCACCATCTCCACGGCCAGACCGGCCGTGCCGGCGATACCCACCGCCGAGTACTCGTCCGCCGGGAACACCTTCTCGATGTCCCGCTGCGCGATCATGTTCCCCATCGTGGCCCGGCGGTCACCCGCGAGCACCACGCCGCCGGGGAACGTCACGGCGACGATCGTCGTTCCGTGCGGGGCCTCGATGACGCCCTGGGTCGGCGGCAGCTGCCGCTTGCCGGGGAGCAGCTCCGGCTGGTGGTCCGACAGGAAGTCCATGAAGGACGACGACCCAGGCGTCAGGAAGGCAGCTGGTAGACGCCCGGTGCTACGAGTGTTGGCTTCCACGCGTTTCCTTCCAGATAGTCGGCAGCTCGGTTCATCGCGTCAGGGTCGTCCCTCAACAGACCGAGGCCAGCATTGCAGTTGAAGCACAGTACGCCTCGGACCCTACCCGTCTTGTGGCAGTGATCCACATGCGCGGCCGGGGCCGACGAACAGATACAGCAGACGCCCCCTTGAGAGGCGATCAACTCGTCGCGGTCGGCTTCGGTGAGACCGTACTTACGCCGAAGATGCTCTGCAGGTCGCGCCGCCGTCCTGCACGCCTTACAGCGACCGGCGAAGCCCTCGCGCTTTCGATGCCACTCACCGTGCGGCTTCACCTGACCACACCCGCGACAGCGCTTGTGCCCCTCAGCCACGCAATCGGCGGGGCCGAGCACCGGAGACTCCATGTCTCGGCTAGGGACGCTGGTCGCGCAGTTCCGGCAATGGCGCTGCAAGCCGTCTAGATTCGACCGCTTGCGAGCGAACGCCGCATACGGTCTGAACTCCCCACACCGTACGCAGCGCTTCGCACCTTCTTCACTTGCCATCCGAGGCAGCCCCAGCAACCTTCGATTCGAAGGTCACTCGCCACCTTTCTGAACGAATGACCGAACGAAGTCCTCGGCGTTCTCTTCGAGCACATCATCGATTTCGTCCAGAACCGAGTCCACGTCGTCGCTCAGCTTCTCCTGGCGTTCCTTGAGGTCCTCCGAGGCCTGCGCCTCCGGCGCCGCCTCGGTCTCCTCCGTGGAACGGGTGGCCTTCTGCTGGCCGCCGCCGGTGTCCTTGGTCGCCATAACCCTCACCCCGCTCTGTTTGCCCGACATGGTCGGCAGGTCGGCTTTCCTGCCGATCGGTGATGATCAGACCCTACAAGCCGGGTCCGACATTGGCCCCGTCGTTTCCACAACGTCCGGGGGCCACCTCGATGATTCCCGGACGGCGGTGTTTCCACCCTGCCCCGCTGATCACGATTGAAGCGCGGTTCAGTGGCCGGAAAGTACCCTGACCAGGTCTTCTGCCGTGCGGCAGCGGTCCAGCAGCTCCTTGACGTGATTTCGCGTTCCGCGAAGCGGTTCGAGGGTTGGAACGCGCTGGAGCGAGTCCCGGCCCGGGAGGTCGAAGATCACCGAGTCCCAGGAGGCCGCCGCGACGTCGTCCGCGTACTGCTCCAGACAGCGACCGCGGAAGTACGCGCGGGTGTCCTCCGGCGGCTTCGTACGGGCCCGGTCGACGTCCGCCTCGGTCAGGAGCCGCTTCATCTTGCCGCGGGCCGCGAGACGGTTGTAGAGGCCCTTCTCGGCGCGCACGTCGGCGTACTGCAGGTCGACGAGGTGCAGCCGGGCGGCGTCCCAGTCGAGGCTGTCGCGGCGCCTGTAGCCCTCCATCAGCTCTCGCTTGGCGACCCAGTCCAGTTCCCCGGAGAGGCTCATCGGGTCGTTCTCGAGCCGGTTGAGGGTGTCCTCCCACCTGCTCAGGACGTCCTTGGTCTGATCGTCCGCGTCGGCCCCGAACCGCTCCTCCACGTACTTGCGCGACAGCTCGTAGTACTCCATCTGGAGCTGCACGGCGGTCAGTGTGCGCCCGCTGCGGAGGGTGACCAGGCGTTGCAGGGTCGGGTCGTGCGAGACCTGATGGAGGGTGCGTACGGGCTGGTCGACGGCCAGGTCGACGGCGATGAAGCCGTCCTCGATCATGGAGAGGACCAGGGCTGTCGTGCCCAGCTTCAGGTAGGTCGAGATCTCCGAGAGGTTCGCGTCGCCGATGATCACGTGGAGGCGGCGGTACTTCTCCGCGTCCGCGTGGGGTTCGTCGCGGGTGTTGATGATGGGGCGCTTCAGCGTGGTCTCCAGGCCGACCTCGACCTCGAAGTAGTCGGCGCGCTGGCTGAGCTGGAAGCCGTGTTCGTGGCCGTCCTGGCCGATGCCGACGCGGCCGGCGCCGGCGAAGACCTGACGAGAGACGAAGAAGGGGGTCAGGTGGCGCACGATGTCCGAGAAGGCGGTCTCCCGCTTCATCAGGTAGTTCTCGTGCGTGCCGTAGGAGGCGCCCTTGTTGTCGGTGTTGTTCTTGTAGAGGTGGATCGGCTGGGCGCCGGGAAGCTGTGCCGCGCGTTCGGCGGCTTCGGCCATGATGCGCTCGCCGGCCTTGTCCCACAGGACGGCGTCCAGGGGGTTGGTGACCTCGGGGGCGCTGTATTCGGGGTGGGCGTGGTCGACGTAGAGCCGCGCGCCGTTGGTGAGGATGACATTGGCGAGGCCGATGTCCTCGTCGGTGAGCTGGCTGGAGTCGGCGGCCTCGCGGGCGAGGTCGAAGCCTCGCGCGTCCCGCAGCGGGTTCTCCTCCTCGAAGTCCCAGCGGGCCCGGCGGGCCCGGTGCATCGCCGCTGCGTAGGCGTTGACGATCTGGGACGAGGTGAGCATGGCATTGGCATTGGGGTGGCCGGGGACGGAGATCCCGTACTCCGTCTCGATGCCCATTACTCGCCGTACGGTCATGCGGCCCTCCTTGCCCGGCGGCGTCCTCGGTCGGGGACGCTGCTCAAGTACCGCTGGCGCTCCGGTGCGTGTGCGGTGCCCGTCCCCGCACTGCGCGACTCGGCGGTACGAACGAGCCTAGAACGGCTTCGCGCTGGTGGGGAGATCATTTGCGTCATTGCCTTGCTCCGGCTTGTCCCTGGAAAACAGTCGGCTGCGGGTACCCATTGAGGGCACCCGCAGCCGCCCTGTGTTTTACAGGTACTGTCCGGTGTTCGCCACCGTGTCGATGGAGCGTCCGGTATCGGCGCCCTGCTTTCCGGTGATCAGCGTACGGATGTAGACGATCCGTTCGCCCTTCTTTCCAGAGATTCGGGCCCAGTCGTCCGGGTTGGTGGTGTTGGGCAGGTCCTCGTTCTCCTTGAACTCGTCCACGCAGGCCTGGAGCAGGTGGGAGACGCGGAGGCCCTTCTGGTTCTTGTCGAGGAAGTCCTTGATCGCCATTTTCTTGGCGCGGCCGACGATGTTCTCGATCATGGCGCCGGAGTTGAAGTCCTTGAAGTAGAGGACTTCCTTGTCGCCGTTGGCGTAGGTGACTTCCAGGAAGCGGTTCTCCTCGGATTCGGCGTACATGTGTTCGACCGCCGTCTGGATCATGCTCTGGACGGTGGTGGTCTTGGAGCCGCCGTGTTCGCCGAGGTCGTCCGTGTGGAGGGGGAGACGCTCGGTGAGGTACTTCTGGAAGATGTCCTTGGCCGCTTCGGCGTCCGGGCGCTCGATCTTGATCTTCACGTCGAGCCGGCCGGGGCGCAGGATGGCGGGGTCGATCATGTCCTCGCGGTTGGAGGCGCCGATGACCACGACGTTCTGCAGGCCTTCCACGCCGTCGATCTCGGCGAGCAGCTGCGGGACGATGGTGTTCTCCACGTCCGAGCTGACACCGGATCCGCGGGTGCGGAAGAGGGATTCCATCTCGTCGAAGAAGACGATGACGGGGGTGCCCTCGCTGGCCTTCTCCCTCGCACGCTGGAAGACGAGGCGGATCTGTCGCTCGGTCTCGCCGACGTACTTGTTGAGGAGCTCGGGGCCCTTGATGTTGAGGAAGAAGCTCTTGCCCTGGGCCTGGCCGGTGACTTCGGCGACCTTCTTGGCCAGTGAGTTGGCCACGGCCTTGGCGATGAGCGTCTTGCCGCATCCGGGGGGTCCGTAGAGCAGGACACCCTTGGGCGGGCGCAGTTCGTGCTCCTTGAACAGGTCCGGGTAGAGGTACGGGAGCTCGACCGCGTCGCGGATCATCTCGATCTGGTTGCCGAGGCCACCGATCTGCTCGTACCCGATGTCGGGGACCTCTTCGAGGACGAGTTCCTCGACCTCGCTCTTGGGCACGACCTCGTAGACGTAGCCGGAGCGGGGTTCGAGCAGGAGGGCGTCGCCGGGGCGGATGGTGATGTCCAGCAGTGGCTCGGCGAGCCGCACCACCCGTTCCTCGTCGGTGTGCCCCTGCACGAGGGCTCGCTCGCCGTCCTCGAGGATCTCCTTGAGGGTGACGATGTCGCCGACGCTCTCGAACTCCATGGCCTCGACCACGTTGAGAGCTTCGTTGAGCATCACTTCCTGGCCTCGCCGGAGCTCTTCCAGGTCGACGCTGGGGCTGACGTTCACCCGGAGCTTTCGGCCTCCGGTGAAGATGTCGGCCGTGCCGTCCTCGTTCGCCGTGAGGAAGACACCGAAGCCGGCCGGCGGCTGTGCGAGCCGGTCGACTTCCTCCTTGAGGGCCACGATCTGGTCGCGGGCCTCACGGAGCGTGTTGGCGAGCCGCTCGTTCTGTGCGGACACGCCGGCCAGATTGGTCTGCAGCTCGACGATCCGCTCTTCGAGAATCCTCGTGTGTCGCGGAGAGTCGGCGAGCTTGCGTCGCAGGACGGCGATCTCCTGCTCAAGGTAGGCAATCTGCCCGGCAGGGTCGTCGGACCCTCGTCCCGGGCGGATGCCGCGGTTCATGTCGTCGTCGTGGGCTGCCACGGTCCTCACCTCCTCCAAGGGGAGCTGGACGCTTCCAGACCCTACCTGGGTGGGTGTCGATTGAAACCCCTAGATCACAAAGACGGTCGGGGTGTGTCCGATCTTCACCCTTGCGCTCTCCCTCACGCCAGGGGAATACCCACCGAACATGATTGGGAAGCGGCCCCGGGTAGGGTCGAAGTGTTCAACACCCGTCAGAGCCTGCATCGTTCCCGACCGGCTCGACGAATGACTCGACGATTGACCCGACGCGTGAGGCGGCAGGAGAGATGAGCGTGCAGCAGGAGGCCACGGCCGCGGGCGAGGCGCTCGAGGTCTGGATCGACCAGGACCTCTGCACCGGTGACGGCATCTGCGTGCAGTACGCGCCCGAGGTGTTCGAGCTGGACATCGACGGACTGGCCTATGTGAAGAGTCCGGGGGACGAGTTGCTGCAGGCCCCGGGGGCGACAACGCCCGTTCCGCTGCCGCTTCTCACGGACGTGGTGGACTCGGCGAAGGAGTGTCCGGGCGAGTGCATCCATGTACGTCGCGTTTCGGACAGGGTCGAGGTCTTCGGACCTGACGCGGAGTGACCTGACAGGCACTCCGCGTCGCCCTGTGTCTGCTTTCTCACACCGGGTTTGCCGAGTGATCACTTCTCGTTCGCCCCGGGGACGACCGATGTCAGACGCTTTGTGCCCCGGCGGGCGTGGAGCGCACGAACGCCCCGTTCTTCCACTGCCACTTGACGGGGTCGGTGACGTCCGGGCAGCAGTTGGGGACCTCGGCCGACGAGTAGCCGTGCAGGGTGGCGGTGACGGCGGCGTCACGGACGGCGAAGTCGGAGACGGTGGTGCGGTCCTTGGGGTTCACCAGGGTGGCGACGACCCGGGGCTGCGCGGCGTCGGTGGAGCGGGTGAGCACGTACACGCCGTCGGGTGGGGTGCCCATGCTGGCGTCGCAGTGGACGACGGCCACGGTCTCGGGGCGACCGTCCCCGTCGAGGTCTGCCGAGCCCTTTTTCTTCACGACTACGCCGACGGGCCCGCAGTCGAGCGGGAGGTCCACCTCGGTGGGGTCGGGGGGCGCCACGGCGACGGGGGCCGGGGCGGTCTCGGGGGCCGGCTGGGCCGCTCTCGCCGCGTCGGGCTGGAGGGCGGACGACAGGGCGACGACACCGGCGAGGGCGGTGGCCGTGGCGAGCCAGTGGATGGGGCGGGTGTGCGCGTGTGCCAGTTCCGGGACGGCGGATTGCTGCACTAGGAGCGTCTCCTGAGGGTGCTGTGCCGGTTGGGATGACCCGCATGGTGCCACACGTCACAGTGGGGTGGAACGGCGGGGTACGTGGTTCCCACAGCTTTTCGGTGGCGCGTCAACGGGAAAGCGCCGTGGCCGAGTTCCCGGGCGCTGCGGGGAACTCGGCCACGTCAAGGGCGCGTTCGTCGTACGTCGGGTCAGCGGCCGGAGCCGCCGTCGGCGTTGGGGCCGGAGTAGTCCTCGCCGTAGGCGCCCTTGGCGGGGCGGCGGCGGCGCATGGGGGGCTCGACGCCGTCGGCGAGGCGCCGGGCGGTGAGCAGGAAGCCGGTGTGGCCGATCATGCGGTGGTCCGGGCGGACGGCCAGGCCCTCGATGTGCCAGTTGCGGATCATCGACTCCCAGGCGCTCGGCTCGTTGAAGCAGCCGATCTCGCGGATGGACTCGACGGTCCGGGCGAGCTGGGTGGTGGTGGCCACGTAGCAGCAGACGATGCCGCCGGGGACGAGGGCCTTGGAGACGGCCTCCAGGCATTCCCAGGGGGCGAGCATGTCGAGGATGACGCGGTCGACCTCGGTGTCGCTCAGGTTGTCCTGGAGGTCGCCGACGGTGAGCTGCCAGGCGGGGTGGGGGCCGCCGAAGTAGCGCTCCACGTTGGCCTGGGCGATCTCGGCGAAGTCGGCGCGGCGCTCGTAGCTGTGCAGCATGCCCTGGTCGCCGATGGCGCGCAGCAGGAAGCTGCTGAGCGAGCCGGAGCCGACGCCGGCCTCGACGACGCGGGCGCCGGGGAAGATGTCGGCGAAGGCGAGGATCTGCCCCGCGTCCTTGGGGTAGACCACGGCTGCGCCGCGGGGCATGGACAGGACGTAGTCGGGGAGCAGGGGGCGGAGCGCCAGGTAGGCGACGTTCCCCGTGGTGCGGACAACACTGCCCTCGGGAGCACCGATCAGCTCGTCGTGCGGGAAGGAACCCTTGTGGGTGTGGAAGTTCTTTCCCTCTTCGAGCGTGAACGTGTAGTGGCGTCCCTTGGGGTCGGTGAGCTGGACCTGGTCCCCGACCTTGAAGGGCCCGCGACGGCGGGCGGCACCGGTCGGTTCGGACATGTGACCAGCCTACCGGCGTTTAGGAGGGCCGAGGACCATGGTGCGGGCGCCCCGCCCCTTGAGGGCGCCGCGCGTGCCGGAGTCAGGAAGGCCTGGCCATCGCCTTGACGAAAGCGCGTTCCACGTCGGCCGCGGACAGGACGCCGTAGATCTCGCCCGAGTCCTCCACCACCAGGTACTCCGTGGCCGGCGCCGCGCGGAGGGCGTCGAGGAGCTCTTCGCCGGCGAGTTCGGCGGAGACGCGCATGCCGTCGGTGAGGTCCTGGGCGAGGCCGCTGACGGCGACCCAGGGGCGGCGGTGTTCGGGGACACCGACGATGGCGGCCTCGCGGACGAGGGAGAGGGGCTCGCCGTCGGGGTCGACGACGACGAGGGCGCGGGCGCCGGCCTCGTTGGCGCGGCGGAGGGCCTCGGAGAGGGGGGTGTCGGTCTCGACGGGGACGGCGCGGCGGGTGAGGGCGCGGGCCTGGAGTTCGGGCAGGTGTTCGCGCAGGCGGGCCATGCGGAGGCTGTTGCCGGCGCCGGTCCAGATGATGGCGGCGAGGATCGCTGCGAGCAGGGCGTCCAGGACGGTGTCCATGCCGACGCTGTCCTCGGCGGCGGAGCCCAGCAGGCCGGACTGGGTCAGCAGCGGGAGTCCGATGAGGACGGAGACGGCGAGGGCTCGGCCGACCCAGGCCGCGGCGACGGTGCCGCTCATGGGCTTGCCGGTGATCTTCCAGACGACGGCGCGGAGCATGCGGCCGCCGTCGAGGGGCAGGCCGGGGAGCAGGTTGAACGCGGCCACGATCAGGTTGGAGACCATCAGACCGGCGAGCAGGACGCCCGGGACGGTGCCCGGTTCGACGGCCAGCAGGCCGACGTAGAAGACGCCCGCGAGGATCAGGGAGAGGAGGGGGCCCACGAAGGCGAGGACGAACTCGCGGCCCGGGGTCTCGGACTCCTTCTCGATCTCGGAGACACCGCCGAAGAACTGCAGCTGGATGCGGCGCACGGGCAGCTTGTAGCGCAGGGCGGCGATGGTGTGGGCGAGTTCGTGGACGAGTACGGAGCCGTAGAAGGCGACGGCGAAGAACAGGGCCACGAGGTAGCGGGCGGCGCCGAGTTCGGGCAGGACGCGGTCGAGTTGGCCGCCGAAGACCCAGGTGATCAGGGCGGCGACCAGGAACCAGCTGGGTGCGACGTACACGGGCACGCCGAAGGGACGGCCCATGAGGATGCCGCCGCCGGGCTCCTTGGGGCGCTCGGGGGGCTTGGGTGCGGCGTCCGGGTGGGCGAAGGGGCTCGTGGACCTCGCGGTGCGCTCCGGTTCGTCCGCCGGGGCGGGTGCTTTGGTCAGGTCGGCGGGTGCGCGTGCCTTGTCCGGGTCGGCGGGGGTCGAGGCCGTCGGCGGGTCGCTCGGCGGCTTGGTCACGTCGGCATCGGCGGGCGTCGCGGTGTCAGGCGCCTGGCCGTGATCGGCTGTGACGCCGTCATGGGAGGCTTCGCCGCCGTCAGGGGCCTCGTCGCGGTCGGCGGCCGGGGCCGCGGCCGTGTCGGGGGTGTCTTCCGAGGAGGTGCCGTCGGGCTCGTCGACGGTGGGGTGGGGCTCGGTCGGGGTGGGGGCGTCCTGGTTCGCCGGTGTTCCGGTCGCGTCGCGGTGGGCGGCCTCGGGCGCCTCTTCGCTGTCGGACCGCGGCTGCCCGCTCCCGCCGCTCGTCTCCACGATGTCCCCTCGTTCGAAGCGTCTTCCGTACCCGGTGGCCGGGCGGAAGGGTCTGTTGTCGATGCTATGCCGTCACCGGGGCGCGTTCCGCCCCGGCACCCCCTCTGTTTTCCCCGGCGTCGCACCAGGCACACGGGTGTCGGCGGGTGCGGTGTCGGTCGGCGGTCGTACGGGGCCGTGGCTGTCACTGTCAGTGGTGGGCCGTATGGTCTGTGGTCATGGAAACCAGCACCGACGGCACCCCCGCCGTTCCCGTGGGTGGCGAGGGCGAGCGCCCTGCCGTGCGGGCCGCCGCGCCGCCTGCCTCGCTGTCGCCGTCGCGCGCCAGCGACTTCATGCAGTGCCCGCTGCTGTACCGGTTCCGGGTGATCGACCGGCTGCCGGAGAAGCCGAGCGAGGCGGCGACCCGCGGCACGCTGGTGCACGCGGTGCTGGAGAGACTCTTCGACGCGCCGGCGGCCGAGCGGACGGCTCCGCGGGCGAGGTCGTTGGTGCCCGGACAGTGGGACCGGCTGCGGGAGAGCAGGCCGGAGGTCGGGGAGCTGTTCGCGGACGACGCCGAGGGTGAGCGGCTGGCGCGCTGGCTGGCGGAGGCCGAGCGGCTGGTGGAGCGCTGGTTCACGCTGGAGGACCCGACGCGGTTGGAGCCCGCCGAGCGGGAGTTGTTCGTGGAGGCGGAGCTGGAGTCGGGGCTCAGACTGCGCGGGATCATCGACCGGGTCGACGTGGCGCCCACCGGCGAGGTGCGGATCGTCGACTACAAGACGGGCAAGGCGCCGCGACCGGAGTACGCCGAGGGCGCGTTGTTCCAGATGAAGTTCTACGCGCTGGTGGTGTGGCGGCTGAAGCAGGTGGTGCCGCGCCGTCTTCAGCTGGTCTATCTCGGCAGCGGTGATGTGCTGACGTACGACCCCGTGGTCGCCGATCTGGAGCGGGTGGAGCGCAAGCTGCTGGCGCTGTGGGAGGCGATCCGGCTGGCCACGGAGAGCGGTGACTGGCGGCCGCGGCCGACGAAGCTGTGCGGCTGGTGCGATCACCAGGCGGTGTGCCCGGAGTTCGGCGGCACTCCCCCGCCGTACCCCCTCCAGGTGAGGTCACCGGAGTCGGCCGGTGAGGAGCAGGGCAGAATGGGGCCGGACTAGCCGAAGGAGATTTTCGTGGCCATCCGCGTCCTACTGGTCGACGACCAGCCGCTGCTGCGTACCGGGTTCCGGATGATTCTGGAGGCGGAGCAGGACCTCGCGGTCGTCGGGGAGGCCGGGGACGGCCTCCAGGCGATCGACCAGGTGCGGGCGCTGCAGCCCGATGTGGTTCTGATGGACATCCGGATGCCCCGGATGGACGGCGTGGAGGCGACCCGTCAGATCACCGGGCCCGGGCGGGACGGTCCGGCCAAGGTGCTGGTGCTGACCACGTTCGATCTGGACGAGTACGTGGTCGAGGCGCTGCGGGCGGGGGCCAGCGGATTCCTGTTGAAGGACGCACCGGCCAATGAGTTGGTGCAGGCGATCCGGGTGGTGGCGAACGGGGAGGCGATGCTCGCGCCGAGCATCACACGTCGGCTGCTCGACAAGTACGCGGTGCATCTGCCGTCGGGCGAGGAGCCGGTGCCGGACACGCTGCACACGCTGACGGACCGTGAGGTCGAGGTACTGAAGCTGGTGGCCCGGGGGTTGTCGAACGCGGAGATCGCCGCCGATCTGTTCGTCAGCGAGACCACGGTGAAGACCCATGTGGGCCATGTGCTGACGAAGTTGGGGCTGCGGGACCGGGTGCAGGCGGCGGTGTACGCGTACGAGAGCGGGCTGGTGCGCCCCGGCGCGCAGTAGACGACGGGCCCCGCACGGACATCGGGCTCCGGCGTACGCACCGAGGGCGCTCCCTTCTTGTGGAAGGGGGCGCCCTCGGTCGTACGGGGCCGTGGTGTCGGCCCGTGCTCGTGTCAGCCCTTGCTGATCTCCCAGAAGCGGAAGACGGTCGAGGCGTCCAGGCAGTACTCCAGTCCGTAGACGTCGTCGCGGACGACGGCGTACTGCTTGGCCTGCCAGACGGGGATGAGCGGGATGTCGGTGGCGACGATGTTCTGGAGTTCGGCGTACTCCTTCTCCGTGGAGGAGCGCTCGCTCTCGGCGGCGGTCTTCGTCAGGAGTTCACCGGTGATGGTGGCGTTGCTGTAGTTGTTGTCCAGCACGTTGCCCTTGCCGAAGAAGGGGCCGGTGAAGTTGTCGGGGTCCGGGTAGTCGGGGACCCAGCCCTTCACGTAGACGCCGTACTTGCCGGCGGCGATGTCCTTCTCGTAGCGGTCGAAGGGGACGGACTTCACGTCGGCGTCGAACAGTCCGCTGTCGTTGAGCTGCTTGGCGACGGCCTCCAACTCCTCGTCGGTGGAGGGGCCGTAGCGCGACGGCGTGGACCAGAGGGTCAGTTCGACCTTGTCGTCGATGCCGTCGGCGCGGAGCGCGGCCTCGGCCTTCGCCTTGGAGGGGCGGGCGCCGTAGGTGTCGAAGAAGGCCGTGTTGTGGCCGGTGATGCCCGCCGGGATGATCGAGTAGAGCGGGGTGGCGGTGCCCTGGTAGACCTCGTCGACGAGGGCCTCACGGTCGAGGAGGTAGGCGATGGCCTGGCGGACGCCGAGCTTGCCGGTGACCGGGTCGTCCATGTTGAAGACGAGGTGCTGGACCTCGGCGCCGGTGCCGTCGACGATCTCGACGCCGCTGGCGGTGGAGGTGTCGGTCTCGATGTCGGAGATGTCGGAGGCGCTGAGTCCGCGGTAGGTGAGGTCGAGGTCGCCCTCCATCAGGGCTTTCTTCAGGGCGTCCTGGTCGCCGTGGAAGAACTTGAGGGTCACACCGCTGTTCTCGACGTCGGCGCTGCCCTGGTAGTTCTCGTTGACGGTGAAGACGGCCTCGTCCTCGCCGAAGGATTCCAGCTTGTAGGGGCCGGAGCCGACCGCTTCGCCGTCCTCGCGGAGGCCGTCGGCGTCGTAGGAGCTCTCGTCGACGATCGAGCCGGCGCCGGAGGCGATCTTGCTGGGGAAGGTGGCGTCGGCGTACTTGAGGTCGAAGCGGACGGTCTTGTCGTCCGGGGTCTCGACCTTGTCGAGCATGGGGAACATGATCGCGGGGCCGGCGTCGTCGTTGATCTTCAGCATGCGGTCGAAGGAGAACTTGACGTCCTTCGCGGTGAGCGCCTCACCGTTGCTGAACTTCAGGCCGTCCTTGAGGGTGCACTCGTAGACCGTGGTGCCTCCGGCCTCGAAGGAGCACTCCTTGGCGAGGTCCGGCTCGGGCTCGGTGGCGCCGTTGGGGAAGCTCAGCAACGACTGGAAGACGTTGTTGAAGAGCAGCCAGGATCCGGGGTCGTAGCCGGAGGCGGGGTCGGTGGCCAGGACGTCGTCGGACATTCCCATCACGACGTTGGAACCGGAGTCCCCGGATCCCCCCGAGCCGGAGCCACAACCGGTCAGCAGGCCGGCGGCAAGCCCTGTCGCGATGGTCAGGACGGGCCACTGGGTGCGTATGTTCACGTATGGATGCCTTGTGTCGTCGGGTGCATTGCGGGCGCTCCGGCTCCCCCGAGGCCGAACGGCCTCTGACCGGAGGGGTGGTGAGGTCCGGTCAGTCGCTTCTGCCGCGGCCCAGCTCCCAGAGCTGGAGCGTGGAGGCGGCGTTGAGGGCGTACTCGGCTCCGGTGACGTCGTCGCGGGCGGCGACGTACTGGTTGCCCTGCCACAGCGGCAGGATCGGCACGTCGTCGGCGACGATGTCCTGGATGCCGACGAGGCTCTCCGAGGCGGAGAGACGGTCGGCCGCGCGACGGGACTCGGGGATCAGCTTGCGGCGGATCTCGCTGTTCGCGTAGGGCGAGCCGAGGAAGTTGTCCTTGTCGAGGAAGGGCGCGAGGTAGTTGTCGGCGTCGGGGAAGTCCGGGAACCAGCCCATGCCGTAGACCGCGTACTCGCCCTCCTGCTCGGCGGGGCGGAACGTGGACCAGGGGGCGCCCTTGATGGTGACGTCGAACAGGCCGCTGTCGTCGAGCTGCTTCTTCAGCAGCTCGAACTCCTTCTTCGTGGCGGAGCCGTAGTGGTCGGTCGTGTAGTGGAGGGTCAGCTTCACCGGTGCGGTGACGCCGGCCGTCTCCAGGGTCGACTTCGCCTTGGCCACGTTCGGTTCGCCGTACTTGTTGAAGAACGAGTTGGAGTGTCCGGTGATCCCCGCGGGGACCAGGGAGAAGAGGGGTTCGGCCTGGGAGCCGTACACCTTGGAGACCAGCTCGCCCCGGTCGACGACCTCGGCCATGGCCCGGCGGACGGCGGCGCTCCTGACCGGCGAGGCGTCGGTGTTGAAGGCGAGGTAGCGGATCTCCAGGCCGGCGGACTCGATGACGTCGATGTCGCTGTCGGCCGCGGCGGAGAGCTCGGTGATCTGCTTCGGGGTCATGGTGCGGGTCATGAGGTCGATGTCGCCGTTCTTCAGGGCGTCGCCCATGGCCTCGGCGCTCGCGAAGGAACGGAGCTCGACCTTGTCGTTCTTCGGGTCCAACTGCCCCTTGTAGTTGGGGTTCTTGGTGAACACGGCCCGGACCAGCTCGTTGTTCTCGACCTCGGCGTCCAGGGTGTACGGGCCGGAGCCGTCGACCTGGAAGCCGTCGCGCAGCCCGTCCTTGTCGTAGTCGTCCGGGTTGACGATGCCGGCGACGGGGGTGGACAGCTTGTACGGGAGGGTCGCGTCGGGGCTGTTGAGGTGGAAGATCACCTCGTTGTCGCCCTTGGTCTCGACGAGGTCGATGGTGGACAGCAGGGCGAAGACACCGCTGTCGGCCTTGAGGGAGCGGGCTCGGTCGATGGAGAACTTCACGTCCTCGGCGGTGATCGGGTCGCCGTTCGCGAACTTCAGACCGTCGCGCAGGGTGCAGGCGTAGCGCTCGTTGCCGGTGTCGGTGAAGGAGCAACTGGAGGCGGCCTCGGGCTCCGGTTCGCCGTCGCCGCGCGGCTGGACCAGGAGGGTCTGCACGGTCTGGCGGAGGATGTTCCAGGTGCCGACGTCGTACGCGTAGGCCGGGTCGATCGGGGCCGGGGCCTGCTCGGAGGCGGTGAACTGGTCGGTGGTGCCGACGACGATCGCGTCACCGCTGCCGCCCGCGCTGTCGGTGGCACCGCAGGCGGCGAGTACCGGGGTGAGCAGACCGATCACGGCCGGCAGCACCAAGGTCTTGCGGTTCATGCTCGTTGGTTCTCCAGAGCTGTGGTCCAAGACGGGTGCTGGCGGGGTGGTGCGAGCGCGTCCCGGGAAGTACGGCGATGTTCTCGCGACGAGATTAGCCCGCACCGCCAGAGGGGCCCGCGCACACCGGAGTTGAGTTCCCATCACGCTGCGGAACCGGGCATGGACGCAAACGGTGTAGTGCCCACGGAATGTTTGGGGCACGCTTCACCAATCCGGACACAAAGGCGCGCCGGACACCCCCGAACACGGGATTCAGGGGTGTTGAGCGGCCACCCCGGGGGCCCCGGGAAGTGGTCAACGTCACAGGTGAAAAGGTATTCCCCTGTGCGGGAATTCAATCATCGCGGCCCGTCGAATTCCCCGCCGCGGGGCCGTACGAGCGATCTTGGAATTCCTTGCGTTTTCAATTGGCCGTGATCGCCAGCAGGCCGCGCAGAAAGGGCAGGTCGACCTCTTCCAGCGAGGTCACGACGGTGCGCCGTACGGCGGGGGCGATGGGTGCCACGGACGGGACGGCGACCACGTGGCAGCCGGCGGCCTCCGCGGCGGCGACACCGGTGGCGGTGTCCTCGATGACCGCGCACCGGGCCGGATCCGCGCCGAGACCGGAGGCCGCGAGCAGGTAGGGGTCGGGGAACGGCTTGGTCCGCTCGACCTCGTCGCCGGCGACGGTCAGCGCGAAGTGCTGGGGGCCCAGAGAGGTCAGGACGCGGTCGATGATGCGCCGGTGCGAGGCGGAGACCAGGGCGGTGGGGACGCCGTGGGTGGCGAGTTCAGCGAGGAGTCTGGAGGCGCCGGGCATCAGCGGCAGTGTGCGCCCGATGCGCGCCTCGAAGCCGTCGTTGAGCAGCACGGTGAGCTCGGGGAGGGTGATGTCGGCGCCGGTGGCCTCGATCAGGAAGCCCGCGCTGCGGGTCATGGGTCCGCCGACCACGACATGGCGCCAGGAGTCGTCGAGGGCGTGTCCGAGGCCGGCGAAGACCTCGACCTCCACGTCCCACCAGAAGCCCTCGGTGTCCACCAGGGTGCCGTCCATGTCGAGGAGCACGGCTTGGAGCGCCGAGCCTTCGGCCGTACGGGTTCCTGGCGCGGGAATCGTCGTGGTCATCCGGCGCACCTCCTTGTGGGACGAGCAGGCCGGTTCCCGGATGGGGAACCGGCCTGCGGTGGACCGACCAGTCTACGACGCCGCGCGGGGAAGCGCCCTTCGGTGAGCCCGAGCCCCTGGGCGGCGCGTTACCTCGCGTTGAAGTACTTCGCCTCGGGGTGGTGGATCACGATCGCGTCGGTGGACTGTTCGGGGTGTAGCTGGAACTCCTCCGAGAGCTGGACGCCGATCCGCTCGGGCTCCAGCAGCTGCGCGATCTTGGCGCGGTCCTCCAGGTCGGGGCAGGCGCCGTAGCCGAGGGAGAAGCGGGCGCCCCGGTACTTGAGGTCGAACATGTCCTCGATCGCGGCCGGGTCCTCCCCGGCGAAGCCCAGCTCCGAGCGGACACGCGCGTGCCAGTACTCGGCGAGGGCTTCGGCCAACTGCACGGACAGGCCGTGGAGTTCGAGGTAGTCCCGGTAGGAGTTGGCCTCGAAGAGCTTGGCGGTCTCCTCGCCGATGCGGGAGCCGACGGTGACGACCTGGAGGCCGACCACGTCGATCTCGCCGGACTCCTCGGGGCGGAAGAAGTCGGCCAGGCACAGTCGGCGGCCACGGCGCTGGCGCGGGAAGGAGAACCGGGTCCGTTCGTTGCCGTCGTCGTCCAGGATGATCAGGTCGTCGTCCTTGGACACACAGGGGAAGTAGCCGTAGACGACGGCCGCCTCCAGCAGGTTCTCGGTCTGGAGCTTGTCCAGCAGGCCGCGCAGCCGGGGCCGGCCCTCGGTCTCGACGAGCTCGTCGTAGGTCGGGCCGTCGCCGGTGCGGGCCTGCTTGAGGCCCCACTGCCCCTTGAAGAGGGCGCCCTCGTCCAGCCAGGACGCGTACTCCTTGAGCTGGATGCCCTTGACCACGCGCGTGCCCCTGAACGGGGGCGTGGGCACGGGGTTGTCGGTGGCGACGTCGGAGCGGACGTGGCCCTCCTCGGGGCGGTCCTCGACGACGGTGGCCGCTGCCGTGGCCCGTACCCGGCGCTGGCGCAGCTCGGGCAGTTGCGCGCCGGGGACACCGCGCTTGACGCCGATGAGGGCGTCCATCAGGCGCAGGCCCTCGAAGGCGTCGCGGGCGTAGCGGACCTCGCCCTCGTAGATCTCGTGCAGGTCCTGCTCGACGTAGGCGCGGGTGAGGGCGGCGCCGCCGAGGATGACGGGGTAGTCGGCCGCCAGGCCGCGCTGGTTCAGCTCCTGAAGGTTCTCCTTCATGATCACTGTGGACTTGACCAGGAGGCCCGACATGCCGATGACGTCGGCGCGGTGCTCGGCGGCGGCGTCCAGGATCGCGGAGACCGGCTGCTTGATGCCGAGGTTGACGACGTTGTAGCCGTTGTTGGACAGGATGATGTCGACGAGGTTCTTGCCGATGTCGTGCACGTCGCCGCGGACGGTCGCGAGGACGATGGTGCCCTTGCCCTCGTCGTCCGACTTCTCCATGTGCGGCTCCAGGTGGGCCACGGCGGTCTTCATGACCTCGGCGGACTGGAGCACGAACGGCAGCTGCATCTGGCCGGAGCCGAAGAGCTCACCGACGACCTTCATGCCGTCCAGGAGGGTGTCGTTGACGATGTCGAGGGCGGCGCGGGTCTGGAGGGCCTCGTCGAGGTCGGCCTCCAGACCGTTCTTCTCGCCGTCGATGATGCGGCGCTTGAGGCGCTCCTCCAGCGGCAGGGCCGCCAACTCCTCGGCCTTGCCCGCCTTCAGGGACTTGGCGGTGGCGCCCTCGAACAGCGCCATCAGCTTCTGCAGCGGGTCGTAACCCTCGGCGCGGCGGTCGTGGATGAGGTCGAGGGCCGTGCGCACCTCCTCCTCGCTGAAGCGGGCGATGGGGAGGATCTTGGAGGCGTGGACGATGGCGGAGTCGAGGCCGGCCTTCACGCACTCGTCGAGGAAGACGGAGTTGAGGAGGATGCGGGCGGCCGGGTTCAGGCCGAAGGAGATGTTCGACAGGCCGAGGGTGGTCTGGACGTCCGGGTGTCGGCGCTTGAGTTCGCGGATCGCCTCGATGGTGGCGATGCCGTCCCCCCGGGACTCCTCCTGGCCCGTGCAGATGGTGAAGGTCAGGGTGTCGATGAGGATGTCCGACTCGTGGATGCCCCAGTTGCCGGTGAGGTCGTCGATGAGCCGTTCGGCGATCTCGACCTTCTTCTCCGGGGTGCGGGCCTGGCCCTCCTCGTCGATGGTGAGCGCGATCAGCGCGGCGCCGTGCTCCTGCGCGAGGCGGGTCACCTTGGCGAAGCGGGACTCGGGGCCGTCGCCGTCCTCGTAGTTGACGGAGTTGATGACGGCCCGCCCGCCGAGCTTCTCCAACCCGGCCCGGATGACGTCCACTTCGGTGGAGTCCAGGACGATGGGCAGGGTGGAGGCGGTGGCGAACCGGCCGGCGAGTTCGGCCATGTCGGCGACGCCGTCGCGGCCCACGTAGTCGACGCAGAGGTCGAGCATGTGGGCGCCCTCGCGGATCTGGTCGCGGGCCATCTCCACACAGTCGTCCCAGCGGGCCTCCAGCATGGCCTCGCGGAACTTCTTCGAGCCGTTGGCGTTCGTGCGCTCGCCGATGGCCATGTACGCGGTGTCCTGGCGGAAGGGCACACTCTGGTAGAGGGAGGCGGCGCCGGGCTCGGGGCGCGGTTCGCGGGCGGTGGGGGCGAGGTCCCGGACCCGCTCGACGACCTGGCTCAGGTGCTCGGGGGTGGTGCCGCAGCAGCCGCCGACCAGGGACAGGCCGTACTCGCGGACGAAGTTCTCCTGCGCGTCCGCCAGCTCCGGAGCGGTCAGCGGGTAGTGGGCGCCGTCCTTGGTCAGTACCGGCAGTCCGGCGTTGGGCATGCAGGAGAGCTGGATGCGGGAGTGGCGGGCCAGATGACGCAGGTGTTCGCTCATCTCGGCGGGGCCGGTCGCGCAGTTCAGGCCGATCATGTCGATGCCGAGCGGCTCCAGCGCGGTCAGCGCGGCGCCGATCTCGGAGCCGAGGAGCATGGTGCCGGTCGTCTCGACCGTCACCGAGACGATCAGGGGGACGTCGTATCCGGCCGTCTCCATCGCGCGGCGGGCGGCGATGACGGATGCCTTGGTCTGCAGCAGGTCCTGGGTGGTCTCCACCAGGAGCGCGTCGGCGCCGCCGGCCAGCAGGCCCTCGGCGTTCTGCTGGTACGCGTCACGGATGGCGGTGAAGGTGGTGTGGCCGAGGGTGGGCAGCTTGGTGCCGGGGCCGATGGAGCCGAGCACCCAGCGCTGCCGTCCGTCGCGGGCGGCGTACTCGTCGGCCGTCTCGCGGGCGATGCGGGCGCCGGCCTCGGACAGCTCGGCGGTGCGCTCGGGGATGTCGTACTCGCCCAGTGCGGTGAGGTTGGCGCCGAAGGTGTTGGTCTCCACGCAGTCCACGCCCGCGTCGAAGTACGCGGCGTGCACCGAGCGGACGATGTCGGGACGGGTGACGTTGAGGACCTCGTTGCAGCCCTCCAGCTGCTGGAAGTCCTCCAAGGTGGGGTCCTGCGCCTGGAGCATCGTGCCCATCGCGCCGTCGGCGACCACCACACGGGTGGCGAGGGCCTGGCGGAGGGCCTCGGATCGGGCCCGGCCTGCGGCGGCGGACGTGAGGGACGTGTTCGGCGACGAGGCCATGGAGGTGCTCCCTGGAGTGCGACGGCTGTCGGCTTTGCGCCTTCCCACGGAAGACGCACGCCGCAAGCCTAGCCCGGAGCGGCGCGGATGGTCAGGGGCGTCCACGAGGCGGACCGGCGTGGCGTACACGCTCGGGTGCGGTTTACTCCGACGACGAGAACAACGACGGACACCACTCCGGCACCCTTCGGACACCCCTCGGCCACATGAGCGCCCCGCGGGCACCGTACGGACACCGGACGGACACGAGAACGCCATCGCACGGCGCGCGTGGCCGAAAAGCTAGTGACGGCCATTAGCGGGAGGTCGGCAACGACCGGTAGTGTTCGACATTGCCGAACGATGGTAGTTCAGTCGCGTACGGCGGCCGAAGGGGACGGAGGCAGGACGGCGATGGCACGGAACATCCAGTCGCTCGAACGGGCGGCCGCGATGCTGCGCCTGCTCGCGGGCGGCGAACGGCGGCTCGGCCTGTCGGACATCGCCTCGTCACTGGGCCTCGCCAAGGGCACCGCCCACGGCATACTGCGCACGCTCCAGCAGGAGGGCTTCGTCGAACAGGACGACGCCTCGGGGCGCTACCAGCTGGGGGCCGAGCTGCTGCGACTGGGGACCACGTACCTCGATGTGCACGAGCTGCGGGCGCGCGCCCTGGTCTGGACGGACGACCTGGCCCGCTCCAGCGGCGAGAGCGTGCACCTGGGGGTGCTGCACCAGCAGGGCGTGCTGATCGTGCACCACGTGTTCCGGCCCGACGACAGCCGGCAGGTCCTGGAGATAGGCGCCATGCAGCCGCTGCACTCCACGGCCCTGGGCAAGGTCCTGTCGGCCTACGACCCGGTGGCACACAGCGAGGTGCTGGAGAGTGAGCGCAAGGCGTTCACCGACCGGACCGTGCACGCGCTGGCCGACTTCGAGGGCGTCCTGGACATCACCCGCGCGCGTGGGTACGCGGCCGACGTCGAGGAGACCTGGGAGGGCGTGGCGTCCATCGCCGCCCCCATCCACGACCGGCGGCGGATGCCCGTCGGCGCGGTCGGCATCACGGGCGCCGTGGAGCGGCTGTGCCGCGACGGCGAGCTGCGCCCCGAGCTGATCGCGGCCGTACGGGACTGCGCCCGCGCGGTCTCGCGGGACCTGGGCGCCGGGCGGTTCTGACCGCCCGCCCCCGACACGGCGAAGGCCGGGACACCTCACGGTGTCCCGGCCTTCGCCGTGCGCGCGTGTTCCTTTAGCAGGTACCTCAAGATCGTCGGGCCTGTTCGATCAATAACGATCGCGTTTTCGACAACCAGGCTCTTGACGTGCCCGTAACGCCGGAGCAAGACTCCCGTCCATCGGTCGACATTGTCGAACACCTACCGGCAATACGCGCTAGAGTGTGACAACGCCACGGGCCGAACTCTTTCCCCTGGACGAAGGACAAAGGAGTCGCGGGTGTCCAGCTCCGACATCTTCATCGGCGAGACCATCGGTACCGCCATACTCATCCTGCTCGGCGGCGGCGTCTGCGCGGCCGTCACGCTGAAGGCCTCCAAGGCCCGTAACGCCGGTTGGCTCGCCATCACCTTCGGGTGGGGTTTTGCCGTTCTCACCGCCGTCTACACCTCCGCGCCGCTCTCCGGCGCCCACCTGAACCCGGCCGTGACCCTCGCGCTCGCCCTGAAGAAGGACGGCATCGAGTGGGGCGACGTCCCGATCTACTGGGGCGGGCAGCTGCTCGGCGCCATGATCGGTGCCGCCCTGGTCTGGATCGCCTACTACGGACAGTTCCACGCGCACCTCACCGACGAGGAGATCGTCGGTGACGAGGAGACGCGGGCCAAGGTCAAGTCGGTCGAGGCCCGGGAGAAGGCAGCCGGCCCCGTGCTCGGCATCTTCTCCACCGGTCCCGAGGTCCGCAACGCGGTCCTGAACATCGCCACCGAGGTCATCGGCACCGTCGTACTGGTGCTGGCGGTCCTCACGCAGGGTCTCAACGACTCCGGCAAGGGCCTCGGCACCCTCGGTGCCCTGATCACCGCGCTCGTCGTGGTCTCCATCGGTCTGTCCCTCGGTGGCCCGACCGGTTACGCGATCAACCCGGCCCGTGACCTCGGTCCGCGCATCGTGCACGCCCTGCTGCCCCTGCCCAACAAGGGCGGGTCGGACTGGAGCTACGCCTGGGTCCCGGTGGTCGGCCCGCTGATCGGTGCCGCCGTCGCCGCAGGCCTCTACAACGTCGCATTCGTCTGAGAAACCCATCGAGCCGCCGTTCCGCGGGCCCGTCTCGCGGAACGCTCAGCACGCGCCGTACGTACAGCCCGTTGACCAGTTGACCTTTCAGGAGCACACCGTGACCGACGCCCACACCGCCGGCCCCTTCATCGCCGCGATCGACCAGGGCACGACCTCTTCCCGCTGCATCGTCTTCGACCGCGACGGACGCATCGTCTCCGTCGACCAGAAGGAGCACGAGCAGATCTTCCCGAAGCCGGGCTGGGTCGAGCACGACGCCACCGAGATCTGGACGAACGTCCAGGAGGTCGTCGCCGGGGCCATCGAGAAGGCCGGCATCACCCGCGACGACATCAAGGCCATCGGCATCACCAACCAGCGCGAGACCACGCTGCTCTGGGACAAGAACACCGGTGAGCCCGTCCACAACGCCATCGTCTGGCAGGACACCCGCACCGACGCCCTCTGCCGCGAGCTCGGCCGCAACGTCGGCCAGGACCGCTTCCGCCGCGAGACCGGTCTGCCGCTGGCCTCGTACTTCGCCGGCCCGAAGGCCCGCTGGCTGCTCGACAACGTCGAGGGCCTGCGCGAGCGCGCCGAGGCCGGCGACATCCTCTTCGGCACCATGGACAGCTGGGTCATCTGGAACCTGACGGGCGGTGTCGACGGCGGCCACCACGTCACCGACGTCACCAACGCCTCCCGCACCATGCTGATGAACCTGCACACGCTGGAGTGGGACGAGAAGATCGCCGAGTCCATCGGCGTCCCGCTGTCGATGCTCCCGGAGATCCGCTCCTCCGCCGAGGTCTACGGCGAGGTCACCGGCGGCAGGCTCGGCGAGCTGCTCGGCGGCATCCCGGTCGCCTCCGCGCTCGGCGACCAGCAGGCGGCCCTGTTCGGCCAGACCTGTTTCGCCGAGGGCGAGGCCAAGTCCACCTACGGCACCGGCACGTTCATGCTGCTGAACACCGGCGAGAAGATCATCAACTCCTACAGCGGCCTGCTGACCACGGTCGGCTACCGGATCGGCGACCAGAAGCCGGTCTACGCCCTGGAGGGCTCGATCGCCGTCACCGGTTCGCTGGTGCAGTGGATGCGCGACCAGATGGGCCTCATCTCCACCGCCGCCGAGATCGAGACGCTGGCGCTCTCGGTCGAGGACAACGGCGGCGCGTACTTCGTGCCGGCCTTCTCCGGTCTGTTCGCCCCGTACTGGCGCTCCGACGCCCGCGGTGTGATCGCCGGTCTGACCCGGTACGTCACCAAGGCGCACCTCGCGCGCGCCGTCCTGGAGGCCACCGCCTGGCAGACCCGTGAGATCACGGACGCCATGACCAAGGACTCGGGCGTCGAGCTCGCGGCCCTCAAGGTCGACGGCGGCATGACCTCCAACAACCTGCTGATGCAGACCCTCTCCGACTTCCTGGACGCCCCCGTGGTCCGTCCGATGGTCGCCGAGACCACCTGCCTCGGCGCCGCCTACGCCGCCGGTCTCGCCGTCGGCTTCTGGACCAGCACCGACGACCTGCGCGCCAACTGGCGTCGGGCCGCCGAGTGGACCCCCCGTATGGACGCGGAGACCCGCGACCGTGAGTACAAGAGCTGGCTCAAGGCCGTCGAGCGGACCATGGGCTGGATCGAGGACGAGAGCTGAGTCAGGGGCCCACGAAGGCTCCGTCCACCGGCTCTGATGAGGAGTAAGAACCCGACATGACCAGTCAGACCACCCTGCAGACCCTGCCTGCCCTGGGGACGCGCCCGGCGTCCGGCTCGAACCCGAGCCGTGCCGAGACCCGGGAGCAGCTCGCCAAGGCGTCGTACGACCTCCTCGTGATCGGCGGCGGCATCCTGGGCATCTCCACCGCCTGGCACGCCGCGCAGTCCGGGCTCAGGGTGGCCCTGGTCGACGCCGGCGACTTCGCCGGCGCCACCTCCTCCGCCTCCTCCAAGCTGCTCCACGGCGGTCTGCGCTATCTGCAGACCGGCGCGGTGAGGCTGGTGGCGGAGAACCACTTCGAGCGCCGTGCGGTCTCCCGCCAGGTGGCCCCCCACCTGGCGAACCCGCTCACGTTCTACCTCCCCGTGTACAAGGGCGGGCCACACGGCGCGGCAAAGCTCGGGGCGGGCGTCTTCGCCTACTCCGCGCTCTCCGCCTTCGGTGACGGCGTCGGCCACCTGCTCTCCCCCGCCAAGGCGGCGCAGGACGTGCCCGAGCTGCGCACCGACAACCTCAAGGCCGTCGCCGTGTACGGCGACGACCAGATGAACGACTCCCGGATGGCCCTGATGACGGTCCGCGCGGCCGTCGAGTCCGGCGCGGTGGTCCTGAACCACGCCGAGGTCACCGGGCTGCGCTTCACCAAGGGCCGGGTCACCGGTGCCGAGCTGCGCGACCGGCTCTCCGGCGACGAGTTCGGCGTCGACGCGCGGCTGGTGCTGAACGCGACCGGCCCGTGGGTCGACCACCTGCGCAGGATGGAGAACCCGCACGCGGCCCCGTCCATCCGTCTGTCCAAGGGCGCGCACCTGGTGCTGAAGCGGACCGCTCCCTGGAAGGCCGCGCTCGCCACCCCGATCGACAAGTACCGCATCACCTTCGCCCTCCCCTGGGAGGACATGCTGCTGCTCGGTACGACCGACGAGGTGTACGAGGGCGACCCGGCGGACGTCGCGGTCACCGAGCGGGACATATCCCAGATCCTGGACGAGGCCGCCTTCTCCATCCGCGACCAGCAGCTCTCCCGCGACCTCATCACCTACTCCTTCGCCGGTCTGCGGGTGCTGCCGGGCGGTCCCGGCGACACCGCCAAGGCCAAGCGGGAGACCGTCGTCACCGAGGGGCGGGGCGGCATGCTGTCCGTCGCGGGCGGCAAGTGGACGACGTTCCGGCACATCGGCCGCACCATCATGAAGAAGCTGGAGGCGCTGCCCGGGCACCCGCTGGGCGAGGACTTCGAGCCGGTCTCGTCGCTGCCGAAGAAGCTGCCGCTGCCGGGTGTCGCCAACCCGCGCGCGGTCGCCCACCGGCTGCTGGTGGACCGTCCGGCGCCGGGCCCGCGGATGGGCGCCGACACGGCACGGCACCTGGCCACGCACTACGGTTCGCTCGCCTTCGACATCGCCCGCCTCGCCAACGAGAACCCCGAGCTGGGCGAGCGGGTCCACCCCGACGCGCCCGAGATCTGGGCGCAGGTCGTCTACGCCCGCGACACCGAGTGGGCCGAGACGGCCGACGACGTCCTGCGCCGCCGGACGACGCTGACGATACGGGGCCTGGCGACGGACGAGGTCCGCGCGAAGGTCCAGGACCTGCTCGACAAGAAGTAACCGGATTTCGGCGCCGGCCCCTCCCCTGACCGGGGCCGGCGCCGAGAGGGTCGGCCCCTTCCGCTCTGGGGCCGGACCACGGCATGGGGCGGCTCCCTCGACGGAGCCGCCCCTTGTCGTCGGCCCGGTTGTCGGTGCCGGGTGCTTTCATGACCGCATGGACATCGATCACGCCGACCCCGCCGAACTGGCCGCCCTGCGCGCGGCCTTCGCCGTCGACGACGGCGGGGAGCAGGCGCTCGGCTGGGACGCCGTGCGCGCCTTCGAGGCGGAACACTCGGTGGTGCTCCCCGATCCGTAGTCGCTGCCGCCCGAGTACCCGGCCGCCTCCGCCCCCCGAGGCGGTCCTCGCGCTTCGACGCAACGGTGCCGCCGGCGAGGTGGGAGCGCCGCACGATCGGGGCATCGTAAGGACGAGGGCGGCCTTCCAGGCCGGCCTCGTCCCCGCTCGACACGTACGACGGTGCCGGGCTCGCGGCCATCGGGAGGGAGCTGCCGCGCGGGGCGGTCGTGTCGCCGGAGGCAGCGCGCCGGCCGGCCGAGGAGTACGGGGTCGGGGGATTCGGGTACGCGGGGACCGGATCCGGGGGAGACGGGTTCGAGGGGGACGCCGTGTGAGCGAGCACGTCGATCTGCTGGTCCACGGCGGTGACGTCCTGACGGTCGACGAGGCCGGGACTCTTGTGCGGGACGGGGCGGTCGCCGTCCGGGACGGCGGGATCGTCGCGGTCGGACGGGCGGAGGAGCTCCGTACGGCCTGCACGCCTGCCGCGAGCCTGCACGCCGAGGGCTGTCTGGTGCTTCCCGGGCTCGTCAACGCCCACGCACACCTGGCGATGACCCTCCTGCGGGGCCGCGCGGACGACGTCACCCTCCAGGGGTTCCTGGAGCGGGTGCTGCGGTGGGAGGCGCGGCTGCTGTCGCCGAAGAACGTGGGGGCGGCGGTGCGGGTGGCGATCGCCGAGAGCCTGCGGGCCGGGGTGACGTCCGCGCTGGACATGTACTGGTTCCACGAGGCGGCCGAGCGGGTCGCGCGCGAGACGGGCTGGCGGCTGCACACGGGGCCGACCTTCATGGACGTCCCCGACCCCGCCGACGGCCGGGCGTACGGGGAACGGCTGGAGTGGGCGCGGCGGGACCTCGCCGACCGCTCCCACCGGCCGGGGACGCGCCCGGTGCTCTTCGCGCACTCGACGTACACACTCGACCCGGGCCAGCTGCTCGACATAGCCGCCCTGGCACGGGAGTTCGGGGCGCTGCTGCACATCCACGCGGCGGAGAACGCCACCGAGGTCGCCACGGTCCGGGCGCGGTACGGCAAGCGTCCGGTGGAACTGCTGGACTCGCTCGGGCTGCTCGGCCCCGATCTGCTGCTCGCCCACGCGGTCGACCTCACCGGCCCGGAGATCGCGGCGCTGGCCCGGACCGGGACCTCGGTCGCCCACTGCCCGGTGTCGAACCTGAAGCTGGGCTGCGGGATCGCGCCGGTGCCCCGGCTGCTGAGCGCGGGCGTCACGGTCGGGCTGGGCACGGACGGAGCGGTCAGCTCCAACACGCTGGACGTACTGGGGGCCGTACGGCAGGCGGCTCTGGTGCACAAGGCGGCCGGTGACCCGACGGCCGTCGGCGCGGAGCGTGCGGTGCGCATGGCGACGATCGAGGGGGCCCGAGCGCTGGGTCTCGGCGATCACCTGGGCTCCCTGGAGCCGGGCAAGCGGGCGGATCTGATCGTGCTCGACCTGGGCGGCCCGCATCTGCGGCCTCTGCACGACCCGTGGTCCACCCTCGCCTACGCGGCGCACTCGGCGGACGTACGCGACACCGTCGTCGAGGGCAGGGTGCTGATGCGGGAGCGGGTCCTCACCACTCTCGACGAGGCGGCGGCCCTGGCCGACCTGGAGGCTTTGGCCGATGGACACGGTGGAGCCCCCATAATGGCCTGATACATCGGATGTCTGAATGACCGGAACAACCGATATGACCGGCATGGCAGGTATGGCGGTCATGACAGGAACATCCGAAGCGACCAGAGCGACCGGAGCGACAGGGAGGGGACGCCATGGCAGTCACCGACGAGGCGATCGAGAAGATCAAGGGCATGATCGTCTCCGGCGCGCTGCGCCCCGGCGACCGGCTTCCGAAGGAGAGCGAACTCGCCGCCGATCTCGGGCTGTCCCGCAACTCCCTGCGCGAGGCGGTGCGCGCCCTGTCGCTGATCCGGATCCTGGACGTACGGCAGGGCGACGGCACCTATGTGACCAGCCTCGACCCCCAACTCCTGCTGGAGGCGCTGAGTTTCGTCGTCGACTTCCATCGCGACGACACGGTCCTGGAGTTCCTCGCCGTGCGCCGCATACTGGAGCCGGCGGCGACGGCGATGGCCGCCCTGAAGATCAGTGAGCAGCAACTGGACGCGCTGACGGCCCAGTTGGACAAGCTCGGCACCGATCCGTCGGTGGAGGAACTGGTCGCCTGCGACCTGGAGTTCCACCGGGGCATCGTGCGGACCTCCGGGAACTCCGTGCTCTGCTCGCTTCTCGACGGGCTGTCGGGGCCCACCACGCGGGCCCGCATCTGGCGCGGACTGACCCAGGAGGACGCCGTCAGCCGGACCCTGCACGAGCACCGCGCCATCCTGGCCGCCCTCCGCGACCGTGACGCCGACGCCGCACGCTCCTGGGCGACGGTGCACATCGCGAGCGTGGAGCAGTGGCTCCGATCGTCGCTGTGAGAAGTTGATCACCTGAGCCTCCGGCGGCCGACGCGTGTTTGAGTCGTGCGAACGGGGCAGTGATCCGTTCACTCCCCCGTGCAAGGGGGCTGCGGAGGCCCCCTCGGCACGCCGTAAGGTTGGGGCGTACGCGAGGGCACGTCGGAAGGAGGCGCTGGGTGATCGAGCTGGAGGGGGTTCCCGAGCTGATCGACCCAGTGATGGTGGCCGCGTTCGAAGGCTGGAACGACGCCGGCGACGCCGCCTCCACCGCGGTCGCGCATCTGGACCGGGAATGGAAGGGCGAGGTGTTCGCGGCGCTGGACGCCGAGGACTACTACGACTTCCAGGTGAACCGTCCCACGGTGTGGCTGGACGGCGGCGTACGGAAGATCACCTGGCCGACGACAAGGTTGTCGGTGGTCAGGGTCGGCGGCGACAAGCCCCGCGATCTCGTACTCGTCCGGGGGATCGAACCGTCGATGCGCTGGCGCTCGTTCTGCAACGAGCTGCTGGGCTTCGCCCATGAGCTGGGCGTGGAGCTGGTGGTCGTGCTGGGCGCGCTGCTCGGTGACACCCCGCACACGCGTCCGGTCCCGGTCAGCGGTGTCACGTCCGACCCGGACCTGGCGCAGCGGATGGATCTGGAGGAGACCAAGTACGAGGGGCCCACGGGCATCGTCGGCATCCTCCAGGAGGCGTGCACGCACGCAGGTGTCCCCGCGGTCTCGCTCTGGGCGGCGGTGCCGCACTACGTGTCGCAGCCGCCGAACCCGAAGGCGACGCTGGCCCTCCTGAACCGCCTGGAGGACCTCATCGACGTACGCATCCCACTGGGCGAGCTGCCCGAGGACGCGCGTGCCTGGCAGGTGGGCGTGGACCAGCTGGCGGCGGAGGACAGCGAGGTCGCCGAGTACGTGCAGACGCTGGAGGAGGCCCGGGACACGGCGGAGCTGCCGGAGGCGTCGGGCGAGGCGATCGCTCGCGAGTTCGAACGGTATCTGCGGCGTCGTGACGGCGGCCCCGGCGGCTCGGCCGGGGGGCACGCCACGGCCGACGGAGGCGACACGGGGCCCGGCGCGTGGAACCCGAAGGACAACCCCGGCGGGCGTACCCGGCCGCCGAAGCCGCCTCGCCCCGAGACGGAGGCAGAGGCTGAGCCCGAGGACGAGGATTCGTCGGACGACTGAGCCGTGGACCTGCCGCGGACGACGTGCCGCCGTGCGGGATCCGCACCGCGGACGACGTGCCGCCGTGCGGGATCCGCGGGCTCGTCGTGGCTGGTGACGGCCCTGCGGCGGGGCCACACATCGAGTACGGCCCCGCGCCCTGACAGGGCGCGGGACGCGCACCGGGTGCTCAGCGTTTGATCGCCACCACCGCGTAACTCGTCTCCGGGGTCGGGGGCGTGGTGAAGCGGGCGTTGGGCAGGTACAGGCGGTTCTTGTGGGCCGCGACCGTGGTCGGCACGTCGAAGTCGGCGTCGCTGAGACGGCCCTCGAAGATGCCCCTGCGGCCGTCGACGGAGAGCTGGAACACATCGATCGCGTTCTGCCGGTTCTGCACGACGTAGAGCCGCCGACCGAGGAGCAGCAGGCCGTCGCCGTTGGTGAGCGGGGCCGCGTCGCCCAGGTCGACCAGGGTCGTGGCTCCGGTCCTCGGGTTCACCCGGTGGAGACCACCGACGCCGGACTGGACGACGAGGAGGGCTTTGCCGTCCGGGGTGCGGGTGATCCCGTTGGCGTTGACGACCTCACCGGGGGTCTGGGTCCAGGCACCGCTCAGCGTGACCGTGACGACCTCCCCCGGGTCCGGCAGCCGGCCGTCGGGGCCGAGCGGCAGGGCGTACAGGGCGGGCTGGAACGAGTCGGTGAACCAGGCGACGCGCGGGGTGAGGAAGACGTCGTTGGCGAAGGTCGGCGTCTTGGCGGTGAGCGTGTACGACGCGACGATCTCGCCGGTACGGACGTCCACCACCCGGGCGCCCTGACCGCGCCCGGCGACGAACAGCCGCCCACGGTCGTCGAGTTTGAGCCCCACGGAGGGCGTCCCGGGGCCCGCCGAGATGATGCGGCCCGCGCCGGTGCGCAGGTCGGCGCGGTAGATCGAGCCGTCGCCGAGGGAGCCCAGGTAGGCGTAGGGTCCGCCGCCGATGGTGATGCCCTCGGGACGGAAGCCGTTCGGCAGGGGGATGACGTCGGGCCACGCGTCCTCGGAGGCCGAGCCGGTCGCGAAGGCGGCGGAGGCGGAGGCGGCGGAGGCCCCGACGAGCAGTGCGCCGGCGGTGGCGGCCGATGTCGTGAGGACTCTTCGCCGACTGAGGTGGGGGGCGGGGTGAGCGGAGGGGGATTGCGGGGGGAGCGGGGGTGCCACTGTGCGTCCCTTCCACGAAGGGACCGGCAGCTGGCCGGTCCGGCTTCAACTGACGTCTGTCACCCCATCACATGCCGACCCGCCCCGCAGCCCTTCGCCCCTCGACCGACAGCGCCTTGACAGCCCCGGGACGGCACGCGGCCGGATGGTGGAGGTCCGGCCGCCTCGGCCGATCAACTCCTGACCTGTCCCCCGTGAACTTCCCTCCGGGCACCGCGTCTTCGTGTCCGATGCGGTGCGGTGCGAGCCGACCGTCCGCCCCGTGAGCGGCCCGGCCGTCGAACGATGGGGCGCGTCCTCCGGTCGGAGGACGCGCCCCATCGATGTCCCTCGGGCCACGTGTGACGTCGGCGACGCCTGTGCAGAGTCGTTACTGCAACGGCTTCACAGGGCCACGCCGAGAAGCGCGTCCACGGCGCGCGACACCACGCCGGGCGCGCCCTCGTCCGTACCGCCCCGCTCCTGCTGGAGGGCGGCCCAGCGGTCGACGGCGGCGAGCGCGGTGGGCGCGTCCAGGTCGTTCGCGAGGGCCTCGCGGATCTCCTCTACCAGGGCCTCGGCGGGCGGTCCGTCGGGCCGGGAGACGGCGGCGCGCCACCGGTCGAGACGGGCCACGGCGTCCTGGAGCACCTGGTCGGTCCACTCCCAGTCGGCGCGGTAGTGGTGGGCCAGGAGTGCGAGCCGTATCGCGGCCGGGTCGACCCCGTCGCGGCGCAGCCGGGAGACGAAGACCAGGTTGCCCTTGGACTTCGACATCTTCTCGCCGTGCAGCGCGACCATTCCGGCGTGGACGTACGCCTTGGCCATGGGGAACTCGCCGGTCAGCGCCTGCGCGTGCGAGGCGCCCATCTCGTGGTGCGGGAAGGCGAGGTCGGAGCCGCCGCCCTGGACGTCGAAGCCCATGCCGAGGTGGTCGAGGGCGATGGCGACGCACTCGATGTGCCAGCCGGGTCGGCCGCGGCCGAGGGAGCCGCCGTCCCAGCTGGGCTCACCCTCACGCGCGGCCATCCAGAGCATCGGGTCGAGGGGGTTCTTCTTGCCGGCCCGGTCCGGGTCTCCGCCGCGCTCGGCGGAGAGCAGCCGCATCGTGGCGGCGTCGAGGCGCGAGACCTTGCCGAAGTCGGGGTCGGACTCGACGGAGAAGTAGATGTCCCCTTCGAGTTCGTACGCGGCGCCGGAGTCACGGAGCCGCTCGACGAGCGGAACGATGCCGGGGATGGCCTCGACCGCGCCGATGTAGTGGCGGGGCGGGAGCATCCGCAGGGCGGTCATGTCCTCGCGGAAGAGGGCGGTCTCCTTCTCGGCGAGGGCCACCCAGTCGATGGCGTCGCGCTCGGCCCGCTCCAGCAGAGGGTCGTCGACGTCCGTCACGTTCTGGACGTAGTGAACCTGCCGCTTGGTGTCGAGCCACACGCGCTGAACGAGGTCGAACGCGTTGTAGGTCGCCGCGTGACCGATGTGGGTCGCGTCGTAGGGGGTGATACCGCAGACGTAGATACGGGCGACGGGACCGGGGTCAAGGGTGATGAGCCCATCGGTCGCGGTGTCGTGGATCCGAAGGTCGCGGCCCTTGCCGGGCAGGGCGGGGACCTCAGAAGCGGGCCAGGCATGCATGCCACGAGCCTAACCCGATCGCCGCGCCACTATGCCGGGCGCCTGGGCACTCGGGGGTACGCCCTGTTTCGCGAGTGTCGTCGTCTCTCCGCGAGCAGTCGTGCCGCTGGGGCGGCACGGGTGGGCGCGGCGGCGCCTCGTGACCGCCGAGCAGCGACAACTCCGGCGGTCGGCACGGCGAGGGGTGCCCTCGAACCGGTGGTCTCAGACCGGTGGCCAGGGGATCGCCGGCCACTCCCCGCTCGGCTCCGGGTGCCGTCCGCTCTTCAGCAGCGCGGCAACCCGCTCCCGTGTGGCGTCGAGTTCGGCCGGTGTGATCAACGCGACGAGCTTCCCGGCCAGGGCCCCGCCCTCGGCGAGCGCGTCCCGCAGTCGCTCCAGCACGCTCACGGCCTCGCCGGTGAGCGGCTCCCCCGCCCAGCCCCACAGCAGCGTCCGCAGCTTGTTCTCGACGTTGAAGGTCACTCCGTGGTCGATGCCGTAGAGCCGCCCCTCGGCGGCGGGCAGAAGGTGCCCGCCCTTGCGGTCGGCGTTGTTGACGACCGCGTCGAGGACGGCGAGCCGCCGCAGCCGCTGGTCGTCGGCGTGCACGAGGAGCGCGCTCTCGCCGTCCCCGACCTCCGCGAAGCCGACGGCCTTCCAGCCCTCCCCGGCCTCCTCACCCTCGACGAGGGCCAGCAGTTCGGACCCGGGCGCGCCCTCGATCCACAGCTGGCACATGCCCTGCCCGTACGGCCCGTCCCGCAGCACGGTGGGCGGGACGAGCCCCCAGCCGGTCGCCTCGGACACCTCGTACGCGGCGACCTCCCGCTGCGCGAGCGTCCCGTCGGGGAAGTCCCACAGGGGCCGCTCGCCGGCGACGGGCTTGTAGACGCAGGCGGCCTCCCGGCCCTCGTGCGAGACCGTGCAGTACAGCACCGCGTTGGACGCCTCCCGCACCTGTCCGCGCACGGTCAGCTCGCCCTCGGCCAGCAGCCTGACCGACGGATCGACCAGCGGGGTGGGCGACGGCTCGGCGGAGGAGGTCACTCCCCGCGCCGGTATCCGTTCTGGCGCGGACATACGTGTCCTTCCGGGTCGAGCGGCAGACTGCACAGCGGGCACGGCGGACGCCCCGCGTTGACGACGTCGAGAGCGCGCTTGGCGAAGGCCCGGGCCTGGGCGCCGGTGAGGCGGACGCGGAGCATCGGCGGGCCGTTCTCCTCGTCCTGGAGCATCCGCTCCTCCGCCTCGGCCAGGTCCTCCTCGGAGTCGGCGTCCAGCTCGACCAGGGCCTGGGCCTCGACGATCATCCGCTCCTCGTCGCCGTCCCAGGCCAGCGCCATGGTGCCGACCCGGAACTCCTCCTCGACGGGGGTCTCCAGCGGTGCCGTGTCCGACACCTCGGTGGGGGCCACGGCCGGCACCGCGGCGCTGCCGCCGCTGCGCCGCACGACCTCGTCCAGCAGTTCGTCCATGCGCTCGGCGAGCGCGGCGACCTGGGTCTTCTCCAGGGCTACGCTGGTGACGCGCTGCCCGGAGGAGGCCTGCAGGAAGAAGGTACGGCGCCCGGGCAGCCCGACCGTACCGGCCACGAAGCGGTCCGGGGGGTCGTAGAGGAACACCTGACGGGACACGTCCTGTCTCCATTGGAATCGACGTCGGGACCGGCCGCGTCGGCTGCTGAGGGGTTCAGCGCCGCCGCGACCGCTTCACCCTACTGCGGTTGACGATCACGGTGCTCCCGCACCGCCTCCCACGGTCGCGTCACCGCTCGGGGGCTCCTCGCGCGGCGCCAGGGACGACAGGTCCCCGGTGTCGCCGAGACGGACGAGAAACGGCCTGAGCCGGGTGTAACGGATCGCGGTGATGGAACACGGTTCGACAGAGATCCGCTGGAAGAGGTCCAGATGAAGTCCGAGTGCGTCCGCGACGAGCGACTTGATGATGTCGCCGTGCGAGCACATCAGGTACACGGCGTCGGCACCGTGCTCACGCTCCACGCGCGCGTTCCACTCCCGGACCGCCTCCGCGGCCCGGTGCTGCATGGTCCGCATCGACTCACCGCCGGGGAACGCGGCGGCCGTCGGATGCGCCTGGACCACCTCCATCAGCGGCTCGTCGTTCAACTCGGCGAGCTTGCGGCCGGACCAGTCGCCGTAGTCGCACTCGCCGATGCGTTCGTCGGTGTGCGGGACGAGTCCGGGCCGGGTGTCGAGCAGCGGCCGGATCGTCTCCTGACAGCGCTGGAGCGGGCTGGTGACGACCTCGGCGATCGGCAGCCCGGCGAGGCGGCCGGGCAGCGCCGCGGCCTGCGCGGCACCTCGCTCGTCGAGCGCGACCCCGGGCGTCCACCCGGCGAGCACGCCCTCGGTGTTGGCGGTGGAACGTCCGTGCCGGACAAGGATCAACGTGGGCATGCGCCCCAGCCTAGACGCCCGTCCGACGCACTCCCCCGGCCCTGTGGACAAGGCCCCGTGAAAGGAACTCCCCGTGATCGTCGACTGCGCCGTCTACCACGACGGGCACCGCGCCGAGGGCCCCGACGACCTCTCGGACGCACTGGCCGCCGCCCGTGCCTCGGGCGGCTTCGTGTGGATCGGCCTGCATGAGCCGTCGGAGAAGGAGTTCGCCCTGGTCACCGAGGAGTTCGCGCTGCATCCGCTGGCCGTGGAGGACGCTCTGAAGGCCCACCAGCGGCCCAAGCTGGAGGTGTACGACGACTCGCTGTTCATGGTTCTCAAGCCGGTCGTGTACGAGCCGTCCAGTGACACCGTGACCAGCGGCGAGGTGATGGTCTTCCTCGGCCACGCCTTCGTCGTCACCGTCCGCCACGGCGAGGGCTCGCCCCTGGGCGTCGTACGCCGTCGCCTGGAGCAGGAGCCCGAACTGCTCGGCAAGGGGCCCACGTCCGTGCTGTACGCGATCACGGACGCCACGGTCGACCACTACCTGGAGGTGGCGACCGAGCTCCAGACCGACCTGGAGGAACTGGAGGCGGAGGTCTTCTCGCCCGACGTCGGCGGCTCACGGAACACGGCGTCCCGGATCTACACCTTCAAACGCCAGGTCCTGGAGTTCCGCCGGGCCACCGGCCCCCTCGCCGCACCGCTCGGCCGGCTCTCGGGCACCGGTACCTCCACCCTCGCGGTGCCCTTCGTCGAGGAGAGTGCCCAGCCCTTCTTCCGCGACGTCAACGACCACCTCACCCGCGTCAACGAGTCCGTCGAGGGTCTGGACCGACTGGTCTCCGACATCCTCTCCGCGCATCTCGCGCAGATGAGCGTCCGCCAGAACGACGACATGCGGAAGATCTCGGCCTGGGCGGCCATGGCCGCGATCCCGACCATGGCCGCCGGTGTCTACGGCATGAACTTCGAGCACATGCCCGAACTGCGCTGGGTGTGGTCGTACCCGGCGCTGATGGCACTGATGGTCATGACGGAGGTGCTGGTGTACCGGCTCTTCAAGCGCCGCGGCTGGCTGTAGCCACCGCCCGCCCCGTGCCCCTGTTCCTCGTGCCGTACGCGCGCGTGGGCGGACGACGACGCCCCACGCGCGCGTACGGGTGGAGGAGGTGCTCAGGCGAACTCGGGGGCCGCGGTCGCCGGTCCGCCCAGGGCGTCGCGGCGTTCCGGCATCGTCAGGGTCACCATGCGGCGCCAGCCGACCGCCCGTTCGTACGCGTACATGGCGTGGATGCCCGCGGCGAGGACGACCGCCTTCGCCTTCGGCCAGCCCAGGACCCGCCCCATGTGGTCCATGACGGCCAGGCTGACGTCCCGGTAGACGGCGATCTCCGCGAGGGCGCACTCGCGCAGGGTCCGCTGGATGAGGCGACCGTGTCCGGCGGCCGCGTAGCGCAGCAGTTCCTCGTGGGTGTAGGCGAGGTGGTTGTCCTCGTCGTCGGAGATCATCCGGACGGCCTTGCCGATCTCGGGGTGATCCGCGAAGTGCTTGCGGAGCATCACCATCTGGTCGGCGGCGCGCTGTTCGGTGACCCGGCTGTGGGACAGGTAGACGATGATGTCCCGCAGTGTGAGGGCCTGGTCGGCCTTGAGCTTCTCGTGCGCGAGACCGATGCCTCGGCGTTCGAGGAGCATGGTGTAGTCGGTCTCGGGCGGGACCTCGACCGGTCGGAGGCCGCGCTTCTTCATGAGGGCGTTGAAGATCCGCCCGTGTTTGTCCTCGTCGGCACCGTGCCGGGTGATCTTCGGTGCGAGCGCACGCTCGCTCTGCGGGACGAGCGCGGCGATGCGCGCGTTCTCCCAGCCGCCCTGCGTCTCGCCACTGGCGGCGATCGAACAGAACAGTCGGAACGACTCGTCGTTGTCGACGATCTCCTGGAACAGACTCTTGGCCGAAAGCATCTGAGGCACCTCTCTGCAGGGGTCCTGGCAGGGGTCCTGCAGAGAACGAGTCAAATGGGGTACCAGGAGCCGGGCAACAGCTGTGTCGGACAAATCCGCCGAACGAAGGATGCCGGGGCGGCGCGAACGCGTAACCGGGCGGGTCGCGCCGCGTTGTGCTGAGTGACGGCCGTGGCGGGGAAGACCCCCGAGCCCCCACCACGGCCGCGGAACTTCCCCACCCCGCCCGTCCGGCCGATATCGGCTGATACCGGCCGGTATCGGCACTCATCGGCACTCGTCGGGCCGCTGCGCCGTTCGGGTTACGCGAGCCCGGCCAGCTCCATGGCCTCGGTGCCGGCCCTGAGCGAGGCGATCCGCTCGTCCAGGGTGAAGCCCGCCGGGGCGAGCGTGAGGGTGGTGACCCCGGCCTCGGCGTAGGCCTTCATCCGGTCGGCGATGCGCTCGACGGAACCGAGCAGCGTCGTCTGGTCGATCAGCTCGTGCGGAATGGCGGCCGCGGCGCCGGCCTTGTCACCGGCCAGGTACTTGTCCTGGATCTCGGCGGCCTCCTTCTCGTACCCCATGCGCTGGGCGAGCTGGTTGTAGAAGTTCTGCTTGCGGCTGCCCATGCCGCCGACGTACAGCGCGGTGTACGGGCGGAAGGTGTCGGCGAGCGTCGTCACGTCCTTGTCGTCACCGACGGCGAGGGGCAGGGTCGGGCAGACGTCGAAGCCTTCGAGGGTCTTGCCGACCTTCTCCCGTCCCGCCCGCAGGTACTTGATCGCCGTGTCCTCCAGGTGCGCGGCCGAGGGGAAGATCAGCAGGGCGCCGTCGGCGATCTCGCCGGTCTGCTCCAGGTTCTTCGGCCCGATCGCGGCGATGTACAGCGGGATGTGCTCGCGCGTGGGGTGCACGGTCAGCTTCAGCGGCTTGCCGGGCCCGCCGGGCAGCGGCAGCGTCCAGTGCTCGCCGTCGTGCGACAGGCGCTCACGGGTCATGGCCTTGCGGACGATCTCCACGTACTCGCGGGTGCGGGCGAGCGGCTTGTCGAACTTGACCCCGTACCAGCCCTCCGAGACCTGCGGTCCGGAGACGCCGAGGCCGAGCCGGAAACGGCCGCCCGAGAGCGAGTCCAGCGTCGCGGCGGTCATCGCGGTCATGGCGGGCTGGCGGGCCGGAATCTGGAAGATGGCCGAACCCACGTCGATGCGGTCGGTCTTGGCGGCCACCCAACTGAGCACGGTGGCGGCGTCGGAGCCGTAGGCCTCCGCCGCCCAGCACACCGCGTATCCCAGCCGGTCGGCCTCCTGGGCCACGGCCAGGTTGTCCCCGTCCATTCCGGCACCCCAGTAGCCGAGGTTGATCCCGAGCTTCATATAGACCAGCCTTCCCCTTACCGATCAGTAACGTCCTTGTTCCGCCGACCCTACCCCCGCGCTCCGCCGAGCTCCCCCACGTTGCGGTGGAGCGTTTCCGTTGTCCACAGGCCCCCACGTGACGGACCGTGGCCAGTAATGTCGGCGTTCATGGAGCAGAGGCATCTCGGCCGTACCGGCCTGCGCGTGTCCCGGATCGGGCTCGGCACCCTGACGTGGGGCCGCGACACGGACGAGCATGACGCCGCGGACATGTTGAAGCTGTTCTGGGAGGCGGGCGGCACCCTCGTGGACACGGCGGACGTGTACGGGGACGGCGAAGCCGAGTACCTGCTCGGGCAGTTGATGGACGGGCTGGTGCCCCGCCGCGACCTGGTCATCTCCACGAAGGCCGGCAGCGTCCCGGACCCCGACCGCCGCTTCGACGGTTCCCGGGGCCATCTGCTCGCCGCCCTGGACGCCTCCCTCGCCCGCCTCGGCACGGACTACGTCGACCTCTGGCACATCCACGCCTACGACCCCGAGACGCCGCTCGACGAGACCCTCCAGGCCCTCGACCTGGCCGTCAGCAGTGGCCGGGCCCGGTACGCCGGGGTCTCCAACTTCTGCGGATGGCAGCTCGCGAAGGCGGCCACCTGGCAGCTCGCGGCCCCCGGTATACGCACGCGCCTGGCCAGTACGCAGCTGGAGTACTCCCTGCTGCAACGCGGTGTGGAGCGCGAGGTGCTGCCCGCCGCCCTGGACCTGGGCATCGGTCTGCTCCCTTCGTCGCCGCTGGGGCGCGGGGTGCTGACCGCCAAGTACCGCCACATCACACCCCCCGACTCCCGGGGCGGCTCCGAGCACATGGCGCCGTTCGTCGCGCCGTACCTCGACGAGACGGCGACCAGCATCGTGGAGGCGGTGCAGACCGCCGCGGACGGTCTCGCGGTGACCCCGCTCCAGGTGGCCCTCGCCTGGGTGCGCGACCGGCCCGGCGTGGCCGCGCCCATCGTCGGCGCGCGCAACGCGCTGCAGCTCACGGGGGCACTGTCAGTGGAGACCCTTAGTCTTCCTGACGAGATCTGCCGGGCTCTCGACGACGTGTCGGCGCCCGTGCACCGCTATCCCGATCACGACTGGAGCACGCTGTGAGCACGGAGCCCGCGACCACGGGGACGGACGAGCCGGGAGGACGGGGCGACACACCGCCCTCCGACACGCCCGACGACGCAGCCGCCGGGGGCGCTCCGGAAGGCTCTGCCGGTGCCGCCGACAGCGATCCGGAGGCGGGCGACGGGCAAGCGGGGGACGGGACCGGGGAGGGCGGGTCGGCCGACGCCGACCATGCCGACGATGCCGGTGGCGCCGGCGCCGGCGCCGGCGCCGGCGCAGCAGCGTCCGAAGTCTCCGAAGCACAGGCCGAGTTGACGGCTCAGCGGTTGGAGCGGGAGCGGATCGAGCGGCGCAAGGCGGAGAAGAAGGCACCGATCACGAGCGGGGCCAAGCTCAGCGGGACGGCCGCCGATCTCCTGGCCGCCGTACGGGCCGTGGAGGGCGGCCGGAAACCCACGGCCACCGCCTTCGACGAGCCGGACCCCACGCCGCGTCGGCCCGCGCGGGAACCGGTGCGGCGAGCGCAGCCCATGGCACCCCCGGCCGGTGCGGCGGCTCCCTCCGGCGAGACGGTCGAGGCGGTGCGCGCGGTGCTGGCCGAGGGCGGTGCTCCCGAGGCGCTGGTGCCCCAGGTCGCCGAGGCGCTCGGCGCGGGCGCGGGCGCCCGACTGCGGGAGGACCCCTGGCAATTGCTGCGCGTTCCGGGCGTACGCCCCGAGCAGGCGGACGGGTTCGCGCGGGCCCTGCTCGGCGCGGAGTGCGGCCCGGACGACGAGCGGCGGGGCCGGGCGATCACCGTATGGCTGCTGGAGCAGGCCGCCGTGGCCGGGCACACGGCGCTGGAGGCCCCGGCTCTGGTCACCGCGCTCGGTCTGCGGTCCGTCCCCGACCCCGACGAGGCCGTCCAGAGCACTGTGGCCGAGGGGGAGGCCCTGGTCTTCCAGGACGCGCTGGACGACGCCCCGTCCGCGCCCCGGTCCGCGTCGGCTGCCGCGCCGGCTGCCTCAGACGCCGGCTCCGACGCCGACGGTGAGGGCGAGGGGGACGAGGCGGAGGAGGAGCGCCCGGTCCGCGTCCTCATCGGCCTGGAGCGTTACGCCCTCGCCGAGGAGAGCCTCGCCGACGGACTGGCCCGCGTCATGAACTCCCTGCCCAAGGAGGATCCGACCGACTGGGCCTCGGCAGCGGCGTCGGCGCCGCGTTCCGCCGGGGAGCTGATCCGTGCCGTCGCCGGACACGGGCTCGTGCTGCACACCGGCGGCGAGGCGGCCCGCGCGGAACCGGCGGCGCTCGTCACGGCAGCCCGGCAGCTCGGACTGCGGGCGTACGCGGCGACGCACAGCGCTGACGGCAGGCGCCACTTCGCCTCCCGGCTGGCCTCCGCCGGCGGGCGCGACACCGCCGAGGGGGACGACACCGCCGTGACGACCCTCGCCGGGCTGCTGTCCGGCGCCGAGGGACCCGGCCGCGACGTGGACGGCGCGCTCGACCTGGACCTTCTGGTGGTGCTGGACGCGCCCCAGTTGGACGTCGAGACCGCCGCGCTGCTCGCCGAGTCGCTGCCCGACGGGGCCCGGCTGGTGCTCAGCGGCGACCCGGGGGTGCTGTGGTCCGCCGGGCCGGGCCGGGTCTTCGCCGACCTGCTCGCCGCCCGGGCCTGCCCGCAGGTGGCCTCGCGGACGCCCGACCCCGGGCCGATCGGAGAACTGGTCTCGGGCATCGGGATCGGCGAGCTGAACCAGGTCGAGGCCCCCGGCAAGGAGGTCGTGATCGTTCCGGTGCGGGACGCCGGTGAGGCGGTGCACCGAACCGCGCAGCTCGTCGTGGACTCGGTGCCGAGGGCGTTCGGGATCCCCGCGGAGCAGGTGCAGGTGATCACCCCCGGTCATGGGGGCGCCGCCGGTACGCGTGCGCTGAACGCCGCGCTCAAGGAGCGGCTGAACCCCGGCCCGGGCCGTTCCGGCGGCTTCGACCCGGGCGACCGCGTGGCCCACTCCCCCGCGCCGGGCCGTACGACCCCCGGCCGCGTGGTGAAGGCCGATGCCGAGGGGCTGCACCTGGAGTGCGCGGGCGTGGCCGTCGTCGTACCGAAGGAGCGGGTCGAGCAGACCGTGCGGCACGGGTGGGCGCTGACCGCGCACCAGGCCGTGGGGCACCGGTGGCCGGCTGCGGTGGTGGTGCTGCCGGGTGACGCGGCACAGGCCCTCACGCGCCCCTGGGTCTACACGGCCTTCGGCCGAGCCGAGCGGCACCTGTCCGTCGTGCACGGGGTGGACCAGGCCCTGCCCCGCGCGGTCGCCGAGATCCCGCCGAAGCCACGCACGACACGGCTGCCGGCGTTGCTCAAGGCGCAGGTGCCGTCGGCCGATTGACGGTGCCGTGGAACCGGGACGAGCGCGGGCCGAACGCGCGCCCCTGGGGCGGCCCGCAGGGCCGTCCTCCAGGGGCGCGGGGAACTTGGGCGAGCGACCACCGACGACCTGCGGCGGCCCGACCACGGACGCCCCGAGACGCCCCGAGACGCCCCGAGACGAGCGGTGCCCGTGGATCGGCCCCCTACCGGTCCACGTCCAGCGGTTCGAGATCCTCGTCCTCGTCCAGCTCCGCCTCCGGCGTGAGGTCGTCGTCCAGGTCGTCGTCGTCCGGCTCGTCGTCGAAGACCGCGCTGACGTCGAAGCGGCAGACGACCCGGTGCGCGTCGACCCCCTCGAAGGGTGCCTCCAGCCACTCCCCGGGCTCGGCGGTGTCGTCCGCGGCGGTCACCCAGAGCGTGGAGTCGCCCTCCTCCAGGCCGAACTCCTTGTGCCGGGAGGCGATCTCGTCCGGTTCGAACTCCCCGAACAGCACGCCGAGGGCGCCGAGCACCGTGCTCGCCGCCCCCTCGGAGACGGTCGGCTCCTCGGCCGCCTCCACCCGCTGCGCCTGTGCCAGCAGCCGCTGAGGCTCACCCACCGTGTAGTCCCGGCGGATCAGCACACTGAGCGCACCCGGTTCCTCGGGGCCGATGTACGGCGGCCTGTCCTCGGTGCCGGGGATCTCGAAGGGAGTGACCTCGTCATAGCGGTCGTAGAGCAGTTCGTCGTACTCCTCGGCGGCCGCGGCCAGCTCGTTGAACGCCTCGTAGACGGCCGGGTCGTCCTCCCCCGACCGGCGTTCGACCGCGGCCAGGTGGCGGTCGAGCGCGGTCTTGACCGCCTCGGCGGCGGCGCGTACCTCGGCAGCGGTGGGCTGCGCAGCATCAGACATAGTGCAGACGCTATCCGTACCGGGCCCCAGCCCGCACAATAGATACCGATGCCGGAATACGAATTTGTCGACGTGTACGTACCGCGCGGGGTCTCTCGCAAGGACGCCACACGCCTGCTGACGGACCATGCCGAGTACGGACACTGGGAGTTGGACCGACTGAGCCTGCTGCGTGACGGCAGCCGCAGGGTGCGGTTGCGCCGACGGATCATCCGCCAGGTGCGCGCCACATGGTGAGTGGGCGGAACGAAACGGAGCGGGCCCCGCTGGTGCGGGGCCCGCTCCGTTCGGTGGACGCCGCCGCCGGTTACAGCGCGGCGGCCCGTGCCTTGCGGTAGATCAGGGCGCCCCCGATCAGTGCGCCCGCGCCCACCGGAAGCATCAGCCCCAGAGGCAGGTCACCACCGGTCTGGGCGAGCTGCGCGGCGCCGTCGGACTGGGTGACGGTCTGCGTACCCGGGGTGTTGGTGTCACCGCCGGGAACCTCGCCGCCCGGACCCTCCGGTCCGCCCGGCTGGCCGGGCTTGCCCGGTGCCTGGGGGGACGCCTCCTCGGAGTCGCCCGGCGGGTTCTGCGGGCCGCCGCCCGGGTTCTCGTGCGACCCTCCGCCGCCCGAGTTCCCGCAGTCGTCGTCCGCGACCCCGTTGCCGACACCGACCACGCTGACGCTGTTGCCGCACACGTTGACCGGCACATGGACCGGAACCTGGATGTGGTTTCCGGAGGCCACACCCGGCGAGTCACCGGTGTGACCGCCGGCGTGGGAGCCGCCGTACGACGGACCGTGGCCGTCGTCGCCGTAACCGCCGCCGCCCGAGCCGTTCGAGCAGTCGTTGCCCACGGCGGTGTTGCCGACGCCGACCACGTTGACGCTGTTGCCGCACACGTTGACCGGCGCGTTCACCGGGGCCTGCACGACGTTGCCGGAGGCCACGCCCGGCGAGTCACCGGCGTGCCCCCGGGCCTGGGAACCACCGTGCGAGGAACCGTGGCCCTGGTCGCCGTGGCCGTCGGCGTACTCGCCGTTGGAACACTTGTTGCCGGCCGCCGGGTTGAGCAGCCCGACCACGTTCACCGTGTTGCCGCAGACGTTGACCCCGGCCTCCACCGGCGCCTGCACGGTGTTGCCGGAGAGCACGCCCGGCGAGTGGGTGGCGGAGCCCTGCGCGCCGGAGTGGGCGTGCGCCATGCCTCCGGCCGCGGCAAAGACTCCGGACGCGGCCGCCACCGTCATGAGGCCTTTGCGGGTGACCTGTCGCATTACTGAATACCTGCCTTAAGCCCTATGTTGTGATCTTGCACCTTGTCGGGAGACCGGACGGCCCCGGAGCGCATGGCGCGCACTCCGGGGCCGACGGTTCATTCAGCCCCTCACCGGGTGAGGCACAACGTCACTTGTTGATGCAGGTGTTGCCGAAGGCGGGGTTCAGCAGCCCGATCACCGAGATCGTGTTGCCGCACACGTTCACGGGGGCGTGAACCGGCACCTGAACGACATTGCCGGACGCGACGCCCGGGGAGCCGACGGCGGCACCCTGGGCCCCGGCGTCGGCGACGGCCAGACCCGCGCCCGCGAGAACCAGACCACCAGTGGTTGCCGCAGCGGCGACGACCTTCTTGAGCATTATTCCTCCTTGTTGGCAAAGCGACCCGAAGTAGCGAGTCGCATCACCTGTAACGAGGAAGGAGTAATGGAGCTACGAGCTTATGGTCGGATTCACCCGTCACGGTCGATCTTCGTACGGGCGGCCGAATAAGTACCGATGGACTCCGAACAGGTCAGTACGCGTCGATGAAACGGTCGAGCACGCGCACACCGAACTTCAGGCCGTCCACCGGCACCCTCTCGTCGACCCCGTGGAACATGCCCGCGAAGTCCAGCTCCGGCGGCAGCTTGAGCGGCGCGAAGCCGAAGCCCCGGATGCCGAGGTCGTCGAAGGACTTGGCGTCCGTACCGCCGGAGAGCATGTACGGGACCGCCTTCGCGGCCGGGTCCTCGGCGAGCAGCGCGGACTGCATGGCGTCCACGATCGCTCCGTCGAAGGAGGTCTCCAGCGCCTTGTCGGAGTGCACGTCCTCGCGCCGCACCTTGGGGCCGAGGATCTTGTCGAGGTCGGCGAGGAACTCCTCCTCGAACCCGGGCAGGAACCGTCCGTCGACATGTGCGGTGGCCTCGCCCGGGATGACGTTGACCTTGTAACCGGCGCCGAGCTGGGTGGGGTTGGCCGTGTTCCGCAGGGTCGCGCCGATGAGCTTGGCGATTCCGCCCAGCTTGGCGAGGGTGCCCTCCATGTCCTCCGGGTCGAGGTCGGTGCCGAGCGCGTCGCCGAGTTCGTCGAGGAAGGCGCGGGTGGTCTTGGTGACCCGTACCGGGAACTGGTGGCGGCCGAGACGCGCGACGGCCTCCGACAGCTCGGTGATGGCGTTGTCGCGGTGGATCATCGAGCCGTGGCCCGCCGTTCCGGCCACGGTCAGCTTCATCCAGTGCATGCCCTTCTCGGCCGTCTGGATCAGATAGAGCCGCCGCTGCTCGCTGACCGTGAACGAGAACCCGCCGACCTCGCTGATCGCCTCGGTGACGCCCTCGAAGAGATCGGCGTGGTTCTTGACGAGGTGCTTCGCGCCGTACGTGCCGCCGGCCTCCTCGTCCGCGAGGAAGGCGAGCACGATGTCGCGCGGGGGCCTGCGGCCGCTGCGCAGCCGGTCGCGGACGACCGCCAGCGTCATGGCGTCCATGTCCTTCATGTCGACCGCGCCCCGGCCCCACACACAGCCGTCCGCGACCTCGCCGGAGAACGGGTGGTGGGTCCAGTCCGCCGCGTTGGCCGGGACGACGTCGGTGTGGCCGTGGATGAGCAGCGCGGGCCGGGACGGGTCCTCGCCCTCGATCCGGGCCACCGTGGAGGCGCGGCCCGGGTGCGACTCGAAGATCTGCGGTTCCAGTCCCACCTCGGCGAGCTTCTCGGCGACGTACTCGGCGGCCCTGCGCTCACCCGGGCCCGAGTGGTCGCCGAAGTTGCTGGTGTCGATCCGGATCAGTTCACTGCAGAGGTCGACGACCTCGTCCTCACCGGTCACGCGCCTGCCCGTGTCCGTCTCACTCACGCTGGTTCCTCCCGCTGTCGCTGCTGGTGGTTCCCCCTCATCCTCCTCCTGCCCCACGGCCCGTCCCAAGACCGGGACCGACCCGTCACACGCCGTTCACGCGCGGCCGCCCCCGGGACGGGGTGTGATCGGGGGCCATCGAAAGCCTGGTAATGTTTCCTCCGTCGCCGCGAGGGAGACCCCGCACGACAGACACCTTGTCCGGGTGGCGGAATGGCAGACGCGCTAGCTTGAGGTGCTAGTGCCCTTTATCGGGCGTGGGGGTTCAAGTCCCCCCTCGGACACACTGTGGCGAAGGCCGCGACCCCCGGGTCGCGGCCTTCCGCGTTGTCGGCGGCCAAATGTGGGACATATCTCTACCTGTTCGAGAAGCTGCAGGTCACAGCCGTCCGGCTGCCCCCTGCGGGCCGTCCTCCGGATGCCCCCGCTTGGCCGTCACGACAGGCCGTAGTCACCCGAGCACTAGAGTATTGGGCTTGTTCGGCACCGGTACGGAAATATCCCCAGGCAGACCTGCGGCCCTCCGGCGCCCCCGGATGGTCCGGGTTCGAGAGGCGAGGATCCGATGGCCGCCGTGTACGAGAGTCCCGACCTGACGCTGCTCGACGGAGAGTTGGCGGAGGAGGCCGGGCCGTTCGGCGGGGCGGCGCGGTTCTCGGCCGGTCCCGCGGCCTCCCCCCGCACGCTCGTCGACGTCTTCGAGGCATCCGTGCGGTCGTACCCGGACGAGCCCGCGCTGGACGACGGGAAGCGGCGGCTGACCTACCGCGCGCTGGCCGTCGAGGTGGAGAACCTGCGGCGACGACTGGGCGCCGCCGGGGTCGGGCTCGGGGACCGGGTCGGGGTGCGGGTGCCGTCCGGCACCAACGAGCTGTACGTCGCCGTTCTCGCGGTGCTGGCCGCCGGCGCCGCCTACGTGCCGGTCGACGCCGAGGACCCCGACGAGCGGGCCGAGCTGGTGTTCGGGGAGGCGGAGGTACGGGCGGTCATCGGGGCCGGGCACGAACTGACGGTGAACAGCGCGTCGGACGTCCCCGCCGCGCGGCCCGGCGTCGAGCACGACGCGTGGATCATCTTCACCTCCGGGTCGACGGGCCGGCCCAAGGGGGTGGCCGTGAGCCACCGCAGCGCCGCCGCGTTCGTGGACGCCGAGGCGGCGCTGTTCCTGACCGAGGAGCCGATCGGGCCCGGGGACCGGGTGATGGCCGGGCTGTCGGTGGCCTTCGACGCGTCCTGCGAGGAGATGTGGCTGGCCTGGCGGTACGGGGCCTGCCTGGTGCCGGTGCCGCGCTCGCAGGTCAGGAGCGGCGCCGATCTGGGGCCCTGGCTGGTCGAGCAGGAGATCACGGTCGTCTCCACCGTGCCGACGCTGGCCGCGCTCTGGGAGCCCGAGACCCTCAACGACGTACGGCTGCTGATCTTCGGCGGTGAGGCCTGCCCGCCGGAGCTGGTGCAGCGGCTGGTGACGGAGGGCCGCGAGGTCTGGAACACCTACGGGCCGACCGAGGCCACCGTCGTCGCCTGCGCCTCGCTGATGTCCGGCGCGGAGCCGATCCGGATCGGGCTGCCGCTCGACGGCTGGGAGCTGGCCGTCGTGGACGAGGCCGGGGAGCCCGTGCCGATGGGCGGCAGCGGCCAGCTCGTGATCGGTGGGGTGGGGCTCGCGCGGTATCTCGACGCCGAGAAGGACGCGGAGAAGTACGCGCCGCTGGAGTCGCTGGGCTGGGAGCGCGCCTACCGCAGCGGCGACCTGGTGAAGGCCGAGCCCGAGGGGCTGGTCTTCCTCGGGCGGGCCGACGAGCAGATCAAGCTCGGCGGGCGGCGGATCGAACTGGGCGAGGTCGACGCCGCGTTGCAGGCACTGCCCGGCGTCGCGGGCGCCGCGGCGGCCGTACGGACCGCGCGGAGCGGGAACCAGCTGCTCGTCGGCTACGTGGTCACCCAGGAGGGCTGGGACCACGCGGCGGCCGTGACGAAGCTGCGGGCCGGGCTGCCGGCCGCGTTGGTGCCGCTGCTGGCGCCGGTGGCGGAGCTGCCGACCCGGACGTCCGGGAAGGTCGACCGGAACGCCCTGCCCTGGCCGCTCGCGGATGTGGAGAACGCCGGTCCGGCCGAGGAGTTGTACGGGACCGAGGCGTGGCTCGCCGAGCAGTGGGCCGAGGTGCTGGGGATCCCGGTCGGCGGCGCGGGCGACGACTTCTTCGCGATCGGCGGGGGGAGTCTGGCCGCCGCGCAGCTGACGACGCGGCTGCGGACCCGGTATCCGAGCGTCGCGGTGGTGGACGTCTACCAGCGGCCCACGCTCCGGAAGCTGGCCCGGTATCTGGAGGAGTCCGGTGGAGAGGACGGTGCCCGGCGGGCCGTGGCGCCCGTGCCGGTGCGGTCGCGCCTGGTCCAGCTCGCGCTGCTGGTTCCGCTGTTCGGCCTGCTCGGTCTGCGGTGGGTCGTCCCGCTGGCGGCGCTCGGGAATCTGCTCGGCTCGTACGCCTGGCTGCCGGCCGCGCCCTGGTGGGCCGTGGCCGGCGGGGCGGTGCTGTTCTTCACCCCGCCGGGGCGGCTGGCGATCGCGGCGGGTGGGGCGCGGCTGCTGCTGCGCGGTGTCGAGCCGGGCCGGTACGCGCGCGGCGGAAGCGTGCATCTGCGGCTGTGGACGGCCGAGCGGCTGGCCGAGTTCAGCGGGGCGACCTCGCTGACCGGGGTCTGGCTGGAACGGTACGCGCGTGCCCTGGGCGCCAAGGTCGGAGCGGATGTCGATCTGCACGCGCTGCCGCCGGTGACCGGGATGCTCAAGCTCGGGCGGGGCGCGGCCGTGGAGTCCGAGGTGGACCTCTCCGGGTACTGGCTCGACGGGGACCGGCTGGAGATCGGCCCGGTCAAGGTGGGCGCCGGTGCGGTCGTCGGGACGCGGAGCATGCTGCTGCCGGGGGCCAGGGTCGGCAAGCGGGCCGAGGTGGCGCCCGGGTCGGCCGTGGTCGGACAGGTTCCCACCGGGCAGCGCTGGGCCGGGGCGCCCGCGGTCAAGCTGGGCAAGGCGAAGCGGAACTGGCCCAAGGAGCGCCCGCGGCGGGGCCTGTTCTGGCGGGCGTCGTACGGCGTCACCGGAGCCGGGCTGACCGCGCTGCCGGTGCTCGCCGGGGCCGCCGCGCTGGCCGTGTTGACTCCGTTCGTGGATCCGCGGGCCGGACTCGGCGGTGCCCTGCGGGGCGCGGCACTCGGCCTGGCGCCCGCCACGCTCGCCTTCGGGGCGGCATACGCGCTGCTCCTGCTGATCGCCGTGCGGCTGCTGAGCCTCGGGCTGCGGGAGGGTACGCATCCCACGCACAGCCGCGTCGGCTGGCAGGCGTGGACGGTCACCCAGCTGATGGACCGGTCGCGGGAGACGCTGTTCCCGCTGTACGCGGGGCTGGTCACGCCGGTGTGGCTGCGGCTGCTCGGGATGCGGATCGGCCGGGGCGCGGAGGTGTCGACGGTGCTGGCGCTGCCCAGTCTGACGACGGTCGGGGAGGGGGCGTTCCTCGCCGACGACACCCTGACCGCGCCGTACGAACTGGGCGGCGGCTGGATGCGGATCGGGCGGGCGGAGATCGGACGGCGGGCGTTCCTGGGGAACTCCGGGATGACCGCGCCGGGGCGCTCCGTGCCGGACGGCGGTCTGGTGGGGGTGCTGTCGGCGACGCCGAAGAAGGCGAAGAAGGGCAGCTCGTATCTGGGGCTGCCGCCCGTCAGGTTGCCCCGGGCGGCGGCGGGCGGCGACCAGAGCCTGACGTACGAGCCGCCGGCCCGGCTGCTGTGGGCGCGGGCGCTGGTGGAGCTGTGCCGGATCGTGCCGGTGTTCTGCTCCGCCGGGCTCGCGCTGCTGACGGTGGCGGTGCTGAGTGTGCTGGGCGGCTGGGCGTGGCTGTGGGGCGGCATCGTGCTGCTCGGGGCGGGCGTGCTGGCGGGTCTGGTGTCCGTCGTCGCGAAATGGCTGCTCGTGGGGCGGCACCGCAGCGGGGAGCATCCGCTGTGGAGCGGCTTCGTGTGGCGCAACGAGCTGGCGGACACCTTCGTGGAGGTGCTGGCCGTGCCGTGGCTGGCCGGGGCGGTGCCCGGTACGCCGGTGCTCAACGTGTGGCTGCGCGGGCTGGGCGCGCGGATCGGCAAGGGGGTGTGGGTGGAGAGCTACTGGCTGCCCGAGACCGACCTCGTGACGCTCGGCGACGGGGCCACGGTGAACCGGGGATGTGTCCTGCAGACCCACCTCTTCCACGACCGGATCTTGCGGACGGATACTGTGGAGCTCCGTGAGGGTGCCACCCTGGGCCCGGGCGGAATCGTCCTGCCCGGCAGCGTGGTCGGGGCCCGCACCACGCTGGGTCCGGCGTCGCTGGTCATGGCCGCGGAGTCCGTTCCCGACGACACCCGGTGGCTGGGCAACCCGATCGAGTCATGGCGCCGTTGATCACGGCTCGTGCGGCTTCGGGCGACCCGGGGGACGATGGACGTCGTACGAGAGCGGAGCGGGGAGCAGAAGCGGCAGTGGCGGTTCAGCAGTCAGTGGGTCCGGACCCGTACTTCCCGGCGAACGGCGATTCCCGTTACCGGGTTCATCGGTACGAGCTGGCTGTGGACTACCGGCCGGGGCCGAACCGGCTGTCGGGCACCGCGCGGCTCAACGCCATAGCGGGCCGGGCCGCGCTCGCCGAGTTCCAGTTGAACCTGGCCGACTTCAAGATCGGGCGGGTGCGGGTCGACGGGCGGGCGCCGCACTACTCGCACCGGGGCGGCAGGCTGCGGATCCGGCCGGCCAAGCCGATCCGGCCCGGGGCCGCGTTCACGGTCGAGGTGCACTGGTCGGGCAATCCCAAGCCGGTCAACAGCCCCTGGGGCGGGCTCGGTTGGGAGGAGCTGACCGACGGGGCGCTGGTGGCGAGCCAGCCGGTCGGGGCGCCGTCCTGGTATCCGTGCAACGACCGGCCCGCCGACAAGGCCTCGTACCAGATCTCGGTGACGACGCCGTCGGCGTACCAGGTGGTGGCGGGCGGGCGGCTGCTCACCCGTACGGCGAAGGCGTCCACGACGACGTGGGTGTACGAGCAGTCGGCGCCGACGTCGAGCTATCTGGTGGGGCTGTCGATCGGCAGGTACCAGACCGTGCTGCTGGGCGATCCGAGGCCGGGTGGGGTGCCGCAGCACGGGCACATCCCGGCGCACCTGCTCACCGAGTTCTCGCGGGACTTCGCGCGGCAGCCCGCCATGATGGAGCTGTTCGAGGAGCTCTTCGGGCCGTACCCGTTCGGGGAGTACGCGGTGGTGGTGACCGAGGAGGAGCTCGATGTCCCGGTCGAGGCCCAGGGGTTGTCGCTGTTCGGCGCCAACCACGTGGACGGGGCGCGGGGTTCGGAGCGGCTGGTGGCGCACGAGCTGGCGCATCAGTGGTTCGGCAACAGCGTGTCCATCGCCGACTGGCGGCACATCTGGCTGAACGAGGGGTTCGCCAAGTACGCCGAGTGGCTGTGGTCGGAGCGTTCCGGCGGGCGTTCGGCACAGCAACTGGCGTCCGCCGCGCACCAGAAGCTCGCCGCGCTGCCCCAGGATCTGCGGTTGGCCGACCCGGGCCGCAAGCTGATGTTCGACGACCGGCTCTACGAGCGCGGGGGTCTCACCGTCCATGCCGTCCGCTGTGCCCTCGGTGACGAGGCGTTCTTCCGGATGCTGCGCGGCTGGGCGACCGTCCACCGCGGTGGTGCCGTGACGACGGCCGGCTTCACCGCGCACGCGGGCCGCTACGCCGACGGGCCGCTGGACGCCCTGTTCCGGGCCTGGTTGCGGGAGCCGGCGCTGCCGCCCCTGCCCTCCCCCAGGGGCTCCGGGGTGCCGGCGCGACCGCCGTATCCGCCGACGAACGCGGGCTCGGCGTAGAGCGGGCAGAATGACTGCCATGTCGTCGCGCCGCAGTGGTTCCAGGGCCAGGTCGAAGAGTGCTTCGCGGGCCGCTTCGCCGGTCCCTCGCACGTGCCCGTGCGGGCTGCCGCAGACCTACGAGGACTGCTGTGGGCGCTACCACTCCGGGAGCGCCGCCGCGCCGACCGCCGAGGCCCTGATGCGGTCCCGGTACAGCGCGTTCGTCGTGCGCGACGAGGCCTATCTGCTGCGCAGTTGGCATCCCCGCACCCGGCCCGCCGACATCGCCTTCGACACGACGATGCGCTGGACCGGCCTGGAGATCCTGGAGAGCCGGGACGGCTCCGCCTTCCACACCACCGGCACCGTAACCTTCCGCGCCTCGTACCGCGGCGGCTCGATGCACGAACGCAGCCGCTTCGAGCGGGTGGACGGGGCGTGGGTGTACGTGGACGGCGAGTTCCCGGAGTCGTGACCCGTTGCTTCGACCCGCTGCCGTCCGTCGGCGACGGCAGGGAGGCGTTCAAGGGGCGCTGGGAGGAACGGCCCCGGCCGAACGTGCCGGGGTAGGCGTACCACCGGCCGAGGACGCCCGCGCAGACGGCCCGGCTGGTCGAGGCGGCGAGAGAGGACCCGTTCGCCTGCTACGCCTGCGACGTGGACGCTTGGTGGACGTCGGGTCCGGTGCGCGATGCGCGAGTGGTGGCGGGTGCGGCCGTGCGGAACGTGGTCGTGCGTTCACGGCGCCAGGATGTCCAGTTCCTGGAGGGCGCCCTCGGTGATCTCCCTGGTGAGCTGTTCGGCTCGGGAGGCGTCGTGTTCGCGGATGGCCTCGGCGACCTGGACGTGGAGGGTGACGGCGACGGGGTCGGGGTCGTGGAACATCACGGCGTGGTGGGTGCGGCCGGCGAGGACCTCCTCGACGACGTCGCCGAGGCGGGCGAACATCTCGTTGCCGGAGGCGTCGAGGATCAGGCGGTGGAAGACGACGTCGTGCCGGAGGTAGCCCTCCAGTTTGTGGCCGCGTGAGTTGGCGACCATGCCGATGGCGCACTCGGTGAGCGCGGCGCACTGCTCGGCGGTGGCGTTGCGCGCGGCCAGGCCCGCGGCGATCGGTTCGACGGCGGAGCGCAGGACGGTGAGGGAGCGCAGCTGGCGGGGGCGGTCCGCGCCGGCCAGCCGCCAGCGGATGACCTGCGGGTCGTAGACGTTCCACTCGGCGGGCGGGCGGACGATCACGCCGACCCTGCGGCGGGACTCGACCAGGTGCATGGACTCCAGCACGCGGACCGCCTCGCGCATCACGGAGCGGGAGACCTCGAAGGTCTGGGCGAGTTCGTCGGTGCGCAGCACGCTGCCCGGTGGGTAGTCGCCCGCCGTGATCGCCGGTCCGAGGGTCTCCAGAACTCGGCCGTGCAGCCCCCGGCCCGGTGTGGTCATGGGGATCAGGGTACGAGGAGGGGGCAGTGAAGAAAAAGTCAGACTTATTTAGGTCGAGGGCTTGAATTCGTCGTACCTAATGGGTTTCAGTGTCGTCGACGTCAGGTGACGTCTCAGATGTCGACGAAGACAGCGAGGTAGTGATGCGTACCCCTCAGGTCGTCGTGGTGATGGGCGTGGCGGGGACCGGGAAGACCACGATCGGTCCCCTGCTCGCGGCCCGGCTCGGCGTTCCCTACGCCGAGGGCGACGACTTCCACCCCGAGGCCAACATCGCCAAGATGTCGGCCGGGACACCGCTGGACGACGCGGACCGGGGGCCGTGGCTGGACGCCATCGGCACCTGGGCGCACGACCGGGCGGGACTCGGCGGGGTGGTCAGCTGTTCCGCGTTGAAGCGTGCCTACCGGGACCGGCTGCGGGCGGCGGCGCCCGGTGTCGTCTTCGTGCATCTCGCCGGTGACCGGGCCCTCATCGAGGACCGGATGTCCCACCGGCAGGGCCACTTCATGCCCACGGCGCTGCTCGACTCGCAGTTCGCCACGCTGCAGCCGCTGGAGGCGGACGAGGCGGGCGTCACGGTCGACGTGGCGGGCGCGCCCGAGGAGATCGCCGAGCGGGCGGTCGCAGCGCTGCGGGAGTTCGATCCGGCGTCGTCGTAGGCCCTCGGCGCGCCGCCTCCTTCTTCCGCTTCTCCCCCACCTCCCCTGAAACTCCCCTACCAAGGAATCACCGTGACCAGACTCAACGTCGAGCTGCTGGCAGCGGACCCCGTCGAGCCGATCACCTCGGCGGGGCACGCACAGCTGGGCATCGCCGTACTGGCGGGTATCGCCGTGATCGTCGTGCTCATCACCCGCTTCAAGGTGCACGCCTTCCTGGCGCTGACGATCGGCTCGCTCGCGCTCGGCGCGTTCGCCGGGGCCCCGCTGGACAAGGCGATCGCCAGCTTCACCACCGGGCTCGGCACGACCGTGGCCGGGGTCGGTGTGCTCATCGCGCTCGGCGCGATCCTCGGCAAGCTGCTGGCGGACTCCGGGGGCGCCGACCAGATCGTCGACACCATCCTGGCGAAGGCCGGCGGGCGGGCGATGCCGTGGGCGATGGTGCTGATCGCCTCGGTGATCGGGCTGCCGCTGTTCTTCGAGGTCGGGATCGTGCTGCTCATCCCGGTCGTCCTGATGGTCGCCAAGCGTGGCGACTACTCGCTGATGCGCATCGGCGTCCCGGCCCTCGCCGGTCTGTCCGTGATGCACGGGCTGATCCCGCCGCACCCCGGTCCGCTGGTCGCGATCGACGCGGTGCAGGCCAATCTGGGCGTCACGCTGGCGCTGGGCCTGGTCGTCGCGATACCGACCGTGATCATCGCCGGTCCGCTGTTCTCGAAGTACGCGGCGCGCTGGGTGGACGTCCCGGTGCCCGAGCGGATGATCCCGGTACGGGCCTCGGAGGAGCTGGAGAAGCGGCCCGGGTTCGGCGCGACCATCACGACCGTGCTGCTGCCGGTGGTGCTGATGCTGGCCAAGGCGCTCGTGGACATCGTCGTGGACGACCCCGAGAACATGGTGCAGCGGGTCTTCGACGTGGCCGGCTCGCCGCTGATCGCGCTGCTCGCGGCCGTGATCGTGGGCATGTTCACGCTGGGGCGGGCGGCCGGGTTCACCAAGGAGCGGCTGGGGTCGACCGTCGAGAAGTCCCTCGCGCCGATCGCGGGCATCCTGTTGATCGTCGGCGCGGGCGGCGGGTTCAAGCAGACACTCATCGACTCCGGGGTCGGGCAGATGATCCTGGAGATATCCGAGGACTGGTCGATCCCCGCGCTCGTCCTGGCCTGGCTGATCGCGGTGGCGATCCGGCTGGCGACCGGGTCGGCGACGGTCGCCACGATCTCGGCGGCGGGCCTGGTGGCACCGCTGGCCGCGGACATGTCGACGACCCACACCGCCCTGCTCGTCCTCGCCATCGGCGCGGGCTCCCTCTTCTTCAGCCATGTCAACGACGCCGGCTTCTGGATGGTGAAGGAGTACTTCGGGATGAGTGTCGGCCAGACCATCAAGACCTGGTCGGTGATGGAGACGATCATCTCGGTGGTGGCGGGGGCGATCGTGCTGCTGCTGTCGCTGATCATCTAGGTTTCGGCGGCCGTCGCCGTCCGCCGGTGTCCGCCGCCGTGGCCGAGTGCCGCGGCGGCGGAGTCATGTCCGCGGCGGCATCGGTGACCTGCGGCAGCCGACCGCCCCTGGAGCGACCCTCGCGCCTACGGCCGCCACAGCGGATGCTCGCTGTCCGCCCACTCCCGGCTCACCGATCCCGTGCGCAGCCCCCGTCGGGCCTCGGGGTCGCCCAGGGCCATGCCGATGTGGCCGGCCAGGACGACGCCGATGGTCAGGGCCAGCCAGTCGTGGACGAAGGTCGCGCTGGTGCGCCACATCAGGGGGGTGAGGTGGGTGAACCACATCATCAGGCCCGTGGCGAGCATGACGAGGGTGGCGCCGGCGATCCAGGCCGCGTAGAGCTTCTGGCCGGCGTTGAACTTGGCGGCGGGGCGCGGGCCGGGGGCGCGGCGGCGGGCGGCGCGGAGCCAGAGGCGGTCGTGCGGGCCCCACCGGTTCAGGCGGCCGACGTCCGCGCGGAACGCGCGGGAGGCCAGGCCCGCCAGGACCGGGACCGGCAGGAGCAGGCCCGCCCACTCGTGGACCGTCACCACCAGGGCCCGGCGGCCGACCAGTTCCGCGAGGGCGGGGAGGTAGAGGAAGGCGGCCGTCACCACGCAGATGCCCATCAGGGCGGCGGTCGTACGGTGGATCCAGCGTTCGGCGGCGGTGAAGCGCGGAACGCGGGTGTCCGCGTGGACCGGGCGTTCCTCAAGTCGTCGGTTCATCGTCCCGTCCGTTCGATCGGCCGACCCACGCGTCGATGTCGTAGCCCCGCTCCTCCCAGTAGCCGGGCTCGGCCTCCTCGGTGACCTCGATGCCGGAGAGCCACTTCGCCGACTTGTAGAAGTACATGGGAGCGACGTACAGGCGGACCGGGCCGCCGTGGTTGTGGCCGATGTCCTTGTCCTGCATGCGCAGGGCCACCAGGACATCCGCGCGGCGGGCCTGCTCCAGGGTGAGACTCTCGCTGTACGCGCCGTCGAAACAGGTGAAGCGGACCGCTCCCGCCGAGGAGCGCACCCCGGCCGCGTCCAGCAGCACGGAGAGCCGTACGCCCTCGAACGGGGTGTCCGGCACGCGCCAGCCGGTGACGCACTGGACGTCCTTCACCATCCGGGTCTGCGGCAGGGCCCGCAGGTCGGCGAGGGTGTACGAGGTGGGTCTGTCCACCAGTCCGTCGAGGGTGAGGCGGTAGTTCGCGGCGGTCTTGCGGGGGACGGACGACGTCACCGAGTAGTAGCGGAAGCCGCCGCCGTTGGGCAGCAGGCCCGTCAGTCCGGTGGGGTCCTTCTGGGCCGCCTCGCCGAGGAACGCCTCCATGCCGCGCTGGAGGACCGGCGCGGAGACGACGCCGAGGGCGCCGAGTCCGAGGGTGCCGAGGAGGACGCGGCGGCCGATGGGCTTGCCGCGCTCCGCCTCCCTCGCGTCGTCGTCGGGGTGCTCCGCCGGCGCTTCCCGCGCCTCGGGATGTTCAGGGTTCACGTACCGATTCGAACATCCGCCGCCCTGATCGGGCCAGCGGCGGCGGAGATTCGTCAGAATCACGTCACTTCCGCGGGACTTCCGCGGTCGGGCGGACTTCGGGTGCGGGCTCAGCCCGTCGCCTTCGCCGCCGCCCGGCCGGCCGTACGGCCCGAGAACAGGCAGCCGCCGAGGAACGTGCCCTCCAGGGAGCGGTAGCCGTGGACTCCGCCGCCGCCGAAGCCGGCGGCCTCGCCCGCCGCGTACACGCCCTCCAGCGGGTCGCCGCCCTCGGTGAGGACCCGGGAGGAGAGGTCGGTCTCCAGGCCGCCGAGGGTCTTGCGGGTCAGGATGTTCAGGCGGACGGCGATCAGCGGGCCCGCCTTGGGGTCGAGGATGCGGTGCGGGGTGGCGGTGCGGATCAGCTTGTCGCCGAGGTAGTTGCGGGCCCCTCGGATCGCCATGACCTGGAGGTCCTTGGTGAAGGGGTTGGCGACCTCACGGTCCCGGGAGACGATCTCACGGCGCAGCTCGGCCTCGTCGATCAGCGGGTCCTTGGTGAGGGCGTTCATGCCGCGGACCAGGGAGCCGAGGTCCTTCTCGACGACGAAGTCGACGCCGTGGTCCATGAAGGCCTTCACCGGGCCGGGGACGTCCGCGCGGGCCCGGATGAAGACGTCCTTGACGGACTTGCCCGTCAGGTCGGGGTTCTGCTCGGAGCCGGAGAGGGCGAACTCCTTGCCGATGATCTTCTGGTCGAGCACGAACCACGTGTAGTCGTACCCGGTCTTCATGATGTGTTCCAGCGTGCCGAGGGTGTCGAAGCCGGGGAACAGCGGAACCGGGAGCCGCTTGCCCCGGGCGTCCAGCCAGAGCGAGGACGGGCCGGGGAGGACGCGGATGCCGTGGTTCTCCCAGATGGGGTTCCAGTTCTGGATGCCCTCGGTGTAGTGCCACATCCGGTCGCGGTTGATGAGGTGCGCCCCCGCCTCCTCGGCGATGCCGAGCATCCGGCCGTCGACGTGCGCGGGGACACCGGAGATCATCTTCTCCGGGGGGTTGCCGAGGCGCTCGGGCCAGTTGGCGCGGACCAGGTCGTGGTTGCCTCCGATGCCGCCGGAGGTGACGATCACGGCCTGGGCCTTCAGTTCGAAGGCGCCGGTGACCTCGCGGCCGCTCGGCTGACCGCGCTCGATCGTCGACGGTTCCAGGATCTCGCCGGTGACGGTGTCGACGGAGCCCGCGCTGCGCGACAGACCCGTCACCCGGTGCCGGAACTTCAGCTGGACAAGTCCCCGGGCCACCCCTTCCCGCACCCGCCGCTCGAAGGGCGCGACCAGGCCGGGGCCGGTGCCCCAGGTGATGTGGAAGCGGGGGACGGAGTTGCCATGACCGTTGGCGTCGTATCCGCCGCGCTCCGCCCAGCCGACCACCGGGAAGAACCGCACGCCCTGGCGGTGCAGCCAGGACCGCTTCTCACCGGCCGCGAAGTCGACGTACGCCTCGGCCCACTTGCGCGGCCAGTGGTCCTCCTCGCGGTCGAAAGCGGCCGTGCCCATCCAGTCCTGGAGGGCGAGGGCGTGGCTGTCCTTGATCCGCAGACGGCGCTGCTCGGGCGAGTCGACGAAGAAGAGCCCGCCGAAGGACCAGTGCGCCTGGCCGCCGATCGACTGCTCCGGCTCCTGGTCGAGGAGGATCACCTTGCGGCCCGCGTCGACGAGCTCCGCGGTCGCCGCGAGCCCGGCGAGGCCCGCCCCGATCACGATCACATCTGCGTCGTACGACATGGAGGACGTCCTCTCGGGAACGGGTCAGGCAAGCGGGGGCACCACGAAACGGGCAGGACACGGCCCCCCGCTTTGTTACCGGCCGGTCAGCAGCTTTGGGATCAGATCCTTCGGCAGAAGGCGTGACCTAGTCAACTGCCGAGATGTGTCTCCTCTTACGGACGGCCCACGGCGGGGCGGCTACCGTCGGCCGAATACGTATCGGGCCACCCGCCGGGGCACAAATCGCCCTCTGGCCGGGATGCCGAGCGGAAACCCCCTGGGGTACCCGCCGCGGCCCGTCCGACGACCCGAGGTATTCCGCGTGTCGGTTCTCGTTCTTCTTTTTTCCGTGGGTGCCGCGTGCTGTCTGGGCTTCGGCTTCGTGCTCCAGCAGCAGGCCGCCGCACGCCCCGTCGGGTGACTCCCTCTCGCCCCGCCTGCTGTTCGACCTGATGCGGTGCCGCGCCGGCTCGGGGGCATCGGGCCACGAACCTGCTCTTCGCGCTCGCCCTCTCCCGTCGGCAGACCCGGCAGCCGCTGGGCCGCCAGGGCTGGACGGGTCTGATGCTGCTCGCGGGCGGTGTCACCGCGTTCATCGTCGCCGGGCGGCCGGAGGGCGGGGCGGCGGGCGGCGGCCCGTTCCGGCAGTGGCTGATCATCGGTGTGATGGTGGGGCTCGCGCTGCTGCTCACCGCGTATGCCAAGCGGTCGCGGCTGAGCGCCGCACATGTGCTGCTGGCGGTGGCCGCCGGGCTCCTGTACGGCGCGCAGGACGCGCTCACCCGGGTGAGCGGGCAGTTGTTCGCCGGGGCCGGCTGGGGCGGGCTGTTCACCTCGTGGCAGCCGTACGGGGTCGCCCTGCTGGGGTGGGGGTGCGGGAGTGGCGGCGACTGCGGCTGGGTGGGGGTTTCTCGCGCAGTTCCCCGCGCCCTTGGGAAGGCGGGGCCCTGCCCCCGCCTTCCCAAGGGCGCGGCCCCGCCGTGCCTTTCACCGTCACCCGCCCCTGCTTGGATGGAGTCATGAGCGCCGCCGACGAGATCCTCGACATCGTGGACGAGAACGACCAGGTCATCGGGCAGGCACCGCGGGGGGAGGTGTATGCGCGGGGGATGCGGCATCGAGCCGTGTTCGTGCTGGCCAGGGACGCCGCGGGGCGGATCTTCGTGCATCGGCGTACGGCGACCAAACTGGTCTTCCCGTCGCTGTACGACATGTTCGTGGGCGGGGTCGTCGGCGCGGGCGAGTCCTACGACGACGCGGCGCTTCGCGAGGCCGAGGAGGAGCTGGGGGTCACGGGGCTGGCGCGCCCCGAGCCGCTGTTCAAGTTCCTGTACGACGACGGGGCGGGGCGCACCTGGTGGTCGGCCGTGTACGAGGTCCGCTGCGAGTCGCCGGTGAGCCCGCAGGTCGAGGAGGTCGCCTGGCACGGGTTCCTCACGGAGGGCGAGGTGGAGCGGCGGCTGGGCGAGTGGCAGTGGGTGCCGGACGGGACGGCGGCGTACGAGCGGCTGAAGGAGCACAGGGGCGGGTGAGGCCCCGAAGCCGACCGGTAGTGTCCTGTGCGTGATCGAATTTGCACGGAACGTCCGACTCTGGTTCGTCCCCGAGGACGTCCGGAAGGACGGCCGGACCCCGGACTACCGGTTCTCCCTGGCCAATGAGCGGACGTTCCTGGCCTGGCTGCGCACCTCGCTCGCGCTCATCGGCGGCGGGTTCGCGGTGGACCAGTTCCTGCCGGACCTGCGCTGGGGCTGGCGGGTCGGGCTCGCGCTCGCCCTGCTGGCCTCCGGGGTGCTGTGCGCGCTCCGGGCGGTCAACCACTGGGTGCGCTGCGAGCGGGCGATGCGGCGCGGGGAGGATCTGCCGGTCTCGCGCTTCCCGGCGCTGCTCGGCCTCGTCGTCGCCGTGGTCGCCGTCGCGATGGTCGCCGTGGTGCTGCTCGGGTGGGAGGGGTGAGCACACCGTCCGCTCCCCCGGCGTCCCCCGACCGCGACCCCGGCCTCCAGCCCGAGCGCACCCGGCTCGCCTGGCGCCGTACGACCCTCACGGGGGCCGTGATCGCCGTGCTCGCGGCGAAGTCCGCGCTGCACGGTGGACCGTCGACGGCCGGCGTACTGGCCGCGGTGCTGTGCGTCGTGCTGTGGCTGGGCCTCCTGTCGCTCGCCCACCGCCGTATCGCCGCCCTGGCCGCCGCCCGCCCGCCGGTCCTCGCGGCCCCGACCGCCGCGACGGCCGTCCTGTGCGTGATCGCCCTCGCGGTGTGCGGCGCGGCGCTGGTGTTCTGAGGGGCAAGTCTTGGTGTGTGCATGGAGTTTCAGAGAGGAAGAATTGAGACTTCTGTGCCTAGCCTGGACAAGTCACCCCTCGTACCAGCGAAGGCGAGCACCATGACCACCCTTCACCAGGAGCACCCCGTCCACGACCACGCCCACGGTCCGGCCTGCGGACACACCGCCGTGACGCACGGTGACCACACCGACTACGCGCACGACGGGCATCTGCACCGCGAGCACTCCGGGCACTGGGACGAGTGCGAGCCGAGCGCGCACAGCGCGCACGACGGGCACTCCCACGAGCACGGCGAGGACTGCGGGCACCAGGCGGTCACGCACGGGGACCACGTCGACTACGTGCACGACGGACACCGGCACGCCGCCCACGACGGACACTGGGACGACCACTGACCCGCGGCGTTCCGGTACCCCGGATTCCACCGGTTCGTCGCCGACTGGCAGGCTCTGACCAGCAGTTGGCGACGATCCGGGGGGATGAAGGGGGTCACTATGACCGCGGAAGAGCCGTACACCGTCGAGATCGCGAGCGACGTGTACGCGTATGTGCAGCCGGACGGCGGATGGTGCCTGAACAACTCGGGGTTCGTGAGTGACGGCACCTCCACCCTGCTCGTGGACACGGCGGCGACGGAGCGCCGGACCCGCGCCCTGGGCGCCGCGCTCGACGCGACCGGCGTCCCCAGGCCCCGGCTCCTGGTCAACACCCACCACCACGGGGACCACACCTACGGCAACGGCTTCTTCACGCCGGCCGCCACCCTCGTCTCGCACTCGGCCTGCCGCCGCGAGGCCCTCGCCAGCGGGCAGCACCTGCATCTGCTGTGGCCGCAGACCGACTACGGGGACGTGAGCATCCAGGGCGCGGACCTGACGTACGAGGACCGGGTGACGCTGCACGTCGGTGACATCGAGGCCCAGGTCATCCATCCGGGCGTCTCGCACACCGTCGGCGACTCGGTCGTGTGGCTGCCGCACCGTCGGGTGCTGTTCGCGGGGGACCTGGTCTTCGAGGGCGGGACGCCGTTCTTCCTGATGGGGTCGCTGAGCGGTTCGCTGCGGGCGCTGGCGCTGCTGCGCGAGCTGGGCGCCGAGACCGTCGTACCGGGGCACGGGCCCGTGACCGACCCGTCGGCGTTCGACAGGGCCGAGCGGTACATGCGGTTCGTCGCCGAGGTCGCCGAGAAGTCGCACGCGGCGGGGCTCACGCCACTGGAGGCCGCCCGGAAGACGGATCTCGGGGAGTACGCCGCGCTGCCGGAGAGCGAGCGGCTGGTGGCCAACCTGCGGCGGGCGTACGCCGAGCTGGACGGGGAGCCGGAGGGCGAGGGCGTCGACCCGTTCGCCGGGTTCATGGACATGGCGACCCTGAACGGCGGGGAGATGATGACCTGCCACGCGTGACGGGACGCGGGACGTGCGACGAGACGTGCGGCGGGACGTGACGGCACGTGTGGCAGCTCGCGTGCCGGTGCGTCTCCCGATCCGGTCGAGACGGGCCGGATCCCGTCGCCACGGACTGGATCCCATCGCCGCAGGGCCGGATCCGGTGGAGACACCGATCACTTTCGTGTTGCCCACTGGACGACATACCGACCGGTCGGCATCATGAGACGGGTCCCGGTAGAACGCGTTCGCGTGTAGGAGCGATGATGCACCCAGACCACCCGCCAGGTCTCGACCCCGACCGGCTCCGCGCCCTGCTCGACGCCGAGCGGCCCGGACTCGTGGGCGGCCCGCTCACCGGCCGGCTGATCGAGGGCGGACGGTCGAACCTGACGTACGAGGTCACGGACGGCACCACGAAGTGGGTCGTACGGCGGCCGCCGCTGGGGCATGTGCTGGCGACCGCGCACGACATGAAGCGCGAGCACCGCGTGATCAGCGCGCTGCACGCGACGAACGTACCCGTGCCGCGTCCCGTGCTGCTCTGCGAGGACCCCGAGAACGAGGCCGCGCCCGGCACGCCCTTCTACGTCATGGACTTCGTCGAGGGCACCCCCTACCGCACCGCCGAGCAGCTGGCCCCGCTCGGTCCGGAGCGCACCCGGGCCGCCGTGCTGGGCCTGGTCGACACCCTGGTCGAACTGCACGCGGTGGACCCGGCCGAGGTGGGCCTCGCCGACTTCGGGCGCCCCGAGGGCTTCCTGGACCGGCAACTGCGGCGCTGGGGCAAGCAGTTGGACGCCTCCCGCAACCGCGAGCTGGCCGGCATCGACGAGCTTCACGCGACGCTGGGCCGGCGGCTCCCCCTCTCCCCCACGGCGACGGTCGTCCACGGCGACTACCGCCTCGACAACGTGCTGCTCGGCGACGACGACGCGATCAAGGCCATCCTCGACTGGGAGATGTCCACCCTCGGCGATCCGCTCACCGACCTGGGTCTGCTGGTGATGTACAGCGTGCCGCTGGCCACCCCCGACTCCCCCGTCTCGACGACCGCGACGGCCGCCGGGCACCCGGATCCGGCCGAGATCGTCGAGCGGTACGCGGCGCGCTCGGGCCGCGATGTCTCCTCGGTCTCCTGGTACACGGCGTTCGCGTGGTTCAAGCTCGCCGTGATCCTGGAGGGCATCCACTACCGGTACACCCTGGGCCAGACGGTCGGCCGCGGCTTCGACCGCATCGGCGACCTGGTCCCCGTCTTCATCGAACACGGCCTGACGACTCTTCGTACCGGCTCCGGTTCCGGCTCCCAGGAGGACTGATCCCCATGGACTTCGCATTCGACGCGCGTACGGAGGAGCTGCGCGCCAGGCTCCTCGCCTTCATGGACGAGTACGTGTACCCGGCGGAAGCCGTGGCCGAGGAGCAGCGGGCCGAGCTGGACTCTCCGTGGGACACGCCGGCCGTGGTGGAGGAGCTGAAGGCCGAGGCCCGCAGGCAGGGCCTGTGGAATCTCTTCCTGCCCGACTCCGAGTACGGCGCGGGGCTCACCAACCTCCAGTACGCTCCGCTCGCCGAGATCACCGGCCGGTCCCCGCAGCTGGCGCCGACCGCGCTGAACTGCGCCGCGCCCGACACGGGCAACATGGAGGTCCTGAGCCAGTTCGGCGACGAGGCCCAGAAGAAGCAGTGGCTGGAGCCGCTGCTCGCCGGTGAGATCCGGTCGGCGTTTGCGATGACCGAGCCCGAGGTGGCGTCGTCGGACGCCACCAACATCACCACGCTGATCGAGCGCGACGGTGACGACTACGTCGTCACCGGGCGCAAGTGGTACATCTCCGGGGCCATGAACCCCGACTGCCAGATCTTCATCGTGATGGGCAAGACGGACCCGGACGGGGCCGACATCCGCCGTCAGCAGTCGATGATCCTGGTCCCGCGTGACACCCCCGGGGTCACCGTGAACCGGGCGATGCGGGTCTTCGGGTACGAGGACCACTACCACGGTGGTCACGCCGAGGTGGTCTTCGAGGGTGCACGGGTGCCGGCGTCGAACCTGATCGGCGAGGAGGGCGGCGGGTTCGCCATCGCGCAGGCGCGGCTCGGTCCCGGGCGTATCCACCACTGCATGCGGCTCATCGGGATGGCCGAGCGGGCGATCGAGCTGATGTGCCGACGGGCGGTGGCGCGGGAGGCGTTCGGCAAGGCCTTGGCGCAGCAGGGTGTCGTGCACAACTGGATCGCCGACGCGCGGGTCGCCGTGGAGCAGCTGCGGCTGCTGGTGCTGAAGACGGCCTGGATGATGGACACGGTCGGCAACCGCGGGGCCCACACGGAGATCCAGGCGATCAAGATCGCCACGCCCCGGACGGTCGTGGACATCATCGACCGGGCGATCCAGCTGCACGGTGCGGGGGGTGTCAGCCAGGACTTCCCGCTGGCCGAGCTGTACGCGGGGGCGCGGACGCTGATGATCGCGGACGGGCCCGACGAGGTGCACCAGCGGTCGCTGGCCCGGCGGGAGCTGAAGCGGTACGTGTGAGGTCGGGCGCGTTTTGGCTCGGGGGTGCGGGTGCGCGGCGGGCGTGGGTGTGGGTGTGGGGTTCGTGGGCGGGTGCGGGTGGGTGGGGGCTGGTCGCGCAGTTCCCCGCGCCCCTGAAAAGCAGGGGCTGTGCCCCTGGCTTTTCAACCCGCAGCCCCGTCACCTTCACGGCCCGCCGGGCCGTGGCGCACCCGCCCACGCACCCGCACCCCCGAGCCATGAGGCGCCCTACGGCCGTAGCGCCCTGAGCAGCAGGTCCGCCAGGTGGTCCGCGACCTCCTGGGGGCTCATCGGGCCATCGGGGCGGTACCACGTCGACAGGTGGTGGACCGAGCCGAAGTGGTAGTCGACCACCAGGTCCGCCGGGGTCGCCTTGGAGAAGACCCCGGTCTTCTGGCCCTCTTCCACGAGCGCGCGGAAGCGCTCGTGGTAGCGGCGGCGCTCCGCGCGGACCTGCTTGTTCTTCTCGGGGCTCAGGTGGTGCATGGAGCGGAAGAAGATCATCGCGTCGTCGAGGTTGTCGATGGTGGTGACGACGACATCCGCCGCGGCCCCCCGCAACCGCTCCTCCACCGGCGCGTCGGCCCCCGCGAACGCGTCCAGCCGCTCCTGCTGGATACGCAGCACGCGCGCGTACACCTCGTGCAGCAGGTCGTCCTTGGAGCCGAAGTAGTGGTAGAGCGCGCCCTTGGTGACGCCTGCCGCCTCGACGATCTCCTGCACGGAGGTGCGGTCGTAGCCCCGCTCGGCGAAGAGCCGGGTGGCGGCGGCCAGCAGCCGCTGCGGGACGGGCGTACCGTCTCCGTCCGTGGTCCTGGGCACTGCCGCCACCTGCCTTCCGAGGTTCTGTTGTCGCCTACTGGTCGCCCGTCCGGCCCCGACCGGTTCCCGATCGGGCGGAATCGGGCACTCCCGCCGGAGGATCATCCCACTCTCCGGCGCCCGTCCGCCGGGCAGGGCGGTCAGCCCGTCGTCTCCCACTTCTGCTGGATGTGGTTCATGTTCGTCAGCCAGCGGTCCGGATCGGCGGCCCTGGCCTGGTAGTAACCGGCCACCTCGGGGTGCGGAAGGATCAGGAAGCGGTCCTTCTCGATGCCCTCGAAGAGCGCGTCGGCCACGTGCTCGGGCTCGATCGCGGTCGGCGCGAGCACCAGGTCCCCCGCGCTGCCGGAGGCCGTCAGCATGTCGGTGCGCACGCCCTGCGGGCAGATCGCGTGCACCTTGACGCCCCGGTGGCGGTAGGTGAGGGAGAGCCACTCGGCGAAGGCGTACGCCCCGTGCTTGGTGACGCTGTAGGGGGCCGCGCCGATCATCGTCAGCAGCCCCGCCGCCGAGACCGTGGACACGAAACGTCCGCTGCCGCGCTCCAGCCACGCCGGCAGCAGTTCGTGGGCCGCCCGGACGTGCGCCATCACGTTGACGTCCCAGGCGAGCGCCCACACCTTCTCGTCGGCCGCCTCCGTCCCCCCGGAGGCGAGTCCCGCGTTCGCGCAGTACACGTCCACGGTCCCGCCGAGCGCGTCACGCGCCGCCGACACGATCGCCGAGGCGTCCCCGGGCACCGCGATCCCGCCGATCTCGTCGGCCACGGCCTTCGCCCGGTCCCCGTCCAGGTCGTTCACGACGACCCTGGCCCCCTCCGCCGCGAACCGCCGCGCCAGCGCGGCCCCGATCCCGCCACCGGCCCCCGTGACGACCACACCAGCACCCTGCACGGCTCCCACGATCGGTCTCCTTCGACGCGGCACATCAAGAATCAGTCCACCAAGAGTGCCAGACTAACCGGTCGGTATGTCCTTGAGGAAGGGCACCACCCACTCCCGCCCCGTCAGGGGCGGGGGAACCGCGCGACCAGCCACACCCATCCCGCACACGACAAACCACCCGCGGAAGCGCTTAGCTTTCCCCAAGCACCGCTTCCCCGACAGCGACCGCGACCGCGCCCCGGAGGTCACCCCCATGCACCTCTCCCGCCGCACCTTCCTCGCCGCCTCCACGGCGGTCACAGCCACCGCGGCCACCGCGGCCACGGCCGGCCTCACCTCCGCACCCCCGGCCGAGACAGCCCGCCAAGGGCTGCGCACCGGCTTCGAGCGTCTGGCCGGGGACGGCTACAAACTCCTCGGCGGCCAGAAGGTCGGCATCGTCACCAACCCGACCGGTGTCACCCGCGACGCCCGCCACATCGTCGACGTGATGCACGCCGACGACCGCGTGGACCTCCGGGCCGTCTTCGGGCCCGAGCACGGCTTTCGCGGCACCGCCCAGGCCGGCGGCTCCGAGGGCCGTTACGACGACCCGGCGACGGGACTGCCCGTCCACGACACGTACCAGAAGAGCGGGCGCCCCCTCGCGGACATCTTCACCGCCTCCGGCGTGGACACGGTCGTCTTCGACATCCAGGACGTGGGCGCCCGCTTCTACACGTACATCTGGACGCTGTACGACTGCATGGAGGCGGCACAGCTGGCCGGGAAGCGCTTCGTCGTGCTGGACCGGCCGAACCCGGTGACCGGGCGCAGCGCCCAAGGGCCCGTGCTGCACGAGGAGTTCGCGACGTTCGTCGGGCGCCGGCCCATCGCGCAGGCGCACGGGATGACGGTGGCGGAGCTGGCGCGCCTGTTCAACGGGGAGTTCCTCACCGCGCCGGTGCCGCTGGAGACCGTGCTGATGTCGGGGTGGAAGCGGTCGCGGTTCTTCGACGCCTCCGGGCTGCCGTGGGTGCCGCCGAGCCCGAACATGCCGACGCCGGACACCGCGCTCGTCTACTCCGGGACGTGTCTCTTCGAGGGGACGAACCTGTCGGAGGGGCGGGGCACCACGCGGCCCTTCGAGCTGCTCGGCGCGGAGGGGATCGACCGGCGGTGGGCGGCCGCCGCGAACGGACTCGGCCTGCCCGGCGCGCACTTCAGGGAGGCGTACTTCGCGCCGACGTTCTCCAAGTTCCAGGGGAAGACGGTCGGGGGTGTGCAGATCCATGTCCACGACCGGGCCGCGTACGACCCCGTGCGCACCGGGATCGGCCTGCTCGTGACCGCCAGGCAGGTGTGGAACGGCTTCGCCTGGCGGCCGGACAACTGGATCGACAAGCTGACGGGTTCGGCGCGGGTGCGGACGATGATCGACGCGGGGGCGGACACGGACGAGGTCGTGGCCGGATGGCAGGAGGAACTGGCCGCGTTCCGCAGGGTGCGCGAGGAGTATCTGCTGTACCGCTAGCCGGCACCACGGATCCGGGCCGTACGTGACGTATGGCCATCTCTCGCCGTTGGCAGGACCATGCGCCCGAGCGCACCACCAACGGGGCCGAAGGGGGCTCGTCATGGCGGATCCGGGAATGAGCGTGACTCCCTACTGGGAACTGACCTTCGACGCGGACGGGGACGTGGACACCGGTCGACGGGACCGACTGCTCGACGGGGTCGGGAAGCGCGCGGTGGCGGATCTGGTCGTCTTCGCGCACGGCTGGAACAGCGACCGGTCCGGCGCGACCGGGCTCTACAGCCGCTTCTTCGCGCCGTTCCCGGGGCTCGCGCCGAACGCGAAGCTGGGTTACGTCGGCGTGCTGTGGCCCTCGATGCGCTTCTCCGACGAGCCGATCCCGGACTTCAAGCCGGTGCCGGCCCTCGTGCCCGGCCGCCCCGTGCTCGACAAGAACACCCGGCACGCGCTGTCGCAGGTCTTTCCCGAGCGCGCCACCGTCGTCGAGCAGGTCGCGCGGCTGTTGGAGCGACGGCCGGACGAGGGTGCCTCGCTGGAGGAGTTCGCAGGGCTCGTCCGGCTGCTGGTCGAGGTGGATCCGCGGGGGCCGCAGGGCACGTTCACGGCGGACACCGTCGTCGGAGGGGTGCCGGAGGGCACGCCCGGGATGCTGTGCGGGGACGCGGCGGCGGTGTGCGCGGACTTCGCGGCGGCGCTGGCGGAGGTCGAGACCTCGGGGGTGGCCACCGGGGCCGCCGTCGCCCCGCTCAAGGCGTGGGACGGCGCCCACGAACTTCTGCGTCAGGCCACCTACTTCGCGATGAAGCGCCGGGCGGGGACGGTCGGCGAGCGAGGGCTCGGACGACTGCTCGGACAGCTCGCGCGGACCTCGCCGGACCTGCGGGTGCACCTCGTCGGGCACAGCTTCGGCGCCCGTCTGGTGTCGTTCGCGCTGCGCGGGCTGCCGGAAGGTGTGCGGTGCGTGAAGTCGGTGACGCTCCTCCAGGCCGCCTTCTCCCACTACGCGTTCGCGGCCCGGCTGCCGCACGACACCCGGGCGAGCGGCGTGCTGAACGGTCAACACAAGCGGATCGACGGCCCGTTGGTGTGCTGCCACTCCAGGCACGACTCGGCGCTCGGCACGATCTACCCGCTGGCCTCCCGGATGGCGGGCGACGCGCGCACGGTGCTGGGCCTGAGCGTGAACAGCCTGCTGGGCAGGAAATGGGGCGCCCTCGGCTACGGCGGGGTGCAGGCGGTCGAGGGCACGCGGTCGTTCGAGCTGGCCGACGCCCTCAAGGCCCGGCTGCCCGCAGCGGGGTGCGTGAACGTCGACGCCTCGGCCGTGGTGAAGCGCGGCGGCGCACCCTCCGGCGCCCACAGCGACATCTGCCACCGTGAGCTGGCCCGGGTGGTATTGGCGGCGGGCCGTATCGCCTGATCCCGGCCCGCCGCCGTCACGCGTTCACCGGTGCTCACCGGCGAAGGACGGTGCTCACCGATGTGAGGTGAACTCCACGACCTGCTGGTAGGTCGGCCGGTTCTGCCAGCTGATCTTGTTGTGCTTGATACCGCCCAGGGGCTGCTGGATGATCGAGTCGGCGCACCACTGGTCGCCCGCCGAGCAGTACGCGTCGCCGGGGTAGACCTGCGCGGCGGTCTTGCCCGCCGCCTCCTTGAGGGTGTTGATCAGGATGGTGCGGCAGGCGCTGAGACTGCCGCCGCCGCAGTACTGGTTCGCCAGCGGGCCCCGCACCGTCTCGCCCAGCACCGAGCGGATGTCCTTGTCGACGTAGCTCCACCAGCCGTACTGGAAGGAACTGCCGGCGTGGGAGCCGGTCGGGCCGTGCGCGGCGGACGGGGACTCGTCGATGGGCAGATTGGCGGTGATGGCGGTGTACAGGTCGGTGCCGAGGCCGGGTTCGAACTCGGCCTTCACCAGCAGGGGCCACCAGGCGTCCAGGATGCGGATCGCCTCGGCGTTGGCGTAGGTCTTCGAACCGGCGGAGGTCTCCGTGCGTTTCGAGCCGGACGTGACCCAGGTCTGGAGCTTGGTGACCGCTGCGGCGGCCGCGGTGTCCGTGACCGTGCTGCTGTTGATGACCTTGAGCAGGTCGGGGACGACGTCCTCGGCCCGCAGGTCGGCGAGGCCCGCCTCGGCCATGGCCTTCGTCAGCGAGGCCCGGGTGACGCCGCCCGCGGCGACCAGGCGTTTGACCCGGTCGTCGAGGAGGTTGCCGCGGTGGACGGAGCCGTTGCCCCAGGGGGCGGTGGTGTAGTCGGCGGCCTGCTTGTTGTTCCAGGAGATGTAGTAGTCCTGGTCGATGGAGTTGGGGTGCTGGGCGGGCGGGGTGTAGTCGGCGGTGTTGGTGGTCGGGTTCCAGCCCCGCCACTCGTACGCGGACCGGGCCCAGGCCGGGAACTCGGGGTCGACGTCGGCGGGGCGCACCGGGTTGTCGCCGCTGTTGTAGTACGCGGTGTGGGTGGAGTCGGCGTAGAACCAGTTGAAGGTGTAGTTGATGTTCTGGACGGCCTTCTGGAAGGTCTCCGGGCCCTTGACGTAGTCCGGGTCGTTCAGCATCTGGAAGCCGATGATCGACTCGGCCTCGTTCAGGTACGAGGAGCGCAGGGTGGTGTAGGCGACCTTCTTGCCGTCGACCGTGGCGCGGTGGGTCACGGGGCCGTACTTGGTGCGCCAGACCTGCATGCGGTAGGAGCCGGCCGGCGTGGAGTCGGCGGTGGTGGGCTTCCAGGCGTTGGTCTGCTCGATCTTCTCCATGGCCGTGCAGGTGCCGTGGTACAGGTAGTGGACGTCGTCCTGGCACAGCTCGACCGCGTACGCGTCGATGATGTCCTGGCCGGAGGTGGTGGCGCTCCAGGCGTAGTCCTGGCCGCGGCCCAGCTCGACGTACATGCTCAGGCCGGCGAAGGAGGCGCCGCGGGCGCTGATGCCCGGGCCCTGGATCTCCTGGAGCATGAGCAACTGCGGGGCGAAGTACCCGGTCTGCGGCCCGAAGACCGCGACGGGACGCCCGCTCGCGGTGTGCTCGCCGCTGACGACGAGGGCGTTGGACATGCCGCGCCGGGCGGAGCTGAGGGCGCTGTCCGTGGCCGCGGCGGAGAGGCTGGTGGAGGCCGTCGTGGCCGCGCTGCCCGTGCGGTCGTACACGAGGGGTTCCTCGGCCACCGTGCCGTCGTCGGGGAGGGCCATGCCCTGCGGGTTCGCGGGCTTGGTGGCGTACGGGAAGCTGCCGTCGTGGACGGTGAGGGCGGCCTCGGGGTCGTTGCGCTCGCGGAAGGACTCCCAGACCTTGGTGCCCTCGGTGACGCCGTACTTCTCCTGGGCGGCCAGCAGGGAGAGGGCGTTGTTGACCTCGCCGCCGCCCCCGGAGCCGAAGAGGGCGCCGATGACGGAGGCCAGGGCGACCAGGTCGGTGGGCTTGAACTTCTCGATGGTGCCGGCGTTGGTGACGGAGTCCTTGTGGCCGGTCAGGACGTACTCGCCGGGGAAGTAACGGCCGCTGTCGGAGGCGTCGATGTAGGCGTTGATGCCGGCGACGTAGGCGTTGACGTCGGCGAGGGCCAGCTGCCCGCGCTCACCGTTGGCGGCCACCGCCTTGTCGATCTGGGCCTGGAGGTCGGCCTCGGTGTAGGGAGCGTGGCGCCAGAACTCCTGTTCCAGGCCTTGGTTGGAGGCGGCGCCGCCCGCGAACGGGGTCAGCTTGCCGCGGCCGACGTGCCGGAAGACGTCCATCAGCCACAGCCGGTCCTGTGCGGCGGCGTAGCCCGCGCCGAACTCCGTGCCGTAGCGGGTGGTGCCCGTGATGTGCGGCACACCGGTCTTCTTGTCGCGGACGATCGTGACGTCGGTGCGGCCGGCCGGCTTCAGGGTGGAGGCGACCTGGTCGGAGGCGACGCCGAAGGAGGCGTCGTTGAAGAAGGTGTTGATCGTGGAGTTGGTGAGGCCCGGGTAGCCGGTGGCCAGGTTGTTGTAGGGGCCGAGCTGGTTGCTCGCGTTCTCCGGCATGGAGCCGAACCCCTGGTTGAGGAGGATCTGGGCGAGGGTGGCGTTGCCGTTCTGACCGGGCGGCAGGATGTCGGAGCACTGTCCGCCGCAGTGGTCGGTCACGGCTGCCGCCTGCACGGCGTCGGTGTCGGCGGCCGCCGCCGGGGAAGCCGGGGAAAGAGGCGACAAAAGACCGGCAACGAGTGCGCATATGGAGGCGGCCTTGAGGAACTCCGGGAATCTGTGGGGAGTTCTCAGTCCGTCGGGTGCGGTTCGTGAGGTGCGTGGGGTGCGCCAGGGCATGGCAGCTCCTCCTGACGGGGGTGGGCCGGATGTTACCGCCGGTATCCCCGACTTTGAAGATGAACATGCGTCACGTTTTTGGGAGCACCGTCGACGGACAGGTGGCTGACAGCGTGAACAGGTACTCAGAAGTAGTCGTAAGCCCAAGAGGAAGCACAACAACAAGCGCAAGAAGAAGCACCACGAGAAGTCAGAGGCAGTCAGACGTAGGCAGGAACGGTCCGTGAACGGCTCAGCAGACGACTTATGGAGGTCATCGGAAATCGGATGGAGCCGAATCGCGTGTCGATACGTCTATTCGGCGACGTCCCGACGACGACGCCGAAGTGACCGAAGTACAGGTGCAGGTGTGACGGAGGTGCAGGGCGATGGCCGGTTTCCGGAGTCTGGCAAGACAGGTGCGAGATCCGAGGTGCGACCTGGCGCTGCGGCGTTATTCGCTGCGCAAGTGCCTTGAGCGTTTCGCCCCCTACGGGCATCGGGCGACCTGGGACCACTTGTGCTCCCGGGCCGGGTTCGGTCCCGAGGACCGCGACCCCGATCCAGCGCGGCTCGTGGCCGCACTGGACGAGTTGGAGGAGGCCCGCTCCGTCTGGCTCGACTACGAGGTGCAGTTCGCGCAGCGCCGCAAGAAGGAGAAGCACGACGGTCTGCGCAGGCCGGGCAGTGTCGACGACTGGCACCGGCTGACCTGGGGCGGTTTCGGCGTCGCGTGGTGCGACGACCCGAAGGTCCATCCCCGGGAACCCCTGGCGGAGGTGTTGCGCCGGCTCATCGCCGCGCTGGAGCGCGAACCGGGCTCGACCTGCCCGGTGTGCGAGGGCGAGCGCCTCGTCTGGATGTACGACCTGGCCCATGAACCGTCCTCGGGCCCGGTCTGTACGGAGTGCGGAATCGTGGTGCCCCGACCGGTGCTCACGCCCGAGGCCCTGGCGGAGTCCAGGCGCGGACGGCTGCTGGTCTCGGCCTAGCGCGGCGGGGGTGCGCCGGGGATGCCGCACCCCCGTGTATGTGCGTGTACGACGCTCCGGAACGGGGTGACGACTACGGTCTTTTGACGTCCGTGTGGATGGCGAGCTTGAACTCGGCGAGGGTGATCGCCGTGGCCCGTTTGACGTCCCCCGCCCCACGCGCGGATATCTTCAGGCCCAGCGGCATGCCCTTGTGCACGAACATCTGCCACACGCAGGTCCGGTACTGGCCGCCCCGGGTGCTCACGCTGTCCGTCGTGCCCGTGGAGTCGTACTTCTTCTTCGTCAGGTTCAGGGGATCGCGCACGAAGCGGGTGCGGTACTCCAGCGTCCTGGCGTCGGCCTCCCAGAACACCATGGCCGACAGCACGCCCCAGCCGTCGTGACTGGGCCAGATCAGCCCGGAGCGCGGGTCGGGGAACTTCGAGGGGGTGCCCCCGCCGCCCGCCGGGTCGTGCATCTTCCAGGGGTCGTACGACTCCTCGGTCGCCTCGTACGGGAAGCGCACCAGGTGGTAGCCGTCCGAGTCGTAGCTGATCCGCTGCGTCCCGGAGTGGGCCTTCTCCCACTTCAGCGAACAGATGACGACGCTCATCGGCGCTCCTTGCCCTTGCTGTGTCCTTACCCTGCCCTCTGCCGGGGGACGCACCGCGCCACCCCTCCGTGTCCATGACACAGTTTCGGTGAAAGCGGTTGCGGCGTGGGACCGGAAAGCACCGGGCGCGCGCCCTCTTACCAGTCCGAAATCCGGTCGCTCCACCCCTTTCCCGTCCGGACAGTTGGGGGCGATGAGACAGCCCTGAGGGACCCCGGACCGAGGAGAGGCCGATGTCGACGCTGCGTGTCACCGCCGAAGTGCTGACGATCCACGAGCACCCGAACGCCGACGCGCTCGAACTGGCCCAGGTGGGCCTGTACCGCGCGGTCGTGGCGAAGGGGGCGTACCGCACCGGTGACACCGCCGTCTACATCCCGGAGCAGTCCGTGCTCCCCGCCCCGCTGATCGAGGAGCTGGGGCTCACCGGACGGCTGGCGGGCGGCAACGCGGACCGTGTGAAGGCGGTTCGGCTGCGGGGCGAGCTGTCGCAGGGCATCGTCTGCCGCCCACGGGCCCTCGCGGACGTCGATCTCACGGCCGCCGTCGCCGACGGCACGGATTTCGCGGAGCGGCTCGGCATCGTCAAATGGGTGCCGGCGATCCCGCCCACGATGAGCGGGGAGGTCGAGTCGGCGCCGGATCTGCTGCCCTGGGTCGACATCGAGAACATCCAGCGCCACCCCGGCATCTTCACGCCCGGCGAGCCGGTCGTCCTGACGGAGAAGCTGCACGGCACGGCCTGCCTGGTCACGTACGCCACCGGGGACGGCCGGATCCAGGTCTCCTCGAAGGGCTTCGGGTCGAAGTCCCTCGCCCTGAAGGAGGATCCGCGCAATCTGTACTGGCGTGCCGTCCGCGGCCACCGGGTGGGCGAGGTCGCCGCCCGGCTCGCCGAGCGGCTCGGCGCGCGCCGGGTCGGGATCTTCGGCGAGGTCTACGGCGCCGGGGTGCAGGACCTGACGTACGGCGCGGACGGCCGCCGCGACACCCTCGGGTACGCCGTGTTCGACGTGTCCGCGGACATCGACGGCCGGGTCCGCTGGCTGGACTCCGCGGAGCTGTCCGACCTGCTCGACGGTGAACTGCCGCTGGTGCCACGGCTGTACGAGGGTCCGTACGCCATCGACCGCGTCCTGGAGGTGGCGAGCGGTCGGGAGACGGTCTCCGGGCGCGAACTGCACCTGCGCGAGGGCGTCGTGATCCGGTCGGCCACCGAGCGGTACAGCCCGGTGACCGGCGGGCGGGCCGTCGCCAAGGCGGTCAGCCCGGCGTATCTGACCCGCAAGGGCGGCACGGAGTACGAGTGAAGGCCCGGGGCGGGTGAGACCGGGTCCGGAGGGGACCCGGTCGAAACGCGGGCCGAGGCCGGGTGACATGGGCCCCCCACGGGATCTCCGGGGGACTCGTGGGGTCCGGGGCCCGGGAGCTGCCGCGTCAGCTCCCGGGTTCCCGCTGTTCGGACCTGCGGCGCTCGACCAGGAGGCGGGAGCCGCTCTGCCGTTCGCCGAAGATGTCGTCGGGGTTGGAGAGCACACAGGTGTCCATGGACAGACAGCCGCAGCCGATGCAGTCGGTGAGATGGTCCCGCAGCCGGTTCAGCTGCTTGATCCGTTCGTCCAGCTCGGACCGCCAGGCCTCGGAGAGGTGGGCCCAGTCCTCGCGGGTCGGCGTCCGCTCCTCGGGCAGTTCGGCGAGCGCCTCGCGGATCGTGGCGAGCGGGATGCCGACGCGCTGCGCGGCCCGGACGAAGGCCACCCGCCGCAGGGCGTCCCGGCTGTAACGGCGCTGGTTTCCCGTGGTGCGGCGGCTGCTGATCAGCCCTTTGGACTCGTAGAAGTGCAGCGCGGAGACGGCGGCACCGCTACGGGCCGACAGCTGGCCGACGGTCAACTCGTGGATCTTCTCAGGGATCTGGGGCACCCCTCCGAGCCTACCCACACCCGACAGGGGCACGGTCCGTTGACAGGGATCGCACGGCCGACCATGCTAAGCAGTCGCTTAGACATCAGGATCAGGGAGGCCGAGACATGGCAGAGCCGAGGATCTTCACGTCCGCCGAGGAGCTGAAGGCGGCGGTGGGTGAGTCGCTGGGGCACAGCGACTGGCTGGAGGTCGACCAGAAGCGGATCGACCTCTTCGCCGAGGCCACCGGTGACCACCAGTGGATCCACGTGGACCCGGAGAAGGCGGCGGCCGGGCCCTTCGGGACGACCATCGCCCACGGCTATCTGACCCTGTCCCTGCTGCCGTTGCTCGTTCCGCAGATCCTCAAGGTCGACAACGTCACCATGGGCGTGAACTACGGCACCAACAAGGTCCGCTTCCCGGCGCCGGTCCCGGTCGGTTCCCGGTTGCGTGCCACCGCGACCCTCCAGGACGTCACGGAGGTCGGCGGGGGCGTCCAGGTGACGGCCGCGGTCGTCGTGGAACGCGAGGGCGGCGAGAAGCCGGTGTGCGTGGCCGAGTCGGTGTCCCGGTACTACTTCTGAGCTCGCCGGTGGCGCGGCGTTCGCGACCGCCGCGCCACGAGCGGAGCCCTACCCGGGCGCCACGGCGCGGCCGGTCTGCGGCGAGATCATCCCCGCGCACAGGCCGCGGCCGGACAGTTGCTGCGCGATGCGCGGCAGCGCCGCGCGCGCGTTCGCGGACCAGTCGTGCATGAGGATGACCTGGCCGTTCGTGAGCCGGGCCGCGGCCTGCACGATCGCGTCGGTACTCGCGCCGTTCCAGTCCTGCGAGTCGACGTTCCAGAGGATCTCGGTCAGGCCGTACCTGGCCGCCACCGATCTCACCGTCGCGTTCGTCTCGCCGTACGGCGGCCGGAACAGCTTCGGAGTGCCGCCGCCCGCGCCCGCGACCGCCTGCTGGGTGCGGGAGATCTCCGAGTCGATCTGCGCCTGGCTCAGTTGCGTGAGGTGCGGGTGGGTGTAGCTGTGGTTGGCCACCCACATGCCGGCGGCGACCTGTGCCCGGACCAGGGCGGGGTTGGCGGCGGCGTACTGCCCCTGGTTGAACATGGTGGCCCGCAGTCCGTTCTGCCGGAGCGCGTTCAGCAGGGCCGACGTACTGCCGGACGGACCGTCGTCGAACGTGAGCCCGACATAGCCGGTGCAGGCGGCGGCCCGCTCCGGTGCGGCGGTGGCGGCGGTGGCGGCGGTGCACGTCAGGGGGACGACGCTCGCCAAGACCGTCGCGACGACGGCCAGCCGTCTGACCGAGCGACGCGGCGAGCGGCGCGGCCCGGTGTTCACGGGGACACCGTGATACTGGAGCTGCCGCTGCTCTGGTACCCCTCGGTGGCCATGATCATGTAGTACCGGAAGCTGCCGAGGGGCATCCCCGCGCGGGCCCAGGCGTCGAAGTGGTTGCCGGTGGTGATGTTTCCGCCCGTCCGCTTCGACTGACGCACGCTCCAGTACTGGTCGAAGGTGCGGGTGCCCTCGACGGAGGGGGCGTTGTACCGGGTGGTCCTGTAGATGTCGTACGTGCCGCCGTCGCTGGCGACCGTGCCCTTGTACGTTCCCGTGGGCCGGTAGGTGCCCCAGTTGTCGACGATGTAGTACTCGATGAGCGGACTGGCCGTCCAGCCGTAGAGGGTCAGATAGGCGTTGCCGGACGGACTGAACGTGCCCGAGTAGGTCACGGTCCTGCGGGAGCCGTTGCTCCAGCCCTTGCCGGCGACGAAGTTTCCGGTGTTCCTCCAGGAGGTCCGGTAGGTGCCGCCGGCGGCCAGGGTCATCGAGACCGTGCCCGGGGCGTCGGTCCAGAACGAGTAGTAGAAGCCGTTGTCGGTGCCGGTCCGGTTGCTGGTGATCACCGTGTCCGCGCGGGCCGTGCCGGGCAGGGCCAGCGTGGTCGCGGCGGCCATCGCGGTCGCGCAGACACCGCTCATGAAGAGCCTGCGACTGGGGGGCGGGATGGGTGCGGGGGTGGGTGCGGGTGCGTCGCTCATACGCGCGCGTCCTCCTCGGGCTTGGGGGGTTCGCCCTGTCACCCCGGGAGTGTTGGCCTGCCCCTGCCAACTGTCAATGCTTCGGCACCGATCCCGAAACATTCGCTCCCCGCACCAGCGACAATGCGCCAAGACCCTCGGAGGAGGAATCAGCGGACCGGCCCGAATCCTCGAATGTTGCGAAGGCCGGCCCGATCGCCGAGGTTCACTTCTTCGCGCCCACCATGCGCAGGACGAGGTCCGCGTACAGCGCGCCGACCTCGTCCGGGGTGCGGGAGCCGTTGACGTTGAACCAGCGGGCCACGTCGATGCAGAGGGAGAGGATGGCGATCGTCGTGCCGCGGACGTCGGGGACGTCGAAGTCGCCCGAGGCGACGCCGTCCTCGATGATGCCGCGCACGGCCGCGTCGTTCTCGCGGCGCAGGGTGACGATCTCGGCGCGGGCCTCGGGCCCGAGGGCGTCGAGTTCGTACTGCACGACACGGGCCACGGTGTGCTGCCCCGCGTGCCAGCGGACGAAGGAGCGCACAGCCTCGGCGAGCCGGTCGGCCGGGCCGCCCTCGGACCGGGCCGCCGTACGCAGTACGTCGAGGGCCTTCTCGTGGCCGATGCGGCTGATCCGGTGGAGCAGCTCTTCCTTGGTCTTGTAGTGGATGTACAGCGCGGCGGGGCTCATCCCCGCGCGCCCCGCGATGTCCCGGGTCGTCGTCGCGTGATAGCCGCGCTCGGCGAAGGCCTCCACGGCGGCCACCAGCAGCCGCCGGGCCGCGTCCGGGTTGACCTCGCCCCACGGCTGCGGCTCGCCGCCCGCCGTGTCCTCCGCCGTACTCATCGCTCGTTCGCCCCTTCCGATGGCTCGGCACCACCATACCGCCGAAGGTGAGCGGGCGCTTAGAAGCCCCGCTCAGGGCTGTGGCGTAGGGAAGCCGGGCGCGCGCCGGGGTCGCGCGCCGGCCTCAGAGCTTCTCGAAGGGGTCGTGCTCGGCGAGGAGCTTCTCCAGCCGGGCCTGGTCGACCCTGCTGACGATCCGCCCGGCCTCCTGCCGGTCGCGGATCACCTTGGCCAGGGTGAAGGACGAGGTCACGAGGTAGAGGACCGCGATGGCCAGGAAGGCGCGGACCCAGGTGTCGGCGTCGAGGTGGTAGATGCCGACGGTGGTGGCCGCCATGGCGACGCCGAAGGAGGCGACGGCCTGGCCGTAGAAGGCCGCCGTGTTCTGCTGCTTGACCGGTGTCTCACTCATGGGGACATGGTCCGACGGATGTGGCCCGAACCACATCCGTCGGGATACTCAGTCGCCGGCCCTCGCGTACTCAGCCCACAGGCGCCCGAACTCGCGTACGGACCGGGGCTCAGAAGGCCGAAACGCCCGTCAGCGCCCGCCCGATGAGCAGCTTCTGTATCTGACTGGTGCCCTCGTAGAGGGTCATCACCCGGGCGTCGCGCAGGAGCTTTCCGGCCGGGTACTCGTCGATGTAGCCGTAACCGCCGAAGACCTGGAGAGCGTTGTTCGCGGCGCGGACGGCGGCCTCGGAGGCGAACAGCTTGGCCTTGCTCGCCTCGGTGGCGAAGGGCTGTCCCCGGTCGACGAGATCGGCGACGCGCCAGGTCAGCAGCCGGGCCGCGTCGACGTCCACCGCGATGTCACTGAGGAGTTCCTGGACGAGCTGATGGTGGGCGATGGACCTGCCGAACTGCTCGCGCTCGCCCGCGTATCGGACCGCCGCGTCGAGCGCGGCCTGGGCTATGCCGACACAGCCGGCGGCGACCGACATCCGGCCCTTGGCGAGCGCGGACATGGCGACGGTGAAGCCCTTGCCCTCGGGGCCGAGCAGGGCGGAGGCGGGGACGCGGACGTCCTCCAGGACCAGCTCGGCGGTGGCCTGGCCGCGCAGGCCGAGCTTGCCGTGGAGGGTGCGCCGGGTCAGGCCCGGGGCGCCGGTGGGGACGAGGAAGGCGGAGACGCCCTTGTGTCCGGGGGCGTCGGTGGAACGGGCGAAGAGCAGGACGACGTCGGCCCAGGTGCCGTTCGTGATGAAGGTCTTGGTGCCGCTGATGACGTAGTCGTCGCCGTCGCGGACGGCCCGGGTGGCGAGGTTGCCCGCGTCGGAGCCGGTGCCGGGTTCGGTGAGACCGAAGCAGCCGACGTACTCCCCCGCCGTGAGCCCCGGCAGCCAGCGGCGTTTCTGCTCCTCGTCGCCCCAGGCCGCGATCGTCTTCGCGACCAGGCCGAGGGAGACGGAGACGATGCCGCGCACGGAGGAGTCGCCGCGGCCCAGCTCCTCGGTGACCAGGCAGTACGTGACATGGTCGCCGCCGGAGCCGCCGTACTCCTCGTCGACGGTGAGCCCCAGGAAGCCGACCTCGCCGAGCTTCTTCACGATCGCCCGGTCGACGTTCTCGGCGCGGTCCCATGCGATGACGTGCGGGGCGATCTCGCGCTCCACGAAGTCGGCCGCGAGCCGGCGCGCGGCGGTCTGTTCCTCGCTGAGCTCCAGGTTCACGCGGCCCGCCTCTCGTCCGTTCCCCGTTAAATTATCACTGCTAGTTTTAGGCTGCAGCCCTACTATGTGCGCCATGGCCCGACCGCGCAAGCCCCTGTTGAGCACCGACCGCATCGTGGAGACGGCGCGGGCACTGGTGGACGCGGAGGGGCTGGCGGCGGTCTCCACGCGACGGCTCGCCGCCGAACTCGGGGTGAGCGGACCCTCCCTCTACAACCACTTCCGCACCATGGACCAGATCCTGGAGGCGGTCGCCGACTCGGTGAGCGCGCAGGTCGACCTGTCGATGTTCCGGGACGGGCGGGACTGGCGGACCGCGCTGCACGACTGGGCCGTCTCGTACCGGGCCGCGCTGCGCGACCACCCCAACATCGTGCCGATCCTCGCGCGGGGACCCGGTCGGCGGCCAGCGGGGCTGCGGGTCGCCGACGTCGTGTTCGGGGCGATGGTCGAGGCGGGGTGGCCGGCGGCCCAGGCCACGTCCATCGGGGCGCTGATGCGGTACTTCATCATGGGGTCCGCGATCGGGTCGTTCGCCGGTGGGTTCGTGGACGACGAGAGCGCCTACGACCCCGACGACTACCCCCACCTCGGGCAGGCCCACCTGCTGGCCGAGCAGCAGCAGAAGGTCGACGAGCGGGCGTTCGAGGTGGGGTTGCGGGCACTGCTGGACGGACTGGAGCAGCAGTATGAGCGGGTCGCGCCCCGATAGGGCCGCGAGGAGCCGCGCCCGACAAGCCACGAACGGCCCGGTTCCCGCGGCCCCGGAGGATTCCGGAGCCGCGGACCGGGCCGTCGGCGCGCGGCCGGAGCCGGAGCCGGAGCCGGAGCCGGAGGTGCCTAACCCTCCGCTCGTGAAGTCGCCCTCCCCGCAAGGATCTTGATCGAGACGAGGGCGATCACCGAGAGCCCGATGATGTACGCCGACACCGCCATGGACGTGCCGGTGGCCTCCAGCAGGAGGACCATCAGGAACGGGGCGAGGCCGCCGCCGAACACCGCCGCGATCTGGTAGCCGAGGGAGGCGCCGGTGTAGCGCATCTCGGGGGTGAACAGCTCGGCGAACAGGGCCGCCTGGGGCCCGTACATGATGCTGAGGAAGCAGCTGGCGACGAACGTGCCGACGGCGAGCCACAGCAGGGAGCCGGTGTCGATGAGCAGGAACAGCGGGACGGCCCACAGGGCGATGCCGGCCGCGCCGAACGCATAGATCCGGATCCTGCCGACGCGGTCGGAGAGGGCCGCGGCGGCGGGGATCAGCACCAGCTGGGTGAGGCTGACGCACAGGGAGACCGCGAGGACGGCGCTGCGCTTCATGTCGAGTTCGCGGGTGGTGTAGTCGAGGACACCGGTGATGAGGATGTAGAACGTCGCGGTGTTCACGGCGAAGGAGCCGCCGGCCAGGAAGACCGTGCCGAGATGACCGCGCAGGATCGTCCTGAGCGGAGAACTCTTCTCGCCCTTCTCCTTCTCCGCCAGCTGTCGCTCCGCCGCACGGAATTCGGGGGTCTCCTCGACGTGGCGGTGGATGTACCAGGCGAGGCCGAGGACGAACAGGCCGACCAGGAAGGGCACCCGCCAGCCCCATGCGGCGAAGGCCGTGTCGCTGGTGGCCGCGCCGACGACGAGGAACATCGTGTTGGCGCTCACCACACCGATGGGAACGCCGAGTTGGACGAAGCTGCCGTACACCCCGCGCTTGCCCTCGGGGGCGTACTCGGTGGCCAGCAGCATCGCGCCGCCCCACTGGGCGCCGACGGCCACCCCCTGGGCGACACGGAGGAGGACGAGCAGGACCGGAGCGGCGATCCCGATCGTCTGGTACGTGGGGAGGAGGCCGATGCCGGTGGTGGCGACGCCCATCAGGGTGAGCGCCAGGACGAGCATCGGCTTGCGGCCCCGTTTGTCGCCGAGGTGACCGGCGACGACACCGCCGAGGGGGCGGGCGAGGAAGCCGACGGCGAAGGTGGCGAACGCGGCGAGGACTCCCGCGGAGGAGCTGCCGGCCGGGAAGTAGAGGTCGCCCAGGACGAGGGCGGCGGCTATGCCGAAGACGAAGTAGTCGTACCACTCCACCGCCGAGGCGAGCGCCGCGGCGGTGGCCACCTTGCGGTGGCTCTGGGGGCGGGAGGTGGTGACGGGGGCGGAAACGGGAGCGGTGTCCATGCGAGCACACTCCAGTGGGTGCGGGGACGTTGCCCGGGAACGTACTGACCGGACGGTATGTAGGTCAACGGTCGTGCACGGACGGGTTCAGGTGAGGGGGTGGTTCGTTCAGGTGAGCGAGTGGTTCGTTCGGTCGCGGGTGGGTGGGGGCTGGTCGCGCCGTTCCCCGCGCCCGGCCCCGCTCACCCGCGGGTGGATCAGAACGTCACCAGAGCTCTGCCGCCCTTGCCGGCGCGCATGTTGTCGAAGGCCACCGGGATGTCGTCCAGGGAGATGCGGTCGGTCACCAGGGCGGACAGGTCCAGGCGGCCGGCGCGCACATGGTCCGCGAGGACCGGCACGTCGCGTGCCGGGTCGGAGTTGCCGTAGACGCACCCGGCGAGGGTGCGGCCCCAGTGGAAGATCTCCAGCGCGTTGAAGGTGACCTGCTGGTCCCTGCCGCCGATGCCGACGACCGTGGTGCGGCCGCCACGCCGGGTCGACTCCCAGGCCGTCCGGATGGTGACCGCGCGGCCGACGCACTCCACGGCGACGTCCACGCCCTGCTTGCCGGTGAGCCCGCGGATCTCGCGGGCGGTGTTCTCCGAGGCGACCACGTACTCCGTGGCCCCCGCCGCACGGGCCAGTTCCTCCTTCGCCGGGGAGACGTCCACGGCGACGATCCGGGACGCGCCGGCGATGCGCGCGGCCTGGAGCGCCGCAAGCCCGACACCGCCCGCCCCGAACACGGCGACGGTCTCGCCCTCCCGGACCCGCGCCGCGTGGTGGACCGCGCCGTAGCCGGTGAGGACGGCGCAGCCGAGCAGGGCCGCTTCGGTGAGCGGAACCCCGTCCGGTGCGGGGAGCACACAGCCGGCGGCCACGACCGTCTCCTCCGCGAAGGCGGCCACGTTCAGACCGGGGTGGAGGTCGGCGCCGTCCGAGGCGCGCCGGGCGTACACGTTCCCGGAGCCGAGCAGCGCGTTCGCGCACAGCCAGACCTCACCGAGCGAGCAGGCGTGGCAATTCCCGCAGGCGGGCGCCCAGTTGAGGACGACTCCGTCACCGGGCGAGACATGGGTGACCCCGTCGCCGACCGCCAGGACGGTGCCGGCGCCCTCGTGGCCGAGCACGGCGGGCACCGGCACCCGCATGGTGCCGTCGGACAGCGACAGGTCGGAGTGGCAGACCCCGGCGGCGGCGAGCCGCACCCGGACCTGGCCGGGCCCGGGGTCCGGCAGCTCGATCTCCGTGATCTCCAACGGGGCACCGACGGCGGGCAGTACAGCGGCTCGAACGGCCATGGCGACGACTCTCCTCGAACCGGTCAGAACTGAAGGGACTTGGTCTGGAGGTACTCCGCCAGACCGTGCGCGCCCAGCTCGCGCCCCACTCCCGACTGCTTGTACCCCCCGAACGGGGCGCGCGGGTTGAAGCGACCGCCGTTGATGTCGACCTGGCCGGTGTCCATCCGGCGGGCGAAGGCCACGGCCTCGCTCTCGTCGCCGGCCCAGACCGCGCCGGCCAGCCCGTACACCGTGCCGTTGGCGATCCGCAGGGCGTCGGCCTCGTCCTCGTAGCGGAGGATCGACAGGACCGGGCCGAAGATCTCCTCCTGGGCGATCGTCATCTCGGGGGTCACGTCGGCGAAGACGGTGGGGCTGACGAAGTAGCCCTGCTCGCGCGGGGATTCGGGGCCGCCCGCGATCAGGCGGGCGCCCTCGGCCACACCCTTCTCGATGTAACCCCGCACCCGCGCCTGCTGCTTGGCGTTGACGAGCGGGCCGATGCGGTCGCCGTACTTCGCGGCGGCCTGGGCGGCCAGCTCGACGGCCTCGTCGTACTGGGAGGTGTGGACGAGCATCCGCGTCCAGGCACTGCACGTCTGACCGGAGTTGGACATGACGTTGGCGACGCCGACGCTCACCGCCTTGGCGAGGTCGGCGCTCGGGAGGATCACGTTGGCGGACTTGCCGCCGAGTTCCAGGGCCACCTTCTTGACGGCGGCCCCGGCCGTCGCGGCGATGCGTCGGCCCACCGCCGTGGATCCGGTGAAGGAGACCAGGTCGACGCCGTCGTGCTCGGCGAGCGCCTGCCCGGCGACCGGGCCCAGACCGGTGACCAGGTTGAACACTCCAGCGGGTACGCCCGCCTCGTGGACGGCCTCGGCGAAGAGCTGCGCGGTCAGCGGGGTGTCCTCGGCCGGCTTCAGGACCACGGTGCAGCCGGCGGCGAGGGCCGGGGCGACCTTGGCGACGATCTGGTGCAGCGGGTAGTTCCAGGGGGTGATCGCGCCGACGACGCCGATGGGCTCGTGGTGCACGGTGGAGTTGCCGACCCTCTCCTCGAAGGCGTGCTCGGCGGCCAGCTCGGCGTACGAGCCGGCGACCGTGACCGGCAGGTCCGCGTGCACCCTCTGGGAGAGCGGCAGCGGCGCGCCGAGCTCCGCCGTGACCGTCTCGGCGATCTCCTCCCGACGCGCGGCGAGCGCGTCGCGCAGCGCGCCGATGATCGCTCCCCGCTCGGCGGGCGGGGTCGCGGCCCAGCCGGGCAGAGCGGCGCGGGCGGCGCCCACGGCGGCGTCGACGTCCTCGGCGGTGCCCGCCGGGACGCGGTCGATCACCTGCTCGTCGGCCGGGTTCACGACCTCGATCGTGTCGGTCCCGGCGGCGGGGCGCCAGGTACCGCCGATGTACATGCCGTCGTGTGCCTTCATCGTGCTGCCTCCCGGGCGGGCGTGGTCGTCCGCCCAAAAACTAGCCCTGATAGTTTTCCGGCACCAGGCCTTCGGGGAGTGAGGCGGGACTCGTCGACGGCGGCGGGCGGCGGGCGGCGGGCGGCGGGCGGCGGGCGGCGGGCGGCGGGCGGCGGGCGGCGGGCGGCGGGCGGCGGGCGGCGGGCGGCGGGCGGCGGGCGGCGGGCGGCGGGGAGCCTAACGCGCCTCCGCGCCTCCGCGCCTCAGAAGTCGACCCGCTTCCTGTCGTCGACCCGCGCCACGGCCTCCTGCGCGAACTCCTCGCGATAGTCGCCGCGGATCTCCTCGATCCTCCGGTCGCTCGCGGTGGCCGACGACACCGGATACAGCAGGATCAGCTCGTACGACCGCTCCTTCTCGATCGTCCCGGTCGCGTCCCGCCACTGCCCACGCCCCTCCTGCACGGTCAGCCCGTCCGGAAACCCGGGGGTGACCTCGCGGTCGACGAAGGTCATGAACTGCTCGTCGGTGACGGCCGGACCGCCGCCTGGCCGTTCGGTGCCGAAGAGGAGCCGCGTCTCGATGTAGGGCGTCCCGCGCGCCGGGGCGACCACGGAGCCGACGGGGGCGTCCTCGGCGAGGGTGGCGTACGCGGTCGGGGCGCCCACCACCAGCAGACAGGCGGTGGCCGCGAGGGCGACCCGGGCGCGGGTGACACGGCGGGCGCGGGGGGAGGCGGGGTGTACGTTCATGCGTCCACCTCTAGCGGTACCGCTGCTTCCGGTTGCGTCGGCCGCGCCGGGGCGGGTGCCCGTGTGCGTCCGTACGCCCCCAGGGCTCGGCGAGGCGGTCGGCGTGCGCCCTGAGCGCCGGTTCACGGCCTGCGCGCCTGGTTCACGGCCTGCGCGCTCGTTCAGGCTGACGCGCTCGTTCACGACTGGCGCGCCGGTTCCCTGGTCGCGGTGAGGTGGGCGAAGACGACGACGTTGCTCCCGTAGCCCTTCCGCCGGTCGTACGTGCCACCACAGGTGATCAGGCGCAACTCGGGGCGCCCGCGATGGCCGTACACCTCCTTGCTGGGGAAGCGGTCCTTCTCGTACGACTTCACGGCGTCCACGGTGTAGACGGCGGTGCGGCCGTCCGCCCGCAGGACCTCCACCAGACGGCCGGGCTTGATCACGTCCAGCGCGGCGAAGACGGCGGGGCCCGTCCGGGTGTCCCGGTGACCGACGACGACCGCCGTGCCGGGTCCGCCGGGCGCGGGCCCCTCCGTGTACCAGCCGACCAGCTTCGGCTTGTCGTCCGGCGGCGCGGGGAGCCGTCGACGGTCGTCGAGGCGGAGACCGGTCACCGGCGCCTCGATGCCGAGGTAGGGGATGGTGACGGTCGTCGCCGGGGAGGACGGCAGCGTACGGGGACGGGCGGGCTTCCTCGGCTCGGCCGGCCTGGGGGTGGGCGGCACGGACCGTACGGACTGGGCGGGCGTGGACGATGTCGGCCGGGCGGGCGTGGACGACGTCGGCCGGGCGGGTGTCTGGGGCGCCCACCGGTGCGAGGGCCGGGAGCCCTCCGCGGTGCCGGGTCCGGTCGGCACGGTCGGTTCGGTGCGCTCGGCCCGTTGCTCGGCGGTCGCCGGCGGCGGGGGTGCGGACTCCTCGGGTGGAGGGGGCGTGAAGTACAGGGACGCCCGGGCGCGTGGTGCCCCCGCACCGCGCGCCCCGGAGTCGGCCCAGGCGGAGCCGGACCCTGCGGTCCCGGTCCGCTCCCTGCCCTCCGCCAGATGGACGCCGCCCACCACCAGCGCGGTGGCCATGACGACCGTCCGCGTCAGGCGGTAGGCGCGCGTCCGGTGCCAGGGCCTGCGCCGGCGTCTACGCGGCGCCATCGGCGCGGCGACGGCGCAGCCGCAGATAGGCCACGCCGCCGACCGCGGCGAGACCCACGGCGGCCGCGCCGGCGACCGGCGAGAAGTTCTGGCTGAGGGCGAGACCGCCGCCACCGGCCGGTACAGCACCTTCCGGTACGGCACCCTCCGGTACGGCGCCTGCCGATACGACGCGGTCGGGCCCCGCACCTTCGGGCCTGCCGGCTCCGGGCCTGCCGGCTCCGGGCCCGGTGAGCGGACAGTCGACGTTGATCTCCCTGCGCCCTTCCTCCAGCGTCCCGCCGATGGTCCGCCAGGTGAGCACGTAGTTCCCGTTGGGCAGCCGCGCCGCCGTCTCGGGCGCAACGGGCGTGCTGTGCCCGGCGCCGTCCGGCCCGAGGGGGATCTCGCCCGTGGCGACGGGATCGGTGCGCGGCGCCGGGGGCTGCCGGTCGATCGTCCAGTTGATGCGCTGGGTCGGCGTGGGGTCCCTGGGGAAGTTGAAGGCCGCGAGGTAGAAGTCGCAGACCAGCTGCTGGTTGCGCTGGTTGTCGAACGGGAAGCCCACCTTGTGGATCACGACGTCGGGGTCGCCCGGGGCGGCGACGGCGGCCGGTGCCGTGATCAGGCTGGCTCCCGTGACGGTGAGGGCCGCGAGGACGGCGGCGGCACTCGCGCGCACTCCGGCGGGGCGCGGGCGGGACGAGGTGGACATGCAGAACCTCCGAGTCAGACGATTTTCACACAAATCGCTCTTTCGCCTGACTCTCTGTCACATCCCACCGGGCGCGGGAGGAGCCGCGCCCGACGACCCGTCAGATATCCCCCTGACGGCCCAGGGCCGCGTCGGGCCGGGAGCTCTTCCCTGCCTCCTCCCCCTCCCCCTTCACCGTCCCCTTCGCCGCCCCCTTCCGCTTGTTCCGATTGTTCCGCTTGTTCCTCTTCTCCCTCGGCGCGCCGCTCCCCCGCCCCTGCTCCGCAGGCGAGCGCAGGGCGATGACCGACGACACCAGCAGCAGCGCGCCCAGCATCACGAAGGGCGCGGCCACGCCCGCGACCCCGGCGATCAGACCCGCGGCGGCGGGCGCCCCGGCCTGTCCCAGCCGGTTTCCGGTCAGTCGCAGCGCGAGGGCGGTGGACCGGGCGTCGTCCGGCGCGGCCTGGACCACCGTCGTCATGGACAGCGGCTGCCCCACCCCGAGGCAGAAGCCGAGGGCGGCGAGGATCAGGGCGAGCGCCCACACCGGCACCGGCAGCGCGATCCCGGCGCACAGCAGGGCCCCCAGCACACAGGTGACCGTGAGCAGCGCGGTCCGGCCGAGCAGCCGCAGCATGGGCGTCATCACCAGACGGCACGCGATGGTCGCCGCCGCCCGCAGGCTCAGCAGGAGGCCGATGACCGACGGCGCGATGCCCCGGTGTTCACCGACCACCGGCAGATACGCGGTGAGGATGTCCGTCGCCGAGAGCACGGCGAGGCTGATGAAGATGCCCCCCGGCACGCCACGGGTACGCAGAATGCGGTGCACGGGCACGCGTTCGCCCTGCGCCGTACGGGAGTCGGGGTCGACGGGGCGCTCTATCCGCCACAGCGAGGTGACCGCGACCGCCGCCCCGGCCCCCGCGACCACCAGCGCCAGGGCGCTCGTCCGGGCCATGTCCGGGCCGCCGATCAGGGCGCCCGCGGCGATCGGGCCGACCAACTGGCCGAGGGAGGCGCCGATGGTGAAGTGGCCGAAGTTGCGGTCGTGTTCGTGCGGCGCGGACTGGCGGGCCACCAGGGACTGGGCACCGATCACGAAGGAGAGGTGACCGAGGCCCATCACACCGCTCCAGACAGCCATCGCCACCAGGGAGTCGGCCAGACCGCTCAGCACGCAGCCACCGGATATGAGGACGACCCCGATCGGCAGCAGGGGCGCGCACCGGCCCTGGTCGGTCCTGCGGCCGAGCGGGATGGCGGCGAAGAGCGGGAGCAGGGCGTAGACCCCCGCGATCACACCGACGGCCCGTTCGTCGGCGCCCAACGCGAGGGCCCGGTAGGACACGGCGGGCCGGGCCATCGACACCGCCCCCTGCGCGAAGCTGAAGGCGATGACGAGGCGGAGCAGCCAGCCGCGGTTCCTACCGGGCCTCATGATGCGGTTCCTCCTGGGGGAAGTTCATGCCGGTTCGAGGGAACTTCGCTCCGGTGCCGGGGAGTCGGGTCCCATGGTTCAGATGATGCCGAACAGCACGCCGGCGGCGAGGATGATCAGCGAGGTCGCCGCCGCCCACTTCACCACGAACTTGGTGTGGTCGCCGAACTCGACCTTGGCCATACCCACGAGCACGTACACGGCCGGGACCAGCGGGCTGGACATGTGCAGCGGCTGACCGACGAGGGAGGCGCGGGCGATCTCCAGCGGCGAGACCCCGTGGGCGGCACCGGCCTCGGCGAGGACCGGCAGGACGCCGAAGTAGAAGCCGTCGTTGGACATGAAGTAGGTGAGCGGCAGGCTCAGGAAGCCGGTGACCAGGGCCATGTGCGGTCCCATGCCGCCCGGGATGCCGTCGACGATCCACTTGGCCATCGAGTCGACCATGCCGGTGCCCTGGAGGACGCCGGTGAAGACGGCGGCGGCGAAGACCATGCCGGAGACGTTGAGGACGTTGTCCGCGTGGGCGGCGAGCCGGTCCTTCTGGTCGGGGATGTGGGGGAAGTTGACCGTCAGCGCGAGCGCGGCACCGAGCAGGAAGAGCACCGGGATCGGCAGCAACTCCATGATCATGGCGGTCAGCAGCGCCACCGTGAGCAGCGCGTTGAACCAGTACAGCTTGGGGCGCAGCGTCGGGCGGTTGGGGTCCAGCCCCTGGAGGCGGACGTCGTCGACGTCGTCGTCCTCGGACTCGGCGTCGGTGCCGGAGCCCGCCGCGCCGGTGGCCTTCGTCGTACGGACCTTGTCGTCACCGGAACCGGAACCGGATCCGGCGGCCGACGAGGCGCCCGCGCCGACGAGCACGGTCTCCTCGGAGCCGGACTTCTCCTCGTCCTTGACGATCTTCTCCTGCTCCAGCACCTCGTCGAGGCTCAGCACACCGAGGCGCTTGCGCTCGCGCAGACCGAGGAAGTAGGCGAGGACGAAGACGAAGAGCAGGCCGACGAGGAGCGCCGGGATCATCGGGACGAAGATGTCACCGGCGTCGAGCTTGAGCGCCGTGGCGGCGCGGGCGGTCGGGCCGCCCCAGGGCAGCGTGTTCATCACGCCGTTGGCGGTGGCGGCGACACCGGTCATCACGACCAGGCTCATCTTCAGGCGCTTGTACAGCGGGTACATCGCCGAGACGGTGATCATGAAGGTGGTCGAGCCGTCGCCGTCCAGCGAGACGATCGCGGCGAGCAGGGCCGTGCCGACGACGATGCGCAGCGGGTCGGCCTTGCAGAACTTCAGGATGCCTCGGACGATCGGGTCGAAGAGGCCGACGTCGATCATGAGGCCGAAGTAGACGATGGCGAACATCAGCATCGCGGCGGTGGGCGCGAGATTGCCCACCCCCTCGATGACGTAGTCGCCGAGTTGGGCTCCCTTTCCGACGAACACGCAGAAGAGCGCGGGGATCAGTACGAGTGCCGCGATCGGCGACATCTTCTTCATCATGATCAGGACCAGGAAGGTCGCGATCATGGCGAAGCCGAGGATGGTCAACATGTGGATACCTAACGTTCGCCCTTGAACTCCCACCAGGGCACCGGCGGTGCGACGACGTTAGGGCGGCCCGACAAGTCTTAACAAGACGTTGACATGCGAGCAATAAGCGCAGAACTCCTGGTCACAGCGTTGCGCCTGCTCGGGACAGCTCCACGGGGATGCCGTTGAGGACCGCGTTGCCCGACAGCGGGTCGAGCAGCGAGCCGTCGAGGAGCTGGTTGACGTTGACCCCGGGGTCGACCGCCGCGTGGCTCATGCGGGTGCCCGGACGGTCGTGTCCCCAGCCGTGCGGAAGGCTCACGACACCCTGTCGTACGACGTCGGTGACCTCGGCGGGAGCGGTGACCTCTCCCCCGGCGCCCTTGATCCGTACGGCGTCGCCGTCGGCGAGGCCGAGGCGGTCGGCATCGTCGGGGTGGATGTGGAGGGTGCAGCGGTTGGTGCCGCCGGTGAGGGCGGGGATGTTGTGCAGCCAGCTGTTGTTGGACCGCAGATGGCGGCGGCCGATGAGGACCAGGCCCTCCGGGCGCTCCCGCAGGGCGGTGCGAAGCCTCGGCAGATCGTCGACGATCGGCTGCGGCAGCAGTTCGATCCTGCCGCTGACCGTCTTCAGCGGCTGCGGCAGCCGGGGCTTCAGCGGCCCGAGGTCGATGCCGTGCGGGTGGGCGAGGAGCTTGTCCAGCGTCAGTCCGTCCGGCTGTGCGCCGAAGCCCTCGCCGTACGGGCCGAGGCGCAGCATCATGTCGAGCCGGCGCTCGGGGCCGGTGTCGCCGGTGAGCAGGCCCGCGAGTTCGCGCGGGTCGCGGCCGTGGACGGGTGAGTGGGCCTCCTTCACGGCCTTGCCCAGGGTCTGGCCGATGACGAGGTCGTCGACGGCGGAGGGGTCGGCACCGTGCATACCGGTGGCGGCGAGGGTGAGGCGGGCGAGGATCTCCGTCTCGGCCATGCGGCCGTCCTCCAGGGGGACGGCGGCGCGGTTGTAGCGGACCTGGTTGTGCACGGCGAAGGCGTTGAACGCGAAGTCGAAGTGCGGGGCCTGCGAGGGCGGGGGCGGCGGCAGGACCACGTCGGCGTGGCGTGCGGTCTCGCCGAGGTAGGGGTCGACGCTGACCATGAAGTCCAGCGAGTCCAGGGCCTTGTCGAGGCGGTCGCCGTCGGGGGCGGAGAGCACGGGGTTGGCGGCGACGGTGATGAGGGCGCGGATCGGGCTGCCCTCGGGGGTGGCGGTGTCGATCTCCTCGGCGAGCGCGGACAGCGGCAGTTCGCCCTTGGCCTCGGGGTGGCCGCCGACCCTGCTGTGCCAGCGCCCGAGGGCGAAGCCCCGGCCGGGTCCGGCGGGCCGGGGCGTCTTGTCCGTCGCGGAGTGCGGGAACAGGGCGCCGCCGGGTCGGTCGAGGTTGCCGGTGAGGATGTTGAGGACGTCGACCAGCCAGCTGGCGAGGGTGCCGTGCGGGACGGTGCAGCTGCCGATGCGGCCGTAGACGGCGGCGGTGGGCGCGGTGGCCAGTTCACGGGCGAGTGCGCGGATGGTCCCGGCGTCGACGTCACAGGCCCCGGCGACGGCTTCGGGGGTGAACTCCCTGATGGCGGAGGCGAGTTCGGCTGTCCCCTGGACATGCGGGGCGAGGTCCCCGAGGTCGACGAGCGCCTCCCCGAACAGCGCATGGGCCATCGCCGCCAGCAGCAGCGCGTCGGTGCCCGGCCGGATGGCGATGTGCCGGTCGGCGAGCTTGGCCGTGCGGGTCAGGCGGGGGTCGACGACGGTGAGGGTGCCGCCGCGCGCCTTGAGGGCCTTGAGCTTGCCGGGGAAGTCGGGGGCGGTGCACAGACTGCCGTTGGACTCCAGGGGGTTGGCACCGAGGAGCAGCAGATGGTCGGTGCGATCCAGGTCGGGGACGGGGATGGCGTGGGCGTCGCCGTAGAGCAGTCCGCTGGAGACGTGCTTGGGCATCTGGTCGACGGTGGAGGCGGTGAACAGGCTGCGGGTGCCGAGTCCGGCGAGCAGGACGGGCGGGTAGAGGGCGCCGGCCATGGTGTGGACGTTCGGGTTGCCGAGGACGACGCCGACGGCGTTCGGACCGTGTGTCTCGACGACCGGTCGCAGTCCGGCGGCGACGGCGTCGAAGGCCTCCTCCCAGGTGGCCTCCCGCAGCTCCCCGTCCTTGCGGACCAGCGGGGTGCGCAGCCGGTCGGGGTCGCCGTCGGCCGCCCCGAACGAGGCGCCCTTGGGGCAGATGAATCCCTTGCTGAACACATCGTCCCGGTCACCGCGGGCCCCGGTGACCCGGGTCCCCTCGATGGTGAGGGTGAGTCCGCAGGTCGCCTCGCAGAGCGGGCAGACGCGCAGGGCGGTGCGGGAGTCGGTGGTGGTGGACACGGGTCCTCCCGGAGGGGCGGCGGCGACGGTGACGCTCGGACGGGTGCCGCGCGCAGGGCACGCGGCACCGAGGCCGAGCATACCGACCGGTATGCATCACGGGGAGGGGCTGCGGGTGGTCTTGTCGGGGAATTGCGAAGCGGGGCTGCGCCGGACCCCGGGGCACGGCTGCACGGAGGCGGTCGGTCACGCGGCCGGGCGCCCGGCCGGGCCACCGGGCCCGGCGGCCCGGCTCAGTCCAGTACGCGCGCGAGATAGGCCCGCAGCAGCTCCCGCATCTCCGCGATGATCCGCTCGTCGCCCTCCGGGGAGACCCGGAAGGCCAGGTGCACCAGGGTGTCGGCGGTCTCGACGGCGATCAGGAAGGTGCGGCGCAGGTCCTCGTCGGGGGTGCGGTCGATGAACGCGGAGAGCAGGTCGGACAGGCGGTCGGCGACGCGGTGATTGGGTTCCTGGCGGCTGCCGCCGACCGGGATCTGGTTGCCGAAGTCGATGAGGGCGAAGCCCGGGGTGTTGCGTTTCATGTCGAGGTACTCGTCGAGGACGGCGTCCATGGCGGTGCGCCAGTCCCGGCCGCCCGTCGCCTGGAGACGGCGGGTGACCCGGTCGGTGAAACGGTCCAGGTTGCGTTCGGCCAGCGCGTCGGCCATCGCGCGCTTGTTGCCGAAGAAGCGGTAGACGGAGCCGATGGGCACACCCGCGCGCAGCGCCACGGCACGGGTGCTCAGCGCGTCGTAGCCGACCTCGTCGAGGAGGTCGGCGCAGGCGTCGAGGATCCTGGTCAGTCGTTCGGCACTGCGCCGTTGCACGGGGGCGCGGCGCAGGGAGGTCGCCTGGGACACGGGCTTCATGATGCCTTTCCGCCGAGGTCCGATGAACTGTCCGAATATCAGTACGGCCGGTGCCGCCGCTCCCGCTCAGCGCTGGACCGTGCGAACACCGAACATCCGCACGCCCACAGCCTGCCGGGAGACTAGAGCACCGCACTGACAGGACGGATCCCCCCGCGGTCCGGTTCTCCCCCTCCGCCCGATGCACCCGATCTGCGGACGCCCCGCCGACGTCCGGCAGCCGTCCGTCGGCGCCCGTCGTCGCTTCGTCCCCTTGCACCCGACCCGACCGAATCCTACGGTGAAGCACAGGAATCAGGATCGCGAGGGAGCGGGCATGAGCGGGGACGCGAGGAAGACGGCCGAGGGGCTGGAGTACCTCTCCGGCTTCGGCAACGAACACGCCTCGGAGGCGGTCCCGGGCGCGCTGCCGCACGGCCGCAACTCCCCGCAGCGCGCCCCGCTCGGCCTGTACGCGGAGCAGCTCAGCGGCACCGCGTTCACCGAACCGAGGTCGCACAACCGCCGCTCCTGGCTCTACCGGATCCGCCCGTCGGCCGCGCACCCCGCGTTCACGCGCACGGACAACGGCGCGCTGCGCACGGCCCCTTTCACCGAGACCGTCCCCGACCCCAACCGGCTGCGCTGGAACCCGCTGCCGGAGCCCCCGGCGGGCACCGACTTCCTCGACGGCCTGTGGACCCTCGGCGGCAACGGCGACGCCGCGCGGCGCACGGGCATGGCCGTACACCTGTATCACGCCGATTCCGCCATGGAACGGGTCTTCGGCGACGCGGACGGCGAACTCCTGATCGTCCCGGAGCGGGGCGGCCTCCTGCTGCGCACGGAGTTCGGCCTGCTGCGCGCGGAACCCGGTGAGGTCGCCCTGATCCCCCGGGGCGTCCGCTTCCGCGTCGACCTCCTCGACGCCTCCGCCCGCGGCTACGTCTGCGAGAACTACGGCGCCCCCTTCCGCCTCCCCGACCTCGGCCCGATCGGCGCCAACGGCCTCGCGAGCGCCCGTGACTTCCGGGCGCCGGTGGCCGCGTACGAGGACGTCGAGGGCCCGGTGGAGGTGGTGAACAAGTTCTGCGGCAACCTCTGGACGGCCACCTACGACCACTCCCCGCTCGACGTGGTCGCCTGGCACGGCAACCACACCCCGTACGTCTACGACCTGCGCCGTTTCAACGTCATCGGGACGATCTCGTACGACCACCCGGACCCGTCGATCTTCACCGTGCTCACCTCGCCGAGCGACACCCCGGGCCTCGCGGCGGTGGACTTCGTGGTGTTCGCGCCGCGCTGGCTGGTGGGTGAGGACACGTTCCGGCCGCCCTACTTCCACCGGAACGTGATGAGCGAGTACATGGGTCTGATCGAGGGCGCGTACGACGCGAAGACAGCCGGAGAAGGGGGCTTCGTGCCCGGGGGCGGCTCGCTGCACAACATGATGTCGGCGCACGGTCCGGACCGGGAGACGTTCGACCGGGCGAGCACGGCGGAGCTGAAGCCGCAACGGGTGGACGACGGGCTCGCGTTCATGTTCGAGACGCGCTGGCCCGTCCTCACCACCGAGCAGGCGGCCCGCTCGGAGCAGTTGCAGCAGGGGTACGACGACGTGTGGTCCGGGCTCCGTCGTCACTTCGGCCCGTTGCACTGAACACGCCGGGCCGGGTACGGATACCGTCGTGACCTCATTCGCTCCGGACTCGATCGTCCTGAACCGCAAACTGCCGCTCTGGTACCAGGTGTCGCAGTCCCTGCGCGCCTCCATACTCGGCCGGTCGCCGCAGGAGCCCCTGCGGCTGCCGACCGAGGAACAGCTGGCCGGGCACTACGGCGTGAGCGTGCTGACCATGCGGCAGGCACTGAAGGAGCTGGAGGACGAGGGGCTGATCAGCCGGCACCGCCGGCGCGGCACGTTCATCGAGCCGAGCGCCCAGCGGGGCTCACCGGTCCGGCTGCTCGGCTCCGTGGACGCGATCGTGGCCCAGCAGTCGGGGATGACGACCGAGCTGCTGGACCAGGGCAGCACCCCCGTGTCGGGTGAACTCGCGGAGTACTTCCCCGACTTGACCGAGGTGGCCACGTACCACCGGCTGCGCGGCGACGAGCGGACGGGCGAGCCCACCAACCACGCCCGCAACTACGTCCGCCCCGAGCTGGCCGAGCGCATCGACCGCGACGACCTGCTCCGCTGGCCGATGACCAAGGTCCTGCGCGATGTCGTGGGCGTGGCCATCGGCCGGATCACCGACACGGTCGAGGCCCGCATCGCCGACCCGGAGACCGCCCGCCTCCTCCAGGTGCCTCTGCTCAGCCCGATCCTGCACTACACGGGCGTCACCCACGACGAGTCCGGCCGCGTCCTCGACGTGGCGGTCATCCACTACCGCGGCGACCGCTTCTCGTTCACCGTGACCCTCGACGCCCCCTGACGAGGCCGTACGATGCCCAGCGTGACGCCCGACGACGCCCTCCCGCTCGCGGACCTCATGCCGTGGTCCGTCGCACCGCCACGCCTGGGCCGGGGGTGGCCGACGGCCCCCGACGCCGTGTCCCTGAAGGCCCGCTGGGACGCCCTGGTGAAGGCGGAGGGCCCGGACCGCGAGACCCTGTTCGCCCCCACCCGTTCCCGCACGCTCACCTCGGCGGTGGCCCAGCTGCCGGGCCGGACCACCGGTACCGGGCGACTGGCCCGGGAGACGGGTCCCTGCCCGGAGCCGGTCCGTGTCCTGGCCGCCCCCTTCGACGAGCAGTGGCTCATCCCCGACCACCGCCTGATCGACTCCGCCCGTCCCGAGCTGTGGCGGGTGGCGGACGAACGGCAGGTGTTCGTGGTCGAGCAGACGGCCGCGCCGGATTCCTCCGGCCCTCTGCTCCTCGCGTCGTCCGTGCTCCCGCTCGCCCCGCTCCACGGCCCGCGCGTCGGCCGCGTCCGCCCGCTGTACCGCCGCCCGGAGGCCGTCGAACCGAACCTCGCACCGGGCCTGACGGAGTACCTCGGCGAGCGTCTCGGCGCCGGCCCCGTCGCCCCCGTCGACGTCCTCGCCTGGATCCTGGTCGCCGCGCGCCCCGGCCCCGGCCGGGTCGAGGTGCCCCTCCCCGCCGACCCCGACGTCTGGTCGCGGGGCGTCGAACCGGGCCGCCGCGCGCTGTGGCTCATGCGCCGCGACGGCGACCGTCCCAAGCTCCCCGGCGGCCGCCGCCCCTACGTGCGGGCCCCGCTCCCCTCCCGCCCCGTCGAGTTCCGCTACGCCCGAGACGAGGAGACCCTCGTCGTCGGCGAGGGCCGCATCTCCCCCGTTCCGTCCGAGGCCTGGGACTTCCACGTCGGCGGTGTCCGCGTGCTGGAGGAGTGGTTCACCCGCAGAACGGAACCGGCCGAGCCGGGCACCCTGGAGGCGATCCGTCCGGCGACCTGGCCCCAGCCCTGGACGTCGGAGCTGCTCGAACTGATCACGGTGCTGGCGCTGCTGGCCGAACTGCGGCCGACGCGGGACGAGTTGACGGTCCCGAACCCGATCACGACGACGGACCTGCGCCGGGCGGGAGTGCTCCCCGTCCCGGACTCCGCCCGTCGGCCCGCCTCGGTCCTGGACCACCAGGAGGAGGGCCCGGAGGGCCAGTTCACTCTGCTGTAGGGCCCCTACGGCGCGAACGACTCCAGCACCCTGTCCAGCATCCACTCGAACGCGGCCTCCAGATCGATCGGCCCGGAGTCCTCCGTGAACGCCGCGGCCAGCCGCGGATACGCCCCGCTCGCGATCTGCCCCCCGAGATACGCGATCCGGACCTCGTTCTCCCGGTCCTCCGACCACGGCAGTGACCGCACCCGCTCGGCGGTCGCCAGCTCGTTCGCGACGTAGGTCGTCACGCACCCGTTCAGCATCCCCAGGAGCTGCATCTTCGTCCCGTACGGGGCGTCGAGCGTGTCCATACAGGTCATGCAGTGCTCCAGATACCGGAGCCCATTGGGGCTGAACCCGTAGACCGGCGACATCAGCCGGGGCATCCAGGGGTGCCGGCGCAGCAGTGCACGCGTCTGGTGGGCCACCCGCCGCAGATCGGCCCGCCAGTCCCCGCCCGGCTCCCACAGCTCGTGCTCCCCGGCGACCGCGTCGACCATCAGCTCGTACAGGTCCTCCTTGCGCGGCACGTAGTTGTAGAGGGACATCGTGCCGCAGCCCAGTTCGGCGGCCACATGCCGCATGGACACGGCGTCCAGGCCGTCCGCGTCGGCGAGCCGTACGGCCGCCGCCGCGATGTCCGCGCGGCTGAACGCGGGCCGCGGGCCCCGGCCGGTGCGCTCGGGGCGCGCCCAGATCACTTCGGGTCGGGCCGCTCGGCCAGCCATCGATCATCACCTCGGCCACCATCCTAGTTACGTACAGCGTACGTAATGCGCTATGGTCGACCCATGACTACTACGTACGCTGTACTTAGTGAGGGTCTGGAGAAGAACTTCGGCGACGTCCGTGCCGTGCGCGGCCTCGATCTGGCCGTGGAGGAAGGCACGGTGGTCGGGATGCTCGGCCCGAACGGGGCGGGCAAGACGACGGCCGTGCGACTGCTGGCGACACTGCTGCGGCCGGACGCGGGATCGGCGCGGATCGCGGGCCACGACCTCGTGCGGGAGCCGGCAGCCGTCCGGCGGGTGATCGGGGTGACCGGGCAGTACGCGTCGGTCGACGGCGACCTCACCGGACGGCAGAACCTCCGGCTGTTCGCCCGGCTGCACCGGGTCCGCGACGCGGCGGCCCGCGCGGCCGAGCTCCTCGACCGTTTCGGTCTGTCCGAGGCCGCCGACCGGCCGGCCTCCACCTACTCGGGCGGCATGCGCCGCCGGCTCGACCTCGCGGCCAGCCTCGTCCGGCGTCCGGCGGTGCTCTTCCTCGACGAGCCCACCACCGGCCTCGACCCGGTCAGCCGGAACCGGACGTGGGACGCCGTGCGCGCCCTGAAGGCGGAGGGGACCACCGTGCTGCTGACCACGCAGTACCTGGAGGAGGCCGACCAACTCGCCGACCGGATCGTGTTGATGGACCGGGGCCGGATCGCGCACAGCGGTTCGCCGCCCCAGCTCAAGGCGCTCATCGGCTCGTACGCGGAGGTCGTCGTGGCCCACGCCGACGCGATGACCGCCGCCGCAGGCGTCCTCGATCAACTCACCGGTGGGCGACCGTCGTTCGACCACGACCGGCACGCCGTCGGCGTGATCGCGCTGGACCCGACGCTCACGCTCCCCCGGCTGGTGCGTGAACTCGACGCGGCGGGTGTGCCGTTGCTCGACGCGAGCCTGCGCCCGCCCACCCTCGACGACGTGTTCCTCCGCCTCACCGAGGGCGCCCCGGCGAACCTCCACGAGCTCAAGGAGCGTGCGGCATGAGCGCGTTGGCGTACGACGGCACGGCGATGCTGGGCCGGCAGCTGCGGCGGGTCCGCAACAATCCGGGGCTACTGATCCTCACCCAGATCATGCCCGTCTCGATGCTGCTGTTCTTCGGGTACGTCTTCGGCAGCGCGCTCGCCGTGCCGGGCGAGGAGTACCGGCGGTTCCTGGTGCCCGGTCTGCTGGTGGCGACCGCCTCCGGCGGCATCATGACCGGGATGTTCCAGGCCGCCCAGGACACCCACCGGGGCGTGATGGACCGCTTCCGGACGCTGCCGATGAGCCGGGCCGCCGTGCCCCTGGGCCAGGCGCTGGCGGACCTGGTGGTCACGGTCGCGGGGACGGTGCTCTTCCTGCTCGTCGGGCTGGCGGTGGGCTGGCGGATCGAGGGCGGCGCGCTCGCGGCGGCCGGCGCGTTCGGGCTGTTGCTGCTGTTCCGGTTCGCGTGCGTGTGGATCGGCATCTTCCTGGGTCTGCTCACCCGTAACGAGGAGGCGTCCGGGCAGCTGGGCGGCGCGACCTTCCTGCTGCCGCTGCTCTCCAGCGCGTACATCCCGACCGAGGGTCTGCCGGGCTGGCTGCGCACGGCCGCCGAGTGGAACCCGATCAGCGCGGTCGCCACGGCCCTGCGCGACCTCTTCGGGAACACGGCCGTCCCGGAGGGGGCCGCCTGGCCGGTGACGCATCCCGTCGCCGGGTCGCTGCTCTGGTGCGCGCTCCTGCTCGCGGTGTTCGTACCGCTCGCGGTCCGCACCTACGCGGCGGGCCCCAGGTGACCTCCGGCCCGTTCGGGGGACGGGCCGGAGGCCGCCGACCGGGAGGCCGCCGCCCCGGGGGCACCGCGCCGGAGGCGTGACACGCGGCACTTGCTGGTGACAACCGCGCCCCGACGGGGACATGATCCACGGCATGCGTCCACTCCCCCGCACCGGTGATCCCCTGCCCCTCGACGGCATCACCGTCGTCGCCGTCGAGCAGGCCGTCGCGGCACCTTTCGCCACCCGGCAGCTCGCCGACCTCGGGGCACGGGTGATCAAGGTCGAGCGGGTGGACGGCGGCGACTTCGCCCGCGGCTACGACACGGCGGCCCGGGGCCTGGCCTCGCACTTCGTGTGGTGCAACCGGGGCAAGGAGTCCCTCGCGCTGGATCTGAAGGACCCGCGCGGCCTGGCCGTCGTACGCCGGCTGGTGGCGGACGCGGACGTGTTCGTGCAGAACCTGGCGCACGGCGCGGCGGCCCGGCTCGGCCTGGACGCGGCCACGCTGTGCGCCGCGCACCCCCGGCTGATCGCCGTGGACATCTCGGGCTACGGGGCGTCGGGTCCGTACGCGGACAAGCGGGCGTACGACATGCTCGTGCAGTGCGAGGCCGGGCTGGTGTCGGTGACGGGGACACCGGAGCGGCCCGTGAAGGCGGGCATCCCGGCGGCGGACATCGCCGCCGGGATGTACGCGTTCTCGGGGGTCCTCGCGGCGCTCGTCCGGCGGGGCACGACCGGACGGGGCGGGCCGGTGGAGGTGTCGATGCTGGAGGCGCTGGCCGAGTGGATGGGACACCCGCTGCACCACGCCATGCACGGCGGAAGCGCTCCGGCCCGCACGGGACTCGGGCACGCGGTGATCGCGCCCTACGACGCCTATCCGACGGCGGACGGCGGGCGGGTGCTGCTGTCGGTGCAGAACGACCGGGAGTGGCGGCGCCTCGCCGAACAGGTCCTGGGGCGACCGGAGTTGGCGGACGACCCGGCCTTCGCGACGAATCCGGCCCGGGTCGAGCGCCGGGAACGTACGGACGAGCTGGTCGCGAAGGCGCTGGGACTGCTGGACACCGACGAGGCGCTGGCGCGACTGGAGGCGGCCGGGATCGCCTGTGCTCGGCTACGGGATGTGACGGAGGTGGCGGAGCATCCGCAGTTGGCGGCCCGGGACCGGTGGCGGGAAGTGGAGTCGCCGGTGGGGCCGCTACGGTCGCTGCTGCCGCCCATCACGCTGCCGGGCGGGGAGGAGGCGCGGATGGGTGCGGTGCCCGCGCTCGGGGAGCACACCGGGTCGCTGCTGCGTGCCGCGGGGATGACGGACGACGAGATCGCAGCGTTGCGCCGGGACGGCGTGGTGGCCTGAGCGCGGGCCTCCTGCGGGGAATGCCCTTGGTGCTGTGGTGCTAGCGGCTGCCGAAAAGCGAGCGGCGCAGCCTCTTCAGGGGGGCGAAGAGCGAGACCCGCCCGACGCGCGTGTCCTTGCGGCTGCTGCGCTCCTGCGCGGAACGTGACGTTATCTCGCGCATCAGCGAGGTCGCCTCGGCCGCCTCGCGCTGTGGCACGGCGGGGCCGCTCAGCACCGAGAGATGTCGGTCGAGGCGCGAGCTGGTCGCGCTGCTCCCGCACGTGATCGCAGGGACTCGCGCCCTGCGCACTGTTATCTGTTCCATGTCACTCCCCACCCGTACGAGTCCACCCGGCCCGGGCAGCGTAACCATATCGCCCCGTTGGAGCACTCGGGAATCACGGTCCCGGTATTCACCTACCCCGTAACAGCGTTGTTGACTACTCTCCGAATCCGACCGATTCCAGGGCGAGTTGGACAACTGGCTGGCTGGTGGGCTGCGGTGATCCACCGTCGGGTTCGACGGTCACGGCGAGTGACGTCGCGTCGGCGTTCATTCCGCTGGTGACCAAGGGCGTGTCGCCGTCGAAGAGACCCAGGGAGCGTGGTTGCACGTCGGGGCGCATGAGCCAGAGCTGGTGCACCTGGTTCTTCGGGAGGTCCTCGAATCCGCTGAGGGTCACGATCGCGCTCCGCTCCTCAGCGGAAGCGATCACTCCGATTCTGTGGCCCTCCGCGTCCCGGTCGCTGGTCGCGCGGGCGTCCGGCGCGGCGAGAACGTGGGCGATCTCACTCGCCTGCGCGCGCTCGGCGGCCAGCTCGTCGCGGGTGCGGTCGGCCTGGACGGCGAAGAGGGAGGCCACCACGAGTGCGGCGGCGGCCGTGACGGTGGCCAGCGGGACGAGCAAAGAGCGCAACCGGGGCGCACGGGCGCGCGACCTCGGCGGCGGCTCGGCGCCCCACACATGCCGCGGCAGATGCTGGGGCCGCGACGGCTGGGCGCTCCAGGACCGGTCCTCCTGAGGGGTGTTGCGCACGGCGGCGAAGACCCGGTCGCGCATCGCGGCCGGGGCCGGCACGGCCGTCGACCAGGCGAGCCGGACCGCGTCCTCGGACAGGGCGCGCACCTCGGCAGGACAGCGGTCGCAGCGCCCCAGATGCTGCTCGAAGCGGCGCCGCTCGTCGGGCTCCAGGGCGTCCAGTGCGTAGGGAGCGGCGAGCGAGTGGAGGTCCTCGCGGCGGAAGAGGCTCACTCGGCACCTCCCCCGGGCCGGCCGTACAGGGCGCTCATGCGACTCCTCCCAGGCATTCGCGCAGCCGTGTGAGTCCGTCGCGCATACGGGTCTTGACCGTGCCGAGCGGCAGTGAGAGCCGCTCGGCCACTTCACGGTAGGTGTAGCCGTCGTAGTAGGCGAGGGTGACGGACTCGCGCTGGAGGGTGGTGAGCTTCTCCAGGCAGTGGCGCACCCACTGGCGTTCGAGTCCGGCCTCGACCTCCTCGGCGACCTGGTCGAAGGCGGTGTGGTGGTTGCGTCGGCCCTCGCGCTGCTCGCGCTCGGTGGCGGCGCGGGCGCTGCGCACCCGGTCCACCGCGCGCCGGTGCGCGAGGGTGAGTATCCAGGACAGGGCGCTGCCCCGCTCCGGGTCGAACCGGCCCGCGGAGCGCCACAGTTCGAGCAGCACCTCCTGGGCCACCTCCTCCGACTGCGCCGGGTCCCGTACGACCCGGCGCACCAGCCCGAAGACCGGGCCGGACACCAGGGCGTACAACTCCTCGAACGCCCGTTGGTCGCCTCCGGCCACCCGGACCAGAAGCCTGTCCGCCTCCACTCGCTCCCCCTCGCCTCCGACCGAGCACGGCCATCCCCGCGCGTAAGGCATTCGCAACCAACCCACCTCCGGATGGGGTTACGGATCCGGACGAGATCCCGATCAACAAATCCCGCTCTCCGCTGAAACAACCTTTCAAACGCGCCGTAAGAACGTTTGGGATTCGACCAATCCACCCTGCCGACCGCTCCGAATGGCGTTCGTCAGGCAAGTTGGGACAGAGGACGGACGGCATGACGACACCTACTTCCAGGAGCGGCGCGGGACGGCGGAGCATCGCGTCCCTCATCTGTGCTTCGCTGGCCGCCGGAGGACTCGCGGCCGCCGGCGTCACCGTGTTGCAGCCGGGGGCGGCCTCCGCCTCCAGCCACCGGGAGGCCCCGCTGATCTCGGGGGAGCCCCAGTTCGACAACACCGACGTGTACGCGTTCGTCAGCCCCGACAAGCCGGACACGACGACGGTGATCGCGAACTGGATCCCCTTCGAGGAGCCGGCGGGCGGACCGAACTTCTTCACCTTCTCCGAGGACGCGGAGTACGACATCCGCGTCGACCAGGACGGCGACGCCCAGGAAGACCTCATCTTCCGGTACACGTTCAAGACGAAGACGAAGAACGACAGGACCTTCCTGTACAACACGGGCGTCGTGGAGAGCCTCGACGACCCGGACCTGAACATCACGCAGACGTACGACATCGACCTCATCAAGCTGAAGAACCGCCGCGCGGTCTCCAAGACCAAGCTCGCGGACGACGTGTGGGTGGCGCCGTCGAACGTCGGCAAGGCGTCGATGCCGGACTTCAAGAAGCTGCGCGACGAGGCCGTCTACAAGACGGCGAGCGGGGTGACCACGTACGCCGGCCAGGCCGACGACCCGTTCTTCCTGGACCTGCGCGTCTTCGACCTGCTCTACGGCGGTGACCTCTCCGAGGTCGGACGGGACACGCTCAAGGGCTACAACGTCAACTCGATCGCGCTGCAGATCCCGAGCGAGGCGCTCGTCCAGTCCAAGGACCAGCCCATCGTCGGCATCTGGTCGACGACGCAGCGCGAGGGCGCCGACGGCCAGTACCACCAGGTGTCGCGCCTCGGCATGCCGCTGGTGAACGAGGTCGTCAACCCCATCGGGGACAAGGACAAGTTCAACGCGTCCTCGCCGGTGGACGACGCCCAGTTCCTGAAGAACGTCACCGAGCCCGAGCTGCCCAAGCTCATCGAGGCGATCTACAAGATCCCGGCGCCCAAGGAGCCGCGCAACGACCTCGTCGACGTCTTCCTCAAGGGCGTCGAGGGCCTCAACCAGCCGCCGCACGTGACCCCTTCGGAGCAGCTGCGGCTCAACACCTCCATCGAGCCCACCAAGAAGCCGAAGCGGCTGGGTGTGCTGGACGGTGACAACCAGGGCTTCCCGAACGGGCGCCGGCTCACCGACGACGTGATCGACATCGCGCTCCAGGTCGTCGAGGGCGAGTTGGTCGACGCGCCCAACGACCTGGGTGACGCGGTCGACAAGAACGACAAGAAGTTCGGCAAGTCCTTCCCGTACGTCGGTCTCCCGACGGCCGGTTCGCGGGGCAAGACGGTCAAGGGCAACACCACGAACAACGTCCGCAGTGCGCTGGGCGGCGGCGTCGAGAGCGGCACCGACGACACCACGCTGATCGCCGCCTCGGCCGGCGCCGGCGCGGCCGGTGTCCTGCTGATCGGCTCGGGCCTGCTGTGGTGGCGCCGTCGGAACGACCGCGCGTACTACTAGCCGGCCCCGCGTCCGGGCCCTTCCCCATGGGGCCCGGCCGCCGTGACCGGCGCGGCCCGCTCGTATCCATCCCCCACGGCGCGGGCCGCGCCCCACGACCCCGATCACCGCACTCGGCAAGGATGTTGAGGAGAGGGCATGTCCCCGCGTACGAACGAGAGCGCGCCGCAGGACGGACGCCGGCGTCCCGACGAGGGTGCTCCCGAGCACGACCGGGGCGACCTCGCCGAATCCGGGTCGGCCTCCGCCACCGGGTCGGCGCGCGACGCTGGGGCTGCGTCGGAGGGCTTGGCCGCGTCGGACGCCGAGTCCACGTCCGGGTTCGATGCCGAGCCGAGGCCGGTGGCCGACGCCGCTTCGGACGCCGGGGCCGCGTCAGGCAACGAGCCCGACGCCGAGGCCACTCGCGACAGCGAGCCCGACGCCACGTCCGACGCCCCATCCGCATCCGCGCGCGACGCCAAACCGAGCCCCGCGCCCGGCACCGAGTCCGACGCCGCATCCGACACCGGGGCGGCGCCCGGCACCGAGTCCGACGCCGCATCCGACACCGGGGCGGCGCTCGACGCCGTATCCGACACCGGGACCGCTTCGGACACCCGGCCCGACGCCGCATCCGCATCCGCATCCGCGCGTGACGCCAAGCCCAGCCCCGTGTCCGAAGCCGCAACGGACGCCGAATCGAGCCCGGTGCCCGACACCGAAGCCGACGCCGCTTCGGATGCCGGGGCCTCGCCCAACGCCGCATCCGACGCCGAGGCCGCGCCAGAGACCGAGCCCGACGCCACGCCCGACGCCCCATCCGCATCCGCGCGCGACGCCAAACCGAGCCCCGCGCCCGGCACCGAGTCCGACGCCGCGTCCGGCGCCGAGCCGAACCCGGTGTCCGAAGCCGCGTCCGACGACGAGTCCGGGCCCGTGTCGGACACCGAAGCCGGTTCCGCGTCCGGTGCCGGGGCCGGGGGCGGGCCCGGAGTCGGCATCGTCGCGGCCGGGGCCGTGTCGAAGAGTGAGGTGGGTCCGGAGACCGGTCCGGTTCTCGGGCGCGGGCCGGCCGGCGGGCCTCGCCGCAGGCCCGCGCCCGAGTCGGCCCGTCGACGGCTGGCGCGGCTCACCGCGTGCGCGGCGGCGCTGGCCGTCGCGTTCACCGGCTTCGCTGTCGCGCTGGGCGCCAGGGACGACGACCGGACAGTGGCCATGTCCTCCTCGCCGGGTGTCTCGGCGGCCCAGCTCGCCGGCGGCGACCTCGACACGGCGGTCGAGCGGCTCCAGGCCCATCTCAAGGAGCAGCCCAAGGACTTCGGCTCCTGGTCCACGCTCGGCCTCGCCTACGTCGAGCAGGCCCGGGTCAAGGGCGACCCCTCCCGCTACCCACAGGCCGAGAAGGCCCTGAAGCGCTCGCTGGAACTGCGGCCGGACAACGACCCGGCGCTCGCCGGACTCGCCGCCCTCGCCGCCGCCCGCCACGAGTTCGAGGACGCCCTGCGGTACGCGGACCAGGCACTGAAGGAGAACCCTTACAGCGAACGGGCGTTGTGCAGCCGCGTCGACGCCCTGGTCGAACTCGGCCGTTACGACGACGCGTTGAAGGCGGTCCGCCTCGCCGACACCCGCCGCCCCGGCATCCCGGTCTTCACCCGGTACGCCTATGTGTACGAGCTGCGCGGCGACGTGAAGACCGCCCGACGCGTTCTGGAACGGGCCCTGGACTCGGCGGCCACGCGCGGCGACATCGCCTACGTGGCCACCCAGCTCGGACAACTCGCCTGGAAGCAGGGCGACTACAAGACCGCACTCGACCACTACGCCCGCGCCCTCGGCGCCGACGACACCTATCTCCCCGCCCTGGAGGGCCGCGCCCGCGCCCAGGCCGCGAGCGGCGACGGCGCCCAGGCGATCAGCGGCCTGGAGCAGGTGGTGTCCTCCTATCCGCTGCCGGGGCCGCTCGTCGTGCTCGGTGAGCTGTACGAGGCCGAGGGCGACAAGACCAAGGCGGGCGACCAGTACGCGCTGGTCGACGCCTACACCGCCATCGCGCGCTCCAACGGCGTCAACGCCGACCTCGACACCGCGCTCGCCGCCGCCGACCACGGGGACACCAAGGCCGCGCTGCGGGCCGCCGAGGCCGAGTGGAAGCGCCGGGAGACGGTACACACGGCGGACGCCCTCGCCTGGGCGCTGCACGTCAACGGCCGAGACGAGGAAGCCCTGCCGTACGCCCGCCGGGCCACCGCCACCGGATACCGGGACGCGACGTTCCTGTACCACCGGGGCATGGTCGAATACGCGGCCGGCGACAAGAAGGAGGCCCGTGCCTCGCTGAAGGCGGCGCTCGACCTCAACGCCGGTTTCTCGCCGCTCGGCGCGGCCGAGGCCCGAAAGACCCTGAAGGCACTGCAGGCTCTGGAGACCGCCAAGTGACCCCTCCCCGGCGCGTGTTCGCCACCGGCACGGCGGTCCTCCTGGCCGCCTGCGCGCTCGTCCTCGCCGGACCCACCGGTACGGCGAGCGCGCACCCCCTTGGCAACTTCACCGTCAACCGGTACGACGGTCTGGTCGCCGCCCCCGGCCGGCTGAAGATCCTCCATGTCGAGGACCTCGCGGAGATCCCGGCGACCCAGGCCGGGCCCGCCATCGAGCGTCAGGGCATGGCGAGTTGGGCCCGGGAGCGGTGTGAGAAGGCCGCCGAGGGCAGTGAGGTCACCGTCGACGGGGGTGCCGCCGAGGTGGCGCTGAAGTCGAGCCGGGCCGAGGAATGGCCGGGCCAGGCGGGTCTGAAGACTCTGCGTGTGGAGTGCCGGTTGACGGCCCCGCTGCCGGACCGGGCCGCCGACGTACGTTTCCACGCGGCCGTGGACTCCGGGCCCGGCTGGCGCGAGGTCACCGCACGGGGCGACCGGACGACCCTGGCCGGGTCGGATGTGCCCGAGGAGTCGGTGTCGAAGCAACTCACCAGCTACCCCGAGGAGTTGTTGCAGTCACCGGAGGACACCGCGACGGCCTCGCTCCAGGTGCGGCCGGGCGGTCCGGCGCTGGCCGAGCGGGAGAACGACGCGCCCGGCGCCTCGATCCTCCCGCGCGGCGCGGACCGCTGGACCAGGGCCCTCGACGACCTGGTCTCCAGCCAGGACCTGACCTTCGGCTTCGGCGCCCTGGCGTTCGGTATCGCCCTGTTCCTGGGCGCCATGCACGCGCTCGGACCGGGCCACGGCAAGACCCTGATGGCCGCGACGGCCGCCGCGCGCGACCGGGCCCGGATGCGTGACGTCCTGCCCATGGCCGCGTCCGTGACGGTCACCCACACCCTGGGCGTCGTCGCCCTCGGCCTCCTCGTCCTGGCCGGTTCCGCCGCCGCCCCGTCCGTCATCACCTGGCTCGGCATCGCGAGCGGCCTGTTCGTGATGGGAGCGGGCGTCACCCTCGCCCGCCGCGCGTGGCTGAACCGCAAACTGGCGCTCACCCACACGAGCGGGCACGGACACGGGCATGGGCATGGGCATGGGCATGGGCACTCACACGATCACGACCACGACGATGCCCACGGCCACAGCCACCACAGCCATGAGCACGACCACGACCACAGTCACGACCACGGCCACGAGCCGGAGCCCAGCCGGGAACTCGTACTCGCCCAGGCCGCTCCTTCACACACCCACGCGCACAGCGAGACCCACACGCACACCCACACGTCGGTCGTCCCCCACGACCACGGGCACACCCACGACCACGACCACGACCACTCCCACACACACGAGCCCGACGACCACCAGCACGACCACGCCCACGCCCACGCCCCCCAAGAGAAGCGCTCCCTCTTCGGCGGCGGAATCACGCACACCCACGGCGGCTTCACCCACACCCACCCCACCGCGCCCACCCTGCGCGGCACGATCCTGCTCGGCTTCGCGGGCGGCATGGTGCCGAGCCCGTCGGCCGTGGTCGTCCTGGTCGGCGCGGCGGCGCTGGGGAAGGCGTGGTTCGGGCTGCTGCTCGTGCTGGCGTACGGCATCGGGCTGGCACTCACACTGACGGCGGCCGGGTACGCCGTCGTGAAGGCGGGCGGCTGGGTGACGCGGGTGATGGACCGGGGCGAGGGCCGGCTGGGCGGGCCGACGGCCGCGCTGGTGCGCAGGACCGTGCCGCTGGCGTCGGCTCTGCTGGTCGTCGCGCTCGGGGCCGTTCTGGTGTTCAGGGGGGCAACATCCGCACTCGGCTGAGCTACTTTTGGGGAGAAATCGCACGGAGTGGAGATTCCGGGCCGATGCGCGTGCGGATGCGAGTGACGGGGGATGGCCGTGTCCGAAGAACCGGGCAGTGAACGGGTGATCGCGGGCCGCTACCGGCTGCTGACCCCGCTGGGCGAGGGCGGCATGGGCACCGTGTGGCGGGCCCGCGACGAGGTGCTGCACCGCGAGGTCGCCGTCAAGGAGGTGCGGGCGCCGGGCGGTATCGCCGTCTCCGACGTGGAGCGGATGTACGCCCGTCTGGAGCGGGAGGCGTGGGCGGCGGCCCGGGTCGCCAACCGCAATGTCGTCACGGTGTACGACGTGGCCATGGAGGACGGCCGTCCGTGGATCGTGATGGAGCTGGTGCGCGGTCTGTCGCTCGCCGATCTCCTCGACGGCGAGGGCCCCCTCCCTCCGCAGCGCGCCGCGCACATCGGTGCCGAGGTGCTGTCCGCGCTGCGCGCCGCGCACGAGGCCGGGGTCCTGCACCGGGATGTGAAACCGGCCAACGTGCTCATCTCCAACGACGGCCGGGTCGTCCTCACCGACTTCGGCATCGCCACGGTCGAGGGCAGCTCCGCGCTGACCATGACCGGCGAGGTCATCGGCTCCCCGGAGTTCCTCGCCCCCGAGCGGGCGCTCGGCCGGGCGTTCGGCCCCGAGTCGGACCTGTGGTCGCTCGGGGTGCTGCTGTACGCGGCGGTCGAGGGCAACTCGCCGTTCCGACAGAACACTCCGCTGAGCACGCTGCGCGCGGTCGTGGACGAGGAGCTTCCGCCGCCGCACCGGGCCGGTCCGCTGGCCCCGGTGATCGAGGGCCTGCTGCGCAAGGATCCGGCCGAACGGATCTCCGCCGAGCAGGCCGAGCGGGATCTGCGGATCATCGGCGCCGGGGGCACCCCCTCCGGCGGAGTCACCCCGCACTCCGACACGGTCGCCACGGCCCCGTACAGCCCGACGGTGGCGGCCTTCCCGAGTCCGGGCGCGCGGACCGGACCGGGGCCTGGCACGAACGAGTTCGGGCCGCCGACCCCGCCGCGCCCCACCCCGGCGGCGCCCCACCCTTCCCCGGTGCCGGGCCGCGAGCCGGACCGCAACCGCCGGGCCCTCGTCTTCTTGGTCGCGGGGATCGCGGCGATCGCCTTCGCCATCGCCGGCCTGACGTACGCCCTGGTCAACCGGGACGACGGCGGGAAGGACGGCAGTCCGACCAACGGGGCGGGCACCGTGGGCGGCACCGACGACCGGACGGACGACGGCGCTTCGGGCGAGGAGCCCGGCGGGGGCGACGCGACGACCGACGAAGGCGACTCCCCCTCGAAGTCCCCCGACGAGCCGCCGACCAGCAAGCCGCCCGCGCAGACGGTCGAGGTGACCGTCGAGGGCGTGCACACCGACTATGCGGGTGCCTGTCCGCCGCAGGACGCCGAGGCGCCCACCTTCACCGCGACGTTCACCGTGGGCAGTGTCCCCGTGGACGTCGACTACCGGTGGGTGGCGAAGAGCGGCGAGGTCGAGGACGAGGGCTGGAAGACCCTGTCGTTCGCGTCCGGCGGCGAGAAGACCAAGCAGGACCGGGTCGTCGTCTCGACGAACAGCAGCCACGCGGACGAGATCAGCGTGGAGGTCCGGGGCCCGGTGAAGACGGAGTCCAACACGGTCGCGTTCTCGGTGACGTGCGAGTCGGAGGCCCCGACCACGGGCGGGACCTCCCCCTCCGACGACTCGGAGGACCCGGACGGCTACAGCGGCTCCGACGCCGACTACGACGGCGATGCCGACGCCGGAGCCGACGCCGGAGCCCTGAACGGGGCCGTCAGGCCGCGTTCCTGACCTCAGGCCACATCCCTGGCCTCAGGACACCGCGTTCCCGACCTCAGGCCACGTTCCCGAACACCGGCAGATACCCGCCCGACTGGCCCGCGGCCTTCGGGTGGTACGACTCGCCGATGTTCAGCAGGTTGAGGCTGTGCAGCCACGCGCTGCCCGAGCACAGTTCGTGTCCGGTGAACGCGGAGCGGACGTCGCCGAAGGTGAACCCGTGGTCGGCGGCGCGTTTGGCGATCGCGGTGTTCAGGTAGTCGGCGGCGTTGTTGATGGCGGACCGCTTGGCCTGGGAGAGGCCGGGGCAGGTGCCGCCCAGCTGGTAGAAGCGGGGGTAGCCGAGCACCACCACATGGGCGGCCGGTGCCTTCGCGCTGATCGCCGAGTAGACCTTGTCGAGTTGGCCGGGGAGCGTCGAGTCGACGTACGCCTTCGCCGTGTTGATGCGGGAGACGCAGGCGCTGTCGGACTGCAGGACGCACGTGGTCATGACGTCGGAGAAGCCGGCGTCGTTGCCGCCGACGGAGACGGAGACCAGCCCCGTGCCCGCGCCGAGCGGCCCCAGTTGACTCGCCAGAACATCACCCGTTCGGGCGCCCGAGCAGGCCGTGAAGTGGAAGGTCGAGGGAGCGTTGGCGGCCGCCCAGAGGTAGGGGTAGGCCTTCGTGCTGCGCTTGCAGTCGCCGCTGGAGGAGAGGTAGCTCCCCGCGCCGACACCGGAGGAGTAGGAGTCGCCGAGCGCCACATAGCCGGTGGCGGCGGCCTGTTGGGACGCCTGCGCCGTCGCGGCCCCGGTGAGGCCTGCGCCGACGGCGAGGAGGAGTGAGGTCATGTATGCCGCAAGTCGGGAACGTCTCATGGAACCTCCCTTTAGCAGGATCTCTGCCTCAACCGTCGTAGCAACTACGCGTGTTGATCGGAAGTGTTCATGTCAATACTTTCCCACTCTCAAGCGAACACACCCGCCGTGTTCCACCCCTGTTCGATTTCAGAATCGTGACAGAAACATGACAACGCTGCACGTCTCTTGATCTACCCCCGTAGAGCACCCAATCTGCTTACAGCCGCGAGCGGAACGCGACGCCTGCGGCCGTGAGTGCGATCCCGCACGCACCCCCCACGAACGCGCGCCACACCCATGCGCGCGTCGCCTATGAGGAGGAAACCCTCGTAATGGCACACCTGCGTAGCAAGAACCTCCGCGTCGCCGCCGTCACCACCGTGGCGACCGCCGCCCTGCTCGGCGGTCTGACCGCGTTCCCCGCCCAGGCCGCCCCGGCCGAGGGCAGGGTGCTCGCGGCGGACTCCCCCACCGCCGTCAAGGGCAGCTACATCGTCACGCTCAAGAAGAGCGCGGGCCTCAAGGCCGCGTCGAGCGCCGGCAAGGACCTGGTCGAGGAGTACGGCGGCTCGGTGAAGCGGACCTTCAAGTCCGCGCTCAACGGCTACTCGGCCGAGCTCTCCGCCACCGAGGCGAAGAGACTCGCCGCCGACCCGGCGGTCGCCTCCGTCGAGCAGGACCAGGTCTTCACGGCGGACGCCACCCAGACCAGCGCCCCGTGGGGCCTGGACCGCTCCGACCAGGCGTCGCTGCCGCTCTCCGGCACGTACACCTACCCGGACAGCGCGGGCAGCGGTGTGACGGCGTACGTCATCGACACCGGCGTACGCATCTCGCACGCCCAGTTCGGCGGCCGGGCGTTCAACGGCTACGACGCCGTCTCCAACGACAACGTGGCGCAGGACGGCAACGGCCACGGCACGCACGTCGCGTCCACCATCGCGGGCTCCACCTACGGCATCGCCAAGCAGGCGAAGATCGTGGCCGTGCGCGTGCTGAACAACGCCGGCTCGGGCACCACGGCCGGTGTCGTGGCCGGTATCGACTGGGTGACCGCGAACCACAGCGGCCCCTCGGTCGCCAACATGTCGCTCAGCGGCGGCGCGTCCACCGCCATCGACACGGCCGTCCGCAACTCCATATCCAGCGGAGTGACCTACGCCGTCGCGGCCAGCAACAACAGCGCCAACGCCTCCTCGTACTCCCCGGCCCGCGTCACCGAGGCGATCACGGTCGGCGCCACCACCAACACGGACGCCCGGGCGAGCTACTCCAACTACGGCTCGGTCCTGGACATCTTCGCCCCGGGTTCGTCGATCACGGCCGGCTGGTACACCAGCGACACCGCGACGAACACCATCTCCGGCACCTCGATGGCCACACCGCACGTCGCGGGCGCGGCCGCCGTCTACCTGGCCGGCCACACCTCGGCCACCCCGGCCCAGGTCGCCTCGGCCCTGATCGCCGGCGCCGTCACCGGCAAGGTGACCAGCCCCGGCACCGGTTCCCCGAACCGCCTGCTGCAGATCGTCCCGTAAGGGCGACCGCTCCACCGTGAAGAGAAGTTTCCCCGGAGGCGTGGGTCGCCTCCGGGGATTCCTCGTGTGCGACCGCGCATGTCCTCGCCGACGCATGAGGATCGGGCGTACGGTCGGGTGTGGCGGGTCTCGACGTATTGACTCCCCCGCGCCGCCTGAGCGACATTGAAGCCCGGCATCCGGCGCTTCAGGGGGCAAAGTCGCCAATGCAGACCTCGGGTATCAAGCCATCGTTGTCAGGCAGCGGCGGACCGCTGCTGGCGGGCGTGGCCGCGGCCGTGGCGGGGGTCGGCGCGGTGCTCGCGTTCGCCGACACCGACTCGGTGCTGCGCGGCCCGTTCACCCTGTTCTTCCTCCTCGTCGCGCCGGGAGCCGCCATCGGGGCCGTGCTGCGCGGACTGGAGCCGTTCGGCCGGGTCGTGACGTCCCTCGCGGGCGCGATCGCGGTGAACCTCCTCGTCGCCCAGGGCATGATCGCCACCCACTCGTGGTCGGTGACCCGTGGGATCACGGCCGTGACCGTGATCAGCTCGCTCGTCATCCTGCCGAGTCTGGTACGGCGCCTCGGCGCCCGTACGGAGAGAAGACGGACCTGAGACGTGGACATCAGTGTGTACCGCCCCGGCGAGCTGACCGCCGCGGACCGGGCGGCCTGGACCGCTCTGCAGTCGAAGGCCCATCTGCACGGCGCTCCCGAGCTGGCGAACCCCTTCCTGTCCCCGGAGTTCGCCCTCGCGGTGGGCCGCTGCCGCCGCGGCGTACGGATCGCGGTCGTGCGGGAGGGCGGCGAGCCGGCGGCCTTCTTCCCGTACCAGAGATCCACCGTCGGGGTGGGCAGAGCCGTCGGTCTCGGCCTCTCCGACTGCCAGGGCGTGGTCCACCGGCCGGGCTTCACCTGGGACGCCGAGGAACTCCTGCGGGCCTGTGGGCTCGCGGTGTGGGAGTTCGACCATCTGGCGGAGGGCCAGACGCCGTTCGCGGCCCATGTGACGGGCACGTTCCCGTCCCCGGTCATGGACCTGGAGCAGGGCTACGAGGCCTATCTCGGCCGGCTGCGGGCCGGCTCACCGAAGTTCGTCCGCTCGACGTTCGCCAAGGAGCGCAGGCTCGGCCGCGCGGTGAGCGAGGTGCGCTATGTGCACGACGAGCGCGACCCGAGGGTCCTGCGCACCCTGATGGCCTGGAAGTCGGCGCAGTACCGCAGGACCGGCCGCAGCGACCGCTTCGCGCACCCGTGGATCACCCGGCTCGTGCACCAGCTCTTCCACACCCGCACCGAATCCTTCGCCGGCCAGCTGTCCGTGCTGTACGCGGACGGCAAGCCGGCCGCGGCTCATTTCGGACTGCGCTCCGAGCGGGTGCTGACATGCTGGTTCCCGGCGTACGACCCGGCGTTCGCGAGGTTCTCGCCGGGCCTGCTCCTGCATCTGCACATGGCCGAGGAGGGCGCCGCCGACGGCATCGCCTACCTGGATCTGGGCCGGGGGCAGAAGCAGTACAAGGACTCCCTGAAGACACGGGAGATCTCCGTGTCGGAGGGGTGGGTCACCCGGCGCCATCCGGTGGCGCTCGGGCACCGGGCACGGCGGGCACCGGTCCGGGCTCTGCGAAACACGGTGCTGGCGCGACCGGAACTGTTCGAACCTGCCGACAAACTGCTGAAGCGGATGGGGAAATTCCGGTCGGGAGGTCAGGTAACGGACACATCATCAAAAACGTGAGACCTCGTAAGAGGTCTTGCCATATGGTCTCAATCATCAATACCGTCTTGCATCGCTGTAAATAAACCCGCATCGGTCCGTCGGCACATGCTCCTGGGGGAGGGCTCAAGGAGCGCGGCGGTCCCGGCGCGGGGCGCGGTAGGGGGGTGCCGTGCTCGGTGACCGCACCGTTTACCGAGTCGTGCCGCGCGACCGACTGCCGAGTCGCGACAGTCGGCCGGCTTTGCCAGCTCACCCGGCATGCACGGAGATCGACTTCGCCATGCCGTAAGTGAGAACCCCCCTTTCGAACCGGACAACATTCCGAACCACCCAGGGGCGGGTGGTTCACCGGACGAGAGGGACCAGACTCATGAGCTCAGTTCTGCGCCCGGCGATACCCGAGCCGGTCACGTACCGGCCGATCTCCGACCACCTGGCCATCGCGCCGCCGGTGAGTGTGGTGATTCCCGCCATGAACGAGGCGGAGAACCTTCCGTACGTCTTCAAGACGCTGCCGGGCTGGATCCACGAGGTGGTCCTGGTCGACGGCAACTCCACCGACGACACCGTCGCGGTGGCCCGCGAACTGTGGCCGGACGTCAAGGTCGTGCCGCAGCGGGGCAAGGGCAAGGGGGACGCCCTGATCACCGGCTTCGAGGCGTGCACCGGCGACATCATCGTGATGGTCGACGCGGACGGCTCGGCCGACGGCCACGAGATCGTCTCGTACGTCTCCGCCCTCGTCTCGGGCGCCGACTTCGCCAAGGGCTCGCGCTTCGCCAACGGCGGCGGCACCGACGACATGACCCTGATCCGCAAGCTCGGCAACTGGGCGCTGTGCACCACCGTGAACCGCAAGTTCGGCGCCCGCTACACCGACCTGTGCTACGGCTACAACGCGTTCTGGCGGCACTGCCTCGACGAGATCGACCTCGACTGCACCGGCTTCGAGGTGGAGACCCTGATGAACATCAGGGTCGTCAAGGCGGGCCTGAAAGTGCAGGAGATCCCCAGCCACGAGTACCTGCGCATCCACGGCGCGAGCAATCTGCGGGCCGTCCGCGACGGACTGCGCGTGCTGAAGGTGATCCTGCAGGAGCGCTCCAACCGGCGTGCCCTGCGCCGCCGTTCGCACGCGACGACGCTCACCGCCGGGCGAGGAGAGTCGTCTTGAACGAGCCGACCGTCTCGGTCGTGATCTGCGTGTACACCGAGGACCGCTGGGAGGACATCCTCGCGGCGGTCTCCTCGGTGCGCGCCCAGTCCCGGCCGGCCCTGGAGACGCTCCTGGTCGTGGACCACAACCAGGCCCTCCTCGAGCGTCTCACCAGGGAGTACAAAGAGCATCAGGAGAGCGGCGAGGTCCGGGTGCTCGCCAACGCGGGTCCCCGCGGGCTGTCCGCGGGCCGCAACACGGGGATCGCCGCCTCGTACGGGGAGATCATCGCCTTCCTCGACGACGACGCCGTCGCCGAGCGGGACTGGCTGCGCTACTTCGCCCGGGGGTACGCCGACCCCCGGGTCATGGCCGTCGGCGGCCGTACGGTGCCCGTGTGGGCGTCCGGCCGCCGCCCGGCCTGGTTCCCGGAGGAGTTCGACTGGGTGGTGGGCTGCGCCTACAAGGGGCTGCCCGGCGGTGTCGCCGAGGTCCGCAACGTCCTCGGCGGCAACGCCTCGTTCCGCCGCAGCGCCTTCGACGCGGCCGGGGGCTTCGCCACCGGTATCGGCCGTGACGGGGACAAGCGCCCGCTGGGCTGCGAGGAGACGGAGCTGTGCATCCGGCTCTCCCGGGCCCGGCCGGAGGCGGTGCTGCTGCTCGACGACCGGGCGGTGATCCACCACCGGGTGCCCGACGCGCGGGAACGCTTCGGGTACTTCCGCGCGCGCACCTACGCCGAAGGCCTGTCGAAGGCGCTGGTGGCGCGGAGCGTGGGCGCGGGCAAGGGACTGGAGTCGGAGCGCCGGTACACCACCCGGGTGCTGCCCGCCGGGGTGGCGCGCGGACTGCGGGACGCACTGCTCGGCCGCGCGGGGGGCGCGGGACGTGCGGGCGCGATCGCCGTGGGGGTGGCGGCGGCGGCCGGAGGGTACGTTGTCGGGAGCGTCCGGGCCCGCAGGGGCGAGGTCACGTTCTCGGTCGGCGAGATTCCGGGCGGCCCGGTCGGCAAGGGGGGCGAGGGGGGCTCGTCATGACGGAGACGACGGGGACGGCGAGCGCCGCGACGGCGGCCGTGCCGATCCTGATGTACCACGCGGTGTCCGCCGCGCCGAACGACGCCACCAGGGACCTGTCGGTGACCCCGGAGGCCTTCGCGGCACAGATGGCGCTCATCGACGACCTGGGCCTCACCCCGGTGGACACCGCGGCCCTGGCGGCGGGTTGGCGGCTCGGCCGCCCGCTCCCCGCCCGGCCCGTGCTGATCACCTTCGACGACGGCTACGCGGGCGTGCACCGGCACGCCCTGCCCGTCCTCGCCAAGCACGGCTTCGCGGCCTCGCTGTTCGTCACCACGGGCTGGATCGAGGGCCCCTACGACAACGGCGGGGCCCTCGACACCATGCTCGGCTGGGACCAGGTCCGCGAGCTCGCCGACAACGGCGTGGAGATCGGCGGGCACAGCCACACCCACCCGCAGCTCGACATGCTGGACGACGACCGGCTCCGGTTCGAGCTGCGGCGCTGCCGGAGCATCGTCGCCGACGAACTGGGCACCCGGCCCGTCTCGTTCGCCTACCCGTACGGCTACTCCAGCCGCCGGGTGCGCGTCGCGGTGCGGGAGACGGGGTTCGCCCAGTCGCTCGCGGTCGGCAACGCGCTGGCCCGGCGCGCGCAGGGGCCGTACGCGTTGCGGCGGGTCACCGTGCGGCGCTCCACGGGCATCGCGGAGTTCGAGCGGCTCCTCGAAGGCCGCGCGCTCGCCCGCGCCTTCGCCCGGGACCGTGCCCTCACCAAGGGGTACGCCATGGTCCGAAGAGCACGACAGGTCCGGAAGGCCATCCGTTCCCGTGTCTGACACGACGACCACCACGGCTCACGAGGCCGAGAACACCACGACCGAGGCGGCCGGGGCCGGGCCCGGGCCCGGCCGCAGGCTGCGCCTGCCCGGGCTGGGCAAGGGGGCGGGGGGCGACCAGCTGTTCCGCAACGCCTACGCCCTGATGCTGAACACCGGCATCTCGGCCGTGCTCGGCCTCGGCTTCTGGCTGGCCGCCGCCCGCTACTACACCGAGGCCTCGGTCGGTCAGGGCTCCGCCGCGATCGCCGCGATGAAGCTCCTCGCCGGGCTCACCGCGCTGACGCTGACCGGTGCCCTGGCCCGGTTCATCCCGGTCGCCGGGCCCGGCACCGGACGGCTGATCTTCCGCACGTACGCGGGCAGTGCGGTGATCGTGGCGCTGGCGGCGGGCGTGTTCCTGCTGACGCTGGGCCTGTGGGGTTCGTCGTACAGCTTTCTGCACGATCCGCTCTACGCCGTGTTCTTCGTGCTCGCGGTGGTCGCCTGGTCGACGCTGACGCTTCAGGACGGGGTGCTCACCGGGCTGCGCAGCGCGGTGTGGGTACCGGTCGGCAACACCGTGTTCTCGGCGGTGAAGCTGGTGCTCCTCGTGGTGTTCGCCGCCGCCGTCCCGACCATGGGCGTCTTCGTCTCCTGGGTCGCGGCGATCGCGGTGTCGGTGCTGCCGCTGGGCTGGCTGGTGTTCCGGCGGCTGATCCCGCGACATGTGCGGGCCACCGAGGGTCACGCCCACCCGCCGTCGCTGAGGGAGATCGGCCGCTTCCTGGCCGGTGACTACACGGGCTCCCTCTTCTCGCTCGCGGTGGTCTATCTGGTCCCGGTGATCGTCGCCGCACAGGTCAGCTCGGCCGACAACGCGTACTTCTACATCACCACCACCATCGGCGGCACGGTCAACCTGCTCGCCATCAACATGGGCGCCTCGCTCACCGTCGAGGGCGCGCACGAGCCGGCGCGCCTCGCCGCCAACACCCGGGCCGCGCTGCGGCGGATGGCCCGGATCATGCTGCCGGTGTGCGCGGTGCTGTTCTTCGGGGCGCCCTGGATCCTGGCCGTGTTCGGGCAGGCCTACGCGGACGCGGCGACACCGCTGCTGCGCTGGTTCGCGATCGGCGCGGTCCTGCGGGTCGTGATGGAGACGTACTTCGCGGTGCTGCGCGCCCAGAGCCGCACGGCCGGACTCGCCTGGCTGCAGGGCCTGTTGTGCGCCCTGGTCCTCGGCCTGACCCTGGTCCTGCTGCCGCGGATGGGGCTGACCGGCGCAGGCGTCGCCGAGATCTCCAGCCTCGCGGTGATCGTGCTGATCGCCGCGCCACGGCTGTACCGGATCCTGCGCGGCGCCGGGCCCGCGGAGGTGCCGGCGGACGCGGCGCCCGACGGGGACCTCGCCGACCTGGGCCGGGTGGCCTCGGCCGCGAGGAAGCGCGGCGGCGCCTGGTCGGGGCGCCTGGACTCCGACACCCTCGCCCTCGGCGTCCACGTCGACTTCGACCATCTGGAGCGCCGCCCGGACGTACGGCCCGGCCCCGGCACCCCGCCCACCGGAACCGCGGTGCCCCGGGGGGACCACCGGCCGGCCTGGGCCCAGGACCGGCCGACCCGTCCGCTGAGGCCTCCGTCCTCGCCGGGCCTGCCGGTGGAGGACCGTGAGCCGGGTTCGGAGTCCTCCCTGGGCCCCGCGCGGGTCCCGGAGGTGGACGCCCCGTTCGAAGAGGCCGTAGGGGAAGCGGCCTCGGCAGGAGAGGCCGGGAAGCTGGAGAAGTCCGTACGGGAGCCGGTGAAACCCCCGGCCCAGGAGGCGCCGCCCGCCCAGGACGCGCCTCGGGTGCCCCTGCGCGAACGACCGCACCCCACGATCACCGGGCTGGTCCTCGGCTTCCTGCTGCTCTGCGCGCTGCTGCTCTACTGGGTGCCCGCGCTGGCGCTGGACGACTCCGACCTGGACCGCATGGGCGGCCTCGGCCTGATCTCCGTGCTGCCCACGCCGACGCTGATCGGGGCGGGCCTGCTGGCCGTCGTGTTCGCCGCGCTGCTGTGGCCGGCCCGGGAGCACCGCGGTCTGCTGCTGATCACCCTCCTGGCCACCGTGTTCTCCCTGCACGCGCTGCCGGCCGTGATCGAGACCGAACCCCGGTTCGCCACCGCCTGGCAACACCTGGGCTTCATCGACTACATCGACCGCACCGGCTCGGCCGTACCCGACCTGGACGCCCGGTGGAGCTGGCCGGGGTTCTTCGCGGCGGCGGCGTTCGTCGCGCGGGCCTGCGGGGTCACCGACTTCACCGAGATCATCCGCTGGTGGCCGACGGCCGTCCAACTCCTCTATCTGGCGCCGATGTTCCTCCTCGCCCGCCATATGCGCGCGAGCTGGCGCGCCCGGTGGACGGGTGTCTGGATCTTCGTCCTGAGCGGCTGGGTGGGCCAGGACTACTTCTCCCCCCAGGGCTTCACCTACCTCCTCTACCTGGTCTTCGTCGCGATCCTCCTGGTGTGGTTCCGTGCACCGCACATGCTGTGGGGCACGGTGCGCCCCGGCGAGGCGGAGGTGGAGCCGACGGACCGCCGGCAGCGCGCGGTGCTCCTGGCGGTCCTGATCGCGCTGTACGCGGCGACGGTCCCGGCCCACCAGCTCACCCCGTTCGTGATGCTGGGCGTCCTCGCGGCCCTCGTCCTGATCGGCCGCTCCGAACTGCGCGGCCTGCCGATCCTGTTCGCCGTGCTGGTCGCCGTCTGGGTGGGCTTCCTCGCCGAGCCGTACTGGTCGGGGCACTTCGACGAACTCTTCGGCGGGGTCGGCGGGGTGGGCGGGAACGTCACGTCCTCGGTCTCCGGCCGCATCGGCGAGGGAAGTTCGACCCACAAGCTCGTGCTGTACGCGCGCGTGGCGCTCGCCGGAACGGTCATGCTCCTCGCCTGCTACGGCTTCTGGCGCCGCCGCGAGAACAGGTACCGCGAACGCTCCGTGCTCGTCCTGACGTTCGTGCCGTTCCTGGGCTTCGGGATGCAGTCCTACGGCGGTGAGATGGCCCTGCGGGTCTTCATGTTCGCGCTGCCGGGCGCCGCACTGCTGGCCGCTCTCGGCCTCTTCCCGCGCACCGGCGTCACCGCCGAGGAACGCGACAAGGACCGGGTGAGCCTCGCCCCGCTGGCCGCCCTCATGGCCGGTCTCGTCCTCATCGGCGGCTTCCTGGTCGCCCGCTGGGGCAACGAGCCCTTCGAGCGCGTCCGCCCGGGCGAGGTCGCCGCCATGGAGTACGTCTACGCCCACGACGACCCGACGGTACGGCTGCTCTGGCTCAGCGACGACCCGGTGAACAACGTCACGCCCGCGATGCCGTGGGGCGCCCGGGACATGGAGAAGATCGAGTACGTGCCGACGCTCGCGCCGAGCGACCCGGTCCTGGTGTCCGGTGTGGCCAAGGCGCTGAAGGACGCGGGAGCAAACTCCTTCCTGATCGTCAACCGCAGCCAGGTCACCAACCTCCAGATGGACGCCGGTTACTCCGAGAACTGGGAGTCCCGGCTCATCCGGAACCTCGACAGGCGCGCCGACATCGAGCAGGTCTTCTCCCACGCGGACGCCACGATCTTCGCCCTGCGCGACCAGCCCGGAAAGGCCCCGGACCCCGATCCCGGCCCGATCGGCCCCCAGGTCACCTGGACCCCGTGGTCGGTGGTGGGCGGCCTGGCCGCGATCGCCCTGATCGTGCTGCTGAGCGTCCGCGAGCTGGTCCGCGTGGCGGTCCGTCCCGGTGTCCGGCAACTCCGGTGGCTCCAGGGCAGCTTCTGGTTCAGCCTGCCCCTGCTGGCGCTCCTGCTGGCATCACTGGTGCAGCGCTTCCTGACCATGGGCGCGCCGTGAGGCTCACCTCTTCAGCCACTTCACCTCGTAGGCGGCCATGTCGAACTTCTGACCGTCGATGTCCGCGCTGATCTTCCGGTCGAGGGTGTTGACGACGAGCACCGCCTCGTCGTCGGCGAGCACGCGGACGTTGGGCTTGTCATCGGCGGCGACGGACACCGTCTCGTACCGCGTGCCCGGCGGGAACTCCTCGGCGAACCGGGACAGCAACCCGTACATGGGCAGTTCCTCGCCGCCGTCGCTCTTGTCGGTCGGAGTCCACAGGCACCCCGGGCACTCCCCGGTCCTCTCCTGCGGATTCCAGTAGAACCCGGAGGTGGCACCGCCCTTGGCCATCGCCATCAGCCCGGAGGCCTGCACGGCGACCCGGCGGTTCTCGGACCAGCCGTGCCGGTTGTCGTCACCGTCGGCGGGCTCGACGTAGTACTCGGCCCACCACAGCGGCAGATCACCGGACCGCTCCCTCACCCACCGGCTCACGGCCGTGAACTTGTCGGTCGCGGCGAACTCGTCGGGGACCAGCTCGTCGTCCCTGGTGTAACTGGAGCCGTCCACCACCACGAAGTCCGCGCCGGCCTTGTTCTCGTTCCAGTAGTCGAAGGCGTCGAGGACCCGCTGGTCCAGTGCGCCCCACGGCCCCTTCAGCGACGTCGACGCGTCCTGCTCCTGCCGTGGATCGAGGCTGTCCATGACGAGATAGGGGCCGCCGACCATGATGTCCTCGTCGACCTTCTTCAGGGCCTTGTACACGAGGTTGTACAGCTCGGTGTATCCCTCGTAGTCCCAGCGGGCCTCCGCGTCGTTCCAGAAGCCCTTGAACTCGTTCCACACGATGAAGTGCCGTACGTCCGGGTAACGCTTGGCGACGGTGGCGGCGAGGGCGGCGTAGTCCGCGAAGTGCTCGGGCTCGGGCGCGGTCTCCAGCGCGGCCTGACTCCAGTCGGTCTTGTCGGCGCCGGACCTTCCGCCCTTCATCCAGTCGGGCGCGCAGCACAGGGTGACGACGGGGGTGCCGCCGGTGGCGCGGACGAAGTCGATGCGCCGGTCCATCTCCTCGAAGTCGTAACGCCCCTCGACGGGTTCGGGGTTGTCCGCGCCCCAGCCCATGATGTGCTGGATCTGCGGCAGGGGCTGCTCACCGAGCCGCTCCTCGACGCGTTCGACGGCCGTCCCGCTGCCTTCGTCCGCGCTGAACTGGGTGTGGGTGAAACCCCAGCCCACACTGGGTCCGGTCTCCCCCGGCGGGGTCGCGGGCGTGCCGTGCACCTTGTCGCCGTCGGGCGTGGTGCCGGCGGTGCTGCCGTCCCCGGGAAGTGTGTGCAGCAGCGTCACGACGAGGGCCAGCACGGCCACCCCCACGCCGACAAGCGCGGTGAGCCGCCACCGCCGGTCCCCCGCATACCACCCATGACGTCCCATCATGGGCAACAGTAACCGCGCGGACCCGCGCGGGGGGAGCTTCCGCCGGTGAACTCCTGGGCGATCGGGCGGCTCACGGACCGACACCACCGGCGCGCCACGGAAAGCGGATGCACGGGGAGCCCTCGGTGACGGATCATGGCGACATGTCTGCCAACCCACACGACGCACTGCCGATCCGGCTCAACGTCGACGACAGCGACTCCCCGTCCGACGTCGTCGACGCGCTGTTCCTCGGCCGTTTCGCGACGGGCGAGCAGCCGTACGCGCACGCGGCGAACATCGACCGGGTACGGTCCGGGGCCACCCTGCTGCCACCGGGCGCCCGGGTGCTGCGCGCCGCGCGGGACGACGACCGCAGCGCGACCCTCGCCGAGGGCGACGGCTGGACGGTGCTGATCTCCCGCTGGAACCGGGGCGCCGACGTCACGGTGACCGCGACCACCGCCGAGCTGGCGGAGAAGGTGCTCGGCCAGGCCACCGACGGCGCGGCCGACGAACCCGAGCCGCAGCCGGAGAACGTGACGATGGGCTTCTGGTACGTCTCGCCGCGCCGGGGCCCGCACCGCACGACCCGGCAGATCTCGGCGGGCACGTGGGAGGAGGTACGGCCGAACTACACGGCCCCGGTGGCGGACGCGATGGACCGCCTGATGAAGACGACCCCGGAGGACATCGCGGGCCGTCTTCTGCTGCTGCACGGCCCGCCCGGCACCGGCAAGACCTCCGCGCTGCGCACGCTGGCCCGTTCCTGGCGGGACTGGTGCCAGGTCGACTGCGTCCTGGACCCCGAGCGGCTCTTCTCCGACGTCGGCTATCTGATGGACATCGCGATCGGCGAGGAGGACGCGGCGGGCAAGGGCCGTTGGCGGCTGCTCCTGCTGGAGGACTGCGACGAGCTGATCCGGGGCGAGGCCAAGCACACGGCGGGCCAGGCGCTCTCCCGGCTGCTGAACCTGACGGACGGCCTGCTCGGTCAGGGCCGCAACGTCCTGGTGGGCGTCACCACCAACGAGGACCTGGAGCGCCTCCACCCGGCCGTGGTCCGCCCCGGCCGCTGTCTGGCGCGGATCGAGGTGGGGGCGCTGACCCGCGCGGAGGCGGTGGGCTGGCTCGGCACGGACGAGGGTGTCGGCCGCGAGGGCGCGACCCTGGCCGAGCTGTACGCGCTGCGTCGCGGCACGTCACCGACGTCGCTGCCGGAGCCGCGGGGCGGGGCAGACGCGGGGCTGTACCTGTAGGCGATCCCACTTCGGTGTTTTCATGGATGTATGACCGTGTTCGTCGGCACGTCGGGGTGGCAGTACAAGGACTGGCGGGGCGCCCTCTACCCGGAGCGCTGCCCCACCCGGCTGTGGCTGGAGGAGTACGCGGAGCGCTTCGCGACGGTCGAGCTCAACAACGCGTTCTACCGGCTGCCCACAAGGGAGAACTTCGAGGCGTGGCGGGACCGGGTGCCGGCGGACTTCGTGGTCGCGGTGAAGGCGAGCCGGTACCTGACCCACATCAAGCGCCTGCGGGACCCGGAGGAGCCGGTGCACCGGCTGATGAGCCACGCGCAGGGTCTGGGCGACCGTCTGGGCCCGGTCCTGCTGCAGCTCCCCCCGACGCTGCGGGCCGACCCCGGTCTCCTGGACACCTGCCTGGGCTGCTTCCCCTCCGGCACCCGGATCGCGGTCGAGCCCCGCCACGACTCGTGGTGGACCCCCGAGGTCCGCGAGGTCCTGGAGTCCCGCGGCGCGGCCCTGTGCTGGGCCGACAGCCGCTCCCGCCCGGCCACTCCCCTGTGGCGCACCACCGACTGGTCCTACCTCCGCCTGCACCAGGGCCGGGCCCGCCCCTGGCCCCACTACGGACGCCAAGCCCTGACGACCTGGGCCCACCGCATCGCCGACACCTGGCCCGTCACCGCCGACGCCTACGTCTACTTCAACAACGACCCCCACGCGGCGGCGGTGAGGGACGCGACGACGTTCGCGGACGCGGCACGGAGCGCGGGCCTGCGGCCGACCCGCACACCGGAACCGCGACGGCCTGCGCGGACCTGAGTCACCGGCGGGGACCCAGCCCCGGGCGCTACTCCGCGTAGGCGGCCCGCAGGGCGTCCCGGGCCACCGCCAACGCCTCCGCCTCGCCCAGCCCGAGGCGGCGCGCCCTCTCCGCGTACGCCCCCGCGGCCACCGCCGCCTCGCGCTCCGCGGCCGACCCGGCGGCAGCCACGAACGTCCCGTTGCGCCCCCGCGTCTCGATCACCCCGTCGGTCTCCAGCGCCCGGTACGCCTTGGCGACGGTGTTGGCCGCGAGCCCGAGCTGCTCGGCCAGCCCCCGTACGGTCGGCAGCCGGTAGCCCACGGGCAGCGCGCCGGAGCGGGCCTGTTCCGAGATCTGGGCACGCACCTGCTCATAGGGTGCGCCCCCTTCCACGATGCGAATCTTCAAGGTCACGCGGCGATTGTCCCGCACCCGCCGGAAAATCGGAGGCGACTCCCGGCGCCGCCCGCGTAGCGTGCGCACACATGACACTGATCGTGCGCGACCTCCGCGCCGCCGACCCGGCGGACGCCGAGGCCTTCGCCGATGTACGACGGCGCGCCCTGCCCTTCCTGGTCGGCACCGCCGAGTCCCTGCTCCACGAGGCGACGCTCGCGCCCCCCGAGGCCCACCACCGGCAGTTGGTCGCCGAGGCGGACGGCGAGGTGATCGGCACCGCACAGCTGTCCATCGCCCACGACAGCCCCGTACCGGGCCAGGGCGACATCAATGTGTACGTCCACCCGGCGCACCTGCGCCGGGGCGCGGGCGCCCTGCTGGCGCGCACCGCCGAGGAGCGGCTGACGGCGGTGGGCGCGCGGCGGCTGCTGTCCTGGGTGCTGGACACCCCGGAGAACCGCGGGTTCGCCGAGCGCCGCGGCTACACACCGAGCCGCTCCGCGCACTTCCTCCGCCTGGACCTGGCCCACGGCTCCCTCCCCCCGCCGCACTCCCCGCCCGAGGACGTGGAGCTGCGTACGGCCGCCGACTTCGCCGACGACCCGCGTCCCCTGTTCGACCTGGACGCGGAGACCACGGCGGACGAACCGGGCGACGTCGAGGCCGAGTTGGACGACTACGAGCACTGGGTCGAGGAGATCTACCGCCACCCTCTGCTGGACCGCGCCCTGAGCACGGTGGTCGTCGTGGACGGCACACCGGCCGCCTTCACCGCGGTCCGCACGGACGGCCGGGACCGCTATTTCACCGCGATGACGGGCACCGCCCGTGCCTTCCGCGGACGGGGCCTCGCCAAGCTCGCCAAGAACGACTCCCTGCACCGGGCCCGCGCCGCCGGCTACGCGGAGGCGTTCACGGGCAACGACGCCGGCAACGGCCCCATGCTCGCGGTCAACAAGTGGTTCGGGTACGAGGTGTGCGCGACGGAGGTGCGGTATGTCCGTGAAATCGGCTGAGCCCTGGGTGGAGGGGAGCGAGGTGGACGTCGTCCTGCTCAAGGCGGGACGCACGAAGATCCGTTACCCCGCGCGGCTGGTGAGCGACGACGGCACCCGGATCGTGGTGCGCGCCGACTGGGCGAGCGAGGGTGTACGGGACTTCGGCTTCGTACGCTTCGAGCCCGGTGACGTGTTCACCGAGTACTACTGGCGCGACCGGTGGTACGCGGTGAAGGAGGTTCGGGATGCCCGGGGCGGGTTGAAGGGCTGGTACTGCGACATCACCAGGCCCGCCGCGTTCTCCGGTGGGGAGGTCGTCGTCGAGGACCTGGACCTGGACCTGTGGCGGTCCGCCGACGGGGGAACCGTACTGCGGCTGGACGAGGACGAGTTCGAGGAGAGCGGGCTCGCGCGCAGCGACCCGGAGGCCGCGGCGGCCGCCGTCGCCGCTCTCGACGCGCTGGAGGCGCTCGCCACCACCGAGGGCGGCCTGGAGTCCCTGCTGTCGTAGCCCGGACCGGTGCGCGCTGTCGTGGCCGCTACCGCTGTGTGGGCCGTCGCAGCCGGTACCGCCGCGGGCGGTCAGAGGTGAGCCACCAGCGCGTACCGCTCGTCCTCGACCTCCCTCCCCCACAGCAGCGGGTCGTCCCCGAGCCGCACCAGCTCCGCGTCGGACACCAGGGGCGCGAGCAGCCCGTACAGCCGCTCGGCGGGTATGCCGACCGGGCTGACCGTGCCCCAGACCCCCTCGACCAGCACGAGTCGCCCTCCCCCACTGCTGAACGCGTGGGAGGTACCCCCAGGCCGCAGCAGTCCGCACCAGCGGCGCAGCACACGGCCCGGGTCGGGCAGGGTCCACAGCACATGGCGGACGAGGATCACGTCGAACCGCTCCTCCCCCACGGGCGGGGCCGCCGCGTCGCCGACGAGGAACACGGCGGGGCGCCCGGCGAGCTTGGCGCGGGCCAGGGCGACCATGGCCGGGGAGGAGTCCACTCCGATCACCCGGTGCCCCTGCTCGGTCGCGAGGAGTGACAGGCTGCCGGTGCCGCAGCCGAGGTCGAGCACGTCCGAGGGACGCCTGGGCAGCCAGTCCCGCAGCCGGGCCGCCCAGGCCTCCCGGACGACGGGTTCCCGCAGGCCATGATCGGGTTCGTCGTCGAAGGCGGGGGCTTCCGCGTCCCAGTCGACGGCCCTCGGAGGGTCATCTGCCGCCGGGTTCTTCGGTGTTCGCGGGGCCGGGGAGGTTTCGCCGTCGTCGATGTTGGTCATGCCGCCAGAGTGACACCTGCCACTGACAGTCCAGATGGTGACAGCCGCCACTGACAGAGCACGAACGATGAGTAACGCTCCCGGAAAAGGTCTACCTCCGTGAAAACGCGGAACACGGGTAGACGCAAGGAGGCAGCCATGCGCCGTACGACCGTGCAGAAGCCCCTGAGGAAGTCCTCGTCCCGCCGGGTGCGGGACGAGGCCGACGAACGCCCCGTCGAGCGCCGGGAAGTGCGAAAGGACATCGCGCGCACCTGGTGGCCGGACGGCTGAGCCCGCGCGCTCCCGCCGCGAGCCCGCACGCACGTACGCGCGTCCACCCACTCCAGCAACCCCGCCCCGACGCCCCGACCAGGGGCGTCGGGGCGGACGGCCCCGTGGGCGTCGACGGGCCCGGTCAGGCCCCTGAGCGCAGGGTGCGGTCCAGCAGGTCCAGCAGGGCCGTCCAGTGGCGTTCCGTCGCCTCGGCGTCGTACGCGGCGGTGTCGGCCTGGGTGTAGCCGTGCGAGGCGCCCGTGTAGACCTCGGTACGGTGGCGGACCCCGGCCTCGGTGAGCGTCTTGTCGAGCAGGTCGATCTGCTCCGGGGGCAGGGACGGGTCCTCGTCCGCGTGACCCAAGTACACCTCGCCGGTGATCCGGTCCACCGCCAGATGCGGGCTGTCCGGCTCGTCGGTCGCCAGACGTCCCCCGTGGAAGCCGGCCGCGGCGGCGACCCGTTCGGGAAAGGCACCGGCGGTGTGCAGGGCCAGCCGGGCGCCCATGCAGTACCCGGTGATCCCTACGGGCCCCTCGGCTGCCCGCGGGTCGTCGGCGAGCCATCCCAGATACGCCGCCGCGTCCCGTAGCGCGAGGTCCGGCGTCAGCGCCAGCATGACCGGCAGGATCTGGTCCCATATCTCCGGGCGCGCGGCCGGATCGATGAACTCGGGCAGGTCGAACACCGGGGTCCGCCCCGACCGGTGGAAGACGTTGGGCACGAGGACCGCGTACCCGGCGCCGGCCAGCCGGTCGGCCATCGCCCTCAGATGCGGCCGCAGCCCGAACGCGTCCATGTAGAACAGGACCGCCGGATGCGCGGCGTCGTCGTCGGGGTGGACGAAGTAGGCGTCGACGGTGCCGTCCTCGGTGGCGATGTCCACGGATGTTCCACGTACGGCGCTCATGCGCGGGTTCCCTTCTCTACGACTCTCCACGACGGATACGAACGGCCCCAGTGTCACGCACCGAGGTAAGAACCGGATCTTCGAACAGGATTCCCGACAGGCTTCCCAACAGCCTTTCCTGAGCCCTCGGTTAGCCCATCCTTAACGCCACCATAAGGATCCTCCGCACCCGCCCTCAGCAGGCGATTCCGCCGTTCCTCGGGGCTAGTTTGCTGATCGCCCCCGGCGCTCGGGACCCACCCGGGAACCGTTCAGGACCGTCGCGAGGAGTGTTTCGCCATGCCCGCTGCCCGCCGCAGGACCACCGCGTCCGCCACCGCACGTGTCGTCGGTGCGATGAGCGCGGTCGGTGCGCTGGGGGCGATCGGTGTCGCCCCGCTCGCCCTGACGGTGTCCGCCGCCGGGCCGGCCGTGGCGCACGGTTCGCTGGGCGACCCGGTGAGCCGGGTGGCGCAGTGCTACGCGGAGGGCCCCGAGAACCCGAGGTCGGCGGCCTGTGGGGCGGCGGTCGCGGCCGGCGGCACCCAGGCGCTCTACGACTGGAACGGCGTACGGATCGGCGACGCGGCCGGCCGTCACCGGGAGCTGATCCCGGACGGCGAGCTGTGCAGCGCGGGCGACGAGACGTTCCAGGGCCTCGATCTGGCCCGCGCCGACTGGCCGGCGACGAGCGTGCGCGCCGGGTCGTACGCCTTCGCGTACCGGGTGACGGCCCCGCACAAGGGGACGTTCCGGGTGTACGTCACCAAGAGCGGCTACGACCCGTCCCGGCCGCTCGCCTGGGACGACCTCGACCTGGCGGACCCGGTGGCGACGGCCACCGACGCGGCCGCGTCCGGCGGCTTCTACAGGTTCTCCGGCACGCTCCCGCAGCGCTCCGGCAGGCATCTGCTGTACGCGGTCTGGCAGCGCTCGGACAGCCCGGAGGCGTTCTACTCCTGCTCGGACGTCTCGTTCGGAAGCGGCGGTGCCGACGGGGACAGCGCGTCCGCGCCCTCCGAGGAGCAGATCGAGGAGGGCGCGGATGAGTCGACCGTCGAGCACGGCGGCCACGGCGACGACGACGCGAGCACGACGACGGACCCGACGCCCAGGGCCTCGGCGCAGGCGACGGAGAAGCCGTCGGCCCAGGGGGCCGCGAAGGCCGTCTCCGACGACGCGTCACCGACCGCCAAGTCGACGACCGACGACGGGGCGGCCGCGGAAGCCGCCTCCGCCGGTCTCGCGGAACCCGCCGGCGGCAAGGACGGCCTCGCCGACACCGGTGGCGACGGCATGACCCCGTATCTGGCCCTCGGCGGCGCGGCCGTCCTGGCGCTCGGTTCCTCCCTCCTCTTCGCCGCGGCCCGCCGCCGCGCGACGACGGGTGGCCGGCACGGCCGCTGACGACTTCCGGGGCCTGTCGGGCGGCTCAGGCCGGACAGGCCCCGGCGGAACGCACCGGCACGTGTCAGCCGACGACCGAGAGGCAGGTCGTCGGGGTGGCGTGGGCCGGGTCCAGGGCGTTGACGACCTCGTGGAACGCGATCCGGTCGAGGAGCCCGATCGCCGCGTGCTCGGAGAGGTCGAGCGCGCAGAGGTCCTGGATGACGATGTTGCGTACGTTCGGCCCGTCGAGGAACTGGGACCGGTAGGGCGTGACCACCTCGTCGTACCGGGTGGCGAGGACCGTGTAGGTCACGCCGGGGACGGTGTCGCCGCCCGCGTTGAGCTTGGTCATGAAGGGGGATCCGACCACCTGGTCGGCGAGGGCCGGGGTGGCGCTGGAGAGGAGGTCACCGGCGCCGGGGAAGTGGTCGAGGAGCTGGGTGAGGCCGTTCAGGGTGGTGCCGTGGTTGGAGGGCGCGATGCCGACGAGTGCGTTCACCTCGGCGGCTCCGCCGAGGAACTTGAGGTAGTAGCGGGGCATCATGCCGCCCTGCGAGTGGCCGACGAGGTCGGCCTCGGCGGCGCCGGTCGCGGCGAGCACCCGGTCGACGAAGGCGTCGAGTTGCTCCGCCGACTTCTCGATGGGGCCCAGCCCGTGGAAGAACGCGACGCCGGGGAGCTGGCCGTAGTCGAGGGAGTAGACGCAGTAGCCGCGGTTCACGAGGTACGGCGCGAGGCCCAGCCAGTTGTCGACGGAGTTCGCGAACGTCCCGTGGACGAGGACGACGGGGCGCGGGTGGGCGCTGGAGGGTTTGCAGGTGTAGTCGTTCCAGCCACGGCTGGTCGCGGCGGCCGAGTCGGCGGCCTCCGCGGCGGTGACGGGCACGAGGGTCGCCGCGGCGGCCAGGCACAGGGCGGCCAACGGTCTGATCAGGCGATTCCAGGGCAGCATCGGGTGATCTCCTTGCGGCTCAAGGGACGTGCGACGACGTTCGCCCTGTGATCCGGATCACGAGGATGCTGTTCTTATTCGCCAAGTTACGGGCGAGTAGAAAAAGTGGGAAGTTACGCGTCAGTAAAAACTTCAAGTGATGATCGGGGCCACTGACACGTGACGTCGGACCGTCACCGGACGGGACCGACGGGGGCGGCTCACGCGGCCAGCGTCCCCGGGATCACCGCGTGCGGGCCGAACTTGGCGCGGGCGCGGTCGGCGACCTCCTCGATGCGGCGGAGCTTCTCGTCGACGGGGTCGAAGGCAAGCTGGTGCGAGGCCTGGTCGGCGGGGGTGAGGCCCTCGGCGCGCAGGGCGACCGCGCGGACGCGGGCGCGCTGGAGGCCGAGGGCGTCGTACAGGGCGTAGGCGGTCGCGGTCAGCGCCGGGGAGTGGGCGGTCGGCTCCACGAGCGTGCGGGTGCGGGTCGTCGAAGAGCGGTCGGCGTAGCGGACGGTGAGGGTCAGGGTGCGGCAGACCTTCTCCAGGGCGCGCAGTCGGGAGCCCAGTTCCTCGGTGCCGGCGAGCAGGGCGCGGCGGTGCCGGTCGGGGTTCAACTCGTCGTACGGGAAGGTCTGTTCGGCGGCGAGAGAGCGGGCGACGGCGTTCGGTACGACCCGTCCCCGGTCGATGCCGTTGGCCTTCTCGTGCAGGTCACGTCCGGTTCGCGCGCCGACCAGCCGCTGCAGCGTGGACAGGGGCGCGCAGGCGACCCCGCCGATGGTCTCGAGGCCGTACTCGCGCAGGGTGCGGGCGGTCGCGGTGCCGATGCCGGGCAGCGCGCCGACGGGCAGTTCGGCGAGGAAGTCCACGACGAGGTCCTCGGGCACCGCGCACGGCGACCCGGGCGCCGCCGCCCCCAGCGCCAGCCGTGCCGTCAGCGGTCCGGGCCCGGCGCCGATCAGGCAGTCGACGCCGTACAGCGCGAGGGCGCGGACCCGGATCAGCCGGGCCAGTTCCTCGGAGTCCCGGCCGAAGTACCGTTCGGCGCCGCGCAGATCGGCCAGCGCGCCGTCCGGCGGCAGCGCCTCCACGACCGGGGTGAAGTCCTCGACCAGGCCGAGGAGACCGGGCAGAGCGGCCTCGTACCCCGACGGCAGCTGGAAACGTACACAGAGGATGGTCATCCCGCACTCCCTGGGCTCTGGTGCCACAACTTCCGTATCCGAGCAGGACCTTGTGAGGGCTCTTCGCCCGCGGGCCGCAGATCGGCCCATGGATGCATCTCGTATCCGGTGGGCATCCGGATCCGCCGCCCGGTGTCGCCGCGTGGCCCCTCGCCGTCCCCGGTCGCACGGTCGCCGTCGCGGTCGCCGCGGTCGCCGTCCGGCTCGCCCCCGGTGTTCCCGGTGTCCACCGGCTCCGCCAGCCGCGGTGCCACCGCGTCGAGCCCGCCCTCGCGCCGCAGCTCCACCAGTTCGGCGAGGTTCCAGGCGGCGGAGCCCACCACGCTGAGGCTGCGCGGCCCACGCCGCTGCACCACTCCGCGCACCAGCAGCAGCCAGGAGTGGAAGACGGTGTGGGCGCAGGTGTCGTGGGAGTCGTCGAAGAAGGCGAGGTCGACCAGGCCGGTGCCGTCGTCGAGGGTGGTGAAGACGACCCGCTTGCCGGAGCGGATCGGCGGGGTCTGGGTGGCCGCCTTGGCCCCCGCGACCAGCACTGTCTCACCGTGCCGCGCCTCGCGCAGCCGCCGGGCCGACACCACGCCCAGCTCGTCGAGGAACACCTGGTGGTCGTCCATCAGATTGCGCGAGACGTCCATCGACAGCACGCCCAGTTCGGCGCTGAGCCGCTCGGCGGAGGACAGGTCCGGCAGACCGGCCGAGGCGGTCCGTCGCCCGCCGGACAACGGGAGTTGTCCTCCGCCCGCGCCCCGGCCCGCCCGGTGCAGTTCGGTCAGGTGCAGTTGCAGATCACGCCGGTTGGCGCCGAACGCGTCCAACGCGCCGACCTGGGCGAGCCTTTGGGCAAGCGGCCTGCTCGGCCGCGCCCGATCCCAGAAGTCCAGCAGCGAGGCGTACGGCTGCCCGTCCGCGATCCGCGCCGCCTCGGCCTCACTGATCCCGTGCACATCGGAGAGCGCGAGCCGGATCCCCCACACCTTCTCCTCGCCCGACCCCCTCGGCCTCCTTGCCTCCCTCGCCTTCCCCGACCCCTTTGATTCAGACACCAGTTCGATACGGTGAGCGACCGCGGACCGGTTCACGTCCACCGGCAGGATCGGCACCCCGCGCCGCCGCGCGTCCGCCAGCAGCAGGCGCTTCGGGTACATCCCGGGATCGTGCGTGAGCAGCCCGGCGTAGAAGGCCGCCGGATGATGCGTCTTCAGCCACGCCGACTGGTACGTCGGCACCGCGAAGGCCACCGCGTGCGCCTTGCAGAAGCCGTACGACCCGAAGGCCTCGACGATCTCCCAGGTCCGTGCGACCGTCTCGGCGTCGTACCCCTTCGCCGCCGCGTGCTGCGCGAACCAGACCCGGATCCGCCCCTGCGACTCGGGGTCGGACAGCCCGCGCCGCACCCGGTCGGCCTCGTCCCGGCCGCAGCCGGTCATGCGGTGCACGATGTCGATGATCTGCTCGTGGAAGACGACCACGCCGTACGTCTCCCGCAGCGGCTCCGCCAGATCCTCGTGCGGGTAGCGCACCGGCGCCCGCCCGTGCCGGGCGGCGATGAACGGCCGCACCATGTCGGCGGCGACCGGACCGGGCCGGAACAGCGAGATGTCCACCACGAGGTCGTGGAAGGTGGCCGGCTGGAGCCGCCCCACCAGGTCCCGCTGCCCCGGCGACTCGATCTGGAAGCAGCCCAGCGTCTCGGTGGAGCGGATGAGTTCGTACGTCGCCGGATCGCCCTCGCCCCGCTCGAAGTCGAGCGCGTCCAGGTCGACCCGCTCCCCCGTCGCCCGCGCCACCTCCGCCACCGCGTGCGCCATCGCCGACTGCATCCGCACACCCAGCACGTCGAGCTTGAGCAGCCCGAGGTCCTCGACGTCGTCCTTGTCGAACTGGGACATGGGCAGCCCCTCGCCGCTGGTCGGCATCACCGGCGTACGGCTCAGCAGGGACGCGTCGGAGAGGAGCACCCCGCACGGGTGCATGGCGACCCCGCGCGGGAGGGCGTCCAGCGCCTCGACCAGCTCCCACAGCCGGCCGTACCTCTGCTTCTCCCCCGCCAACTGCCGCAGCTCGGGCAGCTCTTCGAGCGCCGCCCGCGCGTCCCTCGCCCTGATGTGCGGGAAGGACTTGGCGATCCGGTCGATGTCAGCGGGGTCCAGGGAGAGGGCCGCGCCCACGTCCCGGACGGCGTGGCGGACGCGGTACGTCTCGGGCATCGCGACGGTCGCGACCCGCTCGGTGCCGAAGCGGTCGATGATCGCGCGGTAGACCTCCAGCCGCCGCGCGGACTCCACGTCGATGTCGATGTCGGGCAGCGCGACCCGCCGTTTGGACAGGAACCGCTCCATCAGCAGACCGTGTTCGACGGGGTCGGCGTGCGCGATGTCCAGGAGGTGGTTCACCAGGGAGCCGGCGCCGGAGCCGCGCGCGGCGACCCGGATCCCCATCTTCCGTACGTCGTCGACGACCTGGGCGACCGTCAGGAAGTAGGAGGCGAAGCCGTGGTGGGCGATGACGTCCAGCTCCCGGTGCATCCGCTCCCAGTACGCGCGCCGGGCGGCGTAGCCGTGCCGCATCATCCCGGCCGCCGCCCGTGAGGCCAGCACCCGCTGGGCGGTGCGGCGGTCCGCGCCGACGAGACGCGGCTCGGGGAAGTGGACGGTGCCGAGGCCGAGGTCGTCCTCCGGGTCGACCAGACACTCGGCGGCCGTGGCCCGGGTCTGCTCCAGCAGCCGGTGGGCGGTGTCACGGCGGTACCCGGCGGCCTCGACGACCCGCTCGGCGACGCCCAGCATGGCGTCCGCGCCCTTGAGCCAGGCCTCCCCGGAGTCCAGTTCCCCCCGGGGGTCGACGGGGACGAGCCGCCGGGCCGCGTCCAGGACGTCGGCGACCGGGCCCATGCCGGGGTCGGCGTACCGGACGGCGTTGCTGAGCACGGGCCGTATCCGCTGCTCGGCGGCGAAGCCGACGGTCCGGGCGGCCAGCCGCAGCGAACCGGGGCCGGTGCCCTCACGGCCGTGCCACATCGCTTCGAGGCGCAGGGCGTCGCCGTACCTCTCCCGCCAGGGCAGCAGCAGCTTCGCGGCCCGGTCGGGGCGCCCGGCGGCCAGGGCGCGCCCGACGTCGGAGGCGGGGCCGAGGAGCACGGTCAGCCCCTCGGCGGCACACTCCGACCAGGGCAGCAGCGGCGGAACCTCGCTCCTGTTCCTGTCCGGGCCGCCACCCGCATGCGCCGCCGAAACGATTCTGCACAGCTCGGCCCAGCCCTTGGCGCCTTCCCGGGCGAGGAACGTCACCCGAGGGGTCGACTCGTCGAGGAAGGCGCCACCGCGCACGGGAGCGCGCCGCCGCGCCTGCCGTACGGAAGGCTCGGGCGCCCCCACCGCCAGCTCCACCCCGAACAGCGGGCGGACCCCGGCCCCGGCACACGCCTTGGCGAACCGGACGGCGCCCGCGAGGGTGTCCCGATCGGTGAGCGCGAGGGCGTCCATGCCCCGCTCGGAGGCGCGCTCGGCCAGCCGCTCCGGGTGCGAGGCCCCGTACCGCAAGGAGAACCCGGAGACGGTGTGCAGATGCGTGAACCCCGGCACACGCACCTCCCGCACTCGACCCACCAGTCGCTCAGTCACTCGATCAGTCACTCGTTCAGTCACTCGTTCAGCCACCCGGCTCGAACATCAGTTCACAGCCTCCTCGCCTCCACCATAGACCACTTTTCGAACTTCTGTACGACAACCATTCGGCCCCGTCCCACCTGCGCAAACGCCACCCGACTCCGACCGTGGGGACATGACACAGACGGCCGGGCCCGCCCCCAGGTCCCTCCTCGACGAGCTCAAGGACGGGGTCACCCCACGGGCCACCCTGCTCGTCGTCGGGGTGCTCGCCCTGCAGCTGCTCTTCATCGCCTCGTACGTGGGGGCGCTGCACCACCCGAAGCTCAGGGACGTGGCGTTCGGTGTGGTCGCGCCGCGGCCCGCGGCGGCCGAGCAGGCGGTGACCCGACTGGAGGGCCTGCCGGGCGAGCCGCTGGACCCGCGCACGGTGACCGACCGGGCGGCGGCGCGCGAGCAGATCATGGACCGGGAGATCGACGGCGCCCTGCTGATCGACCCGGCCGGTACCACCGACACCCTGCTGGTCGCCTCCGGCGGCGGTCGCACCCTGGCCAACGCGCTCACCACCCTCGTCAGCGCGCTGGAGCGGTCCGAGGGGCGCACGGTGCGGACGGTGGACGTGGCCCCGGCCGACATCGGGGACGCCAACGGGCTCACGTCCTTCTATCTGGTCGTGGGCTGGTGCGTGGGCGGCTATCTGTGCGCGTCGGCGCTGGCGATGAGCGCGGGGGCGCGGCCCACCAACATCCGGCGCGGGATCATCCGCCTCGGCGCCCTCGCGCTGTTCGCGATCCTCGGCGGACTCGGCGGCGCGGTCATCGCCGGCCCTGTCCTGGGCGCCCTGCCGGGCGGCGTGGCGGCGCTGTGGGGGCTGGGGGCGCTGGTCGTCTTCGCGGTGGGCGCGGCCACGCTGGCGCTCCAGTGCGTCTTCGGGATCGCCGGCATCGGCGTGGCCGTCCTGCTGGTGGTGATCGCGGGCAATCCGAGCGCGGGCGGGGCGCTGCCGCCGCCGCTGCTCCCGCCGTTCTGGGCGGCGATCGGCCCGGCACTGCCACCGGGCGCGGGCGTCTGGGTGGCCCGCTCCCTCGCCTACTTCGAGGGCAACGACATCACCGGCCCGCTGCTCGTGCTCTCCGCCTGGGCAGTGGCGGGGCCGCCATCACCGTGGTGATGGCGGCCCTGAGGAAGAAGCCGGCGGAGCGGCCGGCCGGCTGACCGGCTGTCAGCCGATCTGCGTGCCGGTCGCCGACAGCGCCTCGGTGACGGGCTGGAAGAACGTCTCACCACCCGAGGTGCAGTCGCCGCTGCCGCCGGAGGTGAGGCCGATGGCCTTGTCACCCGAGAAGAGCGAGCCGCCGCTGTCGCCCGGCTCGGCGCAGACGTCGGTCTGGACGAGGCCGTTGACGATGTCGCCGTTGCCGTAGTTCACGGTGGCGTCGAGGCCGGTGACCGTGCCGCTGTGGACCTGGGTGGTCGAACCGCTGCGGGTGACCTTCATGCCCACGGTCGCCTCGGCGGCCCCGGAGATGGCCTGCGTGGAGCCGTTGTAGAGGTTGACCTCGCTGGGGTGGTCGACGTCGGCGGTGTACTTCACCAGGCCGTAGTCGTCGCCGGGGAAGCTGGAGTCCGCGTTCTCGCCGATGACCTGGCCGCCGGCCGACCACGTGGAGATGCCCTCGGTGCAGTGACCGGCCGTCAGGAAGAACGGCTCGCCGCCCTTGACCACGTTGAAGCCGAGGGAGCAGCGGCCGCTGCCGCCGGTGATGGCGTCTCCGCCCGCGACGAAGGGCTTGTACTCGCCCTTGGTGCGCTTGAGTTCGGCCTTGGCCCCGAGGCCGTCCACGACCTTGGTGAGTCTCGCCAGCTCGGCCTCGGAGACGGTGCGGTCCGCGGTGACGACGACCTTGTTGGTGGTCGGGTCGGTGGCCCAGGCGGTACCGGGGATGGTGGCGTCCGCCTTGAGGGTCGTCCGGGCGCTCTTCAGCTCGGCGAGGGAGTTCTCCACGATGCGGGCCTTGGCGCCGGCCGCCTCGACGGTCTCGGCGGCGGCCTCGTCCAGCACGTTCACGACGAGGAGCTTGCTCTTCGCGTCGTAGTACGTTCCCGCCGCGTCGGCGCCGAGGTCGGCGTCGAGGGTCAGGGCGAGCTTTCCGGCCGCCGTGATGGAGAGCGCTTTCGGCTCGGGGGCCGGCGCGGTCTCACTCGCGTTCGCAGTCTGGAAGGTCACTCCCGCGGCGACCAGTGCGGCGATGCCCGCACCCGTCACGACGGCACGGCGCCCGGGTATGCGTCGATGCTTCAACTCGCGTCCTCCTGTGGGGGGGTTGGCCGAGAGGGCGTGGGGGCCCCGTTCGACCGGAAGGCGTTCGGGCAAGGAGGCGACAGGCTGTAAAAACGCCGCGTCCATGCCAACTGTGCGGCGACAACTATTCCTAGGCGCACAGGGAGCACACAAGGTCGACTTCAGGCCGAGCACACAACGAGGGTGCGCGCCCCCTATGTCATTACCGTCTGGTAACGCCCCACCTGACGGTCACAGGAATTCGCACTGCAAACACGGGAAGCAATGACCTCGTCAGCAACGGGTGAGGTCTAGTCCTGTCTGAAAAACGCTCTAGACGGTCCGGATACAAACGGGCCTCGCGGGGCTGGAGTTGCTTCCGCATCGACTCTCGGGCCCGCACCCCTTCGACCCTCAGCCCGGGTCCGCGAGGCCGGTGGGCCGCGAGGCCGGTGAGCCGCGAGGCCGGTGAGCCGGTGAGCCGGTGGGGCTTCTCGCGCAGTTCCCCGCGCCCCTGAAGGCGCCTACGGCCCTTCGTGAACAGGGCCACGGATCGCCCCCCCGTTGACGCCCCTTCGCCGGAACGAGGGCGAGCCCCCGCACACATGGTGTGCGGGGGCTCGCCTGTCGCCTGCTGCGGCCGGGTGGTGAGTCGGCCCCGGGGGAAGTACGCCGACTCCCACTCGACCTGTCGATCTGTAGATCTGCAGATCGGCCGACCTGTAGATCCGCCGGCCTGTCGATCCGCCGACCTAGTAGACCGAGACGCCGTACGCGCTCAGGGCCTCGGTGACCGGCTGGAAGAAGGTCGTGCCACCGGAGGTGCAGTTGCCGCTGCCGCCGGAGGTGAGACCGTACGCGACGCCGTTGCTGCCGTAGAGCGGGCCGCCGGAGTCGCCGGGCTCGGCGCAGACCGTGGTCTGGATCATGCCGTAGACGATGTCGCCGCCACCGTAGTTCACGGTCGCGTTGAGAGCGGTCACACGTCCGGTACGGGTACCGGTGGTGGAGCCGGTGCGGATGACGTTGGTGCCCACGCTCGGGGTGGCCGCGCTGGTGATGTCCACGCTGCCCGCGGTGCCGTCCTTGGCGATGGACGTGTTGCTGTAGCGCACGAGGCCGTAGTCGTTGGTCGGGAAGCTCGACCCGGCGGTCGGGCCGAGGACCGTGGTGCGGCCGGAGTTGGAGTACCAGGTGCCCGCGCCGTCGGTGCAGTGACCGGCCGTCACGAAGTAGTACGTGCTCCCGCTGCGGACGTTGAAGCCCAGGGAACAGCGCCAGCTACTCGCATAGATGGCGTCGCCGCCCTTGATCAGCTTGTTGAACTTGCCCGGGGTCCGCTTGATCGTCAGGGCGCCGGCGTTCTCGCCCGCCGCCTCCTTGATCTGCGCGAGCTCGCCCTGGGAGACGGTGCTGTCGATGGTGACGACAACCTTGTCCGTCGCCGGGTCGATCGCCCAGGCGGTACCCGGGATGTCAGCCTTGAGCACCGATGAGCTGGCGCTCTTGAGCTCGGAGGCGCTGAACGTCTGGGTGCCTGCCGCGTTGGCGGTGGGGACCGTGACGGCGGCTGCGGCCGCGAGTCCGGCGGTCACGGCGATCAGCCGGGTCCGTCTCGCTATGCCGCTGCGGGGGGTGGTGCGCTTGATCCTCACTGTTCGTTCCCTCCAAAGGGAAGTCGGGGGCCCGCGTGGGGTCGGGGCCCGTGAGGCGCAGATCAGGGGCGTCGGTCCGGATTCCGGACACGCCGTGTCCCTGACAAGGCGCTGGGGGGAAGTATTCGGCCGTACCGCCGACCCACGCAAGGGTGCCTTTCGGCCTCTCGGAATCCAACTGGCGCGCCCTCCATGCCAGTTGATCCCACCAGGCCATATGTGCGGGTTCTGTGTGAATCCTTATCGGCTCCCGGAGGGATCGGCTGACGGGTCGTCGGAGCAGGCCGCAGGGCCCGGAAGCTACGATCACCACTATCGTCGGCCGCGGTGGAGGCCACCGCCCGAGGCGCCCGGTCGGAGTACCAGGGTCCACCGCCCGGGGGTGTCCGGAAATGATGCGTTGGGCCGTTCGGCCGTTCGGTTCCGCCACCCGGGGTCTTGGAAGGCCTCGAGCACGGCCCGTACTTGGCAAGCCGCTCCCGTGCGGCGGTGTGTCATGACGCTCCCCCTGTCACGACGGGCCGGTGGGCGGGCCGGTCGAGGCCCAGGTGCTCGCGGAGCGTGCTGCCCGGGTAGAAGGTGCGGAACAGTCCCCGGTGCTGGAGCAGCGCCACCGTCCCGTTGACGAGTCGCTCCAGGTCACGGCGCGGCTCGACGGGGACTCGAGTTCGGCGTCAAGATGGCCGAGCGCGAAGACGACGAGGTCCGCGTCCAGCGGACGGGGGCGCCCCTCCAGCCACACCTGCTGACGCCCTTCGGGCAGACCGGTCACCCGTAGCGCCCGCCGCGGATGATGGTGGACGGTGACCTCCTCGGGCAGGTCGGCCACCGCGCTCTCGTGCACCCAGCGCAGATACTCGCCCTGGGTCCGCCGGTCCGGGAAGACCCGCCCGTCGAGGCCCGCCCACTCATGCAGGGTGGACCCCTCCCGTACGGGCCCCGCCATGCTCACCGTCTCGTCGGTGAACATCGTGACGTCCTCGGCCCACGAGTTCATCCACGGCAACGGCGACTGCTCCGCACGCCAGATACGCCCGGCGCCCGGCGGATGGGGATCGACGAGATGGATGCCGAAGCCCGCGCCCGCGTAGAGCGCACCGGCGTTGGCGGCGATCCGCTCGACCAGCCCGGTGCCGCGGGGCCCGGCCCCGACGATCACCAGGGACGGGCGCAAGAAGGACAGGGAGGGATGAGAGGGGTGAGAGGGGTGGGAGGAAGAGGCAGACGGCATGCGAAAGGCTCCGTGAATCCGAGTCGAACACGGGTGCCTTCACACGAGCGCGTCCGGTGACACGGACGCGGGCGACCGAGCCCCTCAGCAGCGGTCTGCGCCGAGAGTACGGCGGCCTTTCCCCTTCACTGTCAAGGGTGTCCGAACTATGAGCCCCACGTCTCAAGTCGGTTGACGCGTCTTCGGATGCCTGTTCCACTTGGCCCATGCATCCGCAGCAGTGGCTGGTCAAGCGCTCCCACATCGACTTCGGTCGAGTGTGGTCCTCCTCCTGTTGAGCTGAGCCCCACTGCGCGCCCCGGTTCCGAGGGGCGCCGTTCGCGTTTTTCCCTCGGCCTTCGCACACGCGCCCCTCCCCTCGCGTTCCCCTGTTGCCCGGTCCCGCGCGGCTGTCCTCTCAGCAGTCACAGCCACAGCACTCGCATGCGTCGCAGCAGTCGCAGTCCCGGCAGATGCCCTCGCGCTTCTTCCGGGACCAGGGGCCCTCGTACTCCTTCGCGCAACACATCTGACAGGTGCAGCACAGCAGCGTGAACATCCCGCACCCCGCCCAGAACCCGCGCCGCCGCGGCGGCTGCGGCGCGGGCGCCCCACCGAAACCACCGCCCCCGCCACCGCCGTAGCCCGCGCCACCACCACCGAACGGATTCCCTCCACCGCCGACGTACGGATTCCCCCCGCCCCCGGCGTACGGGTCACCGGCGCCGCCCGCGTACGGATTGCCCGGCATCGGCGCCCCGCCCTGCTGATGCGCCCCGCCCTGCTGATGCGCCGAGCACACCGGCACGGTTCCGAACGCGCGCTCCACCGACCTGCGCAGTTCGTGGACGAGAAGCAGATGGGCCAGCTTGCCGTCCACGAAATCGGCCTCGCGCAGGGCGAGGCGGATGCCGTGCAGGGCGTCGTCGGCAAGCCGTCGGGCCTCGGTGAGGGAGGTGCCCGTGGCGGTCAGCGGGTTCCACGCGCCGGCGGCGGCGTCGGCGGCCCGGTCCTCCACCGCGTCCAGCAGATGGGCGAGCCGCCCGAAGAGGCGTCCCGCCTCGGCGAGCGGTTCGGCGTTGCCCGGCCGACCGGCCAGGATCGCGGTGTGCGCGAACGCCGCCGCGGTCGCCGTCTCGGTCGGTTCGGTGACCGTCAGCAGCGGGGTGCCGGGACCGGCGAGCGCCTCGATACCGAGCTGGCGGTCCACGGCGTCGACCAGCACCGCCGTGTCGAACCCGATGTCCGATCCCGTACGCGCCCCCGCGCGCCCCCAGTTCGTCGCGATCCGGCGCGCGGCGTGCGCCACCGGCTTGCGCGCGAGCAGTCCATCCCCATCGGCGACATGGTCACGCACCTTGGCAGAGGCGAGCACCAGGGAGACGGCGGCGGCGAGCCGCGCGCCCTCGCCCTGTGCGACGGAGGCGGTACGCATCCCGCGCAGCGGACAGGGCCCGGCGGTACGCCGCCAGTCGGTGCCGCGCTCGGCCTGAGCCTCCGTCAGAACCGAGACCAGCAAACCGTCATAATTGGTGACGATTCGAGCGAACTGCCCGTGATCTCCGCGCAGCGCGAGACAGAGCCCGCACAGATGCGCCATCCACTGCGTCCGCAGCCCCTCGCCCAGCCGATGGCTACAGGGCCTCACTATTCCGAACACGACACTCCCCCGTGTCTCCCGGTGCCTCCGCACGCCTGTCGGCGTCGCCGCATCGTAGCTGCCGGAACGTTCACCCGGACGCAGTAGGACTCACCCAAACGCCGTGAACAATATTATTTCACTCCCTGTCAGCGAGTGTGTACAGCGGAGCCCTTGGGGCACATGGACTCTCGACGAATTCGTTCTGCACCAGTACCGTCACGAAACCCCCGTGCGGCGTCTATCCACTTGGCGAGACATCCGCATCATGGACGACGATAGGGATGCGGAAAGCACGAAAGACCGCTGCGAGAGGAGGCGTCCATGGGATCGGTGCGCAAGGCGAGTGCCTGGCTTGGCCTCGTCGACGACAACGATGACGAGCGTTACTACGACGACGACTACGCCGATGAGCGGGAGTCCGGCTCCGGCGAGGCCTGGGTCACCGACCCTCGTGTCAAGGTCGCGTCCGAGTCTGCGCATGAGCACGGCCGCCGGATCGGCACGGTCACGCCGGACAGCTTCCGTGACGCCCGGCACATCGGCGAGCTCTTCCGGGACGGCGTCCCGGTGATCATGAACCTCACGAACATGGAGCCCGCCGACGCCAAGCGTGTCGTCGACTTCGCGGCCGGTCTGATCTTCGGTCTGCGCGGATCGATCGAGCGCGTGTCGAACCGCGTGTTCCTGCTGACCCCCGCCGACACGGAGATCGTCAGCGGCGAGGTCGCGAGCCGTCCGGTGGACGGCTTCTTCAACCAGAGCTGAGGCAGGGCCGCTCGCCGGCCCGTCCTTGCGGTGTCCGGGTCACCCGACGCGGCTCACCGGAAGGCGTCAAGACCGGTGAGCGCCTTGCCCAGCACCAGTTGGTGCATCTCGACGGTGCCCTCGTAGGTGAGCACGGACTCCAGGTTCGTCGCGTGCCGCATCACCGGGTACTCCAGGGAGATCCCGTTCGCGCCGAGAATCGTGCGGGCGGTACGGCAGATCTCGATCGCCTCACGGACGTTGTTCAGCTTGCCGAAGCTGATCTGCTCGGGACGGAGCCGTCCCGCGTCCATCCGCCGCCCCAGATGGTGGGCGAGCAGAATCCCCTTGTGCAACTCGACCGCCATGTCGGCGAGTTTGGCCTGGGTGAGCTGGAATGCCCCGATCGGCTTCCCGAACTGCTCCCGTGTCTTCGCGTATTCGACGGCCGCCTCGAAACAGGTCCGCGCGGCACCCATCGAGCCCCACACGATTCCGTAGCGGGCGTGCGAAAGACAACTCAGCGGGCCTTTCAGCCCGGTTACGTCCGGCAGTACGGCGTCGGCGGGCAACCGCACGTCGTCCAGGACGAGTTCACTGGTGACGGAGGCACGCAGGGACCACTTGTGCTTGATCTCCGGCGCGGAGAAACCGTCCGTGTCGGTGGGCACGACGAAGCCCCGCACCCCCTCCTCGGTCTGCGCCCACACCACGGCGACCCCGGCGACGGACCCGTTGGTGATCCACATCTTCCGCCCGGTGAGGACCCAGTCGGAGCCGTCCCTCTTGGCGAACGTACGCATCGACGCCGGGTCGGACCCGTGGTCGGGTTCGGTCAGCCCGAAGCATCCGATGACCTCACCGGAGGCCATGCGCGGCAGCCAGGTCTGCCGCTGCTCCTCGCTGCCGAACCGGTGGATCGCGTACATCGCGAGCGACCCCTGCACGGACACGAGCGACCGGATCCCCGAGTCCGCGGCCTCCAGCTCCAGACAGGCGAGCCCGTACTGCACCGCGCCGGCACCCGCGCACCCGTATCCCCGCAGCGACATCCCGAGGGCCCCGATCGCCCCCAACTCGCGCGCCAGCTCACGGATCTGGGACAGTTCCCCCCGCTCGTACCATTCGGCCACATACGGCAGCACCCGGTCCCTCGCCCAACTGCGCACGGTGTCCCGCACGGCGAGATCCTCGGGGTCGAGCAGATCGTCGAGACCGAGGAGATCGGTGGGGTCGAAGCTCATGGGGTGCACCTCCGGCTCACAAAACTAGCGACGCTAACCACCGTACCCACTCGTCGCACGGGGCCCAGCCCCTCGGCACAGCCGAGCGCGGCTCAGCGCAGCGACTCCGCGCGCGCCGGCGTCGCCCCGGAAGCCTCCCGCGGTCCCGGCACCTCCGCCGGGCCCGAGCACTCCATGCCCCGGGGCAGCCGCAGGGCCATCACCGCGCCGAGGACGAGCAGCGCCGCGCTCACCAGCAGCGTCACGTGCAGCCCGTGGACGAAGGAGTCGCGGGCGGCCTGCCGCAGGGCCTCACCCGAGGAGCCACCCAACCGGTCGGCGACCTCGTACGCCTCGCCCAGCGAGTGCCCTGCGGCCTGGGAGGCCGAACCGGGCACCCCCGGCACCGACGACAACCCGGGCGCGTACGCCGCGTTCATCACACTGCCGAGGAGCGCGATCCCGATGCCGGCGCCGAGCTGGTAGGAGGTCTCACCGATCGCCGCCGCCCCGCCCGCCGACGACGCGGGCGCCTCGCTCAGCATCGACTCGTACGCCCCGAACAGGGTCGTCTCCAGGCCGAAGCCCAGCAGCACGAACCCGGCGAGCAGCAGCCCCGCGTTGTCGTGGCGTCCCATCGCGGTCAGCAGCACGACCGCGAAGGCGGTGAGGCAGAAGCCGAGGGACACCATGCGGCGCGGCCCGAAGCGGTGCAGCAGGTGGGAGCCGACGAGTCCGGCGGCCATCGCGGCGACGGTCAGCGGCAGCAGTCGCAGCCCCGTCTCCAGCGGGGACAGACCGAGGACCAGTTGCAGATACTGCGCGGCGATCAGTTCGAGCCCCACCAGCGCGAGCATCGCGAGGACGATGCAGCCGACGGAGGTGCTGAAGGCGGGCCGCGCGAACATCCGCAGGTCGACCAGTGGATGCTTCCGGCGCCGCTGGCGTCGTACGAACGCGATCAGCAGGGCGCCGCCGCCGAGGAGCGCGAGCGCGGTGCCCGGGTCGAGCGGCGGGTGGCCGCCGCCGAGCCGCTTGACACCGAAGACGACGCCGAAGAGACCGACCGCGGCCATCAGGGCACCCACCACGTCCCAGGGGCCGTCGCGGTCGCCCGTCGACTCGGGGAGCAGCAGACGTCCGATCGGCAGGCTGACCAGCATCAGCGGGATGTTGACGAGGAAGACCGAGCCCCACCAGAAGTGCTCCAGCAGGAACCCGCCGAGGAGGGGTCCGACGGCCGCGCCCACGGCGGCGACCGCGCTCCAGATGCCGATGGCGAGCGCCCGTTCGCGGCGGTCGGGAAAGACCTGCCGCAGGATCGACAGCGTGGCGGGCATGATCATCGCGCCGCCGACGCCGAGCAGGGCGCGGGCGGCGATCAGCACCTGGGGACTGTCGGCGCAGGCGGCGAGGGCGGAGGCGACGCCGAAGAGGGCGTAGCCGAGGAGGAGGATCCGTCTGCGGCCGACCCGGTCGCCGAGCGTGCCGAAGAGGATCAGCAGGGAGGCGCAGACCAGCGGGTAGACGTCGACGATCCAGAGCAGCTCCATGGCGCTCGGCTTGATGTCCTCGGTGACGGCGGGCACCGCCACGTGCAGCACGGTGGCGTCGACGGCGACGAGCAGCAGGCTGACGCAGAGGACCACGAGGACGACCCAGCGGTGTGCACCGGCCCCGGCGTCCCGACGGCGCGGTGCGGCGGCCGTGGGCGTCCCGGACATGTACGTACCTCCCAGAATTCTCTCGCGTCCGGCGGAACCGGCGGGATGGGGAGTCCCCGGCGGTCACGGCCCGGGAGGAGCGGTGTCCCGGGCCCGCGCAACGAAAGGCGAGCGAGCCGTCAGCGTACGCGAGTTCCCGCCAGTGGAACGTGGTGGGTGTCTCATGGAACCCTCATGTGACGTGTGGCATACGCCACGCGCCGGGCCGTCCACCGGTCCTTCATGGCTCCTTCATCACTCGTCCGTGGTTCCTCGGTCACGGTCCATCACGGAGCACCACGTGATGGCGTCCCGGCCGGTTCCTGGCGCCGTCGATAATCGAGCGCGTGACCGATCTCGCCACGCGCCCGGCGGCGCCCCTCCTGAGGCGGGCCGCCCCCGCGCTCCTCGGGTACGCGGCCGTGCGCGTCCTCGGCCTCGTCGTCCTCGCCGTGTGGAGCGCGGCGCGCGACACGAGTGCCCTGACGCTGCTGTCGGCCCGCTGGGACTCGCTCTGGTACACCCGGGTCGCCGAGCTCGGCTACGGCTACGAGGTGCGGCTGCCGAACGGCGACATCCACTCGAACCTGGCCTTCTTCCCGCTGCTGCCCTGGTTGGAGCGGGCGGTGTCCGCGGTGACCCCGCTGTCGTACGCCCACGCCGGTCTCGTCGTCGGCACCCTCGCCTCGCTCGCGGCGGCCTGGGGGATCTTCGCGGTCGCGGACCGGGTGTACGGGCGCCGGGTCGGGGTGTGCGCGGTGCTGTTGTGGGCCGTGCTGCCGGTCGGGGTCGTGCAGTCGATGGCGTACACGGAGTCCCTGTTCACCGCGCTGGCCGCGTGGTCGCTGTACGCCGTCCTCACCGGCCGCTGGGTGGCCGCGGGCCTCCTCGCGGCGCTCGCCGGGCTGACCCGGCCCGTGGGGCTCGCGGTGGTGGCGGCGGTGTGGGCGGCGGCGATCGTGTCGTACGTACGGGAGCGGCGGTCCGCCCTCCCGCGCACCGGAGTCGCCACCCCCCGTCCCCCGTTCGTACGAAACCGGAGTGCGGAGTCATGGGGCGGCGCTCGTTCGTGGCCGCGCGCGCTCGGGATGCTCCTCGCGCCTCTGGGTGCCGTCGGCTATGTCCTGTGGGTCGGCGGTCGCACGGGCAGGGGCCCGCTCGGCTATCTCGACGTCCAGGCGGGGTGGCGCAACGGCTTCGACGGCGGCTACGCCTTCGCGCGATTCGTCGCCGACAAGTTCACGTCGTTCCCGTCGGCCCTGGCGGGTGTCGGGCTGATCATCGCAGTGGCGTCGATCATTTGGCTGTACGCGGTCTGTCTACGTCAGGGACAGCCGCTCCCGCTGCTGGTCTACGCGGGGGTCGTCACCGCGCTGGCGCTGTGCGCGTCGAGCTACTTCGGCTCGAAGCCCCGGCTGCTGATGCCGGCCTTCCCCCTGCTGCTGCCTCTCGCGCGCACTCTCGCCGACACGCGTACGCCCAGGTCAGCCACGGTTCTCGGCGGTGTCGCGGTGGTGTCGGCGGTCTACGGGGCGTTCTGGCTGAATGGTTCCGGTCCGCCGTGACCGGCGGCGACGGACAGCGAGCGGCGGGGCAATTCCGTGCGAGCAATGGGTGAACGAATTCAAAAGGGCCACAAAACGACTGCTCAGTATTGGGCCATGGAATTGAAGGCCGAGTGGCGCAACGATTCATCATTCAGCAGAAATAAACATCATTCTGAGATGAATCCCACATCACGGCGTCATCACAAAGCCGGTGATTCACGCCGCGTCGGAGCTCACTCGCTGTAACGTCGATTGAGTGCGTACCGAACTAAAGCCGACCCGTCTGGACCGGGTCTTCTCAAGGCTGGACCGTGAGCCGGAACGGCCGACCCACATCGATGTACCGGTGATGACCCGCCACCGGGTGGTGCTGTTCGCCTCCACCCTGGCCTTCTACGTCGCCATCGTGTGGGCCGTCGTCATCACGTCCTGGCTGGTCCGGCTCGACTGGCAGATCATGTTCTTCCGGCCGTACCAGCAGTGGCAGCAGATCCACGCCTTCCTGGACTACTACGTCGTCCTGGGCCAGCGCGGCCCCACCGCCGTGATGGTCGCCGCCTGGCTGGGCTGGCGCTCCTGGAGACAGCACACCCTGCGACCGATGCTCGCCCTCGGCGTGTCGCTGCTGCTGCTGAACATCACCGTCGGCGCCGCCAAGCTCGGCATGGGCCGGCTCGGTCCCCACTACGCCACCGAGATCGGCTCCAACGAGATGTGGCTGGGCGGCGACATATTCCCTTCGGGACACACCGCCAACGCCGTGGTGACCTGGGGCATCCTGGCCTATCTGGCGTCGACGCCGAGGGCCAGGCGCTGGCTGTCCGCACTGTCCGCCGTGATCTCGCTCGGCGTCGGTCTCACCACGGTCTACCTCGGTACGCACTGGTTGAGCGACGTCCTGCTGGGCTGGGCCGCCGGCCTGCTGATCATGCTGGCGCTGCCCTGGTTCGAGCCGCTGATCGCCCGCGCGGAGGTCGGGCTGTTCTCGCTGCGGGACGCCTGGCGCGACCGTCGTACGGCGCCCACGCCGGTATCCGCGCCGACGCCCGCCGTGGGCACGGCCCCGCTGCGCGCGCCCGACGAGGAGCCCGCGAGCGCCCGGGAGACCGGCATCGCGGCCCGCGCCGCCCACCCCCCGATCGTGCCGCTGCACCTGGCCCCCGGCCCGCATCTGACCAGGTCGGAGCGGACCCCGGTGACCCCGCTCGGCACCCGTAGGCCGCCCCACGCGGACCGGGTGGCGCGCAACGCGACCTCGGCCCGACCGGTCGGAGGCGGCTGACACGAGACAGCGGGGCCCGGTACGCACAGCCCATGCCCCGCACGGCGAAGGCCCGGCTCCCTTCGGAGCCGGGCCTTCGCCGTCCTCGACCGCCGGCGCTCGGGTTCAGCCCTTCCAGGCTCGTTTCACCCGGCCGTCCTCGACCTCCAGATTCAGCCGGCCGAAGCGGTACTCCATGGTGATGATCGCGCCCGGCGGCAGCTTTCTGACCGTGGACCAGCCGCGTTCCGCGGCGCGGCGCTCGGCCTGCTGCGCCTCCAGACCGACGTAGGCGTCGGGGTCGTCCCGGGGCTCTTCGGAAGGGGTGGGAAAGGGTGCCATGACCGCCACGGTAGGCGGACGGAGGCCCCGCTGTCCCCCCGCAGTCACGCTTCTGTCACAGAACCACGACACCCGTTTCGGCCCAACCCAGTCACACGTACGAGCGGTTCCTTACGCCTTCCGCGTGCTGGTGAACGTAATTCCCGACCGCTTCGACACCATCGCGAATAGCCCGTCGGAAAGCATGTCCGGGGCCGTGTGCGTCCGGCGCGTGTCCGGCCTTTTCCCACCGATTCCCGGACGGCTCCCGGAAGCCCCGACTCATGGGAAATGCACGGTTCCCACACACTTCCCCCGTACGCCCCCTGTCGGAGCGAGCCGGGGACACGAGCATCATGGCGTGCGTGCATCACGGGCCCAGGACGCGGCAGCGAAGGGGCGAGCGATGGGGACCGAGGCCGTACAGGCACCGGCACGACCCGTACGGACCAGGAAACCGGGACGCGTGGTGGTCGACTGGCTGACCACGACCGACCACAAGAAGATCGGCCATCTGTACCTGGTCACGTCCTTCCTGTTCTTCCTGGCCGCCGGTCTGATGGCGCTGGTGATGCGCGCCGAGCTGGCCCGACCTGGCACCCAGATCGTGGACAACACGCAGTTCAACCAGTTGTTCACCCTGCACGGCACGATCATGCTGCTGCTCTTCGCGACACCGACCTTCGCCGGGTTCGCCAACGAGATCATGCCGCTCCAGATCGGCGCGCCCGATGTCGCCTTCCCCCGGCTGAACATGCTGTCGTACTGGCTGTTCCTGTTCGGCGGACTGATCGTGATGGGCTCGCTGCTGGTGCCTTCGGGGCCCGCCGACTTCGGGTGGTTCGCCTACGCGCCGCTGAACAGTCTGGAACGGTCGCCGGGGATCGGAGCCGACATGTGGATCATGGGCCTGGCGCTGGCCGGGTTCGGCACGATCCTCGGCGCGGTGAACTTCCTGACCACCATCATCGGGATGCGTGCCCCCGGCATGACGATGTTCCGGATGCCGATCTTCACCTGGAACACGCTGTTCACGTCGATCCTGATCCTGATGGCGTTCCCGGTGCTCGCCGCGGCGCTGCTGGTCCTGGAGGCGGACCGACGGTTCGGCTCGCAGGTCTTCGACGCGGCCAACGGCGGCGCGCTGCTGTGGCAGCACCTGTTCTGGTTCTTCGGCCACCCGGAGGTCTACATCATCGCCCTGCCCTTCTTCGGGATCATCACGGAGATCATCCCGGTCTTCAGCCGCAAGCCGATCTTCGGCTATCTGACACTGGTCGGGGCCACGATGGCGATCACCGGGCTCTCGGTCGTGGTGTGGGCGCACCACATGTTCGCCACAGGCGCGGTGCTGCTGCCGTTCTTCTCGTTCATGAGCTTCCTGATCGCCGTGCCGACGGGGGTGAAGTTCTTCAACTGGACCGGGACGATGCTGAAGGGCTCACTGTCGTTCGAGACACCGATGCTGTGGGCGACCGGCTTCCTGGTGTCGTTCCTCCTCGGCGGGCTCACCGGGGTCATCCTGGCCTCGCCGCCCATGGACTTCCACGTCACCGACTCCTACTTCGTGGTCGCGCACTTCCACTACGTCGTCTTCGGCACGGTCGTCTTCGCGACCTTCGCCGGGTTCTCCTTCTGGTGGCCGAAGTTCACCGGGAAGATGCTCGACGAACGGCTCGGCAAGATCCACTTCTGGACGCTCTTCGTCGGGTTCCACACCACGTTCCTGGTGCAGCACTGGCTGGGCGCCGAGGGCATGCCCCGGCGGTACGCGGACTATCTGGCCGCCGACGGGTTCACCGCCCTCAACACGGTCTCGACGATCGGCTCCTTCCTGCTGGGGTTGTCCACGCTGCCGTTCCTCTACAACGTCTGGAAGACCTCCCGGTACGGCGTGCGGGTCGACGTCGACGACCCGTGGGGCTACGGCCGGTCGCTGGAGTGGGCGACCTCGTGCCCGCCGCCGCGCCACAACTTCGTGACGCTGCCCCGGGTGCGCTCGGAGTCCCCGGCCTTCGACCTGCACCACCCGAGGTTCGCGGCGATCACACCGCCGCAGACCCGGAAGGGCCAGGAGCGGACACCGCACCCACGGTTCGGTCAGGAGCGGCCGACAGGCGGTCCCGAAGGGTCCTGATCGTCCCGGTCAGCCCCTCCGGTTCGACCCGACTCGACCCGCGCGGCGTCCCGGCGGGCGTTCGCGGGCGCGGCGGGCAGCGGCGGTCGAGGACAGGGTGTGTCCTCGACCGCCGAGGAGGGCGGCGACCGAAGGCGTTCGGTGTCCGGCGTCTGGTGGCCGGTGTCCGGCTTTCGGCGTCCGGGTCCGCCGTCCGGCTCAGTCGACGGCGACCACCGTGACGGACAGGTCGTTGTGGGCCGTGTAGTACGGCTCACCCTCCACCGGGCCGTGCCCGGACTCGGCCCGGCTCCGGGGGTAGACGAAGACCGGGTGCTTGTCGACGACGTCGTCGAGCAGCCGAGCGATCCGCACCTGCGGGCCGCTCTCGCCCCGGGGCCGCAGCCACAGGTCCCAGTGGCCGGGCCGCAGCTCGCCGTAGGCCACGGTGAAGCGGACCTCGCCCCCGTCGTCGTGCGCGGTGAGGTCGGTCCGTACGGCGTTCAGCACCCCGTTCTGGTCGGTGAGTTCGACGTAGGCGCCGGACGTGGGCTCGGTGCCGTACAGCCGGGCGGTCACCTCCAGCCGGCCGTCGCCGATGTGGAGTTCGCCGGCCTCGGCGTGCGGGGAGCGCTCCCAACTGCGGATGGTGAGGTTGCCGTGCTTGGTGCCGTACGGGATGCGGACGACGATCCGCTCGGAGGACGCGGCGGGGACACGGTCGACGAGGGAGCGCAGGTCGTTGACGCCCGGGGACAGGCGTCGCGGCTCGCCCTCGGCCGTCTGGAGGTACACGTCCCAGAAGCCCTCGGGGACGTCCACGCTGCTCGGCAGCGCGGCCCTCAGAAGGCCGTCGCCGGCCGGGGTGAGCGGCAGACGCACCTTCTGGTCGCCGTCGCGGAGGACGAGGAGCAGGTGGGCGGGGCCGGACTCGCCGCGGTCGGGCACCTCGAAGGTCAGGCCGCCCGCGAAGTCGGCGACGCAGTCGGTGCGGGGAGTCGTGGTCCTGTCCTCCTGGTCGTCGCGGTGCGTGGGCTGCCGCGGAGCCAGCGTCATCATGCGGTGCGCCCCTTCTTGAAGGCGGAACGTCCGGCATCCCGAACGGCGTACGCGCTGCCGAGCAGGGCGCCACGGGTGCGGTGCAGTGAGCCGCGCATCCGGCCCACCGAGGAGGCGCCGCCGCGGGCGACCAGGTCGCCGAAGAGCGTCTCGTAGCGCTCGGCGATGCGGGACGGGTCGAAGCGCTCGGAGTCCTTGAGCGCGGCCGCCGCCATCTGCTGACGCCTGTCGTCGTCGTTGATGAGTTCCAGGAGACCGTCGGCGATCGCCTTGACGCTGCCGACCTTGACCAGGCGGCCGTCGACGCCGTCGTCGATGATCTCGCCGGGGCCGTGCGGGCAGTTGGTGGAGACCACGGGAAGACCGCAGCGCATGGCCTCGACGATCGTCATGCCGAACGACTCCAGGCTGGAGGTGACGGCGGCGAGGGAGCCCTTGGCCCACTCGGGCTCGATGGGGTTGGCGGGGCCCATCAGATAGACGTGGTTGTAGAGACCCAACTTGTCGACGAGGGCGCGGAGTTTGTCCTTCTGTTTGCCGCCGCCGTAGATCCGCAGGCGCCAGTCGGGCCGCTCCTCGCGCACCTTGTCGAAGGCCTTGATGAGCAGGTCGTACCGCTTGACGGGGGCGAGTCGCCCGGCGGCGACGACCCATTTGCCGGTGCCGTCCGCCGGGTCGATGCCCGGGGCGGGCACCGGGTTCGGCACGGCCTGGAGGTGGACGCCGGGCAACCGCATCTTCGAGCCGTACGCGCGCGCGTCGGCCTCGGTGGTCGTGGTGAGGGCGTCGAGCCTCGGGTAGACGCCGCGCAGGGTGGCGCGCAGGGCCGGGGAGTGGCTGTCGAGCGTGAGGTGCTCCTGGCCGACGCGGATCGGGCCGCGGCGGGTCTGCCGGGCCATGTGCACGTTCAGTCCGGGCCGGGTGCCGACCAGGACGTCGGCGTCGACCGAGGCGAGGTGCTCGGCGATGCGCCGGTCGGTCATGACGCTGTACTGACCGTAGCGGCCCTCGGCGCGCGGGAAGACCTTGGCGGGGCGCTCCAGGTCGGCGTGACCCTTGTCGGCGCCGCCCTCCCGGATGTCGACGAGGCCGCGCAGCCGGACCCTCGGATCGATGTGGAAGACCGGCTCGTCACGGTGGCGGAAGACGGAGACGATCTCCACGTCGTGCTGTTCGGCCAGAGCGTTCGCAAGGTTGTACGTCGTCCGGATCGTTCCCCCGATCCCGTACGCGTTGTGTATGAGGAATGAAATCTGCATGCGTCCCCCGAGCCCTCTGGTTTTTCCTGGTCATCCGTCAATGGCGCTGCTGGTCCAGCGCCATACGGTGAGACCCGGCATCCCGGGGAATGGTTGGACTTCATCATCAACTTGTTTTTGAACGGTTGTCCGATCGATAGCCGGACGAGGCAACCTGTTCGCCTCGCGACGCATCAGGGCCTGTAGGGCAGTTGCGGAACGTGGAAGCAGGTGTCGTTCATGTCGCCCTGGCTCACCCACCCCTTCCCGTCCCGCCAACGGGCCACCGACACACAGGTCCGGCGCGTCTTCGGCGGCTCGGCGAGTCGCTCGAAGCGGACGGGGACGAGCAGTCCGTCGGCGCTGTAGGGCTCGTCGCGGTTCATGAACCGGTCGACGCACGCGCGCGTGACGCCCTCCGCGCTCCCCACGCACGATCTCGCCGCGTCCGTGAACCACATCGCGGCCGCCCAGCCCTCCAACTGCCACTGGGAGTGCGTCTTCAGGCTCTTCGTCGCGTCCCGGAACTCCCGTACGGCCGCGTCGCCGACGTCCGCGTGGTTGCGGCTGGAGCCGGTGGCCCACAGGGCGTTGCGGCAGCGTGGGGCGTCCTCGTAGTCCTCGGCGACCGTGGAGCTCCAGTTCTGGACGTTGGTGACCTTGGCGGTGACGTCGGCGCCCACGTCGTCCATCGCCTGGCAGAGCCGGGCGTTGCCGTGGCCGTCGATGGCGTCGAAGACCAGATCGGCGCCCTGCTCCTTGATGTCGGCGGCGGCCGCGCGGAAGTTGGGCAGCGCGAAGTCGACCTGCTCGGTGACCACTTCGTATCCCTCGGCCCTCAACCCCTGGACCACCAGGCGGGCGTACGCGGCCGACGCCGACTGGTTGTACGAGACCACGGCGGCGGTACGGGCTCCATGCTCGCGCTTGAAGTAGCGGTAGACCTCGGTGCCGCCGTACTGCTTCCCGTCCCAGCCTGTCGTGCCGTCCCGGGGCGCGAGGCTGCCGTAGACGCTGTACAGATACGGGTACGTGTCGTACGCCGGACCGATGGGCTGGCCCCCGATGTCGGGCACGCGCGCGCGTGCGACCCGGGCGGCGCCCGCGTAGTCGAGGGCGGTGGTGGCGACCAGCGCCACCACGCCGTCCTCCTCGACGAGCCGGTGCACGCACTCGTTGTTGCCGACACCGCTGCCCCCGTCGTCGCACTCCCGCACCTCGACGCGACGGCCGTCGACGCCGCCACGGGCGTTGAGCGCGGCGAAGTAGGCCTTCGCGCCGTCGCGCGGCCCGGTGAACGCCGTGCCGCCGACCGGGCTGGTGACGCTGGTGATGATCCCGACGCGCAGCGGCTCACGGCTCGGCGGGGCGGGCGTGGCACCGCCCCGCTCGAAGTCGCTCTCCGGGAGCCGGCTGCCGCAGGCCGTGACCAGCAGGAGCAGCAGGCCCGCGGCGGCCGTCTCAGCAGCCCGGGCCCGGTGTCGCATCGCCGCTCAGCGCGACCAGCCCGCACAGGGTCTTGACGGACACCTTCCAGGTGCCGTCCTGCTCGACGGCCGTGCCCGCCGCGTCCGGCAGTGCCGTGGCGCCCTCCAGGAGCAGGGTGTACGTGACGTCGGCGCCGGTCGCGGAGGTGAACTCGACCTTCCGGACCTCCGCCTCGACCTGCCCGCCGCGCTCGTCACCGCTGAACGCCGCGAGGACCGGTCCCATCTCGTCGCCGTTCTCCAGAACGGCCTGTTTCTCCTCGGTGGAGGTGGCCGGGTCGAAGAACGCCTTCCAGTTCTTCTTGATCTCCTCCTCGGCCGCCGCCGTGTCCGCGGGCGCGCTCGCGGTGTCCTCGGCGGGTTCGCTCGTCGTCCGTTCCACGGAGGGGGTGGGCGGGGGGCTGTCGCCGCCGCCACCGCTGTCGTCGCTGCACGCCGCGAGGGCCGGGGCGAGGAGGAGGACCAGGGCGGCCGCCAGGGCCGTTCCCCGTCCCGCCGCCCCGGACCCGCGTCCGTTCGCCCGCCTGAGGTCGCTCCCGAGAACCATCTGGCTCACCACCGGGTGTCGGTCCGGGCGGCATGCGCCCGGTTCTTTCAGGGTCAGCTTGCAGAAGGCATAGTGCAAGCCATCGGCTGTGATGGACAGACACACGACGTGTGGGGAGCCCCGGATGCCCCGGATGCGGACAGCCCGACCGCGGACCGCGCACCCCGTCCTCTGGGCCGGCTGGGCCGCGCTCGCCGGCGGCGCGGTGCTGTGCGTCGTCGGCTGGTACGGCGTCTCCGGCGAGCGCTTCGCCGAACGACAGCTCCCCTACCTGGCCTCCTGCACGATCCCCGGTGCCGCGCTGATCGTCGCGGGCGCGGTCCTCCTCGCCCACGGCAGGAACGCCCTGGCCGCCTCGCGGGTCGAGGCGTTGTACGGCCTCCTGGTCGCCGCCGAGCCCGCCGACGACGCGGCGTCCGCGCAGGCGCCGGCCGGACCCCTCGCCACCAGCGGCACCCTGCTGATGGTGCCCGGCGGCACCCTCTGGCACCGCGCCGACTGTCCGCTGGTGGCCGGGAAGGCGGAAGCGGTGCCGGTGGACTCCCGGGTGCTCGACAGCGGCGAACTGCGACCGTGCCCGATCTGTGAGGCCCCCTCCCGAGGCGACCTCACGGAGGGCTGATGGCGTCGCTGACGTACGACCTCACGCTGGCCGGGCTGTCGGTCGGCAGCGCGGCGGCCCTCACCGGAATCGGCCTGATCGTGACCTACCGCGCGACCGGCGTGCTGAACTTCGCACACGGGGCGATCGCCGTGGTGTGCGCGTATCTGCTGCGCCAGTTCACCGTGGAGTGGGGGTGGCCCCTCTGGCCGGGTGCGGTGGTGACCCTGCTGGTGGTGGCCCCCTCGATCGGCCTGGTCCTGGAACGCTTCGTCTTCCGCCCGCTCGCCGTGCTCGGCGGTGACCCGGCACAGACCCTCGTCGCCTCCATCGGCGTCTTCGTCCTCCTCGTCGGCGGGACCGCGCTGCTGTGGGGGCAGGGGGCGCGGGACGACGCCCCGACACTGCTCGCCGCCGATCCGTGGGGCCAGCTGGCCGTGGTCGTGGCCGTCGCGGTCGCCGTGGGCGCGGTCACGCGCTGGACGCGCTTCGGCCGGGAGCTGCGCGCCGTCGTCGACGACCGCTCCCTCGCCGTGCTCGGCGGCATCGACGCGGACCGGGTCGCCGCCGCGGGCTGGGCGTTCGGCTCGTTCACGGCGGGCCTCACCGGCGTCCTGCTGGCCCCGTACGTACGCCTCGACCCGTACGGCATGCCGCTGCTGGTGATGGAGGTCGTGGCCGTGGCGGTCGCCGCCCGGATGCGGAGCCTTCCGGTGGCCGTGCTGGTCGCCCTGGGCGTCGCGGTCGCGCAGAGTCAGCTGACCCGGCTCCACCCGTCGGGCTGGGCGGAACCGTTGCTCCAGGCCGTGGGCGCCAACCTCTTCGTGGTCGCCCTTCTCGTGGCGGCCCTGGTCCTGCCGGGTGTGGGCGACCGCGACGCGCTGCCCCGCACGGCGACCGCGCGGGTCGGCACACCCGCCGGCGCGTGGACCGTGGCCCTCCTGCTGTTCCTGATCCCGCTGGGCTTCGCGGGCCAGGACCTGCACACGGCCGTGCAGGTGCCGGCGCTGGGCGTGGTCCTGCTCTCCCTGGTGGTGGTGACGGGCAGAGGCGGGCAGATCTCCCTGGGCCAGGCCGCCTACGCGGGTCTGGGCGCCCTGTTCACGGCCCTCCTGGCGGCGGGCCGCTTCCCGCTCCTCCCCGACCTCCCCGCCCCGGCCGCCCTCCTGGTGGCCGTCCTCCTGGTGGCCCCCCTCGGCCTGCTCACCGGCTGGCCCGCCATCCACCGCCACGGCCTGGCACTGGCGCTGGCCACGTTCGCCGTGGGTGTCGGCGTGAGCCGATTCGTCTTCGCCCAGCCGTACGCGACCTCCGGCCTCAGCCTCTCGCGTCCGCCGGGCTTCGAGGGCGACCGGGCGTACTACATCCTGGAGTTGGGACTGCTGTGCCTGGCGCTCCTGGCCACCCACGCACTGCGCCGGGGCCGCACGGGCAGAGCGCTCGCCGCCGTGCGGGACCACGAGTCGGGGGCGTCGGCGGCGGGCGTGCGGGTCCCGTCGCTGAAACTCGCGGCGTTCGTCACGGGTGCCGCCCTCGCCGCGCTCGGCGGCGGCATGCTCGCGATGGGTGTCCGCGCCTTCGATCCCGCCGCCTACGACCCCGTCCGCAGCCTCCTCTGGTTCGCCGCGATCGTCGTCCTCGGCGCCGACAGCTCCCTCGGCGCCCTCGCGGCGGCCGCCCTGCTGGTGGGCCTGGACGCGGGTACCGAGGGCGGCGTGGCCACCGTGGTCGTCGGCGTCCTGGCGGTCCTGGTCGGCCGCTTCCCCGGCGGCCCCTACGAGGCGGTGCGGACGGGGTTCGCACGGCTGCTGCACGGGGCCCGACACGAGCTGACACCGGCGGGGGCACGCGCCCGGGAACGGGTGCGGGCGGGGGCGTCGGCCGACGTGGGGCGGAGGGGGCCGGTGGGTGCGCGCGGAGGGGCCCGGAAGCCGGGGACAAGGGTCGGGACGAGCGTGCGGGAGGTACCGGGCAGGGGAACCACGAGAACCCAAACGGGCGGACACGAGCCGGACGCCGGGAGGGGCACGCCCGCGAAGGCCACGCCCCAGCCGCTCGGGCCCGACACGGACGCCCACGTCGCCGGCGACACCGATGCCCGCACCGGCACGGGCACGGGCACGGGCACGGGCACGGGCACCGGCACCGCTACCGGCACAGGCACAGGCACAGGCACAGGCACAGGCACAGGCAAAGGCGTCACCGTCGGCACCGCCACCGCCACCGCCCCCTCCCTCCGAGCCCGCCGCCTCCGGCTCCGCTACGGCGAGTTCACCGCCCTCGACGATGTCGACCTCGACGTCCTGCCGGGACGGGTCAGCGCGGTCGTGGGCCCCAACGGCGCCGGGAAGAGCACCCTCTTCCACTGTCTCGCCGGAACGCTGCGGCCCGACGCCGGGCAGGTGCGCCTCGGCGAGCGGGACATCACCCGGTTGCCCGCGCACGCCCGTACCCGGCTCGGCATCGCACGGACGTTCCAACAGCTGGCGGTCTTCCCGTCGATGAGCGTGGCGGACAACGTGCGCGTCGGCGCCGAGCAGGGACGGGTCGCCGATCCCGGGGCCGTGGAGCGGGCATTGCGGCTGTTCGCGCTGGACGGGGCCGTGCGGAGCGCACCGGCGGCCGGGCTGCCGACCGGGACGCTGCGGCGGGTCGAGCTGGCGCGGGCGCTCGCGGGCAGCCCCCGCGTACTGCTGCTCGACGAGCCCTCCGCCGGTCTCGACTCGGCCGAGGTGGCCGCCCTCACCCGCGTGTTGCGCGCACTCGCCGACGACGGCACGGCCCTGCTCGTCGTCGAGCACGACCTCGACCTCGTCGCGGAACTCGCCGACGTCGTCCACGTCATGGCCGCGGGCCGCATCGTCACCTCCGGCCCTGCCGACCACGTCCTCGGCCCGGAGGCCGGACGATGACTCTCATCTCCCTGCGCCGCGCCCGCGTCCGCTACGGCCCCCTGGAGGCCCTGCACGGCCTCACCCTCGCGGCCCCCGGCCCCGGCCTCACCGTGCTGCTGGGCCGCAACGGCTCCGGTCGCACGACCGCGCTGCGGGCCCTCGCCGGCACGGTCCCGCTCCACGGGGGCGCCGTGGTGTGGGACGGGGCGGACATCACCAGGACGCCCGCGTACGAGCGCGCCCGGCGGGGCCTGGTCCTCGTACCGGAACGACGGGCCGTCTTCGGCGCCCTCACCGTGCGCGAGAACCTCGAACTCGCCACCTCCGACCTCTCCCGCGCCCTGGACGCCTATCCGGCGCTCGAACCCCTGCTCCCCCGCCGCGCGGGCACCCTCTCCGGCGGCGAGCAGCGGATGCTCGCCCTGTCCAGGGTCCTGTCGGCCCGGTCGCGTGTCGTGCTCGTCGACGAACCCGCCCAGGGCATGTCGCCCGCGGTCGCGGCCCGCACGTACGAACTGCTGGGCGGCCTCGACGCCTGCGTGGTCGTCGCCGAGCAGCGCCTGCCGCCGGGGTTGCGCGGGGTACCGGGTGTCCTCGTGTACGAACTCCGGCGCGGGGCACTGGTGTTCGGCGGGGAGGCGGTCGAGCTCGCCTGACGCCGCACGGCGCGGGTCCCACCCGGCCGATGTGCCGGGTGGGACCTCGCCGCCGGAGCCGCGGGCACGGCGGTCAGCGGGCAGGGCGCACGGGTCAGAGGTCGAGACGCTGCCCGGGGACGATCAGGTCGGGGTCGCCGCCGATCACGTCCTTGTTGGCGGCGTAGACCTGACGCCAGGTGGTCCCGTGCCGGGCGGCGATGCCACTCAGGGAGTCACCCTGCCGGACGGTGTAGTCGCCGCGGGAGGCGCTGCGGTCCGGGTGACCGGCGGAGCGCGACGGCGCCTTCGGGGGCGCCGACTTGGCGGACTTCCCGGCCCCGGAAGCCGTGGCAGATCCGGTGGACCCGGCGGACCCGGCGGAGGCCGATCCGGTGGAGGGCGCGGCGGGCGCGCTGCCGGACGCTCCGGCGCGTCCGGAGCAGATGGGCCACGCTCCCCAGCCCTGGGCGCGCTGGACCTTCGTGGCGATCGCGATCTGCTGGGCCCTGGAGGCCTTGTCGGCGGTGGCCGCGTAGGCGGTGCCACCGTAGGCACGCCAGGTCGAGGCGGCGAACTGCAGACCGCCGTAGTAGCCGTTGCCGGTGTTGATGTGCCAGTTGCCGCCGCTCTCGCACTTGGCGATGCGGTCCCACACTCCGCTGTCGGCCGCCGAGGCGCTACCGGTGACGGCCAGGAGCCCGAGCGGGGCGAGCAGTGCCGCCCCGGCGAGAACCGCCGTCGTACGCGTCTTCAGGGCGCTGCCGCGCGTGGTATCGGCACATTCGGACATGAAGATCCCTCTCCACGGACCCGGGGTCCCCCCGAGCGGGGCGCTTCCCGCGCATGGACGCGGGTGTCGCGCTCCGCCCCGTCCGTCGGAGTGGTGCTGCGCGCTGTCTGGCTCTGCGCGGCCGGCGGACGTACCCGAGCGGTGCTCGTTGCACACGGCCGGGAATGTAGGGAGGTTGACGGGGTGTCAGCAAGCAATCGCCTGTCGTGCGAGGCCAGTTCACCGTTACCCGGGGTAGCAACCAATTCAGGCCACCCATTTCATTCCCTGATTTCCTGATATGTCGGCCGGTGACCTCGACGGCCTGTGACCCACTTCACCGGGCCAACTTCGCCGGACCCTCGGGAAGTTGGCGCGGAGTAACCGATTCCGCCCAGGGATTCACCCTGCGCTTCGGTTGGTTCGATTCCGTTCGTCCTCGGGCGTGACTCCGGCCACAGATCCTCCGTTGTCTTCTGCATGAGCCGGAACCTCCGTGCTCATGGGCCGGGCGCCACCCGGCACCGACACGCACCGCATCCCGAGGAGCCACCCGTGCCGCGCATGCTCGAGGTCAGCGACGAGGTACGCGCCGAGATCGGCGACGAAGAGGCCGACCGGCTGCTCGCCGGAGAGAACGCCCCCGGCGGCTACGACTGCACGTCGTGCCGCACCCCCGGCGACTCCGAGCAGGAGCGCACCAGCACCGTCCTCTTCGTCGGCGACGAGACAGCCGTACTCGCCTTCGCCCACGCCACCTGTCTGCCCTCCCAGGTCGTCCAGGTCACCGAGGAGCAACTGCAGGGCGCCGCCCGTTCCATCGCCGGGGACAGCCAGGCCCAGGCCGCGCCCGAGCAGGCCGTGCTCGGGGTCACCAGCGGACTGATCCTGCTCAGCGGCGAGCTGCACCCGGCGCTGGTCGTCGAACCGACCGCCCCCATCGCACGCCCGGGCACGACCGGCGCGGGCGACGACTTCCTGCCGCTGCTCATCGAGCAGGGCTTCATGCCGCTCCCCCAGATCGACTCCGTGCCTCCCGTGCTGCACGGGTGGTCCGTGCTGCTCGCCATGGGGCAGCTGCACGCCATCCTGCAGCCGGGCACCTCCGGTGGTTCGCCGGTCGCGTGGTGGCAGGCCCATCAGGCGCTGCAGGTCGCCGACGCCTGGCGGGCGGCCGCGAACAAGCATCAGCAGGTGCTGATGTTCGCGGCCCCGGTGGGCTCGATCGGGCGGCAGCCGCGGGAGGATCTGCTGCGGGACGCGCTCGACAAGGCGGCGGCGAACGGGAAGTTGGTGGCGGCCACGCTGCCGCTGGCCGGCACCTGATCGCTCCGGTCGGCGAGCCGTGCCAACCCGGGCCGGAGGCTGAATGGTTGAGGGAGCGCATCTCTTCCGCTGTGGGGTCGTTGGCACAGACGTGCACGCATACGACGCTCCTCGCCGCCAGTCCTATCAGCCGATCCCGTCCATGCGGCCGAATCAGGATCCGTCGGGCGGGCCATCGGCCACGCCCATCTACGACTCGCTCTACGCGGAGTGGGTCAGGACCTATCGCACCCTGCCGGGCGACCGGCACGGGGAGGAGGACCTGGGGTTCACAGGTTTCGGGAGCCTGTCGCACGGCGCCGGCGGACAGCGCGCCACCGGGTCGTTCGCCACCGGGTCGTTCGCCACCGGGTCGTTCGCATCCGGCTCGTACGGCTCCCGGCACGCGGCGGGACACCTGGCCACCCAGCGCGAGAGCCAGCCCGGTCACACGACCACGACGACGGCCGTGTGGCAGCCGGTGGGGCGGATCCCCACCGGGCACACGGGGATGCACCACATCCCGTCCCCGCTGCCCCCGGGTCCACGCAGAGGTCATTGAAGCGGAGCGCAGCACACGAGGAGGCGGCCACCCGGAACCGGGTGGCCGCCTCCTCGTGTCGTGGGAGCGTCGCCTACTTCTTCTTGCCGCGCTTCTCGCGCACCCGCACCGAGATGTGGATCGGGGTGCCCTCGAAACCGAACTCCTCGCGCAGCCGGCGCTCGATGAAGCGGCGGTAGCCCGCCTCGATGAAGCCGGAGGCGAAGAGGACGAAACGCGGCGGCTTGGTGCCGGCCTGGGTGCCGAAGAGGATGCGGGGCTGCTTGCCGCCCCGGATCGGGTGCGGGTGGGCGGCGACCAGCTCACCGAGGAAGGCGTTCAGCCTGCCGGTCGGAACCCGGGTCTCCCAGCCCGCGAGGGCCGTCTCGATCGCGGGGACCAGCTTCTCCATGTGGCGGCCGGTGCGTGCCGAGACATTGACCCGGGGCGCCCAGGCCACCTGACCGAACTCGGTCTCGATCTCCCGCTCCAGGTAGTAGCGGCGCTCCTCGTCGAGGGTGTCCCACTTGTTGTAGGCGATGACCATCGCACGGCCGGCCTCCACGGCCATCGTCACGATGCGCTGGTCCTGCACGGAGATGGACTCGGAGGCGTCGATGAGGATGACCGCCACCTCCGCCTTCTCGACGGCCGCCGCGGTGCGCAGCGAGGCGTAGTAGTCGGCGCCCTGCTGGAGGTGGACGCGCTTGCGGATGCCCGCCGTGTCGACGAACTTCCAGACGACACCGCCGAGTTCGATCAGCTCGTCGACCGGGTCACGGGTGGTGCCCGCGAGTTCGTTGACGACGACGCGCTCCTCGTTCGCCACCTTGTTCAGGAGGGAGGACTTGCCGACGTTCGGGCGGCCGATCAGGGCGATACGGCGCGGGCCGCCGACCGCCGTGCCGAAGGTCTGCTCGGGCGCCTCCGGAAGGGCCTCCAGTACGGCGTCCAGCATGTCGCCGGTGCCGCGGCCGTGCAGGGAGGAGACCGGGTGCGGCTCGCCGATGCCGAGGGACCACAGAGCGGTCGCGTCGGCCTCGCCGCTCGGGCCGTCGACCTTGTTGGCGCAGAGCACCACGGGCTTGTTGGCCTTGCGGAGCAGCCGGACGACCGCCTCGTCGGTGTCGGTGACGCCGACCTTGGCGTCGACGACGAAGACGACGGCGTCGGCGGCCTCGATGGCGTACTCGGCCTGGGCGGCGACGGAGGCGTCGATGCCGAGGACGTCCTGCTCCCAGCCGCCGGTGTCGACGACCTTGAAACGGCGGCCCGCCCACTCGGCCTCGTAGGTGACACGGTCGCGGGTGACGCCGGGCTTGTCCTCGACGACCGCCTCGCGGCGGCCGATGATGCGGTTCACGAGGGTCGACTTGCCCACGTTCGGGCGGCCGACGACGGCGAGGACGGGCAGCGGGCCGTGGCCCGCCTCCTCGATCGCGCCCTCGACGTCCTCGATGTCGAAGCCCTCTTCCGCGGCGAGCTCCATGAACTCCGCGTACTCGGCGTCGCCAAGCTCTCCGTGCTCGTGCTCGGAGGGAAACTGGTCGTTCATGAAGTCCGTACCTCGTAGTTCATCGTGGTGATCGGTGGAGCGTCCGGCTCGTCGGCCGGCTGGTCCACTACTCAGTGTCGCCCAGCGCCCGATCGGACGCCCGGCGTTTTACCGACGGCCGGTGAGCCGCCGGGCATGCTCCAGGTGTGCGCCGAGTTGCTGCTGGATGCGCACGGTCGCCTCGTCCAGCGCTTTGCGGGTCCGCCGCCCGCTGCCGTCGCCCGCCTCGAACGGGTCGCCGAAGACGACGTCGACGCGGGAGCGCAGCGGGGGCAGCCCTTTGATCAACCGTCCGCGCCGCTCGGTGCTTCCCAGTACGGCGACCGGGACGATCGGCGCTCCGCTGCGCACGGCGAAGTAGGAGAGCCCGGCGCGCAGCGAGGCGAAGTCGCCCTCGCCCCGGGTGCCCTCCGGGAAGATGCCGAGCACTCCGCCGTTCGCCAGGACGGCGAGTGCGCGGGTGATGGCGGTGCGGTCGGCGGTCGAGCGGTCGACCTCGACCTGGCCGACGGCGCGCATGAACGGGCCGAGCGGACCGACGAACGCCTCCTTCTTGACCAGGAAGTGCGAGGGCCGGGGCGCCACGCCGATGACCATGGGGCCGTCGACGATGTGGGAGTGGTTGGGGGCGAGGATCACCGGGCCGGTCGCGGGGACCCGCCAGGCACCCAGCACGCGCGGCTTCCACAGCCCGTACATCAGGCCGACACCGATACGCCGGCCCACGTCGGCACCGAGCGCCGAAGGAGCCTCGACCGAGGTCGTCCCGGCCGAGGTCGCCCGGTCCGCCGATGCCTCGCTCACTTCCCCGCCCGCTTCTCCTCGACGAGGGTGACCACGCACTCGATGACCTGCTGGAGGGTGAGGTCGGAGGTGTCCACCTCGACCGCGTCGTCGGCCTTGGCGAGCGGGGAGGTCTTGCGGCTGGAGTCGGCCGCGTCCCGCTTGAGGAGCGCCTCGCGGGTCGCCTGCACGTCGGAGCCCTTCAGCTCGCCGCTGCGCCGGGCGGCGCGTGCCTCCGGGGAGGCGGTGAGGAAGATCTTGAGGTCGGCGTCCGGCAGGACGGTCGTGCCGATGTCCCGGCCCTCGACGACGATGCCGTTCTCGGCGCCCGACGCGATGGAGCGCTGCAGCTCGGTGATCCGGGCCCGCACCTCGGGGACGGCGCTCACCGCGCTGACCTTGGAGGTGACCTCCTGGGTGCGGATCGGCCCGGCGACGTCCGTGCCGTCGACGGTGATGGTCGGCCCGGACGGGTCGGTCCCCGAGACGATCTCCGGCTTGCCCGCCACGGCGGCGATCGCCGAGGGGTCTTCTATGTCGATGCCGTTGCTGACCATCCACCAGGTGATCGCCCGGTACTGGGCGCCCGTGTCCAGGTAGCTCAGCCCGAGCTGCGCGGCCACGGCCTTCGAGGTGCTCGACTTGCCCGTGCCGGAGGGGCCGTCGATGGCAACGATCACTGTGGCGCGTTCCACTGGGGAGCACCTTTCCTGGTCCGAGAGGGTGGGGCGGGACGGAAGACGCCCCGGACAAGGGTACTGGGTACGCGTACCCCGTCCGGCCCTGCCCGGGGCCACGCACCCGGCCCTCGTCGGCCTGCGACCCCGCCCCGGCGCCGTACGGGCCGATCCCTCCCTACTGCCGGATCGCCCAACCCCGCTCCCGCAACGCCCCCGTCGACACCACCGCCGCCTTCGGCTCCACCATCAACCGCACCAGACCCGCCCGCTGCCCGGTGGCGTGCTCGACGCGGACGACCCACCCTCGACGCCGCCCGCGCACCACTCGGCACCCAGACGCCTCCCGGGCACCGGAACAGCCGCGGCGGCCTCCGACCCGAACACCCGCCCCTACTGCCGGATCGCCCAACCCCGCTCCCGCAACGCCCCCGTCAACACCACCGCCGCCTTCGGCTCCACCATCAACCGCACCAGACCCGCCCGCTGCCCGGTGGCGTGCTCGACGCGGACGACCCACCCTCGACGCCGCCCGCGCACCACTCGGCACCCAGACGCCTCCCGGGCACCGGAACAGCCGCGGCGGCCTCCGACCCGAACACCCGCCCCTACTGCCGGATCGCCCAACCCCGCTCCCGCAACGCCCCCGTCAACACCACCGCCGCCTTCGGCTCCACCATCAACTGCACCAGACCCGCCTGCTGCCCGGTGGCGTGCTCGATGCGGACGTCCTCGATGTTGACGCCGGCGGCCCCCGCGTCGGCGAAGATGCGGGCCAGCTGGCCCGGCTGGTCGTCGATCAGTACCGCCACGACCTCGTAGCTCCGCGGAGCGGACCCGTGCTTGCCGGGGACGCGGATCTGGCCGGCGTTGCCGCGGCGCAGGACGTCCTCGATGCCGGTGACGCCCTCGCGGCGCTTGGCCTCGTCGGAGGCTTGGAGGGCGCGCAGGGCCTGGACGGTCTCGTCGAGGTCGGCGGAGACATCGGTGAGGAGGTCGGCGACCGGGCCGGGGTTGGCGGAGAGGATGTCGATCCACATGCCGGGGTCGGAGGCCGCGATCCGGGTCACGTCCCGGATGCCCTGCCCGCACAGCCGTACGGCAGCCTCCTCGGCGTGCTCCAGCCGCGCGGCGACCAGGCTGGAGACGAGGTGCGGCATGTGCGAGACCAGGGCGACGGCCCGGTCGTGGGCGTCGGCGTCCATGACCACCGGGACGGCCCGGCAGTGCGAGACCAGCTCCAGGGCGAGGTTCAGGACCTCGGTGTCGGTGTCCCGGGTCGGGGTGAGCACCCAGGGGCGGCCCTCGAAGAGGTCACCGGTCGCGGCCAACGGCCCCGACTTCTCGCGGCCCGACATGGGGTGGGAGCCGATGTAGGAGGAGAGGTCGAGGCCCAGCGCCTCCAGCTCCCGGCGGGGGCCGCCCTTCACGGACGCCACGTCGAGGTAGCCACGCGCGAGACCCCGGCGCATGGCGTCGGCGAGGGTCGCGGCCACGTGCGCGGGCGGGGCGGCGACGATCGCGAGGTCCACCGGGCCCTCGGGCGCCTCGTCGGTGCCGGCGCCGAGCGCGGCGGCCGTACGGGCCTGCTCGGGGTCGTGGTCGGTGAGGTGGACGATCACCCCGCGCTGGGCGAGAGCGAGGGCGGCTGAGGTGCCGATCAGCCCGGTGCCGATGACGAGTGCGGTTCTCACTGGGCGATGTCCTTGCGGAGCGCGGCCGCGGCGCCCAGGTACACGTGCGCGATCTCGGAGCGCGGCCGGTCGGACTCGATGTGCGCGAGGATCCGTACGACCCGGGGCATGGCGCCCTCGATGTCCAGCTCCTGCGCGCAGATCAGGGGGACGTCGACGATGCCGAGCTTGCGGGCCGCGGCGGCCGGGAAGTCGCTATGCAGGTCGGGGGTGGCCGTGAACCAGATGCTGATCAGGTCGTCCGGGCCGAGCCCGTTGCGCTCCAGGACCGCGGTGAGCAGCTCGCCCACCTGCTCGTCCATGTGCCCCGCCTCGTCCCGTTCGAGCTGGACGGCGCCCCGGACCGCTCGTACCGCCACGACTCTGCTCCTCGCTGGTGTGCATGCCGACTCATGCCGACTCGTTGTACGTCCAGCCTAGTCAGCCCGCCCCGGGCCGGTGCGCGGCGCCCGCCTGCCGAGACGCCCGCCGGGAGGTCGGCGGTGGTGCACCGCCTGCGCACCCCCTGGGGGGTCCGGACGTACGAATCGCACTTTTTGTGGCAATCTCTCCAGGGTTGGGTTCTTCCGCACGTTCGGAGTGACGACATGACGGTGGGTTCGACGCGGCGCACGGTGCTGGCGACCGGCGCGGCGGGCACGGCGGGGCTGCTGGTGGGGTGCGGCGGCGACAACGGCGGCGACTCCCAGGAGGAGACCTCGCCCGGGGACGCCGACACGGGCGGTGCCGGTGAGGAACTGGCCAGGACGGCCGACATCCCGGTGGGCGGCGGCAGGATCTTCAAGGATCAGAAGGTCGTCGTGACACAGCCGCAGGAGGGTGATTTCAAGGCCTTCTCGGCGGCCTGCACGCACCAGGGCTGCATCGTCAGCAGCGTCTCGGACGAGACGATCGACTGCGCCTGCCACGGCAGCAAGTTCAAGATCACGGATGGTGCGGTGGTACGGGGCCCGGCCACGGAGCCGCTGCCCGCCGAGGAGATCAAGGTCTCGGGAAATTCGATTCAGCTGGCCTGAGGCACCACGTACGCTCCCGGGCATGCAGCCCCCGCATCCCCACACCCTGGTCCGCGACCACACGATCTACGCCTGTGTGATGGGGTCGCGGGCCTTCGGTCTCGCGACGGACGACAGCGACACCGACCGGCGGGGCGTCTTCCTGGCCCCCACCGAACTGTTCTGGCGCTTCGAGAAGCCGCCGACCCATGTGGAGGGTCCGGCGGAGGAGCAGTTCGGCTGGGAGCTGGAGCGCTTCTGCAATCTGGCCCTGCGCGCCAACCCGAACATCCTGGAGTGCCTGCACTCCCCCTTGGTGGAGCACGTCGACGCCACCGGCCGGGAACTGCTCGCGCTGCGCGGGGCGTTCCTCTCCCGGCAGGCCCACGAGACGTTCGCCCGCTACGCCCTCGGCCAGTGCAAGAAGCTCGACGCGGACGTCCGTACGCACGGCGCCCCGCGCTGGAAGCACGCCATGCATCTCCTCCGCCTCCTGATGAGCTGCCGTGACCTGCTGCGCACGGGCACGCTCACCGTCGACGTGGGCGACCAGCGCGAGCCCCTGCTGGCGGTGAAGCGGGGCGAGGTGGCGTGGGCCGGGGTCGAGTCCTGGATGGCCCGGCTGGCGACGGAGGCCGAGGAGGCGGTGCACCGCAGCCCGCTGCCGCCGGAGCCGGACCGGGCCCGGATCGAGGACTTCGTCGTACGCACCCGGCACGCGTCCGCCCTGCGAGCGCGCCCGGACCCCGGGACCGACACAGACCTCGGGACCGACACAGACCTCGGGACCGGCTCAGACCCTCGCGGCGTCGAGGCGGACCCGGACGACGAAATCGTGCAGGGCGTCGTACGCGGAGGGGCCCTCCGGGAGCGCTGACAGCGCCTGCTCCTGGTCCAGGACCCCCTGGAGCCGCTCCACGTCCTCCGCGACGCGCTCCTGGTCGACCTCGGCCTTGCCGTGCTCCAACGCCGCCTTCGCCGCGACGAGGTCCGGCAGGTACCCGGGCGCCTCGTCCACCTGCGGCACCAGCGTGGGCAGATGCGCCTGCACCTCGCCGGTGCGCATGAGGTGGATGCCGGTGAGCAGCACACGGAACGTGTAGAGCAGCGGCTTGAGTTCGCCGGTCTTCTCGAAGAGCCGCCACTGGGTGATGGCGAACCCCCGGTAGTGGTGGGCGTGGTGACGGGTGAGGACCCCGGGGGCGAGCGCGACCAGTTCGCGATGCGCCTCACCGGTGTGCACGACGAGCGGGGAGAGCAACTGCTCCAGCACATAGCCGTTGCGGCGCAGCAGCAGCCGGGCGAACTTGCGCAGGTCGTGCGTGACGAGGTCCATCTCGACACCGTCCCGGTCCCACATCCGCGACCGGGTCTCCTCCGGCTCGCGCAGCCCGACCAGTTCGGCCGTGGGCAGCAGATGCACACCGCGCAGGTCCACGTCCGAGTCGCGCGACGGGAAGCCGTACAGGTGGGCGCCGGAGACGGTCGCGAACAGCAGCCGGTCGGGCTGTTCGGCGACCACGGGTGCCAGATCGAGGTCGAGGGCGTCGGTGAGGGCGTCGGTCATCCCTCAAGCGTCCCAGAGGGCTCCCAGCGAGACGAGGTCGCCCTGGTACTCGATCCGGTCGGCCCACTCGGCGGGCCAGGCGTCCGGCCCGTGGTAGGCGCCCGCGAAGGCACCGGTGAGGCAGGCGATGGAGTCGGAGTCGCCCGAGGTGCAGGCGGCGCGGCGCAGCGCGGTGACGGGCTCGTCGACGAAGAGCAGGAAGCACAACAGCCCGGTGGCGAGGGCCTCCTCGGCGATCCAGCCCTCCCCCGTGGCCAGGCAGGGGTCCGTCTCGGGCGACGGGAGCCGCAGGGCGCTCTGCACCCGGTCCAGGGCCTCCAGGCACTCGTCCCAGCCCCGGGCGATGTAGTGCTCGGGCGAGGGGTCCTGGCTGTAGGTCCACAGGTCGCCGAGCCAGCGCGCGTGGTACCGGGAGCGGTTCTCGTACGCGTACGAACGCAGCCGGCCGATCAGACCCATGGGTTCGGCGCCCTGGGCGAGCAGCCGTATCGCGTGGGCGGTGAGGTCCGAGGCGGCGAGCGCGGTGGGGTGGCCATGGGTGAGGGCGGCCTGCAACTGGGCGGCGCCCGCGCGCTGTTCATCGCTGAGCGGGCCGATCAGGCCGAGCGGCGCGACCCGCATGTTGGCGCCGCAGCCCTTGGAGTGGATCTGGCTGGCGAACTGCCAGGGGTGGCGCTCGACCGCGAGGAGGTCGCAGGCGACCAGGCAGGTGTTGCCGGGGGCTCGGTTGTTCTCCGGGGAGCGGGACCACTCCACGAACTCCTTGCGGACGGCCCGCTCCAGCGCCTCGGCGCCGAGTGATCCGCGGTCCATGGCCGTCCGCAGCCCGTGCGCCAGCGCCAGCGTCATCTGGGTGTCGTCCGTGACGATCGCGGGCTTCGGCAGCTCCATCTTCCGCCAGGGGCCGCACTTGGCGAGGATCGACGGAACGTCGTTGAACTCCGTCGGGAAGCCGAGGGCGTCTCCGAGGGCGAGTCCGAGCAGGGAGCCGGTGGCGGAGCGCTTCGTACGGAGCGTCATGGTCATCAGTGCCGTCCTTCCGTGGTGGGTCGCAGCAGCGGCGGGTGCAGGGCGGTGGCCCCACCCGCGCGGTACAGCGCGGCGGGCTTGCCGCGACCGCCGGTCAGGCGGGCGGCGCCGGGCACCTGTTCGACGAAGCCCGGCGTGGCCAGCACCTTGCGCCGGAAGTTGGGCCGGTCGAGCGGAGTGCCCCACACGGTCTCGTAGACCTGCCGCAACTCGCCGAGGGTGAACTCGGGCGGGCAGAAGGAGGTGGCGAGACAGGTGTATTCGAGCTTGGCGCCGACGCGTTCATGGGCGTCGGCGAGGATGCGGTCGTGGTCGAAGGCGAGCGGGCCGATGGCGTTGAAGCGCAGCCACTGGGCCTGCGCGGCGTCACCTCCGCCGTGCGGGACGGGCGGGTCCGGGAGCAGAGCGGCGAACGCGACGGTGACGATCCGCATCCGGGGGTCTCTGCCGGGCTCGCTGTAGGTGCGCAGCTGCTCCAGGTGGAGTCCGGAGTCGTCCTTGAGGCCGGTCTCCTCCGCGAGTTCGCGCCAGGCGGCCTCCTCCGCGGACTCGTCCGGCAGCACGAACCCGCCGGGCAGCGCCCAGCGGCCCGCGTACGGTTCCTGTCCGCGCTCGACGAGCAGCACCTGCAGGGTGCCCGCGCGGACAGTGAAGACGGCCAGGTCCACGGTGACGGCGAAGGGTTCGAAGGCGTACTTGTCGTAGCCCTCGGGTGAGGTCATACCCATCGCCCCCTTTTTATGGTCACCATGACTAATAGTCACCACGACTATAAAGGGATGGGTGCCGGGCCCACAAGCCCTTTACGAGGAAAGGAACGCCAAGAACGGCGTCACGAGCGGCGTCGGGAACGGCAAAGAGCCGGCCCCGACGGCAAAGCGGGGACCGGCTCCTGCTCGAACGCGCCGCGCGCCGCGGCGAGACCCGAGACCTCCGAAGGCCTAGAGGTCGACCTCCTGCATCAGCATCCCGACCTCCGTGTTCGACAGGCGGCGCAGCCAGCCCGACTTCTGGTCGCCGAGGGTGATCGGCCCGAAGGCGGTGCGGACGAGGTTGTCGACGGGGAAGCCGGCCTCGGCCAGCATCCGGCGCACGATGTGCTTGCGCCCCTCGTGGAGGGTGACCTCCACGAGGTAATTCTTGCCGGTCTGCTGCACCACACGGAAGTGGTCCGCGCGCGCGTACCCGTCCTCCAGCTGGATGCCGTCCTTGAGCTGCTTGCCCAGGTCGCGCGGGATCGGGCCCACGATGTGCGCGACGTACGTCTTCTTGACGCCGTACTTGGGGTGGGTCAGCCGGTGCGCCAACTCGCCGTGGTTGGTGAGCAGGATGATGCCCTCGGTCTCGGTGTCGAGCCGTCCGACGTGGAACAGCCGCGTCTCGCGGTTGGTCACGTAGTCGCCGAGGCACTGCCGGCCCTCGGGGTCCTCCATGGTGGAGACGACACCGGCGGGCTTGTTCAGCGCGAAGAACTGGTACGACTGCGTGGCGACGGTCAGACCGTCGACCTTGACCTCGTCCTTCTCCGGGTCGACGCGCTTGCCCTGCTCCAGCACGATCTCGCCGTTGACCTCGACCCGCGCCTGCTCGATCAGCTCCTCACAGGCCCGCCGCGAGCCGTAGCCCGCGCGCGCGAGGACCTTCTGCAGCCGCTCGCCCTCCTGCTCGGCACCCGGGAAGGTCTTGGGCAGCTTGATGTCCTTCTTGCCCGCGTAACGCTCCCGGTTGCGCTCCTCGGCCCGCGCGTCGTACTCGCGCGAGGTCGCCGGGGCCGACCGGCCGCGCTGCTGCTGGGACTGCTTCGGACCGCCCTTGGCCCCGCCGCGCGCCGAGGCGCCGCGCCCGGACTTGGGACCCTCCGGGGAGCCGCCGGGGCCCACGTCGTAACGGCGCTCCTCGGGGCGGGGCTTCTTCGGCCGACCGCCCTGCCTGTCGTCGCGGTCGTTCCCGGCGCCGCGGTAGTTGCCGCGGCCACCACCGCTCCCGCCGCGTCCACCACCGCTCCCGCCGCGTCCACCACTGCTCCCGCCGCGGCCGCCGCTGTTGCCACCACGGCTCCCGCCGTTGTTTCCGCCGCTGTTCCTGCCGCTGCTGCTTCGCATCAAAGTTCCGTCTTGTCGTCTGTGTCCTCGGAATCCGGAGCGTCCGGATCGAACGACGGTACGGCTTCCTGGGTCTCGGCCTCGATCGCCTCCGCCTCCGGGAGGAAGGGCGCGAGCTCCGGGAGCTCGTCCAGGCCGCGCAGGCCCATCCGCTCCAGGAAGTAGTTCGTCGTCCTGTACAGGATCGCACCTGTTTCGGGTTCCGCGCCCGCCTCCTCGACCAGGCCCCGCTGAAGCAGGGTGCGCATGACCCCGTCGCAGTTGACTCCTCGTACGGCCGAGACCCTGCTCCGGCTCACCGGCTGCCGGTACGCGACCACGGCCAGCGTCTCCAGCGCGGCCTGGGTCAGCCGGGCCTGCTGCCCGTCGAGCACGAACCGCTCGACGGCGGCGGCGTACTCGGGCCTGGTGTAGAACCGCCAGCCCCCGGCGATCAGCCGCAGCTCGAAGCCGCGCCCCTGGGTCGCGTACTCGTCGGCGAGCTCCCTGAGCGCCTTGGAGATCTGCCGCTTCGGCCGCTCCAGGATCTTGCTCAGATGCTCCGCCGTCGCGGGCTCGTCCACGACCATGAGGACGGCCTCCAGGGCGGGCTTGAGGTCGAGGTCGGCGACGGTACGCGACCCCGCGGGCGCCTCGGTCGTCTCATCGCTCATGCCTTCGTCTCCTCCTTCGGCGGTTCGGGCGGCCGGTCGAACTCGTCCGTGACCACGGGCTCGGCGTTCCCTTCGCCGCCGGTCCAGCGCACGATGAGGTCCCCGAGGGCCGTCTCCTGGTCCAGCGCCACGGCCTTCTCCCGGTAGAGCTCCAGCAGCGCGAGGAAGCGGGCGACGACGGTCAGGGTGTCGTCGGTGTCCTCGACGAGCACACGGAAGGACGCCTCCCCCAGCTCCCGCAGCCGCGCGACCACGATCCCGGCCTGCTCCTGCACACTCACCAGGGGCGCGTGGATGTGATCGACGTACACCTGCGGCTTCGGCTTCGGCTGCATCGCCTTCACCGCGAGCCTGGCGAATCCTTCCGCCCCGATGCTGATGACCACCTCGGGCAGCAGCTCGGCATGGTGCGGCTCCAGCCCGACGGTCCGGGGATAGCGCCGGGCCTCCTCGTCGAGCCGATGGTTGAAGATGTCCGCGATCCGTTTGTAGGCGCGGTACTGGAGCAGCCGGGCGAACAGCAGGTCCCGGGCTTCGAGGAGCGCGAGGTCGGCCTCGTCCTCGACCTCGGCGGCGGGCAGCAGCCGCGCCGCCTTCAGATCCAGCAGCGTCGCCGCCACGACGAGGAACTCGGTCGTCTCGTCGAGGTCCCAGTCCGGCCCCATGGCCCGGATGTGCGCCATGAACTCGTCGGTGACCTTGGACAGCGCCACCTCGGTGACATCCATCTTGTGCTTCGAGATCAACTGAAGCAACAGATCGAACGGCCCCTCGAAGTTCGCGAGCCGAACCTTGAACCCACCGCCACCGCCGCCTTCGGACCCGCCTGCGGTGCCGGGCTCGGGCTCGGGCTCGGGCTCGGGCTCGGGCTCGGGCTCGGGCTCGGCTGCAGGATCGGCCTCGGCGGGGGCGGCAGCCGTCGGCTCCTCGTCACCCCCGCCTGCGTCGTGGGCAGGCGTTCCGCAGGGCGGAACGGGTGGGCACAACGCCCCACCGGCCTCAGTCGAAGAACTCTCCGCGACCGACGACCCACTCGAAACGGGCTCGACCGGCGGAGCCGTCGGCCCCCTCCCCAGCGCACGCCGACGACCACCGGAACCACCGGAAGCCGAGCCAGAGGAGTCATACGAGGTCATAGCCCCCGCAGGCTACCTCTACCGCCCCCGCAGCCGTCGTACGAGGATGCTCGCGTCCCCACGGGACTCCAGATCCGCCAGCACCACGGCGACGGCCTCCCGGACGATCCGCCCCCGGTCGACGGCCAGCCCATGCTCCCCTCGCAGCACCAGCCGCGCGTGTTCGAGGTCCATGAGCTCCTCGGCGGAGACATACACGGTGATCTTCTCGTCGTGCCGCTCCCGTCCGCTGGGCCGGCGCCCGGAGGCGCGTCCCCGTTTCCGGGGAGCGGCAGAACCTTCCTGCGGCTTCGGCTGCCGCCCGGCGGCGGCCCGCTCGGCCCCCGCCGCGGCGTTACGGCTGCGCGGCTGCTCGCCGTCGGACTCGGCGTCCGCGGCCACATGCTCGGACCCCTCGCCGTCACCGCCCTGCACGGGCACGGACGGCGGCGCGTCCTCCGCGCCGGCGGACCCGTCGCTCTCCCCGGCGGGACCGGGCACACGGGCTTCTCCGCCTGGCCCCCGCCGGGGAGCTGACGGCTGCAGCGCCATTCCCCCTGTCGTACGGAAGAGTTCGTCGGCCCCCGGCAGACTCACTCGGCGTGACACCGGGCGAGCACCTCCCTGGCGAGCTGACGGTAGGCGGCGGCGCCGACGGAGTTGGAGGCGTACGTGGTGATCGGCTCACCGGCGACCGTGGTCTCCGGGAAGCGGACCGTTCGCCCGATGACCGTGTGGTAGACGTGCTCGTCGAACGCCTCGACGACACGCGCGAGGACCTCACGGCTGTGCACGGTGCGCGAGTCGTACATCGTGGCGAGGATGCCGTCGAGCTCCAGCTCGGGGTTGAGCCGCTCCTGGACCTTCTCGATGGTCTCGGTCAGCAGTGCGACACCACGGAGAGCGAAGAACTCACACTCCAGGGGCACTATCACCTTGTGCGCGGCCGTCAGGGCGTTGACCGTGAGCAGACCGAGCGAGGGCTGGCAGTCGATCACGATGTAGTCGTAGTCGGCCATGAGCGGCTTCAGGGCGCGCTGGAGCGTCGACTCGCGCGCGACCTCGGAGACCAGCTGGACCTCGGCCGCGGACAGGTCGATGTTGCTCGGCAGCAGGTCCATGTTGGGGACCGCGGTCTTCAGCAGGACCTCGTCGGCCGACATGCCCCGCTCCATGAGCAGGTTGTAGACCGTGAGGTCGAGCTCCATCGGGTTCACCCCGAGGCCGACCGAGAGGGCGCCCTGCGGGTCGAAGTCGACGAGCAGGACCCGGCGGCCGTACTCCGCGAGCGCGGCACCCAGGTTGATGGTCGACGTCGTCTTGCCGACGCCGCCCTTCTGGTTGCACATCGCGATGATCTTCGCGGGACCGTGGTCGGTCAGCGGGCCCGGGATCGGGAAGTAGGGCAGCGGGCGACCGGTGGGACCGATGCGCTCGCGGCGCTGGCGGGCCGCGTCGGGCGCGAGCGTGGCCGCGTACTCCGGATCGGGCTCGTACTCGGCGTCGGGGTCGTAGAAGTGCCCGTCGGGCAGCTCGTCGTAGTCGGCGAAGTGGTTGTGGACCCCGCCACTTCCGTCGCCGGCCATGGCGTTCACGTGTTGGCCATCCATGCTCTGGAGTGCTGTCGGAGTTAGCCCGGCTGGCTGCTGACTCTGGTGGGCTGCGAAGGTGCGGACAGCGACGGAGCCGACAGCCGCGAACCCCGTGGGGCCCGAGACCGGCGCAGGCATTCCTGGTTGACCACCCCCGGGAGTAAATGTCGACTCATTCACAAGTCGTCTTACCTCCTTGGTGACCAGGAAACTTCTAGATAGGTCAGCGTGGCACCATGCCGACGGTTGGCGACTCTATGGCGTGTCGGCGGTCCGCAGCAACACAATCCGCCGGACCCGGCCCGATGTGTCGGCAATGAAACATGCGGCTGTCAAGGGCGTAGGGCCGTCGCACGGCAGGTTTCACCGGTGCGCGAAACATCCGAACGGTTATGTTCGAGGCGAGTTGCGCGAGTGTCGCAAAGTGACCATACACACATCCGGCCGGACCTTGTCGGGCAAGATCCGGCCGGGAAGGTGCTGTTGACGACCTGTGTTGACGTATCGCCTTTTACCGAAAGGTGACTTAAAGCAGCCGGTCAGCGGGCCGTCGACACCCCGAAGGCGAGTTCGTCGCCGGCGGATCAGCCGAGCAGCGACGCCAACTCGACGTGCTCCAGGCCGTGCGCGTCGGCCACCTCGCGGTAAACGACCCTGCCGTCATGGGTGTTGAGCCCCCTGGCCAGCGCCGGGTCGCGGCGCGACGCCTCGGCCCAGCCGTGGTCGGCGAGTTCGACGATGTACGGCAGCGTGGCGTTGGTCAGCGCGTAGGTGGAGGTGTTGGGCACCGCGCCGGGCATGTTGGCGACGCAGTAGAAGACCGACTCGTGGACCGGGAAGGTCGGCTCGGCGTGAGTGGTGGGCCGGGAGTCCTCGAAGCAGCCGCCCTGGTCGATCGCGATGTCGACAAGGACACTTCCCGGCTTCATCCGCGACACCAGCTCGTTGGTGACCAGCTTCGGGGCCTTCGCCCCCGGGATGAGGACGGCGCCGATGACGAGGTCGGCCTCCAGGCAGGCCTTCTCCAGCTCGAAGGCGTTGGAGACGACGGTCTGGATCTTGGTGCCGAAGACCTTGTCGGCCTCCTTGAGCTTGTTGATGTCCTTGTCGAGCAGGGTCACGTGGAAGCCCATGCCGATGGCGATCTGCGCCGCGTTCCAGCCCGACACACCACCACCGATGACGACGGCCCGCCCGGCCAGCACCCCCGGCACACCGCCGGGCAGCACCCCGCGCCCGCCGTTGGCCCGCATCAGGTGGTACGCGCCGACCTGGGGGGCGAGCCGGCCCGCGACCTCCGACATCGGCGCGAGCAGCGGCAGCGCGCGGTTCGGCAGCTCGACGGTCTCGTATGCGATCGCGGTCGTGCCCGACTCGACGAGGGCGTCCGTGCACTCCTTGGAGGCGGCCAGGTGCAGGTAGGTGAAGAGCGTCTGGTCCTTGCGGAGGCGGTGGTACTCCTCGGCGATGGGCTCCTTGACCTTGAGCAGCAGGTCGGCGACGGCCCAGACCTCGTCGGCCGTGGCCAGGATCTCGGCGCCGGCGGCGACGTACTCCAGGTCCGGGATCGACGAGCCGACTCCGGCGCCCTGCTCGATGACGACCTGGTGGCCGTGGCGCACGAGCTCGTGCACGCCGGCGGGGGTGATGGCCACCCGGAACTCGTTGTTCTTGACCTCGCGGGGGATGCCGACCTTCACGTCGATCACGGTCCTTGGCTCGGAGGGGTGTGGGGGCTCGCACGCACAGGCGGAACATGCCCACGCAATGCAGGACATACCCGTACGCATCTGAGCGCACCGGGAGACACCGCAGGAGAACCGGCGGCGCAGCCAGTCTAATGAAGGTGTCCCCGCTGTCTAGCCTTTCAATGCATCAATCTTTCGCGGATGCACTACGGATTTCGCAGGCGTTAGCACCCTGTTCCGGCTCGATCTCGTTGGTTTGGGGGGCGGGAGCCTCGTCGCCGAGCAGCCGATCGGCCGCCGCGCGGTGCAGCCGGGCCGCCGCCGGGTCGCCGAGCCGCTCCAGGGTGTCGGCGATCCGCAGCTGGATCGCGGCCTGCAGCCGGACGTCGTCGGCGCGCCGGGCCCACTCCGCGGCCTCCTGGCACGTCCGCAGCGCCTCCTCGGGCCGGCCGGCGTACTCCTGGACGCGGGCCATCTCGCTCAACACCCTTGCCTGGCCCGCCACATCGCCGAGCCGACGGTGGCCGGTGAGCGCGGAGCTCCAGTTGCGCAGCGCCTCGCCGTACCGGCCCGCGTAGGTGTGCGCGGCGGCGATCCGGCCGTACAGCCGGGCGGCGTCCTCGCGCTCGTCGCGGGCGAGCCGCTGGGCGAGCGCCCTGCCGTACCAGTCGGCGGCCCGTTCGTAGTCCTCCAGCTCCTGATGGGCACCGCCTACGGATTCCATCGCGCGGCCGGTCGCGTACGGGTCGTTCGCCCGGCGTCCGGCGTCGAGCGCGGCCCGGTAGCGGGCCAGCGCCGACGTCGTACGGCCGGTCCGGGCGTCCAAATCGCCGAGGTTCAGCAGGGCGGCCGCCTGCTCGCGGGGCAGTTCACGGCGCTCGGCGACATCGAGGACGAGCCCGTGCAGGTCGTACAGGTCGCAGGCGGCGGCCCGGGTGCCGAAGTGCGCCACCAAGGCCCGGACCAGCTGCGACATCAGGCGCCGGGCGAGGGTGTCCAGCTCACCGTCGGCGACCGCGAGCCGGGCCGCGGCCAGCAGGGCGGGGCGACTCGCCCGCAGCCACTCCTCGGCGGCCCGGGGGGTCGGGAACCGCAGCGCCTTGGGCATCGCGAGGAGCTTCTCGCGGGCCAGCGGGCTGTCGGTCTCGGTGATGGCGCGGCAGGACTGCAGCAGCCGCACGGTCCGCTCCAGCATCCGCGCGCGAGCCAGCTGCAGCTCGCCCGGCCGCTCCTGGCTCTCGGCGAGGGACCGCAACAGCGGCTGGAGACAGCCGGGAACCTCGTACTGCGGCAGCGACGAGTCGACCTCGTGCAGGAAGCCCAGAGCCACGAAGTCGTCCAGTGTGCCGCGGGCCGTGTCGACCGAGCAGCCGGCCAGGCCGGAGGCGATGTGCGGGTCGACCAGGCCGGCGGGGGCCAGGGCGAGCAGGGGCAGCATCCGCGCGGCGGTGGTCGGCAACGAGCCGTACGACAGTCTGAAGATCTTGGCGAGCGGCGGGCGGTCGTCCTCGTCGGCACGCAGCTGTTTGGCCAGGTCGGAGACGGCGACGGAGGGACGGGCGGCCAGCCAGCCCCCGGCGAGCCGCAGCGCGGCGGGCTGGGCCCCGCACACCTCGGCGAGCCCCTCGGCCGAGCGTGGGTCCACGGTGATGCGCACCGAGCCGCTGAAGCGTTCCAGCAACTCCACGGCGGACTTGGTGTCCAGACCGCCCAGGGTGCACGGCCGGACGTCGGAGATGCCTGTCAGCGGGCCTCCGGAGACCGCCACGACCAGGGAGTCGGGGGTGTCCGGCAGTAGCGCGTCGACCTGCTCGGCGTCGGCCGCGTCGTCCAGCAGGAGCACCACCCGGCGGTCGGCCAGCGCCTCGCGCAACGCCTCGCTGAGATCGTCCTCGTCGGCCCCGGCCGGCGCCGGCAGCCCGAGCCCCTCGAGCAGTTCCCGCGCCGCGCGCTCGACCGGTACCCGGGTGCCGTCGGGCTCGGTGAGCCGGGTCCGCAGCACCCCATCGGGGTAACCGTCGGTAACCTGCCGCACGAGTTCCTCGGCGAGCGCGGTGCGCCCGAAACCGGGCCGGCCGGCGATGAGCAGCACCCGCGCGTGGGGCGCCTTGCGGCCCGCGAGGGTGTTGAGCCCGGCCCGGCCGATGTCGGCCCGTAGTTCCTTCAACTCTCTTGTGCGGCCCAGGAACTGACTGTCCGTGGGGGCGGCCTCGACAGCCGGGGGCCGCCCCGTACCGGACACCCGGGCACCCCCGAGGTCCACCGCCTGATCCGCCACGGGCCACTCTCCCGTCCCACCGCACGAGCAAGCCCGCCGGGACTCCGGTTCGGGCGTTTCCCGAGCCTAGTTCACGCTCTGCGACGATCTGGGCGGAGCGTCGCGGGCAGGTCACCTGATCGGATCAAGCGATCGTAGGACTGATGGTGTGAGGCCGGCATCAGCGCCCCGTCAGGGGCGCGGAGAACTGCGCGACCGGCCACATACGGCCCGCAGCTCATCCACGACCTCGAACACCCCTAGATCTCGAACGGCCGCGCAGGCCACGGCGCCTCGGCCGCCCGCAGCGACTCCACCCCGCCCGCACTCCGCGCGGCCACCAGCGAAAGGACCCCCACCACAAGGCAGTTGTTGTGCAGCTCCCCCGCGAGCACCCCCCGCACCAGCTCGTCCAGCGGCACCCGGGCCAACTCCATGTCGGCCTCCTCGTCCTCCACCTCGAACCGCTGCCCCTCGGCCTCGGAGAGATCCCGGGCCAGGAAGATCCGCACCGCCTCGTCGCAGCCGCCGGGCGTGGTGTAGACGTCGGTGAGCACCCGCCACTCCTCCGCCTTGACGTGCGCCTCCTCGTACAGCTCGCGCTGCGCGGCGTGCAGCGGGTTCTCGCCGGGCACGTCCAGCAGGCCCGCCGGGATCTCCCAGAGCTTCTCGCGGACCGGGTGACGGTACTGCCGGATGACCAGCACCCGGTCCTGGTCGTCGACGGCGAGGACGGCGACGGACCCGGGGTGCACCTGGTAGTCACGGCGGACGACCGACCCGTCGGGCATGACCACGTCGTCCGTGCGCACGGAGGTCTTCTTGCCGACGAACGGAGTCTCGCTCGCCCGGACCTCCCACGCCTCGGCGGTGTCCTTGATCGTCATGTCGACTCGTCCTCCCACACATGCAAAAAGAAACCGGGGCACACGTCCCGAAAGACGCGCACCCCGGTCACCGTACAGCTCTCGCGCCGCTCGGATTTACTTGCCGGTCTTCCGCTCCACGGCGGCCTTCACCAGCCCCGCGAACAGCGGGTGCGGGCGGGTCGGACGGGAGCGCAGCTCGGGGTGCGCCTGGGTCGCGACCAGGTACGGGTGGACCTCGCGCGGGTACTCGACGTACTCGACGAGCTTGCCGTCGGGTGAGGTGCCGGTGAACTGCAGACCGGCCTTCTTCTCCAGTTCCGCGCGGTAGGCGTTGTTCACCTCGTAGCGGTGGCGGTGGCGCTCCTCGACGTACTCCTTGCCGTCGTACACCTCGCGCACGATCGAGCCCTCGGCGAGCTTGGCCGGGTACATGCCCAGCCGCATCGTGCCGCCCATGTCCCCCTCGCCTGCGACGATGTCGAGCTGCTCGGCCATGGTGGAGATGACCGGGTGCGCGGTGGCGGCGTCGAACTCGGTGGAGTTGGCGTCCGGGATGTCGGCCAGGTTGCGCGCGGCCTCGATCACGATGCACTGCAGGCCCAGACAGAGACCGAGCAGCGGGATCTTGTTCTCGCGGGCGTACCGGATGGCGCCGACCTTGCCGGAGACGCCCCGGTCGCCGAAGCCGCCGGGGATGCAGATGGCGTCGACGTCGGCGAGCTGGGCCGCGGCGCCGGCCGGGGTCCTGCAGTCGTCCGAGGTGACCCACTTGATCTTCACACGGGCCTTGTTGGCGAAGCCGCCCGCGCGGAGCGCCTCGGTGACCGAGAGGTAGGCGTCGGGCAGGTCGATGTACTTGCCGACGAGCGCCAGGTTGATCTCGTGGAGCGGGTTGTGGACGCGGTCGAGCAGATCGTCCCAGGTCGTCCAGTCCACGTCCCGGAACGGCAGGTCCAGCTTGCGGACCACATAGGCGTCCAGGCCCTCGCCGTGCACCGTCTTCGGGATGTCGTAGATCGAGCGGGCGTCGGGACACGCGACCACGGCGGCCTCGTCGACGTCGCACATCAGGGAGATCTTGCGCTTGATCGCGGCGGGAACCTCACGATCACAGCGCAGCACGATCGCATCTGGCTGAATACCGATGTTGCGCAGAGCCGCAACCGAGTGCTGTGTCGGCTTCGTCTTCAGCTCCCCGGAGGGTCCGATGTACGGCAGGAGCGAGATGTGGACGACGAAGACGTTGTCGCGGCCGACCTCGTGACGGACCTGGCGGACGGTCTCCAGGAACGGCAGCGACTCGATGTCGCCGACGGTGCCGCCGACCTCGGTGATGACGACGTCGACCTCGTCGGAGGCCATGCGCCGGATGCGGTGCTTGATCTCGTTGGTGATGTGCGGGATGACCTGCACGGTGTCGCCGAGGTACTCGCCGCGCCGTTCCTTGGCGATGACGGTGTTGTAGACCTGGCCCGTGGTGACGTTGGCCGAGCCGTCCAGGTCGCGGTCGAGGAAGCGCTCGTAGTGGCCGATGTCCAGGTCGGTCTCGGCGCCGTCGTTGGTGACGAACACCTCACCGTGCTGGAAGGGGTTCATCGTGCCCGGGTCGACGTTCAGGTAGGGGTCGAGCTTCTGCATCACGACACGCAGGCCACGGGCCTTGAGCAGCATGCCGAGGCTGGAGGCGGTCAGACCCTTGCCGAGCGAGGAGGCGACACCCCCGGTGACGAAGATGTGCTTTGTCGTCGTGTTTCGAAAAGCAGCGGGCGGCATGGCCAAGAGGGGGCTCCCGTGGTCGCGGTTCGGTGTGCGGGTCGGCCGCCGCCCGAACTCATCCTTCGGGGGTGCCTTCGCTGCGGTTCGGGGGTCCCTCTTGCCGAGTTTTTCGACTGGGGCGCCCACCGGTCCACGGGCTACCAGGGTATCAGCGACAGGACACGATCGCTTCCGGCCACGCTCCGCGCACGGGCCGACACGGACCTCGTACGACCATCGGCGAATCTCGGTCGACCTTCACCATTAGCTCACCCGTTCGGCTCACTCGTGTTGCCTCGAGCGGCACGCGGAGCCCTCCGGTGCGTCGTATCCTCTTCGGACACTCGCTGCCGAGCGCGGCCGCCGCGACGGCAACACCCCCGCCCGTCTCCGGTAATCATGAGAGCTCGTCAGTCCGTTGAGCAACGATCGCCTCATATGCGTTGAGGATCGTTGAGCGACATCGCATGACACCGTCCCTTGGATCACTCTGGAAGCATGGTTCCTTTGCCGATCCCTTGGGTCCCTTGACCGCACACCGCACAGCGACCGCCCCTCGGGGGGCGACGACGTGGCCGTTCGACTGGAGTTGCACGTGGCCGGGCGCATCGAAGACTACGCACTCATCGGAGACATGCAGACCGCCGCGCTGGTCTGCCGGGACGGCACGGTCGATTGGCTGTGCCTGCCCCGCTTCGACTCCCACGCCGTCTTCGCGGGACTGCTCGGCACCGAGGAACACGGGTTCTGGAGACTGGGTCCCGCGCACGCGGCCGACGCAGAGCCGCCCACGGCCTCCCGCCGCAGGTACCGGGGCGACTCGCTGATCCTGGAATCCGAGTGGGACACCCCGCGCGGCACGGTCCGTGTGACGGATTTCATGCCGCCGCGTGACGGCGCCCCACAGCTGATCCGGATCGTGGAGGGCGTCAGCGGCCGGGTGCCGATGCGCTCGGCGCTGCGGATGCGCTTCTCGTACGGCCGGGTGGTGCCCTGGGTGCACAAGCACGAGGGGCGCACGGTCGCCGTCGCCGGGCCGGACTCCGTGTGGTTCGACACGGAGTGCGAGACCTACGGCAAGGCGCTGACCACCTACGCCGACTTCACCGTGACGCCGGGGGACCGGATCGCGTTCACGATCTCCTGGGAGCCCTCGCACAAGCAGCCCCCGCCGCTGCCGGAGCCCGAGCCGTCGCTCCAGGCCACGGAGGAGTTCTGGCGTGACTGGGTGGAGCAGTGCACGTACCACGGCCCGTACCGCGAGGCCGTGATCCGCTCCCTGATCACGCTGAAGGCCCTGACGTACGCCCCGACCGGCGGCATCGTCGCCGCTCCGACGACGTCCCTCCCGGAGCACATCGGCGGCGTCCGCAACTGGGACTACCGCTACACCTGGCTGCGCGACGCGGCCATCACCCTCTCCTCGCTGTTGCGCACCGGCTACCGCGACGAGGCCCGCGCCTGGCGCGAGTGGCTGCTCCGCGCCGTCGCCGGCGACCCGGAGAACCTGCAGATCATGTACGGGATCGCCGGTGAGCGGGAGCTGGGCGAGGCCGAGCTGGAGTGGCTGCCCGGGTACGAGGACTCCGCGCCCGTCCGGGTCGGCAACGGCGCCGCGCACCAGCTCCAGCTGGACGTGTACGGCGAGGTCACCGAGGCCCTGCACCTGGCCCACATGACGGGCCTGGCACGCAACGACTACGCCTCGCTCCTCCAGCTGAAGCTGATCCGCTACCTGGAGGACCACTGGGACGAGCCGGACGAGGGCATCTGGGAGGTGCGCGGGCCGCGCCGCCACTTCGTGCACTCCAAGGTCATGGCGTGGGTCGCGGTGGACCGCACGATCAAGCTCATCGAGTCCGGTGACGCGGACGGCCCGCTGGAGAAGTGGCGCGAGTTGCGCGACGACATCCACCGGGACGTGTGCGAGAAGGGGTACGACAAGGAGCGCAACACCTTCACACAGTCGTACGGCTCCAAGGAGCTGGACGCGTCTCTGCTGCTGATCCCGCAGATGGGGTTCCTGCCGCCGGACGACAAGCGGGTCATCGGCACCATCGAGGCGATCCAGCGCGAGCTGTCGACCCCGGACGGCTTCATCCTGCGCTACCCGACCTCCGGCGAGGACGAGGGCGTGGACGGGCTGCCGGGCGACGAGGGCGCGTTCCTCGCCTGCTCGTTCTGGATGGCCGACGACCTGGCGATGATCGGCCGGGTCGACGAGGCCCGCAAGCTCTTCGAGAAGCTGCTCTCCCTCCGCAACGACCTGGGCCTCCTCGCCGAGGAGTGGGACCCGGTGCTCAAGCGCCAGGTCGGCAACTTCCCGCAGGCGTTCAGCCACGTCCCCCTCATCGACACGGCCCTGCGGCTTACCGCCTCGGGAGCGTACGGAGGCTGAGCGCGCGCCCTCCGGTCCGGCGCGCACGGCGGCGGACCGGGGCGCGCGCAGGCGCGCACGGCAAGCGCTTGCGCTCCCTGGTACGGGTGCTTGCACCGGCCCGGCCGACTGAGGGCAGTCGTGCCGCCGGAGCGGCACGGTGGGCACAGCGGCACCTCGTGACCGCCGAGCGGCGGAGCCTCCCCGGTCGGCAGCCACCGGTTGCCGGGCAACCGGCCGAACAGGCCCGATCCGTCCGCCCCACCTAGCCTGGAAGGAGCCCTGTCCCCTGACCGAAAGGGGGCGGCTCACCATGGCTCCCCTCTCGAAGGCGCGGGCGGCCCTCGCCGCACTGCGCGAGGATCTGGCCGGCGAGGTGTTCGCGCCGGGCGACCCTGGGTACGACGACGCCCGCACGGTGTTCAACGCCATGATCGACCGACGCCCGGCCGTGATCGCGCAGTGCACCGACGAGACCGATGTCGTCCGTTCGGTGCGCTTCGCCCGTGACCTCGACCTGCCGATCGCGGTACGCGGCGGCGGCCACAGCGTGGCCGGAATGGCACTGAACGACAACGGACTCGTCATCGACCTCCGCCGCATGCACGGGGTCACGGTCGACCCCGCCTCCAGGACCGCCCGGGTCGGGGGCGGCGCCACCATGAGCCACCTCGACCGCGCCACCGAGCCCCACCGACTGGTGACCACCGGTGGCCGGGCGTCGACCACGGGTGTGGGCGGCTTCGTGCTCGGCGGCGGCAGCGGCTGGCTGGACCGCACCTTCGGGCTCGCCGTCGACAACCTGCTAGGCGTCGAACTGGTGACTGCCGACGGGCACACCGTCCGCGCGAGCGCCGAGGAGAACCCGGACCTGTTCTGGGCGCTCCACGGCGGCGGCGGGAACTTCGGTGTGGCCACCGCGCTCACCCTCCGGCTGCACGATCTGCCCGCCTTCGCCGTCGCCCTGCTGTTCTACCGCCCGGAACACGGTCCCGAGGTGATCCGCGTGTACCGCGACGTCATCGAGACCGGCCCGCGGGAGGCGAGCGGCGGTGTCCTCTATCTCACCGCCCCGCCCGAGGAGTTCGTCCCCGGGCATCTGGTGGGCGGGCTCACCTGCGCCGCGCTCCTGACGTACGCGGGCACCGAGGACGACATGCGCAAGGTCGCCCAGCCGCTCCTGGCGATGCCGCACGAGGCCGAGATGGTCGGCGCGATGCCGTACGCGGACGTGCAGTGCATGATCGACGACCCGCCGGGGATGCGGAACTACTGGTCGGCGGAGTACCTGACCGGTCTGCCGGACGAGTTGGTGGACGTCCTCGCCACCCGCGCCTGGTCGATGCCCGTGCCGACCGGCACCCAGCATGTGCTCTTCCCGCTCGGCGGCGCGATACCGGAAGGCCCCGCCCACTACCCCGTGCCCTACCGGGACTCCCCCTGGGTCGTCCACCCCTTCGGCGTCTGGGAGAGCCCCGAGGACGACGACCGGTGCGTCCGGTGGGTACGGGACGTGCGCGCCGACGTACGGCCGTGGAGCACCGGCGACGTCTATCTCAACTTCGTCGGCGACGAGGGCGCCGACCGGGTCGTCGCCGGTCTCGGCGTCGACAACTACCGGCGGCTGACGGCGGTGAAGAGCGCGTACGACCCCGACAACGTCTTCCGCTTCAACCACAACATCCCGCCGGCCTGACGACCGGGTACCGTCCGCTCCATGGACACCCGTGGAGGCCGCGAACCAGGTGACGGCCGCGAGGCGCAGGGCGGCATCACCGTGCGGCGGGCGCTGGAGCTGCCCGGACTGCGTGGCGGGCTGCCGGAGGTCCTGGCGGGCGGCGACCGGCTGCACCGCACCGTGCGCTGGGTGCACGCGGGCGAGGTCCCGAACATCGCCTCGCTCCTCAAGGGCGGCGAGCTGCTGCTGACCACCGGCTACGGGCTCGGCACCCGCCCCGCCGACCAGCGTGCGTTCGTCCGGACCCTCGCCGAGCGCGGGATCTCGGCCCTGGTCGTCGAACTGGGCCCGCGCTTCGCCCGGCTCCCGGCGGCCCTCGTCGAGACGGCGCGCTCGGCCGGGCTCCCGCTCGTCCAACTGCACCGCGAGGTGGCCTTCGTGACGGTCACCGAGGAGATCCACACCGAGATCGTCAACGGCCACTACGCACTCCTCCAGCAGGCCGAGGAGGTCCACCGTCGCTGCACCGAGGCCCTGCTCGGTGGCGGCGGAGTCCCGCAGGTCCTCGGCATCCTGGCCGACTTCAGCGGCAACCCGGTCTTCCTGGAGACCCCCGACGGACAGCTCCTGTACGCCGCCGGGACCGGTCCGGCCGACACCGATCCGCTCCAGGTGTGGGAGGGGCTGCGCGACCGGCACCAGGACGAGCCGCCCGCCGGGTCGACCCTCGTCGACGTACCGGGTGGCGGCCCCGGTACCGGCTCGGTGCGGGCCCGTCTGGTCCTCCTGCCCGTCGTGGCCCCGCTGGCGCCCGTCCACCGGATGGCTGCCGAACGCGCGGCCGGCATCCTCGCCGTCGTCCTGATGCAGGCCCGGCAGGAGGAGGAACTGGCGGCGCGCGGACGCGGCGATTTCCTCACCGACCTCGCCGAGGGCCGTGTCCGGGCCGAGGACGCGCCCGCACAGGCCCGCGTCCTCGGCTTCAAGCCGGGCGCCGGCCCCCTGCTGCCCGTCGTGATGCGGCTCGCCGACGGCCTCTCCCCCGGTGGGGGCTGGGCCGTCCTGGCCCGCGCGGTGGCCGAGGAGCTGGCCTCCGTGGGCGTACCCGTACTGCTCGGCGTGCGCCCCGTCGAGGGCCGCGTACCCCTGCTGCTGGGCCTGCGGGCGGAGCCGGAGCGCCAGGCGGTGGCCGACAAGGTCGCGTCGGCGCTCCGGGCCGGCGTGGAGCGGGCCGGGATGCAGCGGCCGGGCGGACGACCGCCCGTGGTGGTCGTCGGGGTGCCCGGCGGCTGGGCGGCCGCCTCGGCGGGCCTCCGGCACGCGGCGGAGACGGCGACGGCCGCGCAGGGCCTCGCCGACCGCCCCTGGTACGACGCCCGGCGCCTCGACATCGACCTGCTGCTGTGGCGGCTGCGCGACCACCCCGACCTGGCCGCCTTCGTGGACCGCGCGATCGGTCCCCTGCGCGACCACGACGACCGGGCCAAGCCCCCGCTGCTGCCGACGCTGGAGACCTATCTGGCGCACGCCGGCCGCAAGGCGGAGACCGCCCGTGAGCTGCATCTCAACCGCCAGACCCTCTACAACCGCCTCGCCCGCATCGGCGAACTGCTCGGCACCGACCTGGACGACCCGCAGGCGGTCCTGGCCCTGAGCCTGGCCCTGCGGGCACGCAGACACGTCGGCTGAGGCCGGGCCCTTCGCGTGAGGGTCAGGTCAGCGGCCTGAGCTGCGTCAACTCGTCGTAGACGCTGAGCACCTGGGCCACCGTCTCGTCCTCGGTCGGCCAGGCGGCCGCCTGCCGGGTGCCCCGCTCCCGCAACGTCTCACAGCGGGCGGGGTCCCCGAGGAGGCGTACGACCGCCCCGGCGAGCGCCCCGGCGTCGCCGTACGGGACGAGTTCGGCGCCGTCGCCGACCAGGTCGGGCAGCGATCCGACAGCGGCGGCGACGAGCGGCACGCGCGCGTGGAGCGCCTGCTGCGCGAGGACCGAGCGGGCCTCGGGTCCGCCGGGCAGCAGCGCGAGGTCGGCGGCCGCGATCAGTTCGGAGACGTCGTCGCGCCGCCCGACGAGCCGTACGGGCAGTTCCTCGTCCTTGATGCGCCGCTGCAGCGTCCCCCGCAACGGTCCCTCGCCCGCGACCACGAGCAGCGGGGCCGGGTCGAGACCGCGCCACTCCCGGGCGGCGTCGAGGAGGGTGTCGTAGCCCCGCCGGCGGTCGAGTGTGCCGACGGTCATGAGCAACGGGCGTTCCGTGGCGCCCAGTTCGGCCCTGACCTTGGACGCGGGCCGGTCCGGGTCCTCACCGGACACGGCCCGGCGCGGCACGGGCAGCGCGACGGCGGCGAGCCGGGCGTCGCGCGCGCCCCGGCTGCGGGCCTGGTCGACCAGGTCGGAGGAGGTGCCGAGGACCACGGCGGCGGCCTTGGCGACCCGGCGCTCCAGCAGCCGCAGCAGATGCGCCCGCGCCCCCTCGGCGTACGACCGTGTGTGCAGGGTGACGACGAGCGGGGTGGTGCGCCGGCCGAGCGCGAGGGTGGCGCGGAAGCCGGCGTGCAGTCCGTGCGCGTGCACCAGGTCGGCGTCCGCGAAGACGCTGCGGAGGCTGGCCACCGAGGCCGGATCGCTGCTGCGGGGCACATGGACGTGGTGCGCGCCGACTCCGGTGAAGTCGTACAGGCCGTCCGCCTCACTGGGAGCGCAGACGGTGACCCGCACGCCCCTGGCGACCAGCCCCGAGGCCAGCGATCGCACATGCGTGCTACTCACTGCGCTGCCGCCGCCGAGCACTTGCACGGTCCGCAGCGGCGCCTGGCCGTGCGGTGAGTGGCTGCTCACGTGACTCACGTGGCCGGGGCTCCTGGTTCGGGGTCGGACGGTCACGAAGGAACGCACAGAAGGATTCCGCCGTGGGGGTGGACCGTACGAGGTGCTTCCGCACGATCCACGCAGCACGTCCCGCTACGTCGTTCCCGTCCAAGGATGCCAGGCCGCAAGGGTGTTCCGGGACAGCCGGACGGGGGCGAGCCGGAGGTCCGGGCAACCCCGGACTCAGGGTCACCCACACGAGTGAACTCCCGCACGAGGTTGCCCCGCCGCACCACTTGCGTCCCACCTGCGCGTCGGCACGTCCCGCTCTAGGCGTCCGCCCGAGCCGCCGCCAGCAGTTCCTCCGCGTGAGCCCGGGCCGTCTCCGAGTCCTCCTGGCCGGCGAGCATGCGCGACAGCTCACGCACCCGGTCCTCGCCTTCCAGGACCTTCACACCCGACCGGGTCACGGAACCGTCGTTGGTCTTCTCCACCAGCAACTGCCGGTCGGCGAAGGCCGCCACCTGGGGCAGATGCGTGACCACCACGACCTGCGCCGATCTGGCGAGACGAGCGAGCCGCCTGCCGATCTCGACCGCCGCCTTGCCGCCGACACCGGCGTCGACCTCGTCGAACAGGTACGTCGGCACGGGGTCCGTCCCCGCGAAGACCACCTCGACGGCCAGCATCACCCGCGACAGCTCACCGCCGGACGCGCCCTTGGCGATGGGCCTCGGCGGCGCCCCCGGGTGCGGCGCGAGCAACAGCTCGACCTCGTCCGCGCCGAAGGGCCCGTACGCGACCGTGCGCCCGCCCACCTCGACGCCCTCCGGGTCGTCGGTCTGGCGGATCTCGAACGACACGCGCGCGTGCGGCATGGCCAGGGAGGCCAGCTCGGCGGTGACGGCTGCGGCGAACCGCTCGGCGGCCTCGGCGCGGGCGTCCGTCAGAGCCTGGGCCAGGCCGCCCAGCTCGACTCTCAGCGCGTCCCGCTCGGCGGTCAGCTCGCCGATGCGTTCGTCGTCGCCGTCGAGTTCGGTGAGCCGCTGGGCGCCCTCCTCGGCCCACGACAGCACCGAGGCGATGTCCTGGCCGTACTTCCGCGTCAGGCCGGTCAGCGCCGCCCGCCGCTCCTCGACGGCCGCAAGCCGCAGCGGGTCCGCGTCCAGGTCGTCGGCGTATCCCGCGAGTTCCCCGGCCACATCGCCCAGCAGGATCCCGACCTCCCCGATCCGCTCGGCGAGCACGGCCAGCGCCGGGTCGTGCGACCGCACGGCCTCCAGCGCGCGGTGGGCGCCCGCGACGAGGGTGGCGGCGTCCACGCCCTCCGGGTCCTCGGGATTGCCCGCGAGCGCGGCGTGCGCGGCCGTCGCCGCCGAGGCCAGCGCCTCCGCGTGCCCGAGCCGCTCGGCCTCCTCGGCCAGCTCCACGTCCTCGCCGGCCCGGGGATCGACGCCGGCGATCTCGTCCAGGCCGTACCGCAGCATGTCGGCTTCCTGGGCCCGCTCACGCGCGCGGGTGACGATCTCGTCGAGTTCACCGGCCACGGCCCGCAGCCGCCGGTAGGCCTCGCCGTACTTGGTGAGCGGTACGGCCACCGCGTCGCCCGCGTACCGGTCGAGTGCCGCCCGCTGCCGGGACAGCTTCAGCAGCCCCTGCTGGTCGGTCTGCCCGTGCACGGCGACGAGTTCGTCGGCCAGTTCGGCGAGCACGCCCACGGGGACGGAACGCCCGCCCAGATGTGCCCGGGACCGTCCCTCGGCGGAGACGGTACGGCTGATCAGCAGCGCCCCGTCGTCGAGTTCGGCCCCGGCCTCCTCGGCCCGGACCACCGCCGCCGCGCCCTCGGGCACGGCGATCCGGCCCTCCACGACGGCGTTCTTCGCACCGATCCGCACGAGCGCCGGGTCCGCCCGCCCGCCGAGCAGCAGGCCGAGGCTGGTGACCACCATGGTCTTGCCCGCACCCGTCTCACCCGTCACGGCGGTGAAGCCGGGTGACAACTCGACGACAGCGTCGTCGATGACTCCGAGCGACCGTATCCGCATCTCCTCCAACACGGACACGACCTTACGAGGTCCGGGGAGGGAAGTGCGACGCCCCCCGTCCCCAATGTCACCCCGCCGAGCTACAGCGCGCCCTTCAGGGGCGCGGGGAACTGCGCGAGCACCTACGACGAACCCACGGCCGCCGACGAGTCCCCGCCATCCCCCACATCGCGCTAGTGCCGAGCCCCCCGCCACCCGGAAACGGGCAGAGCGAACTTGGCCACCAGCCGGTCGGTGAACGACGCGTGGTGCAACCGAGCCAACCGCACCGGCACCGCCCCCCGCCGCACCTCGACCCGCGCCCCCGGCGGCAGCTCGACGGTCCGCCGCCCGTCGCACCACAGCACCCCCGGCGGAATGTGCGGCAGGACCTCCACCGCCAGCACGGAGTTCGGCGACGTCACCAACGGCTTGGCGAACAGCGCGTGCGCGGAGATCGGCACCATCAGCAGCGCCTCGACCTCGGGCCACACCACGGGCCCTCCGGCCGAGAACGCGTACGCCGTCGACCCGGTCGGAGTCGACAGCACGATCCCGTCGCACCCGAACCCGGTCACCGGCCGCCCGTCGATCTCCAGGACGACTTCGAGCAGCTTCTCGGCGCCCGCCTTCTGCACGGCCGCCTCGTTCAGCGCCCAGTCCGTGTGGACGATGTCCCCGTTCTGATGAACGACGACATCGACGGTCATCCGCTCCTCGACCTCGTAGGACTTGGTCACCACGCGGTCGACGACCTTGTCGAGGTCGTCCCGCTCGGCCTCCGCGAGGAAGCCGACGCTGCCGAGGTTGACGCCTAGCATCGGCACCCCGGACGCGCGGGCGAACTCGGCGCCGCGCAGCAGCGTGCCGTCACCACCGAGGACGATGAGCAGCTCGCACCCGTCGAGGCACTGCGGGGTGGCCTCCTTGACGAGTTCCACCTCCTCCGGCAGCGGAATGTCCTCGGCCTCGTACTCAAGGACGCGCACGACGATGCCGTGGTGCAGCAGCCCCTTGACCACGAGTTCGGCACTGCGGATCGCCGCAGGCCGCCCGGTGTGGGTGAGGAGGAAGACAGTTCGAGATCGGTCCTGAGTCACCGCGGCCCCTCCGCCACTGCTCGGTCGACGTCGGCCGGGTCCAGCGCGGGTGCCCCGGCACGCAGCCACAGAAAGTACTCGACATTGCCCGAGGGTCCGGGCAGCGGACTGGCCGTCACACCCTGTACCCCGAGCCCCAGCTCCCCCGCCCGCCGGGCCACCCCGCGCACCGCCTCGGCGCGCAGCTCCGGACTCCGTACGACTCCCCCACTGCCCAGCCGCTCCTTACCCACCTCGAACTGCGGCTTGACCATCATCACCAGATCGGCGTCCGGCTTCACGCACCGCACCAGGGCGGGCAGTACCAGGCCGAGCGGGATGAAGGACAGATCCCCCACGACAAGATCCACAGGCTCCCCATCGATCGCTTCGAGCGTCAACTCGCGTACGTTCGTACGGTCCTTGACGGTGACGCGTTCATCACTGCGCAGAGTCCAAGCGAGTTGTCCGTATCCGACGTCCACGGCGACGACGTGCGCGGCGCCGGCCCGGAGCAGTACGTCGGTGAAGCCGCCGGTGGAGGCTCCGGCGTCCAGCGCCCGGCGCCCCTCGACGGCCAGCCCTCGCGGGACGAAGACCTTCAGGGCTCCTGCGAGCTTGTGGCCGCCTCTGGACACGTACTCGGGGTCGCTGTCGTCGCTCACGACCACGATGGCGGCCGCGGTCTCCACCTGTGTGGCGGACTTGGTCGCGACGGTCTTGCCGACGGTGACCCGGCCGGCGGCGATCAGCTGGCTCGCGTGCTCGCGCGACCGCGCGAGCTTCCGCCGGACCAGTTCGGCGTCCAGACGGCGGCGTGCGACTCCTGCCACGGTGGGTTCAGCTCCTGCTCTCGTACGGCGATCGATGGGTACGACCCAAAGGGTCTCACCCAGGGGTGCTGGTCGGGTGACGGGTGGGAGCCGGAGGTCCCGGGCGGGCGTCGAGCGCGGTGAGCGCGTCACGCAGCCCCCGGTGCACATCCTCGTACACCTCCACGTGGCCGTCGGTGGCGAGGTGGTCGGTGTCGGCCAGCCGGTCGAGGGCGGCGTCGACCTCAAGGTGGCCGGTGGCGGTGCGGGGCACGTCCAGCGGGGCCGGGGCGGCGGGGTCGTACTCGGGTTCGGCCTCGGCCGGCATCTCCGCGACCGCCGCGTCCACCTCCGCCACGACCTCGGGCAAAGAGTCGCTCATGCCCAGACGCTACCGCGAAGCTCTGGGGTACCGTCGATCGCGATGGCAACGACTGAGGAGTGCCGCGCCGCGCTCGAAAAGCTCTCGGACAACATGGCAGGCGCCGACGGACACGTGCGCGAGGCGACGGCCCTCGACCGTTCGGTGAGCTGCCACATCAAGGATCTCGACATCACCTTCGTGGGCCGGATGCGGGACGGCCGCATCGAGGTGCACGACACCCTCGCGGGACCGCCCGCCGAGAAGGCGCAGATCCGGCTCGCGATGACGGGCGACGACCTGGTGGCCCTGGTCGACGGCGAACTGAACTTCGCCAAGGCCTGGGGGTCGGGCCGGGTGAAGCTGGAGGCGGGCTTCCGGGACCTGCTCCAGCTCAGGAAGCTTCTGTAGCTCCGACCTTCTCGAGCCTCGCCACCCCGGTCCGTGCCCTGCGCGCCGCCGGGACCACCAGTGGCGTACCCGTCTCCGGGTCGTCGATGACCTGGCAGCGCAGCCCGAACACCTCCTCGACCAGATCGGCCGTCACGATCTCGGAGGGGGCGCCCTCGGCGATCACCGAGCCGTCGCGCAGGGCGATGAGGTGGGTGGCGTAGCGGGCGGCGTGGTTGAGGTCGTGCAGCACGGCGACCAGTGTGCGGCCCTGCTGCTCATGGAGTTCGGCGCACAGGTCGAGTACGTCGATCTGGTGCTGGATGTCGAGGAAGGTGGTCGGCTCGTCGAGCAGCAGCAGCGGGGTCTGCTGGGCGAGCGCCATGGCGATCCAGACCCGCTGGCGCTGACCGCCGGACAACTCGTCGACGTAACGGTCGGCCAGCTCGGCGACCCCGGTCGACTCCATCGACTCCCGGACGATCCGCTCGTCCTCGGCCGACCACTGCCGCAGCAGCCCCTGGTGCGGGTACCGGCCGCGGCCCACGAGATCGCCGACGGTGATCCCGTCGGGCGCGATCGACGACTGCGGCAGCAGTCCGAGCGTCCGGGCGACCTTCTTGGCGGGCATCGACTGGATGACGTGCCCATCGAGCAGCACCCGCCCCTGAGCCGGCTTCAGCATCCGCGAAAGGGCACGCAACAGCGTGGACTTGCCGCAGGCGTTGGGACCGACGATCACGGTGAACGAGTTGTCGGGTATCTCCACCGACAGCCGCTCGGCGATGACCCGCTGGTCGTAGGCGAGGGTGACGTTCTCGGCGGACAGGCGGTTCACAGTACTCCCTTGGTCTTTCGCGTGCGCCGACGCGTCGTCATTCGCCCACACCGACACGTCGTCATTCGCCCACGCCGACGCGTAGCCGTTCTCGTGCGCCGGCGCGCTCATATCCGCCCGGCCTTCCGCTCGGTGACCAGCAGCCACAGCAGATAGACGCCACCGAGCACTCCGGTGACCACGCCGACCGGCAACTGGTCGGCCCCGAAGGCCCGCTGCGAGGCCCAGTCGGCGACGATCAGCAGGGTCGCGCCCATGCACATCGCGGGCACCAGGTTCGGGCCCGGGGAGCGGGTCAGCCGCTTGGCGAGCTGGGGCGCGGTGAGGGCGACGAAACTGACCGGCCCGGCGGCGGCCGTGGCCCCGGCGGTGAGCAGCACGGCCGACACCATCAGCAGGAGCCGTACACGCTCGACGCTCACCCCGAGGGCGTACGACACGTCGTCGCCCATCTCCATCATCCGCAGCCCGCGCGCGTTGCCGAGCACCAGCGGCACGAGGAGTGCGCACATGATCAGCAACGGCCAGACCTGGGCCCAGTCACGGCCGTTGAGGGAGCCGGTCATCCACACGACCGCGCGGGCCGCGTCGACGAGGTCCGCCTTGGTGATCAGATAGCCGTTGACCGCTGTGACGATCGCGGAGACACCGATGCCGACCAGCACGAGCCGATAGCCGTGCACGCCCCGCTTCCACGCCAGCACGTAGATCGCGAAGCCGGTGACCAGACCGCCGACGAGCGCGCCGAGGGCCACCTGGTTCGCGCTGCCGGAGAACAGCACGATGACGACCAGCGCGCCGGCGGTGGCGCCCTGGGAGAGGCCGAGCACGTCCGGACTGCCCAGCGGATTGCGGGAGATGGACTGGAACAGCGCCCCACCGAGCCCGAGCGAGGCCCCGACGAGGAGTCCGACCAGAACCCTGGGCAGCCGCAGCTCGTTGACGATGAACTCCTGGCCCGCGTCGCCGTCGCCCAGCAGCGTCTTCAGTACGTCGCCGGCCGGGATCGGGAAGTCGCCGGTGCCGATCAGCACCACGCTCGCGGTCAGCGCCGCCAACAGCAGCAGGACGACGACGGTGAACGCCCGCACGTCCAGCCGGACGGACAGGCCGCCGGGCGAGCGGAGCGCACGGTCGCGCCCGGCGGGCCTGCTCATGGTGGGTGTCTCCCTCGTGGCCTGCGTCTTCACAGCTGGGCCGTCCTCCGCCGTCGTACGAGAAAGATGAAGGCCGGACCGCCCAGGATCGCGGTGACGATGCCGACCTGAAGCTCCGCGGGCCGCGCCACCATGCGCCCGAGCACGTCGGCGCCGAGCAGCAGCACGGGCGACAGGACGGTCGCGTACGGCAGGATCCAGCGCAGGTCGGGCCCGGTGAAGGACCGCACCACGTGCGGGACCATCAGCCCGACGAAGACGATCGGCCCGCAGGCGGCGGTCGCGGCGCCGCACAGCACGGTGGCGGCGGCCATGGAGAGCGCACGGGTGCGGTTGAGGTTGGCGCCGAGGGCGCGGGCGGTGTCGTCGCCCATGGCCATCGCGTTCAGCGGTCGGGCGAGCAGCAGCGCGACGACCGTACCGACGGCCAGGAACGGCAGCACCTGGGTGATGGTCTCGTCGTTCGCCGAGGCCAGCGAACCGACCGTCCAGAAACGCATCTTGGAGAGCGCCGCGTCGTCCATGATCATCACGGCCTGGAGATAGCCGTAGAGCGCGGCACTGATCGCCGTACCCGCGAGTGCCAGCCGCACCGGCGTCGCACCCCGACTGCCGCCGAGGAACCAGACCAGCGCCCCGACCATGGCCGCGCCGGCGAACGCGAACCACACGTAGCCGCTCAGCGAGGTGACGCCGAAGTAGGTGATGGCGGTGACCACGGCCGCGGACGCGCCCGCGTTGATGCCGAGCAGGCCCGGGTCGGCCAGCGGGTTCCGGGTGAGCGCCTGGAGGACGGCACCGGCGAGCCCGAGCGCGGCCCCCGCGAGCAGTCCGAGGAGCGTGCGCGAGATCCGCTCCCCGACGACGGCGTCGCCGTACGTCCCCGTGTCCTCGAACAAGCCGTGCCAGACCTGCCCCGAAGAGAGCTCTTTCGCACCGATCGCGATACTCGCCAAGGCGACCAGGACAAGGAGTACGAGGGCCACGAGGAGCCCGACGGCTCGCACCGCCCGGCGGTTCGGGGGCGCGGGGGCGGTCTCCGCGCTCGGTTCAGGAGGACTGTCGACCAACACCCGGTTAGGTTAGCCTATCCTGTCCTTTCGGCTCGAACGCGTCCACGACGACCGCACGGAGCGGTACGGATGGCGGCCGAGAGCCTCAGCCCCTCAGAGCCCCAGCCGGGCCAGCGCCTTCCCCCCGTCCAACGCGCACGAGCCCTCACCGGCCGCCGTCCAGGCCGCCGCGCACAGCGCCCGCAGCCCGTCCAGGGCCTCGCCCTCGCCGTCGAGTTCGAGCCGATCCGCCCCCGCCGTGGCTGTCCAGCCACCGCACCGGAAACCCGCGCCCGCCTCCACGACCTCCGGCTGCCCGGTGAGCATGCCCCGCAGATCGGCGTCGACGTACGTGGGCCGGTGCTGTGGGGGCGCGGCCAGCAACTGCGCGCCGTCGGTCACACCGGTCAGCACCAGCAGCGAGTCGACCGCGCCGTTGAACGCCCCCTCGATGTCCGTGTCCAGCCGGTCCCCGACCACCAACGGCCGCTCGGCGCCGGTCCGCAGGATCGTCTCGCGGTGCATCGGCGGCAGGGGCTTGCCCGCCACCTGCGGCTCGGCGCCGGTCGCGATCCGGACGACCTGCACCGCCGCCCCGTTGCCCGGCGCGATCCCGCGCGCGCTCGGGATCGTCAGGTCGGTGTTGGACGCGAACCACGGCACCCCGCGCGCGATGGCGTAGCAGGCCTCCGCGAACCGCCCCCAGGGCAGCTCGGGACCGCCGTACCCCTGCACCACCGCCGCCGGATCGTCGTCCGCCGACTCGACCGGCTCGAGACCCCGCTCCCGCAGCGCCACCCGCAGCCCCTCACCACCGATGACCAGCACCCGCGCGCCGGAGGGCAACTGCTCGCTGATCAGCCGGGACACGGCCTGCGCCGAGGTGATGACGTCACCGGCCTCGGTCGGTATGCCGAGGGCCGTCAGATGCGCGGCCACCGTGTCGGGCGTCCGCAGCGCGTTGTTGGTGACGTACGCGAGGTGCATACCACCGGCGCGCGCCGTACTCAGGGACTCCACGGCGTACGCGATCGCGCTCCCTCCCGCGTACACCACCCCGTCCAGATCGAGCAGAGCCGTGTCGTACGCCTCGCTCAGGGCCTGCCCACTGCCGTCGGGCCGCGTCCTGACTGCCTGGCTCATCGTGCTCCGCTCCTCGCTCGTCCGACGGTCGCCCGACCGGCCGGATCGGACTCCGGTCCGTCAACAATCGGTCAGGTCGCTTTCCCCGATCATCCCTCACGGCACCGACACCCATACGATGCATCAATGAACTACGCAGGTCCCGCGGAGGAGATCCCGGCGCGCAGCGGCCTCGAACTGACCCCGTTCCGGGGGCTTCGCTACGACCCCGACCGGGTCGGCAGTCTGGCCGCCGTGACATCACCGCCGTACGACGTCGTCGTACGGCCGGACGGTCTGCTTCATCTCGAATCCGCCGATCCGTACAACATCGTCCGCCTGATACTCCCCCAGGCCGGCAGCCCCGCCGCCCGGAACGAACAGGCGGCCGACACGCTGCGCCGCTGGCTGGCCGACGGCGTCCTCGCCGCCGACGCCGAGCCCGGTCTCTACGTCTACGAGCAGGCGGACGGCAGCATCCTCCAGCGCGGTCTCATAGGCGCCCTGCGCCTCTCCGAGCCCTCCGCCGGCGTCGTCCTCCCCCACGAGGACGTCATCCCCCACGTCATCACGGACCGCGCGGCCCTGATGCGCGCCACCGCCACCAACATGGAGCCCCTGCTCCTCACCTACCGGGGCGACGGCGCCACGGCCGGGGCGACAGCCGTGGTCGAGCGCACCACGGAGCGCGCCCCGCTCCTCGCCACGACGACGGAGGACGGCTTCAGCCATCGCCTCTGGGCCGTCACCGACCCCGCCGACCTCGCCGAGATCCAGTCGGACCTGGCCCGCCACCAGGCTCTGATAGCCGACGGCCACCACCGCTGGGCGACCTACCTCCGGCTCCGCACGGAGCATCCGTCCCCCAGCCCCTGGGACTACGGCCTGGTCCTGCTCGTGGACACCGCCCGATACCCCCTGCGCGTGCGCGCGATCCACCGTCTCCTCCATCAACTCCCCCTCCCCGACGCCCTCACCGCCCTGCACGGCCTGTTCCGCGTGCGCCGTCTGGACGTCCCGCTTCCCGAGGCCCTTGAGGCCCTGGCGGACGCGTCCCTCACCGGCAACGCCTTCGTCCTCGCCGGTGACGGCGCCTTCCACCTCGTCGACCGCCCGGACCCGGACCTCCTCGCCCGTACGATCCCCGCCGACCGCCCGCCGGCGTGGCGCACCCTCGATGCGACAGTCCTGCACGCCACACTCCTCGACCACGTCTGGCGCATCCCCGAGGACTCCCCGGCGCATGTCGCCTACATCCACGACACGGCCGCCACCGTCGAGAAGGCCGAACGCGACGGCGGCACGGCCGTCCTCATGCACCCGGTCCGCGAGGAGGTCGTACGCGACCTGGCCCGCCAGGGCGTCACCATGCCCCGCAAGTCCACGTCGTTCGGCCCCAAGCCGGCCTCGGGGCTGGTACTGCGCGCGCTGGAGTTCTGAATCAGCGGCTTCCCCGGAGGCCGGGCATACGAAAGGGCGGGCTCCCCGTAGGGATCCCGCCCTTCACCACTTCTTCCGGACGTCAGCCCTTGTCGTCCACGACGGCATCCGTCTCGTCCACGGCGTCGTCGGCATCAACGTCGTCATCAACGAGGTCGACGTGGTGGTCCTCGTCGACGTCGATGCTCTTGTCGGCCTCGACCGGCGTGACCTGCGCGTCCCGCGGCGCCTCGGCACCCTCGTGTCCGCTCTCGCCGTCTTCGTCCTCGTCCTCGACGAGGGCGTCCATGAACTCGACCCCGTCCATCTCGGCCAGCCGGTCCGACGCGTCCGTGCTGCCGTCCTTGTCGGCTTCCACGGCCTTGGCGAACCACTCCCGCGCCTCGTCCTCACGCCCGGCCGCAAGCAACGCGTCGGCATAGGCGTACCGCAGGCGCGCGGTCCACGGCTGTACGGAGTTGGAGGCCAGCTCGGGGCTCTGCAGCGTCACAATGGCCGCGTCCAGCTGGTCCATGTCACGCCGAGCACCGGCCGCGACGAGCCGCATCTCGACCTGACCGGCCTTGTCCAGCTTGTGCACCTCGGGAGCCCCGGCCATGTCGAGCGCCTTCTCGGGCCGCCCGAGTCCACGCTCGCAGTCCGCCATGACGGGCCACAGATCGACGTTGCCGGTCATCCGCCGGGCCGCGCGGAACTCCGCGAGCGCCTCGCTGTACTTCTGGTTCGCGTACGCGGCGAAGCCGGCCGCTTCCCGCACGGCCGCGACCCGTGACGCCAACCGCAGAGCGACCCTGGAGTAGCCGTACGCCCCCTCGGGGTCCTCGTCGATGAGCCGCGCGACCATCACCAGGTTCTTGGCGACGTCCTCCGCGAGCGTCTTCGGCAGGCTCTGCAGCTCCTGCCGTACGTCCTTGTCGATCTCCTCGCCGGTGACGTCCTCCGGGATCGGCAGCCGCTTGATCGGCTCCCGCTCCCGGTCCCGCTCGTCGCGGAAACGCCCACCGCCACGCCTGTCGTCGCCGCCGCGCCGGTCGTCCCGGCCACGGAAGCCACCGGGTCGACCCCCACGGTCGTCCCGACGGGGGCCACGGCCCCGATCGTCCCGGCCTCGGTCGTCCCTGCCCCGATCGTCACGCCCACGGAACCCGCCGGGCCGCTCACCGCCACGGCTGTCGTCCCGCCGGAACCCGCCGCCGCGCTGCTCACCACGGTTGTCGTCACGACGGAAACCACCGCGGTCGTCGTCACGACGGTACGCCGGACGGTCACCCTCACGACGCTCGGGACGAGCGGGACGGTCGTCCCGACGGTCATCCCGCCGATCGTCACGACGGTCATCCCGACGGAAGGCCGGTCGGTCACCGTCCCGGCGCTCGTCACGACGGAAGTCGTCCCGACGGTCGTCACGACGGTCGTCACGGCGGAAGGGGGGACGTCCACCGCGGTCGTCTCCGCGACGCTCGTCGCGGCCGCGGTCATCGCGCCGGAACCCGCCGCCGCGCTGCTCACCACGGTTGTCGTCACGACGGAAACCACCGCGGTCGTCGTCACGACGGTACGCCGGACGGTCACCCTCACGACGCTCGGGACGTGCGGGACGGTCGTCCCGACGGAACCCACGGTCCCGGTCGTCTCGACGGAATCCGCCACGATCGCCACGGTCCCCGCTGTCGCGCCGGTCGTCCCTGCGGTCGTCTCGTCGGTCGTCCCGGCGGAACGCGGGGCGGTCGTCACGTCGGTCATCGCGACGGAACGGGGGGCGGTCGTCCCTCCGGTCGTCCCGCCGTTCGTCGCGGCGGTCATCCCGACGGAAGGCCGGCCGATCACCTTCCCGACGGAAGCCACGGTCGCGATCCCGATCGTCACGACGAGGGGCCCCTGGGCGGTCGTCCCGGCGAAACGCGGGGCGAGGCCCACGGTCGCCTTCACGGCGGTCGTCGCGGCCCCGGAATCCTCCACCACCACGGTTGTCGTCACGACGGAAACCACCACGGTCATCGCGGCGGTCGTCGCGACGGACCCCCCCTCGGTCATCACCCCGACGGTCATCACCACGTCGATCGTCACGACGGCCGTTGCCACCGCGGTCGTTGTCACGCCGTTCGTTGTCTCGGCGCGGTCCACCGCGATAGCCGCCACGGTCACCACTGTCCCGTCGCCGCTGGTCGCGCTCCGGTCGATCGTCGGGAGAGTTGGTGGACATGGTGACTCCTGTCTTCGGTACTGCAAGCATTCTAGAAACAAAAGGACCCCTGGTCCCAGCTGAACGCTGGGACCAGGGGTCCTTTCCAAAGATTGTTCGGCGGCGTCCTACTCTCCCACAGGGTCCCCCCTGCAGTACCATCGGCGCTGTAAGGCTTAGCTTCCGGGTTCGGAATGTAACCGGGCGTTTCCCTCACGCTATGACCACCGAAACCCTAATGGTTTCGAGCGAACAAGCACACTCTTCTGTTATGCGTTCTGCTCAAAGCCGACAACGGTCGTTGTCTCAGAACTAACACAGTGGACGCGAGCAACTGAGGACAAGCCCTCGGCCTATTAGTACCAGTCAACTCCACCCGTTACCAGGCTTCCATATCTGGCCTATCAACCCAGTCGTCTACTGGGAGCCTTACCCCATCAAGTGGGTGGGAATACTCATCTCGAAGCAGGCTTCCCGCTTAGATGCTTTCAGCGGTTATCCCTCCCGAACGTAGCCAACCAGCCATGCCCTTGGCAGAACAACTGGCACACCAGAGGTTCGTCCGTCCCGGTCCTCTCGTACTAGGGACAGCCCTTCTCAATATTCCTGCGCGCGCAGCGGATAGGGACCGAACTGTCTCACGACGTTCTAAACCCAGCTCGCGTACCGCTTTAATGGGCGAACAGCCCAACCCTTGGGACCGACTCCAGCCCCAGGATGCGACGAGCCGACATCGAGGTGCCAAACCATCCCGTCGATATGGACTCTTGGGGAAGATCAGCCTGTTATCCCCGGGGTACCTTTTATCCGTTGAGCGACGGCGCTTCCACAAGCCACCGCCGGATCACTAGTCCCGACTTTCGTCCCTGCTCGACCCGTCGGTCTCACAGTCAAGCTCCCTTGTGCACTTACACTCACCACCTGATTGCCAACCAGGCTGAGGGAACCTTTGGGCGCCTCCGTTACCCTTTGGGAGGCAACCGCCCCAGTTAAACTACCCATCAGACACTGTCCCCGATCCGGATCACGGACCCGGGTTAGACATCCAGCACGACCAGACTGGTATTTCAACGACGACTCCACCCGAACTGGCGTCCGAGCTTCACAGTCTCCCAGCTATCCTACACAAGCCGAACCGAACACCAATATCAAACTGTAGTAAAGGTCCCGGGGTCTTTCCGTCCTGCTGCGCGAAACGAGCATCTTTACTCGTAGTGCAATTTCACCGGGCCTATGGTTGAGACAGTCGAGAAGTCGTTACGCCATTCGTGCAGGTCGGAACTTACCCGACAAGGAATTTCGCTACCTTAGGATGGTTATAGTTACCACCGCCGTTTACTGGCGCTTAAGTTCTCAGCTTCGCCCACCCGAAAGTGAGCTAACCGGTCCCCTTAACGTTCCAGCACCGGGCAGGCGTCAGTCCGTATACATCGCCTTACGGCTTCGCACGGACCTGTGTTTTTAGTAAACAGTCGCTTCTCGCTGGTCTCTGCGGCCACCCCCAGCTCACCGAGTAAATCGGATCACCAGTGATGGCCCCCCTTCTCCCGAAGTTACGGGGGCATTTTGCCGAGTTCCTTAACCATAGTTCACCCGAACGCCTCGGTATTCTCTACCAGACCACCTGAGTCGGTTTAGGGTACGGGCCGCCATGAAACTCGCTAGAGGCTTTTCTCGACAGCATAGGATCATCCACTTCACCACAATCGGCTCGGCATCAGGTCTCAGACTATTGCCAGGCGGATTTACCTACCTGACGTCCTACACCCTTACCCCGGGACAACCACCGCCCGGGATGGACTACCTTCCTGCGTCACCCCATCACTCACCTACTGCAAGTCTGGTTCGTCGGCTCCACCACTCCCCTTTGCCCGAAGGCTCCGGGGCGGCTTCACGGACTTAGCATCGCCTGGTTCAATGTTTGACGCTTCACAGCGGGTACCGGAATATCAACCGGTTATCCATCGACTACGCCTGTCGGCCTCGCCTTAGGTCCCGACTTACCCTGGGCAGATCAGCTTGACCCAGGAACCCTTGGTCAATCGGCGCAAACGTTTCTCACGTTTGTATCGCTACTCATGCCTGCATTCTCACTCGTGAACCGTCCACAACTCGCTTCCGCGGCTGCTTCACCCGGCACACGACGCTCCCCTACCCATCCCAGCGGGCGTTGGCCCTCATGCTGGAATGACACGACTTCGGCGGTACGCTTGAGCCCCGCTACATTGTCGGCGCGGAATCACTAGACCAGTGAGCTATTACGCACTCTTTCAAGGGTGGCTGCTTCTAAGCCAACCTCCTGGTTGTCTGTGCGACTCCACATCCTTTCCCACTTAGCGTACGCTTAGGGGCCTTAGTCGATGCTCTGGGCTGTTTCCCTCTCGACCATGGAGCTTATCCCCCACAGTCTCACTGCCGCGCTCTCACTTACCGGCATTCGGAGTTTGGCTAAGGTCAGTAACCCGGTAGGGCCCATCGCCTATCCAGTGCTCTACCTCCGGCAAGAAACACACGACGCTGCACCTAAATGCATTTCGGGGAGAACCAGCTATCACGGAGTTTGATTGGCCTTTCACCCCTAACCACAGGTCATCCCCCAGGTTTTCAACCCTGGTGGGTTCGGTCCTCCACGAAGTCTTACCTCCGCTTCAACCTGCCCATGGCTAGATCACTCCGCTTCGGGTCTTGAGCGCGCTACTGAATCGCCCTGTTCGGACTCGCTTTCGCTACGGCTTCCCCACACGGGTTAACCTCGCAACACACCGCAAACTCGCAGGCTCATTCTTCAAAAGGCACGCAGTCACGACGTTGAGCACAAGTACTCAACGCGACGCTCCCACGGCTTGTAGGCACACGGTTTCAGGTACTATTTCACTCCCCTCCCGGGGTACTTTTCACCATTCCCTCACGGTACTATCCGCTATCGGTCACCAGGGAATATTTAGGCTTAGCGGGTGGTCCCGCCAGATTCACACGGGATTTCTCGGGCCCCGTGCTACTTGGGTGTCTCTCAAACGAGCCGCTGACGTTTCGACTACGGGGGTCTTACCCTCTACGCCGGACCTTTCGCATGTCCTTCGTCTACATCAACGGTTTCTGACTCGTCCTGTTGCCGGCAGACAACAGAAGAGAGATCCCACAACCCCGCATACGCAACCCCTGCCGGGTCTCACACGTATACGGTTTAGCCTCATCCGGTTTCGCTCGCCACTACTCCCGGAATCACGGTTGTTTTCTCTTCCTGCGGGTACTGAGATGTTTCACTTCCCCGCGTTCCCTCCACATACCCTATGTGTTCAGGTATGGGTGACAGCCCATGACGACTGCCGGGTTTCCCCATTCGGAAACCCCCGGATCAAAGCCTGGTTGACGACTCCCCGGGGACTATCGTGGCCTCCCACGTCCTTCATCGGTTCCTGGTGCCAAGGCATCCACCGTGCGCCCTTAAAAACTTGGCCACAGATGCTCGCGTCCACTGTGCAGTTCTCAAACAACGACCAACCACCCGCCACCCCGCCGGCAAAGCCAGCGAGTACACCGGGGTCGGCACTGAAGGAAAGTTCATTCCCTCAGACACCCAACAGCGTGCCCGGCCGGCTCCCGCCCGGAGATCATGCTTTCCACACTCTTGCGAGCAGTACTAACAGCCTCCGACCCGTGAAAACCAGCCGAATAATCAACGTTCCACCCATGAGCAACCACCGCAGAACACTCGCCTGCGTTATGGCCCTGGATCCCTTGACGGGACCTAGATGCTCCTTAGAAAGGAGGTGATCCAGCCGCACCTTCCGGTACGGCTACCTTGTTACGACTTCGTCCCAATCGCCAGTCCCACCTTCGACAGCTCCCTCCCACAAGGGGTTGGGCCACCGGCTTCGGGTGTTACCGACTTTCGTGACGTGACGGGCGGTGTGTACAAGGCCCGGGAACGTATTCACCGCAGCAATGCTGATCTGCGATTACTAGCAACTCCGACTTCATGGGGTCGAGTTGCAGACCCCAATCCGAACTGAGACAGGCTTTTTGAGATTCGCTCCGCCTCACGGCTTCGCAGCTCATTGTACCTGCCATTGTAGCACGTGTGCAGCCCAAGACATAAGGGGCATGATGACTTGACGTCGTCCCCACCTTCCTCCGAGTTGACCCCGGCAGTCTCCTGTGAGTCCCCATCACCCCGAAGGGCATGCTGGCAACACAGAACAAGGGTTGCGCTCGTTGCGGGACTTAACCCAACATCTCACGACACGAGCTGACGACAGCCATGCACCACCTGTACACCGACCACAAGGGGGCGACCATCTCTGGCCGTTTCCGGTGTATGTCAAGCCTTGGTAAGGTTCTTCGCGTTGCGTCGAATTAAGCCACATGCTCCGCTGCTTGTGCGGGCCCCCGTCAATTCCTTTGAGTTTTAGCCTTGCGGCCGTACTCCCCAGGCGGGGAACTTAATGCGTTAGCTGCGGCACCGACGACGTGGAATGTCGCCAACACCTAGTTCCCACCGTTTACGGCGTGGACTACCAGGGTATCTAATCCTGTTCGCTCCCCACGCTTTCGCTCCTCAGCGTCAGTAATGGCCCAGAGATCCGCCTTCGCCACCGGTGTTCCTCCTGATATCTGCGCATTTCACCGCTACACCAGGAATTCCGATCTCCCCTACCACACTCTAGTCTGCCCGTATCGAATGCAGACCCGGGGTTAAGCCCCGGGCTTTCACATCCGACGCGACAGACCGCCTACGAGCTCTTTACGCCCAATAATTCCGGACAACGCTCGCGCCCTACGTATTACCGCGGCTGCTGGCACGTAGTTAGCCGGCGCTTCTTCTGCAGGTACCGTCACTTTCGCTTCTTCCCTGCTGAAAGAGGTTTACAACCCGAAGGCCGTCATCCCTCACGCGGCGTCGCTGCATCAGGCTTTCGCCCATTGTGCAATATTCCCCACTGCTGCCTCCCGTAGGAGTCTGGGCCGTGTCTCAGTCCCAGTGTGGCCGGTCGCCCTCTCAGGCCGGCTACCCGTCGTCGCCTTGGTGAGCCGTTACCTCACCAACAAGCTGATAGGCCGCGGGCTCATCCTTCACCGCCGGAGCTTTCCACCACCAACAGATGCCTGCAGTGGTTGTATCCGGTATTAGACCCCGTTTCCAGGGCTTGTCCCAGAGTGAAGGGCAGATTGCCCACGTGTTACTCACCCGTTCGCCACTAATCCCCACCGAAGTGGTTCATCGTTCGACTTGCATGTGTTAAGCACGCCGCCAGCGTTCGTCCTGAGCCAGGATCAAACTCTCCGTGAATGTGTACCCGTAATCGGGTGCAAACCACGAGAGCGGAACCACCGGAGGAATGATCCGATGGTTCACAGCGTCCTCGCTGTGTTTGTTTCAAAGGAACCTCGCCCCAACCGATGACCGGCCGGGAACGGGGTATCAACATATCTGGCGTTGATTTTTGGCACGCTGTTGAGTTCTCAAGGAACGGACGCTTCCTTTGTACTCACCCAAGTAATTCCCTGGGCTTTCCTCCGGTGCAGTTTCCCTTCGGTCTTGCGTTTCCGACTCTATCAGATCGTTTTCCGATCCGATTCCCTGTCGGCGGGATTTGCCTTTCGGCCGCCTTTCGGCCTCGCGGTTTCCCTTGCGGCCTTTCGACATTCACTACGTTAGCCGATTCCCTCGGCAACTCATAATTGAGTAGTGCGGGCTGGAATCAGGGCATGCCTAATTCGCCCCCGCCGAGGGGATGTCGTAGGTAGTGGGTTGGCCGCTCTCGGCTGCTGGCTGATCGCCGTAACCGGTTCAAGCGGCTCGGGCTACGTTACGGATCGCCCAGGGGCGAGTCAAGTTGAGCGCCGACGGGGGACATGGGCCCGATAGGGGCTGACCGTCGGGTCGTCGGCGATCCAGAAGCGCCAGGGGTGGACACCGCCATCGCCGGAGACTCCGGTGCGGGGGCCGTTGAGTACCTGGTCAGGGCTGACGGGGGTACCGGTCAGGACCGTCAGGGGCGGGGCCCCGGAGGCGCAGGCGTCCGTGCCGTCGAGGGCTCGGTCCACATCCAGGGCCGTGGCCAGGCGGGCCGGTCCTTTGGCCAGTTCTTTGTCGTTTCGGGCTGAGATTCGACGTTTGCGAGCGAGGTCGACCCCCTCGGTGACCTCGCCGGCGCGCAGCAGGACCGCACTCGCCCGGCCCTCCGGACCGCACACGAGGTTCATGCAGTGCCACATGCCGTAGGTGAAGTAGACGTACACATGTCCGGGCGGACCGAACATCACACCGTTGCGGGCCGTGTGTCCGCGATAGGCGTGGGAGCCCGGGTCGTTCTCACCGTCATAGGCCTCGACCTCCGTGAGACGGAGTCCGATCGGGCCCTCGGGGGTGGTACGGACGAGGACACGCCCGAGGAGATCCGGTGCCACCTCCAGTACGGGGCGGTCGAAGAACTCGCGGGCGAGGGGCGTACGGTCGGGGCTCGCGATCATGGCGTACGAGCGTAGTCCAGACGGGTGCGTGCCGACGGGTGGCGTGGGGGCGTCCTCCTTGGAAGGGTGGGGACGCGGAACCGGGCGTCGTCGGTTTGCGTTTGTAGGGATCAAGGCTCCGCGCCACGCAGAGCGATCCACACCACAGAGAACACAGAACCACGCAGATGCGCAGGCTTTCGCCTGACGGGAGGAACAGACATGGGGTTCAAGCGGCTGCTCGCGAGCCTGGGAGCCGGTGGCGCTTCGGTCGAGACGGTGTTGACCGAGATCAACGTCGTCCCGGGCGGTGTCGTCCAGGGTGAGGTGCGGATCCAGGGCGGCTCCGTGGACCAGCAGATCGAGGCGCTGTCCGTCGGGCTTCAGGCCAAGGTCGAGGTCGAGGGTCAGGACGCGGAGTACAAGCAGGACATGGAGTTCACCAAGCAGCGGCTCGGTGGCGCCTTCGAGCTGAAGGCCGAAGCCGTCCACGTGGTGCCGTTCGGGCTGGAGATCCCGTGGGAGACGCCGATCACCACCATCCAGGGGCAGCCGCTGCCCGGGATGCACATCGGTGTGACCACCGAGCTGGAGATCGCGCGTGCGGTCGACTCCGGTGACCTGGACCCCATCAACGTGCACCCGCTGCCCGCGCAGCAGGCTCTCCTGGACGCCTTTATCCAGCTGGGCTTCCGGTTCAAGAACGCGGACATGGAGCGCGGGCACATCCGGGGGACCCGGCAGAAGCTGCCGTTCTACCAGGAGATCGAGTTCTACCCGCCGCAGCAGTACCACGGCCTGAACCAGGTCGAGTTGAGCTTCGTCGCCGACGAGCGCGAGATGGACGTCGTGCTGGAGATGGACAAGAAGCCGGGTCTGTTCAGCGAGGGCAGCGACTCGTTCCGTTCCTTCAAGGTGGGTCTGCACGACTACCAGGGCACGGACTGGGCGGCGTACCTCAACCAGTGGCTGTCGGAGGTCGGCAGCAAGCGCAGCTGGTTCTAGGCTCGGTACGACTGGAACCACACCTACCCCGGATCCATCAGGAGGTACCGAGGTGACCGAGCCGAAGAGGCCGCCGCTCCCCCACGATTTCCACCCGGTCGTGCCGTCCTTCACGGTCGCGAGCGAGGACGTCGAGGCGGGTTCCACGCTCAAGGACGCCCAGGTCTACGCGGAGGGGAACACCTCGCCGCAACTGCGCTGGGAGGGCTTCCCACCGGAGACCAAGAGCTTCGCCGTGACGTGCTACGACCCGGACGCCCCCACGGGCAGCGGGTTCTGGCACTGGGTCGTGTTCGACATCCCGGCGTCGGTGACGGAGTTGCCGACGGGTGCCGGCTCGGGGAAGTTCGAGGGACTGCCCGAGGGTGCCGTCCAGGCGCGCAACGACTACGGGACGAAGGACTTCGGCGGGGCCGCGCCGCCGCCCGGCGATCCGGCGCACCGATACGTGTTCACGGTGTACGCCGTGGACCAGGAGAAGCTCGGTCCGGATTCGGACGCTTCTCCCGCCGTGGTCGGATTCAACCTGCGGTTCCACACGCTGGCCCGCGCGCAACTCATCGGTGAGTACGCCGCTGTGGCGGAAAAGTAACGAAGCCGGACGTTCATTGAACGTTTGCCCGTCTCTGGTCTTGGAAGTGATCAGAGACGGGCATTTTTTATTGCGTTGTCCATCTCGGCGTGCCCGGCCAGAGTTGATCCAAGCCCGCCGGGGGGTGGGCTGGCACAGGAGGTGGGCTGGAATGCGGGACACGCTGGTACTGAACGCGAGCTTCGAGCCGCTGTCGACGGTGACGCTCAACCGAGCCGTCGTGCTGGTACTGCAGGACAAGGCCGTCGTCGAGCAGACCCACCCCGAACTGCGCATGCGGGGAGCCGCGGTCGACATACCGGCGCCCCGGGTGATCAGGCTCTGCCGCTATGTGAGGGTGCCGTTCCGAAGACAAGCCCCGTGGTCGAGGCGGGGTGTGCTGGTACGGGACAGGCACAGGTGCGCGTACTGCGGCAGGCGGGCCACGACCGTCGACCATGTGGTGCCGCGGTCGCGGGGCGGTGGTGACACCTGGCTGAACACGGTGGCTTCCTGCGCCGAGGACAACCACCGTAAGGCTGACCGGACTCCGGAGCAGGCGGGTATGCCGTTGCTGCGGCAGCCGTTCGAGCCGACGCCGGCGGATGCCATGCTGCTCTCGCTGGGGCACGACGACTTCGACGCGCTGCCGGCCTGGCTTTCCCAGGGGGCCGCGTAACGCCGTCGGGGTCGGTGTGGTTCGCGGACTGCGGGTGTGGGGTGGCTGATCACGTGGTTCCGCTCGTCCCTCGAAAGCAAGAAATGGGCCCGCCCTCTTCGCCGAGGGAGGGCCCATTGCCGTGTGCTCTAGTCGATCGCCGGCTTCTCGCGGCGCTCGCCGTTGCCGTCCGTGGGCCTGGGGACCGTCGGGCCGCCTCCCAGATTGCCGAAGTTGCCCATGGCGCCGGAGAGGCCCTTGAGGGCGTCGCCGATCTCGCTGGGGACGATCCAGAGCTTGTTGGCGTCGCCCTCGGCGATCTTCGGGAGCATCTGGAGGTACTGGTAGGACAGCAGCTTCTGGTCCGGGTCACCGGCGTGGATGGCTTCGAAGACCGTACGGACGGCCTGGGCCTCGCCCTCGGCGCGCAGGGCGGCTGCCTTGGCCTCACCCTCGGCGCGCAGGATCTGGGACTGCTTCTCGCCCTCGGCGGTGAGGATGGCCGCCTGGCGCGTACCTTCGGCGGTGAGGATCGCGGCGCGCTTGTCCCGGTCGGCGCGCATCTGCTTCTCCATCGAGTCCTGGATGGAGGTGGGCGGCTCGATCGCCTTCAGCTCGACGCGGTTGACGCGGATGCCCCACTTGCCGGTGGCCTCGTCGAGGACGCCGCGCAGGGCCGCGTTGATCTCCTCGCGGGAGGTCAGGGTCCGCTCCAGGTCCATGCCACCGATGATGTTGCGCAGTGTGGTGACGGTGAGCTGCTCGATCGCCTGGATGTAGCTGGCGACCTCGTAGGTCGCGGCGCGGGCGTCGGTGACCTGGTAGTAGATGACCGTGTCGATGTTCACGACCAGGTTGTCCTGGGTGATCACCGGCTGGGGCGGGAACGGCACGACCTGTTCGCGCAGGTCGATGCGGTTGCGGATGGAGTCGATGAACGGGACGACGATGTTGAGGCCCGCGTTGAGTGTGCGCGTGTAGCGGCCGAACCGCTCGACGATGGCCGCGCTGGCCTGTGGAATCACCTGGATGGTCTTGATCAGGGCGATGAAGACCAACACCACCAGAATGATCAGGACGATGATGATCGGTTCCATCGTTTGCTCCCCGTGCCCTTCTCCGCCGTGGCGCTTCTGGAAGATCTTATGCCTGTCGGGACCGTTGAAGATCTTGCTGGTCGAGTCTGGCAGAACACCGCCTGCCCGGTGGGGCGTTCAGGCCATTGCGTCATCGCCTCGTGACCACGTCGTCGTACGAGGTCACATGACGATCGCCGTGGCTCCCTCGATCTCCACCACGTCCACTTCCTGACCCACCTCGAAGGCCTGACCGGTGTCGAGCGCCCGGGCGGACCAGACCTCGCCGCCCAGCTTGATACGACCGCCCGCGCCGTCGACCCGTTCCAGGACGACGGCGTGCTTGCCCTTCAACGCGTCGATACCGGTGGCGAGTTGCGGTCGCTGCGATCTGTGCCGGGCCGCGATCGGCCGTACGACGGCGAGGAGCGCGACGGAGACGATCGCGAAGACGACGACCTGGAGTACGACACCACCGCCCAGCCCCGCGACCACGGCGCCGGCGACCGCGCCCAGGGCGAGCATGCCCAACTCGGGCATCGCGGTCACGACGAGGGCGATCCCGAGCCCGGTCGCGCCTATCAGCCACCACACCCATGCGTCGATGCTGTCCACATCGGCCATGGTAGAACCGCGATCGGGTCGCCGAACAGAGCGCACGGTCAAAGATCGCGTACAGAGGGCTTCCAAGTCGGTTGCGCCTGGGCCGGGTTGTGGCCCGGACGCGCCCGACCGGCGGAAGATCGGTGGGAGTTGCGGTCAGGTGAGCGGCAGGCCGTGGGCGGTCCAGCGCTCGCCGAGCTGGTCGACGACGAGCGGGAGGCCGAAGCAGAGGGAGAGGTTGCGGGAGGTGAGCTCCAGCTCCAGCGGGCCCGCGGCGAGAACCTTGCCCTGACGGATCATCAGGACGTGGGTGAAGCCCGGGGGGATCTCCTCGACGTGGTGCGTGACCATGATCATGGAGGGTGCGATCGGGTCGCGGGCGAGACGGCCGAGGCGGCGTACGAGGTCTTCGCGGCCGCCGAGGTCAAGGCCGGCGGCGGGCTCGTCGAGGAGCAGCAGCTCGGGGTCGGCCATCAGGGCGCGGGCGATGAGGGTGCGCTTGCGCTCGCCCTCGGAGAGGGTGCCGAACTTGCGGTCGACGTACTCGGTCATGCCGAGGCGGTCGAGGAAGGCGCGGGCGCGCAGCTCGTCGACCTCCTCGTAGTCCTCGTTCCAGGTGGCGGTCATGCCGTACGCGGCGGTCAGCACGGTCTGCAGGACGGTCTGCCGCCGGGGGAGCTTCTCCGCCATGGCGATGCCGGCCATGCCGATGCGGGGGCGCAGTTCGAAGACATCGACCTTGCCGAGGGTGTCGCCGAGGATCGTGGCGGTGCCCTTGCTGGGGTAGAGGTAGCTGGACGCGATGTTCAGGAGGGTGGTCTTGCCCGCGCCGTTCGGGCCGAGGATGGCCCAGCGCTCGCCCTCCTTGACCGACCAGTTGACCTGGTCGACCAGAGCCCGGCCCTCGCGGACCACGGATACGTCCTCCAGCTCCAGAACATCGCTCATGAGCGCGCTGTCTCCCCTTGCAGTGTCGGCCTGTCTCGGCTGTCGCGTACGCCTGTGGTTGGAGCCACCGCCGGGTGGGCGCAGCCCATGGGGAAATCTACGCCACTGGTCGGGCCACCCATCGCCTCGGTCGTCTTTAGGGTGGGGGCATGCTCTCCGAACCACGCTCAGGGCGCCTCGCCTCATGGGGAAATGCCCTTCTTGCCGGACTTGTCTCGCCGGATGACGCGGTGCTCGCGATCGTCGGGGAGGACGCGGTGCACCGGGTGGAGGGGTTGCCCGGCGAGTCGGGGCCCGTCGGGCTGACGCTCGGGCTGGGGCGGCTGCGGGCGCTCGGGGTGACCGGGTTGCGCGTCGCGCTTCCGGCCCCGGGGCATCCGCTGGGACTGAGCGGGCCGCCGGAGTTCAACAAGCGGGCGCTGGAGGCGGAGGAGGCGGTCGTCTGCCACGGGGGTGCGCTGGGGCTGGTACCGGAGGTGTTCTCGGCCGGTCCGGCAGGCGATGAGCATGTCGAGGTCGTCTGGCACTGCCTGGAGGTACGAGAGGCGCCGCCCGCCGATGTGCCGTCGCTCGGGGAGGCCGAACGGGAGCTGGCGGAGGCGCTCCGGGAGGCGACGGCGGTGTTGTCGCGGCTGGACGTGGCGGCCTCGGGGCCGGTGGCCGAGGCGGCGATCGACGCGTATCGGGCTCGGGCCGAGCAGGGGCGGGACGTGTTGGCGCCCGGGTATCCGCCGCGTGCGGTACGTGTGCTGGAGCTGGCACAGCGTGTCGGGCTGCTGACGTCCGTCGCGTTCGAGAACGGGCACGGCGGGGCCGTGAGCGCCTCCGAGATGGCCTCGCGGACGGCCGCGCTGCGGCCGGTGGAGCGGACGGCTCGGCGGGCGCAGGTGGCGGCGTACAACGCGTTCGTGGAGGAGCGGGAGCGGGGGCGGTAGTTCGGCGAGGAGCCGGCCCTTGGCCGTGCGTTGCCCGGCGGCTGCGGCTGGACGGGGGCGGGGTTTCGCTCACCGGCGCTTGCCGGGCGCCGCCGCGCCCATCCACCCGCCCCAGCGGCAGGACTGGCCGCACCTGGGGCGGGTGGATGGGCGCGGAGCGGAGCGTCAGTGGTTGGCCGTGACGTTGCCGAACGTCGGGTTGAGCGCGGCGATGAGGTTGGCGCTGAGGCCCGTGACCGTGACGGGGACGTCGACGGGGACCTGGACGTCGAGGCCGGAGGCGACGCCCGGAGAGCCCACTGCGGCGCTGTCGGCGACCGAGTCGGCGACGGCGGCACCGGACGAGGCGCCTACGGCGAGACCGGCGGCGGTGACGGTCAGGGCGGCCTTCTTGGCGACGTTCATGAGCTGCGTTCCTCCGGCGTCGCGCGTGTCCGGCCCGCCCGCGGGCCGTGCGTTGATCAACGCAGGGCCGGTCCGCCGTGGCAGGCGCGAACGACGGGAACGGCCCCTTCGGCGCTTTGAGGCGATGGAACGACCAAGGGAACGATCACAGGACGAAACCTGACCGGCCTTCCAGGGGGCGCCTGGAAGGCCGGTGGTCACTGGTGCTCCGGGGCGGGAACGTCAGTGGTTGACACCCAGGTTGCCGAAGGCCGGGTTCAGGATGCCGACGACGTTCACGCTGTTGCCGACCGCGTTCACGGGGATGTGGACCGGGGCCTGGATGACGTTGCCCGAGACGACGCCCGGCGAACCGATGGCCTTGCCGTCGGCGTGCGCCCCGCCGTCGGTGGCGGAGGCCATACCGGCACCGGCGGCGACGAGGCCACCGGCCACCATCGTGACAGCGGCGGCCTTCTTCAGGTTCTTCACTTTGAGCCCTTCCTTGCGATCACTGCGGCGGTCGCACGCAGCACGCACTGAAGAACGCCGGAGGGCCCGGCAGGATGCGCCACCCGAGGGACATACACCCGACAGTATGAATCTCAGTCCGGAGTGGAACCCTCCGTATTGCCGGACAACCCGCACATCATCCGGTCACACCATGGCGTACCGCCCACAGCGCGGCCTGGGTCCGGTCCGCCAGGTCGAGCTTCATGAGGATGTTCGAGACGTGGGTCTTCACCGTCTTCTCGGACAGCACCAACGCACGGGCTATCTCGCGGTTGGAGCGGCCGTCGGCGATCAGGCCGAGCACCTCGCGCTCCCGCTCGGTCAGCGAACCTCCTCTCCCCTGGCCGGAGTTGGCCCCCTCCTGGGACAACAGCGCGTCCGCGACCTCCTGCTGCAGGAGGATGTGTCCGGCGTGCACCGAACGGATGGCGGCGGCCAGGGCCTCGGGGTCCACGTCCTTGTACACGTATCCGGCGGCGCCGGCGCGCAGGGCCGGGACGACCGTGCGCTGCTCGGTGAAGCTGGTGACGATGAGCACGCGCGCGGGGTTGGCCAGTTCGCGGAGCTTGCGGAGGGCCTCGACACCGTCCATGCCGGGCATCTTGACGTCCATGAGGACGACGTCGGGCCGCAGTTCCTCGGCGCGGGCCACTCCCTCGGCGCCGTCGGCGGCCTCTCCCACGACCTCTATGTCGTCCTGCACCTCCAGGAAGGTGCGCAGGCCGCGGCGGACCACCTGGTGGTCGTCGACGAGCAGCACCTTGATCGCGTCAGCCACCGGGGACCTCCATCTCGATGGTCGTGCCTTTTCCGGGCACCGATTCCACGGCCAGTCGGCCCCCGACCCCGCTCGCCCGGTCGCGCATGGAGACCAGGCCGAGGTGGCGTCCCGCGCGGCGTACCGCCTGGGGGTCGAAGCCGCTGCCGTCGTCGGTTACCCGCAGGACGGCTCCGCCGCCGTGCCGGTCCAGCGTGACGTCGACCCGCTCGGCCCCCGAGTGCCGCAGCGCGTTGTGCAGGGCCTCCTGGGCGACGCGCAGCATGGCCTCCTCCTGGGCGGCGGGCAGCGCGCGGGCGCCGCGGCCGGAGAAGGTGACGCGGGCGCTGTGGGCGCGGTCCAGGACGTGGACCTGGGTACGCAGGGTGGCGACCAGGCCGTCCTCGTCGAGTCCGGCGGGGCGCAGTTCGACCACGGCGGCGCGCAGTTCGTCCGCGGCTTCGGCGGCGAGGGCGGCGACCTGCTGGAGTTCGCCCTTGGCGCGGGAGGGGTCGCGGTCGACGAGGGCGGCGGCGGCCTGGGCGGTCAGGCGCAGGGAGAACAGCTTCTGGCTGACCGCGTCGTGGAGTTCGTGGGCGAGCCGGGAGCGCTCCTCGGCGATGGTCAGTTCGCGGCTGCGCTCGTAGAGGCGGGCGTTGGTGAGGGCGATGGCGGCGTGCTGGGCGAGGATCGACAGCAGGTCCTCGTCCTCCTCGGTGAAGCCGCAGCCGCCGTCGGGCTTGGGGCAGCGCTTGTTGGCGAGGAAGAGGGCGCCGATGACCTCGTCGCCGTCGCGGATGGGCAGGCCCAGGAAGTCGATCAGGTCGGGGTGGGCGCTGGGCCAGCCCTCGAAGCGGGGGTCCTTGCGGACGTCGGCCAGGCGCTCGGGGGTGGCCTGGTGGAGCATCGCGGCGAGGATGCCGTGCTGGCGTGGGAGCGGACCGATGGCCTTCCACTGGGCGTCGCTGACGCCGTCGACGACGAACTGGGCGAAGCCACCGTGGTCGTCGGGCACGCCGAGCGCGGCGTACTCCGCGTCCAGCAGCTCACGCGCGGAGGCGACGATCGTCTTGAGGACGTCGCGCACCTCCAGGTGCCTGCTCATGGCCAGCAGGGCGCTGCTCACCGCGGCGAGGCCGGACCGTGGACCTTGACTCATGACCTCACCGTACCGGCGGGGTCCGACACCGCGGATCGGACCGCCGGAGGCCTCACCGGGTGCCTCGGACCTAGGACCGAGGCTTAGGACCGGGCCTGGACCTCAGGGGGCGGTCCTAGGCCTCGGGGGGCCGGTGCGGCGGCGTACGGCCGGGCCGGGCCCCGGGGCCCGGCCCGGTGGCCTAGGGCGAAGGGCCCCGGCGGTCTGCGGCTCGCGTACGAGGCGGTGGGGGCGGTGCGGTTCCTACGTTGGGATCACCGCCGCCGGGTTCGGAGGCGGTCGAGGACGAGGGGACGGATGTCATGCCGGTAGCGATCATCACGGGGGCGTCGAAGGGGCTGGGCCGGGCACTCGGCGCGGCGCTGGCGGAGCGCGGGTGGGATCTGGTGCTCGACGCCAGGACCGCCGGGGCGCTGAAGGAGGCGGCGGCGGAGTTGTCGGCGTACGGGACGCGGGTGGAGGCCCTGGCGGGGGACGTCACGGACGCCGTGCACCGGGCGGAGCTGGTGGCGGCCGCGCGGGGGCTGGGCGGGGTGGACCTGCTGGTGAACAACGCGAGCGCGCTGGGGGCGGAGCCGCTCGTACGGCTGGAGGGGCTGCCGCTGGAAGGGCTGAGGCGGGCCCTGGAGGTCAATGTGGTCGCGCCGCTGGGGCTGGTCCAGGAGGCGCTGCCGCTGCTGCGGGCGTCGGGCGTGGGCACGGTGATCGACGTCAGCTCGGACGCGGCGGCCGAGGCGTACGGGACGTGGGGCGGGTACGGGGCCTCGAAGGCGGCGCTGGACCAGCTGTCGGCGGTGCTGGCGGTGGAGGAGCCGGGGCTGCGGGTGTGGGCCGTCGATCCGGGGGACATGGGCACGGACCTGTACGCGGCGGCCGTACCGGACGACGACGATCCGCGGCCGACGCCGGCCGGTGTGGTGCCCGCCTTCCTGCGACTGCTCGACGAGCGGCCGGCCAGTGGCCGCTACGGGGCGCCGTCCCTGCTGGAGGGGCGATGACGACGGCGACGGTGCGGGTGCCGGAGGAGCTGCACGCGCGTGTGCCCGCCGAGCAGCGCGGGCCGGGTCGCGACCGGGACGGCGTACGGCTGCTGCTCTCGCGGGGGACGGAGGTGTCGCACCACGCGTTCGTGGCGCTGCCGGGGTTGCTGACGGCGGGCGATCTGCTGGTGGTCAACACCTCGCCGACGCTGGCGGCGGCGGTGGACGGGAGGATCGGGCACGCGCGCGTGGTGGTGCATTTCTCCACGCGGGGCGACGACGGGCGGTGGGCGGTCGAGCTGCGGGATCCCGACGGGCGCGGCACCACGCGCGCGCGTGCGGGCGGTCCGGCGGGGGTGCGGGTACGGCTGCCCGGTGACGTACGGCTGGTCCTGGAGGAACCCCTGAGCGAGCGGGGGGACCGGCTGTGGTGGGCCCGGGTGTCCTCGTCGGCCGTCGCCGGGTTGCTGCGGGAGCACGGTCGGCCCATCCGTTACTCCTACACCGAGCGGGACCAGCCGCTGTCCGTCTACCAGACGGTGTTCGCGCTGCCGTCGCGGGAGGGGACGGGAAGTGCGGAGATGCCGAGCGCCGGGCGGCCGTTCACGGCTCGGCTGGTGGCGGAGCTGGTGAGCCGGGGGGTGCAGTTCGCGCCGATCTCGTTGCACACCGGGGTCGCTTCGGTGGAGGCGCACGAGCCGCCGTATCCGGAGCGGTTCGCGGTGCCCGAGGCCTCGGCACGGCTGATCAACGCGGCGCGGGCGGGTGGCAGCCGGGTCGTCGCGGTGGGGACGACGGCGGTGCGGGCCGTGGAGTCGGCGACCGGGGCGGACGGCGTCGTAGGGGCCCGGGAGGGCTGGACGGATCTGGTGGTGACGCCCGAGCGCGGGGTGCGGGTGGTCGACGGGCTGCTGACCGGGCTGCACGAGCCGGAGGCCTCGCATCTGCTGATGCTGGAGGCGGTCGCGGGGCGGGCGGCGATCGACCGTGCGTACGAGGCCGCGATCGGGGGGCGCTATCTGTGGCACGAGTTCGGGGACGTGCACCTGATCCTGCCGGAGAGGCAGCTCACGTAGAGCATTGCTGCAGCAACTGGCAGTGAACAAACCGGCAGGGCCGTGTGAGGCCCCCCATAGGGCGCACATCACGTACGAAGGCGCCTAGGAGATACATACGGGCGGTATGAGCGGGAAGGACGGGGTGGTCTGTTCTATTTTGCCGGTTCCGCTCCAACTAAGCGGCATCGTACGTCACACCTTTGCCACGCGATTTTGCGGCCGCTAAGAATGGCAACCGTCGCTCGGCGCCGTGGGTCATTCCGCGGCGTTTGTGCTGGAAGAGCTGTGTCCCCCACCTGGCACGCAGAGCGACCTCCGCGCTATTCGAAGAGGTCCATCACTCATGCTCAAGAACGCCAAGATCCCCGGCCGCAGTCTCGCGCTGACCAAGACCCACAAGCTCTCGTTCGCCGGAGTGGCCGCCTTCGGCGCCGCCGCCGTCGCGTTCTCGCTGGTGCCGGCCGAGGCTCAGACCGCCACGCAGACGGTGTCCGCGGCTCCGGCGGCGTTCAGCCAGAACCCGGCCCAGGCCGCGAAGGTCAGCGTGACGAACCAGGCCGCCGACGCCGACAAGAAGGCCGCCGCCGCTGCCGCGAAGAAGAAGGCCGAGGAGGAGCGCGCGAAGAAGGAGGCCGCGAGCCGGTCCGCCAAGCGCGCCGCCCAGGTCAAGGCCGCCGCCGCGAAGTCGTACCCGAACAACCTCGACGGCTGGATCCGCGAGGCGCTCGACATCATGAAGAAGCACAAGATCCCGGGCACCTACCACGGCCTGCACAAGAACATCATGCGGGAGTCCTCGGGCAACCCGAACGCCATCAACGACTGGGACATCAACGCCAAGAACGGCGTCCCGTCGATCGGTCTGCTGCAGGTCATCAAGCCGACCTTCGACGCGTACCACGTCCCGGGCACGGCCAAGAGCCAGTACGACCCGGTCGCCAACCTGACGGCCGCCGCGAACTACGCCGCCGACCGCTACGGCTCGATCGACAACGTCAACAGCGCGTACTGAGGCCCGCGCGGGACCTCTGAGAACGCGGAAGGGCGGCACCCGATGCGGGTGCCGCCCTTCGTGCGTCGGTACCCGTGGGCTACTTCCGCATGACCTCGGGCTCGTGGCGGCGCAGGAAGCGGGCCACGAGGAAGCCGCAGATCACACCCAGCACGATGAGGGCGATCATGTCGAGGCTGTAGGCGCCGGCCGTGTGGTCCCACAGCGGGTCGGTGTCGCCGGCCTCCTTGGGCGGGCTGATGTTGTTGAAGTCCAGCGTGGCACCGGCGGCGGCGACCGCCCAGCGCGACGGCATCAGGTACGAGAACTCGTTGACCCCGGGGCTGCCGTGCAGGGCGAAGAGGCAGCCGGTGAAGACGACCTGGACGATCGCGAACATCACCAGCAGCGGCATCGTCTTCTCGGCGGTCTTCACCAGCGAGGAGATGACCAGGCCGAACATCATGGACGTGAAGCCGAGCCCCATGATCGGGATGGAGAGTTCGAGCATGACGGCGACCTTGCCCTCGCCGAAGATCAGCGCCTCGTCCGGGATCGTCCGGCTGGAGAAGCCGATCGCGCCGACCATCGCGCCCTGGAACACGGTCACCGCGCCGAGCACGATCACCTTGGACATCAGGTACGCCGAGCGCGACAGACCGGTGGCCCGCTCCCGCTCGTAGATCACCCGTTCCTTGATCAGCTCTCGGACGGAGTTGGCGGCGCCCGCGAAGCACGCGCCGACCGCGAGGATCAGCAGCACCGTGGTGGCCGTGCCGTTCGGGATGGGCAGGTTGGTCGCCGGGTTGATCTTCCGGACCAGCAGGTCCTTGTCCGGGTCGATGAGCAGGCTCACCGCGCCGAGAACGGCCGGCAGGATCACCGTCAGCGCCAGGAAGCCCTTGTCGGACGCGATGACGGAGACATAGCGCCGGACCAGGGTGCCGAGCTGGGAGAACCAGCCCTGCGGCTTCGGCGGGCGCATCGACTGCGGCGGCGGCATGTGCACCGACTGCGGGGCGACGGCGTCGATGTCCGCGGCGTACATCTGGTAGTGCTGCGAGCCCTTCCAGCGGCCCGCCCAGTCGTAGTCGCGGTAGTTCTCGAAGGCGGAGAAGACGTCGGCCCAGGTCTCGTAGCCGAAGAAGTTCAGGGCCTCCTCGGGCGGACCGAAGTACGCCACCGCGCCGCCCGGGGCCATCACCAGCAGCTTGTCGCAGATCGCCAGCTCGGCCACGGAGTGGGTGACCACCAGGACCGTACGGCCGTCGTCGGCGAGGCCGCGCAGCAGCTGCATGACGTCGCGGTCCATGCCCGGGTCGAGGCCGGAGGTCGGCTCGTCCAGGAAGATCAGCGACGGCTTGGTCAGCAGCTCCAGGGCGACCGAGACGCGCTTGCGCTGGCCGCCGGAGAGCGAGGTGACCTTCTTGTCCTTGTGGATGTCGAGCTTGAGCTCGCGCAGCACCTCGTCGATGCGGGCGTCGCGCTCGGCGGCCGTGGTGTCGGCCGGGAAGCGCAGCTTGGCCGCGTACTTGAGGGCCTTCTTGACGGTCAGCTCCTTGTGCAGGATGTCGTCCTGCGGGACCAGACCGATGCGCTGACGCAGCTCCGCGAACTGCTTGTACAGGTTCCGGTTGTCGTAGAGGACGTCACCCTGGTTGGCGGGGCGGTAGCCCGTCAGCGCCTTCAGCAGGGTCGACTTGCCGGAGCCGGAGGGGCCGATCACCGCGATGAGCGACTTCTCCGGGACGCCGAAGGAGACGTCCTTGAGGATCTGCTTGCCGCCGTCGACGGTGACCGTCAGGTGACGTGCGGAGAAGGAGACCTCACCGGTGTCGACGAACTCCTCGAGCCGGTCGCCGATGATGCGGAACGTCGAGTGGCCGACGCCGACGATGTCGTTCGGACCGAGGAGCGCCGTGCCGCCCTTGGCGATCGGCATACCGTTGACGAACGTGCCGTTGTGCGAGCCGAGGTCGCGGATCTCGAAGCGCCCGTCGGGCGTCGCGTGGAACTCGGCGTGGTGGCGCGAGACCTGGAGGTCGGAGACCACCAGTTCGTTCTCCAGCGCACGACCGATCCGCATCACCCGGCCGAGGGCCAGCTGGTGGAACGTGGTCGGGCTGCGGTCGCCGTAGACCGGCGGCGCCCCCGCGCCACCACCGGGGCCCTGCTGCGGGAAGCCCTGCTGCTGCGGGACCTGTGCCGCCTGTGGCTGCTGCCAGCCCGCCTGCGGCGCCTGCTGCTGCGGGGGCTGCTGGCCGGCGTATCCGGCACTCGCGCCCTGCGCCGCGTACGGCTGCTGCTGGGGCTGTGCGACGGACGCGGCGGTGCCGGAGAGGCTGAGTCTCGGCCCGTCGGTCGCGTTGCCGAGGTGCACGGCCGAGCCGGGGCCGATCTCCAGTTGATGGATCCGCTGCCCCTGCACGAAGGTGCCGTTGGTGCTGCCGTGGTCCTCGATCACCCAACTACGGCCGCCGAAGCTGATCGTGGCGTGACGCCAGGAGACCCTGGCGTCGTCGAACACGATGTCCCCCTGCGGATCACGTCCGAGGGTATATGCCCTGGACGGATCGAGCGTCCAGGTTTGTCCGTTCAATTCCAGTACGAGTTCCGGCACTCCATGCCCCACTGAGTTGTCCCCCGAATTACCCCCATCACAGGGAGTCTAGGGATGTCGAACATCGGGGGGAACTATTTCAGGCTCGACCCCCTGACCGAAAGTCGGGCCTTGTGAAGGGAACGTACGGGGCCATCCACCCGTCCCGTTGACGGGGTTGAAACCGGGCCGGAGAGTGGTAATCCCACGCGATGGGGACATCGACGGTGCAACGCCGCGATGTGGATCGGGGGGTCCGACCATGAGCGACCGGAATGTTGACCATGGCAGGCGCGTGCCGTGGGGGGATGTGGTGTTCTCCGCGATCGCCGCCGTGAGCTGGGCGTTGATCGGTATGGCAGGTGCGGCGGCGCTCGGTCTGCATCTGCTGGAGGCGGACGCGGCGGGCGAACTCGGTCCCATGACAGCGGCGGTTGTGGCGCTCGGGGCCGGTGGGTCGGTGTCGCCGTCCGGCGATGTGTCCTTGTTGGGCCTGGAGGGGGCTCAGGCGACCACCGCCATCGAGATCACGCCACTGGGTGTCAGCCTCGTGGGTGCGCTCCTGCTGTCCTGGTTCTTCCTGCGTTCCTTGCGTGGCGCGGGAGTTGTCGTCCGGGCCGGGGAACTCCTCGCACGCGCGGGCACGGTGCTCGTGCTGTTCATGGCGTCGATGGGCGGGCTGGCCTGGGCCGGGAACGCCGTCATCACCCTCGACGGCAGCCGACTCGGCATCGACGAACAGCTGCCGGACGGCGGCGACCTCGACAACGTCGAGATCCCCGGGCTCGGTGACCTCGGCGACCTCGGCGGCGGTCTGCTGCCGGACCGGCTGGGCGACCTCGCCGACGCCGACGCCGAGGTCGGCTTCACGGTCGACGCCGTGCCGACCGTGCTCGGCGGGCTGACCTGGTGCCTCGGAGTGCTGCTCATCGCCCTGCTGGCCTCGCGCCGCACTCCCCTGCCGCCCGGACTCGACGCCGTGCACCGCGTCGTACGGCCGGCCGTGTCCGCGGTGGTCGGTGTGCTCCTGATGGCGGTCCTGGCCGGACTCGCGGCGGCCGGGTACGCGGCGGTCGGCGACCCGCACCCCCGGCGGATCGTCGGCGCGGCCCTCCTCGGCGCGCCGAACGGGGTCTGGCTGGGCGTCCCGCTCGGTCTCCTCGTCCCCTGGGACGGCAGGGCGACGGGAGCGCTGGCCGGCCTCCTGCCCGACCCGCTGGACGAACTGCTGCGCGTCGACGCGGGCGAACCCGTCACCCTCGGCCGTCTCGCCGAACTGGACGGACGGGTCTGGCTGCTGGGCCTCGCGGCGGCGCTGATGATGTTGTACGCGGGGGTCCTGACCGCCGTACGTACGCCGTTCGTACGGGGGGCGGCTGCCGCCGCTGCCGGGGGTGCGCCCGGTGCGGATGTACGGGGCGGGAGCGCGCTCGGTTTCCTGGGGCGCTGCGCGCTTCGGCTCGGGCTCGCGACGGCGGTGGCACTGCCGCTGCTGGTGTGGGCGACGGAGGTGTCGGTGGACGCCTCGTTGGCCGTGTTCGGCATCGACGCGTTCGACGCCGGAGTGGAACTGCGTGGGCGGGCGGGGACGGCGTTGGTGCTGGGCGCGCTGTGGGGCGCCGGGGCGGGCGCCGCCGGAGCGCTGCTGGCCTGCGCGACACGGGCGGCGGGGCTACGGGCCTCGCCTTTGGCGCTGGGGGACGGGGGTGGCGGCGGGGCGACGACCGCCGAGCCCTACGAGGCCGACTCCGCCCACGGACCGTACACGCCGGGGACGCCGTACCGGCCGCCGAACCCGGACACCAATCCGTACCTGCGGCTGCCGGACGAGCTACGGGGGCCGCAGGGGGTGCCTGGGGCTGGTGGCTCCCGGGAGCCCGGGCGGGGATCGGTGGGGCGGGGCGGGGACGGGCGAGGGACCGGAGGATCGGGGGCCTCCGGGGCCTCCGGGGGCTCCCCGGGCTCCGGAGCCGCCGGTGGCTCCGGCGGCCCGGGGGTACACGGGCCACCCGATGTGTACGGCGCGCCCACGGTGGTACGGCGGTTCACGCCGCCGCCCCGGCGACCGGGACAGCGGCCGGGCTCGGGGTCGGGCTCCGGATCGGGGGCAGCGTCGGGGTCGGGGTCGGGCGGCTGGCCCGCACCGCCGCCGCCACCGGAGGAGAGGCCACCGCCACCACCGCCTCCTCCTCCCCCGCCGCGGGGGCCACGAGGGCGGTGAGAGCCCCGAGGGGGTGACGCGGGGCCTGGCTGTCTGGGAGGAGGTGGGGCACGCGGGGGCGGCGACCCGGGTGCCGACTCCCCAGCCCGAGGGCGGGGCCGCCACAGCCAGGCCCTCCGCGTCAGAGACTGGGCCACCCGGGGCAAGCCCTCACACCAGCAGCGGCAACCCACCAGACGGCTTCTCCGATCCGGGGGGGCAGGGCCACCCGGGCGCGGACTCCCCAGCCCGAAAGCAGGGCCACCACAGCCATGCCCTCCGAGTCACAGGCCGCGCCACCCGGGTGCGAGCCCTCCGTGTCAGGAGTGGGCCCGCCGGGCGGGCTCTCCGAGGTGTCGTGCGTGATCTCGGTGCGCTTCAATCGCCGGTAACCCAGTGTTCTCCGTCCGCTGGGCGGACCTCAGGGGCAAAAGGCACGGGGCGCCGGATACGGTTGGCACATCATGAGCGCTTCGCAGACCTCCTCTGACATCCCCACCCTCCTCGTCAAGATCTTCGGCAAGGACCGGCCGGGAATCACCGCCGGGCTGTTCGACACCCTCGCCGCGTACTCCGTCGACGTGGTCGACATCGAGCAGGTCGTCACCCGTGGCCGGATCGTCCTGTGCGCGCTCGTGACCGAGCCGCCCGCCGGGCAGGAGGGCGACCTGCGGGCGACCGTCCACAGCTGGGCGGAGTCGATGAAGATGCAGGCGGAGATCATCTCCGGCCTGGGCGACAACCGGCCCCGCGGTCTCGGCCGCTCGCACGTCACCGTGCTGGGCCACCCGCTGACCGCCGAGTCCACCGCCCGCATCGCCGCCCGGATCACGGCCACCGGCGGCAACATCGACCGAATCTTCCGGCTCGCCAAGTACCCGGTGACGGCCGTCGAGTTCGCGGTGTCCGGCGCGGAGCCGGAGACACTGCGGACCGCGCTGGTCACCGAGTCGGTGGCACTCGGCGTGGACGTGGCCGTCGTCGCGGCGGGGCTGCACCGCCGGGCCCAGCGGCTGGTGGTGATGGACGTGGACTCCACGCTCATCCAGGACGAGGTGATCGAGCTCTTCGCCGCGCACGCCGGGTGCGAGAAGGAGGTCGCCGAGGTCACGGAGGCCGCCATGCGCGGCGAGTTGGACTTCGAGCAGTCGCTGCACGCACGCGTGGCGCTGCTGGCGGGGCTGGACGCCTCGGTGGTGGAGAAGGTGCGCAGCGAGGTCCGGCTCACGCCGGGGGCGCGCACTCTGATCCGTACGCTGAAGCGACTCGGCTTCCAAGTCGGTGTCGTCTCCGGCGGGTTCACCCAGGTCACGGACGACCTGAAGGAGCGGCTGGGCCTCGACTTCGCGCAGGCCAACACCTTGGAGATCGTCGACGGCAAGCTCACCGGCAGGGTCGAGGGCGAGATCGTGGACCGGGCGGGCAAGGCACGGCTGCTGCGCCGGTTCGCCGCCGAGGCGGGGGTCCCGCTGGCGCAGACCGTGGCGATCGGCGACGGCGCGAACGATCTCGACATGCTCAACGCGGCCGGTCTGGGCGTCGCCTTCAACGCCAAGCCGGTCGTGCGCGAGGCCGCCCACACCGCGGTGAACTTCCCCTTCCTCGACACCGTGCTGTATCTCCTCGGGGTGACCCGCGAAGAGGTCGAGGCGGCGGACACGCACGACGAGTGACGGGGCGAGACACACGGGAGGGCCCGGCACCAGGTGGTGCCGGGCCCTTGTCGTGCGGGGTGCGGGGTGCCGGGGCGGCTACGCGGCGGAGTTACTCGGTCGGCGCCCAGTAGTCGGCCAGGGTGCCCACGCCCGGCTCCAGGCTCTTCCAGGCGCCATCGAAGGTGAGCACGGCGAAGGCGGCGGCCGGGAAGCCGAGGCGGTTCATGCGCTCGCGGGCGTCGCCCTCGGCACTGCCGGCGAGGATGTCGGCGAGGCCCTGGATTCCGGGGTTGTGACCGACCAGCACGACGTTCTGCGCGTCGTCCGGGGTTTCGTTGAGCAGGGCGATCAACTCGCCGGGCGAGGCCTCGTAGATCCGCTCCTCGTAGACCGTTTTCGGTCGCTCGGGCAGTTCGTGCACGGCCAGCTTCCAGGTCTCGCGGGTCCTGACGGCGGTGGAGCAGAGGGCAAGGTCGAGGGGGATTCCGGAGTCGGCCAGCTTGCGCCCGGCGACGGCGGCGTCCATGCGGCCCCGGTCGGCGAGCGGCCGCTCGTGGTCGGAAACCTGGGGCCAGTCGGCCTTCGCATGCCGGAAAAGGACGATCCTGCGGGATTCTGCGACGCTCATGCGTCCCAGCTTCGCACGAAACAGGCCACGAGGCGCAGGGAGTTGAAGTGCGGATACCCGACACCGGTACATGTGATTCCGGTGGGCTGGACGCTCGTCACGGTGTGTGGCTCGACAGGGCGTGCTGTATGCGCTCCACGATGTCGGGGATCACGGGGTCGCCGCTCGCCGCCTGGGCCTGCGCGGGGTTCGAGATCAGCAGCAGGAGCGTGACGAAGCCGAGGGCCGGCAGGGCCACCGCCCACCAGGGCAGCCGGACGCCGACGCCGCTCGTGGTCGCCGGGTGGGGCCGGGGGTGCGTACGGGCCGACATGCCGCCTCCGTGGGTCTGCGAGTCCTCGTGGCCCGGTCCTCCGTGGGCCCTCGCGGGTCCCCGGCGGCCACATCTCGACGTTACGGAACGCGGGCGGTCCGACCCATCCGGTGATCCACCCACTTCCCCCTGAGACTCGCCCCCTAGGGGATGGGGGGTTGTCCCCACCCCTGGGCGGTCACGGTGACGCGATGGCCGCGATGATCCCGATGACGACGAAGATGGCGAGGAACGAGCCGAAGACCAGGAGCATCTTCTTCTGGCCGTTCTGAGGGTTCGGGTCGAGCACTGGCATGCGCTCAGTCTCGCACCCCCGACCCCCGCTGGGGCCGCCGGGGTCCGCCCCGGCGGGCCGCCTCGTCCTCCACGGTCCGGTCGCGGCCCGCCAGGACGCCCGCGGCGATCTGCGGGAGCATCAGCGCGGCCATGAGGGCGAGGGGCAGGCCCCAGCCGCCGCTGTGCTGGTAGAGGACGCCGACGAGGAGCGGGCCGGGGATCGAGATCAGGTAGCCCGCGCTCTGCGCGAAGGCGGACAGCTGGACCACGCCCGCGCCGGTCCTGGCCCGCATGCCGACCATCGTGAGCGCGAGCGGGAAGGAGCAGTTGGCGACGCCGATCAGCAGCGCCCACGCCCAGGCGCCCTCCGCCGGGGCGAGGTGGAGGCCGCCGTACCCGAGGAGGCCGCAGACGCCCAGGGCGACCACGATCGGCCCCTGGTGGGGCAGGCGGGTGGCGAGCCGGGGGATCACGAAGGCCAGCGGCACGCCCATCACCATGGTGACGGCCAGCAGCAGCCCGGCCGTGCCGGCGGGGACCCCGGCGTCCCGGAAGATCTGCGCCATCCAGCCCATGGTGATGTAGGCGGCGGTCGCCTGGAGACCGAAGAACACGGCGAGCGCCCAGGCGGTACGGCTCCGCGTGATCCGCAGGGTGGGCGCCGCCTCGCGCGCGGAGCCCGACGCTCCCCCGGGGTTCTCCGCCGAGCGCGTGCCCCGGTCGCGGTCCCGGAGCAACGCGAGCCACGGCACCACGGCCGCCGCCGCGAGCAGCGCCCACACGGCCAGCCCGGTCCGCCAACTCCCGCCCAGCGCCTCGGTCATGGGCACGGTGACGGCAGCCGCGGAGGAGGTGCCGAGGGCCAGGGCCATGGAGTAGAGGCCCGTCATGGACCCGACCCGGTCCGGGAACCAGCGCTTGACGATGACCGGCATCAGGACGTTGCTGACGGCGATGCCCATCAGGGCGAGGGCACTCGCGGCCACGAATCCGGCCGTACCGCCGGCGTACGGCCGTATCAGCAGGCCGCCGGCGATGGCGGCCATGCCCGCGCAGACGACGGCGGCCGGACCGAACCGGCGGGCGAGCCGGGGCGCCATGACGCCGAAGAGGGCGAAGCAGAGCGGCGGCACGGACGTGAGGAGCCCGGCGACGCTGCCGCTCATGCCGAGCCCGGTGCGCACCTCTTCGAGCAGGGCGCCGAGGCTGGTGATGGCGGGACGGAGGTTCAGGGCCGTCAGGACGATACCGACGACGACCAGGCGGGTCGTCCACGCGCGCGTGGCGGGCGTCGGGGGTTCGTCTGCGGCCCGGTCCGACGCGGACGTTTCGGACGGGGCCCGGCCCTGTGTGGAGGTGGATGTGGATGTGGATGTCGCCGTCAAGGTCTCCTCGCTCACCATGAACCCCATCATAGAATCATGGGATGATTGGTTGTCCATGGCCCGGCTGCTCCCGGTCGGCCACTGCGTGCGAAGGTGTGCCATGCCGCTGAGCCATCCCCGCCGATCGGCGCTGTCCGAACAGGTCATCGCCGCGCTGCGGAACCAGATCACCTCGGGCGAGTGGCCGGTCGGCTCCCGCATCCCCACCGAGCCGGAACTGGTCGAGGAGCTGGGCGTCGCCCGGAACACGGTCCGTGAGGCCGTCCGCGCGCTCGCGCACAACGGCCTGCTGGACATCCGCCAGGGCTCCGGCACCTACGTCGTCGCGACCAGCGAGCTCGCGGGCGTGATGCACCGCCGCTTCGCGGACGCCGACCCGCGCCACATCGCCGAGCTGCGCTCCGCCCTGGAGTCGAGCGCCGCGAAGCTGGCGGCCGAGCGGCGCACCGAGAAGGACCTCAAACAGTTGGACGCGCTCCTGGCGCGCCGCGAGGAGGCATGGGCCTCGGGCGAGACGGAGGCCTTCGTGACGGCCGACGCGACCTTCCACATGGCGGTCGTGGCCGCGTCGCACAACGACGTCGTGACGACGGTCTACGCGGACCTGGGTGAGGTCCTGCGGGACTGGTTGCGCGGTGGCGTGGGCGAGGAGCTGACCCCGGAGACGTACATGGACCACGCCCGGCTGGTGGACGCCATCCGCGCGGGCGACGCGCAGACCGCCGCGGCGGAGGCGGCCGGCTATCCGTTCCACTGCCGTCCCGGCCGGGTCAGCCCTGACCCCGCTGGTGGCTGAACCACACCGAGCGGACTTCCTTCCAGCAGCGCCCGGTGAGCCGTACCGTCCGCGCGGGCCCCGTCTCGACCGCGGCGCTGTCGCTGTCGAGGTCCCACCACCGCGCGCACTCGATGTGCAGACGGACGTGGTCGACGACCGAGTGGGGGTTGAAGCAGTACCCGACCACCTGGGAACCCGTGACGGTGCTGTAGCAGGCCGCCCCGAACGACGGATCGGGCTCCTCGGGTTTGTCGTCCACCACTACGCGCGCGTGCCGCTCCCCGGTCTCCACGCGCGCGTGCGGTGCCGATTCGGACGGGAGGGTGAGGACGAGAGCCAGGGCGACGACAGCTGGGGCGATGCTGTGGGAGATGCGCACAAGGGTGACCTCCTCGGCCGAGTGGCTGAGCGGTGCACGTCCAGCGTGCGCGGCACCCGGCTCCGGCGGCCCGCCGGATGAGCCGAACGAGTGATGATCCCGGCGGACAGGAGTACGGCGAGGGCGCGCACCCGAATGGATGCGCGCCCTCGAACAGAGCCCGGAGCGGTGGTGCTCACGCGCCGATCGCGTGCAGCCCGCCGTCCACGTGGATGATCTCGCCGGTGGTCTTGGGGAACCAGTCGCTGAGCAGCGCGACGACGCCGCGGCCGGCCGGCTCGGGGTCCTTGAGGTCCCACTCCAGCGGCGAACGGTCGTCCCACACGGCGGCCAGCTCGCCGAAGCCCGGGATGGACTTGGCGGCCATGGAGGCGAGAGGGCCGGCGGAGACCAGGTTGCAGCGGATGTTCTGCTTGCCCAGGTCCCGGGCGACGTAACGGCTGGTGGCCTCCAGAGCGGCCTTGGCCGGCCCCATCCAGTCGTACTGCGGCCACGCGAACTTCGCGTCGAAGGTGAGGCCGACGACCGAGCCGCCGTTCTGCATCAGCGGCAGGCAGGCCATGGTCAGCGACTTCAGGGAGTACGCCGAGACGTGCATCGCGGTGGCGACGGACTCGAAGGGCGTGTTCAGGAAGTTGCCGCCGAGGGCGTCCTGCGGGGCGAAGCCGATGGAGTGGACGACGCCGTCGAGACCGCCCAGTTCCTCGCCGACGATGTCGGCCAGGCGCCCGAGGTGCTCGTCGTTGGTGACGTCGAGCTCGATGACCTTGGTGGGCTTGGGGAGCTTCTTGGCGATGCGCTCGGTCAGCGTCGGCCGCGGGAAGGCCGTGAGGATGATCTCGGCGCCCTGCTCCTGGGCCAGCTTGGCGGTGTGGAAGGCGATGGAGGACTCCATCAGCACACCGGTGATCAGGACGCGCTTGCCCTCGAGGATTCCGCTCATGGTGATCAGTGACCCATTCCCAGTCCGCCGTCTACGGGGATGACGGCTCCAGTGATGTACGAGGCGTCGTCCGAGGCGAGGAACCGCACCGTCGCGGCGATCTCCTCGGGCTGCGCGTAACGGCCGAGCGGCACCTGCTTCACGATGCCCGCGCGCTGTTCGTCGGTGAGCACCTTGGTCATGTCGGTGTCCACGAAGCCGGGGGCGACGACGTTGAAGGTGATGTTGCGCGAGCCCAGCTCACGGGCGAGGGAACGCGCGAAGCCGACCAGGGCGGCCTTGGAGGCGGCGTAGTTGGCCTGGCCGGGCGAGCCGTAGAGGCCCACGACCGAGGAGATGAGGACGACGCGGCCCTTCTTGGCGCGCAGCATGCCTCGGTTGGCGCGCTTGACGACACGGAAGGTGCCGGTGAGGTTGGTGTCGATGACCGAGGTGAAGTCCTCCTCGGACATGCGCATCAGGAGCTGGTCCTTGGTGACGCCGGCGTTGGCGATCAGGACCTCGACCGGGCCGTGCTCGGCCTCGATCTCCTTGTAGGCCTGCTCCACCTGCTCGGGGTCGGTGATGTCGCACCGGACGGCGAGGAAGCCGGCCGGCGGCTCCCCCGAGCGGTAGGTGACGGCGACCTTGTCGCCGGCGTCGGCGAACGCGCGGGCGATGGCGAGGCCGATGCCCCGGTTGCCTCCGGTGACGAGAACCGAGCGGCTCAACGGATCACCCTTTCCTTAGCGGTCTGAACGCCTGCCCGAATGCCTGGACGGCTGGCGCCTTCCCTCGAAACCTATCGGTCCGCTTCGCCCGGCGGGCATTCGAGCTGTGACAGTGGCTCGGGGGAGTCGCTGTGGGGTCCCTACAGAAAGCCCGCCGACCCCAGCCGGAAAGATGTGGTCCCGCCGCCCGCGGGCGCGACATGATCGGACCCGACAGGCCACGACAACCGTTCGGCAACAGGGAGACCTCGGTGCCTCATTCCATCGACGAAGCCTTCACGGCACTACCGCTGAGGGCGTTGGCCGACGCGGCCCTGGCCCGCGCCCGTGCTCTCGGCGCCGACCACGCCGACTTCCGGTTCGAGCGGGTGCGCAGCGCGTCCTGGCGGATCAGGGACGCGAAGCCCGCCGGGTCGTCGGACACGACCGACCTCGGGTACGCGGTGCGGGTGGTGCACGGCGGGACCTGGGGGTTCGCGTCGGGGGTGGACCTGACGATGGACGCCGCCGCGAAGGTCGCCTCGCAGGCCGTGGCCATGGCCAAGCTGTCCGCGCAGGTCATCAAGGCCGCCGGGTCCGACGAGCGGGTCGAGCTGGCGGACGAGCCCGTGCATGCCGACAAGACCTGGATCTCCTCCTACGAGATCGACCCGTTCACGGTCCCCGACGAGGAGAAGACCGCGCTGCTCACGGAGTGGAGCACGCGGCTGCTGGCGGCCGACGGGATCAACCATGTCGACGCCTCGCTGCTCACGGTCCACGAGAACAAGTTCTACGCCGACACCGCGGGGACCGTGACCACGCAGCAGCGCGTACGGCTGCATCCGTCGCTGACCGCCGTGTCCGTCGACGAGTCCAGTGGTGAGTTCGACTCGATGCGGACGCTGGCACCGCCGGTCGGGCGCGGCTGGGAGTACGTGACGGGCACCGGCTGGGACTGGGACGACGAGCTGGCGCGCATCCCGGACCTGCTCGCGGAGAAGATGCGGGCACCGAGTGTCGAGGCGGGCATCTACGACCTGGTCGTCGACCCGTCCAACCTGTGGCTGACCATCCACGAGTCCATCGGCCACGCCACCGAGCTGGACCGCGCGCTCGGCTACGAGGCCGCGTACGCCGGCACGTCCTTCGCCACCTTCGACAAGCTCCACAAGCTCAAGTACGGCTCCGAGCTGATGAACGTCACCGGTGACCGCACCGCCGAGCACGGTCTGGCGACCATCGGGTACGACGACGAGGGCGTGGCGGGCCAGAGCTGGGACCTCGTCCGCGACGGCACCCTCGTCGGCTATCAACTCGACCGCCGCATCGCGAAGTTGACCGGCCTCGGCCGCTCCAACGGCTGTGCGTACGCCGACTCCCCCGGGCATGTGCCGGTGCAACGCATGGCCAATGTGTCGCTGCGGCCGGATCCGGCCGGGATGTCGACGGAGGATCTGATCGGCGGGGTCGACCGGGGCGTGTACGTCGTCGGGGACCGGTCCTGGTCCATCGACATGCAGCGGTACAACTTCCAGTTCACCGGGCAGCGGTTCTTCAAGATCGAGAACGGGCGGATCACCGGGCAGCTGCGGGACGTCGCCTACCAGGCGACGACGACCGACTTCTGGGGGTCCATGGCGGCCGTGGGCGGGCCGCAGACCTATGTCCTGGGCGGCGCGTTCAACTGCGGCAAGGCCCAGCCGGGTCAGGTCGCCGCGGTGTCGCACGGCTGCCCGTCGGCCCTCTTCAAGGGCGTCAACATTCTGAACACCACGCAGGAGGCCGGTCGATGAGCGCGCACCACGGGATCTGCTGGGGGTCCGGGGGTCGTCCCCCGGGCGAGCACAGCCTGAACACCACGCAGGAGGCCGGTCGATGAGCGCGCGGAACAACAAGGCGCACAAGCCGCACGAGATCGTCGAGCGGGCCCTCGCGCTCTCCCGGGCCGACGGCTGCGTGGTGATCGCCGACGAGTACTCGACGGCGAACCTGCGCTGGGCGGGCAACGCGCTGACCACGAACGGGGTCACCCGGGGCCGGTCGGTGACCGTCGTCGCCACCGTCGACGGCAAGGAGGGCACCGCCTCCGGGGTAGTGTCGCGGGCCGCCGTCACCGCCGAGGAGCTGGAGCCGCTGGTGCGGGCCGCCGAGGCCGCCGCGCGCGGCGCCGGGCCGGCCGAGGACGCCCAGCCGCTGGTCACGGGGGTGGAGCACTCCCCCGACTTCACGGACGCGCCCGCCGAGACCTCCTCCGCCGTGTTCGCCGACTTCGCGCCGGCCCTCGGCGAATCCTTCGCACGCGCGCGTGCGGGCGGCCGTGAGCTGTACGGCTTCGCCAACCACGAGCTGGTGTCGAGCTATCTCGGTACGTCCACCGGGCTGCGGCTGCGCCACGACCAGCCGAACGGGACGCTGGAGCTGAACGCCAAGTCCCCGGACCGCAAGCGCTCGGCCTGGGCGGGGCGCTCCACGCGGGACTTCAAGGACGTCGACCCGGCGGCCCTGGACGCGGAGCTGGCCGTACGCCTCGGCTGGGCCGAGCGGCGGGTGCCGCTGCCCGCCGGACGGTACGAGACGCTGCTGCCCCCGACGGCCGTGGCCGACCTGCTGATCTACCAGATGTGGTCGGCGTCGGCGCGGGACGCCGCCGAGGGGCGGACGGTGTTCAGCAAGCCCGGCGGCGGCACCCGGATCGGCGAGCGGCTGACCGAGCTGCCGCTGACCCTGCGCAGCGACCCGAACGAGCCGGGCCTGGAGTCCGCGCCCTTCGTGCTGGCCCACTCCTCCGGCGGCGACAGCTCGGTGTTCGACAACGGGCTGCCGCTGAAGGCGACCGAGTGGATCAGCGGGGGCGAGATCGCGCATCTGCCGACCACCCGGCACAGCGCGGGCCTGACGGGGCTGCCGGTGGTGCCGACGATCGGCAACCTGATCCTGGACGGCGGGGCGGACCGCTCCCTGGCGGAGATGGTCGCGAACACCGAGCGCGGGCTGTTGCTGACCTGCCTCTGGTACATCCGCGAGGTCGACCCGGCGACGCTGCTGCTGACCGGCCTGACCCGCGACGGCGTCTACCTCGTGGAGAACGGCGAGGTCACGGGCGAGGTCAACAACTTCCGGTTCAACGAGTCGCCGGTGGACCTGCTGGGCAGGGCCACGGAGGCGGGGCGCACGGAGAAGACGCTGCCGCGCGAGTGGAGCGACTACTTCACCAGGGCCGCGATGCCCGCGCTGCGGGTGCCGGATTTCAATATGAGTTCTGTCAGCCAGGGCGTATAACCTCGTACCTGGTTACGCCCTAATCGAGGAGACACGAGAACCGTGACGGACATCGTCGACGAGCTGAAGTGGCGGGGGTTGTTCGCCCTGTCCACCGACGAGGACGCTTTGCGCAAGGCGCTCGCGGACGGTCCCGTCACGTTCTATTGCGGTTTCGATCCGACCGCGCCGTCCCTGCACGTCGGACATCTGGTGCAGGTGCTCACCGTGCGCCGGCTCCAGCAGGCCGGTCACCGGCCGCTGGCGCTGGTCGGCGGTGCGACGGGCCTGATCGGCGACCCCCGCCCCACGGCGGAGCGCACGCTGAACGATCCGGAGACCGTCGCCGGCTGGGTCGGCAAGCTGCGCGGTCAGATCGAGCCGTTCCTGTCCTTCGAGGGCGAGAACGCGGCCGTCATGGTCAACAACCTCGACTGGACCGAGGGCCTGTCCGCCATCGAGTTCCTGCGGGACATCGGCAAGCACTTCCGCGTCAACAAGATGCTGACGAAGGACTCCGTCGCCCGTCGTCTGGAGTCCGACCAGGGCATCAGTTACACCGAGTTCAGCTACCAGATCCTCCAGGGCATGGACTTCCTCCAGCTCTACCGGAGGTACGGCTGCACCCTCCAGCAGGGCGGCAGCGACCAGTGGGGCAACCTCACGGCCGGTCTGGACCTGATCCACCGGCTGGAGCCCGGCGTGGAGGCGCACGCGCTGGCCACCCCGCTGATGACCAAGGCGGACGGCACCAAGTTCGGCAAGACCGAGGGCGGCGCCGTCTGGCTCGACCCGGAGATGACCACGCCGTACGCGTTCTACCAGTTCTGGCTGAACGTGGACGATCGGGACATCACCCGGTACATGCGGATCCTCTCCTTCAAGTCCCGTGCGGAGCTTGAGGAGTTGGAAAAGCAGACGGAGGAGCGGCCGCAGGCGCGGGCAGCGCAGCGGGCGCTGGCCGAGGAGCTGACGACGCTGGTGCACGGCGCGCAGCAGACGGCCGCCGTGATCGCCGCGTCGCGCGCCCTCTTCGGTCAGGGCGAGCTGACGGAGCTGGACGAGAAGACGCTGGCCGCGGCGCTGTCCGAGCTGCCGCACGCGAAGGTGGCCGAGCTGGCGCCGGTCGTGGACCTCCTCGCGGAGGTCGGGCTGGTGCCGAGCAAGTCCGCGGGACGGCGGACCGTGAAGGAGGGCGGGGCCTACGTGAACAACGTGAAGGTCACCGCGGAGGACGCCGTGCCGGCGTCGGAGGACCTCATTCACGGGCGGTGGCTGGTGTTGCGGCGGGGGAAGAAGAACCTGGCCGCGGTCGAGGTGACCGGCGCCTAGGCGCCGTCAGGGCGTGGTGGATCCGGCGAGCGCCGCTTCGGTGTGGTCGCTCGCGCGGTTCCCCGCGCCCCTCGGGGTTCAGCGCTGCTGTTTCCTCTTGCCCAGGGTCGCCATGTACGCCATGTCGCCCAGAGCCACGATGGCGATCGCGGCGACGAGCTGGAAGATGTGGCGGCTCCAGTCGATGCCGGACGTCTCCTCGACACCGAAGCCGCGTGCGATCGCGTTGCCGACGACGGCGCCCAGCATGCCGAAGATCGTCGTCAGCCAGAGCGGGCTGTGCTGCTTGCCCGGGAGGATCGCCTTGGCCAGCAGGCCCAGTACGAATCCCACGATGATCGCCCACAACCAGCCCATGGCTGCCTCCTCGTACGGCTCGACGTGAGCATTACGCCCAGTGTCGGCCCGCCTGCGGTACGCCGCATGTCGGGCACGGCTGTACGCGCTACGGCGCATTTCGCGCACTCCTGGTGGAAGGTGACCCGGTCTCGTAGGCGGCGCAGACGCGGCGTAACGTGGGGCTTGTCCGGACCGCGTTCCCTGTAGCGGACACGGGCGGGGCACGGGCCGGTGAGCGTCCGATACAGGCGGGTGGTGGAACGCGATGCGGAAGCAGAGCAACGTCGAGGTCTTCCGGATCACAGGTGCCCGGCAGGGCCTCGCCGACGACGTCCGCGGCCGGCAGCGCCGCTACATCATCTCGATGTCCGTGCGCACTCTCGCGGTGATCGCCGCCGCGGTCCTCTGGAACGTCGAACGGCACGTCGCGGTCGTCGCGCTGGTCCTCGGCGCGGTGCTGCCGTACATCGCCGTGGTGATCGCCAACGCGGGCCGGGAGAACGCGCCCTCACTGCCGTCCACGTTCGTGAGGGCCCCCATGCGACCGATGATCGCGCCGTCCGCGGAATCCGTCCCGGAGGACTCCGCGGCCGATCCCGCGGAGGGCCGGCGGAGCGAGCCGCGCGAGCGGGCCTGAGCACCGGCCCTCGGGCCGCGCGTACGAAACGGAATCCGGCCACCCGCCAAGCTCAAGAAAAGCTCAGATCAATCATGTAGTTCCTGTGCCGGGCAGAGGCCTACCCGTGACATACTTCGTACGCGCTCCGCATCCCCCGTCGGAGCGACAGACCGACGCCGGGCAGCTCCCCCCGTGGCTGCTCGGCGTCGCCTTTTCTGCGGCTAGGGTCGACGTGTGAACATCCTCAACGTCCCCGGCTCCGATCCTTCCTCCCCCGTCTGTTCGGCCAAGGGGTGTCGTGCCGACGCGGTCTGGGTGCTCGCCTGGAACAACCCGAAGCTGCACACGCCGGAGCGGCGCAAGACGTGGCTCGCGTGCGACGAGCATCGGGAGCATCTGTCGCAGTTCCTGGGTGTGCGGGGCTTTCTGAAGGATGTCGTCCGGCTCTCCGAGTGGGCTGACCAGGCGCCGTAGAGCGCTCGCCCGGTCAGCCCCCGATCGCCGACATCGGCCTGTCCGGCTGGACGAACGACGGGTCGTCCAGGCCCGCGCCCGCCTTCTTGCCCCACATCGCCAGGCGCCAGATGCGGGCTATCTCCTCGTCGGGTGCGCCGGAGCGCAGGGCGGCGCGGAGGTCGGTCTCCTCGCGGGCGAACAGGCAGGTGCGGACCTGGCCGTCGGCGGTGAGGCGGGTGCGGTCGCAGGCGGAGCAGAAGGGGCGGGTCACGGAGGCGATGACGCCCACACGGTGCGGGCCGCCGTCGACGAGCCAGCGCTCCGCCGGGGCCGAGCCGCGTTCGTCCTGGCCCTCGGGGGTCAGCTCGAAACGGGTGCGCAGGGAGGTCAGGATGTCGCCGGCGGTCACCATGCCGTCGCGCTTCCAGCCGTGCTGGGCGTCCAGGGGCATCTGCTCGATGAAGCGCAGCTCGTAGTCGTGCTCGACGGCCCAGGCGAGGAGGTCCGGGGCCTCGTTCTCGTTCAGGCCCGGCATCAGGACCGAGTTGACCTTGACGGGGGTCAGGCCGGCGTCACGGGCGGCTTCGAGGCCTTCGAGGACGTCCTTGTGGCGGTCCCGGCGGGTGAGGGTCTTGAAGACGTCGGGGCGCAGGGTGTCCAGGGAGACGTTCACCCGGTCCAGACCGGCCGCCTTCAGGGCCGGCGCCGTGCGCCTGAGGCCGATGCCGTTGGTGGTGAGGGACATCTGGGGGCGGGGGGCGAGGGCCGCCACGCGCTCCACGATGCCGACCAGGCCGGGGCGCAGGAGCGGCTCACCGCCGGTGAAGCGGACCTCCGTGACGCCCAGGGTGCGGACGGCTATGTCGATGAGGCGGACGATCTCGTCGTCGGTGAGCAGGTCGGGCTTGGCCAGCCACTGCAGGCCCTCCTCGGGCATGCAGTACGTGCAGCGCAGATTGCACCGGTCGGTCAGCGAGACCCTCAGGTCGGTGGCCACTCGGCCGTAGGTGTCGATGAGCACGTGGGCCCCCTCCCTCGCGGCGGATCACAATCGTTCGACATCTGCGAGCCTACGTGACCGCGCTGACAACATCACCGGCCCGATCGCACGAGACGCGGCGAGGAATCGCCGTAGATCCCTACGACCCGGACAGCACGCGGGGCCGCCGTAGGGATCTACGGCGGCCCCGTGCGCGGTGGCCGGGATCAGTGCGCGCCGGTGCCCGTGAGGGAGCGGACCTCCAGCTCGGCGTACTTGGCCTCGTCGGCCTTCTCCTTGGACAGGACCGTGCCGAGGAAGCCCATGAGGAAGCCGAACGGGATGGAGATGATGCCCGGGTTCTTCAGCGGGAACCAGGCGAAGTCGGCGTCCGGGAACATCGCCTTCGGGTCGCCGGAGACCACGGGCGAGAACAGCACCAGTCCGACGGCGACGATCAGACCGCCGTAGATCGACCACAGCGCGCCCTGGGTGGTGAACTTCTTCCAGAAGAGGCTGTAGAGGATGGTCGGCAGGTTGGCGGAGGCCGCGACCGCGAAGGCGAGGGCGACCAGGCCGGCCACGTTCAGGTCGCGGGCGAGGGCGCCCAGGCCGATGGAGACGATGCCGATGAAGACGGTCGCCCAGCGGGCCGCGCGGACCTCCTCGGCGCCGGAGGCCTGCCCCTTGCGGATGACGTTGGCGTAGATGTCGTGCGCGAAGGAGGACGACGAGGCGAGGGTGAGGCCGGCGACCACGGCGAGGATCGTGGCGAAGGCCACCGCCGAGATGGTGGCGAGCAGGATCGCGCCCCAGGCCGAGTCGACGCCGCCCAGGTGCAGGGCGAGCAGCGGAGCGGCCGTGTTGCCCGATGGGTTGGAGGCGATGATCTCGTCCTGGGAGATCAGCGCGGCGGCGCCGAAGCCGAGAGCGATGGTCATCAGGTAGAAGCCGCCGATGATGCCGATCGCCCAGTTCACGGACTTACGGGCGGCCTTGGCGTTGGGCACCGTGTAGAAGCGGATCAGGATGTGCGGCAGGCCGGCGGTGCCGAGGACCAGGGCGATGCCGAGGGAGATGAAGTCCAGCTTGGAGGTGCCGGTGGCGCCGTACTGGAGGCCGGGCTCCAGGAAGGCCGCGCCCTTGCCGCTGTTCTCGGCGGCGGTGCCGAGCAGATCGGAGATGTTGAAGTTGAACTTCAGCAGCACCAGGAACGTAATGAGGAGCGTGCCGCCGATGAGCAGCACGGCCTTCACCATCTGGACCCAGGTGGTGCCCTTCATACCGCCGATGGAGACGTAGACGATCATCAGGATGCCGACGAGGGCGACGATGAGGATCTTGCCCGCGTCGGAGGTGATGCCGAGGAGCAGCGAGACGAGGACGCCCGCGCCCGCCATCTGGGCCAGCAGGTAGAAGATCGACACGACGATCGTGGAGGTGCCGGCGGCGGTGCGCACGGGGCGCTGGCGCATGCGGTACGCGAGGACGTCGCCCATGGTGTAGCGGCCGGAGTTCCTGAGCGGCTCGGCGACCAGGAGCAGGGCGACCAGCCAGGCGACCAGGAAGCCGATGGAGTAGAGGAAGCCGTCGTAGCCGAAGAGGGCGATCGCGCCGGCGATGCCGAGGAACGACGCGGCGGACATGTAGTCGCCGGAGACGGCCAGGCCGTTCTGGAAGGCGCTGAACTGGCGGCCGCCCGCGTAGAAGTCGGCGGCGTCCTTGGTCTGGCGGCCGGCCCAGATGGTGATGCCGAGGGTCGCCAGGACGAACAGCGCGAACAGGGTGATGATGAGCGGCCGGTGCTCGCTGGCCTCGTTGGCCGCGAGGAACGTCTGCTGTACGGGGCTCATGCGTCGCCCTCCATCCGGGACTTGATCGCCTCGGCCTTGGGGTCGAGCTTCGCGGCGGCGTGCTTCGAGTACCACCAGGCGATGAGGAACGTGGTGACGAACTGTGCGACGCCCAGGACGAAGGCGACGTTGATGTTGCCGAAGAGCTTGGTGCCCATGAAGTCGCCCGCGTAGTTGGAGAGCAGGACGTACAGCAGGTACCAGGCGATGAAGCCCACGGTCAGCGGGAAGGCGAACGAGCGGTAGGAGCGCCGCAGTTCGGCGAACTCGGCGCTCTCATGGACCGCGGCGAACTCCTCGGGTGAGGGGAGGTGATGCTCTGCCTTCGCTGGGGGCGGTGCGTCGGTTGCCACGGAGTCTCCTCGCGTCTGAGCCGCGGTCGCGACGGTGGATGGTGATGTGTTCGCCGTCGGATCGGGGGACGGACTGGGTTCGGACATGGGGTCGGCTCTGTTCCTTCGATGACGGGTGCACGATCGTGCTCGGGCTCCCTGCTCAACGTCACGGCGGCGCACGAGGACCGGTTCAACCGCGCGGGTTTCTTTCGAGAACCGATGCGAGGCCGAAGCGCGGCCGACTCGGAAAGCGCCCTCAGGCGCGGCGACTTCGAGGGTTACCCCTCTACTTCGGCCTCCCGCCCGTGAAGTCATTGCTGGCCGGCGACGACCAGGGATAGCTTCGGGCTGCACCACCAACGTCATGTACCTGCCCGGGCACCCGTGTGTCTCGGGCCGGTTTCTTTGAGGATGATGTGGAGATCACATGGCTCATCTGCGCTCCAGACGACAGCTCGCGCTCGCGGTGCCGGTCGTCCTGTCGCTGACCGCCTCGCTCGGTTTCCTGCCGGCTGTCGCCTCGGCGGCCCCGGTAACGGAGTCCACCGCCGCGACCGCGGAGGGCCCGAACCTGTCGTACGTCGTGAACACCAAGACGGACAAGCGCACGATCGCCTCCGTGCAGAAGGCGATAGCCCAGGCCGGCGGCAAGATAGTGATCACCTACGCCAAGATCGGCGTGATCGTGGTCCACTCGACCGACCCGGCCTTCGGTGCGACGATCCGCGCGGTGCGTGGAGTGCAGTCCGCCGGTGCCACCCGGACCTCGCCGCTGACCCCCGCCGGTACGACGGACCTGGGTGCCGTCGACATGCTGACGGACGCGGAGGCCGCGAAGGTGAAGGCCGCCTCCGCGGACATCCCCGACGCCGAGCCCCTCGAGGCCGACCAGTGGGACCTGCGGGCGATCGGCGCCGACCAGGCCGCGAAGATCGACGACGGCAGCAAGAAGGTCACGGTCGCCGTGATCGACACGGGCGTCGACGACACCCACCCGGACCTCGCGCCGAACTTCTCCGCCGCCCAGTCCGCCAACTGCAACGGCGGCGTCGCGGACACCAGCGAGGGCTCCTGGCGGCCGTACACCCCGCAGGACTACCACGGCACCCACGTGGCCGGTGAGATAGCCGCGGCCCGCAACGGCGTCGGCGTCGCCGGTGTCGCCCCGGGCGTGAAGGTCTCCAGCATCAACGTGACCGACCGCGCCAGCGGCCTCTTCTACGCCGAGTCCGTCGTCTGCGCGTTCGTCTTCGCCGCCGACCGCGGCGTGGAGATCACGAACAACAGCTACTACGTGGACCCGTGGCTCTACAACTGCGTGGACGACCCGGACCAGAAGGCCATCGTCGACGCCGTCAACCGGGCCCAGAAGTACGCCACGAAGAAGGGCACCCTGCACCTGGCCTCGGCGGGCAACTCCAACCACGACCTCGCCTCCGACGCGATCCTGGACGCGTCCAGCCCCAACGACACCACGCCGGTCGAGCGCACCATCGACCCGAGCGAGTGCTTCGACGTGCCGACCCAGCTGCCGGGCATCGTCACGGTCAGCGCGACGGGCGTGAAGAACGAGAAGTCGTTCTACTCCACGTACGGCAACGGCGTCGTCGACATCGCGGCCCCGGGTGGTGACAGCCGCTACCAGATCCCGGACACGCCGTCGAAGAACGGCCGCATCCTGTCCACCATGCCGAACGGCGAGTACGGCTTCCTCCAGGGCACCTCGATGGCGTCGCCGCACGCCGCCGGTGTCGCCGCGCTGCTGAAGTCCACGCACCCGTGGGCGTCCCCGAAGCAGCTGCAGAAGCTGCTGAAGGCCCAGGCGGACGAGCAGGCCTGCCCGACGTCGTACGACCAGAACGGCGACGGCGTCCAGGACGCGGTTTGCGAGGGCGGCCCCAGCGTGAACGGTTTCTACGGGTTCGGCATCGTCAACGCCCTGAAGGCCGTCAAGTAACGCAGCCGGTGAGCAGCCACGACGAACTGGAGACAGCATGACGGCGCCTCTCAAGCGCTCCCGTCGTCTGACCGCGATCCCGCTGGGGATGGCCATGGCGACCGCACTGGTCGTCGTACCGAACATCACGGCCTCGGCGGCCGAGTCGGCCGCATCGGCCGGGCAGGCCGACGCGACCGGGCTCAGCTACGTCGTCAACGTGCGCGCGGGGTACGGGCCCTCCGCGCACGTGAAGAAGGCGATCGCTCAGGCCGGCGGCACGATCGTGACGTCGTACGACCGGATCGGTGTCGTCGTCGTCCACTCCTCGAACCCCGGCTTCGCCGCGGAGATCCGTGCGGTGCGCGGGGTCCAGTCGGCCGGTTCCACCCGGACCGCGCCGCTGCCCGCGCAGTCGACCACCGACGTGGGCACCCCGAAGGTGCTGACCGCCGAGGAGATGGCGGACGTCGAGGCGGCGGACGGGCAGGATCCGTTGGAGCCGTTGCAGTGGGACCTGCCGGCCATCAAGGCCGACAAGGCCCACGAGGTGTCGCTCGGCAGCCGGGACGTCACTGTCGCCGTCATCGACACGGGTGTCGACGACACGCACCCGGACATCGCGCCGAACTTCGACCGCGACGCCTCCGTCAACTGTGTGACGGGCAAGCCCGACACCAGCGACGGAGCCTGGCGGCCGGGGCCCACGGAGAGCGCGCACGGCACCCACGTGGCCGGTGAGATCGCCGCCGCGAAGAACGGCGTCGGTGTCACGGGCGTGGCGCCCGGGGTGAAGGTGTCCGGCATCAAGGTGTCCACCACCGCCGGCTTCTTCTACACGGAGGCCGTCGTCTGCGGCTTCATGTGGGCCGCCGAGCACGGTGTGGACGTCACCAACAACAGCTATTACACCGATCCCTGGTACTTCAACTGCAAGAACGACCCGGACCAGAAGGCGCTGGTGGAGGCCCTCGGCCGGGCGACGAAGTACGCGGAGAAGAAGGGCGCGGTCAACGTCGCCGCGGCCGGCAACGAGAACTACGACCTCGCGGCCGACGAGATCACCGACCCGGTCTCGCCCAACGACTCGACCCCGTCGGACCGGGTGATCGACCCGTCCGAGTGCCTCGACATCCCGACCCAGCTGCCGGGTGTCGTCACGGTCGCCTCGACCGGCGCCAAGGGCATCAAGTCGTCCTTCTCCAACCACGGTCTGGGCGTCGTCGACATCGCCGCACCCGGCGGCGACTCGACCCGCTTCCAGACCCCGGCCCCGCCCGCCACCAGCGGTCTGATCCTGGGCCCGCTGCCCGGCGGCAGGTGGGGCTACATGGCCGGTACGTCGATGGCGTCCCCGCACGTCGCGGGCGTCGCCGCGCTGATCAAGTCGACCCACCCGCACGCGCCGGCGGCGCTGGTCAAGGCACTGCTGTACGCCCAGGCCGACGCCACTCCCTGCACCGACCCGTACGACATCGACGGGGACGGCAAGGCCGACGCGGTCTGCGAGGGGCCGAAGAACTACAACGGCTTCTACGGCTTCGGCACCGCCGACGCGCTGGACGCGGTGACCAGGTAGGGGTTCGCCTCGTAGGAGGTCGTCGGGCCGGGCGGTGTCACACCGCCCGGCCCTTCGGCTGCATAGTGCGGTCATGACAGACCTGACAGACATGGACGATGTGTGGGCGGCGCTCGGCGGCGATCCCGCCCTGCCGCGGCGGATCTCGACCGTCGTACGGAGTGGGGTGCTCGACGCCCGGCTGCCGGTACGGGAACTGGCGCGGACCTGCGTCGGGGTGTGCGCGCTCGCGGCTGCCGAGTTGGGTGCGCGCCGGGCCGGGCTCACCGAGGTCCCGCGGGTGCGGGTGGACGACGGGGCGGTCGGCACCGCCTTCGTGAGTGAACGTCATCTGCTGGTCGACGGCCGGGCACCGGTCGCCTTCGCGCCGTTGTCGCGGTTCTGGCGGACGGCGGACGGGTGGGTGCGGACGCACGCGAACTATCCGCATCACCGGCAGCGACTGCTGTCCGCACTGGGGGTGGCCGCCGGTGATCTGCCCGCCGACGGGACACCTGTCGGTGATCTGCCTGCCGGTGAGGTGTCCGCCGTCGCGTCGGTGCTCGCCGAACGGTCGTCCCTGGAGGTCGAGGAGGCCGTGTGCGCGGCCGGGGGCCTGGCGTTCGCCCTGCGGACACCGAAGGAGTGGTCCGCGCACGCGCAGGCGGCGGCCCTGCGGGAGCGTCCGCTCATCGAGTGGCGGCGGTGGGACGGTGCCGACGCGTCACGCGCGCGCGTGCTCGCACCCCGGACGGAGATGTCAGCGCCGCCTGCCGCCGGAGTGCGTGTCCTGGACCTGACCCGGGTCATCGCGGGCCCGGTCGCCACCCGCACGCTCGCCCTCCTGGGCGCGGACGTGCTGCGGATCGACCCGCCCGGGACACCCGAGATCCTCGACCAGCACGCCGACACGGGCTTCGGGAAGCGGTCGGCGACGCTCGATCTGGCCGCGGACCCCAAAGCCTTCGAGGCGCTGCTCGCCGAGGCGGACGTCGTCGTCACCGGGTACCGGCCCGGCGCGCTGGACCGGTTCGGTCTGTCGCCCGAGGCACTGGTCGAGCGCAGGCCCGGGCTGGTCGTGGCACAGCTCTCGGCGTGGGGCGCGTACGGGCCGTGGGCGGCGCGGCGGGGCTTCGACAGTCTGGTGCAGGTGGCCACGGGCATCGCGGCGGTCGAGGGTTCAGCGGAGCAGCCGGGCGCGCTGCCCGCGCAGGCACTGGACCACGGGACGGGGTATCTGCTGGCGGCGGCCGTGCTGCGGGCGCTCACCGAGCGGGCGGACGGGGGCGGCGGCCGCGCGGTCCGGCTGGCACTCGCGCGTACGGCGGCCTGGTTGACGGACGGTGTCGAGCCCGGCCCGGACGGGCGCGCGGGCTACGACGGGCCGGAGGCGTGGCTCGCCGAGCGGGACAGTGGGCTGGGGCGGCTGCGGTACGCGCGGTCGCCGGTCTCCTTCGAGGGCGGGCCGGAGGACTGGACCCGCCCGCCCGGACTCTGGGGAGCGGACGAGCCGCGCTGGCGTTGAGTCACCGGGAGCCCGGAACCGTACGTATGGGCGGAATATCGAACTGCCAGTTGTTTTCCGGCACTTGCCCGGTTCTGGTACGACTGGTGGACTTTTTCGGTGAGCCTGACGAGACGGACGACGGTGGCGACGGAAGCGGAAGCGGACGGACCGGAGCGGCGGTCCGCCCGGACCCGGGGTGGGGCCGGACGGGCCGTCGTCATGCTCGTCCTGGTGACCGCGGCGGCACTGATACCCCTGTTCGGGCCGCGGGTCGCGCTCGACGGCACGGGTGAGGCCGCGGCACCCGGGACCGGCGGGATCGCCTTGCTGCGGACGGTGCTGCTGGCGGCGTTGTGCGTGCCGGTGGGCGAGCTGTTCGTGGCCCGGCTGGTGCGACGGGTGCCCGATGCGCCCGGGCGGGCCCCGCGCAGTTGGGCGCCCTGGGCGGCGGGGGCCGGTCTCGTGGCCTCACTGGGGCTGGCCTCGGTCGTGGCCACCGGCAATCTGGTGCCGGACTCCCCCGCCGACATGGACGTGGGCGGCCTCTACGAGACCCGGGACGGCAAGCTCGCCCTTCTGGAGGTCAACGCCTTCGCGGCGGCGGGTCTGCTGGCGCTGTCCCGCAGGCCGGCCGCCCAGGCGCTGCCCCTGGCCGCCGTCGTCGTCGCGGAGGCGCTGCGCGCCCACCCGAGCACGGACCACCACGACCCGCTGGTCGGCACCGGTCTGACGGTGGTGCACCTGACGTGCGCGGCACTGTGGGCGGGCGGACTGCTGCACGTGCTGCGGACCCTGCGCACGCGCGCGTGGCGCTCGTCGGGGCCGGGCACCGCGTTGTTGGGGCTCTACGCGCGCGTGGCCGCCGTTCTGCTCGCCGCCGTCACCGCCAGCGGAGTGTGGAGCACGCTGCGCCGGATGCCACCGGGCACGGTCCTCGACCAACTGACGGAGACGGCGTACGGGCGAGCCCTGTTCGCCAAGGTCCTGCTCGTGGCCGCCGTCGCCGTGCTGGCCCTCTGGGCCCGGCTGCGGCTGCGCCGCGCGGCCGACGATCCCCTCGGCGCCTGTGCTCCCGCGCGCGCGGAGGTGGTGGTGCTGGGCGCGGTCGTCGCGGTGTCGGCGCTCATGACGGCTCTGCCGCTGCCGATCCGCTGGTGAGGGGCGACGGGGCGGGGGCGTCGAGGATCCCTCGGGTCAGCAGGTACTGGGCCGCCAGATAGGTGAGCATGATCCACAGGTCGGGGCGGGGCGGCTGCGGCCACTCGGCGACGCCGGTCGCGATGAGCATGTCCGACACCACGAAGAGCGCGCCGCCGAGCCCCGCGACGAGCCCGACCCGGGCGGCGGCCCACGCCATCGTGGTCAGCAGGGCGCTGTACCCGGCGACGGGAAGGCGCAGCTCCGCCGGCAGACCGGGCCACAGACTCGCGACGGCGACGACCAGGGCGAGGCCGTACGCGACACCGGACCACACGCCGGACGCCCCGCCGTACGCCGGCTGTCCGGACCTGCCGAGTCCGCCGGCTCCGTCGAGTCCGTCGGCTCCGTCGAGTCCGCCGCGTCGACCGAGTCCGCCGAACAGCACGAGATAACAGACGTGCCCCACCGCGAAGGAGCCCATCCCGGCGAGGAAGGCCGGTTCGGCGTCGGAGAGGAGCAGCACGTCGCCACCCCAGCCGAACAGCAGGGCGGCGAGCAGCGGTCGGGGCGCGCCGCGCGTGTACGCGTACGCCGCGAGCAGGGGCATCAGCAGGGGCTTGGCGGCGAGGTGCCCCGCGTCGAACCCGGCGGCCAGGGAGGCGAGGTCGACGCCGGCGGCGACCCCGAAGGCGACGAGGAGGACGGCCCCTCTGTCCCGCCTCACGCGACGGTCTTCGAGGACGCGGACGCGGGCGAGGACGTGGGCGAGGACGTGGCTGAGGCCGAGGTGGTGGCCGAGGTCGCGGCCGGCTGCGCGGGCTTCCAGCCGGGCCCCGCGAAGACGCGTCCCGCGCGCTCACCCCAACCGCTCGCCCCCTTCAGGTCCTTGGCGATGGCGACGTACTCGTGCGTGGCGACCCGCAGCGGGTTGTACGTCTCGATGTTCTTCGTCAGGCCGTACACCGGCCGCTCGGTCTCCTCGACGAACGACCCGAAGAGCCGGTCCCAGACGATGAGGATGCCGCCGAAGTTGCGGTCCAGATAGCCGCCCTGGGAGGCGTGGTGGACCCGGTGGTGCGAGGGCGTGTTGAAGACGAACTCGAAGGCGCGGGGCAGCTTCCCGATCCGCTCGGTGTGGATCCAGAACTGGTAGACGAGGTTGGCGGAGGAGCAGAAGGCGAGCGCGGCCGGGTGCACGCCGAGGGCGATGAGCGGGACGTAGAAGGGCCACACCGTCCAGGTCGTCCAGGGCTGCCGGAGGGCGGTGGTGAGGTTGAACTTCCGGCTGGAGTGGTGGACGACGTGGCAGGCCCAGAGGATCCGGATCACGTGGTGGCCGCGGTGCGACCAGTAGTAGAAGAAGTCCTGCGCGAGCAGCATCAGCGGGACCGTCCACCACAGGACCGGGACGCGCAGCGGGGTCAGCTCGTGGACGGCCGTGTAGATCGCGACGATCGGGATCTTCCAGAGGAAGTCGAAGGCGAGGCTCCCGAGCCCCATCCCGACGCTCGTCGCGGCGTCCTTCGCCTCGTACCCCGCGGCGTCCTCGTCCGGATGGATCCGGACACTGATCACCTCGATCACGGTGAGCAGCACGAAGGCGGGTATGGACCACAGCACGACATCGGGCAGGTTCGGCATGGGGGCACGGTAGAACCGCTGGTCGACGGGGGCTAGACGTTGTTACTGACAAGTATTTCCGGCGGTACGCGCTTGCTTCTTGGTGTTCTCCACCAAACCGGCGGGCGGGAGGAGAGCTGTCGCTCTGTCACCTGTCCCGGGTCGGCGCCGGGTAACGAGCTGTCAGTCCCGGCCCGTATCCTCAGGGACCATGCTCGAAGACCACACGACCGCAGCGTCGCAAGCGCCTTGGCCGGCCGCGTACCCACAGGGGTACGCGGTCGTGGACGTGGAGACGACCGGGCTGGCCCGGGACGACCGGATAATCTCCGCGGCTGTGTACCGACTGGACGCGCGGGGCGAGGTCGAGGACCACTGGTACACGTTGGTGAACCCGGAGCGGGATCCGGGGCCGGTGTGGATCCACGGGCTGACGAGTGAGGTGCTCGAAGGAGCGCCGCTGTTCAAGGAGATCGCGGACGAGTTCTCCTCGCGGCTGGCCGACCGCGTGCTCGTCGCGCACAACGCGGTGTTCGACTGGTCGATGATCGCCCGGGAGTACGCGCGCGCGGAGACCGAGGCGCCGGTGCGGCAACGGCTGTGCACGATCGCGCTGTCGAAGGAGCTGGGGCTGCCGCTGCCCAACCACAAACTGGAGTCCCTCGCCGCGCACTTCGGGGTGGTGCAGCAGCGGGCGCACCACGCGCTGGACGACGCCCGGGTGCTCGCGGAGGCGTTCCGGCCGAGTCTGCGGGTCGCCGCCGCGAGCGGCGTACGGCTGCCGTTGCACGAGTGCCGGCCGCTGACCGAGTGGCGGGACAGCCCCGCCACGCCCCGCATCGGGCAGCAGGCGGGCCACGGCGGCGGTCACGGTGCCGGTTACGGCGGTTACCGGCCCACCAGTTGGCGCCCTTCGCGGAAGCGGCCCGCGTGCCCCTATCCCAACCCCGGGCGCTTCGAGGACGGCAAACCGCTCAAGCAGGGCATGCGGGTCGCCTTCTCCGGGGACACGTCGATCGAACGCGATCTGCTGGAGGACCGTGCCGTCGAGGCGGGGCTGCATGTGGCGACGAGCCTGTCCCGGGTGACCAGTCTGCTCGTCACCAACGACCCCGACTCGAACACGTCGAAGGTCGTCAAGGCCCGGCAGTACGGAACGCCGGTGGTGGACGAGGCCGCGTTCGGGCAGTTGCTCCGCGATGTCGCGCCCGCCGACGAGTGACCCGTACGGACGGGTGATTGCCGGGCGACTCGCCCGGCGTCCGCTCGCCCGCGCGGCGGCGACGGCCCACCCTGTGGCGCATGGCGAGATGCGAAGTTTGCGGCAATGACTACGGAATGACCTTCGAGGTCCACGCCCAGGGCGCGGTGCACGTCTTCGACTGCTTCTCCTGCGCGATCCACCGCATGGCCCCCATCTGCGAGCACTGCCGGGTGCAGATCATCGGCCAGGGCGTCGACGTCGACGGCCACTGGTACTGCGGCGCCCACTGCGCGCGGGCCGAGGGGAAGGCGGGCATCGTCGACAAAGTCTGAACACCTGCGAGTGCGCACCCGCCCGAACACACCCCACGACCGAGTTGTACGGTCGTGGGGTGTACCGCTTCCTGTTGTCCCGGCAGTGGGTGATCCTCACGCTGCTCGCCCTCGTCCTGATCCCGACCATGGTCAGGCTGGGTATCTGGCAGATGCATCGCTACGAGGAGCGCAGCGCGCGGAACCAGCTCGTCGCCGAAGCGCTGGCCGCGAAGCCGGTGCCCGTGGAGCGGCTGACCTCCCCCGGGCACACCGTCTCCAGCGCCGAGCGCTACCGCACGGTGACCGCCGAGGGCCGGTTCGACACCGATGACGAGGTCGTCGTCCGTCGTCGGGTCAACGCCGACGACGAGGTCGGCTTCCATGTGCTGACCCCGTTCGTGCTCGGCGACGGCAAGGTGCTGCTCGTCAACCGGGGCTGGATCCCCGCGAACGGTCCGAGCCAGACCGCGTTCCCCAGGATTCCCGCGCCGCCGGCCGGCGAGGTCACCGTCACGGGGCGGCTGATGCCCGACGAGACGACCGAGGCGAGCGGCATCAAGGATCTCCAGGGCCTGCCGGACCGGCAGATCATGCTGATCGACAGCGAGCGGGAGGCGGAGCGCCTCGGCGTCCAGGTCCTCGGCGGCTATCTCGCGCAGACCGCGCCCGAGCCCAAGGGGGACACCCCGGAACAGCTCGGCAGCCCCGGCGACGAGAACGCCGCGCTGAACTACGCGTACGCCCTGCAGTGGTGGCTCTTCGCCCTCGGCGTGCCCATCGGCTACGTGATCCTCGCCCGCCGGGAGCGCCGCGACCGCGCGGAGGCGGCGGCCGCGAAGGCCGAGGAGGAGAAGGAGACGGCACCGACTCCGGTGTAGGCGTCGGCCGGGCTCAGCTGCGGCCGCGACTCTCCGCCGCGCGCTCCCGCCAGTACGCGAACGTGCGTCGCGGCTCGGGGAGCAGGTCCCACGGGTGGGGGGTCATATGGCGGCCCAGGCGTTCGAAGACGGGGGCGGCCTCGGCCGGGCGGTGGGCGCGGGTGAGGGCGAAGGCGAGGATGTTGAGGTCGGTGACGGCTTCGGCATGGGGTGCGGTGCCGACGTCGAACCAGCCCTTGAGGGCAAGGTCGATCTCGTGCACGGACCGGGGCTCGTTCCAGTTGCCGCCGCCCGAGCCGAGGACGTCGACGGGTGTCGATCCCTGACGGTGGGCCATGAGTTCGACGCGGGCCGCCACCGGGAGCAGCGCCAGCGGTGATCCGTGGGGTGCGCGGGCGGCGGCCTGCCAGGCGAAGTCCATCATGTCGGGGACCGTCCCGTGTCCGCGCGGGGACAGATAGCGCAGCAGCCGGTGGTACGACGTCCGGAGCCAGGGGGCCCGGTCGACGGCTTCCGTCCATACGGGCACGGCGTCCTTGACCGGTACGGCGCAGGTGTACATCAGGGACAGCAGTGCCAGCCAGGGGGTGGGGTCCTCGGGGCAGGCCTCGGCGGCGCGGAGGCAGGAGTGCTCGGCGCGGCGGACGGCGGCCCGGTCGGTGGCCGGGGTGCGGTGCGACTCGACGAAGGCGCGCAGGGTGAGGGCGTCGCCGTCCTCCGGGCGGTCTGCCGTCCAGCGCTGGGGTACGGCGGCGGGGAGTCGCTGGGCCAGTACGGCGACGCGATGGGCCCGGCGGTCCCAGTCGCGGCCGGTGGCTCGCAGGAGGTCGGCCACGGGTTCCCACGGGGGGCGGGTGCGGCCCGCGCCGAGGCCGTGGAGCTGTGCGGTGGGACGCAGTTCGGCAAGGGTCGTGTGGAGAGGGCTGTCGTCGAGTTCGGGGCGGATCAGGAGGGAGGGGCGGCGTCTCAGCATCACTGGATCCGGGGTCGGGGGCGGGTGGGGAGCCGCCCCGGCGGCAGGGTCGCTCGCTGCCGGGGCGGCTCGGTGGGGCGGGGCGCTCAGCAGCAGCGGCCCTCCGGATGCTGCTCCCGGTAGGACGTGCGCTGTGCGTCGTACTCCCGTCGGGTGGGAACCGGCGCCGCCGGGTGGTGACGGCGGTGTCGTTCGCAGTAGCGGTCGTACTCGGCCTCGCCGGTGAGTTCCCGGAGGTACCAGCGGACCCCTCGCACCCAGTTCCGGGCGGTCACCGGCGGGCCCCCACCAACTGCTTCTCGGAGTCGTCGGCGTCGATGCGGGACTCGACGTACGGGGCCTCGGTCGACGGCAGGGGCACCGGGGACCGTACGGCGCGCACGCAGACCACGGCGCAGTTGACCAGGACCGTGAGGACCAGGAGCAGGAAGATCGCCATGATCACGCCGTCGACCGTGTTGTTGGTGACGATCGTGTGCATGTCGTCCATGGTCGTGGCGCCGGGCAGGAGTTCGCCCTTGTCGATGGCCGCCGCGTACTTGTCCCGCAGGGCGAAGAAACCGATCGCGGGGTTGTCCGAGAAGATCTTCTGCCAGCCGGCGGTGAAGGTGACGGCCACGTCCCAGGCCAGCGGGATGCCGGTGACCCAGGCCCAGCGCAGCTTGCCGGACTTGATGAGCACGGTGGTGGTGACGGCGAGGGCGACCGCGGCGAGCAGCTGGTTGGCGATGCCGAAGAGCGGGAAGAGCTGCTTGATTCCGCCGAGGGGGTCGGTGACGCCGGCGTAGAGGAAGTAGCCCCAGGCGCCGACGACCAGGGCGCTGGTGATCCAGATGCCCGGCTTCCAGGTGACGCGGCCGATCGGCTTCCAGACGTTGCCGAGCATGTCCTGGAGCATGAAGCGGCCGACGCGGGTGCCGGCGTCCACGGTGGTGAGGATGAACAGGGCCTCGAACATGATCGCGAAGTGGTACCAGAAGGCCTTCATCCCGGCGCCGCCGAAGACCCCGGCGAAGATCTCCGACATGCCCACGGCCAGGGTGGGCGCGCCGCCGGAGCGGCCGACGAGGGTCTCCTCCTCGACGGCCTTGGCCGCCGCGGTGAGCTGTTCCGGGGTGATGGTGAAGCCGAGGTTCTTGACCGCCTCGGCGGCGGTGTCGACCGTCGGGCCGAGCAGCGCGGCCGGGGAGTTCATGGCGTAGAAGAGGCCGGGCTCCAGCACACACGCGGCGATCAGGGCCATCACGGCGACGAAGGACTCCGTGAGCATGGAGCCGTAGCCGATCATCCGGACCTGGGACTCCTTCTGGATCAGCTTCGGCGTGGTGCCGGAGGAGACCAGGGCGTGGAAGCCGGACAGGGCGCCGCAGGCGATGGTGATGAAGAGGAAGGGGAAGAGGGAGCCGGCGAAGACCGGCCCGGCACCCGTGTGCGCGAATTCGGTGACCGACTCGGCGCGCAGGTTCGGGGCGGCGACCACGACACCCACGGCCATCAGGACGATGGTGCCGACCTTCATGAAGGTGGAGAGGTAGTCGCGCGGGGCCAGCAGCATCCACACGGGGAGCACGGAGGCGACGAAGCCGTAGCCGACCAGGCAGAAGACCAGGGTCTCGGGGCTCCAGACGAAGTACTCGGCGAGCGAGGAGTCCTGGATCCAGCCGCCGCCGAGGATGGCGAGCAGCAACAGGGCCACCCCGATGAAGCTGGTCTCGACGACCCGGCCGGGGCGGAGGTAGCGCAGGTAGAAGCCCATGAAGAGGGCGATCGGGATGGTCATGGTGACCGAGAAGGTGCCCCAGGCGGACTCGGCGAGGGCGTTGACGACGACCATCGCGAGGACCGCGAGCAGAATGATCATGATGGCGAAGACACCGATCAGCGCGGCGGCGCCGCCGACCTTGCCGATCTCGTCCCGGGCCATCTGGCCGAGGCTCTTGCCGTCCCGGCGCATCGAGAGGAACAGGACGATCATGTCCTGGACCGCGCCGGCGAAGATCACACCCGCGATGATCCAGATGGTGCCCGGCAGATAGCCCATCTGGGCCGCCAGCACCGGTCCGACCAGCGGGCCGGCGCCGGCGATGGCCGCGAAGTGGTGGCCGAACAGCACCCGCTTGTCGGTCGGGTGGTAGTCGACGCCGTCCTCCAGCCGTTCGGCCGGGGTGGCCCGGGTGTCGTCGACCTGGAGGACCCGGCGGGCGATGAACCGGGAGTAGAAGCGGTAGCCGATCGCATACGAGCCGAGGGCCGCCATGAGCAGCCAGACGGCGGAGATCTCCTCGCCCCGGGAGAGGGCGAGCACGGCCCAGCCGATCGCTCCGACGAGGGCGACGGCTATCCAGAGCGCGATCGATCTCGGCGACATACGGGATCTCTCCGGCGCTTCTGGACCGGATTCGGGCATGGCTGACGTAGGCATGGCGGCTCCTGTGACTTCAACGGATGTGCGGCGGGAAAGACCGGCGGAAAGGAAGGAGGGACAAAGGGAGGGACAGAGGGAGGGGAGGGAGGCGGTGAGAGGGCTGGAGGGCTGCGGCTCAGCGATGTCGGTCCGGGCGCGGCCCGTCCGGGCGGCCGCGGTCCGGGCGCTGTCGGCCCGTCAGCGCGTACGCGGCGAGCAGGCAGAGGCCGCATCCCGGGACCCAGGCGAGCTGGTACCAGTAGAAGAACGGCGTTCCCGCGAGCCGTGGCTCGGCACCGGCGTACCAGGGGACCCAGAGCAGTCCCGCGGCGGGGGCGAGGAGCAGGACGGCGGTCGCGACGCGCCGTAGTCGCTGGTGAGCGTGGTGTGCCATGGGCTGTGCTCCTCTCCCGATCGCTGTGGGTCTGTGCAAGAGTTGCCCACCCGCCGGATCCGGTTGACAGCGAATTTCAGAAGATTCCCCGAAGATTTCCCGCCGATCCGTGTCATCCGAACCGGCCGTCCACGCAACCAACACGCGAGGGCCGAGGTACAGCCGGTGGCCCAGGCACACCAAGGACGGTGACCCATGGCGGACGCTGCCATGACCGCGACGTTCCTCGCCGTGATCGGCGGAGCGTCGCTGCTCGCCGTCACCGCGCGCCGGCTGCGCCCCAGCGACCGGCTGCCCTCGCTGGAGGGCTGGGCGCTGGCCGACCGCGGCCTCGGCCCGGTGTGGACCTGGCTGCTGCTCGGCGGCACGATCTTCACCGCGTACACCTTCACCGCCGTACCGGGATTGGCGTACGGCAACGGGGCACCGGCGTTCTTCGCGGTGCCGTACACGGTGATCGTCTGCCCGCTGGCCTTCGTCCTGCTGACCCGGCTGTGGGAGGTGGCCCGGCGGCACGGGTACGTGACGGCCGGGGACTTCGTGCGCGGCCGGTACGGTTCGGCGCCGCTCGCCCTGGTGGTGGCGCTGACCGGGATCCTCGCGACGATGCCGTACCTGGCGCTGCAGCTGCTCGGCATAAGGGCGGTGCTGACGGCCGGGGGTGTGTATCCGAGGGGCGCGGCCGGTGATCTGGTGATGGTCGCGCTGTTCGCGGGGCTCGCGGTGGCGACGTACCGGCACGGGCTGCGGGCACCGGCCGTGATCTCGGCGCTGAAGGCGGTGGCCGTCTTCGTGTCGCTGACCGCCGTGTGCTGGCTGGTCCTCGAACGGTTCGGCGGCCCGGGCGCGGTCTTCGAGGGAGCGGCCCGCCGGCTCGGCGGCACGAGCGTCGAGGAGTCCGCGCTCCTCCTGGCCCCCGAACAGCAGCCCGCCTACGCCACCCTCGCGCTCGGCTCGGCGCTGGCCCTGCTGATGTACCCGCACGTGCTGACCGCCGGGTTCGCCGCCGACGGGGCACGCACGGTCCGCAAGGTCGCCGTGGCGCTGCCCGCCTGGACGGGACTCCTGGCCCTCTTCGGCTTCCTCGGGGTCGCGGCGCTCGCGTCGGGGGTCCGGGCCCCCGAGGGCGGTGCCGAGGCGGCCGTGCCGATGCTGGTGGACCGGCTGATGCCGGGCCCGCTGGCCGGGCTGGTGTTCGGCGCGATCACCGTGGGCGCGCTGGTCCCGGCGGCGGTGATGTCGATCGCGGCCGCCACCGGCTTCGTCCGCAACGTGTACGTCGAGTACTTCCAGCCCACCGCCACGCCCAAGCGTCAGGTGCGCATCGCCAAGGTGGTGTCGCTGACCGCGAAGGTGGGCGCGGTGGCGTTCGTGTTCGGGCTGCGCGACCAGGACGCCATCAACCTCCAACTGCTCGGCGGCGTGTGGATCCTGCAGATCTTCCCGGCGGTGGCGGTCGGCCTGTTCACCGGGCGGCTGCATCCGCGGGCGCTGCTGGCGGGGTGGGGCGTCGGCATGGTGACCGGCACCTTCCTGGTGGTGCGCGAGGGGTTCTCGTCCATCGTGCTGCTGGGCGGCGGCCCGCTGGAGATCTACGCCGGGCTGCTCGCCCTGCTGCTCAATCTGACCGTCGCCGTCGTCGGCACCACGGTCCTCGAACGGCTCGGTGTCCCGCGCGGCACCGACGTGACCGACCTACCGTCCCGCCTGACCGTCAGGCGGCGCCCCGAGACGGGAGCGAGCAACCCGTGAGACGCAGACCGCACATGCGTATGCCGGTGTCCCCGGCGGTCCCCGCGCCCATGACCGCCGCCGGGCCGCTCGGGCAGGTGCCCGCTCCGGCCGCCGAGCCCCAGGTCCCCCATGCCGAGCCCCTGGTCCCCCGTCCGGGGCTGGGCCCGGACTCCCCGTCGGTACCGGGCGCCGCGCTGCCGCCGGGTGCCCTCGGGGACCCCGTCGACGTGGAGCGCGAGGCGGGTGTCGCCCGGCTGTTCGAGCTGCACTACTCCTCGATGCTGCGGCTCGCGGTGCTGCTGGGCGCGGACGACCCCGAGAACGTGGTGGCCGAGGCGTACTACCAGATCTACCGCAAGTGGCGGCGCCTGAGGGACGCCGAGGCGGCGGAGGCCTACCTCCGTTCCACGGTCTGCAACCTGACGCGGATGCGGATACGGCACCTCCAGGTCGCCCGTCGGCATGTGGAGACCCCGGCGGCGGAGGAACCGGTGGCCTCCGCCGAGAGCACCGCCCTCCTCCACGACGATCAGCGGGTGCTGATCGAGGCGCTCCAGCAGCTGCCCGCCCGACAGCGGGAGGCGCTGGTGCTGCGCCACTGGCTCGGGCTGAAGGAGAGCGAGATCGCGGCCGCGATGGGCATCTCCTGCGGCTCGGTCAAGACCCACACCGCACGCGGCCTCGCCGCCCTCACCCAGGCGATGGAGGCCCGGCGATGAACGACACCACCGGCAACGACACCGGTCAGGACCGCACCGAGCGGGAGCTGGCCGCGGCGCTCGCCGCGCTGGCGGGCGGGGTGCACGCCGCGCCCGACGCCTACCGCACGGCCCGGGGGGACTGGCTCCGGCGTGAACGCCGACGCAGGCTGGTCCTGGCCGTCCTGGTCCTCGTCGTCTTCGCCCTGGCCACGCTGCTCGGCCTGTGGGTCCTCAACCAGGCCCCTTCCGGCTCCGGGGTGATCTTCTCGGGGGTGGGAGGGACCACGGCGGGGACGGGGCCGGGCTGACGGACGGTCGCGCGGTTTCCCGGGCGCGGGACTGATCACCCCCTGCTCCGGGCACCCGACCCCCGTGCCCCACATCGAGGACTACGCCCTGATCGGCGATCACCAGACGGCAGCGCTGGTGAGTCGCCACGGTTCCATCGACTGGCTCTGTCTGCCGCGGTTCGACTCGGCCGCGTGCTTCGCCGCGCTGCTCGGTGACGAGGAGAACGGTCACTGGAGGATCGCGCCCGGCGAGGGCGGCACCTGTACGCGGCGGTCGTACCGGCACGACTCCCTCGTGCTCGACACCGAGTGGGAGACGGACGAGGGCGCGGTACGCGTCACCGACCTGATGCCGCAACGCGACCGCGCGCCCGACGTCGTACGGATCGTGGAGGGGCTGTCCGGCCGGGTCACGATGCGCAGCACCCTGCGCCTGCGCTTCGACTACGGCTCGGCGGTTCCCTGGATGCGCAGGTCGGACGGCCACCGCGTGGCGGTCGCCGGCCCTGACGCGGTGTGGCTGCGCAGCGAGCCCCGGGTGCGCTCGTGGAGCGAGGACCGGGCCACGTACGCGGAGTTCACGGTGGAGCCGGGTGAGAAGGTCGCGTTCGTGCTGACCTGGCACCCCTCGCACGAGCCCCGCCCCCGCCTGGTCGACCCGTACGAGGCGCTGCGGTCGAGTCTCCACGACTGGCGGGCCTGGGCGGCGCGCTGCCGGTACGACGGTCCGCACCGGGACACCGTGGTCCGCTCGCTGATCACCCTCAAGGCCCTCACCTACGCCCCGACCGGGGGCATCGTCGCGGCGGCCACCACCTCCCTGCCCGAGGAGATCGGCGGCGTCCGCAACTGGGACTACCGTCACTGCTGGCTGCGCGACTCCACCCTCACCCTGGGCGCCCTGCTGTCCTGCGGCTACCAGGAGGAGGCCGAGGCCTGGCGCGACTGGCTGCTGCGCGCGGCCGCGGGCGACCCGGCCGACCTGCAGATCATGTATGGCCTGGCCGGTGAGCGGCGCATCCCCGAGTACGAACTGCCGTGGCTGTCCGGATACGAGGACTCGCGCCCGGTCCGGGTCGGCAACGACGCCGTACGGCAGGTGCAGCTGGACGTGTACGGCGAGGTCATCGACTCCGTGTTCGTGTCGCGCCGCGCGGGTCTGCCCGACAAGCCCGACATGTGGCGGATGCAGTGCGCGCTGATGGAGTATCTGCGGACGGCCTGGCGGAAGCCGGACGAGGGGCTGTGGGAGGTGCGCGGGCCGCGCCGCCACTTCACCCACTCCAAGGTGATGTGCTGGGTCGCCGCCGACCGGGCCGTCCGCACCCTGGAGGACGACCCGACCCTGAGCGGCGGCGACCTCGAAGGCTGGCGGGCCCTGCGCGACGAGATCCACCGCGAGGTCTGCGAACGCGGTTACGACGCCGACCGGGGCACGTTCACCCAGTCCTACGGCTCCCGCGAACTGGACGCCGCGCTGCTGCTCATCCCCCTCATGGGCTTCCTGCCGCCGGACGATCCCCGGGTCGTCGGCACGGTCGACGCGATCCGCGAGGAGCTGTGCCACGAGGGGTTCGTCCGCCGTTACAGCGCCGACCACCTCACGGCGGCGACCGGCTCCGTCGACGGGCTGCCGGGCGGCGAGGCCACGTTCCTCGTCTGCTCGTTCTGGCTGGCGGACGCACTGCACCTGACCGGCCGCACGCAGGAGGCACGCGACCTGTTCGAACGGCTGGTGGGGCTGGTCAACGACGTGGGCCTGCTCGCGGAGGAGTACGACCCCGTCGCGCGCCGTCAGCTGGGGAACTTCCCGCAGGCGTTCAGCCACGTCGGTCTCGTCGGCACCGCCCTCGCCCTCTACGACGGGAAGAAGGCAGGATAGGGCCATGGATCTTGGGCTGAAGGACCGTGTCTACATCGTCACCGGGGCGACCCGCGGGCTGGGCAACGCGGTCGCGCGGGAACTCGTCGCCGACGGCGCGAAGGTGGTCGTCACGGGCCGCGAGGAGGAGAGTGCGGGTGCGGCGGCCGCGGCGCTCGGGGCGAACGCGGTGGGTGTCGCCGCCGACAACGCGGACCCCGAGGCCGCCGAGCGGCTGATCGCCGCCGCCCGTGAGCACTTCGGGGGCTTCGACGGCATCCTGGTCAGCGTGGGCGGCCCGGCGCCGGGGTTCGTCGCCGACAACACCGACGAGCAGTGGACCACCGCGTTCGAGTCGGTGTTCCTGGGGGCGGTGCGCCTGGCGCGGGCCGCGGCCGCGGAGTTGGGCGAGGGCGGCGTCATCGGCTTCGTGCTCTCCGGGTCCGTGCACGAGCCGATCCCCGGGCTGACCATCTCCAACGGGCTGCGGCCGGGACTCGCCGGGTTCGCCAAGTCGCTGTCCGACGAGTTGGGGCCGCGCGGTATCCGGGTGGTCGGCCTGCTCCCGGCCCGTATCGACACGGACCGGGTGCGGGAGCTGGACGGGATGTCGGCGGATCCGGAGGCGACACGGGCGGCGCACGAGTCGCGGATTCCGCTGCGGCGGTACGGGCGGCCGGAGGAGTTCGGGCGCGCGGGGGCGTTTCTGCTGTCGCCGGCCGCTTCCTATCTGACGGGGATCATGCTGCCGGTCGACGGCGGGATGAGGCACGGGTTCTGAACCGCCGGGCGCTCAACTCACCCTTTCGGCACGGTGCTTGGCCGCCCGCAGTCTGACCTCGGCCGGCAGTTCCGCCAGGCCCGCCGAGTGCTGGGCGTGGGCGAGGGCCTCCGTGGTCAGGGTGTGCAGGGCCTCGCCCGGATTCACATGGGGCTGGAGGCGGAGGCGGACACGGGCCTCGGGGGCGCTGCGACGTCCGGTGAGGCGGGCGTGGGCGCGTTCGACGCCGTCCGACCGCGCCGCCTCGGCCGTCAGCACATCCTCCAGCGCCCGCCCGCGCAGCAGCGCTCCCTCGCCGTCTCCGGTGTCGACGAGGACCTCGGCCAGCCGGTGCCGGCGCAGGACGGCCGTCAGCCACCACAGGGCGAGCAGGACGAGGAAGGCGAGCACGGCGATGACGGCGGGCCACCACCAGCCGGAGTCGTGCCACCGGGTCCGCTCGGTGTCACTCAGCAGCACGTCCGCGGGGCCGTGGTGCGGCCACCAGGAGGGCGGGTCCACGCCGAGTCCGACGGCCAGGACGGCACCGCCGGCCACCACCAGGACGAGCCCCGCGAGACCCAGCAGCACCCGGTTGACGATCCTCAGCATCGCGTCTCATCCCTTCCGGCCGGGCCGGCGCACATGCACCGACAGGGCGGGCGGCCGGGCCAGCCCCAGTCCCCGGATGCCGTCGGCGAGCGCGACGTCCAGGTCGGCCCGTACCTCGTCGAGTTCCCGGAAGTGGGACACCGCGCGGACGTCGACCCGTCCGCGTCCCGCCCGGACCCGTACGGACTGCACGCCGGAGACCTCCATGGCCCGGTCGCGCAGGGCCAGCGCGGCGGCTTCCCGGTGCAGTCCGGCCCGTACCCGGGGGTGGACCCGCCGCATGGGCAGGAGGTCGCGCAGCCCCGGGGTGGCGGCGAGCAGCAGCAGCCAGAGGCCGAGCAGTACGGCGACCGAGGCTCCGGCGAGCACCCACGGGTCGTCGAGGGGGCGTTCGGCCAGTTCCCGGGCCAGTGAACGGCGCCACGCCATGGCGGGCCGGTCGGCCCGGACGGCGGCGACGTCGTACAGGACGAGGCCGGTGCCCGCCAGGAGCAGCGCCGCCAGGATGCCCGCGGGGACTCTGCGGGCGGACCAGAAGCGTTTCTCGTCGCCGTTCTCGTCGTCGAGGGCGGGCAGCGGGTCGTAGTCGGCGGCGGACGCGGACTGGTCCGGCTCGCGGCCGACGGTCCGTCCGCCGTTGTTCCCGCCCGCGTTCCCACCGGTCTTCTCATCGGCCTTGTCATCGGCCTTGTCATCAGCCTTGTCGTCGGCCTTCTCGATGACGGGCAGTCGTCGCGTGGTGCCCTCGGAGCTCCGGGGTTCGCTCATCGCGTCCTCCCCTGTGCCACATCGTGTGCGTGCGTCAGGTGCAGCCGTTCGACCTGGACGGCCACCTCCGACACGTGCGTTCCCGTCAACGTCCCTACCCGCTCGGCGACATGACGACGCACCGCAGCGCACTGGCCACCGATGTCCGAGGGGTAAGGAAGTTCGAGACTGACGCGCACGCGCGCGGTCTCGTGGTGGAGGACGACGGTGGCATGCGGGGGCGCGGAGTCCTGCGGCACGACGTCGAGTGCCTCGCGCGCCGCCTGCGAGGCGATCTTCGCGACGACCCGGTCGGCGATCCGGAGCGCCCCACGCTCCCCGGCCTCGACGGCTCCCCGCTCCGTGGGACGCCCGCTTGCCACGGGGTTCATCGGCGCCGGTCGTCACGCGGGCGGAAGAAGTCGCCCAGCTCCAGGTCCCCCTCGAGGAACCGGCCGACGACGAAGCCGACGGCACCCAGTGCGGCCACCAGCAGGAAGGCTCCGAACCCGCCGAAGTATCCGGCGAAGCCCAGCGCCATCCCGGCGACCATGCCGATCACGGCCAAGCTCATGCTGTGCTCCTAGCGACTCGGAGACTCCTGAACACGGGCGGACGGGGTGCGAGGCACGGATGGGGTGGAGGGCGCGAGCTCCGCTCACTGCAGCCGGGACTCCGGCTCCTCGTCCTCCTCGTCCGGCAGCTTCACATCGCTGACCGCGATGTTGACCTCGACGACATCCAGGCCGGTCATCCGCTCGACGGCCGCGATGACGTTCTCGCGCACGTCGCGGGCCACATCGCTGATGGACACCCCGTAGTCGACGACGATCTCCAGGTCGAGCGCGGTCTGCACCTCGCCGACCTCGACCTTCACGCCCCGGGTCACGGACTTGGTCCCGCCGGGGACCCGGTCGCGCATGGCCCCGAAGGTCCGTGACAGGCCGCTGCCCATGGCGTGCACGCCCATCACTTCGCGCGCGGCGAGCCCGGCGATCTTCTCCACGACACCGTCGGCGATGGTCGTGCGCCCCCGACCCGCCGGATCACCGCCGCCGCGCCGGGCGGTCCTGCGCCCGACCTGCGTCGGCTCCTTGGTCGTGTCGGGCCCTTCCGTCCGGTTCCGCTCCGTCATGTCAGTCATGCCGTCAGCCCCTTCCGGTCGTCCCCCTCAAGCCCACAGTAAGCGCGGTTGCGGCCCCGCGCGCCGGGGATGCGGCAGGCTGGAGGAATGACGGCGGACGGTTGGACGAAAGCGGTACGCCAGCAGCTCGGGCTCGGCCGCGTACTTCCCCTGGGTGGCCCGCGGGACGGCGCGTGGATCACGGAGAGCGCGGCCGGAGCCGCTCTGCGCCGCACGGCCGACTCTCTGCGCGGGCTGAGCCTCGGACGGCTCCGCATCTCGTCCGTCGACTCGGGTGGCAGCGAGGGTGAGGACGCGGACGAGCACGGCTACGAGGCAGCCGTGCCCCCGCCCCCGAGTGCCCTGCCGCCCGGTCCGCTCCGGGTCACGGCCGACCTCGCGGCCTCGGTCGGCCCGGCCGCCGAGCCCCTCCCGGCCACGGCGGCCCGCCTGCGCGCGGCCCTGTTCACCGCCGCCGGGGAACGCCTCGGGCTGACGGTGACCGAGGTGGATCTCCGGGTGACCCATCTGCTGGAGGCCGACGCGGGGCCGTCCGGTCCGACGGCCGAACCGCCGCCCCCCGCCGCCGCTCCGGCGTCGTCGGCCGGCGACGACGAGGAGTCCCGAGTGGCCGCGGCGGCGCTCTCCGTCCCCGGCGTCGCCCGTCTGACCGGCGCCTTCGGCGGTCTCGGCCGTGCGGTCGACATCGCCGCCGGGCCGGCCCTCCCCCGCCGCCATGTCCGCGTGGAGCTGGCGGTGACGGAGGAGCGACGTGCCCTGGACGTGGCGCGCGAGGTACGCGCGGCGGTGAGCGACTCCCTGCCGGACCACCCGTCGGTGGCCGTGCTCGTCACAGCGATCGGCACCTGATCCCGAGGGTCCCGGCCCGGGAGGCGGCTACTCGCCGACGCCCGCCAGGTCCCGCAGTCGCCGGGCCTGGGCCGCCCGCTCCGCCGCCCGCTGCTCGTCGTACCCCCGGTCCTGGGCATCGCGCAGCAACGCCTTGGTCTCGATGACCGCGTCCCGGGGCGCGGTCACGAGCGCACCGGCGAGGTCGCGCACGGCGTCGTCGAGCTGGTCGGCGGGGACCGCGAGGTTCGCGAGCCCGATCCGCTGGGCCTCGTCCGCCTGGACGAACCGTCCGGTGAGGCAGATCTCCAGCGCGCGGGCGTACCCGACGAGGCTCACCAGCGGGTGAGTCCCCGTGAGGTCGGGCACGAGTCCGAGGCTGGTTTCGAGCATGGCGAACTGCACGTCGTCGGCGACGACGCGCAGATCACAGGCGAGGGCAAGCTGGAAGCCCGCACCGACGGCGTGCCCCTGCACGGCGGCGACGGACACGATGTCGTTGCGCCGCCACCAGGTGAACGCCTCCTGGTACTCGGCGATGGTCGCGTCGAGCCCGGCGTCGTCACGGCGCGCGAGATCGACGAACGACGGCTCCCCTTCGATGCCTTCGGGCGTGAACATCTGCCGGTTGAGTCCGGCGGAGAACGATCTGCCCTCGGCACGCAGCACGACCACGCGGACGGAGCCCGGCACCGACCGACCGGCCTCGGTGAGCGCCCGCCACAGGGCGGGGCTCTGCGCGTTGCGCTTGGCCGGATTGGTCAGCGTCACCGTGGCGATCGCGTCGTCGACGGTGAGCCGTACGCCGTCCTTGTCGAGCAGCGTTTCGAGCGAAGCCATGGGGCGCCTCCGATGGGGTGCGGTCAGCAGAGCGATGAAGCGATGCTAAGTGACTGCACAGTAACCACCCGGCCGATCAGCCGACCGACCGGGTGGCCACCATCGAAGCCGATGGGCCGCCCGGCGTCAGGCCGACGCGGCCTTCTTGCCCCGCGTCGCGCCGCCACGCCCTCGGAGCGTGACGCCCGACTCGCTGAGCATCCGGTGTACGAAGCCATACGAGCGGCCGGTTTCCTCGGCCAGTGCCCGAATGCTCGCACCGGAGTCGTACTTCTTCTTCAGGTCTGCCGCGAGCTTGTCACGCGCGGCGCCGGTAACCCGGCTGCCCTTCTTCAGAGTCTCGGCCACCCGGTCCTCCTCATGGGAAGTGCGCTCTGGTCTCCTCATGATCACCCCTCCGGCGCGGGATGGCCACCCATTCGGCAAGGTCCGTGCGACAAGGTTTTGACGACGGGAGCGCGTCCCCACGAGCGGAACCTGTCATTCCGCACAGGCGTGTCCGTACGGCCGAACGGGTTGTTCTGTGAAGTCCCAGGTCAGAGACGCACGACGGCCGAGCCCTTCGCACAGAAGGACTCGGCCGTGAAATCGATGTAGGACACACCTCGGTACGAGGAGATCTCACACAGATGGTGGATCACCGATGGGCCGAATGATCCAGCGGCAGTTGATCAACCCATTCGATCAAGCGAGCGCGACGAGGTCGGCGTAGTCGGCGCCCCACAGGTCCTCGACGCCGTCCGGCAGCAGGATGATCCGCTCGGGCTGGAGAGCCTCGACCGCGCCCTCGTCGTGGGTGACGAGGACGACCGCGCCCTTGTAGGTGCGCAGGGCCCCGAGGATCTCCTCGCGGCTGGCGGGGTCGAGGTTGTTGGTCGGCTCGTCGAGCAGGAGGACGTTGGCGGAGGACACCACCAGGGTCGCGAGCGCGAGACGGGTCTTCTCGCCGCCGGAGAGCACTCCGGCCGGCTTGTCGACGTCGTCGCCGGAGAACAGGAAAGAGCCGAGTGTCTTGCGGATCTCGACCAGGTCCAGGTCCGGGGAGGCGGAGCGCATGTTCTCCAGGACCGTGCGCTCCGGGTCGAGGGTCTCGTGCTCCTGCGCGTAGTAGCCGAGCTTGAGGCCGTGGCCCTCGATCACCTGGCCGGTGTCGGGCTTCTCGACGCCGCCGAGGAGGCGGAGCAGGGTGGTCTTGCCCGCGCCGTTGAGGCCGAGGATGACCACCCGGGAGCCCTTGTCGATGGCCAGGTCGACGTCGGTGAAGATCTCCAGCGAGCCGTACGACTTCGACAGGCCCTCGGCGGTCAGCGGGGTCTTGCCGCAGGGCGCGGGCTCGGGGAAGCGCAGCTTGGCGACCTTGTCGGAGACACGGACGGCGTCCAGGCCGGCGAGCAGCCGGTCGGCGCGCTTGGCCATGTTCTGCGCGGCGACGGTCTTGGTGGCCTTGGCGCGCATCTTGTCGGCCTGCGAGTGCAGCGCGGCGGCCTTCTTCTCGGCGTTCTGCCGCTCGCGCTTGCGGCGCTTCTCGTCGGCCTCGCGCTGCTGCTGGTAGAGCTTCCAGCCCATGTTGTAGACGTCGATCTCGGCGCGGTTGGCGTCCAGGTAGAACACCTTGTTGACGACCGTCTCGACCAGGTCGACGTCGTGGGAGATCACGATGAAGCCGCCGCGGTAGGTCTTGAGGTAGTCGCGCAGCCAGACGATCGAGTCGGCGTCGAGGTGGTTCGTCGGCTCGTCCAGGAGCAGGGTGTCCGCGTCGGAGAACAGGATCCGGGCCAGCTCGATACGGCGGCGCTGACCGCCGGAGAGGGTGTGCAGCGGCTGGCCGAGCACCCGGTCGGGGAGGTTGAGCGCGGCGGCGATGGTGGCGGCCTCGGCCTCGGCCGAGTACCCGCCCTTGGTGAGGAACTCCGTCTCCTGGCGCTCGTACTGCTTCAGCGCCTTCTCGCGGGTGCCGCCCTGGCCGTTGGCGATGCGCTGTTCGTTCTCCCGCATCTTGCGGATCAGTACGTCGAGGCCGCGGGCGGAGAGGATGCGGTCGCGGGCGAGGACGTCGAGGTCGCCGGTGCGGGGGTCCTGCGGGAGGTAGCCGACCTCGCCGGAGCGGGTGATGGTCCCGCCGGCCGGGATGCCCTCGCCGGCCAGGCACTTGGTGAGGGTGGTCTTGCCCGCGCCGTTGCGGCCGACCAGGCCGATGCGGTCGCCCTTGGCGATGCGGAAGGTGGCGGACTCGATGAGGACGCGGGCACCGGCGCGCAGCTCGATACCGGAGGCGGAGATCACGGACAGACTCCAGGGCGGATTGGGGTGGCGGGTGTGGGCGGCTGAGGACGTTCCCGCCGTCTAATGCGCGAGGAGAATGGCCATGGGCCGATTCTAACTGGGGGCGGCAAGCGGTTTTCCGCCCGTGTGACAAGGGATCACGTGGTCTCGGTCACCGGGTCCGCCGGCCACCGGACGCCATCGGCCCGTTTCTTCCGACGGGGCGTTGTCGGTCTCCGGTGCGAAACTGGGCAGCGGGTCGTGTTCCGGGTGGCTGTCGTCGTCCGGACGGCTCAGGACGACGGAGAGGTCGTGATCGGTATGGCAGGCAGGGGCGACGGCCGCCCGAGTATCTATCCGACGCTGCTCTACGCGGACGCCAAGGCCGCCGTCAGGCAGCTCACGGAGGCGTTGGGCTTCGCCGAGCTCTCGGTGTACGAGGGCGAGGACGGCATCGTGCGGCACGCGGAGCTGACGCAGGGCAACGGCGCGGTGATGATCGGTTCCAAGGGCAGCGGCAGTGTCTTCGACGGCGCGATGAAGGGCGCGGGGCCCACCGGGGTGTACGTCGTCGTGGACGACGTGGACGCCCACCACCGGCGGGCCGTGGAGCACGGCGTGGAGATCCTGATGCCCCCGACGGACCAGGACTACGGCTCCCGGGACTACATGGCCCGGGACGCCGAGGGCAATGTGTGGAGCTTCGGCACGTACGCCCCCGAGACGGGCGGCTGACACCCGCGCGGGCGGTCGGGCGCACGCGGCCCCGTCGGCCGGGTCAGCTGCCTCCGGTGTGCACCTGGAAGGCGGCACGGCGGACGGCCTTGGCGAGGGCCGGATCGGGGTGGGCCGCGGCGAGGGCGACCAGGACCTGGACGGTGCGGGGGTGGCCGACCGCGCGGACCTCGTCGAGCAGCGCGGGGACCGTGGGCTGCACCGCGGACTCCAGATGCCGTACGAGCAGGGGTGCCTCGCCGTGGTCGGCGACGGCGGCGGCCGTGTCGACCCAGAGCCAGGTGGACTCCTCCCGGGTGAGGACCTCGTGCGCGTCCTCGGGGTCGGCGCCCTCGTGCTCGGCGAGCCACAGCAGGGCGTAGGGGCGCAGCGGGGTCTCGTCGGCGACCGTGCGGACGTCGGGCTCGGCGGGGGCGCCGACGACCCGCAGGGCCTCGAAGGCCAGGCCCCGGATGAGGGCGTCCTCGCCGCGGGCGGCGTCGATGAGTTCGGTGACGGCGCCGCCGACGGGGCGGGCGGCGAGCCAGGCGCGGTACTCGGCGCGGGCCGCGTTCGGCCGGAGCTGGGCGCAGCCTCTGAGCATGTCCTCGGCGGAGACCTCGATGTTCCCGGCGGGGCTCTGCGCGGCGACACAGATCTGTTCGAGCTTGACCCAGACCGCCCAGCTGCCGAGCGGGGTGAGGGTGGCCTGGCCGTCGCCGTAGGTGAGGGCGCCGACGGAGGCGAGGGCGCGCAGGGACCAGTCGAGGAGCGGGGCGAGGGGGGTGTCCTCGGCCGTGGGCTCCGCGGCGGGCTCGGAATCGGCGGGGGCGGCGCGGAGCGCCTCGTCAGAAGGGTGGTGGGCGACGGGTGGGACGTAGGGGACTTCGCAGCGCTCGGTGCGCAGTTCGGTGACCCGCTGTGCCAGGAGGTCGAGGAGCTGCTCCACGGGGACGGGCCCGGCGGAGAGCTGGAGGAAGGAGAGGACCTGGGGCATGGCCGAGACGACCTCGGCGACCGCCGCCGGCTCCCGGTCCTCGGGCTCCGGATAGGCGATGGACCAGGCGTCGAAGAACGCGACCCAGCCGCGCAGTACGGCGCTGTCGTCACGGTTCCAGGCACGCAGACGCCAGCCGGGTCGCGCGCTGTCGCCGTGCACCTCGACCAGGCCGGCCAGACGTGCCGTGTCCCAGTCGTGGCGGACCTGAGCCGGGGTCAGCCCCAGCTCGGCGGCGGCCCGTTCGGCGGTCGCGGCGGAGAGGGTGCCCTTGCCGTCGGGGCTCGCGCCCTCGCGGCCGGGGCGCAGGGCGGCATCGGCCCAGCGGGCGACGCGGGCCGCGTCCGCCAGGACGGCGCGGGCCATGCGGGCGAGTTCCACGGGCGGCGGTGTGCCCTCCGGGGGCCGGGGAGCCGGTCGGCGGCGCTGGGTCACTGCTGCTCGGGGAGCGGCGGCCAGGGTTCGCGGGCTGACGAGTCGGAGCCTGGAGTCGCGCGGATTACGGGACGTCACGGGGGCAGTCTTCCGGTTGACGGTCGGAAAACCCAAACGGAATGTCACAGCGGGCGACAGGGGTGGCCAACGCACGGGTCTTCCCAGGGGTCCGCACCGAGGAGGATCGCCTTGGTCCGACGCTAAACGGAATGTGGCGTACCTCTCTCTGGCGGGGCGATTCCGCGGCGCCTCCCCGTCCTGTGCCGGCCGTGCGCGGCCCTACACCAGCGGGGTGAGGAAGCGGCGGAGGGCCTCTTCGTAGGCCTTGGGGTCGGCGTTCCACATGGCGCCGTGCGGGGCGTGGCGGACCGTGCGGAGGGTGACCCGGTCGGGGCGGCGGGCGGCGAGGCGCTGGGAGGGGCCCCAGGGCGCGACGGTGTCGTCGGGGCCGTGGAAGAGCAGGGTCGGTGTCCTGAGCCCCGAGGAGTCGGTGTCCTCGCCGGTGGGGGCGGCGCGCAGTCCGGTGCGGCCCTGGGCGGCGCGGACCGCGAGCGGCAGCAGGGCACCGGGGGTGCGGCGGGCGGCGGCGAGGGCGCGCAGGGTGGCCGCCCAGTCGAGCACCGGCGAGTCCAGGACGAGTCCGGCGACGCGGTCGCGCAGCGGGGAGCGGGTGGCGGCGCGCAGGGCCATGGTGGCGCCGGTGGACCAGCCGAGCAGGACGACCCGTTCGGCGCCGAACCGGACGGCGTGGCGGACGGCGGCGTCCACGTCGCGCCACTCGGTCTCGCCGAGGTGGTTCAGGCCGTCCGGGGAGCGGGGGGCGCCCGGGTCGCCGCGGTAGGCGAGGGTGAGCACCGGGAAGTGGTGGCGGTGCAGGAACTCCATGACGTTCATGGGGTGTTCGCGGGTGGTGCCCAGTCCGTGCACGGCGATCACCCAGATGTCCCGGTGCCCGGGTACGAACCAGGCGGGCAGGGTGCCGAGTTCGCCGGGGATCTCGACGTCGTCGTGGTCGAGGCCGAGCGCGGTGCGCGGGTCGCCGCGGTGGAGGCCGGGGGTGAGCCACACCTTGTCGCCCGGCTCCAGGGTGCCGTGGGTGACGCGCTCCAGGCGGCGGACGACCGTGTCGGGGGCGTGCGGGGCGCCGTCGAGGACGGCGCCGACGACCGCGTGGGAGTCGTCGCCGGTGAGGCCGTAGACACCGGGGCGCTGGGAGGCGAAGGCGCGGGTCAGGACGATGCGTCCGGCGGCGGTGGCGTGCACGGTCAGCCGGGGTTCGGTGGGCAGCGGTTCGCCCGGCGGCGCCTTCAGCGCTACGTCGCTGGCCAGCCGGCCCGCTGCGACACTGGCCGCACCGGCCGCGAACGCGACCCCGACCGCGGCGACCGCCGCTTTGACTGCACCCACGCCTCCAGTGTCCTGGCCGACCACCCTTGCGGCCAGTGGGCAGGCACTCCGGAGTGACCGGAGCGGCGGGTGCGCGGACCTGATGCGCGCATGCCCCCGTGAGCCGACGACCGCCGAGAGGCCGAACGGGGTCGGACAGCGCCGCGGCGGAGAACGCCGGGGCCAGGGGAGCTCCCGAAGAGGGGGTGGTCGAGCGCGACGAGGTCCGTCGGCCGGGCGGCGACGGCAGGGTCGACAGGACCTAGCCCGGCTGGCCGTAGTCGCGGAGGCGGGCGCCGGCTTTCGCCAGTTGGTCGGGGGTGAGGAGGTGCGGGGTGCGGCCCGGGACGGAGGACGCCGTCAGCCAGACTCTGGACATCCATTCGAGCTGGGCCGTGCGGTCGTAGGCCTCGGCGAGGGTGCTTCCGTAGGTGATCGTGCCGTGGTTCTGCAGGAGACACCCGGTGCGCCCTGTCAAAGCGCGGAGCATGTTCTCGGCCAACTCAGGGGTGCCGTAGGTCGCGTAGGGAGCGACCCGGACCGGTCCGCCGAGGGCGGCGGACATGTAGTGGATCAGCGGCAGCTCGCTCACGAGGGTGGAGACGGCCGTCGCGTGGACCGCGTGGGTGTGGACGACGGCGCGGGCGTCGGTGGTGCCGTGGATCGCCAGGTGCATGGGGAGTTCGCTCGTCGGGCGGAGGGTGCCGAGGACCTGCCGGCCCGAGAGGTCCACACCCGTCACGTCGTCCGGGGTCAGACGGTCGTACGGCACTCCCGTCGGTGTGACCAGGACGGTGTCCCCGACGCGCACGGACACGTTCCCCGAGGTGCCCACGACCAGGCCCTCGGCCACCGTCCGGCGGGCCGTCGTGACGAGCTCGTCCCACGTGTGCGCCACGTCGTCCGGCACAGCGCTCCGCCGCTCGCCCCGCGCGCCTCGCGGAACCTCGACCGCGCCCCGCTCGCCCCGGGCGTTCCCCTGCTGCTCGACCATGCCGCGATCCTGCCAGGCGGCTGCCGGTGACGGGCACCCGGCGGAGGCGCCGCGGGCGTATCACGGCCCCGCGGAAGGCGCCATATACGCATACCCCACTCGGAGTTGGCGATTGGCCGATGATCGAGCGAGATTCAGTGATCTTCCAGTAATCTCCGGATGTTTTGTCGCACAATCGCCATTCCGGGGGGAATGATGGCCACAGCTCCCAAGCCGTCCCGTCGCCGCAACCGCGCCTTCGCCGCCTCCGTCGCGGCGCTCGCCCTCGGGGGGACCGCTCTTGCCGAGATCCCCGTCTCGGCCGCCGCCAAGCCCAGGGGGCACGACGTCTCCTCGCACCAGAAGAAGGTGAACTGGTCGAGCGCGAAGGCGAAGGGCGCCCGGTTCGTCTACGTCAAGGCGACCGAGTCCACCACCTACCGCAACCCGTACTTCGGCCAGCAGTACAACGGCTCGCGCGAGGCGGGGCTGATCCGCGGCGCGTACCACTTCGCACTTCCCCACCGGTCGTCCGGGAAGACCCAGGCCCGCTACTTCGTGAACAACGGGGGCGGCTGGCGCGCGGACGGCTGGACGCTGCCGCCGGCGCTCGACATCGAATACAACCCGTACGACAGGAAGAGGAAGTGCTACGGCCTGAGCGACAGCGCCATGGTCGGCTGGATCAAGTCGTTCAGCGACGAGGTGAAGCGCCTCACGGGCCGCCGCCCGGTGATCTACACCACCACCCACTGGTGGAAGACCTGCACCGGCGACAGCGCGGCCTTCGGCGACCACGCGCTGTGGCTGGCCCGCTACGACGCCGGCGGCGCGGGGGAACTGCCCGCGGGGTGGAAGTACTGGACGATCTGGCAGTACGACAACGGCAGCGGGAGCCTGCCGGGTGACCAGAACCTCTTCAACGGGTCGACGAACCGGCTGAAGAGGTTCGCGAAGGGGTAGCGGATCTCGCCATTCCGCCTGAGTTCGAAGGCCGGACCGCCGCTCCGCCAGGCCCTGGCCGCCCACCGGCCCACAAGCGGAGCGGCGGCACCTCGTTCATTACACCCGCGCGCCTGCCCCAGTTCATCTTCCGTTCACCCAGGTTGCCTACGGTCCACATGCCACTGACGTCCGAAAGAAGCCCGGGTAAATGGAAAACTTCTCGCTGATCCTCGCGATCGTGGTCATCACCGCGCTCGCGTTCGATTTTACGAACGGTTTCCACGACACCGCCAACGCGATGGCCACCACCATCTCGACCGGCGCAATGAAGCCCAAGGTCGCGGTGGCCATGTCCGCCGTGCTCAACCTTGTCGGCGCGTTCCTGTCCATCGAGGTCGCCAACACCATCTCCAAGGGACTCGTCGACGAGTCCGGGATACAGCCAGAGGTCATATTCGCGGCGCTCGTCGGCGCCATCCTCTGGAACCTGCTGACCTGGCTGGTGGGGCTCCCCTCCAGTTCCTCGCACGCCCTGATGGGTGGCCTCGTCGGCGCCACCATCGCCTCGGTCGGCCTCGGTGGTGTGCACGGCGACGTGCTCGTCACCAAGGTGCTGATCCCCGCCGTGGCGGCCCCGCTGGTGGCCGGCATCGCGGCGATGCTCGCCACCCGGCTGACGTACAGGCTCGGACAGCACACGAGCGAGAAGGCCTCCGGCAAGGGCTACCGCGCCGGTCAGATCGCCTCCGCGGGCCTGGTCTCGCTGGCCCACGGCACGAACGACGCCCAGAAGACGATGGGCATCATCACCCTCGCCCTGGTGGCCGGCGGCGCCCTCGCGCCCGACTCCGACCCGCCCGTGTGGGTCATCGTCTCCGCCGGTCTCGCCATCGCGCTCGGCACCTACCTGGGCGGCTGGCGCATCATCCGCACGATGGGCAAGGGTCTGACCGACCTCCAGCCGCAGCAGGGCTTCGCCGCCCAGACCAGCGCGGCCACGGTCATCCTGGCCTCCTCGCACCTCGGCTTCTCGCTCTCCACCACGCACTCGGTCTCCGGTGCGGTGATGGGCGCGGGCCTCGGCCGCAAGGGCGGGGTGGTCCGCTGGTCCACCGCGACCCGGATGTTCGTCGCCTGGGGTCTGACCCTGCCGGCCGCCGCGCTGGTGGCCGCGCTCGCCGAGTGGGTGACGTCCTTCGGCGCCTGGGGCACGGCCGTCGTCGCGGTCTTCCTCGTCGCCTCCAGCGCCGCGATCTGGGTGGTCTCCCGCCGTGAGGTCGTCGACCACACGAACGTCAACGACACCGAGGAGCCGCCCGGCGTGGTGACCACGGCGATGGCCGCCGTGACGCCACCGCCCGCCGGCACCGTCACCGTCACCGAGGACCTCTCGGCGACCATCCCGGTCCCCGCGGCCGCGACCGCCGCCGAGACCACGTCCCCGGCGAACTCGTCCACGCCGACACCCGCCCTCTGAGCCCCGCGACCTCCTGAGGAAGATCACCACATGCACATCGACTGGGCAGCCCTCGGCTCCGTCTTCGGAGTCAGCCTCGTGGTCACCGTGGCCCTCGTCGGCCTCTTCACCCTGGGGATCGTCGGCCTCTCCAAGCGGGAGGCGGCGACCACCGCGGGCACGTCGCCCGCGCTCGCCACGACAGCGGCGTACGCCTGCTTCGCGGCCTGCACGGCGGCGGTGGGTTACGGGATCTACCTGATCATGGCCTGAGGCCCCGTTCACCCCTCCCACCTCGCACGACACACACAGACAAACCCCTCGTACCGTTTGACCCGGTACGAGGGGTTTGTCTATTGTCCTGCGCATCGAGGCCGGCACGGTCGGGGTCAGCGTCACCGACGTCCGGGCGCTCATCCAGCAGTACGGGATCACGGATCCGGCGCTGGTGAGCGAGTTGGAAGAGGCCGCACGGGGCTCGAAGGGGCCGTCGTGGTGGGCCCCCTGGGGAAACCTGGTCTCCCAGCCCTTCGCCCAGTATCTGGGCTACGAGGGGGCCGCGACCTCCATCCGCGTCCACAACCCCATCGTGCTCCCCGGCCTCCTGCACACCGAGGACTACGCCACCGCCCTCCTCTCCCCCCACGTCGGAACCCACCGACGTCCGCCGGTCGGTGGAGCTCCGCCTCGCCCGACAGGAACGCCTGATCGACTCCGACGCGGGCCCGCGCATCGACGTCGTCCTGGACGAGGCCGCCGTACGGCGGGTGATCGGCGGCCCCCGCGTCATGCGTCAACAGCTGGACCACGTGAAGGCGCTGGCCGGGCGCCCCCGGATGGGCATCCGGCTGCTGCCGTTCACGGCGGGGGCGCACTTCAGCACCCTCAGCCCGTTCATCCTGCTCGGGTTCAGGGACGACGACGACCTGCTCTACCTGGAGGGCCCCAACGGCGGGCTGTCGAACCGCGAGGATCTCGATCTCACCGTCCGCCACCAGGAGTGCTTCGCGGACATCAGCGACAACGCGCACGAAGGCGACCGGATGATCGAGTTCCTCGACACGGTCCGGGAGAGCCTGGACAACGACTGAGCACCGGGCCGGGACGCCCGGCGGAATCGGGGGGAGGGCCCATGGCGGTCTTCGGTTGGCAGAGTGGTGGAGGCGGCTGACGGCGCGCCGCGCCGTTCCGGGCGACGGAGATCCGGACGGTCCTCCCCCGGCCGGCCCCCCGGGGTCCGGCGGTCCTGCCCCACTGGACGACTGCACGCTGAAGGCCTAAGCCATGCAGGAGTCGGAGTGGGCGGAGGCGCTCATCCGGGTGGAGAGTGCCCGGGTCGACGGCGAGATACGGCTCCTGTCCGCCCGTCTGTTACTGGGCACGTTCTGCGCCAGCGTCCTGCTGCTGAGCATCGCCGTGGCCGGTCGCGTCGTACCCACGACCCGGTTCGACGCCACGACACCGCTCACCACGGCGATCACCGGGGCGATCGCCGCCGCTCTGCTCACCTCGCTCGCGGCGGGCATCGGCAAGGTGCTGCGCGCCCGCGCCGATGCCGCGCGGCCCGTCGGCCTCAGCGCTCCTCCGGCCCCCGCGGGCGAGCCCCGACCAGAGCCCGGTCCAGGGCCCTCAGCCGCTCCGTGACCGGAGTGAGCCCCCACCACAGGCCCGCCCCCGTGGCGAGGAGGGCGGTCACCGCCAGCCAGACGACACCCCGCGCCTCCGTCCCCGGCACCAGCAGGGCGGCGAGAGCACCCACCCCCACGGCGAGGACCCCGGCGACCGTGCTGAAGAGCACCAGCGGCGCGGCGGCGGACAACAGCGTCCGCCGGCCCCTCGATGCCCGCTCACGCGCCGAGGCGGTTCCCTTGGTCCGATCTTCCATCGCGTGTACCTCCCGTCCCCCGAACGGTTCTTCAAGAACCGTCCGCTCCCGGGTCCACAAGCCCCGCCAGAAAACCACACCACGCGCTGTGACGGAAGGAGAGCACAGCGTTCTTCTTCGAGTTCGAGTCACGCACCAGAACCCGCCTCTCCTCGAACGACGCCTCCACGCACAGGCTGGTTTCGCCCGAATAACTGCTCCTGATCCAACTCCGCGCCGAGGGCTCCCTGTCGAACACCCTGACCTCCACCTCACAAGTCAGCGCGCCGACACGCGTCCACCGCGACGACCCGAGCGCCGTGCCCAGCCGCTGCCGCTCGTCGGCGCTCAGTCCTCGTAATGTCGTTCCCTCAAGTGTTCCCGCCCGGCGCTGTGGAGATGAGCGCAGAAAGAGCCGATTCGGGCGTCTGGCCATATTTCAGCGATGTGGGGCTGAGCACACCGCTGCGCCGCAGGTCAACAGCAAGTTGACGGGTCTTCCGGGCGCGTGGTGGACTGCCGGGGCCATGTACGACGGCAGGAGAGGAAGCCGGTGCGAGTCCGGCGCGGTCCCGCCACTGTCACCGGGGAAGAACCTCCCGGGAGCCAGGAACTCTCGCCGTCGGTCTCGTCGAACCAGGGCGTGGACACCCTGAGTGAGGACATATCGCCATGTGCGGCTGCCGCTTGAGTCCCGGTACCGGATCCTCCTCCCATCTCGCGATCGGCTGAACCGGTGCGTGCCGATCGCGTCTTCGCGTACGGCGCCACCGCCGGACTTCTCGGTGATCTGCTGCTCGGCGATCCTCGCCGGGGGCATCCGGTCGCCGCGTTCGGGCGGGCCGCCGGCGCCGTGGAGCAGGTGCTGTGGCGGGACCACCGGGGGTGGGGCGCGCTGCACACCGCCGTGTGCGCGGGTGGCGCCGTGGCGCTCGGGGCCTTGGCCTCGTCCGCCGTACGCCCGTCGCGTGCGGCCTCCGTCGCGTTGACCGCCGCCGCCACCTGGGCCGTCGTCGGGGGGACTTCGCTCGGGCGGGAGGCTCGCGCGATCGCACGGTCGCTCGACGCGGGGGACGTCGAGGGCGCGCGGGCCCGGCTGCCCCATCTGTGCGGGCGGGATCCCCAGGCGCTCGACCCGGACGGGATCGCGCGGGCGGTCGTGGAGTCCGTCGCCGAGAACACCTCCGACGCCGTGGTGGGCGCGCTCGTGTGGGGAGCCGTGGCGGGTGTGCCCGGGCTGGTGGGGTTTCGGGCCGTCAACACGTTGGACGCCATGGTCGGACACCGGTCGGAGCGGTATCGGCGGTTCGGATGGGCCTCCGCGCGGCTGGACGACATCGTGGGCTGGCCGGGGGCCCGGCTGACGGCGGTGCTGGCCGCGGCCTGCGGTGGGGATGCCCGCGGGGCGGTACGGGCCTGGCGCGCGGACGCGGGCCGGCACCCGAGTCCCAACGCGGGACCCGTGGAGGCGTCGTTCGCGGGGGCGCTCGGAGTGCGGTTGGGGGGCACGCTGTCGTACGGGGGGCGGGTCGAGCACCGGCCGGTGCTGAATGGGGAGGGGCGCGCCGTCGTCGTGGATGACATCGAGCGGACCGTCCGGTTGTCCCGGCGGGTCGGATGGCTGGCGTTGGGGATCGGTGCGGGTGTGTCGCTGCTGCGGTCGAGGAGGCAGGGATGAGTGGCGGGCTGTTGGTCGCCGGGACCACCTCCGACGCGGGGAAGAGCGTGGTCACCGCCGGAATCTGCCGGTGGCTGGTGCGGCAGGGGGTCAAGGTCGCGCCGTTCAAGGCGCAGAACATGTCGCTCAACTCCTTCGTGACGAAGGAGGGCGCCGAGATCGGGCGGGCGCAGGCCATGCAGGCGCAGGCGTGCCGGGTGGAGCCCACCGCGCTCATGAACCCCGTGCTGCTGAAGCCCGGGGGCGAACGCAGCAGTCAGGTGGTGCTGCTGGGCAAGCCCGTGGGCGAGATGAGTGCGCGCGGGTACCACGGAGGGCGGCAACAGCGGCTGCTCGGGGTCGTGTTGGACTGCCTCGCCGAGCTGCGGGGCACGTATGACGCGGTGATCTGCGAGGGGGCCGGCTCTCCGGCCGAGATCAATCTGCGGCGGACCGACATCGTCAACATGGGGATCGCCCGGAACGCCGGGCTGCCCGTGCTCGTGGTCGGCGACATCGACCGCGGCGGTGTCTTCGCGTCGTTCTTCGGGACCGTCGCGCTGCTCTCCCCCGAGGACCAGGCCCTCGTCGCCGGGTTCCTCGTCAACAAGTTCCGGGGAGACGTCTCCCTGTTGGAGCCGGGGCTCGACATGCTGCGCGGGCTCACCGGGCGGCCGACGTACGGGGTGCTGCCCTTCCGGCACGGGCTCGGGATCGACGAGGAGGACGGGCTGCGCATCTCGCTCCGGGGCACGGTCCGGGAGTCGAACGTCGCGCCGCCCGTCGGGGAGGACGTGCTGCGGGTCGCCGTGTGCGCGGTTCCGCTGATGTCCAACTTCACCGACGTGGACGCGCTCGCCGCCGAACCCGGTGTCGTGGTGCGGTTCGTGGACCGCGCCGAGGAACTGGCCGACGCCGACCTGGTCGTCGTCCCGGGGACCCGGGGCACGGTCCGGGCACTGGAGTGGCTGCGGGAGCGGGGGCTCGCCGAGGCGTTGGTGCGCAGAGCCGCCGAAGGGCGGCCGGTGCTCGGGCTGTGCGGCGGGTTCCAGATGCTCGGGGAGCACGTCGAGGACGACGTCGAGAGCCGTCGAGGACACGTCCCGGGGCTCGGGGTGCTTCCCGTCCGGGTGCGGTTCGCCCCGGAGAAGACGCTCACGCGGCCCGTCGGGGAGGCTCTCGGGGAACGGGTCGAGGGGTACGAGATCCATCACGGGGTCGCCGAGGTGCTGGGCGGTGAACCCTTCCTGGACGGGTGCCGGGTCGGACAGACCTGGGGCACGCACTGGCACGGGTCGCTGGAGTCGGACGGGTTCCGGCGGGCCTTCCTGCGCGAGGTGGCGACGGCCTCGGGGCGGCGGTTCGTGCCGTCCCCCGACACGTCGTTCGCCGCGCTGCGCGAGGAGCAGCTCGACCGGCTCGGCGACCTGATCGAGGAGCACGCGGACACGGACGCGCTGTGGCGGCTCATCGAGTCGGGCGCGCCGACGGGGCTGCCGTTCGTGCCGCCCGGAGCACCGGGAACACCGGGAGCGTCCGGATGAGCGCGGACGCGCTGCTGAACGACCGGCCGCGGGTCAACCGCCCGCTGCCGGAGGGTGACTTGGAGGGCGACGCAAAGTGAGTGTTCCTTTTCCGTTCACGGCCGTCGTGGGCCAGGACGACCTGCGCCTCGCGCTGCTGCTGAACGCGGTGTCGCCGGCCGTCGGCGGTGTGCTGGTGCGCGGCGAGAAGGGCACCGCGAAGAGCACCGCCGTGCGGGCGCTCGCGGCGCTGCTGCCGGAGGTGGAGGTCGTCGTCGGATGCCGGTTCTCCTGCGACCCCGTGAAGCCGGACCCGGCGTGTCCGGACGGACCGCACGAGCCGGCGTTCGAGACCCGGCCGTCACGCATGGTCGAACTGCCCGTCGGCGCCTCCGAGGACCGGCTCGTCGGCGCCCTCGACATCGAACGGGCGCTGTCCGAGGGCGTGAAGGCCTTCGAGCCCGGGCTGCTCGCGGACGCGCACCGGGGCATCCTCTACGTCGACGAGGTGAACCTGCTCCACGACCACCTCGTCGACCTGCTGCTGGACGCTGCCGCGATGGGCGCCTCGTACGTGGAGCGCGAGGGCGTCTCCGTACGGCATGCCGCGCGGTTCCTGCTGGTCGGGACGATGAACCCCGAGGAGGGCGAGCTGCGGCCGCAGTTGCTCGACCGGTTCGGGCTGACCGTGGAGGTCGCGGCCTCGCGGGAGCCGGACCAGCGGGTGGAGGTCGTCCGGCGGCGGCTCGCCTACGACGACGACCCGGCCGGTTTCGCGGCCCGTTGGGCGGACGAGGAGGCCGACGTACGGCAACGGGTCGTCGCGGCACGGGAGTTGCTGTCGTCCGTGGTGCTGGGCGACGGCGCGCTGCGGCAGATCGCGGCGACCTGCGCGGCCTTCGAGGTGGACGGGATGCGGGCCGACATCGTGATGGCCCGGACCGCGACCGCGCTGGCGGCGTGGAACGGCCGGACCGAGGTGCTCGCGGAGGATGTGCGCCGGGCGGCGCTGCTCGCGCTGCCGCACCGGCGCCGCCGGAACCCGTTCGACGCGCCGGGGCTCGACGAGGACAAGCTCGACGAGACGCTGGAGGAGTTCGCGGAGCCGCCGCAGGGCCCACAGGACCCGCAGGACTCGCAGGACGACGATCCCGATCCCGGTCCCGACGGGCCCGGTGGGGGTGGGCGGCCGCCGGCTCCCGAGTCCGACGGACCGCAGGGCGGCGACGGGGGCGCGCAGCCCGAGTCCGGCGAGGGTGTGCCGGCCCAGGCGCCCGCCGCCGGGGAGCAGTCCGCCGTACGGGCCGCCGAGCCGTTCCGTACGAGGGTGCTCAGCGTGCCGGGGCTCGGGGAGGGTGCCGCCGGGCGGCGTTCGCGCGCGCGGACCGAGCACGGGCGCACGACCGGGGCGCGCAGGCCGCGTGGCACGCTGACCAAGCTGCATCTGGCGGCGACGGTGCGGGCCGCCGCGCCGCATCAGCGGACGCGGGGGCGGTCCGGGCCGGGGCTGGTGGTACGGCGTGACGATCTGCGGCAGGCGACCCGGGAGGGGCGGGAGGGCAACCTCGTGCTGTTCGTGGTCGACGCCTCCGGCTCGATGGCGGCGCGGCAGCGGATGGGCGCCGTGAAGGGCGCGGTGCTGTCGCTGCTGCTCGACGCCTATCAGCGGCGGGACAAGGTGGGCCTGGTGACGTTCCGCGGGGCGGCCGCCGAGGTGGCGTTGCCGCCGACCTCGTCGGTGGACGCGGCGGCGGCCCGGCTGGAGTCGCTGCCGACGGGCGGGCGGACGCCGCTGGCGGCCGGGTTGCTCAAGGCGCACGACGTGCTGCGGGTGGAGCGGCTGCGGGACCCCGCGCGGCGACCGCTGGTCGTGGTGGTCACCGACGGCCGGGCGACGGGTGGGCCGGAGCCCGTCGCGCTCGCCGGGCGGGCGGCACGGCTGTTCGCGGCCGAGGGCCACGCGTCCGTGGTGATCGACTGCGAGTCGGGCCATGTCCGACTGGGGCTCGCCGGGCAGCTGGCGGGTGAACTCGGCGGTACGGCGGTGACGTTGGACGAGCTGCGGGCGGACTCCATCGCCGGGCTGGTACGGGATGTGCAGGGAACGCAGAGGACTTCTGGGAGGGCGGCGTAGATGCCTCAGGGACAGCCGAGTGTCGTACCGGACGACGGGCTGACGACTCGTCAGCGCAGGAATCGTCCACTGGTCTTCGTGCACACGGGCATCGGCAAGGGGAAGTCCACCGCCGCCTTCGGGCTCGCGCTGCGGGCCTGGAACCAGGGGTGGCCGATCGGGGTGTTCCAGTTCGTCAAGTCGGCGAAGTGGAAGGTCGGCGAGGAGAACGCGCTGCGTGTGCTCGGGGCGTCCGGTGAGGGCGGGTCCGTCGACTGGCACAAGATGGGCGAGGGCTGGTCGTGGGTCCAGCGCGACGGGCAGATGGACAACGAGGACAAGGCCCGCGAGGGCTGGCAGCAGGTCAAGCGGGACCTCGCGGCCGAGACGTACAAGCTGTACGTGCTGGACGAGTTCGCGTACCCGCTGCACTGGGGGTGGATCGACACCGACGAGGTGATCGACGTGCTGCGGAACCGGCCCGGGACCCAGCACGTGGTGATCACCGGGCGGAACGCGCCCGAGAAGCTCGTCGACTTCGCGGACCTCGTGACCGACATGTCGAAGGTCAAGCACCCCATGGACGCGGGCCAGAAGGGCCAGCGGGGCATCGAGTGGTGACATCGTGACGCCTTACGCCTCAGTGGCCTCCGTGCCCCGGCTGGTGATCGCCGCGCCCTCGTCGCGCAGCGGCAAGACCACCGTGGCCACGGGTCTGATGGCCGCGCTGACCGAGCGGGGGCTCGCCGTGTCCCCGCACAAGGTGGGGCCGGACTACATCGACCCCGGCTACCACGCGCTCGCCAGCGGGCGGGTGGGGCGGAACCTCGACGCGTACCTGTGCGGGCCGGAGCTGGTCGCGCCGCTCTTCGCGCACGGGGCGCGCGGGTGCGACATCGCCGTCGTCGAGGGTGTGATGGGGATGTTCGACGGCGCCTCGGGGCAGGGGGAGCTGGCGTCCACGGCGCACGTGGCGAAGCTGCTGCGGGCGCCGGTGGTGCTGGTCGTGGACGCGTCGTCGCAGTCGCGGTCGGTGGCCGCGCTGGTGCACGGGTTCGCCTCCTGGGATCCCGAGGTGCGGATCGGGGGCGTGATCCTCAACAAGGTCGCCTCGGACCGGCACGAGGAACTGTTGCGGGACGCCCTGGAGTCGACCGGGGTGCCCGTGCTGGGGGTGCTGCGGCGGGCTCCGCAGGTGGACACCCCGTCCCGGCATCTGGGACTGGTCCCCGTCGCCGAGCGGCAGACCGCCGCGCTGGAGGCCGTGGCGGCGATGGCCGCGCAGGTGCGGGCCGGGTGCGATCTGGAGGCGCTGGTCGCGCTCGCCCGCAGCGCCGGGGCGCTGTCGGGGGCCGTGTGGGAGCCCCCCGTCGCGGCCACGGCCACGGGGAGGCGGGAGGTGGTCGCCGTGGCCGGGGGGCCCGCGTTCACCTTCTCCTACGCCGAGCACGCCGAGCTGTTGACCGCCGCGGGTGCCGAGGTGGTCGTCTTCGATCCGCTGCGTGACGAGCAACTGCCCGACGGGACGCGCGGGTTGGTGATCGGCGGCGGGTTCCCCGAGATGTACGCCGCCGAGCTGTCCGCCAACGAGCCGCTGCGCAAGGCCGTGGCCGAGCTGGCGTTCGGCGGGGCTCCGGTGGCCGCCGAGTGCGCCGGTCTGCTCTACCTGTGCCGGGAGCTGGAGGGGCGGCCCATGTGCGGCGTGCTCGACGCGACGGCGCGGATGGACGAGCGGCTGACCCTCGGGTACCGGGACGCGGTGGCGGTGGGCAACAGCGTGCTCGCGCCGGCCGGGACCCGGATGCGGGCCCACGAATTCCACCGGACGGTCGTCGAGCCGGGGGCCGGGCCCGCCCCCGCCTGGGGGATACGGTCCCCTCGGCCCCGGGTCGAGGGATTCGTGCGGGGAGGGGTGCACGCGAGCTATCTGCACACCCACTGGGCCTCGGAGCCCGGTGTCGCACGGCGGTTCGTGGAGAGATGCCGGGCGTCATGAGCGGTCCGCGGGGCCTCACGAGCAGTCCGCGGGGCGTCGCGAGCGGCCGGTCGGCCGGTCGGCCTGCCCGCTCACTCCGCCACGCCCACCACCAGCCAGATGAAGGCCGCCCCGCCGATCGTGCACAGCAGCGTGGAGTGGGCCGGATGTTCGTGGTGGGCCTCGGGGAGGATCTCCGCGGCGGCGAGATAGAGCAGGGCGCCTCCGAAGAAGCCGAGATAACAGCCGAGCGGTCCCTCCGGGATCGTGAACAGCAGCGTGGAGGCGGCTCCCACCACCGGGGCCGCCGCGTCCGCGAACAGCATCGCCAGCGCACGGCGGCGGGCGTTGCCGTAGACGCTGGTGAGCGTGTACGTGTTGAAACCGTCCGCGAAGTCATGGGCGATCACCGCGAGCGCGACCGCGATGCCCATGCCCTCGCCGATCTGGAAGGCCGCGCCGATGGCGACACCGTCCATGGCGCTGTGTCCGACCATCGCGGCCGCGGCCGTCAGACCCACCTGGGGCGTACGGCCGTTGTTCTCCTCCGCGCCGTGCGCCGCCTGGCGGACGGCCAGCAGGCGTTCCACCAGGTGGGCCAGGAGGAACCCGGCGACGAACAGCAGCAGCGCGGCCGGTACGCCGAAGATCTCGTCGCCGGCGGCCTCCAGCGCCTCGGGGAGCAGATCGAGGCCGACCACACCCAGCATCAGGCCGCCGGCCAGGCCCAGCACCAGGTGACGGCGGTCCGTCACGCGTTGCGCCGTCCAGCCGCCGAGCAGCGTCATCAGGAACGCGCCGAGTGCCACGAAGACCGCCATGCGTCCTTGCTACCGGAAGAGGCGGGCCTCTTGGCTGCGGCGCCCCGGGACGAGGGTGGAGAGGGTGGAGCAGGTGGAGCGGGAGGTCGGGTTTCGGCTACGGGTTCGTTGTGGCTTGTCGCGCAGTTCCCCGCGCCCCTGACGGGGCGCGGCTGTGGCTGATCGTGTTTTCGAAGCGCTCGTCGTGGGTGTGGGCGCCTCCACGGGTGCGTCGGTGACGGAGGTCCTCGACCTGGTCGAGAGGGCTCTGCGGGATGCGGGGCTCTCCCCGGAGGCGGTCGTCGCGCTCGTCACCGTCGAGGCCAAGGCAGGCGAACCCGGGCTCGTCCGGGCCGCCGAACGGCTCGGCGTCCCCCTGGTCACCCACTCCGCCGCGGAGTTGGCCGGCGTGGCGGTGCCGAACCCCTCCGGTGTGGCCCTCACCTCCGTCGGCACCCCGTCCGTCGCGGAGGCCGCCGCGCTGGTCGGCGGGGGTGAACTCCTCGTGCCGAAGCGGAAGTCGGAGCCGGTGAACGGGCGGCCCGGGCGGGTGACCTGTGCCGTCGCGACGGCGAACCCTGGCTTCGCCGTACCCGGCGCCAGTCGGCATGATGATCGTCGTGGCGGTGACCACGACCGTGGCCGTGACCACGACCGTGGCCGTGACCACGACCGTGGTCGTCGAGAGACACCATGACGGTGACCGCCGCCGACTGCCCTGCCCTGCCCGCTCCCGCTCCCGCATCACCCCTTCCGCCTCTGAGGAGACATCGTGACCACCCCGCCGCCCGCCCTGCTCATCGCCGGTCATGGAACCCGGGACGATGCCGGGGCCGAGGTGTTCCGCGACTTACTGCGCGAGCTGGGGCGCCGCCACCCCGGGCTGCCCGTCGGGGGCGGCTTCGTCGAGCCGTTCCGGCCGCCGCTGGGTGAGGCCGTGAGCGCGCTCGTGGAGCACGGGGCACGGCGGTTCGTCGTGGTCCCGCTGGCGTGGGAGCCCGCCGGGCGTGCCGAGTCGGACGTCAGGGCGGCGCTGGACCGCGTGCGGGAGCGGCACCCGGAGGTGTCGCACGGACGCGGCCGCCCCCCGGGCCCGCACCCCGCGCTGCTGAGCCTGCTGGAGCGACGGGTGGAGGAGGCTCTGGGGTCGCCCTCGCCGAGGACTCCGGGCGACCGGGCCGATGTGACCGTCCTGCTCGTCGGGTACGGGTCCACGGACCCCGGGGCCAACGCCGAGGTGCACCGGGCTGCCCGGTTGTTGTGGGAGGGGCGCGGGTACGCGGGTGTGGAGACGGCGTTCGTCTCGATGGCCGCGCCGGACGTGCCGAGCGGCCTCGACCGGTGTGTGCGGCTGGGTGCGCGGCGGATCGTCGTCCTGCCGTACTTCCCGCTCGACGGCGGGCCGGCCGACCGGGTGCGGCAGCAGACCGAGGGCTGGGCTGCCGCACGTCCGGAGATCGCGGTACGGTCGGCCGATGTCATCGGCCCGGAGCCGGAGCTGCTCGATCTCATCGTGGAGCGGTACCGGGAGGCGCTGGAGGGCGACCCGTACATGAACCGCGATTCCCACGACGCCTCCGTACCCGGCGGCACCCCGCCCGGCGGCGGGAACAGCCCGGGGCTGCCGCGACAGCCACACGCCCGTCCGGACGACGACGGGCACCACGGTCACGATCGACACCACTGGGGACACACGCACTCCCATGCACACTGAATCCGACTCCGGGAGCAGGCACGACCTGCGGAACACCGGTCATGGCCCGTCGCACACGGGTGACGCCCCGTCGAACGCGGGTCATGACCTGCGCCATCACGGTGACGCCGAGGTGCGGGACGACGGGGCGAGGCTCATCGACCTCGCCGTGAACGTCCGGGCCGACACACCGCCCGCCTGGCTGCGTGAGCGGATAGCCGGGTCGCTGACCGGGCTGGCCGCCTACCCCGACGGACGGGCCGCGCGGGCGGCGGTGGCGGCCCGGCACGGGCTGCCGGTCGAGCGGGTCCTGCTCACGGCGGGCGCCGCCGAGGCGTTCGTGCTGCTCGCCCGCGCCCTGAAGGTTCGTCACCCGGTGGTCGTGCACCCGCAGTTCACCGAACCCGAGGCCGCGCTGCGGGACGCCGGGCACACCGTGGACCGGGTGCTGCTGCGGGAGTCGGACGGCTTCCGGCTGGACCCGGCGGCCGTACCGGAGGACGCGGACCTGGTGGTCGTGGGCAACCCGACCAATCCGACGTCGGTGCTGCACCCGGCGGAGTCCCTCGCCCGACTCGCCCGCCCGGGTCGGACGCTGGTCGTCGACGAGGCGTTCATGGACGCGGTGCCGGGTGAGCGCGAGGCGCTGGCCGGCCGGACGGACGTGCCCGGCCTCGTCGTCCTGCGCAGCCTCACCAAGACCTGGGGGCTCGCCGGGCTGCGGATCGGTTACGTCCTCGCCGCGCCCGGGACGATCGCCGAGCTGGAGCGGGCCCAGCCGCTGTGGCCGGTGTCGACGCCCGCCCTCGCGGCGGCCGAGGCGTGCGTCTCGGACCGGGCGCTGGCGGAGGCGGCCGAGGCGGCCGGTCGCATCGTCGCCGACCGGGCCCATCTGGTCGCCGGGCTCCAGGAGTTCGCCCCCGACGGCCTGGTCGTGGCCGAGCCGGCCGACGGCCCGTTCGTGCTGATCCGCCTGCCCCGCGCGACCGCCGTACGACGGCATCTGCGCAGTCTCGGCTTCGCCGTCCGCCGCGGTGACACCTTCCCGGGGCTGGACGACGCGTGGCTGCGCCTGGCGGTCCGTGACCGGACCACGGTCAACGGCTTCCTCCAGGCGCTGGACCGGGCGATGACGCTGGCGGACCGCTGAGCGGAGGGGCTCAGCGGTCCGTCGGCGGAACGAGCCGGGTGGTTCGGGTGCCCTTCGTGCAGAACTTCACCGGCGCGTTCCGGCAGCCGAAGGACCCGGCCGCACCGGCCTTCGGCTTGATCAGCTGGCCCTCCCCGGGGTACTTCTTCGGACGGACGTGCGGGACGGACGTGCGGGACGGACGTGCGGTGCGCCGCCGCGCCAGGGAGTTCACGGGTTCCCCCGACAATGTCACTTCGGCCAGTGCCCCTGAGGGAGTGTCAGTAGGGCCGCCCGTACGGCGTCTCGGTCCTGCGGACCGACTCACGGGTGCCGTCCGGGAAGCGGATGTCCACGTCTCCGTCGGCGTCGACCCTCGCGCTCGCTCCGGTGTGAGGGGTGTGCGGGTCGCCGCTGAGCTGGACGAGGGTGACCAGGAGCGATTCCCTCCCGCCGGGCGCCGTCCGTCCTTCGAGGACGGGCGTCGCCGAGTGGTGCCCGTAGGCGTTCGACCCGACGGCCCCCACGACTCTTCCGGGGCCGTCGCCCCAGCCGTGCAGGCCCACCAGCGCGCTGGTCAGGCCGTCCGCGCGGCGGGCCAGCGCCCAGCCCGGGCCGGACGTCCCCTCCGGCGGCCCGTCGTCGTCGGCCACGGCCCAGCCCCCTTCGCGTACGGGCGTGCCGGCCGGCGCGTGGACACGGTGCACCCGCACCTCCCAGGGGCCGTGCACCACGCTGACCGTCTCGATCCCGTCGCCGTCCTCGCCGCCGTACCGGGACGCTGCGCGGCGGCCCTCGGTGCCCAGGGGACGGATACGGCCTCGTGGCGAGGGGGTGCCGTCGGGTGCGAGCAGGGCGAGGTGGTTGTCGGGGCCCGCCCCGGGGCTCGTCGGGGTCTCCGGTGCCGTGGCGCTGGAGTAGGCGAGCCGGGCGTAGTGCGGGCTGTCGTCGGCGGTGGCGGGCGGGGGCGGCAGCCGGTCGCTGCCGTGGTTGACGAGCCGTACGAGGCCGTCGGCGGCCGTGGTGTGCAGCAGCCAGCCGGGGCCGGGCAGGGCGAGCGTGGTGTCGGCGGTGTCGATCGGCGCGGGCTCCTCCTGCGCGGTCCACACGGGGTGGCTCTCGGGCAGGAGCAGGCCGAGGAAGGCCTTGCTCGCCCAGTACGGGGAGGCGGGGCCCGAGTAGCGCTGGGTGACGGGGAGGAAGGGCCGGTACCAGCCCAGGGTGAGCAGGCCCCGCTCGTCGGGCACCCCCCGCTCCGCGAAGTGCCTCAGGGCCCCGGAGGCGAGCCGGCGGGTCCGGCCCGGCGGCAGCGGCGTGGCGTCGGCGAGGACGCCCGCCCACAGCGGGGCGGTGGTCGCGAAACGGTAGGTGAGGGAACGGCCCTGGTGGACCGGGGCCCCGTCGGCGCCGAAGAAGTGCTGGTGGGCGGCGAGGAACTCGCGCAGCCTCCCGCGGTGCCGGGCCACCGCCGCCGCGTCCGCCCGTGGACCCGCGATCCGCGCCCACAGCACCGGATACAGGTGCAGCGCCCAGCCGTTGTAGTAGTCGAACTTCCGCCCGTCGCCGTCGGTGTACCAGCCGCCGCCCCGGTACCAGTCCTCCAGTCGGGCGAGGCCCGCGTCGATCTCGGCGCGGCTGTGCGGGGCGCCCACCGAGGCGAGGAACTCCTCGGTGATCACCTGGAAGAGCCGCCAGTTGGAGTCGTTGACGTCCGCGCCGACGAACCCGCCCAGCCAGTGGGCGACCCGGCCGCGCACCCCGTCGTCGAGCCGGTCCCACAGCCACGGGCGGGTCTCGTGCAGGGCGATCGCGATCGACGCGGCCTCCACCATGGGCTGCGCCCGGTCCGTGATCGCCGGCCACCGCTCGTCACCGCCTGCGGGGTCGGTCCCGGCGGCGAGCCCGGCCGCGTACCGCTCGATGAGCGCGGGCCCGACCCGCCCCCGCGAGCCCGCGATCCGGAAGGCGGCGAGCAGGAAGGACCGTGCGAACCCTTCGAGCCCGTCGGACAACGCCCCCGAGTGGCTGGCCCGCCCCGGCAGCCGGTACTGCGCGAGGCCCGGCGAGGCGAACGGCTCGATCCCGTCGAGCAGCCGGTCGGCCATGGCCTCCCAGTGGGCTCGGGTCCAGCCGGTGAGGGGGGAGAGAAGAGAGTCGGAGGGCGCAAGCGTCGAGCTGTCGGCGGGTGACATGTGCGGCGCGGTCATACGGGGTCGAAACCTCCGGTGAGTTGTGGACAGAGAGCAGGGCAGCGCGCCCCTTCAGGGGCGCGGGGAACTGCGCGACCAGCCACGACGGACCCGCACGCGACCTACGGCCGGACCGGCGGCGCCATCGGCGGAGCCACGCTGCGCCGCACGACGATGTGCGTGCCCAGCACATGCCGGCCCCCCACCCCCCGCTCCGGATCCCGCAGAGCGATCCGCACCGCCGCCCGCCCCAGCTCCTCGGCCGGCGTACGCACCGTCGTGAGCGGCGGATCGAAGTCCTCGGCCAGCGGGATGTCGTTGTACCCGACCACCGAGATGTCGTCGGGAACCCTGAGCCCGGCTTCGGCGATCGCGCGGAGCGCCCCCGCCGCGACCATGTCGTCCCCCGCGAAGACGGCCGTGAACTCCCGTGTCTCCTTGAGCAGTTCGGTCATCGCGCGGAGCCCCGCCGGGCGGCCGAGGCCGCAGTTCACGACCCGCGCGGCCTCGGGCGGCAGCCCGTGCTCCGCCAGTGCTGCCCGGTAGCCCGCGACGCGGGCGTCGAGCGCCGTGTTCCCGGGCAGCCCGCCGAGGAAGACGATCCGGCGGTGTCCGGCGGACAGCAGGTGCCCGGTGATCGCCCGCGCCCCCGCCTCGTTGTCGAACTCGACGACCAGCGCCGGGATCGCGGGATCGGGGGCCGGCCGCCCGCACAGCACGAGCCGGGCCCCGGAGGCGTCCAGGGCCTGCGCGTACTGGGCCACGCGCGAGCGGTACGCGTCGTCCTCGACGACCCCGCCGACCAGGATCACCAGCCGCGCCCCCTCCTCCCGCATCAGCCGTACGAAGTCCATCTCGCGCTGCGGGTCTCCCCCGGTCGCGCCGACCACGCACAGCCAGCCGCGGTCGGCGGCCTCCGCCTCCACGCCCTCGGCGACCTGGGCGTAGAAGGGGCTGGTGACCTGGCGGACGACGACGGCGGCCATCTTGCGGCCGCCGCCGACCAGGGCACGGGCGTGCGCGTTGGCGACGTAGTCGAGTTCGCGGGCGGCGCGCAGGACGCGGGCCCGGGTGGCGGCGGGCACCGGATGGTTGCCGCTGAGCGCGCGGGAGGCGGTGGCCGTCGACACGCCCGCCCGCACGGCCACCTCCCGGATCGTGACCCGGCCCCTGGCAGCCGGGTCCTTGGGCTCCGTCTCCCCGGGGCCCGGCGCCCCGGAGAGCGGCTCCTTCCGCGCCGGGGCCTTGAGTTCCGTCTCCTCGGACGCCATGTCGTTCCCCATCCCCCGCGTCTCCTGTTCCGCCGCCGTCGGCCGCAGGCCGTCGCTCATGTGTTGGCCGCGTAGTCCTTCGCGAACTCCTCGGCCATTCTGTCGCCGCCCCGCTGCCGCCACTTCTTCACGGTCGCGTCCCATTCCGAGAGCGGGAGCCGCCCGGCGACGATGCCGGTGATCGTGTCGTCGACGAGGGCCTTGAGAGTGGCGCCCTGGGAGTTGGAGGTGGCGGACTGCAACCCGTAGGAGGCGTTGCGAATGGCGTGCGGCACGACCTTCCGCTGCCAGGCGTGGAGGGCACGTACGGCGTCCGGCATGCCCGGTACGAAGAGCACCTGGGGGCCTTCGGCGAGGTATTTCAGGGGCAGGTTGGTGTTGTTCTCGACTTCTCCGAGCTTCGTGGCCTCGGGCGAGCCGTCCCTGCCCCGGGTGAAGTGGACGCCCTCGACGCCGTAGTGGACGAGTTCCCACTCCTTGGTGCCGAAGGGCGCGGCGAGGAAGTCGAGGATGCGCAGCATCAGCTCGATGCGTTCCTTCTTCGCCTTCTTCAGGATGGTGTAGCCGAAGGAGCGACGGGCGGCGACGACCCCGCCGGGCGTGCCGTCGACGCTGTACGGCAGCGCGGCGGCCGGGGTGAACTTGCCTTCGGAGTCGAGGTACTTGGGCAGATAGGCGCCGAAGCCGTCCTGCATGGAGCCGACGGTGCCGTTGAGGAAGAGGCTGCTCAGGTCGATCTGGGAGACCGAGGTCGCGTCCGGGTAGTAGGAGCCGCTCTCGCGCAGCCGGGCGCGGAAGGCGATCGACGCCTTGTAGCGCTCGTCCGCGTACCCCGGCACGAAGACGCCGTCCTTGGTGACGGACCAGTCCTGGGGCGCGTTGTGGGCGGCGGAGTGGTAGCCGTTGCCGAACCCGGAGCCCTGGGCGGCGCCGAGGGCGTACGTCCTGCCGCGGGTGGCCTGCCGGGCGACGGCGGCGAAGTCGTCGGAGGTCCAGCCCTCCTCCATGCCCGCGCCCGTGAACATGGCCTGGTTGAGCCAGAGCGTGGAGCCGGGCAGCGGGCGTTCCAGGGGGACGCCGTAGATCCGGCCGCCGATACGGCCCATGTCCCGCCAGGCGTGGGTGGGGATGTTGGCGAGGTTGGGGTAGTCGGTGACGGCGTCGCCGGACAGGTACGGGGTGAGGTCCTCGCCGCGGGTCCGCACGAACTGGGCCTCGCGGGGCACGGTCAGCCCGGTGAACATGTTGATGATGTCGGGAAGGCTGTCGGCGTCGCCCGCCATGACCGTGGCCATCTTCTTCTGGTAGTCGGCCTGGGAGATGATCGTGTAGTCGATCTTGACACCGAGTGCCTTTTCGACAGCCGCCCAGAACCGGTTGGACGAGGCCGGTTTGGGTGGTGTGCCGAAGGACACCGTCATGACCTTGATCGTGGATCCGTCGCCCGGGGTGCGGGACACGGACTGCGTCAGCTCGGCCGGGTAGGACGTGTATCCGGCCTGGACCCCTTCCGCGGTGGCGGCGAGGTCCGGCTTGGGGGCCTTGGCGGTGGGCCGGTGGGTGGGCCAGGGGGCCAGCTTCTTACCGGCGTTGGAGACGTCGCTGTCACGGCTGCCGGAAGAGGAGCAGGCGGTCAGTACGCCGGGGGCGGCGACCGCGGCGGCCACGGAACCGAGCAGAGTACGTCGGGACATGCGGGGCATGGGTGAATCCCTCGTGTCGGCTGGAATCGGCGGGGTCAGCTCTTGATGGCGCCGGTGAGCACGCCCTTGGTGAAGTACTTCTGGAGGAAGGGGTAGACGAGCAGGATCGGTACGGTGGCGATCACCAGCACCGCCATCTGGACGGTCTGCGGCGCGGTGACCGTGCCCTCGCCGGTCGTCGCGTCGGTGAGCCCGGAACCGGCCACCACATAGGTGCGCAGGACCTGTTGGAGGGGCCAGTGGTCGCTCTCCAGGTAGAGCGAGGCGTAGAACCAGGAGTTCCAGTACGCCACCGCGTAGAACAGCCCGACGACGGCGAGCGCGGCCTTGGACAGCGGCAGGACGACGGAGAACAGCACCCGCCAGTCCCCCGCCCCGTCGAGCCGGGCGGCCTCGTACAGCTCCTCCGGGATGCCCTGGAAGAAGCCGCGCAGCACGACGAGGTTGAAGACGTTGACGAGGACGGGCAGTACCAGGGAGGCGTAGCTGTCCAGCAGGCCCAGCTCCTTGACCAGCAGGAAGCTCGGGATCATGCCGGGCGGGAAGAGGAAGGTGAACAGGATGAGCAGCAGGGCCGGCCGGCCTCCGAAGACCCCGGGGCGGGAGAGCGCGTAGGCGAGGGTGACGGTGCAGGCCAGGCTGAGCAGGGTGCCGACGGCCGTCACGCCCGCGCTGACGCCGAGGGCGTGGGTGACGATGCCGCCGTCGAGGATGTCGCGGTAGGCGTCGAGGCTGGGTTCGGTCGGCCAGAGGACCCAGCCGCCGTTCGCCACGACCTCGTCGGTGGAGGCGAGGGAGGTGGAGACGATGACGAGGAACGGCACGCAGACCAGGAGGACGACGGCGGCGAGGGCGACGGCCTTGGCGGCCTGGGTCAGCGGCTTCGGCTTCTCCAGCCAGCCGGGCCGGACGGCGGTACGGGAGCCGGCGCGCCCGGCGGGACGGGCGCGGACGGCGCCACCGGTGCGGGCGCTCACTTGTAGACCCCCTGTTCGCCGAGACGGTGGGCGACCTTGTTGGCGGCGTACACGAGCAGTGCGCCGATGACGCCCTTGAACAGGCCCGCGGCGGCGGCGAATCCGTAGTCGCCGCCGACGACGCCCTGGTAGTAGACGAAGGTGTCGATGATCTCGGCGGCCTCGGGGCCTACCGCGTCGCGCTGGAGCAGCATCTGCTCGAAGCCGACGGAGAGGATGTCGCCGAGCCGCATGATGAGCAGCAGCACGATCACCGGGCGGATGGCGGGCAGTGTGACGTGCCAGAACCGCCGCCAGGGGCCGGCCCCGTCGATCGCGGCGGCCTCGTACTGCTGCTCGTCGACCTGGGCGAGGGCGGCGAGGAAGATGATCGTGCCCCAGCCCGCGTCCTTCCAGATGACCTGGGCGACGGTGAGCGGCCGGAAGGCGTCCGGGTTGCCGATGATGTCGACGGTGCTCAACCCCATGCCGTCGAGGGAGGAGTTGAGCAGTCCGGTGTCGCCGAGCACCTGCTGGAACAGGGCGACGACGATCACCCAGGAGATGAAGTGCGGCAGGTACGCCACCGACTGCACGAAGCGGCGGACGCTGCTGAAGGTGAGGCTGTGCAGCAGCAGGGCGAGGCCGAGCGGCACGGGGAAGTAGAAGACGAGCTGGAGGACGGCGATCCAGAGGGTGTTGAGGACGGCCGCCCAGAACGCCCCGTCGTCGAACATCCGCCGAAAGTTGTCCACGCCGACCCAGGGGCTGCCCCAGATGCCGTCGAACGGGACGTATTCCTTGAACGCGATGAGGTTGCCGGCCAGCGCGCCGTAGTGGAACAGGAGGAAGTAGGCGAGACCGGGGAGCATGAGCAGCAGCAGAGCCCGGGAACTCCGGTCTCGCCCCTGCCTCTGAAAACCTTTTCGTCCCGGCGGTGCGCCGTTCGCACGACGGCGATCCCGTCCAACCTCCTCTTTACCTGTGCGTTCCCGTAGTACAACGGCCACGGGTCCCCCTCACGTCTCGAAGTCGGAGTGAGGGGAAGTTAAAACGTTTTCAATGACCGGTCAACAGCCCTGACACAGAAAGGCCGTTGACCCGGTGACCGGATCCGGCCGACCCGCTTACGCGGCTTCACACCACCCCACCGGTCCGTACAGGACTTCTTCGCAACGTTCGCAGTCCGGAACTCGCCCCTTCATTTGACATGTCGTTGACATGGCTTTGGGGGGCCTTGGTAGACAGTTGCGCCCGGCGATTCCTGTGCGACCCCTGTGCTCACGGGGAACAAGGAGCCCTTCATGGCAGCCTTAGACCACACCCGCGTCCGTATCCGCCTCCGCCGCGTCCGCCTGCGCCGATTCCGCCTCCGCGCCGCCCTGGTCGGCACCGTGGCGACGGCCCTGATCATCGGCGGCGCTCCCGCCACCCCCGCCACGACCGGCGAGAAGAGACCCGCGGCCGCGGTCGAACCCGACACCAGCGATCCCCGCGAGGGCTGGAGACCCGCCAGCGAACTCGCCGAGGACGAGGACGAGGACGACCCGGGCATCCTGGAGCGCCTCTTCGGCGACGACGAGGACGGAGAGGAGATCGACCGGGGCGACGACCCGAAGCCGCCCCGCATCGGCCTGGACCGCTCACGGGGCTCGTCCTCCCTCACCCACCGCGGCGTCACGGGCGACGCCGACAGCGTCCGCATCGCCGCACCCCGTACCACGCACGCCACCGGCGCCGACCTCGCCTGGAGCGCGTACCGGGGCAAGGACCTGCGGGAGTACGAGGTCCACCGCGCCACGAAGAAGGACTTCACCCCGACCGACGAGACCCTGCTCGCCCCCGTCGACCGCGACACCCGGACCTTCGCCGACCGCACGGCGCCCCCGGCGCTCGACGGCGGCGGCAAGGGCCAGGCCAAGGGCAAGGGCAAGGCCAAGGGCAAGACCTACCACTACCGGATCGTCGTCCGCACCCAGCAGGGCAGGCTGCTGGCCGGCCCCGCCCGCACGGTCGAACTTCCGCCGCTGGGCCAGGTCGCCGAAGGGGCGAAGCTGCTCGCCGCCCCCGAGGGGGAGACCTACTTCCTGCCGTACACCCCGGCGCGGATGATCCCCGGTGAGAAGGCCACCGTCGAGGCGGCCCTCACCAACACCACGGACACGGTGTGGAAGAAGGGCGAGCGCGTCCTGTCGTACCGCTGGACGCTGGACGGCAAGGACGTCACCCACCTTCTCAACAAGGACGCGACACCCCTGCCCGAGGACGTGCGGCCGGGCGAGACGGTGACCTTCGACGCGGAACTCAAGGCCCCGGTCCTGGTCGACCCGCTCGACAAGCGGCTCACCTTCGGCCTGGAGTGGGACCTGCGGGAGAAGGCCACCGGCGACTGGCTGTCCGAGACGGACGGGGTGCCGCCCTCCCAGCACCAGGTCACCGCCGAGTACCCGACCTCCGACCAACTCGGTCTGGAGGACTTCCACTCGTACGCCGGCAAGAACACCGGTGCGGGCTCGGCGCTGATGAGCAATCTTCACGCGGGCAACGCGGTGTGGTCGTACAACGCCTTCTCCAACCCGTCGCTCGGCTTCTCGACCTTCCTGCGGCTGGCCTACAACTCGCAGGACGCGTCCAGCACTCCGGCCGGTTTCGGCTGGTCGCTGCAGGCCTCCTCGCCGGTCCGGCTGGGCACGCCGCTGGACTTCCACCCGGCCGCGCTGCTGCCCAAGCAGATCACGCTGACCGACGGCGACGGCACCAGCCACGTCTTCAGCAAGAACAAGAAGGGCGAGTGGGACTCCCCCGCCGGCGTCCACTTCCGGGTCAGGCAGCTGGAGAAGGACTGTCTGCTCCACCCCCACCAGCGCGAGGCCTGGGAGTTCCTGCGCCCGGACCGCACCCGGTTCCTCTTCGACTGCCAGGGCTACCCGAGCGCCCAGGTGGACAAGAACGGCAACCGGATGGAGTTCACGTACGAGGAGCGACTGCTCGGGCACCCGTCCAAGCTGCTGAAGTACGTCACCGACGCCGAGGGCCGGCGCACGCTCAGCATCGACTACTGGGAGAAGGGCGAGGCGTACTCGTACGTCGACAAGGACGGCGAGGTCAAGACGGGCAAGCACCTCCTCAACCCGTTCATCGTCGACAAGGTCCGCTCCGTCACCGACGTCTCGGGGCGGCGTGTCGATTTCACCTTCACCGAGAAGGGCCTGCTGGCACGGCTGACGGACGGCGCGAATGCCGAGGAGAAGCTGCGCAAGGTCTTCGCGTTCGAGTACGGCAAGGAGTTCGACCACCCCGGCGTGAAACTGGTCGAGGTCACCGACCCGCGGGGCAACGCCTCGAAGGTCGACTACGTCGGCCCGCACGACGACAAGGACCAGCTGCACTACCTGGGGTACACCAAGGCGGTCACGGACCGGCTCGGCGGTGTGACCAAGTACCGCTACAAGGACCCCGACGGCCATGACGGCAAGGGGACCGAGACGGTCGTCACCGACGCCGAGGGCAACCCCAGCACCCAGCGACTGGACGGCTACGGCCGTCCCGTGAAGCTCACCGACGCCAAGAAGCGGACCACGAGGCTGGGTTGGGACGCCGACAACAACGTCACGCGCCTGGAGGAGAACAACGGCGCCGCCCGCACCTGGAAGTACGACCCGAAGACGGGCTACCCGCTGGAGAGCCGGGACGCGGAGTCGGTGAAGAACGACCGGCCCGCCGCCACGCTCACCTACGCGACCGGTGAGAACGGCTACATCGCCGACCTGGTGCGCCGGGTCTCCCCGGAGGGCCGTACCTGGCTCTTCGGCTACGACACGCGCGGCAACATGACCTCGGTCACCGACCCGAACGGCGTGGCGAGCGAGCCCGCGGACGACTACACCTCCACCAACGCCTACGACGCGCGGGGCCGGCTCGTCTCGGCGACCGACCCCAACGAACACACGACGAAGTTCGAGGACTACGACCCGTCCGGCTATCCACGGGTGATCATCGACGCCCTCGGCAACCGTACGACCACGACGTACGACGTACGCGGCAACGTCACCGAGGTCGAGGAGGCCGACGGGGCGACGACCACGCAGACGTACGACGTGTTCGCGCGTCCGCTGGAGAACCGCAGGCCGAAGGACCAGCAGGCGGGCGAGTTCATCGTCACGCCCGCGCCGAAGTACGACGTGAACGACAACACGCTCGTCTTCACCGCCCCCAACGGGGTGTCGAGCACCAGCGAGTTCGACGCCGCCGACCAGCTGCTGAAGTCCAGCCAGCCCGGTGACGAGGAGGGTGCGCCGGCACGGGTGTCGACCTTCACGTACGACAAGGTCGGCAACCAGCTCACCTCGACGGAGCCGAAGGGCAACCTGACGGACACGCCCGGCGACTTCACCTCGACCACGAAGTACGACGAGGTCTACCAGCCGATCGAGGCGGTCAACGCGGCGGGCAGGCGCGCCTCGGCCGTCTACAACGACGTCGGTGACCTGGTGAAGGTCGTCGACGCCCGCAAGAACGAGACCGAGGACCCCGACGACTACACCACCAGGTTCCGCTACGACCTCGACCACCGGCTCCTGGAGACGACCGACGCGATCGGCGAGTCGACGACGAGCACGTACGACTGGGACGGTCTGACCACCGCCACCACCGACGCCGAGGGCAACCGCACCGACCTGGTCCTCGACGCCCGCGGCGCCCTGGCCGAGGCGCGGGTCCCGCACGACGACGGCGTCATCCGCAGAACCCGCTTCGAGTACGACGAGGTCGGCAACCGGACCCGGGCCGTCACCCCGCGCGGTATGGAGACCGAGGACCCGAAGGACTTCGCCTCCGAGACCGTCTACGACGAGCTGAACCGCGTCAAGGAGACCCTGAGCCCCTTCGACCCGGACGACGACCGGTACAACACCCCCGACCGCACGACGTACGAGTACGACGCGCTGAGCCGGGTGAAGAAGGTCAGCGCCCCGCCGTCCGAGGGACAGAGCGTCCGCAACGAGACGGAGTACACCTACTTCGACACCGGCTTGGTCAGGACGTCGGTCGACGCCTTCGACATCAGGAACTCCTACCGGTACAACGACCTCGGCCAGCAGATCCAGAACACCCTGAGCAGCGCGGGCGGTTCGTTCTCCCGCACCCTCAACTCCTCCTTCTATCCGAGTGGGGCCCTCAAGTCCCGTTCGGACGACGGGGTACCGGTGGGCCTCCAGGTCGCCCTAGTCGACAACAGCGACATCAACAACACGGCGCAGCAGGGCACGTGGACGGCGGTCGACCCCGAGGGGTCGTACGGCTACGACGCGCAGACGCACGCGCCGGGTACCGGCGAGGACCGCTTCGTCTGGCAGCTGACGATCCCGCAGGCAGGCGACTACACGGTCTACGTCCGCCACCCGAAGGTCGACGGGGCGGCGAAGGACGCCGCGTACGAGATCAAGCACAAGGACGGCACCGAGACCAGGACCCTCGACCAGAGCGAACTCCCCGGTGAATGGCGCTCGCTGGGCAAGTACGCGTTCGCCGAGGACACCGGTCAGGCCATCACCCTCACCGACAAGGCGACCGGGACGGTGGTCGCGGACGCGGTGCGGCTGGTGCGCGACTACGAGGGCGACACCGACAACGAGAAGAAGGACTTCTCCTACCGCTACGACGCCAACGGCAACCAGGTCGAGATCGTCGACAACAGCCCCGGCGTCGAGACCGACCGCTACACCCTGGCCTACGACGAACTCAACCAGCTCACCGAGGTGGTGGAGCGCGACGGGGACAGTGTCCGCGACACGACGGCGCTGACGTACGACGCCAACGGCAACACGCTGACGACGACCCACGACCTGACCTGGAGCAAGCTGGAGTACGACGAGCTGGACCGGGTCGAGCGCATCACCAACGCGGCGTCGCCGACGGCGGACGACCGCCAGGTGACCTCGGTGGAGTACACGGCCAGGGGCGAGCTGGCGAAGCAGACGAAGCCGAACGGCAACGTCCTGACCGTCGACTACTACCTCGACGGCGCGACGAGGAGGACCACGGAGCGGCAGTCCGACGACACCCTCGTCGCCGAGCACGCCCTGAAGTACAACGCCAACGGCCACAAGGTCGAGGACGTCCTGAAGCTGATGGACGCCGACGACCACGGCTCCACGATCGACAACACGTACGCGTACACGTACGACCCGCAGGACCGCATCGCGAAGGTCGCGAAGACCGGTGACGACGAGAAGACGGAGGAGTACCGGCACGACGCGGCCGGCAACGTGGTCCGGCAGACGGTCGACGACACGACGACGACCCACCGCTACGACCGCAACCGTCTCCTGACGTCGACGGAGGACGGCGCGTCGTCCACGTACAACTACGACCCGCTCGGGCGCCTCGACACCGTCTCCTTCGGCGGCGAGACGATCCAGAAGTACCGCTACGACGGCTTCGACCGCCCGGAGTCGATCACCTCGGGCGCCGGTGACGCGGCCCGGACGACCCGTCTGACGTACGACGCGTTCGACCGCACGGTGAAGGAGACGGTCGGCAGCGGCGACGACGCGAAGACCACGCTCTTCACCTACCTGGGCATCACCTCGAACTCCCTGAAGGAGGAGGTGACCGACGAAGGCGTCACGTCCTTCCAGTACGCCTCCTGGGGCCAGAAGCTGACCCAGATCAAGGACGAGGAAGACGATGCGGGCGCGGACCCGGAGACGACGCAGTACCTCTACCACCCGCACGGCGACGTGGAGGCGCTGACCGACAAGGACGGCGACACCAAGACCACCTACGGCTACACGGCGTACGGCAAGAACGACACAGCTCAGTTCACGGGCGCGGACAAGCCGGGGGCGGGTGGCGAGGCCGCGGAGCCCTACAACTCGTACCGCTTCAACGCCAAGCGCTACGACACGGCGTCCGGCACGTACGACATGGGCTTCCGCACGTACGACCCCGGGCTGAACCGCTTCCTGACCCGTGACATGTACGGCGGGGCCCTGGCCGACATGGGTCTGACGATGGACCCGTACACCGGCAACCGCTACGCGTTCGCCGGCGGCAACCCGGTCTCCTTCATCGAGATCGACGGCCACCTGTTCGGCCTTTCCTGGTCCGACATCGGTCACGCCGCCCTGGACGTGGTCGGCCTGATCCCGGTCGTCGGCGAGGCGGCGGACCTGGCCAACTGCGGCTGGTACGCGGCCGAGGGCGAGTACGTCGACGCGGCCCTGTCCTGCGCCTCGGCGATCCCGTTCGCGGGGTACGGGGCGACTGCGGCGAAGGTGGCCAAGTACGGGGACGAGGCGCTGGAGGCGCTGGACACGGCGAGCGACGTCGGCCGCAACGTCCCGTCCGGCGCGGCGACACCGCCGACGAACAGCGCGAACCCGCCGTCGGCCGGCGCCGCCGATCCCCCGCCGGCCGGCGCCGCGGACGCACCCCCACAGGCGGCGCCAACCCCCCGGCGGCCGACGCCCCGGCCCCGGCCGCGCCGAAACCCCCGGACGCCCCGCCCCCCTGCAAGAACAGCTTCGTCCCCGGCACCAAGGTCCTGATGGCCGACGGTTCCACGAAGGCGATCGAGGACATCGAGATCGGCGACAAGGTCACAGCGTCGGACGTGGAGACGGACGACACGCAGGCCCGGACGGTCACACGCACGATCGAGGGCGACGGCACCAAGCATCTGGTCACCTTGACGATCGACACGGACGGCCGGGCGGGCGACGAGACGTCCACGATCACGGCGACGGAGAACCACCCGTTCTGGCTCCCCGACTTGGCCCGCTGGGTGGACGCCGGAGACCTGAAGCGTGGCCAGTGGCTCAGCACGGGCAGCGGCAGCTGGGTCCAGATCACGGCCGTCAAGGCGCGCAAGGCGCAGGCGACGGTTCACAACCTGACCGTGGCGGGCCTGCACACGTTCTATGTGCTGGCTGGAGCCACGTCGGTCCTCGCGCACAACTGCGACGAGGCGGGGCTTGCGGCCGCCGAGCGGGCGGGCAATCACTTCGCCTACCCCGGAGGCGCCACAGGCGCTCTCCGCTCGGACGAGCTCGGATGGTTTGCCGATCCGCTGTCCTCAGGGGGCAGGAACATCCATCCAGGCATCGCTGGAAATCCGGCGCCCGGAACCAAGGCAGGCTACGCACATCACCTGGAAGCTCAGGCAGCGGCGCTGATGCGCCAGAATCCCGGGATGCGGAATTCAACCCTCTACATCAATTTCCGGGACCCGAATGCCGCACGAGAAGTCTGCTGGGCCTGCAACGGCACATTGGAAGACATGCTGCCGACAGGCGCTTCCTTGACCGTTGTGTTCAGACAGCTGGACGGCAGCATCTTCCGGTCAAGGCCATATATCGGTAACGCCAACTGACAGCAAGAAAAGAAAAGAGGCCGGACCCGCACTTCCCGGGTCCGGCCTCTTTCTGCGTCGAACCTGCTACGCCCTCATGTTCGCCAATGCACTCCGGAAATTTCTTCGAAGCGGGACAGATTTTCGACGTCCGGTGAAACCACTTCTACGTCCCAGCCGGATCCGGAACCGCCCTTGACGATCTCCGCGAGCGCAGTTCCACCCAGGAAAATACGGTAACCCGGCGCCGGCCACTTCCAGGCTCCGAACGCGACTTCTTCCAGTGAAGCAAGGATTTCTGCCAGTTTGTCGTCAGCGACAGACAGCGCCCGCACTCTGGCGGCAGCTCCGCAGACAACTTCTCGAACGGTATGATGCACGAGAAAGTCCGCAAGCCCTTCCGAATTTCTCTCCCAGGGCTCATAGAGCTCGGCATCAAAAACGCCATCCGGGTCGTTCGGGTCGATGCACCAGCGCCAGTCACCCGTTGCATCCACCATGAAGATTGCCTTGCCGTCGTCGGCGATGTTGATTCGCTCCGGCGGAATCATCGACGTCGAGTACGTGATTCTCCTGTCCCACCGCATGGTCAACTCATGCCATTCCTTGAGCGGCTTGGGGAGCCAATGACAGGAATCTGGTAGCGATTTCGCACTCTGCCGAGGAGCGCCGTACCAAGTGGCCAGGAATTCAGTCAGATCAATACTCTTGGGATCGATCACGCGGTCATTCTCCCATGGGAGCGGCTTGGGCTTCGAGGCCGGCCGGCCCGAAGGGAATCCACACGTGTCAGAAGCCTGCCGCAAGCGTGATCACCCCACGACCCGCCCGTTGAGCACCACCCTCGACGGGGCCCCGAGCACGCGTACGTCCGTGCGGGGGTCCCGTTCGTACAGCACCAGGTCGGCCGGGGCGCCCTCGGTCAGGCCGGGGCGGCCCAGCCACTCGCGGGCTTGCCAGGTGGTCGCCGCGAGGGCCTCGACCGGCGGGATACCGGCGGTGACCAGTTCGGCGACCTCGGCGGCGACCAGGCCGTGGGCCAGGGAGCCGCCCGCGTCCGTGCCGACGTAGACCGGGATGCCCGCGTCATAGGCGTTGCGCACGGTGTCGTAGCGGCGTTCGTGGAGGCGGCGCATGTGGGCGGACCAGGTCGGGAACTTGGTCTCGCCGCCGGCCGCCATGGACGGGAAGGTGGCGATGTTGACCAGGGTCGGGACGATCGCGACGCCTCGGGAGGCGAAGAGGGGGATCAGGTCGTCCGTCAGGCCCGTCGCGTGTTCGATGCAGTCGATGCCCGCCTCGACGAGGTCGCGGAGGGACGACTCGGCGAAGCAGTGGGCCGTCACGCGGGCGCCCAGCAGGTGCGCCTCCGCGATCGCCGCCTCGACCGCCTCCCGCGGCCAGCACGGCGACAGGTCGCCCAGACCCCGGTCGATCCAGTCCCCCACCAGCTTCACCCAGCCGTCCCCGCGCCGGGCCTCCCGGGCGACGTAAGCGACCAGTTCGTCCGGCTCGATCTCATGGGCGAAGTTGCGGATGTAGCGGCGCGTGCGGGCGATGTGGCGGCCGGCCCGGATGATGTTCGGCAGGTCGTCGCGGTCGTCTGTCCAGCGCGTGTCGGAGGGGGAGCCGGCGTCGCGGATCAGGAGGGTGCCCGCGTCACGGTCGGTGAGGGCCTGTTTCTCCGCCTCGTCGACGTCGACCGGGCCCTCGGGGCCCAGGCCGACGTGGCAGTGCGCGTCGACGAGGCCGGGCAGCGCCCAGCCCTCCACCGTGCGGATGTCACGGGCGGCGGCGGGACGGTCGTAGGAGACACGACCGTCCACCACCCACAGCTCGTCCCGGACGTCGTCGGGCCCGACCAGGACCCGGCCCTTCACATGCAGCACCGGCTCATCGCTCATGAACCGCACCCTAGCCACCCGGACCGCTCCCCGGTCATCCGGCTAGTCGCTCTTGCCCACCTGGTCCGACGTCTCCTCCACGTCCGCCATCGCCGGGTCGAGCAGGCGGGAGAGGAAGTGGCGGGTGCGCTCGTGCCGGGGACTGCCGATGACCTGGGCCGGGGTGCCGTCCTCGACGATCACGCCGTCGTCCATGAAGACGACGCGGTCGGCGACCTCCCGGGCGAACGTCATCTCGTGGGTCACCACCATCATCGTCATGCCCTCGTTCGCGAGCATGCGCATGACCGCGAGGACGTCGCCGACGAGTTCCGGGTCGAGCGCCGAGGTCGGCTCGTCGAAGAGCATGACCTCGGGGCCCATCGACAGCGAGCGCGCGATGGCCACGCGCTGCTGCTGGCCGCCGGAGAGGGAGGCCGGGTAGGCGGTCGCCTTCTCGGACAGACCCACACGTTCCAGGTTCTCGGCGGCCACCCGGGCCGCCTGCGCCTTGTCCCGCTTGAGGACCCTGCGCTGCGGCAGCGTGAGGTTCTCGGTCACCGTGAGGTGCGGGAAGAGGTTGAACTGCTGGAAGACCATGCCGATGCGGCGGCGTACGGCGTCGATGTCGACGTCGGGGTCCGTCAACTCCGTACCGCCGACGAAGACCTGGCCCTTCGTCGGCTCCTCCAGGAGGTTCACACAGCGCAGCAGGGTCGACTTGCCGGAGCCCGACGGGCCGATGACGCACACCACCTCGCCGCGCCCGATCTCCAGATCGATGCCCTTCAGCACCTCGTTGGCGCCGAACGACTTGTGCAGACCGCGTACTTGGATCTCGGGCCGGTTCATTTCACGGCCTCCTGGGCCTTCGCCTCCATACGGCGCACGACGAAGCCGAGCGGGATGGTCACCAGCAGGTAGCACAGGCCGGCGACCAGGATCGGCGTGGAGTTGGCGGTGGTGCTGGCCAGGTCACGGCCGTACTTGGACAGTTCGCGCTCCTCCAGCGTGACACCGAGGAAGAGGACGAGCGAGGAGTCCTTGAACAGCAGGACCAGTTCGTTGGTGAGCGGCGGCAGGATGATCCGGAACGCCTGCGGGATGATGATCGAGACCATCGCCCTGGCGGGCGAGAAGCCCAGGGAACGGGCCGCTTCCAGCTGGCCCTTGGGGACCGCCTGGATGCCCGCGCGGATCGTCTCCGCCATGTACGCGGCGGCCACCAGACCGAGCGCGAGCGCCACCTTGCCGTACGTGCCGCCGGGGATCTCCGTGCCGGGGAAGGCCAGCGGCACGGCGACGCCGATGAAGATGAAGATCAGCAGCGCGGGCAGGCCCCGGAAGATCTCGATGTACACGCCGGCGAACCAGCGGTACGGGCCCACCGACGACAGCCGCATCAGCGCGATGACCATGCCGAGGACGAGGCCGAACACGAAGCCGGACAGCGTGTAGAGGACGGTGTTCTTCAGCGCCAGCGTGATGACGTCGGGGAACATCTGCTCGGCGATGTCCCACTGGGCGAACTGGTTCTTGAGCCGGTCCCAGTCGGCCGACACCGCGAAGGCGACGACGGCCGCGACGAACAGCGCGTACTGCGCGCCCCGCGAGAGGGCGCGCCTGCGGCTCCGGCTGAGGCCCTTGCGCTTCGGCTGGAGCGGTGTGTCGGGGTCGGTCGCACTCATGAGGCGGACGGGGAGGCGGAGGCGGCGCTCTCGTCGTACGGGCCGATCCACTGCTCGTACAGCTTCTTGTACGTGCCGTCGGACTTGGCGTCCGCGAGGGCCTTGTTGACGGCGTCGAGGAGCTTGGTGTTGCCCTTCTTGACCGTGAAGCCGTACTCCTCGCCGGTGTTGATCTGCTCGGCGACCGTGTAGGCGTCGGCGAGGTCCGCGCTCTTCAGCCAGCCCTGGACCACCGGGTAGTCGATGACGACGGCGTCGACCTGGCCGGTGCGCAGGCCGTTGAGGACGGCGTCGGAGGACTCGAAGGAGACCGGGTCGAGGCCCTGGCTCTTGGCGTAGTCCTCGCCGGTGGTCTGCGCCTGGGTGCCGACCTTGTAGTCCCCGTCGCCCTTGAGGTCCGCGAAGGAGCCGATGTCGGCCTTCTTGGCGGCGAGTACTGCCTGGGTGGCCTCGAAGTACGGGTCGGAGAAGTCGACGTTCTTCTTGCGCTCCTCGGTGATCGTCATGCCGGCCGCGGCGAGGTCGCACTCGCCGGAGTTCAGGAAGGCGCCCGTCTTGAAGTTCTCGAAGGGGGTGTCGAGGATCTCCTGCTTCACCCCCAGGTCGTCGGCGACGAGGTCGATCAGGGACACGTCGAAGCCCTGCACCTCGCCGTCGATCTCCGACTGGAACGGCGGGTACGGGAGGTGGGTGCAGGTCGTCAGCTGACCGGCCTTCACCAGCTCGACCCCGCCGGCCGCGGTCTTGGTGCCGCCGCTGCCGCCGTCGTCCGAGGAACAGCCGGCCACGAGCAGCAGTCCGGCCGCGGCGGTGGTGGCGGCCAGGATGCGGGTCCGGCGTCCGGGGACCGAGTTCACGGGGAGACCTCCTGTGGGGGAACTGAGACAACCGATGATAAGGAAATGTTTGGCTTGCTCAAACTATTCCGATGGCTACCGGGCCGTCTGACCTCCGATGTCGCCGGCGAGGGGCGCGCGGGTGCCGTCGGTACCCTCGACACCATCTACCCCGTCTGTGAAGAGAGCACCCCGTGACACACCCGTTTCTGGATCTGGCCCCGCTGAGCGCGTCGCACTTCGCCTCGATCGAGAACCGGGTGGCCCGGCTGCTCTCCACCGAGCAGGACGTCGTGATCACCCAGGGCGAGGCGCTGCTGCCGCTGGAGGGCGCGATCCGCGGGGCCGCCGGGCCCGGCACGACCGCGCTGAACGTGATCACCGGGCCGTACGGGCAGACCTTCGGGAACTGGCTGCGGGACTGCGGGGCGACGGTCGTCGACCTGGCGGTGCCGTTCCACACGGCGGTGACGGCCGAGCAGATCCGCGACGCCTTCGCCGAGCACCCGTCGATCGACTTCGTGTCGCTGGTGCACGCGGAGGCGGCCACCGGCAACACCAACCCCGTGGCGGAGATCGGTGAGGTCGTCCGCGCGCACGGCGCCCTGTTCTACCTGGACGCGGTGGCCTCCGTCGGAGCCGAGCCGGTCCTGCCGGACGCGTGGGGTGTCGACCTGTGCGTCATCGGGGCGCAGAAGGCGATGGGCGGGCCGGCCGGGGTCTCGGCGATCTCCGTGAGCGAGCGGGCGTGGGCGCGGATGGCGGCCAACCCGCGGGCGCCGCGCCGCTCGTACCTCTCCCTCCTGGACTGGAAGGAGAGGTGGATCGACGGCGGCCGGCGGGCTCTCCTGCACGCGCCCGCCCAGTTGGAGATGCTCGCCCTGGAGGCCTGTCTGGAGCGCATCGAGGCGGAGGGGCTCGACACGGTGATGTCGCGGCACGCGTCCGCCGCCGCGGCGACCCGGGCGGGGGCGCTCGCGCTGGGCGGGGGCCTGGAGCCGTACGTGCGTGAGGCGGCCGACGCCGCGCCGGTGGCCACGACCCTCCGGGCACCCGCCGGGGTCGACGCCTCGGAGCTGGTCGCCAAGACGCTCGCCACGGATCCGGAGCTCCCCCTGGCCGCCGGCGGCGGGGCGCTCGCCGCGGAGATGATCCGCGTGAACCACTACGGCCCCGACGCGACCTCGGACGTCGTGCACCGCGCTCTCGCGGGGCTGGGCGCGGCGCTGGCGGAGTTCGGCGCCGCCGTCGACCCGGAAGGGGCCCGGCGAGCGGCGGCGGAGGCCTGGGCGTAGAAAACCCGCTCCACCGGCGGGGGAATGCGATCGGCTTTTCCGGCAGGAATACAGTGGAATTCCCAGAACAGGATCCCGTATTCTTCTGCCCGCTCTCCCCTCACCTAAACGCAAAGGTTTCGCGAACACCGGCGGGGCCGATTCGGGCAGAAGTCGTGAGGGTTACGTACGTGTGACCGACTCCACAATGCGCCCGTTTTGTGCGGTAATTTACGGGCGAAACCGCCCACACTGACCAGGTAACCGCAGGTTCCTCACGCCCGCGTGATAACACGTGAACGGCCCATGCGTAACCCCGCGCGGCGATGCAATTCGAATTTCCCATGGGTAAATTCAAGCCCCATGACTGCCGCACAAGCAGAACCACTGACAGAAATCGCGGAAGGGATTCGGATCGACCGCCCGGACGTGTCGGACGGCGCGTCGCTGTGGCGCATCGCCGGCGACTCCGGAGCCCTGGACCTGAACTCCTCGTACAGCTATCTGCTGTGGTGCCGGGACTTCGCGGACACCTCGGCGGTGGCGCGGGACGAGTCCGGGGAGCCGGTCGGGTTCGTGACCGGGTATGTGCGGCCGGAGCGACCGGACACCCTGCTGGTGTGGCAGGTGGCCGTCGACGAGGCGCACCGGGGGCTCGGGCTCGCGGGCGCGCTGCTGGACGGGCTCACCGCCCGGGTCGCGCGACGGCACCCCCTGACCACCGTCGAGACGACGATCACGCCCGGCAACACCGCGTCCGAGCGACTGTTCGCCGCGTACGCCGAACGGCACGGCGCGAGCGTCGAGCGCACGGTCCTGTTCGAGGCGGGGGACTTCCCGGACGGCCCGCACCAGCCCGAGGTGCTCCACCGCATCGGCCCGCTGTCCCCCTGAGGCCGCCGCCCGCCCGGGACCTCCCGCCCGCCCGGGATGTCCCGCCCGCCCGGGGTCTCCGCCCGCCGGAGGACCCGCCCCCTTCTCCACTCCCCCTCCCTCCCCTCACCCCCCACGCACCGAGGAGCGATTCGACGTGACCATCACCCAGCCCGACCTGAGCGTCTTCGAGACCCTGGAGTCCGAGGTGCGCAGCTACTGCCGCGGCTGGCCCACCGTCTTCGACCGCGCGCAGGGCAGCCGGATGTTCGACGAGGACGGCCACACGTACCTGGACTTCTTCGCCGGCGCCGGTTCACTCAACTACGGCCACAACAACCCCGTGCTCAAACGCGCCCTCATCGACTATCTCGAACGGGACGGCGTCACCCACGGGCTCGACATGTCGACGACCGCCAAGCGGGCGTTCCTGGAGTCCTTCCAGAACCTGGTGCTGCGGCCGCGCGACCTGCCGTACAAGGTCATGTTCCCCGGGCCGACCGGCACCAACGCGGTGGAGTCGGCGCTGAAGCTGGCACGGAAGGTGAAGGGCCGGGAGTCGGTCGTCTCCTTCACCAACGCCTTCCACGGCATGTCGCTCGGCTCGCTCGCCGTCACCGGCAACGCCTTCAAACGGGCCGGGGCGGGGATCCCGCTGGTGCACGGCACCCCGATGCCGTTCGACAACTACTTCGACGGCACGGTCGAGGACTTCCTGTGGTTCGAGCGGCTCCTGGAGGACCAGGGCTCGGGGCTGAACAAGCCCGCCGCGGTGATCGTGGAGACCGTGCAGGGCGAGGGCGGCATCAACGTCGCCCGCCCGGAGTGGCTGCGCGCGCTCGCCGATCTGTGCGCACGGCAGGACATGCTGCTCATCGTCGACGACATCCAGATGGGCTGCGGTCGTACGGGCGCCTTCTTCTCGTTCGAGGAGGCCGGTATCACGCCCGACATCGTGACCGTCTCGAAGTCCATCAGCGGCTACGGGCTGCCGATGTCGCTCTGCCTGTTCAAGCCGGAGCTGGACATCTGGGAGCCGGGCGAGCACAACGGCACCTTCCGCGGCAACAACCCGGCGTTCGTGACGGCGACGGCCACCCTGGAGACGTACTGGGCCGACGGCTCCGTCATGGAGAAGCAGACCCGCAAGCGGGGTGAGCAGGTCGAGCAGGCGTTCATCTCCATCACGGAGGAGAACCTCGCCGACGTGAAGGAGTACCGGGGCCGCGGCCTGGTGTGGGGCATGGAGTTCCACGACAAGGAGCGCGCGGGACGGGTGGCCAAGCGGGCCTTCGAACTCGGGCTGCTGATCGAGACGTCCGGCCCGGAGAGCGAGGTCGTCAAGCTGCTGCCGGCCCTCACCATCACCCCCGACGAGCTGGACGAGGGCCTGCGCGTCCTCGCCCGCGCCGTACGGGAGACCGTCTGACGCCGCACGGGAGACCGTCCGGCGCCGTACGGCGAACCATCTAACTAGGAGGCATCGCACCACCGTGATCGTCCGTTCGTTCAAGGACATCGAAGGAACCGACCGCCATGTGAAGTCGGCGTCCGGCACCTGGGAGAGCAAGCGCATCGTGCTCGCCCGGGAGCGGGTCGGCTTCTCCCTGCACGAGACGACTCTGTACGCGGGTACGGAGACGTCGATGTGGTACGCCAACCACGTCGAGGCCGTCGTGTGCGTCGAGGGCGAGGCCGAGCTCACCGACCAGGAGACCGGGCGGAGTTACACGATCACGCCCGGAACCATGTACCTCCTCGACGGGCACGAGCGGCACACGCTGCGGGTGAAGGAGGACTTCCGCTGCGTCTGTGTCTTCAACCCGCCCGTGACCGGCCGGGAGGACCACGACGAGAACGGCGTCTACCCGCTGCTCACCGAGCCCGAGGAGGTGTGACATCACCATGACCACGACCACCACGATGAACACTGCCACCACCGTCCCCGACCTCTACCCCAGCCGTGGGGCCACCGAGGTGTCGGTCCCGCGTCAGGACCCGGTCGTCTGGGGCTCCCCCGGCACGCCCGGCCCCGTCTCCCTCGCCGAACTCCAGGCGTACGAGCGCGACGGCTTCCTCCCCGTCGAGCAGCTGATCGCGCCGGACGAGGTCGCCGTGTACCGGCAGGAGCTGGAGCGGCTCGTCGCCGATCCGGCGATCCGCGCCGACGAGCGCTCGATCGTCGAGCCGAAGTCGCAGGAGATCCGGTCGGTCTTCGAGGTGCACCGGATCAGTGAGCTGTTCGCGCGGCTGGTGCGGGACGAGCGGGTCGTCGGGCGGGCCCGGCAGATCCTCGGCTCGGACGTCTACGTCCACCAGTCGCGGATCAACGTGAAGCCGGGCTTCGGCGCGTCCGGCTTCTACTGGCACTCCGACTTCGAGACCTGGCACGCCGAGGACGGACTGCCGAACATGCGGACGGTGTCCGTCTCGATCGCCCTGACCGAGAACTACGACACCAACGGCGGTCTGATGATCATGCCGGGGTCGCACCGGACGTTCCTCGGCTGCGCGGGAGCCACCCCGAAGGACAACTACAAGAAGTCGCTGCAGATGCAGGACGCCGGCACCCCGTCCGACGAGGCGCTGACGGCCATGGCGTCGGAGTACGGCATCAAGCTGTTCACCGGCAAGGCCGGTTCGGCGACCTGGTTCGACTGCAACTGCATGCACGGTTCGGGCGACAACATCACACCGTTCCCGCGCAGCAACGTCTTCATCGTCTTCAACAGCGTGGAGAACACGGCCGTGGAGCCGTTCGCGGCGCCGGTACGGCGGCCGGAGTACATCGGCGCCCGGGACTTCACCCCGGTGCGGTGAGCCCACCGCCCCCCTGAGGGGGCCGGGCGGTCGCCACCCCTGAGCGACCGCCCGGCCCCTTTCGCACGCCTGCGTGCGCGACCGCCCGGGTGCGCGCCTGGCGCGCCGGGCGAACGCTCAGAGCCATGCCAACGACGCCGCCCTCTCCAGTACGTTCCGTGCCGCGTCCTCGTCGCCCGTGATGGTGCTCGGTACCTCCTCCGGGGCGTGGCGGCCGCCGACCAGGAGGCAGAAGTCGACCGGATCCAGGCTGAGTTCGGCGTGCACGGGATCGGTGTCGTCGCCGAGGATCCAGCTGGTGCCGGTGGGCCCGGTGACCTCGAAGAGAACGGGGGGCGCGCCGTGGAGGGCCGGGCCGAGGATGCGGACGGCCAACCGGACCAGGGACCACAGGTGTTCGTCGGGGGGCGGCGGGACGGGAAGACCGAGGGCCCGGCCGATGTCGTCCGTGTGGATCCAGGCCTCGAAGGCGCGGATCACGAAGTGGTCGGCGACCGGCAGCCGCAGGCCCATCACCGTGACGGGCCGGGCGGCGAGTTCGGGGTCGGCGGCCTCGGGGGTGGCGAGCAGCGCGGCGGCCTGCGCGGCCCAGGTGGCGACCGTCTGCGCGGGCGTGCGCCCGTGCTCGTGGGCGATGACGTCGGCGGTGCGCCGGGCCCAGGCGTCCTGGGCGGGCGTCCCCTCCGGGATGGGCGAGACGGGCAGCCGCCTGTCGACGCCCAGGTGTACGGCGAGGTGTTCGTCGGCGGCGACGAGGTGGGCGACGGTGGCGTGCGCGTCCCAGTCGTGCACGACGGGGGTGCCCCAGTGGCCCTCCACCTCCGGTACCAGCGCCTGGAGTCCGGCCACGGCCGCGGCGTAGGGCGCCGCGTGGTGGGCGATCTCGGCGGCGCGGGGGCGGCGGGAGCGGAGGGCGAGCGAGAGGACGCCGTCGGCGCTCGCGTGCACCGCGCCGTCCGGGCGCCCGTGCACCGCGCCGTCCGGCGGGGCGGTCGTCCCCGGCTCCGCCCACGGCGTCGGGGACGGCTCCGGGGTGCCGTCCAGCAGTCGTACCGTGTCGCGGAGCCGTTCCGCCTCCGCCGCGCACGACGTGCAGGCGGCCAGGTGCTGGACGACTCCGAGCCGGTCGCCGGGCGGGAGGGCACCGACGGCCCAGGCAGCCAGCAGCTCCCGTACGCCGTCGTGGTCGTTGGTCATCGCGCGCCGCCCTTTCGCCCTGCCACGTCCACGATACGCAGGTGCCGCGCGCTCCGGACGGTCCCGTGCGCCCCCATCACGCGCCCCTTGCCGCTGCGGGGTCCGGTGGGTCCGCGAGGGACTCCGCCAGTGTGCGCAGCGCCGATCGGAGGCGGCTCTTCGCGGTGCCCTCGGGGATGCCCAGCTCGACGGCGGCCTGGCGGTAGGTGCGGCCCGCGAAGTAGGCGAGGTGGACCACCTCCCGCTGGGGGCGGGGGAGTTCGGCGAGGGCGCTGTGCAGCAGGAGGGAGCGCTCGCGGTCGACGACCGCCTCGGCCGGGTCGGGGGCCGGGTCGGGGATGGCGTGCAGCGCCGAGTCGTCCGCGCGGACGTCCTTGCGGTGCCGGGCCTCGCCGCGCACCCAGTCCACGGCCCGCCGGTGGGCGACCATGGACAGCCAGGTGCGCAGTGAGCCCCGGCGCGCGTCGAAGCCGTACGGCCTGCTCCACAGCTGCGCGAAGACCTCCTGCGCCACGTCCTCGGCGGCCGCCGGGCTCCGGGTGACCCGGACGGCCACCCGTCGGACGAGTCCCCCGTACGCCGCGTACGCCTCACGCAGCGCGGACTCGTCCCCGTACACCAGCCGCCGATGCAACTCCACATCGATGGACGGCTGTTCGAGCGTCGGCTCCACCGGCACCACCACCTCGTGCTGCCTTCCTAGCGTCCTGGCGCGGTCCGCGCCAGTGGGTCGGGAAAGTCAGCCGGACAGGACATCCAGAAGCCGGTCGACATCCGTCCGCGTGTTGTACAGGTGGAAGGCGGCACGCAGATTCCCGGCACGGTCGGAGACCTCCACCCCCGCCCGGCTCAATTCCGCCTGCCGCCGCCCGAGTCCGGGCACCGACACGATGGCCGAGCCGGGCGCGGGCACCGGCTCGTGGCCGAGGCGGGCGAGGCCGGCCCGGAAGCGGTCGGCCAGCGCGAGGTCGTGCTCCCGTACGTTCGCCACGCCCAGCTCCTCGATCAGCGCGAGGGAGTGGCGGGCGCCGGCGTACGAGAACAGACTGGGGCTCTCGTCGAACCGGCGGGCGGAGCGGGCGAGTTCCTCGACCGGGCCGTAGCAGCTGTCCCACGGCTCCTCCCCCGCGACCCAGCCGGCGAAGACGGGCGTGAGACCGCCGAGGTCCTCCGGGACGACGAGGAAGGTCACTCCGCGCGGGCAGACGAGCCATTTGAAGGCGACGGCGACGACGTAGTCGTACGTGTCCGCGTCGATCGGCAGCCAGCCGGCGGACTGTGACGCGTCGACGAACGTACGCGCTCCCCGCTCCCGGGCCGCCTCGCGGATCGCGTCCAGGTCGGCGAGGCGGCCGTCGGCGGACTGCGCGGCGCTCACCGCGACGAGTGCCGTGCCGGGCCGCACCGACTCGGCGACGCGCTCCAGCGGCACCTGACGCACCTTGAGGTCGCCGCGCACATGGAAGGGGTTCACGAGGGAGGCGAATTCGCCCTCGGCGGTCAGCACCTCGGCGCCCGCGGGCAGCGCGGCGGCGATCAGCCCGCTGTAGACGGCGACCGAGGCACCGGCCGCCACGCGGCGGTCCGGCACCCCGGTGATCCGGCCGAACGCCGCCCGCGCGGCCTCCACGTCGGCGAACATGTCCTGGGGCCGCCCGGCCGCCACGGACTCCACGGCGGCCTTCATCGCGTCGACCGCCCGGGCGGGCAGCAGGCCGGTACTGGCGGTGTTCAGATAGGTGTTCTTCGGGACGAACTCGGCACGAACGAGGCTCTCGAAGGTTTCCATGGGACCACTGTGGGGCCGGGCGCACCCCACGTCCATTGAGATGTTCTGCGCCCTGTCCCCAAGCAACGCTTATGCATGGCGTCTGACCTGCGCCGCAGCGCCCCCGTTACCGCGGCACCGCGCATCCGTCCGGCCCGCAGGCCTCCGCGCCGGCCGCCGCCACGACCCTCAGCGGCGCGGGCCGCTCCCCCCACGCCTGGGCGAGCGCCTTCTCGAAGACCTCCGCGGGCTGGGCCCCGGAGACCCCGTACTTCCGGTCGAGCACGAAGAACGGCACCCCGTTCGCCCCCAGCTCCGCCGCCTCGCGCTCGTCCGCGCGGACGGCGTCCGCGTACGCGTCGGGGTCGGCCAGTACCTTGCGCGCGGCCTGCTCGTCGAGCCCCGCCTCGACGGCCAGCTCGACCAGGTACTCGTCCGCGTCGACGTACACGGACCGCTCCTCCGCGAAGTTCGCCCGGTAGAAGGCCTGGAGCAGTTCACTCTGCCGTCCCTGGTCCTTGGCGAAGTGGATCAGGCGGTGCATGTCGAAGGTGCTGCCGTGGTCACGGCCCTCGGCCCGGTAGGCGAGCCCCTCGGCCGCCGCCTGCTCCCGGAGGTTGTGCTCACCGGCCTGGGCCTGCGCCATGCTCATCCCGTACTTCTTGGTCAGCATGGTGAGCACGGGCTGCACGTCGTCCTTGGCGCGTCCCGGGTCGAGCTCGAAGGAGCGGTGTACCACCTCGACACCGTCGCGGTGCGGGAAGGCCGCGAGTGCCTTCTCGAAGCGGGCCTTGCCCACGTAGCACCAGGGGCAGGCGATGTCGCTCCAGATCTCGACGCGCATGGTGTCAGCTCTCTCCAGGTCGTACGGGTACGGAGACGGCCTCCGCTTCTACGGTGGATGAACGTTCAAGCAGCGCGGCTCATTCCCCGGTCAGCTGCCGTTGCGCAGGTCCTCCGGCCAGTTCGGGCGGAACTCGATCTCGTCGTAGGTGACGACGCAGCCCTCGCCCATCGGGGACTGCGTCATGAAGCCGACCAGGGCGGCGCCGCTCTCCCGCTCGCCGGCCAGGGTGAAGAGACGGACGAAGGTCCACCGCTTGCCGTCGCGGGAGGCGTGGAAGGCGAAGGCACGGCCGGTGCGGCTGACCCTGAGCCAGACCGAACTGCCCTCGACGGTGAAGGAGTTGGCGTCGTCCGAATGCCCACGGGTGACCACCGTGCACACGGTCGGCACGTCGGGTGAGTTCTCCAGGCAGAGCTTGGCCCAGGCCCGCTCCCCCACGTGCACATACAGCACGCCCGCGTCGAACCCGGCGGCGAAGCCGACGGTGACGCGGGCTATCAGCTGGAAGTCCCCTTCCGGCGACCCCAACAGCCGGGGCGCGTCCGACTTCGGGTCGAGCCCTTCGTCCGTGGGCGGCACGAAACGGTCCTGCCGGGCACCGGCCCACCCGGTGAGCACGCCGTCCTCGTAGGACCAGTGCCCGTCGGGGCCATAGGTGCGAAGGGGGAAGGGGAGTTCGGGAATTTCGACGTCCATCGGGGGATTCTCGCAGCTCCCGGCCCCCATCAGCAGGCTTTTGGGGGCGCCGGGAACTGCGCGAGCAACCACGACGCTCGCGCAGCCCGGACCCGATCCGCGCCCCTGCCCACGGCGCTCCCGCGGAGGGCTAGCGCTCCAGCACCCCGTTGAACCGCCGCGGCAGCCCCAGCGGGTTGTCGTCCCGCAGCTCCGGAGGAAGCAGCGCCTCGGGCGCCCCCTGGTACGCCACCGGCCGCAGCCACCGCTCGATCGCCGTACCGCCCACCGAGGTGGACGTGGAGGTCGTCGCCGGGTACGGCCCACCGTGGTGCTGGGCCGCCGCAACGGCCACGCCCGTCGGCCAGCCGTTGACGAGGACACGCCCGGCGAGCGGCGTCAGCTCGGCCAGCAGCTCCGGTCCGCGCCCTCCCTCGGCCGCCTCCTCGCCCGACACGTGCACCGTCGCGGTGAGGTTGCCCGGCAGCCGGGAGAGCACCGACTTGGCCTCGTCCTCGTCCTCGTAGCGGGCCACGACCGTGAGCGGCCCGAAGCACTCCTCCAGGAGCAGATCGTGCTCGCCCTCGACCGCCAGCTTGCCCGCGGGGACGGTCAGGAACCCGGGGCTGACCGTGTGCTCGCCGCCCGCGCCGGCGGTCACCGGCGACTCCACGTCCGGCAGCTCGGCACGCTCGGCGACCCCGGCGAGGAAGTTGTCACGCATCCGGTGGTCCAGCAGGACCCCGGAGTCGACGTCGCTGACCGCGTCGGTGAGCGACTTGAGCAGCCGGTCACCGGCGTCACCGGCGGGCGCCAGCACCAGGCCCGGCTTCACGCAGAACTGGCCGACACCGAGCGTCATCGACCCGGCGAGCCCGGCGCCGATCGTCTCGGCGCGCTCGGCGGCGGCGGCCTCGGTGATGAGGACGGGGTTCAGGGAGCCCAGCTCGCCGTGGAACGGGATCGGCACGGGGCGCGCGGCCGCCGCGTCGAAGAGGGCACGGCCGCCGCGTACCGAACCGGTGAAGCCGGCGGCGGTGACGAGCGGGTGCTTGACCAGCTCGACGCCCGCCTCGAAGCCGTGCACGAGACCGAGGACGCCCTCGGGGATGCCGTGCTCGGCGGCGGCCCGGCGCAGCACGATCGCGACCAGCTCGGACAGGGCCGGGTGGTCGGGGTGGGCCTTGACGACGACCGGGCAGCCTGCGGCCAGCGCGCTCGCCGTGTCACCGCCGGGGACGGAGAAGGCGAAGGGGAAGTTGGAGGCCGAGTAGACGGCCACGACGCCGAGGGGGACCTTGTAGCGGCGCAGGTCCGGGATGGGCGGGGTGGCGGTGTCGTCGGGGTGGTTGATCACCACGTCGAGGAAGGCGCCCTCGTCGACGATGTCGGCGAAGGCCCGCAGCTGGTAACAGGTGCGGGCGAGTTCGCCGGTGAGCCGGACCGGGCCGAGCGCCGTCTCGGCGTCGGCGACCTCGACGAGCTGGTCCTTGGCCGCCTGGAGCTGTTCGGCGGCGGTGCGCAGGAAGGCCGCGCGGACCGTGCGGTCGGCCAGGGAGGCGCGGGCGGCGTGCGCCGCGCGGACGGCGGCGTCCACCTCCTGGGCTGTGGCCTCCACCGCAACCTGCTCGCGCTGCTTCCCGGTACGGGGGTCGACACTCCAGACTGGTGCTGCTGCCACCGCGGGTTCCTCCACGTATTTCTGGATCGATTCCCAGGGGTATATCTGGGTCATTCACCAGCGTCGTTCGATATGCTGAACGCCGTCTCTGATGATGAATATTCTGTCGGAGACTATATCTTCAGCTTCTCGCCGAACGAAGGGGTCAAGGGCGATGACGGCAGTGGAGACGGGCGGCGGAGCACAGGTCAAATCGGCGGTAAGGACCGTTGAGCTGCTCGAATACTTCGCCGGACGCCCCGGTATGCATTCCCTGGCGGCGGTCCAGGAAGCCGTCGGATATCCCAAGTCGAGTCTGTACATGTTGCTGCGCACCCTCGTGGAGCTCGGCTGGGTGGAGACCGACGCGACCGGCACCCGGTACGGCATCGGCGTGCGGGCCCTGCTCGTGGGCACGTCGTACATCGACGGCGACGAGGTGGTGGCGCTGGCCCGGCCGACGCTGGACCGGCTGTCGGACGACACCACCGAGACGATCCACCTGGCCCGGCTCGACGGCACCAACGTCGTTTATCTCGCCACCCGCCAGTCGCAGCACTATCTACGCCCCTTCACCCGGGTCGGCCGCCGGCTGCCCGCCCACTCCACCTCGCTCGGCAAGGCGCTGCTGGCCACCCACACCGACGAGCAGGTCCGCAAGATGCTCCCGGAGACGCTGCCGGCGCTGACCGAGCACACCATCACCGACCGGGAGCGGCTCATCGAGGAGCTGCGCCAGATCCGCGAGCAGGGGTTCTCGGTGGACCGCGAGGAGAACACGCTCGGGCTGCGCTGCTTCGGGGTGGCGATCCCCTACCGCACACCTGCCCGCGACGCGATCAGCTGCTCCGTCCCGGTGGCCCGGCTGACCCCGGCCCACGAGCAGCTGGTCAAGGACGCCCTCTTCGACGCCCGCGACCGGCTGACGCTGGCGACCCGCAGACTCTGATCCGCCGCCTCGTGGCAACCCCGGCTTCATGAGGACCGCATGAGAAAGCCGGGCCGATGGAACGATTGATCGCATCCCGCTCGTCCTTCCGGGTGCGATGAACAAGACGATCAGGCGCTCCGCCGTCTTCTCCCTGCTGCTCGTGCTCGCCCTGCTGGTCAGGGCGACGTGGGTGCAGTTCTACGAAGGGACGGCGCTCGCGGACGACCAGAACAACCGGCGCAACGCGATCCGGACGTACGCCGACCCGCTCGGGAACATCATCGTGGCGGGCGACTCGATCACCGGCTCGGCCCGTACCGAGAACAGCGACCTCGCCTACAAGCGCACGTACAAGGACGGCGAGCTGTACGCGGCGGTCACGGGCTACGCCTCGCAGGCCTACGCGCCCACCCAGCTGGAGGGTGTCTACCAGGACCTGCTCGACGGCACCGACCTGCGGCTGAAGACCGTCATGGACACGGTCACCGGGCAGCGCGCCGAACCGGGCAATGTGATCACCACCATCGATCCGGCCGTGCAGAAGGCGGCGTACGACGCGCTCGGCGACAAGAAGGGCGCGGCCGTCGCGATCGACCCGACGACGGGGAAGATCCTCGCGGTGGTGTCGACTCCGTCGTACGACCCGTCCTCCCTCACCGACGCCGGCACCGCCGGTACGGCCTGGAAGAAGCTCAACGCGGACGAGGACAAGCCGCTGACCAACCGGGCACTGCGCCAGCCGCTGCCGCCGGGGTCGACGTTCAAGCTGGTCGTGGCGGCGGCCGCGCTGGAGGACGGGCTGTACTCGTCGGTGGACGAGAAGACGGTCAGCCCGGACCCGTACACGCTGCCGGAGACCGAGACGGAGCTGTCCAACGAGAATCCGAGCGCGCCCTGCGAGAACGCCACGATCCGTACGGCGCTGCAGTACTCGTGCAACAACGTCTTCGCGAAGATGGCCGTCGACCTCGGGCAGGACAAGGTGCGGGCGACGGCCGAGAAGTTCGGCTTCGACGACAAGACGCAGGACGTGCCGGTGCGGGCGTACGAGAGCGTCTATCCGTCGGACATGAACAAGCCCTCCACGGCTCTGACGGGCATCGGCCAGTACGACGTCACCGCGACGCCGCTCCAGATGGCGATGGTGTCGGCGGCGATAGCCAACGGCGGCAAGCTCGTCGCGCCGCACATGGTGGCGCAGATCACCAACGGCGGTGGGGACGTCCTGGAGGACTACGACTCCGAGGCGGACACGAAGGAGATCATGAGCTCCGACACCGCCGAGCAGTTGCAGTCGGCGATGCGGACGGTCGTCGAGGACGGCACCGGCACCAACGCGCGGATCAGCGGGGCGACGGTGGGCGGCAAGACCGGTACGGCCCAGCACGGCGAGAACAACAGCAAGACGCCGTACGCCTGGTTCACCTCGTACGCGAAGGCCGACGGCAAGGAGGTCGCCGTCGCGGTCGTCGTCGAGCAGTCGAACGCGGCGCGGTCGGAGGTCAGCGGCAACGGGCTGGCGGCGCCGGTCGCGAAGGCCGTGATGGAGGCGGCGTTGAAGGGCTGAGGGACCACGGGATCCCTCTGAGACCACCTGAATAGGAAGGGCCGCCCTCACTCCCCCCGGAGGGCGGCCCTTCGTCATCGACTACTTCACGCCGAACAGCTGCTGGATCGGGTTGATCGCGAAGTACACCAGGAACAGCGCCGAGGTCGCCCACAGCAGCCAGTGGATCTCCTTCGCCTTGCCGAGGACCGTCTTGATGAGGACGAAGGCGAGGAAGCCCGCGCCGATGCCGTTGGTGATGGAGTACGTGAACGGCATCACCGCGATGGTGAGGAACGCCGGGATCGCGATCTCGTACCTGTCCCAGTCGATGTTCTTGACCTGGGTCATCATCAGGAAGCCGACGGCGACGAGCGCCGGCGCGGCGGCCTGCATGGGGACGATGGTCAGCAGCGGGGTGAGGAAGAGCGCCACCGCGAAGAGGCCGCCGGTGATCAGGTTGGAGAACCCGGTGCGTGCGCCCTCGCCGACGCCGGCCGCGGACTCGATGTAGGAGGTCGCGGAGGACGAGGAGGCCGCGCCGCCCGCGACGGCGGCGGCGCCGTCGATGAGGAGGACCCGGCCGAGGTTCGGGACCTTGCCCTCCTCGTCGAGCAGGCCCGCCTCGGCGGTGATACCGACGACCGTGCCCATGGTGTCGAAGAAGTCCGAGAGCAGCAGGGTGAAGATCAGCAGGACGACCGTGATGACGGTGGTCTCGCCGAACGAGCCGAAGAGGCTGAAGTCGCCGATCAGTCCGAACTCGGGGGCGGCGACGATGTCGTCGGGGACCTTCGGGGTGGTCAGGCCCCAGCTCTTGATGTCGGCCACCGAATTGATCACGATCGCAACGACCGTCATCGTCAGGATGCTGATCAGGATCGCGCCCTTCACCTTGCGGGCGAGCAGCGCGACGGTCAGCAGGACGCCGGCGCAGAAGACCAGGATGGGCCAGCCGGACAGTGCGCCGCCGGCGCCGAGCTGGACCGGCACGGTGGTGTTCGCGATGTCCGGGATACGGGTGACGAACCCGGCGTCGACGAAGCCGATGAAGGCGATGAACAGGCCGATGCCGACGCTGATCGCCTGCTTCAGCGCCTGCGGAATGGCGTGCATGACGGCCTCACGCAGGCCGGTCACCACCAGGACGCAGATCAGCAGGCCTTCGAGGACGACCAGGCCCATCGCGTCGGACCAGCTCATCAGCGGGGCTATCTGGAAGGCGACGACCGCGTTGAGACCGAGGCCCGCGGCGAGCGCCAGCGGAAGGTTTCCTCCGACACCCATGATGATCGTCATCACGGCGGCCACGAGGGCGGTCGCGGTGACGAGTTCGGCGCCGTCGAGGGTGTGGCCGTACTTGTCCTTCGCGCTGCCGAGGATGATGGGATTCAGGACAAGGATGTACGCCATCGTGAAGAACGTGGCGAAGCCGCCGCGTATCTCACGGGCGAAGGTGGACCCCCGGGCGCTGATCTTGAAGAAGCGATCGACGCTGTTCGCCCCGGGTGGCTCGGCTGCGGGCCGGTCGGCCACCTTCTGTGCGTCGGACATGAACGGTGCTCCTAGTGACATGCGTGGACTACGCGCGGATGCTGGCTGGATTGTTCCCCTGTTGAACCCGATTCAGGTTTTCACCGTGTTACGGAATCGGAGTTCTCCCTGCAAGACGGCGTTCGAAGCCGCGTACGAACCCCCTTCACGATCACTGCTACTCTTCCGGATCTCGTCGGGGGGCGACCCCGGACGACCACATGTCATTCACATGACACGCACAGTGAGCCGGCTCGGCCGCTGTGGGCCGCAGCGAGAAGAGAGGTCCCCGTGGGCACAGTCGTCGACGACGCAGCCTCCGTGGAGTTCCACGCCTTCTTCGAACGGCACTATGCCGAACTCTCGCGTCTGGCACACCTGTTGACGGGTGAGGCGGACGCCGCCGACGACCTGGCCGCGGACGCGTTGCTCGCGATGTGGCACCGTTGGGACCGGGTCCGAGCGGCGGACCATCCGGTGGCGTACGCCCGTGGCGTCGTCGCCAACCTGGCCCGCACCCGGATCCGCAGCGCGGTCCGTGAGCGCCGCAGGATCACGCTGTTCTGGTCGCAGCGCGAGGAGAAGACCGAGAATCCCGATGTGCCCGGCGTGGTCGACGTCCAGTCGGCGCTGCGCAGGCTGCCGTTCCGCAAGCGGGCCTGTGTGGTCCTGCGTCATGCCTTCGACCTCTCGGAGAAGGACACGGCGCTCGCCCTCGGCGTCTCGGTCGGTACGGTGAAGAGCCAGACGTCCAAGGGGATGGCCGAGTTGCAGAAGCTGCTCGGCACCGAGGACGCGCCGCAGCGGATGCACGCGGGCATCGCGGGCGGGGGCGTCACGAAACCGCGCGTGACCCGCGCGGGCGTGACCGGCACCGGAGGAAGGGACCGATGAGGGACGTGCACGAGGAGCTGCGCGCCCGGCTGCGCGAGTCGGCCGAGGCGCACGAGCCCGACCGCGCCCGCATCCTGGCCCGGATCGAGCGCGGTATGGCCGCCCCCGAGGAGCGCCGGAGCCGCAAGGCGACCCGGCCGCCGCTGTGGGGCTGGGTGCGGGTGGTCACCGCCACCGCCGGGGTCGCGGGCGTGCTCGCGGTCGGCGGCTACGCGGTCGCCTCCGCGGTGAAGGGCGAGGCGACCCCGCCGGCCGATCAGACGGTCGTGGTCTCCCCGACTCCGGTCGACTCCCCCGCCGCCACGAGCCGGGCCCCGGTCCGGCCGGACCGCCCGAGCCCCGGCGTCGGCGGGAAGCAGGAGGAGAAGCCCGGCTCGACGCCGTCGAAGAGCCCGTCGCCCAAGGGCACGACGGTGCCGAAGCTGCCCACTTCGAAGAACGAGGAGGACGGCCCGCTCTGGTCGGACGGCTCCGTCGACCCGCACAGCAACGACTTCTGGGCGCAGAGCAACCTCACCCTGAAGACGAGTGAGCAGCTCACCGAGCTGACCGTCCAGCTGACGATCGCCCAGACCGGCGGGGTCTCCTCGGCCGGCGCCTGGCGGTCGCTGCCGGAGCAGGACTTCGACCTCACGGTCACGTCCGACGACGGGTTCCTGGTCTACACCTGGGTGCTCAAGGACGGACGCACGGTCCCGAAGGGCGAGTTCGTCTTCGCCGGGCAGTACAACCACGAGCGCGGTGGCCGTGACGCGGGCGACGACCGCTACACGATGACCGCCAGGGCGGGCGGCGAGGACCTCACGGTGGGCGGCGACTTCGAGGGCCACGACGACGACAACGACGACAACGACTCCTCGGACGAGGGCGATTCGTAGCGGAGATTCGTGGCGGAGACCCTCAAAGGAGGGCACGGGAGGTCACGTTCACGGGAGGTCACAGGAGGGGTCCGTGAAGAAGTTCCCGTGAAAAAGATCTGTGGGCGCGGCAACCCTTTCTCCACCGGTGGCGACCAGTAGGCGCAAGAGTCACCACCAGCGAGGGATCGGGTACATGACCGCACCTGCAGAGCAGCGCGTCCGGCACCGCCGTCGGGTCACGGGCCGGAGGGCCGTGATCGGCTCGGTGGCCGCCCTCGCCCTCACCGGCGGGGCGCTCTTCACGACGTCGCTGCTGTCCCCCGCCGACGCCGCCGCCACCTGGCCGACGGCCAAGGGCAGCAAGGCCGTCTCCTCGACGATCGAGGTGAAGGGCACCTACGACGGCAAGCTGAGGAAGTTCTTCGGCAAGGGCGCGCTCGGCGGCGGCGGCCAGGACGAGGGGCAGGACCCGGTCTTCGAGCTGGCCGACGGTGCCGTCCTCAAGAACGTGATCATCGGTCTTCCGGGGGCGGACGGGGTGCACTGCAAGGGCAGTTGCACCCTGAAGAACGTGTGGTGGCTGGATGTCGGCGAGGACGCGGCCAGCTTCAAGGGCACGTCGTCGAAGGCCGTGTACAAGGTCATCGGCGGGGGCGCGAAGAAGGCCTCGGACAAGGTGTTCCAGTTCAACGGCGCCGGCAGGCTCAGCATCACCGGCTTCCGGGTGCGGGACTCCGGCAAGCTGGTGCGCTCCTGCGGCAACTGCAAGAAGCAGTACAAGCGCACGATCGTGCTGAGCGACATCGACGTCGTGGCGCCCCTGCAGGCGATCGTCGGCGTGAACGCCAACTACCGCGACACCGCGACGCTGTCGAAGATCCGCATCCACGGCGACCCGAAGAAGAAGGTCAAGACCTGCGTGCGCTTCAAGGGCAACAGCTCGGGCAAGGAGCCGACCCGGATCGGCGTCGGCGCGGACGGGACCACCTGCAAGTTCTCGTCATCCGCCATCACCTACAAGTGAGCCCCTCGCCAAGAAGGGGAGGGGAGCGTGCGCGTTCGCGGGAGGGCGGGCGCGGGTATCCATCAACAACCGGGTCTCGCCGGTACCGGGCGGACAACCCCACCTTCCTCCACGGCGTCCCTGCAAGTGCGTGGAAGTCGAACACCAGTGAGTACGACGTACTGACACTCGACATGGTCAGTGGTTCGAGCGGCACGGGCCTCCTCGGTCCGGGCACCTCGTTCGACTGCGTGGACCTGCCGGCCCGAGCCCCCCTCGGCCGGCAGTCGGTGCCGACCGGAGCCCCCCTCGGGGTCGGCACGAAAAACGCCCCCCGCCGGTGACGACCGGCGGGGGGCGCCTTCTTCTCACCCCTGCGCGTTCCCGCCTCGCGCGGCGGGTCAGTTCATCGTCGCGCCGATGGCCTTGGAGCCCGTGGTGAGGAACGTCGTGATCGGCAGGGACCCGTCCGTGCGCCGGGCGGCGTACGCGGTGGCCGCGTCCGTCGAGCGGAAGGCCGGCGTGGTGATGCCGCTGTCCCAGTTGTTGGCTGCCGAGACCGTGGCGGAGCCCTGCTTCGCCTTCCCCGTCCCGTTGCCCACCGCGAGGTTCCGCGCCAGCCGGGCCTTGCCGGTGGAGAAGTAGAACCCGGTCGCCTTGTTGCCGTACGCCGTGTTCCGGTTCAGCAGGATCGCGCCGGTGTTGGAGTTCTCGGTGAACCCGTGCAGCGTGTTGTCCCAGGCCGCGTTGTTGTTGACCGAGTGCGCGACCGAGGCCCCGCCGCCGCCCAGCTTGAACCCGTTGCCGTTGCCCTCGAACGCGGAGTCCTTCCAGCGGTTCCTGCCGTTGCCGAAGGCCCAGGAGTGGTCGATGGTGACGGACGAGGAGAACTGCCAGAGGTCGAGGCCGTCGTCCGCGTTGCCGTAGAGGCGCGCTCCGGTGATCCTGTTGCCGGTGCCGGAGCCGAACTTCACGGCGATGCCGTCGGCGTTCTGGCCGTGGGTCGCGGCGTCGTAGTTGCCGTGACTGTCCAGGTTCCGTACGAGGTTGTCCGTCGTGCCGTCACCGCGCAGCGTGAAGCCGGAGTCGCCGTTGTTCGCGGTCACGAGGTTCTCGAAGATCCCGCCGACCGAGGACGTGACGACCAGGCCCTGGGCCGGGGAGTTCTGGAAGGTGATGCCGGAGACCGTCCAGTGGTCGCCGTAGATCCCGGCGAGCCAGGAGCCGGCGGGCAGCGCGGACCCGTCGATCCTGACCTTCTCGCCGCGGAGAGCGGTGAGCGTGATCCGGGCGGAGGGGGTGCCGTTCGCGGTGGACTTCAGGGTCCGCGTCGGCCGGTAGGTGCCGGCGCGGACCTGGATCGTCGTACCCGCTCGGGCGCCGGCCACGGCCGCCTCCAGCGACGCGGTGCTGGAGACGGTGACGGTGGTGGCGGCGGCCTGGGCACCGTCGTGCGTGAGGCCGAGGTGGACGCCGCCGGCCCCCGCGGCGACGGACACGGCGGCGGCGATCGACAGGGTCCGGGTTCTTCGGTGGCGTCCAGAGGTCTGACGCACGGGTGTTCCTTTCGCAGGGGACGCGTCTTCGGGAGACGAGGAACGAAGCGGGCCGGAGGGGCCGCCCCGGCCCGCTTCTGATCACTGGTCGCCGCCCGCCGGGAAAGGGTTGCCGCGCCCCGCGAAATCGCTCGAAAGTTTCGCTGGGAGTCTTCACACGCACACCGATTGACGCCCTGGAGCGCCACTGATGAGACTCCGAGGGCGACACGGCAAACAGAATCCATCAGACTTCCACAGGATGTGTCATGCGCCCCACCGCCCGTACGCTCCTGCTTCCCCTCCTGGCCCTCGTCCTCGGCCTCCTGGCCGCCCCACCGGGCGCCGCCCAACCGGCGCCCGACTCCTCCCCACGGCCCGCACGCTCCGAGAAGAAACCGGAGTACGCCGGTTATCTCTTCGCCTACTTCACCGGCGAGGGCACCGCCGACGGCGAGCAGATCCGCTACGCCCTCAGCCGGGGCGACGACGCCCTGCACTGGCGGGAGCTGAACGCCGGGAAGCCGGTCCTCACCTCGACGATCGGCGAGAAGGGGCTGCGCGACCCGTCCGTGATCCGCGCCCCCGGCGGCGACAAGTTCTACATGATCGCCACCGATCTGCGGATGTACCGCAACAGCAGCGGCAGTTGGGACCAGGTCCAGAGACACGGCAGCAAGTCGATCATGATCTGGGAGTCCACGGACCTGGTGCACTGGACCGACCAGCGGCTGGTGAAGGTCTCGCCCGACAAGGCGGGCAACACCTGGGCGCCGGAGGCCTACTGGGACGACAGCCTGGGTGAGTTCGTCGTCTTCTGGGCGTCGAAGCTGTACGCCGACGACGACCCGGACCACACCGGCTCGACCTACAACAAGATGCTGTACGCGACGACCAAGGACTTCCGCACCTTCAGCGAGCCGAAGGTCTGGGACGATCCCGGCTACTCGGTCATCGACTCGACGGTGGTCAAGCACAAGGGCACGTACTACCGGTACACCAAGGACGAGCGGGACCCCACCTCCTCCAGCCCGTGCTCGAAGTTCATCACCGCGGAGAAGTCGACGTCGCTCACCGACACCTCGTACGACTTCGTCTCGGACTGCGTCGGCAGCGGCTCCATCGACCGCGGTGAGGGCCCGACGGTGTTCAAGTCCAACACCGAGGAGAAGTGGTACCTGTTCATCGACGAGTACGGCGGCCGCGGCTACGTCCCCTTCGAGACCACCGACCTCGACTCGGGCAAGTGGACCATGTCGAAGAACTACCAGCTTCCCGCGAGCCCGCGCCACGGCACGGTGATGCCGGTGACGCAGGAGGAGTACGACCGGCTGCTGGCCGCGTACCCGGTGAGCCCCGCCTCGGTCGTGGACGCGACGGTGAAGGGCCAGAAGGGGTACGCGATCGTCACGGAGGCCGCGAACAAGGTCGTCCTGCCGATGGGGCCGGACACCGGCGAAGCAGCCCTGCGACGGCTGGCGCCGGAGCTCCGGCTCGGTGAGGGCGCGACGGTGAGCCCGCGGTCGGGCACCCGACGCGACTTCCGCAAGCCGCAGAAGTACACGGTCACCGCCGCCGACGGCACGCAACGCGTCTGGACGGTCGAGGCGGTGCCGGCCCGCAGCCCGGTCCTGCCCGGCCTCTACGCCGACCCCGATGTCACGTACATGGACGGCCGCTACTGGATCTACCCGACCACGGACGGCTTCCCCGGCTGGAGCGGCACACGGTTCAAGGCGTTCTCGTCGAAGGACCTCGTCCACTGGAAGGACCACGGCGTCATCCTCGACCTGGGACCCGACGTGTCCTGGGCCGACAAGAACGCCTGGGCCCCGGCGATCGCCGAACGGAACGGCAAGTACTACTTCTACTTCTGCGCCGAGCAGCAGATCGGTGTGGCGGTGGCCGACTCCCCCGCCGGTCCGTTCGAGGACGCCCTCGGAAAGCCCCTGGTCGCCAAGGGCGGGTCGCTGAAGGGCCAGATGATCGACCCGTCGGTCTTCACCGACGGCGACGGGCGGTCGTACCTGTACTGGGGCAACGGACACGGCTACGTGGTGCCGCTGAACGACGACATGGTGTCGTTCGACCCGGGTCAGGTGAAGGACATCACCCCGGACGACTTCCGGGAGGGCTCCTTCGTGATCGAGCGTGAGGGCACGTACTACTTCATGTGGTCCGAGGACGACACCCGCAGCGAGAACTACCACGTGGCCTACGCGACCGGACCGTCCCCGCTGGGCCCGTGGACCAAACGGGGCACGATCCTGTCCAAGCGTCCCGAGTACGGCATCCTCGCCACCGGCCATCACTCGGTGGTGAACGCACCGGGCACGGACGACTGGTACATGGTGTACCACCGGTTCGCCCTCAACGGCCCCGGCAGGCCCGGCGGGGACGGCACCCACCGCGAGACGACCGTCGACCGCATGGAGTTCGCGGCCGACGGCACGATCCGGCCGGTGGTGCCGACCCTGGAGTCGATCAGGCCGGTGCGGCGCCCGTAGTCCGTTCGTCGGTCACCGTCAGCAGCAGGTCCGCCTTGAAGCCGGTCCCACCGACCTGGAAGGTCCAGCTGCCGGGCCCACCCTCGTCGGTGGGCCTCATCGGCCACACCTCCGACACCTGCTCGTCCTCCGCGGCGGCGTGCCCTTCCTCGGTGCTCACCCCCGGCGCCAGGAAGCGCTCGCCGGTGTGGAGGTACAGCGACCACTCCCCCGCGCCATCGGGCACCGCCTGGACGTAGTAGTGCTTGCGGAAGACGAGGTTGTCGGAGAATCCGATGCCGAGGCTGTCCCGCTCGTACACCTGGACGTCGAGGCGGAGCACCACGCTCCGGTCCACCGCCCCCTCGGGTTTGGCGGCGGCGTCGACCCAGCCCTCCCAGATCAGCCGGTTCTCGTCCGCCCACCCGGTGGTGGCGTCACCCGGTTCCGAGAGCGGCTTGCTCAACTCCGCGGCGAGATCGGGCAGGTCGTCGGTGAAGTCGGCCTTGCGGAAGGGGCCGTAGTGGTTCTCGGCCTCGCTGCTCTGGTGGCACAGGTCGAAGTCGACGAACCGAGGCTTGACGGACACCCCGAAATAGAACTCGCTGCGGCCGAAGAGGTCCCGGCCACGCGTCACCTCGGCCCTGTCCAGTCGCAGCCGCACGTGGTGCGTGCCGTGGAAGAAGCGCATGGCTACCTCGTAGGCCTCGCGCGATGTCACCAGGGAGTCCTCGCCGCCGTGGCATTTGTGGACGAAGGTCCGGGGAGCACCCGGGATCTGGGCGGAGGCCTGCTTGACCAGGCCGTCGCTGCGGTTGTAGGTGAGTGTGCCCTCGTCGATCAGGCCGGCGATGCGATTGCCCAGGGTGGCGAACTTGTTGCTGTAGGAGCGGTGGTCCGTGCCGACCACCGTGAGGATCCGCCTGACGGGGAACGGGATGGCCCGGATGTCCGTGCGGTCCGGGTCGAAGGCGGCGATCTCGTCCGCGACCGCGTCGGGCAGGCACTTGACCAGCGCGTCGGGCAGGTACTGGAACGCGATCCCCCGGTGCGGTGTGCCCAGGGTGACGATGCGGTGGATGACGTCCGCGCTGCCGTCCCCCAGCCGGCTCAGGGCGGCCCGGGTGACGAGGCCGCCCATGCTGTGCGCGACGATGTCCACACCGGTGAACTCCTCGTCCGGGCGCATGCCGTGCCGGATGATCTCGATGAGCCTGACCAGTCCTTCCCCGAAGCGGTCGATCTTCCGGGGAAGGAGGTCGTAGTAGCGGTAGATCCACAGGGTCCCGAGGGCGCCCTGGCCCAGCACCTCGCGCGCCATGGGGACGTCCACCACCATGGTGCCGGTGAGCAGGTGCTCGGGCCATCCGTCGCGCTCGCCCGGTCTGGGCTTCTGCTCCTTCTCGTAGTAGCCGACGACGTTGGTCGCGTCCCGGTACGGGTGGAGCCGCGACTTGAGGGCGCGCAGGACGAATCCCTCGTAGATGTAGTTCTCGCCGTAGCGCTCCGCGTAGACGCTGCCGTTGTTGAATCCCTGATACGCGTCGCGCCGTTCGTCCGACACACCGGGGCCGCCGAATCCGCGAATCAGGATCAGCGGGCGAGGACTACCGACCACGAGGACCACTCCACTCAGATGCGCATGCGCTGTTCGTCGCGCAACACTGTGTGGGGTCGCACCGGCTCCATGTCGACAGAATCGTTTTGCCCGGCGTGCCGGACGAGCACGCGCCGGTCAGTTCATCGTCGCGCCGATCGTCGTACTGCCCGTGGTCAGGAAGGTGGTCGCGGGCAGGGTGCCGCTCGACGAACGGGCGTTGTACGTCGAGGAGGCGTCGGTGGAGCGGAACGACGGGGTCGAGATGCCGGAGTCCCAGTTGTTGCCGGACGACACGACGGACGAACCCTTGTTGGCCGAGCCGCCGCCGTTGCCCACCGCCAGGTTCTTGCCGAGGCGGGCCGCTCCGGTGGCGAAGTAGTAGCCCCACTTGGCGTTGGCGTAGGCGGTGGTGCGGTTGATGACGATGGCGCCCTTGTTGCTGTTCTCGGTGAAGCCGTTGCCCGCGTTGTCCCAGGCCGCCGAGTTGTTGATGACGTGGGCCACGGTCTCGCCGTCGCCGCCGAGCTTGTAGCCGTTGCCGTCGCCGGCGAACGCGGAGTCCCCCCAGCGGTTCTTGCCGTTGCCCATCGCCCAGGTGTGCTCGACGGTGACGGGCGAGGAGAAGGACCAGAAGTCCAGGCCGTCGTCCGAGTTGTTGTAGAGGCGGGCGCCGGTGATGAGGTTGCCGCTGCCTGAGCCGTACTTCACGGCGATGCCGTCGGCGTTCTCCCCGTGGTTGGCCGGGTCGTAGTGGCCGTAGGAGTCGATGTTGCGGACGGTGTTGTTGGTGGTGCTGTCGCCGGTGAGCGTGAAGCCGGAGTCGCCGCCGTTGATGGTCTTGATGTTGTCCCACACCGTGGAGGCGCAGGACTGGCAGACGACCGCGCTGTCCGGGGAGTTCTGGAAGGTGATCCCGGAGACGGTCCAGTAGTCGGCGGTCAGCTTGAAGATCCAGTCGCCGTCGGGGAGGTTCGAGCCGTCGATCTTCACGGTCTCCGAGCCGTACGGCTGGAGGTGTATCCGGCTGGAGGAGGTGCCGTTGGCCGTCGACTGGAGGGTCGCCGTCGGGTAGTACGTGCCGCCGCGCACCTGGATGACGGTGCCGGCGGTGGCGTTCTTGATGGCGTTGGCCAGGTCGGTGGAGTTGCTGACGACCACGGTCGCGGCGTGCGCCTGGGTGGGGAGCACGGCCAGACCGGTGCCGAGGGCCAGGGCGGTGCCCAGGGCCAGAGCGGTACGACGAGACATGGAGAGCGGTTCCTTTCTCGTGCGGGTGGGGTGCTTCACAGGACGGAGTCGAACCAGTCGACGACCTCGTCCTGCAGGGGCGCGGTGAACACGTGGCCGAGGTCGGGCCAGGTCTTCAGCCGCAGCCGCTCCTCGGCGTGGCGGGACCGCCAGACGGCGCGCAGCTTGTCGTGGGCCGCGCGGACGCCGTCGGCGGGGAACAGCGGATCGAGGCCGCCGTTCAGGAAGAACATCGGCTTGGGGGCGCCGATGCTCGCCACGTCGGGGAAGTCGAGGTGCCGGGCGAGCCCGGGGTGGAGCATGTAGTAGGAGGACTGGCCGCGCAGGATGTTGTTGCCGGGGACCATGACCTCCTTGAGGCCGGTCATCCAGCACACGCTCGCGGCGGCCGCGATGTCGTCGCTGAGCGCGGCCGTCTGCCAGGCCCGGAACGCGCCCATCGAGAACCCGAGGGCCGCGACCCGGCGCCGGTCCACCCGGTCGAGGCCGGCCAGGAAGCCCGCGGCGCGCACGTCCTCCCTGGCCATCAGCCCGGCGAGCGAGGAGCCCAGGTTGTAGAGGTTGCTCGCGAGGGCCTGCTGTTCCTCGTAACCGACCGGTCCCCGGTCGCCCCAGCCGAGCGCGTCGACGGCGAGGACGACATAGCCGCGGCGGGCCAGTTCGTCGCCGACGAACCGGCCGCTGAAGTACCGGTCGGCCCAGGCCCGCGCGGAGGCCAGCCGGCTCTCGTCGGACCACGGCAGGACGAGTTTCTCCTTGCCGATGTCGAACTTGGCGCCGTGGTCGTGCAGAAGGAGGACGGCCGGGAACGGTCCGGTGCCGTGCGGGGTGAGCAGGGCGCCCCGGACGCGGCCGTACCGGGTGAGGGAGAAGGTCACCGACTCACGGACGTAGCCGTCGCCTTCGGCTCGCCGTGCGTCGAACTCGGGGTCGTACGGGGTGTCGTCCCGGGCGACGAGGAGATGGTCCTCGACCTTGGCCCGGGCGACTCGCCTCCAGGTGCGGAAGTCCCGGATCGGGGAGGTGCCCCAGGCGAGCGGGAAGCGGAGCTCGTCCTTGAGGAGGGGGTGGAAGTCGGGGAGGGTGCCGGCCAGGGCGGCCCCGGCGACGCCCGACGGCTCCGCCCCGGCCGCCGCGGCCGTTCCGGCGCCCGTGAACGCCGCCGCCCCCGCGCCCACGACGAACGCCCGGCGCCCCACGGATCCACGGGTCCCGGGCGGGTCGGGGCCGCCCGCCGGTTCACCGGCCGGCATACGGCCTCCAGTCCCCGAGATAGGTCCGCCGGGTGTGCTCGCTCGCCTCGGCCGCCGTCAGCTGGGGCCGGTTCTCCGGCACGGAGACGACCGCGCCCGGGCCGGAGTTGGCGTACTCGCGAAAGCGCATGGTCTGCCAGGGGTAGGCGTCGCGCATGTTGGTGTAGGGCGCGACGGCGTCGATCCCGGGGCCGATCCAGGTGTCCCGCACGACCAGCGAGGGCCAGGCGGTCGTCTCGTACGAGGGCACCCAGGGCCGGGCGATCTTGTACGCGGCGTCCTCGGCGCCGGAGGTGATCCGGCCGCGCAGGGCGAGGAAGCCGTAGGGGTTGGCGCGGGCGGTGGCGGGGGCGAAGACCATGCCCTTGGGGGTGAAGGACACGTCCCGCCGGAGGGTGCGGAAGTGGCAGGAGTCGAAGACGGCGCGGGCCCGCCCGAACACGAAGTCGACGTCGCCCTCGATGTAGCAGTGGCGGTAGTACTGCCGGTCGAAGGCGTCGAGCGCGGTGGTGTCCGCGAACAGCGTGTCCTGGTGGGCGAGGAACCGGACGTTCTCGAAGTGCGAGCGGTCCCCGGTGACGTACGCGGCGACCGCCTGGGTTCCGGTGTAGTCCGGGTGGTCCGCGCGCAGCCAGTCGTTGGCGAGGGTCAGGTCGCGTACGGTCAGGCCCGGCGCCGCCGAGGTGAAGGTGGCGGAGCCCGCAGTGCCGTACGTGCCGCCCTCGGGCCTGGGGGTGCCGTTGGCCCGGTCGAAGACGATCACGGCGGCGCGGGGGTCGCGGGAGACGCCCCGCAGGGTCAACTGTCCTTTGCCCACTGGGATGTTGACGACCTCGCGGTACGTCCCCGGGTGGACCACGATCGTCCAGCCGGGTCCGGTGACGGCGTCCACGGCGGCCTGGACCGATCCGCCGGGCCGGACGTGCAGGACCCGGCGGCCGTGGGCGAGGGCGGGGGCCGCGCCGGCGGCCACCAGGCCGCCGGCGATCCCGCCGAGCAGGGTGCGTCGGCGCATCTCAGCACCTCTCCCACGGGGTCCAGTCGCCGAGGTACGCCTCACGGGTGGCGGAGGCGGCTTCGGCGGCCGTGAGCTGGGGCCGGTTCTCCGGGACGGAGACGACGGCGCCGGGTCCGGTGTTCCGGTACTCGGCGAACCGCTGGTCCTGCCAGGGGAAGCCCGACGACATGTTGGTGTAGGGCGCGACCGCGTCGATCCCGGCACCGAGGCGGGTCTCGCGCACGGTGAGCATGGGCCGGGCGGTGGTGTCCGAGCTGGGCACCCAGGGGCGGGCCAGCTTGTAGTAGGCGTCGGGGGCCTCGCTGGTGATCCGGCTCCGGCTCACCAGATAGCCGCGCGGGTTGGCGCCGGCCGTGGAGGGCGCGAAGACGAACCCGTACGGCGCGGACCCCAGGTCGGTCCTGGTCAGGGTGTGGAAGTGGCAGCGTTCGAAGACGGCCGTGGCCCGCCCGAAGACGAAGTCCACGTCCCCCTCGGCGTAGCAGTCGCGGAAGTACTGCCGGGCGAAGGTGCCGAGCGCCATCGAGTCGGCGTAGAGCGTGTCCTGGTGCCCCAGGAACCGGCACCGCAGGAACGCCGACCTGTCGCCCTGCACCTTGAGGGCGACGGCCTGGGTGCCGCTGATCCCGGGGTGGTCGGCGCGCAGCCAGTCGTTGGCGAAGGTGATGTCCCGCGCGGTGAACCCGTCGGCCTGCACCAGGGTCGTGGCGGACCCGGTGGTGCCGTAGGTGCCACCGCCGGGCTTCGGGGTGCCGGCCGCGTTGTCGTACACGACCACGACGTCCCGGGCGTCCCCGGAGGCCCCGATCCAGGTCATCTCCTTACGGGCGACGCCGACGGCGACGGTCTCCCGGTACACGCCGGGCGCGACGACCAGCGTGTGTCCGGTGCCGCTCGCCGCGGTGACGGCGGCCTGGACGGTGGTGAAGTCACCCGCGCCGCCGGCGTCCACGTACAGGGTCCGGTCGTCGAGGCGGGCGGCCGGCGATCCGTACCGCCCGAAGACCCGGCGGCCACGGGCGGCGCGGTCGGCCTCGGCCGCCGGTGCCGCCTGGGCCCCGGGCGCGACGGCGAGCGCGAGTGCGGTCCCGACCCCGGCGGCCACGAACGACCGTCTGCTCAGCCCTCCTTGGCGCTCGGCCATCAGCAGACCTTCCCGGCGCCCGCGCGGTTCGCGACGATGCCCGGCACGGCGCGCGGCTTGTCGACCTTGGTCCGCAGGGTGGGCGTCCACCCGGCGCCGGACCGGAGGAACTCCGAGGGGATCTCGGCGTTGTGGACGGCGATGAGGTCCGTCAGCCTGCCGTTGACGTAGTTGTTCTCGGCGGTGAGCGGGGAGTCGTTCCACCTCTTCAGGGCCTTGCCGACGCTCGCGCCCGCGGGCAGCGTGATCGCGTTGTCGCTGGCGTGCAGTTGCGAGGAGATGCCGACACCGAAGATGTAGTAGTCGTCCTTCTGCTCCTCGGTGACGACGTAGTGGTTGTTGTAGACGTCGACCTGGCCGAACCGCACGCGCGGGGAGCGCTGGAGGATCCCGTCGAAGCGGTTGTGGTGCATGGTGACCTTGAGCTTGCCGCCGTCCGTGGCGGCGAGGCCGTCGCCGTTGCCGATCAGCATGTTCTTGTCGTGGTTCTCGTAGCGGTTCCAGGACACCGTCACGTAGTTGGAGCCGCGCACGATGTCCGTCAGCCCGTCGTGCTGCTGGAAGACCTTGCCGAAGTAGACCGGCCGCTCGCTGTCGGGGTAACGCCCGTCGGTGAACGTGTTGTGGTCGAGCCACACGTGGTCGGTGCCGTAGACGACCACGGTGTCGTACTCGGAGTTCCAGTTGCCGGTGTTGTTGTCGTCGGTGGGGTCCCACTTGGGGAAGCAGTCGAGCGGGGCCTCGATGGTGAGGTTGCGCATGATGACGTTCGAGACGCCCTTGATCTGGAGGCTGCCGCCGAGGATGCCGGAGTTCTTGCCGACGCCGACGATGGTGGTGTTGGACGGGATGTTGGCCTTGATCGCCGAGTCCTGGTTGGCCATGGACGCGACCCGCGCGTCCTCCTGCGGACCCTTGGCGACCTGGTCGTTGCCGTAGACGGCCGGGTCGTAGTCCTTGAGGTACTGCTGGAGGTCGTAGCCGCCCGTGACGAAGGCCTCGCAGCCCTCGGAGACGGCGTCGATCATCCCCTTCACCTTGATGATCTTCGGCGCGTCTCCGCCGGCGGCCAGTGCGGCCTTGAACTCCGCCCAGGTGGTGACGGTGTAGACGTGGTCGGCGTCGGCCGCCGAACCGCCGGTGGTGCCGCCTTCCGCCGATCCCCACCCGTCTCCGGCACCGAGGACCTGGCGGGCGAGATCACGCTCCTGGGCCTGGGCCTGGGCCTGGGCGACGCCGGAGCCGGCGACCCCGAGCACCAGCGCGGTACAGCCGACGACGGATGTCATGACATGGGCATGCCAGATACGAGGACGCATGGGTGCGGTTCCTTTCACAGCAAAGGGGGAGGGAGGTCTTCTCGTGGGAGCGTGCGAGGGCGCGGTGGACCGCGGGGACGGGCGACTACGCCACGGGCCACGTGATCCAGGAGTCCGGCACCTCTTCGTCCAGACGGCGCACGTCACGACGCGCGAGGACCCGTCGACGAAGCAGCTCGGAGGCCACCGTCCGCGCGACGGCGATCGCCCCCGGCGGGTTGAAGTGCGTGTTGTCCTGCTCGGTCCCGGTCCAGTTGAAGTACTTCTTGGTCTCCTCGACCCCGAGCCTCTGCCACAACGCGATCGACAGCGCCTGGATGTCGAGGAGGGCGACCCCCTCCTCCGCGGCGAGAGCGATCGCCGCTGCCGGATAGTCGCCGTGGGTCGGCAGGGCGTTGCCGTCCGGGTCGAACTTCCTGCGCTCGACGGAGGTGGCGAGCACCGGCCGCGCGCCCCGTGCCCGTGCGCCGTCGATGTACTGGCGCAGATGGTCCTGGTAGGTCGTCCACGGCTCGGTGTACCGCGTGGGATCGGCGATCTTGGAGTCGTTGTGCCCGAACTGGACGATCAGGAAGTCCCCGGGGCGAAGGGCTCCGAGGATGACGTCCAGGCGCCCCTCGTCGATGAAGCTCTTCGAACTCCGCCCGTTCACGGCGTGGTTGGAGACGGCCAGCCCTTTTCCGAGGAAGAACGGCAGCGCCATCCCCCACCCGGTCTCGGGCGCGGCGTCGGCGTACTTCTGGGCGGCGGTGGAATCGCCGGCGATGTAGAGGGTGCGCTCGCGGCGTGACCCGCCGGGCGAACCCGCGGCGTACGCGGGCCCCGTGGCGGCGACGGCGAGCGGAACGGCGGCGAGCGCCGCGCCGGTGACCTGTCTGCGGGTGAGTGACACGTGCGGGGTGCCTTTCTCAACAGGGCGTGCGAAGTAGGGGGGTTGTGCGATGCCTTTCCGGTGGGGGGTGCCCCCCGCGCCCCTGTCGGGGCGCGGGGAACCAGCCGCCGGTCACGACGGACCGGCGGCGGAGGGTCGCTGCCGGCCGAGCGTCAGCCCTTCTGCTCCTGCCATTCGGCCTGCGCCTTGTTCAGCTGCTCGGCCAGCGTGTCCAGGAACTCCTTCGCCGTGCTCTGCCCGTCCATCACCTTCTGGAAGGCCGGCTCGTTGTCGGCCTTGGAGATCGTGTTCCAGTCCGGCAGGTAGTACGGCAGCTGCACGATCGTCGTCGACCCGTCGGTCAGCGCGGCGGCGGCCAGCTTCGTCGGCTCCGCCTCGGAGATCCAGGCGTCCTTCGCGGCGTCGTTGTTCGACGGCACCTGCCCGGCCGACTTGTTGAACTTGGAGTTCTCCTCGTGCGAGGTGGCGAACTCGATGAACTTCCAGGCGGCTTCCTTGTTCTTCGAGCTCTTGAACAAGCCGAGCCCGTCGACCGGGTTGGACACCTGGACCCGCTTGCCGCCGGGCCCGGTCGGCTGCGGGATGCCCCGGAACTTGTCGCCGAACGCCTTCACGTGGTCCTGGTACGAGCCCAGGTTGTGGTTCAGCATCCCGATCGTGCCGGAGTCGAACTGCGCGACCATCTTGGTGAAGTCGTTGTTGAGGTCGGCCGCGGGCGTGACCTTCTTGTAGAGGCCGACGTACTTCTCCAGGGCCTCGACGTTCTTCGGGTCGTTCACGGTGGTCTTCTCACCGCTCGCGTCCCAGAACTCGGTGATCCCCGACTGCCCGTACATCGCGTCCAGCGCCTGCGCGATGGAGCCGGCGCCACCGCGGATGGTGTAGCCGAACTTGTTCTTGTCCTTGTCGGTGAGCTTCTCGGCGGCCTCGTAGAACTTGTCCCAGTCGGTCGGCTCGGCCAGGCCCGCCGCCTTGAACAGGTCGGTGCGGTAGTAGAGGACACCGTTGTTGGCGGAGGTCGGGATCGAGTAGAGGGCGTCGCCGCCGCCGGCGGACTTCAGCGACTCGACCATCGCCTCGTTGAGCTTGCCGCTCAGGGAGGACTTGGAGAGCCGGTCGTCGAGCGGCTCCAGCGCGCCCTGGGCGGCGAAGCCGGCGGCCATGGCCGCGCCGACACCGCCGACGTCCGGCAGGCCGCCGCCCTGGATGGCCGTGTCCACCTTGGACTGGTACTCCGTGGAGGCGATCCCGACGTACTCGACGTCGATGTCCGGGTTGGCCTTCTCGAAGTCGGCGATGACCTCCTTCCAGATGTCGGTGCGGACACCGCCGTTGTTGTCCCAGAAGACGATCTCGCCCTTGCCGCTGCCCTCGGAGCCCTTGTCCCCGCCCGCGCCGCTGCCGTCGTCACCGCAGGCGGTGGCGGTCAGGGCGAGTACGGATCCCAGGGCGATGGCCACGGCGGCACGCCTGCTTCTGCGATTGCTGATCTTCATTGAACGGCTCTCTTCTTCTGGATACGAGGGTTATGAAGTTGTGGGGGGTCTGTGCTGTCCCCGGGGCGGACTCAGTGGCCGGCGCGACCGCGATGCGGTGCCCAGCCGTCCGTCCCCGCGAGGTACTTGGCGACCGTGTGGGTCGAGGCGGCCGCGTCGTCGAGCTGCGGCCGGTCGGCGGTGACACCGGATCCCGGCCCGTACGTCCGGTACTCCGCGAACCGCGCGTCCTTCCACGAGAAGCCGCTCATGTCCGTCCACGGCGACGACTTGATCGCGGCGGGCAGTTCGGTCTCCCGGAAGAGCACCTGGGCGACGGCGTTCGGCTCACCGCCCGGGTGCCAGGGCCTGCCGAGGTGGTACGTCCCGGCGGGCGCGTCGCTGACGACCTTCGACCGGGTGATCAGGAACCCGTAGGGGTTGTCCTTCCAGGTCGAGGCGGCCGTGATGTAGCCGTTGTTGCTGTCCGAGCCCCGGCTGAGCGCCTTGATCAGGGAACGCTCGATGACCGTGGTGGCCCGGCCGTAGATGAAGTCGACATCGCCCTCGATGTACGAGTCGCGGATGTAGACCCGGCTGATGACGTCGAGCTTGGGACTGTCCGTCATCAGGGTGTCCTGGTTGCCCAGGAAGGCCGTGTCCTCGAAGACGATCCGGTCGCCGGTGGTCTTCATCGCGAGCGCCTGCTCGCCGTTCACCTCGTGCGCGGCCTCGTCGAAGTCGTTGCTGAAGGTGAGGTTGCGGGCGGTGACGTCACTGGCGAGGATCCGCACGGTGGCGCTGCCGTTGGAGCCGCCGTTCGCGGCGGGTGTGTCGTGGACGATGACGGTGTCCGAGCGGTCCTGTCCAGTCCCCTGCAGCACCAGGTTCGGCTTGTTCGCGGGGATCAGGACCTTGGCGCGGTAGGTGCCGGGCGCGATGCGGATCGTGACCGTGCCGTCGTTGCCGGCGGGCACGGCGTCCACGGCGGCCTGGACGGTCGCGTAGTCGCCGGGGACGTTCAGGACGGTGTTCGCGCCGAGCGACTTCTGCGGGCCGGAGAACCGGGTGACCAGCGCGGGGACGGCGGCGGCCGGGTCGAGCCGGTAGGCGTAGAAGTCCCTGGGGTCGAAGGCCGTACCCCACTCCTCCTGGCGTCCGGTGACGTTCTTCAGAACCGACCCGCGCTGCACCAACTCGGCGGTGGCGTCGGCCTGGTAGGGGTGCTGGACACCGTCGTAGTAGCTGTTCTCGATGACCATCCTGGTCCTGCCGCGCGCCCAGTTCCCGTACGTCCACACCGGGTCGCCGTCGGCCACCTGCGCCGAGAGGTAGTTGTTGTAGAGGTGGGCGTAGGCGCAGTTGTCGGCGGAGGGGTTGCGCTGCTTGGTGCCGGTGAACCAGTTGTGGTCGATGGTGATCTCGGTCAGGAGGTTCGTCGTCCAGCCGATGCCGAGGGCCTTGTTGTGGTTCTTGAACTGGTTGTGGGAGACGGTGATGTACCGGCTGTCCTTGCGGATGTCGAGGAGCCCGTCGCCCATGTGCTCGAAGCGGTTGTGGTCGATCCAGACGTGGTCGGCGGAGTCCATCTGGATCGCGTCGAAGTCGGTCGTCTTGCCGTCCCAGTCGCCCTCGACGTAGGAGTCCCGGATCGTCAGATTGCGGATGACGACGTTGCTGGTCCCGGGACCCAGGTGCAGTTCGCCGTGGACGATCTCGCCGGTGTCGCCGACACCGATGATCGTCTTGTTCGAGGTCACGACGATGTCCGAGCCGAAGGGCGCGACGTCGATCGCCCCGGCCACGCGGATGACGTACGGCTCCTCGGCGGCCGCGTAACGCGCCAGTGCGGCCTGGTCGGTGACGGTCACGACCTTGCCGCCCGCGCCGCCGGTGGTGCCGCCGTCGAGCGAGGCGAACCCGTGGGGGCGGTCGGTCCAGCGGGGTGCGGCGGCGGACCCGGCGGTGTCGGCGGCCTCCTGGGGCTGCGCGGCCTCCGCCGGGGTGAGCGCGCCGACGACGAACGAGGCGATCAGGGCGGTGACGGCGGCGAGGGTTCTCCCCTTGTGCGGCAAGCGCTTGCTACGGAGGTGCGTCATTGCGGCTCCCAACAGGCGTACGAAGACGGGGTCAGGCGATGGGTCAGGCGGTGCCGTCCGGCGCGGCGGTGATCCTGAACTGCGTGAACGTGGCCGCCCCGGCGTGGCCCCCGCCGGTGGGCGCGACCGCGAAGAGGCCGAGCAGGGCGCCGACCCAGCGCCAGGAAGTGGCGGCGAAGACCTGTCCCGAGGGCTGCCACCCCTCCCCCACGTCGTAGGAGAACCGGCAGCGGGCCCCGGCCGAGGTCTCGATCCGCAGCCGGGCGCGTCCCCCGGGCGCCGGGCGCGCGTGATCGGCGTCCCGTTCCCGGTCGGCGACGGTCTCGGCGAACCGGTGGACGAGGTGCACGGTCCCGTCGGCACCTCGCTGGAGTCCGATCCAGCGGAACGCGTCCCCGAGCACCGCGAGCCCGGCGCGCGCCCCCGGTTCCTCGCTGTCGAGCCTCAGTTCCACCTCGACGACGGCGGGGATCCCCGGCAGCCGCTGTGTGAGCACATTCGCCAGTTTCCGCAGGTCGTGCGCGTGCACGGAGCGCACGCACGTGAGCCGCAGCCCGTCGCCGGAATGCTGGGTGGCCCAGCCGTCCTGCGGGTTCGCGGTCCACTGCCACTGGCGTCCGAAGCGGCCGCCGGGGAAGTCGTCGTCGAGCGCGGGCGCGGCCGGCGGCTGCGCGGGCAGCTCCGGCTTGCGGTGGACGGCGACGGGAGCGCCCTCCTCACCGAGCACGGGCCAGCCGTCCGGCGCCCAGCGCATCGGCTGCAGGTGGACGACCCTGCCGTACGCGCCCCGCTGCTGGAAGTGCAGGAACCAGTCCTCGCCGGCCGCCGTGCGCACCCAGCCGCCCTGGTGCGGCCCGTTGACGTCGGTGTCCTTCTGCTCCAGGACGATCCGCTCCTCGTACGGGCCGAAGAAGTCGCGGGAGCGGAAGGCGCCCTGCCAGCCGGTCTCCACGCCCCCGGCGGGGGCGAAGATCCAGTACCAGCCGTCGTGCCGGTAGAGCTTGGGCCCCTCCAGGGTGAACCAGCCGGGGAGCCGGTCCGCGTCGACGATGATCTTGCCTTCGTCGAGCAGCCCCGTCCCGTCGGGCCGCATCCGGTGGCCCGTGAGCCGGTTCTTGACGCCGGAGCGGGACTTGGCCCAGGCGTGCACCAGGTACGCCTCGCCGGTCTCCTCGTCCCACAGCGGGCACGGGTCGATCAGCCCCCTGCCCTCCTTGACCAGGTGCGGCCGGGTCCAAGGGCCGCGGATCCCGGGCGCGTTGACCTGGAAGATGCCCTGGTCGGGGTCGCCCCAGAAGATCCAGAACCGGTCGTCGAAGTGGCGCAGCGAGGGCGCCCACACCCCGCAGTCGTGGCGGGGGGCCTTGAACTCGGCGGCCGGTTCGAGGAGTTGCAGCGCGTGGCCGACGAGCGTCCAGTTGACCAGGTCCCGGGAGTGGAGCAGGGGAAGACCCGGGGCCCGGCCGAAGCTGGAGGCCGTCAGGTAGAAATCGTCGGCCACGCGCAGGACATCGGGGTCGGACCAGTCGGCGTCGAGGACCGGGTTGCGGTAGGTGCCGTCGCCCCGGTCGGCGGAGAAGGCGGGTGCGCTCACCGAGGTGGTCACGGGCTCACCGCCTTGCGCACGAGGGCCGCCGCCTCGTCCCGGTCGAGGGTGCCGTCGGCGACGACGGTGACGACCCGGCGTACGGCCGTCCCGCCCGGCTCGATCGGGAGACGGTCGGTGTGGGCGAGGGAGGAGCCGACGCCCGGGTACTCGTCGGCGCGGACGAACCAGGGGTCGCGACGGGTGGTGTCGGTGGCCCCGGCGAAGACGAGCGTCCAGGTGCCGCCGACCAGCGCGAGCCAGTCGGCGCGGCTGCCGTGGACCTCGGCCTCGCCCTCCGCCTCGGCGGTGAGGACACGGGGTGCCGTCGCCTCCTTGCGGGCCCGCCAGAAGAAGCCGCCGTACGCCGCGCCGGGGCGGCCGTTGGTGGCGGGGCTGCCGATCGACACCGGGGCGTCGGTGATGTTGGTGAGGGAGAAGGTGAAGTCCAACGCCCAGGCGGTGTCGGTGAGTTCGGTGGCCGCGACGGTACGGCGCTCGCGCAGCAGTTCCCGGCCGGACGCCACCCAGCGCAGCTCCTCGACGAAGCCGTCGGGGTCGCGCAGTTGGAAGGCGGTGTGGCGCTGGGAGCCGTGGTTGTCGAGCTCGGTCGGCCCCTGGTCGCGGACATAGGTCCGTCCGCCCCAGAAGTTGTGCCCCTCGACGTCGGGAACGGCGACACCGACGCCGAGGTGGTGGAGGTGGTCGGCGGGACTCAGTTCGGTGACCGCCGTACCGGACAGGGTGGTGACGGGATGCAGACAGGGGCGCGGGGAGAGCCGCTGGGGCAGTTCGGGCCGGGTGAGGTAGCGGCCCACCGGGCGGCCCGCCACGCGCAGGACCAGGGAGTCGTCGGTGATCGTCATGTGCTCACCTCTTTCGCCGTTGCTTCGGGGAGCGCCCAGGGGGCGCCGAGTTCGGAGTAGAGGGCGAGGTCGTCGGCGGCGGCCGCGACCAGGCCGTCGATGCCGTCGACGACCCGGCGGTCCTCGTCGGGCAGCCTGTGCCAGGCCTCGGCCGGGAGCGCGACCGGGTCCGGGGCGACCCGGATCGCCTCGACGACCTTCATGAACGCGCCGGTCACCTCCGGCGGGACCAGCAGGTCGGTGCCGTCGACGAGGTGGTCGACGAGGTTCTCCAGCAGGTCCGTGCGGCCGTACTCGATCTCCTCCGGGCCGTGTCCGGCGCGCTGGACGAGCACGCGGTCCTGCTTGTACCAGAAGGTGATCCGGCCGCTGGTGCCGTGGACGACGTTGTACGGGTCGTCCGGGTCCTCCGCGCACAGCGTGGCGGCGACGGTGACCCGGCCGCCGTCGGCGGTGGTGATCCGTACGCAGGAGGTGTCGTCGGACTCGATGTCGTTGGCGCGCAGCAGTTCCGTCTCGATGGCGGCGACGTCCTCGGCGCGGGGTGCGCCGGCGAGCGCGAGCCCCGTGGCGACGGCGTGCGCGAGGGGGTTGGTGAGCGCCCCGTCGATCACGTCCACGCCGTTCATGCGCCGCTTCCCGGCCCAGGGCGCGCGCCGGTAGTACGCCTCGGCGCGGGCCCAGGCACCGGCGCCGCCGACGCCGACGACCTCGCCGATCAGGCCTTCCGCGACCATCTTGTGGATCGCGGGCAGGGCGTGCGAGCCCAGCGACTGGAAGCCGATCTGGCAGACCACTCCGGCCGCCGCCACCCCGTCGGCCATCCGGCGGAACTCGGCGTACGACGGGGCGGGCGGCTTCTCCAGCAGGACGTGTACGCCCCGCTCGGCGGCCGTCAGCGCCAGGTCGGTGTGGGTGGGGATGGGCGTGCAGATCACGGCGATCGCCGCGCCCGTGGAGTCGAGGAGCGCCCCGAAGTCGGCGGACTGCTCGGGTGTGCCGAGGCCGTCCGGGATCTCGTCCGCGCCCAGCGGGGTCAGTTCGCAGATCCCGGCGAGCCGGACGATCCCCTTGTCGGCGAGGCGCCGGATGTTCTCCAGGTGCCAGCGGCCATGGCCCCGGGCGCCCGCGAGGACGAGCGGAAGCGGGGTCTCGTGGGCGGTGCCCTGCGGGTTCACGGTGTTCATCGGATCCTCCCTGCGCCCGCGCCGCGTGCCACCTCTCGGTCGGCCTCACCGGCGCTGTCGATCTTCTGGTGCAGGGTAGGCGTCCAGCCCACGTCGGCCGTGAGATCTCGCTCGCTGCCGGAGTTGTAGGCGTTGTGTATGGCCAGGAGATCCACCGGATAGCCGTTGAAGAGGGTGCCCGTCTGGTGCAGGGCGGTGCCGTTCCAGCTCTTGACCAGGTCGGCGACCTCGATGTGGCCGGGCGTGGTGAACGCGTTGTTCTCGGCGTACACGGCGGACTCGGTGGAGACGCCCAGGGAGTAACGGTGGTCGTGGGCGTCGGCCGGGACGACGTAGCGGTTGTTGTAGAGGTGCACCTGTCCGAAGCGGACGCGCGGCGCGCGCTGCACGACGTTCTCGAACTGGTTGTGGTGCAGCGTCACCCGGAGCCTGCCCCGGTCGCCGGTGGCGGTGTCGCCGTTGCCGATGAGGATGCCCTTGTCGTGGTCGGCGAAGCGGGACCAGGAGACGGTGACCAGGTCGGAGGCGTTGGTGATGTCGAGCAGGCCGTCGTGGCGGAGGTAGTTGCGGCCGAAGTACGTCGGCTCGTCCTCGTCGAGGTGCCCCTTGTCGGAGATCGTGACGTGGTCGATCCAGACATGGCGGGAGCCGCGCACCCAGATGTTGTCGTACGCCGTCTTCCAGTCGCCGAGGCCGCCCGTGTTGGGCTGCCAGGCGGGGAAGCAGTCGTAGGCGTCGCGGAGTTCGAGGTCGCGGACGATCACGTTGTCCGCGCCCTTGAGCTGGAGGCTGGCTCCCTTGAGCACCGCTCCCTTGAGCCCGACGATCGTGGTGTTGGAGCCGACGGCCAGCTCGATCCGCTCGGCCTGCCTGGCCGCCGACGCCTGGCGGGCCTCCTCCTGGGGGCCGCTGAGCCTGGCGCCACCCCAGGTGCGCGGGTCGTAGGCGGCCAGATACTTCTTCAGGTCGTAGCCGTCGGTGGCGTAGTCGGCGCAGTCGAGCTTCTCGCCGTCGTCGGACGTGTTGGCGTCGATGGTCCCGGCGATCCGGATGATCTTCGGGGTGGCGCTGCCGCCGTCGAGCGCGCGGACCAGCTCGCTCCGGGTGCGTACGGTGACGACCTGGGCGTCGGCGGCGGTGGAACCCCCCGTGGTACCACCGTCTGCCGCCGCCCAGCCGTCGTCCGCCGCGAGCGTGTCCCGGCTGATGTCCCGGCCGGCGCCCTGGGCCTCGGCCCCGGCCGGGACGGTGAGCGTGAGGCCCAACACCCCCGCGAGGGCGACCACTCGCACACCCCTCCGCCGAAGGGTCAGGGGACTCATCCCTTCACCGCCCCGGCGCTGAAGCCCGTGATGAGCCACTTCTGGATGAAGGCGAAGACGATGACCACCGGGACGGCGGCGATGATGCCACCGGCCGCCAGCGCGCCCAGGTCGACGCTGTCCGCGCTGAGCAGGGTGTTCAGGCCGACCGGGATGGTCTGCTTCTCCTGGTTGCTGAGGAACATCAGGGCGAACAGGAAGTGGTTCCAGGAGTGCACGAAGGCGAAGGAGCCGACGGCGATCAGGCCGGGCCGCAGCAGCGGCAGCACGACCACCCGGAACGCGGTGAAGCGGTTGCAGCCGTCCACCCAGGCCGCTTCCTCCAGCGAGTACGGCACGTTCTTGATGAAGTTGCTGATCAGGATGATCGACAGCGGCAGCTGGAAGACCGTCTCGGCGAGGATGACACTGCCGAGCGAGTTGATCATCTGCAGCTCGGCGAAGATCTGGAACAGCGGGACCAGGAGCAGTGCGCCCGGGACGAACTGGGAGCAGAGCAGCGCCAGCATGAACCCGCGCTTGATCTTGAAGTCGAACCGGGCGAGGGCGTAACCGCCGGCCAGGGCGACGAGCGTGGTCATCAGCAGGGTGACGACACCGACCAGCACGCTGTTCTGGAAGTAGGTGCCGAAGCTGCGTTCGTTCCAGACCTTCTCGAAGTGCTCGAAGGTGACGGGCCAGGGCACGAGCGAGGTCGAGCCGGGCTTGCGGAGCGCGAACAGCAGGATCCAGTAGAAGGGGACGAGGGTGAAGACCAGGTAGATCGACAGCGGGAGGTAGATATGCCAGCGGGGGACCTCGTCCCAGGCGCGGTGGACCTTGCCCGGTCGCTGCGGGGGCTCCTCGGCAGCGGGCGCGGACGTCACCGGTACGGTCCTCTCGGCGTCCTTGGTGATCACTTGGACTCGCCTCCGAACTTGCTCAGCCGCAGATAGACCATCGAGCAGAAGAGCAGGATCACGAACGCGACCGTGGTCAGGGCGGACGCGTAGCCGAAGTTGTGGGCGTCGACGGAGGTGTTGGCGATGTACAGCGGGAGGGTCGTGGTCACTCCGGCCGGTCCGCCGCCCGTCAGGGTGTACAGCAGGTCGACGTTGTTGAACTCCCACACCGCGCGCAGCAGCGTGGAGAGGATGATCGCGTCCTTCAGGTGCGGCAGCGTGATGTGCACGAACTGCCGGACGCGGCTGGCGCCGTCGACCTCGGCGGCCTCGTACAGGTCCTTCGAGATGGACTGGAGGTCGGCGAGGATGAGGATCGCGAAGAAGGGGACTCCGCGCCACAGGTCGGCGACGATCGCCGCCGAGAAGACGGTGGAGGTGTCGGAGAGCCAGCTGGTGCCGTACTCACCGATGCCCATGTCCGCGAGGTACCGGGTGATGCCGGTCTGGGAGTTGTAGAGCAGCACCCAGATCGCGGAGGTCAGCACACCGGAGACGGCCCACGGGGAGAAGACCAGGGCACGGCCGAGGGCACGCCCGACGAAGGTCTGGTTGACGATGAGCGCGAGGGCGAGACCGAAGAGCAGCTGCAGCGAGACCTCGACGATCACCCACTTGGCGCTGAAGACGAGGGTGTCCCAGAAGAGGGGGTCCTCGGTGAAGGCGTGGACGAAGTTGTCGAAGCCGGCGAAGCCGTTCCGCCAGGGTTTCGTGGGGTTGTAGTGCTGCAGGCTGTAGTAGAAGACGCTGACGACCGGATAGGCGATGAAGCCCAGCATGAGCAGGGCGGCCGGGGCGATCAGCAGGTACGGCAGCCTGCGCGGGGTCGCGGAGGCACGGCGCCGCCGGGGTGGCGCGGGCGGTTTCGCCACGGCTGCGGCTTGGGCCATGACTGGGGCTCCGTTTCTGGGTCTGTCGTGGTGCGTCGTCGTGCGTCGCGGTGCGGTGTCGTGCGTCGAGCAGGAAGCGCTTTCTCGATGGACGTGGTCGTGCTGGATCGCGCGGTACGGGGTGCCACTCGCGGTGTGCCGGCGTGTGCGGGTGCGTGGGGGCTTGTCGCGCGGTTCCCCGCGCCCCTTTCACCGCACCCGGCGTCACGTCGTTCAGCCCGCGTAGGGGTCCGGGACCTTGCCCGGTCTGGCCAGGAACTCGAAGTCGCAGCCGGTGTCGGCCTGGGTGATCTGGTCGTTGTAGAGGGCGCCGTAGCCGCGTTCATAGCGGGTGGGCGGTGGGGTCCACCCGGCTCGGCGGCGCTCCAGCTCCTCGTCGTCCACGTTGAGCCGGAGACTCCGGGCCCCGACGTCGAGGGTGATCGAGTCGCCGGTGCGGACCAGGGCGAGGGGTCCGCCGATGTACGACTCCGGTGCCACGTGCAGGACACAGGCGCCGTAACTCGTCCCGCTCATCCGGGCGTCGGAGATCCGCACCATGTCCCGTACGCCCTGCTTCAGCAGATGGTCGGGGATGGGCAGCATCCCGTACTCGGGCATGCCCGGCCCGCCCTTGGGGCCGGAGTTGCGCAGCACCAGCACGCTGTCGGCGGTGATGCCGAGGGACGGGTCGTTGATGGTCCGCTGCATGGTCCTGTAGTCGTCGAAGACGACCGCGGGGCCGGTGTGCTTCAGCAGGTGCGGCTCGGCCGAGATGTGCTTGATGACCGCGCCGTCCGGACAGAGGTTGCCCCGCAGGACGGCGACCCCGCCCTCGGTGGCGACCGGGTTGTCGCGGGTCCGGATGACATCGTCGTTGTGCACGAGCGCGCCGTCGAGCTGTTCGCGCATCGTGTCGTGGGAGACGGTCGGCCGGTCCAGGTGCAGCAGGTCGGTGATCCGGGACAGGAACCCGGGCAGACCCCCCGCGAAGTGGAAGTCCTCCATCAGGTACGTCCGACCGCCGGGCCGGACGTTGGCGAGCACCGGGACCGTACGGGCGATGCGGTCGAAGTCGTCGAGGGTGAGCTGGACGCCCGCGCGGCCGGCCATCGCGATGAGGTGGATGACCGCGTTGGTGGAGCCACCGAGTCCGAGGACGGTGGTGACGGCGTCCTCGAAGGCGTCGGCGGTGAGGAGGTCGCTCAGCTTCCGGTCCTTGTGGACCAGTTCGACGATACGCAGACCGGCGGCGGCCGCCATGCGGTCATGGCCCGAGTCGACGGCCGGGATGCTGGACGCGCCGGGGACGGTGACCCCGAGGGCCTCGGCGGCGGCGGTGAGCGTGGAGGCCGTACCCATGGTCATGCAGTGCCCCGGCGAACGCGCCAGGCCGGACTCCAGCTCGGTCATCTCGCAGTCGCCGATGAGCCCGGCGCGCTTGTCGTCCCAGTACTTCCACATGTCGGTGCCGGAGCCGAGGACCTCGTTGCGCCAGTGGCCCGGCAACATGGGCCCGGCGGGCACGAACACGGCCGGCAGGTCGACGGAGGCCGCGCCCATGAGCAGCGCGGGCGTCGACTTGTCGCAGCCTCCCATCAGCACGGCACCGTCGACCGGGTAGGACCGCAGCAGTTCCTCGGTCTCCATCGCCAGCATGTTGCGGTAGAGCATCGGGGTCGGCTTCTGGAAGGTCTCGGAGAGGGTCGAGACCGGGAACTCCAGCGGGAAACCGCCCGCCTGCCAGACACCCCGCTTGACCGCCTGCGCGCGATCCCGGAGGTGCACATGACAGGGGTTGATGTCCGACCAGGTGTTGAGGATCGCGATGACCGGCTTGCCGAGGTGCTCCTCGGGCAGGTAGCCGAGCTGGCGGGTACGGGCGCGGTGGCTGAAGGAACGCAGTCCGTCGGTGCCGTACCACTGGTGGCTTCGGAGTTCTTCGGGCTTCTTCATGTCGGCCGGCTCGCTCATATCGACCACCCGGCGACTATGGCGGCGACCTCGGAGCGTTCTTCCTCGGGCAGCTGCCTGCTGGGGGCCCGGACGTCGCGGAGGCAGAGGCCGAGGGAGGCGAGGGCCTCCTTGACGACGGTGACGTTGTTGGCGGAGCCGTTGGCGGCGCGCAGTTCCTCGAAGCGGCGGATCTGCTCCCAGACCTTCATCGCGGCCGGGAAGTCGCCCGATCGAAGCGCTTCGATCATGTTCAGCGAGACGGCCGGGGCGACGTTCACCAGTCCGGAGGTGAAGCCGGTGGCGCCGGCCGAGAAGTAGGAGGGCGCGTACGGCTCGGCGAGGCCGGCCACCCAGACGAAGCGCTCCAGGCCGGCATCGCGGGCGAAGGCGGCGAAGCGCGCGGCGTCCGGCACGGCGTACTTGACGCCGATCACGTTCGGGCAGGCGTCGGCGAGTTCGGCGAGGCGTTCGCCGGTGAGCTGGGCGTTGCGGATGTAGGGCACCACGCCCAGTTCGGGCACAGCCTCCGCGATCGCCCGGTGGTAGTCGACCCAGCCGCGCTGCGAGACGTACGGGTGCACCGGCTGATGGACCATCACCATCTGCGCCCCGGCCTCGCGGGCGTGCTCGGCGGAGGCGACGGCGGTCGGCACGTCGTGCCCCACGCCGACCAGGACGACGGCCCGGTCGCCGACCTCGTCCATGGTCAGCTCGGTGACCAGACGGCGCTCCTCAGGGGTGAGGGCGTAGAACTCACCGGTGTTGCCGTTCGGGGTGAGGGTGGTGATCCCGCCGTCGAGCAGCCGACGCAGCAGGGCCCGGTGGGCGCCCTGGTCGACGGTGCCGTCCTCGGCGAACGGAGTCACCGGGATCGCCACCACGTCGGCCAGAGCCGTCCGTTGGGTCTCGAACGTCACGCTGCTCATGGATGACCTTCCTCTGCAAGGAACTCTTGGAGGACTGCGGAGGGCTGGCGGGGCCGCGTCGTGCGGCTCCGCCGTGCCTCGTGGACTCGGGGGCTTGCTGGTCCTGCGGGCTTGCTGGTCCTGCGGGCTTGCTGGTCCTGCGGGCGTACCGGTCGGGCTCACTGGCCGTGCGGGCCCACTGGCCGCCCGGGCTCACTGGGCCTGCTGTTCCTCGCGGGCCCCCGGGAAGGCCCGTTCCACGAAGGAGGCGATGTGCGCGTACAGGGCCGCGGCGGCACCGTCGGCGTCGCCGTCGAGGGCGAGCCGCAGGATCTCCCGGTGCTCGGCGGCCTCCCGCTCCCAGGAGGGGTCGGCGGCCCAGGCGACGGCCGAGACCAGGGCGGCCTGGTCGCGTACCTCGTCGAGCATCCGGCCGAGCAGCGGATTGCCGCACGGCACGTACAGCGCGCGGTGGAACTCCCGGTTGGCCAGCGATCGTTCGGCGGTGTCCGTGGCCTCGTCGGCCCTGGTCAGCGCGTCACTCGCCGCGTCCCACGGGACACCGCGCCGCACCGAGCGACGCAGCGCCTCCGGCTCCAGGAGCAGCCGCACGTCGTAGACCTCGCGCGCCATGTCCGCGTCCACCATGCGCACCGTGACGCCCTTGTACTGGCTCATCACGACGAGTCCGGTCCCGGCCAGCGTCTTGAGCGCCTCGCGGACGGGCGTCTTGGACACCCCGAACTGTGCGGCCAGCTCGGTCTCGACCAGGGCCTGACCGGGCGTCAACTGCCCGGTGAGGATGCGGTGCTTGATCCCCTCCAGCACGAACTGCGTGCGGGACGGGATCGGCGTGGGCACAGAGGTCATGCGCGCCTCTCGGATCTCACGTATGCGATCTCACGTATGGGATCTCCCATATCGCGTCTCATATATGACGTACGAAGTACGACGCGTTGAAGGTAGGGAGGGCGTCCGTGTTTCGTCAATGCTTCTGACAGAAGAAGATGTGCGAGCCGTCACATGATCTTGGTGTCACACGAGGAGTTCACACGGTGTGGGTGTCCCCCACACGCGCGCTCTCGGTCGGGCCGCCGAAGACCACCGCCGCCCGCCCGGTCGCCCCCTCCGGGGTGAGCGTGGGCCCCACATGGGTGACCAGCAGCCGGCCGGCGCCCTTGGCGTACCTCCCGGCCTCCTCCGGGGTGAGATGCACCCGGGGTTCGCCTTCGCGATGCGTGTCGATGTCCGCCTCGCACAGGAACAGGTCGGCGCTGCCGGCGAGCGCGCTCAGCGCGTCGCACGGCCCGCTGTCCCCCGAGTAGGCCAGCACCCGCCCCTGGCACTCGGCGCGCAGCCCGTACGCCTCCACATCGTGGACGACGGCGCGGGCGGTGAGCGTGAGGTTCCAGTGCCTGGCGGTATGGCCGTCGTGCAGGGGGCGGAAGTCGAACACCCCGTTGAGGAAGGAGCTGTCCGACCGCCCGAGGGACCCCGCGACCCGGGCGGCGCAGTCGCCGGGCGCGTAGACCGGCAGCGGCGCCGGCAGGGTGAGGCCGCCGTACGCGAACCCGTACAGCGCGGCCACCAGATCCGCGCTGTGGTCCGCGTGCAGATGGGAGATCCAGATGGCCGTGAGCCGGGTGGGGTCCGTGTGCCGCTGCAACTCGGCGAACGTACCGAAGCCCGCGTCCACCCATATCTCGGCGCCGCCGCCACGCAGCAGATACCCGGAGGCGGGCCGGCCCGGGCCGGGGTGCGGTGAGGCGGTGCCGAGGACGGTGAGGCTCAGGGGCATGCTCGGGAGCGTACGGACGCGGGCGGGGGCGCGCGCCGCGTTTGTGCGTTCTTTCGTGGGTTGCTCATGGTGTTGTGCGCGGGGTTGCCGCTATGGCTTCCACTTGGGATCACGTCCGCTCAGACCGATCACACGGTCGAGCAGCGGCTCGTCGTCCGGGACGGGCACCACGGGGCCGAAGATCTCGCCGCGCGAGGGATCGTCGACCGAGGCTTCGAGGAAGGAGTGCGTCGCGGCGAGGGCCGACGGATCGGCTTCGTACGGCTGACCGGTCGCCCGAGCGAGGTCCCAGCCGTGCACGACGAGTTCGTCCGTCGCCACGGCCCCGGCGACGTCCCCCGGCAGCGGCACCCCGCCCGCCCTGGTCTCACCGGTCCACGCGGCCGGGTCCCGCCAGACGTCCGCCAGTTCGTCGAGCACCTGCGGCAGTGCCTCGCGCCAGTCGGGCCCGATGTCGGGCAGCGCCGCCTGCGGGGCGGTGTCCGTCGTGGCCCCCAGCTCCTTGCGGCCCGCGTCGCGGAAGGCGATGGCGAGCCCGAGCAGATGCCCGAGGAGGTGGCGCACCGCGTACTGCGGGCACGCGGTGGGGCCGGAGAGCTGGTCGTCCCGGACGGCCGCGACGAGCCGGGCGACGATCCGGGTCTGCGGGCCGAGGTCGAGGGAGGTCGGGCCGTGGTCGAGGGAGGTGGGGCCGTGGTCGGTCATGCGGTACTCCTCACCGTCTTCGTCGTCGGTGTTCGGTAGACCCCCGGCGTCCCGAGAACTCATCGCCCACGGACCACCCACCTTTACGAGTGACGATTCCCAGGGCATCCGCCCGATCCCTACGCCGGGGCCTTAGCGCCACGCTCACCAGCCATGACATCCATGACATCCACGACATGGGCGGTGGCACGGGTGCTCCGGGACCGCGACGCCGGGCTGTATCTGGCCGGGGTGCTGGTCTCGGGCCTCGGTTCGTCGGCGATGTGGCTGGTCGCGGGCGTCTGGGTCAAGGACCTCACCGGCTCGGACGCGCCGGCGGCCCTGTGCGCGTTCGTGCTGTGGGCTCCGCTGCTCGCCGGGCCCGTCCTGGGCACCCTCGCGGACCAACCCCGCCGCCGCGCGCTCCTCATCACCACCGATCTCGCCCTGGCCGCCCTCCTCCTCACCCTCCTCGCCGTCGACGCCCCGGGCGACCTGTGGCTCCTCTACGCGGTCCTTCTCGTATACGGGACGGCGGGCGTCGTCCACGACGCGGCGGAGTCGGCCCTCGTCGCCACCACCGTCGACCCTTCCCTCCTCGGCGACTTCAACGGTCTGCGCATGACGGCGAACGAGGGCATGAAGCTGCCGGCTCCCCTGGCGGGGGCGGGTCTGTACGCGGCGTACGGCGGAGCGACGGTGGCCCTGCTGGACGCGGTGTCGTTCGTCGCGGCCGCGGGGTTGTACGGGCTGGTGCGGGAGCGGGCCGTCGCCCGCGAAGAGGGCGGGGACCGGGAGCAGGCCGGGGGCCGGAAGCGGGACCTGCACCAGGCGGCACGGTCCCGCCCCGCTGCACCGCAGGCCCCAGCCCCACAGGCCCACACGACCGAAGGCCCCCACACGACCGATGGTCCCCACACGGCCCGAGGCGCCCGCGCGCCCGGAAGCTCCCGCATGACCGAAGATTCCCGCCCGGCCGAAGCCCGCCGCACAACCAGCGGCCCCCGCACGGCCCAAGCCGACCGCCCCACCCGAACCGGCCGCACAGCCGGAGGCGTCCGCCACCTGCTCACCCGCGCGCGCCTGCGCCCCCTCGTCCTCGCCGGCGGCGCGACCATGCTGCTCTCGGGGATCAACGGCTCGCTCGTCTTCGCGGTGGTCGAGGCCCTCGGCCGCTCCCCCGCCTACGCCGGCCTCCTCCACGTCGCCCAGGGCGCCGGCTCGATCGCCGTCGGTCTGGCAACCGGCCCCCTCCTGCGCCGCCTCGGCGAACGCCGCTTCGCCGCGTACGGGATCGCCCTGACAGGGGTGGCCGTCGCGCTGCGCGCCGTACCCGACGACACCGTCGTCCTCGTGTGCGGCGCGGCGATCGGCGCCGGTCTGCCGTGCGTCCTCGTCGCCGCGCTCACCGCCGTCCAACGCGACACCCCACCCCACCTGCTGGGCCGCGCCACCGCCGCCGCCCACACCCTCCTCCTCGCCCCGACAGCGGTGGGCATCGCGATCGGCGCGGCCCTGGTGGGACCGGTCGGCCTCCCGGTGCTGTCGGTGACGGTGGGGGCCGTCTCCCTCCTGCCGGCGGCCGCGCTGCTGCGCCGTCCCTGACCCGTGGGGGACCCTGTACGCATGGGCAAGGTGAGCTGCGACATCACGATCTCGCTCGACGGCTACTCGGCGGGGCACCACCAGACCGAGGAACGTCCGTTCGGCGACGACGGCGGCGACGGTTCGGGCGCCGCGCTGCACGCCTGGATGTTCGACGCCCCCGAGGAGAACCGGGCCGAGATCGCCCGGTTGAACACGGCCGGAGCCTTCGTCATGGGGCGCAACATGTTCGGCCCGGTGCGCGGCGCGTGGGACCGGCCGTGGAACGGCTGGTGGGGCGACGATCCGCCGTTCCACGCGCCGGTGTTCGTCCTCACCCACCACCCGCGCGCCCCGCGGCCGATGGCCGGTGGCACCACGTTCCACTTCGTCACGGAGGGCGTCACCGCCGCGCTGGCCCGGGCCCGCGCGGCGGCCGACGAGGGCGACGTCACGATCCTCGGTGGCGCGACGACCGTCAACCAGTACCTGACCGCCGGCCTCGTCGACGAACTACGGCTGCACATCGCCGCGTTCACCCTCGGCTCCGGCACCCGGCTCTTCGACGGCGTCCCCCCGCTGAACCTCAGGCAACTGACTTCCCGCCCGACGAGCCTGGTCACCCACCTGACCTACCGCGTGCTGCCCTGAGGAGGGAGCGCGCCCGCGCCCTGCCCCACCCGGCTCACCCCACCGCGGTCAACGCCTCCCGCACCGCCGCCAGGTCCTGGTCGGAGGCCAGACCCGCGTGGTACAGCCGGAGTTCGGTCGCGCCCAGCTCCGCCGCCCGGCCCGCGTCCTCGGCCAGGGTGACCGGGCTGCCGCCCATGCCCGACACGATGCCGAAGTTGGCGGCCAGTACGGCGCCTGCCGCGCGGACCTCGGCGAAGGCGGGCAGCAGACCCGGCCCGCCCGCGCACGGGACGACGACGCCGTCCGCCACACGGAGGATGTGCTCGGGGTCGACACCGGGGTTCGCGCCGCAGTGGTACGGCACCGGGTCGGCGTGCAGCAGGATCCGGAACCCCGCGGGCGCGGCGGCCCGCACGGCCTCGACAGCCGTCTCCTGGAGGGAGCGGGCGATCGCGTCGCGCCACGCGCGTGTGGCCGCCGCCCGCTCCGCGCCGAGCAGCTTCTCCACGGCCGGCCAGCCCTCGTCGACGGCATCGCCCCGCCACAGCGGTTCCAGCGCGTCCCGGACGCCCGCCGCCAGTTCCTCGGGGTCCTGGCCGGCCTCGGCGTAACCGGCGCGGCAGGTCGCGCAGAAGCAGAGCGACATCAGGTACTGCCCGGCGTCCCCGAGGCCGACGCCGCCCGTCTTGTCGTGGGCGTGGAGGTGGGAGAACCCGTACCAGCCGAGCGACTCCAGTTCCGTGCCGCGGGCGCCCGGCCGGACCGCCGCCTCCACGGCCAGGTCGACGAGGTACTCCCGGGTCGCCTCCTGCGCGACACACGGCGCCCACGGATACCGGTCGCCGTAGGCGTTGACCACGGAGGTCGAGGGGTGCTCGGCGCCGAGCCGGGAGTTGTGGGCGAGGACGACCCAGGTGTGCACGTCGAGACCGGCGTGCGCGAGGGCCGTCGCCGCCTCGCCGAACGCGTCGCCCGGTGCCCACTCCCCCGCCGTGTACGGCCGCAGCGTACGGCCCTCCCAGCGTGCGCCCGGCGGGTACAGGACGGCCGCGTGCTCGGCGGTGACGATGCGCCGGCGGGGGTGGCGGGGGGTGAGCGCGCGGGTGGAGTGGTACGCGGAGGCGAGCGTCACCTGTCGTACGCCCAGCCCCGCGATGCGCTCCGCGGCTGCCGGGTCCCCGTTGACGTCCCACGGGTAGACGAACGTCGACGCCTTCACTTGCCCTCCTGGCACTCTTCCAGCAGCGCGTGTCCGCGCTCGATCAACTGGCCCAGCTGCTTGACGTGTTCCTCGGCCGGCTCGTGCAGCGGCGGCCGTACGCCGCCCACGTCCAGTCCCCGTAGCCGTACCCCGGCCTTGACCAGTGACACGGCATAGCCCCGGCCCTTGGCGCGGAGTTCGACGAAGGGCCGGTAGAACCCGTCGAGCAGTTGTTCCACGATCGCACGGTCACCGGCTTCGAGCGCCCGGTGGAAGGCGAGGGCGATCTCCGGGACGAAGCAGAAGACGGCCGACGAGTACAGCGGGACGCCGACGCCCCGGTACGCGGGCTGGGTCAGCTCGGCGGTCGGCAGGCCGTTGAAGTAGAGGAAGTCCCCGGTGGTCGGGGCCTCGGCGCGTACCGCGCTCACGATCCGCGTCATCAGGTCCAGGTCGCCGACGCCGTCCTTGAGGCCGACGATCCCTTCCGTGCGGGCCAGTTCGACGACGGTCTCCGGGGTGAGGACGGCGTTGTCGCGCTGGTAGACGACGACTGGCAGGGAGGTCGCGGCGGCCAGTTCCCGGTAGTGGCGCAGCAGCCCTTCCTGGGCGGCCACGACGAGGTAGGGCGGCAGGGCGAGCAGGCCGTCGGCGCCCGCCTCCTCGGCGAGGCGGGCGTAGCGCACGGCGAGGGCGGTGCCGTAGCCCGCGCCGGCCACCACGGGCACCCGGCCCGCCGTCTCCGTGACGGCGGCCCGTACGCAACTCTGGAACTCCTCGGGCGTGAGCGCGTGGAACTCGCCGGTGCCGCAGGCGACGAAGACGGCTGCGGCACCGGCGTCGACGCCCTGGCGGACGTGCGCGCGACAGGCGGCGAGATCGACGGCGCCGTCCGGGCCGTACGCCGTGACGGGGAAGAACAGCGGTCCGCTGGGGACCCTGAGCCGGGCGGTGAGAGGGGCTGACGTCACGGGGGCTCCCAAGTCCGGGCCGAAGTCGACGGTCCGAGCCGACGTCGACGCACAGGTCCATGTCGCTGATCAATGTTTACATTTCTGAACAAGAGCACGCTAAGGCGCCCGCGCGGGGCCGGTCAAGCCGAGCAACCCCCACCGCACCAGCGATTTCCCGCCCTCGCGTCCCCCTTGACTTGACGCACGCCACCGCACTCCTTAGCGTGTCCATGAATGTGAATACCGGACGCCCATGTGCACGGTTGGCGATGCAAGGAGATCCGCGGATGCCCGCTCCCCGCACCGTTCTGCTCACCGGTGCCGCCGGTGGACTCGGCACCCTGATGCGGGACCTGCTCCCGGCCCACGGCTACGAGCTGCGCCTGTTGGACCTGATGCCCGTCGAGGGCGCGCCGGACGCGATCACGGCCGACCTCGCCGACAAGGAGGCCGTACGCGAGGCCGTACGGGGCGTCGACGCGATCATCCACCTCGCGGGCATCTCACTGGAAGCCTCCTTCGAGAAGATCCTCAAGGCGAACATCGAGGGAACCTACAACCTGTACGAGGCCGCCCGCGCGGAGGGCGTGCCCCGTGTCGTCTTCGCCTCCTCCAACCACGCGGTGGGCTTCACGCCCCGCCCCGGGGACGGGGACCCGCTGATCCCGGTCGACACCCCGCACCGCCCCGACACCTTCTACGGCCTGTCCAAGTCCTTCGGCGAGGACCTGGCCCAGCTCTACTGGGACAAGCACGGTCTGGAGACGGTGTCGGTGCGCATCGGCTCCTGCTTCCCCGAACCCACCAGCGTCCGCATGCTCTCCCTGTGGATGAGCCCCGCCGACGGCGCCCGCCTCTTCCACGCGGCCCTTACCGCCGAGCACGTCGGCCACACCGTCGTCTACGGCTCCTCCGCCAACACCCGCCTGTGGTGGGACCTCTCCACCGCCCGCGCCCTCGGCTACGAGCCGAGGGACGACTCCGAGCCGTACGCCGAGAAGCTCATCGCCGAACAGGGCGAGCTGGACCCGCAGAACGAGGCCCACGCCAACCTGGGCGGCCACTTCGTGAACGACCCGCCGATCTGGCCGTACTGACCGGACCGGTCGGCGACCAAGGGTTCGTACGTCGTACGGGAAACGAGGGCCGTACGTCGTACGGAAGGAGCGGGCGGGCACCGAACGGGCCCGCCCGCTCCCGTATCCGGGCACGCCCGTTGCCCGATCCCCCCTCCACCGCAGGTCCGCGACGGACCCCGGCCGTGTGAAACGGTCAGGGACGGGCAGCATCGGACGTGCAACAGGCCTGGTCGGCGCCGCGCACCCGCTGTAGAACTTCCCCCAGGGCCCGCAGCGGGCCCGAACGGGCAGCAGCACGGCGAGGCGAGGGAGAGCGGGTGTCGGCCATGAGCGCGGAGGAAAGGCAGCGCGAGATCGTCCGGGCCGCCCGCCGCACGGGCACGGTCGACGTCGCCGAACTCGCCGTCGCACTGGGCGTAGCCAAGGAGACCGTACGGCGTGATCTGCGCGCCCTGGAGGACCACGGACTGGTCCGCCGCACGCACGGCGGGGCGTATCCCGTGGAGAGCGCCGGCTTCGAGACGACGCTCGCCTTCCGCGCCACCAGCCACGTGCCCGAGAAGCGCCGGATCGCCGCCGCGGCGGTCGAGCTGCTGGGCGACGCGGAGACGGTCTTCGTCGACGAGGGCTTCACCCCGCAGCTCATCGCCGAGGCACTGCCCCGGGACCGGCCGCTGACCGTGGTCACCGCCTCGCTCGCCACGGCGGGCACCCTCGCCGAGGCCGGCAACACCACCGTGCTGCTGCTCGGCGGCCGGGTGCGCCCCGGCACCCTCGCCACCGTCGACCACTGGACGACGAGGATGCTGGCCGGCTTCGTCATCGACCTGGCGTACATCGGCGCCAACGGCATCACGCGCGACCACGGCCTCACCACCCCCGACCCGGCCGTCAGCGAGGTCAAGGCCCAGGCGATCCGCGCCTCCCGGCGCACGGTCTTCGCGGGCGTCCACACCAAGTTCGGCGCGGTCAGCTTCTGCCGGTTCGCCGAGGTGGGCGACCTGGACACGATCGTCACGAGCACGCTGCTGCCGACGTCGGAGGCCCACCGGTACTCACTGCTGGGACCCCAGGTCATCCGCGCCTGAGGACCACCGGTCCACTCCCCGGCCCCTCCCCCGCCCCGAAGAACCCTCGCCCCGAGGCATCACACGAACCCCACGAACCCCACCATGAACAACCCGCGCCGCGAAGAACCCCTTTTCTCCCCATACGTCCAGGAGCAATCCATGCGAATCCCGAGCCGACGGAGGCCGCGCGCACTCGCCGCGGTCGCCGCAGGGACGCTGCTCGCCCCGCTTCTCTCCGGCTGCTGGACCGGGGCGGGCGGGGCGGGATCCGGCGGCGACGCCATCGATGTGCTGATGGTCAACAACCCCCAGATGCAGGAGCTGCAGAAGCTCACCGCCGCGCACTTCACCAAGCAGACCGGTATCGAGGTGAACTTCACCGTGCTGCCGGAGAACGACGTCCGCGACAAGATCAGCCAGGACTTCGCCAACCAGGCGGGCCAGTACGACGTGGCCACGCTCAGCAACTACGAGATACCCATCTACGCCCGCAACGGCTGGCTGGAGGAACTGGACCCCTACGTCGCGAAGGACCCGGCCTTCGACCAGCAGGACATCCTGAAGCCGATGCGCCAGTCCCTGACCGGCGACGACGGCAAGCTCTACGGGCAGCCGTTCTACGGCGAGTCGTCCTTCCTGATGTATCGCAAGGACGTCTTCGCCGAGCGGGGGCTCACCATGCCCGACCACCCCACCTGGCGGCAGGTCGCCGACCTCGCCGCGAAGGCCGACGGGGCCGAGGACGGCATGAAGGGCATCTGTCTGCGCGGCCTGCCCGGCTGGGGCGAGGTCATGGCGCCCCTCACCACCGTCGTCAACACCTTCGGCGGCACCTGGTTCGACAAGGACTGGAAGGCCCGGCTCGACTCCCCCGAGTTCGAGAGCGCGACCAGGTTCTATGTGGACCTCGTGCGCGAGCACGGCGAGTCCGGCGCCGCCCAGGCCGGCTTCGCCGAGTGCCTCAACAACATGACCCAGGGCAAGGTCGCCATGTGGTACGACGCCACGTCCGCGGCCGGTTCCCTGGAGGCGGCCGACTCCCCGGTGAAGGGCAAGGTCGGCTACGTACCGGCGCCGGTCGAGAAGACCGAGTCCTCCGGCTGGCTCTACACCTGGGCCTGGGGCATCCAGCAGGCCTCCCGGAACCCGGACAAGGCCTGGAAGTTCGTCTCCTGGGCGTCGAGCAAGGAGTACGAGGAACTGGTCGGCGACGAGATCGGCTGGTCGAACGTGCCCGCCGGCAAGCGGGAGTCGACGTACGCGAACCCGGACTACCGCGAGGAGGCCGCCGCGTTCCAGGAGACGACCCGCGAGGCCATCGAGGGAGCCCGGCCCACCGACCCCGGGGTGCAGCCGCGCCCCGCGCCCGGCATCCAGTTCGTCGGCATCCCCGAGTTCACCGACCTCGGCACCAAGGTCTCCCTGGAGATCAGCGCGGCCATCGCCGGACGCCAGTCCGTCGCGTCGGCCCTGAGGAAATCGCAGGAGCTCGCCGAGCAGATCTCCGAGGAGTACGAGGGACGATGACCGCGACCACGACGGCGCCGATGGCGGCGACCCCCGAACGCACCCGGGGCACACCGAACGCCCGGCTGCGCGCCTGGGCGACCCGCGCCCCGCTCCTGCCCGCCCTGATCTTCATGATCGTCGTAACCCAACTCCCGTTCGTGGCCACGCTGGTGATCTCCTTCTTCGACTGGAACTCCCTCTACCCGGACGCCCGCGCCTTCGCCGGCCTCGCCAACTACGGCGAGGTCCTCACCGACCCCGACCTGCGCCGCTCGGTGTGGACGACGATCCTGCTGACGGTCGCCGTGGTCCTCGCCAGCCTGGTCCTCGGGCTGGTCCTCGCCCTGCTCCTCGACCGGAGGTTCCGGGGCAGGGGCATCGTCCGCACCCTCCTCATCGCCCCCTTCCTGGTGGTCCCGGTGGCGGCGGCCCTCCTGTGGAAGCATGTGCTCTACAACCCCGAATACGGCCTGTTCAACGGGTTGTTGCACTATGTCGGCGGCCCCCAGCCGGACTGGATCTCGGACGCCCCGCTGCTCGCGGTCGAGGCCTCACTGGTGTGGCAGTGGACGCCGTTCATGATGCTGATCCTGCTGGCGGGACTGCAGTCCCGGGACCACCAGCAGATCGAGGCGGCCCGCGTCGACGGCGCGAGCGACTGGCAGATCTTCCGCCATCTGACGCTCCCGCACCTGCGCCGCTACCTCGAACTGGGCGCGCTGCTGGGCTCGATCTACATCGTGCAGAACTTCGACGCGGTCTTCACGATCACCTCCGGCGGCCTGGGCACCGCGAACCTGCCGTACACCGTCTACCAGACCTTCTACCAGGCCCACGAGCACGGCCTCGCCTCGGCCGCGGGCGTCCTGGTCGTCATCGGCTCGATCATCATCGCGACGTTCGCCCTGCGCGTGGTGTCGTCGCTGTTCCGCGAGGAGGTGTCGCGCGGATGAGCGACGCGACGACAGACATGCCCGACACGAGGACGGTGGCGCGCGGCACGACCGCGGACACACGCCCGGCGCGTTCCCACCGGGCCCGGGGCGCCGGCCTCGGCGTGGCCGCCTGGCTGCTCGGTCTCCTCTTCTTCCTCCCCATCGCCTGGATGGTCCTGACCTCGCTGCACTCGGAGCCGGACGCGGCGACCAACCCCCCGTCCTGGGCGGCCTCCCTGACCCTGGACGGCTACCGTGAATTCTTCGGCGTGGGCGGCGGGGCCAGCCCCTGGCCGGCCCTGATCAACTCGACGGTGGCGTCCCTGGCGTCGACGCTGCTGGTCCTCCTCCTCGCCTTCCCGGCGGCGTACGCGCTGTCGATCCGGCCGGTGAAGAAGTGGACGGACGTCCTGTTCTTCTTCCTCTCCACGAAGATGCTGCCGGTGGTGGCGGGCCTGCTCCCCCTGTACCTCTTCGCGAAGAACACGGGCCTGCTGGACAACATCTGGCTCCTCGTCCTGCTCTACACCTCCATGAACCTGCCGATCGCCGTCTGGATGATGCGGTCCTTCCTGGCGGAGGTGCCGGTGGCGGTGATCGAGGCCGCGCAACTGGACGGCGCCCGGCTCCCCACGGTGCTGGCCCGGGTGGTGGCGCCGATAGCGGCCCCCGGCATCGCCGCGACCGCCCTGATCTGCTTCATCTTCAGCTGGAACGAGCTGCTGTTCGCGAGGGTGCTGACCGGTGTCGTCGCCGAGACCGCCCCCGTCTTCCTGACCGGCTTCATCACCAGCCAGGGCCTGTTCCTGGCCAAGGTGTGCGCCGCGTCGCTCGTGATCTCCCTGCCGGTGCTCGCCGCGGGGTTCGCCGCCCAGGACAAGCTGGTCCAGGGCCTCTCCTTGGGAGCCGTCAAATGAAGGCCGCCGTCATCGAGTCCGTGGGCAAGGCCGTCGTCGCCGAGGTCCCGGACCCGACACCGGGCCCCCGCGAGGTCGTCGTCGAGGTCGCCGCATGCGGTCTGTGCGGCACCGATCTGCACATCCTCCAGGGCGAGTTCGCCCCCAGGCTGCCGATCGTGCCGGGGCACGAGTTCGCGGGCGAGGTGGTGGGCGTGGGCAGCGGGGTCACGGAACTCTCCGTGGGCGACCGGGTGGCCGTCGACCCGTCCCTGTACTGCCACGAGTGCCGCTACTGCCGTACCGGCCACAACAACCTCTGCGAGCGGTGGGCCGCGATCGGGGTCACCACGCCGGGAGGCGCGGCGCAGTACGCGGTGGCGCCGGTGGCGAACTGCGTCCGACTCCCGGAGCACGTCCGTACGCAGGACGCGGCACTGGTGGAGCCGCTGTCCTGCGCGGTACGGGGCTACGACGTCCTGCGCACCCGCCTCGGCGCCCACGTCCTCGTCTACGGCTCGGGCACGATGGGCCTGATGATGCTGGAGCTCGCGAAGCGGACGGGCGCGGCGAGCGTGGACGTGGTCGACGTGAACCCCTCCCGCCTGGAGACCGCCCGTCGGCTGGGCGTCTCGGCGGCCGCCGCCGGCCCCGACGAACTGGACCGGCCGCAGGGCTGGGACGTGGTGATCGACGCGACCGGCAACGCCGCCGCCATCCAGGACGGCCTGGACCGGGTCGCCAAGGCCGGCACCTTCCTCCAGTTCGGAGTGGCCGACTACGCGACACGGGTCACGATCGACCCCTACCGCGTCTACAACCAGGAGATCACCATCACGGGCTCCATGGCCGTCCTGCACAGCTTCGAACGCGCGGCGGAACTCTTCGCGGGCGGTGTCCTGGACCCGGACGTCTTCATCAGCGACCGCCTCCCCCTGGCCCAGTACCCCGAGGCCCTGAACCAGTTCGCCACCGGCGTCGGCCGCAAGATCGTGGTGATCCCCTGACCGTGCCCCGCGCGGGGAGCGTCCCGCTCACTTCTCCACGAAGACGATGTCCTTGCACCGGCGGGTCATCTTCACCGTGTTGTCGGGGGTGACCTCGACGATGTGGTGCAGGCCCCGGTGGAGCTTCCCGGAGTCCGGGAGGCGGTACTCGTCCTGGACGCCGGCCAGGAAGGCGCGGAAGCACTCCAGTGAGGGGTTCTTGCCCATGAAGTCCAGGTAGTCCTTCAGCCGGCGGAACAGCTTCGGCAGGATCACCGCGCCGGTCTTGTCGTCCGTCAGCGAGTCCATGCCCATCACCTTCACGCCGTCCAGGGTCCGGTCGGCCTGCCACACGCCCTTCGCGGACGCCCTCGCCTTCTCCGAGGCCTCGGTGAGCAGTTCGCGCAGGTGGAGGGGCAGACCCGAGTAGAAGGTGGGGTAGGCCAGACCGTGCAGGAGCAGGCGGTGGTTGGCGGTGCGCTCCAGGAGGTCCTCGTCGACGCCCGTCCAGTAGCCGCTGTAGACGGGCGGCGTGCCCTTGCCGACGAAGGCCACGCAGCGGCCGTAGGCGTCGGCGCCCCGGGTGAGGATCCAGCCGGGCACGCTGTCCGGCGAGGTCGCGACGGTCTCGTCGTCGTCCCGGAGAACGGTGCCGAAGCCGAGGAACTTCAGCAGTTCGTCGGCGGCCTTGTGGGCGAGGCCCAGCGGCTGGTGCTCCACGTGCGGATCCTCGCCGTAGTGGGTCTCCAGGGCGTCGATCCCTTCGAGCCGGACGTTCGCGCGCCCGTCGGCCTTGGGCACGACCTGCCCGTCCCCGGGGACGAGCCTCCAGTCGTCCACGTCGTCCGGGATGAAGGGAAGCGTGTCCCCGTCCGGCTTGGCACCCCCCTCCGCCTTGAACCTTCCCCTGATCAGCAGCATGGCCATGATCGACTCCCGTCCCAGGCATCACGGTGCGTGTTCGTCCCTCACGGAAGGTACACACGCGAGGGGCGGACCGGAGTTCCCCGTCACCCGCATCCGGCCGACCCCACCCACACGGCCCCAACCCAGCTCGGTAAGGGAACGGTAAAGCGGCTTGAATCGTTCTCCCGGCATGACCGCTATGACCCCCGGCTCGAACATCCCGCTGCCCGTCACCCGCGTCGCGGTGGACGTCGCCGCGCCCGTGCGGCTCGACGTCTCGGGCCTGCTGCTCACCGCCGACGGCAAGGTGCGCTCGGACGACGACTTCATCTTCTACAACCAGCCGAGCGGCCCGGGCGTGACGTACCGCTCCGGCGGCGGCACGACCCCCGACTCGATCACGGTGGACACGACGGCCGTGCCCGCGGGCATCGAGAAGATCGTCGTCACGGCCAGCCCCGACGCGGCCGGCCAGACCTTCCAGGGCGTCGAACCGACGGCCACGATCCGCGACGCGGCGAACGGCTCGGTGATCGCCACGTTCACCCCGCCGCAGCTGGGCACGGAGACGGCCCTGGTGATCGTGGAGGTCTATCTGCGCAACGGCGCGTGGAAGGCGCGCGCGGTCGGCCAGGGGTACGCCAACGGCCTCGCGGGCATCGCGACGGACTTCGGCGTCACCGTGGAGGAACCCGCCCCGGCTCCGGCGCAGCCCGTCGCCCCGCCCACCCCCGCCATGCACCCCCCGGCGGCCCCGGCCGCCCCGCCCGTCGACCCCCGCGTCGCCGCCACACCTCCGCCTCCCGCGGCCCCGCCCGCGCCGCCCGCGCCCGGCGCCGGGAAGATCAACCTGGACAAGGGCCGCGTCAGCCTCCAGAAGAACCAGACGGTCTCCCTGGTCAAGGGCGGCCGCCCGCTGCTCTCCCAGGTCAAGATGGGCCTCGGCTGGGAGCCGGCGTTCCGGGGCAAGGACATCGACCTGGACGCGTCGGTCATCGCGTACGGCCCCCAGCGCAACCACATCGACAGCTGCTACTTCGGCAAACTGTCCATCGTCAACGGCGCGATCAAGCACTCCGGCGACAACCTCACCGGTGAGGGCGGCGGGGACGACGAGGTGATCGTGGTCGACCTCGGCCGGCTCCCCCAGGACGTCACCGGACTGGTCTTCACCGTCAACTCCTTCTCCGGCCAGAAGTTCACCGAGGTCGCCAAGGCCTACTGCCGTCTGCTCGACGCCGCGACCGGCGAGGAACTGGTCCGCTTCGACCTCACCAACGCCGAGGCCCAGACCGGCGTGATGATGGCCAAGCTGATCAAGCAGTTCTCCGGCGAGTGGGAGATGACCGCGATGGGCGACTTCGTGAAGTCCCGCACGGTCAGGGGCATGGTGAAGCCGGCGGCCCAGGCCCTCTGAGGGCCCGCGCACGACACCGGGCGCCCCCGCACACGGAGGGCGCCCGGTGGACCGAGAGGCGGTGGGGCCGCGCCCCTCTCCCTACTGGATCACTCCGCTGTACGCGTTCAGCGCGGGCTGGCCGCCGAGATGGGCGTACAGCACGGTGGACTCCGGCCCGATCTCGCCGCGCTCGATCAGGTCGATCATCCCCGCCATGGACTTGCCCTCGTAGACGGGGTCGGTGACCATGCCCTCGGTGCGCGCCGCGAGCTGCATGGCGACGAGCGTGGCGTCGTCCGGGACGCCGTAGATCCCGGCGTGGTACCGGTCGTCCAGCTCCACGTCGGCGAGGGTCAACTCCCGCTTGAGGCCGATGAGCTGTCCGGTGTTGTGGGCGATCCGGGCGACCTGCTCACGGGTGGTTTCCGGCTTGGCCGAGGCGTCGATGCCGATCACCCGGCGCGACCGTCCGCCCGCCTCCTCCAGCGCGGCGAACCCGGCGACCATGCCGGCCTGGGTCGAGCCCGTCACGGAGCACACGACGACCGTGTCGAAGAAGACGCCCAACTCCCTCTCCTGCTCGGCCACTTCGTACGCCCAGCCGGCGAAACCCAGGCCGCCGAGAGGATGGTCGGAGGCGCCGGCCGGAATGGCGTACGGCTTGCCGCCGCTCTCCTCGACCTCCCTGAGCGCCAGTTCCCAGCTCTCCTTGAAGCCGATGCCGAAGCCGGCCCGGACGAGCCGTACATCGGCGCCGGCCAGCCGGCTGATCAGGATGTTGCCGACCTTGTCGTACACGGAGTCCGGCCAGTCGACCCAGCTCTCCTGCACCAGCACGCACTTGAGCCCGGCGCGGGCGGCCACGGCGGCGACCTGGCGGGTGTGGTTGGACTGCACGCCGCCGATGGAGACCAGGGTGTCGCAGCCCTGCGCGATCGCGTCGGCGACCAGGTACTCCAGCTTGCGGGTCTTGTTGCCGCCGTACGCGATACCGGAGTTGCAGTCCTCCCGCTTGGCCCAGACGGAGGCCCCGCCCAGGTGGGCGGTCAGCCGCTCCAGCGGGTGCACCGGTGAGGGCCCGAAGAGGAGCGGATAGCGCTCGAAGGAAGAAAGGGACACGGGTCCTCCCGGGGTGGGGTGGGGTGGGGCGGTACGTGGCGAGGTGGGGCGAGGTCGAGGTCGAGATCGAGGTGGCGTCGGGTCAGCGGTCCCCGTCGAGCACAGGCGGGGCGACGGGGAGCCGGCCAGGCCCCTCGCCCGACCCGCCGACTGCGTCGCCGACCGGTCCGCCGACCGGTCCGTCGGCCGGTCCGCCGACCGGTCCGTCGGCCGGTCCGTCCGCAGGCTCGTCAACCGGTCCGTCGGCAGGCTCGTCGACGAGCGCGGCCAGGCCGTGCCAGATCTCCCCTGTCACGCGGACCGCCTCGTCCGTTTCACCGGCCGCGCAGGCCTCGATCAGCTGGTCGTGCAGGCCGGCCGAGCGGCAGTTGCCGCCCTCACCGAAGCGCCGGCGCTCCAGTCGGCGGATGAGCGGGGTGTAGCGGGCGATGGTGGCGGCGGCCGCGCGGTTGCCGCTGACCCGGACGAGGACGTCGTGGAGTTCGTCGTCGGCGACGAGGGCGGCGTCCACGTCGCCGGTGCGCACGGCCGCCGCGAACCGCTCGTTGGCCGAGCGCATCGTCTCGACGTCCGCCGCGAACAGCCGGGGCACGGCGATCCGGGTGGCCAGTTCGTGCATGGCGCCGACCACGGCCGCCGCGTCCCGCACATCGGCGGCCACGACAGCCGTGACCCGTGTGTAGCTCTGCGGCTTGGTCTCCAGCAGCCCCTCGTCGACCAACCGGGAGAACGCCTCCCGCACCGGCGCCCGGGACAGCCCCAGCAACTCCGCGAGCTCGGCGTCGCGCACCACCGCACCGGGCTCGATCTCCCCGGCCACGATGGCGTCCCGGATGGCTTGGTAGGCGCGGTCCCTGAGAAGGGTGCGCCCGACCGGTCGTATGGCCTCCATGAACTGAAATGTTAGATGTCAGTACAGCCCTCGAACAAGGCTGTGGCCCGTACCCCCATTGGGATACGGGCCACACTCACCCCCGTCGGCCGACGGGCCGGAGTCAGCCGGCCGCCCACGGCCAGTCGGCGTTCCGCGCCGCCTCCAGCAGCGGGACCATCCGGAAAGCCGCGTCCGAGAGCCCCCCGAACGTGTGCCGGTTCGCCTTGCCGGAGGGGCCGTGGCCCACCCGGTACCCGGCGAGGTTCCAGGTGTAGACCGGGACATGGGCCGGGAGCTGCGCGGTCGGGTCGCCGTAGTGGCTGTAGGTGGCCTGTTCGTCGGTGACGATCAGCACCCGGTCGTGCTTGCGGTAGTGGCGACGGACGGCCTCGGTGGTGTCGGTGCCACCCAGGTCGCCGAACCGGCCGATGATCTTCAGCACGGACTCGCCCGCACCGAACTTCACCACCCGGCTCGTGCTCCCGAACTCGACGAGGTCCGCGTTCGCCGCCCGCAGCGCGAGCGCCGTGCCGAAGATCGCCGCCGCGTCGGCGTAGGTGAGCGAGGAGCGGTCGGTCAGCCGGGAGCAGAACATCGAGCCCGAGCGGTCGACCAGGACCAGGGTCCGGCCGGGCAGCGCGGGCACGTTGGCCAGCGAGTGGCCGAGCGCCTGCTCCAGCGGGTACGCCCAGCGCAGCGAGGGCGCGTGCCGGTACGCCGAGAGGTACCGGAACGGGAACTGCCGCGACCGCGCGACCTCCGCCGGGTCACTGATCCGCGCCGCCACCCGCGCCGCGACCTCGTCGGAGACGCCCGCCTCGTCGAAGTTCCGCAGGTTCCTCGTCAGGGCCATGGCACCCATGGACGGAATGACCGCCTCCCAGGCCGCCTTGTCCATCGGCCCCTGCAGCCAGCCCGCCAGCGCCTCCCAGGTGATGCCCGCGTCCGCGAGCCGCTGGGCACCCTCCGAACCGGTCACGACCCGGCGCCGCTTCGCGGGCCGCAGCTCCATCAGGTCACGGTGCGCCGCCAGCATCGGCAGCGACCTGGGCACGACCGCCGTGTCCGGGTTGTGGCGCCGGTCGAGGGCGTACCGGAACAGGTCCCCCTGCCACGGCTTGTCCGGGTCCGGCGCCGCGTGCACCAGGTTGAGGATGTCGCCGAAGCGGTAGCCCTTGGACGCGGTGTCGTACTTCAGCAGCGACTTGGGGCTGTAGAGCCGTCGTACGGCGTCGGCGACGCCCCGCTTCACGGGCTTGGGGATGGTGCGGCCGTAGCGCGAGGTCCAGTAGGCGAGCAGTTCGCCGGGCTCGTCCGGGCGCCGCAGCACCGAGTCGACGACCTGGCGATTGGTGGGCCCATCGGTGGCGCCCGCGTCGAGCCGCGCCTTGACGTACTCGGCGGCTCCGACGATCGAGGCCGTACGCAGGTTGCCCTCGCCACGCAGCCAGCCGAGCAGGCCGGCCGTCCACACCGGGTCGGTGACGGCGAGCCGGCCGACGAGCGCGGCGAACCGGTCGTCGCGGTCCTCACCGCTCTCGTAGAAGGTCTTCTGCGCGACGAAGTTGGCGATCGACAGCAGAAAGAGTTCCGACCGCTCGTCCCGCTCCCGGCCCCGGCCGCCCTCGTACGTGCGGAGCACACGCCCCGTCGAGGTGACCCGCGAGGTGGGCTGCGCCTTTCCGGTCTTCGTGTTGAACCGCGCCATGATGAAACTCCCCCCGAACTCTTCGGCACTGCGGACCGCGTGCGTGGAATTCCTGCTCGGATACCAGGTTTCAGATATCAGGTTTCAGATATCGGGTGTCAGACATCGGGTGTCAGATATCTGTTGTCTGGGGGGAGGCGCGGCAGAGGGAAGGTGCCCGAGGTCGAAGTCGGCGGCGGTGCTTATAACTGGCGCGTCTTCCGTTCCGCCACACCGACCCCGGGTCGATGACGGGATTCGAACCCGCATGAGGAGTTACCCCCACCAGTTCCCGAAGTATCCGCTGCCTGCGCACCGGGCACCCACCATCTGCCGCGCCTCCCGAGATCGAATCGCACCGGGAGGTGCGTAAAGCTTTGGGTGTCCAGAGATCGAAGCCGGCGGAACCGACGTAGGTGCTCTAACCCCTGAGCTACACCGGCGTGTTGGTACCGGTGGCGGGACTCGAACCCGCGGCCGCCCCATTATGAGTGGAAGTAGGTCCTGCCTTCGCACCTGGACGTGCATCACTCTAGGAGGCGCACCGAGGGCGGAGCCAATGAATTAACTACCGCTTCTGCCGCTTCCACGGCCCCGTGATCGCGAGCAGGATTCCCGGGGTCTGGATGTTGGCGTACAGGGTCTTTCCGTCGGGCGAGAAGGTGACGCCGGCGAACTCGCCGTACTCCGGCTCCTCTTCGGTGCCGCCCGCTGCGGTAGCAGCTGATGTGATCGCCAGGTCGTTGCGGGCGATCGGGTAGGTACGACCGCTGTCGGTGGCGCCGAACAGGTGTTGGACGCCTTCGCCGTCCTCGGCGAGGATGATGCCGCCGTACGGGGAGACGGTGATGTTGTCGGGGCCGTCGAGGGCGCCGTCGGCGGACGGGTCCGGGTTGACGCCGAGGAGGACCTTCAGGGTGAGGGTGCGGCGCTTGGGGTCGTAGAACCAGACCTGGCCGTCGTGTGCGGCACCGGGGCTCTCGGCCCGGGCGTACGAGGAGACGATGTACGCGCCGCCGTCGCCCCACCACATGCCCTCCAGCTTGCGGGCGCGGGTGATCTCGGTGTCGGTGAACTGCTTGCGCACCGCGACGGTCCTGGCGTCGCGGTCGGGGACGTCGATCCAGTCGACCCCGTAGACCGTGCCGATCCGGGTGGCGCGGGACAGGTCGTCGACGAACCGGCCGCCGGAGTCGTAGCACCGGGGGGCCTGGAGGACGCCCGCGTCGTCGGCGAGGGTACGGAACTTCCCCGGGCCGTGGGTGAATCCCTGGGGCGGGGTCCAGCGGAAGAAGAGGCCGTTGGGGGCCGCGGCGTCCTCGGTGAGGTAGGCGTGGCCGCGCCTGGGGTCGATGACGACGGCCTCGTGGTCGTAGCGGCCGAAGAACTTCAGCGGCTTCGGGGCGCGGTTGGCGCGGCGGTCGCAGGGGTCGACCTCGAAGACGTAGCCGTGGTCCTTGGTCATGCCGTTGACGCCGGCGCGGTCGGAGTTCTCCTCGCAGGTGAGCCAGGTGTTCCACGGGGTGCTGCCGCCCGCGCAGTTGGTGGAGGTGCCCGCGATGCCGACCCACTCGGCGACCCGTCCGTCGGGCCGTACCTCGACCACCGTGCAGCCGCCGGCCGCCGCCGGGTCGTAGACGAGCCCGTCGGTGAGCGGCACCGGGAACTCCCAGTTGGCCCGGGGGCCCTTCAGCTCGTGGTTGTTGACGAGCAGGGTGGTGCCGCGGGGACCGGGGAAGGCGGCGGTGCCGTCGTGCTTGCCCGGGGTGAACTCGCCCGACTCCAGCCTGGTCCTGCCGCTGTGGGTGATGATCCGGTAGGTGAAGCCCGCGGGCAGGGCGAGGATGCCGTCGGGGTCCGGCAGGAGTGGTCCGTAGCCGACGCCACCGTGGCGGTCCGCCCCGCGTTCGGTGCCGTCCGCTGTCGCGCCGCCGTCCGTCTCGGAGTCCGAGGCGTCCGTGTCGGTGTCCGTCGACGCGAGGGCGTTCGGTGCGGTGGCGAGTGCGCCCACGCTGCCGGCCAGGGCGACACCGGTTCCGGTGGCCGCGGATCGTCTGGCGAAGTCCCTGCGGGTGAGCGACATGCTGTCTCCTGCGTGGCGTGGGCTGACCGTGGGGGGGGCGGACCCCGGGTGTCGCGCCACACGGTCGCGCCCCTGCCTGAACACCGGTTGAACGCCCCATGGCTCGGGGGTGCCTGCGCGGAGGCGGGTGCGCCCAGGGGAACGGGGTGCCTGTTTCGTCGGCGGGTGCGGGTGCGTGAGGGCTGATCGCGCAGTTCCCCGCGCCCCTGAAGGCTTTCAGGCCCCGCAGGGCCTGAAAGCCAGGGACCCGCGCCCCTGAAAAGCACGGGGCGCAGCCCCTGCTTTTCAGGGGCGCGGGGAACTGCGCGAGAAGCCCTCACGCACCCGCACCCGCCCGACAACCGCAATCACCCGAGCTATCAGGCGCACCCCGAAATCATCAGGCGCCCCAACCCCATCAGGCCCGCAACCCCATCAGACCCCCGGCCCCATCAGACCCCCGGCCCCATCTGCGACCGCGCCTTGAACGCCGCCTTACGGGCCTCCTTCGCCACCTTCTTGTCGGGGTGGATCCTCCCCATCGCCTCCAGCACATCCGGCGTAGCCGGATGATCCACCCGCCAGGCCGCCGCGAAGAACGACCCGTGCTGCGCGGCCAACCCCTCCACCAGCCCCCGCAGCTCCGCCGAGTTCCCCTCGGCGGCCAACTGCGCGGCGACCGTGTCGATGGTGAGCCAGAAGACCATCGCCTCGGACGGCGCGGGCACGTCGTCGGCACCGCGCTCGGTCAGCCACACGCGGGCGAGCCCACCCAGCTCGGGGTCGTCCAGGACCTCCCGGAGGGCCGGTTCGGCGACGGCCCCCACGAGGGACAGCGCCTGCTGGCAGCGCAGCCGGCGCAGCGGAGCACCCGGGTCGGAGCCGCGGGCGGCGGCCAGCAGCTCCCGCGCCGCGTCCAGCGCCTCACGACGGGCGAGCCACTGCTCGGTCTCGGCCTGGGCCGCCGCCGGCGGGAAGCCCGCGGTGCCGTCGAGGAGCACGTCCGCGCCCTTGTCGACGAGGTCCCCCACGGCGGGCGCGACCACGCCGGACTCCTGGAGCCGTGCCCGCACCCCGTACAGCCCCAGCGGGGTGAGCCGGACCAGGCCGTACCGGGTGACATCGGTGTCGTCGACGGCCGGCGCCCCCGGCCCCTCGGCGGCGGCCGCGGCCTCCTCCGCGTCCGTCATCAGCGCCTCGTCCACGGGCTGGTACTCCACCAGCCCGACCGGCTCCAGCACCCGGAACTGGTCGTCGAGCCGCATCATGGCGTCCGAGACCTGTTCCAGGACGTCGTTGGTGGGGTCACCCATGTCGTCGGGGACGACCATCGACGCGGCGAGGGCGGGCAGCGGCACCGGCCCGTCGGGGCCGTCCTCGCTGACGGTGAGGAGGTAGAGGTTGCCGAGCACCCCGTCGAGGAACTCCGCCTCGGCCTCGGGGTCCCAGTCCAACTCGGAGAAGTCGATCTCGCCGCCGGAATCCATGGCCTCGACGAGGCCGTCGAGGTCGGGCACGCTCGCGTCGGCGAGGGTGGTCTCCAGAGCGGTGAGCCAGATGCCGAGCACGTCCTGCGGTCGGCCCGAGGTGAGGAGCGCGAGCTCGTCTCCCACGGCGACCGTCCCGGCCTCCTCGTCCACGATCTCGACGAGTCCGGTGTCCACGGCCACCCGCCAGGCCTCGCTCGCCAGGGCCGCGGCGTCGCCGCCGTCGCCGCCGTCGCCGCCGTCCGTGCCCGCGACGCCCTCGCCGCTCCCGGTCCCCGCGCCGGTGAGCCCGAGCGCCTCGGCGGCCGCGGGCAGCTGCTCCTCGACGAGTTCGCCCCCCGAGCCCACCCGCGTGTCCGGGCCGGCCCAGCGGGCGAGCCGCGCGGCGCGCGAGAGCAACGGCGTGGCGAGCGCCTCCCGCGCCAGCTCCGCTTCGGGGAGAAGCCGCACCGGCGGCAGTGGCGAGCTGTCTGACATCGGCGGGGATCTCCTCGGAACAAAGGGTGACGAACGGCGGCCGAGCGTTTCGGGGCCGCCGAGAGACGGCGCCCGTGAGCGATACGCGTACGAGTACGCAGCCGCTCAGCCTAGACGGATTTGAACCCATGCCGCCCGGTTCATGTACCTGCCAGGAGTCAGGTGTGGCTGAAACCTTGACAACTGGCCTGAGCAGGCAGGAGATTGACGCGCGTAGAAACTCGCGGGTAGCTCTGGGCGGATTCCAGGGCCGCCCACGGGGGCGACCGTCCGGGTCCGCCGAACCCCGTCGGCGCCCGGCGGAGTTCTACGCGCGTCACACCGCCCCACCGGTCGCAGGCCACCCCCGTCCACTCTCGTCCCGGCGCTCACGTACGTCCCCGGAGGGATCCCCTTGCCGAGCAAGAGAACCGCGCGCATCGGCGCGCTGACCGTCGCCACCATCTGCTCCACGGTGTCCGCCGTGGTCCTGACCTCGCCCGCCGAGGCGGACTCCATACGCATCCACGACATCCAGGGCACGACCCGGACGTCCCCGCTCGCCGGTCAGCAGGTGACCGGGGTGGAGGGGATCGTCACGGGCGTGCGCACCTATGGTTCGCGCGGTTTCTGGATCCAGGACACCCAGGCGGACGCCAACCGGGCCACGAGCGAGGGCGTCTTCGTCTTCACCAGCTCCCGGCCGACCGTTTCCGTGGGTGACGCGGTGACGGTCGCGGGCACGGTCTCCGAGTTCGTTCCGGGCGGCACTTCGTCCGGAAACCAGTCCGTGACGCAGATCACCCGCCCGACGATCACGGTGGTCTCCACCGGCAACCCGGTGCCGGCCGCGACCGTCGTCGACGCCGCATCGGTGCCGAGCCGGTACGCCCCGACCGGCGACACCGCCGCCGGTGGCTCGGTCAACGGCCTCGCGCTCGCCCCGGCCAAGTACGCCCTGGACTTCTACGAGTCCGTCGAGGGCATGAACGTCCGGGTCGCCGACGCCCGCGTGGTGGGCGCCACCGACCCGTTCACCGAGCTGTGGGTCACCGTGAAGCCCCGGGAGAACGCCAACCGCCGCGGCGGCACGGTGTACGGCTCCTACACCTCGCAGAACACCGGCCGGCTCCAGATCCAGTCGCTCGGCGCGGTCGCCGACTTCCCGAAGGCGAACGTCGGCGACGTCCTGAAGGGCACGACGGCGGGCCCGCTGGACTACAACCAGTTCGGCGGTTACACACTCGTCGCCAACCAGCTCGGCACCCTGGAGCAGGGCGGTCTGGAGCGCGAGACGACCCGCAAGCAGAAGCGCGGCGAGCTCGCGGTGGCGACGTACAACGTCGAGAACCTGGACCCCTCGGACGCCACCTTCGCGGACCACGCGGCGGCGATCGTGCACAACCTGCAGTCGCCCGACATCGTGACCCTGGAGGAGATCCAGGACAACAGCGGCGCCACCAACGACGGTACGGTCGCCGCCGACCAGACGGTGAAGAAGCTGATCGAGGCGATCACGGCGGCCGGCGGCCCGACGTACGACTGGCGGTCCATCGACCCGGTGAACCTCGCCGACGGCGGCCAGCCCGGCGGCAACATCCGCCAGGTCTTCCTGTTCAACCCCGAGCGGGTCTCCTTCACCGACCGCGCGGGCGGCGACGCCACGACCGCCGTCGGGGTGACGAAGGCGTACGGCAAGGCGCGGCTGACGGTCTCCCCCGGCCGTATCGATCCGGCGAACGCCGCCTGGGCGAACAGCCGCAAGCCGCTCGTCGGCGAGTTCTCCTTCCGCGGCAAGGCCGTCTTCGTGATCGCGAACCACTTCGCGTCCAAGGGCGGCGACCAGGCGCTGCACTCGGAGTTCCAGCCGCCGACGCGCGTCTCGGAGACCGAGCGCCACCTCCAGGCGACGGCCGTGAACACCTTCGTCAAGGAGATCCTGGCGAAGGAGAAGAACGCGGACGTCATCGCCCTCGGCGACATCAACGACTTCGAGTTCTCGAAGACCACCGAGCTGCTGGAGGACGGCGGCGCCCTGTGGTCGGCGGTCAAGTCGCTGCCGAGGAGCGAGCGTTACTCGTACGTCTTCCAGGGCAACACGCAGGTCCTCGACCAGATCCTGATCAGCCCGTCGATCCGCCGCTCGTGCGACTTCACCTACGACAGCGTGCACACCAACGCGGAGTTCAACGACCAGATCAGCGACCACGACCCGCAGGTGCTGCGCTTCGAGCCGTAGCGGGCGCGGCTGCCGCGGCAGGCGCGGCAGGCGCGGCAGGCGCGGCAGGCGCGGCAGGCGCGGCAGCCGTCCGCCGCGGTCCTCTCGGTGCTTCTCAGGGCTGGCTGAACACTCCGTTCAGCCAGCCCTTCCACGCGGTCTCGTCGGCCTCCGCGTCGGCGCCCGGCGCGAAGTCGTGGACGCTCATCCCGACGCGGTGGCCCCAGTGGTTGCGGCCGAAGAAGCGGATGAGGGCGTCGTCGGTGCGCAGACCGACGAAGTACGGGTCGCGATAGTCGATGACGGCCTCGAAGCGCTGCCCGCCGGGCCCCTCGACCTCGACACGGGCGCCCGCGGAGGTGTCGTCCGCGAGACCGAGCGCCCGTTCCACGACGGTGAGCGCGTCGGCGCCGCCGGACGTCTCGGGGCCGTCGAAGGTCGCGAACGCGGTGATCTTCCGGCCCGCGAAGCGCGTCAGGTACTGGCGCAAGGTGTGCAGGTAGAAACCGGTGTGCTTGGCGGCGCCGTCGTACTGGTTGTCCCAGTCGTCGACGAAGACGCCGCTGTGCACGTACCGCACCCAGGCGCGCCGGCCGTCGTCGCGCGGTTCGACCGTGTAGTCGAGCTGGTTGAGGGTCTGCTCGGAGATCCCCTCCACGTCCTCGACCCGGTTGGTGTAGCGGTGCGGCGGGTCCCACACGGTGACCTCGGAGCCGAACGGCCCCTTGCCGCCGACCCGCGGCTCGGGCGCCTCCATCGGCCACAGCCACCCGCCGGTCCCGGCGGTGACGGCCTCCCACACCTCCTCGGGAGTGGCGTCGACCTCGAACTCACGGGCGATCTCGAATTCCTTGGGCATGACGTGCTCCTCAACGGGTCTTAGCGGGCGGACGGTTCGGGCTGGACGGGAAGGGCGGACCGGTCGGACTCGACGGCGGACTGCGGCTTGACCGTCGGGTGGACGGCCAGGACGATCCGGTGGCCCCGGCCGCCCTGCGCGTCGGGGGCGTCGTACTTGCGGAGGAGCGCGCTCACCCCGGCCGTCAGCTCCTGGACGAACGCGGCCCGGTCGGCGGCCGAGGCGAAGGTGACCTCGCCGTCGAGCGCGTAGGTCGCGAGGCGCTTGCGGGCCTTGGCCGCGCCGGTGATCAGCGATCCGACGTCCCGGACGAGCCGGGCGCCGAGCGCCAGCATCCACCGCGCGGAGAGCTGGTCCCGGAAACGGTCCGGGTCCGGCTGTACGGCGGCGAGCGCGAGCGGTGAGATCACATACGACGCGGCCGTGGCCCGCATCAGCCGCTCGGTGACATTGCCTTTGCGGCGCTCCCCCGCCAGTTCGACCAGGCCGTGCCGTTCCAGCGCCTTGAGGTGGTAGTTCACCTTCTGGCGCGGCAGCCCGACCTTCCCGGCCAGCATGGCCGCCGACGCGGGCCCGGCCGCCAGTTCGGCGAGCAGCCGGGCGCGTATGGGGTCCAGCGAGACCGCCGCTGCCTCGGGGTCCTCGATCACGGTGACGTCCAACATGACTCCACCGTTTCACCGAAAACTTTTTTTGTCCAGACGGTTGGAGTTTTCGGTGAATCGGCCGGAGTCGCTCAGTCCGGGACGAGGCCGAGCGCGTACTCGTACCGCTTGACCGAGCCGGTCTCCAACAGGCCGGGCCAGGTCTGTACGCGCTGCCAGAGCGGAGAGAGCGAGCCGACGCCTTCGCCGGGGGCGGCCATGGCGTCGATGTGGTGCCGGGCGGTCTCCCACTCGGCGTAGTTGAGGACGCGGGTGCCGTCGCTGCCGAGGTGGAAGTGGGCGGAGATGCCGCCGGGGTGCGCGTGCGGCTCGGCGGCGAGCGCCTCCTCCACGGCGTCCACCCAGGCACGCTGCCGCGCCGGGTCCGGCCCGTCGAACTCGATGTCGACGATCACCACGCATCCCGGCTCGCGCGCGGCACGGCCCTCGCCGCCGGTGAGGCTGCGGTACCGCCGATAGCGCTCGATCCCCACCCGTTCGATCCCGGGCACGGCGGTGTCGATGGCGTCGTTGCGCTCCTGCCGATGGGTCTTGACGAAGGCCTCGTACGCCTGCTCGTCGGCCCACTGCGAATGGTGCAGCAGACCGGAACCGTCCTCGGCCGTGTAGACGAAGTACCCCAACAGCCCTTTCGCCGGCCACGGCCGCCGCTCCCAGGTGTCCGCGATGGCCTCGACGGTCCGGCGTTGCCGCTCGGGAGTGCCCACCTCCCAGGTGCTGAAGAGGGACGCCCCGACATCGGGGCGGTCGAGGACGGGGTGGATGTTCGTACGTCGGGTCATGACGCTCCCCTGATCGGTGGTCGGTGATCGGTACTCGCTGATGACACCGACCACCTTTCAACCTCAACCAAGATTCAGGTCAAGTCCGCGATTCGGGGCCCGGTTTCGGGAGACCCGCCGAGTCATGGACGAGAAGCGGCCGGAGGCCGAGCGGGTGGGGAAGGCGCCGGAATCCGGCGCGGAGGGCGGTCCCACCGGACTGCCGGGGCGCTCGTGGTGGGCGGTGGTACGGCGTACGGTCAAGGAGTTCCAGGACGACGAACTCTCCGACCGAGCCGCCGCGTTGACGTACTACGGCGTCCTGTCGCTCTTCCCCGCTCTGCTGGTGCTGGTGTCGATGCTGGGGGTCGTCGGACAGCGCGCGACGGAAAGGATCCTGGACAACATCGGCGACTTGGCTCCGGGCCCCGCGCGGGACATCCTGCGGGACGCGGTCGTCCAACTGGGGGACAGCGGCGGTACGGGCGGGGTGCTGGCGATCGTCGGCCTGCTGGCGGCGGTGTGGTCGGCGTCGGGATACGTGGCGGCCTTCATCCGTACGTCCAACGCGGTGTACGACCTGCCGGAGGGGCGCCCGGTGTGGAAGCTCACGCCGTTGCGGATCGTCCTGACCCTCGTGCTGATGCTGATGCTGGCGGCGAGCGCGCTGATCGTCGTCTTCACGGGTCCGCTGGCCGAACGCGCGGGCACGACGATCGGGCTCGGTGACGCGGCCATCGCGGCGTGGGACATCGCCAAGTGGCCGGTCCTGCTGGTGCTGGTGACGCTGATGATCGCGCTGCTGTACTGGGCCGCGCCCAACGTCCGTGGCCGGGGCTTTCGCTGGGTGAGCCCCGGTGGTGTCCTCGCCACGCTGATCTGGCTCGCCGCGTCCGCGGGCTTCGCCGTCTACGCGGCCACCTTCGGCTCGTACAACAAGACGTACGGCACCCTCGCCGGAGCCGTCGTCTTCCTCGTCTGGCTCTGGCTCACCAACCTGGCGATCCTCCTGGGCCTCGAATTCGACGCGGAACTCTCCCGGGAACGCGCCATCGTCGAGGGCCGCTCCCCCACCGACGAGCCCTACGTGGAGCCGCGCGACACCCGCACCTGGCCGCCCCGCCTACGCGCCCTACGGGAGGCCCGCACCCGAGCCGCGGGCGCACCGGGCTCGCTGAGCAAGGAGTGAAGTGAAGGGATCCGAACACCACGCCGCCGGTCTCGACGGCGGGCCCCGGCTTCCGGTTTCGACGGCGGGCGGCCCTGGCCGATGTCGGCGGGCAGGCGGCAGGCGGCCGAGGCCCGCGCTCTGGCTCGTGCGGGCGCCGGCCGCGCCACCGCGAACGGAGTACGCCACCGCGAACGGAGTGCGCCGAACTCGACCACACTCGTCGATGTCGTCGATGTCGTCGATGCCGTCGTCGGCGCACTCGGCCGTCAGCCCGCGGTCAGCCGTCGGTCAGCCGTCGGCTTCGTTCCTCGGGCCGGACGTGTCAGCGGACGAGTCGGGTGAGCGGGTGGGCAGGAACGGGCTGAGCCGGGAGTCACTCGTGGTAGTGACGCCAGGCCAGCACCCCCGCCGCGGCCACCGCGACGCTCGCGCCGCCCACGACGACCGCCTCCCTCGGCACCCGCTCCCAAGCGGAGTGCACCCTCGCCTTCACATCGGCCTTGGCGGCCAGCTCCTCGACCGTGTCGCCGAGCTGCGCCCGGGTCTGCTCGATCTGCCGCCGTAGTTCGTCGGGCCCCTTGGCGCCCACCGAACCGTTGGTCGCGCCACCGGAAGCTCCGGCCGTACCGGATGCGTGTGTCATCGCCGAGCCCTCCCCTTGATCTCGTCCACGTCGGCCTTGACGCTGTCGAGCGCCAGCTCCGGCCGAGGGGGTGTGGCCCGCCGCAGCTGCGCGCGCCCCATGGCGGCCAGCACTGCGGCGATCACGAACAGCACACCCATGACGATGAGCGCGGCGGCCCACACGTCCAGCACCAGCGACAGCGCCGCGACTCCGGCGCCGGCCAGGGTCATGAACCCCACATAGGCGACGGCGCCGGCCGCGCCGAGGAGTCCACCACCGCGCCCCGCGCGCCGCCCCTTCTCCGCCAGCTCCTCCTTCGCGAGGGCGACCTCCTGTCGTACGAGCAGGGAGAGCTGTTCGGTGGCCTGCCCCACCAGCTCGCCCACGGAGTGGTGATCGTGTTCTTCCGGCCCCGGACGCGCGGATCGCACAGAGCGCACGAATCGCGTGGGCCTGGTCTCGGTGGTCCCGGTCACGGTGTCGCCTCCTCACACATCGGGACGCCCGAGTACCCTCACCGGCTCGCACTACCCCTGCGTCACCGGCACGTCCGCCGTGGCCAGGCGAGCAGCACCGCCGCTCTTAGCAATACTTCGCAATATCTCGTAGAAAAATTAAGTGGAGCTTCACAATGAGCCCGCCGAGACTACCCCCATGACACGCATCCACCGCCCCGCTCCCTTCGGCCGCGCCCTCTGCGCGATGGTCACGCCTTTCACCGCGTCCGGCGCGCTCGACCTCGACGGGGCGCAGCGGCTGGCCGACCGGCTGGTGCGGGAGGGGTGCGACGGGCTGGTGCTGTCCGGCACGACGGGCGAGTCGCCGACGACGACGGACACGGAGAAGACGGAGCTGATCCGCGCGGTGCGCGGGGCGGTCGGCGGGCGGGCCGTGATCGTGGCCGGGGTGGGCACCGCCGACACCCGGCACACCGTGGAGCTGGCGCTGGCGGCCGAGAAGGCGGGCGCGGACGGCCTGCTGGCGGTCACGCCGTACTACAGCAGACCCCCGCAGGACGCCGTCGAGGCCCACTTCCGCGAGCTCGCCGACGCCACGGGGCTGCCGGTCGCCCTCTACGACATCCCCGGCCGCACCGGCGCCCGCATCGAACCGGAGACCATGGTCCGGCTGGCGGACCATCCCCGGATCGTGGCGGTGAAGGACTGCGCGTACGACCTCCTGGGCACCCAGAAGGTACTGGCCGAGACGGAGCTGGCGTACTACACGGGATGCGACGAGTACGTCCTCGCGCTGTACGCGCTCGGCGGATCCGGTTACGTCGGGACGGTCGCGAACGCGGTGCCCCGGCACTTCCGCTCGATCCTCGACGCGTTCGACGCGGGCGACACCGGCGAGGCGGCCCGCCTCCAGCGGCTGGCCGTCCCGCTCACCGAGCTGATGATGGCCTCCGGCCTGCCCGGCTCCGTCACGGCCAAGGCGCTCCTCGGCCGGCTCGGCCTCCCGTCCGGCCCGGTCCGCGCACCCCTGCGGCCCGCCGGCCACGAGGTGACCGACGGGCTGCTGGCGGCGTACGAACGGCTGGTGGCCGCCTGAGAGGGGATGGTCAGCGGGTGGCGAAGACCGGGTTCCAGCGCCCGGGAGCAGCGTCGTCGCCCTTGCGGGCGCCGCTGAGCGGGATCGTCCTGTCGCTGCCGATGGTGACGAGGACCAGGGCGTTGCGGAACTCGCTGTCGCCGGCCTTGATGTCCCAGGCGACGAGCCGCTCATTGTCGGCCCAGGCGAGCAGCTGTTGTCCGGGGATCTTGTGGAGCCGCTTGCCGGTGCGGGGGTCGAGGATCTCGGAGGCGGTGGTCTTGCGGCCGCCCGCGAAATCGCCGGCCGCGAGCTTGCCGTTCGGAGAGAGCCGCGCCTGCACCCACCAGGTCAGGTACTTCTCGTCGGCCGGCCTGTCGACCTTGTCGCCCTTCAGATCGTAGTACTGGTCGTACGATTCTGTGCTCAGCCCGGAGCGGACCAGCTTGCCGTCGCCGCTGAAGGAGAAGTCCTGGCGGGAGTTGTACATGTTCAGCCCGTTCGCCGGCCCCTCATCGGTGACCTCGGTCCACTCGGTCCTGCCGGAGTCGACGTCGACGATGTAGAAGCCGGTCCGGTACGACTTGGACCAATCCGGCATGAAGTCGTTCTTCTTGCCGTCACCGTCGAGGTCGTTGGCCGCCTTGGTCAGCAGGTCGGGGTTCTTGCTGTAGGTGGTGGCGACGAGCCTGGTGCCGTCGGACGAGAACTCCACGTTCGCCACGCCCCGGTCCACCGGGATCCAGCGCTCGACCTCGCCGGTGAGCAGGTCGAGCAGCCCGATCCGCTTGGCGGGCAGTTCCTTCTCCAGGACGGCGGCGGTTCGCATGCCGGGGGCGACCGCGACCATGGACCAGCGGGAATCCGCGACGTACTTGCCGGTCTCCTGGTCGAGGATCGAGTAGGAACGCTGCCGGACGACTGTGTCCTTCTTCCTGGTGATCACGGTGTCCCAGGTGTAGTACGCGGCCAGCGCCACGTCCCCGGCCGCGATCAGGTCGCGCGGCGGCGACTGGTCGGGGTGGGCGATGATGTCGCTCTTGTTCATCTCGGTGGCGAGCCGTACCTGGTCCTTGCCGGAGTCCAGCAGGGGCACGGCCACCGCGACGGCGACCACGGCGGCGGTGGCCGCGGCGACGGTCGCGAGCCTGCGGGTCCGGCGGCGGCGCCGGACGGTCAGCACCCGTGCGGCGAAGTCCGCTGCCAGGGGCGGCTGTTCGGCGGCCTGCTCACGCAGGGAGTCGCGCACCAGTTCATCGACGTTCACGGACGCACCTCCACGGGCGAGAAGTCACGGGACGGCTGCTGTTCGGCCGCGGCGGGGCCGAGCGCAGCCAGCTCGGGCGCGAGTTCGCGCAGTCGGGCGAGCGAGCGGTGGGTCGTGGACCGGACGGTCCCCACGGAGCACCCGAGGATCCGCGCCACCTCGCCCTCCGGCAGGTCCTCGAAGTAGCGGAGCACCAGCACGGTCCGCTGGCGGGCGGTCAGCCGGGCCAGCGCCCCGCGCATCACCAGACGCAGCTCCACACCGGCCACTCCGTCGACGACACCGCCGCCCTCGGGCGGCTCGGCGACGGTCAGCTCGCGTCGCCGCCATTTCAGCCGCCACCGGCTGACCTGCTGCCGGTAGAGGATCTGCCGTACGTACGCCTCCGGCTCGTCGATCCGCTGCCAGCGTCCGGCCGCCTTGATCAGCGCGTTCTGCAGCAGGTCCTCGGCGGCGTGCCGGTCCCCGCCGCTCAGCAGTACGGCCGTCTTCAGCAGTGCCGACGACCGCCCGGCCACGAATTCCCGGAAACTCTCCTGCCCTGCGGCATCCATCGTCACCTTCTCTTCCCCCGGCGGTCCCTGTGTCCGCCCTGTGCCCCATGAGACGCGTCGCCGCGCCCACCGCTATGCCAGGCCGGCGAAGAAAGTACCGGGAACGCTCCGGGGCCCGTACGCGCGTGAACGCGTACGGGCCCCGGACCATATGACGGCATGCCGGCGCCGGTCGTGCCGGTCAGCCCCAGCGGTACCCGTCACCGAACAGCAGGGTGTGCTCCAGCACGTCCTCCATCGGGTCGTCGACCTGCCCGACATTGACGAGCCCGATCCGGGGACCGTTGTGCGAGGCGTTGTTCGTCTCGTCGGCGTGGGCGGCTCCGCCCGCCACCCCGCACAGCAGCACCGTGGCCAGCCCTGCCATGACCACTCGTGCCACGGTCCTCGCCCGGTCGTTCCTCATGCCTCGGTCCTCATCTCATCGGTTCGGCGACTCATCGGACACTGCGTCCGACAGTTCATCTGCCTGCACCGGGGGGAGGTCACGCCGAGCAACCCTTACGGGGTCAGTGTGTGGCTGTACAGCAGCTCGACACGTGCATCATGGAGCATGGGGATTGATCTGGAGCTGCACTCATCACGGCCGGCGCGCAGGGTCTGGAGCGCGACGCTCTTGCAGACTTCCTACGGGCATGGTGACGCTCTAGCCGATGCGCTCGGCTCGCTTCAGCTTCTCGGCGTACCCGGGCGGCTCACTGCCGTCGATCCGTACGGGGATACGTTGATGAACGAGCAGGAGGCCGCAGCCGCCGTTCAGGAGATTGGCGATCTGAAGCAACAGTGCGGTGACGAGCGTCAGCTCGCCGCGTTGGACGACCTGGCGAGGATGCTGGGTGAGTGCGCAGCCACCCCCGGCAGTTATCTGTGGTTCGGGGGCGACTGAAGCTCACGCCACGTCTGCTGGCTGAGTGTCTACTCTGGCGAGAGAGCTGGGCCGTCTCCGGGCCGTGCGAGGTCAGCCGACGCCGACCAACAACGACAGAAGCCCACGGCATCTGAACTGGTCAGAGCCGTGGGCTTCGTAAGGCCCGCTGGTCAGCGGAAAAGCCGGTCAGTAGACCGGCCAGTCAGGCTGAACAAAGCAGCAGCGCGCCAGACCGTACGAGCAGCCCGCTGCCGACCTTCCCGTCACCGTGTGTCGCAGGCCTGCACGACGCGGGCAGCCAGCGCGTCGCACCCCAGGTTGCCGCCTGCGCCTCTCGGCCTCAGGTGATCGACTGAACATCCACCTATGTCAGTGCCCGGCCATACTCTTCGGTCATGCGCAGAGGAGCGATCACACGGCAGTCCGTGCTCAACGCACTGGCAGAGTACGACGAGTTGGGGCGTGATACCTTCCTGGCGAAGTATGGCTACAACAAGGCCCGTACATACGTCCTCGTGTACCAGGGCAGGGAGTATGACGCAAAGGCTATCGCCGGAGTAGCGCACAAGTGGGACTACGAACGTGCGCTCCAGCCCTCCGAGTTCAGCGGCGGCAAGGCGCACGCGGTGGCCTGGTTGGAGCGCCTTGGTTTCCAAGTCCACAGCAGAGCCCTCGATTTCAGCGAGCTCGAATTCACTGATTTCCTCGTGCAGCTACTCGTTAAGACCGGCCACCGGAACGTATCGCAAGACGTCCTATTGGGACCAGGGGCTCGTGCGGACATTATCGCCGAGTCAAAGGACGCCGTGCTCGTCATCGAGGTCAAACGCGTATCGCCGCAGACGAACCTTCGCATTGAAGATGCCGCAAACCAAATTAAGCATTACGGTGGTCTTGCTCGGGAAACACAGCATAGCACTCGTAGACAGCGCCTCGTTTTGGCAGCTCCTGGAATTTTGGCAAACAAGGGCGCGGAGCCACTCGCAAACAGCGGCATCGAAATTTGGGATGGGCCATGGATCGCTCAGAGGTCGGTGGCTGCGGGCCTGAGAGACGAGGCATCCAAGTTCCTCGCTCCAGAGTACTTCGAGGCCGCTCCACAGAGTGACACCCTCGCCTTGATTGATAAGCTCACGCAGATGCCTGCCGGACGAGCAACCTGGTCGGCCTACCAGCGTCTTTGCCGAGACATCGCAGAATATCTATTCTGCCCCCCTTTGAAATCCCCCGTCTGGGAGAGTTTGGATGATGCCGAGATGAACCGGCGAGACTTCATCCTCCCCAATTATGCCGATACTGGATTTTGGAAATTCACCAGAGATAAATACTTCGCAGACTATATAGTCGCAGACGCCAAAAATCACACACGCGGGATCGAGAAACAGGAGATCATTCAGGTCGCCAATTATCTTTCTAGGCATGGAACTGGGCTCTTCGCCTTAATCATGACACGTATAGAGCCTCAGGAGTCCGCAGTCCACGCAATTAAGAGTCAATGGGTGCAACACGATAAGATGATCGTGGCTCTTACTGATGCCGACATCGTGCAGATGCTGACCGACAGGTCTTTCGGAATCGACCCCAGTGAGGTAATTCGTCAAAAGATCGAAGATTTCCGCCTAGGGGTCTGACGCCGTTGCATGACGTAGGCGGTTCAACGTCCACATCGCCGCTACCACGTGCACAGCGCACCAGGTTCTGACATCCACGGCTGACATCAACGACGCCGGACGGGGGTGTACACCCGCGACTCTGTCCGGCCGTCCCCCAGTCGCCGACCGCAGCCGAAGGGGGCCCGGATCGAACTCCTAATGCGGTGCTCACACACGAGCGCCCTCCCGGGCCGTCCTCGGGCCGTGGAAGGGCGCTCAGCGATGACCATGACGGCCGCAGGTCACGGCCGCCGATGATCAGTTGTGGCTGTGCAGGATCTCGTTCAGGCCGCCCCAGACCGCGTTGTTCGGGCGGGCCTCGACCGTGCCGGTGACCGAGTTGCGGCGGAAGAGGATGTTCGAGGCGCCGGAGAGTTCGCGGGCCTTGACGACCTGGCCGTCGGGCATGGTGACGCGGGTGCCGGCGGTGACGTACAGGCCGGCCTCGACGACGCACTCGTCGCCCAGCGCGATGCCGACGCCCGCCTCGGCGCCGACCAGGCAGCGCTCGCCGATGGAGATGATGACGTTGCCGCCGCCGGAGAGCGTGCCCATGGTGGAGGCGCCGCCGCCGATGTCCGAGCCGTCGCCGACGACGACACCGGCGGAGATCCGGCCCTCGACCATCGACGTGCCGAGGGTGCCGGCGTTGAAGTTGACGAAGCCCTCGTGCATGACCGTGGTGCCCTCGGCGAGGTGCGCGCCGAGCCGGACCCGGTCGGCGTCGGCGATCCGGACGCCCTTGGGGGCCACGTAGTCCGTCATCCGCGGGAACTTGTCGACGGACGTGACCTGGAGGTGCAGACCCTCGGCACGCGCGTTGAGGCGCACCTTCTCCAGCTCGTCGACGGCGACCGGGCCGAGCGAGGTCCAGGCGACGTTGGCGAGGAGGCCGAAGATGCCGTCCAGGCTCTGACCGTGCGGCTTGACCAGGCGGTGGGAGAGCAGGTGGAGACGCAGGTACGCGTCGTGCGTGTCGATCGGCTTCTCGTCGAGCGAGGAGATGACCGTACGGACCGCGACGACCTCGACGCCCCGGCGCGTGTCCTGACCGATCGCGGCGGTCGCGCCGCCGCCCAGCAGCTCCGCGGCCCGCTCGGCGGTCAGCCGCTCGGTGCCGGCGGGGCCGGGCTCGGCGGTGAGCTCGGGCGTGGGGTACCAGGTGTCGAGAACGGTGCCGTCGGCGGCGATCGTGGCGAGGCCGGCGGCCACGGCGCCGGTGGTACGAGGAGCAGTCGTGTCGGTCATGAGGGCAACCTAACCGCCTGGGGCGCATCCGGGCCAACCCGCGCCGGGGGCGTCTCAGAGGACGGGCACTTTACGGACATACGGGCCGGGCGGCCCGCCCACCCCCGTGGAGCGGGCCGCGAATGGCGCGCGGGTCGTCAGCCGCGTTCGCCGGGCTTGTCGACGAAGGCGAGCGTGACTTCCGAACTGCCTCCGATCACCTTGCCGTCTCTGACCAGGCGCATGCCGAGGACGTCGTACGTCTCCGGGTCGATCAGCCACTCCCGCCCGGTGTCGCGCTCGCCGTCGCCGTCGCCGTCGTCGTCGCCGCTGTAGCGGACGGCGACGGCCGGTCGTCCGGCGGCGGTCTCCACCAGGTGATCGACCAACGTCAGATCGGGCAGTGTGGCGAAGGCACGGTAGAGACCGGCGACTCCCTCGGACGGCTTGATGTCGGTGCCGAGCAGGACGGAGAGCTCGCTGTAGTCGTTCTGCGCACGGGTGGCTCCCTTCTCGTCGGCGATGGCGTCCTTCTCGCGGATGGCGCGCAGCGCTTCCCGCCCGTCCGACGGCAGCGTGGCCACGAACCTGTACATCTCCCTCGGCGAGCGGTCGTCGCCCTCCGCTCCGTTCTCCAGCCGCATCTCGGTGACATGGAGCTTGATCAACTTGCCGAACGGATCGAGTTGCTCGAAGGCGTGCGCACTGCCGTCGAAGCGGATCCAGCCCTCCGAGAAGCGTGCCCGGTCCCCGAGTTGTGCCACCTCCTCCTCGTCCGGTCCTTCCACCGCCTTCTTCTCGTACATCCACTGCTTGGCCCGAGGCTCCGCGACCGGCGGCCGCCCCTCCACCGCCTCCGCCGCCCGCTCCAGCAGCTCCGCCGCGGTCATCCCCTTCAGGTCCGCGCTCGTCAGCGTCGCCGGGGTCGACAGCCCTCGGGTGTCGTCCCGGCCCACCAGCAGCGAGGCGGTCACCGCCACCGCGGTCACGGCCGCCGCCACACCCACGATCACGAAGCGCGGCCGCGTCCACACCGGGCGCCGCCGCCCGCCGGTCCGTGCCGCGTCCAGCAGCCGGGCGCGGCCGGGAGCGAGGCGGGCGCGGTCGGGGGTCGGCGCCCCGGCGCGCAACTCCCGCACGCGGGTCACCTCGTCGATCAACTCCTCCATGTCAGACCACCTCCGCCGTGTCGGCGACGAACGCGGGATCGGCTCCCAACGCCGTACGCACCTTGCGTCGCGCGCGGTTGAGCCGCGAGCGGACCGTTCCCACGGGGATGTCGAGGGCCTGCGCGACCTCCTGGTAGCCGAGGTCGGCCCAGGCGACGAGCAGCAGGACGTGCCGGTCCCCGGCCGGCAGCGCCGCCAACGCCCCGGCGAGCGGTCCCTGTGCCGCCACCCGGCTGTCGGTCCGCTCGACCCAGGTCTCGCTCCAGGACGCGGCGACGGGATCGTGTCCGGTGCGGGCCAGCGCCTTGAGCGCCCGGACCTCCGTACGGCGGTGCTTGCCGATGAGGTTGCCCGCGATGCCGTACAGCCAGGGGCGGGCGCTGGGATGGGCCCGGTCGTAGCGGCCACGGATGCGGAACGCCGTCAGGAAGGTGTCGGCGGTGATGTCGTCGGCCATCGCGTCACCGAGCCGCCGGGCCACGTACCGGTGGATGTCCGGCGCGTAGCGGTCGTAGAGCCGCGCGAACAGTTCGGGCTCCTCCAGCGACTGGACGACGGTCTCGGCGTCGTCCTCCCTGCGTGCCTGTGGCGGTGGTCCGCTCATCGGGCGCTCCCCCTGCTCGTCACAACCGCTCCCCTCCGCCGTGTTCCTGTCACCCCTTGTTTCCCGATGGCCCGAGAAAGGTTCACGGTTCTCGGGAAGTCGTCCGGCGTGGCTCTCCGGGGAGTCATGGCGGCCGACGGAGCAGGCGCGCGCCTCGGCCCTGGCTCGCGCGCCCCGGCCATGGCTCAGGGAATGACGCGCGCCAACACCTCCCGCGCGTACTGCTCGTCGTAGGGCGCACCGGTCAGCAGGACCTGGAGGCAGATGCCGTCGATGAGGGCGACCAGGGCCCGTGCGGTCACCGGGTCGGTGCGCTCGGCGAGGCAGTCGGCGAAGCCCCGGCCCCATTCGTCGGCGACGGGCCGCAGGGCGGGGCGGCGCAGGGCGGCGAGGTAGAGCTCGTACTCCACCTCCAGGCCCGTGCGGTCGCCGGCGAACCATTCGCCGCCCAGCGCGGCCAGTTCGGCGGCGAGGTCGGTGCCGGGGTCGCGCAGGGCCTCGCGGGCGGCGACGGTCTTCGCGTAGCGCTCGTTGGCCTGCCGCAGCGCGGCGACCATCAGGTCGTCCAGGGTCTTGAAGTGGTACGTCGTCGAACCGAGGGGCACGTCCGCCTCGGCGGCCACGGTGCGGTGGCTCAGCCCGGCGATGCCCTTCTCCCCCACCACCCGGATCGCCGCGTCGATGATGCGCTGCCGCCGCTCGGGGTCGTAGCGCCGGGCCATCAGTGGGCGCCCCCCAGGTTCAGCACCACGACTCCCGCGATGATCAGCACGATCCCGGCGACCTTGGCGAAGCTCAACCCCTCCTCGAAGAGCACCAGTCCGATGGCGGCGACCGCCGCGGTGCCGACGCCGGACCAGATGGCGTACGCCGTGCCGATCGACATCGACTTCAGCGCCTGGGCGAGCAGGACGAAGGAGATGAGGTACCCCACTCCGGTGACCAGCGAGGGCCACAGCTTGCTGAAGCCCTCGCTGTACTTCATGGCGGTGGTGGCGGCCACTTCGGCGGCTATGGCCGTGGCGAGCAACAGATATCCCATGTGTACGATCGTACACATGATGCGTACGCCTGTACATATCGCGCGGCACAGGCGCGCTTATGGGCGGAATTGACCAGCGCGGACGGCCAAGAGGCCCTGCATTCGGGGCCGTTCCGTTATGGAAGCGCTCTCCGAATGGGCTCCCCGCACCCCCCTTGGTCCACTACTGTTTCAACGGTCAATCTCCCGATTGTGTGACGACCGCCAGGGTTTGCGCACACGGGTGACACGTACCACCCTCCCTGACCCGCATGACGATTCACGTCCGCCTTGGGCCGACGCCGAAGGAACCGCGCATGCCGCCAAAAAAGCCCGGACCTGATCCGGCCGAGACCACGCCCAACCTTCCGGTGCTCAGATCCGCGAAGGTGTGGGAGACCGGTGTCGCCCCGAACGACACCCGAATACCGGGCACGCGCCGCCTCTGGCTGGCCGGCGCCCTGGCCCTCGCCGTCGTGTCGTCGTGCGTCACCGCGATCACCCTCCAGGGCAGCGGACCTGACGACTCGTCGTCGAAGAACGGGCGCACCACCGCCGCCGGCGAGGACCGCGTCCTGCCCTCCCTCTCCCTCCCGCCCGCGTCGCCCCCCGCGACCTCGGCGCCGGACGGCAAGAGCGGTCTGTCGGAGCCCCAGGGCTCCGAGGTCGACTCGAAGAACGGCGACGACGGCAAGAAGGACGAGGACACCGGCTCCAAGGACGCGGGCTCGTCCGACGACAAGCAGCAGGGCGGTGCGAAGCCGACCAGCGAGCCGTCGAAGGCCCCCGCGCCCACCAAGAAGCCGCCGTCCACCTCGACGACGCGCAAGTCCGTACGGTCCGTCAACCACCCGGACCGCTACTGGCATCTGCGCGACGGTGTGATCCAGCTGGACCAGGTGAGCTCCCGCAGCGGCAGCGAGACCAAGGAGGACTCCTCCTTCAAGGTCGTCTCCGGTCTCGCGAACTCCTCCTGCTACTCCTTCCGCATGGCGGACGGCCGCTACGTGCGCCACCAGAACTTCGTGCTCCGCGCGTCCGGCCACGACGGCTCCCGCCTCTTCATGCAGGACGCCACCTTCTGCCCCCGCTCGGGCTATTCGGGCTCGGTCATGCTGGAGTCGGTGAACTATCCCGGCTACTTCGTCCGCCACCGCAATTTCCAGCTCCGCCTGGAACGCGCCGAGCACAGCGGCTACTTCTACGCGGACGCCACGTACAACCTGGTGAAGGGCTTCTCCTGACCGGACGCCACCACCGCGGACATGGGTGTGGCCCCCGGCGAACCGCCGGGGGCCACACCCATGTCACAGCTCTCAGACGTTGAACCCGAGCGCACGAAGCTGCTCACGACCGTCGTCGGTGATCTTGTCGGGGCCCCACGGGGGCATCCAGACCCAGTTGATACGGAGTTCGTTGACGAGGCCGTCCGTGGCGGACTTGGCCTGGTCCTCGATGACGTCCGTCAGCGGACAGGCCGCCGAGGTCAGGGTCATGTCGATCGTCGCGATGTTCGCGTCGTCGATGTGGATGCCGTAGATCAGGCCCAGGTTGACGACATCGATGCCCAACTCGGGGTCCACGACGTCGTACAGGGCCTCGCGGACCTCCTCCTCGGAGGCCGGCTTCATCTCCAGGGTCTCGCTCATGCCGTCTTCCTTTCGACGTCGGCGTCGGCGCCCAGCGCCTGGGCCGTCGCGTCCTTCCACGCCATCCAGCTGAGGAGGGCGCACTTGACCCGGGCGGGGTACTTGGAGACACCGGCGAACGCGACCGCGTCCTCCAGCACCTCCTCCATCGCGTCGTCCGGCTCGATCTTCCCCTTGGACTGCATCAGCTCCAGGAAGGTCTCCTGGATCTTCCGCGCGTCCGCGAGGTCCTTGCCGACGAGGAGGTCGTTCAGCACGGAGGCCGAGGCCTGGCTGATCGAGCAGCCCTGGCCCTCGTACGACACGTCCGCGATGGTCGTGCCGTCGTACTTCACTCGCAGGGTGATCTCGTCGCCGCACGTCGGGTTCACGTGGTGTACCTCGGCGTCACCGTCCCGCAAGCCCCGCCCGTGGGGGTGCTTGTAGTGGTCCAGGATGACTTCCTGGTACATCGAGTCCAGCTTCATGCGATCGCTCGTCCCCTCAGCCGAAGAAGTTCCGTACGTGCTCCAGGCCGTCGACCAGGGCATCGATCTCGGCCGGCGTGGAGTACAGATAGAACGACGCTCGGGTGGTCGCGGGAATTCCGTACCGCAGGCAGACGGGGCGGGCGCAGTGGTGGCCGACCCGGACCGCGATGCCCTGCTCGTCGAGGACCTGGCCCACGTCGTGCGGGTGGATGTCGCCGAGGGTGAAGGAGATCGCCGCGCCCCGGTCCTCGGCCGTGGCGGGGCCGATGATCCTGAGGTCCGGTACCTCCGTCAGCCGCTTCACCGCGTACTCGGTGATCGCGTGCTCATGGGCGAGGATCTTGTCCATGCCGATGGAGTTCAGGTAGTCGATCGCCGCGCCGAGGCCGACCGCCTGCGCGATCGGCGGGGTGCCCGCCTCGAACTTGTGCGGGGCGGGAGCGTACGTCGACGAGTGCATCGACACCGTCTCGATCATCTCGCCGCCGCCGAGGAACGGGGGCAGGTCCTCCAGAAGCTCCTGGCGGCCCCAGAGCACGCCGATGCCCGTCGGGCCGCACATCTTGTGGCCGGTGAAGGCCACGAAGTCGGCCTGGAGCGCCTGTACGTCCAGCGGCATGTGCGGCGCGGCCTGGGAGGCGTCGATGCAGACCAGGGCACCGACCTCCTGTGCCCGGCGCACTATCGCCTCGACGGGGTTGACCGTGCCGAGGATGTTGGACACCAGGACGAAGGAGACGATCTTCGTCTTCTCCGTGATGACCTCGTCGATGTTGGACAGGTCGAGCCGGCCGTCGTCGGTCAGCCCGAACCACTTCAGCTTCGCGCCCGTGCGCTGCGAGAGCAGCTGCCACGGCACGATGTTGGAGTGGTGCTCCATCTCGGTGATGACGATCTCGGTCTCGGCGTCCACCCGGTAGGGCTCGTCGGCCCAGCCCAGCATGTTCGCCACGAGGTTCAGCGACTCGGAGGCGTTCTTGGTGAAGATCACCTCGTCGCGGCTGGGCGCGTTGATGAAGGACGCGACCTTGTCGCGCGCGCCCTCGTACAGCGCCGTGGCCTCCTCGGCGAGCACATGCACACCGCGGTGGACGTTGGCGTTGTAGCGCTCGTAGTACTCGCTCAGGGCGTCCAGCACCTGGCGCGGCTTCTGCGAGGTCGCCGCGTTGTCCAGGTACACGAGCTTCCGGCCGTCGTGGACCTGACGGTCCAGGATGGGGAAGTCCTTGCGGATCGCCTCGGTGTCGAGGAGGCCCGGCAGCTGTGTCACGCGGATGCGCCACCCTTCGTGTATGCCTCGTAGCCCTCGTTCTCCAGCTTGTCGGCGAGCTCGGGGCCGCCCGACTCCACGATCTTGCCGTTCGCGAAGACATGCACGTGGTCGGGCTTGATGTAGCGCAGGATGCGCGTGTAGTGCGTGATCAGCAGGGTGCCGACCTCGCCGGTCTCGCGGACGCGGTTGACGCCCTCGGAGACGACCCGGAGCGCGTCGACGTCCAGACCGGAGTCCGTCTCGTCGAGGATCGCGACCTTCGGCCGGAGCAGCTCCAGCTGGAGGATCTCGTGTCGCTTCTTCTCACCGCCGGAGAAGCCCTCGTTGACGTTGCGCTCGGCGAAGGCGGGGTCCATGTTGAGGCGCTGCATGGCCTCCTTGACCTCCTTCACCCAGGTGCGCAGCTTGGGGGCCTCGCCGCGGATGGCGGTGGCGGAGGTCCGCAGGAAGTTCGACACGGACACGCCCGGGACCTCGACCGGGTACTGCATCGCCAGGAACAGGCCCGCGCGGGCGCGCTCGTCGACGGACATCTCCAGGACGTCCTCGCCGTCGAGCAGCACGGTGCCGCCGGTGATCGTGTACTTCGGGTGACCCGCGAGGGAGTAGGCGAGGGTCGACTTGCCGGAGCCGTTGGGGCCCATGATGGCGTGCGTCTCGCCCTGCTTCACGGTGAGGTCGACGCCCTTGAGGATCTCCTTCGTGGCGTTGTCGGCCTCGACGGTGACGTGCAGGTCTCGGATTTCAAGCGTTGCCATGGGTGCCTCAGGACTCCTGGGTGAGGGAGACGAGCACGTCGTCCCCTTCGATCTTTACGGGGTAAACGGGGACGGGGCGCGTCGCGGGTAGGCCGGACGGCTTGCCGGTTCTGAGGTCGAACGCGGAGCCGTGCAGCCAGCACTCGATCTGACAGTCCTCCACCTCGCCCTCGGAGAGCGAGACGTTCGCGTGGGAGCAGATGTCGTGGATGGCGAACACCTCGCCCTCGGTCCGCACGACCGAGACCGGCGTGCCGTCGAGTTCCACCCGCTTCGGGGTGTCCTCCTCCAGCTCGCTCAGCCCGCAGGCGCGTACGTAGGTGGTCATCGACCCGATCCAGACACGGTCTCCAGCTCCTCGTCGATCTTCGCGAGAAGGCGTTCCTGGATGTCGTCCACACCGATCTGCTGGACCAGCTCGGCGAAGAAGCCGCGGACGACGAGGCGGCGGGCCTCGTCGGCCGGGATGCCGCGGGCCATCAGGTAGAAGAGCTGCTCGTCGTCGAAGCGGCCGGTCGCCGAGGCGTGTCCGGCGCCGACGATCTCGCCGGTCTCGATCTCCAGGTTCGGCACCGAGTCGACCCGGGCGCCGTCCGTGAGGACCAGGTTCCGGTTCATCTCGTAGGTGTCGGTGCCCTCGGCCTTGGCCTCGATCAGCACGTCGCCGACCCAGACCGCGTGGGCGCCGTCGCCCTGGAGCGCGCCCTTGTAGACCACGTTCGACTTGCAGTGCGGGGTGTTGTGGTCGACCAGGAGGCGGTGCTCCTGGTGCTGCCCCTTGTCGGTGAAGTAGAGCCCGAACAGCTCGGCCTCGCCGCCGGTTCCGGCGTAGGAGACACGGGGGTGGAGGCGGACGACGTCGCCGCCGAAGGTCACCACGACCGACTTGAAGCTCGCGTCCCGGCCGATGAGGGCGTTGTGCTGGGCCACGTGGACGGCCGTGTCGTCCCAGTCCTGGACGGAGACGACGGTCAGCTTGGCGCCGTCACCGAGGACGAAGTCGACGTTGGCGGCCATCACCGCGTCGCCCGTGTGGTCGATGACCACGACGGCCTCGGCGAAGTTGCCCAGCTCGATGAGCTGGTGACCGTAGGCCACGCCGCCCTCGCCGTGCACGGCGATGCGGATCGGCTCGGTGAGGACCGTCTCCTTGGGGACGGAGACGACTCCGGCCCGCTCGAAGGCCGAGTACGCCTGGGCGGCGACGCGGTCCACGGGGGTGCCGGCCTTGCCGAGGCGCGGGTCGTCACGGCCGACGAGCTCCTCGACGACGCCGTCGGGCACGTGGACGTCGACCTTCACACCGGGGCCGGTGGCGACGGCGGTGCCGTCGTGCAGCCCGCGCAGGCGCTCCAGCGGGGTGAACCGCCACTCCTCCTCGCGGCCGTGCGGCACGGGGAAGTCCGCCACGTCGAAGGACGGGGGCGCGCTCATGCGCGTGGCGACGGTCGACTCTGCGGCCACCGCGATCTGGCCCGCGGTGGTGGACCCCACGGGGATGTTCTGAGCCTCAGCCATGGCTGTCGGTCTGCTCTCTTTCCTACGTCAGATTTCGCTAGCTGGTGATGGAGGGCAGGCCTTAGCCGACCGCGCCTTCCATCTGCAGCTCGATCAGCCGGTTGAGCTCCAGGGCGTACTCCATGGGCAGTTCCTTCGCGATCGGCTCGACGAAGCCGCGCACGATCATCGCCATCGCCTCGAACTCGCTCAGACCGCGGCTCATCAGGTAGAAGAGCTGGTCCTCGGAGACCTTGGAGACGGTCGCCTCGTGGCCCATGGACACGTCGTCCTCACGGACGTCGACGTACGGGTAGGTGTCGGAACGGGAGATGGTGTCGACGAGAAGGGCGTCGCACAGCACGTTCGACTTGGATCCGGCGGCGCCCTCGCCGATCTCTACCAGACCGCGGTAGGAGGTACGGCCACCGCCACGCGCCACGGACTTCGACACGATGTTGGACGAGGTGTTCGGCGCCATGTGGACCATCTTGGAGCCGGCGTCCTGGTGCTGGCCCTCGCCCGCGAAGGCGATGGAGAGGGTCTCGCCCTTGGCGTGCTCGCCCATCAGGTAGACGGCCGGGTACTTCATGGTGACCTTGGAGCCGATGTTGCCGTCGATCCACTCCATGGTCGCGCCCTCGTACGCCACGGCGCGCTTGGTGACCAGGTTGTAGACGTTGTTCGACCAGTTCTGGATGGTCGTGTAGCGGCAGCGGGCGCCCTTCTTCACGATGATCTCGACCACCGCGGAGTGCAGGGAGTCCGACTTGTAGATCGGAGCCGTACAGCCCTCGACGTAGTGGACGTAGGCGTCCTCGTCGACGATGATCAGCGTCCGCTCGAACTGGCCCATGTTCTCCGTGTTGATACGGAAGTAGGCCTGGAGCGGAATCTCGACGTGCACACCCTTCGGCACGTAGATGAAGGAGCCGCCGGACCACACCGCGGTGTTCAGCGACGCGAACTTGTTGTCACCGACCGGGATGACCGTCCCGAAGTACTCCTTGAAGAGCTCCGGGTGCTCCTTGAGCGCGGTGTCGGTGTCGAGGAAGATGACGCCCTGCTCCTCCAGGTCCTCGCGGATCTGGTGGTAGACGACCTCGGACTCGTACTGGGCCGCGACGCCCGCGACGAGACGCTGCTTCTCCGCCTCGGGGATGCCGAGCTTGTCGTACGTGTTCTTGATGTCCTCGGGCAGGTCCTCCCAGGACTCCGCCTGCTTCTCCGTGGAGCGCACGAAGTACTTGATGTTGTCGAAGTCGATGCCCGACAGGTCCGAGCCCCAGTTCGGCATGGGCTTCTTCTCGAACAGGCGCAGGCCCTTGAGACGGAGCTTGGTCATCCACTCCGGCTCGTTCTTCTTGGCGGAGATGTCGCGGACGACGTCCTCGTTGATACCGCGCTTGGCAGATGCACCGGCCACGTCGGAGTCGGCCCAGCCGTATTCGTAGTTGCCCAGACCCTCGAGCTCGGGGTGGGCAGTCTCCTCGATGGGGAGCGTCATGCGGGGTTCCTCCCGGCGGTACTTGCAGATGCGGTGTCGTTGGCTGTCTTGGTAACTCTGGGGATGAACGTCGTGCAGACACCGTCGCCGTGGGCGATGGTGGCCAGCCGCTGGACGTGCGTACCGAGCAGTTCGGCGAAGAGCTCGGTCTCGGCCTCGCAGAGCTGCGGGAACTGCTCGGCGACATGGGCTACCGGGCAGTGGTGCTGGCAGAGCTGCTCACCCTGGTGGGGGTGGGGGGCACTGCGTGCCGTAGCAGCGTACCCGTCGGCACTCAAGGCCTTGGCCAGGGCTTCGGTCCTCGCTTCGGGGTCCGCGGCCTCGACAGCCGCGCGGTAGGCCCCGGCCTGGGCGGCGACCCGGGCGCGGGCGAAGGCGGCGACCGCCTGCTCCCCACCCTCCTGGTCGGCGATCCAGCGGAGCGCGTCGGCGGCGAGCTTGTCGTACGACTGGTCGAAGGCGTCCCGGCCGCAGGCCGTCAGGGCGAACACCTTGGCCGGGCGCCCGCGGGTACGCGTGCCGTAGACGCGCTGCTCACGGGGTTGGACGACATCGTCGGAGACCAGTGCGTCGAGGTGCCGACGAACAGCCGCCTGGGTCAGCCCCAGACGCCCGGCGAGGTCGGCCACCGTGGACGGGCCGTGGGACAGGATGGACCGCGCGACCCGGTTGCGGGTGGACCGCTCACCGGTCGCGAGTTCCTCCTGCGGGGCCTCGCCGACGTTTTTCACAACGCCATTGTTGCGTAATTCCTCAGAGCTGGGCAAGCCGCGTCCGGGCGACCGGCGGTGCCGTGCATCACTTAGGCATACCTAAGCTGACCTGGGGAAACGATCACCGATCGATCAAAACGGTGGCGCCGCGAAGGCGGCTCGGGAAGACTGCCACACCATGTCGACAACCCCTCCCACCGGCCCACTTGTCACCCGCGCCGGCTTGGCGGCGGACCTGCGCGCCGCCGGTGTCGAGCCCGGCGAGACCCTCCTCGTGCACTCATCGCTCAGCTCGCTCGGCTGGGTCTGCGGAGGCGCCGTGACGGTCGTGCACGCGCTGCTCGACGCACTCGGCCCGGACGGCACCCTGGTCGTTCCCAGCCAGTCCGGCGACCTCTCGGACCCCGCGCTCTGGGCGCGTCCGCCGGTGCCCGAGGAGTGGTGGGAGACCATTCGGGCGACCATGCCCCGCTACGACCCGGCGCTCACCCCCACCCGCGGGGTCGGGGTGGTCCCCGAGACGGTGCGGACCTGGCCGGGCGCCCTGCGCAGCGCACACCCCCAGACGTCCTTCGCGGCGATCGGCCCGGGCGCGGCGGCGATCCTCGCGGACCACGCCCCCGACTGCCGCCTGGGCGAGCGCAGCCCCCTGGCCCGGCTGGAGGCGGCGGGCGCCCGGGTCCTGCTGCTCGGCGCCGGCTACGACGCCTGCACCTGCTTCCACCTGGCCGAGTACCGGATCCCCGCGCCGCTGGTCGAGGTCGGCAGGCCGGGCCCTGACGGCTGGGAGGTGGTGACCGAGGTGTCGATCGACTCGGACCGGTTCGACGAACTCGGGTACGACTTCGAACGCGACCGCGGCATCCCGCGGGCCAGGGCGGGCGCGGCGGACGTACGGCTGTTCCCGGTGGCCGACGCGGTGGCGTACGCCGAGCGCTGGCTCCCCGTGCACCGTCCCCGTGAGGAGGAGATCTCCGGACCCGCCCGCCTCGGCACCCGGCCGCGTACCTAGACTCGGGCCCATGCGAAGTGACCCCGTGGTCCAGGTCCGGTCCCTGGTGAAGCGGTACGGCGACAAGACCGCGGTGGACGGCCTGGACCTGGTGGCCGGGGTGGGCGTGACCGCCGTGCTCGGGCCGAACGGCGCGGGCAAGACGACCACGATCGAGACCTGCGAGGGATACCGGAAACCGGACTCCGGCTCGGTCTCCGTACTCGGCCTCGACCCGGTCCGCGAGGCCGCCGCGCTGCGCCCCCGGATAGGCGTGATGCTCCAGTCCGGCGGTGTCTACTCCGGCGCCCGCGCCGACGAGATGCTCCGCCACGTGGCCAAGCTGCACGCCCATCCCCTCGACGTGGACGCCCTCGTCGAGCGCCTGGGCCTCGGCAGCTGCGGCCGTACGACGTACCGACGGCTCTCCGGCGGTCAGCAGCAGCGGCTCGCCCTCGCGATGGCCGTCGTCGGCCGGCCCGAGCTGGTCTTCCTCGACGAGCCGACCGCCGGCCTCGACCCGCAGGCCCGCCGGGCCACCTGGGAGCTGGTCCGGGACCTGCGCGCGGACGGGGTCTCGGTCATCCTCACCACCCACTACATGGACGAGGCCGAACAGCTCGCGGACGACGTCGCGATCATCGACGGCGGCAGGGTCATGGCCCAGGGGTCGCCCGAGGCGCTGTGCCGGGGCGGCGCCGAGAACACCCTGCGCTTCACCGGCCGCCCGGCCCTCGACGTCGCCTCCCTGCTGAAGGCGCTGCCGGCGGACTCCACCGCCGAAGAACCGACACCCGGTGTGTACCGGGTGACCGGCAAGATCGATCCGCAGCTCCTCGCGACCGTCACCTCCTGGTGCGCCCAGCACGGGGTGATGCCGGACCGGATCTCGGTGGAACGGCACACCCTCGAAGACGTCTTCCTGGAGCTCACGGGCAAGGAGCTGCGTTCATGAGCGCGCGTACGGGCACGGGCGCCTACACACCGAAGCCGGGGGCCGCCCCGCTCCCCCGCATGATCGCGGCGCAGGCGGCGCTGGAGACGAGGATGCTGCTGCGCAACGGCGAGCAGCTGCTCCTGACGGTCGTCATCCCGACGCTGCTGCTGGTGCTGTTCGGCTCGGTGGACATCGTCGACACGGGTGAGGGCGAGGCGGTCGATTTCCTGGCGCCCGGCGTCCTGGCACTCGCCGTGATGTCGACGGCGTTCACCGGCCAGGCCATCGCCACCGGCTTCGAGCGCCGCTACGGCGTGCTGAAGCGGCTGGCGGTCTCACCGCTCCCCCGCTGGGGCCTGATGGCGGCGAAGACCCTGTCCGTGCTGGTCACGGAGGCCCTCCAGGTCGTCCTGCTCACGGTGATCGCCTTCGCGATGGGCTGGAACCCGCACGGGAACCCCTTCGCCGTACTGCTCCTGCTGGTCCTCGGCACGGCCGCCTTCTCGGGCCTCGGTCTGCTGATGGCGGGCACGCTGAAGGCGGAGGCGACGCTGGCGGCGGCGAACCTCGTCTTCCTGCTGCTGCTGGTGGGCGGTGGCGTCGTGGTCCCGCTGGAGAAGTTCCCGGACGCGGCGCAGAGCGTGCTCGGGCTGCTGCCGATCGCGGCCCTGTCGGACGGGCTGCGGGACGTCCTGCAGCACGGCGCCGGGGTGCCGTGGGGCGACCTCGGGATTCTCGCCGGGTGGGCGGTGCTCGGGCTGGGCGCGGCGGCACGCTTCTTCCGCTGGGAGTAGCCGCAGGTCACAGGAGGCGTGGCAATGGCCCGCACCCCTCGTGAATACGTGCACAAGCGGCGGCCTACGATGGGGGGCGTGCCGAAAGTGACCCGTGACGACCTCGTCTCCGCCGCGCGCAACCCGCTCGCCTTCATCGCCGAACGCTGGACCCCGGACCCCAGAACGGTCCGGCGCGCGGCCCTCGCCGCCCTCGTCATGGCGGTGGTCATCGTGGTGACCGGCGGTGCCGTACGGCTCACCGGGTCGGGCCTCGGCTGCCCGACCTGGCCCAAGTGCACCGACGACTCGCTCACCGCCACCCGTGAGATGGGTGTCCACGGCTACATCGAGTTCGGCAACCGCCTGCTGACGTACGTGCTGTGCGCGGCGGTCGGCTGGGCGATCGTCGCCGCCCGCTCCCAGAAGCCGTACCGGCGCGACCTCACCCGGCTGGGCTGGACCCAGTTCTGGGTCGTCATGGGCAACGCGGTGCTCGGCGGCATCGTCGTGCTGGTCGGTCTCAACCCGTACACGGTGGCCGCGCACTTCATGCTGTCGACCGCGCTGATCGCCGTCGCCGCCGTGATGTGGCACCGCACCGGCGAGGGCGACTCGGCCCCGCGTCCGCTGGTCGGCCAGGCGGTGCGGCAGTTGGTGTGGGTCCTGGTCGGCGTGACGCTGCTGCTGATCGCGGTGGGCACGGTCGTCACGGGCGCGGGCCCGCACGCGGGTGACTCCAGCGAGGTCGAGCGCATCCCGTTGAACTGGGAGAACGTCACCAAGCTGCACGCCGTGCTGGCCTGGATCGTGGTGACGCTGGCCTTCGCCCTGTGGTTCGTGCTCAAGGCCGTGGACGCCCCCGCCGGTCCGCTGCGCCGCACCCGCGACCTGTTCCTGATCCTCCTCGCGCAGGGCCTCCTCGGCTATGTGCAGTACTTCACCGACCTCCCCGAGGTCCTGGTCGGCGCCCATATGTTCGGCTCGTGCCTGGTGTGGATCGCGACCCTCCGGGTGCTGCTGTCGCTGCGGGAACGGCCGGTGGACGAGGTCGACGCGCCCGCTCCGGCGGCACAGGCGCCGGTCGCGGCGCGCGGCTGAGTCAGCCGTACGCGGCCACCAGGTCGTCGATCGCGGGTCCGAGGAACAGCCGGGTCAGCTCGGCCCGGTACGGCACCTCTTCGCTCGGTCCGCCGTCCCGGCGCCGCGCGATGTCCGCGACCACCTCGGCGGGCGCGCCCAGCGTGGGCAGCAGGTCCAGGGCCTCGCGCTTGGAGATCAGGCGGCCGTCGCGCAGGGTGGCGGTGGCGCGGGCGAAGGTGAGCAGTCCGAGGTCGACCCAGACGTCCCGATCCCAGAGGTGGGCCCTGTCCACCGCCGGGCGCCAGAACTCCTTCTGGTCGCGGACGACGAAGGCGTCCAGCTCGATGTCGGAGACGGGCGGCACCAGGGCCCCGGGCGGTTCGCCGTGCAGGACCAGGCCGAAGGTGTGCAGCTCGCGCCGGGTGACCGGGGTGACCGTCCGCCGGAACAGGTGCTCGTGCGCCCATGTGAGGTGTCTGCGCTCGGCGTCGGCCGCCGTGGCCGGCGTCAGATAGGTGCAGTGCAGCAGGGCGGCGAGGGGGTGGTGGCGCAGCCGGGCGTGCAGTCGTCCGGCCGTCCACGCGGTGCGGGTGGTGACCGGGCCGTCCAGGACGGCGATCAGGTCCAGGTCGCTGCGGCCCTCCCGGTAGTCGCCCCCGCCGAGGGAGCCGTGGGCCCAGACGGCGAGCGGGGCGAGTGCGCGGAGTTCGTCGAGGAAGCGGCCGAGCAGAGCCGCTGTGCCGGTGCCGGTGACAGGGCCGGGGGCAGGGCCGGGTAAGCCGGCGGTCGCGTCGCTGCGTGTCATGCGCCCAGTCTGTACAGCCCGCCCGGGCGCCGTACACCCGGCGGCTCACTCCAGCCCGTACACCCGTCGCGCGTTGTCGGCCGCGATCAGTCCCGCCACGCGCTGGGCGTCCGCCAGTGACCAGGCGCCCTCCGCCACCCACGTCCCGAGCACCCGTGCCAGCGCCTCGCGGAACAGCCGGGCCCCGACCACGTGCAGCTCGGGCAGACCGTGGGCGCCGCTGGAGAAGAGGAGCTTGCCGAAGGGGGCGAGTTCCAGGATCTCGGCGAGTACGGCGGTGGCCCGTGCGCCGGTGCGGACCAGTTCGGCGCCCAGGTCGGCGTAGACGTGCGGGAAGACGACGGCGAGGTGGGCGGCGTGGCGGTGGTAGGGGTAGCCGTGCAGCAGGATCAGGTCGGTGCCCAGGCCCGCCGTGGCACGGGCGAAGTCGGTGAGCAGGACGGGGTCGGTGGCGTCGATCCGCAGGCCCGGTTCGCCGAGGCCCGCGTGGAGTTGCAGGGGGCGGCCCGAGGCGACGGCGATCCACAGCAGATGGCGCAGGAGGACCGGGTCGGTGAGCGACCCGCCGACCGGCCGGTGGGCGAGCCAGCGCCCCACCGCGCCGCGCACCTCGCCGGGGCCGGGTGGCTCGGGCGCGAACGCCAGGCCGTGCCGTACGCCCGCGACCGACGCGAAGGCGACGGCGTTCGCGGCGGCGGCGTGCACGGACTCGGCGAGATTGGCCAGGAACGACTCGACGGTGCCGGAGGTGTCGGCGACCTGTTCGGCGAGGAGTTCGAGGCGGACGATCTCGTGGGCGTCCGCGTCGCCGGCGGAGGCCATCTCGCGCGGGCCGGTGAGGTCGCCCGGCAGGCCCGTGTCGACGAGGTAGGTGGTGACCCCGCTGCCGCGCAGGAGTCTGCGGCCGGCTTCGAGGACGCCCAGTTCGCGGCGCCGGGCGAGGTAGCGGGCCGGTGGGCAGTGCGGTTCCAGGCCCAGCAGGGGCGGGCACCAGCGGCGTACCGCGAAGCCCGTCTGGGTGTCGAAGAAGGTGGTGCCGGGGGCCGGTGGGCCCTCGCTGCGGGCGAGCTGGGCCTCGAAGGTGCCGAGGCCCAGCTCCGTGCGCAGTACGCCGTGGCAGTACTGGTCCACGAGGGACGGCGTGTCGATCATCGGGCTCCCCGAGGCTGGACCTGTGAACTCCCACAGGTCCTAACGGGTGAGCCGGGCTCAGGTGTTGCTGTTGCTGGGGCCGCCGACCTGGATTCCGGCCATCCGGGACCACTCGTACGGGCCGGTCCGCACCTTGGCGGCGAACTCGCCGTCGAAGTCCTCGTGGACGGTGACGCCGGCCTTCTGTACGGCCTGCTCGGCGATGGCGTGGGTGGGGGCCACGAGGTCGCCCCAGCCGCCGTCCTCGCCGACCAGGACGATCCGTGCTCCGAGCTGGCCGATGTAGGCGACCTGGGCCTCGGCTCCTCGGTGCGCCGCCGCGAAGGAGCGGATCTGCTTGGCCAGCTTGGCCGCCTTGCGGTCGGCCTTCGCGGTGGCCTTGGCGTCCTTGGCCTCGTCTGCCTGCTTGGTGTCTGCCATGGGCAGGATGCTACCGATGGGTATGCGCCGGGGCGACGGGCGGGGTGAGTGGGGTTGACCACTCACCCTCGCGCGTTCGACGGGCGCGCCTCAGCGCAGGAAGGGGTCCACCGCGACGGCCACGAACAACAGGGAGACGTACGTGATCGACCAGTGGAAGAGGCGCATCTCCTTCAGCTTGCCGCCGGTCGCGCCGTTCTTCGCCCGGGTCTGCAGGGCGTGGGCCTCCCAGAGCCACCAGCCGCCGGTCACCAGGGCGACCGCCGTGTAGAACCAGCCCGTGTAGCCGAGGGGGGTGAGGAGGAGGGAGACCGCGACCATCACCCAGCTGTAGAGGACGATCTGGCGGGCCACGACCCGGTTGGAGGCGATGACCGGGAGCATCGGCACGCCGACGCGGGCGTAGTCGTCCTTCACCTTCATGGAGAGGGGCCAGTAGTGCGGCGGCGTCCAGAAGAAGATGACCAGGAAGAGGATGACCGCGGCCCACGACATCGAGTTCGTCACCGCGGACCAGCCGATGAGGACCGGCATGCAGCCGGCGATGCCGCCCCAGACGATGTTCTGCGACGTACGCCGTTTGAGGATCATCGTGTAGACGACGACGTAGAAGAGGAGAGCCCCGAGCGACAGCCAGGCGGACAGCCAGTTGACGAGGACGCCGAACCAGGCGGTGGAGACCACCGCGAGGGTGATGCCGAAGACCAGGCCCTCACGAGGGGTGACCATCCCGGTGACCAGCGGACGCTGGGAGGTGCGCTCCATGAGGGCGTCGATGTCGCGGTCGATGTACATGTTGAGCGCGTTGGCGCCGCCCGCCGAGAGGTAGCCACCGACGCAGGTGGCGAGCACCAGCCAGAGGTCCGGGACGCCCTGTTCCGCAAGGAACATCACCGGCACGGTGGTGATCAGCAGCAGTTCGATGATCCGCGGCTTCGTCAGCGCCACGAAGGCCTTGACTCGGGCCCCGATCGGCCGCTGACCCCGGCTGCTGCTCGTGTTGCTCGCGCCCAGCACTCCCGGTGGACGGGATTCGACGGCCGTCACGCACACCCCTGACAGAGACTCCCAGCAAGCCTTGGGATGTGAACTCCCCGTGACGGCTCGCGCGTACCACGCCACTGTAGACGTTGCCCAGAGTCAGCCTTTCAAGGGGGTGGGGTCGTGTTGGCGGGCGCCCGGCGGGGAGCCGAACACACTTCGGTTGAGCAGTCGGATGAGCGGCTCCGTATTCAGATGTCGAACCGCGGAACCCCCTGGTCTCACCATGCGGAACGCAGGTCGGGAGGCGGACCGGATCCGGTCCCGGCAGTCTGGAATGACTCGAAAAAATGCGCGTTCCTACGGGGGTAGGCTCGACAACGGCCGGTGCCGTGAAGAACACCGGCACGAGACATGTGGAGAGGAGCCCTGACCCAGGGTGAGCACCAAGCCGACCACTACAGACCTCGCGTGGACCGAATTGGACCAGCGGGCCGTCGACACCGCCCGGATCCTGGCCGCCGACGCCGTCCAGAAGGTCGGCAACGGCCATCCGGGGACGGCGATGAGCCTCGCGCCCGCCGCGTACACCCTCTTCCAGAAGGTGATGCGCCACGACCCCGCCGACCCCGACTGGGTGGGCCGTGACCGGTTCGTCCTGTCCGCCGGCCACTCCTCCCTGACCCTCTACATCCAGCTGTACCTGGGCGGTTTCGGCCTGGAGCTGACGGATCTGGAGGCCTTCCGCACCTGGGGCTCCAAGACCCCCGGCCACCCCGAGTACGGACACACCAAGGGCGTCGAGACGACGACCGGGCCCCTCGGCCAGGGTGTCGCCAACGCCGTGGGCATGGCGATGGCCGCGCGCTACGAGCGTGGTCTGTTCGACCCGGAGGCCGCCGTCGGCGAGTCGCCGTTCGACCACCACGTCTTCGTGATCGCCGGTGACGGCTGCCTCCAGGAGGGCATCTCCGCCGAGGCCTCGTCGCTCGCGGGTCACCAGAAGCTCGGCAACCTCGTGCTGCTGTGGGACGACAACCACATCTCCATCGAGGGTGACACCGAGACGGCCGTCTCCGAGGACGTCACCAAGCGGTACGAGGCCTACGGCTGGCACGTGCAGCGTGTGGAGCCCAAGGAGAACGGCGACCTCGACCCGGCCGCGCTGTTCGCGGCGATCGAGGCCGCGAAGGCCGTCACCGACCGGCCGTCGTTCATCGCGATGCGTTCGATCATCGCCTGGCCCGCCCCGAACGCGCAGAACACCGAGGCCGCGCACGGCTCGGCGCTCGGCGCGGACGAGGTCGCCGCCACCAAGCGGGTCCTCGGCTTCGACCCGGAGAAGAACTTCGAGGTCGCCGACGAGGTCCTCGAGCACACGCGTGCCCTCGGCGAGCGCGGCCGTGAGGCCCGTGCCGTCTGGGAGAAGCAGCTGCAGGAGTGGCGTGACGGCAACGCCGAGCGCGCCGCCGAGTTCGACCGGATCAGCGCGGGCGAGCTGCCCGAGGGCTGGGAGTCGCACCTGCCGGAGTTCGAGACGGGCAAGGGTGTCGCGACGCGTGCCGCGTCCGGCAAGGTCCTCCAGGCGCTGGGCGCGGTGATCCCCGAGCTGTGGGGCGGCTCCGCCGACCTCGCCGGGTCGAACAACACCACGATCGACAAGACCAGTTCGTTCCTGCCGGCGGACAACCCGCTGCCGGAGGCGAACCCGTACGGCCGGACCATCCACTTCGGTATCCGTGAGCACTCCATGGCCGCGGAGATGAACGGCATCGCGCTGCACGGCAACACCCGTATCTACGGCGGCACGTTCCTCGTCTTCTCCGACTACATGCGCAACGCCGTGCGGCTGTCCGCGCTGATGCACCTTCCGGTGACGTACGTGTGGACGCACGACTCCATCGGTCTGGGCGAGGACGGCCCCACCCACCAGCCGGTCGAGCACCTCGCCTCGCTGCGCGCGATCCCCGGCCTGAACGTGGTCCGCCCGGCCGACGCCAACGAGACGGCGATCGCCTGGCGCGAGATCCTCAAGCGCTGGACCAAGGAGTTCGGCAAGGGCGCCCCGCACGGTCTGGCGCTGACCCGTCAGGGCGTGCCGACGTACGAGGCCAACGAGGATGCCGCCAAGGGCGGTTACGTCCTGTTCGACGCCGACGGCGGGGAGGCTCAGGTCATCCTGATCGCCACCGGTTCCGAGGTGCACGTGGCCGTGGAGGCCCGGGAGCAGCTGCAGGCGCGGGGGGTGCCCACGCGGGTGGTGTCCATGCCGTCCGTGGAGTGGTTCGAGGAGCAGGACCAGGGGTACCGGGACAGCGTTCTGCCGCCGTCCGTCAAGGCGCGTGTCGCGGTCGAGGCCGGGATCGGGCTGACCTGGCACCGGTACGTCGGCGACGCCGGTCGCATCGTTTCGCTGGAGCACTTCGGCGCTTCGGCCGACGGCAAGGTCCTCTTCCGCGAGTTCGGCTTCACTGCCGAGAACGTGGCCGCGGTCGCGCAGGAATCCCTGGCCGCCGCTCAGCGCTGACGCTTACACACGACACGTAGGAGATGTAATTCCATGACAGACGCACTCAAGCGCCTCTCCGAGGAAGGCGTGGCGATCTGGCTGGACGACCTGTCGCGCAAGCGCATCACGTCCGGCAACCTCGCCGAGCTGCTCGACCAGCAGCACGTCGTGGGCGTCACCACCAACCCGTCGATCTTCCAGAAGGCGATCAGCAGCGGTGACGGCTACGAGCAGCAGGTCTCCGACCTCGCCGCCCGCAAGGTCACCGTCGAAGAGGCCATCCGCATGATCACGACGGCGGACGTCCGCGACGCCGCCGACATCCTGCGCCCGGTCTTCGACGCGACCGGCGGCCAGGACGGCCGGGTCTCCATCGAGGTCGACCCCCGTCTCGCGCACAACACCAAGGCGACGGTCGCCGAGGCCAAGCAGCTGGCGTGGCTGGTGGACCGCCCCAACACCCTGATCAAGATCCCGGCGACGAAGGCGGGCCTGCCCGCGATCACCGAGACCATCGGCCTCGGCATCAGCGTCAACGTCACGCTGATCTTCTCGCTGGAGCGCTACCGCGCGGTCATGGACGCCTACCTGGCCGGTCTGGAGAAGGCCAAGGAGCGCGGCCTGGACCTGTCGAAGATCCACTCGGTGGCGTCCTTCTTCGTGTCCCGGGTGGACACCGAGATCGACAAGCGCCTCGACGCGCTCGGCACCGACGAGGCCAAGGCCGCGCGCGGCAAGGCCGGTGTCGCCAACGCCCGTCTCGCCTACCAGGCGTACGAGGAGGTCTTCTCCGACGGCCGCTGGGCGGCCCTGGAGAGCGCGGGCGCCAACAAGCAGCGTCCGCTGTGGGCCTCGACCGGCGTCAAGGACCCCGCGTACAAGAGCACGCTGTACGTGGACGAGCTGGTCGCGCCCAACACGGTGAACACCATGCCGGAGGCCACGCTGGAGGCCACCGCGGCGAGCGGTGAGATCCGCGGCAACGCGATCGCCGGGACGTACGAGCAGTCGCGTGCCGAGCTGGACGCGGTCGAGAAGCTCGGGATCTCCTACGACGAGGTCGTGCAGCTGCTGGAGGACGAGGGCGTCGAGAAGTTCGAGGCGTCCTGGAACGACCTCCTCAAGTCGACCGAGGCGGAGCTCCAGCGCCTCGCACCCTCGGAGGGCTGAACACCTTGGCACCTCTACCCGTCACCGGAGCGAATCCGCTTCGTGACGCCGCAGACCGACGGCTCCCGCGTATCGCGGGGCCGTCGGGCCTGGTGATCTTCGGTGTCACTGGCGATTTGTCACGCAAAAAGCTGATGCCTGCCGTGTACGACCTCGCCAACCGCGGACTGCTGCCGCCGGGCTTCTCGCTCGTCGGCTTCGCGCGCCGGGAGTGGGCGAACGAGGACTTCGCGCAGGAGGTGCACGACGCGGTCAAGGAGCACGCGCGGACGCCCTTCCGCGAGGAGGTCTGGCAGCAGCTCATCCAGGGCATGCGGTTCGTCCAGGGCACCTTCGACGACGACGAGTCCTTCGAGCGGCTGCGCGACACCATCGAGGAGCTGGACAAGGCACAGGGCACGGGCGGCAACTTCGCCTTCTACCTCTCCGTGCCGCCGTCCGCGTTCCCGGTCGTCATCCAGCAGCTGAGGAAGCACGGGCTGGCCGACCAGAGCAGCGGGTCGTGGCGCCGGGCGGTCATCGAGAAGCCGTTCGGGCACAACCTGGAGTCCGCCGAGGACCTCAACAAGGTCGTCCACGAGGTCTTCGCCCCGGACCAGGTCTTCCGCATCGACCACTACCTGGGCAAGGAGACGGTCCAGAACATCCTGGCGCTCCGCTTCGCCAACACGATGTTCGAGCCGATCTGGAACCGCTCCTTCGTCGACCACGTGCAGATCACGATGGCCGAGGACATCGGCATCGGCGGCCGGGCCGGCTACTACGACGGCATCGGTGCCGCCCGTGACGTCATCCAGAACCACCTGCTGCAGCTGATGGCGCTGACCGCGATGGAGGAGCCCGCCTCCTTCGACGCGGACGCGCTCGCCGCCGAGAAGACCAAGGTGCTCGGCGCGGTGAGGCTGCCGAAGGACCTGGGCCGGGACACCGTGTTCGCGCAGTACGCGGCCGGCTGGCAGGGCGGCGAGAAGGTCATCGGCTACCTCGAAGAGGACGGCATCGACCGCAAGTCGAAGACCGACACCTACGCGGCGATCAAGGTCGAGGTCGACAACCGCCGCTGGGCGGGTGTCCCCTTCTATCTGCGGACGGGCAAGCGTCTCGGCCGCCGGGTGACGGAGATCGCCGTCGTCTTCCAGCGCGCCCCGCACTCCCCCTTCGACTCCACCGCCACCGAGGAACTGGGCCAGAACGCGATCGTCATCCGCGTCCAGCCCGACGAGGGCGTCACGGTCCGCTTCGGCTCCAAGGTGCCCGGCACGTCGATGGAGATCCGGGACGTGTCGATGGACTTCGCGTACGGCGAGTCCTTCACGGAGTCCTCGCCCGAGGCGTACGAGCGCCTGATCCTCGACGTCCTCCTGGGCGACTCGAATCTCTTCCCGCGCACCGAGGAGGTCGAGCTGTCCTGGAAGATCCTCGACCCGATCGAGGAGTTCTGGGACAAGCACGGCAGGCCCGCGCAGTACCAGGCGGGCACGTGGGGTCCCGTCGAGGCGGACGAGATGCTGCAGCGAGACGGACGGAGCTGGCGCCGGCCATGAAGACGGACCTCACGGACACCACGGCCAGCAAGATCAACAAGGCGCTGGTGAAAGCCCGCCGGGCGATAGGCACCCCTGCGGTCGGCATGGTGCTCACGCTGGTCATCGTGACGGACGAGGAGAACGCGTACGACGCGCTCAAGTCCGCCAACGACGCCTCCCGCGAGCACCCCTCACGCACGATCGTGGTGATCAAGCGCGTCTCCCGCTCCCCGCGCGACCGTACGAAGTCCCGCCTCGACGCCGAGGTACGGGTGGGCGCGGACGCGGGCACCGGCGAGACGGTCGTGCTGCGGCTCTACGGCGAGGTCGCGGACCACGCCCAGTCGGTGGTGCTTCCGCTGCTGCTGCCGGACGCTCCGGTGGTGGTGTGGTGGCCGGTGAACGCGCCGCTCGACCCGGCCCGTGACCCGCTGGGCGCGCTCGCCCAGCGCCGGGTCACCGACAGCTACGCCGCCGAGAAGCCGATCGACGAGCTGCGGACCCGCGCGGAGAACTACGAGCCCGGCGACACGGATCTCGCCTGGACCCGGATCACCCCCTGGCGTTCCATGCTGGCCGCCGCGCTCGACCAGGTGGACTGCGAGGTCATCTCCGCGGAGGTGCAGGGCGAGCAGTACAACCCGAGCGTGGAACTGCTGGCCATGTGGCTGGCGGACCGGCTCCATGTGCACGTACGGCGCGGGGTGTCGGCCGGGCCCGGCCTCAACGAGGTGCGGATGCTGACCAGCACCGGCCCCATCCGGCTGTACCGGCCGAACGGCGGGCTGGCGCTGCTCACGCTGGAGGACCAGCCGGACCGGGCGGTGGCGTTGAAGCGCCGCGAGACGTCCGAGCTGCTGGCGGAGGAGCTGCGCAGGCTCGACCCCGACGACACGTACGCGTCGGCGCTGCGGTTCGGCGTGGACCGGTTGGGCGGCGGCGGGGTGAGCGGGGCGCCGGGCAGCGCGCTGTCGGCGGCGACCGCGGCGGGGGCCGGGTCCGGGGGCACCGGGCCGGTGGCCGCGTCCGGTGTGCCGGGGGACGCGTCCTCCTCACCCGGTGTGCCGGGGAGTGCGTCGGCGTCCGTTCCGGGTGCCGTTTCCGGCTCCGGTCCGGGGCTCGGCGCGGCCGTCGCGTCGGCCGCCTCCGCGGCGCGGGCGGCCGCGGCGTTGCCTCCGGCCGCTCCGGCCGCTCCATCGGGGACGCCGAGTTCGACGGGGTCGGCCGGATCGGGGGCCTCCACGGGGTCGGCCGACGACGGTGACTCCGAGCGGCCGACCCCCGCGCAGATGCCGCCCGTGAAGAAGGCGACGTCATGAGCACACCGCAGTTGGTCGTGCACCACGACAAGGAGCTGATGGCACAGGCCGCGGCGGCCCGGCTGATCACCAAGATCGTGGACGCGCAGGCCTCGCGCGGCTACGCCTCGGTCGTCCTCACGGGTGGTCGCAACGGCAACGGGCTGCTCGCCGCGCTGGCGGCGGCGCCCGCCCGGGACGCGATCGACTGGGGCCGGCTGGATCTGTGGTGGGGCGACGAACGGTTCCTGCCCGAGGGCGACGCCGAGCGCAATGTCACCCAGGCCCGTGCGGCGCTGCTGGACTCGGTGCCGCTGGACCCGAAGCGGGTGCACGCCATGCCCGCTTCGGACGGGCCGTGGGGTGCCGATGTGGACGCGGCGGCCGCGTCGTACGCGGAGGAGCTGGCGCGGGCGGCGGGGCCGGAGAACCACGGTGCCGTGCCGACGTTCGACGTGCTGATGCTGGGGGTCGGGCCGGACACCCATGTGGCCTCGCTCTTCCCCGAGTTGCCTGCCGTACGGGAGACCGAGCGGACGGTCGTGGGGGTGCGTGGGGCGCCGAAGCCGCCGCCGACGCGGGTCACCCTGACGTTGCCGGCGATCCGGGCGGCGCGTGAGGTGTGGTTGCTCGCGGCCGGGGAGGACAAGGCGGGGGCGGCGGCCATCGCGTTGTCCGGTGCGGGGGAGATTCAGGCCCCGGCGGCGGGGGCGGCCGGGAGGGCGCGGACCTTGTGGCTGCTGGACGCGGCTGCGGCGTCGCGGTTGCCACGCTCGTTGTATCCGCCGGCGTCGCCGTGAACGAGGTTCCCCGCGCCCCTCTTCGGGGGCGCGGGGGAACTGCGAGAACGGGGTCCGGGGAGGAGCCCCGAGTTCGTGACCGTGGGTCGAAGGGGCGTGTGACCCCTGGGGACGGAACGGAACGGGTAGGGGGCGGCGGGAGCGAGGAGGCTCAGGCGGTGAAGTCGTCCTCCCGCGTCTCCGGCAGCGCCCACAGGCACAGCAGGCTGACCAGGCACAGCCCGCCGGTGTAGAACCCCAGCACCAACGGCGACGACCACTGGCTGTTCAGCCACGTCGCCACGAGCGGAGCGAACCCGCCCCCGAGCGTATTGGCCAGGATGAACGCCGCCGACGCCCCGGTGTAGCGCAGCCTCGCCGGGAACAGCTCCGCCAGGAACGCCGCCACCGGCGAGAACATCAGGGCGAGCAGCATGAGACCCACCGTGTACGCACCGGTGATGACGTACCCGTTGCCCGTGCTGAGCGAGCCGTACATCGGCACGGCCCAGACCACGCACCCGACCGCACCCGTCAGCATCAGCGGACGGCGACCGACCCGGTCCGCCAGCCGGGCGGCGGGCAGGGTGACCGCGATGCCGGCGGCCGCCCCCACACTCGCCGCGGTGAGCATCGTGTTCTGTGGGATGCCGAGCGACTTCGGCCCGTAGGACAGGCTGTAGACGATCGTCAGGTAGTAGACGGCGGACCCGCCGATCGCCGCGCCGGTGCCGAGCAGCAGCCGGCCGGGGTACCGCGCGACGAGCGTGCCGAGCGGGAAGCGCGACACCGGCGACGCCGGGGACACCGGGGACGTCCCCGCCGAGGGCGGGTCCTGGAAGACCGGCGACTCCGACACCGTCGACCGCACCCACAGCCCGACCACCACGAGCACCGCGCTGAGCAGGAACGGCACCCGCCAGGCCCAGTCGGTGAAGCCGTCGCGGCCCACGATGTTCAGGGTCGGGAGGATGACGGCGCTGGAGAGCAGGAAACCGAGAGAGGGGCCGATGTTCGGGACGGCGGCGTACAGGGCCCGTCGGCCGGGCGGGGCGTGCTCGGCGGCCAGCAGGACCGCGCCGCCCCACTCGCCGCCCATGCTGACGCCCTGCAGCAGACGGAGGGTCACCAGGAGGACGGGGGCGAGGAGTCCGGCGCTCTCGTAGGTCGGGAGCAGCCCGACGCCGACCGTCGCGAGGCCCATGAGCAGGAGGGAGGCGACCAGGGCGCGTCGCCGGCCCAGCCGGTCGCCGATCGTGCCGAAGAGCACGACGCCGAGGGGGCGGGACAGGAAGGCCGCCGCGAAGGTGAGGAACGCGGCGAGGGAGGAGACGGTCGGGTTGCCGGAGGGGAAGAACGCGGGGCCGAGGACGAGCGCGGAGGCCGTGCCGTAGACGGCGAAGTCGTAGTACTCGATGGTCGTGCCGATGAGGCTCGCGGCGGCGACCTTGGGCGCCTTGCTGGTCCCGGCCGAGGGGGAGACCGGTAAGGAGGCGGGTCTGGGGTCGGCGGCCTCGGCGACGGTTCTGGACGGGGATTCGGGCATGGGGGGCTCACTTCCGGTATGCCCGGACACGAATGGTCCGGGCCCAGATGGGGACGGCCACGCATGAAACACGAACCGGAGTGTGGCTGTCACCCTAGGCCGGGAAATTCGAATCCCACAAGGAACCCTCGGAAAAGGAACCGCCCGCCGACTTCGTCGAACTTTTTCGACGGAGGAATACGCGTCGATTACGCAGGACAACGACATTTAAAACATGTGATCCCGCTATGCGTGCGGACAGGTCGCCAAAATTGGCCACGAACACCACCCTTGGACCCCGTCAACCCTGAAGATCCTGTCAACTCACTGTCAATATTCATGCGTTGACCCGCATAAAAATTTGCCGACGGTCACGCCTTGCCAACTGCCGATCACGCACGGAATGCTGACGTCCGGCTGAACTTGAAACTTCTACGACCATCGTTTTTCGGACATGGATCGGAAGGCGCTTTTCCCATGCTGAAAAGTGGCAAGCCATTACGTTGGAGAAGACTTTCGCTGGTCGGCGACGACCGGCATTTGCTGATACCGCTCGACCACAGCGTTTCGGACGGTCCGGTCGCTCCTCCGGGTCAGTGGGAAGAGTTGTTGAAGGCGTTGGTGGCCGGCGGCGCCGACGGGATCATCGTCCACAAGGGGCGGGCCCGCACGCTCGATCCGGCCCTCCTGCGGAGCTGCGCGCTGGTGGTGCATCTGAGCGCCAGCACGGCCTGCTCCGCCGATGTCGACGCCAAAGTGCTGGTCGGCGACGTGGAGGAGGCGGTGGCCCTGGGCGCCGACGCGGTCAGCGTCCATGTGAACATCGGCTCGGACACCGAGGGGCGCCAGCTCGCCGACCTCGGGGCGGTGGCCCGCTCCTGCGACACCTGGGGCATGCCGCTGATCGCGATGGTCTACCCGCGAGGCCCCCGGATCGAGAACCCGCACGATCCCGCACTCCTCGCGCACATCGTGAACGTCGCCGCGGACCTGGGCGCCGACATGGTGAAGACCTCGGTGGCCCTGCCGCTCGACCGCATGGCCGAGGTGGTGGCCCACAGCCCCATCCCCGTCCTCGCGGCCGGCGGTCCGCCCGACGGCTCCGACCTCATCGAGTACGGCACCGCCGTGATGGCCGCGGGCTGCCGGGGGCTGGCCGTCGGCCGCCGGATCTTCTCCTCCCCCTCCCCCGCCTCCCTGGTGTCCCGGCTCGCCGCCGTCGTGCACGGCGACGGGGTCAGCAATGACATGAGCATGACTACCTCTCCCCATTACTCGACGATCGTGGCAGGTGTCGCATGAGGTTCGCGTGGATCGATCTCCGTGAAGTCCCCCGTCCGCAGCTCCAGGCGGTGGTGGACGCGGCCGTCCACGCCCGGATGGCCGGGGTGGTCTCCGCCGACGCCGAGCTGTTGGGGACACTGCCGCCGACGGTCACCCGGGTGCTGGCCGGCGGGGCCCCGGCCGCCGCTCCCGCGAAGAGGTCCGCCGACAAGGGCGACAAGGAGGCCAGGGGCGCGGCCGAGGGCAAGGCCGATGCCAGAGCCGAGGGCAAGGCCCCGGCCGGTGCCGGACCCGACCTGCTGCTGCGCGGATTCACCGCCCAGGACGAGCTGGAAGCCCTCGCCGCGGAGAACCGGGCCGCCACCGGCACACCGGTCGCCGGCTTCGTCGACGTACGGGACGACCGCACCCTCCAGCTGTCGTGCGTGGGCGCGATGGCGCTGCCCTACACGGTGATCCACTTCGCCGATCCGACGAAGATCCCCTTGGAGATCGTGCTCGCGGCGGCCGAGTCGGCCGAGGGGAAGCTGGTGACCGTCGTCGGGGACCTGGAGGAGGCGGCCATCGTCTTCGACGTGCTCGAACGGGGTTCGGACGGCATCCTGTTCACGCCCCGCGGCGCGGACGACGTGTTCGCGCTGGCCCGGCTGCTGGAGGCGACCACCCCGCAGCTGGAGCTGTCCACGCTCACCGTCGAGAGCATCCGGCACGTCGGGCTCGGCGACCGGGTCTGCGTGGACACCTGCTCGCACTTCGAGGAGGACGAGGGCATCCTCGTCGGCTCGTACTCCTCCGGTTTCGTGCTCTGCTGCAGTGAGACCCACCCGCTGCCGTACATGCCGACCCGTCCGTTCCGGGTCAACGCCGGCGCCCTGCACTCGTACACGCTGGGCCCCGACAACCGCACCAACTACCTCAGCGAGGTCGGCTCCGGCAGCGCCCTGCTGGCGGTCGGCGCCGACGGCCGCACCCGGCGCGTGGTGGTCGGGCGGGCCAAGCTGGAGTCCCGGCCGCTGCTGGAGATCCGCACCCACGCGGAGGACGGGCGGCTGGTCAGCCTCACCGTGCAGGACGACTGGCATGTGCGGGTGCTCGGCCCCGGCGGCAAGGTCCTCAATGTCACCGAACTGCGGACCGGTGACGAACTGCTCGGTTATCTGGCCCAGGACAAGCGCCATGTGGGCCTGCCCATCGGCGAGTTCTGCAAGGAGGTCTGAGACCTCATGGGCTCACTCGTGGCGGCCGCGGCCGGCGAGGACGGGATGAGCGTCCTGGTCCAGCGGCTGTTCGACGCACGGGACGACGGCCTGCCCTATCTGACGCATCAGCGGGAGACCGTCACACGCGGGGAGTTACGGGAGCGGGTCGCCAAGCAGGCCGCCGTGTTCGCCGGTTACGACATCGGGCCCGGCAGCACGGTGGGGCTGCGGACGCCGCCCAGTTTCACCCAGGTCGAGGTCCTGCTCGCGCTGTGGCGGTTGGGCGCGCAGGTGATGCTCTTCGACTTCCGGCTGAAGCCCGCGGAGGTCGACGCGCTGTGTGCCGTCTGCCGGCCGCAGTTCATGGTCCGGGCCGGTGCCAACGTCCGGGCCGCGTTCGGCTTCCGGTCCGAGTACGAGGTCGCCACCGAGTGCCGCAGGGCGGGGCGGGCGGCCGAGGGCGGGCACCGGCTGGTCCAGTTCAGCTCGGGGTCGACCGGGCGGCCCAAGGTGATCGGCCGGAGCGCCGGGTCGATCGCCGCAGAGGTCGAGGCGTTCGCGGCGGTCCCCGGGATGCCGGTCGAGGGAGACCGGTTGCTGCTGCTCAGCTCCACCGCACACAGCTTCGGCCTGCTCGGCGGACTGCTGCACGCGTTGGCGGCCGGGGTCTCCGTCGTCTTCGCGCCCCGGGTCTCGGCCCGCGACATCCTGCGGACCTCCCTCGACCACCGCATCACCGCCCTCTTCGGCGTGCCGATGCACTACGAGCTGCTCGCGGCCGCCCTCGATCCGCCCGCGCTGCCCGCGCTGCGGACCGCCGTCTCCGGTGGCGAGCTGATGCCTCCCGAGGTCGCCGCGCGGTTCGCCGAGCGGTACGGCGTCACGGTCGGCGAGGCCTACGGCACCACCGAGACCGGCATCGTCGCCATCGACGTCGGCGGCACGCTCCGGCCCTCCGTCGGCCGGCCCGCACCGGGTGTGGTGGTCCGGGAGCACAAGGGCGAACTGGACGTAGCGCTCGCCGAGTCGCCGTACCTCTTCGACTCCGGCGGCACCCAGTACACCGACGGCTGGCTGCACACCCGGGACCGGGCCGCGGTCGCCGCCGACGGAACGGTCACCGTCGGCGGCCGCGCCGACTCCCTCGTCGTCATCGGCGGCCTCAAGGTCGACCTCACCGAGGTCGAGCACGTGCTGCGCGCGCACCCGGCCGTCGAACAGGCGGTCCTGGTCCACGAGGACGTCACCGAGGCGTACGTGGCCGTCGCCGCCGGGGCCGAGAGCCCGTCGGCGGAGGAACTGCTGCGCTGGTGCCGGGAGCGGCTGGCCGACTACAAGCTGCCCCGGGTGATCCGGCTGATGGAGTCCCTGCCCCGCACGTCGAACGGGAAGCTGGTCCGCCAGGCGGCGACGCTCCAGGCGGCGGCGAGCGGCGCGTAGCGGCCCGACGGGTCTCCCTCCCCCTGCCCCGCGCACGACCTTTCGCATGACCTTCTCACGACATTCCCCCATGGAGATGGCGATCATGAGCACGTCCACCCTGGACAACGAGATCCGCGAGTTCGTCCTGACCACGGTCATCGACGAGATGAACATCCTGCTGAGCCGGGACGGGATCACCGACGAGAGCCCGGTGACCGTCGGCGGCCTGGAGCTGGACTCCCTGAGCCTGATCGAGCTGACGCTGCGTCTGGAGTCGCGGTTCGGTGTGGAGATCCCGGACACCGACATCGAGCCGTTGGCCTCGCTGACCCTCGGCGGGCTCGTCGCCGAGGTCGTCGGGCGCGGGGCGAAGGCATGAGCGCGGAGACCTCCACACCGTCCGTCACGGAAGCCGCCCCTCAGGACGGCTCCCCTCCGGCCGTCCTCACCACCGGGCTCGTCCGTGAGCTGCTGTCCGACCGCAAGATCTTCCCCGGCGTCCCGGACGACCTCGACGAGGACGCCGAGCTGGTCCTGGACTCCCTGGGCTTGGTGTGGCTGCTGCATGTGGTGGAGGAGCGGTACGGCCTGGTCGTGGAGCCCGGCGACGAGGACATCGCGGGTCTGACCTCGCTGCGGCGGCTCACGGAGTTCCTGGGCGCGGCCGGCGCGGCGGGGGCGGTGGAGGGGGGTGAGCGCGTTGACCGGTGAGGTGACGGTGACCGGGTTCGGCGTGCGCACCGCCTTCGGCACCGGTCCGGACGCCCTGCGGCGCGGTGTCTTCGCCGGTGTCCCCTCCTTCGCCCCCACCACCCGGTTCGACACCGGCCCCTACCGCACCCCGATGGCCGGCGCCGCCCCCGAGGGCCCCGACGCGATGGAGCACTGGGCGCTGCGTCCCGCCCTCGCGCGCTGCGGAGCGGAAGCCCTCGACATGGCGGGCCTGCCCAGGGGCACCGAGGCGGCGGTCCTGCTGGGCATCGCGGGCGACTGCACGAGCATCACGCGGTACTGGCGGGAGGCGGCGGCACCGGCGGCCGACGAGAACGGCGGCGGCGGTACGGGCCGCGGCACGCCCCGAGCCCGCGCGCTCGACGAGACCGACGCGGGGCACGCCCTCCCCGACGACGGGCCGCCCGTCGGGGCGGCGGGGCTCGCCGCGGAACCGGCCGGACCGGCGGCCGCCCGGCTCGCCGACGCCGTCCCCGCGTATCTCGCCGAGTCGCTGGCCGCAGGCCTCGGGCTGACCGGGCCCCGGCTCACCTTCACCAACGCCTGTGTGGCCTCCGCCGCCGCGATCATCCACGGCTGCCGGCTGATCTCCTCCGGGCGGATCGATGTCGCGGTGTGCGCCGGCGGCTATCTCGTGGAGGAGGAGACGTTCGGGAAGTTCGACTCGGGGCGGGCGCTGTCGCGTGACGGCACGGTGCGGCCGTTCAGCGCCGACCGCACCGGGCTGCTGCTCGGCGACGGGGTCGCGGCGGTCGTGCTGGAGTCGGCCGAGCACGCGCGGCGGCGCGGGGCCCGGCCGCTGGCGGGTGTGGTCGGCTGGGGTGCGGCGACCGACGCCCACCACATCGCGCAGCCGCACCCGGACGGCGTCGGCCTGGCCCGCGCGGCCCGGCAGGCGCTGCGGCTGGCCGGGGACCCCGACGGGTCGAGCCTCGGCTACGTCAACGCCCATGGCACCGGCACCAAGTACAACGACGGCGCCGAGACCCGGGGGCTGCGCGCCGCCCTCCGGGAGCGGGCCGAAGCGATCCCGGTCAGCTCCACCAAGAGCACCACCGGCCATCTCCTGGAGGCCGCCGGAGTCGTGGAGTTCGTGATCACGATGCTGGCGCTGACGGAGGGCGTGCTGCCGCCCACCGCCAACTTCACGCGGGCGGACCCGGAGTGCGACCTGGACTACGTGCCGAACAGGCCCCGACAGGCCGACCTCCGCCGGGCCCTCACCATCAACGCCGCCTTCGGGGGCGCCAACACCGCACTCGTCCTGGAGCGACCGTGACGACGACGGACAGTCACAGGAAAGCCGCGTCGGCGAGGGGGGACCAAACCCGGTCGGCGGGCGCAAGCGAACCCGCGTCGGCCGGCGGAAGCGAACCCGCGTCGGCGAGCCGTGACGAGACCGGGTCGGCCGGCGAGATGACGCCGCGTGCGCCGCTCGCGGTCCTGGCCGGCGCCACCGCGACCCACGGCACCGGACGGGACGGCGACATCCCGCTGCCGCGCCTGCCCGGGTTCGTGGAGTCGGCGTTCAGCCCGCTGGTGTACGAGGTCGCCGCGCGGTGTCTGACCGAGCGGCCCGGCGGGGGAGGCTCCCGCACGGCCGTCGTGCTGGCGAGCCTGATGGGCGACACCACCACGGCCGATCTGGCGAGCCGGCGCGTGGTCTCGGGCCGGGTCCACAACCCGCTGCTCTTCATGCAGGCCACCGCCAACTCCGTGCTGGGGCACCTCAGCCGGGAGTTCGGGATCACCGGGCAGATGTTCAGCCTGTCGACCCTCGACGATCCGGTGACCGAACTGCTGGCCATGGCCGACCTCCTCCTGGAGGACCCGGAACTGGACCAGGTCCTGGTGGTGGGCGTGGAACTGGGCGGCGGCGAGCGATGGGCCGCCGTGCACCGGGAGCTGGCCGCCGGCGACGGCCGCGCGGTCCCGGACCTGCCCGCGTCCGCCGCCCTGGCGGCGGCCGTCCTGCTCGGCCGCCCCCCTGCCGGCGCGGACCCCGGTTCCGGCACCCCCCTGACCATCCGCTCGACGGAGACCTGCGCCGGGGAGCGCTCGGCCGCGGCTCCGCACAGCGGCAGCATCCAAGGCCTGTTCGACCTGGCCGCCGCCCACCGGCGGCTGCGCCGGGACGGGGAACGAGACGAGACGGAGAGCCATGCTCATCAGTAGGCAGGAGCGGGCGCGGATCTGCTCCGACACGGAACTCGGCGCCGGCAACGTCCTGCAGCGACTGCGCGCGTACGAACGCCCGCTCGACGAACCGGTGTTGCACACCGACGGCACCTGGCGCGCACCGGACGGCAGCCGACCCGAGGTGCTGACGCTCGGACAGTTGTACGAGGCGGTTGAGACCTACGCGGGCTGGTACGCGGCCCACGGTGTGCGGCCCCGCGACCCGGTGGCCATCCACTCCTTCTCCGCCGCCGAGTTCGCGGTGAACTTCCTCGCGCTGACGTCGATCGGAGCCGTGCCGTCGTTCGTCAACGGCAACCTCGCGCCGGAGATCGCCCGGGAGTACGTCCGCCGCCAGGGCGCGGTGGGCGCCTTCACGGACGCGGCACACCGCGAGGTACTGGCCGGGGATGCGGGAGGGGCAGAGGGCGCGGGAGGCTCGGGGAGCGCGGAGGGCTCGGGGGACTCGGGGGGTGACGGCCTCGGGCTCGGCTTCCGCCTGACCGCCGCCGACGTCCGCCCGGAGCACCGCGCGTCGCTTCCGGCGTCGTACCCCTACCGGCACGACCCCACCGACCCGGTGCTCATCTCCCACTCCTCCGGCACGACCGGCCTGCCGAAGGGGGTGCCGCACACCCATCGGACGCTGATGTACGCCCAGGTGCACCGGCTGCGGTTCTCCACCGGCGCCGACATGGAGCGCACGCTGGTGGGACTGCCGGGCGCGCACAACGCGATGGTGGCGACGCTGCTGTACTGCCTGCTGCTGCGCACGGACATCAAGCTGCTCTCCAGCCAGCGCGGCACGGACGTGCTGGACGCCGTCGAGGAGTTCCGGCCGACGACCGTGCTGGCCTTCGCCGGGACCTTCGGCGAGATGGCGGCGGAGGATCTGACGGCGCGTGATCTGTCCAGCGTGCAGGTGTGGTTCAACACCGGGGACGCGGCGCACGAGGCGCACATCCGGGCGCTCGTCCAGCACGGGACCCGGGTCGAGATCCGGCGCGACCTGAGCCGCGTCCGCGTCGAGGGCTCGGTCTTCGTGGACGGGCTCGGTTCGTCGGAGGCCGGCTACTCGGTCTTCCACAACCGGCACACCAAGGACACCTCCGCCTACTCCCGCTGCGTCGGCAAGCCGATCAGCTTCGCCGAGGCCGCCGTGCTCGCCGAGGACGGCACCCCGCTGCCGCCCGGACGGATCGGCCGCCTGGGCCTCAAGTCCCCCACGCTGACGCCCGGTTACTGGAACGACTCGCTGACCTGGAACCGGATGAGGCTCGGCGGCTACTGGCTCACCGGGGACCTCGCCCACCGGGACGAGGAGGGCAACTTCTACCACCTCGACCGGGCCCCGGACGCCATCCGCACCCCGGCGGGGATCGTCTTCAGCACCCGCACCGAGGAACTGCTCCTGGCCGCGCTGCCGGAGCTCGGCGACTGCACGGTGGTCGGGGTCGCCCCCGACGGCGTGCGCGCGGACTGGGACGGCGACGGCGTGGCGGAGGCGTACGCGCTGCTCCAACTCGCCGACGGGAGCGCAGCCGACGAGGAGCGGAGCGGAGCGGGAGCCGACGAGCGGCGGAGCGGGCCGCGGGACGACGAGCCGCGACCCGTGACGGGCGTCGACGAGGAGTGGACCGGGCGGGTCAACGCGGTGCTGACGGCCGCCGGGTTCCCGCCGGTGACCCGGGCCCTGCGGATGAGGCCCGATGACGTGGCCAAGGGCGCCACCGGCAAGGTTCTCAAACGAGTGATGCGCGACCGGTTCGCCGCCCACACGGCTGACGTGGTCGCCGCCGAGGAGCAGCACGTATGAGCACGCACACCGACGCCGAGGGCGTCAACCACCGCGCCCGGGCCGGTGAGGCGTACCGGCTGTGGTGGCAGCACGACGCCAACTGGTACCAGGGGGTGGCCGCGCGGTTCGGGCAGGAGGTCGCGAACGAGATCAACGCGGAGGCTATGGGGAAGGTCGCCCTGCACGTCGGGCAGCGGGTCGCCCGGCTGCACGGCCCCCTCCCCGACACCGGCGACGGCCGCAAGGACCTGGAGGAGCTGCGCCGCCGTTACGACGACTGCGGCGACCGGATGTTCCCGCCGGAGCTGCGCAACGCCGCCACCGAGGTCGAGGACGAGGACCTGATCGTCCTCACCCTCAAGCGCAACTTCGCGATCACCATGGTCCGGATGGCCGGTTCGCTGGAGGGCTACCGCTGCCCGTGCACCGCCGTCCACGCCGGCTGGTCCGAGGGTCTCGGCGTGACCCTCACGGAGAACAGGGCCGAGTCGTGTCTGCGGAACGGCGCCCAGGCGTGCCGCCTGCTCATCCGGGTCGCCCCGACCACCGCGGCCACCACACCCACCGCACCCACCGCACCCACCGCACCCACCGCTGTCGTCCCCGGTTCGGAGGGCTGAGCCATGCGCGTACTCGTCGCCGGGGCCACCGGCGTGGTCGGACATCCGCTGGTGGGCGCCTTGCGGGCGCGAGGCCATCGGGTGAGCGCATTGGTACGGCAGGGGTCACGGGGCCGGGCCCCGGAGGCGGACGAGGTGGTGGTCGCCGACGCCCTGGACCGCGAGGCCGTGCTGTCGGCGGTGTCGGCCGCCCGGCCCGAGGTCGTCGTCCATCAGATGTCCGCCCTGCGGCTGCTGCGGGACGACCCGCCGGAGGCCTTCGCCCGCACGGCACGCCTGCGCGTCGAGGGCACCGCCCACCTGATCGAGGCGGCTCGCGCGGCCGGCACGCGCCGACTGGTCGCCCAGTCCATCGCCTTCGCCGCCGCCCCGGCCGGCGGCCCGGTCCTGGACGAGGACGCGCCCCTGTACGTCGACGCCCCCGACCCCGGCTGGGCCTCGACCGTTCGGGCCGTCGCCGAGTTGGAACGGCAGGTGACGGCCGGCGCCCTGGAGGGCGTGGTGCTGCGCTACGGCACGCTGTACGGCCCCCGCACGGCGTACGCCCGTACCGGCGCCACCGCGCGATCCGTACAGGCCGGCCGGCTGCCGCTGCCGGGCGGCGGGGCCGGGATCATGTCGTTCCTGCACGTCGAGGACGCGGTGGGGGCAGCCGTGACGGCCGTCGAGTCCGACGCCACCGGGGTGTTCCATGTGACGGACGACGATCCGGCCCCCGCCGCGCAGTGGCTGCCGCACCTGGCCCGGATGCTCGCCGCTCCCTCCCCGCGCACGGTCCCGGCGGACCTCGCGCCCCGGCTCCTCGGCTGGTTCATGACCCACCAGCTCACCTCCGCGCACGGCGCCGCCAACGACAGGGCCCGTACGGTCCTGGGCTGGAAGCCGGCCAGACCGAGCTGGCGTGACGGGCTGGGCCAGGAATGACCCGTGCCGAGGACGCGCTCGCCGTCTGTGTGATCGGCGCCGGTCCGCGCGGGCTCTCCGTGCTGGAGCGGATCTGCGCCAACGCGGGCGGGGTCGGGCGGCCGGTCGAGGTCCACCTCGTCGATCCGTACCCGCCGGGCGCGGGCGCGGTCTGGCGCACGGACCAGCCGGGCGAGCTGCTGATGAACACGGTCGCCTCCCAGGTGACCCTGTTCACCGACGACAGCGTGGACTGCGCGGGACCTTCGGTGCCGGGACCGAGCCTGTACGCCTGGGCGTGCGCGATCCGCGACCGGGCCGTCGGTCGGGACTGCGAGCACGACTACGGTCAGGCGGTCGGCCGGGACGTCGTACAGACGCTGCCCGCGCGGGTCGTGGAGGAGGCCCGGCGGCTCGGCCCCGACACCTATCCGACCCGCGCGTTCCACGGCCACTACCTGGAATGGGTCTTCCGGCACCTGTTACGCACGGCCCCCGCCCATGTGACGGTCCGCACCCACCGGACGACGGCGGTCGCGCTCACCGACGACCCCGCGACCGCGCTGACCGACGACCCCGCGACCGTGCGGAACGAGGACACCGCGGGCCGGCGGGGCGAGGAGGTGGCAGACCGGCGGAGCGAGGCGGCCGCGGGTCGGCCGCAGCGGGTGACGCTGGCGAACGGCGACCGGCTGTCGGGGCTGGACGCGGTGGTGCTGGCCCTGGGCCACGGCGATCTGACGCCGTCGCCGCAGGAGCGCGCGCTGCGCTCCTTCGCCGACCGCCACGGCCTCGCCTACGTGGCCCCGGCCAACCCGGCCGACGCCGACCTGAGCGGGATCGCGCCGGGCACCCCGGTCGCCCTGCGGGGACTGGGCCTGAACTTCTTCGACTGCGTGGCCCTGCTCACCGAGGGCCGCGGCGGCACGTTCAAGGAGGGCGAGTCCGGTCTCGTGTACCTCCCGAGCGGCAACGAGCCCGTGCTGTACGCCGGTTCGCGGCGTGGCGTCCCGTACCACGCCCGGGGCGAGAACGAGAAGGGCGCGCTCGGGCGCCACGAGCCGCGTTTCCTGACCCCGGACGTCATCGCGGGGCTGCGGCGCCGGGTGGCCGACGGACGCCCCCTGGGCTTCCGCCAGGACCTCTGGCCGCTCGTCGACCGCGAGGTACGGACCGTCTACCACGAGGCGTGGATCCGCGCCGCCCGAGGGCCGGAGGAGGCCGAGGAGTTCGTACGGTCGTGCCGCGCGGACGCGGACGGACGGGGCGAGGCGGCCCTGCTCGACCGTCACGCGGTCCCGCCCGGCGAGCGATGGGACTGGACGCGGATCGAACACCCCTACGGCGAGCGGAGGTTCACCGGCCGCGCCGACTTCCGGAGCTGGCTGCTGACGTATCTGCGCCGGGACGTCGCCGAGGCCCGCCGCGGCAATGTGCACGGCCCGTTGAAGGCGGCGCTGGACGCCCTGCGGGACCTGCGCAACGAGATCCGGCTCGTCGTCGACCACGGCGGAGTCTCCGGCGACTCGTACCGCGCCGAACTCGACGGCTGGTACACCCCGTTGAACGCCTTCACCTCGATCGGCCCGCCCGCCTTCCGTGTCGAGCAGCTGATCGCGTTGATCGAGGCGGAGGTCGTGCGGGTGCTCGGGCCGGGGATGAGGGTACGGGCGTGGGCGCCCGGCGCCCAGGTGGCGGAGGGCGTCGGCGAGGCCGGTTTCCTCGTGGACGCCGAGTCGGTGGACGACCCTCCGGTGCGGGTCGCCGCCCTGATCGAGGCCCGGCTGCCCGCCGTGGACCTGCGGCGGAGCACCGACCCGCTGCTCCGCGGGCTGCTCGTGTCCGGCGCGTGCGGCCCGTACCGGCTGCCGGGCGAGCCGGGTCACGAGCCCGGCGGGCTGGCGGTCACCGACGGTCCGCCACGGCTGGTGGACGCCGCGGGCCGGCCGCATCCGAACCGGTTCGCCTTCGGGGTGCCGGTGGAGGGGGTGCGCTGGGTGACGGCGGTCGGCATCAGGCCCGGCGTCGGCTCGGTGACGCTGGAGGACTCGGACGCGATCGCACGGGCGGCGTTGGGACTGGGACCGGTACTGGCGCCGGAGCCGGGGACAGGGGCGGGGGCGAGACCGGAAACAGGGCCGGAGCCGGAGCCAGGGCCGGCGTCCGGGAGCCACGAGGTCACCGTCGTTCCACCCCCACGACGGACATCCGGCACGAGGAGTCGATGAGCATGAACGCGATGTCCGCGGGCACCGACGCGGGCCTGCTCGCCCCCACGTGGGCGGGCACACCCGTCGCGGCCGAGGTGACCGACGAGGCGTGGCTGCAGGCCATGCTGGACGCCGAAGTGGCCCTCGCCCGCGCCCAGCACGCGGTCGGGCTGACGCCCGCCGCCGCCGTGGAGACCATCGCCGAGGCGGCCCGCGCGGACCGGCTCGACCTGGTCGCGCTGGCCCACGCCGCCCGGGCGGCCGCCAACCCGGTGGTCGCCCTGGTCACCGTCTTCGGCGAGGTCGTCGCCGCGAGGGATCCGGTCGCCGCGGAGTATGTGCACCGGGGCTCCACCAGCCAGGACATCCTGGACTCGGCGGCGATGCTGATCGGCCGTCGGGTGCTCGATCTGATCGCGGCGGACCTGCGCCGCGTGATGGCCGCCCTCGCCTCGCTGGCCGACACCCACCGTCACACCGTTCTCGCCGGCCGCACCCTCGCCCAGCACGCGGTGCCGACGACCTTCGGGCTGAAGGCGGCGGGGTGGCTGGACCTCGTCGCCGACGCGTCGGTGCGGGTGCGGGCGGTGGCCGCGCGGCTTCCGGCGCAGTTGGGAGGAGCGGGCGGGACGTTGGCCGCGTATCGGGAGTACGCGGTGCTGGACCGCGGGGGCCCGGCCGCAACGAACGGCGGAACGGGCAGCGGCGACCCCGGCGAGGGCGGGCTGGAGCTGCTCAAGCCGTTCGCCGAGGCGCTGGGCCTCGCCGAGCCCACACTCCCCTGGCACACCGTCCGTACTCCCGTCGCCGAACTCGGGGCCGCGCTCCAGCTCGTCACCGGGGCGCTCGGGAAGTTCGCGCTCGACGTGCAGACGCTGTCCCGTACGGAGATCGGTGAGCTGTCCGAGCCGGCGGGGGCCGGGCGCGGCGCCTCCTCGGCCATGCCGCAGAAGCGGAACCCCGCGCTGGCCACGCTGATCGTGTCGGCCGCCCGGCAGGTCCCCGCGCACGCCCTCGTGCTGGCGCAGTGTCTGCTCGCCGAGGACGAGCGGCCCGCCGGTGCGTGGCACGCCGAGTGGCAGCCGCTGCGGGAGGCGCTGCGGCTGACGGGCGGGGCCGCGCACACCGCCGTCGAGCTCGCGGAAGGGGTGATCGTCCACCCCGAGCGCATGCGGGCCAACCTCGACCTGACCGGCGGCGCCATCGTCACCGAACGCCTGAACGTGGCGCTGGCCCCGGTGCTCGGCAAGGTCCGCGCGAAGAAGCTCCTGACCGCCGCCTCGGCCGAGGCCGCCGACACCGGCCGCCCCCTGAGCGCGGTGCTGGCCGCCGACCCGGAACTGTCCGCCCGGTTCTCCCCCGACCGGCTGTCGGAACTGCTCGACCCCGCCCGGTACACGGGCGCGGCCGAGGCCCTGATCGACCGGGCCCTGCGCAGATACGACGAGCTGGGCGCGGAGCCGCGCGATGACGAGAAGAACGGAGGCACGCGGTGAGCACCGTGAGCCGGACGACCGCGGCACCCGCCGCCCCACCCGCCCGCTCCTGGCCCGTCCTCCTGGTCGTGGTCTGCGCCCAGATGCTGATCTGGCTGGACACCTCGATCCTCAACGTCGCCGTCACCACCCTCGCCGACCCGGTGAAGGGCCTGGGCGCGACCCCCGGCGAACTGGAGTGGGTGGCGAGCGCCTACACCCTGGTCGTCGCAGGCACCCTGTTCGCGGGGGGCGCGCTGGCCGACCGTTTCGGCCCCCGGAAGACGCTGGTCGCCGGGCTCGCGCTGATCGGCGTGGCCTCCGGCGCGGGCGCGTTCGTGGACAGCCCAGCGTGGCTGATCGTGGCGCGGGCCTTCATGGGGGCGGGCAGCGGTCTGCTCATGCCCGCGACGCTGACGGTCATCGTGCAGAGCACCCCGGAGGAGAAACGCACCCGGGCGATCGCGATCTGGAGTTCGTCGAGCGGTCTCGGCGTGGCCGTCGGCCCCGTCGCGGGCGGGGCACTGCTCAGCCACTTCTGGTGGGGCTCGGTGTTCCTGGTCAACGTACCGATCGTGGCCCTGTGCCTGCTGGCGGTCCTGGCCGTCGTTCCCGACCTCGGCGGCTCCCGCCGCCGGGTGCTCGACCTGCCGGGCCTCGCCCTGTCGGTGCTCGGCCTGGGCGGCGTCGTCTACGGCGTCATCGAACTCGGCGGCGGCAGCGCCTGGTACGGCCCGCGCGTCCTCCTGCCCCTGGTGCTGGGCGGTGTGCTCCTGGCCGTGTTCGTCGCCGGTCAGCGCAGGTCCGCGACGCCCAGTCTGGACCTGCGGCTGTTCCGGCAGCCCGGCTTCACGGCGGGCAGTGCGGTCCTGCTGATCGCCTTCATGGCGCTGGCCGGTCACCTGTTCTACGCGGCCTTCTACCTCCAGGGTCCCCGGGGCCTCTCCCCCGCCGACGCGGGGACCGTGATGATCGCCGCCGCCGTCGGCATCGTCCTGGGCAGTCAGGCCTCCCCGGCACTGAGCCGCCTGGTGTCGGCCCGCTGGACGGTCGCTTCCGGCGTCCTGGCCACCGCCGTCACCTACGTCGCCTACGCCTGGCTCGACGGGCGCACCCCCCTCTGGATCGTCGCCGTCCTGCTGTGGATCCAGGGCTTCGGCATGGGCCTGGTCGGCACGCCGGTCACGGCCGTGATGATGCGCGGGGTGCCGCCGCAGCTCGCGGGCGCCGGCTCCGCCGTCAACAGCGTCACCCGACAGGTCGGCGGCACCCTCGGTGTGGCCATGGCCGGCTCGATCCTCTCCGGCGTCTACCGACGGCGGATGGCCGACGCCGAACTGCCCGGCGCCACGACGGACCTGTCCCCGGCAGCCGAGGAACAGGCCCGCACCTCCCCCGAGGCGGCCCGCTCCCTGTCCCGTTCCCTGGACCTGCCCGGACTGGCCACCACCGCCGACCGCGCCTTCCTCGACGCCATGGACGCCGCCACGCTCTCCGTCGCCGCCCTCGCACTCGTCGGATGCGCGGTCGCCGTCGTGGGCCTGCGCCCCCGCTCGCCGGACCCGACACAGAAACCGCCGGAGTCGGCAAAGACTCCGCCGGACTCACCGCCGGACCGGGCAACGACGCCGCCGGACTCACCACCGGACTCGGCGAGGAAGCCACCGGACTCACCACCGGACTCGGCGAGGAAGCCACCGGACTCACCGCCGGACTCGGCGGATACACCGTCAGGCTCGACGGAGAAAAGGACAGCGCGATGACACAGGCCACGGCCCGTTCGGTCTTCGTCACCGGCGGGAACAGGGGCATCGGGCTCGCCGTCGCCCGCCGTTTCGCGGCGGCCGGGGACCGGGTCACCGTGACCCACCGGGGCGACGGACCCCCTCCCTCCGAGGGGCTCCTCGCCGTGCGGTGCGATGTGACGGACAGCGGTCAGATCGACCAGGCCTTCAAGGAGGCCGAGACCGCCCACGGCCCGGTCTCCGTCCTGGTCGCCAACGCCGGCGCCGCCCAGGACCGGCTGCTGGTCCGGATGACCGAGGAGGACTTCACCTCGGTCGTCGACACCAATCTCACCGGGGCCTTCCGTGTCGCCCAGCGCGCGGTGCGGGGCATGCTGCGCGCGGGCCACGGCCGTATCGTCCTGATCTCCTCCACGGCCGCCCTGCGCGGCGCCCCCGGCCAGACCAACTACGCCGCGGCGAAGGCGGGTCTGGTCGGCTTCGCCCGCTCCCTCACCCAGGAACTCGGCCCCCGCGACATCACCTGCAACGTCGTTGCCCCCGGCCTCACCGAGACCGACATGAGCCGCGCCCTCACGGCGGAGCAGCGCCGCGCGCTGCTGCGGACCACCCCCGCCGGACGCCTGGGCACCCCCGAGGAGGTCGCCGAGGCGGTGGCCTTCCTGGCCGACGCCGGGTACGTACGCGGCGCCGTGATCCCCGTCGACGGAGGCGCCGGACTGGGACACTGAGGCCCGGCGAGGCCCTGGACCGCCGGCCCCGCGGACCGGGTGGGGAAGTGGACGTCGCGCGGCCGCCCGCCTCCCCACCCCGCACGGCTACCGTCCGCGCAGCGCCCGGTACTTGGCGACCAGGGCCTTCGTGGACTCGTCCAGTCCCGGCACCTCGGCCCCTTCCGTGAGCGCCGGCTCGACGCGCTTGGCGAGGACCTTGCCCAGTTCGACGCCCCACTGGTCGAAGGAGTCGATGTTCCAGATGGCACCCTGGACGAACACCTTGTGCTCGTACAGCGCGATCAGCTGACCGAGGACCGACGGGGTCAGCTCCTTCGCCAGGATCGTGGTCGTCGGGTGGTTCCCCCTGAACGTCTTGTGCGGCACCAGCTCCTCCGGCACGCCCTCCGCCCGCACCTCGTCCGGTGTCTTGCCGAAGGCCAACGCCTGGGTCTGCGCGAAGAAGTTGGCCATCAGGAGGTCGTGCTGCGCCTTGAGCGGGTCACTGAGTTCGGCGACCGGCTCCGCGAACCCGATGAAGTCCGCGGGGATCAGCTTCGTGCCCTGGTGGATCAACTGGTAGTACGCGTGCTGCCCGTTCGTCCCCGGCGTGCCCCAGACGACCGGCCCGGTCTGCCACTCCACCGGTACCCCGTCCCGGCCCACGTACTTGCCGTTGGACTCCATGTCCAGCTGCTGGAGGTAGGCGGTGAACTTGGACAGGTAGTGGCTGTAGGGCAGCACCGCGTGCGACTGGGCGTCGTGGAAGTTGCCGTACCAGATCCCCAACAGGCCCAGCAGCAGGGGCACATTGGACTCGGCGGGTGCCGTACGGAAGTGCTCGTCGACGATCCGGAATCCGTCGAGCATCTCCCGGAAGCGGTCGGGGCCGATCGCGATCATCAGGGACAGCCCGATCGCCGAGTCGTAGGAGTACCGCCCGCCGACCCAGTCCCAGAACTCGAACATGTTGGCCGTGTCGATGCCGAAGTCCGACACCTTCTCGGCGTTCGTCGAGAGCGCCACGAAGTGCTTGGCGACGGCCTCGGAGCCGGCCTTCAGCTCGGTGAGCAGCCAGTCACGCGCGGAGGTCGCGTTGGTGATCGTCTCGATCGTGGTGAACGTCTTGGAGGCGATGATGAACAGTGTCTCGGCCGCGTCCAGGTCCCGCACCGCCTCGTGCAGATCGGCCCCGTCCACGTTGGACACGAAACGGACGGTCAGATCGCGGTCGGTGTAGGAGCGCAGCACCTCGTACGCCATCGCCGGGCCGAGGTCGGAGCCGCCGATCCCGATGTTGACGACGTTCTTGATACGCCTGCCCGTGTGGCCGGTCCACTCGCCGGAGCGGATGCGCTCGGCGAAGCCGCCCATCCTGTCGAGCACGGCGTGCACACCGGGCACCACGTTCTCGCCGTCGACCTCGATCACGGCGTCGCGCGGGGCGCGCAGCGCGGTGTGCAGGACGGCACGGTCCTCGGTGGTGTTGATCTTCTCGCCGCGGAACATGGCGTCCCGCAACCCGAACACGTCGGTCGCGGCGGCCAGCTCGCGCAGCAGCCGCAGTGTCTCGTCGGTGACCAGATGCTTGGAGTAGTCGACGTGCAGATCGCCGACCTCCAGCGTGTACCCGGCACCGCGTCCCGGGTCGGCCGCGAACAACTCGCGCAGCCGGACGTCGCCCTGCTGCTCCCGGTGCTCGGCCAGCGCGTTCCACTCCGGCGTCTGGTTGAGCCTGGTACGGCTTTCTGCGTTCATCTCGGACTTCAGCCTTCTTTCCTACCTGGTCCTGCCTGCGTACCTCGCCCCGCTGCCGTTCCAACCTAATTGATCACGACGGAACACGAGCTGTCGTCCCCCGGTCGTCCGGCACAACAACAGATACGTCCCTCCTGAGCGCCGGTATCAGCGTGACGACCGACACGACGAAGAAGGCGGCGGCGAGCAGGGCCGACGTGCGCGTACCCAGGCCGTGGCGACGGCTCCGCCCAGGAGGGCACCGAGGGGCGCCCCCGCCGCGCCGAGGGTCCGGAAGACGGACCCGACGCGGCCGAGCGCAGGTCGGCGGAGGTGCGCTGTTGCATCAGGGGCGTGGAGTTGACGTTCCCCACCATCCCCGTGGCGCCGCACACGGCGAGGCTCACCGCGAGTGCCGCCGGACCGCGCACCGTGCCCATCGCGAGCAACGCCGCGATGGGCGCCGCACCGGCCGGCAGCACGGCCCGCTCTCTCCCGACGCGGATCACCGGGCGTCCGTTCACCGCTCCCCCGGCGAGCCCGCCCACGGCGTAGGCGGTCGTCACCGTCGTGAACCCGACGTCGCACAGCGCGGTGGCGTCGCACAGTCCGCGCAGGGCCATGTCCCGCCCCGGTGTCCGCCAGTCCGGCGCGGCACGAGCGGCGCGGCCACCAGTCCGCCCGCGGCCTGCTGACCGGTCGTCAACCGGGCATTCGCCGCGCCCAGGGCGTCCCGGCCCACCACGGCGGGCAGCAGGGCCGTCGCCGCGTTGTCGAGCAGCGTCTGGAGTGTGGTCAGGGCGAAGGCCACGGCGATCAGCAGGGCGATCGAGGACCTGTCGAGGGCCACGGCTCCAGCGAAGCCCGCCCCCAGCAGCCCCCGCACGACGTCGACGACCCACATGGCCCGCCGCTGGTCCACGCGGTCGGCGACGGCCCCGCCGAACAGCCCGGACACGAGCCAGGGCAGATGGCCGCAGGCCGTGACCGAGGCGACGAGCAGCGGCCGTTGGTCGATGTCACCTCGGGCAGCGGCAGCGCGGCCGTACGCAGTGCGTCCCCGAAGCTGGAGAGGGACCCACTGACAAGCGGCCTGACCTGCGGAAGAGCCAGTCACTGCACCATACGCCTCCAGCTCCATACGTCTCCGGCCGGGCACCCTCGGTGCCCGGCCGGTGTCGTTCGCTAGATCTCGCCCCGTAGTTTGGCGAGCGCCTCGGCGAGGATCGCCTCGCCGTCCGCGTCGCTGCGCCGCTCGCGGACGTAGGCGAGGTGCGTCTTGTAGGGCTCGGTGCGCGGTGGGTCCGGCGGGTTGTCCCGGTCCTGTCCGGCCGGGAAGCCGCAGCGCGGGCAGTCCCAGGTGTCGGGGACCTGTGCGTCGCTGGCGAAACTCGGCTGGGTCTCGTGTCCGTTGGAGCACCAGAAGGAGATGCGCAGCCGGGGTGCGGACTCGCCGCGCTCGGCTTCGCCCATCGGCCCCGCCCCGACCCGGCTTCCTCGGATCGCGTTGCCACTTGCCACGGTCGTAACTCCCTGCGTGATGGTGCGGCGAAGCGAGTCGGCGTTTCGCTTCGCTGCGAGCGCCTCAGTCTACGTAAGGCCCAACGCGCGTCCAGTGATTGGAGTTACATCCCGCCCACAGACGCAAGCCCCATGATAGGCCGCGCTCGAAGTCGCGTACCCGGCATGGGGCTTTACGTGCGGAATGGTGCGTCCGTGACGCGTTGTTCGCCGGTGTCGGCCTGAGGGTCAGTTGTTGACCTTCATCAGGATGCCGAGTACGACAATGCACGCGAACCACAGCAGACCGACCACGACGGTGATCCGGTCGAGGTTGCGCTCGGCGACCGAGGAGCCGCCGACGGAGGACTGCATACCGCCACCGAACATGTCGGAGAGGCCGCCGCCCTTGCCCTTGTGCATCAGCACCAGCAGCATCATCAGCAGGCTGAAGACGATCAGGGCGATCGAGAACCCCATAACCACGGCTGGACCAACTTCCTCGGATTCTGATGGACTGCGGGGACCGGCCGCGGCGGCCGGTCCCCGCAAGAGTACGACGTCTCGCTGCTACCGCCTACTCACTGGTCGCGGAAGCGCACGATCTTGACGAACTCGTCGGCGTCCAGCGAGGCACCGCCGACGAGGGCGCCGTCGATGTCGGCCTGGGCCATGATCTCGGCGACGTTCCCGGCCTTGACGGAGCCGCCGTACTGGATGCGGACCTGGTCGGCCAGCTCCTGACCGTACAGCTCGGCGAGCTTGGCGCGGATGGCCGCGCAGACCTCCTGGGCGTCCTCGGCGCCGCAGACCTTGCCGGTGCCGATGGCCCAGACGGGCTCGTAGGCGATGACGACGGTCTCGGCGTGCTCGGCGGGGACGTCCTTGAGGCCGCCCTCGACCTGGGCGAGGGTGTGGGAGACGTGGTTGCCCGCCTCACGGACCTCCAGCTCCTCGCCGACGCACAGGATCGGGGTGAGTCCGTGCTTGTAGGCGGCCTTGACCTTGGCGTTGACGATCTCGTCGGTCTCGTCGTGGTACTGGCGGCGCTCGGAGTGGCCGATCGCGACGAACGTGCACTTGAGCTTGGCCAGCATCGGGCCGGAGATCTCGCCGGTGTACGCGCCGGAGTCGTGGGCCGAAAGGTCCTGGGCGCCGTACTTGATCTTGAGCTTGTCGCCGTCGACCAGGGTCTGGACCGAGCGCAGGTCGGTGAAGGGCGGCAGGACCGCGACCTCACAGGCCTCGTAGTCCTTGTCGGCGAGGGCGAAGGCGAGCTTCTGGACGTGGGCGATGGCCTCGAGGTGGTTGAGGTTCATCTTCCAGTTGCCCGCCATCAGGGGCGTACGCGTGCTCATTGAGGGTCAGTCCTCCAGTGCGGCGAGGCCGGGGAGCGTCTTGCCCTCGAGGTATTCGAGGGAGGCGCCACCACCGGTCGAGATGTGGCCGAATGCGTTCTCGTCGAAGCCCAGGATGCGCACGGCCGCGGCGGAGTCTCCGCCGCCGACGACCGTGAAGGCCTCGGAATCGAGGAGTGCCTGGGCGACCGCCTTGGTGCCCTCGGCGAAATCGGGGTGCTCGAAGACGCCCATGGGGCCGTTCCAGAAGACGGTGGCGGCGTCCGCGATCTTCGAGGCGTAGAGCTTGCGGGACTCCGGACCGATGTCCAGGCCCATCTGATCGGTGGGCATGGCGTCCGCCGCCACCGAGGTGGCGTCGGCCGGAGCCTTGCTCTTCAGGTCCGGGAAGGCGGGCGCGACGACGGCGTCGACGGGCAGGACCAGTTCGACGCCGGTCTTCTCCGCGCGCTCCAGGTACTCGGCGACCGCGTCGAGCTGGTCCTCCTGGAGCAGGGAGCTGCCGATCTCGTGGCCCTTGGCCTTGAGGAAGGTGTACGCCATGCCGCCGCCGATGAGGATGCGGTCGGCCTTGCCGAGCAGCTGGTCGATGACGGCGAGCTTGTCGGAGACCTTGGCGCCGCCGAGCGCGACGACGTAGGGCCGCTGGACGTCGTCGGTGAGCTTCCTCAGGACGCCGACCTCGGTGGCGATGAGGTAGCCGGCGTAGTGCGGCAGCCTGGCGGGGAGGTCGAAGACCGAGGCGTGCTTACGGTGCACCGCGCCGAACCCGTCGCCGACGTAGACGTCCGCGAGGGCGGCCAGCTGATCGGCGAAGGCGCCGCGCTCGGCGTCGTCCTTGCTCGTCTCACCGGCGTTGAAGCGCAGGTTCTCGACCACGGCGACCTGGCCGTCGGCCAGGCCCGCGACCGTGGCGGTGGCGGACTCGCCGACCGTGTCGGTCGCGAACGCCACGTCGGCGCCGAGGAGTTCACCGAGGCGGGCGGCGGCCGGGGCGAGGGAGAAGGCCGGGTCCGGGGCGCCCTTGGGGCGGCCGAGGTGGGAGGCGACGACGACGCGCGCGCCCGCCTCGGCCAGCGCCTTCACGGTGGGCAGGACGGCGCGGATGCGGCCGTCGTCGGTGATGGTGGTGCCGTCGAGCGGCACGTTGAGGTCGGCGCGGACGAAGACCCGCCGGCCGGCGACTGGCTCGGCGAGGAGCTCGTCGATCGTCTTCATGAAGAGGGCTCCCGAGGAGGACTTGTGGTGCTCGTGATCGTAGGAGGAACCGCTTTTGTACGTGCGTCAGGGCTCGGGCGGCGCGTCCCTGCGCCGCCCGAGCCCTGCTCTCACACGGAAGTGCCCGCTCTGTCGATCAGAGCTGGCCGCCGACGAAGACCGTGAGGTCGACGAGGCGGTTGGAGTAGCCCCACTCGTTGTCGTACCAGCCGAGGATCTTCACCGAGTTCCCCTCCTGGACCATGGTCAGGGAGGAGTCGAAGGTGCAGGAGGCCGGGTCGCTGACGATGTCCGAGGAGACGATCGGGTCCTCGGTGTAGGCCAGGTAGCCCTTGAGGTCGCCGTCCTCGGAGGCCTTCTTGAACGCGGCGTTGACCTCGTCCTTGGTGACCTCACGCTGCAGCGTGACGACCAGGTCGGTGGCCGAGCCGGTCGGGACCGGGACGCGCATCGCGATGCCGTCGAGCTTGCCCTTGAGCTGCGGCAGGACCAGCGCGGTGGCCTTCGCGGCGCCCGTGGTGGTCGGGATGATGTTCTCGGCGGCGGCGCGGGCGCGGCGCAGGTCCGAGTGCGGGAAGTCCAGGATGCGCTGGTCGTTGGTGTAGGCGTGGACCGTCGTCATCAGACCCTTGACGATGCCGAAGTTCTCGTCGAGGACCTTAGCCATCGGCGCCACACAGTTGGTGGTGCAGGAGGCGTTGGAGATGACGTGGTGGTTCGCCGGGTCGTACTTGTCCTGGTTGACGCCCATCACGATGGTGATGTCCTCGTCCTTGGCCGGAGCCGAGATGAGGACCTTCTTGGCGCCGCCGGCCAGGTGCTTGGCGGCGTCGGCCTTCTTCGTGAAGATGCCGGTGGACTCGATGACGATGTCGACGCCCAGCTCGCCCCACGGGATGTCGGCGGGGTTGCGCTCGGAGAGGACCTTGATGGTGTGGCCGTCCACGGTGATCGTGTCGGCGGTGTGCGACACCTCGGCCTTGAGACGGCCCAGGATGGTGTCGTACTTCAGCAGGTGAGCGGTGGTCGCGGTGTCACCCAGGTCGTTGACAGCCACGATCTCGATGTCCGCACCCTGCTCCAGCAGCGCGCGGAAGTAGTTACGACCGATGCGGCCAAAGCCGTTGATGCCTACGCGGATCGTCACGAACCGATCTCCTCGTTGGTACGCCGGCTCAGTGCCGGCGAGCTGTATGGGATGTCCCCGACCGCCTACGACCCTACCTCCCCGACACCCGTCGGGTGACATCGAGATGCCCTATACATGCCGGTGCGGTCCGTACTCGCCAGTAGGGGTACGGACCGCCCTGGTTTTACAAGGTGATTACCTTTTGAGCGGCCCTCCGATCATCTGATTTCAGACGTCCGGAGGGCCGCCCACGAGGTCTTTCCTCAGCCGTTCGGCCCAGTCGGCGCTCAGTCCTTCAGTGCCGCCAGTGCCTTGCCGAGCAGTGCCTTGCGGTCGGCCGCCGAGACGACCTGCTCCAGACCGAAGCCCAGCAGCACCGTGTCGTCCGTGGTGACCGCGCCGAAGGTCTTGAACAGTTCACCCGACAGTCCCCAGTCCTTCACGACCGCCGGGCTGCCCGCGGGCGGGCCGGGGGTGCTCCACGCACCGAGCGACGTCTCGAAGCCCTCCACCGCGCCGGGCGTGCCGCCGATGACGACGGAGGCGTTGTCGGCGAGGAGACCGCGACCGCCGCTGCCCGGGTCGGTGACGTAGCTGAGCGACACCTCGACCGTCTTGCCGGCGTACGCGGACAGGTCGAACTCGACCTGCTGCCAGCCGTCCGAGGCCCCGGTGAAGCTGTTCCAGGCGCCGCTGGTGCCGCTGGGCGTGCAGCCCCCGGAGCCCACGGTCAGGTACCGCTTGAGGGCCGGGTGGCCCTGGACGAAGAACCCGGCCTCGCACTCGGTGGGCACGGTGGTGGAGGTGGCACCACCGGTGTCCGGCAGCGTCGTCCAGTCGTCCGCCCCGACGGTGTGCGCCTCCAGGAGGGCGTGGTCGTAGCCCTCCTCCGTGCTCCACAGCAGCTGGGTGCGCAGGGTCGGCTTGTCCGCCGCGGTCACCGACGTGAGGTCGATGGTGCGGGTGAGTCGGTTCCACGCGTAGTCGGTGTGCGTGGCGGCCGCCATGGACGCGCCCTCGTACGGGCCGTACGGGTTGACCGTCCCGGGGTACTGGCCCGCGCCGGCGCTCGCGAACTGCGGGAACGTCTCCACGGGCAGCGCGTCGGAGGTGACACCGAACGATCCGGCGGTGTTCAGCGGGTTTCCGGGCGCGTCGCCGAGGGCCCCCGAGAAGCCGTCGAGCTTGGCGAGGCCGGCGAAGGCGGTGGCGTTCGGCAGGGAGGTACGGCTGTAGGCACCCAGGTAGTACTGGCTGAAATCGTTCGACAGGGTGCCGCCGCCGAGGTCGACCGAGCCTCCGGCGCTCTCGCCCGCCTCGATCAGCTTGCCGCCCTCGTTGAGGTAGGCGCGCAGGGCGAGCTGGGTGGCGACGCCCGGCCGGACGGCGCCCGTGTAGTGCACGACCTGCTTGAAGTGCTTCAGTACGCCGAGCGCGTCGGGCGCGCCCTGGGTCGCGACGTCCCAGACGAGCGCCTTTTTGCCGTTGGCCTTCAGCGCGTCCACATAGACCTGCGTCTGGGTCGCGGTCGCGCCCTCCTCGGCGACGACGAGCGTGTCGGCCTTGGGGCGTTCGGCGATCGTGTAGGTGAAGCGTTCGCTCTTGGTCGGCTTGCCGCTCTTCGTCTCACCGGTGAACCAGACCTCGACCTTGTCGCCCGGCTCGCCGTCCTGCACCTTGGCCCGGTACTCGTCGAAGTACAGGTTGTCCGCGCCGCCGAACGTCTCACCGCCCTTCCAGGCCTTGAGCGTCTGGTCGTACGTGGGACCGCGGCCGTTGATCCGGTACCTCAGCTCCTTGTCGCGAACGGACTTGCGGGCGACGACGGAGATGGTCTGGTCGGCGCCGCGCGAGTACGACGTGGTGAAGGCGGCCGGGGTGAAGTCGGGAGCGTCGATGCCGACCGAGGACTTCGGCTGGTCGGGCTTGACGGCGGACTCGGCGACGGAGAGCGCGAAGGGGATGTTCTTCTCGAACTCCTGCTGGATCAGCTTCTCGTCGTCCGGGAACGTGAAGACCGAGGCGCAGTCCTCGGGCTTCCAGGCGTCGTCCGGGTCGATGTTCGACGCCGTCTGGCAGGTCGACATCTCGGGGGTGAAGAACGCCGCGCCGTTGACGTTGGAGGCGTGGCCGTTCGCCTCGCCGTTCGTCGTGTACAGCTCGGAGGAGAGCTGGGGGTGGTACCCGGGGATCGCGGGGTTCTCCGGGGTGCCGGCCAGCGACTTGTAGAGCACGTCGTCGGGGCTGGGGCTGGCCACCTGCCAGCCGACGCCGTAGAGGATGAGTTCGGCGGCCGAGTGGTAGTTGATGCCGTACTCGAAGCCGATGCGCTTCTCGAAGGCGTCCAGGACCTTGGTCTCGGGCTCCGAGTTCGGGCCGTCGCCGCGGTAGGTCTCGCTGGTGGGGAACGGGGAGGAGCCCTCGTTGTCGTAGCCCCACTTGTAGGCGAAGTTGCGGTTGAGGTCGACGCCGTCGCCGACGGTGATGGCGTTGTCGCCGTTGACGTCCCGCAGGTTCTTGCGCCACTGGCGGTTGCCGTCGGCCTGGTGCGTGAAGTCGTAGCCGTCCGGGTTGGCGGAGATCACGAACCACAGCTCGGTGGAGTCGACGATCTTCTTGATCCGCTTGTCCGTCTTGTAGTTGTCCAGGTAGTGGTGCATCAGGCGCCGGGTCATCTCCGGCGTGATCCACTCACGGGCGTGCTGGTTGGACAGGTACAGCACCGACGGTTTCGCGCCGTCCTTGGTCTTCTTGGCGTTCTTGGTCAGTTTGACCGCGAGGATGTCCTGGCCCCGCAGGGTCTTGCCGAGGGAGACCACCTTGGTCAGGGAGGGGTGCTCCTGACCCGTCCGGAGGATCTCCTCCTTGAGGTTGCCGGCGCCGCTGTAGGGGCGATAGACCCCGTCGCCCGCCGCGTCCACGCGCGCCTCGGCCTTGCTGGTGAGGCGGTGTTCCTTCAGCTCGACGCCCTGCTCCTCAAGGGCGTCCGCCTGCTTGTCGGTGAGGTAGACCTCGACCGACGCGGTGCCCTTCTCCGGCGCCTGCTCGCTGAGTTCGTGACCGTCCTGCCCGGCCGCGAGCAGCAGCGGTATCTGCTTCTTCGTCACCTCGGCGCGGAAGACCTTGACTTCCTCGGTGTCCGAGCCGTCGTTCTCGGCCGCCTGGGCGAGCGGTGCGAGTCCCGCACCGCCGCCCAGCAGGAGCGCGCCGGCAGCGAGGATCGATCTCGCTCTTCGTCTCATGAGCCCCCCTTGGAGTGGTTCACCCCAGTAGCGAACAGACGCCAGGCTCATGTCAGATCTGGGCCAAGTCAAGGAGGCCTCACAGGCCAATCACGGAATTCACGCAGAAAGCGGGAAGCCGGTGCCGACAGCCCCAAATGAGCGTCGGCACCGGCGAGTTGAGATTTCCGGGGGTGGTGTCACCCCACGAGATTCTCGGCCATCTCCTCGGTGAGGCTGGCCTCGGTCCCCGGGATGCCGAGGTCCGAGGCGCGCTTGTCGGCCATGGCGAGCAGCCGCCGGATCCGTCCCGCGACGGCGTCCTTGGTCAGCGGGGGGTCGGCGAGCGCGCCCAGCTCCTCCAGGGAGGCCTGCTTGTGCTCCATGCGCAGCCGTCCGGCGGCCGCGAGGTGCTCGGGGACGTCGTCGGCGAGGATCTCCAGGGCGCGGCCCACCCGGGCGCCGGCGGCGACGGCGGCACGGGCCGAGCGGCGCAGGTTGGCGTCGTCGAAGTTGGCGAGCCGGTTCGCCGTGGCCCGGACCTCGCGGCGCATCCGCCGCTCCTCCCACGCCAGCACGGACTCGTGGGCGCCGAGGCGGGTCAGGAGCGCGCCGATGGCGTCCCCGTCCCGTACGACGACCCGGTCCACGCCCCGCACCTCGCGCGCCTTCGCCCCGATCGACAGCCGGCGGGCGGCGCCGACCAGTGCGAGGGCGGCCTCCGGGCCCGGGCAGGTCACCTCCAGGGAGGACGACCGGCCGGGTTCGGTGAGCGAGCCGTGGGCCAGGAAGGCGCCGCGCCAGGCCGCCTCCGCGTCGCAGGTGGCCCCGGAGACCACCTGGGGCGGCAGACCCCGGATCGGCCGGCCCCGCCCGTCCACCAGGCCGGTCTGGCGGGCCAGCTGGTCACCGCCGGCGACCACCCGGACGACGTAACGGGAACCGCGGCGCAGGCCGCCGGGTGCCATCACGATCAGTTCGGAGCCGTGGCCGAAGATCTCCGCGATGTCCCGCTTGAGGCGGCGGGCCGCCATCGCGGTGTCCAGCTCCGCCTCGATCACGATGCGGCCGCTCACCAGGTGCAGCCCGCCCGCGAACCGCAGGATCGCCGAGACCTCCGCCTTTCTGCAGCAGGTCCGGGTGACGGGTAGCCGGGAGATCTCGTCCTTCACCGCTGCCGTCATCGCCATGGGCCGATCCTTCCATGCATCCGAAAAATACGGTCGTACGCGGCGGCCAACAGCTCCGGATCATGCCGCGGAGATCCGTCGGTCCGGGCCACCGGCGCCAGCTCGACCGCGGCGCCGAACCCTTTGGCGGCGTCGGTCAGAGAGTCGCGGTCGGGCACGGCGGCCTCGTCGGCCAGCACCACGTCCAGGGCGAGTTTAGGGGCGTGTCGTGCCAAAACCTCCAAATGACGCTGCGGGGAGAAGCCATCGGTTTCTCCCGGCTGCGGGGCGAGGTTCAGCGACAGCACGAGTCGGGCCTTGGTCTCGGTGAGGGCGTCGAGCAGCTCGGGCACGAGCAGGTGCGGGATCACCGAGGAGAACCAGGAGCCGGGGCCGAGGACCACCCAGTCGGCGTCGCGGACCGCGGCCACGGCCTCCGGGACGGCGGGCGGGTCGTGCGGCACGACGTGCACGGACTGCACCTCGCCCGGGGTGAGCGCGACGGTCGCCTGCCCCCGCACGGTGTCGACCTCGTCCGGGCGGGCGGGGTCGTGGCCCTTGACCAGGGCCTGGAGCTCCAGGGGCACGGCCGACATGGGCAGGACACGACCCTGGGCGCCCAGCAGCCTGCCGACCAGGTCGAGGGCCTGGACGTGGTCGCCGAGCTGTTCCCACAGGGCGACGATCAGCAGATTGCCGACCGCGTGCTCGTGCAGGTCGCCCTGGGACTGGAAGCGGTGCTGGATGACGCGGGCCCAGGTCTGGCCCCAGTCGTCGTCGCCGCAGAGCGCGGCCAGCGCCTTGCGCAGATCGCCGGGCGGCAGGACGCCCAGCTCGTCACGGAGGCGTCCGCTGGAACCGCCGTCGTCGGCCACGGTGACGACGGCGGTGAGGTCGCCGGTGATCCGGCGCAGCGCGGCGAGCGAGGCGGACAGGCCCATGCCGCCGCCGAGCGCGACGACCTTGGGCTGGGCGCCGCGGCGGCGGGGCCTTGCCCCGCGGGCCTCGGCGGGCTGGCCCGCTCGGCCCTCGGGGGTGACGCGGCGCAGTCTGCCCAACCGCAGAGCAGCACGTCCGGTCACTCGCGCCCCATGTCCCGGTGCACGACCACGGTCTCGACGCCCTGGGAGGCGAGGCGGGCGGCCAGCTTCTCGGAGGTGGCGACCGAGCGGTGCTTGCCTCCGGTGCAGCCGACCGCGATGGTCACGTACCGCTTGCCCTCGCGGCGGTAGCCGGCGGCGATCATCTGGAGCAGCTCGGTGTAGCGGTCGAGGAACTCCTTGGCGCCGGGCTGGTTGAAGACGTACGCGGAGACCTCCTCGTTGAGGCCGGTGTACGGGCGCAGCTCGGGGACCCAGTGCGGGTTGGGCAGGAAGCGCATGTCCACGACCAGGTCGGCGTCGACCGGGAGGCCGTACTTGAAGCCGAAGGACATGACGGTCGCCCGCAGCTCGGGCTCCTCCTCACCCGCGAACTGGGCGTCCATCTTGGCGCGCAGCTCGTGCACGTTCAGGCTGGAGGTGTCGATGACCAGGTCGGCGTCGCCGCGCAGCTCGCGCAGCAGCTCCCGCTCGGCGGCGATCCCGTCGGTGATGCGGCCGTCGCCCTGGAGGGGGTGCGGGCGGCGCACCGACTCGAAGCGGCGCACCAGGGCGTCGTCGGAGGACTCCAGGAAGACGATCCGCCGGGTGACGTGCTTGGTCTCCAAATCGGCGAGGGAGTCGCGGAGGTTGTCGAAGAAGCGGCGGCCGCGGACGTCGACGACGACCGCGATCCGCGCCACGTTCCCCTGGGAGCGGGCGCCGAGCTCCACCATGGTAGGGATCAGCGCGGGCGGCAGGTTGTCGACGACGAACCAGCCGAGGTCCTCCAGACACTTGGCGGCCGTCGACCGTCCGGCGCCGGACATGCCGGAGATGATGACCAGCTCGGGGATGGCCGCCTCGGGGACCCCGGCTGTTTCGATGCCCGTACTCACGTGTGCTCCGTCTTCCTGTGGCGCTGGGTGCGGGGAGGTGTCGTCGCCCGCCGCGCTGTGGGCCGACCCGCGCTCCGCTGTGTGCTCGTGGTGCTGCTGTTCTGGACGCTCTGAGCGCTCAGGGGGTTCTGCGTGGTCAGGGGGTTCTGCGTGGTCCGGGAGTCCCGGACGCTCGTCGTGCTCGGTCATGTCTCCTGCCCTCGCCGCCGGTCCGGGGCACCCGCGGCCACGGGCTCCCCAGAGGGGTCCGCCGTCGTACCGGGCTCCTCTTCCTCCATGATCTCTCCCGTCGCCGTGTTCACGGCGGGTGCGGCCGGAGCCACCTGGGCGAGGGCCGCGGCGATCGTCTCGGCCGTCTTGCGCCCTATGCCCGGAACCTCGCAGATCTGCTCGATCGTCGCGGCGCGCAGCTTCTTCAGCGAGCCGAAGTGTTTCAGCAGGGCCTGCTTGCGAGCCTCCCCGAGGCCGGGCACGTCGTCCAAGGGGCTCGCCCGGAAACGCTTGGCGCGTCGGGTGCGCTGATAGGTGATGGCGAAGCGGTGGGCCTCGTCGCGGACGCGCTGGAGCAGATAGAGGCCCTCGCTGGTGCGGGGCAGGACCACCGGGTCGTCCTCGCCGGGCACCCAGACCTCCTCCAGGCGCTTGGCGAGGCCGCAGACGGCGATGTCGTCGATGCCCAGTTCGTCGAGCGCGCGGCGGGCGGCGGCCACCTGGGGCTGCCCGCCGTCGACGACGACGAGCTGGGGCGGGTAGGCGAACCGCTTGGGGCGGCCGTCCTCCTCGGTGAAGGCGTTCCCGTCGGGCCCGGCGTTCCCGTCCTCCTCGACCCACTCGCCGGTCTTCTCCTTCTCCGCGAGGTAGCGCCGGAAGCGGCGGGCGATGACCTCGTGCATGGAGCGGACGTCGTCCTGTCCCTCGCCGTGCCAGACCTGGGTGTCTCCGACCCGGCCCTTGATCTGGAAGCGGCGGTACTCGCTCTTGCGGGCCAGCCCGTCCTCGAAGACGACCATGGAGGCCACGACGTCGTCGCCCTGGAGGTGGGAGATGTCGTAGCACTCGATCCTGAGCGGCGCGCTGTCCAGGTCGAGGGCCTCGGCGATCTCCTCCAGGGCGCGGGAGCGGGTGGTGAGGTCGGAGGCGCGCTTGGTCTTGTGCAGCACGAGCGACTGCTGGGCGTTGCGCGCGACCGTCTCCATGAGCGCCTTCTTGTCCCCGCGCTGCGGGATACGCAGGGAGACGCCCGCCCCGCGGCGGCCGGCGAGCCATTCCTGCACGGGTCCGACGGGGTCGGGCAGCGCCGGGACGAGGACCTCCTTGGGCACGGAGTCGCCCGTCTCCTCGCCGTACAGCTGCTGGAGCGCGTGTTCGACGAGGTCACCGGTGGTGACGGCCTCGACCTTGTCGGTGACCCAGCCGCGCTGGCCGCGCACCCGTCCGCCGCGGACGTGGAAGATCTGGACGGCCGCCTCCAGCTCGTCCTCGGCGACGGCGATCAGGTCGGCGTCGGTCGCGTCGGCGAGCACGACCGCGTTCTTCTCCATGGCCTTCTTCAGGGCCTCGATGTCGTCACGCAGCCGGGCGGCCCGCTCGTACTCCATCTCCTCTGCCGCGTCCGTCATCCGCTTCTCCAGGCGACGGATGTACGTGCCCGTGCGCCCGGCCATGAAGTCGCTGAACTCGTCGGCCAGTTCGCGGTGGTCCTCGGCGGAGATCCGGTCGACGCAGGGGGCCGAGCACTTGCCGATGTAGCCGAGCAGACAGGGGCGGCCGGTGCGGGTCGCGTTCTTGAAGACCCCGGCGGAGCACGTGCGTACGGGGAAGACGCGCAGCAGCAGGTCGACGGTGTCACGGATCGCCCACGCGTGCGCGTACGGCCCGAAGTACCGCACGCCCTTCTTCTTGTGACCGCGCATCACCTGCACGCGCGGGTACTGCTCGTTCATCGTGACGGCGAGGTACGGGTAGCTCTTGTCGTCGCGGTACTTGACGTTGAACCGGGGGTCGAACTCCTTGATCCAGGAGTACTCCAGCTGAAGCGCCTCGACCTCCGTGGACACCACGGTCCACTCCACGGAGGCGGCCGTGGTGACCATCGAGCGGGTGCGCGGATGAAGGCCGGCCAGGTCCTGGAAGTAGTTGGCCAGGCGCTGACGCAGGCTCTTCGCCTTCCCGACGTAGATCACCCGGCGGTGCTCGTCGCGGAACTTGTACACCCCGGGGGAATCCGGGATCTGCCCCGGGCTGGGGCGGTAGCTGGAGGGATCGGCCATGCTTCACACCCTACTGGCGGGGAGTGACAACACGGGGCCCTGTGGACAAGGCCCGATCCCGCCACGCACCACGCGTGATGTCAGCGCGCCTAGCGCGTCTCCAGGAACGTCAGCACGGCCAGCACCCGGCGATGGTCGTCCGGCTCCTCGGGCAGCCGCAGCTTCCCCAGGATGCTCCGCACATGCTTCTCGACCGTCCCCTCGGTGACCCACAGCCGACGGCCGATCCCCGCGTTGGACCGCCCCTCGGCCATCAGGCCGAGAACCTCCCGCTCCCGGTTGCTGAGCATCGACAGCGGATCGTCACGTCTCTGCGCGGCGACCAGTTCCTGCACCAGCGACGGGTCCACCACCGACCCGCCCCGCCGGATCCTGTCCAGCGTCTCCAGGAACTCCTCCACGACGGTGATCCGGCTCTTGAGCAGATATCCGATGCTGCGCCCGCCGGCCAGCAGCTCCAACGCGTCCTCCACCTCGACGAACGCCGACAGCACGAGGATCCCGACCGACGGATACCGCTCCCGGATCTCCCGCGCGGCCTTCAGCCCCTCCGTCGACTGCGTCGGCGGCATCCGGATGTCGACGATCGCGATGTCCGGAAGCTCGTTCTCCACCAGCTCCAAGAGCCCGGCGGCGTCGCCGGCCTGCCCGGTCACCTCGTAGCCGACGCGCTCGCAGAGGCTCGCCAGCCCTTCCCGCAGGAGCACGTCGTCGTCCGCGAGCACCACTCGCCCGCGCACCGGATTCTGATCGGCCTCCATGGTCTCGGCCTCCCCCTTGCCCGACCTGTCCTGTTCGTCCCGACAGCCTGCCTGAACACGGTCTTACGGCTAGCCGGAAGCCTAGTTGGGGGCGGGCCGTGAAGACACCTGAACGTTTGCCCGCAATGCTCGAAGAAGCGCGACCGCGGGTGGAACCGGTGCCTCTGACGAGAGACGGCGAGACCTCCGCATGCCCGAGAGCCGGACGGCCGTCTCCGCCGTCCGATTCGACCGCCCGGAACGTACGCCCGTACCGAGACCCGGACTCCCCCCTTTGAACGGGCCTCACCGCGTACGCTTCGGGCGGTCATACGCGTGTCGCGTCGGCCGTCGCGGCCTCCCCGGGCCGGGGCAGCGGCAGCCGCACGCTCAACGTCGTCCCTTCGCCGGGCGGGCTGGTGACCGTCAACCTGCCGCCGATCGCTTCCACCCGGTCGATGAGCCCGATCAGTCCCGATCCCCGGTCGGGTTCGGCTCCCCCGACGCCGTCGTCCCGGATGAGCAGTTCCAGCACGCCCGGGTGTTCCTCGGCCGCCACGGTCACCACGCTCGCGCGCGCGTGCTTGACGGCGTTGGTGAGGCTCTCGGAGGTGACGTAGTACGCGGCCACCTCGACCTGTTCCGGGAAGCGGGTGCGGGCGAATCCGAGGTCGAGCTCCACGGGGATGGCGCAGCGGCGGGCCAGGGAGCGCAGGGCGGGGCCCAGGCCGCCCTTGGAGAGGACGGCCGGGTGGATGCCCCGGGCGACCTGGAGCAGGTCCTGGAAGGTGTCGTCGAGGCCCTTGGCCAGGTGGTCCAGTTGTCGGGCGAGTTCCGAGGAGGGGTCGTCCACCAGGGTCTCCGTCATCCGCAGCTCCAGCTGGAGGGAGACCAGGCGCTGCTGGACACCGTCGTGAAGGTCGCGTTCGATGCGGCGCCGTGAGGCGTCGCCCGCGGCCACCACGCGCGCGCGTGAGGCGGTCAGCTGGTCCCGGCTGTCGGCGTTGGCGATCGCGGTGGCGATCAGCCCCGTGAAGTCGGCGAGCCGCGACTCGGCACCGTCGGGCAGCGGATCGAGCAGCGAGGCGGCCACGACCACTCCCCAGATGCGGCCGTCCACGACGATGGGGGCGCCCACGGAGGTGTCCGACCGGGCCACGCACCGGGTCCGGGCCACCTCGTCGATGGTCCTGGCGGGCGCCTCCCGGCGGGTCAGGCAGGCGGCCTCGACGTCGTCCACGCGCGCGTGCGCGATCCCGAGGACCTTGATGCCGCCGCCGGGCTCGTACCGTATGACGGCCGCGGCCGTGCCCAGCAGCGACGCGACCTCCTCGGCCACCGTCGCGAACACGTCGGACGGCGGCACGCCGCGCGCGACCGCGGTGGCGACCCGGCGCAGCGCGGCCTGTTCGAGCGCGGCGCGGCGGCTCTCGGTCACGTCGCGGGCGGCGGAGTAGATGAGGCCCTCCTCGGGGACCGAGCGGGCGCTCCACTGGAGCCAGCGTTCGGTTCCGTCGGCACGCAGGTACCGGTTCTCGAACTCGGCGACCTCGGCGCCGCTCGCCAGCAGCGCCACGGCCGCCCGGGTGCTGTCCCGGTCGTCCTCGTGGACGAAGTCGAGGAACGGCCGGGAGGTCAGTGTCCGGACCGGATAGCCCAGGGTGCGTTCGAAGGCGGGGTTGACGCGCTTGAAGTAGCCGTCGACGCCGCAGATGCAGAGCAGGTCCAGGGAGAGGTTGAAGATGCCCTCCAGTTCCCGTTCGGCCCGTCGGCGCCGGCCGTGGGCCGCGGCGAAGGACGCCATGGTGCCGTTCATGCCGCCCAGCAGCTGGGCCCAGGTGCCGTGGAAGGAGTCGACGTCGGCCCGGTGTCCGAGCCGGCCCGCGTCGATCGCCGTGTTCATGGCCCGGATCTCGCCCGCCAGCCGCTCGCTGGTCACCCGCAGCTCGCGGAACGTGTCGGCGACGTCGCCGAGTTCGTCGTGTCCCGTGTAGCGGATGTCGTACGAGAGATCGCCGTCCGACAGGGCCCGGGCGCCCTCGGAGACCTGGCCGAGGGGGCGGGTGATCGAGCGGCACAGGGTCAGCGCGAAGAAGATGACGAGGGCCAGGACGACGAGGCAGATCGTGAGTTCGGTGAAGGTCCGGGTCCGGGTGGTGCGCAGGTCGCGGTGGGCGGTGTCGTCGAGTTCCCGGGCGGCCCGGTCACGGATGCCGCGCAGGGCGTCGGCGTAGTCCTCGGACTCGCTGAGCCAGTCGTCGTACGCGGGCCATTCGGCGGGCCGGGGATCGGGGTCGGCGACCAGGTCGCGGGCCGTGCGGACGGCGCGTCCGGGGGCCCGGAAGCTCGCGGTGTGCAGTTCGGCCTTCAGCTCGTCCGACGCGGTCTGCTGGAACGCCCTGAGCTGGGCCTTCTCCAGCTCGGTCCAGCGGCCCGCGGTGGCGGTGGTGCGTCCGTCGCTGGGCGTGTGGAAGAGGATGGCGAGCTCCGCGCGTTCGCTCTCGGCGGCGGCGACGGCCCGCAGCATCGCGATGTGGGCGTCCGCCGCCCGGCCCGAGGCCCTGGTGGGACGTCCGGCTTCGAGGCCGGCGACGATGTCGAGCACCTTGTTCTCGATGGCCTCGTACCGCTGGGCGACGGTCTGCGCCTGGAGCGACCCGGTGCCCGTCTGGACCCGGAGGGCGTGCAGTTGGCGGCGTACGGCGTCGAGGATCCCGGCGTCGTCGGACTCCGTCCGGCCGACGGTCTCCTCGAAGGCCCGTCGCAGGGTGTGGTCGGTGATCCGCTGGGCCTCCGACCGCCGGCGCAGGGTGTCCGGACCGGCGCTCAGCCGGGCCTCCACCGCGGCGATGCGCTCACGGGCGACGGCGTCGGAGACCTCGCTGATCTCGAAGGACACCTCGATCGCGGTGTCGAAGTCGCGCAGGGTCCGGGCCTCCCGCCACTGGGCGACGGCGGCGACCGCGGTGACGGCCAGCAGGACGGTGACCGGCAGCAGGACGAGCAGCGTCAGCTTGCGGGCGACGCGCAGCCGGGCCAGGAACGGGACGGTGTCCGCGGTCGTGGCGCGGCGGGGTGCCGGTTCCGCCGCGGGGCGCGGCGCGGGGGCTGGTCGGCTGGGCGGTGGGCGGAGCACGGCCGGGCCTCACGGTCCGGTCGGGGGGTAGTGACCGTGGTCCGCCAGGTCCTTGTCGACGGCGCGGACCGCCTCGTCCAGGGCGGGCCGTACCGCCGCTCCCCGCATGATCTTCGCGAACGCCTCGGCGAAGGCGTCGGTGATCGCCGGGTAGGCGGGGGTCTGCGGCCGGGGGCGGGCGGTGCCGCCCCGCAGCTGGTCTATGTAGAGGCGCGCGGGCCCTCCCTCGGCGAACGCGTCGGTGCGTTCGATCGCGGTGCCGGTGGCGGGGATCCCGCCGTTGGCGTCCGTCATCCGCAGGACTTCGTCGGGGCGCAGCAGGAAGGACAGAAAGCGCCAGACCGCGTCGCCGTCGGCCCCGCCCGCGGGTACGCCCCACTGCCAGGAACCCATCCCGGTGGCGCTGCCCGTGCCGAAGTCGGGCAGGGGCACGATCGCCACGTCGCCGGGGTGGGCCTCGGTGTAGCGCCCGTACCACCAGTGACCGGTCCAGGACACGGGACTGCGGCCCTTCTGGAAGGCGTCGAGGTCCTTGTTCGCGTCCACGTATCCCGCCTTCGCCCAGCCCTGCAGCGTCGTCAGCGCCTCGACCGACCGCGGCCCGTTGAGCACTCCGTCGGCCGTTCGATAGGTGGATCGCTCGATCAGGTCGCCGCCCGCCGACCAGACGGCCGGCGCGAAGCCGTACGTCCCCCATTCGGTGTCGGCCCACGGCAGCTGGAGGTCGAGGGGTCTGTCGTAGCCCAGGATGCGCAGCTTCTTCAGGATGCCGGTGAACTCGTCGGCGGTCCAGGCGTCGGAGACGCCCTTCGGGATGCGCACGCCCGCGTCCCTCAGCACCGACGGCCGTACGTACAGGCCGAGTCCGGAGTCGAACGTGCCGAGGCCCCACAGCCGGCCCCGGTAGGTGCCCTGTTCGAGGACGGAGGGGAGCAGGTCCGCGCGCAGGGACTTCGGGACGCAGGAGTCGATCGGCCTCAGGTGGCCGGCCCAGGCGTGGCTGAACAGCTTCGGCGCGTCGAAGTCGAGCAGGTCGGGCAGTTCCCCGTCGGCGGCGGCCGTGCGGACCAGGTCCTCGTAGTCGCCCTCCGGGACGTCCACGAGGCGGACCGTCACCTCGTCCTGGGCGGTGTTGAACGCCCGGACCTGGGCGCGTACGGCCTCCAGCTCACCGCGCGCCGACGGCTGGTGGAACCACAGCGTGATCTGCGCGGGGTCGTCGATGCGCCCGTCGCAGGTCGCGTCGGCGGTCCGCCGGGGGTGCTGCTCGCCGTGGTCCCCGCCCGCCTCGCAGCCCCCGAGCAGCAGGGTCATGCAGAGCACGAGCGCCGCCCGCGCGCGGTGCGACGTCCTCGAAGCGGCGGTCCGTCCGGGCAGTCGGGGAGCGTTTCGCCGGGGGCGGGCGGAGCGGGTCACGGGCCGCTCTTCGGGTAACCGTCGTGGGCGGCGAGGTCCTGGTCGATGGCCTCGACCGCGTCGTCCAGCGTCCTCTCGACGGGCGCTCCGGAGAAGACGATGTCGGCGACCGCGTGCGAGAAGGCGACGGTGACCGCCGGGTACGCCGGTGTCTGCGGCCTCGGCCGGGCGGCACCGCCGCGCAACTGCTCGATGAACAGCCGCTCCGCGCCGTCCTCGTCGTACAGCGGGGACAGCTTCACGGCGCCCTCGGTCCCCGGGATCGCGCCGTTGGCCTCGCTCATCCTGGCCACCTGTTCGGGGCGCAGCAGGTACTCCAGGAAGCGCCACACCGCGTCGCCGTCGGCGTCCCCGGAGGGGATGCCCCACTGCCAGGACCCCATGCCGGTGACGGTGCCCGTGCCGAAGTCGGGCAGCGGCACGATCGCCACGTCGCCGGGGTGGGCCTCGCTGAACTCCCCGTACTTCCAGTGCCCCATCCAGGAGATGGGTGTGCGGCCCTTCACGAAGGCGCTCTTGTCCTCCTTCCGGTCCCTGTCGACGTATCCCTCCTCCACCCAGCGCTGCATGGTGGTGAGCGCCTCGACGGACTCGGGGCTGTTGAGGAACCCGTCGGCCGTGCGGAACTCCTCGGGGTCGATGAGGTCGCCGCCGGCGGACCACACGGCCGGCGCGAAGGCGTAGGTGTTCCACTCGTCGGCGGTCTTGGAGTCGATGAAGTTCAGGTCGAGCGGCGCCTCGTAGCCCGCCTCGCGCAGCGTGCGCAGGATCCCCGTGAACTCGTCGGCGGTCCAGGCGTCGTCGATCCCCTTCGGGATGCGCACGCCCGCGTCCTTCAGCACCGACGGCCGTACGTACAGGCCGAGTCCGGAGTCGAACGTGCCGACCCCCCACAGCCGCCCGTCGTACGTGCCCTGTTCGCGGAGGGAGGGCAGCAGGTCCTTCCTGGTCCTCGCGGGTACGCAGGAGTCGATCGGCCTGAGCGTGCCGGACCAGGCGTAGCTGTAGAGGTTCGGGCCGTCGAAGTCGAGCAGGTCCGGCAGATCGCCGCTGGCCGCCGCGGACAGCACCAGCTCGGTGTACGGGCGCTGCTCGGGCAGGGTGACCAGTTCGACCCGTACCTGTTCCTGGGCTCGGTTGAACTCCTTGACCTGGCTCCTCAGCGTGGTCTGCTCGCCGCTCTGGCCCGCGTGGAACCACATCGTGATGTGTGCGGTGCCGTCGATCCTGCCGTCACAGGTCGTGTCGCCCGCCGCCTTGTCCTCCTCGTCCACCCGGCCGTCGCCGTCACCGGCGCCACAGCCGGTCAGGAGCAGCACGACGGCCGCCGCGCCCGACAGCAGGGCACGGCGGACGGGACGTTTTCCGAGGTCCCGGCGTTGCGTCTTCATCGCACACCCCCACTCGACCGGACGGCACGGCCCCCAGGGCCACGACATGCTACTCCTCGTGTCGTGTGCGATTCCCTGAGTGAGAGTGAACCCCTCGACCCGGCGCAGCACTTGAGCGGGTTCCCGCTGACGGGTGTCCGTCGGCGACGACACTTTACGGCTAGCCGGAATGTATGGCCCTGACCACCTTGGAAGGCTGTGCCCATGTCCATGCGCTGTCTCATCGTCGATGACAGTGCCCGGTTCCTGGAGGCCGCCCGTAAGCTGCTGGAGCGCGACGGCGTATCCGTCGTCGGGGTGGCGTCCACGGGCACGGAGGCGCTGGCACGGGTCGTGGAACTGGCCCCGGATCTGGTCCTGCTGGACATCGACCTGGACGGCGAGAGCGGACTGGAGCTCGCGCCGAGGCTCGCCCGCACGGCCGCCTCCGTCATCGTCCTCATCTCCACGCACCCGCTGGACGACATCCAGGAACTCGTCGCCGCCAGTCCCGCCCGGGGTTTTCTGCACAAGTCGAAGCTTTCGGGAGAGGCGCTGCGGGACCTGTCGGGGCCCGGTCACGGGCCGTCCGCGCCGTGACGATCCCGGCGACGGTGTCCGGCCATGTCACGCGGCAGGTGTTGTCGGGACTTGGTCAACACGCTTCAATGCGGGGGAACTCGGGGCGAGGAACGCGGTCCTACGGATGTGAAGACGGACGGCCGCCCAGGGTTCCTGGGGCCCCGAGCGTCCGCCGGGTGCCCGATCGGCACGCGCGGTCCCGAGCACACGTCGCGCACTCGCACTCGTCTACGGAAAGGTCCCTGCATGCGGCACGCCACAGAGCACGCGGACGTCGCGGCGGTCACGGACGTCGCAGCCGTCGCGGACGTCGCCGCGGCGGAGCTGGAGTCGGCCCTGCGGGGCGGCCCCTTCCATGTCGCCCTGCGCGCCGCGATCGCCGCCCGCGGACTGCCGCTGCAGCGCGTGCAGCACCACCTGACGCGCCACGGGGTCAAGGTCGGTGTCACCAGCCTCAGTTACTGGCAGCAGGGCGCCCGGCGCCCGCAGCGTCCTGAGTCGCTGCGGGCGGTGCGGGCCCTGGAGGAGATCCTCCAGCTCCCGGACGAGTCGCTGATCCGGCTGCTCGCCCGGGCCGACGAGCAGTCCGGTCCGCGACGCCCCGCCGGCCGCTCGTACCGCTCCGTCGTGGAGGCCTCCGGCGTCCTCGAACGACTTCTCGCCGAACTGGAGGTGCCGCGCGACAGCGGGGTGCACACCATCGGCCACCACGAGCGGGTCCGGGTCGGTGCCTGTCGGGAGCTGTTGGGCCGCGAGTCCCAGCAGATCGTGCGCGCCCACAAGGACGGTGTGGACCGCTATGTGGCCGTCCACCACGGCGACCCGGGCTGCGCCCCGGAGCGGATGGGCGTCCGTGCCCTGGAGAACTGCCGCAGCGGGCGGGTGCGCTGGGACCGGGACACCGGTGTCCTGGTCGCCGAGCTGCTCTTCGACACCCGGCTGCGCAGCGGCGACACACACCTCTTCCGCTACGGCTTCGACGACGGCACGGCCGGTGTCTGCACCGAGTACGTCCGCGGCTTCCGCTCCACGGGCGGCCAGTACGCCCTCCAGGTCCGCTTCGACGAACGTGCCCTGCCCCTGCGCTGCCACCGCTTCAGCCAGCACTCCGCCGCGGCCCCGCGCGGCGGCCGGCAGAACCTCGCCCTGAGCGGCCTCCACCGCTCGGTGCACCTCGTCGAACCCCGGGTACGGACGGGGATCGTGGGAATCGGCTGGGACTGGGAGTGAGCGGCTGCGGAGCGGAGGCCCGGCACCGGGGCGGACGCCCGTCGCGATGCGCACGCCTTTGCGATACTTTCCGGCCGGAAGCCCCCAGAAAGGATCCGTCCCGTGATCGTCGTCGCCGGTGAAGCCCTGATCGACCTCGTCCCGCAGGGCGCGGGCGTGCTCGTGGAGCTGCGGCCGGCCCGCGGCGGCGGCCCCTACAACACGGCCGTGGCGCTCGGCCGTCTCGGCTCCCCCACCTCCTTCTGCTCCCGGGTGTCGTACGACGTCTACGGAGAGGCCCTGCTGGCCGGCCTGCGCGAGGCGGGGGTGGACGTGGCCGCCGTGCAGCGGGGCCCCGAGCCCACGACCCTCGCCCTGGCCTCGATCGGCACGGACGGCTCGGCCCGGTACTCCTTCTACGTCGAGGGCAGCGCCGACCGCCTGTTCGTGACGCCCGACCGGCTTCCCGAGGGCACCCGGGCCGTCTCCTTCGGCACCTGCTCACTGGTCCTGGAGCCCGGCGCGAGCGCGTACGAGAAGCTGCTGCACACGACCGCCGCCCAAGGCGTGTTCACCGCCCTCGACCCCAACATCCGGCCGGGTCTGATCCCGGACGCGGACGCCTATCGGGCCCGGTTCCACAGCTGGCTGCCCTCGGTGTCGTTGCTCAAGCTCTCCGAGGAGGACGCGCGGTGGCTCGGCGGCACTCCGCGTCTGTGGCTGGACTCCGGACCGGCCGCCGTCGTCGTCACCCACGGCGGCGAGGGGCTGACCGTCCACACCCGGGTGGGTGGGAGGCACTCCGTACCGGGCGAGAAGACCGATGTCGTCGACACCATCGGCGCCGGTGACACCGTCAACGCGGCCCTCCTGCACGGCCTGGCGGCCCGGGACGCCCTCTCCGACGCGGCCGTCGCAGCCCTGGGCGCCGAGGACTGGGCCGGTCTGCTCCGCTTCGCGGCCCGCGCGGCGGCGATCACCTGCTCCCGAGCGGGCGCGCAGCCCCCGTACGCGGCGGAGGTGGGCGAGCCGCCGTCCCTCGCACCCGAGGTGCGAGAGGGCTGACCGCCGGTGGGCCGGGGCGGCTGACGGGTGAACAGGCGACGGCCCGCGGGGAGTTCCCGCGGGCCGCCCTGTGCTTCTCGACGTGACAGGGGCTGAGGCTCGGACGCCTCAGGCCTTGCGCGCCCCCGTGGCCTTCTTCGCGGGAGTGGCCTTCTTCGTGGTCGCGGCAGCCTTTTTGGCGGCCGTGGTCTTGGCGGCCGTGGTCTTGGCGGTCACGGTCTCGGCGGCGGCGGTGGTGGTCCGGGCCGTCGCCGTCTTCCTCGCCGGTGAGCCGGCGGCGACGGTCTTCTTCGCCGCGGCCTTGCGCGGGGCCTTCACCGGGGCCGCGTCGCTGATCCGGTCGGCGCCGAGGATCTCCCGCAGGAACTTGCCCGTGTGGCTGGCCGGAACGCCGGCGACCTGCTCGGGCGTGCCCTCCGCGATGACGAGGCCACCGCCGGCGCCGCCCTCGGGACCCATGTCGACGACCCAGTCGGCGGTCTTGATGACGTCGAGGTTGTGCTCGATGACGATGACCGTGTTGCCCTTGTCGACCAGGCCGGACAGCACCGTGAGGAGCTTGCTGATGTCCTCGAAGTGCAGACCGGTGGTCGGCTCGTCCAGGACGTAGACCGTGCGTCCGGTGGAACGCTTCTGGAGCTCGCTGGCGAGCTTCACGCGCTGCGCCTCACCACCGGACAGGGTGGTGGCGGCCTGGCCCAGCCGGACGTAGCCGAGGCCGACGTCCTTCAGGGTCCTGAGGTGGCGCGCGATCGCGGGGACGGCCTCGAAGAAGTCGGTCGCCTCCTCGATCGGCATGTTCAGCACGTCGGCGATGGACTTGCCCTTGTAGTGGACCTCCAGGGTCTCCCGGTTGTACCGGGCACCGTGGCAGACCTCGCACGGGACGTAGACGTCCGGGAGGAAGTTCATCTCGATCTTGATGGTGCCGTCGCCCGCGCAGTTCTCGCAGCGGCCGCCCTTGACGTTGAAGGAGAAGCGCCCGGGCAGATAGCCGCGGACCTTCGCCTCGGTGGTCTCGGCGAACAGCTTGCGGACGTGGTCGAAGACACCGGTGTACGTGGCCGGGTTGGACCGGGGCGTGCGGCCGATCGGCGACTGGTCGACGTGCACGACCTTGTCGACGAGGTCGTCGCCGTCCACGCGCGTGTGCCGTCCGGGGACGCTTCGGGCGCCGTTCAGCTCGCGGGCCAGGTGGGTGTACAGGATGTCGTTGACCAGCGTCGACTTGCCGGAACCGGAGACACCCGTGACGGCGGTGAAGACGCCCAGCGGGAACGAGACGTCGATGTCCTGGAGGTTGTTCTCCCGGGCGCCGTGCACCGTGAGCTGCCTGCTCGGGTCGAGCGGGCGGCGGATGTCGGGCAGCGGGATGGCCTTGCGGCCCGACAGGTACTGCCCGGTCTGCGACTCGGTGTTGTCGAGGAGTTCCTTCAGGGAGCCGCTGTGCACGACCTTGCCACCGTGCTCGCCCGCGCCGGGGCCGATGTCGACGATCCAGTCGGCCATCTTGATGGTGTCCTCGTCGTGCTCGACGACGATGAGCGTGTTGCCCATGTCGCGCAGCCGTACCAGGGTCTCGATGAGCCGGTGGTTGTCCCGCTGGTGCAGACCGATGGAGGGCTCGTCGAGGACGTAGAGCACGCCGACGAGGCCGGAACCGATCTGGGTGGCCAGCCGGATGCGCTGGGCCTCGCCGCCGGAGAGGGTGCCGGCCGCTCGGTTCAGCGAGAGGTAGTCCAGGCCGACGTCGACCAGGAACCGCAGCCGCTCGTTGACCTCCTTCAGGACCCGCTCGGCGATCTTCTTGTCGCGGGCGCTCAGCCTGAGCTCGCCCAGGAAGTCCGCGCAGTCGCTGATCGACATGGCGGAGACCTCGGCGATCGACTTCTCCATGATCGTGACCGCGAGGACGATCGGCTTCAGGCGTGTGCCCTCGCAGGTGGGGCAGGGCACCTCGCGCATATAGCCCTCGAAGCGCTCACGGCTGGCGTCGCTCTCGGCCTCGCTGTGCCGCCGCTTCACGAAGGGGACGGCGCCCTCGAAGGCCGTGGTGTACACCCGCTCGCGGCCGTACCGGTTGCGGTAACGGACCTCGATCTGAGTCTTGTGGCCCTGCAGCAGGGCCTTCTTCGCGCGCTGCGGAAGACCGGCGAAGGGGATGTCGGTCCGGAATCCCAGGGCGTCCGCGAGGGCTCCGATGAGACGGCCGAAGTAGTCCTTGGTGTGGCCGTGCGACCAGGGGTGGATGGCGCCCTCGTCGAGCGACTTGTCCTCGTCGGGGACGATCAGCTCGGGGTCGACCTCCATGCGCGTACCGATGCCGGAGCAGTCGGGACAGGCGCCGAAGGGCGAGTTGAACGAGAAGGAGCGGGGCTCCAGCTCCTCGAAGGACAGGTCGTCGTACGGGCAGTACAGGTGCTCCGAGAACATGCGCTCGCGCTCGGGGTCGTCCTCGGGGAGGTCGACGAAGTCGAGCACGACCATGCCGCCGGAGAGGCCGAGGGCGGTCTCCACGGAGTCGGTGAGGCGACGCTTGGCGGAGTCCTTCACCGTGAGGCGGTCGACGACCACCTCGATGGTGTGCTTCTCCTGCTTCTTCAGGGTCGGCGGGTTGGAGAGCTGGACGGTCTCGCCGTCCACCCGGGCACGGCTGTACCCCTTGGTCTGGAGGTCAGCGAAGAGGTCGACGAACTCGCCCTTGCGCTCCCGCACGAGCGGGGACAGCACCTGGAAGCGGCTGCCCTCCGGCAGCTCCAGCACCCGGTCGACGATCGCCTGGGGCGACTGGCGGGAGATCGGCCGGCTGCACTGCGGACAGTGCGGCTTGCCGATGCGCGCGAAGAGCAGGCGCAGGTAGTCGTAGACCTCGGTGATGGTGCCGACCGTCGAGCGCGGGTTGCGCGAGGTCGACTTCTGGTCGATGGAGACCGCGGGGGACAGACCCTCGATGAAGTCGACGTCCGGCTTGTCCATCTGCCCGAGGAACTGCCGGGCGTAGGAGGAGAGCGACTCGACGTACCGGCGCTGCCCCTCGGCGAAGATCGTGTCGAAGGCCAGCGAGGACTTGCCCGACCCCGACAGGCCCGTGAAGACGATGAGCGAGTCGCGTGGCAGGTCGAGCGAGACGTTCTTCAGGTTGTGCTCGCGCGCGCCACGGACGATGAGACGGTCGGCCACGCCGGTCCGCACCTTTCTTGAGTGAAGTGACAGGGGCCGGAGCCCCCGTCCTCCACAGACTAGGGGGAGCCACTGACAGCGCCGGTCCTGTTTCCCCGTTCCACAACAATCCCGGGCTTTCCAGCATGCCCGACGCCGCTCCCGACCATATAGCACGTGCATTCGATTTACGGCCCTGGTCCGCCACCTTCACCCGAAGGTGTGGCCGGGACTAGGGTCGACGGCATGATGGATCACGCGCGTGACCTGGCCTCTGTGTGTGAAGCGACGGACCGGCTACTCACCGCGGTCGCCGAGCTGGACGACGTCGCTGTGACCGAGCCGTCACGACTGCCCGGCTGGACCCGGGGCCACGTCCTCGCCCACCTCGCCCGCAACGCGGACGCCCTCGTGAACGTCCTCGAAGGGCGCCCCATGTACGTCTCCGGCGACGCCCGGGACGCCGACATCGAGCGGGACGCGCCGCGCCCCCTGAAGACCCAGCTCGCCGACGTACGCGACAGCGCGCACCGCTTCCAGGACGCCGCCTCGGTCGCCCAGGACTGGTCCCGCACGGTCGAGCTGCGCAACGGTGTCCTCGACACCGCGGCCTGGCTGCCGTTCCGGCGGTGGATCGAGGTGGAGCTCCATCACGTGGACCTGGGGATCGGGTACGAGCTGGAGGATCTGCCGGAGGAGTTCGCCCAGCGCGAGATCAACTTCCTCGCCCACCGGTTCCACGGTCATCCCGAGGTCCCCGCCCTCATGATCAGACAGGACGACGGGCACACGATCCCCACCGGGGCCGTCGAGGGCGTCACCGGGGAACAGCCCGACAGCGGCTACCACCCGCCGCTGCCGGACCTCGTGGTCAGCGGCAGCCGGGCCGACCTCCTCGGCTGGCTCGCCGGCCGCCGCGACGGCACCGCGCTGCGCGTCGAAGGAGGCACGCTCCCCTCGCTGCCCCCGCTATAGGCTGCCCTCATGACGTACAGCGGAGCGGTGAAGGTCGGCGGACCTGCGGATGTGCACGAGCTGCCGGACCTGATGATCTCCAAGGTCGCGGTGGGCCCGATGGACAACAACGCGTACCTGCTGCGCTGCCGGGCCACCGACGAGCAGCTGCTGATCGACGCGGCGAACGACGCCGGCACCCTGCTCACCCTGATCGGTGACGACGGGATCGCCTCCGTCGTCACCACGCATCAGCACGGCGACCACTGGCAGGCGCTCGCCGAGGTGGTGGCGGCCACGGGCGCCCGTACGTACGCGGGCCGGGCCGACGCCGAGGGCATCCCGGTGGCGACCGACGTACTCGTCGACGACGGGGACACGATCCGGGTGGGGCGCGTGGAACTCACCGCGCGCCATCTGGTCGGTCACACGCCCGGTTCGATCGCGCTGGTCTACGACGACCCGCACGGGCATCCTCATGTCTTCACCGGCGACTGCCTCTTCCCGGGCGGGCCTGGCCGGACAACACAGCCGGAGGAGTTCAACTCCCTGATGGACGGCCTGGAGGCCAAGGTATTCGACGCCCTGCCCGATGAGACCTGGGTCTACCCTGGCCACGGGAACGACACCACCCTCGGCGCGGAGCGGCCCCACCTCGCGGAGTGGCGCGCGCGGGGCTGGTAACCGTCCAACGACGACCGCCCCTGTTTCGAAACCGAAGAGGGGGCGGTCGCGCGTTCAGGCTGTCGACGCTCGGGCACGGGCAGCGTCTTACCCCACGGACGGTGGCCTCCAGAACTCCCTCACCGACGCCGACAGCCGTGACCGCGGGATGAGGACGGCACCACCTTGACCGGCAATCCCCTCCTGCGCCTGGTGGCGCTGGTCGGGTGCGGCACCCGCCCCCTCCTCGGCGCGGTCTTCGGTCCCGACACCACGGGCGAACTCGGCTGGAGGGCGAGCGCCTACCGCACGCGGATGGCACGACATGCATCATTCGCCGCATCAAGAGGTCGCGCAGAAGGGCGGCCGGCGGACGGGGACAAGCACGGTTCCGTGATCATGGAGTTGCGACGCGCTGTGACACCGGAGATCCTGTGCCTGCGCTGCCCTCATGGCTGACCGAACCGCCGTGGGAACGGCTGTGGTGGTGGCCTCCCGGCGGTGGCCGCGGGCGTCGACGCGTCGTTGCCGGGAGCGGCTGCTCGAAGGGCGGCTGTCAGGTAGCGGTGAACGATGTCCAGTTCGCCCGGGGTGAAGCCCTCGGCCGCCTCGACCAAGTTGGCGATGAGCGGGCCGAAGAAGGACCAGCCCAGCTCCACGGCTTTCTGCTCCACCGTCAGCACGACGCGTCGTCGGTCGTTTTCATCGCGCCCGCGGCGGACCAACCCCAGGCGCTCCAGCCGGTCCAGCAGGGCAGTGGTGCCGGCCGAGTTGAGCCGCAGCGCCGCACCGAGTCGTCCCGGGGTGACGTCGGTACCTGCTCGATCGGCGTCCAGCAGATGGATGAGGGCCCGCAGATCGGTGGGATGCAGACCGTTTCGCGCGGCGAACTCGGCGCCGCGCAGATCGAGTTCCACGGTCACTGCGCGCAGGAGATGGACCAGCCGCATTGCGGGGTTGATGTCATCACTCACCGGGCTACTATCTCGCCAAACGAGATACTTGGTCAACGAGACGATTCCCCGGGGGGTTCACCGTGTCCTCATCTCAAGAGTTCTTCGCGGCTTACGACGCACTGCTCGCCCGCTGGCCCACCGGTACCGCCGAGATCGACGTTCCCACCCTGTACGGGACCACCCGTGTCCACGCCTACGGCCCCGCTGACGCCACTCCAGTCCTCCTTCTCCACGGCGGCGGTTCCACCGGCGCGGTCTGGTTCGCCAATGCCTCAGCTCTTGGCACGCACCACCGGGTGCTGGCCGTCGACATCCTGGGCGATGCGGGACACAGCGTCCCCGGCGGGCACCCGCTGCGCACAACCACCGACCTGATGGCCTGGTTGGACGCGCTGCTCGACGGCCTCACCGTGTCCCGCACGCACCTGCTGGGCCACTCCTACGGCGGCTGGATCGCCCTGACCTATGCCCTGCACGCCGCGCGGCGGGTCGATCGGCTGGTACTGCTCGACCCGACCCAGTGCTTCGCCAACTTCCGCCCGGGTTTCCTGCTGCGCTCGCTGCCGATACTGCTCCGCCCGACGCAAGCCCGTGCACGCGCCTACCTGGACCGCGAGACCGCAGGGACCGACACCGACCCGGGCTGGAAGCGGCTCTATGCCTTGGCGGTCTCGGACTTCGCGAACCGGAAACTGGTCGTCGGCCGCCGCCCGGACCCCACGGCACTGAGCGTTCCGCTCCTGGTTCTTCTCGCCGGCCGCAGTGACGCCCACGACGCTGCCAAAGTCGCAGCCTGCGCCCGCAAAGCCGTACCGGACGCCCGGATCGAGATCCTCGCCGAACTCACCCACTTCGCCATGCCCACCGCCATGCCCACCCAGACGAACCACCGGATCACCGACTTCCTGGCGGACAGACAGGAGAAGCAAGCCGCCCCGGGCGCGGTGTGAGGGAAACAAAGCGGAGCGGACTGCGCTGAGGCCATTCAGCAGCTCATCCACACTACGAGTGAAGGTTCGTGGTCGTTCACGGTCGCGATCCGGCGTTCGTAGCAGCGTGGAAGCCGGCAGAAGGCGTTCCGCCAGGCGTGGGTGCGCTCCACGTTGACGTCGAGTTCGGCTCGGTGACCTTCCAGGACGCCTGGTTCGACAGCGCGACCTTCTCCGGCGACATCGGGTTCCCGGGCGGTGTGGGCAACACCCTTAAGGACCCTGAGGCGTTCGCCAGTCTGATCCACGACGTGGTGACGAAGATCTTCGGCGCGCTCCCCGACGAGACCTGGGTCTACCCGGGCCACGGCAACGACACCACGCTCGGCGCTGAGCGCCCGCACCTGCCGGAGTGGCGCGCACGGGGCTGGTGAACTCCCCGGAGCCGTAGGGAAGTTGGTGGGACGACCGGCCAGGGGCGCGACCGCTCCCGCACGCGCCCCGTGTGAATCGAACGCACACGCCGGTGTCACGCGCGCGCTCCCGGCGTGCGCCGTGGCGTAGTCCACTGGAGGCAGGTCCGCACGGGATGACGGCTCCCGCGCGGATGGGCCGCCGGCCTCATCAACCCCGCCCTCGGCCGGCGGCCCCGCCCTCTAGGTCGCACGCGTTCACAGGACCGCAACACCCGTTCCCAGAATGCGGACAATGACCCGTGTGACCTCGACAGACGGCACGTCGCGCTGTCAATCTCACGCCATGCGTCCTGTCCTGCGAACCGCGCGCTCCCTGCGACGTGCCGCCTCCGCCGCCATAGCCTCCCTGCTCGCCGTCGTCGCGGTGGGCTGCGCCCCGCAGCCGGAGGACGACGCCTCCGGCTCGGCCTCCTCCTCGGCGTCCGGAGCCTCCTGCGCCAAGGGCGACTTGAGTACGAAGACGTCCGGCAAGCTGACCGTCGCCACCGACGAACCGGCGTACGAGCCGTGGTTCAAGGACGACGACCCGACGAACGGCGAGGGCTTCGAGTCGGCGGTCGCGTACGCCGTCGCGAAGCAGCTCGGCTATGACGAGGCGGATGTCGTCTGGCAGAGCGTGCCCTTCAACAAGGCCTTCGCGCCGGGGGCGAAGACCTTCGACTTCGACGTCAACCAGGTGTCGATCAGCGACGAGCGGAAGAAGGCCGTCGACTTCTCGTCGGGCTACTACGACGTGCGCCAGGCCGTCGTCGCGCTGAAGGGCTCCGCCGCCGCGAAGGCGACGAGCATCGCGGACCTCCGGAAGCTGCACCTGGGCGCCCAGGTCGGCACCACCAGCCTGAACTACATCCAGGACGTGGTGAAGCCGACCCGTCAGGCCGCCGCGTACGCGAAGAACGACCAGGCCAAGTCCGCGCTGAAGAACGGCCAGATCGACGCGATCGTGGTCGATCTGCCGACCGCGTTCTACATCACCTCGGCCGAGGTGACGGACGCGAGGATCGTCGGCCAGTTCGAGAACCGGGGCGGCACGCCCGAGCAGTTCGGGCTCGTCCTCGACAAGGGCAGTGCCCTCACGTCCTGCGTGACGACCGCCGTGGACGCCCTGCGCGAGGACGGCACGCTGGCGAAGATCGAGCAGGAGTGGCTCTCCGACGCCGTCGACGCCCCGGTCCTCAAGTGACGTTCGTGAAGCAGGAGTCCGGCCCGGAGGGCGCGGACGACCACGGTGACCCGCCCGGCGCGGACGACGGCTACGTCCCCTCGCGCCGGCGGCTGGACCGGGAGCGCTACAAGCGCGACCGGGCCCGCCGCGCCACCGCCGTCGCCGCCCTGTCGACCCTGGTCTCGGCCGTCGTCCTCTATCTGGTCGTCGTCAACGCCCCCGGCTGGCCGCGCACCAAGGAGACCTTCTTCAGCGCGGAGTACGCACGCGAGGCGCTCCCCAGGGTTCTCGAAGGGCTCTGGCTCAACGTGCGGCTGCTGCTGGTCTGCGGCGTGGCCGTGCTCGTTCTCGGCATGCTCATCGCCGTCGCGCGGACCCTGCGCGGCCCGGTCTTCTTCCCGCTGCGGGCGCTGGCGGCCGCGTACACCGACTTCTTCCGCGGACTGCCGCTGATCATCAACCTGATGATCGTGGTCCTGGGCGTCCCCGCGCTCCGGCTCCAGGGTGTGACCGTCGACCCGGTACTCCTCGGCGGCACCGCGCTGACGCTCACGTACTCGGCGTACGTCGCCGAGGTGTTCCGCGCCGGCATCGAGTCCGTGCACCCCTCGCAGCGCGCGGCGGCCCGCTCGCTGGGCCTGACCAACCGGCAGGCGCTGCGGCACGTCGTACTCCCCCAGGCGGTACGCCGTCAGGTTCCGCCCCTGCTCAACGACCTCGTGTCGTTGCAGAAGGACACCGGCCTGGTCTCGATCGGCGGTGCGATCGACGCGGTACGCGCCGCCGACATCATCGTGGGCCGCAGCCTCAACTACACGCCCTACATCGTCGCGGGACTGGTCTTCGTCGCCCTGACCATCCCGATGACCCGCTTCACCGACTGGGTCACGGCCCGCATGGACCGGCAGCGGGCGCAGGGAGGGACGACATGAGCGACAACCCAGAGACCGTGGAAGCCGTGCACGCCTCCGGGGACGCACCCGTGCTGCGGATGGAGTCCGTGCGCAAGACCTTCGGCGGCTCGGTCGTGCTGCGGGACGTCGATCTGGAGGTCGCCCCGCACACCGTGACCGCGCTGATCGGCGCCTCCGGCTCCGGCAAGTCGACGCTGCTGCGCTGCGCCAACCTGCTGGAGGACATCGACGACGGGGCGATCTGGCTGGACGGCGAGGAGATCACCGACCCGCGCGTCGACCAGGACGCGGTCCGACGGCGTATCGGTGTGGTCTTCCAGTCGTACAACCTGTTCCCGCACATGACGGTGCTGGACAACATCACCCTCGCCCCGCGCCGGGTGCACGGCGTTCCCCGCGCGGAGGCCGAGGAACGGGCCCGGGCCCTTCTGGACCGGCTGGGGCTGAGCGGGAAGGCGGGCGCGTATCCCGACCGGCTCAGCGGCGGTCAGCAGCAGCGCGTGGCGATCGTGCGCGCCCTGGCCGTGCGCCCCCGGCTGCTGCTCCTCGACGAGATCACCGCGGCCCTCGACCCGGAGCTGGTCGGCGAGGTCCTGAACGTCGTCCGTGATCTGAAGGCCGACGGCATGACCATGGTCCTGGCCACGCACGAGATGGGCTTCGCCCGCGACGTCGCCGACCAGGTCTGCTTCCTGGACGGAGGCGTCGTGCTGGAACGCGGCACGGCGGAGCAGGTCTTCGGCGACCCGCGGCAGGAACGCACCCGGCAGTTCCTGCGCCGGATCGTCGAGGCGGGCCGCCTGTAAGGGGCGCCCGCCTGGAGATCGGGCATTACCCGACGGCTTCGGGAGCGGGGCTCACGCCTCCGCCCGGCCCGCCCCCGCGAGCGCGGCGACCCGCTCCACGCCGAACACATAGCCCTGCACGCCGCAGCCGGCGATGACACCGTCGGCGCGCAGGGAGACGTACGAGTGGTGCCGGAACGTCTCGCGCTGGTGGATGTTGGAGATGTGCACCTCCAGCACCGGCAGCCCGTCGCAGGTGTTGAGGGCGTCGAGGATCGCCACGGAGGTGTGCGAGTAGGCACCGGGGTTGATGACGATCCCGCTGTGGTGGAGCCGTGCCTCGTGGATCCAGTCGACCAGTTCGCCCTCGTGGTTGGACTGCCGGAGGTCCACCGTGCCGCCGTGCGCGGCCGCCGCCTTGGCGCACATCGCCTCGACGTCGGCGAGGGTGTCCGAGCCGTAGATCTCGGGCTGGCGCTGCCCCAGGAGGTTCAGGTTGGGGCCGTTGAGAATCATGATCGGGGCTTGGGCCAGGCTGCGGGGCACGGTTCCTCCGGTCCGTTGGGGGTGTGCGGCCCGTGGGGACCGCTGCTCGCCCCCGGTTTATCACGGTGAATCCGCGGGGCAGGAGGCCATACCCTCCCCGCATGACCACGCCTTCGTATCCGACCAAGCCCTCCCCCGGCGACCGTGTCGCCGTCCTGTCGCCCGGTGCCGGTCTGCCCGGAGTCTTTCCACGCCCCTTCGAACTTGGCCTGGAGCGGCTGCGCGGGGAGTACGGTCTCGAACCGGTCGAGTATCCGACGACGCGGAAGATGGACTCGACGCCGCAGGAGCGGGCCGACGACGTCCACGCGGCCTTCGCCGACCCGGACATCAAGGCGGTGTTCACGTCGATCGGCGGCGACGACCAGATCACCGTGCTGCCGCTGCTGGACCGGGAGTTGCTGCGGGCCAACCCCAAGCCGTTCTTCGGCATGAGCGACAACAGCAACCTGTTGGCGTTCCTCTACAACACAGGAATCGTCGGCTACCACGGCGGGACCGTGATGACCTCGCTGGGCAGGTCCGGCGCCATGGCCCCGCTGACCGCGGACTCCCTGCGCGCCGCCCTGTTCACCTCGGGACCGTACGAGCTGCGGCCCACCGAACGCTTCAACGACGTCAATCGCGACTGGGCCGACCCGGCGACCTTCGACGCGGAGCCGGAGACCGTGCCCGGCGCCGGATGGACCTGGGTGAACCCCAACCGCGTGGTGGAGGGTCGCAGTTGGGGCGGCTGTCTGGAGATCCTCGGCTGGCTGCTGATGGCCGACCGCGAGGTGCCGCGCGACCTGTCCGTCCTCGACGGCGGCGTGCTCTTCCTGGAGACCTCGGAGGAACTGCCCAGCGGCGAGGAGGTCTTCCGCACCCTGCGCAACATGGGCGAGCGCGGCCTGCTCCAGCGCTTCCCGGCACTCCTGATGGGCCGCCCCAAGGCCTGGTCCTTCGAACAGCCCAACACCCCCGAGGAGGCGGCCCGTTACGCGGCCGGACAGCGCGAGGCCGTCCTGCGCGCCATGCGGACGTACGCCCCCGACGCCACGATCGTCTTCGACGTGGATCTCGGACACACCGATCCGCAGTTCGTCGTCCCCTACGGTGGCGTGATCCGGGTGGACGGGCCCGCCCGGCGCATCACGGTGACCTACTGAGACCCGTTGACGCCTCCCGAACCACCTTGGCCTCGCACGGGCCCCCGCACGCCCCCGTAACCGCCCGTCACCGTGGGTAGTTGACGCGGCATGCAACCTGCACGCACCGTGAAACCGCCCTCCATGCTGCGCCTGGCGTGCGCCTCGCTCGCCGGGACGGCCATCGAGTTCTACGACTTCTTCGTCTACGGGACGGCGGCGGCCCTCGTTCTGGGGCCACTGTTCTTCCCGACGTTCTCACCCCTGGCCGGGACCCTCGCGGCCTTCGCGACCTTCGGGGTCGGGTTCGTGGCGCGGCCGCTCGGCTCGGTGCTGTTCGGGCACATCGGGGACCGGCACGGGCGGAGGCCGGTCCTCGTCGCCTCGCTGCTGCTGACCGGGGGCGCGACCGTGGCCGTCGGCTGCGTCCCCACCTTCGACTCGATCGGTGTCACCGCCCCCTTCCTCCTGCTCGTGCTGCGCTTCCTGCAAGGGCTCGGGCTCGGTGGGGAGTGGGGCGGGGCGGTGCTGCTGACGGCGGAGCACGCGCCGGCCGATCGCCGCGGACTGTGGTCGAGCTTTCCCCAGGTGGGTCCCGCGGTGGGGTTCCTGCTGGCCAACGGGGTGATGCTCGCGCTGTCGGCGACCCTGACGGAGGCCCAGTTCGCCGCCTGGGGGTGGCGTGTGCCGTTCTGGGCGGCGGGCGTCCTGGCCGTCGCGGGGCTGTGGCTGCGGTCGTCGCTCACGGAGAGCCCGCAGTTCCTGCAGATCGACGAACCCGCGCGCGTGCCGCTCGCCGAGGTCGTGCGCGGCCACTGGCGGCTCGTCCTGCTGACGGCCGGCGCTCTCGCGATCGGGTATGCGGTCTTCTACTCGGTGACGACCTGGTCCCTCGCGTACGGCACCGAGCGCCTCGGGGTGAGCCGCACGGTCATGCTGACCTGCATCATGGGCGCCGTTGTGGTGAAGGGCGCTCTGACACCACTGGCGGCGGTGCTCGGCGACCGGTACGGGCGGCGCCCGATGTGCCTGATCGGCTGTGGCGTCACCGTGCTGTGGATGTTCCCCATGGTCGCGCTCCTGGCGACCGGCGAACCCCTGCTGATCTTCTTCGGTTTCCTCGTGGCCATGCTCGCCTTCGTCACCATGTTCGCCGTCATCGCCGCGTACCTGCCCGAGCTGTACGCGCCCCGTGTGCGCTGCACGGGGGCCGCCGTCGGCTACAACCTCGGCGGGGTGCTCGGTGGAGCCCTGACCCCGATCGTGGCCACCGCCGTGGCCCAGGGCGGACGGGTGCCGTGGGGTGTGGGCGCCTATCTCACCGGGATCGCCCTGCTGAGCCTGGGCTGCTTCGCCCTGCTGCCGGAGACCCGGCCGGTGTCCCTGCCGACACCGGCGGAGGCGGAGCCCGCGACAGGCTGACTCCGGTGGCCTACGGGTTCACCGCCAGCTCCAGATAGGCCGCGAACAGCACCAGGTGCACCCCGCCCTGGAGCGGTGTCGCGCGTCCCGGGACCACGGTCAGCGAGGCGACCACGACGGTCAGGGCGAGCAGCACCATGTGGGTGGCGCCGAGGCCGAGGACGAGTGGTCCGGAGAGCCAGACCGAGGCGAGGGCGACGGCCGGGATGGTGAGACCGATGCTGGCCATGGCGGAGCCGAGGGCCAGGTTGAGGCTGGTCTGGACGCGGTCGCGGCGGGCGGCGCGCAGCGCGGCGATCGTCTCCGGCAGCAGCACCAGCAGCGCGATGATCACACCGACGACCGCGTGCGGCAGTCCCGCTCCCTCGACACCGGACTCGATGGTCGGAGAGACGCCCTTGGCGAGGCCGACCACGCCGACGAGCGCCAGACCGAGCAGTCCGAGGCTGATCCCGGCGGTACGGGCCGAAGGCGCCTCGGCGTGGTCGTCCTGGGTGATCACCTCGCCCATCCTGGTGATCGGCAGGAAGTAGTCCCGGTGGCGCACGGTCTGCGTGGCGACGAACAGCCCGTACAGGGCCAGTGAGGACAGGGCCGCGAAGGTGAGCTGGGCCGTGGAGAACTCGGGGCCGGGCTTGCTGGTGGTGAAGGTGGGGAGCACCAGGCTGAGCGTGGCCAGCGTCGCGACCGTGGCGAGGGCGGCGCCGGTGCCCTCGGGGTTGAAGACCGCGAGCCCGTGGCGCAGTGAGGCGACGAGCAGGCAGATGCCGACGATGCCGTTGCAGGTGATCATCACGGCGGCGAAGACGGTGTCGCGGGCGAGGGTCGAGCTCTTGTCCCCGCCGTCGGCCATCAACGTGACGATCAGGGCGACCTCGATGATGGTGACGGCGACGGCGAGGACGAGGGAGCCGAAGGGTTCACCGACCCGGTGTGCGACGACCTCGGCGTGGTGCACGGCGGCCAGCACGGCTCCCGCGAGCACCATGGTCACCAGGGCGACAGCCGCAGGGGGCAGATCACGTCCCCAGGTCAGAGCGAGCAGGACGACCGCGGCCACCGGGACGACAGCAGTCCATCGCGTCGTGAGCGACCGGAGCCGAGCGAGCATGCGGTGATCCTTTCAGACGTGCAGGGGCCCCGCACTCCGGTGGACGCGTGGAACTGCGTGTCCGTCGTGCGGGGCCCCAAGCCGTGTGTGCTGTGCGGTGCCGGCCTCGGTCAGGCCTCGACGCTGTCCTTCTCCGCGCCTTCGGCCTTGTTCTGCTCTGCCTCGGCCTGCGCCTGCTTCTTCGACGCGATCAGGCTGGTGATCGTGGTGACGATCAGCACCGCGCAGATCACGCCGAGAGACACCGGGATGGAGATCTCAGGAACGTGTACCCCGGACTCGTGCAAGGCGTGCAGCACCAGCTTCACACCGATGAAGCCGAGGATGACCGACAGTCCGTAGGACAGGTGGACCAGCTTCTTCAGCAGACCGCCGATGAGGAAGTACAGCTGGCGCAGGCCCATGAGCGCGAACGCGTTGGCCGTGAACACGATGTACGGGTCCTGGGTCAGGCCGAAGATCGCGGGGATGGAGTCCAGTGCGAAGAGGACGTCCGTGGTACCGATGGCGAGCATCACGACGAGCATCGGCGTCATGACGCGCTTGCCGTTCTGCTCGATCCACAGCTTGGTGCCGTGGTACCGGTCGGCGACGCCGAAGCGCTTCTCGGCGGCCTTGAGGAGCTTGTTCTCCTCCCAGTCCTCCTCGGACTCCTCGGCCCTGGCCTCCTGGATCAGCTTCCAGGCGGTGTAGATCAGGAACGCGCCGAAGATGTAGAAGACCCAGGCGAAGCTGGCGAGGATCGCCGCGCCCGCGGCGATGAAGATCGCGCGGAGCACCAGGGCTATCAGCACACCGATCAGCAGCACCCGCTGCTGATACTGGGACGGCACCGCGAACTTCGCCATGATCAGGACGAAGACGAAGAGGTTGTCGACGCTCAGGGACTTCTCGGTGATGAAGCCCGCGAAGAACTCTCCGGCCGGCTGACCGCCGCCGAAGACGAGGAGCCCGACTCCGAAGAGGGCGGCCAGGACGATCCAGACGATCGTCCAGATCCCGGCTTCCTTGATGGACACGTCATGGGGCTTGCGGCCGATGAAGAAGTCGACCGCGATGAGGGCGGCAAGGCCCACCACTGTGAGGACCCATAGGGTCACGGAAACATCCACTGCGCCTCCGGCAGTACGTAACGGCAAATTTCAGCGTCGTCGCTACCGGAGGTCTCTTCCACCCGGTCCTCCAGGGCGTTCCACAACGCCTGGTGCCGCCGGGCCGACGCCCCGGGATCGGGATCGATCCGTATTGACGGGTACGCCGCAGCATGTAGGGAGTACTCCCCTCCGCACGAAAAGAGTACCGAATCACCAAGAGAAGGTAAAGGGAGAGGCAAAGAAAGAATCAAAACAGCAGGTCAGAAGGCTTTACGAGGGCTTGGTACGGGCTGGGCCCGGCGGTCTCCTCAGCGGTTCCAGGAGCGGCGGGCCTCCGCTACACGCGCGAGCACGTCGTGCATGACTGTGCTGCCGGGCGGGATGGTCGACGGCTCGTATGTCCACGCGTGGCCGACCCAGGGATCGGCGAGGTGGTCATCGGGGGTGGGTGTGAGTCGCATCAGCGAACGCCACAGCGGGTCGAGCAACGGCCCGTAGGCGGCGGCGTCCTGCCGGTCGGCGACCATCATGAGGTGGACCCCGACGGCGGGGCCCTCGTCCGCGAGGTAGCGGAGCTGGGTGACGGCACGGTCGTCGAAGCCGTGCGGGAAGTCGTTGACGATCAGCAGTTGTTCGGCCGTGTCGAAGCCCGGGGGCAGCGCGTCGGCCGCGCCCCCGCGCACCGCCATCTGCACGAGGTCGACGCGCTGGGTGAGCCGCCCCAGTACCTCCGAGACACCCGCGGCTCCGGTGGCGGGCGGCCCGGCGAGCACACCGGCCTGCGTCAGAGGCGCCAACGCGGACGAGCCCGCTCCTGCCGGGTCGACGACGTGCACGGCGAACTCGCCCGGCGGGTAGACCGCGAGCAGTCGGGCGGCGAGAGCCACTGCCGTGTCCAGCGCGAGGCGGCGGAGCTCGTCGGTGTCGGCGAGCGAGTCGCCGGAGCGACCGCTGTCGATCCACAGGCCGCGCTCCAGCGGCAGCCGGACCAGCATCGGGATGCGCACGTCCTCGCTCTCCGGCAGATGGAGATCACCCAGACGCAGCGCCATCGGTATCTCCATCGGCACCCGGTAACCGTGCCAGACGGGGTTGTCCCAGCTCGCGTACGCCGGGGGCAACGCGGGCTCGACGACGTCCGCCTCGGCCCCGAGCTGGGCCAGGTCCCGGTCGAGGGCGGCCCTGGCCTGGTCGACGAGCTGGGCGTGCTTGGCGCGGGCCGCCTCGCGCGCGGCGTCGCCCTGGCCGCTGATGCGGCTGCGCGGGTCGGACAGGACCTTGTCCAGCTCCTGTTCCATCCGCGATTCGGCGAAGTCGACGGCGCTGCGGTACGCGGCCGTGGTGCGGGCGAGGTCCTCGAACATGCCCCACACCTGGTTGTAGAGACGCTCCTCCATGGACCAGCCGGTCGCGTCGCCGGCGACGGGCCGCGCGGGCTGTCCGGGCTGGGCCGGAGGCGCGGTCGGCGGGGGCGGGGGCGGCGCGGTGGTCTGACGGCCGGGGTGGCTGTAGTTGACGGGGCCGCCGGCGGTGGCGGAAGCCGGCTGCCCGGCGGCCGGGTCGGCCGGGGTCGTGCCGCCGTGCTGCGCGGCCGCGTGGTCGGGCCGCGTGCCGTCGTGCGGAGAGCCGTACGGGGGTGTCGTGCCGTACGGAGAGGTGGGCTGGTGACCCTGGGACGGCACGGGGTTGCCGGTCGCACCCTGCGGTGTCGCGCCGCCGTGAGTCTCGTCGGGGCCCGTCGCGGGCGCCGTCGTCCGGTGCGGGCGGTCCGCGTCCGGCAGCCGGGGCGGAGGGGCCGCCACCGAGCGGGCGAGGCCCTGTGCCACTGCCTCGTTGATGCTGCCGGCCAGCTGCTGGGCCTGCGGCAGACCCTGGTCGGCGAGCAGCGCGGCGAGGCCACCGGCGTATCCCTGGCCGACCGCGCGGACCTTCCAGGCACCCTGCCTGCGATACAGCTCCAGGGCGACGACGGCCGACTCCGGTTCGAGGTCGGTGATGGTGTAGCTGGCGACCTCGGTGCCGTCGAGGCCGGTGACCGCGACGAAGGGGGCGGCCACGGCGCCGAAGCGCGCCGGGCCGCCGGTCCCCGTGGGGAGGGCTAGCAGCACGGTCACCCGGTGCACGGACGGCGCCAGGGCGTCGAGGTCCACGGCGAGGCGATGGTCGGCAGCCGCCTGCCTGGGCACCTCGAGTCCCGGCAGGGTGGGCGCGCCCGGGTGGGCGACCCACTCGACGCCCTGCACCCGGCCGTGCTCGTCGCCGAGCGTGGCACCGGCCACGATCGGCGTGCCGGCCGAGACGCGGATTTCCAGTCGGACCTCGGGCAGCGGATGGTTCTGCCCCCGGACCAGCTCGGCCGTCATCGACTTCGTCCCCCTGTGTCGCGTGCTCTGTGTACTCGGTGTGCCTACAGGACCGGCAGGACCGCCGGCATCAGGTCCTGGAAGGTGCGGCCGTTGGCGGGCGTGCCGATGGCGGTCATCTGCCAGCCCGCGCCCGCTCGGTGCACCTTGGCCATGATCTGGGCGGTGTACTGGCCGCCGCCCGCGAGGGTGTAGCGCGCCAGCTCCTGGCCGTTGGTCTCGTCGACCAGTCGGCAGAACGCGTTCTGCACTTCCTGGAAGGTCTGGCCCGTGAAGGAGTTCACGGTGAAGACGATCTGGTCGATGTGGACCGGCACCCGGGCCAGGTCGACGAGGATCGCCTCGTCGTCGCCGCCCTGGCCGACGCCGCCGACCAGGTTGTCGCCGGTGTGCCGGACGGAGCCGTCGTCGCTCACCAGGTGACGGAAGAAGACGACGTCGACGGGCTGCTTGTCCGCGAACAGCACGGCGGACGCGTCGAGGTCGATCTCACGGGTGCGGGATCCGAACAGGCCGCGCCTGGGGGCAGCCTGCCAGCCGAGACCCATGCGCACCGCGGTCAGGCTGCCTCCGTCGTTCTTCTGCAGACTGATGGCCTGACCCTTGGTCATATTGACGGTCACGCGCTGATTCCCCTCTCGAGCTGTCCCCTGTTCCCGCGGAGTCCGCGGATGTTCAGCACCTTACGCAGCGGCACTGACATTGCCGCAGCCTGTGTCGCACTTTGTGTCGGTCTTGCAACACAGCGCGCCGACGCCGGGCCCACCCCTCCCCCGGTGCCCGTGGTGGAGGTCAGGCCAGGCCCGCCTCCCTCATCTGCCGCAGTTCCTTCTTCATCTCGGAGACCTCGTCACGCAGCCGCGCGGCGATCTCGAACTGCAGCTCGGCGGCGGCCGCGCGCATGCGCTCCGTCATGTCCTCGATCTGCTGGGCGAGCTCGACCGCGGGACGGTCGGTCGGGACGGCCTCGGCGGCCTTGGTCCTGCCCTTGGCGGACTTGGCCGCCTTGCCACCGAGGGAGGGCACGGGGGCCTTGGCGCTGGTGCCGTCCTTGCCCTTGCGATAGCCGGAGCCGAGCAGCTGCTCGGTGTCGACGTCCTCGCGCGCGATCTGCGCGACGATGTCGTTGATCTTCTTGCGGAGCGGCTGGGGGTCGATGCCCTTGGCCTTGTTGTACGCGACCTGCTTCTCCCGGCGCCGGTTGGTCTCGTCGATGGCCCTCGCCATCGCGGGGGTGATCTTGTCGGCGTACATATGGACCTGCCCCGACACATTGCGCGCGGCGCGGCCGATGGTCTGGATCAGCGAGGTCCCCGAGCGCAGGAAGCCCTCCTTGTCCGCGTCGAGGATCGCCACCAGGGAGACCTCCGGGAGGTCGAGGCCCTCCCGGAGGAGGTTGATGCCGACCAGGACGTCGTACTCACCGGCGCGCAGCTCGCGCAGCAGTTCGACGCGGCGCAGGGTGTCGACATCGCTGTGGAGGTAGCGGACCTGGATGCCGAGCTCCAGGAAGTAGTCGGTGAGGTCCTCGGCCATCTTCTTGGTGAGGGTGGTGACGAGGACGCGCTCGTCCTTCTCGGTGCGCGTGCGGATCTCGTGCACCAGGTCGTCGATCTGGCCCTCGGTGGGCTTGACGACGACCTCGGGGTCGACCAGGCCGGTGGGGCGGATGATCTGCTCGACGTGGCCGTCGGAGCGGGACAGCTCGTACTGGCCGGGGGTCGCCGAGAGATACACCGTCTGGCCGACGCGCTCCTGGAACTCCTCCCACTTCAGGGGGCGGTTGTCCAGGGCGGAGGGCAGCCGGAAGCCGTGGTCGACGAGGGTGCGCTTGCGGGAGGCGTCGCCCTCGTACATCGCGCCGATCTGGGGCACGGTGACGTGGGACTCGTCGATGACGAGGAGGAAGTCGTCCGGGAAGTAGTCCAGCAGGGTGTTCGGCGGGGAGCCCGGCTCACGGCCGTCGAAGTGCATCGAGTAGTTCTCCACACCGGAGCAGGAGCCGATCTGGCGGAGCATCTCCAGGTCGTACGTCGTGCGCATCCGCAGCCGCTGGGCCTCCAGGAGCTTGCCCTGTTTCTCCAACTCCGCCAGGCGCTCCCCCAGCTCCTTCTCGATGTCGTTGGCGGCGCGCTCCAGGCGCTCGGGGCCGGCGACGTAGTGGGAGGCCGGGAAGACGTACAGCTGCTGGTCGTCGCTGATGATCTCGCCGGTGAGGGGGTGGAGGGTGGAGAGGGCCTCGATCTCGTCGCCGAACATCTCGATGCGGACGGCGAGCTCCTCGTACACCGGGAAGATCTCGATGGTGTCGCCGCGGACACGGAAGGTGCCGCGGGTGAACGCCAGGTCGTTGCGCGTGTACTGGATGTCCACGAAGCGGCGCAGCAGCTCGTCCCGGTCGAACTCCTCGCCGACCTTGAGGGGGACCATGCGGTCCACGTACTCCTGCGGCGTGCCGAGACCGTAGATGCAGGAGACGGAGGCGACCACGACGACGTCGCGGCGGGTGAGCAGCGAGTTGGTCGCGGAGTGCCGCAGGCGTTCCACTTCCTCGTTGATCGAGGAGTCCTTCTCGATGTAGGTGTCCGACTGCGGGACGTAGGCCTCGGGCTGGTAGTAGTCGTAGTACGAGACGAAGTATTCGACCGCGTTGTTCGGCAGCAGCTCGCGGAACTCGTTGGCCAGCTGGGCCGCCAGTGTCTTGTTCGGCGCCATCACCAGGGTCGGGCGCTGGAGCTTCTCGATCATCCACGCGGTGGTGGCGGACTTACCGGTGCCGGTCGCGCCGAGCAGGACGACGTCCTTCTCACCCGCCTTGATGCGCCGGGCGAGGTCGGCGATGGCCGTGGGCTGGTCGCCGCTCGGCTGGTAGGGGCTGACGACCTCGAAAGGCGCCACCGTGCGTTCGATCTTGGAAACGGGCCGCATGCAATCCACCGTACGACCCCGCACTGACAACGGGCCGCGATCAGCGATTCTGCGGTGTGCGGGAACGTGGCTCGCGGTGCTCCTGGCCGGTGCGGGACTCCATGTGCCGGCAGATGTGGGCGGTCGCCTGGGCCGGGATGCCGGGCCGACGTTCGACCGGGCTCCCGTGGAACCTGCCCATGATCATGAACGGGTCGAACATCACGACGACACCCGCGAGGAGCAGGAACACCAGCGGGCCGATCATCAGCGGGGCCAGCAGGGCGGCGGACGAGGAGCCGTCGGCCGGGTCGGGGCCCGCGGCGCTGTGCAGATGGACGCTGAGGGCGGCCATGCCCGTGTAGTGCATGCCGCTGACGGCGATCCCCATGACGAGGCTGGCGCCCACGCTCCAGAGGAAGCCGCGGACCTGTCCGGCGGCCCACAGGGCGGCGATCGCGGCCACCACGGCGATCACGACCGAAGCGGCCACGGTGGCGGTGTTGTACTGGAACGTGCCGTTGAGCCGCATGCCGGCCATGCCCAGGTAGTGCATGGAGGCGATGCCCAGGCCTGTGAGGGTGCCGCCGGTGAACAGCGCGGCCCCGCCGGCGCCCTTGGAGCCGACCATGAAGATCCCGATGCCCACCATGACGATCGCGACGGCGAGGCTCGCGAACGTGGTCAGCGGGTCGTAGTGGATCGGGGCCTGCAGGACCTTGAACCCCATCATCGCGACGAAGTGCATGGTCCAGATGCCGGAGCCGATGGCCGCCGAGCCCAGCGCGAGCCAGCCGATCCGCCGGCGGCCGTCCACGAGCATCGATCTGGTGGTGCAGCGCAGGCCGAGCGCGCCTCCGAGGCAGGCCATGAGATAGGCCACCACCGGTGTGACGAGTCCGTAGCTGAAGCCGTCGACCGTGCCCTGCATCCGCGGCTGCCTTTCCCGCCCTGTCGCGTCCCTGGATTTTCTGCAATGCCCCCAGCCCCGGCACCGCAACGACGGTCAGGGTTGTCGCAGAGAGTATGACCCCCACCGGAATGGTCGAACGATTTTCCGGCAAAGAAACACGGCCTTGCCCCACTTGTGCGGTGCCCGTGAGCGGACTTGGGCAACTCCATTCAATTCATGGCCATCCTGCGCCCCTCTGCCGTTGACCCTCTGCTGTCACGCTTGAGCTGACCGTGATCGATCGACGCGAGGAGTACGCATGCACGTGCGCGCAGTTGTCGCCGCGACCACAGCGTTCTTGGGGGCCACCGTCCTCCTGCTCCCCACTTCCGCCGCTCACGCGGCCGCCGACGCCGGGAATCCACTGGTCGTCGCGCATCGCGGAGCTTCCGCCTACGCGCCCGAGAACACCCTGGCCGCTGTCGACAAGGCCCATGAGATGGGCTTCGACTGGGTCGAGAACGACGTCCAGCGCACCAGCGACGGCGAGCTCGTCGTCCTCCACGACGCGACGCTGGCGCGGACGACCAATGTGGAGGAGCTCTATCCCGAGCGCGCCCCCTGGAACGTGGCGGACTTCACCGCCGCGGAGATCGGGCGCCTGGACGCGGGCAGCTGGTTCGGCGGTGACTTCGAGGGCGCGCGCGTGCCCACGCTGGAGCAGTACATGCGGCGGGTCTCACGCAACCACCAGAAGCTCGTCCTGGAGATCAAGAATCCGCAGCTCTACCCGGGGATCGAGCAACAGACCCTGAAGGTGCTCGGCAACGAGGGCTGGCTCGGCCCGGCCCACCTCGAGAAGCTGGTGATCCAGAGCTTCAGCGCCGACACCGTGCGCCGGGTCCATGAGCTGAGCCCGGCGGTGAAGACCGGTCTGCTCGGCACACCGGACATCGCCGACCTGCCCGAGTACGCGACGTTCAGCGACCAGATCAACTCCTCGTACACGACCATCTCCGCGTCCTACGTCGCCACGATCCACGCGCTCGGGGGTCCGCACGGCAAGCCGTTGGAGATCCTCACCTGGACCGTGAACGACGCCGCCAACGCCCGCCGGGTGGCCGACTACGGCGTGGACGGCATCATCACCAACAAGCCGGACGTGGTCAGGGACGCCACGCAGGGCTGACGCGGCGGTCCGCGGCCGGTGGTGTGCGTTCCGGGCGGAGCGCACACCGAGGTCGTTGTCGGTGGCGGCCCGTACGGTGGTGCCATGAACAGCCATGCGCAGGGCGAGCAGCAGGTGGTGTGGACCGTCGTCGCCTCGGACATCGGCCCGCTGCTGCTGGCCGCGACGGACGAGGGCCTGGTCCATGTCGTCTTCCATGCCACGGAGCCGGTGCGCGACCGGACCCTCGACCGGCTCGCCTCCCGCCTCGGCACCACCCCGGTGGAGGCTCCCGACGCACCGCAGCTGGCCGAGGCGATACGTCAGTTCGAGGCGTACTTCGCGGGTGAGCGGCACGAGTTCGCACTGTCGCTCGACTGGTCGCTGATCTCGGGGTTCAACCGCCAGGTACTGCGCGAACTGGCGTCGGGCGTCCCCTACGGCTCGGTCGTGGGCTACGGCGATCTCGCGCGGCGCGTGGGCCAGCCCGGCGCGGCCCAGGCGGTCGGAGTCGCGATGGGGTCGAACCCGCTGCCCGTGGTGGTGCCGTGCCACCGGGTGGTGGAGAGCGACGGCGGCATCGGCGGGTTCGGCGGCGGACTGGAGACCAAGCGGAAACTGTTGGCGCTCGAAGGGGTCCTTCCGGAGCCCTTGTTCTGAGCCCTCGTTCTGAGCCTTTGTCCTGAGCCTGCGTCCTGAGCCTTTGTCTTGCGGAGGCCGTGGACGGCCTGTGCGCGTCCGTGCGTGGCCTTGGTGCGGGAGCACCGAGGCCGCGCGTCGTGCCGCGCATCGGCCGTCCGTCGTCGTTCGGATGCGCGGAGGTCGGCGGAACCCGCTCGCGACGGCGATCGGGGCGGCGCTACTCGTAGTGCCGCGCCTCGAAGACGTTGCCGTCCGGGTCCCGGAAGTAGAAGCTTCGCCGGGCGAGTCCGCGGGCGCCGAAGGAGTCGTGGGAGACCTCCGAGACGGGGACCGCCTGTTCCTCCAGCCGGCCGCGCAGTTCGTCGAAGGCCGGGCCGGGCATCGCCAGGCAGACGTGGTTGACGGGGTGCCCGGCGCCGGCGGCGGCGCCCGGCACCATCCGCATCGTCGGGGCCATGGTCAGCGGCATGAGATCGATGATGGTCTCGTCGTTGACACGGACGGAGGGGAAGGGTGCGTGGCCCGCCGCGTACTCGGTGACCCTCACGGGTTCCAGGCCCACGGCCTTCTCGTAGAAGCCGGCCGCGGCGATCGGCTCCCGCACCCAGATGACGACATGGTCGAGACGTGTCGTGTTCTCCTTCATGCACCTCAGGCTGGTGTCCTGCACCACAACGCGCAAGGGTTTGGCCGGGCACGCCGTCCGCCAGGGATGAGGGAAGAACGTCAGACAGGAGGCAAGCGCGTGCTGGTGGTGTCCGAAGAGGTGCGGGAAGCGGTTGACGCGCGTCGACCCGTGGTGGCCCTGGAGTCGACGATCATCGCGCACGGGCTGCCCCGCCCCCGCAATCTGCAGGTGGCGCTGGAACTGGAGGAGGTCGTACGGCGGGAGGGCGCCGTACCCGCGACGATCGCCGTACTGGACGGGCGACCCCATATCGGCCTCGACAAGCAGCAGTTGGAGCGGGTCGCCAACGAGGACGGCATGCGCAAGCTCGGGCACCGCGATCTGCCGCCGGCGGTGGCCGCGGGCGTGAGCGGGGCGACCACCGTGTCGGCGACCGCCCAGCTGGCGGCCCTCGCGGGCGTACGGGTGTTCGCGACGGGTGGACTCGGGGGCGTGCACCGCGAGTGGACGGTGACCCAGGACGAGTCCGCCGACCTTGGGCTCCTCGCGCGTACCCGGATCACGGTCGTGTGCGCGGGCGTGAAGTCGATTTTGGACGTGCCGGCGACCTTGCAGCGGCTGGAGACGCTGGGTGTCGCGGTCGCCGGGTACGGCACCGACCGCTTCCCCGGCTTCTATCTGTCCGACTCGGGCCATCCGGTGGAGTGGACACTCGGATCGCCGGGCGAGGTCGCGGACGTCATGCGGGCGCAGGACGCGCTCGGCGGCCCCGAGTCGGCGCTGATCGTCGCCAATCCCGTGCCGGAGGCGGAGCAGCTCGATCCCGAGCTGCACGCGCGTGTGCTCGCGGAGGCGCTGGCGGCGTGCGAGGCGGAGGGCGTCACGGGCCAGGCGGTCACCCCGTTCCTGCTGAGCTATCTCGTACGGCACACCGACGGCGCCTCCCTGAGCGCCAACCTGGCGGCGGTACGCGGCAACGTACGGCTCGCGGCACGGATCGCGGCGGCCTGGACCGGGGCGTGAGGTGACCCGGCGAACCGCGAGCGAACCCGGTGGTGCGGTGAGCGGGCCCGGTGGTGGTGCGGACCGGCCCGGTGAAGGTGGGGGCGGCCCGCCCGGTGAAGGTGGGGGCGGGGCGCTGCTCGTCGTGGGGGACGTCGTCACGGATGTCGTCGCCCGACACCGCGGGCCGCTCGCGGCGGGCACCGACACGGCCTCCACGATCCGGACGCTGCCCGGCGGGGCGGGCGCCAACGTGGCCTGCTGGGCAGCTCATCGCGGCTGCGCGGACGTGCGGCTGCTCGGGCGGGTGGGCACGGACGGGGCCGCGTGGCACGAGCGGGAGCTGCGGGCCTCGGGCGTGCGACCCCATCTGGTGATCGACCCGGAGGCGGCCACGGGGACGGTGATCTGCCTGGTGGACACGGGCGCCGCGGCCGAGCGCACGTTCCTCACCGACAGCGGTGCCGCGCTGCGGCTGAACCCGGACGACTGGTCGCCGGCCCTGCTCGACGGCGTCGCCCGGCTGCACCTGTCGGGTTATCTGTTCTTCTCCGAGCCCAGTCGCGCGCTGGTCTCCGTGGCCCTGGAATCGGCACGCGCGCGTGGAGTGCCGGTGAGCGTCGATCCCGCGTCTGCGGGCTTCCTCACGCGGCTCGGTGTGGACCGTTTCCTCACGCTGGTCGAGGGAGTGGACGTGCTGCTGCCCAGCCGCGACGAGGCCCACCTGCTGACCGGGCTGCCCGATCCGGCCGACGCGGCGGCCAAGTTGAGCCGTCTCGTACCTCTGGTGGTGGCCAAGCAGGGGGCGGACGGCGCCCTCGTCGCGCGCGAAGGTCGCGTCGTGTCGCGGATCCCGGCGGCACCCGCCACGCCCCGTGACACCACCGGCGCGGGCGACGCCTTCACGGGGGCGTTCCTGGCGGCGCTGCTCGCCGGCGCGGACGCAGAGGGAGCGGCGGCCGAGGGGTGCGGGGCAGGAGCGCGGGCGGTGGAGAAAGTGGGCGGGAGACCGCCCGGGGTCGCCCGGGCCTTGTGACGGGGCGACCGTGCCGCCCCCGCCCGCCGGTCGCCCTCGCCCGCCGGTCGCCCTCGCCCGCCGGTCGCCCTCGCCCGGCGGTCGCCCTCGCCCGGCGGTCGCCCTCGCCCGCCGGTCGCCCCCGCCCGCCGGTCGTCGCCCTCGCCCAGCGGGTCACCCTTGCCCGGTGGGTCACCCTCGCCCGCCGCCGGATCGGGTGACGCTCCACCGGACCGACCCCTCGCTATGCCTTCCGGCCCCAAGCCGAGATCAGGGGCGGGGCGGCGATGTCCATCGCGCCGGAGGCCACGGCCGACAGATGCCGGTCGATCTCCTCCGCCGTGACGAGGTTCGCCGTGACGAGCGCTTCGCGGAGCCGGTCGACGGTCGTCGACTCCAGGGCGGCACAGCCCGGTGAGGCGACGGGGAAGTACGCGTCGGCCTCCACACCGCGCAGGCCGGCGGCCCGCAGCAGGCGCGGGAGTCTGCGGCCGTGCGCCGGGGCGATTCCGCGTTCGGCGAGCAGCTCGCGCACGGCCTGGCGAAGCCGGTTGGCCAACTGGTGCTCGGGACCGGATTCCTCGAGGCAGGCCAGGGGTTGGAGGGCGGGGTCGATATCCTCGACCAGGAGTCGTCCGCCGGGACGCAGGGCGTTGACCATCGACGACAACGCGTGCTCGTGGTTCGGCGCGTGAGCCAGGGCGAGGCGGGCGTGCACGAGGTCGAAGCCGTCACCCGGGGGCTGGTCGACGCCCACGTGATGGACGAGGGCCTCGACCGGTGGGCGGGTGACCGAGGGCACGGCCCAGGAGATGTCGGTGTCCGTCGCGATGACCTTGCCCGTCGGTCCGACCTTCTTCGCCAGCCAGGAGACCACCGAGGCGCCGCCCGCGCCGACCTCCCAACAGCGCCAGCCGGACCCCAGACCGAAGGCCTCCATGTGCCGGAAGGTCGTGGGGTCGAAGAGTGCGGCGAAGGCGTCGGGGCCCTGCCCCGTCTCGGCCCGCCGCTGGTCGAGGAGATACCCGTCGGTTCGCATCATGCCCTGATCATCCCATTTGACCGACTTGCCCTTCGCGGCGACGCTCCCGCAGCCGCGCGGCCGTCCTGCGGCAACCGGCCGGAAAGACCGGGATCGTCCGGGAACAACCGGATGGCGACGACCGGATCGGAACGGCCGCACTGACTCGACCGCCTACAAGCGAAGCGGAACATTCCGTTCCCACAGCCTTACCCGGCACTCGTTCGGCCCTGGCAAACTGGCGCCACAAGGCACGGAGTGCGGTGCGAGGAGATCCACGCAAGGAGAAGCCCGATGTCCATGGCAGGGAATCTGCGGAAGGTCACCGGCCTCGACAGGGTCGTCGGCCTGCGCACGATGGCACGGCTGGCCCGCCGACGCCCCCGCGTCGACCTCAGCCATCCGGCCCGCTCCCCGCTGGGCACCTCGGTGGTGAACTGCGTGACCTACCACAAGGGCGTCCGATCGCCCGCCGTCCGCGATGTCGTCGAGGCCGTCAAACAGGTCCGCAGGCACGACCACGGCTTCGTCTGGCTGGGGCTGCACGAGCCCACACAGCGGGAGTTCGCCGGCATCGCCGAACTCTTCGACCTGCACCCGCTGGCGGTGGAGGACGCGGTCGAGGCCCATCAGCGCCCGAAGCTGGAACGCTACGACGACACACTGTTCGCGGTGTTCAAGACGGTCTGCTATGTCGAGCACACCGAACTGACCGCGACCAGCGAGGTGGTGCACACCGGCGAGATCATGGTCTTCGTCGGCGCCGACTTCGTGATCACCGTCCGCCACGGACGGCACGGCTCGCTCGGTCCGCTGCGGGAGGAACTGGAGGCGAACCCCGACCAGTTGGCCAAGGGCCCGGCCGCGGTGCTGCACGCGATCGCGGACCATGTGGTCGACGACTACCTGAGCGTCACGGACTCGGTCCAGACGGACATCGACCAGGTCGAGACAGACGTGTTCGCCGCGAACGGCGCGCGGGTGGACCCGGGCCGCATCTACCAGCTCAAGCGCGAACTGCTCGAACTGAAGCGGGCGGTGGCCCCGCTCGCCCGCCCGCTCCTGGAGCTCACCTCACGACCGATCCGGGTGGTCGACCCGGAGATACAGGCCTACTTCCGCGACGTCTCCGACCACTTGCTGCGGGCCACCGAGCAGATCGCCGCGTTCGACGAACTGCTGAACTCGATTCTGCAGGCGCATCTCGCGCAGGTCAGCGTCGCGCAGAACGAGGACATGCGGAAGATCACGGCGTGGGCCGCGCTGATCGCCGTGCCGACCATGGTGTGCGGGGTCTACGGCATGAACTTCGAGCACATGCCGGAGCTGCACTGGAAGTTCGGCTATCCGCTGGTCCTGGGAGTCATAGCCACCGCCTGCGTCACCCTCTACCGGGGCTTCAAGCGCAACGGGTGGCTGTGACTCCCGGAGCGGGGAGGCGATCGAACGGCCGGGCGCCACGTCCGATGTCGGCGGTCAGGGCGTCGCGCTCTTCGCGTAGACGCTCTCGGCCCAGGAGGCGATCTGGTCGTCCGACAGATGACGGGCCAGGTCGGCCTCGCTGATCATGCCGACGAGACGCTTGTTCTCGATCACCGGGAGCCGGCGGATCTGGTGCCCCTTCATCTCCTGCAGCACCTCGCTGACGTCGGCGTCCGCGTCGATCCAACGCGGTGTGCCCTTGGCCATCTCGCCGGCCGTGATCGTCGACGGGTCGTGGCCCAGTGCGACGCAGCCGACGACGATGTCGCGGTCGGTGAGGATGCCGCAGAGCCGTTCGTTCTGGTCGCTGATGGGCAGGGCCCCGACGTTCAGCTGACGCATCAGCTGGGCGGCGCGGTCGAGGGTCTCGTGGGCGGGGATCCACTGGGCGCCGCGGTGCATGATGTCTCCGGCGGTGGTCATGTGGTACCTCCCTTTGCCGGACGGCCGGCGCGGCGCGGGACGCACCGCTAGTCCCGGCGCCCTACATTCTTGCCGCGTCCGGGCTGAGGCGCACTCGGAGCGTCGTGCGGCACCCCCACCTGACGCGGGCGGGGAGCCGAGGCGGCGGACGATTCCTCGCCCGTCAGCCGTTCCAGGCCGGGTGGCGAGGGTCGTCGGCGCGCACCAGGACATCGGCCGTGGCAGCCGGGTCGGTTTCGGTCTCGTAGCGCTCGAAGGCGGGGAGGGTCCAGTGCTCGCCTTCCGGTGTGCGGCGGCGCAGGGCCCCCGGGGAGAGGAGGACATGGACGGTCAGGTCGAAGGGGAACCAGTGCTTCAGGAGGAGGGGGCCATGCGTCAGCAGGATCGTGCCGGGCGGGAGTGGGACGTAGGGGCTGCGGGTCGCACGGTCGGTGGTGGGGTCCCAGAGGTCGGGCAGAATCCGCCCCGTGCCGCCGGGGTCGAGCGGACCGAAGACCTCGCGCCACAGGGCGGCGGTGTCGAACCAGCCGTCGTAGTACGCCTCCACGTCCTCGTGGCCGTACTCGAACCGCAGCGACGCAGGCCGGAGGAAGCCCTCGGTTCCCACCACGAGCGAGGCCCGGCCGCGTATGCGCAGCGCCTCGGACACCAGGGCGGCGAGGTCACCGGGACGGGCTGCCGGGGCGCCGTCGAAGGCGATCCGCGGCCAGGGCGAGCCGTCACCCGGCTTGAGGTCGAGGAGGCGTTCGGCGAGGAGGTCGCCGAGCCGCTCCCAGGTGATCGCTTCGAATCGCACACGGCCCATGATGCCGCCCACCGGGCGCCGTGCCCGACCCGGTCGGCGGTCAGGACGGCAGCCGGGTCGGCAGTCGCATCGGCAACCGGGCCGGCAGTCGGCTCCGAGGACGGCGTGACCACGCGGACACCAGGGGGAATGAACCGCGTATGGCAGCACTCGCTACTCCCCCGCCCCGTACCGGACTTGTCGTCGTGCAGGCACTCAGGAAGAAGCACTGCGCCGAGTGCCGGGGCGGTCCGGTGGCGCTGCTGGTCCTGGAGGAGGGGGCACCGCGTTGCCTGGACTGCGCGGACCTCGGGCACCTGGTGTTCCTGCCTCGGGGCGACACCGCGCTCACCCGGAGGGCGCGGGAGGAGAGCTCGCTGTCGGCGGTGGTCGTACGGTTCAACCGGCGCCGGAGCCGGTACGAGCGGCAGGGAGTCCTGGTCGAGGAGGCGGGGCTCGCCCGGGCCGAGGAACGGTGCCTGGCGGACGCGGAGGTGCGACGCCGACGGCGGATACGGGACGCGCGGCGGCGGGCCGCGGAGGACGTGCGCTTCACGGACGCGTTCGCCGCGGAGATAGGACGGCTGTTCCCCGGCTGTCCGCCCGAGCGGGCCCGGGAGATCGCCGCCCACGCCTCGGTGCGCGGCAGCGGCCGCGTCGGGCGCAGCGCGGCGGGGCGCGCGCTGACGGAGTTCGCGGTGACCTCGGCGGTCATCGCGTCGGTACGCCACGTGGACACGCCGTACGACCACCTCCTGATGACCGGCGTGCCCCGGTACGAGGCACGCCGACGGATCACGGTCACGGTGGAGGCGACACTGCGGGGGTGGCGGGGGGTGGGGTGAGGGGCGGGGAGGGGGGAGGGGGAGGGGCCCCCGGAGCAGCGGTCGGCGCGGGTCCCGGTCGGCCTCGTGCGTATGCGGGTGAGCGTCTTGGCCGTGGGGGCCGGGGGGGGTGTGCGGAGGTTCACTGGTCGTGTTGTCGGGTGGTGGGCAGGATCTTCGAGGGATCGAGGTGGGAGCGGACATGATCGATGGGCCGTACTTCGTGCTGACGGTGCTGGGACTGCTCGGGACGGCGATCGTGGCGGGCGTGTTCTGCGGGTTCTCGACGTTCGTGATGAAGGGGCTGGCGTCGTTGCCGCCCGCGCAGGGCGTGGCGGCGATGCAGGCGATCAATGTGAGTGCTCTGACGCCGGCGTTCATGCTCGTGTTCGTGGGCACGGCTGTGCTGTGTGCCGTGCTGGCCGTCGTGACGTTCGTGCTGTGGCCGGACGAGGGCAGGGTCGAACTGCTGCTGGGCAGCGTGCTGTATCTGTTCGGCTGCTTCGGGGTCACGATGGTGGCGAACGTGCCGCGCAACGACACGCTCGCGAAGCTGGACCCGGGCACGCCGGAGGCGGCGACGTACTGGCGCGATTACGTGAGCCGGTGGACGACGTGGAACCACGTGCGGGCGGTCGCCGCGGCTGCCGCGGCCCTGTCGTACCTGCTGGCGCTCGCCTGAGGCGGGGGCGGCGGGCGCGTCGTATCGTGGCCCGTACGCGTACCTCTCCGTGAGGGAGACGGCCATGGCCGATCCCAAGGGTTTTCTGACCACACCACGCGAGGACTGGCCCCGTCGCCCCGTGGAGGAGCGGGTCCGGGACTGGGACGAGGTGTATGTTCCCGGGGCTCTGCTGCCGATCATCAGCAAGCAGGCCGACCGCTGCATGGACTGCGGGATCCCGTTCTGTCACGACGCCTGTCCGCTGGGGAATCTGATCCCCGAGTGGAACGATCTCGTGTCGCGGGAGGACTGGCGGGCGGCGAGCGACCGGTTGCACGCCACGAACAACTTTCCCGAGTTCACCGGGCGGTTGTGTCCCGCCCCCTGTGAGGCGGGGTGTGTGCTGGCGATCAACCAGCCCGCGGTGACCATCAAGAACGTGGAGGTGGCCATCGCGGACCGGGCCTGGGAGGACGGTTTCACCCCGCCGCGTCCGCCCGACCGGCTGTCGGGGAAGACGGTCGCCGTCGTCGGCTCGGGGCCCACCGGGCTCGCGGCGGCGCAGCAGTTGACGCGGGCCGGGCACACGGTCGCGGTGTACGAACGGGCCGACCGGATCGGCGGGTTGCTGCGGTACGGGATCCCGGCGTTCAAGATGGAGCGGCGCCATCTGGACCGGCGGTTGGAGCAAATGCGGGCGGAGGGCACGAAGTTCCGGACGTCGACCGCGGTCGGGGTGGACGTCGGGGCGGCCGAGTTGCGGGCCCGGTACGACGCGGTGGTGATCGCGACGGGGGCCACGGCGTGGCGGGAACTGGACGTGCCCGGGCGGGAGTTGGCCGGGGTTCATCAGGCGATGGAGTATCTGCCGTTGGCCGACCGGGTGTGTGAGGGGGATCTGGAGGTGTCGCCGTTGTCGGCGGCAGGGAAGCATGTCGTGATCGTCGGGGGTGGTGACACGGGGGCGGACTGTCTGGGGACCGCGGTGCGGGAAGGGGCCGCTTCGGTGACCCAGTTGGACATCTATCCGCTGCCGGAGGCGGAGCGTGACGAGGACGTCGATCCGTGGCCGACGTATCCGAAGGTGTACCGGCTCTCGGCGGCGCACGAGGAGGCTCGGGATCTTCGGTCCGCGCCTGCGGCGGACGCGGACGCGCGGCTCTTCGCGGCCTCCACGCTCCGCTTCACCGGGGACGGGTCGGGGCGGGTGCGGGCCCTGCACCTGGTCGAGGTGGACGAGCGGCGGCTGGCCCGGTCGGGTACCGAGCGGACGCTGCCCGCCGATCTCGTCCTGCTCGCGCTCGGGTTCTCCGGCCCGGATCGGCACGACGGGCTCCTGGAGCAGTTGGGGCTGGCCCTCGATCCGCGCGGGACGATCGCGCGGGGGCCGGACTTCGCGACGAACGTGCCCGGGGTGTACGCCGCGGGGGACGCCGCCCGTGGGCAGTCCCTGATCGTGTGGGCGATCGCCGAGGGGAGGTCCGTGGCTGCCTCGGTCGACCGTGGGCTGACCGGGGCGGACCGCCTGCCGGCACCGATCGGACCGTACGACCGCCCGATGACGGTGTAGCCACCGGCCACGGCCATTGGCCACCGGTCCACCGGCCGTCGGCCGTCGGCCGTCGTCGCCTAGGCCGGTTCGGTCGTCGCGGAAACAGCGCTTCGGTCGTCGGTGCGGCGCCGGGCAGGCGGTGAGCAGTTCTGGCAGTTCTAGCAGTTCTGGCAGTTCTAGCGGCCGTCCGTGCCGGCTTGTTTGGCGGTGGCGAGGGCGATGCGGTTCCACGTGTTGATGGTGCAGATCAGGGCGAGGACGCGGGCCAGTTCGGTGTCGTCGAAGTGGGTGGCGGCTTCGGCGTAGACGGCGTCGGGGACGCCGCCGTCGGCGACGAGGGTGACCGCTTCGGTGAGGGCGAGCGCGGCCTGTTCGCGGGCGGTGAAGAAGTGCCGGGCCTCGCGCCAGACCGGGATCATGTGCAGCCGGTCCTCGCTCTCCCCGGCCTTGCGGGCGTCGTTGGTGTGCATGTGGAGGCAGTAGGCGCAGTGGTTGAGGTGGGAGGCGCGGATCTGGATCAGTTCGACCAGGGCGGGGTCGATGCCCTCGCGGGCCACCGCGTCGAAGCCGATGAGGGCGCGGAACGCGTTCCGCGCGGACTTCGCGAGGTCGAGCCGGGGATGGGCGGCCGCCGCCGTCTTGTCGGTCTCTGCGGTGTTCGCGGCTGTCGTGTAGGTCGCTGTCGTGTCGGTGGCTGTCATGGCGGTCGCTGTCGTGTTCGTCGTCATGACCATGAATCTATGGGGCGGAAAGACCTGTCGTAGGGTGCATTTCCATGGTGGATTCTTGGGTCAATTCCGCGGAGTCGATCGGGGCCGATCTGCATCTCGAACTGTCCGGTGGGGGTGGGCGACGGGCGGCGCTGATCCGGGCGTTGCGGGACGCGGTGCGTGGTGGTCGGCTGGCGCCCGGGACCCGCCTGCCCCCGTACCGCTCGCTCGCCGCGGATCTGGGCGTCGCGCGCAACACGGTCGCCGACGCGTACGCGGAACTGGTCGCGGAGGGCTGGCTGACCGCCCGGCAGGGGTCGGGCACGCGGGTCGCGGAGCGGGTCGAACCCCTGGGCGCCGCAGCGCGCGTGCCTCGGAAGGTGCCGCAACGCGCGCGTGGGCCGCGGCACGATCTGCGGCAGGGCACGCCGGACGCGTCGGCGTTCCCGCGGGCGGCCTGGGCGGCGTCGTACCGCAGGGCGCTGACGCGGGCGCCGAGCGAGGCGTTCGGGCCGGGTGATCCGGCGGGCCGGGTCGAGCTGCGGGAGGCGCTCGCCGAGTACCTGGCACGGGCGCGGGGCGTGCGGACCGAGGCCTCGCGGATCGTGGTCTGCTCCGGTTTCGCGCACGCGTTGCGGCTGCTGTTCCACGGTCGGGTGCTGCGGGGACCGCTGGCCGTGGAGTCGTACGGGCTGGGCTTCCACCGTGAGCTGCTGGCGGCGGCCTCCGTACGGACCGTTCCGCTGGCGCTCGACGAGGACGGTGCCCGGGTGGACGGGCTGGACCGGGAGAGGGCGGTGCTGCTCACGCCCGCGCACCAGTTCCCCACCGGCGGGCCGCTGCGTCCCGAGCGGCGGGCCGCGGTGGTGGACTGGGCACGCGCGCGTGGCGGGCTGATTCTGGAGGACGACTACGACGGGGAGTTCCGTTACGACCGCAAGCCCGTCGGGGCCGTGCAGGGACTGGATCCCGAGCGGGTCGTCTTCATCGGCTCGGTCAGCAAGAGCCTGTCGCCCGCGCTGCGGCTGGGGTGGATGGTGTTGCCGGAGCGGCTCGTGGGCGCCGTGGTGGAGGCCAAGGGCGAGCGGGAGGCGTGGGCGAGCGTGCCGGAGCAGCTGGCGCTGGCGGACTTCGTGGGGTCCGGGGCGTACGACCGTCATGTGCGGCGTATGCGGCAGCGGTACCGGGCGCGTCGGGACCGGCTGGTGGCGGCCCTGGCCGCGCACGCGCCGCACATCGAGGTCACCGGGATCGCCGCCGGGCTGCACGCCGTGCTGCGGCTGCCGCCCGGTACCGAGCGGTCGGCGGTGAAGGCGGCGGCGTGGCGGGGTGTCGCGCTGGACGGGCTGGCGGCGTTCCGGCATCCCGAGGCGAGGGAGGACGCTCCGGACGGGCTGGTCGTGGGGTATGCGACGCCGCCGGAGCACGCGTACGGGGCGGCGGTGGAGGCGTTGTGCGGGGTGCTCCCGCCCGAGTGAGTGGGGTGGTGTGGCGGCGACGGCCGGGGGAGGGTTCCCGGTCGACACGAAAAGCGGGGCGGTGGGACTATTGGGGTCAGGAGGTACGTCACCGCTGTGGCCGCGGGCACCCCGACAATTCGGTGGTGGCCTGCCCCCATCCTTCGTTCCGTCGTCAGGCGTAGGGCCTCTTCCTCACGTCCCCCCTGTTGACGGTCGGTCCTGGAGGGTGCTCGATGACGACGCTCGACGAACGTCACGGAGAACACGGAGACGGTGCGCACGGCGGGGCTCCGCCCCGGGGTGGCGGCACAGTCGGTTCTCACGTCGTCCTCCTGGACCAGCCGACGGCTTCGCTGCCGCTGCTCACCGGCTCGAAGGCGGCCCATCTCGCGCGTGCGGCGCGCGCGGGGTTGCCGGTGCTGCCCGGGTTCGTGATCCCGTACGACCCTCGGGACGCGGATGACCGGCGGCGGGACCCTGACGACGGGCGGGACCTGTCGCGCGCCTGGGCCGAGTTGTCCCGGCATGGTGCGCGTTCCCTCGTCGTACGGTCCTCCTCGCCGCAGGAGGACACGGAGGAGTCCTCTCTGGCGGGACGGTTCGACTCCGTGCTCGATGTGCGGGGGTGGGAGGAGTTCCGGGCGGCGGTGCGCACGGTGCTGGGCTCGGCGCGGCGGCCCGACGGTGGCAGTGCTCCCATGGCCGTGCTCGTCCAGCCGATGCTCAGGGCCCGGGTCGGGGGTGTGCTGTTCGGCGCGGATCCCGTGGCCGGGCGGACCGATCGGATGCTGGTCAGCGCGGTGCGGGGCGGGCCCGACACGTTGGTGAGCGGGGAGCGGCCGGGGACGAGCTACTGGTTGAGCAGGTGGGGGCGGCTGCTGCGGACGGAATCGCCCGGGGCGGAAGAACCCTCAGGGGTGGAACGGTCAGGAGCCGAATCGCCCGGGACGGAACCCCCAGGAGTGGAACCGTCCGGGGCGGAACAGTCTGAGGCGGAGCAGTCCGGGGCGGAGCAGTCCCGGGCCGTGCGGGCGGCCGGCGGAAGTGGGGCGTTGCTCACCGCCGCCGAGTTGCGTCGTCTGGCGCGTCTCGCGCGGCGGGCCGCCCGGGTGTTCGGCGGGGCCCAGGACATCGAGTTCGGTTTCGACGAGGGCGGGCGGCTGTGGTTGCTCCAGAGTCGTCCGATCACGGCGATGGGGCCCCGTCCGCCGCGTGGCGCGCGGCTGCTCGGTCCCGGGCCGGTGGCGGAGACCCTGCCGGGGCAGTTGGAGCCGCTGGAGGAGGATCTGTGGGTGGCGCCGATGGCGCGGGGGCTGGCCTTCGCGCTCGATCTCGGCGGGAGCGCGTCGCGTCGGCGGTTGCGGTCGGCGCCGGTCGTCACGGCGGTCGGGGGCCGGGCCGCGGCGGACCTGCGGCTGCTGGGTGCCGTCCCGCCGAGACACCCGGGGCTGGCGTGGCTCAACCCCGCGCCGGGCGCCCGGCGGCTCGGTGCAGCCTGGCGGGTGGGGCGGCTGACCTCGACGTTGCCGGGTCTGGCGACGGACCTGGTGGCCGACGTCGACCGGCGGCTGGTCGAGACCCCGTCGGCCGGCGAGCTGCCGACCGTCGACTTGATCTCGGCCCTGCGCTGGACGCGCTCCGTCCTGGTCTCGCTGCACGCGCAGGAGGCTCTGGCCGGTGCCCTCCTTCCGGAGCCCCATGTCACGGCCTCCGGTACCGCTCTCGCCACGCTGACCGATTCGAGGTACCGGGACCGGACCTTGTCGGACCACCAGGTGGTGGCCGCCGAGCCCGTGGTCCTCGCCCTGACGGCTCCGAGCCTGTGGGGTGACCTGCGACTGCCCCCGCCCGAGCCCGTCCACCGGAACGGCGCCTCCGCGACCACCGCCGCATCCGCCGCCCTCGCCGCAGCCACAACCGCCACCGCCACCGCCACCGCCACCGCCACCGCCACCGCCACTACATCCGCAACCACATCCGCATCCCCCTTCGTGTCCGTCTCCACCGCCCCCGGCGACAGCGCGGCCCCCCTCCCGTCCTCCCGCCGCGCGGTCTCCGTCTGCCCTGGCGCCCTCCCGCCGCGCGAGGCCCTGCGGCTGCGGATCCGCTGGGTGCAGGAGCTGCAGGTCAGGCTGGTGCGGGAGGCGGCGCGCAGGTTGTTCGCCCGGGGTGTGCTGGGTGAGGTGCGGCGGGTGGGGCTGCTGCGGTGGAAGGAGTTCGTGACCGCACTGGAGACCGGTGGGCTGCCGGGGGACTTCGCGGCACGGTCGCCCCGGGCCCTGTCCGCGCCGCTCCCGGACCGGTTCCGGCTCGCGGAGGGCGGTGTGGTGGTCGCCGAGCGCACCGCCGGGCGTTCTCGTCCGGGAGAGGGCAACGGAGGCCGGGGTGTGTCCGGCGGTCGGGGCGTCGGCACGGTGTGGGACGGCGAGGGGACCGGGCCGGCGGACGCCGTGCTGGTGGTCCGGACGCTCGATCCGGCGCTGGCTCCGCTGTTGTCGCGCGTCGCGGGGCTGGTGGCGCAGACGGGCAGCCCGTTGTCCCATCTCGCGGTGCTGGCCCGGGAGTTCGGTGTGCCGGCCGTGGTGGGCGTCGGCGACGCGGTGCGCCGCTTCCCGCCGGGCACCCGGGTGACGGTCGACGGCGGCTCCGGCGACGTGCGGGCGGAGGGTTCGTGATGAGGCGCCTCGCTTACCTCTTCGGGGGCTCGGCGGCGGTCGGCGCGGGCGTCTACTTCGTCGTCTACCTCTACCGGTGGCAGTGGCAGCGGGCCATCATCAGTGGGGTGCTGCTCCTGATCGTCGGGGTGCTGTTGCTCGGGCTCGTGCTGTGGGGGCGGCTGGCGCGGATCGAGGAGCGGATCCGGGAGAGCGACCGGCGGCAGCAGGACGCGCTGGCCCGGCTGCGGCAGTCGCACGCGCGTGAACCTGGCGACCGGTTCCGCTGGCTGGAGGATCCGGCGAGTCGTACGTATGTCTTCGTGCCGGTGTTGTTGATCACCGGTGTGGTGCTGTCGGGGATCGCGTGGCTGGTGCAGCGGATCGCGTCGGTCACGGCCCGGCCGACGGCGGAGCGGCATCTCGCCGGGCGGCTGGCGGTGCTCACCGCGCCCGATCCGGCGCCGGACGCCGATCTGGAGGACAGAGTGCCGGTCGGCGGGGGCCGGGGACGGGGGCGGGTGGCGCGGTTGATCACCGTGGGCGTCGGTGTCGGTCTGCTGGTCTCGCTGGTGGTCGGGCTTGCCGACCTCACGCAGACCAGGAAGGAGGAGGGAAACGAGGCCGAGGCGACCTCTGTGATCGTCCGGGTGGACATGCGTGGCGTGCCCGTGACCGCCGAGCGGCAGTCCATGGCCGCTTCCCAGGCCTGGGAACGCTGCCGAAATTCCACATCGGTGCCCCTGCGGCGGACCACGCTCGGCGAACTCGGCGACGGCCTGTTCGCCGGGGTCGTCCGCCCCGCCCTCACTGACCACGACCGCCTGCGGTTGCGCGGCTGCCTGGAGGACGCCGACGTGGACCGCGCCTACCTCACGGTGGTGGGTGTCGGCGACGCCGAGAACGAGTGAGCCCCGGACCCAAAGATCAACAGAACACCCGTAATCGATCCATCTCCACCCCAAAGCCGTGAGATAGGGCACAACCAGACAGAGCCCTTACTACGTGCGGGCTACGATGCGAACAGGCCCCCGTCCCCAACCTTCGGGTCATTCATGTCTGTCATCGTCACACCTCCGCCCGTACACCGCAGTCCGCTCTCCGCCCCTCCAGCCCGCTCCCGCTCGCTGCGCCGCAAGGTGGTGCGCGTCCTCGTCGGAGTGCTGCTCAGCTGTCTCGCCCTGTGGGCCACGGGCTCCCTCGGCATCCTGGCGGTGTCGTACATGGCGAGTGAGACCATCTCGGCGCCCGAGGGGACGCGCCCGGTGAAGGGCATCCACAAGTTCCAGCCCGTCGGCACGGACGGCGAGCTGTGGCGCGGGGCCGCGCCCTCCCCCGCCGGTTACCGGGCGCTCGCCGACCTCGGCTTCACCACCGTCGTCGACCTGCGCGCCGAGAAGCTGAGCGCCGCCCAGCTCGCCCTGCCGCGTGAGGCGGGCCTCGACGTCGTACGGGTGCCGATGCGTGACGGGCAGACCCCGACGCCCGAGCAGGTGCAGCGCCTGCTCGACACGGTCTCCGAGAACTCCGGGCCGGTGTTCGTGCACTGCGGCGCCGGTGTCGGCCGTACGGGGACGATGGCCGCGGCCTACCTGGTGAAGACCGGGCAGGAGGACTCGCCCGGCGCGGTCTTGCGCAACCTGTCGGTCGGGCCGCCGTCGATCGAGCAGATCTACTACGGGCTGATGCTGGAGCGGGAGCGGGCGACGGCACAACCGCCGCTGCCGGTGGTGGTGGTGAGCCGCGTCGTCGACGCGCCGCGCCGTATCTGGTCGTACATGTAGACGTGCGCCACGGTGTACGAGTGCGCGGCGCGGGCCAGGAGGCCCGCGCCGCGCACTCGTACACCGGTTCTCGACGTGGCCCTACGGCTTGCGGGCCACCGCGCCGTAGCCCGGAATGACCCCGTCGTCCTGGCCGGGGACGGGGTCGCCGAGTTCGGGGTGCCAGTGGTGGGGCACCTCGACGCCGGGGTCGACCAGTTCGAGGCCGTCGAAGAAGCGGGTGAACTCCTCGCGGGAGCGCAGGGCCAGGGTGACGCCGGCGGCCTTGAGCTTCTCCGTGGCCGCCTTCGACTCCTCCGGGGTGAAGTCGGCGGTGGCGTGGGTGACGACCAGATAGCTGCCGGAGGGCAGTTCGGACATCAGCCGCTGGACGAGGGCGTGCGCGCCGTCCTCGTCGGAGACGAAGTGCAGCAGCGCGATCAGCGAGAGCGCCACGGGCCGGTCGAAGTCCAGTATCTTCCTGGCGCCCTCGACGACGGCGTGCGGGTCGCGCACGTCGGCCTGCAGATACTCGGTGCGCCCCTCCGGCGTACCGCGCAGCAGGGCCGCCGCGTGGGCCAGCACGATGGGGTCGTTGTCGCAGTAGACGACGCTCGTGTCGGGGGCGACCCGTTGGGCGATCTGGTGCAGGTTCGGCTCGGTCGGGATACCGGTGCCGATGTCGAGGAACTGACGGACGCCGTGCTCCGCGAGCCAGCGTGTGGAGCGGTGCATGAAGGCACGGTTGACCTGTGCCATCACCGGCACCCGGGGGTCGAGGGCCAGCATCTGCCGGCCCATCGCCTCGTCGACGGGGTAGTTGTCCTTGCCGCCGAGGTACCAGTCGTACATCCGCGCGGGATGGGGTCTGCTCGTATCGATCTCGACGGGGGGACGCCCGGTCATGACGAACTCCATAAGGTTCTGCAGCAATAAGTGATCAACTCAGGGCCAACATAGGGGGATCGGCTGAACAACAGGGAGTGCGCAACAGGCCTCAGGAGAGCAGGAAGTCGGCCACCCCCGCCTTGGCGCCCTGGATGAAGGCGTTCATCTCGTCCGGTGTGTAGATCAGCGCCGGTCCGTCGGGGTCGGTGGACTGCCGTACCGCGATCCGGCCGTCGGCGAGCTTCATGGCTTCCAGGCAGTTCCCTCCGTTGCCTCCGCTCCAGGGCTTGTGCCAGCCTTCGCTGCCCAACTCCCGGGCGGGCATGCCGTTGTAGACGCGGTTGTGCGACTGCGTGCGTGTGCGCGCCTGCGACTGCGGCTTGATGAGTTCCATTCGGTGACTTCAGAGCTCCTCGCGGAGATCCCGGAGGATCTCCTTCGTGCGTTGTGCCGTGGCGGCCTGCGCCGCCATGCGGTCCATGACCTCGAGGTGGGTCGCCACCTCGGAGCGGTCGTCCAGGTAGACGGCGCCGGTCAGGTACTCGCTGTAGACCATGTCCGGAAGTTCCGGCATGGCGAAACGGAACAGGACGAACGGCCCGTACGTGCCGGGGTGCGGTCCTGTGTCGAACGTGGCGACCTGCAGCGTCACATGGGACAGCTCCATCGCCTCCAGCAGTCGGTCGATCTGGGCGCGCATGACCGCCGGTCCGCCGACGGGGCGGCGCAGGGCGGTCTCGTCCATCACGAACCACAGCCGGGGCGCACCCTCACGGGTGAGCAGTTCCTGGCGTTGCATGCGCAGGTCGACATGGCGCTCGATGTCCGCGGGTTTGGTCTGGCCGATGGCGCCCGATGTCATGACGGAACGCGCGTAGTCCTCGGTCTGCAGCAGGCCGGGGACGAAGTGGGGGTCGTAGCCACGGATCAGGGAGGCCGCGCCCTCCAGGCTGACGTACATGGAGAACCAGCCCGGCAGGATGTCGTGGTAGCGCTGCCACCAGCCGGGCTTGTTGGCCTCCTCGGCGAGCCGGACGAAGGTCTCGGCCTCCTCGTCGCCGACCCCGTACGCCTTCAGCAGGAGTTGGAGGTAGGGGATTTTGAGGGCGACCTCGGCGGTCTCCATGCGGCGGACCGTGGCGGCGGTGACGTGCAGGACGCGTGCGGCGTCCTCGCGTCTGATGCCCGCGCGCTCACGCAGGTCCAGCAGACGCCGACCGAGCACGACCTGCCCGACCGTCGGCGCGGACCGCGGCTCGCTCATCTCGCCTCTCTTCCCTCTGACTCTGCGCTGATCTGCGTCGATGTCCGGCCCGTCCCGGTGCCGACAGCCTTGCGGCGCCGTTCGGAGGCCCTGCGCGTCACACCTGTCCGTGTACACATACGAACACTGTGCGTGCATACGAACGTTGTGTGAGGGATTTCCAACTGGCGCCGCTACACGTGCTGTTGCGTGCAGTGTGCCACGACCGTTCAGAGAGTCATACGGCACTCTGCAATTTTCAGAGTGACACTTGCCAAGTGTTCACGGCGGGGCGATAGTGGCAAGCGTGATTCCGCCCCCTGCGCCGTTAGGAACAGACGCCGCCGGTGACCGTGTCGGTCCCGGTCCGGCTGCCGGGGCGCGCCCCGAGACAATCGCCGAGCGCCGGTTTCGATTCGAGCTGGCCGCGCACCCGGGTGCCGTGGCCCAGGCCCGGCGCGTGACCCGTGACCAGCTCACCGGCTGGGCCCTGTGCGAGGACACCTGCGACACGGCCGCCCTCGTCGTGTCCGAGCTGGTGACCAACGCGATCGTGCACACCGCGAGCGCCCAGATCGTCTGCGAGCTGCACGACGGCGAGGATCTGGTGCGGATAGCGGTACGGGACGAGGGCTGCGCTCCCGGCGAGCCGCACCCCTCGCCGCAGCGGCCCGAGGAGGAACACGGCAGGGGGCTGCTCCTCATAGAGTCCCTCTGCCGCTCATGGGGTGCCCAGCCGGTCGGCCTGGGACTCCTGGTGTGGGCGGACGTACCGCGCGGGCTGCTCGCCCCCACCGCCCCGGTGCTCACGCCCGAGACGGTCGCGGACATCACCCTGGGCGCGGGCGGAGCCACGGACACGGCGGCCCGCTCCGATCTCGGCTGGGGCGCGAAGAAGCCGCCGGCGGAGGACCGGGACGGTGGGGCGGAGGCCTTCCGTCTCACGAGCGTCGAGGGCGGCCGCGGCGCAGGTGAGGCCGGGTACCGCACGGGTTTCGAATGTCGTACGGAAGTCGGAGTCCGGCCGCAGGTCGGACGGCGGACGGGGGCCGAATGGGTGTGAGCGGGTCGATCGGTCCCACTCGGCCCCCCGGTGGAGGCAGAGTGGCCCGCGTGGTGAGCCTCGACACCCTGACCCGACTGCGCCGCGCCCAGCGTTCCGCCGCGCCGCCCCGCCCCATCCCCCTGCCTGACGGCATGACCGCGCCCATGGGATGTGACGCGGTCGCCGTCCCTTGCCGCTTCGGGCCGATGGTCCTGCCCCGGCTGCCGCGGGTGGGCTGTGTCTACGCCGACCGGGCGCACTGGTGGTGGATCGTGCCGGCCGACTCCGACTACGCGCTGGAATGGCCGTCGCCGGTGCGCTACACCACCGGCGCGCTGGTCTCCGACGGCGAGGCCGCCCCCGGGCTCATCCTCAGGCCCGAGGGGACGATTCCCTATACGCCGCCGATACCGCTGTATCTGGCGTTGTGCCGGGTGACGGGGACGACGCCCACATGGTCCCGGATGACCGCGTAGGGCTCAGCTCCGCCGGTGGCGCCGGATCCTGACAGGAGCTGCGCCCCTTTCCCGTGCCCCTTTCCCGTGCCCCTGGCTGAAGGGGCCTGCGGCTCTTCGCAAGAGGGCTCCGGGGCTCCCGAAAACCCCTTCGCGCGCCCCTTGTGCTCCGGGTGGGTCATGGTGGCACCGTCGTGCGCCCTGGTCGGGAGCGGAGGGTGTCGGGATAGTGGCCCTCTGCGACGACCGGGGGAGGCCATGAGTGGGGAAGGCGCGTGATGGGGGCAAGCCGGAGACGTCCGAGTCGGAGACACTGCTCTTCGGAGGGCCGCTGCGGTACGACATGGGCTGGTCGCAGCACGCCAACGCCTTTCTGGAGCTGAACTTCCGCGCGATGGTGCGGCGGCTGCCGTCGCTGCTCGCGTCGAGCTTCCGGCTCGCCTGGCAGGCGGACCGGCGGGCCGCCCGGACCGTGTTGGCCGCCGAGACGGGCCGCGGCCTCGCCCAGGCGGTGAGCCTGCTCGCGGTGAACACGATCCTGGCCCGGCTGATGGCGGACGGCACGGTCGAGGCGCGCCTGCGGGAAGCGGTCCCCGCCCTCGTCACCATCGCCGCGGTCATGCTGGTGGCCACGCTGCTGCGGGCCGCGTCGACGTACGCCACGGGCCGGCTGGAACCGAAGGTGGAGCGGGTCGCGACCGAGTTGTATCTGGAGCGGGCGGCGGCGGTGGAGCTGTCCGCGATCGAGGACGACGGCTTCCACAAGCTGTTGGACACCGCGAAGTACGGCGCCCAGTCGGCCCGCCGGATGATCAGCTACTCGGCGCGCGTGGTCAACGCGCTGATCTCGCTGATCGCGGCCGCCGGCGTGCTGACCGTGCTGCACCCGGCCCTGCTGCCCCTGCTGGTCACGATGACCCTGCCGAGCGCATGGAGTTCCCTGACGATCGCCCGCCGCCGCTACACGTCCTTCCACGCCTGGGTGCAGCACGCGCGCGCGGGCTATCTGATCGGCTCCCTGCTGATCGAGCCGGAGGCCGCCCCGGAGATCCGGGTGCACGGCGTCGGTCCCTTCCTGCTGCGCCACTTCCGGTCGATGTCGGAGACCGCGGAGGCCGAACAGGCCCGGCTGGCCCGGCTGGCGGCCCGTACGGGCCTGTACGCGGCCGTGTGGACCGGTCTGGCCACCGTGGCGACGTACGCGACGCTGGGCGGTCTGCTGCTCGCCGGTGCCATGGCGCTGTCCGTGGCGGGGACGGCGGTCATCGCGATCCGCACGGGCTCGTCGAGCCTGGACACGCTGGTCCTGGAGGTGAACTCCCTGCACGAGGAGGCTCTCTTCGTGGGCGACATGCAGCGGCTGTACGTGGAGGCCGCCAAGCGCGCGATCCCGGAGGGCGGTGATCCGCTGCCGGAGGAACCGCGGGAGATCCGGGTGGAGAACGTGACCTTCTCCTATCCGGGGAAGGCCGGCCGGCCCGCCCTCAAGGACGTCACCCTGAACGTGCCGCTCGGCAAGATCGTGGCCCTCGTCGGTGAGAACGGCTCGGGCAAGACGACCCTGGTCAAGCTGCTCGCCGGGCTGTACACCCCGGACCAGGGCAAGATCATGTGGGACGGCGTGGACGCGGCGGGCGCCGACCGGCGGCAGCTGGCCGAGCGCATCGCGATGGTCGCGCAGGACTTCAAGCGATGGCCCTTCACCGCCCGCGTGAACATGGCGATCGGCCGGCCCTCGGCGCCGCTGACCGAGGAGCGGCTCGCCGCGTCCGTCGCGGAGGCCGGGGCGCAGGACGTGGTGGAGGATCTGCCGCGTGGCCTCGACACGCTTCTGGCCCGGGGCTTCAGCGGCGGGCACGAGCTGTCGGGCGGGCAGTGGCAGCGGCTGGGGATCGCGCGGGCCGCGTACCGGCGTGGGCGCATCCTCATCGTGGACGAGCCTACCGCCGCCCTGGACGCGCGCGCCGAGCTGGAGGTCTTCGAGAAGATCCGCGCCCTGGCGGGCACCGGTCAGACGGTCGTCCTGATCACCCACCGGCTGGCCTCGGTCCGCCACGCCGACCTCGTGCACGTCCTCGACCAGGGACGCCTGGTGGAGTCCGGCACCCCGGAGGAACTGCTGGCCACGGGCGGGGTGTACGCCGAGCTGTACTCGCTCCAGGCGCAGCAGTTCACGGCGAGGGTGCCGGCCGAGCGGGCTGCCGCGGTGAGGGTTCCCGCGCCGAAGGCAAGGTGACGGTCGGGCCGACGCGGTCGCGGCGGTCAGGCGAGGCGGTCGCGGGGATCAGGCCGACGCGGTCGCGGGGATCAGGCCGACGCCGTCGCGGGGGTCTCGGCGCCGCGCACGATGACCAGGAACATGTCCGTCGCGATGTCCATGACGACCTCGGCCTGCTGCCCCTCGAGGCGGGCCGCGTGCGCCAACTCCTCCGCCGGCCACGAGCCGCGCGGCCCCCCGGCGGGAAAGCGCCCCAGCACCGTTCGCCCGTTCACCCTGCACCTCCATGTCGCGCTGTACCCGTGAGCCCGTAGCCCGCGGCTAGTCAGCTCGTAGATTTAAACGCCAACCATGGGGTGAACGGCTCGCGAAGTGACGGTACTGAGACGTAGTTGACACGAGGTCAACGGCGGATCGTGAGGTACCTCTCAGAAACCACACATTCCGGTGACGCTTCGTGCCAACACTTGCACTACTTGTCACCCCGTCGAAGGCGTTGCCGTACGACGAGTACCAACGCGCCGCCCGTCCCATGCGCGCCTCGGAGGGCGGAATCCGTCGGCTACCCGGGCGGCTTGTCGTAGTCCTGGATCCGGCCGCCGTGGCTGCGGTCGGTGAGTGCGGTCAGGCGGCCCGTCATCTCCCGTACCGTCGCCCGCACGTCGACGGTGAGCAGCTCGCGGTCGCGCATGAGGACGCGGCCGTCGACGATCGTGGTGGTCACGTCGGCGGAGCGGGCGCTGTGCACGAGGGTGGCGGCGAGGTCGTGCACCGGCTGGGTGTGCGGGCCGGTGAGGTCGACCAGGGCGATGTCGGCACGCCGGCCGGGTGCGAGGCTGCCGATGTTCTCCCCCAGTCCCACGGCCCGTGCGCTCTGCAGCGTGGCATGGTGCAGGGCCTGGCGGGAGGTCAGCCACCGCGGGTCGCCCTCGGTGGACTTCTGCACGAGCGCGGTGAGGGCCATGGCCTCCCACACGTCGAGGGAGTTGTTGGAGGCGGCGCCGTCCGTGGCGAGTCCGACGGGGACGCCGATACGGCGCAGGGCGCGCACCGGGGTGGTGGGCCAGGCGAACTTGAGATATCCGCGGGGTGCGGTCGCGACGGCCACCGGTCCCGTCGCCCGCTCCAGGACCGGCAGGTCGCGCTCGACGATGCCGGTGCCGTGCGCGATGAGGACGCCCGCGGGGACGCCGAGCAGTCCGGTGCGTTCCAGGACCTCGATGGGGGTGACGCCGTGCCGGGCCAGGCTGTTGTCGGTCTGGTCACGGCTCTCCGCGGCGTGCAGATGCACCGGCAGACCGTGGTCGCGGGCGAGTGCGGCGGTCGCGGCGAGGTCGGCGTCGTCGACGGTGTAGGGGGCGTGCGGGGCGAGCGCGGTGGTGATGCGGCCCCCGGCCGCGCCCCGGTGCCGTAGTGCGAACTCCAGGGACCTCTCGCGGCCTTCGGGTCCCTGCGAGGAGAAGAAGGCCTCTCCCAGATGCGCCCGCAGGCCGGTCTCCTCGACCACGGCGGCGACGGCGTCCATCGCGAAGTAGTGGTCGGCGAAGCAGGTCACGCCGCCGCGGATCATCTCCGCGCAGGCCAGCCGCGCTCCCAGCTCGACGTCCCGCGCCGTCAGGTTGGACTCGACGGGCCAGATGACGTCGTCGAACCACTCCTGCGCGGGCAGGTCCTCCGCGATACCGCGCAGCGCCACCATCGGCGCGTGCGTATGGCAGTTGACTAGCCCCGGCACGGCGACCTGGCCCCGCGCGTCGATGCGTTCCGCCGTGGCCACGGGGGCCGTCTCCTCCGCCGGTCCGATGCTGACGATCACCCCCTCCCGTACGACGATCGCGGCGTCCTCGACGAACGCGATCCGCTCGTGCTCGTCGTGGACGAGGGCGGTGCAGCCGGTGATGACGAGATCGGCGGGAGACGGGGCCGAGTGCGAGGAGAAGGGGGACGAGGAGGGAGGCGACGTCATGTCGTTACGGTACGGCCGTGGCGCGCTCGGGAGGGGGGCGGAACGGGCGCATCCGGGGGGAGGAGGTTGGGATCCGGCCGCGTCCGGCGCGCCCCACCGGGCGGGCGCGCCGGCTTGCGCGGTGCTACCGGGCGCGGGCTCAGGCGCGCGGCTCAGGCGCGCGGCTCAGGCGCTGAGGCCTTGCCTCGGCAGTACGTCGGCCACGTCCGGTGCGTCGGGGAGGCTGATGTCGGCGTGCCTCCGGTGGCGTGCGAGTTCGTCGAGGAGCGCGGTGAGCCGCTCGGTGTGGTGGCGCCCGAGCCGCCCGGTGTCGTCGAGGTGCACGGCGCAGGCGGTGGTGGTGTCGACCAGCCGTTCGAGAACGGCGGCGATCTCGTCGGTGCCCTCGGTGTGCCGGGCCAGTGCGGGCAGTTCGGCCCCGGAGAGGGCGATCGCGGCGCGGGCCCGGGCGAGCGAGCGGTAGGCCTCGCGCCGCAGGGTCCAGCGGGCGGCCCTGTCGTCGGCCTCCCCCGGCAGGGCGGCCCCGACGGATACGGTCACGCCGTTGGGCGTGGACACCCCGGTCTGCGCGGACCCGCCGGGCGCGCGCGACTCGTTCAGGACGTGGGCCAGGTAGGCGTGCGCCGCCGTGCACGCTTCGGTGAGCCGGGCGCGTACGCCCCCGCCGCGCTGCCCCTTGGGCATCGGCAGGTGACCGACGAGCAGGACGATGGCGCAGGCCAGCAGTGTCTCGGCGATACGGCTCCAGGAGGCCTGGGGGTCTCCACCGACCATGACGAGGGCGAGGACGAGGACGGTGACGACGGCGGTCTGGGCGGCGAAGTGCCGTGTGGCGACGGGGATCAGCGCCCCGCTCACCGCGACCAGGGCGATGAGCCCCTCCGGCCGGGGCAGTACGGCGGCGAAGGCGGCGAAGAGGACGGCGCCGAGCACAGTCCCGGCCGCCCGGCACAGCACTCGGGATACGAGCGGCCCGAGGTCGGGCTTGACCAGGAAGACGGCGGTGGCGGGCAGCCAGTACCAGTGGTGGTGGTGCAGCGCCTGTGCCACGGCCGCGGCGGCGCCGAAGGACAGGGCGACCCGCAGCCCGTACTCGCGCCCGCCGGAGCCGAGACCGAGCCGTACGAGCGATCCGAGGGTACGGCGGCGGGTGTGCAGGTCGTGTGCGTCGCCGCCCCGGTCGAAGGCCTCGGCGGCGCGCAGGAGCGCGTCGTCGAGGGCGCGCAGCGCGGGCGCGGAGCGGGAGGGAGCGGGCAGCGGCCCGGTGGCGGTGTTGCCGCGCACGGCGTCGGCGAGGCGCCGGGGCCCTTCGGAGGCCCGGCCGACGACGGCGTCCCCGGCCCAGGCCAGCGCGGTCGCCGCCTCGGCGAGCGGTAGTGCGGCGGCGTACTGGGCGTGCAGTCGCCGCTCGGACGACGAACTGGCGTACCGCCGCAGCCGGGGCCCGGCGAGCGCGTCCTGGGCGTGGTCGAGGGCGGCGGTCAGCGCGGCCCGTCGGGCGATCGCGTCCGGGGTGCCCACGGCGTCCAGCAGGCCGGCGATCGCGTCGTACACGGCGGCGACGGCGTCCCGTTCGCCGTCGAAGCGGTAGTCGCCGGCGGTGAGGATCGCGGGGGTGGGCAGGGCGAGGCGCAGCGCGAGCAGCCATCCGGCGCCGGCGAGGTAGGCGAGCGCCCGTTGCCATCCTGGTTCGGGCAGCGGCATTCCTGCGCCGATGGCGGCGGCGACCAGCAGCTGGGTGCCCGCTCCGGAGGCGACGGGCCCGACCGCGCTCATCGCGCCGGCGAGCAGCCCGAGCGCGGTGAGCAGCAGGGTGAGGACGACGGCTCCGGCGTACTGTCCGGCGTACGTCCCGACGAGCAGCCCCACGGCTCCGGCGAGCGCGGGCACCCCGAGACGCTGCACGGCGACGCGCCTGCTGCCGGGCCGGTCGTTGATTCCGGCGAGCATGGCGCCGAGTGCGGCGACGACCCCGACGGAGGGGTGCCCCGACACCACGGCGACCAGGAGCAACGGTCCGCCGGCCAAGGCGCCCCGCAGCACCGCGTTCCAGGGCACCGGCCCCCTCTGCGCACGCAGAGCATGGGCAAGCCAGGGCGGCAGGGCGAGGACGGCGCGGCGGGACACGGGGCTCCTGTCGTCGGGTGAGGGCGGGGGTGTGCCTTCGGGCGACGGTGGCCGGGGCGTTGGTGGTGTGCGTGTGTGTTCCACCGTAGGGCGCGGACCTGGAGGATATGGGGCGCTCGTATTAACGCGATGTGACGATCTCTGCAGAGGCCATGTTCTTTATGAACGCAATAAAGGTGGACCCGGGGACGTAGCCGGCCCCCGGGCCCTGATATGCCGCCCCATGGGCACGCCGCACGGTTGAGAACCCAGGTCAGTCATCATGTCGCCGCGTCCTGCCTTTGGACCACCACGCATCGAGCTGCGCGGGCTGGACTTGAACCAGCATTTCGACGTCCGGGGCCTGAGTCCGGTCGTTGCGGCGATCGGCGGCGAATACTGAGTCTGGAGCAATAGTCTGAGATTGATCACGGCCCGTCCCTGAATTCTTCGGCGGGTACGGACCGCTCCGTCACGACAAGCCTCAGCTTCAGCTTGCGCTCCTCGCGCACCCCGCCCGGCTCACAGGCCGACCGGGGAGTTCATGAGGCTACCCGAACTATCCGAACAGGTAGCCGAATACGGCGTCACCGACCCGCTGGTCGACGACGTCCACGCCGTTCGCTTCCTCCCGCGCGAACTTCACGGCCTGCTGCAACTTCTCGACGCGGTCGAGGATCTCGTTCACGCGCCGGGCGGGCAGGGCTCCGGAGAACTTCACGGTCGTCCAGTAGCCGACCGGAATGTCCTCGTAGTACACCTCCACCTGGGCGGGGTGCTTCTCGGTCGCCTCGGCCTTCACATGGTTGCGCGGCACCTTCTTCGTCCGCACCGTCCGCACGGCCTCGGTCTTCCAGGCGTCGGTGGAAGGGTCCTGCGCCCACGCCTCGGAGGCGTCGAGGACGGGCAGCTTGCGCACCAGCGTGTTGATCTCCCCGAGCTGCTTCTCCAGGAAGAGCAGATAGGCCACGGGCACGTCGGCGACGAGCACCCGGCCCTCGACCTTCACGTCCGCCCGTGCGGTGCAGTTGGCCCAGTCCTTGGTGGCGGTCACGTCGAACAGTCGCGTGAGAACTCCCGCTGTCTCGCGCAACACGTCCTCCGCCCGCACCTGCACCCGGGTCGATTCGGGCGGCAACTGCTCGCCCTCCTCGTCCTTCGGCTGATAGGTACGCGCGATACCGGCCAGCAACGCCGGCTTCTGCAGCCCGTGATGAGCGGCCGTCAGGTCCTGCTGGGACTTGGCCTTGACGCCCTTCTCCACTGCGATGATCTGATTGAGTTTCGCCACGTGGAAGACGTTAACAGCGGAGGTTCTCTCTTTTCGAAGGATTATTTCGCAGAGCTGTTCGGCACGGAATACGGGCGGAATCATCGCGGTTCGAACCGCGGTCGGCCGTGGCGCGGTCGATGCTGGGGACGGCGCGCCGATGACGCCGCTTTTCAGGAGCGGGAGATCGTGATGGGACGTCTGGACGAGCGGGTGGCGATCGTCACCGGCGGCGCGGGAGCGATCGGGTCCGCCGTGGCGCGTCTCCTCGCGGCGGAGGGGGCCGATGTGGTGGTCGCCGACGTCCGGGACGCCGAGGGAGCGGAACTGGCGGCGGATGTCGGCGGGCGGTCCCGCCACCAGCGCCTGGACGTCACGCACGAGGAGGGCCGGCAGCGGGCGGTGGCCGAGGTGGAACGGGACCTGGGTCCCGTCTCGGTGCTGGTGAACAACGCGGGGATCGCCGAGTGGGGCTCGATGGAGCAGCAGTCCCTCGCCTCGTTCCGCCGTGTCCTCGACGTCAATCCGCAGGGCCCGTGCCTGGGCATGCACGCGGGGGCGCCCTCGCTGCGCCGGGCCGGGGGCGGAGTGATCGTGAACATCTCCTCCCTCGCCGGCCTGACCTCGTACGCGGGTATCGGCTCGTACGCGGCGAGCAAATGGGGTCTGCGCGGGCTGACGAAGACGGCGGCGCTGGAACTGGCCCCGACGGAGTCCGGGTCTGCTCCGTCCACCCCGGCGCCATCCGCACTCCGATGACGGCCGGCTTCGGCGACGCCTACACCGCCGGGCAGCCCTCCCCCGCTTCGGGGAACCCGAGGAGGTCGCACGCATGGTGCTCTTCGTCATCGCCGACGCCACGTTCTCGACGGGCCGCGAATTCGTTCTCGACGGCGGCATCCTCGCAGGCCGGCCCACCGTCGTGACCTCGGACGACTGACTGGCCGCTCGCCCCTCCCCTCCCCCCGCCGGAATTCGGATGCGGAGCGAGAGCGGGGCGCGCATGATCGACAGGTTGTCCTCACCCAGTTCCCCAAGTCGTCCATCGGGAGCAGTCATGATCCGGCGCACCACGGTCCCCAGCCTCTTCACACCGCCCGTCTACGCGCACGCGTCCGTCGTCGAGGCCGGGACGAAGCTCGCCTTCCTCGCCGGTTCCGTCCCGCTGGACGCCGACGGGAAACTGGTCGGGGAGGGCGATCCGGTGCGGCAGGCCCAGCAGGTGCTGGCCAACCTCGGCGAGCAACTACGGGCGGTGGGAAGCGACTTCGAGCACGTCGCCTACACCGACGTGTACGTCGTGAGCAGCGAGCCGGCTGTCCTGTCCGCCGTCTGGGACGTCGTCGAGGCGTCCGGCCTGAGCATCGGCCCCCACTCCTCGACCCTCCTCGGTGTGGCCTGCCTCGGCTACACGGGACAGTTGGTGGAGATCACGGCGACGGCGGTGGTCCCGTAAGGCTGTGACCCCGTAAGGGCCGTGGCCCCGCGAGGACGGTGGCCCGCAAGGGCAGTGCCCCCGCGAGGCAATGGTCCCGTGACGTGCGCGCCCCCTACCGCCCCGTCCCGTTCCCCCAGATCCGGCTCTTCGGCAACGGCTTCGCGTAGCCCCCCGCCCGGCTGGTGGTCAGCCCCAGCGTCACCAGCGACTCGGCGAGTTTCACGGCCGCCCCCACCCCGTCGACGACCGGCACCCCCAGCTTCTCCCCCACCGTCCGCTGCAGCCCGGTCATCCCGGCGCACCCCAGGACCAGCACCTCGGCCCCGGCGTCGCGGGCGCGCTGCCCGGCCGCGAGGAAGGCGCGGGTGGTGCGGTCGGTGTCGGCGAGGTCGAGGACGCCGAGCCCGGTGCCGACGATCGCGGCGCAGTTGCGGCCCACACCGGCGGTGTCCAGGCTGTCCTCGATCTGCCCGCAGGTGCGGTCCAGGGTGGTCACCACCCCGTAGCGCCGTCCGAGCAGGCAGGCGAGGTGGGCGGCGGCCTCGGTGATGTCGACGACGGGGACGTCGAGCAGTTCACGCGCGCCCTCGCGCCCGTGCTCCCCGAAGCCGGCCATGACGACGGCGTCGCACGGCTCCTGGTAGGTCCGCAGGGCGTCGAGGACGGCGGCGGCGGAGAGGTAGCTGTCGAGCCAGCCCTCCGCGGACTCGGGCCCCCAGGCGGGGGTCAGTCCGGTCACGGAGGTGCCCGGGCCTGCGGCGGCCCGGGCACCTCGCACGATCTCCTCGGTCATTCCCTGCGTCGTGTTGCAGTTCGTGACGACGATGCGCACGCTCAGCCCTCCACGGCGGGCGTCGACGCGGACGAAGGAGTTCCGGGGGAAGCCGTCGCGGAGGAGGCCGACGCCGCGGCCCGCTCGTCCCGGCACAGCACCGCGTACAGCCCGGCGGCCAGCGCCGTGCCGATGAACCAGGAGTACGGGGCGACCTCGCTGAAGGTGGTCACCAGGGCGAGCACCGCCGAGACCGCGGCGGCCGGCAGGAACGCCCACAGGGCCTTGGGGTTGACGCCGTTGCGGTAGTAGTAGCGGGAGCCGGGCTCGGCGTTGAAGAGTTCGTCGACGTCGATGCGGCCACGCTTGACCCAGAAGTAGTCGAGCATGATCACACCGAACAGCGGGCCGAGGAAGGCGCCCAGGCCGCCGAGGAAGTACTGCACGACGGTGGGGTTGGAGAAGAGGTTCCAGGGGGTCACGACCAGCGCCGCGACCGTGCTGATCATGCCGCCGACCTTGAAGGTGATCTTCTGCGGCCAGACGTTGGCGAGGTCGTACGCCGGCGAGACGAAGTTGGCGACGATGTTGACGCCCATGGTGGCGATGGCGAAGGTCAGGGCGCCCAGGACGAGGATCCAGGTGTTGCCGATCTCCGCGACGAGGTGGGCGGGATCGGTGATCGCCTTGCCGAACACCTCGATGGAGCCCGCGGTGACGATGACGGACACCACCACGAAGGCGGTCGAGTTGATCGGCAGGCCCCAGAAGTTTCCGCGCTTGACCGTCCTGTAGTCGGGGGCGAAGCGGGAGAAGTCGCAGAAGTTGAGCATCAGCGTGCCGTAGGTGGCGAGGACCAGCCCGATCGCGCCGAACCACTGCCGCCACTGCTCGCCGACGGAGACCGGGTTCGGGGTCGAGGTGAGGGAGATGGTCCAGCCGGCCTTGGCGAGGATCCAGACGGCCAGCGCGATCATGACGATCCAGATCGCCGGGCCGCAGAAGTCCTGGAACTTGCGGACCGACTCCATGCCCTGGCTGATGATCACCGCCTGGATGAGCCAGAGGGCGACGAAGGTGATCCAGCCGAGGTGGTGCAGGCCGAGGAAGGAGTCGTGGGTCCAGGACTCCAGGCCCGGCCAGGCGGCCAGCAGCATGATGTTGACGGCGACGGACGCGAGGTAGGTCTGGATGCCGTACCACATGATGGCGATCACGGCCCGGATGATGGCCGGGATGTTGGCGCCCCAGATGCCGAAGCTGATGCGGCTGACCACGGGGAAGGGCACGCCGTGGCGCTGTCCGATCTTCCCCATCCAGTTCATCCCGACATAGATGATCACGAAGCCGACGAGCAGCGACGTGAACACCTGCCAGACGTTCATGCCGAGGACGAGGAGGCCCGCGGCGAACGTGTAGTTGCCGAGGTTGTGGACGTCGGACATCCACAGGGCGAAGAGGTCGAAGACCTTCCAGTTGCGCTTCTCGGCGGGCGCGAGGTCTTCGTTGGTGAGGCGGGGGTCGGGGACGAACGCTGTGGTGCCGGTGGCTTCGGCACTGTCGGCGAGGGACACGGAGCCTCCAGGAGCGAGAGGAGACGAGGGTGGGTGGAGGGGACGGGTGCGGGACCGGCGTGGGGGACCAGGAGAGCACCTCGCGCTGTTTGGTATACCAAACTGCGCTCATACTCCTCCCGTCAACCGTTCGGACCGATGTCGCTGTCGTTAACGCCCCGTAAAACACCCTCCGCGTCGGCGAAGATTGCTCCATGAGCTCCCTGGCTCCCGAAGGAGCGAAGATCGAACCTCTGGGCGCGGTGCGCGAGCGCGTCCTGGGCACTTTGCGGCAGGACATCATCGCGGGACGCCTCCGCCCGGGCGACCGGCTCGTCGAGCGCGAGCTGGCCGACCGCTTCGGGGTCTCCCGGGTCCCGGTCCGCGAGGCGATCCGCGCACTGGTCGCCGAGGGCTTCGTCCACTTCGAGACCCCGCGTCGTACGGTCGTCCGCCGTCTCACCCCGGCGGACGTGACGGAACTCTTCGAGCTGCGCGAGGCCCTGGAGGTGTACGCGGCCGGGCTCGCCGCCTCCCGCGCCACCCCGGAGTCCCTCGCCGAGCTCTCAACCCTGCTCGACCGGGCGGCGGAGGCGACCCGCGCCGGGGACGCCGAGGCGATCACCGACATCAACACGCGCTTCCACGACCGCGTCCTCGCCATGGCCGGCAACAGCCTGCTCAGCTCCGTCATGGAGCCGGTAGACGGCCGACTGCGCTGGCTGACCCGCCGGAACACCGAGTGGCCCCAACTCCTGGCCGAACACAGGGAGTTGTACGACGCCATCGCCTCCGGCGACCCCGACCGCGCCCGCGCGCACGCCCTCACCCACGTCCGGACCAACTACCGGTCGACCGTGCGGCACCTGTTCGGCGAGGACAGAGGGGGCGGAGAGGGCGGAGCGGGCGGAGAGGACAGTGGGAGCGGCGAGGAGCCGCGAGCCCGATGACGACCCGGAGCCCGACGACGGCCCCGAGCCCGGCCGGAACAGCGGGCGGAAACCCGGTGAACCGTGAGCACCGCCCCGCCAACACGCTGCCGACCGTCAACTCGGGTATCCACCAGGACAGTTAGGAAGTGGGCACGGTCAACAGACGTGGGCTGTTGAGCGGAGCGGCGATCGCGGGCGCCGGGGCGTTCACGGCGGGGGTGGCGCGACTCCACCGGCTTTTTCCCCCGGTACCGCTGGAGCCCCTACGGCGCCTCGCCGGACCCGGGTGTCGACACCCGGCCCATCTCGGCGGCCCGCGTCGTCCGGCGCTCAGCCGTTGCCGGCGTAGCGGTCCGTCGCCGCCACCAGTGCCTCCGCCATGTCCGGCGCGCCCGCGTCGTGTCCCACGTCGTCGACGAGGACCAGCTCGCTGCCGGGCCAGGCGTGGTGGAGGCGCCAGACGATACCGAGGAGGTTGCCGGGGTCGAGGCTGCCCTGGACGAGGGTGCCCGGGATGCCCTTGAGCAGTGGCGCGTCACGCAGGACCACACCGTCGCCGTCGCCGCCGTCGCCGTCGCCGCCGTCGCCGAGGAAGTGGCCGTTGCCCCAGTAGTGGGTGACGGTGCGGGCGAAGCCGTAGCGGAAGAGGGGGTCCTCGTAGCGCGGCACGGAGCGGGGCGGCTGCGCCGCGATGGCCGTCTCCCAGTCCGTCCAGGCGCGCGCGGCCCGGATGCGCACCGCCTCGTCGGGCGACTCGATCAACCGGTTGTAGGCGGCCGGCAGATTCCCGTGCCGCTCATCCTCGGGCAGCTCGGCCAGAAATCGTTCGAACGCCTCCGGGAAGAACTGCCCGAGTCCCCTGGTCAGCAGGGCGACCTCGGCGTCGGATCCGGTGGCGACCCCCGTGAGGACCAGCTCCGTCACGGACTCCGGATGCGTCTGGGCGTAGCGCAGACCGAGCGCCGAGCCCCACGACACGCCCCACACCAGCCACCGCCCGATCCCGAGGTGCCGCCGCAGCAGCTCCAGATCGGCGATCAGGTGATCCGTCGTGTTGACGCTCATGTCGGTCTCGTACGCGCTCGCCGACGGTGTCGAACGCCCGCAGCCGCGCTGGTCCAGCAGCACGATCCGGTACGCCTCGGGGTCGAAGAGCCGGGGGAACCAGGCGTTGGCCCGGGAGCCCGGCCCGCCATGCAGCACGACAGCGGGCTTGCCCCGCGGATTCCCGCAGACCTCCCAGTACACGCGGTTGCCGTCCCCGACGTCGAGCATGCCGTGGTCGTACGGTTCGATCTCCGGATAGAGGGGCATTGCGCGACCCTAACCGGCTTACGACACGGTCGACAGCCGGTTTTCCGCCGGGCGGGCGGGGCCCCTCCCCCTCGCCTACCCCGCGACCGCCAGCCCCGCCGACCTCGCCGCCTTGCGCAGGACGTCCCGCAGCATGGCCGGGGTCAAGCGGCCGGTGAAGGTGTTGCGCTGGCTGACGTGGAAGCAGCCGAAGAGGTCGAGATCGTCGAGCCGTACGTGGCTGCCGTGACCGAAGACGGGCCGGGGCCGGGGAACGGCCCAACCGGCCTCGGCGAGCGCGGGCAGCGCGGCCTGCCACCCGAAGGCACCGAGGACGACCACGGCCCGCAGCGTCGGCCGCAGCAGTTCCAACTCCTGGCGCAGCCAGGGCCGACAGGTGTTCCGCTCCTCGGGCGTCGGCCTGTTGGCGGGCGGCGCGCAGTGCACGGGTGAGGTGATCCGTACGCCGTACAGCTCCAGCCCGTCGTCCACGGCGGTCGCCGTGGCGCGTGAGGCCAGGCCCACGTCGTGCAGCGCCGCGTACAGCACGTCGCCCGAGCGGTCGCCGGTGAACATCCGGCCCGTCCGGTTCGCCCCGTGCGCGGCGGGCGCGAGCCCCACGATCAGCAGCGCGGCGTCGGCCGGCCCGAAGCCCGGTACCGGCCGCCCCCAGTACTCCTGGTCGGCGAACGCGGCCCGCCGGGTGCGCGCGACCTCCTCCCGCCACTCGACCAGCCGGGGGCAGGCCCGGCATCCGGTGATCCGCGCGTCCAGCGCGGCCAGCCCGGTGCCCGCGCCGCCACCGCATCCGCTGTCGGCCACCACGTCGCCACCACCGCTGCCGCCGCCGTCCATCCCTCCACGGTACGTCCGGTGATCGCCTCCCCCGTGCGGCCGGCCGGGAGCTAAGGTCGAGGCATGGCTTCTGAAGGTACGCGGGAGCGGGCGGGCGATCCGGCCGTGACGAACGGGGGCTCCGACGGGTCGACGGCGGCGTCCGCCGAGGCGGCCCGTCCGGCGAGCGGCGAGAGCGTGCGCATCGACAGCTGGATCTGGTCCGTACGCCTGGTCAAGACCCGCTCGATGGGCGCCACCGCCTGCCGTGGCGGACACGTGCGGGTCAACGGCGAACGCGTCAAGCCCGCGTACGCGGTGCGCGTCGGCGACGAGGTACGACTGCGCCAGGCCGGGGGCCACGAGCGGATCGTGATCGTGCGGCGGCTGATCCGCAAGCGGGTCGGTGCGCCCGTCGCCGCCGAGTGCTACGTCGACAACTCCCCGCCGCCCCCGCCCCGCGAGGCCGTCGCCCCCGCCGGGATCCGTGACCGGGGCGCCGGCCGCCCCACCAAGCGCGACCGGCGGGACATGGAGCGCCTGCGGGGCCTCGCGGAGGCGGCGAACGCCGACCGTCATCGCCGTCCCACCTGAGTCCGCCCGCCGGAGGCCCACCAGTGGCTGTCGCTCGCCCCGCCGTGCGGCCGCACGGCCGCGACGGTCACGCCCGACGGCCGGGCGTGAGCTTCGTCAGCCCGGCCGCGTCCTGGCGTCGCACCCAGGCGATCAGGGCGAGCGGAACGATCAGGATGAGCGGTGTCGCCGCGTACTCCCCGTCGAAGGCGGTGATCTGCGTGATGAACGCCCCCACCATCAGCGCGCCCAGCGACACCGCCGCGACCGGGGCCAGCACGGGGATCAACAGCCCGACGGCACCCGCCAGTTCGAGCACACCGATGGTGTACATCCCCGCGCTGCCCCAGCCGAGCGTCTCGAAGGACTCGACGGCCGACGGGTGCGCGATCAGCTTGGGCAGAGCGCTCGCGAACCCGTAGAACAGCGCGAGCGCGATCTGCAGCGCGCGCAGCGAGATCCGGGCGCCCTTGCCCCGCGGGACGGCCTGCGAGGGGGCGGCGGAGACGGTGGCGGACGCGGCGCGGGTGACGGGAGCGGTGGTCTCGGACATGGGATCTCCTGAGTGAAGCGGATGGATGTTCGCTGTCACAGAGGTAGACCGGACCACTCCACCGAACTCATCGCCGTCCGACCGGAATTCACGCCGAAAGTCTTCGCCCCCGGCCGCCTCTCACCCCACCGGCACCGCCTTCACCCAGATCCGGTCCTCCGTCAGATACCGGTCCACCGTCAGCCCGGCTTCCGCCAGCGCCTCCTCGAACTGCTCCTTGGTCATGGGGCGCGAGCGGAACGTCTGGGTCCATTCGCCGTCCGGGAAGAAGTACTCCGCGAACACCGAGTTGACCCCGTCCCCGACCGGTTCGGTCGAGGCTATGCGGATGGTGAAGCCTCGGGGGTCGACCCGCTCCCGGGGGACGTTCGTGTGGTAGTCCTCCCCCTCGCGCTGGATCAGTACGAAGCCGTCGTCCGCGAGATGCCGCAGACAGGTCGCGAGCATTCCCCGCCGCACCTCGGGGTCCCCGGTGTGGACGAGGAAGGAGGCGAGCAGCACCACGTCGAACTTCTCGTCCAGATCGAGCTCCTCGATCGAGGCATGTATGGTGCGGGCGCCGCGCACCCGCTCCAGCATCTCCGCCGACTCGTCGACCGCCGTGACGGTGAACCCCCGCTCGATCAGGGGGTGGGTCATCCGGCCCACTCCGCAGCCCAGTTCGAGAATGCGCGCACCCGCGGGTGCGACGCCCGCGATCACCTCCGGTTCGTCGCCCACCGGCAGCCGCGTGTACAGCTCGACCGCGCAGCCGTCCGGGGTGATCGCGCCGGCCCCGGTCCCTTCGTACCCGTCACGCATCTGAATGCCCATATCCGTTCAACGGCCGGGCAGGCAGGGGCCGTTCCTGTCAGGAGTCACCCGATGGGGTGAACCCGCGTGTCTCCGCCGGCTCGGTTCCGGTGGCCCTCGGATGCCTCACCAGGCGAACCAGCCGTGTCCGCTGTACCAGTGCCCGCCCGCGCGCAAGTGATCGACCACGGCCCGTTCGAGACGCGTGCGGCGCGGCAGTGTCTCCACCGGCAGGTCGGGGTCTCCGAACACGAAGCGGACCGGCAGGTCGTCCTCGGGTTCACCGGTGCCGTCGGCGACCCGGAACCGCTGCTGGAACCGGACGATGTTGGAGTCCGCCGGCAGATAGCGCCGCAGCTGCGGGTCGAGGAGCCAGGAGTGGCAGCAGCCCGCCGTGTATCGCTCCTCCGGGAAGTGCCGTGCGAAGAAGTCGTGGGCCGAGGCCAGCGACCGGTCGCACGCCGTAGGCGTCAGGGGCCCCGCGTAATCGGGTATGTGCAGGTCGAGGCAGGGGGCCCCGGGCCCCAGGGCGAGACCCGCCGCCGCCAGCGCGACGCCCTCCCGTCCGCCCATCCGGGCACGCTGGTACTGCAGCCGACCGAGCTGGAACAGCTCCCCGTGGAAGTGCAGCGAGAACCAGGTCGGCGCGACGAGCCCGCCCACGCCGTACCGCCGACGGTGCAGCACCAGACCTCGGCCCAGGTCGGCCAGGGTGCGCCGGGAGACGTCGTCGGGGATCCCGCGCTCACGGTGGTACGCGCGCACGTACGGCAGGGCCGCCACGAGGACGAACACGTGGAAGTAGCGGCCGAGCGGGCCCGCTTCCAGGGGCAGCGGCAGGAGGCGCAGCCCCTTGCCGACCCGGCCCATGTCCCGCACCAGAGCGTCGACGCACCGCCCGAACAGCCAGGTCGCCCCCTCGTCGGCCGCCAGCGTGCGGCGCAGCGCGATCAGGTCGTTGATGTCCTCGTACGGCACGGCGAGGTCCACCAGCGCGTCGAGCAGTCCGTCGTCGGCGTCCGGTAGCCGCGCCTCCGCTCCGGAGACGCTCCCGCTCTCCTCCAGGCCCTTGAGCCAGTCGGCGAGCCTCTCGTCCGCCCGCACCGCGTCCAGCAGCACCATCGTCTCCCCGTTCCCGTCGGTCATGTGGAGAAACGTGTGGGACGGGGAGTACGTTTCCGAATAGGACGAGGAGGAGTGGCGATCCGATGCGTACCGGCAGTGAACCGACGACAGCGCGCAGTCCCCTGCGGATGCGGCTCTGGCTGAGCGTCTGGGGCCTGATCTGGGCGATCGCCGGGACGACGGCCTTCGCTGTCGTCGGCCGTACCGGCTGGGCCGTCGCCTGCGGGGTGCTGTGGCTGATCGTCACCGTCGACCTGGTCATGGTCCTGCGCCACATCCGTCAGGGCCCGCACTACCAGCCGGGCCGCGACATCCCGCCGTACCAGCCGCCGAGACATCACCAGCCGTAGCGGCGGCCCGGCCGTCAGGAGTCGAACCGGGCCGCTTCCAGGTACTGCGGGTTCGGGTCGAGGGCCGCGGCGAGCCGGAAGTGGCGTTTGGCCTGGTCGTCGCGGGCCTGGCGCTGATAGGTGCGGGCCAGGGCGAAGTGCGCGAACGCGTTGTCCGGTTCGCGCTCCAGGACGATGGTGAACTCAAGCTCGGCTGGCCGCAGTTGGGCCGCGGCGAAGAAGGCACGGGCGCGCAGCAGCCGGGCGGCCGTGTTCTCGGGGTGCTCGGCTATGACTCGGTCGAGCAGCTTCACCGCGCCCCGTGGGTCCTTCGCGGCGAGCAGATGCTCGGCGGCACGGAAGTCGATGACATGCGTCTCCGGAGTACGTCCGGTGGAACCGCTGGTCTCGGGCACGGCTGAGTCCTTCCCTTGCTGGGACGGTTCAACGCCCCCTGCGACCCCGCTATTCCTGTGGGTGTTCGGATCCTGCCCGGGGCGCGTGGGCCCGACGGGTGAGGTCCGCCCACACCTCCCGCACCCGTCGCCGCAGGTCGTCGAGGGGTACGTCGTTGTCGACGACGATGTCCGCGATCTCCAGCCGCTTCTCGCGGGTCGCCTGTGCGGCCATGCGCGCGCGGGCGTCCTCCGGCGTCATGCCGCGCAGACGCACCAGGCGGTCGAGCTGAGTCTCGGGGGCCGCGTCCACGACGACCACCAGGTCGTACAGCGGCGCGAGGCCGTTCTCGGCGAGCAGGGGGACGTCGTGGACGACGACGGAGTCCTCGGCCGCGGCGGCCTCCAGCTCTCTGGAGCGGGCGCCCACCAGCGGGTGCACGATCGCGTTCAGCGCGGCGAGCTTCTGCGGGTCCGCGAACACGACGGAGCCCAGTTTCGGGCGGTCCAGGCCGCCGTCCGGCGCGAGGACGCCCTCGCCGAAGGTCTCGACGACCGCCGCGAGCCCGGGGGTGCCCGGAGCGACGACCTCACGCGCGATGCGGTCGGCGTCGATCAGCACGGCGCCGCACTCCACCAGCAGCCGCGACACCTCGCTCTTGCCGGCGCCGATGCCGCCGGTCAGACCCACTTTCAGCATGCCCGGCAGCATAGGCCCTGCCGCTGACACGACTGCGGGAGACCCTGATTCTCGGGGCTCAGCCCTCGCCCTCCCGCTCTGCCAGGAACTTCTCGAACTCCCGACCGATCTCGTCGGCTGAGGGGATCTCGACGGGCTCGGCGAGCATGTTGCCCCGCGTCTCGGCGCCCGCGGCGGCGTCGTACTGGTGCTCCAGGCCCTGCACGAGGGCGACCAGTTCCTCGTCGCCCTCCCGGATCTGCCGGTCGATCTCCGTCTGCGTGCGGTGCGCCTCCGTGCGCAGGGCGTGGGCGACGGAGGGCAGGACCAGGCCGGTGGCGGCCGTGACGGCCTCCAGGACGGTCAGGGCGGCGTCCGGGTAGGGCGAGCGGGCGATGTAGTGCGGCACGTGCGCGGCGACGCCGAGCACGTCGTGTCCGGCCTCCATGAGGCGGTACTCCACGAGGGACTCGGCGCTGCCGGGCACCTGGGCTTCCTCGAAGGGGCTGCGGTGGCCGGGGACGAGCCCGGCCCGGTTGCCGTGCGGGGTGAGGCCGACCGGGCGGGTGTGCGGGACGCCCATGGGGATGCCGTGGAAGTTCACCGACAGGCGCACGCCGAGCCGCTCCACGATCTGCTGGACGGCGGCCGCGAAACGCTCCCACTCCACGTCCGGCTCGGGACCGGACAGCAGCAGGAACGGTGCTCCGGTGGCGTCCTGGACGAGCCGCACCTCCAGGGCGGGAACCTCGTAGTCGCTCCAGCGGTCGCGCTTGAACGTCAGCAGCGGGCGGCGTGCCCGGTAGTCCACGAGCCGGTCGTGGTCGAAGCGGGCCACCACCTGGTGGGGCAGCGAGCCGAGGAGCCGTTCGACGATCTGGTCGCCCGTCTCACCCGCGTCGATGTATCCGTCGAAGTGGTAGAGCATGACAAGTCCAGCCGACTCCTGGGCGAGCGCCATGTCGACGACTGCCAGGCCCTTCGGCTCCCATGCGTACAAACCTTGCGGATCAAGCACTGTGAACGCTCCTCCTCGTGTTCGTACTCGACAACGCGGGAGCGGGCCCGGGCATTCCCCGGAACGCCTCCCCGAACACGGCCCGGCACGAACGCCCCGTGCCGGCGGTCGGGGGTGGGGCTGCTCGGGTCACCGGCGAAGTGGGCGCGTCCGGTGGCGCGTTGCTCGGGAGGGGGTTCCAACACCCCGCCCCGGGACGCACTTCGGGCCCGCATCCGAGGTGGATGCGGGCCCGAGGTGTTATCGGCTAACGATCAGCCGTGAGCGTTCAGCTCTGGCCGCCGGCCAGCTTCTCGCGCAGGGCAGCCAGGGCCTCGTCCGAAGCGAGGGCACCGGAGGTGTCCGCACCCTCGGAGGAGTACGAGCCGCCGCCACCCGCGGCCGGAGCCGCACCCGCGGCGTCGCCGCCCTCGGCCGCGGCAGCGGCGTCGGCCTCGCGGGACTTGATGACCTGGGCCTGGTGCTGCTCGAAGCGCTGCTGCGCCTCGGCGTACTGGCCCTCCCAAGCCTCGCGCTGGGTCTCGTAGCCCTCGAGCCAGTCGTTGGTCTCGGGGTCGAAGCCCTCGGGGTAGATGTAGTTGCCCTGGTCGTCGTACGACGCGGCCATGCCGTACAGCGTCGGGTCGAACTCGACCGAGGCCGGGTCCGAACCGAAGGACTCGTTGGCCTGCTTCAGCGAGAGGCTGATGCGACGACGCTCGAGGTCGATGTCGATGACCTTGACGAAGATCTCGTCGTTGACCTGGACGACCTGCTCCGGGATCTCCACGTGGCGCTCGGCCAGCTCGGAGATGTGGACCAGACCCTCGATGCCCTCGTCCACGCGGACGAACGCACCGAACGGAACCAGCTTCGTGACCTTGCCGGGCACGACCTGGCCGATCTGGTGGGTCCGGGCGAACTGCTGCCACGGGTCTTCCTGGGTCGCCTTCAGCGACAGGGAGACGCGCTCGCGGTCCATGTCGACGTCGAGGACCTCGACCGTGACCTCCTGGCCGACCTCGACGACCTCGGAGGGGTGGTCGATGTGCTTCCAGGACAGCTCGGAGACGTGGACCAGACCGTCGACGCCACCCAGGTCCACGAAGGCACCGAAGTTGACGATCGAGGAGACCACGCCGGAGCGGACCTGACCCTTCTGGAGGGTCGTGAGGAACGTCTGGCGGACCTCGGACTGGGTCTGCTCCAGCCAGGCACGGCGGGACAGGACCACGTTGTTGCGGTTCTTGTCCAGCTCGATGATCTTCGCCTCGAGCTCCTTGCCCACGTAGGGCTGGAGGTCGCGGACACGGCGCATCTCGACGAGGGAGGCCGGCAGGAAGCCACGGAGGCCGATGTCGAGGATGAGACCACCCTTGACGACCTCGATGACGGTACCGGTGACGATGCCGTCCTCTTCCTTGATCTTCTCGATGGTGCCCCAGGCACGCTCGTACTGGGCGCGCTTCTTCGAGAGGATCAGGCGGCCTTCCTTGTCCTCCTTCTGGAGGACGAGGGCCTCGATCTCGTCACCGACGGCGACGACCTCGTTGGGGTCGACGTCGTGCTTGATCGAGAGCTCGCGGCTCGGGATGACACCTTCGGTCTTGTAACCGATGTCGAGCAGGACCTCGTCCCGGTCGACCTTCACGATGACGCCGTCGACGATGTCGCCGTCGTTGAAGTACTTGATCGTCTCGTCGATCGCGGCGAGGAAGGCTTCCTCGTTACCGATGTCGTTGACCGCAACCTGCGGGGTCGTTGCGGTGGTCTCGGTGCTGCTCGTCATGTGGGAAAGGGCTCCGGTACGGACATTGAAGTCGTAGGTACTGCTACGCCGGGAGCCCGTATCGCTCTGAAGAAGCCGGACAGCCAAGGAAGCACCACATGACATGAAGCCGGTGGCGCCTCGAAAACCGAGGGGACATACGACAGATGCGAGCGCAGCCTGCTACGTCTGAGGTGCGCAGGCCCGCAGCGCAACTTGTAGCATACGGGGGCAGCCAGGCAGGGTCAATGCGCGAAGGCGCACACCCGGGGCGGAACGCCGCATACCCGGCACAAAACCTGTCCCTTGAGGCCACGCAGGCCCGGGAGACCCCTTTCGTGACACCACCGGAGCGGGTCGCGGCACGCAGGTTACGGAAGAGTACGACGAGGGAGCCGATCATCCAAGAGCCCGATGACCACGAAGCCGTCGAGGCCCACGGGGCCTCCGGTGCCGCCGGGACCGACGAAGCGGAGGCCACCCGACGCGATGCCGGGGTGGCGGAGAGTTCCCGGGCCAACCGGGGCTGGTGGGACCGGAACGCCGACGACTACCAGGTCGAGCACGGCACGTTCCTCGGCGACGACCGTTTCGTGTGGGGCCCGGAAGGGCTCGACGAGATCGAGGCGGAGCTGCTGGGCCCGCCCGAGGAGCTGAAGGGCAAGGACGTCCTGGAGATCGGCGCCGGTGCCGCGCAGTGCGCGCGCTGGCTGGCCGCCCAGGGGGCCCGCCCGGTGGCCCTGGACCTGTCCCACCGCCAGCTGCAGCACGCGCTGCGCATCGGGGGATCGTTCCCCCTGGTGTGCGCCGACGCCGGCGACCTGCCCTTCGCGGACGCCTCCTTCGACCTGGCGTGCTCGGCGTACGGGGCGCTGCCCTTCGTCGCCGACCCGGTGCGGGTGCTGCGGGAGGTCCGCCGCGTCCTGCGCCCCGGGGGCCGTTTCGTCTTCTCGGTGACCCATCCGATCCGCTGGGCCTTCCCCGACGAGCCAGGCCCGGAGGGGCTGTCCGTCTCCGCCTCCTACTTCGACCGCACTCCGTACGTCGAGCAGGACGAGCGGGGGCGGGCGGTGTACGTGGAGCACCACCGCACGATCGGCGACCGCGTCCGTGACGTCGTGGCCGCCGGCTTCCGTCTGGTCGACCTCGTCGAGCCGGAGTGGCCCGCCTGGAACACCTCCGAGTGGGGCGGCTGGTCCCCACTGCGCGGCCATCTGATCCCGGGGACGGCGATCTTCGTGTGCGAGCGGGACTGAGACGGGCACGCGACACACTGGGGGCGTGATCCGTTACGACGCCCTGGACGCGCTGCCCGTGCGCGCTGCCCTGCCTTCGTTGGCCGAGGCCCTGGAAGGGCACGGCACCGCGGTCCTCGTGGCGCCGCCCGGCACCGGCAAGACGACGCTGGTGCCCCTGGCCCTCGCGGGGCTGTCGGACGGCGGGCCGGCGCGTCGGGTGGTCGTCGCCGAGCCTCGGCGGATCGCGGCGCGGGCGGCGGCCCGCCGGATGGCGTGGCTGCTGGGCGAGAAGGTGGGCGAGAGCGTCGGCCACACCGTGCGCGGCGAGCGGGTGGTGGGGCCGCGCACGCGCGTGGAGGTCGTCACCACCGGCGTGCTGCTGCAACGGTTGCAGCGGGACCAGGAGCTGCCCGGGGTCGACGTCGTCGTGCTCGACGAGTGCCATGAACGGCATCTGGACGCGGACACGGTCGCGGCGTTCCTGCTCGACGTCAGGGCGGCGCTGCGGCCCGAGCTGCGGCTGGTGGCGGCGTCGGCGACGACCGACGCCGAGGGCTGGGCGCGGCTGTTGGGCGGGGCGCCGGTGGTGGCGGCCGAGGGGGTGTCGTATCCGGTCGAGGTGGTGTGGGCGCCGCCGGCCCGTCCGGTACGGCCGCCGCACGGGATGCGGGTGGACCCGGCGGCGCTGACGCATGTCGCGTCGGTGGTGCGGCGGGCGCTGACCGAACGGGAGGGCGACGTCCTGTGCTTCCTGCCGGGGGTGGGCGAGATCGCGCGCGTGGCGGGACAACTGGGCGGGCTCGGTGACGTGGACGTGCTCCAGGTGCACGGGCGGGCGCCGGCGGCGGTGCAGGACGCGGTGCTGGCGGGCGGGGAGCGGCGGCGGGTGGTGCTGGCGACGTCGGTGGCCGAGTCCTCGCTGACGGTGCCCGGGGTGCGGGTGGTCGTCGACTCCGGGCTCGCGCGCGAGCCGCGGGTCGACCACGCGCGGGGCATCGGCTCGCTGACGACGGTCCGGGCCTCGCGGGCGGCCGGACGGCAACGGGCCGGGCGGGCGGGGCGCGAGGCCCCGGGCACCGTCTACCGGTGCTGGGCGGAGGCCGAGGACGCCCGCCTGCCACGCTTCCCCTCGCCGGAGATCAAGGTGGCCGACCTGACGGCGTTCGCGTTGCAGGCGGCGTGCTGGGGCGACCCGGAGGCCACCGGGCTGGCGTTGCTGGATCCGCCGCCCGGTGGGGCGATGGCGGCAGCCCGGAACGTCCTCTCCGCGATCGGTGCCGTCTCCCCCACGGGGCACGCCACGGAACGCGGTGTCCGTATGTCCCGGCTCGGGCTCCACCCACGGCTGGCCCGCGCCCTCCTCGACGCGACGCCGCTGGTGGGAGCCGAGTGCGCGGCCGAGGTGGTCGCGCTGCTGAGCGAGGAGCCGCCGCGGGAGTACGGCGACGACCTGGCCGCCGCGCTGCGCCGCGCCCGGCACGGGGGTGACGCCTACGCGGCTCGCTGGCGCACCGAGGTCCGGCGGCTGCGGACCGCGTCCCCGTCCGCGTCTCAGACCGGGACTCAGACCGGGCCTCAGACCGGGACTCCTTCCCATCCCGCCCCGGCCCAGGACTCCCGAACGGGTGAGGCGCAGGCGGGTGGGTGGGCGGCTGCCGGGGGCGATCGCGGGGTCGGGGTGGTGGCGGCTCTGGCGTTCCCGGAGAGGGTGGCCCGGGGGGAGGGCGGGGCGTTTCTGATGGTGTCCGGGACCCGGGCCGAGGTGGCGGAGGGGTCCGGATTGCGAGGGGTGCCCTGGATCTCCGTGGCTGTGGCCGACCGGGCGGTGGGGAGCGGGCACGCGCGCGTGCGGCTCGGGGTCGCGGTCGACGAGGGGGTCGCCCGGGAGGCGGCCGGGGAGCTGTACCGCCGGGACGAGGAGGTCGCGTGGCGGGACGGGGACGTCGTGGCACGGCGGGTGGAGCGGCTGGGGGCCGTGGAGTTGGCGGTGCGGCCGTTGCGGGAGGCGGCGCCCGCACTTGTTCGGCAGGCGTTGCTGGAAGGGCTGCGGGACGAGGGGTTCGGGCTGTTGCGGTGGTCCCAGGACGCGGCGCGGTTGCGGGAGCGGCTGGCGTTCTTGCGGGAGCGGCTGGGTGAACCGTGGCCCGATGTGTCCGACGGCGCCCTGCACGCGCGCGTGGAGGAGTGGTTGGAGCCCGAGGTGAGCCGGGCCCGACGGCGGGCCGACCTCGGGCGGATCGATGCCGGGGAGGGGCTGAAGCGGCTGCTGCCGTGGGCCACGGGGGACGCCGCACGGCTGGACGAGCTGGCGCCCGAGCGGATCGAGGTACCGAGCGGGTCGCGGATCCGGGTCGACTACTCCCGGCCCGAACAGCCGGTGCTGGCGGTGAAGCTGCAGGAGATGTTCGGGCTGCGGGAGTCGCCGGTACTGGCCGGGGTGCCCGTGCTGGTGCATCTGCTGTCCCCCGCCGGGCGGCCCGCCGCCGTCACCGCCGATCTCGCCTCGTTCTGGCGGGACGGGTACCGGGCCGTACGGGCGGAGTTGCGGGGCCGGTATCCCAGGCATCCGTGGCCGGAGGACCCGGCGACGGCCGAGCCCACCCGGTACACCAACGCGCGGCTCAGGCGTTGACCGGCTCGGACGCCGGGGGCCTCGCGGACTCCGGTTCGCCGGGCCTGCGGCCGCGGGCCTCGACGTAGAGGGAGAGGGCGAGCAGCAGCAGGCCTAGGCCCAGGAATCCCCAGGGGAGGTAGGAGGTCATGAGGAGGACGAGGGTGCGCTGGGACGTGACCAGGTCGACGGTGTGGTCGATGTAGTCCTCGCGCATCTTCACGTGACCGGCGAAGGCGGTCACCTTCTCGCGGTCGCCCAGGAGCGTGCCGCCGCGCAGTTCCTCCTTGTGGATCTCCTCGCCGTAGACGGGGGCGCCGGTGACGGGTTCCACCCAGAACCTGCGGACCGTGGTGTACCAGCGGGTCGTGCCCGTCTGCGCGACCGTCTCCCGGGTGATGCCCTCCACGGGCATGGTCCGGGGGAAGGGCACCTCGGTCCAGGGGATGGTCTGTTCGAAGTAGTAGACCTCGACGCCGCGGAAGTCCTGGGTGCCCTTGTAGTGGATGGGGGCGGTGATCCGGGCCTGGGCGTCGAAGTACTCGTAGTCCCTCTTCTCCGTGAGGAAGGGCCACTTGAACTCCAGGCCCCGACGTTCCACGGGGTCGCCGTCCACCATCTCGCCCTTGGCGTGGACGGGCTCCTGGGTGTGTGCGTCGAAGATGTAGCGCTCGGGGATGCGGGAGACCATCTCGCCGTCGGGGCCCTGGACGTACGACAGGCCGTCCCAGACGACGACGTCCCGGTCGGTCGTCTTCTCGATCTCCTCGGAGGCCTCCACGTTGCCCTTGAGGGTCTGCACGATGGTGACCTTCGGCACCGTACGGGCGGTCATCGTGCCGTAGTCGAGGAGGGTGGCGTCCTTGGCCTCCAGGACCATGTCCTGGTACTGGTTCGCCGGGATCTTGGCCAGGTTCGGAAAGGCGTACCAGCGCAGCAGTGGGGACAGCGCGGTGAAGAACACGGCGAGCGCGAGCAGGATCAGACCGGACCTACGGCGCATCTCGGGCCTCCCTCCCTGGCGGGTCACGGATGTGCGGGGACCGTCGTCAACAGTGGTTTCGGTGACGTCTTCCCCGTCGGTGAGCCCAGCGCGGTGAGCGTGAACACCAGGGCGAAGGCGAGGGCGAGACCGGTCGCGGCGGCGATCAGGGCACGCATACGGACCTCCCGGCTACGGGCCTCATGACGGGAACTGATACTTCGTCAGGTGCGGCACCGTAGCAACGTGCGGGCGAGATGAGAACACGTCGCGCACATACGGCGGCGCCCCTCCTCCGGGAGGGGCGCCGCCGCGGCCGTACGGACGACCGAGAGGTCTACGACTCGCTGGGGCTCGGCGTCGTCGGCTCGGTCGTCTCGGTGGGCTGCGTGGGCTCGGTCGTCTCGGCCTGGTCCTCCACCTTCAGTTCGAGCGTGAGGGTCGCGCCGCCCTCGGTCTCGACGCGGAGCAGGAACGTGCCGGTGGCGTCGTCGGAGTAGAGCTTCGGGAGCTTGAGGAGACCGTCGGCGTCGGTCTCCAGGGCGGTCAGGGTGCGTACGGGGTTGCCCGCCGCGTCCTTGAAGTAGGGGCCCTTGTCGTTCGCGGTGGTGTCGAGGAGGGACTTGATCAGGGTCGCCCTGACGGCGACCTTGTCGGCGACCTCTCCCTTGTAGGTGGCCTTGACCTCGATCTGCTCGGCGAACTCGCCGTTCGGCACGCAGGTCAGCGCGGTGGTGCCGGTGCGGGCGAGGGCGTCGGCCCCGCGGGCGGTGACGGTGACCTTGTGGTCCAGGGCGGTCACCGAGCGGCCCACGACGGTGGTCCGGACCGTGACGGTGCCGGTCTTCTCGCCGGCCACGAGCGCGGGGGCGGTGGCCTTGCCCGCGCTGTCGGTGATCACGGTCGCCACCTTCTCGCCGCCGATGAACGTGGTGTCGGTGTCGCCGACGACGGTGAAGCGGACCCGGACCTTCGCGACGGCCTTGCCGGCCTTGGTCTCCGTGCGGGTGGCGAGCTTGCCGGTGAAGGTGTCCCCGGCCATGGCCGTGAGGTTCGACGCGCCCGCGTTCTCCAGGTGGTGCACGGTGTCCGTCGGGGTGGGCGGTGTGGTGGTGGGCGGCTTCGGGGTGCTGCCGCCACCGCCCGGCTCGCCGGTACCCGGCTTCGACGGCTTCGACGGATTCGACGGCTTGGGGCTGGGGCTGGGGCTCGTCGTGGAGCCACCGCCGTTGCGGCCGCCGCTGTTGCCGCCGCCGGTGTTGTTGCTGTTGCCACCGCTCGGCGTCTGGGGAAGGGAGCCGGTGCCGTCCGGGATCTCGTGGGTGCCGTCGCGGTAGTGCTCCAGCCACCTCATGACGGTGTTGTAGTACTCCGTCGAGTTGTTGTAGCTGAGGATCGCGCTGCGCAGGTTGGCGTCGTTCGACAGGTCCCAGTCGAAGCGGCACAGGTAGTGGCCGGCGGCGAGGGCGGCGTCGTAGATGTTGTTGGGGTCCTCGGCTCCGTCGTCGTTGCCGTCGCGGCCCGCCCACTCCCAGGTGGAGGGGATGAACTGCATGGGGCCGACCGCACGGTCGTGCGTGCGGTCGTCGTCGTAGGCGCCGTCGTCGGTGTCGCTGATGTTCGCGAAGCCGTTGCCGTTGAGCTGGGGACCGAGGATCTTGCCGATCGTCGTGCCCTCGGCGTCGACACGGCCGCCGCGCGCCTGGCCGGACTCGACCTTGCCGATGGCGGCGAGGAGTTGCCAGGGCAGGTTGCAGCCGGGCTTGGACTCGCGCAGGGACGCCTCGGCCTGCTTGTAGGCGTCGAGGACGGTCGCCGGTATGCCGCGCTCGGAGCCGCCGGTCGTGCCCGAGCCGTCGCCCGTCCCCGTCGTCGGGTTGGGGCTGTCGAGGGGCGGAAGGTCCGTGTAGTACCGGGAGTTGCCGGAGGCGGTCTCGTCGGCCTGGGTGCTCATCTCCGGGGAGGGCGAGCCCGTGGTCTGTCTGCCCGCGCCGTCGGTGGTCACTCCCGGGGCCTGGGAGGCGGCCATCGCCGCCACCGTGGCCGCGGCCAGGACGGTGGTGGCCGCCCCCTTGCGGAGCCTCAGACCGAACTGCGCCGCCATTGAGTGAACCCCTCCCGGTGACCGAACGCCTTGGCGTTCTTCCCGTCTCGTGATGTCTCGGGCATTTCTTCCGGTTTCGCCGGACCGGCTTCCCCGCCCAGGTACACCGACTCCGGAAGTCCGGTCTTGGTTGCGCTGTTCCGGCATTCCATTTCCAGAACTCCGGCGACCACCGCACCGACCGGCGCGACGGCCCAGGCGACCCTACGACAACTTCCGTCGCCCGGACACCCGTTGGTGCCCGATATTCACCGATTGGCCTTATCGGTTTGCTGTCTGCGGGCGTCTTTCCGAGGGCCGAACCCCGGTCGCGCATACTGGCGACCGGTCATCGCCGGTCGATCCGTCCGGCCAAAGTCCGTCACAGGGGGACGACTTGCCCTTCACGCTCAGCCACGCGGCCGCCGTACTGCCCGCCCTGCGAGGAAACGGGACCGGACGCGGGTCCCTGGTGCCCTCGGTACTCGTGGCCGGTTCGTTCGCGCCCGACATGACCTACTACGGGGCGAGTGTGCTGCCCGAGGCCATGGAGTTCGGCGATGTCACGCACTCCTTCGCCGGGGTCTTCACCGTCGACGTGCTCGTCACCTGGGCGCTGGTCGGGCTGTGGCTGATGCTCCGGGAGCCGTTGGTGGCGCTGCTGCCGAGGAGGCGTCAGGGCAGGGTGGCCGCGCTCGTGCGGTGCGGGACGGGGGCGCGGCGGTTCAGCCCGTCGGTGGCGCTGTGGTGGTACGTGTCGGCCGCCCTCGGTTCGCTGACCCATGTGGTGTGGGACGCCTTCACGCATCTCGACCGGTGGGGGATGCGGCTCTTCCCCGTCCTCGGCGAGGAGATCGCGGGCTCGCCGCTCTACTGGTACCTCCAGTACGGGGGCTCCGCGGTCGCGGCGGTCGTGCTCGCCGTCTTCGTCGTGCGGGCGTTGCGTCGGCAGCCGGTGGGCGAGCCCGTGGGCGTGCCGGTGCTCTCCTCGGCCGACCGGTGGGTGGCGGGCGTCGTCATCGGTGGGTGCGCGCTGGTCGCCGCGGCGCAGCGGGTGGCCCGGTGGTGGGCGCACTGGGGGTCGGTCGCCAAGCCGTACGAGGTCATCCCGACCGTGTGCTTCGGGGCGGGCGCCGGGCTGGTGGTCGGCCTGGTCCTCTACGGGGTCGGGGTCAGGGCGCGGCGCCCGGCTCCCGCCGTTGCGGCGCCCGCCGTCGACGCGGAGGCGGACAGTTCGGTCCGCCGCTGAGCACCGGGCGCCGGGCCGGGGCCCCGCTGGGGATGCGGGGTCTGGCGGCGCGTGCGGCGTACGGCGGGACGCGGCCGAGGAGGGCCGCCAGGGGGTGGGTCAGCGGCCAGGGGTAGAGGCTGTGCGGCCGCCGGACGCGGATGCGGTTCCTGGGGCCGCGGGTGAGGCGGGTTCGCACCCCTGACAGGCGGGTGGCAGCTGTCGCTGTACGACGGCGGAGCGTGCGTATGCCCATGCGGGCATCCTTACGGCTGTGCTCCGCCGGGGGCGCCCTGATGTGGGCCGGTCGGGTGAGCACGCGGGGGTGCGGGGTGCGTTGTCGGGTGAGGGTGCGTGGGGGCTGGTCGCGCAGTTCCCCGCGCCCCTGAAAAGCAGGGGCTGCGACCCGTGCTTTCCGGCCCGAAAGGCCGTAGGCCTTTCAGGGGCGCGGGGATCTGCGCCGAGAAGCCCCACCGGAGCCGCATCCGACAACGCACCCCGCACCCCACCCCACCTCCGTCGGCTAGTGCGCCGCCGACTCCCAGTCCGGGCCGTGGCCCACCGAGACGTCCAGCGGGGCCAGCAGGTGGACCGCGTTGGACATTTCGTGGCGCAGGAGTTGTTCGGTGCGCTCGCGTTCGCCGGGGGCGATCTCCAGGACGATTTCGTCGTGGACCTGGAGGAGCATGCGGGAGGCGAGGCCCGCCTCGTCCAGGGCGCGGCCGACGTTGAGCATGGCGATCTTGACGATGTCGGCGGCGGTGCCCTGGATCGGCGCGTTCAGAGCCATCCGCTCCGCTGCCTCGCGGCGCTGCCGGTTGTCGCTGTTGAGGTCGGGCAGGTAGCGCCGGCGCCCGAAGAGCGTCGCCGTGTACCCCGTCGCCCGCGCCTCCTCCACGACTCGGCGCAGATAGTCCCGCACGCCGCCGAACCGCTCGAAGTACGCGTCCATCAGGGCCCGCGCCTCACCCGCTTCGATGTTCAGCTGCTGGGAGAGGCCGAACGCGGACAGCCCGTAGGCCAGGCCGTACGACATCGCCTTGATCTTGCGGCGCATCTCCGCGTCGACCGCCGACTGCTCGACCCCGAACACCTGGGCGGCGGCCGTGGTGTGCAGGTCCTCGCCGGAGGTGAACGCCTCGATCAGCCCCGCGTCCTCGGAGAGGTGGGCCATGACGCGCAGTTCGATCTGGCTGTAGTCCGCCGTCATCAGCGACTCGAAGCCCTCGCCGACGACGAAGCCGCGACGGATGGCCCGGCCCTCGTCGGTGCGGACCGGGATGTTCTGGAGGTTCGGGTCGACGGAGGAGAGACGGCCCGTGGCGGCGACCGTCTGGTTGAAGGTGGTGTGGATCCGGCCGTCCGCGGCGATCATCTTGATCAGGCCCTCGACGGTGACCCGGAGCCTCGCCTGCTCGCGGTGGCGGAGCATGATGACCGGCAGTTCGTTGTCCGTCTGTCCGGCGAGCCAGGCGAGGGCGTCGGCGTCCGTGGTGTAGCCCGTCTTCGTGCGCTTGGTCTTGGGCAGGCCCAGCTCGCCGAAGAGGACCTCCTGGAGCTGCTTGGGCGAGCCCAGGTTGAACTCGTGCCCCGCCGCCGCGTGCGCCTCCTTCACCGCCTGCTGCACGGCGCCCGCGAACATCTGCTCCATGGCCTCCAGATGCGCCCGGTCCGCCGCGATGCCGTGGCGCTCCATCCGGGCCAGCAGCGCGGAGGTGGGCAGCTCCACGTCGCGCAGCAGCTCCGCCGCGCCGACCTCCTCCAGCCGCTCCCCGAAGGCACCGCCGAGGTCGAGGATCGCGCGGGCCTGCACCATCAGCGCGTCGGCCTCGGCGCCCTCGTCCGCGCCGAAGGCCAGCTGGCCGTCGGCCGTAGCGGCGGGCGCCAGCTCGCGGCCCAGGTACTCCAGGGAGAGCGCGTCCAGGTCGAAGGAGCGGCGGCCCGGCTTGACCAGGTAGGCGGCGAGCGCGGTGTCCATGAAGACGCCGTCCACGGTCCAGCCGTGCTCGGCGAAGACCCGCATGGCGGCCTTGGCGTTGTGGAACACCTTCGGCCGAGCGGTGTCGGCGAGCCAGGCCGCCCACGCCGTCTCGTCGGTCTCGTCCAACTGCGTCGGGTCGAACCAGGCGGCCGCTCCCCCGGCGGCGGCCAGCGCGACCTCGGCGACCGAGCCGGTGCCCAGCGCCCAGGTGTCGACGGTGGCGACACCGAGGACGTCCGTGCCGTGCTCGGTGAGCCAGGGGGCCAGTTCGCCGGAGGTGAGGACCGTGCCGTCCACCTCGACGCCCGGGGCGGCCGGCTGACCGGCGTCGGCCTCCTCCGCGCCCGGGTCGACGGCGAGCAGACGCTCGCGCAGCGAGGGGTTGCGGATCTCCAGGGTGTCCAGGACCATCGCGACGGCCTTGCGGTCGTACGCGGCGCGCTCCAGGTCGCCCACGCCCTTGGGCAGTTCGACCGTGCGGACCATCTCGGTGAGGCGGCGGTTGAGCTTGACGGCCTCCAGGTGGTCGCGGAGGTTCTGCCCGGCCTTGCCCTTGACCTCCTCGACCCGCTCGACGAGGTCCGCGAACGAACCGAACTGGTTGATCCACTTCGCCGCGGTCTTCTCACCGACGCCGGGGATGCCGGGGAGGTTGTCGGACGGGTCGCCGCGCAGGGCCGCGAAGTCCGGGTACTGGGCAGGCGTGAGGCCGTACTTCTCGAACACCTTCTCCGGGGTGAACCGGGTCAGCTCCGAGACGCCCTTCGTCGGGTAGAGCACGGTGGTGTGCTCGCTGACGAGCTGGAAGGAGTCGCGGTCGCCGGTGACGATGAGGACCTCGAAGCCCTCGGCCTCGGCCTCGGTGGCGAGGGTGGCGATGACGTCGTCGGCCTCGAAGCCGTCGACGGCGAAGCGGACGGCGTGCATCGCGTCGAGCAGCTCGCCGATCAGCTCGACCTGGCCCTTGAACTCGTCCGGGGTCTTCGAGCGGTTCGCCTTGTACTCGGTGAACTCCTCCGAGCGCCAGGTCTTGCGGGAGACGTCGAACGCGACCGCGAAGTGGGTGGGCGCCTCGTCGCGCAGCGTGTTCGCCAGCATCGACGCGAAGCCGTAGATCGCGTTGGTCGGCTGGCCCGTCGCCGTCGTGAAGTTCTCCGCGGGCAGCGCGAAGAACGCGCGGTAGGCCAGCGAGTGCCCGTCCATGAGCATGAGCCGGGGACGGCTGCCGCCGGGGGAGCTGTCGGTCTTCTTCGATCCTGTCTCTGCCACGACCCCGATCCTGCCACGTACCACTGACAGCCGGGCCCAGGGAGGTGTGGAGGACCGGGTGGGACCGGGCCCCGGCTGGTTCGCAGCCGCCGGGCACCGACACCGCGACCGATCACCGTCACGGCGGACGGTGGGGGGCGGCGAGAGAGCCCGCCACGGACACGCCGAGCTCGACCACCGACAACCGACTACCGACTACCGACTACCGACGGGCCACGCCCCGAGGACCGCCGACCGGCCACGCCCCACCGCCGCCCCGGCCCCCGCCGAGCCGCAGCCTCGGCGACCGGTCTGCCTCGGTCCCGGCCCGGCACACCCCGCCCCGCCGCCTGGCCGCGTCAGCCCCGCCCGCCCACGCCCCGGCCACCATCCGCCCTGCCCAGTCCCATCAGTCCGCCCCGACTCGGCGCAACCCCTCCACAGTCCGAGCCACCGATCCGCCTCAGCCCGACCCGGCACAAGCCCCCGCCCCGCCCGCCTCGGTCCCGATCCCCGCCCGCAGCCCCCTCCTCGTTCCCTGCCCACACCCCACCCCGACCGCGCCACCGCTCCCCCACCATCCCGTCTCCGATCGCCCTCGTTCCCGTCTGATGACACGTGCGAGGATCGGAGACATAGCCACCCGCCCGAACAGCACGTGTATGCGAATGGGGAGCAGTCATGGCCGGCAAGGCGCCGAAGAATGATCCGGTTCAGGACGCACCCCAGGTCGCGGGGCCCAAGCACGCGGCGGCCGGGCTGCCGGCCATCGGGCACACCCTGCGGATCGCGCAGCAGCAGATGGGCGTGAAGCGGACCGCGCTGACGCTGCTGCGGGTCAACCAGAAGGACGGCTTCGACTGCCCGGGCTGCGCCTGGCCGGAACCGGACCACCGGCACGCGGCGGAGTTCTGCGAGAACGGCGCGAAGGCGGTCGCCGAGGAGGCCACGCTCCGTCGGGTCACCCCGGAGTTCTTCGCCGCCCACAGCGTGGCCGATCTCGCCACGCGCAGCGGTTACTGGCTGGGGCAGCAGGGGCGGCTCACCCACCCCATGTATCTCCCCGAGGGCGGCGACCGGTACGAGCCGGTGTCCTGGGACCGCGCCTTCGACATCGTCGCCGAGGAACTGAAGGCCCTCGCCTCCCCCGACGAGGCGCTCTTCTACACCTCCGGGCGGACCAGCAACGAGGCCGCGTTCCTGTACCAGCTGTTCGCCCGGGAGTTCGGCACGAACAACCTGCCGGACTGCTCCAACATGTGTCACGAGTCGTCGGGCTCCGCGCTCTCCGAGACCATCGGCATCGGCAAGGGCAGCGTCCTGCTGGAGGACCTCTACAAGGCCGACCTGATCGTCGTCGCCGGGCAGAACCCCGGGACGAACCACCCCCGGATGCTCTCCGCGCTGGAGAAGGCCAAGGCGAACGGCGCGAAGATCATCACCGTCAACCCGCTGCCCGAGGCCGGTCTGGAGCGGTTCAAGAACCCGCAGACACCGCAGGGCATGCTCAAGGGCGCCGCCCTCACCGACCTGTTCCTCCAGATCCGCATCGGCGGCGACCAGGCCCTGTTCCGTCTCCTGAACAGGCTGATCCTGGAGACCGAGGGCGCGGTCGACGAGGAGTTCGTCCGCGAACACACCCACGGCTACGAGGAGTTCGCGGCGGCGGCCCGCGCGGCCGACTGGGACGAGACGCTCACGGCGACCGGTCTCACGCGCGAGCGGATCGACGAGGCCCTGCGCATGGTCCTCGCCTCGAAGCGGACCATCGTCTGCTGGGCCATGGGCCTCACCCAGCACAAGCACTCGGTGCCGACCATCCGCGAGGTGGTCAACTTCCTCCTGCTGCGCGGCAACATCGGCCGCCCCGGCGCCGGTGTCTGTCCGGTGCGCGGCCACTCCAACGTGCAGGGCGACCGCACCATGGGCATCTTCGAGCGGCCCGCGCCGGCGTTCCTGGACGCCCTGGAGAGGGAGTTCGGCTTCGCCCCGCCCCGGGAGCACGGTTACGACGTCGTACGGGCCATCAAGGCCATGCGCGACGACAAGGCGAAGGTGTTCTTCGCCATGGGCGGCAACTTCGTCTCGGCGTCCCCCGACACGGAGGTCACGGAGGCGGCGATGCGCCGTGCGCGGCTGACCGTGCACGTGTCGACGAAGCTGAACCGCTCGCACGCGGTCACGGGCGCGCGGGCGCTGATCCTGCCCACCCTCGGACGCACCGAGCGCGACCTCCAGGGCGGCGGCGAGCAGTTCGTGACCGTGGAGGACTCCATGGGCATGGTGCACGCCTCACGCGGCCGACTGGAGCCCGCGAGCGGGCAGTTGCTGTCCGAGCCGGCCATCGTGTGCCGGCTCGCCCGGCGGGTCCTCGGCGAGGACAGCCGTACGCCGTGGGAGGAGTTCGAGAAGGACTACGCGACGATCCGCGACCGCATCGCGCGCGTGGTGCCCGGGTTCGAGGACTTCAACGCGCGCGTGGCCGACCCGTCCGGCTTCGCCCTCCCGCACGCCCCGCGCGACGAGCGCCGCTTCCCCACCGCCACCGGCAAGGCCAACTTCACGGCCGCGCCGGTGGAGTACCCGCGGCTGCCCGAGGGCCGCCTGCTGCTGCAGACGCTGCGCTCGCACGACCAGTACAACACCACCATCTACGGCCTGGACGACCGCTACCGGGGCATCAGGAACGGCCGCCGGGTCGTGCTGGTCAACGCCGACGACGCGCGGGAGCTGAAGCTCGCCGACGGGTCGTACGTGGACCTGGTGGGCGAATGGAAGGACGGCGTCGAGCGGCGCGCCCCCGGCTTCCGGGTGGTGCTCTACCCGACGGCGCGGGGCTGCGCGGCCGCCTACTACCCGGAGACCAACGTGCTGGTGCCGCTGGACTCCACCGCCGACACCAGCAACACCCCTGCCAGCAAGTCCGTCGTGGTCCGTCTGGAACAATCGTCCACCGACTGAGCGTTTGCTCAGCACACCGGCGCCCCTCCGCCGGCGGCGCACGCGATCGACGACGAACGGAGCCCCATGGGCGAGCAGCACCACGTGAAGTTCCCGCAAGAGGTCATCGACGAGTACGCGACCCTCGGCATCGACCTGGTCGCGATGTTCTCCGCCGGACATCTGGGCACCCGGATGGGCGTGCAGATCGTGGAGGCCTCGGCGGACCGGGTCGTCGGCACGATGCCGGTGGAGGGCAACACCCAGCCGTACGGGCTGCTGCACGGCGGCGCGTCCGCGGTGCTGGCGGAGACCCTGGGGTCGGTCGGCTCCATGCTGCACGCCGGCAGCTCCAAGATCGCCGTGGGGGTGGACCTGAACTGCACCCACCACCGGGGCGCACGGTCCGGACTGGTCACCGGTGTCGCCACGCCACTGCACCAGGGACGCTCCACCGCGACGTACGAGATCGTCATCAGCGACGAGGACGGCAAGCGGGTCTGCACGGCCCGGTTGACCTGTCTGCTGCGGGACGCCCCGACCACCCCGACCGCCCCGAGCGCGAGGGCCCGGAACGCGGAGTGAGACGTGCGGACGCGGGGCGGGCCGGGGCGGGGACCTGTTCGCCTCTGGTCCCCCGGGGCGCGCAGGGCCTAGCGTCGGGGCATGGCAACGGGAGGAGCCCTCTGGCGGGGGGCGGTGCTCGGGCCGGCGCTGCTGATCGGCGTCCTGGTCACCGGGTGCGCGGGGGCGGGAGAGTCGGGCGGGTCAGCGGGCCCCTCGACGGCCGCGGACGGCGGCGGCCCGCTCTCGCCGTCGGTGACCCCGCCCGAGGAACTGTGCGCGAAGCTCGTCTCGCACTGGTCGCTGGAGGTGCTGGACGGCGACACCTACGGGGATTATCAGTCCATGGGACTGTCGAACGGGCAGTACGACATCCTGCGGGAGGTCGTCGACGAGGCCAGGGCCGAGAAGAAGCGCGCGGGTTCCACCGCGGCGCGACGACTGATCGAACGTCGGGCCCGGGCGGGCTGCCAGGAGTGGTACCGCTCGGGCGGTCCGGGCGAGGGGCCCTGGAGTTGAGCGGGATCGGCCCCGTGGAGCCGGGCGAGGGCACGCGCGCGTGGGACACGGCGGACACGGACACCACGCCCCCGGCGAAACGGCCGCGCGGACGGTGCGCCCAGGTGTACGCAGCCCACCGCCGGGCCGTGCTCGCCGGGGCCGCGGCGGTCGTCGTGCTCGCGGGCGGCGGCTACCTCTACGCGACGCGGCCCGCATCGGCACCGGCTCCGGAGCCGACACCGCGGGAGACGCCGTACCCCTCCCAGGCCGTCGTCGTGGGCTACCTCGGCCCGGTGGCGCGGTCCGGCCGGACGCCGCGCGGACGCTTCGGCTTCGAGGTGGAGCTGAGCGTGCGGTACGGCCCCCCGATCACCGTCGAACAGCTGACCCAGCCCTACGAGGGACTGTCCCTGCGCACGGACCCGAGGACTCCGTTCCGGATCGGGACGAAAACGCCCCAAAAGATCGTCGTCACCATGCGCGTCATCGAATGCGGGAAAGCACCGGAGCGTGCCGGACTTCCCTTCCTGGATGTAACTCTACGTAATACGCGCGCAATAGAAGCGCATAGTTTCATCCTGGGCGAGCGCTACGCGAAGGACCTCTCCGACGCCCTCCAAGTCGCCTGTAGCAACGATTCAATGTCATCACCAAACGGCTGAACACTCCTGAACCTACCCGCGTCGACCCTGCACGTTCTCACTATGCGGACAGGGCGAATCGGCCTGAATTCCGCGCATCCACCCACTGAGTACCGCTCTGCATTACCTCGTGTCATAACAAGAGCGTCACAGCCTTGGTCAGACTCTCCTCCACGTTCCCCACACACGCTTAGAGTCACGGCCAGTCACCGCGCCAACGGAATCGAAGTCACGTCTTCGGCCCAGCGCTCGACTCGGCCACTTCCAACAGGAAGGGCCGTGCCAGGGAAAGGACTGATCGTGCGTCAACGTTCGCTCATCGCCATCACCGCCGCGCTGGCGGCGGGAGCACTCACTCTCACCGCCTGTGGTTCGCGCGACGACGACAAGGGCGGCTCGGACACCGGCAGTGGGACCACTGTCGTCATCGGCGTCGACGCCCCGCTGACCGGTGACCTCTCGGCGCTGGGCCTCGGCATCAAGAACTCCGCCGACCTCGCCGCCAAGACCGCCAACAAGGACAAGTACGTCGAGGGCATAACCTTCGAGATCGAGGCCCTCGACGACCAGGCGCAGCCCTCCTCCGGCCAGCAGAACGCCACCACGTTCGTCGCCAACAAGGACGTCCTCGGCGTGGTCGGCCCGCTGAACTCCTCCGTCGCCGAGTCCATGCAGAAGGTCTTCGACGACGCCAAGCTCGTCGAGGTCTCCCCGGCCAACACCGGCCCGACCCTCACCCAGGGCGCCGACTGGCAGACCAAGAAGGTCCGCCCGTACAAGTCGTACTTCCGTACCGCGACCACGGACGCCATCCAGGGCCCGTTCGCCGCGCAGTACCTGTACAACGACGCCAAGAAGAAGAAGGTCTTCGTCATCGACGACAAGAAGACCTACGGCGCCGGTCTGGCCGCCACCTTCACCGACGAGTTCAAGAAGCTCGGCGGCGAGGTCGTCGGCACCGAGCACATCGACCCCGAGACCAAGGACTTCTCCACGGTCGCCACCAAGGTCAAGAACTCCGGCGCCGACGTCGTCTACTACGGCGGCGAGTACCCGCAGTCCGGCCCGCTGACCAAGCAGATCAAGGCCGCCGGCGCCAAGATCCCGGTCGCCGGCGGCGACGGCATGTACGACCCGACCTACATCGAGCTCGGCGGCAGCGCCAGCACCGGCGACTTCGCCACCTCCGTCGGCGCCCCGGTCGAGGAGCTCCCCTCCGCCAAGACGTTCATCGAGGACTACAAGGCCGGCGGCTACAAGGAGCCCTACGCGGCCTACGGCGGCTACTCCTACGACTCCGCCTGGGCGATCATCGAAGCCGTGAAGAAGGTCGTCGAGGACAACGACGGCAAGCTTCCCGACGACGCCCGCGCCAAGATCACCGAGGCCATGCAGAACGTCTCGTTCGACGGCGTCACCGGCAAGGTCTCCTTCGACGAGTACGGCGACACGACCAACAAGCAGCTCACCGTCTACAAGGTCGAGGGCGGCGAGTGGAAGGCGGTCAAGTCCGGCACCTACGCCGGTTGATCCCACCCGCACACATCTGAGCCGCGCGGGGCGCCGCACCATGGCGCCCCGCGCGGACTCACATCCGGTCACATTCGTCGAACATCCGAAAGTCTCGGAGGACATGCGGTGAACGAACTGCCGCAGCAGCTGGTCAACGGCCTGCTACTAGGATCCATGTACGGGCTGGTCGCCATCGGCTACACGATGGTCTATGGCATCGTCCAGCTCATCAACTTCGCCCACGGTGAGATATTCATGCTGGGCGGCTTCGGCGCCATCACGGTCTACCTGTACGTGCTGCCCGACGGCACGAGCATGTGGGTGGCGCTCCCGCTGATGCTCGTCGGAGGCATCATCGTCGCCGTACTCGCCGCCGTGGGAGCGGAACGCCTGGCCTACCGGCCCCTGCGTACCGCACCCCGCCTCGCCCCCCTCATCACCGCCATCGGCCTCTCCCTGGCCCTCCAGCAGGCGGTGTGGGCCTGGTACCCGGACGCCAAGGAGTCCATCAACTTCCCGCACATCGAGGGCGGCCCCTTCGAGATCGGGAACGTCACCATCCAGACCGGTGACATCTTCCTCCTCGTCGCCGCCCCGATCAGCATGGCGATCCTCGCCTACTTCGTCATGAAGACCCGCACCGGCCGCGGCATGCAGGCCACCGCGCAGGACCCCGACACCGCCAAGCTCATGGGCATCAACACCGACCGCATCATCGTGGTCGCCTTCGCCCTCGGCGCCGCGTTCGCCGCCGTCGGAGCCGTCGCCTACGGCCTCAAGTACGGCCAGGTCCAGTTCCGCATGGGCTTCATCCTCGGCCTCAAGGCCTTCACCGCGGCCGTCCTCGGCGGCATCGGCAACATCTACGGCGCCATGCTCGGCGGTGTCGTCCTCGGCCTCGCCGAAGCCCTCTCCACCGCCTACATCGCCGACATCCCCGGCATGGAGCAGTTCGGCAGCCAGTCCTGGGCCAACGTCTGGGCGTTCGTACTCCTCATCCTCGTCCTCCTGTTCAGGCCCCAGGGCCTGCTCGGAGAGCGCGTGGCGGACAGGGCGTGACACCGATGACCACACACACCACCGCGACTCCCGCACCCGCCGCCAAGCACGACACCACCCCCCGTGGCCTCGTCGCCCTCCCCGAGAACACAGCCCGCGCCCTCGCCACCGGCGGCGGCGTCCTCGCCGTGGTCTCCACCTTCCTCGCCTGGACGTGGACCTCCGCCTTCCCCGGCGACCTCACCGTCTACGGCTACCCCGGCGGCCTCCAGGTCCTCGTCCTCATCGGCGGCGCCCTCACGGCCCTCTTCGGCCTCGCCTCCTACGGCATCAAGGGCCTCGGCTGGCTCGTCCCCGCCGGCGCCGACAGCTCCATCAAGCTCGCCGCACTCGGCACCTTCACCACCGCCTGGTACACGATCCTCGCGATCAGCATCCAGCTCGGCGGCCTCGTCAACCTCGAACCCGGCGCCTACGTCGCGGCCGTCGCCACCCTCGCCGCCCTCCTCGGCGCACTCGCCCTGCCGTTCGAACGACCGGCACCCGAGACCGCCGACCCCGAGGACACCGCCTGGGAAGAGTTCCTGCTCGGCGCACGCAACGCCCGCGCCGTCATGAAGGCCTGCTTCGCCACCGGCACCGCCACCCCGGCCCGCAAGATCCCCGCCTACGTCGAGATCCTGATCATCGTCGCGGCCATGGCGGTGGGCCTGCTCGTCTTCACCTACGGCATCGGCACCGAGTACGACGAACTCTTCGTCGGCTTCCTGATCACCGCCGGCTTCGCCATCGGCGCCCTCTCCAAGGCCGGCCTCGTCGCCCGGGTCTCCGCCGTCACCGCCAAGCACCGCACGGTCACCATGATCGGCGCGTTCACCGCGGCCGCCGCGTTCCCCTTCACCCAGTCCGACGACCAGTACGCGACCATCGGCGTCTACATCCTGATCTTCGCCACCGTCGCCCTCGGCCTCAACATCGTCGTCGGCCTCGCCGGCCTCCTCGACCTCGGATACGTCGCCTTCCTCGGCGTCGGCGCCTACACCGCGGCCATGGTCTCCGGCTCCCCCTCCTCCCCCTTCGACATCCACCTGCCCTTCTGGGCCAGCGCCATCCTCGGCGCCGTCGTCGCCATGATCTTCGGCGTCATCATCGGCGCCCCGACCCTGCGGCTGCGCGGCGACTACCTCGCCATCGTCACCCTCGGCTTCGGTGAGATCTTCCGCCTCGCCGTCCTCAACATGGACGGCACCTCGGGCCCCGACATCACCAACGGCTCCAACGGCATCTCCTCGATCCCGAACCTCAACATCCTCGGCTTCGACTTCGGCCAGGAGCACACCATCGCCGGGTTCACCATCGCCCGGTTCGCCAACTACTTCTTCCTCATGCTGCTCATCACGCTCGTCGTCGTGGTGGTCTTCCGACGCAGCAGCGACTCCCGCATCGGCCGCGCCTGGATCGCCATCCGCGAGGACGAGACCGCGGCACTCGCCATGGGCATCAACGGCTTCCGGGTCAAGCTCATCGCCTTCGCCCTCGGCGCCGCACTCGCCGGCCTCGCCGGCACCGTCCAGGCACACGTCACCTACACCGTGACCCCCGAGCAGTACCAGTTCGCCCACGTCGTCCCGCCCAACTCGGCGTTCCTCCTCGCGGCCGTCGTCCTCGGCGGCATGGGCACCATCAGCGGCCCCCTCGTCGGCGCCGCACTGCTCTACCTCATCCCGGCCAAGCTCCAGTTCCTCGGCGACTACCAGCTCTTCGCCTTCGGACTCGCACTCGTCCTGCTCATGCGGTTCCGCCCGGAAGGCCTCATCCCCAACCGGCGCCGCCAGCTCGAATTCCACGAAGAGGCCGAAGCACCCACAGTCCTCAGCAAGGCAGGGGCCTGACCCATGACCACCGACACCACCACCAAGGACGTCGCACCCGGCGCCAACGCCCCCGGGGAGACGGTCCTCGACGCACGCGGCGTGACCATGCGCTTCGGCGGCCTCACCGCCGTACGCAACGTCAACCTCACCGTCAACAGCGGCGAGATCGTCGGACTCATCGGCCCCAACGGCGCCGGCAAGACGACCTTCTTCAACTGCCTCACCGGCCTCTACATCCCCACCGAGGGAGAGGTCCGCTACAAAGGGCAGATCCTGCCGCCCAAGTCCTTCAAGGTCACCGCGGCCGGCATCGCCCGCACCTTCCAGAACATCCGTCTCTTCGCCAACATGACGGTCCTGGAGAACGTCCTCGTCGGACGCCACACCCGCACCAAGGAAGGCCTCTGGTCCGCCCTCCTGCGCGGCCCCGGCTTCCACAAGGCCGAAGCCGCCTCCCGCGAACGCGCCATGGAACTGCTCGCGTTCGTCGGACTCGACGCCAAGGCCGAACACCTCGCCCGCAACCTCCCCTACGGCGAACAGCGCAAGCTGGAGATCGCACGCGCGCTGGCGAGCGAGCCCGGCCTGCTCCTCCTCGACGAGCCCACCGCCGGCATGAACCCCCAGGAGACGCGAACCACCGAGGAACTGGTCTTCGCCATCCGCGACAAGGGCATCGCCGTCCTCGTCATCGAGCACGACATGCGGTTCATCTTCAACCTCTGCGACCGCGTCGCCGTCCTCGTCCAGGGCGAAAAACTCGTCGAGGGCGACAGCGCCACCGTGCAGGGCGACGAGCGCGTCGTCGCCGCCTACCTCGGCGAACCCTTCGAGGACGCACCCGGCCAGGAAGAGATCGCCGAGGTCGAAGCCGCCGAAGCACACGCCGAGGCCACGACCGACGACGCGCCCGGCAAGGAGAACGACCGATGACCGCACTGCTCGAAGTAGAGGACCTCCGGGTCGCCTACGGCAAGATCGAAGCCGTCAAGGGCATCTCCTTCAAGGTCGACGCCGGCGAGGTCGTCACCCTCATCGGCACCAACGGCGCCGGCAAGACCACCACCCTGCGCACCCTCTCGGGCCTCCTCAAGCCCGTCGGCGGCCAGGTCAAGTTCAACGGCAAGTCGCTCAAGAAGATCCCCGCGCACGACATCGTCTCGCTCGGACTCGCCCACTCCCCCGAGGGGCGGCACATCTTCCCGCGCATGACCATCGAGGACAACCTCCGCCTCGGCGCCTTCCTGCGCAACGACAAGCCCGGCATCGAGAAGGACATCCAGCGCGCCTACGACCTCTTCCCCATCCTGGGAGAGCGTCGCAAGCAGGCCGCCGGAACCCTCTCGGGTGGTGAACAGCAGATGCTGGCGATGGGCCGGGCCCTGATGTCCCAGCCGAAACTGCTCATGCTGGACGAGCCCTCCATGGGCCTCTCCCCCATCATGATGCAGAAGATCATGGCCACGATCGCCGAACTGAAGTCCCAGGGCACCACCATCCTGCTCGTCGAACAGAACGCCCAGGCGGCGCTCTCCCTCGCCGACCAGGGCCACGTCATGGAGATCGGCAAGATCGTCCTCTCGGGCTCCGGCTCCGACCTCCTGCACGACGAGTCGGTCCGCAAGGCCTACCTCGGCGAGGACTAGGACTGGCCTCCGGCCCAAAGACGACGAGGCCCGCACCCCCTTTCAGGTGGGGGGTGCGGGCCTCGTCGTGTTCGTCGTGTGTGTCCCGGAGCGGCGGGGTCAGCCCTTGGCCGCCTTCTTCTCGTCGGCGTCCTGGATGACCGCCTCCGCCACCTGCTGCATCGACATCCGACGGTCCATCGACGTCTTCTGGATCCACCGGAACGCGGCCGGCTCCGTCAAGCCGTACTCCGTCTGCAGAATCGACTTCGCCCGGTCCACCAGCTTCCGCGTCTCCAGCCGGAGCGTGAGGTCGGCGACCTCCTTCTCCAACTCCTTCAGCTCCGTGAACCGCGACACCGCCATCTCGATGGCCGGCACCACGTCACTCTTGCTGAACGGCTTCACCAGATACGCCATCGCACCCGCGTCCCGGGCCCGCTCGACGAGGTCCCGCTGCGAGAACGCGGTCAGCATCAGCACGGGCGCGATGCGCTCCTCGGCGATCTTCTCGGCCGCGGAGATCCCGTCCATCTTCGGCATCTTCACATCCAGGATCACCAGATCCGGCTGGTGCTCCCGGGCCAGCTCGATGGCCTGCTCCCCGTCACCGGCCTCGCCCACGACGGAGTAGCCCTCCTCTTCGAGCATCTCCTTGAGATCGAGACGGATCAACGCCTCGTCCTCGGCGATGACGACACGGGTCGTCAGCGGAGGCACGTGCGACTTGTCATCGTCGTCGGCGACGGGCTGGGGCGACTCGGGGGCGGTCACGGGGGCTCCTCGTTCGGGGCGGGGTACTGCTGACAAGAGGGTACCTAGCTGCGGTAAGGTGGGGACACGGCGGGTGACCGCCAACCTTTGTTTCAAAGGGGCCCCGGTAGCCCAGCGGTAGAGGCAATGGTCTCAAACACCATCCAGCGTCGGTTCGAATCCGACCCGGGGTACTTTTCCTTCGGTTCCAAGGTCACGACACGCAAGCGGATGTCCACGTTCCCGTGAACATCCGCTTTTTGCTGTGACGGCGACGATCAGTTGCACAGAGTGGCTACATGTACGACATCAGTACGCGCAAGCGAGCACTCGCGCTGGTCGCCCAAGGGCGCAGCCTCAACTCGGTGAGCCGGGAGACCGGCGTTTCACGAGCAGCGATCCGTTCCTGGCAGCAACGCCTCGAACCGTTGCCTCGCATGGCACCGGCGGACCCCGGCCCGCCCGCAGAAGAGCGGGCGTACTCCTATCTGTTGGGCCTCTACCTCGGCGACGGCTGCATCAGTGCGCACCCGCGCAGCGGCTACTACTTGCGCATCGCGTGCGCCGACGCTTGGCCCGGCCTCATGGAGAAGTGCCGCGAGGCAATCACGAGCGTGCGCCCAGGTATCGGTGTGTACCTGCTCCAGAAGGAGGGCTACACGATGGTCACCAGCTACTCCCGGTACTGGCCGAACCTGTTTCCCCAACACGGCCCCGGCAAGAAGCACGAGCGGCGGATCGCCCTCGAACCCTGGCAGCGGACCATCGTCGACGCTCACCCGTGGGAGTTCGTCCGCGGGCTCATCCACTCCGACGGATGCCGCATCACCAACTGGACGACCCGCATGGTCGCGGGCGAACGCAAGCGCTACGAATACCCCCGGTACTTCTTCACCAACGTGTCCGCCGACATCCGCCTGCTCTTCACAGACACCCTCAGCAAGCTCGGCGTCGAGTGGACGGAGTGCGCACGCAAGGGAACCCCGTTCAACATCTCCATCGCCCGCAAAGCCTCCGTCGCCCTCATGGACGCCCACGTAGGCCCCAAGTACTGACGCCCTACCGCGGGCCGTCGGCCTCTCCGATGTGGTGGACGTGGACCATGTTCGTCGAGCCCGCCACCCCCGGCGGTGAGCCCGCCGTGATGACCACCACGTCGCCCTTCTCGCAGCGGCCGTACTGCGACAGCAGCTCGTCCACCTGGGCGACCATCGCGTCCGTCGAGTCGACGCGCGGGCCCAGGAACGTCTCCACGCCCCACGTCACGCTCAGCTGTGAGCGCGTCGCCGGGTCCGGGGTGAAGGCCAGGAGCGGGATCGGAGAGCGGTAGCGGGAGAGGCGGCGGGCCGTGTCGCCGGACTGGGTGAAGGCGACCAGGAACTTCGCGTCGAGGAAGTCGCCGATCTCCGCTGCCGCGCGGGCCATCGCGCCGCCCTGCGTGCGGGGTTTGTTGTGTTCGGTGAGGGGCGGGAGGCCCTTGGCGAGCATCTCCTCCTCCGCCGCCGCCACGATCCGCCCCATCGTGCGGACCGTCTCCACCGCGTACTTGCCGACGCTCGTCTCGCCGGACAGCATCACCGCGTCGCTCCCGTCGAGCACCGCGTTGGCGACGTCGCTGGCCTCGGCGCGGGTCGGCCGGGAGTTGTGGATCATCGAGTCGAGCATCTGGGTGGCGACGATGACGGGCTTGGCGTTGCGCTTGGCGAGGGTGATGGCCCGTTTCTGGACCATCGGGACCTGTTCGAGGGGCATTTCCACGCCCAGGTCGCCCCGCGCGACCATGATCCCGTCGAAGGCCGCGACGATCTCCTCGATGGAGTCGACCGCCTGCGGTTTCTCGATCTTGGCGATGACGGGGAGCCGGCGGCCCTCCTCGTCCATGATCCGGTGGACGTGCTCGATGTCCCGGCCGGAGCGGACGAAGGACAGGGCGATGATGTCGAAGCCGGTGCGCAGGGCCCAGCGGAGGTCCTGTTCGTCCTTCCGGGAGAGGGCGGGGACCGAGACGGCGACGCCGGGCAGGTTCAGACCCTTGTGGTCGGAGACCATGCCGCCTTCGAGGACCCGGGTGTGGATGCGGGGGCCGTCGACCGCCGTGACCTCCAGGGTGACCTTGCCGTCGTCGACGAGGATCAGTTCGCCGGGGGTGACGTCGGTTGCCAGGCCCTGGTACGTCGTGCCGCAGCCCTCGCTGTCGCCCGCCGCGCCCTCCTCGACGCTGATGGTGAAGGTGTCGTCGCGTTCGAGGAGTACGGGGCCTTCGGTGAAGCGGCCGAGGCGGATCTTCGGGCCTTGAAGGTCGGCGAGGGTGCCGACGCTGCGGCCGGTCTCGTCGGTGGCCTTGCGGACGCACTGGTACCGCTGATCGTGTTCGGCGTGGCCGCCGTGGCTGAGGTTGAAGCGGGCGATGTCCATGCCGGCCTCGACCAGGGCCTTGATCTGGTCGTACGAGTCGGTGGCGGGCCCGAGGGTGCAGACGATCTTTGCTCGGCGCATGGTTCGAGCCTATGGCTTACCCGCCGGTAGCGACTTGGCGGAGCGTGACCACTCAACGGCCTTCGGGTGAAGGGTAATTGACAAGGTGTCATCAGATGATGAAGTGGGGTGAAGGGGCCCCGGCCCCTTCACCCTCCCCGTGCGACGAGGTGCGTCACAGGCGTGGTGGCCGCATCGTGAAGCGGGCGTTGACCTGTGCGTAGACGCGCTGGCGTTGGGGTTCGAGGTCGAGGGGCGGGGCGTCGGTGTCGTCGGCGCCCTTGGCTCGGGCGGAGCGCATGAGGCCGCCGGGGGCCCCGGGGCGGACGGGCTGGGGGGCTTCGGCGCCGATGTCGGCGAGTTCGACCAGGGCGGCGAGGGTGGTGCCGAGGGCTTCGGCGTACTCCCGGGCGCGTTGCACCGCCTCCTTCACCGCTTTCTGCCGGGCCTGTTTGTGGGCGGGCGAGTCGGGGCGGAGGGACCACCAGGGGCCGTCGACTCGGGTGAGGTCCAGGTCGGCGAGGCGGGTGGTGAGTTCGCCGAGTGCGGTGAAGTCGGTGAGGTCGGCGGTGATGTGGACGCGGCCGTGGTAGGCCTGGATCCGTTCGCCTCTGCCTTTCTCCTTCAGTTCGGGGGTGATGGAGAAGGCGCCGGTCTCCAGTCGTTCCACTGCTTCGCCGTAGGTCTTGACCAGGTCGAGGACGGTGGCGTTGCGGCGGGTGAGGTCGTCGAGGGCGGCGCGCCGGTCCTTGCCCCGGGCGAAGACGGTGACTCCGATGCGGGCTATCTCGGGGTCGACTTCGAGGCGGGTTTCGCCGCGTACGGCGATGCGGGGCGCGTCGGGGGTGCCGTAGGGGACGGCGGCGGGCTGGGCTTCCTCTGGACTGGTGGTCATACGCCCCACTCTGTCACCGATGGCCTGGCGGCGGGCCCGGCTGGTCATCAGATCGCAACCTGGGGGGTCTGTTGCGGCGGGGGCGGGTCGGGTCAGAATCTACGCGCGTTGTGGCGTCCACTGTCGACCCTGTCTACGCGCGTTGCGATCGTCCGTTCCTCCGAGGAGTGCCCCGAGATGCCCCTGAACCGCCGGAAGTTCCTGAAGAAGTCGGCCGTGACCGGTGCGGGTGTGGCCGTCGCCGGTACGGCGCTCGCTCCTAGTGCGCAGGCGGCCGAGGTGAAGGCCGACGGGAAGAGGGCTCCGAAGCGGTACAGCTTCACCGTGATGGGGACGACGGACCTGCACGGGAACGTCTTCAACTGGGACTACTTCACGGACAAGGAGTTCGACGACAAGGCGCACAACGACGTCGGTCTGGCGAAGATCTCCACGCTGGTCAACCGGATCCGCGAGGAGAAGGGGCGCCGGAACACGCTGCTCATCGACGCCGGTGACACCATTCAGGGCACGCAGCTGTCGTACTACTACGCGAAGGTCGACCCGATCACCGCGAAGGGTGGTCCGGTGCACCCGATGGCGCAGGCGATGAACGCGATCGACTACGACGCGGCGGCGCTGGGCAACCACGAGTTCAACTACGGCATCCCGGTGCTGCGGAAGTTCCAGGAGCAGTGTCGTTTCCCGTTGCTCGGGGCGAACGCGCTGGACGCGAAGACGCTGCGTCCGGCCTTCCCGCCGTACAGCATGCACCGGCTGCGTACGCCGCACGGGCGGGATGTGAAGGTGGCGGTCCTCGGGCTGACCAACCCGGGTATCGCGATCTGGGACAAGGCGAACGTGCAGGGGAAGATGACGTTCCCGGGGCTGGAGGAGCAGGCGGCGAAGTGGGTGCCGAAGCTGCGGTCGATGGGGGCGGATGTCGTCATCGTGTCGGCGCACAGCGGTTCGTCGGGGACGTCGTCGTACGGTGATCAGCTGCCGTACATCGAGAACGCCGCCGGGCTCGTCGCCGAGCAGGTGCCCGGGATCGACGCGATTCTCGTCGGGCACGCGCACACGGAGATCCCGGAGTACTTCGTCACGAACAAGGAGACGGGCAAGCGGGTCGTGCTGTCGGAGCCGCTGAAGTGGGGGCAGCGGCTGACGCTGTTCGACTTCGAGCTGGTGTGGAGCAAGGGCTGCTGGAAGGTCGAGAAGGTCGCGGCGCAGGTGCTCAACTCCAACACGGTGGAGGAGGACCCGGCGATCGTGAAGATGCTCGGTGACGAGCACGAGAAGGTCGTGGCGTACGTCAATCAGGTCATCGGTACGAATGCCGCCGAGATGACGTCGGTGGAGGCGCCGTACAAGGATGTGGCGATCATCGATCTGATCAACCACATCCAGGCCGACACGGTGAAGCAGGCGCTCGCGGCGACCGAGTACGGGTCGCTGCCGGTGCTGTCGCAGGCGGCCGCGTTCTCGCGGAGCGCGGTGATTCCGGCGGGGAACGTCACCATCCGGGATGTCGCCGGTCTGTACGTCTTCGAGAACACGCTGGAGGCGCGTCTGATGACGGGTGCGCAGATGAAGGCGTATCTGGAGTTCTCGGCGAACTACTTCGTGCAGACGGCGGCGGACGCGGCGGTCGATCCGGCGAAGCTGACGAACGCGAACGGGACGCCGGACTACAACTACGACGCGGTGAGCGGGCTGTCGTACGAGATCGACATCGCGAAGCCCGCGGGGTCGCGCATCACGAACGTGCGGTTCGAGGGTGCTCCGCTCGCGGACGAGCAGAAGTTCGTGTTCGCGGTGAACAACTACCGGGCCAACGGCGGTGGCAACTTCCCGCATGTGGCCGCGGCGCAGCTGCTGTGGTCGAACTCGGACGAGATCCGTAACACGATGATCGCGTGGGTGAAGGCGAAGGGTGCGATCGACCCGGCGGAGTTCGCTTCGGTGGACTGGAAGCTGACGCGGAACGGTTCGCCGGTCTTCTAAAGGTCCAGGGGTTCTAGAGGTCCAGGAGGGACAGGTCGACGGCGTCGGCGATGGCTTTCGCGCCGGCGTCGTTGAGGTGGAGGCCGTCGCCGCTGTTGTAGGCGTCGCGGATGCGGGTGGGGTGGTCCGGGTCCGCGACGGCTGCGGCGATGTCGACGACGGCGTCGAAGGGGTGGCTGTCGCCGAGGAGCCAGGTGTTGACCTCGGCGCGTACGGTCTGGCCCTCTTCGCTGTCGTAGCCGGGGTAGACGGTGCCGGCGTAGGGGCCGAGGGTGGTGCCGATGACGGTGAGGCCCGCGCTGTGGAGGCGGTCGGCGAGGGCGGTGAGCCCGGTGATCAGGTCGGCGGCGGTGGGGAGTTTGGCGGGTTCGGGGAAGGCGATGGCGCCGGGCAGGCCGAGGTCGTTGAGTCCGGTGTGGATGATGACGTGGCTGACGCCGGGCACGTCGAGGACGTCGTGCTGCACCCTGGAGAGCAGGTGGGCGCCTATCTCGTCGGTGAGGAGCCGGTTGCCGGAGATGCCGGTGGTGACGATCCAGCCGTGGGTGAGGCGGCGGTCGAGCTGGGCGGGGAAGCTGTGGCCGGTGCCGGGGGTGGTGGCCATGCCCTCGATCCAGGAGTCGCCGAAGGCGACGGCGATGCGGGGGGTGTCGGGGGCGAGGACGTCGATGCCGGTGACGAAGTGCCCGGTGATGAGTTCGTCGGACTCGTCGAGGGATTCGGCGGTGAGCTGGTCGCCGGGGACGGCGTGGCCGACGTCGTGGGGGATGGCGCTGTGGGTGGTGAGGCCGGTGTCGCCGGGGAGGTAGAGACTGAGGGCGAGTTCCTGGCCGGCTGTGACGGGGGTTTCCACGGGGTCGCTGACGATCTCCTCGCCGGGTGGGACGGTGACGGCCTCGGCGCCGCCGAAGAGGAGGGTGACGTCGGTGGTGGGGTCGATGGTGCTGTCCTCGACGCGGTGGGCGAGGTGGGCGCCGCCGATCTCCAGGGGGGTGCGGCCGTAGCGGTTGCTGAGGTGGACGCGCAGGGCCTCGCCGCCGCCGGTGGGGCGCAGGGTCTGGCGTACGGTCTGGTCGGTGAAGCCTCGGACCTCGAAGAGTTTGAAGGCTTCGTGCGGGTCGATGACGGCGGAGCGGTGGGCGGCGATCCAGGTCTTGCCTGCGCGGGTGCTGGCCATGAGCGAAAGGTAGGCAGTTTCTCTGCAGCCGTCACCACTCCTGCCCTACTTCTTTACTCTTCGATTACCTTACGTCGACGAGGGGCGTGAGGGTGACGGTGGAGTCGGGCCTGCGCGCGGGCGGGATCTGCGGCCGGGGTTCGAGGCCGAAGGTGGTGAAGGCGGTGCGGCCGGGCAGGGGATAGGGCTCCTTGCCGGTGAGGGTGTTGAGGATGGTGGCGCTGCGCCAGGCGGCGAGGCCCAGGTCGGGGGCGCCGACGCCGTGGGTGTGCAGTTCGGCGTTCTGGACGTAGACGTGGCAGCCGGAGGCGGTGACGGACGGGTCGAGGATCATCCGGAACCTCTCGTCGACGCGGGGCCGCTCGCGGCTGTCGCGCCGCATGTACGGGTCGAGGCCGGCGAGGACACGGTCCAGGGGGCGTTCCTGATAGCCGGTGGCGAGGACGACGGCGTCGGTGGTGAGGCGGGAGCGGGTGCCCTGCTCGCTGTGTTCGAGGTGGAGTTCGACCCTGGTGGTGGCGAGCCGGCCCGCGGTGCGGACGTGCACACCGGGGGTGAGGACGGCGTCGGGCCAGCCGCCGTCGAGGGTGCGGCGGTACAGCTCGTCGTGGATGGCGGCGATGGTGTCGGCGCCGATGCCCTTGTGGAGCTGCCACTGGGCGGCGACGAGCCGGTCCCGGGTGGGTTCGGCGAGGGCGTGGAAGTAGCGGGTGTAGTCGGGGGTGAAGTGTTCCAGGCCCAGCTTGGAGTACTCCATGGGTGCGAACGCCTCGGTCCGGCCCAGCCAGTGCAGCCCTTCACGGCCGGCGGGTCGGTGCCGGAGCAGATCGAGGAAGACCTCCGCGCCGGACTGTCCGGCGCCGATGACGGTGACGTGTCCGGCGGTGAGCAGGCGGTCGCGCTCGCCGAGGTAGTCCGCGGCGTGGATGACGGGCACGCCGGGCGCCTCGACGAGCGGCTTGAGGGGTTCGGGGACGTACGGTTCGGTGCCGACGCCGAGCACGATGTTCCGGGCGTGGGTGCGGCCGAGCGCCTCGACCTCTCCGTCGCCGTCGAGTCTGCTGAAGTCGACCTCGAACAGGTCCCGTTCGGGGTTCCAGCGCACCGAGTCGACCTGGTGGCCGAAGCGCAGTCCGGGGAGGTTCTCGGCGACCCAGCGGCAGTAGGCGTCGTACTCGGCGCGCTGGATGTGGAACCGCTCGGCGAAGTAGAAGGGGAAGAGCCGGTCGCGGGTCCTGAGGTAGTTCAGGAACGACCAGGGGCTCACCGGGTCGGCCAGGGTCACCAGGTCGGCCAGGAACGGCACTTGGACCGTGGCACCGTCGATGAGCAGCCCCGGGTGCCAGTCGAAGCCGGGGCGCCGCTCGTAGAAGACGGCGTCGAGTTCGGCGAGCGGGTGGGCGAGGGCGGCGAGGGAGAGGTTGGCCGGTCCGATGCCGACGCCGACGAGGTCGCGGGGGGCTTCGGGGTCGGGCCGGTCGTGCGCGGGGGTCGTGCTCATGTGGGGGTGTGTCCTTCGGCGAGTGCTGCGAGGTCGACGAGCTTCAGCAGGGCGGTGAGGTCGGCCGGCCGGGTGTGGGGGTTGAGCAGGGTGGTCTTGAGCCACAGCCGGTCGTCGAGTAAGGCGCGGCCCAGGACGGCCCGGCCGTCGTGGAGGAGCCGGCGGCGGATGCCGGCGACGGTGGTGTCGGAGGCTCCGGCGGGCCGGAAGAGGACCGTGCTGAGGGTGGGCCGGTCGTAGAGCTCGAAGGCGGGGTGCGCCTCGACGGTGGCGGCGAACTCCTGGGCGAGGGCGCAGACCTGGTCGACGAGTCGGCCGAGTCCGGTGCGTCCCAGGGTCTTGAGGGTGACGGCGGTCTTCAGGATGTCGGGCCGCCGGGTGGTGCGCAGGGACCGGCCGAGGAGGTCGGGCAGGCCGGCCTCGGTGTCGTCGTCGGCGTTCAGGTAGTCGGCGCGGTGGTCCAGTGCGGCGAGGTCTGCCGTGTCCCGTACGGCGAGGAGTCCGGCGGCGACCGGCTGCCAGCCCAGTTTGTGCAGGTCCAGGGTGATGGTGTGGGCGCGGGCGAGGCCGTCGAGGCGGGCGCGGTGCCGGTCGCTGAAGAGGAGGCCGCCGCCGTATGCCGCGTCGAGGTGGAGGCGGGCTCCGTGGGCCTGGCACAGGTCGGCGATGGCGGGCAGGGGGTCGATGAGTCCGGCGTCGGTGGTGCCGGCGGTGGCGGCGACGAGGAGGGGGCCGGGGAGGTGGGTGAGGGCGTCGTCCAGGGCGGCGGGGTCGAGGGTGCCGGCCGGGGTCGGGATGACGACGGGCTCGGGCAGTCCGAGCAGCCAGGCGGCGCGGACCAGGGAGTGGTGGGCGTTGGCTCCGCAGACGAGTCGTACGCCGGGGTGGGTCTCCCGGGCCAGGAGCAGGGCGAGTTGGTTGGATTCGGTGCCCCCGGTGGTGACCAGCGCGTCGGCGGCGCCGGCCTCCGCGGCCAGTGCCCGCGTCACCAGTGCTTCGAGGGCGGAGGCGGCCGGGGCCTGGTCCCAGGAGTCGAGGGAAGGGTTCAGGACGGAGACGGCGAGGTCCGCGGCGGCGGCGACGGCCAGCGGCGGGGTGTGCAGATGGGCCGCGCACAGGGGGTCGGCCGGGTCGGCGGTGCCTGCGGCGAGGGCTCGGACCAGGCGGTGAAGGGCGTCCGGCTCACCGTCGACGGGCAGCGGCTCACCGAGCGCGTCCCGCACCATGGCCGCGACCGCCTCGGGGCCGCCGGAGGGGAGAGGGCCGCCCCGCGTCTCGGCCCCTTCCCGCAACGCGTCGAGCACGGTGTCGAGCAACGGCCGGAGCGCGCCGGGACCTTGGGGTCCCGAGGCGAGGGGCGCAGCGGTCATGGATTCCTCCGAGCACGGGGAATCCCATCTTGTACGCCAATCGGGTGCCGAGCCCGAAAAGGCCGTTGATTACAGCCGAAAGAGGGTATGAGAGGACGCCCTCAACGCCAGCGCGCCCTGGAGGGGCGCGGGGAACCGCGCGACCGGCCACACACAGCCGCGAGCCCGCAGCCCACCCGAGCCCCCACGGCGAGACCGGGGCTACGCCTCCCGCACCCGCAGCGCACGCGCCAGGTCGTCCAGCTGATCCACCAACTTCCGCCGCAGCGCCGGAATGACCTCGCCGTCCTGGAGGCACCGCTCCCCCAGCCCCAGCGTCTCGGGGTCCACCGCGTACACCGGGAAGGCCCACCGGCCCGCGGCTTCCGCGATGGCCGGTCCGCGCCGGGCGGCCAGCGCGACCGCGTCGGCCCAGTAGCGCTCGACGTACTCCGTGAGGAGTTCCGCCTGTTCCGGCTGCCAGAAGCCCTGGGCGGTGGCGGTGAACAGGTAGTTGGAGAGGTCGTCGGCGGTGAACATCGCCTCCCAGGCGGCCCGCTTGGCCTCCGGTTCGGGCAGTGCGGCCCGGCAGCGGGCCGCGCCCTCCCGGCCGCTGGCGCTGGGGTCCCGCTCCAGTTCCGCGTCGATCGTGGCGGCGTCGACGGCGCCGAGGACCGCGAGCCGGCCGAGGACGCGCCAGCGCAGTTCGGGGTCGAGTTCGGGCCCGCCGGGCACCGTGCCGTCGGCGAGCCAGGCGGCGATGGTCTCGGGGTGGGCGGCGACGTCGATGAAGTGGCGTACGGCGGTGAGGCGCAGGCCGGGGTTGTCGCCGTCCTCGGTGCGGCGGATGAGGTCGCGGCACAGGGAGCCGAGGGTGGCGAGGCCTGCGGCGCGCTGCTCGGGGGCGAGGAAGCGGTCGGCGACCTGGGTGCCGGCGAAGGCGAGGACGCCTTGGACGATGGCGAGGTCGCTCTCGCGGGGGAGGTGGGTGCGGGCCGCCTCCAGGTAGGCGGTGGGCGGGAGTTCGGCGTCGCGTACGGCGTCGCGCAGGGCGTTCCAGACGACGGCGCGGGTGAGCGGGTCGGGCAGGCCGCAGAGGTGGCCGGTGACGGCGGTGAAGGAGTCGGGGTCGAAGCGGACCTTGGCGTAGGTGAGGTCGCCGTCGTTGAGGAGGAGGAGTGCGGGGCGCTTGCCGATGGGCTGGGGGGTGGTCTGGGGGAGGTCGAGTTCGACGCGGTCGCGGAGGGTGAGGTGGCCCTGGTCGTCGCCGTGGTCCCGGTCGTAGAGGCCGACGGCGATGCGGTGGGGGCGGCTGCCGGTGTGGTCGACGGTGAGGGTGTAGGTGCCGTCGGCGGCGCGGGTGATCCCGGGGGTGAGGGTGTCGACGCCGGTGGTGCGGAGCCAGGCGTCGGCCCAGGCGTGGACGTCGCGTTCGGTGGCGCCGGCGAGGTTGTCGATGAAGTCGGCGAGGGTGGCGTTGCCGAAGCGGTGGCGGGTGAAGTGGGCGTTGATGCCGGCGAGGAAGTCCTTCTCGCCGAGCCAGGCGACGAGTTGCCGCAGGGCGGAGGCGCCCTTGGCGTAGGAGATGCCGTCGAAGTTGAGGAGGGCGGCGGCGGTGTCGTCGACGTTCTCGGGGGCGACGGGGTGGGTGGAGGGGCGCTGGTCGGCGTCGTAGCCCCAGGCCTTGCGGGCGACGCCGAAGTCGACCCAGGTGTCGGTGAAGCGGCTGGCCTCGGTGAGGGTCTGGTAGCCCATGTACTCGGCGAAGGACTCGTTGAGCCAGATGTCGTCCCACCACTTGAGGGTGACGAGGTCGCCGAACCACATGTGGGCCATCTCGTGGGCGATGACCATGGCGCGGGTCTGGCGTTCGGTGTCGGTGACGGCGGAGCGGTAGACGAACTCGTCGCGGAAGGTGACGAGGCCGGGGTTCTCCATGGCGCCGGCGTTGAACTCGGGGACGAACGCCTGGTCGTAGGAGTCGAAGGGGTACGGCTCCTCGAACTTCTCGTGGTAGCGGTCGAAGAGGGCGCGGGTGACGTCGAGGATCTCGTCGGCGTCGGTGTCGAGGTGGGGGGCGAGGGAGCGGCGGCAGTGGATGCCGAAGGGCAGGCCGCGGTGTTCGGTGCGCACGGAGTGCCAGGGGCCGGCGGCGACGGCGACGAGGTAGGTGGAGATCAGCGGGGTGGTGGCGGCCCGCCAGGTGCCGTCGTCCTGGCGCTCGGTGATGCCGTTGGCGAGGACGGTCCAGCCTTCGGGGGCGGTGACGGTGAGGTCGAAGGCGGCCTTGAGGTCGGGTTGGTCGAAGGCGGCGAAGACGCGCTGCACGTCGTCCATGAAGAGCTGGGTGTAGAGGTAGGTCTCGCCGTCGGTGGGGTCGGTGAAGCGGTGCATGCCCTCGCCGGTGCGGGAGTAGCGCATGGCGGCGTCGACGCGCAGTTCGTGCTCGCCCGGGGTGAGGCCCTTGAGGGGGAGGCGGTTGCCGTCGAGGGTGGCCGGGTCGAGGGGTTCGCCGTCGAGGGTGACGGAGCGCAGGTCGGCGGGCTTGAGCTCGACGAAGGTGTCCGCGGCCTTCTTCTTCCCCCGCACGGTGAAGTGGATGACGGTACGGGAGTCGAAGGTCTCGTCGCCGCGCGTGAGGTCGAGTGCGATCTCGTAGCGGTGGACGTCGAGGAGCCGAGCACGGGCATGCGCTTCGTCGCGCGTCAGTACGGACATGAGGGACATGCTGCCTGATGCCCTTGACGCAGGACAGGGGCGGGCCTGGTACGCGACCTTTGTCCGGTCGTACGCGCCGTGCGCCCGGCCGTATGCGGCCTATGCCCGGTCCTTGGCGCCGTCGGCCTGCGCGGGGAGGCGCCCCTTGCCGCGGTGGCCGTCGTCGTGGTGGCGCTTGATCTCGTCGTGGTCCTTGAGGCGTGCGCGCAGGTCGCGCACCTCGCGTTCCAGGGCCTGGGAGCGTTCGTGGGCGTCGTAGAGGTAGCGGACCTTGGTGCGCAGGGCCCAGGGGTCGATGGGTTTCATGACGAGGTCGGCGACGCCGAGGCGGTAGGCGGTGGCGGTGAGTTCGGCGTCGGGGCCGAAGCCGGTGAGGAGGATGACGGGGATGTGCTGGGTCTGTTCGACGCCTCGCATGTAGCGGACGACGTCGAGGCCGCTGACGCCGGGCATGCGGACGTCGAGGAGGAGCAGGCCGACCTGGCCGCGGAGGACTTCCTTGAGTGCCGCGTCGCCGCTGGTGGCGCGCGTCAGCAGGTAGCCCAGGGGGGCCAGGGCGCTCTCCAGGGCGTACAGCGTGTCCTCATGGTCGTCGACGATGAGGATCTTGGCTTCCGACGGCATGGCTACTCACGGTGTGTGGTCGATTCCTGACAAGGAGTGCCCACGCAGGATGCCCGCTGGAGGACTCGATGTCACTCCCCCACGTCCGGCGCGGTACCGGTGGGGCCGGTCGTGCCGGTCGTGTTCGTCGTGCCGCTCGTGTTCGTCGTGCCGTTCAGGGCGTCGTCCGCGATGCGTTCGTGGTGCCGGATGACCTCGGCGATGATGAAGTTCAGCAGCTTCTCCGCGAACGCCGGGTCGAGCTTGGCACTTTCGGCCAGTCCGCGCAGGCGGTTGATCTGCTGGGCCTCGCGGCCCGGGTCGGCGGCGGGCAGGTGGTGCGCGGCCTTGAGGTGGCCGACCCGCTGGGTGCACTTGAAGCGTTCGGCGAGCATGTGGACGACGGCGGCGTCGATGTTGTCGATGCTGTCGCGCAGCCGGGTGAGTTCGGCCCGTACGTCCGCGTCGACCTCGCCGGCCCGCGCGGCGGCGGTGTTCGACTCGTTGGTGTCGCTGGTGGTCATGGTCGTCACCCTACGACGCGGCGGTGGGCCGTCCTCGGGGGGCTGCTTTCGGTGAACACGCGTACGCACCGGCTTAGAGTGGAACGTATCGAGGCGTCTTTCGGGGGTGCGGACGTGGCGAACGGCGGACCTGTCGAGCACGGCTACCCGCATCTGGACACCGTGCGGGCGTCGATCACCGCGCTGTACAAGCGGCTCTCGTCCGACACGATCCAGACCTTCGCCACCAGCGTGGCCCCCGTGGACGTGGCGTTCTGCGACACCGACGATCTGCATCTGGGGGCGCAGCGGGTGGCGCGGGAGCTGGTGCGGCACTTTCGGCTGCCGGACGCCCGGATGATCGTCGGGTTCCGGGAGATGACGCACGCGGCGCATGTCGAGCTGGCGGCGGGGCCGGAGTACTTCGTCGAGCTCAACGACCGCTTCCGGACGCATCGTCGGGACATCGGGGCGGCGCTCGCGCACGAGGTCATGCACGTCTATCTGCACCGGCTCGGGCTGTCCTTTCCCGGTGTCCGTGAGAACGAGATCCTGACGGACACGGCGGCGACGTATCTGGGGGCGGGGTGGCTGCTGCTGGACGCGTACCGGGAGGACGCCGCGTCGTCGCAGAAGCTGGGGTATCTGACGCCGGAGGAGTTCGGGTACGTGCTGGCCAAGCGGGCGCAGTTGTTCGGCGAGGATCCGTCGGTGTGGTTCACCAGTGCGCAGGCGTATGCGGCGTACACGGCGGGCCGGGTACGGGCGCGCGGTGACGAGCGGCAGCCGCCGCTGGTTGCGGCGGGGTGGGCGGGGCGGCGGCGGTACGCGCGGGATCGTCGCCATGCGTGGGACGACCCGCGGGCGGCTTCGCCGGGGGTGGGGGTGGCCGGGGTGGGCGTGCCGTATGTGTTCACGCCGGAGGAGCGGGGGGAGTTGCGGGTGTCGTTTCCCTGTCCGACGTGTCAGCAGCGGATTCGGGTGCCGGTGCGGGGGCGGGTGCGGGCTCGGTGTGGGTTGTGTCGGACGGTTCTGGAGTGCGACACGTAGCGTGTGGAGCGCCGGAGAGCTCGAACGGTGCGGTGGTTCCGCGACTGCGGATCCGTCGTGGCTGTTCACGCGGTTACCCGCGCCCCTGAGGGCTGCCGCCCCGGTCGTCAGGCGCCGTACACCGGCCCCGGATCCCGCGCCTCCGCCAAGAGCTTTCGTACGGTCTCTCCCGCCTCCCGCGGGGTGCGGCGGGCCCCCTTGTCCTCGGTGGGGCCCGGGTGCCAGCCCTCCATGACGGTGATGCGGCCCGCTTCCGTCTCGAAGACGCGGCCGGTGACGCCGTCGCTCGCGGGGGAACCCAGCCAGACCACCAGGGGGGAGACGTTCTCGGGGGCCATGGTGTCGAAGCCGGTGCCGGGGGCGGTCATGGTCTCGGCGAAGACCGTCTCGGTCATTCTGGTGCGGGCCGCGGGGGCGATGGCGTTGACCTGCACTCCGTAGCGGGCGAGTTCCGCGGCGGCGACGAGGGTGAGGCCGACGATGCCGGCCTTGGCGGCGCTGTAGTTGCCCTGGCCGAGTGAGCCCAGCAGGCCCGCGCCGCTGCTGGTGTTGATGATGCGCGCGGTCGGGGTCCGGCCGGCCTTGGTCTCGGCGCGCCAGTGGGCGGCCGCGTGTTTCAGGGGGAGGAAGTGGCCCTTGAGGTGGACGCGGAGGACGGCGTCCCAGTCGTCCTCGTCGAGGTTGACGAGCATGCGGTCGCGCAGGAAGCCGGCGTTGTTGACGAGGGTGTCGAGTCGGCCGTAGGTGTCCAGGGCGGTGTGGACGAGGGAGGAGGCGCCGTCGGGCGTGGCGATGTCCCCGCCGTGCGCGACCGCGTCCCCTCCCCCGGCCCGGATCTCCTCGACTACCTGCGCGGCGGGGCTGTCGGGGTCCGGTGTGCCGTCGGGTCCCACCCCGAGGTCGTTGACGACCACGCGCGCGCCCTCGGCGGCGTACGCGAGCGCGTGCGCGCGCCCGAGGCCGCGGCCCGCGCCGGTCACGACGACCACGCGCCCTTCGCAGAGCCGCCCTTCGCGATACGGGAGTGTGCCGCTCAACGTGGTTCTCCTTCGTCGGTGTGGGTGTTCGCCGCGTCCAGGAAGGCGGGGCGTTCGCCGCCGCCGTGGACGAGGAGGGAGGCGCCGGTGATGTAGGCGGCCGCGTCGGAGGCGAGGAAGACCGCCGCGGCGCCTATGTCGGAGGGGGCGGCGAGGCGGCCCAGCGGGACGGTGCGGGCGACGGCGGCGATGCCGTGTTCGTCGCCGTAGTGGAGGTGGGAGAGCTCGGTGCGGACCATGCCGAGGACGAGGGTGTTGACGCGTATCTCCGGGGCCCACTCCACGGCCATGGAGCGCGCGAGGTGTTCCAGGCCCGCCTTGGCGGCGCCGTAGGCCGCCGAGCCAGGTGAGGGGCGGCTGCCGCTGACGCTGCCGATCATCACGATCGCGCCGCCCGCCCGCCGGAGGTGCTCGTGGGCGGCGAGGGAGACGGTCAGTGGAGCGGTGAGGTTGAGTTCGACGACGCGGGCGTGGCGGCGGGCGTCGGCCGCGGTGAGCGGGCGGTGGGGCGTGCCGCCGGCGTTGTTCACGAGGACGTCCACGCGGGGCAGTTCGGCGAAGAAGCGCTGCACGGCGTCGGGGTCCCGTACGTCCAGCGGTATGAACTCGGCTCCCTTGAGCGGCACTTCGGGTGGTCTGCGGGCGCAGGTCACGACCTCGGCGCCGGCTTCGGCGAAGGCCTGGGCGATGCCGGCGCCGACGCCGCGTGTGCCGCCGGTGACGACGGCGACCTTCCCGTTGAGCCGCATCCGCTGCTACCTTCCGCAGGAGAGAGGCACCAAACAAACGTTAGGTGGAAGGTAGCTGATGCTCCGATGACTGTCTCCACCTCGTCCCCGGAAAAGGGGATTTCCGTCGTCAGCGTCGACTTCCCGCCGGTGAACGCACTGCCGGTGCGCGGGTGGTTCGAGCTGGCCGAGGCCGTGCGCGGGGCGGGGCGCGATCCCGAGGTGCGGTGTGTCGTGCTGGGTGCGGAGGGGCGCGGGTTCAACGCCGGGGTGGACATCAAGGAGATCCAGGCGGCGGGGCACACCGCGTTGATCGGCGCCAACCACGGCTGCGCGGAGGCCTTCGCCGCCGTGTACGAGTGCGAGGTGCCGGTGGTCGCCGCCGTCCAGGGGTTCTGTCTGGGCGGCGGGATCGGACTGGTGGGGAACGCGGACGCGATCGTGGCGAGCGAGGACGCGACCTTCGGGCTGCCGGAGCTGGACCGGGGCGCGCTGGGCGCGGCGACGCATCTGGCCCGGCTGGTGCCCCCGCATCTGATGCGCGCCCTGTACTACACCTCGCGGACGGCGACCGCCGCCGAGCTACGGGCCCACGGCTCGGTGTGGCGGGTCGTACCGCGTGCCGAACTGAACTCCGCCGCACTGGAGTTGGCGCGGGAGATCGCCGCCAAGGACGGCCGGCTGCTGCGGTTGGCCAAGGCCGCCATCAACGGCATCGACCCCGTCGACGTCCGCCGCAGCTACCGCTTCGAGCAGGGTTTCACCTTCGAGGCGAACCTCAGCGGGCTGGCCGACGAGGTCCGCGACAGATTCGGGACGGCGGGGAGAGCCGGGACCGCGGGGAAGGCCGGGACGGCCGGCGCGGCCAAGGAACGTCCGCCCACCCAGGGCGCGGCCGGGGCACGTCCGCTGTCCGGGAGAAGGTGCGCCGCCGAGACAAGGGGCGCCGCCGAGGAAAGGGGCGCGGCCGAGGAAAGGGGCGCGGCCGAGGAAAGCGACGCGGTGAGGAGCGGGGACGCGGTGGAGGGCAGGGACGCGGTGGAGGGCAGGGACGCGGTGGAGGGCAGGGACGCGGTGGAGGGCAGGGACGCGGTGGAGGGGGACCTCGGTGAGTGACAAGACCATGACCGCCGACGAGGCCGTCTCGCGGCTGGCGAGCGGGATGACGCTCGGCATCGGCGGCTGGGGCTCGCGCCGCAAGCCGATGGCTCTGGTGCGGGCGCTGCTCCGGTCGGGGATCACCGATCTCACGGTCGTGTCGTACGGCGGCCCGGACGTGGGCATGCTCGCCGCCGCCGGACGCATCCGGAGATTGGTCGCCCCCTTCGCCACCCTGGACTCCATCCCCCTCGAACCCCATTTCCGCGCGGCGCGTGAGCGGGGCGCGTTCGAGCTGACGGAGATCGACGAGGCGATGTTCATGTGGGGCCTGCGGGCGGCCACGCACCGGCTGCCCTTCCTGCCGGTGCGGGCGGGCATCGGCTCGGACGTGATGCGGGTCAACCCCGGTCTGCGGACGGTCACCTCGCCGTACGACGACGGGGAGACCTTCGTCGCCATGCCCGCCCTGCGTCTCGACGCCGCGTTCGTGCACGTCAACCGGGCCGATCGGCGGGGCAACGGCCAGTATCTGGGCCCGGACCCCTACTTCGACGACCTGTTCTGCGAGGCGGCCGACACGGCGTACGTCTCCTGCGAACGGATCGTGGACACGGCCGAGCTGACGAAGGAGGCCCCGCCGCAGACGCTGCTGGTCGGCCGCCACGTGGTGACAGGGGTGATCGAGGCCCCGAACGGCGCGCACTTCACCTCGTGCGCCCCCGACTACGGCCGGGACGAAGCCTTCCAGAAGACGTACGCGGCCATGCCCTGGGAGGACTTCGCCGAGCGGTTCCTCTCCGGCGACGAATCCGCCTACCGGTCGGCCGTACGGGCCTGGGAGAAGGAGGGCTCGTGAACGAGGGGCCGATGACCAGCGGAGCGACGCGTGCCGAGTACTGCGTGATCGCCTGCGCCGAGGCCTGGCGCGGGGCCGGGGAGATCCTCGCCAGTCCGATGGGGCTGATCCCGTCGCTGGGCGCGCGCCTCGCCCGGCGGACCTTCGCGCCGGACCTGCTGCTGACCGACGGCGAGGCGCTGCTCGTCGACCTCGACGGCACGGTGGAGGGATGGCTGCCCTACCGCAGGCACCTGGCCCTGGTCACCGGCGGCCGACGGCACGTGATGATGGGCGCGAGCCAGATCGACCGGTACGGCAACCAGAACATCTCCTGCGTCGGCGACTGGGCGAGGCCCCGGCGACAGCTGCTGGGGGTGCGGGGAGCGCCGGTCAACACCCTGAACAATCCGACCAGTTACTGGGTTCCGAAGCACTCCCGGCGGGTCTTCGTCGAGCAGGTCGACATGGTGTGCGGGGTGGGTCACGACCGCGTGGCCGCGCATCCGGCCGCCGCCCGCTTCCACCGCCTGCCGCGTGTCGTGTCCGACCTCGGGGTGTTCGACTTCGCGACGCCCGACCGCGCGATGCGGCTGGCCTCGCTGCATCCCGGGGTCACGGTCGAGCAGGTGGCGGAGGCGACCGATTTCGCGCTCGCCGCCCCGGACGAGGTGCCGTACACCCGGGACCCCACGGCGGAGGAGCTGCGGTTGATCCGTGAGGTGATCGATCCGGCGGGCACCCGCGACCGTGAGGTCCGGGGCTGATGGAGACGGCGCTCACCCGGCTCGTCGGCGTCCGCCATCCGATCGTGCAGACCGGTATGGGCTGGGTGGCCGGTCCCCGGCTGGTCTCCGCCACGGCGAACGCCGGGGCGCTCGGCGTCCTGGCCTCCGCGACGATGACGCCCGCGCGGCTCCGGGACGCCGTACGGGAGGTGCGGTCCCGCACGGACGCGCCGTTCGGGGTGAATCTGCGGGCCGACGCGGGCGACGCGCGGGAGCGGGTGCGGATCATCGTGGAGGAGGGCGTCAGGGTGGCGTCGTTCGCGCTCGCGCCGTCCAGGGAGCTGATCGCCGAGCTCAAGGACGCGGGCGTGGTCGTGATCCCGTCCGTGGGCGCCCGGCGGCACGCCGAGAAGGTGGCGGCGTGGGGCGCGGACGCGGTGGTCGTGCAGGGCGGCGAGGGCGGCGGACACACCGGGGAGGTGTCGACGACCGTGCTGCTGCCGCAGGTCGTGGACGCCGTCGGCATTCCCGTCGTCGCCGCCGGTGGCTTCCACGACGGGCGTGGTCTGGTGGCCGCGCTGGCGTTCGGGGCGGCCGGGGTGGCGATGGGCACCCGGTTCCTGCTCACTTCGGACTCGACGGTTCCGGACGCGGTGAAGGCCCGCTATCTGGCGGCGACCGTCAAGGACGTCACGGTCACGCGGGCCGTGGACGGGCTGCCGCACCGCATGCTGCGCACGGAGTTCGTGAGCGCGTTGGAGGCGTCCGGCCGTGCGCGCGCCCTGGTGCGTGCCGTACGGCACGCGGCGGGCTTCCGGCGGCTCTCGGGGCTCACCTGGCGCGGCATGGTCCGCGACGGCCTCGCGCTGCGGCACGGCAAGGACCTCGCGTGGAGCCAGGTCCTGCTCGCCGCCAACACGCCCATGCTGCTCAGGTCCGCGATGGTGGACGGCCGTACGGACCTGGGGGTGATGGCGGCCGGACAGGTCGCCGGGGTGATCGACGACCTGCCGTCCTGTGCGGAGCTGGTGGAGCGGATCATGCGGGAGGCGGACGAGGTTCGGCAGCGTCTCGGCGGCGCCTGACACGCGACGGCCACCGCCCGGCACCTGCGGCCCGCCGCCGCCACAGCGCGTCCGTGGCCTCTGCCCCGACAGCCGCCACGGACGCGCCGCCCGGCACCCGGCCACCACCACGGGCCCGCCGTACGGCGGGCCTCATGGACCCGACGCGCGGCAACCCTCATGGGACACGACGCCGGACGCCCGACCACCGCACCAGACACCACCCACACCACCCACACCGCCCACACCGCGCGACCGTCACAGACCCGCCGTAAGGCGACCCGTGCCGTCAGAGCCTCTCGATGATCGTCACGTTCGCCTGTCCGCCGCCCTCGCACATCGTCTGGAGGCCGTAGCGGCCGCCCGTGCGCTCCAGTTCGTGCAGGAGGGTCGTCATCAGCTTGGCGCCGGTCGCGCCCAGGGGGTGGCCCAGGGCGATCGCGCCGCCGTTGACGTTGACCTTCTCCGGGTCGGCGCCCGTCTCCTTCAGCCACGCCAGGACGACCGGCGCGAAGGCCTCGTTGATCTCGACGAGGTCGATCGCGTCGAGGGTGAGGCCGGACTTCTTCAGGGCGTACGCCGTCGCCGGTATCGGCGCGGTGAGCATCCGTATGGGGTCCTCACCGCGTACGGAGAGGTGGTGCACGCGGGCGCGCGGGGTCAGCCCGTGCTCGCGTACGGCGCGTTCGGAGGCGAGCAGCAGCGCCGCGGCGCCGTCGGAGACCTGGGAGGAGCAGGCGGCGGTGACGGTGCCGCCGTCGATGACCGGCTTCAGCGCGGCCATCTTCTCCAGCGAGGTGTCGCGGCGTGGCCCCTCGTCGACGGTCACGTCACCGTACGGCTCGGTCTCCCGCGCGAAGCGGCCCTCGTCGACGGCCCGTACCGCCCGCCGATGGGAACGCAGCGCGTACTCCTCCTGGTCGCGCCGGCTGATGCCCCACTTCGCGGCGATCATCTCGGCGCCGGCGAACTGGTTCACCGGCCGGTCGCCGTAGCGGGCCCGCCAGCCCTCGCTGCCCGCGAAGGGACCGTCCGTGAGTCCGAGGGGGACGGCGGCCTGGCGGGAGGCGAAGGCGATGGGGATCATCGTCATGTTCTGGACGCCGCCCGCGACCACCAGGTCCTGGGTGCCGGAGAGCACCGCCTGCGCGGCGAAGTGCACGGCCTGCTGCGAGGAGCCGCACTGCCGGTCGACGGTCGTGCCCGGTACCTCCTCGGGCAGCCCGGCGGCCAGCCAGCTGGTCCGGGCGATGTCGCCGGCCTGCGGGCCGACGGTGTCCAGACAGCCGAAGACGACGTCCTCCACGGCGGCCGGGTCCACCCCGGCGCGTGCGACGAGCGCCTTGAGGGCGTGTGCGCCGAGGTCGGCCGGATGGACCTGGCCGAGCCCTCCCCCGCGCCTCCCCACGGGCGTCCGGACCGCTTCGACGATGTAGGCCTCGGCCATGGCGACTCCCTTGACGTCAGAGGTTGTTCACCGAATGAGCTCTAGTGCTCCGTGGGCTCCGCAGGTGCGGCGGCGATCCCGTCGAGGACCATCGACAGGTACTGCCGCGCGATCTCCTCCGGGCCGAGTTGTCCGCCGGGCCGGTACCAGGAAGCGGCGACCCACACCGTGTCGCGCACGAACCGGTAGGTGAGCCTGGTGTCGAGGTCGGCCCGGAACTCCTCGGCGGCCACGCCACGTTCCAGCGTGGCCAGCCATGCCTTCTCGAACTTGCGCTGCGACGCTTCGAGGAACAGGAACCGGTCCTGCGCGACCAGCTTCTTGGCCTCGTTCTGGTAGATCGCGACGGCGGCGCGGTGCCGGTCGATGGCGCGGAACGACTCGACGACCAGCGCCTCGAAGGTCTCCCGGGGGCGCAGCTCGGCGTCCAGGACGGCGTCGTAGCCCTCCCAGAGTTCGTCGAGGAAGGTCCGCAGGATCTCCTCCAGCATCGCGTCCTTGGACTCGAAGTAGTAGTAGAGGCTGCCCGCGAGCATGCCGACGTCGTCCGCGATCCTGCGGACGGTGGTGGCGTTGTAGCCCAGGTCGGCGAAGACCGTGGCGGCCCGGTCGAGGAGTTCCCGGCGGCGGGCGGGCGCGGCGGAGGGCTTGTCGCCGGCGGTCGTCGGGGGCTTCTTCTTGGTCGGCACGCTGTTCCTCGTCCTCAGGGATGCTGGTTGCTGACGGAGACGATCTCACCCGTCAGGTAGGAGGAGTAGCCGGACGCGAGGAAGACGATCACGTTGGCCACCTCCCAGGGTTCGGCGTACCGCCCGAGGGCCTCGCGCGCGGTCAGTTCCTCCAGCAGTTCCGGGGTGGTGACCTTCGCCAGGTGCGGGTGCATGGCGAGGCTCGGCGACACGGCGTTGACGCGGACCCCGTACGCGGCCGCCTCGATCGCCGCGCACCTGGTCAGGGCCATGACGCCCGCTTTCGCGGCGGCGTAGTGCGCCTGGCCTGCCTGGGCGCGCCAGCCGACGACGGAGGCGTTGTTGACGATCACGCCGCCACCGGCGTCCCGCATCAGTCTCAGTGCGTGCCGGGTGCAGCGGAACGTGCCGTTCAGTGTCACGTCGAGCACCTTGGACCACTGCTCGTCGGTCATGTCGACGAGGTCGCAGGTGCCGCCGAGGCCCGCGTTGTTGACGACGACGTCGAGTCGTCCGTGCAGTCGGACACCCGTCTCGAACAGGGCCCGGACCTGGTCCTCGTCGGTCACGTCGCACGGCAGCGCGGCGACGGAGTCGGCGCCGAACTCGTCGGCCAGCCGACTCTCGTGCTCCCCCAGTCGGCGTGCGTGCGCGTCGCTGATCAGTACGCGCGCGCCCTCCTCCAGGAAGCGTCGCGCGGTGGCCCCGCCGATGCCCGCGCCGGCCGCCGCGGTGATCACGGCGGTGCGTCCGGCGAGCAGGCCATGGCCGGGGACGTACGTCGGAGGGTCGACGTTCCTCATGCGGGCACGCTAACCTACCAAACACTTGTTAGGGAAGGAGCAGCGCTCCATGGACCTCGCCCGATCCCCCGCCGACGAGGCCTTCCGCGCCGAGGCCCGCGCCTGGCTGCGCGCCCATGTCCCCGCGGAGCCGCTCCCCTCCCTGGAGACCGAGGAGGGCTTCGCCGCCCACCGCGCCTGGGAGGCCGAACTGGCCGCCGACCGCTGGTCGGTGGTGAACTGGCCGGCCGCGTACGGCGGCCGCGACGCGGGCCTGCTCCGCTGGCTGCTCTTCGAGGAGGAGTACTACGCGGCGGGCGCCCCGGGCCGGGTCGGCCAGAACGGCGTCAACCTCCTCGCCCCGACCCTCTTCGACCACGGCACGGAGGAGCAGCGGGCTCGCGTCCTGCCGCCGATGGCCTCCGGCGAGGTGGTGTGGGCCCAGGCCTGGTCGGAGCCCGGGGCCGGGTCCGACCTGGCCTCGCTCACCTCCAGGGCCGTGCGCACGGACGGGGGCTGGCTGCTCAGCGGGCAGAAGACCTGGTCGTCGCGGGCGGCGTTCGCGGACCGGGCGTTCGGCCTGTTCCGCAGTGAGCCCGGGACCGCCCGGCCCCACCAGGGGCTGACGTACCTCATGTTCGACCTGCGCGCCCCCGGGGTGACGGTCCGCCCGATCGGCCGCCTCGACGGCAGGCCCGCGTTCGCCGAGCTCTTCCTCGACGACGTGTTCGTGCCGGACGAGGACGTCATCGGCGAGCCCGGGCAGGGCTGGCGCATCGCGATGTCCACCGCCGGCAACGAACGGGGGCTGACGCTCCGGTCCCCGGGCCGCTTCCTGGCCTCCGCGCACCGCCTGCTCGACCTCTGGCACGACCGGGGAAGCCCGGCGTCCGCCCGCGACGCGGTGGCCGACGCGTTGATCGGCGCCCGCGCCTACGAGCTGTTCACCCACGCGGCCGCCTCCCGCTTCCTGGAGGGCACGCCGATCGGACCCGAGGCCAGCCTGAACAAGGTCTTCTGGTCCGAGTACGACATCGCCCTGCACGAGACGGCGCTGGACCTGCTCGGCGAGGAGGGCGAGTCGGCGGACACCGACTGGTCCGAGGGGTACGTCTTCTCCCTCGCCGGCCCGATCTACGCCGGCACCAACGAGATCCAGCGCGACATCATCGCCGAGCGCCTCCTCGGCCTGCCGAAGGGCCGCCGCTGATGCGCGGCCCCTCCTGTGAAGACCGCTGATGCGAGCCCTCCTGAAGGAGTACCGCTGATGCGCGACCCGCACTCGAAAGAGCCGCCACCGACGCGCGGCCTCCGTCCGAAAGGCCGCCCCGACGCGCGGCCTCGACCTCAAGGGCCTCCGCCGACGCGTGGCCCTCGCCTGAAGGGCCGCCACCGATGCGTTTCCTCCTGGACACCGAGCAGCGGGCGTTCGCCGAGTCGCTGGACGCCATGCTGACGGCCGCCGGGACACCCGCCGTCGTACGGGCCTGGGGGCGCGGGGAGCACGAGGCAGGGCGTGCGGTGTGGGCGCGTCTCGCGGAAGCGGGCGTCTTCGCGCTGGCGGCGCCGGAGAAGTACGACGGGGTCGGTCCGCTCCCCGTCGAACTGGCGCTCTCCTTCGTGGAGTTGGGTCGGCACGCGGTCCCGGGCCCGCTCGTGGAGACGGTGACGGCGACGGTCCTCCTGGCCGGCCTGGACGACCCGGGCCCGGCCGAGCGCCTGCTCCCGGCGCTGGTGTCGGGCGAGACGATGGCGACGGTGGCGCCTTCGCCGAGTTCGTACGCGCTGGACGGGGACGCGGCGGCGACCCGCCTGACCCTCGCCCCGGAGACGGGCGAACTCCGCCTCGCCCCCGGCCACGGCCCCGTGCGCCCGTCCCTGGACCCGGCCCGCCGTCTGACCCGGCTCTCCCCCGGCGGCGACCTCCTCGCCGCCGACCCGTCCCTGCTCGCCCACGCCCTCGTCCCGGCGCGGCTCGCGGTCGCCGCGCAGGCCCTCGGCGTGGGTCTGGCCCTCCTGGACAGGACGGTGGCGTACGTGAAGCAGCGCACGCAGTTCGGTGTGCCCGTCGGGTCGTTCCAGACGGTGAAGCACCGGCTGGCGGACGCCAAGGTGGCCCTGGAGTTCGCGCGTCCGCTGGTGTTCGGGGCGGCGGTCACCCTGGACCCGGCGGACGCGGCGGCGGCCAAGGTGACGGCGTGCGAGGCGGCGTACACGACAGCGCGCACGGCGCTGCAGCTGCACGGCGCGATCGGTTACACGGCGGAGTACGACCTGTCGCTCTGGCTGACCAAGGCGCGTGCGCTGCGGAGCGCGTGGGGCAGTCCCGCGCAGTGCCGGGAAGTGGTCCTCAGTGGTGGTGGCCGCCGCCGGTGATCTCGCGGTACTCCTCGACCCGGGTTGCGGGATCCGCGTCGCGGGCCCGAACATGGCGCGGGCCGGCCGGCCGCGCAGCCGGTCGACGGGTCGGACCCGGCGCCGTACGCCACGAAGCCCTCCGAGGGTCTGCGGGAACCGGAGGCCGGGGCACTCCGGCCCCCACCCCCTCCCCGCGCACCCGACTTGGTTCGCTATTTTGTTCGCCGCCGTCCTCACCGGCTCGTCATCAGCCCCGCACCCACAAGGAGCCGGCCGTGGAACCCGAGTCCTCGTCGTCGTCCGAGCCCGCCGTCACCACCTGCTACCGCCATCCGAACGTGGAGTCGTACGTCCGCTGCACCCGCTGCGAGCGGTTCATCTGCCCGGACTGCATGCGCGACGCGGCCGTGGGCCACCAGTGCCCGGAGTGCGTGAAGGAGGGCGCGAGAACCGTCCGCCAGGCCCGCACGGCCTTCGGCGGCCGGATCTCGGCGGTCCCGCTGGTGACGTACGTCCTGATCGGCCTGAACGTCGTGGCGTACGTCGCGGAACTGCTCCGCCCGTCGATCGTCGACGCCTTCGCGATGCTCGGCCGGGGCCTGGCCGGCCCGGACGGTCTGCACTACGTCTGGCAGAGCGCCTACCCGGCCGACTTCCACCTCGAAGGCGTGATCGACGGCGAGTGGTACCGCCTCCTCACCGGCGCCTTCCTCCACATCCCGCCCACCGAGGGCACGTTCGGCATCCTCCACATCGTGATGAACATGGTCACGCTGTGGAACGTGGGCCGTGTGGTGGAGGCACAGCTGGGCCGCGCCCGCTATCTGAGCCTGTACCTCCTCTCCGCGCTCGGCGGCTCCGTCCTGGTCCTCCTCCTGGCCCCCGACAGCAGCACGGTCGGCGCCTCCGGCGCGATCTTCGGCGTCTGCACGGCGTACTACGTGCTGGCCCGCCGCCTCGGCGCCGACCCCGCGGGCATCAACCGCTTCATGGCGGGCCTGCTGATCTGGCTGGTCATCTCGGCGGTCGTGACGTCCTGGCAGGGCCACCTCGGCGGCCTCCTCACCGGCGGCCTGATCGCCCTGGGGTTCGCGTACGCGCCTCGGGACCGGCGCAGGGTGCTGGTGCAGGCGGGGGCGTGTGTGGGGGTGCTGGCGCTGCTGGTGGTGCTGGCGCTGGCGAAGGCGGCGGCGATGACGGGCTGAGCGGAGCACGCGCGTACCCCCAACACACTCCGGCTCACCACGATGTTCGCCCGGGCGGGCAAGCGGTACGAGCAGGACCCCGAGTTCATGCGGGAACGCCGCGAGGGGCGACGCGCGGGCCTCACGCCCGTGGCGCTCAACATCCTGCTTCGGCATCGGTCGGGCTCCGGCCTGCCGCGCAACACACCGGGCGAGGTCGCGCCCTCCGACGGAGGTACACGGGTCCGCCTGTACCTCGCCCTGGGCGAGGACGAACAGCCGCCTTCGCTGGTGGAGGCGTCGCAGTCGGTGCTGTGGGTGAGCGACTACACGGTGCGGACGGTGGCGTACGCGCGGGACGATCCGGGGCGGGAGGTGCGGGGCAGGACGTGGTCACCGGGGAGGCTTCAGGCCGTGCCGGGTGGGGGAGTCGGCTGCGCCTGTGGACGGCTCCGATGCGTGGCTCGTCCAGGGCAACGGGCAACCGCTGTTCGACGGGGTGGCGATCTCCCGAGCTCCCTGCGTCTTCGGGTACGTGGTCGATCTGCGGGAACGGCATCGACCGGTGCCGGCGTGGGTCGCAACAAGCTCCTGCCGTACGACGCCGCCCCCGCTGCGGCAGCTCCGCGCCCTGGATCCTGATCTTCCCGCTCGTCATCACGTGGCCGGCCCCGGCCAAGTAGGCGCACGGGCGCACGGACGTCGGAACATGCGACGGCGCCCGCCCTGTAGTCCGGTCGGGGACTGGTGGGCAGGCGCCGTCAGTGTTCCGTACGCCGTTGTACGGGACGTCTGTCGATCCGGTGGATCAGACCATCAGCGAACGGTCCGTGGGGCGGATCGGGGCCGGCAGATCGCTCGCGCCCGTGAGGAAGCGGTCGCAGCCGCGGGCGGCCGAGCGGCCCTCGGCGATCGCCCAGACGATCAGCGACTGACCGCGGCCCGCGTCACCGGCCACGAACACACCCGGCACGTTCGTCTGGAAGTCGGCGTCCCGCGCGATGTTGCCGCGCTCGTCGAGGTCCAGGCCGAACTGGTCCACGAGACCGTTCTCACGGTCCGTGCCGGTGAAGCCCATCGCCAGCGTCACCAGCTGGGCGGGGATCTTCCGCTCCGTGCCCGGCTTCTGCGTCAGCTTGCCGTCGACGAACTCGACCTCGACGAGGTGCAGCCACTGGACGTTGCCGTCCTCGTCGCCCTCGAAGTGGGTGGTGGAGACGGAGTAGACCCGCTCGCCGCCCTCCTCGTGCGCGGAGGTGACCTTGTAGAGCATCGGGAAGGTCGGCCACGGCTGGTTCGGGGCACGGTCCTCGCCCGGCCTGGGCATGATCTCCAGCTGCGTGACGGAGGCCGCGCCCTGGCGGTGGGCGGTGCCCACGCAGTCCGCGCCGGTGTCGCCACCGCCGATGACGACGACGTGCTTGCCCTCGGCCGTGATGGGGGGCGCCACGAAGTCGCCCTCCTGCACCTTGTTGGCGAGCGGCAGGTACTCCATCGCCTGGTGGATGCCGTTCAGCTCGCGGCCGGGGACCGGGAGGTCACGGGCGGTCGTCGCACCCGCGGCGATCACGACGGCGTCGTACCGCTTCTTCAGGTCCGTCGCCTTGAGGTCGCGGCCGATCTCAACGCCCGTACGGAAGCGGGTGCCCTCCGCGCGCATCTGCTCGATACGGCGGTTGATGTGCCGCTTCTCCATCTTGAACTCGGGGATGCCGTAGCGGAGCAGACCGCCGACGCGGTCCGCGCGCTCGTACACCGCGACCGTGTGACCGGCCCGCGTCAGCTGCTGGGCGGCCGCGAGACCCGCCGGGCCCGAGCCGATGACCGCGACCGTCTTGCCGGAGAGGCGCTCCGGGGCCTGGGGCGCGACGTCGCCGCTGTCCCACGCCTTGTCGATGATCGAGACCTCGACGTTCTTGATGGTGACGGCCGGCTGGTTGATGCCGAGGACGCACGCCGACTCACAGGGAGCGGGGCAGAGACGGCCCGTGAACTCCGGGAAGTTGTTCGTGGCGTGCAGGCGCTCCGAGGCGGCGCCCCAGTCCTCGCGGTAGGCGTAGTCGTTCCACTCGGGGATGAGGTTCCCGAGCGGACAGCCGTTGTGGCAGAACGGGATGCCGCAGTCCATGCAGCGGGACGCCTGCTTCGAGATGATCGGGAGCAGCGAGCCCGGAACGTAGACCTCGTTCCAGTCCTTCAGCCGTACGTCGACGGGGCGGGACTTGGCGACCTCGCGCCCGTGGTTGAGGAAGCCCTTCGGGTCAGCCATTGATCGCCGCCTCCATCATCTTCTCGGTGATCTCGGTCTCGGAGAGACCGGCCTGCTCGGCGGCGGCCTTGGCGGCGAGCACTGCCTTGTACGTGCTGGGGATGATCTTGCTGAAGCGCTCCACGGCGACGGTCCAGTCGGCGAGCAGCTTCTCGGCGACCGTGGATCCGGTCTCCTCGGCGTGGCGGCGCACCACGTCGTGCAGCCACTGCTTGTCGTCGTCGGACAGGGCCTCGACGGCGCCCACGTTGCCGGCGTTGACGTTGTCGCGGTTCAGGTCGATGACGTAGGCGATGCCGCCCGACATACCGGCCGCGAAGTTGCGGCCCGTCTCGCCGAGGACGACCGCGTGGCCGCCGGTCATGTACTCGCAGCCGTGGTCGCCCACGCCCTCGGACACCACCAGGGCGCCGGAGTTGCGGACACAGAACCGCTCACCCGTACGACCGCGGAGGAACAGCTCGCCGCCGGTCGCGCCGTAGGCGATGGTGTTGCCCGCGATCGTCGAGAACTCGGCGAGGTGGTCGGCGCCCCGGTCGGGACGGACGATCACCCGGCCGCCGGAGAGGCCCTTGCCGACGTAGTCGTTGGCGTCGCCCTCCAGGCGCAGCGTGACACCGCGCGGGAGGAAGGCGCCGAAGGACTGGCCCGCGGAGCCGGTGAAGGTGATGTCGATGGTGTCGTCGGGCAGACCCGCCCCGCCGAACTTCTTCGTCACCTCGTGGCCGAGCATCGTGCCGACCGTGCGGTTGATGTTGCGGACCTTGACCTGGGCGCGCACCGGCTGGGCGTCGGTCGCGTCCGAGGCGGCCAGCGCGTCGGCGGCGAGCTTGATCAGCTCGTTGTCGAGCGCCTTCTCCAGGCCGTGGTCCTGCTCGATCAACTGGTGGCGGACGGCGCCCTCGGGCAGCTCGGGCACGTGGAACAGCGGCTCCAGGTCCAGGCCCTGCGCCTTCCAGTGGTCGACCGCGCGGGTCACGTCGAGCGCCTCGGCGTGGCCGACGGCCTCCTCGATGGAGCGGAAGCCCAGCTCTGCGAGGATCTCGCGGACCTCCTCGGCGATGAACTCGAAGAAGTTCACGACGTACTCGGCCTTGCCGGTGAACCGGTCCCGCAGCGTCGGGTTCTGCGTGGCGATGCCGACCGGGCAGGTGTCCAGGTGGCAGACGCGCATCATGACGCAGCCGGAGACGACGAGCGGGGCGGTCGCGAAGCCGAACTCCTCGGCGCCGAGGAGCGCGGCGATGACGACGTCACGACCGGTCTTCAGCTGGCCGTCGGTCTGGACGACGATGCGGTCGCGCAGGCCGTTGAGGAGCAGCGTCTGCTGGGTCTCGGCGAGGCCGAGCTCCCAGGGGCCACCCGCGTGCTTCAGCGACGTCAGCGGGGAGGCGCCCGTACCACCGTCGTGGCCGGAGATGAGGACCACGTCCGCGTGCGCCTTGGAGACACCCGCGGCGACCGTGCCGACGCCGACCTCCGAGACCAGCTTCACGTGGATCCGCGCCTGCGGGTTCGCGTTCTTCAGGTCGTGGATCAGCTGGGCCAGGTCCTCGATGGAGTAGATGTCGTGGTGCGGCGGCGGGGAGATGAGACCCACGCCCGGCGTCGAGTGACGCGTCTTGGCGACCCACGGGTACACCTTGTGGCCGGGCAGCTGACCGCCCTCGCCGGGCTTGGCGCCCTGGGCCATCTTGATCTGGATGTCGTCGGCGTTGACGAGGTACTCGCTCGTCACTCCGAAGCGGCCGGAGGCGACCTGCTTGATCGACGAACGCCGCGCCGGGTCGTAGAGACGGTCCGGGTCCTCGCCGCCCTCACCGGTGTTGGACTTGCCGCCCAGCTGGTTCATGGCGATGGCGAGCGTCTCGTGCGCCTCGCGCGAGATCGAGCCGTACGACATGGCGCCGGTCGAGAAGCGCTTGACGATCTCGGAGACCGGCTCGACCTCGTCGATCGAGATCGGCGCACGGCCCTCGCCCGCCTTGAAACCGAACAGGCCGCGCAGCGTCATCAGACGCTCGGACTGCTCGTTCACGCGGTCCGTGTACTGCTTGAAGATGTCGTAGCGGCGCGTCCGGGTCGAGTGCTGGAGGCGGAAGACCGTCTCCGGGTCGAACAGGTGCGGCTCGCCCTCGCGGCGCCACTGGTACTCGCCGCCTATCTCCAGGGCGCGGTGGGCGGGCGCGATGCCGCTGGCCGGGTACGCCTTGGCGTGGCGGGCGGCGACCTCCTTGGCGATGACGTCGATGCCGACGCCGCCGATCTTGGTGGCCGTGCCGTTGAAGTACTTCTCCACGAACTCGTCCGCGAGGCCGACGGCCTCGAAGACCTGGGCGCCGCGGTAGGAGGCGACGGTGGAGATGCCCATCTTGGACATGACCTTCAGGACGCCCTTGCCGAGGGCGTAGATCAGGTTGCGGATGGCCTGCTCGGGCTCGATACCGGAGAGGAACGTTCCGGCGCGGACGAGGTCCTCGACGGACTCCATCGCCAGGTACGGGTTGACGGCCGCGGCGCCGAAGCCGATGAGCAGGGCGACGTGGTGGACCTCGCGGACGTCACCGGCCTCGACCAGCAGGCCCACCTGGGTGCGCTGCTTGGTGCGGATGAGGTGGTGGTGGACGGCCGCGGTGAGCAGCAGCGACGGGATCGGCGCGTGCTCGGCGTCCGAGTGACGGTCCGAGAGGACGATCAGCCGGGCGCCGTTCTCGATGGCCGCGTCGGCCTCGGCGCAGATCTCCTCGATGCGCGCGGCGAGGGCGTCACCGCCGCCGGAGACCCGGTACAGGCCGGACAGGGTCGCGGCCTTCATGCCGGGCATGTCGCCGTCGGCGTTGATGTGGATGAGCTTGGCCAGCTCGTCGTTGTCGATCACCGGGAAGGGCAGGGTGACGCTGCGGCACGACGCGGCGGTCGGCTCCAGGATGTTGCCCTCGGGGCCCAGCGAGGAGCGCAGCGAGGTGACCAGCTCTTCGCGGATCGCGTCCAGCGGCGGGTTGGTGACCTGCGCGAACAGCTGGGTGAAGTAGTCGAAGAGCAGGCGCGGGCGGGAGGACAGCGCCGCGATCGGCGAGTCCGTGCCCATGGAGCCGATGGGCTCGGCGCCGGCCTTGGCCATCGGCGCGAGGATGACGCGCAGCTCCTCCTCGGTGTACCCGAAGGTCTGCTGGCGGCGGGTGACCGAGGCGTGGGTGTGCACGATGTGCTCGCGCTCGGGCAGGTCCGAGAGCTCGATCTCCCCGGCTTCCAGCCACTCGGCGTACGGCTGCTCGGCGGCGAGGCCGGCCTTGATCTCGTCGTCCTCGACGATGCGGTGCTCGACGGTGTCGACGAGGAACATCCGGCCCGGCTGCAGGCGGCCCTTGCGGACGACCTTGGCGGGGTCGATGTCGAGGACGCCGACCTCGGAGCCGAGGACGACGAGACCGTCGTCGGTGACCCAGTAGCGGCCGGGGCGAAGGCCGTTGCGGTCGAGGACCGCGCCGACCTGCTTGCCGTCGGTGAAGGTGACACAGGCCGGACCGTCCCAGGGCTCCATCATCGTGGAGTGGAACTGGTAGAAGGCGCGGCGGGCCGGCTCCATGGAGTCGTGGTTCTCCCACGCCTCCGGGATCATCATCAGCACGGAGTGCGGCAGGGTGCGGCCACCGAGGTGGAGCAGCTCCAGGACCTCGTCGAAGGAGGCCGAGTCGGAGGCCTCCGGCGTGCAGATGGGGAAGATCCGGTCCAGCTTGTCCTGCGGTCCGAACAGGTCGGAGGCCAGCTGGGACTCGCGGGCCACCATCCAGTTGCGGTTGCCCTTGACCGTGTTGATCTCACCGTTGTGCGCGACGAAGCGGTACGGGTGGGCGAGCGGCCACGACGGGAAGGTGTTGGTGGAGAACCGGGAGTGCACCAGCGCGATCGCGGAGGCGAAGCGGCGGTCGGACAGGTCCGGGAAGAAGGGCTCCAGCTGGCCGGTGGTCAGCATGCCCTTGTAGACGATGGTCCGCGCGGACAGCGAGGGGAAGTAGACGTCGACCTCGCGCTCGGCGCGCTTGCGCAGCACGAACGTCTTGCGGTCGAGGTCGATGTCCTTCGAGGTGCCGTCGGAGACGAAGACCTGGCGGAAGGCGGGCATCGTCGAGCGGGCCGTGGCGCCGAGCAGCTCGGGGGCGACGGGCACCTCGCGCCAGCCGAGGACGGTCAGGCCCTCCTCGGCGGCGATGGCCTCGATGCGGGCGACGGCGTCCTCGGTGCCCTCCTCGGGCAGGAAGCCGGTGCCGACGGCGTACGAGCCGGCCTCGGGCAGCTCGAATCCGGCCACCTCACGGAAGAACGCGTCGGGGACCTGCGAGAGGATGCCGGCGCCGTCGCCCGAGTCGGGCTCCGAACCGGTCGCCCCACGGTGCTCCAGGTTGCGCAGAACCGTGAGCGCCTGCTCGACCAGCGCATGGCTCGCCTCGCCGGTGAGGGTGGCCACGAAACCGACGCCACAGGCGTCGCGCTCGTTGCGGGGGTCGTACATACCCTGCGCAGCAGGGCGAGCATCCATGAACGACCACTTCTGGCCACTCGTGGAGTGCTGGGACGGCTGGCGCGGCGTACGCATCGGCTCTCCCGTCGTCGTCATCTGGCATATGCGATTGCCGAGGGACGACGCTGGCCCTCTGCGTAAGGTGCAAAATTTCGTGCAGGTTACATGATGGAACGATTCTCGGGAAGCGGATACTTCGTCCCAACATGCGGACGCCACGCCGCGGAGGGGTTGCCGCGCACGGTGGCGTGATCAAACGCGATCAAGGGGGAGCCGACCGGACAGATCGATGTCGGTCGACCGGGGCGCAGGAGGCGTCGTCGCCCACTACTTCAGTTGCTTCAGGTGCTTGACGGGCGTCGTTGCCCGCGGCGCTTACGGCTCATGCCCAGCGGTTAAGCATTCGAAACCGCCTGGTAACGACTATTTATGCGGTCCCGCGCATACGTAGCCATCCGATCCATCATACGGCCGCTCCGAACAGGCTGCCCAGGGCGTACGTCACACCCGCCGCGGCGCCACCGAGGGCGAGCTGCCGCAGCCCGCTGAACCACCAGGTTCTCGCCGTCACTCTGGCCACCACGGCTCCGCACCCGAAGAGCCCGGCGAGCGCCACCAGCACGGCCGGCCACAGCGCGCTCGCGCCGAGCAGATACGGCAGTACGGGCAGCAGGGCGCCCAGCGCGAACGAGCCGAAGCTCGACACGGCGGCGACGACGGGCGAGGGCAGGTCGCCGGGGTCGATGCCCAGCTCCTCGCGCGCGTGGATCTCCAGGGCCTGTTCGGGATCGTGCGAGAGCTGCCGCGCGACTTCCCGGGCGAGCCCCGGCTCGACCCCGCGGCTCTCGTAGAGCGCGGCCAGCTCCTGTTCCTCGTCCTTGGGGTGCTTGTGCAACTCCCGCCGTTCGACGTCGAGTTCGGCCTGGACGAGTTCGCGCTGCGAGGCCACGGAGGTGTACTCGCCGGCGGCCATGGAGAAGGCCCCGGCGGCGAGCCCCGCCAGCCCGGCGACGACGACCGCCTCCCGCCCGGCCGTCCCGCCGGCGACACCGGTCATCAGCGCCAGGTTGGACACGAGCCCGTCCATCGCCCCGAACACGGCGGGCCGCAGCCAGCCGCCGTTCACGTCCCGATGGGTGTGGTTGTCACGGTGCGCCTCGTGCAACGCGGCTTCGGTGTCGATGATCGCCACGATCAAGCCCCTTTCCTCACGTCGAACGTACGCTCGGAAAATCACTTCTGCCAGCAAGGAAGGCCGTACTTACCCGGGTTGACGACTGTTCGAGAAACGACTGCCGCTCATTCGTACATGGCTCTGCACAGATGTCGACCGGGTGATACGCGAGCGTTCCGCGCGCCGCCGGGGCGCCGGATGTGGGAGAGATCTTCCCAGCGAAAGCTGGCAAATCCTCAGAGCGGATCAACTGCCCATCGGGACAGACCTGCCCACGGGCCAGAGAGGCGACCGTATGCCTTCCATCGCCTGCATTCCCTCGGTCCCGGCGCCCGGCGACGCCGCCGACCTCCGCGAGCGGGCACGGGGGGCCATGCTCGGGCTCGCCGTCGGGGACGCGCTGGGGGCGCCCGCCGAGAACATGAAACCCTCCGAGATCCGCGCGCGCTGGGGGCGCATCACCGGGTATGTGGCCGAGCGCCCCTCGGGCACGGACGACACCGAGTACGCCATCTTCTCCGGGCTGCTGCTGGCCCGGCACGGCTCGGCGCTCACCGTCACCCATGTGGAGACGGCCTGGCACCAGTGGATCGCGGACCGGGACGAGGGTCCGTTCCGCGGCGCGGGCTTCAGCGAACGCGGCACTTTGGAGAACCTCCGCCGCGGTCTGGCCGCGCCCATCTCCGCCCAGCACCGGCACGCCTGGAGCGACGGCCTGGCCATGCGCGCGGCCCCCTTCGGGGTCTTCGCGGCGGGCCGCCCGGCGGAGGCCGCCCGTCTGGTAGCCATCGACGGCTCGGTCAGCCATGACGGTGAGGGCATCTACGGCGGCCAGGCGGTCGCGGCGGGAGTGGCGGCGGCGATGGCGGGAGCGCCGACGATCGCGGTCGTGGCCTCCGCCCTCGCCGTGATCCCCGAGGACTCCTGGACGGCGCGCTCCCTGCGCCGGGCGGTCGCCGTCGCCCACCGGGGCGAACGCGCGGTCCGCTCCGCCGTCGTCATCGGCGGCTACCCCTGGACCGACCTCGCCCCCGAAGCCGTCGCCCTCGCCTTCGGCGCCTACGCGGCGGCGGACGGCGACTTCGCCGAGTCGGTGCTCACGGCGGTGAACATGGGCCGCGACGCCGACACGACCGCCGCGGTCGCCGGCGCGCTGGCCGGCGCGACCCGGGGAGCGGCGTCGATCCCGGCCGAGTGGACCGCCGCGATCGGCCCGGCCAGAGGCAGCTGCCTGCCCTCCATGGCGGGGCACCACGTCCTGGACGTGGCCGAACTCCTGGTCCCGACCGAGGGCGGCAAATGGGCCACGGGCACGGCCCTCTTCCCCCACGGCGACCTGCCACTGCCGACCCCGACCACCTTCCCCCTCGCCCCGGCCGACACGACGGAGACCCCCGCATGACCCCACCCACCCCGTGGGACGACACGACCCCCACAGCCCCCTCCATGCCGTACGAGAAGCCGCCCGGCGGAACACCGACGGCACAGCGCGACGAGTCGACGGCCCGTGCGAACACCGCGGATACAGCGGATACAGCGGATACGGCGGATACGGCGGACATCAACGAGCCGCAGCCCACGGCGGAGCCGACGGTGACCGAACCACCGACAGCCACCTCGCTGACCGTGACCGAACCGCTCACCCCCGCCCCAGCGGCTCCGACCGTCGCCGAACCGCTCACCCCGACACCCTCGACCGTCACCGAACCGGTGGCCCTCACGCCTTCGACCGCGAACGCGACCGAACCGCTCGCCCCCCAGCTCTTCGAACCCGCACGCCCGGTCCCGGCGAAGCCGCTCGCCCACGGAGCCGCGGCCGCCGACGGTGAGGGCGCCCCACAAGGGCCACCCGCACCCGACGACGAAAGTCTCACGGGCGGTGCGGGCGGAGCAGGTGGTGCGGGCGGGAAAACAAGAGCCGAAGGCGGAGCCGAGGCCACGGCACGCACCCCCCACACCCCCCGCCGTATCGAGGGCCTCCTCCTGGGCCTCGCCGCAGGCGACGCCGCCGGCTGGCCCGCCGCCCGCCACCGGGCCGCCCGCATGCCCGAGTGGACCCGCCGCCTCACCCGCGAACTGGACACCTTCGCCGAGCAGAACGCCACCACCACCCTCCCCGTCCCCATCGCCCTCAACCAACCCCCCGAACCCCTGCGCCTCGGCCCCTCCGACGACGCGGAATGGGCGGCCTTCGCCGCGGAGGCCCTCCTCCGTGCCGGCGACGCCGCCGCCCTCGGCGACCTCAGCCTGGAACGCCGCACCCGCGCCTCCATCGACCTCTCCTGGAACGCCGTGGCCAGCGAGATCGCCGCCGCCGCCGAACGCGCCCCCGAGGTCGAGTCCGCCGTACTCCCCCTGCGCGCCCGTATCTCCGTACGCGCCGGTCTCGGCAACCTCGCCACCGGCCTGCGCCCACCCGCCACCGGGCACGACAACCCGCACTACTTCGACGACGCGGCCTGCGTCCGCGCCTGCGTCCTGGCGGTGGCCCACCCGGGCGACCCCCGCCGCGCCGCCGACCTCGCCGAGTTCGACGCCCGCTACACCCAGGACGGCGACGGCGTGCACGGCGCCCGCGCGATGGCCGCGGCGCTCGCGCTGGCGCTGGTCGGCGCGGACGTCGACGACTGCGCGGCCGCGGCCCTGGCCGAACTCCCCGCCTCGACGGAGATCGGCCGCAACGCCCGCCACGCCCTCGACCTCGCCCACCGCCACAAAAAAGAAGGAACATTCGCTCTGATCCCCCTCCTGGAGCATCAGATCGTCGACCACGTCTACAGCTACGGCATCGCCGCCGCCGAGACCGTCCCCGTGGCCCTCGCCCTGGCCACCGCCGCCCGCGGCCGGATCGCCGAAGCCGTCCCCGCCGCCGCCTGCCTCTCCCGGGTCGCCGACTCCGCCCCGGCCCTCGCCGGCGCCCTGACCGGAGCACTCGGCGGCGGCGCCGCCGTCCCCGACACCTGGCGGGACGCCTGCCGCACCCTCTCCGGCTGCGCCCTCCCGCGCCTCACCGGCACCGACCTCGTCCACCTCGCCGAACTTCTCCGCACAGCGGAACTCCCCACCCCGCACGGCGTTAGCCGGGCATGACGCCCGCATCGCATCCCGCACCCGTCCCGGCGCCCGCCCCCGCGGCCGTTCCGGAAGCCACGCTCGACGAACGCATCACCGGCGCCCTCGTCGGCGCCGCCGTCGGCGACGCCCTCGGCGGCCCGGTGGAGGGCTACACCCCGGAACAGATCCTCGAACGCCACGGCGGCCGCGTACACGGTGTCGTCGGCCCCTGGAACGGCGACGAGTGGCGCACCGCCCGCCCCATCGCCCCTTACCACAAGGGTGACGGCCACGTCACCGACGACACCTTGATGACCCATGCGCTCGTCCGGGTGTACGACCACGTACGCGACCACCTCGACGCGTACGCGGTCGCCGAGCACCTGGTGCCCGACATGATGACGACCCCGCGCTGGATCCCCGAGCTGGAAGCCGAGGCCCTCCCCCTGCAGCGGGTCTTCCTCGCCGAGAAGTGGCTGGTGGCCCGTATCCACTACGGCCACATCGACCCCCGCGAGGCCGGCACCGGCAACATCGTCAACTGCGGCGCCGCGATGTACATGGCTCCCGTCGGCCTGGTCAACGCGGCCGACCCGCCCGGCGCGTACGCCGAGGCGCTCGACGTCGCGGGCGCCCACCAGTCGTCCTACGGCAGGGAGGCGGCGGGCGTGTTCGCGGCGGCGGTCGCCGCGGCGTGCACGCCGGGCGCGACGGCGGAGTCGGTGGTCGAGGCATGCCTCGCCCTCGCGAAGGACGGCACCCGCGCGGCGATCGAGTCGGTGTGCGAAGTGGCCCGCCGCCACACGGACTTCGAGTCGGCGCTACGGCCGCTCCGCGAGGCGGTCACCCCGTTCGACACGGTCGGCCCCGACTACCGCGCCCCCTCCCTCGGCGCCCGCCGCCCTTCCCGCCTCCACTCGATCGAGGAACTCCCCGTCGCGCTCGGCATGTTGCTCGTGGCCCGCGGCGACTACCGCCACGCGGTGCTGGGTTCGGTGAACTACGGCCGCGACTGCGACTCCATCGCCACGATGGCCGGCGCCGTCGCCGGCGCGCTCGGCTCGGAGGTCCCGTCCGACTGGTCCAAGACGGTGGCGGAGGCGAGCCGCCTGGACCTGCACGCCCCCGCCCGGACGTTGACGGACGTCGCGCTCCAGATCCACACCCAGGACGTCCGGCGTCGCCGCGCCCACGAGTCGGCCTTCACCGCCCTGGCCCCCGTCCGGTGACCCCCCTGCGTCTCACCTGGGTGCAGCCCGAGGACCTCCTCGGCCACGAACTCCACCAGGCCCGTCAGGACGGCCGCGAGCCCTCGGCCATCGCCGCCCGCTGGCGGGCGGCGGGCGGCCCCCCGGCCCCCCTCCGCGCCGGCGCCTCCCCGCACCGGGTCTCCCGCTACCTCCGCCAACTCGCCGAGGACCTGCTGGACGAACTGGCGGACCTGCCGAGCGCGTTGCGGGACGACGAGCCGACGGACCTCAGCAGGATCAAGGCGTTGTGCCCGAACTGGCCCACCCGGTCGGCCGAGCCCACCCGGTCGGCCGAGCCCACCCGGTCGGCCGAGCCCACCCGGTCGGCCGAGCCCACACACCCGACCCAGCCCACGGGTCCGACCCAGCCCCCGGCTCCGGCCGAGCGGTCCCACCCCGCTCAGCCCGCCTCCACCCCTCCGGCGCGGGCCCGCGACACCTTCCCCGCCCCGGCCACCTACACCCGGCGCCTCGAAGCCGCCTGGCTCGGCCGGGCCGCCGGCTGCCTCCTCGGCAAACCCGTCGAGAAACTCCCCCTCCACGCCATCCGCCAACTCGCCGCGGTCACCGGCAACTGGCCCCTCACCACGTGGTTCACCGCCCGAGGCGTCCCCGCGGAACTCCTCACCGCCCACCCCTGGAACCGCCGCTCGGCCCCCACCTCCCTCGCCGAGAACATCGACGGCATGCCCGAGGACGACGACCTCAACTACCCCCTCCTCAACCTGCTCCTCCTGGCCCGCCACGGCCGGGACTTCACCACCGCCGACGTAGCCGGCCTCTGGCTCGACGAACTCCCCGCGGGCCGCACCTTCACCGCCGAACGCGTCGCCTACCGCAACCTCCTCAGCGGCATCGACCCACCCCACACCGCCCGCCACCGCAACCCGTTCCGCGAATGGATCGGCGCCCTGATCCGCGCCGACGTCCACGGCTGGACCAACCCCGGCGACCCGGCCGCCGCGGCCGAACAGGCCCACCGGGACGCCACCCTCACCCACACCGCCAACGGCGTCTACGCGGCGATGTTCGTCGCGGCGACCATCGCCGAGGCGACCACCGGCACCCACGACGTCCACCAGTGCCTGCGCACCGGCCTGACGGTCGTCCCCCCGGACTCCCGCCTCGCGCGAGCGATCACCCACGCCCTCCGGCTCACCGCCGACACCGAGGACTTCGACACGATCGTCGACGAACTCCACGCCACCTACGCCGACCACCACTGGGTCCACGTCCTCCCCAACACCGCCCTGCTCACCGCCGCGCTCACCCACGCGGACGGCGACTACGCGGCCTCCATCTGCCGCGCGGTGTCCGGTGGTTGGGACACCGACTCCAACGGTGCGACGGCGGGCAGCATCGCGGGGCTGCTGACCGGCTCCCCGGACGCGCTCCCCGACCGCTGGACGGCCCCCCTCAAGAACCGCCTGGCCACCTCGATCGCCGACTTCAACGGCGTCGGCTTCGACACCCTGGCCCACCTCACCCTCCGGGAGACCCCCCACCCATGACCCAGGCGCCACCCCCGCCCCAGGTGTACGAGCCTCCGCTCAGCCACCTCCGCGTCCTCGACCTCGCCACCCTCTTCGCGGGCCCCCTGGCCGCCACGATGCTCGGCGACTTCGGCGCGGAGGTCATCAAGGTCGAGCACCCCACGAAACCGGACCCGTCCCGGGGCCACGGCCCGTCGAAGGACGGCGTGGGCCTGTGGTGGAAACTGCTGGGCCGCAACAAGCGCACCCTGACGCTGAACCTCTCCACACCCGGCGGCCGGTCCACCCTCCTGCGCCTCGCCGCCACCGCCGACGTGATCATCGAGAACTTCCGCCCCGGCACCCTGGAGAAATGGGGTCTGGGCTGGAAGGAGCTGTCGGCGGTGAACCCCGGTCTGGTCCTCGCCCGGGTCACCGGCTTCGGCCAGTTCGGCCCGTACGCGCACCGCCCCGGCTTCGGCACGCTCGCCGAGGCGATGAGCGGATTCGCCGCGATCACCGGCGAACCCGACGCCCCACCGGTCCTGCCGCCCTTCGGACTCGCCGACTCGATCGCGGGTCTCGCGACGGCGTACGCGGTGATGACCGCACTCGCCGCGCGTGACCGTACCGGCCAGGGGCAGACGGTCGACATGGCGATCATCGAGCCGATCCTCACCGTTCTCGGGCCCCAGCCCCTCTGGTACGACCAGCTGGGCCACGTCCAGCCCCGTACGGGCAACCGCTCCGCGAACAACGCGCCCCGCAACACCTACCGCACGGCGGACGGTTCCTGGGTGGCCGTGTCCACCTCGGCCCAGTCGATCGCGGAACGCGTGATGCGCCTGGTCGGCCGGCCCGAGCTGATCGACGAGCCCTGGTTCGGTTCGGGGGCGGAGCGGGCCCGGCACGCGGACGTCCTGGACGAGGCGGTCGGCGCGTGGATCGCCCGTCACACCCGGGAGGAGGTCGTCGAGGCGTTCGAGAAGGCGGAGGCCGCGGTGGCCCCCATCCAGGACGTCCGGGAGGTGATGACCGACCCCCAGTACCGCGCCCTGGACACGATCACCACCGTCGACGACCCCGACCTCGGGCCCCTGCGCATGCAGAACGTCCTCTTCCGCCTCTCCACCACCCCCGGCGCGATCCGCTGGGCGGGCCGTCCGCACGGCGCCGACACGGACTCGATCCTGACCGAACTGGGCCTGTCAGCGCCGGAGATCGAGACCCTCCGCCGGGAGGGCGCCCTGTGACCCCCCAGTCGCCGACGCCCTTCCCCCTGACCTGGCTGTACGTCCCCGGCGACCGCCCGGAGGTGGTCACCAAGGCCCTGGCCTCCGGGGCGGAGGTGGTGATCGTGGACCTGGAGGACGCGGTGGCCCCCGACCGCAAGGCCTACGCCCGCACGGCCACCGCCGAACTCCTCGCGGCACCGCCGCCCGTTCCGGTCCACGTACGCGTCAACGCCCTGCACACCCCGGACGCCGAGGAGGATCTCGAAATCCTCGCCCCGCTCCCCGGCCTGGCCGCCCTCCGCCTGCCGAAGATCACGTCCCCCGACGAGGTGGCGAAGGTCGCGGAACGCGTCGCGCCGGCGGAAGGAGGAGCGATCCCCCTGTACGCCCTCATCGAATCGGCCCTGGGTGTGGAACGGGCGTACGACATCGCCACCGCGCACCCCGCCCTGCGGGGCATCGCCCTCGGCGAGGCGGATCTCCGCGCCGACCTGGCCGTCAGCGACGACCGGGCCCTCGACTGGCCGCGCTCCCGGGTGGTCCTCGCCGCCCGTGCCGCCGGTCTCCCCTCACCCGCCCAGTCGATCTACCCGGACACGAGAGACCTGGAGGGCCTGGCGGCCACCTCCGCCCACGGCCGCGCGCTCGGTTTCCTGGGCCGCGCCGCCATCCACCCACGCCAGCTCCCGGTGATCGAACGCGCCTACACCCCGACCCCCCAGGAGGTGGAGTCGGCCGAGCGGACCCTCAGGGCGGCGACCGACACGGCCGGGGCCCAGGCCCTTCCCGACGGGCGCTTCGTCGATGCGGCCATTGTCGCCGCGGCGCGCAGAACCCTGACCCTTGCCGGCCGCCCCAGCAGACTGTGATCGCCCCCGCCGCCCCTACCCGCCCCATCCCCAGGGGCTGCGCCCCTTCGACCCCACACGTCCGTCCGGTGCGGGCTGGTCGCGCAGTTCCCCGCGCCCCTGAAGGGGCGGCGGGGAACTGCGCGAGCAACCACAAACCCACCCGCCCCGAAGGGACAGGTGGGTCGGCGGCACAGCAACCGGAACGGCCGTGCCTCAGCTCTTCTCCGCGGACTCTGTCTCCTTCTTCTCGCCCCCCGAGCCGGAGGCCTCCGCGTCCTTCTTCTCCTCGGCATCGGCCTTGGCCGACGACTTCTCCACCCCCGACTTGGGCTCCGACTTCGACTCCGAGCCCGACTCCGACTCCGACTCCGCGTCCCCGACGGCAGCCGCACCCTCGTCCCCGTCACCGTCGGGGCTCCCCGGCTCGACGATCTCTTCCCGCCCCGGCCGCTTCCGGGCCGACAGGACGATGTAGATCACGGCGAGGACGAAGACGAACAGCGCGGTCCAGTTGTTGAGGCGCAGTCCGAGGATGCGGTGGGCCTCGTCGACGCGCATGTACTCGATCCAGAACCGCCCCGCGCAGTACGCGGCGACGTACAGCGCGAACGCCCGCCCGTGCCCGAGCTTGAACCGGCGGTCCGCCCAGATGACGAGGAGCGCGACGCCGACGCACCACAGCGACTCGTAGAGGAAGGTCGGGTGGTACGTACCCGGCAGCCGACCGTCCGTGGAGGACGTGATCTCCACGGCCCACGGAAGATCCGTCGGCTTTCCGTACAGCTCCTGGTTGAACCAGTTGCCCCAGCGACCGATCGCCTGCGCGAGAGCGATCCCGGGCGCGACGGCGTCGGCGTACGCGGGCAGCGGGATGCCACGTCGGCGGCAGCCGATCCACGCCCCCACCGCGCCGAGGGCGATCGCGCCCCAGATGCCGAGCCCGCCCTCCCAGACCTTGAAGGCGTCCACCCAGTCACGGCCCTCGCTGAAGTACAGCTCGTAGTCCGTGATCACGTGGTAGAGCCGGCCGCCGATCAGGCCGAAGGGCACGGCCCAGACGGCGATGTCGGCGACCGTTCCGGGCCGTCCGCCCCGCGCGACCCAGCGTTTGTTGCCGAGCCAGACGGCTACGAAGACACCGATGATGATGCAGAAGGCGTAGCCGCGCAGCGGGACGGGACCGAGGTACAGCACCCCGCGCGACGGGCTGGGAATGTAGGCAAGTTCCATGGCAGGGTCGACGCTACCCTGCCGGGCCGGGCCGACGGCAGGCAGCCCGGCAACGGGTCCATAACGCCGTCCCGTTGCCGCCTTGACACCCCACGGGCCTCACGAGGCACCCCGGCCTCACCCCGCGGCCTTCGCCTCCACCATCTCCTTCAGCTTGGCGGGGGTCATGGACTGGTCCGCGTAGATGTTGGTGCCGTTGAGGAAGACGCTCGGCGTGCCGGAGAAGCCGCCCTTCTGGAAGGCCTCGTTCGACTTGGCGACCCAGCTGTTGTGCCTGCCGTCCTCGACACAGGTGCGGAAGGCGGCGGTGTCCAGCCCGTCCACCTTCTTCGCCAGGTCGAGGAGCCTGGTCTCACTCGCGAAGGCGTCGTCCGTCTCGGGCGGCTGGTTCTCGAAGAGCACGTCGTGGTACGCGGGGAACTTCCCCTCGTTCTGCGCGCACGCGGCGGCGCCCGCGGCCTTGCGGGAGCCGCTGCCGCCCATGTTGCCGTCGACCAGGGTGGCGAGGTGGTACTCGACCTTCAGCTTCCCGGCCGCGGTCAGCTCGTGGATCGTCGAGCGATAGGCGTCCTCGAAGGACTTGCAGGCCGGGCAGCGGAAGTCCTCCCACACGGAGAGCGTCGACCTGGCGCCGGCGTCCCCGACGGGGATCGCGAGGCTGTCCTCGCCGTTCGCCCCCGAGGGCGCGACCACCGGGCCCGAGGTGTCGGCCTCGTCGTCCTTGCCCGCGTTCGCCGCCACGACCCCGATCACGGCGGCCAGTCCCAGCACGCAGACCACGGACGCGCCCACGATCAGCACCCGACGGCGCTTCTCGGCGGCCTTCTGCTTCTCGCGCTCCTCCGCCAGCCGTTCACGGGCGGTGCGCTTTCCCTCACGGTTCTTCTCGCTCACATCCCGCAGAACGAACCGGGGAGGCGCACCGCGCCTCCCCGATCCCACTTCCACCCGTTCGAGTGAGCGGATTGCCCGTTACGTCCAGTGATCCCCGTACGACAAACGGGTGAACGTCACGAACTGCCGCACACGCCGGGTCGCACGCCTCACCACCCGGCCGCTCACGCGCCCCGGCGTACGCCCTTCGCCAGGTCGCCTGCCAGTTCCCGTACGGCGTCCAGGCCGGCGGCCTCGTCGGGCGCGTCCAGCATCCGCTTCACGAACGCGGAGCCGACGATCACGCCGTCGGCGAACCCGGCGACCTCCGCGGCCTGCTCGGCGTTGGAGACGCCGAGGCCGACGCAGACCGGCAGGCCCGAGCCCGTGGCCCGGGTGCGTTCCACCAGGTCCTGGGCCTGCGCTCCCACCGATTCCCGGGTGCCCGTGACACCCATCAGCGAAGCCGCGTAGACGAAGCCGCTGCCCGCCGCGGTGATCTCCGCGAGCCGGGCGTCCTTGCTGCTGGGCGCGACCACGAAGACCGTGCCGAGCCCGTGCTTCTCCGCGTGTTCCCTCCACAGCGCCGACTCCTGGACGGGCAGGTCGGGCAGGATGCAGCCCGCGCCGCCCGCCTGAGCGAGCTCGGCCGTGAAGCGCTCGACGCCGTAGCGGTCGATGGGGTTCCAGTACGTCATGACGAGCACCGGCTTCCCGGTGGCCTCGTACGCCTCACGGACCGTACGCATCACGTCGGCGATCTTGACGCCGCCCCGCAGGGCGATGTCGTCGGCGGTCTGGATGACGGGGCCGTCCAGGACCGGGTCGCTGTGCGGCAGCCCGACCTCGACGACGTCGGCGCCGCCCTCGAAGACGGCCTTGATGGCGGCGATCCCGCCGTCGACGGTCGGGAACCCGGCCGGCAGATAGGCGATCAGCGCGGACCGCCCCTCCGCCTTGGCGGCGGCGAGGGTGTCACTCAACAGCTGGATGTTCCCGCTCACTTGGCGTCCCCCTCGATCTCGGCGAGATCGGCCGCGTCGGCGGCGACCTCGGCGTCGGCACCACTGTCGTACAGGCCGAAGTAGCGCGCGGCCGTGTCCATGTCCTTGTCGCCGCGCCCGGACAGGTTGACGACGATCAGCCCGTCCTCGCCCAGTTCCCTGCCGACCTCCAGGGCGCCGGCGAGCGCGTGGGCGCTCTCGATCGCCGGGATGATGCCCTCGGTGCGCGACAGCAGACGCAGTGCCTGCATGGCCGCGTCGTCCGTGACGGCGCGGTACTCGCCGCGGCCGCTGTCCTTGAGGTAGGCGTGCTCGGGCCCGATGCCCGGGTAGTCGAGGCCGGCCGAGATCGAGTACGGCTCGGTGATCTGGCCTTCCTCGTCCTGGAGGACGTACGAGCGCGAGCCGTGCAGGATGCCCGGCTCCCCGGCGGTCAGCGTCGCCGCGTGCTCGCCGGTCTCGATGCCGTGCCCGGCCGGCTCACAGCCGATCAGGCGTACGCCGGTGTCCGGGATGAAGGCGTGGAAGAGGCCGATGGCGTTCGATCCGCCGCCGACGCAGGCGACGGCCGCGTCGGGCAGCCGGCCGGCGCGTTCGAGGATCTGCCGCCTGGCCTCGACGCCGATGACCCGGTGGAAGTCGCGGACCATGGCGGGGAAGGGATGGGGCCCGGCGACGGTCCCGAAGAGGTAGTGGGTGCGGTCCACATTGGCGACCCAGTCCCGGAACGCCTCGTTGATGGCGTCCTTGAGGGTCCGGGAGCCGGACTTCACGGCGACGACCTCGGCGCCGAGCATGCGCATCCTGGCGACGTTCAGGGCCTGCCGCCGGGTGTCGATCTCGCCCATGTAGATCGTGCAGTCGAGGCCGAAGAGCGCGCAGGCCGTGGCGGTGGCGACGCCGTGCTGGCCCGCTCCCGTCTCGGCGATCACCCGGGTCTTGCCCATGCGCTTGGTGAGCAGGGCCTGCCCGAGCACATTGTTGATCTTGTGCGACCCGGTGTGGTTCAGGTCCTCGCGCTTGAGGAAGACCCGGGCCCCGCCGGCGTGCTCGGCGAACCGGGGCACCTCGGTGAGCGAGCTGGGCCGCCCGGTGTAGTGGACGAGCAGATCGTCGAGCTCGCGCGCGAACTCGGGGTCGTGCTTGGCCTTGTCGTACTCCACGGCGACCTCGTCCACGGCGGCGACCAGCGCCTCCGGGATGAACTTGCCGCCGAACGCGCCGAAATACCCCTCGGCGCTGGGAACCTGACCCTCGGGGTCGGGAATGAAGAACTCACTGGACATGCGGATACCTCGCAGGGGCAGGGCCCCGTCGTTGGCCGGACTATGACTCGCAGTGATCACGTACACGCGCCGTCCGTGGCGCCGTCGAACCGTCGCCGCAGGGGACGGAACACCCGGCGGGTCGGGGAGGACGGACGCGGCTCAGCTGCCCACAGGGCGTCGGCGCGTACGTGTCCTGGGCCATCGCATGCCGTTCACCTGACCCGGCTCGTCACCGATGACATAGCGGACCCGGCGCCCGTGGACGCGACGGGCGGGCGCCCGGCAGCCACGGGGACGGCACCCGCGCGCGAGGCGGGCGTAGGGGTCCCTGGGGGTCATGGTGATCGAGAACATCGGGGCACAGCCTACCGGGACCGACTCACCCGTGTGGGCGACACCGGCCCCGGCCGACGGCACTCGGTCCGCCGCCCCGCACGCCGTCGCCCCGCACGCCGACGCCCCGGCCGGGGCGGACCCCGGCCGGTCGGCGGTGCGGGTGCGGTCGGTCATGGCCGGGTCAGCTCCGGCCGTGCCGCAGCGCCGGGTGCTCGCCCGCGGCCACGAGGTCGGCGACAGCGGTCTTGGGGTCCTTGCCGGTGACGAGGGACTCGCCCACGAGGACCGCGTCGGCGCCGGCGTTGGCGTAGGCGATGAGGTCGTGCGGGCCTCGGACGCCGGACTCGGCGATCTTGACGATGGAGTCGGGGATCTCGGGGGCGACCCGCTCGAACGTGGTGCGGTCGACCTCGAGGGTCTTGAGGTTGCGGGCGTTGACGCCGATCACCCGGGCGCCGGCGTCGACCGCGCGCTCGACCTCGTCCTCGTCGTGGACCTCGACGAGCGGGGTGAGCCCGATGGACTCGGCACGCTCGATCAGCGACTCCAGCGCCGACTGTTCGAGGGCCGCGACGATCAGCAGCGCCACGTCGGCGCCGTACGCCCGCGCCTCCCACAGCTGGTAGGAGGTGACGATGAAGTCCTTGCGCAGGACGGGGATGTCCACGCGGGCGCGGACGGCCTCCAGGTCGGCCAGCGAGCCGCCGAAGCGGCGCTGTTCGGTGAGGACGGAGATGACGGCCGCGCCGCCCGCCTCGTAGTCGGCCGCGAGCCCGGCCGGGTCGGCGATCGCGGCGAGCGCGCCCTTGGAGGGGCTGGAACGCTTGACCTCGCAGATCACCTTGACGCCGTCGCCGCGCAGCGCGGCCGCGCCGTCCTTGGCTGCCGGAGCCTTCGCCGCGCGCTCCTTGAGCTCGTCGAGGCTGACGCGCGCCTGCCGCTCCGCGAGGTCGGCACGGACTCCGTCGATGATCTCGTCGAGCACACTCACGCGAGCGGCCCCCTTTCAGACGGTGAAACGGTGGAAACGGCAAAAATCAATGACAACGTTTGACGGTCATGTGTTGACAGTCGAGCGGTTCTCAGGGTTCAGGCAGTTCACTGCGATGGTATCCGGAGGAGGGCGTAGGCCTCGCATCCGGTTGACGGCGGTCCCATTACCTGGACGTTCGCCGTTCGATCAAGGATGGAGCCAGCCACCGAACGGCAGGTTCCGGACAACCGTGAAGACCAGCGCCAACGCGCCGACCGACCACGCCTGAACGGTCCCGAAGCGAAGGCGCAGGGGTCGTCCGCGCGCCACCTGGACCACCCAGACGGTCCACAGCACCGCGAACCCCAGGAAGCCCACGACCGCCAGCGCGTTGTTCGTGAGCGCGGTCGCGAGGTCGCCGTGCGCGAAGGCGTGCGCGCTGCGCAGACCGCCGCAGCCGGGGCAGTAGAGGCCGGTGAAGCGCCACAGCGGGCAGACCGGGTAGTGGCCGGGTTCGTTGGGGTCCACGGCCGCGACGTACGCGAAGGCGCCGCCGACGGCCGTGAGCACCCCGGCGGGCACCCAGAGCCCGCGCAAGGCGCGGCTCCGCTGTGGCGCGGGCGGTGCGGTCTCGACGTTCACACACCGCATTCTGCCCCGCGCGGGCCGTACACGCGCACGAGGGGCGGTCCGGCGGTTCGTACCGCCGGACCGCCCCTCCCGCTGACGTCAGCTCTGGGCGGCGGCCGGCTCGGCGGTCGTCGTGGTGTTGGCGCGCACCGCCGCCGTCTCGTACACGGCGTGCGCGTCCTTCGGCTGGCCCATGCCCATGGCGCGCATGACCATGCCGACGACGCCGCCGAGGACGACGATGACCATGCCGGCCCAGAATCCCAGCGGCTGGGCCATCACCATGTAGGCGCCCGAGACGCAGAAACCGATGAAGGCGATGGTGACGCCGGTCCAGGCGGCCGGGGTGTGACCGTGGCTGCTGCCCGCCATGACTTGCTCCTCGTTGTTCATTGCGTCGTGCTCGGTGCGTGACGCTCGATGCCTGTGCTGAGTCGGACGCTCGTCGTCCATTGTTCCGTACGGATACGGGTGCCATGAGCGGGGGTGTCCACTCTCACGTTCCCGATGCGTGCCCGCGCGGTCCGGCGTGTCAGGCCGGGTCGGGTCCCGTCGGGTCCTCGCCGCGGTCCAGGGCCTTCCACATGTCCTCGGGCCGGTCGGGGTCGACCGGCCTGGCCTTGCGGGGGCGGGGGGTGCCGTCGCGCTCGTAGCGGCCGGACATCGTGGGCCACTGCCGTCCGTAGCGCAGGGCGAGCAGTCCGGCGAGCAGGATGAGCGCGCCGCCGGCGGCCGCGACGTACGGCCAGCCGGTGTGGCTGAGCGCGTCGACGGTCGCGGCGGTGTCGCCGGAGGCCTCGGCCGCCTTGTCGTCGAGCGCCGAGCTGTCGTACGCGCCGAGCAGCGCGGCGGCGATGGTGCCCGCGCCGGAGAGGGCGAGCAGGGCGGCGACCAGGACGCGCCCGGACCGGCGCACGGCGAAGACGGCGACGAGCGCGGCGAGGCCCACCACGGCGAGGGACGCCGGGACGCCGGTGACGTCGCTGCCCCTGGCGGTCAGCGGGAAGGAGCCGCCGGCCACCGTGATGGTGCCCTCCGACCAGCGCTGCCGGGTGGCGAGCAGCGCGACGGCCGCGCCGAGGGCACCGCTGAGCAGTGCCAGGGCGAGGCTGCGCCGGCCGGAGTGGTGGGACGCGGGTTCGGAACGGGGGTCAGGACTTGCGGTCACGTGCTCCACTATCGCCTGCGCCCCGGGTGGGTCGTCACCCGGGGCCACGTGAGAAGCGCCCTATTGTCCGAGTCGGTTGGCCGTGTGCACCGCCCTCAGGACCGCTGCCGCCTTGTTGCGGCATTCGGTGTCCTCGGCGACGGGGTCGGAGTCGGCGACGATGCCGGCTCCGGCCTGGACGTAGGCGGTGCCGTCCCTGAGGAGGGCCGTCCGGATGGCGATGGCGGTGTCGGAGTCCCCGGCGAAGTCGAGGTAGCCGACGCAGCCGCCGTACAGGCCCCGGCGGGACGGCTCCAGTTCGTCGATGATCTGCATGGCTCGCGGCTTGGGAGCGCCGGAGAGGGTGCCGGCGGGGAAGCAGGCGGTGAGGACGTCGAAGGCGGTGCGGCCCGGCGCGACCCGGCCGGTGACGGTGGACACGATGTGCATGACGTGCGAGTAGCGCTCGACCGACATGAAGTCGACGACCTCGACCGAGCCCGGTTCGCAGACCCGGCCCAGGTCGTTGCGCCCCAGGTCGACGAGCATCAGGTGCTCGGCGCGCTCCTTGGGGTCGGCGAGCAGCTCGTCGGCGAGGGCCTGGTCCTCCTGCGGGGTGGCGCCCCGGTGCCGGGTGCCGGCGATGGGGTGGACCATGGCCCGTCCGTCCTCGACCTTGACCAGGGCCTCGGGGGAGGAGCCGACGACGTCGAAGCCGTCGAAGCGGAACAGGTACATGTACGGGGAGGGGTTGGTGGCCCTCAGGACCCGGTAGACGTCCAACGCGCTTGCCGTGCACGGGGTTTCGAAGCGCTGGGAGGGGACGACCTGGAAGGCTTCGCCTGCCCGGATGCGCTCCTTGATGTCCTCGACGGCCTCCTGGAAGTCGGGGCCGCCCCACAGCGCGGTGTACTCGGGCAGCTCGGACGGCGGGAGGGCCGCCGGGGGCTGCGCCACGGGCCGGGCGAGGTCGGCCTCCATGGCGTCGAGACGGGCGACGGCGTCGGCGTGGGCCTCGTCGACGCCGGTGTCCAGGTCGTTGTGGTTGATGGCGTTCGCGATCAGCAGGACCGAGCCCTCCCAGTGGTCCATGACCGCCAGGTCGCTGGTCAGCAGCATGGTCAGCTCGGGGAGCTTGAGGTCGTCCCGCTCGCCGGGGCCGATCTTCTCCAGGCGGCGCACGATGTCGTAGCCGAGGTAGCCGACCATGCCGCCGGTGAAGGGCGGCATGCCTTCCTGGTGCGGGGTGTGGAGCGCCTCGATGGTGGCGCGCAGCGCGGCGAGGGGGTCGCCGTCGGCGGGGACGCCGACGGGCGGGGTGCCGAGCCAGTGGGCCTGGCCGTCGCGGGCGGTGAGGGTGGCGTGGCTGCGAACGCCCACGAAGGAGTAGCGGGACCACGAGCGGCCGTTCTCGGCGGACTCCAGCAGGAAGGTGCCGGGGCGCTCGGCGGCGAGCTTGCGGTAGAGCCCGACGGGGGTGTCGCCGTCGGCGAGGAGCTTGCGGCTGACGGGGATGACACGACGGTCGGTGGCCAGCTTGCGGAACGTCTCGAGGTCCATGGCGGCTGACCTTACTGATCCAGTGACGGTACGTCGGAATCGGCGGCGCCCGGGGCGCCCTCCACGGCCTTGAGGACGTCCTCGTCGAAGCAGGTGCGGTCGCCGGTGTGGCAGGCGGCGCCGACCTGGTCGACCTTGACGAGGACGGTGTCGGCGTCGCAGTCCAGGCTGACGGACTTCACCCACTGGAAGTGGCCGGAGGTGTCGCCCTTGACCCAGTACTCGCGGCGGCTGCGCGACCAGTAGGTGCAGCGCCCGGTGGTGAGGGTGCGGTGCAGGGCCTCGTCGTCCATCCAGCCGAGCATGAGCACCTCACCGGTGTCGTACTGCTGGGCGATGGCGGGCAGGAGCCCGTCGACGCCGCGCTTGAGGCGGGCGGCGATCTCGGGGTCCAGCGCGCTGGGGGTGCCGGGGCCGGCGGGGGCTCCGGGACCGAGGGGGCTGCTGGAGGACGGCGTGCTGGTCATGCGTGCCATTGTGCCGCGCCGCGCCGACCGGCCTCGTCCGTTGTCCACAGGCCGGACCTGTTTGTCGTACGAACGCCGCTCCGGCCGGGAGCCCGTGCCGCCCCGGCCCGGGGCGGCTCGCCGCGTCCAGGCCGGACCTGCGCTGGGCGCGGCGCCGACACGGTCGTAGGCTGGCTGGCATGTCGACCCATGCCAAGCGTGAACGGCTTCTCTTCGCCGACCTGTTGGAGACCGCGGGCCCCGAGGCCCCCACCCTGTGCGAGGGCTGGACGACCCGTGATCTGGCCGCGCACGTGGTGGTGCGCGAGCGCCGCCCCGACGCGGCCGGGGGCATCCTCATCAAGCAGCTCGCGTCGCGCCTGGACCGGGTGATGGAGGAGTTCGCCGCGAAGCCGTACGAGGAGCTGATCCAGCTCGTCCGTACCGGTCCGCCGCGTTTCTCGCCCTTCTCCCTCAAGCAGATCGACGAGGCCTCGAACACGATCGAGTTCTACGTCCACACCGAGGACATCCGCCGCGCCCAGCCCGAGTGGACCCCGCGCGAGCTCGACCAGGTCTTCCAGGACGCCCTGTGGTCCCGTCTGGAGCGCACCGCCCGCCTCATGGGCCGTGGCGCCCCCACCGGTCTGGTCCTGCGCCGCCCCGACGGTCAGACGGCGGTGGCCCATCGTGGCGCCCCGGTCGTCACCGTCACCGGTGAGCCCTCCGAGCTGCTGCTGTTCCTGTACGGCCGCCAGCAGGTGGCCGACGTGGAGCTGGAGGGCGAGAAGGAGGCGATCACCAAGCTGCACGAGACGAAGCAGTTGGGGATCTGAAGCGGAGTCGCGGCTCGTGCACCCCGGGTGGTGAGCCCCGGCCGCCTGGTGCGCGGGGCTTACCCAGTGCCGCGACAGGCCACGTTCACCCCGTCGCGGCACAAGACGGTCCGGGGCGTCACCGTACGGCGTGCCCGGCCTCCCGCAGCGCGTCCTTGACCTCGCCGATGCGCAGGTCGCCGAAGTGGAAGACGGAGGCGGCGAGGACGGCGTCGGCGCCCGCCTCGATGGCCGGGGAGAAGTCGGCCAGTTTGCCGGCGCCGCCCGAGGCGATGACCGGGACGGTGACGTGTTTGCGGACGGCGGTGATCATCTCCAGGTCGTAGCCGTCCTTGGTGCCGTCCGCGTCCATCGAGTTGAGCAGGATCTCGCCCGCCCCCAGCTCGGCGGCCCGGTGGGCCCACTCGACGGCGTCGATGCCGGTGCCCTTGCGGCCGCCGTGGGTGGTGACCTCGAAGGAGCCGGAGTCGGTGCGGCGCGCGTCAACCGAGAGCACCAGCACCTGGCGGCCGAACCGCTCGGCGATCTCGCGGATCAGGTCGGGGCGGGCGATGGCGGCCGTGTTGACGCCGACCTTGTCCGCGCCGGCCCGCAGCAGCTTGTCGACATCCTCGGCGGTACGGACGCCGCCACCGACGGTCAGCGGGATGAAGACCTGCTCGGCGGTGCGGCGCACCACGTCGTAGGTGGTCTCGCGGTTGCCCGACGAGGCGGTGATGTCGAGGAACGTCAGCTCGTCGGCGCCCTCGGTGTCGTACACCTTCGCCATCTCGACGGGGTCGCCCGCGTCGCGAAGGTTCTGGAAGTTGACACCCTTGACGACCCGGCCGTTGTCCACGTCCAGGCAGGGGATGACTCGGACCGCCAGGGTCATGAATCCACGGCTCCTTAGAAAAACCCAGAAAGGCTCGGCCAGGCTCGCGAGAGGCCTAGCCCCGGAATGCTTCGATCTCTACTTCGACCAGGATGCGCGGGTCGACGAATCCCTCCACGACCAGCAGGGTCGCGGCCGGACGCACCGGGTCGAAGATCTCCTTGTGGGCCCGCCCCACGGCTTCCACGTCCCGCATGTGCGTCAGGTACATCCGCGTACGGATCACGGACCCGGCACCGAGTCCGAACTCGTCGAGCGCCTCGACCGCGCTGGTGAAGGCCACCTTGGCCTGCTCGTAGGGGTCGCCCTCCCCGTAGAGCACATCGCCCTTGAAGGCCGTCGTGCCCGCCACCAGGACGCGGTCGCCCGCCGCGACGGCGCGCGCGAAACCGAAGGACTCCTCCCAGGGACTCCCGCTCTGGACACGCCGTACGGCATCGGACGTCATGACGACACAGCCTCCAGGGCCTCTTCCAGGGTGAACGCCTTCGCGTACAGGGCCTTCCCGACGATGGACCCCTCGACACCGAGGGGCACCAGCTCGGCGATGGCCCGCAGGTCGTCGAGGGAGGAGACCCCGCCGGAGGCGACGACCGGGCGGTCGGTGGCCGCGCAGACGTTCCTCAGCAGCTCCAGGTTCGGGCCCTGGAGGGTGCCGTCCTTGGCGATGTCCGTGACCACGTACCGCGCGCAGCCCTCCTTGTCGAGGCGCTCCAGCGTCTCGTAGAGGTCGCCGCCGTCGCGGGTCCAGCCACGGCCCTTGAGCGTCGTGCCGCGTACGTCGAGGCCCACGGCGATCCGGTCGCCGTGCTCGGCGATGACCTTGGCGACCCACTCGGGGGTCTCCAGGGCGGCGGTGCCGAGGTTGACCCGGGTGCAGCCGGTGGCCAGGGCCTTCGCCAGGGAGGCGTCGTCCCGGATGCCGCCGGAGAGTTCGACCTTGATGTCCATGGCCCGGGTGACCTCGGCGACCAGGTCCCGGTTGTCGCCGGTGCCGAACGCGGCGTCCAGGTCGACCAGGTGCAGCCACTCGGCGCCCGCGCTCTGCCAGGAGAGCGCGGCCTGGAGCGGGGAGCCGTAGGAGGTCTCCGTGCCGGACTCGCCGTGGACGAGCCGGACCGCCTGGCCGTCACGGACGTCGACGGCGGGGAGGAGTTCGAGCTTTGCCATGGCTACAGGGTTCCGATCCAGTTGTTCAGCAGCTGGGCTCCGGCGTCGCCGGACTTCTCGGGGTGGAACTGGGTGGCCCACAGGGCGCCGTTCTCCACGGCCGCCACGAACGGCTTGCCGTGCGTGGACCACGTGACCTTGGGGCTGGTCAGGGTCGGGTTGTGCGTCTCCAGGGTCCAGTCGTGGACGGCGTAGGAGTGCACGAAGTAGAAGCGGGCGTCGGCGTCGAGGCCGGCGAACAGCTCGGTGCCGGCCGGGGCGTCGACGGTGTTCCAGCCCATGTGGGGCACGATCTCGGCCTGGAGCGGTTCGACCGCGCCGGGCCACTCGTCGAGGCCCTCGGTCTCCACGCCGTGCTCGATGCCGCGCGCGAAGAGGATCTGCATGCCGACGCAGATGCCCATCACCGGGCGGCCGCCGGAGAGGCGCCGGTCGATGATCCAGTCGCCGCGCGCCTCCTTGAGGCCCTTCATGCAGGCGGCGAAGGCGCCGACGCCGGGGACCAGCAGCCCGTCGGCGTTCATGGCCCTGTCGAAGTCACGTGTTATCTCGACCTCGGCGCCGGTGCGCGCGAGGGCGCGCTCGGCGGACCTCACGTTCCCGAAGCCGTAGTCGAAGACGACGACCTTCTTGGACGCGGTGCTCAATTCCACACCTCCAGCCGCAGGATGCCCGCGACGAGACACATCGCGGCGCCGATCGAGAGCAGCGTGATGAGGCTCTTGGGCATCTGCTGCTTGGCGAACGAGATGATCCCGCCGACCAGGAAGAGGCCGACGACGATCAGGACGGTGGACAGACCGTTCACAGCGCGCCCTTCGTGGAGGGCAGGATGCCGACCGCGCGCGGGTCGCGCTCGGAGGCGTAGCGCAGCGCCCGGGCCAACGCCTTGAACTGGCATTCGACGATGTGGTGGGCGTTGCGCCCGTACGGCACGTGGACGTGCAGCGCGATCTGGGCCTGGGCGACGAAGGACTCCAGGATGTGCCGGGTCATCGTGGTGTCGTACTCGCCGATCATCGGCGCCATCTTCTCGGGCTCGGTGTGCACGAGGTAGGGGCGGCCGGAGAGGTCGACGGTGACCTGGGCGAGGGACTCGTCCAGCGGGACCGTGCAGTTGCCGAAGCGGTAGATGCCCACCTTGTCGCCGAGGGCCTGCTTGAAGGCGGCGCCCAGCGCGAGGGCGGTGTCCTCGATGGTGTGGTGGGAGTCGATGTGCAGGTCGCCGTCGGTCTTCACGGTCAGGTCGAACAGACCGTGCCGGCCGAGCTGGTCGAGCATGTGGTCGTAGAAGCCGACCCCGGTGGAGATCTCCGTCCTGCCGGTGCCGTCGAGGTTGATCTCGACGAGGACCGAGGTCTCCTTCGTGGTCCGCTCGATCCTGCCGACGCGGCCTTCGCGAGTCATGCGCTCTGCTCCTTCTTCAGTTCACGTACCGCGTCGAGGAACGCGTCGTTCTCGGCGGGGGTCCCGGCGGTCACCCGCAGCCACCCCGGCACGCCGTTGTCCCGGACCAGGACGCCCCGGTCGAGGATCTTGCGCCAGATCTCGTGGGAGTCCTCGAACCTGCCGAACTGCACGAAGTTGGCGTCGGACTCGGTCACCTCGTAGCCGGTCGCGCGCAGCTCCTCGACCAGCCGGTCCCGCTCCGTCTTCAGCTGTTCGACATAGCCGAGGAGGGTGTCGGTGTGCTCCAGGGCGGCCAGCGCGGTGGCCTGCGTGACGGCGGAGAGGTGGTACGGCAGCCGGACGAGCTGGACCGCGTCGACGACCGCCGGGTGCGCGGCCAGGTAGCCGAGGCGGAGGCCCGCCGCGCCGAAGGCCTTGGACATCGTGCGCGAGACGACCAGATTCGGCCGCCCGTCGATGAGCGAGAGCAGCGAATCACCGTGGCTGAACTCGATGTACGCCTCGTCGACGACGACCATCGACGGCTTGGCGGCCTGCGCGGCCTCGTACAGCGCGAGCACGGTCTCCCGCGAGACCGCGTTGCCCGTGGGGTTGTTGGGGGTGGTGACGAAGACGACGTCGGGCCGGTGCTCGGCGATCGCCCTCTCGGCGGCGGCGAGGTCGATGGTGAAGTCGTCGTTGCGCGGCCCGGAGAACCATCCCGTGCCCGTGCCGCGCGCGATCAGCCCGTGCATGGAGTAGGACGGCTCGAAACCGATCGCGCTGCGGCCGGGCCCGCCGAAGGTCTGCAGCAACTGCTGGATGACCTCGTTGGATCCGTTGGCCGCCCACACGTTCGCCACGCCGACCTCGTACCCGGACGTCTTCGTCAGGTACTCGGCGAGCCGCGTCCGCAGCTCCACCGCGTCCCGGTCCGGGTAGCGGTTGAGGTGCCGGGCCGCCTCCCGCACCCGCTCGGTGATCCGCTCGACGAGCGGCTCGGGCAGGGGGTACGGGTTCTCGTTGGTGTTCAGGCGTACGGGGACGTCGAGCTGGGGCGCGCCGTAGGGGCTCTTGCCGCGCAGTTCGTCCCGTACGGGGAGATCGTCGATTCCGAAGCTCACTTGCCAGGTACCTTCCAGCCGAACCTTGCCTTGATCGCCGCGCCGTGCGCGGGGAGGTCCTCCGCCTCCGCCAGCGTCACCACGTGGTGCGCGACCTCGGCCAGCGCGTCCTCGGTGTAGTCGACGATGTGGATGCCGCGCAGGAAGGACTGGACGGACAGACCGGAGGAGTGGCAGGCGCAGCCGCCGGTCGGGAGCACGTGGTTGGAGCCGGCCGCGTAGTCGCCCAGCGAGACCGGCGCCCAGGGGCCGATGAAGATCGCGCCCGCGTTGACGACGCGCTCGGCGACCCGGGCGGCGTCGGCCGTCTGGATCTCCAGGTGCTCGGCGCCGTAGGCGTTGACGACGCGCAGGCCCTCGTCGACGCCGTCGACCAGGACGATCGCGGACTGGCGTCCGGCCAGGGCGGGCCGGACGCGGTCCTCGATGTGCTTGGTGGCCTCGACCTGCGGCTGGAGCTCCTTCTCGACCGCGTCGGCGAGCGCGACGGAGTCGGTGACGAGCACGGCGGCGGCGAGCGGGTCGTGCTCGGCCTGGCTGATCAGGTCGGCGGCGACGTGCACCGGGTCGGCGGTGTCGTCGGCGAGGACCGCGATCTCGGTCGGGCCCGCCTCGGAGTCGATGCCGATGACGCCGGTGAAGTACCGCTTGGCGGCGGCCACCCAGATGTTGCCCGGCCCGGTGACCATGGGGGCGGGCGGGCAGGACTCGGTGCCGTACGCGAACATCGCGACGGCGGTGGCGCCGCCGGCCGCGTAGACCTCGTCGACGCCGAGCAGGGCGCAGGCGGCCAGGATCGTGGGGTGCGGGAGCCCGTCGAACTCGGCCTGGGCCGGCGAGGCGAGGGCGATCGAGCCGACTCCGGCCTCCTGTGCCGGGACCACGTTCATGATCACGGACGAGGGGTAGACGGACCGGCCGCCGGGGGCGTAGAGGCCGACGCGCTCGACCGGCACCCATTTCTCGGTGACGGTGCCGCCGGGGACGACCTGGGTGGTGCGGTTGGTGCGGCGCTGCTCGCGGTGGACGATGCGGGCGCGCCGGATCGACTCCTCCAGAGCCGCGCGGACGGCCGGGTCGAGCTGCTCCAGGGCCTCGGTGAGGGCCTCGGCCGGGACTCGCACGGAGGTCAGACGTACCCCGTCGAACTTCTCCGCGAAGTCGATCAGCGCCGCGTCTCCCCGATGATGCACGGCCTCGCAGATCGGACGCACCTTCTCCAGGGCGGCCGAGACGTCGAAGTCGGCTCGGGGCAGCAGGTCGCGCAGGGCGGGTCCCTCGGGGAGGGCGTCGCCGCGCAGATCGATTCGGGAGATCACAGGCCCAATTCTCTCAGACCCGCGTCGGCGGCCGTCCGCGCGTTCCAATGGCTGATACGGGCCCGCGCGGGAACCCGGAAGATCCTCTTCACGTCTAGCGTTCAGGCCGTCACTCAGCGGGCATCACCAGCGTAAACAGTTGCGCGATACACGTGAATGCCGAGGACGGGGGAAGGAAGAGTCGTGAGCGAGGGGCCCGGCATCCGGGACGACGGGGAACTGCCGGACGACCTGACCGCCGCCGAAGCGGGCATGTGGCAGGCCTTCCGCAACGGCAGTGTGTACGACCTGCGGGACGGGGACGTCGCCGTGGACGATCCGCACGGCGGCCACCCCTGGGGCCCCGAGCGGACCGTGCGGGCCCGGATCGTGGCCTGGCTGCTGCTGGACGGACCGCCCGCGCTGGCCGGCCGGGTGTCCGCGCTGAAGCTGGTCGGCGTCCAGATCAAGGGCGTCCTGGAGCTCGCGGGCGGCCAGGTGGTGCCGTACGTGGAGATGAAGGGCTGCCGGTTCGAGAAGGAGATCCTGCTGCCGGAGGCCCGGTTCACGACCTTGCGGCTGGTGGACTGCTCGGTGCCCCGGCTGGAGGCCGCCCGGCTGCACACGGAGGGCGATCTGCATCTGCCGCGCTGCCGGTTCCACAACGGGGTGCGGCTGGCGGACGCCCAGATCGGCACCGATCTGCTGCTCAACCAGGCGGTCGTCTACCGCGACCGGCACGGCCGCTCGCTCTCCGCCGACGGGCTGACCGTCGCCCAGGACGTCCAGGCCGAGATGCTGGAGTCGCACGGCGAGCTGAGTCTGCGCGGCGCGACGGTCGGCGCCTCGCTCAGCCTGCGCGGCAGCCGACTCGCCAACCCCTACGGCCGCCTCGCGCTGAACGCGCCGCAGTTGACCGTCGAGCGCACCCTGTACCTGACCCCGGCCGGCATCGGCAATCCGCTGCACACCAGCGGCAGCACACCCGCGCGCGGGACCCGTGTGCAGCGCTTCGAGTGCCAGGGCGGGATCCGGCTGGACGACGGGCGGTTCGGGGACTCCGTCGACCTGGAGCGGGCCCGGTTCACCTTCACGGACGAACAGGAGCTGTCGCTGCGCCGCGTGCAGGTGCCCGAGCTGCGGTTCCTCGGGGAGAGACCCGAGCGCGGCAAGGTCGTCCTGTCGGGGGCCCGCGTCGGCGTCCTGATCGACAACTCGGGCAGCTGGCCCGGGCCCGGCAACCTCCACATGGGCGGCTTCCAGTACGAGACCCTGGTGCCGCGCGACCGGTTTCCGCTGGCCAGGAGGTTGGAGTGGGTGGCGGCCGCGACCGCCGAGTACAGCCCGGAGCCGTACGAGCGGCTGGCGACCGTGCTGCGGGCCGGCGGGGACGACGAGGGCGCCCGCGAGGTGCTCCTCGCCAAGCAGCGCCACCGGCGGGAGAACCTGCCGCTCGCGGCCAAGCTCTGGGGGTACGCGCAGGACTGGACGGTCGCGTACGGGTACCGGCCGGGCCGGGCCGCGGTGTGGATGGCGTTGCTGTGGGCGTTGACCTCGTACGCCTTCTCGCACGCCGACCATCCGCCGATGAAGAGCGGCGAGCATCCGCACTGGGACCCGTCCCTGTTCGCCCTGGACCTGCTGTTGCCGGTCATCGACCTCGGCCAGGTCGGCTACTGGCAGCTGCGGGGCGGCTGGCAGTGGCTGGCGGCGGTGGTCATCATCCTGGGCTGGATCCTGGCGACGACGGTGGCGGCGGGCGCCACCCGCCTCTTGAGCAGGAACTGACCGATTCCGCTCGGAAGTCGACCGGCGATTTCGACCTGATCTCCGAAGCAGACAACCTGACTCGCTCTCTCTCCGTCTTCGTACCGGAACATCAACTCGCGAAACCACGACGGTGAGCACCCGGACCGCGGGAGCGGCACCGGGCAAGGCGCAAAGGGGGGCCAGGCGCCATGGATCCGCTGCGTGCGCTCATCCGTACGGCCCGGATGGCACGCCACACCTCACGGCTCGCCGCGGGGCTGCCCGCCGACGACGAGGTGCTGCTCGACGCCCCCGACGAGCGGCTCGGGCCCGCGCTGGTGGCGGCCGGCCGCGGTGACCACACTCCCGTGGCGAAGCTGCTGGCGACCACCCGGGAGGCCGCCGAGTGGGAGAACCGCGACCGGTACGCGCTACGGCTCGCCGCGTTCGCCCACGCGCGCGACGAGTGGCTGCGGACCTGGCACCGGGCCGCACCGCACGACCCGGACGTCCTGCTGATCAGGGCCGAACTGGCGGTGGCCCGCGGCTGGCGCTCCCCCGCCCGGGCCGAACTGCTGCGCGAGGCCGGCCCGTTGATCACGGCGGCGGCCGAGGGCGAGCCCCGCGATCCGGTGCCCTGGCGGATCGCCCTCGACCACGCCCGGGGCACGGGGCTCGGTCACACCGGCTTCGAGCAGCTGTGGACGGAGGCGGTCCGCCGCTCCCCGCACCACTACGGCTGTCATGTCTCGGCCCTGAAGTACCTGTCCGCCGCGTGGTACGGCTCGCACCGCGAGTGCTTCGACTTCGCCGAGCGGGCCGCCGAGGACGCGCTCCCCGGGTCCCTCGTCCGGGCCCTGCCGGTGCGGGCGGCCTTCGCGTACCTCGCCGACGGCGGCGGAGCCACGATCCCGCGCGCCCGCCTGGACCGGGCGGCTGACGGAGCGATCGCGCTCTCCGCCGAGTACGGGCCCGGCGATCCGTGGCCGGCCGAGGTCCGCAACCTGCTGACCTACGTCCTGGTCCGGCTGGAACGCTGGTCCGACGCCCTGGCCCAGCTGCGCATGATCGGCCCGTACGCCACGTCCTTCCCCTGGGACCGGGTGTCGGACGATCCGCTGGGCCAGTTCCTCCAGTTGCGGGACGGCGTGCGGCTGGAGGTGGCGTGCTCGATCCCGCTGCGCGCGCGGCCGCGGAGGCCGGGGCGGGCCGAAGGATAGCTCCGGCGGGAGGTCACCAAACGAGTACGGACGAACGCGCCCGCCCCGGCGACCATTAGGCTCTGGCCTCGTGACCACCGTCCGGCTGCCGCTCTTCCCCCTGAACTCGGTGTTGTACCCGGGGCTCGTGCTACCTCTGAACATCTTCGAGGAGCGCTATCGCGCCATGATGCGCGAGTTGCTGAAGACCCCCGAGGACCAACCCCGCCGCTTCGCCGTGGTCGCCATCCGCGACGGCCACGAGGTCGCGCCGAGCGCCCCGGGCATGCCCGATCCGACCGCGCTGCCCGACCGGGGCCCCACGGCGGGCTTCGGCGAGGAACCGACCAAGGCGTTCCACTCCGTGGGCTGTATCGCGGACGCGGCCACCATCCGGGAGCGCGACAACGGCACGTACGAGGTCCTCGCGACCGGTACCACCCGCGTGCGCCTGCTCTCGGTGGACGCCACGGGTCCGTTCCTGGTGGCGGACCTGGAGGAGTTGCCGGAGGACGCGGGCGACGAGGCGGGCGCGCTCGCCGAGGGTGTCCTGCGGGCGTTCCGCCAGTACCAGAAGCGGCTCGCGGGCGCCCGGGAGCGCTCACTGTCGACGGGTGCCGACCTGCCCGACGAGCCGGCCGTCGTCTCGTACCTGGTCGCCGCGGCGATGATGCTCGACACGCCCGCCAAGCAGCGGCTCCTCCAGGCCCCCGACACGGCGTCCCGGCTGCGTGACGAGCTGAAACTCCTGCGCGCCGAGTCCGCGATCATCCGTAGTCTGCCGTCGTTGCCCGCGTCGGAGCTGACGCGGAGTCCGACGAGCCTCAACTGACGTACACGAGAAGGCCGATGGCGAAGAAGTCGAAGAAGCAGCGGGCGGGTGGCACGCCCGCGACGGTGGCCCTGACGGCGGCGGGCGTGGAGTTCACCGTGCACGCCTACGAGCACGATCCGGCGCATCCCTCCTACGGCGAGGAGGCGGCCGAGGCGATGGGCGTGTCGCCCGAGCGGGTCTTCAAGACGCTGGTCGCGGACGTCGACGGCGCCCTCGTGGTGGCGGTCGTGCCGGTGGCGGGCTCGCTGGATCTGAAGTCGCTGGCGACGGCGGTCGGCGGCAAGCGGGCGGCGATGGCCGATCCCACGCTCGCGGAGCGCACGACGGGCTATGTCCGTGGCGGTATCTCCCCCCTCGGCCAGCGCAAGAGGCTCCGCACGGTGCTGGACGCGTCGGCGGACGCGCACGCCACGATCTGCGTGTCGGCCGGGCGGCGGGGCCTGGAGGTCGAGCTGTCCCCGGGGGACCTCGCGAAGCTCACGGAGGCGGTGTCGGCGCCGATCGCCCGCGCGTGACCCTCCGGGCCGGGGGGGCGGCGCGTTTCGACTGCGGCCCGGCGGGGCTTCTCGCGCAGTTCTCCGCGCCCCTGAAAAGCAGGGGCTGCGTCCCGTGCTTTTCAGCCCGCGGTCCCCGTCGCCTTGCGGGCCTGCAGCACCCGAACCCCCGGAGCTACGAGGCGCCCGGCAACGTCACACGACCGGCGCGCCGTAGCCGTCCTTCTCCGGCTCGGGCTCGAACGGCTCGGGGTCGCGCGGACCGAACAACGCCGTCAGCCCGAGGTGGACCAGCAGCGCTGCGAGCGGCCACGCCAGCAGCGCACCCTTCGCCGCGAGCTTCAGCGGCGCCGAGAACGTCACCCCCTGCCCGGCCTCCTCGGCCCGCGCGGCGACATCGGTCCCGGGCCCGAGCCACACCCCGAGCCGCCACGCCAGCACGGCCCCGAGCAGCCCGCCGACCATGAGCGCCACGACCAGCGGCACCCCGCCACGCCGGCGCAACAGGAACACGACGAGCGCGCTCAGCGCCCCGGCGCCCAGGGCCAGCAGCGTGAACGTTCCGTCGACACCCACGGCCTGCTCGCCCTCGGTGTCCTTGAAGTAGACCGCCGACCCGTCGGAGACGAGCGGTACGTGCGGCGCGAGCCACCACCACAGGACGCCCAGCAGCGCGCCACCGAGCAGCGCCGTGACCACGGTGACGACGGCGGCCTCGATCAACTCGGTCCTCAGACCGGGGCCGGTCGGCTTCTCCGGCCCGTACCAGGGTTCCGCCCCGCCCCCACCGCTGGTGGGCGGCGGAGCCCAGGGGTCGTTCGGGGACTGGTCGTGCGGCGGCGGTGGAGGAGTCAACGGTGCGGTCACCCTGCCATCGTGCCAGGCCCGGCCGCGCGCCGCGTCACCGGACGGCGGCCCGCCGGTAGGCCCAGGTGGCGACGGCGAGCGAGACCACCCCGACCCCCGCGCACACGGCGAGGTCCCCGAGCACGAACGCCCAGTCGGGGTTCGGCCCGAAGGTCCGCGCGAAGGCCTCCACGCCGTACGTCGACGGCAGCAGGTCCCTGGCGAACTGGACGAAGCCCGGCATCCGGTCGGCGGGCAGCACGCCCAGCAGCAGCGCCGCCGACATGCCGAGCTGTCCGAGGACGGTGGCGAGTTCCGGGCGCGGGGCGAGCAGCCCCAGCGCGGCGCCCAGGCCGGCGAGGGCGGCCCCGGCGAGCGGGATCACGGCGGCGAGCACCCAGAGGTGGGTCAGCGGCAGCCCGAAGAGCACACAGCCGAAGACGGCGGTCACGACGGTCCCCGGCACGGTGAAGGAGGCGTACGCCCCCGCCGCGCCCAGTACCACGGCCGCCGGCGGCACCGGCAGGGTCGCGTAGTGGTCGAGCCCGCCGTTGGAGCGCAGCTGCCCGAAGTACTGGGCCAGCAGGTTCAGCGCGACGAAGGCGACGACGAGCACCGCCGAACCGGCGACCACGGCGTGCGCCTCGGCCCCGCCGTCCACCACACCGCGCATCAGGACCATGATCCCGATCGACTGGAAGGTGGCCACGAACAGCAGCGGGATCCGCGCGACCCGCGCCCGGGACAGCTGCGCCCGGTACACCGCGCAGAGCGACGGCCACAGGCGCGCGCGGGGCCCGAGCTCGGCGGCTCGGCGCTCCACGCGCTCCTCCACGGCCAGGGCCTTGCCCGGCAGGATCTCGGCGGGTACGACACTCACGTCGAGCTGCTCCTCTTCGCTTCGGCTGTCGCCCATTTTCGTACGGCTGCGGCAGCCCTGTCGTTCACCTTCGCACCGACTGCTCTCCGGCTCACGCCCGCGTCCCTCACTGCTTGACCAGTCCCTGGGCGCTGCCCGCGCTGCCGCCGAGCGCCAGATAGACGTCCTCCAGGCTCGGCGTGGCGAGGGTGAAGTCGTCGAGCGCCACGAAGGCCGCGCCCCCGGTCACGGTGGCCACCACGGCACGCGCCTCCTCGGGCGCGAGCCGGAGGGTCCAACGGCGCCCGGACTCCACGGCGCGCGGGCGCAGCGCCACGACCTCGGGGACGTCCAGCGGGGCCTTCTCCCGCCACACCAGTTCGACCCGCACTTCGCCCGCGACCTGCTCCTTCAGCCCGGTCGGCGAGTCGCAGGCGATGACCCGGCCCTGGTCGAGGACGGCGACCCGGTCGAGCACGGTCTCGGCCTCGATGACGTTGTGGGTGACCAGCAGGACGGTGGTGCCGGACTCGGCGCGCCGCCGGTCGACGGCGGCCCACACGGCGCGCCGGGCCACCGGGTCCATACCGCTGGTCGGCTCGTCGAGCACGAGCAGCGGACGCTCCCCGACGAGGGCGGTGGCGAAACAGGCGAGCCGCCGCTGCCCGCCGGACAGCTTCTTCAGCGGCCGCGCGGCGAGCCCGGTCAGCCCCAGTTCCTCCAGCACCGCGTCCCGCTCGGCGCGCGCCCGCCGTACATCCAGCCCGCGCAGCCGTCCGGTGGTCTCCGCGGCGAGCGCCACGGTGAGCTCGTCCAGGGCGGTCGACTCCTGTCCCAGATAGGCGAGGATCCGCGAGGCCCGCTCCGGGTGCCGCACGATGTCGTGGCCCAGGATCTCGACGGTGCCGTCATCGGGCCGCATCAGCCCGGTCAGCTGCCGTACGAGCGTGGTCTTGCCCGCCCCGTTGGGTCCGAGCAGCCCGAAGATCTCCCCGCGCCGGACCTCCAGCGCCACCGCGTCGTTGGCCCGCACCTCGGGGGTCCCCGGCGTCCCGCGCCGTCCCCGGGTCGCCGGATACGTCTTGGTGAGGCCCCGCACAGCACACACGACATCCTCACCATGCCGGACCGCCTGTGCCGTACGCGTACTCACGAGGGACGAGCCTACGGGGTCATGGGTGCCGATTTCCTTCCGGGTCACCCAGCCGCGCCCTGAAGGGGCGCGGGGCTGTCACACATGCGGCTCCGCCGCGTGGGCGCGACCAGCCACAATCCACCTGCAGCCGCCCACGAACAGGCACCCCCGAGCTACACGGGGTCCCTAACGCTCCCCCGCCGGCGCGTGCTCGACCCCCGTACGCACATCGATCTCCCGCCAGAACCCGGCCCTGATCGCGTACCGGTCGTGCTCGTCGATCTGGTCGTCCTTGTGCGCCAGCAACCCGAACCGCGCGGCGTACCGCAGCAACTCCCCGTCCACCCGATGCGGCACCCGGGGATACATCCCCGACAGTTTCTGCAGGTGCGACTGGTCGGTCAGCCGGGCCATCCACCGCCGGGCGAACACCTGCCCGACCTCGAAGGGATCGCCCCCCACGGTCGTGATGTCCTCCTCCCGGTCGGCCCACCGCTGCTCCGCCGTCGTCAGCTGCGCCAGTGTCGGCATCGCCGCGGCCTCCGGCGGCTCCGCGGCGCCCCCGGGCCGGTCCACCCAGCCCTTGTCGGAGGACCACCGGAGCGTGGCGGTGGCCGGATGCTGCACGGCGTGCGCTCCGGGCCCGCGCATCGCCGCCAGGTCCTTGGGCGTCGGTACGCCCTTGGGCGCGGCCGCCCGTTCCTCGCTCCCGTTGCGCGAGGCGTCGGCCACCGACGCGTGCTCGGGCTCTCCGGGGGCCCGTTCGGCCGCCGCAGCGAGCGCCGACTCGGGCAGCGGCGCCGACAGGATCGCGGCGATCTCCGGCCGCGGCACCCGCTGGGGCGCGCAGATCCCGCCGATGTCCTTGGCGCGCACGGCCTTGGTGATCCACATCCGGTCGAGCACCCGCCGCTCGTCGGCCTCGGCCACCAGGTCCTCGGACTGGTTGTAGTCGCCGTCGGCCGCCTGCACCGCCCACAGGTGTACGGCGACGCCGTGCTCCTTGGCGGCCATCATGCCCGGCAGCAGATCCCCGTCGCCGGTCACGAGGACCACGTCGGAGCAGGCGCGGTTGCGGGCCAGTTCGGTCAGTTCGGCGTGCATGGCGGCGTCCACGCCCTTCTGCGCCCAGCGCCCGTCGCTACGGGTCAGCGCGCCCAGCCGGACGGTCACCCGGGGCATCACGCGCAGCCGGCGGTGCTCGGGCTGCGGGACCCGGTCGGGGGCACCGTCGAACCAGTAGATGCGCAGCAACGGCCGTTCGGTGTCGGCCTCGGCGCGCTCGCGCAGCCCCTGGATGAGGGCGGCGTGATCGACGGTGATGCGGGAGCGGGAGGGTTCCCCGGCGAGGAGGCTGGCGGCCGCGCCGAGCAGATACCCGGCGTCCACCAGGACGATGCAGCGGTCCACGCGATCCACCCTCTTTCCGGGAGGTTTGCTTCGGGCTTCCTTCGAGTCTGCCCGACCGCGCGGAGGTTAACGGCCGGAACTCGATCTTCGGCGTGGCGTATCCGGGCGTGCCCCCGTGGCGGCGGCCCACGGTCCGACAACTCTCGTCACGGACGGTGATTTTCCGAAATGCGTGCCTTCTCATGCTATGTGAGTCTGGTCGCGGCCCTGGCCCCTAGATCCCCCACAGGAGGCAGATCACCATGGCCAAGAACAAGAAACAGGACCGTAAGCAGCCGCAGTCCGAGCGTGGTCAGCAGCAGGCCCAGCAGTCCTCGCTGGAGTCGCAGGCCGAGCAGCGCGCGACCCAGGTGACACCCGGCGACATGGCTCGCAAGGGACGGCAGAAGCGCTTCGGTCACAACTGACATCCGCGCGGAGGGCTGTTGCAGCCCAGGTACACCGAGGGGCGCGTCCGAACACCGGACGCGCCCCTCGCACTTCGTCGGCTCAGCCGGCCAGGCAGGACGGTCCGAGCAGTACCTTCAGGTCGCCGAACAGGGCCGGGTCGGGCTTGACGCGGTGCCGGTCGAGGCGGAGCACGGTCGTCTTGGTCGGCCCCTGGAGCCTGATCCGGACCTCGCTGTCGCCCTTGTGGTGGGTGAGGATCTCGCCGAGCCGGCTGACCATGGGCGGGGTGACCCGAGTGGCGGGGATGGTGAGGATCACCGGCGCGTTGGTGCCCGCGTTCGACAGGTCGGGGACCTGCATCTCCATCGCGACGAGCCTCGGCACGTCCTCGCGCTTGTCCAGGCGTCCCTTGACGAACACGACCGCGTCCTCGACGAGTTGGGTCGAGACGAGCTGGTAGGTCGCCGGGAAGAACATGCACTCGATGGAGCCGGCGAGGTCCTCGACGGTGGCGATGGCCCAGGCGTTGCCCTGCTTGGTCATCTTGCGCTGGAGGCCCGAGATGATGCCGCCGATGGTGACGACCGCGCCGTCCGCGTGCTCGCCGCCGGTGAGCTGGGCGATGCCCGCGTCGGCCTTGTCCGAGAGCACGTGCTCCAGGCCGAAGAGGGGGTGGTCGGAGACGTAGAGACCGAGCATCTCCCGCTCCTGGGCGAGCAGATAGGTCTTGTCCCACTCCTCCGTGGTGAACTCCACGTCGAGCCCGAAGCCCGGCTCGCTGCTGTCGTCCTCGCCCATGCCGCCGAAGAGGTCGAACTGGCCCTCGGCCTCCTTGCGCTTGACGGCGACCACGTTGTCGATCATCGGGTCGAAGTGCGCGGTGAGGCCCTTGCGGGTGTGCCCCATGGAGTCGAAGGCGCCCGCCTTGATCAGCGACTCCGTGGTCCGCTTGTTGCAGGCGACCGCCTCGACCTTGTCGAGGTAGTCCGGGAAGGAGGCGTACTTCCCCTTGGCCTTGCGGCTGCGGATGATCGACTCCACCACGTTCGTACCGACGTTACGGACGGCGGAGAGGCCGAAGAGGATCACGTCGTCGCCCTGGGCGGCGAAGTTCTGCTCGGACTCGTTGACGTTCGGCGGGAGCACCTTGATGCGCATGCGGCGGCACTCGTTGAGGTAGACCGCCGACTTGTCCTTGTCGTCCTTGACCGAGGTGAGCAGCGCGGCCATGTACTCGGCCGGGTAGTTGGCCTTGAGGTACGCCGTCCAGTAGGAGACCAGGCCGTACGCGGCGGAGTGGGCCTTGTTGAAGGCGTAGCCGGCGAACGGGACCAGCACGTCCCACAGGGCCTGGATGGCCTCGTCGCTGTAGCCGTTCTTCTTGGCGCCGGCCTGGAAGATGGTGAAGTTCTTCGCCAGTTCCTCGGGCTTCTTCTTGCCCATCACGCGGCGGAGGATGTCGGCCTCGCCGAGCGAGTAACCGGCGATGATCTGCGCCGCCTTCTGCACCTGCTCCTGGTAGACGATCAGGCCGTAGGTGACCGCGAGGACCTCTTCGAGCGGCTCCTCCAGCTCCTTGTGGATCGGCGTGATCTCCTGGCGGCCGTTCTTGCGCTCGGCGTAGTTGATGTGCGAGTTCATGCCCATCGGGCCCGGCCGGTACAGGGCCGAGACGGCGGAGATGTCCTCGAAGTTGTCGGGCTGCATCTGGCGGAGCAGGGAGCGCATCGGGCCGCCGTCGAACTGGAAGACGCCGAGCGTGTCGCCGCGGCAGAGCAGTTCGAAGGTCTTGGGGTCGTCCAGCGGGAGGGCGAGCATCTCCAGGTCGACGCCCTTGTTGGCCTTCACCATCTTGATGGCGTCGTCCATGATCGTGAGGTTGCGCAGGCCGAGGAAGTCCATCTTCAGCAGGCCGAGCGACTCGCACTGCGGGTAGTCCCACTGGGTGATGGTCACGCCGTCGGTGTGCCGCACCCAGATCGGGGCGTGGTCGACGATGGGCTCGCTGGACATGATCACGCCGGCCGCGTGCACACCCATCTGCCGGACCAGGCCCTCGACGCCCTTGGCGGTGTCGATGACCTTCTTCACGTCCGGTTCGTTCTCGTACATCGACCGGATCTCGCCCGCCTCGCTGTAGCGCGGGTGGGAGGGGTCGGTGATGCCGTTGAGGTCGATGCCCTTGCCGAGGACGTCGGCGGGCATGGCCTTGGTGAGCCGGTCACCCATCGCGTACGGGTAGCCCAGCACGCGCGCGGAGTCCTTGATGGCGTTCTTCGCCTTGATCTTGCCGTAGGTGCCGATCATGGCGACCTTGTCGGCGCCGTACTTCTCCGTCACGTACCGGATCACCTCGACGCGCCTGCGCTCGTCGAAGTCGATGTCGACATCGGGCATGGAGATGCGCTCGGGGTTGAGGAACCGCTCGAAGATCAGGCCGTGCGGGATCGGGTCCAGGTCGGTGATGCCCATGGCGTACGCGACGATCGAGCCGGCCGCGGAACCCCGTCCGGGGCCGACCGCGATGCCCTGCTTCTTGGCCCACATGATGAAGTCGGCGACCACGAGGAAGTAGCCCGGGAAACCCATCGAGATGATGGTGTCCATCTCGTACTCGACCTGCTTCATGCGGTCGTCCGGGATGCCGTCCGGGAAGCGGCGGTGCATGCCGCGCATGGTCTCCTCGCGGAACCAGCTGACCTCCGTGTACCCCTCGGGGATGTCGAACTTCGGCATCAGGTTCTTCGCCTCGAACATGCCGCTGGTGTCGATCTGCTCGGCCACCAGCAGGGTGTTGGCGCAGCCTTCCTGCCAGGCGTCCGAGGAGTCGATGGCGTACATCTCGTCCGTGGACTTCAGGTAGTAGCCGGTGCCGTCGAACTTGAAGCGGTCCGGGTCGGAGAGGTTCTTGCCGGTCTGGATGCACAGCAGCGCGTCGTGCGCGGTCGCCTCGTGCGCGTACGTGTAGTGCGAGTCGTTGGTGACCAGGGGCGGGATGCCGAGCTTCTTGCCGATCTCCAGGAGGCCGTCGCGGACCCGGTGCTCGATCTCGATGCCGTGGTCCATCAGCTCCAGGAAGTACCGGTCCTTGCCGAAGATGTCCTGGTACTCGGCGGCGGACTTCAGGGCCTCGTCGAACTGGCCGAGGCGCAACCGGGTCTGCAGCTCGCCGGAGGGGCAGCCGGTGGAGGCGATGAGCCCCTCGGACCACTGGGAGATGGTCTCCTTGTCCATCCGGGGCCACTTCTGGAGCCAGCCCTCGGCGTACGCGTCCGAGGAGAGCTTGAAGAGGTTGTGCAGGCCCGTCTTGTTCGCCGCCCAGATCGTCTTGTGCGTGTAACCACCCGAACCGGACACGTCGTCCCGCTTCTGGTGCGGCTGGCCCCACTGGATCTTGCGCTTGTTGCGGCGGGACTCGGGCGCGACGTACGCCTCGATGCCGATGATCGGGGTGACGCCGGCCTTCTTCGCGGTGTGGAAGAAGTCGTAGGCCCCGTGGAGGTTGCCGTGGTCGGACATGGCGATATGGGTCATGCCCATCTCGTTGCACGCGTTGAACATGTCCTTGAGCCGCGCGGCACCGTCCAACAGCGAGTACTGGGTGTGGACGTGCAGGTGCGTGAACGGCGGCTTTGACACGGCTTCGGCCTCCAGGGGGACACAGGGACAACAGGCGTGAACGACTTCCCCACGGGCTGCGGACAGTCTGGGGGACAGCGTCGAAGTCTATGCCTCGGCAGTGACACGGCGAGGCTCCTCCCCCGTACCTTTCGGGGAGGAGTCGTGGGCACTCCCGTGCGCGCTCGCACGTTGAGAGGTCGACCCACCCGTGATCCACCAGGAGGCACCCAGCGATGTCGGTTCCGCAGCTCAACGACGAGCGACGCGGTGAGGAGATCCTCGCCGTCTTCGACACCGCCTTCGGCCGGCTCCTGGCCGCCGACCCGGCCGCGTTCCGCGTGAAGTTCCGGAAGATGGCGGCCTCGGCGTTCGCGTTCTACCGGGGCACGGCCTGCCTGTTCTACAGGGACCTGGACGAGGAGAAGGCAGCCGGTCCGTACCTGGACGAGCGCACCTCGCGGGTGTGGATCCACGGCGACCTGCACGCGGAGAACTTCGGCACCTACATGGACTCCACGGGCCGTCTCATCTTCAACGTGAACGACTTCGACGAGGCGTACGTCGCCCCCTTCACCTGGGACCTGAAGCGCTTCGCCGCCTCCGTGGCGCTCATCGGGTACGCGAAGGCGCTCAGCGACGAGCAGATCACGGAGCTGGTGGAGATCTACGCGGCCGCCTACCGCGAGCGGATCCACGCCATAGCGACCGGCGCCAAGCGGGACGAGGTTCCCCCGTTCACCCTGGACACCGCCCAGGGCCCGCTGCTGGACGCGCTGCGCGACGCCCGGTCGCTGACCCGCTTCGGCCTCCTGGACTCGATGACGGAGATCCGTGACTTCGAGCGCCGCTTCGCGCCGGGCGGCGGCTCCATCGAGCTGGACGCGGCCACGCGCTACAAGGTGCTGGCAGCCTTCGACGGCTATCTGGAGACGCTGCCGGAGTCGTCCCTGACCCGCCCGGACTCCTACCGGGTGAAGGACGTCGTCGGCCGCCGGGGCATCGGGATCGGCTCGGCGGGGCTGCCGTCGTACAACATCCTGCTGGAGGGGCAGAGCGACGCCCTGGAGAACGACGTCGTGATCTACATCAAGCAGGCCCAGACCCCGGCCGTCTCCCGGCACATCACCGACGAACGGATCCGTGACTACTTCGAGCACGAGGGCCACCGCACGGTGATCTCCCAGCGCGCTCTGCAGGCGCACGCGGACCCGTGGCTGGGCTGGACCGAGCTGGACGGCGCCGGACAGCTGGTCGCCGAGGTGTCGCCGTACGCGGTGGACCTGGACTGGAGCGACATCGACGACCCGGAGGAGATCGCGGCGGTCGTCGCCGACCTCGGCCGGGCCACGGCCACGATGCACGCGGCGGCGGACGACCTGACCGGGCAGTCCCTGGTGCCGTTCTCCACGGAGCGGGCCATCGACGCGGCGATCGCGGCCGACGAGGAGGGCTTCGCACCCCTCCTGGTGGACTTCGCGCACGCGTACGGGGCACGCGCGCGTGCGGACCACCAGATCTTCGTCGACCTCTTCCGCAACGGCCGGATCCCCGGCCTGTAGACGTACGTCACCCACAGGGGCCTTTTAGCGGTCCCTTACGGGTGTACGTGGGAGACTCTCCAACGCCATGGACATATCCGGGACCCACCTCAGAGCCGTACGCGCGGCGTTGTTCACGGCGGTCGTCGTGACGCTCGGCACCGCGTCGCACGTGCTGCTGTCCGGGGTCCCGCTCCCACTGACCACCGTCGCCGCGATCGCCGCCGCCGTCTTCCTCGTCGCCTACGCCCTGGCCGGCCGCGAGCGCGGCTTCGGGCGCATCGCCGGTGTGCTGGTCCCGCTGGAGCTGACCGCCGACACGGTCTTCACCGCGGGGCAGCACGCCTGCTACGGCGAGGCGGGCGGCCCCGTCACGGGTCCGCTGCGCCAGGTCGGGCTGGACGTGCTGTGCGGCGGCAGCGTCGGCGCACCGCTGGCGCGGGTCACCGGCGGCTCCGAGCGGGCGGCCGCACTGCTGGCGGGCGCCGGTCCGACCACCGCCTGGCTGCTGCTCGCCGCGCACGTCGGCGTGGGGCTGTTGGCCGCCGCCTGGCTGCGGCGGGGTGAGCGGGCGCTGGGCCAACTGCTGGACGCCGCGGTCGCCGCCGGCTTCCGGCCGCTGCTGATCGCGGTCGCCTCCGTCCTGGTGCGGCCCGCCCCGGCGGAGCAGCGCCCGAGGCGCGTCGCGCACCGTACGGCCACCGCCCGCACCCTCCTCTTCGCCCACTCCCTGGGACGGCGTGGACCGCCGTGCTCCGTCACGTTCGCGTGACCGCCTTCTGAGCACGAGCACATCCCCGTCACACCTTTCCGCGCACCCCGGGTGCGCGTTTCCCAGGGAGTACACCCTTATGAGCAAGCGGAACAGCAACGCGGCGAAGTCGGCGGCCCGTGAGCGGCTGCGTCTGGAGCGCGAGCGACAGGCCAAGCGCGCGAAGGTCCGGCGTCAGGCGATCGTGGCGGCCTCGATCGTCGCGGTCCTCGCGATAGCCGGCGGCGTCGGCTACGCCGTGGTCCAGAACAGCGAGCCCACGAAGTGGGAGGCGGCCGCCGAGGCCACGGTGGTCGCGCCGGCCAACACCTCCGGCAAGAACGGCACGACCGTGCTGATCGGCGACTCCACGTCCGACAACGTGGTCCACCTGTACGAGGACCCGCGCTGCCCGGCCTGCGCCAGCTTCGAGCAGACCGTCGGCGAGACCGTCGACAAGGGCATGGAGGACGGCGACTACAAGCTCTCCTTCACGATCGGCACCTTCCTCGACGGCAACCTCAGCGGCGAGGGCTCGAAGAACGCGCTGAGCGCCCTCGGCGCCGCCCTGAACGTCAGCCCCGAGGCGTTCCTCGACTACAAGGCCGCCCTGTACTCGGCGAAGTACCACCCGTCGGAGTCGACCGACGAGTTCGCCAAGGACAGCTATCTGATCAAGGTGGCGAACACGGTCGACGCGCTGAAGAACAACAAGAAGTTCCAGGACGCCGTCGAGAAGGGCACCTACGACGCCTGGGCGATGCGGATGAGCAAGTCCTTCGACGACGCCGAGGGGGTCAAGTCGACCCCGACCATCAAGATCAACGACAAGACGGTCACCAACCCGTCCTCGGTCGCGGACTGGGAGAAGGCGCTCAAGGACGCGGGCGTCACCGAGTAACGACCGCGTCGCGCACGGGACGGGCGGAGACGGGTGGATGTCCGGAGGCCTTTCCTCCGGACATCCACCCGTCCCTCTCACGCCGTGGCTACGGCGCGATGTACGGCTTGACGCGCCCCCGGTAGTCCTCGGGCCGGACCTCGTTGTAGTACTTGTCGGCGTCCTCGTCGTCCGAGGTGAAGATGTAGGCCGGGCACTCGTCGGACTCGGCCTTGCCGCTGTGCGCGTACTGCTCCTTGCCGGTGCGCGCCTCGACGACCCGCAGCCGGTACGAGGTGTTGTACGTCCGGATCTTCAGCGGCTTGCCGTCGGCCTCCATGTCGCAGACCTTGCCGGTCGCGGTGGCCTTGGTGCGCTCGACGCAGACGACCAGCTCCGCCTCGGCCGGCTTGTCCTCGTAGCCGAGGAACCAGCCCTTGGGGAAGTCGCCGTCGAGGGGCACGCTGCTCGTCCAGCCGTCGCCGGTGCTGTTCATGAGCTGCGCCGGGTGCACGGTCTTCTTCGTACGGTCGTAGGCCGGCAGTCCCGCGAAGCCGAGTCCGTCCGTGCAGACCCGCTCCAGGTCCTGGGTGGTCAGCGGAACCTCCGGTTCGTCGACGGCGGCACCGGCCGACGACGACCCGCCGCCGCTGCCTCCCCCGGTGCTCCCGGTGCTCCCGGTGTTCCCGGTGGATGACGAACACCCGCACAGGACCATGCCCAGCACTCCGGCGGCGACCCACACCCGGGCACGCTGCATCGACGACCTCCCTGCCGAAAGAGAAAGAAGCAGGCAGGGCATGTCCCCCCGGGTCATGCCCTGTCCCCCCTGCCCTGCCGAAACAGAAGCGTGCCGGACTCCGGGGGGACTGGCATCGGGGAAGATCCCCCATGTAGTTGTGCGGCCCCTGTGAAACCGGGGGCTACTCTGTACGCGCCTCGAAGACGCGTGCGAGGGATGCCCGACGGGGGTGGCGTACGGGGGCGGCGCCCCCGGCGTACGGAGGGAACGTGCGCGCGGCGTGCGGGAGGCGTACGGGTTTGCCACGACCATCCCGACAGGGCGCAGGGGGCCTGGAGTTGTCGTCGTTCTCGTTGGAGCCGTCGTTCTCGTCGGAGCCTTCCTTCGCTTCGGAGCCGTCTTTCGCTTCGGAGCCGTCTTTCTCGTCACTGTCCTCGCCCGCGCTGGTCGGCAGGGAGGCGGAGCGCGAGCTGCTGGCAGCCGTCGTCCGGGCGGGCCGGGACGGGCGGGGTTCGTCGGTGTTCGTGCTGGGCGAGCCCGGCATCGGCAAGTCCCGGCTCGTCGAGGAAGCCGCGTCCGCCGCGGCGCGCACCGGGGCGCGTGTCCTGCGCGGGCGCGCCGCGTCCGCCGGGCGGGCGGTGCCGCTGCGCCCCCTGGCTGAGGCCGTGTTCTCCGGGTTACGGGGCGACGGGGCGCCCGCGGACGGGGATCTGGGCCCCTACGAGCCGCTGCTGACCCGGCTGTGCGGGCTGGCACCGCAGGACGGCGCGCCCCTCGTCGGATACGCCGAGGCCGTACTGCGGCTCCTGCACGTCCTCGGCCGGGACGGCGGCTGCGTCCTGGTGCTGGAGGACCTGCACGACGCGGACGCCGACACACTGGCCATCGTCGACTACCTCACGGACAACCTCTGCGGGCAGCGGACCGTCCTGCTGGCGACCCTGCGCGGCGAGTCCGGCCCGGCGCTCGACCTCGCCGGGGCCGCCACGTCCCGTCGTACGGCCCGGACGATCCGCCTCGCCCGCCTCGGGCCGGCCGGCACCGCCGAGCTGGCGGCCCGCTGCCTGGGCCACGACTCGGCCGAAGACGTCCCGGCCGCGGTGCTGAACCAGCTGCACACCGTGTCCGAGGGTGTTCCCTTCGTGGTGGAGGAACTGCTGCGCGCCATGGTCGACGGTGGTGCTCTCGTCCGGGACGGAGACTCCCACTGGACGGTGACCGGCTCGCTCGACGCCGGTGTCCCCGCCACGGTCGCCGCCGCCGTCCTGCAACGCGTGGACCAGTTGCCGCCTGCCGGTGTCGCCCTCCTGGAAGCGGCGGCGGTCCTCGGCCGGCGCTTCCCCGTGGACATCGCCGCCCGCGCCGCCGGCCTGGACCGCGTCACCGCCCTCGCCCAACTCCGCCACGCCTCCCACGCCCACCTCGTCTCCGATGCCACCACCCCCTCAGACCCCGGCTGGCACACCTTCCGCCATGCCCTCACCGCCGACGCCATCACCCGCCGCCTGCTCCCCGCCGAACGGGCGGCCCTGTGTCTGGCGGCGGCGGACGCGATCGAGGGGGCGTGGGGGGTGAGCGGCGAGGAGGCGAGGTCTGGCCCGACGTACGCCGGTGGGGAGATCCCGACACGCCCGATCACACCGAGCACGGCGGACCACGACACGCCGAGCAGGGCGAACGCCCACGGCCCGGAGCGGCCCGGCGTTCCCGAACCAGCGGGCCCTCCCCACGCGCTCGCCCCGTCCGCCGCACCGGCACGCGCCCCTCACCGCCCCCTCGGCGAGGACGCCGGTGACGATCTGTACCGGCTCGCCGCGGAGTTGTGTGTCGCCGGTGGCCGGCCGGCGCGGGCGGCCGTGTTGCTCGCCGGGGCCGGTCGGCAGGCCGTCGCCCGGGGTGCGCTGCTGACCGCCGTGGAACTCCTCGACCGGGGCCTGGAACTGATCGCCGACACGCCGGACGCGCCGCCCGAGGCCGTGGCCCGGCTGCTGGAGGAACTGCTCGGCACGCTGGTCCTCACCGGGGACGTCCGGCGCGTACCCGAACTCGGTGACCGGCTGGACCGAGTCCTGACGGTGTCCGGCGCGCCGACCGGCCGACGGGCGGCGGGTTTTCTGACCCGGGCGCGGGCCGCGGCGACCGCCCAGCAGTGGGAGGAGGGGCTGACCGCCGTACGGCGGGCGAGGGACCTGCTCGGCGACACGCCCGACCCGGCGTCCCGCGCCGCGCTGGACGCGGTCGCCGCCCACCTGGTGCTGAACTCGCAACGCCCGGACCGGCTGGAGAGCGCCCGCGCGCTCGCCGAGGGCGCCGTCGCGACCGCGGAGGAGGTGGGGCTGCCGGAGGTGGCGTGCAAGGCGCTCAACATGCTCGGGTACTGCCTGCGTCCCCGGGACCTGGGCGAGGCGGAGGACGCGTTCGCCCGGCTGGTCGCCACCGCCGAGGCCCACGCGCTGCCGGTGTGGCGGATCCGCGGTCTGCTGGAGCTGGGCGTGCTCGACCGCGTCCGGTTCACCGGCATGGACCGGCTGCTCGCCGCGCGGGCGGCCGCCGAGGACACCGGCGCGGTCCTCATGACCGCCTGGGCCGACATGCATCTGACCCTCGCGCACATCCTGCGCGACGAACAGGACCGGGCCACGGAGTCCGCGCGTCGCCTCCGGGAGACGGCCCGCCGACTGCGGTTGCGCGAGGTGGAGTTGATCGGGGCGGGCGTGGACGGCGTCATCGCCGCGTCGCTCGGGGAGCGGGAGAAGCTCGACGCCACCGTGCGCACGCTGGAGCGCGCGCTCGCCGGGCGCAGCGCGGGGGCGCTCTGGGGCTACGCCGACACCTCCGTGTGGGGCTGGGCCCATGGCATCTGCTCCCTGCTGCGGGAGGAACCCGACCGTGCGTTGGCCGAGTTCACCGAGGCGGACGCCGTCATGCGGGCCCTGCCCAGCACCCGTGGCGTCACCGGCTTCCTCGGCCCGTACCTCCTGCTGCGCACCCTGCGCGGCGCGACCGACTGGGGCGAACTCGACGGCCCCGGCACCGAACTGCTCGTCCAGGTCCACTGGGACCGCCCCTTCGCCGGCTGGTCCCGTGCGGTCCTGCTGGGCCGCGAGGGCCGGACCGCCGAGGCCACGAAGACGGCGGAGGAGGCCCTGACCGGCACCGCCGCGATCCCGCTGGCCGCCCATCTCTGTCTGCGGCTGGGCGCCCAGGCCGCGCTCGCCGACGGCTGGGGCCGGCCCGTCGAATGGCTGAGCGCCGCCGAACAGTTCTTCCACGAGCGGGGCACGACACGCGTGTCCGCCGCGTGCCGGGCGCTGCTGCGCGAGGCGGGCTCGCCCGTGCCGCGCCGCCGCCAGGGCCACGACACGATCCCGCGAGAGCTGCGCCGCGTGGGGGTGACCGCCCGGGAGTACGAGGTTCTGCGCCTGCTCGCCGCCCGGCTCGGCAACCAGGAGATCGCCGAGCACCTCTTCCTCTCCCCCCGTACCGTCGAGAAGCACCTCGCCAGCCTCCGCCACCGCACCGGCAGTCCCGACCGCGCGGCCCTGATCACCCTGGCCAGACGCTACGCCGAGGACCGCTGACCGCCGGGGCACGGGCTCACCGGAGCCCTGACCGCCATGCGCGATCCGACGAACAACGCACGACCGTCTGAACATTGAGCGGATTTCGGACTTCTGCCTTACCTCAGGCCTTACCGATCAGTAATCTCATCCGCCGTGACCAGTCGCAGATCTCACTCCAGACCCGATTCCCCTACCCGGCCCACGAGTTCGTCCGCCCCGAGCCGCCGTACCGTGGTGAAGGCGGCCACGGCCGGCGCCGTCCTCGCGGCACCGCTGGCGGCCGCGATACCGGCGCACGCGGCAGAGGCCCCCGCCTTCCTGCACGGCGTCGCCTCCGGCGATCCGCTGCCCGACGGTGTCCTGCTGTGGACCCGGGTGACGCCCACCGCCGCCGCGCTGCCCGGCTCCGGCATCGGCCCGGACATCGAGGTCGGCTGGACCGTCGCCCTGGACAAGGCGTTCACCGACATCGTCGCCAAGGGGTCGACGACCGCGAGCGCCTCCTCCGACCACACCGTCAAGGCGGACGTACGTGGGCTCGCGCCCGCCACCGACTACTGGTTCCGCTTCTCGGCCGGCGGCACCGACTCGCCCGCCGCCCGCACCCGCACCGCCCCGGCCGCCGACGCCAACGTCACCGGCCTGCGCTTCGGCGTGGTGTCCTGCGCCAACTGGGAGGGCGGGTACTTCGCGGCCTACCGTCATCTCGCCGCCCGCGGCGACCTTGACGCGTGGCTGCATCTCGGCGATTACATCTACGAGTACGGCACCGGCGAGTACGGCACCCGCGACAGGGTCGTACGACCGCACGCGCCGACCCACGAGATCCTCTCCCTCGCCGACTACCGCGTCCGGCACGCCCGTTACAAGACCGACCCGGACCTCCAGGCCCTGCACGCGGCCGCGCCGGTCGTCGCCATCTGGGACGACCACGAGATCGCCAACGACGCGTGGTCGGGGGGTGCCGAGAACCACACCGAGGGCGCGGAGGGCGGCTGGACGGCCCGTCAGTCGGCGGCCAAGCAGGCCTACTTCGAGTGGATGCCGGTGCGCCCGGCGATCGCGGGCACCACCTACCGACGCCTGCGTTTCGGCAAGCTCGTCGACCTCTCACTCCTCGACCTGCGCTCCTTCCGGTCGCAGCAGGTGGGCATAGGCGACGGCGAGGTCGACGACGCGGACCGCACGCTGACCGGCCGGGCCCAGCTCGACTGGCTGAAGGCCGGGCTGAAGTCCTCCGACACGACGTGGCGTCTGGTCGGCAACTCGGTGATGATCGCCCCGTTCGCCCTCGGCAACCTCACCGCCGACCTCTTCGAACCCCTCGCCGAACTGCTGGGACTGCCGAAGGAGGGTCTCGCCCTCAACCCGGACCAGTGGGACGGCTACACCGACGACCGCCGCGAACTCCTCGCCCACCTGCGGCAGAACGCGATCCGCAACACGGTCTTCCTCACCGGTGACATCCACATGGCCTGGGCCAACGACGTGCCGGTCAACGCCGGTACGTACCCGCTGTCGGCGTCCGCCGCCACCGAGTTCGTCGTCACGTCGGTCACCTCCGACAACCTGGACGACCTCGTCAAGGTCCCGGAGGGCACCGTCTCCGCGGTGGCCTCCCCGCTGATCCGCGCCGCCAACCGGCACGTCCACTGGGTCGACACCGACCGGCACGGCTACGGCGTGCTGGACATCACCGCCGCGCGGGCGCAGATGGACTTCTACGTCCTGTCCGACCGCACGAGGGCCGACGCGACCTCGTCCTGGGCGCGCTCGTACCGGACGCGGAGCGGGACGCAGAAGGTGGAGCGGACGTACGACCCCGTGTGACCCCGCCCTGGTCTCACAGGGTTTCGAGGAAGCCGAGAGCCACGTGCCAGGTGGCCTCGGCGGCCTCCTCGTCGTAGTCGGGGAGGTCGGGGTCGGTGTAGAGGTGGCCGGCGCCCGCGTACCGGTAGACCTCGACGTCGGCGCCGGCCTTGCGCATCTGCAGATACCAGGCGCTCAGCCAGTCGTCGGGTTCGAAGGGGTCGGGCTCGGCCACGTGCAGCTGAACGGGCAGGTCGTCCACCGACGCGGTGGCGGCGATGTCCGAGGTGCCGTGCAGGAGCAGCAGCCCGCGCGCGTTCTTGTCGCCCAGGGCGAGGGTCTGCGCGACGGCGGCACCGAGTGAGAACCCGGCGTAGACGAGCCCTCGCTCCGAGTAGGGAGCGGCGGCCAGCACCGCCCGCTTGAGGATCTCTTCCCGGCCCAGCTCCTCGTTGAGGGCCCTGCCCTCCTCGACCGTGTCGAACGTCCGGCCGTCGAAGAGGTCGGGGGTCCACACCTCGTGTCCGGCACCGCGCAGCCGGTCCGCCGCCCGGCGCACGGCGGGCCGCAGACCGTAGATCGAGTGGAAGAGCATGATGTTCATGGGGCCATGGTGCCAGCAGGGTCGGACAGCGGTCCCCCGCGCCCGTACCCGGAGCGCGGCAGAAGTCACATGTTCATGACCCCGCGCGGCCGGTTACGTTCGAAGGCATGGAGAACCTACTCCGTCCATTGATCGTCATCGGTGGCTCGGTCGTCCTTACGCTGCTCATCGGCTGGACGACCGATCTGCTGCTGCGCAAAGCGGACGAGCGGCACCACGAGACACCTCTGTGGGGCCTGCTGCGCCGCGGCCGCATCCCCTACCAACTGGTCCTGTGCGCGGCCTTCCTCAGAGCCTCGTACGACGAGGCGCAGCTGCTGGAACAGCACCGCACCGCCATCGGCCGCACGCTCACACTGGTGCTGATCGGCGCCACGGCCTGGCTGGTGATCCGGATCGCGGCCGCGATAGTGGAGTCGACGTACAGCCGTTACGCCCGCGCCCACCGCGATCCGGCCCGGGTACGCCGGGTACGGACGCAGGTCACGCTGATCATGCGGGTCGTCTCGGCGATCGTCGGGGTGGTGGCCGCGGCCGCGATGCTGCTGACGTTCCCGGCGATGCGCGCGGCCGGGGCCTCACTGCTGGCCTCGGCCGGACTCCTGGGCATCGTCGCCGGTATCGCCGCGCAGTCCACGTTGAGCAACCTCTTCGCGGGGCTGCAGATCGCCTTCGGCGACATGGTCCGCCTCGGTGACGTGGTCGTGGTGGAGGGCGAGTGGGGCACGGTCGACGAGATCACCCTCACGTTCCTGACGGTCCGCACCTGGGACGAGCGCCGGATCACCATGCCGGTGTCGTACTTCACCTCGAAGCCGTTCGAGAACTGGTCGCGGGGCGGCGCCCAGATGACCGGCACGGTCTTCCTGCACGTCGACCACGCCGCGCCGCTGCCCGCGATGCGCGACCGGCTCCGGGACATCCTGCGTTCCTGCCCCGCCTGGGACGGCCGCCACTACGACCTGACGGTCACCGACTCGACCCCCTCCACCATGGAGGTGCGCGCCCTGATGACCGCCAAGGACCCGGACGACCTGTGGACCGTCCGCGTCACCGTCCGCGAACAGCTGATCCACTGGCTCACCGAGACCCACCCCTACGCCCTCCCCCGCGTCAACACCGCCGACGCGGTCCTCCCCCCGACCCACCCCGCCTCCCACAACGGCGACGGCACGGCCCTCCGCACCCATCGGAGCCGCGTCCACGAGGCCCCGAGGGCCTCGGACCGAGGGTGAGCACGGGCACCGTCGGCGCGTCGACGTGAACGTGGGGGCGGGCCCCGGCCTCGGGGCCCGCCCCCACGCCCTCAGTGCCCGCGCTCCGCGCCTCCGTTGACCTGGACGATCTGCGCGGTGACGTGTCCGGCGCCGGGCGACGCGAGCCAGTGCAGGGTGTCGGCGACGTCCGCGGGCGTACCGGCCCGGCCCATGGAGGTCTCCGCGACGAGCCGGGCCCGCCGCGTCTCCTCCACCGGACCGCCGAAGAACTCGGTGTCCTCCACATAGCCGGGCGCCACGACATTCACCGTGATCCCGCGCGGCCCGAACTCCCGTGCCAGATCGAACGCGTAGGGGTGCAGCGCCGCCTTGGACGCGGCGTACGCCCCGCTCCCCGACCCCCGGTACGCCGCGATCGACGACAGGAAGAGCACCCGCCCGCCCGGCGAGGCCAGCCGCTCCCGCAACGCCTCGGTGAGCAGCACGGCGGTCAGCGTGTTCAGCCGGAAGTTGACGCCCCAGGTGTGCGCGACGGCGTCGAGCGGATCGCCCCCGTGCACTGCGGGCTCCAGCCCGCCGTTCCCCCCGGCGCTGTGGATCAGCACGTCCACGGTCCCGAACTCCGCCGCCACGAAGGCGGCGAGCCCCCGCACACTCTCCGCGTCGGAGAGATCGGCCGCGTACGTGAGCGCCCCGGGCACCCCCGCCCTCTCCAGCACCTCTCCCCGCCGCCCGACCAACAACACCCGGTCCCCACCGGCCGCGAACACCTCCGCCGCCGCGCGCCCGATCCCCGTCCCGCCACCACTGATCACCACATTGCGAGCCATACCCCCGACCCTACAAACCCCCAACTCCCCCGAGCCTCCACCTCGGTGGCATCCCCGCGCCTCGGCACAAACACGTCACACGACGACTCCAGGCCCGCCAACCCACCGGAACAGTGCCGGCCGGGTCAGCGCAGGCTGCGCACATCCAGATGCCGGAGCACCCGGTCCACCACCTCGGGATTCGCGCCGGGCTCACTGCGCGCGGCCAGCACCTCGTGGCGAGCCGCGCTCAGCATCTCCCCCTGGATCCGCCGCATCCGCCGAAGCCGCCGCACCCGCTGCTCATGGCCCTCCCGCCGCTCGTCCTCCCCCACCTCCGGACTGATCCGCACCCCGATGTCGAAGGCCCGCCGCAGCAACCGCTCGGACATCTCCTCCGGCAGCTCCTCCACCTCCTCGATCTCCTTCAGCCGCCGCTTCGCCGCTTTCGCCGCCCGTACGGCCAACGCCTTCTCGAACTCCTTCTCGGCCCCCTCGTCGGCCCGCACCCCCAGCCGCCGCACCAGCAACGGCAGAGTCAGGCCCTGCAGCACCAGCGTCGCCATGATCACCCCGAACGCGATGAACACGATCTCGTCCCGGTCCGGGAACGGCGCCCCACTGTCCGTCTCCAGCGGAATCGCCAGCGCCAGCGCCACGGAGGCCACCCCGCGCATCCCCGACCACCACATCACCACGGTCTCGCGCCACGACATCGGGATCTCCTCGTCGTAGTCCCGCTTCGCGTGCAACCGCCGCGCCAGCCACGTCGCCGGCAGCAGCCACAGCAGCCGTACGAGCACGACGACGACCACGACGGCCGCCGCCCAGCCGAGCATCTCCCCCCACCGCCCGGACGCCGTACGGATGGCGTTGTGGAGCTCCAGCCCGATCAGCCCGAAGGCGACACCGGTGACCAGCGTGTCCACGACGTCCCAGACGGTGTGCCCGGCGAGCCGCGTCAGGACGTCGTCCGCGCCGAGCGCGTACTCCGCGAGGAACAACGCGGTCGTGAGCACCGCGAGCACACCGGACCCGTGGAGCTCCTCGGCCATCACGTACGACGCGTACGGCACGAGCAGGGTCAGCCCGATCTGCAGCGTCGCGTCCTCGAGGAAGTCCATCAGCCTGTTGGCGGCCCAGCCGAGCCCGATCCCCACGGCGACGGCGACGACGGCCGACAGCACGAGCTGGAGCGCGGCGCCCGGCCAGGAGAACGACCCGCTGACGGCGGCGGCGATGGCCACGTGGTAGAGCACGATGGCCGTGACGTCGTTGAAGAGGCCCTCGCCCTCCAGTATCGACACCAGTCGGCGCGGCAGCCCGAGCTGTCCCGCCACGGCCGTCGCCGCGACCGGGTCGGGCGGCGCGACGAGGGCGCCGAGCGCCACGGCCGCCGCGATGGGCAGTCCGGGCACGATCGTGTTCGCCACGGCGGCCACCGCGGCGGTGGTCACGAACACCAGCGCCACGGCCAGCAGGAAGATCGGCCGCAGGTTGGCCGTGAACTGCCGCCAGGAGGTCCGCCGCACCGCCGCGTACAGCAGCGGGGGCAGCAGCAGCGGCAGGATGAGCTCCGGCGGGATCTCCACATTGGGCACGAACCCGGGCAGGGCCAGGGCGATGCCCAGCAGCGTCATCAGCACCGGCGCCGGCAGCTTCAGCCGCTCGCCCACCGGCACGCTGACCACGGCCCCGACCAACAACACGAAGAACAGGGCCAATTGATCCATGGGGGCGCTCCGCTGGTGCTAGACGATCACGACCGACCGGATGCCCAGGGTGCCCCACCCGCACCGCCGAACGCTAAAGCCTTCGCCGCATCGCCCGATGAGGGATGCCCGCGTCCGGGAACTCCGGCCCGTACGCCTCATACCCCAGCCGCGCGTAGAACCCCAGGGCATGCGTCTGCGCCCCCAGGTCCACCGCGGTCAGCCCGCGCTCCCGCGCCGCCTCCTCGACCGCCCGCACCAGCGCGACCCCGACGCCCAGCCCCCGGGCCTCCGCCACGACGGCGAGCCGCCCCAGGGACCCCACACCGGGCTCCCCACCGGTCTTGCCGGCCGCCGCCCTTCCGTACAGCAGCCGCCCGGCCCCGAGGGGTACCCCGTCGTCCCGCTCGGCGAGCACGTGCACGGCCTCGGCGTCGTACGCGTCGTACTCCAGGTCCTCCGGCACGCCCTGTTCGACGACGAAGACCTGCTTGCGCACCGCGAAGCACGCCTCGCGATCGGCGGGGCCGTCGGCGACGCGCACCTCGTAGGACACCGGTACGGGGCTCACGCGTACGTCTCCTCCCGAACCTTGTCCAGGGCCTTCTGCAGATCCGCCGGGTAGTCGCACTCGAACTCGACCCAGCTCCCGTCCCCGGGGTGCTCGAAACCGAGGCGCACGGCGTGCAGCCACTGACGGGTGAGGCCGAGCCGCTTGGCGAGCGTCGGATCGGCGCCGTACGTCAGGTCGCCGACGCACGGGTGGCGGTGGGCCGACATGTGGACGCGGATCTGGTGCGTGCGCCCGGTCTCCAGCTTGATGTCGAGCAGGGACGCGGCACGGAACGCCTCGATGAGGTCGTAGTGCGTGACCGACGGCTTGCCCTCGGCGATGACCGCCCACTTGTAGTCGTGGTTGGGGTGCCGGCCGATGGGCGCGTCGATGGTGCCGCTCGTGGGGTCGGGATGGCCCTGGACCAGCGCGTGGTACCGCTTGTCGACCGTCCGCTCCTTGAACTGGCGCTTGAGGGACGTGTACGCGTACTCCGACTTGGCGACCACCATGAGACCCGAGGTGCCGACGTCGAGCCGGTGCACGATGCCCTGCCGCTCGGCCGCGCCGGAGGTGGAGATGCGGTACCCCGCGGCGGCGAGCCCGCCGATGACGGTGGGCCCCGACCAGCCGGGGCTGGGGTGCGCGGCCACACCGACCGGCTTGACGATCACGACCACGTCATCGTCGTCGTGCACGATCTCCATGCCCTCGACCGGCTCGGCGACGATCTGCACCGGCGCGGGCGCCTGCGGCATCTCGACCTCGAGCCAGGCCCCGCCGTGCACCCGCTCCGACTTGCCGACCACCGACCCGTCGACCGTGACCTTCCCCGCGGCGGCGAGCTCGGCCGCCTTGGTACGGGAGAAGCCGAACATGCGGGAGATGACGGCGTCCACACGCTCGCCCTCCAGGCCGTCGGGCACGGGCAGGGTACGGATCTCGGGAATCGTGCTCACCCGACGAGTATGCCGGACCGCCACGACACGCCCGACCGCGCCTGTGGAAAACCCCGTCGGTCCTGCCGGGTTCAGTCCTTGTGGACGGTCCCGTCCGGGTCGAGCCCCCGGAACGACAGCAGCACGATCAGGATGCCGCCGCACACGATGGCCGAGTCCGCGAGGTTGAAGACCGCGAAGCCCTTCGGCGCGATGAAGTCGACGACCGCGCCCTCGAAGACGCCCGGCGACCGGAAGATCCGGTCGGTCAGGTTGCCCAGCGCACCGCCGAGCAACAGACCGAGCGCGATCGCCCAGGGCAGGCTGTAGAGCTTGCGGGCGAGCCGGGCGATCACCAGGATCACGATCGCCGCGATCACCGTGAAGATGATCGTGAAGGCCTCGCCGAAGCCGAAGGCCGCGCCCGCGTTGCGGATCGCCTCGAACTTCAGCCAGTCGCCGATGATCTCGATCGGTTCATGGTGCTCCAGCTTCGCGACCACGATCATCTTGCTGACCAGGTCGAGCGCGTACGCCAGCGCGGCGACCCCGAACAGCACGGCGATCCGGCGCCTGCCGCGCGGCTTCGCGGCCGCCTCGGCCCGCTGCGCCGCGGCGTCGTCGCCGCCGTCGGACTGCTCCGGGTCGGCCCCGGTCGCGTCTGGAATGTCCGGCGTACCGATGATGCGCTCCGCCTCTGCCACGTGAGTCCCTCAACCTAGGTTCCTGACTGAGGACAAAGGTACGACACGCCCGCCGCGGACCAGGGGCTCAGTCGGCGATCGCTAGCGGCGTTCCTGCTTCTGCTTGCACTCGACGCACAGTGTGGCCCGGGGGAAGGCCTGCATTCGCGCCTTTCCGATCGGATTGCCGCAGTTCTCGCAGAGTCCGTAGGTGCCCGAGGCGAGCCGGTCCAGGGCGCGCTCGGTCTGGTCGAGCATCTCGCGTGCGTTGTGGGCGAGCGACAGCTCGTGCTCGCGCGTGATGTTCTTCGCCCCGGTGTCGGCCTGGTCGTCGCCCGCGCCGTCCCCGGAGTCCCGCATCAGGCCGGTCAGGGCCCGCTCGGAGGCCTCCAGCTCGGTCCTCAGCCGCGTCGCCTCGGACTGCAGCTCCGTCCGGGCCTCGTCCACCTCGTCGGGGCTCCAGGGGTCCTCTCCGGGGCGTACCGCGAGCTCGCCGGGCTCCACCGCGGCGGGCCGTGCCTTGGGGACGGCGGTGGGCTTCTTCTTCGCCGCCGTAGCCGTACCAGGAGTGTTCTTCGCAACCACTGTCGTGGCTCCCGTCGTCTCGGCGGCCTCGGCCGCGTCCGCCTTCTTGACCGTGCTCTTCGTCGCAGAGGTGCTCTTCTTCACCGTCGTCGCCTTCTTGGCCGCGGTCTTCTTGACGACCGACTCGCCACCGACGGCCTTCCCGCCCGCCGACTTCCCGGCGACGGACTTCCCGGCATCCGGCTTGCCGGCGACCGGCTTCTCCGCTGCGGCCTTCTTGGCCACCGCCTTCTTCGCCACCGCCTTCGCGGCCAACGCCTTCTTCGCCACCCTCTTCTTTCCGGCCGCCTTCACCGCCGAGGCCTTCGGCCCCTCGTCTCCACCGCCGGAGGCCACCGTGGATCTGCCGGACGCCGACTGCTGTACGGCGGTCTTCTTCGCCACCATGGCCGCGCCCCTTCACATATTGTGATCTTGCACGCGCATCGTGCTGGGACGATAAATCGACCCGAGTTCCGCGGCAACGGGGCAGACCACTCATTCCGCCCGCCCCGCACCCGTCGCGCGACAAGCCTGCAAGCGTTGTGCCCAGCTCCCCGCCGGGTATTCCGCCGCGCCGCACGTCCCAGGATCCGGACGCCCCGCCCACTCCATTCGGGTCATCCCGCAGGTCACCACACCCCTGCCCGCAAACCCGGGCAGAGCGCCGCCGCACACCGCCCACGGCCGCCGGAAATCCGGTCGGCCCCTGTCCGTACGGCGCCGTACACTGGGCGGAGCGAGAAGCGTGGATGGGGACGAGTAGCGTCGTACGCAGCCCAGAGCGACCCGGGGACGGTGGAAGCCCGGGGGCGAGCGCGATGTGAAGATCACCCCGGAGCCGCCGGAAGAAATCCGCACCCCATGGCGCAGTCCGTGGGGCACGGCGAGTAGACCCGGTATCGCGACCTCAATGAGGGGGTTCACCGGCGCGTACGGCGCGCGGGGGAGCCAAGGAGGGTGGTACCGCGGGAGCGCGCCGCACACGGCGTACGAAGGATCGAAGCTCTCGTCCCTCCGACGGAAGGCAGCAAGTCCGTTGGAGGAAGCCCGCTCATGACAGAGCCGACGTACCGCCAGGTGCCCGCCCAGGTCGATCTGCCCGCGCTCGAGCACGCGGTGCTCGACTTCTGGCGCGAGCAGAAGATCTTCGCCAAGAGCCTGGAGCAGTCCGAGGGCCGCCCCGAGTGGGTGTTCTACGAGGGCCCGCCCACCGCCAACGGCATGCCGGGCGCCCACCACATCGAGGCGCGCGTCTTCAAGGACGTCTTCCCCCGCTTCCGCACGATGCGCGGCTACCACGTGGCCCGCAAGGCCGGCTGGGACTGCCACGGCCTCCCCGTGGAGCTGGCCGTCGAGAAGGAGCTCGGCTTCAACGGCAAGAAGGACATCGAGGCGTACGGCATCGCCGAGTTCAACGCCAAGTGCCGCGACTCGGTGACCCGGCACACCGACGCCTTCACCGAGCTGACGACCCGCATGGGCTACTGGGTCGACCTCGACGACGCCTACCGGACCATGGACCCCGAGTACGTCGAGTCCGTCTGGTGGTCGCTCAAGGAGATCTTCAACAAGGGCCTGCTGGTCCAGGACCACCGCGTCGCCCCCTGGTGCCCCCGCTGCGGCACCGGTCTGTCGGACCACGAGCTGGCGCAGGGCTACGAGACGGTCGTCGACCCCTCGGTGTACGTCCGTTTCCCGCTCACCTCCGGTCCGCTCGCCGGTGAGGCCGCGCTCCTGGTGTGGACGACCACGCCGTGGACGCTGGTGTCCAACACCGCGGTCGCCGCCCACCCCGAGGTCACCTACGTGGTCGCCACGGACGGCAGCGAGAAGCTCGTCGTCGCCGAGCCGCTCGTCGCCAAGGCACTCGGCGAGGGCTGGGAGACCACCGGCCAGACCTTCACCGGCGCCGAGATGGAGCGCTGGACCTATCAACGTCCGTTCGAGCTCGTGGAGTTCCCGGCCGAGGCCCACTATGTCGTGAACGCCGAGTACGTGACGACCGAGGACGGTACGGGTCTGGTCCACCAGTCCCCCGCCTTCGGTGAGGACGACCTCAAGGTCTGCCGCTCGTACGGCCTGCCCGTGGTGAACCCGGTCCGCCCCGACGGCACCTTCGAGGAGGACGTCCCCCTCGTCGGCGGCGTGTTCTTCAAGAAGGCGGACGAAAAGCTCACCGAGGACCTCCAGCAGCGCGGCCTGCTCTTCAAGCACATCCCGTACGAGCACAGCTACCCGCACTGCTGGCGCTGCCACACCGCGCTCCTCTACTACGCGCAGCCGTCCTGGTACATCCGCACCACCGCCGTCAAGGACCGTCTCCTCCAGGAGAACGAGAAGACCAACTGGTTCCCGGACTCGGTCAAGCACGGCCGCTTCGGCGACTGGCTGAACAACAACATCGACTGGGCGCTCTCCCGCAGCCGCTACTGGGGCACCCCGCTGCCGATCTGGCGCTGTGAGGAGAACCACCTCACGTGCGTCGGTTCCCGCGAGGAGCTGAGCCGGCTCTCCGGCACCGACCAGTCGGAGCTGGACCCGCACCGCCCGTTCATCGACGCGGTCACCTTCCCCTGCCCCCAGGACGGCTGCGGCAGCACGGCCACACGCGTCCCGGAGGTCATCGACGCCTGGTACGACTCGGGCTCGATGCCGTTCGCGCAGTGGGGCTACCCGTACAAGAACAAGGAACTCTTCGAGTCCCGCTACCCGGCCCAGTTCATCAGCGAGGCCATCGACCAGACCCGCGGCTGGTTCTACACGCTGATGGCCGTCGGGACCCTGGTCTTCGACAAGTCCTCCTACGAGAACGTCGTGTGCCTCGGCCACATCCTCGCCGAGGACGGCCGCAAGATGTCCAAGCACCTGGGCAACATCCTGCAGCCGATCCCGCTCATGGACCAGCACGGCGCCGACGCCGTCCGCTGGTTCATGGCGGCCGGCGGCTCCCCCTGGGCTGCCCGTCGCGTGGGCCACGGCACCATCCAGGAGGTCGTCCGCAAGACCCTCCTCACGTACTGGAACACGGTCGCCTTCCAGGCCCTGTACGCCCGCACGTCGAACTGGGCGCCCAGCGCGGCGGACCCGGCCCCGGCCGACCGTCCGGTCCTGGACCGCTGGCTGCTGTCCGAGCTCCACGCCCTCACCGACCAGGTGACCGGGGCCCTGGAGGCCTACGACACCCAGCGCGCCGGAAAGCTCCTCTCGGCGTTCGTCGACGACCTCTCGAACTGGTACGTGCGCCGGTCGCGCCGCCGCTTCTGGCAGGGCGACAAGGCCGCGCTGCGCACCCTCCACGAGGTCGTCGAGACGGTCACCAAGCTGATGGCCCCGCTGACCCCGTTCATCACCGAGCGGGTCTGGCAGGACCTGATCGTGCCGGTTTCCCCGGGGGCGCCCGAGTCCGTGCACCTCGCCGCCTGGCCCGAGGCGGACCTGACCGCGGTCGACCCCGAGCTGTCCAAGCAGATGGTGCTCGTACGCCGGCTCGTGGAACTGGGCCGGGCCACGCGGGCGGAGTCCGGCGTCAAGACCCGTCAGCCCCTCTCCCGCGCCCTGGTGGCGGCGACGGGCTTCGACGCGCTGAACCCCGAACTGCACGCGCAGATCACCGAGGAGCTGAACGTCAGCTCACTGGCCTCCCTCTCCGAGGTCGGCGGCTCCCTGGTGGACACGACCGCGAAGGCCAACTTCCGGGCCCTCGGCAAGCGCTTCGGCAAGCGCGTCCAGGACGTGGCCAAGGCCGTGGCGAACGCCGACGCGGCCGCCCTGTCCCTGGCGCTGCGCGAGGGCACGGCCACCGTCGAGGTCGACGGCGAGACCATCACCCTCGCCCCCGACGAGGTCATCATCACGGAGACCCCCCGCGAGGGCTGGTCGGTGGCCTCCGACTCCGGCGCGACGGTCGCCCTCGACCTGGAGATCACGGAGGAACTGCGCCGTGCGGGCCTCGCCCGGGACGCCATCCGCCTGATCCAGGAAGCCCGCAAGAACAGCGGCCTCGACGTGGCCGACCGGATCGCCCTGCGCTGGACGGCGACGGACCCGGCGGTGACCGCGGCGCTGACCGAGCACTCGGCCCTGATCGCGGACGAGGTCCTCGCGACGGACTTCGCCTCCGGCGAGGCCGACGAGACGTACGGCACGCCGTTCACGGACGAGGCCCTCACGCTGACCTTCCGCCTGCGCAAGGTCTGACCGGCAGCGTCTGCCGGTGACGGCCGTCCGGAGACCTCGGTCGGCGCACGGCTGACCGCACGGTCCCCCCGCGCCCCTGACGGGGCGCGGGGGGACAGCCACCGCAGCGCCGCCACAGCTGCGGGCAATCGTGCCACTGGGGCGGCACGGGTGGGCGCAGCGGCACCCTGTCAGCGCCGGTAAGCGCCTCCGCCCCCGCCCAGCACCAGCACCAGCACCAGCCACCGGCAACGAACGAAGGTCTGAGGCACCACATCTCCGGCGCCTCAGACCTTCGGCGTTGCGTACCTAGGACATCCGCCCCCGCCCCCGCCCCCGAACAAACACCCACCAGACCAGGCCGCGCGCAGCAACAGGGCGGGGCCCCGGATCGAAAATCCGGGGCCCCGCCCTGAACGCTGCCGACGCCTACGGCGTACCAGTAATCGTCAGTTGTCGTCCTCGTCGATGAGGAACCCACGCATCGGCGAGGGAGCCTGCCCCATCGGAGAGGGGCCCTGCGGCCGGACCGGAGCCATCGGCTGGGTCATGGCCGGAGACATCTGCTGCTGACCGCCGTAGGAGGGCGCGGCCGGAGCCGGGCCACCGCCCATGCCGCCACCCATGCCGCCCGGGTTGCCACCGTACGACGGGGCGCTCGCGCCGGCCGGAGCCATGGAGGGCGCCGGGGACGGCGGCAGCGACGCGGTCGCCGGAGTGCGCGGCGGGGCCAGCGAGTCGTCCGCCTGGGTCTCCAGCTGACGCAGCTGCGACTCCAGGTAGGACTTCAGACGCGTGCGGTACTCACGCTCGAAGCCGCGCAGATCCTCGACCTTGCGCTCCAGCGTGGCGCGGGCGGACTCCAGGGAGCCCATCGCGACGCGGTGCTTCTCCTGCGCGTCCCGCTCCAGCGCGTCGGCCTTGGCACGGGCGTCCCGCTCCAGACCCTCGGCGCGGCTGCGGGCCTCGCCGACGATCTTGTTGGCCTCGGAACGGGCCTCGGCGATCGCCTGGTCGGCGGTCTGCTGGGCCAGCGAGAGCACCCGCGCGGCGCTGTCGCCGCCGGGACCCTGACCGGGGCCGCCCATCGGACCACCCATGGGGCCGCCCATCGGGCCACCCATCTGCTGCTGCATGGGAGGCTGGCCGCCCATGGGACCCTGGCCCATCTGGCCCTGGCCCATCTGCGGCTGCATCTGGCCCTGACCCATCGGGCCCTGGCCCATCGGTCCCTGACCCATCGGGCCGGGACCCTGCTGCCCACCCTGGCCACCGGGGCCGGCGGGCAGCTGCGGAGCACCGCTCGGCAGCTGGGGCGGGCCACCCATGGGGCCCCCCATCTGCTGCGGCGGGCCCGATATGCCGGCGGGTACGGGTCCACCGGGACCTCGCATACCCTGCTGCTGCATGCCGCCCTGTTGCTGCATGCCACCCTGCTGCATGCCGCCCTGTTGCTGCATGCCACCCTGCTGCATGCCGCCCTGCTGGTCCTGAGGCTCCGGAGGCTTGCGCATGTTCTGCTGGTTCTGAGCAGCCGCGCGTGTGGCCGCGGCCAGTTTGGCGCGCAGGTCCTCGTTCTCGCGGAGCAGGCGCGTCAGTTCGGCTTCGACCTCATCGAGGAAGGCATCGACCTCGTCCTCGTCATAGCCTTCTCGGAGGCGGACGGTCGTGAACTGCTTGTTCCGCACGTCCTCGGGGGTCAACGGCATCTCTTCACCTCAACGTAGTCGTCGGCATTCGGCAAGACCGCATCTCTCACACCGCTCCCATCCCGCTGGCTACCACCGCACGCAGGATGAAAACGATGATCATCAGCACGAAGAAGGACAGGTCGAGCGCCACGCCCCCGAGACGCAGCGGCGGAATGAACCGCCGCAGAAGCTTGAGCGGTGGATCGGTGACAGTGTAGGTGGCCTCCAGAACGACCACCATCGCCTTGCCGGGCTGCCATGAGCGGGCGAACTGGAAGACGTAGTCCATGACCAAACGGAAGATCAACACGATGAAGAACACCGTCAGCGCGATGTAGAGGATCGTCAAGACCACGCTCATGTCCGGTGTTTCCCTCTCCCCAATTCCGTGTTGCTCTACCGCTGTTTTCGGTCGTACGTCTCAGCTCTGGTTGAAGAACCCGCCCTCTGCGATGCGGGCCTTGTCCTCCGCCGTGACATCGACGTTAGCAGGCGACAACAGGAACACCTTCTGCGTCACCCGCTCGATGCTGCCGTGAAGACCAAACACCAAACCGGCCGCAAAGTCGACAAGTCGCTTCGCATCTGTGTCGTCCATCTCAGTCAGATTCATGATCACCGGGGTGCCCTCACGGAAGTGTTCCCCGATGGTACGGGCCTCGTTGTAGGTCCGCGGGTGCAACGTGGTGATCCGGTAAGGCTCTCGCTCGGACACGACCTTGGGCATGATCACCGGTGCGTTCTTCTCCAGACTCGAACGTTCTTGTGTGATGGACGCCACGGGCGCGATCCGGGCGGGTCGCACCGATTCCGCGGGGAGCGAAGTGGCGTGCGACACCGGTTCGCGCTGCACCGGGGGCTGCACCACTCGTACCGATTCATCCCTTTGGGACTGGTGTGACTGGTGTGACTGGTGCACCGCCTCGTGCCGACGGTGGTCCCGCTCGGGCTCGGGGTCGAGCTCGGGCTCGAAGTCGTCATCGGGGTCGAATCCCCTGCCGTCGTACCCATCGTCCTCCACGAGGCCGAGGTAGACCGCCATCTTGCGCATCGCGCCGGCCATGCTCTGAGTCCTCCGCTCTGTGGTGGATCGGCTGACGACTTCCCAAGTGCCCGCGATCCACGAGGTCGTTGCGCCCGCCTCTCGACGGAATGACCATATTTTCTGCTGTGGTCCGACTTCTTGGCGACGTTACCCGAGCCCGGGACGGACTCCGAGTACCGCAGTGCCGACGCGTACATGTGTCGCTCCGGCCGCCACGGCATCCTCGAGGTCCGCACTCATCCCTGCGGAGACCATGTTCGCAGCCGGATGGGCTCGGCGCAGGTCGGTCGACAAAACCATCAACCGCTCGAACGCGGCCCGTTGGCGTCCGGCGTACTCCCCGGTGAGCGGCGCGACGGTCATCAGACCATCGACCCGCACCCCCGGCGCCTCCGCCAGGAGGTCGGCCAGCTCTTCGATTCCGCCCGGACCGACACCTCCTCGCTCTCCCCGGCCGCTCTCGTCGGCGTCGAGCGCGACCTGGATGAGACATCCCACCTCACGGCCGGCCCGAACGGCCTCTTTCGACAGAGTCGTGACAAGCCTGGAACGATCGACGGACTGCACGAGATCCGCATAACGCACCACAGAACGGACCTTGTTGGTCTGCAACTGACCCACGAAGTGCCACACAAGGGACAGATCCGAGCATTCGGCCGCCTTGGGTGCCGCGTCCTGGTCCTTGTTCTCGGCGACGTGGCGCACACCGAGCTCCGACAGGATCCGCACATCGCTCGCCGGGTAGGTCTTGGTGACCACGATCAGGGTCACCTCGTCCCGCTTGCGGCCCGCGGCCACGCACGCCGCCGCGATGCGGTCCTCCACCTTCGCCAGGTTTCCGGCGAGTTGTGCCTTACGGTCGGTCATGCCCCTCAGTCCAGCCAGACATATCCCGCGAGTCGCCCTGTGGCGCCGTCGCGACGGTACGAGAAGTGGTCGCGCGACTCCAGCGTGCACACCGGCGACTGCTCCCGGTCGTGCACCCCGAGGCGCTCCAGCTGTGCGTGCACTCCGGCGCACACATCTACGGAGGGTGTGCCCCAACTGGTCTCGGCGTACGCCGCCGGCTCGACGGTGGCCACCTCGGCGCGCATCGCCTCGGGCACTTCGTAACACCGGCCGCAGACGGCGGGTCCGGTGCGGGCGACGATCCGGGCGGGGTCGGCGCCGAGTTCGGTCATGGCCCGTACCGCCGCGGGGACGACCCCGGCGATCATGCCGGGCCGACCCGCGTGCGCGGCGGCGGCGACCCCGGCGACGGGGTCGGTCAGCAGGACGGGCACGCAGTCGGCGGTGAGGACGGCGAGCGCGAGACCGCGCCGGGTGGTGACGATCGCGTCGACGGACGGGAGGGAGCCAGAACCGGATCCGGATCCGGAGTCCCACGGTCCGTCGACCACGGCCACGTCCGCGCCGTGCACCTGGTTCATCCAGACGACCCGGTCGGGTTCCAGGCCCAGCGACTTGGCCGCCAGCTCCCGGTTGGTCGTGACGGCGGCGGCGTCGTCCCCGACGGCCCCGCCGAGATTGAGCTCCTCATACGGAGCGGCGCTCACCCCGCCCCACCTGTCGGTGAAGGCGAAGTGCGCGCCGCTCACGTTCTCGCGCCGTCCTATCACTTGAGGAAGTCCGGCACGTCCAGCTCTTCCGCGGCGCTGTCCGAGTAGGACCGGGACGGCGGGACCGGCGGGGCGACCGGAACGTCGTTCACCGGCTCCGGGGCGGGCGCCGCCGCAGGCTCCTCCTTCGGCTTGACGCTGCCGAGCGAGCCGAAGGACGGGCGGTTCTCGGCGGGCCGCGCCGGGGCGGGCTCCTCGCGCTTGGCCGCGGCCGAGCCGAGGATGTTGTCCCGCTTGGCCGGGGGCTGGCCGCCGTCGAAGCCCGCCGCGATGACCGTGACCCGGACCTCGTCGCCGAGGGCGTCGTCGATGACCGCGCCGAAGATGATGTTGGCCTCGGGGTGCGCGGCCTCGCTGACCAGCTGGGCGGCCTCGTTGATCTCGAACAGACCGAGGTCGGAGCCACCGGAGATGGAGAGCAGGACGCCGCGGGCGCCGTCGATGGAGGCCTCCAGGAGCGGCGAGGAGATCGCCATCTCGGCGGCGGCCACCGCGCGGTCGTCGCCGCGGGCCGAGCCGATGCCCATGAGGGCCGAACCGGCCTCGGACATGACCGACTTGACGTCGGCGAAGTCGAGGTTGATCAGACCGGGGGTGGTGATCAGGTCCGTGATGCCCTGGACACCGGAGAGCAGGACCTGGTCGGCCGACTTGAACGCGTCCAGCACGGAGACCTGGCGGTCCGAGATGGAGAGCAGCCGGTCGTTCGGGATGACGATGAGGGTGTCGACCTCTTCGCGCAGCTCGGCGATGCCGTCCTCGGCCTGGTTGGCGCGGCGGCGGCCCTCGAAGGTGAACGGGCGGGTGACCACGCCGATGGTGAGGGCGCCCAGCGAGCGGGCGATGTTGGCCACGACGGGCGCGCCGCCGGTGCCGGTGCCGCCGCCCTCGCCGGCCGTCACGAAGACCATGTCGGCCCCCTTGAGGACCTCCTCGATCTCCTCGCGGTGGTCCTCGGCGGCCTTCCGGCCGACGGCCGGGTTGGCGCCGGCGCCGAGTCCGCGGGTGAGTTCCCGGCCGACGTCGAGCTTGACGTCGGCGTCGCTCATCAACAGAGCTTGCGCGTCGGTGTTGATGGCGATGAACTCGACGCCCTTGAGACCGACCTCGATCATCCGGTTGATGGCATTGACACCACCGCCGCCGACACCGATGACTTTGATGACTGCGAGGTAGTTCTGCGGTGCTGCCACGTCGAAGGCCTCTCGCCTCGAGTTACGTGTCGCCGCTTCGCGGGGTACCCGCGAGCCGACGACTGATGCCGAAGTGGGACGGTCCGAACGCCGACCCGAACCCTAACGCTGAAGTTTAGGGTTACCAGTGTGACTGTTCCTTGGACTCTTCCGAACAGGACACTAAGTCGACAAGTGGCGCACGTTCAACGAACACGCCGAACCTCCCGTTTTTCTTTTCACCCTATGTGATCAGCCATAGCGCTGCCCAACCAGGGTGCTGGCCTGCGCGGATGTGCGTCAACTCCCTGATGACGCGGGCGCGGTGGGGACACTCACATCGAAGTGCCCCGCGTCCGGCGCCGCTTTCAGCAGGGCGGCGAGCGCACGGGCCTTCGCACGCCCCTTCTCCGCGCTCCCCCACGCGACCGTACGGTCTCCGCTCAACTCCAGCGAGATGGAGTCGTAGGAGCGGACCTTGACGACCAGGGTCTCGTGGGCGATTGCGGCCGGAATCGAACCGGCGACCCCCACGGCCGCCCGCACGAGCCGGTCCTCGCCGAATCGCCGCAGACTGGCGGCGGACGAACCCGACCGGGACACCGTCAATTCCAGTACGGGAACGCCTTCCGGGGCGCGTGAAACCGTGGCAAAACGCACCCCTTTCGCGTCCACTTCGACGTACTTGCCCGAATTATCGGCCGCTTCGACAATCAGAACCGGAGTACGTTCGCTCACTTTCAGCCCGATTTCATGGGGCCATGAGCGGATGACCTCGACCGAGTCGATTCGGGGCAATTCCTTGAGCAGCCGCGACTCGACGGCGTCGAGGTCGACGGAAATCAGCGGATCGCCGAGCGGCACGGCGGCCGCCTCGCGCACCTGGGTCTCGGTCAGCACCCGGGTGCCCGACACGGAGACCCGGTCGGCCCGCAGCCACGAGGAGCCGTACAGGACCCAGAGGGTGGCGCCCCCCAGCAGGATCAGGGCGATCGCGGCGGCGATCAGCGCCCGGGGGCCGGGGAGCCGCCGGGGCGGCGGGCCGGAGTCCAGATCCTCGTCCGCGCCGCGCTCGGCGGTGCTGGTCGGTCCGGCCACGCGCACTCCCTCTCCTGGCTCGGTTCACCTCCGGGGCGCCTCGGTCGGTGTCGAGCGGCCGACCGTGCTCAGCCCTTCGGGCCTCCGCGCGCTCGGCCGCTCGACACCGACACGCCCCTTCGACTCACTCGCCGATCCGTTCTCTAGTGGTGTCCGCGGCGCGACGCGATCGCCTCGTACACCATCCCGACGAGCAGGTCGTCGGCGTCCCGGCGACCGAACTCGCTTGCGGCGCGGGACATCTCGTACAGCCGGTGCGGGTCGGCGAGCACGGGCAGCACGTTCTGCTGCACCCACTGGGGCGTCAGTTCCGCGTCGTCGACCAGCAGCCCGCCGCCGGCCTTGACCACCGGCTGGGCGTTCAGCCGCTGTTCACCGTTGCCGATGGGCAGCGGGACATAGGCGGCCGGGAGCCCGACGGCGGAGAGTTCGGCGACGGTCATCGCGCCCGCGCGGCAGAGCATCATGTCGGCCGCGGCGTACGCGAGGTCCATCCGGTCCACGTACGGTACCGGGATGTAAGGGGGCATTCCCGGCATCTGGTGCACCTGCGGCAGTTCGTTCTTCGGGCCGACCGCGTGCAGGATCTGGATCCCGGCCTGCTGGAGGTAGGGCGCGACCTGCTGGACGACCTCGTTGAGGCGGCGGGCGCCCTGGGAGCCGCCGGACACCAGCAGGGTCGGCAGGTTCGGGTCGAGGCCGAACATCGCGCGGGCCTCGGGGCGGGCCGCGGCCCGGTCGAGGGTGGCGATGGCGCGGCGCAGCGGGATGCCGATGTAGCGGGCGTCGCGCAGCTTGCTGTCGGGAGTGGAGACGGCGACCTTCGCGGCGTACCGGGAGCCGATCTTGTTGGCGAGACCGGGTCGGGCGTTGGCCTCGTGGACGATGATCGGCACCCCGAGGCGCTTGGCGGCGAGGTAGCCGGGCAGGGCGACATAGCCGCCGAAGCCGACGACCGCGTCCGCCTTGGTGCGCTCCAGGATCTGCTCGGTCGCCTTGATCGTGCCGCGCAGCCGACCGGGCACGGTGATCAGCTCGGGGGTGGGCTTGCGCGGCAGGGGTACGGCGGGGATCAGCGCGAGTTCGTAGCCCCGCTCGGGGACGAGGCGTGTCTCAAGGCCGCGCTCCGTGCCCAGGGCCGTGATGCCCACGGTCGGGTCCTGCCTGCGCAGGGCGTCCGCGAGGGCGAGCGCGGGCTCGATGTGACCGGCGGTTCCGCCACCGGCGAGTACGACATGCACCGAAATTCACCGCTCTCCGGACGAACGTGCCGAGACACGCCGTCGCATCGTGTTCCATCTCCCGGGCCCCGAAGGGCCGCCGCCACGCTTTCTACCAAAGCGGGGCTGCCGCATGGCAAGCGCCGCCCGCGCAGCGGGCTCGTCGCGCGCGAACGCGATCAGCAACCCGATGGCGAACATGGTCGGCAGCAGGGCGGATCCCCCGTAGGAGAACAGCGGGAGCGGGACTCCGGCGATCGGCAACAGACCGAGCACCGCACCGATGTTGATCACCGCTTGCGCGGTGATCCAGGTGGTCACGCCTCCCGCGGCATACCTGACGAAGGGGTCCTCCGTGCGTCCGGCCACGCGGATACCCGCATAGCCTAGAGCCGCGAAGAGGGCGAGCACCGACAGCGTCCCCGCGAGGCCCAGTTCCTCACCGGTGACGGCGAAGATGAAGTCGGTGTGCGCTTCCGGGAGTTGGCCCCATTTTTCCACACTGGCACCGAGCCCGGAGCCGAAGATTCCGCCCGAGGCCAGGGCGTAGATTCCGTGCACGGCCTGCCAGCAGTCGGCCCCGTCCGTCCGGGGCTCGGTGGCTCCGATGCAGGCCAGGCGGGCCATACGGTTCTCGCTGGTCCTGATCAGGACGAATCCGATGAGTCCGGCGATGGACAGCACGCCCACGAACATCCGCGTCGGCGCCCCGGCCAGCCACAGCAGGCCGAACAGGATCGCCGTGAGAATGATCGCGGTGCCCATGTCACCGCCGAGCATGATCAGCCCGAGCAGCAGGAACGCCACCGGAACGAGCGGCACCAGCATGTGCTTCCACTGCGTCAGCAGCCGCTTGTCCTCCTTGCGCGCCAGCAGGTCGGCGCCCCACAGCACGAGCGCCAGCTTGCCGAACTCGCTGGGCTGGATCTGGAAGGAGCCGCCGACGGCGATCCAGTTCTGGTTGCCGTTGATCGACTGCCCTATCCCGGGCACTTGAACCAGGGCCATCAGGAACACGCAGCCGGCCAGGATCGGGTACGCCAGCGCGCGGTGCAGCTTGACCGGCATCCGCGAGGCCACGAGCAGCAGCACGGTGCCGATCGTGGCCGCGAGGAACTGCTTGCGGAAGAAGAAGGTCCCGGGCAGCGACTTCTGCAGAGCGGTGATCTGCGAGGCCGAGTAGACCATCACCAGACCCAGTACGGTGATCAGCAGGCTGCCGCCGAGGATCAGGTAGTAGGCGGTCAGCGGCCGGTCCCAGGCCTTGCGCGCCCGTGTGTGGAGCCTGCGCAGGGGGTTCTCGCGCGGCGGCCGGGAGACGGGTGGCCGTCGGGTGACGCGCTGGAGGGGCGCACGGCTCGTACGGCTACTCGGCATCGGGGGCGCCCTCGCCGCCGACCGACCAGTTCCGTGTCACGCGTCCCTCCCAGTTTCACCCGGCGCCGCCAGGCGAAGCCTGGCCGGGTCAGCCGTCCGTGGAGGAGAGTTCGCGCACAGCCTCCGCGAACGCGTCCCCACGCCTGTTGTAGTTGACGAACATGTCCATCGACGCACAGGCCGGCGCCAGCAGCACCGTGTCGCCCGTCCGTGCCAGTGTCCGCGCCTCGCGGACGGCGGCGAGCATCGCCCCAGTGTCGGTCCGGTCGAGGTCGACGACCGGCACTTCGGGCGCGTGTCGCGCCAGCGCTTCCCGGATCAGCGCGCGGTCCGCGCCGATCAGCACGACCCCCCGCAGCCGCCCTGCCGCACCGGCGACGAGTTCGTCGAAGGTGGCCCCCTTGGCGAGGCCGCCCGCGATCCACACGATGGACTCGTACGCCGCCAACGAGGCCTGCGCGGCATGCGTGTTGGTGGCCTTGGAGTCGTCGATGTACGCGACGCCGTCCACATCGGCCACGTGCGCGATGCGGTGCGCGTCCGGGGTGAAGGCCCGCAGCCCGTCCCGTACGGCCGCGGCGGGCACCCCGTAGGCGCGGGCGAGGGCGGCCGCCGCGAGGGCGTTGGCGATGTTGTGCGGGGCCGGCGGGCGCACGTCCGCGACCTCGGCGAGTTCCTGGGCGTTCTTCTGCCGGTTCTCGACGAAGGCGCGGTCGACCAGGATGCCGTCCACGACGCCCAGTTGGGACGGCCCCGGGGTACCGAGCGTGAACCCGACGGCCCGGCAGCCCTCCTCGACGTCCGCCTCGCGCACCAGGTCCTCGGTGGCCTTGTCAGCCACGTTGTAGACGCAGGCGACCCGATTGCCCTCGTAGACGCGGCCCTTGTCCGCGGCGTACGCCTCCATGGAGCCGTGCCAGTCGAGGTGGTCGGGGGCGAGGTTGAGGACGGCGGCGGAGTGGGCGCGCAGGGAGGGCGCCCAGTGGAGCTGGTAGCTGGACAGCTCGACGGCGAGGACGTCGTAGGGCTCGTCGCCCAGGACGACGTCCAGCAGCGAGACCCCGATGTTGCCGACGGCGGCCGTGCGCAGCCCCGCGGCCGTCAGGATCGAGGCGAGCATCTGGACCGTCGTGGTCTTGCCGTTGGTGCCCGTGACGGCCAGCCAGGGTGCGGCGTCGGGGCCCCGCAGCCGCCAGGCGAGTTCGACGTCGCCCCAGATCTCCAGACCGGCCGCGCGGGCGGCCGCGAACAGCGGCTTGTCCGGCTTCCAGCCCGGGGTGGTGACGACGAGTTCGGTGCCCTCCGGCAGGGTCGCGCCGTCGCCGAGGCGCACGGTGATGCCGAGTGCCTCCAGGTCGGCGGCCTGCGCGCGGGCACGGTCGTCGTCGCCGTCGTTGACGACCGTGACGGCCGCGCCGAGGCCGTGCAGGACCTTGGCCGCCGGGATGCCGGAGACGCCCAGCCCGGCGACGGTGACGTGCTTACCCTGCCAGTCGGTCACTTGTCCGCTGCCCATCCCGCGTAGAAGAGGCCCAGTCCGACGATCACACAGATGCCCTGGATGATCCAGAAGCGGACCACGACCAGGACCTCGGACCAGCCCTTGAGCTCGAAGTGGTGCTGGAGCGGTGCCATCCGGAAGACGCGCTTGCCGGTGAGGCGGAACGAGCCGACCTGGATGACGACCGACATGGTGATGAGGACGAACAGACCGCCGAGGAGCGCGAGGAGCAGCTCGGTGCGGGAGCAGATCGCGAGACCCGCGAGCGCGCCGCCGAGGGCCAGCGAACCGGTGTCGCCCATGAAGATCTTGGCCGGCGAGGTGTTCCACCACAGGAAGCCGAGGCAGGCGCCCATCAGCGCGGAGGCCACGATCGCCAGGTCGAGCGGATCCCGTACCTCGTAACAGGCGGACGGGTTGGTCAGGGTCTGCGTGTTGGCGCAGGACTCCTGGAACTGCCAGACGCCGATGAAGGTGTACGCGCCGAAGACGAGCACGGAGGCACCGGTGGCGAGGCCGTCCAGACCGTCGGTCAGGTTCACGCCGTTCGACATGGCGAGGATCATGAACAGGGCCCAGATGACGAACAGCACGGGGCCGATCGACCAGCCGAAGTCCTGGACGAAGGAGATCTTGGTGGAGGCCGGCGTCTGGTCGCGGGCGTCGGGGAACTGCAGCGCGAGGACCGCGAAGGCGATACCGACGATCAGCTGGCCGGCCATCTTCGCCTTGGCCCGCAGACCGAGCGAACGGCGCTTGACGATCTTGATGTAGTCGTCGAGGAAGCCGACGAGGCCCATGCCCGCCATCAGGCCGAGCACCAGCAGACCGGAGAAGGTCGGCGGCTGGCCCGAGATCACCTTGGCCAGGAAGTACGCGACGATCGTCGCCAGGATGAAGGCGATACCACCCATGGTCGGCGTACCACGCTTGCTGGCGTGCTCGCGGGGGCCGTCGTCACGGATGTACTGGCCGTAGCCCTTGCGGGCCAGCAGCTTGATCAGCAGCGGGGTGCCGACCAGGGTCAGGAAGAGACCGATGACTCCTGCGAACAGGATCTGATTCATCATCGCGCGGCAACCTCACCCTCGTTGCCGCTGTCGAGCAGCGCCTGCGCCACGCTCTCGAGCCCGACCGACCGGGACGCCTTCACGAGTACGACGTCTCCCGGGCGCAACTGACTGCGCAACAGGTCGATCGCCGCCTGTGCGTCGGACACGTGCACCGACTCCTCACCCCACGAACCCTCGTTATATGCGCCCAGTTGCAGCCAGGACGCTTCCCTGCCCCCGACCGCGACGAGCTTGCCGACATTGAGCCGGACGGCGAGCCGTCCGACCGCGTCGTGCTCGGCGAGCGATTCGTCCCCGAGCTCGGCCATCTTGCCGAGCACCGCCCAGGTCCGCCGCCCCTTGCCCATGGCCGCGAGCGCGCGCAGAGCGGCCCGCATGGACTCGGGGTTCGCGTTGTAGGCGTCGTTGACGACCGTCACGCCGTCCGGGCGCTCGGTGACCTCCATGCGCCAGCGGGAGAGGGAGCCCGCCTCGGAGAGCGCGGTGGCGATCTCACTTGCGGACATGCCCAGCTCATGGGCGACGGCGGCCGCGGCGAGCGCGTTCGACACGTGGTGCTCACCGTACAGGCGCATGGTCACATCGCTTGCACCGGAGGGTGTGTGAAGCCTGAAGGCGGGCTGTCCGGCCTCGGTGAGCGTCACGTTCTCTGCGCGTACGTCCGCTTCGCCGGACTCTCCGAAGAGGATCACCCGGGCCTTCGTGCGGGACGCCATGGCCCGGACGAGGGGGTCGTCGGCGTTGAGGATCGCGGCGCCGCCCTCGTCCGCGGAAGGCAGTGCCTCCACCAGCTCGCCCTTGGCCTGCGCGATCTGCTCGCGGCCGCCGAACTCGCCGATGTGGGCGGTGCCGACGTTGAGCACGAGGCCGATCTTCGGCGGCGTCAGCTCCGTGAGGTACCGGATGTGGCCGATGCCGCGGGCGCCCATCTCCAGGACGAGGAAACGGGTTTCCTCGGTGGCGCTGAGCGCGGTGAGGGGCAGCCCGATCTCGTTGTTGAGGGAACCGGGCGTGAACACCGTCGGCGCCTTGCGCCGGAGCACCTGGGCGATCAGGTCCTTGGTGCTGGTCTTGCCGGCGGAGCCGGTGAGGGCCACGAGGGTCGTGCCGAGCTTGCGCACGACGTGCCGGGCGAGGGCGCCGAGCGCCGCCTGCACATCGGGCACGACGATCGCGGGCACGCCGACGGGACGGGACGCCAGCACCGCTGCCGCGCCCGCCTCGACGACCGCGGCCGCGAAGTCGTGTCCGTCCACGCGCTCGCCGGCGAAGGCGACGAAGAGGCTGCCGGGCTCCACCTCGCGGGAGTCCCGGACGACCGGTCCGGTGACCAGCGCCGACGGATCCGGTATGTCGTGCGTCTGCCCGCCGACGACTTCTGCGATCTCGGCGAGAGAGAGGGCGATCACAAGTTCATCCCTGGGTCTGCTGGATAGCTTCGCGGAGCACCTGGCGGTCGTCGAAGGGACGGACCACGCCGGCGATGTCCTGGCCCTGCTCATGGCCCTTGCCCGCGACCAGCACGGTGTCGCCCGGACGTGCGCGGGCCACCGCAGCGGCGATCGCCGCGGCCCGGTCCTCGAAGAGGAGGACCTCGCCACGCTCGTGGGCCGGCACGGACGCCGCGCCTTCGAGCATGGCCGCGAGGATCGCGAGGGGGTCCTCGGAGCGGGGGTTGTCGGAGGTCAGCACGGCGGTGTCGGAGAGCCGGGCCATGGCGGCGCCCATCGGTCCGCGCTTGGTGGTGTCCCGGTCGCCGCCGCAGCCGAGCACGACGTGCAGGCTGCCCTCGGTGACCTTGCGCAGCGCCTTGAGGACCGACTCGACGGCGTCCGTCTTGTGGGCGTAGTCGACGACCGCGAGGTACGGCTGCCCGGCGTCCACCCGCTCCAGCCGGCCCGGCACGCCCGGTACGGCGGCGACGCCGTCGGCGGCGGTCTGCGGGTCGATCCCGGCGACGGCCAGCGCGGCGACGGCCGCCAGGGTGTTGGCGACGTTGAAGGAGCCCGGCAGCGGCGCCCTGGCGGCGATCCGCTCACCCTTGGGTCCCACCACCGTGAACGTCGAGTCCATCGGCCCGACCAGGACGTCCTCGGCGCGCCAGTCGGCGTCGGGATGCCCCTCGGCGGAGAAGGTGACGACCGGGACCGTGGCCTCGTCGACGAGCCGACGGCCGTACTCGTCGTCGAGGTTGACGACGCCGAGCCTGCTGCGCTCCGGGGTGAAGAGCTGTGCCTTGGCCCGGAAGTAGTCCTCCATGTCGGAGTGGAACTCCATGTGCTCCGGGCTGAGGTTGTTGAAGACCGCCACGTCGAAGACGCAGCCGTCGACCCGGCCGAGAACCAGGGCGTGGCTGGAGACCTCCATGACGACCGAGTCGACGCCGCGTTCGCGCATGACCGCGAAGAGGGCCTGGAGGTCGGTGGCCTCGGGGGTGGTGCGCTCGGACTTGATGCGCTCGTCGCCGATGCGCATCTCGACCGTGCCGATGAGTCCGGTGGAGCGGACGGTCTTCAGGCCGCCCTCCACGAGATACGCGGTGGTGGTCTTGCCCGAGGTGCCGGTGATGCCGATCTGCAGCAGGTCGCCGCCCGGCCGGCCGTAGATGGTGGCCGCCAGCTCGCCCATCCGCGCGCGCGGATGGGCGACGACGAGGGCGGGGAGTCCGGCCGCGGCGGCGCGCTCGGCGCCGCTGGGGTCGGTGAGGACGGCGACGGCACCGAGGCCGACCGCCTGGTCCACGAAGTCGGCTCCGTGCAGACGGGCACCGGGCAGGGCGGCGTACAGGTCGCCGGGTCGGACGGCGCGCGAGTCGTGGGTGATGCCCGTGACCTGGACGGTGTCCGCGCTCGTCGGCTGCTCGGCACCCAGCTGACCGGCGAGTTCCGCGAGGGGTGTGGCGGAGACGTGGGCCGGCCTGGGCGGTCCCGGATACGTCACGGGAACGTCCTTCTGGGTGGTTTGGGACTGATCAGCGTGTGGCACGGCGGTGAGCGTACCGGGCGTACCCCCACGGGAGCCAAAGGGCAGCCCGCGCGAAGCGCGGTCCGGCAAGGGCGCTGGTGGGTGACGGGCGGGCGAGGGTTTGTGCGAGCGGGGCTCGGGGGCGGGGTTCCCGGGGTCGGGGGTGATCATGGTCACGAGGCGGTTCCTGGCTGGTTGCGCTGATCAGCGGGCCGATCAGGGTGGGGGCAGGAGGCGGGTCAGGGTGCGAAGGTGACGGGCAGGTTCGCGGGCTTGGCCCCGGTGGGTGGCACCTGGAGGGACTTCAGGGCGAACTCCATGACCTCCTTGTAGATGGGTCCGCAGATCTGGCCGCCGAAGTAGTTGCCCTTGGTGGCGTTCTGGATCGCGCAGTAGACGGTGATCCTCGGGTTGTCGGCGGGCGCGAACCCGGCGAACGACGACGTGTAGCCCCGGTATCTGCCGGTGGCCGGATCCACACGGTTGGCCGTACCCGTTTTGCCCGCGACCCGGTAGCCCGGGATGCGGGCTTTGGTGCCCGTGCCCTCCTCGTCGTCCACGACGGACTCCAGCATCCGGGCGAGGGTCTTCGCCGTCTTCTCGCTCACGACCCGGGTCTTGCCGGGCTTCGGGGCGGGGGTGAAGCGGCCGTCCGGTCCCTTGGTTCCTCGTACGAGGGTCGGTTCGACGCGTACGCCGCCGTTGGCGATCGTCGAGTAGACGGAGGCCGCCTGCATGGCGTTTATCGACACGCCCTGGCCGAAAGGGATCGTGTACTGCTGCGAGGTCGACCAGTCGCCGGGCGCGGCGAGGATGCCCTTGGTCTCGCCGGGGAAGCCGAGGCCGGTGTAGCTGCCGATGCCGAACTTGCGCAGGTAGGAGTGGAGGATCGTGTTGGACTCGCGCTGGTTCCTGCCGAGTTCGCCGGTGGCGAGGATGGTGCCGATGTTGCTGGACTTGGCGAGGACGCCGTTGAGCGTCAGGTACCAGGTCGGGTGGTCGATGTCGTCCTTGAAGAGCCGGTCGCCCCGGTGCAGCCGGTTGGGCACGGTGACGTGCGTCTGCGGGGTGGCGACGTTCTCCTCCAGTACGGCGGCCATCGACATGACCTTGGCGGTGGAGCCGGGCTCGTAGGCGTCCTGGAGGGCCGCGTTGCCGAGCGCGTCCGGGTTCGCCCTGGTCAGGTCGTTGGGGTCGAAGCCGGGCGAGTTGGCCATGGCGAGGATCTCGCCGGTGCGGGTGTCCTGCACGATCACGTAACCGCGGTCCGCCTTGGACTTCTTCACCTGCTCGGTGATGGCGTTCTGCGCGGCCCACTGGATGTCGCGGTCGATGGTCAGCTCGACGTCGGAGCCGGCCACGGCGGGGGTCTCGGTGGAACCCGCGGTGGGCACGAGACGGCCGCCCGACTGGGCGTAGCGGATCTTGCCGTCCTTCCCCGCCAGACGGCTGTTCCACTGCTGCTCGACGCCACCGCCGCCCTTGCCCTCGGCGTTGACCCAGCCCAGTATCCCGGCGGCGAGGTCACCGTTGGGGTACACCCGCTTGCTGCTGGGCTCCTGGAAGACGCCGGCCAGGACGTTGACGGTGCCCTTCTCGTCCGCGGCCCGCTTGACGAGCGCGGTCTTCAGGTCGCTGATCTGGTTCCAGACCTGCGGGGTCTGGCGGCGGGCGAGCAGCACGTACCGCGTGTTCTTCGTGCGGAGCTTCTCGGTGAGCGTCTCCTGGTCCGCGCCGAGGATCGGCGCGAGGAGCGCGGCGGCCTGCTCGGGCCCGTCGTCGATCTTCAGCTGCTCGCGCGTGAACATCGTGGGGTCGGCCGTGATGTCGTTGGCGTCGGTGCTGATCGCCAGGGCGACGCCGTTGCGGTCGGTGATCCCGCCGCGCTCGGCGGCCAGCACCCGGCCGACGTAACGGTTCTGGTCGGCCTTGGCCGCGTACTCGCTCGCGTCGACGGCCTGCACCTGCAGCAGCCGTACGACGAAGGCGATCATCACCAGGGTCAGCGCGAGGCTCACCATGCGCAGCCGGGGGCGGGGGCTGCCCAGCCGGATGGTGCGCGCGGGCGGCTGCCGGGACGTGGCCGGGCGGCGCTGTGCGGCGGGGCGGGCGCCGGGGCCCGGTCGCCGTTGCTGGCCGCCCGGTCGGACGGGCCGGGCGGGCCCGGGTACGCGGCGGCGCGGGGGCTGCCTGCCTGAGTCGGCCACTTCCGTCACCTGCCGGGGGTCGTCGGGAGCTGGGTGGGCTGTACGGGCGGGATCGTGGGGGTGGGTGTGGGGGTGGGGGTGGGTGTGGGGGTGACCGGGGGCTCCGGCGTCCGCGCGTGCGACTGCGGCTCAGGTTCGGTCGGCGTCGCCGGCGTCGGCGTCGGCGTCGGCGTCGGGGAGCCGGAGGGGGTAGGGCTCCCGGAGGGCGTGGGGCTCCCGGTGGGCGTCGGGCTCACGGGCGGACCGGGGTCGAGGATCTCGGGCGCGAGGACGAGCGGCATCCGGGCCACGGACTGCTGGGCGGCGCTCGGAACACCCTTGACCGTGCCGTCGGGGTTCAGGAAGGCCGGGTCGCCGCCGGGGACCATGCCCAGCTCGCGGGCGCGGCGCTGGAGGGCGTCGGGCGCCGAGTAGGCGTCCACGTCCCGTTGGAGCGCCTGTTCCTCGTCGGTGTAGCTCTTGACGTCGTCCTGGAGGTCGTCGAGCTTGAACGACCCTTCACTCAGCGCGGAGTTCAGCACGAGAAGGCCGATGAGGCCGCCGCCCAGGAGGAGGACGACCAGGAGGACGAAGGGGGTGCGGGCGGCGCCCCTGGGCCGCGTGGGCAGGAGTCGCGCGAGACGGGCCGCCCGGCCCCTCAGTTCGGGTTTCCTGCTCACGCGCCCTCCCTGGGAGTCCGGGCTTCGGACTCGCTCGCCGTCCCCGCGCGTTCGCTTGTCGGACTCACTCACCGTCCCCTTCACGCACCGTGTGCGGTCGCCTCGTACGCCTCATGCGCCTCATGCAGCTCATGTGCATCACGCGCCTCATGCGACGTCCTCCCGCACGCGTTCCGCCCCGCGCAGACGTGCGGGGGCGGCGCGCCGGTTCTCGGCGATCTCTTCCTCGGTGGGAAGTTCGGCACCACGGGTGAGGAGCTTGAGCCTCGGCTGATAGCGCTCGGGGACGACGGGCAGTCCGGGCGGGGCGGTGGTGGCGGCTCCGGCCGCGAACACCTGCTTCACCAGCCGGTCCTCGAGCGAGTGGTACGACAGGACGGCGATCCGGCCGCCGACCGCGAGGGCCTTCACGGCGGAGGGGATCGCCCGCTCCAGGACGGCGAGTTCGCCGTTGACCTCGATGCGCAGGGCCTGGAAGGTGCGCTTGGCGGGGTTGCCACCGGTGCGCTTGGCGGCCTGTGGCAGGGAGTCGCGGATCAGTTCGACGAGGCGGGCGCTGTTGCTGAACGGCTCCTTGTCGCGCTCGCGCACGATCGCGGAGACGATCCGCTTGGCCTGCTTCTCCTCGCCGTAGGCCCGGAGGATCCGGACGAGTTCGCCCGGAGGGTACGTGTTGAGGACCTCGGCGGCGCTGATGCCCGTCGTCTGGTCCATCCGCATGTCGAGGGGGGCGTCCTGGGCGTACGCGAAGCCCCGGTCCGCCTCGTCGAGTTGCATGGAGGAGACGCCCAGGTCGAACAGGATGCCCTGAACGCGTGGCAGGCCCAGGCGGTCGAGCACGTCGGGGAGTTCGTCGTAGACGGCGTGCACGAGGGTGGCGCGCTCACCGAAGGGGGCGAGGCGTTCGCCGGAGAGACGCAGGGCCTCCTTGTCCCGGTCGAGGGCGACGAGCCGTGCCTCGGGGAACCGGGTGAGGAGCGCTTCGCTGTGGCCGCCGAGGCCGAGTGTGCAGTCGACCACCACCGCGCCGGGCGCCGTGAGGGCCGGGGCCAGCATGTCCAGACAACGCTGGAGCATGACGGGGACGTGGCGGCTGTTGCTCAAGGGGCCCTCTCAGGTCCGGCGCGAGCCGCACGTACGCGCCGCGCACGCGGGGAGACGCCGGGCTGTCGCCGGTTCTCCTTGGGGTTTCGGTCCAGCGGGGGGCCTCGCCTCCCGCTCGGCGTCACTTTAGTCCACGGCCCTTCGCGGTCAATCAACCGGCCTGCGCGTCGCGGCGCTCCCCCGGGCGAAGCCGTGAATCCGGAGAAATCACTCGTACGGCCGTGATCCAGCCACTCCTGTGGGTTACCTCACAACAAGGCTCAATGACGTTCTTTGTCCTCTCTCACAGAGCGCCCTCAGCGGTCGTGACCAGTACCGTCTTCGCTATGACGACCTCCGCAGCAGTTCCCACCGGCCCCGAAGGCGCCATATCCGACGGCACCGTCACCGACCGCCTCGTCGAGGCGAACCAGCGCTATGCCGCCGCGTTCTCCGACCCCGGGATGGACGCCCGTCCCGTCCTGCGTGTCGCGGTCGTGGCCTGCATGGACGCCCGCCTCGACCTGCACGACGCGCTCGGCCTCGAGCTGGGCGACTGTCACACCATCCGCAACGCGGGCGGCGTGGTCACCGACGACGTGATCCGCTCCCTCACCATCAGCCAGCGCAAGCTCGGCACCCGCAGCATCGTCCTCATCCACCACACCGGCTGCGGCCTCGAGTCCCTCACCGAGGACTTCCGCACCGAGCTGGAGGCCGAGGTCGGCCAGCGTCCGGCCTGGGCGGTGGAGTCCTTCCGGGACGTGGACCAGGACGTACGGCAGTCCATGCAGCGGATCCGCACCAACCCGTTCCTGCTGCACTCCGACGACGTACGCGGCTTCGTCTTCGATGTGAAGACCGGCCTGCTCCGGGAGATCGACGCGGCCTGAGCACGGTCGAACCGCGCGACCGGAACCGCCCTTCTACTGCCCGAGGGCGGTTCCGCGCAGCCCCGGTTTCCTGTCAATCTGCTGGCATCTCACCCCGTAAAACATCGCAAAACTGACATATCGCGGACAGTTGTCCACAGGCGAGTGACACGGATTGGTAACGGCAGCAAGAATGCCAATGTGGCGTCACGCTGAGCAGTTCACGCGTGGTGTCCGTGTTTCGGGGTGGGCCGGTCCGCATCGCAGAGCGACGGCCCGGAGAAAGAACGGGCCGAGGAGGGCCGGGTGACGACCTATGACGATCGAGCGAGCCTCACTGATCTGACCAGCACTGTGGAGCGAGTCCGCAGTTCGGTCGAAGGAGTGATCGAAGGCAAGCCTGAGGTCGTACGGCTTTCGCTGACAGTGCTGCTCGCCGAGGGACATCTTCTGATCGAAGACGTACCCGGCGTCGGCAAGACCATGCTGGCCAAGGCACTGGCGCGGTCCATCGACTGCTCGGTGCGGCGTATCCAGTTCACGCCGGACCTGCTGCCGTCGGACATCACAGGTGTGTCCATCTGGGATCAGCAGCGCAAGGAGTTCGAGTTCAAACCGGGCGCGATCTTCTCGCAGATCGTGATCGGCGACGAGATCAACCGCGCCTCGCCGAAGACGCAGTCCGCGCTCCTGGAGTCCCTGGAGGAGCGCCAGGTCACGATCGACGGCACCACCTACGAGCTGCCGAGCCCCTTCATGGTGGTGGCCACGCAGAACCCGGTGGAGATGGAGGGCACCTACCCGCTGCCGGAGGCCCAGCGCGACCGCTTCATGGCCCGTGTCTCCGTCGGCTACCCGAGCCCGGAGGCCGAGCTGCAGATGCTCGACGTCCACGGCGGGGTCTCGCCGCTGGAGGACATGCAGCCGGTGGCGCACGCGCACGAGATCGTCAAGCTGATCGAGGCCGTCCGGGGCGTGCACGTCGCGGAATCGGTTCGGCGGTACGCGGTGGACCTGGTCGGCGCCACCCGCACCCATCCGGACCTCAGACTCGGTGCCTCGCCGCGCGCCACGCTGCATCTGCTGCGTGCGGCGAGGGCGACCGCCGCCCTGAGCGGCCGGGAGTACGCGCTGCCGGACGACATCCAGTCGCTGGCCGTGTCCATCCTCGCCCACCGGCTGCTGCCCACCGCCCAGGCCCAGCTCAATCGCCGTACGCCGGAGCAGGTGGTCCAGGAGATCCTCCAGCGCACACCCGTGCCGCAGGCCCCCCAGGCGCAGAGCGGGTACGGCTCGGTCCACACCGCGCCCGCGTACCCGCAGCAGCCGCCGCGGAGGCTTGGATGACCACCGCGGGGCCGGCGCCCGCCCCGGAACAGGACAAGGGCGGCCTGCGCACGGCCCTCGCCGGCCTCACCACGCGCGGGCGCTCCTTCCTGGCCGCCGGCGTGGCGGCCGCCGTCTGCGCGTACGTCCTCGGACAGAGCGATCTGCTCCGGGTCGGCCTGCTGCTCGCCGTGCTGCCGCTGGTCTGCGCGACCGTGCTGTACCGCACCCGCTACCGGGTCGCGGGCAGCCGCCGCCTCTCCCCCGCGCGCGTGCCCGCCGGGAGCGAGGCCCGGGTCCATCTGCGGATGGACAACGTCTCGCGGCTGCCCACCGGGCTGCTGATGCTCCAGGACCGGGTGCCGTACGTGCTCGGTCCGCGGCCCCGTTTCGTGCTGGACCGGGTGGAGGCGGGCGGCCGCCGCGAGGTGTCGTACCGCGTCCGCTCCGATCTGCGCGGCCGCTACCCGCTGGGCCCGCTCCAGCTGCGTCTGACCGACCCGTTCGGCATGTGCGAGCTGACCCGGTCCTTCTCGACGTACGACACGCTGACCGTCGTCCCGCGCGTGGAGGCGCTGCCGCCGGTGCGGCTGAACGGCGAGGCCAAGGGATACGGCGACGGGCGGCAGCGGTCGCTGGCGCTGGCCGGCGAGGACGACGTGATCCCGCGCGGCTACCGGCACGGCGACGATCTGCGCCGGGTGCACTGGCGTTCGACCGCACGCTACGGCGAGCTGATGGTGCGCCGCGAGGAACAGCCGCAGCGTGCCCGCTGCACGGTGCTGCTGGACACCCGGGCCGAGGCGTTCCTCGGCGCGGGCCCCGACTCCGCCTTCGAGTGGGCCGTCTCCGGCGCCGCCTCCATGCTGGTTCACATGCTCGAACGGGGCTTCTCGGTGAAGCTGTTGACGGACACCGGCAACTCGGTGCCCGGCGACGGCGCCGACGGGTTCGCGGGCGCCAGCCAGGAGTCCGCCGACGCGGCCGGTCTGATGATGGACACCCTCGCGGTGATCGACCACTCCGACGGCACGAGCCTGTCACCCGCGTACGACGTGCTGCGCGGTGGCAACGAGGGGCTGCTGGTCGCCTTCCTCGGCGACCTCGACGAGGAGCAGGCGACGGTGATCGGCAAGATGCGCCAGCGCGGCGGTGGGGCGGTCGCCTTCCTGCTGGACAGCGAGGCGTGGACGACCGAACCGGGTGAGGTGCCCGGTGCCGGGAGCGCGAGCGAGGAGTCGCTGCGGCTGCTGCACGAGGCGGGCTGGACGGCGCTGACCGTGCCGCGCGGCGCCTCGCTGACGGACCTGTGGCGACAGGCGGACAGGCAGCGCACCGGAGTGATGTCCGGGAGCGGTACGGAGGGACGGTCATGAGCGGGCGGGCGAGACTGGCGCTGTGCGCCTGGGCCGCCACGATCATGGCCGCGTGTGCACTGCTGCCGCTGGTCGACCCGGCGACGTGGATCTTCCAGGCGGCGCTCATGCTGGGCGTACAGGCCGGCGTGGGAGCGCTCACCCGGCGCGTCCCGCTGGCCAGGCCGCTGACCGTGGCCGCCCAGGCGCTGGTCACCCTGATGATGCTGACGCTGGTCTTCGCCCGGGAGCGGGCGGTGGCCGGGATCGTCCCGGGCCCGGAGGCGTTCCAGTACTTCGCGAGGCTGTTGCAGACCGGCGCCGAGGACGTCGGACGGTACGCCATCCCGGCACCGTTGACCGACGGAATCCGGCTGATGATCATCGGCGGCGTGCTGGTGATAGGCCTGCTGGTGGACGCGCTCGCGGTGACGTTCCGCAGCGCCGCCCCGGCCGGTCTGCCGCTGCTCGCGCTGTACTCGGTCGCCGCGGGACTCTCCGACGGCGCCGCCTGGCTGTGGTTCGTGCTGGCCTCGGCCGGCTATCTGCTGCTGCTCCTGACCGAGAGCCGCGACCGGCTCTCGCAGTGGGGCCGGGTCTTCGCCGGCGCGCCCCAGGGTCCGCGGGCGGAGTCCGCGAACGGCGCCGTGGCACCCGTGCGCACCGGGCGGCGTATCGGCGCGGTCGCGCTGGGCATCGCCCTGGTGGTGCCGCTCGGCCTGCCCTCCCTCGACGGCGGGCTGCTCGACGGCACGGGCGCCGGCATCGGCGGGGGTTCCGGGGGTGGCGGCACGATCGCCGCGGTGAACCCGGTGGTGCAGCTGCGCGGCAGCCTGAACGTGGACGAGGACCGCCAGGTCCTGTCCTACCGCACGAACACCGACGACGTGCAGGAGATGTATCTGCGGATCGTCTCCCTGGACGACTTCAACGGCACCTCCTGGACCCCGACCGAGCGCTCCATCACGGGTGTCCCGGACGACTTCGGCACCCCCACCGGGCTCGCCTCCGATGTCAAGCGGTCGTCGATCGAGACCCGGATCGTCGCGTCGGAGGACTACGAGCAGAACTGGCTGCCGATGCCGTACCCGGTCACCGGCGTGGACATCGACGGCGACTGGCGGTACGAGCCCGTGGGGCGCACTCTCGTCGGTGACCACGGCCAGGACACCAAGGGCGCCCAGTACAAGGTCGAGAGCCTGATCGTGGAGCCCACCGCGGAGCAGTTGGCCTCGGCGCCGGAGCCGCCGCCGTCCCTGCGGCGGGAGTACACCAAGGTGCCGGCCTCGCTGCCGCCGGTGGTGGCACAGACCGCGCTGGAGGTCACCGAGGGCGCGAAGAACAACTACGAGCGGGCGGTGAAGCTCCAGGACTGGTTCGCGTTCAGCGGCGAGTTCACGTACGACACGGAGGTGCGGTCGGGCACGGGCGCTCGGGCGATAGCCCGGTTCCTGCAGGACAAGGAGGGCTTCTGCGTCCACTTCTCCTTCGCGATGGCGTCCATGGCCCGCACCCTGGGCATACCGGCGCGGGTGGCGGTGGGCTTCACCCCCGGCACCCCGCAGACGAACGGCACGATGTCGGTGGGCCTGCGCGACGCGCACGCCTGGCCGGAGCTGTACTTCGAGGGCGTGGGCTGGACCCGCTTCGAGCCGACCCCCAACCGGGGCTCGACTCCCGAGTACACGGTCCCGGAGGACACCGGTACCGGCGGTCTTCCCGAGGTGCCCCGTCCCTCCACGTCGGCGTCCACGGCGCCGTCGGCCGAGCCGTCGGCGAGCGAGAGCTGCACGCCGCAGGAGGCGAAGCTGGGGGCCTGCGGGAGCGAGTCCGCGGCGGCCCTGCCGGGTTCGGACGACGGGGAGCGCTCGTTCTGGGGCCTGGTGTTCTTCTCGCCCTGGACCCTGTTGATCCTCCCGGGAGCGCTTCTGGCGCTGGCGATCCCGTTGCTGCCGATGCTGTGGCGGCTACGGGTCCGGTCCGTGCGGCTGGGCTCGCACCAGGGCGGGGTGCCGAAGGGGACCCAGGCCCAGGAGCCCGCCGTCGCGCGGGAGGTGACCCATGAAGGCGCCGGGGCCCCGGGCTCCCCGGAAGAGCCGGGCAGGGCCACGTCGTACGGCCGTACGGAGGCCGCGGCGGCTCATGCGCTGGCCGCCTGGCAGGAGGTGGCCGACACGGCGTGGGACTACGGGATCGCGCCGGACGAGTCGCAGACACCCCGCAAGGCCGCCGCGCGGATCGTGCGGCTCGGGGAGCTGGAACCGACAGCCGCCGACGCGGTGCACCGGGTGGCGGCGGCGGTGGAGCAGGTTCTCTTCGCTCCGCGTCCTCAGATCCCCGCGGGTCTCGCCCGGGACGCGCACCAGGTCGAGATCGGCCTCAAGGCCCACGCCGGCCGCCGCACCCGACTGCGGGCACTGCTGCTGCCGCGTTCGACCGTCCGGGTGGCGTGGGCCCTTGCCGCGCGCTGGGCGGACACCAGGGACGAGCTGTTGTCCCGCCTCCCCGCGCCGCGCCTGCCCTGGCGGCGCCCCACACCGAGCCGGAACGGCTAGCGCCGACGCGTCACGGTCCTGTCCCCACCGGGTTCGCCCGGCGGGGACAGGACCGTTCGACTGTCGCTGCCGCAGCCGTGGCAGTGGCAGTGGCAGTGGCAGTGGCAGCACGACGATGCGGGCCGGCCCCCCAGGGCCGTACGGCGATGTGGGGCGGCCCCCAGGGCCCCTACGACGATGCAGGGTGGCCCCCGCGGAGGGCGCACGGTGATGCGCGGGCCCTCGCCTGAGGGCATGCTCGAAGGGTGACCGCCGCTCGGGTGGTCACCCTTCGTCCGTGTTCAGCTGTGGCTGTCGGGTCGGCGGTTCGGCGGGCTCAGTGGCCGCCCTGCTCGTCACGACGGCGCTGCCAGCGCTGTTCGATTCGTTCCATCATGGAGCGGCGCTGTCGCGTCTGCCGACGCTCACCGGCGGAGCCTGCGGCACCGGCGGGCTGCTCACCCGGCTTGGGGGCCTTGCGCCAACCGGTTACGGCGAGCACGGCGCAGCCCAGCATGACGAGGAATCCCACCACGCTGACCCAGATCTGCTGTGCGACCATTCCGGCCATGAGGAGCGCGATACCCACCAGAAAGCCCGCGACCGCCTGGTAGACCCGCCGCCGGGTGTACGTACGCAGCCCGCTTCCCTCAAGCGCTGACGCGAACTTGGGATCTTCGGCGTACAGCGCTCGCTCCATCTGCTCGAGCATGCGCTGCTCGTGCTCTGAGAGCGGCACGGAGTCCTCCTCATCGTGCGGTCGCCGGGGCGACCCGGGGGGTCCTCTTCAGGATAGGCAGGGAATCGCCCCCTTGAAACCCGCCCCTCTACGCCAATTCGCCAACCGGAACCCGCCATGGCACCCCGACTCGCTGAGGTGTGAATTCCCCAGCGGACGGCCCGTCATGCCGGAACGGTCTCCCTCGATCATACGGCTCCGAGCGCCCGATCGGGGGGCCTGTGGCGTACTCCATCCGCCGCCGAGCCCCTGATCAGCGGGGCATGCTCGTCCGTCGCGGGAGACGGCTCAGGACTCGGTGGCCCCTCGCGTCTCCCCCAGCACATGAAGTTGGGTGGCCACGGAGTGGAAGGCGGGCAGCTCTGCGGCCACCGCCTCCAGCTTGAGCAGCGCGTCCAGGGCGCCGGGCTCGGTGTCGACGAGGACACCGGGGACGAGGTCGGCGAAGACCCGGACGCCGTGCACGGCGGCGACCCGGAGGCCCGCGCCCTCGACGAGCGCGGTGAGCTGTTCGACGGTGAAGCGGTGCGGAACCGGATCACCCTCGCCCCAGCGTCCGTTCGGGTCGTCGAGCGCCTGCCGGGCCTCCTTGAAGTGCCCGGCGAGGGCGCGGGCGAGGACGGCGCCGCCCAGGCCGGCGGCGAGCAGGCTGAGGACGCCCTCGGAGCGCAGCGCGGCGACCGCGTTGCCGATGCCCTCGGCGGGGTCGTCCACGTATTCGAGGACACCGTGGCAGAGCACGGCGTCGTACCCGCCGCGCTCGACGACGTCGAAGAGGCCGTGCGCGTCGCCCTGGACGCCCCGGACACGGTCGGCGACGCCGGCCTCGGCGGCCCTCCGCTCCAGCGCGAACAGCGCGTTCGGGCTGGGGTCGACCACGGTGACGCGGTGGCCGAGGCGTGCGGCGGGCACGGCGAACCGGCCGCTGCCGCCTCCGGTGTCCAGTACGTCGAGCGACTCGCGCCCCGTCGCCTTCACCCGGCGGTCGAGGGCGTCCTGGAGGACCTCCCAGACCACGGCGGTACGGAGAGAGGCGCGGGGTCGCATCGGGTCCGACACGGCAGTTGACTCCTCGGCGCGGCACCGCCTGGTGTGCGGGCGGAGCGATGGGCTTGCGTCTCCGCCGGGCCGGTGGCCGTGACGGAGGGTGCTGGTGCCCCCAACCCTAATGGGCGGCGCCGGGACGGTCGGTCAGCCCGCGTCCGGGACCTCCGGGCCGCCGTCCCGCCGGGGTTGCGGCAGTACCGGCTGGAGCACCAGCATCCGTTCGACCAGGCGCAGGAACATCGCCACGTCGCGTATGAGGTCGTCGGCGTCGCGCGCGCTCGCCGCGCCCTGTATCCCGGCCTCGGCCCGTGCCCGGCGGGCGGCGCCGGAGGCGAACAGCGCGCTCCACTCGGCGAGTTCGGGCGCTATCTCGGGGAGCACTTCCCAGGCGCTCCGGATCTTGGCCCGGCGCTTCGGGGTGGGTTCGGGGCGCCCCCGGGCGGCGAGCACCGCGGCGGCGGTGCGCAGGGCGGCGAGGTGTGCGGTGGCGTATCGCTCGTTCGGCGTGCGGAGTCCGGACGCCTCGTCGAGCCCGGAGCGGGCCTGGGCGAGCAGGTCGAGGGCGGCGGGCGGGGCCGTCGCCCGGCGCAGCACGGGGTGCACGTCGCTCGCCGGGCCGGTCAGTGAGGGGGCAGGGCCGGTGGCGCGGCGCCGGTTGGCGGCTGCTGCGTGGTAGCTGGCCATGACGAACCTCCTGTCGTCTGCGGACGGCACGCTCTGACACGAGGTGCCGTATGTGCCCATCGTGCGGTATGCCACTGACAATCCGTTCTGACCTGCACTTTTGCTTCGATCAAAGGTTCGGAGTAGTTTTTGCACTGACCAGTCAGTTCAAATATGGCCGGAGGGGTTTCGGAAACATGGCTGAGGCAGGGGAGGCGGACACCGGGCGGGGGACGGCCCACGGTGCCGCCGTCGGCGCGGAGGAGTTCGGGCTCAGAGGTCCGCGCGGCTGGGCCTTCCGGGGCGTCGGGTTCGACGCGGAGGCCGGCTCGCTGGTCGCGATCGCGGGGCCGTCCGGGTCGGGCCGGACCTCTCTGCTGCTCGCGCTGACCGGCCGTATGAAGCCGAGCGAGGGCCGTGCCACGGTCGGCTCCCTACGGCTGCCGAAACGGATGGCGGCCGTGCGCCGCATCAGCGCCCTCGCCCATGTCCCCGGCGTGACGGACCTCGACCCGGCCCTGACCGTCGAGGAGCACCTGCGTGAACGGGCGCTGCTGCAGCGGCGGTTCGACGGCACCCTGCGCGGGCTGCTGCGCCCCCGGGCCGAGCGTGCCGCCGAGACGAGGGACCGGATCGAGGCCGCCGCGACCGCCGCCGGGCTCGACCGCGAGGCGCTGCCCAAGGGCTCGCGGACGGCCGTACGCGACCTCGACCGGATGGAGGCCCTGCGGCTGTCGGTCGCCCTCGCCCTCGTCGCCCGGCCCCGACTGCTGGGCGTCGACGACACCGACCTGAAGCTCTCCGACGCCGAACGGACGGCGATGTGGGCCCTGTTGACATCCCTCACCGAGTCCGGGATCACGGTCGTGGCGGTGTGCAGCGAGGCCCCGGAGGGGGCGGTCGTGGTGACGACGGGGGCCCGTGAACCGAAGAGCGACGAGAAGTCCGACCACGACAACTCCGACCAAGAGAACCAGGACGACGAGAGCTCCGACGCCGAGAACGGCGACGCCGACAGCTCCGACCACGACAAACACGACAAACACGACAACCACGACGACGAGAACCACGACGACGACAAGGAGACGGCAGATGCGCTCGCCGCGACTGGCCGCGCTTGAGCTCAGGCGGTTCGGCCGGGGGAAGCTGCCGCGCGCCGCGCTGGTCTCGCTCCTGCTGCTGCCGCTGCTGTACGGCGCCCTGTACCTGTGGTCCTTCTGGGACCCGTACGGCCGGCTGGACCGCATCCCCGTGGCGCTGGTGAACGACGACCGGGGGGCGTCGGTCGGCAAGGAGAGACTGACGGCCGGCGACGACATCGCGAAGGGGCTGCGGGACAGCGACACCTTCGAGTGGCACCGGGTGAGCGCCGCCGAGGCCCGCGCGGGCGTCGAGGACGGTACGTACTACCTGTCGCTGACCATGCCGGAGGACTTCAGCGAGCGCATCGCGTCCAGTTCGGGGGACGTGCCGGAGACGGGCGCCCTCCAGGTGCGGACGAACGACGCGAACAACTACATCGTCGGGCAGATCTCGCGGACGGTGTTCTCGGAGGTGCGGACGGCTGCGTCGACGAAGGCGTCGCGGTCGTTCCTGGACCGGATCTTCATCTCGTTCTCGGACATCCACGGGAAGACCGAGGAGGCCGCGGACGGCGCCGACGACCTCAAGGGCGGTATCGACAAGGCGGAGCAGGGCTCCAAGGATCTCGCGGACGGGCTGCGGAAGGCCAAGGAGGGCAGCGGGGACCTGTCCGACGGGCTGAATGACCTGGACGAGGGAGCGGGCGACCTCGAGGACGGGGCCCGGCAGGTCGCGGACGGCACCGGGAAGCTCGCCGACAAGGTCGGTGCCGCGGCGGACCAGGTGCGGCCCTTCCTGAAGGAGAACGGCGACACCATCGCCGACACCGCCACCCTGGTCGCCGACTCGGCGGCCACGATCCGTGATCACCTCGACGCGTTCGTCAGGACGGCACCGGCCGCCGCGACCGGCACCCGTACCGCCTCCGACACCCTCGACGACGTCCACCGGCGCCGCTGCGAGGAAGCCGTCCTGCCGGACGCGGCCTGCGCGGACCTGAAGAAGGCGAAGGACGCGGCGGCTCAGGCGGCCGTGCTCGCCGAGGACGTCAACACCGTGGTGAAGAACTACGACGGGGACATGAAGGCCTTCGACAAGGATCTTCAGACCCTGGAGAAGCAGGCCCGCGCCCTCGCGAAGGCGGCGCCCACCCTCTCCACCGACCTCGACGACGCCGTCGCCAAGGTCGACGCGCTCGACAAGGGCGCCGCGCAGGTCGCCAAGGGGGCCAGGGCCCTGCACACCGGCCTCGGGACGGCCAAGTCCGGCGCGGAGGACCTCGACACCGGCGTCGGTGCCCTGAAGACGGGCGCGGTCGACCTCAAGGGCGGCATGTACAAGCTGGCCGACGGCTCCGGGAAGCTCGCGGGCGGTCTGCACGACGGGGCCGAGCGGATCCCCGACTACGACGAGCAGGATCGCGACGAGCGCACCGAAGTGATGGCCGATCCGGTGCAGTTGGCCAGCAGGGACCTGCACAAGGCGCCCAACTACGGCACCGGGTTCGCCCCGTACTTCATCCCGCTGTCCCTGTGGGTGGGCGCGATGGTGGCGTACATGCTGATCCAGCCGCTCAACCGGCGGGCCCTCGCGGCGGGTGCCTCGGCGTGGCGGATCGCGCTGGCGGGCTGGCTGCCGGTGGCCGCCTTGGGCGTGCTGCAGACGGTCGCGCTGATGGCGGTGCTGCACTGGGCGGTCGGCCTGCAGATGGCGCGGGCGGCCGGGACGGTGGGCTTCCTGTTCCTGGTGACGGCGTGCTTCGCGGCGATCGTGCAGTGGCTCAACGCGCGCTTCGGGGCGGCGGGCCGGATCCTCGTCCTCGCCTTCCTGATGCTCCAGTTGACGTCCGCGGGCGGCACGTATCCCGTGCAGACCAGCCCGGACTTCTTCAACGCGGTCCACCCCTTCCTGCCGATGAGCCATGTCGTCGACGCCCTCAGGCGGCTGATCACGGGCGGCGGTCTGGGCCCGGTGTGGCAGGCGTGCGCGGTGCTGGTGGCGTTCACGGTGGGCGCCCTCGCGCTGACCGCCCTGTCGGCTCGCCGCAAACAGGTGTGGACGCTGGACCGGCTGCACCCGGAGTTGAGTCTGTGACCGCGCGGGGAGCGGTTCCCGCCCACGGCGCGGTTCCTGTGACAATCAGGGCCATGGAAAGCAGCAACGCCCCCGGCGGCGCAGGCGGGGGCCGCCGCGAGGCGACCCGGCAGAAACTCTACGAAGCGGCCGTCACCCTCATCGCGGAACAGGGGTTCTCCGCCACCACGGTGGACGAGATCGCCGAACGCGCCGGAGTCGCCAAGGGCACCGTCTACTACAACTTCGCCAGCAAGTCGGTCCTCTTCGAGGAGCTGCTGCGGCACGGCGTGGGACTGCTCACCGCCTCCCTCCGCGAGGCGGCCGAGCGGACCGCGAAGGACGGCGGCAGCAGGGTCGACTCCCTGGACGCGATGGTCCGGGCCGGGCTCGTCTTCATCGACCGCTACCCGTCCTTCACCCAGCTGTACGTGGCCGAGCTGTGGCGCACCAACCGGGCCTGGCAGTCCACGCTCATGGTCGTGCGGCAGGAGGTGGTCGCCGTCGTCGAGGGGGTGCTCCGCGAGGGTGTCGAGCGAGGCGAGCTGAGCGACGAGATCGATGTCGGCCTGACGGCGTCGGCCCTGGTCGGCATGGTCCTGGTGGCCGCGCTGGACTGGAAGGCCTTCCAGCCGGAACGCTCCCTGGACGATGTCCACGCGGCGCTGTCCAGGCTGCTGCAGGGCCGAGTCGGCGGACACGGCTGACCTGCCGGGGCGGAAACGAGAGCGCCGGTCCGAACTGGCCGCGTCCCCCGCGGGCCACCTCGAACCGGCGCTTCCCCGTTCCCCCGTACTCCCCCGTACTCCCCCGTGCCTCGCTCCCGTCGACTCGCGTCGACGGAAGGAGCGGTAGGAGCGCGAGTGCCGTTCCGCCGCCCCGTGTCGGCGGTGCCGGAGCCGTGCCCCTTCCCGTGCCTCCACTCTTCCGTTTCCGCAGGTCGCGACCCATCCGTGCGCGTACTCATCTCCACGACTGGGTACGCGTACTCAGCACTGCGCACTCAGGCCCAGACCGCGCTGTTGCCGACTGGTGACGATCGCGCCCGCGCTCGTACTCCCCGGGTCGTCGGCGCAGCCCGCCACCCAGGGGCGCGGGGAACCGCGCGGCACGCCACGACGCTCCCGCGCCCGCCGGACCGACCCCGACGGACCGGACCCCCCGAGCTCGACCGCGAACAAGGAATGTCAGCGGCGGCCGATAAGGTCGCTGACATGGCAAGGATTGTGGTGATCGGCGCCGGCCTCGGCGCGATGGCAGCCGCCGCCCGGCTGGCCGTCGCGGGCCACCGCGTCGTGGTGCACGAGAGCACGACGACCTACGGCGGAGCCGTGGGCCGCTTCGAGCGCGACGGCTTCGCGTTCGACACGGGACCGGGGCTGCTGCCGCTCCCCGCCGTCCACCGCGATCTGTTCCTCAAGACCGGCAAGGAACCGCTGGAGAAGTGCGTCGACCTGGTCCAGGTCGACCCGGCGGCCCGGCACGTCTTCGCGGACGGCACCGACCTCCTGCTGCCGAACGCCTCACGCGCGGGCGTGGTCGCCGCGCTGAACTCCACGCTCGGCGCGGGCGCCGGCGACCGCTGGGGCGATTTCCTGGTGCGGGCCCGCGAAGCCTGGGACCGCACCCGGCGCCCCCTCCTGGAGGAGCCGCTGTGGTCCGACTGGAAGGTCCTCGCCGAGCGCGAGCCGTACCCCTCGGTCCCCCACAAGCGCCTGCTGCGCACCCGCCGCGCCGCCACCCTCGCGGAGGTCGGCGCGTGGGAGCTGCGCGACCCTCGGCTGACGGCCCTGCTGGAGAGCCACGCCCTCGCGTACGGCCTGGACCCGAGGAGCGTCCCGGCGAGCGCTGCGGTCCTGCCCTACCTGGATCACGCCTTCGGGACCTGGTACGTCCGGGGCGGCGTACGGGAGTTGGCGCGGGCACTGTACGAGCGGTGCCTGGCCCGCAGGGTCGAGTTCGTCTTCGGTGCCGAGGTCACCGGGATCGTCGAGAAGGACGGCCGGGCGGCCGGGGTGGAGCTGGCGGACGGCGCGGTGGCCGGGGCCGACTTCGTGGTCGCCGGGGTCGCGCCCGAGGTGCTGAGCCGCCTGGCGCGGCGGTCGGTCGTGCGGAGTGCCGGCGAGGTACCGGCCCAGCGCGCGACGACGAGCCGGCTGACCGTGCTGCTGGCGCTGCGCGGGGGCCGTCCGCAGGGCGCGGCGCACCGGACGGTGGTGCACGCGGAGGACCGTGACGCCGAGTTGGAGCTCCTGTTCGGTCCGTCACATGGAATGGTCGCCCGGCCCACGATGACGGTGCTGCGGCCGGACGATCCGGGACTGGTCCCGGACGCCGACCATGAGGCGGTCACGATCACCTGCGCGGTCCCCGCCGAGCCCGACTGGAGTCGGGCGGAGTCGGAGGTGTTCGATCTGCGGGCGGAGCAGTTGATCGACGCCGCCGAGCGCGCCGTGCCCGGCCTGCGCGAGCGTCTTCTGTGGAGCGAGGTGCGCACCCCGGCCGACATCGCGCGGACGACGGGTGCGGAGGGCGGCGCGGTCCCGGCCCCGGCGCTCGCCGCGGCGGACGGGCGATGGCTGCACCCGTCCAACACCACCGCTGTGCCGGGCCTGTTCACCGTCGGCGGCTGGTCCCACCCCGGCGGCGGTCTTCCGCACGCCGGGATGTCGGGCGCGCTGGTGGCGGGACTGATCGTGGAGGGACCGGAGTTCCGCGGCTCGCAGTGAGCCCCGGCGGGATCGGACGGGAGGTCGAACGGGTCCTTCAGAAACGGTACTGCTGCTCGTCGTAGCCGTTCTGGCCGTTGCCGTTGCCCTGGTACGGGTACTGCTGGTCCGACGGCAGGTCCGAGCCGAACGGGTCGTCGGTGTTGCGCTGCTGCGGGACCCAGACACCGCCGGGCGGGGTCTCGCCGCCGTAGCCGCCGTTGCCGTACTGGTCCTGGCCGTAGCCCTGTTGACCGTATCCCTGCTGCCCGTAGGACTGGTCGTACGAGGCCGTGGCGTCGTACGTCTGGGTGCCGATGTACGGGTCGGAGTAGGCGGCGTACTGCTGTTGCTGGGACGGGTCGTAGCCGTACCCCTGCTGGTCGTAGCCGTAGTAGGCGAAGGCCTCGTCCTGCGCGGACTGGTCGGCGGTCGCGTGCTGCTGGCCGGCTCCCGCGTAGGCGTTGTCGTCGCCGTAGATGCCGTACGTGCTGGTGTCGTCCGGGAGGGGTTCCGGGGAGTAGACGGTGCTCGTGGCGGCCCCGGAGGGCGTGGACTGCGGGCGGACGAACACGTCGTCGTCGCGGTCGTCGAGCGGGTCGTCGCCCTGGTGGTACGTTCCGGCGGCGGTGGTCTCCAGATCTGTGACCTCAAGGGTCGGGTCCTGGCGGTCCGGTTCGCCGCGGCGACGCTTCTTGCCCGCCTTGGGCAGCCGGCCGCCGTCCTCGCCCTCGCCGGAGCGCGGGCGGACGGCCCAGCCGGCCTCGAAGCCACGACGGAACGACAGCGTCACATAGGTCTGCCCGATCGCGAACCCGATCGCGCCCAGCGCGATGACGATCACGTTGGGGATCAGGACACCGAGGACGACACCGAGGAAACCGCCGAAAGCGAGCAGCCGCCAGCGCAGCCGCGCCTTGTACTGCAGCAGCACCTCACCCAGCAGCCACAACGCGACGACGCCGAACGCGATGTAGAGGACCGCCCAGCCCATGTACGCCCCTCTCCCTGTAGCCGCTCCGCAGTGTGTCGTACGCGAGTGCGACCGGTCTAGGCCCGTGGTGGATGGTGCAGGCCCAGGTTCTCGTAGATTTCCAGAGTCGCGGTGGAGTTGTTCAGGGTGATGAAGTGAAGTCCGGGGACTCCTTCGTCCAACAGCCTCGCGCAGAACTCCGTGGCGAACTCGATGCCAATGGAGCGTACAGCGGCCGGATCGTCTTTGGCTGTGACGATCCGCTCTTTCAGGGCGTTCGGGATGGCGGCGTTGCTGAGTTTGGGCAACCGTTCCAGCATCTTCACGCTGGTGACGGGCATGACCTCGGGAATGACGGGGGTTTCGCAGCCGGCGCTCGCGACCGCGTCCCTCAGACGCAGGTACGACTCGGGGTGGAAGAACATCTGCGTGATCGCGTAGTCGGCGCCGGCCCGGCACTTGTCGACGAAGCGCGCCACGTCGCTGTCCCAGTCCGGGGAGCGCGGGTGCATCTCCGGGAAGGCCGCGACACCTACGCAGAAGTCGCCCGATTCCTTGATGAGCCGGACGAGTTCGGCGGCGTAGGTCAGGCCCTGCGGATGCGCGACCCACTCGGCCAAGGGGTCGCCGGGCGGGTCACCGCGGACCGCGAGGATGTTGCGGATCCCGGCGCCCGCGAACTGGCCGATGATGTTGCGCAGTTCGGCGATGGAGTGGCTGACCGCGGTGAGGTGGGCGACCGGGGTGAGCGTGGTGTCGGCGGCGATCTGCTCGGTCGCCTTCACCGTGCCGGCCCGCGTGGAGCCGCCCGCGCCGTACGTCACGGAGACGAAGCTGGGAGCGACCGCCTCGATCCTGCGGAGGGCGTTCCACAGGTTCCGCTCGCCCTTCGCCGTCTTGGGCGCCCAGAACTCGAAGGAGTACGTGGTCTTGCCCGTGGCGAGCATGTCACGCACGGTGCGTGCGTGGTCAGTCCGGGTAGAAGCGGTTCCTAGGGCCATACCGGCAGGTTAGTCAGGTCGGGCCCGTCCCCCAACCAGACCGGGGCTTTTTGTCCCCTTTGTCGACCTGTTGTCCACGCCTTGGACGGCCGTGGGCCGCAGGCGCGGGCTAGAGGGCGCGCAGCCGCTTGGTGAACTCGGCCGCGGCGGCCCCCGGGTCGTCGGCCTCCGTGATCGCACGGACGACGACCACCCGCCGGGCGCCCGCCTCGACGACCTCGTCGAGGTTGCCGAGGTCGATGCCGCCGATGGCGAACCAGGGACGGTCGGTGGCGAGGGCGGCCGTGTACCGGACGAGGTCCAGGCCGGGGGCGTGGCGGCCGGGCTTGGTGGGGGTGGGCCAGCAGGGACCCGTGCAGAAGTAGTCCACGCCCTCCTGGACGGCCGCGGCGGCGGCCTCCTCCTCGGCGTGGGTGGAGCGGCCGATGAGCACGTCCTCGCCGAGGACGGCACGGGCGGCGGGGACCGGGAGGTCGCCCTGGCCGAGGTGCAGCACGTCCGCGCCGATGGCGTGGGCGACGTCCGCGCGGTCGTTGACGGCGATCAGCTTGCCGTGCCTGCGGCAGGCGTCTGCGACGACCTGGAGGTGCTCCAGCTCCTCGGCCGCCTCCATGCCCTTGTCGCGGAGCTGCACGATGTCCACGCCGCCGCCGAGGACCGCGTCCAGGAACCGCGGGAGGTCGCCCTGGCGCTTGCGGGCGTCCGTGCAGAGGTAGAGCCGGGCGTCGGCGAGCTGTGCGGCGGCGTCGGGCATGGGTGTGTCCCCCGTTGGCATGCGTGGTCCGCGCGGCGCACGGGACGCGACCCTCGCGGGTCGGCTCCCGTGCGCCGCACAGGCGGCTCTTGTGCGGATCGTTCGGGTGTCTCAGGTGTCTCGGGTGTGCCTGGCGTTCCGGGTCAGACGGCGAGCGCCTGGGCGCGGCGCTTCACCTCCGTGCCGCGATTCTCGCTCAGGGCCTGGGCCGGGGTTCCGGGCAGGCTCGGGTCCGGAGTGAAGAGCCACTCCAGCATCTCTTCGTCGGTGAAGCCGTCGTCCTTCAGCAGGGTCAGGGTGCCGGTCAGGCCCTTGACCACCTTGTCTCCGTCGATGAAGGCGGCGGGGACGTGCAGCGCGCGGTTCTCCCCGCGGCGTACGGCGATGAGCTGGCCTTCCTTCACCAGCTGCCGCACGCGGGTCACCTCGACGTCGAGCATCTCTGCGATGTCGGGGAGGGTCAGCCACGCGGGGACGAGAGCATCGATCTTTGCGTCAATCTCGGTCACGTCTCCAAGACTGCCATCTGGGACTGACAGTGGGTAGCCGAGGCGCCTCGGGCGGAGCCGACCGAGGGGCACGGAGTGCGTCGGTCGGCGGGCGAACGCGTCCCGGCTACGCCGTCGCCGCGGTCGCCGCCTTCAGTGGCCTCGCCGGGTCCTCCAGCAGCAGCGGGTCCATCGGGGTGCCCGACTCGATCAGGCGGCGCCCCTGGGCCAGGTCCCGGGGGCGGCCCACCGCCAGCAGGGCGACCAGCCGGGCCTCGCGCAGCCAGCAGACCGACCAGGCGGCGCCGACCGGGTCGCCGCGCCGGACCATGGTGTCGGCGGATGCGTGGTCCCCGGCGTACTGGACGAACCGGCCGAACTGCTCGGACCAGAAGTAGGGCACGGGGTCGTAGGGCGCGGGGGTCTCGCCGACGATGTTCGCGGCGACCGTGCGGGGGCCCTGGAGGGCGTTGTCCCAGTGATGGACGAGGAGGCGCCGGCCGTACCTGCCCGAGGGGAAGGAGGCGCAGTCGCCGACGGCGAACACATCCGGTACGGAGGTGCGCAGATGGTCGTCCGCCACCACCTCGCCGTGGGCGCCGAGCTCGATGCCGGAGCCCTTCAGCCAGGCCGTGGCGGGGCGTGCGCCGATGCCGACGACGACCGCGCCGGCCGGCACCCGGGTGCCGTCGTCCAGGACGACCGTGCCGGGCTCGACACGCTCCACGCGCGCGTGCGTGCGCAGGGTGGTGCCGCTGTCGGCGTACCAGGCGGCCATCGGGGCGGCCACCTCCGCCGGGAGCGCGCCCGCGAGCGGGCGGTCGGCCGCCTCGACGACCGTCACCGCGCAGCCCGCCTCACGGGCGGCCGTGGCGAACTCGGCGCCGATCCAGCCCGCGCCGACGACCACGATGTCGTGCTGCCGGGCCAGCACCGGCCGCAGCCGCTCGGCGTCGTCCAGGGTTCGCAGCAGATGCACCCCGGGCACGCCCTCGGCGCCCGGCAGCATGATCGGTTCCGCGCCGGTCGCGACGACGAGGAGGTCGTACGGGACGGGTCCGTCGGCCGTGTCGAGTTCATGATCGGCGGGGCGCAGGCCGGACACCTCGCGGCCGAGCCGGAGGTCGATGCCGAGCGCCTCGAAGTCGACGTCGAAGGCGGAGCCCTCGGCGTTGCCGAGCAGGACGGCCTTGGAGAGCGGAGGCCGGTCGTACGGCTGGTGCGGCTCGGCGCCGAGGAGCGTCACGTCGCCGGTGAAGCCCTGTTCCCGCAGGGCGACCGCCGTCTGCACGCCCGCCATGCCCGCGCCCACGACGACCACGCGCCGCGCGGGTGATCCGCCCCTGTGCTGCGTCTGCTCGCTCACCCGATCACCATAGACAACTGATATCCGGTCAGGCAGAGGGTGGGTGGGCCGGTCGTACGGCGGGTGGCGGGCGGTGGCCCTCAGCGGGCGCGGTCCGCCGTATCGTCGACCTGCTCCACCACGCTCGTCCCGCTGCCGGACCGCGACTCCCATTCCCAGGTCTCCTCCAGCCGGACCCGCCCGTCGGGCAGTTCGACCACCAGGGACACGCAGTGCCCGGAGGCGGTGGTGCCGTCGGTCTTCAACTGCACGTAGCGAAAGTCCAGCCGGTCCCCCGCGCGCGTGCCCACGAGCCGGCCGCGCACGACGTCGCCGCCCGCGTAGTCGGCCCAGATCTCGCCGTCCTTCTCGTGGTACGTGAAGCGGGTGCGGGTGCCCACCTGACCTGGGGCTTGGTCGGCGACGGGGGCGAGGACGAGACCGTCGAGCGAGCGGGCCATGGGCACGGGCTCCCTTACTGGGACGAACGGCGGGGGCTAGGGTGGGCCACCGTAGAGCACTCGCGGGAGCCCGGACGCACCGGGCTGAGAGGGAGGCTGGCGGCCTCCGACCGTACGAACCTGATCCGGGTCATGCCGGCGAAGGGAGGGGCTGGACGCCCATGTCGCGTACGCACACGTCAGACGTCCTCGTCGTGGGGGGCGGAATCATCGGGCTCGTCACGGCGTGGCGGTCCGCGCAGCGCGGGTTCGCCACGGCCGTGGTCGATCCCGAGCCCGGCGGCGGGGCCGCGCGGGTGGCGGCCGGGATGCTCGCCGCCGTGACCGAACTGCACTACGGCGAGGAGACGCTGCTGGGGCTCAACCTGGAGTCCGCGCGCCGCTACCCGGACTTCGCGGCCGAGTTGACCGAGACCACCGGCCTCGGCCTCGGCTACCGCCGCTCCGGCACACTCGCCGTCGCGCTCGACGCCGACGACCGCGCCCATCTGCGCGAACTGCACGCCCTGCAACGTCGGTCGGGCCTCGACTCGGAGTGGCTGAGCGGACGGGAGTGCCGTCGGCTGGAGCCGATGCTCGCGCCGGGCGTGCGCGGCGGCCTGCGGGTCGACGGCGACCACCAGGTCGACCCGAGGCGGCTCGCCGCGGCCCTGGTCGCGGCCTGCGAACGCGCCGGGGTGGTGTTCCACCGGGCCTGGGCCGAGGAGCTGTCGGTGGCCCGGGAGCGGGCCACGGGCGTCCGCACCGGCGCGGGCGACCGGCTGGACGCCGGGCACACCGTCCTCGCCGCGGGCAGCCTCAGCGGGCGGCTCGCCGGCGTCCCGGCCGAAGTGCGGCCACCGGTGCGGCCGGTGAAGGGACAGGTGCTGCGGCTGACCGTGCCGAAGCCGTACGCGCCCTTCCTGAGCCGTACCGTGCGGGCCGTGGTGCGGGGCAGCCACGTCTATCTCGTGCCGCGCGAGAACGGCGAACTCGTCGTCGGCGCGACCAGTGAGGAACAGGGCTGGGACACGACGGTCACCGCGGGCGGGGTGTACGAACTGCTGCGGGACGCTCATGAACTCGTCCCCGGCATCACCGAACTGCCGCTCACCGAGACCCGCGCCGGACTGCGCCCCGCCTCGCCCGACAACGCCCCGCTCCTCGGCCCCAGCGGGCTGGACGGCCTGCTCCTCGCGACCGGCCACTACCGCAACGGCGTGCTTCTCACGCCGGTCACCGGCGACGTCATGGCCCAGGTGCTGACGACCGGTGAACTGCCGGCGGAGGCGCGCGACTTCACCCCCCTGCGGTTCCGCGCAGGCGCGGCCCGTGAACTCCTGGAGCAGCCCGTATGAGCACCACCGGGACCCTGACCGTGTCCGTCAACGGGGAACGGCGGCAGATCGCCCCCGGCACGGCCCTCGACGCGGTCGTGCGGACGCTCACGCCGTCCGTCTCGGGTGTCGCCGCCGCCCTCAACGAAACCGTCGTCCCGCGCGCGCGGTGGACGACCACCGCCCTCGCCGAGGGGGACCGTGTCGAGGTCCTCACCGCCGTCCAAGGAGGCTGATCCCATGGCAGACGACCCCTTCGTCCTCGGCGGCACGACCTACGCGTCCCGCCTGATCATGGGGACCGGCGGCGCGAGCGGCCTGGACGTCCTGGAGCGCGCGCTGGTGGCCTCCGGCACGGAGCTGACCACGGTCGCGATGCGCCGGGTGAACCCCGATGTGCAGGGCTCGGTGCTGTCCGTGCTCGACCGGCTCGGCATCCGGGTGCTGCCGAACACGGCAGGCTGTTTCACGGCGGGCGAGGCCGTGCTGACGGCCCGCCTCGCGCGCGAGGCGCTCGGTACGTCCCTGGTCAAGCTGGAGGTCATCGCCGACGAACGCACGCTGCTGCCCGACCCGGTCGAACTGCTCGACGCCGCCGAGACGCTCGTCGACGACGGTTTCACCGTGCTGCCGTACACGAACGACGATCCCGTGCTCGCGCGGAAGCTCCAGGACGTGGGCTGTGCCGCGATCATGCCGCTCGGGTCGCCCATCGGCTCCGGGCTCGGCATCCGCAACCCGCACAACTTCCAGTTGATCGTCGAGCACGCGCGCGTGCCGGTGATCCTGGACGCGGGTGCGGGGACGGCGTCGGATGTCGCGCTCGCGATGGAGCTGGGGTGCGCCGGTGTCATGCTCGCCTCGGCGGTGACGCGGGCGCAGGAGCCGGTCCTGATGGCCGAGGGCATGCGGCACGCGGTGGAGGCCGGACGGCTGGCGTACCGGGCGGGCCGCATCCCCCGCCGTCACTTCGCGGAGGCCTCGTCGCCCGGCGAGGGGCTGGCGCGGCTGGACCCGGAGCGCCCGGCGTTCTGAGGCGGAGCTCACGCCCCCCTCACTCGAACAGTCGAACGACTTCGGTCGGAGACCCGCTCGTCACAGCCCTCCGGCCTCGGTCACAGCTCTGCTGCAGTACGGCCCGCGGACCAAGGGACCCATGGGCCTGTCGGCGGCGGCTCGTACACTCACCTGCGTGGACACGACCCTTCAGGACCCGCTTGTCGGCCAGGTGCTCGACGGTCGGTATCGAGTCGAGGCGCGGATCGCGGTCGGCGGGATGGCCACGGTCTACAGGACCGTGGACACCCGTCTCGACCGCGTGCTCGCGCTCAAGGTGATGCATCCGACGCTGGCCGCGGACCGGACGTTCGTCGAGCGGTTCATCCGGGAGGCGAAGTCGGTGGCCCGGCTCTCCCACCCGAACGTGGTGGGGGTCTACGACCAGGGCACCGACGGCTCGTACGTCTATCTCGCGATGGAGTACGTCGCCGGCTGCACCCTCCGTGACGTGCTGCGCGAGCGCGGGGCGTTGCAGCCCCGCGCCGCGCTGGACATCCTGGAGCCGGTGCTCGCCGCGCTGGGTGCCGCGCACCGCGCCGGGTTCGTGCACCGGGACATGAAGCCGGAGAACGTGCTGATAGGGGACGACGGCCGGGTCAAGGTCGCCGACTTCGGGCTCGTCCGGGCCGTGGACACCGTCACCAGCACCACCGGCACCGTCCTCGGCACCGTCTCCTACCTCGCCCCCGAGCAGCTGGAACACGGCACGACCGACACCCGTGTCGACGTGTACGCGTGCGGCGTGATGCTCTACGAGATGCTCACCGGCGGCAAGCCCCACTCCGGCGACTCCCCCGCGCAGGTGCTCTACCACGCGCTCCACGACGACGTGCCGCCGCCGTCGGCCGCGGTGCCGGGGCTGCCCTACGAGCTGGACGAACTGGTCGCCTCGGCGACCGCCCGCAATCCGGAGCTGCGGCCGTACGACGCCGTGGCACTGCTCGCGCAGACACTGGAAGCGCGGGCCGGGCTGAGCGGCGAGCAGCTGGACGCGGTGCCGCCGCAGGCGATAGCCGGCGGCCACGACACCACGGAGGACCGGACGAGCGTGATCCCGCGCACCCTGTCCGTGTCACGGTCGGTGGGGCTGGATCCCGACGAGCGGTTGAACCGCACGAGCCGGTTCGAGTCTCCTCCGCCGCCGTCCCGGCGCACCCGCACCTCTCCCGCGTCCCGGCGTGGGCTGTGGGCGGCCGTCGTCGCCGCGGTACTCGTGCTGGGCGTGGGCGGGGGTGTCTGGTACATCAACTCGGGCCAGTTCACGCAGGTCCCGGCCGTGTTGCAGCAGAGTGAGGCGGTCGCCACGAAGCGGCTGGAGGGTGCCGGGCTGGACGTCGACGTCAAGCAGGCGTACAGCGACACCGTCAAGCGCGGCAGGGTGATCGGCACCGACCCGGCGCCCGGCGAGCGGATCCGGGACAACGACACCGTGACGGTGACGATCTCCAAGGGCCCGCAGACCGTGGCGGTGCCGGACCTGAAGGGTTACCGGCTGGACGTCGCGAAGACCCGGCTGAAGGACGACGGTCTCGAACCGGGCGTGGTGACGCGGGAGTTCAGCGACGAGGTCATCAGGGGGCAGGTGATCAGCACCCGGCCGGGCGCGGGCACGGAGATCTCGTCCGGCGCGGCGGTCAGGATCGTGGTCAGCCGGGGCGCCCCGGTGGAGGTGCCCGAGGTGTCGGGCGCGTCCGTCGCGGACGCCACCGCCGAGCTGGAGCAGGCGGGCCTGAAGGTGAAGATCGCCTCCGGACGGGTCAACTCCGAGTTCGACAAGGGGCTCGTGGCCGAGCAGGCTCCGGGCGTGGGCAAGCAGGTCGGCCAGGGCGACACCGTCACGCTGACGCTCTCCAAGGGGCCCGTGATGGTCGAGGTCCCCGACGTCGTGGGCGACAGCGTCGACGAGGCGACCCAAAGGCTCAAGGACGCCGGTTTCGAGGTCGAGGAGGACCGAGGGCTCCTCGGGCTCTTCGGCGACGAGGTCAGGAAACAGTCGGTGGACGGCGGGGACACGGCACCCAAGGGCTCGACCATCACCATCGAGATCCGCTGACGGGCCGGCCCGGCCGTCGCCTCGAACCGTCGGCCGGGCACCGCGGGCCGCATGACACCCTGGTGCGGTGAGCACTCAGCAGTCCCCCGGGCGGGCGGGCACCGCCCCCGGTCACTCCGGCCCCTTGGGCCCCTTGAGCCCTTCCCGCAACCCCGTCGGCGGTCATGTCCCCGTCGCCGGGGGCCTGAACTCCGTCGGGCTGACGTATGCCCGTGATCTGAAGGCCGAGACCGTTCAGGTCTTCGTCGCCAATCCGCGTGGCTGGGCGACTCCGGTGGGCAATCCCCGGCAGGACGAGGAGTTCCGCGCGGCCTGCGCCGAGGAGTCGATCCCCGCGTACGTCCACGCGCCGTACCTGATCAACTTCGGTTCGCACACCGAGGCGACGGCGGAGCGGTCCGTGGAGTCGATGCGGCACTCGCTGCGCCGGGGCCGGGAGATCGGTGCGCTCGGGGTGGTCGTGCACACGGGGAGCGCGACCGGCGGGCGGGACCGGTCGGTGGCGCTCAAGCAGGTGCGGGAGTATCTGCTGCCGCTGCTGGACGAGTTGACCCACGACGACGACCCGTATCTGCTGCTGGAGTCGACGGCCGGCCAGGGAGCCTCGCTGTGTTCCCGCACCTGGGACTTCGGGCCGTACTTCGAGGCCCTGGACGCCCATCCGAAGCTGGGAGTCTGCCTGGACACCTGCCACATCTTCGCCGCGGGGCACGACCTGACCGGGCCCGACGGCATGCACCGGACGCTGGACCTGCTGGTGGACACCGTCGGAGAGGGCCGGCTGAAGCTGATCCACGCCAACGACTCCAAGGACGTGGTCGGCGCCCACAAGGACCGCCACGAGAACATCGGCTCCGGCCACATCGGCGAGGACCCCTTCCGCGCCCTGATGACCCACCCCGCCACGGAGGGCGTCCCGCTGATCATCGAGACCCCCGGCGGCAAGGAGGGCCACGCGGCGGACGTGGAACGCCTGAAGAAGCTCAGGGACGGCTGACGCCCCCCCTCGCGGACCGTCAGAGCTCGGGCCCGTCCCCCGGTTCCTCCTGGTAGGAGTAACGCTGCTCCTGCCAGGGGTCGCCGATGTTGTGGTAGCCGCGCTCCTCCCAGAAGCCGCGGCGGTCGGCGGTCATGTACTCGATGCCGCGGACCCACTTGGGGCCCTTCCAGGCGTAGAGGTGGGGTACGACGAGACGCAGGGGGAAGCCGTGCTCGGCGGTGAGGAGCTCGCCGTCCTTGTGGGTGGCGAAGATCGTGCGGTCGTCGGCGAAGTCGGCGAGGCGGAGGTTGGAACTGAAGCCGTACTCCGCCCACACCATCACATGGGTGACCTCGGCGGCGGGCGGCGCGGTGTCCAGGATCGTCCGGGCCGGAATGCCTCCCCACTCGGCGCCGACCATGCTGAACTTCGTCACGCAGTGCAGGTCGGCCACGACCGAGGCGTACGGCAGGGCGGTGAACTCGTCGTGGGTCCAGGCGTGCTTCTCGCCGTCGGCGGTGGCGCCGAAGACCCGGAAGTCCCAGCGCTCGAGACGGAACTTGGGGACGGGCCCGTAGTGGGTGACCGGCCAGCCGCGCTGGAGCCGCTGTCCCGGGGGAAGCTGCGACGACGCCGCGTTCTCAGATGCGCGATCTCCTGATTCGCGTTCCACCGGCTGACCCATGACTCCATCCTGACAGACCCTGAGTGGTGCACATGACCAGGGTCCACCCGACCCGGACATTTAGAACTAAGGCTGCACTTACTTACTAAGCTTGCACTTACTGGACGATCTTCGACAGCGGTGCAATCATCGCGGCGCAACCTCCCAGTTCCCCGCTTGGAAGGAGCCTCTGCGATGCAGGGCGACCCCGAGGTCATCGAATTCCTCAACGAGCAGCTGACCGCTGAGCTCACCGCGATCAACCAGTACTTCCTGCACGCCAAGATGCAGGAGAACTTCGGCTGGACGAAGCTCGCGAAGTACACGCGGCACGAGTCGTTCGACGAGATGAAGCATGCGGAGGTGCTCACCGACCGGATCCTGTTCCTGGACGGGCTGCCGAACTACCAGCGGCTGTTCCACGTCCGGGTGGGCCAGACGGTCAAGGAGATGTTCGAGGCCGACCGGCAGATCGAGGTCGAGGCGATCGACCGCCTCAAGCGCGGTATCGAGGTGATGCGCAACAAGGGCGACATCACCTCCGCGAACATCTTCGAGTCGATCCTCGAGGACGAGGAGCACCACATCGACTACCTCGACACCCAGCTGGAACTGCTGGAGAAGCTCGGTGAGGCGCTCTACATCGCGCAGCTGATCGAGCAGCCCGAGAGCTGAGCCGGGGAACACCCCGAGGGCCGGGTCAGGCCGCTTCCTCGAGCTCGGTGAAGACCGACTCGCCCTGGTCGGCCGACTCACGGCGCGGGCACGCGCCCCTGCCGAGGATCGCCTGGATCCGCCGGACGCACGAGCCGCAGTCCGTACCCGCCTTGCAGGCGGACGCGATCTGGCGAGGGGTGCAGGCGCCGTCCGCCGCATGTTTCTTGACCTGCTGCTCGGTGATGCCGAAGCAACTGCAGACGAACACGCGGTTCACCTCCCGCCGGGATCGATAGGTGACGCCATCCCGATGATCGGTGAGGCTAACCTAACCTTACCCGGCATGCCGGAACCGCAAAAGTGGAGTGGGGCCCGGATCGTATGTGATCCGGGCCCCACTGCACTGCGTTGTCACGGCGTCGCTAGTCCCGGTACAGCTCCGCGACCAGGAACGCCAGGTCCAGCGACTGGCTGCGGTTGAGCCGCGGGTCGCAGGCCGTCTCGTAGCGCTGGTGCAGGTCGTCGACGAAGATCTCGTCGCCGCCGCCCACGCACTCGGTGACGTCGTCGCCGGTGAGCTCCACGTGGATGCCGCCCGGGTGGGTGCCGAGGCCCTTGTGGACCTCGAAGAAGCCCTTGACCTCGTCGAGCACGTCGTCGAAGCGGCGGGTCTTGTGGCCGGAGGCCGCCTCGAAGGTGTTGCCGTGCATCGGGTCGCTCACCCAGGCCACGGTCGCACCGGAGGCGGTGACCTTCTCCACCAGCTCGGGCAGCTTGTCACGGACCTTGTCCGCGCCCATGCGCACGATGAAGGTGAGCCGGCCGGGCTCGCGGTCCGGGTCGAGGCGCTCGATGTACCGCAGCGCGTCCTCGGCCGTGGTCGTCGGGCCGAGCTTGATGCCGATCGGGTTGCGGATCTGCGAGGCGAACTCGATGTGCGCGTGGTCCAGCTGCCGGGTGCGCTCACCGATCCACACCATGTGCGCCGAGACGTCGTACAGCTGGCCCGTGCGCGAGTCCACGCGGGTGAGCGCCGACTCGTAGTCGAGCAGCAGCGCCTCGTGCGAGGAGAAGAACTCGACGGTGCGGAACTCCTCCGGGTCGGCCCCGCAGGCGTGCATGAAGTTCAGCGCGTTGTCGATCTCGCGGGCGAGCTGCTCGTAGCGCTGGCCGGACGGGGACGACTTCACGAAGTCCTGGTTCCAGGCGTGCACCTGGCGCAGGTCGGCGTAGCCGCCGGTGGTGAAGGCGCGCACCAGGTTGAGCGTGGAGGCGGAGGCGTGGTACATCCGCTTCAGGCGCTCGGGGTCCGGGACCCGGGCGGCCTCGTTGAAGTCGAAGCCGTTGACCGAGTCGCCGCGGTACGTCGGCAGGGTCACGCCGTCACGGGTCTCGGTGCCCTTGGAACGGGGCTTGGAGTACTGCCCGGCGATCCGGCCGACCTTCACGACCGGCACGGAGGCCGCGTACGTGAGGACCGCGCCCATCTGGAGCAGCGTCTTCAGCTTGTTGCGGATGTGGTCGGCCGACACGGCGTCGAAGGCCTCGGCGCAGTCGCCGCCCTGGAGGAGGAACGCCTCTCCCTTGGCGACGGACGCCATCCGGGCGCGCAGCTGGTCGCACTCGCCCGCGAAGACGAGCGGCGGATACGACTCGAGCTCCGCAACGACTGCGCGCAGAGCCTCGGTGTCGGGGTACTCGGGCTGCTGCGCCGCGGGCAGGTCTCGCCAGGTGTTGCCAGCGCTCGCGCTGGACTTAGCGTTCACGGTCACGACGTCCACATTACGGGGTCATGTCGGGCGTCCATCCCCGTGCTCATCAAGTGAGACGGACCCCGCTCGATCGGAGCGGGGTCCTCGGGTGCGTCGAGGGCGCCTCAGTGGAGCCCCATGACCGCCGGGTCGTCGAAGCCGACGGCGAAGACCGTGCGCAGGGAGAGGTCGGCCTCGCCCCGGTAGCCGTCGCAGGCGTTCCGCCGCTCGTCGGCCTCCTCCACGGCCTCGAACTCGTACGGGAAGCTCGCCCGCAGGGCGGTGCCGGCGCAGATGTGTTCCGTGAGCCCCCACAGCTCGTCCACGCGTGCCGTGCCGAGCCTCGGCCAGTGGCTCAGGGCCTGGGGGGTGCCGACCGCCCAGTTGCCGCTCGCGTGGGGCAGGCCGCCGACCGTGACGTTGCAGGCCGTCGGGGCGCGGGTGTCGCCCACCCAGGTGCGGGAGAACACGGCGGGCTGGAGGGCGCAGCCCTTGTGGAAGGCGAAGTTCAGCAGCCCGGTGTCGTCGGTCCAGGTCATGCCGCCCTGCAGCCCGACATAGCGGGTCGCCGCGTACGCGTCCTGGATCACCGTCTTGCCGCCGGACATGTTCAGCAGTCCCGGATAGGTCGAGGCGCTGGTCGGATTGAGCTGGTAGCGCACGATCCGGGCGCCCGCGGCGCCGCCGTACCACTCACCGGCGACCAGCTTGTACGGGCTGCCGCCGCTCTTGTCGAGGGAGAGCCAGGAGTAGCAGAGCGAGTCGGGGTCGGGGGTCCCGTCGACGGCGTCGCTGTCGCAGCCGCCGGAGGGCGGCGGGGAGGCCTGCTTGTAGTAGTGGGTCTGCGGCAGGACGTACGGGTGGCCGCAGGCGCTCGACCGGCCGGAGACGCTGTCGACGCCGTAGGTGTTGAGCCCGGAACCGTAGGTGTCGACCTTGCTCAGCTTGTTGACGTCGAAGACGCGGATGCCGCCGGTGGTGTCGGTGACGTAGAGGTGGTTGGCGTACCAGACGATGCCGCCGCCGTGGCCGGTGACGAACTTGAAGTTCTGGCCGCCGGAGGTCGGCTCGACGAGCAGGACGTGGCGGTACTTGAGTGTGTCGCGGTCGATGAAGGAGAGCCTGAGCAGGTTGTTGGTGCGGCACTTGTCGGCCGGCTCGACCGTGCCCGTCGCATCGGTCCGGAAGGTCTTGTAGTGCCAGGCGACCGCCGTGACGCTCCTGCCCTGGATCGCCCCGTCCGCCCCGTCGGCGGTGCCGGTGGTGCTCATGCCCTGGGGCCACCAGCGGGGCGTGGTGTCGTCGCCGAGCGCCGAGGACCAGCACCAGGCGATCTTCCGGTCCACCGGCGGCAGCGCCTTGGTCTCGTCGCCGGCGCAGGCGCGCATCGAGCCCAGGTTCATGCCGGGATCGGCCGCTCCCGCCGAGTCCGTCGTGTACTCGGTGGTGACGACGTCGTCGAGGTCGGCGTCGGCCAGCCGACCGGCGAGGGTGGTCGCGGCCGTCGCGGTGCTCGTGTCGGTCATCTTGAACAGGTCACCGGCGAGCGCCAGTCGAGTGGTGGTCGGCTCCTCCGCGGCCGAAGCGGGTTGTCCGGTCAGCCCGGCGAGCAGGGCGGCCGTCGCCGCCACGAGGGCCAGGGGTCGCGTTCTCGGTATGAGTGGCACGCGTGATCCTAAGCCGACCACCAGGTGTCGATCATGTGAGTTTCCGGAGTTTCTCCGGTAGGGTGCGGCGCATGTTCGCGCACCCGACCCAGAACTGGTGGTGGACCGCTCATCCGGCGGCCCACTGACTGCGCGTACGCAAGACTTCGCGAAGGCCGCCCGAGGGGCGGCCTTCGGTGTTTCCAGGGCCGGGCCGTTCCTCTCGATCACCACGACTCACCACGACGACCGTGATCCCCAGGGAAGAGGAACCCATGGACCTGACCCGGCTCCTGTCCGACGACCGCCCGTTCGCCTTGTTGCGGCGCCGCACACCCGGCCTCCACGACCACGACACGGTGGAGCTGCTGATCGGCCCGGTGACGACGTACGAGCGTCTCGCCGACCTCCCCGACGAGGGGCTGGCGCTCGTCCCGTTCCGGCAGATCCGCGAACGCGGCTTCGACGTCCGCGACGACGGGACGCCCCTGTCGGTGCTGGTGCCGGAGGAGTCGTACGAACTGCCGCTGGAGCGGGCTCTCGCGCAGTTGCCCGCGCACGACGTCCGGGTCGAGGGCGGTGGCTTCGACGTGGGCGACGAGGAGTACGCCGAGATCGTCGGCCGGGTGCTGCGCGAGGAGATCGGGCGGGGCGAGGGCGCCAACTTCGTGATCCGGCGGACGTACGAGGGCACGGTCCCGGGCTTCGCCCGCGCCGACGCGCTCGCGCTGTTCCGGCGGCTGCTGGAGGGCGAGCGGGGGGCGTACTGGACGTTCGTGGTGCACACCGGGGAGCGCACCCTCGTCGGTGCCAGCCCCGAGGTGCATGTGCGGATGTCCGGCGGGACGGTCGTGATGAACCCGATCAGCGGGACGTACCGCTATCCGGCCGAGGGCCCCACCCCGGAGGATCTGCTGGCCTTCCTCGGTGACGGCAAGGAGATCGAGGAGCTGTCGATGGTCGTCGACGAGGAGCTCAAGATGATGTGCACGGTCGGTGACATGGGCGGGGTCGTGGTCGGGCCCCGGCTGAAGGAGATGGCGCATCTGGCGCACACCGAGTACGAGCTGCGCGGGCGGTCCTCGCTGGACGTGCGGGAGGTGCTGAGGGAGACGATGTTCGCGGCGACGGTCACCGGGTCGCCGGTGCAGAACGCCTGCCGGGTGATCGAGCGGTACGAGCCCCTCGGGCGGGACGGTGTGGGGCGCGGGTACTACGCCGGGGCGTTGGCGCTGCTGGGGCGTGACGCGGGCGGTGCGCAGACGCTGGACTCGCCGATCCTGATCCGTACGGCCGACATCGCGGCGGACGGACGGCTGAAGGTGCCGGTGGGGGCCACGCTGGTGCGGGGGTCGGACCCCGCGAGCGAGGTCGCCGAGACCCATGCGAAGGCGGCGGGGGTGCTGGCGGCGCTGGGGGTACGGCCCGGACGGCCGGGGCGGGAGCGGGTGCGGCCGGGGCTGGCCGAGGATCCCCGGGTGCGGGCCGCGCTGGACGGGCGGCGGGCCTCGCTGGCGCCGTTCTGGCTGCGGATGCGGGAGCGGACGGGCGAGCTGACCGGGCACGCTCTCGTCGTCGACGCCGAGGACACCTTCACGGCGATGCTCGGGCATCTGCTGCGGTCGTCGGGGCTGGAGGTGACGGTGCGACGGTATGACGAGCCGGGGCTGCGGGAGGGCGTGCTCGCGCACGAGGGCGTGGTGGTGCTGGGGCCCGGGCCCGGGAATCCGTCGGACGGGGACGACCCCAAGATGGGGTTCCTGCGGTCGCTGACCGCCGAGGTGCTGCGGGGGCATCGGTACGGGGTGCTCGGGGTGTGTCTCGGGCACGAGCTGATCGCGGCGGAGTTGGGGCTGGAGATCGTGCGGAAGCAGGTGCCGTACCAGGGGGCGCAGACGGAGATCGATCTGTTCGGGCGGCCGGAGACTGTGGGGTTCTACAACAGTTTCGTGGCCCGCTGCGACGACGCGGAGGCCGGGGAGTTGGCGGCGCGGGGCGTCGAGGTCAGCCGTGGTGAGGGTGGGGAGGTGCACGCGCTGCGGGGTGCCGGGTTCGCGGGGGTGCAGTTCCATCCGGAGTCGGTGCTGACGCTGGACGGGGTGAGTGTGGTGCGTGAGTTGGTGGTGGGGGTGCAGTCGCTGCGGGCGGTGTAGGCCCTGCGGGGGGTGCGGGGTCGTGGGTCGGGTGCGGGTGGGTGGGTGGGTGGTGGCTGGTCGCGCAGTTCCCCGCGCCTCTTTCGGGCCTCCGGCCCTCAGGGCGAAAGGCACGGGGCGCAGCCCCTGCTCTTCAGGGGCGCGGGGAACTGCGCGCCATGACGCGCCCGCCTCAGCCGAAGAAGACGCCGACCTCCTCGTAGAGCTTCGGGTCGACGGTCTTCAGGCGGGCCGTCGCGTCGGCGATGGGGACGCGGACGATGTCGGTGCCGCGGAGGGCGACCATCTTGCCGAAGTCGCGGTCGCGCACCGCGTCGATGGCGTGGAGGCCGAAGCGCGTGGCGAGCCAGCGGTCGAAGGCCGAGGGCGTGCCGCCGCGCTGGACGTGGCCGAGGACGGTCGTACGGGCCTCCTTGCCCGTGCGCCTCTCGATCTCCTTGGCCAGCCACTCGCCGACGCCGGAGAGACGGACATGACCGAAGGAGTCGAGCGAGCCGTCCTTGAGGACCATCTCGCCGTCCTTCGGCATGGCCCCCTCCGCGACGACCACGATGGGCGCGTACGAGGCCTTGAACCGGGACGTCACCCAGGCGCACACCTTGTCGACGTCGAAGCGCTGTTCGGGGATGAGGATGACGTTGGCGCCGCCGGCGAGGCCGGAGTGGATGGCGATCCAGCCGGCGTGACGGCCCATCACCTCCACCACCAGGACGCGCATGTGGGACTCGGCGGTGGTGTGGAGGCGGTCGATCGCCTCCGTGGCGATGCCGACCGCCGTGTCGAAGCCGAAGGTGTAGTCCGTGGCGGAGAGGTCGTTGTCGATCGTCTTGGGGACGCCCACACACGGCACCCCGTACTCGTCCGACAGGCGAGCCGCCACCCCGAGCGTGTCCTCGCCGCCGATGGCGACGAGCGCCTCGACCTCCTGCTTGGCGAGGTTCTCCTTGATCCGGCGGATGCCGTTCTCCTCCTTGAGCGGGTTGGTGCGCGAGGAGCCGAGGATCGTGCCGCCGCGGGGCAGGATGCCGCGCACGGCGGGGATGTCGAGGCGGACGGTGTCGTTCTCCAGCGGTCCCCGCCAGCCGTCCCGGAAGCCGACGAAGTCGTAGCCGTACTCCTGCACGCCCTTGCGGACGACGCCTCGGATGACGGCGTTGAGCCCGGGGCAGTCGCCGCCTCCGGTCAGTACTCCGACGCGCATGGAAATGTCCCTTCGCCGCGGTTGCCTGGTGAGGGTCACGCTAATAGTGATCCAGGTCACTTCGGCATGAACGGGAAGCCAATTCCGGCGAATTACGGCCGATTGAGGGTGAGTTGACCGGAGTTGATCAAATCGCCATCACTCTATGGGGTGATTCGACACGTTTACTCGTCGTCGAGACCACGCTCTATGGCATAGCGGACCAGCTCCACCCGGTTGTGCAGTTGGAGCTTGCCGAGGGTGTTCTGGACGTGGTTCTGGACCGTGCGGTGCGAGATGACGAGACGCTCGGCGATCTGCTTGTAGCTCAGGCCCTTGGCGACGAGCCGCAGCACCTCGGTCTCGCGGTCGGTGAGTTGCGGGGCCTTCGGCTCGTCGGCGCCCGGGGCGGGCGCGGGCTCGGAGGCGAGGCGGCGGTACTCACCGAGCACCAGGCCCGCGAGACCGGGAGTGAAGACGGGGTCGCCGACGGCGGTGCGGCGTACGGCGTCGATCAGCTCCTCCGTCGACGCCGACTTCAGCAGATAGCCGGTCGCGCCGGACTTCACCGCCTCCAGGACGTCCGCGTGCTCCCCGCTCGCCGACAGCACGAGGACGCGCAGGGCGGGGTTGGCTCCCACCAGTTCCTTGCAGACCTGTACGCCCGGCTTCGCGGGCAGGTTCAGGTCCAGGACGAGCACGTCCGGCCCGGTGGCGTGGGCGCGCCGTACCGCCTGTTCGCCGTCGCCCGCCGTGGCGACCACGTCGAAGCCGGACTCGGCCAGGTCGCGGGCGACGGCGTCGCGCCACATGGGGTGGTCGTCGACCACCATGACCCTGATCGGGCCGCCGCCCCCGCCGGGCCGCGCCACCGCGTCCACCGACCCGGCGCCCACCGACGGGCCGTCCGTGGGCCTTACGACCGCCGCCCCGCCGTCGTCCACGCTCTCCACGCTCTCCGTCACCGTTTCTCCGCCTTCCCCCGTACGCCCCTCGGCCCCTGTGCGGCCTTGGGTACCTTCAGTTCGACTTCCGTGCCCTGGCCCGGCACCGAGATCAGCTCGGCCGTGCCGCCGATGTCGCGCAGCCGCCCCCGGATGGAGAGGGCCACCCCGAGCCGGCCCTCGCCCTCGGCCTGGGCGAGCCGCCCCTCGGGGATGCCGGGGCCGTCGTCCCGTACCGTCACGATGATCTCGTCCGGCCAGTCCTCGACCAGGATCCAGGCCCGGGCCCCGTCGCCGGCGTGCGCGCGCACGTTGTCCAGGGCGGCACCGACCGCCGCGGCCAGCTCCCGCGCGGCCCCCGGGGCGAGCGGCACCGGGCCGCCGGGCTCGGAGAAGGTGACCTTCGCACCGGCGTACGGGGCGAGCAGGGCCCGCAGGTCCACGGGGTCCCCGGCGGCGCCGGCGTCGGACGCGTCCGGCTCGTCCACCACGCGGACGAGGGCCCCGTGGGCCGCGTCCTCCGAGATCCGGGAGACGGGGACCAGGCCGCCGGAGACCAGGGTGCGCAGGGCGACCTCCTGCTCGCCCGCCATCCGGCCCAGTTCGGCGGCCTCCCCGCCGAGGGCGGTGCCGCGCCGCTGGACCATGGCCAGGACCTGGAGAACGCTGTCGTGGATGTCGCGGGCGAGGCGTTCCCGTTCGCGGGTGGCGGCCTCGATCTCCAGGGCGCGGGCAAGGGTGCGCTCGGAGGCGCGGGCGACCTCGACGACGTAGCCGATGGCGATGGAGGCGACCCAGACCAGCAGGACGTTGTGGATGGTGTCGCGGGTGGGGGCGCCCCGGTGGACCAGGTTGGCGACGGCGACGAGCGTGGAGGCGAAGGCGGCCCAGCGCCAGCCGCCCTTGATGGCGAAGGCGAGGACGGCGCCGGCGGTCCATATCGACGGCAGCGTGGGGCCTCCGGCCTCCACCCGCGCGGTGGAGTCGGCGAGCCGGGTGAGCAGGATGCCGACGATCGCGATGGTCAGGTCGGCGGCGAGGAACCGCTTGGTGCAGCTGGCGGCGCTCGCGACCTTGGGCAGGGTCACCAGCGTCCAGCCGGCCAGCACCGCGTAGTAGGCGACGGCCAGCCAGGGGCGCTCGAACTTGTCGTACGCGCTGACGAAGAGGCCGACGGCGTAGATCATCGTCAGCACCCGGTAGCCGGTGAGCGCACGCCACAGCGGCTGCTCCACCGACATCGCCATGACCCGCTCGAGCTTCGGCACGTCCCCACCCCCTGTTGACTCGCCACCGGGCACCCCCGGCATACGCGTCCGGAACGCGACCGTACCCGGAGACCCGGCGGTCACGAAGCCGGGCGCTCCCTGTCCGTACCGTCCTTGTCCGTGCCGTCCTTGTCGGCGCGGGCCTTCTCGGCCTGTTCCCTCAGCTCCCTGGCGGCCTGTTCCTTCGCAGCCTTGGCGAGGGCGGCCCTGGCGGCCTTGTCGGCCTCCTTCTCGGCCTTGGCCGCGTCCGCGATCTGCCGCTTGGCGGCGGTCGCGTACATGTCGACGTACTCCTGGCCGGAGAGCTTCATGATCTCGTACATGACCTCGTCGGTCAGCGCCCGCAGGACGAAGCGGTCGTGCTCCATGCCCTGGTAGCGGCTGAAGTCGAGGGGCTTGCCGATGCGGATGCCGGGGCGCATGACCTTGGGCAGGACCTTGCCCGGGGGCTGGATCTTCTCCGTGTCGATCATGGCGACGGGGATGACGGGCGCGCCGGTGGCGAGGGCCACGCGGGCGAGGCCGCCGGGCTTGCCCCGGTAGAGGCGACCGTCGGGCGAGCGGGTGCCCTCCGGGTAGATGCCGAAGAGTTCGCCGCTCTCGATGACCTGTATGCCGCTCCTGATCGCGGCCTCACCCGCGCCGCGCGCGCCGGAACGGTCCACCGGGAGCTGGCCGACGCCCTTGAAGAAGGCGGCCGTCAGCTTGCCCTTGAGGCCGGGGGTGGTGAAGTACTCGGCCTTCGCGATGAACGTGACCTTGCGGTCCAGGACCGCGGGGAGGAAGAACGAGTCCGAGAAGGAGAGGTGATTGCTCGCGAGGATCGCGGCGCCCTCGGCCGGAATGTTCTCCAGGCCCTCCACCCAGGGCCTGAAGGTGACCTTGAGCGGTCCCCCGATAGCGACCTTCATCGCGCCGTACAACAACCGAGTGCCTCTCTGTGATCCGTGGAGGAGACCTTAACCCGGACGCCCGAGGAAGAGTCCGACAGGTCCGACCGGTGTCGGGCGAAGCCCCTGGTCGGTGTCAGTGCGGTCGCGTACGGTGAACCACATCCGGACTCATTCACACCCTTCTCATGAACAGGAGACCGAACCGTGCCGGTCCTTCCTGGAGCCGAGCCGTTCCACCACGAGGGCGGGGAGGTCGGAGTCCTCCTCTGCCACGGTTTCACCGGGTCACCACAGTCTCTGCGGCCCTGGGCGGAGTATCTCGCCGAACGCGGGCTGACCGTCGCGCTGCCCCTGCTGCCGGGCCACGGCACCCGCTGGGAGGACCTCCGCCCGACGGGCTGGCAGGACTGGTACGCGGAGGTGGACCGCGAGCTGCGGACCCTGCGTGAGCGCTGTACGCGGGTCTTCGTCGCGGGGCTGTCCATGGGCGGCGCCCTGGCGCTGCGGCTGGCCGCGAAGCACGGGGACGCGGTCGCCGGCGTGATGGTCGTCAACCCGGCGAACAAGGTGCACGGCCCGGCCGCGCACGCCCTTCCCCTGCTCCGGCACTTCGTCCCCACCACGAAGGGGATCACCAGCGACATCGCCAAGGAGGGCGTCGAGGAGGTGGGGTACAGCCATGTGCCGCTGCACGCGGCCCACTCCCTGCGTAATTTCCTGCGCCTCGTCGACGGCGAACTGCCCCAGGTCACCCAGCCGTTGCTGCTGCTGCACAGCCCACGGGACCATGTGGTGCCGCCCGTCGACTCCGAGCGCGTCCTCGGCCGGGTGTCCTCGACGGACGTCACGGAGGTCCTGCTGGAACAGAGCCACCATGTCGCGACGTTGGACCACGACGCGGACCGGATCTTCGAGGAGAGCCACGCGTTCGTCACCCGGCTGGTGGCGGGATCCGATGCGCCTCGCGCGACGGAGTCCGCGGCGGGTGTGAAGAAGTCCGACGCGGAATCCGTACAGCAGTCTGATTCGGGGTCCGCGGATCGGATCGGTCCGGGATCCTTGGAGCAGAGGGAAGGGACGGCCACTGGTGGCTGAGCACGACTCCGAGCGTGAGCCGGAGGAGCAGGGGGCGCCGCTCGGCGCCTCACCCGGTGACTCACGGGGCGACTCCTCGGGCAGCTCCGCAGGCGGCCCCGCCAAAGGCGCCGGGGGCGCCTCGTCCGGCGATACGCCGGGCGAGGAGCAGCTCGCGGGCGAGGAGCAGCACGTGCCGTTCGACGAGGACGCCGCCTGGCGGGCCATCGTCGCCGGGTTCGGTGAGGAGCCGCCGGACCCGCCGGGTGCCAAGCCGTTCAGGTCCGTGGAGGACCTGGCCCTCCTGGAGGCCGAGCCGGAGGAATCCGCGGACAAGACGTCCGACGGCGCCGCGGGACCCGCGGCCCCCAGGCCGCTCGGCAGCTCGGTCGCGTTCGCGCCCGGTGTCGGGGCCGGCCCGCGCGACTACAGCGTGCCCGACCCGGTCGGCGAGGACACCGGCGACGAGGACTCCGACGAGGACGACGAGGACGACGAGGGTCACTTCGTGCCGCCCGAGCCGCCCCCGCTGCCGGAGGCCGACGCGACCGCCAAGTTCGCCTGGCTGGGCGTCGTCGGCGGGCCGGTCCTGCTGCTGCTCGCCGTGCTGCTCGGCTGGGAGATGACCTGGTGGCTCACCACCCTGGGCATCGGCGGCTTCCTCGGCGGCTTCGCCACGCTGGTGATGCGGATGAAGGGCGACGACGAGGACGACGACGATCCGGGCCGGGGCGCGGTCGTCTGACCCCACCGCCACCGACGTCGCGTCGCGTACGAGGGCCCGCCCGGGAACGTTCCGGGCGGGCCCTCGCCGTCGCCCGGTGCCCCGTGCCGTGCGCCTCGGCGGCGGAATGGAACTCGATTCCGGTGAACGGCGAAGTACGGGTGCACGACCCGAACGAGCCCAAGCGTTCGAGGCGTTCGGACGAACGAGAGGAGCCCCGATGCCCGTCGGACCACCGGGACTCGGCACCCGCGAGAGAGAGCGCGAGAGAGAGCGCGAGGAAAGTGACGCCCGCGTGATCGAGCGGTCCCGGGACGAGCCCGAGCTGTTCGCCGTCCTCTACGACCGCCATGCCGACGCCGTGCACCGTTACGCGGCTCGGCGGCTGGGTCCCGAGGCGGCGGAGGATCTGATGGCGGAGACCTTCGCCATCGCCTTCCAGCGGCGGCACACCTACGACCTGGAGCGGCTCGACGCCCGCCCCTGGCTGTTCGGTGTCGCCACCAACCTCGTCGGCCGGCACCGGCGGGCCGAGGCGCGCCGCTTCAGGGCGCTGGCCCGGCTGCCGGAGCCGGTGGAGCACGAGGAGCCGGTCGCGGACCGGGCGGTCGCCAGGGCCGGTGCCACGGGGGTGCGCCGGGAACTGGCGGCGGCGCTGGCCGGGTTGTCCGCCCGGCACCGCGACGTGGTGCTGCTGGTGGCCTGGGCCGGCCTCGACTACGAAGAGGCGGCCCAGGCCCTCGGCGTGCCCGTCGGCACGATCAGATCCCGGCTGAACCGGGCTCGCGGCAGACTGCGCGCAGCACTGGGCGGATCCGATCCGACCGCTTTCCGAGAGGCAGACGCCCATGCGTGACATCGACGACCCGAGGGCCCTGTGGGAGCTGCGGGACCTCGCCGCCTACGACGCGGGGGCGCCCCCGCTGGACGAGGAGACCCGGCGGCGGGGGCGGGCCCGGCTGCTCGCCACCGTCACCGCGCCGGACGCGGACCGGACGCGGAAGCCGGCCTTCCGGCTCGCCTCACCGGTACGGCGCCGTCCGGTCCTGCGGATCGCGCTGAGCGGGCTGGTCGCCGCCGCCGTCACCGCCGGTGTCCTGGTCGCCGTGGGGCACGACGGTGACGACGGCCGGGGCAGGACCGCGAAGCCGCCGGTGACCGACCTGCCGCCGATGCGGAACGTGAGCGCGCGGACGGTGCTCAACGGGGCGGCCACGTACGCGCGACAGCACGAGAAGCCGGTCAGCCCGCGGGACGACCAGTTCGTCTACACGAAGGAGATCATCAAGGAGACCAACCAGAAGACCGGGACGACGAAGACCCACGTCGCCGAGAACTGGCGCTCGGTGGACGGCTCCCGGCGCTCGTGGGTCATGGAGCTCAGCAAGGGGTGGTGGGCGCCTCCGCTGAAGGACAACGAGAGCGTGTGGCCGCCGCAGGACTGGAGCAGGCTGCGGAAGCTGCCGACCGACCCGGAGCAGTTGATCCTGGCGATCCAGAGGGAGTCCTTCGGGCGCCAGGGGGAGGACGCCTCCCTGGACGACATCACCGACCAGGAGTGGTCGCACATCCACTTCAGCCTCGCCGGACTGCTCAAGCTGGTCCCGGTGATGCCGGAGGGGCTGCGGCCGGCGGCGTACGAGGCGCTCGGGATGGTGCCGGGTGTCAAGGCGGTGCCCAACCAGAAGGACGCCAAGGGCCGGGTCGGCGTGGCCATCACCTACAACGACCCGACCCTGCCCGAGGGAGCCTCCAGCTACGGCGGCCACTTCATCTTCGACCCGGTGACGTACGCCTTCCTCGGCTTCCGTGACGAGCGTTCCTCGGGCGACGGCAAGGACATGAAGGTGTACACCCAGCTCTCGTACCTGGACAGGTGGGCGATCGTCGACAGGGTCAAGCAGTACCCGTCGGCCGCGGGCTAGGGGCGGTACGGCACCTCTAGGCCTCGGCGGGGACTCTGAGGGCGGCCAGGACCGGCAGGTGGTCCGTGGCCGCCCTCAGGTCGTCGTCGGTGATGCCGGGGAGGTCGAGGGGGACGCCGCAGCCGAGGACCTCGATGCCGCCGGTGGCCAGGATCGCGTCGATGCGCTGGTGGGGGTCGGTGGGGGTGGAGGTGTACTCGCCGCCCCACGGGCTGATGGTCCAGCAGTCCTGGAGTTCGCCGGCGAGGCGGCGGAACGTGCGGCCGTGCGGGCGCTCGTTGAGGTCGCCGCCCGCGACCGCGTGCGGCACACCCAGGCCGGCGAGGTGGTCCAGGAGCATGCCGCCCTGCTCGTACCGCTCGTCCTTGTGGAGGGAGAGGTGGCAGGACAGGACGCCGAGGCGGGCGCGGCCGAAGCGGACCACGGCCGTGGCGAAGCCGCGTCGGTGCAGGCCCGGGGTGAGGGGCAGGAGGACGTCCTCGGTGTGCTCGACCGTGGCGCGGAGGCCGCACAGCAGCGCGGGCCCCGAGGCGGTGGCCCCGCCGGAGAGGGTGACCAGGCCGGAGGCGGCGGCGAGCCTGGCGAGCTTCTTGCGCCAGCGGAAGAAGCGGGGGGCCTCCTGGACGAGGACCAGGTCGGGGGCGCAGGCGGTGATCACTCGGGCGAGGGCGGAGGTGTCGTCGCGCATGGAGCGGATGTTGTAGCTGAGGACCCGGATGGTTGCCGAACCGTCGGGGTTGGTGCGGGAGTTGGGCAGCGGGGTGGTCGCCATGAGGATCAAGATACGCCCAGGAGCTCGGGGCATTTGTCCGTTGGCGACTACAGGTGCGTCGTGGTTTCCCCCGCGGTTCCCCGCGCCCCTGAAGGACAAAAGCCAGGGGCGCGGGAAGTGCCCCTCGGCTACATGATCGGGTCGGGTTCTCTCGCCAGGTCCGCCGCGCCCACCAGGCCCGCCTCGTTGCCCAGCCGGGCGGCGATGACGTCGGCGACCGGGCGCCAGTTGCCGCCCACGAGCCAGCGCTTGTAGGACTTACGGATGGGGTCGAGGACCAGTTCGCCCTCGTCCGACAGGCCGCCGCCGACGATGAAGGCGGAGGGGTCGAAGAGGGAGGCGAGGTCGGCGAGGCCGGCGCCGGCCCAGCGGGCGAGTTCGCGGTAGGAGTCGACGGCGACGGGGTCGCCCTGGCGGGCGGCCATGGAGATGTGCTTGCCCTCGATGCCGTCCGGGGTGCCGTCGCCGAGGCCGAGGAGGAGTTCCGCGTTCTCCGGGGTGGCGTTGGCGCGCTGCTTGGCGTAACGGACGAGGGCCCGGCCGGAGGCGTACTGCTCCCAGCAGCCCTGGCTGCCGCAGCCGCACAGCAGGCCGTCGGGGACCATCCGGATGTGGCCGAACTCGGCGGCCACGCCGTAGTGCCCGCGGCGCAGCTTGTTGCCGATGATGATGCCGCCGCCGAGACCGGTGCCGAGGGTGATGCAGATGACGTTGCGGTGGCCCTTGCCCGCACCGAACTTGTACTCGCCCCAGGCGGCGGCGTTGGCGTCGTTCTCCACGACGACCGGCAGGCCCACGCGGGCCTCGACCTTCTCCTTGAGCGGCTCGTTGCGCCAGTCGATGTTGGGGGCGAAGTAGACCGTCGACCGCTGACGGTTGACATAGCCGGCCGCGCCGATGCCGACACCGACGATCTCGTGTCCGGCTCGCGCGCCCTCGACGGCGGCGGCGATGGCGTCCACGATCCCCTCGGGCGTGCCCGGGGTCGGCACCTTGTGGGTCGAGAGGATGTTGCCTTCCTCGTCGACCACACCGGCCGCGATCTTGGTACCGCCGATGTCGACGCCGATGGTGAGTCCCATGAATCCCTCAGTTTCGGTCGAGCCCCGCTACGGCCAACCGTACCCGAGGCCCTGCCCCGGGACTCCCGGCGTCCGCCCGGCGGACGGGCCCGCCGTCAGTCCAGGTCGATGCGCTCCCCGGGCCCCGGATCGTCACCCTGGTCGCGGCCTCCCTGGTGGCCGGTGGCCCGGTTCGTCCAGCGGCGCTCCTGAGCCTCGACGGCGGAGCGGTACGCGGCGAGGAGTTCACCGCCGGCGGCGGCGAGATGGTCGAAGACGTCCGGGTTGCGTTCGATGACGGGTTCGACGGCGGCCTTGGCCTGTCGGACGACCTGGTTGACCATCTGCTGGGCCGCGCCGCCGGCGACCGCGCCGAGCAGCGGCGACTGCAGCCCGGACAGCTTGTCCGCGACGGTGTCGACCAGCTTGCGCAGTTCCTCGGCGGCCGAGCCCGGGGGCGGCCCGTACCGGGCGCGACGGCGGGCCTTCTCCGCGATCAGATCCTCCTCGCACGCCGTCGCCCAGGCGTCGGCGTCGGTGGCGCGCACACGGTCGCTCTCGCGTGCCCGCTCGGCCGTCGGTACCTCCTCGGCCGCGTCCCTGCGAGCGGCCGCGTCCTCACGAGCGGCGTCGGACGTGGGGCGCTCTTCGCTCATGGCGGGCTCCTGCCTACGGTTCGTACCTTCGACGTTACCCGAACGGCCGTATGCGGTTCACCGGGTCCGGGGCCACAACTGCGGGTCCGGCGCGAATCGGATCCTCAGGCTGCCGTCGCGCAGGGCCGCGCCGTCGACCGTGCAGCGGCGCAGTGCCGACGGCAGCGGAACGATACGGCGCATCGGGCCCGCCGTGACGACCAACTCGTCGCCGCGCCGGATGAGATCCAGCTCGTCCCGTATCGCGCCGGGCAGCGGGATGTGCCACACGAGCACGCCCTCGTCCCCGAGGTTGTCGGTGACGGGCCAGACGACGCGTGCGGGAGAGTCACCCGTACCGGGTACGCCGAGAGCGGCGAGGTCGTCGGGGCCGCGGGGGTCGCGTCCGAGGTGGCCGACGCCCCGTACGGGACGGGTCGCGCCCTGCTCCTCCCACTCCTCCAACGCCTTGCGCTGCTGGGCGACGAGGCCGGCGAGCCAGGTGTCGTGCGTGCCCTGGGGCAGGACGCGGTTGGCGATCAGCAGGTCGACGGGGAGGGCCCGCAGGGCGAGTCCGACGCCCGCGAGGCGCATCTGGTCGGCGCCGGCCGGACCGGGCTCCGCGACCAGTCGCACACTCGTCCCCGGGTCCTCGACGATCGCGGCGACGGCGGCCAGTTCGACGTCCCAGCGGGCGGCCGTCTCGTACAGCCACTCGGAGGGCATCGGCACTCCGGCGAGCCGGCCGAGGACCGGCCGCAGCGCACGGGCCGCCTGTCGCTCCGGTGGGAGCAGCCGGCGCAGGTACCGCCGCAACTCCTCGGGGAGACCGAGCAGGGCGAGGGCCTGTGGTGCGGGGGGCAGATCGACGACGAGCAGGTCGTACGCCTCCGACAGCGCGGCGTCGCGCAGCGCCCGCAGCAGGGCGAGTTCCTCGGCGCCGGGCAGGGGCGTGAGCTCCTCGGCGTCCAGCCGTCCCGCGCCCAGCAGGTCGAGGACGGACGCGGCGCGCTCCTGGAACGCGACGAGGTCCTCCCGGAAGCCGGCCGCGGCGTCGGGGCGCCAGGCGGTGAGGTTCGGCGCCACCTTCACGGGTTCCGGTCCCGTGGCCGTGCCGAGGGCCGCGCCCAGCCCGTCCGCGCGGTCGGCGCTGAGGACCAGCGCGCGGGTGCCCGCGCGGGCCGCGTCCAGCGCCGTGGCCGCAGCGACCGTCGTACGGCCGCTGCCGCCTTGCCCGGTGATCAGGATGGTGCGCATGGGGGTGAACGGTAACCCAGCGGGACCGGGACCGGCGCCACGTCGGCACCCGACGCTGGGGCTGAGCGGGGATGGGGACGCTTACCGGCGCTCACCGGGTGCCGCCTGCGCCCACCCGTGCCGCCCCAGCGGCACGACCGCCCGCAGTCGGGGGCAACGGGGCGCGCCCCGTCAGGGGCAAAAAAACTACACGCCGGACTCCACCCTCTTCTTCAGGCCCGCCAGCGCCCGGTCGATGATGACCTTCTCCGCCTTGCGCTTGATCATCCCGAGCATGGGGATCTTGACGTCGACGGTGAGCTGGTAGGTCACCTCGGTCACCGAGTCGCTCACCGGCTTGAGGATGTAGGAGCCGTCGAGGGAGCGGAGCATCTGGGACTTGACCAGTGTCCAGGAGACCTCGTTCGCCCCGGTCCAGGTGTACGCCAGCGTCTGATCGTCCTTGATCGCGCCCGCGTCCATGACGAGCCGGACCTGCTCGGCGCGGCCCTGGCCGTCGGTCTCCAGCACCTCCGCCTCCTTCACCTCGCCCGTCCAGTCCGGGTAGCGGGCGAAGTCGGCGATCACTCCCATGACGTCGGCCGCCGCAGCCTCGATCGTGATGCTCGAACTCGTGAATTCCGCCATCGCCGTGGCTCCTCCAGAGACTGTCCGGTGAGGGAGGTGGGTGCGCACGTATGTGCAGCGTGAAGGCTACCGCGCGCCCGCCGAACCCTTGCCACCCCACCCGGCGTTCACCACTCCAGCGCCCACGGCTTCCCGCTGCCCGCGAAGTGTCCGACGTTGACGCACTCCGTCGCCCCGATCCGCATCCGCCGGGCCAGCGGCTGGTGGACGTGCCCGAACAGCGCGTACCGGGGGCGGGTCCTGCGGATCGCCTCCAGCAGCGCCCGGCTCCCCCGCTCGAATCGGCGCGCCACCGTGTCGTAGATCAGTTCGGGCACCTCCGGCGGGATGTGCGTGCAGAGCACGTCCACCTCTCCCACCGCCTCGATCTTGGCCGCGTACTCCTCGTCACTGATCTCGTAGGGGGTCCGCATGGGGGTGCGCAGACCGCCGCCCACGAAGCCGAAGACCCGGCCGCCGATCTCCACCCGTTCGCCGTCGAGCACGGTCGTCCCCGGGCCCGCGTACTCGGGCCACAGTTTCGGTATGTCGACGTTGCCGTAGGTGGCGTACGTCGGTGTGGGGAAGGCCGCGAACAGTTCGGCGTACTGCTTGCGGACGGCCCTCTCGATCACGGCGGAGCGGTCCTCGCCCACGCCGGCCCAGAGCCGGGCCCCGAGTTCGCGCGCCTCCTCGAACCGCCGGGCGGTGCGCAGTTCGACGAGCCGGGTGGCGTTCTCGGCGCCGAAGAGGTCGGGGAAGATGCCGCGGGAGTGATCGGCGTAGTCGAGGAAGAGAACCAGATCGCCCAGGCACACCAGGGCGTCGGCGCCCTCACCCGCCGAGGCCAGGTCGTGCGCGTTGCCGTGCACGTCGCTGACCACGTGAATGCGCGTTCTGCCGTTACCGTCCGGTGTGCGTGCCATGACGATCAAGCGTAGGCGCGTGCGGCATACGTGAACAGAGCCGGTCGCACGTGCGGTTACTGGCCAGTCAGCAAGTGAGGGGATTATTCTTCCCGGGGAGAGCCCCCATGTGTGACGCGGAGAACATCTCACCGGACCCCCCTCGCGGAGAGGCCATACCGACGGGTAACGTCCGGGCAGTCCAGTTGTGCTCAGGTTTTCAACCAGTCAGACCCAAGGAACCACGCGGGACCTGAGCGCTCGCCCAGCCTTGGACCGCACCGTCGCAGCAACACAGAGTCGTGGCGCCGGCGCCCTATGAGGAGCAGCAGTCTTGCGCGAGTTCAGCCTTCCGGCTTTGTACGAGGTCCCGACGGACGGCAATCTGACCGACATCGTCCGCAGAAACGCCGCGCAGCATCCCGATGTCGCCGTGATCGCCCGCAAGGTGGACGGCGCCTGGCAGGACGTGAACGCCGTCCAGTTCCTGGCCGAGGTGCGCACCGCGGCCAAGGGGCTCATCGCCGCCGGGGTCCAGCCGGGCGACCGGGTCGGCCTGATGTCCCGCACCCGCTACGAGTGGACTCTGCTGGACTTCGCGATCTGGACGGCCGGCGCGGTCACCGTGCCGATCTACGAGACCAGCTCGCCGGAGCAGGTGCAGTGGATCCTCGCCGACTCGGGCGCGACCGCCATGATCGTGGAACTGGACGGGCACACGGCCGCCGTCGAGTCGGTGCGCGACCGGCTGCCGGCGTTGAAGCACGTCTGGCAGATCGAGGGCGGCGGGGTGGAGGAGTTGGGCCGCCTCGGCCAGGACGTCACCGACGCGGCCGTCGACGAGCGCAGTTCGCTGGCGAAGGCAGACGACCCGGCGACCATCGTCTACACCTCCGGTACCACGGGCCGCCCGAAGGGGTGCGTGCTCACCCACCGCAGCTTCTTCGCCGAGTGCGGGAACGTGGTGGAGCGGCTGCGGCCCCTGTTCCGTACGGGCGAGTGCTCGGTCCTGCTCTTCCTCCCGCTCGCGCACGTCTTCGGACGGCTCGTGCAGGTCGCGCCCATGATGGCGCCGATCAAGCTGGGCACCGTACCGGACATCAAGAACCTCACCGACGAGTTGGCCTCCTTCCGTCCGACGCTGATCCTCGGTGTGCCGCGGGTGTTCGAGAAGGTCTACAACTCGGCGCGGGCCAAGGCGCAGGCGGACGGCAAGGGCAAGATCTTCGACAAGGCCGCGGACACGGCGATCGCGTACAGCAAGGCGCTGGACAGCGCGTCCGGCCCGGCCCTCGGTCTGAAGATCAAGCACAAGGTGTTCGACAAGCTCGTCTACAGCAAGCTGCGCGCGGTGCTCGGCGGCAAGGGCGAGTTCGCGATCTCGGGCGGCGCCCCGCTGGGCGAGCGCCTGGGCCACTTCTTCCGGGGCATCGGTTTCACGGTCCTGGAGGGCTACGGTCTCACCGAGTCCTGCGCGGCGACCGCGTTCAACCCCTGGGACCGGCAGAAGATCGGTACGGTCGGACAGCCGCTGCCGGGGTCCGTCGTCCGGATCGCGGACGACGGGGAGGTGCTGCTGCACGGCGAGCACCTGTTCAAGGAGTACTGGAACAACCCGGGCGCGACCGAGGAGGCGCTGGCCGACGGCTGGTTCCACACCGGTGACATCGGCACCCTCGACGAGGACGGCTATCTCCGGATCACCGGCCGCAAGAAGGAGATCATCGTCACCGCGGGCGGCAAGAACGTCGCCCCGGCCGTGATCGAGGACCGTATCCGCGCCCACGCGCTGGTCGCGGAGTGCATGGTGGTGGGTGACGGACGGCCGTTCGTCGGCGCGCTGGTCACCATCGACGAGGAGTTCCTGGGCCGTTGGGCCGCCGAGCACGGCAAGCCGGCGGGCTCCACCGCGGCGTCGCTGAGCGCGGACGCCGATCTGAACGCGGCCGTCCAGGCCGCGATCGACGACGGCAACGCCGCGGTGTCGAAGGCGGAATCGGTGCGGAAGTTCCGCATTCTGTCCTCCCAGTTCACGGAGGAGTCGGGCCACCTGACGCCGTCTTTGAAGCTCAAGCGCAACGTGGTGGCGAAGGACTACGCGGACGAGATCGAGGCGATCTACCAGAAGTAGTTCAGACACGTACGACGGTCATGGCGCGGTGTCCTCCACGAGGACCCGCGCCATCGTGCGTTCCGCGAGCGCGGTGATCGTGACGAACGGGTTCACCCCGATCGAGCCGGGCACCAGCGAACCGTCGGTGACGTACAGCTTCGAATACCCCTTCACCCTCCCGTAGCCGTCGGTCGCCTTGCCCAGCACACAGCCGCCCAGCGGGTGGTACGTGAAGTCGTCGGCGAACACCTTGTTGGACGAGCCGAACAGGTCGTACCGGTACATCGTGGAGTTGGCGGAGTTGATCCGGTCGAAGAGCTTCTTGGCCATGGCCGAGGAGACCGCGCTCTGGGCGGCGCTCCAGCCGAGCTTCGCCGAGTCGCTGGCGGCGTCGTAGGTGAAGGAGGCGCGCTCGGTGTTCTTGGTGATCGCCAGGTAGAGGCTGACCCAGTGTTCGAGGCCGGTGGGCAGCGGGGCGATCTCGGCGAAGACGGGGTTGGCGGTGTTGGCCCAGTCGTCGATGCCCATGACCGGCATGGTCGACTGGTTCGCCCCGACCGTGTCCCACAGGTGGTTGGCCCGGCCGAGCATCACGTTGCCGTTCGAGCCCCAGCCGGCGCCGACACTCGTGTCCAGCGCGGGGAGGGTGCCCTTCGCCCGTGCGCGGACGAGGAGTTCGGTGGTGCCGACGCTGCCGGCGCCGAGGAACAGGTAGGTGCAGCCGTACTCCTTGGTCTCGACGACCGCGCCCGTGCCGTCGATACGGTCGACGGTGACGACGTACGTGCCGTCGCTCAGCCGGCGGATGCCCCTGGCCCGTTCCAGGGTGTGGATGGTGACGTTGCCGGTGCCGAGGGCGGCGGCCAGGTACGTCTTGTCGAGGCTCTTCTTGCCGTGGTTGTTGCCGTAGATGACCTCTCCGGCGAGGGCCGACTTCGTCGCCGTGCCGGCGGCCTCGCGCCGCATGTGGTCGAAGTCGTAGACGCTGGGCACGAAGGTGGTCTTCAGGCCGGTCTTCTCGGCGTGGGCCCGGGAGATCCGGCTGAAGCGGTACCACTCGGTGGACTCGAACCACGCGGGGTCGATGGTGTTGACGCCGAGCATGGCGCGGGCGCGCGGGAAGTACGTGGCGTACATCTCGGCGGTGTCGACGGTCGGGAACTGCTCGGCGAAGTACGACCGGAGCGGGGTGACGGCCATGCTGCCGTTGACGAGGGAGCCGCCGCCGACGCCCCGGCCGAGGAAGACCGACATGTTGGCGTAGCGGACCCGGTCCAGCACGCCGGGGTAGGGGCTGATGTCCTGGTTGACGACGTCCAGCCAGAGGAACGTGGCGAGCGGGGCCTCGGTCCGGGTCTTGAACCACATGGACCGCTCGTCCGGTTCCCTGGTCGAACAGAAGATCTTGCCGTCGGAGCCGGGCGTGTTCCAGGCCTTGCCCATCTCCAGGACGAGGGTGCGGATGCCGGCCTGGCCGAGCCGGAGGGCGGCCACGGCGGCGCCGTAGCCGGAACCGATGACGATCGCCGGGGCGTTGTCGACGGCGTCGGGCTCGGCCGCGTGTGCGGACCGGAGGTCGATGCGGGTGAGCCCGAGGGCGGCCGCCGTCTGGAGGGCGGCCATACCAAGTATGTGACGTCTCGTCAGGTGACGCTGCATCAGTTTTGCTGTCATGTGCGCAGCATGTGCGGATTTTCCGGCTCCGGCTAGATGCGCGACAGGGATTGGAACGGACCTATGGGGCGGCCTTCACAACAGGGCTTCCAGCCGCTCCGCCAACTGGTCCCAGCGCCATTTCTCCTCCACCCACTCCCGTCCCCGCTGTCCCATGCGGGCCCGGAGCTCCGGGTCACCGAGGAGGGTGACGACGCGTTCGGCGGTGTCCGTCGAGGAGCCGCCCCGTACGACCCAGCCGGTCTCGCCGTCGAGCACGGCGTCGGGGGCGCCGCCGGAGTCGCCCGCCACGACGGGCAGACCGGTGGCGGAGGCTTCCAGGTAGACGATCCCCAGCCCTTCGACGTCCAGACCGCCCCGTCGGGTGCGGCACGGCATGGCGAAGACGTCACCGGCGCCGTAGTGGGCGGGCAGCTCGGACCAGGGGACGGCGCCGGTGAAGCGGACGGACCCGGCGACCCCGGTCTCGTGGGCGAGCCGGCACAGCTCCTTCTCGTACGGTCCGCCGCCGACGATCAGGAGCACCGCCTCGGGCTCCGCCGCGAGGATGCCGGGCATCGCCCGGATCAGCGTGTCCTGCCCCTTGCGCGGCACCAGCCGGGAGACGCAGACGACGACCGGGCGGTCGGTGAGGCCCAGCCCGGCGCGGACGTCGGCGCCGCCGGAGCCGGGGTGGAACGTCTTCTCGTCGACGCCGGGCGGCAGCTGGACCATCCGCCCGGCCGCGTCCGGGGTGAGGGCCGTGGCGATCCGGGAGCGGGTGTACTCGCCCAGGTAGGTGATCGTGTCCGTGCCCTCGCCGATGCGCCGCAGCAGCTGCCGGGCGGCGGGCAGCTGCGCCCAGCCCGCCTCGTGGCCGTGCGTGGTGGCCACCAGCCGCCGCGCGCCCGCCCGACGCAGCGCGGGGGCCATCAGGCCGAGGGGGGCCGCCGCGCCGAACCACACCGACGTACAACCGTGCTCGCGCAGCAACGAGACCGCGCGGCGGGTGACGGCGGGCGTCGGCAGCAACATGGTCGTCCGGTCACGGACGACGGTGAAGGGCTGCTCGGCGTCGAAGGCGGCCGTCGCCTCCACGCCCTCCCGGCTCCGCTTCCACGTCGACGCGTAGACGACGAGGCGCTCGGGGTCCAGCCGCAGCGCCATGTTGTGCAGAAACGCCTGGATGCCGCCGGGCCGGGGCGGGAAGTCGTTGGTCACGATCAGGGTCTTGTACATCGCCGCCGACCCTACCGAACGGGCCCTCGCCCCACCGCCCCGGCCATGCTTCACGGCAGCCTCACAGCCCGACGGGGGATCATGTCCCTCACCAACACGAACCAGCGCGCGGACGGACAGGGACTCACGTGGCTCAGACGGACATGACGGGCTCGCGACGGTTGCCGTTCGGGCTGCTCACCCTCTGGGGCGCGAGCCGGCTGCTCCTGCTGCTGTTCGTCTTCAAGGTGTTCGTGTTCCCGGGGCCGGACGTCACCGGCGACGTCTCGGTGATCTACCACGGCTGGTACGGGACCCTGCGTGCGGGAACGTATCCCCTGGACGACGTCACCTGGCAGTACCCGCCCGCCGCCGCCCTCGCGATCCTCTCCCCCGCGCTGCTGCCCTTCCTGGACTACGCGTCGGCCTTCTTCGTCCTCGCCTTCCTCGCCGACCTCGGGGTCCTCGCGCTGCTCCTCCACGCGGGCGCGCGTCCCGGGAAGACCTGGCGCGGCGCCCGGGTGTGGGTGGTGGGCCTGCCCCTGCTGGGTCCGACCGTGTACGCCCGGTACGACGTGATGGTGACGGCGGTGGCGGTCGCGGCCCTCCTGGCCGGCAGCCGCCATCCGCGCGCGATGGGGGCGCTGACGGCCTTCGCGGCCCTGCTGAAGGTGTGGCCGGCGCTGCTGCTCCTGGGCGCCCGCCGGCGTGCCGCCTGGACCTGGGCGGCGGCCACCGGCCTCACACTGGCGGCCGGCTTCGCCCTGGCCATGCCCGGCGCCTTCGCCTTCCTGACCTTCCAGCGCGACCGGGGCACCGAGGTGGAGTCGCTGGGCGCGCTGGTGTTCCATGTGGCCCGGCAGTTCGGCTGGGAGGGGGAGGTACTGCTCAACTACGGCTCGGTGGAGTTCCTCGGCCCGCACGTCGACGTCGTCAGCGACGCGGCCCTGGTGCTCAGCGGGGTGGCCTTCGCCTGGCTGCTGCTGTGGCGGGTGCGGGCGCGGCGGTTCGCGCCGCACAGCCTCGCGGACGCGGCGTTCGTGGGGGTCCTGATGTTCACGGCCACGAGTCGGGTGATCAGCCCCCAGTACATGGTGTGGCTGGTGGGCCTGGCCGCCGTCTGTCTCTGCTTCCGGGCGAGCCGTATGGGGCCGTCGGCGGTCATGGTCCTGGTGGCGTCCTTCGTGACCGTCCTGGAGTTCCCGATCTGGTTCGGCCATGTCGTGGCCAGCGACTGGCTGGGCGTCACGCTCCTCTTCGTCCGCAACGGCCTCCTCGTCCTGGCGGCGCTCCTGGCGGCGTTCGAGTTGTGGCGGGAGACGGTGGTGGGGGGCGCTCCGGGGCGCGCCCCGGAGCGGGCCGAGCGTGCGAAGGAGCCGTTGGGTTCCTGAGGGTGGGGGTGTGGGGTGCGGTGTCGGGTGCGGGCGCGTGGGGGCTGGTCGCGCAGTTCCCCGCGCCCCTGAAAGCGCAGGCCCTGCGGGCCTGAAGAGCGCGGGGCGCAGCCCCTGCTTTTCAGGGGCGCGGGGAACTGCGCGAGAAGCCCCACCGGACCCGCACCCGACACCGCACCCCCACACCCCCACCCTCAACCCAGCTGCGCCCGAACGTACTCCCGCCACTCCCCCGTGAACTCCTCGACCGACGTGCCCAGAACCTCCTCCAAGGCACCCTCCACCGCCCCCTCCCGCTCCCCGTGCGCCCCGACCGCCCGGTAGAACTCGTCCAGGCGGACCTCGCCCCAGCGGTCGGCGATCAGGCGGCAGGCCAGCCACCCGCTCTCGTAGGCCTGGGCGAGTCTCCCGGAGTCGCCGTCGAAGCCGAAGTCGGCGTCGGCGGGGAGGGCGGCCGGGAGCCGTCCCTCCGCCAGCGCACGCCGGAGCTCCGGGGCCACCTCGGGGGCCGCGCGGCCGGTGCCCCGGTAGCCGACCCAGTCCGCGTAGCCCTCGGAGAGCCACAGCGGGGTCGCGGCGTTGGTGTGGGCGCGGGTGGCGACGTGGGTCGTCTCGTGGGTGAGGACGACCTGCTTGCCGAAGTCGCCGAGGACGGCGTACGCGTCGGGGTTGACGACGATCCGGTCCGCCGGTGCCTTCGCCGAGCCCCCCGCCTCCCCGGTGGTGACCGCCGCGATCCCCCGGTACCCGGACGCCGGCGCCCCCAGCAGCCCCGCCATCTCGTCCAGCGACTCCGGTACGACGACCACGACCCGCCGCGCCCAGTCCTCGCCCCACGCCTCCGTCACGGCGGGCACGGCCCGGTCCGCCAGCGCCGCGTACGCCCGCAGGAGGTCCGCCGACCGCCCGACCCCCAGCACGAGGCTCCGCTGCCCCCGTACCGCGATGATCCGCCCCTGCTCCCAGAGTTGTTCGGTGCCCTTGGTCGAGGGCTCGTCGGCGGCGACCCGCCACGCCCCGTCGTCGTCCCGGACGAGGGTCAGGGTCCGTACTGCGGTGACGGGCGCCTTGTCGTAGCCGCGGATGCGGTAGCGCAGGGCCGCCTCGGCCGTGGCCCGGTCGCCGGAGCGGTCGAAGGAGTTGAGGTCGTACGACCAGGAGGACAGCGGCAGACCGCGGAGGTTGGCGAACTCGGCTGCCCCGGTGGCCAGTTGACCGGCGACGGAGGAGTGGGGCGCCTCGGTGGCGCGGTAGGCCGCCCCGTCCCGCTCCAGGACCGCCGTGGCCCGCCGGTCCAGCATCCGCTGGACGTCGGCGCGGGCGGCGTCCGGGGCCGCGTTGCCGCCGCAGCCGACGAGGAGGGCGAGGACGAGGGCCGAGGGGACGCCTACGCGTCCCGGGAGCCCGCGCCGGCCCCCCGACCCGGGCCGGGAACGCGTCGTGCGCCTTCGACCAGCCACGTTCCCGATCGTACGGGGGTCCGGCCGCCCTGCGGCGGCCGGGAGCCAAAGCGGTCAGGGGCGGGTGACCGAGGCGATCGGCATCATGCCGACGGGGTCGTAGCGGACCGGGGCGCCCGGGTACGGGGCGTGGATGACCTGTCCGTTGCCGACGTACATGCCGACATGGCTGGCGTCGGGCCGGTAGGTGACCAGGTCGCCGGGCTGCGCCTGGGAGAGCGGGACCTGCGTGCCGGCGTACCGCTGGGCCTGCGAGGTACGGGGCAGACCGACACCGGCCTGCCCGTACGACCAGACCATGAGGCCGGAGCAGTCGAAGCCGTCGGGGCCGGTGGAACCCCACACGTACGGCTTGCCGAGGGCGGAGCGGGCCGCGGCGACGGCGGCGGCCGCGCGGCCGTTGAGGGCGACGGCGCCGGAGGGTTCGGGCATGTCGGTACGGCCCGAGGCGGTGGAGCGGGAGGCGCGGTCGTACTCGGCGCGCTCCTCGTCCGGGAGGGAGTTGAGCAGCTGCCGGGCGGCGGCGAGCTTGCCCTCGACGGTCCGCTTGTGCCGGGCGACGGCCTCGCGGCTCTTCTCCAGCTCGGTCAGCTTGTCGCCGGCCTCCGCGCGGTTCTGGTCGAGGCCGCGCATGGCCTGCTGGAGGTCGTGGAGTTCGCCCGCCTGGTGGGCGCTGATGCGGTCCAGGGCGGCGGCCCGGTCGAGGTAGTCGTCGGGGTTCTCGGAGAACAGCAGGGCGATCGACGGATCGACGGCGCCGGAGCGGTACTGGGCTCCGGCGAGCGAACCCAGCGACTCCCGCATGGCGTTGACGCGGTCCTGCTGCCGGGCGATCGAGTCCTGTGCGGTGCCGATCTGCTCACGCAGCTCGTCGGCGCGCTCGTCGGCCTTGTTGTACGCCTCGGTGGCCTTCTCGGCCTCCTCGTACAACCGGTCCACCTCGGCGCGGGTGTTGTCGTGCGGCGCGGCGGCGGCCTGCTGGACGGGAATGGCGCCGAGGGCGGCGGCAGCGGCGGACAGCACACCGAGGGCGGCGGCCGCGCCCCGGTCGAACCCGGACGGTACAAGGCGACTGTGGGACACCACGGGAAGCCGCACTCCCTTCGACGATGGACAGGGACCTCCCCCGGGCCGGGCACGCCCCGTGGGGCGCTCACGGCGGGTGAGGGAAGCGCGGCCGACAGTAGCCGCGCGACGGTGTCCCAGCCAAAGACCTCCACGACAACGCAGCGTGACGTCCGGCCTGGGACCCAGGTCACCAGCGGGGGAAGGGGTCAGCACGAGGTGTCGGAATTCGCCCGTTCGGGCGGCACTGTGTCCTGATCTTGAAGAAAAACAGGGCCGATCGTCACAGAGTGTGACGATCGGCCCTGTCGGAGGCGAAACGGGTGTCAGGCGACGCGGACACCGAACTGGAAGCTGCCGATGGTGCTCATCGACTCGTAGCGGACGACCTTGCCCGGGTACGGGGCGTGCAGGACCATGCCGTTGCCCGCGTAGAGGCCGACGTGGCCGAGGTCGTTGAAGAACACCAGGTCACCCGGCTTGAGTGCGTCACGGCCGATCTTCGTGCCGTCGTTCTGCTGGGTGTACGTGGTCCGGGTGATCGAGACACCGGCCTGGGCATAGGCCCACTGGGTCAGCCCGGAGCAGTCGTAGGAGTTGGGGCCGCTGCCGCCGGAGACATAGGGCTTGCCGACCTGGGTGTCGGCGGCGGCGAGGGCGGCGGCACCCCAGTTGGAGGCGGGCGCCTCGTTGCCGAGTTCGACGCGTTCCCCGGCGTCGCGGCTGGCGCGGGTCTCCTGCTCGTCCAGGGCGGCCTTCTCCTCGGCCGTCAGGGTGTTGAGGAGCTTCTGCGCGGCGGCCAGCTTGCTCTGGACTTCCTTCTTCTTGTCGGCCAGGGTCTCGCGGGTGTCCGCGAGGTCCTCCAGCTTCTCCGTGGCCTCCTGGCGCTGCTGCGCGAGCGTGCGCTGCTTCTCCTGGATCTTCTTGAGCGCCTCGACCTGCTGGCCGGTCAGCTGGTCGAGCGTGGCGGCCTTGTCCAGGTAGTCGTCGGGGTCGGCGGAGAGGAAGAGCTGGATCGAGGAGTCGATGCCGCCCGAGCGGTACTGGGCGCTGGCCGCCAGGCCTATGCCCTCACGCAGCTCGTTGAGCTCCTCCTGGCCCTTGGCGACGTTGTCCTGGATCGTGGAGATCTCTTTTTCGAGCTTCTCCTGCTTCTCCTCGGCCCCGTTGAGCTTGTCGGTGGCCCGCCCGGCGTCCTCGTAGAGCTTGTGGACCTTCGCCTGGACGTCGTCCTTGCTCGGCTTCTCGGCGGGCGCCGCGTTGGCGGCCTGCGAGCTCAGGGCCACGGCAGCGGCGGCAGCAGAGGTGAGCACGGTCACACGCGCACGGCTCGGCTGCTTGGGTCGACGGTGGGACGCCACGGTAGGTGAACTCCTTCATGTGAGCGACCGACCGGCGGGGACTCCGGCGACGATCACCCGTTCAGAGGTTTGAGCCCAGACCCTAGTGACCCAATGGTGATCACTTCAAATCCCCCACAGGAAAAATCCCGCCCCAGGGCGCACAATTTACACTCAACACACACGCAGTAGCGCTCGGTTGACGCTACGTTGCGCAACAGTTCCGTCAATTCGGGCATAGAGCCCGTACGTTGCCCTTGGTGCGCACGGCGTCAAAAGGTCACGAAAGGCGCTTGAGGAGCACCGCGGAGGCGACCGGCCGGGCCCCCGCCCTGGCGATCCCGTCGGCCACCTCACGGTCGGTGGAGGCGACGATGACCGGCCGACCGGGCGGTTCGGCACGCACCAGCTGGCGGATCAACTCGTCGGCCGTGACACCCGGTTTCGAGAACAGCACCCGCACCCCGCGCGGCGGCGCGAGCAGCACCGGCGCGGCCAGCTCCGCACCATCGAAGACACAGGTCACCTCGGCGCCGGTCTGCGCGGCGAGCTGAGAGAGCTGCCCGAGGAGCCGGAGCCGCTGCTTCTCCAGCGGCATCTGCGGATAGCCGGTCTTGGTGACGTTGTAGCCGTCGACGACGAGATGGGCCTGCGGCAGCGCCAGCAACTGGTCCAGGATGGCCGGGTCGTTCTCCGACAGCGCGCGAGCGGCGATGTCCTTCGGGGTCATCCGGCCCGGCTCGACCGCGTCGACGGTCTCGGCGGGCCGTACGGAGACCGGCGGCAGTGCCAGTTCCCGCCGCAGGCCCTGGGCCGCGTCCAGCACGGTGTCCAGCAGCAGCCGAACCCGCATGTCCTCGACGCTGCGGCCCTCGCGGGCGGCCCGCCGGGTGGCCTCCAGGGCGGCCTCCGCCTCGCCGAGCCGGGCCTTGAGCCGCCGGGTCTCGCTCTCGGCGGCGGACACCTGGGCGTGGCCCTCGGCTCGCAGGGTCTCCATCTCGGCGTGCAGCTTGCGCAGGGCGGCCTCGCCGCGCTTGACGTCGCTGAGGGCGGCCCGGAGCTTGCGGTGCAGCGAGTCGGCGTCCTTCTTGGCCGATTCCAGCTCCGCGCGCAGCCGCTCCGTCTCGGCCTTGGTGTGGCCGCGGGCCTCGGCGAGTTGCTCGCGCAGCCGCTCCAGTTCGGCCCGGCTCTCCTCGTCGGCGCGCTCGGCGTCCGCGCGCAGGGCCTCCTCGCCGGCGGCGGCGACCAGCTTCACCCAGCCCGTGGGACGCAGTACGTAGGCCGCGGCCGCCACGTCCAGCGGGTCCGCGGCCGGGGGCGGCGCGCCCGTGTCGAGAGCGCCGGCCAGCTCCGGGTGGGCCTCCCGGAACCGCTCCCCGATGCGCTGCCTGAAGAGCGTGTCGCCCTCCACGGCGGCCGCCATCGCGTTCCCGGCGAACTTCACCCGGCGGTTCGGGGCGAACCGGGCGTACTGCCTGAGCTGGGCGGGCAGTTCGGCGACGGTCAGCCCGCCGAAGCCGTCGGAGACGATCTGCACGACGCGTTTGCGGACGCCCTCGGGCAGCGGACGGTCGAGCACCTCAGCGGCGCCGTCGCCCGGCCCCCCGCCTGAGCTCTCCACCATCCGTCACCCCAATGTCTGTGCGGGACCGCTCCCTCAGGAGCCGGCGCCCGGCCTGTCCACGAGTTCCACCTGGTCCACGGCGTTGCACCAGCGGCAACGGACCGACTCGATGGTCTCACTGACCACGTTGCGCTCCTCGACCTCCGGCTTCCCGGCGAGGTCGAGGTGAACGTACTCGACGACCTTCGACGAGCGGGTCACGTCGAACCGCGTGAGGTTGCCACAGAGCGTGCAGCGCCAGCGGGTGGTGTCCGTCGGCAGGGGAACCGTCATCGTGGCTGCTCTTCCTTCTTCCAGTCTCCGTGAAGCACCGGCTCCCGGTGCGTGTGGCTCGTAACCCTACGGCCTGACCGGTCCTGGACGCCTGTTCGCCTGCGGTGACGGCGCGGATTGCCCGCGAGGGCGGGGCCACTCACCGTCGGCGGCGAGGCGGTCTGTGCGGTTGAGTCCCGTTACGTCATGCTCTGTTCATGATCGGCAAGTGGAGCACCTCGGCCGCCCGGGCCGTACGAAACGAGTCGGCGCCGGTGACGTACGGGCTGATCGCCGTCTGCTGCGCGATCTTCCTGATCGGACCGGCGGCGGGCCTCAACCCCGTGTACGGCACCGGCGACGAGCTGCTCGCCGCTCAGAGGGCGTACTTCCGACGCTGGGGCGTCGTCCCGGCCGAGCTGTTCCACGGCCCTCCGCGCGCGGCGCTCACCCCCCTCACGGCGCTCTTCGTCCACGGCAGCTGGCTGCATCTCCTCGGCAACATGCTCTTCCTCTTCGTCTTCGGGGCGATGGCCGAGGAACGCATGGGCCATGTGGAGTTCGCCCTCTTCTACGCGGGCTGCGGTTATCTCGCCCTGGTGGCGTACGCGGCCGCGCACGCCGGGTCGCCGCAGTCGCTGGTCGGTGCGTCGGGGGCGATCTCGGCGGTCCTCGGCGCGTTTCTCTTCCTGTTCCCCAGGGCGCGGGTGACGAGCCTTCTGCCCTTCCTCTTCTTTCTTCCGTTGCGGTTCCCGGCGTGGGTGACCCTGCCGTTCTGGGTGAGCCTGCAGTGGCTGGCCGCCGGTCGCCAGACCTCGGGTCCGGGGGTCGCTTATCTCGCGCATCTGGTGGGGTTCGGACTGGGTTTCGTCTACGCGTGGGGGCGTTACGGGCGTGGGGCTAGAGTGAAAGCGCCCGTGGATGTTCCGTCGGACGTCCCCGCTCCGGCCCCCGAGGGAGAGAAACAGCCGTGATCACCGCGATCGTGCTCATCAAGACCAGCGTGGACCGGATCCCGGAGATCGCGGAGTCGATCGCCGCGCTCGAATCCGTGAGCGAGGTGTTCTCGGTGACCGGTACCTACGACCTGGTCGCCATGGTCCGGGTGAAGGCCCACGACGACCTGGCCGATGTGATCCCCGGGTCCATCAGCAAGATCCCCGGCGTGCTGGGCACCGACACGCATGTGGCGTTCCGGACGTACTCACAGCACGACCTGGAGGCCGCGTTCGCCATCGGACTGGACGGCTGAGCGCCCACAGGCCGTGCCGAGATGAAGAAGTCCTCATCTCGCCCTCATCCGCGCCGACGGGTCCGCTCCGCGGGATCGTCTCCATGCTCTTCTCTCGCCGGCCTGGTGATGGCCCTCGCCGAGGCCATGGTCCGCGCGAGTGGACTCCTCACGGACGCCACGGAACGGGCCCTACGGATGATCGTGCTGGGCGCGGGGGTGACGGCGGGCAGCCGGACGACCGACCATCAGCCGGCCGACCGTCGGACAACCGACCACCAGCCGGACGACCGTCAGACGGCCGGGACGCAACGGCCGTCCTCCGTACGGTAGTTCCACTTCGCGCCGTCCCGTACGAGTTCCTTCACCGCGCCCACGAACCGCTCCACGTGCTCGTCGGGCGTGCCCGCGCCGAAGCTCACCCGGATCGCATTGAGGGAGCGCTCGCCGGGCGCGGCCTCGGGGGCGCCGCACTCTCCCTGGGTCTGCGGGTCACTGCCGAGAAGGGTGCGGACGAGGGGGTGGGCGCAGAAGAGGCCGTCGCGTACGCCGATGCCGTACTCGGCGGAGAGGGCGGCGGCGAAGTGGGAGCTGTTCCAGCCGTCGACGACGAAGGAGATGACGCCGACGCGCGGGGCGTCGTCTCCGAAGAGGGAGAGGATCCGCACCTCGGGCACCTCGGCGAGCCCGGCGCGCACGGTGTCGATCAGGTGCCGCTCACGTGCGACCAGCGCGTCGAACCCGGCCTCGGTGAGGGCCTTGCAGGCGGAGGCGATGGAGTAGGCGCCGATGACGTTGGGCGAGCCGGCCTCGTGCCGGGCGGCGGTGTCGTGCCACTCGACGTCCACGCCGCCGTCCGTGCGCCGGGTCACCTTACGGGAGGCGCCGCCTCCGGCGAGGTACGGCTCGGCCGTGGCGAGCCAGTCGGCGCGGCCGGCCAGGACGCCCGCCCCGAAGGGCGCGTACAGCTTGTGGCCGGAGAAGGCGACCCAGTCCACGTCCAACTCCTGTACGGAGAGGGGGTGGTGGGGTGCCAGCTGGGCGGCGTCGAGAACGATGCGCGCGCCGTGCGCGTGCGCGGCCGCAGCCAGCTCACGCACCGGCCAGATCTCGCCGGTGACATTGGAGGCACCCGTGACGCACACCAGCGCCGGCCCGCGCGGATCACGTTCGGCGAGGGCGGCCTCCAGGGTGGTCACGGCCTCCCGCGGCGTACGCGGCGCGTCCAGGTACGTCACCCGCGCGTTCCGCCAGGGCAGCAGGGAGGCGTGGTGCTCGGTCTCGAAGACGAAGACCTGGCAGTCGGCGGGGAGGGCCGCGGCCAGGAGGTTCAGCGAGTCGGTGGTCGACCGGGTGAACACGACCTGGTCCCCGGCCCGGCAGTCGAGGAACTCCGCGACGGTCCTGCGGGAGTTCTCGAAGAGGTCGGTCGACAGCTGGGAGAGGTAGCCGGCACCGCGGTGGACGCTGCCGTAGTAGGGCGCGTAGGCCGCCACGTCGTCCCAGACGCGCTGCAGGGCCGGGGCGCTGGCCGCGTAGTCGAGAGCGGCGTAGGTGACCTCGCCGCCGGTGACGAGCGGGACGGTGACATCTCGCCCCAGAACGGGCAGCGGGGCACAAACGGACCGGTCGGCGGCAAGGGTGGAGACAGACATGGCGGGACTCCCGTGAGGAGGCATGCGAAAGGAAGGCATGCGGAAGGAAGAGAAAGATGAGAAAGGGGTGCGCGGAGGCGGGGCTCGGCGGCCCTATCGCATTCGCTTGCTCACGGAAGACTCCCTCGAAACCGCGCTTGCCGTAGACCTCACTGCCTACGACCCGGTCTTCACCCGGGGCACCCCGCCACGGACGGAGGGTTGCCGGACAGCCAGCCGGGGCTATGGGCTGTCACTCATGACCTGAACGAGAACGTACGTGAAGTGATCGTCGCGCCGCAACTTATGTCCGGATGGCGGGATGGACGCGTGAGAGGTCGGAGGTGCGGGAGCGATGGCGGGTGCGGGTGGGTGGGGCTTCTCGCGCAGTTCCCCGCGCCCCTGAAAAGCAGGGCCTGCGCTTCTAGGGGCGCGGGGAACTGCGCGACCAGCCCCCACGCACCCGCACCCGACCCCCTACCTGTTCGTCGCCGCGACCCACCGCTCAAGAACTCGCCGCGCCGCCCCGGAATCGATCGACTCCGCGGCCTTGGCCATCCCACCCCGCAACTGCTCCGCCAGCGACCCGGACGTCGGCTCCAACGCCACCAGCGCCGCAGCCGAGTTCAACAGCACCGCATCCCGCACCGGCCCCGTCTCCCCGCCCAGCAACCGCCGCGCGACATCCGCGTTGTAGGACGCGTCGGCCCCCCGCAGCGCCTCCACCGGCACGAGTTCCAAGCCCACGTCACGCGGGTCGAAGCCCTCCTCGGTCACCTTGCCGTCCCGCACGACCCACACCCGCGAAGTCGCCGTGGTCGTCAGCTCGTCCAGCCCGTCGTCGCCCCGGAAGACGAGCGAGGAGTTGCCGCGCTCGGCGAAGACACCGGCCATGATCGGTGCCATTCGGGGGTCCGCGACACCGACCGCCTGCGCCCGTACCTTCGCGGGGTTGGCCAGCGGCCCGAGCGCGTTGAAGACGGTCCTGATGCCCAACTGACCGCGCGCGGCCGCCACATGACGCAGCGCCGGATGGAACTTCACCGCGAAGCAGAAGGTGATCCCGGCCTCCTCGGCGACCTCGGCGACCCGCTGCGGCGTCAGCTCCAGATTCACGCCGAGCTTCTCCAGCACATCGGACGCCCCGGAGGCCGACGACGCGGCCCGGTTGCCGTGCTTGACGACCTTCGCGCCCGTACCGGCGACGACGATCGACGACATCGTGGAGATGTTGACCGTCCTGGCGCCGTCCCCGCCCGTACCGACGATGTCGACGGTCCTCCCGGACACCTCGATCACCTTGGCGTGCTCGTACAGCGCCTCGACGAGACCGGTGATCTCCTCGACGGTCTCCCCCTTGGCCCGCAGTGCCACCACGAATCCGGCGATCTGCGCGTCCGTCGCCTCACCGCGCATGATCTGGTCCATCGCCCAGAAGGTCGCACCGGCGTCCTGGTCGTGCCCGGACAGCAACGCGTTCAGCACGGCGGGCCAGGAACGGCCCGCCGCGGTGTCGCCTCCAGCGGGGGTCACAGCGCTCATAGCCGCTCCTGGGTGTTCTGGCGCGCGAGAGAACCGCGCGATCCGTGAGACCTGTTGGTGCGTCCACCCTATCCAGGTCGGAGCACGGCGAAGGGCCCCCGTCCGAAGATCGGACGGGGGCCCTTCGACCGTGGTGTGGCGAAGCGAAGCGATCAGTGGTGGCCGTGGCCGCTCGTGATCTCCTTGTACTCCTCGACGGTCGGCTTGGCGATCTGGCTGTCCTCGCCGTAGTAGCCCTTGCTCAGCTTGACGCGGGCCTTCTCCAGGCGCGAGACCTTGCGGGCGACACCGTTCTCGTCGACCGCGGGACCGATCTCGGCCGGCTTGTACTGCTCGTGCGCCGTGAGCGTGTGCAGCTGCTCCTGGCTGAGCGGCTCGTGGACCTCGATGAACTCACCGTGCGGCAGACGCTTGATGATGCCGGTCTCGCGACCGTGCAGGATCTTGTCCTTGTCCCGGCGCTGCAGGCCGAGGCAGATGCGCTTGGTGACGATGAACGCGAGGACCGGGGCCACGAAGAACCCGATCCGGACGAACCAGGTGATGGCGTTGATCGACAGGTGGAAGTGGGTCGCCCAGAGGTCGTTTCCACCACCGATCAGCAGGACCATGTACCAGGTGATCCACGCGACACCGAAGGCCGTACGGGTCGGCGCGTTGCGCGGGCGGTCCAGGATGTGGTGCTCGCGCTTGTCGCCGGTGACCCAGGACTCGATGAACGGGTAGACCGCGATCGCGACCAGGACCAGCGGGAAGATCACCAGCGGGATGAAGACGCCCAGGACGAGCGTGTGACCCCAGAAGTTGATCTCCCAGCCCGGCATGACACGGATCAGACCCTCGGAGAAGCCCATGTACCAGTCGGGCTGGGCACCGGTGGAGACCTGGTCCGGCCGGTAGGGGCCGATGCTCCAGATCGGGTTGATCGTGGCGATCGCCGAGATGATCGCGATGACGCCGAAGACCAGGAAGAAGAAGCCGCCGGCCTTCGCCATGTACACGGGGAGCAGCGGCATGCCGACGACGTTGTTGTTCGTCTTTCCGGGGCCCGCGTACTGCGTGTGCTTGTGGTAGAAGACCAGGATCAGGTGCGCCACCACCAGACCGAGCATGATGCCCGGCAGCAGCAGGATGTGGACCGAGTAGAAGCGGGCCACGAAGTCGCCGCCCGGGAACTCTCCGCCGAAGAGGAAGAACGACAGGTACGTGCCGACGATCGGCACGGACAGGACCGCGCCCTCCATGAAGCGGACACCGGTGCCGGAGAGCAGGTCGTCCGGGAGCGAGTAACCGGTGAAACCGGTGAACATGCCGAGGACGAACAGCAGGAAGCCGAACAGCCAGTTGACCTCACGCGGCTTGCGGAACGCGCCGGTGAAGAACACGCGCATCATGTGCACGAACATGCCGGCGAGGAAGACCAACGCGGCCCAGTGGTGGATCTGCCGGATCAGCAGACCACCGCGCACCTCGAAGGAGATGTGCATGGTCGAGTTGAACGCCTCGGACATCAGCTGGCCCTGCAGCGGGACGTAGCTGCCGTGGTACTCCACCTCGTTCATCGACGGGTGGAAGAACAGCGTCAGGTACACACCCGTGAGGATGATGATGATGAAGCTGTACAGGCAGATCTCGCCCAACATGAACGACCAGTGGTCGGGGAAGATCTTGCGCATGTTGGCCTTGGCCAGGGAGTAGATCCCGAGCCGGCCGTCGGCCCAGTCGGCGACGCGCTCGCCGGCCGGGGCCTTGTCACGCTTGTCGCGCGCGTCGGTGCTGGTCGTAGTGCTCATCCGCGCTCCCAGAAGGAAGGACCGACGGGCTCTTCGAAGTCGCTGACCGCTTCGAGGTAGCCGTCTTCACCGACGGTGATCCTCAGCTGCGGAAGGGCGTGACCCGCGGGGCCGAAGATGACCCGGCCGCCGTCGGCGAGGTCGAAGGTGGACTGGTGGCAGGGGCAGAGCACGTGGTGCGTCTGCTGCTCGTACAGGGAGATCGGGCAACCGACGTGGGTGCAGATCTTCGAGTACGCGACGATGCCCTCGTGCGACCACTCCAGCTCGCGCTTGTCCTTGATGTCGTCCGGCTGGATCCGGACGATCATCAGGGCGTCCTTGGCGATGTTCTTCTGGAAGTCGTGGTCGTGCTCGTCCAGGCCGTCCGGCATGGCGAAGGTCAGCGACCCGACCGCGACGTCCGAGGGACGCAGCGGCTCCATGGTGTTCATGTTGACGAGCTTCTTGCCCTTGGCCCACGTGGTGTGCCGCAGCTTGGTGCCGGGCGCGGGGCCGAGGCCGCCGAGCAGGAAGACACCGGAGAGCGGGAACAGCGTCAGCGCGCCGAACATCGTGTTGCGGATCAGCTTGCGGCGGCCGAGCGCGGACTCCTTGGCGCCCTGCTTGAAGTCGGCCAGGACCTTGGCCTTGACCTCGGGCGAGGCCTCGATCGGGTGACGCTCGTCGGCGACCTCCACGTCCGACATCAGCGTGCGGGCCCAGTGGACCGCGCCGGCGCCGATGCAGAACAGCGACAGGCCCAGCGTCATGCCCAGCGCGAAGTTCAGCGCGCTGATGTGACCGATCGGCCAGACGTAGATCGACTTGTCGACGTCGATCACCAGGTACGAGGCGATGAAGCCGACGGTGGCCAGCATCGACACCGTGAACAGCAGGGCGACCGTGCGCTCGGACCGCTTGGCGGCCCGCTCGTCGATGTCCTGGACCCGGTGCTGGTGGGGCGGCAGGCCGGGGTCCGCGAAGGGGTTCTCCTCGTCCGCGACCGTCACCACGCCGTGCGTGTCCTGCTCGGTGGGCAGGTTCTCTTCTGGAATCTCTTGGCTACTCATGACTTCTTGGCCTTTGCGGTCCGAGCGGCGACCCACACGGCGACGGCGATCAGCGAGCCGAGCCCGAACACCCAGCCGAAGAGGCCTTCGCTGACCGGGCCGAGCCCGCCGAGGCTGAGGCCACCGGGCTCCACGGTGTCGTCGCTGTTGACCGCGTCGAGGTACGCGATGATGTCCTTCTTGTTCTCCTCCGACAGCGTGGTGTCGGGGAAGGACGGCATGTTCTGCGGGCCCGTCTGCATGGCCTCGTAGATGTGCTTCGGGTCGACACCCTCAAGGGACGGCGCGTACTTGCCCTCGGACAGCGCACCACCCTTGCCGGTGAAGTTGTGGCACTGGGCGCAGTTGGTGCGGAAGAGTTCGCCGCCCTCGGCGATGTCCGCGCCCTCGGGGTCGTACTCGTTCTCGGTCGGGATCTCCGGGCCCGCGCCCAGGGAGGCGATGTACGCCGCGAGCTGGTCGATCTCGGCCTGCGAGTAGACGACCGGCTTCTTCGGGACCTGCGCGCCCGGCTGCTGGGCCGGCATACGGCCGGTGCCGACCTGGAAGTCGACGGCCGCCGCGCCCACACCCACCAGGCTGGGACCGTCGGAGGTGCCCTGACCGCCGGTGCCGTGGCAACTCGCGCAGCCGACGGCGTAGAGCTTCTTGCCCTCCTCGATGGTGAGGGTCTGCGCGGTTTCTTCGGCCACCGCCTTGTCCGCGGGTGCGAAGGCGGTGTACAGCCCCGCGCAGGCCGCCAGCGCGATGGTTAGGACGACGAGCGCCGCCAGCGGATGGCGTCGTCGTGCGGAGAGCTTTTTCACGGATTACCCCGGTGTCAGGATCTTCTGCGTCGGTGCTTCTGGAAGGGTCGTTCTCGGTGCGAGGCGGGCGCGTCGGTCGGCCCGGCTCGGCCGACCGATCTACTTGATCATGTAGATCGTGGCGAAGAGGCCGATCCAGACGACATCGACGAAGTGCCAGTAGTAGGACACGACGATGGCCGCGGTCGCCTGCTCGTGGGTGAACCTCTTGGCCGCGTAGGTGCGTCCGAGGACCAGCAGGAAGGCGATGAGACCGCCCGTCACGTGCAGGCCGTGGAAGCCGGTGGTCAGGTAGAAGACCGAGCCGTACGGGTCGGACGAGAGCGACAGGCCCTCGTGCTTGACCAGCTCGGTGTACTCGAAGACCTGACCGCCGATGAAGATCGCACCCATCACGAACGTGACGATGAACCACATCCGGAGCTTCTTCACGTCCCCGCGCTCGGCGGCGAACACGCCGAGCTGGCAGGTGAGGGAGGAGAGCACCAGGATCGTGGTGTTCGTCGCCGAGAACGGGAAGTTCAGGGTGTCGGCCTTCTCCGACCAGAACTCCGGACCGGTCACCGATCGCAGGGTGAAGTACATCGCGAAGAGGGCCGCGAAGAACATCAGCTCGGAACTCAACCAGATGATGGTTCCGACGCTGGTGAGGTTCGGCCGGTTGACCGACGGGTGCGCGTGCCCGGTTTCTACTGTCGTTGCTGTCGCCACGACCGACATTATGTCGGTCGCTTATCCCGCCCTCACTCCGGGGGGTGCCGTTCGGAGTGTTGCTCCCTTCCGTACCGGTGCTGACGTGGTGTTCGAGGGAGTAGCATCCGCGCATCGGGCCTGTCCTTAAGACGCTGACGTCACGGAGGAACAATGCAGCCGACCGCCACGGTGCTGGTCTACAGCGACGACTCCAACACCCGCGAACAAGTTCGGTTGGCGACGGGGCGCCGTCCGGCACCGGATGTGCCCCAGGTGGAGTTCCTGGAGTGCGCGACCCCCGCCGCCGTCATCAAGGAGCTGGACAAGGGCGGGATCGACGTCTGCGTCCTGGACGGCGAGGCCGTGCCCATGGGGGGCATGGGGGTGTGCCGCCAGATCAAGGACGAGATCTTCGAGTGCCCGCCGGTGCTGGTGCTGATCGGGCGGCCGCAGGACGCGTGGCTCGCGACGTGGAGCCGGGCGGACGCCGCGGTGACCCTGCCGGTGGAGCCGGTGGAGTTCGCGGCGGCGCTCGCCTCCCTGCTCCGTAGCAGGCAGGCACTGAGCGCCTAGACCGACTCCGGCCTCAGGCGGGCCTGCACCTGGGGCCCGGGGACCTCCTTCGTGCCGCCCACCAGGGCGCTGCCCTCGCGCCAGTTCTTCCAGTCGAGGTTCCAGTCGCCGTAGCCGTTGCCGAAGGGGGCCATGGTGTCGCCGGCCGAGTTGACGACCTCGACGATGTCGCCCTCGTTGATGGTGTCGTAGAACCACTGGGCGTTGCCCATGCTCATGCCGGTGCAGCCGTGGCTGACGTTGGCGTATCCCTGGGAGCCGGTGGACCAGGGGGCGGCGTGGACGTACTCGCCGCTGTTGGTGACCCTGACGGAGTGGTGCACGGTCAGGTCGTAGAAGTCCGACGCACCTATGCTGGCGCTGGTCATGCGAACGGTACCTTCCTTGGCCAGTACCACTTTGACGCCGTTGCGGGTGTCGTAGCCGGGCATGCCGGTGGTGACCGGTATCTGCTTGATGACCTCGTCGTTCTTGTAGACGGTCATCTGGTGCGAGGCGGCGTCCGTGACGGCGACTATCTTGGCGCCGGTCGTCAGCTCGATGGGCTCGGCCTTCCCGCCCCAGAGCCGGTCGCCTATCTTGAGGCCCTCCAGGTTGCTGTGCACCCGGATGGTGGCCTCGGCGGGCCAGTACTCCTTGGGCCGGTAGTGCAGCTTCTTGTCGTCCACCCAGTGCCAGGCGCCCTCCGCCGCGGGTGTGGAGTCCACCTTGAGCGCCCGTTCGACGACGGCCCGCGCGGCCTTGTCCTTGACCGGTCGGCTGAGCTCGGCGGTGACGGGCTGGCCGACGCCGTACCTGCCCTCCTTCGGTCCGAAGGTGACGTTCAGGCGCTTCTTGGTGAGCGGGCGGCCGGTGTCGAAGGCGACGGTCTCGCGGCCGGGGGCGCCGTCCTCGTCCTCGGTGCTCACGTGGACCGTGTAGCGGGCGTTGGCGGCGAGCGGTGAGGTGGAGTGCCAGCGACCCCCGTCGGCGGAGAGTTCGCCCGCCACGTAGCGTCCTGCGGCGTCCACGGCGGTGACGTCGGTGATGCGTCCGTCGTTCTCGGCGGTGACTTCCAGCGGCTTGTCCGGGTCGGCCTTCTCACCGTCACCGGGGGTGTTGAAGGAGACGTGGTCGGCCGCGTCGTAGGGCTTGCCCGAGAGGGGGTGGCCGCCGGAACCGCAGGCGGTGACGCCCGCTCCCAGGGAGACCACCAGCAGGGCGCAGCCGGCGACCGTGCGGTTACGGCGCGGGCGCGCCGGTGTCGAGAGTCCGAGCGCGCGGAGGCCCGAAGGGTCGAGCACGGTCGGGCTCTCGACACCGGCTGTGGCGCCCTTGCAAAGTTCTGCTGTGTTCATGGGTTCAACGTAGGAACGCCCGTCGGGCGTGGCGCGCCGGGTGACCCGAGTGGGCTACGCGGGACGTGGCGAAAGGGGGAAGCCCGGACCTCCTGTCGGAGTGTCCGGGCTTCCGTGCGCGCGGTGCGTGCTAGCGGCGCCGTGCTACTGGTTCTGGTTCTCGCCGCGGTAGTACTCGAAGACCCAGCCCCACAGGCCGATCAGGATGATCGGGGTCGAGAAGTACAGCAGCCACCAGCCGAAGACGACGCCCATGAAGGCGAGCGCGCCGCCCACGCCCAGGGCGAGGGGCTGCCAGCTGTGCGGGCTGAAGAAGCCCAGCTCACCGGCGTCGTCCGCGACGTCGGCCTCCTTGTCGTCCTGCGCGCCCACGTCGACCCGCCGAGCCGTGAAGGCCAGGTAGTAGCCGACCATGATGCACAGGCCGAAGGCCAGGAAGAGGGCCGTGGTGCCGGCCGGCTCCTTCGACCACACGCCATAGACGATCGCCATGGCGAGGACGAAGACGCTCAGCCAGATGAACATCTTGCCTTGGACCTTCACTTGCCGGCCTCCTTGCCGCTGGTCGCGAGCTCGTTGGCCGCCGGGCCGCCTTGCGCGAGCTGTTCGAGCGCGGCGATCTCCGGGTGGTGCAGGTCGAACGCCGGGGATTCACTGCGGATCCGCGGCAGGGTGAGGAAGTTGTGCCGCGGCGGCGGGCAGGAGGTCGCCCACTCCAGGGAGCGGCCGTAGCCCCACGGGTCGTCGACGCCGACGGGCTTGCCGTACTTGGCGGTCTTCCACACGTTGTAGAGGAACGGCAGGATCGACAGACCGAGCACGAACGAGGCGATCGTGGAGATCGTGTTCAGCGCGGTGAACCCGTCGGCCGCGAGGTAGTCCGCGTACCGGCGCGGCATGCCCTCGGCGCCCAGCCAGTGCTGGACGAGGAAGGTGCCGTGGAAGCCGATGAACAGCGTCCAGAAGGTGATCTTGCCGAGGCGCTCGTCGAGCATCTTGCCCGTCATCTTCGGCCACCAGAAGTGGAAGCCGGAGAACATCGCGAACACCACGGTGCCGAAGACGACGTAGTGGAAGTGCGCCACCACGAAGTACGAGTCGGAGACGTGGAAGTCCATCGGGGGCGAGGCCAGGATGACACCGGTCAGACCACCGAAGGTGAAGGTGATCAGGAAGCCGGTCGCCCAGAGCATCGGCGTCTCGAAGGACAGCGAGCCCTTCCACATCGTGCCGATCCAGTTGAAGAACTTCACACCGGTCGGTACGGCGATGAGGAACGTCATGAAGGAGAAGAACGGCAGCAGTACGCCACCGGTGACGTACATGTGGTGCGCCCACACCGTGACGGAGAGGCCGGCGATCGCGATGGTCGCGCCGATCAGGCCCATGTAGCCGAACATCGGCTTGCGGGAGAAGACCGGGATGACCTCGGAGATGATGCCGAAGAACGGCAGCGCGATGATGTACACCTCTGGATGGCCGAAGAACCAGAAGAGGTGTTGCCAGAGCAGGGCGCCGCCGTTGGCCGCGTCGAAGACGTGCGCACCGAACTTGCGGTCCGCCTCCAGGGCGAACAGCGCGGCCGCGAGGACCGGGAAGGCGAGCAGGACCAGGACACCGGTCAGCAGCACGTTCCAGGTGAAGATCGGCATGCGGAACATGGTCATGCCGGGCGCGCGCATGCAGATGATCGTGGTGATGAAGTTGACCGAGCCGAGGATCGTGCCGAAGCCGGAGAAGGCCAGACCCATGATCCACATGTCGGCGCCGATGCCCGGGCTGCGGACCGCGTCCGACAGCGGGCTGTAGGCGAACCAGCCGAAGTCGGCCGCGCCCTGCGGGGTGAGGAAGCCACCGACCGCGATGAGCGAGCCGAAGAGGTACAGCCAGTACGCGAACATGTTCAGCCGCGGGAACGCCACGTCGGGCGCGCCGATCTGCAGCGGCATGATCCAGTTGGCGAATCCGGCGAACAGCGGCGTCGCGAACATCAGCAGCATGATCGTGCCGTGCATCGTGAACGCCTGGTTGAACTGCTCGTTCGACATGATCTGCGTACCCGGGCGGGCGAGCTCGGCGCGCATGAAGAGCGCCATGACGCCGCCGATGCAGAAGAACGCGAACGACGTGACCAGGTACAGCGTGCCGATCGTCTTGTGGTCGGTGGTCGTCAGCCACTTCACCACGACGTTGCCGGGCTGCTTGCGCCGTACCGGCAGCTCGTCCTCGTACGAGCCTCCGGTCTCGGCGGAAGCACCCTGGGGTTCGTTGAGGATGCTCACAGTTGGTTCGTCTCCCGGTTCTTCTCGTGGCTCGTCTGCTCAATGCCGGCCGGGACGTAACCGGTCTGGCCCTTCTCCACGAGCGACTTGAGGTGCTCCTCGTAGCGCTCCTGGGAGACGACCTTCACGTTGAAGAGCATCCGAGAGTGGTCCACGCCGCAGAGTTCGGCGCACTTGCCCAGGAAGGTGCCCTCCTGGTTGGGGGTCACCTGGAAGGCGTTGGTGTGGCCCGGGATGACGTCCTGCTTCATCAGGAACGGCACCACCCAGAAGGAGTGGATGACGTCACGCGAGGTGAGGACGAAGCGGACCGTCTTGCCCTCAGGGAGCCAGAGGGTCGGGCCGGGGTTGCCGGTCTGCGGGTTCTTGTCGCCAGGAATGCCGCAGGTGTAGGCACCGCCGGCGTTCGCCGGGAAGTCCTCCTTGAACCGGTCCGGGATGGCGGCCAGGTTCTCGTCGGTCTTCGCGTCGCCCGTGGAGCCGTCGACGTTCTCGATGTAGTTGAAACACCAGCTCCACTGGAAGCCGACCACGTTGACCGTGAGGTCGGGCTTCTTCGACGTGTCGAGGAGCTTCGACTCGTCGCGGGCGGTGAAGTAGAAGAGCACCGAGACGATGATCAGCGGGACGACCGTGTACAGCGCCTCGATGGGCATGTTGTACCGGGTCTGCGGGGGAACTTCGACCTTGGTGCGGCTGCGCCGGTGGAAGAAAGCACTCCACAGGATCAGGCCCCACACCAGCACGCCCGTGGCGAGCGCGGCCGCCCACGACCCCTGCCACAGGGAGAGGATCCGCGGAGCCTCTTCCGTGGTCGGGGTGGGCATACCCAGGCGGGGGAAGTCCTCCCATGTGCAACCGGTGGCGGTCGCCAGGACCAGGCCTGCGGTCATTGCCTGCAGCAGCTTCCGCCGCATCGGGCGCCGCGGCATGGGGGTACCGCCCACGCCCTTAAGGCGGTGGGGGAGGTCGGAGCCGTTGGGACTCACGTAGCGCCTTCCCGAGGTTCTCGCCCGCGCGGTATGGGTGCGGCCTTCTCGCTGGTCGGTCGCCGCCCTGCGACGGGCAGGGGTTTGGATGTTTATGCGGACCAAACCCTACTGGACGCGTTTTGGGGTCGCGCGGGGAGGGGGTACCAACTCGCCGGGGGTCACGCCCGGCGCCTAATAGCTCGGGGGTTCGGGTGTTTTGGCGGGTGCGGGGTGTGTTGTGGTCGTTCGCGGAGTTCCCCGCGCCCCTTTGTTGTCGGCCCGAGGCTTTAGCGTTGACCTGTGGCCTACTTCGACTCCGCTTCCTCCGCTCCTCTCCATCCCGTCGCCCGGCAGGCGTTGCTGGCTTCGCTGGACGAGGGGTGGGCGGATCCCGCGCGGTTGTACCGGGAGGGGCGGCGGGCCCGGCTGTTGCTCGACGCGGCCCGGGAGGCCGCCGCCGAGGCCGTGGGGTGCCGGGTGGACGAACTGGTCTTCACGTCGTCCGGGACGCGGGCCGTGCATTCCGGGGTCGCGGGCGTGCTGGCCGGGCGGCGGCGGACGGGACGTCACCTGATCGTGTCGGCGGTCGAACACTCTTCGGTGTTGCACGCGGCGGAGGTGCACGAGTCCGTGGGCGGAACGGTCACCCAAGTGGCGGTGGACCGTGCCGGAGCCGTCACCGCCTCCGCCTACGCCGAGGCCCTGCGGCCGGACACCGCGCTCGCCTGTCTCCAGTCCGCCAACCACGAGGTGGGGACCGAGCAGCCGGTGGCCGAGGTGGCGGCGGCCTGCCGGGAGGCCGGGGTGCCGCTGCTGGTGGACGCGGCACAGTCGCTCGGCTGGGGGCGGGTGAACGGGGACTGGTCGGTGTTGACCGGCAGTGCCCACAAATGGGGCGGACCGTCCGGAGTCGGGCTGCTCGTCGTCCGCAAGGGTGTGCGGTTCGCGGCACAAGGGCCCACCGACGAGCGGGAGTCGGGGCGGGCCGCCGGCTTCGAGAACATCCCGGCGATCGTGGCGGCCGCCGCCTCACTGCGGGCCGTACGGGCGGAGGCCGACGAGGAGGCCGTACGGCTGCGGGAGTTGACGGAGCGGATCCGGGCGCGGGTGCCGTCGCTGGTGCCGGACGTGGAGGTGGTGGGCGACCCGGAGCGCCGGCTGCCCGGCGTGGTCACCTTCTCCTGTCTCTATGTCGATGGGGAGACACTGCTGCACGAGCTGGACCGCGAGGGCTTCTCCGTCTCCTCCGGGTCCTCCTGTACGAGCAGCACGCTGACGCCGAGCCATGTGCTGCGGGCCATGGGGGTGCTGAGCGAGGGGAACGTGCGGGTCTCGCTGCCGACGGGTGCGGCGGCCGAGGATGTCGAGCGGTTCCTGTCCGTGCTGCCGGGGGCCGTCGCGGCGGTGCGCGAGAAGCTCGGGGCGCCGGCGGCCACCACCGTGGCGGCCGTGCGGGAGGACACCCTCGTCGTGGACGCGCTCGGCAAGCGGTGCCCGATCCCCGTCATCGAGCTGGCCAAGGTGATCGGGGACGTCCCGGTCGGCGGCACGGTCCGTGTCCTGTCGGACGACGAGGCGGCCCGCCTGGACATCCCGGCGTGGTGCGAGATGCGGGGCCAGGAGTACGTGGGCGAGGAGCCGGTGGAGCGGGGTTCGGCGTACGTGGTGCGCAGGGTGAGCTGATGTTCCCCGCGCACCGGGAAACCCGGGGCGCGGGAAACTGCGCGAACAAGCGCGAATAAGCGCATCGAACCGGCGGCCGACGACGAGCGGCCTCGGCGACCCGGTGGTCGCGGCGGCGACCTCAGCCGAGGTGAGCCTGAACCTCTTCGGCGGCGTCCTGCCCGTACGCCTTGGTGAAGCGCTCCATGAAGTGCCCACGCCGCAGCTGGTACTCCTGCGTGCCGACCGTCTCGATGACCAGCGTCGCGAGCATGCAGCCGACCTGCGCGGCCCGCTCCAGCGAGACGCCCCACGCGAGCCCGGACAGGAACCCGGCCCGGAAGGCGTCGCCGACGCCGGTGGGGTCGGCCTTGCGCTCCTCCTCGGCGCAGCCGACCTCGATCGGGTCGTGCCCGGCCCGCTCGACCCGGACACCGCGCGCGCCGAGCGTGGTCACCCGGTGGCCCACCTTCGCGAGGATCTCCTCGTCCGACCAGCCGGTCTTGGACTCGATGAGGCCCTTCTCGTACTCGTTGGAGAACAGGTACGTGGCGCCGTCCAGCAGTATCCGGATCTCCTCCCCTCCCATACGGGCGATCTGCTGGGAGAAGTCCGCGGCGAACGGGATGGCCCGCGAGCGGCACTCCTCCGTGTGGCGGAGCATCGCCTCCGGGTCGTCCGCGCCGATGAGGACGAGGTCGAGGCCGCCGACCCGGTCGGCGACGGTCTTCAGCTCGATGAGGCGGGCCTCGCTCATCGCGCCGGTGTAGAAGGAGCCGATCTGGTTGTGGTCGGCGTCCGTGGTGCACACGAAGCGGGCCGTGTGCAGCGTCTCGGAGATGCGCACGGAGGAGGTGTCCACCCCGTGCCGGTCGAGCCACGCGCGGTACTCGTCGAAGTCGGCACCCGCCGCGCCGACCAGGATCGGCCGCGTGCCGAGCTGCCCCATGCCGAACGCGATGTTCGCGCCGACACCGCCTCGGCGTACGTCGAGCTGGTCGACGAGGAAGGAGAGGGAGACCGTGTGCAGTTGGTCCGCGACGAGTTGGTCGGCGAAGCGGCCCGGGAAGGTCATCAGATGGTCGGTGGCGATGGAGCCGGAGACTGCGATACGCACGGCGAGGACACACTCCTGCGAAGGGAGGGGGATTGACAGTTCACGCTACCGGGTCGTACGCGTGCGCTGAAGCAGGCGAAACTACCCGATAGTAGGTCTTTCTTCGTGGGGTTTCCGGTGCGTACGGTGCCGTTATGACAAACCCCAAGATCCACGGCACCGTCCCGTTCGACCCGGACGGCGGCCTCGCGGCCCTGCGTGGCGACTGCGCCCGGATGGTTCCGCACTGGGCGGCCCCCGCGAAGGTCATTACGGCTCCGGTGTCCCCTTCGCTCATTCACGGGGTGACGGTGCCGGCGACGTCCGCGCGCCTGGTGGACGCGATGCCGGAGTACGGCGACTGAGGGAACCGTCGGCTCCTCCGCCGCGTCCCATCGCTGTCCCCCGTATAGGGGAGGCGGTGTACGACTTGCCGAAGGAGCGATGCGGTGAACCCCGAGCGACCCGACAACCCCGAGAACCCGGACGAGGGCCCCGAGCCCGACGCCACCGCGGAACTCGGGGCTGCCGGGGACGACGCCCCTGAGGCCGACGCGACCGGGAAGGCCGACGCGACCGGGAAGGCCGAGGGGACAGAGACGGCCGCGCGGGCGGAGAGCGCCGAGAAGACCGTGCAGGCCGAGAAGGCCGAGAAGGCCGATGCTCCTGCCGAGCAGGCTCCGGCTTCCGATCCGGCTCCGGCGTCCACTTCCGTTACCGATCCGGCTCCGGCTCCGGCCCCAGCTGCGGCTCCGGAGAGTGACCGGGCCGAGCCCGAGCCCCTACGACGTCCGCGGCGTCCCCGTTCGCGGCTGGTCGTGGCGTCGGTGGCCGCCGCCGTGTTGCTGGTCGGGGGTGGCGGGGCGCTTCTCGCCTCGACCTCGTCCGGTGGGCCCGGCGGCAGCAGTGGCGGCTCCGGCTCGCCCGGCGGTGACGGCACTCCCCCGCCGCTCGCGCTCGACGGGTACACCGGCGGTGGTTCGAACGGCATCGCACCCGGTGAGCCCGACCCCAACGGGGTCACCTACCGCGCTGACGGCGACCTGCCCGACGGCCCCGACTCCGCCGCGGTCCACCTGGTCAAGGGCGAGGTGACGGCCGCGGAGGTCGCGCGGCTGGCGAAGGCACTCGGAGTGGAGGGCGAACCGACCACCGAGGGTGAGGCCTGGCGGGTGGGGGCGGCCGGAGACGGTTCGGGGCCGGTGCTGCGGGTGAACCGGCAGGCACCGGGGACCTGGACGTTCAACCTGTACACACCGGGCACCGACAACTGCCGGAAGGTCGACGTCTGCACGTCGGGCACCGCCGAGGGCGGGGACCCGGTGAGCGAGGCGGTCGCCAGGAAGGCGGCGGCACCCGTCCTGAAGGCCGTCGGCCAGGACGACGCCAAGCTCGACACCGGTCAGCTCATGGGCGCCGTACGCGTGGTGAACGCCGATCCCGAGGTGGGTGGACTGCCCACGTACGGCTGGTCGACCGGTGTCCAGGTCGGCGCCGACGGCCAGGTGGTCGGCGGCAGCGGCAACCTGAAGTCGCCGGTGAAGAGCGACACGTACCCCGTCGTCGACGCGGCGCGGGCGCTGGAGCTGATGAACGGCTCGGGCCAGGGTGTCGGCACCGAGCGGGGCGGCATCGGCGGCTGCACCGGTCCCGTACCGCTGGCGGGCGAGAACGGCGCGGCCGGGGAGGGCGGGACGGTCGTGGCGGACGAGACGCCGTGCGAGCGGATGACCGCGCTGCCGAAGCCGGAGGCGGTCACCGTCGAGGACGCGGTGTTCGGCCTCGCGTCGCATCAGGTGGACGGTCACCCGGCGCTGGTGCCGTCGTGGCTCTTCGAGGTGCGGCCGACGGGAGCCCAGGACAGCTACACGGTGACGCATCCGGCGGTGGATCCGGCGTACCTGGCCGCCCCCGAGCCCCGCTCGGAGCCGACCGAGCGGCCCGGCGAGCCGGGTGACACACCGCCGACCGGATCGTCCTCGCACGAGGTGAAGGTGCAGGGCTACACGGTCGACGGGGACAAGCTGACCGTGTCCTTCTGGGGCGGCGTGTGCAGCGACTACTCGGCCTCGGTGAGCGAGGAGTCGGGCGAGGTGAGGGTCACCGTGACCGACACCCCGTGGGAGGGCAAGGTCTGCATCATGATCGCCAAGGTGGTGGAGCGTACGGTCACGCTGGACGAGCCGCTGGGCGACCGGAAGGTGGTCGGGTCGGACGGCGAGACGATCCCGGAGGGCGGCATCGCGGAGCTGCAGCCCCGGTAGGCATCCCGGCGGCGGGCGGGACGAGGACGCACGACGGTACGACGAAGGCGGCGACCCCCTCGGAGGGGGTCGCCGCCTTCTCGTACCTCTGGCGCGCGTGGCGCCACCGCGCGGGCGGGGCTCAGCTGAAGGAGTCGCCGCAGGCGCAGGAACCCGTCGCATTCGGGTTGTCGATGGTGAAGCCCTGCTTCTCGATGGTGTCGACGAAGTCGATCGTGGCGCCGCCCAGGTACGGGGCGCTCATGCGGTCGGTGACGACCTTCACACCGTCGAAGTCCTTCTCCACGTCGCCGTCGAGCGAGCGCTCGTCGAAGAAGAGCTGGTAGCGCAGGCCGGAGCAGCCGCCGGGCTGAACGGCGACACGCAGGGCCAGGTCGTCACGGCCTTCCTGGTCGAGCAGGGCCTTGACCTTGGCCGCGGCGGCGTCGGTCACGATGATGCCGTCGGTGACGGTGCCGGTCTCGTCCGATACGGACATCTACATCTCTCCCGGGTTGTACGGAGACTGCTTGCCGACGATTGCAACCGCCGGGGCGCCGGATTCATTCCGGGCCGCGCGGATTCGTTCGCGTCTCTCTTCATGCTCGCACATGGCCGGTGCGGTGGGCACCGAGCGGCTCAAGGCTGTGGACAACTCCACGCCGGGATTCATGTCACATCGACGCTATGGGCATCGTCAAAGTGACGTGAAGCGGTTATGATAGATAACGTCAATTCGACGAAAAGGATAGCCCGAATGTCCCGCCGACCCTCCCCCGGGCGGCGAGCCGCAGAACAGAAAGGGTGCGTGTCGTGACCACCGCCCAGACCCAGGAGCTCGACGTACAGCCGACGCCCCTCGCCCTGCTGCTGCTCGGCCGCGAGGCCGACCCGAGGAGCGAGCGCGGTGTCGAGTGCCCGGGTGACCTCCCCTCCCCGTCCGACCCCGATCTCGTGGAGCGCGCCCGCGCGGCCAAGGAGAAGCTCGGAAACAAGGTCTTCGTGCTCGGCCACCACTACCAGCGCGACGAGGTCATCCAGTTCGCGGACGTCACGGGCGACTCCTTCAAGCTGGCCCGCGACGCGGCGGCCCGCCCCGAGGCGGAGTACATCGTGTTCTGCGGTGTGCACTTCATGGCCGAGTCGGCGGACATCCTCACCGGCGACGACCAGAAGGTCGTCCTGCCGGACCTGGCCGCCGGGTGCTCCATGGCCGACATGGCCACCGCCGAGCAGGTCGCCGAGTGCTGGGACGTGCTGACCGAGGCCGGCATAGCCGAGCAGGTCGTGCCCGTCTCGTACATGAACTCCTCCGCCGACATCAAGGCCTTCACCGGCAAGCACGGCGGCACGATCTGCACCTCGTCGAACGCGAAGCGGGCCCTGGACTGGGCCTTCGAGCAGGGCGAGAAGGTCCTGTTCCTGCCGGACCAGCACCTCGGACGCAACACCGCCGTGCGGGACATGGGCATGTCGCTCGACGACTGCGTCGTCTACAACCCGCACAAGCCGGGCGGCGGCCTGACCGTCGAGCAGCTGCGTGCGGCGAAGATGATCCTGTGGCGGGGCCACTGCTCGGTGCACGGGCGCTTCAGCCTGCAGTCCGTGAACGACGTACGGGAGCGGATCCCGGGCGTCAACGTGCTGGTCCACCCCGAGTGCAAGCACGAGGTCGTGGCGGCGGCGGACTACGTCGGGTCGACCGAGTACATCATCAAGGCGCTGGAGGCCGCGCCCGCCGGTTCCAAGTGGGCGATCGGCACCGAGCTGAACCTCGTGCGGCGGCTGGCGAACCGTTTCGCGCCCGAGGGCAAGGAGATCGTGTTCCTCGACCGCACGGTCTGCTTCTGCTCGACCATGAACCGCATCGACCTGCCCCACCTGGTGTGGACCCTGGAGTCCCTCGCCGAGGGCACCCTCGTCAACCGCATCGAGGTGGACAAGGAGACGGAGGCGTTCGCGAAGCTGGCGCTGGAACGGATGCTGGCGCTGCCGTAACCCTCCTCCGGCACCTCTTCGTGGGCCTCGGCCCCGCGCTCACCCCGACACGGGCTCCCGGTGGGGGTGAGCGGGGTCGAGGGAGAAGAGGGTGCCGTCGGGGACGGCCACGGCCAGCGTTCCCGTGTGGGGCAGCACCCGGGGCTCGCCCTGGACGGACCAGGTCGGCGTGGCGCGGGGCAGGGTCTCCCACAGCAGGGTGCCCTTGAGCCTGTCGAGCGCCGCGACCCTGCCGGTGTCGCTTGCCAGGTAGAGGGTTCCCGTGGACGCGTCGTACCCGGGCTCGCCCGGCCGTTCCAGACTGGTCCTGGTCCGCCACAGCGGCTCGCCCGTGTGCGGTGACACGCCGGTCACCTGGCCGCTGGACCGGGTGAACACCAGCACGCCGCCCACCAGTGCCGCCCGGCCCCGCCCGTCCTCGCCAGTTCTCGTGTTCACCCGGGTCCCGGTCTCCAGGTCCAGGAGCAGGATCGTGTCGTACGTCGGGTCGTCGCCGCGGGTCGCGTCGGTGTACTCGGTGCCGTCCACGACCAGGACCAGGTCGCCCTGCTTGACGCCGAGGAGGATGCTGTCCAGCGGCACCTCCACGGTCCTGGCCGAGCCGTCGGCGCGGTCCACGACCAGGACCCGGGATTCCGAGTTCACCGCCTTCGCGTCCCGGGTCACCGGCCGGCAGTGCGCGTACGTGCCCGCTCCGGCCGTGGTGAACGAACAGAGGTGACCGGCGGGCATCGGCAGGGACCAGCGCTCGGCGCCCGTGCGCGGCGAACGGGCCGTGACCGTCACGCCGTCGGGTTCGGGGGTGAGGACGAGGTCGCCGGCCAGGGCCGAGGAGACATGGGTGGGGTCCACCTGACGGGTCCACAGTCGCTCACCGGTCTCGGCGTCGAGGGCGACGACATGGACCGGGTCCACCACGGGTTGGTCGCTGGAGACGGACTGCTGCACGAGGACGGCGCCGTCCCGGACACCGAGGACCGAGGCGTGGTACAGCCCCCGCTCGGTGGTGGCCGGTGCGACGGCCGCGCGCCAGACGGTCCTTCCGGTACGGCCGTCGACGCGGACCGGGAGGGCTCCCGCGCCACCGCAGTAGACGTCGCCCCCGTGCACCTGGCAGGAGGGAGCGCCGCCGTCGTTGCCGTCCCCCGCGGACAGCGGTCGGCGTGCGCCTGCCGCGGCCTTCGCGAACACCGTCGTCTGCCAGGGTTTCCAGGCGCTGGGCGGTGCCGTCCAGCGGGAGGTCGCGGTCGGCGCGGGGGCCGCCGTGTCGGTCGTGTCCGCGCCTCCCGGCCCCAGCAGATAGGCGGTCAGCCCGAGGACCAACGCGCCGACGGTGCCAGTGGCGGCGAGCAGAGGGCCAAGACGGCGTCGGCGGGCGGGGAGCGGGTCCGGCTCCGGGCCCGTCCCGGTCCCGAGGTGAAGCTCCGTGACGGCGGCAGCGTCCTCCTCGCGCCGGGTCACCACCGGCAGGGCTCCCGGCTCCGGCTCCGGCAGAGCCGCCTCGAACTCCCGCGCCAGTTCGTCGAGTCCGGGCCGGTCGGCGGCCTCCTTGGCCAGACAGCGGGCCAGTACGGTGCTCAGCCGCGGGTCCACACCGTCCAGCACGGGTTCGTCGTGGATCACCCGGTAGGCCGTCAGATAGGGGCTGTCCGCGTCGAAGGGACCTCGCCCGGTGACGGCGTACACCAGCAGCGTCCCCAGCGAGAACACGTCCGAGGCGGGGCCGGCCGTACGGGCGTCGGTGAGCTGTTCCGGGGACATGAACGGCGGGGTGCCGATCATCTGGCCGGTCTCGGTCAGGGAGAGGTTCTCCGCCGCGCGCGAGATGCCGAAGTCGATGACCCGGGGGCCGTCGTCCGCCATCAGCACGTTGGCCGGCTTCAGATCCCGGTGCACCACACCGGCCCGGTGGATCTCCCGCAGCGCCTCCACGAGCCCCAGGGCCAGGGGGCGCAGTTCGGTGTCGTGGAGCGGGCCCCGGTCGCGGATGCGCTGGGCGAGCGAGCGGCCGGGCACGTACTGGGTCGCCATCCAGGGGCGCTCCGCCTCCGGGTCGGCGTCCACGACCGCCGCGGTGAAGGCGCCGCTGACCTTGCGGACGGCCTCGATCTCCTGGCGGAACCGGCTGCGGAAGACGGCGTCCTGCGCGTACTGGGCGTGCACCACCTTCACGGCGACCTCACGGCCGGAGCGGGATCTCGCCCGGTAGACGACGCCCATGCCGCCGTTGCCGAGCCGGTCGACCACCTTGTACCCGCCGACCGATCTCGGGTCGTCGCTGCGCAGCGGCACGCCCAGGTCCCTCCCCCCGACAAGCAGTTCGAGGCACAGGATACGTAAGGGCGACGCACGGTCGGCCGGGTCGCGGACCCTCATGGTTCCGCGACCCGGCCGACCTGGACCTTCGGGGGTGTCAGACCCCGGCGGGCTCCGGCTTCTCCGCCTCCGAGCCGGACTCCGGCTTCGTCGGCTCGGACGCGGTGCCCGCCCGCTTCAGGGCCTTCTTCTTGGCCCGGCGCTCCTTGCGGATCTCGATCATCGTGTAGAGGGTCGGGACCAGGAGGAGCGTCAGCAGTGTCGACGTGATCAGGCCGCCGATGACGACCACGGCCAGCGGCTGGGCGATGAAGCCGCCCTCACCGGTGATGCCGAGGGCCATGGGCAGCAGCGCGAAGATCGTCGCCAGCGCCGTCATCAGGATGGGACGCAGGCGGTGGCGGCCGCCCTTGATGACCGCCTCGACCGTGCCGTAGCCCTGGCGGCGGTACTGGTTGATCAGGTCGATCAGCACGATCGCGTTGGTCACCACGATGCCGATCAGCATCAGCATGCCGATCATCGCGGGGACACCCATGGGCGTGCCGGTGACGATCAGCAGGCCGATCGCGCCGGTGGCCGCGAACGGGATCGAGACCAGCAGGATCAGCGGCTGGATCAGCGACCGGAAGGTGGCCACGAGCAGCATGAAGACGATCGCGATGGCCGCGAGCATCGCGAGGCCGAGGGAGGCGAAGGCCTCGTCCTGGTCCTCGGAGACGCCGCCGATGTCGGCGGTGGCGCCCTCGGGCAGCTTGATCGCGTCCAGCTTGGCGGTGAGGTCGGTGCTGACCGCGCCGGTGTTGTCGCCCTTCGGCTTCGCCGTGATCGTCGCGGCCCGCTGGCCGTCGATCCGGGTCATGGAGACCGGGCCGTCCACGAGCTCGACGTCCGCGATGTCGCCCAGCTTCACCGCGCCCAGCGGCAGGTCCCGCAGCTCCTCGATGGTCTCGGCGGGCTTCGCCGACTTGATGACGACGTCCCGCTCGGTGTCGTCGAGGATCGCCCGGCCGCTGGTCGTACCGCGGACGGCCTGGGCGACGGCCGCGCCGAGGGTCTGGTCGTCGAAGCCGGCCGCGGCCGCCTTGTCGGTGGCCTTCACCGAGATGCGGGGCACGCTCTGCGCGAGGTCGCTGGTGACGTCGGTGACGTTGTCCATGGTCGACACGGCGTCACGGACCTGCTCGGCGGCCTTGCGCAGGACGTCGCCGTCCGCGGCCTTGACGACCACGCTGAGGTCCTGGCTGCCGAAGGCGTCGCCGACCGCGACGGTCGTCGTACCGATCCCGGAGAGCCCGGCGAGGCCCTTCTCGATCGTGTCCTGGACACCGGCGGCGTCGGCCGAGTCGTCCAGCATGACGCTGTACGAGGCCTGGTTGGTGTCGGTGCCACCGCCGAAGGCGGCCATGAACCCGGAGGAGCCGACGGTGACCTGGTAGTCCTTGACCCCCTCGGTGTCGGCGAGCAGCTTCTCGACCTTCCTGGTCTGCTCGTCGGTCGCCGCGAGGCTGGTGCCGGGCTTCAACTCCTGCTTGAGGCTGAGGACTTCCTGGTCACCGGGGTCGAAGAAGTTCGTCTTCAGCAGCGGGGCCATGCCGAACGTGCCGATCAGGACGGCGGCCGCGATGGCGATGCTGGTCAGCCTGCGGCGGGTGGCGAAGCGCAGGACGGGGACGTAGAAGCGCTGGAGACGGCTCTTCGCCTCCTTCTCCTCGGCCTTGCGGCGCGCCTCGTCGGCGTCCTCGGGCGTGCCCTTCGGGGCGCGCAGGAACCAGTACGACAGCACCGGGACCACGGTCAGCGAGACCAGGAGGGAGGCCAGCAGGGCGGCCGTCACGGTCAGCGAGAAGCTGCCGAACAGCTCGCCGACCATGCCGCCGGTGAGGCCGATCGGGAGGAAGACGGCGACCGTCGTCAGGGTGGAGGAGGTGACCGCGCCGGCGACCTCGCGGACCGCCTTGAGGATGGCCTCCTCGCGCTCCTCGCCGTAGCCGAGGTGGCGCTTGATGTTCTCCAGCACCACGATCGAGTCGTCGACGACCCGGCCGATGGCGATGGTCAGCGCGCCGAGGGTGAGCATGTTGAGGGAGAGGTCGCGGGTCCACAGCACGATCAGCGCCAGGACCACCGACAGCGGGATGGACACCGCGGTGACCAGCGTCGAGCGGATCGACGCCAGGAAGACCAGGATGACCAGGACCGCGAAGACCAGACCGAGGGCGCCCTCGGTGGTCAGTCCGTCGATGGACTTGGAGACCGCCGGGCCCTGGTCGCTGACCACGGTGACGGTGGCGCCGGAGCCGAGGTCCCGGCGCATGTCCGCCAGCTTCTCCTCGACGGCCTCGGAGATGGCGACCGCGCTGCCGTTCCGGTCCATGGTGACCATAACCGCGAGGCTCGGCTCACCGTTCGTGCGGGTGAGGGAGTCGGCCTTGGCCTGCTCCTCCTTGACGGCGGCGACGTCGGCGAGGCGTACGGGCTTCTTGGCGCCCTCGCCGCGCACCATCAGGTTCTCGATCTGCTCCAGCGAGGTGTAGCCGCCGCCGACCTGGACGGTGCGGTTGGCGCCGTCCTCGTCGAAGGAGCCCGCGGGGACGGTGACGCCGCCGGCCTGGAGCGCCTGGGAGAGGGCCATCGTGTTCAGGCCCGCCTTCGCCAGCTTCGCGTCGTCGGGGGTGACGGTGACCTGGAGGTCCCGTACGCCGTCGACGGTGACCTGGCCGACGCCGTCGATGCCCTCAAGCGTGGGCACCACGGTCCGGTCGAGCCGGTCGGCGAGGGCCTGCTGGTCCTGGCCCGCGGAGACGGCGAGGACGACGGTCGGCATGTCGTCCGTCGAGCCCGCGATGACCTGCGGGTCCACGTCGTCCGGCAGCTGCGCCCGGACCCGGTTGACGGCCTGTTGGACGTCGGCGACGAGCTGGTCGGTGCCGGGGCCGTAGTCGAAGGACGCCATGATCAGGGCGTTGCCCTCGCTGGCGGTGGAGGTGACGCCCGTGATGCCGTCGACGGCTTCGAGGCTGTCCTCGATGGGTTCGACGACCTGCTTCTCGACCACGTCCGGGGACGCACCCTGGTAGGGCGCGAGCACGGACACCATGGGCAGTTCGATGGTGGGCAGCAGCTGCTGCTTGAGCTGGGGTATCGCGATCGCCCCGAAGACGAGCGCGATGATCGACATCAGACCGACGAGGGCCCGTTGTGCGAGGCTGAACCGAGACAGCCAGGACATGGGTCAGGGTCTCTCTTCTGTGGCGTGAGCGGGTGACGAACGCCCATGCCACATGCGGCTTGGATCCCCCCATGTGTCGCCCGTGTGAAGCGGTTGTGAGCGCTCACCTCATACCCTGGGCCATGGGGGGTGCCTGTTCCCTCGCTCCCCAGGGCCATTTCCTTATGCCGCGCATACTCCGAGTGGAGTAGTCCCCGGCGGCTGTCAGTCCACCTTCGGTCGTACCAGGCCCGACTCGTACGCGAAGACCACCAGTTGCGCCCGGTCGCGGGCGCCGAGCTTCGCCATGGCCCGGTTGACGTGTGTCTTCACGGTCAGCGGGCTCACCTCCAGACGCTCGGCGATCTCGTCGTTGGAGAGCCCGCCGGCGACCTGGACGAGCACTTCCCGCTCGCGACCGGTCAGGGTGGCGAGGCGCTCCGAGCGGGCGGCGGCTCCGCCCTCGCCGTCGGCCGAATCGTCGGGCTGGGCGAGGAAGCGGGCGATCAGGCCCTTGGTGGCGGTGGGCGACAGCAGTGCCTCTCCGCCGGCGGCCACCCGGATCGCGTTCAGCAGTTCGTCCGGCTCGGAGCCCTTGCCGAGGAAGCCGGAGGCGCCGGCGCGCAGCGACTGGACGACGTAGTCGTCGACCTCGAAGGTGGTGAGGATGACGACGCGGACCTGGGCGAGCGTCGGGTCGGCGCTGATCATGCGGGTGGCGGCCAGTCCGTCCGTGCCGGGCATCCGGATGTCCATCAGCACGACGTCCGCCCGCTCCTCCTTCGCGAGCCGCACCGCCTCCGCCCCGTCCGAGGCCTCCCCCACCACCTCCATGTCCGCCTCCGAGTCGACGAGCACCCGGAACGCGCTGCGCAGCAGCGCCTGGTCGTCGGCGAGCAGGACGCGGATCGTCATAGGGGGTCCCCCGGGGCGCTGGTCACGGTCGTACGGCCGCCGCCTCGACCGTGCGGCTCACGGTCGTACGGCTTCCGCGGTGGTCGTTCGGGTCTTGAGCGGCAGGATCGCATGGACACGGAAGCCGCCGCCGTAGCGGGGGCCGGTGGTGAGGGTGCCGCCGAGTGCGGCGACGCGTTCGCGCATGCCGAGGAGACCGTGCCCGCCGCCCTCGCGGTTCTCGTCGTCCTGGTCGTCCCTCGCCGGCTGTCCGGCGCCGTCGTCGAGGACGGTGATCTCCACGTTCGGGCCGACGCGTACGACGCTGACCTCGGCCTTCGCCGCCTCGCCCGCGTGCTTGTGCACATTGGTGAGGGCTTCCTGGATGACCCGGTACGCGACGAGGTCGACGGCGGCGGGCAGGCTCACGCCCTCGTCGGCGCGGACCACCTCGACGGCGAGGCCCGCGCTGTGGAAGGTGCCGACGAGTTCGTCGAGCCGGACCAGGCCCGGGGCGGGTTCGGTGGGCGCCTCGGGGTCGCCGGACTGGCGCAGCAGGCCGACCGTGGCGCGGAGTTCGCCCAGCGCGGAGCGGCTGGCCTCGCGGACGTGGGCGAGGGCCTCCTTGGCCTGGTCGGGCCGCTTGTCCATGACGTGCGCGGCGACTCCGGCCTGCACATTGACGAGGGCGATGTGGTGGGCGACGACATCGTGCAGGTCACGGGCGATCCGCAGCCGTTCCTCGGCGACCCTGCGTCGGGCCTCCTCCTCACGCGTCCGCTCGGCCCGTTCGGCGCGCTCCCTGATGGCGTGCACGAAGGCGCGGCGGCTGCGGACCGCGTCCCCCGCCGTGGCGGCCATGCCGGTCCAGGCGAAGATGCCGATGTTCTCCTGGGCGTACCAGGGGAGCGGACCGGCGAGCATGGCCGTGCCCGTCAGCACGGTCATCGTGAGCAGGCCGACGCGCCAGGTGGTGGGGCGGTCGGTGGCGGAGGCGACGGTGTAGAGGGCGATGACGGCGGACATCGCGACGGGGGCGCGCGGGTCGCCCGTCACCAGTTCGGTGAGGGTGAGGGCGCAGGTCGCGGCCAGCACGGCCATGGGGGCGCGGCGGCGGGCGACGAGGACGGCGGCGGCCGGCACCATGAGCGCGATGCTGAGGGCGTCGGGGGTGCGGGCGCCCCATTTCTCACCGTGGGCGGCGTTCGGGTCGACGAAGGCGCCGGCGACCATCGCGACGAGGACGCCGAGGGCGAGGGCGGCGTCCAGCGCGAGGGGATGCGCGGTCAGCCAGGTCCTGGCCCGCTGGAGGGTGCTCACGACTGTTTACGGTACGGGGCGGTTGCCGGGGGCGGAACCGGTGGTGGCGGCGCCTTTGGGGGGGGCGGGCGGAGATTGAGGTTGTCGCCCCCGCCGCCCGTGCCCGTCCTGAAAGAGGCCTGCGGCCCTTTCAGGGCTGTCCGGCTGTCGTCACCCCGGGATCAGGCCGTCGTCGCTCAGCATCTGCCTGACCTCCTCCAGCGTCGCGTCCGGCGCCGGGAGGATCAGTTCGGACGGTTCCAGGGAGTCGTCGGGCAGGGGCGTGCCCAGTTCGCGGACCTTGTCCAGGAGGGCGTGGAGGGTCTGCCGGAAGCCCGGGCCGTCGCCGCCCTCCATCTCCGCCAGGAGTACGTCGTCCAGCTTGTTCAGTTCGGCGAAGTGGACGTCGTCCAGCCTCACCTGCCCCTCCCCCATGATCCGTACGATCATGTCGCCCTCCTCGGGGACGAGTGTCCCCTTACTTGTCGAAGCGCGGGGTGTCCTGGTGCTGGGACTGCTGCTGCGGCGCCGACTGGCCGGTGCCGCCCTCGATGGCCTGCTGCTGCGCGGACGACGGGCCGCCCGCCAGCTCCGCCTTCATGCGCTGGAGCTCCAGCTCGACGTCCGTACCACCGGAGAGGCGGTCCAGCTCGGCCTGGATGTCGTCCTTGTGCATCCCGGACGGGTCGTCGAGGGCGCCGGAGGCGAGCAGTTCGTCGATGGCGCCGGCCCGGGCCTGGAGCTGGGCCGTCTTGTCCTCGGCGCGCTGGATGGCGAGACCGACGTCGCCCATCTCCTCGGAGATGCCGGAGAACGCCTCGCCGATCCTGGTCTGGGCCTGGGCGGCGGTGTACGTGGCCTTGATCGTCTCCTTCTTCGTACGGAAGGCATCGACCTTGGCCTGCAGGCGCTGCGCGGCGAGGGTGAGCTTCTCCTCCTCGCCCTGGAGGGTGGAGTGCTGCGTCTCCAGGTCCGTCACCTGCTGCTGCAGCGCGGCACGGCGCGACAGGGCCTCGCGGGCCAGGTCCTCGCGACCGAGCGCGAGTGCCTTGCGGCCCTGGTCCTCCAGCTTCGAGGACTGGGACTGGAGCTGGTTGAGCTGAAGCTCCAGGCGCTTGCGGGACGTGGCGACGTCGGCCACGCCTCGACGCACCTTCTGGAGCAGCTCCAGCTGCTTCTGATACGAGTAATCGAGGGTTTCGCGCGGGTCCTCGGCCCGGTCAAGGGCCTTGTTCGCCTTCGCGCGGAAGATCATCCCCATACGCTTCATGACACCGCTCATGGGCTTCGCGCGCCCCCTTCTGACGGACTCCAGCTCACAGGTCTGCGACAGAACCCACAGTACGGGCCCTGCATCCATTACCGCACTGTTCGGGGGCGGATGCGGTCATCCCCAAGGACGACTGTGTGCGGCGCCGATCCGGCGTAGGGAGTAGGTGTCCCCCGGGGTCATGTACGGGCCGACCCCCGGAATACCTCAGCCCCGCTACGGACGAACCGTCACCGCGTTCCCCCTTTTTCGACTTTCTTCGGTCTTCTCCGGCTTTCTCCGGTTTTACGGGTCTCCCCGTCCACCATCGCCCCGGCTCTGTCTCCAGTACGGACGCCGGGTGTTGCCGGATCGTTCCCCACTGGGCTGGGGTCCATGCCCCGGCACCCCGTACCCTTGGGTTTTGTGTTCCGTAGCCGCGCCAAGAGCGAGAAGGAATCGGCCGCCGACAAGGCGCTGGTGACCGACTCCAAGCAGACCCGTGACCCGCAGGCCCCCAAGGGGCGCCCCACTCCGAAACGGAGTGTGGCCCAGGGCCAGCGCCGAAGCGTCGCCAATACGCCGACGACGCGCAAGGAGGCCGCCAAGCGTTCCCGCGACGAGCGCCGTGCCGCGATGGAGAAGCAGCGCCAGGCGCTGGCCACCGGTGACGAGCGGTATCTGCCGGCGCGGGACAAGGGTCCGGTCCGCAGATTCGCCCGCGACTACGTGGACTCGCGATTCCACATCGCGGAGTTCTTCCTGCCGCTGGCCGTGATCATCCTCGTGCTGAGCATGGTGCAGGTGGCCTCGCTGCAGAACGTCGCGCTGCTGCTGTGGCTCTTCGTGATCGTGTTGATCGTGGTCGACTCGATCGGCCTCGGGTTCCGCCTGAAGAAGCAGCTGGGCGAGCGCTTCCCCGACGCGAACAAGAAGGGCGCCGTGGCCTACGCCCTGATGCGCACGCTCCAGATGCGTCGCCTCCGGCTGCCCAAGCCGCAGGTCAAGCGCGGAGAGCGGCCCTGAGCACCACCCCTTTCTCCGAAGGTGCCGCGCAGGCATGGCTGGACCGACTGGGCACCCTGCGTGAGGTCGTACGACAGGAGCTGGTCTCCCGGCAGGTCGACGAGCAGATAGCCGGACGCTTCCCGGTCGGGCAGCGGCTCCGGGTGCTCGACGTGGGCATGGGGCAGGGCACGCAGGCACTGCGGCTGGCCCGGGCCGGACACGCGGTGACCGGGATCGAGCGGGAGTCGAAGCTGATCGCCGTGGCCCAGGAGGCGCTCGCCGCCGAGCCCGAGGGCATTCGCGGGCGGATGCGGATCGTGGAGGGCGACGGCCGGGACACCGGGGTGCACTTCCTGCCGGGCAGTTTCGACGTGGTGCTCTGTCATGGGGTTCTGATGTACGTCGAGGAGCCCGACGCCCTGCTGGCCGGGCTGGCGCGGATGCTGGCGCCGGGTGGGCTGCTGTCCCTGCTCGTCCGCAACGGCGACGCGCTCGCGATGCGGGCCGGGCTCGCCGGGGACTGGGCCGGAGCGCTGGGCGCCTTCGACACCACGGCGTACCGGAACCGGCTCGGGCTGGAGGTGCGGGCGGATCGGCTGGGGACGTTGACGGACGCGCTCGCGGGGATCGGGGCGCCGCTGCGCGCCTGGTACGGGGTGCGGGTGTTCACGGATCTGGCCGCGGACGACGCGGCGCTGCCCGAGGGGGACGGGGATCTCGATGCGCTCCTCGCGGCGGAGGAGCGGGCCGGGCGGACGGATCCTTATCGGCAGGTGGCGGCGTTGCTGCACCTGTGCGGTGTGCGCGGCTGAGGGCGCCTGTCAGCTCGGGAGTGCGGGTCCGCAGGGCTTCGCCCCGTGCTTTTCAGGCCCGCGGGGCCTGAAGCCTTCAGGGGCGCGGGGAACTGCGCGACCAAGCCCCACCGGACCCGCACCCGTCCACGAACTCGCGCCCCCCGACCCCTTTCACGGGGATCGGGGCGGAGCCCCGGGCAGGGACCCCGCCCCGTCGCGGAGCGCTACGCGTCCTGTGCGTGCAGGCTCATCGGGCCGTAGATCTCCGTCGTGTCCTCGAAGAGACGGACCTGGTCGGCGCCGCCTTCGCGGAGCGCATTCCAGTGTTCTCCGATCCACGACTCGGCATCTCCCTGGGTCGTGAACTCCTCGGGCTGGACCGCGGGCTGGACCTCCGTCCCGTCGGCCTTCTCGAAACGCCACGTCCATGCCGCCATGTGAGCCTCCGTAAGTACCGGCCCGGCACCGCACACGGCACCGAGCAAGATCCGGTTCCCCCTGAGCCTAGTCGGACGCACAGGATCTGCGGGTGTTCATCCGGACGCGGGAAAATGGTCACTGTGGAACTGACATTGCTCGGCACCGGCGCCCCCGCGGGACTCCCCCGCCCCGACTGTCCGTGCGCGGTGTGCGCGACCGCGCTCGGTGTGGCCGCGCGCGGGGCGACCGCGCTGCTCGTGGACGGCACACTGCTGCTCGACCTCACTCCGGGCGCCGCCCTCGCGGCCGCCCGCGCCGGGCGCACGCTCACCGGGGTGCGGCAGGTCCTGCTGTCGCATCCGCACGACGGGCCCGCCGTGGAAGTGCCGGCGGGGTTGCCGCAGCCGGTGCGGGTGCCGGACGGGCGGGAGCTGGCGCTGCTGACCGGGCACCGGGTACGGGCCCAGGCTTTGGACGCGCCCGGCACCGGGTACGCGGTGACCGGTCCGGGCGGCCAACGGTTGCTGTACCTGCCGCCGGGGGGCGCGCCCGCCGGCGTGGAGGAGCGGTCGGAGCCGTACGACATGGTCCTCCTCGATGTGCTGGGGCGGCCGGACGCACTGGCGCGGCTGCGCGCGGCGGGGGCCGTGGGCCCGACGACGGATGTCGTCGCCGTGCACATCGACCACGACGTGCCGCCGGACGGCGAGTTGCCGCGCCGGCTCGCGGCGGCGGGCGCGCGCGCCGTGCCGGACGGGACGACGCTGGCGGTCGGCGCCTACGAGGACGTACCCGATGTGCCGCGCCGCACGCTGGTGCTCGGCGGGGCACGGTCCGGGAAGTCGGTGGAGGCCGAGCGGCGGCTGGAGGCGTTCCCCGACGTCCTGTACGTGGCGACCGGCGGGCTGCGGGGCGGCGACGGGGAGTGGGCCGAGCGGGTCGCCGCCCACCGTGAGCGGCGGCCCGGGTCCTGGCGCACGGTCGAGACCTGCGACCTCGTCCCGCTGCTGAAGGACGACGACGGGGCGCCACTGCTCGTGGACTGTCTCTCGCTGTGGCTGACCGATGCCATGGACGCGGTGGGGGCGTGGGACGACGCGGAGTGGGCCGGCGGCGGGGAGCGCGCGCTCCGGGCGCGTGTCACCGAACTCACCGACGCCGTACGGCACACGCGCCGCACACTCGTCGCCGTCTCCAACGAGGTCGGCTCCGGCATCGTGCCCGCCACCGCCTCCGGCCGCCGCTACCGCGATGAACTCGGCCGCCTGAACGCGGCCTTCGCGAAGGAGTGCGAGCACGTGCTGCTGGTGGTGGCGGGGCAGGCCCTGTCGCTACGGGGTTGAACGGTCCGGCCGTTCGGCCGTCGGCGCCCGGGGTGTTGTAGGGGCGCTCGGTGGTGTGGTGCGGCGCGCGAGGATGCGGTGAGCGCGGGGCGGGAGAGGGGTGCACGGGCGGGCCGCGAGGATCTCGAAGTCCAGGGAGCGCAGTTCGGCGAGCAGGTTGCGCAGGGGCACGAGGTGCAGGGGGCGGGGGCGGTCGTGCGGCTTCCACAGGCGTCGGTTCCTGGCGGGCAGCGCGCCCAACGGGCGGGCCGGGTCCAGGACTTCGAGGAGGAGATGACCGCCGGGGCGCAGCACCGCGCGGGCGGCACGGAGCTCCTCGCGGGGGTCGGCGGTGTGTTCGAGGTGGTGGAACATGCTCACCACCTCGTAGCGGGCGCGCAGCCGCGCCATGATCCCGGGGTCGGTGAGCAGACCCCGATACGCCTCCTCCACGCGCCCGGCCTCCCATGCCAGGTCGACGCGCGGGGTCGGGTCGAGACCGTCGAAGGAGGTGTACGGGTGGATCTCGCGCGCGGCCTCCGGGAAGTGGCCGTGTCCGGTGCCGACGTCGAGCCAGCTCTCCGGTTCGAGGGACGGCGGCAGCGCGCGGGCGGCGCCCCGCAGACGCCGGCGGCGCCGTCGCCCGACGGGGTCGGGGTGGACGTCGTCCTCGACGGCGTGCCGGCGGTACCGGAGCAGCAGTCCGTCCGCCGTGGGCCGGGGGTTCTGGAAGGCGTGCGAGCAGTCCCGGCACTCGTCCACCACGAACGTGCCCGGCGTGCGCCGCCGCCCCTCCGGCGCGCGCACCCGCGTACGCAACTGCCGCGAGCCGCACCACGGACAGTCGTCCCGGCGCGGTTCGTGGAAGGGGTCGACTCCCGCGAGTGGGCCGGGCTCCGGCCGCGGGGTGGGGGGCATGGCGGCTCCTGTGGGCGACATAGGGACATTGACCCCGAAAAGGTATGTACGTGAGCCTGGTTCCCGGTGCAATGACGTGCCGGTGGCGCTATGGGACGTTCGTGCGTCGCGGGGTCATGGTGTGGCGGCGTCGTGTTCGATCCCTGCCGGTACTGTTCGGCGAATGAGCTCGCTTAATCTCGACGACTTCACCGATCTGATCGAGCGCCCCGACGGTGGGGTGCGCCGCGACGCCGAGGCGCGGCGGGAGAAGCAGATCGTGCCGCCCGGGGCGCTGGGCCGCCTCGACGAACTGGGTGAGTGGCTGGCGGCGGCGCAGTCGGCCGTGCCGGTGCGGCCGATCGAACGGCCCCGGGTGCTGCTGTTCGCGGGCGACCACGGGATCGCCGAACTGGGCGTCTCCGCGCGGGCCGCGGGCACCGCGGACCAGCTGGTGCGGGGCGTCCTGGACGGCAGCAGTCCGGTGGCGGTGCTGGCCCGGCAGCTCGGCGTGCCCGTCCGCGTGGTGGACCTCGCGCTCGACTGCGACCCGGAGGCGTTGCCCGGCGAGGTCGTACGGCATCGGGTGCGGCGCGGGTCCGGGCGTATCGACGTCGAGGACGCGCTGACGGCGGAGGAGGCGGAGGCCGCCTTCCGGGTGGGCGTCGCCCTCGCGGACGAGGAGGCGGACTCCGGGACCGACCTCGTCGTCCTCGGTGACGTGAGTGTCGGGGGGACCACGGCGGCGGCGGTCCTCGTCGCCGGGCTGTGCGGGACCGACGCGTCCGTCGTGACCGGGCGCGGCGGGCGCGCGATCGACGATCTGACATGGATGCGCAAGTGCGCGGCCGTACGGGACTCCCTGCGGCGGGCCCGGCCGGTGCTCGGCGACCAGTTGCAGTTGCTGGCGACCGTGGGTGGGGCGGATCTCGCCGCCATGACCGGGTTCCTGCTGCAGAGCGCGGTGCGCAAGACGCCGGTGATCCTGGACGGTGTGGTGTCGGCGGCGTGTGCGCTGGTCGCCCAGCGGGTCGCGTTCCGGGCGCCGGACTGGTGGCTGGCCGGGCAGGGCAGCGGGGAGCCGGCGCAGGCCAAGGCGTTGGACCGGATGGCGATCGAACCGCTGCTCGACCATGGGGTGAAGGTCGGCGAAGGGGCGGGCGCCCTGCTGGCGTTGCCGCTGGTGCGGGCCGCGGCCGCGTTGGCGGCGGAGCTGCCCGAGCGGGAGGCCGCGGCGGGGGAACCGGCGAAGCCGGGGGGCGAGGAGAAGAACCTCGGGGAGGAGTACGACGCGACCTAGGGTCCCGGCATCCGGGGTGCGTTTTCGGGTGCGGGTGGGTGGGGGCTGGTCGCGCAGTTCCGCGCGCCCCTGAAAAGAGCGGCTGCGCCCCGTGCCTTTCCCCACCCACCCGCACCCGACAGCAAACCGGAGAGATCGGGATCACTGGGGCATCACTCAACTACACGGTCCCCCGCCCGGTCTTCGCACCGTGAGGATGAACCAGACGCATGCGGGCCGGGCCCTCCGATGGGTCCGCGCCGAGTGGGGGCTCCTGTGCGCCACCGTGCGCCCACCCCTGGTCCGCCGTCGGCTGCGGGCGATCCCGATGACGGTCGTCGCCGTCTGTCTCGCTGCCGTCGTCCACGTCACGCACCAGCAGTCCTGGGGCTACCGGTTCGTCGAGAACGCCGGTGCCGTACGGGCGGAGGACCCGCTCTGGACGGCCCTGGCCCGGACGCCGCTGTCCCTCTTCGTACCGGCGCTGGACCTGCCGGTGTGGGGAGCGCTGGCGCAGATCCTGATCGTGTTCGGCATCGCGGAGATCTGCCTGGGCCGACGGCGGACCCTGGCGATCGCCCTCCTGGCCACCCTGGCCGGCACGCTGTACGCGCGCGTGGGCGTCGCACTCGGTCCGGACGTCCCCCTGCTGGGGCTGCCCGCCTCGGACGCGCGGGTCGTGGACACCGGTCCGTCGGCCGCCGTGGTCGGGCTCGCGGTGTACGTCGGATGGCGGTACCGGGCGTGGGTCACGGCGGGCGCGGTGGTCCTGGCGATGGTCGTCGAGGTGCTGGTGAAGGAGAACCTCGCGGGCAAGGAGCATCTGGCGGCCCTCGCGGCCGTGCTGGTGGTGTGCGCGGCGGAGGCCGTCCGTCAGCGGCGCTCCGGGGTCGCGTCCGGGGTCGCGTCCGGGGTGCCGCCGATCCAGTCCTGAAGGCGGCGGCTGGGTCCCGCCCAGCGGCGGTCGTGGCGGTAGGAACGCTTCCACGCCCGGGCGCGGGCGCGCGGTCTGCGGCGGTAGAAGCGGCGGGCCCAGGCGGAGGTGGGGCGGGCCAGACGGATGGCGCCGACGACGGCGACGATCGGGATGACGACGCCGAAGATCGCGGTGCGGGCCTTGCCCTTGGCGAGGGCGACCAGGGCGATGAGGAAGTTCGTCCCCATGCTGACCATGACGGCACCCCGGTCCTGCAGTTCCTCCTCGTCGAGGTCGTTGACGCCGAAGGGCAGGAAGCCGACCAGCATCAGCCCCACCAGGGCGGCCGTCAGCACGACCACCTCGACGCTCTTGCGGCCGGCCTCGCTCCAGTACACGTCGTCGAGGTGCAGGATCAGCGCGAACTCGTCCAGCACCAGACCCGCGCCCATGCCGAACAGCACGGCGGAGATCAGCGCGCCGAGACCGTGTCCGTCACTGGCCACCGCGCCGAAGCCGCCGGCGACGGTGAGCAGGACACCGGGGACGACGTGGTGGATGTGGACGCCGCCGCTGCCGCTGATGTTGCGGAACGGTCCCTTGCCCGCGCGGATCATTCGGGTGACGACCCGGGTGATCAGGAACGTCAGGACGAACGCGGAGAGCGCGAGCAGCAACGGCAGTTTGCCCGGCTCGATGACGTTCCGTTCCCACCAGTAACCCATATGCGAACTTTATCCAGGACTGCTCCCGGGCGCCGCCGAGCCGGTCCGCCCCGGCGGGTAACCTGCGCCGGTGTCCACGCCACCCGAGCCCCCCGTCCCGTCCGGCCCGACGCCCGCCGACGGCCTGCGCTTCGCCTTCGGCACCCTGACCGTGCTGCCGGTGACCGTGCACCGCTGGGACCGTGAGGCGGCGCGCGTCGGGATGCTGTGCGCGCCCGTCGCCGGGCTGGTCGTCGGCCTGGGCGCGGCCCTGCTCGGCGGTCTCCTGCTGGTCCTGGGGGCCGGGCCGCTGCTCGCCGCGGTGGCCTCCGTCGCCGTACCGGCCGCCCTCACCCGGGGCCTCCACCTGGACGGGCTCGCCGACACCGCCGACGGTCTCGGCAGCGGCAGGCCCGCCGAGGACGCGCTGCGGATCATGAAACAGTCGGACATCGGGCCGTTCGGTGTCATCACCCTCGTCCTCGTCCTGCTGGCCCAGGTGGCCGCGCTCACCGAGGCGTACGGCGAGTCCTGGGCGCTGGGCGCGCTCGCGGCGGCCGTCGGCGCGACCAGCGCCCGGCTGGCCCTGACGCTGGCCGCGCGGGTCGGCGTGCCCGCCGCCCGGCCGGAGGGACTGGGGGCGGCGGTGGCCGGGGTCGTGCCGGTGCGCGGCGCGCTGCTCGTGGCCGCCCTGACCGGGTGCGCGGCGGCGGGCGCGGGGGCGTTCCTCGGGCCGTACGACATCGGCCGTACGGTCCTCGCGGTCGTCCTCGCCTGCGGGGCCGCCGAACTGCTCCTGCGCCACTGCGTACGGCGGTTCGGGGGCGTCACCGGCGATGTGTTCGGCGGGCTCGCGGAGACGGCGGCGACGGTGGCGCTGGTGGTGTTCACCCTGGGCTGAGCCTCCCGCCGACCTCCCCCGCCCCTCCCGCAGGGGTCAGCAGGCCTCCCGCCAGACCCCCAGCTCCCACTTCTTCAGCAGTGAGCTGAGCTCCAGACGGCGGGCCTCGGGGCAGAAGTCGCCCGTCTCCATCTCGTACTCGACGTGGAAGACGGCCTTGCCGGCCTCGATGAACGGCGTCAGGTCCTCGCACTCCTCGTACTGGGCGCACTGTTCGTTGACGGCGAAGTCGAAGTCGTCGACGAGTTCGGGTATCTGGTCGAGGTCGTTCTTCAAGCCGACCGCCAGGCCCCGCTCGTGGGCGAGGCGGGCGATCAGGCGGTTGTAGCGGAGCTGGTCGGCGGCCGTGAGCGGGAAGCCGGTCTCGTTGCGGTAGCCGTCCATGTTGTCGGGCTCGACCGCGTCGAAGCCCTTCTCCGCGCACATGTCGACACGGGCGGCCATCAGGGGTTCGAGGACGTCGGTCGCCCGGATGTCGAGCCAGCGTTCGCCCTCCCAGCCGTTGCCCTTGCCTATGACCGACTTCGGGAAGTCGTCGGCGTCCGGACGCCAGTCCTCCCAGGCCCCGGTGGAGAGATAGCAGATGACCTTGCGGCCGTCGTCGTGCAGCTCGGCGACCGTGCCGGCCGACTGGTCGAAGCCGTCGATGTCGTACACGGGGACGTCGACGGAGGTGTCCAGTCGCCCGCTGAGCTGCCACTGCCACCCGGTGCCCGGCTCCGGTCGCCAGCGGGCGGCCTCGCCCGTCCCGCCTCCGGTGTCCGGCCGGTCGTCGGAAGCGCTCGTGCACCCCGCCACCAGCAGGAGGAGGGGCAGCAGGGCAGTGCGGGCGAGGACACGGCTCATCGTCGGGGCTCCAGGGCGTGCGGCAACGTACCCCAGGGATGATCCCCCACGCCGGGTACCGCGCAGTGCACGGAGGCACCCCGGGCGCGGGCGACACCTCCGACGTCGGTGCCCGACGGCACCCCGTGCACCAGATGGCACACCCGCGCCCCGAGGCCGCCGCTGCCGCCGGGCCAGGGCTCGGACGGCTGGTCCCGGTACGTCTCCCATGTGCCCTCGAAGGTGACGACGAGGTCGGCGATCCGGGCGTACGCGGGGTGCGGAGGGGTGCCGGGGTTGAGGGCGAGGGTGGCGGCGCCGGCGCCCCAGACGGCCGCGGCGAGCCGTCGGTAGTGGTCGAACGCGCCGAGTTCCGCGGCCACTTGGTCGAGGAAGGCCCCGTCGGTGCCGTACCAGGCGTGGTAGCGGGTCAGCTCCCGTACGACGTCGGTGACGGGTCTGCGGCCGTAGCCGGTGTCGGCGTACCCGAGGAGGCGTACACCGGCCGCCCGCAGTCGGCTCGCGACCCGGATGAACGCCGGGTCGGGGCCGTCGCCCGGCCCGTTCGCCGGGTTGAGGACGACGCCGTAGAGGCGGGGCGCGGCCTCGACGAGGGCGTCCCATTCGGCGGGGCGGTCGGCGGGGTGCTCGTAGTAGGGAACCAAGAAGGAGGGGTGGGAGGGGTGGGAGGCCCGGTCCGTTCCCGGGCGCGCCGGTCCGTGTGCGGTCATCGGTGAGCCGTCGCCCTCCCCAACAGGCCGCAGACCAGGCCCGCCTGGAGGGCGGCCGCGACGCCGTACACGAGCAGGCCGATCCCGTGCGGGTCGCCCGGATGGGTCGCCAGGGCCAGGGTCTGGGCGGCGGCCGTGGCACAGCAGACGACGGCGGCGCCCAGGACCGCGCCGAAGGACTGGAGCAGCAGGCCGGTCCAGAGCACCGCTCCCAGCAGGAGCAGGCCGGCGAGATGGACGCCGTCGAGGTCCGGGGCCTGCGGCCACAGCGCGGCGGTGGCGTGGGCCAGGACCAGCAGGGTGGCGAGGTAACCGGCCAGGCACTGGACCAGGGTCACGGAGGTGGCCCGCCAGAAGGCGCCCGGTGTGCTGGTGGAGCGCAGTCCTGCGAGACCTCCGCTGCGGAAGCGGTACAGCAGCCATTCGGCGGGGCCCATGCTGAGGGTGAGTGCCACGGCGGCGGGCGCGGCGGCCGTGCCGCCCCCGTGGGCGATGACCTCTCCGAGCGTCGCGTGGAGCACGAGCACACCGGTACCGAGGCCGAAGACGGCGTACGGGAGGGAGGCGGGGAGCCGGGGCGCGGCCGGGCTCCGTTCCGGGACGCCGCCGGGCACGCCGAGGAGGGCGGCGAGTCCGGGCCGGCGGCCTCCGGCGCCCGACTCCCGCAGGGCGGGCGCCACCTCGTGGACGGCGAGGAGCACGACCGCCACCAGGGAGACGGTGAGCAGGGTGAGCCCGGACCAGTCGGGCACCTGCCGGACCAGGGCGAACAGCGCTCCCACGGTCATGGGCAACAGACAGTGCAGCAGGGCCCGTTCGCGGCCCAGGACGAGCAGGACGGTCGCGGCGCCCAGGTAGCAGGCCTCGCCGGTGGCGAAGGCCACCGCGCCCGGGTCGCCCCCGCCGGCCGCCAGGCAGGCGACCGTGGTGCAGAGCAGGGCGCCCGCCGGGGCCCCGCGGGCCAGGGAGCGGCGGCAGGCATCGCGGTCGCCCAAGGCGAGCCAGGAGTAGGCCCGGTGGGCGAGGCCCTGGTTCCACATCCAGCCGCACAGGGCTCCGGCCAGCAGCGGAACCGTACCGGCGGGCAGGCCGGAGTCGTCGCGGGGGCCCGTCAGGAGCGGCGCGCCGAGGACGTAGGCGAGGCCGGGCAGGGCGAAGACGACGCCTCTCAGGAGGCAGCCGAGCAGGCCGATCCGCCAGGGGTCGTGCGGGGGTCCGGTCGGTTCGGGGTGGGTGCGCTCGACGCGTTCGTACAACTCCTCGGCGAGGGCGAAGGAGTTGCGGCAGCCGTAGCGGGCGCGGATCCGGTCGTCCGAGATGCCGTCGGACTCCAGCAGGGCGGCGATCTCGTCCGGGTGGACGGCTGCGGCGATGAACTCCCGGTGCTGTTCGGCCAGTCGGTCGACGGGATCGGGATCGGCCCGGCGCGGCCGGCGCGGGCGGGGGACGGCGGGGAGCCGGGCCGGCCCTGCGCCCGGGGGCGGGCTCGGGTGGCCGCTCATCGGTCGGTTCCGTCCGTCGTGCCGGTCCGGTACCAGGGGTCGCGCAGTTCGGCGGTCCAGTCGGCGACCGTCGCCGGCGCGGCCTGGTACACGATGTCGTCCCGGCCCGCGAGTTCCTGGTAGATCATGCGGAACGCGTCCACGGACCGGCGCAGGGTGAACCGGTCGATCACCCGCCGCCGTGCCGACTCCCCGAGGCCCCGGCGGCGTTCGTGGTCGCGGAGGAGGGTGAGCGCGGCGTCGGCCATCGTCTCCGGCTCTCGGGGCGGCACGACGATCCCGGTGTCGCCGACCGCCTCGCGGACGCCTCCGACATCGGTCGACACGGTCGTACGGCCGCAGGACATGGCCTCGATGAGGGAGAACGGGAAGCCCTCCGAGATCGAGGACAGCATCACGACGTGCCCGGCGGCGTAGGCCCGCCACACCTCGCTGATCCGGCCCTCGAAGGTGAGCCCGTCGGTGACGCCCAGTTCGGCGGCGAGTTTCTCCAGCTCGGTGCGGTACTCCTCGCCGCCCGGCGGCACGGGCCCGAACAGCCGGAGCCTGGTCCCGGGGAGTTCGGCGCGGACCAGGGCGTAGGCGTGCAGCAGCGTCTCCAGGTCCTTGATGGGGTCGACGCGTCCGCACCAGGTGAGGGTGGGTACTTCGGGTTCGGGGCCGGCGTGCGGGAAGGCGGCCGGGTCGACGCCGTTGTAGACCGTGCGGATCCTGTCGGTGTCGGCGCCGCCGCGCTCCTCCCAGCGGCGGTTGTACCGGTTGCAGGGGGTGATGAGGTCGGCGGCACGGTAGCCGAGCCTGGTCAGCTCGCGGTGGAAGCCGAGCATGAAGGCCTTCACGGGCCAGCGCTGGTCGGCGGCGCGGTGGCCGAGATAGCGCTCTCGCAGATAGATGCCGTGCTCGGTGAGGAGGAACGGTACGCCGTCCAGCTCACGGGCGGCGAGCGCGGGCAGGGTGGCGAGGCCGCCGCTGACCGCGTGGGCCACACAGTCCTCGGGGATCCGGGCACCGAGCGGCCGCAGGGAGTGCTCCAGCAGATCGGTCGCGGTGAGCGCGTCGTGGACGGTGGGGAGCGCGGCGGCCGTCGGGAGATGGGGCATCGTCCAGATCCACATCAGCGAGCGGAGCGCGGACTCGGTGCGCAGGGCCGCCGACAGGCGTCCGTCGCGGGCGAGTCCGGCCAGCTCGTACAGGGCCTCCTCGAAGCCCCGGGGTTCGTCGGGGTCGAGGACGGAGAGCAGCAGCCGCTCGTAGGAGTCGGTGAAGCGGCGGCGGGCCGCGCCGTACGGGGCGCGGGCGCGGCCGGGGCGCGGGCCCCAGGTCGGTACGGAGGTGTGCCGGTACACGTTCGGCGGCAGATCCCAGGTGACGGGTTCGCGGCCGGTCCCGGTGAGCGACACGAGGTGGAACTCGACGTCGGGCATGCCCTTGACGAGCTGGTCGCACCAGGTGCTGACCCCGCCGTGGACATGCGGATAGGTGCCTTCGGTGAGCATCGTGACATGACGGCCGTCGCGCATCATGCGGTCCCCCTGTGGACGTTCCTACGTCTCGAAAGCGCGCACCCCGGCCGGCCAGTGGCCGGGGTGCGCGTGCTGGCCGGTGTGCTGCCCCGCGCTGCCGGTCGGGTCAGGAGGGCAGTTTCAGCGTGAGCGCGGACTGCGGGGCCTCGGGCGTGTCCCAGGCCGAGCGCGCGCCGGCGTACGGGGTGCCGAACGCGGCGGTCCCGAGCGCGAGTTTCTTCTGTGTGCCCGCCGGCGCGGTCACCGGGACGGCGGTCCCCCTGGGGGCTTTCACGGTCACCGTCGTGCCGATCCGGTACGCCGTGACCGTGCCGTTCGCGACCGCGGTCTGCCAGGCGGCCCGGCGCTTCAGTTCGGTGCCGACCGCGCTGTGCCGGGGGTTCTCCAGGGGGGTGTCGGAGGCGAAGAGCGCCCGGTAGTCGGCGAGCACCTGGTCCAGGACCGGGTAGAGCAGCCGCTCCTCGGCCAGGTTGGACTGGTGGGCGTAGTGCGATCTCGGGTCGTTGCCGACGGCGTGCAGCAGGGCCGTACGGACCTCCTGCGGGACGATGTGCGACGCGTAGCCCGTGGCCGGGTCCAGTGGGGCGGCCAGGCAGGTGGAGGTCGCGTGGTTCTCGCAGACGCCGCTGCCGCCGTCGGCCGCCGAGGTGTAGACCCAGTTGTACTCGTCGACCATCTCCGCGGCGGTGCCCACGTTGTAGTAGACGTTCATCGGGTGGCGCGGCACGGTCAGCGCGGCGCCGACCGGACGCTGGGCCGGTTCGCGGGAGTTGTCGGAGGCGATCCACTTGACACCGTTGTCGGCGAGGGCGCCCGCGAGGTTCGGGTTGTCGTCCGGCTGCTGCGGCAGTGTCCGCAGGCCCGAGTGCTCTCCCGTGACCAGTTCGTCGCGCTGCACGGGCAGTCCGCGCGCGACCGCCCAGGCGTGGTTGTCGCGGATCTGCGCGGCGATGTCGGCGCGGCTCAGATAGCGGGTGGTGCCGTCCGCGTTCTTCGCGCAGCTCCACGGGACGGTCGAGGTGTCCTGGAGGCAGCCGAGGTACTGGTGGGTGTAGGTGTGGTTGATCCAGCGGAACGCGTTCCGGTCGGCGACCAGCCGGTCGGTGAGGGCGTCGGTGCCGCCGTTCGCCTCCTTCCACTCCTCGCCGCTGCCGCCGTTGTAGACCATGTCGAGAGTGAGGCCGCTGGACCGCTGCCACTGCTCGGCGTACTCGGCGTCGGCGGCGGTCATCCGGATCGGCTCGGCCCGCGCTCCGTCCCCGCCGTCGCAGTTGAAGCTGCCGGGCGTGCAGTCCCGCTCGGTGTCCCAGCGGCTGTCGGGCGCGAAGACGTCGTCGATGTGGACGCCGAAGTAGTTCCGGCTCCGGCCGAGGTGCACGCCGCCCGTGAGCCACTCGACGATCCCCCGGGCCAGCACCCGGAACTGCCGCTGGTGCTGGTTGTAGGCGAAGGTGACGACCAGTTCGCGACGCCCCTCGTGGGCGTACTCCCCGACCAGACTGCCCCGGCCGCTGCCGCCGGGCACCGGGAGGTCGACATAGCTGGTGTAGCCGGCGCGGGGACGCGCGACGAAGCCGTAACTCTCCTGCGTGGAGGCGGAGTTGTCCTCGAAGGCGAACTGCCCGTCGAGATAGCCGAAGCGGCTCGCCCGGCCGGCGTCGGTCACCGTGGCCGCACGCCCGTCGAGGGAGCCGGCCCAGCCGCCCTCGCTCGTGTAGTCGAGCCCGACCCCGGGGTGCGCCCAGGTGTAGGCGTCGACCTGCGGGATCCCGTACGTCCGCTCGTACGTCTCCAGCGCGCTCTGCTCGGCCGAACCCGGGCCGAACGGGGCCTCGTTGGGCAGGACCACGCCCTGGTACCTGGCACGCGGGGTGCCGCCGACCGTGTCGCTCAGGAAGGCCGCGTCGATGGTCGGGCGGTTCGCGTCGTCCAGGTTCACGCGGGTGTACGGGATGCCGGTGCTCTTCAGCTCCGCGGTGATGGCCTGGACGGGGCTGTCGCCGTTGTCCACCACCAGCACCCGCAGATCGACGCGTGGTGCGGTGGCGGCCGACGCTCCCGGTATGCCCACGCCCGCCGCCAGCAGGCTCGTCGTCGCCACGACGGCGGCGGCGTTCCTCCATCCGGGCACGCTGTGCGCCATGTTCGCCCCTTCCCCCGAGAAGATCCCCCGGGGCCGGACTGAACGGCCACGCCGAGGGGAATCTGTGGAAATGATGCAGACCGATGAGCTGATCACTCACCGGCGGGACGAGTGTCACCCAGGTCAGGGCGCATGAGGGCAGGAAAATGACCATGAAGCCACATAGGGGTGAACGTCCGCAGGGATGATCGAAATCGGTGGCCCGCGCTACGCGCGGAGACCGTCGGAGCCACGCGCGCGGACAATGGACGCCCGACCCCGGAGCCGCGATAAGGGATCCCCCTACGCCTGAGTCATGGGGATCTCCCTGCACGTTCGCGACGGAAAGTCGGGGAGGCTGGTCGCAGCGGACGCCATGCGGACGGCGCGGCGCAACCGGCCGACGCCCCAGGTCCGATGGGCCGAACAAGGGCCTAGGCTCGTTCTCGGCACGTCGACCCATCCGTTCGGCCACCGAAACTCAATCGGAAGCGAGATTTCACCACCGTGACTGCTCTCACTCTCAGCACCGCCGCCGTGTCGGGCCTCCGGGCCGACGCGATCGTGGTCGGTGTCGCGAAGGGCCCTGCATCCCGGTCCGGGGACCTGGTCGTAGCGCCGGGTGCCGAGGCCGTGGACCAGGCGTACGACGGCAAGCTGGCCGGCCTCCTGGAGACCCTCGGCGCCTCGGGTGCCGAGGGCGAGGTGACGAAGCTGCCCGCGCCGTCCGGCTTCAAGGCGCCGCTCGTGGTGGCGGTGGGCCTGGGCTCGGTGCCCGAGAAGGACGGCACGTTCGGCACGGAGACGCTGCGCCGTGCGGCCGGCGCCGCGGCCCGCGCGCTGACCGGGACGAAGAAGGCCGCGTTCACGCTGCCCGTCGTCGACGCCGTCGCCGTGGCCGCCGTCGCCGAGGGCGCGCTGCTCGGCGCGTACTCCTTCGACGCCTACAAGGGGCTGGCGCCTTCGGACAAGGACGCGAAGGCGAAGAACGGCAAGGCGCCGCTCGCCGATGTCGTCCTGCTCGGCGCGAAGCCCCGCGACAAGGCCCACAAGGCCGCCGTCGAGCGCGCGATCGCGGTGACCGAGGAGCTGAACCGCGCCCGCGACCTCATCAACACCCCGCCGAACGACCTCGACCCGGAGGCCTTCGCCGCCGTCGCGCAGACCGCGGCCAAGGAACACGGCATCAAGGTGACCGTCCTCGACGAGAAGGCGCTCGCCAAAGGCGGCTACGGCGGCATCCTCGGCGTGGGCGCGGGCTCCGCGGCCACGCCCCGGCTGGTGCAGCTGACGTACACCAGCTCCAAGGCGAAGAAGCACCTGGCGTTCGTCGGCAAGGGCATCACCTACGACTCGGGCGGCATCTCGCTCAAGCCCGCCGGGCACAACGAGACGATGAAGTGCGACATGAGCGGCGCGGCCGCCGTGTTCGCCGCGGTCGTCGCCGCCGCCCGGCTCAAGCTGGAGGTCAACGTCACGGGCTGGCTCGCCCTCGCCGAGAACATGCCGTCCGGCTCCGCCACCCGCCCGGGTGACGTGCTGCGCATGTACAGCGGCAAGACGGTGGAGGTGCTGAACACCGACGCCGAGGGCCGACTGGTGCTGGCCGACGCGCTCGCCAAGGCGTCCGAGGACAAGCCGGACGCGATCGTCGACGTGGCCACGCTGACCGGCGCGATGATGCTGGCGCTGGGCAACCGGACGTTCGGGATCATGGCCAACGACGACGCCTTCCGCTCCGCGGTGCACGAGGCCGCCGAGGAGTCCGGGGAGCCGGCGTGGCCGATGCCGCTGCCGGACCACCTGCGCAAGGGCATGGACTCCCCGACCGCCGACATCGCGAACATGGGCGAGCGGTACGGCGGCGGCCTGGTCGCCGGGCTGTTCCTGAAGGAGTTCGTGGGCGAGGGGATCACCTGGGCCCACCTGGACATCGCGGGGCCGGCGTTCAACGAGGGCGGGCCCTTCGGATACACGCCGAAGGGGGGTACCGGGACCGCGGTGCGGACCCTGGTGCGGCTCGCCGAGCGTGCGGCCTCGGGTGACCTGGGGTGATGTCCGCCTAGCAGCTAGGTCCGGTCCGTTGTACGGCGGCTGCGGGGGTGTGGGGGCTGGTCGCGCGGTTCCCCGCGCCCCTTCAGGCGCGCTGCCCGGCTGTCCCGTCACATCTGAGCGTGTGGTGTCTCACACCCCGGCCCGGCGTCTCGTTCGCCCGCGACAAGTGCGAAGATGGGGCTCGGCAGGACAGGGCCCCCACCACAGGGCCGAAGAAGAGCGGCCGGACACCAGCCGCCGCGCGGGTCTCGGACGACCGGCGTACGGCGCACATGCATGGAGGACGTGACGTGGCGAACGACGCCAGCACCGTTTTCGACCTAGTGATCCTCGGCGGTGGTAGCGGTGGTTACGCCGCGGCCCTGCGCGGGGCTCAGCTGGGCCTGGACGTCGCCCTGATCGAGAAGGACAAGGTCGGCGGCACCTGCCTGCACCGGGGATGCATTCCCACGAAGGCCCTGCTCCACGCGGGCGAGATCGCCGACCAGGCCCGCGAGAGCGAGCAGTTCGGTGTGAAGGCCACCTTCGAGGGCATCGACATCGCCGGGGTGCACAAGTACAAGGACGGCGTGATCTCCGGCCTCTACAAGGGTCTGCAGGGTCTCGTCGCCTCCCGCAAGGTCACCTACATCGAGGGTGAGGGCCGTCTGTCCTCCCCGACCTCCGTCGATGTGAACGGCCAGCGCGTCCAGGGCCGTCACGTCCTGCTGGCGACCGGCTCCGTGCCGAAGTCGCTGCCGGGCCTGGAGATCGACGGCAACCGCATCATCTCCTCGGACCACGCCCTCGTCCTGGACCGTGTCCCGAAGTCGGCGATCGTCCTCGGCGGCGGTGTCATCGGCGTCGAGTTCGCCTCCGCCTGGAAGTCCTTCGGCACCGACATCACGATCATCGAGGGGCTGAAGCACCTCGCCCCGCTCGAGGACGAGAACTCCTCCAAGCTTCTTGAGCGCGCCTTCCGCAAGCGCGGCATCAAGTTCAACCTGGGCACCTTCTTCTCGAAGGCCGAGTACACCCAGGACGGTGTCAAGGTCACCCTCGCCGACGGCAAGGAGTTCGAGGCCGAGGTCCTGCTCGTCGCGGTGGGCCGCGGCCCCGTCTCCGCCGGTCTCGGCTACGAGGAGCAGGGCGTCGCGATGGACCGCGGCTACGTCCTGGTCGACGAGTACATGCGCACGAACGTCCCGACCATCTCCGCCGTCGGTGACCTGGTCCCGACGCTCCAGCTCGCGCACGTCGGCTTCGCCGAGGGCATCCTGGTGGCGGAGCGTCTGGCCGGCCTGAAGACCGTTCCGATCGACTACGACGGTGTCCCGCGGGTGACGTACTGCCACCCCGAGGTCGCCTCCGTGGGCATCACCGAGGCCAAGGCCAAGGAGATCTACGGCGCGGACAAGGTCGTCGCTCTGAAGTACAACCTCGCGGGCAACGGCAAGAGCAAGATCCTGAACACCTCGGGCGAGATCAAGCTCGTCCAGGTCAAGGACGGTGCCGTGGTCGGCGTCCACATGGTCGGCGACCGCATGGGCGAGCAGGTGGGCGAGGCCCAGCTGATCTACAACTGGGAAGCCCTCCCCGCCGAGGTCGCCCAGCTGATCCACGCCCACCCGACGCAGAACGAGGCGCTCGGCGAGGCCCACCTGGCCCTCGCGGGCAAGCCGCTGCACTCGCACGACTGACCCCTCGGTCGACGAAGCGACGATCCAGACTTCCGCAATTCGTTAAGGAGCAACAGAAACCATGGCGGTTTCCGTAACCCTTCCGGCGCTCGGCGAGAGCGTCACCGAGGGCACTGTCACCCGCTGGCTGAAGGCCGAGGGTGAGCGCGTAGAGGCCGACGAGCCGCTGCTCGAGGTCTCGACCGACAAGGTCGACACCGAGATCCCCTCCCCCGCCGCGGGCATCCTGGCGTCCATCAAGGTCGCCGAGGACGAGACCGTCGAGGTCGGCGCCGAGCTGGCGCTGATCGACGACGGCACGGGCGCGCCTGCCGCCGCCCCCGCCCCGGCCGCCGAGGAGGCCCCGGCTCCGGCGCCGGCCCCCGAGCCCGCCGCGGCCCAGCCCTCCACCGAGCAGGCCGCGCCCGCTCCGGCCCCGACCGCCGAGGCGGCCACCGGCGCCGGCTCCGCCGAGGGCACCGACGTGGTCCTCCCGGCGCTCGGCGAGTCCGTCACCGAGGGCACCGTCACCCGCTGGCTGAAGGAGGTCGGCGACTCCGTCGAGGCCGACGAGCCGCTGCTCGAGGTCTCCACGGACAAGGTCGACACCGAGATCCCGGCCCCCACCTCCGGTGTGCTGCTGGAGATCACGGTCGCCGAGGACGAGACGGCCGAGGTCGGCGCCAAGCTGGCCGTCATCGGCGCCCCGGGTGCCGCTCCGGCGGCTGCCCCGGCCGCCCCGGCCCCGGCTCCCGCTGCCGCTGCCCCGGCCGCTCCGGCTCCCGCGCCCGCCCCGGCGGCTCCCGCGGCTCCGGCTCCCGCGCCGGCCGCCCCCGCCGCCCCGGCTCCCGCGCCCGCCGCCGCTGCCCCGGCCGCTCCGGCTCCCGCGCCCGCGCCCGTCACCCCGGCCCCGGCAGCCGCCCCGGCCGCGTCGGCTGCCACCCAGGCCACCGACGAGGGCGCGTACGTCACCCCGCTGGTGCGCAAGCTCGCCGCCGAGAACGGCGTGGACCTGGGCTCCGTCAAGGGCACCGGTGTCGGCGGTCGTATCCGCAAGCAGGACGTCATCGCCGCCGCCGAGGCCGCGAAGGCCGCCGCCGCTGCCCCGGCTCCGGCCGCGGCCGTGACTGCCGGAGGCCATGCTGCCGCCGCGAAGAAGACGCCGAGCCTGGAGGCCTCCCCCCTGCGTGGCCAGACCGTCAAGATGCCGCGCATCCGCAAGGTCATCGGCGACAACATGGTCAAGGCGCTGCACGAGCAGGCGCAGCTGTCGTCGGTCGTCGAGGTCGACGTCACGCGGCTGATGAAGCTGCGTGCCCGGGCGAAGGACTCCTTCGCGGCTCGCGAGGGCGTCAAGCTCTCCCCGATGCCGTTCTTCGTCAAGGCCGCGGCCCAGGCGCTGAAGGCGCACGCGCCGATCAACGCCAAGATCAACGAGGGCGAAGGCACGATCACCTACTTCGACACCGAGAACGTCGGTATCGCGGTGGACTCCGAGAAGGGCCTGATGACCCCGGTCATCAAGCACGCCGGTGACCTCAACATCGCCGGTATCGCCAAGGCCACGGCGGAGCTGGCCGGCAAGGTCCGCGCCAACAAGATCACGCCCGACGAGCTGTCCGGCGCGACCTTCACGATCTCCAACACCGGTTCGCGCGGCGCGCTCTTCGACACGATCATCGTGCCGCCGGGCCAGGTCGCGATCCTCGGCATCGGTGCCACGGTCAAGCGCCCGGCGGTCATCGAGACCGAAGAGGGCACGGTCATCGGCGTCCGCGACATGACGTACCTGACCCTCTCCTACGACCACCGTCTGGTCGACGGCGCCGACGCGGCCCGTTACCTGACGGCCGTCAAGGCGATCCTGGAGGCGGGCGAGTTCGAGGTCGAGCTCGGTCTGTGACCCCTCTTGACCAGGGGCTTCTGAACAGAGGCCACTGAACGCGGTACGCGGTGCCCCGTCCGGAGTCCTCCGGGCGGGGCACCGGTGCGTCGGCGCCCCGTACCGGCCGGGCGAGGAACCGCCGTCGAGCCTGGCCGGTACGGGTCTTTACAAACCGGTCCCCAGTGGGAGCGTGTAAGTCTCGTCTCACCTGCGCGAAAGCACCCCCGTGCGCCTCTCCACCGAAGGGCCACGGCTTTATTGTCTAGAGGTCAACGCCCTTGGGGCTCTGTCCCCCGCCGAAGGAGCCCGCATGACCACCGCGCCCGTCGTCCACTCGCTGCGCGAACAGATCCGCGAGCACATCGTGGAAGGGATCGTGAGCGGACGCTGGAAGCCGGGCGAGCGGATCGTGGAGCGGCGGATCGCGACGGAGCTGGAGGTCAGCCAGACGCCCGTGCGGGAGGCCCTGCGCGAGCTGGAGTCGCTGCGGTTGATCGAGTCCGCGCCGAACAAGGGCGTACGGGTGCGGAACCTGACGGCGGCCGATCTGGAGGAGAGCTACCCGGTCCGGGCGGGCCTGGAGGCCATCGCGGCGGAACTGGCGGCGGAGCGGCTGGCGGAGGACTGCTCGGCGCTGGAGCCGCATGTGGCCGCGCTGTACGAGGCGGACCGGAACGCCGACGGCACGTCCCAGGTGCGGCACACGGTGGCGTTCCACCGCGAGCTGGTGCGGGCGGCGGGCAACTCGGTGCTGCTGCACACCTGGGAGGGGCTGGGGATCGAGGTCTTCACGGCGCTCTCGATCCGCTGGCTGGGCACGGTCCAGCAGTCGTACGCGGAGGAGCACGAGGAGTTGGTGGCCGCGTTCCGCCGGCGTGATCCGCGGATCGCCGACCTGGTCAAGGCCCACGTGCTGGGCTGCGCCCCGCACACGGACGACGAGCCGGTTTAGCCGCCAGGGGTGCGTGGTCGGGTGCGGGTGCGGGGGGCTTCTCGCGCAGTTCCCCGCGCCCCTGAAAAGCAGGGGCTGCGCCCCGTGCTTTTCATCCCACGACCCCGTCGCCTTTCTTCCTGCGGCCCCGTCACTTTTCAGGCCCGCAGGGCCTGGGTCTGTCTTTCAGGCCCGCAGGGCCTGGGTCTTTCAGGGGCGCGGGGAACTGCGCGAGAAGCCCCACCGGAGCCGCACCCGCCAACGCACCCCAACCGGCCCACCCCCTGAGTGCACCCACGCTCAAACGCCGCCCCACCTGCACAAACCCGGGATCGCCAAGGCACCCGGTGTCGCCACCGAAGGCACCCCGTGCCGACTTTCTCGTGATCAAGATATTTTGCCCGCAACCCTTTGATCGATCATCGATCAGCGGGTTACAGTCGCCGACGGGCTTCCACCGAAGCCCCCAGCCCTGTCCTGCCAAAGACCAAGGGCACCCCCGAACCCTTACCGATGAGGGAACCCCCTTCGACTGAGGAAGGCGGCGCAATGACCGACCCCAACGCCATCCAGCGGAGCGCGCTCGACCAGCTCCCCGACCGCGACCCGGAGGAGACCGCCGAATGGCAGGCCTCGCTGGACGCCGTCACCAAGGCGGCCGGGCCGCACCGCGCGGCATACCTGATGCGCCGCACCCTGGAGCGTGCGGAGGGCAACGGCATCGCGCTGCCCAAGCTGCTCGAGACCGACTACGTCAACACCATCCCCACCGCCGGCGAGCCGGGCATCCCCGGTGACGAGGCGATGGAACGCCGTATCACCGCGTGGAACCGCTGGAACGCGGCCGCGATGGTCACCCGTGGCTCCAAGTACGGCGTCGGCGGCCACATCGCCACCTTCGCCTCCGCCGCCTGGCTCTACGAGACGGGCTTCAACCACTTCTTCAAGGGCAAGGAGGCCGACGGGTCGGGCGACCAGCTCTACATCCAGGGCCACGCCTCCCCCGGCATCTACGCCCGCGCCTTCCTCGACGGCCGGCTGAACGAGTCCCACCTGGACAACTTCCGCCGCGAGTCGGGCGGCGACGGCCTCCCGTCGTATCCGCACCCCCGCCGCCTGCCCTGGCTGTGGGAGTTCCCGACGGTGAGCATGGGCCTCGGCCCCCTCTCCGCGATCTACCAGGCGCGCTTCAACCGCTACCTCACCAGCCGCGGCATCAAGGACGTCTCGAACTCCCACGTCTGGGCGTTCCTCGGCGACGGCGAGATGGACGAGCCCGAGTCCACGGCGGCACTCGCCCTGGCCTCCCGTGAGGGTCTGGACAACCTCACCTTCGTCATCAACTGCAACCTGCAGCGCCTCGACGGCCCGGTCCGCGCCAACTTCAAGATCGTGCAGGAGCTGGAGGCCCAGTTCCGGGGCGCCGGTTGGAACGTCGTCAAGTCGCTCTGGGGCTCGGCCTGGGACGAGCTGTTCCAGCTCGACACGACCGGCGCTCTCGTACGCCGCCTGCGCGAGGTACCCGACGCGCAGGTGCAGACGTACCAGACCCGCGACGCCGCCTACATCCGCCAGGACTTCTTCGGCAAGGACCCGGCGCTCGTCGAGATGGCGAAGCTGCTGAGCGACGACAAGATCCTGGAGTGCTTCCACCTCTCGCGCGGTGGTCACGAGGCGCGCAAGGTGTACGCCGCCTACAAGGCCGCCGTCGAGTTCAAGGGCGCGCCGACCGTGATCCTGGCCCAGACCGTCAAGGGCTTCACCCTCGGCGAGGGCTTCGCGTCGAAGAACGCCAACCACCAGATGAAGAAGCTGTCGACGGACGAGTTCAAGCAGATGCGTGACCTGCTCGAACTCCCCATCAAGGACAGCGACTTCGTCGACGGGGTCGTGCCCTACGGCCACCCCGGCGCCGACTCCGCCGAGGTCCGCTACCTCCAGGAGCGCCGCGCCGCCCTCGGCGGTCCCGCCCCGGCCCGCCGTACGCACGCGCTGGCCCCGCTGCCGGCCGCCGCCGACAAGACCTTCGCCGCCTTCGACAAGGGCTCCGGCTCGCAGAACGTGGCGACGACCATGGCCTTCGTCCGCCTGGTCAAGGACCTGGTCCGCGACAAGCAGACCGGCCGGCGGTGGGTGCCGATCGTCCCCGACGAGGCGCGCACCTTCGGTATGGAGTCGCTCTTCCCGTCCCTCGGGATCTACTCCCCCAAGGGCCAGACGTACGAGCCGGTCGACCGTGACCAGCTGATGTACTACAAGGAGGCCAAGGACGGCCAGATCCTCAACGAGGGGATCACCGAGGCCGGTTCGATGGCCGACTTCATCGCCGCTTCCACGTCGTACGCGACGCACGGCGAGGCGATGATCCCGTTCTACATCTTCTACTCGATGTTCGGCTGGCAGCGGACGGCCGACCAGATGTGGCAGCTCGGCGACCAGCTCGGCCGCGGCTTCCTCGTCGGCGCGACGGCCGGCCGTACGACCCTGACGGGCGAGGGCCTCCAGCACGCCGACGGCCACTCCCCGGTCATCGCGGCGACCAACCCGGCGGCGCTGACGTACGACCCGGCGTTCGCGTACGAGGTCGCGACGATCGTCAAGGACGGTCTGCGGCGGATGTACGGCGAGGCGGCGCCCGACGAGGACCAGAACGTCTTCTACTACCTGACCGTCTACAACGAGCCGCTCCCGCAGCCCGCGAAGCCGGCCGTGGCGGGGGTGGACGAGGGCATCGTCAAGGGCCTGTACCGCTTCAACACGGCCGAGTCGGCGGGGCTGTCCCCGGTGGCGAACGCGCCGCGCCTCCAGCTGCTCGGCTCCGGTACGGCGATCCACTGGGCCCTGGAGGCTCAGAAACTGCTCGCGGAGGAGTGGGGTGTGGCGGCCGACGTCTGGTCCGCGACGTCCTGGAGCGAGCTGCGGCGGGACGCGCTGGATGCCGACGCCGCGCTGCTGCGCGGGGAGGAGCGGGTGCCGTTCGTGCGGCAGGCGCTGCAGGGTGCCGAGGGGCCGGTGCTGGCCGTCTCCGACTACATGCGGCAGGTTCCCGACCAGATCGCGCAGTGGGTGGAGCAGGACTACTCCTCGCTCGGCGCGGACGGGTTCGGGCTGTCCGACACGCGTGAGGCGGCGCGGCGGCACTTCGGGGTCGACGCGCAGTCGATCGTGGTCGCCGCGCTCGCGCAGCTCGCGCGGCGGGGTGAGGTCAAGGCGACGGCGGTGAAGGAGGCGCGGGAGCGGTACGGGCTCTGACGCCTTCGACCCCCGTCCGCGGGTCCGGTGGGGGCTGGTCGCGCAGTTCCCCGCGCCCCTTCAGGTGCGCGGGGAACTGCGCGACCAGCCCCACCACCCGCACCCGACAACACACCCCCTTTTGTCAGTGCGGCCCGGCATCATGGCCGCATGCGTGCTGCTCGGCTGATCAAGATGGTGTTGTTGCTTCAGTCCCGGCCCTCCATGACCGCCGCCGAACTCGCGCGGGAGCTGGAGGTGTCGGAGCGGACGGTGACCAGGGACGCCCAGGCGCTGTCGGAGGCGGGGGTGCCGGTCTACGCGGACCGGGGCCGGGCCGGGGGGTACCGGCTGATCGGCGGGTACCGGACGCGACTGACGGGGCTGGCCCGCACCGAGGCCGAGGCGTTGTTCCTCAGCGGTGTGCCGGGCGCGCTGCGGGAGATGGGGTTGGAGGACGCGGCCTCAGCCGCCCGGCTGAAGGTCTCGGCCGCCCTCCTCCCCTCCCTCCGCGACGCCTCCCGCACGGCCTCCCAGCGCTTCCACCTCGACGCGCCGAGCTGGTTCAAGGAGCCGAAGACACCCGAGCTGCTGCCCATCGTGGCCAACGCGGTGTGGGACGACCGAAGGATCGTCGCCCGGTACCGCAAGGGCCACACCGAGGTCGAGCGCGGCCTGGAGCCGTACGGTCTCGTGCTCAAGGCCGGCATCTGGTACCTGTGCGCCCGGGTCCCCGCCCCGGCCACCCCCTCCGGCCCCGACGCCAGGTCGGGTTCCGGCGCCCGGTCGGGTGCGGGGGTCTTCCGCACCTACCGCATCGATCGCTTCACCACCGTCGACACCGCCGACGACCGCTTCACCCGTGACGAGGAGTTCGATCTGCCGGCCCACTGGGACGAGCAGGCGGAACGATTCGCCCGTTCGATCCTGCGCGCCGAGGTCGTCGTGCGACTGTCGGCGGAGGGGGTGCGCAGGCTGCCGCACGTCGTGGACCCCGTGTCGGCCCGGGACGCGCTGAGCACCGTGGCCGACACCCCCGACGAGCACGGCCGGGTGACCGTCGCCCTCCGCGTGGAGTCGGAGGAGGTGGCCCACACCCAGCTCACCGCGTTGGGAGCGGAGGCCGAGGTGCTGGCTCCCTCTGGGCTGCGGGAGCGCTTCGCGGACGACGCGCGCCGTCTCGCCGGGCTGTACGCGGCCCCCTGAGACAAGAATGGGTCGTTCTCCACGTGCGTCCCACCCGCCCAGGCCCGATGCTGGACCAGTGATGGACGAGACGGAGTTCTGGGAGTTGGTGGACACGGCCCGGGAGGACGCCGAGGGCGATCCCGAGGACCAGGCCGACCTGCTCGTGGAACGGCTCGGCCGGTTGGACCCGGAGGCGGTGCTGGACTTCGCCCGGCACTTCGAGTCCCGTTACAACCGCGCGTACACCTGGGACCTTTGGGGCGCCGCCTGGGTGCTGCTCGACGGCGCCAGCGACGACGTGTTCGACTTCTTCCGGTGCTGGCTGATCGGCCAGGGCCGGGAGGTCTTCGAGCACGCGGTGCACGACCCCGACTCGCTCGCCGATCTGCTGGACGACTTCGACGACGAGATCGACGGGGACGGCGAGGAACTGGGTTACGCCGCGGACGAGGCGTACGAGCAACTCACCGGTGTGGTCGCCCCGGACCTCGGCATCCCGCCCCCGCCCGGCGAACCCGAGGGCACCCCGCTCGACTTCGAGGACGAGTCCGCGCTCGCGGAACGCTTCCCGAAGCTCTGGGAGCGGTTCCGGGCCTAGGGGCAGCCCTAGGGGCCCTCTGATCGGTCTGACGCGCCGCCCGGCTGCGGGCCGCGCGTCAGACCCGCAGTCCACGGTTGGTCGTGCGCGGCAGGTACGCGTACGGCTCGGTGGTGTACGGCCGGCCGTGGTGGCGTCGCTCCTTGCCCGGGGCCGGGTGTTCGGGGGCCGAGGCGCCGTGCAGGGGCGCCGAGTTGGCGCGCTCCAGCGCGGACGCGGTGACGGCGGACGGGCCGAGCACGACGACGGCGGCGGCGCACGCCACCGTCCACGGGCTCCGCAGGGCCGAGGACCAGGTCTTCCTCGGGTCGCGGGACGAGTGCTTCGTACGGCTGCTGATCATTTTCCCCACCTCCGGTCGGCGTGACGACCACGAAGGTAGGGCGCGGATCTTGGAGAACTCTGTGAGTCCGCGGCGCGCTGTCTGTGAACCTCATGAGATCCGGCTCGACGGGATGAGAACGGTCTGCGGGAGAGCGGTCGCGCGGGCACGATAGGGCCCAGGGTCCATCAGAAGGGCCCTAGGTCCGGCCCTGGAGGCGGGCCGCCAGTTCCCGGATCGCGGGCAGGCGCTCGGCGAGGGCCGCGCCTGGGCAGCTCGTCATGTAGCCGTCGCTGTGGCCCGCGAGCGTGGGCAGCAGGACGGTGGTGCCGGCGGCGTAGCGGCTGAGGCTGTTGCTGGAGGTGAGCCGGACGCTGCCCCGGGGGTCGCTGTCGGAGAGCCCCAGTTTCCAGGCGGCGAGCGCGGCGATCGCGTCGGTCATGACCTGCGGGACGGGGACGCCGGCGGTGAAGGTGCCGAGGGCGGCGATACCGGTGGTGCGGTGGTTGAAGCCCTGGGTGTGGGCGCCGGTGACGGGGCGGTCGACGCCGCCAGCGCGACCCTCGTAGATGGTGCCGCAGCGGTCGACGAGGAAGTTGTAGCCGATGTCGTCCCAGTGCTTGGCGTCGGTCTGGCCGGTGTAGAGGCCGCGGATGATGCGGGGTGCGTCGGCGCAGTCGTAGCCGTTCGGGGAGTCGGTGTGGTGGATGAAGACCGCTGCGACCTCGTCGTCGTAGCGGGCGGGCGGCTGGCTGGGCGCGTCCTTCTCCAGCCAGCGGGCCCTGGGCACGATGGGTGGCCGGGGCGCCCGGTGGGGCGGGGCGGGCCGGGCCGTGGCGGGCCCGTCGGCGCGGTCGGCCGTACGGTCCACGCCGATCGCGAACAGCACCAGGGCGAGCACGGCCGCCAGCCCCGGCAGACAGGCCAGCAGCAGGAGGACGGGCCGGGGCAGGTCCACGCGTTCCCGCGCCAGGCGCGTACGCTCCCGGACCTGGCGCATACGCTCCCGGACCGGGCGCGCGCGGTGGTGGGACCCGCGCGGCCGCCGCCGGGCGGGGTCCGGGGCGCGCGGGATCCGTGTGCGGCGGCGCCACACACGGAGCAGCCGCCGTATTCGCGCCCCCCGCGACATCCGGAACACACGCATGGCCCCAGAGTCACCCTGATGCGCGTCGGCCGCGATGTGGAGTGGGCCACCCGGTGGAAGCGGAAGGAACCAACGCCGTGGTCCGGGACGTTTTTACGATTCGGGGCGCGGGCGGCGCGGTGGTGGCCGGTTCGCGCGGGCCACCGGGGTGCCGTGCGGGCACAGCTGATCACTGCACCCGTGCCGCGCGTACTACAGGGTCCCTAGAGAGAGGCGGTCGGAGTGGACGTGCTCGACATCCTGCTGATGCTGGTGATCCTGGCCTACGCGGCGTCCGGTTACCGTCGCGGCCTGGTGGCGGGATGTGTGTCCCTCGCCGGTTTCGTGGGCGGCGCGGCGACAGGCGTCTGGGTGCTGCCCTGGATGATGGAGCTGGTGGAGGCGGGCACCCCGGCGGCGACGGTCACGGCGGTGCTGACGGTCCTGGTGCCTGGGGTGATCGGGCACGAGCTGGCGGGCCGGCTGGCGCTGCGGCTGCGCCGGGAGATCGACCGCAGTCCGCTGCGGGTGGCCGACGGCGTCGGGGGCGCCGCGGCCAACACGGTCGCCGTGCTGATCGTGGCGTGGGTGGCCGCAAGCGTCCTCGGGGCCTCCTCGTCTGCGGTGGTGACCAACTCGATCCGTGACTCCGCGCTGCTCGGCGCCGTGCAGGACACCATGCCGGAGACCACCCCGGCCTGGTTCTCCGACGCCACCTCGGCGCTCACCGAGGCGGGCTTCCCGCAGGTCTTCAACCCCTTCGAGAACGAGGCGACGGCCGAGGTGGCCAAGCCGTCCGGCGACAGTGTCACCGCGGCCGCGACCGCCGCCGCCAAGCGCAGCACGGTGAAGATCGAAGGTGTGGCGGGCACCCAGGGCCGCGAGGGCAGCGGTTTCGTGTACGCCACCGAGCATGTGATGACCAACGCGCACGTGGTGGCAGGCATCGACGAGCCGAGCGTGCGGGTGGGCGGTGTGGGCAAGGCGTACGAGGCGAAGGTCGTGCTGTTCGATCCGGACAAGGACGTGGCGGTGCTGTACGTCCCGGGTCTGCGGGCCCCGCTGCTGCGCTTCGACGACAGCGCCGGGCGGGGTGACGCGGCGGTGGTGGCCGGTTATCCGGAGGACGGCGGCCTCGACCTCCAGGCGGCCACGGTCGCCAGCCGTATCGACGCGACCGGCCGGAACATCTACAACACCGACTCGGTGACCCGCGACATCTACTCCATCCGCTCCACCGTCCGCCCCGGCAACTCCGGCGGCCCCCTCCTCACCACCGACGGGCAGGTCTTCGGCGTCGTCTTCGCCCGCTCCACCTCGGACGCGGAGACGGGTTACGTGCTCACCGTGGACGAGGTCGTCCCCGACGCGGAGCGCGCCGCGAACGCGACGGCGGCGGTGGACACGGGCGACCTCGTGACCTCGTGATCCGGTGACCTCCTGATCCGGTGACCTCGTGACCCGGTGACCTCGTGACCCGGTGGGGATGGCAGCCTCAGAGCCGACGGCCCATCAGCACGTCGTCCACGTAGACCCCGTCGATCAGGAACTCCTCCGGCAGGACGCCCTCCACGGCGAAGCCCTCGGACGCGTAGAGCTTCCTGGCCGGGGTGTTGTGGCCGAGGACCCGCAGGGTGAGCCGGCGGGCGCCGCGCCGCCGTGCCTCGTCCCCCGCGGCGCGCAGCAGGGCGCGGGCGACACCCGAGCCGCGCGCCTCGTCCGCGACGGCGAGACCCTGGATCTGGCGGACGTGGGCGTGACAGGCCAGATGGGAGGGCAGGGCGAGGCGGATGTACCCGACGACGTCGCCGCCGATCTCGGCCACCAGGTGGTCGTGAGGGCCGTAACGCTCGTTGAAGAACGGCTCGTACGGCTGCGTGGGCCGTTCCTGGACGGAGTGCAGGGTGGACCAGGTCTCGCGGTCGAGCCGACCGAGCGTGTCCTCGTCCTCCGAGGTCGCGAGGCGTATGTACGGAACGGGCATGGCGGCCACTGTACGGCCGCGGCACGGCGCTCGGGCGGCCGGTGCACGCCGATCGGGCGCCCCGGTCCACGGTCACGCCGTCCGCCGGGCAGGATGGGGGCATGACCGTTGAATCGCCCGTTCCGCCCGGTTCTCGTATCGCGATCGCCGGCGCCTCCGGCCTGATCGGTTCGGCGCTGGCCCGTTCCCTCACCGCCGACGGCCACGAGGTGCTCCGGCTCGTGCGACGGGAGCCCCGGACGCGGGGCGAGGTGCGCTGGGACCCGGACGCGGGACGGGTCGACATGGCGGGGCTCGCGGGGTGCGCGGCCGTCGTCAACCTCGCCGGCGCCGGGGTCGCGTCCCGCCGCTGGACGGACGCGTACAAGGCGACGATCCGCGAGAGCCGGGTGCGCGGCACCCGGACGCTCGCCGAGGCGGCCGCGGCCCTCGACACTCCGCCGAGCGTATTCGTCAACGGCAGCGCGATCGGGTTCTACGGCTACACCGGTGACCGGGTGGTGGACGAGTCGGCGGAGCCGGGGTCGGAGTTCCTGTCCGCGTTGTGCGTGGAGTGGGAGGGGGCGACCGAGGCCGCGCGGGAGGCCGGGATCCGTACCGCCTTCGCCCGTACGGGGCTGGTGGTGGCCCGGGGCGGGGGCGCCTGGGGTCCGCTGTTCCCGCTGTTCAAGGCCGGGTTGGGCGGGCGGATGGGGGACGGCCGCCAGTACTGGAGCTTCATCTCCCTGCACGACGAGGTCGCGGCGCTGCGCCACCTGCTCTTCACGCCGTCCCTGTCCGGGCCGTTCAACCTGACGGCGCCGACCCCGCGCACCAACCGCGAGATCACGGCGGCGATGGGCAGGGTGCTGCACCGGCCCACGCTGTTCACGGTGCCCGCGTCCGTGCTGCGGCTCGCCCTCGGGGGCGTCGCGGGTGATGTCCTGGGCAGCACGCGGGCCGTCCCGACCCGGCTGCTGGAGTCGGGCTTCACGTTCACGTATCCGGAGATCGACGACGCGATCCGGGTGGCGGCGGCAGGTTGAAGGCTGCGGCCAGGTCGGGGGGTTCGTCGTCGGGTGCGGGTGCGTGAGGGCTGGTCGCGCAGTTCCCCGCGCCCCTGGAAAGTCAGGGGCTGCGCCCCTGACTTTTCATCCCGCGGCCGCCGACGAACCCGCACCCCCCGAACGCCCGGCGCACGAACGCCCCGGCCATGCCCCCGTGCGAGGTCACACGCTCCTTCCCCGGGACCGGCCCCCACCTTCACTCTCGTGCCGAACTCAGGTATTTCAGATGGGTGTTGGGGGCATAACGTCCCCGCAGCCGCGCGACCTCGGGAGGGGCACGTGCTTGAGTCGGTGCACCAGTCGGCGTACCAGGCGGACACGGGGAACGTGGACGTCATCGTCGTAGGAGCCGGCGTGGCCGGCCTCGCTGCGGCCGGACATCTGACCAGGGCGGGTCTGCGGACCACCGTCCTGGAGGCCGCCCCCGCCGTCGGCGGCCGTATGTCCACCGAGAAGATCGACGGCTTCCGCCTCGACCGGACGGCACATCTGCTCTCCACGTCGTACCCGGAACTGCGCCGCACCCCGGGCGTGGACACCCTGCCCCTGCGCCCGTTCGCCCCCGGCGTCCTGCTGCACTCCGACGGCCGTCATCAGCGGGCCGGCGCCACCCCTGTCCTGCGAAGCGCGAGGGGCGCACTCACAGCCGCACGCGCCCTCGCAAGCGCCCCCAGGCTCCCCCGGAACCAGGGCCGCACCCAGGCCCGTTCCACGGGCACCCGACCCGGTCGGCTGGGCGCCCCCGCCGACCAGTCCCGGCTGGCCATGGCCCTGGCCCGCCTCGCCGCGACCGCGCCCGAACGGCTCCTCACCCGGGCGGAGGTCCCGGCCTCCCAGGCCCTGGCGACCCGGGGATTCCCGTCCCGGACGATCGACGGTTTCGTCCGTCCCCTGCTGACCGCGCTGCTCGCCGACCCGACGCTGGCGACCTCCAGCCGCTGCGCCGACCTGGCCCTGCACACCTACGCGACCGGCCGGCTCTGTGTCCCGGAGGGCGGCGCCGACGCCCTTCCGGAACTCCTCGCGGCCGCGCTGCCACCCGGCTCGGTCCGTACGGGGGTGCGGGTGACCTCCATCAGCACGACCTCGGTGACCACGGCGGACCACGGCGAACTCGCCTGCCGGGCCGTGGTGCTGGCCACGGACGCCCGGTCCGCCGCCGAGTTGCTCCCCGGCCTGCGCGTGCCGGGGTTCCACCCGGTGACGGTCCTGCACCACGCCACGGACGAGCCTCCGTTGACCGAACCGGCGCTGCTTCTCGACGCCGACCGCGGCGGACCCGTGTCGCACACCACGGTGATCAGCCAGGTCGACCCGAGCCGGGCGCCGGCGGGCCGCGCCCTGATCACCTCCACGGTCCTCGGCACTCCCCCGGACGCCGCGCACCTCGACGCCACGGTCCGCGCCCAACTGGCCCGCCTCTACCGCACGTCCACGACCCGCTGGGAACTGCTCGCCGCGTACCACCTCCCCGAGGCCGTCCCCGCGATGCCCGCGCCGCACGACCTGCGCCGCCCGGTGCGTCTCCTCGCCGGCCTCTACGTCTGCGGCGACCACCGCGACACCAGCACCGTCCAGGGCGCCCTCCACTCCGCCCGCCGGGCCGCCCACGCCGTCCTGACCGACCTGGACGCCCACCCCACGTTCCTGGAGGAGCCACTGGAAACGGCCGCGTGAGACCTCGCGGGGCTGCTGGGACCGCTGGGACCTGCTGCTCGGCCCCAGGGGGCCTCAGGGGCCGCGGGGGCCTCGCTGGGCCGCGTGAACGGCGCAGGGGCGCCCGGAGTGTCTCCGGGCGCCCCTGTCGCGTGCCGCGCGCCTACAGCAACGCCGCCACCTTGTCCCGGTAGCCCCGGACCGGGGCCGCGTCCCGGTACGGCTCCAGTCGGCGTTCGAAGTCGCGGACGTACTCCATGGCCCTGACCGACCGCATCTCGGCGGCCTGGCCCGCGGCCTCCGCGCCGAGCTGACAGGCCTGGTCGAGTTCGCCGAGGCCGAGTCGGGCGGAGGCGAGGACGACACGGCAGAAGAGGCGGCTGCGGGCATAGGCGGGTGCCCGCAACTGCAGGGAGCGTTCGGCGTGTTGGGCGGCGGCCCGGTACTGCTGGAGGTCGCGGTGGCTGTGGCCGAACTCGTCGGCGAGCTGCGCCTCGTCGAAGAACCGTGCCCAGTACGGGACTTCGTCCCCAGGGCGGGCCGTCTCCAGGGCGCGTTCGGCACGGACCAGCGCGGCCGTGGAGGCCCGCACCTCGCCCAGTACCGCGTGCCCGCGCGCCTCGACGGAGTGCAGCAGCGACTGCACCACCGGCGGCACCGCCGACCCGACACCCTGCTGGGCGACGCGCGCGAGCTGCACGGCCTCCCGGCCGTGCCCCAGGTACACCGCCTGACGGCTCATCGTGACCAGGACGTACGCCCCGTACGCCCGGTCCCCCGCCGCCTGCGCCAGCCTCAGCGCCTGCACGAAGTACCGCTGGGCGAGGCCGTGCGCGCCGATGTCGTACGAGGTCCAGCCGGCCAGCCGGGTCAGGTCGGCGGCGGCCGCGAACAGCCGTCGGCCGATCTGTTCGCCGTAGGCGCCGCGCAGCATGGGCTCCGCCTCGTGCTCCAGGTAGCGCACCAGGGCCTGGCGGGCGTGGCCGCCGCCGTAGGCGTCGTCGAGGGCCCGGAAGAGTTCGCCGACCGAGCGGAGTGCGGCGATGTCCCCGCCGGTGACCTTCTGGCCGGGGCCGCGCTCGGTCTGGCTGCGCTGCCGGGGGACGCCCGGGCGGCCCTGCGGGGGGACCCGGGTGGCGCCCGGATCACCTCGGCCGACCCGGTCGTCGGGCCTGCCGATCAGCCAGTCGCGGCTGGGGACGACGAGCCCGGCGGGCGTGAAGGCGATCTTGCGGAGCTCGGCGTGGCTGCCGGAGTCCTTGCGCCACAGACCGCCGACGATGTCGATGGCCTCCTCGGGGGTCGCGGCGAACTCCAGGCCCGCGTAGACGGGGGCACAGGCGTCCAGTCCGAGGTCCTGGGCGGTGAGCCGGCGGCCGAGGCGGCGGGTGAACACCTCGGCGATGAGTGCGGGTGTCGTCCCCCGGGGCTGCTGACCACGCAGCCAGCGGGTGACCGACGTCTTGTCGTATCTGAGGTCGAGGCCGTGTTCGAGACCGAGCTGGTCCACACGGCGCGCTAGTCCCGCGTTCGAGAACCCCGCTTCTGCGATGAGGGCGGCGAGCTGGCGGTTGGGGGTGCGCTGCGCGGGTCGTTCCGTCATCTGCGGTGCGGTCTCCTGCCTTCCGGGTGTCGGCGGGGTTTCCCGGATTGCCTGGTGAGAAGCCTTTTGCGGCCTTGTGAACGGCGCGAATGTAGCGGAGAGTAAGCGTCCGATCGCACACTTCCGCGTCCATTCATCCGATCGTGTGAGGATTTGCCGCACGGCTGACGCGGTCGGCCTCCGACATGCGCCGGCTGGGCCCCTCGTACGCCCGGCGTCCGCGGCGTACGACGAGCGTCGGCCCGCACCCCCGCGCCTCGCACGACGGCCGCCGGACTCCCTCGCCACGTCCGCATGACCGTCCGCATGACCGTCCGTACGGAGGCGGTACGGACGAACGGTGGCGGCGGGCGGGTCGTCGGTGCCGGAGACCGCTCGAACAGTGCGCGGGCGCACGGTCGTACAGTGGCTTGGGCGCGTCACGCGCCTGACAGAGCCACAGGGCTATCGCGGTGCCGCCGCCGGCGGTACCGCCGAGGGAGGCGCTTGCCGTGAGTGGGTTGCGGTTCGTCCGTATGGGGTTCGGCACGGAGGCCGTCGAGTACCAGCAGGCCTGGGACGAGCAGCGCCGGGTGCACGCGGCGCGCTTCGCGGACGAGGTGCCCGACACCGTGCTGCTCCTGGAGCACCCGCCGGTCTACACGGCCGGGCGGCGCACGGCCGACAACGAGCGCCCCCTCGACGGCACCCCCGTGATCGACGTCGACCGCGGCGGCAAGATCACCTGGCACGGTCCCGGCCAGCTGGTGGGCTACCCGATCCAGAAGCTCCCCCGCCCGGTGGACGTGGTGGCGCACGTACGGCGCCTCGAAGAGGCCCTCATCCGCACGTGCGCGGAGTTCGGCCTGGAGACCACCCGCGTCGAGGGTCGCAGCGGTGTGTGGGTGCTCGGCGATCCGGTCGAGCAGCGGCTCGGCGGGCTCTCGCTGGATCTCGACCCCCGGATGACCGACGACGAGTTCGACCCCCGGATGAACGGGCCGGAGTACGCGCCCTCCAACGCCGGGCAGCGGCGCGAGGACCGCAAGATCGCGGCGATCGGGATCCGGGTCGCGAAGGGCGTCACCATGCACGGCTTCGCGCTGAACGTGAACCCCGACAACAAGTGGTTCGACCGGATCATCCCGTGCGGGATCCGTGACGCGGGGGTCGCGTCCCTCGCGGCCGAGCTGGGGCGGGACGTCACGATCGCCGAGGTGTTGCCGGTGGCCGAACGTCATCTGCGGGCGGTTCTGGAGAACGCCGACCTGCAGCCTCGGGTGGTGGAACGGGCGTCGGCCTGACGAAGGGTTTCCTCGCCCCCCGCCCCCTGCCCGTCCCACCCCAGGGGCTGCGCGCCCCTTCGACCCCCGGTCGAAGACTTCGGGGCTCCGCCCCGGGCCCCGTTCGCTCAGTTCCCCGCGCCCCTGGGGCGCGGCGGGGCGGGGGAATGTCCCCTCGGAGCCGATGGTTGCCCACCCCGGGGAGCCAGAACCGTACGGGCGTACCCTGGTGGACGCCGAAGAATCGAAGCACAGGGAGCCGATGTGTCCGCAGTCGCACCCGACGGACGCAAGATGCTGCGCCTGGAGGTCCGGAACAGCCAGACCCCCATCGAGCGCAAGCCCGAGTGGATCAAGACCCGGGCGAAAATGGGCCCCGAGTACACCAAGATGCAGAGCCTGGTGAAGAGCGAGGGCCTGCACACGGTCTGCCAGGAGGCGGGCTGTCCCAACATCTACGAGTGCTGGGAGGACCGCGAGGCCACGTTCCTCATCGGCGGCGACCAGTGCACCCGCCGCTGCGACTTCTGCCAGATCGACACCGGCAAGCCCGAGGCGCTGGACCGCGACGAACCCCGTCGCGTCGGCGAGTCCGTGGTCACCATGGACCTGAACTACGCCACCATCACCGGCGTCGCCCGCGACGACCTGGAGGACGGCGGCGCCTGGCTGTACGCCGAGACGGTCCGCCAGATCCACGAGCAGACGGCGGGACGTGAGGCCGGCCCCACCAAGGTCGAGCTGCTGGCGCCCGACTTCAACGCCGTCCCGGAGCTGCTGGAGGAGGTCTTCGCCTCCCGCCCCGAGGTGTTCGCGCACAACGTCGAGACGGTCCCCCGGATCTTCAAGCGCATCCGCCCCGGCTTCCGCTACGAGCGCTCCCTGAAGGTCATCACCGAGGCCCGTGACTACGGTCTGGTCACGAAGTCGAACCTCATCCTCGGCATGGGCGAGACCCGCGAGGAGGTCAGCGAGGCGCTCAAGCAGCTGCACGACGCGGGCTGCGAGCTGGTGACCATCACGCAGTACCTGCGCCCGAGCGTCCGGCACCACCCCGTGGAGCGCTGGGTCAAGCCGCAGGAGTTCGTCGAGCTGAAGCAGGAGGCCGACGAGATCGGCTTCTCCGGGGTGATGTCCGGCCCGCTGGTCCGCTCCTCGTACCGGGCCGGCCGCCTGTACCAGATGGCCGTCGAGAAGCGGGGTTCCTACGTCGCTTCGCAGGCCGTCTGACCCTTACTCCGAATGGCACGGAGTGCCACCCGATTCGTGTGAATCTGAGCACAAGAGGCTACTCGTCGGTAATGGCCGATTGAGCGCGGTCCTGATCGTCCTCGCAGTTGAGGGCACTGTCAGGGCCGCGTCGGGGTTTAAAAGCCGCGTATCAAGGCTTCACTGGCGTTTGACCGGCCGGTCACGCCCTGGTAACACCAATCAGTGACCCTGGTTTCACGCCCGGTACAGGGTCCTAGCCAGAGCAGCCATCCCAAGGGGGAGGACCTCTCATGCAGGCCGCACCCGTTCGCGCCACAGCGATCCCGTCGTTCACCGATGCACTCCGTGCCGTCGAGTCGCTGCTCATGAGCAGCGGTCAGCGCACCGCACGTCGCAACGCCTGGACCTCCGTCCTGGAGGACCGCCGCCGCGCCAAGGACCGTGTCGAGACCGAGCGCGTCCTCGAAGCGGCCGTCGCCTCGCACACCTCGTAACGCACCACGCCGCACCACCCGCTCCACGCACCGCCGCACCACGCCGGCACCGCCGCCGCCCGGCGCCGCTTCCCCAGCGCAGCCGCCGGTCTCCGGTCCCCACCGGCACCGCCGTCGTCCTCGCTTCCCCGGACACGTAGACTTCGTGCCATGGCGAGGAAGGAACCCGCAGCGGACGCTGCGACCCCCGGGCGACTCAAGCAGATCGCTCTGACGTACAAGATGACCCGCAGGGCCGACAAGAAGATCGGTCTTGTACTCGCGGCTGTCGGAATCATCACCTTCGGTGTCTTCCTCGCGATCGGTTTCTTGATCGGTCACCCCATCTATCTCGGCATCCTGGGCCTCCTGCTCGCCTTCCTCGCGACGGCGATCGTGTTCGGACGGCGGGCCGAGCGGGCCGCGTTCGGACAGATGGAAGGCCAGCCGGGTGCCGCGGCAGCGGTGCTGGACAACGTGGGCCGTGGCTGGACCACGACGCCCGCGGTGGCGATGAACCGCAGCCAGGACGTGGTGCACCGGGCCGTCGGCAAGGCCGGCATCGTCCTGGTCGCCGAGGGCAACCCGAACCGGGTGAAGAGCCTGCTGGCCGCCGAGAAGCGGAAGATGGCCCGCATCGTGGCGGACGTCCCGGTGCACGACCTGGTCGTGGGCACGGGCGAGGGCCAGACCGAGCTGAAGAAGCTCCGCACGACCATGCTCAAGCTGCCGCGCGTCCTCTCCGGCCCCCAGGTGACCGCCACCAACGACCGGCTGCGCGCGATGGGCGACCTGATGAGCAACATGCCGCTCCCCAAGGGCCCGATGCCCAAGGGCATGCGCATGCCGAAGGGCGGCCCGAAGGCCCGCTGACGACATGCGTACGACGAGCGGTACGACGAGGGGCGCCCGGAATGATCCGGGCGCCCCTCGTCGTACCGCTCGTCGTACCGCTCGTCGTACGGCGCGGGATCCCCTCGTCGTACCGGTACTAGATGCGCACCTCGACCGTGCGGGCCAGCCGGTCGTGCAGGCCGCGTCCGTCCCGGTCCCAGACCAGGGCCGGGATGGCGAGGCAGAGGAGGGCGGTGCGGGCCAGGGCGCGCCAGGGGTTCACCGCGCCGGTGTCCTGGGCGACGACGCGCAGGCCGAAGAGGCGCTTGCCGGGCGTGAAGCCGACCGTGCCCAGGGTGAGGGCGTGCAGCAGGAAGAAGATGAGCAGGGCCCAGTTGCTGGTGGCCTGGTCGTAGCCGTCGGTGATCAGGCCGTATGCGATCAAGAGGCACAGCCCCCAGTCGACCCCGAGGGCGCCGAGACGGCGGCCGGGGCGGGCGATGGAGCCGGGTCCCTCCTCCGGCAGACCGAGCTGCTCGCCCCTGTACCCGAAGTCGACTCCGGCGTCCTCCGCGGCGGCGCGGGGGCCGGAGAGCCACGATCCGATTGCTTGCCTCTTGTCCACGCGACCACGGTACTGCGACCGTTCTGCCATACGGACAGGTGGGGTGCGGGGCGGGATGTCCGGTTAACTTGTGCGAAACAAACGGGTCACGTACGAGAAATCACCCGTCCCTAGTGTCGACGACAGCGTGTGCCACCGCACTGGCAGCACGAACGAACTACCACCCCGGCAGGACGTCGGGAGTAGGAGGAGCTGGATGTTCCAGAACGCCGACGAGGCCAAGAAGTACATCGCGGACGAGGACGTCAAGTTCGTCGACGTCCGCTTTTGCGACCTGCCGGGTGTGATGCAGCACTTCACGATCCCGGCCACGGCCTTCGACCCGGCCGAGGAGCTCGCGTTCGACGGCTCCTCGATCCGCGGCTTCCAGGCCATCCACGAGTCCGACATGGCGCTCCGCGCCGACCTGTCCACCGCGCGCGTCGACCCGTTCCGCCGCGACAAGACGGTCAACATCAACTTCTTCATCCACGACCCGATCACGGGCGAGCAGTACTCCCGTGACCCGCGGAACGTGGCGAAGAAGGCGGAGGCGTACCTGGCGTCCACCGGTATCGCCGACACCGCGTACTTCGGCCCCGAGGCCGAGTTCTACGTCTTCGACAGCGTGCGCTTCAAGACCTCGGAGAACGAGTCCTTCTACCACATCGACTCCGAGGCGGGCGCCTGGAACACCGGTGCGCTGGAGGACAACCGCGGTTACAAGGTCCGCTACAAGGGCGGTTACTTCCCGACCCCGCCGGTCGACCACTTCGCCGACCTGCGTGCGGAGATCTCCCTGGAGCTGGCCAAGTCCGGCCTCCAGGTCGAGCGCCAGCACCACGAGGTGGGCACCGCCGGCCAGGCCGAGATCAACTACAAGTTCAACACGCTGCTCGCCGCGGCCGACGACCTCCAGCTCTTCAAGTACATCGTGAAGAACGTGGCCTGGCGCAACGGCAAGACCGCGACCTTCATGCCGAAGCCGATCTTCGGTGACAACGGCTCGGGCATGCACGTCCACCAGTCGCTGTGGTCGGGCGGCTCCCCGCTCTTCTACGACGAGGCCGGTTACGCGGGCCTGTCGGACACCGCCCGCTACTACATCGGCGGCATCCTCAAGCACGCCCCGTCGCTGCTGGCCTTCACCAACCCGACGGTGAACTCGTACCACCGTCTGGTCCCGGGCTTCGAGGCCCCGGTGAACCTGGTCTACTCGCAGCGCAACCGCTCCGCGGCCATGCGTATCCCGATCACGGGTTCGAACCCGAAGGCCAAGCGTGTCGAGTTCCGCGCGCCCGACTCCTCCGGCAACCCGTACCTCGCCTTCTCGGCCCTGCTCCTCGCGGGCCTCGACGGCATCAAGAACAAGATCGAGCCCGCCGAGCCGATCGACAAGGACCTCTACGAGCTGGCCCCCGAGGAGCACGCGGGCGTCCCGCAGGTCCCGACCTCGCTCCCGGCCGTCCTCGACTCGCTGGAGCGCGACCACGAGTTCCTCCTCCAGGGCGACGTCTTCACGCCGGACTTGATCGAGACGTGGATCGACTACAAGCGCGCCAACGAGATCGCCCCGCTGCAGCTGCGTCCGCACCCGCACGAGTTCGAGCTCTACTTCGACGTGTGATCGACGCGTAGTCCGTACGCCTCCACGGCGGCGCCCCCGTTCCCGTTTCTCGGGACGGGGGCGTCGTCGTATGGTTCTGGCACGACTGTTCGAGAGAGACGACGGGGAGACGCGGGGATGCCCGAACAGGACGACGACGAGCGGGAGTTCGACATCAAGTGGGCGGACGACGCCGAGCACAAGGAGCCCTCCGCCCGGGCCCGGATGCTCGCGGCCCGCTGGAAGGAGAACCCACCCGCGCCACAACCCTTCCGCGCCGCTCCGGGGCCGAGGGTGCCGCGCCGGTCGTCCTGGGTGTCGACCGTGATCGTGTTCGGGTGCGTGGCGGGGCTGATCGCGCTGATCGGGTACATCAACTATCGGTCGTCGTACTGAGCCTTTGCCCTGCTGGGCGGCGATCACGACCGCGTGACCCCTTCATGGGGATACCCGGGCGCACAAGGGAATCGGGACGAGCTGCTGCCTGAGCGTGGGGTGGTACGGATGTCTGAGCGGTTCCGGAGTGATCCTCGGCCGGCCGTGCGGATGACGGTCACGTTGTTCCTGCTCGGGTTGCTGTATGTCGTGTTCGTGGCCGTGCTGATCGCACTGCTGAGGTCCTGGGTGCTGGTCGTGGTGATCGCCGCGGGACTGCTGGGGGCGCAGTACTGGTACTCCGACCGGGTCGCCCTGTGCGCGATGCGCGGGCGGATCGTGGAGCCGGAGGAGTATCCGCTGCTGCACGGGGTGGTGGACCGGCTGTGCGCGGTGGCGGACGTGCCGAAGCCGCGGGTCGCGGTGGCCGACATGGAGATGCCGAACGCGTTCGCGACCGGGCGGAACGCCGATCACGCCGTGGTGTGCGTGACGACCGGTCTGCTGCGGCGGCTGGAGCCGGACGAGCTGGAGGGTGTGCTCGCGCACGAGCTGTCGCATGTGGCGCACCGCGATGTCGCCGTGATGACGGTCGCCTCGTTCCCCGGGGTGATCGCCGGGCTCGTCGTCCGGGCCGCGTTCTACTCGCACATGTTCGGCGGGCGGCGGGACCAGAACACCGCCGTCGTGTTCAGTGTGATCATGGGCGTCTCCGCCGCCGACCGGGCGGGTGCCCTGCTCACCGGGCGGCCCTCGGCGCTCGCGTCCGCGCTCACCAAGGTCACCGGTGACATCGCGCGCATCCCCACCCGGGACCTGCGCACCTCGCAGGCCGTCAACGCCTTCTACTTCACCCCCGCGCTCGGCGACCACCCCCATCTGGCCCGCTTCTTCGCCACCCACCCGCCACTGGAACAGCGGCTCGACCAACTGGCCCGCATCTCGGGGGAGCTGGATGCGGCTGCCGCGCCGGGGAGCTCCGAGGGGTCGGGGAGCTCCGACGGCCCGGGACGTTCCGGTGGGTCCGTGGAGCCGGGGAAGGCGGGCTGAGCGGGCATGGGGCTGCTGGACATCCTCCTGGGCCGTACGAAGCCGGTCGCGCCCGACCTCGACCGGCTCTTCGCCCTCCCCTCGGCCGCCGTCGCGCTGGAGGCGGCCGCCTCCCTCACTCCGACCGGCACGGGCGCGGTGTGTTTCGCGACGGTCGAGGGCGCGGCCTTCGACGGCGTACGCCGGGAGGTACGGGCCCTGCTCGACGCGGACGCGGGGCGGACCGGGCCGCCGGTCGGGATCGAGCGGGACGAGTACGGCTACTCGTGGCTGGTCTCCCGGCGGGATCCGCGGGACCTGCCCGCGCTGGTGAGCGATCTGCACGCGGTCAACAGCGCCCTGGAGGGCGGCGGGTTCGGACCTCAACTGCTGTGCTCGGTCGTCGGGTTCCGACGTGAGGGCGAGGGCGGGAGCGGAGGTTGGGGCGGGGGCGCCGGTGAGGGGGACCGTGTCGGTGCGCGGCTGGGGATCGTCTATCTCTACAAGCGCGGGACGTTCTATCCGTTCGCGCCGCTGCCGGGTGACGGGCAGCGGCGGGACAACGCGCTGGAGCTGCGGGTGCGGGCCGTGCTCGGGGACGGGCTGCGCGTCGAGCCCGAGCTGAGCCGGTGGTTCCCGATCCGGGGTGCCCCGGGGGTGTGACCGCGGCCCCGGGGCGCCGTTACTTGTTGCTCTTGTTCCGCTCCTGCCGACGGGTCTCGAAAGGCCGTTCACGGCGGTAGCGGCGCTCCCACTTCGCCTGCTGGTCACGGCGGTCGCGGTACGCGCGGTAGGAGGCGGGCTGGGCCGGGCCGCCACCCGCCGGGGAACCCGACGAGGACGCCGCCGAGCCTCCCCCCGTGCGGCCGTAGCGGACGTACAGGTAGAGCAGGGCGACTGCGGCCAGCCAGAGGATGTGGTGGGAGAAACCCATGACGACCAGAACCGCGGTCGCCGAAAGGATCAAGGTGCCCATGACGGGACTCCTCGGGGCGTGGCGTGGTGATGACTGTGCGGAAGAGTAGCCCCGGGGCCGGAAAGTGGTGCCCGTCGTGCACGGGCCCGGTGTTCCGGGGGCCTTCGCTCCGCGTTTCCAGGATGCTCGTGCGACGGGTGCGGGGGCATCCCATTTATCGGTGGCGTCGGCCTCTTGTCGGGGATGCTGGCTCCATGGGATTCGACGATCAGGAGTGGGCGGCGACGCGTGCGTGGGTCGCCAAGCAGCTCCCTGCGGGCCGGGTGGTGCGCGACTGGGCCGATCTGCACGGGGGTTGGACGTCGCGAATGCGCCGGCTGGGACTCGACGACGGGACGGATCTCGTCCTGCGCTCGTTCGTGAAACCGTTCTTCCGACTGCACGCGCCGGGCCTGCTGAGCCGCGAGGCCGCCGTACTCACCCTGCTCGCCCCGTACGACGACGTTCCCGCACCCCTCCTGCACGCCGTCGACCCGACGGGCGAACTCGCCGACCACCCCTCGTTGTTGATGTCCCTGCTGCCGGGGTCCGTGCGGGTCTCGGAGGACGCGGACCTGGAGCGGCGGCTGGAGCTGCTCGCCGGGCAGCTCGCCCGGATCCACGCGGTCGTACCGGAGCAACGGCCTCGCACCTACCAGGCCTGGACCTCGCCCGAACGGGCCACCACGCCCGGCGGTCCGCTGTGGGAGCGGGCCGTGGACGTGATCCGGCGGGAGGCGCCCGCGTACGAAGGATGTTTTCTGCACCGGGACTTCCATCCGGGGAACGTGCTGTTCACGGGGGCGGGTGCGAGTGGTGATCTGCGGGTGGGCGGGGTCGTGGACTGGGTCGAGACCTCGTGGGGGCCCGCCGACCTGGATGTGGCGCACTGCTCGACGGCGGTGGCGCTGCTGTACGGGGCCGAGTACGGGTCGGGGTTCCGTGCGCGGTACGAGGCACGGGGTGGGCGCCGGCTGTCGCGGGATCAGGACCACCTGTACTGGCTGCTGCTGGACGCGCTCGCGTACGCGCCCGAGGCGGAGAAGCTGGCGGGGCCCTGGCGGGAGCTGGGGCGGACGGATCTGACGCCGGACGTGCTGGGGGCGCGGCTGGAGGCGTATGTGGGCGGGGTGTTGGAGCGGTACGCGTAGGGAGGGCCGGGGCGAGGCCGCGTCATCGGACCGGCGTCACACGCCCCGGCGTCGACATCACACCGCTCGGCGTCGCCGTCACCACTCCCGCCTCGTTCGCCGCGCCGAGGGCGGTGAGTCACGGGGCGGGGGATTGTCAGTGGGGGCCGGGAGGATGTGGGTCGGAGGGCTGGGTTCGGTGGTGTTCGAGGCTCTCCGCGGATGTGACGGGCTGGCGGGAGCGTCAGGGCTTCGGGGCCTTTCGGGCAGGACGCGACGTGTGGGTGGAGGCGGCTGGAATGGGTGACGGGCGGCGGTACGTCGGGGCGGGCGAGCGGCGCGTGCGGTTGGGGCTGCGGCAACGGCTGGCCGGATCGGCGCGGTCGGCGGGTCCCGAGGAGGTGGCCGATGCGCTCGTCGCCCTGCACGGCTCGGACCCCGCGACGGTGTTTCTGGCCGTGGGCGCACGGCTCGCCGACGCCACGCGGACGGTGAGCGAGACCGAGCGGGCGCTCTACACGGACCGGACGCTCGTCCGGATGCACGGCATGCGGCACACGGTGTTCGTGTTCCCCACGGAGCTGACCGCCGTGGTGCACGCCTCGACCGGCCTCACGGTCGCCGCGAGGGAGAGGGCCACGCTGCTGAAGGACATGGCGGCGGCCGGGGCCCCCGACGCGGCCTGGCTGAAGGAGGTCGAGGAGTCGGCGCTGGCCGCGCTGGCCCGCCGGGGCCAGGCCACCGCATCCGAACTCGCCGAGGACGAACCGAGGTTGCGGGAGCGGTTCGTGTACGCGGCGGGCAAGAGCTACGAGGGGACGCACACCGTCTCGACCCGGCTGCTCAAGGTGCTGGGCGTGGAGGGAAAAGTCGTACGGGGTCGGCCGCTCGGCTCCTGGACGTCGAGCCAGTTCCGTTGGGCCGTGGCTCCCGCCCACCCCGAGCTGGACGTGGCCGAGGCCCAGGCGTCCCTGCTGGGCCGGTGGTTGGCCGCCTGCGGGCCGGCGACCGAGGCGGACCTCAAGTGGTGGACGGGATGGCGGGTCACCGAGGTACGGCGGGCACTGGCGGCGATCGGAGCGCGGGCCGTGACGCTGGACGAGGGCACGGGGTTCGTGACCGCCGAGGACGAGGACCCGGTCCCCGACTCCGGTGAGCCCTGGGCCGCCCTGCTGCCGGGGCTCGACCCGACGGCCATGGGATGGCGCGAACGCGACTGGTACCTCGCCCCCGGGATACGGCCCGCCCTCTTCGACTACAGCGGCAACATCGGCCCGACGGTGTGGTGGAACGGCCGGGTGGTCGGTGGGTGGGCCCAGCGGGCGGACGGGGAGGTCGTGTGGCGGTTGCTGGACACGGAAGGGGTGGGGCGGGAGGCCGAGGAGAAGATCCGCGCGGAGGCCGCGCGGCTTCAGGGGTGGGTGGGTGACACCCGGGTCACACCGCGGTTCCGGACGCCCCTGGAGAAGGAGTTGGTGGCGGGCGCCTGATGGGTGAGGTCGGGGCCTGATGAGGTCGGGCGCCTGATGAGTCGGGGGTTCGGGGGGTGTGTGGCGGCTGCGGGTGGTTCGTGGTTGCTCGCGCAGTTCCCCGCGCCCCTGAAGGGCCGGGCCCCGCATGCCTGAAGGGCCGGGTGCCCGCGTGCCTGAAGGGCCGGGTGCCCGCGTGCCTGAAGGGCCGGGTGCCCGCACAGCGTGGGGCACCCGGCGCCACGGCTCACTCCTCGGGGCACTCCTTCCAGGCCAAGTGGTAGATCGTGCTGATGTCACCGTCCGTCGAGTCCATGGTCATGAAGCTCGTGCTGCTCGCCGGCGACGACCCCCGGTTGACCCGCAGCTCGGTGTTGATGTTGAAGTTCCGCTCGACCCCGCAGGGCGCCCACACCAGTTGGGCCCAGTCGGTCTCGTCCGTGGCCTGCCAGTTGTCCTCCAGCGGGCCGTTGAACGTGTGGGTCCGGGCGGCCGTGTCGGGGGACCCCTGGAAGTAGTACGAGGCCTTCTCCACCCCGCTCGCACCGCGTTGCAGGGAGGCGAAGCCTCGGTAGTCGACGCTGGCGATGGCGTAGGTGAAGCCGCCGGGCACATGGACGATCAGGTTGAGCTGGCAGTTCTTGCGGAACGCGGTGGACGGGGCGCCACCGCCGACCTGGGCGAGGTAGTCGCTGTAGGTCACCGTGAACGCGGTGTTGTCCGGTGAGACGGCGACCGCGGCCGTGCCCTGGGGACAGCCGGAGCCGTTCACCGTGGCGACCTTGATGACGATCTTGTCCGGGGGCGGGTCCTCGAACGGGGAATCGGCCTGCGCGGGTAGCGCACTGGCGAAGAGGGCGGCCACTGCGCCGCCCAGGAGGAGACCACGAACCATGGGGGGTTCTCCCATCAGAGTCATGCACATGTCAACAAACACGTGCGAGGACCCCGCGGTCCGCGAGAAACACAGCCATGCGGACACAGTCTGTGAAACACCTGTGAAGACCGAGGGGCGACCGCATCGTATGGACCCGGGGCGGGCAGTGCTAGGGCGATCTCCGGCCAACCCTGGCGGCCGGAGATCGCCCCTTTTCCGGGCGGCGTCAGCGGTCGTACCGCGTCAGCCGCCCCACCGCGTCAGCGGCTGTAGCGCATCAGCGCCCGCACCATGTGGCACGTGGTGTCCGACGGCGGGTGCACCCCGATGACCTCCGCCGTGCTCCGGATCGTCTCGTTGCGCGCCTGGTTCGGCATGTAGACGCCGGAGTCGAGCAGGGCGATCGCGAGGCGCATGGCCTTCAGGCGCCGGTTGTGGGTGACGTACCACTCGCGCGGACGGCCCGGCGGCAGCGTGTGCTTCACCACCGGCGCGTAGGGCAGGTCGAGCAGGACGGGGTGCTGGACGGTGGACTGGGTGGGCAGCGGCTTCGACTTCAGTGCGGCAGCGGGCAAGACATCCTCCTGTCGCGGTCTGGGCGCCGCCGGAATCCCCCGTCGGCAACCCTCGAACACTGCTTCTATTTTACTACCCACCACTGACAATCGCCCCTGGCCAGAAGGGATCTGACGGGTCCTGTGACAGGGGTGGAACACGGGTTTCCGGGGTCCGGTTGGCTACGGTGAACGCCATGGAGATCTGGATCAATCCGGCCTGTTCCAAGTGCCGCAGCGCGATCAGCCTGCTCGACGCCGAGGGCGCCGACTACACCGTCCGCCGCTATCTGGAGGACGTCCCGACCGAGGACGAGATCCGTGCCGTACTGGAGCGGCTCGGGCTCGAACCCTGGGACATCACCCGCACCCAGGAGGCCGCCGCCAAGGAACTCGGCCTCAAGGAGTGGGCCCGGGACGCCGGTACGCGCGACCGGTGGGTCAAGGCGCTCGCCGAGCACCCGAAGCTCATCCAGCGGCCGATCATCACCGCGGACGACGGCACCGCGCTGGTGGCCCGCACGGACGAGGCGGTGCGGGACGCCCTCTCCAGGTAGCGGACGGGCGAGCGCGGCCGTGGGGCGGTTCGGGTGCACCGAGGACGGCCGGCACGGCCGGGCTTCGACTGCGATGTGACGTGCGTTACTTGAGAGTTCGCTGTGACCGCTGAGTAGCTTCGTTCGGGATCTCGTACATAGCGGCGTACTCGTCCGATCCGGTGGCCCGGCGAGGGTCCACCGGGAACAGGAGGCGCGCATGTCGCGTAGGAGAACGCTCGGCACGAAGAAGAAGGTCGCGCTGTTCGTGACCGCGGCGGCGGTGGCGGGAGGCGGGGCCTTCGCCATGGCGGCCACGTCGAACGCGGCGCAGACCGCGGCGGATTCCAGTGTCTGTCAGGGTCTGGCCACCGCGCTCGGCAACAACGAGCGGTTCATCGCGGACCAGCGGGCGAAGCCCGACGCCCAGTCGGCGGCCCGGATCGCCAACCGCGAGGCGGTCATCGCACAGATCAAGGTCCAGCAGAAGGCGTCGGACTGCGTGGTCGGGGAGTCGGCTCAGGGCTCCCAGGCCGCACCGCCGGCACAACCCGCGCAGCCGTCCGCGCCGGCCACGGAGACCGGGGGGTCGGCTCAGGACCCCCAGGGCGACGAGGCCGCGGGGAACGCGGGTGGCGCCGGAGACGCGGCCGGCGGGAACACGGGGAACGCCGGGGCCGGCGAGCAGGTCTGCAACGGCTCCACCGTCACCCTCTCCGGCGAGGGCGGCGCCCCGGCGGCGTCCAGCAACGAGTTCCCGGCGGGGACGAAGCTGCGGGTGACCAACCTGGACAACAACAAGTCCACCACCGTGGAGGTCACCTCCGTCTCCGGCAGCTGTGTCCTGTTGAACAACTCCGCCTTCGAACAGGTCCGGGAACCCGGCAAGTTCCTGATCCGCCGTGCGCTGATCGAGAAGGTGGGATGACCCCGGACCGGACGGCGGGGCGGGCCCGCTCGTTACGGTGAGGTGAAGGGCAGGCGATCGCCGCCCACGGGGGCCGGCCACCGCGCGCTGCGGTGGCCGGCCCCCGCGCGGGTACGACCAGCGCGTCCACCAGGACGTGAGTCGCACCACAGAGACACCAGGTAACACGGGGTTCACATTCGAGCAATGATCGGGAAATCGCAGGTTGACAGGCTGCCCGGCATCAGCGCGGCGTTTCAGTGCCGCAGCGCCGCAGCACCCGCACATGCGCCTAGTGACCCACCCCGAAGGATGTGTCCCGTGACCTTCAAGGCTGAGTACATCTGGATCGACGGCACCGAGCCGACGGCCAAGCTCCGTTCCAAGACGAAGATCATCGCGGGTGAGCCCGCCGGTCTGGACGCGCTGCCGATCTGGGGCTTCGACGGGTCCTCGACCAACCAGGCCGAGGGGCACTCCTCGGACCGTGTGCTCCAGCCGGTCTTCACCTGCCCGGACCCGATCCGCGGCGGCGACGACGTCCTCGTGCTCTGCGAGGTCCTCAACATCGACATGACGCCGCACGAGTCCAACACCCGTGCCGCGCTGCGTGAGGTCGCCGAGAAGTTCGCCGCGCAGGAGCCGATCTTCGGCATCGAGCAGGAGTACACGTTCTTCCAGGACGGCACCCCGCTCGGCTTCCCCAAGGGCGGCTTCCCGGCCCCCCAGGGCGGCTACTACTGCGGTGTCGGCGCCGACGAGATCTTCGGCCGTGACATCGTCGAGGCCCACCTGGAGAACTGCCTGACCGCCGGTCTCGGCATCTCCGGCATCAACGCCGAGGTCATGCCCGGCCAGTGGGAGTTCCAGGTCGGTCCGCTGGCCCCGCTGGAGGTCGCCGACCAGCTGTGGGTGGCCCGCTGGCTGCTCTACCGCACCGCCGAGGACTTCGACGTCGCGGCCACCCTCGACCCCAAGCCGGCCAAGGGTGACTGGAACGGCGCCGGTGCGCACACCAACTTCTCCACGAAGGCGATGCGCGAGGGCTACGACGCGATCATCACCGCGTGCGAGTCGCTGGGCGAGGGCTCGAAGCCGCTCGACCACGTCAAGAACTACGGCGCCGGCATCGACGACCGACTGACCGGCCTGCACGAGACCGCCCCGTGGAACGAGTACTCCTACGGTGTCTCCAACCGCGGCGCCTCGGTCCGTATCCCGTGGCAGGTCGAGAAGGACGGCAAGGGCTACATCGAGGACCGCCGTCCGAACGCCAACGTCGACCCGTACGTCGTGACGCGGCTGATCGTCGACACCTGCTGCACCGCGCTCGACAAGGCCGGCCAGGTCTGATCCGCGAGCGCTCCACAGCGTTTCCCGCGAGGGCGTCCACCGGTTCCGGTGGGCGCCCTCCGGCGTTGTCGGTGGGGCGTGCCATGGTGGGGGCATGAAGATCGACGGGGGCGACCCGACTCGTACGAACGAGCCCATCGACACGGACGGGCCGACCGCCAAGGACGCGGACGGACCGGCCGTCGAGGACACGGACCGGCTGGCCGTCAAGGTCGAGACGGAGAACTGGGAGAAGCACGCCCGGATCACGGCGGAGCGGCTGCGCGAGCTGGTGTGCCGGATCGGGGAGCACGGCGACCGTTTCCTGGTCGTCCAGCGGATACCGGACGTGCCGGACGTCTTCGTCCAGGTCTGGCACCAGCGGGCCGACGACGGCACCGACGGCGAGTACCAGCTGGAACACCGCGAGGGCCGCGACCGGTTCTTCGGGACCGTGCTGACCGACCCGGAGCGCGTCGCGCAGGCCATGACCGGCTGGGCTCGGCGGACGGCGGGCTGGGACACCGGCATCGAGTGGACCCCGCTGGAGCACGACGCCCCCGAGGAGGTGCCGGAGCTCGACGACGACGTACAGGAGCAGGTCGAGGAGCGGGTACGGGAGCTGCTGCGCTGCGGATACGGCGACCGGGCACAGCTCACCGAGGCCGCCGAGGAGTACCTGGTCGAGGGCGACCACCGGCCCGTCTCCCGCGCGCAGGCCCGGCAGCTCGTCGACCGGCTCTGGGTGGAGCGGCTCGCCGAGCAGGACACCTGGGACGGGGTCACCGACCCCGAGCGGCTCACCCGTGCCTTCGCGGCGCTCCAGGGGACGCACGGCATCACCGCCCGGGAGAACTTCACCTGCTGCCGCAGCTGCGGTACGAGCGAGATAGGCGCCGAAGGCGCCACGGACGCCCGGGGGTTCGTGTTCTTCCACTCCCAGTGCACCGAGGGCGCCGCCGCCGGGCACGGACTGATGCTGCTCTACGGCGGGTTCGACGGGTCCCCCGAGACCACGACGGCGGTCGGACGGGAGGTCGTCGCGGCCCTCGCGGCGCAGGGGCTGTCCGCACAGTGGGACGGCGATCCCGGCACGGCCATCACCGTCACCCCGCTGGACTGGCAAAAACGCCTGGTCGGCTGAGGTCACGGCAGACTCCCGTCATGTCCAAGACGCGACCAAGCAGTGGGAGCGGACTCCTGCGGCGGGCGTGTGTCTGCTTCAATGGGGCCATGGCCGGCTTCCAGAACCCACGCGCGACGGGTCGTCATGACCTGGAGCCCTTCTGGCCTTCCCGTCAGCACCACGACTTCGACCGGGTGTGTTGCCGCGCGACGAACGCGCCGGCCCTCTAAAGCCGTACACCCCGGCCTTCGGTCGGCGCGGAACGACGTACGTCCCTCGGCGGGTCACCGACCACGAGCTCGGTCGCCGAGGTCTCCCGGACGAACTTCTCGCGCGAAAGAGCTGACCTCTCATGGCGAACACCCGTTCCCTGTCGACCGCCACCCCGCTCACGACCGCGTCGGGCTCCGCCACCGACGCCGTCCCCTCCCCCGGCCCCTCGCCCCGCCACCGGCTGCGTGCGGTGGGCCGGGACGAGGTCGTGGACATCGCCGACTTCCTGCCGCCGGGTGCCACCTGGATGCCCGCGCCCCAGCACACCCTGCCCACGCTGCCGGGCCGGCCGCCGATGATCGGCTACCTGGTGCTCGTGCCCGCCGACCAGCAGCCGCCGGTGCCTCCGGTACCGACGGTGCCGACGGTCGAGGTCGGGGACGACGAGCTGGTCCGCGTCGACACCGCGCAGCGCACCGCGCAGGTCGACGGGCGGCCGCTCGACCTCACCTATCTGGAGTTCGAACTCCTCGCCCATCTGGTCGCGCATCCCCATCGGGTTCACACCCGCGACCAGTTGGTCACGACGGTGTGGGGCTACGGGCATGTGGGCGACGGGCGGACCGTCGACGTCCACATCGCCCGGCTGCGCCGCAAGCTCGGCGCGGAGTTCCGCCAGGCGATCCGGACGGTCCGGCGGGTGGGGTACAAGTACACGCCGCCGCTGCGTGGTTGATCTCCCGCGAGGAGACCTCCTGAGAGGAGGCTTCCCGAGAGGAGGCCTTCCGAGAGAGGCTTTCCGAGAGGAGGCCTTGCGAGAGCAGATCTCCTGAGAGCAGATTCCCGTTCCGTACCGGGGTCCCCGCGGGCAGAGTCGGCGGTATGAGACTTCTGATACTGGGTGGTACGGAGTTCGTGGGCCGCGCCGTCGTGGAGTCGGCGCGGGCCCGCGGCTGGGAGGTGACCGTCTTCCATCGGGGACGCCACGCGCCTCCGGCCGGGGTGCGGTCGTTGCTGGGCGACCGCACCGCACCGGACGGGCTCGCGGCGCTCGTCGAGGCCGTCTCCACCGGTTCCGGTTCCGGCGGCGGCGGGTGGGATGTCGTCGTCGACACCTGGTCGGCGGCGCCGCGAGCGGTCCGGGACGCCGCGCGACTGCTGGCCGACCGGGTCGAACGTCATGTGTACGTGTCCAGTTGCTCGGTGTACGCCTGGCCCCCGGCCGCCGGGTACGACGAGCGGGCACCCCTGGTGGAGGGCGCGTCGGCCGACGCGGAGCAGACCGACTACGCCCGCGACAAGCGGGGCGGTGAGCTCGCCGCGGTCGAGGCGTTCGGCGCCGACCGTTCGCTCCTGGTGCGCTCCGGGCTGATCCTCGGACCGTACGAGAACATCGGCCGGCTGCCCTGGTGGCTCAACCGTGTCGCCCGGGGCGGACCGGTCCTGGCGCCCGGCCCCCGGGACCTCCCTCTCCAGTACGTCGACGTCCGCGATCTCGCCGACTGGGTGCTCGGCGCGGCGGAACAGGGGCTGAGCGGCGCCTACAACCTGGCCGGCCGCACGGGCACCACCACCATGGGCGAGCTGCTCGACGCGTGCGTGCGGGTGACCGGAGGCGGAGCCGAACTCCGCTGGACGGCCCCGGAGTTGATCCTAGACGCCGGGGTCGAACCGTGGACCGCGCTGCCGGTGTGGGTGCCCGACGGGAGCGACCTGCACGACGCGCTGCACCGGGCGGACGTGTCGCGGGCCGAGCGGGACGGACTGCGCTGCCGGAGCGTGACGGAGACCGTGCGGGACACCTGGGAGTGGCTGACGGGGCTCGGTGGCGTCGCACCGCACCGGCCCGACCGGCCGGTGGTGGGTCTGGACCCTGCGGTGGAGGCGAAGGTGCTGGGCCTCTAGAGCCCGCGCACGGTTTCGGTGGCGTTCGCAACCGCAGCCGCAGCCGCAGCCGCAGCCGAACAGGCAATCGGCACGAGGACGGCGGTACTCGCTCATCCTGACCAGGGCCGCCGAAACGATCCCGTCACGGACCCCGCTCGGGACCCTCACCGCGCACACGCCGTAGAGAAGTGACAACTCCCGGTGTTCCGTGGGGCGTTGAAACCACTTTGTCCCACGAATCTCTCATCAATTTCTGAGTCGTCTGAACACTCCTGGGACTCACCGCGTATGTGAGGGAGCCGCTTCACTCCTGTCGGGCGCCTCGATGCCCCGCAAGGAAGTCAGAGGAGTTCCATGGGACGCAACACACGCAAACGACGTTCGCCGCTGGCCGTCCGGGCCATCGCCGCATCCGCGGCGCTCGCGGTCGCGGGCGGCGGCCTGGTCTGGGCGAACTTCTACGCCTCAGCGGGCGAGTCGAAGTCCGGGCAGAACAGCACACTGGCCTCCGCGCAGGTGGCCACGATCGACTGCCCGGACGTCGGCCAGCAGCTGACGAACGTGCCCGAGAGGGCGCGCCAGGGTGTCGCCAAGGAACTGGCGCTGCTGGACCAGCAGATCACCGAGGCCTACAAGCGCCTCGCCGACACGCGCCAGGCCCAGGCGGGAGACGCCGGCTTCGTCAACAACGCCATCATCGGCCCGCTCAAGTCCAAGCGAGTGGCCACCCTCGACCGGATCGGCATCAACATCCGGAACGCGGGCGGGCAGGTTCCGCAGGGCATGGACCAGCTCGCCGGCTGCAAGGGCGTCGCCGACCCGAACCAGACCAACGCGGGTGGCGGCCAGGACCAGGGCGGCAACAACGACGGCCAGGACCAGAACCAGGACGGCCAGAACCAGGGCGGCGACGGCCAGGACCAGAACCAGGGCGGAGACGGTCAGGACCAGAACCAGGGCGGCGACGGCCAGAACCAGGGCGGCAACGGCCAGGGCGGCAACGGTCCGGTCGCGGGCGACTTCATCGACATCAACCAGGTCCAGCCGAACGGCGGTCCGAAGGGCGTCAACGGCAACGGCCTCGCGGCCAACGGCGACGGCGGTTCGACGGGTTCCTTCACCACGAACTGCGGCACCAACGAGAACGAGCTCCGCAACTCGGACAACGTGATCGTCGCCCCCGGTGTCAGCAACGGTGCCCAGCACCAGCACGACTACGTCGGCAACCAGAGCAACAACGCCTTCGCGAGCGACCAGGACCTGGCCAACGCGCAGACCACCTGCCAGAACCAGGGCGACAAGTCCTCGTACTTCTGGCCGGTCATCCGTCTGCAGGACGGCACGAACGACATCGACGCCAACGCGCCCGGCGGTGGCCAGGACGGCAACGTCGGCAAGATCGTCGAGCCCAGCCAGGCCGAACTGAAGTTCGTCGGCAACAAGCAGGGCGACGTCGTCGCGATGCCGACCGCGCTGCGCATCATCACCGGTGACGCGAAGTCCTTCGTGAACGGCCTGAACAACGCCAACACGAACTGGAGCTGCACCGGCTTCGAGGACCGTGTGGTGACGGACAAGTACCCGATCTGCCCCGAGGGCAGCTCCGTGGTCCGGACGTCCTTCTTCCAGAGCTGCTGGGACGGCCAGAACATCGACAGCGCCAACCACCGCACGCACGTCGACTTCGTCGAACAGGACGGCAGCTGCTCCAACGGCTTCCAGGCCATCCCGCAGCTCCAGGTCCGCCTGGTCTACGACATCCCGGCCCCGTCCATCCAGAACGGGCAGCTGCAGAACGCGTACGCGATCGACTCCTTCCCGGACCAGCTGCACAAGGCCATCACCGACCACAACGACTTCATCAACTTCTTCGACGAGAACACGATGAACCAGGTGGTCGACTGCATCAACAGCGGCCAGGACTGCCAGTAGCACCCAGGCGGTAGCGCCCGAGCAGTGACGAGGAAGCCGGCGGTGGGAGATCCCACCGCCGGCTTTCGTCGTTCCTCGTGGCCGGCCGCGCGCGGTCAGCCGCTGTGGTCGCCGTTGTTGTGGCTGCCACCGGGGTTCATGTGCTCCGACCCCTCCTGCACCTCCCCCCCGAGCGTGCTCTGCAGCCCGCCCACCGTCTTCTTCTCCCCGACGGCGACCCACTTGCGGCCGACGAGGTAGTAGCCGCCGTAGTCCTTGGCGCCGGCGAGCCATTCCGCCTGGCCCCGGTCGGTGGCGAAGGTCGCGAGGACGAACTTGCCGTCGAAGTCGCCGTCCTTGTTCGTGCAGAGGGCCTGCCGGATGGTGTCCGCGTCCGTCTGCATGTCGGGCTTGCAGCCCACCTCGCCCGCGATGTGCTCCAGCGTGCCGGTCGCCGTCTTCGGAACGGCGGCCTCGGCGTCGTCGCCCGAGCCGCAGCCGGTCAGCAGCAGCAGGGCGGCGACCGTGCCGGCCGCGCTCCCCGCAAGGCTCTTCCTCGTCAAACTCATCCGTACCTCCGGGTCCATTCCGGCGACATGAACTCGCCAGCTCCGTGCGCACCGTTGTTCACGGACGGTCGCCCCGTTAGCGTGCCGCCACCGTCGACACAGGGGGCACACAGACATGAACAGTCCGTCGCGACGCACGGTGCTGGGCTCGGCCGGTGTCATCGGCCTCGGAACCTACCTGCAGTGGTCGGCTCCGGCCCACGCCGCAGAGAGCCCCGGCGAGGGCCCCGCCTTCGATACGGCTCCCGCGCGCTCCGCGCTCAATCGGCTGCTGCCCGGCCATGCCGGACAGTTCCGGCTCAGTCTGCTCGACCGCAGCGGCACCGTCGACCGGTTCCGGGTCACGGGAACCACCGGACGCATCGAGGTCCGGGCCACGACACCGGCCACGCTGCTCATGGGCGTCCACTGGTACCTCAAGTACGTCTGCGGGGCACACCTCGCCTGGAACGGCAGCCAGCTCGACCTGCCCGAGCGCCTCCCCGCGCCGGCCCGCCCCCTGGAGAGATCCACCGCCCTCCCCCACCGCTTCGCGCTCAACGACACCAACGACGGCTACACCGCCCCGTACGCGGACTGGTCGTACTGGGAGCACCAGATCGATCTGCTGGCGGCGCACGGCTGCAACGAGGTGCTGGTCATCGCGGGGATGGAGGCCGTCTACCACCGGCTGCTGAAGGACTTCGGCTACTCCGACGAGGAGTCCCGGGCCTGGCTGCCCGCGCCCTCGCACCAGCCCTGGTGGCTGCTGCAGAACCTCTCCGGCTACGGCGGGCCCCTCTCCCCCGAGCTGATCGCCCGCCGGGCCGCCCTGGGCCGGCGGATCGCCGACCGGCTGCGCGAACTGGGCATGTCCCCGGTACTGCCCGGCTACTACGGGCATGTGCCCAAGGAGTTCGTGGCACGCAACGGCGGTGACGCGCACGTCGTCCCGCAGGGCATCTGGCACGGCTTCGAACGCCCCGACTGGCTCGACCCGCGCACCGACTCCTTCGCCCGGGTCGCCGCCTCCTTCTACGGGCACCTGGAGGACGTGTACGGGGAGGCGTCCCACTTCAAGATGGACCTCCTGCACGAGGGCGGCACGGCCGGCGACGTGCCGGTGCCGGACGCCGCGCAGGGCGTGGAGAAAGCCCTCCAGAAGGCCCACCCCGGCGCCACCTGGGTGATCCTCGGCTGGCAGGAGAACCCGCTGCCCGAACTGCTGGACGCCATCGACCGGTCGAAGATGCTGATCGTGGACGGTGTCTCCGACCGCTACACCAGCGTCACGAACCGCGAGCGCGACTGGGGCGGCACCCCGTACTGCTTCGGCACGATCCCCAACTTCGGCGGCCGTACGACCATCGGGGCCCGCGCGCACCTCTGGAACGACAAGTTCTTCGCCTGGCGGGACAAGGCGGACAGCGCGCTCGTCGGTACGGCGTTCATGCCGGAGGCCACCGACCGCGACCCCGCGGCCTTCGAGCTCTTCTCCGAACTGGCCTGGACACCCGAGAAGATCGACCGGGCCGCCTGGTTCTCCTCGTACGCCGACTTCCGCTACGGCGGCCGGGACGACGGCGCCCGCAGGGCGTGGCGGGCGCTGCACGACACCGCGTACCAGCAGCGGGCCGTGGAGCGCAGCGACCCGCACGACTCCCTGTTCTGCGCCCGCCCCGACCTGGCCGCGGACCGGGCGGCCGAGTACGCGCCGAGGACCCTGACGTACGACCCGGGCCGCTTCGACGCGGCCCTCGCCGGGCTGCTGAGCGTAGCGGGCGGGCTGCGCAGCAACCCGGCGTACCGGTACGACGTGGTGGACGTGGCCCGGCAGGCGCTCGCGCACCGGAGCCGCCAGTACCTGCCGCAACTGCGGGCGGCCTACCGGCGGGGCGATCTCGCGACGTTCCGTGCGCTGTCCACGCTCTGGCTGCGGCTGATGCGGCTGTCCGACGAGGTGACGGGGACGAACGCGGCGTTCCTGCTCGGGCCGTGGGTGAACGACGCGCGGCTGATGGCCACGAACGACGCCGAGCGGGCGGAGTTCGAGCGGACGGCGAAGGTGCTGATCACGGTGTGGGGCGGGCGGGCCACGTCCGACACGGGGAATCTGCACGAGTACGGCAACCGGGAGTGGAACGGTCTCATGGCCGACTTCTACGTCCCGCGCTGGCAGAAGTGGCTGGACGCGCTGGAGGACGCGCTCGCCACGGGGACCGCTCCGGTGGCCGTGGACTGGTTCGCGTTCGAGGAACCGTGGACACGGGAGCGGAAGGACTATCCGTCGCGGCCGGTGGGGGACGCGTACGGTGCGGCGGTGCGGGTGCGGGACGTGCTGGCGCGGGCGCCGTACCAGGGGTCGCTGACCGTCACGGCCGAGCCGCCGGTGCTGCCGCCGGGCGGCAGTGCGCGACTGTCGGCGGTCTTCCGCAACGTCAACGGGCTGCGGGCCACCGGGCGGGTGGACTTCGCCCTCAGCGGCTTCGGTGGTACGGCCGAGCCGGAGGGTCCGACATCGTTGGCGAGCGTCGCGGCGGCGGGGTCGGGGACGGTGCGCTGGCGCGCGGACGCGCCCGACGCGCCGCTCGACCGGCCGTTGCGTCCGCTCCCCTACACGGTCACGGTCGAGTACGGGCCCCGTGGTGAGGACCGGGTCGAGGGGCGTTTCGACGGAACGCTCTTCGAGGCGGGGGCGCTGGATTCCGGGTGGCTCACCCATACCAACAACGCGGCCGTCTTCGGGCAGTTGGGGGAACGGTTCGGGATCGACGGGGCCGGGGCGGACCTGTGGCGGGGGACGACGGAGTTCGGCACGGTCTATCGGGCGGGGGCGCTGCGCGACGGTACGTCCGTCACCCTTCGGGTCGACTCCCAGGCGGCGACCGGGAACTGGGCGCGGGCCGGGATCGTGGTGCGCAACAGCCTCGGTACGGCCGGGTCGGCGGGGTTCCTGAACCTGGCGGTCACTCCGGCGAACGGGGTGGTGTTGTCGTACGACAGCACGGGGGACGGGACGCTCGACACCTATCGGCGGATCACGGGGATCAAGGCGCCGGTGCTGTTGCGGTTGCGGCGGACGGGGGTGGGGGCGTACACGGGGGAGTGTTCGGTCGATGAGGGGGTGAGCTGGCGGGTAGTGGCGTCGGTGGTGGTGCCGGGGGCGGTGGCCGGGGGGCAGGACGTGGGGCTCTTCATGAGCGCGACCAACGGGGGGAGCGGGGCGCGGGGGTTGGTCGAGTTCAGTGGGTGGTCGCTGGGCTGACTTCTCGTGCGGGTCCGGTGGGGGCTGGTCGCGCAGTTCCCCGCGCCCGCCCACGAGACACGCACCCCCACCCCACTGGGCGCCCCGGCCAACCCCAGTGGAGTGGCGTGGTGACCATCCGACCATTCGCTCGTTTTGTTGAACGTGCAGTCACAGGATGTCGCCCCGCGCCCCGCAGCTTCCCGCGCTCAGGAGTCGGTCGTGGACGTCGAGCAGGCGGAGGCCGCGCTCGTCGAGCACTACCCGCGTCTGGTGCGGCTCGCCTATCTGACGTTGCCGCCGAGCCTGGGCCGCAACCGTCGGGTGCTGACGGCGCACGCGCTGACGCAGCGGGCGTTGCCGAGGGGGCGCAGGTCGGCCTCCCTGATCCCGGCGCAGGCGACGGGCACCGTGGCGGGGCGCGAGCGCAACCCCGGGTACGCCTACGTCCGGCTCCAAGTGGTCCGCACCGCCCTGGAGGCCGGACTCCCGCTGCGGCGCGGGGCGTGGCCGAAGCGGTCCCAGCTGCCGCCGCTGCTGCCGCGGGTGTGGGGGCTGCGGCTCTTCCCCCGCTCGGGCGGCGCCGACGAAATGGCCCTGGACCAGCGGCTGTCGGCGCTCTCCTCACCGGCCCGCGCCGCCTATATCCTGCGGGGCCTGGAGAAGCTCCCCGACCCGGTGATCCGGACGCTCCTCGAAGAGGCCGGGGCCGCTGATCCGGCCGCCGCGCTGCGGGAGGCCGACGCGGTGCCGGCACAGCAGTACGCGCTGCTCCTCTCCCCCGAGTACGACCCCTGCTCGCTGCACGCCCGCCCCACCGATCTGGTGCGCCGCCGCCAGCACACGAAGGCCGCGCTGGCCGCCACGGCCGCCGTGGTCGTGTGCGGGTCCCTCCTCGGCCTGCCCGGGGAGGGGTGGGGCCCGGACGGCGCGGCGGCGCCCCCGTACGCCCGGAACCCGGCGGCCCAGGCGGCCCTCGATCCGGGCAGGCTGACGACGGCGACGGCCACGGCGTGGCAGGCGACGGGGCGGACCGACTTCACCACCTGGCCCGCGCGCGGCGGTCTCGTCAAGGACGAGGCCCTGCTGCGGCGGGCCCTCGCGGTCTGGGCCCGCCCCGGCCGGTCCGTGCAGGTCGCGGTCACCCTCGGCACCCAGGCCGGGCCCCCGCCGGGCCCGCCGCAACTGCTGTACGCGGGCGAGGTCGACAACCTCCGGGTGGTGCTGCTCCACGACGGCCTGCGGATCGCGCGGTACGCCGAGCCCCTCGACGCCCCGGGCACGGCGGCCCTCGACCTGACCCGGGTGGACGGGGCGACCGGCGCCGGCGCGAGCGCCCTGGTGCTGGGCCGGGTCGACGGCAACGTCCGCTATCTGACGGCTCCTTGGGTACGGGAGGCGGCCGTACGGGATCTGGCGAAGGCGGACGGCGGGGTGCGGAGGCTGGCACTGGCGAAGGACGGGACGACGGCCCCGTTCGCCAGCCCGGCGGTGCGCGGCGGCACGTGCGAGTCGTGGGACGTCCTGCAGCTGACCGATGCCACGGGGGGTACGCGGCTGCTGAGTGACCTGTCCGAGGTGGTTCCCGCGCACCTCACCGTCGGCCGGCCGACGACCGTGCCCGCCCGCGACGCCTCAGCCGCCCCCGGGGCCTGGGCGCCCTTCGCCTGCTCCCTGGCCGCCGTACGGTCGCAGGGTGTGCGGACCGTCAACGCCTGGCGGTTCGCCCGCCAGCCGCTGCCCGACGGCAGCGGTAAAGCCGACTGGGTGTGCGTCCGCACCGAGACCTGGCGGGGCGCGGGCACCCGGGCGATGACCCAGTTCAACACCCCGGCGGGCGCGTACGTCACGGCCGCCGCCGACGAGGTCCCGGCCTGCGGCCCGGCCGACCCCCATGTCCTCGCCGCCGGCCCCTGGAAGTCCGCGGCCGGCGTCTCCTATCTGCTGGCCGCCGGGAGCAAGGACACCGTCTCCGTCGAACTGAGCGGCGGGGCGAGCGGATCGGCGCGGGGCAACCTTCTCGCCGTACCGGCTGAGGAGGGCGCGCGGGCGGAGTTGAAGGGCACGCTGGCGAACGGCCGGGAGATCCACGGGCTCCAGCCCGCCCGGTGACCGCGAACCTCGAACACCTATACGCTATCCAGCCGATGCCCGGCTGGAATCAATCGGTAAGGTGTTCGTATGCGAACCGGTGTGCGCCGCAGGATGGGTGTGGAGGAGCGGCGGCAGCAGTTGATCGGGGTCGCCCTCGACCTGTTCAGCCGGCGCTCGCCCGACGAGGTCTCCATCGACGAGATAGCGTCGGCGGCGGGCATCTCACGCCCGCTCGTCTACCACTACTTTCCCGGCAAACTCAGCCTGTACGAGGCCGCGTTGCAGCGTGCCTCCGACGATCTCGCGAACCGTTTCGTGGAACCCCGGGAGGGCCCGCTCGGCGCCCGGCTGCTCCGTGTCACCCACCGGTACTTCGACTTCGTCGACGAACACGGCCCCGGGTTCTCGGCCCTGATGCGGGGCGGCCCGGCCGTCGGCTCGTCCCGTACCAACGCCCTCGTCGACGGCGTACGGCAGGCCGCCTATGTCCAGATCCTTTCGCACCTGGATGTCGACACCCCACCGGCCCGCCTCGAACTCGTCATCCGCTCCTGGATCTCGCTCGCCGAGTCCACGGCCCTCATCTGGCTGGACGGCCGCCGCATCCCGCGGCGGGAACTGGAGATCCAGCTCGTCCACGACTTCGCGGCCCTGGCGGCCGTGAGCGCGGCGCAGGACGCGGAGATGGCGGACCTGCTGCGCGGCATGCTGGCCGACGAACCGACGGACGGCCCGTTCAGTGAACTGGCGGGCCGCCTGGTGGCCCTGGCCCGCGGCTGATCCTCGCCCGGGGCCCTTCCATCAGAGGGGCCCTAGCTCTCGAACTTCCGGTACGAGGGGTCCAGGTCCCGTACCTCCGCCGACGCGTGGAACGCCAGCCCCTCCCCCAGCTTCACGTACTCCCGGAGCAGCCCGAGCACGTTCTCGGTCAGCGTCACCTTGGTCTCGTCGGTCCGTCCCGCGAGCAGCCCGAGAGTGACGTGCACGATCGCGTGGCCGTCGGTGTCGGGCCCGACGACCGTGTCCTCGGTGGCCCGGAACTGCGTCTTGCAGGCCTCCGGCTTCGCGGCGGCGGTCCGCACGACCTCCTCGTGCAGGGCCTTGGCGAACGCGGGCCGGTCGAAGCCCTCGGAGAGGACGGCGGAGTAGTCAACAGTGATCTGCGGCATGAGGTCACCCTAACCGCAGCCGCAACGCCAGCATCGCGATGTCGTCCTCCCGGTCCCGGCCGAAGCAGTGCAGCAAGGTGTCGCAGAGCGCGACGGTCCCGGCCGGCGCGTCCGCCGCGGCGGCCCGTAGTTGCTCCAGGGAGAGCGACAGGTCGATGCCCCGGGTCTCGACGAGCCCGTCCGTGACCATGAGCAGCCGGTCCGTGGGCCACAGCACCGTCTCCGTGGGCTCGGGCCGTTCGAGGCCGAGCCCGAGGAGGGGACCTGCGGCCTTCACGTACGCGGCCTCGCCGGAGTCGCGGACGACCAACGGCGGGATGTGGCCCGCGTTGGCGACCCGCACCCGCCCGCTGCCCGGCTCGACGAGGGCCAGACAGACGGTGGCGGTGGCATCGGGGTGGTAGTGCTGGAGCATCCGGTCGAGCCGCCGGGCGAGCGCCGCCGGGTCGGACTGCTCCACGCAGTAGGCGCGCAGGGCGTGCCGGATCTCCACCATCACGGTGGCCGCTTCCAGGGAGTGCCCGACGACGTCGCCGACGGCGGTGAGAACCCCGCCGGGGGTGGACAGGGCCGCGTAGAAGTCGCCGCCGATCTCGGTCCGGCGGGAGGCGGGCACATACCGTACGACGACTTCGAGGCCGGGGAACTCGGGCACCCGCTTGGGCAGGAAGCTGTGCTGGAGGGTGAGCGCGACATGGCGCTCGACCTGGTACATGAGCAGGGGTTGCGCGGCCAGCGCGGTGGCCTGCGCGAGGCGGGCGACCAGCCCCGAGTTGTCGGATGCCGTGCGGGTGTCGTGCACCGGCGTGGCGACGCAGACGGGTGTACCGCTCTCGGTGCGGGCGAGGGCCAGACGGGCGTCCTCGGTGACGCCGGGCCGGAAGAAGCCCGCGGGCCACAGGGGCGCGGGGACGACGGTGTCGTGCGGGCCCAGGTCGCCGTCGGTGACGCGGCGGATGAGCCGGGCCACGGCGTCGTGCGCGCCGGCGTCGGGGAGGGTGGTGCGGGCCCTGGCGCGGGAGGTGCCGCTGTACAGGTGGCCGTCCTCGCCGAGCACGAACACGGCGGCGGGCGACCGGGTGAGCCGGGCGGCTCCCTCGGCGGCGGCTCCGGCCAACTCCTCCAGGGTGCGGGCGGCCTGGACATCGACGATGGTCTCGGAGAGCAGCGTGAGCCGTCGTACGAGGGCCTCGGCGCCGTTGCGCATCCGGGCGCCGCGGACGGCCGCGCGGACGACCGCCTGGATCTCCTCCGGTTCGGCGGGGACCGTCAGATAGGCCTCGCCGCCCGCGTCGAGGCCCCGGCAGCGGTCGCTGGGGGCGACGGAGGCGGCGGAGAAGTGGACGACGGGCAGGGCGGACATCGGGGCCTGCGCCTTGAGCCGGCGACAGAGTTCGAACCCGCTCATGTCGGGGAGGCCGACGTCGACGAGCGCCACGTCCGGCAGGACTCCCGAGCGCAGCCGCACGTCGAGTTCGGCGAGGGCCTCGCCGGCGCTGGCGACGGGGACGACGCTGTGTCCGGCTCTGCGCAACACCGCGCCCATCGCGTACCGGCTGGCGGCCGCGTCGTCGACCACCAGGACCGTCGTGCTTGCTTCGTCGGCCATCAGGCTCATGAGGCTCTCGTCGTCGCGGGCGCTCGGATGGTGCGGACCGGACCCCTTCTCCGCCCGCACCACCCAAGCTAGCGCGCTACCGGTCGGATCGTGCGAAGACCGCCACGGTCCGCCCCGGAACGACGAAGGTCCCCGATTCCGCTTCGTACGAGGCCTTTCGGACGGTAGAGTCCGCGCCCGACGCCTGCACCGGATGCAGGGCGTATGCCGTCCCGGCCAGGTCGTCCACGGTCTGCTTCCGCTCCTCGGGGGTGGCGTTGAAGACGACGACGAGGTCACCGAGGTGCATGGTGATCACGCCCGGGGTCTCGTCCTTCCCCGACAGCGGGAACGACAGCTTCGACTGGACCTGTCCGGCCGTGTCGAGGGAGAAGACGTCCTCCGTCGTACGGATCCGCAGCAGGTCACGGTACGCGGCCGAGCTGCCCTCGATCTGCTCGCAGCCGACCTTCACCGAGGTCAACAGGGGCTTGGCGTAAGGCCACTTGGACCGGTTGTCGGCCGCGAGGGGCAGGCCGCGCCCGAAGCCGTTGCCCTCCCGGCAGTCCCAGTGGATCGCGTTGAACCAGTCCCCGCTGTCGTAGGAGTTGCGGTCGAGGGACTTGGACCGCAGCAGGTCGGTGCCCGCCTGGGAGAGCGCGGGGCCCTGCGAGAGGACGGCCGTCGCCATGGCGAGGACCTGCATACGGGCCCGGTCGGCCGCGTTCGTCGAGGCGGGCAGCTTGAAGGCGAGCGCGTCGAACAGCGACTCGTTGTCATGGGCGTCGACATAGGCGAGGGCGTCGCCGGGGGCGTCCGCGTATCCGGCGGCGACCCCGTTGTAGTCGACCTCGGAGCCCTTGACCTCCTTGCCGTCGGTGTCGGTGAACCGGTAGTTCGCGAGGTTGCCGCTCAGGCCGACCTTGATGAGGTCCTGGTAGTGCAGCAGGCGGGCCTTCTGCTCGGCCGGAGTGCCGTTGTCGTCCGATGAGTTGGGCTCGGTGTGGAGACCGGACGCGAAGCCCTGGACGCCCGGGTCCTCGTCGAAGGGGCCGCCGCCGCGCACCGCGTCCCGGGCCCGGTCGGAGAAGGTCGCGATGCCCGTGCCCGCCATGTTCTTCTGGGTGGCCTGGACGAAGCGCGCGTCGTCGGCGACCTCGCCGAAGTTCCAGCCCTCCCCGTAGAGGATGATCCGCTTCCCGTCGACGCCGTCCTTCTCCGGCGTCAGGGCGTCGAGGGCCTTGCGGACGGCCAGGATGTTGGCCTTCGGATGGTGGCCCATCAGGTCGAAGCGGAACCCGTCGACCTTGTACTGCTTGGCCCAGGTGACCATCGAGTCGACGACCAGCTTGCCCATCATGGTGTTCTCGGGCGCGGTGTTGGCGCAGCAGGTGGAGGTGGCGACCGAACCGTCGGCGAGGAGCCGGTGGTAGTAGCCGGGGACCACCTTGTCGAGGACGCTCTTGTCGGCCTGGCCGCTGGCCGGGGTGTGGTTGTAGACCACGTCCAGCACGACCCCGAGACCGTCGTCGTTGAGCGCCTTCACCATCTTCCGGAACTCGACCGTGCGCCGCGTCCCGTCCGGGTCGGTGGCGTACGAGCCCTCCGGGACGGTGTAGTGGTACGGGTCGTAGCCCCAGTTGAAGCCGTCCTTCGCGGCGGCCTTCGCGACGCACTCCTGCTGCTGGTCGGAGTCGGCGGCGTAGGAGCCGAGGTCGCAGTCGACGGTCGCCTGGTCGGCCTTCCTCTCGGGGATGGTGGCGATGTCGGCGACGGGGAGGAGGTGCACGTACGAGGTACCCGCCGCCGCCAGCTTCCGCAGGTGCTTCGAGCCGTCGCTGCCCCGGTCGGTGAAAGCGAGGTAGGTGCCCTTGTCCTTGGCCGGCACGGTGCTGTCACCGATCGAGAAGTCCCGGACGTGCAGCTCCTGGATCTGCGCGTCCTTCAGCGGGACCGCCTTCGGCTTGGTGTACGACGACCAGCCGCTCGGTGCCAGGGATGTGTCCGCCAGGTCGACGACGAGGCTGCGCTTCGAGTCGGCGGTCAGCGCGACGGAGTACGGGTCGGTGACCTTGTTGGTGACGATCTCGCGGACGCTGGGCGCCCACACCTTCACGACGTACCGGTAGGGCTTGTTCTTCCAGGACTTCTTGCCGGTGACGGACCAGACGCCGGTGGTGTGGTTCCGCTTCATGGCGACACGCTTGCCGTCGAGGTCGAGGGAGACCTGCTGTGCGGTGGGCGCCCAGACGGCGAGCGTGGGGCGGCCGTCGCGGAAGGTCGGGCCCAGGTCCGCCCTGGACGCGTCGTACAGGTCGTCGAGCACGCCGGCGATCTGCACGCCCGTCGCCGCGAGCACCGCGCCGTTCGCCGCGCGCTGGGAGACGACGAGCTGGCCGCGCAGGGCCTCACGGACCCGGTCGCGGTCGCGGGGGTCGACGGTCCACGCGGTGGACGACTTCAGGTGCGGGAACCTCGCCTTCTGTGCGTCGGTGAGCGCCGACTCGGTCAGCCGCAGCCACCGCTCGTCGGTGCTGGTCAGCGCGCCGTCCTTCGCCGTGATGGAGCCGGTGCGCGAGTACAGCAGCTGGGTGGAGGCGGCCGTGTCGTCGCCGTTGAAGGCCACGGTGTTCCGGTCGATCCAGACGGCCTTGGAGGTGGTGAGGTCGAGGGCGGCGGCGGAACCGGCCGGCTGCGGGAGCAGGTACTTCTCCTGCCCGCCGAGCAGCCACACCTCGTGCCCGTTGGCCTTGAGGTCGAGGGCCTGGTCGGCGGAGAGGTCCTTCTCGTCGCCCTTGTGGATGATGTAGCTGAGGCTGGTGGCCCCGTCGGTGAGGGGCACCTCGAAGACGGCGCCGTAGGCGTCGGTCCGCACCGGTTCCAGGGGCTTGGACCAGTCGGTGGGGTTCGCGGCGCCGGACCAGACGTGCAGGCCCCAGCCGTCGTGGTTCCCGTCGGCGCGGTGGTAGTGCAGGACGGCCTTGGACGTGTCCTGCTGCGGGTAGTCGGCCGTGGGCCTCTCCGTCAGCACGGCCTCCTTGCCCTGCTCGACCCAGATCTCGCCCGTCCTGGTGACGTCGATCGAGCGGTCGGCGGAGACGTCCTTGGTGCCGTCCTTGTCGATGACCAGATAACTGACGTTCGAGGCCCCGGGCTTGAGCTTGACGTAGGCGAAGGCGCCGTACGCGTCCCGCCCGACGAAGTCGTGGCCGTCCGGCCAGGTGGTCCCCTCGCCCTCGGCGATGTCGCCCCAGGCGTACAGCCGCCAGTCCGTGTAGTCGTTGTCGGCGCGCTTGTAGTGGACGATCGCGTAGTCGCGCGAGGAGGCGGTGGGGACCTCGGGGGCGGGCGGGGTGCCCGTGGTGGAGGTCGCGGTGGCGCTCGCCGTACGCCCGGTTCGGTCGATCACCACTGCTTTGTACCGCAGGGCGGTTCCGGCGGGTACGTCCTCGCCGAGGGTCTGGGTGACCTTGTACGGGGCGTGGTCGGCGGAGCCGAGGGTCTTCCACTTGCCGTGGCCGACCTGGGCGGCGAAGACGACCCGGTTGAGCTGTCCGCCGTCGACATCGGCACCGACCTCGACGGTGCCGGTGGCGCCGGCGGCCGGGGCCTTGAGGGTGAGGGACGGCTCGGTCGCGGGCTTCGCGAGGGGGCCGGCCGCCTTGAGGACGATCGAGGAACGGGCGGGGACGGTGACGGTGACCTTCTTGTCGGCGCCGCTCGTCACCTTGTCGTCGGTCCCGTGGACGCCCTTGAAGGTCATGCCGGCCGAGCCGGTCGCGAAGGTGGCCGACTTGGCCTCGCTCGCGTTGTTGAGGGCGACGACGTACTCGGTGCCGGTCCGGGCGTCGGTCCGCGAGAAGGCGTAGACACCCGCACCGTCGGCCGCGTAACGCTCGGTCTGGACGCCGTCGGCGAGGGCCGGGTGGGCCTTGCGGAGCTTGGCGAGCGCGCTGATCCGCCGGTAGAGCGGCGCGCTCGTGTCGTACGCGTCCGTGGCGTGCGTACGGTCCGTGCCGAGCAGGTCGTCGTCCAGGTAGTCGGCGGTCTTCGAGGCGAACATCGTCTGGCGGGCGTCCTTGTCGCCGCCCGCACCGGTGAAGCCCTGCTCGTCGCCGTAGTAGACGACCGGGTTGCCCCGGCTGAGGAACATCAGCTCGTTGGCGAGCCTGTCCTTGGCGAGCAGTTCGGCGGCGGAGGCCTGGGGGTCGTCCTGCTTGAGGAAGGTCCCGATGCGGCCCATGTCATGGTTGCCGAGGAAGGTGACCTGCTCGTACGCGTTGGCCTTGTCGGTCGTGTACTTGTAGTCGTCCCCGAAGACCGAGGCCAGCTTCTTCGCGCTGCCGCCCTGGGAGGCGTACGAGCGTGCCGCGTCCTGGAAGGGGAAGTCGAGCGTGGAGTCGAGGCGGCCCTGGGTGACGTACGGGGAGGTCACGGAGGTGTCGGCGGAGTAGACCTCGCCGAACATGAAGAAGTCGTCGCGGCCCTTCTTCGCGGCGTACGCGTCGAGCGCGGTCGCCCACCGCGTCCAGAACTCCATGTCGACGTGCTTCACGGTGTCGATCCGGAAGCCGTCGATCCGGAAGTCCCTGACCCACTTCTCGTAGATCTTCTCCATGCCGGAGACGACCTCGGGGCGCTCGGTCCACAGGTCGTCCAGCCCGACGAAGTCGCCGTAGGTGGCGGACTCGCCGGCCCAGGTGGAGTCGCCCCGGTTGTGGTACATCGTCGGGTCGTTGAGCCAGGAGGGGACCTTGGTGTTCTTCTCGGCGGCCGGGACCACGGGGGTGCGGGGGAAGGAGTCCCGGTCGACGGGCGGAAAGCCGGTGCCCCCGCCCGCGTGGTCGGCGTCGTCGAAGGGCTTGCCGTCCTTCGTCAGATAGGGGAAGGCGCCCTTGGAGAGGTAGTCGTAGGACTTCTCCTCGTTGTCGACGACATCGGCGGTGTGGTTGGTGATGACGTCGAAGAAGACCTTCATGCCCTTGGCGTGGGCCTTGGAGATCAGGGTCTCCAGGTCCTTGTTGGTGCCGAAGTGCGGGTCGACCTGGGTGAAGTCCGTGATCCAGTAACCGTGGTAGCCGGCGGAGGCGTTCTCACCGGTGCCCTGGACGGGCTGGTTCTTGAAGATCGGCGCGAGCCAGATGGAGGTGGTGCCCAGGCCCTTGATGTAGTCGAGGCGCTTGGTGAGGCCCTTGAGGTCGCCGCCCTGGTAGAAGCCCTTGTCGGTGGGGTCGTAGCCGGTGGCGAGGCGGGTGCCGGTCAGGCCGCCCTTGTCGTTCGCCCTGTCACCGTTGGCGAAACGGTCCGGCAGGACGAAGTAGAACTGCTCGCGGGTGAGGTCGTGACGGGCGGCGGCCTTCGCCAGCTTCGCGTCGGACGGCGGTGCGGGCGGGGTGGCGGCCCCGGCGGTGTGGGGCTGGACGAGCGCCGCGGTCAGCGCGGTCACGGTGACCACGCCGATCACGGCGGTCCGTCCGGCGTGGGCGGTGCGGCGCCTCGACGGCGTCGGCCATCTCGGTATCACAGATGGACTCCTTGCGATGACGGCTCTGGTGGGTCCGACCGTTCCTAAAGACCGAGCGGGAGTGAGTCCTGTTGCCAGGTCTCAGGCTCGGCCGAACGCCCCGGACGGTGTTGGGCGTTCTGGTTGCCCGCGTTCGCTCCGCACCCGGCGCGCACGGATCGTGTCCGTGGTCCGGGGATGCGGGGGCGGGGTTCCTCACGCCCGGGAACACCTGGTCGGGCCTGGACGGTCCGATGCCCCGCACGATCACTCCGGTCGTGTGGGGGCGGTGTCGTCCGTCGCCGGATCGGGTGTCCCTGGGCGCGCCTTCCGATCGCCACGGCAGCAGCATCATGGCGAGTCGTCATACGGGTGGTGCTGGTGAGGGGCTTCTTCCAGTGCTGGGCCCCCCAGCGGCTGGTGTAGGCGGGATCGACGGCGATGATGGCGATGCCCATGGCGTCGGCCATCGAGGCCAGTCGGGCACGGAGCCTGGCGGTGGGCATGCCGGAGATCAGCTGCCGGAACCGTGTGCGGCGGCCGTGTTTCTCCCGGGTCTTCTCCGCGGCGAAGTCCAGGTCCCCCACCGCGATCGCCTTCACACCGCAGGTCTTCGCCCAGTGCAGGAGGCGGGTGAGGGCGTGGCGGACCTGAGCGTCACGGTGTTGGGCGGTGCCGGTCAGGTCGTAGGAGAAGCGGCGCGGGCTGCCGGTCGGGTTGCCGTGCGTGTCCAGGCGCCAGGCGGCCGTGGGGGTCCCCCCGCGCGAGCGAAGCCGAGCGTGGGGGAGATCGGCGTTCATGTCGACGCCGATCACGCCGTGCGCGAGTGCCGCCTCGATCGGGACGGTGGGGGTGGGCGGGATCTGCCAGGACGCGGTCACATACCAGCGGCCCCGGCCCGTATCCAGGTGGATGCGGTAGGCGATCGCCCGGTTCGCCGCGACGCGGTCCGCCCAGTCACCGCCCCGGTGTGCGAACGCGACCTGGCCGGTGAGGACGTACCGTCCGTGCGGGGCGTTCGCCAGATACGCGAGCGGCGCGGGCAGTTTGATGCTCACCTCGCCGTCGGGGCTGATACGGATGGTCTCGTTGCCGTAGCGCTTGCCGGACTCCCCGTCCGCCTGGAAGAACCAGCGCTCCGCCTCCCACCGCCCCCGACACGCGGACTCCGTCAGCCCAGCCTCCTCCAGATGATGCCGGGAGCGGGCCAGCCGCTTACCGCCGCACACCACGTGCACGATCCCGGCCTTCCGGTCGGCCCGCGCGGCAGCCAGCCGGTCCCCCAGTACCCGCAGCCGCCGCGACTTCGCATGCCACTCCCGCCGCGACCGGTAACCCCCCGGCGCCTTCTTGTTCCCCTTCTGCCCGACCGGCAGCGCCAGGCGAGCCTCGATGGTGCGGATCCCCGCTTCCAGGTTCTGGATGTGCGCCGACTGGCAGCGGCGGGCCAGCGCCCACTGATCGTGCGTGCCCTTGGTGATACTGCCCGCCCAGCGTGACGACGAGGCGGGCGTCAGCTCCCGCTTGCGGACCGCCCACGCCTGCCCGGAATGCGCCAGACCGTCCCGGCAGCGTGCCCTGAGATCCTTCGAGGCCAGCGACCCCAGATGCCCGCCCGCCAGACGCAGCACCTTCTCATCGCCGGGAGACAGACCCTTGAGGCGGGTCCGGACAGCCACACCGGACGGCCCGGACACGACGAACGGCGCCTCGATGCTCCGCACCTCACCCACCCCGCCACCTCCGCCCGGCCCGACTCGAATACACCGTCGCCCTGGAAACGAGCACCACCCATGAAGGTCACGCATTCGATGAGAGAACGTCAGTTCCCCACCGAAAACCGGCATCACAAGCCAGGAGCGCGGCACGACACAAGCCATCCACACTCACCCCCGCTCACCCGAACGCCCCTGAACGCACTCCAACGCCGGCAGTTCCAAACCCCGCGTGACCGTATCGCCGCCGCAAGCGTTTCAGCAAGAGGCTTGAAAATAACGGTAAGGACTTACAAGACCGTCAGCAGCTGGTCTTGCCCGCGTAGATCGCGAGGGCGGTGTTGGAGCCGAGGGTCGCGGTGAGCTGGCCGGAGCCGTTCACGGTGACCGTGGTGTTGTTCTGCACGTTGCAGTAGGCGCCGGCCGCGAGGGAGGTCTGGTACGTGCGGCTGAGGCTGCTCGACTCGTGGTTGATGGCGACGAAGCCCTTGCTGCCCCGGCCGAACGCGATCGCGTCGCCCCCGTTGTCCCACCAGTTGGTGACGGCCTCGCCGCGGGTGGCGTTGCGGAAGGGGACCATGCGCATGATCTCCGGCCAGGCGTGCTGGCACTTCCAGCCGTTCTGCCAACAGGCGCTGACCGCACCGCCGTTGGGCGGGCCCGCGTCGTGGTCGGTGAACTCGTACCCGGAGTTGATGTCGGGCGCGCCGTACGGGTACGCCAGCATGAACACGTTGGCGAGGGTGTAGGTGGCGTTGTCCTTGTAGCTGAGGGTGGAGCCGTTGCGCTCGGTGTCGTGGTTGTCGACGAAGACCCCGGCGACCGAGCTGTTCATGTAGCCCCAGCCCTCGCCGTAGTTCTTCAGGTAGGCGAGGTTCTCGTTGTTGAAGACCCGCTTGAGGTCGAAGGCGTACCGGAACTCCTGCACGTCCCCGTTGCCGGTGTACTCGCTCGGCTGCACGGCCTCGCCGGAGCCGTAGATGGCCTCCTGCTTCCAGTACACGGAGGTGTTGCTCAGTCGCGACTTGATGTTGGCGAGATCGGCGGCGGGGATGTGCTTGGCGGCGTCGATCCGGAAGCCGTCGACGCCATAGCCGAGCAGGCTGTTCATGTACCCGGCGATGGCCGACCGCACGTACTCCTCACCGGTGTCCAGGTCCGCGAGCCCGACGAGTTCGCAGTTCTGGACGTTGGCGCGGTTGCCGTAGTCGCTGATGGTGGCGGTGCAGTTGTCGAAGTCGAAGGAGGAGTAGAGGCCGGGGTAGGTGTACTTGGTGTACGACGAGCCGCCGGTGCCGGTGCCGCTCCCGGCGGACATGTGGTTGATGACGGTGTCGACGACGACCTTGACGCCGGCCGCGTGACACGTGTCGACCATGTTCTTGAAAGCGGTGGCGTCGCCTAGCCGCCCGGCGATCTTGTAGCTGACGGGCTGGTACGACGTCCACCACTGCGAGCCCTGTATGTGCTCGGCGGGCGGTGAGACCTGGACGTAGCCGTACCCGTTCGGGCCGAGTGTGCTGGTGCACTCCTTGGCGACGGAGGCGAAGCTCCACTCGAACAGGACTGCGGTCACGTCCTTGGTGCCGGGAGGCGAGGCGTACGCGGTCGTGGTGGGCACCGCGAGCGCGATCGACGCGCCGGCCGCGAGAGCGAGCGCACCGGAGAGGGTTCTGCTGGCCATGTGTGGGGTCCTTCTCCGTTGAAGGGTTCCGAGTGGGAGTCTCGTGGGCCTTGGAGGGGCCCGCTTGCGGCAGGAGCGTTGCGGATTCTTGCTGCAAGATGGCTGAAAACTTTCAACCGAGAGGAAAGTACGAGGCACTTGCCAAACGGTCAACCCTCCGGACACACCTTCTTCACGCGCGCGAAATCTCTTCACAGAGTGGGGTGTTGGGCGAGGCCACCGGGGTGACGTTCAAGGGCGTGAGCGCCGGGTTCCCGCCATGAGTGACACAGGCGCCGAGCAGCCAGGCAGAAAGCCGAGACCCGGTTCAAGTGCATCACGTTGTGGAATTCATTCGCCGCGGCCCTCATCGCATGGACGGGGGCGATGGTCGCCGTATGGAACTCGTCCTGGTTGGGCCTGGTCAGCACGGCGCTTGCCGGGTCCATCGGCGTGGTCAACTCGTGGGACGGCATGTTCCGTGAGCGGGAACTCTGGATCCAGCGCGGCGAAAAGCTGGGGCAGGTCCAGCTGGTGAAGAGAACCCTGGAGGGCCGGCTCGGCTTACGGCAGGATCAGTCGGATGTGACCACCACGCCTGACACCCGGACCAACGGTGGCCAGCCAGGGTCAGCGAACGAGAAGGCTCGCCACCCGGCCGATAGGGGGTGGCGAGCCTCTAGTCCCGTCAGACGGGACGGCGTCTTCTCGGACGGCCCGTCAGCCGGTCGTCCACCACACCGTCGTGTCCCCCGGCAGCTTCGCCTCGTCGTCGGCCACCGTCACCTCGCCGCTGGCGACCAGGACGCGACCGTAGGCCGGAATCGTGACCGCCTCGCCGGTCGTGTTCGCGACGCACACGAAGTCGCCCCGGCGGAAGGCCAGGACGCCGGCGGGGGCCTTCAGCCACTCCACCGAGTCGCCCGCGCCGAGGGCGCGCTGTGCACGGCGGACGGCCAGGGCCGTGCGGTACAGCTCCAGGGTCGAGTCCGCCGCGCCCGTCTGGGCCTCGATGCTGAGGTCGCCCCACTCGGCGGGCTGCGGCAGCCAGGAGCCGCCGGGGCCGAAGCCGTACGACGAGCCGTCGCGGGTCCACGGGATCGGCACCCGGCAGCCGTCGCGGAAGCCGTCCTGGCCGGCGCCCCGGAAGTACGCGGGGTCCTGGCGGACCTCGTCCGGGAGGTCGACGACGTCGGGGAGGCCGAGTTCCTCGCCCTGGTAGACGTAGGCCGAGCCGGGCAGCGCCAGCATCAGGAGCGAGGCGGCGCGGGCGCGGCGCAGGCCCAGCGCGCGGTCGCCCGCGAGGCGGATCTGCGTGCCGAGGCCCGGCTCGTTGGCGAAGCGGGTCGCGTGCCTCGTCACGTCGTGGTTCGACAGCACCCACGTCGCGGGGGCGTTCACCGGACGCATCGCGTCCAGCGTGCGGTCGATGACGACCTTCAGCTCTGCCGCGTCCCAGTCCGTGCCGAGGTACTGGAAGTTGAAGGCCTGGTGGAGTTCGTCCGGGCGGACGTAGTTCGCGGTGCGTTCGACCGTGGGGGTCCACGCCTCCGCCACGAAGATGCGCTCCCCGGCGTACTCGTCCAGCACCAGGCGCCATTCGCGGTAGATCGCGTGGACGCCGTCCTGGTCGAAGAAGGGCATGACATCGTTGCCCAGCAGCTTCAGCTGGTCGTGGGCACCGAGGTCCGGGAGGCCGTCCGCCTTGACCAGGCCGTGGGCGACGTCGATACGGAAGCCGTCGACGCCCATGTCCAGCCAGAAGCGGAGGATGGAGCGGAACTCGTCGCCGACCGCCGGGTGGTCCCAGTTGAAGTCGGGCTGCTCCGGGGCGAAGAGGTGCAGGTACCACTCGCCCGGGGTGCCGTCCGGCTCCGTCACCCGCGTCCACGCCGGGCCGCCGAAGATGGACTCCCAGTCGTTCGGGGGGAGTTCGCCGTGTGCGCCCTTGCCGGTGCGGAAGTGGTAGCGGTCGCGCAACGGCGAACCGGGGCCCTCCGCGACCGCCCGCCTGAACCACTCGTGCTGGTCGGAGGAGTGGTTCGGGACCAGGTCGACGATGATGCGCAGGCCCAGCTCGTGGGCGTCGCGGATCAGGGCGTCCGCGTCCAGCAGCGTCCCGAACATCGGGTCCACCGCGCGGTAGTCGGCGACGTCGTACCCGGCGTCGGCCTGCGGGGAGGCGTAGAAGGGGCTCAGCCACACGGCGTCGATGCCGAGGTCGCGCAGATAGGGAAGCCGGGAACGTACACCCTCCAGGTCGCCCATGCCGTCGCCGTTGCTGTCGGCGAAGCTGCGCGGATAGACCTGGTAGATCACCGCGTCGCGCCACCAGTCGCTGCGCTCAGCCTGGGCGGGGGTTGCGGTGGGGGTGGCGGTGGAGTGCTGATGGCTCATGACGTCCTTGATACGTGACGGGTCGTCCGGGCAGAGGCAGGGAGGTGGTGACGAGGCGGCCGCGGTGACAGCGGGGTCGGATGGACACCGCGACCGCCTCGGGTTCCGGGGAGGGGGCGTCACCCCTTGGTGCCGCCCGCGGTCAGGCCGGTCACCAGGTTCTTCTGCACGAGGTAGAAGAACGCGGAGACGGGGATCGCGACCAGCACGGCGGTGGCCGCCATCAGGTTGCGCTGGGCGTCGTGTTCGCTGACGAAGCTCTGCAGACCGACGGCGAAGGTGTACTTCGTGTCGGACAGCATGAACGTCGAGGCGAAGGCGACCTCCCCGAACGCGGTGATGAAGCTGTAGAAGGCGGCGACCGCGAGTCCCGGCTTGGCGAGCGGCAGGATCAGCCGGGCGAAGGTGCCGAACGGGGTGAGCCCGTCGACGCGTCCCGCCTCGTCGATCTCGAAGGGGATCGTGTCGAAGTAGCCCTTGAGCAGCCAGGCGCAGTACGGCACGGCCGTCGAGCAGTAGACGAGGATGAGGCCGAGGTAGCTGTCGACGAGCCGCAGTTCCGACAGGATCTCGTACATCGGCACCATCAGGACTGCCACCGGGAACATCTGCGTGACCAGGAGCACCCACATGAACTTCCGGTAGCCCGGGAAGCGCATGCGGGAGACGGCGTAACCGGTGGTCGCCGCGATCAGCACCCCGATGACGGTGGTGCCGAGCGAGACGACGAGGGTGCTGACCAGCCAGTCGAAGAACGGTGTCTCCTGAAGCACGTGCGAGTAGTTGGCAAAGGTCATTTTGCCGAAGATGCGCCCGGGATGCAGGTAATCGTCCTTGTCCGGTCCGAGGGACAGGAAGACCAGCCAGGCGATCGGGAAGAGCGCGGCCAGGCTCGCCACGATGAGGATGGCGTGCGAGGCGAGCGAGCCGGCGAGGCTGTTCTCGCCGCGTCGGCGGGTGCGGGGCGCCGCAGGGGTCCGCGGGACCTGCCGGTCCCCGGCGGCCGTGGTGCCGCCGGTCGTCGTGGGCGTCGTGGTGCTCATGGGGGCTCCTGCCTCAGATCGCGAGCTGCTGCTCATCGCGGTTCAGCCAGCGGCGGTAGAAGGAGGTGAAGACGATCAGGATGGCCAGCAGCAGGATGCCGTAGGCCGCCGACTGCGCGAAGTCACGCGGCTGCTGCCCGAAGCCGAGGTAGTAGGCCCAGGTCACGAGGATCTGCGCCTCGGGCGCCGTGTCGCCGAACAGCAGGAAGATGACGGCGAACTGGTTGAACGTCCAGATGACGCCGAGGAGTACGACGGTGGAGCTGACCGAGCGCAGACCCGGCAGGGTGACGTAGCGGAAGCGCTGCCAGGCGCTCGCGCCGTCCATCTCCGCCGCCTCGTACAGCGTGGAGTCGATGGACTGCAGCCCGCCGAGCAGCGAGACCATCATGAACGGCACACCGCACCAGGTGTTGACCATGATCGCGGCGAACCGCTGCCAGAAGGTGTCCTCCAGCCACAGCGGGGCCGGCAGGTGCAGTGCTTCGAGGCCGGCGTTGATCACACCGCCGTCGGCGAGCATGAAACGCCAGCCGAACACGGTGACGAAGGTCGGCACGGCCCACGGCAGGACCAGGATCAGCCGGTAGAAGGTGCGGCCGCGCAGCTTCTGGTTGAGCAGCAGCGCGAGGCCGAGCCCGATGACGTAGTGCAGGGCGACGCAGAGCGCCGTCCAGACGATCGTCCAGATGAAGTGCGACCAGAAGCGGTCGTACGACGTCGGGCCCCACAGGATGTCGGCGTAGTTGTCGAAGCCGATGAACTCGTAGGTGGCCTCGATGTGGTTGGCGCCGATCGTGCGCGCCGAGTTGAGGCTGTTGGCGTTGGTGAGGGTGAGGTAGAGGCCGCGCGCCAGCGGATACAGCACCAGGACGCCGAGCACGACGACCACCGGGGCGATCATCGCGTACGCGTACCAGTACCGCTGGTACGACTGCTTCAGACGCGACAGCGGGCCCGGGCGCCCGCCCGGTTCACCGCGGCGCTTGCCGGTCGCTCGGTCGATGGCGACTGTCATCGTTCGACACCTTCTGGAAGATCACTGGAAGATCGGGGGCTGGGCTGCTCGGGGGCCGGGCCGCTCGGCGGCCCGGCCGGTGGCCGCCGCGTCCGGCCCCGGCCGGAGCCGGGGTGAGGGACACGGCGGCCACCCGGGATCACTTGCTGTAGTCCGGGACCAGCTTGGCGATCGCGGTCTCCGCGTTGCCCAGGCCCTTGTCCAGGGACTCCTTGCCACCGGCGATCGCGAGCAGCTCGGTCTCCAGCGGGCCCCACAGGGAGCTGTACTCGGGCAGCTCGGGGCGCGGCTGGGCGGCGGCCAGTACGGTCTGGTAGCCGGCGATGCCCGGGTCGGCCTTCACCTCGGCGGTGTAGGCGTCGTCACGGGTGGGCAGCGTGGAGTTCTTCAGGGCGATGGTCTCCTGGGACTTCGCCGACGTCATGAAGTTGACGAACTTCAGCGACGCCTCCTGGTGCGCCTTGTCCGAGCCGGCGTACACGGAGAGGTTGTGGCCGCCGGTCGGGGCGCCCGCCTTGCCGGTGGAGCCGGCCGGGACGGTGGCGATGCCCAGGTTGGCCTTGTCCTTGAACGCCGAGCCCTTGTAGAAGTTCGTGATCTCCCACGGGCCCTGGACGATCGAGGCGACCTTGCCGTTGACGAAGGCGTCCTGGATGTGGGCGTAGGCGTCGGCGGTGGTGTCCGCCTTGTGCAGGCCCTTGCCGTCGAAGAGGTCCAGCCAGGTGCCGTACGCCTTCTTCGCCTCGGCGGAGGCCACGGTGATCTTCTTGGCGGCGACGTCGACGGTGTCGGTGCCCTCGCCGTAGAGGAAAGACTGGGCGTAGTAGGCCTGGGTGGAGCCCCAGTAGCCGTCGACGCCGGTCTTCTCCTTGATCGTGGCGGCGGCCTTCTTCAGGTCGTCCCAGCTCTTCGGGGCCTCGGTGATGCCGGCCTTCTCGAAGAGCTCCTTGTTGTAGACCAGCGCCAGGGTGTCGGTGACGAACGGAACGCCGTAGGTCTTGCCGTCGTACTGGGCCTGCTTGATCAGGCTGGGCTGGAACTCGTCCTCGTCCTTGAGGGCCTCGGTGCCGTCCAGCGGCAGGAAGAAGCCCTTCTTCGCGAAGGCGGGGGTCCAGCCGACCTCGGAGCGCAGGATGTCCGGCGCGCCCGTGGCGCCGGCGGCGGTGTCGAACTTGTTCTGCGCCTGGTCGAACGGCACGTTGACGTACTTGACCTTGATGTCCTTGTTGGCGGCCTCGAACTCCTTGACCAAGGCCTTGTACGTCGGCGCCTCATTGGTGGCGTTGGAGGTGTCCCACCAGGTGATGGTGACCGGACCGTCGGCCGAGTCGCCGCTGTCACTTCCGCCGCAGGCCGTCGCCGTGAGGGCGATCGACGCCACCAACGCGGTGGCCGCTATGCCACGCCGCATGAGATCTCCTTGAGGGTGAAAGCCCGTGTGCTGGGCGGAGGGCCCCGTCCGCCGCTCCTGCCGAGTTCCGGCCGCGCCATCGCCGCCGCCGGGCGAGGCCGAACGTAACAGCGTTGTAAGCGCGACGAAAGACCTTGCTGCAAAAAATTGCAACGGAGGGGGATGGTTACCGGCCCGTGACCTGTGCTCGACATGGCCGAAACCTGATATCAGGGCCGCTCAGCGGGTGTTCACCGGGCTGTGCAAGACTCTGCAAGCTCTTGCCACCACTGGCGGTGGCGGCCATCATCACCCTGTCAGCGCCTTGCGAAGGTCACCCCTTCCACACTCGGGGCGCCCCCACGGACACCGACCAGAATCACGAGGGACCGCGATGACGCAGCAGCCCGCAGTGGGCCGCACCCCCGCCCGCCCCCGACGCCGGGCCGGTGTGCAAGCGCAGGTCCGGCCGGTACAGTCCAGTGCTGTGACCACACGGCTTGCCGACATCGCAGCCCAGGCGGGGGTCAGCGAGGCGACTGTCAGCCGCGTCCTGAACGGGAAGCCGGGCGTCGCCGCGACCACTCGCCAGTCCGTTCTGGCCGCCCTCGACGTGCTGGGCTACGAGCGGCCGGTCCGGCTGCGGCAGCGCAGCGCCGGCCTGGTGGGCCTCATAACCCCGGAGCTGGAGAACCCCATATTCCCGGCCCTGGCCCAGGTGATCGGCCAGGCGCTGACCCGGCAGGGGTACACCCCGGTGCTCGCCACCCAGACCCCCGGCGGATCGACGGAGGACGAGCTGACGGAGATGCTCGTCGACCGGGGCGTCGCCGGCATCATCTTCGTCTCCGGTCTGCACGCCGACACCTCGGCCGACATGCAGCGCTACGAGCAGCTCCGCGCCCAGGGCGTGCCGTTCGTCCTCGTCGACGGTTTCTCGCCGAAGGTGCAGGCCCCCTTCATCTCGCCGGACGACCGGGCGGCGATGTCCCTCGCGGTGACGCATCTGGTGTCGCTGGGGCACACCCGGATAGGTCTGGCGCTGGGCCCCAAGCGCTTCGTGCCGGTGCAGCGCAAGATCGAGGGCTTCGTCCGCACGATGCAGGACCAGTTGGGGCTGGCGGCCGCGACCGTGGAGTCCGAACTCGTCCAGCACTCCCTGTACACCCTGGAGGGCGGTCAGGCGGCGGCCATGGCGCTCATCGACCGGGACTGCACGGCGGTGGTGTGCGCGAGCGACATGATGGCGCTGGGCGCGATCCGGGCGGCCCGGCAGCGGGGCCTGGAGGTCCCGGACGACGTCTCGGTCGTCGGCTTCGACGACTCCCCCCTGATCGCCTTCACCGACCCTCCGCTGACGACCGTCCGCAAGCCGGTCCCGGCGATGGGGCAGGCGGCGGTGCGTACGTTGCTGGAGGAGATCGGGGGGACTCCGGCGCCGCACAGCGAGTTCGTGTTCATGCCGGAACTGGTGGTGCGGGGGTCGACCGCTTCTGCGCCCGGGGACCGGTCTCGTACCTGAGACGGAGAGATGGGGGAACGATGCGGTACGTACGGAGGAGAAGGCCCTCAGCGCCACCCCGACGGATGTGCGTGATGAACCCGACCAGAGGATGATCGGTGGGGTACCGCTTTTCTGGCAGACTCTGTGCCCATGAGTGAAACGACCGTGACGACACTGGAGGAAGGCCGGGAGCAGGCCGCTCCGCGGTCCGTCACGGACGCGCCGGAGCAGAGGTACCTGCACCGGCTGCGGGTTCCGCGCAGGCCTCGTCTCTGGTTCGAGATCCTGCTGATCGCGGTGAGTTACTGGACGTACTCCCTGATCCGCAACGCGGTCCCGGAACAGAAGACGCAGGCGCTGCGGAACGCCGACTGGATCTGGAAGGTGGAGCACCACCTCGGGATCGCGGTCGAGGAGACGATCAATCACTCCGTGAACTCGGTCACATGGCTGATCGTCGGCATGAACTACTACTACGCGACCCTGCACTTCGTCGTCACGCTCGGTGTCCTCGTGTGGATCTACCGTAGTCATCCCGGCCGTTACGCGGCGACCCGTCTGGTGCTCTTCGCGACCACGGCCGTGGCCCTGGTCGGCTACTACTTCTATCCGCTGGCCCCGCCCCGCCTGATGCCCGGCGAGAGCTTCATCGACACGGTCGTCGTCCACCAGACGTGGGGCTCGATGGCCTCCGGCGACCTGAAGAACATGTCGAACCAGTACGCCGCGATGCCGTCGATGCACATCGGCTGGTCGCTGTGGTGCGGGCTGACGATCTTCGCGCTGGCGTCGGTGCCGTGGGTGCGGGTGCTGGGCCTGCTCTATCCCACGTTGACGCTCGTCGTCATCGTCGCCACCGCCAACCACTTCTGGCTGGACGCGGTCGGCGGCATGCTCTGCCTGGCCTTCGGCTTCGGCGTGGCCCGCGTCTGGTACGGAACGCTGCCCTACGCGCTGCCCCGTCAGGTGACGGGGAGCATCCGGGAACCGGAGCTGGAACCGGTCAAGGTGTAGCACCGGCGGCTTCCCGCAGCGCCCTGACGAACGTCCGCAGGGCGGGCTGCGGCGGGGCCGTCGCGCGTACGGCCGCGTGGATGGAACGCCGGGGTTCCGGGCCGGTGAACCGGCGGACGACGACGTCGGGATGGGTGCTGCCGAGGCCGAGCCGGGGGATGAGACCGACCCCGAGACCCGCCGCGACGAAACCCTGCGCGGTCGCGTAGTCCTCGCTCTCCACCACGAACCGGGGCCGGAAACCGGCCTCGGCGCACGCCTCCAGCTGGGCGTCCAGGCAGGGCCCCGGCCATTCGCTGCCGACCCACGGCTCGTCGGCCAGGTCGGCCAGCGCGAGGTCGGACCGGTCGGCGAGGGGGTGCGCGGCGGGCAGTACGGCGACATAGGTGTCGTCGAGCAGGTGCAGCAGCCGTACGCCGTCGGGGTCGGCGCCGCGCGGCCGTACGACGAGCGCGAGGTCGGCCCGCCCCTCCCTGACCGCCGGGAGCGGGTCGTCGGGGTCGATCAGCTTCAGCTCGATCCGGACGCCGGGGTGCTCGGCGCGCAGCCGGGCGACGGCGGGGGCCACCAGGGAGGCACCGGCCGTGGCGAAGTACCGCACGGCCAGTCGCCCCGTGCGTCCGGTCCGCAGATCGGCCAGCGCGGCCTCCGCCTCGGCGACCTGCCGCCCGATCGCGTCCGCGTACTCGGTGAGCAGCAGTCCGGCCTCCGTGGGCCGCACCCCGCGCCCGACCCGCTCCAGCAGCGCGGTCCCGGTCTCCTTCTCCAGCGCGGCGATCTGCTGGCTGATCGCGGAGGGGGTGTAGCCGAGGGCGGTCGCGGCGGCCGTCACGGAGCCGCTGGTCACCACGGTTCTGAGCACCTGCATCCGACGCACATCAATCATGCAGCCCAGCTTAAAGGTCCATGCACAATTCTTCGCTTGCCCTTATGTGTCCCGGTGCCCGACCGTGGTGCACATGCCTCTCGCCTCCACGCTCCGTATGGCCCTCCTCGCCCTCCTGTGGGGCTCGGGCTTCCTCTGGATCAAGCTCGCCCTCAACCACGGCCTCTCCCCGCTCCAGATCACGGTCGCGCGCTGCGCCCTGGGCGCTGCGGTCCTGCTGGTCCTCGCCCTGGCCGCCCGTCAGCGCCTGCCGCGCGACCGGCGGACCTGGACCCATCTCCTCGTCGCCGCCTTCTTCTGCAACGCCCTGCCGTTCGCGCTCTTCGGCATCGGCGAGCAGACCGTCGACTCGGGCACGGCGGGCGTCCTCAACGCCACCACCCCCCTGTGGGCCCTGCTCCTCGGCCTCGTCCTCGGGACCGACCGCCCCCTCTCCCCCGCCCGCCTCACCGGTCTCCTCCTCGGCTTCGCCGGCGTCCTGCTGATCTTCGCGCCCTGGCAGCGGGCGGGGCTGATGACCTCGGGCGCGCTCGCGCTCCTCGGGGCGGCCGTGAGCTACGCGGTGGCCTTCGCGTACATGGGCCGCCACCTGACGGGCCGCGACGCACCGCTCGCCGTCTCCGCCGCGCAGCTCCTGGCGGCGACGGGATGGGCGACGACCGGCTGGGCGGCGACGGGATGGGCGGCGGACGCCACGCCCGCAGCGAGCGCCGGCCCGTCCGGGGCCGACCTGACCGCCCTGCTCGCGGTGGCCGTCCTGGGGATCTTCGGTACGGGGGTCACCTTCTACCTCAACTACCGCCTGATCGCGGACGAGGGAGCGACGAGCGCGGCGACGGTCGGCTATCTGCTGCCCGTGGTGTCGGTCGCCCTGGGGGCGCTGTTCCTCGACGAGCGGGTGGGGACCCGGGTGATCGCGGGGATGGTGGTGGTCCTGGCGGGGGTGGCCCTGACCAGGCCGCGGCGGGCCTCGGCACGCCGGGCCGCCGGCGGTGTGCGACTCCGGCGGCCCGCGACCGCGACAGGTCGGCAGGCCCTGCGGCGGTGAAGACGTCCGCCCAGGCCGGAGGTCACCCCCCGCAGAACAAGCTGAAGGTCACCCCCCGTAGAACAACTCGTCCACCACGGCCCGAGCCCGTCGTGTGATGCGGCGGTAGTCGTCGAGCATGTCGCCCACGTGACCGGGGCCGTACCCCAAGTACCTCCCGACGGCGGCGAGTTCACGGCCGTGGGAGGGGAAGGTGTCGCCCGCGCGGCCTCGGACGAGCATCACGGCGTTGCGGACGCGGGTGGCCAGCACCCAGGCCTCGTCCAGTACGGCCGCGTCCTCGGCGCTCACCAGGTCGGCCTCGCGGGCGGCGGCCAGGGCCTGACGGGTGCGGGTCGTGCGGAGCCCCGGCTCGCGGTGCCCGTGCTGGAGCTGGAGGAGCTGGACGGTCCATTCGACGTCGGAGAGGCCGCCGCGGCCGAGCTTGGTGTGGAGGGTCGAGTCGGCGCCGCGCGGCATCCGCTCCGACTCCATGCGGGCCTTGATGCGCCGGATCTCGCGTACGGCGTCGTCGCCGAGGCCGCCGACCGGATACCGGAGCGGATCGACGAGTTCGAGGAAGCGGCGGCCCAACTCCTCGTCACCGGCGACCGGTTCGGCGCGCAGCAGGGCCTGCGACTCCCACACCAGCGACCACCGGCGGTAGTAGGCCTCGTAGGAGTTCAGCGTCCGCACGAGCGGGCCGGTCTTGCCCTCGGGGCGCAGGTCCGCGTCGATGAGGAGGGGCGGGTCGGCGCTCGGGAGCTGCAGCAGGCGGCGCATCTCGGAGACGACCGCGTTCGCGGCGCGGCCCGCCTCCTGTTCGTCGGCGCCCTCCCGTGGTTCGTGGACGAACAGGACGTCGGCGTCGGAGCCGTAGCCCAGTTCGTGGCCGCCGAAGCGGCCCATGCCGATCACCGCGAAGCGGGTGGGGAGGGTGTCGCCCCAGCCCTCGCGGACCACCGCCCGCAGGGTGCCCGCGAGGGTCGCGGCCGTGATGTCGGAGACCGCGCCGCCGACGAGGTCCACCAGGGCGCCCTGGTCGGCGGTGGCCGGGAACGCCTCGGTGCCGTAGGAGCCGACGATGTCCATGGCGGCCGTGCGGAAGAGCTCCCGGCGGCGGACGCCGCGCGCCGCCGTGACGCCCTGCTGGGCGCCGTCGGCCCGGCCCACGGCGGCGAGGATCTCCTGTTCCAGGTGGGCGCGTTCACGGGCTTCGAGACCACCGGCGCCACCGGCGACACCGTCCCCGTCGCCGAGGAGGGAGACCGCCTCGGGGGCGCGCATGAGGAGGTCGGGGGCCAGGCGTCCCGCGGAGAGCACGCGCGCCAGGTTCTCCGCCGCCGCGCCCTCGTCGCGCAACAGCCGTAGGTACCAAGGGGTTCGGCCGAGCGCGTCGGAGACCTTGCGGAAGTTGAGCAGGCCCGCGTCCGGGTCGGCGGAGTCGGCGAACCAGCCCAACAGCACCGGCAGCAGGGTGCGTTGGATGGCGGCCTTGCGGGAGACGCCGGACGCCAGGGCCTCCAGGTGGCGCAGCGCCGCCGCGGGGTCGGCGTAGCCGAGGGCGACGAGGCGCTCGCGGGCCGCGTCGGCGCTCAGCCTGATCTCACCGGGGGCGAGTTGGGCGACGGCGTCGAGGAGCGGGCGGTAGAAGAGCTTCTCGTGCAGCCGTCGCACGACGGCCGCGTGGCGGCGCCACTCGCGGTTCAGTTCGGCGACCGGATCGGCGCGCAGGCCGAGGGAACGGCCGATGCGTCGCAGGTCGTCGTCGCCCTCGGGGACGAGGTGGGTGCGGCGCAGCCGGTAGAGCTGGATGCGGTGCTCCATCGAACGCAGGAACCGGTAGGCGGCGTCGAGCCCGGCCGCGTCCGTCCGTCCCACGTACCCGCCGGCGGCCAGCGCGCCCAGCGCGTCGAGGGTGGTGCCGCTGCGCAGGGACGTGTCGCCGCGTCCGTGCACGAGTTGCAACATCTGGACGGCGAACTCGACATCCCGCAACCCGCCGGGCCCGAGCTTGAGTTGACGGTCCACCTCGGCGGCCGGGATGTTCTCGACCACTCGGCGCCGCATGCGCTGCACGTCGGTGACGAAGTTCTCCCGCTCGGCCGCCTTCCAGACGAGCGGTTCGAGCGCGGTGACGTACGCCTCGCCCAGTTCGAGGTCCCCCGCGACCGGCCGGGCCTTGAGCAGCGCCTGGAACTCCCAGGTCTTCGCCCACCGTTGGTAGTAGGCCAGATGGCTGCTGAGCGTCCGCACGAGCGGGCCGTTGCGCCCCTCCGGCCGCAGGTTGGCGTCGACCGGCCAGATGCTGCCCTCGACGGTCGTCTCGGAGCAGATCCGCATCATGTGCGAGGCGAGCCGGGTGGCGGCCCGGATCGCCTTCTGCTCGTCGGCCCCGTCCGCCGTCTCCCCGACGAAGATGACGTCGACGTCGGAGACGTAGTTGAGTTCGTGGCCGCCGCACTTGCCCATCGCGATGACCGCGAGACGGCACAGTTCAGCGTCCTCCGGCGCGGCGGCGCCGGCGATCGCGAGGGCGGCCCGCAGCGTGGCGGTGGCGAGGTCGGCGAGCTCGGCGGCGGCCTGGGCGACATCCGTCGTTCCGCAGACGTCACGGGCGGCGATGGAGAGCAGACAGCGGCGGTAGGCGACACGGAGGGAGACGGGGTCGGTGGCCTCCGCGAGCCCCCGTTCGAACTCCTCGACGCCCGGATGCAGATCCCGCGGCTCGTACGTCACGAGCGCCTGCCAGTCCTGCGCGTGCCGGGCCAGATGGTCACCGAGCGCGGCGGACGCGCCGAGCACCCCGAGCAGCCGGTCCCGCAGCGGCTTGGCCGCTATCAGCGTGTCCAGCAGCGCCCGCCGGGCCGTACGGTCCGGTTGCGCCTCCAGCAGCCGTACGAGGCCCAGCAGCGCGAGGTTCGGGTCGGCGGTCGCCCCCAGGGCGTCCAGCAGCACCGGGTCGCTGCGTACGGCGGACAGCTCCCCGCTCTCCAGCAGCCGCTCGGCGGCGCTCGGATCGGTGAAACCGTGCCGCAGCAGTCGCGAGAACGTGCTGCTCCTGCGCCCCGGCGCCGTCATCCCAGGCCTCCCGTCGGATCAAGCCCGCTCATCCACTCGTCCGCCCTCCGATCGCCCGACTTCGCCGATCAAGGTCGTACGGGCACGAGCCTAACCGGAGTGCCTGGGGGAAGCGCCGGTCGGCCGGGGGCGGGTTCGGGGGCGTCGACCGATTCCGCCGGGCGCCGGGGCAGGTCGGCGACCGTGCCGCGATCCGGACCGGTCGCATCCGCCGTGCGCACGGCTAGTCTGCGGAGGTGGCCGGGGAAGAGGACGCGGAGGACGGCGGGGGCGGTGTCGTACGGCGCCCTTCGTGGGGTGCGGTGCCGGCGTCGGAGCCGGTGGTGACCACCGTGCTGCTGCAGTTCGTCGGTCTCGCCCTGGCCGGGCTCGCGGCGCTCGTGGGGTGGCTCTTCGGGTGGCTGCCCGACCCCGGTCTCTTCGCCACCGTGGCCGTCATGATCTCGTTCGGGCCCGCGGTCGAGGTGTTCCGCGCGGGGCGGCCGCCGCGCGGGCTCGCGGTCGCCGCCGCGTCCCTGACGCTGGGAGCCGTGGCCGTGCTGGTGGCCGTGGCGATGAACTGGGCCCTTCCCTCCGCGGCCGACCAGGGCATCGGACTCGCCGTCGGCTTTCTCGTCGGGATGCCCGCCGGTGTGGCCGTGCTGGCACGGCTGCTCGGCACGGGGGACGTGGGATGAGTGACGCGGGGTGGTGGGGCGGGATGAGTTTCCGGGCCCCGCGGAGTCTGCCCTGTGACGACAGCCGACGGTCGAAGGCCGCCGGCTCACCGGAGGTGACATCCCATGTCCGACACCAGCACCCCGCAGACCCGGCTCGACCCCCGCTACAGCGATCCCGCCGCCGTGCCGGTCCCCTGGCCGGAGGCCGAGGCGCGGCTGGCCGGGGCCGAGCTGTTCTGGATCTCGACGGTGCGGCCGGACGGGCGGCCGCATGTGACGCCGCTGCCCGCGGTGTGGTCGGAGGGGGCGCTGCACTTCTGCACGGGGCCTGAGGAGCGCAAGGCCAGGAACCTCGCGGCGAACCCGCGCGTCGCGCTGACGACCGGCACGAACACCTGGGACGAGGGCTACGACCTGGTGGTGGAGGGCGAGGCCGTCCGCGTGACGGACGACGGCCGGCTGCGGGAGCTGGCCGCCGCGTGGGAGGCCAAGTACGGCAGTTTCTGGCACTTCGACGTACGGGACGGCTGTTTTCGGCACGGTTCGGGGCGGGCTTTCGTCTTCTCGGTGGCGCCCGGCACGGTTTTCGGCTTCGGTAAGGGTGAGCCGTTCAGCCAGACACGGTGGCGGTTCGGCTGAGGCAGAAGAGCCGAAGGCGACTTGGAGGACCACGGATGCAGTACACGCTCGAAGTGATTCCGCTGCCGGTGAGCGACATCGACCGGGCCCGGGACTTCTACCGGGACAAGGTCGGTTTCCACGTCGACATCGACCAGGAGGTCATGCCGGGCATGCGGATCGTCCAGCTGACTCCCCCGGGCTCCGGCTGTTCGATCGCCCTCGGTGACGCCATCTGGGACATGGCCCAGGGTGCCCGGCCGGCGCCCGGTTCGTACCAGGGCCTCCAGCTCTGCGTCGCCGACATCAAGGCCGCCCACGCCGAACTCCGCGAACGCGGCCTCGACGTCTCCGAACCCGTCCAGTACGCCCCCGACGACGGCGCCACCTTCATGTACTTCAAGGACCCGGACGGCAACGGCTGGGCGATCCAGGAGTACCGGCGCAGGGTCACGGAGCCGCTGCACCAGGTGCTGGCGGACCTGGCCGGGCGGCAGTAGCCCGGCGGCGGCCCGAAGGAATTCACTCGCGGCTCCCGCCCGGCGGCTGGCAGGGTGCCGCGCATGGCTCCCCCGTACGAGATCCGTGCCGACTACGACGCCCGCACGATCGTGGTGTACCAGGCGTACGCGCCCACGATCGCCGACGCGGCGCTGCGGGCCGGCCGTTTCGTCGAGCCGTTCTCGTTCCGTCGGATGACGTGGATCAAGCCGTCGTTCCTGTGGCTGATGCACCGCAGCAACTGGGCCCGCAAGCCCGGCCAGGAACGGGTGCTCGCGGTGCGGATCACCCGCGAGGGGTGGGAGGAGGCCCTGTCGCGGGCCGTGCCGACGACGGCGGACCCGGCGGCGGTGGCCCGGGCCGCCGTCCATGTCCAGTGGGACCCGGAACGCTCGGCGCGCGGGGCCGCGCTGAACCACTACAGCATCCAGGTGGGCATCGGCCGCCATCTGATCCGGACCTTCACCGACGAGTGGGTCGTCGGCCTCACGGATCTCACCCCTCAGGTGCGCAGGGCCGCCGCCCTGCTGCACTCCGGGCAGCCCGCGAAGGCCCGACGGCTGTTCCCCGCGGAGCGCGTCTACCCGCTGCCGCCGGCGCTGGAAAGCCACCGCACTCCGAGCTGACGGCGGGGCTTCCCGGTACGGGACGCGGTCGGCGCCCGGTGGTCGTACTGTCGAAGCCGTCACCGAGGAGGCTTCTGATGCGCGGCGTGACCTATTCGATGAACGTCTCCCTCGACGGCTACATCGCCGGGCCGGACGGCGGTTTCGACTGGCCGGGGTTCGACGAGCAGGTCTTCCGCTTCTGGATCGACGAGATCCGGGACGTCGGCGTCCATCTGTTGGGACGGCGGCTGTACGAGACGATGCTGTACTGGGAGACCGCCGTCCAGGACCCCGCGCTCGGCGAGGCGGAGCGGGAGTGGGCCGCGCTCTGGAATCCGCTGCCGAAGGTGGTGTTCTCCAGGACGCTGTCGGCGGTGGAGGGCCGGGCCCGCCTGGCCTCCGGCGGCCTGGCGGAGGAGATCGAGCGGTTGCGCGCCGAGCCGGGAGAGGGCGAGATCGCGATCGGCGGCGCGACGCTCGCCGCCCAGGCGTCCGACGCGGGCCTCATCGACGAGTACCGGGCCGTGGTCTACCCGGTGCTGGTCGGGGGCGGCATCCCCTTCTTCCCTCGGCACGAACGCCGGGTGGACCTCGAACTCGTCGAGACCCGCGCCATCAGCGAGAAGGTCGTCTACCTCCGCCACCGCGTGGTCCGCCAGGCGGTGCCTCACGGCGCGGGGGCCGACGGTCCATGACCGTCGGCCCCACGCGTCGTCACAGCGGGAAACCCGCGCTGACCTGTGCTTACAGCACCGGCAGGTTCTTCCGCAGCTCGAACGCGGTCACCTCGCTGCGGTACTCCTCCCACTCCTGGCGCTTGTTGCGCAGGAAGAAGTCGAAGACGTGCTCGCCGAGGGTCTCGGCGACGAGGTCGCTGCGTTCCATGAGGGAGAGCGCCTCGCCGAGGTTCTGCGGGAGCGGCTCGATGCCCATGGCGCGGCGCTCGGCGTCCGAGAGGGCCCAGACGTCGTCCTCGGCGCCCGGCGGCAGCTCGTACCCCTCCTCGATGCCCTTGAGGCCGGCGGCCAGGAGCATGGCGTAGGCGAGGTAGGGGTTCGCGCCGGAGTCCAGGGAGCGGACCTCGACCCGTGCCGAGCCGGTCTTGCCGGGCTTGTACATGGGGACGCGGACCAGGGCCGAGCGGTTGTTGTGGCCCCAGCAGATGTACGAGGGGGCCTCGCCGCCGGCACCGGCGGTGCGCTCGGAGCCGCCCCAGATGCGCTTGTAGGAGTTGACCCACTGGTTGGTCACGGCGGCGATCTCGGCGGCGTGCTTCAGCAGGCCCGCGATGAAGGAGCGGCCGACCTTGGAGAGCTGGTACTCCGCGCCGGACTCGTAGAACGCGTTCCGGTCGCCCTCGAAGAGGGAGAGGTGGGTGTGCATGCCCGAGCCCGGGTGCTCGGAGAACGGCTTGGGCATGAAGGTCGCCTGGACGCCCTGCTCCAGCGCCACCTGCTTCATGACCAGGCGGAACGTCATGATGTTGTCGGCGGTGGAGAGCGCGTCGGCGTAGCGGAGGTCGATCTCCTGCTGGCCGGGGGCGCCCTCGTGGTGGGAGAACTCGACCGAGATGCCCATGGACTCCAGCATGGTGATCGCCTGACGGCGGAAGTCCATGCCGACGTTCTGCGGGGTGTGGTCGAAGTAGCCGGAGTTGTCGGCCGGGGTCGGACGGGAGCCGTCCGTCGGCTTGTCCTTCAGCAGGAAGAACTCGATCTCCGGGTGGGTGTAGAAGGTGAAGCCCAGGTCGGAGGCCTTGGCCAGGGACCGCTTCAGTACGTACCGGGGGTCCGCGAAGGACGGGGAGCCGTCCGGCATGAGGATGTCGCAGAACATCCGGGCGGTGCCCGGGGCCTCCGCGCGCCACGGCAGGACCTGGAAGGTCGACGGGTCCGGCTTGGCGATCATGTCGGACTCGTACACCCGGGCGAAGCCCTCGATGGCCGAGCCGTCGAAACCGATGCCCTCGTCAAACGCCTGTTCCAGCTCGGCAGGGGCCACGGCCACGGACTTCAGGAAGCCCAGCACGTCCGTGAACCACAGGCGTACGAAACGGATGTCGCGCTCCTCCAACGTACGGAGCACGAACTCCTGCTGCTTGTCCATCTTCCGCTTCCACCCATTCCTTGCTGGTCAGGCCGCCTGGCTCCCGAGCCACGGGAGGCGGTCGGGCACCTGAGCATCCCACCACAACACCATTTCGCGCGCGTTGCGCACCTTGATCGGCATGCGGACGTCCCGCTGAACGCCCGGCTCACGGCAGGTGTACAGCTCGCTCCGCCGCTCAACCGCTCTGCTGCCCATCTTGCCTGCTCGCGTCGCCATCCGTAACGCCCACGTGGGCCGACATCCGCCGGGCGTCCGTCACGCCTGCCCCGAAACCCGGGCGGCATCCGTGGCCGAGGGGGAGCATGGGAGGCGGGATCCCTCGTTTACGAGGGGGAGCGGATCAACTTACGATCAGTTGATCCGACCGTCCCATCCGAACCATCCCCCACTAAGGACACATCCCATGGCCGCCAAGACCAACAGCAGCGGGGACCGCAAGGCGCGCATCGAGGCGATGCGCCGTGCCGAGCGCTCCCGTGAGCGCCGGAACCGGATCCTCACGATCGGCGCCAGCGTGCTGATAGTCGCCGGCCTCGTCGTGAGCGGGACGGTCCTGATCCGCTCGCAGTCCGACGACAACGGCAGCGACACCGCGGCCGGTGACTCCAAGTCGACCGGCAAGTGGGAGACCGGCTCGGACGGCGTGAAGACCTGGAGCACCAAGCTCGCCCAGAACCATGTCACCAAGTCCGTGAAGTACCCGATGGAGCCCCCGGTGGGCGGCGACCACAACCCGGTCTGGCAGAACTGCGACGGCGACGTCTACGACAAGGCCATCAAGAACGAGAACGCCGTGCACTCGCTGGAGCACGGCGCGGTCTGGGTGACGTACAACAGCAAGGCCTCCGAGGCCGAGGTCAAGGCGCTCGCGGAGAAGGTCGAGAAGACCCCGTACACACTGATGAGCCCGGTCGACGACCAGAAGGACCCGATCATGCTCAGCGCGTGGGGCCACCAGCGCACGGTGACCGGCGCGAAGGACCCGAACCTCGACAAGTTCCTCGAGACCTACGTCCAGGGCGAGCAGACGCCCGAGCCGGGTGCCGCCTGCACCAACGGCATCTCCTAGCGCCGGCGGTCTGGGACAGTGGGAAGCATGAAGCACATCGGTTGGATCGCCTCCGGGGCCGCGGCGGTGCTCGTCGCGGCCGGGGCGATCACCTACGCGGTCGCCGACGGCGACGAGTCCGGGCTGAAGGCCCCCACCGCCGACTCCGCCGACGCGGGGTTCGCCCGGGACATGGCGGTCCATCACCAGCAGGCCGTCGAGATGTCGTACATCGTGCGCGACCGGACCGACGACGAGGAGGTCCGGCGGCTCGCGTACGACATCGCGCAGACGCAGGCCAACCAGCGCGGCATGATGATCGGCTGGCTGGACCTCTGGGGTCTGCCGAAGGTGTCCTCGCAGCAGCCGATGGCCTGGATGGGCATGGGTGACATGGCCTCCGGCGAGGACGGCTCGCTGATGCCGGGGATGGCGACCGACGCCGAGATGGAGAAGCTGAACAAGCTCGACGGCAAGCAGGCCGAGATCTTCTTCCTCCAGCTGATGACCGACCATCACAAGGGCGGCGTCCACATGGCGCAGGGCTGCGTCTCCCAGTGCACGGTCGGCGTCGAGAAGAAGCTCGCCCAGGGCATGGTGAACGCCCAGGAGTCCGAGATCTCCTTGATGACGGGCATGCTCAAGGAGCGGGGAGCCGCCCCGCGCTAGATGTACCGGCCGTAGGCACACCGCGACGGCCCCGGGGTGTGGGGCGCTTCGAACGTGGGGCGCCCCACACCCCATTGCGTCGCTCTGACGATTACACTGGGCCGCGTGCCTCAACTTCGTCTCGCTATGAATCAGATCGACTCGACCGTCGGCGATCTCGCCGGGAACGCCGAGGCGGTGGTCCGCTGGACCCGGCACTCAGCCGAGCAGGGAGCGCATCTGGTGGCGTTCCCGGAGATGGTGCTGACCGGGTACCCCGTCGAGGACCTGGCGCTGCGCCAGTCCTTCGTGGAGGCGTCCCGTGCCGCGCTGAAGGCGCTCGCCGCGCGGCTCGCCGACGAGGGCTTCGGAGAGCTGCCGGTGATCGTCGGCTACCTCGACCGTTCCGAGTCCGCCGCGCCGAAGTACGGCCAGCCGGCCGGGGCGCCGAGGAACGCGGGCGCGGTGCTGCACCGGGGCGAGGTGGCGCTCACCTACGCCAAGCACCACCTCCCCAACTACGGCGTGTTCGACGAGTTCCGCTACTTCGTGCCCGGCGACACCATGCCGGTGCTGCGGCTGCACGGCGTCGACATCGCCCTGGCCATCTGCGAGGACCTCTGGCAGGACGGCGGCCGCGTCCCGGCCGCCCGGTCCGCCGGGGCCGGGCTGCTGCTCTCCATCAACGCCTCGCCGTACGAGCGCGACAAGGACGACACCCGGCTCGAACTGGTGCGCAAGCGCGCCCAGGAGGCCGGCTGCACGACCGCTTACCTGGCGATGATCGGCGGCCAGGACGAACTCGTCTTCGACGGTGACTCGATCGTCGTCGACCGGCACGGCGAAGTGGTCGCGCGGGCGCCGCAGTTCGCGGAGGGGTGCGTGGTCCTGGATCTGGACCTCCCGGCGGCCGCCGCCGAGCCGGTCACCGGTGTCGTGGACGACGGGCTGCGCATCGACCGGCTGGTCCTGTCCGAGGAGCCGCTGCCCGCGTACGAGCCGGAGCTGGCCGGCGGGTACGCGGAGCGCCTCGACGACGACGAAGAGGTGTACTCGGCGCTGGTGGTGGGGCTGCGGGCGTACGCGGCGAAGAACGGCTTCTCGTCCGTACTGATCGGGCTCTCCGGCGGTATCGACTCGGCCCTCGTCGCGGCGATCGCGTGCGACGCGCTGGGGGCGCGGAACGTGTACGGCGTGTCCATGCCGTCGAAGTACTCCTCGGACCACTCCAAGGACGACGCGGCGGAGCTGGCGCGGCGGACGGGTCTGAACTTCCGCACGATCCCGATCGCGCCGATGTTCGACGCGTACATGTCGTCGACCGAGCTGACGGGTCTGGCCGAGGAGAACCTCCAGTCGCGCCTGCGCGGCACGCTGCTGATGGCGATCTCCAACCAGGAGGGCCACATCGTCCTCGCGCCCGGCAACAAGTCGGAGCTGGCGGTGGGTTACTCAACGCTCTACGGCGACTCGGTGGGCGCCTACGGCCCCATCAAGGACGTGTACAAGACGTCGATCTTCCGGCTCGCCGAGTGGCGCAACCGGGCGGCGGTGGAGCGGGGCCAGACCCCGCCGATCCCGGAGAACTCCATCTCCAAGCCCCCGAGCGCGGAACTCCGCCCCGGCCAGGTCGACACGGACTCCCTGCCGGACTACCCGGTCCTGGACGCGATCCTCGCGCTGTACGTCGACCGCGACCAGGGCGCCGACGCGATCGTCGCCGCCGGCTTCGACCGGGAGCTGGTCACCAGGACCCTGCGCATGGTCGACACCGCCGAGTACAAGCGCCGCCAGTACCCCCCGGGCACGAAGATCTCCCCGAAGGGCTTCGGCAAGGACCGCCGGCTGCCGATCACGAACCGGTGGCGCGAGCAGGCGTAGGCGCCGGGGCGAGGCCTGAGGGCGGGTCCCTCAGGCCTCCGGGTCGCGCAGGCCGACGCAGTCGAAGGCCCAGAAGACCTCCGAGTAGACGAACGTGCCCGTCATCCACGGCTCGTGGGCGGACAGACGGGCGACCTGGAACGCGGCCTCGGGTATGCGCAGCGACGGCGAACGGAAGCCCACCGCGCCGGCGTTCTCGAAGCCGCGCGTGCCGTAGTAGTGCGGTGACCCTTCCAGGAAGACCAGCGGCACGCCCTGGCCGTCCGCCGCCGCGAGGGCGTGCGCGACGAGCCGGGCGCCGATGCCCTGACGCTGGAACTCCGGGAGCACGCCCAGCGGCGACAGGGTCAGGACGTCCACGATCCGGCGCGGGGCGTCCAGGCGTGCGGCGCTCAGCAGAACGTGTCCGACGACCCGGTCGTCCACGGTGGCGACGAAGGAGAGCGGTGCCGTCGCGGCCTTCGCGACGCGCAGTGCCTCCACGAGCCCGGGAATCCGCTCACCGTCACCGAAGGCGCGCGTGTGGACCTCGCGCACCGCTCGGTGATCGTCGGGGGTCTCCTGCCTGATCACCGGCGCCGCGCCGCTCGGAGCGAGCCGCGACCGGCCGGACGTGTCCTGTGCTGTCATGGCCGTGAGGGTAGGGCCGGGAGCGGATCCCGGGCGAGGCGATTACGCACCCACCGCGCGAGATTACCGCCCGGTAAAACTCACGAGTCACTCGATAATTCACCGTTCATTCACAATGAATCAAGGATCTTTACACTTCAAGCAACGCCTTTGTGACGGTCACTCACTTTCGATATGGGAAGATGAAATTGCCACCCCCCACATGGGCGGCAATTGTTTATCGGAACAACCGCAAAGGACCGCCTCAATGCGAGTCGAAAAGCCCGCACGCAGGACCGCCGTCATACGCTCCGCCGCCGCCCTCTGCCTGGCGGCGGTCGTGGCCGGCGCCGCCGCGGCTCCCGCCCTGGCCGACGCGCCCGGCAACCCCGGGAAGCACTACCTGCAGGTGAACGTCCCGTCGGACGTCGGCACCATCGGTGTCGTCGGCGGTGGCGTGCAGCAGTGCTTCAAGGTCAATCGGGGCGAGTGGAACGACACCCGGGCGCTCGTCAACAACGGCGCCAGGGTCGAGGTCTGGGGTTACACCACGGACAACTGTGACGCCCGCACCACGGCGAACCAGAAGTACTACGACAGGGCCACCGTCCCCTCGTCGGACTCGTTCACCTATTTCTGGTTCACGCTGAAGAACCTGCGCGTCTGAACAACTGCCGATGGCACCAACCGCCCCCGGCCACATTCCGCGCCGGGGGCGGTCGCCTTTACAGAACGATCCTTGCTCGCGTGAAAAATGGCTGGTTCCTTCTTGAGGAGCGCGCGTCGGTCCTCAGTGCCCAGTCCCGCACCGCCTCAGACCCGCACCGTCTCCGACTCCCCCGGCACATGCGACGCCACCACGCGGCCGCGCCCCGGGACGGGAGTGGCCGTCCGGATCCGGCGGGCGTCGACGGCGTGGGCCACCGCCGCGACCGCCAGGCCGATCAGCGCGAGGGCCGCGCCCGCGGTCGCCGGGGCCGTCGTGCCGAGGCCGGCGGTCAGGGCGAGTCCGCCGATCCAGGCGCCGCCGGCGTTGGCGAGGTTGAAGGCGGCCTGGTTGGCGGAGGAGGCGAGGGAGGGGGCGGCGGCGGCCTTCTCCATGACCATCAGCTGGAGGGGCGAGCCCGTGGCGAAGGCGGCGACGCCGAGGAGGAGGACGGCCAGGGCGGCGCTCCACTGCGCGGTCATGAGGACCGGGAAGAGGGCCAGGACGAGGATCAGGGACGCCAGGCCACCGAAGAGGGTGCCCCGGAGGGAGTGGTCGGCAAGGCGTCCGCCGGCCAGGTTGCCGATGGTCGCGCCGACGCCGAACAGCGCGAGCAGCATGGTCACGCTGGTCTGGGCGTATCCGGCGGAGTCCGTGAGCATCGGCGTGATGTAGCTGTAGGCGGAGAAGAGGGCGCCGAAGCCGGCGACGGTCGTGCCGAGGGCGAGCCAGACGGGCAGGGAGCGCAGGGCGCCCAGTTCGCCGCGCAGGCCGGAGGAGTGGTTCTCCGCCCGGTCGTTCGGCAGCAGGAGGGCCAGGGAGGCGATGGCGGCCAGGCCGATCGCGCTGACGCCGAGGAAGGTGATCCGCCAGCCGAAGTGCTGGCCCACGAGGGTCGCGGCCGGGACACCGGCGACATTGGCGATCGTCAGGCCGAGGAACATCAGCGAGACCGAGCGGGCCTTGCGCTCCGGCGCCACGAGGCCGGTCGCGACGACCGCGCCGACGCCGAAGAAGGCACCGTGCGGCAGACCGCTGAGGAAGCGGGCGGCGAGCAGCCAGTGCTCGTCGGGGGCGAGCGCGGAGAGCGCGTTGCCGGCGACGAAGAGGAGCATCAGCCCGATCAGCACCTTGCGGCGGGGCATCCGGGCGGTGGCCGCGGCGAGCAGCGGGGCGCCGATGACGACGCCGAGCGCGTACGCCGAGACGAGGTGGCCGGCGGCGGGGATCGAGATGCCGAGGTCGGCGGCGACCTCGGGGAGGAGGCCCATGATGACGAACTCGGTCGTGCCGATTCCGAAGGCGCCTACGGCGAGAGCGAGCAGGGCCAAAGGCATGGCGAAGAGACCTTTCAAAGGGTGCAGGAGGGCAGGAGGAAGGAAAGGAAGGAATCGGTTCCGTTCCATCGTATGTTCACTGACGGAACAAACTCGAACCGGGGGTTTGTTCCCCCTTCCCGCTCCCCCGCCCCACCTGCGCCGTCAGCCCTCGGACGTGTCGATCGTCACCCGCGCCGTCAGCCGCCCGACGTCTCCGTCGTCACCCGCGCCGCCACCGGCAGATGGTCGCTGCCGGTCTCCGGCAGGGTCCAGGACGCCTTGGGTTCCATGCCGCGGACCATGATCTGGTCGATGCGGGCCATCGGGAACGACGCCGGCCAGCTGAAGCCGAAGCCGTCGCCCGCGGCGCCCTGGGTGGAGCGCATCTGGGCGGTGACGGCGTTCAGGGCGCGGTCGTTCATGGTGCCGTTGAGGTCCCCGAGGAGGACGACCTGCTCGATCGGCTCGTCGGCGATGGCCTCGCCGAGGGCGTCGGCGCTCTTGTCGCGCTGGCGGGCGGTGAACCCGGCCTCCAGCTTCACCCGCACCGAGGGGAGATGGGCGACGTAGACGGCGACGGGCCCGTCCGGCGCCGCCACCGTGGAACGCATCGCGCGCTCCCAGCCGAGCTTGATGTCGACGGCCTTGGTGTCGCTCATCCGGTACTTGCTCCACAGCCCGACCGTGCCGACGACCTCGTGGTACGGGTACGTCGCCGCCAGCGCCTTCTCGTACACCGGCACCGCGTTCTCGGTGAGTTCCTCCAGGGCCACCACGTCCGCGCCGGAGGCGGCGACCTCGCGGGCCGTGCCGGACGGGTCGGCGTTGTCCGCGTTGACGTTGTGGGTGACGACGGCGAGTTCGCCGCCGCCGCCGGTCTTGCTGGTGACCAGTCCGCCGAAGAGGTTCAGCCAGACGACCGTGGGCACCAGGAGCGCGATGAGCGCGGTGGCCGACCTGCGGACCAGGGCGAGGATCAGCAGCAGCGGGATCGCGGCACCGAACCAGGGCAGGAACGTCTCGGTCAGACTGCCCAGGTTGCCCACGGTGTTGGGGACCTGGGCGTGCAGCACCATCACCAGAGCGACGAGAACCGCGAGGACCGCGAGGACGATGCCGCGCCGCCAGATCCGCCGGTCCCCTCTCCATCCGCCGAAGAGGCGGCCGAACAGGCGCCGGAACCGGGATTGTTCGCGGCCCTGCCCCGTGCCGCCGCCGCCCGTCTCCGTCATGTACGCCTGCGCCATACCGTCGCCTCACTGCCTGCCGTGCACTTCTTCCCCCCGCGCTCTCAAAACCCTAGGGGATGATCGCCTTCGTTCCCGCCGTCACCGGGCGGTCGTACGGGCAGGAGGACGCACAACCCGCTGTTCGGAGTTCCGAACGGGCGGACAGGCCCCGACGTCTGTAACGAAACGCGCACATCACTGTGACTCACTTCGCAGGCCGTGGGCGGTCAGTCGGGCGGGCGAAGCCCTTCGAGCACCGCGTCGACGATGTTCTCCGCGAGGTCCTCGGGGAGCGGGGCCTCGGGACGCATGACGGTGCGGACCAGCATGGGACCGAAGACCAGGTCGCCGACGAGGTCGATGTCCACGTCCGGGCGGAGTTCGCCGTTGTCCCGGCCCCGGCGCAGGACATCGGCGAGGGCCCGGCGGCGGGGGGCGACGACGTCCGCGTGGTAGGCCTCCCAGATCTTGGGGCTGCTCTTCATCTGGGCGATGACGTTGTGCAGGATCGCCGAGGGCCGGTTGAGCAGCCCGCGTCGGCGTGCCGCCTCCAGGAAGACGACCAGGTCGTCGCGCATCGAGGTGCCGGGCAGCACCGGATCCGGGGGTTCGGCGGCGCGCAGTACGTCGACGAAGAGGGCCTCCTTGCCGCTCCAGCGGCGGTAGATGGTCGCCTTGCCGACACCGGCGGTGCGGGCCACCCGCTCGATCGACAACTCGGCGAGTGGCACCCCCTCTTCGAGGAGCCTCATGACGCCCTCGATGATGGACCGCTCCACGGCCTCGCTGCGGGGCCGCCCGCGTCCGGAACCGCCGTCCCGGACCCGCCCGTCTCCGGCGTGGCTCTCGGCGAGGCTCAAGGTCGACTCCGTCTCTCGTGTGCCGGCCCGGCTCTCGTCTGGGCCGGTCCGATTCTCCGTCAGTGGTCGGCGACCACCAACTCGGCCTCCTCCTTGCCCTCTTGGCCGCCCTTCGGTCGTCCCGGCAGGAACACCGCCATGGCCACCGCGCCGAGGAGGGCGACACCGGCTCCGCACAGGGCGGTCACGTGCATGGCGTGCAGGAAGGCGTCGTGGGCCGGGGCGACCAGGGCCTCGCCCCGCTCGCCGAGCCGGGCGGCGAGTGCCAGGGTGGCCTCGACGGACTCGGCGGCGGCGTGCGGGGCGCCGGCGGGCAGCTCGCCCTCGATGCCGCCCCGGTAGGCGGCGGAGAGCACCGAGCCGAGGACGGCGATACCGAGGGCGCCGCCGACCTGCCGGAAGGTGTTGCTGAGCGCGGACGCGGAACCGGCCTTCTCGCGGGGCAGCGCCTGCATGACCACGACGCTCAACGGGGTCATCACATGGGCCATGCCGACACCCATGAGGAAGAAGACGACTTCGAGGATCCAGATCGGGGTGTCCGCGTCCAGCACGGCGAACGCGGCCAGCGTCGCGGCGATCAGCGTCATGGCCGCCGTGCACACCGCGCTGTTGCCGAACCGGTCGACGAGGAGGCGGGCGCGGGGCGCGAAGACGAACTGCGCGACGGCCAGCGGGAGCATGAGCAGGCCGGTCTGGAGCGGGGAGTAGCCGCGTACGGTCTGGGTGTAGAAGACGGAGAAGAAGGTCACGCCCATCAGGGCGAAGAAGACCAGGCCGATGACGCCTATGGCGGTCGAGAACACCTTGTTCTTGAAGAACGACATGTCGATGGACGGATGGTCGCTGCGCTTCTCGAACACCACGAAGGCGGCGAGGACCGCGAGGCCTGCTCCGCTGGTCGCGAGGACCGTGGCGTCGGTGAAGTCGGCGAGCTGGCCGCCGCGGATGATGCCGTAGACGAGGAGGACGAGGCCGACGACGGAGAGCAGTACGCCGATCGGGTCGACGCGGCCGGGGTTCGGGTCGCGCGAGTCGGGGACCAGCCAGAGCATCAGGCCGAGGGCGAGGACGACGATCGGCACGTTGACCAGGAAGACCGAGCCCCACCAGAAGTGGTCCAGGAGGACGCCGCCGGTGATCGGGCCGATGGCGATGGCCAGGCCGACGCCGCCCGCCCAGATGCCGATGGCCTTCGGCTGCTCGTCGCGTTCGAAGACGTTCATCAGGACGGCGAGGGTGGCGGGCATCACGAAGGCGGCGCCGAATCCCATGACCGCGCGGAAGGCGATCAGCTCGGCCGGGGAGCCCGACAGGGCGGCCAGCGCGGAGCCGATGCCGAAGACGACCAGTCCGCCGAGCAGGACCTTCTTGCGGCCGAGCCGGTCGCCGAGGAGACCGGCGGAGAACAGCAGCCCCGCGAAGACCAGGGTGTAGGCGTTGATCGCCCACTCCAGCTCGCTCTGGGTGGCGCCGAGCCCGGTGGGCTCCGGAGTGGAGATCGTCTTGATGGCGACGTTGAGGATCGAGTTGTCGAGCACCACGATCAGCAGGCTCAGCATCAGCACGCCGAGGATCACCCAGCGGCGCCGGTGCACCGCCGCCGGTACGCGGGAGTCAGGGACTGCGGTAGTCATGTCGTCGACCCTAGACCTATTTCGATACGAGACCGTCTCGTATCGAAATTCTTTTACCCGGCTCTTACGCGCTGTATGCCTGAACGGTCACATGTACCCGCTCTAGCCGTCCCCTGCCCTAGGTGCCACCATGGACGTGGTCCGGGGACACCGTCAGGGTGCCTCGAGATGACATGAAGGAGCTGGAGCCATGACGCAGCTTTCGGCTGCCCAGACGAAGCCCTCCGACGGCAGCAAGGCGCTGTACGGGGGCAAGGGCACACGCCGTATCACCGTCCGGGACATCGCCCTCGCCAAGGAACGCGGCGAGAAGTGGCCCATGCTCACCGCGTACGACGCGATGACCGCGTCCGTCTTCGACGAGGCCGGCATCCCGGTGATGCTCGTCGGCGACTCCGCGGGCAACTGCCACCTCGGGTACGAGTCGACCGTGCCCGTCACCCTCGACGAGATGACCATGCTCTCCGCGGCGGTCGTCCGCGGCACCAGCCGCGCCCTGATCGTCGGCGACCTGCCCTTCGGTTCCTACCAGGAGGGCCCGGTGCAGGCGCTGCGCTCGGCGACCCGGCTGGTCAAGGAGGCCGGGGTCGGCGCGGTCAAGCTGGAGGGCGGCGAGCGGTCGCACCGCCAGATCGAGCTGCTGGTGGAGTCCGGCATCCCCGTCATGGCCCACATCGGCCTCACGCCGCAGTCCGTCAACGCGATGGGCTACCGCGTGCAGGGGCGCGGCGAGGAGGCCGCACAGCAGTTGCTGCGCGACGCCAAGGCCGTCCAGGACGCGGGCGCGTTCGCGGTCGTCCTGGAGCTGGTTCCGGCGGAGCTGGCGGCGGAGGTCACCCGGGTGCTCCACATTCCGACGGTCGGCATCGGCGCCGGGTCCGAGACCGACGCGCAGGTGCTCGTGTGGACCGACATGCTCGGGCTGACGGGCGGGCGGGTGCCGAAGTTCGTCAAGAAGTACGCGGACCTTCGTACGGTCATGGGTGACGCGGCGAAGGCGTTCGCCGAGGACGTCGTCGGCGGAACGTTCCCGCTGGAGGAGCACTCCGTCCACTAGGACGGAGGGCGCCGCATCGAGCCATTGCGGTACCACCCACCCGCAGCCCGCCGATCTTCCCCCGTCGGCGGGCTGCGGTGTGTTCGGGGGCGTGGGGTGCGGGTGGGGGTTGGGGGTTGGGGGCGCGGGAGGGGGTGGGGGTTCGGGGTGCGTCGGCGGGTGCGGGTCCGGTGGGGCTTCTCGCGCAGTTCCCCGCGCCCCTGAAAAGCAGGGGCTGCGCCCCGTGCTTTTCGGGCCCGCAGCCCCCTCGGCTTTCAGGCCCGTACTCCCGTTCTCACGTGTGTCGATGAACTGTCGGTCCTGTCGGTGGCTTGTCGGTGGCTTGTCGGTGGGGGCTGGGACCGTCGTCCTCATGACACGAATCGACAAGAACGCCAGCGGCGCGAAGGGCGCTGTCGCCGTGCGGGGGCTGGTCAAGCACTACGGGGAGACCAGGGCGCTGGACGGTGTCGACCTCGATGTGCGGGAGGGCACGGTGATGGGCGTGCTCGGCCCGAACGGGGCCGGCAAGACCACGCTCGTGCGGTGCCTGTCCACGCTGATCACACCGGACGCGGGGCAGGCGACCGTGGCCGGGTACGACGTCGTACGGCAGCCCCGCCGGCTGCGCCGGGTGATCGGCCTGACCGGGCAGTACGCGTCCGTGGACGAGAAGCTGTCCGGCTTCGAGAACCTGTACATGATCGGCCGGCTGCTCGACCTGCCCCGCAAGGAGGCGAAGAGCCGCGCGACCGGTCTGCTGGAGCGGTTCTCGCTCACGGAGGCCGCCGGGCGCCCGGCGGGGACGTACTCCGGCGGTATGCGGCGGCGACTCGACCTGGCCGCGTCCATGATCGGCAGCCCGGCCGTGCTGTACCTGGACGAGCCGACGACCGGCCTGGACCCGCACACCCGCAACGAGGTGTGGGCCGAGGTGAAGCGGATGGTCGGTGACGGCGTGACCGTGCTGCTGACCACCCAGTACATGGAGGAGGCCGAGCAGCTGGCCTCCGAGCTGACCGTGATCGACCGGGGGAAGGTGATCGCGGGCGGCCGGATCGAGGAGCTGAAGGCGCAGGTCGGTGGGCGCACCCTGCGGGTCCGGCCGGCCGATCCGGTGCAGCTGCGCCCGCTGGCCGCGAACCTGGACGACCTGGGGATCACCGGGCTCGCCACCACCACCGTGGACACCGAGACCGGCACCCTCCTCGTGCCGATCCTCAGCGACGAGCAGCTGACCGCCGTCGTCGGCGCGATCACCGCGCGCGGGGTGACCATCGCCTCGATCAGCACCGAACTGCCCAGCCTGGACGAGGTGTTCCTGTCGCTCACCGGCCACAGGGCCAGTGTGTCCGAGGCCGCCGCCACGTCCCCCGCCTACGAGGAGGCCACCGTATGAGCACCGCCACGCTCCCCACCGACGGCACCACCGGCACCACCGGTCAGGCCGACGGCCGGATCGGGCTGCGGGCCCATGCCCGGCACACCGGGGCGCTCGTCCGGCGCAATCTGCTGTGGATCCGGCAGGACCCGGAGTCGATGTTCGACGCGGTGCTGATGCCGATCGTGTTCACCCTGCTCTTCGTGTACGTCTTCGGCGGCTCCATCGGGCAGGCGCTGGGCGGCGGCCAGGAGCAGTACGTGCAGTACGTGGTGCCGGGCCTGATGGCGATGATGGGCATGAACATCGCCATGGGCGTCGGCACGGGCTTCAACGAGGACTTCCAGAAGGGCGTCATGGACCGGTTCCGGTCCCTGCCGATCGGCGTGTCCTCGGTACTGCTCGCGAAGATCTCCGTCGAGCTGCTGCGCATGCTGGTCGCCACGACGATCCTGCTGACCGTCGGCGTGCTCATCGGCTTCGACATCACCAGCTGGCCGGGGCTGTTCGGCGCGGTCGGTCTGGCCGTCGTCTTCGGCTCGTCCCTGATGTGGATCTTCCTGGTCCTGGGCGTGACCATGAAGAACGCGCAGTCCGTGCAGGCCATGGGCTTCCTGGTGCTGTTCCCGCTGCAGTTCGGCTCGTCGATCTTCGCGCCGACCCGGTCCATGCCGGGCTGGCTGCAGACGTTCACCGACTACAACCCGCTGTCGTCCCTCGCGGACGCCGCCCGCGGACTGATGACGGGCGGGCCCATCGCCCACGACCTGCTGGTCACCATCGGCTGGTCGGTGGCGCTGACGGCGGTGATGGCGCCCATCGCGATCCACAAGTTCAAGACGAAGAGCTGAGCCGGCCGGCTCAGACGAGGGCGGCGGCCTCCTCCCGGGTGAGGGCGCCGCCCTCGACGTACGCCCGCTCGTAGGCCGCGTCGTCCAGCCGTTCCCGGACCTCGGTCTCGGCCCGGGCACGGCACTCGGCCTCCCACGGGCTGGAGAAGTGGCCGGGCGGCAGATGCGCGTCGGCGGCGCCGAGGAGGCGGGCCGCGTCGAGGGCGCGGGCCCCGCCGTCGACCCCGGCGACGGACAGGGCGGCGGTGATGAAGTGGAGGGAGGGCATCTGGGGCGTGACCACCAGGGACAGCTTGTCCAGGCTCCGCTCCAGCGCCTGGCGGATCAGCCGCAGCGCCTCCTCGTGGTGTCCGTCCGACCCCTCCAGCCAGCCCTCGACACCGAGGACGTACCCGGCGAAGAGCACGAAGTCGGAGGCTTCGAAGTCCTCGCGCAACAGGACGAGCTGCCGACGGGCCTCGGCCTGCCGCCCGGTGCGGCCGAGGCGTACCGCGAGGAAGAGACGGGCCGCGGGCAGCGCCTCACGGGCGGCGTGACGCCCGGCGTCCAACACGTCGAACAGCAGCTTCTCGCCCCGCTCGCCCTCGCCGCCCTCCACGAGCACACTGCCGAGCCGGACGCCGAGGACGCCCAACTGGGCGTTGGCGCCGAGCCGTTCGGCGTACTCGATGGCCCGCTCGTAATCCGCCGCGGCGGACGCGAACTCACCCTGGCGTTCCCTGGCCTCGCCCCTCGCCGAGAGCGCCTCGGCGGCGCCCCAGGCGTCCCCGAGCCGGTCGAATATCTCCAGCGACTCGTCGGCGTCGACGGTGGCGTCGCCCGCCCAGTCGCTGCGGTTGGCGAGGATGTTGGCCCTCATCTGCAGGGTCTGCGCCAACTCCCAGGTGTAGCCGAGTTCGCGGCAGGTGCGGATGTTGGCGTCCAGGATGGCGCGCAGCCGGTCCATGTCGCCGGTCAGCAGGACGGCGTAGAACCACATGAAGCCGGGGAAGCGGCAGGTCTGCGGCTGGCCCGGCCGGTAGGTCGCGCCGATGATCCGCAGTCTCTCCTGTCCGGCGGGGGTCTCCCAGGCGGGCAGATCCATGTCCATGCAGGCCAGATGGACGAGGTGCGCTCCGCGTCGGGCCTCGTCGAGGACCTCCGGACTCATCGGCGGCGGGCTGTCGACGGCACGTCCGCGCAGGTCCGGCACCGGGCGCGCGGGGGCGGTGAAGGGGTCCGGGCCGAGGTCCTTGACCTGGGTGGACCAGTGCCGTGCCTCCGTCTTCAGGTCGCGCATCTGCCAGTACCAGCACAGCGACAGGGTCAGACAGAGCGCCTCCTGCTCGTCCCGCTCGGCGACGGCGCGTCTGAGCGCGGTGCGGATGTTCTCGTACTCCAGCTCCAGTAACTCGATCGCGGCGCGCTGGCCGGAGCCGCGCAGCAACGGGTCGGTGGCGCGGACGAGTTCGCGGTAGTACGTGAGGTGCGCGCGTTCGGCGGCGGAGCGGGTGCCCGTCTCGTCGAGCCGCTCGCCGGCGTACTCGACGACGGTCTCCAGCAGCCGGTAGCGCATCCCGGCGCCGGGGCCGGACGAAGGGGCCGCCACGACCAGGGACTTGTCGACGAGGGAGCCGAGCGCCTCCAGCGCGGCGGGGCCGCAGACGGCCTCGGCGGCGGGCAGGTCGCAGCCGCCGGCGAACACCGACAGCCGCCGCAGGACGTCCCGTTCGTCCTCGTCGAGGAGGTCCCAGGACCAGTCGACGACCGCGCGGAGGGTCTGCTGCCGGGGCAGCACGGTACGGCTGCCGGAGGTGAGCAGCCGGAACCGGTCGTCGAGCCGGTCGGCGATCTGGCGGGGTGTCAGTATCCGCAGCCGGGCCGCCGCCAGCTCGATCGCGAGCGGCAGTCCGTCGAGGCGGCGGCAGATCTCGGCGGCGGCCTCCGGGTCGGCGTCGACGGTGAAGCCGGGCCGGGCGGCGGCTCCCCGGTCGGCGAGCAGGCGCAGCGCGTGGGGTTCCGTCAGCGGTTCCACCGGGCGCAGCAACTCCCCCGGTACGCCGAGGGGTTCACGGCTGGTGGCCAGGACGGTCAGCCCCGGGCACCGTTGGAGGAGCTGGTCGACGAGGTGGGCGGCGGCGTCCACGACGTGTTCGCAGTTGTCGAGGATCAGCAGCATGCGGCGGCCGGCGCAGTGCTCGGCGAGGCGGACCAGGGGGTCGTCCTGGCGGTCCGCCGCGACGCGCATCTCCTCGGCGCCGGCGCCCCTGAGGACGGTCTCGCGGGCGCCGAGGGCGGTGAGGACGGCCTCCGGGACGTTCGCGGGGTCGTCGACGGGGGCGAGTTCGGCGAACCAGACGCCGTCCGGCACGGCCTCGGCGACGGTCTCGGCGGCTTCCTGGGAGAGGCGGGTCTTGCCCGCGCCGCCGGGGCCGAGGAGGGTGACCAGGCGGGTGGTGGTGAGGTCGTGGCGGAGGGTGTCGATGTCGGTGTCCCGGCCGACGAACGAGGTGAGGCGGGCTCGGAGGTTGCCCGTGGGGCGGGTGGAGTGGGGGGCCGGTCTTTCGCCCCCGCCGCCCCTACCCGTCCCCGCCTCAAGGGGCTGCGCCCCTTCGACCCCCACAGTGCCGGTTCGGTCGGGGTTCTCGCGCAGGTCCCCGCGCCCCTTACGGGGCGCTGGTTGGTCAGATCCCAGTAGTTCCGCGTGCAGGTTGCGCAGTGTCGGGCCCGGGCTTGTGCCCAGGGTGTTCGACAGGAGACGGCGGACCTCCTCGTACGCGGCCAGGGCCTCCGCCGTGCGGCCGGCGTCTCGGAGGGCGCGCAGGCGGAGGGCCTGGAGGGGTTCGTCGAGGGGGTGGGTGTCGCAGAGCGCGGTGAGGTCGGGGAGGGCGGAGTCGGGGTGGCCGAGATCGAGGGCGGCGCTGAGGCGGGCGCGGTGGGCGTCGAGGCGGCGGGTCTCCCAGCGGGCCGCCTCGGCGGCACGGTCGGGGAGGTCGGCGAGGGGCGGGCCCTGCCAGAGGGCGAGCGCCTCGTCGAGGGCGTCGGCGGCCTTGGCCGGGTCCCCGTCGGCGAGCGCGCGGGCGCCCTCGTCCGCGAGGCGTTCGAAGCGGTGCAGGTCCACGTCGTCCCGGGTGGCGGTGAGCCGGTAGCCGCCGTGCACGGACGCGACCGCGTCCGGGCCGAGCGCCCTGCGCAGCCGGCCGACCAGCGCCTGCAGCGCGCCGGGCGCGTCGGCGGGCGGATCGTCGGACCACACCTCGTCGACGAGGACGGCCGAGGGCACCGTGCGCCCCGGCCGCAGCGCGAGCACGGTCAACAGCGCGCGAAGGCGCGCGCCCCCGACGGGGACGGGGGTGCCGTCGGGCTGCAGGGCCTGGGTGGTGCCGAGGATGCGGTAGCGCACGAGGTCCATTGTCTCTGTCGGGATCGAAATCGGGTTCGGGTTCAGGTGTCCGCGCTCGTGTTCGGATGCCCGCGCTGGGGTCAGGCGTCCGCGCTCGGATTCAGTTGTCTGTGGTCGGATTCAGGTGTCCGGTCCGTCGAGGGGGCGCTCCGTGCCGCCGTCATCTCCGCGTATCCCCCCACCTTGCTAGGAACTCGGAGGCGATCGCGAGACGTTTTCGCCGTGTGCCCGGTACCGTCGGGGCGTCCGTACGAATGATCGAGTCGGCATCGACCCAGCTAGGAGTTCCATGACCACCGCCGCGTCCCGCCGGAGCGACCGGAGGATCAGCCCCGTGTTCGTGGGGATCGTGGCCGTCATGGCGGTCACGGGATGGGCCACGTGGACCGGGTTCGCCGAACAGCCCGGCCTCGCCGTCTTCCTGTTCGTCACCTCGGCGTGGGTCGTCTCGCTGTGTCTGCACGAGTACGCCCACGCCCGTACCGCCCTGCACAGCGGTGACATCTCCATCGGCGCCAAGGGCTATCTCACCCTGAACCCGCTGAAGTACACGCACGCCCTGCTCAGCATCGTGCTGCCCGTCGTCTTCGTGATCATGGGTGGGATCGGGCTGCCCGGCGGCGCGGTGTTCATCGAGCGGGGCCGGATCCAGGGCCGTTGGAAGCACAGTCTGATCTCGGCGGCGGGTCCGCTGACGAACGTGCTGTTCGCGGCGGTCTGCACCGCGCCCTTCTGGCTGGGCGTCACGGACGGCGTCCCGAACGCCTTCCTCTTCGCCCTGGCCTTCCTGGCGATGCTCCAGGTCACGGCGGCGATCCTGAACTTCCTGCCGGTGCCCGGCCTGGACGGGTACGGCGTCATCGAGCCCTGGCTGTCGTACGGGATCCGGCGCCAGGTGGAGCCGCTGGCGCCCTTCGGACTGCTGCTCGTCTTCGCGGTGCTGTGGATCCCGGCGGTGAACGGGGTGTTCTGGGACGTGATCGACGCGTTCATGCGGGGCCTCGGGATCGAGGACCAGCTGTCCGACTGCGGCTACTGGCTCTACCGCTTCTGGCGCGCGGACAGCGACATCTGCCTCACGGGGATGTGACGGCGCCGGACCGCTCCAGCTTCGCCTTCCGGACGTAGTACCAGGTCATGTTGGAGGACAGGCCGGCCATCAGCACCCACACGACACCCAGCCAGCTGCCCCGGCTGAAGGAGACCACGGCCGCGGTGATCGCGAGGAGACAGACGACGAGCGCGTAGACGGCGAGGCGGGGCATGGGGGTCGGCTCCTGGGAAGACGGTCGGACGAGGTGGTGCGTCGTCCAGTGTCCCCCATGCCCGTACGCGTACGTACGTCGCCTCGCGGCCGGGGCTACACGTCCGTGAGCCGGATGCCCGCGTGGGCCTTGTAGCGGCGGTTCACGGAGATCAGGTTGGCGACCAGGGACTCGACCTGGTGGGCATTGCGCAGCCGGCCGGCGAAGATGCCGCGCATGCCGGGGATGCGGCCGGCCAGCGCCTGCACGATCTCGACGTCGGCGCGCTCCTCGCCGAGGACCATCACGTCGGTGTCGATCTCGTCGATCTCCGGGTCTTCCAGGAGGACGGCGGAGAGGTGGTGGAAGGCGGCGGTGACCCGGGAGTCCGGCAGGAGGGCGGCGGCCTGCTCGGCGGCGCTGCCCTCCTCCGGCTTCAGCGCGTAGGCGCCCTTCTTGTCGAAGCCGAGCGGGTTGACGCAGTCGACGACGAGCTTGCCGGCCAGTTCCTCACGCAGCGATTCGAGGGTCTTGCCGTGGCCGTCCCACGGCACGGCGACGATCACGATGTCGCTGCGGCGGGCGGTCTCGGCGTTGTCGGCGCCCTCGACGCCGTGGCCGAGGTCCTGGGCGACGCCCTGCGCGCGGTCGGCGGACCGCGACCCGATGATCACCTTCTGGCCGGCCTTGGCAAGACGGTAGGCGAGGCCCTTGCCCTGCGGACCGGTGCCGCCGAGCACGCCGACGACGAGCCCCGAGACGTCCGGCAGGTCCCAGGGGTCCTTGGCGGGTGCCTTCGCGGGGCTCTTCGCGGCGGACTGCTGTGCACTGTCTGTAGAGGTCATGGGCCGACTTTACGTGCGGGGCCGACGCGCGCGACGCCCAGGTGAGTGCTGTCAGCCGAGCAGGGTCACGGGGACACGGCGGAACGTGATCGTCTCGTAGGCGCTGAAGTCGCCCGTCTCGTAGAGCAGTCCGACGGTGTCCCGGTCGACGCGTACGAGGTCGGAGTACGCGGCGGGCAGGCCGTCGACGGTGTGGACGGAACGCCAGGTGAGGCCGTGGTCGGTGCTGGCGCGGACGGTCATCAGGGCGCGGAAGCCGGGGTCGGCGGGGCCGGAGTGGAGGAGCAGGTCGGGGTCGCGGAGCTGGAGGACGCTGCCCTCGACGACCGGGCCGACGATGCCCGCCTGCGGCCGGAACGGCTTGACCAGGCTCTCGCCGCCGTCGGTGGAGTGGGCGTCGGCGCGGGTGCCGGGGGACGGGGAGTCGTTGCGGGTGTTGAAGTAGACCCGGCCGTCGGGGAGTTCGGCGGCGGTGGTCTCGTTGGCGTTGATGTAGCCGTCGGTGTTGTCGTCGACGTATCCGATGCGCCAGGTGGCGCCCGCGTCGTCGCTCAGGAGGCAGTGTCCGCCGTTGTACTTGCCCTCCGTGCCGTTGTCCGTGCCGGCGGGCGGGAGGGAGTGGTTGGCGGGGACGACGACGCGTCCGGTGGTGAGCTGGAGCGCGTGGCCGGGGGTGGTGGCGTACCACCGCCACTCCGGCTTCTTGGTCTGCTGGGTGATCTCCCTGGGGCCGGACCAGGTCTGCCCCTCGTCGTCGCTGTGCTGCACCCAGACGCGACGGCCGTCCGCCGCGGTCACCTCGCCGCGACGGATGGCGTCCTCCGTGGCGTGGGCGGCGTTGCGGACGTGGACCAGCAGGATCCGGCCCGTGTCGAGGACGACGGGGGCGGGGTTGCCGGCGAGGGCGTCACCGTTCTTGGCGGCGACCTGGAGCGGGCCCCAGGTCCGGCCGCCGTCCGTCGACCGCTTCACCACGATGTCGATGTTCCCGAAGTCCTCCCGCCCGCCGACCCGTCCCTCGCAGAAGGCGAGCAGGGTGCCGGAGGGGGTGACGACGACCGCCGGGATCCGGAAGCCGGCGTAGCCTTCGCGACCGGCCCGGAAGGGGACGCTGGACTGGGGCGTGGGGGTCATGGGGGGCTCCTGGGGGGTGGGGGCGGCTCGTGGGGGGCTCGTGGGGGGGGGCGACGGTGCGGTGACGTGGGTGTAGCTGTTCGGCCTGCGTGCCCGGCCCGGGCCAATTCGGGGTGAACACCGGGTCACGAGTGTCCGGTTGCGGCAGGGTGCGGGCACGTCGTCCGACGGTGGGCTGCTGCTCGTCGGTACGGCCGAATGCGTGGGAAGTGTGCGCACGGTGTGATTGAATCGCGCCACCTCGGCCAGGTGGCTTGAATTGATCGTCAAGGGCTGCCGGTCGGAATCTCATGTGCGCCAGGGGAGGGCCCTGCATGAACGCCACCGTCTCCAACTTCTATTACGGCGCCGCGACCCCGGTCGCTGCTTATCTGATGGCCTGTTTCGGGGCCGCGCTCGGACTGCGGTGCACGACCCGGTCGCTGAGACGCCGGCACCGCAGAGCGGGGTGGCTGGCCCTGGGGGCCATATCGATCGGCTGCGGCATCTGGACCATGCACTTCATCGCCATGATCGGCTTCAGCGTCCAGGGCGCGCTGGTCGATTACGACGCGACGAAGACGCTGCTCAGCCTCGCGGTCGCCATCGGCGTGGTCGCGGTCGGCTTGTTCCTCGTCGGCTACCGGGGCGGTTCCCCGCTGATACTGGCGACGGCCGGCGCGGTCACCGGGCTCGGCGTCGCGGCCATGCACTACCTCGGCATGGCCGCCATGCACACCAACGGCACGCTCCACTACGACACCCCGACGGTGATCCTCTCCGTCGTCATCGCGGTCATCGCCGCCACGGCGGCCCTGTGGGCGGCCGTCTCCATCCACACGCTGTGGGCCGGCATCGGGGCGAGCATGATCATGGGCGTGGCCGTGACCGGTATGCACTACACCGGCATGGCCTCCGTCGCCGTCCACCTCACCGGCCGGTCCGACGTCTCGCAGTCCTCCGCGGACCTGCTGTCGTTCCTGCTGGCCATGGTCGCGGGCCCGCTCGTCGTCCTCCTGATCTCCGCCGTCGTCGTCATGTTCGATCCGGACATGGTGCTCGGCGACGCCCAGTGGGAGCGCACGGCGGCACCCTCCTCCCGCGAGGACGGCCTCGACGCTCCCACGCGGCAGGGGGCTCCGCACGACGGCCGCCCCTCCACTCCCGCCCAGTGGTGAGGAGGCGACCGGCAGGTCAGGCGCCGGGCTCCCCGGAGGGGCTGTCGTGCCACCGCGGGTCCGTCTCCCACTCCGCGTTGCGTTCCTGGGCCGTCTCCATGGCTCGGTCGGCGTCCTGGCGGGAGGCATAGGGGCCCATGCGGTCCTTGCCGGGGCAGTCGGGACCCTCTTCGACCTTCTTGTGTTCCAGGCAGTAGAACCATTCACCGGGCTTGCCGGCGGTACGCCGTTTGAACAGGGGCATGACCTGAGTTCCCTTCGGCAGTCGTCACCGACATGGTCCCCCACCACCGCTGGTTAAACTCGCTGGCATGTCTGGCCAGTCGCTGCTCGCACCGGGGAAGCTCTCCCCCGTCCGCCCCGTACCGGGGAACATCCGCCGTCCCGAGTACGTGGGCAAGCCCGCCCCGACTCCGTACACCGGGCCGGAGGTGCAGACCCCGGAGACGATCGAGGCGATGCGGATCGCCGGCCGGATCGCGGCCCGGGCGATGGCCGAGGCGGCCAAGCACATCGCGCCCGGGGTCACCACGGACGAGCTGGACCGGGTCGCGCACGAGTACATGTGCGACCACGGGGCCTACCCCTCGACGCTCGGCTACCGCGGCTTCCCCAAGTCGTTGTGCACCTCGGTCAACGAGGTCATCTGCCACGGCATCCCCGACTCGACCGTGCTGAACGACGGCGACATCGTCAACCTGGACGTGACGGCGTACATCGGCGGTGTCCACGGCGACAACAACGCCACCTACCTGGTGGGGGAGGTCGACGAGGAGTCGAGGCTGCTCGTCGAGCGGACCCGCGAGTCGCTCGCCCGCGCCATCAAGGCCGTCAAGCCGGGGCGGCAGATCAACATCATCGGGCGCGTCATCGAGTCGTACGCGAAGCGGTTCGGGTACGGGGTCGTGCGCGACTTCACCGGGCACGGGATCAACTCGTCGTTCCACTCGGGGCTGATCGTCCCGCACTACGACTCCCCGCACGCCACGACCATGATCCAGCCCGGGATGACCTTCACGATCGAGCCGATGCTCACGCTCGGGTCGCACGACTACGACATGTGGGACGACGGCTGGACGGTCGTGACGAAGGATCGCAAGCGGACGGCGCAGTTCGAGCACACGCTGGTGGTCACGGAGACCGGCGCGGAGATCCTCACGCTGCCGTAGGCCCGCTCGCGCCTGTCGCGGCTCCGCCTCGTCACAACCCGCCGTCGGCCTCGGGCCGGCGGCGGGTTCTTTCGTGCGTGGATTCCCTGTGGAGGCGGTGGGGATCCGGGGTAACGTTTTTACCGACAGGGAGTCGGGAACCTGTTGACTTAGGTAAGCCTAACTATAGAAAATGCCAGCAGGTTCTCGTCCATCCCTCATCGGCACCGGAGGCCTCCATGAACGCGTCGGTCACCTCGGACACGGCGTTCTCCACGCTCATCCGCACCGCCTCGCACGAGCAGCACACGGAGGCGGAGACCACGACGTTCATGGGCGACATGCTGGGCGGGAAACTCGGCGTCGAGGCGTACGCGCGGTACACCGAGCAGCTGTGGTTCGTGTACGAGGCGCTGGAGAGCGCCGCTCCGGCGCTGGCCGACGACCCGGTCGCGGGGCCGTTCGTGCAGCCCGAGCTGATGCGGCTGGGCGCGCTGGAGCGGGACCTGGAGCATCTGCGCGGCCCCGGCTGGCGGGCGACGCTCACGGCGCTGCCGGCGACCGAGGAGTACGCGGAGCGGGTCGCGGAGTGCGCGCGCACCTGGGCCGGCGGCTATGTGGCCCACCACTACACGCGCTACCTCGGCGACCTCTCCGGCGGGCAGATCATCCGGGACCGGGCCGAGAAGACGTGGGGCTTCGCCAAGAAGGGCGACGGGGTGCGGTTCTACGTCTTCGAGGAGATCACCAACCCGGCGGCGTTCAAGCGGGGGTACCGGGAGCTGCTGGACCGGGTGCGGGTCGACGATCTGGAGAAGCAGCGGATCGTGAGCGAGTGCAAGCGGGCGTTCTCGCTCAACACCGCGGTCTTCCTCGCTCTGGGCGAGGAGTTCCCCCTGAGCGCGTAGCCGCCGCGCTCGCCGGGGCGGGGGGCTTCGGGGCCGCTGAGGTCGTGTGTCCGGTGCGGGTGGGTGGGGGCTGGTCGCGCGGTTCCCCGCGCCCCCGAGAAGCGCGCCCTTGCTTCCAAGGCGCTCTCACCTCTCCAGGAACACCCTGCCCCCGACCTCCACCCAGCCGTGCGGCTGCGGTGCCGTCAGGAGTTGGGAGCCGGTGCCCTGGGTGATGTTCAGGGCGCGGCCCAGCAGTCCGGTCAGCTGCAGGGCGGCCGCGCCGGTGGCCTCGTCCTCGTCGATGCCGTCGTCGCGGCCGGGGAACCCCCGGGCGCGGACGCGGCCGGCGGCCTCGTCCTCCCATGCCCAGGCGTAGATCCAGTCGCCGGGCGGCGGCACCGGCAGGTCGTCGACCTCGGCGGCGGAGGCGTACTGGCGGAACGTACGGGGCGGGGCCCACTCCGGCAGGGCCTCGATCCAGCTGAACTCGCCGTCCAGCCGGGCCCCGACGACTCCGGCCGGGGTGACCAGTTCGGGTACGTCGAGCAGCCAGGCGGCGCCCACGCAGGGGTATCCGGCGAAGGGCAGGCGCAGCGAGGGGGTGTAGATGTCGATGACACCGCGCTCGGGGTCGTCCACGAACACGGTCTCGCTGAAGCCGAGTTTGGCGGCGAACTCCTGGCGCTCGGCGCGGTCGGGCATGACGGAGCCCTCGCGGACAACGCCCAGTTCGTTGCCGTATCCGCCGCGGGGCCCGCAGAACACCCGCAGCACATCGAAGTCGGTCACCCCCGCATTGAAACATCAACCAGGCCCCGGGTCGTACCAGGTCACCGCACCGCCGGTGAACGACCGGGCCGGGCCGACCCCATCCGTGAGAGGACCAAGTGACCGTACTGGACAAGCCGGTTGAGCCGGAGAGGGCCGACGGATCCGGCGGGTCCGGCGGGGCGGACGGCACCGACGGGGCGAGCGCGGCCGTGGAAGGCGCGGGGAAGGGCGGTCGGCAGCCCTCCGGTTCCGGACGTCGTCGTGCCCCGCTTCTGCTCACCGTCGGCCTGATCGTCGCACTGCTCGTCCTGATCCCGGTCGCCGGTGGGCTCGGGGCCTATCCGATCCCCACCGGTGACGTGGTCTCCTCGGTCGCGCATCGGATCGGACTCGGCGGGGCGGAGCTGGCACGCGTTCCCGAGTCGGTGCTGTGGAACGTGCGGTTCCCGAGGATCGTGCTGGCGTTGCTGATCGGGGCGTCACTCGGGTGTGCGGGGGCGCTGATGCAGGGCGTCTTCGGGAATCCGCTGGCGGAGCCGAGTGTCATCGGGGTCTCGCTGGGCGCGGCGGTGGGCGCGGTCGCGGCGATCGCGTTCGGGATCACGTTCCTCGGGAACTGGACGGTCCCGGTCCTCGCGTTCGTCGCCGGGCTGATCACCGTGTTCGTGGTGTACGCGATGTCGCGGTCGGGCGGCCGGACCGAGGTCGTGACGCTGATTCTCACCGGGATCGCGGTGAACGCCTTCGCCGGCGCCACGATCGGGCTGTTCATCTTCCTCGCGGAGGACACGGCGGCCGTCAACCAGATCACGTTCTGGCAGTTGGGCTCGCTCGCGCAGTCGACGTGGCCGAAGGTGCTGGCCGTGCTGCCGTGCGCGGTGATCGGGCTGGCCGTGGCGCCGTTCCACGCGCGCAAGCTGGACCTGCTCGCGCTGGGCGAGCGCGGTGCGCGGCATCTCGGGGTGGACGTGGAGCGGCTGCGGGTCGTGCTGATCCTGGTCGTCGCGCTGCTGACCGCCGCCGCCGTGAGCGTGTCGGGTGTCATCGGGTTCGTGGGGCTCGTCGTCCCGCATCTGCTGCGGATGGCGGCCGGGCCGGGACACCGGTTCCTGATCCCGGGCAGCGCGCTCGCCGGGGCGGTCGTCCTGCTGGCGGCGGACCTCGCGGCCCGCACGATCGTCCAGCCGGCCGAGCTGCCCCTGGGCGTCCTCACGGCCCTGATCGGCAGCCCGTTCTTCTTCTGGCTGCTCCGCAGGACCCGTCGCAAGCAGGGAGGTTGGGCATGAGGCCCACATCGGGCACCAGGACCACGACGGGCACCAGGTCCGCACCGGGCGCAGGGGCCCTGCGCGGGCTCCTCCGGGGGCGTCTCGGCTCGGGGGCTCCCACTCCCCCGGCCCCGTCCGACCCCGGTGAGGTCCTCGCCGAGGCCGACGCCGTCACCGTCCGCCTCGGTGCGCGCGAGGTCCTCCACGGCGTGTCCGTCGCGGCGCGCGCGGGTGAGGTGCTGGCGCTCGTCGGGCCCAACGGCGCGGGCAAGTCGACGCTGCTGGGCGCGCTGGCGGCGGATCTGCCGGTGGCCGGCGGGGTCGTACGGGTGCACGGCCGGCCTGTGGGTGAGTGGTCGGCTTCCGAACTGGCGCTGCGGCGGGCCGTGTTGCCGCAGTCCGCCACGCTGTCGTTCCCCTTCACCGTGGAGGACGTCGTACGGATGGGGCGGGCGCCCTGGGCGCGGCAGCCGGACGGGGACGGCGAGGCGGACTCCGATGACGTGGCCGTGGCGGAGGCGATGGCGGTGACCGAGGTCACCGGGTTCGCCGCGCGGCCCTTCTCCGCGCTGAGCGGCGGCGAGCGCGCCCGGGTGGCACTGGCGCGGGTGCTCGCGCAGCGGGCGCCGCTGCTGATGCTGGACGAGCCGACGGCGGCACTGGACCTCAGGCATCAGGAGCTGGTGCTGCGGGTGTGCCGTCATCGGGCGCGGGCCGGGGACGCGGTGGTCGTCGTCCTGCACGATCTCGGGCTGGCAGCGGCGTACGCGGACCGGGTGGCCGTGCTGCGCGACGGTCGGATCGCGGCGGACGGGCCGCCGGCCGAGGTCTTCGAGGAGGGGCTGCTGTCGAAGGTGTACCGGCAGCCGGTGGAGGTGTTCCCGCATCCGCGGACGGGTGATGTCCTGATCACACCGAAACGGGATTCCTGACCGCGAAATGGGGACGCCTTCGGCCGTGACAAGGGCGAGGGCGCCCCGGTGGGCAAGGCGAAGGAGCGGGACGAGCCGTTCCTGAAGGCGATGCTGCCGGACGCGCACGTACGGCTCGCGCACCCCGACTCCAACGACGGGGCGACGCTCCTGCGGCGCGGCTGCTCCTTCACCGACGGCACGGACGGCCTCGGCCGGCTGGACGCGACCCTGCGGATGGGCACGGGCGGGCTGGTGGCCACCGCGTTCCTGGCGGTGGGCCGGGAGAGCCTGGAGACCTCGCTGTTCGTGTGGACGTCGGTCAGGGCGTCGAGCGACGGCACCGACGGCCCGTAGGCCGACTTCGTGCCCCGCCTGACGGACAGGGCGTTCGACATCACCGGGGCGATCCCGCCGGACAGCTGGTACGGCACCCTTCTGAAGGGCGTGTTCAACTTCCAGCCCGACCCGACGGTCCTCCAAGTCACGGTCTGGGGCCTCTATCTGATCCCGACGCTCGCGCTGTTCCTCGCCCCGGTAGGGTTCGCCTCCGGGAAGGGGAAGGTGAAGATTCCTGATGAGCAGGGTGCGCGGGGTTCGGAGCCCACGAAGGCTTCGTGAGGTTCGTCCGGTTCGTACAGGCGGGAGGTTCCTCGGGCTTCGTCGCCGGGGCGGGCTTCGCGCGTACGGGCGTGGCGTGCTGGTGACCACGGCGGTCACCGCGCTGTCGTTGACGGCGAGCGGGTGCGTGGTGGTCCGGGGCGACCTGGAGATCGTTCCCACGGCGACCCGGGCGGAGGCGGAGCGCGCGCTGCAGGACTTCACCACCGCGTACAACAAGGCGGACAAGGCGAACGACCAGTCCCAGGACGCCTCCCGGGTCACCGGCGCGCTCGCCGACATCGACGGCGGCAAGCTCCGCTCGGGCGCGAAGATCAACCCGAGCGGCAATCCGAACCATGTGCCGCTCAAGCTGGCCGACGTCACCTACACGATCCCGGAGAAGGCGGCGTGGCCGCGCTGGTTCGTCGCCGACGCCACCGCCAACAAGGGCAACAAGACGGACCGTTGGCTGTTCGTGTTCACCCGTGACGGGCTGACCGATCTGTGGGAGGTCTCCTTCCTCACGATCGTGCCCGCCGCCGACATGCCCGAGTTCCAGAAGGACGAGGACGGCCACGCCCAGGTGGTGCAGCCCGACGACGCCGAACTCTCCGTGGAGCCCGCGCAGTTGCCCGACCGGTACGTGACGTACCTGAGGGAGGACAGCGCGCTCTTCGCGGACGGCCCGTACACCTCCGAGGAGCGCGCGCGGCGCCAGCGGAACGCGGAGAAGCCGGGCCTGGCGCGGCAGTACATCGACGAGGCCCTCACCAACGGCGACTACGCGCCGGTCGGTCTGCGCACCACGGACGGCGGGGCGCTGGTCTTCTTCACCACCCGCCACTACCAGAAGCAGACCGCCGCGCAGGGGGTGAGCATCCCCGTGAACGACGCGGCCGTGCGCGCCCTGATGACGGGCGAGCCGAAGCAGTCGCTGACCCTGGAGTTCGTGAACAACCAGGCGGTCCTCGACCCGGCGAAGACGCGGTCCGACCAGCAGGTGCGGGTCGTGAGCCAGGTGGGCGGCCTGACGGGCGCCAAGGGCGAGTGACCGCCCGGGAGTCGGGCGGCGCACCCGGGGGCGCGGGGTCAGCCTCGGGAGGGCCAGGCCGAATGCGCGTGGTCCGGCTGCTCGCCCACGTGGCGTGAGCAGGCGTCGGTGAGGATCTCCAGCAGGGTCAGGGGGTCCGGCAGCGGGTGCTCGGGGCCGCGTACCCAGTGGACGCCGAGGTCACCGGGGAGCCGGGCCGGCGGTACGAGGACGTAGGACCCCCGGCAGTGCCAGCGCAGGCCGGGGTGCTCGTCCATGGTCTCGGGGTGGCAGTCCAGCTCGCAGGGCCACCACTCGTCCTCGTCCTCGGGGGTGCCCCGGGTGAGGGTGAAGAAGAGGAGCCGTCCGTCGTCGGACTCGGACTCGAACTCCGCGACGGGGCCGACCTCGATCCCGGCGGCGAGCAGCCGCTCCAGGGCCTCGCGTCCGGCGGCGAGCGGGACGTCCAGCACGTCGTGGACCATGCCGGTCGCGGTGATGAAGTTGGCCTGCGGCTGGTGCCGGGCCCAGCGCTCGATCTGGCCGCGGTCGGTGGTGGACTGCGTCTGCCAGGCGAACGACACCGGGTGCCGGGCGGGGGTGGGACAGCCGACGCGGTCGCACGAACACCGGAAGCCCGAGGGGTACGCGGCGGGCGCGAGCGGGAGTCCGGCGGCGGCCGCGGCGAGCAGCAGCTCCTCACGGCCGGTGTCGTCGGCGGCCTGGTCGAGCGGGCGGCCGGCACGGCGGGCACGCAGCCACTCGGAGAACCTGCCCTGCCGACCGGTCCGGCCGCCGAACGTCGCGCTCATCTATCGCCTCGCCTCGCTGTGGTGCGGACAGCATGTCCCCATGGTCCCACCATCCTGCGCCGAGGGTGGCCGGAGCCCACATCCGGGGTAGGTGGGGCGATGCCGGAGCGCGGACAGGGATGGCGGGTTATCCCGTGCTTTGAGGTGATTTACCGTCCACGCTCCGGCCCCGCTCGATCGACACCGGGTCGCCTTGGTCACACCCGGGCGGGGTCGCCGGCTCAGCGGGGCGCGAGGCCGTGCAGGGCGTACTCGACGAGGGCGTCCGTGTACGCGTAGGAGATGGGGCCCGTGTGCTGCAGCCAGCGCTGGGCGAGCGGGGAGACGAAGAGCTCCAGGGCGATCCGCGGGTCGATGTCGGGGCGCACGGCGCCCTGTTCCTGGGCCGCGCGCAGGCGCTTCACATACAACTGGAGCTGGGGTTCGAGCAGTTTGCCGACGAACTCGACGCCGAGTTCCCGGTTGACCACGCCCTCGGCGGCCAGGGCGCGGGAGGGGACCTCGAACTTGGGGTCGAGGAGTTCGTCGACGGTCGCGCGCAGGACGGCCTTGAGGTCGGCTTCGAGGTCCCCGGTGTCCGGGATCTCGTACTCGGCATGCTCCCCGATCACCTCGGGCCGGGCGGCCGCCTCCGCCGCCTGGTTGCTCAGATCGAGGAACGCCTCCAGCAGGACCTCCGCCTTCGAGGACCACCACCGGTAGATCGTCTGCTTGCCGACGCCGGCGCGGGCGGCGATGCCCTCGATGGTCGTCTTCTGGTAGCCGACCTCACCGACGAGGGCGAGGGCGGCGTCATAGATGGCGCGACGCGACTTCTCGCTGCGCCGGGCGGAATCAGGGGCGGTCTTTTTGGCCATGCCGCGAATTTACCAGGTTGACAAGACGGTGCGTCTCGCCGCATGGTGGTGAACATCGACGAGACGAACCGTCTCGTCACTGAAGGGAGACCGTCATGACCCGAGGTGGAGCAGGAAACATGCTGGGAGTGGGCGGCGCCCGTCGGCACCTGGGCCGCGAGGCCCTGCGCGGCGGCCCCGCAGGCGGCCGCGTCGGCGGTGGCCTCGACCCCCAGGCCCAGAAGCGGGAACTGCTGCGCAAGCTGCAGGAGAAACGGCAGGAAGGACGGGCGGCTACGGCTACAGACGGTACGGCGGAGGACCGTACGGCCGGCGAGTCGTCGTGAACCGGCCGGGGGGCCGCTCTCTCAGCGGCCCCCCGAGGCGGTGGTGGAGCTGGACGGCCCGGAGGGTGAGCCCTTCCGGGCTGGTCAGCCGCGACGCGGGGCGACCACCGTCCGCCGACCGTGAGACCTGGCCATGGACGCGGGCCGCGACGGCCTCCAAGTCGCCGACGCCGACCATGACCTCCCACCGTGACGCGTCCTCCGCGTCCTCCGCGCCCTCCGCGTTTCCCGTGTCCCTCGCCGCCCTCATGGCGAAGTCGGCGTGGGTTGAAGGCCGTGCCGGTCACACCCCGGTAGAACTCCCGCGCCTCGTCCGGCTGTCGACAGGCCAGGACCATGCGATGCGGGGCGCCGGGGACGCCCGACGGGAAGCCCCACCCGCCGAACCGGTACGGCCGCCAGAAGGAGACGGCCGCACCCACCGGGTCGACCAGCGTGGCCATGCGCCCCTGGTCCCCGGCGTCGAAGGGCGGGACGACGAGTCGTGCCCCGGCGGCCACCGCCGTGGCCGTGCGGCGGTCGACGTCGTCGACCGTCAGGTAGTGGGCGATGTGGGCCGGGGTCTCCGGCGGGTGGACGGGATGCGCGAGGTCGCTCACACCGCCGATCCGATGGCCGGTCCCGGTGGTGATCTTCGTGGACCGACGCCGGTCCTGCTCGTCCACCGCGAAATGCCAGCCGAGGGTGGCGGCGAAGAAGGCGGCGGTGCCGGGCAGGTCACGGGTCTTGAGATCCATCCGGCAGAAACCGCCGGGGGAACCGGAACGGGCGATCATCCACTCGACTCCGATCCGGTCGACTCGGCTGCCGTTGACTCTGGTCCGCTCAACTCGGCTGCCGTCGGCTCCGATCCGGTCGGCTCAGGTGCGGTCGACTCAGGCGCCGTCGGCTCAGCTGTGGTCGACTTCGGTCCGGCCGTCTCCAGCACGCCGACCGTCTGGCCCCCGCTGGTCTCCCCCGTCGTGCGGAAGCCGAGGCCGAGGTAGAAGGGCTCCGGGCCGTCGGGGCCGGGGTGCCAGGTGACGTGGACGCGGTCTCCGCCTCGGCGGCGGATCTCGGCGGCCACGGACTCGACGGCGAAGCGGCCGTACCCCTTCCCCTGCTCGTCGGCGGCGATGTTGAGCCGCCAGAGCCCGGAACGGATGTCGGTGCCCGAGCCGTCGCCCTTCCAGTCGATGTCGAGGAAGGCCATCAGAAAGCCGACCGCACGCTCCCCGTCCATGATGAGCCGGGGCCAGGCGACCCCGGGGTGGACGTACGCCTCGGCCAGAGACTGCACGACCGGCTCGACCAGGTGTTCCTGGTCGGGGCGGACGCGTACGCCGAGCGCGGCGTCGAGGTTGGCGGGGGTTATCTCGACCAGACGCGGGGTGGTGGACATGATCGAAGACATAGCCGGAGACCGCGTGGGCGGCGCAACTTCTTTTCGATCGCGCCCCGGCGGCGGGCCTCAGGACACCTGGTCGTCGTCGCCCACGGCCGGTGGCCAGGCGTCGCCCCACTCCGCGTCGCGGGCCGCCCGGTAGAGGAGGCCGTGGCGCTTGGTGACGGTGGTGCGGGCGAGGGCCGGCTCGGGTTCGCAGAGGTCGAGGAGGACCTGGCCCTTGCGGATCTGGGGTTTGCGGACGATGCGGTGGGGGGCCGGGGCCGGGGGGACACGGGTGGCGGCGACGTAACTGAACTTCTCGTCCTCGTACGGCAGGGAGCCGCCCTTGACCTGGCGGTGCAGGGAGGAGCGGCTGACCCGGGCCGAGAAGTGGCACCAGTCCTCGCCGGGGACGATGGGGCAGGCGGCGCTGTGCGGGCAGGGGGCGGCGATGTGGAAGCCGGCGGCGATCAGCCGGTCGCGGGCCTCGATGACCCGGGCGTAGCCGTCGGGGGTGCCGGGCTCGATGATCACGACGGTCTGCGCGGCGGTCGCCGCCGCCTCGACGACGGCCGCGCGGTCGGCCGTGGTCAGCTCGCCCAGGACGTACGAGACGGTGACGAGATCGGTGCTCTCGATGGTGAGCGCCGATCCGATACGGGAGCGCTGCCACTCGACGGTCTTCAGTTCCGGGTTCGCCGCGGCGATCTCCCGCCCGAGCGCGAGCGCCGGCTCCGCCCAGTCGAGCACCGTGACCGGCCGCGCGCCCTCCCAGGTCGCGTTCACCGCCCAGGTCGCCGCGCCCGTGCCCCCGCCGACGTCCACATGACCGCCGGGCACCCACCCGGGCACCGCGGCCGCGAACGCCTCCAGCGCCGAGCACACCGCCTCGAACGTCGCCGGCATCCGGTACGCCGCGTACGCCACGACGTCCGACCGGTCCCGCAGCACGGGCGCGTGCGTCGGCGTCCGCCCCCGGTAGTTCGCGATCAGCCGCTCGACCGCCTGCGTGGCCGACTTGGGCGGCAGCCCGTCGAGCAGCCCGGCGAGGGCGGTGCGGAGGGTGTCGGCTGAGGAGGCTGGAGGGGAGGCGGGGGCGTTCACGGGGCGATTCTACGAGGGGGCGTGAGCGCGTCGGCCGCCTCGGCTCCGGCCCCCGTGCGGGTCGGCGCGTAGGGTGCCGGGATGATCGAGGTACCCGAGGCGTTCGCATGGAGCACGGTCGAGCGGGAGGGTGAGCCGGGGGCGGTGTGGCTCGCCGAACTGCCCCGTATCGTGGCGGAGTTGCTGGACCGGTGGGGGTGCGAGCCGGACGGTGAGGTCGTGCACGGCGGGGTGGGGGTGATCGTCCCGGTGGCGAGGCGGGGGGAGCCCGGCGCCGTACTGAAGGTGTCGTTCCCGCATCCCGGCAACGTCCATGAGCCGGACGCGTTCGAGACGTGGGGCGGGTGCGGGGCCGTACGGCTGTACCGGCGCGACGACGAGCGGTTCGCGATGCTGCTGGAGCGGGTCCGGACGTCCACGCTGGCGGAGCTCGGCGACGAGGACGAGATCGTGCGGGTCGCCGGGCTGCTCAGTCGGCGGCTGGCCGTGCCCGCGCCGACCGGTCTGCCCCGGCTGCGGGAGCGGACCGGCGCCTGGGCGGAGGAACTGCGCGCGGACGCGACGGAACTGCCGCACGCGCTGCCCCGCCGCACGGTCGACGCCGCGCTGGCCACACTGCGGGAGCTGGGCCCGGACCAGCCGGACACCGTCGTGCACGGCGATCTCCACGCCAGGAACATCCTGCGGGCCGAGCGTGAGCCGTGGCTGGCCGTCGACCCCAAGGGGCTGGCGGGTGACCCCGCCTACGACGGCGGCACGCTGCTGAAGTCACGGGCGTTGAGCCTCCTCGCGGCGGACGACCTCGGCGCGGCCGTCCACCGGGTGCTGGACGTGTACGCGGAGGCCGCCGAGGTCGACCTGGGGCGGCTGCGGCGCTGGGCCCAGGTGGAGGCCGTCCGGGCCGCGTTCCACGCCCGTCGGCACGGGTTCCGGGTGGCTCGCGGCGGACCACGCCTGGAATGGATCATCGCGTTCGTGGACCGCCTGGCGGAGCACCTGACCGCCCCCGCCCGCCCGCGCTGAGCCACGACCTGCCGCGCTTGCCCCGCGTTCCCAGGGCCGTCCGCGGGCCGGCCGGTCACATCCCCCGTACCGCCCGGGCCAACCGGGTCCCCGCTGCCGCCCGCGCCCTGTTGATCGGGTCCCGTCGGCGGGGGTGGACCGCGTTGGTGAGGAGGATGAGGAAGGTGTCCGTCGCCTGGTCGAGGACCAGCGACGTGCCCGTGAAGCCCGTGTGGCCGGCCGCTCCCCGGCCCGCCAGCCCGCCCATGAACCAGGGCTGGTCGAGGGCGAAGCCGAGGCCCGGCGGCGTCAGCATCAGCTCGACGAAGTCGGGGCCGAGTATGCGGGCGGGACCGTAACTGCCGCCGGCCAGCAGGGTGCGGCAGAAGACGGCCAGGTCGCGGGCGGTGGAGAAGAGACCCGCGTGGCCGGCGACACCGCCGAGGGACCAGGCGTTCTCGTCGTGGACCCGGCCGCGGATCATGCCCCGGTCCGCCTTCGCCCAGGGGCGGCGCTGGTCCTCCGTCGCCGCGGCGGCCGGGCAGGGGCCGAACGTCGTCGACACCATGCCGAGGGGGTGGGTGATGCCGTCGCGGATCAGCACGTCGAGGGTCCGGCCGGTGAGGCGCTCCAGGACGTGTTGGAGGAGCAGGAGGTTCAGGTCGGAGTAGAGGTGGACCGTGCCCGGGGTCGCCGTCGGGGCCTCCGCGCGGAGCATCGCCAGCCGGGCGTCCGGCGACGGGCAGTCGTACAGCGGGAGTTCGGGGCGCAGCCCGGAGGTGTGGGTGAGGAGGTGGCGGACGGTGAGGCCGTGCGCGGCGGCGCCCGTGAAGTCGGGGAGGTACGCCGCCACCTTCGCGTCGATGCCGAGGGTGCCGCGCTCCAGTTGCTGGACGGCGGCCACGGCGGTGAACAGCTTGGTGAGGGAGGCCAGGTCGAAGGGGGTGTCCGGCCGCACCGGGATGCGGGAGTCGGGCGGCAGCTCCACTCCGGTGTCGGCGCGTTCGTCGTAGGCCTCGTAGCGGACGGCCCAGCCCGCGGCCTCCTCGACGGCGATGACGGGGCCGCGGCCGGCGAGAACCACGGCGGCGGGGGCCCGGGGGCTGTCGCCTTCCGTCAGCGCGCGCACCTCTCGGCTGAGATGGCGCAGTTCCTCGGGGTCCAGTCCGGCCCGTTCCGGGGTGTCCGTGCGCAGTCTCGGCGCGCTCAGCTCTCCGCTCCCTCCACCGTCGTACCCGTCGAAGTACCCACTGGCGTACGCCTGTTCCAAGGACGGCACAGTGCCACGAAGCAGACCGCGGCCACCAGTGTCGCGGCCAGTTGGACGACGGCCATGGGGACGGCCGTGTCCTCGCCCGCGACGCCGACCAGGGGGGACGCTATCGCGCCGATCAGGAAGGACGAGGTACCCAGCAGGGCCGACGCGGAACCCGCCGCGTGGCGTACCCGCATCAGGGCGAGCGCCTGGGTGTTGGGAAGGGTGACGCCCATCGCGGACATCAGCACGAAGAGGGCCGCCGAGACCGGGCCGAGGCCGACCTCGCCGAAGACGCCCAGGGACATCAGCAGCAGCGCGGTCGCGGAGACGGCGACGACGGTGAGGCCGACGGCGAACACCTTGTCCAGGCTGACCCGGCCGACCAGGATCTTGCCGTTGATCTGGCCGACGACGACGAGGCCGACGGAGTTGACGCCGAAGAGCAGGCTGAAGGTCTGCGGGGAGGCGCCGTAGATCTCCTGGATCACGAACGGGGAGGCGCTGATGTACGCGAAGAGGGCGGCGAAGGCGAAGCCGCCGGCGAGCGTGTAGCCCATGAAGACCCGGTCGGTGAGCAGGCCGCGCATGGCGTGCAGCGTCTCGCCGATGCCGCCGCTGTGGCGTTCGGCGGGGGCGAGCGTCTCGGGGAGTTTCGCCCAGACGACCGCGAGCAGGGCGATGCCGATGGCCGTGAGGACGACGAAGACCCCGCGCCAGTCCGTGACGCGGAGGATCTGGCCGCCGATCAGCGGCGCGACGACCGGAGCCACCCCGGAGATCAGCATCAGCGTGGAGAAGAACCGGGCCATCGCGTCGCCGTCGTACAGGTCGCGGACCACCGCCCGCGCGATCACGATCCCGGCCGAACCGGCGAGGCCCTGGACCAGACGGAAGGCGATGAGGGTCTCGATGGTGGGGGCGAGGGCGCACAGGGCGGTGGCGACGACGTAGACGGCGAGGCCGAGCAGGAGGGGCCGTCGGCGGCCCCAGCGGTCGCTCATCGGTCCGATCAGCAGCTGCCCGAGCGCCATGCCGGCGAGGCAGGCGGTGAGGGTGAGCTGGACCGTGGTGGCGGGGGCGTGCAGCGAGGTGGTGACCTCCGGCAGGGCCGGGAGGTACATGTCCATCGCGAGGGGCGGGGTGGCGGTGAGCCCGCCGAGGATGAGGGTGACGAGGAGGCCGGTGCGGCGGAGGGCGGTGGAGCCCGGCTTCGACCGCGCCCGTCGTGGCGTACCGGGCCGTCCTGCGGCACCGGGCCGTCCTGGCGGTCCCGGCCGTTCCGACGGCCGCTGTTCCGCCTCCGTGTCCGGCCCCCTGTGCTCCCCCATCGGCGCCACCGTGTTCGACTCGGCCGATGCCGAGCCGGGTATGTGCCCCTCGGGCATGTGCCCCTCCCTCGCCGTTCGTTCCGCCACCTATGCTCTCAGCTCGTACGACGTGGGTGGGGTCACAGTCCCGCCCCGGGGCCGAGGACAGGGGTGGCGATGTCGAACGACGGACGTGTGCGGTGGGGAATCCTGGCGACCGGAGGAATAGCCGCGGCCTTCACGGCCGACCTCGTCGACCTGCCGGACGCCGAGGTCGTGGCGGTGGCCTCGCGCACCGAGGACTCCGCGAACGCCTTCGCGGAACGCTTCGGGATACCGAGGGCGTACGGCGACTGGCGCGCGCTCGCCGAGGACACGGACGTGGACGTGGTGTACGTCGCCACGCCGCACTCGGCGCACCGGACGGCCGCCGGCATGTGCCTGGAGGCCGGGCGGAACGTGCTGTGCGAGAAGCCGTTCACGCTGAACGTGCGCGAGGCGGAGGAGTTGGTCGCGCTGGCGCGGGAGCGCGGGCGGTTCCTGATGGAGGCCATGTGGACGTACTGCAATCCGGTGGTGCGCCGGCTCGCCGCGATGGTGCGGGACGGTGCGATCGGTGAGGTGCGCACGGTGCACGCCGACTTCGGCATCCTCGGGCCGGTCGCGCCGTCGCACCGGCTGCGGGACCCGGGGCAGGGCGGGGGCGCGCTGCTCGACCTGGGTGTGTACCCGGTCTCCTTCGCGCATCTGCTGCTCGGGGAGCCCTCGGACGTGACGGCGAAGGCGGTGCTCTCGAAGGAGGGTGTCGATCTCCAGACGGGCGCGCTGCTCTCCTGGGAGAGCGGTGCCCTCGCGTCGGTGCACTGCTCCATCGTCGGCGGCACCGCCACCACCGCGTCGGTCACCGGGTCCGAGGGCCGGATCGACATCCCGGACGGCTTCTTCTTCGCGGACCGTTTCGTCCTGCACCGCGTGGGCCGCGAGCCGGAGACGTTCGCCGCGGACCCGGCCGACGGGCCGCGCAACAGCCTCCGTCACGAGGCCCGGGAGGTCATGCGGGCCCTGCGCGCCGGTGAGACGGAGTCCCCGCTCGTCCCGCTCGACGGCACCCTCGCCGTGATGCGCACCCTGGACGCGATCCGCGACCGTATCGGGGTGCGCTATCCCGGCGAGGACGACCGTCGGGGCGACGCGCTGCTGACTACGCCGGCGTGAGCCCGGGCCGGCCCGCCTCCACCGCGAACGACGCCACGGTGGAGATCCCGGCCCCGGTCGTCGTCACGTACGGCACGGCCTTGAAGTCGGCGCGCGCGGCCTCGCGGTCGAGAGCGACCGTGAGGTAGCCCCGTCGGCCGTGGTAGAAGCGCATGTGGGGGTTGGCGGTCATGTAGGTGTCCCAGTTCGCGGGCTTGTCGGAGCCGTTGCCGCCGCTGCTGATGGAGGTGGCGACAAGCTCCGTGCCGACGGTCCGGGACGAGCGGTCGTCGAAGTCGCGCTTGATGTCGAAGGCGTAGCCGACGTGGACGTCGCCGGTGAGGACCATCAGGTTCTCGATGCCGGCGGCCTCCGCGCCGGCGAGGAGGCGTTCGCGGGAGGCCGGGTAGCCGTCCCAGGCGTCCATCGCCACCCGGTAGACGTCGCCGACGGCGTTGCGGCGCTGGGAGAAGGTGACCTGCTGCGGGACGACGTTCCAGACGGCGTCGGACCGGTCCCAGCCGTCCAGGAGCCAGCGTTCCTGCGTACCACCGGTCATCGTGCGGGCGGGGTCGGCGGACTCCGGTCCCGGGATCTGCCAGCCGTCTCCCTGCGCCTGGTTGGAGCGGTACTGGCGGGTGTCGAGTATGTCGAACTGGGCGAGGCGGCCCCACCGGAAGCGGCGGTAGAGCCTCATGTCGGGCCCGTCGGGGCGCTGGGGGCGGCGCAGCGGCTGGTTCTCCCAGTACGCGCGGTAGGCGGCGGCGCGGCGCAGCAGGAACTCCTCGGAGGGTTCGCCGCCGTCGGGGTGGTCGCCGGCGTAGTTGTTCTCGGTCTCGTGGTCGTCCCAGGTGACGACGAAGGGGTGCGCGGCGTGGGCGGCCCGCTGGTCGGGGTCGCTCTTGTGGAGGGCGTACCGCAGCCGGTAGTCCTCCAGGGTGACCGTCTCGTGGTTGAAGACGTCGGGCAGGACGCGGTCGGTGTAGTTGCGGGCGCCGCCGACGGAGTTCACGGCGTACTCGTAGAGGTAGTCCCCGAGGTGGAAGACGACATCGATGTCCTCTTCGGCCAGGTGCCGGTAGGCGGTGTAGTAGCCCTGGTCGTAGCGCTGGCAGGAGACTGCGGCGAAGGAGAGGCCGGTGGCGCCGGTCAGGTGGGCGTGGCCGGGGGCGGTGCGGGTGCGGCCGGTCTCGCTGATCCAGGTGCCGGCGCGGAAGCGGTAGTAGTAGACGCGCCCCGGGGCGAGGTGGCCGACCTCGACGTGGACGGTGTGGTGGAACTCGGGGTGGGCGGTGGCGGTGCCGCGTCTGACGATCCGTCGGAATCTGTCGTCGTGGGCCAACTCCCACCGCACGGCGACGCGTTCGGCGGGCAGTCCGCCGTCCGGCTGGTAGGGGGCCGGGGCGAGCCGGGTCCACAGGAGCACGGAGGTGGACAGCGGGTCGCCGGAGGCCACGCCGAGGGTGAAGGGGTCCTCGGTGATCCGCCGCGCGTCGAGCGTGGCGGCGGCCGCGGCGCCGGCCGCGGGGAGGTTGGTGGCGAAGGCGAGCGCGGCGGCGGCCCCCGTGACGGTGAGGAAGCGGCGGCGGTCGAAGTGACGGGCGGCGGCGCGGAGTTCGGACGCGTGGGACGAACGGGACGGCGTCGGCCCCTGGGAGTTCCGGGCGTTCTGGGCTGTGGGTGTCATCTGGCCCTCGTCTGACGGGAGTTGTCTCTTGGCATTGGAGTGGCCAGGTTCGACGATCTTCTGTCACGTACACAACACCCAGATGGCGGACGAATGAGTTCCGCATGGCGGGCGCTTTCCGCGCGGCCCGGCGCGCCCCCCTCCTTTACGCTGCGTGGCCATGAACGCTATGCGAACCAAGATCGCGATCGTGACGGGTGCGGGCTCCGGCATCGGCCGCGCCGTGGCGGTGGAGCTGCTGCGCACCGGCTGGTCGGTGGCGCTCGCGGGCCGCCGCGAGGACAAGCTCGCCGAGACCGCAGCCGGCGCACCTCAGGCGCTGTGCGTCCGTACGGACGTCTCCCGCCCCGGTGACGTGGACGCGCTCCTCGCCGCCGTGCGCGACCGGTTCGGACGGCTGGACCTGCTGTTCAACAACGCGGGCACGTTCGGTCCGGGCGGGGTGCCGGTGGAGGAGCTGGACTACGCGGCCTGGCGGCACGTCGTGGACACCAACCTCAACGGGGCGTTCCTGTGCGCGCAGGCGGCGTACCGGCAGATGAAGGAGCAGGACCCGCAGGGCGGGCGGATCATCAACAACGGCTCCATCTCCGCGCACACGCCCCGCCCGCACTCCGTCGCCTACACCGCGACCAAGCACGCCCTGACCGGCCTCACCAAGTCGCTCTCGCTGGACGGGCGGCCGTACGGCATCGCGGTCGGCCAGATCGACATCGGCAACGCGGCGACGGACATGACCGAGCGCATGGCGAACGGCGTCCTCCAGGCGAACGGGCAGCTCGTGCCGGAGCCCGTGATGGACGTGACCGACGTGGCCCGGACCGTGCGGCACATGGCGGAGTTGCCGCTGGAGGCGAATGTGCAGTTCGCGACGGTGATGGCGACGACGATGCCGTACGTGGGGCGGGGCTGAGGCAGCCGAAACGGTTGCATACGGCACTCGTCCACGGCTCAACCTACACAAACGGAAGCTGATGCTCCGGTCCATAGGAGCACGTGACAGGCATATGCTCAGGACTTGTCTCCACGAGAGCTTCACACTTGGAGGCGACGGCTTCCGTGGCCAACCCGAGGGGGAGGCGGCAGCCGTTCCGCGGTCCGGAAGGGGGCGGACCTCGCGTGGGACCGCGAGGTAAGCACCGGAGCGCGGAACGGCTGCCACCACATGCCTCTGCTCCGGTCGGTACCCCAGCCGCTCTTCCTGGCAGGAGTCCACGGCAGTCGACTGCCGATCGCCGCGCTCGCCGCCGCCGCGTACAGGGTGACCGCGATCAGCCCTACCTTCAAGGCCGAGTTGGGCAACACCGGCGCGTGGGCGGGCGGACCGGGCGGCGGCGGTCCCGGCGCGGGCGGCGCCCCTGTCGGCAGGCCTCCGGCGCACCGGAGATCGCGCTGTCCACGCCCGTCTCCCTGTCCACCCTCGCGCTCACGGCGGGCCTCGCCGCCGCCGGACATCGGATCGCCGGGGGCCATGGCGGCCGACACGCCTCCCGGATGCGGCCGGCCGACGCCCTGAGCAGGGTAGACCGACCCACACCCCCTTCGCGGAGACCCACGAAGCGACCCGTGCACAGGCTCACGGGCGCGACGGCGCCGACCGCGCCTCCGTCAGTGGGCCGAGCCGACCCGGCTGCGCGCCGAGCGGGTCGGCATCGCTTTCCGGGCGCTCCACCTCATCCCCACGCTCACCACGCAGGGAAACGTCGAGACCGCCCGCGTCCCGCTCGGCGTCAAGCGGGCCGGACGGCGCGAGCGGGCCGGGCGAGCGCCTCACCCACGCCCCGTCCGAGCTGTCCGGCGGTCGGCGGCAGCGGGGCGCGGTCGTCCGCGCTCTGGTCGAGCGGCCGAAGGTACTCCTCGGCCGACGAGCCCGTCGGCAACCTCGACGAGGGCACCCGCGGCGAGATCATGGCCCTGCTGGAGGGGTTGTGGCGCGAACAGGGCCTCGCCTTCGTCCTGGTCACGCGCTACTCGTCGATCGCCCGGCGGGCAGCCCGGCCGGTCACCGTCGAGGCGGGGCGGCTGACGGCTGACGGCTGACGGCTGACGGCTGACGCTCACGAAGCGGCAGCGCGACAGCCGCCGGGGCCGGGGCCTGGCCGGGCGCCATCGTACGGGCCGCTCACCGCCCCAGGATCAGGTCGATCTCGGCCATGCGCTCCGCGGGGAGCGGTCCCTTCGCGAGGGCGCCCGCGTTCTCCTCGGCCTGGGCGACCGAGCGGAAGCCGGGGATGGGCACCGTGTGGGGGCTGCGGGCCCAGATCCAGGCGAGGGCGCCCTGCGCGAGCGTACGGCCCTCGCCGGTGAGGATCTCGCGCAGCGCCTCCACCCGGCCGAGCCACTCCGGGTCGGCGCCGCCCTCCGCGTGGAAGCCGGGCAGCCAGGCGGGCGGGGTGCTGCGGATGTCACCGGCCTCCAGGGCGCGCCCGCCGGTGTGCTTGCCGGTGAGCAGACCCATGGCCAGGGGGCTGCGGTTGATGCTCGCGAGGTTCGACTCCGCGCACAGCGCGAGGAGTTCGGGGGCGTCCTGGAGGATGTTCAGCCGGTGCTGCACGGCCGCGCAGTGCGGGCCCTCGGCGAACACGGCCGCGCGGTCCGGGTCGTCGGTGCTCCAGGCGTACGCCCGGATCAGGCCCTCCCGGACGAACTCCTCGCAGGTGTCCCGGAGTTCGGCGGCCCGCTCGGGGTCGGCGTCGGAGAGGTGGAGCTGGTACAGGTCGACGTGGTCGGTGCCGAGACGGTCGAGGGAGGCGGTGAGGGCGCGGCGGGCGTGGGCAGGGGTGTCGTCCTGGCCGGTGAGGGTGCGGGTCGGCTCGTCGAAGACGTTGCCCCACTTGGTGGCCACGACGACGTCCGCGCGGCGCTTGCCGAGCGCCCGGCCGAGGACGCGTTCGCTGTGGCCGGCGCCGTAGGTGTCGGCCGTGTCGAAGAAGGTGACGCCGAGGTCGAGGGCGCGGTGGACCGCCCGTACGGACTCCTCGTCGTCCACCTTGCCCCAGCCCAGCGGCTGTCCGTCGGTGTCCTGCCACTCGCCGCCGATGGCCCAGCAGCCGAAGCCGAGGGCGCTGACCTGGATGCCGCTGCGGCCGAGGGAGCGGGTGTACGGCTGCGCGACCGTGCTCGTGCTCGTGGCTGTGCTCGTGTCCGTGGCCGTGCTCGTGTCGGTGGCCGTGCTCGTGTGCGAGTTCGTCTCCATGACCACGGACGTTAGGAGTTGGAGTGCACACCAACGCAAGCCCCGCGGGCCATCCCGTCGTTCAGGCCTGGCCCGTCTCGAACCGGCTGATCCTGCCGTCCTCCGACACCGTGAAGCGCCACGCGGTGCGCATCTCGCCCCAGGTGTCGTTGCGGTAGTTGGCGACCAGGGAACGGCCGCCCGCGGTTTCGCGGTGGACCTCGATGTGGCCGTGGGAGGAGAAGATCTCCCGGTCGGTCCAGTCCGCGATGTCACGGTCGGAGCCGTCGTCCGACATCGTCGCGTCCTCCGTGAGGAGCGCGAAGAACGCGTCCTCGTCATGGGCGTTCACCGCGGCGACGAAGGCCCGGACGGCCGGGTCGCTGAGTTTGGCGGGTGCGATCGTCATGGCGGCCAGCCTCACACCGTTGCCCGGGGCGCGCCACCGGAGGCGCGCCCGCACGCGGGGCCACCCGAACGGCGGCCCGGCGCGGGTCGGGCAGGTGTGATCGGTGCGACGGTGGATACGCGGGAGGGGACTTAACGCACCGGCTGCCCGGGAGAGCTCATGACCTCATTCGACCGACGTGATCTGGGACTGCTGCTCCTGCGGCTGGGCACGGGCGGTGTGCTCGCCGCGCACGGGACGCAGAAGCTGTTCGGCTGGTTCGGCGGGCACGGCCTCAAGGGCACCGGCGCGTTCATGGAGTCCGTCGGGTACACCCCCGGCAAGGCCAGCGCCACCGCCGCCGGCCTCGCCGAGACCGGCGGCGGCGCACTGCTCGCGCTGGGCCTCGCGACGCCCGCGGCCGGTGCCGCCGCGGCGGGCGCGATGGGCGGCGCGACCGCGATCCACGCGCCCAACGGCTTCTTCAACGCCGAGGGCGGCTACGAGTACGCGGCGACGCTGGGCCTGGCCGCCGCGGGCCTCGCCGTCGCCGGGCCCGGCCGGCTCTCCCTCGACCACGCGTTCCACCATGTCGTCGACCGGGGCTGGATGGTCCCGGCGGCGCTCGCCGGTACGGCCGCGGTCACGGCGGTGGTCGTCGGCCTGCGCAACCAGCGGGTGCGCAAGGAGAAGGAGGGCGAGCAGGAGGCGTTGTTCGAGGAGTGAGCGTCGCCGTTCCGGCGGATCGGCCGTCGTTGTCACAGGGGCGTGGCAAGCTGCGCGCATGAGCGAGCAGACCCACTCCCCCGACGACCTCTGGCAGTCCGTCGCACTCCTGCACGCCTGGCTGGAGGCCGACCAGCCGCACGGCGGCCAAGAGGGCCTGCTGCTGCGGATGTTGAAGCTCCAGGAGGAGGTCGGCGAGGTCGCGCAGGCGGTGATCGGCGCGACCGGGCAGAACCCGCGCAAGGGCACCACCCACACCTGGGACGACGTCGGGTCGGAGCTGTGCGACGTCGTCATCACGGCTCTGGTGGCGCTGCGCACCCTGACCCCGGACGCCCGCGCGGTCTTCGCGGCCCATCTGGCCGGGGTCACCGCCCGCTCGCTGGCCTCCCGCCATGGCTGACAACGCGTTCTGGATCGCCGCGCTCACCGCCGGCACGGCCGTGGTGGCGAGCTGGGTGACCAGCCGGGGGACGGCGCGGGCGGCGCGCATACAGGCGGACACGACGGCGGGCGCGCAGCGGGTGGAGCGGCTGCGGGAGGCCCGGCGGACGGCGTACGCGGGGTTCATCGAGCAGGCGCAGCGGCTGAACGACGTGCACTGGAAGGTGTCCGACGTGGTCCGGGGCGCCGGGGGCGGGCTCGGACCGGAACAGGTGGAGGAACTGCGGGAGCTGCGCGAGCTCCAGCGCGACGAGTACGCCACGCTGCGCAATCTCACCTGGATCGTCTCGCTGGAAGGCCCCGAGGAGGTCGCGGTCCTCGCCAACACCGTCCGGCGGGCGACGAGCCCCTTCCACAAGGCGATCGAGGCGATGATCGAGGGCGACGCCGGTGCCGTGGCGCGCTTCGACGCCTGCTACACGCCGTTCTGGGACGCGTTGAAGGTCTTCATCAAGGCCTCCCGCGACACCCTGCACGCCATGTAGCCGACGGTGCGTCCGACCCCGGCCGTCCGACGGCCGTCTCCCCGGCCGTCTCTCCGGTCATACCCCCGGCTGACCCGGCGGTGACGGTGTACTGCGTTCTGAGTACGCGCGATTGTCGGCAGCCGCACGACGACGGGACGGGGCCCGCGACGGGAGTCTTGGCAGACATCCGAGACTTCTGACGTGGAGACCTGCGACCCATGGCAACCTTCCTTCATCGGCTGGGCCGGCTGGCCTTCCGCAAACGCTGGTACGTCATCCTGATGTGGCTGGCGGTACTGGGCGCCGTCGGTGCCGGCGCCCTCAAGGCCCCGGGAGCCTCCGACGAGGGGTTCGCCATGCCGGGCATCGAGTCCCAGAAGGCGTTCGACCTGCTGGAGCAGCGCTTCCCCGGGGTCACGGCGGACGGCGCCACCGCCCGGGTCGTCTTCGTCGCCCCGAACGGCGAGAAGGTCACCGCCGCCGAGAACAAGAAGGCCGTCGAGGAGACCGTGGCCGATCTGGCGGACGGCTCGCAGGTGGCGAGCGCCGTCGACCCGTTCCAGGCCCGGGCGGTGAGCAAGGACGGCTCGACGGCGTACGCGACCGTCACCTACAAGGTCGCCGCGAACGACCTCACCGACGCCAGCAGGACCCACCTGGAGGACGCGCTCCGCGCGGCGCAGGGCTCCGGGCTGACCGTCGAGGCCGGCGGGACCGCGATGGAGGAGCAGGGCGGCGCGGGCGGCATGGCCGAGGTGATCGGTGTCGCCATAGCCTCCGTCGTGCTGCTGATCACCTTCGGGTCGCTGGCCGCCGCCGGACTGCCGCTGCTGACCGCGCTGGTCGGCGTCGGCTTCAGCATGGCCGCGATCCTCGCCCTGTCGGACGCGTTCGGACTGTCCACCACGACGGGCACCCTCGCGATGATGCTGGGTCTCGCGGTCGGCATCGACTACGCCCTGTTCGTCGTCTCCCGCTACCGCGAGGAGCGCGCGGGCGGCCGTACGCCCGAGGAGGCCACCGCCCTCGCCACCGGCACGGCCGGGTCGGCGGTCGTGTTCGCCGGGCTCACCGTCGTCATCGCGCTCGCCGGGCTGTCCGTGGTCGGCATCCCCATGCTGACGAAGATGGGGCTGGCCGCGGCGGGCGCGGTCGTCGTGGCCGTGCTGATCGCGCTGACCCTGGTCCCGGCGGTCCTCGGCTGCTGGCCGAACGCCGTGCTCTCGCGCAAGGCCCGCAGGAGCGGCCGTATCGAGGACGACGTCAAGGACAACGGCGGCACCCGCTGGTCCCGGTTCGTGCTGCGCCGCCCGGTGCCGGTGCTCCTCCTCGGCGTCGTCGGCCTCGGCGCGCTCGCGATCCCGATGACCGACCTCCAGCTGGGCATGCCCGGCGACGAGGCCAAGTCGACCTCGACCACCGAGCGGCGGGCCTACGACGCGCTCGCCGAGGGTTTCGGGCCCGGCTTCAACGGGCCGCTGACGATCGTGGTCGACGCCAGGGGCAGCGACGACGCGAAGGGCGCCGCCGACGCGATCGCGAAGGAGATCGGCGCCACCGAGGGCGTCGTGTCCGTCTCCCCCGCGCGCTTCAACGAGGCCGGTGACACGGCCGTCTTCTCGGCGGTGCCCGCCACCGCGCCGACCGACGAGAAGACCAAGGACCTGGTGACCACCATCCGGGACGAGCGGCCCGGCATCGAGTCCGAGACGGGGGCCACGTTCGAGGTCACCGGCACCACCGCGCTGAACATCGACATCTCCGACAAGGTGCAGTCCGCGCTGGTCCCGTACCTGCTGGTCGTGGTCGGCCTGGCCGTCGTCCTGCTGCTGGTCGTCTTCCGCTCCCTGCTGGTCCCGCTCAAGGCGGCCGTCGGCTTCCTGCTGTCGGTGCTCGCCTCGCTCGGTGTGGTCGTCCTGGTCTTCCAGCAGGGCCACGGCGCGGAGCTGCTGGGCGTGGAGCAGACCGGCCCGATCATGAGCCTGATGCCGATCTTCCTGGTGGGCATCGTGTTCGGTCTGGCCATGGACTACGAGGTGTTCCTGGTCTCGCGGATGCGCGAGGCGTACGTCCACGGCGACCCGGCCGACGAGGCGATCACCAGCGGCTTCCGGCACAGTGCCCGGGTGGTGGCGGCCGCCGCCCTGATCATGATCGCGGTGTTCGCCGGGTTCATCGGCGAGAGCGACTCCATGATCAAGATGATCGGGTTCGGGCTGGCCACGGCGGTCCTGTTCGACGCGTTCGTCGTACGGATGGCGATCGTGCCGGCCGTGCTCGCGCTGCTCGGCGACAAGGCGTGGTGGCTGCCGAAGTGGCTGGACCGGACGCTGCCCCACGTCGATGTGGAGGGTGAGGCCCTGACCCGCCGCGCCGACACCGCGGAGCCGGCCCCGGCCGACACGGCGGAGCTCGAAGTGACGCGCACCTGAGCCAACCGCCCCCAGGGGCGTTCGCACCCGGCATCGACCACCATGTCGACACCATGGTCCCCAGCCCCACCGACCGGAGTCCCTGATGAGCGTCAGCCTGGATCGGCGTTACGCCGATCGCCTGGAGGATTTCTCGGACCGCCATCCGTACCTCGTCGACCTGGTGATGGCCATGACGCTGATGGGCTGCGCGACGCTCGGCAGCGTGCTCACCCTGCCCGGCGCCGAGCCGCCGGACCAGGACAAGGTCGGCGTCGCCCTCATGGGCGTGTCCTGCCTCGTCCTGCTCAAGCACCGCACGCACCCGCGCACCGCCCTCGTGGCGACCGCGATCTGCACGATCGTCGCGGTCGCGCTCGGCTATCTGCTCACCCCCCTGCTGCTGGCACCGATCATGGCGGCGCTCTACTGGCTGGCCACACTCACCGACCGGAAGACCAGCCGCGCCTACGGCCTCACCACCATCGCGGTGATGACGCTCGCGGCCGTGTTCGCCGACTCCATGGACCACCTCTCGCTGGTGCTCAGGACGATCGGCCCCGTCTTCTGGCTGCTGCTGCCCCTCGCCCTGGGCCGGGCCACCCGGATCCGGCGGGCCTACCTGAAGTCGGTGCAGGCCCGCGCCGAGCACGCGGAGCGCACCCGGGAGGAGGAGGCCCGCCTGCGGGTCACCGAGGAGCGGATGCGCATCGCCCGCGATCTGCACGACGTCGTCGCCCACCATCTGGCCCTCGCCAACGCCCAGGCGGGCACCGCCGCGCACCTCACCCGCACCGACCCCGAGCAGGCCCACCGGATCCTCACCGACCTGACCGCCACCACGTCGTCGGCGCTGCGCGAGCTGAAGTCCACCGTCGGTGTGCTGCGCCGGCCCGACGATCCCGAGGCGCCGCTCGCTCCCACCCCCGGGCTCGACCAACTCCCGGACCTGATGGCCGCGTGCGAGTCCGCCGGCCTCACGGTCTCCGTCACCACGGAGGGCGCTCCCGGGCACCTCGACCCCGGCGTGGACCTGACCGCGTACCGGATCGTGCAGGAAGCCCTCACCAACGTCAGCAAGCACGCCGCCGTGGACGCGGCGCGCATCCGCCTCGCGTACGCCGAGACCCACCTGACGATCACGGTCACCGACGACGGCGGCGACGCCCCGCCCCGTCGGGCCTGCGCCTCGGAATCCGGCCGGGGTTTCGGCCTCATCGGCATGCGCGAGCGAGCCCAGTCCGTCGGCGGCTCCCTGAGCGCCGGCCGGCGACCCGAAGGCGGCTTCGAGGTCACCACCGACCTCCCGCTGCGCCCCCGCCCCCGCGCCCCCGAACCGGTCGCGGAACCGACCCCAGACCTGCGGAAGTAGAACAGCACCATGACCATTCGTGTCCTGCTCGCCGACGACCAGGCCCTGTTGCGGGCCACCTTCCGGATCCTCATCGACTCCTGCGCGGACATGGAGGTCGTCGCCGAGGCCACCGACGGCCGGGAGGCTGTCGACCTCGTCCGGATCCACCGCCCCGACGTGGTCCTCATGGACATCCGGATGCCCGGCACCGACGGGCTCACCGCCACGGCCGTGATCTGCGCCGACGAGGAACTGGCCGACACCCGCGTGCTGATCCTCACGACCTTCGAGATCGACGAGTACGTGGCCCAGGCGCTGCGTTCCGGTGCCAGCGGCTTCCTCGGCAAGGACGTCACCGCGGACGTGCTTCTCGACGGCATCCGCACGGTGGCCGCCGGCGACACACTGCTCTCCCCCGCCGCCACCCGGACCCTCATCGCCCGCTTCCTCGCCACCCCCGCTCCGGGCAACCACCTCGCCACCCCCGACCGGCTGACCATCCTCACCACCCGCGAACGCGAGGTCATGTCCCTGGCCGCCGAGGGCCACTCCAACGACGAGATCGCCGAGAAGCTGTACGTGAGCCCGCTGACGGTACGGACCCATGTCCACCGGGCGATGACGAAGCTGGGGGCCAGGGACAGGGCTCAGCTGGTGGTGATGGCGTACCAGTCGGGGCTGGTCCAGGTCATGCCTCAGGAGTAGGGAACCGGAGAACGCGCCTGCGCGCCGCCTCCCGGGCGACGCGCAGGTGTTTTCGTGAGCAGCCGGACCTCCTGGACTACTCCTTGTAGAAGGTCGCGTCCTGCCGGTCGAGGGTGGTGCTGACCGGCTGGGTGTAGAGCAGGTTGTTGTAGTGGCGGATGTAGCGGCCGGGGAAGTTGTACGACTCGTACGAGACGCCGGCCGCGGTGTCGGCGAGGCCCGCCCGCTGGTGGAACGAGGCGTCCGCGTCGAACAGGGCGGTGCCGTCGTCCTTCTCCACCCACAGTTCGTTGTTCTTGTGGCGGAGGTAGTAGCCGGGGAAGTTCGCCGACTCCAGCGAGACCGTGCCGCTGCCCGTCAGGCCGGTGACGACGCGGAACTGCGAGTCGGCGAGGTTGGTGACGTTGGCCTCCAGCTTCGCGCGGTACTCCCAGTGCCGGATGAACTTGTCCGGGTAGTTGTACGAGGAGAGACGGACCGGGGTCACGCCGTCGGCGACGGGGATGCCGAAGTTGGGCGTGCCGTCGGCGTTCCAGTACAGCTTCTGGTAGCGGGTGCGGCGGTTGGGGTCGTTGAGCGGGTCGCCGCTGATGTCCTTGTAGTTGCGGTCGTGGTAGACGAGGATGTCCGACTTGCCGTCCTCGGAGACCGTGAAGGTGTTGTGGCCGGGGCCGTACTGGCTGGTGGCGGCGTTGCTCTTGAACACCGGCGTCGAGGTCTTCGCCCAGGAGGCCGGGTTCATGAGGTCGGCGGTGGCGGAGGCGGTCAGCAGGCCGAGGCAGTAGTTGGCGTCGGTGGCGCTGGCCGAGTAGGTCATGAAGACCTTGCCGTTCTTCTGGATGACGGCCGGGCCCTCGTTGACGCGGAAGCCGACGGTCTCCCAGGAGTACTCGGGCTTGGAGATCATCACCGGGCTGCCGCTGATGGTCCAGGGGTTGGACATCTTCGCCAGGTACAGGTTGGTGCCGCTGCCGACCGCCGGGTCGTTCTGCGCCCAGCTGAGGTAGCGGGTGCCGTTGTGCGTGAAGGTGGTGGCGTCCAGCGAGAAGGTGTCCAGGGGCAGGGAGATCCGGCCCTTCTCGGTCCACGTGCCGGTCAGCGGGTTGGCCGCGCTGGTCTCCAGAACGTACGGGCGGATCTTCCAGATGTCGTTGGAGGCACCGGCCGCGAAGTACACGTACCACTTGCCGTCGATGAAGTGGATCTCCGGCGCCCAGATGTGGGCGCCCATGTCACCGCTGGCGTGCTTGGTCCAGATCGTGGTCTCCGTGGCCGTGGCGAGGCCCTGGAGGGTGGTGGAACGGCGCATCACGATCTTGTCGTACGCCGGGACGGTGGCCGTGAAGTAGTAGTAGCCGTCGGTGTGCTTGAAGATGTGCGGGTCGGCCCGCTGCTCGGCTATCGGGTTGGTGAAGGTGACGGCCGGGGATGCCGGGGCGGCCGCCTGGGCGGGGGTGGTCACGGTGGTGAGCACGGCGAACGCGACTGCCGCGGCCACGATGACCCGTCTGACGAGATGTCTCATGTGTTGTTGCGGCCCTTCGGGGATCAGGCGGTCGTGGGGACGAGCCGCCACTGCTGGCAGTTGTTGTTGAGCCAGGACCACTGGCGTACGTCGGTTCCGTTGGCGGTGCCGCAGTCGGCGACGTCCATGACCTTGCCGGTGGAGGCGTTGACGATCCGGACGTAGTCGCCGCCGAGGTAGACCATGCGGAACTTCTGGCAGTTGTTGTTCAGCCAGGACCACTGGCGGATGTCGGTGCCGTCGGCGGTCGCGCACTCGGCGACGTCGGCGACCTTGCCGGTGGCGACGTTCACCAGGCGGCTGGTGTCGTCCGCGCGGTCCTCGATCCGCCACTTCTGGTTGGCCCCGCCGTTGCAGGTCCACTGGGCGATGTTGGTGCCGTCGGCCGCGTTGCCGCCCGTGACGTCCAGGCACTTGCCGCTGTTGCGGTTGACGATGGTGTAGGCGGTCGGGGTCGTCGCCGTCTCACCGGAGGGGCCGGCGATGGTGGTCCCGAGGGCGACCGGGGTGCCGAAGTTCGGGGTGCCGTCGGCGTTCCAGGTGAACTTCTGCGCGCGGGTCGTACGGCCGTTGTCGCACCCGTCGCTCGCCGCGTCGTTGGCGTGGTAGACGATCCAGTTCTCGGTGCCGTCGGGCGAGGTGAAGAAGCCGTTGTGGCCGGGCGCGTAGACCCCGTTGGCGTCGCTGCGCTGGAAGACCGGCGTCTGCTTCTTCGTCCAGGAGGAGGCGAGCAGGGGGTCGGACCCGGTCAGCTCCAGCTGCCCGAGCTTGTAGTCGGGGCCCCAGCAGGCGCTCGCGGAGTAGATGAGGAAGGTGCGGCCGTTGCGGTAGAGCGGCTCGGGCCCTTCGTTGACCTCACCGCTCTGCGTCTCCCAGCTGAGCGTCGGGCTGGAGATGACGGTGAAGGTGGAGCTGGCGAGGGTGTACGGGTTGCTGAGCGGCGCGATGACGAGGCTCTGCTTGCTGCCGCCCACCGAACCGCTGCCCGCCAGGTACAGCTTGTTGTTGTGCTTGAGCAGGCTGACGTCGATCAGCCAGCCGCCCGGGTCGAGGTTGGACCCGGCGAGCTGGTTCTTGAAGGTGTACGGCCCCAGGGGGTCGGACCCGGCGCTCTCCAGTACGTAGGTGCGCTGGTCGTCGCAGCAGGCGGAGGCGCGCGGCCCGGCGGAGTAGTACAGGTACCACTTGCCGTCGACGAAGTGGATCTCCGGGGCCCACATGTTCCAGTTGCGGGTGGAGGTGGTGTCCGACCACACCTGCACGCTGGGCGCCGTGCTGAGCCCGGCCAGCGTGGGCGACTTGCGCATGGTCAGCTCACCGGTGAACGAGGTCGTCACCAGGTAGTAGTTGCCGTTGTAGTACTCCAGCCACGGGTCGGCGCCCTTCTGCGACTTGACCGGGTTGGTGTACGGCTTGCCGTCGGCCGCGGCGGCGGGCGGCGCCGGCTGGACGGTGATGAGCGACGCGAAGAGGGCCAGTAGTGCGGCCCCCAACGTCACCCAGTGACGGACTTGGATGCGGAACACGGCAAGTCCCTTCGGGGAGCGGCTCGAGAGGGGGAGATTGTTCGATATTGCGAACGTTGTGCGTAACTTCGGCCAGAAGGTAAAGCTGAGGTGGGAGTGACGTCAATGGATGCGACACGATTGGTATCGACGGCTCGTCCGCGACGGGGCGACGGCTCATCCGAGACAGGGCGACGGCTCATCCGGAACGGAGCGACGGCTCATCCCAGACAGGGCGACGGCTCATCCGAGACAGGGCGACGGCTCATCCGGAATAGATCGCGAAGGCGACCTGGTTGGCGTTTGCATGGCCAAGGACAACAGTGTGGGACGGTACGGCATCTGGAGCATCGGCCTGCGGGCCGAGGACCCGGCTCGTCACGGCGAACTCGCCGAGGCGGCAGCCGAGTTGGAGGAACTCGGCTTCGGCGCGATCTGGCTCGGCGGCAGCACCGCGGTACGGCACGCCGTCCCGCTGGTCGAGGCGACCAAGCGCATCACCGTGGCCACGGGCATCCAGAGCATCTGGCAGTACGAGGCCGCCGAAACGGCCGTGGGCTTCGCCAACCTGGAGGCCGCCCACCCCGGCCGCTTCCTGCTCGGCCTCGGCGTGAGCCACGCGAAACTCGCGGAGCAGTACCGGCGCCCGTACGCCGCCATGGTCGACTATCTGGACGCCCTGGACACCGCCGGAGTCCCCGCCGACCGGCGGGTCCTCGCCGCGCTCGGCCCGAAGATGCTCCGGCTCGCACGGGACCGGTCGGCCGGCTCACACCCGTACCTGGTGACGCCGGAACACACGGCACAGGCCCGCGACGCGCTGGGGACGGGCCGCCTCCTGGCCCCCGAGCTGAAGGTGATCCTGGAGACCGACGCGGACCGCGCCCGGGCGATCGCCCGCGCCCACCTCGCCTTCTACCTGACCCTGCCGAACTACACCAACACCTTCCTCCGCCTCGGCTTCACCGAGGCCGACCTCGGGGACGGGGGCAGCGACCGCCTGATCGACGCGGTGTACGCGTGGGGTGCGGACGAGCGGATCCGGGCGCGGGTGGACGAGTTCCACGCGGCGGGGGCGGACCATGTGGCGCTGCAGGTGCTCGACGGGCGGGAGGGCGACGCCCTGCCGAGGAAGGAGTGGAGGCGCTTGGCGGAGGTGGTGGGGGCGGCCTGACCGGACGGGGTCGGAGGGTGCCGTTCACCTCCGACCCCGTCGACCCCGCGCCCCTCAGCCGCCTGGTACGACCACGGAGCCTGGTGTCACCGCACCACGCGGGCGAACACATCCCCGATCAGGTTCGTGTCCTCGGGTACGAGCCCGGGGTGGTACGACTCGAACACGACCGTCGACTCGTCCCCGCTCAGCGCCGCGTCCCCCACGGTGACGGGCTTGCCGTCCTGCCCCGGCGACAACAGCTCCTCGTTCCCGGTGCACAGGTCGCGCAGGATCAGCCCGAGGGACGTACGGTTCGCGTCCGCCGTGTTGAGCAACAGCTTCGAGCCGTCGACGGACAGGTCGGACAGCAGCGTGAGATCGGTGGGGGCGTGGCCGTCGTACCGCCGGAGCTCACCGGTACGCAGATCACGGACGAAGGCGTTCACGCCGCTGTTGGTGTCGGCCTCCGGGACCAGGTTGGTGGCCGCCGAGTTGAACCCGACCTTGGAGCCGTCGCCGCTGAGCACGGGAGCGGAGGCCGAGGTGCCGGCCGGCGCCCCGTCGTGGGTGGCGTCGGCGTGGACGGTACGCCCGCTGCGCCGGTCGTAGACCAGGATGTCGCCCTGATCACCGGTACCGGGCCCGGTGTACCCCTCCAGATAGGCGACCTTGCGCCCGTCCGCGCTCATCGCGACCTGCTCGCACCGGTAGTAGGTCTTGGAGCCGTCCGGCTCCCGGCTGACCCGCCGCACCTCCCGCGTCTTGCGGTCCAGCAGCATGACCCGGCAGGGGAACGCGCCCTGCGGATCGGCGGCGTACCGGGCGACGAAGGCGACGTACCGCCCGCCCGCGCTGACCGGCGCGATGCCGTACGACAGCTGGTAGCCGTCGTCCATCGCGGGCGTCAGACGCTCGATGGTGCCGGTGCTCAGGTCCATGACATGAACGGAGGAGGTGACGGTCGCGGTCGAGTACGACCCGAAGGTCAAGTACCGCCCGGACTCGGACAGTTGAGGCGTAGAGGTCGTCTCCCCCGGCACCACCACACGCTGCAACGGCTCCCCGGGCCCCGTCCGGTAGTAGACGCTGTTGCGCACATCGGTCCCCGGCCCCAGGTTGGTCGCGGACGACATGAAGGCCACGACACGCCCGTCCGCGCTGACGACGGGGTCGGTGGAGTGGCCGTTGCCGCCGGTGACGCCGTCGGGGGCCACACTGATCCGCTGGGTGCTCGGCACGACGGCCGGCGTCTCGTCCGGGTCGGCGGCCTGGGCGGGCCAGGCGGAGCACATGACAACGCCCGCGACCACGACGGCGTTCGCGAGTGTGCGCAGGGTGCGGTGGGTGCGCAGGGTGCGTAAGGAAGGTCTCTTCAACTGGCTCCCCCTTCGACCGAGGACGACCCCAGCCGCCCCCGTACCCCGCCGCCCCCGGCCCGGCGCAAGGGACCCACGAGGATGCAGGCGATGAAAGCGCGCAACCGGTGCGGGGTCAATGCCTACGACCACGCCGCTTCCCTGTGCACCACCCTGCGTTCCCGTGCACGACCTGGCTGAGGTGAACCCGTGTGGCCACGGCTCACAGGCCCCGCTCGTCCAGCAGCCGCATCAGGTTCCGCTCGCGCGTCTGGGGGGTGCGCAAAATGAGGCGGATCGCTCCGCTGTCCGGCTGATCACCGGTGTCGGTCCCGTCAGACGGGCTCGCCAGGGCCGTTCCGGGCCACCGAGAAGATGACCTCCCGCATCTGCTCGACGTACAGTCGCATGTTCTTGTAGGCGATGTCGGTGTCCGGGTAGCGGGCGGCGAAGTACAGCCCCTCGTGGAGCCTGTTGAACCAGGCGCACACCCTGTCCCCGTAGGACACTCTGACCAGGCCGTACGCCTTCAGCTCGGTCCAGCGCTCTGATCCGGGGATATGCCGGGTGTCGATGAACGAGACGATCGAGTACAGGTCGGGCGACGTCGGGCGGAAGTCCGAGCCGAGCAGGCGCAGCACCCGGCCGATGGGCAGACGGGCCATCGACCTGTTGGCGTGCACCGCGGTGTGCACCATGTCCAGGACGCACCGGAAATCGACTGCCTGTGCCGTGTGGATCTCGATCGGTGCGCCGCCCACGTACCAGCCCACGGAGTCCCGCCATTCGGACTTCGCGCGTGTGTGGAACGGCACGACCGTCCGGAAGGCGGGTTCGCCGCCGATCTTGTGGACGACGAGGCTCGTGGCGGCCAGGAGGCCGGCCGGAACTCCGCCGAAGGGCCGGCAGGCCTCGTCGAACGCGGCGATGTCGTCGGCGTCGACGAGCATGTCGTGCATGAGTTTCTGCGCGGGCAGAGGGCCGCCGGGATCCAGGCCGAGATCGATCGGGAAGTTCGGCAGGTCACCGCCGCACAGGTCGATGAACTCCCGCCAGCGGGCGACGATTTCGTGCGTGTCGTCGATCCGGTCCGCTTCTGCCCGCTCGATTTCGCAGAAGTCCACGTAACTGCCGACCGGTGACCATTGAACGGGACAGCCCTCGACAGCCGTCGCGCAGAGCTCGTGGATCTCGGCGGGGATCTGTTGGATGGAGTACGCGTCGACGTTGCTGTGGTCGAAGGCCATGTACACACTCGTGCCGTCGTCCCGCACGATCGCCGCGTAGATGAAGTTCGGCCAGCTGAGCGCGTTCGCCGCGACGTCGAAGCGGTCTTGGAGGCGCTGCACGAGTCTCTCCACGTCGGAGAACTCGCCGACCACCTCACGATGAAGTACGACGGCCTCGGCATCGAGCGTGAACCGACGCAGTTCGTCGCCGGCCCAGCGGAAGCCGCTGCGCAGCGTCTCGTGCCGGAGGGTCCAGGTCCGCAGGGCGTCCTGCAGTACGTCCAGATCGATCATGCCCGGGATGTCGAACGTCGTGCCGAGCCAGGTCGGAACGAACAGGCCGTCCTCGCGCACCGACTTGGCCGTCCGGATGTGCGACTCCTGGACATACGCCGGCGGTCGGGAGTCCTCCGGCAGACCGGTCGCTGTCTCGATGGCCTCCTGATCGAGCGTCCACTCGACGAGCAGGCCCGGCCGGACCTCGCAATGCTGGATGTCGGTCATTCTCACGGCAGGCATCTCCGTTCACGGGGCGCAGTGGGCGGCGACTCGGACCGAACCGTCTCTTCGCCGACGCGCTGCGGGGTGGCCTCCGGCAACACCAGCGTGGCCGGGCGTTCACCCGTGCGGTCGGCGAGATGGAGAAGGACGGCTGGGAACAGCCAGTCGGTGCGGGTATGGCTGACACGTGAGCGCCACTCGGTGTCCGGGCGGAAAGTCCGGGCCGGCAGATCGCACCGGTGTTGCTGCTCGGATCCGGCCGACGCCATCCTCCCGGCCGGACCCGTCCCTTCGGCGGCGCTGCTGTCAGGGGGTGCAGACCATCGTCGTCTGCCCGTCGACCTGCAGCGTGGCGCACACGCGCGGCACGCGGGGAATGGTGAGGGTGAGGCGCTCTTCCACATTGGCGCGCACGGTCTGCTGCAGGTCCAGCAGCACGGTCTCCCCGATGGTGATTCTCGCCCCCACTGTCTTGTCCACGTCGCACGTGACCGTGAGGGTGACCGTGCTGGTCAGGTTGTTGTCGGTCTTCTGGATGTCGGCTTGGCAGGGAAGCTGCTGCCGGGGAGCGGCCTGCGCGGGCACAGCCGCGAAGAGAGGTGTGGCAGCCAGCACCAGGGCGGCGGCGGAACGGAGTATGAGGTGAGACATGTGGTCCTCCCAGGGGATCGGCAGGCCGGGTCGGGGCGCGGCCTGCTCTCGCCATCACTACGAAATGTCTCTTTTGAGACATTCGAGATGATGTGATCACACCCCTGGGCGGCCTGCAACACGGATGCGCCACCCGGCCGAGACAGGGCAGGTCCTGGGGTGCGTTTCGAAAGTGGCGGCCACAGCCACTCGTTGCTGACTGCGACCAGCACGGTCGCTTCGTAGCGGACGGCGAGCTTGTCGTAGCGCTGCACACGCTCTCCCAACTTCGACAGCTGGTGACGGGACCGGGAACGCTGGTACTCGGCGATGCTGGTCGCCGTGACGGTGTGCGTGCTCCGAAGCGGGTTGCCCCGTTTCACCAGCTGTTCGAGCCGGTCGGTGAGCGTCTCCGCGTCGAGCCTCGCCCCAGGGCCACCCGGCTCCGGGCTGCCCTGACCGCCCGTCCGGGCCGGCCTGGCCAGCACGTCCGGCACGGCCAGGTCCGCGAGCAGCGTGCCGCAGAACACCCGCATCACCGCGACGTACTCCAGGCGCTCGGGCGCGCTGAGGTAGGTGTAGGCGCTCAGCCGCTGCCAGACCTCGGGGTCGCGCCCCCGAGCAGACCGTTCCTCGTTCGCCTGCCGGGCAGTTCGTCCCCCTCCATCTCCATACCGACGAGCCTACGGATCGGCGCTGACACTCGAGACACGGTCGGGAAGTTCGACGCCTCACCCATCGCCGGCCTGACCACCAACGCCATGACCATTGGCCATGGGCAACCGCTCTGCGAGCGCCGGGCAGCACCGTCATCCACTCCGATCACGGCGTGCATTTCGCGTCCTGGGCACTCGAGTACGTCGGGATCTTCCGCAACCGACAGCGCGCTGCCGGCCGTCTGAAGCGGCCTTGGCGGCTCTTCCGACTCAGCCGCCGTACTGAAAGCGTGCCGACTCGCCGAGCACCAGGCGAGCGCTCTCGAAGTCGGCAAGGCGGACCGCCACCGTGGCCACGGCGAGGCGTTCCGGGAGGGCGGCGGAGAACTTCAGGCCGCGTACGGCCCGGCGGTCCACGTCAGGCAGGACGAGGTTGTCTCCGACGTTGTCACGGGCCGTACGCCAGTCGGCCGGGGTGAGGTCTTCGCGCAGGCGCAGCCAGCTGTCGGTGGGCCGTTGCAGAGGGTCGGCGACCGACTGCAGGGTGGCTGCCAGGGTGGCGTTGGCGCGGTAACCGGCCCAGGTCCACCAGCGGATGTCGGGGCCGACGCGCGTGATCAGTGTGCCGCCCGGGTGCACAGTGGCGGGTGCGTCGGTCTCGCGCTGTTCGGCCAGGCACGTCTCCGCACGCCGGGTGAGGGAGACGGGCGGATCCGTCCCCAGCAGCACCTCGCGCATGGCACGCGTCAGGGCGTAGGACAGTCCGGCGACGCCGCCGTTCATCCACTTGGCGATGCCGCCGCCGTCGGCGGGCTCGACGAAGACGCGTTTGCGCAGCCAGTCGATGTAGGTGACCTGCCAACTGCGTCCCCCGAGCAGCAGCCGCCGTGGGCCGGGCCGCTCCTCGGTGAGGACGCTCGGATCGGTACGGCCGATCTCCGTACGCCCGGACAGGACGGTGAACTGCGGCGGCGCGGTGAAGGACGCGGTGAGTTCGATGAAGTGCCGCTTGCCGAAACGGCGTTCCGCCTCGGGTCCCACGAACAGCATGCCGCCGTCGCTGTCGAGGAAGCCCTCCTCGGTGAGGAAGCGCAGGATCGGGGCGGCGGAGCTGTCGAAGGGTTCCAGGCCGTTCCACTGGCGGTCCCACAACTGGTCGCCCAGCTTGTGCTGTTGCAAAGTGACGGCCAGTAGTTGCTGGGCCACCAGGTGGCGCGGCTCGGGCGGCGGGACGACCGGTTCCACCCAGCCCCGCGACCACAGCAGCAGCAGGCCGGCCGCCTGCAGCAGCGTGTCCTTGCGGGTGGTGAGGAACAGGCAGTTGCGCACGGTACCGGGGCGTCTGCCCGTGCGACCGATGCGCTGCAGGAACGAGGCGACGGAGGCCGGCGAATCGATCTGGACGACGCGATCCAGGTCGCCCACGTCGATGCCCAGTTCCAGGGTCGAGGTGGAGACGATGACGCAGTCGCGTGCCTCGGCGAAGGCACGTTCGGAACGGGCGCGTTCGTCGACGGAGAGGGAGGCGTGCGACAGGAAGACGGTCACCTCCCGGGCCCGCAGCGCGGCGCCCAACTCCTCGACCTGTCGGCGGGAGTCGCAGAAGACGAGCCTTTTCTCTCCCCTGTGCAGGGCCGCGATGAGTTTGGCGGCGTTGTCCAGGGAGCCCACGTAGTCGAGTTCCACCTCGCCCGCGGGCCCGGTGCGGTCGCCGTCCGCCTCGCCGGGCGTCCCTGCCCCGCCGGGGTCGGGCGGCGGCTCGACCCCCGGGGCGACGACCTGCCCCGTACGGCTTCCGGCGCCGGCGCCCTGCAACCAGTGCAGCAGTTGGGCGGGGTTCCCGACGGTCGCCGAAAGCCCGACGCGCTGGATGGGCCGTCCGGTGACCCTCTCCAGCCGTTCGAGCACGGCGAGCAGGTGCCACCCCCGGTCGTCGCCGGCGAAGGCGTGCACCTCGTCGACGACCACGGCCCGCACGCTTCCCAGCAGGCTCGCATGGTCGGTCTTGACACCGATCAGCATCGCTTCGAGTGACTCGGGCGTGGTGAGCAGGACGTCCGGCGCCTCGGTACGGATGCGCTGCCGCTGCGACTCCTTGGTGTCGCCGTGCCAGAGCGCCGCGCGCCGCCCGAGCCACTGGGCGTAGGCGTCGACGCGGCCGACCAGGTTGTTGAGGAGCGCTTTGAGCGGGCACAGGTACAGGACGGAGGTGCCCGTCCACTTCTGTTCGGTCATCGCCGACAGCAGCGGAAAGCAGGCCGCCTCGGTCTTGCCGCCCGCCGTCGGCGCCAGCAGCACGGCGTCCTGCCCGTCCATGAGTGGTGTGATCGCCGCCCGCTGGAGGGGGCGCAGATCGGGCCAGCCGAGGGTGTTGACGATGTGGTGCAGGACGACGGGGTCCAACCGGTCGAGTACGTCGGCTCCGTCCCCACCCGGGCCCGTACCGGCGGGGCTCCCCGTGTCCAACGCCATCACAGCTCCAGGTCGATGTCGTCGGCCGACGCGGAGCCGCCGGCGACCGTGGCGGCCAGGTTTCGCTCCACGTCGGTGAGTTCGCTGCTCGCGACCGTCAGCCGGTAGTGCTGCCGGGGATCGAAGTCGTCGAACTGGTCCACGCGGTCGAGGACGTCCCCGACCAGCTTCTTCAGAAAGAGGCGGGGAGCCACCCCGACCTTCCCGCCCAGCGCCCCGCCGACGGCCCGCGCGAGGTCCGCGACGTAGGAGTCGTCGACGACCGTACGCACGCGCTCGGGCGACGCGGCGGCCTCGGCGTACAGGTCCCGGATGGTGGCGCCGAGGCCGATGAGGGACTCCTGGTTGAAGCCGGGGAGTCTGATCTGCACGGCCCGGGGGTTGTCGAAGCGCGGGTCGGTGGTGAAGTCGGTGGCGAGCCTCTGGGCGAGCGGTGCCAGGCGCTGCACGCCTTGCTGCCCGTCGTAGAAGGCAGGCGTGCCGGTGATGACGAGGTACAGGCCGGGGAAGCGGCCGGAGTGCACCTCGTCGATGAGCTGCCGCAGCGAGTTGAGCGCCTTGTCCCGGGCGTCCGACCGGACCCGCTGGAGCGTCTCCACCTCGTCGAGCACGACGAAGAGCCCGGTGTGCCCGGAGTCGCGCAGCACGGTGAGGAGCCCCTGTAGGAAACCGAGGGCACCGAAGTGGTCCAGGTCGCCGCGCACCCCGGCGGACCTACGGGCGGAGGCAGCTACATGCGGCTGGCCGCCGAGCCACGCCAGGACGGCCGAGGCGGTCGCCTCGTCCCCGTCCGCGAGGGCGGCCCGGTAACCGCGCAGCGCGGTGGCGAAGGACGGAGCGTGCCGGGACACCTCGGCGAGCCGCGCCACCAGCAGCTTCTCCACCTCGACAGGCAGTTCCTCTTCGGTCGCGCCGGCCGCGAGGGCGTCCTCCTCCAGGGCGTAGAACCAGGCGTCGACCACGGGCCGCAGGGCGCTGGGTGGGAAGCTGGACGTGGTGAGCCTTTCGGTGAGCCGCCGATAGACCGTCTCCAGCTTGTGCAGCGGTGTCTCGTTCTCCGAGATCTGGATCTCGGCCACGGCGAAGTTGCGACGCTTGGCCCGCTCCCCCAGCCAGCGGGTGAAGAACGTCTTGCCGGACCCGTACTCACCCCGTACGGCCTTGAAAACGGACCCCCCGGACGCCACGGCGTCCAACTCGGCGTCCAGGGCCGTCTCGAACCGGTCGAGGCCGGTTGCGAGCAGGTCGAGCCCGCTCTCGGGCACGGCTCCACGGCGCAGGGCGTCAAGGACGGTGCGGCGGCGGGCTGCGCTGACCTGGGCGGGGCGCTTGGATCCGGTGGTGCTCACGGGGACCAGTGTTCCATCTCCCTGTGCGACATGGCCTCGAGGAAGCGTCCCGATGCCCGGTCCGTGACCAGGTGAGGCCCGCCGCCCCTCTCCTGGAAGCCAGGGCCCCGCAACCTGATCCGGGCGGTGCTTCGGTCATCTCGTTGTTCGGTGAACCAGTTGACTGTCACCGGAGAGCGCTGATGAAATCACTCTCCGTACAGGCATCAGGGTGGGAAGTGGAGTCACATGGCGGCCCTCGACAACGTGAAACTGAAGGACGTTCTGGCGGATGTCGCCTCGGGCTCCTTACAGTTGCCCGACTTCCAGCGGAACTGGAAGTGGGACGACGACCGGATCCGGGCGATCATCGCGACGGTCACCCTTGACTACCCGCTGGGCGTCGTGATGACGCTGCAGACCGGCGGCGCCACCCGGTTCCGTTCCCGGACCCTCACCGGTGCGCGTCCGGACGGGGACCCGGCGGCGGACCTCCTGCTGCTGGACGGACAGCAGCGCCTCACCTCCCTCTTCCAGGCCCTGTGGCTGGACGCCCCGGTGGAGACGGCGGACTCCCGGAGCAAGCCCATCCAGCGGTGGTACTACGTCGACATCGCGAAGGCCGTCGGCCCGTCCGCGGACCGCGACGAGGCCATCGTGTCCGTACCGGCGGACAAGGTGCTCAGGACGGACTTCAACCGCACCGTGGTGCTGGATCTGAGCAGCACCGAGGCCGAGTGCGCGGCCGGCCTCTTCCCGCTCCACTTCGTCTTCGACGCCCAGCGCGTGAACGAGTGGAAGAAGGCGTACATCAAGGCCGACGAGGACCGGAACTGGGACCTGTGGGGCCAGTTCGACGAAGCGGTGCTGCAGCAGGTCCGCGCCTTCCAGGTCCCGATGATCCGGCTGGGCGCAGCCACCTCCATGGACGCCGTCTGCGCGGTGTTCGAGCGGGTCAACACGGGCGGTGTGCCCCTGAACGTCTTCGAACTGCTCACCGCGACGTATGCCGGGGACCGCGACTATGTGGACCAGACCGGGGACTACTACCAGCTCCCCGAAGTGTGGCGGGAGATCAAGCAGGCACTGGCGAGCAAGTTCCCGGTCTTCGGCCGTATCGAGAGCGGTCTCGAAAACGGGCTGAGCAGCATCGACTTCCTGCAGGCCATCGCACTGGTGCGCACCTGGGAGCGCAAGCAGGAGGGCCTCGGGGCCACGGTGTCCTGCAAGCGCCGCGACCTGCTGGACCTCCCCCTGGCCGACTTCGTCCGCCTGGCGCCCAAGCTCGCCGACGCCTTCGCGTGGGTGGGCGACTTCCTGGAGCGGCAGTGCATCGTCCGCCCGGCCGACCTGCCGTACAAGACGCAGCTCGTCCCGCTCGCGGCCGTCCGCGCCATCCTCGACACGGCGATGGACGGTCTGGGGGCGGAGGAGAAGACCGAGCAGTGGTACTGGTGCGGGGTGCTCGGTGAGATGTACGGCGGCTCCACGGAGACGCGCTTCACCAAGGACGTCGAACAGCTCGTCCCCTGGATCGCGCAGGAGGAGAGGGCACCCGAGACGGTCACCGAGGCGTTCTTCTTCGCCGAGCGCCTCGACACCCTCACCACCCGCAACAGCGCCGCCTACAAGGGGATCTACGCCCTGCTGATCAAACAGGGGGCGGTGGACTGGCACCACACGGACGCCCCGCTCAGCCCCGGCAGGCTGGACGAGTACGGCGTGGACATCCGGCAGATCTTCCCCAAGACGTGGTTCCGACGTGGCAACAGCCAGGGCCTGCCCACGAGTTCGATCGTGAACAAGACCCCCTTGTCGTACCGCGCGGCCATGGACATGACGGGGGCGCCGTCGTCGTACCTGTCCACGATGATCGCCGCGTCCGACACGCGTCCCGAGTGGTTCGACGACATCCTGACCACCCATCTGATCGATCCGGACGCCTTGCGCGAGAACGACTACGAGCGCTTCTACCGCGACCGCTCCAAGCAGTTGCAGGACCTTGTGCACTCCGCCATGGGCAAGAAGACGATGCTCCGCGACCTGCCGGAGGACGACGCCCGATGACGAGCAGGCCTCAGGAGCGGGACATCGCCTCGCTCAAGGGCAGGACCGTGGCTGTGCAGGAGATCCTCGACCTGTTCGAGGTCAGAGTCCGTGACCACCGGACGGTGCACCGGATCTCGCAGGCCCTGGCGGACTGCGGGCTGACCACGCTGCCGGACTTCGCCGTGTGCGCTCTGCGCACCACCGTCGACGTCGTGCCGCTGGCAGCCGTTCCCGCGCAGCGCACACCGTCCGATGCGGACGACGAGGCCGACGCGACGGACGAGGCCCTGCCCTCGCACGCCCTGCCTCAGCGGCTGCTGCTCGGCGACATCCCGTCCGCGCGGCGCGGCGTGGTGTCCGTAGGCCCTGGCACGCCCCTGTCCCAGACGACCTTTCTGATGCGTACGAAGGGCCTCTCCCAGCTTCCGGTGACCACCGGCATGGCGCAGGTCCACGGCGTCGTCACCTGGGGTTCCGTGGCCAAGATGTACGAGGCGGGGAAGGAGGCCACGCTCGACAACGCCATGGAGAAGGACTCGCTGCCCGTCGCCGACGCCCGACAGGAGTTCTTCACCGCCCTCCCTGTCATCCGCGAGCACGGCTATCTACTCGTCCGCGGCGACGACGGCTGCCTCTCGGGCATCGTCACCGCCGCGGACATCACGGAACGCTTCGAAGGGGCGGCACGCCCCTTCTTCATCGTGGGCGAGATCGAGTCGCTGCTGCGCCGTTGCCTGGGCGCGGCCCTGGACGCGGAGACCATCAAGGCGGTCCAGACGAACAAGAAGCCTGAGCACCGCACCGGCCAGGTGTCGGACCTGATGTTCGGCGACTACCTGCGACTCCTGGACGGCGACCAGACGAAGCAGTCCTTCGCCGACCAGGCCGACCGCAACTGGGAGGCCCTGAAGTGGCCCAACATGCCCCGGGAGCAGTTCATCGGCCTGCTGAAGCGGGTGAAGGACATCCGCAACCGGATCGCCCACTTCGACGAGAAGCCGCTTCCGCCGGAAATGATCGACGAGTTGACGACCTTCGCGAAGGTGCTGCGGGCGTTCGCGTCGTGAGGTAGCGAGCGACGCGAGCGGACCACTCGGGGTGCCTCCAACGCGGGTGGACCGCCCAGGGGTGCCTCGGGGCCAAAGCCCGAGGCACCCCGAGCCATGTCCTCAGCCGGCTCCGAGGGCGAACTGCTCGCGCAGCAGTGCTTCGTGGAGCCGCAGGGTACGGCCGTCCGGCAGGGTCTCCAATACCTGCACGCCGTCGTAGTTGAGGAGTTGCCGCAGGACGGCGGCGAAACCGTCGCCCCGGGTGACGGGCATGCCGGCGCGCTGGGCGAGCGCGGTCACGGGCAGGGTGCCGCCCGCGTCGAGCAGGGCGGCGAGCGCCTTGTGGACCTGCTCCTGCTGCGGCTTGCGGGCGAGACCCCCGAGCTGTCCCTGGTACGTCTCCGAGTCGAGCAGCACCGTCACCAGTGCCTCGGTCCGGGAGACGAGGGTCGGGGTGAGAAGGGAGTCGTCTCCCCCGGTGGTCAGCTCCACGTCGAAGAGCGCCTCGTGTGTGCGCGCGAGTTCCGCCTGCTTCTTCTGGGACTTCCCCGTCGGCTTCTTCGGCACGGCGGGAGTCGTCCCGACGAGCAGCTGAGTGGTGGCCTCACTCGGCAGCGGTGCCCTCCCCACCTCCGCGGGAGCCCACCACAGGGGCCGCTGGTCCCCCAACTCCCGCCATTCCTTCGGCGGTTCCGCCCCGAACGGCAGGAAGGCGAGCACGGGGATGGTGAACTCGGCGAGCGAGGCCCCGCCGTGGTAGCCGGCCTTGAGGGCGGTGTAGCGGGAGTCGGCGTCCCACAGCGCCACGATGGACGCGCCGGGCTCGGGCCACACCACGCGCGGTCCGGTAAGGGTGATCTCCCGGTCGGCGAGGGGACCGTCGGCGGGCAGGCGGTGCCGGGCGGACGCGGGGTCGACGGCGGCGTCCACCTTCTTTCCGTGCCGGTCGACGACGTGGCCGTGGTCGCTGGTGAGGATGACGGCCATGCCCTGGGCCGCCGCCACCCGCAGCAGGTCCCGCAGGCCGGGCACGTCGTCGACCCGCCAGGCCCCGTCACCGAGCTTCTGTTCCTTGGCGAGGCGGTCGTCGATGGCGTTGAGGACGACGGCGACATGCGTCCGGCCGTCGGTGAGCGCCTCCGTGAGCGCCGGGCCGAAGGTGTCGCCCGCGGTCTCGCCGCGCAGGTCGTCCTTGTGGAAGACACCGGCCGGGGCGCCGCCCCACAGCTTCAGCGTGGGGAAGAGCCGCTTCTCGTCGGCCTGGGTGCCCTTCATCAGCGTGCCCGCGAACAGTGAGGTGCGGGACACGGCCGTCAGGGTGGGAAGTGCGGCGGCCATCGCCCGACGCTGTGGAGCGCCCTCGGGCAGCGGATCGAACTCGGCCCAGGAGCGGCGCAGTTCCTCACCGAGTTCGTTCGCTATGGCCGCACTCATGCCGTCGAGCACGAGCAGCAGCACCCGCCGTTCCTCCCCGCGCCGGACGACCGGTCCGACCACCCGGTCGAGGAAGGTCTCGACGGTGAGCATGCTGCCGGGCTGGGTGCCGGCCTGCGTCCAGGCGGCAAGAGAGCGCGCGAAGAACGCGTCGATCTGCCGCCGCCGGTCCCGGACGCGTGCGGCGAGGGTGTCGTAGGCGGCCTTGAGGACGGGGTCCGGGTCGCCGCCGGCCTCGATGTGCTCCAGAGCGAGGTCGGCCCAGCCGGTCTCGGCGACGTGCCGCTGTAGGGCGTCGGCCACCGTAGGGCTCTCGGCAGGCGTGTCGGTCAGCAGCCAGCGGGCGAGGCGCTGTCCCATGCGGGCGCGTTCGACGCGGGCGGACTCCTCCGGCTCGGCGGCGAGCCGGTGGTCCGCCAGGCGCCGGACGGCGTCCGCCACCACGGCCCTGTCACCGGCTGCGAGCGCCCGTCCGACGGCCGTGAACCGGGCCTCGAGTCCGCCACGCAGGACGGGGCTCGCCCCGACGGCTGGCTCCGCACCGAACTGGCGCGCCAGCGCGGCCGCCCGGTCGAGCACGGTGCCGGACGTCCGGCGTGCCTCGCGGGCCTGGTCCGCGTCGCCGCCACCGGTACGGTGTCCGGCCGCCAGCAGCGTGGTCACGTACTCCTCGGCAGCCCGGCCGAAGACGGTCACCAGGGCGTCGAGCTGTTCGCCGACCGCCGGGGGCTGGTCGCCGAAGTAGCGTTCGGCGCGGCCCCGGGCCTGGTACGTCTCGGGGGCGGGCTCGGCGTGCTGCCACAGTGCCGCGCAGACGAGTCCGAAGGCTGCGGCGTCCGCGCCCCGCTCGGCGTCCGCGAGGGCGAGCAGGGCGCGTCCGGCGAGGCCGGCCTGGTCCTCCTCGCCGAGGAAGGCGGTCAGCCCGGCGCGCTCCGGGCCGCGCAGCCCGAGGAGTCGCTCCGGAGCACCGGGGCGGGTCGACCAGTGCAGCAGGGTCTGGGCGTCGAGCCGGTCGTCACCGGGGCGCCGTGCGCCGCCCTCGGTGTCGTAGCGGCCGAGGCGCAGGCGGCGCTGGGTGAGCGCGGTGAGGGCGTACTGGCGGGACAGCCAACCGCCGGGCACGGGTGGCCAGCCGCCGGGCGGCGTGGCGTCGAGCAGGGCTTCGGCTGCCCAGTTGACGTCCTTGAGGCGCGGGTCGATCTGCCGGGCGCCGAACGCCTCCCGGACGACGTCCCAGCTGTCGACGGTGTCGATGCGCAGTTTGTGGACGCGGGCGAGGATCGCCGGGTCGAGTTCGTGCTGCTCCCGGTCGGTGAGGACGACCAGCACGGCGGGGCCGGTCCGGCGGCCCGCGAGGTGGTCGAGGACGAGTTCGTGGACGGCGAGCGGCGAGGGCGCCACCGCGACACCGGCCGTCCGCCCCTCGGCCCAGGCAGGTTCTGCGGGACCGTCCCACTGGGGCGCGGACCTCAGCAGCACGACCCGGCGCCTGCCCCCGCCGTCTCGTGTCAGGGAGGCGGCGAGGGACGACTGCGAGGACAGGTACTGGGTGACGGTCGCGGTGTTCAGGCGGACGGCGCCCGGAGCGACGGTGGCGGTGTCCGTCATTCGACGACCTTCCAGGTGATCTCGATGGTCGCGTCGGGGTGGCGGGCGACCAGTTCGGACAGCTCCGCCTGAAGGTCGGCGGCGGCCCGGGCCACGGTCGTACGGCGGCCACCGGACGTGCGCGCGGTGCCGCTGCCGGAGGAGGCCGGTGTGGGGTTCTCCTGCGGGGCGTACGGGATGCGCGGGTCGCTGGTCGGCGTGTCCAGGGACAGGTCGCCCGCCGTGGGCTGAGGCTGGACGACGGGTGCGGGCGGCTGGGCCGCGGCCTGGGTGCGCTTCACCAGGGCGACGACCTCGCGCTGGGCACGGGTCAAGGCGTCGCGCAGGTCGGCGGTGCGCTGGTCGTCGCGGGCCACGTTGCGCAACGAGTCGAGCAGTGCCGCGCCCTCGGGTCCGAGTCCGGCGGCGAGTTCGAGGGTGCTCCAGGGCGCTGAGGCGACGGCCTCCGCCACGCTGCGGGCCTGCTTGATGGAGGTGCCGTACCGGTCGGCACTGGTCTCGCCCAGGTCGAAGGAGGCGAGGGCCTCCACGGTCTTCTTCGCCCCGGCCGCGCCCTTGCCGGCCTCCGCCGTGAGGGCGTCCAGGAGTTCCAGGGAGCGCCGGGCGAGCGGGAGCCGCCCGGTGTCGGCGGTCTGGTCGAGGCCGAGGAAGGCGGCGTGGGCCTCCAGCTGGTGCACCAGGTCGGCCGTGTGGTCCCGGTAGGCGCGGGCGGCCTCGATGATCTGGCGGGCGAACTGGTTGACCATCCGGCCGCGCCGCAGGGCGGGAGCCTTCTGCCCGAAGATCGTCTCGAAGCGCTGCCGGGCCGTGTCCCAGTCCGACTCGGCGGGCAGCGGCTGGCTGCGCAGCGCGTCATGGTCCTTGATCGCGGACAGCTCGGGCGCGGGGTCGAGGACGGTGCCGACGCGCACCCACACCCGGTCGTCCATCTCGGCGAAGGCTGCGACGACGAGCCGGGCGAGGAAGTCGGGCAGGCCGCGCGGGTCGGGCTTGTCGGTCCAGTCGGTGAGCGTGATCAGGGACAGGTCCCCGGTGACGCCCTGGGAGCTGGCGAGTTGCCGGAAGTGGTCGGCCCAGTAGCGGGACAGCTCGAAGTACGCCTCCTTCTGCTGCCCGAGCCGCAGGGGCCCGGCGATCCGCTGCATGAGCCTGCGGTCGGCGGCCGGGACCTCCACCCGCCCGTCGCGCGCCTCGGCGGCGGCCCGGACGTGGGCGAACACCTTCTTGGTGTCGGCGGGCTTCACAGCGGTGCCGGTGGCGTCGGGATCGAGGTCGGGATGGGCCGGGTACTGGTGCTCGAGCAGCCTGCCCGCGACATGCCGGATGCCGTCGTGCAGGCTCTGCCCGAAGGACAGGGTGAGGCCGTCGACGTCGGGCAGCGCGACGAGGTGGTCGTCGAAGTCGGGGACGACGTCGGCGGCCTGCTTCTGCGCCAGTCCGTACGCCTGCTTGAAGGCGCCCTTGACCTGCTTGAGCAGTGCCTCGCGCTGGGTCTCCAGGAGACCCTTGGCGCGGCTGCGGTTGTCGGCGTTGAGGTGGCCGGCGTACTGGGTGTCGAAACGGTGCTCGTCGGCGAGGGCCTTGTCGATGACGACGAGGCGCCGGAAGTCGGCGAAGCGCTGCGCCGACAGATGCGCCGGCAGCCAGGCGACCACACGGGACCGCTCGCCCTGCTGCCGGTCACGCAGCCGCCGGATGCGGTTGACGTCCTCGACCGGGCCCCACTCGCCCTCGTCGAAGGGGAGGTCTATGGCGATGCGCCAGCGGCCCTCCTCCTGCGGCATCAGGTCGTGGTCGGGCAGTTCGTCCTCGTCGGCGACGTTCCCGAAGACGATCTCGGCCGTGCGGGCGGTGCCGCGCCAGGTGAAGCTGAGCTGGTCGCTCAACTGGCCGTGTTCGACGCTCAGTTCCTCGGACAGCAGGCGGCGGGCGAGCGCGACCCGGTTGCCGGGGTTGTCGTTGACCTGGGCGTTGGCGATGACGGAGTCCACGTCGACGCCCGACAGCTCCAGCCGTACGCCGGGGTTGGCGTCGGTGCCGGTCTCCTTGATCTCGGGGAACCTGGCCGCCCATTCGGCGACCTTGTTCTTGATGATGCCGACCTCGGCACCCGGGATGGGCGCGAGGACCGACCCGTAGTTGAGCGCGCCGAGCCGCCGGATGGTCAGCTCGGACAGCGCGGGCACGCTGGGCGCGAGTGCGGACAGCAGCAGCGTGCAGACGAGCCGGTTGTCGCCGACGAACATCCGGCAGCCGCCCAGCCGCTTCGGGTCGGTGAGGGACTCGGGCCGGTTGCGGTACTGCTCGACGTCGTCCTCGGTGATGTCGTACGAGCTGAGCAGGTAGGGGCGCAGCTTGGTCTTGTAGAGCTTGTCGGCGGCCTCGAAGACGACCTTCAGGCTGTCGGTGAACGGCTTGTCGCCGCCCTCCGCGATCACCGGGTAGAGGTCGCCGACGGGGACGAGCTGTCCGAGGCGGATCTCGTCGCGGTGGTCGGCGAGAAGCTGCCCCATCAGCTTCAGACCGGTGCGGGAGCGCTGCAGCGCGGACGAGATGTGGACGAGGGTGTCCATGAACGCCGGCGAGAACGGGTACGTCAGCCGGAACGACTCCGCGTCCGCGCCGGTGGTGCCCTTCTCCGAGCCGAGCAGGGTGTCCCAGACCTGCGGGCCGACCCGCTTGGTCTGCTCGAAGGCCGCGTCGACCTGCTGGGCCGCCTCGTCGTTCTTGGGCTTGAGGAGGCGGGCGTGGGCGATCTGCGGGAGGTTGCGGTCCTCCAGGGTGATCTTGTCGAACCGGCCGGAGGCCAGGTTCAGGGTGTCCTGGATGGACGACTCGGCCGCACCCGACACCTCCTCGCCGACCAGCTCGCGCAGGTCGCGCTGGCGGGCGATGAACGACACGACGGGGATGGCGCGGCGGGCGTCGCCGCCCTCCACGAAGTTCGTGATCTTGCTGGCTTCGCGGGCGACGAACTTCTGGTCGTGGATGAGGGTGGCGAGCCAAAGGATCAGCTCGTCCATGAACAGGATCAGCCCGTCGTAGCCGAGCGACTTGGCGTGCTCGGCGATGACGGACAGACCGGCGTCCAGGGAGATGAAGCCGTGCTCGTCCTCGGCGGCGTTCCTCGTGAAGCCGGGGAGGAGGGTGGTGCCGGCGTCGTTGACCAGCTTGGCCCGCAGCTCGGCCGGTGCGGAGGGGTTGGTGAGGTTGAGCGCGGTGCCCGCCTCGTGGTTCTCCTCGGCGGCGAGCGCGGTGTCCAGGAGCTGCGGGGTCCAGGCGAAGCCCTCGCCCCACTCGTCCTCGTCATCGTCGTCCACGCCGGTGCCGAGACCCCGGATGACGGCCTCGTCGCCCATGTTGGCGCGCATGGCGCGGATGTCCGCGAAGAGGGAGTCGGTCCGGTAGACCTGCGGGGTCGGGGCCTCCGGGTGCAGCTTCTTGACGTGGTGCACGTACCCGCCGAGGACGCGCTGTTCCAGGGCCTTCGCGCCGAGCATGTGGTACGGCACGAGCAGGAACCTCTTGCCGTCCGTGCTCAGCCACTCGTGCTTGGTCAGCACCGGGTCGAACTCGGTGCGGGAACGGGCGGCCGGGTCACCGCTGAGCAGTGCGTACAGCACGGCCATGAAGTGCGACTTACCGGAACCGAACGAGCCGTGCAGATACGCCGCCTTGGAACGGTGCCCGTCCAGCGCGGACTTGATGAGGGCCAGCGCCTCGTCGAAGTTCTCCAGCAGCCGCTCGGTGACGACGTAGTCCTTGAGCGCGTGCCGGGCGCCCTCGGGTGTCGTCGCCTCGGCAAGGGACAGCACGAAGTCCGAGGTGGAGATGGACTCCTTGATGTCGATGACATCGCGGAGGAGGGGCGGCTGCTGGGCCATTACCGGTCACGCTCTCCATCTGGCGGCTTCCGCCGCCGCTTGTGCTCGATCGTGTGGGATGTCTGTCGCTGGCTGGCTGCCCGATCAGGCTCTCGGTATGGTCGGCGGTATGGCAACCAAGAAGTACACCGTGACGCTTCCCGAGGAGCTCGCCGAGGCCATCCGGGCCGAGGTCGGCCCCGGCGGGTTCAGCCGCTATGTCACGCACGCCATAGAGCGCCAGCGAGAGCGGGAGCGACTGCACGAGGCGGTGCAGTGGTGGGAGTCCGAGTACGGGGAGATCACCGAGGCGGAACTGGCCGAGGTCGAGGCCGAGCATCGCGACCTGGAGCGGCAGCACGCCGAGCGGACCCGCGCCCGCGAGGTACGTGAGCAGCCGCACAAGCACAAGCGAGATGCTGCATGACCGGAAACCGGGTCTACGTACTCGACAGCGAAGGACTTTCGCGGTGGGTGCGCGGGGAGCGTCGCATGGGCGCCTACCTGAGGCACGCCGACGATGCCGGCATCCCGGTCGTCACCACCTCGATGACGCTCATCGAGGCTTACGACCCCACCCGCTCCCACCCCAAGTGGCACTGGGCTCTCTCCAAGATCCGTGTCGAGCCGGTGACGGAGGAAATCGGCAAGGAAGCCACCGGCCTTCTCAAGGAGACGGGTCTGCACGGCCACAAGTACGCCATCGACGCGGCCCTCGCCGCCGTCGCCCTGCGGCAGCCCGGCCCGGTCACCGTGTTCACCTCGGACGAGGACGACATGCGCAAGCTGTGCGCCGACCGCGTCGTCGTCGTGAAGCTCTGAGCCGAGCACGGCCGCTCCCCCACCGCAGACCATCACCCTCACCCGCCGAAGCCCTCCGTCCCCTCGCCGAGGTGGACACCCGCCTTCACCACGCCCTCCACCGTACCCCCATGCCCCATATGCCCTACACGCCTTTCACCGACCGCCGGCCACGGGCGGAGGGGGCACTCCACCCCTGTCGACCTGCTCGAGCCCCCACGGGAACGTTGGTCGCGGACGCACGGCGGCAGGTCACGGGGCCGACCGTCGCGAGCGGCTGCACGGGGCTCCGGCCACGGGCCCGAGCACTGCCATCGGAAAGGGCGGCAAGGCGGTCTCCGGCATCGACTACAGCTGAACGGCCTTCTCCGGAAGCCGTTCCGTTGAAGACGGTAACCGCGAGGCTGCCGGAGCATACTCCTGGTGCACGCCATCTCCTGGAGGTACGCCGTCACCCGGGGATGCCGACGGCGAAGACCGCCCCGACCAGGAGGGTGAGGACGACCAGGCCGAGGACGAGCCTCGGCATCCGGCCGAGAGGTGTCCGCCGGCCCGACGACCGTACGGGAGGGATGACCGTCATGTCCCGATCGTAGGCCGCGAGAACCTCCGGACGCCGGGCCTCCGCGCAGCCACCGCTGGGCCGTGGTCACCGGCCTCGCAGGCGACGATCCCGGGGCCCAGGTGACCGAATCCGGCGACGCGCGCGCCACCCGTGGGGCCAAGGCACGGACGGGGATCCAGCGACGGGGACGTGCACGTGGTCGCGGCCCACTGCGGGTGGAGAACAGCGGCAACGCCGTCGCGCACGGCAGCGAGGCCGATACCAGCATCATCGAGAGCAACAGCTGATCCCTGAGTGCGTCACGACCGTGAGCGGCTGCTCCGGTCCCCGTCCTCGCCGCCCTCCGCGAGCTTCCGTTACAGCAGATCGTGGCGGAACTGGTAGACAGGGCCGACCTGGCGCAGCACCCCCCGCTCGTGCGCGTCGGCCAGCAGGACCCACGCCCGCCAGGGCAGTCGGCCGGTCAGCGGTAGCCATGAGCGGGCCAAGGTGCAGCCACCGGGACCCGCGGCGTGCTCGGTGGCGAACGGCTCACACGGGGTTCTCCTCGCCCACCGCCTCGACCGCCGACACGTCTCGCACCGCCTGCACGACTGGGGCCACCCATGCGCGACCCCGGTCAACGCGACGCTCACCCTCGCCCGGGCACCGGGGCGCAGTTGCCAGCTCGTGACCGTGAAGGGTCGCTGTCCGAGGTCCGCATCGCTTCGGGCGGTCTCCCAGGCGGAGAGGTAGTCACCGGTCCGGTGCAGGGCGACCGACAGTCGCGTCGCCACGGCCAGGGCGTCGTCCGGAGCCGAAGACGTGCAGCGCGCCGACCGCACCGGGTGCCAGCGACACATCTCTGCAGCAAAGGCTTTGGCGTTGCAGCACGCCACACGCCGATGCGATGATCGCACGCATGTCTGATCACGGGGGAGGCTTCGGAGCGGCGGGCGGTATACGCCGATCCAGGATCTTCGACTACGTGGAAGGGGCCGAGCCGGCCAAGCCGAACGGTCCCGCTTCCGAACGCCCGTCGGCCCCGCCCGAAGAGCGGACCCCGTCCCCGACAGACGGCGACACCCTCTCCCCGGCGGCGGATGACGCCGCACTCGCCCACCGCCGACGCGAAGCCGCCGCCCTGCTCGGCGAGTTCCGGCGTACGGCGGTGCTCGTGCCCCTGTCGGCGGACGGCGACCCACTGACCGGGGAGTTCGGCGGTATCCGCTGGATCTACGCGTTCTCGGACAAGCCCTCCCTGGCCCGGTTCGCCTTCGCAAGGGGCGAAGGAACACGGGCGTGGGAGTACGACCGTGTGCTGGGCGCCCGACTGCTGGACGTGGCGATCCCGGCGATGCCGGTGCCGTACGGGGTGGCGCTGGACGTCGGCAGCGAGGGTCAGGGGGCACTGTTCCCGCCGGTCATGGGGATCGTGCCGGACGCGGCGGCGCTGGACGCAGGCGCAGCCACAGACGCAGACACAGACACAGACACAGACACGAACCACTTGAACAGGATCGCCCCGAACGGGAAGTTGACTCGATGAACGACGGCGGCGGTGGCGGGGGCGGCGGCGGTGAGGGCAAGGACCTTCAGGTGGAGGGCCTGGCCCTGATCACCGAGGGCATCAACCTGGCCATGTCGGAGCTCCGTGAACTCGGCATGGTCGGCGAGGCGAGCGTGGGCCGCGGCTTCTCGGACCTGGCCCTGTCCGGTCTGGAGTTGGGACACGGCGGACTGACGTCGGCGCTCGACACCTTCTGCGAGCGCTGGGAGTGGGGAGTCCGTGCGCTGATCCTGGAGGGCAGCAGGTTCGCGGACGCGGTGGGTCTGGCTGCGGGGACGTTCCACGAGACCGAGCAGTACATCGACGGCACCTTCAAGATCGCGGCGAACTCCGTGATGGGCAACCCGCACCTCACCGAGGACCAGGTCACCCGGATGTCCTGGGGCGAGATCGGCGACAACCACATGTTCGCCACCTCCGACTGGAGCGCGGAGTCCTGGGAGCGGGCCCAGGAGAACACCGACCAGGCCTGGAACGACGCACAGCGTGACGTGCTGACGTCCCCCGTCCTCCAGAACGGGCCGGTCGACCCGCAGGAGTCGATGGGCATGACCGACCAGCAGTACGAGGCGTGGCTGGACCAGCAGTACGGCCCCTCGCGCGAGGAACGCGAGCAGGCGGCCCAGGCCGAGGGACAGCAGCAGAGCGGCGGCGGCAGCTGATGGGCGGCTGGATCCCGGACGGCGTGGGCGACAAGCTCAAGGGCGCCGCCAACACGGTCGTCGGCAAGGCCGAAGAGGTGTACGACGACGGCAAGAAGCTCCTCGGCGAAGGCATCGACGCGGGCACCGACTACGCCGGTGAGCGTTTGGAGGACATGGGCCTCCGGGGCGTCGCGGACAAGGTGGAGGACTGGGGCGACGGCACCGCGTCCGCCCTGGGCGCCACCCCCGGCGAGCAGCAACTCGGGGAGACCGAGCAGGCCAACGAACTGGTCCACGGCAATGTCGGCCGTATCCAGGAGAGCGCCAAGCACCTCAAGGACTTCCACACGGCCTTCGACAAGGTCGGCGACGGCATGCGCAAGCTGGACTCCTCCCACTGGAAGGGCCAGGCCGCCGACACCTTCCGCGAGAAGTTCGCCATGCAGCCCAAGAAGTGGATGCGTGCGGCGGACGCCTGCGACCAGGCCGCCAAGGCGCTCGACTCGTACGCCGACACGGTCAAGTGGGCCCAGGGCCAGGCCCAGGACGCCATCGACGCCTACAAGGCGGGCATGAAAGCGTCCCAGGCGGCCGTGGAGGCGTACAACACCAAGGTCGACGCCTACAACGCCAAGGTGAAGGCCGGTGAGGATCCCGGCCCCAAACCGGCCGAGTTCAGCGACCCCGGCAAGGCGGACATCACCCGCGCCCACGAACTCCTCAAGGAGGCCCGCCGCCAGCGCAACGAGGCCGCCCGCACCGCCACCACCTCGGTCAAGGCAGCCCTGGAGCACGCCCCCGCCGAACTGCCGCCCGCCCTCAAACTCGCCGCCAACTTCGCCGACCAGGGTGCGTCATCGGCCGTGGAACTCACCCATGTCGTCGGAGGCGTCGTCAAGGGCGGCGCGGGCATCATCACCTTCGGCCGCAGCATGAACGCGCTCGACCCGTACAACATCGCCCACCCCGCCGAGTACTACCAGAACGTCAACATGACGCTCGCGGGGCTCACATCGACGGTCGCCCACCCCGACCGGGCCCTCAAGGACGCCTGGCAGTCCGCCAAGAGGGACCCGTCCGAATTCGGGGGCCGCGTCGTCCTCGACCTGCTCGGCACCAAGGGCGCGGGGGCCGCGCGCGGGGCGGCGACGGGCGGCATCAAAGGCGCGCTCAAGCACACCCTGGACGACGCGGCCGAGGCGGGCAGGAAACCGGACTTGCCGGCGCGAGAGAGGGTCAGCGACGCTCCCGGCCGGGACTCGCGTCAGCCCGACGCGGTGGAGTCGCGGGGCTCCGATCCGATCGACTTCGCCACCGGCCGGATGTACCTCCCCCAAACAGACGTGACGCTGCCCGGTGCCCTGCCCCTGGTGTTCAGACGCCGCGTCGAGTCGGGCTACCACCTGGGCAAGTGGTTCGGCCCGTCCTGGTCCTCCACCGTCGACCAACGCCTGGAGATCGACTCCGAGGGCGTCGTCTTCGTCACCGAGGACGGCCTGCTCCTCGCCTACCCCCACCCCGCGCCGGGTGCCCCCACCCTCCCCAGCCACGGCCCCCGCTGGCCCCTGGACCGCGAGGACGGCGGCTACACGGTCACCGACCCCGGTACGCGCCGCACCTGGCACTTCACCGACCGCCGGGACGATCTGGCCGTCCTCGAACAGATCGACGACCGCAACGGCAACTGGCTCACCTTCGAGTACGACACCGAAGGCACCCCGCTCGGCATCGTCTCCAGCGCCGGATACGACGTACGCGTCACCACGGAGGCCGGCCGGATCACGGCACTCCACCTGGCCTCCGGCAACCAGGAACTGAAGCGCTACGGCTACACGGACGGCCACCTGACCAAGGTCGTCAACTCCTCCGGCCTCCCCCTCCGCTTCACCTACGACGAGGCCGGCCGCGTCACCTCCTGGACGGACACCAACGCGCGCCTACGCATACGAGTACGACGACCGGGACCGCTGTGTCGCCGAGGGCGGCACGGACGGCCACATGACCCTGCGCGTCTCGTACGACGACACGGACCCCGACACGGGCCTGCGCGTGACGACCACCACGACCGGCGAGGGCCACACCCGCCGCTTCCTCATCAACGAGGCGTGGCAGGTGGTCGCCGACATCGACCCCTTGGGCGCGGTCACCCGCTACGAACGGGACCGCTACAACCGCCTGCTGTCCCTGACGGACCCCCTGGGCCACACGACCACGTTCCGCTACGACGAGTCCGGCAACCCCACGGTCGTCACACGCCCGGACGGCCGCGAGGCGAGAGCCGAGTACAACGACCTCGGCCTGCCGACACGGGTGGTCAACCCGGACGGCACGGTGACCCGCCAGACGTACGACGAACGCGGCAACCGCACCTCGGTGACCGCCCCCACAGGCCTCACCACCCGCTTCACCTACGACGACGCGGGCCGCCTGACCGCCGTCACCGACCCCCTCGGCCACACGACGACCGTCCGCTGCGACCCCGCCGGTCTCCCGTTGGAGATCACGGACCCCCTCGGCGCGGTCACCCGCTACGCACGTGACCCCTTCGGCAGACCCGTCACCATCACGGACCCCACAGGTGCGGTGACCCGGCTGGAGTGGACGATCGAGGGCCGCCTCGCCCGCCGCACCGCCGCCGACGGCACCACGGAGTCGTGGACGTACGACGGCGAGGGCAACCGCACCACCCACACCGACCCGATGGGCGGCGTATCCCACTTCGAGTACACCCACTTCGACCTGCTGACGGCCCGCACAGGCCCGGACGGCGTACGCCACGAGTTCGCGTACGACCTGGAGCTGCGGCTGACGAAGGTCACCAACCCGCAGGGCCTGAACTGGAGTTACGAGTACGACCCGGCAGGCTCGCTGCTCGCCGAGACGGACTTCGACGACCGCACCCTCACCTACGCACACGACGCGGCGGGCCGCCTGATCTCCCGCACGAACACGCTCGGCCAGGTGGTGTCGTTCGAGCGCAACGCCCTGGGCCAGCTGGTCCGCAAGAACGCGGCAGGCGACGTCACCACATACGCGTACGACATGACGGACCAACTCGCGCAGGCGACGGGCCCGGACGGTACGACGCTGACGATCCTGCGTGACCGCTTCGGCCGGGTGCGCTCGGAGAGGGTCGACGGCCGCGAACTGACGCACACGTATGACGATCTGGGCCGCCGAACAGGCCGCACGACACCGACCGGCGTGACGACGACCTGGACATACGACGCGACCGGCCGCCGCACGGGGATGACAGCCTCGGGCCACACCATCGACTTCACCTACGACGAGGCCGGCCGCGAGCTGACCCGCCGCATCGGTGAGACCGTCACCCTGGCGCACACCTTCGACTCCTTGGGCCGCCTGACCACCCAGTCGGTGACCGGCACGTCGGGCCGCCCGATCCAACACCGCGCGTACACCTACCGCGCCGACGGCAATCTGACCGGCATCGACGACCGACTCTCCGGCTCCCGCCGCTTCGACCTCGACGCGGCAGGCCGCGTGACAGCGGTCCACGCGGCCGACTGGACGGAGAGATACGCCTACGACGAGGCGGGCAACCAGACCTCGGCGTCCTGGCCGTCGGACCACCCCGGTCAGGAGGCCACCGGCCTCCGCGCCTACACGGGCACCCGCATCACCCGCGCGGGAGGCGTCCGCTACGAACACGACGCGTTGGGCCGCATCACCCTCCGCCAGAAGACCCGCCTGTCCCGCAAACCGGACACCTGGCGGTACGCGTGGGATGCCGAGGACCGCCTGACGTCCGTGACGACCCCGGACGGCACGCGCTGGCGGTACACGTATGACCCGCTGGGCCGCCGTACGGCGAAACTCCGCATGGCGGACGACGGCGAAACGGTGGTCGAGCACGTCGTCTTCACCTGGGACGGCACCACCCTCTGCGAACAGACCACCACTTCTACGGCCCTGCCCGACCCGGTCACCCTCACCTGGGACCACCAGGGCCTGCGCCCCATCACCCAGACCGAACGAATAACGGCGGCAGACGCTCCCCAAGAGGAGATCGACTCCCGCTTCTTCGCCATCGTCACGGACCTGGTGGGCACGCCAAGCGAACTCGTCGACGAGGAGGGCGAGATCGCGTGGCGGACCCGCAGCACGCTGTGGGGCACAACGGCCTGGGCTGCCGACAGCACCGCCTACACCCCCCTCCGCTTCCCCGGCCAGTACTACGACCCCGAGACGGGCCTTCACTACAACTACTTCCGCCACTACGACCCCGAAACCGCCCGCTACCTGACCCCGGACCCCCTCGGACTGGCGCCTGCACCCAACCCTGTCGGCTACGTACGGAACCCGTTGGAGGAAATCGACCCTGAAGGTCTGACTCCATGCCGTCAAGCTGTCGCAGACGACTTCAATGTCCCACGCAAGGCCGTGGTGGAACCCCGAGTGGTCTACCGTGGCGACACGCGACTTCCTGAAGAAATTTTCCAGAATGGATTCTCACCCAAGGGCACCAACGAGGACATCGGCCGATACGCGCTCCACGATGACCCGTCGAACTGGGTGGGAACCAGCAAGAGTGCCAGCCAGGCAGGAAATTTCCCCATGTCAGCCCAAGGCCGTGGCACCTGGGTATACGAGATCCGCGGTGCCGGATACGGTGTGGATGTCAACCGGTCCCTGGGGGGAGCAATTCGAGCCTGGATAAATGGCACTGGCTTCCCGTCTGAGCGAGAGGTCATATTTAGGAACATCGATCCGAGCAACATTGTTCGCGCTGAACGATGGCGCTACGGAATGCCAACGGGGGAGATCATCGACAACCCGGGATATGTGGGATGACTGAAGAAATTACGATCCGCGTCCAAAAAGATGACCACGAAGACCAATGGAAGATGCTGGTCGATGGGGAGGGTCCATGGAATCTTCGCCTCGAATCACCCAACGGGGTTGAGTCGACCGCGAGCGGCGACAATATTTTTGAAGCTTTGCGATCCATGCGAAGAGAACTCTCGTCAAGAAACATCTTGCTCTGCTGCAACGGAGCACGCGTTAACGTGAGACCTTCAGGCCTCTCCGCATCACACGGCGCGTGGATGGTTTACGTTCTCCATATGTGGCGCCCTTCAACAGTTCGAGATCTGGTTCCCGTCCTCGGATACGCCCAGCCCAACAAGATCGGCACCGTGGAAGAGCAGGATGCCTACTGGGAACGCCACCTCAAGAACAGAAAGAATTGGCTTAACTTCATCAACCCGCTTTGGTGGATTTACTTTCTCACGAGTTCCTGGGGGAAGCCCAAGAGGCACGATTTCTGAGCTTGACATCCGACAGCCGGGTGTTCCTTTCGGCAAAGACCAGCCCCTGTCCCACCCAGACAGAACAACGCTCACGGAGTCGGCCGAATCAGGGCAGACGGGTTCGCGGTGGCTGTACTCTTCGGTGAACGGTGATCGGGACACAACGTCGGATTCAATGCGCTTGATGTGCGTGGTGAGAAATCCACGATTCTTCGCCCGGGAGATCATCTCCCTGGCTCCGCCCCAGGTGTCCGGTGCTCCAGCAGGTTCTCGCGGTTCGCGGTGATCAGCGAGGCAGGAGGACGAACGAGCCCTCACGCCCACAGATCACCACCCCCGGCGGCGATGACGAGAACACCCGCCGCATCGGCCGCCCTTCGGCACTCAGGGGTGCGCTTGCGGCATCAAGGCTGAGGTTCCTCCAGCTCGACGTCGGTGGCCTCTGCCCCGTGCTGTTCAGCACGGGGTGTAGGGAAAGGTACCTGGTCTTCCACGACTTCCCCTTCCATCACCCGGTCCGACGGTTGCGCCAGCGGCAGGTCGGCGAGGTGCCTCTTCAGCCTCTTGGCCATGGGGAGGTAGGTCGCGAGGGTGAGCCCGCCGGAGACAGCGGCCCCTACCAAGGGGATGGCCTTCGAGACGGTCGTCGCGAAGGACTGCGTCGTCATCTTGACACCGAGATAGCCCGCCACTTTCTTCACCATCGGGTAGACGACACCGTGGGTGAGTGCCTTCTGCGGCAGCTTCTTGGCGACCTGCTCCGCCATCATCCCGGCGACTTTCCCCACCGCGACGTTCGCTGACTTGGTGCCGAACATCACGCCGAAGAACAGCGTGAGCACTCCCTTGGTGGCGTCATCGACGTCATCACCGTCGTCGGAGAACAGATCGGGCCAGCTGTAGAGGTAAGCGAGCTTCTGCGCGATGCGCAGCATGTGGCCGACGTACTGTGCCGTGTCGGCGGGCACCGTAGCAGGAAGGGCCATGATGCCAGGAATCCCGGCGGCCGCGGAGAGGGCACTGACCTTCGCCGTCTCAAAACGGATGGAGTCGTTGGCCACCTTGTCGAGAACCTCGACAGGGATGCCCGCCGTGGCGGGGGTCTCCTCTATCGCCCGGCGGATGTCGTCCTCGGAGCAGCGGCGAGCCAACGCACTTCGAAGGTACGCCTCCCTGTTGATGCGGACACCCGGAAGCTTCGCTGCCGCCAGCAGTAGCGCGAAGAAACGCGATTCGGGGTTCTCGACCTCTTTACCCTGCTTCATGGCAGGAACCTACAGTAGCTCCTCGCGCCAAGAGCGCCAGTTCCGCAGCTTGTTGACCCTCGTTATGGAGTGACGCTGAACGTGCGGGCCGGGTCCGACACACTGACGATCACCCCCGGGAAGGCGACCACCGTCACGAACCGACCGCGTCCAGGCAGACGCGATGGCGGCCAGCGTCGGCACGCCGCCCGGTGGGACAAGGCGCCCAGCGCTGCTGAAGATGCCCGGCCTTCGCAGAAGGACGCGCTGGAGATCAGCTCCATGCGGTTCCTCCGGTGGGCGGGATCGCGGGCTGCGCCACACGCCGGGCAAGGGCCGAGCCCTCGCCGAGCACCAAAGACGCTCTCGGCCGGGGTCTGTTACGGAGCCACCGCTCGAACGAGGAGCGTCCCGATGTGCCCGGGGTGAGGCGCGTCGAGGATCCGCGCGTCGGCCGTGGCGAACCCGGCCCGCGTGAGCAGGCGCTCCCAGACGGCCGGGCGGTAGCTGTAGCGGTAGGTGAACATCGCCTTTCCGGCGAAACCTCCCTTGTACATGCCCTGTGGCCCGTACGCGCCAGGGATGGCCGGCGGCTGCGAGAACGCGAAGACGCCGCCGGGCCGGAGCCTTCGGCGGACCAGGGGGAAGAGACGGCCCGGGTCGGTGAACCAGGCGGCTCCGAAGATCGAGTAGACGGCGTCGTACGCGTCCTCGTGATCGCTCAGGTACTCCAGCACCTCGGAGCACACGAACTCCGCCCCGGTGCCTGCCCACTTCGCGGTGGTCTTCTCGACCATGACGGGAGACAGGTCCACGCCGCGAGCGGCGATGCCACGCTCAGCGAGGTGGGCCAGGGCGCGGCCGGTGCCACAGCCGATCTCCAGAACGGAACGCGGGTCGCCCAGCAGCTCCGGGCCGGGGCCGTGACCGGCGTACTGGGTCCAGCAGAAACCCGGCTCCGCGTCGTCCTTGAAGGCGGAAGCGGTGAAGGCGTCCCACAGCTCGGTCTCGGCGGCGATGTCGTGTTGTGCGGGCATAGCGATTCCTCCTCGCGAGGGCCTGCCCCTGTCCCGGCCACAGGCAGGGCAGGGGCAGGCCGTTCAGGGGCCCACCACCAGGGCTTCGGGTGTCAGCACCTCAGCGTGCGAGACAGGGGGCATCCGCTGAGGTGGACGATGACACTCCTCTTCCGCCCTCTCACGTCCTCCTGGTGCTCGTTGCCGTCAGACCTTGGGCCAGGTCACGGTCTGCCCGGCAGGGGTGACGGTCACCTCGAAGCGGTCGGGCCGGGGGGCGCCGTCGGCGCGCCATCGGTTCACGTTCTCCTCGATGTCGTCCCACAGGCGCGCGGGGCCGCCCTGCCGTACGGTCCAGCTGTCGCCGTCCTGGACGAGGGTGGCCCAGGCGCCGGCGTGGACGTCGACCAGAAGGTGTTCGGTCCGGCCGTCCCGGTTGATGCCGAGGCGCTGCGCGTGGGGGGCCGCGAGCTGGGCGACGAAGCGGGTGTTCCAGTCGTCGAGGGAGTCGGCGGCGAGAGAGGTGGCGCGTTCGTCGTCGCTGTCGTCCGGATCGGGCAGCAGGCCGAGCGGGGGCGGGAGCTGGGGGCGGGCGATCATGAAGGAGATGTGGCCGTCGAGGAGTCGGCCTCGGGCGGTGCCGTCCTCGCCCACGGTGAGGCGGGCGAGTTCGGAGGAGTGGAGCCAGCCGGACAGGGTGGCGAGGATGATCCCGCCGGGCCGGGTCTGCTCCACCCACGCACGAGGCAGCTCGGTGACGCCGCACGTGGCGATCAGCCGGTCGTACGGGGCGCCGTCCGGGTGACCGGCGAGGCCGTCACCGACGACCAGGAGCGGCGCGTACCCGGCGTGCCCGAGTGCGGCACGAGCACGGGTGGAGACGTCCGGGTCGATCTCCACGGACGTCACGAAGTCGTCGCCGATCCGGTGGCAGAGGAGGCCGGTGGAGTAGCCGGTGCCGGTGCCGATCTCCAGCACACGGTGCCCGTCTTCGACCTGGAGGTCTTCGAGCATCCGGACGACGAGGCCGGGCAGGGTGCTGGATGAGGTGGGCGCGCGCAGGATCTCGCCGCGGATGTCGTGAGGTGCGATCGTTCCGGCGATCTGGGTGACGAGGGAGTCGTCGTCGTAGCAGCGGCCCAGCCATTGGGGGGCGTCGGGAAGGACGGGCTGCCACGCGGTCTGTCCGGGGCTGTCGGCCCGTTCGAAGAAGCCGCCGCGCAGGAACTCGTGCCGGGGCACGGCTTCGACGGCGGCTCGCCACGGTTCGGTGCGCAGCCGGCCGTCGGCGGCCAGGCGCTCGGCGAGAGCGAGACGGAGGCCCTTGTCGTCTGTCACGTCGTGGTCTTCCTCTCCAAGAGGTCTGCCAGGGCCGCGCACAGGGGCAGGCCCGTCTCAGGTTCCAGCCAGTACCACTGGCCCGAGGGGTTGCACTCCAGGAACCACCATGGCCCGTCTTCGGCCACGCAGAAGTCGAAAGCCCCGAAGACAAGCCCGAAGTGGTCCATGTAGTGGCGGAGGGCCGGCACGATGCCGGGCGGCGGCTCCACAGGCGTGTAGGTCAGTCGGTCGTAGTCGGTGCGCCAGTCCAAGAGGTCGGAGTCGATCCGGACGCAGTACACCTGGTCGCCGATGACGGTCACCCGTACGTCGGCGGATTTGACGATGCGCCGCTGGAACAGGTGGGCGGTGCCCGCCACGCCGTCGTCGATGTCCACTGCGGAGACCTCGGCGACCTTCACGACGTTCGAGACGCCGTCGACCCGGTAGACGGGGTTGTGCAGCGGCTTGTAGATGGCCGAGCCGTGCCGCTTGACGAAGGCCCGTGCGGCGTCGGGGTCGGAGGTGATCAGAGTGGGCGGCACCAGGAAGCCTGCCTCCACTGCTGCGGCCAGACCGGAGGGTTTGAACTCCGCGTCTCCGATGCGGTGCGGGTGGTTGACGTAGAGGCAGCCCGGCAGTGACGCCAGCACTCCGCCGAGCCCGTACCGGGCCTGGGTGATGGCGAACCGCGCGTCCTGCTCGTCGAGGTGCGGGAAGGCGAACCCGGTCGGCCGCCGGTAGTAGAGGGCACGGACGTCGGCCAGGTCGGCGGTACGGGACGGGGTGAGGAGGCGTCCCCGGATGCCGTGCGGGGTGATCTCCGCCTCCACCGTCAGGGATGCGGGGAAGTCCCCGGAGTCGAACCGCACGACCGGGATGTCCCGGTCGTGCAGCTCGCGGATCACCACGTCGGAGGTGGGGTCGTGCAGGCTGGTGACGACCAGCACCGGACGCGGGTCGTTCACTGGTCGCCGTCGCTGCCGGTGTCGGTGTCCGTGGCGCCCTGGTTCTGCCCGTCGGGGCTGGTGCCGGTGGAGGGGCTGGTGCCGGTGCTGGTGCCATGGCCCGGCATCTCCATGACCTGGCCGGCCGCGTCGAAGAACACAGCCGTCTGGGAGGCCGGGTCCAGCCGGGCGGTGGCGTACTCGGGGGCCATGGTGGGGTACGGCGCCATGCGGCCGACTCCCCACGGCGTCGGGGTGATGGTTCCCTGCGGGACCGCCGTGCTCGTGGGCAGACGGCCGGAATGGACGAACATGTCTCTCCTCGGTGACGCGGTAGGACCCGCCTGGGCAGGTTTCGGACCTTTACGGGGCCATGAAGGCGACGCGTGCCTGAGAAGGTGCCGCCTTCGGTTCTTCTGCGGCTGCGAAGGGATCGGTGTCCTGCGCCAGTTGTGCTGTAGCCATGAACGGGACGGTAGGGAAGGGCGGGACCGGGAGACAGGCGAGTTCCTCGAAGTTGCTTGACTTCGCGGGCGAGTTCCCCGAAGTTCCTCGTATGGCCCGGCTGAACAGTACGCATGAGGCATCACCTGCGGGGAGGCTTGACGCATCGGCCCCCGGTGAAAGGAACTGCTCATGGTGCGACGGCTGCGCTTCAACGGGACGGGTAGCGGCGACGACGGATGCCCCTCGGTGCACGAGGACCTCGACTCGGGAGAAGTCGTGGTGCACGGCCCGCCGCTCACCAACCCCGAGGACATCGCCCAGCTTCGGCACTTGGGCGAGGGCGAGGTCCCGATCGTGGTGCCTCGATCACTGCTCGTGGACTGGGGGCCGAAGGACATGACTCGTGAAGCGAAGATCATCGACCTGGACGGCTTCGGTCGACTCTTCGAGCAGTTCGAGCACACAGCGTGGCGGCTGGAGACCCGGCGGCGCTACGCATCCGACGAAGGCACCGACACGTACGCCCAGTTCCTGCGTGGCGAGTCGGTCGACTGGGACGAAACCGACTCGGAGTGGTGTGCCAATCGCCGCGTGCAGACCGCGCTCGGTAAGCGCATCGAGCGGGTCCGTGTCGTCGACAACCCGCCGACGACAGGGCAGTTGTACCTGCTCGACAACGCACGTCGTAATAGCGCCGTAGGCGAGAGGATGATGAACCTCTGGCGCGCGGACGCCGACCGGCTCAACCTGCCCTCCGAGGACTTCTGGCTCTTCGATTCGCGCATGGTCGCGTTGCTTCAGTTCGACGACGCCGACAACCTGACAGGCGTCGAACTGATCACGGAGCCCGCCGAGGTGGTGCGGTACTCCATGGTGCGCGACGCGGCCATGCATCACGCCGTCCCGTACGAGGACTTCGCGGCCGGCCTGGCCGTGAAGAAGTAGCAGAATCAGGTGTGTACCGGTGAGCACGGACTACCAGAAGGCGCGCGAAGCCCTCGGGCAACGCCTCCGAGAGCTTCGGCTGTCAGCCCCAGGTGGCCGTATCACCGGTACCGAGCTCGCCGACAGGTGCGGATGGCACAAGTCGAAGGTCAGCAAGCTGGAAAACGGCCGGACAACGCCCACGCCGGAAGACCTGCGGAAGTGGGCCGAGAGCACCGGTCGGCCGGAGGCGCGTGACGAGTTGCTTGCCAGGCTCCGAGGCTTCGAGTCCCACATTCGATCATGGCGTCGGCAACTTGCCGCAGGACACAAGCCCGTACAGGACGCACGCAACGCCGAACACGCGAGGACGCGCACCTTTCGCGTCTGGCAAGGCTCCATGATCGTCGGCGTCCTTCAAACACCGGACTACGCCCGTTCGGTCTTCACACGCTTCACGGAGCTGCATCAGTCGCCACGCGACATCGAAGAAGCAGTGGCGTCGCGTATGAGGCGCCAAGAGTCCCTGTACGACTCGACGAAGCGGTATCGCATCCTCATGTGGGAAGCCACCCTGCACGTCCAGATCTGCCCTCCGTCGGTGCTCGCCGCCCAGCTCGACCGCCTCATGGGAGTCATCGGCCTCACCACGGTCGAACTGGGGATCATCCCGCTCTCCGCCGCCCTCAAGATCCCCCCGGCCACCGCCTTCTGGATCTACGACGACCGCCAGGTGATCGTGGAGAACTGGCACGCGGAGTTGTGGATCGATGACGAGGCCAGCGTGGACACCTACCTGCGCACCTGGAGGACACTCCGGGAGTCCGCGGTGTACGGCGTTGACGCGCACCGTCTCATCAGTGCGGCGCGGCGGGCGTTGCACTGACCGAACCGGGCGGCAGGCCACCCTTCAGAGAAGCGACTCTCGTCAGCTCGCGCACCAGCCCCTCCCCGGCGGGCAGCCGCTCATCCCCAGAGCGGACAAGAACCCGTAGCCCTGATGCCGAACGCGGGGGGTCTGCCCACTGTTGAGATAAACGCTGGGCCCTCAGCACGTGCACACCTGCCGAGGGCCCAGCGCCTGTCAGAGTGCTGCGAACTCGACGAACGCGGTCCACGCCGTGGAGGCCACGGCCAGGGCGGCGCGGGTTGTGTCCTTTGAGTCGCGGACATGGACGCTGGCGGGGCGGACGGCGACTTCGACGCATTCGCCGCCGTCACCAGCGCTGTAACTGCTCTTGAACCAGGCCAGTCCATCCAGGCTGAGCTTGGCCTTTTCCCCGCTCATCTCTCTCCCAACAGCTTCTCGATCAACAAGCGCGATTCTGCCGGAGTGTGGGCCTGCGCGCGCAAGGACCCGTACGTACGCTCAAGCTCTCGGATCTTCTGACGCTCGGTGTGAACCCGGCTGTCTCCTTGTACCTCCGCATAGGCGATCCTGCGCCCATCCTTCATCTCCATCAAGGTGAACGGACCAGCCAATCCCGCATGTTCCTGACGGCAGAGCGGCATCACCTGGATCTCCACGTTCCGCTTCTCCTCAATGAGTAGGAGCTGCTCCAACTGCCCTCGCCATACCGTCTCACCGCCAAGCGGACGCAGGATTACGGCCTCCTCGACCACAAAGCACAGGTGTGGAGCGGGCCGCCGGTCGAAGATTTCCTGTCGCGCCAGTCGGGCGGCCAGCCGCTGTTCGATGACTCCCTCGTCCAACTGCGGGCGCCACATGGCGAACACCCCCCGCGCGTACTCCTCGGTCTGCAAGAGCCCTGGCACAGCCTGGGTGGCGTACACGTGCAGCACAACTGCCTCGGCCTCCAACTTAGCCGCGTCTCGAAAGAACGCCGGATACTGAGCCCGAGCCACCTCATCCTTGCTGGTGCTCAACACCCCACCAGCATGGAGCACTTCATCAACTCGGTCGATGAACTTCGGCGGCGGAATACGTCTCGCCTGTTCGAACGACGCGATCGTCGAGGCCGAGTACCCGGTCAGCGACCCGAGCGCCGCGCGGTCCATACCCGCCCGCTCCCGGAACAGCTTCAGCTGCCTCCCGAACACGCACAGCATGCCCGTCCCGACCTCGTACTCCGGCTGCTGAACCTCGTCGTCCACGCCGCAGCTCCTCTCGTACAACCACCCGGTCGGCCAACTCGGGGCCCGGGAACCGGTCACGCCCACCACCATGTACAAGCGCACCGCCCGCGTGTACAGCCCGTACTCGTCAGCGCATCGCTCCTGGTCAAAGCTACGCAGAGTCCGCGACCGTTTACCCCATGAAGTCAGCAACTCCCCCGAACGGGCATATGCCACGGCGCCTCGCGCCCGAACGCGAGTTCACCATGCGCTTCACCTCAACACCGCGCGGTGCCCGTCTCGCCCGCCGACTCGTCTCGCACCGCCTGGACGACTGGGGCCACCCCTACACCGCCCCCGTCAACGAAACGCTCACCCTCATCACGGCGGAACTCGCCGCCAATGCCGTACGCCACGGGCATGTCCCCGGCCGGGACTTCCACCTTCACCTCGTCCTGGGCGAGGGCATCGTCCGGGTCGAGGTGACCGACACCCGCGCCGAGAAGCAGCCTCCGTCCAGCCCTCCGGTGACCGACTCGCTGTCCGAGTCCGGCCGGGGCCTGCTCCTCGTCGCCGCCCTTTCGGATGACTGGGGCGTCACCCCTCGCCATGCAGCCCCGGGAAAGACCGTGTGGGCTGAGCTGCACGTGCAGCAACAGGGCCACCCGCGCACGCACCGGGTGGCCCCCGAACCGACCGACGTCGAACTACTCCTGGCTACGGCTTCGCTGCTGCGCGACGACCTCGGGTCGCGGCCGCAGGACGCCAGGCACGGAGGTCGTCGTCGGTGAGGCCGTGCTCGCCCTGCTTCTGCTGGCGGTAACCGGCGAAGAAGTCCGCCGGGGAGCCGCTGTAGAGCATGTCGAACTCGTTGTGCCACTGGGACAGCCACGGCTGGAGTTCCAGCAGGCCGGCGAGGAAGGGCGTGATCTCCTCGGTGGACAGCGCGGTGTTGGTGAAGTACGTGGCGAGAGCCTGCGCCTGCTCGCGGTGGTCCCAGCCGGCCCACCCGTACAGCTCGGGGGTGGCGGCGTTGGTCTGCCCGTAAGAAATGAACCGCTCCTTGGGCACGTCGAGCTTGCCGCGCGCCCTCCAGTAGGAGGGGCGGAGGAAGTCAGCAGACGTGTACTTCGGCGGTACGGGGATGGAGTCCCGGATCTTCCGCTTGGCGGGCTCGTCGGGCGCGGCGTCCTCCTTGCGCTGGAGGTCCCACACCTCTTCCCAGTCGACGCGCTTCTTGAGGCCGGAGGGCTTGTAACGCAGGGCGGAGAGGAACGGCACGTGCTCGTCGCTGATCAGCTCGGCGACGACCTTCGCGAGTTCCTTACGGGGCGCGTAGAGCTTGGCAACGGAGACGAAGTCCTCGTCACGGGAGAGGGCGTCGGTGAGGCGAGCCAGAGTGAGGATGGTGGGCTGACCGTTCTCGTCGAACCAGTGTTCCCGATTCTCCATACGGTCGAGCAGCCAGGAGCGGAGGGCCTTTTCTTGGAGTGCGTCCCAGCCTTCAGTGGCCCAGCGGCGCTTGTACTCGGGGCGCTCGACCATGCCAATGGCGCGGTTCGACTCGATGGCATCGATGCGTTTCTGGACGACTTTGCGGTAAGGGGCAGGCCAGTGCGCAGGGATCTCCGTAATGGGCGTGGAGTTGTGCCGCTTGAACCACTCGTCGCTGGCCTCGCCTGCGGCTACGCGGCGGGCGAGGACGATTTCGAAGGCGCGCTCACCGAGTGCGAGCTCGGGGATGCTGGGGTCGTCGGGGTCCTCGGAGACGCGAAGGTCTTCGGAGTGAAGGTTGTAGAGGGAGTAGACCTGCCAGTCCAGTTCCTCTTGGAGGGCGATCATGCGAGAGCGAGTGGACTCCCAGCGAGCCTTGGCTTCACGGAGGGCTGTGGCAGTGGACTTGGCCGCCACTGCTTCGGGGCTGGTGGAGGCGAGTTGCTGGGCGAGGGCGTCAAGGGCAGTAGCAAGGGCGGTGGGATGAGAGGCCGGAATGGGGAATTCTTCAAGGTTGGTGCCAGTGAACTCATAGCGTTCTTCCCACGCTTCGCTCTGAATTCCGCGCCCCAGGCCACTGCCACCCTTGCCCTGACTCACCTGCTTGAGCCAGAACCCAGCCGTAGAGCTGTTGAGCAACCCAAGCAGCCGTAGGTGCTCCTCATCACTCGCCCCCTCCCGCAACTTGATCACCGGAGCAGTGCTGCCAAAAAGAGCCCCGTCACGATCGAACACAACGTGGTTGTGCGTTGCAACGAAGGGAAAGGTCAAGCCATTTCTGGTCCGAAGCCTCTTCGAATAACTCTCCAAATGGGCGTACCACGGTCGCCCATGCTCGACCATCGTCTTACCGAAAAGCATGCGTCCGCGGAGCAGAGAACGAGCTACCCACAAGTAACGTGAGACTACGTGGCTCGCCTCGTCAATCGGTTGTTCGTTCTCGCGGTCTTGATAGGGAGCGCAGAGGGTAATCGCGTCGGCGATCTGAAAGTCACGAACACTCGCGCCCACGACTAGCGAGCGGACATTATTGTCCAAACGCAGACGTCGTGCCGTCGCAGAGTTGGGCAGGAAGTAGATATCGTCGGCACCAGACTTCGTCGTACGTCCAATCGTCTCCACCACTTGCCCCAAAGACACATCGGATACGCGCTGCAGTTGCCCTACCATCTCCAATCCACCATCGGCCAAAATCCAAGGCTGCTGCCCGAAGTATCTCTTCCGGTCCAGGTCATCGACGGATACCCATTGGCTAACGGAGCCCGGCCTTTCGATCTGTTCAACGATCGCCCGCCAGACCAGGCCATCCTCGGCATCCTCTGGCGCACCGGGCTCGCCCTGAACGCTGCGGACAGTTCGGATCACGGGTGCCCGCCCGTCCCCACCCCGTTGCTTGCCAATCAAGATGACGGTCGGCGTTCCATGGCCTGGAATATAGGCGCCTGAGGTGTCGATCACCTCGGTCAGCTCCACCGCGTGCCCAAAGTATCCTTCGATGAGCTTCGCTCCGAACTCCCGCTTCATGAAGGAGTTGGCGGTGATCTGCCCAACCGTGCCGTAGCCGCCCCCCTCGGCGTTCCCACGCTTAGCCAGCTCGAAGAACCGCTGGGCGAACGGAACTGACAGCGCGTATGTACCCGCGCACGCCGAATACAGCTCTCGGTACAGCTCGTTAAGTTTCCTGTCCTCCACCGTGATGTAAGGCGGGTTCCCCACCACCACGTGATACCGCCCCGGCCGCAAGATCTCCGGGTACTGGTGCACATCCTCCGTGGCGTATTTGAACTCGGCCAGTTCGTCCGCGAAGTCCTCGTCCACCCCGCCGAACAGGTTGCCCTGCTGAGATCGGCGGGCCTTGATCAGCGAGTCCCCCACCGCGAGATGAACCGGCCACTCATACTTGGCCGCCTCCGCCAGCGTCCGCACCCCACTAGCCGCCATAGCCGCAACCAGCAACCGGAACCGAGCAATAGCCACCGCGAACGGGTTGATATCCACACCGTGCACGGAGTCCAGCGCCGCCCGCACCCGCTCATGCACATCCCGCCCCGGCTGCCCCTCCCCCAAAGCCGCACCAACCGCCGAAACGCCCCCAGCACAAAGTGCCCCGACCCACACGTAGGGTCGATCATCTTCAGTTCCTCGTACCCGAACTCCCGCACCGCCGGGTTCATCGTCCGGTCGAGGATGAACTCCTCCACGAACACCGGCGTCTGAAGCAGCGCGTACGTCTTACGCGCAGCCTCACTCAAGTCCTGGTACAGGTCACCCAGGAACCGCGTGTCCCACCCCTCCGTACCGTCCTCGTTCAGCGGGTCGGTGAAGTCGTGGACGAGGACGCCCGCCTCGTCCCTCCCCCGCCAGAACTCGACCAGCTCCCGCGCCCCGTCATGCGACAGCGGAACCTGGTACAGCGGGTTGTGCCGCTTGTCGAAAAGCAGCCGTCCCGCCTGCCCCTGCCCCAGCTCCTCGAACGCCTTCTCCAGCCACCCCCGGTACGTCGGGTCCTCGTCCGACTCCACGTACGCGTCGTACCGAGACTCCGCCAGCTCCCGCCGGTCGCCGTCCGGCCCCGTCAGGTACGGCTCCGGGATCAGCCGGTTGTCCTCGCAGAACCGTACGAAGACCGTCCCCAGCACCCACGCCACCGCGACCTGCGTGACCCGCTCGTCCAGCCACGAGGTCCACGTCGCCGCCGTACGCCCCAGCTTTCGCGCCTGGTCGTACTCGGCCCTCAGCCGCGCACCGACCTCCCCCAGCGCCTTCACCTGTCGCCCGAGGTCCGCCTCGACCGCCTTGACCTGCTGCTTCAGGTCGTTCAACAGAGCCTTGCGGTCGATCACTTGACGTCTCCCTCGACACCACTGGCACTTGCACCCGCACTTGCCACGCCCTCGCCGGACCCGCGATGGGCGTTGCCCACCCACGTGTCCGGAAGCTGAATCCACTCCCCCAGGCCGGCCTGGTACGGCACGGCCACCTGCCCGAGCCGGGGCTCACGCGACGGGTCGGCCTGCGGGACCAGGAGCCACAGCCCCCGCCCGCCCCGCCGGGCCGCCGACGCCAGCCGGTCCAGGACGCCCATCGCGTCGTACCGCGCAAACACCCCGGCCTCCGTCAGCAGCACAGGACCGACAGAACCGGCAGGGTCAACAGGACCAGCCCCACCGCCACCCCCGTCGCCCAGCAGCTCCGCCACCCTGGGCTCCACCGCGCCCCACGCCGTCCGCACGTACTCCGCGAACTTCACGGCGCCCTTCGACCCCGGCTCGGCGGCGTCCGCCTTGAGCAGGGTCTCCCAGGTCGGCTTCGTACCCGGCGTGACCTGCGCGTGCAGGGCCTCCAGGAACAGCTCCGTCACCGACACCGCGCCCGCGCCCAGCCGCTCCGCGCCCAACTCCCGCACCGCGTCCCGTACCAACTGCTGCCGTACGGTCAACACCCGGTACCCGTCCCGGCGGGCCGACGCGAGCAGCCGTTCCTCCGCGCGCACCGCGCCCGCGAGCTGCGGGTCGTCGGCGTACCGCGTCACCGCGCCCGTACGCGTCGACTGGCGCCACGCGCCCGTCGTGAGGTAGCTGGACGCGTCGTCCACCCGCGTCGGCAGGTAGCGCAGCGTGCCCGTGTCCTCGCGCGTGTTGAGCGACAGCTCGAAGCCCGCGTCGCGCAGGGCCTTGGTGAGCGGGCCGCCCGTCGGGAGTTCGTGGGAGGCGCCGCCCCGGCTGTCCACCACGACCAGCTCCGGGAAGCGGGCGCGCACCCGCTCGTGCACGTCCTCGCCCGTCAGGCCGGGCTGCCGCCCCTCCGGTACGCCCGGGATCCAGCGGACGAGCCCGGCCTGGGTGAGGCGCAGCGCCCGGACCAGCGGCAGGTCGCGCGGGTAGATCTCCAGGCGCGGAGTGGCGGCGGCGTTCACGGAGGCCGCTGCCGCCAGCTCCACCATGCGCCGCTCGTCCCAGTTGACCGCGCCCGGCGGCACCGTCAGCGCGCCCAGCTCGGCCAGGACGGTCGCGGCCGTCGGCAGGGTGTCCAGCTTGGTCAGTCGGTCCGCCGTACGGCCGAGGCGGGTCGCGTACTCCAGCAGACCGGGCGCCGTCGGGGTGTCCGGGCCGTCGTCCTCCCGTACGTCGAGGGCGAGCAGGCCGGCGCCCAGGGACTCGTCCGTCGCCTTGCGGTTCGGCTGGTGCTGGAACTCGGCCTCCTGCGGGACCAGTTGCTCCACCTCGACCACGGCCCGTACGGCCGCCAGCGCCATCGCGCGCCGCTGCTCACGCCCCGCGAGATGCGTGCCGCGCCGGACCGCCAGGGCGTCCGCGATCTCCACCGCCGAGGCGACCCGCCCCATGCTCACCAGCAGGTCGATGATCTCCTCGCGCAGCGCCTGGACGGCGGGCTCCGCCTTCCAGCGCTTGCGCTCGTCCTTGAGTATCTGCGGGATACGGCCCTGGCTCAGCCCGAGGGCCTCCGCGACGTCCTTCTGCTTCGGCCAGACGCCGATGTCCGGCAGGACCCCGTGCTCGTCGGGCAGGCGCAGCAGCAGCCGTACCATCTCCGCCTTGTTGCGGTTGGAGCCGTTGTTGTTGACGGCGGGCACGAAGACGGTGGCGAGGGTGTCGAGGCTGACCGAGCGCAGCGTGCGGGCGGGCAGCGTCCCCGCCGACTCGCCCGTGGCGAGGTGGCCGACCAGGGCCGACTCGGCGGCCGTGAGCTGCTCCAGCTCCTCCTTGGCCTCCGCCCGTCCCTTCGGGGTGAGCGGCGAGACGGGGATCTCGCGCAGCCGCTCGCCCCACTCCCGCTGCCGCTGCTGGACCTCGTTGCGGGTCTTGGCGCCCAGGCCGGGGGCGTTGACGAGCTTGCGGCGGCTGTGGTCGAGCAGTTCGCCGACCGTCGTCAGGCCCAGGCCGTACAGGAACGACTGGGCGGCGAGCGTGAGCCCGGAGACGGTCAGCGGGGTGTCCCGGGTGACCTCGGCGGCGAGCCGGTCGCGCTGCTGCTCGGCGCTCTCGGGTTCGGCGTCCGCGATGGCCGCCGCGGCGGCGCCCTGGGCGGGCAGGCCCTCCCCGGTCGTCGTGGGCGCCGGGGCCGACGCGCGGGCCCGGTGGCTGGACGGGACCGTCTGGGACGCGTCGAGGAAGACCTTGCGCCAGGCGTCCCGCATCGGCTTCAGCTCGGGGTACCGCTGGGCCGCGTCGCGGTGCAGGGCCTTCTGGAAGAACGCGACGAGACCGTCCCGTACGGCCGGGTCGAAGGCCTCGGCCGCGATCGTCGGGTACGGCCAGTCCTTCGCCTCGGTCATGCGGGGCAGGACGCTGCCGTCGCCCCACTTGGGCAGCTCGCCGGAGGCCATCTGGTGCAGGGTGACGGCGACGGCGTACCGCTCGGCGTGCGAGTCGTACGAGCCGCGGGTGATGACGTCGACGAAGGGGTCGAGGTAGCCGTCGGTGCCCGCGTCGGTGCTCTTCGCCGGGTAGCCGGCGAGGGAGAAGTCGATGAGGACGAGTTCGCGGGTGCGGTTGGGGCGGATGCGGATGGCGATGTTGTCGGGCTTGATGTCGCGGTGCCAGACGCCCTCGCCCTCCAGGAAGTCGACGGCGCCGAAGAGGTAGTCGCCGTACGCCTCCAGCTGGTCGACCTGGAGGCGGCCGTTCTCGCGGAGCTGGCGGGCGACGGTCTCCTCGCGGCGGCGCGGGCGGGACCCGGCCTCGCCGCCCTGCCCGGTGTCGTCGCGTTCGTCGCCGACGTACTCCAGCGCCAGGACCGTACGGCCGCCGATGTGCAGCGGCTCGGGCTCGACGAGGCGGATGATCCCGGAGTGGGGGCGCAGGCGGCCCATGGCCTCGGCCTCGCGGGCGAGGATCTCGCCCCGGCTGTCGGAGAGGGCGACCTTCAGCACGGCCAGCGGGCGGGTCTTGCGGGCCTCGGCCTGGAGGTCGCGGACGAGGAAGGCGCGGCTGGTGGAGCCGGTGCCGAGGCGGCGGCGGATCTCCCACCGGCCGGCGAACACGTCACCGGCTACGGCCTCCAGCGGGTCCTTGTCGGCGGGGGCCCCGTCCTCCTCGCCGGGCGCCTCCGTGTCGGGGGCCGCTGGGGCGGGGGCGGTCAGGGAGTCCTCGACGACCTCCAGCAGCTCCAGGAACTCGTCCACGCTGGACAGGCGCTGGCCGGGCCGGTAGGCGGTGGCGGCCTGCACCAGGTCGTCCACGTCCTCCGACAGGCCGTCCACCAGGGAGCTGGGGCGCAGGCCCTCCCCCGCCTCCAGGCGGGCCAGCAGCTCGGCCTGGCTGGCGGCCGGGGCCTTGCCGGTGACCAGGAGGTAGGTGAGGACGCCGAGCCCGTACACGTCGAGGTGGACCGGGTCGGGGTTGAGGGCGGTCAGCTCGGGGGCGAGGTAGGCGTCGGCGTCGTCGGCCAGGTGCATCGCGGACAGGGCGGTCGGCGCGAAGCGGGTCATGCCCTGGCCCTGCGAGGAGTCGCCGCTGCGCTGGGTGGCGATCTGCCAGTCGGAGATCTGGAGGTCCGGAGTCAGCCAGGCGGCCTCCTCCCCGACGGCCCGGCCCTTGCGGCCGCGCGGCCGGGGGACGACGTGCACGGAGCGGGCGGCGAGCGCCCGGTGGTGGATGCGGCTGGCGTGCGCGGAGCGCATCGTCTCGGCGAGCTGGCGGACCAGCGCCATCCGGCCGAGGATGTCCAGCTTCTCGCCGTACTGGACCAGGTACTCGTCCAGCTTCAACGTGTCCGGGTGGTAGTCGAAGATCAGCGCGGGACCGGCGGTGTGCCCGGAGGGGAAGTACTGCTTGAGCTGGACGGCGCCCGGGTGCTTGAACCGGCCCAGCACCGCGGCCTCGCGGCGGGCGGCGTTCTCGACGGACTGGCGCAGGGAGGCGTCGGAGCCGCGCTCGCTGAGGTAGATGCGGACGCGGGCGGCCTCGGGCAGGTCGCTGTGGCGGGCGAGGTAGTCGGCCCAGGTGGGCCCGGAGTCGAAGGACTTCCGCTGCAGCTCGTACGGGCCGACCTTGTACTGCGCGTCGCTCTTGCGGATGCCGATGTTCTTGAGGGCCGCCTCGATCTCGCGCGAGCCGATCGCCGTGACGCGGCGCCGCTCGTCACGTGGGGGCTGCTTGAGCATCTCGACCAGCTGGGGGACGGTGTAGACGCCGTTCTGGTCGTGGGCGGGCAGCCGTACGCGGAGGCCGTTGTCGGTGAAGCAGACGGCCTCGGCGACCCAGACCCGCTTGTTGCCGGGCAGCGCGAGCAGGCCGGCCAGTTCCTTGGCCTTGCGGTTGACCAGGTGCAGCGGGTTGCCGTGCGTACGGCGGCGGCCGCCGGGCGTGGTCTGCACCCAGGTGCCGTTCTCGGAGGTGACCGAGCCGTGCCAGTCCTTCAGCTCGATCATGCAGACGCCGCCGGGGGCCACGACGAGCAGGTCGACCTCGCGGACGTGGCCGGTGTTCGCGGTGAAGGTGAAGTTCGACCAGGCACGCCAGGGGTCGGAGTCCGGGAGCTTCTCCCGGATCGCCTCCAGGCCGCGGCGTTCGTGATCGAACTCGGACTCGGTGACCGTGACCCACCGGCCTTCCCGCATGCCTGTTCCCCGCTCGTCGTGTCCCGCGAGGGCGACCGTTCCCCGTGATCGGACCCTCGACGCAGATCCTAGTGGCTGGCCGGACCGTGAAAAGAGGCGGTGAAGGACGGGAAAACAGGATATTCCCCTGCTCGCGGGCTCCGGGTCAGACGTATGCCTCCCTGAACGCCCGCGCGAACTCCGGGTCGGTCACCGTGCCGTTGCCGCCTCCACCGGTGCGGTGGCCGCGGCCGGAGAGAGCCATGACGGGATCGAGTACCTCGCGCATGTAGTGGCGGATCCAGTCGGAGGGCTGGCCCTCGTAGGCAGGCATCGGGGTGAGAACCGCCAGGCTTCCGTCGGGGTGGCTGACGACGCCCCAGACGATGCGGTACATCCCGACGCGGCTCACGATCAGCCCGTTGGCCTTGACCTCGTGGTCCTCCGACAGACGCGGAGCCGCCTCGATGATCGATCCGATCGTGTCGTTCAGGCCGACCGTCGTCTGCACCGTGGTGACGAGGCCGGAAGCCCCGACCAGACCGTGCAGGCTCTCGATCACGGTACCCCGGGCGTGCGTGCTGAGCGTCAAGTCGTACACGGCGGAGTCCTTCGACGAAGGGGACGGGGATTCGGCGACGGCGACAAGCGACGACAGCAAGCGCTGGCAATAGGCGTCGACACAGCACCAGTTGAGCACATTCGATGCCAACTGACCCCAACTCTGCGGATAATCCCGTCATGGGTTCACCACCACAGCAGCCCGAAGAGGGCGACATCCGGTTCTACGGCCCGAACGTGGAGTACTTCAACGGCACCGCATGGGTGCGGCACGAAGAACTCCCCGACGACCAGGCGCCGCCCGACCTGCGCGGCGACGACGAGGACTTCCCCGGACCGGACGACCACCCTCCCCTCCCGGGATGAGCACCCCGGCCGAGCCGCAGGCCGGCGACCCTGTCCCCGACCCCGTTCTCGCCGATCTGCGGGCCTCCGTCGCCGACATGCGCGCCACGGCGCGCTGGATCACCGCGGCAGCGGCGGGAGTCGGCGCTCTGGTGCTGGCGGGCGGGCCACTCGTCGTCGCCAAGGACCTGGACGACGCGGGAGACGTGGTCGCGGCGGCCGGCGGCATGCTGCTGGCCGTCGCGGGGGTCGCCTGGGTGGTGTGGCGCGCCAGCGAGGTGCTCAGCCCCCGGACGGCGACGTTCGACGATCTCGGCGCGCCGGAACTGGACGGGCTGCGGAAGCTGATCGACCGATCACCCGCCGACTTCTACGGCCCTCACGCCACCGACCCGGCCACCCTGCGGCGCGAGCGCCGTCTGCGGCTGACCGTGGCGGCCCGCCTCGAAGCCCTGCTGGCCCGTGAGAGCGATCCCGCGCGAGAGCGTCTTCTGGCCCACGAGGCAGCCGTGGCCCGGCGGAACGCGCTGCTGATCCAGCGCCTGCAGCAGCGGCTGCTCGCCTGGATCCACGCCTGGCAGGTGCGGCAGTCCCTGAAGCGGGCCCGGCGGGACACCCTGCTGGCCTCCCTGCTGGTCCTCACCGGTGCCGTCCTCTACGTCACCGCGCCACTCGACGCGAAGGAGAAACCGACCGTCGTGTACGTCTGCGAGGCGGGCGCCGCCACCACCCCGAAAACCGTCCACGCGCAGGAGGATCCCTGTGCCCGATGAAGCGGCGCCGGCTGCACACCCCGGCCCAGCGCACTGGAGGCTGCGGATCCGGCATGCCGCCGTCACCCTCAGCGCTGGTACGCAAACCGTCGCCGAAGGTCCCGGAGCAGACGTGTCCTTCGCACTGGCGGAGACCGTCCAGGCACTGCACCGGGCGTACGAGGCCGCCGGCCGGGGCGCCCGCCCCCGCACGACCGGCGTCCCACCACCGCAGCTGATGCGGCGTCTGGGAGGTCTGCTCGCCGAGGCGGTGGGCGCCCGAGCGGTCCGCGCCCTCGCCACGGCGTCGCAGGGCGAGGCGGCGAAGGAGCACGGCCTGCCGCTCGTCATCGAGGCGGAGCAGGGCCGGCTCGACGGCCTGCCGTGGGAGGCACTGACCCTGCCCGGCCAGTCGGCACCCCTGGCGCTCCATCCGACCATCCGGCCCTACCGCAGCTTCGGCGACCACCACGCGCCCACATCCCTTGGCGGACCGGACCGGCCGTTGCGGCTGCTCGTCCTGCTCGCCGGGCCCCGCAAGGCCCCCGGCCGCAGGGAGCCCCTGCTCGACCTGGACGCGGAGACGGCGCGGCTGGCGGCTGCCGTGTCCCGGGTCCCGGGCCGGGCGGAGCTGCGGGTGCTCAGCTCCGGCAGCCTCACCGCACTCAGCGCCGCCCTGGCGGAGAAACCCGCCGACGTCGTGCACATCGTCTGCCACGCGAGGCCCGGTGAACTCCTGCTGGAGGACGAGGCCGGTGACCGCGATCCGGTGACCGCCGACGCCCTGTGGCGTGCCCTGTGCGCCGCCCACGGTGTCCCTGCGGTGGTCCTGGCCGGCTGCTCGACGGCATCGTCGGTGAGCCGCTCCGCCACCGGGCCGGAACCGGCGCACCACAGCAGGTTTCTACCCGGACTGGCTCAGAGCCTCACCCAGTCCGGTGTGCCGGCGGTCGTCGCCATGTCGGCACCGGTCCGGGACACGTACGCGGGCGCGCTCATGGCCGACATGTACGCCGCCCTGGCCGCCGGCCGGCCCCTGTGGGAGGCCCTGCACGACGCCCGCACGGAGCAGGAGCGCCTCAGGCGCGCCGGGAACGACTGGCTGCCGGAATGGCACGTGCCCCTTCTTTTCGCCGGGCCCCGTACCCAGGCGGTGGAGCCCGACCGCGGGGATGCCTCGACGGGGGCCGCCTCGCCCGAGGTGCCCCTCGCCCTGCCGCTCGGCTCGTTCGTGGGCCGCCGGGCACAGCTGCGCGTAGCCCTGAACACCCTGGCCGACGACGGCACCGGGCTCGTCGTGCACGGAGTGGGCGGGGTCGGGAAGACCGCGTTCGTCGGCGAGTTGCTGCGTCTGCGGGCTTCCTCGGCTCCGCCCGTGCTGCTCAAAGGCCCGGTCGGCCCCGACGAGATCCTGCGCGGCGCGGCGGACGCGCTCGCCGGGGAGACGGACGACCCGCGGATGTTCGAACTGGTGGACGCGGAGCAGCCCTGGTCCGGGCGCCTGGCCGCCCTCGCACACCTCACCGGAACCGACGCGCACGCCGGGGCGGCGGCGGAGGCTCGCCCCACGGCGGCCGGGTCCACCCGGTCGCTGACCGTGGTGCTGGACGACTTCGAGGCCAACCTGACCCGTGACCCGGAGGGCCGGACCCGTTTCACCGACCCCGAACTGGCGGACTTCCTCACCGCGTGGACCACCCTGCTGACGGGCGCGTCCCTGGTGATCGTCTCCCGTCATCCCCTCCCGACGACAGCCGGACCCGCCTCCCGGCGTCTTCGCCGGCTTCCGCTTCCTCCGCTCACCCCGGACGAGACCGATCTGATGCGACTGCGGCTGCCCCTGTCGCGCAAGCTCCCCCGGACGAAGTGGCAGGAGATCCGCCAGGTCGTCGGCGGCCATCCTCGTACGTACGCCTATCTGGAGGCGCTCCTGGGCGCCGGCCGGCCGACGGACGACCTGGTGGCCCGTGTCGGCCGGCTCAACGGTGGCCTCGACGCCGCGCGCGCCCGCGTGCGGGGGCAGGTGCGCCCCGCCCTGCGGGAGGCACTGAGCCTCACGGCCGCCGACACACTGCTCGGCGACCTGCTGTCCAGCCTGGACCCGACGAGCCGCGCCCTGCTGCACCGCGCGGCGGTGCACCGTGTGCCCGTCCCGGCCTCGGCGTTCACCGGCTCGGGGGACGCGGAGGGCTCGGGAGGCACGGGAGACACGGAGAGCACGGAGGGTACGGGAGACACGGAGGGCACGCGCGCACGTCTCGACGCGCTGGCCGCCTCCGGGCTGCTGGCCGAGGACGGCACGGGTCCGGCCGGTGCGCCGTTGTGGAGCGTCCACCGCTGGACCGCGGCCGAACTGGACCGCCTCGATCCGCGGGCCGCACACGACGCCCACCGCCGTGCGGCCGCGTACACGGAGGAGATCTTCTCCGACACCGGCCTGCCCGAACCGGTACGCATCGACGCGGCGTTCGAGTCCCTGCACCATCTCGTCGCCGTCCAGTTGCACCGGGAGGCGGGAGTGCTGGGCCGCCGCCTGTGCGGCGTGCTGCACGCGAGGGGCCGCTGGACGACCGAGCGGGCGCTGTGCCGGCGGATGCTGGAGTGGAGCGAACCGGGCACGGAGTCGGAGGCCATCGTCCACCGCCAGCTCGGTCTCATCGCCCGGGACCGGGGCGACATGAAGGAGGCACGCGAACACCTGGAACGGGCGCTATCCGTCAGCACGGCCGCCGGCGACCGGCTGGGTATCGCCTACGCCGAGCACCAGCTCGGATCCGTCGAGCACGAACAGGGCGATCACCGCATCGCCAGGGCCCGATACAGCCGGGCCCGTACGGCCTTCCACGAGTTGGGGCTGGAACGGGACGCCGCCGCCGCTCTGTACCAGCTGTCCATGCTAAACGCCGACAGCGGACGCCCGGCAGAGGCCAGAGCCGGCTTCGAGGAGGCACAGGAGATCTTCACGCGGCTCGAGGATCTCGGCGCGGTCAGCGCCTGTCACCGGAGCCTGGCCTTCCTGGCGGAGGACGACGGGGATCTGGACACCGCCATGGCGCACTGCCGCTCGGCACTCGGTCTCTGCGAGCGCACGGGTGACGTGGCGCAGGCTGAGGAACTGCGCAACCAGATCGGCACCCTGTACGTGCTCACCGAGAACTACGAGGCGGCGCACGCCGAGTTCGACGCCGCCCTGCGCTCGGCCACCGCCCGTGACGCAACCGAGGAGATGGCCCGGTCCCACCAGCATCTGGGGGTCTGCGCGGAACGCATGGGCGCCCTGGAGATCGCGGAGGAACACACCCGCACGGCCCTCGAACTGAACCGGGAACTGGAGCGTGTCGCGGCACAGGCCCAGTGCCTCAGGCGCCTCGCCGGCCTGGCCCGGCTGCGCGGCAGACCGGCGTACGGGCTCTCGTACGCCCGGCGGGCTCTCGTCCTTCTCGGCCGTACCGACGAGACCACGTACCGTCCCGACACCTACCTCACCATCGGTGACTGCCTGCGTGACCTCGGACGGCTGACGCAGGCCCGGCGCTTCTACACGTCCGGCCTCCACGGCGCCAGGAACACCCACACCGCCGAGGGCGCGCGTGCGGCCCTGGCGGAGCTGGAAGTCGACAGTAAGCAGAAAGAAGGTGAACAGTAGGCAGAAAGCAGTTGACAGCATCTCGGGTACTTTCACTATGCTGCTCTCCGTCGGGGCGTTCGCCCGCGTGGGCTTGCAGAGTGAAGGGGAATCGCAGTGATCAAAGTGACCATCGAGGCCGACCCGGCGGATATGCCCGCGCTGATTCAGGCGCTGGCGGCCCAGGGCGCCGACATCACCCTGCGCAGCACGGCCAGGTCCGGTGCGGACCGCGGCGGGCCCGCACTGGATCCGGCCGTGCTCGACCTGCTGCGTACCCGGGCTCCCGCCCAGCAGCTCGACCATTTCGTCTCCTTCGTGGAGACGGAGGTCCACGAGCACGGAGCCGTCGCCGAACTGGGCACCGACAAGACGAGCTACGTCAAGCTCTACGTCCCCGGCCCCCGCAAGGTGGGTGCGTACTGCTACGTCCGCCCCGACCGCGGCTACCTGGACTTCCGCGTGCCGATCGACGCCGCGGACGGCTGCCGCTTCGCCTACGCGCGCGACGTCCAGCGGGACAACGCTCACCCGGTGCGCTGCCCCCTGACGAAGGCGGACGCCCTGCCCGAGGCGCACCGGCTGTCAGCCCTGGCCAGGGAGATCGCGCAGAACGCGTGACGGGGCGGTACCGCCCCCTGCACTGCTCCAACTCGTCCGGCGCCTTCGCCGCCGCGTTCCTGACCGTCCGCGACCCGCCGGGCGATCCGCCAGTCGTGCTGAGGTCAGGAGCACGGGCGCCGGTACACGCGCATGCCGGATGCTCACTGCTGTCGGCCCCTTCCGGGAGGGCTCGTCAGGCTCGCGAGAACCATCGCTGCCGTTCGGCACCGGTCACCTGGCGCCGGGCATGGCCGACTTCCCTCTGGGCGAGATGGGCGTAGTGCTGGACCACCTCGGCACCGAAGGCCTCCTGGGCCAGGACACTGCTCCGGAACGTGGCCGGCGCGTCAGCGAGGGTGGGCGGCACAGATATGCCACCCCCGCTGTACACGTTGCCAGCCGTTTCAGGAGTGATGGCGAGCCGCTGCTCGATGCCGTGATCCATGGCCGCCAGGACTGCTTTCAACTCTGTCCGAGGGACTTTCTAAGGGCTTTCCGCCGTCAGACACGGCAAGCCCCCGAAAGATCAGAAAGAGCCGCCGCCCCAGATCAGAGACCCTTTTCCCAGGCAAAGCCGCAGGTGGCGGCAGACGAGTCGGGCTATACGCCCACTTTGGGTCAACCCTGGCCACGGCCACACCCCGACCCGCCTGACCAGGTACTTTACGTAAGGCGGAGGGCCCGATGCGGCCGCTGGGACTTCTCGGGGATATTCGGTCGGGAGGCTTCAGGCGTGAGGGAGGCGAACGTGCGCCCGAAGGACGTGGAGCCCTCGCCCATTGCTGGCCCTACTCGAATTCGCTGCGTCCACAGGTCTCGGCAGGACCAGGATCGCGGTGACCACAGCGAGCTCCAACTGTTGGCAGTACACGACTTGGCCTCGATGTCCGTGACCACTTCTACGCTGCTGGCGGAGCGAGCCGCCAGTCAGTACGGAGCTGGGATGCCGCCTCGCCTCAATCAATCCGAACCAGGCCACCGAGCGGATGCGCGAGGCTGGGGCGAAGACCCTGGCCCCGTACCCGGGCGCGGACGGTCCATGGCACTGCGGCCGTACGACCTGCGAGACAAGGCTCGGACTGCTGCCCTCCGGTGCAGCAAGGGGCAGCGCCGTCACTTCAAGTAGTTACACATATTGCACTTGGTTCACTTGTTTCATATGGTTGAGGGTGATAGCAGCCACTCAAAGCTGAGGACGCACCTGTGCCCGTGACCCGCCAGGAACAGAAACCGGCCAAGCAGAAGAAGCACCCCACCGACGACAGTACGACGACCTTCAGCCACGAGATCGAGACCTCCCGCTCTCGGAAGAAGGTGCCGCGCAAGCGCCCCACCGAGAACCCGCCCACACTGCGTGGGACCCAGGCGCAGCGGACGCGGAAGGAGCAGCGCAAACGCAGCGTCGAGGAGGCCGTGCCGTGCCTACGTGACGCCCTCACCAGCAGTGCCGAGACGTTCCACATCACCGTCGCCGAAGCGGGCAAGGTCACCATGGAGGTGCCACGTGAAGCCCTGACGGTCCTCATGGAGACCATGGCGCTCATTACCTCCGGCCGCACCGTCGAGGTAATCGCCAAGAGTACGGAGCTGTCCACTATCCAGGCAGCGAAGACCCTCGGCGTCTCCCGGCCGCACCTGGTCAAGCTGCTCGACAAGGGCGTGATCGACTTTCGCAGGGTCGGCACCCACCGCCGCGTGGACGCCGCATCTCTAGAGGACTACCGACGACGCGAACAGAACGAGCAAGCCCAACGTCGCCGAGTGGCGGTCGCCTCCGCCATCGGCTCCACTGAGGCCGAGGGGCTGCGCGTCAGCGCAGACACCACCGCCGGCCTCGACGCCTACGCCCGCGGAGAACTCGACGCCGCAGCCTTGCGCGCCCGCACCCTCGCCCGCTACACCCGTAAGGCCGCTGAGTGACCGACCCCTACAGCGAGCCCAACGGTGTCCTTCGAAACAGTCTCGGCATCACAGACGCAACCGAGCTCTCCGAGGCCGAAGCGGACATCGCCGCCGTGGAACTCGCCATCCTGGACGCCGAGCCGCTGCCTGGCAGCTACGACCTCGCACACCTGCAAGCGTTCCACCGGCGGATCTTCGGCAGCGTGTACCCGTGGGCCGGGGAGCTGCGAACCATTGAGATCTCCAAGGGCACATCGTTCTGCCCGTCGATCCACATCGCGTCCTTCGCAAAGGACGTGTTCCACAAGCTCGCCGACAACAACCACCTGCAAGGCTTGGACCGCCTGGAGTTCATCCGAGCCCTGGCCGACCTGTACGGCGATGTGAACGCCATCCACCCCTTCCGGGAAGGCAACGGCCGCACCCAGCGCGCCTTCCTCACCCAACTCGCCCGCGAAGCGGGATACACCATCTCCTGGCAGGACATGGACCAAGAGGAGAACATCGCCGCATCGGTGGCCAGCTTCAACGCGAACAACGACCTACTGGAGAAGATGCTCGACGCCCTCGTACGTCCCGCCTGACTGGCGTCCGCCGGCGGCGCCGTCACCGAGATCGGCCTGCCGGTCACGACCTCTCAGCTCAGTCATCGAAGGCGACGAGTTCCCATACAAGATCGTCCCAGGTTCCTTCCCGGACCGCCCGGGAAGCCGACTCCTTGAGTTCCAGAGCGACCTGAGAGCAGAGGAACTGCGTGATGCCCATAATCGTGAGCCGGACCTGATTCCAGTCACGGGCTAGTTCTTTCACATCGACAAAGCGCGGCCGGTCAGGCATGTCGGCTACATGCGACAGTGTGTTCCGCCGCTCGGCAAACTGCGAAAAGTGCCGCCCGATCAGCGTTCCCATGTGCTCAGGCAGGATCCGTCGAACCTCGACAACTAGCTGTTTGACAGCGTCTTGTCCGTTCCGCGCTTCGGGAAGCAAGCCCTCGGCCAGCCCAGCCCCTCGCCAAAAGGTGGATGTACCGATCATCTCCGGCCACGGCTCCTGCAACGTCCCGAGGTGGAGCACGTGTTCAACCAGACCTTCGTACGCGGCGCGGACGTTGACGTCGGTCGGGAGCATCGCGGGCGCTACCGGAAGGCTGTGGTCGACGCGCCCCACCACCTTGCCCAAGGTCCAGCCGAATACCACAGGCTTCCAGCGGCTCGGCAACTCTGCTGGAGGGTCCGCGATCTCGGCAACGGCTCGCTCGGTCACGGCCGCGCGCAGATCATGACCGAAGTCGTGACTGGAACCGCTCCCCCGCAGCGCTGCGAGGATCCAGCTCGCCAACAGTGAGTGGTCACTGGTCAGGCCGATCAGACCGTCCAGCTCGGCCCCCCTACGCCGGTTGCCCTGCCATGCGGCGTCGTACCGCTCCGCTGCTTCCTCCAACCAGGTCAGCTCGAGTCCAACCTCGGCTAGCCGGTCTTCCAGCAGCTCCGAACGGCCACTATCCGCGGCGAGCATCCGATAGAGCACAGCGAAGACGAGCGGCGAGAGCTCACAGTTCAGCCCCACAACGCACGCTCCAACTGCAGGTCCAAAGGCACCAGCGGTTCGGTGCTGCCGGTGAAGTCGAGAGCTTCAGGCGGCACGGGCAGACGCGCCAGGTTGTCCTTGCGCATCCCGGGGATGAAGTCACCGGTCAGGAGAACCTGGCGAAGGCCGTAGCCGGTCTGGCCGTTGAGGTAGTGCACGATCGCTGGCCCGTGGCCCTGATCTCGGAGGCGGAGGCGGAAGACGTTACGGTCGACCACCGTCGTCTCGGTCGCCAACACAGCGTGGGGGCGGGCGCCCACTGCCGCGACGAAGACATCAGCCGACTGGGCGATCACGGTCCGTGGCTCAACCAGCACCCACCGACGTACCGGCTTGCCACCAAGCACAGCGATGTCAGTGAGCGGCATCAGATCGGGCCCTGGTTGGTCGCGATACTCCTCAAGCGAGACGTGGCGTCCTCGGGTGATCTCGCTACACAGATCGCCAAGCGGGATGCCCACGTCCAGCGCATCGGGGTTCGGCGTAGCGAGAGCAATCGACCATTCGCCCCGAGTGAGGTCAGCAGTGCGCCACCAGGTCTCGCTGGCCTCTTCCTCTTCCCGATGGGTCTCAGCCTCGATGCGCAGAAGCCGTTTCTCGACAGCGTGGGCTTCGGCGAGCGGGGGGATCGGGATCATCAGATCGAGCAGCGCGGACTTGGTGGTCGCCCGCCCGATGGCACCAGTCGCCAGGTGCACGCGGAAGGCACGACCGGTTCGGCTCGTCAGTACGCCCCAGATCCAGGGGCCCAGCCCGTCACGGGGACGGAGCGCAAGGAAGGCCGACGACACGAGCGAGCCAACGTGGTCAGGGCGCACGATCAGCAGCGGCAGTTCGGGGTTCATAGGAACGAGCAGATCGCCTGGTCGGAGTCCTCGCTCGGACTCCCGCACCTGGTAGACCGCTCCGCGATACCTTCGGCTGCGCCTGCGTACGCCACCACTGATCGGATCTAGGCTCGCCGGGGTGATCACTGGAACCTCTCGCTCGACCCAACCATCTGTCGGTAGGGATGACGCCAGTTCACGCAGTGGGAGCGTCGCACTTTGCCCCCCAGCCCACGTGAGCGCAGCCGCAGTGAGGTTCGCGGGATCCCAGGACCGCTCACCCCTGAGGGATACCACCGCCGATGTGATCACGGCCGTGCTCCGTCAACGTGCACCAGCGCCGCTTCGAGCGCCGCGCCGCCAGGTGCGAGCTGCGACTCCCAGTCCTCCCCCAATTGCGCGATGAAGGTGTCACCCGGCTCGGCCTTCTCGATGACAATCAGGATCGATCGGATCGCCGTACCTGCCACGGCCCCCGGAGGAAGGCCGAGGATTGCAGCTACGCGAAAACGCGACGCCAGAAAGCGTCGGTAAGGCTCGCCGTTGCTGCGATAGGTCACACCAGCCGGCAAGTGCAGTACCGCCCGGCTGCCCTCACCCAATAGACGCACGACGCGGTCGAGGACGGCCAGGTCACCGTCCCGCGTGGTTGACCCGTCGAGCAGCTCGTAGTGTTTCTGCAGTCTGAGCGAGGACGGGGGTGCCGACACCAAGCAGGTCGAAGGCGGCACATCAGTCTTGAAGACATCGCCCGTAATGATCTCCACCGGGACCGGCGAAACGCTTCCGATCGAACGGGCTACGTCCGCCATCCGCTGGTGGACGTCATAGCCGAGGACCCTGTTAAGCCCGGTCACGTGGTCCTGCGCGTAATCGATGGCCTCCCAGAGGAATGAGCCCGCGCCGCAGAACGGATCGAGCAGATCGCGCGTTAGCCTAGATCCTGCCAGATGGGCAACCGCCTTGGAGACGCCCTTGTGGCTGGTGAACTCCCCTGCCTCCTTGTGGCGACGCTCGAAGTCAACAACGGCCCGACGTCGTGCCTGCCAGAGCGTCTCCGGGCCAACCCGCACCCGTGAGCTTGTAAACGTTTGGAAGCCCGTGAGGTCGATCGCCGCACCGAGGTCGAGGTTGGAGTCGGTGGTATGCGAACCACTGCCGCGAGCGCGTGAAGCCGCCTTCCAAAGCTCATGGCTGAGCAGTGCTGTAACGAGCTCAACGTCTTCGATCTCACCCTCTCCCCCATTGGGCGGGGCGTCCGGCCCTTCCACCTGCGTTAGCCGCCGTAGTCCCGGGTCGGCCCGGTACCACTCGGCATCGTTGACCACGATGTAATGGTCAGCGGTGCCGAGCATGTCTCGGGCACGGGCCAATGCCCGGAGACCGGCTTCGGGGCGGACAGGCGCGCGCGACTTCACTACTTCGATAGCCACCCAAGGCGTCAGGGCACCGTTGGAGTCAGCAGCCCACGCCACGACGTCGGGACGCCATCTGTCTCTCCCGCCAGGGATGGGGGGCTCGAGTTGCACGAACTCGTAGCCGACCGCCGCGAGTGCATCGCGGATCGCTTCACTACTCATGATCAGGTGTGTCCTCGTCTGCGGCCCTCGTCGCGAACCCTTCAACCAGCGAGCGCGTAAATCTTGTTGCGCATGGCAGCCGGGCCGATTCTTTCATTTGAACCAACGGCAGCAGGGCCAAGACTCCGAACCGAAGTTGGAGCGCCGGGAGGCGGCGCCGCTGGCGCAGGTGGACGAGTTGCGAGCGAGGGCACGGAGCATGGCCGGCCGGGTGTGGCCCACAACAAGCTTTCGAGGCTGGTAAGCGCGCGCCGACAGTGGCCGAGCAGCCGAGTGGGGAGGTTGCCGGTGAGGATGCGGCGGCGTCGGGCGGTCCTGCAGCCAGGGCGCGCGGCTCGCTGCGGGATGTGATGACGGTTTACCAGCGAATCGTGTCCGTCGTAGCGGCCTCGGAGCCGTTGCGGTCGGGGGGACATGTGCGATGCCTTGGAGATCGTGACTCAGGCTCGGGCCGTCGAGGCGGCGCGGTCCAAGTTCCAGCTTCTGGTCGCCAATGGGACACAAGCCTGTACCCTGCCTCCGCCCCATGGGCCCAGCCTCGAACCAGGAGAGCCGACCTCCCCGGGACAACCAGCAGCCCGGCCACCAACCTCGCCTACAGGTGGATTTGGGAAGAGTCTTCACACGCTCAGCTTCATCTCCGGCAACCGTTCCGGCTGAGGGGCGATGATGGACATGCAGGCCGAGCACGACCATCCCCGCTCTGCATCAGACCTGCTCAACCATCCCAAAACAAGATCATTCCTGGGGACTTTTCAGCTCTGTCTGAGGGACTTCCGAGGGACTTTCCGCTGCGTAATACGGCAAGGCCCCGAAAGATCGGAAAGGACCTCCGACGCAGGTCAGAGGCCCTTTCCAAGGCAAAACCGCAGGTGGCGGCAGACGAGTCGGGCTGTACGCCGGGTTCTGTCGCCCGGCCGCCTCGCGGCGGCCGGGGAGACGGCCATCCATCTAGGGCCGGCGTTGCCGCCGGCCTCGTGCGGTCTACCCGCGGACTCGGGCGGGCAGCCCTCGAACGTCCGCGCAGGGCCGCTTTTTACGGCGGCCCCTCTTGACCTTGCTCCGGGTGGGGTTTACCTAGCTGCCCAGGTCACCCTGGGCACTGGTGGTCTCTTACACCACCGTTTCACCCTTACCGAGGACCGAGGTCCCCGGCGGTTTGTTTTCTGTGGCACTGTCCCGCGGGTCACCCCGGGTGGCCGTTAGCCATCACCCTGCCCTGTGGAGCCCGGACGTTCCTCGGGAAGTTCCCCGTCAGGGGGACTCCACGCGGCCGTCCGCCCGGCTCGTCTGCCGTGTGGACCATGCTACCGGGCGCCCGCCGGTCCTCGGCCCCGATGGCCTCGACGACGCCGTCGCCAGGAACGAGCCCGCCAGGATCAGGGCGAAGGACGCCAGGATGCCCGGCGTGAGGCGCTCGTCCAGGAACAGCGCGCCCGCCGCCACCGCCACCGCCGGGTTGACGTACGTGAAGACCGTCGCCCGGGTCGGGCCCACCTCTCGGATCAGCTCCAGGAACGCCACGAAGGCCAGGGCCGTGCAGATCACTCCCAGGGCGGCCAGGGAGATCAGGGCCGGGGTCGACGGGAGGGTGGACGGGCGGGTCAGGGCCGCCGCGGGGGCGTAGACGACCGCCGCCAGGAGCAGCACCGGGGCTATCAGCTGCAGCGTCGGGACCTGCTTCAGGTGGCGGGCCATGATCAGGGGAGCGGTCGCGTAGCCGATCACCGTGATCAGGACCTCCGTGAGGGAGAGGACGTTTCCGCCGGTCAGGTGGGGGATCGTGAGGACCGCCACGCCTCCCAGGCCCAGGGCCAGGCCCGTCATCCGGCGGGCTCCCAGCCGTTCCGTGTCGCCGAAGAAACGGGCAAGGAGCACGCTCACGATCGGGACTCCCGCGATCAGGAGGCCGGCCGTGGAGCTGGAGAGGTGGCGTTCGGCGTCGGTCAGGGTCCACCAGGGGCCGATGACCTCGATCACGGCGAACGCGAGCATCGGGCGCCAGTGCTGTCGGACCACGCGGGTCAGGTCTCCCTGGCGGATCGCGAAGGGGAGCAGGAGGGCCGCGCCCAGGGCACAGCGTACGAAGACGACCATGGACGGGGAGACCTCGTCCACAGCCACTTTGATCATCAGATAGGGAATGCCCCAGAGGACTCCCATCAGGGAGAAGAGGAACCAGCCGCGTGCAGTCATGCGGTGAGTCTCGGGCAGGTCAGCGGTGTGCGTCTTGAACGCTGTTGCGGTACGCCGCCGGGGTGACCCCCAGTACCTTCCTGAACCACCGCGTCATGTGCGCCTGGTCCGCGAAGCCCACCTGCCCCGCCACGTCCGCCGGGCGGGCGCCCGCCTCCAGCAGGCCTCGGGCCCGGCTCACCCGGTGCTGGGCCAGCCACGCGTACGGGGGCATGCCCATCGTCGTACGGAAGGCTCGCAGGAGTTGGTAGCGGGAGAGGCCCAGGTCGGTGGCCAGGTCGGCGAGGGAGGGCGGGGAGAGGAGTTCGTCCGCCAGGCGGTCGCGTACGGCGTGGGCGATCTTGTCGGCGCCGGGGAGTCTGTCGGAGGTGAGACGGGACGTCGAGTGCCGGCGGGCCAGGGCCGTGAGCAGCCAGGGGAGGCGGGACTCGGACTCCAGCGGGTCGGGGCAGGTGCTCAGCTCGGTGTGGGCGGTGCGCAGGGCGGCGGCGAGTTCGGGGTCGTGCAGGAGGGGGTCGCGGAAGTGCGGGGTGCCGCCGAGGATGCCGTCGGTGAGGAGTGCGGGGGCCGGGTAGAGGGCGCGGTAGGCGTAGGTGCCGAACGCCGATTCGCCGGTGTGGACCTCGCCGGGGGCCAGGACGACGATCGAGCCCTCCCCCACCGTGAGGGCGCCGCCCCGGTAGTCGATGCACGAGGCGCCCTGGACACAGATGCCGATGCTGAATTCCTCGTGGGTGTGCGGGGCGTAGCGGTGGCGGTCGAAGCGGGCGGTGAGGAGGTCCAAGGGGTGATCGGGGCGGCCGAGGGTGGTGCGGGTCCACCGGGTCTCACCGCGTGAGCTCACCTCGACCTCCCCCGTCGTCGGCCCCCAGGCTACGCCGGGCAGGGTCAGAGGAAGGTCAGAGGAAGTCCGAGGTCTCCAGGTCGAAGGCGAACGGCTCGGGGAGGGCAAGCGGCTTGCCGAAGGGGACGGTGCAGTGCTGGCGGTAGTCGTCCTCTCGCGGATCGCTGAGTAGTGTCACCTCGGAGGTGTCACGGTCGACGAGCAGATAGAGCGGGACACCGCCGCGGGCGTAGCAGCGGCGCTTGACCTCACGCTCGGCCTTGGGCCTGGTGGAGGTCACCTCCAGCACCATGGAGACGCCCTGGCAGGGCATCCATGAGTCCGCACCCCGGTAGAGCCGCAGAGTCCGGGCAGCGAACGTACCGTCCGGGATCACGTGGTCCCTCGGGCACCCTTCCGCCTTCCCCAGCTTCAGCCCTTTGTTCCCGGAGAACTGCATGTCGGTCCGGGACCGCCTGTACACCTGCTGCACGATCAGCTCGATGTAGTCCTCGTGATCCCCGTCCGGCGGCGGTGTCACAACGATCTCCCCCTCGATCAGCTCCGCCCGGAATCCCTCCGGGGTGTCCAGGGCGAGAAAGCCCTCCAGCAGGACGTCTTCCTGCGAGAGCGGCTCGTGGGCCATGGCACTCATGTCACGCCCCTCCTTCTTCGGTCGCTCGCCAGACTGGGACATCGGCTGATCACCTGGCCCTGAGATCGGGAACCGTTCCCTCGATCGTGGCACATGATCTCGGTCACCGTCAGTCGCCGAGCCCCGACCCCGGCGACTGACGGTGACCGGGCCCGTCGCTTGACCCTGCCGCAGCGTCAACGTTTCTACTGGTCGTATGCGGATCGGAGAACTCGCCGCGGCCGTCGGTGTCACGCCGCGTGCCGTGCGGCACTACCACCACCTCGGCCTGTTGCCGGAGCCGGAACGGCGGGCCAACGGGTACCGGGACTACACGTTGCGGCACATGGTCGTGCTCGCGCGGATCCGGCGGCTGACGGAGCTGGGGCTCGGGCTGGCCGAGGTACGGGACGTGCTGGCGGACGACGCCGGGCGTGAACTCGTCGAGGTGTTGGGCGAGTTGGACGAGGATCTGGCCCGGCAGGAGGACGAGATCCGGGAGCGACGGGGGCGGTTGCGCGTCCTGATGGAGGAAGCACGTGCCGGGCGGCTGCCTGCCGAGGGGCCCGTTTCACCTGAACTCGCCGCCCTCTTCGGCAAGTTCGGGCACGCGCCGCACTCTCCGATGGCCACCAAGGACCGAGAGGTGTTCGCCCTCCTGGAGACCACCGCGACACCCGAGGTACGGGCGGAGATGCTCGCGGGCCTGGAGAGCATGATGTCGGTTCCGGGCGCGGTGGAGCGGGCGCACGAGGCGTACGCGCTGCTCGACGCCCTCGCCGACGCCGAGCCCGACGATCCCCGGGTGGCGGAGGCCGCCCGCGTCCTGGCCGGCCTCATCCCGCCGGAGATGGTCCCGCAGGACACCGGCATCGATCTCGACAACAGCGGGGACGACGGCGGCACCGTCAGCTTCCTGCGCGCCTTCTACGCCGACTTCGCCCCCGCCCAGGCGGAGGCCATCCGCCGCACGCTCCGGACACTGAGGGAGGACCGCCCGTGAGGACGATCGGGACCGGCGAGAGGGGTGGCGGTGGCGCCTACAGGGTCGCCCGCTCCCTCGTGCGCCATGAACTCCTGCTGCTGGCAAGCCTGTTGCGCTGGGTGGCGCGGCGGCCGCACGGTGTCGGGGAGGAGGGTGCGCGGGCGTACGGGTACGCCCGGGGGCAGGGCGCCATGATGTTCGGGTTCGGCTTCGTGTGTGTCGTCGAGACCGTGACCATGTCCGTCCTGCTGCGCGGCTTCCCGCTCGCGCACTCGGTCTTCCTCGTCCTCGACCTCTATACGGTCCTCATCGTCGCCGGGCTCCACGCCGCCTCCGTGACCCGGCCCCACGTCCTCACCGGCACCACCCTGCGGCTGCGGCGCTTCGCCACCGTGGATCTGCGCGTCCCGCTGGGCGCCATCGCCTCCGTCCGTCGTGAGCTGCGTACGACGCACGAGAAACGGGACGGGGAGCTCAACATGGAGATCGGGTCGCAGACCACCGTCACCATGGAACTGGCCGAGCCCGTCGCCTACTTGACCTTCTTCGGCCGTCGTAGGGAAGTACGCCTGGTGCGTTTCCACGCCGACGAGTCCGATCAACTCATGCGGGAGATAAGAAAGTTCACTCCGCAACGAAACGCACCTTCGCCGCTCCCGGCTCGGCCTGCGTGAGCCGTACCCGCAGCCGCTCCCCCAGCGGCAGTCGGCCGCCGGGGGTTCCCGCCAGTCGGCCGACGACCGCCGGGGACGCCAACTGCACGATCCCGACCGCTGGTCGGTCTTCCTCCACGTCCACCACGCTCCCCTCGAACACCTCCCCGACCCGGTCCTTCAGCAGCGCCGCCTCGACGAGGTCCACGCACTCGCGCTCCACGCGGCCGGCCCGCCGGGTGCCCTCGGCCATCTCGTCGGGGAGGGCGTCGAAGGCGGCCAGCACCCAGTCGGGGGTGGGGGTGCCGGCTGCCGCCGCGAGGCAGATCTCCGAGGAGTAGCGGTCGACGAGGCGGCGCAAGGGGGCCGTGCAGTGGGCGTAGGGGGCGGCGACGGCGGAGTGCGTGGTGATGTCGGGGAGGTCGCCGTCGCGGAAGGGTGTGTAGTGCGCGCCGCGCAGCAGGGTCGTGCACTCCAGGAGGAAGGCGGCGTGACGGGGGTCGTGCGGGTCGAGGGAACGGACGAGGTGCGCGTACGAGACGTGGTGCGGCCAGTCGATGCGCAGGGCGTCGGCCGTACGACGGAGGCGGCCCACCGCGCCGTCCGGGGCGGCCGGGAGCGTGCGCAGGACGCCGGTGCCGTGGGCCAGCATCAGGTCGGCCGCGGCCATGCCGGTGAGGAGGGAGATCTGGGCGTTCCAGCGTTCGGCGGGGAGCGGGGCGCGGTACGTCAACTCGTAGGTGACATCGGCCGCTTGGTGGGCGGAGGTGTCGGCGATGGCCGCGGCTGCGGCTCGGTCGGCGGGGGCGGCGCGCTCGATGATCTCCTGTTCGGGGACGGCGAGGGAGATGCCGCCGCGTTCGATCTCCAGGTGCTCGCGCAGCTGTCCGATCTCCCGGAGCAGGGCGAGGGGTTCCTCCGCGGTACCCTCGTCGATCTTCTTCTGTGCGTCGGCGTAGCTCAGCTTGGCCCGGCTGCGGACCAGGGCACGGCGGACGTCGACGGTCTCGGTACGGCCGTCCGCGTCCAGGTCCAGGGTCCACAGGACCGCCGGGCAGATGTGGCCGGGCAGCAGGCTGGCGGCGCCCTCGGAGAGGCAGGCGGGGTGCAGGGGGACCTTGTCGTCGGGGAAGTAGAGCGTCGTCACCCGGCGGTGGGCCTCGGCGTCGAGTGCGCCACCGGGGGTGACGAAGGCGGCGACGTCGGCGATGGCGTAGCGGACGCGGTAGCCGCCGGTCCCCGGACCCGTACCTGAGGCCGAGCCCGGCCTGCGCGACAGGTGCATCGCCTGGTCGAGGTCGGTGGCGGTGGGCGGGTCGATGGTGAAGAGGGGGAGGTCCGTGGCGTCGTACGACGGCAGGCGCGGTGATTTCGCGGCGTGCTCGGCCTCGACGAGGACCTGGAGGGGGAAGGCGCCGGGGACATCGAGTTCCGCGCGGAGTGCGCGCAGGGCCGCCCGCACGGGAGCCTCGGGGGCGCCCTTGAGGCGGAGATGGCGGCGGGGCATGGGACGAGCGTAGGGCGGGGTGGGCCGGGTGGCATCCCGACGGCAGGTGTTTCCCGGCCGGGGTTGCTTCACAGCGGCAGGCGTCCCGGCCGGGGTCGCTTCACAGCAGCAGGCTTCCCGACCGGGATCGCTTTTCGACGGCAGCAGGCTCCCCGGCCGGGGTAGCTTCACGGCGGCAGGTGGCATCCCCACGGGAGGCGTCGTCCGCACGGCAGGCGGACGGGGCGCCGTCGGTCGGTCCCGCACCCCGTACGCTGTCGCGGAGCCCCGCGAACAAGGAGTACCCGTGCTCGTCCTGCTGCCCCCGTCCGAAGGCAAGGCACCCTCCTCGGGTGGCGCTCCCCTGAAGCTGGAGGGGTTGTCACTGCCGGCGCTCACCGGGGCGCGGGAGGCGGTCATCGGTGAGCTGGTGGAGTTGTGCGCCGGTGACGAGGACAAGGCGCGTGAGGTGCTCGGGCTGAGCGAGGGGCTGCGCGGTGAGGTCGCCAAGAACGCGGAGCTGCTGACGGCGGGCACCCGGCCGGCCGGGCAGGTCTACACCGGTGTGCTCTACGACGCCCTCGACCTGGCCACCCTGGAGACCGCCGCCAAGCAGCGCGCGGCGCGTTCGCTGCTGGTCTTCTCGGGGCTCTGGGGCGCGGTCCGGGTGACGGACCGGATCCCCTCCTACCGTTGCTCGATGGGCGTGAAGCTCCCAGGTCTGGGCGCGCTCGGCACGCACTGGCGTACGCCGATGGCGACGGCGCTGCCCGAGGCCGCCGGCGACGGGCTCGTCCTCGACCTGCGGTCCTCGGCGTACACGGCGGCGTGGAAGCCGAAGGGCGAGGTGGCCGGGCGGACCGCGACCGTACGGGTGCTGCACGCGCCCACACGGAAGGTGGTCAGCCACTTCAACAAGGCGACCAAGGGCCGCATCATACGGAGCCTGCTGTCCGCCGGCATCGCCCCCAAGGGCCCGGCGGAGCTGGTGGAGGCGCTGCGGGACCTCGGATACGTGGTGGAGGTGGAGCCTCCGGCAGGAGCTGGGCGGGCGTGGACCTTGGATGTGCTGGTGGACGAGGTCCACTGACCCGCCACCCCCTCACCCCCTCACCCCCTCACCCCCTCACCCCCTCACCCCCTCACCCCTCACCCCCTCACCCCTCACCCCCTCACCCCCTCACCCCATTGCAACATGCGCAACGCGCGTTGTGCATGCTGTTCACCCCGGGCAGGATGACGGCATGTCCTCATCCCCGTCCCCGTCCTCGCGCGTCTCCGTTCTCGACCTGGCGCCCGTCCTGCCCGTGGTCGTCGTCGACGATCCCGCCGATGCCGTGCCGCTCGCGCGGGCGCTGGTCGCGGGCGGGTTGCCGGCGATCGAGGTGACCCTGCGGACGCCGGGCGCGCTGGATGCCGTACGGGCGATCTCGGCGGAGGTTCCGGGAGCGGTGGTCGGCGTGGGTACCGTCATCACCCCCACGCACGTGACCGACTCCGTCGCGGCGGGCGGGCGCTTCCTGGTCAGCCCGGGGTGGACGGACATGCTGCTGCGGGCGATGCGGGAGTCCGGGCTGCCGTTCCTGCCCGGGGTCTCGACCGCGTCGGAGGTCGTGGCGCTCCTCGAACGCGGGGTGCGGGAGATGAAGTTCTTCCCGGCCGAGGCGGCGGGCGGTACGGCGTATCTGAAGTCGCTCGCCGGGCCACTGCCGCACGCGCGCTTCTGTCCGACCGGCGGGGTCGGGCCGGTCAACGCGCCGGAGTACCTCGCCCTCCCCAACGTCGGCTGTGTGGGCGGTACCTGGATGCTGCCGGCCGATGCCGTGGCCGCGCGGGACTGGGCCCGGATCGAGGCGCTGGCGCGGGAGGCGGCGGGCCTGGGTGACCGTCGTTCAGCGCAGGTGTGACGTGTCGTTGAGGAGGCGGAGCGTGGCGTTGCCGTCGGCGTAGTACGCCAGGGCCGACAGGGATGCCGCCGACAGTTCCATACGGAACAGGGACTCCGGGGGCGCACCGAGGGCCAGGCGTACGAGGGTCTTGATCGGGGTGACGTGCGTGACGAGCAGGACCGTGCGGCCCCGGTGCGCCGCGACCAGGGCGTCCCTGGTGGCGGCGACGCGCCGGGCTACGGCCGCGAAGCTCTCTCCGCCGCCGGTGGGTTCGGCGTCCGGGGAGGCCAGCCAGGCGTCCATGTCGTCCGGGTAGCGCTCCCGCACCTCGCCGAAGCTGAGGCCCTCCCACGCGCCGAAGTCCGTCTCCCGCAGCCCGTCCTCGACGGTGACCCGCAGCCCGAGCCGGGCCGCGACGATCGCCGCCGTCTCCCGGCAGCGGGCCAGCGGCGACGACACGACCTCCTGGATCGTGCCGCGAGCGGCGAGGGCCGTGGCGACCCGCTCGGCCTGGTACCGGCCGACCTCGGAGAGGGACGGGTCCGAACCACCGCTCCCCGAGAACCGCTTCTGGGGAGTGAGGGGCGTCTCGCCGTGGCGGAGCAGCACGAACGTTGCGGGCGTGCCGAGGTCGGGGGCGCCGGAGGCTACGTTCTTGGCGGCGCGGAGGTCGGCGGCATTTCCGGCGGCGCGGAGGTCGGCGGCGTTCTTGGCGGCGGTCCGAGTCCCGCTCGTGGCAACGGTCTCGGCTTCAGCCGTGCCCCCGGCATCAGCCGCGTCGTCGGCTTCAGCCGCACCCTCGGCATCAGCCGCGCCCTCGGCTACGGGAGCGCCGGGCGCAGAGGAAGCCTTTGGAGCCGAGGGAGCCGAGGGAGCCGAGGGAGCCGGGGGAGCCGGGGAAGCCGAGGGAGCCGAGCGGGAAGCACCCGACGAGGGGGCGTCGGCTGGAACGCCCCGGCCCCCCGCCAGCGCCGCCCTCGCCCTCGCCGCACCCGCGGCCGCGTCCCCGGGCGGCCCCGCCGGGTCGGGCGCAGCGGTGGCCGCGGCGGAGCGTGCCGCGCGCGTGTCCAGGTCCGCCGTGGACGCGGCGGCCGACCACTGTTCGCCGCGCTTGCCCGCGTCCATGGCCTCGTTGGCCAGGCGGTCGGCGTGCTTGTTCTGGTCGCGCGGGATCCACTCGTACGTCACACGGCCGGGCGGGAAGATACGCGCGGCCTCGGCGGCCAGCGGCTTCATGGCGGGGTGTTTGATCTTCCAGCGGCCCGACATCTGCTCGACGACGAGCTTGGAGTCCATACGGACCCGGACGGAGGCCTCCGGGTCGAGCTCCCGCGCCGCCTTCAGGCCCGCGATGAGGCCCCGGTACTCGGCGACGTTGTTCGTGGCGACCCCGATGTACTCGGCGGCCTCGACCAGCGCCTCGCCCGTCACCGCGTCGAGGACGACGGAGCCGTAGCCGGCGGGCCCCGGGTTGCCCCGGGAACCGCCGTCGGCCTCGACGATGAACTCCCGCACGCCGAAAGCCCCTTGCCGCCTCTAGAGGCCCGACTCGGACGTACGCACCAGGATGCGGCCGCAGTTCTCGCAGCGGACGACCGTGTCGGGCGAGGCCTTGCGGACGTCGTTGAAGTCGGTGATCGACAGCTCCTGGCGGCAGCCCTGGCAGGTGCGCTGGTACAGCCTGGCCGCGCCGATGCCGCCCTGCTGGTCGCGCAGCTTGTCGTAGAGCTTGAGGAGGTCCGCGGGGACCGAGGCGGAGATGACCTCACGCTCCTTCGTCACCGTCGCCACCTCGCCGTCGATCTCCTCGAACGCGGCGTCCCGGCGCGCGGTCGCGTCGTCGATCTTCCCCTGGACGGCACCGACCCGCTCGGTCAGCTCGGCGACCCGCTCCTGCACGGACTCCCGGCGCTCCATGACCTCCAGGACGATGTCCTCCAGGTCGCCCTGCCGCTTGGCGAGCGAGGCGATCTCGCGCTGCAGGTTCTCCAGGTCCTTCGGGGAGGAGACGGCACCCGAGTCCAGGCGCTGCTGGTCGCGGACGGCGCGCTGGCGCACCTGGTCCACGTCCTGCTCGGCCTTGGTCTGCTCGCGGGCGGTGTCGCTCTCCTCGGTCTGCGCGGCCACGAGCAGGTCGCGCAGCTGGGTGTGGTCCTTCGTCAGCGATTCGATCTCGGCGTGCTCGGGCAGCGACCTGCGCTTGTGCGCGAGCTGCTGGAGGCGTACGTCCAGGGCCTGGACGTCGAGGAGTCGGATCTGGTCGGCGGGCGCGGCGTTCAGTTGGGGGCTCCCAGTGTTTCGGTGGCGGTGGAGGACGCCGCGTGGGCGGTCCAGGGGTCGGTGACCGTCTGGGAGACGTGGACGCGCAGGTCCCATCCCTCCCGGTCGGAGATCTCGTCGAGCTGGGCGGCGGCCAGCTCGCACCAGGGCCATTCGGTGGCCCAGTGCGCGGCATCGAGCAGCGCGAGAGGTGTGTGGGCGGCTTCCGTGGTGCGGGCGACCGCCTCGGAGGCCGGGTGGTGGCGCAGGTCCGCCGTGAGGAAGGCGTCGACGCCGGCCGCGCGTACGTCGTCGAAGAGGCTGTCGCCGGAGCCGCCGCTGACGGCGACCGTGCGGACGAGCGCCTCGGGATCGCCGGCGACCCGGATGCCCTGCGCGGTGGCGGGCAGCCGCTCGGCGGCCCGCGCGGCCAGTTCCCGTACGGTCAACGGATGGTCCAGCTCGCAGACGCGGCCGAGACCGCGCCGCCCGGCGGGGTCGGCGGGGTCGGGTACGAGGGGGCCGACGACCCGGAGGTCCAGCGCGCCGGCGAGGGCGTCGCTGACACCCGGGTCGGCGGTGTCGGCGTTGGTGTGGGCGACGTGCAGCGCGATGTCGTGCTTGATGAGGGTGTGCACGACGCGGCCCTTGAAGGTGGAGGCCGCGACCGTCGTCGTACCGCGCAGATAGAGGGGGTGGTGGGTCACCAGCAGGTCGGCGCCCAGCTTCACCGCTTCCTCGACGATCTCCTGGACCGGGTCGACGGCGAACAGCACGCGGCCGATCTCCTGGTCGGGGTCGCCGCAGACCGTGCCGACCGCGTCCCACCCCTCGGCCCTCTCGGGCGGCCAGAGGGCGTCGAGCGCGGCGATGACTTCAGACAGACGGGGCACGCACAAAGGCTACCCGCACTGCTCCGGTCCCCGACCGGCCCCGGGTCACTTGACCAGCGACCTCGCGACCAGCACATCCGTCGCCGTTCCCTCAGGCGAATCGCCGGACGAGCACCCTTATGTGTGAAGGGGGTGCGGGTTGTCCCACGTCTGTGCGTACGAAAACTACCTTCGTCGCCGGAGGTGATCGAACGATGACGGCCTGTACACCCCCCTCCCCCACCACGGGCCACGGGAACGACGCGGGACGGGAGAGCGACGGGAAGAACGCCGGCCCGGGAAGCGGAGAGAGCGGCGGCGACGGCTCGGACAGGTACGACACCAGGGGCGGCGGCCCGGGCGGAGGCGATGTGATCGACGAGCCCGCGCCGCCCGGCTGTGTGATCACCGCCGACGGGACGTACGCGGCACGGCTCGCGCTCGACGGCGAGTCCTGGTTCCCCGAGCGCTGGACCCTCGACGGCCACGAGCCGTACGCCGTCCCCCTGCCCGGCAACCAGCCCGAGGAGCCCGGCACCGAAGTGCTCCCCCTGACCGACGGCCGGGTCCTCATCCACCGGGTGGCCGCCGACCTGCATCTGTTCTCGCTCCTCTATCCCACCGGACCCGGCACCGGCGAACTCCCGCTCGGCGCGGTCGAATGCCCCGACCCGACGACCCGGATGCGGCTGCTGCCGCCCTCGCCGTGCGGGGAGCGGGCCTACGCCCTCGCCCTGAGTCCGAACGCGACGGCGGTGTGGCTGGTGGCAGGCGGAACGTTCGGGCCGGAGCTGCTGGCGCAGGTGCCGGGCCGCTGCTCGGGCGGCGTCTGGCTGGACGCGGCGGGCCGGCTGCTCGCCCTGGACCAGGAGTCGGGCGGCCGGACGAAGTCGGTGGTCGTCGATCTGGAGGAGGGCGGCGCGGTCTCGCCGCTGTTGCAGATCGCGGACGACAGCAACGACCGGGTGCTGCTCGCCGACCCCGACAGCGGACTGCTCCTGATCCGCTCGGACGCGCCCTCCCCCGGCCACGACCGGGTCGGCTGGGGCGTGTTGGGCAGTACGCTCCCGGTCCGCTTCCCGGAGTGCCTGCGGGTGCCCGAGGGCCATCGCATCACCCCGTTCGCCATCCAGCCGGGCCAGATCCTCACCCCCGAGAGCTGCGCGGTCGCGTTGCGCGTCGACGGCCCGCGCGGCAGCTGGGTCGGCGTCTGGCGCCCGGCCGCCCGCCGGCTCCTCCATCTTCCCGCGCCGGAGGGCTGGTTGGCGGGGGCCGGGCTGTGGAGCCGAGAGGGCGTGCTGCACCTGCCGTACGCGACGGGGGTGGTGCGGTGCGGGGTGGCTCGGGTGGGGGTGCCCTGGGCGGAGGAGCCGGAGGAGGTTCCGGAGGAGTCCCGGGAGGGGGTCGGGGACGGGGCGGGGGTGGCCGGGGCGGGGGCACCGCGTCCCGGTTCCGGACCGTCGGGGGCGGGACCGTCGGGGGCGGGACCGTCAGGGGCGGGACCGTCAGGGGCGGGACCGTCAGGGGCGGGACCGTCAGGGGCGGGAACCTCGGGTGACTTCCCGTCGGATGCCGTGTCGGCCGGAGCACAGTCGGCCGATACGCAGTCGGCCGGTGCACAGTCGGCCGGTGCACAGTCGGCCGGTGCGCCGACGGCCGGCGGGGAGCCGGCCGTGCCGGTCGCCGCCCGGCCCGTGCCCTTGCAGCAGGCGCCGTTGGAGGGGCGCGTGCCCGAGGAGGTGACCGTCGGGTGAAGGTGATGTGGGGGCCGCGGGCCAAGTGGACGGGGTGCGGGCGACACGCGCTCGGGCGGCTTCGGGGCGAGCGGGGCGGCCCGTTAAAATCACCCGCCGATAAGAAGATCATTCGACGGGGAACACTTCCAATGAGCGACGTGCACACCACCCAGCCGCCCACTGCCGACCCTCACGAGGCGGAAGGCCACGGCAGGCACCGGGGTCAGATCTCGGCCCACGAAGCCGAGAAGACGAGCCCTCGCGGACGCCACCGCAAGCCGGCCGAACACACGGAGGCGACGACGTCCGCCTGAACGGCGACGCGACTCCCTCCCGGTCATCTCTGGAGAAACGTCAATTCGACACCGGAACCGACCACACGACGGCGTCGGCCCCGCCCGTCACCCACGGGCGGGGCCGACCCTGTTCGGGACACGGAGCCTGCCAGTCCGGACCTCCCCGTCCGCGCGTCGTTCCGTCCCCGTCAAGGCCGCGGTGGCTGAGCGGTCGGCCCATGCCGCAGTCCCAGCACCTCCGCCGCCGCGAACGTCTCGCCCTCCGGTCGGTCCAGGTAGTACGGCGTCAGCAGGCCGTCCAGCTCGTCGTACGTGAACGCCTCCTGCTTGGTGTCGAACTTGGCCTGCACGCGCGGGCGTTCGACGATCGCCACCATCCCGCCGTGCACGACGAAGAGCTGGCCGTTCACCTGGGCGGCGGCGGGCGAGGCAAGGTAGCCCACGAGGGGGGCGACGTGTTCGGGGGCCAGCGGGTCCAGGCCCGCATCGGTGCCGTCGGGCGCCCCCGGCAGACCCGCGAAGACGTCCTCGGTCATCCGGGTGCGGGCGCGCGGGCAGATGACGTTCGCGGTGACGCCGTACTTGGCGAGGGCCAGGGCCGTGGAGGTGGTCAGCCCGACGATCCCGCCCTTCGCGGCGGCATAGTTGGGCTGGCCTGCGGACCCGGCGAGGAAGGCCTCGGAGGAGGTGTTCACCACCCGCCCGTACACCGGCCCGCCCTCCCCCGACTTCGCCCGTGCCCGCCAGTGGGCGGAGGCGAACCGGATCGTGTTGAAGTGCCCCTTGAGGTGCACCCGGACGACCGAGTCCCACTCGTCCTCGGACATGGAGAAGACCATCCGGTCGCGCAGGATGCCCGCGTTGTTGACGAGGATGTCGAGCTTGCCGAACCGGGCCACCGCCGACTCGACCAGTTCCCGGGCCTGTTCGTGGTCGGCGACGTCCCCGATGTGCGCCACCGCCTGACCGCCGGCCGCGCGGATCGACGCCACGACCTCCTCTGCGGGCCCGGTGGACACCTCGCCGGAACCGTCCCGTCCCGGCCGACCGTAGTCGTTGACGACGACGGCCGCGCCCAGACGGGCCAGTTCCCACGCCTCGGCCCGGCCGAGCCCACGTCCCGCGCCGGTGACGATCGCGGACAGTCCTTCAAGGGGCAGTGCCACTTCCGAGTCCCTTCCGCCGAAGCCGATTCAATCGCCGGCCGGAGTCATGCGCCGGGCGGTCGAAGCCGCTTCGCCCGGCTCCGTGACCGACGCACTCCGTGACCGACGCACTCCCGAGACCGACGCACTCCCGAGACCGTCAGATCTCGATACAGGTGCGGAGCGACACGCCCGTCCGCATCTGGTCCAGCGCCTCGTTGATGTCGGTGAGCGGCACACGGTGGGTGATCAGCCCCGCGAGGTCGATGCGGCCGGCGCGCCAGAGGGCGATGGCCCGCTCGTAGGAGCGCAGGACGTCTCCGCCGCCGTACATGGAGGGCAGGATCCGTTTCTCGTCGAAGAACAGCTCGAACATGCTGAGCTGGAGGAAGTCGTCCAGTGCGCCCGCGCCGACCACGACGAGGGTGCCGCCGCGCCGGGTGGCCTCGTAGGCGGTGCGGGCGGTGGCCGAGCGTCCGACGACCTCGAAGACGTAGTCGAATCCCTCGCCGCCGGTGACGGACTGCTTGGCGTCGGCCAGCTCCTCCGGCGAGATCGCCTTGGTGGCCCCGAACTTGAGCGCGGCCTCGCGTCGTGAGACCACCGGGTCGACGGCGACGATCTCGGCGGCACCCTTGAGCCGGGCCCCCTGGATCGCGGAGATGCCGACGCCGCCGCAGCCGATGACCGCGACCGACGAACCGGCCTCCACATCAGCGGTGTTGAGGGCGGCGCCGAGCCCGGTGGTGACGCCGCAGCCGATGAGGGCGGCGATGTCGAAGGGCACGTCGTCCGGTATCGGCACGGCACAGCCCGCGTCGACGACGACCTCCTCGGCGAACGTACCGGTGCCCGCGAAGCCGAAGACGTCCCCGGCGGGCCGTTTGAAGTTGGGCGTGCCGGCGTTGAGGAACCCGGCGAGGCAGAGGTGCGTCTGGCCGCGCTTGCAGGCGGGACAGGCGCCGCAGGCCGGCAGCCAGCACACGACGACCCGGTCGCCGGGCTTCAAGTGGCCCACGCCGTCTCCGACTTCGACTATCTCGCCGGCGCCCTCGTGCCCGGGGACGAACGGTCCGGGCTGCGGCAGCACCCCGGCCATGGCGGACAGGTCCGAGTGGCACAGCCCGGTGGCCCGCACCCGGATCCTCACCCTGCCCGGCCCGAAGCCCACCGCCTCGACGTCGTCGAGCACGTCCAGCTTGTCCTGGCCGATCTCGTGCAGTACGGCTGCGCGCATGGTGCAGCTCCCCTCAGGAGTACCTGTGATCTGCTGATTCGCTGCTCATGCGTGTTCGACGAGCGTGTCCGCGAGGGCGGGGGCGTCGTCGCGCTCGACGGCGGTCACCGTCACCCGCACCGCGTGGTCGTCCGTCCGCCACATCCGGATGCGGAGGGTCTCCCCCGGGAAGACGACGCCCGCGAAGCGCGTCCCGTACGAGCGGACCCGGCCGACGTCCCCGCCGAGGACCGTGTCCACCACGGCCTTCAACGTCATCCCGTAGGTGCACAGCCCGTGCAGGATCGGCCGGTCGAACCCGGCGCGCGCCGCGAACCGCGGGTCGGCGTGCAGCGGGTTCCAGTCGCCGGAGAGGCGATAGAGCAGCGCCTGGTCCTCGCGGACGGTCCGCTCCACCTCCTTGTCGGGCGCGGTCGTCGGCGGTTCCTGCCGGGCGGACGGGCCACGCTCACCGCCCCAGCCGCCCTCTCCCCGTACGAAGATCTGCGCCTCGTTGACCCACAGCGGGCCCTCGGCGTCGGCGACCTCGGTCCGCATCACGAGGACGGCCGCCTTGCCCTTGTCGTACACCGCCGCCACGCGTGAGGTCGCCGTCGCCCGCCCCTCCACCGGGATCGGCCGTCGGAGCTCGACGCGCTGGCCGCCGTGCAGGACCTTGGCGAGGTCGACATCGACACCGGGTGCGTTCAGGCCGCCGATCACCTCCGGTGAGCCGGCGCCCGCGACGGTCGCGAAGCTCGGCAGGACGTGCAACCGCGACTCCAGCGTGTAGCGCAGTTCGTCGGGGTCGGTCGCGGGGATGCCCGCGCCGATACCGAGGTGGTAGAGCAGGACGTCCTTCCGTGTCCACGCGATCTCGGCGGAACGGGGGTCTGCCGCGAGCGCCTTGGCTGCGTCGATGGGCATGGGGCTCCTGGGCGGTCCGGGGCGGATGGCCTGGGCTGAGGAACCTCGGTACGACCGTCCGCACCAGCGGCCGCACCGAGGTCGTCACGGCCGACCCGGAACCCGCCCACCTAGAACGCGTTCCAGTCCGGCGACCCTCTGTATAGCCCAGCCTCGTGCACAAGTGAAGACTCCTGACAGTACGTCAGATCGAGTCGGCGGGAGAGGGGGACGGAGGGGCACCGGGGGCTCACCCCGTCACCTTCGCCGACTCGCACTCGACCCCCTCCGGCGCCGGCGCCACGAACCGGCTCGCCCGGGCTCCCTCGGGGCGGACGATGCGCGGGTTGCGCAGGTCCGCGCGCCAGCCGCCGCCCCCGTCCCGCTCGACGTCGACGTCGACGAAGGCGCCGTCGAATTCGGACCAGGTGACGCGCACTTCCTGGACACCCGGGGCGACCGGGCCGACGACCCGGCGCTTCGAGGTGCCCCCTGCACCCCCGTCGCCGGTGGGCAGCACCGTCGCGAACACCTCCAGGTCCGTGCCGGAGAGCAGGTCCGCCTCGCCGTCGAGCAGCGCGTCCGCCCTGCCCGGGAAGCTCTGGAACCCTTCGCCCTGAGCGTCCCTGGCCTGCTTCCGATCCCCCATGAGCACCTCCCAGATGCCTTTGACAGTCCATGGGGGCCCGAATCCGTTGCCTCGACCCGCGCGGACATCACGAGCCCGACGACCCACCCTGACGCACTGTCACTTCCCCATGAGCAGGTCAAGATTTCATTAGTCACCCGAAACAACGGAATAGTTGCCCAGGCGCACGAGGTTCAGATGGCACGCACCCCACCCGGCCAGGAGGCCCCGCTCCATGACACCGCACACACCGCCGACCGTTGAACGGCCCACCACACGCGCCGGCGGAGCGCTCGTCCCGGTGCTGGCCTTCGCGGGAATCGTGGTCGCGGTGATGCAGACCCTGCTGGTCCCGGTGATCAAGGATCTCCCCCAGCTGCTGGACACCTCTGCCGGCAACGCGACCTGGGTCATGACGTCGACCCTCCTCTCCGGCGCCGTGTCCACGCCGATCATGGGCCGTCTCGGTGACCTCTACGGCAAGCGCCGTATGCTCCTCGTCAGCCTGGCCGTGATGGTGGTCGGGACGCTGATCAGCGCTTTCACCAGCGCGCTCGTGCCGATGATCGTCGGCCGTACCTTGCAGGGCTTCGCCATGGGCGCGATCCCGCTGGGCATCGGCCTGATGCGCGACGCGCTCCCCCGCGAACGCCTCGGCTCCGCCATGGCCCTGATGAGCTCCTCCATAGGCGTGGGCGGCGGACTCGCGCTGCCGCTGGCCGCCGCGGTCGCCCAGAACACCGACTGGCACATCCTCTTCTTCGGCGCCGCCGGCCTCGGTGCGCTCGCCATCGTCCTCACCCTCGTCGCCGTACCGGAGACGAAGACGCGCGCGGAGGGCACCTTCGACCACCTCGGCGCGGTCGGCCTCGCCCTCGGCCTCGTCCTCTTCCTCCTGCCGATCACCAAGGGCGGTGACTGGGGCTGGACCTCATCGACCACGCTCGGACTGTTCACCGCGTCCGCCGTGGTCCTGCTGCTCTGGGGTGTCCTGGAGCTGCGTATCCCCGCGCCGCTGGTGGATCTGCGGACCACCGCCCGCCGTGAGGTCCTGCTCACCAACCTCGCCTCGATCATGGTCGGCGTCTCCTTCTACGTCGTCTCCCTGGTCCTGCCCCAGCTCCTGCAACTGCCCTCCGCCACCGGTTACGGGCTCGGACAGTCGATGGTCGTCGCGGGTCTGTGCGTGGCCCCGCTCGGGCTGACGATGATGTTCACGGCGCCGCTCTACGCCCGGATCTCCGCCAAGTACGGGCCCAGGAGCACCCTCATCCTGGGCCTGCTGATCATCGCGATCGGCTACGGGGCCGGACTCGGCCTGATGAGCGCCGCGTGGCAGACCGTGGTGGTGTCGGCAGTGCTCGGCGCGGGTATCGGCCTCGCCTACTCCTCGCTCCCGGCGCTGATCATCGGCGCGGTCGACCCGTCCGAGACGGGAGCGGCCAACGGTCTCAACACGCTCATGCGCTCCATCGGTACGTCCATGTCGAGCGCCGTCATCGGCATGGTGCTGGCGAACACCGCGAACGAGGTCGGCGGGGTCGCGATCCCCACCATGCACGGCTTCCGCGTCTCCTTCCTCATCGCCACGGGCGCGGTCGCCGTCGGTCTCCTGCTGGCTCTCTTCCTCCCGAGCCGTCGTCCGAACACGGGCCCGACGCTGCGTGCGAGCAGCACGGACGGGCTGACGGGCGAGGCCGCGAAGACCGTCGCGGCCCCCAGGGAGAACACGACAGCCACCGCCCACTGAGCCGCCGCCCACGCGCCACGCAGGCGGAACGGCAGGCGAGCGCGCGGACGGAGAGACGGAGGGCCCGACGGGCAGACGGGCGGGCGGAACCGCATGGCAGCATGGGGCGCCCCCAGTGGCGTGCGGGTCGGAGGGCCCGGGCTGTGGGGGTCAGTGCGTACGAACTACACGGAGGACCCATGTCCGCGGCACCGAACTCGCACCCGGCCGTGTCGGCCCCCAAGCCGGAGATCCTTGAGGCCTTCGAGAAGGCCAAGGGGTTCATGCCGCTCGGGGAAGGGCTGGCGTTGTACGCGGCGGCGGTCGAGGCGGGGCGGCTAGGGCTGCCGTTGCTGGAGGTGGGGACGTACTGCGGCCGGTCGACGATCCTGTTGGCGGACGCCGCCCGTGCGGCGGGGGTCACGGCGATCACGGTCGACCACCACCGGGGCAGCGAGGAGCAGCAGCCGGGCTGGGAGTACCACGACGAGTCCACCGTCGACCCCGAGGTGGGCCGCATGGACACGCTCCCCACCTTCCGCCGCACCCTCCACAAGGCGGGCCTGGAGGACCACGTCGTCGCGGTCGTCGGCCGTTCCCCGCAGGTCGCCGCGTTCTGGGGCACCCCCCTGGCGTTCGTGTTCATCGACGGCGGCCACACGGACGAGCACGCCACCGCCGACTACGAGGGCTGGGCCCCGCACATCGCCCCGGACGGTCTCCTCGTCATCCACGACGTTTTCCCCGACCCCGAGGACGAGTTCACCGGCCAGGCCCCGTACCGCGTCTACCTCCGCGCCCTGGCCTCCGGCGCCTTCACGGAGGTCTCGGCCACGGACTCCCTACGGGTGCTGCGGCGGACGGGGACCGGAGCGACGACGAGGACCGGAACGACGACGGGAGCCGGGACGACGACGGGGACCGGGTCGGGGAGCTGACCCGCACCGGTCCCACGCCACGCGACGGAACGGCCGCCACTCCTACGCCACGTCTATGCCGTAGTCCTGGACCAGTTCCTCCAGACCGCCCCGGTACCCCTTTCCGCCGACGACGAAGTCCCAGTCGCCGCCCGCTCGGCGGCGGAAGGAACCGAGGGTCAGGGCCGTTTCGGCGGCGCGGCCGTCGGAGACGTCCAGGCGGCCCTGTTCGGCTCGGGAGGGGTCCAGGAGGCGGATGCCGGCGTCGGTGAAGCCGGAGAGGTCGGCGTCGGGGTTCGCGGCCGGGTCGATGGCGGCCACCAGGACGACACGGTCGGCCTCCGCGGGCAGCGCGTCGAAGGCGACCTGGATCGCGGCCTTGTCGGGTGCGGTCGGCGGGACGGCGCGGACCGTGCCGTCGGGGGTGCGGAGGTTGTTGTAGAACACGAAGTGGTCGTCGCTGAGGACCCGGTTGCCGTGGCAGACGAGCGCGCAGACGTCCAGGGCGACGGCGCCCGTCCAGTACATGCCGAGCACGCTGTGGTCCTCGGGAGAAGGCGCCGGGTCCGGGCCCGGGGCCGTCCGTCCCGTCGCGTCCGGTGAGGTCCGCTGGGCGGGCAGCGCGGGCAGCACCACCGTGGGATCGGTCGACGACACCGGCACGGGGCGTTCGCCGGTGCCCAGGCGCCCCCGTAGCCCGTGCCGGTGGAGCAGGTCGACGAGTTCGCGGCCCGAGATCAGCTCCAGCGGTTTGCCGTTGGCGAAGGTGTGGGAGCCGGGGCCGAACTTGGACGTCGTCACCAGGACGCCCTTGTTGGCGCCGGCGTCCTGGACCGTGCCGTAGAGGTCACGGACGGCGGTGGGCGGGACGGTGTTGCGGTAGCGCTTGACCTGTACGACGATCTTGCCGCCGCGGATCGGGGTGGGGTCCAGGGCGTCGACGTCCACCCCGCCGTCGCCCGAGCGCTGGGTGGTGACGGCCTGCATGCCCATGGCCCGGAAGAGCTCCGCGACCAGCGACTCGAAGGCGAGGGGGTCCATCTCCAGGAGGTCGGGCTCGTCCTCGCCGCCGTGGGTGACGACGCCGTCGCCCACGTCGTCGGGCCTGCGGCCGGGGCGGACGGGGGTGCGCTGGTCCGGTCGGGCGGACAGTTGGCCCCGGAGGGCGTCCGTCAGGCAGTCGACGGCGCTCACCTGCTCCAGGTGCAGTGCGGCGAAGACGGGCCGGTGCACCATGACGGTCACCAGGAAGAGCTCGGCGCGGCGCCCGGTGGCCGGGTCGTGGTCGTCCACGAACCCGTTCAGGACGACCGACTCCAGCGCGCCGAACTCGTCGGCGGCGAAGAGGTCGTGGAGCACCAGGAGGGTGCACTGCGCGAGGACGTCGCGGTAGAGGGCCCGCCGCTGGGTGACCGGGCGCGGGCGCTCCTTGTCCTGGTCGACGCTCGGCATGTAGACGACGGTCTTCGTCTCGGGGACGACGTCGTACCTGGGCAGCTCCCAGTCCAGGACCAGCTGCCGCGCCGCCGGGTCGTAGGCGGCGCGGACGCCGCGGGGAAAGCCTTCGGGCCAGGCGGACGAGGCGTAGAGGGCGGCCGAGAAGTAGTCGACGGCGGCTTCCGGGTCGCCGTCGCGCAGCGCGCTCGCCATCTGGGCCAGTCCGGCGTTGTGCCGCCGGATCTCCGTCCGCTGTCCCTCCGCCCACTGCTCGTACTGCCGCTGGTACTGGGCCAGTTGCTGCTGCCGCTGGGCCTCGGCGGCCTGGGCGGCGTGCCAGTCGTGCTCGAACCGGGCCCGCGCCTCGGCCTGGGCCTGTGCGCGCCGCCCGGCGGACCAACCGCCCTGCGCCTGGTAGTGGTTGGGATCCGGCATGGGCACGGGCTGGGCGAGGGGACCCGGCGAGAACGGCTCCAGGCGTTCGGAACGGGTCAGGGAGGCGGCCCTGAACGCCGGGGCCCGGCAGCCCTCGGCCAACAGGCCCTCCAACGCCCTTACGCGCGCGTCCAGTTCCTCGGTACGCCGCCGCGCCTCCGCCTCGCGCTGCTGCCGGTAGGCCGCCTGCTGCTCGCGCTGGCTGCGGGCCACCTCCCGCTGGTACGCGCGCTGTTGTCGTTCGTACTCGCGCTGTTGCCGGGCCCGCTCCTCCGACTGACGTTGCTGCTGACGTTGTGCCTCGGCCCAGATCCCGGCCAACCCGTTGGAGCGACGACTCATGCGCTACAGGCCCTCCCACCGGGGCCCCGACCGCACGCGAGGCCCCGCCCCCACAACCGGACGTAATCGCACGACTTTATCCCGCGACGGCACGTGCGCCTACCGCTGGTCAGCCGGTGGAGCTCCACCTAGCCGACGTATCGAACGATCAGGTAGGCCGCGATCAGCACCGCACCGGCCAGCCCCAGTGCGAGCGCGGTGCGGAGGGGGAGTTCGCCCTCGTCCCCGGCCCAGAGCCGTCTCGACAGACGCCTCGGCCGCGCGGGCTCGCTGACGGGAGGTGTCCCGCCGGGCTCCGGCGCGCCCCGCCCCGCCGTGAAAGGGCTGACGATCGGCGCGACCGGCGCGTGCCAGTGCTCCTCGCCTCCGGTACCGGGCGCCCACGGCTGCAGCCGGCCGGTCGCCAGGCGGCGCCAGCGGCGGTCCGAGGTGTCCGTGAACTCGACGGAACAGAGGAGGGGCGAGGGCGGTGAGCCGACGACGGAGGTCATCGGGAGATCGACGGTGAGAGCGCCGCCGGCGGGCAGGACCTCGCGGCCGTCGAGGCGTACGCCGTCGTACTGGACTGCGACGTGGACGAGCGGCTGATTGCTGGTGTTGACCGCTTCGAGGTGCCACCGCTCGTATCCGTCCGCGAGCACCGAGGGGCTGCTGACCATCGCCAGGTGCAGCATCGACGGCTGGATCAGCTTCTCCCGCTGGTCCGCCTCACGTTCCCGGTCCTCGACGCGGCGCTCCCGCTCGGTCAGCCGGGCGGCCTGACGGACGTTGTGACGGTGTCCGGCGATGCTCACGACGAGCGCCGAAGCCCCTACCACGGCCCCGAGGACCGCGATCACCACCTCGATCATCTCCGTACTCTGGCCTGCCGGTGACCGACGGGTCCAGTCCGGGACGGGCGTCGACCCCCATCCGCAGGCGGGGCGCGGGGAACCGCGCGACCAGCCCCCACCGAACCCGCACCCGACAACCGACGCCGTAAGGTGGCACGCGTGTCGTACGTAGGCCCGGACTTCGATCCGCCCCAGCCCCGCCGATCAGCCCTTCGCCGTCCGCTGACCGTGGCGGTGGCCGCGGTCGTGGTGGGGGCGGTGGCCGGGTGGGGGGTCTGGCAGGCCGTGGGGGACTCCGGGGGCGGGGACGGCGGGTCGGCCGGCGCAGTCGGACCGCAGACCCGGTCGGCGACCACTCCCCCGGCGACCGGAGAGCCGACCGCCTCGGGCGACGACGGCGACGGCAACGGGGCCGGCGGCGAGAAGGCGAGCCCCTCCGGCTCCTCCTCCGCGCCCGCCGCCACCGGCCCCCTCAAGGGCAAGGTCGTCGTCATCGACCCCGGTCACAACCCCGGCAACTTCCGGCACACCACCGAGATCAACCGCAAGGTGGACATCGGGACGCACACGAAGGAGTGCGACACGACGGGGACGACCACCAACGACGGCTATCTCGAAGCCGAGTTCACGCTGGACGTCTCCCGTCGGCTGCGCACGCTCCTCCAACAGCAGGGCGCCACGGTGAAGTTCACGCAGGACGACGACCGGGCCTGGGGCCCGTGCATCGACGAGCGGGCGCGGATCGGCAACGAGGCGAAGGCGGACGCGGTGGTGTCGATCCACGCGGACGGTTCCGGGTCCGGCAACCGCGGCTTCCACGTGATCCTGCCGGGCTCGGTGCACGAGGGCGCCGCGGACACCCGGCCCATCGTCGCCCCCTCCCGCGACCTCGGCGAACGCATCGCCGGCTACTTCGTCCGCGCCACCGGCAGCGCCCCCTCCAACTACGTCGGCGACGGCACCGGCCTCGTCACCCGCACCGACCTGGGCGGCCTCAACCTCTCCACCGTCCCGAAGGTGTTCATCGAGTGCGGCAACATGCGCGACAGCAAGGACGCGTCCCTGCTCACCAGCGGCACCTGGCGGCAGAAGGCGGCCCGGGGAATCTCGGACGGCATCACGAGCTTCCTGAAAAATTGAACAACTTTCCCTTTCTGGGAAACAGTCGGGACTCCGGGCGCTAAGCCGGAGTACCACGGAATGACGGGCGCGCGGTCTCAATCTGTCAACGGTTGCCGCCGAGTTCGCCGGGTGCGCGGGAATACGCGATATCCATGACGGGGCGCCGCTGACCAGCGGTGCCTGGCGGACAGGAAGCGCGCAGGGGAACCTCTGAGGGAATCGTGAGTTTTCTGCGCGGGTAGGGGGCGAGTCGTGATCGTCGCGTTGATCCCGGCGGACACCCACGTCGGTCGGACGATAAGGTCGTCCCTACGATGAGGGGCCACCCCCGCGCTTCCCACCACGGCCTGACGGCGACATGGTGACGGCGACGCCTCCACCGATGACGAGACGACTGACGAAGGACCTGAAGTGAATATCCGCTCCCTCACCAGAGGCGACGGCGTCGTGATCGGAGCAGCGGTATTGCTGTTCATCGCGTCGTTCCTCGACACGTTCGACGGCTCCGGCGACGACATCCCCAATGCCTGGGACAACCTCGGCTTGGTGATGAGCATGTACGTCGGCGGCATCATCGGGGCGGTGCTGATCGTCATCGCCCGTGCGCTGCCGCAGCCGCCCAAGGTCATCGGTCTCGACCTGGGCCAGCTCGGGGTGGCCCTGACGATCTTCGCCGCGTGGACCGCGTTCTGGTCGATCATCGACCCGTTCGGGGCCATGGAGGAACTGCTCGGCGCCTTCGGAGGCTCGGAGCCCGACTCCGGCGCCGGTCTCATCCTCGGTCTGATCGCCGCGCTGCTCCTGGCCGCCGCCGCCATCGCCACCCCCCTCGTCCCCGCCCTCAAGGCCGCCCTCGTCGGTGCCCCGCGGCCCGCCGCACCTCAGCCGTACGGGGGCCAGCCGCCCGGTGGTTACGGGTACCCGGGCGCCGGTGCGCCGGGGCCGTTCGGGGTGGGGCAGCCGCAGCCCGGACAGCCGCAGCCCGGGCAGCCGGGGCCGGGGGCGCCGTTCGGTGGCGCTCCGCAGCAGCAGGCCGCGGCGCCGCAGCCGCCGGCCAGTGACTTCTCGCCGTTCTGGTTCGCGGTGCCGGTGGCCCGTCCGCTGTTCGCGGAGGACGGTTCGCAGTCGACGATCGCCGAACTGGCGCCGGGCACCTGGTACTTGGCAGTCGAGCAGCGCGGCCCCAACCTGGTCGCCCAGACGCAGGACGGCCGTCGCGGTGTCCTCCAGGACACCAGCGGCATCCAGCGCGGCTGACGCCGAACACCTCACCGCACAGCCGTACAGCGGCCCCTCGCTCTTCCGGGCGGGGGGCCGTTGCCGTACAGTCGCCTCCCGCCCCGTACAGCTGACGCACCGTCAGGAGGCAGGCGTATGCGGCTCGGTCTGGCACTCGGTTACTGGGGACGCGGCCCCTCGGCGGACCATGTCCCGCTCGCCCAGGAGGCGGAGCGGCTCGGGTACGACTCGGTGTGGACCGCCGAGTCCTGGGGCTCGGACGCCTTCACGCCGCTCACCTGGATCGCGGCGCACACCTCCAGGATCAAGCTGGGCACGGCGGTCGCGCAGATGGCGGCCCGGTCGCCCACGACCACCGCGATGCACGCGCTGACCCTGGACCACCTCTCCGGCGGGCGGGCCCTGCTCGGGCTCGGGCTCTCCGGGCCGCAGGTCGTCGAGGGCTGGTACGGGCGGCCGTTCCCGAGGTCCCCGCTGACCGCGACCAGGGAGTACGTCGACGTCGTACGCCAAGTCCTCAGGCGTGAGGCCCCGGTTGAACTCGACGGACGCTTCCATCCGCTCCCGTACGACGGACCGGACGGTTCCGGCATCGGCAAGGCGCTGAAGCCCATCACCCACCCGCTGCGGGCCGACCTCCCCGTCCTGCTCGGCGCGGAGGGGCCGAAGAACATCGCGCAGACGACCCGGATCGCGGACGGCTGGCTGCCGTTGTACTGGTCGCCGTCGCGGACCGATGTCTACGAGGCCTCCCTGACCGACGTGCCCGACGGCTTCCTCATCGCACCCATGGCACGGGCGAGGGTCTGTGACGACGTCGCCGAGGGGCTGTTGCCCGTGAAGGCCATGCTCGGTTTCTACATCGGCGGGATGGGGCACGCCCGGCGAAACTTCCACGCCGACCTCATGGCCCGCATGGGGTACGAGGAGGAGGCCCGGCGCATCCAGCGGCTCTTCCTCGACGGGCGGCGTGAGGAGGCCGTGCTCGCCGTACCGGACGCCTTCGCGGACGAGATCTCACTGGTCGGGCCGCGGGAACGGATCGCGGAACGGCTGGAGTCGTGGCGGAAGGGACCGGTGACGGACCTGCTCGTACTGGCCCCCGATCCGCATACGTTGCGGGTGCTGGCGGAGCTCAACTCCTAGGCCACGAGGAGGCTTCGGGGGGCGCCGAGGGGGATCGCGGAGTCGAACGAGGTTTCGTCGGGGCCCGACGGGCAACCCGTCAGGCATGTCTCGATATAGCGGTTCCAATCAGGCGGGCCGGGTCATCGCGATCGTCGCCGATGTCATGGCGTTCATCCTCGGCCTGTGGATCCTGATGTACCTGCTGGGCGCGAACGGCACGAACGACTTCGTGCAGTTCGTCCATGACGCGGCCCGCTGGCTCGCCGGCTGGTCGCACGACCTGTTCACGTTCGACGAGCAGTGGGCCCGGGTGGTGGCCGGGTACGGCCTGGCGGCCGTCGTCTACCTGTTCGTGGGACACGCCATCGCCAATCGGATGCACCGTCATTGACGCACCGTCATTGACGCACCGTCATTGACGCACCGTCATTGAGCGAGTGCGGGTCCGGTGGGGGCTGGTCGCGCAGATCCCCGCGCCCCTGACAGGCAGGGGCCGCGCCCCGTGCTTTCCGGGCCACCGGGCCGGCGGTCGACCGCCGGCCTCGGCTCAGCAGCACTCCGCGTCCAGCCCACGCGGCAGACGCTCCCCGCCGAAGACCGCGCACGTGGCCTCGTCGCCGCCCAGCGCGGCCACGGCCAGCAGGAGCGACCCCGCGGTCCAGGAGGTCAGTTCCTCCGGCCAGACGGCCCTGTCCTCGAAGACGTAACCCGTCCAGTACAGGCCCGACTCGGGGTCGCGAAGGTGCTGGATGGACTGCAGTATCTCCAGGGCACGGTCGGACTCGCCCATCGCCCAGAGGGCCAGGGCGAGTTCGGCCGACTCGCCGCCGGTCACCCACGGGTTGGGGACCACACAGCGGACACCGAACCCGGGGACGACGAAACGGTCCCAGCCCTCCTCGACCCGCGACTTGGCCTCGGCGCCGGTGAGCGCGCCACCGAGCACCGGGTAATACCAGTCCATCGAGTAGCGGTCCTTGTCGAGGAACCGCTCGGGATGCCTGCGGATCGCGTGCCGCAGCGTGCCGACCGCCAACTCCCAGTCGGGCTGCGGCTCCTCGCGCTGCTCGGCGATGGCGAGGGCGCAGCGCAGGGCGTGGTGGATGGACGAACTGCCCGTCAACAGGGCGTCGTCGACCGGTGTGCCGTCGTCCTCGCGCTTCCAGCCGATCTGGCCGCCGGGCTGCTGGAGCCGCAGGACGCATTCGATCGCCGCGTAGACGGCGGGCCACATGCGGTCGAGGAAGGTGTCGTCGCCGGTGGCCAGGTAGTGGTGCCAGACGCCGACGGCTATGTACGCGACGAAGTTGGTCTCCCGGCCCCGGTCGGTGACGTCGTGGGCGTCGCCGTCGGCGTACGCGGCGTACCAGGAGCCGTCCTCGTTCTGGTGGCGGCGCAGCCACTCGTAGGCGCGCTCGGCGGCCTCGTGCTCACCGGCCGCGTCCAGGGCCATGGCCGCCTCGGTGTGGTCCCACGGGTCGAGGTGGTGTCCGCGGAACCACGGGATGGCACCGTCCGCGCGCTGCACCGCGAGGATGCCCCGCACGGTGGCGTCGGCCTCCTCCGCGGTGAGGACCCCGGGCAGGACCAGGTGTTCTGTCCGGGGGGTCGTCACTTGGCGTCCGCCGAAGCAGCGGCGGTGGCGGCGGACGCGGTGGTGGCAGCGGCGACCGGCAGGTGCGGCTTGGTCGCGTACGCCACGAAGCTCTTGCCGATCAGCGGGTTCAGCGCCTCCTCGGCGACCCGCGTGGCCAGGGGCTTCTTCATGATGTCCCAGACCAGCAGCTTGTGGTACGCCCGCACGGGCAGCGCCTTGTCGTTGTCGACGCCGAACGCGCACTTCAGCCACCAGTAGGGCGAGTGCAGGGCGTGGGCGTGGTGGGTGCCGTACGGCTTGAGGCCCGCCTCGCGGATCTTGGCCAGCAGTTCGTCCGCCTTGTAGATGCGGATGTGGCCGCCCTCGACCTCGTGGTACGCGTCCGAGAGCGCCCAGCAGACCTTCTCGGGGCCGTAGCGCGGGACGGTGACGGCTATGCGGCCGCCGGGCTTGAGCACCCGGACCATCTCGGCGAGTACACCCTTGTCGTCGGGGATGTGCTCCATCACCTCGGAGATGATGACGACGTCGAAGGACTCGTCGGGGAAGGGCAGCGCGAGGGCGTCGCCCTCCATCGCGGTGGCGCTGGCGCCCTCGGGGGCCTCGCCCGCCTCCTTCATCGCCGCGAACCACTTGGCGACCTCGCGGATCTCCTCGGCGTTCTGGTCGAGGGCCACGACCTGGGCGCCGCGCCGGTAGCACTCGAAGGCGTGCCGGCCCGCTCCACAGCCGAGATCCAGGACCCGGTCCCCGGGGGCGAGGGGGAACCGGGAGAAGTCGACGGTCAGCACGTGGCCCTGCTTTCGCGGTTGGCGCTTTCGCGGTTTGCTTCAACTACTTCTTCGACGGCTTCGGCGCCTTCGAGCGCCGTACGGGCGATCGCCTCGCGGTAGTGGGCGACCGTGCCCTCGGCCGCCTTGGCCCAGGTGAATCGCCGCAGTACGCGCTCGCGTCCCGCGCGGCCGAGCCGCTGCCGCAGGTCGGGGTCGCCGAGCAGCCGACCGAGCGCGGTGGCCAGGGCGCCCGGGTCACCCGGGGGCACCGCGAGGCATGTCTCGCCGTCGGGTCCGGCGACCTCCGGTATGGCTCCGCCGGTGGTGGCGACCAGCGGCGTACCGGTGGCCATGGCCTCGGCGGCGGGCAGCGAGAACCCCTCGTACAGCGAGGGCACGCAGGCGACCTCGGCCGAGCGGACCAGGTCGACGAGTTCGGCGTCGGAGATGCCCTTGACGAACTCGACGGCGCCTTCGAGGCCGTACCGCTCGACCGCCTGGGCGACCGGGCCCTCGGTGGGCCGCTTCCCGACGACGACCAGATGGGCGGTGGTGTGCTCGGTGCGCACCTTGGCGAGCGCCTCGACGAGGAAGACGAGTCCCTTGAGCGGCACGTCCGCGCTGGAGGTGGTGACGATCCGGCCGGGCACCTGCGGCACGGCGGAATTCGGCGAGAAGAGGTCGGTGTCGGCGCCGATGTGCACGACGTGCATCCGGTCGTCGCGCACGCCGAGGTGGTCGACGATCTCCTGGCGGGAGGTGCCGGAGACGGTGAGCACGGACGGCAGCCGTCGCGCGACCCGCTTCTGCATGCGGGTGAAGGCGTACCAGCGGCGTACGGACATCCGGCGCTGCCGGCCCTCGGCCGCGTCCAGCTCCAACTGCCGGTCGACGGTGATGGGGTGGTGGATGGTGGTGACGAGCGGGGCGCCCACGTCCCCCAGCAGCCCGTACCCGAGGGTCTGGTTGTCGTGGACGACGTCGAACTCGCCGCGCCGGGCGCGCAGATGACGGCGGGCGCGGAGCGAGAAGGTCAGCGGCTCGGGGAAACCGCCGGTCCACATCGTCGCCACTTCGAGGGCGTCGATCCAGTCGCGGTACTCGTCCCGCTTCGGGGTGCGGAAGGGGTCGGGCTGCCGGTAGAGGTCGAGGCTGGGCAGCTCGGTGAGGGAGATCCCGCCCGGTCCGTCGACGGGGACGGCGTCCTCGTCGAGCACGGGGTAGGGCTGGGAGCCGATCACCTCGACCCGGTGGCCGAGACGGGCCAGCTCGCGCGAGAGGTGCCGTACGTAGACGCCCTGGCCCCCGCAGAACGGGTTCCCTTTATAGGTGAGGAGCGCGATGTCGAGCGGTCGCCCGCCGTCGGCGGCAAGGTCACGTCGGGACCCCGCCCGACTGGCCTCAGCGGTCACTCCTGGCCCCCTTCTCACTGCGATTTCCCGTGAGATTACGACGAGACGGTAATCTAGAACAAGTTTCAGAGTTGATCGTTCAAGAGGCTCTGAATCTACCGGCTGGTAGAACCGCTGTGAGAGATGGATCAGGTGATTCACGCCACGGCACCCGCCCTGGCATGCTCTGTGATCGCATATCCTCACCGACCGTCACGACTGTCACGGAACGAGAACCATGCCTGCGGAAGCCAAGGTGGAGACCAAGCTGGAGGCCAAGGTGGATGCCGGCAGCACGCGACCGGACTCGCCGCCCCTCACGGAGCGCCAGGAGGCACGCCGGCGCCGCATCCTGCACGCCAGTGCCCAGTTGGCCAGCCGGGGCGGTTTCGACGCCGTGCAGATGCGGGAGGTCGCGGAGTCCTCGCAGGTCGCCCTCGGAACCCTCTATCGCTACTTCCCCTCCAAGATCCATCTGCTGGTCGCCACCATGCAGGACCAGCTGGAGCACATGCACGGCACGCTCCGCAAGAAGCCCCCGTCCGGCGAGACGGCCGCCGAGCGCGTCGCCGAGACCCTGATGCGCGCCTTCCGGGCCCTGCAGCGCGAGCCCCACCTCGCCGACGCCATGGTGCGCGCCCTGACCTTCGCCGACCGCAGCGTCAGCCCGGAGGTCGACCAGGTCTCCCACCAGACCACCGCGATCATCCTCGACGCCATGGGGCTGGAGAGCCCGACCGCGGAGCAGCTGTCGGCGGTCCGCGTCATCGAGCACACCTGGCACTCGGCCCTCATCACCTGGCTCTCCGGCCGCGCCTCCATCGCCCAGGTGAAGATCGACATCGAGACGGTGTGCCGGCTGATCGACCTGACGGCCCCGGAGCGGCGGGAGCGGGCGTAGCCCGAAGGAGCCGGAAGGAGCCGGAAGGAGCCGGAGCGGAGCCGGAAGGAGCCGGAAGCGGGCAGCCGAAAGGGCCGGCGGGCACACGAAAAGACCTACGAGACGGGTTCCCTGCGCCGGTATTACCCGGATCAGGTGCTGGGGGTCGCCTTCCGGCCCTGTCCTGCTGCCTTCCGGCCTCTCAGCCCGACCGTCGACGTCGGCACCGGCGGATCTGCTACCTCGCGCCCATGTCGGCTACTCCGGTCGGCTCCCTCACTCGCCTCGTAGGCTGATTTCTACGATAGAACGCCCATACGAGAACACAACCCCCGAAAGGGATTTTTTACCTTTCGGTCCCGTTCCCGCCCCGCGTGCGGTGATCGTTTCGCGTGCCGACCGCAGAGCGCAGACCCCTACTCCTCCGGCGGGAACACCGGCTCCCCGCTTCCGAGCAGGGCGATGGAGATCGCCTCCACCGGGCAGCCCTCCGCCGCCTTCAGGACGCGTTCGTGGGCGTCGGTGTCCGGTTCGGTGGGGTGGGACTGCATGGCGGAGTCGAGGCGGAAGGCGTCCGGGGCGAGGTGGACGCACTGGGCGGAACCGATGCAGAGGGCGCGGTCGACCTCCACGTGCCAGCGGTCGCCCATCACCCGACCCCCTTGCCCGCGCTGACGCCGGCGGGCGGCTCGTAACCGGCGGGCAGATGGATCATCTTGTGTTCCAGGTACTCGCCGTAGCCCTCGGGGCCGAACTCGCGCCCCAGGCCCGAGTTCTTGTAGCCGCCGAAGGGGCCGAGCATGTCGAGGCTGAAGGTGTTGACGGAGTAGGTGCCGGTGCGGACCCGGCGGGCGATGTCGATGCCGCGTTCGTCGTCGGCGGTCCAGACGCTGCCGCTGAGCCCGTAGTCGGAGTCGTTGGCGATGCGTACGGCCTCGGCCTCGTCGCCGTAGGGCAGGAGGCAGATCACCGGGCCGAAGATCTCCTCCCGGGCGATGCGCATGGAGTTGTCGACGTCGCCGAAGAGGGTCGGTTCGACGTACCAGCCGCGCTCCAGGCCCGCCGGACGGCCGCCGCCGGTGAGGATCTTCGCGCCTTCCTCCTGCCCGATGCGTATGTAGTCGAGGCTGCGGCGCTGCTGGCGGGCGGCGACCAGCGGGCCCAGTTCGGTGGCCGGGTCCAGCGGGTCGCCGACCTTCAGGGCGGAGGCGTAGGCCGCGAAGGCCTCGGCGAACTCGTCGTAGCGGCCGCGCGGGACGAGGATGCGGGTCTGGGCCACGCACGCCTGGCCGTTGATCATCCAGGCGAAGGGGGCGATGCCGTTCACGGCGGTCTGCGCGTCGGCGTCGGGGAGGATCACCGCCGCCGACTTGCCGCCCAACTCCAGGGTGACGCGGGTGAGGTTGCGGGCGGCGACCTCCATGACGCGTTTGCCCGCGGCGACCGAGCCGGTGAAGGAGACCTTGTCGACGCCCGGGTGCCCGACCAGGTACTCGCTGACCTCACGGTCGGCGGGAAGGATCGAGAGCACGCCCTCGGGCAGTCCGGCCTCGGCGGCGATCTCCGCCAACAGGTAGGCGTCCAGGGGGGTTTCGGGCGAGACCTTCAGAATGGCCGGGCAGCCGGCGAGGAGGGCGGGGGCGAGTTTGGCGGCGGCGGTGAACTGGGGCACGTTCCAGGGGACGACCGCCGCGACCACCCCGACCGGCTCGCGCCGGACGAGGATCCGGCCGAGCACGCCGTCGCGCCCCTCCTCGTACGTGAAGTCGCGGGCGGTGGTGATCGCCGCGTCCCACGCCATCATCGACGCGAGGGCCTGCACCATCACGCTGGAGGTGAAGGGGGTGCCGTTCTCGGAGCTGATGATCCGGGCGAACTCCTCGTGGCGCACGGCGAAGGCGTCCTTGATCCGGGCGACGACCTCGATCCGCTCGGCGAGGGTCGTACGGGGCCAGGGGCCGTGGTCGAAGGCGTGGCGCGCGGCGGCCACGGCCCGGTCGACGTCCGCGCGCGAGGCGTGCGGGACGCGGCCGATGACCTCCTCCGTGTGCGGCGAGACCACCTCGATGACGTCCGTGCCCAGGGGGTCGGTCAGCGCCCCGCCGATGAACAGCTGTCCGTGTTCCACGAGTTCGGTCATGGCCGTCGCCTCCCGGAGCCACTCTCTGACATACCGTCAGATTCGAATAGGGAACTGATACCAGTTCCAGGAGAAGGAGTCCATGTCGTGCGCCGGCCGACGGGACACCCGCGCGCCCTCACATCCATCCCTGGTGGAACTCGTTCTAGTTATAGTGACCCCATGACACAGGTGACCGATCACGGCGGAGGCGTACGGTCCATCGAGGTCCCCATCCCGGACAACCCGCTCGGCCACACCCTCGTGTACGTCGTCGACACCGACCGCGGGCCGGTCCTCGTCGACACCGGCTGGGACGACCCGGCGTCCTGGGACACGCTCGCCGCGGGCCTGAGCGCCTGCGGTACGTCGGTCGCGGAGATCCACGGGGTCGTGATCACGCACCACCATCCCGACCACCACGGCCTGTCGGGGGCGGTGCGCGAGGCGTCCGGGGCGTGGATCGCGATGCACGCGGCGGACACGGCGATCGTACGGCGCACGCGGGGGACCGGCCCCGAGCGCTGGTACTCCTACATGACGGACAAGCTCACGGCGGCGGGCGCGCCCGAGGAACACCTCGCGCCCCTGCGGGCCCCGCGCCGCCCGCGCGCCCTTCCCGGCTTCTCCCCCGCGCTCCCCGACCGCGAGATCATCCCCGGCGAACTCCTCGACCTCCCCGGCCGCCGCGTCCGCGCGATCTGGACGCCGGGCCACACGCCGGGACACGTCTGCCTCCACCTGGAGGAGCAGCACCCGTCCCAACTCCCCGGCCACGGACGCCTGTTCTCCGGCGACCACCTCCTGCCCGAGATCAGCCCGCACATCGGCCTCTACGAGGACCCGGACGACGACACCGTCACCGACCCCCTGGGCGACTACCTCGACTCCCTCGAACGCGTCGGCCGTCTCGGCGCCGCCGAGATCCTCCCCGCCCATCAGTACGCGTTCACCGACCCGGCCGCGCGTGTACGGCAGTTGCTGGCCCACCACGAGTCCCGCCTCACCGACCTGCTCACCCTCCTCGCCTCCCCCCTCACCCCATGGCAACTCGCCGAACGCATGGAGTGGAACCGCCCCTGGCCCCAGATCCCCTTCACCTCCCGCAACATCGCGGTCTCCGAGGCGGAGGCCCACCTCCGCCGCCTGGTGAAACTGGGCCGAGCGGAGGCGGTGGCCGGGGGCGAGCCGGTGCGGTATGTGGCGGTGTGAGGGGATGGGCGTCCGGCCGTGATCGGTGGGGAGGACCGGTGGCCAGTTGCTGAGGGCCGGCGACCGTCGGTCTGCGGCTGGCCGCCTGTGTCGGCGACCGTGGTCCGTGGCCGACGGTCGGTGGCTGAGCGCCGGTGGCGGCCAAGGGCCGACCGGTCGGTGGTTGGTGGCCGAGGGCCAGCGGGCGACGGGCGACCAGCGGCAGGCGGCTGTGCGGCGGGGCAGCGGCCTGCGTCAACTCGGGCCTTTCAGGACGGCGTTCGCCCAGGCCGAGGTGTTGCCCGGTCCCCGGCTATGCGGACCCTCGTTCCCCCACACCCCCGTCCCCTCGGCCCACCGCTCCCGGCGCCGTGAGGTGGTGGATCAACTCCTCTGCCGCTCCCATGAGTTCCACCTCGCGCGCGGACATCGTCGGAGTGGCCGTCCGGCGGCGTCTCGCCTCGGCCAGCCCGTCCTTCGTCAATGCGGAAGGGCCGTCGAGCCGGTGGCTGAGGAGGGAGACGAGGGTGGCGTGGGCCAAAGGGGCGCGGGGGTCGGACTCGTCGACGGCGACCTGGGCGAGGATCATCGCGGAGACACCCCAGTCGAGGCCGGGCGGCCCCTCCTCGGCGTTGTTCCAGTCGATGACCCGAGGGCCGTGCGGGGTGAGAACGACGTTCTCGGGGTGGAGGTCCAGGTGCAGGACCCGGGATGCGGGGCGGCGCCGGGGCGGGAGGGCATGGAGGGTGCGCAGGAGTCGGGCCAGGGTGGCGCCGGCCGCTGTCGGGTCGATCGAGCCGGCGGCGCAGGCCTCCAGCAGGGTCGGGCCGGTCAGGCGCTCCAGCACCATCTCCGTGCGGGTCGCCGAGCGCACGCGCGGAACGGGATACCCATGGCTCCGCACGTACTCCATGACCTCGGCCTCGGCGGCCGCGTCGCCCCACTCGTCCCGGTAGCGCCGCAGCACCCAGGCACCGCCGTGTCCGGTATGTGTGTCGGCTCCGTCACGGTCGGCGCGGCCGCCGGCGGCGCCCGCCCCGGTGTCCGCGACGAGGTCGCCGTGGCCGTGCGGTCCGTACTCGCCCTCGTCGGCGAGGAGTTCGTACACGTCGGCCGTGCGGCCCGCACCCAGCAGTCTCCCCGTACGCATGGCCCGAACCTATCGCGCCCCATGGGCGACCCTCAGAATCCCGGCTACCGGCAGGTAGAGTGACCGCGTCGTCATCACACCCGTACAGGGGGAAGCCGGTGCAAATCCGGCGCTGACCCGCAACCGTGAGCCGACCTCGACAGGGGTGGCAAGTCGGACTGCCCTGTGCGGAATCGTGACCGGCTCGCGTCACCGGCGGTCCGCCGGTGCACGGCACCGTCGAGGAATACGGAGCCGAGCCGCCCGGCGCTTCGCCGTGCCGCCCGGCTCCCCGTCAGGGAGAGGCAGCCGCCGATCATGAATGTCCGCCGCAGCGCCGCGGTCGTCGCCGTACTGGCCGTCACATCCGGACTCGGTACCGGACTCGGCACCGGACTCGGTCTCGGTCTCGCGCCGGCCGCCTTCGCCGACGACACGGCTTCCGAGGCGTCCGGCTCTCCCTCCGCCGCGCCTTCCCAGGCGTTCCCCACCGGTCTGTACGGTTCCACCGACCCCACGTACGACGGTGTCTGGCGGCAGTCCCTCACCCTGCTCGCCCTGGACACCGTGGGTGAGAAGCCCGGCGCCGGGGCCGTGGACTGGCTCGTCGGGCAGCAGTGCGCGAGCGGGGCGTTCGCGGCGTACCGCGCCGACGCGACCGCGAAATGCGACGCCGAGACGCCCCTCGACACCAACAGCACGGCGGCCGCGATACAGGCGCTCGCCGCGGTCGGCGGGCGGGACGCCGAGGCCGGTCGGGCGGTGCGGTGGCTGAAGGAGAACCAGAACGAGGACGGCGGCTGGGGCTACACCGCGGGCGGGCCCAGCGACGCGAACTCGACGTCCGTCGTGATCGGTGCGCTGGCCGCCGTGGGTGACGCCCCCGAGAAGCAGCGGAAGGACGGCAACTCCCCCTACGACGCCCTCCGTGCCCTCGCCCTCCCCTGCGGCGACGGGGAGGCGGGCGGCGAGAGCGGTACGAAGGACGGCGGGGCCTTCGCCTATCAGCCCGACAAGAAGGGCGGCCTCGCGGCGAACGCCGACGCCACGGCCGCCGCCGTGCTCGGCAGCCTGGGCGAGGGGTTCGTGGTCGAGGCCAGGCGCGGCGAAGGGAAGGGCGCGGCCTCGTTCGACGACTGCGCCCCGGGTGACGCTCCGGAGGATCTCGCGCACAACGGGGCCGTCCATCTGGCCGGCGCCCTCGCCGCCGACGGCTATCTGAAGTCATCCCTCGCGGGTGCGGAGGACCAGCCCGACCACGGCAACACCGCCGACGCGGTCGTCGCGCTCGCCGCCGCCGGGGATCTGGACGCGACCGGGAAGCCGCTCTCCTGGCTGCGGAAGAACTACGGGGTGTGGGCGGCCAAGGCCGGGCCCGCCGCGTACGCCCAGCTCGTCTTCGCGGCGCACGCCTCCGGCGGCGACCCGCGTGACTTCGGTGGCGCCGATCTCGTGGCCCAGTTGCGGGAGACCGGTCCGGCCGGTGACGTGGACGACTACTCCTCGGTCCCGCACGAGGACACGGCCGCCGGGGACGAGGCGGGCGACGGTCTCGGGGCGGGTGCGTGGTGGGGGATCGGGCTCGGGCTGGTCGTGGTCGCCGCCGTCGTCGGGTTCGTGCTGGTGAGGGTCGGCCGGAAGCGGCCGGAGGCGTGACCGGGCGTCGGAGGGGTGCCGCGCGGCGGTCGGCCGCCGTGGCGCCACGGGGCGCGGTTCGACCGCCACGGGGTGCGGTGTTCGCGTTGCTGAGCGGGCTGCTGCTCGTGCTGGGGATGTCGGGGCAGGCCCAGGCCGCCGCGTACCGGTACTGGTCCTTCTGGGAGCGGGACGGTTCCGCCTGGGCGTACGCCACGCAGGGGCCGTCGACCGCGCGGCCGACGGACGGGGCGGTGCAGGGCTTCCGGTTCGCCGTGAGCCGCGACTCGGCGGACGCGGTCCAGCCGCGTGGCGCCGCCGACTTCGCCTCGATCTGCGGGGACACGGCCGCGCGCGGCGGGGAGAAGCGGGTCGCGCTGGTCATCGACTTCGGTACGGCGGCGGACGCGCCGGAGGGTGAGACGCCTCCGGCGGCGCGTACGGCCTGTGCGCGCGTGCCGGACGACGCGACCACGGCCGAGGCGTTGGCGTCCGTCGCGAAGCCGCTTCGCTACGACACGAACGCACTGCTCTGCGCGATCGGGGGATATCCGGGGAAGGGGTGTGGGGAGGCGGTCGGTTCCGATGCCGGATCCGCCTCCGACGGCCGTACGGACGCCCCGGGTTCGTCGGCCGGGGGCGCCGCCGAGGAGGAGTCGGGGCCGTCCGTCGGGTTGTTCGTGGGTGCGGGTCTCGTCGCCGTGCTGGGGGCCGCCGCGGTGTGGCGGGCGCGGCGGCGCCGGGGGTAGGCGGCGCGATGCGGTGGTTCACAGGGCGGCCGGAGGCGGGGCCGGCCGGGGGCAGGTCCCGCGGCTCGGCGGTACGAGGTGCCGCCGCGCCGAACCGTGCCGTCCCGGCGGCACGACTGCCCGCGGCCCGGACGACGCCCCGGACAGCGGGAGAGGCCGTTCCGGCGGTGCGGTTCCGCGGGGATACGGGGTGGCGACGGGGCGGGGTGCATCCCCTCGCGTGGTGGGGCTGGGCACTCGGGCTCGGGACCGCCGCGTCGCGTACCACCAACCCCCTGCTCCTGGCTCTGCTCATCGCGGTGGCCGGATACGTCGTGGCCACGCACCGCACGGACGCCCCCTGGGCCCGCTCGTACACCGCGTTCGTGAAGCTCGGGCTGGTGGTGCTGGGCGTTCGGCTGGTGTTCGCGGTCGCGCTGGGGTCACCCATCCCGGGGACGCACACCCTGTTCGCGCTCCCCGAAGTGCCGCTTCCCGCCTGGGCGCAGGGGATCAGGCTGGGGGGTCGGGTGACGGCGGAGGGGCTGCTGTTCGCGCTGTACGACGGGCTGCGACTGGCCACCTTGTTGATCTGCGTCGGCGCCGCCAACGCCCTGGCCAATCCGGCCCGCCTCCTCAAGTCCCTCCCCGGCGCGCTGTACGAGGCCGGTGTGGCCGTCGTGGTGGCGATGACGTTCGCGCCGCATCTGGTGGCCGACGTACAGCGGTTGCGGGCCGCGCGGCGGCTGCGGGGCCGGCCCGACCGGGGCCTGCGGGGTCTGCTGCACGTCGGACTCCCGGTCCTGGAGGGCGCGTTGGAGCGGTCGGTCGCGCTCGCCGCCGCGATGGACTCGCGCGGCTACGGCCGTACCGCCGAGGTCCCGGCACCCGTTCGCCGTACGACCGCCGCACTCACCCTCGGTGGACTGCTCGGCGTCTGCGCGGGAACGTACGGTGTGCTGACCGCCGAGGGCGGCGGCTACGGCCTGCCCGTGCTGCTCGCGGGAGTCGCCGCCGCGCTGGCGGGACTGCGACTGGGCGGGCGCCGCTCACCGCGCACCCGCTACCGGCCCGACGTGTGGGGGGTGCGGGCGTGGCTGGTGGCAGGCTCCGGGGTGGCCGTCGCCGTGCTGCTGATCGTCTCCGCCGCGTACGACTCCGCCGCCCTGCACCCCGGCGTCGTCCCCCTCACCTCACCCGACCTCCCGCTCCTGCCCGCCGCCGCGATCCTGCTGGGCCTGCTCCCCGCGTTCGCCGTACCGGCGCCTACCGCCGCCCCGTCCGAGGAGGAAACCCCGTGATCCGCTTCGAGGACGTGTCCGTGACGTACGACGGGGCGGCCGAACCCACCGTCCGGGGCGTGGACTTCGAGGTCCCGGAGGGTGAACTCGTGCTGCTCGTCGGGCCGTCGGGCGTCGGCAAGTCGACCGTGCTGGGGGCGGTGAGCGGGCTCGTGCCGCACTTCACCGGGGGCACGCTGAGCGGCCGGGTGACGGTGGCCGGGCGGGACACCCGTACCCACAAGCCGCGGGAACTCGCCGACGTGGTCGGCACGGTGGGGCAGGATCCGCTGTCGCACTTCGTGACGGACACGGTCGAGGACGAACTCGCCTACGGGATGGAGTCGTTGGGCCTCGCCCCGGATGTCATGCGGCGCCGGGTGGAGGAGACGCTCGACCTGCTGGGTCTCGCCGACCTCCGTGACCGCCCCATCGCCACGCTCTCCGGCGGCCAGCGTCAGCGTGTCGCGATCGGGTCCGTCCTCACCCCGCACCCCCGGGTGCTCGTCCTCGACGAGCCGACCTCCGCCCTGGACCCGGCCGCCGCCGAGGAGGTACTGGCCGTGCTGCAGCGGCTCGTCCACGACCTGGGCACGACGGTGTTCATGGCCGAGCACCGCCTGGAACGCGTCGTCCAGTACGCCGACCAGGTCGTTCTGCTGCCCGCCCCGGGCGCGCCGCCGGTCCTGGGCACGCCGGCCGAGGTGATGGCGGTCTCGCCCGTGTACCCGCCGGTGGTGGACCTGGGCCGCCTGGCGGGCTGGTCCCCGCTGCCCCTGACCGTCCGGGACGCCCGCCGCTGCTCGGGTCCCCTGCGGGAAGCCCTCGCCCCAAAGGGGCGCGGGGAACCGCGCGATCAACCACGACCCGCCCGCACCCCGCACACAACACAAGCCCCCGAGCTCTCCCCGCCCCCACGATCCCCCCTCCTGCGGCGCCTCCTGGGCAAGCGCTCCCCCCTTCGCGCCCCCTCGTTCCCCGCCGCTCCGGCGACGGTCACGGCCCTCGATGTCCACCGCGGTCGCGTCCACGCCCTCACCCATGTCTCCCTCACCGTCACCCCCGGCGAGACGATCGCCCTCATGGGCCGCAACGGCGCGGGCAAGTCCACGCTGCTGTCCGCGCTGGTCGGGCTGGTGGAACCGGCGGCCGGTTCGGTGCGGGTGGGCGGGCTGGTCCCCCATCGGACGGCGCCCTGGGACCTCGTGCGCCGCGTGGGCCTCGTACCGCAGGAACCCCGTGACCTGCTCTACACGGACACGGTCGCGGCGGAGTGCGCGGCGGCGGACCGGGACGCGGGCGCCGAACCGGGCACGTGCCGGGCCCTCGTCTGCGAACTGCTGCCCGGGATCGGGGACGACACGCACCCGCGCGACCTGTCGGAGGGGGAGCGGCTGGCCCTCGCGCTGGCGGTGGTCCTCACGGCCCGCCCGCCCCTGCTCCTGCTCGACGAACCGACCCGGGGCCTCGACTACGCGGCCAAGGCCCGCCTGGTCACGCACCTGCGTGCCCTCGCGGCCGACGGGCACGCCATCGTCCTGGCCACGCACGACGTGGAACTGGCCGCCGAGCTGGCCCACCGCGTGCTGATCCTCGCCGACGGGGAGGTCGTCGCCGACGGCCCGACCCCCGAGGTGCTCGTCGGCTCCCCGTCCTTCGCCCCACAGGTCACGAAGATCCTCGCCCCGCAGACCTGGCTGACCACGACCCAGGTGCGGCGCGCCCTGCGAGCGACGGCTGCGGCACCCGGGCCGGAGGAGCCCCGATGAGCAGCCCCTCGCTCCTGCCCCGCCCCCGCCGCCGTCGCCCCGTCCCCCTCTCTCCCCGTACCGTCGCCGCCCTCCTCCTCGTCAGTGCCGTCGGGGCCGCCGCGTTCGCCTGGCCCTTCTTCGCGGACCCCGGTTCGCAGGTGACCGCGCACGCGAAGGACGCGCCCTGGCTGTTCGCCGGGCTGCTCGTGCTGCTGGTCGGCGTCGTCGGCGCCACGCTCTCCGAGGCGGGGCTCGGGGCGAAGGCGGTGGCGATGCTCGGGGTGCTCGCGGCCGTCGGCGCGGCGCTGCGCCCCATCGGGGCCGGGACCGCCGGGATCGAGCCGATGTTCTTCCTCATGGTGCTCAGCGGCCGTGTCCTCGGCCCGGGGTTCGGCTTCACCCTGGGCGCGGTGACGATGTTCTCGTCCGCGCTGCTCACGGGGGGCGTGGGCCCGTGGATGCCGTTCCAGATGCTGGCGATGGGGTGGTTCGCGATGGGCGCCGGGCTGCTCCCGGGCGCCCACCGCCTGCGCGGCCGCGCCGAACTCGCCCTGCTCGCCGGTTACGGCTTCGTCGCCGCCTTCGCGTACGGCACGATCATGAACCTCTACGGCTGGCCCTTCATCGACACCCTCGCCTCGGCCATCGCCTACGACGCGGCGGCGGCCCCGGCCGCCAACCTCACGCGTTTCCTCGCGTACTGCCTGGCCACGTCCCTCGGCTGGGACCTGGGCCGCGCGGTCGTCACCGTCCTCCTGACCCTGACCCTGGGCACCCCGGTCCTCAAGGCGCTGCGCCGGGCCACCCGCAGGGCCGCCTTCGAGAGCGCGGTCACCTTCACCCCGCCCGAACGGTGACTCTCCGGCCGGGAACCACTCACCGTCCGTCGCGTGAGCCGTGAACCACCCCACAGGGCCCACGTCACATACGTACGGGCTTCGTAGATCGAAGTGCTTGGCATGCACGCGCCCTTAGCGGTGCTGACCTGGGCTTTGAGAGCCACGTCACAGAAGGTGCTTTGCGTACGGATACGACCACAACTAGCAAAAGGGGTCATTGCGGACGGCCGCTCCGGCTGTTTCTCTGGATGAGTCGCAACGGCGCCGACGTGCCCACCCGGGCCTCGGCGCCGACGTACGCCCCCACCGCGCCTCAGGTGGTGAAGGCATGCCCGCGACGACCACGTCCCCGAAGAAAAGGATCCCCGTGACCCGCTCCGCTCTCCGCCGCATCGCCTCCCCGAAGAAGGCCCTCGCCGGTGCCACCCTGGCCGTCGCCGCCACCGGTGCCCTGCTCGCCGCCGCGCCCGCCCAGGCCGCGTCGGAGGCCTCGCAGGCCCAGGCGGTCGCGAAGAAGATGATCGGGGACTCGGCGCAGTACAAGTGCTTCTCCAACATCGTCGACCACGAGAGCGACTGGGACGTCAACGCGACGAACGCGTCCTCCGGCGCCTACGGTCTGGTCCAGGCGCTCCCCGGCTCCAAGATGGCCTCGGCCGGCTCCGACTGGAAGACCAACGCCGCCACCCAGATCAAGTGGGGTGTGGACTACATGAAGGACCGCTACGGCAGCCCGTGTGGCGCGTGGAACTTCTGGCAGGCCAACAACTGGTACTGATCCGACACGAGCGGTACCACCGGCGCGCGGCCTGGCGCCGACACAGACCGAAGGCGGCGGCCCCCGATCCCCGGGGCCGCCGTCTTCGTGTCGGACGGCGCGTCGCGGGGCCACCGTGAGACGACGGCCTCATCCACCGCTCGACGTGGCCGCCCCGCAAGCACCCCCCGATTCCCCGTCCGGCAGGTAGAGCGCCTTCTCCTGCCGGGAGAGGTCGCGGTGGACGGCTCGGCAGATGTCGTCGACCGCCTCGGCGGGCAGGGGCAGGTCGACGTCCCACAGACGGAGCCGGTCGCCGTGGTCGCCGACCGCGAGGGTGCGGCCGTCGGGGCTGAACGCCAGCCTCGCCGCGCCGCCGGGGAAGGTCGCCCGGGCGTACCTGGTGGTGGTGTCCCACAGCCGTACCGTGCCGTCCCCGGCCGTGGCGAGCGTCCGGCCGTCGGGGCTGAACGCCAGCGCGACCGGGCCCTGTGTGAGGCTGACGCCGAGCGTGGCGTCGAGGTCTCCGGTGCCGGTGTCCCACAGCCGTACGGTGCCGTCGAAGCCGGCGGAGGCGAGGGTGCGGCCGTCCGGGCTGAAGGCCATCGACTCCACCTGCCGGAACATCATGGCCGGGTCGTCCCGCGCCCCGGCGGGCGTGGCGCTGCCGGCCGGTTCCGTGAGCGTGCGGCGGACACGTCCGGTGGCGGGATCGCGCAGCCGGATCTCCCCCTCCTGCCCCCCGGTGGTGGCGAAGACCTCGCCCGTGGGGCTGAACGCGAGCGGCGCGCCCTCCTCGGCCTTGGGGAGTTCGGCGCGGGGGCGCCCGGTCCGGGGGTCCCACAGGACCAGGCCCTCGCCCACCGTCACCAGGGTGCGGCCGTCCGGGCTGAACACCATCCCGTTGACGAACCGCCCGGGGAGAGTGAGCCGCTGCCGGCGGGTGCGGACGTCCCACAACTGGGCCCGGGAGTCGGCGGTGAGGGCGAGCGTCCTGCCGTCGGGGCTGAAGCTGACCTCCCCCACATGGGTCGGCCCCTCGTCGAGCACGGCGCGGGTGCGGCGGGTGGCCGTGTCCCAGAGCCGCACCGTGCCGGTCATGTCCCAGGGGTCGTCGGACATCCGGACGCTGCTGGTGGCCAGGGTGTCGCCGTCGGGGCTGAAGGACACCGACTGCAGGTCGCCGCCGGGGACGTCCAGCGTGGCCCGGGGACGGTTCGCGCCCACCTTCCACAGCCGGATCCCGACGTCACCGCCGCCGAAGGTGTCGGCCTCGTTGCCCGTGGCCAGTTCGCGCCCGCCGGGATCGAACGCCACCGACATGACGGGGCTGGTGTGGCCGGTGAGGGTGGTGTCGGCACGGCCGGTGGCGAGGTCCCAGAGGCGTACCGTGCCGTCGTAGCTGCCGGCGGCCAGGGTCCTGCCGTCCGGAGCGAACGCCATGGACTCGACCCTGCTGCTGGCGCTGGTGAGGGTGGTCCGCTGCTTGCCGTCGGCCACGTCCCACAGGTGGACGGTGCCGTCCTCGGTGCCCGTGGCCAGGGTCTTCCCGGCCGAGTCGAAGGCCAGGGAACTGACCACGCCGGTACTGCTCTTGAGGGTGTGGAGCACCTTCCCGGTGTCCAGGTCCCACAGTTGTGCGGTGCGGTCGCGGGTGCTGGTGGCGAGGGTGCGTCCGTCGGGGCCGAACGCCACCGCCATCTCCAGCCCGGTGGGGCCCTTCAGGGTGGTGGCCACCCGGCCGTCGGCCACGTCCAGCACCTGCCCGCCCTCGGCCACGGCGAGCGCGCGGCCGGCGTGGTCGAAGCCGACGGCCGCCATGTTGTCCTCCTCGGGTTCCCGGAGGGCGACCGTGGCCCGCACGCGTCCGGTGTCCAGGTCCCACAGCCGCGCGTCGTCACCGTGGCTCGTGGCCAGCGTCCTGCCGTCCGGGCCGAAGGCCACGGTGCGGACGAGGTCGGGGTCGTCCGCGTCCGCGCGGCCGGCGAGCACCTTCCGGGTGCGTCCGGTCCCCGTGTCCCACAGCCGTACCGTGCCGTCGAAGCCGCCGCTGGCGAGGGTCTTCCCGTCGGGGCTGTAGACCAGCGCGGACACGGTCGCGCTGTGTCCGGTCAGCCGGCGTTCGAGGGGGACGGCCGCGGCGGCGTACAGACTCCGGGTGGCCTCTCTGGTGGGGCTGGTGCGGTACGCCTTGATGGCCAGCAGCGACGCGAGGTCGGTGTCGCTGTCCAGCAGGGCGGCGGACTGCGCGGCCAACTGGCGCGAGAGACCTTCGCGTTGGGCGTCCAGGGCGCTCTGGCGTTGCCAGTAGGCGACGGCGGTGGCGGTCAGGGCGAGGGCGAGGAGGCAGGCCAGCGAGCTGACGAGGACGCGCAGCCGGCGGGTGGTGCGGGCCTTGGCGCGCTCCTCCTGCTCCAGCGCGCCGATTCCGGCCGCGAGGAAGTCGGCCTCCTGGTCGGTCAGGTCGTCGGTGTGGCCCGGACCCGCGAAGTACTCCCGCGCCCTGGCGAGGCGGCTCCCCCGGTACAGCGCGCCCGCGTCGCGGCCCAGCTCCTCCCAGGATCGGGCGGCCTCGGTCAGTTGCCGGTGGGCGCGCAGCCGGTCCCGGTCCTCCTCGATCCAGCCGCGCAGCCGGGGCCAGGCGGTGATGAGCGCCTCGTGGGCGAGGTCCACGGTCGGGCCGTCGAGGGTGAGGAGACGGGCCCGGGTGAGCGCCTCCAGCACCCGGGCGACCTCCTCCCGTCCGGCGCCCGTGGTCTCCAACTCGGCCCGTTCGGCGGGCCGGCGGGTGTCGGGCGTGCCGTCCCCGGGCGAGATGAGCCGTAGCAGCACCCGGCGGGCGGTGGCCGCCTCGCTCTCGGTGAACCGGCTGTGGACGTCCTCGGCGGTCTTGGCGATCGCCCCGTCCAGACCGCCGGCCGCGTCGTACCCGGCGAGGGTCAGTGTCTTGCCCCGGCGGCGCCGCCAGGTCTCCAGCAGGACGTGCGACAGCAGCGGCAGCCCGCCGGGCGCGTCGGTGATCTCCTCGACCAGCCGGGTGGTCAGTGACCGCTCCACGGTCAGTCCGGCGGCCGCGGCCGGCTTGACGACGACCTCGCGCAGCTCGGCCGGACTCATCGGCCCGGCCAGCAGGTTGGCGTCGCCGAGCGCCTCGGCCAGCGCGCGGTGCTCGGCGCACCGGCCGTAGAAGTCCGCGCGCACCGCCAGCAGCACCTGCAGCCCGCTCCCCGGTTCGCGTGCGGTGAGCAACAGGTCGATGAACCGGGCGCGTTCGGCGGGGTCGTGGCAGAGGGTGAAGACCTCCTCGAACTGGTCGACGACGACGAGCGTGTCACCGCCGCCGGTGCCGCCACCGGTGCCCCCACCGCCGCTCACCTCCCGCAGCAGCTCGTGGGTGCGGGCCAGTTGATCGCCGGGGGTCAGGATCCGGATCGCGGACGGGCGCAGGCCCGGCTCCTCGGACTCCCTCAGGACGGGGATCAGACCGGCCCGCAGGAGGGAGGACTTGCCGATGCCGGAGGGACCGAAGACCGCCGCGAACCGTCGGCGGCGCATCAGGTCCACGAGGTCGGCGGTGAGGCGGTCCCGGCCGAAGAAGAGGCCGCTGTCACCGGTCTCGAACCGGGCGAGCCCCCGGTACGGCGGCTCCGCGGCCGTCTCGTCGGCGTCCGGGTCGAACGCGGCGGCCTCCTCGACCGCCTGGTGCCACCGGACCTCCCACTCCGCCGGGTCGCCCCCGCAGGCCCGTACGAAGGCCAGGGCCACCGGCAGGGTGGGCAGCTGCTCGCCGCCCGCGGCCTGGGAGAGGGTGGTGATCGAGTAGCCCGCCCGTTCGGCCATCGCCCGGTAGGTGAGGCCGCCCGCCTCGGTCCGCAGTTTGCGCAACTCGAACGCGAACCGTTGTACCGGCCCGGCCCCCGGATCGACCGGCACCTCACGACGACCCGCCACCGCGCTGTTCCCCTTCCACCACACCCATACCGTCCGCCACCAACGTACGCATCCGGCCACCCGGCGGAGAGATGGCGTCCGGCCATTGTTTGGCAGCCTCGACCCCCCTGCCTAACAATGCCCGACCCGGTGAAATCAGTGGTGTGGGCGGTACGGGGGCCGCGCACGACGGGGGAACGGGCGGCACGACCGACCGCCACGGGGGAGGACGGCGGCACGGGGGACTTGCCGCCACGGGGGAAGGCCCTGCTGGCCGCGGGACGACCAGCAGGGCCCTTTCTCCTCCCCGCCCGTCAGAGCCGCTGGATGATCGTCCCGGTCGCCAGCCCGCCGCCCGCGCACATCGTCACCAGCGCGAACTCCTTGTCCGTACGCTCCAGTTCGTGCAGCGCGGTCGTGATGAGCCGCGCTCCGGTCGCGCCCACCGGGTGCCCGAGGGCGATGGCGCCGCCGTTGACGTTCACCTTCGCCAGGTCCTGGTCGAAGACCTGGGCCCAGCTCAGCACCACCGACGCGAAGGCCTCGTTGATCTCGACCAGGTCGATGTCCCTCAGCGTCATCCCCGCCTTCCCCAGCACGGCCTGGGTGGCGTCGATCGGCCCGTCGAGGTGGAAGTGGGGGTCGGAGCCGACCAGCGCCTGCGCGACGATCCGTGCCCTCGGCCGTAGTTTCAGCGCCCGCGCCATCCGCTTGGACGCCCACATGATCGCCGCCGCGCCGTCGCTGATCTGGGAGGAGTTGCCCGCCGTGTGGACGGCCGTCGGCATGATGGGCTTCAGCCGGGCCAACGCCTCCATCGAGGTGTCGCGCAGCCCCTCGTCGTGGTCGACGAGCCGCCACATGCCCTGCCCGGCGCCCTGCTCCGCCTCGGTCGTCGGCACCTGGACGGCGAACGTCTCCTTCTTGAACCTTTCCTCGGCCCACGCCGCGGCGGCTCGCTCCTGGGAGAGCAGCCCGAGAGCGTCCACGTCCTCCCGGATGAGCCCCCGGTGCCGCGCGATCCGTTCCGCCGCCTCGAACTGGTTGGGCAGGTCGACGTTCCACTCCTCCGGGAACGGTTTGCCCGGCCCGTGCTTGGACCCCGACCCGAGCGGCACCCGGGACATCGCCTCGACCCCGCAGCTGATCCCGACGTCGATGACGCCGGCCGCCACCATGTTGGCCACCATGTGCGACGCCTGCTGCGAGGAGCCGCACTGGCAGTCGACGGTGGTCGCGGCGGTCTCGTACGGCAGGCCCATGGTCAGCCAGGCCGTGCGCGCGGGGTTCATGGACTGTTCGCCGGCATGGGTCACCGTGCCGCCGACGATCTGCTCGACGCAGTCGGCGGGGATGCCGGTGCGACCGAGGAGCTCACGGTAGGTCTCGCCCAGGAGATAGGCGGGGTGCAGGTTGGCGAGCGCGCCGCCGCGCCTGCCGATGGGGGTGCGTACGGCTTCGACGATCACGGGTTCCGCGGCCATGGGGAATCCTCTCGACGGTTACCCGCGCGGCGCGGGGCGTCCCGGCCCGGCCCGCCACGCAGAACTAGTACGCGTTCTAGTTCTCTTGAGCAGTCTGCGGAGGGGCACTCCGGCACCGCAAGGGGCGTGCGGCAATTGGCAGCCGATTGAGGAGCCCGCACCCCTTGCTACTTCTAGAACCCGTTACTACCGTCACCGCAATTCCCTCTATCTGATGCTCCGTCAGGAGTTGCCGATGCCCTGTCCAGCGCTGCCCGACGGGTTCGACTTCACCGACCCCGACCTGCTGCACCACCGTGTCCCCCTCCCGGAGTTCGCCGAACTGCGCCGCACGGAACCGGTCCACTGGGTCCCGCAGGCACCCGGCATCGCGGGCTTCGCGGACGAGGGCTACTGGGCCGTCACCCGGCACGCGGACGTCAAGTACGTCTCCACGCACCCGGAGTTGTTCTCCTCGACGGTCAACACCGCGATCATCCGCTTCAACGAGCACATCGAGCGCGACGCCATCGACGCCCAGCGGCTGATCCTGCTGAACATGGATCCGCCCGAGCACACCCGGGTCCGCCAGATCGTGCAGCGGGTGTTCACCCCGAGGGCGATCCGCGCGCTGGAGGACAACCTGCGCCACCGGGCCCTCACCATCGCCCGCGAGGCCGCCGCCCGTCCCGGCCCCTTCGACTTCGTCACCGAGGTCGCCTGCGAACTCCCCCTCCAGGCCATCGCCGAGCTGATCGGCATCCCGCAGGAGGACCGCATCCGGATCTTCGAGTGGTCGAACCGGATGATCTCCTACGACGACCCGGAGTACGCCATCACCGAGGAGGTCGGCCAGCAGTCGGCGATGGAACTCATCGCCTACGCCATGAACATGGCCGCCGACCGCAAGCAGTGCCCGGCGAAGGACATCGTCACCACCCTGGTGGCCGCCGAGGACGAAGGGAACCTCACCTCCGACGAGTTCGGCTTCTTCGTGCTGATGCTGGCGGTCGCGGGCAACGAGACGACCCGCAACGCCATCACCCACGGCATGCACGCCTTCCTCACCCACCTCGACCAGTGGGAGCTGTACAAGCGCGAGCGCCCCGCGACGGCGGCCGAGGAGATCGTCCGCTGGGCCGCCCCGGTCAACTCCTTCCAGCGCACCGCCACCCAGGACGTGGAACTCGGCGGCAGGCTCATCAAGAAGGGTGATCGCGTCGGCATCTTCTACGCCTCCGCCAACCACGACCCGGACGTCTTCGACCACCCCGACACCTTCGACATCACCCGCGACCCCAACCCCCACCTCGGTTTCGGCGGCGGAGGCCCGCACTTCTGCCTCGGCAAGTCCCTCGCGGTCCTGGAGATCGACCTGATCTTCAACGCGATCGCCGACGCGATGCCGAACCTCAGACTCGCCGGTGAACCCGACCGGCTGCGCTCGGCCTGGATCAACGGGGTGAAGCACCTCCAGGTCACCACCGGCTGAGGGCGTCCGCCCCCACCACCCCGCACTCGGGCCGACGGCCTCCCGGCGCCGTCGGCCCGTCCCCGTCCCGGCCCGGTGGGCCCCGGTCAGTCCAGGGGAGCGGACAGCAGTGTCTCCAGGGCGACGCGGGCCTCCGCGACGCGGGAGCGCCACCGAGCGCCGCGCAGGGCCGTGGTGTCCCCTGCGGTGACCGGCTCGCCGCCGCTCACGCAGTAGCCGTAGACCTGGTGGGCCACCTGCTCGGTGAGCAGTTCGTCGTAGTGGAAGGAGCCCTCGAAGGCGGTCCAGGCGACGGCCCGCGCGCCCTCGCAGACCCGGCGGAGGACCGCCCGCGTGTAGGTGTGGAGATCGAGCGAGTCGTCCTCGAAATCGAGGTCGTACGAGACGAGGCCGAGCCGCGCCACCGCCGGCGGCGGCTCCATCAGCGGGAACGCCGACACGGCGTCGGGCACGAGCCCGGCGAGGTGGAAGGCTTCCTTCGGCAGGGGCGTCCCGCCGGCCCCCAGGACGAACACGTTCACCGAGAGCGGCCCCCTCCAGCAGAGGGCCTCGCGCAGGGAGTCCACCGCCGTCACCCGCTCCTGCGCCGCCCGGCCGGGGTGAGCCCGCCGTCCGGCCGGGCTCCGTCGCGCGGTCCCCCGTCGTCCTCGTGGGCCGTGTCCGTGCGGGGCCCGGTCAGGAGGTAGGTGAGGCCGAAGCCGGCGCCCACGACGGCCGCGCCGCCGACGGCGTCGAGGATCCAGTGGTTGCCGGTCGCGACGATCGCCAGGACCGTGAAGAAGGGGTGCAGCAGACCCAGGACCTTCATCCACACCCTGGGGGCGACGATCGCGATCGTGAGCCCGCACCACAGGGACCAGCCGAAGTGCAGGGACGGCATCGCCGCGTACTGGTTGGTGAGTTCGGTCAGCTTGCCGTAGTCCGGCCGGGAGAAGTCCTGGACGCCGTGGATGGTGTCGATGATGCCGAGGCCGGGCATCAGCCGCGGCGGCGCCAGCGGGTAGAAGAAGAAACCGACGAGCGCGAGGACCGTGGTGAAGCCGATGGCCGTGCGGGCCCAGCGGTAGTCGGCGGGGCGGCGCCAGTAGAGGACGCCGAGGACGCTCAGCGGGACGACGAAGTGGAACGACGTGTAGTAGAAGTCGAAGAAGTCCCGCAGCCAGTCGATCCGGACCACGGCGTGGTTGAACCAGTGCTCGACGTCGAGGAACAGGGCCTTCTCGACGGAGAGGATCTGCCGGGCGTGCTCCTCGGCGGTGGCCCGGCTGGCGGTCGCCTCCAGGCGGGTGCGCTGGTAGGCCGCGTACGTGACGCGGATCAGCAGCAGTTCGAGGAGCAGGTTCGGCCGGGTGGCCACCCGGCGCAGCATCGGGGCCCAGCTGAAGCGGGTCTCCGCCCTCGGTGCGTACTCCGTGGGGATGGGCGCCCGGTAGTACTCCGAGGTGCGGGACAGGAACGGCACGACGAGGGCGGCGGCGAGCGCGGCCAGCAGGACTACGTTGTCACGGACCGGGTGCAGGACGTCCACGTTCGGGACCATCATCTTCGCCGGCAGGGTCATCACCAGGACGACCGCGACCGGCCACACGTACCGCGAGGACGCCTTCGTGCCGACCCGGCCGACGACCGCGAGCAGCACCCACAGCAGCTGGTGCTTCCAGGACGTCGGGGAGACGGCGACCACGACACAGCCGGTGATCGCGACGGCGAGCAGCAACTGTCCGTCGCGGGCGTAGTGGATGGCCCGCCGCATACCGGCCACGGCGACGGCGACGGCCAGCGCGAAGAAGACGACGATCTCCAGCGGGCCTTCCAGGCCGAGCCGGAGCAGCGCGCCGTGCAGGGACTGGTTGGCGAGGTCGTCCGCCCGGCCGCCGAGGCCGACGCCCGCGAGGTGGTGCACCCAGTAGGTGAACGAGTCGTGCGGCATCGCCGCCCAGGCCAGCGCGGTGGCCCCGGCGAACGTGATCCCGGTGCTCGCGGCGGCCCGTCTGCGGCCGGTGAACCACAACAGCGGCACGAACAGCAGCACGGTCGGCTGGAAGGCCGCGGCCAGCCCTATGAAGGCCCCGCTGGTGCGCTCCCCCCGGACCGCGAAGCAGCCCGCCAGGACGAGCAGGACGGGGATGATGCTGGTCTGGCCCAGGTAGAGGGTGTTGCGCACCGGCAGCGACAGCATCAGCAGGGTGACCGCGACGGGCGCCGCGAGCAGGGCGGTGCGGCGGGTGACGGGCTGGGGCAGGGCGCGGGCGGCGACCAGGCCGAGGGCGACGACCAGCAGGAGGGTGCCGAAGGTCCAGCCCCAGCCGAGGGCCTGTTCGGCCGTACGGGTGAGGGGCTTGAGGACGAGGCCGCCGAAGGGGGTGCCGGTGAACCGCGTCGAGTCGTAGAGCGAGCCGTTCACATGGAGGACGCCGCTGGGCCCGACCCAGGTCTCCAGGTCCGTCAGCCGCTCACCCTTGGACGAGCGGAGCGCGACCGCGAGCTGACGCACCGCCAGGATGCCGGCGACCAGCCACAGCACGGCCCGCAGGGCCCCCAGCCGCGCCGCCGTCGCCCCCGTACCCGCGGCACCGCCCGGTCTGCTCTGCTCCGTCGCCACGCGCTGTCGTCCTCCCGCCCCGTCGACCGTCCCACCGAGAAGGCTCGCACCGTCCCGACGGTGAGACGCGGGCAACCCCGACTTCACCTGAGAGTCGCCCCTGTTTTGTCCGGATGACGATAGTGGGCGGAAGGCCGCCCGCCCGCTCAAGGGCACGACGCGGAGCGACGGATGCGCGTCACGGGCACGCTGGTGACAGGCCACTGACAAACACCTGGAACCATGGCTCCCGAGCGGTACGGCACGTCAGCGGGTGGCGAAAGGGCACGGGGGATGAAGGGTTTCGTACGGGGGCGCGCGCGTCCGGCACAGAGGGCGCACGGGGGGCGCGACGTACGCGGACGGCTTGTGGTGGTCGTGCTGGCGCTGCTGGGGCTTCAGTTGGCGTCGCTCGTGGCACCGGCGTACGCCTGCGGCTGCGGTGCGATGGTGCCGGACGACGAGCGGAGCGTGCGGGTGAGCCGCGAGCGGTCCGTGGTGCGCTGGGACGGCCGCGAGGAACAGATCGTGATGAGTCTGACGGTCTCCGGCGACGCCCGGACGGCCGCGTGGATCATGCCGGTGCCGAACCGGGCGACGGTGGAGCTGGGCGACGCGGCCCTCTTCGACCAGCTCGACGAGGAGACCGCGCCCGCGTACGAGAGGCGCGAGTACTTCTGGCCGCGCTCGGACGACTGGCCGTTCGACATGTTCCAGGGCGACGGCATGGCGGGGGACGCCGCGCCCGGCGACCCGCGGTCCTCGGTGGACGTCGTCGGCCGTGAGCGGCTCGGCCCGTTCGACGTGGCCCGGCTGACCGCCACCGACTCCGGCGCGCTCGGCGACTGGCTGGACGAGAACGACTTCCGGCTCCCGGACCGCCTGGACACGGCGCTGGAGCCGTACGTCCGGCTGAAGTGGGAGTACGTGGCGATCCGCCTGGCGCCGGAGGACCCGGCCGACGCCGCCCCTCTCTCCGGCACCCTCGACCCGCTCCACCTCACCTTCGCCAGCGACGAGCCGGTCTACCCGATGCGGCTTTCGCGCCTGGCCGCCACGCCGCAGGCGCTCGGCCTGTACGTGCTCGCCGAGCACCGGATGGAGCCGAGCTCGGCGATCGGCGGCGCCGAGCCGGAGGTGACGTTCGCCGGCCGTCTCGGCGCGCCGGCCGGTGCGCTCGGCGACCTGACCGAGGGCGGCACGGACTTCCTCACCGCCGTCGAGCAGGACTTCCCGCGGCCGGAGCGGATCTCCGGCGACCACACGCTGCGGCGGGCCGCGGCCGACGACACCTATCGAGAGGTCATCCACGTGGACGAGATGTGGACCGTATGGGGCATCCCCGGCTGGCTGCTGTCCTTCGGCATCGGCACGGCCGTGCTGGCGATCAAGGCGGTGGCCGTCGCGATCGTGCTCAGACGCAACGCCAAGCGGCAACTGCCGCCCGTACCCCCGCCGGGCGCGGTCTTCATGCCGCCGGGGGCCTACCCGCCGGGGACACCGGGCGCCTACCCGCCGGGGGCGCACATGCCGCCGGGAGCGCCGGTGCCGCCCGGGGCTCCGATGCCGCCGGGGGCCCAGCCGCCGGCACCCGAGGCCCCGGCCGGCCCCAAGTCCGCACCGAACGGCTGAAACACGTCCGGTAACCGCTGACAGAGAGCCCGCCCCGCGCCTATATTCATTAGCGCACCTACTTAGCTGTTCTAAGTAATTACCCGACGGAAGGCGCGGAGGCACAGCTTCATGAGCGAGTCACGGACCTGGGACGACGTCGACGCCTACTTCACCACCCACCTCGCCCCGAACGACGAGGCCCTGGCGGCGGCACTGCGCGACAACGAGGCGGCCGGACTCCCGGCCATCGACGTCGCCGCCAACCAGGGCAAGTTCCTCCACCTCCTCGCCCTGATCCAGGGCGCCCGGCGCATCCTGGAGATCGGCACCCTGGGCGGCTACAGCACCATCTGGCTGGCCCGCGCGCTGCCCGCCGACGGCCGCCTGATCTCCCTGGAGTACAGCGCCCGGCACGCGGAGGTCGCGTGCCGCAACATCGCGCGCGCCGGCCTCGACGGACTCGTCGAGGTACGGGTCGGCCCCGCCCTGGAGTCGCTGCCCAAGCTGACCGACGAGAACCCCGAACCGTTCGACCTGGTCTTCATCGACGCGGACAAGGCCAACAACCCGCACTACGTGGAGTGGGCCCTCAAGCTCACCCGGGCCGGCAGCGTCATCGTCGTCGACAACGTCGTACGCGGCGGCCGGGTCGCCGACGCCGACAGCACCGAACCGGACGTCCGCGGGACCCGGGCCGCCATCGAACTCATCGCCACGCACCCGAGGTTGAGCGGCACGGCACTCCAGACCGTGGGCAGCAAGGGGTACGACGGCTTCGCGCTGGCCCGGGTGCTCGACTGAACCGCGGCCTGACGGCGCCGGGGGTGCGGAGGCCCTGGGAGCCGTCAGGCCTCGTGGTAGAAGCCCACGTTGACGCTGCGGGGGCCCGTGCGGTCGTAGATGACGAGTTCGCCGGAACCGCCGTGCGGGAGCTTCGCGGTACCGCCGTACGGGAGCGGCGAGGGCTGGTGGCCGAGCAGGGTCAGCCGCACCTCGGAGGACGGGTCGGCGTGCGAGCCGCGCAGCCAGGTGACCTGCCAGCTCCCGTCGGGGGCGCACAGGAACTCCAGATGCACCCGGGAGACGAAGAGCCAGTCGTCCGGTGTCGCGAGCCGGCACACCGCCCGATCGCGGCCCACCCGGAGCACGCCGCCCGGCTCGCTGGGCGCGTCGGCCATCTGCATGCCGGCCGTCGCCCCGGCGTCCGCCTCGGAGACCGAGGCCATGGTGAGTTCGAGCACGTACCGCTCCTAACGGGTCAAACTCCGATTGTCGCTGCGCACGGCGCGTTTGGCGCGCCGCCGCCGCATGATAATTCGCCGGATCGTCCTGTTGTGCGGGCTCCGGCACAATGGACGCATGACCGAGCGAAAGCCCCCCGGTGTCAGCTTCGAGTCCTTCGTCGACAAACAGATCCGCGACGCCGAGGCGCGTGGCGACTTCAAGTCCCTCCCGGGCGTCGGCCGGCCCCTGGAGGGCGACGACACCACGTACGACGAGCTGTGGTGGATCAAGCGGAAGATGGCCCGCGAGGGCATGTCCGTCCTGCCCCCGACGCTGGCCCTGCGCAAGGAGGCCGAGGACGCGCTCGCGACGGCCGCCGAGGCCCCTTCCGAACGCGTCGTCCGCAAGATCCTCACCGAGATCAACGCCAAGATCCGCGACATGATGCTCAAGCCCCCACCGGGACCACCGCTCGGCCTGAAGCCGTACGACGTGGAAGAGGTCGTGCGCGAGTGGCGAGAGCGCCGGGAGGGACGGCAGAGCCAGGAGGGCTGAACCCGCCGCCCGGCCACCCGGCACCGGTGCGGCCGAGCCGCTCCCCCGAAGCCCCCGGCGTCCCTATGCTGTGGGGCATCGGGGGAAGGAGTACGTGTGGACGCTGCTGCCGTCGGTGCTCGCCTGGCGTCGAGCGTGGTCGCTCCCCTGGTCAAGAAACTCTTCGTACAGCAGGGCGCCGGCGCCGGTCTCGTCTCCCGGCCGGTGCGGGTCTCGGGCCTGGTGTCGTTCCGCGGTGAGAAGCGGACCCTCGGCGAGAAGGAACTCCAGAAGGTCGCGGCGGAGCTGGTCGCGCGTGCCGTCGGTTCGGCCGGCCCGGTCGAACGGCCGGTGGCCGTCGACGAGGAGGAGGCCGTCGCCACGGCGCTGGCCCGGACGCTGAGCGCGCTCGGCGATCTGGAGATGGACGACGTCCAGGCGGTGCAGCTCGGCCACCGGGCACTGGCCAGACGACTGCGTGACGCGGACCCCCGGGTGACCTTCGACCTGTCCGACGACGCCGCCCGACTGCACGACACCCTGGTGGACGTCGCCTGCCTGCACATCCTGCACTTCTTCACCCAGCGCTCGACGTTCGTCGCCCGCACCCTGGTCAGCCAGAGCAGCCTGCTCGCCGAGGCCGTCACCCGGATCGACCTCCTGCTGGAACGCACCCCCTCACGGATCGGCGAGGACGCCGCCTTCGAGGCGCGGTACGCGGCGTACGTCATCGAGAAGTACGGCACGCTCACGATCTACGGCATCGACTTCACCAACTCCCCGGCCCAGTGGCCGTTGGACACGGCGTATCTCAGCCTGGAGCTGGGCGTCGGCGACGGCACCCGCCAGCTGCCGATCCGCGCCGATCACGTACTGGACGGACGTGACCGGGTCCTGCTGCGGGGAGTCGCGGGGTCCGGGAAGACCACGCTCGTGCAGTGGCTGGCGGTCACCGCCGCCCGGGGGACCACGCTCGACGGCCATCTGGCCTCCCTCGCCGGCCGGGTCCCGTTCGTGCTGGCGCTGCGGACACTGACGCACTCCTGGCACGACCTGCCCACGCCCGGACGCTTCCTGACCGCCGCCCGCAATCCCCTCGCCGACGCCCAGCCCCACGGCTGGGCCGACCGGGTCCTGCGGGACGGGCGCGGCCTGCTCCTGGTCGACGGCATGGACGAAGTGCCGTCCACCGTCCGGGAGAAGGCCAAGGAGTGGCTGCGTGACCTGATCGCCGCCTACCCCGGCAACCTGTGGCTGATCACCTCCCGCCCCTCCGCGGTACGGGAACACTGGCTGGACGGCCAGGGGTTCACCGAGGGCTCCCTGGCGCCCATGAGCAAGGCCGACGTCAACCACTTCATCCGGCGCTGGCACTCGGCGGCCCGCGCCAGCGACACCTCCGACTGGGAGCTGCTGGACAGCTACGAGCAGTCACTGATGGCGGCCGTGCGCACCAAGGGCGATCTCTCCCGGCTGGCCACCAACCCCCTGATGTGCGGCCTGATCTGCGCCCTGCACCGGGACCGCCGGGGTTTCCTGCCCCGGGCCCGCAAGGACCTGTACGACGCCGCCCTGTCGATGCTGCTCTCCCGCCGTGACATCGAAAGGAACATGGGACTCACCGACAGCATCGACCTCACCGAGGAACCGAAGACCCAACTGCTGCAGAAGCTCGCCTACAAGTTCCTGCTGAACGGCAAGTCGGAGATCGACAGCGACCAGGCGGAGCGGATCATCGCGCACACCCTGCCCTCGGTGTCCGCCGCCGCCAGCCAGGGCACGGCCCCACAGGTCTTCCGGCATCTGCTGCTGCGCAGCGGGGTGTTGCGCGAACCCGTGCCCGGCACGATCGACTTCGTCCACCGCACCTTCCAGGACTACCTGGGCGCCAAGGCGGCCGTGGAGGAGGGGGATCTGTCGCTGCTGGTGCTGCGCGCCACGGACAGCCAGTGGGAGGACGTCATCCGGATGGCCATCGCGCACGCGCGGCCCAAGGAGCGCGCGGTCCTGCTGAGCGAGCTCATCACCCGCGGCGACGTGGCCGTCCCCCGCCGGCGCACGCTGCTGCATCTGCTCGCCATGGTGTCGCTGGAGCACGCGACGGAACTCGAACCCTCGATCCGCGCCCGGGTGGAGGAGCGCGCCGCCCGGCTGATCCCGCCCAGGAACAACACCGAGGCACAGGACCTGGCCCAAGTGGGTCCCGTGGTCCTCGAACTGCTCCCCGGCCCGGAGAACCAGGAGGCCGACACCGCCGTCCACACCGTACGGACGGCGACGCTGATCGGCGGCGACGCGGCGATCCCCGTCCTCGCCCGCTACACGGACCACCCAGACCCGGTCGTACGCAGCCATGTCGCCCAGGCCTGGCACCGCTTCGACACCGAGCAGTACGCGAGCGAGGTCATCGCGCGGCTCCCCGGTGACGACATCTACTTCGAGATCGTCACCGAGGCCGAGCTCTCCGCGATCAGCCGCCTCGGCGGCCGGCCCCGGCTGCGGATCGGGGACGACCTCACCCCGGACGACCTGGTGAACGCCCTCGCCCCGGAGAGCCTCACCTGCCTGTGGCTCCGCGCCGACCGGACCCCCACCTGGGAGTGGCTCGCCGCCTTCCCCCACCTGCACACCCTGCTGCTCGACCGCAGCTTCACCGCCGTGGACCTGTCGGCGCTGGCCGCCCACCCGACGCTGCGGACCGTGGGCATGGATCCCAGACAGCGCACGGTCGAAGGGGGTCGCCCCGACCCCCGCTTCGAGATCACGACCATCGTCTGACGGGACTGCCCGAGGCCGACCACCCCGTCCCCCGTCCCCCGTCCCCGCACAGGAGACCGCGCCCCGGGGCACGACCCGGGGCGCGGTCTCGTCGTGTGCCGCTGTCGCCGTCAGAGGCGCAGCAGCCGTTCGGTCAGCTCGCGGTAGTCGCGCAGGGCGAGGCGGAGCTGTTCGGTGTCGGTCGCGGTGGCGCGGTCGTCGGCCGTGGTCTCCCAGGAGTTGCGGAGGGTGCGGCGCCGCTGGGTCATCGCGTCGGTGAAGCGGGCCGTGACCTCTTCCAGGACGTGATCGGCCTCCTCGACGGCGGACCGGGGCCCGTCGACGAACCCGCCGACCGCGTGCTGCATCCGCAGCGTCAGCTTGTCGCTCTCGTCGTGGGACAGCAGAGAAGATCCGGCGGACCGGGAGCCGCCCTCGCCGGAAGCCTTGGCGGCGTCCTCGCCCCGACCCCGGCCGGGCTCGTCGCGGACGCCCATCGTCCGGTGCTCGGTACGACCGCCGGTGCGGCCCTCGGTGGTGTCGTGGCCGGCCACCAGCGGAGCGCCGGTGCCGCCCGCCGCGGAGCCGGTCGCGTCGGCCGCGCGGGTGCCCGCGGGGGTACCGCTCGCCCGTGTGCCCTCGCTCCTCGGGTCCGCCTCCCGCGTATCACGCGGACCGCTTTCGCGGATGCCCTCGCCCCTCGTCACGTCGTCAGTCATCCCCCTCAACTCCCTTTCACGTGGCGCCTGGCCGGCGCCCATGGCAGATGGGACCGGTGGCGGCCGTCGGCAGCCGCACCGTCGCGCCCGTCGCGTCGCACCGAGCCGTCGCGGTGGCCCGGGTGTCCGGCCGAGGCGTCACGGTCCGCCCGCGCGTCCCGGCGGTCCGGTGTCACCAGGTCCTCGAACAGGGCGCGGGCCTCGATCATGGCCTCGCGCATGTCCTCGGTGCCGGTGCCGGTGCCGGGGCCGACGCCGTTGGCGTCACCGGTGGTGTGCGCCGCGAGGTGCACCCGGCGGTAGCCCTGCACATGGTGGGCGTGGTGGACGGAGAGCGCCTCCAACTGGGTCTCGTAGCGGCCCTCTTCCGGGAAGCCGCGGGCCGCGGCCACCTCGGAGAGCAGCCGGTCCGCCTCGGCGACCGCCTCACGGGGCGAGTCGACGAAACGCTCCTGGGCGGCGGCCCAGCGCGACTCGTACCGTTCGCGCTCGGCGCTCGGCAGCGGCCGCTTCTCCAGCGAGCCGTGCCGCTTCACCCGCTCCGCGAGCTCCCGGGCGGCGGCCCGCTCGTCACCGTCGTGGCGGGCCACGGCCCGGTCGTACTCGGGTCCGAAACGCCGCTTCAGCGAACCGCCGCCACCCGCGCTCCTACGTGCGCGCAGGGTCAGGACGGCGGCCACGACGACCACGACCGCCACGATCACGATCAAAGCGATGATCAATCCTGTGGACATGAATGCCTTCCAGAGTCCTCGGCCCGGGCGTCTCGCCCCGTAGGGCCGTTTCGCACCGGGTTGCCCGAACCCGGTCGTTCAAACGGCAAGCGCGTGCCCGCGGGACGGACGGCGTGGCGGACGGGACGGACGGCGTGAGGCGCGGGACGGACGGCGTGACGCACGGGGCAGCGGCGTAAATCGTTTGCGAGCGGCCCGCCCCCGCTCCCGACAATGACCGCCATGACCCGTTCGACGCCCACGCCGACTTCGCCGCCCACCCCACCGACGACACCCACCCGGCCGGCTCCGGCCCGCTGGTCCGTGGCCGCCGAGCCCTACGACTCCCCCGTCGCCGCGGCCCTCTGGCGGGCGTACTACACGGAGGTCAGCGACCGCTGGTATCTGCTGCACGAAGGGCATGCCACGGACCCGGACGAGCTGGAGCGGGAGATCGCGGCGGACACCGGGGAGTACCTCGCGCCGCCGGGCGGGGTGCTGCTGGTGGCACGGTACGGGGGCGAGCCGGTCGGCACGGCGGGGGTGCGGTTGGCGGACGCCACGACGGCCGAGCTGAAGCGGGTCTTCCTGCGGACCGAGGCCCGGGGCAGGGGCGGCGCCGCGCTGCTCGTCGCCGCGGCCGAGGACGCGGCCCGCGCACGGGGCGCCGAGCAGATGGTGCTGGACACCCGGGGAGACCTGGTGGAGGCCCGGGCACTCTACGCACGTCTCGGCTACGCGGAGAGCGCCCCGCACAACGACCACGAGTACGCGGACCACTGGTTCACGAAGAGACTGACGGAGAGGTGGGAGTCGTAGGAGGCGTGGGCGGCGTGGGTGGGGTGGGCGGTGTGGGCGGCGTACCGGAACCGGAGGACGTCGGCCTGACGGTCTGTCGGCGGGTGATCGCCCCTTCGGCGTGCGGACGTTCGTCGTCGGAGCCGCACAGCTCGGCGTTGAGTTCCTCGACGAGGCGGACGAGGTCGGTGGGCCGGTCGCGGCCCCACCAGTCACCGAGGAGTTCGGCGAGGGAGTCCTCGCGGGCCTTGGCGAGCCGGTCGGCGGCCTGGCGGCCGGTGTCGGTGAGGACGAGGTCGATGCCGTCGCGACGGGCCAGCCGGCGCTCCTCGACCTGCCGGGTCGCGGCCATGACCACGTCGAGCGGGACGGTGCTGCGCTCCGCGAGCACGGCGGGTTCGGCCCAGCCGTACCGCCGGATCCGCAGCAGCAGCCAGCTCGTGGCGGGCAGCAGGTCGTAACCGGCCCGCGCGGTGATCTTCCGGTAGATCTCCCGGCGGCCCTCCCGGGAACCGAGCACCGACAGCGCCCGGCACACCTCGTCGTACGACGACCGCTCGACCGGGTTGCTGGCCAGCGTCTCGGTGGCGTCCGGCGCCGTCACGGACGCCCGCAGCCGGTCCTCGCGCAGGAACCAGGCGAGGACGAAGCCGAGGAGGGCGACCGGGGCGGCGTAGACGAAGACGTCGGTGATGGAGGCGGCGTACGCGTCGAGGACGGGCGGGCGCAGCGCGGCGGGGAGTTCGGCGATCTCACGCGGGTCGGCCTTCAGCCCCTCCACCGTGACGCCGGAGGGCAGCGCGGCCCCGTCGAGCGCGTCGGTGAGCTTCTCGCCGAGGTGCCCGGCGAAGACCGTACCGAAGACGGCTACGCCGAACGAGGCGCCGATGGACCGGAAGAAGGTCGCGCCGGAGGTGGCGACGCCGAGGTCCTCGTAGGAGACGGCGTTCTGCACGATGAGGACGAGGACCTGCATGACGAGGCCGAGCCCGGCCCCGAAGACGAAGAGGTACGCGCTCATCTCACCGTCGCCGCTGTTCGCGTCCAACTGGTGCAGGAGCAGCAGTCCCAGCGTGGTGACGGCCGTGCCGGCGAGCGGGAACACCTTCCAGCGACCCGTACGGCTGACGATCTGCCCGGAGACCGTCGAGGACAGCAGCAGCCCGAACACCATCGGCAGCATGTGCACGCCGGACATGGTCGGCGACACGCCATGCACGACCTGCAGGAACGTCGGCAGGTAGGTCATCGCGCCGAACATCGCGAACCCGACGACGAAGCTGATCACGGCGGACAGGGTGAAGGTGCGGACGCGGAACAGCTTGAGCGGGAGGACGGGTTCGGCGGCCCGCCGCTCGGCGGCGACGAAGGCGGCGACCAGCAGCACGGCCAGCACGGAGAGACCGATGATCTGCGGCGAATTCCAGTCCCAGGTGGTGCCGCCGAGGGAGGCGACCAGGACCAGACAGGTGGCCACGGAGGCGATCAGGAAGGTCCCGAGGTAGTCGATGACATGCCGCTCGGACCGCCGCGGGATGCGCAGCACGGCGGCGATGACGACCAACGCGACCGCTCCGACGGGCAGGTTGACGTAGAACACCCAACGCCAGCTGAGATGTTCGGTGAACAGCCCGCCCAGCAGCGGCCCGAGCACACTCGTCGCACCGAAGACCGCACCGAACAGCCCCTGGTAGCGCCCGCGTTCACGCGGCGGGACGAGGTCCCCGACGATCGCCATCGACAGCACCATGAGTCCGCCGCCGCCGAGGCCCTGCAGCGCGCGGAACCCGATCAACTGGGGCATGTTCTGGGCCGCTCCGCACAACGCCGACCCGATGAGAAAAATCACGATCGCCGTCTGGAACAGCCGCTTCCGGCCGTACTGGTCCCCCAGCTTCCCCCACAGCGGGGTGGCCGCCGTCGCCGCCAGCATGTACGCCGTGACCACCCACGACAGATGCTCCAGCCCGCCGAGTTCACTCACGATCGTCGGCAGGGCCGTCGACACGATCGTCTGGTCCAACGCGGCCAGCAGCATCCCCAGCAGCAGGGCCCCGATGGAGACCATCACCCCACCGGGCACCCGCTCGGAGGTGGGGACGCCGTGACCACGGGGGCCGGGCGGGGGTGTGCGTCCGGCGGTACCCCCGTCGGCGGGGACGCCGACGGGGGTACCTGCGGGGCCGGGCCCACGGGACGGCCCTTGCGTGGGCCCCTGCGCGGGCTGGTGCGCGGGCCCCTGCGCGGGCTCGCGACTGGTGTCGTCGGTCATGCGGACCTCCTGAGGACCCGAGGGCCTCGTACAGCGCCCTCAGTCTCCTCTCCTTCTTCCTCTTCCTCCATGTCCGTTCCATGGTGGTCGGTGTGACCGGTTATGGCCTGTCGAGGCTTTCCGGAACCCGTGATTCCCGTGGCGCCTGGGAGATTCTGTGTCGACCTTTTGCTTAAACTCTGGAGTCTTCGCGGGGAGGAACGACACGTGAGTGAACCGACCAGTCACATATGCCCGGAGTGCTTCACACCCCGGGCCTCGGACGGCACGCCGTCCTGCGCGTGCGGCCGCCGCGCGTCCGAGGCCCTGCTCGAGACCCGTACGGCCGAGGCGGCGGCCGCGGAGGACTTCGACCCCCTTCGGATACGCCCTTACGTGGAACTGGGCGACGAGTACGAGGTCCCCCCGGGCGCCCCGCAGCACTCCGAGACCCCCGAATCACCCAGAGCCCGCGGAGCCCTTGATCCTGGCCCCGACCGGACGCCGACGATCGCGCTGCCGATGACCGCGATGCCGATGACCACGGCACCGATGACCACGGCGCCGACGGCGACGCCCGCGACCGCGCCGGACGCGTCAGCCGAACGGCGGCCCCTCCTGTCCGGCCCCGCGACCTCGGCGGCGCCCGCGACCCCCTTCACCACCCCCTCCTCCGCCACCGCCGCACCCTCGGCAGGGCGCCCCCGGGGCCGGCGCCGCCGGCGTACGGGGCTGATGGTCGCCCTCGCCGGGACGGCCGCCGCCGGAGTGATGGCGGCGGCCGGGTTCGCGAGCGGACTGTTCTCGTACGAGGCCCCCGAGCGGGACCGCGCGCTGCCGGACGACCTACGTGCGAGCGTGCCGGACACATCGCCCGACGGGGAGGCGTCGCCGGTGGAGCCGTCCGGGGAGGGCGGCGGTGGGGGCGGGGCACCCGCACCCGCGCCGTCGAGCGGCGGCGCGGGGTCGCCGAGCCCCACGAAGAACCCGTCTCCCTCTCCGTCACCCTCGGAGCCGTCGGGCTCACCGTCGCCGTCCGTGTCGCCGACCCCCGAGCAGAGCGCGCCGAGCGCGGGCGCCTCCACCGGCTCCTCGGCCGCCGGCGCGAACGATGCGGACGACAGCCGACTGGTGGTCCCCAAGACGCTCCGCGTCGGCGACGACGACCCCGAGGTCACCGAACTCCAGCTCCGGCTGCGCCAGTTGGGCATCTACACCGGTGACATCGACCAGAACTTCGACGAGCAGGTCGAACAGGCCGTCCTCGTCTACCAGAACACCCGCGGCATCACGAAGGACAAGGAGGAGCCGGGCGTCTACGGCCTGGTGACCCGGCAGAGCCTGGAGTCCGAGACGAAGGAGCCGTGACCGACGGGGGTCGGCCGGTGCCCCCTCGTCGTGCGTGATGCAGGATGAGGCCATGAGCATCGTCAAGATCAACGTCCTCACGGTTCCGGCCGAGCAGCGCGAGACGCTGGAGAAGCGGTTCGCTTCCCGCGCCGGGGTGGTCGAGAGCTCCGACGGCTTCGAGTGGTTCGAGCTCCTGCGCCCCGTCGACGGCACCGACAACTACCTCGTCTACACCCGCTGGCGCGACGAGGCCGCCTTCCAGGCGTGGATGGAGGGCCCCATGAAGCAGGCCCACCAGGGTGGTGGCGACCGCCCGAGGCCGGCCGCCGCCGACTCCTCCGTCTGGACCTTCGAGGTCCTCCAGCAGACGGGCCCGAAGACCGACTCCTGACCCCGTCGGACGCACGCCCCCACACGAAGGCCCCCGCCCGCACCAGTGCACCCGGGCGGGGGAACCGCCCCCCTCAGGACGAGGGCTCGGCCCGCCGGGAGTACCGCACGGGGCGGGGTCGGCGAGAGGCCGGAACCGCCGCCCCCATGCCGAATCCGCCCACCGGGCGCCCGTCCGACGTCACCGCGACCGCCAAGCCGCCCCGGGCACCAGGGCCCCCTCCCCGCCTGCCCGCCCGTCCTCGGCCATGTCCCCACCCGCCCGGCGTCGTAGACGCGCCCGCCATCCCCACCCACGAGCCACAGGCCCCGGGACACCGGTCAGGGCGCCTGGTGGAAGGGGACGGGGACGCCGTTGTCCTTCAGAGCCTTCGTGTAGCGGGCCAACAGCTCGTCGAGGCCGGAGAGGACGAGCGCCGCGGTCTCTCGCGCTTCTGCGATGTCGCCCTGGTCGCAGGCTTCCACGATTCCGGCGACGTCGGCGCGGAGAATCGACAGGGAATCTCCCTGGATCAGCACGCCCGGAAACCTGCGCGGGGGCAGGCGGACGACCGCGTCGTTACCTGGATCCGTGAACAGCTCGGCCTCGATGCGTTCCATCCAGTCATCCAACATCAACTCGACGCCGTCCTCCGGCGTACGCACCGCGGTAGCGCGACCGGAAGCCATAAGTACCCACCTTTTTGTGGGTACTTGGCGGCCGGGCGGTGTCGGACGATCCTTGTGGTGAGGGAGCGGCCGACGGGGCGCGCCACTGAGCGGGGACGGAAGACGAGACGATGACGAGACGATGACGAGACAGCGAGGCCTACGGCGATGACGTCGCCGACTGCGACGCTCCGCTGAGTGTCTCCAGGCGTCGGTGCCCCCAGTCCGACAGGGGCCCCAGCGCCTCGGAGAGTTCGCGGCCGAACGGGGTCAGGGAGTAGACGGTCTTCAGGGGCAGCACGTCGTGCACCTCCCGGTGCACGAGCCCGTCCGTCTCCATCTCGCGAAGCGCCTGCGTCAGCACCTTCTCGCTGAGCCCCGGCAGGAGCCGGCGCAGCTCACCCGGACGGTGCGGGCCGGACTCCAGCCGCCAGAGCAACGACGTCTTCCACTTCCCCTCGATCACGGCGATCGCCGCGGTCACCCCGCACACACTCGCGTCCTGGGCACGCCTGCGCCTCATTCCCGCTCCCCCAGCCCCATCAGTCGCGATTCCACGAACTGACCCATTCTCCACAGGAGTTACCGAGCCATGCCCGCACACACCGAACAGCACACGGCCACCACCCCCGCCTCCTCCGTCTCCTCCGGCGCGGCCGGCGGCACCACCCCCACTCCCACCGTCACCGTACTCGGCCTGGGCCCGATGGGCCGGGCCCTCGCCGGTGCCTTCCTGGACGCCGGGCTGCGGACCACGGTCTGGAACCGTACGCCGGGCCGGGACGGGGAACTGGTGGCGCGCGGCGCGATCGGCGCCGGGTCTGCCGCGGAGGCGGTGGCCGCGAGCCCGCTGACCGTCGTCTGCGTGGTCAACTACGACGCCTCGGACGCGATACTGCGCACCCCGGCGGTCACCGAGGCCCTCAAGGGCCGCACGGTGGTCAACCTGACCGCCGACACCCCGCACAGGGCCCGGGACACCGCCGCGTGGGCGGCCGAGCACGGAGTCGGCTACCTGGACGGGGCGATCATGACGCCGACGCCCACCATCGGCACCCCGGACGGCGTGTTCCTCTACAGCGGCGACGCGGACCTGCACCGCGCCCAACGGCCCGTACTGGACGCGCTGGGCGGCACCCACACGCACCTGGGGGAGGACATCGGCCGGGCGGCCACGTTCGACGTCGCGCTGCTCGACCTCTTCTGGACCGCGATCGCCGGTTACACCCATGCCCTGGCGCTGGCCCGGGCGGAGGGTGTCAGCGCACGGGAGTTGACCCCGTTCGCCCAGGGGATCGCCGCGATCCTGCCGCCGCTCTTCGAAGAGGGCGCGAAGGAGGTCGACAGCGGCCGGCACTCCGGCGAGGGCAACCCGCTCACCTCGGCGTTGTCGACCATGACCCACATCGTCGAGGTCTCCGAGTCCCACGGCATCGACGCGAGCGTCATGCGGTCGGCCGAAGGCTTCGTCCGCCGTGCCATCGCCCAGGGCCACGGCACCGACGGCTTCACCAGGCTGACGGAGGTACTCGACGACCGCCGCTGACACCGAAAGCCTCAGTCGGCCACAGGGCGCAACCGACTACACCGACTACACCGACTACACCGACTAGAGGGCTACACCGACCGCAGGGCGCGACCGACCACGCCCACCACGCACCTCATCCCACCGTGAGCCGGATCAGACCGTCCGCTGCGACCTCGACGCGCAGCGTGGTCAGGTCCGGCACCACGACGTCCGGCCCATGGGGCCGGGCCCGTTCCCCGACCCCCACGACCCGCATCCCCGCGGCGCGCCCGGCCCGGATCCCCGCCTCGGAGTCCTCGAACACGACGCAGTCCTCGGGCGCGACGCCCAGTTCGGCGGCACCCTTCAGAAAGCCCTCGGGGTCCGGCTTGCTCGCGCCGACCGACTCGGCGGTGACGCGCACTTCGGGCAGCGCCAGCCCGGCCGCGCCCATCCGTGCGGTGGACAGCGCGACGTCCGCCGAGGTCACGAGGGCGTGCGGCACGCCGCCGGCGACGAGGGAGGCGAGGAACTCGGGCGCGCCGGGTATCGGGACGACGCCGTCCACGTCGGCGGTCTCCTCGGCCAGCATCCGGGCGTTGTCCGCGAGGTTCTGCTCCATGGGCCGGTCCGGCAGCAGGACGGCCATCGTGGCGTACCCCTGGCGACCGTGGACCACCTTCATGATCTCGGTGCCGTCCAGCCCGTTCCGCTCGGCCCAGCGCCGCCAGACGCGTTCGACGGCGGCGTCCGAGTTGACGAGGGTGCCGTCCATGTCCAGCAGGAGGGCGCGGGCGGTCAGAACGGTCGTGGCCGTCATCAGCAGCTCCAAGGCGCGAAAAAGGGGGCCGCGGACGGGGTCGCACCCGGCGAGGCGGCCCGGAGGGAACAAGGCGGCCCCGCCCACCGGTCAGGGAATGCGGGCGGGAGCCACTTTGTTCCCTCACGGTACAAAACAATTCCGGCCCCCGCCACCCCCTCACCCGTACGGCCCACTCATCCCGCCACGGCCTCCCACAGGCTCCACACACCGAGTCCCAGCATCAGCACGGCGGCGATCCGCGTGATCAGCACCAGCGGAACCCGCTTCATCAGGGCCTTGCCGCCGACGATGCCGAGCCCCGCCACGGCCCACAGGGCGAGGACCGCCCCGAGCCCGACGGAGAGAGGGTCGTCGTACCGGGCCGCGAGATTCGCCGTCATGATCTGGGTGAGGTCACCGAACTCGGCGACCAGGATGAGCATGAATCCGGCGCCCGAGACCTTCCAGAAGCTCTGGTCCTCGGGCCTACGGATCTCCTCCTCACCCTCGTCCTTCTTCATCAGGAGCACCGCCGCGCCGCCCAGGAACAGCACGCCGGTGAGCGCGTGCACGATCTGCTGCGGCAGCAGCGTGAGGACGCTGCCCGCGGCCACCGCGAGCGTGACGTGCACGGCGAAGGCGGCGGCGACTCCGGCGAAGACGTACGAGGCGCGGTAGCGCGTGCCGAGGACGAGACCGGCGAGGGCGGTCTTGTCGGGGAGTTCGGCGAGAAAGACGACGCCGAAGACGAGCACCGTGACACTGAAGCTGATCAAGGTTCCTCAATCGGTCGGGCCACCCCACCGAGAGAAATCATCCGCTGACGCGACACCTCGGCACGGCAGCACAGGTCGGCCCGCGCCGGACGGCACGGACGATGCACTGCTTGCCGAAGGTCTCGCTGGCAGGGCCCCGGTCAACGGGACCCGCCTCCGGGCGCCGGCTCAGACGAGCTGAGCAGTATGTCGACGGTCCGGCGAAGAGCTACTCCCCTTCTGCGCGGTCCATGGTACGCCGAGGCACAGAAGGTTTCGGGGGCGGGTGATCGTACGGCGGATGCGGCCGACTGCGAGTCCTCGCACGGCTCCCCCACCCTCGAAGGCCAGGCCTGCGAGCCTGAACGGCGACGGGCTGCGGGTTGCGGGCCGCGGGCCTGTACGGCGACGGGTCACGGGCGCCCGTCGCCGGTCACCTGCTAGGGGCTGCGGCCCTGACGGCAACGGAACGCGGGCCCCAGCCGCAAACCCCCAACCGAAAAGCACGGGGCGCAGCCCCTGCTTTTCTGGGGCGCGGGGAACTGCGCGAGAAGCCCCACCGGACCCGCACCCGACAACGCACCCCAGACACCCCACCCCGAAGGCGCCCGGCCACAATCACGACCGCACCCCTTGTCGTGTCATGCCCACGTCATTAACTTCTCACCCGACGCACATCCGCCGGTAACACCACGACGCGACCCTTCAATCGCCGCTCCCCAACACCCCCGGCCCCACAAGGAGTTCACATGCGCAGGTTCTACGCGCGTCGACGAGTAAGCATACTCGCGGCGCTCAGCGGATTGATAGCCTCCGCCGCGCTCTTCAACGCTCCCACCGCCTCCGCCGCACTCCCCACCCCCGTCAGCGCCGCCACCGCCCGCTCCTACCTCGCCACCCTCACCGTGGCGACCGAGGACCGCACCGGGTACAACCGGGACCTGTTCAACCACTGGATCACCATCAGCGGCACCTGCAACACCCGCGAGACGGTCCTCAAGCGCGACGGTACGAACGTCGTCACCGACTCCGCCTGCGCCTCCACCAGCGGCAGCTGGTACTCCCCGTACGACGGCGCCACCTGGACACTCGCCTCCGACCTGGACATCGACCACCTCGTACCGCTGGCCGAGGCCTGGGACTCCGGCGCCGACGGCTGGAGCAGCGCCACCCGTCAGGCCTTCGCCAACGACCTCACCCGCCCGCAGCTCATCGCGGTCACCGACAACGTGAACCAGTCGAAGGGCGACCAGGACCCCGCCACCTGGATGCCGTCGCGCACGGCCTACCGCTGCACGTACGTCCGCGCCTGGGTCCAGGTGAAGTACTACTACGACCTCTCGGTCGACTCCGCCGAGAAGAGCGCCCTCACCAGCTACCTGGCAAGCTGCTGACTCTCGCGCGAGAAACGAGAATGTGGTCCGGAACCTCCCCGTTCCCCTCCGTCGTTCCGTACCGTACGGGGCGACGGAGGAGGGTGAGCCGAAGGGGCGCGCCCGGAGGTGAACCCGGCAGAGAAGGAGTGAGTGATCGCTCATGGCGGGGCTACGTCTGGGACCACTGCTGAGATACGTGGACGGCTCGTCCGCGACCGTCTGGGTCGAGACGAGCCGTCCCTGCGTCGCCGAGGTGCGCTGCGCGGGCGGCGGGCGCGGCGAGGCCCCCACCTTCCAGATCGCCGGCCACCACTACGCCCTGGTCCCGGTGACGGGACTCGCGCCGGGCACGGTCTCGGCGTACGAGGTACTCCTCGACGGCAAACCCGTGTGGCCCCTCCCCGACTCCCCCCACCCGCCCTCCGAGATCCGTACCCCCGCCGAGGGCGACACCGTCCGGGTCGCCTTCGGATCCTGCCGCTGGGCCGCACCGCCCGCCGGGCAGCCGGACCCGGTGGGCCCGGACGCCCTCGACACGCTGGCCGCCCGCCTGGCCGCCGAACCGGGCACGGAGCGCCCCGACGTCCTCCTGCTCCTCGGCGACCAGGTGTACGCGGACGAGACCTCCGACGCCACCCGCCGCTGGCTCACCGCGCGCCGCGATCTCGCGGACCCGCCCGGGGACCAGGTGGCGGACTACGAGGAGTACACCCACCTCTACTACGAGTCCTGGCTCGACCCCGAGATCCGCTGGCTGCTCTCCACCGTCCCCAGCTGCATGATCTTCGACGACCACGACGTCATCGACGACTGGAACACCAGCGAGGCCTGGCTCGCCGACATGCGGGCCACCCCCTGGTGGCGCGAGCGGATCCTGAGCGGCCTGATGTCGTACTGGGTCTACCAGCACCTCGGCAACCTCTCCCCCGCCGAACTGGCCACCGACCCGGTCCACGCCGCCGTACGCGCCACCCCGGACGGTACGGACGCGCTGCGTGCCCACGCCGCCGAGGCCGACCGGGACCCGGCCTCGGTCCGCTGGAGCTACCGGCGGGACTTCGGTCGCGTACGGGTGCTGATGCTCGACTCACGGGCGGCCCGTGTCCTCGACGAGGGCAAGCGCTCGATGCTGAACCCCGGCGAGGCGCGGTGGCTGCGGGAGCAGGCGCTGGACGCGCGCGGCTCGTACGACCATCTCCTCATCGGCACCTCCCTGCCCTGGCTCCTGCCCCACCTCGTGCACGACGCCGAGACCTGGAGCGCCGCGCTGTGCAGGGGCGAGCGCGGGGACCGCTGGGCGCGGTTCGGGGAGAAGCTGCGCCAGGGCGCCGATCTGGAGCACTGGGCGGCCTTCCCCGATTCCTTCGAGGCCCTGACCCGGCTGATCGCCGAGACCGGCAGCGGCGCCGACGCCCCGGCGAGCGTGCTGGTGCTCTCCGGGGACGTGCACCACGCGTACATCGCCGAACCGTCGTGGCCGGAGAGCGAGTCGGGCGGTCCCGGGCGCCCTGACGCCCGCGTGCTCCAGCTGACCTGCTCCCCCGTGCACAACTCCATCCCGCTCTCCATCAAGCTCGGCTTCCGCTTCGGTTGGAGCGGGACGGGGCAGGTACTCGGCCGGTGGTTCGGGCGGCACGGGCGGGGCGCGCGGCCGTCCATCGACTGGCGCAGGACGGGCGGCCCCTGGTTCGGCAACCACCTCATGACGCTGACGCTGCACGGTCGTTCGGCACGGCTGCGGCTGGACCGCGCACGTGCCCGGAGGGGCGGCAAGGCGCGCCTCGAAACGGCGTCGGAGTCCGTACTCACCGTTCCTGTGGACTGAGCGGGAGTGAGCCCGTTCAGCCGCGCGCCCCGAACGGTCTCGGGCGAGCTGGTCCCCGGCGTACTCGACCCCGGGGCGGCGACACGCATCCTGTGCGTGGTCCGATCCCGGGAGGCCGGTTCCCTGCGCGACCCGGCCATATGGATACGGCCAGAGGCGACGGGCAGGCCCTGAGCCATCACACCGGTGAAACAAGGGCCCCGCACGCTGACGCCGTACCCGGCGTCCCAGGTCGCACGATCACGCCAACCCGAACGGCCCAGGACACCGCACACCGCAAGCCCGGAAGTCGACCATCACACCATCGAGCTGCTTCGACCTCGCTCGCACTCCTCGGCAAGCAGCTCATGCCCCCTAATCCACCCATTGCACACGGTTGTTGCCCCTGTTGTCCGAGATGCTCGTGAGGCATCCCACACCCGGCGCTCTCGTTGCGCCCCAGGGCTCCGTTCCCGTCGCGTACGACGGCATGATGAGGCGGACCGTCCGCTTACCGGCGGGCGGTCCGCCGCACCGCGCCCCACGATGCGCCCCACACGCACGGGAGTTACCCCTTTGTCCGAACGGCCAGGGATCAGTGACATCGGCATCGCCCTCGTCGGAGCCGGCCCGCGCGGCACCAGCGTCCTGGAACGCCTCTGCGCCTCCGCCCCCGAACTGCTCCGCCCCGGCACCCGTCTGACCGTCCATGTAGTCGACCCCGCGCCGCCGGGCCCCGGCCAGGTCTGGCGCACCGACCAGTCCCCCCACCTGCTGATGAACACCGTGGCTTCGCAGGTCACCCTCTTCACCGACCACAGCGTGGACTGCTCGGGCCCGATACGCCCGGGCCCGAGCCTGTACGAGTGGGCGAGCGGAAGGGCGGCCCAACCGGGCGGATCGAAGGAGCCGGGCGGGCTGGGGGAGCTGAGCGGGCTGGGGCCCGACGACTATCCGACGCGGGCCCAGTACGGTCGTTATCTGGAATGGGTCTTCGCCGAGGTGGTGCGCGGCGCGCCGCCCGAGATCCGGGTCGAGGTCCACGGCACCCGTGCGATCCGCCTCGAAGACGCCCCCGACGGCCGCCAGCGGCTCACGCTCGCCACCGGCCGTGTCCTCACCGGCCTCGCCGCCGTGGTCCTCACCCAGGGCCACCTTCCCACCCTCCCCGACCAGGTCGAACGGGACCTGACCGCGTACGCCGCCCGCCACGGCCTGCGCCACTTCCCGCCCGCCAACCCGGCCGACCTCGACCTCTCCTCCATCGCCTCCGGTGAACCCGTTCTCCTGCGCGGTCTCGGCCTCAACTTCTTCGACCACATGGCCCTGTTGACGACCGGGCGGGGCGGGGTCTTCGTATACGACGCCGAGAAGGGGGGCCTGCGGTACGAGCCGTCCGGCCGCGAGCCCCGTCTGTACGCCGGCTCCCGGCGAGGCGTCCCGTACCAGGCACGCGGCGACAACGCCAAGGGCCCCTACGGCCGCCACACCCCGCTCGTCCTGACCCCCGAGGTCATCGCGGCGTTCCGCAAGCGCGCGGACTCCGGCGAGGCGCCGGACTTCCTGACGGAGATATGGCCCCTGGTCGCGAAGGAGGCCGAAACGGTCTACTACGAGGGCCTGTTGGCCCCGCCGCCCCACCCGTCGGCGCCCGCCCGAGCCGGTGGGCGCGGTGGTGCGCGCGGTGGTGCGCGTACCGGTTCGGCGTACGGGCCGTTTCCCGTGCCCTCCCGCGATCTCTCCGGCGGAGCCTCCGCCTTCCGCGACCGTTTCCTCGCCGTACCCCACCGCTCCCCGCAAGAGGCCTCCGTTCTCGACGAGTTCGGGATCACGGAGGCGGACCGCTGGTCGTGGGAACGGGTTTCACGGCCGTACGCGGGGCGGGAGTTCACCGGCGCGGCGGACTGGCGGGGCTGGCTGCTGGCGTATCTGCGGGAGGACGCGGCACAGGCCGCCCTCGGAAATGTCGCGGGCCCGGTGAAGGCCGCGCTGGACGTGCTGCGGGACCTGAGGAACGAGCTGCGGCTGATCGTGGACCACGGCGGGCTGGCGGGCGCGTCACGCAGGGAGCATCTGGACCGCTGGTACACGCCCCTGAACGCGTTCCTGTCGATCGGCCCGCCCCGCAGCCGCATCGAGGAGATGTCCGCGCTGATCGAGGCGGGTGTCCTGACCGTGCTGGGCCCCCGACTCCGGACGCGCCCGGAGGGCGGGGCCTGGCTGGCGCACTCGCCCGACGTGCCGGGGTCGACGGTCCGGGTGACGACGGTCGTCGAGGCACGCCTCCCGGAGCCGGACCTGCGCAGGACGGGCGACGAGTTGCTCGCCGACCTGTTGGCGACGGGGGGCTGTCGTCCACACCGGGTGGACGGCTACGAGACGGGAGGGCTGGACGTCACCCCCCGGCCGTATTACCTGATAGACCGTCACAATGCGGTGCACACAAGGCGGTTCGCGTTCGGTGTGCCGACGGAGGGCGCGCACTGGGTCACGGCGGCGGGCGCCCGGCCAGGGGTGGATTCGGTCACTCTTTCGGATGCGGACGCCGTGGCGCGAGCGGCTCTACGTGCGACGACACCCGCGAAAGTCCCTCAAGCGCAGGTAAAGAGCTGGCCAAATGTTGAACTTGCAAGCATCGATTAGGTCTGCCTAACGTGGGTGACTCACCGGTAACAACCGTCCCCACCGGTCTCACGAGGACCGGGTTACCACCGAAGGAGTCCCCCACCATGACCGGACGCCTCAACAGCGCCCAGCCATACGCCCTCGGTCTCTTCCGCATCGTCATCGGCCTGCTCTTCACCTGCCACGGCGCCATGACCCTCTTCGGCGTCCTGGGCGGCGCGGACGGGCAGGGCGGCACCGTCGCCGCCGGCACCTGGCCCGGCTGGTACGCGGCTGTCATCCAACTCGTCGGCGGCGCCCTGGTGCTCCTCGGCCTCGGCACCCGCTTCGCGGCGTTCGTCGCCTCGGGCTCCATGGCCTACGCGTACTTCAAGGTCCACCAGCCGCAGGCCCTGTGGCCGGCCGAGAACGGCGGCGAGGCCGCGGCGTTCTTCTGCTGGGCCATGTTCCTGCTGATCTTCACCGGCTCCGGCGCGCTCGGCCTCGACCAGCTCTTCGCCAAGCGCCAGGCCGCGTCCGCCGACAGAACCGCCACGAGCAAGACCACCGTGACGGCCTGACCCCATACCGGCGGCCACCCCCCAGCCCTCTCCGCCCGACTCCCCCTCCCCCTGCTGCCCCTTCTGTCGTCCCTCTGTCGGCGAACCGTCCGAATGAACGCGGTGTGACGGACACATGAGCCCCTGTCGGCTGTCCGTCATACCCGGGGCGTACGCTGTTCGGCTGTCACGGGTCACCGTGATGTCGGGGGAAAACAGGAGAGTGCTCGGTGCTTGAGAGTCTGGGTTGGCTGGCCGCCGGCCCATGGATCTACGCCGTGGTGGGCGTGTCCATCGTGCTGGACGTGTTCCTCCCGGTCCTCCCGAGCGGCGTCCTGGTCGTCGCGGTGGCCACGGCGGCAGCAGCGGAGACGGCGGCGGGCGCGATGGCCCGCGAGGTCCCCGACATCCTGGTGCTGATGCTCTCGGCGGCGACCGCGTCCGTGCTCGGTGATCTCGTGGCATACCGGCTGGCCTGGCGGGGCAGCGCACGACTCGACCGCGCCATCGCCCGCTCCCGCCGTCTGACCACCGCGCAGGAACGTCTCGGCTCCGCGCTCGTCCGCGGTGGCGGCCTCCTGGTCGTCGTCGCCCGCTTCGCCCCCGCCGGGCGCTCCGTCGTCTCCCTCGGCGCCGGCGCCGCCCGCCACCGCGCCCGCGACTTCCTCCCCTGGTCCGCCCTCGCCGGGCTCGCCTGGGCCGCCTACAGCGTCGCCCTCGGCTATTTCGGCGCCCAGTGGCTCGGCCCCACGTGGCTCGCGACGGCGGTGTCCTTGGCCGCCCTCTTCGGCGCGGGCGCGGCAGCGGCGTACTTCATGCGCCGCCCGCAGCCCAACTGACCGCCGCGCCGGGGGAAACGCGGGGCGCGGGCCCCTGCTGTTGCAGCGGCGCGCTGCGCGGGGACGGCGGGGGTGGAGGGGGTGGCGGGGTGGCGGGGTGGCGGGGGCGAGAAGACCTACCCCGCCCGCCGCGCGGCCCCCCGCACCTCCAACCCGGCCAACAACGCGGCAGTGGCCTCCGCGACCGCGTCCACCGCCTGCTCGAAGACCTCACGGTTGTGAGCGGCGGGCGCGCGAAAGCCGGAGACCTTGCGGACGTACTGCAGGGCGGCAGCCCTGATGTCGTCCTCGGTGGCCTCTTCGGGAAGGACAGGCGGTCGAAGCGTCTTGATACTGCGGCACATGCCCCCAGTCTCCCGCGTCCGCGCGCCCCACCCCAGTCCGCGAAGGCGGCAGGTCAGCACGACGCTCCAGCAGACCCAAGCACCCTCTTGGATATCAGCAAGTTCCCCCGAGGATTGACTGCACCCGGCACCCTTGTGATCATCGCCGAAGCCGGCTCGACCCACCCGGCGGAAACGAGGGGACCATGACGAAGGATCGGCTCACGGTGGCGGTACTGGGCCCCGGCGGCGTGGGCGGACTGCTCGCCGCCCTGCTGGCCCGCGCCGGCAACCGCGTGATCTGTCTGGCCGGCGAGCGGACCGCCGAGGCCCTGGAGCAGGACGGCATCCAGGTCACCAGCGCCCGCTTCGGCGACTTCACCGCCCGCGTCGAGACCGCGACCGAGCTCCGCGAACAGGTCGACGCGGCCCTGATCACGGTCAAGCAGACCACGCTGACGGCCTCACTGGACCGCCTCCCGGCAGCGTCCCTCGGCCCCGACACCCTGGTCGTGCCGTTCCTGAACGGCGTGGAGCACCCGGCACACCTCCGCGCCCACTACGGCGACGACGTGCCCCTCGCCCCCGCCACCATCCGCGTCGAGTCGACCCGTCTCGCCCCGGGCGTCATCGAACACGGCAGCCCGTTCGCCGAGGTCGACCTGACCGGCGACAGGGTGCCGCGCGATCGCCTCAACTCCCTTGCCGGAGCGTTGGAATGGGCAGGCGTGGGCACCCGCGTCCTGCCGGACGAGACGGCCGTACTGTGGGCGAAGATGTCCTTCCTGGCCCCGTTCGCCCTGTTGACAACCCGTCACGGCCTGCCCCTCGGCGAGATCCGCACCCGCCACCGCGAGGAGCTGACCGCCCTGGTCGAGGAGACGGCCGCGGTCAGCACGGCCGCCGGCGCCCCCGTCGACCCGGCCGAGACGCTCCGCCGCTACGACGCGTTCCCACCCGCCACCAAGTCGTCCATGCAACGCGACGCCGAGGCCGGCCGCCCTCTCGAACTGGACGCGATCGGCGGCGCGTTGCTCCGTTCGGCCGAACGCCACGGCGTACGGGTACCGGTGGCGACGGAGGTGGTGGCGGAGCTGCGGGCAGCGGAGGAACGGCGGGTGGCCGAAGAACCCCGAACGGCGAGCCACTGAGCCGACGGAGGGTCGGCCCGGACCGCGAACAGCCGACGGCGCCCGACGGAGCATCACCGGGCCTCCCCGGTCGATCCCGGCGATCCCGGTCAACCCCGGCCCACCCCGTCTCCTCCCTCGACCGCCCGCACCCCACCCCCCACCCGCACCGCGTGCCGCGCCACCGTGTCGGCGAAGGCGCGGGCCGGCGGTGACAGGGCGTCCCAGCGCCGTACGGCCCAGCCGACGGTGAGCGGGGGCAGGTCGGGGACCGGGACGAAGCGGAGCCCGGGGTGGCCGGGCCCCGTCCAGCCCGGGAGCGCGGGGACCACGGCGTGACCGACGCCGAGCTCGACGAGGAGGATCGCGGTGTCCCAGTCGGCGACCCCGGCCCCGGAGGAGCTGACGGAGATACCCAACTCCCGGTAGGCGGCGCCGAGATGGGCGTACGAGGTGGAGTTCTCCGGCAGCCCGATCAGCCGCATCCCGTCCAGTTCCCCGCCCTCCACCCGCTCCCGGCCCGCGAGTTCGTCGTCGGCACGCACGGCGAGCACCCAGGGCAGCTCTGCCACGGCCCGCTGTTCGATGCCCCGGACAGCGGGCCCCAGGGTCAGCCAGGACAGGTCGAGGTCCCGGGACGGGTCGGCCAGCGCGTCACAGCACCCGGCGCTCGACCGCACGGTCTGGAACTCCAGGCCCACGTCCGGGTACGAGCGCCGGAAGTCGACGATGCCCTGCGCCATGAAGTGCCGCACGGTCGTGCCGCCGGTGGCGACCCGTACGACGCCACCGTCACCGCGCACCAGCTCGGCCAGCCGGCGCAGCGCGACATCGAGCCCGGTGATGCCCTCGGCCGCCGCCTCCTGGAGCACCCGGCCGGCCCGGGTGGGCACGACCCCACGGGCCTGCCGCTCCACCAGCCCGACGCCGACCTCCCGCTCCAGCCGCCGCACATGCTGGCTCACCGCCGACTGGGTGCACCCCAGCTCCCGGGCCACCGCACTGAGACTCCCGGCCCGGCAGACGGCGACGAAGACACGGAGATCGTCGAGGGTCATGCGAGGACGATACCCAAGGTCGAGCTTGGGTCACACGACCCATCCCCTCGCCTGATCGCACCCTGATCTCGCCCGGACTCGCCGGATCCCGCCATGACGCCGCCGCGACCTCACTCCCCCGCGAAACGACAGAAGGAACTCGCATCCCAAATTCGAACAGGCGTACCATTGCCGTGTGGCTAAGACCTATGACTTCCCAGACGACCTTCTCGCCGGTCAGGAGGAGCTGCATCAGGTCCGGGCCGAGCTCCTGGCGCTGCTGAAGCGGCTGCCCTGGTCGGTCGAGCCCCTGGACGGTTTCAGCGACGACAACGGCTGGCGGAAGGTCGAACGCCCCGCCTCGCCGGGCTGGACGCCCGACGAGCAGGCCGAGGTCGAGAAGCTCCGCGAGCGCGAGCGGGAACTGGCGGTCTTCGTGAGCTGCCACCGCTTCTGGTCGGAGATCGCCACCGAGGAGAGGGTCGAGGCCCGCACCCACCTGAAGCACGCGCGGGATTCCTGAGAGGTCGTTCTCTTTCGGAAACCTCGTGTGTGGTTTCTGCTGGTCAGGCATGAGATCGCAGTTGTCGCGGGAGTCTCGGTCCGTCGCTGGCCCAGATCGGCGTGGAGCAGTATCTGGAGGCGCTGGCGGAGACGGATGCGCCCACCGTGGTGGCCGACGGGTTGTCGCGGAACAAGCTGGCGGGGCCGCGGCGGGCGGTGCCTCACCGCCAGGACGCGGCCGGAATCGAGGTGCTGTCGGTGGACTACCAGGCGGTCATGGCCGCCGCCCGGGAGGCCGGGGCGGAAGGACTCGGTGCCCGGAAGGCAGCGGTGGTGCTGGGGTGGGACAGCGCGTCCGCTTCCCGCGTCGAAGGCGCGCGAGCCCGTCTGAAGCGGCCCGCCGGTTCTGCACCAGGGTGTCCAGGACATTGCCGTTTTGGTCGACGGCCCGCCACAGGTACCGCAACCGCCCGTTGATCTTGATGAAGACCTCGTCCTGGTGCCACTTGTCACCGGGCCGGGGCTGCCGGCGGCGCAGCGCGTTGGTGTAGGCCTGCCCGAACTTGCCGCACCAGCGGCGGATCGTCTCGTAGGAGACGGTCACGCCGCGCTCGAGCATGAGCGCCTCGACCTCGCGGAAGCTGAGCGGAAAGCGGTGATACAGCCACACACAGTGGGAGATGACCTCGACCGGGTACCGGTGTCCCTCGTACGACAGCGACGCGCTCCCCACGGACGCCCCTTCCCACTGATCAACCAGAAGATCATCCCACCGGTCAGCCAACGTGACAGCGCCTGTAGGAGGGCTTGCGCACAGTGGGTTCCGGCAGCCGTCAGCAGGGCTGCCGGAACCCACGCGTGCCGTGGTGGTCAGGTAACCGGGGGGCTCAGGTGAGTGTCCACTTCTGGTTGGCTCCGCCGTTACAGGTCCACAGGATCAGCTTGGTGCCGTTGGCGGTTGCCGCGTTCGAGGCGTCCAGGCAGAGCCCGGAGAGGTTGTTGGTGATGGTGCCGTTGGAGTTGGCGGTCCACTTCTGGTTGGTGCCGCCTGTGCAGTCCCAGATGATGACCTTGGTTCCATTGGTGGTGCCGTTGTTGTAGGCGTCGAGGCACTTGTTGCCGTAGACGACGAGTTCGCCGCGCGAGGTCTGCTGGAAGGTCTGGTTGCGTCCGCCGGAGCAGTCCCACAGCTGTGTTTGGGTGGCGTTGACGTAGGTGTTCTTCTCGATGTCCACACAGCGGCCCGAGGCGGAGCCGACGAGGGCGGCGCCGTCGGTGCCGGGGACGCCCTGGACGCGGAGGGCGTCGATGTCGGGTGCGGTGCTGCCGGAGACTGCGGCGAACTTCACGGTGTTGGCGCCCTTGGCCAGGTGGGCGAGCACGGAGACGGTGCGGTAGGTGGTGGCCGAGCCGGTCGGCGGGAAGGCCACGCGGTACGTGTACTGGCCGTTCACCTGGATGGTGGCCTTGCGTGCCGTGGTGCCGCTGTTGGCGTAGGTGATGTCGACGAGCTTGGTGCCCGCCGTGGAGGCGGTGACGTTGCCGAACGTCGGGGTGGTGGCGGTGGTGGTGTCCTCGAAGGTGGAGCCGGACGCCTCGGTGCCGGAGACGGTCAGCAGGACTGCGTCGTTGGCCGGGACGGAGGCGGTGTAGCCGGTGGCGAACGATCCGGCGTCGGTACGGGTCCAGGCGTTGCGTACGGTGGCGGAGGCCGAGGTCAGGCCGAGGTCGGCCCAGCGGACGGTGATGTTCGCGGCCGAGCCGGTGCGGTTGAACAGCATTACCGCGCGCTTGCCAGTGCCGGAGAGCACCTTGCCGTATACCTGCAGGCCCCTCGTGTCCTCGGCGACCTTGACGCCCTGTAGCCCGCGCGGGTCCTGGTCGATGGCGAGGATCTCGGGGTTGGTGAGGATGTCACGGGTCTCGGTGCTCATCGTGGCCAGGTTGTTGCCGGCCAGCAGCGGGGCGCCGGAGATGGACCACAGGCTCATGTGGAGCCGGTTGCGCTGGGCGGTCATGCTGTTCAGGCCGACCATCAGCATGTCGGGGTCGTTGTAGTAGCCGGTGTGCTGGGCAGCCGGCTGAAGGGATTCGTCGAAGTTGCGGTACATCTTCGTCAGGCTCGGCGTCTCTCCCCGCAGGAAGACGTCGTGGCTGGTGCGCCACAGGTCGCCGTGACCGGTGGCCCAGTTCCAGGGCAGTCCGGTGCCCCACTCGCAGAAGGACAGCACCAGCTTGCGGCCGGTGACAGCGGACGCGGCCTCGTTCGCGGCGGCGATCTGCTTGTACGCCGTCTCCTGGTCCAGCTTCTCCGCCTGGCCGCCGCACCAGTCGATCTTGACGTAGTCGAAGCCCCAGCGCTGGAAGGTCTCCAGGTCCTGCTGGTAGTGGCCCTCCATGCCGGTATTGGGGGCGGCGGGGCGGGTGGTGGGGAAGTAGTAGCCGCAGCCGTCCTTGCCCGCGTCGGTGTAGATGCCGGCCTTCAGGCCCTTGCTGTGGATGTAGTCGGCGATCGCCTTCATGCCGCCGGGCCACAGATTCTCGTCGACGACGATGTTGCCGTTCGCGTCACGGGCGCCCTGCCACCAGCCGTCGTCCAGGTTGACGTACTCGTAGCCGGCGGCGGCCATGCCGGAGGAGACCAGGGCGTCGGCCTGCTGCTTGATCACGTTGTGGTCGATGCTGCTGAAGAAGGTGTTCCAGGACGCCCAGCCCATCGGCGGCGGGGAGACACCGATCTGGCTGGTGCTGACAGCGGCCGGTTCGGCGGACAGGGGCACCGACGGCTCAGGACGGTCGAGGGTCGCCAGACCGGCGACGGCGAGTCCGACAGCGAGGATCTGGGCGGCGATGCGCCTGGTCCATCTTCGTACGGCGGGGTGGAACATGCGGCTCTCCAGGGAGGGGAAGGGAGGGAAAGGCAAAGGAGGTCGGCCTCACGGCGTCCCAGACCGAAGGGTTTCCGCCGGAGCCGGACCAACGTGCCTGCGGCTGCCAGTTCGTTGGGCCCCGCGGCGCCGTGTTGAGCCAGGGCATCAGTAGACGATGGAGCAGGTGGCGTCCGAGCGGTGGGGGCGGTGGAGATGGGATCGATGCGCAGCGTGTAGTTCAGTGCGTGATGTGCCAGTCAGGAAGTTGTTCGACCCGAAGGACGTCCAGGTGGCCCGCAGGTAGCGGGTCGGGTAGCTATCCGACAGAAAGGACACCCCGCGGCGTCTGCGAGTCCGGGAAGAGTGGATCTTGTGCACATCTGCTCTCCAACGGACCTGCGGGAAACGGGCGCCCGGCGAACCAGGACCCCGTGAAGGACATGCCTGCCCGGCATTGTCACCGCCGTCCGATATGCCGACCACGGTCCGGGGAAGCGGTCAAAAAGTAGAGGTGGGACATAGGGAGGTCAATGGTTTTGTCGAAGTGCGTTGGATTTTGTGGGGTTGGAGAGGCGACGCCCCTGCGCTGGATCGAGCAAAACGGCAATGTCCTGGACACCCTGGTGCAGAACCGGCGGGCCGCTTCAGACGGGCTCGCGCGCCTTCGACGCGGGAAGCGGACGCGCTGTCCCACCCCAGCACCACCGCTGCCTTCCGGGCACCGAGTCCTTCCGCCCCGGCCTCCCGGGCGGCGGCCATGACCGCCTGGTAGTCCACCGACAGCACCTCGATTCCGGCCGCGTCCTGGCGGTGAGGCACCGCCCGCCGCGGCCCCGCCAGCTTGTTCCGCGACAACCCGTCGGCCACCACGGTGGGCGCATCCGTCTCCGCCAGCGCCTCCAGACACTGCTCCACGCCGATCTGGGCCAGCGACGGACCGAGACTCCCGCGACAACTGCGATCTCATGCCTGCCCAGCAGAAACCACACACGAGGTTTCCGAAAGAGAACGACATCTGAAGCCCACGGGCTCCGGATACGCGAAGACCCCGGCCGTGATCGGCCGGGGTCTTCGTCTCGGTGGGCATGGACGGTTTCGAACCGCCGACATCCTGCTTGTAAGGCAGGCGCTCTACCCCTGAGCTACACGCCCGAGTACGAGTCGACAGCCTACATTGCCCGAGGGCGTGCCCAGCAAACCCGTATCGGGCAACGCTCCGGCCCGCGCCCGGGGTCGGCTCGGGGGTTATCCCCACCCTTGATCCGGGCGTGGCCCGGATCCCCCCGAACTCCCTTGCTCCGTACGGTCGAAGGACAGCGGAGGACCAGCCCCAGGGGGAGATCGTCATGACACGCACCGCCCGCACCGCCCGCCCGGTTCATACCGCCCGTACGGCTCGTACGGCTCGCAGGTCCCGCGCGGGAGCGGTGGGGGTCGCCGGTCTCGCCGTCGTGCTCATGGCGTCCGTCGCCGCGTGCGGGGCCGACGCCGGGGAGGACCGGGATCCGGAGCACCGGAGCTTCGCCCTGGAGGGCCGGACTCTCACGGTCGACTCGGACGACTCCGCGCTGGAACTGGTCGCGGCGGACGTGGACGAGGTCGAGGTCACCCGGTGGTTCGAGGGGCGGGTCATGGTCGGCGGGAAGCCTCGGGTGACCTGGGAGATGCGGGAGGACCGCCTGGAGCTGCGGCTGAAGTGCGACGGCCTCGTCGCCGACTGCGCGGCCAAGCACCGGATCGAGGTACCGCGCGGGGTCGCGGTCGCCGTGCGGAGCGACGACGGGAGTGTGACCGCGAAGGGCTTCGCCGAACCGCTGGAGGTCCGGTCGGCCGACGGCGCCGTGCGGGTCGGCGACACCACCGGGCCGCTGGAGCTGCACACCGACGACGCTTCCGTGCGGGCGCTCGGGGTCGCGTCGCGGAGCGTCAAGGTGAGCACGCGGGACGGTTCGGTCAAGCTCGAACTCGGGGTCGTACCGGACCTGGTGGAATCGCGCAGTGACGACGGTTCGATCAGTATCGGGCTGCCGCGGGACACGTCGTACCGGATCGAGACCGGGAGCGACGACGGTTCCGTGGACGTCTCGGTGCCCCGTGACCAGGGCAGCTCCCATGTGGTGACCGCCCACACCCAGGACGGCTCGGTGACGGTCCGCAACGTCGACTGAGCGGCGGCGGCGAACCTCGAACCGCTCGGCCCGTGTTTTCGTCCTTGACCGGTGGGAGAATGGCACCGGTCAGGGTGGATGACAGCACGGGAGAGGGAAGTGACGGCGACACCTGCAGAGCCGTACACACCGAGGGTGCGGAGCGCACCACAACCCCACAGCCGTGCACCACGACCAGCCCCCGACCCCGCGTTTCCACCGGCCCCCGGAGCCCGGCAGGACCGGCAGAGCCGACGGGCCCGCCGCCGGGCGGCGGCGCTGGACCGTGCCGTTCTGCTCGTTCTTCCCCTCGTCGCCGGTCTCGTGGTGCCCGCGGCGTTCGCCGGCGGCGGGACGCGGCGGTGGTTCGGAGGGCGCGCCGAGGGACAGCGGGCGGAGGCGCAGGCGGCGAAGGACGCGGCGGCGGCCGCGTTCTACGAGCTGGACACCGCGCAGCGGGACCTGCGGATCTCCATAGAGACGATCACGGCGGTGGACGACTCCCCGGGCGCCCGCCGCGCGGCCGACGGCTTCGAGGCGCTGGGGCGGCGGATCGACGAGGTCAGCCACCAGTACATCAACGCCGTCGACGCCCACGACCTGGACCGCGACGACCTGGAGGCGTCCGCGGCCTCCCGGGCCCGCACCGAGCTGACGGCCGCCAAGAACGAACTGGACCGGGTCAAGCAGGAGCTGGACCGGTTCGCCCAGGGCCTCGGGCCGCTGCTCGGCAGGGCCGAGACCGAGCTGGCCCGGCTGGCCCCGGCGGTGGAGCGCGCCCGGCAGGGCCTGCTCGCCGCCTCGGGCGCCCTGGACGCCGTACGGGGTTCGGGGCTGAAGGCCGACGATCTCGCCGCCCGCCTCGCGGCCCTCGCCCCCGAGCTGACCAAACTGAACCAGGGGGCCGGGCAGCACGGCGTACGGGAGACGCTGGAGCGGGCCGACCGGGTCGTGCGCGAGGCGGAGGCGGTGCGCGCGGAGGCCGAGCGGCTGCCGGAGAGAGCCGCCGAGATCGACCACCGGCTCGTGTCGCTGCGTACCCGCGCGGAGGCGCTCGGCACCCGGGCGGAGCAGGTGCCGCAGGTGCTGAGCGAGCTGCGGCGGCGGTTCGTGGCGGCCTGCTGGCAGGACCTCCAGCAGGTGCCGGACCAGGCCGCGCGGGACGTCGAGCAGGCCCAGTTGAAGCTGCGCGAGGCGCGGGCCGCGCGGGACGCCCAGCGCTGGCCGGACGCGACCTCGCTGCTGTCGACCGTGCGGGCCCTGCTGAACCACACCGACGAGGCGGTCTCGGCCGCCGGGGACCGGTTGCGGCGGCTGAACGCCGTGCAGAAGGACTCCCAGCAGGAGATCGAGCGGACGCGGTTCGCGATCCGGGACGCGCAGCGGCTGGCCATGGCCGGGCGGTCGACACCGGATCCGCGGCACGCGCGCCCGTTGGACGAGTCCGTGGCACGGCTGGACCGGGCGATCGCCACGCTGGAGGGGCGGCACCCGGACTACTGGCACTTCCTGGGCGAGACGGAGGCCGTGCGGCAGGCGGTGGCGCGGGTCGTGGACCAGATTCGCAAGGAGCGCGGGGCGGGGGCCTGATCGCCTTCGCCCTTCCCTCGCCGTGTCCGCGCTCCCGCCGCCCCGCTGTCCCGCTGTCCCTCCCCCGGACCCGGTTGCCCGGCGGAGCCGCCCGGCGGATGCTGAAGGGGTACGCAGGCCTCCGCTCACACCCGATGGGAGGCGGACATGGCCACGCACGCCACGCACACGCTGCGTCCGGGCAAGGGCAGGCACGCGGGTTCCCGGCGGCGGATCAGGATCGACGAGCACCTGCCCGTCGACCACCGCCTCAGCAGGGTCTACCGGATCGGAGCGGGCCTGATGGGTCTGTTCCTGCTCGCCTTCGGCATCCTGGGGCTCACCGACAACGTGGGCTGGTTCGACACGAACGGCGACGAGGTCGTGGGTCTGAGCACCAACGGCACGCTGAGCGTCCTGTCGATCGCCGTGGGGCTGCTGCTGCTGGTCGGCATGGTGATCGGCGGCAACTTCGCCTCCACGCTCAACATGACCCTGGGCGTCCTGTTCATCCTGAGCGGCTTCGGCAACATGGCGCTGCTGGACACCGACTCCAACTTCCTGGCGTTCCGGATCCAGAACGTCCTGTTCAGCTTTGTCGTCGGCATCCTGCTGATGACGTTCGGGATGTACGGCAGGGTCGGCACGGCGCTGCCGCACGACAACCCGTACTGGCGGGCCCGCCATCCCGAGGAGTCGGAGCGTGAGACGCGGCGCGAGGCTGGTGCGGGGACGGCCCGGCTGGAACGAGCCGACGCCCTCCCCGATGCCACGGCGGAGACCGGATCGGACACGGCCGCGCAGGACGGGAAGGGCGCCGGTTGAGGCACCCGTGAGGGCTGGGCTCAGGTGCGGTACGCGTAGTAGTTCGCGGTCGGGTACGAGGCGATGATGCTCGCGACCGAGCGGCGGTAGGTGTCCGCGTCGTGGTACGTCAGGTACGGGACACCGCTGGAGCTGCGGTAGGTCGTCATCATGGAGTGGTCCTTGGACCCGTCCTTGTCGAAGTCGACCTGGAGCACGTCACCGACGTCCATCTGGTAGACGTTCGCGAGCGCGGTGGTCCGCTTGGCGGTCTGGGTGAACCAGGACCACTCGTTCACGCCGATCCAGGCGTCGGCGGTGCCGTTGGAGGCGTAGTACCAGGTGTCGTACTCCTCCGGCGTCACCGTGGAGATCTGCTTCCAGCCGCCCGCCAGGAGGCCCTGGCTGAGGTAGTTGGTGCAGTCGCCGCCGAGCGAGTTGTACTTGCGGTACGCCGGGTTGTAGTTCTTCCAGTACTTCTCGGTGTACGTCGCCATCGCCTTGTAGTCGTAGGCGCCGCCGGTGAGCGTCTTCGGCTTGGGGGCGGGGTTGCGCGTCGTGGCCGCCTTGGGGGCCTGGATGACGGCCATCGGCGTACGGCTGAGCTTGGTGTCCGCGGTCGCGGTGACGGGCTCGTTGATCCGCGGGGCGCCGCCGTCCGTGGAGCGCATCGCGGTCAGCTGCCAGGTGCCGTTCGCCTGGGCGGTGAAGGTGAGCACGTGGTGCGCGTCGAAGCCCGTGGTGGCCGGCTCGTCGCCGCGTATCTTCTTGTACTTCAGGGTCGTGGTCTCGGTGACCTTGACCGTGGCCTTCTTGCCCTTGACCTTGGCGCTGTCGACGGTGACCTTGGTGTCGGCCGCGGTGTAGGCCTCGTCCAGGGAGGCCAGGCGGGACTTGGTGCCCTTCAGGGCGGACAGCTTGCCGTCCTCGGCCTTCTTCTGGCCGGCGGACAGCTGCACGCCGCCGGTCGGCTTCAGCGACTTGCGCGCGGCCTTGCCGCCGAGCAGAACGGCCGTACGGTCCGTGAGCACGTTGTCCGCGACGCGACCGAAGGCGTCCTTGGTCGCCTTCGTGACCTTCGGCGTCGACGCGGTGGCGTTCGCCGCGGCGACGGGCAGCAGAGCGGAGGCCACGACGGCCGCCGCGAGGGTCGAGCCTGCGAGGCTCAACGTCCTTGATCTCACTGGGAATCTCCTTGACCCCGAGTTGGTCGTACCCGGGAGGGAATCTTTACATGACCTCCTCAAGCGAAGTGAGGTCGGGGGGCGTAACAAGTGAGCAACATGGGTATCTGTGGGGCTATTTCACGACCGATGCCCAGTCGGCCGGGGCCTGGGCGGGGTCGAGGCCACGCAGGTTCGCCAGCGTCTCCGGGGACTGGACGTCCATCCAGTCGGCGAGTTCGTCGAAGGACACGCACTTCACGTCCTTCTTCACGCACACGGTCTTGATGACCTCGTCGACGGCGTTCATGTAGATGCCGCCGTTCCACTGCTCGAAGTGGTTGCCGATGAGCAGGGGCGCCCGGCTGCCGTAGTACACGCGGTTGAAGCCCGCCATGTAGGTGTCGATGGTCTCCTGCTGCCAGGTCGGGTACATGGCCGGATCACCGTCGGTCTGCCCGTCGGACTGGTTGTAGAGGAAGTTGAAGTCCATCGACAGGGCCTGGTAGTCGTCGTTGAACGGGAGCATCTGCAGCGGGAAGTCCCAGATGCCGTTCTTCTTGCCGGGCCACACCTGGAAGGCGCCCGGGGAGCTGGCGTCGTAGCGGTAGCCGAAGTCCTTGACGGCCTTGACGAGGTTGTTCTGGCCCTCCAGGCAGGGCGCGCGGCCGCCCTTGACGGCGTCGACGGTGAAGGGCAGCGGGTCGAGGTCGGTGGCGCCGGTGTTGGTCTTCCAGTTGGCGAGGAAGGAGTTGAACTCCTTGATCTCCTGCTTCCACTCCGCGACGCTCCAGTCGGCGCCGCCCTTGTCCCCGCAGAAGTGGCCGTTGAAGTGGGTGCCTATCTCGTTGCCCTCCTCCCACGCCTTGCCGAGCTCCTCCAGGGTGGTGCGGATGTGTTCGTCGGTGGGGTAGCTGATGGCGGCGGCGCCCTTGTCGTGCTGCGGCGGGTCGTAGAGGTCCCGCTTCTCCTTGGGCAGCAGATAGATGCCGGTGAGGAAGAACGTCATGTGGGCGTCGTACTTCTTCGCCATCTGCCGGTAGTGCTCGAAGAGGTTGTCGTCGCCCGCCAGCGCCCCGTCCCAGGAGAAGACGACGAACTGCGGCGGCTTCTCGCCCTTCTTGAGCCGCACGGCCTTCAACCGCCCCTTCTGCGGGCCGGTGTAGGAGGTGGAGCCATCACCGATGATCTTCGTCTTGCCGTCCCAGACGGGTTCCTTCTTCGTGGCCCCCTTGTCGCTGTCGCTGCCGGCCGACGAAGCGGTCGGCGCGGTGTCGGCCGACTGGTTCAGCACCAGGTAGCCGCCGACCAGGGAGGCCACCACGAGCAGCGCGGCCACCGTCAGGAACTGCGGACGGGTGGTGCGGCGCGGCGGGCGCGCCTTGCGACGGCGGCCTTTGTGCGGCTTGCTGCCAGACTTCATGTACGGCTCATTCTGCGAGGGTGGCGGGTGCGGGTGCTCATCGGTGGTCAGCCGATCCTCATCGCACTGGACCAGATGTCGTAGGGGACCCCGGCATTGGGTGTTCCGGCGATCCCGTCGAGCTGCAGCGGCTCCAGGCTCTTGGCCAGGTCGATGCGGTAGACGACGACGGCGGTCGACACGTCGTCGGCCGTTCCCACGTACCAGGCGGCCTTGTCGTCCTGAGTGGTCCCGCCCTTGGCGGCCACCTCGTAGGACGCGGCGCCGGGCGACGTGGGGTGGGCGGTGCGGTAGGCGTCGGTGAGTGCCGAGGTGACCGCGGCGGCCACCTTGCCGCTCATCGCGCGCTTGGGCTTCGGGGTGTTCAGGGCGACCGGGGACCCGTTGTGGGTCACCTTCCGCACGGAGTACGGCTCGGTGTGCTTGCCCAGCGCGGCGAAGGTGCTGTAGCCGCTGGCCATACGGATCGCGCTGGGCGTGGCGCTGCCCACGGACAGCGCCGGCACCTGTGCGCCGAAGCTGGAGGGGAGCAGTCCGGCCGCCTCGGCGGTGCCGCGCACCTTGGCCAGCCCGGTGTCCATGCCGAGCTGCATGAACGGGGTGTTCACCGATCCGGCGAGCGCGTCGTGCAGGGTGATCGGGCCCCAGGACTTCTTGCCGTCGTTGTGGGCGGAGACCTGGTCGCCGTCCCGGTCCCAGTAGGGCCCCTCGGGGGTGGTCACCGGCACGGCGTCGTTGCCGTCGTAGATCGTCTGCGGAGTGACAGGTGTAGCCTCGCCGCCGCGCTCCTTGACGACACCGTGTTCCAGCCCCGCCGCGTAGACGAAGGGGAGGAAGGCCGAGCCGGCCGGGACGGTGGTCGCGTTCGACTCGTTGAAGCCCTGTCTGCGGTGGTCGGGGCCGCCGTAGACGGCGAGGATCCGCCCGTCGGCGGCGACCGAGGAGGCCCCGATGTGCGCGGTCTTCGCCTTCTTCGGGTTGTCCTCGCGCACGTCCTTGCGCGCCTCGGTGACCGCGTCGGTCAGCTCGTTCTGCCGGTCCTTGTCGAAGGTCGTGTAGATCTGGTAGCCACCCCGGTCGAACTCCTGATCGGTGAGGTTCGCCGCCTTCTTCGCGTACTGGGAGGCCAGCTCCACCAGGTAGTCGCTCTGCTTGCCGGTGTCGTACTGGTTCGACTGTTCGATCGGCTCGGGGAACTTCGTGTACGTGGCGCGCTCGGTCTTCGACAGCTTCCCGATGTCCACCATCCGGTCCAGGATCCACTCCCAGCGCTCGACCGCCCGCTCACGGTTGGCCTTGCTCAGGGTGGGGTCGTAGAGGCCCGCGCCCTTGAGGAGGGAGGCGAGCACCGCGGCCTCGCTGACGTTGAGCCGGCTGACGTCCTTGCCGTAGTACGCCTGGGAGGCCCGCTGGATGCCGTAGGTGCCCCGGCCGAACCAACTGGTGTTGAGGTAGCCCTCCAGGATCTCGTCCTTGCTCATCTGGTTGTCGAGCTTGAGGGCGAGCAGCGCCTCGTCGAACTTGCGGCCGAGCGAGCGGTCCTGGGTCAGATAGACGTTCTTGACGTACTGCTGGGTGATGGTGGAGCCGCCCTGGGTGTCCCCCTCACCGACGGTGCGCACCAGCGCGCGGGTGATGCCGCTCACGGAGATGCCGGGGTCGGAGTAGAAGCTCGCGTTCTCCGCCGCGAGGACCGCCCAGCGCACGTCCTCGGGGACGTCCTTCAGGGGCATCGCCTGGCGTCGCACCCAGCCGGTGCGGGCCATGGGGGTGCCGTCGGACCAGAAGTAGACGTTGTCCTGCTGGGTGGCGAAGGTGTTGAGGTCCTCGGGTATGTCCGTGGCGGCGTAGGCGACGGACAGGAACATCCCGCTGACGCCCACGGCCAGCCCGGCGGCCCCCAGCGACTGCCGCCAGGACGGCACCCAGCGGCGCCAGTCGGCGCGGCCCGGACGGGGGTACTGCGGACGCAGACGGCGGGCGAAGGGGGCGAACGGGGACAGTCGCGCGCCGGCCACGGTGGTGAACCTGGCCAGAACGGACGGCCTGGGCGCCTTGCGTCTGCCGCGCCTGCCCGATGCCGACGGCTCCTGCGGGAGGTCGAACGTGCCCGGCTCGGGCACCCGCAGCTGCATGGTCTCGTCCGCCGGGGCCGGCGGGAGCTTCAGCTGCATGGTGAGGTCGGACTCCTCCGGCACCCCCTCCTCCTGCCCCTTCCCCCGGCTAGCCACGGCGGACCCCCTGGTGCGGACGGCCCGAGCGATGCCCAGCAACGATTAGGCGGTGCGCGGCAACCTTTCGCCCGCGCACGGCGACTATGCGACCGGGACACGTGGCTCCCGATCGACAAAGGACAGCGGTCACTACTGTCCCCCCTCCCCACTTGGCATCGCCGCGCGGATGGTCACAGCCGCCACACCCGCAGCAGTGAGCCCCCGGCTCCCCCGGCCTTCCAGCCTCCACACGACGACCACAAATTATCAGTCGCTTTCACAACTGCTTCTGTCGGTAGCGTGAAAATTTCGCCAGTGTGACCGACCAGGCAAAACGCGGCACCCTTGCCGCCCCCCTGACGCCGGTTAGCCTGACTCCATGCCTCGCTACGAATACCGCTGCCGGACCTGCGGCGACACCTTCGAACTGAGCCGTCCGATGGCCGAGTCCTCCGCCCCCGCGGACTGCCCCGACGGCCACTCCGACACGGTCAAACTTCTGTCGACGGTCGCCGTCGGCGGTTCGGCCGCCGCGTCCGCCCCGGCGCCCCGGGCGGGCGGAGGTGGTGGTGGCGGCGGGTGCTGCGGTGGCGGCTGCTGCGGTTGATCAACACACTTCGATCAACGGCCCCCGCGTCCCGAACGTTCACCCCCGCCTCAGGCTCCCTTCAGCTTCGCCCGCCTAGCGTGCCCCCATGACAGCCATGCAAGCGGAGTCGATGAGCGGCGCGCCCCTGTGGATCATCGGTCTGATGGATCTGCTGGGGGCGCCGGGCGCGGGCCTCGCCGTCGCGCTGGAGAACCTCTTCCCGCCGATCCCCAGCGAGGTCATCCTCCCCCTGGCCGGCTTCGCCGCGAGCACCGGCCAGATGAACCTCTTCGCCGCCCTGCTGTGGACCACCGCGGGCTCCGTCGTCGGCGCCCTCGCCCTCTACGGCGTCGGCGCCCTCCTCGGCCGCGACCGCACGGTCGCCATCGCGGCCAGGCTGCCCCTGGTCAAGGTCTCGGACATCGAGCGGACGGAGGCCTGGTTCCTCCGGCACGGCACCAAGGCGATCTTCTTCGGCCGTATGATCCCCGTCTTCCGCAGCCTCATCTCGGTCCCGGCCGGCGTGGAACGCATGCCCCTGCCCGTCTTCACCCTCCTCACGACCCTGGGCAGCGCCATCTGGAACACGGTCTTCGTCCTGGCCGGCTACTTCCTGGGCGCCAACTGGACGGAGGTCACGGCGATCGTCTCGACGTACTCGAAGATCGTGCTGGGGGGAGCAGCCGTGGCGGTCCTGCTCTTCGTCCTGGCCCGCATCCTGAGGAGGGCCCGCTCCTCCGGGGCGCGGGGCGCTGACACAGGCGGCTCCGCCGCGCGGGCGCGACGAACCACGACGGACCCACAGCCCGAACCGCACAGCACCCCCACCCCCTGACCGGAACGGCCGAAAAACCTCACCGCTCCCGCGAGGCCCGCAAGAACTCCCGCAGAATCCGCTCCCCGGCCAGCACACCCCGCTCGGGCAGCGCGCTCACCCCCGGCCCCACGAACCCCGCTTCCGCCAGCTCACCGTGCCCGGGCCGCCAGGCCCGATCCGCCGCGAGCAACAGATCCGCGTCGAGCAACGAATCCCCGGCGGCCAGGGTCGACTCCACCCCGGTCCGCCGCGCGACCTCCCGCATGGCCGCCGACTTGGTGAGCGGCTTCGGCACGGCGTAGAGCTTGCGCCCCTGCAGGGACACGGTCCAGCCCCGGTTCTCGGCCCACACCGCGAGGTCCTTCACCCACTCCTCGGGGAGCAGCTCACGCTCGACGACGAGATAGACGAACAGTTCCTCGGCGACGCGGTGCTTGCGCACCCACGCCGGGTGCGCCGTGGCCTCCAGGTGGTCGCGCACCTCGGCGAGCGGCGCGCACTCCTGGGCGAGCCGGGCCGTCACCCGCTCGTGCCAGGCGACGTCCGTGACACCGTCCACCAGCAGGTGCCCGCCGTTGGCGCAGATCGCGTACGTCGGCTCCGGGCCCGGGAGATTGATCCGCTGGTACTGCTTGCGCGTCCGGGTCGTGGTCGGCACGAACACCGCCGTGTCCCCCAGCTCGGCGAGCAGCCGCGCGGCCGTCTCCGTCATGTACGACAGCGGCTTGCTCTCGTGCACCTCGACGGTGAGCAGCCGGGGCGCCCGGGCGTCCGGCATGGTCAGCGCGAGCGCGGCGGACGAGTAGATGAGCGTACGGTCGAGATCGCTCGCGACGAGAACCCGAGGGCCCGGCATCAGACCGTCACCGCCTTGCCGTCGGCGCCGGTGGCGCCCCGCGTGAACTTCGGGTGGATCAACCCCACGCACGTGTACGGCAGTTCGGCCACCTCTTGCACCGGTACCCCTCTCTGTTCGGCGAGCAGACGTACGTGGTCGAGGTCCGCGCCCGCCCCGGCCCGCGCGAGGATCTTCCACGGTACCCGGCGCAGCAGCACCCGAGTGGTCTCACCGACACCGGGCTTGACCAGGTTGACGTCATGGATCCCGTACTCCTCGCTGATCCGCTCGACGGCCGCCCAGCCCTCCCAGGTGGGGGTGCGGTCGGCGGCGAGCAGTTCCTTGGTACGGGAGTCCACCGCGTCCACGACCTCGTCGAACCGCTCGGACACGGCGTCCAGGAAGTCCACCGACACATCGACGCCGGCCAACTCCCGGTAGAACTTGGCCCCGTGGAAGTCGTCGGGCCCGACTAGGTCCGCGCGCAGCACGGTCCGTGAGATCAGCCCGGAGACGGTGGAGTTGAGGCAGGCGGAGGGAATGAGGAAGTCCTCGCGCGTGCCGTACGTGCGCACGCACGAGCCCGGGTCGGCGAGTACGGCGATCTCGGGGTCGAACCCGGTGATCTTGTCGGACGCCTCGAACTCCTCGATCGCGGCGGCGAGTTCCCGGGTGATCGCGCCCTTGCCGGTCCATCCGTCGACGAACACGACGTCGGCGGGGTCGTGATGGGCGGCGAGCCAGCGCAGCGCGTTGGCGTCGATGCCGCGGCCCCGCACGATCGAGACGGCGTAGTGCGGCACCTCGATCCCGTGCCGGTGCCGGGCCCACCGTCGCATCAGCACGCCGACCGGCGTCCCGGCCCGGGCCAGTGACACGAGGACGGGCCGCGCCGACCGCTCGGCCAGCACGGTCTCGGTCACCACGCCCACGGCGACGGCGATGCGCTCGGCGGAGATGTCGAGGGCGCTGTGGAAGAGGGCCTGGTACTGCTCGCTCGGCTGGTACTCGACCGGCAGCGACTCCGCGTAGTGCGCGCCCCCGCTCTGGATGGCCTCCTCCCGCTCCTCGGTGGGCGCCTCCAGCGTCACGTCCGAGAGGTCCTGCAACAGCCACCCCACCTCGTCGGCCGCGTAGGAGGAGAAGTCGGGGCCGCGGAGGGGCTCGGGGAGCATGGATGGCCTTTCGGGGAGGGGCTGCTCGGGGGTGTGGGCGACGGTGGCGAGGGGCGTCGGCGGCCGAAGGGGCGGTGGTACGGCCGGAGAGCCCGGGGCGGCCGCCCCGGCGGACACGGGCTCTCCGGCCGCGACCTCCGCCTCCGAAGCGAGCCCACTCGCCGTGGCCGCCTCGAGACGCCGGTCCCCCTCACCCACAGCGAAGGCGGCGCCCGGAGTCGGCGCGTCCCGACGGTGCCCGACGGGGGGCACGTACGACGGTCTGTACGACGGCACGACGGCGAGCAGCACGCCAGGGGTGTGTGCAGCGAGGGTGGCCAGGAGGCCGTCGGGGGCGTGCAGTGCGGGAGTGTCCGCGACCGAGTCCACGACCGCGACCACCGCGTCGAAGCCACCGCCGGCCACGTTGTAGGCGTAGCGCTCCCCCGGCCCGTCCGCGGGGTCGTCGTGAGCGGGGAAGACGATGCGGCTGCGTATCGCGTAACCGGGGTCGTCGACGGCGAGGACGGGCGACCGTGTGGTGGTGGAGAACCGTATCTCCAGCCCCTTCGCGGCCGACTTCTCCAGCTCCCGCGCGAGCGCCAGCGGGGCGTACATCAGCTCTTCGAAGCCGAGCACGAGCACCCGGCGGGCGCCCGGCGGCAGGGCCTCGGCGAGGCGTGCGGCCATGGCGGGCAGCGCGCACTCCAGCCGCGAGCGGTGCGCGGGGGTGAAGCCGTGCCGGCCCCCGTCGGGCACTCCGGCGGGCCACCCCAGCTCGACCCGGGTGACCCCGGCCGCCGGAGCCCCGGTCGCACCGGCGCCCGTGGCCGTCCCCGAAGAGCCGGGCACGGCACCGGCCGCACGCCCCGGCGCGGCCTGCGCCGCCCCTTCGTGCTCCGCCACGAGCGCCTGCCCCTTCTCCAGCACGCCCTCCGGCAGCCGCACGGTCCCCTTCGCGGCGGTCACCAGGTCGACCCGCGCCCCGATCTCCCGGGCGAACGCGGACAGCCGTCCCTGGTCGGCGGTCGAGCGCATGTCGACCAGTGCCACCACGACGTACCGCTCCCGCGGATACCGCTCGTGCAGCGCGCGAACGGTGTTGAGGACCGTGTTCCCGGTGGAGAACTCGTCGTCGACGAGCACCAGCGGCCCCGGTCCCGCGAGCAGCGTGGGGTCCTCCGGCAGCAGCAGGTGCGAGGTCGCGTGGGAGTGGGACTCCTCGAAGCCCCCGGCCTGGGCGACGCCTTCGACGGGACGCCGGGTGGAGTGCAGGTAGGGCGCCTCGCCCACCCCGTCCGCGACCGAGTGGCCGAGCCCGGTGGCCGTCTCGGCGTACCCGAGGACGACCGCGGCCCGCGCCCCGTCCTCCCCCAGCAGCTCGCGCACCCGGCGGCCCAGCGCGTACCCGTGCCCGTGCACGACGGCCGGGGACTGCGGCACATGCTTGCCGAGGACGTTCGACACCAGCAGATGCGCCCGCTTGGGGTTGCGGCGCAGCGCGAGCCCCAGCAGACCGGTCAGCTCCTCGTCCCCGACCAGTTCGACCCCGAGCCGCTCACGGACCCAGACCCCGGACCAAACCTCGCCGGACGTCCCGGTCATGTCGTTCGCTGCGTTAATCATCGATTCCTTAGTCGGTACGGCGAGTGGATGGTCAGTCGGGCAGGCCCGCGGCCAACAGGTCCACGAACCCGATGTCCTCGTTGGCGACACCGAACACCTCGGCGCGCTGCAGGACCCTTTCCGCCCAGGCCCGGTGCGGCTTGACCTCGTTCATCTTGTTGCGGGAGGCGGACCGCAGGACCCCGCCCCCGTTGCGGTCCGGCCGCACGATGTCCTGGGCGTCGCAGAACTCCTCATGGCTGACCACGGACAGCGCGTGCACCGGCAGGACGTGCGAGGGATGGATGCAGGTCTTGCCGAGCAGCCCGTTGGCCTGGTCGAGGGAGATCTCGCGCAGCAGACCGTCCAGCGCGTGCTCGATGAGCGACTCGCGCAGTTCCACGGCCCGGTTCGCCAGGAAGGGGCTGCTGCGCAGCTGTGGCTTGAACATGCGCTCCTGGACCCGGAAGTACTCCCACACCGGCCCGGTCACCGTGAACCCGGTGCCGTCGGCGCGCCCCAGCACGTTCACCACGTCCGCGATCACGGAGGCGACGATCTGGACGTCGTACGCCGTCATGTCCGGCGCCCGGCGCAGCGCGTAGGAGGAGCAGAAGTCGGTGACGCCGAGGCGCAGCGCGAGGACCCGGTCGCGGTACTTGTCGACGGTGTGGGCGATGCCCTGGAGCGCCTCTACGCGCGTCTCCCTGTACATCAGCTCGGGCGACTCGAGGACCGGCATCCCGAACAGCCGCCGTCCGCTCGCGGCCTCGGCGGCGGTGAGGGCCTCCAGGAAGGCCACGCCTCGTTCCTCGGTGAACTTGGGGAACACGAAACCGGACAGCAGCCGTGCGGCCGGACCGAACCGGCTGACCAGGTCGGGTATCTGCTCGGGATGACGGACTCGGATGAAGAGCAGCGGAAGCTCGGCGTCCGGCCGGCCGGCGAGGTCGGTGAACTGCCGCACGAGGTTCTCCTCGGCGCCCGCGACCTCCGCGTCGTCGATGGAGTCCTCCAGGCACAGCACCATGGAGACCACACCGCGCCCGGCCTGCTTGACGATGTCGTCGGCCAGCCGCTCGCGGGTCGCCGGGCTGTAGAGCGTGGCACCGAGTGCGGCGGCGAGCACACGGGCCGGGGAGTCGGCGTCGAAGACGCCGGGCTCCCGGTAGAAGAGCCGCTGCCGCTCCTCAGGGGCGATGTGCCCGAAATGACGCATGTGATTCCCCCGTGGCTGCTCGGCGTCCGGTCACGATTGTGGCCGGTAATAGTACGTACAAATGTGTGACATCAGTTCCCGCCAGGCGTGAAGTTCTGGTAACCCAGCCATGTCGGGCGCTGAACGATTTCCCCGGCGGTTCGCCGCCCCCGCGTTGTCGTGATCAGGACCGAGAGGGCAGGATGACCGCATGACGCACGCGATGCTGAAGGGGTCGAACGTCCCGATCGAAGCCACGGCGGTCCGCGCCGTGCTGCGCTGGGCGCCCGGACAGGGCGTCCCGGTGGTCGACGCCTCGGCGCTGCTCCTCGGTCCTGACGGTCGCGTACGGTCCGACGAGGACTTCGTCTTCTACAACCAGCCACGCCACCCCTCGGGCAAGGTGTGGCGACTCGGCCAGAAGCGAGTGGCCGAAGGCCTCACGGACACCATCCAGACCGACCTGGCCGGTGTCGAGTCCCCCATCAGCCAGATTCTGCTCGTGGCCTCCGCCGAGGGCGTCTCCTTCGACCGCGTACGGTCCCTGCGCATCCTGCTGTACGACGCCACCGTCTCCGACGCCGAGCCGCTGGCGTACTTCGACATCAAGCCCGAGACGGGCGACGAGACCGCCCTCATCTGCGGCGAGCTCTACCGCCGGGGCGGCGGCTGGAAGTTCCGTGCCCTGGGCGAGGGGTACACCAACGGCCTCCAGGGCCTCGCCGTGGACTTCGGCATCTCCGTCGACGAGTCGGAGGCGGCGGCCGCGGCGGCCGACGAGACCGACACGACCCAGACCCCGGCTCCGGCCCCGGAGATCTCGGCCCCTCTGCCCCCGGAGCAGCCCCCGACGGGCGTCCCGACCCAGCCCGCGTACGGCTATCCCCCGGCGGCCCCGACCCAGCAGTCGGGCTACGGCTATCCCCACCCGCAGCCGACCCCCGCCACCACGAACGGTCCGGCCTACGGTTACCCCCAGCCCACGGCGGCGGCCCTGGACCCGAACTTCCGCCTGCCCCCGCAGGGCCCGCAGTTCATCGGCCGCTGAGCAGCGCCCCGTGAAGGGGCTCGGGGGTGCCAGGAGCCGGGTCAGCGCTGCTCGGTCCTGGTCTTGTATCCCCGGCCCCACTGCAAGCCCCACCCGTACAACCGGTCGAGCTCGGCCTGGAAGCCGTAGACGAACTTCACCTCCCGGCGCACGGTGATCTCCCCCTTGACGTTCTCGATCATCACCACCGCACACGAGCGAGCCTGCGGATGCCGCTCGTCCAGGCCTATCTCGATCCGCGGCCCGTTGCTCGGGTACAGCGTCACGATCGCGTGCGTACGGTCGAACGCCGGCGTCTGGTCGTAGATGTAGACGAAGACCAGCATCCGCTTGAACTGGTCCCGGTGATCGAGGTTGATGTACATCGTCTCGCCGGACCCGGAACCGAACCGGTCGTCCCCGCTCAGCCGCATGTACGGCGCTTCGTTGATGTCGCCGAGGAAGCCGCCCAGCGGCTGTACGACCCCCTTGGTGCCGTCGGCCAGCTCGTAGAGGCAGCCGAGGTCGAGGTCGACGTTCACCATGCTCTGGCTGTGCGCCTGCACCTCCTCCGGCCTGAGGGCCTTGAAGGGGTGCCGCAGCACGCTCTGCCGTTTGGGGCCGCCGATGTCGGACGTCCGCATCCGCCAGGACAGGTTGACGCGCAGATGGCCGGCCGCCGCGTTCTGCTTGGAGAGGGACACCTTCTGGTGCCGCTTGGTCAGCTCGATCGCGTTGGTCGCCGCGTTGCCCGCGTCGAACTCCGAGGCCCGCCCGCGCCACAGGTTGTCCAGAAAACTCATGCCCGCCCCACACCTGCCGTGTCGTCGCGTCAACCACCAGCGGGGCGGCCGACGAGGATGCGTCCTCGTCGGCCGCCCCGCCCAGAGCCTGCCCTCACCTCACGGGTGGTCACACCCCTGAGGTGACCTCCGCCTTGTCGGCGGCGTCAGCTTTTCCCTCTTCGGCCGCCAGCGCCTTGTTGCGGCGCACGGAGGACCAGAAGGACCAGGCGATCAGGATGACACCGATGGAACCGGTGATGAACTCGTTGATCTCGTACTGGATGGTGACGAGGAGGATCGCCGCGAGCGCGCCGATCGCGTAGTGCGCGCCGTGCTCCAGGTAGACGTAGTCGTCGAGGGTGCCCTGGCGGACCAGGTACACGGTCAGCGACCGGACGTACATCGCGCCGACACCGAGGCCCAGCGCCATCAGGACGATGTCGTTGGTGATGGCGAAGGCGCCGATGACACCGTCGAAGGAGAAGGACGCGTCCAGGACCTCCAGGTAGAGGAACATGAAGAACGCGGCCTTGCCGGCGAGGGCGACGGCCGAGCGCGGCTTGCCGGCGCGCGCCGCCTCTTCCTCCTCCTCGTGCTCGCGCTCCTCGTCCTCCTCCAGCTTGTTCTCGAAGTAGCCGGAGAGACCACCGACGATGAGATAGGTGATCAGACCCGCGAGTCCGGAGATCAGGACCGTCTGCGCCTTGTCGGCATGGGTGCCGCCGTGCTGGTGGGCCTGGGTCGCGAAGGTCATCGAGGTGATCAGCAGGATGATCATCGCAATGCAGGCCGACAGCATGTCGATCTTGCCCAGCTTGGCCAGCGGACGCTCCAGCCAGCCCAGCCACTTGATGTCCCGGTCCTCGAAGATGAAGTCCAGGAAGATCATCAGCAGGAACATACCGCCGAAGGCCGCGATCGACGGGTGCGCGTCGGTCACGTACTGCTGGTACTGGTCCTTGTCGGTCAGCGCCAGGTCGACGGCCTCGATCGGCCCGAGCTTGGCACTGATGGCGACGATGACGACGGGGAAGACCAGCCGCATACCGAAGACGGCGATCAGGATGCCGATGGTGAGGAAGATCTTCTGCCAGAAGGCATTCATCTTCTTCACGATCCCGGCGTTGACCACCGCGTTGTCGAACGACAGCGAGATCTCCAGGACGCACAGGATCGCGACGAGCCCGAGCGCCGTCCATCCGTCGTAGAGAACAGCTGCTACCAAGCCGAGCGCGGTGACCGCGAACGACCAGCCGAAGGTTTTCAGAACCACTGGCTACCCAATCGTGTGTGTACGGGGTTCCCCCGCGCCGCGCGCGGCTTTACGAAACTTTGAACCCGAAGTCTAGTCGGGTACCCCTCGCACCCCACACGCCCCCGGCTTTTGCGCATATAGCGCTACGAGACGTTCACCCCGAAGTCGAGAGCGATGCCCCGCAGGCCGGACGCGTACCCCTGTCCCACCGCTCGGAACTTCCACTCCCCGCCGTAGCGGTAGACCTCGCCGAAGATCATCGCGGTCTCGGTGGAGGCGTCCTCGGAGAGGTCGTAGCGGGCGAGTTCCTGGCCGTCGGCCTGGTTGACCACACGGATGAAGGCGTTGCTGACCTGGCCGAACGCCTGGCCGCGGTTCTCGGCGTCGTGGATGGAGACCGGAAAGACGATCTTGTCGACGGCGGCCGGCACCCGGGAGAGGTCGATGATCAGCGACTCGTCGTCGCCGTCGCCCTCACCGGTGAGGTTGTCGCCGGTGTGCTCGACCGAGCCGTCCGGGCTCTTGAGGTTGTTGTAGAAGACGAACCACTCGTCCCCCAGCACCCTGCCGCCCTGGCACAGCAGCGCGCTGGCGTCGAGGTCGAAGGGGGCTCCGGTGGTGGTCCGGACGTCCCAGCCGAGTCCGACCAACACTTGCGTGAGGTTCGGCGCGGCCTTGGAGAGGGAGACATTGCCTCCCTTGGCGAGTGTGACGCCCATGGTGCTGGTCCTCCCCGATTTTCGAGCTTCAGTGGCTCAACTGTTCAGTTGTTCCGTACGACGAGGGCGGCCCGCCCCCGTCGTACGAGCGCGTCCGGCGCCGCGGTCGGTGTCGACAGCGGCGCCGGACGTGGTGAGTCGGTGGTGCACGGGGGTCTTCCCCCGCGACTCAGACGTTCACACCGAAGTCCTGGGCGATACCGCGCAGGCCCGAGGCGTAGCCCTGGCCGATGGCGCGGAACTTCCACTCGGCCCCGTGCCGGTAGAGCTCACCGAAGACCATGGCGGTCTCGGTGGAGGCGTCCTCGGAGAGGTCGTAGCGGGCGATCTCCGCCTCGCCCGCCTGGTTCACCACGCGGATGAAGGCGTTGCGGACCTGGCCGAAGGACTGCTGACGGTTCTCGGCGTCGTAGATGGAGACCGGGAAGACGATCTTCTCGATCTCGGCCGGGACGGTCGCGAGGTTGACCTTGATCTGCTCGTCGTCGCCCTCGCCCTCACCGGTGAGGTTGTCGCCGGTGTGCTCGACCGAACCGTCGGGGCTCTTCAGGTTGTTGAAGAAGATGAAGTTGGCGTCGCTGCTGACCTTGCCCGACGAGTCCAGCAGCAGGGCGCTGGCGTCCAGGTCGAAGTCGGTGCCGGTCGTGGTGCGGATGTCCCACCCCAGACCCACGATGACCGCGGTCAGGCCCGGCGCCTCCTTGGTCAGCGATACGTTGCCGCCCTTGCTGAGGCTGACTCCCACGAAGTCCTCCGTTTGGTTTCAGGGGCGGGGAGCCCCGTCGTGCGTTGGTGTCGGATCAACGTGTCGATCCTAGTGACGGGTTCCCGTTCCCCGCAGGGTGTGGAACCGAAGAATCACAAGGTGTCGAGCGCCGCGAGGTACTCGTTCAGGTCGCGGGCGTCGGGCAGGGCGTTGACGACCGACCAGCGGACGAGGCCCTCCTTGTCGACGATGAAGGTGCCGCGCACCGCGCAGCCCTTGTCGGCGTCGAACACGCCGTACGCCCGGGAGACCTCGCCGTGCGGCCAGAAGTCCGACAGCAGCGGGTACTCCAGGCCCTCCTGCTCGGCGAAGACCCGCAGCGTGTGGATCGAGTCGTTCGACACGGCCAGCAGCTGCACGTCGTCGTTGACGAACTTCGGGAGGTTGTCCCGCAGCTCGCACAGCTCGCCCGTGCACACCCCGGTGAACGCGAACGGGTAGAAGAGCACCACCACGTTCTTCTCGCCGCGGAAGTCCGAGAGCTTCACGGTGGCGCCGTGGTTGTCCTTGAGCTCGAAGTCGGGGGCCTTGTCGCCGACCTGGATCGCCATGATCTACCTGAGTCCCTTCATGGACTGTTCGGGTGACCCAGCCTAAAACGACGCCCCTCGAAGGGCCCCGCAGGGGCACCTTCGAGGGGCGCGGGGAACTGCGCGACAAGCCACGACGTACGCGCGGCCGCCCTCGCACAGAACCCACCGAGCTCCTAGGCGAGCGTCACCTCTTACCGGACTTGGCGGCCTTCGGCGTCACCAGCCGGCTGCCGCTCCAGTCCTTGCCCACGCTGACACTCTTCGACGCGGACAACCCCGCAGTCGTCGCGGCCTCCGAAATGTCGCTGGGCTCCACATAGCCGTCGCGCCCGGTCTTGGGCGTCAGCAGCAGGATCGAGCCACCTTCCTCGATGTACGTGGTGGCGTCCACCAGCACATCCGTCAGGTCGCCGTCGTCGTCTCGGAACCACAGCACGACGGCATCGGCCACGTCGTCGTAGTCCTCGTCGACGAGCTCACTGCCTACGACTTCCTCGATGGACTCGCGGAGCTCCTGGTCGACATCGTCGTCGTAGCCGATCTCCTGGACCACCTGCTCGGGCTGGAACCCCAGCCTCGCGGCAGGGTTCGTCCGCTCCTCCGCGTGGTCCGCGGTCGCGCTCACGGGTTGCCTCCTGATCATGTTCGGGTGGGGTCGCCCCCTGGGAATGAGCCACGCGCGTGCGCGAAGCATTGGCCGTAGTCCACACGGGCGGGACGGATCGCGCAAGTACCCAGCCTTCGAGACCGCCGAAACGGTGACGATCCGGGCTGTGTCACCGCAACTCTCTACGCGGATTCACAGCCTCCCGTGACGCACGCCACACCGTTCTGCCCGTTTTGCGCATTCGGCAACCATCCGGGGGTACGAGCATCGAATACCTTTACTACCTTTGTCGAGCGGGTAATCGCCCTGGTTACCTCTCGGTAGAGATGACGTTTGCGTCCCCGAGGTACACGATGGGGGACGGTGCAGGCAACTAGAGAACCTCCTGAAGAACCCCTGCAGAACCACTGAAGAGCGGCCCTCTGACAGCTAAGGAACAGCGTGGCTTCCGGATCCGATCGCAATCCGATCATCATTGGCGGCCTTCCGAGTCAGGTCCCTGACTTCGATCCCGAGGAGACCCAGGAGTGGCTCGACTCGCTCGACGCCGCCGTGGACGAGCGCGGCCGTGAGCGCGCGCGCTACCTGATGCTCCGGCTCATCGAGCGGGCCCGCGAGAAGCGCGTGGCCGTGCCCGAGATGCGCAGCACGGACTACGTCAACACCATCCCGACCAAGGCCGAGCCGTTCTTCCCCGGCAACGAGGAGATCGAGCGGAAGATCCTCAACGCGACTCGCTGGAACGCCGCCGTGATGGTCTCGCGCGCCCAGCGGCCCGGGATCGGCGTCGGCGGTCACATCGCGACCTTCGCGTCCTCCGCCTCCCTCTACGACGTGGGCTTCAACCACTTCTTCCGCGGCAAGGACGAGGGCGACGGCGGCGACCAGATCTTCTTCCAGGGTCACGCCTCCCCGGGCATCTACGCCCGCGCGTACATGCTGGACCGGCTCGACGACCAGCAGCTGGACGCCTTCCGCCAGGAGAAGTCGAAGGCGCCGTACGGCCTGTCCAGCTACCCGCACCCGCGGCTGATGCCGGACTTCTGGGAGTTCCCGACCGTGTCCATGGGCCTCGGTCCGCTGGGCGCGATCTACCAGGCGCGGATGAACCGGTACATGGAGGCGCGCGGCATCGCCGACACCTCCAAGTCCCATGTCTGGGCGTTCCTCGGCGACGGCGAGATGGACGAGCCGGAATCACTCGGCCAGCTGACGATCGCCGCCCGTGAGGGCCTCGACAACCTGACCTTCGTGGTGAACTGCAACCTCCAGCGCCTCGACGGCCCGGTGCGCGGCAACGGCAAGGTCATCCAGGAACTGGAGTCGGTCTTCCGGGGCGCCGGCTGGAACGTGATCAAGCTGGTCTGGGACCGTTCCTGGGACCCGCTGCTCGCGCAGGACCGCGACGGTGTGCTGGTCAACCGGATGAACACCACGCCGGACGGCCAGTACCAGACGTACGCCACGGAGACCGGCGCGTACATCCGCGACCACTTCTTCGGTGACGACCACCGGCTGCGCGCGATGGTCGAGAACATGACCGACGACCAGATCCTGCACCTGGGCCGCGGCGGTCACGACCACCGCAAGATCTACGCGGCGTACAAGGCGGCCTACGAGCACAAGGGCCAGCCGACGGTCATCCTGGCGAAGACGGTCAAGGGCTGGACCCTGGGGCCGAACTTCGAGGGCCGCAACGCCACGCACCAGATGAAGAAGCTGACGGTCGACGACCTCAAGCGCTTCCGGGACCGGCTGCACCTGCCGATCTCCGACAAGGAGCTGGAGAGCGGGGCCCCGCCGTACTACCACCCCGGGCGGGACTCCGAGGAGATCCAGTACATGCACGACCGCCGCAAGGCGCTCGGCGGGTACGTGCCGACCCGGGTCGTGCGGGCGAAGCCGCTGGCCCTGCCGGACGACAAGACGTACGCGACTGTGAAGAAGGGATCCGGTCAGCAGTCGATCGCCACGACCATGGCGTTCGTCCGGCTACTGAAGGACCTCATGCGGGACAAGGAGATCGGCAAGCGCTTCGTGCTGATCGCGCCCGATGAGTACCGCACCTTCGGCATGGACTCGTTCTTCCCGAGCGCGAAGATCTACAACCCGCTCGGCCAGCAGTACGAGGCGGTCGACCGTGATCTGCTGCTCGCGTACAAGGAGTCCCCGACCGGGCAGATGCTGCACGACGGCATCTCGGAGGCGGGCTGCACGGCGTCGCTGATCGCCGCCGGTTCGGCCTACGCCACGCACGGCGAACCGCTCATCCCGGTCTACGTCTTCTACTCGATGTTCGGTTTCCAGCGCACCGGTGACCAGTTCTGGCAGATGTCCGACCAGCTGGCACGCGGTTTCGTCCTGGGCGCGACCGCCGGGCGCACGACCCTGACCGGTGAGGGTCTGCAGCACGCGGACGGGCACTCGCAGCTGCTGGCGTCCACCAACCCGGGCTGCGTGGCGTACGACCCGGCGTTCGGGTACGAGATCGCGCACATCGTGCAGGACGGTCTGCGCCGGATGTACGGCGAGACCGCGGACGGCAAGCCGGGCGAGGACGTCTTCTACTACCTCACCGTCTACAACGAGCCCATCCAGCACCCGGCCGAGCCGGCGGACGTGGACGTCGAGGGCATCCTCAAGGGCATCCACCGCTACCGGGCCGGCGAGGCGGGCTCCATCCCCGCGCAGATCATCGCCTCCGGTGTCGCGGTGCCGTGGGCGGTCGAGGCGCAGGCGATCCTCGCCGCCGACTGGAACGTCAAGGCGGACGTCTGGTCGGCGACCTCCTGGAACGAGCTGCGCCGTGAGGCGGTCGAGGTGGAGCGGCACAACCTGCTGCACCCCGAGGAGGAGCAGCAGGTCCCGTACGTGACGCAGAAGCTGAGCGGCGCCGAGGGGCCCTTCGTGGCCGTCTCGGACTGGATGCGGTCGGTGCCGGACCAGATCTCGCGCTGGGTGCCGGGCACGTACCAGTCGCTGGGCGCGGACGGCTTCGGCTTCGCGGACACCCGGGGCGCGGCCCGGCGCTTCTTCCACATCGACGCGCAGTCGATCGTGGTCGCGGTGCTGACCGAGCTGGCGCGTGAGGGCAAGGTCGACCGCTCGGTGCTGAAGCAGGCCATCGACCGCTACCAGCTGCTCGACGTGGCCGCGGCGGACCCTGGGGCCGCCGGCGGCGACGCGTAGCATTCGGTCCCTGTGTCAAGGGGTGGTGAACCGGTGGGTTCACCACCCCTTCACGTTTCCTACGATGCCGCCATGAAGCAGCGATCGGTATCGGCACAGCTCCACTGGGAACAGCGCACACAGCGGCCCCTGCTCGGCCTGGCCCTGGTGTTCGCCGTCGCGTACGCCGTGCCGATCGTCCGGCCGGACGCGAGCGCGGACGTGAAGTGGTGGTGCGAGGTCGCCGAGTGGGGGGTGTGGGGCGCGTTCGCCCTCGACTACCTCATCCGGCTCTTCCTCACGGAGCGGCGGTGGGAGTTCGTACGGTCGCGGTGGCTGGACCTGGCGGCCGTGGTGCTGCCCGTGATCCAGCCGCTGCGGCTGCTGCGGGTGGTGGCGACGCTGCTGCTGGTGGGGCAGCGCGCGCGGATGGCCTCGCAGATAAAGCTCACCACGTATGTCGGCGGGGCGGTCGTCGGGCTGCTGATGTTCGGGTCCCTGGCGGTGCTGTCCGTGGAACGGGACGCTCCCGGCGGGAACATCGACACGCTGGACGACGCGGTGTGGTGGTCGTTCACGACGATGACGACCGTGGGGTACGGGGACCACGCGCCGACGACCGGGCTGGGGCGGGTGCTGGCGGTCGGGCTCATGCTGTCCGGGATCGCCCTGCTGGGTGTGGTGACCGCGAACATCGCGGCGTGGTTCATAGCGCGGTTCGAGAAGGACGACGCGGAGGAGCGGCGGCAGACGGCCGCGATAGCGGAACTGGCCGAGGAGGTTCGGTTGTTGCGGGCGGAGGTGGCGTCGTTGAAGTCGGTGGAAGGGGTGCCGGAGAGACGCCGGTGAGGGTGGTGAGGGTGGGGGGTTGGGGTGCGTCGGCGGGTGCGGGTGCGTCGTGGTTGCTCGCGCAGTTCCCCGCGCCCCTGAAAAGCAGGGCTGCGCCCCGTGCTTTTCACCCTGCGGCCCCGCGCCCTTTCAGGCCCGCAGGGCCTGGTCTTTCAGGGGCGCGGGGAACTGCGCGAGAAGCCCCACCGGGCCGCACGCTCAGACGAGACCCGTTCCCGGCCCGGTCACTCCCGCGAGCCAGATGATGGCCAGGATCGTGTCGATCGCACCCAGAACGACCGCGATGATCGCAGGGACGGGGCGGGCGCCGGACCAGGTGCGGTTCATGGCCAGCCAGCCGCAGAGGACCGCCACGGGCCCCAGGACGATGCCCAGGACGAAGAATCCGGCGATCGCGCAGATGACTCCGATGATCCCGAGGGTCGCGCGATCCGGCCCGGTCCATGACCACGTCCGGCCACGTGATCGGGGGTGCCTGCGCGTACCGTGTCCGAAGCCCGCCATAGTCAACAACTCCCTGAACCTCGCGGTCAGTTCGAGTACGACGTGGCGAGTACCCCTGCGGAGTGGTTGAAACCAGGGAAGGTTGGCGGAGCCGACCTGCGCGCGCTGCCCCCCTCCGGCAGCGCGCCGCAGACCCCCGGTCGCTCCGCGGTCGAACGACCATGCCGTGCGGAGGACTTGACCCACTGTGACCTGCGGCGCGTACCGGGTGGAAGCGATCTTTAGCATTGTCACCCTGATAGGCGAACGCGGGCGGAAACCCGCGCGTGAAGCAGTGGCGGAGCTGTTAGATGTGCGCCGCTCCGGCACCCGCCTCGGCGTTGACGCCGCGCTTGGTCAGGAACGCCACGAGGACGGCGACCGCGGCGACCCCGGCGGCGACGAGGGACGCCAGGCTCATGCCGGAGATGAACGTGTCGTGCGCGACCGTGGTGATCTTCGCGGCGATCTCCGCCGGGGTGCCCTCGGCGACCGGCGCGGCGCCCTGCTGGACGGCCTGCTTGGCCTGGGCGAGCTGCGCCTCGTCGAGCGGCGGAAGTCCCGCGTCCTTCCAGTTGCCCGCGAAGTCGCTGTCCACCTTGGACGTCATCACGGCGCCCAGCACGGCCGTACCGAGGCTGCCGCCGATCTGCATCGCGGCCTGCTGGAGACCGCCCGCGACACCGGACAGCTCCAGGGGCGCGTTGCCGACGATCACCTCGGTGGCGCCGACCATCACCGGGGCCAGGCCCAGGCCGAGGAGGGCGAACCAGAGGGACATCACGGCGCTGCCGGTGTCGGTCTGAAGCGTCGACATGCCGTACATCGCGATCGCGGTGAGGGCCATGCCGCCCGCCAGCGGGATACGCGGTCCGGCCTTGGTGATCAGCGCGCCGGCGAGCGGCGAGCCGACGATCATCATGCCGGTGAGCGGGAGCAGGTGCAGACCCGCGTCGATGGGGCTCATGCCGTGCACGTTCTGGAGGTAGAACGTCACGAAGAACAGGCCGCCCATGAAGGCGATGGCCATCAGGACCATCAGGACGACACCCGCCGAGAGCGGTACGGAACGGAAGAGGGCCAGCGGGATGAGCGGCTCCTTCACCTTCGTCTCCCAGAAGGCGAAGAGGACGAAGCCGACGACGGAGACGACCAGGAAGGTCCAGGTCTGGCCGTCGCCCCAGCCCCACTCCGGGGCCTTGATGAGCGCCCAGACCAGGCAGAACATGGCGCCGGAGAGCAGGGCGATGCCCAGGACGTCGAAGGAGCGCGGGGCGTTCTCGGCGCGGTGGTCCAGCAGGATCCAGGCACCGAGGGCCACGGCGAGGACGCCGACCGGGACGTTGATCCAGAACACCGACTGCCAGCTGACGTTCTCCACCAGGAAGCCGCCGAGGATCGGGCCGCCCGCGGTGGAGGCGCCGATGACCATGCCCCAGATGCCGATCGCCATGTTCAGCTTCTCGGCGGGGAACGTGGCACGCAGCAGGCCGAGCGCGGCCGGCATCAGCAGCGCGCCGAACAGGCCCTGGAAGACACGGAAGGTCACCACGAAGGCGACCGAGTTCGACAGGCCGATGGCCCCGGAGGCGGCGGCGAAGCCGACCACGCCTATCAGGAAGGTCTGGCGGTGGCCGAAGCGGTCGCCCAGCTTGCCCGCGGTGATGAGCGTGACGGCGAGGGCGAGGAAGTACGCGTTGGTGATCCACTGGACATCGGCCCAGGTGGCACCCAGATCCTTGGCGATGGCCGGGTTGGCGATGGCCACGATGGTGCCGTCGAGGGCGACCATCATGACGCCGACGGCCACGGTGAGGAGGGTGAACCAGGGATGGCCGCGCAGGCCCCGGCCCTGGTTCGTCGTCGGGTCCGACGGGACGCCTGGCGCCTTGTCCCCCGGTCCCGTCTTGTCGACAGTGGTCTGACTAGTCATGCGTGCGAGGCTAATGACAGCCACTGACAGTTGACAAACCAATTCACAAGTCGGTAACTGTCACGTCACCCGCAGGAGCGGGCGGAAACGAGGGTTCATGGAGACGGCGGCGCCACAGGAGCAGCCCGGACTGCGCGAACGCAAGAAGCAGCGCACGCATGACGCGCTGCTGCGGGCGGCTCTGGAACTGTTCACGACGCGGGGGTACGAGGCCACGACGGTCGACGAGATCGCCGAGGCCGTCGATGTGTCGCAACGCACCTTCTTCCGCTACTTCGCGGGCAAGGAGGAGGCCGCGCTCGCGGTCCTGAGCCTCACCCACGACCACTTCCTGGCGGCGGTGCGCGCCCGGCCGGCGCACGAGGCCCCGCTGGAGGCGATGCGCAACGCCGTCCTGGAGGGCTGGGACGCCTTCGGCGCGGTCGTCGACCAGGTCGTGCCGCTCGACCTCCATCTGCGCGCGTACGGCATGGTCGAGTCGACGCCCGCACTGCTGGCCGCGCATCTGCGCCGGGCGGACGAGGTGGGGCGGCAGATCGAGCGGATCATCGCCGAGCGCGAGGGGCTCGACGAGGCCGACCCCCGGCCGCGCGTGGCGGTGGCGGTGTTCGCCGGCGTCATGCGCGTCACCGAACGGCTGTGGGCGCTGGGCGACGACCTCAGCATGGAGGCGATGCGCGAGCTGACGGCCGCGCATCTGGACGCCCTGCGACCCTCACTGGCCGAAAAGTGGCGTACTGACTGAAACGCGTCAGCGAAGGCGTCATCGGGAGCTTCTCTGCGCACCGCACGGAACGGGCGTGATCGAAACGTGATCCCCCTCACTCGGTTAACGCGAGACCCTTCCGTTCTCTTAGTGTGTCCTTTCAGTGACTTCCTTCGACTCCTCCCCGCAACTGAACGTCTGGCGCGCACTACTGGCGCTGGCCGTGGTTTTCGTGATGCTGGCGACCACCGGCTGGACCGCGATCCGCAGCCACAGAGACAAGTCGCCGCTCCAGGCGTCGCTCTCCGCGTGGCGGAGCGGACACCTCGACGGCCGTGAACTGCCGGACGCCGAATCGCCCCCGCACCGCCTGGCGGCCTTCTTCGCCTCGCTCACCGCGCAGCAGCGCACCCGGCTCGTCCACCGCTACCCGCTCGCGGTCGGCAACATGAACGGCGCGCCCGTCGAACTGCGTTACCGGGCCAACCGCATCGCGCTGAAGCAGCAGAGCCGGCACGAACGGGAACGCACGCACGACAAACGGCTCTCCGAGACCGGCCGGTTCGAGGCCGGCCGCCGGATGCACCGCTTCGACATGCTGGCCGTGCAGAAACGGCGCATCCTCGCCTTCGACCCCGAGGGCAACGGCCGGGTCGCCGAGGTCTTCGGCAACCTCGACAAGGCCGAGCGCGTCTCGGTCGTCGTCCCCGGCGTCGACACCAACGTGATCAACTTCCAGCGCACCAACCGCCGGTACTCGGCCCCCGTCGGCATGGCCGAATCGCTCTACGACGCGGAGCGCGCGGCGAGCCGCGGGACGCGTACGGCCGTCATCGCCTGGGCCGACTACACCGCACCCGACGGCCTCGGCCTGGACTCGGCGACCGCGCTGCGGGCCGAACAGGGCTCGGTCCGGCTGAACGCGTTGGTGCGGAGCCTGCCGGGCGACTCCACGGTCGCGCTGGTGTGCCACAGCTACGGCTCCGTGGTGTGCGGGGTCGCCGCGCGCTCGCTGCCGTCGCGGGTCACCGACATCGCGGTCGCGGGCAGCCCCGGCATGCGTGCCGAGACGGTCGGCCAGCTGCGGACGGCGGCCCGGGTGTGGGCCATGCGGGACGCCGACGACTGGGTCCAGGACGTGCCCTACCTGGAGGTCGGCGGGCTCGGTCACGGCGCCGACCCGGTCTCCTCGGAGTTCGGGGCGCGCATTCTGTCGGCGGCCGACGCCCGGGGGCACAGCGGCTACTTCGAGCCGGGCACCGAGAGCCTCCACAACTTCGCCGAGATCGGCATCGGCGCGTACGAGTCGGTGCGGTGCGCGCGGGAGAACGACGCGTGTCTGACAGGTCTGTCCGACAGCGCTGCGGCCTGACGCGCGTAGAGGAGGGTAAAAGTGCGGTTCGCCTCGGTCGGGACTTCCCCGCGTCACCCGCATACGATGAGCCGCATGGGTGACGTACTGGCCGGATTTCATGCCGCCTGGGAGTTCGAGTCCGACTCCGTGCTCATCCGCTTCGAACGGGGGATACGCACGCCGAAGCTCTTCCAGGCGCTCGGTGAGCGGCGCATCCCCCTGGAGGCGATCGCGGGGGTTTCACTGACACCCGGGAAGCGGGGCACCGTCGTACTGCGTGCCGTACCGCGACCGGGCGCCGATCCGCTGATGGAGGCGGCGGCCGACCAGCTCAAGGAGGGCTCCGACCCGTACCGGCTGGTGCTGCCGGCCGAACGGGAGACGCTCGCGGAGTACTACGCCGACGAACTGCGGGCCCGGCTGACCGGGTCGGATCCCGTCGATCGCTTCCTGGTGGCGGCTCCGGAGGTGCCGCTGCAGTTCAAGGCGTACGACGGCAAGGCGTCGTTCGACGGGCGGTCGGTGTCGTTCCGGTGGTTCTGGACGGGGGCGTCGTCGGCGAAGTGGAAGGCGGGGGACCAGAGTTTTCCGGTGAGTGCGCTGGCTGGGGTCGAGTGGCGGTCGCCGGAGCTGTTCGAGGGGTATCTGCGGTTGCTGCGCCGCGACGCGTCCGGGGAGCGGCCGGCTCAGCCGGACCATGACCCGGCCGCGGTCGTGTTCGGGCTCGGGTACGGGCCGGTGCACGAGTCGTTGCCGTTCGCCGCCGCGGTCCTCGCCGCGGTGCGCTCCGCCGGAGGTGCGGGGGCGGGGGCGGCACCCGCCGACGCCGGGGCCCGGCGGGATCCGGCCGACATCGCCGACCGGATCCGGCACCTCGGGGAGTTGCATGAGGCGGGGCTGGTCACTGATGAGGAGTTCAGTGTGAAGAAGGCGGAGTTGTTGGCTGAGCTTTAGCCGACCGCCGTTCAGGGAGCGCGATGTGTGCGGCTGCGGGTGCGTCGTGGCTCGTCGCGCAGTTCCCCGCTCCCCTTTGGGGCGCGCTGCGCTACTCCCTGCCTGCGGAAGCGAAGCGCATGTCCGCGTAGCGGTCGCCTGCCACCTTTGCCGCTATCGGTTCCAGCAGGGCCATGTCCTCCTCGCCCAGGACGATCCTCGTCGCCGCCGCGTTCTCCTCCACCCTTGCCGGCTTGCGGGTGCCCGGGATCGGGACGACCGGGAGGCCGTGCACCGCCGACTGCTGGTGGACCCAGGCCAGGGCCGTCTGGCCGAGGGTGGCGCCGTGGGCCTCGGCGACCTTGCGGACGGGGTCCAGGAGGGCCGCGTTGGCGGCGGCGTTGTCGCCGGTGAAGCGGGGCTGCTGACGACGGAAGTCGTCGGCGGTGAGGTCCTCCGCCTTGGCGAAGGAGCCGGTGAGGAAGCCGCGGCCGAGCGGAGAGTAGGCGACGAGGGTGACGTCGAGCTCGCGGGCCGTGGGGACCACGTTCGCCTCGATGTCACGGCTGAAGAGCGACCACTCGGACTGCAGGGCCGCGATGGGGTGCACGGTGTGGGCGGTGCGTAGCTCGGCGGCCGTGACCTCGCTCAGGCCCAGCTGCTTGACCTTGCCCTCGCGGACCAGGTCGGCCATGACGCCGACGGCCTCCTCGATGGGCACGCTCACGTCGCGGCGGTGCATGTAGTAGAGGTCGATCACATCGACGTCGAGACGGCGCAGGCTTCCCTCGACGGACTCCCGGATGTGGGCGGCGTCGTTGCGGATGATCCGTTTCGTCGGGTCGTCGGGGTCGATGGCCAGGCCGAACTTGGTGGCGACGACGACCTCGTCCCGGTGCGCCTTGAAGAAGGGGGACAGGAACCTCTCGTTCTCCCCGGCGCCGTACGCGTGGGCCGTGTCGTACAGCGTCACGCCCAGTTCCAGCGCGCGCTCCAGGGTGGCCCTGGACTCCGCCGCGTCCGAGGGGCCGTACGCGAAGCTCATGCCCATGCAGCCGAGGCCCTGCACCCCGACCTCGGGGCCGTCGGCGCCCAGCCGTGCCTTGGCGATGCCGCCGTTCGTCCTGCCGTCCGTCATGAAGCCCTCTCAGACGCCAGGGCCCGCCCGGCGTCAGCGTAGAAGTTGATCTTTCGGTCGAGCACGCTCAGGGTGTCCTGCAGCTCGGCGATCCGGGACAGGACGTCGTCCCGGGTCGACTTGAGCAGGTCGAAGCGCTCGGTGTAGGTGTGGTCGCCCTCGCGCACCAGCTCGGCGTAGCGGACCATGTCGGCGACCGGCATACCGGTGAGCCGGAGCTTGCCGACGAGGTCGAGCCAGTCGAGGTCACGGTTGCGGTAGCGGCGCTGGCCGGTGTGGGAGCGGTCGATGTGGGGCATCAGCCCGATCCGCTCGTACCAGCGCAGGGTGTGCGCCGTCAGCCCGGTGAGGTCGACCACCTCGCTGATCGTGTATCTGTCCTGCCCGTCCGGCCGACGCGGCTTGAGCGGCGGACCGGCGCAACTGTCGGTACCGGCAGTACTCGTGGCACTCTCGACACTCGTCGTACTCGTGGTCTCCATCACCGTCATGACCACCACGCTAAAACCTTGGAGCGCGCTCGAAGCAAGCGAATCAGGTGAGAAAACGCGAGGACGTGACGTGAACTCGCTGGTTAGCGTGCGGACATGAGTCTCGTACGACGTGCCACGGCCGCGGACGCGGCGGAAGTGCTCCGGCTGCGCCAGGTGATGATCGACTCGATGGGGCCCCCGGGAGTGGGCGGTCCCACCGGCTGGCACACGGAGTCCCTGCCGGTCCTGCGGCGCCGACTCGGCGGTTCCGAAGGGGAGTTCGCGGCCTTCGTCGTCGACCATCCGGAGCGGCCCGACGCGCTGGCGGCGCTGGTGGTGGGGACGATCGACTACCGGATCGGGAAGCCGGGCAACCCGCGGGGCGCGGTCGGGCACGTCTTCAGCGTGGCCACCGACCCGGACTGCCGGCGCCGGGGGTACGCCCGCGCCTGCATGGAGGCCCTCGTCGAGTGGTTCCGCGAGGTCGGCGCCGGACACGTCCACCTGACCGCCTCCGCCGAGGCCGAGCCCCTGTACGCGTCGATGGGCTTCCGGCGCCGCCCCGACCCCTTGATGCAGCTGAACCTCTGAGCCGCTTAGGCTCGTGGGCATGTCACTGCAGAGCCTCGCCCTGATCGAGAACTGGCCGGTTCCCACCGCCGCCGCCGCTGTCGTGCGGGCGGACGGCACCGTCCTCGGGACCCACGGACCCCTCGGGCACCGCTTCCCGCTGGCCTCGGTCACCAAGCCGCTCGCCGCGTACGCCGTGCTGGTCGCGTACGAGGAGGGGGCGATCGAGCTGGACGAGGCGGCGGGGCCGGCGGGGTCGACCGTGCGGCATCTGCTGGCGCACACCTCGGGGCTGGCCTTCGACGAGCACCGGGTGACGGCCCCGCCCGGGGAACGGCGGCTGTACTCCAACGCCGGTTTCGAGGTGCTCGGGGACCATGTGGCCAAGGCGGCGGACATCCCGTTTGCGGAGTACGCGCGGCAGGCGGTGCTCGAACCGCTCGGGATGACGTCCACCTCGCTGGACGGCTCCCCGGCGAAGGACGGCGTCTCGACCGTCGAGGACCTGGTGCGGTTCGCCGCCGAGGTGCAGGCGCCCCGGCTGCTGGACCCCCGGACGGTCGCGGCGGCGATGACCGTGCAGTACCCGGGCACGAAGGGCGTCCTGCCGGGCTACGGGCACCAGAACCCCAACGACTGGGGGCTCGGCTTCGAGATCCGGGACTCCAAGTCGCCGCACTGGACGGGCACTTCGTCGTCGCCGGGGACCTTCGGGCACTTCGGGCAGTCGGGGACGTTCCTGTGGATCGACCCCGTCGCCGGACTGGCGTGCGTCGCGTTGACGGACCGGGCGTTCGGGCCGTGGGCGGTCGAGGCGTGGACCCCGTTCACGGACGCGGTGCTCGCGGAGCTGCGGGGCTGAGGTACTTCTGACCACCGGGGGCCTCACCCTCCGCCCGACGCCTTGGCCAGGCACTCGAACCACACCGTCTTGCCCCTCCTGTCGGGGTACGGCTCCACCCCCCACCGGTCGGTGACCGCCTCGACGAGGAGCAGACCACGCCCGCCTTCGGCGAGTGCGTCTCCGGTTGCAGGTACGGGCAGTCGCGAGCAACTGTCGGCGATCTCCACCCGCACGCCGCCGCGTCGGAGCAGGAAACAGATACGGCAGCGGCGATCTGGTACGTGCCGGACGACGTTGGCAACGAGCTCTGTCAGCGCCAGCTCGGCAGCGTCGACCACCTCCGGCATGCCCGCGCCGGTGAGGCAGAGCCGCAGAATGCGGCGAAGATGCCGAGCCGAGTGCTCGCCCAGCGCGAACTCGGCGCAGTACTCGTTCTCGATGTCCGTCATGTCCGCCGTCGACGGATCGGTTACGTGATTCACATCACCAGAGTGCAACGCTTCGCTTACGCTCGACTACGCAAAGAAACGAACGCCACGAGGCGTTGGAAGCCGGAGGTACCGCAGTGGCCAACATCCAATCACTCGACCCCAGCGCTTCCCCGCTCGACTACTACGGCTGGGAGTTGCGCCGACAGCGCGAGGCGCACGGCCTCAAGCAGGGCCAGCTCGGCGAGATCATCTTCTGCACAGGCTCGTTGGTCGGTCAGATCGAGACCACGAAGAAGATTCCCACCCGCGACTTCTCCGAGCGGGTGGACGCGGCGCTCGGCACGGACGGGGTGTTCTCCCGACTGATCGGCCTCGTGCTCCGCAGTCAACTGCCCAACTGGTTCCAGCCGTACGCGGAGATGGAGGCGAAGGCCACGTACATCTCCACGTACCAGGCACAGTTGGTGTATGGACTGCTGCAGACGGAGGAGTACGCGCGGGCGGTGCTGGCCACCGGCATGCCCGACGATCTCGACGGGCTGGTCGCGGCCCGGATGGAGCGCCAGCGCATCCTGGAGCGGGAGCAGCCCCCGCTGGCCTGGGCGATCCTGGACGAGGCCGTACTGCACCGGCCCGTCGGTGGCCGGGAGGTCATGCGAGGGCAACTGGCCCGGCTGTTGGAGTTCGCCGAGCACCGGTGGATGCGGATCCAGGTGTTGCCGTTCAGGGCCGGTGAACACACGAGCCTGGACGGCGCGTTCAACCTTCTTCGCTTCGATAGTGACCCAGACATCATCTACACGGAGGACCTCATCTCCGGTCATATGACCGCCAACCCTGAGACCATCAGGGAAGCCGCACGCCGTTACGCTCATCTCCAGGCCGCCGCTCTCTCCGTTGAGGATTCGGCGACACTGATCACCCGCGTGATGGAGGAGCGTTATGGAGAACAGCCCGCACCTGGAGAACGCGCGGTGGCGTAAGTCCAGCTACAGCGGAAGCACCGGCGGCGACTGTGTCGAGGTGGCCGACGGCTTCCCCGGTACCGTCCCCGTGCGCGACAGCAAGAACGTCAGCGGCGCTGTCCTGATCGTCGGCCTTGACGCCTGGCGGGCGTTCGTGGACGGGCTCCGGTAGAAGGCAGGCTCGTTCGATTGTCAGTGGTGCCCCCTACGATCGGTCTCGCAGCTGTTCCAGCTGTCGGGTCCTGCGATCAGGGGGTACGCAATGGGGACGTCATCGGCGAAGATGCGCGCGCCCGAGCCGACGATCGCACCGATCACCTCACTCGCTTCGCGGGTCCTGAGCGGCGACATCGTTTTACCCAAGTTCCAGCGGGCGTTCGTCTGGACCCCGCAACAGATCCTGTATCTGCTCGACTCAGTGCGCCGCAACTACCCCATCGGCAGCCTGCTCATGTGGCGCACAACGGCCAAGTTGGCCAGCGGACACGAGATCGCGGGCCTGGACACCGTGCCGCAGCACGAGGGCGCCCCGGTGCACTACGTCCTCGACGGTCAGCAGCGACTGGCAAGCCTGGTCGGCGCGCTGCACGGCTCCGGGGCGATCTGGGAGATCGCGTACGACTTGGAGCGCGAGGAGTTCCTGCACCTCACGGAGGAGACCCCGACAGGGCCGCACATCATCCCGGTCCGGGATCTCACCTCGGTCGGCGCGATCCTGTCGTGGATCCAGCGGGACAAGCCGAGCGCCGAGCTTCAGCGTCGCGCACAAGCGCTGAGCGAACAGTTCGCGCACTATCAGGTGCCGTTGGTGACACTGCTCGACGTCTCCGAAGAGGACTCGGCCCGGATTTTCGAGCGGATCAACAGTACGGGCACGTCCATGGACATCGTCGATCTGATCCGGGCCGGCACCTGGTCGAAGGACTTCGACCTCAAGGACGAGATCGAGCAGCTTCTCCAGGTCCTCGACGCCAAGAAGTACGGCCGGGTCGACGCCAAGACCATGTTGCGGACGATCTCGGCGGCAGCGGGCTTCGGCTTTTCCACCAAATCCATCCACGAACTGCGCGGGCTGGACCGTCAGCAGCTCCAGGCAGCCGTCAGCGACGCGGGCAAGGCGGCTGCGCGGGCAGTCGACTTCCTCTCCACCCAGATCCACACCCCACAGGCCGAAGCGCTGCCGTACTACAACCAGTTCGCCGTCCTGGTCGAGCTGTTCAGGCAACTGCCCAAGCCGACGGCGGCCCAGTACGAGGCCGTGACGCGCTGGTTCTGGCTGACGGCGAGCGGCGAGTACTTCAAGGGCTGGCGTGAGTCCCAGATGGGGCCTGACCTGACGGCCGTGACGGAGTTCGCGGCGGGCCGCTCGACGGAGGTCGAGACAGCGGCCGCACTGCCTCGAAGCGTCCTGTGGCAGCGCGCGCAGTTCTCCCGGCAGAACGCGCCCAGCAAGCTTCTGGTGCTCCTGATGTCGTACGAGAAGCCCGTCGATCTGAACACGGGTCTCGTCATCGATGTGGCCGACGCGCTCTCCTGGCAGAACGGGAAGCAGTTCCACCACTTCTTCCCGCGTGCGTACCTGAGGAAGGAGGGGGTGAAGGCGGGGAAGGACAACGTCTGCGGCAACCTGATCATGCTCAGCGCGATCACCAACAACTGGATCTCCGACCGCCGTCCCTCCGCCTACTTGAGGGACCTGGCCAACTGGCACGGCGAGGACAAGCTGCGGGAACGGCTGCGCACCTGCCTGATCGAAGAGGACGCGTACCAGGCCGCGTTGCGCGACGACTACGACGCGTTTCTGCGGGCCCGCTCGGAGACACTGCACCGGCGGCTCATGGAGCTCATCGGCTCGGCGGCGGGAAGCAGCGCAGACGCAGAGCCGTTCGCCCCCTCGCCCGACCCGGAGCCCGACCCCCCGGTAGCCACTGACTCAGAACCTCTCGACCGCGACTCGGTGGACTGAGGGGGTGTGGGGCGGTGGTACGGATGCGGGACGTACCGGCCCGGGACCGACCACGCGAACGGCTGTTGGCGCGCGGCGCGGAGGCGTTGTCCGATCGTGAGCTTCTGGCGCTGCTGCTGGGCGCGGGGCTCCCCGGCCAGGATGCGGTGGAGCTGGCCGGGCAGCTGATCCACCGGCACGGCGGCTTGTACGCACTGTCCCGGCTCCCCGCGCATGAGCTGGCGGCGGGCCTGGCCGGGATCGGTCCGGCTAAGGCGGCACGGGTCGCGGCGGCGTTCCAGCTGGGCCGCCGAGTGGCGCCGCCACCGTCCTCAGCCCGCCAACGGGTACGCGGATCGGCCGACTTGGCGACGATCGCGGCTCCCCACCTCCACGGCCTGCGACACGAACGCGTCGTCGTGGTCGTCTGCGACGGGTCGGGCTCGGTCATCCGCACGACCGTCCTCACGGAAGGCGCGACGGACCGCAGCCTGCTCCCGGTCCGCGACGTCCTGGCCCTGGTCCTCGCGGCGGGCGGCACGTCGTTCGGCGTCGCCCACAACCACCCCACGGGTTGCACCGACCCAAGCGAGGCCGACCGCCGCGCCACGACCCGCCTGGCGGCGGGGGCGGCGGCGGTCGGTCTGCGGTTCCTGGACCATGTGGTGGTTACGGATGGGGGGTGGCGGCGGGTTTCGCGCGAGTGAGCTGGGGTGAGGCTACAAGCGTCCTCCGAAAGCGGCGTCGAGTAGTGCGGGGCGCAGTGAGGTCAAAACTGCATCCTGTTGACGGCCAAGCTGATCTGCGGCTTCAGCCTTGCTGAGTTGAGCTGCGATCTCGCGCTGCGAGTGCAAGTCAGGGAATGGGACGCTCGTCGCGAGCAAGCGCGACGCTGCTACTCGTTCTCGCCTTGCGCCGACGCCCTTGGACTCCTTGCTGAGGAGTGCCCAGAAGCGCGGCCACTTACACAAGTGTCCCAGATAGGCAGGATCCAGAACATCCGGATCAACAGCAAAAGTAGGGAACTCCGGGGAGACGTGACGCCCTTCGAACTCCCCCGGAACCATAGTCAATGCCCCTTCAAAAGCCTTGAGGCGACTCATGACCAATTTGCCTTTCTGAAGCCGGTGAAACTTCGAATATTTGGTATCGGAACCAGAAATCGTTCCGCGGTCGATGAGACCTCGACCGAACCCGTAGACACCTGCCATCGGATAGTTATCGTCTCCCGAGACAGCTACTTCCTCAATACTGAGATTCAACCCATCGCCGAGATCTCTCCAATGCTTCACTTGGCCGAGCAAGGAATCGTAGAGAGCCAACGACGTCTTTTTGGCCTTGGCACGCAGAGACAACGCAAAGGCCATGCGGTCCATCGCTGCGTCGAGCTTGTCAGCGACGCGACGCTGCTCAGCCAGATTAGGGAGAACCACGCGCTTTACACCAAACGTCTTGATACCGAGAGTCCGGTTACGCCCGGCCGATCCTGGAGACGCCTGGCGGATCACATCCAGCCCCGGCCCTCCATAAAAGTACGGAAGCAAATACCGCACATCCGCAATCTCCTGGTTAACGCAATACGTCATGAACCGGTGTGAACCGATCATACCCTTTTCACTGTCGGCAGCAAGCGCAACTGCGCCCTCCCACGCGAAGATGTTGCTGAAAACAAGGTCGCCCGGTTCAATACTGAACACCTTTTTGGCAATGATCTCCCGGCCCGCAACGGGATCTTTATGAAAGATCCCGTTGCCGAAGGAACGGATACCAATCTCGCGGTACTCCTTGCCCTCCTCGGGAAGGACCGGCCGGCGCACCAGGGTGATCACATCGCCCACAGCGTAATCGGTGAGAGTCATCGCTGCTCACCCAGACCCGCACGCAGTTCCTTCAGCAATTCAAGGATCTCCGTCTCCGTCTGCACCAGCTCGTCCACCAGTTCTTCCGGCGTCCGGTGGGCCAGTTCGTCACCCATGTGCGGGTTGGCGATATCGAGGTTGAAGCCGGAGGCGATGATGTCTGATGCGGGGACGACCCACGCCTGTTCACCCGCCTCGCGGCCCTCACGCTCCTTGCCGCCCCACCAATCGACGCACGGCTCGAACTCCTCGATCCGCATCGGCTTCGTCTTGGTGTAGCCCCGCCGCCCCTCCGGCAGCGGGATCTCGTAGAACCAGACCTCCTGCGTCGGACCGGTCTTCTCGAAGAAAAGAATGTTGGACGGGATCTGCGTGTAGGGCGCGAAAACGCCCTGCGGGAGGCGGACGATCGTGTGCAGGTTGCAGTCCTTCATCAGCTTCTTCTTGATCTTCGCGCCGATGGAGTTCTCCCCCGTGGCGAACAGACTGCCGTTCGGCAGAACGATCGCGCACCGACCACCCAGCTTGAGCTGATCGAGAATCGAGTAGAGGAAGAGCCAGGCCGTCTCCTGGGTCCGGAAGCCGTCCGGGAACGCCTTGACGACCGTCGATTCCTCCTCACCGCCGAAGGGCGGATTAGTGAGAACGACCTCCACCTTGTCGGAGGCGTTAAAGTTCCGCATCTCCAGCAACGAGTTGGCACGTGTGACGTGCGGTGTGTCGATCCCGTGCAGCAGCAGGTTCATGGCGCCCAACAGATACGGCAGCGGCTTCTTCTCGATGCCCCGGATGTTCTTGTGCAGCCGCCTGCGCTGGGTGTCCGTGTTGACCCGACCTTTCAAGTCCTCGTACGCCTGGACCAGGAAACCGCCCGTCCCGCTCGCCGGGTCGAGGATCGCCTCGTCCAGCTCCAGGAAGGACTGCTGGACCATGAACCGGTTGACCGGGCGCGGGGTGTAGAACTCACCCGAGTCGCCGGCCGCATCCCGCATCTCCCTGAGGATCGACTCGTAGACGAACGCCATGGTGTGGATGTCGTTGGTCGAGACGAAGTGGATCTGGTTCACAATGCTGACCAGGTCACGTAGCAGCGTGCCCGACTGCATGCGGTTGACGACGTTCTTGAAAATGGTCGAGATGACGTTGCGCGGGTCCTCTGCGTCGTCACCGACGAGTCCCGCCAGGTGCGGGATGAGCTTCTCGTTGACGAACGTCTTCAGCTCGTTGCCGCTGAAGTCCGGGTTGGTAGCCCAGTCCTCCCACCGGTACGGCTCCTCAATCGCCCGCCGATAACCATCCGGGTCCAGGGCCTCGCCCTCTTGTTCGACACGCTCGTCGAACGCCTTGAGGAAAAGCAGCCAGGAGAGCTGGGGCAAACGGTCCAGGTCGCCGTTCATCCCCGCGTCCTTGCGCATCGTGTCGCGCGCGGACTTGATCAGGGACGCGAGGCGCGCCTGGGATGTAGCGGGGGACTTCTCCGCCGTTTTCTTCGTGGTCGCTGCCATGTCAGCTATGCCGGTCTCTCTGTTCGGTGGGGAAGAGGTGGGTAATGAGTCAATGAGTCAACGTGCTTCATCCGCGAGGGCCCCCGCCCACAACCCACGCACCAGCGCGAGTGCCGCGTCCAGCGTCGGCGGGATGTCCGTGGTCAGCTCCCTCGCCAGGTCCGGGTAGGTGTCACGCCACAGCGGCGGCGGATCGGGGAGTTCGTCCGGGACATCGTGGGTGTCTCGGACGGCGAAGACGTGCCGTACGGCCGACACCAGCGCCGTGTCCCCAGTCAAGCCATCCTCGGTCAGTAGGACTAGGTCCACCAGGTCCTTGACCCGCGTGTTGGGCCGGTCACCGTAGTCACGGGTGAAGGCATGCAGCTTCTCCGCGAAGTGCTGGCGGCGGTCGACGGCTTCCACCGTCCGCTGCGGAGTTCCGGCGAACGCCAGGGAGTTGGGGAGCGGAAGGCGCTCCGTCCGCGCGATCTCCTCGCCCCGGTCCACCACGTCCACACGGACGCCCGCGAAGAGCTTCCCCGCGAGGTGGGCCTCGACGGAGAACCGCCAGCCGCCCCGCCCTGCCGTGTCTGCGGTCAACGAGACGGGCACACCGACACGGAAGCGGAACCAGTCCCGGTCGAGGTCGACGGACAGGGCCTCGATCAGCAGCTCCCGGACTTCGTCGCCATCGGCGTCTGAGCCGCCCTCGGGCCGCAAGGCCAGATCCAGGTCTTTGGTGGTGCGGGCGCGGCCGGTCAGGCGGAACTCCATCGCGGCCCCACCCTTGAGGACCCAGCCGCCGGCCGGGTCCTCCGCGAGGCGTGCCGCCATGCGATCGAAAACGACAAGGCGACGGCGACGGGCCAGGTCGGTGCCGGACTCGTCCGCGTCGTGTTTCAGCCGCGCCTCCAGCGCCCGGCGCAGGTCCGTGGCGTCGCGGTAGCGGCCGGTCACGATAGTGCCCCCAATGCCCGCTCCACACCCAGTTCGGCACGTGCGCCCAACAGTTGAGCCGCATGCAGCAGCTTTCGGCGGGTCACGATGCCCTGCTCCAGTGCGTCGGCCACGGCCCCGTCGATTACGTCCTGGTCGTCACCGTCCGCCGCGCACTCCGCGATCGCGCGCAGCGGGGCCGTCACCCGGTACCCCGTCCGATCCTCGACATCCGACTCCGTCAGCTCGGCACGGTGCAGGATCACCGCGTCCGACTTCTGGCGGAAGCCGTGCGGCACGGTGAGGTGGATACGGGAGGGGTTGGCCGTACCGAGATCATGGACGGCGAGCGCGGTGGCGTGCGAGACGACCGCCCTCCCCTTGCTCCACAGCGACCAGCGCACCAATTGCTCATCACCCTCGCCTGGCAGGTCATTGAACTCCCGGAACCGGTAGAGGGCTCGGTCGATCACCAGCCAGTTGCCATGCTGGGCGTGATAGCGCTGAGCCTGGTAGGAATATCCGGCTTCAAGCGCCTGCGCGGCGGTGAAGTAGCCGCGCTGCCCAGCGGCGGTCCGCCAGAGGGCTGCGCGACTGTCCGTACGGTCTCTGAGCACTCCATCATTCTAGCAGAGCGAAAAACTCAAAGTTGACTTCAGTTACACGACTCCATCTTGCACAAAACTAAAGCATTCTTTTAGTTTTTCACGCTTCGCTTCGGAGACCTCTTCCTACACGACCGACAGCAGCCGGGCGGCCAGCTGGTCTATGGCCTCGCGCGCCTCGCGGGGCCCACCAAACCGCAGGGTCAGGTCCACCACACGGCCCATCGCGTCGAAGGGCGGAACCTTCAGCGTGTCTACTTTCAGCTGGGGCGAGCCCGCTTCGGAGAACTTCACCAGCATCGCCTCCAACACCTCACGAGCCTGCTCCCCGAAGGAGTCCAGGAAATCTCCGTGTTCCCGGCGGAACCAGGTCAGCCGCTCATCCCGACTCACGACGGCGAGTCCCTCCCAGGCCGCGCTGACCAGCAGGTCCACCGGGTCCACGTCCGGCTTGCCCAGTTCCTCCGGCAGTTCCTCCACGTCGATGTCGGCCTCCCGCAGCGCTTCCATGAGGACGGCACGGCTCTTGGCCCGTGCCCACTGGGTACGCAACTGGGCCGGGTCCAGATCCAGTTCGAGCACCTGGTTGTGCACCCACTGCTCGACGCTCACCAGCCGCATCGTCACACCGTCGTCAGCGAGCTGATAGCGCCGCTCGCCCAACTTGTAGACATCGACACCACGCACCCGGTAGCGCTTGCCTCGCGCCTGGATGCGATCGACCTCGTCCTGGTCGGTGACCGTGTCGCCGTCGTCCCCGCCCAGGTCGAACGAGCCGCCCTCCTGCTGCTCGTACTCCGCCTGCGGCTCGGCGACCGAGTCCCCGTCATCGCCACCCATCTCCTCGGCCGGCGGAGTGATGTCCTCGACATCCACCAGCTCACCCTGCTCGTCAGCCGTCTCCTGGAGCAGCTTCAGGGGTGGGCCGTCGAACGCCTTGTCCTCGAAGAGACGGGTCGCCTCCACGAAGTCGATGATGTCGAACGACTCCTTGCCGATCTCCGGACACAGCCGGGTGCCGCGCCCGATGACCTGCTTGAACTCGGGCATGGAGGCCATCCGCCGGAACAGCACCACGTTCCGCACCGCAGGCAGATCCACACCGGTTGACAGCAGCTTGGACGTCACGGCGATGACCGGCTGGCTGGAGTCCGCCTTCCGGAACTCCTCCAGGGACTCCCCCGCGTCGGACACGTCGGCGCTGGTGATCCGCTTGACGAAGTCCGGCAGGACTGCGACCTCCTCGGAGGCGATGTTGTGCAACGCGGTGCGCATCCGGCCGGCGTGTTCGTTGTTCTCGCAGAAGACGAGCGTCTTGCCCAACCGCCCGTCCTCGGCGTTCTTCCGAAGGTAGTCGATGAGATAGTGCGCCGCCGTCTCGGTCCGTTCCAGGATCACCATGACCCGCTCGAACTCCTTGGGCCCGTAGAGATCGTCGGGGATCTCCCGGCCGTAGACGTCCTTCTTGCCCGGCTCGGGACGGTAGCCCTCCACGTCCACGTTCAGCCGGACCCTGCGCACCCGGTAGGGCGAGAGGAAACCGTCCTCGATGCCGTCTCGGAGCGAATACGTGTAGACGGGGTTTCCGAAGTACTCGAAGGTGTCGGTCTTCTTGCCGCTGTCCCTGATCGGCGTAGCGGTCAGCCCGATCTGCACGGCGGGCTTGAAGTGCTCCAGTACCTTGCGCCATCGAGAGTCGCTGCTCGCACTGCCCCTGTGACACTCGTCGACGATGACCAGGTCGAAGTAGTCCGGCTCGTACTCCCGGAACAACTCGGCCTGGGCCTCCCCCTGTTCCAGTGACTGATAGAGCGCGAAGTAGATCTTCCGACCGCGCTTGGCCTCGCCGCCACCGATCTTGTGGACGTCGTCCTCGCCGAAGACCGGCAGGAAGTAGCGGTCCTTTGGGTCGTCGACCAGCATGTTGCGGTCGGCAAGGTAGAGCACCCGGGGCTTGCGTCCACCGAAGGCCCCCGGAGCCTTGGAGAGCCGGGCCACCAACTGGAGTGCGAGCATGGTCTTGCCCGTCCCGGTGGCCAGTACCAGCAGGATGCGGCGCTCGTCACGGGCAAGCGCCGCGAGTGCCCGGGTGATGGCGAGCCGCTGGTAGTAGCGCGGGCGCTTCACGGAGTTGTCGGTGTTCCGGAGGGTGTAGTCGTACGGCGCCGACATCAACTCCTCGCCCGCCTCGGTGCCACGGACGCCCTGATCGCGCAGGAAGCGCGCCCACAGGTCGTCGGGCGACGGGAACCGGTCGACAGGCCGGATGACAGGCTTGTCTCCGCTGAAGTCGATCTCCACGATGTTGCGGCCGTTGGTGGCGTACGCAAAGGACAGGCCCAGCTTGCGCGCGTAACGGCGCGCCTGTTCCACCCCGTTCTCCTCGCTCAGCCGGTAGCGCTTGGCCTCCACCACAGCGATCGGCACATCGGCGATGTACTCGAGCACGTAGTCAGCGGCGAGTGCCGCCCCCCGCTTGTGGCGCCTGCGCGTCGGTACCAACCGGCCGTCGTTGATCCGGTACTGCGGACGGATCTGCTTCTCACTCCACCCCGCTGCCCGCAGAGCAGGAAGGACGAACCTCTTGCACGTCTCGTCCTCGTTCAACTGGTACGCATCGATCCCCATAAAGACAGGTGTACTTCATGCCTCTGACAACGGTGCCCGAACAGCGGAATCGACCAAAGGGATCAGGCCGACCCTGCGGCCCTACCACCGCGTCATTCACCTGACCGTCGTTTCCCAACAGCAGCTCGCCCGGGTTCGTGCCTCCGCGTACGGTCACGGAGGCGATGACCGTGCCGTTCACGGACGCGGTGCTCGCCGAGGTCGGAGGGTAACCGCGCCCTGTAGGAGCGCAGTTGGTCCTTTCGTATAGCCTCCCCCTGCACGCGTGTACACGCACGCCACAGCAGGCGCAGGGCCTCGGGGGAAACGATGGGCGAGGTACGACCGGGCGGGCAGTTCCGTCCGCTGGACGACAGCGATCCCAAGACCGTGGCGAGCTACCGGCTCGCGGCGCGGCTCGGCTCGGGCGGCATGGGCACCGTGTATCTGTCGTACACGCCTGGCGGGCACCCCATCGCTCTCAAGACGATCCGGCCGGAGCTGAGCGAGGACCCCGAGTTCCGCCGCAGGTTCCGACAGGAGGTGCAGGCTGCCCAGCGCGTACAGGGCCTCCACACGGCGCCGGTCATCGACTACGACACCGAGGGCGCCCAGCCGTGGCTGGCCACCGCCTATGTGCCCGGTCCGTCGCTGCAGACGGCGGTCGCCGCGCACGGCGCGCTGCCGGTCTCCTCTGTCCTGTTGCTGCTCGCCGGGGTAGCCGAGGCCCTGAAGGTGATCCACTCCGCCGGCATCGTGCACCGCGACCTGAAGCCCTCGAACGTGCTGCTCGCCGCCGACGGGCCCCGCGTCATCGACTTCGGCATCGCGCGCGCCGCCGACGCGACTGCCCTGACCGGCACCGGCGTTTCCATCGGCACCCCGGCGTTCATGTCACCGGAGCAGGCAGCTGGGAAGCCGATCACGCCCGCGTCGGACGTGTTCACGCTGGGTCAGGTGGCGGCGTACGCGGGGCGGGGCAGCGGCGCGTACGGCGACGGGCCCTCGCACGCCGTGCTGTACCGCATCGTCCACGAGGAGCCGGACCTGACCGGTCTCCCGGACGCACTCCGCTTCATCGCTCGCTGTCTGGCGAAGAACCCCGAGGACCGGCCCACGCCGGAAGAGGTCATCACACTGTGCCAGGAGGCCTCGCACGCCCCGCTGATCCAGTCCGGTTCCTGGCTGCCGGAGGTGATCGGCGTCGACATCACCCGGCGGGTCTCGGCGTCGGCGGAGCTGCTGGCCGCGCGGAGCAAGACGGCAGAGGCACCGACCGCGGTGCCCGCGCCCGTCCCGCCCACCGCCCCGGTGACCCAGCCGGACGTCCGGGCCGCTGGTCAGGCCACACCGCCGGTGCACGCGGCGCCGACCGCGTTCGCGGGGCCGGTCCCACCACCTCTGCCCTCCCCAGCCCACCCGGGGCCGTACGCCGCGCAGTCGGTGCCGAACACCGTGCCGCCGTACCACCAGACACCGCACCCACAGCAGCCGCAGACCTGGCACCCGCTTCCACAGCCACGCCCACTCCCCCTACGCCCTCCCAAGAACACCGCGGGCAAGTGGCTGGGCATCGGCGTCGGGACGCTGTCCGCCCTGATGACACTCGGGGGTTGCTTCGCATTCCTGAGTTCGTTCGAGGGCTCGTCGGGTGACTCCGCCAACCGCTCCGGAGACACGGGCTCCGTGAGCGCCAAGCCGCTTCCGGATCCGAAGCCGGTGACGTACAAGGGGATCAACATCCCGCTCGACTACTACATCCGGTTCGCAGACTCCCCGCCGAAGCCGATCCAGGACCGCAGCCCGGACAACAACAACGACGCCGACCTCTACTACGACGACGTCTACGGGGAAGCGTTGGCCAGCCGGGGAGCCAAGATCGTCCTGCTGAACAACGCCCAGAAGGGCTCCCTGAAGACATGCCGAGGGGAGACCCGGTACGCCGACGACGTCTCGCTCTCCCAGCTTTCCAAGGGCACCCAGCTTTGTGTACACAGTTCCGGCCACATCGCGCTGGTCACCTTCCGGGGCACCGCCCCGGAGAACGACCCCAGCGACTACGTCGCCGTGGACCTCACGATCTGGCGCAACGCGGAGGAGCCCACCGACAACTGACCGCCTGTCACTCCCCCAGCTCCCACACCAGCACCTCGACCGGGGCGGCGACGGCGACCAGCTCCAGCCCCTTCTCGTCCTCGGCCCGCACCGCGTCCCCGGGCTCCAGTTCGTGCGGCCCGAGCCGCACCACACCCCGGACGACGTGCACATACGCCCGTGCCGCGTCCGGCACCGCGGTCCGCTCCCCCGTCCTGCCCAGCCGCCGGACGTGCAGCATGGCCCCGGCCTCGGGAACGGCGTACGGGGTGGAGTCGGCGATGCCGCGCACGATCTCGTACGCGGGGTCGCCGCCCGGGTCCAGCGGGGCCAGCCACATCTGCACGAAGGTGAGCGGCGCGGAGCCGTCGTTGCGCTCGACGTGCCGTACCCCGCCCGCCGAACTGAGGCGCTGGACGTCCCCGGGGCGGACGACCGTCTCGTGGCCCGTGGTGTCGCGGTGGGTCAGCTCGCCCTCGACGACCCAGGTGACGATCTCGGTGTGGCTGTGGGGGTGCTCGTCGAACCCCGCGCCGGGCGCGAGCCGCTCCTCGTTGCAGGCGATCACCGGGCCGAACCGCAGGTTGTCCGGGTCGTAGTGCGCACCGAAGGAGAAGGCGTGCAGCGAGGCGATCCCGGCTTCCGGGTCCCCACCGGGGTAGCGCGTACCGGCGCGCCGTAGGTCCATCACGTACTCCACGGTAAGCGGCGCCGGGTAGGAAACGGGTACGCCCCCGCGCCGCACGCAGGTGTCCTGATGAGGCAGTCTTGTCCCGTGCCCGAACCCGAAACCAGCAAATCCGCAACCGCGCCGTACGTCCATTCGCACTCCGCGACGTTGAAGCGGCTGGAGAAGTCGTCCGGAAGCCTCGCCGCGCAGGCCATCGCGCGGATGGACGAGACGTTGCCCTGGTACCGGGCGATGCCACCGGAGAACCGGTCGTGGATCGGGCTGGTCGCCCAGGCCGGTATCGCCGCCTTCACCGAGTGGTTCAGGCATCCGGACGCCCCGCAGGCCATCTCGACGGACGTGTTCGGGACGGCGCCGCGTGAACTGACCCGGGCGATCACGCTCCGGCAGACCGTGGAGATGGTGCGCACGACCATCGAGGTGATGGAGTCCGCCATCGACGAGGTCGCCGCCCCCGGCGACGAGAGCGTGCTCCGCGAGGCCCTGCTCGTCTACGCGCGGGAGATCGCCTTCGCCACCGCGCAGGTGTACGCGCAGGCCGCCGAGGCACGCGGTGCCTGGGACGCCCGGCTGGAGTCCCTGGTCGTCAACGCGGTGCTCAGCGGCGAGGCCGACGAGGGCGCCGTGAGCAGGGCCGCCGCGCTCGGCTGGAACTCCCCCGACCATGTGTGTGTGGTCCTCGGCACCGCCCCGGACGGGGACAGCGAACTGACCGTGGAGGCCATCCGGCGCGCCGCCCGGCACGCCAAGCTCCAGGTGCTCACCGGGGTGCTGGGCGACCGCCTCGTGGTGATCGCCGGCGGGAACAACGACCCGCTGCAGGTGGCGAAGTCGCTGATCGGACCGTACGCGGCGGGGCCGGTGGTGGCCGGGCCGATCGTGCCCGACCTGCTGGCCGCGACCCGGTCCGCGCAGGCCGCCGCCGCCGGACTCAAGGCGTGTTCGGCGTGGCAGGACGCGCCGCGCCCCGTTCTGGCGGACGATCTGCTTCCGGAGCGCGCGATCGCTGGTGATCCCAGTGCGCGCGAGCAGTTGGTGGAGGAGATCTACAGACCGCTGGAGGAGGCTGGTTCCGCTCTTCTGGAGACGCTCAGCGTCTATCTCGAACAGGCCTCAAGCCTGGAGGGCGCGGCCCGGATGCTGTTCGTCCATCCCAACACCGTGCGCTACCGGCTTCGACGTGTGACTGACGTCACCGGCTGGTCGCCTTCCGATGTACGCTCGGCCTTCACCTTGAGGATCGCGCTGATCCTGGGGCGTCTGGTGGATGGGGATCCCCAGCTCTAGGGTTTTGTCGGAGGGCTACAAAACCCCCTCGTGTTCTTCGTCCCTGTCCCCACGGGCGGCCCGAGCCGTCCCCAAGAGAGAGTGTGAGAGTGCTCGTACTCGTCGCTCCCGGCCAGGGCGCCCAGACGCCCGGCTTCCTGACTCCTTGGCTCGACCTCCCCGGTGCCGCCGACCGCCTCGGCGCGTGGTCGGACGCCATCGGGCTGGACCTCGCCCACTACGGCACCGAGGCCGACGCCGACGCGATCCGCGACACCGCCGTGGCCCAGCCGCTGCTCGTGGCGGCCGGACTGCTGTCCGCCGCCGCCCTGGGCGACGTCGTGCCCGGCGCGGTCGCCGGGCACAGCGTCGGTGAGATCACCGCCGCGGCGTTCGCCGGTGTCCTCGACGACACGGCCGCGCTGACCCTCGTCCGCAAGCGGGGCCTGGCCATGGCCGAGGCCGCCGCGATCACCGAGACCGGTATGTCGGCGCTGCTCGGCGGCGACCCCGAGGTGACGATCCCGCACCTGGAGAAGCTGGGGCTGACCCCGGCCAACGTGAACGGCGCGGGCCAGGTCGTCGCCGCCGGCACCCTGGAGCAACTGGCCGCGCTGGAGGCGGACAAGCCCGAGGGCGTCCGCCGCGTGGTGGCCCTCAAGGTCGCGGGCGCCTTCCACACGCACCACATGGCCCCCGCCGTGGACACCCTCGCCAAGGCCGCCGAGGAGCTGGCCCCCGGGGACCCGAAGCTCACCTACGTCTCGAACAAGGACGGGCAGGCCGTCGCCACCGGCGCCGAGGTGCTCTCCCGTCTCGTCGGTCAGGTCGCCAACCCGGTCCGCTGGGACCTGTGCATGGAGACCTTCAAGGAGCTGGGCGTGACCGCGCTGGTCGAGGTGTGCCCCGGCGGCACGCTCACCGGTCTCGCCAAGCGCGCGCTGCCGGGTGTGGCGACGGTGGCGCTGAAGACACCGGACGACCTCGACGCCGCTCGCGCGCTCATCGCCGAGCACCGGAACTAGGAGCCCTGGAGCTATGTCGAAGATCAGGCCTAGCAAGGGCGCCCCGTACGCGCGCATCCTCGGTGTGGGTGGCTACCGCCCGGTCCGGGTGGTACCCAACGACGTGATCCTGGAGAAGATCGACTCGTCCGACGAGTGGATCCGCTCCCGGTCCGGCATCGAGACCCGGCACTGGGCGAACGACGAGGAGACCGTCGCCGCCATGTCGATCGAGGCGTCCGGCAAGGCGATCGCCGACGCCGGGATCACCGCCGAGCAGATCGGCGCGGTCGTCGTCTCGACGGTCTCGCACTTCAGCCAGACCCCGGCCGTCGCCACCGAGATCGCCGACAAGCTGGGCACGGCCAAGGCCGCCGCCTTCGACATCTCGGCCGGCTGCGCGGGCTTCGGCTACGGCCTCACCCTCGCCAAGGGCATGGTCGTCGAGGGCTCGGCCGAGTACGTCCTCGTCATCGGTGTCGAGCGGCTGTCCGACCTGACCGACCTGGAGGACCGGGCCACGGCCTTCCTCTTCGGTGACGGCGCCGGCGCGGTCGTCGTCGGTCCCTCCGAGGAACCGCACATCGGCCCGACGGTGTGGGGCTCCGAGGGCGACAAGGCGGGGACGATCAAGCAGACGGTCCCGTGGAACGAGTACCGGGTCGGCGACCTGGAGAAGCTCCCGCTCGACAGCGAGGGCAACGTCAAGTTCCCCGCGATCACGCAGGAGGGCCAAGCGGTGTTCCGCTGGGCCGTGTTCGAGATGGCGAAGGTCGCTCAGCAGGCGCTGGACGCGGCCGGGATCAGCTCGGACGACCTGGACGTCTTCATTCCCCACCAGGCCAACGAGCGGATCATCGACTCGATGGTGAAGACACTCAAGCTGCCGGAGCACGTCACGGTCGCGCGTGACGTGCGCACCACCGGCAACACCTCGGCCGCCTCGATCCCGCTCGCGATGGAGCGGCTCCTGGCGACCGGCGAGGCGAAGAGCGGCGACACCGCGCTCGTCATCGGCTTCGGGGCGGGTCTCGTGTACGCCGCGACGGTCGTTACCCTCCCCTAGGCACCCGCGCCGGATCTTGTGGTCCGGCGCGGGAACAGCACAACCTGCCGCTGACGCGGCGGGCCGCCCCACCCTCTCGAAACCGTCTGAAACTACGAAGGAGCGCCTGACATGGCCGCCACCCAGGAAGAGATCGTCGCCGGTCTCGCCGACATCGTGAACGAGATCGCCGGCATCCCGGTCGAGGACGTCCAGCTGGACAAGTCCTTCACCGACGACCTGGACGTCGACTCGCTGTCCATGGTCGAGGTCGTCGTCGCCGCCGAAGAGCGCTTCGACGTCAAGATCCCGGACGACGACGTCAAGAACCTCAAGACGGTCGGCGACGCGACCGACTACATCCTCAAGCACCAGGCCTGATCCCCGGATCGGGTCCGGACCCGGTCCGCGGACCGGTCCGTTGCCCCGCCACCCGGCGGTGGCGCCGCTGAATCCTCGTAACCGTTGGAGAAAATTCCCGTGAGCTCGACCAATCGCACCGTGGTCGTCACCGGTATCGGCGCAACCACACCGCTGGGTGGCGACGCGACTTCCACCTGGGAGGGGCTGATCGCCGGCAAGTCCGGTGTGGGCCCCCTGGAGCAGGAGTGGGCCGCCGACCAGGCGGTCCGTATCGCGGCGCAGATCGCCGTGGAGCCGACCGAGGTCATCCCCCGGCCGCAGGCCCGTCGACTGGACCGCTCGGCGCAGTTCGCGCTGATCGCGGCCAAGGAGGCGTGGGCGGACGCCGGTTACACGGAGACCTCGGCCGACGACGGCACCGTCGACGCCGACCGTGTGGGCGCGGTCATCGCCTCCGGCATCGGTGGTGTGACGACCCTGCTCGACCAGTACGACGTGCTGAAGGAGAAGGGCGTACGCCGCGTCTCCCCGCACACCGTGCCGATGCTGATGCCCAACGGCCCGTCGGCCAACGTCGGTCTGTACGTCGGCGCGCGCGCCGGTGTGCACACCCCGGTCTCCGCCTGCGCGTCGGGCGCCGAGGCCATCGGCTACGCCATCGAGATGATCCGCACCGGCCGCGCCGATGTCGTGGTCGCCGGTGGTACCGAGGCCGCCATCCACCCGCTGCCGATCGCCGCGTTCGGCAACATGATGGCGATGTCCAAGAACAACGAGGACCCGCAGGGCGCGTCCCGTCCGTACGACACCGGCCGTGACGGCTTCGTCCTCGGCGAGGGTGCCGGTGTCGTCGTCCTGGAGTCGGCGGAGCACGCGGCGGCGCGGGGTGCCCGGGTCTACGCCGAGGCCGTGGGCCAGGGCATCTCCGCCGACGGCCACGACATCGTGCAGCCGGAGCCGGAGGGGCGTGGCATCGCCCACGCCCTGCAGAACCTGCTGGACCGCACCGACCTGGACCCGGCGGAGATCGTGCACGTCAACGCGCACGGGACGTCGACGCCGGCCGGTGACATCGCGGAGCTGAAGGCGCTGCGCAAGGTGTTCGGTGACGACACCGACCACTTCGCGGTGTCGGCGACGAAGTCGATGACCGGACATCTGCTGGGCGGGGCCGGCGGGGTGGAGACCGTGGCGACGGTGCTCGCGCTGTACCACCGGGTGGCTCCGCCGACGATCAATGTGAACGACCTGGACCCCGAGGCGGAGGCCAACGCCGACATCGTGCGGGGCGAGGCGCGCAAGCTGCCGGTCGAGGGGCGCATCGCCGCTCTCAACGACTCGTTCGGGTTCGGTGGGCACAACGTGGTGCTGGCGTTCCGGACGGTCTGACACCGTCGCGGTCGTACGAACGTGAAGGCCCCCACCGGACGGTGGGGGCCTTCACGTGTGCTGAGCGGCCGTCACACCACCTGGTGCAGCCAGCGGACCGGGGCGCCCTCTCCCGCGTATCTGAAGGGCTCCAACTCGTCGTCCCAGGGCTTGCCCAGGAGCTTGGCGATCTCGGCCTCCAGGTCGGTCTCACCGCGCTGGGAGCGGGTGAGGGCGGCGCGCAGGCGGTCCTCGGGGATGAGGATGTCGCCGTGGATGCCGGTGACGGCGTGGAAGATGCCCAGCTCGGGGGTGCAGCTGTAGCGCTCGCCCTCGGCGGTGGCGCAGGGCTCGGCGGTGACCTCGAAGCGCAGGAGGTGCCAGCCGCGCAGTGCCGACGCCAGCTTGGAGGCGGTACCTGCCTGGCCCTGCCAGGAGAACTCGGAGCGCCAGGTGCCCGGTGCGGCCGGCTGCCGGATCCAGTCGAGGTTCACGCGGGTCCCGAGGACACCGGCGACGGCCCACTCGACGTGCGGGCACAGCGCACGCGGCGCGGAGTGCACGTACAGGACTCCACGTGTCGTCACCGAGGGCCTCCACAGAGCAGGGCGTCTTGTCATTCGACGGAACGGCAGTGGCAGGGCGGCCACGTGGCGAGGCTACCGTGCGGCGGGGCAAGGAGTGTGACGTACCGTCGGAGCCGACGCCAGGACGCGGCGCTGTTTCACCCGGGGGGACGCGTGTGCGGTACGGAACAGTTGCACCTTTGGCCGCAGCGTTCCCGTCGGTCCCCGTGTCGGGAACTCCCGCGCGTTGTCATGGGTGGGAACTTGCACGTGTAGGACCGACGAGGGGACCAGGGGATGCGGAAGCGACGCCACCGTTCGAGGGCGGTGTGGGGCGCGGTCTCGGCGGCGTTCCTGCTGGCCGTGACCGGGTGCGACGCCACCGGTGGCGACTCTCCCGGCCCCGAGGGGACCGGGCCGCGTGCCGCCGCCTCGCCCACGCCCACTCCCGCCTGGGACAGCACCCCCGAGTCGCTCGTCGCGGTGGGTGATTCCATCACCCGGGGCTTCGACGCGTGCAAGGTCCTCTCCGACTGCCCCGAGGTGTCCTGGGCGACCGGCACCGACGCCTCCGTCGACAGTCTCGCCGTACGGCTGCTGGGCCGCTCCGGCGCGCAGCGGCAGAGCTGGAACTACGCGGTCACCGGCGCCCGGATGGCCGACCTGCCGAACCAGATGGCCCGGGCGGTGACCCGTGAGCCCGAGTTGGTCACGGTGATGGTCGGCGCGAACGACGCGTGCCGCGCGACCGTCGACGCCATGACGCCGGTCGCCGACTTCCGCGCGGACTTCGAGGACTCGATGGCGACGCTGCGGGACAGCCTGCCGAAGGCGCAGGTGTTCGTGGCGAGTGTGCCGGATCTGAAGCGGCTGTGGTCCGAGGGCCGCGCCAACCCGGTCGGCAAGCAGGTGTGGAAGCTGGGCATCTGCCCGTCCATGCTGGCCGACCCGGACGCCCTCACCACGGCGGCCGGAGAGCGGCGCGACGCCGTCCAGGACCGGGTGGAGGCGTACAACGACGTCCTGCGCGAGGTCTGCGAGAAGGACCGCCACTGCCGTTACGACGGGGACGCCGTCTTCGACTACCGCTTCGGGCAGGCCCAGCTCAGCCAGTGGGACTGGTTCCATCCGAGCGTGGACGGGCAGGCGCGGCTCGCGGAGATCGCGTACCGGATCGTCAGCGCCGAGGAGTCGTGACCGGGGGTTCCGTCGTGACCTAGGGTTTCGCTCATGAGCGAACTGTTCGGCACACTTTCCGACGGCACGCCCGTGCACCGATGGACGCTGGAGCGGGGCGGCACGCGGGTGCGGATCCTGACGTACGGCGGGATCGTGCAGTCCGTGGAGTTTCCCGACCGGGACGGGCGGACGGCCGACGTGGTGCTGGGGTTCGCCGGCCTCGACGGGTACCTGCGCCATCAGGGGCCGTTCTTCGGGGCGCTCATCGGCCGGTACGCCAACCGGATCGCCGCCGGGCGGTTCACCCTCGACGGGCGGGTGTACGAGCTGGTGCGCAACAACCCGCCGAACTCGTTGCACGGCGGTCCGCTCGGGTTCGACAAGCGGGTGTGGGAGGCGGAGGGCGTCGCGGACGGGGCCGGGGTGCGGCTGTCCCGGGTGAGCCCGGACGGGGAGGAGGGTTTCCCCGGGCGGCTGGAGGTCTCCGCCACGTACACGCTGGAGGAGGACGGGGGCGCGCTGCGGATCGCGTACGAGGCGGTCACGGACGCGCCGACCGTGGTCAACCTGACCAATCACTCGTACTGGAACCTGGGCGGTGCGACGTCGGGCAGCGCCGGTGGGCACGAGCTGCGCATCGACGCGTCGCGCATGACGCCGGTGGACGCGGATCTGATTCCGACCGGCGAGTTCGCGGAGGTGGAGGGGACCCGGTTCGACTTCCGGACGGCCCGGAAGGTGGGGAGCGGGTACGACCACAACTTCGTGCTCGACAAGGGGGTCACGGCGAGCCCGGAGGTGGTGGCCGAGCTGTGGGAGCCGGGGTCGGGGCGGGTGTTGAGCGTGGCGACGACCGAGCCGGGGATGCAGCTCTACACGGCGGATCATCTGGAGGGGCCCTTCGGGCCCGGGGACGGGGTCGCGCTGGAGACGCAGCACTTTCCCGATGCGCCGAACCGGCCGCGCTTTCCGAGTACGGAACTGCGGCCGGGCGGCGTCCATCGCTCGGAGACGGTGTACGGGTTCGGGGTGCGCGCGTAGTCGACGCGCACCCCGTCCCCAGGATCCGCGGCGCTCCTAGACCTCGATCGTCACCGTGACGCGGGGGTCGTCGAGGGAGCGGGCCGCCGCCACCTCGTACGCACCCTTCACGTACGCCCATGAGCCGGCCGTCTCGTCCCAGATCTCGAAGGCGCGGCGCGGGAGTCGGATGACGGCTTCGGTGGTCTCGCCCGGGGCCGCCTCCACCGTCGCGAAGCCCGCCAGCCAGCGGGTCGGGCGGTTCTCGTCCGGGGTGGTGGGCGCCAGGTAGAGCTGGATGGTCTCCCGGCCCTCGCGGGTGCCCGAGTTGCGTACCCGTACCGTCGCCGTCGTGCCGCTGACGTCGAGGGACTCGTACGTCCAGTCGGTGTAGCCGAGGCCGTGACCGAAGGGGTACGTGGGGGTCCTGGCCTCCTTGTCCCAGGCTCGGTAGCCGATGAAGACGTCCTCGCCGTAGGTGAGTTCGCCGGCGGTGGGGGCGACCCGGGTGACGGGGGCCTCGGACAGGGTGCCCCACGTGGTGGGAAGGCGGCCGCCGGGCTCGTGGGTGCCGGTGAGGACGTCGGCGAGGGCGGCGCCGCCCTCCTGGCCGGGGAACCAGGTGAGGAGGACGGCGGCCACGTCGTCGCGCCACGGGAGTTCCACCGGGGAGCCCGCGTTGACGACCACGATCGTGGCGGGGTTGGCGGCGGCCACCGCGCGGACCAGGTCGTCCTGACGGCCGGGAAGGCGGAGGTCCTTGCGGTCGAAGCCCTCGGACTCGACCCGCTCGGTGGTGGCGACCACGACGACGGCCGTGTCGGCGGCACGGGCGGCCTCGACGGCCTCGGCGATCAGGTCGTCGGGGTCGCGCTGGGGGCCCTGGTGGCAGAGCGAGAAGGCGAGCATCGTGAGGGGAGCGTCGGCGGCGAGTTCCACGACATGGGTGAGGGAGACCCGCACCGGTGTGCCCTCGGTCAGTTCGACCTGGGCCAGCGGGACGGGGGCGCCGAAGAACGACACGAAGGGGTCGTCCGTGTCGGTGCTCCGGACGCCGTCGAAGTGGGTGGTGCCGTCGACGGTGAGGGTGTAGGTGCCGAGGCCCTTGATGCCGAAGGTGTGCGTGCCGGTCTCGCGCGGGACGAAGGTGCCGGTCACCTCGACGGTGTGCAGGGTCGTGTGGGTGACGCCGTCGGGGAGGTCCGAACCCATCCACTGGATGTGGCCGCTGGGCGAGGAGCGGGTGCCGATGACCGTGCCGGAGATGTCACGGCAGACGGCCTCCAGGGTGAATCCCTTGTCGGCCACGCCCAGTTCCTCGTTGGGGTCCGCGCCCACGGCGTACGTCAGCGTGCCCTCGGGGAGGGCCGCGGTGAGGCCGTCGAGCGGGGAGACGATGTGGGCGGGGAAGACGGTGGCCGAACCGCCGCCGAGGACGCGGGCGTCGCGGGCCGCGGCACCGATGAGGGCGACCGTCGAGCCCTGCTCCAGAGGGAGGGCCGCCCGGCCGTCCGGTGCCTCGTTGCGGACGAGGACGAAGGAGCGGCGGGCGATCTCGCGGGCCAGGGCGTCGCCGTCGACGGGGGCGGGGAGTTCGGTGACCACCGGGTCGGCGCCTTCCAGGATGCCGACGCGGGCGGCCAGGCGCAGCACGCGGCGGACCGCCTCGTCGAGTTCGGCCTCCGTGACCTCGCCGGCGCGGACGGCGGTGGCCAGGGCCTCGCCGTAGACGGTGACCGGGCCGGGCATGGCGACGTCGAGGCCGCCTGTGAGGGCCGCGGTCGTCGAGCGGGCGGCCAGCCAGTCGGAGACGTTGAAGCCGTCGAAGCCCCACTCACCGCGCAGGACCTCGTTCACGAGGTAACGGTGCTCGGTCATCGTCGTGCCGTTGACGGTGTTGTAGGCGGTCATGATGCCCCAGGGGTGGGCGTTCGCCACGATCGCCTCGAACGGGGCCAGGTACAGCTCACGCAGGGCGCGTTCGGAGACCAGGTTGTTCACCGTGAAGCGGTCGGTCTCGGCGTCGTTGGCGACGAAGTGTTTGACGGTGGTGCCGACGCCGCCGGACTGCACGCCCGCCACATAGCCCGAGCCCATCTCGCCGGTGAGGTAGGGGTCCTCGCTGTACGCCTCGAAGTGGCGGCCGCCCAGCGGTGAGCGGTGCAGGTTGACGGTGGGGGCGAGAAGGACGTGGACGCCCTTGCGACGGGCCTCCTGGGCCAGCAACACCCCTGCACGGTGGGCGAGTTCGGGATCCCAGGTGGCGGCCAGGGCGGTCGGGGAGGGCAGTGCGACGGACGGGTCCTCGGCGGTCCAGCGCACTCCCCGTACGCCGATGGGGCCGTCGGACATGACGAGCGAGGCCAGACCGATCTCGGGGAGCGCGGGCAGCGTCCACATGTCCTGGCCGGCGAGGAGCCTGGCCTTGGCGTCCAGGTCCAGCCTGGCGAGGGCCTTCTCCACGGCCGCTTCGCGGGCCTCGTCGGCCGGGGTGGGGTGGGTGCCCGGGGTTGCCGCCATCGCGGTGCCTCCTCGTCGAGTCCGTTTCTGTCCTCGCCATCGTGCACACATCACCTGTAGATCGGTAGGTTTCGTTATGCTCCCGTTATATTGACCCCGGTCCGGCGGGACGGGATGCCGTACGGTGACGGCATGAGCGGCACCAGTGGAACCAGGAGCGTCAGGGGTGAGGAGCGGCGCGCGGAGATCGTGCTGGCGGCGCTGGAAGTGATCGCCGAGCGCGGTTACCGGGGCGCGAGCATGGCCGCGGTCGCCGAGCGCGTCGGGCTCACCCAGCAGGGGCTGCTGCACTACTTCCCCACCAAGGACGCGCTGCTCGTCGCCGTCCTCAGGGAGCGGGACCGGTGGGACGCCGTCCCCGACAGCCCGCTTCGACTCGATCTGCTGGGCTCCCTGGTCGAGTACAACGCCATGCGGCCCGGGATCGTGCAGACCTTCTCCGCGCTGCTCGGCGAGAGCGTCACCGAGGGGCATCCCGCGCGCGAGTTCTTCACCGAGCGGTACGGGCGGGTGCGGGGCTCCATGACCGAGGTCCTGCGCGCCGAGTACGGCGACCGGCTCCCCAGCGGGCTCACACCGGAGCGCGCGGCCCCGCTGCTGGTGGCCGTGATGGACGGCCTGCAGTACCAGTGGCTGCTGGACCCGGGCGCCGTGGACATGCCGGGGGCGTTCCGGGACTTCCTGGCGCTGCTGGGCGAGGACGTCGGCTAGGCCCCGGTCAGCCTCTCGCGGGCACCGCCGCCACGACCTCGACCTCGACCATGGCCTGCGGCTGGAAGAGTCTCGGGACCTCCATCGTCATGCTGGTCGGGGGTGTGCCCGGCAGGAACCGGGTGCGTACGGCGCCGTACTCGTGGAGCTTGGTGATGTCGGTCAGGTACGTGCGGATGTTGATGATGTCGGCGAGGGTGGCGCCGTGCGCCGCCAGGAGGGCGGCTATGGTCTCGAAGACGGCGCGGCTCTGGTCGGTCACGGTGGCGCCCTCGGCGATCTGACCCGAGAGGTACAACAGGGCGCTGCCGTCGGCGAGTTGAACGCGGGCCACCTGGGAGTAGTAGGGGCTCAGCGGCTGCGGCGCGGACGGCGGGTTGTCGAGGGTGATCTCCATGGCCTCGACGCTAGGTCCGGCCATGTGATGCGACAAGCGAATGTCTAGCATGGCGGCCATGCATGACGCGCATGTCTCGGACGGGGGTCGCGGCGCGCACGACCCGGCCGACGTCCCCGATCTGTCCGCCTTCTGGCTGCGCGTGTTCCTGGAGGTCGCGCGGCACGGGTCGTTCACCGTCGCCGCGAGGTCGCTCGGCTGGACCCAGTCGGCCGTGTCGCGCCAGGTCGCCTCCCTGGAGGGGGCGTTGGGCGGAGCGGCGCTGTTCGACCGGCTGCCGCGCGGGGTGCGGCTCACGGAGGCGGGGCGGGTGCTCGTTCCGCACGCCGAGGCCCTGGTGACGCGATTGGGGCAGGCCGAGCGGGAGTTGACCGCGCTACGGGAGGCGGCCGGCGGGCGGTTGCGGATCGGTGCCTTCGCCACGGCGGACGCGGCGCTCGTCCCGCACGCGATGGCCGCGTTCCGGGCCCGGCACCCCGGTGTCCGGCTCACCCGGGACGAGGGCTTCACGCCCGCGTTGCTCGATCGGCTGGCCGCGGGCGGGCTGGACCTGGCGATCGTGTCGACCACGGGACGCGTACCCCTCGACGCGTACGACCTCCATCACCTCCTCGACGAGCCGCTGTACGTCGCCGTCCCCGTCGGCCATCCGCTCGCGGGGCGGGGGCCGGTGCGGCTCCCCCAACTCGCCGACGCCGACTGGATATCCGGCGACGCCCACCCCGAGGGAACCCTTCTCGACGCAGCCCTGCGGCACGGTTTCCGGCCCAGGATCGCGCATGTCGTCGTGGAGTGGATCGCCAAGCTGGGCTATGTGGCGGCCGGGCTCGGGGTCACGCTGGTACCGGCGCTCGCCGCCGGGTCCGTGCGGCCGGACGTCGTGCTGCTGCCGGTGGCGGGCGAGGAGGCGGCCGGGCGGGTGGTGTACGCGGCGACGGCACGCGGGGTGGCCCCTTCGCCCGCCGGGCGCGCGTTCCTCCGGGCACTGCGGGAGGCGGCGACGCGGGGCGCGGACGGCTGAGCCGCGCCGGGGGCCACGTGCACGCCCACCGCCGGTGTGCAGCGCGACGAACACCCCATCCGTCACCGGGCACGACGTGCGCCCCCTGCGGCGCCGGGCATGGCGCGAGCCCCTTGTGTCACGCGATACTGCCGCCGTCCGGAGCGGCACCCCCACGGCACGAACCAGCGACGGAAGGGCCCGAACTGCCTTGATTTCCCCACTGACTTACCGACGGGCACGCGCAGCGGCGACAGGACTGGCGGCCCTGCTCGCCGGTCTCTGCGCCCCCACCACCGCCTCCGCCACGCCCACGGCACCCGCCTCTTCGGCCGCGGCCCCCACCGTCGAGGAGCAGCGCCTCGACCGGGCCGTGCCTCAGGAGATCCTTCGGCGGTCCGGCTTCGACACCGTCGCACCGGAGTTCGCGCGGGCGCTGGACGGGGCGCGGTCGTACGCCCAGGCCGAGCGGATCGTCGTACGGCAGGGTGGGCGGCTGTGGACGCGGGCCGTGGACCGGGCGCAGGGACGGGGTCCGGCGGGCGGTGATCTGAGCCGGGACGACGACCGGCCGCTGTACTGGGCGCGGTTGGGGATGACGCGGGAAGTGCGGGGCTGGGAGCCGCGGTTCGAGTTGAGTGCCAGTCAGAGAGCCCAGTTGCTCGGCGCGTTGGAGAGGGCGTCGCGCGGCCAGGACTCCCTGCTCTTTCCGCAGCGCGGCAAGGAGGTGAAGCGGATCCTGGTCACCGGATTCGATCCCTTCACACTGGACCGGGACGTACGGATCTCCAACCCGTCCGGGGCGACGGCGCTCGCTCTCGACGGGACGGTGATCAGGACCGCCGACGGGCTCGCCCGCGTCGAGACCGCCGTCTTCCCCGTCCGCTGGCAGGACTTCGCCGACGGCACGGTCGAGCGGACGCTGCGCAAGCAGTTGCCCCGCGTGGATCTCTTCGCGACCGTCAGCCAGGGCCGGGTGGGCCGTTTCGACGTCGAGCGGACCAACGGGGCCTGGCGCGGCGGCTTCGCCGACAACGACACCGTCGGCCGCACCGGGACCATCCCGGTGACCGACCCCGCCACCCAGCCCCAGTGGACGACGACGACCCTGCCGTACGCGGACATCGTGGCCGCGGCCACCGGCCGCTTCCCGGTCTACGACAACACGAGCGTGACCGAGATACCGGCGGGCGGCACGGCGGCGGTCGTCCGCCCGGACGGGCCGACGCCGGGCTCGACCGCGCGGGCCGGGGGCGGCGGCGACTACCTCTCCAACGAGATCGCCTACCGGGCGACGCTCCTGCGCGACCGGCTGGGACTGGGCTCCTCGCTGCCGGGCGGGCATGTGCACACGCCCGTCCTGCAGTTCGGGGCCGGCAACACCGACCCGGCGACCGGGACGGTGACCGATCCCGAGTTCGTGCGCAACCGGTTGGACATCATCGCCCAGGTGCGGACGATCGTGACGGTCGCCGTGGACGCCACGGCCCCCGGCACCACCACGGACACCGCCACCACCACGGACACCGCCACCGCCACGGCGGCGGACTCCGGCGCCGTCAGTGCGACGGGGCGAACGCGAGGCTGATGCCCAGGCCGGCCAGGACGGAGCCGATCGCCTTGTTGAGGACCTTCTGGCCGCGCAGCATCACGGCACGCATCCGGTCGTGCGAGAAGAAGACGGCGACGACGCCGAACCACAGCAGGTGGGCGAGGGCCATGAAGAAGTAGCGCCGAGGTAGGCCCAAAAGCCGCCAGTACTTGATTCTCGACGCCCTGTGCGGTAGCAGCCGTCACCCATACGGCCGAAGGTCGTAGGTGCTGATACTGACTGATCTCTCGGCCCGGGGCGGGACTTGTGACCTCGATCGAGCAGACCGCGTACGCGCGATTCAAGCGGCTGATCACCGCACATGAGCTGCACTTGTTCTTCGCGCCGACGCGGGAGAAGGCAGCGTGGGCAGTTGAGCGGATGGACTCCGACGGCCCTCAGCTCGCGTTGCCGCTGGCACTGGAGTCACACCAGCGGATGGGCCGGTTCCCGAATGTGGACGAGTATCCGGAGAAGCTGGCCGACTACCTGGTGGATGCCGGGCTGTGCGAGGAGCCCCAGCAGCGGTCTCAGCCCACTGCCTTCTTGACGAGCGCGCTGATGCGCTGTTCGTCGGCTGCAGTCAGCTCCTTCAGGGCGTAGGCGGCCGGCCACATGGCGCCGTCGTCGAGTGCCGCCTCGTCGCTGAAGCCGAGCGTGGCATACCTCGACTTGAACTTCTGCGCGCTCTGGAAGTGGCAGAGGACCTTGCCGTCTCTGGCATACGCGGGCATCCCGTACCAAAGCTTCGACGTGAGGTCCGGAGCCGCGGTCTTGATGATGTCGTGTATCCGCTCGGCGAGGACCCGGTCCGCGGCCGGCATCTCGGCGATCTTCGCGAGCACGTCCCGCTCCGCTGCCGCCTCCTTCTCCACCCGGGACGAACCGCGCCGCGCCGCCGCCTTCTTCTGTTCTTGCGCGTGCTCCTTCATCGCGGTCCGCTCCTCAGCGGAAAAGCCCTTGTACTGCTCAGAGGTCGTGCCGGAGTTCTCGGCGGAAGAATGCATGGACTGCATGGCAGGGTTTCCTCTCGTACGGGGATGAGGCGGTTCGGGGCGGGAGTGCGGGGCCCGTGGGTCAGGACAGGGGAGGCGTCGTGGACGGCGCGGGGGCGAGCGCCCCGGCAGCCTCCCAGGCGAATCCGTCCGGATCGGTGAAGGGGCCGGCGGTGCTACCGAGGACGACGCGATGCGAGCCGGTGCCGTCGGCAAGGACGCCGAGGTCCTTGGCCAACCCGCCGCGCTTGTAAAGCGCCAGCTTGATGGAGCCGGGCTCGTCGGACGTGAACTCGGCGTACTTGCCGCCGAAGCTCCTGGCCACGGTCAGGCCCCGGCCGACGTAGAACTGCTTGCTGGCCTTCACGTCCTCGACGCCGAGCAGGAGCACGATCTCGTCGATCTCGCGATGGGCCGGGCCTGTGTCCTTTTTCGCCGAGGTGGCGATCTTCCAGATCGTCCCGTCCGGCGCCTGGATGACGCCGCCGTAGCCCCACAGCGACTTCGCGGCGGGCTTCAGCACCGTGGCGCCAGCGTCCAGGGCGGCGCCGACGAAGCTGTCGACGGTGGCCGGCTGGGACACCGTGAGCGCCAGGGTGAATCCACGGAATCCGGTGGAGTGCGCCTCGGACGCCCGCAGGCGTATGCGCGTGTCTACTCCGAAGGCGGTGTAGAAGCGGCGGGCTGCCTCGGGGTCGGCCACCTCGAGGGTGACGGATGCGAGGGGCGTGCTGGATGCGGTGGAAGCGGTGATTGCCATGGCCATCACGCTAGGGGCTGCTCGGTGGCCGTGACTTCTCGATTCCTGACGGGTCTTGTCACTTGCTTCGCCACACACGCCGGCATTCCCTCCACCCTGATCGCAGAGCCCGCATCGTGGTCCGCGCCCGCAGCGTGGTCGGCCGCCGCATCCGCAGCCTGACGCCGGAAGACCCCGGGCGGCATGCCGACGAGCTCGGTGAAGCGGGTGGTGAACGTGCCCAGCGACGCGCAGCCGACCTCGAAGCAGACCTCGGTGACGCTGAGGTCGCCCCGCCGCAACAGCGCCGTCGCACGCTCGATGCGACGCGTCATCAGGTACGCGTACGGCGACTCACCGTAGGCGGCCCTGAATTGCCGGCTGAGGTGCCCGGCGGACATGTTCACGCCGCGGGCGAGCTCCTCCACGTTCAGCGGCTGCGTGTACTCCCTGTCGATCCGGTCGCGGACGCGGCGCAGCCGCACGAGATCAGCCAGGCGCTGCGCCTGGACGCGGGCACGCCGCCACTCGGGCTGACACATGAGAACACCTCCCCTTTCCTCATCTTCCATCGACGTCTACGAGCGTCTGGGGCGCCCGCCTCGGCAGGCGCCCCAGACGCTCGGCGATGATGGCCGGCCTGCACAACAGGAACCTCTGTACGGATGCGACGCCGCGTTCCCTGCAGGTGGTCACGCGGTAGGCCCGCACCCCCGCACCGATACCCGTCAGCATCAGCGAATCTCCTGGATGCGGACCAGGTTGCCCGCAGGGTCGCGGAACGCGCAGTCGCGAATGCCGTACGGCTGCTCGGTCGGCTCCTGGACGACCTCGGTATCACCAGCCTGCACCTTCTCGAACGTGGCGTCGAGGTCCGGGGTGGCCAGCAGTATCCAGCCATAGGTGCCCTTGGCCATCATCTCCGCGATGGTGCGGCGCTCGTCTTCGGTGATTCCCGGGTCGGCGGCCGGCGGTGCCAGAAGGATCGACGTGTCGGGCTGACCTGCCGGGCCGACCGTGATCCACCGCATCTTGCCCTGTCCGACATCGCTTCGGACCTCGAAGCCGAGGACATCGCGGTAGAAGGCGAGCGACGCATCCGGGTCGTCGTGCGGGAGGGAAGTCGTGTGAATGGTGATGTCCATGACGGTCAGGTTAGAAGCGGTTCCGAGGACCGAGCATCTCGATTCCTGATCGATTCCAACACGTCCGCACATTAAGGGACTTGCCTCGTGGAGTACACGCGCTCACCGCGCACGCGCCCGACGCCCCGTCAGCCGTCCGCCAGCGCCTACGGAGGCTCAGCGCCGGTCTCTTTCGGTGTCGCCAACCGATCGAATGGCGACAGGTGCGACGAGCGCCCAATGAAACCGGACATTCCAGGACATTCGCCCGCTACGGCCCACCAGCTGTCGCGCCTCCGCCCGCTGCGTAACATCCGCGTCAACTTGTCGGCACGACCACAGACGGTCACCAGGGAACCTCAATCAGAGAGGAATACGCGACAGCCGAATAGGCGAGGCCGCCAGGGCTCTACCCCATGAACAGGCCGTAGCTGTTGCGGATGACCGTGACTCCTCCCCCGGTTGAAGCCGGGGGCTTCTCGCTATGCCGGGTTGGCGTGGCGACGGACCAGCCCGGCCCGTAGAACGTTGGTGGCTGCCACGGTGTCGGCGTGCGCGGTGTGGCCGCAGGCGACGCAGTGGAACTTTTCCTGTGTGGGCCGGTTCTCCTTGGCAATATGCCCGCATTCGGGGCATGTGCGGGAGGTGTTGCGGGGGTTCACGGCGATCACTTCCCGTCCGGCGCTTTCAGCCTTGGCGTGCAGGATCGTCAGGAACACCCCCCATCCGGCATCGCTGATCGACTTGTTGAGCCCGGCTTTGGCGGCTGCCCCGTTGGGCAGGAAGGTGCCCGGCCGGTCGGGGTCAGGCCTGGATGCGGGGACCTTGCTCATGTTGCGGATCTTGAGGTCTTCGTGCGCGATGACGTCGTGTGCGCGGACCAGGCCGAGGGCGGTCTTGTGGGCGTGGTCGAGGCGCTGACGCCGTACCTTGGCGTGGAGCTGGGCAACCTTGTCCACCGCGCGCTGGTGGTTGGCGGTGCGGTCTTTGGCCTTGCGGCGCGGGAACCGTGACAGGGCCTGCTGCGCGGCTTCGAGCTTTTCGGCCGCGCGGCGGCCATGGCGCGGGTTGGGCACGAAAGCGCCGTTCGAGTCGGCGAGGAAGTTCGCGATGCCCAGGTCGATGCCGGCCATGCTGCCGGTCGCGGGCAGCGGTTCGGGCTGGTCCTGCTCGACGCTGAGCACGACGAACCACTTACGGCCCTCGCGTTTGACCGACACGGTCCTGACGCGGCCGGCCACGGCACGGTGCCGGTTCACCTTGACGTGGCCCACGCCCTGGAAGCGGACACGGGTGACGGCATCGTGCGGGGTGGAATTCCACCGGCAGCCGTCGCCGTCCTTGGGGAAGTCCACCGTGCCGAACCAGTTCACCCCGCGAAAGCGCGGATAGCCGGGCGTGTCACCGGACTTGACCCGGCGGAAGAACGCGGTGAACGCCTTGTCCAGGCGGCGCAGGGTGGCCTGCTGCGAGCTGAACGACCAGCGGCCCTGACGCTCGGGGTCGAACGCCCGGATCTCCTTGAGCTGCGCCGACTGCATCCCGTACGTGACGGTGGTCTTCGACGGATGCCGCCAGGCGTCGCGGCGTTCCTGCAACGCCGCGTTGTAGAGGGAGCAGTGATCCCGCAGCATCTCCGCAAGTGCCTGGGCCTGGCGGACGGTGGGCCGCAGGAGGAACTTGTACGCACGGATCATCCAGCCCACCCCCTCCGGTCGAGTTCACTTGATCCTAATACGCTTGGCGCATGTCACCGCGCTGGGAACCAGATCCCAACATCCGACGAGGAAATCATGTCGTTTTCAACCTCCACGCACACTTGGTGTTCGTCACGAAATATCGGCGGGAGGTCTTCAACGGCGAGATGCTGACGCGCTGCGAGGCGATCATGCGCGACGTGTGCGAGAGCTTCGGCGCGGAACTGCGGGAGTTCAACGGCGAAGGCGATCACGTCCAACTGCTCGTGCACTACCCGCCGAAGATCGCCCTGTCCAAGCTCGTCAACAGCCTCAAAGGCGTCAGCTCCCGCTACCTGCGCGCGGAGTACACCGGCCGGATCAACCGGATCGGCACGGGCTCGGTGTTCTGGTCCCCGTCGTATTTCGCGGGGTCCTGCGGCGGCGCACCGCTGAGCATCGTCAAGGACTACATCGAGAACCAGAAGCGCCCGGCGTGACCGTCACCCCACAGGCGTAGCGATCTCCGGCGCTTCGCGCCTCCAGACCGAGAATCGCATTCCCGCCCGACCTGAAGGCCAGGATTCCCTGCGAAGAACAAGGGATGGCGAAGTCCGCGCCGGGGGCGAGGACCGTGATGACCGCGACGGCGAGGAACTCGTTCACGCGCCGACCTCGGGCTTGCGGAACATCGGCGGGGCGGGGTGGCCGGCGGCGGGGACACGGTTGCGCTCGTCCTCGCCGGTCGTCTCCTCGCCCAGCAGGTCACGGGCCATGAGGGTGGCACCGGCGACCGCGCCCGGCATCAGGAAGACGGCGACGAAGGGCACCAGGAAGGCGAGGCCCAGGGGGGTGCCGAAGCCCCAGATCAGTGTCTTGCGGGAGCGCAGGAGGGCGAGGCGGTCGCGGAGTTCGACGCCACGGCGCTGGAGGGCGACGGCGGTCAGCTCCTCGGTGAGGAAGAAGCCGGTGACGAAGAAGCCGATCACCGGGACCACCGTCTGGCCGATGAACGGGACGAAGCCGAGGGCGAAGAGCAGGACGGCCCAGACGAGCGCCCGCGCGAGGACCCGGAGGCTGTCCCGGGCCGAGATCCACAGCTCCTGCCACAGCGGCAGGTCGGACTCCGGGGCGGTGCCGTCCGGTGAGACGTCCCGGTCGACCTTCTCCGAGAGGTTCTCGTAGAAGGGCTGGCCGATGAGGAGGGTCACGGCGGTGAAGGTGATGACCGCGAGGGCCAGCGCCAGGCCGAACAGGACGGCCGTGAGGAGGCCGCGGAAGAGGCCCGGCCAGGGGCTGGACCAGTCGTCCGCGAAGGGCGTGGCCCAGGTGACGAAGTCCGGGCCCCAGACGGCGAGGCCCACCAGGGCGGCTATGTAGAGGACCATGGTGATGAGGCCCGGGATCAGGCCGAAGCCGTACTGCTTCCCGTGCCTGGCCACCCAGCGTTGGCCCTGGACGAGGTACTGGAAACCCACCCCTAGATCGCGCATGGGCGCACTTTACCCAGAAGGGGTTTGGAGCTGTTGTCACTGGAGTGTGTTCAAGAACGCTCTGGTGAGTGGGAGTGGGTGCTGGAGGTCGGTGTCGTGTCGCGTGCCTCGGTCGTGGGGCCGGTTGTTTCAGCTGGGAACTGACGTTCTCTCATCGAATGCGTGACCTTCATGGGAGGTGCTCGTTGCGCATGGCGACGGGATCTACGGGTGGGGGTGAGGGGATGAGTGAGCTGCGGAGTGTGGCGGCGCCGTTCGTCGCGTCCGGTGCCGTCTGGTGTGGCTGTCCGGACCCGCCTCAAGCAGCTGACGCCGGGCGATGAGAAGGTGCTGCGTCTGGTGGGCGGGCATCTGGGGTCGCTGGCTTCGAAGGATCTCAAGGTGCGCTGCCGGTCGGGCAGAAGGGCACGAAGAACGCGCCGGGGGTTACCGGTCGCGGCGGGAGTGGCACGCGAAGTCGCGGCGGCTGCGGGTGCTGCGGGACCGGCTGGCTGCCGCGCGGGCCGACCGTGAGGCCGGGATCGTGCACGTGGTGCGCGGCGGCAAGCGTCTGGCCCGCACCCGGCCGAGCACGAGACCTGGCAACAGGACTCACTCCCGCTCAGTCCCTAGGAACGGTCTTCCCTGGGAGCGTACGTGCGGGTTGGGCGTGGCTGGTCGCGCGGTGCCCCGCGCCCCCTATGGGGCGAACGCACCCTCTGCCGTGAAGACCCGGTTCGCGAAGCGTTCTCCGATGAGGTGGTGGGTCTCCGCGTCCGGGTGCAGGTCGTCCGGGAGGGGCAGGGTGGCGGCGTCCTGCTCGCCGTAGAGGGTGAGGCCGTCGAGGTAGTGGAGGCCGGGGTCCTCCGGAGTGCGCTGGGCCACGATCGCCTTGAGCTCGTCGCGGATGACGCGGAGGGTGAGCCTGCCGGGGGTGAGGTCCTCCGGGTCGCCCATGGGGCGGAAGCGGAGGCGGCCCTCGGCGAGGCCGGTGAGGTCGGGGGCGCTGGGGCCGGGGGTGTCCTCATGGATGGGGCACAGGATCGGCGAGACGACGAGGAGCGGGACGGTGGGGTGCCCGTCGCGGATCGTGTCGAGGAAGCCGTGGACGGCCGGGGTGAACGCGCGCAGCCGCATCACGTCGTGGTTGACGAGGTTGATGCCGATCTTGAGGCTGATCAGGTCGGCGGGGGTGTCCCGGATGGCTCGGGCGACGAAGGGGTCGAGGAGGGCGCTGCCGCCGAGGCCCAGGTTGATGAGTTCGACTCCGGCGAGGGAGGCGGCGTGGGCGGGCCAGATGCCGGTGGGGCTCGCGGCGTCGGAGCCGTGGCTGATCGAGCTGCCGTGGTGCAGCCAGACCCGGCGGCCCGGGTCGGGGGCGGGCTCGACGGGGGCGTCGGTGCGCAGGGCGACGAGTTCGGTGGTCTCGTTGTGCGGGAGCCAGATCTCGATCGTCTTGAGGCCCTCGGGGAGGTCCGTGAAGGTCACCGTGCCGGGCGGTCCCGGCCGGTGCTCCGCCGTACCGGTGGTCATGTCGATGGTCAGGGTGTTGCCGTCCGGCACGCTCCCTCGGGCGGTCGGGCGGCCGTCGACGACGAGGTCGTACAGGCCGTCCGGGCGGGGCGGGGCGCCCACGTAGGTCCGCTTGGTGCGCAGGGCGTCGAGTGCGACGGCGGTGGCGCGGGTGCGGAAGACCAGGCGTACGCCGGAGGGCTGGGACTCGACCATGGCCAGCTGTGGATCGGTGCACTGGGCGCGGGCACGGGCGGGCAACCGGTGCGGCAGGACGCCGTGTTCGGTGCGCTCCAGCTCCAGGGCGCCGCGCAGGAGGTCGGCGGTGATGGGGGTGGTGATCCAGGGGGAGGCCATGGTCGGGTTCTCGTGCGGGTCGGTGGGCAAGGGCTCAACCTGACGATCGGTGGGGCGGGGAGGGACTGTCCGGCGGTGGTCGACGCATGGGCGCGCCCGGAGGTCAACCGGGTGGTGGGGGCGGCCAGTTGCGCAGCAGGGCGTCGAGGGCGTCCAGGACGCGTTCCCAGCTCTCCTGGGAGTCGGGCCGGCTGTGGCTGAAGCCGCCGGACGACTCCAGGCTGACGTAGCCGTGGAAGACGCTGCCGAGGAGCCGGACGGCGTGGGTCTGGTCCGGCTCGGTGAGGTCGTAGCCGCGCAGGATCGCCCTGGTCATCTGCGCGTGCCGGCCGCCCGCGCTCGCCGCGGCCGTCTGGGGGTCCAGTCTCAACTGGGCCGCCGCGTACCGGCCGGGGTGTGCGCGGGCGTAGTCGCGGTACACATGGCCGAGGGCCGCCAGCGCGTCCTTGCCGGCCCGGCCGGCGAGCGCGGCGGCGCCCCGGTCGGCCATCTCCTCCAGGGCGAGGAGGGCGATCCGGGTCCTGAGGTCCTGGGAGTTGCGTACGTGCGAGTACAGGCTCGCGACCTTCACGTCGAAGCGGCGGGCCAACTCCGAGACGGTCACCGCGTCGAAGCCGATCTCGTCGGCCAACTCGGCGCCCGCGAGGGTGAGACGTTCCGGGCTGAGCCCCGCACGCGCCATGCTCGTGACACCGTCCTTCCGATCCGTTCGGCGATGCCGATTATGCAGCTGCCTAAAAGCTTTAGGCAAGTGGTGACAGCTCCTAGGTTCTCGTGTCGCCTGTGCCCTCTTGTTGCCCGGGAGTCGAACATGTAGACCACCTGTGGTCGACCGGCCCCGGCCGGCCGTCCGTTGTCGACACCCGCACCGGCACGTCGTAGGAACCCGCTCCACAAGGACCCCCACTCCAGGAGGTAGCGTGCGTCCGCCGAGACCCGGCCCGAGATCCGCACTGTTCAGCGTCGCCGCCGTCACCGTCACCGCAAGGTCGTTGCTGATCGCCCCGCACCCCGCGGGCGCCGACCCCAAGCCACCGGTCCGGGAGGGCTCGGCCCTGTCGCCGGGCGCCGCCCAGGCCCCGGCGAGCGTCACCCGTCGAGCCCTGACCGCACCGGTCGCGGACCTCGCCGACACGGCCGGTTCCAGCCGCGGTTACCCCCGCGAGCAGGTCCTCTCCGCCGACCCGGAGAACCCCGCCGACAAGTCCCTCAAGCTGGGCCTCACCCCGTACCACGCCATCGCCCCGAAGCTGAACGCCCTTCAGCGGCTCGGCGACCGGGTGAGTGTGGAGATCGCCGGTCGGTCGGCCGGCGGCCACCGGCTCTACCTCGTCACCGTGACCGCCCCGGAGACCCCACGACAGGCCCGCGAGCAGGCACGGATGCGTGAACTCATCGAGTCCGCACCCCGGTCGGCCGCCCGGAGCCCGGAGATCCGGAAGACGTACAAGGCGCCCGTCTTCTTCAACAACAACATCCACGGCAACGAGTGGGAGGGCACCGACGCTTCCCTCGAACTCATCGAGCGGCTGGCGACGGCGACCGACGCCGGGACGAAGGACCTCCTCTCCCACTCCCGGCTGTACTTCAACATCACCGCCAACCCGGACGGCCGGATCGCGGGCACCCGCGCCAACGCGGGCGGGTTCGACATGAACCGGGACTTCGTCACCGCCTCGCAGCCCGAGGTGCGGGCGATGCGGCAGATCGGGATCGACAAGCAGCCCGTCGTCATGCTCGATCTGCACGGGTACGTCAACGGCACACTCATCGAGCCCACCACTCCCCCGCACGGCGAGAACTACGAGTACGACCTCTTCCTGAAGAACACCTACGCGAACGCGCTCCGCATGGAGTCCGCCGTCAACGGCCTCGGCTACACGCCCGGGAAGGACGGCGTCGACCCGGCCCAGATCCCGTTCCGCGACTCGGAGGAGGGATGGGACGACTGGCCGCCGATCTTCACCCCGCAGTACGCGGCCTTCCACGGCACGGTCGCCGCGCACACCGTGGAGATCCCGCTGCAGGTGAACAACGCGGCGTACGAGTCACTGCCGGTCGAGGAACTGCGCCGCCGGTCCTCGATCAACGTCGATGTGGCGGGCGCGGCCCTGCGGGCGACCCTCGACTTCGTACGGGAGAAGCGGACTTCGCTGATCGCCGACCAGATCGAGGTCTTCCGGCGCGGTGCCGCGGGCGCCGCCCAGGTCCCGGTCTCCGAAGCGACCGTCCCAGATGTACCCGGCATCGGCCCCGAGGACGTCTACACGACCCGCTTCCCGCGCGCCTACGTCATCCCGGCAGGCGGCGGGCAGCGCTCCGCCACGGCCGCCGCGCGACTCGTCGACCACCTGCTCGCCAACGACGTACGCGTGACGCGCGCGACCCGTGCCTTCCGGCTCGACGGCCGGTGGTACGCGAAGGGGTCGTACGTCGTCGACCTGCGGCAGCCCAAGCGCGGCATGGCCAATGTGCTGCTCGCCGACGGGCGGGACATCAGTGACAAGGTCTCGGCGATGTACGACATCTCCGGCTGGAGCCTGGGGCGGCTGTGGGGCGCGACCGTCGTTCGGGCGGACAGCGGGCGTCCGTCCGCCGTGCCCGCCCGGCCGGTGACGTCCGCCGCCCGCGTCGGACACGTCGCCCCGCGCGGCGACCTGCGGCTGCGGCTCGACTCCCCGCAGGAGGTCGCCGCCCTCAACTCCCTCCTCAAGGACGGGGTCGCGGTACGGCAGGCGGCCGACGGCAGCGCGCTCGTCCCGTCCTCGGCACGGCGGAAGGCCGAGGTGCTCGCCCGCTCGTACGACGTGGTCTTCGAGGCGGCCAAGGGCCTGAAGGGCACACCCCTGCGCCCGGTCCGCGTCGCCGCGGCCGTCACGGCGGGTGAGTTGTTCGCGCTGCGCGAGATGAACTTCGACGTGGTGCCGGTGTCGACGGCGGTCCTCAACGCGGGCTTCGACTGGTCGCGGGCCGATGTGCTGTTCGTGTCCTCCGGGCTGTCGTACGGCGCTCTGAACCCGTCCGCCCGCACGGCTCTCGCCGGGTTCCTCTCCGGGCACGGACTCGTCGGCCGGGGCGCGGCCGGCGCGGCGCTCGCCTCGGCCACCGGGCGGCTGAAGGCCACGGCGGTCCAGGGCAACGGGGACGCCAACGGCGTGGTGCGCGTGGTGAATTCGGGTGGCGCGGTGACCGGCGGCGCGCCGGATCACAGCTTCGTCTACGCGCCCGTATGGTTCACCGAGCTGGGCGACGGCGTGACCGTCGAGCAGTCGTACGGCATCGGCAACCCGCTGGTCTCCGGGCACTGGCGCCCGTCGGAGGACGGCTCCGGCGGGCCGGCGGCCGCCGCGGGCCGGCCGTCCGTGGTCAGCGGCCCGAACGCGGTCCTCTTCGGCACCGAGCCCCTCTTCCGGGACCATCCGAAGGGGGAATTCCCGCAGGTGGGACGGGCTTTGCTGACCGTGTGGAAATAGCTGGGACCGAGGAGGAGGAGCGCGCATGACCCAGGGGACCCGGACGGCCGGCGTCCATGGCACGGTCGCCGACGGCTTCGAGGCGGTGCGCGAGGAGTTCGCCGCCTTCGTGGCCGGGGAACGGGCCGACTACGAGGGGCAGTTGACCGCGTATGTGCACGGGCGACGGGTCGTCGACCTGTGGGCGGGCCCCGAGGAGGAGGCGGCGACGGGCGGCGACACACTGCACGGCGTGTTCTCGTCGACCAAGGGTGCCGCCCATCTCGTCGTCGCGCTCCTCATCCAGGACGGTGTTCTGGAGCTGGACCGTGAAGTCGCCCACTACTGGCCGGAGTTCGCGGCCGAGGGCAAGAGGGCGGTGACCCTGCGGGAGCTGATCTCGCACCGGGCGGGGCTCGTCGGCACCGATGCCGGGTTCACCCTGGAGGAACTGGCGGACGACCGTGTCATCGCCGAACGCCTCGCCGTGCAGCGCCCGTACTGGCGTCCCGGCGCCGCCTTCGGCTACCACGCGTTGGTCATCGGGGCGCTCACCGGCGAAGTCGTACGGCGGGCAACGGGCCGCACGCTCCAGGAGGTGTACGAGGAGCGGGTCCGCGCCCCGTACGGGCTCGACTTCTTCCTGGGGCTGCCGGCCGAGCACGAGCCCCGCTTCCGGACCGTCCTGCCCATGACGCCGACGCCGGCGCAGCGGGCCGAGCTGGACGCCGTGCCGAGCGGCCCGCACACGCTGGCGTCGATCGCGTTCAACAACCAGGTGCCGGAGCCAGGTGAGCTGACGGACTTCCCCAACGCGCGGATCGTGCGCGCGAGCGGGCAGTCGTCGGCGGGCGGTGTCGGCTCGGCGCGTGGACTGGCCGGGATGTACGCGGCGGCCATCAGCACGGTGGACGGCCGGCCGCCGCTGCTGAAGCCCGACACCGTCGCCGAGATCGGCCAGGTGCACTCCCTCGGCCACGACCTCGTCTCGCGCGCCCCGAAGGCGTTCGGCCTCGGTTTCCAGGCCACCGCCGAGCTCGTCCACCCCTTCCTCGGCGCCGGCACCTTCGGCCACAGCGGCGCGGGGGGCTCCCAGGCCTTCGCCGACCCTCGCAGCGGCCTCGCCTACGGCTACACCCGCCGCCGCGCGGCCTTCCCGGGCGGGGCGGCCCCGGAGAACGCGGGGCTGGTGCGGGCGGTGCACACGGCGGCGCTGGCGTCGGCACGCTGAGGCACCCGCACACGACGGAGTCCGCACCCCACGTCCAGGGGTGCGGACTCCGCGCTGTGCAACGACCGTGGACGGGCGACCGTCACGGGTCGGGGCTCAGAGCTTGACGATCATCTTGCCCGTGTTGTCGCCGCGCAGGACGCCGAGGAAGGCCTCCAGGTTGTTCTCGATGCCCTCCACGACGGTCTCGCGGTACTTGAGTTCGCCCGAGGCGACCCAGGGGCCGACCTCCTGGACGAACTGCGGCTGGAGGTCGTAGTGGTCGCCGACCAGGACGCCCTCGACGCGGAGGCGGTTCTGCAGGATCTTGACCATGTTGCGCGGGCCGGGGGTCGGCTCCGTCGCGTTGTACTGGGAGATCATGCCGCAGATCACGGCCCGTCCCCGCAGGTTGAGCGCGCCGATCGCGGCCTCCAGGTGCTCACCGCCGACGTTGTCGAAGTAGACGTCGATGCCGTCGGGGGCGGCCTCCTTGAGCTGCTCCCACACGGGGCCGTTCTTGTAGTTGAAGGCGGCGTCGAAGCCGTACTCCTCGACGAGCAGCTTGACCTTGTCGTCGGAGCCGGCCGAACCGATGACGCGCGAGGCGCCCTTGAGCTTGGCGATCTGGCCGACCTGGCTGCCGACGGCACCGGCGGCGCCGGAGACGAACACGGCGTCGCCCTCCTTGAAGGCGCCGACCCGCAGCAGGCCCGCGTAGGCGGTGAGGCCGGTCATCCCGAGGACGCCGAGGTAGGTGGAGAGCGGCGCGGCGTCCGGGTCGACCTTCACGGCCTGCTTGGCGTCGATGGTGGCGTACTCGCGCCAGCCGCCGAAGTGCAGCACGTGGTCGCCGACGGCGATGCCGTCGGCCGCCGAGGCGACGACCTCTCCGACGGCGCCGCCCTGCATGACCTTGCCCAGCTCGAAGGGGGCGACGTAGGACTTCGCGTCGCTCATGCGGCCACGCATGTACGGATCCACGGAGAGGTACGCGTTCCGCACGAGGACCTCACCCGCGCCGGGCTGCCGGATCTCCGCCTCGACCAGGGCGAAGTCCTCGTCCTTGGGCCAGCCGACGGGACGGCTCAGCAGGTGCCATTCGCGGCTGGTGGCGGGGAGGGCGGGGGTGTCGGGCATCGGGGTGGCCTTTCTGCGGTGTGCGGGGCATGCGGTGTGCGTACATACCGTGCGGTTAATTCAGCGTATGAAACAACCATGCTCTTGAATATTTCATGTTGTCAAGTAAAGGGGTACTCTCGAAGCCATGCCCACGCAGAAGACGACCCCCCGCATCGACCCGCTGACCATGGAGGTCGTCGGACTCATCGGCACGGTGGTGGCCCGCTACCACGAGGAGTACGAGGACGCCGCCGCCGAACACAGCCTCACCGGTGCCCAGGCCCGCCTCCTCGGCCTCCTTTCCCTGGAACCGCTCCCCATGCGTCGCCTCGCCCAGAAACTCCGCTGCGAGCCGTCGAACGTGACCGGCATCGTGGACCGCCTGGAGGCACGGGGCCTGGTGGAACGCCGCCCCGACCCGAACGACCGCCGCGTGAAACTGGCGGCCGCCACCGCCGAGGGCCGCCGGGTGGCCGGCAGCCTCCGGAGCTCCCTGGATTTCGCCCGCGAGCCGCTGGCGGGCCTGAGCACGACCGAGCGGGAGTCCCTGCGGGATCTGTTGCGGCGGATGCTGGGGGAGCAGGCGTAGGCGCGGGCGTGGCGCGCCGGCCCGGCGCGCGGGCGTAGGTGCACCTGCCGGCCGTCCGTCCTACGCTGAGCAGGGGAGCCTTTGCTGGAGGTCGGGATGACCAACGGGGAAGCCTTCGACGGTGCGGACGGCACGAAACGGCCCCGAGGCGGCGTCGCCGCCGTCGTTCTCCTGTGGATCGCCTCACACGTACTCAGGCGCACCCCGACGCCCGCCCCGGAGAAGCCCTCTCCCGCCGGCGGGCCGGCCCGCCGGGTGAACGTGGCCCAACTCCCCCGCTCCCCCGCGGAGATGGTCAGGGGACACAGAACAGCCTGGCGTGAGCGAGCCGTCGCCCACATCCTCTTCCTGGAACAGCAGGCGGCCCGTGAGAGGTGTCGCACGGTCGAGGACCCGGCCGAGCAGTGTCAGCGGGAAAAGACCCTGGAAGGGATCGCACGGCACCTGGAGGAGGCGCGCCACGCCGTCTCCGTTCGGCGCCGTCTCTTCACGGGAGCCGCCGCCCTGGAGAGAACCTGGGCCAATGTGCGCGCGGCCGACGTGATGCTGCTCAGCCTGTGTTCGGATCAGGACCTGGTCGGCCGCAGCGCCGACGTGCTGAGCCACGTCGAGCAGCATCTGCGCCCGAACGACCCGCTGCGGGTGAAGGTGGCCGCGGCCGCGGGACGCGTGGAGGCGGCGGAACGGCTGCCGGGCGACCGTGAACTGCTCGTCTCCGGCCTGAGCGCCTCCTACGAGGCGCTGGACGGCGAATTCAGCAGGGTGCGCAGCCTCAGCATCATTCTGCGGATCGCGACCTTCTTCGTCCTGCTCGGCGCGGGCGGGCTCGCGGTCTGGGGCTGGTACTGCCCCGACTCCCTGAACATGTGCTTCCTCCCCGAGGGCAGGGACTTCGCCGCGTGCCCGTCCGGGGAAGTGCGAAAGAAGCCGGGCAATCAGCCGAGCGACTACGCCGAGGACGTCGACGTCCTCGTCGTGGAGGCCGCGGGGCTCGCCGGCGCGGCGCTCACGGTCATCGCCTCGCTGCGCCGGATCCAGGGGACGAGTTCGCCGTACATGCTGCCGCTCGCGGCGGCCCTGTTGAAATTCCCCACCGGGGCTCTGACCGCCTTCATCGGTGTCCTGCTCATCAGGGGTGCGTTCGTTCCCGGTCTGAGCGACCTGGACTCCAGCCCCCAAATAGTGGCCTGGGCCGTCATCTTCGGCGCCGCACAGCATCTCGTGACCCGCTTCGTCGACGCGCGAGCGCGCGAGACGCTGTCGGACGTGGGACGGCCGCCGACCGATCCGCCCGATCGACGCGTTCCCGACGGAGGGCAGAGCCTTGGATGAGCCGGTCGAGCTGACCATCGCGCTGGAGGAGGGCTTCGAGGGCCAGCACGTCGTGGTCGTGGTGGACGGGGACGTCGTGCTGGACGATCCCGAGGTTCGCACCCGGATGCAGATCGGCCTCGCCCGCTCGGTCCCCGTCCGGTTGCCTCAGGGAGACCACTCGATCGGCGTACGGGTCGACGACGTCGAGCGGCTGCGCATCGGGGTCGACGCGGGTGTCACCCGGTGGGTCGGGATCAGTCGCGCCGCCGACGGCGGCCTCCACGCCGCGACCGGCGGAGGCCTACGCGGCTATGTGTGAGGGCCCGTCACCGTACGGGCCGGGGGACGGCCCTCTCCCGGCGGTCCGGTTGCGCCTCTCCCCTGCCGGGCTTTGACTGGCCAGAGGGAAAACCCGCCTATCGGGTGAATTTCAACATTTCGCGCGCCGTCCGATGCCGCGTTCCCCCTGACGACGCCCCCGCAGCCGCTTTCGACGGCTCCGGCTCGTAGGTCGGCATCGCCCAGGCCCACGTCTCTCCGGACCGGAACGGTCCGGGGTCCCGGCCGTTCACCGTTCACCTTCATCCGCCCGTGCCCGGCGTGGGCGGAAGCAGGAGGCAGCATGACCACTCAGGAATCCAGCCCGCGCAGTGAGTTCGACCAGCTCGTCAACGCGGTGATGGGCACGATCTCCCGCCGTCTGGGCGGCGAGAGGCCGACCGCGCTCGAACCGGCCGCCGAGGCCGAGGGCATCGCGCCGACAGGGCGCAGCGGCGTGTACCTGCGCCTCGATCTCCCCGTGCCGCCCGCCGGCGTCGCGGGGGCCGCCGAGGCCGTTCCCGAGGCGGCGTTCGGCGCGACGGCGGCGGTCGGCTTTCCCCTGACGTCGGCCGCGCCGTCGGGCGACGGCGAACCGGCCGCCCCGCAACGGAACGTGTCCGGGCAGGCCCCGGTCCAGGCCGAGGTCGCGGCACCCGAGAGCGCCGCCGTGTCCTTCGAGGAACTGCGCGTGGACGTGGACGGTCCCGCTCCCACCATGACGGTCTCCGGCACGGTCTGGCGGCTCACCAGCGGCCGGCTCACCTGGCTCGCCAAGGTCCGCAAGGAACCGAACGGCACGTACGCCGGACCGATCAAGTACCGCGACGGCAACACGGCCCTGCGGCCGGGCACGGCGATCCGGGTCCAGCTGACCGGCACCCCGCCCCTGCAGACCATGGGCGCCTTCGTGACCTTCGTACGGCCGGACGCCCCCGACGAGGTGGTGCGCTACGTGCACGCCACGCCGCACTTCCGCGAGGTGGAGATCGAGTACGACAGGGTCTCCGACGCCGAACAGACCGTCGAGTACGCGCTGCACGACCACCCCGTGCGGCCGCCCGACCTCCCGAACACCACCCTCACCGTGGAGGACGCGTTCAGCCGACAGGGCATCCATGTCACGCGGACCCGGGGCGGCAACGAGATTCCGCTGTCCGACTCGGTGAACGGCACGTGGTCCGACATCGAGATGCACGACGCCATGCAGCGGCACTGGTCCGCCTGGAAGCCCGGCCCCACGGGACAGGGCGTCGCCCAGTGGCAGGTGTGGACGCTGTTCGCCGGTCAGCACGACCAAGGTCCCGGTCTGGGCGGCATCATGTTCGACGACATCGGCACCGCCCAGCGGCAGGGCTGCGCGGTGTTCTCGAAGTCGTTCATCTCCGAACGGCCGCCGAACGACCCCGACCCCGAGGCGTACGTGCGTCGGATGCGCTTCTGGACGGCGGTGCACGAGATCGGTCACTGCTTCAACCTCGCGCACTCGTGGCAGAAGTCGCTGGGCACCCCCTGGATCCCGCTGCCGGACGAGCCCCGCGCCTTCAGTTACATGAACTACCCGCACCGCTTCGACGGTGGCGAGCAGGCGTTCTTCGCCGGCTTCCGGTACTTCTTCTCCGAGGACGAACTCCGCTTCCTGCGGCACGCTCCCGAGCGGTTCGTGCAGCAGGGCAACATCCCCTGGTTCGACCACCACGGCTTCGAGCAGGCCCGACGCACCGCCGGCACGGGGCCCTTGCGGCTCACCCTGCGCTTCAACCGCGACACCGACCGGCAGCAGGCCTACCGCTTCGCCATGCTGGAGCCGGTGTTCGGGGAGCTGAAGCTCACCAACACCTCCGGCGTCCCCACGATGGTGAACCGCGCGACGCTGCGCAGTGACGAACTGAGCATCCTCGTCCAGCGGGAGGGCACGACGGAGGCCCGCGTGGTCCAGCCGTACCTGCGCTACTGCCTGCGCCCGGAGCCCGTCCTGCTGCAGCCGAACGAGTCGCTGTACGAGCAGGTCGTCCTCTCCGCGGGTGTCGGCGGCTGGCAGATCTCCGAGCCCGGCGTCTACCGGGTCTACGCGGCGCTGCGCTCCGCCCGCGACGGGGGCTCGTCCACCACCGACCCCTCCGGCGGTCAGATCCTGGCGGACCCGATCACCGTCCGGGTGGAGCGCCCCGCGAGCCGCGATCAGGAGCGCCTCGCCGACGACGTGTTCACCGACACCGTGGGACGCGTTCTCGCGCTGGGCGGCAGCCGGGTCATGGACGACGCCAACGACGTGCTGCGCGAGGTGACCGAGCGGATCCCCGACACGGCCGTGGCCAGGCACTCGGCCGCGTGTCTGGCCACCGCGGCCTCCGTCCCCGGCAAGGTTCTCGCGACCAAGGACGGCGCGGTGAGCGTCGAGGCCGCCGGAACCGACGCCGAGGCGGGCGGACAACTCGCCGAACAGGCCTACGGCGACCTCGGGGCCGCGGCGAACACCTTCGGTCACATCCGTCTGACGCACGACGTGACGCGTTACGCGGTCGGCATGGACGAACTGGGCCGACGCGACTCGGCGACCCACGTGTTGGACGGGCTCGTCCACACCCTGGAGGAACGTCAGGTGAAGCCCGAGGTGGTGCGGAAGGTGCAGTGGGAGAGGCAGCAGATCGCGGAGGGCCACGCCGACCGGTGACTCCGCACCGACCGACGGCCCCTGACGATGCGTCAGGGGCCGTCGCCCGTCAGTCGTTCTTCTCCGGGTCCGCGGGCGTGTCCGCCCTCAGGCGCACCACCACAGGAACTTCTCGCACGTCTCCGAGGGCGACGGCTCGGGGTCCGGGTCGTCCGGGGTCGGGTCGTCGGTGGGCTCCACCGTCGGGTCGGGGCCGGACGTGGCGGCCGGGGCGGAGGGGGACGCACCGGGGCGGGAGCCGCCGGTCGCGGACTGGTCGTCGCGCTCCTTCTCCTGCTCGGCCGCGTCCTCGTCCTTGTCGTCCTTCTCCGACTCGGAGGCGGACGGCGAGGCCGACTTGGAGGGCGAGGCGGACGGGGAGGCGTCCTCGCCGGAGCCCTCGCCCGTTTCCTCCCGCTCGACCGAACCCCCGTCGGGGGAGGCCGAGGCACCCCCCGCGGGCTCGTCGTCGGCCGCGTTGGTGGCCGGACCCGAGCCGGGGGACTCCATGCCCAGCTCCGTCAGGCTCAGCGCGCCGACGGCCAGCAGCAGCCCGGAGCCGATCAGCAGGACGCGCTTGCGTCGCCGCCGGTGGGCGGCCGCCTTGCGGTCGCGGCGGTTGGAGCGGGTCCCCGCCGCTCGCTCCCGGCCGGCCCGGCGGCGCGAGGCGCGGGGGCCGGGCTCGTCCTCGGGCACCGAGGAGGTCTGCTCCGCTTCCTCGGGGTGCGCGTCGGCGTCGTCCGCGTACGCGCTTAGCTCTTCGACGGGGGTGCCGCAGCCCGGGCAGGCGAGGGCGCCGTTGAGGTGCCGTCGGCACGGGTGGCAGTAGTCCATGACGCGGGAAGACTAGATTCCGCACAGGGAGCGTTCCTAGAGGCTCCTGTGAAGGTTGTGTGCGGAACTGGGCTTTCCGGTTTGCTCGGTTGAGGTCAAGCCCGACCATTCGCCGCGATGTCGGCGAACGCCGCGCGGTCCGCCGCACGGGGTGTGCGACGGACCGCGGGAGCCGACGTGCCGGGGAGCTCCTCGGCTCAGGTCTGCTTACGGGCCGTCATGGCCCGCTGGATCAGGATGAACGCGCAGAGCAGCACACCGGTGGCGATCTTCGTCCACCAGGAGCTGAGGGTGCCCTCGAACTGGATGATGCTCTTGATCAGGCCCAGCACGAGGACGCCGAAGAGGGTGCCGATGACATAGCCGGAGCCGCCCGTCAGCAGGGTGCCGCCGATGACCACCGCGGCGATGGCGTCGAGTTCCATGCCGACGGCGTGCAGCGGGTCACCGGACTGGATGTACAGCATGAACAGCAGGCCGGCCAGCGCCGAGCAGAAGCCGCTCACCGTGTACACGGCGATCTTGGTGCCGCCCAGCGGAAGCCCCATCAGCAGCGCCGACTGCTCGTTGCCGCCGATGGCGTACACGCGGCGTCCGAAGCGCGTGTAGTGCAGGACGTAGAAGGCTGCGGCGAGGACGGCCAGGGCCACGAGGGCGCCGATCGACAACTCCCCCAGCCCCAGGGGCACCCGTGTCTGGGCCAGCGTGCTCACCGTGGAGTCGCTGATGGAGATGGACTCCTTGCTGATGACCAGGCACAGGCCCCGGAAGAGGAAGAGCCCGGCGAGGGTCACGATGAACGGCTGGATCTCGAAGTTGTGGATCACATAGCCCATGAGGAAGCCGCCGAACGCGCCCACGCCGAGGGCGATGGGGACGACCACGATCAGGGGCAGGCCCTGACGCTCCACCAGCCAGGCGGTGAACATCGTGGTGAAGCCGATCAGCGAGCCCACGGACAGGTCGATGCCGCCGGACATGATGACGAAGGTGGCGCCCACGGCGGCGACCAGGAGGTAGCCGTTGTCGATGAACAGGTTGAGGAACACCTGCGGTTCGGCGAACCCGTAGTTCTGGTACCGGCCGAGGCCGGTGAGGTACATCGCGAGGAACAGGGCGGCCGTGACCAGGACCGGCAGCCGCCGGTCACCGAGCAGCCGGGTGATCGCGGACGCCTGGGACGCCGTACGGCCTTCCGGGGCCGTACGGGTCTTGGTGGTCGCGCTCATCGCGACACCTCCATCTTCGGGGCGGCGTCGGCCGGGGCGGCGGGCTGCGCCGGGGCGGCGGGCTTTCCGCGCCCCTTGGCGCCGAAGACCTTGGCCCGGAACTTCGGGGACTGCAGCAGGCAGACGACGATGACGACGGCCGCCTTGAAGACCAGGTTGGTCTGGGTCGGCACGCCGATGGTGTAGATCGTGGTGGTCAGGGTCTGGATCACGAGGGCGCCGATCACGGTGCCGCCGATCGAGAACCGGCCGCCGAGCAGCGAGGTGCCGCCGATGACCACGGCGAGGATCGCGTCCAGTTCGATCCACAGGCCGGCGTTGTTGCCGTCCGCGGCCGAGGTGTTGGAGCTGATCATCAGGCCCGCGATGCCCGCGCACAGGGCGCAGAACATATAGACCATGATCTTGATGCGCCGCGACCGGATGCCCACCAGGCGGCTGGCCTCGGCGTTGCCGCCGACGGACTCGACGAGCAGACCGAGCGCGGTCTTGCGGGTCAGCGCCACGGTGACGGCCACGACCGCGGCCACCACGAAGATGGAGAAGGGCAGGGTCAGCCAGTAGCCGCCGCCGATCAGCTTGTACGGCTCGCTGTTGATGGTGATGATCTGGCCGTCGGTGATCAGCTGGGCGACACCGCGTCCGGCGACCATGATGATCAGGGTCGCGATGATCGGCTGGATGCCCATCCGGGCGACCAGGAACCCGTTCCACAGACCGCAGACGACCGCGGCCACCAGGCCGATGCCCATGGCCAGGAAGACCCCGGCCAACGCGTTCTGGTCGGCCTGGTCGCTGATGTACGAACAGGTCAGGGCGCCGGTGATGGCGACGACCGCGCCGACGGAGAGGTCGATGCCGCCGGTGGCGATGACCAGGGTCATGCCGACCGCGACCAGGATCAGCGGCGAGCCGAACAGCACGATCGAGACGAGGCTGCCGTAGAGGTGGCCGTCCGTCATCTTGATCGCGAAGAAGTCGGGGGTGAAGGGGACGTTGATGAGCAGCAGGGCCACCAGGACCGCGACCGGCCAGAACAGGTGGTGGTGCGTCAGCGCTCGCCAACGGGAGGCGGTGGCTGCGGATGGGGTGCTCACTGGTGTTCTCCGCTCGCGATGGTCTCCAGGATCTTGCTGGTGGTGATCTCCGGTCCGTTGGTCAGCCGTGCCACCAGCTTGCGGTCGCGCAGGACGCCGATGGTGTGGCTGAGGCGGAGGACCTCCTCCAGCTCGGCCGCGATGTAGAGGACGGACATGCCGTCCTCGGAGAGGGAGACGACCAGTTTCTGGATCTCCGCCTTCGCGCCGATGTCGATGCCGCGCGTGGGCTCGTCCAGGATCAGCAGCTTCGGCTGGGTGATCAGCCAGCGGGCGAGCAGCACCTTCTGCTGGTTGCCGCCGCTGAGCTGGCCGACCCGGGCCTCCGGGTTGGCGGGGCGGATGTCCAGCGCCTTGATGTACTTGGCGACCAGTTCGTCGCGCTGGCCGGCCGGGATGGGCCGGGTCCAGCCGCGGGACGCCTGGAGGGCCAGGATGATGTTCTCCCGGACCGTCAGATCGGGGACCAGGCCCTCGGTCTTGCGGTTCTCCGAGCAGAACGCGACCCCGGCGCCGATGGCGTCGTTCGGGGCGCTCATCGAGACCTGCTTGCCGCCCACGGTGACCTTGCCGCTGTCGGGCTGGTCGGCGCCGAAGAGCAGCCGGGCGAGTTCGGTGCGGCCCGAACCGAGCAGACCGGCGAGGCCGACGACCTCACCCTTCTTGATCTCCAGATCGAAGGGCGCGATGCCGCCGGTCCGGCCGAGGCCCTCGGCCTCGACCAGGGTCTCGCCGACGTCGGAGCGCAGCTGGTGCTCGTGGAGCTCCTCCAGCTGGTCCAGGGCCTTGCCGATCATCAGCTCGATCAGCCCGACCTGGTCGAGGTCACGGACCATGTGCTCGCCGACCAGGGTGCCGTTGCGCAGCACCGTCATCCGGTCGCAGATCTCGTAGATCTGGTCCAGGAAGTGCGAGACGAAGAGGATGGCCACGCCCTCGTCCCTGAGCCGCCGCATCAGGCGGAACAGTTCGAGGACCTCGTCGCGGTCGAGGCTGGAGGTGGGCTCGTCCAGGACGAGCACCTTGGTGCCGGAGCCCTGGCCGTCGCTGTCGCCGTGGCCCACCGACCGTACGATCGCGACCAGTTGCTGCACGGCCAGCGGGTACGAGGACAGCGGCGCCGTCACGTCGATGTCGAGGCCGAGGCGGTCGACCATGTCCGCGGCGTCCTTGCGCAGTTGCTTCCACTGGATGCGGCCCGCGCGGGTGGGTTCACGTCCGATGAAGATGTTCTCCGCCACCGAGAGGTTGGGGCAGAGGTTGACCTCCTGGTAGACCGTGCTGATGCCGGCCTGCTGGGCCTCCAGCGGGCTGCCGATCCGCACGGACTCGCCGTCGAGGGTGATGGTGCCGCCGTCCAGGGAGTGGACCCCCGTCAGCACCTTGATGAGGGTGGACTTCCCGGCACCGTTCTCGCCCATCAGGGCGTGTATCTCACCGGGGAAGAGCCGGAAGTCGACGCCCGACAGAGCCCGTACCCCCGGAAACTCCTTGACTATGCCCGTCATCTCCAGGACGGGCCGCGGCTCTGCCATGAGCAGCGCTCCTCTTGACATGGGTTCAGGCCCGCGGGGAGCCCCCGGGACCGGGTCGTGCCCGGTCCCCTGGAGGCTCCCTGCCGGTGGGGCGGGTGGGTCAGTACTTACGGGTGGGGAGCGCGTCCTTGGCCTGGTCCTGCATGAAGTCGCTCTCCTCGGTCTTGATCCAGCGCTCGACCTTCTCGCCGTCGTGGACCTTCTGCACGACCTCCATCAGCTGGGGGCCGAGCAGCGGGTTGCACTCGACGATCGCGTTGATCTTTCCTTCGGACATCGCGATGAAGCCGTCCTTCACGCCGTCGACCGTGACGATGAGGATGTCCTTGCCGGGCTTCTTGCCGGCCGCCTCGATGGCCTGGATGGCGCCGAGACCCATGTCGTCGTTGTGCGCGTAGAGGACGTTGATGTCCGGGTTGGACTGCAGGAAGGCCGCCATGACCTGCTTGCCGCCGGCACGGGTGAAGTCACCGGTCTGGCTGACGACGATCTCCCAGTCGTCCTTGTGCTCGGCGTCCATGATCTCCTTGAAGCCCTTGGCGCGCTCGATCGCCGGGGCGGCACCGGTGGTGCCCTCCAGCTGGGCGATCTTCACCTTGCCCTTGTGGCCGGCCTTCTCCAGGACCTTCTCCAGGATCTTGGCGGCGCGGCGGCCCTCGTCGGTGAAGTCGGAGCCGACCAGGGTCACGAACAGGGACTCGTCGCTCTCGACGGAGCGGTCCGTCAGGACGACGGGGATCTTCGCGGCCTGGGCCTCCTTGAGGATGGCGTCCCAGCCGGTGACGACGACCGGCGAGAAGGCGATGACGTCCACCTTCTGCGCGATGTAGCTGCGGATCGCGGAGATCTGGTTCTCCTGCTTCTGCTGCGCGTCGGAGAACTTGAGGTTGTAGCCCGCCTCCTTGGCCGCGGACTTCACGGAGTCGGTGTTGGCGCTGCGCCAGCCGCTCTCGGAGCCGACCTGGGAGAAGCCGAGGGTGATCTTCTTGCTGCCGCCGGAACCGGAGTTGCCGCCGGAGCCCTCGTCCTCCTTGGCACAGGCCGCCAGGGTGCCCGCTGCCGCCACGCCGATCGCCGCGGTCAGGAAGTTCCGTCTGTTGAGCATGTTTCTTCTCCTTTGAAGAGCCGGTCCGGGGACGGACCGCTGGTACTCATGGGGACCGGCCGCACTGCGTCCAACCTGTCGATCATTGTTCGAAATGTCGGCCACACTGATGGATGAATGACGTTCAGTTGTTCGGTACCGCGTCAGCCCGGAGCGGTCCCCGGCAGGGGGACGTACGGGAAGGTGCTGGCGCGGACGACGAGCTGGGGTTCGATGGCGACCCGGGCGTCGGAGGGGGTCCGGCCCTCGATCAGGTCGAGCAGCAGGGCGATGCTCCGCTGGCCCACCGTAGCGAAGTCCTGCCGGACGGTGGTCAGCGGCGGGGCGAAGAACTCCGACTCCGGGATGTCGTCGAAGCCGACCACCGCCACGTCCTGAGGGGTCCGTACGCCCGCCTCGCGCAGGGCTCGCAACACCCCCAGCGCCATCTGGTCGTTGGCGACGAAGACGGCGGTGAGACCACGGCCCACCCAGCCGGCCAGTTCCTGGCCCGCCCGGTAGCCCGAGAGCGGACTCCAGTCCCCCCGCAGCGGCTGCGGCGGTTCGACGCCCGCCTCCTCGAGGGTGGCACGCCAGCCGGCGGTCCGGTCGGCGGCCTCCTGCCAGTACTCGGGTCCGGCGAGATGCCAGACCTTGCGATGGCCGGCGGCGAGCAGATGGCCGGTGGCCAGCCGCGCACCGAGGTGCTGATCCACGTTGACGCTCGGGATCTCCGCGCCGGAGCCGGTACCCACGGCCACCACCGGGAAGGGGTGCCGGAGTTCGGTGAGCGCGGCGACCGCCGACCGCTGCGGGGCGAGGGCGATCACCCCCTCCACCCCACCCTCGCTGAGACGCTCCAGGGCCTCGGACAGCGCCTGGACGGTCAGTTCGCGCAGACTGACCGTCGAGACGAGGTACCCCTCGGCCCGCGCCGCCTCCTCCAGCGCGAACAGCGTGCTGGCCGGACCGTAGAGCGTGGTGTTGGAGGCGACCACGCCCAGGGTCTGGGTGCGCCTGGTCGCCAGGGCCCGTGCGGAGAAGTTGCGGCGGTAGCCCATCTCCTCGATCGCGCGGAGCACCTTGGCCCGGGTCTCGTCCCGCACGTTGGGGTGATCCCCCAGCACACGGGACACGGTCTGGTGGGACACCCCGGCCTGGCGGGCGACGTCGGCCATGGTGGGCGGCCGCAGCTGCGAGTGTGTCACGGCCGCACCTCCTTGGCGGTCGTCTGCCGATAAGACCCGTCGTGCGGGAGCACGCTCCCGCGCCGCCGGTTTCATACCGGAGTTCCGGAACGCCCCAAGACATCCGGGGGGAAGGCTGGTTGGCGCAGTGTCGACACGACGCTCGTACCTCCTTGGATGCCGTCGGGCGATGAGTGGTGCGTTGCGGAGGTCATTGTGAGCGCTAACAATTCCTGGCGGTCAAGAGGGCTGCATCAGAGAAGGCGGTCACGTTTGAGTAACGCGACGGGCCGCCCGGGTCACGAAGGCGGCGATCGGACCCGCTCATCGGCCGGGTGACAGGCTTTTGGCCCGATCACGTCGACGCGATCCACCCCGCGGCCGTATGCCGGATCCCCGTCGGTGACAATCCCCCTGGCAGAGACCGTTTCCCGGCGTGCCGGCCGGTGGACGGCGACCCGCACGGGCGCTCCCATCGAGGCCGGAAATCGCCGCACCGCACTCAACTCACCACGGACGCAACGGACATCACGGCCCTCACCTCGGGCTCCTTGGACGTCCGCACCCCCGTCAAGGACACCGCTCACATCCGCGTGCCGCGTGCCGCGTTCACCCGCCCCCGGATCACCCCGTACCGTTCCCGGAGCGCGGGCCGCGCGGGCCACCCCGAACCGTTGTGTGTTCGACCCATTGACACTCCGACCGGGTCGTCCTTACTGTCGCGACCAGCATTTCGAACGAGCGACGAAATTTCGAACAAACCACGAACTACAGAGGGCAGGGAGTACCGTGCGCATCACGGGAATCAGCACGCACGTGGTCGGGACGCCGTGGCGAAACCTGACCTACGTCCTTGTGCACACCGACGAGGGGCTCACCGGCGTCGGCGAGACCCGCATGCTGGGCCACACCGACGCGCTGCTCGGGTATCTGCACGAGGCGAAGACGAACCACATTCTCGGCTCCGACCCGTTCGCTGTCGAGGATCTGGTCAAGCGCATGAAGTACGGCGACTACGGGCGCGCCGGCGAGATCGTGATGTCCGGCATCGCCGTCATCGAGATGGCCTGCTGGGACATCAAGGGCAAGGCCCTCGGCGTCCCGGTCTGGCAGCTGCTGGGCGGCAAGGTCACCGACAAGGTCAAGGCGTACGCCAACGGCTGGTACACCACCGAGCGCACGCCCGAGGCGTACCACAAGGCGGCGCAGGGCGTGATGGAGCGCGGCTACAAGGCGCTCAAGATCGACCCCTTCGGGACCGGCCACTTCGAGCTGGACCACGAGCAGAGCCTGTACGCCGTCTCGCTGATCGAGGCCGTGCGCGACGCCATCGGGCCGGACGCCGAGCTGATGCTGGAGATGCACGGCCGGTTCTCACCCTCGACCGCCGTGCGGCTGGCCAAGGACCTGGCACCCTTCAAGCCCGCGTGGCTGGAGGAGCCGTGCCCGCCGGAGAACCTGAAGGCACTGGAGAAGGTCGCCGCCAAGGTCGACATCCCGGTGGCCACGGGTGAGCGGATCCACGACCGGATCGAGTTCCGGGAGCTCTTCGAGAGCCAGGCCGTGGACATCATCCAGCCGGACGTCGGTCACATCGGCGGCATCTGGGAGACCCGCAAGCTGGCCGCGACCGCCGAGACCCACTACATGCTGGTCGCGCCGCACAACGTGGGCGGTCCGGTGCTGACGGCGGCCTCCCTCCAGGTCGGCTTCACCTCCCCGAACTTCAAGATCCTCGAACACTTCAACGACTTCGCGGACGCGGAGATCAAGAAGGTCGTCTCGGGCGCCCCGGAGGTCGTGGACGGTTACTTCCACCTCTCCGACAAGCCCGGCCTCGGGGTCGAGCTGGACGTGGACGCGGCGGCGGAGTTCCCGCAGCAGCAGGCCCGCTTCGACCTGTGGGCCGAGGGCTGGGAGCAGCGCAAGCCCAAGGGGAGCAAGTGACCGCCTCCCCCGACGCGGCCACCGCCGTCGTCATCGAGGCACCGGGCGAGCACCGGCTCGTCCCGCACGAGGCCCGGCAGCCGGAGGCCGGCGAGGCCCTGGTCCGGGTGCACGCCTCCGGGATCTGCGGCAGCGACCGCGAGGTCTTCCAGGGGAACCGGCCGGAGGGATACGTCCGCTACCCGCTCACCCCGGGCCACGAGTGGTCCGGCACGGTCGTCGAGGTCGGCGCCGGCGTTCCTTCAACTCTTGTAGGGCGCAAGGTAGTTGGCGAGGGCTTCCGGAACTGCCAGGTGTGCGACCGCTGCCACGCGGGCGAGACCACCCTGTGCTCGGCCGGGTACGAGGAGACCGGGTTCACCCAGCCCGGCGCGATGGCCACCACCCTCACCCTGCCCGCCCGTCTGCTGCACGTCCTGCCGGACGACGCGGATCTGACGGCGGCGGCGCTGCTGGAGCCGGCCGCGTGCATCGCGGCCGCCGCGCTCAAGGCGAACGCCGTCCCGGGCGAGCGGGTCGCCGTCGTGGGGACCGGGACACTCGGGATGTTCGCCGTTCAGTTCTTGAAGGCGGCCTCCCCCGCCGAGCTGCTCGTCGTGGGCACCCGGCCGGACCGTGCGGAGCTGTCGAAGCGCTTCGGCGCCACGGACTTCCGGACCAAGGACCAGGACCTGCCGGGCGACTTCGACGTGGTCATCGAGACCGCCGGGTCCGCGGACGCGGCGCGCACGGCGGCCGCCCTGCTGCGGCGCGGCGGGCGGCTGGTCCTGACGGGCATCCCGGCGCCGGGCGCGGACGGGCTGGACCCGACGGACCTCGTCGTACGACAGCTGGAGGTGCACACGGTGTTCGGCGCGGCGCCGGACGCGTGGGCGCACACGGTGCGGGTCTTCGGAGCCGGACTGCTGGACCCGCTGCCGCTCGTCACGCACGAGCTGCCGCTGGAGGAGTTCCCGCGCGCCATCGAGCTGGTGGGGTCCGGCGACCCGACGGTCGGAAAGGTCCTGCTGCGGCCATGACACACCCCTGAGCCGTACGCCGGTACGGGGTACCTGACGACTTCGTACCGGCGTACACCCAAGAGCTTTGTGCACCAAGAGCCGCGAACCTCGTCCGAAATATCGAACATGAAGGACAGCTTGTGACCGACACCACCTCTCCGGCGCCGCGCCGACCCGGCGAGCAGGCCCTCGCCGCGCTCGGGCTGAACGCGCCCGCCCTCGACCCTTCCGACGCCTCACCGCACGCCTTCCCCGGCGGCGGCCGCTGGCGCACCGAGGTGCCCTCCGTGGAGGGGCCCGAGGCGCTCGCCGTGGTCCTCAAGGAGGCCTCGCGGCTCGACGTGCCGATCCACCGGATCAGCCAGGGCAGCGGCGTGTGGATGCTCACCGACGCCGAGATCACCGAGATGGTGGAGGCGACGGCCGAGCGTGACATCGAGCTCTGCCTGTTCACCGGCCCGCGCGGCACCTGGGACATCGGCGCCTCCGTCCGCACCGACTCCAAGGGCGCCGGCCTGCGGGCCCGCGGCCACGACGCGGTGGCCGGCTGCGTCGAGGACGCCGTGCGCGCCACCGAACTGGGCGTGAAGTGCCTGCTCGTCGCGGACGAGGGCGTGCTGTGGACGCTGCACAGGGCCCGCGTGGAGGGGATCCTGCCGGCGGACACGACCTTCAAGGTGTCGGCGCTGATCGGACCGGTGAACCCCACCGCGTACGCCGTGTACGAGAACCTCGGCGGCGACTCGATCAATGTGCCGAGCGACCTCACGCTCGACCACCTCACGGAGATCCGGCGGGTGTCCGGCGCCCCCATGGACATGTACATCGAGGCCCCCGACGACCTCGGCGGTTATGTCCGCATGTACGAGGTCGCCGAGCTGATCCGGCGCGGCGCGCCGATCTATCTGAAGTTCGGCCTGTCGAAGTCCCCCGGGATCTACCCCTACGGGCACCACATGCGGGACCTCACGCTGTCCACGGCCAAGGAACGCGTACGGCGCGGCCGGCTGGCCCTGGACCTGCTCGCACGGCACGGGGCGGACGGCGACATGGCGCCGCTCGGCTCCCGTCTGCCGGGCGAACTGAAGCGATTCGGAAATCCCTCATAACGAACCGGACAACTGTCTTCACAGAAGAAGACGCAGTCACACAGAATCCCCCACATCTCCTCTGGCATCTTTCGGCTCATGAAGCGCCGTCCTCGCCAGAACGTTCCAGGCCTTCAAGACATCAAGGATGATGATCATGCGCACTCGCCGAGCCGCACTCGCCGCCATAGCCTCCGCCGCCTCTCTCGCCCTCGCTCTGTCCGCCTGCGGCCAGAGCGGCGAGGGTGGCAGCAAGGAGGAGAGCGGCAGCACCGGGGACGCGACCATCGGCATCTCGATGCCGACCAAGTCCTCCGAGCGCTGGATCGCCGACGGCGACAACGTGGTCGCGGACCTGAAGTCCAAGGGCTACAAGACCCAGCTGGTCTTCGGCGAGGACGACCCCGCCAAGCAGGTCTCGCAGATCGAGAACATGATCACGCAGGGCGTGAAGGCCCTGATCGTCGCGGCGATCGACAACAAGTCGATGAACAACGTGCTCCAGCAGGCCAAGGACGCGAACATCCCGGTCATCTCCTACGACCGCCTGATCCTCGGCACCGAGAACGTCGACTACTACGCCTCCTTCGACAACGAGAAGGTCGGCGAGCTCCAGGGCAACTACATCGTCGAGAAGCTCGGCCTCAAGGACGGCTCCAAGAAGGGCCCGTTCAACATCGAGCTGTTCGCCGGCTCCAACGACGACAACAACACCCGCTACTTCTTCAACGGCGCGATGAACGTCCTCAAGCCGTACATCGACAAGAAGCAGCTGGTCGTGAAGTCCGGCGAGACCGAGATCACCAAGGTCACCACGCTGCGCTGGGACGGCGCCACCGCCCAGCGCCGCATGGACGACATCCTGACCAAGGACTACAAGAGCGGCAAGGTCGACGCCGTCCTCTCGCCGTACGACGGCATCTCCATCGGCATCCTGTCGGCGCTGAAGTCCGACGGCTACGGCTCCAAGGACAAGCCGCTGCCGATCGTCACCGGCCAGGACGCCGAGGTCGGCTCGGTGAAGTCGATCATCGCGGACGAGCAGGCGATGACCGTCTACAAGGACACCCGCGAACTCGCCAAGGTGGCCTCGAACATGGTCGACGCGCTGCTGAACGACAAGAAGCCCGAGACCAACGACACCGAGACCTACGACAACGGTTCCAAGGTCGTCCCGGCGTACCTCCTCGAGCCGGTCGCCGTCGACAAGACCAACTACCAGAAGGTCGTCGTCGACTCCGGTTACATCAAGGCCGGCGACCTCAAGTAAACGCCGGAACCAACTGATTGGAAGGCACGACCATGGCGGGACCCGTCCTGGAAATGCGCTCGATCGTCAAGACCTTTCCCGGCGTCAAGGCGCTGTCGGACGTCACCCTGACCGTCCGCCAGGGCGAGGTCCACGCCATCTGCGGTGAGAACGGCGCCGGAAAGTCCACCTTGATGAAGGTGCTCTCCGGCGTCCATCCGCACGGCAGCTACGAGGGCGAGATCCTCTTCGAGGGAGAGGTCTGCGAGTTCAAGGACATCCGCGCGAGCGAGCAGCGCGGCATCGTCATCATCCACCAGGAGCTGGCGCTGTCGCCGTACCTCTCCCTGGCGGAGAACATCTTCCTCGGCAACGAGCACGCCAAGGGCGGGTTCATCAACTGGCGGGAGACCCTGCGGCACGCGACCCAACTGCTGCGCAGGGTCGGCCTCGACGACCACCCGGAGACCCGGGTCACCGACATCGGTGTGGGCAAGCAGCAGCTGGTGGAGATCGCCAAGGCACTGTCCAAGAAGGTGAAGCTGCTCATCCTGGACGAGCCGACCGCCGCCCTGAACGACGAGGACAGCGGCAAACTCCTCGATCTCATCCTGGAGTTGAAGAACCAGGGCATCACCTCGATCATCATCTCCCACAAGCTCAACGAGATCCGCAAGGTCGCCGACTCGGTGACGATCATCCGCGACGGGAAGTCGATCGAGACCCTCGACGTGAAGGCCGCGGAGACCACCGAGGACCGGATCATCAGCGGCATGGTGGGCCGCGACCTCGACAACCGCTTCCCCGAGCGCACCCCGCACGAGCCGGAGGTGGGCGCGGCACCGGCCCTGGAGATCCGCGGCTGGACCGTGCTCCACCCCATCGACCAGCAGCGCAAGGTGGTCGACGACGTGTCGATCAACGTGCGGCGCGGGGAGATCGTCGGGATCGCGGGCCTCATGGGCGCCGGCCGCACAGAGCTCGCGATGAGCGTCTTCGGCCGGACCTACGGCCGCTACGTGGGCGGCACGGTCCTCAAGGACGGCACCGAGATCCGTACGAAGTCGGTCGCCGAGGCCGTCAAGCACGGCATCGCGTACGTCACCGAGGACCGCAAGCACTACGGCCTGAACCTGATCGACACGATCAACCGGAACATCTCGTTGACCGCCCTGAACAAGGTCGCCAAGCGGGGCGTCGTCGACGAGCACGAGGAACGCCAGGTCGCCGAGCGCTACCGCAAGACCATGAACATCAAGGCACCGACGGTGTTCGAGCCGGTGGGCAAACTGTCCGGCGGCAACCAGCAGAAGGTCGTCCTCAGCAAGTGGATCTTCGCCGGTCCGGACGTGCTGATCCTGGACGAGCCGACGCGCGGTATCGACGTCGGCGCCAAGTACGAGATCTACACGGTGATCGACAAACTGGCCGCCGAGGGCAAGGCGGTCGTCTTCATCTCCTCGGAGCTGCCGGAGCTCCTCGGGATGTGCGACCGCGTCTACACCATGGCGGCGGGACGGCTGACCGGCGAGTTCTCGCGTGCAGAGGCCACGCAGGAATCGCTGATGCGCCAGATGACGAAGGACAAAGAGGTAACCCGATGAGCACGGATGTGACCGCCAAGAGCCCGGCCCCGGCGCCGCCGGGCGGCACCGGATCGGCCACGGGCGGCGGCCTGTTGCAGCTGATGCTGGACGGCATGCGCCGCAACATGCGGCAGTACGGCATGCTGATCGCCCTCGGTCTGATCGTCGCCTTCTTCGCGATCCTGACCGGCGGAGACCTGCTGCTGCCGCGCAACGTCTCCAACCTGGTCCTGCAGAACAGCTACATCCTGATCCTCGCGATCGGCATGATGCTGGTGATCGTCGCGGGCCACATCGACCTCTCGGTCGGTTCGCTCACGGCCTTCGTGGGCGCGTTCGCGGCCGTGCTGACGGTGCAGCACGACGTGCCCTGGCCGCTCGCCGTCGTCCTGTGCCTGATGGCGGGCGCGGCCGCGGGCGCGGCACAAGGGTTCTTCATCGCGTATCTCGGCATACCGTCGTTCATCGTCACCCTCGCCGGCATGCTGGTCTTCCGCGGTGTGACCGAGATCCTCCTGGAGGGTCAGACCCTCGGCCCCTTCCCCAAGGGGCTGGAGAAGATGGGCAACGGCTTCCTTCCCGAGGTCGGCCCCACCACGAACTACCACAACATCACGCTGCTGCTGGGCTTCACGCTGATCGCCTTCGTGGTCCTCCAGGAGATGCGTGACCGCAAGCGCCAGCAGGAGTTCGCCCTCGAGGTGGCGCCGCGCAACATCTTCCTGCTCAAGCTGGTCGCGATCTCGGCCGCGCTCCTCACGGTCACGATGCTGCTCGCCAGCTTCCGGGGCGCGCCGATCATCCTCCTGGTCCTGGGTGCGCTGGTGGTCGGCTACGGCTATGTGATGCGCAACTCCGTCTTCGGCCGGCACATCTACGCGATCGGCGGCAACCTGCCGGCCGCGAAGCTCTCCGGTGTGAAGGACAAGAAGGTCACCTTCCTGGTCTTCGTCAACATGGGCGTGCTCGCGGCGCTGGCGGGTCTGGCGATCGCCGCCCGTCTCAACGCGGCCTCGCCGAAGGCGGGTCTGAGCTACGAACTGGAGGCCATCGCCTCGGCGTTCATCGGCGGCGCGTCCATGAGCGGCGGTGTCGGCACCGTCCTCGGCGCGATCATCGGCGGCCTCGTCCTGGGCGTGCTCAACAACGGCATGAACCTCCTCAGCATCGGCACCGACTGGCAGCAGGTCATCAAGGGCCTGGCCCTGCTGGCGGCCGTCGGCTTCGATGTGTGGAACAAGCGCAAGAGCGGTTCCTGACACACCGGAAGGGGGCCTCGCCGACAGGCGGGGCCCCCTTTTTTCATGAACAGGAAAGTGGGGCGTCACCCGTGAAGGAACTCTTCGGCAAGCTCGCCGACGGGACCGAGATCCACCGCTGGTCGCTGGAGAACGGCGGCACACGGCTGAAGGTCCTGTCGTACGGCGGCATCGTGCAGTCACTGGAGGTACCGGACCGCGACGGCCGGTACGCCAACATCTCCCTCGGCTTCGAAACCGTCGAGGAGTACGTCGCCGGCTCCCCGTACTTCGGCGCGCTGATCGGCCGGTACGGCAACCGCCTCGCCGAGGGCCGCTTCACGCTGGACGGCACGACGTACGAGCTGTCCGTCAACGACGGCGCCAACAGCCTGCACGGCGGCTCGGGCGGCTTCGACAAGGTGGTCTGGGAGGTCGAGCCGTTCGCCCGGGACTCCGAGGTCGGGCTGTACCTGACCCACACGAGCGCCGACGGCGACATGGGCTACCCGGGCACGCTCGACGTGAAGGTGACGTACACGCTCACCTCGCGGGGTGAGTGGCGGATCGACTACGAGGCCACCACCGACCGGGCCACCGTCGTCAACCTCACCAGCCATGTGTACTGGAACCTCGCGGGCGAGGGCAGCGGCTCGGTCGGCGACCACCGCCTGACGATCGCCGCCGGTCGGTACACCCCCGTCGACTCCGACCTGATCCCCACCGGTGAGCCGGCCGGGGTCGAGGGCACCCCCTTCGACTTCCGCACGGGCAAGACGATCGCCGAGGACCTCCGCACGGCCGACCCTCAACTGCTGTACGCCAAGGGCTTCGACCACAACTGGGTGCTCGACAAGGGCGTCACGGCGGAGCCCGAGTGGGCCGCCACCCTGACCGACCCGGCGTCGGGCCGTACGCTGCGGATCGCGACGACCGAGCCGGGCCTGCAGTTCTACTCCGGGAACTTCCTGGACGGCACCCTCGTAGGACCCTCCGGGACGATCTACCGGCAGGGGGACGCGCTCTGTCTGGAGACGCAGCACTTCCCGGACTCGCCCAACAGGCCGTCCTACCCGTCGACGGTGCTGCGGCCTGGGGAGACGTACCGCTCGACGACGGTCCACACGTTCGGCTGAGGTCCGGCCGACGGCGGGTCGTCGACCCGGTGGACGGCCCGGTCGACAGCCGGTGGACGGCCCGATGAACGACCGCCTTCACAGCTCGCTCACAATTTCCCACCGAATCCTCAGTGGTTGAACAGCGCCCCCCAAGCCTCCGTATGTAGGGGCGGCCCGTGCTCCCCCGCCCGGGCCGCCCTTAGTCGTCGGACCCGGTCGTCCCCAACGGGTCCGCCCCCTACGGAGGTTCCATGGCCGACAACGTCACCTCGTTGTTCCGCAGCACTGCGGCGCACAGCCCCTCGATGGCTGCGCTGACACGTGAGGGCGGCGACGGGGTGGGTCCGGTGGACTTCTGTATCCCCTGCAACCCCTACTTCCCCACCCCCGCCATGTTCGACGACATGGCGAGCAGGCTGCGCGACATCATCACGTACTACCCGAGCAGCGCCGACACGATCACGGCCGAGCTGTGCAACCTGCTCCAGCTGCCGCCGCAGTGCGTGGCGATGGGCAACGGCTCGACCGAGCTCATCACCTGGATCGACCATCTGCTGGTCCGGGAGTCCCTCGCCGTCCCCGTCCCCACCTTCGGCCGCTGGACCGACCAGCCCATGGAGACCGGCAAGCGGGTCGACATGTTCCCGCTCCAGGAGTCCAGCGGCTTCGCCCTCGACCTCGCGCAGTACGCCGAGTTCATCCGGGCCCGCGGCACCAGGGTCGCCGTCATCTGCAACCCGAACAACCCCGACGGCGGCTTCCTCCACCGGCACGCGCTGGTGCAGTTCATGGACGCGATGGCCGACCTGGACCTGATCGTCATCGACGAGTCGTTCCTGGAGTTCGCCGACGCCGAGTCCGAGCCGTCCACGGTCCAGGACGCGGTCATGCGGCCCAACGTGGTCGTGCTGCGCAGCCTCGGCAAGAACTTCGGTCTCCACGGCATCCGCTTCGGCTATCTGGTCGCCAACCCGGCGCTCGCCGGCAAGGTCCGTTCGATGCTGCCCAAGTGGAACCTCAACTCCTTCGCCGAGCACGTGGTGTTCATGCTGAAGAACCACGGCGCCGAGTACATGGAGAGCCTGCACCAGGTCCGCCGCGACCGGCTGGACATGGCCCGCCAGCTCTCCGCCCTCCCCGGCCTGACGGTGTACCCGTCGCAGGGGAACTTCCTCTTCGTGCGCCTGCCCGTGGGCGCCGAGGGCACCGTGGTCCGCGACCGGCTGCTCACCGAGCACCGGATCCTGGTCCGCGAGTGCGGCAACAAGGTCGGCTCGTCCAGTCGCTTCCTGCGACTCGTGGTCCGGCCCCAGGTGGACGTGCGTCGCCTGGTGTCAGGCCTGGAGTCGGTTCTCTACGGGTCCAGGAGGGGAGCCGCCGTACCCGAGCTGAGCACCGGGACCAGCTACAGCTCGGGTACGGCGGCCGTGGACCGCCTGATGGGCGAGACCAACGGCACCGGGATGCACAACCTCTCCGCGCAGGCCATGAGCATGCCGGCCCCCGCGCCCGCCTCCTCCATGCAGTTCGCGTCCCCCGCGCCCACGCCCGCTCCGGCCCCGGCCCCGGCGCCCGCCGCCGCCTCCATGCAGTTCCCGGCCCCGGCCCCCGCGCCCACTCCGGCGCCGATGCCGATGCCGGTGCCGGTGCCGGTGCCCGCGCCGGCCCCGATGCCCGCCGCACCGGCCGCCGCCATGCCGGCCCCCGGCCTCCAGCCCGTCGCCCAGACCGGCATGCCCGGCCTCGCGGCCGCCGCCCAGGGCCGCCGCACCATGGGCGCGGCCCAGGGCCTCACCGCCGCCCAGGTACGCGGCCGCACCCAGCCGGAGCCCCTGGAGGAGCCGCAGGGGTGGCCGGCGGCGGGAGCGGTGTACAACCAGGTGGGCTGAGGCTCGTCCCGGCACATCGACACATCGAACACATCGGTACACCGGCACACCGGCACACATCAATGACCGACGCCCCCAACGGGCCCTTTACGGGCCGCTGTTGGGGGCGTCGGCGTTTCGCATCGGAGACCGCCCCGCCCTGCACGGACGAGGCGGTCTCCGGTGAAGTGAACGACGGTGGGCCCGAATCCGTACTTCCTGTCGCCGGTGGGACATCTCGGTCACTTCGACGCGCCGTCACCCCGTCACGCCGTCGGAATCAAAACGCAACGCACACGGCCCCGAACGCACCGGCACGCACCATACGATCAAGCCCGATCACGACTCCCGAAGTCGCGTCCCGTAGTCGCGCGTCTCGAACCGGCCGGAAGCCGGACTGGAAGCTGGAAGTGGGTGGACCGTGCGCCACAACGCCCGGACGATCGTGGCGGTCACGGCCGCACTGGGACTCGCGGCCGGGCTGTCCGGCTGCGGCGGCGGCGCGGACGCGGAGTCGGGGACGGTGTCCCTGACGGTCGTCGCGACCAACTACGGCGACAGCGTCCGCAAGAACTCCGAGGGCTACTGGGACCGCGTGGCCCTCGCGTTCGGCGCCGAGCACCCGGGGATCGACGTGGACGTCCAGGTCCACGACCCGGACGAGGTCGACGAGAAGGTGGCCGAGCTCGTCGAGCGGGGCGAGACACCGGACATCGTGCAGACGGACAGCTACTCCGAGTACGCCGCGCGCGACCTCCTCTACAGCGCCGACGAGGTGCTGTCGGTCCCGGTCCAGGCCTCCTTCGTCCGGAGCCTCGCGAACGCCGGGGAGATGGACCGCGCGCAGTACGGCATGCCCTTCACCGCGAGCACCCGGCTGCTCTACTACAACAAGGACCTGTTCGCCCAGGCGGGCCTGGAGCCCCCGAAGACCTGGGACGAACTCGTCGCCGCCGCACGGGTGTTGAAGGCGCGTGGGGTGGCGTACCCGATCGCCGTACCGCTCGGCCCGGAGGAGGCGGAGGCCGAGACGCTGACGTGGCTGTTGGCCGGCGACGGGGGTTACACCGACTCCACCAACCGCTACGACATCGCGTCCGCCGCCAACGTGGCGACGCTGACCTGGCTGAAGGAGGACCTGATCGGCGAGGGTCTCACCGGCCCGGTCCCACCCGGCGACCTGAACCGGGGTGAGGCGGTCGAGGCCTTCCTCACCGGTGAGGCGGCCATGGTCAACGCGCCCCTGTCGCTGATCCGCCAGATCAGGGACTCCTCCGACTCCGTGCCCTACGGTGCCGTACCGCTGCCGAGCCGCGACGGCAAGGAGACGCCCACCATGGGCACCGCCGACTGGGTCGTCGCCTTCCGCAACGACGACCACCGCACCGCCATCGGCCAGTTCCTCGACTTCCTCTACACCGACAAGTACGTGACCGAGCAGGCCGCCCAGTACGAACTGCTCCCCGTCACCACGTCCGCCGCCGACGCGATGCGCGCCGACAAGGCCCACAAGCCCCTCTGGAACGGCCTCGACACCCTCCAGAACCTCCGCCTCTACCCCGTCGCCGAGACCAACTGGTCCGAGGTGGCCACCGAGATCCGCCGCCGGATCGGCAAGGCGGTGACCCCGGACGGAGACCCCGAAGAGGTGCTGGAGTCGATCGCGAAGGTGGCGCGGTAGGAGACCGGCACGGCAGTGGCGGGTTGTGCTGGCGCGGAGAGGCGGTTCGGAACGCGGCACAACGCGGCAACGCGGCAACGCGGCAACGCGGCAACGCGGAGAACGCCGGGAAGCAGGCGATCCGCGTACGCGTTGTGCTGTCGCATGAGCCTGCGATTTTCGCTGATGGGTCCCGTACGAGCCTGGCGCGACGAGGAGGAGATCGAGCTGGGGCCACGCCAACAGCGTTCGGTGCTGGCGGCGTTGCTGCTGAACAACGGTGTCCGGCTGAGCAACGACCAGCTGATCGGCATGGTCTGGGACGACCCGACGCCGAGCGCGGTGATGGCGTTGCGGACGTACGTGTACAAGATCCGCAAGGCGCTTCCGGAGTTGGACCTGAAGTCCAAGGACGGCGGGTACACGGTCCGCGCGGAGATCGTCGACGACTGCGGCGGCGAACCCCTGGAGGGCCTCCGGAGTGCCTACTTCGACGCGCAGCGGGTGCGGCTCGGCGACCACCGGCTCAAGGCGCGCGAGGACTGCCTTGAACGCGAGTTCGACGTACTGGAGCTGCAGGCTCACGTCGCCGCCTTCCCCCTCAGGGAGCGTCCCCGCGCCCTCCTGATGCGCGCGCTCTACCTGGAGGGAAGACAGGGCGAAGCACTCGACCACTTCCACCGGGCACGTGCCCTCCTCCGCGCGGAACTCGGTCTCGAACCAGGGCCTGAGCTGCGCAGGGTCCACGCGCAGATCCTCAGCGGCGACCTCACCCCGCCGCACAGGCCGGAGCAGCTGCCGCCGGACCTGATCGACTTCACCGGCCGTACCGAGGAGATCGCGCAGGCTCTGCGGACGCTGCCGGGCACCGTAGGCATCACCGGTATGCGGGGCAGTGGCAAGACCGTGCTGGCCACCCGGATCGGCCACCTCGTGAGAGGCCGCTTCCCGGACGGGCAGATCTTCGTCAGGGGCCGGGACGTCGCCGGTGAGCTGTTGCGGGCGATCGGTGTGGAGAACCCCGTCGGTGACAAGGCCACGCTGTGGCGGGAGAAGGCGCGCGGCAAGCGGTTCCTCGTCGTGGTCGACGACGTGCGGGACGCGGCTTCCGTGCGCGATCTGGCCACGCCCGGCTCGGCGATGATCCTCACGAGCGTCCGCCGGTTGCACGAGCTGCCCGGGGTGAGCTGGGTGCAGATCGCCGGGCTGACCGAGCGGGAGGCGCGGGAGTTCTTCCGCAGGACCATCGGAACGGTGCGCGCGGACGCGGAACCCGAGCAGGTCGAGGTACTGCTGGAACACCTCTCGCGACTGCCGGCCCCGATCAGGGTGGCCGGCGGCAAGCTCGGCTCGCGCCCCGACTGGACGATCGAGATGTTTCTGCTGCAGATGCGGCGGGAGGGCAAGTCCGCCGACGCGCTCCCGTCCGACTGCGCCGCGATGCTGGCCCCGATGATCGCGGCGGATCAGGATCTCACCGATCCCGAACGGCACCTGCTCAGGTGTTTCGCGCGCCGGGACACCGAGGTGATCGACTCCCACGAGGCGGCGCGGATGTCCGGGTCCGACCCCGGTGAGATCGAGGGGGTGCTGGAGTCGCTCGCGGGGGTCCACCTCATCGAGCCGCTCGTGCTCGGCCGCTACCGGGTGCCGCAGTTCGTGCGCGTCTTCTTCGGGCTGCGCACACCGGTGCCGGTCAGCTGAGGGGCGAGTGAGGGCGCGCGAGGCGTAGCACCGAGCGAGGGCGAGGCGAGGCGTAGCACCGAGCGAGGGCGAGGCGAGGCGCAGGGCGTCGAGACCGGGCCGCTTCCTTCCGCACGCCCTGACCAGGCGGTATATACGGAATTTATACGCCGACGATCCTGCGGGGCCACGTTTGCAGACATGTCAACCAAGGAATTCCAGGGCAAGAAGGCACTCGTCACCGGCGCCACCTCGGGCATCGGCCGCGCGATCGCGGTCAAGCTCGCGGAGGCGGGTGCCACCGTCTACGTGACCGGGCGCAGGGCCGAACTCGGCAAGGAGACCGTCGAACTGATCGAGCGGGCGGGTGGCACGGGCCACTTCGTCGTCGCGGACGTCGCCAACCTCGACGAGGTCCGCAGCCTCGCCGCGGAGGTCGGCGAGGTGGACGTGCTCGTGAACAACGCGGGCATCTTCCCGTCCTCGCCGACCCCCGAGCAGTCGCTCCACGACTACGAGCAGATATTCGACGTCAACGTCCGCGCGACCTACTTCCTGACGGCCGCGCTCGTGCCCGCCATGGTGGCGAGGAAGAAGGGTGCGATCGTCAACGTGTCGTCGATCGCCGGGCAGATCGGCACCGCGGTGGGCTCCGTGTACAACGCCTCCAAGGCCGCGATGGACGCACTGACCCGATCGTGGGCCGTCGAGTTCGGCGCGGCGGGCGTGCGCGTCAACTCCGTGGCACCCGGTCCGATCCGCACCGACATGGCCGTCGACACAGTGGGCGAGATGTTCGAGGCGTTCAGCCAGAGCACGCCGCTCACCCGGGCCGGCCAGCCCGAGGAGATCGCCGAGGCGGTGGCGTTCCTGGCCTCCGACAGGGCCGGCTACATCACCGGTGCGGTGCTCGTCGCCGACGGCGGCTACGTCGCGACCTGAGGCATCGACCAGGCCGCCACCCTGGCCGTCGGCGCCGCCACCACACCTGAAGCCCTCACCACCGCGGCGGCCACGGGGAACACCACCCCCGTGGCCGCCGCGGCCGTCTGCACCCTCACGAAGGAGATGACCGAAGGCCCCCTCTGCTGATCGATGGACGGAAACCGATCAGCCGAGGTCGGGCGGATTCGATCACCACCCGATCGAATTCATACGGTTGCGACCAGGCGTGATGTCCTCTCGATCCACTGGGTACTCATCGGGCGAGCACGGCTAGCGTGGGCGGTGTGCGGCAGTTCGCCTTTGACGCCCAGCGCCCCGTGTTCGTACCCATCGACACCCATCGAGAGGAGGCGGCCGTGATGCCGGGCGGGGAGAGGAACGGCGGAGTCCGTGCGACGGGCGGAGCGGGCGGCGACGCCCCGGCCCTCCCTCCCGAAACGCTCCTGCTGAAACGCCACTTCACCGCGGAGAACCTCCCCCTGGTGCGTGCCCAGGTCGAGGACACGGCCGCCGCGGCGGGCCTCGGCGGCGTACGGCTCGGCGAGTTCACCCTCGCGGTCAGCGAGATCGCGGCCAACGCGGTCGAGCACGCCGGCGGTCAGGGCCGCCTCGAACTGCGCCTTCTCCCCCACGAGTTGGAGTGCCGCATCACCGACGACGGCCCCGGCTTCACCCCCGCCATCCCGGAACTCCTCCCGGGCCTCACCGGCACCTGCCCCGGCCGCGGCCTCTGGCTCGCCCACCTGGTCACCGACCGCCTGACGGTGACGACGGACAGGGCGGGGGCGGGCACGGGGACAGGGACGGGGACGGAAGTGACGCTGGCTATGCGGTTGGGGTAGAGCAACGATCCCGATACAGAGCGAGATTTCAGAACTCTCCCCTTCTGCCCGCCATGCGGCGCTATGCTCTCGGCTTCTGAACAGGCGACGCAGAAAGCAGGGGGTCGGCATGGCTGAAACGGTGAAGTGCGGTAAGTGTTTGGCCACCAAGATCCCAGGCACCCCTTGTCAGGGTTGCGGCGACGCGAGCTGAGGCCCTGGAGAGCGGCCACCTGATGGACGCATACGAGGAACTGCTCAGCCTGGCGCGCAACACGGCCTCCATACTCGTGGAAAAGGGCATCAGGCCCCGCCCGTATACGGCAGACGATGGCACTACGGTCGAGGGATGGCGCGTCGAGCAGTTGCCAGGGCATGAGCGGAGTGAGTATCGCGGCAGCGACAACTGGGAGGAGTTCCGCAGCGCCAACGAGCTGATTCTCGCCACCGACGGACGCTTCTTCACGTACACCGAGATCTGGAACAGCCATTCCGTCCTGAGCGGCAGCCCCGTCGACGAACACACTCGGGAACTGCGGCACCAGTCGTCCGCCCACCTGGTCTCCCTCGGCCCGGGCAAGCCGTTCGCAGCGGCCTCCACGATGCTGGAGAGACTGCCGTGGACCGCGGTCTCCTATGCGCCACCTCAGATCCGCCCCGTGTCTCCCGCGCCTCCCGCTCCCCGACGAGGGACCGTACCGCCCCCGGTGAGGCCGCCGGCACGCTCCGGAGATCTCGTTGGTGCCGTCCTGGGATTCGGCGGTGGATTTCTCCTCGGCTGTGCGGTGGGTTGCGTCTCCGCGCTCGTCCTGGGGGTGGCGCTGAGCCTCGGTGGTCTGGACGGTGACACCGTCGGTGTGACGACATTCTCCGCAGCGATGTTCTGCGTGGCGACAGGTACGGCGATCGGCACCGTCCAGGGATGGCGCAAAGAGACATGATCCGTGGCGAGTTGGCCGCACGAGCCCCAACCCGGGTCGCGCCACGCTCAGTTCGCCCCGTCGGTCGACATCCTCGTCCCGGCCGGGGTGGAGTCCTTCGTGATACGTTCCTGCCGCCGTGCACTGCTGCGAACTGAGGAGGTGAGACCGATCAACGCTTTGACAGGTCGGGCCTCCCTCCCTCGCATGGCCTAGGGAGTTGCCCGCAGAGGCATCCCGAAAGGCATGAATCGCTATGCGCTTCCTCTCTGAGACGTCGTCCGACGGCGTCCGCGAACAGCTCTTCACCCTCGGCGATATTCCTGGCGTGCTGTGGACGCCGGAAGATGCCGTCGCCACGCGTCCGCTCGTCTTGATGGGACACGGTGGCGGTCAGCACAAGAAGGCCCCTGGCATCCTGGCTCGTGCACGCCGCTTCGTGATCGACGGCGGTTTCGCGGTCGTGGCGGTCGACGTTCCCGCCCACGGCGACCGGCCGAAGGTCGAGGAGTACGACCGGATCGCGACTGAGAACCAGGCTCGCGTGGCAGCCGGTGAAGAATTGGCCCCGCTGATCGCCGGCTTCCAGGCGCTCGTGGCCCGCCAGACCGTGCCGGAATGGCGGGCGGTCCTGGACGCGGTTCAGCAACTGGAGCACGTAGGCGCCGCCCCGGTGGGCTACTGGGGAGTCTCGCTGGGATGCGGACTCGGTGTTCCGTTCGTCGCTGCCGAAACGCGGGTCCGCGCAGCGGTGCTGGGCCTGGGCGGGGCGCTGGCGTCGGCCGAGGCCGCCGCGCGGATCAACGTTCCGGTGGAGTTCTTGGTGCAGTGGGACGATGAGCGGGTGCCGCGAGCTCAGAGCTTGGCGCTGTTCGACGCCTTGGCGTCGGCCGAGAAGACGTTGCACGCCAACCCCGGCAAGCACGGGGAACTCCCGGCATTCGAGCTGGAGAGCGCGCTGAGGTTCTTCGCCCGACACCTCGGCTGAGTCCACGGCCCGCCACGCGCCGATCGGAACCGGATCCCGATCGGCGCGTCTGCCGCGAACCATCCGCAGGGGCGCCGGATCAGTGGTGTGGACCGGGCCGTGAGGCCTTGGTGACGCCCGGTCAGGCCAGCAGGACGTTTGCGTCGGGGACACGAATGTCGTGGCGCGGAGACACGGTCAGCCCGGGGCGATACGGCTGAGGTGCTCCCAGGACCGGTACAGATCCGCTTGGTCCTGGCCCATCGCCAAGACATGATCGAAGGACTGGCTGCCGACGATCAGCCGTCGGGGCGGGTCCGGCAGTGCGGCCAAGCTCCGCGATGACCGGAGCAGTCGCGGCGGGCTCCGGGGCGACCGCGTCGCCCCACATCGCCTCCATCTCGGTGCGCAGGGGCTGATACTGCGTCAGGGGATAGGTGGTCGTGGTGCCGATAGTGAACAGGCCGGTGTCGTAGCCGCCCATCTGCACGATGGTGACCTTGATGCCGAACCCCTCGACCTCCATCGCCAGTGCCTCGCTGCCCGAGTCCAGCGCGGCCTTGCCTGCACCGTAGAAGCCGACGGTGGCCATGCCACCGCCGCTGCCCATCGAGGTGACCTGGGCGGCAGCCACTACGCGGTCGCCGCCCGCGACGTAGAGGGTGACTCCGGGACCGGACCGCTTTTGATCGCGCGGGCCTGCGGCTGTCCGTCCTCGGCGGCGTCCGTCTCGTCATCCGTGTGCGGGTCGCGTAGTTGCCGCCGGCCCGGCGCCGGCGGGCGGGTGAAGGCATAGCGGCCGAGGAAGTTGATGTGGTCGTCCTGAAGTGGGGAGAGCCGGGAGCAGTTCGTCGGTCATGGGGAAGCCGTCGGCGGCGAGTTGCTTGACGGCGGCGTTGGTGTAGAGGCCGTTGAAGAGCACGACGGCGTTCAGGGCCAGACCGAGCGCGCCGAGCTGGTCCCTTATGCCCTCGCGGTAGTGCTGGCGCAGTTCGCCGCGCCGCCCAAAGAAGATCTTCCGGGCGAGGCGGTGGCGGGCCTCGGTGACTCAACAGGCATGCGAGGAACGTAGAGCTCGCCGGCATACTCCCCGAGGGCCGGTCCTAGCCGTTGCGGGTGACCGCCGCTTCGGCCGCCAGCGGCTCGTCGTGGCCGGTCGCGCCGTTGTCCACCTCCCCGAGGGGCGCGGAAGCGGTCGCCGCCCTCTCCTTCAGGTGCTGCCGGATCGAGTACGTCAGAGCCGCCGCCCAGAGGGCGTACACGGCGAGGTAGACCACCGCGCTCACCGCCCCCGGCGCCGCGATCCAGTCGCTGTTCAGCAGCGTGCGGACATTGGTGGCGATGATGACGCCGCCCACCGCCGAACCCAGCACCCTCGGCGGGACCATGCGGACCAGCCACGCGGCGATGGGGGCGGCGATGAGACCACCGAGGAGGAAGGCGGTGACCCAGGCCCAGTCCAGGCCCTGGGAGCCGAGGGAGAAGAGGAAGCCCAGGCTCGCGGAGACCGCCACGAGGAACTCGCTGGTGTCGATGGAGCCGATGACCTTGCGGGGTTCCATACGGCCGCTGGCCAGCAGCGCCGGTGTGCCCACGGGGCCCCAGCCGCCCCCGCCGGTCGCGTCGAGGAAGCCGGCGACCAGGCCCAGCGGGGACAGGAACCGCTTGCGCAGGGGTTGGCCGAGGCGATCCTCGGGCAGGCCGCGCAGGGTGAAGCGGGACAGGACGTAGAGGCCGAGCCCGAGGAGGATCAGCGACATCATGGGGCCGGCGACCTCGGTCGACAGCGAGGAGAGGACGGTCGCGCCGAGGAACGCGCCCACCGCGCCCGGTACGCCGATCCTGGCGACGACCTTCCAGTCCACGTTCCCGAACCGCCAGTGCGAGGCGCCCGACATCAGGGTCGTACCGATCTCGGCGAGGTGCACCGTGGCCGAGGCGGCGGCCGGGTTGGTGCCCATGGCGAGCAGCAGCGTCGTCGAGGTCACGCCGTAGGCCATGCCCAGGCTGCCGTCCACGAGCTGCGCACCCAGACCCGCCAGCGCGAGCAGTACCAGCGTCCGCATTCGTCCTTCGTCCCGTCTTCCGCCACCGCTGTTTCCTGGCTTTCCCACCGGTTAAGTAGGGATACGCCGAACGGCAACGGTACGAGATCAAGCTGAGGAAAGGCTGAGGAGGGGGTAACGATCCTGTGCACGGGGACGAAGACGGGGACCGCCGCGGAGATCCGTCAGAAGGGCCCTAAGGGTTCTCCCAGGCCGCCGGCTCCGCCGCCAGCTCCTTCACCGGCTCGGGCAGCGCGTCGGCCGCGATGTCGGCGACCGTGACGCCCTCCAGGATGCGGCGGACGTTCGCCCGCAGCGCGATCCACAGCGGCAGCAGCGGCTCGGCGGAGCCGGTGTAGGTCAGGCCGGTGGGCCGTTCGCCGCGCACCGACACGATGGGGCCGTCCACCGCCCTGATGACATCGGCGACGGTGATCGAGGCGGCGTCCCTGGCGAGCCGGTAACCGCCGCTGCCACCGCGCCGACTGGTGACGACTCCGCCCCGCCTCAGGTCCCCGAGGATGCCCTCCAGGAACTTGTGCGGAATCTCCTGCACGGTCGCGATGACTTCCGCCTTCACCGGACCGCTGTCCTGCCGCACGGCGACTTCCAGTACCGCGCGTACGGCGTAATCCGCCCGTGCCGAGATCCTCATGGCCAACATTGTCGGCCACGCGGAGGCCGTGACGGTCCCGCGCGGTCCCGCGCCGGTGGGGGCGCGGGAGCGGGGTCGTTCTCTCAGCCGAGCCGGATCACGTTCCACGACAGCGGTTCGAGGACCGCGCTGAGCACGCCGTCCCGGAGTGACGCCCCCTCACCCGCGTGCGGGGTGACCCGCTCGGGCTCCGTCAGCGTGTTCCGTGCGTCCGGGTCCGCGTCGGCCAGCACGCCGTGCTCGACGATCCGGGTCAACTCCATTCCGTTCAGGGCGACTTCCAGCGGCAGTGCCTCCGTGCGACCCCGGTTGACCGCGAACACGGTCACCGACCCGTCCTCGGCCCGCACCGCCGTCGCGTGCAGCAGATCCGCCTCGCCGTACTTCTTCGTCTCGTACGTCGGCGAGTCCACCCGTACGTCGAGCACCTCGCCCCTCCCGTACCGCGCGGCCTGCGCGAACGGGAAGAACGTCGTCTGCCGCCAGGCCGGGCCGCCGGGCTCGGTCATGATCGGGGCGATGACGTTGACGAGTTGGGCGAGGCAGGCGACGGTGACGCGGTCCGCGTGCCGGAGGAGGGCGATGAGGAGCGAGCCGAAGACGACGGCGTCGGTGACGCTGTAGTTGTCCTCCAGCAGACGGGGGGCCTCCGCCCAGTCCCGCACGCCGGAGTTCTCGATCGCGTGCCACTCCGAGATGTACCAGACGTTCCACTCGTCGAAGGAGAGGTTGATCTTCTTCTTGGACTTCAGCCTGGCGCCGATGTGGTCACAGGTGGCGACCACGTTCTCGATGAAGGACTCCATGTCGACGGCGGAGGCGAGGAAGGAGTCGATGTCGCCGTCTTCGGGCTGGTAGTAGGCGTGCAGGGAGATGTAGTCGACGAGGTCGTACGTCTCCGCCAGGACCGTCGCCTCCCACTCGGCGAACGTCGGCATGGACTGGCTGGAGGAGCCGCAGGCGACGAGTTCGACGTGCGGGTCGATCTGGCGCATCGCGCGGGCCGTCTCGGCGGCGATGCGGCCGTACTCGGTCGCCGTCTTGTGGCCGGTCTGCCAGGGGCCGTCCATCTCGTTGCCCAGGCACCAGAGTCTGATGCCGAAGGGGTCCTTGTCGCCGTGGGCGGCGCGGAGGTCGGAGAGGGCGGTGCCGGCGGGGTGGTTGGCGTACTCCTGGAGTTCGAGGGCCTCGGCGACGCCCCGGGTGCCGAGGTTGAGGGCCATCATGGGCTCGGCCCGGGGCCCGATCTTCTTCAGGAATGCGATGTACTCGGAGAGGCCGAAGCGGTTGGTCTCGGTGGAGCGCCAGGCGAGGTCGAGGCGGCGGGGGCGGTCCTCGGCGGGGCCGACGGAGTCCTCCCACTTGTAGCCGGAGACGAAGTTGCCGCCGGGGTAGCGGATCGTGGTGACGCCCAGTTCGCGGACCAGGTCCAGTACGTCGGTGCGCAGGCCCGCCTCGTCGGCGCTGGGGTGGTCCGGTTCGAAGATGCCGGTGTAGACGCAGCGGCCGAGGTGTTCCACGAAGGAGCCGAAGAGTCGGGGGTTGACCTCGCCGACCTTGAAAGCGGGGTCGAGAGTGAAGCGGGCGGTGCGGGTCATCTCGGGGCGGCCCTTCGGTGTTCGGTGCTCGGTGCTCGGTGCTCGGTGCTCGGTGCTCGGGCTTCGGTGCTCGGGCTTCGGTGCTCGGTTCTCACCGCTACCGCTCGCTGTTCGGCATTACGGACGGCGCTCGTTGAGCCGAACGGGACGTTAGGGTCGAAGCCGGAGCGAGTCAATGGGGCCCCGTCCCCGCGGCCCTGACGGGCCACGACCCAATCATCGTTCGTCAAAATTCAACGATCGTTGGATTCTCATGGTGCCGGTGGGCGGCGGCACGTAGGGTCGGCGGGTGTCTTCGCTCCCCGGCGCCCTTGCCGAGACCCTGGCCCGACTCGACGTCCGTATCGCGCAGACCGGTGCCGACCGGAGCCGACTTCTCGACGCGGGGGCCCTGGCGGAACGTACGGCCCTCGGCGAGGACGAGGTGCGGGCCCTGCTCGACGGGGACACGCCGGTGGCGGACCGGGTCGACGACCGGGTGCGCCGGCGGGTGCGGGCGGTGCACGAGGCGTATGTCGCCCGGAGCGGGAAGCGGGCCGGGGAGGTCGGCAGGGAGGTCGCGGAGCGGCTCTCGATCAGTCCCGAGTGGGCCCGGCAGCTGCTGCTCGGCAGGAAGATGCCCAACGTGCCCGATCTGACCGAACTCGCCGAGTTCTTCGGGATCGAGGACGGCGTCCGGTTCTTCACCGACCCGGCCGCGACCGTCCTGCACCGGGAACTCGGGCGGGTCCTGGCGGGACTCGACGGAGGCGCGGACGACGACGGCCCGCTGGTCGAGTTCGCCACCCGGCACGGGATCGTCACGCTCGCGCTGCGCGGGCAACGGCTCACCCCTCGCAAGCAGGAGGCGCTCGCTGTCATGCTCGAAGGGCTGCTCGGCATCGACGACGAGGAGGCCCGGCGATGAGCCGCGACGAGCGCACGGGGACCGGGCGGGCCATGGGATCCACCGGGCCGCGCGAGTCCACCGGGCCGCGCGACTCCACCGAGCCGCCCGGGCCGCGCGGAGTGCGCTGGGTACGCGGGGTACTCGGCAGGGTGCGGGGCGCGCTGGTGCCGTCGCGGTCCGGCGCCGAGATGCGGAAGCTGACGGCCGGGCTCAGCAAGGCGGTGCGGGGGAGGCTCGACGCGCCCGTCGGTGTACGGGAGTTGGGCGCGGCGCTGTGTGCGGAGATGAGCGCGCGGCGGGGTGGGCGGCCGGTGAAACTGCGGTTCGAGCGGTTCCCGGACGGGATCGGGGTGACCGGACTGTGGATGGAGTTCCCCGACTTCGATCTGGTGATCGTCGAGGAGCGGGCCGAGACCGTGCAGCAACTGGTCATCCTGGGGCATGAGTTGTGGCACATGCACGCCGGGCACTGCCATCACCATCTGCCGGGGGCGGACGCGGCGGCGCTCGCGTCCGCGGACCCGGGCGGGCCGGGCGCGCCGGGCGGGCACGCGTCCGCGGTGCCGCCGCTCTCCCCCGAGCTGTCGGCCGCCCTCGGGCAGGGCGGTACGCCCATCGCGGCCCGCAACGGCTCGCACGAGTCGGACGAGCAGGAGGCCGAGGACTTCGGGCATCGGCTGGCGACCGCCTTCCGTCCCTGGGTGGACACCGGGCAGAGCGGGTCCGCCGGAACTGCCGGAGCCGCCGGAGCCGCTGGACCAGCCGGGTCCGGCGACCCGGTCGGGCAGGCCATCCAGGCGGCCCTGGGCTATCGCCGGCACAGGAGATGAGGGGGACGGCCGTGCCCGCGACGACGACCGGGACCCTCGGCTCCGCCGGTCCCGCCGACTTCTTCGGTGAGCTGTACATCTCGTTCTGGATCCCCACGGCCGTCCTGACCGCCGCCCTGGTGATCAAACTGCCCAGCATCGTGAAGCTGTGGCGGGACTCGCTGCTGCGGGCGGTCGGCGGGCTGCTGCTGCTCGCCTGCTGCGTGTTCGTGTTCGCGGTGCCCTCGGTCATCGCGTGGACCAACCGCGTCGTGGGCGTGCCGAACGTCGCCGCGCCCTGGGTGTACTCCCTGATCACCGCGTTCTGCGCGTGCTGTCTGCTGCTGCTCGTCGCCTGGCGCAACGGCCCCGCCGACCGCTCGCCGGCGACCCGTCGGCTCATGCGGTGGGTCGTCGCCGTGTACTCGGGGGTGATCGTCGTCCTGTGGGTGCTGTTCGCGCTGGCGGACGTCCCCCGCGAGCGGCTGCGCGACCTGGACACGTACTACGCCACGACGCCCTTCATGCGCGAGGAGATCCTGCTCTACCTCGTCGCGCACACGGTGGCCTGCCTGATCACCTACCGGCTGATCCGGAACTGGGTGCGCGCGGAGAGCCTGGACGTGTGGCTGCGCGGCGGCCTGCAGGCGCTGGCCCTGGGCTGCGCGCTCAATCTGGTGTTCGACGCCGCGAAACTCACGGCGGTGGTCGCCCGGTGGACGGGGCACGACCTGGACTGGCTGAGCACGGACGTGGCGCCGCCGGTCGTCGCCCTGGCGGCCATCTGCATCGCGGTGGGCTTCATCCTGCCGCACGGCGGTCAGTATCTGCAGGACCGCTGGCGGGTGCGCAGGAGCCATCAGCGGCTGCGGCCGCTCTATCAGCTGACCCGGACCGTCGACGGCTCCCGCGTCCCCTTCGCGCTGCGCGCCACCCCGGAGTTGCGGCTCACCCGCCGGGAGACGTTCATCCGGGACGCCCTGCTCCGGCTGACCCGTCACCTCGACGGGGATCTGCGGCGCCGCGCGTACGACGCCGCGCTGGACCTCGGACACGAGGCCGGCCGGGCGAAGGCCCTTGCCGCCGCCGTGGCGATCCAGGACGCGGTGGCGACGCGGAGGCGGTCGCCGGAGAGCGGGGCCACGGCCACGCTGGTCGCGGGCCCCCTCGTCTTCCCGGGTCTCGGGACGGGTGCGGGCGATCCGGCGGGGGCGTCCGGTCGTACGGCCTTCCCCGAGCTCACGGTCTCCTCCGACCCCACCGATCTGCTGCAGGACATCGAGGCCGTGTCGCTGGTGCTGCGTGAGCCGGCCGAGATCGAGGCGGTACGAGCGCTCGCCGCCGCGTCCTCCCCGGCGGAGAACGGTGTACCCGTACGTGAGTGAACGCCCCTCCCCCGCCGGTCCGTCGTCAGCGGCGGCCCGGTCCGCCGTCGTGCTCGGCGGCTCGCTCGCCGGACGCCCGCGGCAACGCCCTGGCCAGCCTGCTCGCCCGGCCGGAGGCGAACCCCAGCCGGCGCGCCCGGCCGGGGGCAAGCGCCTCGCCCCGGTGGCACATGCACCGCTCCCCGCCCCGCCGGTCCTCCGCCCGGAGCCGCCCCGTCCGCCGTCGAACCCCGGACCGGGAGGCCCCGTGGTTCAGCCCGCGAACGCGGGCTGAGCCAAGCCCTTCCCCGCGCCCGGTACCACCAGCAGGGAGCCCGACAGGGGGTGCGGGGTCTCTGTTCCCGTGCGGGCCGTGGTGATGTAGAGGTCGGTGAGGTCGGGGCCGGCGAAGGCGCAGGCGGTGGGCCGGGGGGTGGGGAGGCTGATGACGCGGTCGAGGGTGCCGGTCGGGGTGTAGCGGCGGACCGCGCTCCCTTCCCAGAGGGCGACCCAGACACAGCCCTCGGCGTCGACGGTGAGTCCGTCGGGGAAACCGCCGCCGTCCTCGATGGTGACGAAGGGGCGCCGATCGACGGGCAGGCGGACGCCGTCGCCGGTGTCCGTGTAGTCGAAGACGTCGATCCGGCGGGTCGGCGAGTCGATGTAGTACATGAGACTGCCGTCCGGGCTCCAGCCCGTCCCGTTGCTCACGGCGACGTCGTCGAGGACCGTCGTGGCGAGGCCCTCCGCGGTGAAGCGGGCCAGGGTGCCGCCGCCCGGGGCCTCGTCGTAGCGCATGGTGCCGGCGAAGAGGGAGCCGTCGGGGGCGACGGCGGCGTCGTTGGCGCGACGGCCCGGGACCGGCTCGTGGTGCAGCCACCGGAAGGAGCCGTCGGGGTCGGTCAGACCGACGCCGTCCCGGAGGTTCAGGACGAGGCCGCCGCCGGCGCGGGGCTTGACCGCGCCGACGTGCTGCTCGGTGACGAGGACCGTGCGGCGGCCGGAGGCCGGGTCGTAGGTGTGGACCCGGGAGCCGAGGATGTCGATCCAGATCAGGCGCTGGGCGGCGGGGTCCCAGGTGGGGCCCTCGCCCAGGGCCGCGTACTCGCGGACCGCGACCTCGTAACCCGAGTGACTCGTGTTGGTGCTCATGCCACGCTCCGGTGGCCGAGGCGCTCGGACAGTTCCGCGGCGCCCTTGGCGGCGAGCTGCTCCAGCTCGATCCGGCGCTCGTCGCTCCAGCGGATCATGGGGACGGAGATGGAGATCGCGGCGACGACCCTGCCGGTGCGGTCGCGGACCGGCGCGGCGACGCAGGAGACGTCCGGGTTGGACTCGCGGTTCTCCACGGCGAGACCCCGCTCACGGATCCGGGCCAGGGCCTCGCGCAGAGCGGCCGGGTCGGTGATGCTGTTGGGAGTCATGGCGACCAGGTCGGCGTCGTCCGGGATCCGGGCGTTCAGCTCGACCTCGGGTAGGGAGGCGAGGAGCATCTTGCCCACGGAGGTGCAGTGCGCCGGGAGGCGGCGGCCCGCGGCGGAGACCATGCGCACGGCGTGCGTGGAGTCGACCTTGGCGATGTAGATGACGTCGGTGAACTCCAGGATCGCCACGTGCACCGTCTCGTCACAGGTCTCGGCGACGGACCGGGCCACCTGCTGGCCCTCGGCGGCGAGGTCCAGCTGCTCGGCGTAACGGCTGCCGAGCTGGTAGGGGCGGACCCCGAGGCGGTAGCGCCCGGGCTGGCCCTGCACCTGGACGATGTACCCCCGGGCGGCGAGCGTGGTGACCAGCTCGTGCACGGTGGTACGGGGGAGCTGGAGTCTGCGCACGATGTCGGGGGCGGACAGCGTGCCGTCCCCGTCCAGGAAGAGCTCCAATATGTCGAGCGCCCGGGTCACAGCAGGTACAAGGCGTCCCACGGTCGGCCCCCTTCCTCTGGCAGTCGGTCTGTCTGCGGCAGTGTTCGAAATTTCAACGGTCGATCGGCATGACGAACACAGGCTAGTCATAGTGCGTTGACCGGGCAATAACCGCGGACGATCGAGCGGGGAGGGAGGGGCCGGAGGGCGCGTTGCCGGGTGCGGGTGCGTGGGAGCCGGTCGCGCGGATCCCCGCGCCTCCGAAAAGCCGGGGCCGCGCCCCGTGCTTCCCAGACCCGCAGGGCCTGGCTCTCGGGGGCGCGGGGAACCGCGCGACGGTCACCGCCGCCCGCGCGGATCCCCCAGCTCCCCCCGCAACCGCTGCGCCCGAAGCACCAGCTCCAGCTCGAAGCGGCGATCGGGATCATCGATCTCGTCGCCCCAGAGTTCACGAATCTGCCGGAGACGATACCGAACGGTTTGCGGGTGCACACCAAGCCGTGTGGCGATCTCGGGTGCCCCGCCCCGGGTCTCCAGCCACGCGAGCAGCGTCTCGGCGAGGCGCCGGCCGTGGGTGGGGCCGCAGTGGGCGAGCGGGGCCAGGCAGCGCAGGGCGAGGTCGTCGATCAACTCCTCGGGCTGGAGGAGGACGAGGGCCTCGGTGTGCTCGGTGCAGTACAGGACTTCTCCGGCGGGCAGCAGCCGCCGCTCCATCAACCGCACCGCCGCCTCCGCCCAGTGCAGCGACTTCGCCGCGTCGGCCAGCGGCACCGGCGGGCCGATCGCGCCGGACCAGCCGGTCAGCGCGCGGTGCAGGAGCTCGGGGCGGCCGGCCGCGGCCGGTTCGGGGACGACCATGCGGGGCTGCTCGTACTCCATGTCGAGCAGGACGCCCTGGCCGACGGCGGGCGCCATGGCCTCACGGGCCGGGCGTAACAGGACCCCGACCGCGACCCTCTCCGGGAGGGTCCAGCCGATCCGGGCCGCGCGTTCGGCGAGCGCGTCGGCCGGGTCGCCCCGGTGGTGCTCGGCGAGCAGCAGCTCCATCAGTCGGCGTTGCAGTCGCAGACGCTCGCCCGCCTGCCGGGCCGCCGCCTCCGCGTAGCCGCGCACCGACTGGTCCACCAGACCGTCCAGGTACTCGTATCCGGCGTCGACGAGTTCGTACATCGCGGGCGGCGGGATCTCCACGCGCTGGCCGATCTCCGCGAAGCGGCGCCAGGCGAGGCGTACGCCGAGGCGGTAGATCGCCTGGAGGGAGTCGAGGCTGCGGCCGTTCAGGCCCTCGCCGCGGCCGAACTCCTGGAAGACACCGGGAGGGACGCGGGGGCGGCCCTCGGCGGTCTCCAGGTGCTGCACGAAGACCTCGATCGCCCGGCGGATCCCGATGAGGGCCATCGGTTCGCCGGAGTCGTCGAGGACGACGGGCAGGTGCGGGTACTCGCGGCGGATCTCGCCCAGGATCTCCTCCGCGAGGGCGGGGGCCTCGGCCATGGCGATCGCGGCGAACTCGCGCACCTGGAGGCGCGGCACGTCGTGCCAGGCCGAGCGGACCGTGACGGTTCCCGGGACACCGGTCACCCCTCAGCGCTCCCGGCCGGCGTTCTCGTACGTGATGAGCGGCGTGTTCGGCTGGTCCGGCGTCGCGTCGAGCAGCGCGACGATGCCGAGCGCGGCCCCCAGCGCGAGAGCGGCGGCGGCCACCATGGTGAGCACGGCGGCGAGCATTCTGGACATCGCAGGGTCAGCCTCTCGATCGACAGGTCGTCCCCACCCAGGCACCCCGCCGACTCAGTGTCAGCAATGCATTGACACTGCGTCAAGACTCCGCCTACGGTTCCCGGCCCATACGTCACGCGCACCTTCCCCTGGCGTCGTCTTTGCCGCACATCTACCCGAGCCGCACCTCCCAACGCCCCCTGGAGTGCCCGGATGCGCCGTACTGCCTCACCGTTCTCACTGGTCCTGCTGGGCCTGGGCACCTTCCTGCTGGTGCTCGCGCCGCTGCTCGCGTGGTACGTGCAGCCACGGGCCGCCGTGAATCCGATCGACATCGACACGACCGCCGTCTACACCGGCACGGGCAGCGTCTTCGACGTGGAGCAGGTGAAGACCGTGCCGGACCAGAAGATCACCGTGACCCAGCGGGTACGCGGCGATGTGGCCGAAAGTGAGCGCAGCGGGGCCGCGGTGTGGGACGTGATCACCTCGGTCGACACCGACAAGTCGCTGCCGGCGGCCGACCCGCACGACGCGCTGGACTTCACCCCGCACCGCTGGGTCAGCGACCGGAAGACCAACCGGCCGGTGCACTGCTGCGAGGAGAAGCCGTACATCGAGGGCGAGGCGTACCTGAAGTTCCCCTTCGACGTGCAGGAACGCTCCTACCGCTGGTGGGACAACACGCTCGGCGCGACGGTGACGCTCCACTACGAGGGCCGGAAGAAGATCCGGGGCTACGAGGGGCTGCGCTTCACGGCGAAGGTTCCGGCCACGAAGACCGGCTCGCGGCTCGTCCCCGGCGCCCTCGTCGACGAGCCGAACCGGCCGCAGGTGCTCGCCGAGGAGTGGTACGCCAACCACGGTCTCGAACTGGTCGTCGACCAGAGCACGGGACGTGTGCTGTACGCGCAGACCGGGCCGCGCCGGACGCTGCGGGCCCCCGGCGGCGACGAGGACGCGGCGGTGCTGCTCGACAGCCGGAAGCTCGCGTTCACCCCGGCGACGCAGAAGTTCGCGGTGGACCAGGCGGAGAAGGACAGCGGCCTGCTGCGACTGGTGGGGCGGACGGTACCGATCGGTAGCGCTGCGCTCGGTTTCGCCCTCGCCGCGACGGGTGCCGTTTTGGTCACGCGCGGGAGGCGGCGCCCCGATACGCCCGAGTCGTCCCAGGATCCCCTCACGATGTGACAGGGCGTCAGTTCAATAAACCCCGGAAATTGTCACGCCGGTGAGTAGCAGCTTCGAACCGCTGGGCGAAAACTGTCCACCCCACCCGAGCACAGCCCACCCACACCTCGCCCACAAGAACCCACCCCCACCCGAAGCCAGCCGAAGCCAGCCGAAGCCAGCCGAAGCCAGCCGAAAACCGTAGAAGACCGTAGAAGACGGCAGAAGCCGTCGGAACCAACAGACCCATCCGGACCCCCCGCCCACCGGAACATCCCCCACAGCGAACGTCCTTCTCCCCGCTGAGTTCCGCACCCCGAGACGAGTTGGAGCACCCATGCCCCAGCACGTGCCGTTCTCGCTGGTCGAGGTGTTTCCGCGCCTGGACCAGCACCGTTCGGCAGGCCCCCCACAGCCGCGCCGGATCGTCTTTCTCGCCCGCCGTGACCTGGGTAATCCGGCGGCGGGGGGCTCCGAGCTCCTCGTCGACCGGCTCGCCGACGGACTGACCGGACTCGGCCACCAGGTCACCCTGTTGTGCGGCGGCCCCGCGGCCTACCGCGACTACCGGGTCGTCTCCGCCGGCGGCGACCTGAGCCACCATCTGCGCGCCAAGTCGACCTTCGCCCGTCAGGTCGGCGACTGCGACCTCCTCGTCGAGGTGTGCAACGGCATGCCCTACCTCGCTCCGCTGTGGCACCGCGGTCCGACGATGTGCCTGGTCAACCATGTGCACACGGATCTGTGGCAGCAGCGGTTCGGCGGCCCGCTGGCCCCGGCCGCACGGCTCGGCCGAAGACTCGAACACTGGTCGCTGACGGCGGCGCAACGCCGGAACCTGCTGGTCGCCGTCTCCTCGTCCACGGCCACCGCGCTCCGCTCGATCGGTGTCGAGCGGGAGCGGATACGGGTCGTGCACAACGGCGTCGAAGAGCCCGGCCCGCGGGCCGATCGGTCACCCGAACCGCTGTTCGTGGCGGTGGGGAGGCTGGTCGAGTACAAGCGGATCGATCTGCTGCTGCGGCTCTGGGAACGGGTACGGCCGGTCACGGGCGGACGGCTCGTGATCGTCGGCGACGGGCCCGAGCGGGCGCGGCTGGAGGCGATGGCCGGGGCCGGTGTCGAGTTCGCCGGGCATGTCTCCGAGGAGGAGAAGCACCGGCTGCTGTGTGCGGCCTGGCTGCTGCTGCATCCGTCCTCGGTGGAGGGATGGGGGCTGGTCGTCACGGAGGCCGCCGTGCGGGAGACCCCCTCGGTCGCCTTCGACGTGCCCGGCCTGCGGGACTCCGTCGTGGACGGGGAGACCGGTGTGCTCGCCCGGGGCGAGTCGTCGTTCGCGGCGGCCTGGTGCGCGCTCACCCTGTCGACCGATCGGCGGGTACTGATGGGGAAGGCGGCGCGGGAGCGCGCCGCGCACTATCGGTGGGATCGCACGGTGCGGCAGTTCCGGGCGGTGGCTGCGGAGGCCGTGCGGGGTTGGTCTCCTTGAGCGCCAAACGGGTTGCCACAAGGGTGCGTTGGCGAGAGCGGATGCGTCGTGGCTTGTCGCGCAGTTCCCCGCGCCCCTATGAGGGCGCGGCAGTCGGCCCTCGTTTCAAAGATCCCTCCTTTCGGCGCTCCCTCACGCTCTTCCGCGCTTTCATGCGGGAGCAGGACGATCCCGAGTACTGCTACTCCCTGCTCGCCCGGGACGCCGTCGACCAGGTCGAGGCGTACGGGGGCGGGCCCGTCGACGGACTGACCGTGGTCGATGTCGGCGGCGGGAGCGGCTACTTCACCGAGGAGTTCCGGCGGCGCGGGGCGCAGGCCTATCTCTTCGAGCCGGATCTGGGGGAGTTGGGGACGAAGCCGCCGGACGGGGCCGTCGTCGCCGACGGGTATCTGCTGCCCCTGGCCGACGGGGTCGCGGACGTCACCTTCACCTCCAACGTGCTGGAGCACGTCGCCGATCCGCCGACCTTCATCAGTGAGCTCGTACGGGTCACGCGGCCCGGCGGGCTGATCTACGTCTCGTTCACGAACTGGCTGTCCCCGTGGGGCGGTCACGAGTGGGCGCCCTGGCACTACCTGGGGGCGGAGCGGGCACGGGCCCGCTATCGGCGCCGTACCGGGAAGGACGCCAAGCACACCCTCGGCGAGAACCTCTTCGCCGTGCACATCGGACGCACTCTGCGGCAGGTGCGCGACCGGGACGACGTGACAATCGTGTCGGCGCGCTCCCGCTACTGGCCGTTCCTCGCGGAGACCGTCGTGAAGGCGCCGGGTCTGCGTGAGTTCGCCACCTGGAACCTTCTTCTCATCCTCCGGCGGTGTCCACCATGACGAGCACGGTCCAGGCTCCACCTCCCGCGCCGGTACGGCCGCCGGGCACGACCGAGGGACCCCCCGAGGGCCCTCGGTCGCGGCGCTGGCTGCTGGGGTTCTGGGCCGTGGTGTTCGTGCTGCTGGTCGCGGCGCAGCCGGGGCGGCAGACCTTCGACACCAAGCTCGGGGTCACCACCGATCCCTGGCAGTTCGTCTCCGACCTCGGGCAGCTCTGGCACGACCGGGGCGGGTTCGGCGGCATCCAGGACCAGTACGTCGGCTATCTGTGGCCGATGCTGCCGTACTACGGGATGACCGACCTGGTCGGGCTGCCGGTGTGGCTGGCGGAGCGGCTGTGGCTGTCGCTGATCGTGACGGTGGCCTTCTGGGGTGCGCTGCGGCTGGCGGAGCGGCTGGGGGTCGGCAGTTCTGCGTCGCGCCTGCTGGCCGCCGGCGCCTACGCGCTGTGGCCCGTGTTCACCACGGTCGTCGGGTCGACCTCGGCCGCCGCGCTGCCCGGCGCCTTCCTGCCGTGGGTGCTGCTGCCGCTGACGAACGAGCGGTACAGCGCACGCGTGGCCGCCCTGCGGTCGGCGCTGGTCATCCCGTTCATGGGCGGGGTCAACGCCTCCGCGACCCTGGCCTCGCTGCTGCCCGTCGGTCTGTATCTGCTCACCCGGACGCCGGGACCCCGGCAGCGCGGGCTGATCGCCTGGTGGGTGCCGGGAGTGATCCTGGCGACGGCGTGGTGGGTGGTCCCGCTGCTGCTGCTCGGTTTCTACGGGGAGAACTTCCTTCCGTACGTGGAGAGTTCGCAGACCACGACGGCCACGATGTCGGCCACCGAGGCGCTGCGGGGCGCCGGGAACTGGGTGGCGTATCTGAACTTCGGTGAGCCCTGGCTGCCGGCCGGATGGTCCGTCGCCGCGTCCGTGCTCGTGATCCTGTCGTCGGCGCTGGCGGCGGGGCTGGGTCTCGCCGGTCTCGCGCGACGGGACATGCCGGAGCGGCGGTGGCTGGTGCTGACCGTGCTGGTCGTCGCGCTGATCACGCTCGCCGGGTACGGCGGTGCGTTCGGGGCGCCCTTCCACGGGGTGGTCCAGGACTGGCTGAACGGAGGCCTCGCGCCCTTCCGGAACATCTACAAGTTCCAGACCGGGCTGGCGCTGGCGCTCGTGCTGGGGCTCGCGCACCTGGTGGGGGTCGCCGCGCAGGCGCGCGGGGCCCGCCGGGTGCGGGGGCGGCGGTTCGCTCCGCTGATCGCCGCCCTGCTCGTCGTCCCCGGACTGCTGTGGCCGTACCTCAACGGGTCGGTGCTGCAGCCCGGTTCGTTCCAGGAGCTGCCCAAGTACTGGCAGGCGACGGCCGATTGGCTGGAGAAGTACTCGCCGGACTCGCGGGCGCTGGTCGTGCCGGCCACCGCGCACGGCATCCACACCTGGGGCACCACCGTCGACCAGCCCCTCGACGTGCTCGCCGAGTCCCGTTGGGCGCAGCGCGACTACGTGCCCTTCGGCACCCCCGGCAACCGGCGCGCGATGGACGCCGTCGAGCAGGCGCTGCTGACGGGCGCCGAAGTGCCGGGCCTGGCCGACTACTTGAGCCGAGCGGGCCTGTACTACGTCGTCGTCCGCAATGACCTGGACCCCGACCAGGTCGGCGCCGTGCCGACCACGACCGTGAAGCGGACCCTGGAGCAGTCGGGGTACGAGCGGGTCACCGGGCTCGGGCCGGTCATGACCGGCGGGCGGATCGCCGAGGGCACCCCGCTGCAGGTCGAGGGCCTGCACGCGCGGCAGCGGGCCGTGGAGATCTACCGGCCCGCCGAGGACGTACCGCGTCCCGGGCAGGCCGGGCTGAAGCGAATCGCGGACACCGCCGTCGTCTCCGGCGGGCCCGAGTCGCTGCTGCCGCTGGCCGCCGACCCGGAGCTGCGCGACCGGGCCACCGTCCTGACCGGCGACAACCATCCCGGCCTCGGCACCCCGGCCGTCCAGGTGGTCGGTGACGGGCTGCGCCGGGCGGACACCCGGTTCGGCCTGGTCAACGCCAACACGTCGTACACGTACACGGCGGACGAGCGGAACGCGAGCGGGAGTGTGCAGGACGCCGGTGAGCAGCCGAAGCAGATCCTGCCGGTGTCCGGGCTCGACCACCAGACGGTGGCCGAGCTGCGGGGTGCCGAGTCGGTGACCGCGTCGACGAGCGGCAACTGGCTGTTCCATCTGCCGCAGTACGACCCGGTGAACGCCTTCGACGGCGACCGGGACACGGCCTGGGCGGAGGGCGCGGCCGGGTCGGCGAACGGGCAGTGGCTGCGGATCGACTTCGACGGCAGCCAGGACATCCCGGAGACGTTCGAGGTCACCCCGCTGCCGCAGGACGGGGTGCGGTCGGCGCCGACCCGGATCAAGGTGGAGACCGAGCGCGGCTCGCGCTCCACGAACCTCCAGCCCGACGGCTCCACGCAGACCGTCAACGCCCGCCCCGGCGAGACGAGTTGGCTGAAGATCACGATTCTCGACTCGGCGGAGCGGCACACCGGTCTCGTCGGCGCGGGCTTCGCCGAGATCGACCTCCCCGGCGTCAAGGTCACCCGGATGCTGCGGCTGCCGACGGACGCCCAGGACCCCGAGGGCACGGCCGCCTCCGCCGAGGTGATCTCGCTCCAGCGGGCCGCCGACCCGACCGGCCTCTCGCCCACGGGCACCGAACCGGGCCTGCACCGCACGTTCGCCACCACCACGGCGGGGACGTACGAGATGAAGGCGACGGCCGTGCCCGTGCCGGGCGACGAGCTGGACAAGCTGCTGTACGAGGTCGCCCCCGACCAGCAGACCAGGATGACGGCGACCGCCGACTCCACGGCCTCGCTCGGGGCCGGGCTGTCGCCCCGCAACCTGACCGACGGCGACCTGACCACGGCGTGGATCGCGGGCGACGAGCCGACGATCCACCTCCGCTGGGGCGACAAGTGGCCGGTCGGGTCGCTCGTCCTGGCGCCGGCGGGCGGACTGTCGGCCCGTCCGACCCAGGTCGAGATCAGCTCTCCGGACGGCGCGGTCGTCGCCGCGGTCGACGAGAACGGCTGGGTCCGCTTCGACCCGATCAACACCGACCAGCTCGACATCACCGTCACCGAGACGGCCCCGATGACCGTCCACAACCCCGTCGCCGACGACGACCTGCAACTCCCGGTCGGGCTCACCGAGGCGTACGTCCCGGCCCTCGACCAGTACCGCACACCGCAGCCCGCCCCGACCCGGGACTTCGAGCTCCCGTGCGGCGAGGGCCCGGTGGTCGAGGTCGACGGGACGCTGTACGAGACGAGCGCGCGGGGTACGGTCCGGGACCTGGTGGAGCGTCGGCCGGTGGAGCTGACGCTCTGCCAGGGCGACCGTGCGGGCGGCGGGCTGGAGCTCGACGCCGCCGACCGGCACACCTTCGAGTCCGAGGACTCCGGCGCCCTGGCCGTCACGACCGTGACGCTCACCCGGGGAACGGTCACCGAACCGGCCTCCTCCGGCCGGGAGTTGGGCATTCGGGACTGGCTCGGCGACCGCCGCGAGATCACCGTCGGCGACGGCGCGGCCTCCTATCTGACGACGTACGAGAACTTCAACGACGGCTGGAAGGCCACCCTGAACGGCCGTGAGCTGACGCCGGTCCGGCTCGACGGCTGGCAGCAGGGCTGGCGCGTTCCCGGCGGCGCGGGCGGCGCGGTCAAGCTGTCGTACGAGCCGTCCGTGACGTACGAGGCCGGCCTGATCGGAGCGGGCGTCGGCCTGGTGGCCCTCATCGGACTGGCCCTCTGGCGCCGGCAGGAGCCCAACCCGGACGCGCCGCAGCCGACGCCGCCGGGCCCCGGTCTCTGGCTCGGCACGATCGCGCTCACCCTCGTCGGCATCGTCATCGCGGGCTTCTTCGCCCTCCTCGTGCCGCTGCTGGCACTCCTCGCCTGGAAACGGCACACCCTGCTCGTGCCGATCGCCTTCCTCGCGCTGGCCGGCGCCGGGGTCGCCGCCGCGTTCGGAGCGGGGGAGCCGGTGGCGGCGGACCAGGGCACGTTCGGGCCCGTGGCCCAACTCCTCGCGCTCGTCGGCCTGTTCGCGGCGCTGGTGAGCGTGGGCGCGGATGTCGCGACCTCGCCGGAACGGCCGGGCGCCACCCGGGAGTTCGAGCGTCCGCCGGGGGCGGACGGACCGACGGAGCCGTTGCCGCAGCGGCGACGGGGAGGCAAGAGGCTGAACGGCGGGCCGGTCGCGGAGGGCGGCGGATCGGTCGCGAGCCCGACGATCTCGGCGCGCGGGCCGGGCTCCCTGCAAGGAGACCCCGACACCCCGACCCGTCGCATCCCCTTCACCAAGCCGAAGTCCAGGGCGACGCCTCCGGAGGACGGCGGTGGCAGGGGAGCCGACGGCCCCGGGCACGGCGGTACGGGCGCCGGCGGTCCCGCGAACGACGGCACGGGAAGCGGTGGTACGGGAAGCGGTGGTACGGGAAGGGGGGAGCCGGGATGACGGCGCTGGACCGTCCCGCGCGGGACGACGCCGCACCGGGGCCCGTGCGGATCCCCTTCCCGGTGGTGGACGAGGTCTCCCGCCACTGCCTCCAGGAGGAGGAGCCCGAGACCGTCCACATCGAGGTCCACCTCCCCGGCCGGCTCGACCCCGACCGCCTGCGCACCGCCTTCACCGGCGCGCTCCACCACCACCCCCGCATCCTCATGCGCGAGGCCCCGGGGCGCTGGTACCGGCGCCGCTACGAGTGGGAGTTGACGCGGGAGCCGGAGGTGGAGGTGGTGACCTTCCTGTCCGCCGGGTCCCATGCGTTGCGGGACGCACGGACCAGGGCCCTGATGGAGGCACCGCCGCTGACCCTCTCCCCACCGATCCGCCTGGAGGTGGTGGAGGGAGCGGGCCCGGCGGTGGGCAGCGAGGCGTCGGACGCGGTCGGCCTCAGGGCGGGGGCGGCGGCACCTCGCGCCGCCGAGCAGCGCGAACACCCCTCGTCCGACGCCGCCCGAGGGCGCCCGAAGGACAACGGCACCGTCCTCTTCCTCACCATCAACCACACCGCGCTGGACGGCCCGGCCTGCCTGCGCATCCTCGCCACCGCCGCGCAGCTGTACGGCGGACAGGACAACGCCCCCGCCGCACCGCCCGTCCGCCCCACCCCCGCCCAGGACGAACCGGCCCCGGTCGAGACGGCGAACCCGTCCAACTGGGCCCGCCCCGCCCGCGTGGCCCGCGGCACCCCCGAGCCCTCCCCCGGCAACGGCCTGCTCGTCACCGAGCTGCCCGTGCCCCGCCGCCCGAAGTCCGCCCCGTACACCGTGAACGACCAGCTCATGGTCACCACGGCCCTGATGCTCGCCCACTGGAACCGGGAGCACGGCGCCCGCCCCCGCCCCCTCCGTATCACCATGCCGGTGGACGACCGCCCGAGGGACACGGACATGCCGATAGGCAACGGCACCCGCCTGGTCGAAGTCCCCTTCCTCCCGGCCGAGTTGCAACCATCCACCACCCCGCTCGCCGTACTCCTGCGCCGCACGGCGGACCGCACCCGCGCCCTGAAATCCCTCCCCCGCCCCCAACTCGGCCACGGCGCGTCCCTGTTGACCGCCCCGGTGGTCCCCGTGTCCTGGCGTGCCGCCCTCACCAGGGGCCTGCGCCGGGCAGCCGGGCCCTGGACGTCGACCACCCTGCTCAGCAACATCGGCCGCATCCCCTACGCGCTGGACTTCGGCGAGGAGGCGGGCCGCGCCCACGCCGTCTGGTTCTCGGCCCCCGCCCGTATGCCCCGCGGTCTCACCGTCACGACCGCCTCGACGGCGGGCCGCCTCCACCTGGCCCTGCGCTGGTCCCGGGCCCTGCTCAGCCACGGCGACGGCGCCCACCTCCGCGACCTCTTCGAGCACTATCTGCACGCGACGGAAGAGGACAACCAGTAATGCCGACCACCTCGTCCAGCTCCGCCTCGCCCACCGAGTCCTCGACCCGGGCCCCGGTGAAGGGACTTCGTGACTTCTACGAGGACCCGGCCGTCCCGGTCGCCTCCGGCACCCCCCGCAGCCTCGCCCAGGCCCGCATGCTGGCGGCCGCCCTGGGCCCGGCGGCCCGCACCGGCCCCCGCACGATCCTCGACATCGGCTGCGGCGACGGCACGGCGGCGGCCACCGCCGCGCCCCTCCTGCCCGGCCACCGCATCATCGGCGTCGACTGGTCCCAGGACGCCCTCCGCCGCGCCCGCACCCGCGTCCCGTACGCGATCCGCGGTGAACTGGCGGACGGCGGGCTGCCGTTGCGGTCGGAGTCCGCCGACGCGGTCCTGTTCAGTGAGGTCATCGAGCACCTCGTCGACCCGGACGCGGCTCTCGACGAGATCCGCCGCGTCCTGCGCCCGGGCGGCCATCTGATGCTGTCGACGCCCAATCTGGCCGCCTGGTACAACCGCGCCCTGCTCCTCGCGGGCGTCCAGCCGGTGTTCTCGGAGGTGAGCCTGCGCGGCATCCACGGCCGCCCGGGTACGGAGGTCGTGGGCCATCTGCGTCTCTACACCGCCCGCGCGCTACGGGAGTTCGTGGCCGCGTCCGGCTTCGAGGTCGTCCGGCTGCGTGGGGCGCCCTTCCACGGCGTACCGCGTCCGCTGCGCCCGCTGGACCGGCTGGCCTGCGCGGCCCCGTCGGCGGCGTCGATCCTGCTGCTGCACGCGCGGAGGACGTAGACGATGTGGTGGGGAGTGGCCGCGGCCCTGCTGGCGAACGCGCTGTACAGCACGGGATTCGTCCTGGAGAAACGAGCCCTCACCGCGATGCCGCAGGTGACGGTCCGCGAGCCGCTGAGGCTGCTGCGGCTGGTCGTCGGCAGCCCGCTGTGGATCGCCGGATCGCTGTCGCTGGCCGCCGGGTTCGCCGCCCAGCTGGCCGTCTACCGGACGCTGCCGATCGCCGCCGCCCAGGGCATCTTCGTCTCGGGCCTGGTGCTGCTGGTCCTGCTGTCGGCGCGGCTGCTCGGCGAGGAGACGACGGGCCGGGAGCGGTACGCCCTCGGGGCGATCCTCGCCGCGCTGCTGATGGTGGTGCTGTCGCTGGACGAGGGCACCGACACCGTCAGCCACGAGGCGCCGTACGCGCTGGTCCTCACGATCTGTCTGCCCGCGCTGGCGGCGGGGGTCGGGCTGTACCGGTCCGCCGAGCGGCGCGCCCGGCACCGGCACCGGCTGCCGACCACGGGTGTCGAGTACGGCGTGGCCGTGGGCCTGCTGTACGGCGTCAGTTCGCTCGCGATCAAGGGCGTGTCGAGCTATCTGACGACCAGTGCGCTCGGGGACGCGGTCGTCGGCCTGCTGCGCTCCCCGTACCCGTATCTCCTGATGTTCACCGGCGCGTTCGGTCTGGTGATGTCGCAGGCGGCGCTCCAGCGCTGCCGGGCCTCACTGATCGTGCCGGTCTGCACGACGGTGACCTGTCTGTTCACGGCCGTGCTCGGCACGCTGTCGTTCGGCGAGTCGCTGCCCGACGATCCCCTGCGGCTGACGCTGCGGCTGTCGGGCACGGTGCTGGCGGTCGGCGTGCTGCTGAGCATGCCCAAGCACGACAGTCCCCCGCCGGCCTCCCCATCCTCCGCACCAGCCAAGGAGTTGACCCCTCCATGAACCCCGACGACCCGTTGCTCCAGATCCTGGCGTGCCCGCTGGACAAGGGGCCGCTGCATCTGGTGGTCCACGAGGAGGAACGCCTCGGCCACTCCGGTGCCGACGCCGCCCGAGCGCCGGAGTCGCTGTACAACCCCCGCCTGCACCGCCGTTACCCCATCGTCGACGGCATTCCGCAACTGCTGCCGTCATCGGGCGAGCAGGTGACGGAGGACGAGCACGTCAAGCTCTCCGCGCTGCTCAGGAAGTCGGACTCATGACCACTCTCGCCGCGCGGCTCGCGCCGCTCCTCCCGGACCGGCTGGTCGCCGCGGCCGCCCGGTTCGTCTACCCGCGCTTCGAGCCGGAGCTGGCCCGGCTCGACGAACTGTGCCCGCCGGGGTGCGGTACGGCCGTGGACGTCGGCGGCTGGTACGGACCCTGGACGCGCCGGCTGGCGGGACGCGCCGGGCGGGTGGTGACCGTCGAGCCGGTGCCCCGGCTGGCCCGGCTGCTCGTCTCGGCGGTCCCCCGCAACGTCCGTGTCGTCCAGGCCGCCGCCTCGGACCGGCCGGGCACGGCCCGTCTCTGGCTGCCGCCGGGCGACGACGGGGGGCGCGGTGTGTCGTCCCTGGTCCGTCGGGACATCCACGCCCGCGCGCTGGACGTCCGCTGTGTGACCCTCGACGGGCTCGGTCTGACCGATGTCGGCTTCGTCAAGATCGATGTCGACGGCAACGAACTGGCCGTCCTGCGCGGCGCGTCCGGCCTCCTCGCGCGGGACCGCCCGGCGCTCTTCGTCGAACTGGAATCCCGTATCCAGCCGATCGCCCCGGTCGTCGACCTGCTCGCCGGCCTCGGCTACGCCGGCTGGGTCCTGCCCGCCGGAACCTGGCTCCCTCTGGACCCGGCCGCGCTGGAGGCCCACCAGGCGCGTACGTCGCACATGGCGTCCAAGGGGCTGCTCCGGCGGGTCCTGCCGTTCTCCGGGCCCCGGTACGTCAACTCGGTGCTGTTCCTGCCGGACGGGCGCCGCCCGGGTGAGCCGGCCCCCGCGTCCGGCGCCGTGGGCGACCATGGAGGGCATGTCCTCCGCGAAGCGCCCCGGGCCCGATAGGCCCACCGGCCCGTTCACCCCGCTCGACTTCCAGCTCGTGCTGCTGCGCCGGATGGCCGACCACAATCCGGAGCTCGTCGAGGACGCCCGGCGCGAGCTGGGCGTCTCGATCGCGCAGATGCGCGAGGCGAACAGACGGTGGCAGGCCATGGTGCGCTCGCCCCGGGCCCGGGGGTCGGCGTCCCGGTACCGGTCGGTCCTGGGCGCGCCCGAGTCCGTGACCCGGCGCCGCATCGGGGATCTGGAGTGCGAGGCGTGGCGGTGGCCGGTGCCGTTGTGGGACGACCTCCGGTTCGAGGTGCTGCTGGCGCCGAACGGGGCGGTGTGGAACGAGTGGCTGGTACGGGCCCCGGGGGCGGCCGGGCCCGAACCGCGCGCCCTGGAGGATCTGACCCCGTGGTCCTGCACGGTGGACGAGGTGGCACGGGCGTTCCCGCCGGCACGACCGTTGGAGGGGACGGCGCCGACGCGGTGGGGGTTGCGGTTCGTCGCGCCGGACGGGGACGGGGTGCGGCGGGAGTGCGTCGCGGAGTTCACATGGGGTTTGTTGCAGAGGGTCGCCTAAGAGCGGAAAACCTCCGGTCGCACCCGTTCAGACAGCGCACATTCACGATCGGACTTCTCCGCGACCTGCCCTGAAATCCTCCCAAGCAGAAGATTGACGATCATCCGGCCGCTGGGGACGCCGGTGGGCCTACTGTCCGTGCAGAGTTCTGATCCTCACGGGAAGGCCCTTCATGACGCCCCAGCACCCCGCGGAGCGAACCGTGCCCGTCGAGCGGCTGCGGCTGGGGGATCACGCGTGCATGGGGCCGGGGGACCGGGAGGGGGCCGGGGAGTCGCCGTGGAAGGTCTTCACCGCGTACACCCGGACGAGCCTGGCGCGCGGCGAGAAGGTCCTGCTGGTCATGGACCCGGACGACCTGAGCGACGACGAGGTGGTGTCGCTGCTGGACCGGGGCAGCGGGCAGGCGGCCGCGGCGCGGGACAGCGGCCAGCTGTCGGTCAGGCGCAACACGGAGATCTACCTGCCCGACGGCCGGTTCCAGGAGCGGCGCACGATCGACACCTACGCCTCCGAGGTCGACCGCGCCTGCGACGAGGGCTGGGCGGGCCTGCGGGTCACCGCCGACATGAGCTGGGCGCCCCGGGCGGGCCTCGGCCACGACCGGCTGCTCGACTACGAGGCCTCGGTGGCACCGCTCTTCGCGGACCCGCTGTTCACCGCGATCTGCTGGTACGACCGTCAGCGCTTCGACGACGAGCTGACCTCCCGCGTCGGCAAGGTCCATCCGCTGCGGGTCATGGAACGTCTGGACTCCCTGGAGGTCACCGGGACACCGGACGGCGGCCGGATGGCCGGCACCGCCGAGCTGAGCACCCGGAGCGAGTTCGTCGAGGCGCTGCGCGAGGCGCTGGAACACCGTGACGACTCGGGGCCCAGCCACTTCGTCCTCGACCTCCGCGACCTGTGCTTCATGGAGGCCCACTGCGCCTGGCAGCTGATCAGCCTGGCCGCCTCGCTCCCCGCCGGCAGCGAGGTCACCGTGCGCTGCGGCGAACTGCTGGGGCTGGTGCTGGAGCAGCTGGGCGCCGACGAGGTGCCCCAGCTGCTGGTCCGCGTGGAGGGTGAAGAGGACGAGGGGGACGCCGGGTGAGCGAGGGGCTGAGGCTGCGCATGGAGTTCCGCGGTCCCGAACTCCCCCTGGTGCGCGCCCTGGTGGAGGAGGCGTCACTGCGCGCCCGGTTGAGCGCCTCCGCCCGGGGTGCCTTCGGGCAGGCCGCTTCGGAGATCGCCACGGACGCCGCCGCCCGGGGCGCCGACCCCGGGGTCGTCGAACTGCGGCTAGGGGACAGCGAGTTGCGTTGCGAGGTGACGTACGGCGCTGCCGTCCCGCCCAGGGGACGGCCCGACGGGCACGGCCCCCGTCTCGCGGAGTCCCTGATCGCGGGTATCGGCGCTCCCGCCCGGATCGACGTCCGCGACACCCCCTGCGGCACCTCGGTCACCCTGTCCGCCCCGCTGCCCGGCCCGGTGCGTACGCCGCCCGTCACAGCCCCGCCCGCGCGCTGAACCAGGCCGCCACCTGACTGCGGTTGTGGAAGCCCAGCTTCACGAGGATGCGTTCGACATGACCCTCGGCGGTACGGCGGGCGATGACGAGGTCGTCGGCGATCTGCTTGTTGGTACGGCCCTGGGCGACGAGGGCCGCGACCTGCAGTTCACGGCGGGTCAGCGGGACCGGGTCGACGACGGGGACGGTGACGGGGGGCGAGGCCTTCGTCGACACCGGGGCGCGGGCCGGATCCCCGACCGTGAGGGAGCTCTCCCTCGTGCCCGAGGAGGAGCCCCGCACGTTCCGGCGTACGGCGGACACCTCCCCCTCGCGCACACCGGGACCCGAGCCGTCCCGCCCGTCGTCCGTCCTCGGCGCGAAGGCCGCGCCGTCACGCCGCACACCCGTGCGCGAGGCCGAACCCGCGCCGTCCCGCCGTCCGCCCGTGCGCGCGCCGGCCGATCCCTCCCGCGGCTCGCCCAGGGCGTAGGCCACCGCCTGCTCCGGCGTCAGACGGCCGCCCCGACGCTGGGCCAGGGCGTAGGCGTGGTCGCCGAGGGCGAGGCGGGCGTGGTGTTCGGCGGCGCGCGGGCCGCCCGGCTGGAGGGCGTCCACGGGGTTGCCGCCGATGTCGTGCCAGATCCGGTCGACGGCGCCGCGCAGCACACCGGCCCGTTCGGCGTCGCCCGCCAGCGCCTCGGCGGCGGCGAGCAGATCGAGGGTGCGGGCGAGGCTCTGGTGCTGGCTCACGGTGTACGGCAGCCGCAGACAGTCGCGGGCGTGCTCGGCGGCCCGGTCGTACTGCCCGGCCGACCAGTGCGCGAGGGCGAGGGTGCGCAGCGCCCAGGAGCGGGCCCACTGTTCACCGTGGGCCTCGCAGAGGGCGACCGCCTCGGCGCACAGCGGGATCGCCTCGTCGGCACGGCCCCGGCTGACGAGGGTGCAGGCCAGTTCGACGCGGGTGAGGACGACGAAGGCGGTGGAGGCGCGGGCCCGGCCCGGGACGAGGGCGCCGGCCGGCACGGGCGGCGGCGCGGGCACCGGGAGTTCCCCGGCGGCGTCGACCGCGGTCCGCACCGGGTCGAGGCCGGCCAGGACGGCGGCGGAGCGACTGTGGACCAGGGAGGTCAGGGCGCCCGCCCACATGGCACGGGTCAGGGCCACGTCGGGCCGGGCCCCGGCGCGCAGGGCGCCGTCCATCCAGTGCCGTCCCTCGCCCCAGATGCCGCCCGCGACCCAGTGGAACCACAGCCCGGCGGCGAGCCGCAGCCCGGCTTGCGCCTCGCCGGGGGTGGTGAGGCAGAAGTCCAGGGCGGCCCGGAAGTTGTCCTGGTCGATCCGGATGCGTTCGGTGATCTCCGTCTGGTCGGGGCCGAACCAGGCCTGCTCGTACTCGGCGCCGAGGCGCGCGAAGTGGTCCCGGTGCCGTCGCCGGGTCTCGGCCGCCTCGCCCAGGTCGTGCAGCTTCTCCAGCCCGTAGTCGCGCAGCGAGACCAGCAGCCGGTAGCGGACCTGACCGGCGTGCTCCTCCCGGACGAGCACCGACTTGTCGACGAGGCCGGCGACGGCGTCCAGCACCGCGCACGGGGCGATCTTCTCCCCGGTACCGGTGTCCTTCCCGGCGCAGACCGCCTCGGCGGCGGCCAGGTCGAAGCCGCCGACGAACACCGACAGCCACGCCCACACCAACTGCTCCTGCGGGGTGCACAGTTCATGGCTCCAGTCGACGGCGGAGCGCAGGGTGCGGTGGCGGGGCTCTGAGGTCGGGCTGCCGCAGGTCAGGAGCTGGTAGCGGTCGTCGAGGCGTTCGACGAGCTGGTCCACGCCGAGCGCCCGCACCCGGACCGCCGCCAGCTCGATGGCGAGCGGGAGCCCGTCGAGGCGGCGGCAGAGCCGGGCCACGGCCTGCTGGTTCGCCTCGCCGACGGTGAAGCCGGGGACCACGGCCGCCGCGCGGTCGGCGAACAGCCGCAGCGCGGGGAAGGACTCGACCGCCGAGGGCGTCAGCTCCTCCGGCGCGGGCGCGGGCAACGGCGGCACCTCGAACAGCTGCTCCCCGGCCAGCCCCAGCCGGTGCCTGCTGGTGGCGAGGATCCGTACGCCCTCGGTGGCCGCCAGCACCGTCCCGGCGAGGATCGCGCAACTGCGCAGCAGGTGCTCGCAGTTGTCGAGCACGATCAGTAAGCGTCGCTCGCGCAGATGGTCGACGAGGATCTCCAGCGGTGGCCGCACGGTCTCGTTGCGGACACCGAGCGCGTCGTTGACGGCGTGCGGGACGAACGCCTCGTCGCTCAACGCGGCCAGCGGCACGAGCCACACGCCGTCCGGGAAGGCCCGTGCCACCTGTCCCGCCACATGTCCGGCGAGCCGGGTCTTGCCCACCCCGCCGGGTCCCGTCAGCGTCAGCAGTCTGCCCGCCGACAACAGCCGTCTGACATCGGCCGCCTCGTCCCGTCGCCCCACGAAGCTCGTCAGCTCCGCCGGGAAACCGGGAGTGCGCCGCGACTCCGATCCGCCCACGATGCTGGTCACGCCCTCAGTTGTGGTTCCCGTACGCGCTGTTGTAACCCCGAAGGGTAGGCAGCGGGCACGGGCGGGACGCCCGCTTCGTGGATTTCCCGCCTCTTCGGGTGAGGGGAGGGTGCGGGGCCGGGAGGGTGGCGGGGCCGCCGTCGTGGTCAGCCGGTGGTCGCCGCGGTCAGGATCGCCTCGACCACACGGGGCAGCGAGGCCGGGTGCAGCCACAGGAAGAGGTTGGGCTCGACGAGCTCCAGCTCCATCACGCACGGCTGCCCGTCCGCCCCGGTGACCAGGTCGACGCGCGCGTACAGCAGCTCGGGCCGTCCCGGTACGGCGGCCAACGCCCGCTCGGCGACAGCGAGTTCGGCCTCGGTCGGGGTCCAGGGGACCAGGTCGGGGTGGGCGGTCTTCTCGGCGTCGTACGCCGTGCCGGGCGCGAGCACCGCGCCCTTGCGGCTGGCGTGCAGCAGTCGGCCGCCGAAGAACTGCAGGGCCCGCTCGCCCTCGGTGTCGATGCTGGCCACGAACGGCTGCACCATCGCGGTGAGCCCCTCGGCGCGCATCCGCTCGACGTGCGCGGTCGCCGTCTCCCGCTGGTCGGGGGTGTAGCGGGCGGCGAACCGGGCGCCCGCGCCGGAGGTGGGCTTCACGACGTACTCGTGCGCCTCGGGGAGCCGCACGGGGTCGCCGGGCGCGAGATAGTCCGTCGGCACGACGGGCACACCGGCCCGCGCGAGATCGCCGATGTACCGCTTGTCGGTGTTCCAGCGCACGACCTCGGCCGGGTTGGCGAGCCGGGTGGCCTCACCGGTCTTCTCCGCCCAGGCCACGAACTCGGCCGCGCGCCAGCTGTAGTCCCAGGTGGACCGGATGACGACGAGGTCGTGTCCGGCCCAGTCGGCCGCCGGGTCGTCCCAGCGCAGGGCCACCGCGTCGGCCCCGGCCTCCCGCAGTGCCTCCACCAGCACCGGCAGATCCCGGTCGTGGTTGACCCTGGGCCCGGGATCGTAGGTGGCGAGGGCTATGCGGGGGGCGGCTGTGCGGGCCACGGGGGCTCCATTCTCGTATCTCGTACGTCTGCGGCGCGGCTGCGGCTGGTTTCCGGGGGCCGCCCGGAGGGGCTCCGGGACGGCGGGTCCAGGGGAGCGGGCCTCCGGCCGCAGGCTAACAACCGTGGGTGACGTGGGGGCATCGCAGGTCGGCTCACGGCACCGCGGGCCCCGTGATGAAACGGCCGTCGCTGTCGTACGGCCAGACGTTGGGGACACAGCCCTTCATGCCCTTGATCTGCTGCATCATCGCCGGAGCGGGCTTGCCCTTGCCCGGGCAGGTGACGTGGCCGTGGTCGAGGAAGTGGCCGACCTCGTGGTTGATGATCAGGGCGCGGTAGTCCTCGACGGCCTCGGCGTAGACGGGGGTCGCCAGCTCCCAGCGTTCCAGGTTGACCATGACGTCGTCACCGGCCTGGCAGTTGTACTCCCCGCGGGTGTTCAGCCCGACCCGGCCGCAGAACGCGTCGACCGTACCGGGGGTCGCCACCTTGACGACGAAGTCGGTGGGGCCGCGGGAGACCCGCTGGAACGCCGATTCGCCGTCGGCGGTCCAGCCGCGCGGATCGGCGAGCACGGCCTCCACCTCTTCGGCGACATCGGCGGCCGACAGTGACAACCCCTTCTCGACGTCGACCCGGTAGCGCAGGGGCGTGCCCTTCCCCACCTTGGGACTGCCGCCTGAGGCCGTGGTGAAGGTGCCGGGCCCGGTGCTCGGGATGGTGATCGGCGAGTTGCCGGGGGAGGGCGACCCCGAGTCGCTCGGTGACGAACTGGGCGAGGAGGAAGGACTGCCGGACCCACCCGTTTCGGCGTCGGCGCTCCGACCGGGACCCGGTGAGCGCCGGGACCGCTCGGGCGAGGGCTCGGCGGACGCGGTGGCCCCGGACTCGGCGGACGCGGTGGCTCCGGACTCGCCGGCTAACTCGCCCGTGCCGCCGCTCATCCACCCCACCGCGGTGAACCCGGCGACACCGACGACCGCCACCGCCCCGAGACCGCTCCACAGCGGCCCCCGCGCCCGCGGCACGCGAGCCTTCCGCCGACGGCGGGTGCGGGTGCCGGTGCCGGTGCCGGTGCCGGTGCGAGAACGTGTTGCCTTATGCGTGCCCATGTTCCTTCAGAGTGTGATCAGTATGTGATCGGATGCGACCGAATCGATCACGAAAAGATAACGGATGATCGACTCGGCTCCGCACCACCGCTTGACCTTCACCTTCGGTGAAGCCCCAGCATCGATCGCGGAACGAGGAACGCCAGGACCGGGAGCCACGACCGGGAGAGCCAGGGGGAGCCATGGAACTGCTGACGATCGGGGCCTTCGCCAAGGCGTGTCGGCTGTCACCGAAGGCACTGCGGCTCTACGACGAGTTGGAGTTGCTGCGGCCGACCCGGGTCGACCCCGACACCGGCTACCGCTACTACGCCGCCGAGCAGTTGGAGCAGGCCCGGCTCGTGGCCTGGCTCCGCCGACTGGGCATGCCGCTGGCCCGTATCCGTACGGTGTGCGCGCTGGAGCCGGGCCCCGCCGCCCGGGAGATCCGGGCGTACTGGGCCGGGGTCGAGGCCGAGACGGCGACCCGACGCGACCTGGCGGCCTTCCTCGTGGACCACCTCACCCACACGTCCGAGGAGGACACCGCGATGCTCGAACTCCGTTACGCCGCCCTATCCGACACCGGCCTCGTCCGCGCCGCCAACCAGGACACCGCCTACGCCGGCACCCGTGTCCTCGCCGTCGCCGACGGCTTCGGTCCCGCCGGGGCCCCCGCGAGCACGGCCGCCGTGGAAGCGCTGAGGACCCTGGACCGCGACACCCTCCCGGCGGGCGGTGTGCTGAACCTGCTGGAGGACGCGGTGCGGGGCGCGACCGACGCCGTACGGGAGGTCGCGGGGACCGGGGACGACGGCACGACCCTGACGGCGATGCTGTGGACCGGCTCGCAGCTCGCCCTCGTCCACATCGGCGACTCCCGCGCGTACCTGCTGCGCAACGGCGAACTGTTCCGGATCACCCATGACCACACCGTCGTCCAGTCGATGATCGACGAGGGCCGCCTGACCCCGGAGGAGGCCACCACCCACCCCCAACCCGCCCTGCTTCTGAAGGCGTTGACCAACAGCGGTACCACCGCCACCCCCGACCTGCGCCTCCACGACGCCCAACCCGGCGACCGGTACCTCCTGTGCTCCGACGGTCTCTCCTCGGTCGTCCCCGACCCGGCCGTCCGGCGCACCCTGTCCTCGACCGCGGACCCCGAGACCGCCGTACGCGCCCTCATCACCGAGGCGAACGAGGCGGGCGGCCCCGACAACGTGAGCTGCGTGGTGGCGGACGTGGTGCCGCGCCCCAGCAGGGAGACCGGGGAGCGCTAGGGACCGCCGACACCGGATTACGGATCGGGCGCCGACCGTACCGACCACCACTGACAACGGCGGGCACGGCGCCACGGCGGGCACGGCGGGCACGGCGGCCGTGGGCCGCGCTCAGGAGGGCGAGTCGCCCGGGTCCCAGTCCAGCAGGCGGACCTTCGCGACCGTGCGGACGTGGCGGCGCATCGCGGTGGCCGCCTGCTTGGGCTGCCGGGCGGCGATGGCGTCGAGGATCGCCTGGTGCTGAGCCAGCGAACGGTCGGGCCGGCCGGGCTGACGCAGCGACTCGGTGCGGCTCTCGGCGATCTGGTCGGCGATGGAGCGCATGAACTCGGCGAGCAGACTGCTGTGCGCGGCCGCCGTGACCGCCGCGTGGAACAGCCGGTCGCCCTCGATGCCGTGCCCGTCCCGCTCGATCTCCCCGGCCATGTGGGTGAGCGCGTCCCGCATCGCGGCCAGGTCGGCCTCCGTACGGCGCTCGGCGGCCAGTTCGGCGAGCTTCGTCTCCAACGCCTCGCGGGCCTCCAGCACGTCGGGCAGCCGCCGACGCCGCTCGACCATCCGCTCGACCGGCTCGACGTCCAGGCTGTCCCGGACGAGATACGTGCCGCCGCCGTGGCGGGCCTCCACCAGGCCCTGGACCTCCAGCACGACGATGGCCTGCTTGACCGAGGCCCGGCTCACGCCCAGCCGCTGGGCCAGGTCCCGCTCGGGCGGCAGCCGGTCGCCGGCCTTGAGACCGCCCTCGGCGACGTACTGACGCAGCCGGTCGAGGACCTGCTCGTAGAGCCGCTGCTTGGCCATGGGCCGCAGGGCGTCGCTCACGATTCCCCCTCGTGCTGCTCGTGCTGCTCGTGCTGCTCGTGCTGCTCGTACCGCTCGTACCGCTGGAGTTCTTGTACGGCTGGAACGCTCGTCCGGCGTCGCTCGTCGGGAGCGTAACACCGGGGCGGGGACAGTGGCCCGATGGCCGAGTGGCTGAACCAATTTCCGCGCACCCCCTTGACGCCACCGCCCCGCGCCTCCACGCTGACCAACCGTAAGTGGCTCAGCCACTTGACCACTCGCCCACTCCACTCGCCCACATCACTCGCCCAGTTGTCAGACTCTCCCCCTCCTCTCCCCCTCTGCCGCTCCGGGACCCAACGACGGGAGCCCGTATGTCCCCCGAACTGATCTCGATCCTCGTCCTGGCCGTGGTGTTCGTCATCGCCACGACCCGTTCCGTGAACATGGGCGCGCTGGCCTTCGCCGCCGCCTTCGGAGTGGGCGAACTCGTCGCCGACCTCGACGCGGACGGCATCTTCGCCGGCTTCCCCGGCGACCTGTTCGTCGTCCTCGTCGGCGTCACCTATCTCTTCGCGATCGCCCGCGCCAACGGCACCACCGACTGGCTCGTCCATGCCTCGATCCGGCTCGTACGGGGGCGGGTGGCGCTGATCCCCTGGGTGATGTTCTTCCTCACCGGCGCGCTCACGGCGATCGGCGCGGTCAGTCCGGCGGCGGTCGCGATCGTCGCCCCCATCGCCCTCAGCTTCGCCTCGCGCTACGGCATCAGTCCCCTGCTGATGGGCGCGATGGTCGTCCACGGCGCGCAGGGGGGCGGTTTCTCCCCCATCAGCATCTACGGCACGATCGTCAACGGCATCGTCGAACGCGAAGACCTGCCCGGCAACGCACTGTTCCTCTTCCTGGCGTCCCTCATCGCCAACCTGGTGATCGCGGGAGTGGTGTTCGTCCTGTTCGGCGGCCTGAAGCTGACCTCGGCCCCCGCGCACCCGGCTGCGGGCGACAGTGCCGCCGGGGCGGCACGGGTGGGCGCAGCCACACCTCGTCCCGCCGAGCAGCGGACCCGCCCCCCGGCCGGCACCACCACCGGGGACCCGAAACCCACCGGCACCGCCACCGCGACGGACACCGGAACCGGAACCGACACCACCCTCGCCGAAACCACCCCCACACTCACCCCCGCCCGCACAGCCACCCTCACCTCCCTCGCCGCCCTGGTCGTCGCGGTCCTCGCCTTCGACCTGGACGCCGGCCTCACCGCCGTCACCCTCGCCGCCCTCCTCAGCGCCCTCTGGCCGGACGACAGCCGCAAGGCCGTGACCCAGATCGCCTGGTCCACGGTCCTCCTCATCTGCGGTGTCCTCACCTACGTCGGCGTACTCGACGAGATGGGCACCATCACCTGGGCCGGCGAGGGCGTCGGCGGCATCGGCATCCCCCTCCTCGCCGCCGTACTCCTCTGCTACATCGGCGCCGTCGTCTCGGCGTTCGCCTCCTCCGTCGGCATCATGGGTGCCCTGATCCCCCTGGCCGTACCGTTCCTGGCCCAGGGCGAGATCGGCGCGGTCGGCATGGTCGCGGCACTCGCCGTCTCCGCGACGGTCGTGGACGTCAGCCCCTTCTCCACCAACGGCGCGCTGGTGCTGGCCGCCGCACCGGACGTCGACCGCGAGCGTTTCTTCCGCCAGCTGATGATCTACGGAGGGATCGTGGTGGCCGTGGTGCCCGCCGTGGTGTGGCTGGTGCTGGTGGTCCCGGGATTCGGGTAACCCCACCGGGGAGCCCCGTGAATCAAGGTGACCCCAAGGGCAGTGCGGCACCTCGAACTACGACGACCGACGACCAATGACCAATGACCGACCGACGACCGACGACCGACGACCGACGACCGAGGAGTACCAGAACGTGTCCTCTCTCTTCCCGGCCCTCACCGGCGAAGCCCGAACCCTCGAACGCCCCGCCCTGCGCTTCGGCGACCGGTCCCTGACGTACGCGGAGCTCGCGGCCGTGACGGACGCGCTCGCCGCGCGGATCCGCGACGCGGGCCGCGTGGCCGTCTGGGCGACACCGACGTTGGAGACGGCGGTGGGCGTCGTGGCCGCGCTACGGGCCGGCGTCCCCGCCGTGCCACTCAACCCGAAGTCGGGCCAGAGCGAGCTGGGGCACATCCTGAAGGACAGCGCCCCGTCGCTGATCCTCACCGCCCCCGAGGCCGAACTCCCCGCGGCGCTCACCGAGTTGGAGCGCCTGGACATCGACGTACTGGACCGCTCGACGGCGCACCCGGGCGGAAGGCGGCCGCTCGCTGACGAACCGGCTCCCGAGGCCCCCGCCCTCATCGTCTACACCTCCGGAACCACCGGCCCGCCCAAGGGCGCCGTCATCCCCCGCCGCGCCGTCGCGACCACCCTGGACGCGCTGGCCGACGCCTGGCAGTGGACCGCCGACGACGTACTGGTCCACGCCCTGCCCCTCTTCCATGTGCACGGCCTGATCCTGGGCGTCCTCGGCCCGCTGCGGCGCGGCGGCGAGGTCCGCCACCTCGGCAGGTTCGACACGAGCGCGGTGGCCCGGGAGCTGTCGGCGGGCGCGACGATGCTGTTCGGCGTCCCGACGATGTACCACCGCATCGCGGAGACCCTGCCCGCCGACCCGGACCTGGCGAAGGCGCTCGGCCGCGCCCGCCTCCTCGTCTCCGGCTCGGCCGCGCTGCCGGTGCACGACCACGAACGGATCGCGGCGGCGACCGGCCGGCGGGTGATCGAGCGGTACGGCATGACGGAGACGCTCATGAACACCAGCGTCCGCGCCGACGGCGAACCCCGCGCCGGCACCGTCGGAGTCCCTTTGCCCGGCGTGGAGTTGAGGCTGGTCGAGGACGACGGCACCCCTCTGACCGCGTACGACGGCGAGTCGGTCGGCGAGATCCAGGTGCGCGGCCCGAACCTCTTCACCGAGTACCTCAACCGCCCCGACGCCACCGCCGCCGCGTTCACCGCCGACGGCTGGTTCCGCACCGGTGACATGGCCGTGCGCGACCCCGACGGTTACGTACGCATCGTCGGCCGCAAGGCCACTGACCTCATCAAGAGCGGCGGCTACAAGATCGGCGCCGGCGAGATCGAGAACGCGCTCCTCGAACACCCGGGCGTACGGGAGGCCGCCGTCACCGGCGCACCGGACCCCGACCTCGGCGAACGCGTCGTCGCCTGGATCGTCCCGCAGGACCCCGAATCCCCGCCCTCAGCGGAGGAGTTGGCGGCCCATGTCACCACCTTGCTCTCCCCCCACAAGCGCCCGCGGACCGTCCACTACCTCTCCGTCCTCCCCCGCAACGACATGGGCAAAATCATGAAGCGGGCGCTGAAGACGGACGAAGCCGGATGACCGACCGCCGCCTCTCGGCCCGCGAAGCCATCGCCGCCCTGACCGACGACTTCACCGAACTCCCCACCCCACGACGGGACTACGCCCCCGACGGTCCCCTCGCCTGGCAGGGCTACGACTCCGCACGGGCCCGCGCCGCCGAGCGCACCGGCGAGGAGGAGTCGGTGGTGTGGGGCCGCGCGACGATCGGCACCGCTCAGGCCGTGCTGATCTCCTTCGAGTTCGGCTTCCTGGGCGGCTCGCTGGGCGAACGCACCGGCGACCGTCTGGAGGCGGCGCACACCTACGCCCGCGCCCACCGCCTGCCGGTCGTCTCCGTCGTCGCGACGGGTGGCAGCCGTATGCAGGAGGGCATGCGCGCCCTCACCCAACTCCAGCGTGTGGCCCGCGAGTCGGCGCTGACGAACGCGGCGGGCCTGCCCCAGATCGCGGTCCTCCGTGACCCGACGACCGGCGGGGGCTGGGCCACCCTCGGCGCCGGCGCCGACATCACCCTGGCCCTCCCCGCCACCCAGATCGGCTTCGCCGGCTCCCGCGTCCGCCCCCCGGACGCGGACCCCGCGGCGTACACGGCGGACTCCCAGGTCACGGCGGGCTCCGTGGACGCGGTGGTCCACCCGGACGACCTGCGCGACACCCTGTCCCTGTGGCTGTCTCTCCTGACCAGCCCTTCCACGGACCCCGCGCCCCCGCCTCACGCGCTCCGGGGCCCCCGCCCCCTGAAGCACCCCTCCCCGCCACCGGCTGGGAAGCCGTGCAACGCGCCCGCTCCCCCCACCGCCCCCGGGCCGAGGCCTACCTGGACGCCTACTTCACCCGCCGCGCACCCCTCAGCGGTGACCGTGCCGGCGGCACCGACCCCGGCATGCTCTGCGGCTTCGGCGATCACGAGGGCCGCACCGTCGCCTACGCGGCCCAGTGCGGCACCCCGACCCGCCCGGCCGGCTACCGCACCGCCACCCGCCTCATCCGCCTCGCCGACCGCCTCGGCATCCCCGTCCTGACCCTGGTCGACACCCCCGGCGCCGCGAACGACGCCGACGCCGAACGCGAGGGCGCGGGCCCCGCCATCGCCGCCCTCTTCACCACCGTCGCCACCGCCCGCACCCCCGTCACCACCCTCCTCATCGGCGAGGGCGGCTCCGGCGGAGCCCTCGCCCTCGCGGCCCCGGCCCGCACCTGGGCCACCCCCGACTCCTACTTCTCGGTGATCGCCCCGGAACTGGCGGCCGCGATCCTGAAGCGGCCGGAGACCCTGGCCCGGGCCACAGCGGACGAACTGCGGGTACGACCGCAGGACCTGGTGGAGCTGGGCGTCGTACGGGGGATCGTCGAACCCGCGACGCCATCCCCACCCGACTGACGCCCAGCCCCACCCGACTGACGCCCGCCCCACCTCACGGACGTCCGGCCTCACCTCACCCCGTCCGGCCCCATCTCACCCCCGTCCGGCCCTCACCTCATCCACCGTCCGAAACCACCTCCCCTTACCGTCCGACAGCACCTCCCCCGCCGTCGACACGCCCCGAACCACCCGTCCGGCCGCACCCCCACCCGGCCCACCCGACAGGCACCCGGCTCCCACCCCCCGCACGATGCAAAGGGAACCAGGGAACCGCCGACCGTCGGCGGTCCGTTCGGTCCGTGCTCTCGGGAGGATCCGCAATGACCGCGATGACCGCCAGTCTGGAGCAGCTGCGCCGCTGCCACTTCGGCGTCGACCTCGGGGCCGCGCGGACCCGGGTGTATGTGAAGGGCGCGGGCCTGGTCGTGGACCAGCCGAGCGTCGCCGCCGTGAACACCCGGACGGGCGCGCTGATCGCGGTCGGGGAGTTCGCGGAGAAGATGACGGGCCGTACGCCCGACTACATCCGGGTCGTCCGGCCCGTCTCCGGCGGCACGGTGGTCGACATCGAGATGGCCCAGCGCATGCTGCGCCAGCTGCTGGGCGACCGCGTCCGCCGCACCCTGCGCCGCAAGCCCGTGCTGCGCGCCGCCGCCTGCACCCCGCACGGCGCGGACCCGCTCGCCCAACGCGCCACGATCGAGACCCTGGTGGGCCTCGGCGCGCGCCGGGTGGAACTGGTGGACACCCTCATCGCCGCGGCGGTCGGCTGCGGTCTGCCGGTGGAGCAGCCCGAGGCCACCATGATCATGGTGTGCGGGGCGGGGGCCACCGAACTCGCCGTCCTCTCGCTCGGCTCGGTCGTCAGCGCGGTACGCATCCCCGTCGGCGGCGAGACCATCGACCACGCGATCGTGCAGCACCTGCGCCTGCGCCACGAACTGACGCTGCCGAGCCAGTCGGTACGGCCGCTCCAACTGGCCCTGTCGGGCAACGGCCTCACCCCGCACGGCCCCACCTCCACCGAGATCCACGGCCTGGACGTGGCGACGGGGCTGGCGCGTTCCGTGCAGGTGGACACCGCTGCCGTACGGGACGCCATCCAGACCCCCCTCACCGCCGTGGTCGACGGCATCGGCAAGGTGCTCCGCGACTGCCCGCCCGACCTGGTGGCCGACCTCGCCGACCGCGGCATCATGATGGTCGGCGGCAGCGCCCTGCTCCCCGGCTTCGACCAGATGCTCCGGCACGCCACCGGCATGCCGGTCCACATCGCCGAGCGTCCCGACGTCTGTGCCGCACTCGGCGTCGGCGCCATGCTGGACGGCCGGATCGAACCCATCAGCCTGGACCCGGTGGGCGACTGACCGACGCGCCCGCGGTCGCCCCGGCGCGCCCGGACCGGCCCGCGTCCGAGGCCGCCTCGCCGCCACCCCTACGAACACTTCTCCGAACATGCCCGCGAGTGGCGGCACCCGGGGCACGCGAGGGCGGTCGCCACCACGACGGTCTCCTCGCGGTCGCCCCCGTGAGCCTGTGAGCCCGTGACGCCTCACCGAACACCCGTACGTGTCGTTCTCGCCGAAGTCCCCCGCCGCTAGGGTTACTTGGAGGAACACGGCCACGGAGGTGAGCGCACGGATGCCAGGGCCCGTGACCCGGATCGGTATCACCGGACACCGGGAGATCCCGGAAGCCGCCCTGTCCGCCGTCCGCTCGGGCATCCGGGCGGAGTTGCGCGGTCGCCCCTCCACCACCCGGGCCCTCAGCAGCCTCGCCGCCGGCGCCGACCAGCTCTTCGCGGAGATCGCCCTGGAGAGCGGCCTGCAACTGACCGCCGTCATCCCCGGCATGGACTACGAGACCCACCTCGGCGACGACCAGGTCCGCGCCGCCTACCGCCGTCTCCTCAAATGCTGCGCCGCACGCGAGCAACTGCCGTACGAACGCACCCACGAGGAGGCGTACTACGCCGCCGGCCGCTACATCGTCGACCACACCGACCGCATGATCGCCGTCTGGGACGGCGCCCCCGCCCGCGGCCGGGGCGGCACGGCCGACATCGTCGACTACGCACGTCTCACGGGCGTCCCGGTGACGGTGCTGTGGAGTCCGGGCGTACGCCGCGCCTGACCCTCCTGCCCGACGTGTCCGCCGCCCCGTCAGGTCCCGAACCGCACCAGCCAGTCCGTGTGCTGCGGCGAGACCAGCCGCTCCGCCTCCGCGACCGCGTCGGCCCACCCGTCCTCGGTGACGGTGGTGGTCATGGTGACGCGCAGGGTGTCCAGATCCTGTTCGACGAGCTTGTGCGCGTACGTCAACGGGCGGTGCCGTCGTACCTCCTGCCAGGCGACACCGGCCGCGGCGGCGGCGCTGAGGACCCCGGTCGGGTCCCAGCGGCTGCCGATGACACCTGAGGCCCGGGCCACGGCGGTGACCAGGGCCAGCGCGGTGAGGGTGGTGGTGACGCCCGACCAGCGTACGGACGCCTGGTGCGCCTGCCCGGCCTTGCCGCCGTACCACGCCAGCTGGTTCAGAACCCGGTCGCGGAGATAGATGTCGCGCCGCGCCGCGAAGGCCTTGGCGCGCACCGTACGCATCGTCGGCGTGATCTGCCCGAGCCCGAGTTCGGTGACGGACTCGCGCGGGTCCTCCCACCCCACCTTGCGCAGTTCGCTGAGCCGCTCCTCCAGCCGTTCGGCGAACCGTGCCTCGGGGTTGACGAGCCGTGAGGGGAACGGTCCGCCGTGGACCATGAACTGCCAGGCCAGCGACTTGACCACCTCGGCCGCCGCCCTGTGAGCCTGCCACTGTGCCCGCGCACGGCGACGGGACACATAGACGCCGATCCCTATGGTCAGGGCGTACAGCACGGCCGCGACGGCCGAGGGCACCCGACTGCCGACCCGCTCCGCGAGTGAGGCGGTGGCGGTCGCGAGCAGCAGGGCGACCAGTTGCAGACGGACGACCTTGAACGACTCACCCTGATGGGTCACCGCCTTCTCATCGCACACCTGGAACAACGGGGGCAGATCTCGATCACTCACCGTAGTGCTGGGGCCGGGCGTCGCAGCCATGCAGACCTCATACGGATGCCGGGGAATCAACGGAACGGTCATGCTCTCGTCAATCTTGAATTCACGCCAGGCCGCCTGTCGGGGAACACGACGGAGGACAGGCACCCTTTACCGTGGGAGGCGTGCGTGGTATAGGGCGTGCATGATAGAACCATGCCCTACAGTGTCGTCCGAACCTCAATGACCAGGCCCTCGCCACGGGATCTCGTCGGCAAGGGGCTGATGACGCATTGGTCTCTTGAGGAGGACGAGAAATCCATGAACGTTCCGGGCACGAAGCCAATCCGCCGACCGGGCGCGACACGACCGGCTACCGAGCGGACGGCCACACTCGCGACGATCGACACGCGTGAGCCCCGCGTCCAGCGGTTCACCGGTCGGGTGACCGAGGTTCGCGAGTCGCGCCCCGCCGGAGCGAGCGAGTTCAACTCGTCCATCTAGCTCCCGAGCACGACACCGAGACCCCAACTTCCTTGATCAACAAGGGTGTTGGGGTCTCTCGCCGCCGCCACGGGTTCCGTCGGCGCGTACACTCCGGGAAAGTGACGGACTTCCGCGGCCAGCGATCGATCCAGCAACTGGTCCTCAAGGTGCACAGCCGCTGCGACCTGGCATGCGACCACTGCTATGTGTACGAACACGCCGACCAGAGCTGGCGTGGGCGGCCGGTGGTGATCACCGAGGAGACCCTCGGCCAGGTGGCCCGCCGCCTCGCGGAATACGCGGCCGACAGCGAACTGGAATCCGTCGCCGTGATTCTGCACGGCGGAGAACCGCTTCTCGCCGGTCCGGCCCGGCTGCGGCACATGTGTGCGGAACTCACCCGTGTATTGGCGCCGGTCACGACATTGGACCTGCGCATTCACACGAATGGCGTACAACTGAACAAGCGGCACCTGGAAGTCTTCCGGGAATTCGGCGTGAAGGTCGGAATCTCACTCGACGGTGACCGGGTGGCGAACGACCGGCACCGGCTGGACCGCCGAGGCCGCAGCAGCTACGACCGGGTGCTGCGGGCGATCGGGCTCCTGCGCCTGCCGGAGTACCGGCACCTCTTCCAGGGCCTGCTGTGCACCGTGGACGTGGCCAACGATCCGGTCGCGGTGCACGACGCGCTGACCGCCCTCGAACCGCCCCGCGTCGACTACCTCCTCCCGCATTCGACGTGGGACAGCCCCCCTCCCGGACACGGCCGGGGAACGCCCTACGCCGACTGGCTGCTGAAGATCTTCGACCGCTGGGAGGAGCAGGGCCGCCCCATGCCGGTCAGGACGTTCGACTCGGTGCTCAGCACCCTGCGCGGCGGTCCCAGCCTGACGGAGGCGCTGGGGCTCGCCCCGTCGGACCTGGCGGTGATCGAGACCGACGGCACCTTCGAGCAGGCCGACTCCCTCAAGACCGCGTACGAGGGCGCACCCGCCACCGGCTACGACGTCTTCCGGCACGGCTTCGCGGAGTTCGCCGAGCACCCCGGCGTCCGGGCCCGCCAGCTGGGCATCGCGGGCGTCAGCGAGACCTGCCGTCGCTGCCCGGTCGTGGAGTCCTGCGGCGGTGGTCTCTACGCCCACCGCTACAGCGGCGAGCGCGGCTTCGACAACCCCTCCGTGTTCTGCGCCGACCTGCGCGGCCTGGTCGAGGGCATCGCCGAGCGGATCACCGAGCGCGAGCTGCACCCGGCGGTCACGGACACCGAGGACCTCCGGCTGGCCCACGTCGAGCTCAATCGGAACCTGTTGGCCCGGGCGAACGCCGCACTGTCCGGGCACGGGGACTGGGACGCGACCTGGGGGCTCCTGGTCGAACTGGACTCCGACGCCGCCACGGCGGCCCACCTGGAGACCGTTCTCGCCCACCCGTATCTGCGTACCGTGCTGGTGCGTGCTCTGGAGGGTCACGCCGACCTCCCCCGGCTGACGGCGACCGCCGTGGCGGCCGCCGTACTCGCGGAGACGGAAGCCACCCTCACCTGGTGGCAGCCGCACCGGGACCTGTACCTCCCGACCCTCGGGACGCTGCGCCTCTCGGCGCCCGGGCGGGTCGAGTGCGCGATCACGGCGGACGGCCTCCGGGCGACCGGAACGGACCGCGACGGCGGCGAACTGCGCGTCGAGTGGCGCCCGTTGACGCCGGTGGAACTCACGGGCCGGCCGCCGCTCCTCATCGACGACGCCGACCCGTACCGCGACTGTTACCCGGTGCCGGTAGCGGCCCCGCTGAGCGCCGACGACCTGGCGCTCTTCGGCAAGCGACTGCGCGCCGCGTACGACCCGCAGGACGAGCGCGAGCCGAGTCGGCGGCCGGTCCCGGACGCGTCCCTCTGCACCACGATCACCCCCCTCGCGGCGGGCGCCGGGCTCCTGCCGGGAACGGACACACCGGGTGCCCTGGGGGTGGCCGTCGACTTCGAGCCCGAGGAACTGGCCCGCGAACTGCCGCGGTTGCTACGGCGGTCCAGGCTCGCCGCCCTGCGCCAGGTCGCGGACCTGAACGTGCCCGGCACCGGCGCCGGACGCCTCCTGGACGAGGCGAGCGAGGCCATCGGCCGGGCAACCGTGTCGACCGACCGGGCCGCCCGCGCCGAGGAACTGCTCCACGCCCGCCACACCCTGGACCGGCTCACCGCTCTGCCGGATGCCCAACTCACCGAGAGTGGAGTTCACTTGGCAGAGGAACTACGAAGAGAATGGGTGACGCTGCATGGGTGACGCCACTCGACCGCAGGACCTCGCGGCCCGATTTCCCGACGACCTGGCCGAGTGGGGCGTCCGCCGTGGCGGCGTCCTGATGGTGCACTCCTCGCTGAGCGGCACCGGCCTGTCCCCCTTCGCCGTACGCGACGCGCTGCTGAGCGCCCTGGGCCCGGACGGCACCCTCGTCGTCCCCGCCTTCACCCCGGAGAACTCCGACACCTCCCGCGAGTACCAGGCGTTCACCGAAGGCATGACCGAGCGGGAGAAGGCCGAGTTCCGGGCCGGAATGCTGCCGTTCGAGAAGGACGCCACACCCTGCCCGGCGATGGGCGCGCTCGCCGAGTGCGTACGCAGCACACCGGGGGCCGTGCGCAGCGCCCACCCGCAGACCTCCTTCGCCGCACTCGGCCCGCGCGCGGCGGAGCTGCTCGCCGGCCACGATCCGCGCTGCCATCTCGGCGAGCGGTCCCCGATGGCCACGCTGTACGCGGCGGACGCCCAGATACTCCTGCTGCGCGTGGGGTTCGAGGTGTGCACCGCGTTCCACCTCGCCGAGTACCGGACCAGCCCGCCCCCGCCGACACGGACGTACCGCTGTGTGCTGGAGGAGAAGGGCAACTGGTTCGCGTACGAGGATCTCGCCCTGTTCGACGGGGACTTCGGGGAGATCGGGGCGCAGTTGCCGCGAGAACTCCTCAGGGTGCGGGAATGGGCGGGGAAGCCCGTCCTCCTCCTGGGGATGCGGGCCGCTGTCGACACCGCAGCCCGACTGATGTCCGGATATCGCTGACATATGACGTGAAACAAGCCATGCGGTCACGGGGGTGGTCGGGCACATTGTTGGTTCCGGCCAGATGACTCTCCGGCGGGGGAACAGAGGGCATCGACAGGCGGGGGGCGCGTGAACAGACATGTACGAGGGCGAGGCGCACCGGACAACCGGCCCTACTTCTTTCTGAGCTATGCCCACACTCCCTCCGGACCCGACAGCGGGGACCCGGACCACTGGGTGTACACGCTCTACAAGGACCTGTGCGCCGACATCCTGGCCATCACCGATCTGCCGGCGGGCACACCCCCGGGCTTCATGGACCGGGAGATGCGCTCGGGAGAGGGCTGGCCGGACCGGCTCAGCGACAACCTGGCGCACTGCCGGGTGTTCGTGCCGCTGTACTCCCCGCGGTACTTCAGCAGCGAGGCCTGTGGTCGGGAGTGGTTCGCGTTCAGCGACCGCATACGCCAGGCGAGGGACGCCGGCGCCGGAGACATCCCGGCGATCGTGCCGGTGCTGTGGAGTCGCGTCGGCATGGACCGGCTGCCCGAGTCCGTGCGCCACCTCCAGGTGGAGCGGAACGCGTACTGCGAGCGCTATCTGGACCACGGGATCTACGGGTTGATCAAACTCAAACGGCTGCGGGACGAGTACGACGAGACGGTGTTCACGCTCGCCCAGCGGATCGTGCAGGTCGCCGAGGAGTCGCCGCTTCCGTCGAGCACCCCCCGGCCGTTCGAGTCCACGCCGAGTGCTTTCGCTCCCCCGGGCGACGGGCCCCGCCGTATCCATCTGACCGTGGCGGCACCCGCCCGTCACCTGGTCCCGGAATCCCGGAAGAACGGCCGCTACGGCGAGAACTCCCTGCAGTGGAACCCCTACGGCGACGAGACCCCGCGGCCCATCGCCACGCTGGCGGAGGAACTGATCCGGTCGCTGGACTACCGGATCACCGTCTCCGACTTCGACAACGAGGACCCGACCACCGACGAGCCGACGGCCGGCGGGTCCGACGGACACCCCGGGGCCGAGGAGCCCGAGCCCGGCCACCCGGCGATCCTGCTGGTCGACTGCTGGGCGGTCCTCGACGAGGACCGGCGGCGCAGGCTCAAGGCGTTCGACGCGAACGCCCGCCCCTGGGTCGGCGCGATCGTCCCCTGGAACCACAGCGACGAGGAGTGCCAAGGCGCGGAAGGACGACAGGTCAAGGCGAAGCTGGAACGCACCCTCCCCCTGATCCTGGAGCGGGGGCGCCGGACCGACTGCCGGATCGCGGCCAACGGCGTGCCCTCGCTCCAGGTGTTCGCCGACGTGCTGCCGGCTCTGGCGGCGCACACGACCCGGCAGTACCTCAGGCACGCGCAGGCGCATCCGCCCGAGGGCCCACAGTTGCCGCAGCCCCGTCTCATGGGCCCCACCTACCCGCAGCAGCCCGCCGCGGGTTCCGATCACGGAGGAGAAGCATGACGGCCGGGCAGCGTGGACGGATCATCACCTTCTATTCGTACAAGGGTGGTACGGGCCGCACGATGGCCCTGGCCAACACGGCATGGATCCTCGCCGCGAACGGCAAGCGGGTCCTGACGGTCGACTGGGACCTGGAGGCGCCGGGTCTGCACCGCTTCTTCGAGCCGTTCCTGGACCCCAACGTGCTCGCCGCCACCTCGGGCGTGATCGACATCATCACCGAGTACTGCTGGGCCGCGACCACCGGTGGGCCGCGTTCCGGACCCTGGCACCGGGACTACGCCCGCGTCGAGGACCATGCCATCTCGCTCGCCCCCGAGCGCCTCAACCTGGCCTTCCCGGCGGGCGGTTCGCTCGACTTCCTGTCGGCAGGGCGACAGAACCGCGAGTACTCGGCGACGGTGTCGTCCTTCGAGTGGGACAACTTCTACGAGCGGCTGGGCGGGGGGCTGTTCCTGGACACCCTCCGCGAGGACATGAAGGCGTCCTACGACTACGTCCTCATCGACAGCCGGACGGGGCTGTCCGACAACGCGGACATCTGCACCATCCAGATGCCCGACGTGCTGGTCGACTGCTTCACGCTCAGCGGCCAGGCGCTGGACGGCGCGGCCGCCGTGGCGCACAGCGCCGAGAAGGGGTACGGCAAGCGGTGGATCCGGGTGCTGCCCGTCCCGATGCGGGTCGACGAGGCCGAGAAGGAGAAGGCCGACGCGGGACGGGCGCTGGCGCGGCTGAAGTTCGAGGGGTTACCCAAGGGGGTCGACCGTGAGGAGCTGGCGCCCGAGGAGCTGAACGCGTACTGGGGCAAGGTCGAGATCCCCTACCGCCCCTACTACGCCTACGAGGAGACCCTCGCGACCGTCGGCGACAAGAGCGGCAACGCGAACTCCCTGCTGTCCGCCTTCGAACGCCTCACCTCGGTGCTCTCCGACGACGAGGTCACCGCGCTGCCGCCCGTACCGGAACAGGTGCGGCTGCGCTGCCTGGAGGCGTTCACCCGGCAGTTGCCGCAGACGCAGGCCGTGGAGGTCCTGGTGGTCCACGCGGCGGAGAACCGGATGTGGGCCGAGTGGGTGGAGGGCGTACTCAAACGGTCCGGCTGCCGCGTCACCCTGCACGACGTGGCGACCGGCCCGCCGGAGCCCCCCGCCCCGGACACCCGCGTCCTGCTCCTGCTGTCGCACGCCTTCGACAAGTCCCGGCACGCGGACACGGTCCGCCAGGCCCTCACCACGGCCGTCCAGAACTCCCCGGCCGCCCTGCCGGCGCTGGCCCGGGTCGACGAGGTCCGGCCGACCGGCGCCTACACCGAGGTGGTGGACCTGCACCGCCTCGGCGAGGCGGACGGCGCCGACGGACTCCACGAGGTTCTGCGGCTGCGGGCCGAGCCCGTGACCGCCGGCGGGTCGGACGCCAGGTTCCCGGGCCGGGCCCCCGACATCTGGGACGCGCCCCAGCGCAACACCACCTTCACCGGCCGGAGCGTGATCCTCGACCAGCTCCGTGAACAGCTCCGCGGCGGCATCTCGGTCGTACTGCCGCGCCCCCAGGCGCTCTTCGGGCTCGGCGGCGTCGGCAAGACCCAGGTGGCGCTGGAGTACGTGCACCGGTTCATGGCCGACTACGACCTGGTGTGGTGGGTCTCCGCCGAGCACATCGACAACGTGGTGGCCTCGCTCGCCGAGCTCGGCGCCCGGATCGGCGCCCCCGGCGGCGACGACATGGCCCTGGCCTGCCAGGAGACCGTACGCATGCTGGCCCGGGGGGTGCCGACCAAGCGCTGGCTGCTGGTCTTCGACAACGCCGACAACCCCGAGGAGCTCACCCGCTTCTTCCCCACGGGCGGCGGCGGGCACATTCTCATCACCTCCCGGAACCAGGCCTGGGCGCAGCAGGGCGCGTCCCTGCCCGTCGACGTGTTCCTCCGTCAGGAGAGCGTGGAGCACCTCTCCCTGCGGGCGCCCGGCCTCAGCCCCGAGGAGGCCGACCGGGTGGCGGAGGCGGTGGGCGATCTCCCGCTCGCCGTGGAACAGGCCGCGGCCTGGCTCGCCGAGACGGCCACACCGGTCGAGGAGTACCTCAGCGAGCTCGCCGAACAGACCACCCAGGTGCTCGACCTCAACCAGCCCCCCGACTACCCCACCACGGTGGCCGCGACCTGGAACATCTCCATCGCCCGACTGCGGGAACGTTCCCCTGCCTCGGTGCGGCTGCTGCAGCTGTGCGCGTTCATGGCCCCCGAACCGATTTCGTCCCGCCTGCTCTACAGCAAGGAGATGCGGGACGAACTGCGCAAGGTGGACCCGGCCTTCCAGGAGAGCCTGATGGTGGGCCGCGCCGTCAGCGAGATCGCCCGGCTCGCCCTCGCCAAGGTCGACCAGGTCAGCAACAGCGTCCAGATCCACCGGCTGGTGCAGGCGGTCATCCGGTCCCAGCTCACCGAGGAGGAGCAGCGCCACGCCCGGCACGTCGTCCACACCGTGCTCGCGGGCGCCCGGCCCGACGACGACGAGCCCACCGACAATCCCGAGGACTGGCCGCGGTTCGAGGTGATATGGCCTCATCTGCGCGCCTCGGACATCCGCAACTGCACGGAGTCGGAGCCCCGCCGGCTGCTCATCGACCGCGTCCGGTACATGTGGAAGCGCGGGGACTTCCCGGGCGCCCAGCGCCTCGCCGACGACCTGCTGACCCACTGGAAGCCCGCACTGGGCGAGAACCACCGGCAGTATCTGTACCTGCGCTGCCAACTCGCCAACGTGCTCCGCTCGCAAGGGCGTTATGTCGAGGCCGAGGAGATCGACCGGGATCTGCTGGACCGTCAGCGCCGGGTGCTGGGACCGTCGGACGCGCACACGTACATCACCACGTCGTCCCTCGCCAGCGACTACGCGGCCCTGGGCGAGTACGGCAAGGCGGAGAAGCTGGCCCGCGAGGCACGCGAGGGGTTCAGCCGCACCTTCTATCCCTCGCACCCCCGGACGCTGAGCGCGGCGAACAACCTGGCGCTGGCCCTGCGCATGGTCGGGCGCTACGACGACGCCCGGGACATCGACCAGGACACCTACCACCGCCGCAGGGACGTTCTGGGCCCCGACCACCCCTACACCCTGTCGTCGGCCTCCAGTCTCGGCCGGGATCTGCGCGAGGTGGGCCACTACACCGAGTCGGTGACGCTGCTGTCGGGGGCGTACGAGGCTCACAAGCGCGTGCTCGGCAAGGACTTCCCCGGCACTCTCAGCTGCGCCAAGTCGCTGGCCGTGTCGCTCAGAAGGGCCGGCGAGTTCAAGGACGCGCACCGCCTGACCCAGGCGACCCGCGACCAGTACCACGCGCAGTACGACGCCCACACCCCCGACTCGCTCGCCTGCGACCTGAACCTGGCTGCCGACCTGTACGCCGCCGACAAGCGGGAGGAGGCGCGCCGGATCGCGCTGGAGGCGCTGGCCGAGTACCGGAAGGTGCCGGGCGAGGAGCACCCTTACACCCAGGCCGCGCTCAACAACCTGGGCGTCTACCACTGGGCCTGCGGAGACGCGGAGGAGGCGGAGACGGTGTTCCTGCGGGTGATGCTCCGCATGGTCGAGGTGCTGGGCGACCAGCATCCCCACACGCTCTTCTGCCGCACCAACTACGCCAACGTCCTGGCCGAGCAGGGCCGCGCGGAGGAGGCGTGGGTCCTGGAGGAGCCCTCCCGTGAGGCCCTGAAGGAGGTGCTCGGCGCACACCATCCGGAGGCCCTGGCCGTGGTCGCCAACTCCTCGCTGACGCTGCGCGCCCTGGGGCGGGTGTCGGAGGCGGACCGGCTGCGCGAGGACGTGGCTGCCGAACTGGGCAGGCTCAAACGCCAGTTGGGCGAGGGCAGTGGTGTCTCACACCTGGTGGCGCAGGGCCGGCGGGTCTACCGCGACCTGGAACCGCTGGCGGTGTGACGGCTCCTTCACGGGGCCGCTCCGGACGGTCTCACCGGCGGGGCCAGGGGCAGCAGTGTGCCTCGGAGAAGCCAGCTCAGGACCCCCGGCAGGGCACGCAGCGAGGCGAAATGGGCGGCGGCGGGTTCGAGGACGGCGGTGGCGCGGGGGATGCGGTCGGCCAGCCAGGAGGAGTGGGCCGCCGGGGAGAACACGTCCTTCGCGCCGTACCAGAACAGCACCGGCACCTGTATCTCGCCGGGCTCGAACCCCCAGGGGGAGGTCAGCGCCAGGGCGTCGTCGATCCATCCGTAGGGTGACGTGCGCACTGCCTCCTGGTAGTTGCGCAGCAGCATCGAGCGGATGCCGTTGTCGGAGACGATCAGCCGGTCCTCGTCGGTGAGGTCGTCGCGCAGTTGCTCCAGCAGCCGAGCCGGATCGGAGCGGATCGCCGCGGAGCGCGGGATGAGCCGGGCCGTGAAGCCCTGGGGGTCGGTGAGCGCGGAATGGAACTCATGGACGTTGGAAGGGGCCATTCCCGCGTACCAGTCGAGTCCGACGGCGTCCTGCGGCGCGAGCGTCACCAACGCGGCGGCCCGGGTCACCCGGTGCGGCAGCAGTGCGGCGCAGGCCAGGGCGTGCGGGGCTCCGCCGGACCGGCCCACCACCGCGAAGCGGTCCAGGCCCAGCGCGTCGGCGACGACGGTCACGTCCTCGACGGCGTCGACGACCCGTCGGCCGGGTCTGCGGTCCGATCCCCCGTACCCCGGTCGGTCGTAGCTGATGAGCCGGGTCCCCCGCTGGTAGAGGAACATCGGCCGCGGCCGGGGGCCCACCCGGCTGCCGGGCATGCCGTGGAACAGGAAGACGGGCCGCCCGGCGGGATCCCCCGAGCACTCGACCCTCAGCAACCGCCCGTCGGGCGCCCGGACATGGGTCGGTGCCCGTGCCAGGTCATACACAGCGCTCCCCCTCCCTCGGCCCGCGGGCCGAGAACACGCTGCCGGAACATTTCCCGGCCGCCCACCCCGTGAAACGAACCGCGTCGGCGCTCCTCCACCCCGGAGGGAGAGGAGCGGTACGTGTGGCTCGCACCCCACAAGCACCATGCCCGACGCGTGTCTTGACTTCACCATGCCTTCACGTCAGATTCGAGGCTCCGCACACAGCCCGGGGCGTACGGGAGCGTTGCCGCCGGGGGATCAGCACCGCCACCCGTCCCTTCGCGAGGCTGGAGCGTCCTGCATGTCCATGAGCGCGGATCCTGAGAGACGTACGGGGGCCGAGGCGGGCCCGAGTCGGCGGCGGGTGCTGGGGACGGCCGCGGGGGCCGGGGCCGCGATCGCCGCGGGTGGTGGGCTCGCGGGGACCGCCGTCGCCGCCGCTCCGCCCCTCCTCGGTACCTACGACGTGGTCGTCGTCGGCTCCGGCGCGGCCGGGATGACCGCCGCGCTCACGGCGGCGAAGCAGGGGCTGAGTTGTGTCGTCGTGGAGAAGGCGCCGACGTTCGGGGGGTCGGCGGCGCGCTCGGGCGCCGGGATCTGGCTGCCGAACAACAGCGTGATCAAGGCGGCGGGGGTGCCGGACACGCCGGCCAAGGCGGCGCAGTACCTCGCGGCCGTGGTCGGGGACGACGTGCCCGCCGACCGGCAGAAGGCGTTCCTCGATCACGGGCCCGCCATGCTGTCGTTCGTCATGGCGAACAGCCCGCTCAGGTTCCGGTGGATGGAGGGGTACAGCGACTACTACCCGGAGCTGCCGGGCGGGCTGCCGAACGGGCGGTCCATCGAGCCGGACCAGTTCGACGGGAACCTGCTGGGGGACGAGCTGGCGCGGCTGAATCCCGCCTATCTGGCCACGCCGGCCGGGATGGTGGTGTTCAGCGCCGACTACAAGTGGCTCGCGCTGACCGCCGTGAGCGTGAAGGGGCTGGCCGTCGCCACCGAGTGCCTCGCCCGGGGCACCAAGGCCGCCCTGCTCGGGCAGAAGCCGCTCACGATGGGGCAGGCGCTGGCGGGCGGCCTGCGGGCCGGACTGCTCGGCGCCGACGTTCCCGTGTGGCTCGACACCCCGCTCACCGACCTGTACTCGGAGAACGGCACCGTGAAGGGCGCGGTCGTCACCAGGAACGGCTCCGCCGGGCTCGTCCGTGCCCGCCGGGGCGTCATCATCGGCTCCGGCGGCTTCGAGCACAACGCGGCCATGCGGGCGCAGTACCAGGAGCAGCCCATCGGGACGCAGTGGTCGGTGGGGGCCAAGGAGAACACCGGCGACGGGATACGGGCCGGTCAGCGGGCCGGTGCCGATCTCGCGCTGATGGACGACGCCTGGTGGGGGCCGGCCGTCGACACCCCGGGCCAGGCCTGGTTCTGCCTCGCCGAACGCACGCTGCCCGGTGGGCTGTTGGTCAACGGGGCCGGGGCGCGGTTCGTCAACGAGGCGGGCCCCTACAGCGATGTCGTCCACACCATGTACGAGAAGGACACCTCGTCCGCCTCCCACATCCCGGCCTGGCTGATCGTCGACCAGAACTACCGCAACCGGTACCTGTTCAAGGACATCGCGCCGACCTTCCCGTTCCCCGACGAGTGGTACGACGCGGGGGCCGTCCACAAGGCGTGGACGCTCGACGCGCTGGCCGGCGCGATCGGCGTACCCGCCGCCGCCCTCCGCTCCACCGTCGACCGCTTCAACTCCCTCGCCCGGCAGGGCGACGACACCGACTTCGGGCGCGGCGACAGCGTGTACGACCACTACTACACGGACCCGTCCGTGCTCCCCAACTCCTGTCTGGCGCCCCTGTGGCTGCCGCCCTACTACGCCCTGCGCATCGTCCCCGGCGACCTCGGCACCAAGGGCGGGCTCCTCACCGACGCCCGCGCCCGAGTCCTGCGCCCGGACGGCACGGTGATCCCCGGCCTGTATGCGGCGGGCAACGCCAGCGCCGCCGTGATGGGCCGCAGTTACGCGGGCGCCGGCTCGACGATCGGACCGGCGATGACCTTCGGGTACGTGGCCGCGCTGGACATCGCCGGGAAGCTCTAGCACCGCGGCGCTGGTGCCGCGGCGCTGGTGCCGCGGCTTCAGGAAGCGGCGCCCGGGTCGTCGAGCCTCAGGTCGATCCACGGGATCGTGTCGCCGTCCAGCAGATAGCGCTCGGTCTCCACGAAACCGTGGGCGAGCGCAAACCGCAGGCCGTCCTCGTTCGAGGACAGCACGCACGTCTCGATCGCCCGGGCGCCCAGTTCCCGCGCCCGCCGCACCGCCCGCCCGTACAGCTGCTCGCCGAACCCCCGACGCCGGTGTCCGGCGAGCACGCGCGCGATCACCGTGGCCGTGGCGCCGTCCCCCTCGGGCGGACGGACGGTGGAGTTGCCGACGAGGACGCCGTCGACGTACGCGAGTTCGAGGTGGTGGCGTACGGCCCGCTCGCGGACGTCGTCGAGGGAGAGGAGGTGGGCGGGCCGGGATGATCGTGTTTTGACATCCTCCCCCTCTTAAAAGAGGGGGATTCCAACCCATATGGGTTGAGGTTCACGGACGCTCGACCGGTGGTTGGGCGGTGTCGTCCCTCCGGCACCGGCTGTCCGCCGGGGGCGGAAGATCCCGCCCTGTCCTGCCGCGACGTTGATACTCGCATTGGTATCCGCGTTGCAGGTGAAGCCACAGGAGGAACAGACGAACCCGGCTTGGCTCTTGCGCGAGTTCTTGTCGATCCACCCACAGGCACTGCACCGCAGGCTGGTGTAGGGGGCGGGAACGTCCTCGACCCGGCCGGGGGCCTTGTGCCCGGTGCGCTGCCGCAGCAGGCCCCAGCCCTGGGCGAGGATCGCCCGGTTCAGGCCGGACTTCTGCGCCACCCCACTGCCGGGCTGCTCCACGGTTCCCTTCGCGGAGCGGGTCATCGTCTTGATGTTCAGCTTTTCGAACCGGATCAGGCCGTAGGAGCGGGCGAGCATGGTGCTGGTCTTCTCGCACCAGTCCTTGCGCCGGTTCGCCTCCCGCGCCCTGAGCCCGGCCACCTTCGCACGCTCGGCCGCTTTGGCGGGGCTGCCTTTCGGGGCCCTGGCCGCCCGCCGCTGGTGCTTGCGGATCCGGGCGCGTTCCTTGACGGTGAGCTGGGGGCAGTTCAGCCTCCGGCCGTCGGAGAGGGCGGCGGTGATCGTGACACCCCGGTCGACGCCGATCACCGTATCCGTGCCGGGCGCCGGGACCGGGTCGGGGATGACGGCGAAGGCGATGTGCCACTGCCCGTTGCGGAAGGTGACCCTGAACGTCTTCGCCTCCGGCAACTGCGCCCCGTTGCCCTTGGCGCTGAGGCGGAAGCGGACCCAGCCGCAGCCGGGCACCTTCACCTGCGCCCAGCGCCGGTTCAACCTCTGCACGACCACCGAGCGGCCCATGACCTGCCTGCCGGTCTTCGCGTTCACCTTCGGCGACCCGTCCACGTGATATTCCGGCACGCGGTCGGTGCCGATGACCCGAAAGCCCTCGTGCACGTGCTTCCTGCGCCAGGTCGGCTCACCGAACCCGGACGTGAACCGGGAACTCTTGGCCCGGGCGAAGTCCTTCAACGCCTGCTGCTGCACATCCGCGTTCCCCGAACCCAGCCACTCGTTCTCCCGCCGGACCTCGGTCAGCTGACGGCACTGCTCCGCGAAACCGGGCGCGGACCTGCGACCCGGCATCCAGTACGCGTGCTGCTCGACGGCAAGATTCCACACGTACCGCGCGTGCGCGCAATGCGTGAGCATCCGCTCGGCCTGCGCGAGCGACGGATACATCCGGAAACGAGACATGCCACGAAACTAGACACCCCGTTCCCCCACCGCGCACCCCTTCGACTCACATCACCCATGAGAGTGACCGGCACACTCATCCCTTCCAGGGCAACAACCCCAACCACAGGGCCCCGACCCGCCGACACCACGAACGGTTGCGGCCGACCCCCACCCGTTGTCCCTCCCCAGACGCCGAACCACCCTGACGGCGATCCGGCATTCCCCTGCCCCGCTACGCGGGAACGGGCATTCACCTCAGCCCTGGAGGACCGGGCACTCCGCCCGACAAGCAAGGTGGACGTGCCGCCAGGCTTCGAGTTCCTCGTCCCCAGCCGCACCGTCCACGCGCTTGATGTCGAGGTCGGTCACGGCGTCAGCCTAGACAGAGTCCTGGGGTCGGGAACTCGTCGAGGAGCGCGTACGCCCGTACCGGGAACGTGCCCATGCTCTCGACCGCCGGGGGCGCGGCGTGGAAACGGAAGCCCTGCGGGGGCAGTTGCTCCAGGCCCCGCAAGTGTTCTACGACGGGGATGCCGGCGGCGAGGAGGCCGGTGTGGGCGGGGCGGGTGCCATCGTCGGTGTCGTCGATGTTGAGGGTGTCCATCCCGACGAGGACGGCGCCCTGTTCCACCAGCCAGGCCACGGCGTCGGCGGTGAGGTAGGGGTGGCCGTGGCCGTACCGGTCGGTGCCCCAGTGCCGGTCCCAGCCCGTGTGAACCAGCACCGCCCGGCCGCTCACCTCGTACGGCAGCAGCGCCGCACGGTCCACGGCCCGGCCGCGGTCGGCGACACCCTCGACGCGCACGACGACTCCTTCGAGGTCGATCAGCCGGTCGAGCGGCAGGCCCGCGAGGTCATGGCCGTCGTCGAAGCGGTGGTGCGGGCTGTCCACGTACGTGCCGGTGTTGGACACCATCGAGATGCGGCCCATGGCGAACTCGGTGCCGGGCGCGTAGATCCTCCGTGACGCCTCCCGGGTGAGGTGCTCGCCGATCTCGGGGCCGGGAAGTCCGGGATAGGTGATCATCCCGTGTCTGATGGGGTGGCTGAGGTCGACGATCCGCCGTTGCTTGGTGCTCATGCCACGCATCTTTCCTGTAGTGCCACTTCACCACAAGCGAGAATTACTGAAGCAGCACTACAGTGAAGCTTGTGGAAATGGATCCCCGCCGGCCGCGTGTCCTGGCGAAGGTGCTGCATCTCGCAGGGCCGACCGCGGCAGCTTCGCGTACGGCCACCGCCCGGTCGGCTCAGCAACACCCGTGAGCGAGACGCCTAGCGGGTGGACCCGGCGTGCTCCCGTACGCGCGCCTCGCTCGCCGTCCGGGCCTCGCGCTCGGCCCGCTCGGCGTCCTTCTCGGCGAACCCCCGCCGGCCCGGCAGGACCGCGAGGACGATCAGCGTTCCGGCGGCCATGATGACGCCGCCGACGAGACTGGTCTGGGCGACGCCGTGCGCGAACGCCTCGTGGACGGCCTCCACGACAGCCTGGGCCTGCTGGGGACCTGCGGAGGGGTCCTGGGCGACGCGCTCGGCGACGGCCAGGCCACCGCCGACCGAGTCCTTGGCCGTCTCCATCGCCTCGGCCGGGAGGCGGTTGCCGACCAGGTCGGTCAGCTCGTCCCGGTAGGCCGTGCCCAGCAGCGAGCCCAGCACCGCGATGCCCAGCGCCCCGCCCAGCTCCAGCGCGGTGTCGTTGGCGCCACCGCCGACGCCCAGCTCGGACTCGGGGAACGAGTCCATGATCGTGTCGGTCGCCGGGGAGACGCTGAGACCGATCGCGAAGCCCAGCATCATCATCGGCGCGAGGAAGTCGCCGTACGTCGAACCCTTGTCGATCTGGGTGAGCAGGAACACGCCCGCCGTGCCGACGACCATGCCGGTCACGACCATCGCCTTCACGCCCAGTTTCGGGGTCAGCCTCCCGGTCACCACGGCACCGAGGAACACCGCACCGGCCAGCGGCAGCAGCCGTACACCGGTTTCCAGCGCGTCGTGGCCGAGGACGAACTGCAGGAACTGCGTCGAGTAGTAGATCGCGCCGAACGTGCCGAAGAAGAAGAACAGCACCGCGAGCATCGAGCCGCTGAAGGGCCGATGCGTGAACTTGCGGACGTCCAGCATCGGGTGCGGGTGCCGCAGCTCCCAGGCGACGAAGGCGACCAGTCCGACTCCGGCGACCACGGCCGCGGTGACGGGGCCGACGCCCCAGCCGAAGTGCGGGCCCTCGATGGCGGCGTAGACCAGGGAGCCGACGGAGACGATCGACAGCAGACCACCGACGTAGTCGATCCGGCCCATGCCCTCCGCCCTGGACGGCGGCACCAGGGCGAGCGCGCCGATGACGGCGGCCACGGCGATCGGCACGTTGATCAGGAAGGTCGAGCCCCAGGCGTGGTCCTCCAGCAGCCAGCCGGCGACCAGCGGACCGACGGCTATCGCCAGGCCGGAGGTCGCGGTCCAGGCGGTGATGGCCTTGACCCGCTCGCTCCGGGGGAAGGTCGCGACCAGCAGGGACAGCGTGGCCGGCATCACGACCGCGGCGCCGACGCCCATGATCGCGCGGGCCGCGATGACCAGCGAGGTCGAGTCGACCATGCTCCCCATCACCGAACCGCCCGCGAAGATCAGCAGGCCCAGGATCAGCGCGCCGCGCCGGCTGTACTTGTCGCCGATCGAGCCCAGCACCAGCATCAGCGCCGCGTACGGGACGGTGTAGCCGTCGACGACCCACTGCAGATCACTGCTGCTCAGGCCCAGGTCGGTGGTCATGTCCGGGGCGGCGACGATCAGCGACGTGTTCGCCATCACCACGATCAGCAGGCTCAGGCACAGCACCAGCAGCGCCCACCAGCGCCGTGCGTACGGCCCGGTCATCTTCTCCACGGGGGTGTTCGCGAGGAAGGGCATCGGAAGCTCCTAAGGGGACGGGGAGGACAAGCGTCATCACTTAATTGCCCATCGGCGTGCAGACTAGTTTGTTGCCCACCGATGTGCAACTATCGCGGTGACCCCCTCCCTCTCACCCGCTCCCGAGGTGCCGATGTGACCAGCCGACCAGCGCCGACGCCTGGGCCCGCGCCTGCGCCTGGGCCTGGGCCTGGGCCGAGGCGACATCCGCGGCCTCGGCCTCGGCCGACACCTCCTCCGGCACAGCCCCGCGACACGTCTTCGCCTCCCACTCCGTCTCCCTCTCTCGCTCCGGCTCCGGCTCCGGCCCGGCGTCGGGACGCGCGTGCCACCCGGGCCCGGATCCTTGAGGCGGCACGGCGGGAACTGGCCCGCGACCCCGACAGCCGCCTGGAGGACATCGCCGGTGCCGCCGGTGTGGCCCGGCGCACCGTGTACGGCCACTTCGCCGGCCGGGCAGCGCTCGTGGAGGGCCTGGCCGCCGAGGCCGCGGAAGCGATCCGGCTCGCTGTCACCAGCGCTCCCGCCGCGAGCTCCGACGCCGCCGCCGACCTGGCGCGATTCGTCCTCACGGTGTGGCCCGTCGGCGACCGCTACCGCACCCTCATCCGACTGGCCCGCGGCCAGGACCTCCTCCCCGCCCACGTCGACGAACTGCTGGCCCCCGCCCGCGACCTGGTCAGCGGGCTCCTCACCCATGGCCGCCGACAGGGCGTCTTCCAGGCCACCGTCCCGCCCGGCCCGCTCAGCCGAGCCATCGAGGCCCATCTGCTGCCCCTGCTCGACTGCGTCAACCAGGGCACCTGGTCCGACGACGGCACCGGCGCCGCGACCGCCGCCCTGATCGCCGCCGGGGTCGCCCCCGACACCGCCGCCGCGAAGGTCGATCACGTACGGAGGACCGGGTCGCCCTCAAGTCCCTTCTGAAACCAGGACTCCTGCCGCACTCCCCCGAATTCCCGCCCGAACTCCTTTCGCCTCGAAGCCGTTTGGAGGAGTCCACGCATCGAGTCCCGTACGGCCGGGGCCATCAGGGAGGGCATGGACACGCCCGCCCGGCCCGACGTCGGGGTCCACGGCTACCGGCGATCGAACCGTACGGAACGGGCGGTACGCCGGGTCAGACGTCGTCGGTCGGGGCCGCGCGCATCGCCGACGCGACCTCCTCGACCACCGCACCCGCCCGCTTCTCCGCCACGCCGGCCGCGATGAGGGTGGCCGTGGCGACCCGCGTCCCGTCGTCCTCCAGCGCACCGGTGTTGACGGACTCCAGGAGAGCGACGTACATCGCCTCCAGGCCGGCGCTCTGCACGGCCGGGGGCAGCTGGGGGTGGAAGACACCGTCCCGCTGCCCGCGCTCCAGGATGCCGGTGGCGGCCTCACGGGCCGGCGCGAGCACCTCGGCGACGCGCTCGGAGCCGAGGTCCCGCCGGGCCAGCGCCAGCAGCATCCGGTAGCGGTCGCCCACGGGCCACATCCGCAGCACGAACCGCGCCAACGCCCGCTCGGCCGACTCCGCCGCCTCCGGCCCGGCCTGCACCGTTTTCCGCAACGTCTCGGCGGCTTCCTCGGCCAGCGCCTCCAACAGCGCCGCCCGCCCCGGGAAGTGACCGAAGAGGGTGCGCCGGACGACCCCGGCGGCCCGCGCCAGCTCCTCCAGCGTGACATCGGGGTTCCGCCCCAGTTCCTCACGGGCCGTGGCCAGGATGCGCGCCCGGTTGGACCGCGAATTACGGCGCAGCGGCTCGCGGGCCACGGGCTTGGTCACGGAGAACCTCGCAGGATCGGAGGGCGTACGAACAGCGGGCCCCATTTTATGTGCCACGGCCCCACCGAGGTGCCGTCACCGCGTGGGAACACCGTCACCCTGGGGCCCGCGTTCAGGCCCCGCCAACGCGCGCGGTGCTCCTTGGCGCGGGCCTGGACGTACGCCTCGCGCACCTCAGGTGGTCCAGGAGTTCGGGCCGGGTGGCGGAGTGGGGCAGGAGCGGGCCGACGAAGGCGAAGGTGGGGATGCCGGTCTCGCGCAGCTCCGCGAGGGTGCGCGGGCGCCGTGAGGCGAGCGGGGCGCGTACCTCCGGCCGGCGGCCGACCTGGTCGCCCGCGGTGGTCACGGTCGTGCCGACCTCCGCCCGGGGCAGGGCCGTGGCGCTTGTGCTCGGGCATCCTGGCCGGTTCCTCGCGGGCCAGCTCGACGGCGGTGCTCGGTCCTCCTGTCGGCCGCCCGCGTCCGGGGCGGCCCCATGCTTCTGCAACCCGGAACAATAATCTCAGGAAGTTGCTTCCTTGGAATATAAATGATTGGCTGGCGGCAGCCGAGCACGGCGTCGCCCTGACCGGCCGCGCAGGGCCGCGTCCGCACTGTTCACCGCCTGGAGGTTCTCCGATGTCCGGCGCCAGCGCCACCAGCGAAAAGGTCCCCGTCCGTGTTCACGGCGGTCCCACCAGCGTGATCGAATACGGCGGGCTCCGGTTCGTCACCGACCCCACCTTCGACCCGCCCGGCGAGTACCCGATGCCGCTCCCCGGCGACCACAAGTTCGTCAAGACCGAGCCGTCACCGGTGACCGCCGCCGATCTGGGCCGCATCGTTCGCCGTCCTGCTCTCCCACGACGAGCACGACGACAACCTGGACACCTCCGGTCGCGCCTTCCTGCCGGAGGTGCCCGTCGTCTTCACCACGGTCACCGGCGCCGGTCGTCTGGGCGGCAACGCGCGGGGCCTGGCCTTCTGGCAGAGCGCCGAGCTCAAGCGCCCCGACGGCGCCACCGTGACCGTCACCGGCCTGCCCGCCCGGCACGGCCCGGCCGGCTGCGAACCGGTCACCGGCGACGTCGTCGGCTTCATGCTCACCTCCGTCGGCCTGCCCTCGGTCCATGTCAGCGGTGACAACGCCGCGCTGGAGCACGTCAAGGAGATCGCCGAGAGGTTCGCTCCCGTCGACACCGCGATCCTCTTCCTCGGCGGCGCCCGTATGGCCTTCGCCTTCGAAGGCGCCCTGCTCACCCTCGACAGCGCCCAGGGCGCCGAAGCCGCGCGATTGCTCGGCGCCCGCCGGGTCGTCCCCGCCCACTTCGACAGCTGGGCCCACTTCAGGGAAGGCCGAGACGAGATCGAGGCCGCGTTCACCGAAGCCGGCCTGGCCGACCGCCTCGACTTCGCCCGATAGCCACCGCCCCCGTACGAGAACCCGTGGAGCAGGGAACATGACCAGCACGAACATCGATATCGCCCGCACCTATTTCCAGGCCGTCCAGACGGGAGACATGGCCACGCTCGGCGAGCTCCTGCACGCCGACATCGTCTGGCACCAGCCGGGCGCCAACCAGTTCTCCGGCGAGCGCAAGGGCCGGGACGCGGTCTTCCAGATGCTCGGCGGCATGATGGAGACGAGCGGCGGCACCTTCGCCATCGACAAGATCCGCACGCTCATGGGCAACGGCGATCTGGTCGCCGCCACCATCCACTTCAGCGGCCGCCACGACAAGGCGTCGATGAGCATGGAGGGCGTCGACCTCCTGCGCATCGAGAACGGAAAGATCACCGAGATGTGGCTCTTCTCCGCCGACCCGGCCGCCGAAGACGCCTTCTGGGGCTAGGACTCAGGGGTGTCCGAGGCCGAACTCGGCCTCGGACACCCCTGAGCCGGTCCGTACGCACACGAAAGACACCGCCCCCTGCGGAAGACGACCGAGCAGCGGTGGCGGGAGAGAAGAACGGCGTCAAGGGCCGCAACCTCGCCCGCGACGGACGCTTCGCCCTCTGCGTCGACGAGGACCGGCCACCGTACGCGTTCGTCCTGCTGCGAGGACACGCCGAAGTCTCCGACAACCCCGACGACATGCTCCACTGGGGCGGCCTCCTGGGCGCCCGCTACACGGGCGACCACCGCGCCGAGGAGTACGCGGCACGCAACGGCGGCCCCGGCAACCTCCTCGTCCGCGGCCGCGTCGACAAGGTCATCGCCTTCGACGGCATCGCCGACTGACCCGTGAGCCGTCGCGGCTCACGACGCCGGCCGGCCGGGCTGCTTCGGCGCCCGCATGCCCGCCACCGGCCTCTGCCCGGCGGCCTTCCGCTCCGCCTCCAGCGCCCGCCCGGCTGCGCGCAGCGTGCCGAGCACCTCCGTCATCTCGCGCACGGACCGCTCGGGAATGACCGACCCGATCCGCAGCTCCAACTCGTCCTCGAAGACCTTCAGCGCTCCGTCCGCCAGCTTCCGCCCCTGGGGCGTCAGCTCGACGATCGAGGAACGCCGGTCGTTCGGATTGGCCCGCCGCGCACACAGGCCCGCCGCCTCCAGACGGTCGACCACCTTGCTCGTGCCGCCCACCGTGATGGAGAACTCCTCCGCGATGTCCTGGATCCGCCGCCCCGGACGACGCAGCAGCAGGTGCAGCACCTCGAACGAGGTCAGCGGCAGGTCGTACTCGGCCCGCAACCGCTCCTCGATGCCACCCCACAGCTCGATCTCCAGCGAGACCAACTCCCGGTACAGCCGCTTCAGGTCAGCCATCACTCGTCTTCCGAAGAACCATCTTCCATGGATGATTCATGGTAATCGCGGGGGCCGCGCATCAAGCGGCCCGACAGCCGTCGTCGCGGCACGAGCGGCACCAGCGGCACCGACCTCGATGACGCCGAGAGGGCATCCCTCCGTTCCGGTTCGCCGGCGCGGCGGTTACGACGATCAGCAGGAGAGAATGACCTGTGGGGGGAATGTAAAGGCGAGGGGGCAACTGTGGGAGCGGACGGGGTAGTTGGGGACCGTGGCCAGGGGGCTCCGCTGCTGGGCCGCTCCGTCGAACTGGCCCGGTTCGACACACTGCTCGACCGTGCGGCAGGCGACGCGCGCGGCCCGGCCGGGGGCGAGGAGTTCCACGACGACGGCCGTTCCCGGCTCGTCGACATCACCGGTGAGGCAGGCATCGGCAAGAGCCGGCTGCTCGGCGAGGTCTGCGCACGGGCAGCCCGCCGCGGCATGACGGTACTGCGCGGCAGGGCCACGGAGTACGAGCGGCGGGTGCCGTTCCAGGTGTTCACCGACGCGCTCGCCCACCTCGACCCGCACGCCCTGGACGGTTTCCAGGAGACCGACGCCGTGGCGCCCCTCCTTCAGCGGAGCGGCGCGGTCGACCGTTTCGGACTGCACCGGTCCACGGCCGCCCTGCTCGCCCGGCTCGCCGCCCCGTCCGGGCTGCTGCTGGCCCTCGACGACCTGCACTGGGCGGACCCGGCGTCGCTGGAGCTGCTGGACCATCTCGTACGCCATCCCGTGCACGCCCCCGTCGTCCTGGCCGTGACCCGCCGTGACCGCCAGAGCCCCGAGTCCCTCGCCGCCGGGCTCACCCGAGGACTCGACGCCGGCACGGTCGTCAGACTCGGCCTGAGACCGCTGAGCGCGGACGACTGCGCCGAACTGGCCGGCCCCGACCTGCCACCCGCCGAGGCGGCCGCGCTGCACGCCGCGAGCGAGGGCAACCCGTTCTACTTCCTGACCCTGCTTCAGGCCCACCGCGAGAGGACGACGCCCGAGTCGTCGGCGCCGCCCGGCCTCGGCACCCTGCTGCTGGACGAACTCACCGTGCTCGCCCCCTCCCGGCGCGCCATCGTCGAGGCCGTGGCGGTCCTGGGCGAGCACGCCACCCCGGCGATGGTGAGCCGGGTGACCGGCCGCTCCGGTACCGCGTTCACCGACGACGTCCACGCTCTCACCCGCCGTGACCTGCTGCGCCCGGCACCGCAAGGCCTGTTGACCCTGCGGCATCCGGTCGTGCGCACCCTCGTCCACGAAAGCACGCCCTTCTTGCGGCGCGTCGAGATCCACGGACTGGCCGCGCGGGAACTGGCCCGCGTCGGCGCCTCGGCCGCCGAGCGGGCCCACCATGTGGAACAGGCGCTGACCGGCTGGGACCCGGCAGCGGTGGCCGTGCTGGACGAGGCCGCCGCGCGCACCGCCCGGACGGCCCCGGCGAGCTGCGCCCACTGGCTCGACGTGGCCCTCCGCCATCTGCCGGACACGCCCGAACACGCTCCCCGGCGGCGCGAGTTGGTCCTGAGGCGGGCCCGCGCACTGGCCGCGTGCGGTGGCCTGCGCGAGAGCCGCGACCTGCTCCAGGAGCTGATCGCCACCCCGCAGCGGTCGCCCGGTGGCCCGGTCACCGCCGAGGACCAGGGCCTCAGAGTGCGCGCGGTCGTCCTGTGCGCGCTGGTGGAGCGTCATCTGGGACGCTCCACCGAGGCCGTCGCGCTGCTGCGCCGCGAGCTGGCCCGCGGCCCCGCACCGGGCCACGTCGTCCGGCTCGGCCTGGAGCTCGGCTCGGCCGCGCCCCTGGACAGCGACACCTCGTACGCCCAGGTGCGCGCCGAGGTCGAGGCGGCCCTCGCGGCGGCCCGCGCCACGGGGGACGAGGTCGGGGAGGCGGGTGTCCTCGCCGTCGCCGCCCTGGGCGAGGCGTACGAGGGCAACATGACCGCGGCGCACCGGCTCGCCCGGCAGGCCGCCGCCCTGGTCGACTCCCTGCCCGACAACGACCTCACCGCGCTGTGCGAACCACTGGCCCGGCTCGGCTGGGCGGAGGCGTTCCTGGAGCACTACCCGGACGCGGAGCGGCACGCCGAGCGCGGCCTCGACATCGCCCGCCGCAGCGGTCAGCTGTATGTCGTGCCCCATCTGCTGCTGTGCCTGTCCCATGTCCGGGTCCAGACCTGCCGGATCCCCTCGGCGCTGGAACTCGCCGACCGGGCCGAGGACATCGCCCGCGGGATCGGCAGCGACCAGTTGCTCGCGTTCGTCCTGGCGAGCAAGGCCGCGGCGCTCGTCGCCGGCTGTCCGCCGGGCGATCCGCGCCCCCTCGCCGTCGCCGAGGAGGCGGTGGCCGCGGCCGGCAACGGGGTCGACTGGTGGGCCTCCACGGCCTGGTGCATCTTCGGCTGGGCCGCGCTCATGGCCGGCGATCCGGTCCGCGCCCGGGACGCGATGCTCCGGGCGGGCGGCCCCGAACTGCAGCGGATGCAGCCCTCGATGCGGCCGCTCTACCTGGAGATCCTGGTCACGTCCGCCCTGCTGACGGGCAGGCCCGAGGAGGCCCGGAGCTGGGCCGAGCGGGCCCGTAAGGAGGCGGAACAACTGGGGCTGCCGATGCAGCGGGCCTCCGCGCTGCGCAGCACCGCCCATCTGCCGCTGGCGGAGGGGGACACGGCAGCGGCGGCGGACCTGTTCGCGGAGGCCGCGGTGGAGAGCGCCCGCTGCGGCGCGGTCTTCTGGGAGGCCCACTCCCTGCTGCTGGGCGCCCCGCTGGAGGCGGCGGCGGGCCGCGGCCGGAGCGGCGCGCACGCCTGGCTCAGGGGGCGCCGACTCGCCGAGGCGGGCGGCAGCGGGATGCTGGTCGGCCTCGCCGACGCCACCCGTCCGCCCGGTGACGGCTCCGAGGCTCCGTACGGTTCCCCGGACCGCGCCGAACTCACCGAACGGCTGGCCGGCCTGACCGCCAGGGAGCTGGAGATAGCCGAACTGGTGGCGCAGGGGCTCACCAGCCAGGCCATAGCGGACCGGCTCTACGTCAGCCGGCGCACCGTCGAGACCCATGTCTCGCGCACCTTCCGCAAGACCGGGGTCTCCTCGCGTACCGCATTGGCCACGCTGATGGCCCGCCGCCGCGCCGCGATCCGTTTCGGGGACGCCCGCGCGGAGCGGGACCGACCGTGGCCGGGGTGACCTCGGCGGTGATCGGTGAGCCTCGGCGCACCGGCCACCGCGGTCTCGGCCGGGAAGCCGCCTACCTGACGTCGACGAAGTCGCCGGGCGCCGTCGCTGAGCCGGTCGTGGTGGTGCCGGCGAAGACGAAGCGGTAGTAGCCGTCGGATCCGGCCTTGGTGGTGGTGCTCAAGGCGCCGGTGCCGCTGGTCTTGACGGTCTTGAGGGTCGTGTAGGTGCTGCTGCCCTTCTTGCGGAACTGCAACCGCACCGGCTGGGTCGCGTATCCGGCGTACTTGCCCGTGGACCAGTTGGCGCGGCTCAGCTTGCCGGTGACCGTGATGGTCTTGCCCTTCTTCACCGGCTCCGGGGAGGCGTTGGCGGTCAGCTGGGCGGCACGCTTGATCTTGGTCCTGGCGACGTCGTCGTCGTAACTGGCGTTCGCGTAGAGGTCGTAGGCGCCCAGGAAGAGTTTCCAGGTCCCCGCGGTGCCGTTGCCGTCCTTGAAGGCGACCGCGGGATCGATGGTGAAGACCGTCCGGCAGCTGTAGCTGTAGCCGCCCTGGACCGGCGTCTCCGTGCAGGTGGGGTACTCGTCCGACTCCAGGGCGCCGGTGATGGTGTCCGTGCTCGAACTGTCGGTGCCCTGCCACAGGAAGGCCTGGGTGATGGCCACGCCTTCCTCGTCGAAGGCGGTGAACGTGACGGGAACGGCCTTCTTGCCCGTCACACCGAGAACGATGTCCTTGCCCTTGTTGACGACCCCGTTCTTGAAGGTGGTGCCGCCCACGGCGTCCTGCGGCTGGACGTTCTTCGAGGCGAGGGCTCTGAGATCCGTCGCCGCCCCACGGTGCTCCGCCGCCTGGGCGGCACTCGGAAGGACGAGCGCCGAGAGGACGAGGGCGCCGGAAATGACGGTGGCCGCAGCGCGTGTACGCATGTGATTCCCCCATGATGAGGTCGGGCGGCCCTGCCCGACTGTCCTTGGGGCAGGGCCTGTTGATGTGGTGAAGGTCAGCGCGCGCCCGGCCCCGCGGAAGAGGCTCAGGGTGTGGGAGAGCGGCGGACGTCGTCGATGCCGGGGTACCTCACCGGTCGAACCAGTTCCTGGCTTCCGCGGAACCGAAGCTCCGCAGCACGACGAGGGCGAAGACGATGCCCGGAAGAACCGAGACGCCACCCCCCTGGAACAGGCCCAGCAGACCGCTCAGCAGGCTCAGCGCCTCGATGACGATGACCGTGACACGTACCCCGTTCGACCGCTTGCCCGCGAAGGCGCCGCACAGGATCAGAGCACCCGCGATCAGCAGCGACAGCACCGCCACGAACCGGAGCAGCCCGGCCCCCTCGTCCTGACCGTGGTCCGCCGCGTCGTTCACCACGGCCAGCAACAGGGCGCCGGCCGCCAGGTTCAGCACGCCCTGGACCCATATCCCGACCACCGCCAGCCTGACGTTCTTCGGCATCTGCGCTTTCATGCCCGGTGTCGTCATGAACGCCATGAAACGGCACGGGTGTCAGGGGCACATCAGTAGGAGTACGTATTCCAGGTACGTATGTGCCATCCCCGCCTCCGTGTACGTATGTGCCGTCGCCGCATCCGTCGCCATCGCCGCGAGCCCCCCTCTCATCGCACGCGCCGGGCGATCGCGGTCGGCCGCGGTGCCCCTGCCGACCGGTGGGTGCCACCCCGCCGTGTGGCGGGAGCTGCCGCTCGACGGGCCGCCGACGCTCCGCTTGGCTTTAGTCTTCGAGTCGGCACAGCCGGACGACGGCAGGGACGAAGGTGAGGCGGAGCGCGCGTGATCCGGGTAGTGGTGGTGGACGACGAGGCACTGGTCCGCTCGGGCTTCCGACTCATTCTGGGCGCGTCGGAGGACATCGAGGTGGTCGCGACCGCGAGCGGCGGCGAAGCCGTGGAAGCCGTGCGCCGGGAGCGGCCGGACGTGGTGCTGCTGGACATCCGGATGCCGGACGTCGACGGGCTCACCGTGTTGCGCGAGCTGCGGACGATGCCGGATCCGCCGGTGGTGGCGATGCTGACGACGTTCGACGCCGACGAGTACATCCTGACCGCGCTGCACCACGGTGCGGCCGGCTTCCTGCTCAAGGACACCGAGCCGGAGCAACTCGCCCCCCTGGTACGCACCCTCGCCGCGGGCGGCGTGGTGCTCTCCCCCAAGGCGTCGCGGAGCCTGCTGCACAGCCACCCCGGCACCGAGGCCGCCGTCGACGAGGAGGCCGCCCGGGTCCGGCTGCTCACCCCCCGGGAGCGCGACGTCCTCGTCCTGGTGGCGGAGGGGCTGTCGAACGCCGACATCGGGGCGCGCGTCCACCTGGGTGCCGGAACAGTCAAGGACCACGTCAGCGCCATCCTGACGAAGCTTCGGGTGACGAGCCGGGTACGGGCCGCGCTGCTGGCGCAGCGGGCCGGACTGCTCGATGAGCGCCCGCGGTCGCAGGCCGGGCGATGAATCGCGCCCGCGCGCTGTGGGAGCGTGTGCCCGCGCCGGCCGTCGACCTCGTCCTGGTGATCGCGGCGGCCGTGGACGTGTGGCTGAACCTCTTGGACGACACGCGCCTCGGTGTCGCACTGGCCACCCTCGGCTGCGCCGCGCTGGCCTTCCGGCGCCGATTTCCGCTCGGCGTGTTCCTGCTCACCCTGCCCATCGCGCTGACGCAGCCCGTCGCCGTCGCTCCGCTCGCGGCGCTGTTCACGCTGGCCGAGCGTTCCCGCAACCGCCCTCTCCTCGGGGTGTGCGTCGCCCTGGTCGCCGTCGCCAACAGCACTCCGTGGCCCCTGGCCGGCCTCACCGAGGTCGGCCGGACCATGACGCTGGTCACCTTCGTGTACAGCCTGGCGACCGCCGCCGCACCGGTCCTCATCGCACAACTTCTCCAGGCGCGACGGGACTTGGCGCGACGGCTGGTCGAGATCGAGGAGGCCAGGGAACACGAGCGGGTCTTGCACGCCCAGGCCGTCCTCGCCCGCGAACGCGCCCAGCTGGCCCGCGAGATGCACGACGTGGTCTCCCACCAGGTCAGCCTGATCGCCGTACAGGCCGGAGCCATGCAGGTCGCCGCCAAGGACCTGGACGCCAAGGAGGCCGCACGCACGATCCGTTCGCTGAGCGTCACCACACTCGACGAACTGCGCACCATGGTCACGCTGCTGCGCGCCTCCGGCGGCCGAGCCACCGAGCTGACGCCTCAGCCCACACTCGCCGACCTGCACGAACTGGTGGAGTCCAGCGGCACCCACGCACAGTTGACGGGTGAACTCCCGACCACCGTGGGCACACCGGCCCAACGCGCCCTCTACCGCACGGTCCAGGAGGCGCTGACGAACGTCCGCAAGCACGCCCCCGGCGCCACGGCCCGCGTCGAACTGTGGCAGGACGGCGACGACGTCGGAGTGACCGTCGCCAACACCCCGCCCACACGTCCCTCCCTGCCCCTGCCCGGATCACAACACGGTCTGGTCGGCCTGCGGGAACGGGCCGACATCCTGCGCGGCACCCTGGAGGCGGGCCCGACCACGGAGGGCGGCTACCGGGTGCGGCTGCGGATTCCCCTCGGCGCCGACTGACCGACCGGGACCACATGGCGTCCTATCGGCCGCGCCCGTTCCGGCCCACCGGTGCGGCCGGACGTACGCCCACAGCGCCGTGACCGTCACTCATCGACGGTGTGCAGCCATCGACGGTGTGCAGCTGCCGGCCGGCGATATCCCCTCGGCCGGGGACGGCGGGGAGGAAAGGGCGCCACCGGGTGCCGGTCGCGCTGATCACGGCCCGGGCGCGCCAGGTGCCGGAGTCGGTCTCCACCCGCAGGAGCCCGCCGTCGCGGTGGACAAACGAGCACGCGTACCGGCCGCTCGACGGCAAGCTCGTACCGCTTCTCGTACTCGGCGAGGTACTCCACCCCGTGCTGCGCGTCGGGGTACTCCTGGCCGGTCCGCGGAAGCATGGGACGGCCGGGCAGCGAGGAAGGGGCGGCCGGGGAGAACAGGTGCGGGGAGTCCCAGGTCTGCTGCCAGGCCCCACCCGCCGCGGTCCGGGCGTCGAGGATGACGAAGTCGAGGCCCGGACGGCGCAGGTGGTAGCCGGCGGCGAGCCCTGCCTGGCCGCCGATCACCACCACCCGCGCGGTGTGTGTCACTCGCCGGCTTCCCTGTCGGGCGTGAAGATGAGGGCCACCAGCCCCAGTCCGACCACACCACCGACCAGCTGCATGCCGATGAAGCCCGGGACCGAGCCGGGCGCGATGCCCGCGAACGTGTCGCTGAAGGTGCGGCCGATGGTCACCGCCGGGTTGGCGAAGGACGTCGACGAGGTGAACCAGTACGCGGCGCCGATGTAGGAGGCGACGGCCACGGGGGCGAACCGCAGCTGGTCGGTGCGGGCCAGGCCGAAGATCAGCAGGATCAGGCCGGCGGTGGCGACGACCTCGCCCAGCAGCAGGTGCCCGGCGGACCGGTCGTGCGTGGACCACTCCACCAGCGGCTCGCCGAACATCGCGTCCGCCAGGATCGCGCCCGCGATCGCACCGGCGATCTGCGCGGGGACGTAGACCGCCGCCTCGCGGATCGTCACCCCGGCCCCGCCGCGTCGGCCCGTCCACCACTCGGCCAGCGTGACCACGGGGTTGAAATGCGCGCCGGAGACCGGCCCGAGCAGGAGGATCAGGACACCGAGGCCGAAGACGGTCGCCAGCGAGTTGGCAAGCAACTGCACCCCGACGTCCTTCGTGAGCTCCGTGGCCTGGATACCGGAGCCGATCACCACCGCGACCAGGGCCGCGGTGCCGACCAGTTCGGCGGCGGCGCGGGCCGCCAGCGGCCTACGCGGCGGAGTGGCGCCCGGAGCGGGCTGCGGCGCGGCGGAAGGTACGGCCGACTCCGCGGCGGACTCGTGCGTGGTGGTCAACAAGGACTCCTTGGTGCGGTTGCCGGGGGTAGCAAGGGGTCAGGGGCAGGACCGCTTGTTGTCGGCGGCGGTGCGGGCGGACTCGGCCAGGTCGGCGAACTGGCCCGCGAGGGAGGCGATGACGTCGGGCTTGAGCCGGTAGTAGGTGAACCGGCCGCACGGCTCCGTCTCCACGACCCCGGCCTCGCGCAGCACTCTCAGGTGGTTGGAGAGGTTCGTCTGCCGGGCACCGGTCTCCTCCACGAGGTGGGTGGTGCACAGCGTCTCTTCGGCGAGCAGGGTCACGATCCGGAGCCTGAGCGGGTCGGCCAGAACCCGGATCAGATCAGTGTCGACTGACGTCATCATGTGCTGATACTGTCACATCAGTGGTGGCTGACACCACTGGGTGCTGACATCATTCGCACCTGATGCCGTCGTGAGACAAGAGAGAGCCTCCGATGTCCGACAAGCCCTCCGTGCTGTTCGTCTGCGTCCACAACGCCGGCCGTTCCCAGATGGCCGCCGCATGGCTGACCCACCTGGCCGGGGACCGCGTCGAGGTCCGCTCCGCCGGCTCCAACCCGGGCGCGGGCGTCAACCCGGCCGCCGTCGAGGCCATGGCCGAGGTCGGCATCGACATCTCCGCCGAGGTCCCGAAGCTGCTCACCGTCGACGCCGTCAAGGAGTCCGACGTCTGCATCACCATGGGCTGCGGCGACACCTGCCCCGTCTTCCCGGGCAAGCGGTACCTGGACTGGCAGCTGGAGGACCCGGCGGGCCAGGGCGTCGAGGCCGTGCGTCCGATCCGTGACGAGATCAAGGTGCTGGTCGAGGGCCTGATCAAGGAGATCGCGCCGGAGCCCCAGGCATGAGCACCGGCACCGGCACTGGCACTGGCACTGGCACTGACACTGGCACGGAGATACGCGACGTCATCGTCGTCGGCTCCGGCCCCGCCGGATACACCGCCGCCCTCTACACCGCCCGCGCCTCGCTGAAGCCGCTGGTCTTCGAGGGCGCGGTCACGGCCGGCGGCGCGCTGGTGCAGACGACCGAGGTGGAGAACTTCCCCGGCTTCCGTGACGGCGTCATGGGCCCGGACCTGATGGACGACATGCGGGCCCAGGCCGAACGCTTCGGCGCCGAACTCGTCCCCGACGACATCGTCGAGGTCGACCTCACGGGTGCGGTCAAGACCGTGACGGACAGCGCGGGTACGGTCCACCGGGCGAAGGCCGTCATCGTGGCGACGGGCTCGCAGCACCGCACGCTGGGTCTGCCCGGCGAAGCCGCCCTTTCCGGCCGGGGGGTGTCGTACTGCGCGACCTGCGACGGCTTCTTCTTCCGCGAGCACGACATCGTGGTGGTCGGCGGGGGTGACACGGCGATGGAGGAGGCCACCTTCCTCTCCCGCTTCGCCAGGTCCGTGACCGTCGTCCACCGCCGCGACACGCTGCGGGCCTCCAGGACCATGCAGGAGCGCGCCTTCGCCGACCCGAAGATCTCCTTCGTCTGGAACAGCGAGGTCGCCGAGATCCACGAGGACGGCGGCAAGCTCGCCGGGCTCACCCTGCGCGACACCGTCACCGGCGAGACCTCCGGCCTCCCGGCCACCGGACTCTTCGTCGCCATCGGCCACGACCCGCGCACCGAACTGGTCACCGGCCAACTCGACCTGGACGGCGAGGGCCACCTCAAGGTCGCCTCCCCCTCCACGCGCACGAACATCCCCGGCGTCTTCGGCGCCGGTGACGTGGTCGACCACACCTACCGGCAGGCCATCACCGCCGCGGGCTCCGGCTGCGCGGCGGCCCTCGACGCCGAGCGGTACCTCGCCGCCCTCAGCGACGCCGAAGCCGCGGGCGTCGAGCCCGTCACGGCCGCCCTCTGACCACCTTCCGGAGCCAGGGCACGGCTCTCGACGGCCGCCTGGTGCGGCCCGTGCCGCCAGATCGCCTTAAGGCGAGACGGGCGAGGCGCGTCCCACAACCACGCCTTATCGGAATCACCCTAACAATGCACTTCCGGGCGCTTCAAATTCAACCACATGTTCCACGCTATTGACAGAATGAGAACCACACAAAGAAAACATCCCACATAGCTGAAAACTCCGCCTGCGTTACGAAAAGAGAGCCACAGAATATGAACCGAGAAAGCTATGGCGATAGCCAGAATGGAGCCATAGATTAACATATTGGCCGTGTAGCGCCCCCACGAACAGGCGCCAGGATCAAGGAATTCCTCACCGACAGTTACGCCAAATCGGAACGCCCCCGAAGGCCTCCTCGGGCATGTGAGGCTCTTCCGCACCGGGACACTTTGAATCAGGGAAGGGTCCATGGCCACAAGTTGCGCCAGCCTTCGCTCTACCAGGAGCGCCGCATGTGATCTTGCTCCATTCATCCCGACCATAACTTGATGGTAAGCGACAAGCGCACATGCGGGAGTGGGGGCGAACGCAAGAACGCTACCGTTAAGGGGGCTGGCTGCACTCGTGTATGCAGATATGGCCGCCATATAAGTCAAGGCGAAACCGAGTATCGCGAGAGTGTTGGTGAACACCGCTGCAGTGTCGGCGCGTTCAGCTTGATAAAGGGAAGTCAGCAGAGAAATCTCCTCGCCCCTTGAGGGCGATGGATTACTGGACATTGCACTATGCCCTTCACTCAGGCCACGCCCACCCCGCGAGGCGCCAACGTCGGGGAGCCTCGCCCCCGATGGCTTCCACCCCACTGCTACCCCAGCACTGCGACCGAATAGACGCTCGGTCGGGCAGACTTTACCTACCAGAGACCCCGGCGACGGCGGCAACCAGCATCGAACTGTCCCCACAGTCGTCGAGATGGCCATCAAGGTGGGGCAACACCACCACAAGACCGACCGGGAACTCGGCGGCTCCACCTACGGCATCAAGCACATCCTCACCGTCCGCTCCCCGCACGGCGAGCCTGATCCGACGCTCCCCGCGCTGCGCAGCAGCTGAGCCAAGCTGAGGGCATGGTGGTACCTCATCCCATCCCCCGGCACGCTCACGACTTCCCTGGCAGCCCTCGCCTGTGACGTACAGCCAGCCACCATCCGCGACTGGGTCCGCCGTGGTGTCCTCGCCCACTGCGGCGGCTCACCCAAGCGCCCGGTCTACCGCGTCGCCGACGTCATGGCGGCCAAGGACGCGGCTGAGCCATGCCGCCCGGACAGCGCGGCGAAGCAGCCGCTTCACGTGCGACGATCCATGCACCACGATCCGGGTGTACAACTGCGCCCTCAACCAGCACCCACAAGCCGCTCGGAAGCCCGAGCACCAGAGGTCCCCAGCCCGCTGGCCACGACCCACGGACGCCTGGACCAGGACTAGGTTCCGGCCACCACGGCATGGAGCGGCCCCGGCCGTGACGCGCTACGGCCCGTGCCTGGTCCCGCCCGCCTCCACGGAGGGGCCGACGCGGTTCCGCAGGTGAGAACGTTCCTGCGCCGAGAGGCTTCGGTGGGGCGGGGGACTCGAAGCCACGGCCGACGGATTATGAGTCCTTCGGGGATCTTGGCGGCCTTTGCCGATCCATGCTCATCTTGGCCGTTCCACCAGGTCAGACGCTGCACCGCACCTCACCTCTTCTCGGCCCTTGCCGGTCTTTGCCGATGCTTGTGTCCCACCTACCTCCCGACCGGGTCCCGGAAAGACAAGCCCGGCCGACGCCGAGGCGATCATGAAGCGAGCCCCGTCGCCGCGAAGGACGCCGTGTCCCGGCACATTCACCGCCAGGCGCAGCACGAGGCGTCGACTCACACTGCGGCAGCCCGTCCAGGTCGGCGCGCCGCCGGAGGACCTGGGCGCGGTTGCCGTCGGTGACCTGGAACTCCGGGCGTACGGCAGTGGTCCGGTCCCGCAGCAGTGCACCGCGTCCTCCGGCGCCAGGGAGGGACGGCGAAGACCTGCTCGCCGTGGGTCCCCGGAGCCACGGTGTCCCGGGGGGCGCGGTTGGCCAAGATCACCCGTGCGGCGCCGATGGCCGACAGTCGCGGGGCCTCAGACGCCCGGGAAGGGGGCCTAGGCTGTTGTCAGGGCCCGAGGAACGGGGGAAGCAAGGGATCATGGCGATGGGGGACGAGACCATGTCCGGACGGTCCAGGCCGTCGATGGCGGATGTCGCCCGTCACGCCGGTGTCGCGCCGCAGACGGTTTCGCGCGTGTCCAACGGCCACACCAACGTCGACCCGGCGACCAGGCAGCGGGTCGTCGAGTCGATGCGGGCGCTGGGCTACCGGCCGAACGGAGCCGCACGCGCGCTCAAGAGCGGGCGGTTCAACACGATCGGTGTCATCACCTTCACGCTCAGGACGTTCGGAAACACGCGCACGCTCGACGCCATAGCCCAGGAAGCCGCACGCGCCAAGTACGCCGTCACCCTCATCCCCGTGCCGGACCCGACCATGGGCAAGGTCTTCGGTGCCTACGACCGACTCAGCGAGGCAGCCGTCGACGGAGTGATCCTCGTCTTCGAGGCGCATCTCCTGGACACCGCGGAGTTCAGCCTGCCACCAGGGGTTCCGATGGTGGTGGTCGACTCCGGCACCGGTCCCGGTTACACGGTGGTGGACACCGATCAGGCACAGGGCGCTCGTCAGGCGACGGAGCACCTGCTGGAACTCGGCCACCGGCAGGTGTGGCACATCGCCGGCCCCCCGACCTCGTTCTCCGCGGCCCATCGGGTCGAGTCCTGGCGGCGCACCCTGCGGGATGCCGGCGTCGCCCCGCCCCCGGTGCTGTACGGCGACTGGACGACCCGGTCCGGATATCAGCACGGGTTGGCTCTGGGGCGAAGGCCGGAGGTCACGGCGATCTTCGCCGCCAACGACCATATGGCGCTCGGTGTCCTGCGTGCCCTGCACGAACTCGGCCGCCGGATTCCCGACGACATCAGCGTGGTGGGGTTCGACGACATGGAGGAGACCCATGCCTTCTGGCCACCGCTGACCACCGTGCGGCAGGACTTCGCCGCGGTCGGCCGGCTCAGTCTTCAGAAGCTGCTGAGCAAGATCGGCCGCACCGGTCCCGACACGGTCGACAAGACCTTGGTCCCGACCCGGCTGGTGGTCCGCGCGAGCACCGGAGCGCCGCCGCCCGCGCCGGAAGGCGAAGCGCGGCGGCGCTGAAACCCGTACGGGCCCGGCGAGGGTACTCGCCGGGCCCGTACGGTTCGGATCAGTGTCGGATCAGTGTCGGATCAGTGGTCTAGGGGACCAGGTGCCTACATCAGCTTCTGGTCCACTGCTGGTTGCTGCTTCCGTTGCAGAACCAGACATCGACCGCCGTGCCGTTGCCGGTGCCTCCTCCGGCTGCATCCAGGCAGAGCTCCGGGTTCGCGACGCTGGTCACGGTGAGGTCCGCGTTCACGTTCCACTGCTGGGCCGCCGCGCCGGTGCAGTCGGAGATGACCACGGGGTCTCCCGCCGTGGCTCCGGTGCCCCCCACCGTCATGCACTTGTTGCCGTAGACGGTGAGTTGTTTCTCCGCGTTCCAGTTCCAGGACTGGTTGCCGCCGTCGTTGCAGTCCCAGAGGTCGAGTTGGGTGCCGTTGGTCGTGCTGAAGCCGGGCACGTCGACGCAGCGGTTGGAGCCCACTCCGCGCAGGACCTCACCGGGAGGCGCGGGCGGCAGGTCGTTGACCGGCGGGGTCTTGCCGAAGCCGTAGCCCCAGCGCAGCTGCGCGACTCCGCTGGCGTTGTTGTCCACCAGGTTGCCCTCGGAGTCCAGCGACTCGATCGAGTAGGCGTCGCCGAACCTCAGGCCCGGCCAGTACACCAGCCCCATCCCCTTGCTGCGGGCGGTGTTGGTCACTGCCGCGAGGTACGAGGTGTAGATGTTGCCGTTCCACGCGCCGTAGTTCAGTCCGGTGGTCATCGGGGAGCCGGCCTCGTCGATGATGGTCCGGCCGGCGTACTCGCCGATCCGGGCTTCGAGGTCGGCGACCCAGTCCGCCTGCTGGGTGTGGCTGGCCCAGAAGCCGTAGAAGTGCAGCGACAGCAGCGTTCCCCGCAGTTCGCGGGCCGCGCCGACACCGGTGACGTTGTCGTTGTAGCCGGTACCGCTGATCACGACACGGCCGCGCGGGACGTCCTTGTGCTGGGCCAGCCAGCCACTGGTGACGGACACCCACTGGTCCAGGGTGTAGCCGTGCGGCTCGTTCATGGGCTCGAAGTAGACCCGTGGGTTGTGCTTGTACTCCCGCACCACGGTGTTCCACATCTTCTTCCAGGCGGCCGTGTCGTCGACCAGGCCGTCCTTGCTGGTGTTGGCCTCCCAGTAGCTGACGATGACCTTGTCGCCGTGGGCCGTGGCCGCGTCGATCGTCGCCCGGTAGGACTTCCACCAGTTGGTGCCGACGGTTGCCGGGTTGATCGGCAGTCTCAGGGTGTTGGCGCCCAGGTTCTTCTTGAAGCCGCGCACCATGCGACCCGTGGTGCGGTACACGGTGCGGTAGTCGTCGGTCACCGACAGCCCGCTGGGGACCACGGCGTCACTGGCGTAGTTGTCCCGCGGGTCCGCCCAGTTCACCCCGCGGAAGTCACTGGTACCGCCCTTCGCCCCGGGCTTCACCGGCGCGTACGAGGCGGCTGACGTCTCGGCGGACGACTGGGCGAGGGCGGGGGCGGGGGCGGTCAGGAACATGAGTGTCGCGCCGAAGCCGGCCATGAGCACACTGGCCAGTCTTCTCGACCGCGTCGGGGTCTTGGTCATGTCGTCTCCAGTGACGGAAATCGCGGAGGGCGGGGTGCGGGTTCGTCACCTGAGCCGAGGCAGTGATGAACCAGGGTCCGGATACAGACACTCGGGCCCGTGTAACCGGCCATGGTTACGTAACCATGGCCCGGACACTGGCACGCCGCCCGCACCGGTGACAAGACCCATGACGGTTCCGAATTGCGCCAGACCCCTCTTTCTGGGCCCGGGACCCGGAGCGGTTCATCGCCTGGTGGAGTCGAGGGCGGCCGTCCGGCAGGCCGTCGGTGGGCAGGGTGGTGACCTGCTTCGGGCTGCCGCCACCGGTCGGCAGCTCCCCCACACCGGAACGCGCGGCGCCGTCACCGGAGCGCGCGGCGCCGTCACCACGGCACCCTCGACGAACTCTCCCGAACCGACGGCCTCGCCGAGGCCGCGCGCCGTCTCCGGCCCGCCCGCGCAGCCGGCACCCCCCATCGCGAGGCGTTGCCGCCGGCTGTGCGGGCGGATCGGTCCGCTGCGCGGGGGGATGCCCGGCCACGAGGAATCCGGGTTCGACGTTCGCGCCAGGAAGCCGGGCCCCGGGCCGGGTCCGGCCCCGCACGCCCGCTGATACGTTTCGGCAGGTCAGAGACCCGCATGGCGGGGGCGAACGGGGGGAACGGGATCGGGCGTCGCTCCAGCGGAACGATCCCGCCGCGGCAGGGTCGGCACTGGTCGGGTGGGCGGGGCGCTGATGGTGGCCAGGCCCTTGCCGCTGCCGCCGCCGCTGCCGCCATTCGAGCGGCTGACCAGGGCGAGCAGCGCGCAGACCGTCCCCATGACAGCAGCGGTGAGGGCTCTGTGCCGTGAGGGAAGGATCACCGGGGGGCGGGCCTGTGGAGCGGGGACCACATGGCCGACTCGGCGGGTGTCCGGCGATTGCCTTCAGGTTCGCGGTCCATGGCGGTGCTCGGCCGGCTCGTACCGCCGTCTGCTTCCCCCGCTCACCCCCGGGAAGGTGCGGGTCCTGTCCGGCAGCAGGGCGGCACCCAGGCAGGCTGTTCGCTCGGCAGCGGGGTCCGGCGGGCTTGCGTAGCATGAAGGCTGTGACAGCCCGTGCACAGCCCGCGCCCGCGCCACTGAGGTGGTGGCAGGCGCTGCTGGTGCTCGGGCTGCTGGCCGGGTTGGTCGGCATGCATGGCCTCGCGCCGGGCGGGACCACCGCCGTCACGGGCCATCACTGCTCCACCGCCGCGCACGCGGACATGGCGATCATGGGCGCCGAGTCCGTCTGTGACCGCCACGGTGACGGCAGCGGACACGCACTGCATGCCGACCCGACGTGTGCGTCCGGCGCCGTCGGGGCGGGTCCGGCTCTTCCCGCGCTGGTCCCCGATCCCTGCGGCCAGGCAGGTTCGCCGGTGAGCGGCCTGCGGTCCATGGCCGCGGAGCCGGAGGGCGGGCGTGCTCCCCCCTCGCTCGCCGAGTTGCAGCTGCTGCGGAGATAGGACGAGGCCGAGCCGTATCCACCGCTGCCGCGTGCGTCGCGGCCGCCAGGTGTACGGCCCCAGCCATGTTCGCGCCCTTCGGCGCGCTCTCCCCTCTGCACCTCAGGAGTTCCGCATGACCAGCACTCGTTCCCTCGTCCGTCGCGTCGGCCTCGGCGCCACGGCAGCCGCCGCCTCACTCGTCCTCGCCGCTTGTGGCGGCGACGGCGGGTCCGACAGCGGCTCGGCCGCGCAGACATCGGCCTCGGCCAGTGCCGAGGACACCGCCGGCGCCCACAACGACCAGGACGTCTCCTTCGCCCAGGGCATGATCCCGCACCATCAGCAGGCCATCCAGATGGCGAGGATGGCCACCGCTCAGGCGTCCTCCGCCGAGGTCGAGGACCTGGCCTCGCGCATCGAGAAGGCCCAGGCCCCGGAGATCGAAACGATGTCCGGCTGGCTGAAGGCGTGGGGCGAGGAGGTGCCCTCCTCCATGCCGGGCATGGACCATGGCATGGACCACTCCGGCAGCTCCGACACGCCCGGGATGATGGACACCGAGGACATGGACGAGCTGATGGACGCGTCCGGCAAGGGCTTCGACACGATGTTCCTGACCATGATGATCGAGCACCACGAGGGCGCCGTGGACATGGCCACCACGGAGAAGGAGCGGGGACAGTACGGGCCGGCCAAGAAACTGGCCGACGACATCATCACCGCCCAGAAAGCCGAGATCGAGGAGATGAACAAGCTCCTCGGCAAGAGCTGACGACACCCGCATCGAGGCTCGGGCCTGCGTCAGGCGCGGCCCGGCCCCCATGCCGTGGGCACATCCCGCCCGGTCCCTGAGCCCCCGCTCGCCACTCCTCCTCACGCTCGTCGAGAGACCCTCCGCATGAAGATTCGTTTCCGCGCGGCCACCGCCATCACCGGGGCCGTCCTCGCGGCCGTAGTGGCCGCGTGCTCCCCCGGCTCCGACACCTCGTCCGACACGGCTTCGGCAGACGGCTCCGGCGGCCTCGCCGTCAGCCACGTCCACGGCCTGGGCATCGACCCGGCCGACGGACGCCTGTACGTCGCCACCCACGAAGGCGTGATCGCCGTGGCCGACGACGGCACCGCCGAGCGGGTCGGTGACACGGCCGACTACATGGGCTTCACCGTCATCGGGCCGAAGACGTTCCTCGGCAGCGGCCACCCCGCCGAGGGGAGCGGCGGCCACGGCAACCGCGGCCTGATCCGGTCCACCGACTCCGGCAGGACCTGGAAGAACCTCTCGCTGGGCGGCACCACCGACTTCCACTCCGTGGAGTACGCGCACGACACCGTCTACGGCTACGACAGCACCCGCGGCCTGCTGCGCGTCAGTACCGACCGCACCACCTGGGACAGCCGCGCCCGACTCACCGCCCTGGACATCGCCGTCAGCCCGAAGGACCGGGACGTCGTGCTGGCCACCACGGAGGACGGCGTCGCCGCCAGCACCGACGGCGGCCGGGCGTTCGGCACCGGTTCCGGGCGGGTCCTGGCCTTCCTGTCCTGGCCCGCGGCCGACGCCCTGTTCGGCGTCGACCTCGCAGGCGGCCTGCACCGCAGCATCGACGACGGGGCGACCTGGTCGAGGGCCGGGACCGTTCCGGGCGGGCGGCCGCAGGCCCTGACCGCCGTCGACGGCGAACGCGTCCTCGCCGCCACGCAGGACGGCGTGTACGAATCCCGCGATGGCGGCAAGACGTTCAGCGAACGTCTGCCCGTGTCCGCCGCGGGAGGGCACTGAACGCCGCTGAACACAGCATCGGGGGCTGTTCCATGTGCTTGGCCAAAGGCCGCCTGCCTGCCCCGCACCCGCCGCGGCGAGTTGGAGAAGCACCAGCGAGGAGAACCGGCTGGAGGTACGCCTCGCCGAGTTGCGCGTCCGTAGGAACACGCCGCATCCCGAGCCCGCCGACGGCAGGCGCAAGCGTCATGAGTCCTTTGGCCCGGCGCGGTCCCCGTGTGTGCCCCGAGAACGGCTACCAGGTGACGGACGGGGGTCAGTGGCTATGGGACGTGTGACCGTCCTCGGCCGGCTCGGCGGGCGCCTCGGCCGGCTTGTCCTGCTCGGCGGGAGCCTGGTCCTGCCCGGCGGGAGCCTCGGCCGTGGAGCCGTGGTCGTGGCTGTGGCCGTCGGAGCTGATGGTGCCGGCAAGGGCGGTCATGCCCAGCCAGGCGAGGGCCGAGACGACGACGACGCCGACCGCGAACGGGCTGATGAGGTGCCGCCAGCGCCCCTTGGAGTCCTTGGCGACGAACGCGACGTAGGACATGAGCAGGCCGATGGGGTCATCCAGGCGCTGCGCTCGGGAAACTGCTCGAAGTGCTGGATGCCGCCGCCGACCAGCCCGACACCGAAGGACAGCAGCAGCGAGAACGCGACCAGTGAGACTGCCTTGCTCAGCGCCGGACGCTCGTCGGCCAGCACGAACTCGTTGACGAGGGTGCCGAGGAGGAACACGAAGGCGCCGACGACGCAGATGATCGTGTACAGCGACGGATCGATCGGGTAGTGGACGACGGCGCCGGCGATGAGGGCGGCGCCCATGAAGTAGAGCATCTGCCCGACCGGGACCTCCGGCAGGGGGCTGCCCGTCTCACAGCCGGAGGGTGGACGACGCCGAGGCCGATGAGGAGCAGGCCGAGCATTAGCGGGCGTACCAGGAAGCCCTCGGCCGCTCCGGCTGTCCTCGCGTGGTTGCCCCGGGGGGCGTACGGGACGCTGTCAGGCCGCAGCTCCGAGAGGAGACGTCCCGGCCTCGCCGCTGTGTCCTTCAGCGCGCCGACGCGCCGCCCGCCCCGGTGTCGGGGGCGGCGGGGGCGCCGACGGGGTCTTCGCCGGGCGAGGGCGCCGCGCCCGGCAGCCGGAGGCGTTTGAGGGCGAGGGCGTTGACGGCGACGATGATGCTGGAGCCGGACATGGACAGGGCGGCGATCTCCGGCCGGAGCACCAGGCCGGTGGCGGGCTCGAAGACGCCTGCCGCGATCGGCAGGGCGATGGTGTTGTAGCCGATGGCCCAGCCGAGGTTCTGGCGCATCTTGCGCAGCGTGCTGCGGCCGATGCGCAGGGCAGTGGGCACGTCGAGCGGGTCGGAGCGCATCAGGACGAGGTCGGCGGTCTCGATGGCGACGTCCGTGCCGGCGCCGATGGCGATGCCGAGGTCGGCCTGGGCCAGCGCCGGGGCGTCGTTGACGCCGTCGCCGACCATGGCGACCTTGCGTCCGCCGCGCTGCAGCTCGGCGACCTTGGCCGCCTTGTCCCCGGGGAGGACCTCGGCGATGACGGTGTCGATGCCGAGGCGTCCGGCGATCCGCCGGGCCGTGGCGCGGTTGTCGCCGGTGAGCATGACCACCTCGACGCCGAGGGCGTGCAGTTCGGCCACGGCGTCGGCCGAGGTTTCCCGGGGCGCGTCGGCGATGCCGATCAGACCTGCCGCCTGCCCGTCGACGGCGGCGATGACGACGGTGCGGCCGGTGTCGGCCAGTTCCTCGCGGCGGTCGGCCAAGGGGCCGAGGTCCACACCTTCGCGCAGCGCCAGGCGACGGTTGCCGACCGCGACCCGGTGGCCGTCGACGACGGCGGTCGCGCCCTGGCCGGGGACGTTCTCGAAGTGCCGGGCGCTCGCGGGTTCCGCCCCACGGGCGTCGGCGTGGCGTACGACGGCTTCGGCCAGCGGGTGCTCCGACTCGCGCTCCACCGCCGCGACGAGCCGTAGGAGCTCCGCCTCGTCGGTGCCGGGTGCGGTGACCATGTCGGTGACTTCCGGCTCGCCCTTGGTCAGGGTGCCGGTCTTGTCCATGACGACGACCTGGATGCCGGCGGACGCCTCCAGCGCGACGGCGTTCTTGAACAGCACGCCTCGCTCCGCCCCGAGGCCGGTGCCCACCATGATGGCCGTCGGCGTCGCGAGTCCCAAGGCGTCCGGGCAGGTGATGACCACGACGGTGATGGCGAACAGCATCGCGACGCCCAGCGAGCGGTCCGTGGCCAGCAGCCAGACCGCCAAGGTGACGGCGCCGCCGATCAGGGCGACGAAGACCAGCCAGAACGCCGCCCGGTCCGCCAGCCGCTGCCCCGGTGCCTTGGAGTTCTGAGCTTCCTGGACCAGCTTGACGATCTGGGCCAGTGCGGTGTCGGCACCGACCTTGGTGGCGCGTACCCGCAGCGTGCCGTTGGCGTTGATGGTCGCGCCCACCGCCTGCGCGCCGGGCGCCTTGTGCACCGGCAGGCTCTCGCCGGTGACCATCGACTCGTCGACCTCGCTCTCGCCCTCCTCCACCACCCCGTCGACAGCGATCTTGGCTCCGGGGCGGACCAGCAACAGGTCGCCGACCACGACCTCGGCGGTCGGCACCTCGACCGGCACCCCGCCGCGTACGACGAGGGCCTGGGGCGGGGCGAGATCCAGCAGCGTGCGGATGGCGTCGTTGGCGCCGCCCCGGGCGCGCATCTCGAACCAGTGCCCCAGCAGCACGAAGGACGCCAGGACGGTGGCGGCCTCGTAGAAGACGTCGCCGCCGCCGGTGAGCGTGATGACCAAGGAGTACAGCCAGCCGGAGCCGACGGCGACCGTGACCAGCACCATCATGTCCAGGGTGCGGGCACGCAGGGCCCGCACAGCGCCGCCGAAGAAGATCGTGCACGAGTAGAAGATCACCGGCAGGCTCAGAAGGAGCGCCCACACGTCCTGCCGCAGTCCGAAGGGGACCGGCACGTCGAGGCCGAAGACGTCCTCGCCGATCGGCGACCAGATCACGATCGGCACCGAGAACAGCAGCGCCACCAGGAAGCGGTTGCGCATGTCGGCCGCCATCGCCGTCATGGACATCCCGCCGTGGCCGCCGTGGCCCATCACCTCGTGCGGGGAGGGCATCCTCTCGGGTGGAGCCGGAGCCCCGGCGTGTTCCACGTGCGCGGCCCGTGCCGGCTCCGCGGGTTCGGACAGTACGGCCGCGCCCGCGGCGCGGCCCTCGTGCCCCGTGTGCTCGCCCGCGGCCTCCCCCACGGGCGGATCGGGTTCGGCCATCGGGTCGCAGACATGGGAGGGCACCACCTGGCCCGCGCAGTGGTAGCCGCACTCGGTCACCCAGCGGCGCAGCCCGGCCAGCGACGTCCGCCGGGGGTCGAAGACCACCGTCGCCGACTGCGCGACCGGATTGACCTCGACCTCCAGTACCCCAGGGCGCCGCCCCAGCACGGTGGCGACGGTGCTCTGCTGCGACGCCCACGCCAGGCCGCGCACGTCCAGCACCGCCGTACTGCGCTCCTTCCGTGGATGCGCCGGATCGTGCCAGTGGTGAGCGTGGTCGTCGGCCGGGTGAGTCACGGTCATTCCTCCTTCGGCGTTCGTTCCGCCGCGTCCCCAACCGGGGCAGCGTGGGTGCGCAGCCACCGAGGAAGCGGGCGACCCGGTGAGGACGGCCGGGATCCGCGTCGTCACGACGGGCGCCGGCTCCTTTCACGCGCCACTTCCCCGGACCGGATGACATCGCCGCCCCGTCACAGGCCCGGGGCGCCCCACAGCGGGAACCAGCGGCTCAGGTCCTGCTCGATGCGCAGGTCGTCCGTGAGCACTGCCTTGACCTGTAGTTCCAGCGGGTTGTCGCGTTTCTCGCCGGGCAACGGAGCGAAGGGGTAGAAGGTGCCGCGCTTGTAGAGGTAGACCAACGCCATGGGGCGCAGCTCGGCGTCACGGAAGGAGACCAGGGAGCAGAGGAGTTGCGGACCGAAGCCGCTGTCCTCAAGCGCGGTGTTCACCGCGTGCAGATCGCCCACCAGCGCCGGCAGGCCGTCGGGACCGCGGCGGGAGAGCAGCCATGAGTATCCGTAGGCGTCACGGCTGAACTCCACCGGCTCACCCGCCCGTTCGGAGTCCGCGTCCAGCAGCGCCCGTACCTCCTGCTGGACTTGCGCGAAGGCCGCGCCCTCGATGGAGGCGAAGCACACCGAGCCCGCACCGGTCGGGGTGAAGCCGATGGACGCCTGGAGTGTGATCGCCGCGGAGGGCAGGCCGAAGAGCTGGTCCAGGTCGGGCTTGACCGGCTTGGACCGGCCGAGCAGGGCGTCCAGGAATCCCACGGGGTCTCAGCTCCTTCTCATGGCGTCCGGCCGCCCGGCTCGCCCAGCTCGGCGGAGATCTCCGCGAGGGCCTCCAGGCGGCGTTCCAGGCTGGGGTGGGTGGAGAACAGGTTGGCCACCGCGGTACCGGGGCCGAGGGCGGGGGTGAAGAAGAACGCGTTGAACGCCTGGGCGGTACGCAGGTCCTGCGTGGGGATGCGGGCGATGTCGCCGCTGACCTTGGTCAGGGCCGAGGCCAGAGCGGAAGGCTTCGCGGTCAGCATGGCTCCGGCGCGGTCGGCGGCCAGTTCACGGTAGCGCGAGAGCGCGCGGATGAGCAGGAAGCTCAGCGCGTAGACGAGGGCCGAGACAGCGATGACCGCCACGAGTGCGACGGCGGTGTTCTGGTCGCGCTGGCGTCCGCCGAACAACTGGGAGTAGAAGGCGAAGCGGACGACGAGTCCGGCAAGCACACCCAGGAACGAGGCGATGGTGATCACCGCCACGTCACGGTGCGCGACATGGGAGAGCTCGTGGGCGAGAACGCCATCGAGCTCCTCGGCCGTCAGGCGGCGCCGCAGTCCCGTGGTGACGCAGACGACGGCGTGGTCGGCGTTGCGGCCGGTGGCGAACGCGTTCGGCAGGTCCATCTCGGAGATGGCCACCCGGGGTTTGGGCATGTCGGCGGTGGCACACAACCGGTCGATGACGCCGTGCAGTTGGGGTTGTTCCTCGGCGGTGACGAGTCGGCCGCGCATCGCGTAGAGGGCGATCCGGTCCGAGTACCAGTACTGCGCGGCCAGCAGTCCGGCGGCGATGACGATCACCAGGACTGTGGACTTGAGCAGCACGATCAGCGCGGCGATGAATGCCACGTACACCAGCCCGAGCAGGAACATGGTGACCGCCATGCGGGCGGTCAGCTGCCGGTCGGGCTCGAAGCGGCTGCGCATCGCGTCCTCACCCGGGGATCAGGCCCTCGTCGGACAGCAGTTGTCGCACCTGCGTGAGGCTGGTGCCCTCATCGGGCAGCACGAGGTCGGACGGCGTGATGTCCTCGTCCGGCAGCGGCGTGCCCAGGCTGCGCACCGCGTCCAGCAGGGCCGACAGGGCGGTCGTGAACGCCGCCTCGTCGCCCGCGTCGGCGGCCGACTGCAGCGCGGAGTCCAGCTCGTTGAGCCGGTCCAGGTGCTCGTCGGCGATCTCGTACTGGCCCTCGCCGAGAATCCGCATGATCATGACGTCGCCTCCCTGTCCGAGCCGCCCTTCGGGGCATCAGGACCCTCCACCGCCGCCGACGCGGAAGCGGCGGGCAGCTGTGCCCTCATCCGGGCCAGCTCGACTTCCACATCCTGACCCGCACCCACCCGCTCAAGCTCGGCCTGGATGTCGTCCCGCCCGGCCGGCAGCGTGGCATCCTCCAACGCCCCGGAAGCGATCAACTCGTCCAGCGCACCCGCGCGCGCCTGCATCTGCTCGGTCTTGTCCTGGGCCCGCTGCATGGCAAGGCCCACATCGCCCAGCTCCTCGCCGATGCCGGTCACCGCCTCGGTGATCCGGGTCTGGGCCTCGGCCGCGGTGTAGGTGGCCTTGATCGTCTCCTTGCGGGTACGGAACGAGTCGACCTTCGCCTGCAGGCGCTGTGCGGCCAGGGTCAGCTTCTCCTCCTGCGCCCGCAACGACGTCTGCTGCTCCTGCAGATCGGTGATCTGCGAGGCCACGGCCGTCCGGCGGGTGAGCGCCTCGCGGGCCAGGTCCTCCCGACCGGCCGCGAGCGCCCGCTGCGCCTGGTCCTGCAGCTTGTCCGTGGACTGCCGCAACTGGTTCACCTGCAGCTCGACGCGCCTACGGCTGGTCGCCACGTCGGCCACCCCGCGCCGTACCTTCTGCAGCATCTCCAGCTGCTGGTCGTAGGAGTAGTCCAGAACCTCACGCGGGTCCTCGGCCCGGTCCAGTGCCTTGTTGGCCTTGATCCGGAACAGGGCGGCGATACGGTGAGTGATGCTGGTCATGACAACCGCCTTCCTCTCGCCTCCCGGACTCCGAGTGACTCGGGAGCGACCGGCCGGGCCGTCCGGGCACGTAAGCGACAGCAAGCCTGCCACCGCCGGTCACAGCGGCGACCACGGCTCTTCCATTGTCCGGGCACACTCCCGGCCCGGCACCTCCACCCGCCCCCGGCCGGCATCTGCCTCGGGTCGGTCACGGCATCCTCCCGGCCACTGCCGCGCCCTGAGCGGCACAGGTGTCACGCAGAGTGTCGGCGAAGGCACGGACGAGGCCTGTGGCGATGTGGCCGACACCCCACAGGCCACAGGCGCCGGCAGGTGCTCAGTGGCGAGCAGGGCGGGAAGGGGCGGTACCCACGCCGGGGTCGAGTTCATCCTCGTGTACAAGCAGTCCCTCTGCCCATGCCCCTGCATGCCTTGCCCGGACTCCACCCAGCCGGGGCCAGACCGAGATGTCAGCAGCCTTCAGGCCATGTGGCCTGTCTTGCGTCAAACGACGCGGTTGATCGGCGGGCAGTGCCACCGCGCGTCGATGACCTCGGGGCGCGGGAGGTACATGCGCAGCGCGACGAACCAGATGCCCTGCTGAGGCGTGGGCAGCCAGTTGGACTCCCGCTCGGGCCCCGGTGAGTCCGGCTGCAGGTAGAGAGTCAAGCCCCCGTCATCGTCCTGACGAGCCCCCGGGTGCGGTCTCCGACGGAGTACCTGTTGATCGGATTCCGGATCAGGTTCCGGTCCTCGTCGTAGGCGGTCAGCGACCAGAACGCGTCGACCGGAGGCAGCATCCCCGCCTCGTAGCGCAACTCGTAGCGGCCGGTGGTCAGCGTCTCAGCTTGACTCTGTCGGGGATCTTGATGTTTTCCGATGCGGCAGCATGGTCGACGGGCATGCTCAGGTAGTTCCACTGACCGATGAAGCTGTCGAGGTGCCCGTTGTCTCTGCGCCCCCGTTCTGGTGAGCAAGTCCCGCCTCTGACCACGCAGGTCGCGCGGGCGAGCAACCCGGATGGCACGACGGCGATATGGGTGCGGGACCGGCTGAACGGACTGTGGCGCGACGAGGACTTCGCGAACTGGTACCCCAGGGACGGACGTCCGGGGCTCTCGCCTGCTCAGCTGGCCACCGTCTGTGTGCTGCAGTTCCTGCTCGGTCTGTCGGACCGGCAGGCCGCCGAGGCGGTCCGCTGCCGCATCGACTTCAAGTACGCGATGGCTATGGAGCTGGACGATCCCGGATTCCACCACAGCGTGCTGGCCGACTTCCGCGACCGTCTCGCTGAAGACGGCCGTGCCGACCGCCTCCTCGACCTCGCGCTGGCCCGTCTCAAGGAGGCCGGTCTGGTGCGCGAGCGCACCACTCAGCGCACCGATTCCACCCATGTACTGGCCGCAGTGCGTGACCTGACCCGCCTGGAGCTGATCACCGAGGCGGTCCGCGCCGCACTCGAAGAGGTCGCAGGCATCTCCCCTCATCTGCTTGACGAGCTGGTCGATGAGGACTGGGGGCTTCGCTACGGCCGGCCGGTCCGCCTGGGGAAGAACCCCACCAAGCCCATGACCCGGATCCTTACCACCGGGAACGACGCCCTCCGGCTCCTCGAACACCTCCACGGAGCGGCCCGCATGTCCGGTCCTCGTGTCCAGGTTCTGCGGCAAATCATGGTGCAGAACTACCACCGTGATGCCGCAGGGCACCTTCGCTGGCGCACCGCCGAGTAGGAAGGCGGGGCGGGTCTCCCGCCGTCGTCGAGGGCGATCGTCTCGCCCTACGACACCTCGGCCCGCTACGCACGGCACGGACACATCATCAGCTGGAAGGGGTTCGCCGCTCACCTGACCGAGACCTGTGCTCCCGACGGCCCCAACGTGATCACGGATGTCGCCACCACCGCGGCCACCACCCACGACAGCCAGGTCCTGCCCGGCATCCACACCCGCCTCTCCCGCCGCGGGCTGCTGCCCGCCGAGCACCTGGTCGACGCCGGCTACACCTCCCTGCCCCACCTGGAACAAGCCGCCCGCGAACACCAGGTCACCGTCTCCGGACCGCTGAAGAGCAACCCCACGCACCAGCATCGCCGCAACGAGGGCTTCGCCCGGGACGACTTCCATATCGACTTCGATCGTCAGCAGGTCACCTGTCCCCAGGGACAGGTCAGCGCGGGCTGGCACGGCCCCTACCCGACCTCCTCGTCCACCGCGGCACCTCTGATCGTGGCACGGTTCACCAAGAGCCAGTGCCGTCCCTGCCCGGCCCGCGCCCAGTGCACCAGCACCGCCGACAGCGCCCGCACCGTGGGTTTTCCCCCGCGCGAACTCCGTGACCTGCAACTCCGCGTCCGCGCCGAACAGCAGACGCCCGAGTGGAAGGCCCGATACGCGGTCCGCTCCGGAGTGGAAGGCACGGTCAACGAGTTCGCCCACGGACACGGCATGCGGCGCTGCCGCTACCGAGGACAGGCAAAGGCCCACGTCCAGCACGTCCTGACAGCCATCGCCGTCAACATCGAGCGCCTCAGCGGACTGTCACCAACCGCGGAAACCCCCACGCCCCGCCGTGTCGGGGTGTGTCAATTTAACGGCTGATCTTGGTTGTTGATGGTCAGTTGTTGCTCGGGGTGAGGCGGCCTTCGAAGGCGATCTGGAACGCGTTCAGGGGTGCTTTCCAGCGCATGGTCCACCTCTTGCGGCCCTTGCCGGTCGGGTCCAGGCTCATCAGCGCCATGTAGATGCACTTGAGGGCGGCGGCCTCGTTGGGGAAGTGCCCGCGGGCCCGGACGGCCCTGCGGATGCGGGCGTTGACGCTCTCGATCGCGTTCGTGCTGCAGATGACCTTGCGGATCTCGACGTCGAAGGAGAGGAAGGGCACGAACTCGGCCCAGGCGTCCGACCACAGCTTCACGATCGCCGGATACTTTCGGCCCCACGTCTCCTGGAACTCGAGGAACCGCTCCGTCGCCGCGTCCTCGCTGGGCGCGGTGTAGACGGGCTTGAGAGCCTTGGCGACCTTGTCCCAGTCCTGGCGGGCCGCATATCGGAACGAGTTCCGCAGCAGGTGAACCACACACGTCTGGACGATCGTGCGAGGCCAGACGGTCTCCACCGCCTCGGGAAGGCCCTTCGGCCCGTCGCAGACCAGCATCAGCACGTCGTCCAGGCCGCGGTTCTTCAGCTCGGTGAACACGTGCAGCCAGTACTTGGCGCCCTCTCCGCCGTCGCCGGCCCAGATGCCGAGGATGTCGCGGGTCCCGTCCACCGTCACCGCCATCACGACATAGACCGGACGGTTCGCGATCTGCCCGTCCCTGATCTTGACGTTGATGGCATCCACGAACAAAACCGGGTAAACACGGTCGAGGGGACGGTTCTGCCACTCGGCCATGCCCTCCATCACCTTGTCGGTAATGGTGGAGATGGTCTGCTTGGACACCTCGGCCCCGTAGACCTCGGCCAGGTGAGCGGCGATCTCGCCGTGCGTGAGCCCCTTCGCGGACAACGACAGCACCATCTCGTCGACCCCGGTCAGCCGCCGCTGCCGCTTCCTGACGATCTGCGGCTCGAACGTGCCCGCAGTGTCACGCGGCACCTTGACCTCGACCGGCCCGACGTCGGTCAGCACAGTCTTGGCCCGGCCCCCGTTTCGGGAGTTGCCACTGCCCCGGCCGGCCGCATCGTGCTTCTCATAGCCGAGGTGATCGGCGATCTCACCGTCCAGCGCAGACTCCAGGACCCGCTTGGTCAGCTGCTGCAGCAGCCCACCCTGCCCAGTCAGCTGCAGTCCCTCCGACCGGGCCCGTTCCACCAGCATCGCGACCAGCTGCTCATCCGACACGGGGACGGACGGCCCGGACTGGGCACTCTCGACAGGTTCCACGGTCTCCAACTCAACGGCGGTATCAGCCACTTGACGTCTCTCCCATGATCGTCGGATCCGCCGTTAGATTTACACTCCCCCGTGTCGGCGTACTCTCCCTTCGGGCTGGGCCGGTACGTTTGAATGTCCCCAGTTGTTAGGCCACGTCGGTCTCTCGCTCGATGGCCTGGAGGCGGTTCTTGAGCCGGTAGCTCGGGCCGTTGATCGCGATCACTTCGCAGTGGTGCAGGAGGCGGTCGAGGATGGCGGTGGCGAGGACCTCGTCGCCGAAGACCTGGCCCCATTCGCTGAAGGTCTTGTTCGAGGTCAGGATGATGGAGCCCTTCTCGTAGCGCTTGGAGATGACCTGGAAGACCAGGTTCGCCTCGGCGCGTTCGAGGGGCTGGTAGCCCACTTCGTCGACCACGAGGACGCTCGGCCGCAGGTAGGTGCCGAGTTTGTTGACCAGTCGGCCTGCCGCTTCGGCGGCCTTCAGGCTGCGGACCATGTCGTCGAGGCTGGTGAAGTAGATCGAGTAGCCGGCCCGGCAGGCCGCGACCGCGAGAGCGACGGCGATATGCGTCTTGCCCACCCCGGGTGGCCCCAGCAGCGCGGCGTTCGCCTTGCCGTCGACGAAGGAGAGGCTGGCGAGGTCTTTGACCTTGCGAGGGTCGAGCTCGGGCTGGAAGGAGAAGTCGTACTCGTCCAGCGTCTTGTGGTGCGGCAGCTTCGACAGCCGCAGGCCCTGGCGGAAGCGGCGGTCGTCGCGGACGGCGAGTTCTTCGGACAGGACCAGGTCGAGGAAGTCGAGGTAGCCCATCTTCGCCTCGTCGGCCCGGCGGGCGTATTCGTTGATGGTTTCCGCGAGGTGGGGCAGGCCGAGCTTGCCGGCCGTGGTGCGGATGCGGGTGCCGGTCAGTTCGTCATAGACCGACAACGGCCGTCTCCCGACCTCGATCTGGGTTGCAGCGGCCCGGTTCAACAGGGCCTGCAACGGCCCGATGCGACCGGACACGGAGGACTCGCTCCGCGGTGGTGGCGGCTCGTCGCCCGTCGTGGTGCGGCGGTTCTTGCCGGTCGGCAGGCCATCCCAGTGCTCGTCCTGCTTGACGACCACGCCGCGGCCGACTGCCCGCGGATGGCTGGACAGCAGGGTCTCGCCGCTGGCATCGGGGACCGTCGTGTGCAGCATGACCTGGGATTTTGTCGCTCTGATCTCGACCAGCTGACGCGGGCGGACCTTGCGGGCGGGCACCGAGTAGAGGTTTCCGCCGAACGCGACCAGGCAGTCCTTGCCGACCGGCCGCAGATGCCGCTCGGCCACCAGATAGGGCGAGGGCGGCAACGGCTTGAGGGCGGCGTGATCCCGGGCGGCGCGGTGTCCGATGACCTCGTGGTGGGTGGCGTGGGTGCGGGCGCGTCGCTGCGGCACCCACGCCATGAAGGCGGCATCCAGCTCCTCGAGCGAGGAGAACGCCCGGCCGGCCAGCACGTGATCACGCACGATCAACACCTGGCGTTCGACCCGGCCCTTGCCGGTGGGCCGGTAGGCGGCCAGCACGTCGATATCGAAGTCGTAGTGGCCGGCGAAGCCGACCGCTTCCGGATGCAGCAGCACCGCCTCGCCCGGGGCGACGTGCCGGCGCACGACGGTCTTGGTCCGGTCGTAGACGATCGACATCGGCACCCCGCCGAAGTGCGCAAACGCCCGCCGGTGGCAGTCGAAGAAGGTCTGCAGGTCCTGGCTCGTGGTGAAGCAGCAGAACGGATCGCGCGAGTACGACAGCACCATATGGAACGAGTAGACCTTCGGGATTCCCAGGTGGGCGAGGATCTTGCCTTCGTCGCCCCAGTCGACCTGAGCCTGGGCCCCGGGAACCACCTCGAAGCGGCGGTGCATACCCGCCAACTCCCGCGGCTCGATGCCCAGTTCACCCGCGATCCGCGGCCGTGCCTCCTGCAGATAGAGCTTGACCCGCTGATAGTTGATCGTCGAGCCGTACTCCTTCACCAGACGCTCGTGCACCACGGCGCCCTTGATGAGGATCTCTGCCCGCAGCATCGCGTCGATCAACGGGGCAACCTCGTCGACCACTTTCTTCCGGGGCCGGCCGTTCGACGTCCGCCTCGGCGGCACCGACGCCGCCGTGCTCGACAGATACTTGCGGACCGTCTTGCGGTCCAGCCCAGTCTCCTTGGCCACCTCCGTCAGACTGACCGCTCCTAACTCGACCAGAGCACGGAACCGCCGCAGTTCCAGCCAGCGCTGCGGGTCCAAAACCACCGCGTCACCGCCCTCCGCCACCCTTCACCGGACGAGCAGCAGACTGCCGGGCACCACGATTCACCGCACCATCAAACGGCCCTTTTCACTCGTACGCGACCGGGGACGATCGTGTGTACGCCGACACGCCGGCCGACTGCCTTCCAGAACTACCTCGACCAGCGCGAGATCCCTCGCCCGAAGTCCTGGCGAACCCTGGGCAGTTGACTCCGCCGAGTCCAAGATTCCCGACAGAGTCAAGCTCAGAAGCTGTTGTCTTTTCGATCTTGCGGGATGCGCGTCGAACGGGAGTCCCGATCGGGTGGTCGCGGGACGCTGGGCGCATACGGACAGGGCCTCCTGAACAGCTCGTTGGTGTCGAATCACCGAGCAGCAGGAGGCCCTGGTGCAGCAGTCTTGCGTGCCGATGGCCGGGCAGTCCAGCGCGGTCACCTGGGAGTGTGACTGCCTGGCTCACCGGTTCGGAAACGCCGCCGACAACGGGACGCGGCAGCCTCGCTATCCGACGGACATGACGGACGGGGAGTGGGCCGTCATCCGCCCGCTGCTGCCGGTGCCGGGCTGGATGCGTGGCCGGGGCGGCCGGCCGGAGGCGTACTGCCACCGGGTGATGCTCGATGCGATCCGGTATCTCGTGGACAACGGGATCAAGTGGCGAGCGATGCCCGTCGACTTTCCGCCGTGGGACCGCATTTACGCATTCTTCCGCCGCTGGCGCGACAACTTGCTGGTCAAGGAGTTCCACGACCGGTTGCGCGCGAGGGTGCGCGAGGAGTTGGGGCGGGATGCGGAGCCGACGGCCGCAGTGATCGATTCGCAGTCCGTCAAGGCGGACGCCGTCGTCGGTGGGGACAGTCGGGGCTTCGACGGCGGCAAGCTGATCAACGGCCGCAAGCGGCACGTCGTGGTCGACACGCTCGGTCTGCTGCTGGGCGTAATGGTCACCGCCGCGGACACCGGCGACCGCATCGCCGCCCAGGTCCTGCTCGGGCAGCTCGCCGACGTGCACCACCGCCTCGAACTGGTCTGGGCCGACGACGGCTACACCGGCAGCCTCGTCGAGTACTGCCTGGCCACGTTCACCCTGGTCCTGGCGATCGTCAAACGCAGCGACGACCAGAAGGGGTTCGTGGTGCTGCCAAAGCGGTGGATCGTCGAGCGCCTCTTCGCCCACCTGATGCGAAGCCGCCGTCTGGTGCGCGACTTCGAGCGGCGCACCACCAGCGCCGAGGCGATGATCTACTGGTCGATGACCCTGCTCATGACGCGCCGCCTGGCCCGGTCACGCCTGCCGCGAGGTGAACCGGCCCGGCTGCCGCTCGGCCAGCCAACCCCGCGCGACCAGGCGTTTCGCCTTCGACCGCAGTGCCTCCACCCGCGCCGGCACCACGTCCATGCCGAACAACGCGGCCATCTCCTGGCAGGTCAGCGGCCCTTGATGGAGCCGGTCCCGGTCTGCGAGCGCCGTGAGGATGCGCTGGTAGTCGACCGACAGCGCCGACCAGGCCAGCCCCTGGCGCCACGCCGACACCTGCGACTTCGGCTTCGCCGCGTCCCGGGGTTCCGTCGGCGCGTCCGCATCCCGCCGATCGCCGGTGGCCTCCGTGCCGGCGGTGTCGCCGCTATCCGGAGCCAGCACCGTGTCGACCCGCCTGCGGGCAATCGCCCACTCCTGCCATTCCTGCTCAGCCGCAGCCAGCTCGGCCTGGATGCGGCCGGCCTCCTCCCGCAGCCCGTCGACTCGACGGCGAGCTGCGAGCTCGTGCTGTTCCAGCAGTCCGACAACCGACGGCATCCGTGACCTCCCGGGGAACGACGACCCGACAGGCCACGACTCCCACGGAATCACCACTGCTATCCCCGACCAGCGGAAATGCACCCATCACGCCCGAAAAGACAACAGCTTCTCATCTATGCCTGTGGCCCCCCTCCTCGCAGCAACGCGGCTGGACAAGGACGGGCTGCTGCCGCCGGACACCACGGTCTGGCTGCACCGCGACTGACGGACCCGTGACAGGGGTCGGCGCCCGACGTCCGCCCGCGCCCCCAGACCCCCAGTATCCACCAGGGCCTGTCCGGTGTTCCTCCCCGCCCACCTGGTGGGCCCTGGTCCAACCGCGCAAAGCGAAACTCACAGCTCCGCCGCCGGGACGGTGCTCCGGCGCGAGCGCCAAGTCAATCGTCCGCACCGGCTCGTCCGGACAAAGCAGCACATCGCGCAACTCGAGCAAGGTGGCGACCGAGCCTGCGGCGGAGATGATGCGGTCGTGCCCTCCGGGGAGTTCGACGAACCTCCAGTCGGCTCGGCTTCGCGCATAGGCGGCGTACAGTTCGACACCGGGGAACGCGGCATGGCGTACGACGTTGCCGACGAGCTCGCTGACCAGGAGTTCGGTGTGGTGACGAGGTCGTCCGAGCCCCACGACGCCAGTTTCTCGCGGACGTATTCGCGTGCCTGCCCTGCCGCCCGGAGATCGCTGGGAAGACTGCATGTCGCCACGTCATCGGGAGCGGTGGGCCGGGTATGGGCGATGAGCAGGACCGCGTCGTCGTCAGTCTGCCCTACGCCGCCGGATCTTCCCGCTGTGCGCGGCCAGAGCGGTGGACTCGGCGTAAGAGGTCCTAACAAAGGCGTTGGACGTGGCGGTGGGTGATCAGGCAGGTGGCGAGGCCGAGGAAGGCTTCGTGGATGTCGTCGCGTCGTTCCCAGCGGATCCGTAGGCGGCGGAAGCCGTGCAGCCAGGCGATCGTGCGCTCGACCACGTAGCGGAAGATGCCCAGGCCGGAGCCGTGTGGCTGGCCTCGCTCGGCGATGACCGGGCGGATGCCGCGCGCCCACAGCAGCCGGCGGTACTTGTCGTGGTCGTAGCCGCGGTCGGCGAGGAGTGCGTTGGGCCGGCGTCGGAGCCGGCCGACGACGCCGGCCACGGCGGGGACCTTGTCGAGCAGCGGCAGGAGTTGGGTGACGTCGTTGCGGTTGCCGCCGGTCAGGGAGGCTGCGAGCGGGATGCCTTGGCCGTCGGTGAGGACGTGGTGCTTGCTGCCCGGCCGTGCGCGGTCGACCGGGCTGGGCCCGCTTTTGGGCCCCTTCGGGCCGCCCTGACGTGGGAGGAGTCGATCACCGCCCGCGACCAGTCCAGCTTCTTCGCCGCCCGCAGCTTCTTCAGTAGCACCAGGTGCAGTTTGTCCCACACGCCTGCTTCGTTCCACGCGGCCAGGCGCCGCCAGCACGTCATGCCGGAGCCGAAGCCCAGCTCCTGCGGCAGGTACTCCCACTGGATACCGGTGTGCAGCACGAACAGGATCCCGCACAACGCCTGCCGGTCCGGCACCCGAGGCCGGCCCTCCACCAGCTTCGGACCCGGCTCGGGCAACAACGGCTCGATCAGCGACCACAGTTCATCCGACACGATCCATGGCCGCGACTGTCGCTTTCCCACGACCAGACCAACGACCACCCACACCGAAAGTCACTTGATCAACAACTTCTGTTAGGGCCTCTAAGTCCGGCTCTCCCTACGTTGCTTGCGGGCGCGCGGGCGACAGGGACGCCCGAGGCAGCATCCGTGTTCCTGCGTCGGGTCACCCGGTGAGGCGCGCCCCAGACGACCACACGTGGCGGGATACTTCCCCCATGAGCCCTTCCCCTGCCTCGCCGATGCCGGGGCGCAGGGGCGCGCACTTTCGCGTGCTCGTCGTCTGCACGGGAAATCTGCACCGCTCCCCACTGGCCGAGCGCCTGCTGACGGCCCGGCTCGCCGCGTCTCCAGAAACATCGGAGAGTTTCCGGGTGAGCAGCGCCGGCACCGCAGCCATGGCGGGAACGCCCATGGACCCGGCCGCGGCAACCCTCCTCGTCGAGTTGGGCGGGGATCCGTGCGGCGCGCTCGCTCGCCGGCTGACGGCAGCACTGGTGGAGGACGCCGACCTGGTGCTGGGGGCTGCCACGGAGCACCGCGAGGCGGCCGTGCGACTGTCTCCGCTGTGGGCCTTGCAGCGGGCTTTCACCTTGCGTGAGTTCGGCCGGTTGCTGAGTCCGGAGGACGCCGCGGGTGCGACGGACCCTGCCGAGCGAGCCTCAGCGCTGGTCAGGGGCGCCGCGGCACGGCGTGGAACTGACGGCAACGGTGCGGACGACGATGACGTGGCTGATCCCTACGGTGCCCCCATGCGGGTGGCGCGGGAGACCGCGGCACGCATCGCCGAGCCGGTGGAGCGGATCGCCGCAGCTGTACTGGGCCTGCCCCTTGACGGTGAGCACCTCACGCTCGAATCCCGAGCCTGAGGGATCCCCGAGGCGGCAAGGCGGCTGGAAGCCAAGAGCGAGGAACAAGCCGAGCAGTCAGTCACCACACGCCGGGTACGGCCGCACCGTGGCCCGCAAGGGCCGCACCATCGGCTGGCGCAGCAGCAACGGAGGACGGCTTGAGGGGCTCTCCAGCAGGCGCAATTCCAGGGTGCGGGTGGAACCTGCGGGCAGCTCCAGGTCAAGGGTGTAGACCGGGTGACCGCGCTCGGCAGCTTGGTTCACCATGACCGGTCGCCCGTCCAGAGCCGCCTTGGCCAGCCTCGCCCCCTTACTCGCGTAGTACGAAACCAGCAGACGGTTGTCGCCGGGCCGGGTCCGGTAAGAAGGGGCGTCCACTCGCTGGGTGACATACAGGGGGAGTCCGGAGGCCGGTGCTCTGTTGGTGAGGTCCACGGTCACGGTGACCTCACGACCGGCCGCGGCGCACCGGCCAGGAGCCCACTCCAGACGCCGGTCCAGGTAGTAGTCCAGCTTGGTGCCGGCCGCGTTGTTGACGACCAGTCCGGCGAGCGGGTCGGCGGTGTCGGGCAGGGTACCGCCGAACGGGCGTCGCCGGAGTTCACGCTGCTCGGACGGGTGAGCACTCCACATCTTGACCCGTCCCGACCTCATCTGCCCGCTCAGGGCGGCGAACAACGCGGTCCGTCGCGGCGAATCGTTCGCAACCCCCAGCAGCCTCCCCGCGACGGCGCGAGCCACGTTGAGGAAGAATGCCTTGCGCTCCCGAGTGTCCGCGTAGGCCGCGTAACTGCTGCGCTCGGTGAGATCCACGACATTGGCTGCGGTGACCGCGGTACCGTCGGGCAGACGGGCGGGGCCGGATGCGGTGAGCAGCCCTGCCAGAGCACTGGGATCGAGGGCGAAGGCGCCGTCCACCTTCTGACCTGTGTGATCCTCCCATGCGGCCGTCCAGATGCGGGCGGCGTACGGGAAGTGCGGACTGAGGTTGGAGTTGACCCAGGTAGTAGTGGGTGCGTTGTGCCCGTGCGACGCGGCGTACTCGTCGCCCGGGTCGACTGCCGCGACGGCGTCCGCCATCTCGGTGTCGTTGCCGAAGTATTCGAACGCCAGACGGCCCCGGTCCGCGGTGAGGACCGCGAACGCTCCGGGCAGCCCGCCGGTGCCACGCGCCTCGGCCGTGTTCTCGAACACCACCACGTACCGCCGTGGGCTCCGCTCTCCCAGCATCGACGGCAGCACACGCGCCGCCGCGGCGGCGTCGCCCGTGGCAGGGACGATCCGGTCGAGTTTCCGGGCAAGCTGGGCTCGCGCCCGGTCGACGGCGGGCAGCCAGGTATCGCGAGGCAACTCGTTGACCTCGCGACGCACATCGGAGGCGCTGCGCGAGGCCTGATCGAGGACCGGAGCGGCGCGGCGGAGCGCGGGGAGACTCAGGTGACCACCGTCTTTGGCCGTGTCGGCGGTGAGTTGGGGGGCGGTGTCCGCCAGCGGGGAGAGCACCTCGCGGGTCAACCGCTCAGCAGCCTCCGCGGCCCCGCGCACGGTGCGGACGGGACCACCGAGGACAGGCACGTGCGCGGCGGAGTACCAGGCCGGACCGGTGGTGAGACTGTGTGCTCGCGCAGCATGTGCGGCGGCTGCGCGCACGGCGGCGTCGGGCTTCTGCTTCACCGGCACGGCACCTCCCGCGGACACTTCCGCGAGGGGACCTGCTGCAATCTGTTGCCGCAGCGAGTTCAAGGCCTGTTGAGAGGCCAGCAGCTCGTCATGGGCGAGCAGGCCGGTGACGACGATCCACCCGGCGCCGGCCAGAGGCAGGCCCGCGAGGGCGGCCACGAGCAGCCCGGCACGACGGTGACGGAGCCACCGGACCAGGCTGTCGGCATAGTTCGGCTCGGTGGTTCTCCTGAGGCGCGGCATTCGCATGCTGCAGGCCGGCTCAGCCCTGTTCGGTGCGAGTGTGACGGCGCCGTACGACCGTGACCGCCTTGACAGCGATGGCGGCCAGCCCGGCAGCTCCGCCCGCCAGCGCCCAGCTCGTACCCGGGCCGGTCTCCGCCGGCACCGTGCTGCCACTCACCGGACTGGTCGCGCCGTAGCCGGCCAGAGCAAGGTCTCCCTGCTGACTCGTCGTCCCGACGGAGCCGGGCTGCTCCCCGGCGGCACCGGTACTCAGGGCGAGGGTCTTTCCGTTGCCGACGACCTTGACGGTGCCGGGTCGACCTTCGGCGCCACCTTCCAGGGGGAGGCTCGCCCCGTCCGCGCTTCCCTCCCGGGGGCCGTGCCCGTTCCCGGGGCCGTTCCCGTGCTCATTCCCGGCCCCGTTCTTTGCCGTCACCGTCACGGGTGCGGAGACGCTTCCCGACTCCTCGCCGGTGAGCGTGAACAGGTAGGGTCCGGGAGGAGTGTTCTTGGGCACCTGGAAGCACCCGAACACCGTGCCCCTCGCGTTGGCCTGGTAGGTCGCGTCCTGGTCCTTGCACTTGCCCCCGCCGCCCCCGCCGCCTTCACCGTCCCCGCTGCGGGGCGATCCGCTGAGGGTGGTCGAGGACTGCGGGACGAGCGCTGCGGTGACCACCTCGCCGGACTCGAACCCCTCTGCGACGAAGTAGATCACTCCGCCCGCGGGCACCGTGGTAGTGCTCAACTCCGGTGGGTAGGGCTGGTAGACACTCGTGGGCGCATCGGCATACGCGGCCTGGGCGGTCGCCAGCGGTACGGCGGCAACGAAAGTGACGGCTGTGGCAGCCAGGGCGGCCCGCCACGGCGAGGACTTGATCATCTTGCACCAATCTCCCAGCTGATCTCGCGTCCGGATGGCGGCGCCGCCAATAAATGCCAACATTCTTCCATATGTCCATATCCCCTCGGGAATTAACGTGAGACGCCTCAAGTTCCCCCCAATGGCGCACTCCCAAGATCCACGCGGCCACACCGGATGCGGCGGCGGCTCGGCGCCGGCGGTGTCAGTACGCACCGTCGCCGCGCAGTACGACAGGCAGCGTCCTCGCAAGGATGACCAGGTCCTTCCGGATCGACCAGGTGTCGACGTATTCCAGGTCCAGGCGCAGGGCCTCCTCCCATGCGAGGTCGGACCGGCCGCTGATCTGCCACAAGCCGGTGAGCCCCGGCCGGACCAGCAGGCGACGCCGGGCCTCCCCAGTGAACACCGAGTCCTCGACCGGCAACGGCCGAGGGCCGACCAACGACATATGCCCCATCAGCACGTTGAGCAGCTGCGGCAGCTCGTCCAGGGAGTAACGACGCAGCCAACGCCCCACAGGGGTGACACGGGGGTCCTCGCGAATCTTGAACAGTTGCCCGCCGGCTTCGTTTCGGTCGGCCAGCGCCACCCGCAATCCCTCGGAGCCGACCTGCATGGTGCGCAGCTTGAGGAGCTTGAACTCCTTGCCGCGCCAACCCGTGCGCCACTGACGGAACAGTGCGGGCCCCGGAGTGTCGGCCCGCACGGCGACGACGGCCGCGAGGAGCACCGGCGCTGCCAGCACGAGCAGCACTACGGCCCCCACCACGTCGATGGTCCGTTTGGCCGCCCGCCCCGCCCATCGCCGCAGGCGGCACGCGTTTGACCAGCAGCGAGTCGTCTCCGCAGCGGGTGCCGACATTCCGCGACCCTTCTCCTAGTGCGACAGACGAGTGAAAGGTGCTCCACCGCGAGGTGTTTCCACGCACTTGTCGTCTCATTTAACTCATGTCTGGCTAATAGATAGAAACACGACATGTGCCTGATTTTCGCCAATGACACTGCGGCTTGCCCCGTCCACCAGCTTGGGCAGGGCCTACCGAGAGGACCTACATGCGAGCGGTAGTGACGGGCGGGGCCGGGTTCGTCGGCTCCCACCTGTGTGAGCGACTGCTCCACGCGGGCCACGACGTGGTCTGCGTGGACAACTTCATGACATCCAGCGTCGACAACATCGAACATCTCATGGGCGAGCGACACTTCCGGTTCTGCCGCTGGGACGTCACTCAGGGGCTGGACGTGCCGGGGCCGGTGGACGCTGTCCTCCACCTGGCCTCGCCCGCCTCACCCGCGGACTACCTGAGACTGCCCCTGGAGACACTCCGTGTGGGCTCGGCCGGAACCTGGCACGCCCTGGACCTGGCCGCCGCGAAGCATGCTCGATTCCTGCTGACCTCCACCTCCGAGTCGTACGGCGACCCCCTGATCCACCCTCAGCCAGAGGACTACTGGGGCCATGTCAACCCGGTCGGTCCACGGTCGGTGTACGACGAAGCGAAACGCTTCGGCGAGGCACTGACCATGGCCTACCGCAGGAGCCGCGGCGTCGACGCCAAGATCGTGCGCATCTTCAACACCTTCGGCCCGCGGATGCGCCTGGACGACGGTCGGGCCATCCCCACCTTCATTCGCCAGGCACTGCGCGGAGAGCCGATCACCGTCACCGGAGACGGGAGTCAGACCCGATCCCTGTGCTATGTCGATGATGTGGTCGACGGGTTGATGCGGATGCTCGCCAGCAGCCATGGAGGGCCGGTCAACCTGGGCAATCCACACGAGGTCTCCATGCTCGAACTGGCCCAGTGGATCAGCAAACTCACCCAGTCCAGCTCCGACGTCACGCTGGTCCCCCGTCCTGAGGACGATCCGAAAAAGCGGCGTCCGGACATCACCTTGGCCCGCGACCTCCTGGGATGGGAGCCCACGACCCCGGTGGAGCGCGGCCTGTGCGACACCATCACCGACTTCCGACGCCGCCTGCCCTTCTCCGAGTTCGCCGAGCGCGACAACCGACCCGCCGCACTCCCGCTGAGCACCGAAGCCGCTTCCTCATGACCGCCCCACCAAGCTCACGAACGACAGGACCGACGTCGCCCGCTCCCGTGGTGGAGTGCCTGGGGGTGCCCATCACCGCGCACACCCGCGAGAGCGCGGCCCGCCACGTCGTGCGCCTCGCCCATCGGATCCACGCGGCACGCCATGGGGACACCGACGGACCGGACGCCCTCGGTGTCCCTCTTGGCAGTGATGTCCATCTGTCCAACGCGTACACGCTCGCCCTCGCGGACCGGGACCCCGAGCTGCACGGCATTCTGCGCTCGGCCTCTCTCAACCTCCCCGACGGACAGCCGGTCGTATGGGCCAACCAACTGCTCCACCGTGGTGCCACCCTGCCGAGCACGCGCGTCTACGGCCCCGACCTCCTGCTGGACGTCTTCGCCCTGACCCAGCACACCGAACTGAACCACTACCTGCTGGGCTCCACGCCCCAGGTGCTGGACGCGCTGCACCGGGAACTGCGACAGCGTTGTCCGGGGACGCGGATCGTCGGCACCAGTTCCCCGCCCTTCCGGCCGCTGTCCCCCGAGGAACTGCGGCAACAGATGGAGGACATCCGTTGCGTCGCCGCGGACATCGTCTGGGTGGGCCTCGGCACCCCCAAGCAGGATCGCTGGGCCGCCGACCTGTGTGCCGCACTTCCCGTGGTGGCCGTGGCCGTGGGCGCCGCCTTCGACTTCATCGCCGGTGCCAAGCGGCAGGCACCGCCATGGATACAGCGCAGCGGGCTGGAATGGCTGTTCCGACTGGGCAGCGAGCCGCGTCGGTTGTGGCGGCGCTACGTGTTCGGCAACGCGCGTTTCGTGCGCGGCGTGGTACGCCAGGCGAGCCGTCCACTGCGAACCGGCGGCGCTGCGGTGCACCCGGCGGCCGATTGCCTGAATTCGGGCCAACTCATCGGCCAGGAACGCGAGATTCCTGATGAGGTTCCTGGGGTACGGCCATGACGATCACTCCGGCGAAACCGTCTATGCGGGAGCTGCGAGAGCGTGAGCACCGAATCCGGCAAGAGTACGCAAAGGGCTCCCCGCATATCCGCCACCACACGATGCGTGACCGGCTGATCGGAAACCTGCGTGCCCTGGTGCAAGGGGTCATCGACCGGAATGGGCAATGCCGAGTGCTCGAACCGGGAGACAGGCACAGCAACTTCACCGATCATCTTGTGGCTGCACGAGCTCAGGTCATGTTGGCCGAGATGAGCGAACCGAGCGTCCGCTCTCTCCAGAGCCGATTCCGGCGCAATCCGAATGTCACCGTGCCGTACGACAAGGACGGCACCTCGCTCTGCCGAGCCGGGCCCGTCGACGCCGTCGCGCGCGTCTCCGTCCTGCGCCACCCGGACCGCCTGGGCACTGTCGAGCAGCTCATCGACCAAGTCGTTCCCGGCGGCGCGTTCCTGAGCGCCCAGGTTCCCCTGGCGTATCCCTGCCGCTCCCGGCTGTCCATGAGTCCGGACCGCAACGCGTACCTCCTCGGGCGAGGCTACGGCCGTGCCGCCCGCCTGCGCCGGCGGCGCGGCATCTACGACGAGGCCGACACGGTCGAGTACCACGTCGTCCGCGACGGCGCGGACGAGGAGGCCCTGCGCGACCTGCTCGACCCGGCCTTCCAGGACGTGGAGGTCAAGCTTCACCACCGGTCCGCCCGATCGGGACTGCTGCAGGCCGCCGGAGAACGGTTCTTCCCGACGACGGCCTTCGCACTCGTCGCCGGGAACCGCCGGTGACACGGTCATCACGCTTGTTCAACGACACGGATGCCGAGGAAGGCCGAGTGAACGAGACAGCTCACCTCCGGGCCGAGGGTCCGCCCGGGCGTCCCGCAACCTACCGAGTGGCGCTGGTGCACAGCTTCTACTCCTCGCTCCAGCCCAGCGGCGAGAACACCGTCGTGCTCGACCAGGCGGAGGCGCTGCGCGTCGCCGGGCACGAGGTGACCATCGTCGCCGCGCACACCGACGCGTTGCAGGCTGAGCCGGGGTATACCCTGCGGGCTGCGATCCGAGTCACGACCGGCCACGGTCGGTCGCCCCTGGCGGAACTGGAGCGACTGGCCCCTGATGTCGTTCACGTACATAACCTCTTCCCCAACTTCGGCACCAGCTGGCTGGAGCGCTGGCCTGGCGCCCTCGTCGCCACGGTGCACAACTACCGTCCGGCCTGCGCGGCCGGGACGCTCTTCCGTGACGGGAGGATGTGCACCGCATGTCCCGACGGAGAGCGGTGGGCGGGACTGCGGCACAGTTGCTACCGGAGCGCGCGCAGAGCGACGTTCCCCCTTGCGTGGGCCGGTAGAAGAGGTCCGGCAGCCCATCCCGTACTGCGTCGGGCCAACCGGCTGGTGGTGCTCTCCGAGTACAGCCGCGCCTTCTACCTTCGCTTCGGGCTGCCGGCGGAGAAATTCGCTCTGGTACCGAATTTCGTCGACGCCGCACGAGGCGTGCGCTCCCGGGACGCCTTGGAAGAACCGGGAACGGGCAGCCGGTGGGTCTTTGCGGGCCGGCTGAGCGAGGAGAAGGGCATCATCCCGCTACTGGAACACTGGCCGGCGAGCGAACGGCTGGACGTGATCGGGTCCGGACCGTTGGAGTGGGCTTGCAGGGAAGCCCTGCCCAAGGGGGGTCGAATCCTTGGCGCGCTCCCCCGTGAGCAGCTCCTGGGCCGACTGCCCCACTACACGGGACTGATCTTCCCAAGTGTCTGCCCCGAAATGGCACCTGTCATCTATCAGGAGGCCATGGCCGCGGGGGTGCCGGTGCTTGCCCTGAGCGGGTCAGCCGCGGCAGACAGTGTGCTTCGTGACGGTACGGGCGCGGTCTACCGGGGCGCCGGCGATTTGCCGCACGCGCTCACAGCGGCTCGCGACCTCTTTCCCGCACTGCGTGAGCACTGCCGGGAAGTACACGCCGAGCGGTACGCCGCAGCGTCGTGGACAGCCGCCATGGCTGCCGTCTACGAGAGCGCGGTGCAGCCGGCCGCGCATCGCCGGTCCCGAGGTGCCGGCACACCCTCGTCGCACTGACGCGGCGGCCTGGGCCCCACTCCGGCTCTCTTGACCGGCACTCGCCATCCGAGCGTGTCTCAGCGTGTCAATGTGCGGACGACAGGCTCGTCAAAAATAGGGTGGGCGCGGGCTCATCTCCGGTTATCGAGCCGCTTTCCGAGCGGGCATGGACAGGGAGAACCCATTGACAATCGGACGACCCACGATCGACATTCTCACGCCGAGTATGAACTATCGCCAATATATCGAGGACGCGGTGGTCTCGGTCGCACGTCAGTGCTACCCCGGTCTCAGACACATCGTGCAGGACGGGGCGTCCACTGACGGATCGGCGCAACTGCTGGAGGATCTTTCGCGACGGCACCCCCAGCTGGATCACAGGAGCATTCCCGATCGCGGGCAATCCGACGCGATGAACCGGGCTGCGGCCCGCGCCACGTCGGACTGGCTCGGCTGGCTCAACGCCGACGAATTCTACCTCCCGGACGCCGTCGCGGTGGTAGCCGACGTGATCGCCGCCGAACCGGAAACCGATGTGGTCTTCGGGGACTGCGTATTCGTGGATGCGCATGGCAGGTACCTGAGGCTCCTCCCCGCGCACCGCTTCTCGCACTTCACCTTGAGTAAGTACGGTTGCTTCATTCCGTCCTGCGCCACTTTCGTGCGCCGTCGCCGCTTGACGCAGACGTCTTGGGACCCACGGCTGCGCAGGGTCATGGACTGGAATCTGTGGCTCTCGCTGGCGGCCGACGGAGCACGTTTTCGCTACCTGCCCCGCCCGTTGGCGGCATATCGGGTGCATGACGCTCAAGTCACGCAACAACCCGCCGAGAGGTACCAGGCCGAGTTCGATCTCATGTCGTCGGTACACGGCCTGCCCAGAACAGCGCTAGCGCGACGCACCTCCCGTCTTGTGGGCATGTCAGTGCACGCCGCCCAGAAGGTGGCGAGCCATGGATACACCAGGCAGTTGCGGGCCAATCGGTTGGCCCGGAGCGAAGATCTTCGCTGGTGGTTGAACGAAAGTGCCCTACGTCGCGCCAAACAGCTGGTGGACGTACGGGTTTCCTCTTGAGAGGAAACCGAAATTCCCACTGTGACCGACAAGAAGAGGGTCCTGCATGATGCGTTCAGGCTGGAGCAACTATGAAACCAAGTTCGTCGACGAGGAACGGGTGGAACGTTACAATCGCCAGTACGACGAGGGTAGCTACGACGACCATGTGTGGCGTCTTGAAAGGCCTGTCCTCCTGGACGTGCTTCGGAGTGAGCGGGCACGTCGCGGATGCCTCAGGGTTCTCGACTTCGCCTGTGGAACCGGCCGCATTCTGCGAGGACTGGAAGGCGTGGCGGACGAGTTGACGGGCGTTGACATCTCGGCGGAGATGGCCAAGCACGCGGCCGAGGCCAGCCCCGAAGCACTCATCAGGACCGGCTGCGTACTCACCGAGAACCTGCTGGCAGGCCCGTACGATGCCGTCACTGTCTTTCGATTTCTTCTGAATGCGCCTGAAGAGGTCAGGGTGCCTGTTCTCCGCAAGATCAGGCAGCACATGGAGCCAGGTGCTCTCCTCATCCTGAACAACCATGGGCACTGTCCCAGTCTGCGGTCCATCGCCGTACGCGTGCCCAAGAGCAGGCCGGAGCGCCCGAACGAGCTGCGGCACAGGGACATCATCGAACTTCTGCACGCATCCGGATTCCGGGTCGAATCCCGCCGCGGCTTCTCGGCCTTCCCTCCCGTCCTGCACCGGAATCTGCCTGCTGCGGCTCTGAGAAGGGCCGATGCGGTCGCATGCAGGCCGCCTCTGCAGAGGATCACCGGAGGACTGATGGTCGAGCAGCTCTACATGGCGAGGGCTGTGAGATGACGAAGGTGGACGTTTCGCAGTTCACCTGGCAGCGCGGGCTGTTGCGCGCCGGCCCACTGGGCCGGCGTATCGAGTTGCGGAGCACGGGCGGACGACACGGCACGGCAGCCGCGCGCGTCATCGATCGGCCCTTGCGACCTGTCGGCCGTGCGGCCGCCCTCTTCGACCAGCTCATGATGCGCATGCAGATCGGGCCCAAGGTCGAAAATCCGCTGGCCTTCGCGGACACCTTCCTCCACGCGTTGCCCAAGGACGTCGACGGCATGGCCTTCATGCACTCGTCCACGCCGGGAAGATGCGTTGCCGCCCTCTCTGCTTCTGGCCGCCCTCGCTATGTGCTCAAGGTTGGCAACGGCGATGACCGGCGTCTCCAGAACGAAGGGGAAGTCCTCACAGAACTCCCCTCGATGGGGCTTCCGTTCAAGATCCCCGAACTCCTCTTCGCGGACTTCGTGGGGGACCACTTCGTGGTGATGAGTCGGGCCTGGTCGAACTGCCGCCAGGCGGGACTGCTCTCCCGCGACGAGCTGCTGGACATCACGGCGGCACTCGGCAGACCGGGCAACGGCACGTGCTCGTTGAGGCACGGCGACTTGGCGCCCTGGAACATCCTCAGAACTCCCCAAGGGCTGGGCATCGTCGACTGGGAGTGCGCGTCACTGGCCCAGCGTCCCTTGCGAGACGTCATTCACTACCTCGTCCAGGCGGGTGGGCACCTCCGATGGATCAAGGCGAGGGCTGTGGTCCGTGAACTGACCGAACCGCAGGGGACCTTGGCACAGCTTGCCACGCGTATCGGCTGCCCTCAGCCAGAGGTCGACCAAGCACTCCGGTCCTACTTCGCTTCGGCCCCCGCGGCGAGCATCCGACGGGTAGGCGAATTCCGCGACCACGTCGCCTCGAAGCTGGGCCTCAAGGTCACCTGACTCCACGCGCCCGCGGGACACCCGTGTGGACGCCCGAGGAATCCGTCAACGGCTCCGCCGAGGCATCGGGACGGCGTTCCGATGCCGGCACTACGCTGCCCTGCCACGACGACTGAAGACCCTGCGATGACAGGGGACGGTCACACACAGAAAGTGGGCACCGGCGGAGGCGAGCACAGGTCCTGCGGGTCCCATGAAGTAGGCCAGCGGAATCGACACCGCCAGGTTGACGACGGCTATGAGGACGGCACGCACAGCCTGGAAGCGGAGACCTGCCGGATCCGAGAACCACATCGCCACGGGGTAGTTCACCGCGTGGGTGAGGAGCAAGGCGGAAAAGGCAGCCATCAGCCCCGGCCCGACGGCAGCACGGTCGTGCAGCATCCAACTCGCCACAGTCGGGCCGGCGGTCACCAGCAGGACACTGATCACTAGGCCGCCCGCGGTGAAATACGCCGTGAGTTGCAGCAGTTGGCGACGCGGTGCCTGCGGGGAGGTACGACGATGCCTACTGAACATTCGCCACAGCGGCAGCGCCGCCGCTGCAACGAGCGCGGAGGCAGGAGCGTAGAGCTGGGCTCCCGCCGAATAGACGGCCACGGCGACAGGGGGCGCGACACTGCTGAGGACAAGGCGATCCGCACCATAGGCGACGGCGGAGGTCACCTTGATCACAGCCATAGGTCCTGCCAGTTGCATGATTCGGGTGCCTGGTGAGCGACGAAGCGGAAAGAGCACGACACGGAGCAAGCGCAGCCTCAGCATGCGGCCGGCCAGCATCAGGCTGGCCGCTCCGGCGGCACACTGTCCGACGAGCACAGATGCGACGAAGACCGCCGGAGGCGCGTCATACGCGGCACCGAGCAGTACGACGGTCAATGCGAGCAGCGTGCCGGCCCCTTGCAGCAGCACGGCGAAGTGATAGCGGCCCAGGCCCGCGAGCACCGATCCGCCCAGGCTGAGAGGCAGGCTGCAGCCGAACAGCACGGCAACGACGGCGATGCAGGGGGCGACATCCGCTCCGGACGCGCTGTCGAGCAGTGAGTCGGTCGCTCCCGAGGCGGCCGTCAGGACTCCGCACACGGCAATGGTTGAGCCTGCACACAGAAGTGTCCGGGCGCCCGCGGTGATGGTGCGGAGCATGTGCTCGCGGTCACGGCTGGAGAAGGCGTCGATCACGGCGGCTCCGACCCCGAGGTCGCAGACCGCGAGCAGGGTCGGCAACGTACTGACCAGGGCGACGAGCGCATAGCCGGCAATTCCGAGAGTCTCGACCACACTGCGCGCCGACAGCAGGGTGGCGGCTCCCCCCAGAACGAGCACAACGGCCTTTGCGGCTAACGATCTCAGGACGGCCTGTAGAGAGGGCCTGGATCCGACTGCGGACACGTCGGGGGCCTCGGTCTCCGAGCTTTCACGGGGCGATGAGCTCATCGATGTCACTTCCTGTGGCCGGTCACCGCTGATGTACAGCCCGTGCAGTCGGCTCCATGGGGAGGGGAGGAGCCGACTCGGCCACCACTGCCAGGGATCCGGCGCCCTCCGGAGGGGCTTCGATGAGGCGCCGCCCTCGGTATGGGACTGACGGGGCCACGTGAGCTGTTCTCGCCAAAGAGCGTCGCCGCCGATGGCTGCGAGCCAGGAGTACTCCCCCGGCCCAGAAGAAGGGGACTGCGCCGAACGGAGACTCCAACACAACGCCCAGCATCGCGATGACGAACAAGGACATCACCACGAGCACACACATGAACGTGAGTTCGTCCGGCTGATGTCGTGCCCACAGCTCCCTGATCGCGGCGGCGAGGACTGTGGCCAGAAGCGCGACGATCACGGTCAGTCCGAGGAGACCGAGCCGCGCAAAAACGGTCAGGAGGTAGTTGTGCGGGGAACGTACTCCCTGGTAGGTCTGCGAACCCAGCGCCACATCTGCATCCGCGTCCTTCAGAAAGTCGGGTCCGAAGCCGACACCGATCATTACCCGGGCCGGGTCGGCGAGCGTGAATCTGATGACCCTTTCCCACGCCACCTTCCTTGCGTTCGAGGTCCCTTCGGCACTGACGGCGAGCGTCTGAGAGGCTGCTGTCCGGTCCACAGTCGCGATCAGGCGCTGAGCGGCCGGGCTGCTCGGAAGCAGCACCATCAGCAGGATCACCGCCGACACACCGAGAGCCACCGTGCGAACCGAAGCCCTGGCGTTCCTGTTGGCACCGCCAGCCATAGCGGCCACGACGCAGATGCCGCAGGCAAGCAGACCTGCTCTGGAGTGCATGGTGAGAGCCAGAGCCACTGAGGCTCCGGCCAGCGATGCACTCATCCAGGTCCCCTCCTTGCGGCGGAACCGAAGGATCGACACTCCCGCCAGGATGCCGAGCAACGCTGTGTCGAGATCCGATCTCACTTCCGGGGTCGGACCGCTCCAGGACTCGCTGAGCGCCGATGAGAGGTCGGGCACCAGAACTACGCACGCCACCCAGCACAAGTGGATCACCAGTGCACCGTGGACAAGCCGGGCCGTCCGCCGCCGGTCGGGCTCACTCGCAAGGAGATATCCCCTTGCCGAGAGGTAGGCGACGGCCACATAGACGAAAGGCGCCGCGTCGCGTGCGATCAGTAGCGCCTCCCCCTCGGACGAGATGACGCGAACCAGCGTGGCGAGAACCACCAGTCCGACCAGGACACCGGGCCCCTGGTTGCTACCCGAGTGATGCTTGACCAGGAGGCGGGAACACACCGTGTGCAGAACGGCGGCAGCCAGCAGTACGTCGGCGATGTAGACGGGACCAATCGCGATATGGGATACCCAGCGTCCCCCGGCCAGGAGCAAAATGACGGCCATAGTGCCTGCGATCGCGTGACGTGTACGCCGGGAAGCCGATGAGAATGGCCGACTCGCAGGAAGGGTGTGAGCCGCTGAGGCATTCGCCTCCTCGGCGTCGACGGGAGCCGCCCTGACAGTCACGCTCACTCCCTACCGGTTGCGGCTCTGCCGGGTGCTCTGCTCAGCCATGCGAGCCGACACCGCAAGCCAGCATGACCGGTACCCCTGGTGCCGTCGGCGGCCCGGTGTGCAGCGACTGCGCTCACCGGCTGCCCGCACGGCACAGTGGCACACCGTCGTCCATGCTCCGCACGGCATCCAGCGCTGCCATCCTGTCGGCGAGGGTCGGAGCCGCCAGCAGTACGCAGCCGCGACGTGCGCCGGTTTCCTCGCCCGATGGACAGTTCGGCCAGAAGACCTTGTACTCCCCGACCGCATTGCCCAGGTACTCGACCGACAGCTGTGTCTCCGCGTATGTGTCGAACCCATAGCCGGGGTCATCGGGAACCTTGAAGTCGTCGATCAGGATCAACGAGTCCGTCCAACTGTCGGTGATGACAGCCACCTCTTCGCGGAGGGGCAGATCATCTTCCCAGTGGGCGTCGAGATAGAAGAGAACGCGGGACTTCGGGAACGAGGAGTTCTCGCGAAGTCCCTGGAGCGCCTTCCTGGAGTCCGACTTGATCACTCTGATGTCCGAGACGTTCCGGAAGCGTCGAGCTGCCAGACGAGCGAAGGCAGGCTCTTTCTCCACCGTGTACACGGGACGTCCGGAAACGTGCCACAGGAATTGCGTGGTGGCACCGCGGTAGGTTCCGGATTCGAAGACGGCCTGTGGCTGGAGCTCCTGAAGCAGGGAGCGGAACATCTCCTGACGGAAGCGCTGCCCGTTCAGGGCCGGCCATGCCGGGTAGAGCCATGGGTGCATCCTGCGAATTCCCGCAATCGGCTTGCGGATGAATCCCAGCAGAGGGACGGTGGCCGTTCGGGTCGTCTGCTCGCTTTGGTGGATTGTCATGGGATGCGCTACTCCCTCGCTCATTCTCTGCGTCATGGGCTGCGGACCGATTGGTTTGGGGTGTGGGACTCACCCGGGTTCGGAGAAGGGCTGACACCGTCGCTTTCCTCGCAACCAGCGATTTGGGAAGCCCGGCGAAGCGTTCGATCCAGATGCGGGAGGCGGGGAAGTAGGACCGCATCTCAGTCACCGACAGAAGCTCGACTTCCTGAACATGACGGAGCGCTTGCGCGCGTCCGGCGCGGGGGACGTGTCCGAACGGCCAGTGCTGGGAGACAGCGATACGAGCCCGGACCGGAAACCACTGGAGGCCGGGGAACAGCCAGTGCGGTTCGACAGGGAAGTACCGGTAGGGAGTCTGTACCCAGTGGTGGGTCCCGTGGCGGTGCACCGCTTCGGCGAACTGCTGCCGCCGGTAGTGGCCGCCGACGTGTTCAAGGACGGAGTTCGAGTAAACGAGGTCGAATCGCTCGGCCGACAAGTGGGCCGGCAGGAAGGGATCGCACGCGTCTCCCACGACCGGGATGACGCCGGGCTCTGCCTGCCGGGCGGTGTGCGGGTCGAGATTCACCGTCACCACATGCGCCAGCCGGACGGGTGCGCTGCGCCATGAAGCTGGGGTCCCGCCGAGATCCAGAACGCGCATCTCGGCCAGGTCGGGAAAGCAACGCAGCAGTTCGTGCCAGCGTTTGGCGCGAGCCGAGTGGGCGAGGGATCCGGGTCTTGAGGGGTCGGCGATGCTCGTCCGCATGCTGCTTCCTCGCTGCCCGCGTCTCCATGTGGCGATGCCGGTCACACGGGGTTCCTCTCTCCGGCAGTATCGGGGGCGGGCGCATCGTGGCAGAGCCTTTCCATCCGCAGCATCGGGGCGGGCGCGGGCAGGCTGTCCAGCGCGGAAGGCGCAGGTTCATGCGCCGCGATTTCGGCATCGACCATGAGACGGGCCAGCTCAGGGGCGCGGACTGTCGGGCACCATCCGAGGACCCGCTCGGCTTTCGTGGCATCACCGACCAGGTCGTCGACCTCGGTGGGCCTCAGATAACGCTCGTCGAACCGCACGTGGTCCTGCCAGTCAAGACCGACATGGGCGAAACAGTGTTCAACGAAGTCGCGCACGCTGTGGCTGGCGCCGGTGGCGACCACATAGTCATCCGGTTCCGCCTGTTGCAGCATCAGCCACATCGCCTCGACGTACTCGGCCGCGTACCCCCAGTCCCGTCGGGCGTCGAGATTGCCGAGGTAGACGACGTCCTGCAGACCCGCCTTGATGCGTGCGGCGGCCATGGCCACCTTGCGTGTGACGAAGGTGGGGCCACGGCGAGGGGACTCGTGGTTGAACAGAATGCCGTTGACCGCGTACATCCCGTACGCCTCGCGGTAGTTGCGGGTCGCCCAGTAGGCGTAGACCTTGGCGACACCGTAGGGAGAGCGAGGGTGGAAGGGCGTGTCCTCGTGCTGAGGCGGCGGCGAGGCTCCGAACATCTCCGAGCTGGAGGCCTGGTAGAAGCGGCAGGGAAGGCCCGTCGTCCTGATGGCCTCCAGCAGCCGCGTCGTTCCGAGCGCAGTGCTGTCACCCGTGAACTCCGGTTCGTCGAAGGAGACCCGGACGTGGGACTGAGCCGCCAAGTGGTAGACCTCGTCCGGCTGGACCTGCTCCAGGAGGCCGGCGATCCGGGTGCCGTCGGTGAGATCGCCGTAATGGAGGAACATGCGCGCCTCGGGATCGTGCGGATCCCGGTAGAGATGGTCGATGCGCTGCGTGTTGAAGGTCGAGGCGCGACGGACCATTCCGTGCACCACATAGCCCTTCTGCAGCAGCAGCTCCGCGAGGTAGGAGCCGTCCTGGCCGGTGATACCGGTGATGAGCGCCTTCTTGACAGTCACATGCACTCCTTGCTGCAGGGTGACGCAGATGAGCGGAACACGCCTCGTACGGTAGCCAAACCGGTTAATTCGCCTATGTAGCGATCGCAGCCATCTTTACTTGACTTAATGCGTATGCCTCTCATTTCACCATTGGTGTCGTACGGTGAGGGCGGCACTCTCACTTGATCCGATCAGGGACGGATGTCTTGGACCTGCGCGACTACCTACGAGTCCTCTCTCGCCGCTGGCGTGCCATCACCGTGCTGGCCCTGCTCGGAACGGCGGTCGGTGCGCTCATCACCTACACGGCGAACCCCGAGTACCGGGCCACTGCGAAGCTCTTCGTGTCCGTGCGGGAGGGGTCCGACACCCTCCAGCTCGCGCAGGGAAATGTCTTCACCCAGGCTCGGGTCCGGTCGTACGCGGAGGTGGCGGCGAGCCCTATGGTGTCCCGGCACGTCGTGGAGACACTGGGTCTCGACATGACGCCTAGTCAGCTGAGCCGTCGCATCAGTGCGACCGCGCAGCCCGACACGGTGCTGCTCCGGCTCACCGTCACGGACACCCGGCCGGAGCGGGCTGCGCGCATCAGCAACGCTGTGGCCGAGCGCTTCGCCGAGGTGGTCCGCGGCCTTGAGCGCCCGGACGACGCGAGGACGTCCCCGGTGCGGCTGAGCATCACCCAACCGGCCTCCGTGCCCTCCGTGCCCTTTTCCCCGCGCCCGGCGGTGAACCTCGCCATCGGGCTGATGGCCGGGCTGGCCCTCGGGGCCGGTTTCGCCGTGGCCAGGGAGTCGATGGATCGCTCGGTACGCAGTCTTCAGAGTCTCACCGAGCTCCTGGCCGGGTTCGGCGGCCCTCCCGTGCTCGGGAGCGTCGCGCACGACCCGCGGACCACCCGCCATCCCGTGGCATTGCTCGACGACTTGCACGGACTGCGCGCCGAGGGCTTCCGGCGGCTGCGCACCAGTCTGCGGTTCGTGGACGTGGACCAGCCGCCGAAGGTGATCGCGGTAACCAGCCCGCTGCCTCGTGAGGGGAAGACCAGTGTCGCGATCAACCTGGCTGCGGCGCTGGCCGAGACCGGTGCCTCGGTGTGCCTGGTCGACGCCGACCTGCGCCGGCCTTCCACTGCCCGCGTCCTGGGGCTGGTGCGGGACGCCGGGTTGACCACCGTGCTGATCGGCCAAGCCGAGGTGCACCAAGTGCTGCAGTCCGTGGGCTCCTTCTCGGTGCTGACCAGTGGCTCGGTGCCGCCCAATCCCACCGAGCTGCTGGGCAGCGACCAGTTGAGGAGCGTGCTGCGCAGCCTCGCCGACAAGTTCGACCATGTCGTGGTGGACACCCCGCCGGTGCTGCCGGTGGCGGACGCGTCCGCGATCGCCACCGTCGTGGACGGCTACCTGGTGGTGGTGCGGGCTTCACGCACCAGCCGCGACCAGGTCGGCGCAGCCCTTCGCACACTGCAGCAGGTCGGTGCTTCCGTGCTCGGTACGGTCCTGAACATGACGTCGTCGAAGGAGGAGGGCAGCACATATGGCTATGCGTACGAATACCGGCCGCAGCACCGGACAGCCGGCCTATTCTCCAAACGACGCGGCAGCGGGCACATGCCGCCCGCCGGTGGCGCTCCGGCCCTGCCGACTCCAGGCGGAGAGCAGGATGCCCGGGCCACGGGCACGCAGGAGGCACTCGACGGCGAGCCTCACTCCATGACCGCCGACCGGAGCGCTCAGCGGTGAGCTCCCCAGCCTCAGCACCGTGCGGGTACATTCACCGCCCCCTCGACCGCTCCGCGCGCGTATTCGTGGCCGGAAGCCGTGGACTCGTCGGTTCCGCGGTGTGCCGGCATCTGGAGCGGGAGGGCTTCACCGACGTGGTCGGACCCGGCTCCGCCCAACTGGACCTGCGCGAGCGCCGTGCCGTCCTCGACTGGTTCGCGGCCACCCGGCCGGATGTGGTGGTGCTGGCCGCCGCACGGGTGGGCGGGATCAAAGCAAATGCCACCCGTCCCACGGAGTTCCTCTCCGACAACCTGCGTATCCAGGTCAACGTGCTGGACGCGGCCCTGGAACAGGGGGTGGAGCAGCTGCTGTTCCTGGGCTCCAGCTGCGTCTATCCGAAATTCGCCGACCAGCCCATTCGAGAGGAGGCGCTGCTGACCGGTGCATTGGAGCCGACCAACGACGCCTACGCCATCGCCAAGATCGCCGGGCTCCTGCACGTGCAGGCGGTGCGGCGGCAGCACGGTCTCCCCTGGATTTCCGCCATGCCGACCAACCTTTACGGCCCCGGCGACAACTTTCATCCCGAGCACTCCCATGTCCTGGCATCGCTGATCCGGCGCTTCCACGAGGCCCGAACGGCAGGGGCACAGCGAGTGGTGAACTGGGGTACCGGAACACCTCGCCGGGAGTTCCTGCACGTGGATGATCTGGCCCGGGCATGCCTGTACCTGCTGGAGCACTACGACGCGGACGGATCGGTGAATGTCGGCACCGGCACGGACCTGACGATCCGGGAGGCCGCCGAGCTGGTGGCAGAGGTCGTCGGCTACCAGGGGGCCATCGAGTGGGACGCGGCCCAGCCGGACGGCACTCCACGCAAGGTCCTTGACGTCTCCCGGATCACCACTCTGGGATGGGCCCCGTGTATCGGCCTGCGGGAGGGAATCGCCGAAGCGTACGCCTGGTACGTGGAACACCGAAGGTCCGCTGCCCTGTGACACCCCGCGCCGCTCCGCGCGCGAACTCGGCACCGCACTGGCACTGGCATCGGGAGGACTTTCGTGATGCGGTGCTGATCGACCAGTGCGAGCGCACGCTCGGCGCAGTCGGATCGCGGTGAGCACACCATCGCCCACTTCCTACAAGTGGACCGCGAGCGGGAGGTCGGCAGCCAGCCGCGCACGGCCGGGTGCCACCTGCTCCTGTGGCTCACTGTGTTATCGACCGTCGGCACTCCGTGCACCATCTGCACCCGCCGCACCTGCGGCCCGTAGTCCACGTGACCTCCCAGATGCCGGGCAAGTCGATCGTCCACAGAGGCTCCCCCAACGTATGGAAGGTGCTGATCAGCTGTTTTCAGGGCGGGCTGACGAGGTCTCATGACGGCGGCCATGGCAAGCGGTTCTGATCCACTTTTTGTGAGGCGGTGACACGGCGTCACAACCGGCTGGAAGGATGGCCGTTCGTGTGATTGCAGCGTGTTCTCGACGTTCGCCATGGCGTTCTCTCATCTGTCCTCTGTGGTGGTGGACGAGGTCAGAGCGGATGGCGGCGGGGTAGCCCTCACGGCGCGGACGGCGACGCCCGAGGCGGCATGTCCGGACTGTGGCACCGTGTCCGGCCGTCTCCATGGTGGCTATCGGCGGCGCCTTGCCGACCTCTCGGCGGCCGGACGGCAGGTCGTGATCGACCTGCTGGTGCGGCGGTTTCTCTGCCCGGCGGCTGCGTGCGGTCGCCGCACGTTCGTCGAGCAGGTGGACGGGCTCACCGAGCGGTTCGCGCGGCGCACGCCGCTCCTGCGCCGCTCGCTGGAGAAGATCGCGCTGGCGCTCGCCGGGCGTCCTGGCGCCCGGCTGGCCGCGCATCTGTCCATCCCGACGAGTGCGAACTCGCTACTCAGACTGGTACGCAGGCTTCCGGACAAACACATCGGCGCCGCGCCCCGTGTGCTGGGCGTCGATGATTTCGCCCTGAAGAAAGGGCACGTCTACGGAACGATCATTTTGGACATGGAGAGCGGAGAGCGCGTCGACGTCCTGCCCGACCGCACCGCGGAGACCCTCACCGCGTGGCTGCGCGCACATCCCGGAGCGGAGATCGTCTGCCGGGATAGGGCCAGTGCCTACGCCGAGGCCGTACGCACCGCCTGCCCCGACGCGATCCAGGTCGCGGACCGCTTCCTTTTGTGGAAGAACCTGTGCGAAGCCGTCGAGAAGTGCGTTGCCACGCACCGCAGTTGCCTCGCCGATCCTACCGAGGACGCGCCTGCTGAGGCCGCTGTCGAGCAGGAGGTGTCGGGGCGGCCGGACGGGATGCGTGTGATCCGGCGCCGCGAGCGCCACACCGCCGTGCACGACCTCTACGACAAGGGAGTCCCAATCCAGGCGATCTCCAAGGCTCTCGGACTGGACCGCAAGACGGTACGCCGCGACGCACACGCAGCCACGCCCGAGGAGGCGTCGCTGGGCACCGGATCACGCCGCTACGGCCAGGTCCACGCCTACTCGCCCTACCTCCACCGGCGCTGGAACGAGGGCTGCACGGACGCGGCGCGGCTCCACGCGGAGATCGTCGAACTCGGCTTCACCGGCAGCAAGCGGACCGTGCGCCGGCACCTGCAGGAGATCCGGGCCAGCGGCAGGCCCACACCCGCCAGACCCAAGGCACTGACGGTCCGCACGGCCACCTGGCTGATCACCTCGCACCCCGACCACCTGGAGGAGAACGGCACGCTCAAGCTCAAGAAGCTCCTGTCCCGCTGCCCCGAACTGGACGCGGTCGCCGCGTGCGTCCGCTCTTTTGCCGTCATGATGACCGCCCGCCGAGGCGGCGACCTGGAGAGCTGGCTCTCCTGCGCCGAGGACACTGGGATGAAGCCGCTGCAGAGCCTGGCCCGCGGCCTCCGCCAGGACTTCGACGCCGTCACCGCCGGCCTCACCTTGGAATGGAACTCGGGCAAGGTCGAAGGCAACGTCAACAGAGCGAAACGGATCAAGAGGGACGGATACGGCCGCGCCGGATTCGACCTCCTCCGCCTGCGGATACTCCTCGCCGGCTGAAGACCGTAACCCTCCGCAACCGCCCCACAAAAAGTGGATCAGAACCGAACGAAATGGCCGTTGACAGTCTCAGGTCCGTTCGTTCGGTCGTTGCCCGCTCGGCGTAGTGCCTCTCCTCAAACTCGACGGGGCTGAGGTAGCCGAGCATTTCTGGATGCGCCGACTGTTATAGAAACCGTCGCGGGCAGCGCTGCTGCCTACTACGCCAACACCGGCCAGGCAGCGCCACGGCCCCTCGCTGAGCCTGGCACATCGTTGACGCTCCCCGGCACTGACGGCAACGCCCAGGACCCAGAGCCGAGCACACCCGCCGACCACCGCACGGACGCCACGCCCGACACAGCGGCCCGAGGGAATGACGGCGCCCCCTCCCTGTCAGACTCTCGTGAGACATGAGGACAATCGAGTCTTCTGTTGCGAGTAGGGCGAGAACAGGATCTTTCGAACGTGACGCTGAGCAATGCTGACCTTGAGGCCGGTATGGCCGATGATGAGGTCGTGGGCAGGAAGAAGCGCGGTCCCCGCGCTGGCGGGCCGAAGCGTCGTTCCTTCACTGCGGAGTACAAGCTGCGGATCGTGGAGGAGTACGAGCGGCTGACCGAGCCCGGAGCGAAAGGCGCTCTGCTGCGCCGGGAGGGGCTGTACCACTCGCACATCATCGACTAGCGGTCCGCCCGGGATGCCGGCGCGCTGGATGCGCTGGCCGCCAGGACCTCCGGGCCGACGGGCAAGAGCTCGGCGGAGAAGGAGGCCGAGCGGCTGCGGGCGGAGAACGAGAAGCTGGCCGCCAGGACCTCCGGGCCGACGGGCAAGAGCTCGGCGGAGAAGGAGGCCGAGCGGCTGCGGGCGGAGAACGAGAAGCTGACCGCCGAGCTGGCCAAGTCCCAGAGGGCGCTGGCCATCCTGGGAAAAGCACACGAGCTCTTGGAACTGCTCTCCGGGAACGAGGACTCCGAGTCCAAGCGGACGAAGTGATCACCGAGGCGTTCGCCGCCCTAGAGCCGGTCGTCGGGATCAAGCCGGCGTGCGAGCTGACCGGCCGCTCGCGGGCCACCATCTACCGGCAGCGCAGCCCCAAACCCCGCGTGGCCGGGCCGCGGCGCCCGCGATCGGCGCATCCGGCGGCCCTGTCCGAGCTGGAACAGGCCCGGGTCCTTGGCGTGCTGCGCTCGCAGCGGTTCGTGGACAAGTCGCCGGCGCAGATCTGGGCAACCTTGCTGGACGAGGGCACCTACCTGTGCTCGGTCTCCACGATGTACCGGTTGCTACGCGAGCACGGTGAGGTCCGCGAGCGCCGCGCGCAGGCCACTCACCCGTCCCGGGCCAGGCCCGAGCTGGTGGCCACCGGCCCGAGTCAGGTGTGGACCTGGGACGCCACCAAGCTCAAAGGCCCGGACCGCGGGATGTACTATGACCTGTTCGTGATGCTCGACATCTACTCCCGCAAAGCGGTCCACTGGCTCGTCGTGCCGCGCGAATCGGCCGCACTGGCCAAGGAGTTCATCGAAGACGCCTTCCGCGCCAACGGCAGCGTCGTCCCGGACGTGGTCCACGCCGACCGGGGCACCTCGATGACCTCCAAGCCGGTCGCCCAGCTGCTCGTTGACCTGAACATCGTCCGCTCGCACTCACGGCCACGCATGTCGAACGACAACCCCTATAGCGAGGCGAACTTCAAGCCCCTGAAGTACGGCCCGGTCTTCCCCGACCGGTTCGGCTCACTGGCCGACGCCCGAGCCTTCTGCCAGCGGTTCTTCACCTACTACAACAACGTCCACCGGCACTCCGGCATCGGACTGCACACGCCCGCATCCGTCCACGACGGCACCGCCACGACGATCCGAGCCCGGCGGGCCGACGTCCTGGCCGACGCCTACGCCACCAACCCGCACCGATTCCGCCGAAGACCGACACCACCCCGCCTCCCCAAGGCGGCCTGGATCAACCAACCCGCCAAGGAGGAGCATCAGGAAGAACCCGCAGCCTGACGTGTCTCATCGGAATTGACAGGCACCGCCCCTCCGGCGCCCATCTCGCGCTTCCCCGCCCGGCCGACGTCACCGAGAAGATGACCACAAGGGCGACAGCGGACACGGCGGCCAGGACCGCCCCGGGACCAGCACCCCAGGCGAACCGTCCGCGCCGGCGCCCACACCTCCGGGCGCGACGAAGCCGCCCGCACCGCCCGCACCGGCGCCACCCGCGCCCAGCGAGCCGCCGCACACCACGCAGCCCCTCAGCAGCGACAGAGAATCTGCACCCTCCCCGACCTGATCAACCTCTGCGCCAGCATGGTGGGCGCACGCCCCTGACACGGGGCTCCTGACAGCCCGCCGCCGAAATGATTCGTCACGGCGACCCGACGGGCGACCCGCGGCCTCCGGAGTCCTCGAAGTGCACTGCCCGGCTGCCTGGCGCCCGGTCGTAGCTCCGGACCCTGGTGGGGGAGCAGCAGGGCGTTCGGGTTCACGCCGAGTGGCGCAACGAGGGCGGTCAGGTCGTCGATGTCGATACGCCGGACGTTCTTCGGCGGCTCAGCGCCGACCAGTCGCCATAACCGCGACAGTAACTGCCATACGCGAGAGGGCCCCTGGCACACAGCCGGAGGCCCTCTCGCCTTCTGCGCCCGCCGGGCCGCGCCCGAACTGGGCGGCTGGACCGTGGACGTGGCGGGTTCCCACTTCGGGCGAGCATCGGGCGAGCTAGCGATCTTGGAGGACGCAAAAAGGCCCCCGCAAAAGCGAGGGCCTTGACGTTTCCGCTGGTCACTGACGTCTGCCCGCGTAGCGCATGGTGGGGCGGGTGGGACTCGAACCCACGGCCGACGGATTATGAGTCCTTTGGGGATCTTGGCGGTCCTTGCCTATCTATGCCGATCCACGCCGTTCTTGCAGGAGGCGCTTGCATCTCTGTCAGCCTTGCGCGGTCCTTGTCGGTTGGTTCCTGTCCGTGCGGTCCCTCCGTGGTCCCTGCCGCTCCTTGAGAGACCTGCCCGATACGGAATCCTCGGCGTCGCTCCAGCTCAGCGGACGCGGTGGAACCATGGCGCAGCGGATTCCCCTTCCCACGCGCAGAGGCTCGGCCCCTCTACACCGGGCGGAGCCAGCCGCAGCAGCCCGACACCCCCGAGCAGGCGGACCGCTGGACCTGGCAGGTCATCGTGTCCTACACCCAACTTCGCCTTGCCCGGCCCCTGGTAGCTGATCACCGGCTGCCCTGGGAGAAGCCACTCGCCCCAAATCGCCTTACACCCGATCGTGTTCGTCGACGATTTCACTCCGTCCAGGCGGCAGCGGGCACCCCGGCCAAGTCGCCCCCAAGGCACCTGCACCCCACCATCCAGCGACAAGACGACCGGATAGCCGTCAGGGATAAAAGCGGAGCTTAGAGGCCGGCTCAGCCGGAGGCATTCTGGAGGGCCTCCTCGAGTTCCGCCACCCGCCGCGGGATGTCGAGGGAGCGGACCAGCTCCAACGCCTCGCCATACGCCTCCCGGGCGAGGGCAGGCCGACTGGCGTGCAGGTGGATGTCTCCCAGGATGGTCAGCATCGTCGCCAGCCCTGCCTGGTCGCCGCGGTGCCGGTGGAACTCGGTGGCCGGCGCGAGGGTCTCCTCTGCCTCGGCGCACCGGCCCATTTGGTCGTACACCAGGGCCAGATGCCACTGGCACCACACGATCTCGGCGGAGTCGCCCCGTCGTCCGCTCTCCTCCAAGGCGTCCGTCAAAACGCGTGCCGCGTCCTCCAGCCGGTCGAGCTGCCGGTACGCGTCGGCCATGTGGGCGGAGAGCCAGATCTCGGCGCCCTTGTCGCCCCTCTGCCGGTAGATGGCCCGGGCCTCGGCGTACCGGCGCAGTGCGTCGTCGGGACGCTCCAGGTCGCACTGGAGGTCGCCGAAGTGGGTCAGGATCCAGCCCTCCTTGCCCTCGTCGCCCCGCGCACGGGCGATCTCCAGCGCGCGCTCGTACAGCCCGGTCGTCTCCTCGCTGCGCCCCAGGATGCGCCGCGCCTCGGCGAGGTGGATGAGCGACCCCAGTTCGGCGGACTCGTCGTGCCGTGCTCGGGCCGCCTCGACCGCCATGGCCTTGACCGCTTCCATGTCCTCCCACTGGCTGCGGTAGAAGAGGAGCCCGTACAGCGGCTCCACCAGACGCAGCAGCAGCTCCCACTCGTGACTCTCAGAAGCCGTATTCCTATCGATCATGGGGGCGGTTCTGATCGAACGGGATCCCTGGCCGGGTGATCTTGGCCGGGTGGGGGCATGAAAGCAGGACCTCCGGTGCAGCACGAGGGTTGCGAAGCCAACTCGAGTGCAGGGAGGCCCTGTTGTTCCAGTCTTGCGTGATGTACCCGGTCGCGTCCAACTCCCGCGTGTCGTCGTGTGATTGTCTCGCGCACAGGTTCGGGAACGCGGCCGACCGGCCGGAGCGGGTGCGGCGGTATCCGTCGGACATGACGGACGTGCAGTGGGCCGTGGTGCGCGAGGCGATGCCGGTTCCGGCCTGGCTGGAGGGCCGGGGCGGTCAGCCGGAGGGCTATTGCCACCGCGTGATGCTGGATGCTGTCTTCTACGTCACCGACAACGGGATCAAGTGGCGCTCCATGCCGGTGGATTTTCCCGCCTGGGACCGCGTGTACGCGTTCTTCCGCAGATGGTGCGCGAACGGCCTGGTCAAGGAGCTGCACGACCGGCTGCGTGGCAAGGTCCGCGTCGCCGAGGGCCGCAAGGTGGAGCCGACCGCGGCCATCATCGACTCGCAGTCCGTCAAGGGCGCCGCCTCGGTGCCCGCCGTCTCACGCGGTTACGACGGCGGGAAGAAGATCAACGGGAGGCGCCGGCACGTCATCACGGACAGTCTCGGCCTGCTGCTGATGGTGCTGGTGACAGCCGGGAACATCACCGACCGGCAGGCCGCCCGCGGCATGCTGCCCTTGCTGCGGACCCGGTTCCCGAAGGTCGGCCTGGTGTGGGCCGACGGCGGCTACGCGGGCCGCGTGGTCACCTGGACGAAGGAGAAACTGCAGCTCACCGTGCAGATCGTCAAACGCAGCGACGACATGACCGGGTTCGTGGTACTTCCGAGACGGTGGGTAGTAGAGCGCACGCTGGGGTGGCTGATGCATTCGCGTCGTCTGGTGCGGGACTTCGAGACGCTGCCCGCGTCCAGCGAGGCGTTCATCTACTTCTCGCAGGTCATGCTCCTCAGCCGCCGCCTCGCCCGCCCGGCTCGTCACCCGGACCGGGAACGGCCAGGGTGGGCTGCCGCGGCGTGAACCGTCCCGAGGGCAACACGGTCAGCCAGCCCCGCCCGGCCAGACGCCTCGCCCGAGAGCGCACTCCCTCGATCTTCGCCGGCACCAGCGGCAGTTCCAGCCTGCCCGCGAGTTCCTTCGCCGAGATCCCTTCACCGTCGCCCGGCATGGATTCCACCAGCTCCACGATCCGCCGGTAGTCCGCAGAGAGCGCCTCCACCGTCACTCCCCGGTGCCACCGCGGCACGATCGAACCCGCGACCGGAACCTTGTCCTTCGCCACCGCCTCCTCGCGCGGGCCGGGAACGGGCACCTCGGCTGGTCCGTCCGGAGCGGCCAGGGCCTCGGCCAGCTCCGCCAGCGCAATCACCCGGCGTTCCAACACCACCTGCGCATCGCCGAGTTCGGCAAGAACCCGCTCCGCCTCCGCCTGAAGCCCCTCCACCCGCACCCGGGCAGCCGCCTCCCGCTCCTCCAAAAGCCCCATCACCGACGTCACCGGTCACCTCCGCATCGCCGAGCACGAACTGAACGCCCGAACTCTCCCGCAACGACATCGAAACCATGCCTGAACAGCGGAAACTCAACGATCACACCCGGAAAGACAACGGCTTCTCATACGCACGGCGGATATTGGCCTGGACGTTGAGGTGTTCCTCGGCGAACCAGTCGATCGTCTCAGCGGGCAGGTTCTCGTGGGCTCCCGGGCGGCTCATCCAGGTGTCCAGCCGGGTCGCGTACCAGTCCAGGGAGCGCCGGAGGGCCTCGTCCCGCTCGGCCTCCGTTTCGGTGCGCTCGGCGTGCTCCCGGGCGTACAGGCGCAACAGGTCGTGCAGCCGGTGGCGCTCGCCGGTGGGGCCGTCCACCTCGACCAGCTGTCGGTCGGCGAGCTCGCCGAGGAGACGTCCGGCCTTCTCCTCCCCGATGCCGGCGCAGCGCGCGGCCAGCCCGGGCACGAAGTCGGCTCCGGCGAGCAGGCCGAGATACCGGAACAGCCGACGGGTTTCCTCGCGCAGTGCCCGGTAGCTGATCTCGAAGCTGCTGCGTACTCCGATGTCCTCGCCGTCCAGTTGGCCCTCCAGCTGCGAGATGCGTCGCCGTTCGTCGGCGAGCAGTCCGGCGTGCTTGCTCAGTGGCTGTCTGCGCTGGGAGGGGGCGATGAGGTTCCCTCCGGTGATGCAGATGGCCAGGGGCAGTCCTCTCAGGAGGGTAACGATGGTGTCCGCGGCGACGCGCTCGCGTGCGACGCGCTCGGCGCCAATGGTGCGTTCGAACAGCCGCAGCGCCTCCGTGTCGGGCAGCGGTTCGACCTCCACCCGGTCCGCGCCCTGGACGGAGGGCAGGGCCGAGCGGCTGGTGAGGATCGCGGCGCTACCCGGTGCCGCGGGCAGCAGGGGGACGACGCGGGCCGCGTCGGCCACGTTGTCGAGGACGAGGAGACTCGGACCGGCTCGCAGATGATCCTGGAGCTGCTGCCGCCGCGCCCGCGCGTCGGGGGGAAGGCTGTCGCCGGACTGCCCGAACGCCTGCAGGAGCTCGATCATGGCCGCCTCGGTCGACACGTCGAAGCCCTCGCCGCCGAGGTCGATCCGGATGCGGGCGTGCCAGAAGGTGGGCGCCAGGCGGTGGGCAATCTGGGTGGCGAGTTCGGTCTTGCCGACGCCCGCCATGCCGTGGAGGACCACCACCGGGGCGCTGTCCTCGAGTGGATCGACGAGCAGGCCGGTCGCCCTCACGATGGCCCGCTCGCGATCGGTGAAGTGGGCGCGGGCCCTGCCCAGGTTCATGTGCCGGGTGGTGCGCGGCAGGGCGCCGGCGGGCATGCGTGGCAAGGCGACCCAGTTGTCCGCCTGCAGGTCCCACCACCACGGTGTCCCACGCCCCAGCTCGATCAGTCCCGTCAGGGGCACCACGGTCAGGGTGGACGCCCCCTCGGGGAGGTGGTGCTCGCTGATGACGCCCACGGCCAATGCGCCCAGCTGGGGGTCGTCACTGAACACCACCGCCCCGGACATGCCGCGCCATTGTGAGCCGTTCCTGCCGGGTGTTCCTTCGGGCGTCGACTGGGTCCGGAACTCCAGCAGGCCGCGCCGCAGATGGGAGCCCGGTGGGATGACTCCATTGATCTGGGAGCTGTCGCGCAGGGGGCCGTCGGTGCCAGACTGCGGGTGCTCGTTCCAGCCTGGGTAGCCCACAGCCCAGCACTCGACCAACGCGGTCCGTCGGCGGTCAATCCGGGCGTACCGGACGGCGGGAATGTCCGTGAGGGAAGAGTGGTCGGCGACCCGCAGGACAGCGAGGTCCTGTGTTGGGTCTGCGGCGAGGACCTCCGCGTCCAGTTCGAACCGGTCCCCGCGCCGTACGCTGATCACGTCGTCCACAGAGCCGTCGGTGAGGACGTTGTGTGCGGCGGTCAGGACCAGCCGGCCGCCGACAAGGCACCCGGAGCCCACGCTCCAGGGGCTCGTCCGGCGTCTGCGGAGCACTTCCACCGCGCGTTCGATGAAGGCGGTCACCTCGGACGTCCAGGGTGTCCGGGTCAGGGCTTGGCGAGGGAGTCACGCGTGACGCGCACCGGCTGTCCCGTACGGTCGGTCGGCGCCTCCAGCGTGATCAAGACCCGCTGGATCTCCTCCCTGCGGTACTGACCGTCACCGCCGAGTTCCAGCACCCAGAACTTGGCGCGGCCCGTACCCGTCACGTGGAGTGTGACCCCGACGCTCAGCTCCAGTTGCACCTCGCCGACACCGAAGCGGAGGTCCGCGTCCGAGCCGGCGGCGACGGCTTCGGCCAGTTCCTCCCGCAAGGCGGCGATGGTCTCGGCAAGCCCAAGGTTCCCCACGTGATCCCCCTGTGTCCGTGTTCCGCGCCGGACGGGCGCCGCGACGGAAGCGGGCCGCGGAGCGGAGAGAAGTCTCTCGCCGTGCTAGACGAGCATTCCCAGGCGGACGGCGGGTCACGCGAGAATCCCGGGAAAGCCCGCGGTGCGCCGCGTGCCGTGGTAACGCGCTAGATCCAGTCCACGCCGCCGGTGCTCCACCCCCTCCGCCCCGTCGTACTTAAGAGGTCGCGCAGATAGGCGGCCAGCAGGGACCAGCGGGTAGACAGGACAGGCAGAGGTTCCGTGATCATGGAGTTGCGACGCTCTGTGATCATTGGGGAGACCTGTGCCTACGCTGTCATCATGGCCAGATGCCGTCGACGACGCCGCACCTTCACCGATAGCCCAGCTGTCTTTCAGGCTCTGCCGACGCTATTTGCTGCTTTGCGAGCCACTCGTCGAACGTGGTCGGCGCGATGCGGGCACCCGTACGGGGCAGCAGTACGTCACCGGCCATCGCCGGGCCGAACAGCGATGACCACGTCGGCACGAGCTTGACCGCGCGGCCGCGCGCGTCGTTGGTGCGCCGGGCCATGTCCACCAGGTCCTGCGGCTCGGGACCGGCGACCTCGCGGTAACGCCCCTGCGGTGCGGCCGTGGCTATCTCGGCCAGGATGTCGGCCACGTCCGCGGGTGCGATCGGCTGGACGAGCAGTGGCGCGATGGCGGCGGCGCCGTCTTGCTCGGTCCAGTTCGTCACCATCGCGGCGAAGTCGTGGAACTGGGTGGCCGGAACGATCGTCCACTGCACCGGACCCTCGGTCACGAGGCGCTCCTGTTCGCGCTTGCCGGCGTAGTGGGCGTTGCCTTCGACGCGCTCGATGCCGGCGATCGAGAGCAGCACATGGTGGCGGACACCAGCCCATTTCTCGGCGGTGAGCAGGTTCCGGGTGGTGACGCCGAAGTACGCCACCGCTTCGTCCCTGTCGGTCGCCGTGCAGCTCGTGGCGTCCACGACGGCCTCGACGCCAGCCAGGGCGGCGTCGAGGCCGTCGCCGGTGGTCAAGTCCACGCCGAGTGAGCGGCTGATACGCACGACGTGGTGTCCGGCCTGTTCCAGGGCGGCGACGGTGAGGGCCCCGATGTTCCCGGTCGCTCCGGCAACGGCGATTCGCATGGTGTCTCTCCTCTGTCTCTCGTGCTGCCACCGGACGCTATCTCGGACTAAATCGATCCGCAATGCCTTGGATAAGATCAGGGGTATGAAGCTGCCTGCGAGTACGGAATGGCTGTTGCACTGCGCCACGTCGCTGGCGCAGCTCGAGACAGGGACCACCGCATCGGCGGCACAGCTCGCCCAGCACTTCGACCTGCCGGCGGCCTATCTCGCCAAGCAGCTGCAGGCGCTGGTCAAGGCGGGCGTGCTGGCCGCAACGACGGGCCCGCGCGGCGGGTTCCGACTGGCCCGCCCTGCTTCCGAGATCACGCTCCTGCAGATCGTCGAGGCAGTCGACGGTGCGTCCTCGCCGTACGAGTGCCGCGAGATCCGCCAGCAGGGACGGGGAGCACTGCCCGCCGAGGAGTGCCAGAGCCCCTGCATCCTCGCCGAGAAGATGGACGAAGCCCACGAAGCCTGGCGGCGCAGCCTCGCCGCGACCTCCCTCGCCGAGGTCATTGCCGCACTGCCCCCGTCGGCGCCGTCCCGCACCCGCCTACGCCTGACCGGAACGCCGTAGCGCATCCGGCGCCACGTGCAGCGTCTTGGAGGATGCGCAGACAGGCGGCTGGTCAGGGCTGGCGTCGGGGCGTGCGTCCCAGCGGTAGGCGGTCCACGCTTGGCGGATCATGCTACGCACAGTGATGATCGTTTCGGCTAGGTCGAAGCGGTGGTGCGCCGCTCGTAGCAGCGGGCGAGGCGGTGAAAGGCGTTCTGCCAACCGCTGACAGCCAGGCAACGGTTGCCGACTTCGCGGTGGCGGGGACGGGTGAAGTGACCGGCCAGTCGGCCGGCGCGGCGATGATCCCGAGCACGCCAACTCCCAGCAGGGCGCTCACCACCCCAAGTTGAACAAGGCCTGCTGGTGACCGGCCCACCGGCCCGACCAGTCGAACCGCAGGCCTCCACGCAAGAGGGCCGAGTATCCAATCGGGCCGTTTCCTCTTCGGGCCGTTTCCAGATCCATCGGCCATCGCCAGGACGCTCTCTCAGCGGCCACCTGCCGCCACTGAACACCAGGTGCACTATCGACACGCAGGCCGCCGACATCCCTGGACGACATCACTGATCGAGCGACACGAAGGCGACAGTGTCTCCACGGCACAATGAACAGCCGACGTCGCCCTCCCCGCGCCCACGCACCCGCCGTGCCGGTATCTGCACTGCCTCCGCTGTCGGCCCGGTACTCGACTGCCGCGCTGGGGACAACAACCCGTGCCCAGCAACCCGCAAATGGGACAGCGTGTCGGCGTGGAGACACCGTCGGACTGGACACGGCTGCGCCGTCCCGGTCCCTGTCCGGTCCCTGGACCTTGGTATCGAGCCTCAGGGCAGTCGCCCGGACGGCGAGCGACAACCACAAGAACCTACTTCGCCGCAGGTCAGAGGGGTTGGAGCTCCCCCGAGCGCCAGCGGTCTCCAAACTCGCGAGCAGCGGATTCAGTCCGTTCAGGCAAAGTTGACGATCCAACAGCCCAAAATGAGTGTTTCCGCAGGTCAGAGACCTGCACAAGTGGGGCGGGTGGGACTCGAACCCACGGCCGACGGATTATGAGTCCTTTGAGGATCTTGGCGGTCCTTGACGATCAGTGCCTGTTCGTGACGTTTTTGCTGGTCAGACGGGGTGCACTATGTCTCCGCTACTCAGCCTTTGCCGTTCTGTTCCCATCCTTGCGTCCCAACTGCGTCCCGACACCGTCCCGGACGGGCCAAGCACACCACCCTGTCGGGCGATTACGCCAGCTCGGAGGTGGGTTTCGAACCCGTCCGCAGCGGATTTCCATTCCAGTGCGAAGAGGCTCACGCCCCTGGCGCCGGGAACAGAGTTTCACCGGCTGTTTTCGCAGGTCACACATCATTCCGTCGCTCTATCAAGCCAAGCCTCCTCATCGCAGGATCAGTTGGAGGGCTGGGGCTCCGGCAGCTCAGGCTTCGGCCAACAACTTGGCTTCCGTTCCTCCTTGAAGGAGGTCGCGGCGCGAGGTGCAGGCTGTGGCCGCGCTCCTTGGCCACCTCAGCCTCGCTGCTATGACAACCTCACTCGTCGTCATGAGTCTTCTCCTCACGTAGTCGTAGCCCTTGTCCGCGTGCAGCTTGGCGGGCCGTCGTCTGCGAGGGCCGCGCCGCGATCGGATCGGCGGGATGCCGCGTACGAGCGACTCAAGTGCCTGGCTGTCGTGCAGGTTCGCGCCGGAGATCCCGATCGAGAGGGGTAAACCGGTCCGCTCGGTGATCAAGTGGATCTTCGAGCCCTTCTTGCCCCGGTCGACAGGATTCGGACCTGTCAGGTCCCCCTTTTCAGGGCCCGCATGTTCACGGAGTCGATCGCGCAGCGCGGCCAGTCCAGATCTCCGCGCGAACCCAGCTCGTCGAGGACGAGGCGGTGCAGCTTCGCCCAGACACGGGCGGCGGTCCACTCACATCGGTCGCCCCGGGACCCAGCCGACGACATCCTCGGCGACGACGCGTTCTGCTCCTCCCGCCGCGCAAGCTTCTCGTCGGCCGAGGAAACGGGCGAGACCTTGGCCTCGCGGGATGAGGTCATATCAGCGTCCCAGGGGGCTTCACGGTCACGCGCCGCGCAGGAGGATGTATGACGGCAGAGGCAGCCACAGGGCGTCCTGCGCTTTTTCAAGATCACCCCGAAGGGACACCAGCCCCTTCGTCGCCCGTGCGGTGCTTTCTTCCGAAATCACCCTCAGGAGCGCTCACCTGCATAAATGATCAAAGGAGTGCGGCCGCTGGGCCTGGCCGGATGGCCCATCTGTCCGTATGTGGGTTGCAGCCCTGACGGTCCGTCGGTTTCCTCATGAGCGGAGCACAACAAGACGCCGCGCACTCCGGCCGGCCACTGCTTCTCGGAGGAACTTCATGCGTATCAAGTGGGCAGGCGCCGGCATCGGCATCGGTTTCGTTCTCGGTACTGTCGGCCTCTCGAGCCCGGCCGCGGCAGCCGCGAACGGCCCCACCGGTGATCCGAATATGCACATCAGCCCGCGCCACGCCGCCCCAGGCTCCACCGTCACAGTCAGCACCAGAGCCTGTGGCTCGGAGACCTATGGGAAGGGCGAGTCTGAGGCAGGAGGCAAGTTTCACCTCCTTCCAGGCGACCGGGAGGGTGTACTGACCGGCGAATTCAAGGTCCCGGGCGGCACCGAGGCCGGCGGTTACACCGTCACCCTGAAGTGCCCGCCGCGCGTCAAGATCACGGGCACATACTGGGTCGGCGCCGGCAACCCCAGCGGCGCGATCGACGCTGGTTTCGGGGCGGCGAACGACAAGGGCACGCAACTTGCCCTCGGCACGGTGCTGCTCGCCGGAGCCGCCGCCGGCGGCGTGATCAAGATGCGCCGCTCCCCGACCGGTGCCCGCGTTTGACGCTCTGCCCTGCCGGCCCAGCTCCCATGCCCGTGTCCGGGGGCTGGGGGGATCATCGCGAAGCGGAGGCTCCACAGCGATGGAATCGAGGTACAAGCCCTGCGGCCCTTCCCCCTCGTCCACCCCGTCCGCCAAATTTCTCGCCTACGCTCTACTGGCGGGCATGGTGCTGGTGATCACGGCGCTCCGAGGCGAACGGCCTCCGCAACCTTCGGCCGCGCAGTCCTTCTCCTCCTCCGCGCCACCCGGGAACAGCAGCACCGCCTCGACCCGGTATCCCTCTGTGCCGCCCCTGCCCCCGTCGGCTCCAGTCCGGCTGCGAATTCCCGCCATCGGCGTGAATGCCCCAATGACGGAACTGAGCCTCAACGACACAGGAGCACTGCGCCCACCATCGGCCAATATGCCCGGCTTTGCCGGGTGGTATGGAGCCGGTACACCTCCTGGCTCAGTCGGCACAGCCGTCACTGCGGGACACGTGGACACGCCGCAAGGCCCCGGAGTCTTCCACCGCCTCGGAGAACTAGCCAAGGGCGACACCATCGAGATCATCAGGTCAGACCGGCGGACAGCCGTCTTCACGGTCGACGCTGTGGAGCTCTACGACAAGAAGGCGTTTCCGGACGAGAAGGTCTACGGCAGTTCCCACCGGCCCGAACTGCGCGTCATCACCTGTGGGGGTCCATACGCCGAAGAAACCGGCTACCAGGGAAATGTCGTGGTCTTTGCGACGCTGACCGCGGCGTAGAACGATGGCAGTGCCGCTGAGCAGGCCGAGGTTCGTCCTCGCCTGCCTCCGACTCCGTTCCTCCTCGCGCTCACGCACGGGCAGCCGCTCAAGGCGGACCCGGTCCGGTACATGCCGGTCGAGGGTGCGTGCGTCGATGACCGCGCGGCCGCCGTCGGGCATGTCCAGGGTCAGCCGGTCGCCCATGGCCGGGAAGCGGCCGAGACGGTCCACGATCAGGCCGGCCATCGTGTCGTAGTCGTCGTCCCCGGGCAGCTCGATGCCGGTGGCTTCGGCCACCTCGTCCAGGCGGCGCCCGGCGTCCACCAGCCAGCCGCCACCGTCGGCGACGGCGATCTCGGTCACGGTGTCGGTTTCATCGGCGATGTCGCCCACCAGTTCCTCGGCGATGTCCTCGTAGGTCACAATTCCCGCGACGCCGCTGTGCTCGTCGAGGACGACCCCGAACTCGTCGTCCCGCTCGCGCATCCGGTCGACCGCGTCGGGCAGGGGCAGAGTGTCCGGCAGCAGCAGTGGGCGCCGGGCGAGCGCACCCGCCGTGGCGGCGGCGAAGCCGTCGGCGGGCAGATGGGTCAGCTCGCGCACGCCCAGGACGCCCGCGACGTCGTCGGGGTGGTCACCGAGGACCGGGTAGTTGGAGTGGCCGTGCTTGGCGATCAGCTCGACCGCCTCGGCGGCCGAGGCGTCCCTACGGACGAAGACGGCGTCCGCACGCGGGACCATCACCTCGTCCAGTGTCCGACCGGAGAACTCCAGGACGTGGTCGAGCAGGTCGGCCGTGTCCTTGGGTACTGCCCCTGCTCGTGCGACTCGCCGATCAGGTGCCCGAGTTCCTCCAGGGTGGCGCCGTGGTGCAACTCCTCGACGGGCTCGATGCCCACCTTGCGCAGAAGCTTGTTGGCCGCGCCGTCGAAGACCACCGCACCGGCGGCGGCCGGCAGATGAAGGCCACATCGGCGAACCCGCCACCGGCCGCACCTTCCAGGACCTGCTGCCGTCCATCTCCACCCGCCTGTAGACCAGGGCATCCCCGCCACCCGGCAGCCCCCACCCGGCAGCCCCCAGCCGGCTCGGGCCGTACCGGTCCGGGTCGTACGCAGAAGACAGGGATCCGCATGTTCGGACTGAGCGAAGTCGCCGTCATCCTCATCGTCGTCATAGCCGTCCTCGCCGCCAAGAAGCTCCCCGACCTCGCCCGCTCCGCAGGCAAGTCCGCCCGCATCCTCAAAGCCGAGGCCCGTGCCATGAAGAACGACGAGACCCAGGCAGACGCGGCATCCCAGGTCGTCCAGGGCGAGACCACCAACGCAGCCGGCGGCACTGCCTCCGGCACGGACCAACGGTCCACCAGGGCTTCCGAACGCCCCGGTGGCACGGCGGGAACACCCGAGCAAGGCAGCAGGCCGGAGACCGACGGCGAGCTGCTCTGGTCGCGCGCAGCATCCGGGCGAGACCAGCGAGGCCATCGCGGAGAACCCGGGCTCGGCCTGACCGGGCGGGCCGGGGAACCTGCCGCGACCGTCCGTGATCGCGGTGTGGAGGAACTAGAACCGCCGGCAACCGCGCCGGTCCGGCCCGCAAGCTCCTGACGGCCTCGGTCCGGACCGGCCCGGGTCGCGGAAGGCCACTCGGCGCATTCTTCTTGCCGCTCCGGCACCAGAAAACCAGCTGACCAAAGGGCCTGCCGTCCGAAGACGCAACGATCGCGAGGCCACCGGAGGGAAGCGTGGCTGACGTCTGGATCCTGAGGCAGGGCGAGAAGGTACGCAAGGGCGAGAGGACAGCCAGGCTGATCCGTGCGGACGCCATCACATGTGTCACCACAACCATCGGTACCCAGGTCGTGGTGACGGACATGGTGTCGAGGGAAACCGTGGTGGTGGCCGACTGACAGGACGGCGTACACCGCGGCGGGCTTCCCCTGCCACCCAACCTCCACATCGCGCTGATGGCCAGGCTCGGTGAACTACGCAAGCAGACAGCGACCACCTCTCAGCACAGGGGAGGCCTGGCCTCGGTCGACATTGGCCAGCGTTTGCAGGACAGGTACAAGGCAGCTACTTCCGATTCCCTGCGTCCCATCAGCGTCCCGACATCCGCCCTCGCCCACCGATCAGACCGTCGGCTCCAGTCCTCGAGAGCAAGCGCACGGGGCATACCCGCAGGTCAATGAAGCACCCAAGTGCGGACACCACATCGCCGTTGAGCTCGCGAGCAGCGGATTCAGATTCGCCCAAAGTCCTGAATCCGCCAGCCCGCTGAGACGTTTCCGCAGGTCAGGGACCTGCACGGTGGGGCGGGTGGGACTCGAACCCACGGCCGACGGATTATGAGTCCTTTGACGATCTTGGCGCCCCTTGCCGATCCATGCTCATCTTGGCCGTTTTCCCAGGTCAGACGACGTTTGGCGCCTCGGTCCTTCCCGGCCCTTGTCAGTCTTTTCCGATCCTTGTGTCCAACCTGCGTCCAGAACGCGTCCCAGATGGGCACGCGCACCCGGTTCACGGACCCTCTCCCCAGTCGAGGAGAGGTTCTCAAAACCATGCGCAGCGGATTTCCTTTCCAACGCGCAGCGACTGAAGGGCAGGTGGATCGCCCCCCAAGCACGCGGGGATAGCTCGCCGACGCCCGTTCCGTTCATCAGAAGGTAGAGGTCGGCCCTGCGCACGCGGGGATAGCTCCGTGCAGGTACAGCAGCACGGTTGGGCCACGTCGTCGGCCCCACGCACGCGGGGATAACTCCACGTTGAGGCTGCCACGGATGTTCGTCTTGGCGTGAGCCCCGTGCACGCGGGGATAGCTCGCCGATGGCCGCCAGGCCCGGTAGGAACCGCCTTGGCCCAAGCGATCCCGCGATCCACGAGGAGGCCCGTGGCGCGCGGTGGTGCGTACAGCCGAACCCATTACCAGAAGGACGGCTGGTGCACTCCAGGAGACATCGATCACCGAGGTCAGAGGCCGACAGACGTGACCTGCCTTCGGAGATCAGGCTCGTGCGTCTCGCTGCTGAACTTCCTTGAGGACTCCCGCCACCGTCGCGAAGTCATTGTCCACGTGGAGGACGGTGTGCCCATGGTGTACAGCTGTCGCACACACCAACAGGTCGATCGCTCCCGCCGCCCGATGCTGGCCCCTCTGGGTCAGTTTGTACTGGGCGGTGTCGACCCACCGCCAGGCGTTCTTCGGAACCGGAGAGAGCAGACAGAGCGCGTCCAGTTCCTCGGCCAGCTCATCTCGGTGAGAGGGGCTGGTCGCCGAGTAGAGGAATTCGGCTCGTGTCGGCTCACAGAGGTGGAACACCCCGGCGGCGATGTGTCCCTCCCAGGGGCGCAGCGCACCTGGGGTACGGAACAGATGCCACAGAGCCGAGGTGTCGACCAGATACGTGATCACTCGAAGGCCTCGCACCGCGCACGCTTCTCGGCTTCATGCGCCGCTGCGGCCTGCTCAAACTCGCCGCGCTCACCTCGCGCGGCCAGCTTCTCCGCGGCCTCAAGCCTCCTGATCCGCGCCACGTAGTCCCGAAGGGCCGCATTGACGGTCTCCTTCTTCGTCGTGGCACCCATGAGCCGCATGGCCTCGGCCAGTGCCTCGTCGTCGAGATCAATCTGGGTGACGGACATCGCACACCTCCGACATCCACGATGTATGCACCCAGGATACATCATCAACATCGAGCGCGACCATCAATCACAAACAGACCACGCAGGGAAGGCGCGCCAGCGTCAAGGCGTTCACATGGACCCACTTCTCACTGCGGGACGAGCCAGCGGAGACTTGTCCGACGCCGACATGAAACAACCCATAAGCGCCATGCCCGACTTAACCGGAATCGGCGTCCAGACCTTGTCCAGACGATCAAGAAATCATGATCACCACGGGGCCGCCAGGACCCCCGGGCTCTCACCCTGACCAGGAAAACGCCTGGTCAGAAGGTTTCTCCTCGCGTAGCGAGTGGTGGGGCGGGTGGGACTCGAACCCACGGCCGACGGATTATGAGTCCTTTGAGGATCTTGGCGACCCTTGTCGATCCATGCTCATCTTGGCCGTTTTCCCAGGTCAGACGAGGTTTGGCGCCTCAGTCCTTCCCTGCCCTTGTCAGTCTTTTCCGATCCTTGTGTCCAACCTGCGTCCAGAACGCGTCCTGGAAGGACAATCTCAACCAGCTTCCGAGACGATCGCCCCAGCTCGGGAGTGCGTCTCGAACTCGCCCGCAGCGGATTTCCCTTCCAGCGCGCAGAGGCTCCGCCCCGGAACTCGGGGCGGAGCCTCAATGACCGTTCTCGCAGGCCAGACGTTGTCCCGTCAGCTTATCCGGCCCAGTTGTCTTCTTCCAGAGTGAGCTGGAGAGATCGGGCGGGCTGCGGCTTCGGGCGCGCGGTGTGGAGGATGAACCCTCCGCCGGGGGCTCGCCCGGCTTCGTGTCGGTCGAAGGGCGGATCTGCGTAAAGGCGGAGCGGCCCGCCGGCGTCGAACCATCCCTTGGGGTACGTCGCGGCCAGGTGGAGCGACCAGGTCTTTGAGCCTCTTCGGCTCCGCGCTGGATCGAGGATCGGCAGAGTGCGCCATACGGGGTGGGTGTGGTCGTGGGCGTCCTCGATGGCGGGGTCGCGGCGCGGTCGATCGGGGCCTTCCCAGGGGCAGGCGAGGCAGGCGCCGCGGTACATCCATCTGGTGTCGGTGACGATTTTGACGATAGAGGTTGCCGTGTGATGGGGGCTGGGTTCTGGAGGGGTTCCGAACTGGGTGGTGAACCCCGGGTCCGCGTATCCGATGGACCAGGTCTGGCGGAGGACTTCTCTGTCCACGTTCCGGAGGGTGGTGTAGTGGCGTTGGCGGGCGATGGCTCCGGTGTCGTTGCTCATGGCGCTCCGGGGGAGCGCGGCCCGGGCCGCGCTCCCTGGTCGAGTCGTACGTGGTCAGGTGGAGCTGGCCTTCGGGCGGCGCTTGGAGGTGCGGTTGCGGGGGCGCCGTTTCGTGCTGGGGCTGGTCTCGGCTGCCGGTTGAGCATCCGCTTCGCTGCCACTCTCGCCGGAGGGCCTCGGCGCCGAGGCGGAGTCGCTTTCGGGCTCGGAACTCGGAGGCTGCGCAGCCTCCGGGTCGGGTTCCTCGACGGATGACGGGCCTTCCTCCTGGACCTCGTCAGCTGCGGGGGTGTCGGCCTGCTGGTCGCCGTCGGGCGCAGGGGTTGGATCAGGCTCGATCGCCGGGTCATTGTCGACGACGGGGCCAGATTCGGTGTCGGTCGTGGGCTCGGCGTCTTCACCGACGTCGGGTGGTGTCGTGTGGGCTTCGGGGCCGCAGTCGCGGAGCGAGGTGCCCGTGGCCGGCGGGGCCTCTTCCATCACTTGCGAGAGTGCTTTGTCGAACAGGTCTTTCCAGGGTCGGTGGCCGACGTAGCGGGGTTTGTAGTCGAAGGCGGGGAGGAGGTCGTCTTCGAGGGTGCGCCGGATGATGAGCTCCGGATCTTCGTCGGCTTCCGTGACGAGGGTGGTCGCCTTGTTGTAGCGGTGCCCTTCGGCCAGGCGCGCGGTGAGTTGCGTTTCGCGGAGGGCGTGGTCGGCCAGGGTGGCGTCGTCGGGGAGCGGGGGTGCGGCGCTGCCGGTGATCCAGAGTTGGACGGTGGTTCCGCCGAAGATGGGGCGGAAGCTGATGCCTCGCCCGTCGCTGTAGACGAGGTGCGCTGCGCCGTCGGCGGGCGCCGTGGCGTCGATCGCCCAGTCTCCGCCGAGGCTTTGGGCGAGGTTGGCCGCGGCTTCTCGGACTGCGGCGTCGGTGATGAGCATGTGTCGTTCTCCAAGAGGTCTGCGGGTGAAGCGGGGCCCGCCCCTGCCTGGGCGGGCCAGGTGTGGCTACGCGGGGCGTACTTCGTCGCCGTCGTCGAGGAGCATCGAGAGGGTGGAGCCGCTGTCCCAGTTCACGGAGAGGATGGAGAGGTTGGCGTCGAACCGATGGACGGTGCCTTCGTCGTCGGGCTTGAGTTCGGTGTGCGGGTCGGTGGTGTGTACGAGGGCGACGCGGTCGCCCTTCTTGTAGGTCATGTGCGCTCCAGTCGTGATGTGTTGTGGAAGTCGTGGTGGGCCGACTGCTAGGCGTCGTGGTCGCACGCTTCGGTGGGGCAGGCTCCGCAGTCGAAGCAGTGGTCACAGGCGCATGCCTCGCAGCCCGGTTTCCGGCACCAGACGTCGTGGCTGCGGCAGTACGGGAATGTGAACGGTGGCTCTTCCATGACTCCCCCCTCCCCTTGTGGTTCTATTCTATATGCATTCAGGGGGGAATTCAAGATCGAATAAGACAATTTCCGCAGGTCAGGCCGCTACATCGCGTATCAGGGCTTCGGCCTTCTGGATGGCCGCGAGGAAGACGGCCTGCGAGTGCAGTCGATCACGGCGTTCCAGGGACTCCAGTGCCTCTCGGGCGGCCCTGGCGTACACGTTGCCTTCGTGCAGGGTGTCGCCGCACCCGATGAGCACGTGCGGGCCGAGGTCCCAGAGGATCGCGTTGACGGCGGCGCCCGCCGCCGCGAGGGGGTCGATGTCCGTCAGCGACCATCCGAACTGGTGCGGGTCGATGCCGCGTTCGCGCATGACCTGTACGGCGGCGCGGTACATGCCGCCGGTGCCGCCCGCGGGCTCGTCAAACTTCATGCCGGGCTCAAGCGGCATGTCGTCGAGCAGCATCCTGGCCATCAGATAGGCGACGTCCGGCGGCGTGTGTATCTCCGCGAGTGCGTCGTGAGCACCCTCGGAGCGCATGACGGCAAGGAGGGTTCCGATCACGTCGGTGGTGGAGCGGAGATCGGGGTCGTCGCTGGTGGTCAGATGCAGGAGTCCGTTGGTGATCGCGGCCTCGACGACGGCTCGTACGGCGGCGGCTCGCCGAGCATCGGGCTCCTCGTCGTCGACCCACTTGTGGAGGGGCGTGGCCCGGTCTATGAGGTCGGGGCGCATGATCCACATGCGGGCCCAGCACTCACGGAAGGCCGCCAGCAGCTCGGCATCGTCGAGGCTGAGCCACCAGTCGGCGGCGAGGTACGCGTCCGGGCCACGCAAGGGCCACAGGGCGAGCGCGGCAACCGTACCGATGGGGATTTCGATGCTGCTCCCCCCATGCGCGTGGTGCCAAGCCGAGCTGACGGCCTCCGCCAGGTCGAAGGCGTGGGCGTGCGGGTTCCTCTGTGACGGGCGGTAGTGGCCCAGCGTGCGCTTGACCGCGGCGAGCGCGGGGCGGGGCTGGGTGGCGATCGTGACGGGTTGGGGCGCCGGCGGCAGATCGGTGAGAAATCTGCGGGGCGGTGCCGCGGGGGCGGCTGGGGCGGGCTGCTCTTCGGGCTCGCCGGCGTCGGCGAACAGGTCGAGTTGGCTCATGCGGTCTCCTGGATTCGGTTCGATCGAGGCATCCCGTGGCGGCCCTCAGGCCGCCACGGGGGTAGGTCAGCGCGCTGCGCGCTGCATGCGCCGGAGCGTGGCGGCGGCCTCTTCCGTGCGCCCTGTCGCCGAGTGCGCGGCGTGCCGCAACAGCTCGGTCAGTTCCTCGGTGGTGACCTGGGCGAGCAGATCCGTGAGGCTCAGGCGCCATTGATCAGCGAGGCGGTAGGGGTACCCAAGCGCCAGGGTGAGCACGACGCCGGAGACGAGCTGGTCCGTGCATTCATCACAGAGGCCGAGCTGACGACCGATCCGGTGGATAGCGCCGGCGTCGGCGAGGAGAGCCGTCTTCGGTATGGCCTCGTGGGCAAGCCTGGCTGCTTCCTGCTCCCGCTGTACGAACGCCTCCCAGTTCAGACGGGCGTCAGCTTCTCGGCCCTCGGCCTTGAGGGCGGCACTCGCGAGGGTGGCCTCGAAGCGGGGGGTCGAGAGGGACCGCAGGACGTACTGATCGGGCGTGAGTCCGACGTAAGCCACGGCGGGGTTGCAGGATTCACCGCTGAAGTGGTGAAGGGTGACCAGTAGCGCGGCCTCGACCGTGGTGGGGCGCAGGCTCAAGCGGCGCACGACGCTCGCGCACAGGTCCTTCAACATGTCGGGGTTCATGTCATTCTCCAATGGGGTTAGTTGAGCCGCCGGTTGGCGGCGATGTACGCCTCTGCGGTGGCATGGCGTGCCGGATTGGTGACGAGTTCCTCGGCCCAGATCCGGCCGGCGATCTCTGCGGCGGCGTCTCGGTCGGGCGCGGCGATGACATAGGCGAGCTGGCCGGATGCCTCCAGTTCGGCGCACCGCTTGTCGTGGGCGGCGTCGTCGCTGGGAGGGGGCTCGACAGCGGTGATCGTCATCTCTACGGGGGTCGGTTCGTGATAGATGACCCACCACTGCGGGTCGGGTGGACTGGTCACGGTTCTCCTTCGGGGTACTGCACGGCCCAACAGGCGTGTCATGACTGGGGGTTCGGGGAGGGGTAGCGCGCGTGGACTTCCGCCATGACCCCGGCGATGTAGTCCATGAGGGTTCGGATCTGCTTCCTGTCGCCGCCCAGGAACAGGGCCAGGTCGAAGACCTCGGAGGCGGCGGTGTAGTCGAGGAGCTGCCGGTACTGCTCGACGGTGAGGGTGATCAGCTCCTCCGGACGCAGCGCCCAGGCGGCGACGGCGGCGTTTTCGGCGAGGCGCAGGGCAGCGCGCAGCGTCTCGTCGTCCGGCGAGCGGGTCATGAGGATCAGGAACATGGCGCCGAAGTGGTGTTCGGGCGTGTTGAGCGTCGGTATCGAGGGGCGGGCGGACATGGGTGCCTCCGGTTGGGGATGCGAACCGCCCCCGAATGCTTCTTTTCTATATGCATTCCGGGTGGGGGGCGGCCACTTCTCGGACAGATAAGGGGGAGGGTCAGGCCTGAGCGATGTCCACGACGAGCGCGGTGGCGTTGTCGGACGACTCGTCCGCGCTGGCGGTTATCGCGTCGTCGACGACCAGGGCGGCGGCGTCCTTCGCGTCGTCGGCGAGGTCGAGGATTCCGCCGACGTCCTGACCTCGTTCTTCGAGCGGCGCGTACGCGCCGTCGGTGCACAACAGCAGTCGGCGTGTGTGACCTCTCTCGGTGGTGGCCGTGCCGATGTCGCCGTTCATCAGGCACGAGGTGATGAAGTTCCGGTCGTACGGCCCGGGGGTGCGCCCTCGCCTGCGCAGGTCCTGGGCGTAGTTGTGATCGTGGGTGAGGAGCTGGGATATGCCGATCGGGGCCAGTCGGTAGGCCCGCGCGTCGCCGCACCAGGCGACGTGGATGAGGGGCGACCGGTGGTCGGCCACGGCCACGACGGCGACGGCGCTCGGGTCGGTGCGGGGGTCGAATTCCCACCGCAGTTCGTTGCGGGCCTGCACTCGCGCCGCCGCGAGGGCGCGGAGGGGGCTGCCGTGCTGGGCGGCCTCCCGGGCGATGAGGGGGGCGAACCTTCGGGCGAAGTGGCGGACTTGGGGCCCATCACCGATTCCATCGAGGACGGCGAAGGCCCACCGGCCGGTGTTCTTGCTCCGTTTGATCGCGTAAGCGTCGCACTGGTAGTTCCGGCCGCCGCGGTGCTGGACCGCGCTCACCTTGAAGCCGACGGTCGTCGCCCCGGAGAGCAGACCCGCTGCACGCTGGATTGCCTCGGCAGTGAATTTGGGCAGGGGCGTGAGGTCGCCGGCATGGTTGGTCGCGCCGGTAATCACGACGGGACCTCGCAGGAGGGGCGGTTGGCTTCCCCCGGTGATGCTCATCCACGCCTGCCGGGCGACGTTGTTCACCGACTCGGCGCCGCGTCCGGCGTGGACGACCGCCCGGCGGCCGAGTTGGTGTGCACGAGGGTCTTCGACGTAGAAGCCGATGCAGCGGAGTTGGTTGGCGTGGCGCGAGTCGAGCAGCAGTTCTTCGACTTCGCCGGTCGGGGACACGAGCAGGGCAGGTGTCGTGGCGATCACTGGAGGGGTCCAATCGTGCGCGGGGGAAGGCCCCGGGGGTTGGCGGGAAGAGGGACGGCGACGTCACGCGGGTCGGCCAGCGGGTGGACGTAGTAGTAGCCGGGCGGGTGCGTGCGCAGGTCCGCGAGCCGCGCGAGTAGGCACAGATCAGCGGTGAGCTTGCCCCAGATCGGGTCCGGCGGCTTTTGCAGGTCGAACCGGAGGAGGAGTCGTCCGTCATCGCCATGCAGACGCCACAAGGCATAGCCGGGGTCGTTGCGGGTGGCGATGAGAGTCCTGATGCGAGGCTCGATCGCTACCGCCGCCACGGCCATGCGTCTCAGCACGGCGAGAGCGAGGGTGCGGGTGGCCTCACACACCCGCCGGTCCGCGAGCGGGCAGGGGTCTTGCACTTCACGTGCCTCCTTGGCATAAGGCCGCCCGGCGGCCGGGATGCGGTGGTCACCAGTCGCCGGGCGGAGTCGTTGACGGCGTCAGCCGACGGGGATGGGACGGTTCTGCAGATCCAGGAAGATGCAGGTGGCTGCGGCGGTGGGCATGTAGGCGGCCACAATTTGACCGTCCTCGTCCCAGGTGAGGAGTTGGACCAGGACGTCGAGCAGCGGCTCGGGGAGCATCTGCCGCCAGTTGTCGTAGTCGGTGCCGGGGAACCACTCCTTGCAGGTCCGCTGGAGGGACTCCGCGATGGCCTCGGCCAAACGGTCCGCCTGGGCGGGGCTGATCTGCTCGACGCTCAGGCGCTGGCGGATGCCCTCGGGACTGAAGGGGTCTGTCACGGTCTCTCCTGACGGTTCAAGAAGGGGGCCGCTCCCCCTTCTTTCTGGTTCTATTCTATATGCATTCGAGAGGGGGGCAAGATTTTCGGCGGATTTTCTTGATCACCGGAGGACTTTATTTCCCCAGGTCAGCAGCCATCTCCGCAGGCGTGAGGTCGCGTATGTGGAGGACGAGCCGCGCTCCTGCGACCACGTGCCCCATGCGCATGTCCGGGCCGACGACGCGCGTGTGGTCGTCGTCGGCCAGGACGCCTTGGTCCACCAGCCCGTCGACGCACGCCTTGAAGCTGGGGTACCAGTTGGCGGGGTCTCTCCTCTGTCTGTCCTCGGGATGCAGGACGCCGATGATGTGGACCCGTTCCAGGGGCGGCACCGCACGCGAGGCGGCCCAGGCCGCGCGCCTCAGCACCCTGGTGATCTCCGCGCGCTTGTGGTGGTGGAGCCGCTGGTTGGCGTTCAGGAGCGTCAGGCGGGGCGGCAGTGCGACCCTGAACTGGCGACCGGGCATTCCCTCGAACCAGTCCGGTTCCTCCTCGCCCGGAACGCCGACCGGGGGCACTGCTGTGGGCGGCGCCGACTCTGTTACGTCGGGGGCGTATCCGCTCCGGCGCGGCACGCCGGCGGTGGTGAAGGCCGACGCGTGCAAGGCGGAGATCAGCATGAGGCGGCGTCTGCGGCCAGTAGCGGCGTCCGCGACCAGGGCGCGCATGTCCCCCGGCTTGTACTGCTCAATCCGTATGCGGATGCTGTCCCGCGGGTCGCAGGCAACGAAGATCCGTCCGGGCCTGATATGGGTCACCCGCGCCCCCGGTCGACGAGATCCGACAGGACCTTCGCCGCCACCGCCGCCGGCCACGCGACGATGACCACCGCGAGGTACAAGGCAACGGCGCCGGGCCGCAGTTGGCAGAGCAGCCGCAGGATCGGGTCGTGGGCCAGCAGCCTCCGGAAGGCGTCCGCCAGCATCACGGCTCCCGCTGCCCACGTGAGCAGCACAAGAAGGGCGAGCACGCTGGTCACGACTCCACCTTTCTGGCGTCGACGTGAACCCAGACGGTGCGAAGGACGCGGGCTCGGGCCAGGCGCAGGGCGAGGGAAGCGGCACGACCGTTCCGGTGCGCGGCGAAGCCCGCGCAGATGGCGGGGGCATCGGTGCCGAGTGTGGCGTGGCAGACGATGTGCCCCTCCTGGGCGATGGCGTTGGCGACCATCTCTGCCACGCGCCCCTCTTCCAAACGCATCAGGTTGCCCGGCCGGAAGATGCACGTGCCGCATCGCCCCGCGCAGATCCGGACGCTCCATGTCGCCGGGTCGGCAACGTCGTGGCGCAGTCCGTCGGGCGAGTAGGTGGCAGAGCTGGTCATCGATCGGCCCCCGGAGTGGCGGCGCGCACTGCCTCACCGGTCGCTGCGAGCAGCATCTCCAGGCAGTGAGAGAACAGTTCGGGGTCTGGCGCGGTGAAAGCGGCCCCGTAGAGGGCGAGCGTGGTCGCGGTGTCCCCGTTGGCGAACGCGGTGATGAAGCGTGCTGCGAAGAGGTGTGGTTGCGGGAGGAAGTCCTCGGGACGGCTGCCGTCGGTAGTCAGAATGATCCAGGACGCCGTGTCGGCATCGAGTCCCTGCATCTTCGCCAAGGCTGCCTTCGCCATAACTGCGAGTCCCGTCGCGACGCCGTACATCAGCGCGGGTGTCCCGTTCCGTGCGAGGTCGGCCAGGACTTCCCGGGCCTGGTCGTGGCGTCCCTCCGTCCAGTGGGAGACCGCCTCGACGAGGCGCTCGGCGACCAGCGGTGGCGTCTCTGGGGTGTCCCCGTTCGTCTGCATGACCGATACGGACCAGGTTCCGGGCTGGCTCGGGACTTCTCTCCATCCGTTCACCGTGTCCGGGGTTCGGGCGTCGGGTCGGATCATGTAGCCGTGCTCGATCAGACGGTGTCCGGCGCTGGCCGGGCGGAAGCTGTCCCAGTCGAAGATGAGGTCCACTAGATCGTCGTCGTGGTCCTCGGCCAGAACTCGAATCCGGTAGCCGTCCGGCGTGCCGGTGCATATAGCAGTCAGGTGCTTCACTGCGATTCCTCTCGGTTGGTCAGGGAACGTCGGGGAGTTCGAGCTGCTGCGCGGCCTGCTCCTCCGCGTCCAGTGGGTTCGGTCCGGGGCGGTGGTAGGGCAGGCACCGGGGGCACTGCTGCTCCACGGCCCGGCGGTGAGCGCGCGATCCGGCGGCTGTGCCGCAGGATTTGCGGATGACCGGGACTGGCAGCTCGGCGGGGTCGGCGTCCGGCAGCTCGTGGATGATCACGCCGTTGAGCCAGATCCGGCCGCCGCAGATTCCGGTGAACAGGCTCTTGGCTGGGACGACTTGCCGGATGCAGGCGGCCCGGTAGGGGCAGCCGCCGCAGACGTAGAGGACGGGTTCGCAGATGGCGACCAGTTCGATGCCGTTCTTCCATCTGTCGTCGGCAACGGCGAAGTCCTCGTCGCCGAAGCACGGGGCGTGGGAGGTGACGTGGGTGCCGATCTGGGTTCGTGATCCGGTCACAGGACGGGCTCCAATCGCTGGCCTATCCACCGGGCGACGTTGACCGAGACCGCGTTGCCTGCCTGCGCGGTCTGCTCGGCCTGGTTGCCGTAGACGACGTACTTCTTGGGGAACCGCTGCCCTTCGAGCTGTTCGCGGGGCTTGAGCATCCGGAAGTAGCAGTCGTTGATGTCCGGGGCGTTTTGCACCAGAGCGGCTGAGTCGCGAGTGGAGAGGGTGTGGACGGGTTCGGCGGCCGTCTTCACCGCGGCCTTGCGGTACGGCACGACGAGGGTGTTCCGCGCGCGGTCGGGCACTGTGCCGGCGTGCGTGACAAGGCCGTGGTGGTTGCCCTGGGCGGTGACGACGCTGAGCGGGTCGCTCGCGGGGCTGGCGGTGGCGTGGTTGCGGTACTCGATGATGAACGGGTCCATCGTCAGCAGGGCTTCGCTCTCGCGGGTGGTGCGAGTACGCATCGGCACGTCGAGGGGGACGGCGTCGGTGTTCCACGAGCCGCCGGTCGGCACCAGAAGCGCATCGCCCTGCTTCACCGTCCGGACGGACATCGGCCGGTCCTCGACGGCGTACGCCCTGTCCCCGCCGTCCTTGCCGTGAGTGAGCGAGATCGAGTACGGGCGCCAGGGGAACTTGCGGCGGCCTGCGCGGATACGGTCCATGGTGGTATCGGCGAGCGGCTTCTTGCGGTCGCCGATCCGCTTCCCGAGGTCGCTGAAGTCGATGACGTCGCTGGCCGGGCGAACGTACGGCTCGACCATGGCGTGGCGGCAACGGGTGTTGGGGCAACGGTAGATGTAGTCGCGCCGGTACTTCCCGATGCGCAGGCCATCGGTCTTGGTCCACGACTGGACGGCGTGCACGTCCTCACCGCAGTCGACGCAGGGAGCGAGCGGCCTAGGCTCCAGGTCGGGCTTGCGCATGGCCTTGAGGGTGAAGACCACGTACATCCGATCACGCCACTGCGGAGCGCGCAGGTTGACCTCGTCACCGACGTGGGCGCTGCTGACGCACACGATCTGGTACTGGTACCCGAGCAATTCCATGGCTTGGAGCCAGGTCGCGAACAGGATCCAGTCCAGGCCGAATTCGACGACGTTCTCGACGACGATGGCCTTGAACCGCTTCGCTTCAGCGGCTCGCACCACGCACCAGGCGGTTACCCGGGTTGCCTCGAAGGCGTCCTTGGTCAGGGACTCCCACTCATCGCGTTCCTCTTCGAGCAGGTCGAGGAGATCAAGTTGGTTGGATTCTCGGGTCCTGCCGCCCGCGGGGCTGATCTCGGTGCAGATGACGGATGCCCACAGGGCGTCAGCCTTGGGCAGCATGCGCATGGGGAAGCCGTCGCTGAGCGTCATGACGGCGTGCTCACAGTTGGGATGGTTGGCGGCGTGCGTTTCGATCGCCAGCCGCCAGTGGTTGATGCCGAGCAACAGCTCGTGCCCGGCTTCGACAAGTCCAGTGCTGCTGCCGCCCGCGCCACACAAAAGGTCAATCCAGGTGGCCATGTGGGTAGTTGCTCTCCAAGAGGTCCTGCGTGCCCGGCCCCGTATTGCGGGGCCGGGCAACGGCCGAGATCAGTAAGTGCGGAGGCCGCCGTGAGCCTGCGCGTGGCGCAGGAAGGCGATCCAGCTCGGCCATGTCGGGTCACCCACGGGCATCTCGGCGATGGCCACGCCCGGGTGGGCGTCATAGGTGGTGAGGGCGGCGGTGATCTCGGCGACCGTCACGAGGAAGCCGTCGTTCGAGTCGATCTTGTACCTGGGTATGCCGGTCGGCACTGTCTCGGAGGCGTCCTTGACGGCCTGGTAAGCGGTCCGAAATTCGGCGACGCGGTTCGTCGTGCTCGCGTCGTACTTGGTGCCGGGCCGGAGGTCCACGCCCGCCAGCCCGTAGGCGGACAGCTCCGGGTATGGCGGGACGGGCAGCTCGACGAGCATCCCGAAGTTCTTCATCGCGTCGAGGGTGCGCGGCAGCGCGGTGAAGGCGAACCGGAAGTAGGTCCCGCTTCCTTCGGCTCTCTTGCCGTCATAGGTCTGGATGTAGACGTCGTTTCCCACGGGGTGTTCTCCAAGAGGTCTGCGGCTACCCGGCCCGGAGTCGGGCCGGGCAGCGCGATCAGCGGTGGGCGGCGTGGCGGCGGTGGACTTCGCCGTACGTCGTGGGGCGCGGGGCCCAGCTCCGGGCCTCCCAGCGGCGCTCTTCGATGACGATCACGGCGAGGCCGGCACCAACACCGAGGGCGAGCACGAGCAGCGCGTACAGCACGGTCACCGCGCCACCACCTCGTAGCGAGCCGGGCAGGGCTGAAGGAGCTGCATGCACGCCACGAACACCCCGTGGGCGTCGTTGGTCGCGAGTCCGTTGTCCAATGCGGCCTGGGCGCGGGCTCGTTCGGCCTCGTCCTGCGGATGGGCGATGACGCAAGCGCAGCGGCGCTTGCCGGTCTCCTCCGCCGGATTCGGCGGGACCGCTTCGGTGCCCGCCATCAGACGATCGCCTGCCCGGCGGACGCGAGGTAGATGGTGGCGACCTCGTCGTTCAGCTCCCACACGGTGAGCGGCCAGTCCGTGCCGCCTTGCGCGTGGACGCACGTCCAGCCCTTCTCCGCCATGGCGCGCACGGCGTTGCCGTACTCCTTGATGGCCGCGTCGTTGTCAGCGAGGGGGCCATGGAGCAGCTTGGACAGCGGCTGGCGTTGCGCTGTCACGCCCTGAAACCTGACGGAGATCAGGTCGATGACGCGTGGCGCGAGGCCCCGTTCGGTGACGAAGGCCGTGATGGCCTGGATCAGCGGGACGGCGTTGTTGCCGTGTTCCGACTGCTCTCCGCTGTCGGTGGAGTCGTAGAAAACCTCGTCGATGTTCGGGTTGTCGTCGTGGAGGCGCTTGACCTGGAAGCCCTCAAGCGCGGCGGGGTCCATGGGCAGGTCCTCGACCGAGGAGATCCACAGATACGAGCCGTCGGTGAGCTCGGCGGTGATGGCGAACATGTTCCCGGACTCGACGTTGGTCACGAGCGGGATGCGGCGCAGCGCGGTGATGACCGGCTCGTACGCGCTCCACAGGGCCAGCCACAGCGGGTCGTCGGTGTTGTTGTGCACGGGCATCGGGGCCAGCGGCGCCAGTTCGTTGCTCACAGTTCCTTCTCCAAGAGGTCGCGTGTCAGCCAACAGTACAGAGTTGGGATCTATCTCAGGCCAAAATTGATGCTGGACGCGCTCACCACAGGCGGGCGACGAACACCAGCCGGGGCGCCGTACGCCGCCCCTCTCGCACCTGCCGGGCTCGCGCGGTCAGGGCCTCCAGCTCATCGACGCGATGACTGGCGACGTCGGCGATGTCCTGCGCCTGGTGGGCGAGTTCGCGGGCCTGCATGAGCGCCCTGTGGTTGTCGCGGTGGTCGAGGTGGATCTCGGCGCCGCCGATGTCATCGAGGAGTTCACCGACGATCTCGTCCCGCACCGGCATGGCGCGCCCGAGCCCGCCGAGGTGGCGCTCGCAGTCGACCAGATCCTTCAGGTCGGCGATCTGAATGAGCATGTCGCCGACACCCTCAGGGTCTTGGCGGTAGAGGTCAGCAAGGTTGTGGATCTGCTCGCGGGCGGCAGCGCCATTGTCGAGCACGATCGCGCCCTTATGGCAGTGGCGAAGAGTGGGCAGGTAGTCCATGTCGTCCTCCCGATAAAGAGGGGGCCCGTCCCCCTCTTTCTGGTTCTATTCTATATGCATTGCCAGGGATGTCCATATTCCTGGTGAAATTTTCTTTCGGGGGCCTAAGTTTTTCGCTGGCTGTCGCCTTTCCGTGCTCGTACGGCCTCGCGCGCAGCTCTGCGCGCCTCTTCGGTCGCCTCCGGGTGCTCCTCGACCCTGCGGCGGCGCCTGGCGGCGTCCTCGTGCCACTCATCCCAGAAGCGCCCGTGCTCCCGGTGTTCCTCCTCCTTGGCCTCCTCCTGCTCCCTCCGGCGCCCTGCGCGCGGGTTGGTGCCGCACCCACGGCAGGAGGCAGCGGGGCGTCCCCGGTGCTTCGTGCAGCCCCTAGGCGGCTCCCCGCGCTCCGGGGCGGAGTCGTCTGGCGAAGCGGACGCGGACTCCCCTGCGGCGTCAGCCGTGGGGGTAGGGGGGGAAGGAAGGACAGAGGAAGAACCAGGAAAGGAAGGGGTTCCATCGCTGGAACCCAGTGGGTTCCCCCCGTGAAACTCACCGGGTTCCACCGGTGGAACCCGGCTGTCCTGCCCATCTGGGTTCCTCCCGTGGAACCCTGCCTCCTCGCCTGGGTTCCCCGCGTGGAACACAGCCTCGACCTGCGACGATTCGGTCTTCTCTCGGCGAGCGGCCTCGCGGTCATCGACGTCCTGATAGGTCATCGCAGGCTTTGCGGGGGCCGACCGCGTGACTCCGGGGCGGGCTTTGTTGGGGTTCTTCGGAGCAGCCTTGCGGGCCTCCAGGCGCTCCTTGAGCTCCGGCGTGGTCGGCGTGGGCGGCACCCCGAGGGGGAAGATCCGGTAGACCGCCGAGCGTCCCGCCTTGCCGACCTCCACGCGCTCGACAAGCCCTTTGGCTATCAGCTCCGTGACGATGGTGATGGCGCGTTTGTCGGTCACGCCGATCCAGGCCGCGAGGCGGGTGAGGCCGGGGCGTGCGAGTCGCGTCTCGTCGTCGGCGCTGTCCGCGATCTTCATGAGGGCGAGTTTCTGGCTCTGGCTGAGCACGTCGGGCGGCAAGTAGGCCGCAGCGATCATCAGTTGGATGGACACGGTTCCCCTTGGGCGGTACAGGCACGGCGGCAGGACGGGGTGCCCCGCCCGGTCGCTCCCGGGCGGGGCTGAGACTCCATCGGAGTCGGGTCAGGCCGGCGCGATGTTGATGACCGCAGGCGTCTTCCTGCCGGTCTTCCGCCGGGGGATCGCCAATCCTGCGTCCTTGAGGTTCTTGACCATGCGGTTGACGTCCGGCGTCATCGGGACTGGGATTCCGGCGACCTCATGCAGGTCGACCATCGCCTCCACGTCGTCCTTCTCCTCGTCGTTGCCTCCGCGCCAGGACAGCTTGTTGGGGCCGTAGATCCCCTCCGGGGACTGGTCGAGCTTCTTCCGTGCGAACTTCTTGACCCTGTCGCCTTCGCTGGCGAGCTCGTGTCCCTTCACGTAGTCGATAAGCGCCTGTTCGCGGTCGGCGTCGTTGCGGATAAGCGCGGTCTGCTCGGGCACGCCCGGAGCTGTCCCGGGCCAGCACAGGGAGCGGAACGGGCAGTAGTCGCAGATGGCGTCCAGACCGGGGCCGTTGAAGTCGCGGGGCATCTCTTGGGGGTTGCCGGTCTCGCGCACACGTTCCACCCACCACTGGGCCTCCGCCGCGCGCTGCGGGTCGAAGTCGATCTCCTGGACGTGCTCCGCGCCGGAGTCCCGGTTGATGAACCGGAAGCGAATACGACCGATGTCCAGTGGTCCCAGGCGGGACAGGTACCGCTGGCCGGGAACGTCCTCGAACCCGACCTCGAACAACGCGCCCGCGTACAGATGGACCTGCCGCAGCTCGGCGGCCGTGGCACCGTAGCGAAGAACGCGGTCCCACAGGTACGTGGACTTGGTCTTCACGTCCTCCACGGTGAGAACGTCGGCGGGTATCGCTGGCCGGTGACGAGCGGGCAGGCGAGCGGCGGTCGCCGCGTCGAGCTGCACAACGTCGACATGTCCTCGGATCAGGTTGTCCTGGACACTGCGTTCCACCAGCCATCCGTACTCTGTGCGCGCGGACTCAAGCAGCCCGTGGTGAATGAACGTTCCGAGGATCGCCGCTCGCTTGTCGGGGTGATCGGTCGGTGTGGTGCCGTGCAGGATGTAGGCGGCGCGTCGGCCGCACACGGTGTCGGACGCGCCGAGCTGTCTCTGACGAGAACGGGGACGACGGGCGTCCACGTCGTGTGCGGCATCCCAGATGGAAGGTGCGATGCCGTCAACTGTGGCTACGGACATGGGGAGCTCTCCAAGAGGTCAGCGTGGGCGGTCACTGCTCGGCGTCCGCGTCCTGCTCGTCGGCCTTGCGCTGGGCGGCGGCACGGAGCTTGTCGGCGTCGGACAGTGGGCCCTCCCCCATCTCCCGCCGGGGGCTGTCGAGTTCGGCGGCGCGCTGCTCGGCGGCGGCCCGGATGGTGAGGATTTCGTCGTGGCTCAGGCGGTTCACCGGATCTGGGACGGCCCGCCACAGCGCCTCAAGGAGCTTCTTGTCCGTCAGGCCGGCGATGCGGGCGAGCCAGGGCTGTACGAGATCGCCGACGAGCGCGGGCATGATGCGCGGCTGGGACTCGACGGAGCAGCCCAGCTTGTTGAAGACCAGGTCCTCGATGCTGAAGTCCCGCAGCGGCAGAGGCTTGTTCTTCTCGACACGCATCCGCAGTGATCGGACCTTGATGACCTGCGGGTCGGCGTTGCGCTTCATGCGCACCCAGCACGACGAGTCGAAGCCAAGGTCTTTCTGGGCCGAGACCTTCCACTCGCTCTTGTTCTGGATCGGCTGGCCATTGTCGTCCGTGGCGCTGACCTGCTTGCCGCGGGCCAGCACGATGGCGATGCCGGGCAGTGTGCGCAGCAGGTAGATGATCCTGTTCCACCGCTCCGTGGCGTCGTTCCAGAGGTTCCGGCCGATGTCGAACGCGGCGTCCGGGTCCTCCTGGAGCAGCGCACGGTTCTTGCGTGTCCGGCGACCGCGTTCGTAGGTCCAGTTGGTGAGCATCCGCCACAGCGCGGATCCCGAGTCGATAGTCAGGACGACCGGGGGCTCTCCGGCCGCCGCCGCGCGCCTGGCCTCGGCGTGCACGGCCTCAACCTGTTCGAGAATGTCGCGGTAGGTGCCGTCGTGCTCGATGATCAGATAGTTGGCGCCCTCGATGGCCGCGTACTCGTCGGCCGATCCCTCGTCGAGATCGATCCAGTACATCTGGCCGATGCGGTCGCTGCTGGAGAATTGTGCGGCCGAGTAGGTCTTGCCCGCGCCCTCCTCGCCCTCAATGAGGAGGAGGGGCCAGGGGACGATCCCCGTCGGCTTGCGTGTTTTCAGTTGGACTGCGGGCGGCTTTGCGGTGCCCGCCGGTGCGTTCACGATCTGGCTCCAAGAGGTCGTGGTCAGTCCGTGCGCAGGGCCCGGACTTCGAAGAGGGCTGACCACTCCGGGTGTTCGGCCAGCAGGAGCCGTACGTACCGGGAGCGGTAGTCGTTGTTCAGCGCGAACTCGTCGCCTCGGGTCGCCGCGCCGTACTGGTAGCGCAGGAGCTCGAAGAGCATCCCGATGCCGATGCGGCCGAACCCCTTCTCCGCGCAGTCGGCGGTCATCCGGATCAGCGCCCTGAGAACCCAGGGGTTGAGCGCGTGGAACGCCTCGAATCGCTGCTGGATGGTCAGGCTGCCGACATCGGCGGGGTGGCGAACGGGCTGGATGGTGCCGAACAACGGCGGCTGTTCGATCAGCAAGGCTCCCCCTCCAGAGATAGACCTAAAACACAGGAGTGTTGGAATCTATCTTCGGACGGAGGGATTGTCGATCGACAACACCGCCGACCACCCTCCGGCGGCCCCCTGGATCGCGGCACGATCCCCCCTTCGACGAATGAAGCGCACCCCCTTGGATGCGCTTCCATTCTATATGCATTCAGGGGTTAGATCAAGGCGCGAAGCCTCTGACCTGGGACTATTCGGCGGTCTTGTTCGCCGCCTTACCTCGCGGCACGATCCTGGATCCGGGCCCGTCGTAGCTGCCGTCACGCAAGGCCGCCAAGACTTCCTCATCGGCCACCCAGTCCACTCCACGCGCACCCGCCTGTAGCGCGGGTGCATCTGCAACGACCGGCTCCAGGAGCCAGATCGGTGATCCGGACAGGTTGTAGTCGGCGGGCCGGAACCGGCCCGTACTCATGGCCTTCCGCAGGAGCGCGCCGGACGGAAGCCGGAACAGGGTCACCAACTCGGCCTGACCTACCAGCGGGGGGAGTTGCTCAACCTCCCCCACCCAGTAGCCCGGGTCCTGCTCCTTGGTCAGCCGCTCAAGCTCCGTCTGATTGAGGTGCTTCGGGCGCGGGGTCGTCTCTCCGAAGCCCTTCACGAACTGGAGGAGCCAGTACGGCGATCCGCTGATGATCTTGGCATAGCGGTAGTCGAGGGTGTGGTCCCTGCTGATCCACTGGCTGACCTGGAGCCGCTTCACGTCGTACAGCGCGGCGAACTCAGCTCCGCCGGCCAGGTACGGCTTCCTTCCCGCCTGCGCCTTGCCCTCTGCCACTCCATCGCCTCCAGCTCACGTCATGTCTGCATATAGATTGTAACCAACGTGGAAGCAGAGTCCGACCTCGCCGAAGAGGCGATAGGGTGGAGTCTCCAAGAGGTCGAAGACCCCCGTCGTGAGACGGGGGTCTTCTTCCATGCTGGGCTCTCTGGCCGCTCGATGTCACCTCATCGTGGGTCAGGTACGCGGCAGCGTGAGCGACGTGTTCTCGTACTTCGGCGGACGGGCGTAGCCGAGCAGCCAGCCGAACCGCGGCGACAGGTGCTCCTCGGCGAGCCGGAAGACGCCGTAGTAGGAGAAGGTGGCGACCGGGGTAAGGACTCCCGTGACGGCCGTGGCGTCGAGATCGAGTCCGTGGCGGAGGGCCACCGCGACGAGCCAGCCGACCGCGGCCGGAACTCCCGTGCGCAGCAGCGAAGCGTAGAGGTTCATGGGGATGTGCTCCTTGTGCTGGGCAGAGGGATCAGGCGAAGAGTCGGCGCCAGGTCTCAGGGCCGGGGTAGCCGTCGGCGTCGGAGCCGGTCCACTTCTGGGCGTGCTGGAAGTCGACGACGTTGAGGCGGTCCGCCTCGCCCCAGTCGCGGGACGGGCCGACGCGGTAGTGCTTGCCGTAGCCCTTGCGCACGAGCTGCTGGCCCAACAGGAGAATCGAAGTGTTCGACTTGCCGGGTCCGAAGGCGCTTCGGCCGGGGAACGCCGGCGGGCCCGGCTTGGGCGTCGTCGACGTGCTGGTCGGCCACTTCGGCATCGGGCCCGGGTCGGTGTGCGTGTTCTCGGGCGTCTGGCCGTGGCCGTAGTGCCCGCCCTCCGTCTCCCAGGTGTGCTCGCTTCGGTTCGCCTTCCAGGTCGGGGCGCCCATCGGCCAGACATCCGGCACCCCCCAACTCCGAGCCCAGGCCAGGATCTTGTCGAGTCCCTTGGCCGGGGTGTCCCGGACGGTCGCGTACGACTTCTCGTTCACGCGGCAGTACGGGAAGAACAGCGTCTCGACTTGGAGACACACCTTCCCGGTGCGGTTGGTCCGGGTGCCGCCGGTGGTGTCGACGACCGACTTGGACCGGCTGTTCGCCGGATAGAACTGGGCGGTCCTGCCGGTGAAGGGATCCCAGAGCAGATGCGGCGCGACGCCCTTGCCGCCGCCGGTGAAGTACTGCACGAGCTTGTCGAACGCCACGAGATCGGCGGGTGTGGCCACCGTGGCGTTCTTGTCCCACGTGATGTGCCAGATGACGCGTGGGTCGTACTGCGTGTCGGTGGGTGCGGTGTCGCTGAGCGGGTGCCGCTCAGCTCCAGGCAGCCAGAGATCAGGCATGGCGCGTTCCTTGTTCTCCCCCGCGCCTGCTGTTCTGAGCCTACAGTCCGAGCTTGCCGGTCACGATCGCGACGATCACTCCCACCACGACCGGGGCCACGAGGGCGGTAAGAGCCAACCGCCGTACGCCGCGGGCCTCTTGGCGCTCCGTCTCGCGCTCGCGCTGCATCTGGGCGACGTCGTCCTCGACGGCTTTGATCCGTACCTCGTCAGTCCGCCGGTCGGCGTCGTACTGGATCTTCGTCACCATCTCGGCGAGCCGCGCGCTGAAGGCGGCGAAGTCGGCACGCAGGTCGTCGCGCATCTGCTGCATGGCCCGCAGCAGTTCCCACGGCGTGGGGTCCTGTCCCGGCGGCGCGGTCACGGTGCTTCCCTTCGGCAGCCCCGCGCCGCTGAAGATCAGTCTATGAGACTCGAGGCAGTCCTGAACTGCCGTGCTTACCTGCTTGATGGTCTGGCATGGCGCTGCGCAGCTACCTCTCCAACTCGACGTCGAAGAACTTGAGCACCGACGTGACGAGCATCAGCCCGTAGACGGCATTGATCCGCGAGTACTGCGTGCGCGACACACCATGGGCGCTCGGGTGCCTGCCGAACACGCGCGGGATCGGGTCGCCGTTCTTGGGCCAATACTCAGCGTGCGCATACCAGACCGGAGCGAACGTCAGAGCAACACGGATCTGGTAGTCGTTCAAATCGAACCTGACCCCGCCCTTCTTGTTGGACGTGAGCTTCACCCTGTCGGGCTTCTTGAAGTGAGCGTGCATCAGGCTGTCGAGCAGGTTGGCAGCAAGCGCCTGGGCCGGGTTGCTGTGTCCGTCCCGCAATGCGTCGACGCAGTCGAAGGCGAAGTTCCGCGAGTCCTGGAGACTGGGATGGTCAACGCTGTCGATCACAGCTTCGCAGTCGTTGATGATGCCCTTCCACCGTCGCCCGATGACGCGGCGACGCTCACCGGCGTCGGCCGCGTCCAAGAGAGCAGACACCATCTTCGGCCCCGGCACCCACATCAGAGGTATGCCTTCTTCAAGTAGGAGCTGCTCGAACTCCTCGACCGACGGCGTGGCGTCGTGAAGGTTCGGCGGGTAGATGCGCTCCTTCAGCGAGCCGAGCGTCTCGAAGAAGTCGCGCCAGTACTCCCTAAAGTGCTCATTCAGCGGCTCCAAGGTCTCCAGAAGCCTCGCGTTCAAGCCCGCCGCTTCGGCCACTTGCCTGCCGATCGCCTCGCCAATTCGGCTCGTCGAGATGACCGCCTCGGCCAACGGCCTCAACGTCTCGGCGATCGTGGTGCGGTAGTAGTCCGTCAGCGGCTGGAACGCGCGAGCCAAGCCGAAGGGATCGACCGGCCCCGGCTCGGAACCCTCCTCGGGCTCCTCAACCTCGTTGCTCATGGCCGAATCGTTCCACGAGGCTCGTCATATGAGCGACGGATTACTTCCGTTCGTCCACCTTGCACTGCGGCGCCGCCATGATGGGCAGGACCTACAGCAACGGCCGGAGCGGGCTTGCTACGCGACCGCCAGTCATCTCACCTGAGCCTCTCTTGTGTTTCGTCCGCTCGAGTGACGGTGATGGTCACTGTCTCCGTGACCTGCGCGGCTCCTCTCCGAGCTAACCTGGAGGTCTCCCTGCGTACTGACCGACGGACTGGCAGACTGCGGCGCATGGCAAACCAGCTCATCAAGGACCTCAGGGCAATCGCTGAGGGCCTGGACGGGGACGGGCCGCAGTGGCCTCACATTCCTTGCCCATCGTGCAGGCGAGGCGGATTGGCACTTGTAAGCAATTCCATGACCCAGGAAGAGACCGCAGGTAGCAAAAGGGCCCAATCTCATCCGGATTGGGATCCCGACTGGGTGCACGGCCACTTCAGTTGCCTCTTGAAATGCCAAAAGACCAGTTGTGATTTTGTCAGACTGGTTGGCGACACTGGCCTCTTTTTGAAGAGCAGTGAGGACGGGTATATCGAGTTCTTCACTCCAAGATTCTTCATACCCCACCTTCCGCTAATCGAAAGCTACGATCTCTGCCCTCGAACAGTTCAAGAACTGATCGACGCGGCAGCAAAAATCACCTGGGTCGATCCCAGTTCAGCCGCCAATCGCCTTCGATCCGCCGTCGAGGCATTGATGGATGATCAAGGAATTCCAAGGAAGAGAGTCCGCGACGGAAGGCCCTATGACGTAAGCCTCCACAATAGGATCGTCGCCCATAAAGCAGCCAAACCCGAGCATGCGGTATCTACTGACCTTCTCCTTGCTGTCAAGTGGATTGGGAATGTCGGAAGTCACGACCATCGCCTTCGGATCTCCGATGTATTGGACGGAGTTGAAATCCTCGACCACACGCTTGACCAGATTTACGACTCCACCAAGGATGAGATTAGGCGCAAAGCCGCAGCTATCGCCGCCCGGAAGGGAATTCCAGCCAGCAGGTTTGGCGGCCCAGTTCCTTTCTGAGTAACAACCTTTATCACGAGAACCATCAAAGTAGAGCCAATCCAGTCAAGTAATGGCCTGGCCGACGTAGTCGTCGGTGGAGCCGCAGTCCTCCACCAGGAGATAGGCGACGTTGCTGCTGCTGGCGGCGAGGGTCCACGTCTGTGCGACTCCGCCTTGAGCTCCGGTCCAGCACAGTGCGGCCGTGACGTCGCTGCCCGTGGTGTTGGTCAAAATGGTCTGGACGGAAACGGCTGCGTTCGCAGTGGAAGCTTGCAGATTGTTGACCCGTATCTGGTCCTTGTAAATCGTCCCGGCCACGGTGTTCTTGCGGATTCGGTACAGCGCGTAGCTGTCGCTGGCCGCGCTGTGCAGCGCCCAGAGGGAGACACGGTAGGCGCGGCCGGCCTTGAACGTGATGCTGCCGGTGGTGATCAGGGCCGTCTCCGTGCTGGAGAAGGTGACGTTCGCGGTCAGAGTCTTCTGAGCGACGAATCCGCGACCCTGGGATTTGCCGTAGACGCTGAGGTCTCGGTCGATCGCGAATCCGCTGGATGTGAGCTTGGCAGTGGACTGGGCCGATGCGGACGGCGCATCTCGGACGTGTAGCTCGATGGACGATCCGGCGGCCGATGTATCAGCGCCGTACCCGTTGATGTAGGCAACTCCGTTGCCGCTCAGATCGTTTGCGTAGAGGTTGAATACTCCTCCCGAATAGCCCGGCACGTGACTTTGCAGGAACACCCCTGTTTCCTGGCTCGAACCAGTCACCTTCGGGGCGCTGAGTGAAACGCTGGGAACTTCGTAGGTGCCGGAGGAATCTGAGGCGTAGGCGATGGCGGTATTGAGTTCGGCCGGTGCTGACTCATCGGCACTGCCGGAATAGAACTCAATCGATCCGGTCTCCGGATTGGTGTTTCCGGGGCTGATGACAACTCGCTGTCCGCTCGCGGCAGTTTGGAGGGTGCTGCCGGTGAGGACGGCTCCGCTGATCGTCTTGCCGTTGATGGCGTCCGCGTCGAGTTTGTCCGCCGTGATTGCCCCGGCCTTGATGTGGGTCGCTTCGATCGCGCCCGCCGAGATCTTCGTTGCCGTCACGGAGTTGGCCGCGATCTTGTCCGCCGTGATGGACAAGGCGTTCAGCTTGTCCGTGGTGATGGACAACGCCGCGATCTTCTCGGCCGTGATGGCCAGGGCCGCGATCTTCTCGGCGGTCACCGCTCCGGCGAGGATCTTGGGCGCGGTGACTGCGCCGTCGGCGATCTGCACGCCCGGCACCACCGGGCGGACGACTGCGTTGTCCCACAGCACGGCTCCGGTGGTCGACTGGTACGTCTCCACCCAGACCGTGGCCGCGGTGGTGTTCGCCGGCGCCGTGACCGTGGCGGCAAGGCGCTGCCACGAGCCGCGAGCTGGGACGTCCACCTGGGCGACACCGAAGCCGACGGTCGCGCCTGTGCCGTCCAACCACCGGGCGTAGAACTTGAGCGCGCCTCCCGCCCAGTCGGCGGACGCGTTGGCATCGATGGCGAGGTAGAGCTGCTCTCCGCTCAGGATCGGCATCGACGTGACGTTCAGGGACCGTGTCGTGGCGGCCGTCGCCGTGGCGTCGACGCGGAGCGCCTTCGCGGAGCCGTTGCCGCCGGATACGACGGACCATACGGTCGTGGCGATCGCCGCGGTGTAGGCGCCCTCGAACGAGGGGTCGCTGAGCACGTTCGTACCGCCCGCGACGACCAGCTTGTCCGTGGAGATCGAGGCGGCCGCGATCTCAGTCGCCGTGACCGAATTCGCGGCGATCTCACGGCCCGTGATCGCGTCGGCCGCCACCTTCCCGGCGATCACCGAGTCAGCCGCGAGCGCGGCGGCGGTCACCGAACCGCTCACGAGGTTGGTCGCGTCGACGATCCCGGTCTTCAGCGCCTCGATGGCAACGGCGTCGACCTGCATGACGGCCGGGGAGCCGGAGACACCCATCGAGGCGTAGTTCAGCCACAAGTAGGGGGTGATGTATCGGACGGCGTCGTGCACGGTGCCGGGTGAGCGCGGGTCGTTGTTGGGACCGGCGGAGCCGGCGGCCGCGCGGTCCTTGAGGTAGCCGACGACCGTGACCCAGCCGTCCGTGGTCGGCAGCGATCGATACGACGCCGCGATGTAGTAGTGGCTGTTCGGGGTGTTCGCTCCGGCGCGGTTGACCAGGGTGGTCTGATCGGCGCCCACACCGAGCACGCCGACGTAGAACGCGTCCGGGCCGGTGGCGAGTTGGGCTGTGGCCCGGATCCGGGCGCTGATCCGGTACAGGACACCGGGCTCGTACGGGACGAGGGTCGTGCCACGAAGCCGGATGAAGCCGCGCGCCTCACCGACGTTCCGGCCGGTGGGAGCGTCCGGTACGCCGGTGAGGTGCGCCCACGTGGCGCCACTGCCCTGATCGGTGGTCTGCCAGGCGGCGGCCTCGCCCATCGTGTCGACGAGGCGCTGGCTGGTGGCGTCCGCGAGTGCGCCGCCGAGCGAGCTGAGGGTGATCGCGCCGCTCGCGACCTTGCCCAGCGTCACGGAGTGGGCGGCGAGCTTCTCGGCGAGCACCGCGCCGTCCGCGAGCGCGGTGGAGTTGACGGCCCCGAGGGCGAGCGCCGCGTCGGTGACCGCGCCGCGGGCAAGCTTGGTTTCGTCGATGATCGCGTTGACGAGGTCGTCGGGGACGGCCTTGCGGGCCTGGCCCTGCACAGCGGTCGAGGGTTCTCCGGCCGTGCCGGAGGTGTTGACCGCGATCAGGCGCACCCAGAGCGGGGTGTAGGTGTCGGTGGCGAGGGTGATGCTTCCGCCGGCGGCCGTGTGGAAGGCGGCCACGGGGCTGGTGGTATCCGGTTCGGCGTCGGCGGTTGTCGACAGGTGGACCTGGACCTCGGCCAGATCGAGCGGAGCGGTCTCGGCGTCCGTCCACGTTCCGGGCCAGGTCACGTTGAGCCCGGACAGCGCGGACTCGACCAGGGGCGGCGTGGGGGCGGGAGGCGGCGGCCCGTTGTGGGCGACGAAGCCGACGGTGCCGTCGTCCTGGAGGCCCATGCTGCCGCGCAGAGTGCCGTCCTGGTCATAGACCTCGATCGCGCCGTCCTCGACGGATGAGTACGCCATGCGGGCGGTGCGGGTCGTGCGGGCCAGCTGCCGTTCCAGGACGGCGACGCGGGCGGCCAGGCGGGCGATGTCGCTGCTCACGCGGTGCCTCCCCCGTAGGTGAAGCGGTCTGCGCGCTGGAGCTGGATGACTGCCTGCTCGGGGGTGTCGCCGGAGGCGGGCTGGATCTGCCAGCCAACGATGCGGGACCAGGCGTCGAAGTCGGTCCACTGGTCGTGGACCCGGGCCCGTACGTCGTCGCCGATCTGCCAGGAACCGAAGCGGGCCGCGGGGTGGTTGCGGATGGTGATCTCGGTGACTTCGCCGATGACCTGGCGGGAGATGCGTTCCGTGCGGGCGCGCGCGGCCAGCCTGTCGTTCGCCTTCTCCTCCGGTACTTCGAGCAGGTGCTCCAGGCGCAGTCGACCGTCCCGTACGGCGTCGACGGCGCGGCGCCGGTTGCGGCCTTCGCCGGCGCCGAGCGCGATGACGACCTGGGCGAGGTTGTCGGCGTCGTACTCGACAGGGACCGCCTTGACGACGTTCACGCCGGACTCGAAGTGGATGTCCGTGCGGCGGCGGCCGAGGCGGGGCCAGCCGATTCGGACGCGGCCCTGCGGCGTGCCGTTCTGCCAGGTGGCTTCTTCGGTCCACTCGGGGCCGCCTTCGACGGCGACCATGTCCGAGATGACGTCACCGAGCGAGGGTGTGTCCCACCAGTCGATCCGGTAGGGATCCTCCGGAGTCCCGACGGTGACCATCGAGGTGGTGTCGTCGACCCGGATACCGAGCTGGCCGTCCGGCGTCTCCTGGCAGTACGCCCACACGTCGCGGACGACCTTGCACGGGTCCGCGTAGGTGTAGGGGCCGCGTGCGTTGAGCTGACCGTGGAGGTCGTAGCGCCGGTAGGGGTAGGAACCCCAGCCGGATGCCTCGATGTTGAGCTGCTGGCCCTGGGGGTCGGCTCGCCAGATGAGGCCGCCCCACAGCAGCCGACCGTCACGTTCGGCGTAGATCTTGGTGTTGCCGGGGTCGAGTTGGGAGCGGACGAGGTGGGCCAGGCGGGGTTCGACCGCGCCGGTGAGGCTGCCCGTGGCGGACAGTGCGGGCCCGAACTCGACGCCGGTCAGGGGCAGGTCCCAGGCGAGGACCTTGTTGGTGAGTGCGTCGGTGGTGAGGTAGCGGTACGACGGCGACGCCATCAGGCGCGTTCCTGCTTCTCCCCCGCGCCGTGGTGTGGTGGTGCCGGTGTCGTGTCAGACGACGCCTTCGGTGAACTCCACGTCGGCGATCAGGGAAGTCGCGGCGTCGACGCCGAGGTTGCCCCACTCGGATTTGGAGGGCTGGGTGCGCACGAAGAGGTCCTGGGTGGTGCCGCGCAAGGCCGCAGAGAGGGTGATGGTGTCGGCGAGGACGACGGTGTTGCGGCGGATGTTGGCGCCCTGGTCGTCGTCGATGGCGGTGGTCTGCCCTGTGTCGGTGCCCAAGGAGGTCTGCATGTTGGCGAACACGTCGGATTCCGAAAGGCGCAGGCCCGCGAGAGTGACCAGAAGCTTTGCGCTCGTCGCCCAGCTCGGGATCGGGACCTTCCAGCGGGCGGCGGCTGGCCAGTTGTACCACTGGCCGTTCTGCGCGGTCAGCCTGTTCAGCGCGCTGGGGTAAGCGGTGTACAACGTCCGCTCACGTCGAGGGTTCGCGATCCGCCGCAGGTCCGTGACCATGGCGCTGGTGATGGTGGCCGTGTTCGCCGGAATGTCGAGGCGTGCCAGCGGGATCGCCGTCATTCCGGACGGGACTGCCTTCGCAGTGGCGGAGACGCCCGACACGACATGGAAGTAGCCGATGTCGTCGGCAGCAGGGTCACGGTTGCCTTCGTACTCCGGATCCTCAACTCGAAGGCACACGAGGTCGGATCGGGCTGAGGAACCGGTGGGAGCGATCGGCACGATGGCGTCGCCCACGTTGTACTGCGTGTAGGAGCCCTGGCCCCAAGCAGCTCCCGTCACGACCGCCGAGCCGTCACCGACTCGGACGCCGGCACCAGGGGTTGTCCACTGCCTGACCTTCAAGTCGTTGCCTTCGGTCACGCCCTGGTTCCCGGACGCGAGATCGCGCACCATCATCCGGAAGGCGCGTGCGGGGTGGGTGCCGCCGTGGGTCAGCATGGGCGGCTGGATCAGTGCCATCTGAGAGTGCTCTCCTTACAGGGCGGTGTAGGCGTCGCGCCACGACACCGCGAGACGGGTGGAGTTGGTGTAGTCCGCGCCGGTCCAGCGGACTTCGCTCGTTCCGGGAGGGATCTGGAACAGGTCAAGGCGGGACGCAGCAGACAGGGCGTAGGCAGCGTTGGCGCCGTTGCGCAGCACCCAGCGCGTACCAGGGCGCGTTTCAATCTGGAGGGTGTCGTTCTCACCGATGGTCAGCGACAGGTCGAGGACGCGACCTGTCTCGGTGATCCAGATGCGAGGGTTCACAACCGGGCCCTTGATCTTCAGGGAGGGCCAGGTGGGAAGGTCCCCGGCGTTGGTGACCCAGCCGGGCCGCTCTGCGGGGTTTGCCACGCCGGTCGTGATGGGCGCGGTCACGGGAGCGGTGAAGCCTTCTTCGTCGTCGTCGCGCGCCAGAGGAATCGTGGTCTGCTGTTCCAGCTCTCCATGCCAGCGCGGGTCGGTGGCCGCGAACTCCAGGGTCACGGGGATCCACCCGTAGACGGCCTGTGCCATGGACACGGCCTCGACTCGGCGGACCCTGCCGTAGAGCTGCTTGGCACTGCCACGCCCAGGCCACAGCAGCCGTAGTGTCTGCAAGGCACCCGCTGTCTTCCGCACGGCCGGGTCGGCGGCGGCCTGGTCGAGTGCGGCGAGCGCGTCGGCAGCGGCCTTTGGGTCACCCGGCGTCCTGATGCCAGCCTCGATCGTCACCGTGCGAGGGCTGTAGTAGTCCACGCCGGGGAATGAGCCGTCCTCTGTGGGCAACTCGACATCCTGGGCCCGGACTTCGGGTGTGCCCAGTCCCGTGATCTCGCTGATCGGGTACGGCGTTCCGGGGCCCATGAGGACACCGGCGAAGTCGACTTGCCACTCCTGGGTGATCGTGGCCATCAGATACGGCCTCCTCTCTGGGCGTTGCGCAGCCGCCGCATGATCTCCGTGCCGACCTGGTCGGCTGCTTTGGCGTCGGCAGCGCCGTTGACGGTCACGGGCATGGATCCGACGAGCGCGGCGGGCCGCTCTTCTCGGACGACGACGACTTGGACCGGGGCAGGCCGGGCGTCGACGAGTCGTACGAGGCCGCTGTCTCCCGCCGCGGTGAGCTGGTAGCCGAACCTGTTCGCCACGTCCGCCAGGACGGCCGTCGCCGATCTCCGCTTGTTGACCCCGAGCGGTAGGTACGCCTCCCCTCCAGTGGAGGGCTCGGCGAAGCGGATGATCCCGTTGTTGGTGGCATACAGACCGGCGCGGATACCGCCGTCCTCGTACGCGAGCTGCTTGTTGGCCTTGTCCAGGTCGGACAGAAAGCGCGTGGCCTTCTTTCCCAGCGCGTCCTTGATACGGGTCCGGCCGAGTGTGGCGATCTCGATGATTCGGTCCTCGTCGAGTTCTGTCTTCTCGGCGACGTTGTGGATGCCGGTCTTGTTGGAGGTGATAGCGGAGATGATCGCCACAAGGTCCGGGAGGTCGTCGTCGGGGATGGCCTTCGAGGCGGCCTTGGCCTGGGTGTTGGCCTTCTTGGCCTTGCTCGGGGATTTGGCGGCTTCGGCGGCGATGTCCTCCGCGTCCTCGTCGCCCTGCTCGGCGAGCATCGTCGCCAGGTCGCCGTAGCCCATGGCCGCGAGCTTGGAAAGGTTCTTCTCGAACGCGGCCTGGTCCTTGATCGCCTGTTTGAGCTGGGCGGTGTAGTCGGACAGCGTGGCCCGCGCGACCACGCCAAGCCTCTCCAGGTCCTTGGTCATCTCCGTGACGTACTTGGAGCTGCCGGTGGCCATCTTGTGGGTGAGTTCCACGCCGTCCTCACCCATGTCCTCCAGGGCGTCGGCGACATCCTGGCCAGCGCGGCGAGCGACGGTGGCGAGGTCCTTGCGCCACCGCTGGGCGCGCTTTACCGCCTTGTCGAGGTTCTTCTCGAAGAGCTTGAGGTCGAAGACCTCGGTCTCCTTGCCGCCCTTCTTCACTGTCCGCATGGAGTCCGAGCGGATCGACGAGATCGAGACCAGCCCTGTCGAGCCGGAGGAACTGTAGGACCAGCCGGTCAGCCCTCCGTCGGCGTACCAGTCAACGCTCTTCCCACCAAGACGCCGGACGACCTCCTCGGTGATCGCCCGTGACCGGGTTCGCTTATTGTGGGCGAGCGGTATGTACGCCTCAGGGCCTGCGGCTTCTTCGGCCCATACCCGCCATGTTCCCTGCCGCGCGATCTGCGCCACGTGGTTCTCGCGGACACCTCCGCCGGCGTAGAACTCGAGAACGGAGCCGTTGGCTTGCTTGCTCGGCGCCTGGATGGAGTCGGGGACACCGTTGGCATCGCGGTCCCAGGAGGTGGCCTGCCGTTTGATCAGGAGCGGGACGACAACGGGCGGCGGCTGGTTCGTGGACACGTTGACGGTGACCGACTTGGTGCCGGGGATGTTCTGGACCGACAACCCGATGGCGTCGAGCTGCACCTTGACTGCGGCCATATCGCCGGACAGCAAGGCTGACGTCAGCGCCGTTGCGGCCTCGGTGCCCTTGGTGGCGGCGACCTGCCGGATAAGGTCCAGCGCCCCGGACCATTCGGCGTTCGCGTCCTTTCCGGCCTTGGAGAACGCGGCCACGACCTTCGAGAGTTCGGGGGCCCCGATCGGTACGTCCGCTCCCCAGATGCTCTTCAGGGAGTCCATAGCTCGCTCGGTGTCGCCTGACAGAAGAGCGTCCTGGAAGGCTGCGGCGGCGTCCTTTCCCTTCCTCTTGGCGACCTCTGCTAGGAGGCCCATGCCACGGTCGAACTCGCTGCGCGCGTCGCCGACGGACTTCTTCACGGCCTTCCGCAGGTCGACCATGGCCATCTGCTCGGTGACCTTCTGGAAGGCGGCCGGGTCGTTACGCTCCGATGCCTTCGCCCAGGCTCGGCCGATCTCCTTGCCGTACCTCTCGGTGACCTGAGCGGTCTTCTGGAGGCCGAGCCGGTACGCCTCTGTGGACCGTTCCGCGTCCTCAGTCACGATGTCGCGCAGCTCGTCGGCGACCTTCGTCTTGCCCTTCTTCAGCTGCCCGACGAGCTCGTTGAGCATCGGCGCGGCGTCCACGCCAAGTTCCGCGAAGTGGTCGGCCAGGTCGTCGTAGCCGAACACCGCAAGTTCGGACAGGTTTCCCTGGAAGTCACGTTGCGCCTGAAGCTGCTTGTGCAGCTCCTTCATGTAGTCGGACAGCTTCACCTTGGCGGTGTCGGCGTCCTTTCCAGCTTTGCGCATCGCCTCAGCCGCGGCGGTCTGTGCGTCCCTGAAGGCTCGCGACGGGTCGACGGCGTCGCCGACGGCCTCGGCCAGTGCCTTCATCTCGTCGGTGATCTCGGGCGCACCGGTGCGGTCGATGTCCGCGAGGGAGAACAGGTCGAAGATCCCGCCGCTGGACTTGGCCTGCTGTTTGATCTTCGCCTCGACGATCGCCTTCTGCTGGGCGATCTCCGCTTCCTTCTTGACCGCCTCGGACCACATCTTGTGGCGCTCTTTGAGGGTCTTCTCCGCCTCGGAGTACTTGGTGATGCTCTCGTAGTCGCCGGGTACCTCACCGGCTCTGGCCTTACCGGCGTACTCGTAAGAGTCCTGCTGAAGGCGGTTCTGGAGGATGGCGAGCTTCGCCCCGCCGGAAGTGATCGCGTCGATGGCCTCCGTCGTGCCGATGCCGACCTTCTCGAGATCCTTCAGTGCGCCGTCGGCGGTGAGCTGGTCGTACAGCTTGTTGATGCTGGCGCCGGTCGTCGCCTGCTCGCGTTCCTGTTGCAAGGCTTGGACGAGCTCGTTGGTGGCGTCCTTCGCCTTCTGCTTGGAGGCGGTGTAAGCGGCGTATCCGGCGATGCCGAGGGTGAGGACGGCGGCGAGGCCGGTGACCGCGAGGCTGCTGCCGGCCAGCACGGCGGGCATCACAGCGCCTCCGGCCTGGGTGGCGGCCAGGGCGGTACGGAACGCGGCGACCTGTACGGTGACCTTCGTGTAGGCAGCTCGGAGCAGGAGCAGTCCCGCAACGGACGCGGCGACCATCGTGAGGACGGACTTCATCGGTCCGGGGAGGTCCTCGATGGTGCCGACGAAGGTGTGGACGGCGGACCCGACGGTCATCAGTACCGGCAGCAGGGCTCGGCCGACGTCGATGGCGAGAGCGCGGGCCTGGTTGGAGGCCAGCTGCCATTGGCCGGTGACAGTGTCGGTCTGGAGGGCGTACGCCTTCTGCGTGGCTTCGGCGCGTGCCACTTCGTTGGCGATGCCCGCGTAGGTGTTGGCGTAGTTCTGTCCCCCGGCGGAGGCCAAGGCAAGGGCGGCCCGGGTGGCGCGGATGTCCTTCCACATGTTCGCAATGCCCTCGGCGGTGTTGCCCGCCGCCCCATTCAGCTTGTTCACGACCACGTACAGGCCATCCTGTTCGACGGCGGAGGCGGCCGACTCGTAGCCCAGGTCCTTGACAGCCTGCTTGAGGTCCTGCGTCGGCTTCATGACGCGGGTAAGGAGCATGTTCAAGGCCGTCACGGCCTCGGCCGCGGGGATCCCGGTGAGGGTGATCGCGGCGAGCGCAGAGCTCATGTCGTCGAACTCGACGCCGGCCGCCGCAGCCATCGGTACGACGTCGCCGAGCTGCTGCGCGAGTTCCTCGAAGGAGATGACGCCGTAGTTGACGGTCTGGAACATCACGTCCATGACGTCGCTGGCGTCGGACGCCGACAATCCGTACGCGTTCAGCACCCCGAGAAGAGCGCGTGCCGAGGTCTCCGATGTGGTCAGGCCCGCTGCCGCACCCTGAGCCGCGACTTCGAGAATCTCCATGGCGTCCGCGCCGTCGAAGCCGGACGAGACGATCTGATACAGGCCGTCGGCCAGCTGGTCGGCGGTCTGCGGCAGGCGGGTGGACAGCTCGACGATCTGATCGGTGAAGGCTCCGACGTTCTCGGACGTGATCTGCTGGGAGATCGTCAGCACGTTGGCCATCGCCCGCTCCAGCGAAATCGCCTGAGCCACACCGACGCCGAGTGCGGCACCGATGAGCAGGCCGTTCTTGGCGGTCCGCGCAGCCTGGGCGTTCCGTGCGGCGGCCAACTGGGCTTCGGCCCGTGCGACTTGCTGTGCCTGCCGCTGCGCGTTGCGCGCTGCCGTGGTCTGGGCCTCGTCCCGCATCCGCACTGCGGACACGGCACGAGCTTCGGCCGATGCAGCGAGACCGGTGGCACGCGTCGCCGTGGTCTGGGCCGCAGCCGCACGCCGTTGGGCTTCGGCGTGCTCCTGGGCGGCGCGGGCGGCGGCCGTCTGCGCCGCGGCGGCGGTACGTGCGGCGGCTGCGGCCCCGGCGCCCGCCGTGGCCTGGGCGCGGGCGTTCATCGTCTGCGCCAGGGCCTGCGCCCGTGCGGCTCGCTCTCCCGTCGCCGCGACCGCAGCCTGTTCCGCTGCCGCACGACGAGCCGCTGTTGCTGCCACCGCCTGTGCACGGACAGCGCGTTCCTGGAGCAAAGTGGTCCGCTGCACAGCCTGAGCCACCTGCGCCTGGGAGCGAACCATCTGCGCCGACGCGGCCACTTGAGCGCGGGCCAGATTGTCACCGGCCACGCGCACCTGGTTCAGCCGGGCAGCCGTTCCATCCAACTGCCCGTCAAAAGCGCGGAGTTGGGCAGCGCCCTGCCGCAGACCGGTGGACAGCCCACCGGTTGACGCGAGCAGGTTGACGTACAGGGTGTAGGCACCAGCCACGTCAGGATGCCTCTCTGGGCCTCAGCCCGATCTTGAGCCCCCGCGCATCTGGTCCATCAGGAATGTGTTCGCGCTCCATCTCGATGACCTCGCAGCCCACACAGCGGTAGGGCTCAGCCACGTACGCGAAGCGGTCGCCGCCCTGGCTCTCGTCCCACTCCGCCGCCCGGGTTCCGCAGGTCTCGCACACGCTGCGCTGGTACGCGAGGTAGGCCATCGCCTTCGCCCGGTCCAAAGCCGTCCACCGGCCGTCCCCCGCACCCGTGAACTGCGAGTGCGGGAGTCCGTAGGCGTGGCACAGCTCCATCTCAGCCCTGAACTGGGCGTCGGCGATCAGCCTTTTCCCAGGTCGGCCCTCATGGTCTGGTTGACCAGCAGCGCGGCCGTGAACAGGGCCTTGGCGTCCGCGTCGCTCCAGCTGTCGAGGAGTTCCTGCGCCTCTGGCTCGCTCATACCGTTCACCGAGGAGGCCGAGACGAGAGCGGCGGGGAAGGTCTCGACGTTGTACTCGTGGCCGAGATCCGCCTGCTCCTCCGTGGGAGCGTGCTCGCGAAGCAGTTGCTCCCAGGCGGGTCGCGGCAGAGCCCGGAAGGTGAGCGTGAGGGTCCCGGCCGCCAGGGCTCGCCGGGCCTCGTCCAGCGCGGCTTGGGCCGCGAGTACTTCCGGCTGGGCGAGCGCCCAGCTCTCACGCTCGTCGGCCGGTACCTCCATCTCGGAGGCCCGAGCAACAGCACTGGTGCGGGCCTTCGCCATGTCGAGCGCCGCGTCGGTCACGCGCTGCTTCAGGTCCTGGTCGTCGAGGAAGGAGACGGCGCGCTCGGGAAGTCGACGGGCCCGCAGCCGGGCCATCTTGGCTGCCCAGTGCGGATCACGAGCGACGGCATCGGCCGGCGGTTCAACGAAGGTCGTAGTCATGCAGCACCCCCCGCCGATCAGACCGCGGCCGGGACGGCTACGTCCTGGACGGGCTTGCCGGTCACGTTGAAGCTGACCTTGAACTTCGCCGGCTCGGAGGCCGTCGTGTACGTACTCGACCTGGAGCCGACGCGCACCGGGAAGATGTCCATGGACTTCGACGCCGGGATGTCGCCCTTGCGGAGGATGACCACGTACCCCTCGACGCCCTTGGCGAGGAGCGTCTCCAGGGCGTTGTCGACCTTGTCCTCATAGAAGGTGAGACTGGAGTTGTCGGCCTTGTCCTCACCGGGGATGTTGCCGGTGAACTCGGTCGCCAAGTCCGGTGTATCGATGGGGGTGTTCTCGACGGCGAAGCCCTCGATGTCGCTGATGGCCGGGGACAGATCGGTCCCGTTGGTGCCGCCGAGCTCCGGACGGATCGGGATCAGTTCCTTCGAGACGATGTCCTTCAGGAAGAAGAACTTCGTGGTGCCGCGACGGGTGAACCGCTGCTGTGACACTGATTCTCGCTCTCCGGGAACCGATGTTCCGGAGCGCGCACACGCCGGGCCGGTCCCCATGAAGGGGGAATCGGCCCGTGCCGGGTGGCCGGGCGTCCGCGAGATGCCTCCGCGGTGAGGTAGCTGGAACGTCAGGACCCGAGACTGGTCACAGTGAGGACGTACCGCTGCACATAACTGTATACGCCGCCGCTGACAGACATCCCTTCCTCCTTGTCCAGCTCGCGGTCGATCACGATGTAGCCGGTGATGGTGATGGTGTTGACGTAGGTCCCGCTCAAGCGCGCGAGGAGCGCGGTGCGGACCTTGTCGGCCATCCACTCGACCTGTTCGGCGGTTGAGGCGACCGAGGTGACCTGGACGAGCACGCGGGCGTCAGCGTCCCCGTCACCGTAGGGCGGGCCGCTCGTAGTCACGCCCAGCGGGTAGAGGACGCTGTAGGGAATCGTGGCGCCGGTGGGCGTACTTGATGCCGTGGGGGCGGTCCCGTACCCGCAGCTTCGGGCGGTTGCTGTGGCCAGTGTCTTCTGGATCGCGAGGGACACTTCTCTGCCGGAGACGGGCACTACTCCTCCTCTACTCCTGCGGGGCTGGTGATCTGTCGCCGGACGGCGTGGCGGTCGCTCACGAGTCGTCGTCGATGGTGTCGCCGAGCGCGGCGATGAACAGCGGCCGGATCTCCTCGACAGCTGGCCCGACGTGCGGGTAAGGGGGCTGGTTGTAGATGCGCCCCAGGCTGTCGGCGCCGACAAAGCCGTACTCCAGGCGTCGGGCCTGGGGCTTGTTCGTGCCGACGACCGCCGTGACGGAGAGCCCGTCCGTGGACACCTCGTGCGTCCAGGAGCGCCGGTAGTCGCCCGTGGGTGCGTTGGGGCCCGGCCTGCCGCTGGCCTTGGCCTTGATCCTGGTCTCCAGCAGCATCGCGTAGTGCTGGACGGTGGCCGTGACCTCGGGCAGAGTGCGCGCCGCTCTGGCGTCGAGCTGCGCAGCGATCTGGAACGCGTTGGAGTAGGCGCCCGCACGAGGGTGGGCGTTGGGGTGCGGATTCAGCGAGGACGCCACTGGCTCACTGCCCGTCTTCCGGTTCCGGCTCGCCCCACTGACCAAGGGCCCACTCCCGCAGCAGGGCGAGCATGGCGCGGGTCAGCTCGTGCGGGCGGCCGTCCATGAGGTCGTGACGGTCGAGCGCGGCCTTCTCCAATTCGGCGGGACTGATCGCGGACAGGAAGGCAGCCGCTGCCGGGCCAGGGTCCGGCGGGTCGCCGATGACGACGTGCGCCAGGCCCTCGAACACACCGGTCGCCGTGGATCTCGGGGAGAGTTCGATGACCATCTGCGGTACGTCGCCCGCGCGGTGGGCCAGTGAATAGGCAGAGAGGTCCCGGGAGACGTCGTGACCGCCGATCTCCACGACGGCGGTATGCCCCTGCCCGGCAACGCGCACCGACAGGGGCTCGCCCTCGGGAGAGATAGGTTTTTCACTCTGATGTGTTGGCACCTATCCGAGGTTACGGGTATCCGCTGGCAGTCCAGCTCGCCCGGCGTCTACGGAGGGGTGATCTCGTCGAGACGGGTCACCCGAACAATCTCGACCGTGGATGCCTCCGATGGGTCGAGAACCTGCCACACCCGATTCGCTGTCGCTGCGTGCTCGCCCGCTGCGGCCACAACTTCCACGCGGTCGTACCGCACGGGAACGGGCGCCGAGATCGGCGTGAGGAGCCGATACCAGCTGACCGTATCGTCGAGCCATTCCCGCCCGAGAACGTGCTGCGCGGTGACCTGTCCATGGCCGGACAGGACAGCTCCCGGCCCCTCGTAGACCGATTCCGCCGGCACGGACCCCAGGAGGCCTGTCGAGAGGTCGAGTTGGGGAGTTCCCGTTGGGCGGGTGATCCGTACCGTGTCCACCAGCAGCGTCGACTCCAGCTTCTCCCGTTCCGCCTCGGTGTCGATCGGCGTGCTCACGAGGTGCTGCCCGATGTGCTGGACTGGGTGTTCTGATCCAGGAACGTCGTGCGGACCACGGCCAGAGTGGAGGTCTGCCCGACATCGAGGACGCGCCACGTACGGCCGATCGCTGCCGGGTCGGCGGCGTTGACGACGCTCACCGTGTCCTCGCGCGAGGCCACCGGGGCGTCCAGGGGCGTGATCAGCTTGTACTTCGACGCGGAGTCGTCGACGTACGCCTGACCTTCCAGGTGCAGCACGATCCCGGGATCTCCATTCGGGAAGACCCCGCCGTGCCCTTCGTAGATGATGACGGGCGGGCCGGGCTCGTACTGGCCTGTGTCCGGGTTGAAGACCGGCTCGCCCGCTCTACTGATACGTACGATGTCGGTGAGGATCTTGCGTTCGATCAGGGCGCTGACGGCCCCGAGGGTCAATCCTTCAGTGGGAGTGCTCATATGTTCGAGCGTAGCCCCGTCAGCTGACAGCCCGAATTCCTCCTGACCCCGGGGTTAAGAGGTGACGCGGAGCGTCAGTTCGCGAAGCTGGCGGCCGGTGGTAGTGATGTCGTATCGGCGCGCGTTATCGAGAGCCGCCTTTTTCAGGGCCTTGCGCCGGTGGAAGTCCCGGCCCATCTCGTCTAGGGCCACGGCCAGCGAGCGCGGGTCGCCAGGAGTATAGGGAACGCCAGCGCCCCCGAGGATTTCCCTCACACCGGGCAGATCGGAGTAGGCAACCGGAAGTCCGTGGGCTTGGGCCTCAATGAGGACGAGCCCGAAAGCCTCCAGACCCCTGGTTGTGAAGACGAAGGCGTCGAATTTCGGCAGGCGGCGCCACAGTTCGGTGCGGGGCAGGAACGGATCGAAATGGACCCGGTCCCGGAGCCCGAGTTCGATAGCCCGCTGTTCCAGATGTTCCCGTAGGGTTCCTTTGCCGATCACGGTCAAGTGGTGCGGCTGATCGGTTAAAGCGAGGGCTTCGATGGCGGTGATCGTGGATTTGTTGTCGTCCAGGCGACCGGCGTGCACCAGAGACAGGGGTCCGGTTCCGGTAGGCGGTTGATCGCGTACCCGGGTATCACTCAGAGGGATGCCCCACGGGATGATGGTGAGTCGGTCGGTGAATCGGCGGCCGGTGAGACGGTCGATGCGGTCGGCGAGGGCGGAGGTCGGGGCGACGATCGCGGCGCTGGCGGCAGCAACTTCATTCATGGCCTCGCGTTCCGATGCGCTGCGCTCGGCCACCATCACCTCGGGGCCGTGGGCGATGGCGATGATCGGGATGTTGCCGGCGGTTCGGGTGAAGGCCAGGCTGAGAGCGAACCCGAGGTACTGGGCGTGAATGGCGTTCGGCTGGATCTTCTCGATGAGCGCACCGACCTCACGCGTCAACTCGTCTACGTAGGGGTCGAAGTCCGGGCCGTGGGGGCGTTTCGTCGTGGAGAGCGTAATCAGCTGATCAAACGTAGCCTCCCAAGCCTGATCAACCGGCGCTCTGCCCAGGAAAGTCGTATGGCTTTCAGGCATCGCGCCGTAGAGGTCGTTGACGAGGATCATGCTCCCGGACGAAGGCTCGGCAGTGCGGTTGATGCCGGTCAGGATGTTCAGGAGCTGGGCGGTCATGCGGAAACTCCATTCATGGATGACCGTTGGGGTGGAACCGGAGATCGGGCTCCCAGGGCAACCCCGAATCGTGAATCATCGGCGGCGTTCTGCATCTCGCGATGACGGGGTGGCGCCCACCATGACGCCAGGTGCGGTGTGAAGACGGCCGTGACCTCATCGGCCGGATGTAAATAGCCCTTACCGTCCAGTTCTGCCGTCCACACTCTGACTGCCGATCGGGCGTAGACGGGATTTATCCCTATCTCTCCCTTTGGGAGGACTCCGTTGAAGGGGGTGGGTATTCCCTCGTTGTTCCAGTAGTCCCATGCCTCAAGAGCCTTGGCTTTCTCGAAGCAGTGGTACAGCTGCTGATAGCGCGGCATGTACCGGATCTCGCGGAATATCATCTGGCCGATCAGTCCGGGCGCGGCTTTGCGGAGCGTGCTGAGATCGGCGCCCTGGAAGGTGACCGATGCCGCATCCTGGGATGGGTGCAGCGCGGTGCGGGCGAACAGGTGGGACAGTCGTCGCCGGACGTACTCGGCGACTCCCGGGCCGAGAGCCGGTTCCATGCCTTCGACGAGCTGGACGAGCCGGTGATGGCGCGGATTGAAACGGGCCAGGTCGAACAACTGGTCCATGCCGTCCACGGCCGCGAAGGCGAGTCGTTTGTAGAGCCAGTTGTTCAGCTCTCCCGCCTGGGCATAGGTCTTGGTCTCCGGAGTAACGGAGTGGAGCATCAGGTATTCGGACAGAACCTCGAAGTACAGGTAGCCGAGGAACGGCACGCGGGCCACGGCGTCGGACAACTGGTCGATGAACTCGGGTGCCGGAGTGGCATGGCCGGCGGCGTTGCGCAAGGCGACGTCGAGGAACACGGCCGCGGCACGCAGCCCGGCCAGCACGGCGCGGTCGAGCTGGTCGTTCTCGGCCGGAGTGAGGAAGCTCTGGTAGCGCAGGTAGGTACGCAGGTGGATGGCACCGAGATGCAGGTAGTCGACGCCCTTGGGCCGGATCGGGGCATCCGGGATTACCTCGAAGACCATGGGCGTGGTGGAAGGCTTCGTCCGCATCAGGTAGGCGCCGAGGTTGTGTGGACGCAGTCCCTCGGTCTGACTGACGAGAGGCGAGCAGTACAGGGCTCCGACCAGGCATCCGGTGGAGACGTGCAACTGCCGGCTGATGCGGATGGCGTCGATGTCCTTGGTGGTGTGCAGCAGGTACATCGGCTTTCCGCTGACGAGCGCGTCAGTCATGGCGTTGTTCTGTATCAGCCAGCCGTTGGGGGTTGAGCATTCCAGGTAGTGGCGCCAGTCGCTCTCGCTTTCGGCCAGCGAGGCAGGAATGCGACGCTGCACGGGCATGGTGTAGTCCGTGTGGGCGTGTTCCCATTCGTCGCGCAAGAGAGCTCCCGAAGGTGGAGGATTGGCCGCGGTCCGGGGTGATTTCGAGAAGCTAAAGAGTCTCGACGTTCGCTCCGGAAAGACGGTTTCGGCAGTCGAGAACATAGGTTGCGCATTTCTCGATCATCGGGAGGTCGAATCGCGGGTGGTCCATGAGAAGAACCACTGCATCAGCGGCCCCTACCTCGTCCGGGCTCGCATCGACCCGGAGCACGTTCAGCTTGGTGTCGTCGCCGTCCGGGATGTTGGGTTCGGCGCCGCGAACCTCGGCGCCGAGGTCGATGAGAAGTTCGGCGACACGTGCCGAAGGGGAATTGCGAAGGTCGGTGGCGTTGTACTTGTAGGTCAGGCCGAGCAGCAGAATCCGAGATCCCCTGATGGGCATGCCGCTCTTGTTGAGTGCTTCCACGAGACGCCGGACGACGTAGTCGGGCATGTGCCGGTTCACGTCGGCGGCGAGTTCCGCAAACCGGAAAGGGACGCCAAGCTCCTGCTGGGCCTTCCACGAGAGGAACATCGGGTCAACGGGCAGGCAGTGCCCGCCGACTCCCGGCCCCGGGGTGAACCGTGTGAATCCGAAGGGCTTGGTTGCGGCGGCGTCGATCGCCTCCCAGATGTTCACGCCGAGGGAGGCGGCCAGCATCGCCATCTCGTTGACCATGGAGATGTTGACGAACCGGAAGGTGTTCTCGATCAGCTTCGCCAGCTCGGCGACCTTCGTCCCGGACACCGGTACCGTGGTCTGAAAGATACCGTCGTAGAAACCCTTGATCACATCGAGTGATTTGGCGTCGATTCCGGACACCAACTTCGGCGTCCCGTCGAACGACCACCGCTTGTTTCCGATCCGCTCGGGACTGAATCCGGCCAGGAAGTCCACCCCGCCCTTGAGACCCGACACCTCTTCCAGGATCGGCAGTAGCAGCTCCTCGGTGGTGCCGGGATAGGTCGTGGACTCCAGGACCACCGTCGCACCGGGGCGAAGGTGCTCGCCCAGCGTCCGGGCGCAGGACTCGATGTAGGTCAGGTCGGGCACGCCGTCCCGCAACGGGGTCGGCACAGTGATCACTGCGATGTCGAAGCCGACCAGCGCGGCAGCGTCGGCGGTCGCGGAGTAGGCCCCGGAGTCCAGCACTGCGCGCAGCCGCGAGGAGTCCACGTCCGCCACGTAGGACTGGCCGGCGGCGAGCTGTTCAACGCGGTGCGGGTCCACGTCGTAGCCGACGACATGGTGACCCACCTCGGCGGCGCGTACGGCCAGGGGAAGCCCTACATAGCCCTGACCAGCGACAACTATCTGCATGACAGCTCCTACTCGATTGCAGTGCTTGAATGGACCGTCGTTCCTGATCTGGCAAGGAGAAGAGCTGTGCCCCTGGTATCTGTCGTGATGCCCGTGTACAACTCGGCGGCCACCCTCGGCGCAGCCGTCCGTTCGGTGCTCACGCAGACCCACAGCGACCTGGAGCTGCTGGTCACCGACGACCAGTCCTCCGATGGCTCCATGGACCTGCTCCGCGAGTTCGCCGAGCAGGACGAGCGCGTCCTGCCGAAGTCGGCACCCGAACGGGGCGGTGCGGGCCGGGCCCGCAACCTCGCGATCGAGCGGGCCCGCGGGGACTACATCGCCTTTCTCGACAGCGACGACATGTGGCTTCCGGAGAAGACCGAGAAACAGCTCGCCTTCGCTGCGGAGGCCACTGCGCCTTTGACGTTCACCTCGTACTTCAAGATGGACGCCGACTACGACGGCGAGAGCACCGACTGGATCCCGAACGGGCGGGTGATCCGTGCGCGGGAGCACGTGGACTACCGCGCGATGCTGGTCCAAGACCACATCGGTGCTCTCACCGCCATGTACGACCGCAATGTCCTGGGCACGAGGCTGATGCCGGAGATGCGCAAGCGCCAGGACTACGCCCTCTGGCTGTCGATCATGCGGGACGGCGCTGACGCCCGGGGCCTGGCTGAGCCGCTTGCGGTGTACAGGGCTCACCAGGCGGGATCGCTGTCCTCCAACAAGCTGTCGCTCGTGCAATACAACTGGGCCCTGTACCGCGAGCACGAGCATCTGTCGGCCCCGCGAGCGACGCGGGCGCTGGCCGGCGCTGTGTGGCAGTCGCTGCGCAACTCCCTCATCTAGGTCCGTGCACGGGCCCGGGGAGCCCGGTGCGCGACTGTTTCCCTCCCGCGCAGGAACAACTGGAGGAGCAGCCGCCGGTCGGCGACCGAGACGGTCTCCTGACCGCTGTGGAGCGCCTCCCGGCCATGCAGGAAGCGACGCTGGTTCACGATGAGGTAGTCCCCGGGCTGGAGCATGAAGGAGACCTGTCCCCGGACGAGCTCCTCGGCGAGCTCCCTGGCGGCGTCGGCGTGCGCCTCGCCGAGCTCGGACCTCTTCAGCATCTTGGCGGTGAACCGGACGAACCCGCCCGGGTCGGAGCCGTCCAGGATCGGGAACGGCTTGTACTCCTCGCCGACGCCGTGCAGGTCGAAGAAGGTCCCGTAGTGGTAGGCCGACTCGGCCAGGAGGGCGCGGCTGTTCTCCGACAGCCGCGCCACCGCCGCGTGGGCGTCGGAGAGGATGCTGGGGCCGCCGCCGAGCGGGTCGGGGCGAACGCACAGGAGCGTGGTGTAGTCCGGGGGCAGGGTCCCGTTCACCAGGTCCATGTGGAACGCGTTGTACCCGATGCCGCTGGACTTGCCGGGGTCCTTGTCGACCTTGACCCCGATGTCCTTCCACAGGGGCCACCGTGGGAAGGGCGAGAAGGGGACGGCCACCTCGGCCGCGAAGCCCGTCACCAGCCGCAGGAACTGGTCGTCGTCGGTCCCCAGCGCCGTGGCGAGGTTCCCCAGGCGCAGCACTGCGTACCCGCCGCCCGCCCCGGTCAGCGCGTGGCGCAGCGTCGCGGCGGTCTCCTCGAACTGCGGGGTGGCCGTCAGCTCGGTCCGATACTCCTCCATGGTGGACTGCGCCAGGAACGAACCGTCCAGTTCCCAGGGCGGGAGAGAACGGTCGATCAGAGCGGCCTCGACTTCGCTCGGGATCTCGATAAACACGCGGAGTTCCTTCTCTCTTGGCGTTCTCGGGGTGTCGGTGGGATCTGAATCAGACAGCTCGGGCGATCGTCTGGTGATTGAGGACGTCCGAGATGCAGTCGGCATCGAGGGTGACGCGGACGATGTGGTGGTCCGACACGTCTTCGGGCACCTCAACCACGTCCACACCGGTCACCGCGGTCAGCAGGTCAGTAGTGCCGTAGACACGGTCGACGCGGGAGTCCGGGCCGTGCGTCGCACAGGCATTGACCGTCCGAGACACCGCCCTCTTGTCTCCGCGTCTCGCTGTTGCCCAATAGCGGGCCACGTCCTCCAAGCCCGCGGTGCGAAGCGCCTCGTCCGGGCGGGTATCCATCACCCGTGTGCCGCCCGCTCCCACGTACGAGCGATGCAACCTATGGGGCCTGTCGTCTATCTGCTCAAGTACCGGCAGCGCCGGATCGCCCTCGACGCCAGGAACCGGATAGCTGTTGTTGTCACCAGCAGCCAGGCACGGCATCCGTACGGTCTCGCCCTGCGGCGCGGTCCACTTCTTGTCGGCCCAGGTCGAAACCCATTCCGACTCGGCCACCCGGTTTGTACCGGACGCGTAGTTGAGGTGGTAGGAGACCAGGGCGAGCGGCATCGCTTCGTCCCCGGCAGGCAGGTAGCGCATGATCAGTGCTGTGGGCGGCAGCACCCACATGGGGGCGGCCTTGTCCCACTCCCGCACCGGCCGGAATACGCGCGGATCGGCGAAGACGGCGGTGCACGACTCGGGTCCGAGCCAGCCTCGCAGGCCGAGCACGTGCTCCAGCTCGTAAAGGATCGTGTTGCCGTTGGCATCCGCTCCCCACATCTCCTGGCGGAACACGATCTGAGGATTGAGGGAGACCAACAGCTCGTGTGCCTTCAGGCGCTTCGCCGGGTCGTTCCCGCCGTTGTTCTCGAAGTTCCAGGACAACAGAGTGATCTCGCTCATCGGTTCCTCTCTTCGTTGCGGCACTGCCGTGGCATCGCTGTCTGTCCCGGCTCAGGCGGCGACTGCCGGATCTACGGACAGGGCACGACGCAGCGCCGAGAGACTGAAGGTGGCGACCACCGGGGGGTGATCGGACGCCTCGATCACCTCATCGGTGACGACGACCTCCAGCCCCGTCAGGGCTCCGGCAACCTGCGCTGTCGCATACAGCCGGTCGATCCGCTGCCTCGTCCCCTGGTCCGTGCGCCACAACGACGCAGTCGGTTCGAGAGCTCCCTCCAGGCCGAGTTCGGTCGCGGCGTAGTACCCCAATTCCACGAAGACGGGCGGTCGTCCCTCGTATTCGCCCGAGAGGATCTCGTCCGGCAGCGTGTCGGAGACCCGCTTGCCGTCCCGCTCGATCGTGCGCGCCTCGAAGTGAGCCCGGTCCTTGATCTGGCTCCAGTCGGGCAGCGGATGCCCGCTGCTCAGCCGGTGCGAGTACGAGTTCATGTCGCCCCCGACGATCGCCGCCATGCCCGGCCGGCCCAGCGTGGCCACTCGCTTCGCCTCGCTCGCCCGCGTGGCGGGGTCGAAGGAGCACAGATGGACCGACGCCAGACTCAGCTTCTTCAAAGCGCCCTTGAGCCGGACCACGGGGTTGCATACCGGGTGCCACATCCCGGTGCGGTGCTCGAAGAACTCGGTCGGCTGGCACAGGTCTCGGTCCACATAGACGCCGGTCGGGTTGGCGGACTCGGGGGTCGCGCTGGCAAGGAAAGCCGCGTGGCCGCCGAGCCGGGCGGACTCCGCCCAGACCGCGCGCCCACCGAACATGTCCGCGCGGGTCAGCTCCTGGCGGAGAAGCACGTGCGGCCGGAGGGTGGCAAGAACGTCCATGGCCAGATGCCATCGCGCGTCGTCACCGCTGTTGCTGATGCCGTTGTGCTCAACGTTCCACGTGACCACGCGGAATTCGTCGTCCTCGGGCGGCTTGATCAAGAGAGGTTCTCCCTCGGGAGTCGGAGTTGTTGGGCATTCCCCGCCTGCCAACTTGGCGGGGCCGTCTAGGCGGCGGGCGCGAGATCGTCGAGGTCGATGACCGTGAAGGCCCGCAGGGTGCGGACGAGTTGGGAGGCCAGGAACCAGCGCAGGTTGGGGCTGCCGTACGGGAGGGGTGTGTCGTCGCCTGCCAGGGCCTGCACACCGCTGCTGCTCCACTGATAGGGGGTGCCGATGACGCCAAAGAGCGGTGCGCTCTGCACCATCAGGGCGACGTGTCCCTCCCGGACGAGGTTGGGGCACAGCTTGGATGCGGCGCGCGCGTGCTTCAGACAGACCGGAGGCTGTGCGGTGCGGACGGTGGCTCCTGGCCCGGGAACGGTGCCGCTCTCCAGGAACAAGTACCCGTCGGGGGTCTTGGTCGGTCCAACACAGACCTGGCAGAGGAGGTTCATCATCGTGTGCCGCTGCCGGGCAGGGTGCACGAGTCGCCACTGCGGCGGTCCCTCCGGCATCCCGTCACGGCCTATCGACTGCGAGGTCCGGGCCCAGAGAGTGTCGCGGACATCCCGATCGTCTCGGCTCTCGTCCCAGTAGGAGAGGCGGGAGCGGCCGTCGGCGCCAAAACTCGCGCGCAGCGCCAGAAAGGAATCAGCCTCTTCACCCTCGCGGGCAGTGATGTACGGGACCAGGCGGCTGGCGGTGGCGGTCATGCGGCTGCTCCCGTCGGCACGGCGGGACGGTGGGGAGCGATGACCCGGCCGTCCGGCAGCAACTCGCCGGTGTCCGCGAAGAGCAGCACTCCATTGCAGAGCAGCGTCCAGCCCAGCACGTCATCCCGCAGGACGGTCTTGGCCGCCTCGCGGTCGGACGCCTCAGCGGCGGGGCATGGGGGATCGTGCCGACACATGGGTGCTCTTCCTCTCGAATCTGCTCGTACGGGGTAGGGCCCTCTTCGACGTCACAGCCCCGCGGGGGAACGGGTGGACGTCGAAGAGGGAGTCGGGGGTCTGCGCGCGGTGGAGCGGAGGAACTTGGAGATCGCGGCGTCGCTGTAGCCGTAGAAGCGACCGCGAGCCACGTCGTCCTCGGCCGGTGGTGCATCGCCCCACTCGACCAGGAGGCTGACGTCACGATCCGGCGACCAACGAAGCCGCGGCTGAATGAAGCCCGGTCGGCCTTCGAGAACGTCGCACACTGCGAGGCCGATGAGCACGTTATGTACGGGGAAGTAGCCACCACGGCGCGGACCGCCGACCGGCACCGCCAGGAATGGCATCCGGAGGGCGCGGACGGCGACACTCTGCTCCAGCACGCAAGGGTGCGCGAGCCGGGCGCGGTAGTAGTCGTAGTCGTACGCTTCCGCCGCGGGCAGGGCGGTTGCGGTCGGCAGGATCGGAGTTCCGGCGGCAGTCGTCATGCGGCGTCCTTGAGGTGCCCGGTCTTGGACAGGAGTTCCACCAGCTCGCTGGTGACCCACCCCAGGCGGCGGAGGTGGCCGAGCGCCATCCAGTAGTTGCCGGGCAGTTCCACGGAACGCAGGGTCCGGGCCCGCGCGATCAGCACGGCTGCTTCCTTGTCCTCGTCCACGAGACCGGCCACAGCGATGGTGACGATCTGCATGAGGGCACCGCGTAGGCGCTGGGCGAGTTCTTCGAGCTCGTCGTCCAGAGGTGCCTGGCAGTCCAGGACGCTGGCTAAGGCGTCGAAGGTCGCGTCCCAGTCGAGCGGTTCCCAGTCCCGGAGCTTGGCTACGAGGCGGACCATGGTGTCGGCCGTCGTGCTCGCGGAGCCTCCGCACGGCATCAACATGCGGCTCCACCTGCCTCGGAGGAGTGCGAGAAGAGGCGTAGGGCACCGCTCAGGAAGGGCCCAACCACGTCGGTGTTGTGGAGCTTCACCGGCACCCGCTCGCTACGTCTCCACGGCGGCGTGTCCCAGCGTGCCCCGACCGTCGGCGGCAGGATCATGCGAGCGGCGTCCCCTGCGGCGACTTCGACACCACCGAGTGCCGCTACGCGGTGGCCACTGCCGGCCTCGACCAAGAAGATGCCCCTCTCGCCGCTCAGCAGGCAGGGCACTGAAAGCTCCTTCCGTTCGAGCCTGATCAGCGCCTCCGTGGCCGCTCTGTACGGGATCGATACGGCGTCGAAGGAAGAGCACGACGCGAGCAAGACGGTGTTCGGGTTGGAGGTGAAGGCGTCCTCCAGCTCGCCCGGTTGGACCGGGTCAGAGCCGACGAAGAGGGTCCACCCGAGCAGATCGACGTACGCGTGAACCAGCGCGGACCGGTCGCGCGTTCTCGGAGGCCATACCGAGGTCGTCATCAACGTGCCCTCCAGGAGCCGCGTAGTACCGATCGGACGCTGGCGGCCCTCCGTGGACTGGCGATGAGTGCCTGTCGCACCCGGTCCTCGGTCAGGCTGCTTCGGATCGCTGGGAAGCGTCACAGAACGTGCTGGCGCAAATTCAGCCTGGTAAGGATTGCGCCGTTGCTGCGGCGCACGCCATAACACTGGGGTGTCGCTGAGGCACCGTCAGAAGGTGTCAAGTGCCGCCCAGATACCACTTGGGCACCATCACCACGGAATGGTGTTAGGGGATGCCGCTGAGGGGTGATCATCGGCTAGGCAGGGGACACACCACCCGACGCCACTCGGCGGCCGGGGGGGGAAGGGCGGGAGAGCACCCCATGACAGAAGCGACGCTCCTTCGGCGGCTCATGGACGAGCGGCATTGGACATACGACGACTTCAATCGGATCTACAAGGGCGTAGCAGAAGACCTGTACACAGAGACAGGCGATGCTGTCCTGCGGGGCGCCGAAGTCGCTGAGATGACCTATCGGAGATGGACCGCAGGCAAGGTCCAGACACCCGCCCGGCCTGCCCCCCAAGTCTTAGCGCGCATGTTCCCCGACTACACAATCCGGGAGTTGCTCGCTCCACCTGGCGAGGCGACGGGGCCCACCACAGAACAACGAACGCTCAACGAAGGTGAACTCGCAATGACTGCTCGGGATGCCGCCGCACACGCCGGCGCCGCAGCCTCCCAGGCCGTGCCCGACATCAGCATGGATCAGCTCGAAGAAGACGTCGTGACTATCGCGCAGACCTACGGCCGCACACCGCCTTTCGAGGTGTACCGCAGGGCAAAGGAACTGCTCGCCGTCGCACAGGAGATGCTCGACCGCACTCAGATGCCCCGCCAACGCCAGCGCGCATATCTGAACGCGGGTCAGGCTGCGGCGATTCTCGGCTCAGCCTGCTTCGACCTGGGCGCACTCGGCCCATCTGCCCAGCTCGCTCGTACAGCCGCGTTGTATGGGCAGGTCATCGAGCATGGTCCTCTTCAGGCATTCGCACATGGCGCACTGGCGCTACGCGCCTACTGGGAGGGCCGTCCCAGCGAAGCGGTTCGTCTGGTCCACACCGCACAGCGTTTCTCTGGACTCGGCGACACCGCTGTGACGCGGCTCGCGGTTATCGAAGGCCGGGCCTACGGCCACCTTGGTAACGGTGACGCTGCCGCTCAGGCAATCCGTCGCTCGTTGGAGGCCGACACGGGTCGCCGTGACGAAATGCACGACGACATTGGTGGCGAGTTCGGCTTTCCGCCGGATCGAGTCGCGATGAGTAATGCCACTACATACCTCCTCCTCCGTAACGCCGAAGGCGCCGAGGAAGCTGCGGATCAGGCTCTGTCTCTGCTAAGCGCCCAGCCTCCCGAGCGCCGACCAGTGCTGATCACTTCCCAGGCGGGAGTCGATCTCGCGGGCGCGCGTCTGCTGCGCCGCGAACTGGACGGAGCGGTCGAAGCTCTTGAGCCGGTCTTCCAGCTACCAGCCGAGTGGCGGGGGGCAGGGGTCGTCGAACGGATCAGCGCAGTACGCAGTGAACTCACGCACACGGACTTCCAAACCTCACCACAGGCGGCCTCGTTGGGCGAACGGATCGAGCATTTCTGCCGCATCGCTGCTCCCCAACAACTCGGGGCCGCTGCTCGGCTCGCCATTGAGGGGTAGGAGGTCGCAGGCTCAGCGGCCGAGTGCAGCGAGGATCTTCGCTTCCTTGGTGGGATCGATACCGTGCTCGGCCCAGCGGGGATGTTCCACCGGCATTCCACCGCTTTGCATCCATCGCCAGGTGTCGGCCACGGTTTTGGCCAGCGGACGGCAGCTCAGGCCAGCAGCGTATGCACCACTGGAGTCAATGCGCCACACGCCAGCGTGAGTGCGCCACAGCGGCAGTTCTGTCCATTGCCGCACCTTGTGCTCGATGAGTAGTTCATCAGGAGCCCACACCAGGCTTCCGGGAGCACCCGTTGTTTCCAGGCACGCGGTAAGGAATCCCCCCATAGTCTCTCGCCCCACCGGTGCGGTGACGTTGAAAGTCCCGCCAGAGCTGGCCTCAGCACGGTCGAGCGCGAAGGCCGCAACGTCCCGTACGTCGACGGGCTGGATCGTCTTTTCGGGAGTTCCCGGAGCGACGATCTTCCCGCCGCGCGCTGCGCGGGTCAGCCACCAAGGCAGGCGTCCCACATACTCCCCCGGGCCGAGGATCACGCCCGGTCGCATGATCGTCGTGCCGCCCTGTCCGAGTACGGCAAGCACGGCTCGCTCCGTGCCAGCTTTCTGACGGCCATAATGCAGGTCAGGTCCGTCCCAGCCCTCAGGCATCTTCCCGTACTCGCTATCAGCGTCCGGCGGTCCGTCAAGAACCGGCGAGGACTCTGTCAGTGGCTCGTCGGGCCATCCCTGGTAGGCAGAGACCGTCGAGACGTACACGTACTGCCCGGCTACATCCTTCAACGCCGTTGCGCCCGCCAGGACATCGCGCGGCGCAAGCGACGAGGCGGAAGTATCCACCACGGCGTCCCACGGGCCGTGCTCCGCAAGTCGCTGCAGGTCGCCGGGGTTCATGCGGTCGCCATGCACCGCTGCGGTACCAGCGACAGCCTGGCCAGAGAGCCCGCGGTTGAAGGTGGTCACTTGCCAATTCCGTTGCAGCGCGCCTTCGACAACTGCCCTGCCCAGAAACCAAGTACCGCCCAACACGAGAATCCTCATGTCTCGATCCTGCCTGCCCAGCGGCCTCTTGCGCCACCTTCCCTTCCGCCGAGCCGCAGCGGGCAGGGTGCCGCAGCAGCCAGTCCGGGCCCCGTCCAACTCAGTCCAGATCGATACCGAGTTCGGTGTCAGGGCGACAGAATCCGCATGCCTGCACCATCGGGTCGAACAGCGCCGCGCGGGCGTCGTGCGCGGTGATCGGATGCGTCGGGCCGGCGTTCCGACAGTCGTCGGTGTGGATGCGGGCTGGCTCGGGCCCGATCGCCCTGGGCTGCCGCTCCACGGCGAAGCCTGTCGCATTCAGCCCCCGCCGGCCCCCTGCGAAGGCGGGAAGGGCATCTGGGCTCTCTTGGGGCGTCTGGGCAGGCTGAGCCGCTGCCGGACCTTCGTTACGAGCCAGCGCCTTGGAGACGGCATCGTGCTGAAGCCGTAGGTAGACGCCCACGGTCTCGTTGTCAGTGATCTGCTCGTCGAGGTACCGCAGGATCGCCCGGAGGCGAGGTGTATCAGGCGGTAGCGCGGACACGGCCTGCACCGCTGACCACGTCAATGCCCCTCATCTTCAGCTCCCTTCTTCCCGTCCGACACCCCGCAGCTGCTGCCATGCTGCCGGAGTCCGGCCGCCACGCTCCGTCCAGTAGGGGTGGAAGAACACCGCGGTCGACAGCTGGTACAAGCGGCGCCGCAGCCCTGTTTGGCCGGGCTGGTCGGCAAGCTGACGGTAGGCGGAGATCCACTCCTGCTGTGCCTGAACGAGGTCGTCGGGAAACGGTCGCATGAGCGGATTCAAGCATGTGTTCGATTTTTTGCGCCACTGAGGGCTCGAGGGCGGGGCTGGTGGCATGAGATCAAGTTATGGACAGGCTTTGCTCCTGTCCGTTGTCCATCGCGGCAGCTGGCCAGCAGGTGCCGACTCGTCTGTCCGCCCCCCAATTTCAGTGATCTTCGTCAGCTCCCCAGCACGAGGAGGGCCGCTGCGGCGGAGGCCAGGGCGAGCACGGCGAACAGGCTCGGATAGCCACCGAGCGGTCCGGCAAGCGCGGCTCCCGCGAACGGAGCCAAGGCAGATGCAATGGTGGCAGGCGCGGCCAGCAGCCCGGAGAGACGTCCGTAGTCCGTGGTTCCCCAACGGTCGGTGACAGCAGTGGCCTGCAGCAGGGTGAGGTTGCCGCGCACCATGCCGGCTGCGACCGCGATGCCCACGAGCAGGGGGAAGGGGCCGGAGACCATCGCGAACGCAGCAGTCGTTGTCCCGCCGAGCATGATCAGGGCAACAGTGCGGGTAGTGACGCCGGTGCGGCTGGCGAGCGCCGCGTACAGGGTGCGGCCGAGGGTCTGTCCTGCGCCGCCCAGGCCGAGAGCCCAGGCGGCGGCGGTGGGGCTCGCGCCGCGTGCGATCAGGAGGGGCACGAGGGCGATGACGACCGCGTACATGGCGAAGCTGTTCAGCGTGAGCGCGGCGGCGAGCATCAGGAACGGCCGACTGCGGGTCACCGCCCCGCTGGGGGCATCCCGTTGGGAGGGCGACGCCGGTGCGGGCGGCCAACGTCCCCGTAGCGCGAAGGCGTGAGCGGGGATGGTGACGAGGGCCAAGATCAGCGCGAGGATGGCGTACGTGCTGCGCCAGCTCAAGTGCTCGGCGAGCGTGGCGGTCAGCGGGGCGAAGGCGGTGGAGGCCAGGCCGCCGGCGAGGGTGACGATGGTGAGGGCGCGGATGCGGTCGCTGCCCCACCAGCGGGTGAGGGCGGCGAAGGCGGGCTGGTAGAAGGTGGCGGCCATGGCCACACCGGCCAGGAGCCACGCGGCGGTGAAGGCGATCAGGTTGGGCGCGGAGGCGATGGCGAGCACGGCGATGACGCCCAGGACGGAACCGGTGGTCATCACAGCGCGAGGGCCTTGGCGGTCGAGGACGCGGCCGACGGGTATGCCGGTGACGGCGGAGATCAGCAGCGCGCCCGAGAAAGCGGCCGTCGTGGCACTGGACGACCAGCCCGTGGAGGCGGTGATCTGCGGATTGAGCACGGGGAAGGCGTAGTAGACGATTCCCCAGCTGGTGATCTGGGTGGCGCACAGGGCGGGCAGCGCGGCGCGGGGCCGTGACCGGACCCCCGTCCCGGTCACGGCCCCGCTGGCGCGGACGTCGGTCATCGGCGGGTCAGCAGCAGCCGCCCGCGGCGACCGGTTCCTTCGCGCCGGTGTCGGCCTCGGCCGTGCCGGTGCAGCAGGTGCTGCCCTGCTGTTTGGCCAGGGAGTCGGCGTCGGCCTTGACGACGTACACCTCCCAGGGCTCCTGGCCGGGTCCGTGGACCCAGACCTTGTCCTGGAGGGCGTAGCAACAGGTGGTGTCGTTCTCCACGTCGGTGGCCAGGCCGGCCTCGCCCAGGCGGGCGGTGGCGGCGTGGACCGCCTCGGTCGTCTCGACCTCGACGCCGAGGTGATCCATGCGCGTTGCCTCGTCCGCGGTGCCTTCGATGAGGACGAGCTTGAGCGGGGGCTCGGTGATGGCGAAGTTGGCGTAGCCGTCGCGGAGTTTGGCGGGCTCGGTGCCGAAGAGTTTCGTGTAGAAGGCGATGGACGCGGCGAGGTCGGGGACGCGCAGGGCGAGCTGTACGCGGGCTGTCATGGCGAACCTCCTTGGGTGGGTGGGGTGTTCAGCAGCCGCCGGAGGTTGTGGCCGGGGCGCCGATGCCGATCTGGAGGGTGGCGGGGGCGGCGCAGCAGCCGCCGCCGTCGCTGCTCTGGGCGGCGTCGGGGTCGTCGAACAGGCCCGCGCCGCCGCATACACCGGTCTCCGGCAGGGTCAGCTCGACGCGCTCGGCGGCCTCCTGGTCGCCGGCGATCGCCGCCGTGATGGAGCGGACCTGCTCGTAGCCGGTCATCGCGAGGAACGTGGGCGCACGACCGTAGGACTTCATGCCCACCAGGTAGACGCCCTGCTCCGGGTGTGAGAGCTCGTTCACGCCGTGCGGGTAGACCGTGCCGCAAGAGTGGACGTTCGGGTCGATCAGCGGGGCCAGCGCGGTGGGTGCCTGGAGGCGCTCGTCGAGACCGAGGCGGAGTTCGGAGAGGAAGGACAGATCCGGACGGAAGCCGGTCAGGACGATGGCCTCGTCGACCGGGTCCAGGCGACGGCCGTCCTCGGCGACGAGGATGAGCCGGTCGCCGTCGCGCTCCACGGACTGAGTACGGAAGCCGGTGACCGCGCTCGCGTGGCCGGCCTCGACGGCCGCCTTGGCGCGCAGCCCCAGGGCGCCGCGCGCGGGCAGCTCGTCCGCCTCGCCACCGCCGTAGGTGCTCGCGCCGATGCCCCGGCGCAGGATCCACGCGGTGTGGGTCCCGTCTTCCTCCTTGGCCAGGTCGGCGAGGTAGGCGAGGGCGGTGAAGGCGGAGGCACCGGAGCCGATCACGGCGGTGCGCTTGCCCGCGTACCGGGCGCGTACGGCCGGGTCGCCCAGGTCGGGGACCTGGTAGGAGATGCGGTCGGCGGCGGTCTTCTCGCCGAGGGCGGGCAGGCCGTCGGCGCCCATCGGGCTGGGGGTGGACCAGGTGCCGGAGGCGTCGATGACGGCGCGGGCGGTGATCCGCTCCTCGCGGCCGTCGGCGAGCTGGATGTGGACGGTGAAGGGCTGCTCGTCGCGGCCGGAGTCGACGATGCGGTCCCGGCCCGCGCGGGCGACGCCGGTGACCGTGGCGCCGTAGCGGACCTTGTCGCCGAGGACGTCAGCGAGCGGCTGCAGGTACTTCCCGGCCCAGTCGCCGCCGGTGGGGTAGGCGGCGCCGTCCGGGCGGACCCAGCCGGTGGGGGCGAGGAGCTTCTCGGCCGCCGGGTCGGTGACCTCGGCCCAGGGGGAGAACAGCCGCACGTGCGACCAGGCCCGTACGGCGGTGCCGGCTGACGGCCCGGCCTCTAGGACGAGCAGTTCGAGGCCGCGCTCGATGAGGCGGGCGGCGGCGGCCAGGCCGATCGGGCCGGCTCCGACGACCACGACGGGCAGCTGGTCGGTGGTGGGCGCGTTCACAAGATTCCCCTTTGCTTCGACATTCGTCGATGGCTTGCGCGACCCAGCATTGCACCTGTATTGATAAGCGTCAACATAGACATTCATCAAATTCAGGGGGTAGGGATCGTGGAACAGGTCGATGTCACGGTGATCGGTGGTGGCCAGTCCGGGCTGGCCGCCGCGCACGCCCTTCACGGGCAGGGGCTTCAGCCGGTGGTACTGGAGGCGTCGGAGCGGGCGGCAGGGTCGTGGCCGCACTACTACGACAGCCTCACCCTCTTCTCGCCGGCCCGGTACAGCTCCCTGCCCGGCCTGCCGTTCGGCGGCGACCCGGACCACTACCCGCACCGCGACGAGGTCATCGCTTATCTACTGCGTTGCGCTGACCGGCTGGACGCCGAGATCCGCACCCGGACACGGGTACGTGAAGTCCGCCTCGAAGGCGGCACGTTCACACTGGACCTGGAGGGCGGTGGGCAGCTGGCGGCGCGCGCCGTGATCGCGGCGACCGGCGCCTTCGGCCACCCCCACCAGCCGGACCTTCCGGGGCTGGATACCTACACCGGAACCTTGCTGCACGCCGCCGACTACCGCGCGCCCGAGCCGTTCGACGGGCAGCGGGTCGTGGTCGTCGGCGCCGGGAACTCCGCGGTGCAGATCGCCGCCGAGCTCGCCGGGCGGGCTCGGGTGACGCTCGCGGTGCGGCATCCGGTGCGGTTCGCCCGGCAGCGCATCCTGGGCCGGGACCTGCACTGGTGGCTGGCCCGCAGCGGGCTCGACACGCTGCCCGCCGGCCGGTTCCTTTCCGCGCCGCCGACCCAGCTGGTCATCGACGACGGCCGCTACCGGGCCGCCGTCACCTCCGGACGACCAGACCGGCGCCCGGTGTTCACCGGGATCGACGGCACCAAGGTCACCTGGGCCGACGGAAGCACGGAGGAGGTGGACGCCATCGCGCTGGCCACCGGCTACCGCCCCGACCTGGGCTACCTCTCCCCGCTAGGCGCCCTCGATGTCACAGGGCACCCTCGCCACCGGGAGGGGATGTCACTGACGCACGCAGGGCTAGCGTACGTCGGGCTGGAGTGGCAGCGCAGCCTGTCGTCGAACTCCCTGCGCGGGGTCGGAAGGGATGCAGCCCGGGCTGCGCAGCGCATCGCCGCCTACCTGACCCGCGCCTGAGGCCGTCCGCCTCGCCCCACTGGTTCGACATGTGTCAACATAGATGCATGTCGAATACGAAGGTGCTGCCGCTGCTGGACCCTGGCCCCAGCGAGGCTGCGGCGCCGTGCTGCCCGCCGCTCACCGAGCGCCCGTTCACGGCGGAGGAGGCCGAGACTGCCGCGCGAATGTTCAAGGCGCTCGGCGACCCGGTACGACTGCGACTGTTCTCCGCCGTGGCCTCGCACGAGGGCGGTGAGGCGTGCGTGTGCGACATCTCCGACGTCGGCGTCTCGCAGCCGACCGTTTCCCATCACCTGAAGAAGCTCAAGGAGGCCGGGCTGCTCACCTCCGAGCGGCGCGGCACCTGGGTGTACTACCGGGTCGAGCCGTCGGTGCTTGCCGCGATGGGCAAGCTGCTGACCATCGCCCCGGCCGCGGTCTGAACCGTGAACGCCCGCGCCCCCATAGCGCCAGCGACGTGATTGTCCGCTTCCGCTGACGACGCGGGGCCGTTCCTGCAGACGGCCCGACACACGAGCCGCTGCCGCTGGGTCCGGGGGTCCTCGGGCCGGTCGGGTCCTACGCGAGTAGGCCGGCGATGTCGCGGGCGGCTTCGCGGGCAGGACGCCCGACGCCGATGAGGGTGGCGGAGGCGGGGCCGGTCCAGTCGCCGTAGCCGAGCAGGTGCACCCTCGGCTCGTCCACGGCCCGCGTTCCCTCGGTGGCGATGTGGCCGCGAACCCCGCGCAGTCCCAGCGATGCCAGGTGGGAGAGCGCCGGGCGGAAGCCGGTGCACCAGATGACCGCGTCGGCCGGCGCCCGCGTGCCGTCGGCCCAGAGGACTCCGTCGCGGTCGAGGCGTACGAACATGGGTGCCGCCTTCAGCCGTCCGGCGTCGCGGGCCTCCCGTACGGGCGGTACGGCGACGATGTCGCCCAGGGACGCGACGCCTCCCGTGTCGGTGCGGCCCTCTTCGAGGGCGCGGCGGCGGGCGGTGGCCGCGTCGAAGAGGGCGCGGCCGTCGATGTCGTCGGCGAGGAAGCGGGGCGGACGCTGGGTCACCCAGGTCAGCTCCGTCTCGTACGCCAAGTCGGCGGCGATCTGCGCGCCGGAGTTGCCGCCGCCGACCACGACGACCCGCTGTCCGGCGAAGTCGTGTGGGCTGCGGTACTCGACGGTGTGCAGCTGTCGCCCGCGGAAGTCCGCCCGGCCGGGGACGGCGGGCAGGAAGGGGCGCCACCAGGTGCCGGTGGCGCTGATGACGGCCCGGGTTCGCCAGACGCCCGCGTCCGTCTCGGCACGCAGGAACTCACCGTCATGGTGGACCCCGGTGACGCGTACGGGGCGGTGCACCGGAAGGTCGTAACGGCGCTCGTACTCGGTCAGGTAGCCGACCACATGGCCTGCGTCCGGGTACGTCTGCCCCGCCTGTAGCGGCATCGGACGACCCGGCAGGGACGAGTACGCGGCCGGGGAGAACAGGCGCAGCGAGTCCCAGGCGTGCCGCCAGGCGCCGCCCGGCGTGGACTGGGCGTCGAGGATGACGAAGTCCACACCGAGGCGGCGCAGGTGGTAGCCGGCGGCGAGCCCGGCCTGGCCGCCGCCGATCACCACCACCTGCGTACGGCTGCCGCCGGTCACGGGGTCCGGGCGGTGTTGGCGGACTGGGGGCAGCAATCGGCGTGCGCCTGGTGGGCCGCGGAGCAGGTCCGGCACAGCAGCCGTCGTACGGGCGGGTCGATGGTGACCGCACGGTTGATCGGCTTGGTGCAGGTCAGGGACTGCTGCCCCACCTGGACGTGCTGGGCACAGGCAGCTGCCCCGCACTGGCGGCAGATGCCGATCGCCGGTGTCTGCCGTCCACCGCTGTAACAGTCCAGGCAGTGCATCAGCCCTCCTGCCGTGCCGGTGTGAGCTGCTGGGCGGCGCTGAACTTCCGCCGCCAGGCCAGGGAGACGTACACCAGCGCCACCAGGACGGGGACCTCGATGAGCGGGCCGACGACGCCGGACAGGGCCTGGCCGGAGGTGACGCCGAAGGTGGCGATGGCGACCGCGATCGCCAGTTCGAAGTTGTTGCCGGCCGCGGTGAAGGCGAGGGTGGCGGTGCGGTCGTAGGCGAGGCCGATGACCTTGCCGAGGGCGAAGGTGCCGAACCACATGATCGCGAAGTACACCAGCAGCGGCAGCGCGATGCGGGCCACGTCGAGGGGCTGCGAGGTGATCGTCTTCCCCTGCAGGGCGAAGAGGATGACGATCGTGAAGAGCAGTCCGTACAAGGCCCAGGGGCCGATCTTCGGAAGGAAGTTGGACTCGTACTTCTCCTGGCCGAGCTTCTTCTCGCCGATGCGTCGGGTGAGGAACCCGGCCAGCAGCGGGATGCCGAGGAAGATGACGACGTTCAGGGCGATCTTCCACATGGAGATGTCGAGGTGCTCGCCGTCGCCCAGGTTGAGCCAGCCGGGCAGGATGTCGAGGTAGAACCAGCCGAGCAGGCCGAACGCCAGAACCTGGAAGACCGAGTTCAGCGCGACCAGGACGGCCGCGGCCTCGCGGTCGCCGCAGGCGAGGTCGTTCCAGATGATGACCATGGCGATGCAGCGGGCCAGGCCGACGATGATCAGGCCGGTGCGGTACTCGGGCAGGTCCGGCAGGAAGATCCAGGCCAGTGCGAACATCACCGCTGGGCCGACGATCCAGTTGATGACCAGCGACGAGACCATGAGCTTGCGGTCGCCGGTGACGGCGTCGAGCTTGTCGTAACGGACCTTGGCCAGGACCGGATACATCATGATCAGCAGTCCGACGGCGATCGGCAGGGAGATGCCTCCGATCTCGACCTTGGCGAGGGCGTCGTTCAGGCCGGGGATGAGCCTGCCCAGGCCGAGACCGAGGGCCATGGCGAGCAGGATCCATACGGCGAGGAAGCGGTCGAGCGTCGACAGCTTCGCGACGACCGAGGACTCCTCGGTGGTCGCGGCTGTTTCGGTGGGGGTCACGGGCAGGCCCTCTTGTTCTCGGCGGCATTGCGAGCGGATTCGGCCAGATCAGCGAACTGGCCTGCGAGCTGGGCGATGACGTCCGGGCGCAGCCGGTAGTACGTGTACCGGCCGCACGGTTCTGTCTCGACAACCCCGGCCTCGCGCAGCACTCTCAGGTGGTTGGAGACGTTGGTCTGCTTCGCACCGGTCTCTTCGATCAGGTGCGTGGAGCAGAGCGTCTCCTTGGCGAGGAGGGTGACGATCTGGAGGCGGAGCGGGTCGGCGAGGACTCGCATCAGATCAGTGTCGACTGACGTCATCATGGACTGATACTCTCACATCAGTGGTGGCTGACACCACCGGGTGCTGAAGTCATTCGCGCCTGATGCCGTCGTGAGACAAGAGAGACCTCCTGATGTCCGACAAGCCCTCCGTGCTCTTCGTCTGTGTCCACAACGCCGGCCGTTCCCAGATGGCCGCCGCGTGGCTGACCCACCTGGCCGGGGACCGTGTCGAGGTCCGTTCCGCCGGCTCCAACCCGGGCGCCGGCGTCAACCCGGCCGCGGTCGAGGCCATGGCCGAGGTCGGCATCGACATCTCAGCCGAGGTGCCGAAGATGCTCACCGTGGACGCGGTGAAGGAGTCTGACGTCTGCATCACCATGGGCTGCGGCGACACCTGCCCGGTCTTCCCGGGCAAGCGGTACCTGGACTGGCAGCTGGAGGACCCGGCGGGCCAGGGCGTCGAGGCCGTACGTCCGATCCGGGACGAGATCAAGGTGCTCATCGAGGGCTTGATCAAGGAGATCGCGCCGGAGCCGACCTCATGAGCACGAGCACGGACGTCCGCGAGGTCATCGTCATAGGCTCCGGCCCCGCCGGATACACCGCCGCCCTCTACACCGCCCGCGCCGAACTCAAGCCGCTCGTCTTCGGCGGCGCGATCTTCGTCGGCGGGGCCCTGACCACGACCACCGAGGTCGAGAACTTCCCCGGTTTCCCCGAGGGCGTCGACGGCCCGGTCCTCATGGAGAACATGCGGGCCCAGGCCGAACGCTTCGGCGCCGAGATGGTCGACGACGACATCGTCGAGGTCGACCTGACCGGGGACATCAAGACCGTCACGGACACCGCGGGCACGGTCCACCGCGCGAAGGCCGTGATCGTCGCGACCGGGTCCGGCTACCGCAAGCTCGGCCTACCCAAGGAGGACGAGCTGTCCGGGCGGGGCGTGTCCTGGTGCGCCACCTGCGACGGCTTCTTCTTCCGCGACCGCGACATCGTGGTCGTCGGCGGTGGCGACACCGCCATGGAGGAAGCCACCTTCCTCACCCGCTTCGCCCGCTCGGTCACCGTCGTCCATCGCCGCTCCACCCTGCGTGCCTCGCAGGTCATGCAGAACCGCGCCTTCGCCGACGACAAGATCTCCTTCGCCTTCGACAGCGAGATCGCCGAGATCAAGGAGAAGGACGGCAAGCTCGCCGGCGTCGTGCTGCGCGACGCCTTCACCGGCAAGACCCGCGACCTGGACGTGACCGGCCTGTTCATCGCGGTCGGCCACGACCCGCGCACCGAGCTCTTCAAAGGCCAGCTGGATCTGGACTCCGAGGGCTACCTGAAGGTCGCCTCGCCGTCGACGCGCACGAGCATCCCCGGCGTCTTCGGTGCGGGCGACGTCGTCGACCACACCTATCGGCAGGCCATCACCGCGGCCGGCTCCGGCTGCGCTGCGGCGCTGGATGCCGAGCGGTACCTCGCCGCCCTCACCGACGCACCCGAGCCGGCTGCGGCCGTCGCCGCCGTCTGACGGCACCCGCCCCACCCCCTACGAGGAGACCCGCATGGCCCTCAAGAACGTCACCGACGACTCCTTCGAGCAGGACGTCCTGGGCAGCGACAAGCCCGTGCTCGTCGACTTCTGGGCGGCCTGGTGCGGCCCGTGCCGCCAGCTCACCCCTTCCCTGGAGGCGATCGCGGCCGAGCACGGCGACGCCATCGAGATCGTCAAGCTCAACATCGACGAGAACCCGGACACCGCCGTGAAGTACGGCGTGATGTCGATCCCGACGATGAACGTCTACAAGGGCGGCGAGGTCGTGCAGACGATCGTCGGCGCCAAGCCGAAGGCCGCGCTGGAGCGTGAACTGGCCGACTACCTCGGCTGAGTGGCTACAAAGAGGGACCGGCGCCTCGACGGGCCGGTCCCTCTCTGCGTACGCCGGTAGATGACGGCTGAAGTCGTGGTGCTGTGCGGTTACACCCGGTCGAGGGCCTGGGCCGCCAGGGCGCCGACCGACGGCTGCAGTATCGCGCGCACCTTGTTCAGGCCGTCGTAGTTGACCGAGTACCAGGACCAGGTGCCGCGGCGTTCGCGGTTCAGGAGCCCCGCCTCGGTCATGATCTTGAGGTGGTGGCTGACGGTCGGCTGCCGGAAACCCAGGCAGTCGGCCAGGTCGCACACGCAGGCTTCACCGGCCGGCGCGCGTTCGATGATGCGGAAGATCTGCAGCCGCGTGGGGTCTGCGATGGCCTTGAGCATGAGGGCCAGACGCTCGGCCTCGTCGCGCTCGATGAGCAGGCACGCGAGACCGGGACTACAGCTCTCCGCTGCCGCCTCGCCCGCTTCCTCAGCGGCGCCCAATTCAGTGATAGCCATCTATTCACCATAAGTGGGGGCCTGACACCAACCGTGTGTTCGAAGCCACACCGAGGCCCTTGTTCACCAAGCGTTCACTTAGGTTGACGTCTATCCAAGATATAGATATGCACCTATTATCCGTGGTGAGAGCGGTGATGGAAGCCGCAGACCGAGGAGCCGCCCCATGGACGAGCAAAGCCCTCTCGGCCGAGGCCGCCGAGCTGCACCGCCTCTGCGGGACATCGATCCCGTACTCGAACGCATCACAGCCCGCCTTGCCGCACGCCACGGCAGGGCGTTCTCCAAGGAGACCGTGGAGCGGTACGTCGAGGAGTGCTCCTGGGTGCTGTCGGCGAAGGCACGCGTCGCCACCCACCTCCCGGTCCTGGTCGAGCGGTTCGCCGACCAGCGGCTCGGCGCCCTGGCCCGAGGCATGGGGCTGTCACCCAAGCCGGTGCCCGAGGTGCTGTTCGTGTGCACGGAGAACGCGGGGCGTTCGCAGCTGGCCGCCGCACTGCTGCGGCACCGGGCCGGGGACGGGATCCGGGTGCTGACGGCCGGCTCCGAGCCCGGCACGGAGATCGCCCCGGTCGTGCTGCGGCTGCTCGCCGAACAAGGGCTGGACGCGGACGAGGAGTTCCCCAAGCCGCTGACCCGCGAAGTCGTCACGGCCGCCGACGTCGTCGTCACGCTGGGCTGCGGCGACGCCTGCCCGGTCCGGCCCGGGCGCCGCTACCTGGACTGGGACCTGCCGGACCTGAGCGGCCTGGACATCGAAAGCGCGCGAGCGGTGCGGGACGGCCTCGCTACCCGTGTTGACGCACTGGCGGATGAACTCTTGCCGACAAGGGTTCCCCGGAGGTGAGTTGCCCTGGTGAGGGGCGGTTTGTAGCGTCGTAGGCGCGTAGCCCGCCCTTTCCCAGGAGGCCCTTCCGTGACCCGTGTGATCGCCGTCGGCGGCAGCGATGCCGGCATCAGTGCCGCCCTTCGCGCCCTGGAGCTCGACCCGGCCAGTGAGGTCACCGTCGTCGTGGCCGACGCCTACCCCAACTTCTCCATCTGCGGCATCCCCTATTACATCTCCGGCGAGGTCGCGCCCTGGACCAGCCTCGCCCATCGCACCGCCGCCGACCTCGCGGCCACCGGCATGGACGTGCGCGTCGACACCCGGGCCACACGCATCGACCCGGCCGGAAAGCAGCTGACGGTGCAAGGAGCGGACGGGCGGAGCGAGGAGCTGGCGTACGACGCCCTGGTGGTGGGGACCGGCGCGGTGAGCGTCCGGCCGCCCATCGACGGACTGGCCGACCTCAGGCCCGAGCAGGGCGTGCATCTGCTGCACAGCATGGGCGACACCTTCGGACTTCAGCGCAGCATCGAGGAGCGTCAGCCCGCCAGCGCCGTGATCATCGGGGCCGGTTACATCGGCCTGGAGATGGCGGAGGCGCTGACCATGCGCGGGATCTCCGTCACCCAGATCGAGGCGCTGCCCGAGGTCCTACCGACGGTCGACGCCGAACTCGGGTCCCTGGTGCGGGACGAGCTCGTCGAGCACGGTGTCGAGGTCCTGACCGGCACCACCGTCAAGGCCGTCTCCCGGGAGGCCGACGACCGGCTGCGCGTGGAGGCCACCGGTGCGGACGGCGACACCGTGACCCGTCTCGTCGACCTCGTGCTGGTCGTCGTCGGCGTACGCCCCGACACCGCGCTTGCCGCCGAAGCGGGCGCCGAACTCGGCTTCCGCGGTGCGATCGCCGTCGACGAGTGGATGCGCACGTCCCTGCCGGGGGTGTACGCGGCCGGGGACTGCGTCGTCACTCACCACCGCCTGCTCGGCACGACCTGGCTGCCGCTGGGCACCACCGCGCACAAGCAGGGCCGGGTCGCGGGCGAGAACGCGCTCGGCGGCGACCGGCGCTTCGCCGGGAGCCTGGGCACGCAGGTGGTGAAGGTCTTCGACCTGGTCGCCGCGCGGACCGGGCTGCGCGAGCACGAGGCTCTCGCGGCGGAACGGGGCTGGACGCCGGTGACCACCGCCAGCGCCCCGGACGACCACAAGGCGTACTACCCCGGCGCCACGCCGATCGCGGCCCGCATCACCGGCGATAGCGGCAGCGGCCTGTTGCTGGGCGCCCAGCTTGTCGGGCGTCGCACCGCCGAGATCTCTAAGCGTGTGGACACGTATGCGACCGCGCTGTTCCACGGTATGAGCGTGGACGGCGTCAGCGACCTCGATCTTTCCTACACCCCGCCGCTGGGCTCCCCCTGGGACGCTGTCCAGGCGGCGGCCCAAGCCTGGTCGCGGGAACACGGGTGAGCGGGCGGAAGTGAGCCGGCCGACGGGGCACCGCCAAGCAGCCCGTCGGCCGGAGTCTGTGAAGCCACCCGCTCTCACGGGTCGGCGTCGGTCAGGCACAGGGAGATCAGCGTCCGCGCCTCGGCCAGAGTGCCCGCGGTGATGATCTCCACGAGAGTCTGCGGGTCGGTGGTGAAGGTCTGCCACTGCACCTGGTCGGTGGCCAGGAACCGTACGCGGACCTTCGCGGAGTACCACGGCTTGCGGTGGAAGAGCGTGCCGACGCCGGGGATGTGGTGGCGACCGTGGACGGTGCCCCACCGGGGATAGCGCGTGGCCCACAGCGGCAGGTCGATGTAGGAGTCCTCCTCCGGCCCGCCCACCGCCGCCCTCACGCCGTCGAGGTGGTATTCGGCGAGCACCCTGTGCCGCACTCCAGCCGGTAGCCCATCCCGCGGATCGCGTCGATGGTGCAGCAGCTCTCCCCCTCCTCCTTGAGCTTGGTGCGCACTCGGCGCACGTGCACGGTGAGGGTGTTGCTTTCCGGGGTGTCGGTGCCCCACAGGGCCTGGGTCAGCTCGGTGCGGCTGATGAGCTTGTTGGGGCGTTCCATGAAGTAGCGCAGCAGCAGGAATTCACGGACCGGCAACTGCAGGGAGCGCCCGCGTACATAGACGTGAAAGCCCGCCGGATCAAGCTCGATGTCACCGACCTTCAACGGAGCGGCCGAGTCGTCGCCCTCGCCGCGTCCGGCCCGCAGAAGGGGAGCGATCTCCTCGATCCGGTAGGGGCGGGCGACGAAGGCGATCGCGCCGGCCGCCACCGCCGCCGTCGCCTCCGCCGCCCCTTCGGGCCCGGCTCCCACCAGGACCGGCACCGGATGGAGCCGGGCGATCAGTTCGGTGACCCTCGCGGCGTCCACCACCGGCAGCGGGGCGCCGAGCAGTACGGCGCGCGGATGGAGCGCCCCGGCCTGGAGCAGTGCCTCGGCGCCGTCGTGGCAGACATGGGTGCGGATACCCGCGCCCTCGAAACGGGCCAGGGCCTTGGCGGCGAGTTCCTGATCGGGCTCGACCAGGAGCAGGTCGGGGCTTGTGCCGTCGTCTGGGCCGCCGGAACCGCTGGCCGCGGTCGCCGGTGGCGGATGTGCCTCGGGTGTCACCCGTAATACTCCTTCACGTGTAGCGCGCAAAGGGGCGGACGTCGAAGTGGGCATCGGTCAGCCGAAGCGGCCGGAGATGTAGTCCTCGGTGCGCTGGTCGGAGGGGTTGGAGAAGATCCGCTCGGTCTCGTCGTATTCGACGAGTCGGCCGTGTCGTACGCCCTTGTCGTCGACGTCCGCGGTGAAGAAGGCGGTGCGGTGCGAAACACGCGCGGCCTGCTGCATGTTGTGGGTGACGACGATGATCGTGAACTCCTGGGCGAGGTGCTCCATGAGGTCCTCGATCTTGGCGGTGGCGATCGGGTCCAGGGCCGAGCAGGGCTCGTCCATGAGGATCACCTCCGGCTTGACCGCGATGGTGCGGGCGATGCACAGCCGCTGCTGCTGGCCGCCGGACAGCGCGAGCGCGGAGGTCTTCAGCTTGTCCTTGACCTCGTCCCACAGAGCGGCGTGGGTGAGGGTCTCCTCGACCAGGTCGTCGAGGTTGCCCTTGAAGCCGCCCACCCGGGGGCCGTAGGCGATGTTGTCGTAGATCGACTTGGGGAACGGGTTGGGTTTCTGGAAGACCATGCCGATGCGGCGGCGCACCTCGATCGGGTCGACGTCACGGCCGTACAGGTCCTCGTTGTGGTAGGTGATCTTGCCCGCGACCCGTGCCGTGGGCACGAGGTCGTTCATGCGGTTGAAGCAGCGGATCACGGTGGACTTGCCGCAGCCCGAGGGGCCGATCATCGCGGTGATCTGACGCTGCCCGATGGTCATGTTGACGTCGCGGACGGCCTCGTGGTCGCCGTAGAAGACGGACAGGCTGCTGACGTCGAAGACCGGGCTGGTCAGAGATGGGGCCTGGCGGTAGGAGACCTGAGGGGTCCGGGTGCCGCCGGCGGCATCGGAGGGCTGGGACATGGCGGCCTCCTGGCCGGGCTCGGGGAGCTGGTCGGTGGAGTGTGCAGTGGTCATGGCGGTCACCAGCGGCGGGAGTAGCGGTTGCGGAGCCAGATCGCGACCGAGTTCATCGCCAGCAGGATCACCAGCAGGATCACGATCGCCGAGGCGGCGAGCGCGGTGAACTCGGCACGGGACTGGCTGATCCAGTTGAAGATCTGGATCGGCAGGACGGTGAACTGGCTCTGCACGCCAGTGGGGTTGAAGGTGATGAAGGTCAGCCCGCCGAGCAGCAGCAGCGGGGCGGCCTCGCCGATGGCGCGGGACAGGGCAAGGATCGAGCCGGTCGCCATGCCGGGCACGGCGGCCGGGAGGACCTGGCGCCAGATTGTCTGCCACTGCGTCGCACCGAGCGCGAGGGACGCCTGCCGGATGGACTGCGGTACGGCGCGGACCGCCTCCCGGGACGCGATGATCACGGTGGGCAGGACCAGCAGCGACAGGGTGAGCGAGGCGGTCATGACCGTCTGGCCGAAGCCCAGCCCGCGGGAGATGACGCCGAGGCCGAGGATGCCGTAGACGATCGACGGCACGGCCGCCAGGTTCTGGATGTTGATCTCGATGAGACGGTTCCACCAGCGGGTGGGATCCGCGTATTCCTCCAGGTAGATCGCCGTGAGGATGCCGGTCGGCAGGCAGTACACCGCGGTGAAGGCGATGACCCAGACCGTGCCCATGATCGCCGACTGGGCGCCGGCGTTGGTCGGGTCGATGATGTCGGGGAAGTTCGTCCAGATCCGCGAGTCCAGGCGCGGCCAGCCCTCGGTCACGACGTAGGCGAGGAGGGAGACGAGGAAGATCACGCCCACGGCGAGGGACGCCCACAGGCTGAGCTCGAAGAACCGCTCGCGCCAGGGCTTGCCCCTGCCCTTCAGGCGGGGCACCTCGGGGGCCACGGGGGCCTTGTCGATGACGTCGGTGCTCATCACTCGTACACCTCCCGGTACTTGCGCACCAGGCGAATGCTGACCAGGTTCATCACCAGAGTCATCACGAAGAGCAGGGAGCCCACCGCGAAGATCGTCTGGTAGCCGGTGGATCCGGTCGGCAGGTCGCCGATGCCGGCGGCAGCGATGAACGCGGTCATCGTCTGCATGCCTTCGAGCGGGTTGAAGGACAGGTTGGGCCGTCCGCCCGCGGCCACGGCCACGATCATCGTCTCGCCCAGCGCCCGGGAGATGCCGAGCACGACGGCGGCGACGATGCCCGAGAGCGCGGCCGGGAAGACCACCCGCGTGGAGACCTGCATCTTGGAGGAGCCCAGCCCGAAAGCGCCGTCGCGCAGGGCGCGCGGCACGGCCGCCATGGAATCCTCGGCGAGCGAGGCGATCGTTGGGATGATCATGATGCCCATCACGAAGCCGGCCGACAGGGCGTTGAAGACCTGCGGCGGGTCCCCGACCGGCCAGACGTCCTGCAGCAGCGGCGTGAGCGCCTTCAGCGCGAAGAAGCCGTAGACGACAGTGGGGATGCCCGCGAGCACCTCCAGCATCGGCTTGAAGACGCGGCGCACGCGGGGCCGGGCATACTCGCTCAGATACACGGCCGCGCCGAGCCCGAGCGGAACGGCCACCAGCAGCGCGATGAGGGTGACCATCAGCGTGCCGCCGACCAGCGGGATCACGCCGAAGTGCGGCGGCTTGAACAGGGGCGCCCAATTGGTGCCGGTGATGAACTCGCCGAAGTTCACCTTGCCGAAGAACTCAGCGGCCGGCGGGATGAGGGCGATGACGATGCCGATGGTGGTCAGCACCGAGACCAGAGAAGCGGCCACCAGCAGGACCTTGATGGCCTTCTCGCCGTAGCGCGGCTGGGACCGCTTCAGGAAGCCGGGGCCTCCCGAAGCGGTCTGCCGCCCGGTGACGGAAGAGCTCATGACTTGTGCGCGGCCTTGAGGGCTTCAAGGTCCTTCTGCAGCTCGGTCTCCTGGGTGGGGTTGAGCGGCACGAACTGGGACTTCTCGGCGATGCTCTTGTTGTTCTCGACGTAGAACTCGACGAACGCCTCGACCTCGGCCTTGTCGAGCGAGGACGCCTTCGGGTAGATGAACAGCGGACGCGACAGCGGCTTGTACGCGCCGTCCTGCACCGTCTTGGTGTCGGGCGCGACGCAGCCGTCACCACCGTCGATCTTCAGGACCTTCAGCTTGTCCTGGTTCTCCTCGTAGTAGGACAGGCCGAAGTAGCCCATGCCGCCCTTGGAGCCGGAGACGCCCTGGACGGTGACGTTGTCGTCCTCGCTCGGCGAGTAGTCCGTGCGGGAGGCGCCCTCTTCGCCGTTGATGGCCTGCGTGAAGTAGTCGAAGGTGCCCGAGTCGGTGCCCGCGCCGAACAGCTCCAGCTTCTGGTTCGGGAACTTGGAGTCGACCTGGTTCCAGTTGTTCACCTTGGAGCCGGGCTCCCAGATCTTCTTCAACTGCTCGACCGTGAGGCAGTCGGCCCAGTCGTTGTCCTTGCTCACCACGACGGACAGACCGTCGTTGGCGACCTGGAACTCCTCGTACTTGATGCCCTTCTTGTCGCAGGCGGCCTTCTCCTCGTCCTTGATCGGACGGGAGGCGTCGGAGATGTCCGTCTCGCCGGCGCAGAACTTCTCGAAGCCGCCACCGGTACCGGACGTGCCCACCGTGACCTTGACCCCGGCGTTCTCCGCCTGGAAAAGCTGGGCCGCCGCGGTGGACAGCGGAGCCACCGTGCTGGAACCGTCGACCTTGATCGTCCCGGCCAGCTTGTCACCGTCGCTGCTCCCGGAGCCCGCGTCAGCACCGCCACACGCGCTTGCGGCCAGCATGACGACCGCCGTCAGAGCCAGAGGAGCCTTGGCTCGACGCAATGACAGGGAAATGTTCACGACTCTCGACCCTCGTGTCTGCCGGGTGCGCCGGCGGTGGATCGGTGCGCTGTGCGCTCCGTTCTGACACCTTGGATCGAAGTCTGACTATATGAACGGACGGTGTACGGGAAGCCCCTCCCGTATGAACTATAGCCACCCATCTATATAGATCGATCTTGATTAAAGTGACGGCGGACATTCCGGAAGCGGTGCGGGCGTGAGGGGCGGGCGGCCAGTCAGAGTTCGAACGGAGTTCACCGTTCAGCCGCCTCGGCGCGCCGGGAGCCCGCCTAGCGTCATGCATCGACATCCACCTATACACCGGTGGCCTCGCGTCCGCACCCGAATGCGTGGAGGAACTGTGCCCGATCTGCCCCTGCTGCCCGCCGGCCACAACACCGCCCGGTCCGCCCTGACCTGCGAATACCGCTGTGGCAACTCCTGCTCCCACGAGGCGCCCAACCGCTCGCTCAACCCGTACTTCGGTGACGTCGTACAGCGGGCCCTGTCCCGCAGAGGCGTCTTCAAAGGCGGCGCCGTGCTGGCACTGGCCGCCGGCGGGGCGACACTCGCGGCCTCACCCGCTGCTGCGGCACCGGCGGTGACCTCCGGGGGCCGCCCGTCGCGCGGCCTCGACTTCGAACCGGTCGCCCCGAACACGGCGGACGCCGTGACGATCCCCGCCGACTACGCCCAGCAGGTCGTCATCCGCTGGGGCGACCCGGTCCTGGCCGGAGCCCCCCGCTTCGACGCCCACAGCCAGAGCGCGAAGGCGCAGGCGCGGCAGTTCGGATACAACGCCGACTACATGGCCCTGCTGGACCTGCCGCGCCGCCGCGGCCACCAGCTGCTCGTGGTGAACCACGAGTACACCAACGAAGAGATCATGTTCTTCGGCTACGTCCCGGCCACCCCGACCCGCGAACAGGTCGAGATCGCCTGGGCCGCGCACGGCCTGACGGTCCTGGTGGTCCGCGCGGACGACTGCTCCGGCCGCCTGTGGCCGGTGACCGGCGACGCGCTGAACCGCCGTATCACCGCCACCACCCCGATCCGCTTCACCGGCCCGGCCGCGGGCAGCGACCTGCTCAAGACGAACGCCGACCCCACCGGCCGCACGGTCCTGGGCACCCTGAACAACTGCGGCGGCGGCATCACCCCGTGGGGCACGGTGCTGACCGGCGAGGAGAACTTCAACCAGTATTTCGGCAACGCCGTCGCGGTCACCGACCCGGTCGCGAAAGCCCGTCTGGCCCGCTACGGCCTTCCCACCGGCGCGAGCACGCGCAAGTGGGAGCGTTTCGACGACCGCTTCGACATCGGCAAAGAGCCCAACGAACCCAACCGCTTCGGCTGGGTGGTGGAGATCGACCCGTACGACCCGACGTCGACCCCGCGCAAGCGCACCGCGCTGGGCCGCTTCAAGCACGAGGCCGCCGAGCCGCGCCTCACCCGCGACGGCCGGGTCGCGCTGTACATGGGCGACGACGAACGCTTCGACTACCTCTACAAATACGTCTCCACCAAGACGTACAAGAAGGGCGACAGCCGAGCCGCCCGCGAGCACAACCTCACACTCCTCGACGAAGGCACCCTGTACGTCGCCAAGTTCACCGGCGACAGCCCGGCCGCCGAGATCGACGGCACCGGAAGGCTCCCGAGCGACGGGGAGTTCGACGGCAGCGGCGAGTGGATCCCGCTCGCCACAGGCAACGTGTCGCACGTAGCCGGCATGACCGCCGAAGAGGTGTACGTCTTCACGCGGCTGGCTGCGGACAAGGCGGGCGCCACCAAGATGGACCGCCCCGAGGACGTCGAACCGCACCCGACCACCGGCCGCGTCTACGTCGCCCTGACCAACAACTCCGACCGCGGAGCAGCCGGCAAGGTCGGCCCCGACGAGGCCAACCCCCGCATCGGCAACAAGCACGGCCACATCCTGGAGCTGGAGGAGCGCCGCTCCGACGCCGCATCCACCTCCTTCAGCTGGCGCCTGATGCTGGTCTGCGGCGACCCCGAGGACCCCTCGACGTACTTCGCCGGCTTCGACAAGTTGAAGGTCAGCCCGATCTCCTGCCCCGACAACGTCGCCTTCGACCCGCATGGCAACCTGTGGATCGCCACCGACGGCAGCGCGCTGGGCTCGAACGACGGTCTGTTCGTGGTGCCGGTCAAGGGTTCCGAGCGAGGCCACGTGAAGCAGTTCCTGACGGTGCCCAAGGCCGCCGAGACCTGCGGCCCGATCATCACCGAGGACCGGATCCTGGTCGCCGCCCAGCACCCGGGCGAGGTCACGGGCGCCACCGCGGAGAACCCGGCGTCACACTGGCCCGACGGACCGGGGAACATTCCGCGGCCGTCGGTCGTGACGGTGTGGAAGGACAAGCGCCGATAGATCGCGCATCTACCCGTCCCGCTGCCCGGCCGCCAACGGCCTGGGCAGCGGGGTTGGGCGGACAGAGCCCTACAGTAGGTCCCCCCGGAGGCGCTCCCGTCACGCCGCAGGCCGTCGGAACATCGAAGTGTCGCTTCCACATGCTTTGAAATGTTCGCCAAGCCCTGGACCGACGAGATCGTCCGCGCCGCCGACGTCGTCGTCAGCATGGGCTGCGGCGACGCCTGCCCGGTCTTCCCCGGCAAGCGATACCTCGAATGGACCCTCGACGACCCCGCAGGCGAGACCGTCGACAACGTCCGCCCCATCCGCGACGACATCGAGCGCCGTGTCCGCGGCCTCCTCGACGACCTCGGCGTCCCATCACAGCACTGACCCCCATCAGACCGACGTCAGATCCGGCCGTGGGCCGAACCCCCGCCGACAGCGCGGATGGGAGATGGGCCACTCCGCAGCATCCTCGACGGTCCGCACTGTGCGGTTGGCCTTGTCGCTGTCCTGATGGGTGGTCCAGCCGCAGTCGAGGCCATCGAAGACCTCGACCATCGTGACGCCCGCCTGGCGGGTGCGGTTGAGGGTGCCAGCGTTGTAGGCGACGGCCGACTTGGCGAGGGTGGCGGCCTCGGCCCAGGCACGAACCGGGACGCGAGCACCATTGCGGTAAACGACGTGGGTCAGCTGGTGTTCGGCGGCAAGTCTGACCGCCAGATTCTTCGCGGCCTGCTTCGCCGTCATGTTGCCCGCCGCCAGTTGTGGAACCTCACGGCGGGCTGCCTCTCGTGCCGCCCGATAGAACCGGTTCGCCATTCGCTCGGCTTCCTGGGAGCGACGCAGGAAGTCGGCGTAGGAGTCGGCCGCGAGCGACTGTAGGGCGTCGCGGTGGAAGGTGGTCCAGGTGAAGGTTACGTCGAGAGCTTCGGCGGCGGCTTGAGCGCCAGCGGCGTACAGGTGAGGTAGCTGCCGTTGGACGAACTGCCGGGCCTCCTGGTCGACGCGTTGACGGAAGGCACGGATCGCCTGCTTGAACTCCTCCAACGTCGCCACGGAGTGCTGCGCCCTCGGGTTGCCGGCGAACTGGGTGAGGACGGCGCGTTGTTGGGCGGCGAGTCGCTGCCAGGCGTCCTCGAGTACGGCCGCGACGCGGCGCGCGATCTCGTCCGGGTCTCCGGGCACCAGCGGTGACCACTCGTACGGCATGCCGGTCTACCGGCCCCGGCGAGCGCGCAGCAGCGGCGCGGTCACGAGGTCTGTGCTGTCGTCTCCTTCTGTCAGTTCGTCCGGCGCGACCATGTCTACGAGCGCGGTGATCTGGCGTTCGAGTCCTGCGAGGTTGTTGCTCTGGTCGATGGTGACCACGCCGTCCACGGTCATGCGGAGCGGGTCGGCAAGCAGCTTGGCGCGCCGCTCGGCCAAGACCTCGTTCGCGACAGCGCGAGCGGAAGACAGGCGCGCATAGCGTGCGTCCAGGTCGGCGGTGTCCGTGGTGGGGCCGAGCTGAGCCAGCAGCCAGGCTCGTACAGCGACGTCCATCAGATGCTCCTGTCGTACAAGGGAAGGCTCGACACCGTGGCGGTGCCGAGCCTCCTGGTGATGGGCCGCTACCTACGCGGCTGCGCCGGCCGCCTTTGCGGCGCGGCGTCTCGGAGCCTTGACGGGCTCCGGCTCCGGCTCCGGCTCCGGCTCCGGCTCCGGCTCCGGCTCCGGCTCCGGCTCCGGCTCCGGCTCCGGCTCCGGCTCCGGCTCCGGCTCCGGCTCCGGGGCAGGATCCGCCGCGGTGGGCGCGTCTCTCGCCTCACCGTCCGCGCCAATCGGGTTCGGGGGGTCCTCCTCCGGAGAAGGAGCCTCCCCTGACCACGCGGCCGGGTTCGCGATGAGCAGGGCGAGCCGCTCGGGAACCTCCTCCCCCGCTTCCAGCCGGATCGGGCCCTGCTCGGGGTCTCGTAGGAACACGGTGCGCGCCAACTTCGCCATGTCCAGCTCCCTTTAGAAGACCGTCGCGGCGATGTGGATGTCCGGCACGTACAGCACGGGCATCGCAGCAGCGGCGGAGATCGTGGACAGCTGGACTGGGGTGCGCGTCTGCACGTGGGTGGTGATCACGATGCCGGGGGCCTCCTCGGCAGTGATGATGCCCTTGCCGCGCAGCTCGATCGCCTCGGCGGTCAGACCGTACTGGGTCTCGCCCCACTGTTCGCGGCGCGGCGGGATCATCGCCCACAGCGACTCCGGGGTCGTGCGCACCAGGTTGTCGCTGCTGTCGTACGCCTGCACGTCGTAGGTGGTGACGGGCGGCAGGTTGTACTTGGCGCGGACCCGGTTGACCTCCTCCGGAGCGAGCATCCCGGTCGGGATCTGCTCGGTGGACGGCGAGTTGTGGAACGCGGCCCGGTACTCCGCCGTGGACCCGAGCAGCGACAGCGCCTTCTCCGAGCTGATGACCCGCTCCGGGCGCGGCGCGCCGATGCTCTTCAGGTACTGGATCCACGCCAGCTCGTCAGCGATCGGGGTGGCCGCATCCGATTGGGACCACGGCACCGCCACCATCGGCCGGTTGGCGGCCGGCACCTTCCAGTCGACGTCGAGGGCGACTCCGGGCAGGGACACCACACCGGTGGACAGCATCTGTCCGGCGGCGATCTCCATGGCGGCCTTCGTGGCCTCCACGTGCTGTTCGAGGTCGTCGTACAGCAGGTCGAGGAACTCGCTGGTGTCCTGGCCGCGGTCGACGGCGGACAGGATGATCTGGAGCTCGGAGAAGGGCAGTTCCTGGCCGACCCAAGGCAGCATGCCTTCGTTGATGACCTGCTCGGCACGCCGCCTGGCGAGCGTCGGCGCGGCTTCCCACGCGCGGAACTTCGCCGCGTTGACGCGCCGCTTGCTGCTCTTCGTACGGAACTTGACGTTGTCGATGTTCCGCTCGGCGAACACCTCGCGGGTCAGGAGGTAGTCCTCCGGCGTGGTGATCGCTCGGATGAACGCCTGGATGTCTTCGGGGACGATCGCTTCAAGAAGCTTCTCAAGTGCCATGTGGGTCTGCCTCCTTACCGGTAGTGGATGAACGCGGTCGTGTTCGCGGCGGCGGGGGGCGCGAAGGCGACGGGCAGCTTCGACGCGTACACCTCGCCACGCCACAACAGCGCGCCTGCGGTCTTCGCAGAGCCGGGAGTGAACGCGGTCTCGGCAACGAGGAATCCGGCGAGGATCTGAGTGCCGTCGCTCGCTGCGGAGTTGTACGGCGCGTAAAGGCCAGATGCAGTGATCTTGCCGAGCGGGATGCCGGACTTGATGATGTGGCGGCGCTGGTTCTGCGTGCCCGGCGTGTAATGAGTGCCTGCCGTCAGCTTGCTGGTGTCGACGGTGACCGTCTGGGCTTCATGGACGCCGTCCAGTGAAGCCAGCCACGTCCGGTCGTCGGTGACCGTCGTGACAGTGGTGAGGACCTGGTAGTCGCTCACGATGTCTCCCTCATGGGTTCGGATCGGATTCCTCCCGCACCCGGCGCAAGTTGCAAGGGGCGGTGTCCACGAAACGACGGCGGCCGAGCCGCGCCAGGGCGTGGTCCCTGATCAGCCCGACCGGGTTCCGGAAGGGCGTCCACGGTTAGAGGGGCGTGGTCCCCGGCCATGTCTCGCCGACGTGGTCAGTCGCTGATGAGCCCTCGCCGGCGGGCCATTTCGAGCCCCGCCGCTCCGCGCCGAGGTGGAATGCCTCCGCGCGTCGGCGGGCCGCCAGCTGGGGATCCGCCAGGGGCGGGCGGCACGGTCTCCCGGGTTACGCCGAACAACTCGGGGCGCCGCTCCTTCAGTTGCTCAGCGGCAGCGGCGACAGCCGCCTCGTCGGCGTCGGGCTGGTCGTGCAGGGCACGGTCAATCAGGAGCACCGCGTCATCAAGATCGTCTCCGGCCGCACCGAGTCCTCCGAGGGCGGCACGCCGAATGGCGGCGCGCTCTTTGGCCAGGGCCTGCGCCTCGCGCGTCTCTGCTGACCTCAGCTTCTCCTCGGCGGCCTGTTCACGGCGTTCGACCTCGGTCAGCGCGGCCTGGTCGGCGTCGCGCTTCGTGGTGATGAACTCGGTCAGTGCCTCGGAGCTGTCGAAGCCGAGGTCGCCGAGCAGCTTCTTCACGGCCGCCCGGCCGCCCTGGGTCTTCTCGCGAGCCAGCAGCCGCGACAGGTCTTCCTGCGTGACACCGCCGCTCGGGGCGTCGCCCTCGTCACCGGGCTTGTTGGAGTCGTCGTCGGGCGAGGCCCCGAGCATCGGATAGATCGGCCGCCCGTCACGGCGGTGCCCGACCGGTTCGAGCGGATTGGGGAGTGAGGGGCGCGTCATGCGTAAACCATCCACAGGTCTCCAGCGCCCCCGCGCCAATGATCAGTGTAGCCATCAGCCGGACCGGTCGTTTCCTCATGGGGCCGTAACGCCATCCGGCCGCTGACGTCGACGCTACTCCCTTAGCCGTAGGACAACGAAGCGGAATATTCCATCACGCTTCAGGAAGGGGACTAATGGCATGCACGATCGTGGCTGCGTGATCACAAGCAGCCACGACTTCGTCCCATGTGGGCACTGCCCCTGCATGTGCAGCCCGATTCCTGACATTGGCAAGTTGCGCGGCGAGCCTGTTCTTGGACACCCCCGGGTTCGCGCCCAGTTCCGTACAAAGGGCGTGCAGATTCATCAGCCCGTTCACGCCCTTGATCACTTCTTCGATGAAAGTAGCGTCGAGACCCTTGCTGGTGAGTTCACGAGTGACGAATCCAGCCAGTGCAACTTCCACAGATGTAGCCGCATCAATTACCGCCTTGCGGGGCATGGCCCCGATCTTGGCTTCCACAGCTTCGAGCAACGTGCGGTGCTCGGGCGGCAACCACTCTCCTGCCGAAGCACGCCGCATCGCACCAGCAACTCGGGCACTATTGAGGGGGTCCGGCCAGACGTACACACCGCGTTGTCTCAGCCCATTCCCGATGATTGCTCCCTGAGCATTCACGACGTGCACCGCAGAGGGACGGGTGGGGTCGAAGTCCTGCATCGGTTCACCGCTCCAGGCGCAGGCCCATTCCTGAAGTATCCGGAACCACGTGAAGAAGTCGTTACCGAGATCACGGACAGCCCCGTCCAGCTTGCCTTCCTCAGTACCGAGGAGCGGCGAGATAGCCACAGCCTCGACGTAGCAGATGCGCTGCGTGCTGCGGTACCCCCACACATCCGTGAAGGCGCGCAGCAGATCCTGGGGAAGTGGCGCACCAGTCACGTCCGGCGGCGCGGCAAGTCGGTCCAGCCTCCCAAGGCGGTCAGGGAGCGGGGTGAGCTGGGCGTCGCCTTCTAGAACTGGCAGGGTCACTGTGACCTGGTGTTCTCCGATCGTCACATCTAAGGCAAGGCCCAACACATCCACGTCCACAGGCACAGGTCGAGGGAACTGGGCTATGCCTGAGTAACGGTGCTGAGACGTCATACGCACGATTATCGGGTGCGCAGATCCCGCGGACCGCCGAATATCCCTTCGCTCACTCCGAACGTTCTTCGGCTGAGATCAAGGGCGTGTTCGGGAGCTCCAAGTCGGCCTTCGACAGCCCAAGGTATTCGCGGACAGCAGCGTTGTCCCCGGTCGCGTCGGCAAGGCGGGCGGCGGCCTCGAAGGCGCGAGCTTGGATCCGTTCGATCTCCGTCTGCTCGTCGTCGATCGGGTACCCGGCGTCGATGAGCATCCGGACGCCGGTCTCGACGGACAGCACACCGGCGCCAACGCCCTTGACCACCTCGTCGAGAACGGCGGCACGGTCGGTTGGGGTGTGCGGGCCCCACATCAGGCGCGCGGGCAGCGACTCCCCCGTGGGCCAGCCTTCTGCCTGTCCCGCTTGGTGGAGGCGCTGCACCATGCGCAGCAGCACGGCGTACTTGTGGTTGCGGACCAGGCGCATGGCGGCGACGAGCGAGTCGAGCGGGCCCAAGGCGAGCTGTAGCGCGTACCCGGACGGCAGCGCGGTGGGATCTAGGGTGCCGAGGCCGGCAGCGGTGAGACGGCTGTTCGCTGCGATCCGATCGAGGATGTGGTCGACACGGGCCCGAAGTTCGGCGAGTTGGGCCGAAGTGTCGAGGACGTCCATGCGCCCGTTGTCGTTGAGCTGCCACACCGTCCCCGCCCGGACTTTCACTGGCAGCGGTTGGCCGGTCGCTCGGTCGATGGGCAACCGGGCTCCGGCCAGGCCGATGATCGGCGAGCCGGTGGTGGCCGACGCGCCGGAGCCGTCGGTGTCGGTCGCGGACAGTTCGTCCAGGGCCTGGAGGACGGTGGCCACGGTCGGCTTCCCCCAGTGCTCTCCACTCGCAGGGATGCTGTTCGTGATGTGGACGACGGGTATGAAGTCCACCATCAGGTCGAGCCTGTCGAGGACTTCACCGTCCGAGCGGACTCGGTAGCGGGCCTTGTGCGTCGGCAGGTCGTACAGCAGGTCGGCGTACGTGAGGTCGTCCAGATCCCATTCCGCGTCGGTGAGGAAGCACGTCCACGGGGAGGGCCGGTTAGGCGCCCACGGGTAGGTGCGGGTGATGATGCCCGTGTCGGCGTTGCGTACGTCGCCCTTCACCAGGATCGGGTCGCCGCTCTCGGTGTACAGGTACTCACGTGCCGGGCTGCCGTCCTTCGCCGCGCCGCGCCGACTGGCCGGACTGATCGGGCCGAGTTCGTAGGTGACACGCCGAAGCCTCGTCTTGAGCCCGCGCCGTTTGTCCTCGGGCAGCTCCCACGCCAGGTGAACACGCAGCGGGAACTCGGCACCGTCCTGCTCTCCGTCCTCCGGCCACTCCGGGAAGTACAAGCCCGGATCCCAGGTGCGCAGCAGGGCCCGCCCCTTCGCGGGATCCCAGGCCAGGGTGTAGACGGCATCGCCCAGCAGGATCGCGGTTCGCTCGGCCTGCTGCATACGCAGCGGCAGCAGCTCCTTCTCCGCCCAGGACCTCAACTTGTCCTGCACGGCCAGCGCGGCAGCAGCTTCGGCGGTCGGCTCATCGTCAGCGTGCTCCGCACCCGCGACGCTGATGACCTGCTGCGAACCGAGGAGGTAGCCGAGCGCGGTGTCGACCAGCTTGGAGGCATCTCCGAGTTCCCTCCGCTCGATACCTGCCTCGTCGTCGCCAGTCACGGCGGCGAACTGGCCAGCCTGGTTGGAGTCGTACGCGGCCAGGAGCCGGTAAGCGGCCAGGCGTCGCAGATCTTCGTCCGGCACCCAGGAGCGGGTCAGTTCCGCCCAGGTGTTACGGCCCGGTCGGCGCGGGTCGGCCATGGCTGGCTTGTAGTCCAGCCAGCTCCAGACGTCGGTGATCAGCTCGCGCAGGCCCACAGTGCCCCTCCAGGCAGTCGGCCCCGCGCCGCAAGATCAGCCTACGGCGTGAAAGCAATCCTTCGATCTGAACGCAGGGGGACCGCCCACTGCCGCTGGGTAACATCATCATGTTGGGGGCAGCATCGGCGCTGGCCTCCGATGTCGAAGGCGGGGTTACGTGACGTCGATGCGAGCGCAGCGGATTCACCCGGCGGCGTACGGTGCTCTTGTCGAGGCGCTAGCCAGGATCTACTGGTTCAAGAAGGATCTGATCAAGTTCCTCCGACTCCGTGCGTCGGAGCATCCGGAGCTCGTTGCCGGGTTGAACTTCGAGGACTACAAGATCGCCTTCGCCGAGGAGTTCGTAGATCGGCTGATGGCGGATGAGGACCGATACCGGGACCTCACTCTCTCCATCATGCTGGAGATCTCGCAGATGGAGTCGTTTCCCAGCCTCAAGCGCCAACCGGACGCCGAGAAGCTGCTAGCGCAAGCCAATGACGCCGTGGCCGATCTCAAAACCTGGACCGAACGCTTCCAAGGCCTCATGGAGGAACGGGCCCGCGTGGAGGCGCAGCAGGCCCAACACGAGGAGCGTGCGAAGCACCGCCGGGGTCTGTCTCAACGCCTCGGTGAGTTGAAGGAAGAGTTCTTGCGGTTGGAGTTGGACGCTGACCGACAGCGTGCCGGTCGAGCCTTCGAGCCCTTCCTGCACTCGCTGTTCGACCTCTTCGACATGCAGCCTCGCCTCGGCTATGACCTTGAATTTCAGCAGATCGACGGCTCGATCACCTATGACACAGACGACTACGTCCTTGAAGCGAAATGGTTGAAGGGGGCAGTTGAGGCCGGCCCGCTCTTGCTGTTCAACGAAAAGGTTCGCCGGAAGGGGAAGAACGCGTTGGGGCTGTTCATCAGCGTCAACGGCTTCAGCGCAGGCGCCAAGGCTGCCTTCCACGAGGGCACCGCCTTTCTCACCATGGAGGGCACTGACCTGTTCTGCGTTCTCGATGACCGGGTCCGGCTCGACGACCTTCTTTCCCGCAAGAAGCGGCACGCGAACGACACGGGCGACTGCTACTTCCCCGCGCATCTGATGCTCGACTAGCACTCCAGACGGGTTGCCTCACGATGCCTGTGAGCAGCTCGCGCAAGCCCACAGCGCCCCTCCAGGCGGTCGACCCCGCGCCGCGCCTCAACACTTGCGAGACGTCTTCTACGTCAGGCTTCCACAGTTCACAGCGCCGCGGGATCCGGAAATTCCGAGCAGCCGAAGGCTCCGGGGTCGAAGATTCCGTCATGAACAGCAACCTGCCGGATGATTGGTCCCCAGCGGACAATCCGTACTCGATCGCGCTCTCGGAATCGAGCTGGCTGCGTGCCACGGTCGCCTTGACCGTGGCACGCATGCACGGTGACGACGTCCAAGTCGGCTGGTTCAGCTCCCGGCAGATCGACGCACGAACACTGGTCGTCGCCCTGCGCCAGCTCCTCGCCGCAGTCAAGCTCGAACGGATCGCCCTCACAGACCTCGGCATGGATCCTGCGGTGATCACCGCACTCGATAACGCCGAGCAGGTCTTCCTTGACGCCCTGCCGAACATCAAGCACGTCCGCGACGGGCTCACTCACTTCGAGGACTGGGCCCGCGGCAGGGGCGGCGGGCCGCAGGCAGACGCCCGCAAGACCGCTGACCCACGCGACGTAGCCCGCGACTTCTGGAGCTTCGGCTACGACCCGGCCACAGATACCGTCACCATGGGACCGTTCACCCTCTCCGTCAGCGCGGCAGTCCCGGCCGCCAATGCACTGTGCGATGCGATCTACGCCGCGACACGCACGGTCGACCAGCGGAACACGGCCGAACTACGGGACCAAGTCGTCCAGGCGCTGACCGACGCCACGATTCCCTGCGCTCCCCCACAGGACCCGGTTCGTGTGTCGCAGGGACAGGACATGCGGGTCTGGCTCTCCTTCGAACTCGGCCGCCTTCCGGACGGACAACACAAGGAACTGGCAGAGCGTGTCGCGACGGTGATGGCTCACGCCGGGCTGCGGCTGACGTCGTCGGCGTTCCCGGAGGCACAGGACATCGCTGACCGCCTGCTCGCTGGTGAGCCGCTGCGTGTGGAGAGGAATGGCCCGTAGATCGGCAAGTCCCCAGGTAGGCCACCAGGGGCCATATCCTCCTGGGCAGTTTCCTCTTGGGGCCGTTTCCGGTCGTACGTCTGCCCTCGCCAGTTCAGCGGCGGCCGTCGAAGCGGTCGTCATCAGTGTCGGTGGGCAGGGTGTCGAGCTGGTCGGGGTCGGCCAGTTCGGTCAGTCCATGCACGGCAGCGTCCATGCGGTCGGGACTGTCCATTCCCTCGACCCAGGTGACCATCTGGCCTTCCAGCTCGGGGTATTCGCCGACGTGGTGTACGAGCTGCTGTTCGTACAGCTGGGCCACGGGGGCAGCCCGCAGGCGTTTGCCGACCTTGGCGGTGACCTCCAGGATCATGGGCATCAGGAGCCCCTTGGTGACGCCCTCGCGGCGCAGCTGCTCCCACGCCTGAGTGACGATCTGCCGCGCCATGTCGCCGCCGTAATTCTTCTCGACCACGATCGCGTCGGCCTTGAGTTCGAGGGCTAGACGGCATGCGGCCAGACCCCAGTCGTTGGCGCCCATCGAGCCGGATCGGTCTGCCAGGACGTACAACTGTCGGTCGAAGTCGCGGCCGACGCCGATGACGCCCGTCTCGTCGCCGACGGTGGACTCTCCGCCGGCGGGGTCGACGGCGACGACGATGCGTGCCATGTCGAGACCGGAGAACTGGACGGCGTTGATGCGGGCGGTCTCGATCCACTCCCGCCTCCAGACGCCTCCCTCCGGCGGCCGTGGCTTCTGCAAGTAGAGGGCGGCCCAGACCCGTTCGCCGACTCGCTTGCGGGTCTTGGCGTGGTGGGTGACGTCGAAGCGTTCGGGCCACAGCGCCTCACCAGGAGCGCGGCCGAGCGGGTCGTCGTAGCTGTCGGCGATGGCGGGCAGATCGATGACCCGCCAGGCGTCGCGCTCAGTGGCGAGGATGCGTCCGGCAAGGTCGTCTTCGTGCCACCGGGTCTGGATGAGGCAGATGGCGCCAACTGGTTCGAGTCGGGTCTGCAATACCGAAGTCCACCAGTCCCAGGCGCGCTTGCGCATGGTGGGGCTGTCGGCGTCGGCCATGTCCTTGACCGGGTCGTCGACGATGGCGATGTGTGCGCCGCGTCCGGTGAGGCCGCCACCGATACCGGCCGCGAGGAGGCCGCCTTCGCCGCCGACGATGTCGAAGCGGTTGGCGGCCTGGCTGCCTGCCTTGAGCTGGATGCCGAGGTCGTCGCCCCAGGTGTTGATGGCGTCCCTGATCCACCGGCCGTGGTCGTCGGCCAAGTCGGCGGAGTAGCTGGCGATCATCATGCGATGGCCGGGGTTGCGCCGCAGGTACCAGAGGGGGGCCCATCGGGAGGCGCGTCGGCTCTTGCCGTGCCGCGGGGGCATGGTCAGCATGACGCGGTCGCATCGGCCTGCGGCCATGTCGATGAACGCCTGGTCGATGAGATCCAGGTGCGGGGCCTGCATCTCGCGCCCGCCGGTGAGGACGGCGGCGAGTGCACCTGGCGAGCGGTCCATGGCGAGTTGGCGTTCGACGCGCACCAACTCGGCGCGCAGCGTGGGAGATGCGGCCCGTGCGATGGTGCGGCGCTGCGCTGGTGGAAGGGTCTTGTAGTGGGCGATGACGCTTTCGTGGTCGCGCGGCGTCATTCGCCGTCCGGATCGGTGAGCGCGATCAGGGCGTCGAGTTCGTCGACGGTCACGTTCTCGACCTGGACCGGTCCGCCGTCCAGACCGGACAGTTCCGTACGGACGGGCATGTCGAGGCCGAGCAGCCGGGCGCGGCGCTCCATGATCCGCAGGGTGCGGTCGATGGCGGCTAGGTCCTGGTCCCGGACGGCCTTCTTGTAGGCAACGAAGAACAGCCGGTCGAGTCGGTCAGCTTCCAACGCGCGCAACTCATCTACGTCATCGTTGAGTTCAGCACGTCGGTCGGCGAGCGCGGTGCGGACGTCCCGGCAAGCGGCGTGAATCAGGGCCTCGTTGGTGGGAGGGTCCTGGTTCTTGCGATACCGCTCGACTCCGTACCCCTGCGGGTAGGCGATCCCGTCAGAGTTGACGGTCGGATCGGCTGCGAGCTTGCGGGCGATCGTCAACCAGTCCACGCCGGCGAGGCGTAGATCGATGGCGTCCGAGCGGCGGCGCGCGATGGCCGCACGCGCGGCTCTGTCGGGGCGTCCCACGGCGGGGGTCCTTCACAGCTCGGGTGCGCCCCCGCGCCCGAGTCCATGATCCCACTCGATGATGTTCGGCGGAATCAAGATCTGTTGGACGGTTTCGCCACTCAGGGGCAAACACATCCACTACCGTGCTGCCCTGAAGCGTGGGCTACGCCCTGCATGGAGACGTGGACGTTGATAACGTCTCCGTCTCCATGCAGGGCGTAGGCCATGCGGTGTGGACATCCGAGCGGATCCCGGCGACCTGCTCCAATGCCCACACCGCATGCCAAGGCAAGCTCGCTTCTCCACACGCACTCGGAGCCCGGAAGAGACCGCCGCAGCAAGACCCTGAGTTTCAATCGCCGGCACGAAACTCAGTTCAGCCATTAACCATGGCCGAACTGAGTGTGCCCGCGCGCAGTTCGGCCCTTTGAAAGGGAAACCGAACGGTGGATTCGACCGTCATCCTGTGGATCTTGGCCTGGGCCGGGGTTCTCTCCGTCGTCATCTTCGTGGCCAAAGGGCTCCTCGACCAACTACCGCCTCTCGTCGACTCATGGCGGGCGCTGGTTCGCGCCGTGCGCGGCGAGGAGACGACCAGGGCGGCGGATGAGGCCAGGCGAGACCAGGAGACGACAGTGGGGCCAGACGACGTTCGCCCGGCCCCACCCGCATCACATCAGTGACATCTGCTCGCCCTCACCGGGCCGCTTGGGCGGCACGTACTCGGGTGGCGCGTCGGGCGCGTTGCGCTCGGTCCGCAGCCACCAGGCGAACTGGTAGTTGCGGCAGGTCCGGAAACGGACTGACTTCCGGCGCGGCTCGGTCTCGGGGATGTTGTGATCGCCCCATCCGATGATGGGGCGAGCGTTCTCCAGGTGCACATACAGGCCCGGCACCAGGGCGGGCCCCTCCCACTGCTCTCCGGGGGCGCCCTCGAAGGCAAGGTGCGCGTTGTCGCTCCACTTCCACGGGTTGGGCAGCGCGCACAGATACCAGGCCAGGGGCGGGTTGTCCTCGGGGAGTTCGATCGTCTGGTGCCGGCGGCTGATGTCGAGCCGAGGGCGGTCGGGCTGGCCAAAGCTGCGCAGGCAGTGCTGGTCGAGGGCTACGTGCCGCACGCCTGCCAGCCACATGATGTGGTATCGAGTTCGTGATTCAATTTTGACCTGTATTAGCTGTGACATCCGCTCCCCATTTACCTGTTTCAATTGGCAAGAGATTTATTTCTCTCTACTACCAATTTTATCAAATTTCCCACCAATTCCAGATGCCTGTCATGCCGGAAGCCATTCGGGTAAGGCATGTTGAACTCCTCTTCGAATGCCTTCTCGTATTCCTCTTTGGGGAGCGCGATGGGACGGCGGCAGGTGGCCTTGATGTTGGAGCCGCTGAGGTCGGTGACCTGTACGTCTTCGAAGTAGCGGCGGAGCAGCGGCTCCAGGGTGTCGGGGGTGTGGAAGCGGAGCTTCTGCCACTTCCCCTTGACGAAGTTCATCTCCACGTTGTCCTCGTCGAGGAAGCTCATCTTCGTGGTGGCGGTCTGGGAGGTGACCCGCTTGGCCTGCTCGTCCCTGAGTTCGCGGGCAAGGTTGCGTGTGCCCAGGCACACGACCCCGTCCGCCGAGCAGAGGGCGTTGACGGTGGTCATCACCCAGTGCTGGTAGTCGAGGGTGGTGGTGGCGTTGATGACGGAGTCGAGGACCACCACGTCGTACAGGCCGTTGGTCTGGATGTCCTTGTCGATGTCGCGGATCATGCCGACGACGGCGCGGATGTCGACGGCGTACGAGCCGTCCCGGCAGCGGTAGGGCTCGTAGTCGTGGATGTTGAAGCCCTTGGCGCGCAGGTGCTTGGCGTAGTCGCCGTACCCGGCGCCGAAGTCCACGACCCGGTGGGTGGGCTTGAGCCAGGGCGTGACCAACTGGTCCCAGGTCTCGGAGCCGTAGGCGAGCTTTCCGGCTTTGGCCTTGGAGGAGAACTTGCGGAGCCTCTTGGGCTGCACGATGTGCTGGTTCCACACCGGGGCCTTGCTCTCGATGGCGGTCCAGTCGTAGACGCCGTACTCGCCGGTGAGGTCGGCGTGGAGCTGGGCGGCGTCGGCGGACGTGACGGTCCAGGCGAGGAGGTCGAAGCGGTTGATGGACGCGACGACGGCGTATTCGGCATTGAGGACGATGCGGCCCTGGTCGTCGATGACGACGCTCCCCCAGGGGCCGTGGCCGGCGGTCATGTGCCCGATGGCATTGACGAAGGAGAGGTTCTTTCGTTCCGCGACCCGGACGGACTGCCATGGAATCCACGACCAGGCGCCGATGACGCCGGGCTCGGCGTAGACGACGCTCGCTTCCGTCTCGACTCGGTTGTGCAGCAGGTTGAACTGGATCTCGTCCTGCAACCTGACCTTCGTGCCCAGCATGACCGCGGGCGTGTGCGTCAGGCCGATGGCCTGGAGGCCCTTGGTTCTCTGGTGGCCTGCGACCAGCGTGCCGTCGGCGTTGAGGATGACGGGCTTCACGACACCGTGGCGGCGCAGTGACGCCTGAAGCCTGACGAACGCCTCCTCGCTGAGGCGGCGCGGGTTGTAGTCGGCGGGGCGAAGCCTGTCGAGCGGGTACGCCTCGTAGAACGTCGTGGTGGGGGCGCTGCTCATGCCGCCTCGCCCTCCTCGTGGGCCTGCTGCAAGACGTGCCAGCCGAAGCCGAGGTCACTGTTGGTGTCGTCCACGAACTTCGTGTAGATGGCGTTGAGGGCTTCGACCTCTTCGGAGGTGATCCGGACCCGCTTGGACTCCCACTGGAGGTAGCCCCACTGGAGGTAGTCGACGGTGGCTGCGGCACCGGTGCCCGCGCCGTCGGAGGTGAGTTCCAGCGTCTCGGGCAGGGAGGTGTCGTCGAGGAGCCGGTCTACGCTCTCGCGGTCGTAGCCGGTGCCGGCCAGGTCCGGGATGTCGGAGAGGATCTCGGCCAGGAGCACGCTGTCGTATCCGGCGAGGTCGTTGGTCCGGTTGTCGACGATGACGATGCGGGCCGCCGCGTCGTCATCGACGTCGACCCAGGTGACGGCGATCTGGTCCCAGCCGAGCTGCTGGGCAGCCGCGTACGTGTGGTTGCCCGCCAGGATCTCGTTGTGGCGGCCCGTGTGGGTGCCCTTGTTGACGACGATCGCGCGGTACTGGCCGTTGACGGTCAGCGATTCGGCGATCGAGGGGAGGTCACCGTTGCGGGGGTTCCGGTAGTACGGAACGAGGTCCTCGGTGGGGACGGCGAGCGGCAGGAGCAGTTCGGGGATGTTGGCGGGCGTCGGGGTCACTGGGCGTCCCTTGTGTAGGCCGTTCCCCGCGCCCTACAGCTAGTTCAGACTAGACGATCACGCTGGGCCGCGGCGGTCGCCAGGGCAAGGGTTCAGCCGGTCCGTTGGTCGTCGACTGCCCACCCATCGCTGAACGCGGTGGACGACGGCGGCCACCAGCCCGCAGGCGGGCAATGCCAAGAGGCTGGCAAGAAGGACACCGCCGCCGCCGAGCTGTACAACGACCCAGGCGACAACGGCGATGACCGCCATGAGTAGGACGGCCATCGCGTCGGCGACAAGGCGCAGAAGGGTGTGCATCACCGGTTGTTGCAGCCGCAGATGCCGGTCGGCAGGCACCAGGAGTCACAGGATCGGCACCACACCGCACCGGGTACGGGAGGTATCCGGCGTTCCGGCTCTGCGGGCGGTGCCTGCTTGGTGGTCATGCTCCATGTCGCTTTCGTCGTCGGGGAGTTGTGGCTGCTTCGAGTTCCGTGAGGTGCCGGGCCGCGTCTGGATCGGGGTCTCCTGGTACTTCGAGGCCCGGGTCACGTTCAGCGAGGGCCCTGATCGGCGTCCCGTCCCGCTCGACGAGGAGACGTTCGTACAGCTCGCGATCTTCTGGGTGCCCGGCGAAGTCCTCTGTGTTCATGGCGCTCCTGAGTGCACGGGGACCCGCCCCCGGCGTGAGGCGGGGACGGGTCCGGTCGTGATCGTGGATCTTGGCGGCGCTCCGGCGGCTCCGCTCAGGCGCGGGGCCGGTGCCTGGCGGGTAGGGCGCGGGGGATTGGCCACCCGCCAGGCACCGAAGGGGAGTGCCGCATGCCACGGCACGTTGGTGAGCCGGTTCCTCGGCTGAGGCCGCCTCCACCAACGAGATAGAACGTATCACGCATCAGTGTTGGGATCTATCTCCAGCCATGGTGCGACCCCGTACTCGAACCCGTCGAGGGGCGCCGTGCCGTGGGCTGTCGGCGCGTCCGTGAAGAACAGCCCCTGCTGGGCCGCTGCGGGCCTTGCAGTGAAGTCCTCGGGCCTGGGCGCCTGGGGGTTGAACCGAGAGAGCGGCGCGGGCTCACGGACCGGGATGACGACAACCACCGTGGACACACCGACCGGGAACGCGTCGTCGGGCAGCTCCGTGATAGTCCCTCGCGCCTCCTGAACCCGCGACCGGAAGTCCCTCGCCTTACGGTCACTCCGGTACGGGAGGCTGCCGTACATGACCGCCACGACCAGGCCGCCCGGCTGGACGAAGCGCAACGCCCGCTGGACGTGCCGGATGTCCTGCCGGTCAGCGAACGGCGGGTTCATGATGACCCGCTGGTAGCGGCGCTGCACCTTCACGCTGAAGAAGTCGGCAGTTGTGACCTCGCGGGCGTAGCCGCCGGCGCGGATGTGCTCGGCGCGAGCGGTGTCGAGTTCGATGCAGTCGACAACGGCACCGCGGGCAGCTGCGGCCTTGGCGATGGCGCCGCGTCCGGCCGACGGCTCCAACACCTCACAAGTGGCTTCGAGTTCCGCCAGGTCCAGGAGCTGTTCTACAAGGGGCTTCGGCGTGGGGAAGTACCCACGGTCGACGTCGGTGATCACCTCGCCCGTGGCGAGCAGTCCCGCGATGGCGTCGGCAGCGGCGAAGGGGAAGATGTGGGCGCGCTGGTAGCGGTTCCAGGTGCCGCCGACCGCCTGAAGTGCCAGGTTGACCCGGTCGTACAGTTTGCGGTCGAGCGTGCCGTTGAGACGGAGCGTCAGACCGTCGACCGTGGCGGAGCGGATGGCCTTGAGAACGTCGGTATCTATCTTCACGGTCGTTTCCTCACTCGCTGGCAGTGTTGGCCGCAGCGGCGAGCAGCGCCGCTTCGAGTTCGACCAGACGGGCCGTGACCATGAGATGAGTGCGCACGTACACCGAACTACCGGCACTCTTCATGAGGTCGGAGGCGGCGAGCAGGGTGAGGTTGTATGCCTCGTTCAGGGCGGTCCCGTCGTTGTCACGGCGCGCCTTGAACAGGTGCGCCGCAGCCTGGCGGACGAGTTCGGCCACGTCGGAGTCGTACTCCTCAAGGGCGTTGGCTGAGGCCGGCACGTCGAACAGGTTGTGGTTGATGTTGCGCATGGTCCGGATGTCGTTCATCACTGTGGGGCTCCATAAAGAAGGGGGCGGCCCGCTGGGGGCCGCCCCGGGACGGACGGGTCAGGCTGCGACGGCGACCGGCTCGGCCACCGCCTCGGCCTCGGTGTCGTCCTCCTCCGGCCCCGCCGGGCTCTCGGTCTCCACGTCGGCGACCGGGGTGGCCTCGGTCTCCGCCTCCGTGTTGGCGTCGGCGCCCGGGGCGGCCTCCGGCTCCGGGGCGGGCTCGGCCTGAGTCTCCGGCTCGGCGTCGCCCGCAGCCGGGTCCACCTGGGCGAGTACGGCCTCGGCCTCGGCCACCAGGTCGGGCGCTGCGGCGGCGGGGTTGACCATGATCTCGCTGGCGTCGGCGTGCGCCTTCGCCTGACGGAGCTGGAAGCGGGCCTTCTGCACGACGTCCGCGACCCGGTCCATCTGCTCAAGCCGCTTGCCGACCTCCCCCGCCAGGGTGCGGGCCAGCTCCATGGGGTCCGCCTTGCCGATGCTGTCCAGCAGCGCCCACATCCCCTCGATGGCGTCGAGGTCGCCCTTGGTCTTGGCCTGCACGCGACTCCGCTCGGCCTTCTCCTCGGGGGTCATCTCGTCGACGTCGACCATGGAGTCCTGGGTGGCCGCCTTCTCCTGCTTGCGCATGGCGTAGGCGATGTGGACGAGCTGGTTGTCGTTCTTGTCACCCTTCTTCCAGTCCTGGAAGACCGCCTTCTGGTTGTCCTTCGAGAGCGCGGCGATCTGGACGGCGGCCTGGGTGCCGATGTGCCCGAGGTCGACGGCCGCCTGGATCTCCGGACGCAGGGCGAGCAGGGCCAGGCGCTGATTGACGAACTGGACCGACTTGGAGAACGCCTTGGCAACGCTGGCGGGCGTGGCGCCCTCTTCCTCGTCCAGGACCTTCTTGAAGCCGCGCGCCTCCTCCAGAGGGAGCATGTCCTCGCGGTTCAGGTTCTCGGCCATCGCCTTCTTGAAGGAGTCCATGTCGCTGATCTCGGACTCACCCTCGGGCAGAAGGATCTTCGCGTCGATGGTGATGTTGTCCGCGAGTTCGTTGGCGCGGAACCGGCGCTCGCCGGCCACGAGCTCGTAGCCCTCCTCCACCTTCCGGACGACGATCGGCTGGAGGAGGCCGTGCTCCTTGATCGACTCGGCCAGCTCCTTCAGCGCGTCCTCGTCGAAGGCCTTGCGGGGCTGGTTCGGGTTGCGGTGGATCTGGCGCATCTTCAGCGTGGCGTACTTGCGCGACATTTCGATCTCCAAGAGGTCAGTGGGGGCTTCTTCTTTCCCCCTTCCTTCTGGTTCTATTCTATATGCATTCAGGAGGGAGGTCCACAATTTTCGAGAAGTTTTTGCAGGTCAGACGCGTGAGAGCGAGCCCCTCGCGGGGCCCGCTCTCCGCTACTCGCGTAGATCAACTCGCGGCAGCGCCGCTCGCATGCTCCACGTCACAACCGACGCGTTTCGCGTCGACGATCGCTAAAGCTCCCAGTGCGGCGAACGCAGCCTCGTCATCCAGGATGACGTTCTCCGTGCCGCCCGACTCCTCCAGTCGGGCCAACACTCGGTCCAGCTCGATCCCCACCCGTACCCTCCCCGCATTGCAGCGTTCCGCCTCCCTAACGAGCCGCGGCCCACTTAGATCCCCACACAGGCGAGTTAGCGGCACACATCGAGGCCCAGATGGGTGCCTGTCGCGATCTTGCACCCAAGGAGGCGGTAGAGGGGTGGCGGCCCCGCATGCCGAGCACGCGCTTACTACGCCTGACGTTCTAGATCTTGCTTCGAGCGTTACCTATTGTCAACCAACATAGACATTGTGCCGCCTCGTCAGCCACTGTCGCCCCACAGCGATACTTAGTGCGCATCACATCCACCGTCCACCGCCAGGTCGGGCCTGCCGGATCACTAGGAGTAGCCAGCACCATGCCGCTCGGCCCGGACACCCCCCTCTCCAGCAAGCTCGCTGTCCTCATCGGCAGGAAACTCAGGGATGATGGGAAGACCCTGAGCACGCGCGACATCGCTGCCGCCACAGCCGAGACTCCCGGCGGCAAGCCCGCGTTGACTCACCAGGTCGTGAACGACCTCCTGAACGGCGTCAAGTCAAACCCTTCGAGTGCCCAACTCTGCGGCCTCGCACGGGCGTTGAACTCTCCGGTAGCTTACCTACTCCCCGGTTACAACGGATTGACGTCCCTGTCGGTCTATGAGGAGTACCAAGACGCACGCGAGGCACTTCGACTCATCCATGACCTGGGTGACGCCGGAGCTGCCGAACTTCTGGAGGCCGCACGTGAGATCCGTCTGCGACACGGGCACAGTGATCTCGCCGTCCCAGAGGTCCCCGAGCCTCTTCCGCCCGCCCCGGAACCACCGCGGCCTGGCCGACGGAGGCGCCTCAGCTTCACCGAAGCGGCTGAGCGTGCCGTCTCTGACTTGGAAGGAACCTGAACCAAATGGACGGCCTAGTCTTCGGCCTGTGCGCTCTGATCGGCCTGGTGGGCACCGTGCTCTCCGCTCGGGAAGCCTGGCGTCAGCGTGACCGAAGCGACTACCGCGTAGCCCGTTTCGCCCGAGCTGTGGCCATCGGCATCTGCACGGTGGGCGTCACCTTCGCCGTCCCGGCCATAGAGGACGCGATCGAGTCTGTGACCGGGATGAACAATGCCGCCAAGCTCGGAGCGCACATCTGCGCAGTCGTGTGGTGCGGCAGTCTTCAGCTGATGATGGTGGACTGGTCCTACAACCACGAGGTGTTGAAGGCCAGCCTGTACGCACGCATCGCATTGGCGGTGTGCGTCCTGACGGCGATGCTGCCGCTGTTCGTCAACACCACCGATGAGAGCGTGGAGTTCACGACCGAATACGCCGTCGTGCCAGGCGTCACCGTCTACCTCATGGTCTACCTCGGCTACGTAGCGATCACCTGCGGCGAGATCGCGTTCCTCTGCACCGGGATGGCTCTCGTTGCCCGACGCGCCGGACACGCCTGGTCAGCCCGCGGTCTCGGCCTGTCGTCGATCTCCGCGCTCCTCGGCGTAGCCTACGCCGCCAGCAAGGGGTCATACCTGGTGACCCACTACCTCGGCCACCCGTGGCCGCTGCGGTACGAGGAGATCGTCTCCCCACTCCTGGCCGGGCTCGCCGTGATCTCACTGATCACAGGGCTCACCATGGCGATGGTAGGCAAGCGGCTCGCATCACGGGTGGCTGCCTCAGCCGCCTGACATGCCGGACAGCTTGCGCCAGTGAAGGACGACTCGTCCCGGCTCGATGGTCCGAACGCCACGGGCACTCGCCGGGAACACCTCGACCTTCTCCAGGAGGAGCAGCGTGATGGCTCTCTTCGACGCGGTGGGTGCACTGTTCCACCACTTCACCAGGTCCTTGGCATGGCCGAGTGAGAAGTTCGCCATCTGCTCCGCGTAGCGAAGGCGCGAACGGATGGCCTTGAGGTTGGCCGCGATCTCGCGCTCTCCGGCTACCAGCGCCTCGCTACTGATCTCGCGGTTGCCGTAGAGCCTCCCCAGCTCCGACTGGCGGCCTTCCAGGTCCTCGATGTCCTGCTTGAGGTTCTCAACCTGCTTGCGCACGGCGGCCTGGGCCTTAGCGATCTGGGCTCGGATGCCGGGCTTGAGGAGTTCCGCCACGACGTTCTCTCCGACGTGGTCCTCCAACAGCTCGGCATCAATCCGGACCTCACCGCAGCCTCCGTGCCCGCTCTTGCCCTTCGGGCGACAGCGGTATCCGGGCGTACCCGAATTCGTGCGGGCACCTCCGAGGTCCTGTGTGCACTTGCCGCAGGTGCAGCCCCCGCCAATCAGGAGATAGTCGTACGCGGGCTCTGCATCCTTCGTACTGCGAGCCTTCTCCCGTTCCAGGAGGGCTTCGAACTCCTCGCGCGTGATAGCTCCGGGGTGACCCGCGTCGACGAGTTCGCCGTCATCGTCGTAGCGCAGTCCAGCGATCGCCGGGTTGCGAAACAGGCGTCCGACCGACGCGTCCTTCCACTCCCCGCCAAGCGTTCCCCGGTAGCCCTCACCGTTCGCCCAGACCGCAACGTCCGCGTTGGACACAGACAGGTCGACCAGCGCCCGGCTCACCATCTGGCGGAGCGGGTCCACTTCGTCGTCACGTAGCCGACGACGTGAGGCGTCATCGAAACCGTAGAGCCGTGGCATGCGGTGGTCCGTTCTCGTCTCGTGCGCCCGTAGCCGCCTGATCCTAGGCCACGGCACATGTCCCAGCTATGGCCCAGCGAGACCGACAGACTCAGGGCTACATGATCACTGCACCAGTGGCGTCACCCCGAGCACTTGCCACAGTGCAGCAGTAGGGACTCTCACCGTGCCGCCCAGAGGGAGCGTCTGCACGGGGAAAGACCCCGCCTTGATCAAGTTGTAAGCCTTGTGCGTGCCGATCCCGAGTGCTCGCGCGGCCGTCACAACGTTCACGGTCGGTGGCAGCGCGAGTAGTTCCTCCAGGGTCATCGAACTGACCCCGGCGTCCGTAGCTACAGATGCGTCCTTCGTTGTCATTCCCGTTGTCGCGTTCTCCCCCACGCCAACATGCCATAAGGATACTCCAACACTGGAGTGTTGGGGCAAGATAGGGACTAGGTCGACATAGACCGGCACAGAAGTTCCACAAGTGAAGGCCACGAAGGGGATATTCGTGTTCGACCCCAGTTACACGCGCCGTTGCGCCTGCCAGGAGCCCGTCATAGGCAAGGACGGCAGACCGCAGAAGCAAGCCAACGGCAAGCCGAAGATGCGCAAGATCGGCGCGAGCTGCCCGAAGCTCGCAGAGAAGGACCACGGCACCTGGCACCTGTATTTCGAGCTGGAGCCCGGCGAGGGCGGCGAGCGTCAGCGCGTCCGGCGCGGCGGGTTCGCCAAGAAGACGGATGCCCAGCGGAAGGCGAAGGAACTGTACGACGCCGCCACCGCCGGCACCGACGTACTGTCCGACGAGACGTGCGGCGACTTCTTCCTCCGCTGGATCAAGGCGAAGAAGTCCCTCGCACGCACCACTCGCCACGGCTATCAGGAGCACCTCGACAACTACCTCGTCCCACACCTGGGGCACATCAAGCGACGCGACCTCAAGGTCCGCCACCTCGACCTCATGTACGACGCGATCGAGAGGGAGAACGCGGAGCGCATCCTCCACCGGCTCCGCGTGACGGAGCTCCAGGAGGCTCGGGATGAGGCCCACCGGGCCTGGGTGAAGACCGCTGGCTACGCCAAGAGGGAAGAACGCCGTCCGTACAGGCAAGCCTTCCTGGAGGCCAACAAGGCTCTACGCGAGGGCCGCAGGGGCCTGCGAAAGGTCACCTCCCCCGCGACCATGCACCGCATCAACGACACCCTCAGCTCGGCGCTCACCTGGGGGATCAAGCGCGAGCAGGCATTCGCCAAGAACTGGTCGCAGCTCGTCGAGCTTCCGTCGGTCACACGGCCGAAGCCGATCGTCTGGACCCCAGAACGCGTCGAGCACTGGAAGCGCACCGGAGAGAAGCCCGGCCCGGTCATGGTCTGGACACCCAAGCTGACCGGGGAGTTCCTCGACTTCGTCAAGGACGACTGGCTCTACGAGCTGTGGCACTCGTTCATCTTCCTCGGCCCCCGCCGCGGCGAGATGGCCGCGGTGCCGTGGACGGAGGTCAGCATCGACGCCCTCTGGCTCCGGATCTCCCAGCAGATCGTGGAAGTCGCCTACCAGCTGTACGGCGAGGCGCCGAAGGCCGAGAGCGTCCGTACCGTGTCGCTGAGCCTGGAGTCCGCCGACAACCTGGTGAGCTTCCGCGCGAAGCAGGAGCAGAAGCGCCAGGAGTGGGGAGCTGCTTACGTCGAGACCGGTCGCGTGTGGACGCACGAGAACGGTGAGGCGCTGCACCCGGACTGGATCTCCCGACGCTTCGCCCGTCTCGTTGAGCTGTCCGGCCTGCCGCCGGTCCGCCTCCACGACCTACGTCACCTGGCGGCCACGCTCTCCCTGCTCGCCGGGAACGACATCAAGGTGGTCCAGGAGAAGCTGGGGCACTCCTCACGCCAGATCACCTCCGACACCTACACCAGCGTCCTGCCCGAAATGATGCGGGCCGAGGCCGAGTCGGTCATCGCCGTCGTCCCCCGCGAAGTCCCCTACAAGGTGCACACGCCGCTGGAGATCCCCGAGACGACCTGGCAGGGCGACCTCGCCGTCTTCTTCGCCCACGGCGCGCGCCAGGCGGGTGAGGACTGGTCCGTAGGCGCCCAGGCCCGGCCCGACTCCGATCTCCTCGGCCTGGTCACCCTCGCCGGCCGGGGCCAGGACGACGCCGCCAATGCCGCCGTGAAGTGGATGCGCGATCACTGCACGAGCAACGATCTAGAGCTGGTCCGGATCGAGAACTTCAACGACCAGTACCAGGGAGATCAGCGCCAGGAGTTCGCCCTCCTCCGCTTCACGCTCGCACGAACGGAGACGCCGAACATCGCGGGGTGGGACACCTCGCGCCCCGCTCCTCTCCGCCGCAACAACAGGCAGAAGAGGGCTCGTTCACGCGCCGCGTGACCTGCGTCCAGAATTTGTCCAGACGATCATGAAATCATGATCACCACGGGGTCGCCAGGACCCTCACACCCTCGCTCCGACCAGGGAAGTGCCTGGTCAGAAGGTTTCTCCTCGCGTAGCGAGTGGTGGGGCGGGTGGGACTCGAACCCACGGCCGACGGATTATGAGTCCGCTGCTCTAACCGGCTGAGCTACCGCCCCGTACGGCGTGTCGCGTACATGTGTGCGCGCCGTCTGCCGCAGCATAGCCGCTCATACGATCTCCTGCTTCGGATGGTCGGCCTTCGCATGCGCTTCTTGACCTTGAGGACCTCGGCGCGGCACACGCGGTTCCCCCGAACATGAAAAAGGACCCTCAGGGGGTCCTTCCTCGGTGGCTCTCCCGACTGGACTCGAACCAGTAACCTGCCGGTTAACAGCCGGCTGCTCTGCCAATTGAGCTACGGAAGATCGAAGCTCCCCCGACTGGACTCGAACCAGTAACCTGCCGGTTAACAGCCGGCTGCTCTGCCAATTGAGCTACGGAGGATTGCCTCGCTGCATCGAACGTACCTCCCTGGGTATTCGCCAGGGGGCGTGCGCTCGCTGCGACACATACATTAGCGCAAGCAGGGGGGTGCTCCGCCAATCGGTATCCCCCGCGCCCGTCGCCCGCGCAGGGCAACGCAAGGGACCGACGCAGACGTAAGGGAAGGGTGGTCGCCATGCGCTATCGGCTCACGTTCTTTGCCGGACTGGCCCTGGGCTACGTGCTCGGCACGAAGGCCGGACGCGAACGCTACGAGCAGTTGAAGAAGTCCGCGCGACAGGTCGCGCAGAACCCCGCAGTGCGCAACACCGCCGAGTCGGCCGCCCAGCAGGGGCGGGTCTACGCGGGCAAGGCGTACCACGTGGTCAGCGAGAAGGTCGGCGACCGTATGCCGGACCTGGTCGCCGAGCGGGTGCGCTCGCTGCGGGCACGCAACGCCAACGGTTCGGCCGGGGACGACTGGGGCACCAGCAACACCTAGGCGGGTTCCGAGGGTCACATTGCGCCGACCGGCCCCCCGCGCGGCGCTCCCACCCCTTCCAGTGCGGCAGAATTTCTGCCATGGGGATAGTCGCCGGGCTGGACAGTTCGCCCGATTTTACGCGCATTGTCGTCTGTGACTCGGACACAGGGGCAGTGCTCAGGCAGGGTTATGCCCCGCACCCGTTGGAGCCGGCGGAGAGCGGGGGGCGTCCGGCGGACGTCGACCCGCAGGCCTGGCTGCTGTCCCTGGGGGAGGCGGCCGGCGGCGGGCTGCTGGAGGGTGTGCAGGCGATCGGTGTCTCGTCCCAGCAGAACGGGCTGATCGCGCTGGACGCGCAGGGCAACACCGTGCGTCCGGCGATGGTCGGCGGAGACAGGCGGACCCAGGTCGCGGCGGCCGACCTCGTCGACGCGCTCGGGGGGCGAGGGGCGTGGGCGGAGGCCGTCGGCTGTGTGCCGGGGGCCGCGCAGCCGGTGACCAAGCTGCGCTGGATGAGCCGTACGGAACCGGACGCCGCGATGCGGACGGCCGTACTGCTCCAGGCGCACGACTGGCTGGTCTGGCAGTTGCTGGGGCGGCCGGTCAGAAGGACGACGGACCGGGGCGGTGCGTCCGGGACCGGGTACTGGAACGCGGCGACCGGGCAGTACCGCACGGATCTCGTCGAGATGGCCCTCGGACACCAGGTCATGCTCCCCGAGGTGCTCGGCCCCTCGGACGCCGCCGGTACGACGCCGGAGGGGCTCCTCATCTCGGCCGGCACCGGCGAGACCATGGCCGCCGCGTTCGGGCTCGGTATCGGCCTCGGTGACGCGGTGGTGTCGCTGGGGGCCTCCGGGTCCGTCATGGCGGTCCACACCCAGGCGCTCGTCGACTCCTCCGGGATGATCACCTCGCTGGCCGACGCCACGGGCATGCATCTGCCGGTGGTCACCACGCTCAACGCCGTACGGACGCTGCGCGGGGCCACCGAACTGCTGGGCGTGGCCGATCTGGAGGCGCTGTCCGACCTGGCGATGAAGTCGACGCCGGGGTCCCACGGGCTGGTGATGCTGCCGTATCTGGAGGGCGAGCGGACGCCGAACCTGCCGCACACGGCGGGGACGCTGGCCGGGCTGCGGCGGGAGTCGATGAGGCCGGAGCACTTCGCGCGGGCCGCGTTCGAGGGCATGCTGTGCGGGCTCGCGGACGCGCTGGACGTGCTGCGGGGGCGGGGCGTGGACGTACGGCGGATCTTCCTGCTGGGTGCGGCGGCGGAGCTGCCGGCCGTGCAGGCGGCGGCGCCGGCGCTGTTCGGGGTGCAGGTGGTGGTGCCGCAGCCGGCGGACTACGCGGCGGTGGGCGCGGCCCGGCAGGCCGCGTGGGCGCTCGGGGTCTCGCAGGGGACGCTCGATCCGCGTACGCCTCCGATGTGGCCGGGGGCGGCGGCGCAGGTGCTGGAGCCGGGGGACGAGCTGGCGGTGGGGCAGGCGGTCCGGCAGCAGTACGTGGCGGTTCGGGAACAGACCCATCCCGGGGCGTTCCGGACCTGAGAGCTCTGACTTGACCTGCGAGGTTCGGCCGTCGATCCCTCACCGTTGGGTTAATTCGGTTGAGGTAACGCGGGTGGAGTGTTCGACGATGGGGGGTGGTGCGTCCCGAACCCCGTCCTCGAACCCGAGAGATCTCGCGTGCTCATACGATTGCTGAGAAGTCATCTCCGTCCCTACCGGACACCGATCACCCTGTTGGTGCTGCTGCAGTTCACGCAGACGTGCGCCACGCTCTACCTGCCCACGCTGAACGCGGACATCATCGACGAGGGCGTGGTGGAGGGGGACACGGGTTACATCCTGTCCTTCGGCGCGCTGATGATCGGTATCTCGCTGGTGCAGGTCGTCTGCAACATCGGGGCCGTGTACTACGGCGCCCGCACCGCGTCGGCGGTCGGCCGGGACATCCGGGCCGCCGTGTTCGACCGGGTGCAGTCGTTCTCGGCGCGTGAGGTCGGTCACTTCGGGGCCCCGTCGCTGATCACGCGCACGACGAACGATGTGCAGCAGGTGCAGATGCTGGTGCTCATGACGTTCACGCTGGTGGTGTCGGCGCCGATCATGTGCGTCGGCGGCATCGTGCTGGCGCTCGGGCTGGACGTGCCGCTCTCGGGGGTGCTCCTCGCGGTCGTGCCGGTGCTCGGTGTCGCCGTCACCCTGATCGTGCGCCGGCTTCGCCCCCTGTTCCGCTCGATGCAGGAGCGGTTGGACACCGTGAACCGGGTGCTGCGGGAGCAGATCACCGGCAACCGGGTCATCCGCGCCTTCGTGCGGGACGACTACGAGAAGGACCGGTTCCGGAAGGCGAACGTCGAGTTGACGGACGTGTCCTTGGGAACCGGGCGGATGCTCGCGCTGATGTTCCCGATCGTGATGACGGTCATCAACCTCTCGTCGATCGCGGTGGTGTGGTTCGGCGCCCATCGGATCGACAGCGGTGGCATGGAGATCGGCGCGCTCACCGCGTTCCTCGCCTATCTGATGCAGATCGTCATGGCTGTGATGATGGCCACCTTCATGTTCATGATGATGCCGCGCGCCGAGGTGTGCGCCGAGCGCATCCAGGAGGTGCTCGACACCGACACCAGTGTGGTGCCGCCGGTCGCGCCCGTCCGGGAGCTGCGGCGGCACGGGTTCCTGGAGATCCGGGGTGCGGGCTTCCGCTATCCGGGTGCCGAGGAGCCGGTGCTCCGGTCGGTCGAGGTCGTCGCGCGGCCCGGTGAGACGACCGCCGTCATCGGGTCCACGGGCAGCGGGAAGTCGACGCTGCTCGGGCTCGTCCCCCGGCTGTTCGACGCCACCGAGGGCGAGGTGCTGGTGGACGGCGTGGACGTCCGGACGCTCGACCCGAAGCTGCTGGCGAGGACGGTGGGGCTGGTGCCGCAGAAGCCGTATCTGTTCTCGGGGACCGTGGCGACGAATCTGCGGTACGGCAATCCGCACGCCACCGACGAGGAGTTGTGGCACGCGCTGGAGGTGGCGCAGGCCAAGGAGTTCGTCGAGCGGCTGGAGAACGGGCTGGACTCCCCCATCGCGCAGGGCGGGACGAACGTGTCGGGCGGGCAGCGGCAGCGGCTCGCGATCGCGCGGACGCTGGTGCAGCGGCCGGAGATCTATCTGTTCGACGACTCCTTCTCCGCGCTCGACTACGCGACCGACGCCGCGCTGCGGACGGCACTGGCGCGGGAGACCGCCGACGCGACCGTGGTGATCGTGGCCCAGCGGGTGGCGACCATCCGGGACGCCGACCGGATCGTCGTCCTCGACGAGGGCCGGGTCGTGGGCACCGGACGTCACCACGAACTGATGGCCGACAACGAGACGTACCGGGAGATCGTCCTCTCCCAGCTCACGGAAGCGGAGGCAGCCTGATGGCCGGGCCGTTGGCACGGATGGCGGGGGCCGGAGGCGGTCCCGACCAGCACTCCATGGACTTCAAGGGGTCCGGGAAGCGGCTGCTCGCGCAGTTCAAGCCCGAGCGGTTCACGATGTACGCGATGATCGTGTGCGCGGTGCTCAGTGTCGGGCTCTCGGTGCTGGGGCCCTGGATCCTCGGCAGGGCGACCGACCTGGTCTTCGCGGGGGTCGTCGGGCGGGAGATGCCGGCGGGCGCGACCAAGGCCGAGGTCCTGGAGTCGATGCGGGAGCGCGGGGACGGCGGCGTCGCCGACATGCTGCGCGGCACGGACTTCACGCCGGGCGAGGGCATCGATTTCGAGGCCGTCGGCACGGTGCTGCTGGTTGCCCTCGGCATCTTCCTGATCGCCGGGCTGCTGATGGCGGCGGCCACGCGGCTGTCCAACCGGGCCATCAACCGGACCGTCTACCACATGCGCGAGGAGCTCCAGGCGAAGCTGTCGCGGCTGCCGCTGTCGTACTTCGACAAGCGGCAGCGCGGTGAGGTGCTGAGCCGGGCGACCAACGACATCGACAACATCGGTCAGACGCTGCAGCAGTCGATGGGGCAGCTCGTCAACTCGCTGCTCACCATCATCGGTGTGCTGGTGATGATGTTCTGGGTGTCGCCGCTGCTGGCGCTGGTCGCGTTGGTGACCGTACCGGTGTCGTTCCTGGTGGCCACGCGGGTCGGCAAGCGGTCGCAGCCGCACTTCGTCGCGCAGTGGCGGGTGACGGGCAAGCTCAACGCCCACATCGAGGAGATGTACACCGGGCACACGCTCGTGAAGGTGTTCGGGCGTCAGGAGGAGTCGGCGAAGCAGTTCGCCGAGGAGAACGAGCGGCTGTACGAGGCGGGGTTCAAGGCCCAGTTCAACAGCGGGATCATGCAGCCGCTGATGTTCTTCGTGTCCAACATCAACTATGTGCTGGTCGCGGTCGTGGGCGGGCTGCGGGTGGCCTCGGGGGCCCTGTCCATCGGTGACGTGCAGGCCTTCATCCAGTACTCGCGGCAGTTCTCGATGCCGCTGACGCAGGTGGCGTCCATGGCCAACCTCGTGCAGTCGGGGGTCGCCTCCGCCGAGCGGATCTTCGAACTGCTCGACGCGGAGGAGCAGGGGGCCGACGCGGTGCCCGGCGTGCGGCCCGAGGAACTGCGGGGGCGGGTGGCGCTGGAGGGGGTGTCCTTCCGGTACGAGGCCGACAAGCCGCTGATCGAGGATCTGTCGCTGGTCGTCGAGCCGGGGCAGACGGTGGCGATCGTGGGGCCGACGGGCGCGGGGAAGACCACGCTGGTGAACCTGTTGATGCGGTTCTACGAGGTCACCGGGGGGCGGATCACGCTCGACGGGGTCGATGTCGCGTCCATGTCGCGGGACGAACTGCGCGACGGGATAGGGATGGTGCTCCAGGACACCTGGCTGTTCGGGGGGACCATCGCGGAGAACATCGCGTACGGGGCGTCCGCCTCGCGGAAGGTCACTCGGGGGGAGGTCGAGGAGGCGGCTCGGGCCGCGCACGCGGACCGGTTCATCCGGACGCTGCCGGACGGGTACGACACCGTGATCGACGACGAGGGGACCGGGGTGAGCGCGGGTGAGAAGCAGCTCATCACGATCGCTCGGGCGTTCCTGTCGGATCCGGTGATCCTGGTGCTGGACGAGGCGACGTCGTCGGTGGACACGCGTACCGAGGTGTTGATCCAGAAGGCGATGGCCAAGCTGGCGCACGGGCGGACGTCGTTCGTGATCGCGCATCGGCTGTCGACGATCCGGGACGCGGACACGATTCTGGTGATGGAGAACGGTGCCATCGTGGAGCAGGGGGCGCACGAGGAGTTGTTGGCCTCGGGTGGGGCTTATGCGCGGCTGTACCGGGCGCAGTTCGCTGAGGCGGTCGCGGAAGTGGACTGAGGGGGTGGGCCGAGGGAGTGGGCGGAGGGGAGCCGAGAGGTGCGTTGTCGGGTGCGGGTGCGTGGGGGCTGGTCGCGCCGTTCCCCGCGACCCTGAAAGCAGGGGCTGCGCCCGACAACGCGCCCCCTCAGTCCAGGTAGCCCCTCAGCTGGTCCGCGAAGGCGTGGTCCCTGAGCTTGTTCAGGGTCTTGGACTCGATCTGGCGTATCCGTTCCCGGGTGACGCCGAAGATGCGGCCTATCTCCTCCAGCGTGCGGGGGCGGCCGTCGGCGAGGCCGTAGCGGAGTTGGACCACCTTGCGTTCCCGCTCCCCCAGGGTCGACAGGACCGCCTCCAGGTGTTCGCGCAGCAGCAGGAACGCCGCCGACTCCACGGGGCTCGCCGCGTCGCCGTCCTCGATGAGGTCGCCGAGGGCCACGTCGTCCTCCTCGCCCACGGGGGCGTGGAGCGAGACCGGTTCCTGGGCGAGGCGGAGCACCTCGCTGACGCGTTCCGGGGCCAGGTCGAGGTGGGCGGCGACTTCCTCGGAGGTGGGTTCGTAGCCTCGTTCCTGGAGCATGCGGCGTTGGACCCGGACGACCCGGTTGATCAACTCGACCACGTGGACCGGGACCCGGATCGTGCGGGCCTGGTCGGCGAGCGCGCGGGACATGGCCTGGCGGATCCACCAGGTGGCGTAGGTCGAGAACTTGTAGCCGCGCGCGTAGTCGAACTTCTCGACGGCCCGGATGAGGCCCAGGTTTCCCTCCTGGACCAGGTCCAGCATGGTCAGGCCACGGCCGACGTAACGCTTCGCCACGGAGACGACGAGCCGCAGGTTCGCCTCGATCAGGCGGCGCTTGGCCATGCGGCCCATGACGACCAGCTTGTCGAGGTCGAGGGCGAGCTCGGTGTCGAGGTCGGGGGCGTTGCCGAGCCGCTCCTCGGCGAAGAGCCCGGCCTCGACGCGGCGGGCCAGTTCCACTTCCTCCGCGGCCGTCAGCAGGGGGATGCGGCCGATCTCACGCAGGTACTGGCGGAAGAGGTCGGAGGAGGGGCCGCTGGTGTCCGCGCGGTTGCGCGGCAGTTCCACGGGTTCGGGGGGTTCGGCGGTCTCCAGGGCCTCGACCGCCGCGGCAGGCGGTTCGTCCAGGTCGGGCGGGCCGTCCGGGGCCGCCTCGGGGTGGTGCGCGGCACGGCTCTGGGCGGGCACCGCGGTGATGACATCGGTCTCCGCGGCCGGTTCCGAGCCGTCGGTACCGATGGCCGTACTGGTGTCGTTCTGTATGAGGGTCTGGGTCTGCACGGGGGCGACCTCCAGGAATGTCGCTGCCAGGGCGTACGGCAGCGGTACGTCTGGGATGGCGCGGGCGGCCTCTCCGCCGTCCATCCCGTACTCATCGAGCGGAACCGCGGGGATCTCGGACCCGTAGGGGACGGGTCGGCCGCGCTCCGAGGACTCAGGCACCGGAACCCAGTGTGGAGTACGACACACAGCCGCCACGAGGGGCGTGCGGTGACTTTTTGCGTCCGGGCCGTGACCGCACGGTTACCGTGCTCCACGAGTGCGCTGCTGGGCGGGCCCCAAACGGCTTGAAGGCCGTACGGGGTGGGGTGGCTCCGGCGCGGATTGGCATGTGCTCCGGGGACGTGCCCACCCGGGGGCGCGCACCGGCACCGGGTCAGAGCGCCTCCGCGCCCCGCTCCCGCAACGCCTGGTCGTACTGCTGCAGGACCCACAACTCGTTCTGTACGGCGGCCAGCTGGGCCGGGTCGCCCTGGGCCGCCGCCCTCGCCAGGCTGCCCTGGACGTCGCGCACCCGGCGTTCGACGGCCCGGCGGCGCACGGTGACCAGTTGTGCGCCCGCGTAGACGTCGTCGACCGTCTTGCGCATGATCGCCTCGACCGCCAGCTCGGTCACCATGGCCCGCACCGCGTCGTCCGGCGCCGCCTCGCGGACCCGGATCAGGTACTCCTGCGGGTCCTCGGCGCCGTACTCCACGCCACCCGCCTCGATGATCGCCTCGCGGACGGCCGCGTACGGAGGGGCGGTGAACTCGTCGACGCCGTAGGCGTCGAACGCGGGGGCGACCAACTCGGGGCGCTGGAGGGCGAGTTTGAGGAGCTCGCGTTCGGTGGCGTAGACCGGGTTGCGGAGGGTGAGGGCCGGACCGGACGGGGGCCGGGCGGTGGACTCGTACGGCTGCGCGGTGCGCTGGGCGGCCGGGGCCGGGCCCTGGCCGCCGCGGTCGCGGGCCCAGCGGGCCAGCTGGGCGACGCGCTTGACGACGAACTGGGTGTCGAGGATGCCGAGCATGCCGGCGAGTTGCACGGCGACCTCGTGCTGGGCGCCGCTGTTCTTGATGCGGGCGACGATCGGCGCGGCCTCGTCCAGGGCCGCGGCGCGCCCGGCGGGGGTCTCCAGGTCGTAGCGGGCGACGATCTGGCGGAGGGCGAACTCGAAGAGCGGGGTCCGGGGTTCGGTCAGCTCGACCACCGCGTCGTCGCCCTTCGCGAGGCGCAGCTCGCAGGGGTCCATGCCGTCGGGGGCGATCGCGATGTACGTCTCGGCGGCGAACTTCTGGTCGTCCTCGAAGGCGCGCAGGGCCGCCTTCTGGCCGGCCGCGTCGCCGTCGAAGGTGAAGATCACGCGGGCCGAGCCGTTGTCCATCAGCAGGCGGCGGAGGATCTTGATGTGCTCGCCGCCGAAGGCCGTGCCGCAGGTGGCGATGGCCGTGGTGACGCCGGCGAGGTGGCAGGCCATGACGTCCGTGTAGCCCTCGACCACGACGGCCCGGCTGGCCTTGGCGATGTCCTTCTTGGCGAGGTCGATGCCGTACAGGACCTGGGACTTGCGGTAGATCGCCGTGTCGGGGGTGTTGAGGTACTTCGGGCCGTTGTCCGACTCGTAGAGCTTGCGGGCGCCGAAGCCGACCACGTCCCCGCCGATGTCGCGGATGGGCCACATCAGGCGGCCCCGGAAGCGGTCGATCGGGCCCCGCCGCCCCTCCTGGGAGAGGCCGGACAGCAGGAGTTCCTTGTCGCTGAAGCCCTTGCCGCGCAGGAAGCGGGTGAGGTGGTCCCAGCCCTGGGGGCTGTAGCCGACGCCGAAGTGGACGGCGGCGGCCTGGTCGAAGCCGCGCTCGGCGAGGAAGATCCGGCCGGTGTCGGCCTCGGGGCTGGTGGCGAGCTGTTCCGCGTACCAGTCGGCGGCGATCTTGTGGGCCTCGACCAGGCGGATCCGCTCGCCGCGCTGGTGGGAGGGGTTGTACCCGCCCTCCTCGTAGCGCAGGGTGATGCCGGCCTGGCCGGCGAGGCGCTCGACGGCCTCCGAGAAGGACAGGTGGTCGACCTTCATCACGAACGTGATGGTGTCGCCGCCCTCCTGGCAGCCGAAGCAGTGGAAGAGCCCCTTGCTCGGGCTGACCTGGAAGGACGGCGACTTCTCGTCGTGGAACGGGCAGAGCCCCTTGAGGTTGCCGCCGCCCGCGTTGCGCAGCTGGAGGTACTCGGACACCACGGCGTCGATCGGGACCGCGTCCCGTACCGCCTTCACGTCCTCGTCGTTGATCCGTCCTGCCACGCGGCGATTCTACGGTGGCGTACTGACATCCCTGTGCCCCGAAGGGGCGCGGGGAACTGCGTGACCGGCCCACGACGGCCCGCAGTCGCCCCGCCATCCCAACCCGGCCGCCCCTAGGCGATCAGACTCTCCAACGGCACCTGAGGATTCGCGAGCGCGTCCACATCGACCCGCGCCCGGGACCGGATGAGCTTCTGGATCGGCTCAGTGACATCCCACACGTTCACGTTCATCCCGGCCAGCACCCGCCCCTCCTTCACCCAGAACGCGATGAACTCCCGTTTCCCCGCGTCCCCCCGGATGAGCACCTGGTCGTACGACCCGGGCGGGGCCCACCCCGAGTACTCCATCCCCAGGTCGTACTGGTCGGAGAAGAAGTAGGGCACCCGGTCGTACGTGACGTCCTTCCCCAGCATCGACCGGGCCGCGGCCGGTCCGCCGTTCAGCGCGTTGGCCCAGTGCTCCACCCGCAGCCGGGTGTCGAACAGGGCGTGCGGGAAGGAGACGACGTCACCGGCGGCGTAGACGGCCGGGTCGGACGTGCGCAGTCCGGCGTCCACCACGATGCCCCCTCCGTGGGCGTGGTCGGCGATCTCCAGCCCGGCGGCCTCGGCGAGACCGATGCGCGGGGCCGCTCCGATGGCCGCGAGGACGTCGTGCGCCGGATGCTCCTCCCCCGTGTCCGTGCGGGCCGCGAGGACCATCCCGTCCTGGCCGACGATCTCCGTGAGTCTCGCGCCGAAGTGGAAGCGGACCCCGTGCTCGCGGTGCAGCTCGGCGAAGAGGTTGCCGAGCTCGGGCCCGAGGACGCCGTACAGCGGTGTCGACTCCGGCTCGACGACGGTGACCTCCGCGCCGTACTCGCGGGCCGCCGCCGCCACTTCCAGGCCGATCCAGCCCGCTCCGGCGACGACGAGGTGGCCGTTGTCCCGGCCGAGGGCGGCGAGGACTCCCTTGAGGCGCTCGGCGTGGGCGAGGCGGCGCAGATGGTGGACGCCCGCGAGATCGGTGCCCGGGATGTCCAGGCGGCGGGGCTCCGCGCCGGTCGCGATCAGCAGTTTGTCGTAGTGGACGAGGGTGCCGTCGTCACCGAAGCGGACGGTCCTGGCCGTGCGGTCGATCGCGTCGACGGTCTGGCCGAGGTGGAGTTCGATGTCGTTGCGCGCGTACCAGGACGGCTCGTGGACGAAGACGCTGTCGCGCTCCTCCTTGCCGAGCAGATAGCCCTTGGAGAGCGGCGGGCGCTCGTAGGGGTGGTCGCGTTCGTCGCAGATCAGTATCACGCGGCCGGTGAAGCCCTCCGCTCGGAGCGTCTCGGCCGCCTTCGCGCCGGCGAGACCACCTCCGACGATGACGAATGTCTGATCCGCGTCGACCACTTGATGCCTCCTCTTAAGGGTGCGTCCACATGCGAGCGTCCCGCACGGAGCGTGATGCGGGAAGAGGTAGTGACCCGATCAGGCCACGCAGGGTCACGTCTGCGTCACATCCGACCCGTCAGTCTCGCGTGCAACGCGCGGGCGGAGGGGTCGGTCAGGGAAGCGATCTGGTCGACGATCACCCGCTTGCGGGCACGGTCGTCCGGAGCCGAGTCGAACAGCGCGCGGAACTGGGGTTCGAGCCCCTCCGGCGCGCGGGCGGTGAGTGCCTCGGCCAGTTCGGCGACGACGATCCGCTGGTCGGCGCGGAGCCGCTCCTGCTCGGCCCGCTGCATCACATAGCGGTCGGCGACGGCCTTCAGCACGGCGCACTCCAGCCGCGCCTCGCGCGGGACGACCAGTTCGGCGGCGTACCGGGTGAGGGGGCCGTTGCCGTACGCCTGCCGGGTGGCGCCCTCGGCGGCGAGGCAGAAGCGGCCGATGAGCTGGCTGGTGGCGTCCTTCAACCGGGCCTGGGCGACGGCCGTTCCGTCGTACCCGTGCGGCCACCACTCCTGGTCGAGGAGGCGGTCGAGGGCCGCGGCGAGTTCGGCCGGGTCGGTGTCCGCGGGTACGTACCGGCCGCGGGCCACCTCGAACACCGCCCGGCGTTCGGGGTCCGCGTGCAGGCAGCCCGGGTCGATGTGGCCCGCGTGCAGGCCGTCCTCGACGTCGTGCACGGAGTACGCCACGTCGTCGGACCAGTCCATGACCTGGGCCTCGAAGGTCGTGCTCGTGCCGGGGGCGTCCTTGCGGACCCAGTCGAAGACGGGCCGGTCGTCGTCGTACACGCCGAACTTGGGCGACTTGGGGTCGGTGGGGTGACCTCCGCGCGGCCAGGGGTACTTCGTGGCGGCGTCCAGGGCGGCACGGGTGAGGTTGAGGCCGACGCTGACGAGGTCGCCCGACTCGGGGGAGCGTACGAAGCGCTTGGGCTCGATGCGGGTCAGCAGGCGCAGGGACTGGGCGTTGCCCTCGAAGCCGCCGCAGTCCTCGGCGAATTCGTTGAGTGCCTGTTCGCCGTTGTGGCCGAAAGGGGGGTGGCCGAGGTCGTGGGAGAGGCAGGCGGCCTCCACGAGGTCGGGGTCGCAGCCGAGGGCGGCGCCCAGCTCGCGGCCCACCTGGGCGCACTCCAGGGAATGGGTGAGGCGGGTGCGGGGGCTGGCGTCCCAGACCTGGGAGCGGGTGCCGGGTGTGACGACCTGGGTCTTGCCGGCGAGTCTGCGCAGGGCCGCGGAGTGCAGTACGCGGGCGCGGTCGCGTTGGAAGGCGGTGCGGCCGGGGCGTTTGTCGGGTTCCGGGGCCCAGCGTTCTTCTGACGGGGCGTCGTAGGTGCCGTGGGTGCCGTGGGTGCCGTGGGTGAGGGGTGCGGTGCCTTCCATGATTCGACAGTACGGGGAGGGTGTGACAAATGGGTGCCTACTCGTCCGCCGGGTTCCGTTCTTCGGCGGGTGCGGGTGGTCCGTGGCTGGTCGCGCAGTTCCCCGCGCCCCTGAAGGGGCGCTCCTGTCGGCCGGGGTGTCCGGCTCCCAGGGCCCTAGGCCGACGCCAGCGCCGGCAGGGTCTTCGTCCCGGTCGTCAGGGACTCGTCGTAGCGGTGCAGGATCAGGCTCGCCATCGACGGGTGGGCGCCCAGGGGGGCCGCGGTGATGCCCGGGGCCGCCTCGGCGCATTCCCTCGCGAAGCGGCCCGGGGCCGTGAAGTAGGAGGCGACGGCGATGTCGGTGTGGCCCGCGGCGGTGAGGGTGCGGACGGCTTCGGGGACGGTGGGGGCCGCGGCGGAGGCGTAGGCGGGCAGGACCGGGACGCCCAGGCGGTCGGCGAGGAGGCGGGCCGTGCGGCCGGTGTCCAGGGCGGCCTCGGGGTCGCGGGAGCCGGCGGCGGCCAGGACGACCGCGCTCCTGCGGCGCCGGGCCGCGCTCGTCCGGGTGCGCCAGCCGGCCTCGACGAGGCGGGAGCGCAGGGTCTCGACGAGGAGGGGGTGCGGGCCGAGGGGGGCGGCCAGTCGGGTGCGTGCCTCGGCGGCAGCGGCCATCTCGGGGATGTCCTGCTTGACGTGGTAGCCGCGGCTGAGGAGGAGGGGGACGAGCACCGCTTCCCGGTCGCCGAGGGCGGCGAGGGTGTCGGGGAGCAGGGGCTCGTTCAGTTCGATGTGGCCGAGGTGCACGGCGAGGCCGGGGCGCTGCTCGCGGACGCGCTCCATGAGGGTGCGTACGGTCGCCAGGGCGCGCGGGTCGCGGCTGCCGTGTGCGACCAGGACGAGCGCCGGCGGGGCGGGGCGCCGGGTTCCGTCGCGGGAGACGAGGCTGAGCTGCGTGGCCAGCTGGTCACTGATCAGGTTCATGATGTGCGCCGTACTGTCGAGGTCCGCGTTCGACTTGCTCGTCGTCGCCGTCATGCACCGATGGTGCCGGGAGGACGTTGCCTCCCCGTTGCACGGTGGTGACGGGTGTTTTCCGGCACTTCACCGTGCGCGGTACGGGCCTGTGAACCTCCGTGACCTGGCATTTCGACTCGTTCGAGTGAAGCTTGTCACGCTGGGCGGTGAACCGGATCTCCGCGGCTGACGTCTTCGTTGGTCGGAAGGACGGGCGCGGACGGGCCCGCCGGAAACAAGCAGGACACATGAGTGGGTCCGAGGGGACGGGGGCGCCGTGAGGCGTATCAGGCGGGTCGCGCGCGCCGTTCGGCTGCCGCGTACGCGGGCGGGGCGGCGGCGGGCCGTGCAGGCGGTGATGCTGCTGTGCGTGCTGGCGCTGCTGCCCTCGACCTGGATGTTCACGGCGGCCGGCGACCGGCTGCGGACCACGGCCGACGCGCCGCGCACGGAGGTCGCGGTGGTCTTCGGCGCCGGGCTGTGGCAGGGCGAGCCGTCCCCGTATCTGGCCCGCCGGCTGGACGCGGCGGCCGAGTTGTACCGCTCGGGGCGGATCAAGGTGGTCCTGGTCACCGGGGACAACAGCCGCGTGGAGTACGACGAGCCGGACGCGATGCGCGGCTACCTCACCGAGCACGGCGTGCCCGACGACCGGATCGTCAGCGACTACGCCGGGTTCGACACCTGGGACTCCTGCGTCCGCGCCAAGAAGATCTTCGGCGTGGACCGGGCGGTGCTCATCAGCCAGGGCTTCCACATACGCCGGGCGGTCGCGCTGTGCGAGGAGGCGGGCGTCGAGTCGTACGGTGTCGGCGTGCAGGACCGGCACGACGCGACCTGGTACTACGGGGCCACCCGGGAGCTGTTCGCGGCGGGCAAGGCCTCCCTGGACGCCCTGTTCGAGCCGGACCCCCGCTTCCTCGGACCGGAGGAGGCGGGGGTCGAGAAGGCACTCGCGTCGGCCGGGCGGGCGCCCGCGGAAGGGCGCTAGCGCCCCTGCGTAGCGCCCCTGCGCTCCTAGTGCTTGACGGTGCCCCACCAGCCCTGGTCCACGGCGCAGCCCCACTTCTTGCCGGCGGCGGTCTTGCCGTGGACGGTGAAGCGGACCTCGTACGGCTTCTTGCGGTTGGTCATGTAGGCGCTGACGCGCAGACCGGTGGTGCCCTTCTTCTTCAGTGTCCTGGTGTGGACGGTGGCCACCTTCGAGGTCCTCTTGGTGATCTCGCTGTGCTTGGTGGCGGAGGCGTAGGTGAAGGTCAGGTTGACGGGCTTGCTGACGGTCAGGCTGACGTCCTTGAAGCTCGCGCTCTTGCTCTTGTTCTTGAGGGCGAAGTAGAGGCCGCCCTCCACCCGGTTCTTCGAGTCCAGGGTGAAGCCGCCCGGCGAGACGAGCTCGATCGGGCAGCCGGCGGCCTTGGGCGCGGCGGAGGCGGCCCCGGCGAGGCCCAGCTGAGCGGCGGTCAGGGCGCCGACGGCGCCGAGGACGGCGGCGGTGGTGCGCATACGGTTCACGTGGTGGTCCTCTTCCCCCTACGGCCCGGGTGCGGGCCGGGTGACAGGTCGTACGCCACACGGGGCCCGCGGCACGATCCCCGTGTCTGTGGCGCCCGTAGTTCTTAGCACGCGGAGCCCCGACGGGTGGACGGAAAGCAGCGGGGCGACCGCATACGGTGACGGAATCGCGACACGCGGCGGCACGCTTCCTCACGCCGGGCCCGACGCCGCCGGGAGGTCCCCGTGCCGGTCGTGTAACGAGGGGCGTCCCGGCACGTAACACGTGCGACGCACGCTGAGCGGTATGCCGAACTCCGCGACGCCCACCCACTGCCCGTACTGCGCCCTGCAGTGCGGAATGAACCTGACGCCCGGTGCGGACGGGACCGAAGGGGTCGTAGTGGTCACGGAGCGCGCGGACTTCCCGGTGAACCGGGGAGCGCTGTGCGGCAAGGGCCGTACGGCGCCGGCGGTGCTCTCGTCCCGGGTCAGGCTGACCAGTCCCTTGGTCAGGCGGGCGGGCAACCTGGAACCCGCCTCCTGGGACGAGGCACTCGACCGGATCGCCGAGGGGCTCACCCGCACGCGTACGGAACATGGCCCGGACGCGTGCGGAGTGTTCGGCGGCGGCGGGCTGACGAACGAGAAGGCGTATCTGCTCGGCAAGTTCGCGCGGATCGTCCTCGGCACCTCGCAGATCGACTACAACGGCCGTTTCTGCATGTCATCGGCGGCGGCCGCCGGGATGAAGGCGTTCGGGCTGGACCGCGGGCTGCCGTTCCCGCTGGAGGACATCCCGAGGACGGGGTGTGTCGTCCTCGTCGGGTCCAACCTCGCGGAGACCATGCCGCCGGCGCTGCGCTATCTCACCGAGCTGAAGGAGAACGGCGGCAAGCTGATCGTCATCGATCCGCGCCGGACCCGTACGGCCGAACAGGCCGACCTGCACCTGTCCCCGCGCCCCGGCACCGATCTCGCCCTCGCCCTCGGTCTGCTGCACCTGATCGTGGCCGAGGGGCGGACGGACGAGGAGTACATCCGCGAGCGGACCAGCGGGTGGGAGGAGGCGCGGGCGGCGGCCATGGCGCACTGGCCGGAGTACGTGGAACGGATCACGGGGGTGTCCGTTCCCGAACTCCGCGAGGCGGTACGGCTGTTCTGCGAGCCCGAGCACGCCATGGTGCTCACCGCGCGCGGGCCCGAGCAGCAGTCCAAGGGCACCGACACCGTGGGCGCGTGGATCAACCTCACGCTGGCGACGGGCCGCGCCGGACGGCCGCTGTCCGGGTACGGCTGCCTCACCGGGCAGGGCAACGGACAGGGCGGACGCGAGCACGGCCAGAAGGCCGACCAGCTGCCGGGCTACCGCAAGCTGGTCGACCCCGAGGCGAGGCGGCACGTCGCCGAGGTCTGGGGGGTGGACCCCGACAGCCTGCCCGGCCCGGGGCGCAGCGCGTACGAGCTGCTGGACGCGCTCGGCGGTGACATCAAGTCGCTGCTGCTGATGGGCTCCAACCCGGTGGTCTCGGCGCCGCGCGCCGCCCACATCGAGGACCGGATCAGGTCGCTGGACTTCCTCGCGGTGTGCGATGTCGTGCTGTCGGAGACGGCGGAGCTGGCGGACGTGGTGCTGCCGGTGACGCAGTGGGCGGAGGAGACCGGCACGACGACCAATCTGGAGGGCCGGGTGCTGCTGCGGCGGCGCGCGATCACGCCGCCCGACGGGGTCCGCAGCGACCTGGAGGTCATGCACGAGCTGGCCGACCGGCTGGGCGTCGAGAAGGGCTTCTCGACCGACGCCGAGGAGGTCTTCGAGGAGCTGCGCCGGGCGAGCGCGGGTGGGCCCGCCGACTACTCGGGCATCACCTACCGGCGGCTGGCCGAGGAGAACGGGGTGTTCTGGCCCTGCCCCGCGCCGACGACCGAGGTGGGGCCCGCGCCGTCCGTCGAGGTGCACCCCGGGACGCCGCGTCTCTTCCTCGACCGGTTCGCCACGGAGGACGGCCGGGCCCGGTTCGTGCCCGTCTCGCACCGGGCGGCGGCCGAGGAACCGGATGCCGAGTACCCGGTGCTGCTCACCACCGGGCGAGTGGTCGCCCAGTACCAGTCGGGCGCCCAGACCCGGCGGGTCGACGAGCTCAACTCCGCCGCGCCGGGGCCCTTCGTGGAACTGCACCCCCGGCTGGCCGAGCGGCTCGGCGCGGCGGAGGGCGACCCGGTGGCCGTGGTCTCCCGCCGGGGCCGAGCCGTCGCCCCGGCCCGCATCACGACCACCATCCGCCCCGACACGGTCTTCATGCCGTTCCACTGGCCGGGCGAGGGCCGCGCCAACACCCTCACCAACCCCGCCCTCGACCCCACCTCCCGCATGCCGGAGTTCAAGACGTGCGCGGTACGGGTGGAGGTAGTGGGGAAGTAGGGCGGCGAGGACGGGGCGGGGGCCCGCTCCCGAAAGCGGTCGGCTCCTGGGCCGGGTCCTGGGTCGGGTCCTGGGTCGGTTGGGTCGTGGGTGGGCTCGTGGGTCGTCGGTCGGGTCGTGGGTCAGCTGGTGGTCGGGACGGATTTCGCGTCCTCGCCGTACTTCGTCATCTCCTCGTCCGTGAACTCCCTGGGCTCCGCGAAGCCCAGACCGACGACGGCTACGAGCCTCGTGGGATCGTCCGGTGCGAAGACGGGCAGCGTGAGCGAACCCTTGGCGTGCGAGGCGCGGGCCGGCGGGCGGGCGACACCGGACGTGTCGGTCTGCAGGTCACTGATGCCGATCGGCTCCCGGCGCTCGGCGGTGACCCCCGCCATCCCCTTGCCCACCACGACGACGGCCGCGCCGTTCACCACGGCCGCCGGCAGGTTGTGCGCGGCGACGAGCACGATCTCGCCCTCCTGGGCGGGCTCGAACAGATGGACGGAACCGACGAGGCCGCCGTGCCGCTCGACAAACTCGGCCAGCCACGTTTCGACTTCGGGGCGGGCGTTCTTCAGGACGGTCTCGTTCAGGGCGACGGCATTCATGTGGGGGGGGCTCCTCGTGCGCGCTGCGTCGGTGCTGGTGCTGGTGTTGATGCGGGTGCGGGTGCGGGTGCTGATGCTGGTGTGATGATCTGCATGAATACCCCGCGTGCTTGAACATTCATGCTTTCGGATACGTAGATCCTGTGTGGTTGACCCGACGCTTCACAAAGGAAGGGGACAGCGGACGCACAGCCAGCCGTGAACACTTGGGAGCACAGCCGACCCGGGGGATCTCATGCCGCAGCACGACAGTCACCAGTGGACCGACTCGTTCCCGTGGAGCCTCTCCTACCGTTGGGGCCACTCCGCGCTGACCGCCGACTTCGACCTGAGCGGAGACACTCCCCGGCTGCTGGGCGTCCGCCGCCCCGGCGACCCCGAGCCCGGTCCCGAGGAGACCAAGACCGACCCCTCGCTGCCCCTGGTCGACCTGGTCCTGCTCGGTGAGGGCACCGGCTGGTCGAGACCCCGCTTCACCGGCACGGCGATCGGCGCCCGCCTGAAGTACCGCGCTCACCACTCCACTCGCGGCGCCTCACCCGACAACACCGTTGTGGACGCGCCCGGTTCGTCTGCCGACTCCGACGACCACGTGCGGTGGCATCGGCTGACCTTCGAACTCCACGACCCCGCGACCGGGTTGACCGCCTTCGTCGAGTACGCCTCACCGGACGGCACTGCCGTGCTGCGCTCCCGGGTACGGCTGCGCAACGACGGTTCCGAGTCGGTCACCGTACGCTCCCTCGGCAGCCTGCTCCTCGGCGGACTCCCCTCCCCCGACGAACTGTCCGTCTTCCGGGCGCGCAACGACTGGCTCGCGGAGTGCCGTTGGTACTCCGAGCCGCTGCGGGACTCCGTGCCCGACGTCAACCCCGAGGCACACGGCGGCACCGGGCACGCGGCGGCCCGGCTGGCGGGGCGGGGCAGTTGGCCCACCGACGGACACCTCGCGATGGGCGCGCTCCAGCACCGTGGGGACGACCGCGGTTGGTTGTGGCAGATCGAGTCGGCGTCCAGCTGGGTCTGGGAGGCCGGCGAGTCGGCGGGCCGGACGTATCTGGCGCTCGGCGGGCCGACCCACGATGAACACCAGTGGCGCCAAGTCCTGCCACCAGGCGCCGAGTTCACCACGGAGTGGGCCGCCCTCGCCCTCGGCGACCGCTTCGAGGGCGCCCTGGCCGCGCTGACCGCGTACCGCCGTGTCGTACGCCGCCCCCACCCGGACCACACCCGACTTCCGGTGATCTTCAACGACTACATGAACACCCTCATGGGCGACCCCACCACCGAGAAACTGCTCCCGCTGATCGACGCGGCGGCGGAGGTGGGCGCGGAGTACTTCTGCGTGGACGCCGGGTGGTACGACGACGGGGAGAGCGGAGAACGGGAAGGCGGAGAACGGGAAGGCGGAGAAGGGGCGCAGGGAGATGGGGCGCGCGGCGAGGGGTGGGAGGGCGGTGACTCGCCCGGGGGCTGGTGGGACAGCGTCGGGGCCTGGCTGCCCTCGGTCCGGCGGTTTCCCGGTGACGCCGGCATCCAGGTCGTGCTCGACCGGATCCGGGAGCGCGGGATGGTGCCGGGGCTGTGGCTGGAGCCCGAGGTCGTCGGGGTCCGCAGTCCGCTCGCCGCCGAACTGCCCGTCGAGGCCTTCCTCCGCCACGAGGACGGCGCCCGGGTGACCGAACAGGGCCGCCACCAGCTGGACCTGACCCACCCGGCGGCCCGCGCCCATCTGGACGGGACGGTGGACCGCCTGGTCGGTGAGTGGGGCGTCGGCTACCTCAAACTCGACTACAACATCACCACCTCGGCACCGGCCCACCTCGCCCACTCCCGGGCCTGGCTCTCCTGGCTGTCCGCGACCCTGGACCGGCACCCCGGCCTGGTCATCGAGAACTGCGCCTCGGGTGGCATGCGCATGGACGGCGCCTCCCTCGCGGTGGCCCAGCTCCAGTCCACCTCCGACCAGCAGGATCCCCTGCGCTGTCCGCCGATCGCCGCCTCCGCCCCCACCGCCGTGCCGCCGGAACAGGGCGCCGTGTGGGCCTACCCGCAACCGTCCTGCACGGACGAGGAGATCGCCTTCACCCTCGGTTCCGCGCTCCTCGGCCGCGTGCATCTCTCCGGCCACCTGGACCGCATGACGGAGCGTCAACGCGGTCTGGTGCGCGACGCCTTGGACACGTACAAGTCGATCCGGGGCGACCTGCGCACCGCCCTGCCCTGCTGGCCCCTGGGCCTGCCGGGCTGGTCGGACGACTGGATCGCGCTGGGCCTGAGACAGCCGGTGGCGGGCGCGGGCCCGATGTACGTGACGGTCTGGCGCCGCGGCGGAGACGCCGAGCGGTCCTTCACCCCGACCGGATGGGGTCCGGGGGACGTACGGGTGGAGGTCCTGCATCCGAGGGCGACGGCGGCTGCGGCACGGTGGGACGGATCCGAGTTGCGGGTGAGCCTGCCCGCCGCCCCCTCCGTGGTGTTGCTGAGGCTGACACCGGCCAGGCCCTCACCCGGGCACCGGCACTCAACCGCGCAGCCGCCAGTCCCCGCTCTCGATCAGCTTCCCCCTGGCCCGTAGTCCGGCCGCGACGGTCGGGGCGGCGACGTAGACCCAGGCCCGTACGACCGTGCCGTCGGCGAGGGTGGCCGGGCGTTCCACCCGCTCGTAGAGGTTCGCCGGGTCTCCCGGGGCGTACTCCTCCAACTCGTCGAGCGTGCGAAGAAGTTCGGCGTACGTCTCGGGGCGGGCCGCGACGATCTCGCCGCTCACCTCGCCCGCTCCCCCGCGCCCTACCCCTACCCCGTCACCGTCACCGTCACCGTCACCGTCACCGAGGCTCTCCACCGCGTACGGGTAACCGGGGCCGTCGTAGAGCGCCATGCCGCGCATCCGGGCCGGTTCCTCCGCGACGGTGCGGCCGCGCAGGAAGAGGTCGTGGTTGGGCTCGCCGGGGCGGAGGGTGCCGTAGACGAAGAAGGGGAGCACGGCTCTCGTCTCTCCTCTCCAAGGGGGGCGTCGGGACTCTTTGCAGAAACGATTCTCACCCCTCACACATCCCCCCGGCGACGCCCTGGACTGCGCCTGTCATGCCCACTTAAATCTGACGAGGTCCGTGGTCGGCCCCTCGACCACCGTCACCCCACGACCACCGTCACCCCTCGTCCCTGGGAGACAGATGAGCCGGATACGGCACCTCCGACGCCCGCGCCTCGCCACCACCGGCGCCGCGGTCGCGGCCGCCGCGCTGCTGGCCGCGACGCTCACCCCCACTGCCGGGGCCGCCGACAGACCGACCCGAAGCACCGCGATCGCCCATGCCGCCGACGTCCTGCGGGACCGCGCGACGAGCCTCGGGCTCACCCCTGCCCAGGACACCACCGTACGGGACGTGATCGTGGACGCGGACGGCACGCAGCACGTCCGCTACGACCGGACCTACCGCGAACTCCCTGTGCTCGGCGGCGACTTCGTCGTCCATCTCACCCCCGGCGGCGAATTCCGGAGTGCGAACAGGGCGACCACCCGCGCCCTCGACATCCCCGGTGTCACGCCCGCGGTCAAGGCGCCCCGGGCCGCCGACATCGCCGCCGCCGCGCTCCGCGCCGCCAATGTCGGCGAGACGCTGCGCGAGCTGACGTCCAGGCCCCGGCTGGTCGTCGACGCCCTGCACGGCACCCCCCGGCTGGCCTGGCGGACGGACGCGCTCGCCCGGGACGAGGCCGGCAACCCGGTCGCCCGCACGGTCCTCACGGACGCCGCGACGGGCAGGCAGATCGACGCCTGGGACGCGCTGGAGAGCGCCGCGGGCGACGGCGAGTCGCTCTACGGCGGCACGGTCCCGCTGGAGACGACCGCCGCCGGGTCGACGTACCAGCTCAAGGATCCCACCCGTGGCGACACGTACACCGGTGACGCCGCGAACCGGACCGACCTGTGCCTCCTCGGCATCTGCGTCCGGCGCGCCCCCGCGACGCTCTTCACCGACGCCGACAACCACTGGGGCACGGGCACGACCACGGACCGCGCCACGGCGGCCGTCGACGCGCAGTACGGCACCGACACCACCTGGGACTACTACAAGAGCGTCCACGGCCGGAACGGCATCGCCGGCGACGGCCGGGGCTCGTACAACCGCGTCCACTACGGCAACGACTACAACAACGCCTTCTGGGACGACAGTTGCTTCTGCATGACGTACGGCGACGGTGACGGAAACCTGCTCGGCCCGCTCGTCTCGCTGGACGTGGCCGGACATGAGATGACCCACGGCGTCACCTCCGCGACGGCCGACCTGACGTATTCGGGCGAGCCGGGCGGCCTCAACGAGGCGACCTCGGACATATTCGGCACGCTCGTCGAGTTCTTCGCGGGCAACGACTCCGACCCCGGGGACTGGCTCGTCGGCGAGAAGATCGTCCGCTCGGGCTTCGAGAAGCCGGCGCTCCGCTTCATGGACCGGCCCAGCAAGGACGGCTCCTCGGCGGACTGCTGGAGTCCGACGGTGGGGAACCTGGACGTCCACTACTCCTCGGGCGTCGCCAACCACTTCGCGTATCTCCTCGCGGAGGGCAGCGGCACCAGGACCATCGGCGGCGTCGCGCACTCCAGCCCCACCTGCGACGGTTCGACGGTGACCGGCATCGGCAAGGACAAGCTGGGCGCGATCTGGTACCGGGCGCTGACCGTCTACATGACGTCGTCCACGGACTACGCCGGGGCGCGCACGGCCACCCTGAACGCGGCACGGGACCTGTACGGGTCGGGCAGCACGGAGCACGGCGCGGTGGCGGCGGCGTGGAGTGCGGTGGCGGTGGCCTGACGGATCGGCATACGGCGCGCTTCGGCCCGCCGGTGCCTGCCGCGCGGTCGGGAGGGGGCGGGCGGCTAGGTGGGCGCGACGCCGAGGAGCGAGGGGCGAGGGGCGAGGGGCGAGGGCTTCAGCGTCGCGCGTGCCACCACCGGGTGAGGATCTCGACCTTCAGGTCGAACTCCCTGTCCAGGAAGGACGTCGGGGTGCGCAGTGTGGCGCGGCGGCCGTCGGTGGTGTGGAGGGTGATCTGGCGTACTCCGAGGACGCGGCGGACCTCCAGGTGCCGGATGCCGGTCCAGGGGATCCGCCGAATCCGGAGGCCCCGCACCACCAGGGCGTCCTCGGCCAGGGTCACCTCGTCGCCCCGCCGCAGGATCGCGACGACGACGGTGGCGGTCAACGCCGCCGAGACGCACTGCCGCAGCGTGTCGCGCCCCATGGGGTCCGAGGTCAGGGCGAGGGCGGCGTACAGCAGCGCCGTGCCGCCCAGGAGCCCCAGTACGACGGGCAGCACGGACTGGAGGAGGTTCGACCTGTACGTGATCGTTTCCATACGTTTGCGAGTTCCGGGTGAGGGGTCAGTGGTGAGGCTCAGCGGGTGACGGGGAGGGCGTCGGCGTACGCGTTGGGCGGGCGGGGGACCTTCTTGACGGTGTGGGCGTCGAGGGCGGCCTCGGCGGAACTCGTGCCGAGGGTGCCGGAGGGGTGCCAGGTGCCGGTGAGGGTGACCCAGGTGTCGGCGGGCGGGGGCGGCGCGCCGTGGACGCGTACCTTCACGAACTGGGCGTCGGCGGCGCAGCAGCTGAAGATGGCGCGGGTCAGGTACCAGCCCGTGTTCCCGTCGCCTCCACCGTCCTCGGCGGATGCCCCCTTGTCGGGGGTGACGAAGCCCGTCATCTCGACGGTGCGGCCGTCGATGGCCTTGTCGCGGTCCTGCTGCACCCGGCGGGTGAAGTCGGTGAGGGTGATCGGGAGCGGTGAGGTCTTCGGCAGGGGGTCGAAGTCGTCCTGGTCCGTGACCGCCACCGCCTTGGGTGCCTCCCGGGAGGCGGTGTACGCGCCGATGGCCGGCGGGGCGTAGAAGAGCAGGCTCAGCGCGGGGAGAAGCAGGAGCCAGGCGACTCGGGGCGGGGTGGAATGGTCGTGACCGTGGTCGTGGTCGTTGTCGTTGCCATGACCGTGGTCGTCGTGGTCGTCGTTTTCGACTTCGGCTTCGGCTTCGGGTTCGGGTTCGGGTTCGGGTTCGGGTTCGGTGCCGATGTCCGTCGTGGAGTCTGCTCCGCTCGGTCTCCACAGGGACCATGCCTCCATCGCGCCCAGTGCGAGCAGCAGCGCGCCCGAGGCCACGAGGAGGGGGTGCATGCCCTGCTTGACGTATCTCAGGTAGTCGTCGGTGACGACGGTGGCGTGCAGGAGGCCGAGACCGCTGAGGAGGAGCAGGAGCGCCTGCAGGGGGCGTTTCACAGGAGTACGGCTCCGATCAGCGCGCTGCACAGGATCGCGACGACGACCGTCGCGGCGGAGAAACGGACCGCGAAGGCCCGGCCGAAGGTGCCCGTCTGCAGGGCGATCAGCTTCAGGTCGACCATGGGGCCGACCACCATGAAGGTCAGCCGCGCGGTGGGTGAGAACCCGGTGAGGGAGGCGGCGACGAAGGCGTCCGCCTCCGAGCACACCGAGAGGAGGATGGCGAGCGCGGCGAGGAACAGGACCGACAGCCAGGGCGAGTCGGCGAACGTGTCGAGCACGGTGCGCGGGACGAGCACATTGAACGTGGCCGCCGCCATCGCGCCGACGACGAGGAAGCCGCCCGCGTGCAGGAAGTCGTGCTGGAAACCGGTCCGGAACTCGTTCCAGCGGCTCTGCCCGGGCCGGTGTCCCGTGTGCCGCGCGACCGGCTTGAGCCACTCGGCGCGCCCCAGCCAGAGCCAGAGCCACCCCATCGCGGCGGCGGTGACGAGGGACGCGAGCAGCCGGGCCGCCACCATCGCGGGGCTGCCGGGGAAGGCGATGGCCGTGGCGGTCAGGACGATCGGGTTGATGGCGGGGGCGGAGAGGAGGAACGCGAACGCCGCGGCCGGGTCGACTCCCCGGCGGATCAGGCTCTGCGCGACCGGCACCGAGGCGCACTCACAGCCCGGCAGCACGACCCCGGCGGCACCGGCGACCGGGACCGCGAGCGCCGGCCTGCTCGGCAGCAGCCGGGTGAACACCCGCGCCGGGACGAAGGCGTTGATGGCACCCGAGAGGGCCGTCCCGAGCAGCAGGAAGGGCAGCGCCTGCACGGTGATGGAGAGGCAGACGGTCCGCCACGCCTGCACCGCCGGCTCCTCCATCCACCGCCCCACCCCGAACAGCACGACACCGGGGAGGACGGCCGCGCCCAGGAGCAGCAGGGGCCAGTGGCGGGGCCAGGCGTGTCCAGGCTGGTCGAAGTCATCGGCCTCCGCCGCGGCGAGGGCCGCTTCGGCGGTGGCGCTGTGCTTGGTGCCGTGCGTGGTGCCGCTCGTGGTGCTGTTGTGCGTGGTGCTGTTGTGCGTGGTGCTGTTCGTGGTCCTGCTCACCGCCTCGCTCACGGTCTTGCCCCCAGCCCGGCCCGGCCGGCCGGTCCCTCTGTCTTCTGCATGCCCACTCCGAACATCCGGACGATCGGATCGAACATAGCGGGCGCCGCGGGCTGACGCCTCAGACCCCACCCAGCAGGGACGTGAGACCGGCGTCGAGCGCCGAGTCCAGGTCTTCGCCGCCGAGCGCGACGACGGCGTACGAGCGGTGCAGGAAGCGGCGGAGCGAGGGCGTGTCGAAACGGATCATGGCCATGCCGTGCGGCGAGTGGAGTTCCACGACGGTGTGCGCCGGGCCGCAGGGCCACAGATGTACGTCGCCGATCCCGGCCGGGGCGGTCAGGCCCTCCGCCAGGAGCGTGCGGGCGAACGCCCACGTCACGTCCGCGTCGTCGGCGGAGGCACCGGACGGGAAGTCGATGTGCACGGCGAAAGGGTCGTCAGGGGTGTAGCGCAGGGTGGTGCGTACCGGGATCTCGTCGTAGGAGGGGGTGATCAGGCGGGCGCGTGCGCTCTGTTCGAGGGCGGGCGGTGTGGGGCGGGCGGGCCGGGCGTGGGGCATGGGCGGTCTCCAGTTGGGGCGCTTCCGGTGCTTCAGGTGCATCAGGTGCTTTAGGTGCATCAGGTGCTTCAGGCGCATGAGCTTCTTCACGTGGTTCGGGCTCTTCGGATGCTCGGATGCCGCGCGTTCATGCGTGCGTCAGATGTTTCTTCGGGCGGATCACCCTGTCGACCGCGCCAAGCCCCCATGTATTACGCCGCTTTCGAAGTTACCCGCTGTGACGCGTGTCACTTTGTGTGATTACTTGAGATTTTTGTCATCTCGACATACAAAATCATCCTCACCTCCCATCCCATCAGCAGGCGACTGGAGAGCGTTCCCGCCATGACCGACGGCCCGTCCGGGTCCGCGACCGCCGCGTACACCCGGATCTACGAGGAACAGCATCCGCGCCTCGTCGCGTACGCCCGCTCCCTCACCCGGAACTCCTGGACCGCCGAGGACCTCGTCGCCGAGGCGCACTTCCGTGTGTGGCGGCGGCTCTCCGGGGGCCACGAGATCGACAACGTGCCCGCGTACCTGATGACGACGGTGCGGCATCTCGCGGCGACGGTGGGCTCCACCGCCACGCGGGAGACACCGCTGGATCCGACGGCTCCCGAGCGCGCCGAGGTCGATGTCCGGGTGCCCGACGCCGCCGACCCCGCCGAACAGGTCTCCTCCGTCGATCTGTTGGTACGGGTGCTCGGCCAGCTGCCCGAGCGGTGGGTGCAGGCGCTGTGGCTGGCCGAGGCGGAGGGGCAGCCGCTGGAGACGGTCGGGCGGCGCATCGGCGCGAAGCAGGGCGCGACGGCGGTACTGCTGCACCGGGCGCGCGAGGGGATGCGCCAGGCGTTCCTGCGCGAGCAGCCCGGGGCGCCGATCGACCCGGCGTGCCAGGTGCGTTGGGGGCGTATGCCGGCGTATGTGCGCGGTGCCGCGACCGCTCGGCAGTCCGAGCAACTGCTCAGCCATGTGGACGCGTGCGACGACTGCAGGGCGCGGCTCGCCGTGCTGATGCGCACGAACGACCGGCTGCCCGCGTTCGTCGGTCCGGCTCTGCTGGTGTTCGTCGTGGGTGGCGGCGGGGGCAAGGTGCTGATGGCCCTCACGGGAGGCTCCGCCGGTACGGCCGCGGCGTTCGGTTCGGCGGGCGGGCACGGGGGTGGCCAGTTGCTGCACGCCGTGCGGCAGGCGGCGAGCGGGCCGGGCGGCGTGGGTGCGGTGAAGGTGCCCACCGTCGCGGCGGTCGGCGCGGCCGTGGCTGCCGCCGCCGTCGTGACCGGCATCGTTCTCGGGCCCCTCGACTCGGGGGCGGGTCCCGCGCAGCGGGTACCGGTCGCGCAGGCGCCCGCACCGCATCGGCCCGAGGCCCCGACCCCCGATGTCGTCGAGCGCCGGGGGGCGGTCACGGACGTGGTGGTCTCGCCTCGCGTCGAGGGTGACGGCGGGGCCGTGGAGGAGCGGAGGGTTCGCGGGGCGGACGAGGACGAGGACGAGGTGGGGCTGGGGAGCGGGGACGTCGACGGTGGTGGGGGCGCCGGGGCCGGCGCCGGTGAGGGCGGGGGCGAGCCGGGGGTGACTGCTCCTGAATCGCCAGGGGGTGAGGAAGCGGGGGCGGGGAGCCCGGGGGCGAGGAACCGGGATATGACGTGCCGACGGGCGAGGATCCGCATGTCGAGGAACCGGCGCCCGAGGGGCCGGGGCCTACGGAGCCGGCTGGGCCTGCGGTGGAGCCGCCCGTAGAGGAGGCCCCGCCCGTGGCCGAGCCACCCGCGGAGGAGGCCCCGCCCGTGGCCGAGCCACCCGCGGAGGAGGCTCCGCCCGTGGCCGAAGTTCCGCCTGTGACGGAGCCACCTCTGGAAGAGGCTCCGCCCGCCGTGGAACCACCCGTGGAAGAGGGCCCACCTCCGGTCGAGCCACCCGCCGAGGAGGCACCACCCGTGGCGGAACCGCCCGCGGAAGAAGCCCCACCCGCGGAAGAGGGCCCACCTCCGGTCGAGCCACCCGCCGAGGAGGCACCACCCGTGGTCGAAGCCCCGCCCGTGGTGGAGCCACCCGTGGAAGAGGCCCCGCCCGCCGTGGAACCACCCGCCGACGACACCCCGCCCGTCGAGGACGTGCCCGGTCCCCCGGATGTGGTTGCGCCCGGGGCCGACGATCCCGCGCCGCCGGAGGGTCCGGGGGGTGGGTCCGGGGGGCCCGGAGGCGGTTGTTGATGTGGGGGTCGGGCGGGGGGTGTAGTGCGGGGTCGCGTGTGATTGCTCGCGCCGTTCCCCGCGCCCTCCCAGGGGCCGGCCCTCAATCCCCGTACGGGCGCCTCTCCTTCGCCTCGCGCAAGGCCTGACCCCACCAGGACAGTTGGTCCAGCATCACCTGGGCCGCCTTGTTCGGAGCGGTCGGCTCGCGGAGGCGGCCGGTGTCGTCGAAGGCGGTGTGGGCGTTGTGGAAGGACACCGTGTCCCGGACCGTGGTGGCGTGGAGTTCGGCGAAGACCTGACGGAGGTGCTCGGCCGCGCGAAGGCCCCCTGAGATGCCTCCGTAGGAGACCAGGGCCACCGGCTTGGCCCGCCACTCGTGGTAGTGCCAGTCGATGAGGTTCTTCAGGGCCGCCGGGTACGAGTGGTTGTACTCGGGGGTCACGACGATGAACGCCTCCGCCTCCGCCAGCTTCGGGGTGATCTCGGCCAGCCGGGCCGCGACCTCGGCGGTCGGCGCGAACGTCGTCGGCAGGTCGGCCTCCGCGACGTCCACCACGTCGACCTCGAAGCCGTCGTGCTCCCGGACCCGGCCCAGCAACCAGTCGGCGATCACCGACCCGAAGCGGCCGGTGCGGTTGCTGCCGATGACCAGCGTCACCCGCACAGGGGTGGCGGAGGAGGGCGCGGAGTCGGTGGCGGGGGTGGAGGAGGGATCGGGCGCCGGGTCAGTATCCGTGTGGGTCTGGGTCTGGGTCTGGGTCTGGGTCTGGGTACCGGTGTGGGTGTTCGTGGCGGTCTTCATGGCCATCAGCGTGGTACCTCAACTTTGCTTGAGGTCAAGCCGCGTCCGACCTCGCCGATCCCCCCTCCCGGCAGGCCGCGCCGCCGCCCCCGGTCACCCGTTCACACCCCCACCGGTCGCCCAGCGCGTCCCTTCTCTCCGCACCCCCCGCAATCACCCCCCATGACCTGGCCAAACACCCGCCGTCCCGTCTTCCCCCGCCCGCCCCCTGACACCCATTCACCTCATTTCTGACGCTTCATCAGGAAGCGCGCGGGCCGGAAAGGCACTTACCTCGGAAGGGAACGGAGGACTCTCGGAGGAGGCAGCACGATGCGACGTTCCGCCCGGCCGATCACCACGACCGCGCTCGCCCTCACCTTCGCGGCCCTCGCCACCACGCCCGCGTACGGCGGGGCGGGCACCGGACGGCTCGAACTGTCCCCCGCCGGTGTCGTCCCCGGCGACGAGGTCACCGTCCGCACGGCGGCCTGCGGCGCGGACGGTACCGCGACGGGGGACGCCAGCGCCGTCGGCGCCGGCTCCTTCCCGCTCGCACCCGGCGCCGGGCAGGAGCGGCTCGGCGGGCGGTTCGAGGTACCGCCGAGCGCGCAGCCGGGGACGTACGAGATCGTCGCGACCTGCGCCGACGGCAAACCGGTCACCGGCGACCTGGTGGTCTCCCTCACCGGCACGCGGACCGGGCAGCCGACGTATCCGAGGGGAAGTGTGAAGACGGGGGTCGGTGGCGCACTCGGTCCCGACCCCGTGCAGACCGCGGCGGGTGTGGCGGCCCTGGCCGTCGCCGCCGCGGGCGGTACCTGGCTCCTGCATCGCCGGGCGAGAGGCGACGGGATCTGACGGACACCCTCCGCCGTCCGTCCGCCGGTACCGCCGTCCCCTCCTCCCCTCCGGGCCCACGCCCCTCGGCCCGGAGGGGAGGAACAAGGGGACACCAGCTCGCGGCACGTCCCACGGGGCGCCCGTCGGCCCATGAGGAGGTTTCTGTGCGTCGGCTCGCCAATGCCGTCATAGCCGGGGTCACCGTGGTGGCCCTCTGTTCGGGCGCGTGGCTGCTGCACACCGGCACCGCGTCGCACGCGCCGCCGCAGCCGTCGGCCGCGCAGGCCCACAGCCGATCGGACGGCGCGTCGGGGACGTCGGGCAGGTGGAGCGACCCGGGGCACGACGGCCCGGCGGCCGTCGCGCTGCCGCCTTCCCCGCCCGTTCGGATCCGCATCCCCTCCCTCCGTGTCGACGCGCCGCTCATGGGGCTCGGTCTGACGCCCACCGGCAGCCTCGACGTCCCGCCCGCCGAGAAGAAGAATCTCGCGGGCTGGTACGAGGCCGGCACGACCCCGGGTGAGCGGGGCACCGCGATCGTCGCCGGGCATGTGGACAACGCCGACGGCGCCGCCGTCTTCTACCGCCTCGGCGCGCTGCGGCGGGGCGCCACCATCGAGCTGGACCGGCGGGACGGCGGTGCCGCCCTGTTCACGGTGGACGCGGTGGAGGTGTACGACGCGCGGAACTTCCCCGACGAGAAGGTGTACGGGGCCGCGCCGAGGCCCGAGCTGCGGGTCATCACCTGCGGCGGCGGATACTCGCGGACGACCGGCTACCAGGGAAACGTGGTCGTCTTCGCCCACCTCACCGGCAGCCGCGCCACCAAGTCGTCACAGACACAGACACCGACACAGACACCGTCACAGACACAGACACCGACCCCCGGGGAGCCGACGGGCCGACTGGGCACGGACCGGTAGGACGCGCATCAGCAACCGAGGGCCGGGGGACGAGGCCCGACCAGCGGCGGCCGGCGGCCGCCAGGCGCCACTCCCGCCGCCCCGGCCCGGCCGGGCCGCCCCCCGAATGTTTCGCCACGGCCCCGCCCGACGTGACCTACGGCACCGCGCCCCGGCGCGCCCGTCCCCGCCCGCGCCCCGGCCCGTTCTCCCGTATACGCCCGCATGACCCTCGTATCACCAGGTCAGCAGGGTGAGCCCCGGTGTCCTCACACCCCACCCGGTCCTGACGGAAACCCCTCACACTCCACTCGGGGCCACAGGGAGGGCAGCGTTCCTCGTGGGAAACAGATGCGATGCGGTCGGGTAACACCGGCACCGCACGCTCAAGGACATGACCTCGAATGAGCGTGTGGTGGTGATCGGCTCCGGCCTCGCGGGCGTACGTCTCGCCCGGCGGCTCGGAGAGCTCGGCATGCCCGCCACGCTGGTGGGCGAGGAGGAGCACACACCCTACAACCGGGTGCTGCTCGCCGAGGTGCTGGCCGGGCGGTACGCGCCCGAGGTCATCGCGTTGCCCGCCCCTGCCGAGCTGACGCGCGGCCGGGCGGTCCGTATCGACCGCGAGATGCGAGCCGTACATCTCGCGGACGGTACGGAGATCGCGTACGACAGGCTGGTCCTCGCGACCGGCTCGAACCCGGTGCTGCCGCCGCTGCGCGGCCTCTGGGACCCGGAGCGGCACGAGTTCCCCGACGGGGTGCACGCCTTCCGAACCATGGACGACTGCATGGGCCTGTCCAAGGCCGTACGGCCGGGCGCGCGGGCCGTCGTCATCGGGGGCGGGCTCCTCGGGGTCTCCGCCTCCCGCGCGCTCGCCCTGCGCGGCGCCCAGGTCGTTCTCGCCCAGCAGGGCGAGCGCCTGATGGAACGTCAACTCGACCCGTCCGCCTCGAAGCTGGTCCGGCGGCACCTCGTCGACCTCGGCGTCGAGGTGCACACCGAGACGCGCGTACGTGCCGTGCGCAGTGTCGGCGGGACGGTGCGGTCGGTGTCGATGGCGGACGGGTACACCCTCGACGCCGACCTCGTGGTCATCGCCTGCGGGGTGCACCCCCGCGTGGGCCTCGCCCAGGAGGCGGGACTCGCGGTGCACAAGGGCGTCATCGTCGACGAGGAACTGCGCAGCTCCGACCCGCGCATCCACGCCATCGGCGACTGCGCCCAGTTCGAGGGCACCGTGTACGGACTCGCCACCCCGGCGCTCGAACAGGCCGATGTCCTGGCCGAGTTGCTCGCGGGGAACGCGGAGTCCCGGTACACCGGCACCCGCGCCCTGACCCGGCTGACGCTCGCCGGAGCGGACTTCCTCGACCTCGCCGCGTTCGGCGAGCCCGAGCCGCTGCCCGGTGACGACGTCATCCAGCTGGCCGACGCCACGCGCGGCACCTACCGCAAGGTCGTCGTCCGCGACGACCGCCTGGTCGGCGGAGTGCTCGTCGGCGAACTCGGCACCGTCGGCGCGCTCGCCCGCGCCTGGGAGGGAGCGGAGCCGCTCCCCGCGAACGGCGCTCCCCTGCTCCACCTGCTCACCAACGATGGAGGCTCCTGAATGTCCGCCACCCTGGGGGCCACCCCCACGATCGTGCTCGTCGGCCACGGCATGGTCGGCCAGCGCTTCCTCGAAGCACTCGCCGAGCGCGGCCTGACCGCCACGCACCGCGTCGTCGTGCTCTGCGAGGAGCCGCGCCCGGCGTACGACCGGGTGGCGCTCACCTCGTACTTCGCGGGCAAGACGCCCGAGGACCTGTCGATGACCGACATGGAGTTCATCGAGACGCACGGCATCGAGCTGTTCGTCGGCGACCCGGCCGAGACGATCGACCGTGAGTCGAAGAAGGTCACCGCACGCTCCGGGCAGGTCTTCCAGTACGACATCCTCGTCCTCGCCACCGGCTCGTTCCCCTTCGTGCCGCCGGTCCCGAACAAGGACGCCACGGGCTGCTTCGTCTACCGCACGATCGAGGACCTGCTCGCGATCGAGGAGTACGCGAAGACGGCCGAGGTCGGTGCCGTGGTCGGCGGCGGTCTGCTCGGACTTGAGGCGGCCGGCGCGCTGAAGGGTCTCGGACTCACCTCCCACATCGTGGAGTTCGCGCCCCGGCTGATGCCGGTGCAGGTGGACGACGGCGGTGGTGCCGCGCTGCTGCGCACCATCGAGGACATGGGCCTGTCGGTCCACACCGGGGTGGGCACGCAGGAGATCGTCGTCGGCGAGGACGGCTCGGTCACCGGCATGAAGCTGTCCGACGGCTCCGAACTCGCCACCGACATGGTGGTGTTCTCCGCCGGTGTCCGCCCCCGCGACCAGCTCGCCCGCGACTGCGGTCTGACGGTCGGCGAGCGCGGCGGCATCAGCGTCGACGAGCAGTGCCGGACCGTCAACGACCCGCACGTCTTCGCGATCGGCGAGTGCGCGCTGGCCTCCGACGGCCGGGTGTACGGCCTGGTGGCGCCCGGTTACGAGCAGGCCGAGACGGCCGCCGCGACCATCGCCGCCGACGAGGCCGCCTTCACCGGCGCCGACCTGTCCACCAAGCTGAAGCTCCTCGGCGTCGACGTGGCCTCCTTCGGTGACGCGCACGGCGCGACCGCCGACTGCCTGGACGTCGTGTACTCCGACTCCCGCTCCGGCATCTACAAGAAGCTGGTCATCGGCCGGGGCGGCGAGCTGCTCGGCGGCATCCTGGTCGGTGACGCGGAGGCGTACGGCACGCTGAAGGCCTTCACCGGGTCGGTCCCGCCGGTCTCGCCCGAGTCGCTGGTGCTGCCCGCCGGTGCCGGCGAGTCCGCCCAGCTCGGTCCGACCGCGCTGCCGGACGACGCGATCATCTGCTCCTGCAACAACGTCCGCAAGGGCACGATCCGCGCGGCGGTCACCGACCACCAGTGCACCACGGTGCCCGAGGTGAAGAAGTGCACCAAGGCGGGCACGACCTGCGGTTCCTGCGTCAAGGTCCTCGGCCAGCTCGTCACCGCCGAGCTCGAGGCCAGCGGCGTCGTCGTCGACAAGGGCCTGTGCGGCTGCTTCTCGCAGACCCGCGAGGAGCTGTACGAGATCGTCCTCGCGCTGCGCATCAACACGTACCAGGACCTGCTGGACCGGTACGGCCGCGACGAGGCCAAGGGCGGCGACGGCTGCGAGATCTGCAAGCCCGCGGTCGCCTCGATCATCGCGTCCCTCGCCCCGACCATCGGCGCGAGCGGCTACGTCCTGGAGGGCGAGCAGGCGGCCCTGCAGGACAGCAACGACCACTTCCTGGCCAACCTGCAGAAGAACGGCTCGTACTCGGTCGTCCCGCGCATCCCCGGCGGTGAGATCACCCCCGAGGGCCTGATCGTGATCGGCGAGATCGCCCGCGACTTCGGTCTCTACACGAAGATCACGGGTGGGCAGCGGATCGACATGTTCGGCGCCCGCGTCGAGCAACTGCCCGTCATCTGGACCCGGTTGGTGGACGCCGGCTTCGAGTCGGGCCACGCCTACGGCAAGTCGCTGCGTACGGTGAAGTCCTGCGTCGGCCAGACCTGGTGCCGCTACGGCGTCCAGGACTCGGTCCGCATGGCGATCGACCTGGAGCTGCGCTACCGGGGGCTCAGGTCGCCCCACAAGCTGAAGTCGGCGGTCTCGGGCTGCGCCCGTGAGTGCGCCGAGGCCCAGTCGAAGGACTTCGGCGTCATCGCCACCTCCAACGGCTGGAACCTGTACGTGGGCGGCAACGGCGGCGCCACCCCGCGCCACGCGGACCTGCTGGCCCAGGACCTCTCCGACGCCGAACTGATCAAGCTGATCGACCGTTTCCTGATGTTCTACATCCGCACCGCCGACCGCCTGGAGCGGACCTCGACGTGGCTGGAGCGGATCCCCGGCGGCCTGGACCACATCCGGGACGTGGTCGTGGAGGACTCCCTCGGCATCTGCGAGGAGCTGGAGTCGCTGATGGCGGACCACGTCTCGCACTACGCCGACGAGTGGGCCTCCACCATCAACGACCCCGAGAAGCTCGCCCGGTTCGTGTCCTTCGTCAACGCCCCGGACACCCCGGACCCGGTCGTCGGCTTCGTGCCCGAGCGCGACCAGATCAAGCCCGACCTGCCCCTGCTGTCCATCGGCCTGCGGCCCGCCGATGTCCTGGAAGGAAGCGCCCAGCGATGACCCTCGCCCCCGAGAAGATCGATGTCAAGGTCCAGCTGCGGCTGGCGGACGGCTGGTTCACGGTCTGCGACCTGGCCCTGCTGATCCCGGGCCGCGGCGTGGCCGCCCTGCTCCCCGACGGCAACCAGGCCGCGCTGTTCCTCGACCGCGCGGGCAAGCTGTACGCCATCGACAACCGCGACCCCTTCGGCGGCGCCGCCGTCCTCTCCCGGGGCCTCACCGGCAGCCACCAGGGCCGCCCCTTCGTCGCCTCCCCGCTCCTGAAGCAGCGCTTCGACCTGGAGACCGGGCAGTGCCTGGACGACGAGACGGTACGGATCACGGCGTACGAGGTGCGGGCCGCGTAAGCCCTGGCCCAGCCTCCGGGTGGTCCCGCCCGACCGTCCTCCGCGCGTGGCGCGCAGTCGACCGAACGAAGATACGGTCCTGCGCGCCACGCGCGTTACGCGTTAGGCGCGTTACGCGTCAGGCCTTCAGGCCCTCGTACGTGATCCCGGTGAGTTCTTCCGACGCCGCCCACAGGCGTTCGCCCGCCCGGTCGTTGCGGGTCCAGGAGGCTCGGAGGGAGGGTGCCGGGGTGCCGCGCCACATCACGAAGGACGGGCCGATGAAGGAGTCGGGGCGTACGTCGGGCGCGGTCGCCGCGTAGAGGGTGGGCAGGGCGCCCGCTTCGGCGGACTGGGCGAAGAAGCGGTTGCCGATCCGCATGAAGCGTTCGACGCCCTTGCGGCCCTCGGCGCTGGGTCCGGCCGTCTGGAGGTTGGTGGACGCGTAGCCGGGGTGCGCGGCGGCGGCGATCACCTCCGAGCCGTTTGCCGCCAGGCGGCGGGCCAGCTCGTGCGTGAACAGCAGGTTGGCGGTCTTGGAGCGGCCGTAGGCGAGCCAACGTCCGTACTTGCGCTCGCTGTTGAGGTCGCCGATGTCGATGTTCGCCCGCAGGTGCATCGTGCTGGAGACGGTCACGACGCGGGCGCCGGGGGTGGCGAGCAGGGCCGGCAGGAGCAGACCGGTGAGGGCGAAGTGGCCGAGGTGGTTGGTCCCGAACTGGGTCTCGAAGCCGTCGGCCGTACGGCTCCGCGCCACGGCCATCACACCGGCGTTGTTGACGAGCAGGTCCAGCCGGTCGCTCGCCTGCGCGTAGGCGTGGGCGAACTCCCGTACGGAGCCCAGGTCCCCGAGGTCGAGCCGCATCAACTCGATGTCGCCGTCCGGCACTTCGGCACTCATCCGCTCCAGCGCCGCGGCACCCCGCTCAGCACTCCGGCAGGCGAGGACGACATGGGCGCCCCGGCGGGCGAGCTCCCTTGCGGCGGCGTAGCCGATGCCGCTGTTGGCGCCGGTGACGACGACGGAGCGGCCGTGCTGATCGGGGATGTCGCGCACGTTCCAGCCGGTCATGACGCCGCCTTCCCGAAGGGCTCCTGGGGCGTCTTCCAGCGTAGACCGGGTGGGGGTGTTGCGGGAGGTGTGGCGATCGCGGGTCCGGGAGAGGCTTCCAGCGGAACGCGGGGAACGGCGCGATCAGCCCGCACCCGCCCGCACCCCGCGCCCGCACCCCGCGCCCGAACCCGCGCCCTCCCCCGCACCCCGCGCCCTCCCCCGAGCCCGAGCCCGAGTCCGAGTCCGAGCCCGGACCCGCGCCTCCGGTCAGTCCGCCCAGTCGCGCCCCCGGCGCGACAACGGTGGCCGGGACTCCGGCACCCCCGGCATCGGCCGGGTGTCGAGATAGAACCACTCGGCGTCGGGCCCCGGCCCGGCCCCGGTCCCGGCCGGCATCGGGCCCGTACCCCCCACCGCCGCCGTACCGACCGTCGCGTAGTCCCACACCTCCGTCGACACCGGCTCCGGCACCTCCGTGAACGCGGGCTCCTCCCGCGCGGCACGTGGCTCGGCCGCCGCGGGCAGCTTCGTGAGGTCCGGCATCAGCAGTTCCACCCGCAGCCCGGCACCCCGCTGCTGCGCCACGAACTCCTCGATCTGGCTGCGGCAGGCATGGTCGAGGTGGGTCACGCCGAGCAGGTCCAGCCGGATGCGCGGCTTGCCGGAGGCGGCCGCGCCCTCCAGCGCGTCGATCAGCTTCGGCAGCCGCAGGAACGTCGCGTTGCCCGCCATGACGACCTTCGCCGTGTCGTCCTCGATGTGCTGCCGGATGACGGTCTGCGACATCCGCAGCGCGGCCAGCACCACACCCGCGGCCAGCCCGAACAGCACCCCTTCGAGCAGCGCGGTCGCCGTGATGACCAGCGTCGTCAGCGTCATGACCGCGAACTCGCCCCGGTCCTGCCGCCACATCTTCGGGAACTGTTCCGGCGCGAACAACTTCCACCCGCTGTGCACGAGGACACCCGCGAGCACCGAGATCGGGATCAGCGCCAGCACCTGCGGCAGCAGCAGCGCGAAGGCGAGCAGCCAGAGGCCGTGCAGCGTACGGGAGAGGCGGGTCTTGGCACCGGCCTGCACGTTCGCCGAGGTGCGCGCGACGACCGCGGTGATGGGCAGCGCGCCGAGGACGCCGGCGACGGTGTTGCCCGCGCCCTGGGCGATGAGCTCGGTGTTGTACCGGGTGCGCGGACCGTCGTGCATCCGGTCCACCGCGGCGGCGGTGAACAGACTCTCCGCCGACGCGATCACGGTGAAGGTGAGGATCGCCGTGATGACCCCGGCGCTGGCCAGCCCGGACAGTTGCTCCGGCCCCGGCACGTCCACGGACGCCAGCAGATTGCCGACCTGGAGCGTCTTCACCTCGACGCCCGGCAACGAGGCGACCGCGATACCGATCCCGACGGCCACGAGCGCGGCCGGAATCTTCTTGACCGGCCCCGGCACCTGCTTCCACACGAAGCTCAGCACGATCGTGACGATCCCGAGCCCGGCCGCGATCAGCGCCTGCGGGTTCGTCACGGTGTCGGCGATCAGGCCGGGGACGCCCGCCATGTTGTCCAAGGGGGTGCCCGGCGCCTTGGAGTCGGACATCGGGTAGAGCTGGCTGAACATCAGCGGCAGTCCGATGCCGGCGAGCATGCCCTGCACGACGGCGATGGAGATCGCCTGGAACATCCGGCCCAGTTTCACCAGGCCCAGCACGATCTGGAGGATGCCGGAGAAGAGGACGATCACGCCGAGCATCGCGACGCCGAACTCCATGACCGTCTCCGCGACGAGCGCCGCGAGCCCGGCCGCCGGGCCGCTGACCTGGAGGGTGCTGCCCCGCACCGCGCCGACCACCAGGCCGCCGATCACGCCGGAGATGATGCCCAGTTCGGCCGGCACCCCGGAGGCCACGGCCACGCCGATGCAGAGCGGCAGCGCGACCAGGAAGACGACGAGGGACGCGGTGATCTCGGTACCGAAGTCGATGCGACCGGCCGAGGCCCCGGGGCGGGGGCCCTCGGAGCCGGGGGGCGGATGATCCCGGCCCAGGGCCTCGGCGCCGCCCCACTCCGGGGAATCGCCGCTGCCCTGGGCGGAGTTCGGCGCGGAGTTCGAGGTGAAGGTCGGCGCGGCGTTCGAGGTGAAGGTCGGCGCGGCGTTCGAGGCAGAGTGCGGAGCGGTGTCCGGGGCGTAGGAGGGCGGGCCGGGTATGTATCCGGGTAACGCCGGCCCACCGCTCTGGCCGTTCCGGTGGGACCGGCGGGCGCCACCGCCCGCCGCGTGCCGACGGCCGTGCGCGCCGCTCATGAGCCGTGCACCTGGAAGCCGCCGTCCGCGTCCAGTTCGTGGACCTTGCCGGTGTCGATCTCGTAGTACCAGCCGTGCAACCGGAGCCGCCCGGCGTCGAGTTGCTGCCTGGCGACCGGGTAGTCCCGCAGAACGGCGAGCTGGTTGCGGATGTTGAGCTGGACGACCTCACGCAGGGCGGGATCCTCGGACGAGGCACTGTCCCTGCCGGAGCCGTCCCTGCCGGGGCCGTCTCCGCCGGTGCCGTTCTCGCCCGCGTCGTCTCCGCCGGTGCCGTTCCTGCCCGTGCCGTGCCCAAGGACCGGTTCGAGGGCGGGCCTGGCGTAGTCGAGCCACGCGTCCACCCTGGGCAGGCCGGACAGGTCGGCGCCGTACTTCAAGGCGCCCATCGCACCGCAGTGGGAATGACCACACACCACGATGTCCTGAACGCCGAGCACCTCCAGCGCGTACTCGATGGTGGCGGCCTCACCGGAGGCGGCCCCGTACGCGTCGTGCGGCGGCACGATGTTGCCCGCATTTCGCAGCTCGAATATCTCGCCGGGCCGCGCGCCGGTGATCAGAGCGGGAATCACCCGCGAGTCCGAGCAGGTAATGAACAGCGCCTCGGGAAATTGTCCGACGGCGAGTTTCCGGTATTCGTCGCTCTCGAAGTCAACCCGCCGTTTGAACGACCGGGCGCGATCCAGCAACGCCTTCATCGTGCCTCCCTGTACTGGTTCCGACCTGTTCCGACCTGTCCTGACCTGCACGGACCTGCCTTGACGACAGTAGAGGGGCGATGACCAGAGGAAGGTTAAGAGAACACTAAAGCGACGCCAGGTTTTCCACAGATTTCAGCCAGTCACCCTTCCTTCGCAGGTCGGACAACCGAATACAAGCGGTTTCTGAGGGTCATTTCACAATGCTCCGGATTCCCTGCACACAACTGTTCGTTCTCTTGTAGCGTGGCGCCCCACAGCACGGCTCTCGTGTTGTCCCGACTTTCTGGAGAGACAGGCGGCCATGGGCGTACGAGTGCTGCTCATCGAGGACGACGAGACGATCGCCGAACCGCTCGCCGACGGGCTGCGGCACTTCGGCCTGACCGTCCACCACGTGGCGAACGGCGCCGACGGGTTGAGAGGTCCGCACGGCGACGTCGTCCTGCTGGACCTCGGCCTGCCCGACATGGACGGCATCGACGTCTGCCGCGGGATCCGCCGGACCTCCGACGTCCCCATCATCATCCTCAGCGCGCGCGGCGAGGAGGCCGACCGTGTGCTGGGCCTCGAACTCGGCGCCGACGACTACCTGGCGAAACCATTCAGCATCCGGGAGCTGGTCGCTCGGATACGGGCGGTGTCGCGCCGCCATCAGCGCCCCGGCAGCGGGGTCACGGGCGGGGTGGTCCCCGGGGTCGTGGTGTCCGGGACGGCGGTCGGGACAGGCGTCGCGGCCGAGGGAGTCGTCGGGGTCGGGGTTGGGGCCGGGACGGAGGTTGGGGCTGAGGCTGGGGGCAGGACTGGGGCTGGGGGTACGGCCGATGTCGAGGCTGCGGCCGGGAGCGCGGCGTACGGCAGCTGGACGGCGCCCGCACCGGAGCCCGCCGCACAGCGGGAGTCGGCGATCAGGGACGGTTTCGGGGTCAGGGGCCGGGCCAGGAGTCGGTTCGGGGCCGGAAGCGACTTCGCGGCCGCCGGTGACCTCGGGGCCGCCCCCGACTTCCGTGCCGCCGCTGACTTCGGTGCCGCCGCTGACTTCGGGGCGGAGGACCGCTATCGGGCAGGCGACGTTTTCGAGGGCGAGGGCTCGGGGCGCGACGGGGACGCCGGAGGTACCGGCAGCGGGGCCGACGCCGGGGGCACCGGTCGTCGGACGGCCGCCGGGGCCGGTGGAGGCGGTGGAGGCGGTGGAGGCGGTGGAGGCGGTGGCGCCGAGTACGACTGGTCGGCCGCGTACGAAACGCCGGCGCACGGGACTTCCACGTACGCCACCCCGGCGCCCGGCACGCCCGCCTTCGGGAGCCCCGCGCCCGACGTCTCCGCCCTGGGCGGCCCGGCGTACGGCACGCCGGCGTACGGCAGCCCGGTCTACGAGCCCCCGGCCTATGAGGCCCCCGTCTACGAGCCCCCCATGTACGAGCAGGCCCCGCCCGAGCCCCGTGCCCCCTCCGGCACCGCTGCGGCCGACGACGGTTCGGCCCCGCCCCCCGGTCCGCTCGTCGTGGACCGGCGGACCCGGCAGGTGTGGGTGGGCGAGGTCCCGGTCGCGCTGACGCCGAAGGAGTTCGAACTGCTGGCGTTGCTCACCGAGGACCCCGGAGCGGTCTACTCCCGGCAGCAGATCCTCAACCGTGTCTGGGACGACCACTACCAGGGCCCGACCAAGACGCTGGACGTCCATGTCGCCACCCTGCGCCGCAAGTTGGGCGACCCGGCGTGGATCCAGACCCTCCGCGGAGTGGGCTTCCGGCTCGCCGTACGCGCCCCGGGGCCGGGGCAGGTGCACGGCCGTGGGCGCGGACCGGAGTCCAGGTCGGGATCGGCGTCGCGGTCGGGATCAGGATCGGGGTCGGGATCAGGATCGGGGTCGGGGTCGAGGTCAGGGTCGGGGAGGCATCGCACGCCCGAGGCCAGGGCGTCATGACCCGACGCCTGCTGCTGAGTTACCTCAGCCTCGCCGCCCTGGTCCTGCTCGGCCTGGAGATCCCGCTGGGCTTCGTCTATTCCCGGGCCGAGCGCGAGCGGATCGTCAACTCGGCCAACGACGAGGCCGAGTCGGTGGCCGCGTTCGCCGCGCTCTCGCTCGCCGCCCGCCGCCCGGACGAACTCGCCGAACGGGCCAGACACTGCGCCGAGCGCATCGGCGGAAAGGTCGTCATCGTCGACGCGGACGGTGAACTGCTGGCCTCCTCCCACTCCCTGTCCGACGAGGAGAAACAGTCCCTCTCCTCCCTCCCCGAGATCTCCGCCGCGCTCCGGGGCCGTGCCACCACGGACGTCCGTACGACGACGACCGGCGGTGTCCACTACCTGTCCGTGGCGGCTCCGGTGGGCCACGCGACAGCGGGCCCGGACTCGGGCACGGACCCCGACTCGGGCACGGACCGCGACATGGACTCAGGTACAGCCTCCGTCTCGAACACCACCTCGGTCGCGACCACGGGCTCGGCCTCGCAGATGGCCTCAGCCACGCACATGGCCTCAACCACGGACACGGCCTCCGCCACGGACACGGCCTCAGCCACGGACACGGCCTCAGCCACGGACACGGGCGCGTCGGCACAGGGTGCCGTGCGCATCACCCTGCCGACCACGATGGTGCACGCCCGCGTGTTCGCGGTCTGGCTGCTGCTGGCGCTGGCCGGACTCGCCGTGCTCACCGGCGTCGCCGCGGTGGCGTTCGCGTTCGCGCGCTGGACGGGGCGCCCCATCCGGCAGTTGGAGGAGGCCACCCACCGGCTGGCCGAGGGGGGCACGGCGACCAGTGTGGTCGTCACGTCCGGCCCGCCGGAGGTGCGGAGTCTCGCGGCGGCCTTCAACACGACCGCGGCCCGCCTCGAACATCTGCTGGCCTCCCAACGCGCGTTCGCCGGTGAGGCCTCGCACCAGCTGAAGACCCCGTTGGCGGCCCTGCGCCTACGGCTGGAGAACCTGGAACCGGACATCGCCCGGCGAGCCCGGCCGAGCCTCGACGCGGCCGTCACCGAGACCGACCGCCTGGCCCGGATGGTCGAGGGCCTGCTGGCGATGGCCCGTCTGGAGGAGTCGGCGGCCATCCCCGCCCCGGTCGACCTGGGGGCGATCTGCGCGGAACGGCACCGTACGTGGGGGCCGTTGTTCGAACGCGAGGGCGTCTCCCTGGTCCTCTTCGCCGGTGCGGTGGGGCCGGTGACGGCCGTTCCCGGAGCCGTGGAGCAGATCCTCGACAACCTCCTCTCCAACGCCCTGCGCGCCTCGCCCGCGTGCAGCACGGTGACCGTGGAGCTACGGCTCCTCGTCCCCGCCCGCCGGGCGCTGCGCGACGCCCGGCCCAGCTGGGTCGACCTGCATGTCACCGACGAGGGTCCCGGTATGACGCCTGAGCAGCGCGCCCGCGCGTTCGACCGCTTCTGGCGCGCCCCCGGCGCGCCCAAGGGCGGCACCGGGCTCGGTCTCTCCCTCGTCCAGCGGCTCGCCCACGCCAGTGGCGGTGAGGTGACGCTGCGGGAGGCGGCCACGGGTGGCTTGGACGCCGTCGTCCGCCTGCCTTCGGCCGAGCCGCCGGGGCCGGTCCACGGCCACGGGTTCGGAGGGCGGCCCGGGCAACGGCGCCGCGAGGCACCGCCGTTGCCCGCGTGAGCGTACGCCGCCCACGTCCCTGTCGGGACCCCGTCCGTCACGACGTCATAAATTGTCCATGTCCCGTCAATACTGCTCCCCTAAGTTCCATCAGCGCGCGACCCCGCCGCCGACCGTGCGGCGGGCCGGTCAAGGCATCCCTTGGAGCGACTGTGGAACGTCGTACTCTCCTGCGCGCGGCCGTACTCGGCGGCACGTCGACCGTCTTCGGCGGCACCCTGTGGCGCGGCGCCGCGTACGCCGCGCCGGCCCAGCCCGGTCCCGGCCCGTACGGGGCACTCGGCACGGCGGACGCCAACGGCATCCGGCTGCCGAGCGGCTTCACGAGCCGGGTGATCGCCCGTTCCGGCCAGACGGTTCCCGGTACCTCGTACACCTGGCACAACGCCCCCGACGGCGGCGCCTGTTACGCGGACGGATCCGGCTGGATCTACGTCTCCAACTCGGAGATCAATCCGTCCGGGGGCGCGAGCGCGGTGCGGTTCTCGTCGACGGGCGCGGTGACATCGGCGTACCGCATCCTGTCCGGCACCCGCCAGAACTGCGCCGGCGGGCGGACACCCTGGAACACCTGGCTGTCCTGTGAGGAGGTGGACCGGGGCTATGTCTACGAGACGGACCCGTGGGGCACCAAGGCGGCGGTCCGCCGGGACGCGATGGGCCGTTTCAAGCACGAGGCGGCGGCCGCCGACCCCACCCGGGGTGTCGTCTACATGACCGAGGACGTCACCGACGGCTGCTTCTACCGCTTCCGGCCCACGACCTGGGGCGACCTGTCGTCGGGCACGCTGGAGGTCCTGGTGGCCGGCACCGCCACCAGCGGCCCGGTGACCTGGTCCCGGGTCCCGGACCCCACCGGCGCCACCGCCACCCGCAACCAGGTGTCCGGCGCCAAGCGCTTCAACGGCGGTGAGGGCTGCTACTACGCGGGCGACACCTGCTGGTTCACGACGAAGGGCGACAACCGCGTCTGGCAGTACGACGCGGCCGCGCAGACCATCGAACTCGCCTACGACGACTCGCTGGTCACCGGCGGAACGGCCCCGCTCACCGGTGTCGACAACGTCACGGGCTCCTCCTCGGGTGACCTCTACGTCGCCGAGGACGGCGGCACCATGGAGATCTGCCTCCTCACCCCGAACGACACCATCGCCCCCTTCCTCCGCGTCGAGGGCCAGTCCGCGTCCGAGATCACCGGGCCCGCCTTCTCCCCCGACGGCCGGCATCTCTACTTCTCCAGCCAGCGCGGGACCAGCGGCAGTTCGTCGGGCGGAATCACGTACGAGGTGACGGGCCCTTTCCGGACCGCATAAACAGAAAACAAATATCGAACTCATTGTCATCCCAGACTTGTTCGATTTTACTTCTGCTAGGTTCAGCGCGTGGTCATGCCCAATGAATCGGCGCCGGAGAGCCTCGGAGTCGGCGCCCGTCCGCGCAAGGTTCTTCTGGCGGCATGCGGTACCCGCGGGGATGTACAACCCTTTCTCGCATTGGCCGTGGCGCTGCGTCGCCACGGCCATCAGCCGTTATTGGCGGCCCCTTCCGCGTATGCGCCCGAAGCGGCCGCGTACGGTGTCGATTTCGCCGCGATCGACGACGGCCCGACCCGGATCCTCGACGAGACGGCGACCCTACGGATCATCGACGGCGGCCTCATGGGGGTGCGCGGGAAGATCGCGGCCGCGCGGACCGTCGCCCGGCTGAAACACCTGATGATCGCCCCACTGCGGGACGTGGCGGCCATCGCGCACGACCACGCCGACGTGGCGGCGGTGGTGCATTCGGCGGCGTTCCCCGTCCAGCACGTCGCCGACATACTGGGCGTACCCGCCGTCGTCGTGGCGCTCCAGCCGGGCTGGATCCCCACCACGCGTTCCCCTGCCCGCTGATGCCGCTCCCCCGGGTGCCGCGCTTCCTGAACCGAAGCACGTACGCCCTGGTCGCGGCGGCCCAGCGGTCCCCTGAGGTGGAACGCTGGCGAACGCGCGAACTGGGGCTGGCACCCCGCCGACACGGTGCCCGGCGGTGGCTGCGGGACCCCGAGGGCCGACGGCGCCCGGTGCTCCAGCCGTTCAGCCGGCACATCACCCCGGTCGACCCCGCGTGGGGCGACGCCGTACGCACCACGGGATTCTGGTATCTGCCCACGCGCCCCGACTGGACGCCGCCCAGGGAGCTGAACCGGTTCCTCGACGAGGGTCCGCCCCCCGTCTACATCGGCTTCGGCAGCATGACCGGCACCCGGGCCCGCCGGAACCACGCACTGGTCACCGAGGCGATCCGCCGCACCGGCGTACGGGCCGTCGTCGCGACCGGCTGGGGCGGCATCGGTGCGCCGGTCAGGAACTCCGCCCCCCTGTCACCGAACATCCTGATGATCGAACAGGCCCCGCACGACTGGCTCTTCCCCCGTACGGCCGCGGTCGTCCACCACGGCGGCCCGGGGACGGTCGGAGCCGCCCTCGCCGCGGGCCGTCCTCAGGTCCTCTGCCCCCACATGGGCGACCAGACCCACTGGTCCGCCCGGATGCGAGCGCTGGGCGTCGCCCCCGCTCCCCTCACCGCCCGCGCCCTCACCGCGCGCGGGCTCGCGGAAGCGATCACCACGGCGGTGACGGACCGCCACCTGGAGCGCCGGGCGAACGAGATCTCCCGCCTCGTCCGGGCCGAGGACGGCGTCGACGCTGCGGTGAACTCCCTGCTGTCGCACCTCATTTGATCCCGATCCTCACCAATCCCTCCTCCCTCCAAAAAATATTCCCCCGACTTCCCCCCCCACAAGTCATGAACAGAAAGCCCCCGAGTGCTGCAAATCCCCTTCTCCGACGTCACCATCGAGCCAGGGACCCTCATCTCCTGGTCCCTGCACACGAGGCGCTCCCCCCACGAAGCACAGTTTTCCCCCGCCGAATCAGCCACGCCCTCATCCCCGTATTCATCGCACACAGCCTCCTCGCACGAATCCGCCTCGCACGAATCCGCCTCGCACGAATCCGCCTCGCACGAATCCGCCTCGCGCAAATGCACCTCGCACACATCGGCCTCGTACACATCGGCCTCGTACAATCAGGACAAGCACCACTCCTCGTCCGAGGCGACCCGGAGTACGAGCGACGGGATCGCCAGTTCGATCACGGTCACCTTCGAGATCGCGGGCCGACTGGACACCACGGCCCTCGAAGCGGCGCTCACGCTCCTCGTACGGCGCCACGAGGTGCTGCGCAGCCAGTTCCAGCGTCTGGCCGGTGACCTGAACTGCACGGCGCTGGCGCCCGAATCCATCGCCCTGGAAGCGGAAGAGGTCGGCCACTTCCACAGCGGGGACGATCTGCACACCCACCTCGACAAGACGTTCAAGAGCATGGACACGCTCTCCTGGCCGCTGTTCCTCATGGGCGCGGTGGTCCGGGAGAACGGCGCCACGGTCTACCTCTGCTTCGACCACATCGTGTGCGACGGCCTGTCCATGCCCGTCGTCGTGAACGAACTCCAGACCTCGTACGCCGCCTTTTCGGCCGACCGCACCCCCGAACTCCCCACCGCGGCGAGCTACTTGACCTTCGGTGACGACCAGCGGCGCCGCTACGCCTCGCTCCGCCCCGACGACGAACGCCTGCGCTACTGGAAGGACTTCATCCGCGGCAACGGCGGCTTCTTCCCCAGGTTCCCCTTCGACCTGGGCGTACCGGAGGGCCACCTGTACCCCTTGGTGAACCGGGCCCTCCCCCTCCTCGACCCGCACCGCACCGACGCCTTGGCGGCGGGCGCCCGCGCCTCGGGCGGCAGCGTCTTCACCGCCGTACTGGCCGCCGCGGCGACGGCCCAGCACCGCTTCGGGGGGCCGGGGGTCTACCGGGGCCTGCTCCCCATCAGCGAACGGACGGACGAGGGCCGAGGCGAGGACGGACGGGCGGACGGGAGGACGGGAGGACGGAAGCGCGGACGGAAAGGCGCGGGGAGGGGCGCCGAACCTGTGGCAGCACTCCGTCGGCTGGTTCGTGAACACGATGCCGATCGAGTTCCGGGTGGGCGAGGGCGGCACGGACCACGCCACCACCATCGCGCGGGCTCGCGCGGCGTACGGCGAGTTGCAGCGGCACACCGGCGTCCCCTTCGTACGGGCGTGGGAGTTGCTGGCCCCGGAGACCTTCGCACGGCACCACTGGCCGTTCCCGGTGAACTTCTTCTCCTACATCGACTTCCGCAGGACCCCCGGCGGCCGCCAACACCCGCTCTGGAAACCGACGTTGCACGTCTGGGCCGCCCGCGGCAACGGCATCAGCCACTGGTTCCACCGCACCGCCGCCGGCCTCCACGTCAACATGCTGCACGTCGACACACCCCAGGCACACGAGATCGGTGACGCCCTCCACGACGAACTCGTACGGGTCCTACGGGAGATCGCGGGCGAACGGGGCAGCGTGCCGGTACCCATCCCACGCCCGTCCCGGGGCAGGCCGGCCGTGCGGAGCTGATCCCCGAGAAGGGGCGGCGGGCCGGGCGAACGACCCGCCGCCCCTCAGTGGAACTCGTGCACGACCTCGATCTCGCCCACGAGGTGCGCGTTGAATTCCTCCAACTCCTCCGCCGGGACCCAGAGTTCGAGGATGGTCTTCCCGCCGGCCTGCCGCACGGGGTACCGCCGCAGGAACTCCGTCTCGACCTCGAACCGCGTGACGTACCCCGCCCCGTCATGCTTCACGTTCCAGTCCCGAGCGATCTTGACGGCGTACTCCTCATCGAGCACCGGATAGAAGATCGGCTGCTCGGGAAGCCGAGGAGGCCACGCCCGCCATCCCGCCTCCCGCACCAACCCCAACTCCACGGGGCCGGTCGGCCGCCACAGGGTCGTCGTCTCTCGCTGCCCGCTCACGGAACGCACCACTCCTCGTACACGGCGACCGCCGTTCGGCCCGCCGGGCGGCGACACTACCCACACCCCGGTGGGAGGGGCACGGGAAATACGGCCCGCGCCGACCGCCTCGGAGGCTCGCCCCCCCGCGCTTCACCTCAGTGACCCACGTCACATCCAACTGCTGTCAGCAATCGGAGGGCCATCTCGTTCAGGAGGCACGCGAACGAGACAGGAGCATCGTCATGAAGCACCGCATCGTCGTCCTCGGCGCCGGATACGCCGGAGCCTTCGCCGCCGGGAACCTGGCTCGCCGGCTCTCCCCCGCCGACACCGAGATCACCGTCGTCAACGCCGCGCCCGACTTCGTCGAGCGCATGCGGCTCCACCAGCTCGCGAGCGGCCAGGACCTCACGACCCGCCCGCTCGCCGAGGTGTTCGCCGGCACCGGGGTGAGGCTGCGCGTGGCGCGCGTGACCGGCATCGACCCCGAGCGCAGGACGGTCACCGTGACCGGCGAGGCCGGGGACCGCGAGCTCACGTACGACACCCTCCTCTACGCGCTCGGCAGTTCGGTGGCCCACCATGGCGTGCCCGGTGCGGCTGAGTACGCCTACGACGTGACCGGTCGGGCCTCGGCACTGCGGTTGCGTGAGCGGCTGACCGAGCTGGGTGCGGGCGACTCCGTGCTGGTCGTCGGGGAGGGACTGACCGGGATCGAGACCGCCACCGAGTTGGCCGAGTCCCGGCCCGACCTCTCGGTCGCGCTCGCCGCCCGCGGTGAGCTGGGCGCCTGGCTGTCCCCGAAGGCCCGCCGGCACCTGCGCCGGGCCTTCGACCGGCTCGGCGTCACCGTCCACGAGCACACCGCCGTCGCGGCCGTCGAGCCGGCACGGGCGATCGCCGCCGACGGTACGTCCCTCCCGGCCGACGTGACGGTCTGGTCGGCCGGGTTCGCCGTGCGCCCGATCGCGGCCGCCGGTGGCCTGCGGGTCGCCGAGACCGGCCAGATCGTCGTCGACCGCACCATGCGCTCGGTGTCGCACCCGGACGTCTACGCCGCCGGTGACAGCGCCTACGCGATCGGCGAGAACGGGCGGCCCCTGCCGATGTCCTGCGCCTCGGCCGGCTACACCAACATGCAGGCCACCGCCGCGATCATCGCGCGCCTGACGGGGCGCGAGGTCCCGACGGTCGGGCTGAAGTACCACGGCAACCACATCAGCCTCGGGCGGCGGGACGCGATCTTCCAGGCGGTGGACGGGGAGGTCAGGTCGAGGTCCTGGTACCTGGGCGGTCGGACGACCGCACGGCTCAAGGCGGGCGTGCTCAAGGGTGCCGCTCTGGGCATCGCCCACCCGACCTTCGGCATGCCGAAGCGCCGGCGCCGCCTGGCCACCGTCCCCGACCGGAGTGGCGTATGGGCCGCGGGCACGAAGGCCACGGGTCCGAAGACCGCCGACGCGCGAACGACCGACGCGAAGACCACCGACGCGAAGACCACCAGCGTGAAGTCGGCCGGTGCGCATTCGGCCGGCGCGCAGTCAGCCGGCGCGCAGTCGGCCGGCGCGCAGTCAGCCGGCGCGCAGTCGGCCGGCGCGCAGTCAGCCGGCGCGCAGTCAGCCGGCGCGCAGTCAGCCGGCGCGCAGTCGGCCGGCGTGAAGTCAGCCGGCGTGAAGTCAGCCGGTGCGAACGTCACGGCGTGACGGCCCCGGCGCGAAGGTCCCGATGCGAAAGCCCGGATGTGGAAGCCCTGTTGGGAAGAGCGCCGCATAGGCTCCCGTGCATGGACATCGCAGCCATCGACCGATTCGAGGCCGGCCGGGGACGGCTGGCCTCGCTCGCGTACCGTCTGCTCGGCTCGGCGGCCGATGCCGAGGACGCCGTGCAGGACGCGTTCCTACGCTGGCAGGCCGCGGACCGGGACCTCATCGAGGTGCCGGAGGCGTGGCTGACCAAGGTCGTCACCCATCTCTGCCTCGACCGGCTCCGCTCGGCGCAGGCGCGCCACGAGCGCGCCGTCGGAGACTGGCTGCCGGAGCCGCTCCTGGAGGGCGACCCGATGCTCGGCCCCGCCGAGACCTTCGAGCAGCGCGAATCGGTGTCGCTGGCCGTACTGACCCTCATGGAGCGCCTCTCCCCGGTCGAGCGGGCCGCCTACGTCCTGCGCGAGGCCTTCTCGTACCCCCACGCGGAGATCGCCGGGATCCTCGACATCAGCGAGTCCGCGAGCCAGCAGCATGTGCACCGGGCCCGGCGCCGCGTCGCCGCCGAGCGTCGCGGCGGCGACGCGGTGGATCCCGCGTCCGCGCGCAGGATCGTCGAGGAGTTCCTCGCCGCGGCCGCGTCGGGGCGCACCGAACGGCTGGTGGAACTGCTCACCGCCGACGCGACCGCGATCTCGGACGGGGCCGGGCTGGCCAGGCGGCTCCTGCGCTACAGGACACCTGAGCGCATCGCGTCCCTCGCGCGGGCCGGCTTCAGGCCGACTCCGGCGAAGCGGCGACTGGCGGGCGGCTCCCCCGCGATGCACATCGCGCTGGTCAACGGCTCCCCGGCCGTCATCGCCGTGGTCGAGGACAGGGTCGTGGGAGCGGTGGCGTTCGACGTCGCCGACGGCAAGGTCGCGTCCCTGCGTGGAATCGCCGCGGCGCACCGGCTGACGCGCCTCAACGAGGCCTGGCAGCGGCACGAGCCCGGCGCGCCGGTCGCGAGCGCGTGGTGATCGAGGGCTCCGGGCTCCGGTGACCGGGCCGGCCGCCGGGCTCCGGTGACCGGGCCGGCCGGAGCGAGAACAGCGGCAGGCGGCGCCTCCCTCGGTGGCGCCGCCTGCCGCTCCCCGGGCCGTTCCGCCCCCGGTCGCTCAATCCCGCCGGATCAGCTCCGGATCGATACGGCGCCCGACGAGCGGCAGTGCGCCGACCGCGGCCACGGCGACCGCGCCGAGCGCGCAGGCCAGCAGCAGGGGGATTCCGGCGCCGTCCCAGTAGACGGCACCGCCGCCGGTCACGAGGTAGCTGGACTCGGCGAGCTTACCCAGCACCACGGCCAGGGCCAGGCCGACGGCCAACGGCACGACCACCTGCGCGACCTGCACGGCCCGCAGCGTACGGGGTCGGGCCCCGAGCAGCGACAGCGCGGTGACCTGGGGCTTCCGCTCCACGGCCCGGTCGGTGGCGGCGACCAGGTAGGCGGCCACGCCGATGATCAGCCCCAGCACCATGCCGATGCCCAGCAGGCTCTTCACCACGGTGATCTGCTGCAGCGACGTGACGACCACCCCCGGCGTGCCGACCTCCGTGGTGGGGTCCACGCCTCCGATGCCGTCGAGAACGGCACGGACGGTTTCGGGGGCGGAGCTGCTGAAGAGGTTGAGGGTGGCCCGGTCCGGGCGGTAGCCCTCCGGCACGGCGGAGGGCGGCACGAGCACGTCTCCGCTGCCGAAGATCGGCCAGCCCGGATAGCCGCTGAACCTCACCGTCTCCCGCGGCACCTCCACCCTCATGGCCCGCCGATCGTCTCCCTTCCGCATGTCGAAGAGGAAGCTCGCGCCCGGTTTGCTGTCCTCTTCGTAGACCTGATGCGGATCCCACAGGCGTACGGGGCGGTTGTCCACGCATCGGTCGACCCTCGACAGGATGCCGCGCAGTTGGTCGCAGGTCGCCACGACAGCTCTGATGCTCGGCACCACATGGTCGACGTCCGCATTCGACCGGGACTCCAGGACCGTGGCGTGCGCGCGAACACCCTTCACGTCCTGCAAGGCCCGTTGCTTCTCCTCGGTGACTCCTTCGAGCGGGATGTTGTATTCCTGGATGGGCAAGGTGTTCTTGCTGACCTGGTCCAGTTCGATCAACACTCCCTGCACCAGTGACGCCGCGAAGACCAGGACGACGAGCCCGGTGGCGACTCGTAGCGCGCCCCCGGGTTCGACCTCGTTGCGTCGCATGGCCAGCCCCAGGGAGACCGAGTGGGTGGCGCGGGCCACCCTCTGCGAAAGGGTCCGCGAGAAGACCGGCAGCATCATCACGAGCCCGATGCCGACCAGAACGACGGCGAGGGGCATGAGGATCGAGGAGAGGGCCGTGTCCCGGGGGGCGTTGTCCGTCAACCCGGCCACGCAGTACCCGATCACGATGCCCATCCCCGGAACCAGTGGAAGCAGCCCCCACTTTCCGGGCGGCCTCTCCACGGCGCTTCGTCGAACGGCCAGCGGGTTCGCCGCCGCCTTCCGCGCACTGGCCCGGCCCACGTACCACGCGAGTGCGGGGCAGCCGACGCCGCAGATCAAGACCGTGGACAGAGACAGCGCCCCATCGCCGGGGTACCACTTGAAGCCGGGCACTCCGATGCGCGAGACGAGCTGGTTCGTGATCGAGTAGGCGACCAGTCCCAGCGCGGCCCCGAACGACGCGGCCGCGACGGTCTCGGCGGCGTTGACCCGCTGGGTGCCGTTCCTGCTCAGGCCCAGCAATCTCAGAGCAGCCAGTCGTCTGGCGCGCGCTGCCGCCGAGAGCCTGGCGCACACGGAAAGGAACACGGCCAGAGGCAGTAGCACGACGCCGGCGAGAGTGAAGCGCACGATGTCGAGCGTCGAGGGTTCCAGGGTGGGATGGTCGGCGTAGCTCCTGCCGAAAGTCGTCACACGGTCGCCACCGTCTTCGAGTTCCTCCCGGCCGACGCCCACGTACGCATACAGTTCGTCGGGGTGGGCCAGCCCCTGGGCACTGATGGTCCCGTTGTCGTCACCTGGTAGAAGCTGGGCCAGCGCGGGTTCCCGTTGGAGCGCCTCGCGCAGCCGTGGGGATACGAACAACTCGCCCGGAGCGGGGAGTTCCCTCAGGCCCGGCGGAGGCTCGATACGCCTGGTGCCCCGGGCCACAAAGACCCGAGTGAGGGGTTCTGAGCCGTAGGGAACCATTCGCGTGAGCTCGAAGGGGTCACCTTCCGTCGCGACACACTTCACCCCGTTGACTTCCCGCTTGCAGTCCGGGACACGCGCCGCCTTGCGCCCGTCCTGCGCTTCCAGGATCCCGGGAATGGCGAGGACAACAGCCAAACAGCACACACCGATCGCGCTGCCCGCGACCATGAGGAGGAAGCGCACACGGCTTCCGCGTCCGGCCCCCAGGAGCAGCCGAAGCCCCAAGAGGAGTTCCTTCACGACACCTCCCGCACCTCGGCCGAGAGCACGCCGTCGCACATCGTGAAGCGGTTGTCCGCGCGGGAGGCGACCTCGGCGTCGTGCGTCACCAGCACCACAGCCGTCCCCTGGGACCGTGCGAGGTCAAGGAACTCCTCCAGCACGGCCGAGGCGTTGGAGCTGTCGAGAGATCCGGTGGGCTCGTCGGCGAACACAACCGCCGGACGGTGCACCAACGCCCGTGCCACCGCGACTCGTTGACTCTGTCCGCCGGACACCTGAGAGGGCCGCCGCTCACGTAGATCCGCGAGGCCCAAGCGCCCCAACACCTCTCCTGCTGCGGCGAGCGCCTCCTTCTTGCGCTGTCCGGCGAGCCGCAGCGGAAGGGCGGTGTTCTCCTCCACGGTCAACTCCGGCAGGAGTTCGCCGTACTGGAAGACGAACCCGAACCGCTCCCTGCGCAGCTGACTGAGTTCCTCGTCGTCGAGTTCCGCGAGACACCGGCCCTCGAAGCGGACTTCACCACGAGCCACCGGCAACACCCCTGCCAGGCAGTACAGCAGGGAGGACTTCCCGGAACCGCTCTGCCCGGTGATCGCCACGACCTCGCCCCGGCGCAGGGAGATCTCCGCGCGCCTGACAGCGGGGGTCTCCCCGTAGAGCAGGTCGACCCCCTTGGCAAAAAGGACTTCTGATGTATTGATCTCGTACCCCTAGGAAGTGCAGGAGCCCAGGCTGGATCGCCTGGGCTGTGGCTGCGGGAAGGCTCAGTCGCGGTCGTAGTGGAGGCTCAGGGTCGGCGAGCAGTTGTCCGGGCGCAAGGAACCACGGTCACGGCAGGCGCGGATCTTCGCGTCGTTCGTGTACTGCTGAGCACCACTCCAGTTGGAGTGATGCATCCTGACCTCCCTCTGCTGCTTGCCGTAGTAACGCGCCCAGCGATGTCCCTCCACCCTGACCTGCACATACACGTTGTGTCCGTCGCTGGTGTCGACGTCCCTCAGCAGCCCGGACCACTCGAAAGCGCCGTGATTGGTGCCCGGCGGATTGAACTTGTAATGCCCCTCGGTGAACTCCACGCCCCGCGTATCCAGCAGCGGAATACTCCCCTGCTCCTGCGCCGCCAGCGCGACCCCCGCCCCCGTGAGAAGCAGCCCCGCAGCCACGGCCCCGACCATCGCCCTCTTCATACGCACCTCCGTGTCCATCGGCAGCCCGACGACCACCGTGAATCACGGACTGTAACGCCCCAACTGCACACAGAAACGATCGATCCCCCCAACCACCACCGATTCAGGTGATCTTGAAGCACAAGAAGCACAACCCCCCCCAAACCCAGAAGGCGGCACCCCCCCACGGGGTGCCGCCTTCTCTTCGTGGACCGGAACCGCCGCCCATCGGTGAGGGTCGGTCGGGGACAAGCAGCGGTTCCGGGGCTGGGGGGCCGGAGGTTACCGGTGGTCGCTCCCCGTGGACTGCGACGCCGCGCGCCCCGCCTCCAGGCGGGCCACGGGGATGCGGAACGGGGAGCAGGAGACGTAGTCGAGGCCGACCTCGTGGAAGAAGTGGACGGACTCCGGGTCGCCGCCGTGCTCGCCGCAGACGCCGAGCTTGAGGTCGGGGCGGGTCGCCCGGCCCGCCTCCGCCGCCAGCTTCACCAGGGAGCCGACGCCGTCCTTGTCGATCGTCTCGAACGGGCTGACTCCGAAGATGCCCTTCTCCAGGTAGGCCGTGAAGAACGACGCCTCGACGTCGTCGCGGCTGAAGCCCCACACCGTCTGGGTCAGGTCGTTCGTGCCGAAGGAGAAGAACTCCGCCGCCTCGGCGATCTGTCCGGCGGTCAGCGCGGCCCGCGGCAGTTCGATCATCGTGCCGATCGACAGCTTGAGCGAGGTACCGGTCGCGGCCTCGACCTCGGCGATGACCTCGTCGGCCTCCTCGCGGACGATCTCCAGCTCCTGGACGGTGCCGACGAGCGGGATCATGATCTCGGCGCGCGGGTCACCCTTGGCGTTCTTCCGCTCGGCCGCCGCCTCGGCGATCGCGCGGACCTGCATGGTGAACAGGCCGGGGATGACCAGACCCAGACGCACACCGCGCAGACCCAGCATCGGGTTCTGCTCGTGCAGGCGGTGGACCGCCTGCAACAGTCGCAGCTCGTTCTCGTGGGGCTCCTGGCGGGACTCCGCCAGGGCCACCCGGACCGACAGTTCCGTGATGTCGGGGAGGAACTCGTGCAGCGGCGGGTCGAGGAGACGGACCGTCACCGGGAGGCCGTCCATCGCGGAGAACAGCTCCACGAAGTCCTGCTTCTGCAGCGGCAGCAGGGCCTTGAGGGAATCCTCGCGCTCCGCCTCCGTGTCGGCCAGGATCAGGCGTTCGACCAGTTCACGGCGGTCGCCGAGGAACATGTGCTCCGTGCGGCACAGGCCGATGCCCTGGGCGCCGAAGCGGCGAGCGCGCAGCGCGTCCTCGGCGTTGTCGGCGTTGGCCCGGACGCGGAGGCGGCGCTTGCGGTCGGCGAAGGCCATGATGCGGTGGACCGCCTCGACCAGTTCGTCGGCGTCCTGGGCACCCGCGTGCATCCGGCCCTCGAAGTACTCCACGACCGGGGAGGGGACGACGGGCACCTCACCGAGGTACACCTTGCCGCTCGAACCGTCGATGGAGATGAGGTCGCCCTCCTCCACCACATGGCCGCCCGGCACCGTCATCCGGCGACGCTTGGTGTCGACCTCCAGCTCCTCGGCGCCGCAGACGCACGTCTTGCCCATGCCGCGCGCGACCACGGCCGCGTGGGAGGTCTTGCCGCCGCGCGAGGTGAGGATGCCCTCGGCCGCGATCATGCCGTCGAGGTCGTCGGGGTTGGTCTCCCGGCGGACCAGGATGACCTTCTCGCCCGAACGCGACCACTTCACGGCCGTGTACGAGTCGAAGACCGCCTTGCCGACCGCCGCGCCCGGGGAGGCGGCGATGCCCCGGCCGACCTGGGCGACCTTCGCCTCGTCGTCGAAGCGGGGGAACATCAGCTGGGCGAGCTGGGCGCCCGTGACCCGCTGGAGGGCCTCCGCCTCGTCGATCAGGCCCTGGTCCACCAGCTGCGTGGCGATGCGGAAGGCCGCGCCCGCGGTGCGCTTGCCGACGCGGGTCTGCAGCATCCACAGCTGGCCGCGCTCGATGGTGAACTCGATGTCGCAGAGATCCTTGTAGTGGTTCTCCAGGGTCTCCATGATCTGCATCAGCTGGTCGTACGACTTCTTGTCGATCGACTCCAGCTCCGCCAGGGGGACGGTGTTGCGGATGCCCGCGACCACGTCCTCGCCCTGGGCGTTCTGCAGGTAGTCGCCGTAGACGCCCTGGTGGCCGGAGGCGGGGTCGCGGGTGAAGGCGACGCCGGTGCCGGAGTCGGGGCCGAGGTTGCCGAAGACCATCGAGCAGACGTTGACGGCCGTGCCGAGGTCGCCGGGGATGCGCTCCTGGCGGCGGTAGAGCTTGGCGCGGTCGGTGTTCCAGGAGTCGAACACCGCGTGGATGGCGAGGTCCATCTGCTCGCGCGGGTCCTGCGGGAAGTCCCGGCCCGCCTCGGTCTTGACGATCTTCTTGAACTTGGTGACGAGCTTCTTGAGGTCGGCCGCCTCCAGCTCGGTGTCGACCACGACCTTCTTGGCCGCCTTGGCCGCCTCCAGCGCCTCCTCGAAGAGGTCGCCGTCGACGCCGAGGACGGTCTTGCCGAACATCTGGATGAGCCGGCGGTAGGAGTCCCAGGCGAAGCGGTCGTCGCCGGCCTGCTTGGCCAGGCCCTGGACCGACTTGTCCGACAGCCCGATGTTGAGGACCGTGTCCATCATCCCGGGCATCGAGAACTTGGCGCCCGAGCGGACCGAGACGAGGAGCGGGTCGTCGGCCTGGCCGAGCTTCTTGCCCATCTTCTCCTCGAGGGCCACGAGGTGGGCGGTGACCTCGTCACGGAGTGCCGCGGGCTCGTCGCCGCTGTCGAGGTAGACCTTGCAGGCCTCGGTGGTGATGGTGAAACCGGGGGGCACGGGGAGACCGAGGTTGGTCATCTCGGCGAGGTTCGCGCCCTTGCCGCCGAGGAGGTCCTTGAGGTCCTTGTTGCCTTCGGTGAAGTCATAAACAAACTTCACGCCCTCAACGCTCTGAGCTACGTGGCCTACGTGGGGATCTTTGTTTTCCGACACGGGTCCCAACTCCTTGAGGACGCGGTGGCTGCCCTGACGGCCAGGAACATACCCAGATCGAAGGCACCTGGGTACGTCCACTTGCGCGTCATGCGCCTGTAACCACCCGTCCGCCAGGAGATCGAAAGTCAAGGCTTGGCAAGGAACAGGGCGCGAATGTGTTCACCTCTTGAAGGGTCCATGCCCCACACGCCCCCCATTTCGCTCAGATGAGCGGCAATCGGCACGCCTGAGTTCGCTCGATGAACGATCAAAGGGTGGCACCCAGTGCCACCCTTTGAAGTCGCAGAGCCGCCCATGATTCGCTCATCTGAGCGCAACCCTTATCAGGGGTGGCGAGAATCACGCGGTTCGAGAGCCCCGGATTTCACCATGCGGACCTGTCCTCGGGACGGAAACACCCCTGTCACACCCCCCGTAACCCCGTCAGACCCCCAACGCCAGCAACCGCTGCTCGGCCCGCTCCGGTGCGTACAGGTGCTCGACGACCAGCGCGCCCGCCCCGGTCAGGCCGGCACGGTCCCCCAGCCGGGAGACGACCACGTCCAGATGGGCCGTGGAGCGGGGCAGAGCGCGCTGGTAGAGCAGCTCGCGGACGCCCGTGAGGAACGGGGTTCCGGCCAAATCGCCGGCGATCATCAGGACACCGGGGTTCAGCAGGGTCACGACCGTCGCCAGAACGTCCCCGACGACCCGGCCCGCCTCCCGCGCGAGCGCCGTCGCCCCCGGGTGGCCCGCGACCAGCAGATCCCGCACATCTGAACCGGAGGCCGCCGGAACCCCCGCCTCCGCCAGCCTCCGGGCCACGGCGCCACCGCTCGCGACCGCCGCCAGACAGCCGTACGAGCCGCACTTGCACAGCGCCTCGGCGCCCTGTGGCACCCGGATGTGGCCGATGTCGCCGGCGCCGCCGTCGATACCCCGGTATATCGAGCCGCCGACCACGACCCCGGCGCCGATGCCCGTGGAGACCTTGACCAGCGCGAACGCCGAACAGTCTGCGTAGCCCGCGCGCTGTTCGCCGTACGCCATGAGGTTGGCGTCGTTGTCGACGAGGACCGGTGTTCCGGCGGGTCCGGACGCGTGGTCGGCGAAGGCACGGGCCAGGCGGCCCCTTATGTCGTAGCCGTCCCAGCCGGGCATGATCGGCGGCTGGACGACACGGCCGGTGTCGATGTCGACCGGGCCTGGGACCGCGAGGCCGATGCCGCAGACCGCGTCGGCCGGACGGCCCGCCTTCTCCAGCAACTCGGCGAACCAGCGTCCGAGTTCGTCCAGTACGGCGTCGGGGCCCTCCTCGATGAGCAGGGTGCCGGTGTGCTCGGCCTGGATCTCGCCGGTGAGGGAGAGGACGGCGGCGCGGGCGTGGCGGGTGTCGAGGTCGGCGGCGAGGACGACCGCGTGCTCGTCGTCGAACTCCAGGGTGATGGAGGGGCGGCCGCCCAGCGGCGAATCGACGGGGCCGCCGGCGCCCTCGCGGAGCCAGCCCGCGCGGAAGAGCCGGTCCAGGCGCTGGCCCACGGTCGCCCGGGAGAGGCCCGTGGCCTGCTGGAGCGCGCCGCGGGTGGTGGCCCGGCCGCTGCGGACCAGCTCCAGCAGATCTCCTGCACCGGCGTGACTGCCCACCTTCACGGCCCTTCCGCTCATGTCGTCCTCGGTGCCGCCATTGTCGCGGCCTCAGAAGAATCCGTTCCCGCTCACCCTCTTGCGTTCACCAACTCTGCATTACATATTGAGTTTTGCGTGTTAAGTAGACGTAACCCTACGGTAGCTACTGCCGAACCGGTCGGCACCTTGTCCTCAGGGAGCCCTGCGTGGACCGCACAACCCAGCTCACCGCCCGTCGTCCAGCCATGAGAGCTCGTGCCGGACGTGACGTATACGATCCGGCGGGTTCGCCGCACCGCGCGGCGGCCGAGGTGCTGGCGGCCAACTGGACGGGCCGGTCCACCGTGCCGTCGCGCACGCTGTATCCGCACCAGTGGTCGTGGGACTCGGCGTTCATCGCGATCGGCCTGCGGCATCTGTCGCCGCTGCGGGCCCAGACCGAGCTGGAGACGCTGCTCGCCGCGCGGTGGGGGGACGGGCGGATCCCGCACATCGTCTTCAACCCCTCGGTACCGCTGGACGCGTACTTCCCGAGCCCCGACTTCTGGCGCTCCTCGACCGCGGGAAGCGCCGCCGGCGCCCCGCGCGCCCCCGAGACCTCGGGCATCGTGCAGCCGCCGGTGCACGCGCTGGCGGCGTGGCTGGTGCACCGGGCCGATCCCGAGCTGTCCCGGGCGCGCGGCTTCCTGCCCCGGGTCTATCCGGGACTGGCCGCCTGGCACCGCTACCTGCTGGACCGCCGGGACCTGGGCGGGGGCGGACTGGCCTCGGTCGTCCACCCCTGGGAGCAGGGCATGGACAACAGCCCCACCTGGGACGCGCCCCTCGCCCGGATCACCCCGGCCCCGGCCCGGTCCTTCCGGCGCGCCGACCTCGACCACGGGGCGGCCGAGGACCGGCCGACGGATCTGGACTACGGGCGGTATGTGCGACTGGCGGCGGACTACCGGGACGCCGGATACCGGGACGCCGAATACCGGAACGGAGTGGGCGGGAGGAGCGGGGACCGGTTGGGCGGGACCAACGGGGCCGGGCAGGCCGAGTTCGCCGTCGAGGACCCGGCGTTCAACGCGCTGCTCATCGCCTCCGAGCACGCCCTCGCCCGGATCGCCAAGGAGTTGGGCGCGCCGGGGACGGCCCGGCACGCGCGCGCCGAACGGCTGACGGCGGCCCTGGTGGAACGGCTGTGGGACCCGGCGGAGGGCATGTTCTTCTGCCGGGACGTCACGACCGGCGCCCTCATCCCCGAGCGCGGCGTCTCCGGCCTCGTGCCCCTCCTGCTCCCGGATCTTCCCCGTGACATCGCCGCCGCCCTCGTGCGCACCATGCACGGCCCGCACTTCGGGCTCGGCGACACCACCCTGCTCGTCCCGTCGTACGACCTGACCGGCGAGGCCTTCGATCCGCACCGCTACTGGCGCGGCCCCGCCTGGTTCAACACCAACTGGATGCTGGAGCGGGGGCTCAGGCTGCACGGGGAGCCGGGGCGGGCCGACGCGCTGCGGAGGGCGTTGCTGGAGACGGCGACGGCGTCCGGGTTCGCCGAGTACGTGGACCCCTACACCGGTGAGGCGTGCGGTGCGGCCGGTTTCGGCTGGACGGCCGCACTCACCCTCGACCTGCTGCATCGGGACGACCACGGTCACCCGCCCGCCCGGGAGCGGCACCACGGCCGGGAGCGGCACCACGCACGGCACCACGACACCAACGAGGCCAAGTTCGGCATGAGTGACCAGGGAGGGGACCGGGGATGACGGACCGGCATCACCTGCTCGTGCGCGGCGGGACGTTCGCCGCCGTGAGCGACGGCGGCGACATCAGCGGGGTGCGGGGCGGCAGTTCACCGGACGGGCTGTTCGTCCGGGACGCCCGGCATCTGAGCCGGTGGCAGCTGACCGTCGACGGCGCGGTTCCCGAGACGCTGACACCGGTCGCGGACGGCGACGTCGCGCGCTGTGTGCTCGTGCCCCGGGGCGGCCGCCGGGAGCCGCCCGCGTACACGCTCTTCCGTGAACAGGCCGTCTCCGACAGCGCGTTCGTGGAGACGCTGCGCGTCACCAGCAACCGGCCGGTGGCGTCGACGGTCCGGATCGCCCTCACCGTCGACGCCGATTTCACCGACCAGTTCGAGCTGCGCTCCGACTTCCGTACGTACGCCAAGAGCGGCGTCATCAGGAAGCGTGAAGTCCTCGACGACGGGGTGGAGTTCAGCTATCGGCGCGGCGAGTGGCGGTCGTGTACGACGGTGACGGCCGAGCCCGCCCCGGACAGTGTGGAGGAGACCGGGACGGGGGCGCGGCGGCTCGTCTGGGCCCTCGATGTGGCGCCGCACGGCTCGGCGGAGCTGACCTGCCGGGTGATGGCGCGGACACACGGCGACCGCCGGGCCCTGCGGGTGCCGCGTTCCCCGGCCGCCGTGCACGAACAACTGCGCGCCGTGGAGGACGAGTTCGTGGAGGGCGTGGCCTTCCCCACCGGCTGGCCGGAGCTGGCCGCCGCGTGTGCCCGCGGCCTCGCCGATCTCGCCGCGCTCCAGGTCCCGGCGACCGGCCCGGACGGCGAGACGCTCCGGGTGCCCGCCGCCGGGGCGCCCTGGTTCCTCACCCTCCTCGGCCGGGACGCCCTGTTGACGTCCCTCTTCACGCTCCCCTACCGGCCGGAGCCGGCCGCCGCCACGCTGCTCGCGCTCGCCGCGGCCCAGGCGACCGAGGTCGGCGTCGACTCGGTGGCCCAGCCCGGCAAGATCGTGCACGAGATGCGCCACGGTGAGCTGGCGCACTTCGGGCAGGTCCCGTACGGCCGCTACTACGGCTCGGTGGACGCGACCCCGCTCTTCCTCGTCCTGCTCGGCACCTATGTCGAGCGGACCGGGGACGTGACCCTGGCCCGCCGTCTCGAACGTCACGCGCGGGCGGCGATCGGCTGGATGCTCGACCACGGCGGCCTCACCTCGCGCGGCTATCTCGTCTACCGCGCCGACCAGGGCGGCCTCGCCAACCAGAACTGGAAGGACTCGCCCGGCGCGATCTGCTCCGCGGACGGCAGCAGGCCCGTCGCCGGGCCGGTGATGGCGGCGGGGGCGCAGGGCTACGCGTACGACGCGCTGCGCCGCACCGCCGTACTGGCCCGCACGGTGTGGGAGGACGAGGTGTACGCGGCGCTCCTGGAGCAGGCCGCGGGTGACCTCCGCGACCGGTTCCAGAGGGACTTCTGGATGTCCGGACACGACTTCCCCGCGCTGGCGCTGGACGCGGAGGGCGGGCAGATCGACGCCCTGGCCTCGGACGCGGGGCATCTGCTGTGGTCGGGGCTGCTGGACAAGGAGTACGGGAAGGTGGTCGGGCGGCGGCTGCTGGAGCCGGACTTCTTCTCCGGGTGGGGGGTGCGGACGCTGGCCGCCGGGCAGCCGGCGTACCACCCGCTGTCGTACCACCGGGGGTCGGTGTGGCCGCACGACAACGCGCTGATCACGTTGGGGCTGGCGCGGTACGGCCTGCACGACGAGGCGCGGGTGGTGGCCTCCGGGATGGTGGACGCGGCGTCGGCCGCCGGGCACCGGCTGCCGGAGGTGCTGGCCGGGTACGGGAGGGACACGCATCCGGCGCCGGTGCCCTATCCGCACGCGTGTGTGCGGGAGTCGCGGTCGGCGGCTGCGCCGTTGGCGTTGCTGACGGCGGTGGGGGGTGCGTAGGACGCCGTCGGGGGCGGGCGGGATCGGGAATGGGTGCGGGATCGGGGGCGGGTGCCCGGGCGCCGTTGGGGTGCGGGATCGGGGGCGGGTGCGGGTGCGGTGGGGCTTCTCGCGCAGTTCCCCGCGCCCCTGAAAGGCAGGGGCTGTGCCCCTTGCCTTTCAGGCCGGAGGGCCGGAAGGCAAGGGGCGCAAGGTCGGGCGCCCGGGCGTCGTGACGCCCGAACCCCCGAACCCCGAACCCGGTGACACCCTGACGGCTTGACGCGGTCTTCTCCGTCGGCCCCTATGCGGCCCGGACGGCCTCCAGTAGGCGTCCTGCTGTCCGCCTCGCCTCCATCTCCGTCCAGGCCCATTCCGTGGTCGGGGGGCGGTGGGTCGTCCAGGTGTCCCAGTAGCTGCGGGCCTTGCCGTAGCGGTCGGCGACCAGGACGTGGGGCAGGCCCAGGAGGAGCGCGAGGACGTGGCCGTGCAGGCGGTCGGTGACGGCGACCCGACCGGCGGTCAACAGGCGGCAGCCGCGCGCCAGTTGGAGGCGGGCGAGGCCGTCGTAGGCGGCGAGGAGGGCGGGGACGGCGCCGGGCGGGTCGCCCGAGCCGGCGCGGCACAGGGCACGGGCCCGGCTCCGCCACAGCGCCTCCTTGGCCAGCCGCCAGTCGGTGTCGTCGCCCTCCCGGGTCCAGTCGAAGACGTACGGTCCGCCGCGCTCCTTGCGTGCGGTGCCCCGTCCGACGGGTGGGCCCTTCGCCGATTCCTTGTCCTCCCTGGCCAGCCAGACCACGTCATGGGCGACCGTGCCGCCGGTGAGCGCGTCCGGTGGCACGGCGAAGGCCAGGTCGGGGGCGAGCAGGGAAGGGGCCTCGAAGACGGTGCGGCAGCGGTGCAGACTGAGCCGGTCGCGCAGCAGCAGCGTCAGGTCGGGGTGGGCGTCGAAGACGCGGCGGGCGCGGGTGAGGTTGGCGTGGTCCGTGAAGTGCACGGACTGGGGCAGCTGGACGATCCGGCGGTCGGGGAAGTCACGCAGGACCTGTTCGCGCAGGAGTTGGCTGTCCTCCCACAGGTCGCCGAGGGTGCCGCCGCCCGTCAGCATGATCGGGCCGTCGGGAAGGCAGGCCGCCAGATGCGCGGCGTCGTACGACCTCAGGTCGCAGGCATAGCGCACCTCGGCCCCGAGCGCGTCGAGCAGGGCGCGCTGGCCGAGCCAGATCGCGCTGTCGCCGACGTTGGAGTTGAGCGGTGCGCCGATCAGCGCGCAGCGGGTGCCGGCCGGGACCAGCCGGTCCAGGACGGTCAGGACGTACGCGACGTGGTGGGCGCAGTGGGGGACGTAGGACGGGGGCGGGGTGTGCGGGGCGGGGGGCCGGGAGGGCTCGCACAGCCGGGTCGGCGGTTTGCGCGAGGGGCGCTTCGACGGGATCCTGTCCGGCTTCTTCGGTGTCTCGCTCGCTCCGCACACCAAAAGGCGCTACCCGGACATTTCCCCACTCATTCCGAGATGACGGAAACCGGCCGCACAACGGCCGGAACGCCGACAGAAGCGGGCAACCAGCCCCTGGAGATGTCCAGTTGCCCGACGCGGCACTAACCCCCAGACGTGTCCAGTTCGGCTTCCTCGCCCACGCCCGCGCAGTCGTACGGGTCCTTGAGCCAGCCGTCGGGCAGGACGACGCGGTTGTTGCCGGAGGTGCGGCCGCGCGGGCCGTCGGCGCCGGTGGGCCAGGGCTGGTCGAGGTCCAACTCGTCGAGCCCTGCGCGGAGTTCGGCGAGGGAGGAGGTGATGGCCAACCGCTTGCGCATCTCGGAGCCGACCGCGAAGCCCTTGAGGTACCAGGCGACGTGCTTGCGGAAGTCGACGACCCCCTTGGATTCGTCGCCGATCCACTCCCCGAGGAGGGTGGCGTGCCGGACCATGATGTCGGCGACCTCGCGGAGCGCGGGCCGCGCGATGTCCTCCGTGCGCCCCTCGAAGGCCGCCACCAGGTCCGCGAACAGCCACGGCCGCCCCAGACAGCCGCGCCCGACGACGACCCCGTCGCAGCCGGTCTCGCGGACCATGCGCAAGGCGTCCTGGGCGGACCAGATGTCACCGTTGCCGAGGACCGGGATCTCGGGGACGTGCTCCTTGAGGCGGGCGATGGCGTCCCAGTCGGCCGTCCCGCCGTAGTGCTGGGCGGCGGTGCGGCCGTGCAGGGCGATCGCGGTGACGCCCTCCTCGACGGCGATCCGGCCGGCGTCGAGGTAGGTGATGTGGTCGTCGTCGATGCCCTTGCGCATCTTCATGGTGACCGGGAGGTCGCCGGCGCCGCTCACGGCCTCGCGGAGGATCGCGCGCAGCAGGTTCCGCTTGTACGGGAGGGCCGAGCCGCCGCCCTTGCGGGTCACCTTGGGGACCGGGCAGCCGAAGTTGAGGTCGATGTGGTCGGCGAGGCCCTCCTCCGCGATCATGCGGACGGCCTTGCCGACGGTGGCCGGGTCCACGCCGTACAGCTGGATCGAGCGCGGCTTCTCGGTCGCGTCGAAGTGGATCAGCTGCATGGTCTTCTCATTGCGCTCGACCAGCGCCCGCGTGGTGATCATCTCGCTGACGAACAGTCCCTTGCCGCCGCTGAACTCCCTGCACAGGGTACGGAAGGGCGCGTTCGTGATGCCTGCCATCGGGGCCAGGACGACGGGCGGGGTGACGGTGTGCGGACCGATCCGCAGGGGGGCCGGAGCGAGGGACACGGGCGTGGACATTCCCCCATTGTCACGCACACGGACGCGTGCTCGCCATTCATTAGTTAGGCGCACTATTGAGTTCGGCGTACGATGGAGCGCATGCCCGAGCTCAGCCGTCGTCGCCGTCTGCTGGTGCTCGCGATCTGCTGCACCAGCCTCCTGATCGTGAGCCTGGACAACACCGTTCTGAATGTCGCCCTGCCCTCGATGCAGCGCGACCTGAACGCGAGTCTCTCCGGTCTGCAGTGGACCATCGACGCCTACACCCTGGTCCTGGCCGCGCTGCTGATGCTGGCCGGCTCCACCGCGGACCGGATCGGCCGCAAGCGGGTGTTCATGGCCGGCCTGGTCGTCTTCGCGATCGGCTCCCTGCTGTGCTCCCTCGCCCCGAACCTCGAATCGCTGGTCGCCTTCCGCATGGTGCAGGCGGTCGGCGGCTCGATGCTGAACCCGGTCGCGATGTCGATCATCGCCAACACGTTCACGGACCCGCGCGAGAGGGCGCGGGCGATCGGGATCTGGGGCGCGGTGGTGGGCATCTCGATGGCCGCCGGGCCGATCATCGGCGGGCTCCTCGTGGAATCGGTCGGCTGGCGCTCGATCTTCTGGATCAATCTGCCGGTCGGTCTGGCCGCGCTGCTGCTGACCTGGCGGTACGTCCCCGAGTCCCGCGCCCCGAAGGCCCGCCGCCCCGACCCCGTCGGCCAGCTCCTGGTCATCGCACTGCTCGGCTCCCTCACGTACGCGATCATCGAGGCGCCGACCGCTCCGGTCGCCGAGACCCTCTCCCTCGGCGGTGTCGCGCTCGCCTCGCTCCTCGGCCTCCTGCGCTACGAGCCCCGCCGCGCGGAACCCCTCATCGACCTGCGCTTCTTCCGTTCGGCGCCGTTCAGCGGGGCGACGGTGACCGCGGTCAGCGCGTTCGCCGCGCTCGGCGGCTTCCTGTTCCTGTCGACGCTGTACCTGCAGAACGTCCGTGGCCTGGACGCCCTGCACGCCGGTCTGTGGATGCTCCCGATGGCGCTGCTGTGCTTCGTCTGCGCACCGATCGCCGGGCGGCTGGTCGGCAGCCGGGGCCCGCGTCTGCCCCTCCTGATCGCCGGTGTCGCGATGACCGCGAGCGGGGTGCTCTTCGCCGCGTTCGAGGGCGAGACGGAGAACGTCACCCTCGTCATCGGCTACGTCCTCTTCGGCCTCGGCTTCGGCTTCGTCAACGCGCCCATCACCAACACGGCCGTCTCCGGCATGCCGCGCGCCCAGGCCGGAGTCGCCGCCGCGGTCGCCTCCACCAGCCGCCAGATCGGGCAGACGCTGGGCGTCGCGGTGATAGGCGCGGTGCTGGCCGCGGGCATCGGCTCCTCCTCGTACGCCGACTCCTTCGGCGCGGCGGCCCGCCCCGCCTGGTGGATCGTCGCGGCCTGCGGCTTCGCCGTACTCGTCCTGGGCGCCCTCACCACGGGGGCGTGGGCGCGGGGGACCGCCGCGCGCACGGCCGAGCGCCTGGAGTCGGTGGAGGTACGGGACGCGGCGGGTTCGCTCCGCTAGTCGGGCGGCTGCGGGTGCGTCGGTGGGTGCTCGCGCAGTTCCCCGCGCCCCCAAGACCATGGGGCGCCCCAGAGCTTGTGAGGGGCGCGGGGAACTGCGCGAGAAGCCCCCAGGGCGGCGAGTTCATGGCGCCGGATCACCGACTCGGGTGCGGCCGGCGGGTAACGCCTGGGACAACTCCTCGGTCGATCCCCCCTGTTGATGTTGGTCTTGCCGCACACTCCTCACGGACCTCGTGGACCGCGCGGACCATACGGCTGGAGACGTCATGCAGCAGATCGACACGAGCAAGGTGACCCGCTGGGACCAGCACGGCCGGGAACACACCGTGCGCGTCCGGCGCTCGGGCGTGCAGCGCACCATCAGCTGCGACACCTGCGGCTGGCGCAGGGGCGCGCAGTTCCTGCCGTGGCTGAAGGCCGAGGAGCACCTCGCCGAGGCCCATCAGGCGACGGTGGACCCGACGGACTCGTCACCGCGGTAGGTCCTCGGGCCCCTGCCGTCAGGCCGGTCGATCGAGTTCCTCGGCGACCTGGTCCATCACACGCTGCCAGTGGGCCCGTTGACGTTCCCGCTCCTCGGGGCCCGCCATGCCTTCCTGGTGGAAGACGAGCACGGACCTGCCGCCGCCGGCCGCCGAGACGGCGACCTGGACGGTCGTGTCGCCGTACGTCACACGGATGCGGTCACCGGGCCGGTACCCGCGCACCTCGCCGGCGATCCCCGCGTCGGTCTCGTACGGGGAACCGGGCTCGCCGGTGAGCCGCGCCCCGGCCCCGAGCCACAGCTCCAGACCGCGCGGCCCGCTGATGAACTCCCATACGGTGGCGGGTGATTGGGGCAGAGTGCGGGAGACCCCGACCTGCCATCCGGCGTCCTTGGTGAGTCCGGTGGATCGAGCGGACATGGGGATCACCCTTTCGCTGGGACTTCTGCTCGGCTGCTCGGCCAGTCACCACCCGACTGCTCGGCCGGTTCGACCCCGGAGCGGCGTACCCGGTGGGCCCGGACCTTGTGCCGGTTGCCGCAGTGCTCCATCGAGCACCAGCGGCGGCGGCCGGGGCGTGAGGTGTCGACGTAGAGGAGGTAGCAGCGGTCGCCGGCGCACATCCGGATCCGCTGCGCGTACGGCCCGGTGAGGAGGTCGACGGCGTCGCGGGCGACCGTGGACAGCAGCTGCGCGCCGGTGGCCGGTCCGTCGGCCCAGCCCCGGGAGCCGTCCGCGCCGATGGCGGGGGCGAGCGGCGGACGGGCGGCCGCTTCGTTGACGAGGTCGAGGTCGGCGGCGTCCGCCGGCTCTATGCCCAGCTCGGGGAGGCCGCCGCCGCAGACCCGGGAGACGACCGTACGGGCCAGTGCGTCCCGCAGCCGACGGGCGTACGCGACGTCGTCGTCCGTGATGCGCAGGGCGGGGGGTGTGGGGCTGAGCCGGGACTGATCGGCCCAGCGGACCAGGTCCTCGGGGGTGTGCAGCACCTCGTGACGGATCAGGGCGCCGGGGCCGCCGGTGACGAGCAGCTCCAGGCAGAGGGCGCCCGGATCGAACCGGTAGACGTGCCCCGAGTACGACCGGAGCCGGATGCCCGACACTCCCGACACCCCCTTCGGAGTCGATGCCCTGGACGACGAACCCACGTAACCAATATAACCGGTTACATGACTGCCGCACTGAACTGGAAGCTGGTCATCGACACGCGGGACGCCCAGCCCCTGGCCGATTTCTGGGCCGCGGCGCTCGGATACGAGGTGGAGGACCCGAGCACCCTGATCACGCACCTCCTCTCCACGGGCGACCTCCCGGAGGCCGCCGTGGCCGAGCACCACGGCCACCACGTCTTCCGCGGGTACGCCGCCGTCCGCCATCCCGACGACCCGTACGACCCCTTCACCGGCATCGGCAAGGGTCGCCGCCTCCTCTTCCAGGACGTCCCCGAACCCAAGACGGTCAAGAACCGCCTCCACATCGACGTCCACGCGGGCCCCGACGGCCTGGAGACCCTGGCCACCCGTCTGGAGACCCTGGGCGCCACCCGCGTCGAGGAGTTCGACCGGGGCCCGGCGGGCCACTGGTGGGTCATGCGCGACCCGGAGGGCAACGAGTTCTGCGTGGCGTAGCCCGCGGGGGCACGGCGCCCCGGTCGGGACGACGGCGTCAGCGGGTGCGCAGGCCGCGCACCACCAGCTCCACGACCGCCTCGAACTGGGCCTCGATGTCGGGCTGTCGCCAGGCGGGGGCGTAGGCGGGGTCGTGGAAGCGGGCCGTGGCGTGGAAGACGGCCCGGGCGGTGCCGGCCGGGTCGGTGGCGGCGAACTCCCCGGAGTCCACGCCGGTGCCGACGATCTGGGTCAACTGGTCCGTCAGGTCGGCGATATGGGCGCCGACGACCTGGCCGTTCTCCTCCGTGAGGACCTGGTACGTGGCGAACAGCTCCGGGTCGTCGCCCGCCTTGCGGCGCTTGGCCTCGAAGAGCGCGGCCAGCCAGGCGCGCAGCAGGTCCTCCGGACCGCGGTCCTCGGCGGCGAGGGCGGTCAGGTCGGCCGTCGTACGGTCCAGCCAGCGCTTGGTCACCGCCCCCCGCAGCACCGCCTTCGTCCGGAAGTGGCGGTAGACGCTGCCGTGGCTGACGCCGAGCGCGCGGGCCACGTCGACGACGGTGGCCTTGGCGGGCCCGTGGCGGCGCAGGACCTCCTCGGTCGCTTCGAGGATGCGCTCGGCGGTCAGGGTCTCGGAGGTCGGCGACATGGGGGAACCGTACCCGGCGGGCGGATCAGTGCTCGCTGTCGAGGTGTGCCATCTGGGCGGCGGGGTAGCGTTCGCCGGCTGCCGCGCCGGCCGGTACGGCGTCCTCGATCGCCGCGAGGTCGGCCGCGTCCAGGGTCACCTCCAGCGCGCCCAGCGCCTCCGCGAGGCGGTCCCGGCGGCGGGCCCCGACGAGCGGGACGACGTCCTCCCCGCGCGAGAGCACCCAGGCGATCGCGATCTGGGCGACGGACGCCCCCTTCTGCTCGGCGATCTTCCGCAGGGCGTCGACCAGGTCCAGGTTGTGCCGGAGGTTCTCGCCCTGGAAGCGGGGGGAGACGGCCCGGAAGTCGCCCGGCGCCAGCTGCCGGTCGTGGGCGAAGTGGCCGGAGATCAGCCCACGGGACAGGACGCCGTACGCCGTGACCGCGATGCCCAGTTCGCGCGTGGTCGGCAGGATCTCCCGCTCGATGCCGCGCGAGATGAGGGAGTACTCGATCTGGAGGTCCGCGATCGGGGCCGTGGCGGCGGCGCGACGGATCGTCTCCGCGCCCACCTCGCTCAGGCCGATGTGGCGGACGTACCCCTTCGCGACGAGTTCCGCGATGGCGCCGACCGTCTCCTCGATCGGCACGTCGGGGTCGACGCGCGCGATCCGGTAGACGTCGATGTGGTCGGTGCCGAGGCGCTGGAGGGAGTACGCGGCGAAGTTCCTCACCGCCGCCGGGCGGCCGTCGTAGCCGGACCAGCCCTCGTCCGGGTCGCGCAGCGCCCCGAACTTGACACTGATCAGCGCCTGCTCCCGGTGGGCCGCGGGCGCGGCGCGCAGGGCTTCGCCGATCAGCAGTTCGTTGTGGCCCATTCCGTAGAAGTCGCCCGTGTCCAGCAGGGTGACGCCGGCTTCGAGGGCCGCGTGGATCGTCGCGACGGACTCGGCCCGGTCGGCGCCGCCGTACAGCGCGGACATGCCCATGCAGCCGAGACCGAGGGCCGAGACCTGGGGGCCGGTGGATCCGAGGGTGCGGGTCTGCAGTGTGGTCGTCATGCCCCCACGATGGCATGACAGCTGACAGATTTCAATATCTGTCAGCTGTCATCTGTCAGCCGCTCTTCCGTTCTCGCCCTGCCGTCGTGTCGGTCAGCCCTGTCGCAGCGGTATCGCCAGGTCCACGACCTGGCGGCCCTTCGGGAAGGTCCCCGCCGAACTGGCCTTCCCCGTCAGCAGGTTGACGGTGAACAGCCGCGCCCCCGTCACCGCGTACCCGGCGTTCACCCCGCTTCCCGCCGAGCTGTAGATGTCGAATCCGGTGTTCAGCGGGGCGTCGACGCCGAGCTTGCCCGTGGGGGCGAGGTTGCCCGCGTTGGCCGGGGACTGGACGGAGACCTGGTCCTGGACGGTGTCGAGGTCGAACAGGGTGGTCGCGGTGGTGGTGTCGAGGTCGTTGTTCGTGTACGCCGCCCCGGTCACCCCGCGGGCGGTGACGCCGGCCGTGGCGGGCGGGACCGGCGGGTTGGTGAGGGTGCCGTCGACGGCCGTGGTGCCGGCGGCCGGGGCGCCCTGGGGGTCGTCGAGGTTGTGGCGGAGGTTCTGGCCGGTGTCGCTGATCACCCGCAGGCGGTTGGCGGCGGGGTTGAAGTCGACGCCGTACGCCGTGCCCTGGAGGGCGGCGGTGAGCTGGGAGACCTTGGTGGCCTTGGCGCCCACCTCGCGGAGGGTGTAGACCCCGCCCTTGTCCCCGACGCCGTACAGCTTGTTGTTCTGGACGCGGTAGTCGATGCCGACGAGCCTGGTGTCGCCCTTGAGGCCCCGGACCCTGCCGAGCGGGACGGCGGCGCCGGGCTTGTCGACGCGGAAGACGACGAGCCGCTGGTCGGCGGTGAGGCCGACGGCCTTCAGCCCGCCGGGCACCTTCGCCCCGCCGAGGAACCCGCCCTTGGACTCGACGCCGGTCCCGGTACCGCTCCCAGTGCCGGTGCCGGTCTCGGAGGACTCGTTCGCCGAGACCTCCTTCGACACCGGCGATCCGCCCGAGGCCCCGGATCCGCCCAGTGCCCCGGTTCCGACGGCACCGACCGTGCCGATCGCCACCGCCATGGTCAGTACGCCGATGACCGCTTGCTTGCGCATGAACGCCCCCGTGAAGATGCGCGGCCCGCCCTCTGCGGGCCGTGTGCCCTCTCCTTCGGAACCGGCGGCGGGTCCGGATTGGTGGGTCGTAGGAGAAATTTCCCGGAACTACGGAAGCTTCCCTGGCGCTCCGTTGGACACCATTCATCCGCTCTCGGAGAATTCGAGGTGCCCGCTGTCGGCCGTGTCCTCGGCCGCGCGGCCCTCAGGAGGGCGTATGACCATCCGTATCGCCACCTTCAACGCCGAGTTCACCCGGCGTCTGCGCGAGGCCGGTTGGGAACCCGGTGACACCCGGCCCCCGGGAGACGCCGAGAACTGACAGGCACCCCCACCCACAAGAGAGCCCTGCCGTCCGAAAGGAACCGGCAGGGCTCTCGCGATCGCACGAGCGTCAGACGCCCCGCTCCGACGAGGCCAGCCCGACGAACCCCGCCCACGCCGCACGCGACACGATGAGAACGGGCCCGGCGACGGCCTTGGAGTCCCGGACATGCACAACTGCCGTAGCGGCAGCGACCTCTACACACTGACCGCCCTCAGCACCGCTGTAGCTGCTCTTGACCCAGGCGAGGCCGGATACGACGGTCGAGGACTCGACGATGTTCATAGCGATCCCAGCAACCCTTCGATGAACTCCAGTGACTCTCGCGGAGTGAGAGCCTGTGATCGGATCATCCCATAACGGGCAGCAGCGAGAACCGCCTGTTCTGGGTCGGTCTGGAGAGCGCTGGTTCCCTGCGCCTCGGCGTAGACGAACCTCTTTCCGTCACTGCGCGAGACGATCGTGAACGGTCCGTCCACACCGGCGCTTTCGTCGCTGTCGAGCGGCATGACCTGGAGCGCCACGTTCCTCTTCTGCCCGATCAGCAGGAGCTGCTCCAACTGCCCCCGCAGCACGCCCTTTCCGCCGTATCGGCGCCGCAGTACTGACTCGTCCATCACGAAACTCAACAGCGGTACGGGCCGCCGATCGAAGATCTCCTGCCGAGCGAGTCGTGCGATCACCCGCTGCTCGATGGTTTCTGGGTCGAGTGGAGGGCACCGCATGCCGAGCAACGCCCTCATGTACTCCTCGGTCTGGAGGAGGCCGTTGACCACCAACGTGTCGTACACGACCAGCTCAACGGCCTCCTTCTCCAAGGCCGCCATCCCCTGAAAGAACACCGGATACTGCGCCCGCTCCACCTGCTCCTTCCACAGGCACAGCAGTCCGTCCGCCACCAACACCTCGTCCGCCTTGTCGATCGTGCGAGGCGACGGAGTCCTCCGTCCCTGCTCGTACGACGCGACCGTGGCGGTGGAGTACCCGATCCGCCGCCCGAACTCCTCGCGATCCAGCCCGGCGCGCAACCGCAACGTCTTCATGGCCTGCCCGAACGCCGCCATCACGGCCCGGCCGACGTCGTCACCAGGCCGCCCTCCGTCACCGTTGCCGCTCTCGCCGCCGGCCCCGGGGCTCACGACTCCTCCACCGCCCTCGCCCGGCGGAAAGCCCTCTTCCGGTCCCGCAGCCGCAGCCGTCGCCGTAGCCGTACGCTCAGTCATCGAACACCGCCTCCCTGGCCCAACGCCCCCGCAGGGAACACCGATACGCCGCACACCTCGTACCCGCACCCACCCCACGCGTACAACGGCCCGCGTCAGCGCGTCACCACCGGTCACGCTACGCCACCGGCGGGACCGCGTTTCGGTACGACGACCAAGCCCGGCAGCCCCGTTGGCACCACTGACACCACGCGCATCACCAGCCAAGCGACGCCGCACAACGCACGCTCTACGCCGGCCAGAACCGCAGAACGTGTTCCTACGGCTACTGCTGTCGGTGGCGGTGACGCGGGTGCGCGAGTCCACGGAGGGCAGGGCGAGGCGTCGGTCAGGGGTGTCGGCGTCACGCCTCGTACCCGTACCGACGCCGTGCGTACAGCGGGAGGCGTCAGCGCGTCATCGCTGGCCGCGCCTCGCCACGGGCGGGACCGTATTCGGCATGACGACCAAGCCCGACAGCCCCACTCCCGCCCCGCAGGTGAGGGCCGACTCCGGTCCCCGTGACCAGGCCTTCGAGATGTGCTTCACCTCCACGCCCCGTGGAGCCCGGCTCGCCCGTCGCCTGGCGGCCGTCCGGCTGGACGCCTGGGGGCTGCCCTACGGGACCGAGGCCCACGACGACATCGTGCTGATCGTCGCCGAGCTGACCGCGAACGCCGTCCGGCACGGACATGTCCCCGGCCGGGACTTCCACCTCCGCCTGCACGTCGACGCCCACTCCGGAACCGCCCGCGTCGAGGTCACCGACACCCGAGCGGAACGCCTCCCGCGCCGCCCCGCCGCCGTCCCGAACGGGTCGGGGGCCGAGGAGGCCGGGCGCGGACTCCTCCTCGTGTCCCACCTGGCCACCCGCTGGGACTGGCATCCGCGCGCCGAGGGACCGGGCAAGACGGTGTGGGCGGAGTACGCGCCCAGGGGCCTGAGCAACGAGAGGCGGGCCCCGGTCAGTCGCAGCTCCGGCTCTGGCCCAGCAGCCGATCAGGAGTGCTTGTCGGGGTGGATGAGATCGGCGAGTTCCCCTGCCCCGGCCAGCGCGGCGGGGAGCCCGGCGAGAGCACGGAGCCGGATCGCGTAGGCACGGCGCTGGGTGTCGGTGCCGTGCTCGGCGATGACCTGGGCGAGCTGACGAGCCTGGTCTGCGGCACCGCCGGCCACAGCGGACACGGTGGCGAAGAACGCCCCGGTGATGCCGGTGAGCAGGCCCGGGTGGGCGGTCACGACGCGGCGCATGAGCGGGACATCTGCCTGGTCGACAGCGGCGAAGGCATGCTCGGTCGCGACGTCCGGGTCGGTGACGATCTCATAGACCTGGTCGGAGGAGAGGCCTTCGGTGAGTTGGAGGATAGCGAGGTGCTGACGCGCCTCGGGCGCGTCAGCACCGGCGAGCAGCGCCTGGACTTCCGGTGCGCGCAGGATGCTGTCGTGCCCGTCGAGAAAGTCTTTGGACTCCGTCCAGGTACGAGTTGAGAGCCACGCGTCGAGCGTCTGACGTACCTCGTTGTCGTGCCTTCCACGGTCCAGGATGACGACAAGGCCTTCGGCCTCGACCTGGTCGAGGAACTCGGTGAGGTTGTCGATGTCCGGGCTTTCGGGGAAGAGAGCCGCAGCCAGTTCCAGGCCACGGCGGAAGTCCGGTTGCCGGAGCCGGTCGGCATGCGCGTGCAGGAATGCCTCGGTGGTGGGCCAGTCGGTGGCGCTGGCCCATTGGTCGAGAAGTTCCAGAACGTCGTCGGGGAGGGGGTCGACGGCCCAATCGGGAAGTTGCGGATCTTGGATGCCGAGGCGTGTTGCGGTACCCCGTACCCGTTGCCTGGCCCGGCTCAGGGGCGATCGGTCGCCAGCAACGCAGGCTTGCGCTGCCCGGACGAGTTGCTCGACCGCGAGACTCGCATCAACGTGTGCGGCGAGGTACGCGGCGTAGTGGGAACGGAGTTCCGCTTGGGCGAGAGGGCTGAACTCCAGGTCCGCGAGAGAGTCCTCCCAGGCGGAAGAGGCGACTTCGGCTTCGCTCTGTTGGTTGGAGAGGTTCTTCAGGGACATGGCGAGGTCGGGGAGGTAGGCGGCGGGGTTGGCCTGGGTGAGGGCACGGCGGATCTTGACGGCTTCGGTGATGGAGGTGAGTGCTGCCTGCCGATCTCCGGTCTCGCTCTGACAGCCGGAGAGGTTGTTCAGGGAACCAGCGAGGTCGGGGAGGTAGGCGGCGGGGTTGGCCTCGGTGAGGGCACGGCGGATCTTGACGGCTTCGGTGATGGAGGTGAGTGCTGCCTGCCGATCTCCGGTCTCGCTCTGACAGCCGGAGAGGTTGTTCAGGGAACCAGCGAGGTCGGGGAGGTGAGCGGCGGGGTTGGCCTCGGTGAGGGCACGGCGGATCTTGACGGCTTCGGTGATGGAGGTGAGTGCTGCCTGCCGATCTCCGGTCTCGCTCTGCCGATTGGAGAGGTTGTTCAGGGACATGGCGAGGTCGGGGAGGTGAGCGGCGGGGTTGGCCTCGGTGAGGGCACGGCGGATCTTGACGGCTTCGGTGATGGAGGTGAGTGCTGCCTGCCGATCTCCGGTCTCGCTCTGCCGATTGGAGAGGTTGTTCAGGGACATGGCGAGGTCGGGGAGGTAGGCGGCGGGGTTGGCCTCGGTGAGGGCGCGGTAGTGGTCGACGGCTTCGGTGATGGAGGTGAGTGCTGCCTGCCGATCTCCGGTCTCGCTCTGCCGATTGGAGAGGTTGTTCAAGGAACCGGCGAGGTCGGGGAGGTAGGCGGCGGGGTTGGCCTCAGTGAGGGCGCGGTAGTGGTCGACGGCTTCGGTGATGGAGGTGAGTGCTGCCTGCCGGTCTCCGGTCTCGCTCTGCTGGTTGGAGAGGTTGTTCAGGGACATGGCGAGGTCGGGGAGGTGAGCGGCGGGGTTGGCCTGGGTGAGGGTACGGCGGATGTCGACGGCTTCGGTGATGGAGGTGAGTGCTGCTTGTCGGTCTCCGGTCTCGCTCTGACAGCCGGAGAGGTTGTTCAGGGAGGTGGCGAGGTAGGGGAGGTAGGCGGCGGGGTCGGCCTGGGCAAGGGCGCGGTAGTGGTCGACGGCTTCGACGATGGAGGTGAGTGCTGCCTGCCGATCTCCGGTTTCCCTCTGACAGCCGGAGAGGTTGTTCAGGGACATGGCGAGGTAGGGGAGGCGGGCGGCGGGGTCGGCCTGAGCAAGGGCGCGGTGGATCTTGACGGCTTCGGTGATGGAGGTGAGTGCTGCCTGCCGATCTCCGGTCTCGCTCTGACAGCCGGAGAGGTTGTTCAGGGACATGGCGAGGTAGGGGAGGTAGGCGGCGGGGTCGGCCTGAGCAAGGGCGCGGTAGTGGTCGACGGCTTCGACGATGGAGGTGAGTGCTGCCTGCCGATCTCCGGTTTCCCTCTGACAGCCGGAGAGGTTGTTCAGGGACATGGCAAGGTCGGGGAGGTGAGCGGCGGGGTCGGCCTGAGCAAGGGCGCGGTGGATCTTGACGGCTTCGATGATGGAGGTGAGTGCTGCCTGCCGATCTCCGGTCTCGCTCTGACAGCCGGAGAGGATGTTCAGGGAACCGGCGAGGTCGGGGAGGTGAGCGGCGGGGTTGGCCTGGGCAAGGGTGCGGCGAATCTTGACGGCTTCGGTGACCGAGGTGAGTGCTGCCTGCCGGTCTCCGGTCTTGCTCTGACAGCCGGAGAGGTTGTTCAGGGACAGGGCAAGGTCGGGGAGGTGAGCGGCGGGGTCGGCCTGGGCAAGGGCGCGGTAGTGGTCGACGGCTTCGATGATGGAGGTGAGTGCTGCCTGCCCGTCTCCGGTCTTGCTCTGACAGCCGGAGAGGTTGTTCAGGGAACCGGCGAGGTCGGGGAGGTGAGCGGCGGGGTCGGCCTGGGCAAGGGTGCGGCGAATCTTGACGGCTTCGGTGACCGAGGTGAGTGCTGCCTGCCGGTCTCCGGTCTCGCTCTGACAGCCGGAGAGGTTGTTCAGGGACAGGGCGAGGTCGGGGAGGTGAGCGGCGGGGTCGGCCTGGGCAAGGGCGCGGTAGTGGTCGACGGCTTCGATGATGGAGGTGAGTGCTGCCTGCCGGTCTCCGGTCTTGCTCTGACAGCTGGAGAGGTTGTTCAGGGAACCGGCGAGGTCGGGGAGGTGAGCGGCGGGGTCGGCCTGGGCAAGGGCGCGGTAGTGGTCGACGGCTTCGGTGATGGAGGCGAGCGCCGCCCGCCGGTCCCCGGCGGCGAATTGGCGGTGGCTGGTGCGCTGGAGTTGCTCGGCAAGGTCGGCGGGTTGGGTGGTGGCATCGGCCCGCAGGACCGCCAGGCGCCGCAGGTCGGTGTGCAGGCCGAGTTCGGGCAGGCCGATCGTGGTGAAGGGGATGGCGCGGGAGATGTCGGCGAGCCAGGGCGCGGGCGGCTCGTCGTCGATCAGTTGTCGGAGGGCGGCCAGCGCGGTACCGCCTTGTTCCGCAGCAACCTGGAGGACTGGCTGCCAGCGGTCCGCCTCGGCGCTGATCCATGCCTGCACCATGCGTGTGGCACTGTCCGGCGCGGCCGCGGCGGCGCGGTTGAGCTGGCGCAGGGCGGCCAGGAGAGGATCGCCGTCGAGGCCGTTCAGGACGGCGGGGAGCAGGTCCTCGTCGTCGTGGAGTTCGTGGAGGGCTAGGTGGTCGGCGATGGGGTCCGGACGCAGCACGAGGGGTTCGCCGGGGCCGGGTTGCAGGCAGGTGGCCAGGGTGGTGCGGATGGTCTCACGCCATGGCGCGTCGTCGGACAGTTCCTCGACGGCTCGTAACGCGGCGTTGATTTCCTTGCGTGTGGTGGGTGCGCGCAGGGTGAGGCTGGCGACGGCCTGGTTGAGGACGTCGAGCGGCGCGTCGGCGTCTCGGCCCAGACCGGCGTTCTTCTTGTAGGTCTGGGCCCAGTAGGCGCGTTCGTGGGTGAGGACTTCTTCGTAGAGATCCTCACGGGTGGTGGGCAGCCGGTCAGAACTGCGGGCGGCGAGCAGGGCCAGCAGGATGTAGTCGAGGGTGGTCCAGTCGGCGGGGGCGGCCCGGTCGGCGGCATCGAGGTCGAGTTCGTCATCGGGACCGTGGTGGAAGACGCGGGCGGCGCGGCGGAAGAGGGCGGCGCCGGCGGGGTGTTCGGGCGGCAGGTGCAGGGGGTCGCGCATGCGGACGAGATGTCCGTCGTTGTTCCACGCCTTGCTCAGGGCGGTGAGCCACTGGCCGTTGACGGCGCGGGCGGTCATGACGACGACGGCGGGTGCGGCGCCTCGGTCGGTGCGGCGTTTGAGGAGGGCCAGGAGCTGTTCGGCGTCGGCGGTGCGGGCGTCGGCGTAGTCGAGGACGATGAGGGTGGGGGAGACGACGGTGCCCAGCCAGTCCCGTCCGGTCGGGTGTTCGCGCAGGTAGCCGGTGTACCAGCCGTGGCGGGTGGCGAGCTGGTGGGCGAGTTCGAGGGCGAGGCGGGTCTTGCCCGCGCCGCCGGCGCCGTGGATGACGGTGACGCCGGTGTAAGGCCCCGCGGCCACGGTGCGGCACCAGTCGGTGAGGATGGTCAGCTCGTCCCGGGCCTGGAACGGCACCACCGCGTGCTCGGCCCGCAGCACCTGCAAGGGCCGGTGCACGAGCGGGTCCAGGGCCACGTACGGCGAACGCAGCGGCTCGTCGGTGGGCCGGCCGGCGGGGGTGTGGGTGTCCTGCTTGCGCCAGGTGCGGCGGATGTCCACGGCCAGGCGCCAGTTCCACTCACGGGCGTAGCGGGCCCCGGCGTGTACGGCGTCGGCGAAGGCGGCGCCGGTGCCGAGGATGGGTGAGTGGGGCAGGGCGTGCGCGACGCCCACCGGGTCCAGCAGCAGAAGTGGTCTCGACGGCCCGGTCGGGTCGGTCTGGACGAGGTCGTCGAAGCCGTCGGGGCGGCTGGTCCACACGTCCGCGTCCGGCATCCGGATGTCGTCGTCATCGTCGGATGTGACGTCGTCGACCCATACGCCGAGCAGGGCGTGTGCGGCGCGTCCGGATTCGGGTGGGTCGAGGATGAGGACGAAGGGGTGCAGGCCGGCGTGGAGGCAGGCGCCGGCCAAGATCAGGGAGAGATCCAGGCAGGTGGCGTGCCGGGGGCACCACAGCACCTCGCCGGGCTGGCGGACGACCTGGCGGCCGGGATCGTCGGAGGGCGCCTCGTGGGAGTAGGTGATCCCGGCACCCGCCAGCGCCTCGTAGACAGCCCGGGTCTGCCCGATGCGACTGTCGGCCGGGGGTCCGGGCAGGTGCAGCAGGGCGGCGACCTCGTCGGGCAGCACGTACTTGGCCAGCGCGGCCGGTTCCCCGTCAAGGGACCAGCGGGGCCAGGAGCCGACGGGGCTCATGGGGCCACCACCGCGAGGGAGTCGGACGCGGACAGGTCACCGACGCCGGGCACGGCCCGCACACTCACGCGCACGTCGTACAGGCCGGGCTCCTGGCCGGGCAGTTCGGTGACGTAGGCACCCCGGTCGCCGTCCCACTCCAGCCGCACCTCGGCGACCGCGGCCCGCGGGCCGTGCACCGGGCGCAGGGTGGCCCAGACCGCGAGCCCGCTCGGATCGGCGGTGGCCTCCGGCGGCAGGCTGTCGCCGCGCAACCGTGTCTCCAGCGGGATCGTCGCGCCCTGGGCGTGGAGTTCGTCCATGCCCAGGCCGAGGGCGGCCTCACGTTCCTCGCCGCGCGCCGCGGTCAGCCGCTGCCGTTCCTCGTAGACCTCGACCAGGCCGGGAATCCAGTCGGCGGAGACGATGGGACCGTGGCGGTCGCGGGCCCGCCAGCCGGAGGTGTCGTGGCCGTCCATCTCCACCGGCACGGCCGAGATCGCCGGTACGGTGCCGTCGCCGTGGTCCTTTTCCCAGCCCGCCAGCTCCAGCCAGGCCGGCAGCTTCTTGCCGACCTTCAGCGTGCGGCCGTCCCACACCGCCGAGCCCGGGGTGCGGTGACTCCAGCCCAGCCGGGGCACCACCTGCGGCTCGACGCCGGTGCGCGGCATGGCCTGCCACGCCTGCTCGATCTCCTCGTGCAGTGCGAAACCCTGCTTCGCCAGGGAGCGCAGGTGCTGCAGGGGCACATCGTGGGGGTAGAGGGGAGCCGCCGCGGCGGTGTCCCAGACCATCGGGTAGCGGGGCAGCAGCTCGGCCACCGACGGCCACTGGGCCAGCAGGTCGCTCACCCCGTCCAGCCGGATTCCCGCCACCCGTACGCCGTCGGCCAGCAGGTGCAGTGCCTTCGGGGCGCCGCGGTGGGGGGTGCCGAGGGTGATCAGGGCCCGGCACAGCGGCCAGCCCTCCAGCGGGCCCAGCCAGTGCCGGGCGACCAGACCGCCCATCGAGTGGGCGACCACCACGACCCGGCCGGCCCGCTCGGCCGGTGCGAGGTCCTTCAGCCGGTCGTGGACATCGGCCGCGAGCAGCTGCGCGGCATGCCTGACACCCAGGCGGAAGTCGTACGGGAACAGCACCACGTTCGCGGCCGGGTTCCGCTTCTCGGGGTGCCCGGTGTCGATGACCGTACCCGGCAGCGCCTGAAGGTTCGCCACCAGCCGTTCGTAGCCGGGGACGACGGTCCAGCCCGGCAGCAGCCGCTTGGAGCGGATCAGACCGGTCGCCCGCAGCGGCTCGCCCACAGCCAGCCGGTCCGGCCGGCGCAGCAGGCCGGCGATGTCGCCGAAGCCCGCGTCCCACACCACCTCCGGCGGCTTGCCGCCGCCTGCGGGCCGTTCCAGCACGCTGCCGCCGATCCCGGGCAGCACGTACACCATGTGCCTGCGTCCCATTTCCCCCGCCCTCCCCACGTGGGCCGCGTCCCACGGCCCGCGCTGTGTCGCTTCTTCTACCAGTAACAGGAAGGCAGATGGCGGAAGTTCCGGGAATATCATCCTTCTGGGCTGCGCGGCTTGTGCCGTACCGCCGGAGCGCTCCGAGGGGCGCGGCCTGCCGGGCCGACACGCCTGCCGGGCCGACACGCCTGCCGGGACGAGCCTGCCGGGCCCGTTTGGTCGGGGAGAGGCCAAGCCCCCGTGAACCTGTCCGACCCTGCTCGTAGAGTGGAACGTGATCGGTTTCGATCAGTTCGACGGGACGGGGACGCCCTGGAGGCCTTCCTCACCGACCCGACCGACGGGCTCTTCCGCATCCCTATCTGCGCATCCGGCGTCCCCTCCGGCCGGCGGCCGACGGCTGGGAGCGGCAGCTGGACTGGCATCCGGCGGACTTCCCGCCGCCGTACGCCCACCAGGCGGAGACGTTCGCCCGGCTGACCAGCAAGGACGGGCACCAGCCCGAGCCCACGCTCGTGACCACCGGCACCGGGTCCGGAAAGACCGAGTCCTGTGGTTGAACACCATGTACCGGGGCATGAAGGCGCCCTGGTACAGCCTCCACCTCCACCGGGGCAGCTCGCTCATCGGCGCGGCCCGCAAGGTCTACCCCGGCCAGACCCTGAGCAAGGGCGGCTGGCTGACGGCAAGGACCCGCAGCGGCCCCGGCCCACGCCGCTGACCGAGAAGCTGAAGGCCCGCGACGTCCGCCAGTTCCTGCTGCCCGCCATGGGCTGGGGTTCGATCGGCGAGAAGGTTCTTCGCCGACCTGGACCTGTAAACGCCGAGTTCCCCGGCCCCATAAGGGGCGCGGGGAACTGCGCGACCAGCCACGACGAACCCGCAGCCGCTCAATCACACCAGCGAGGCAACCCCTCAGGCGCCCACGAGCCGAGCAGCCAGGTAACCCTCGATCTGGTCGAGAGACACCCGCTCCTGCTTCATCGAGTCCCGCTCGCGCACGGTCACCGCGTTGTCGTCGAGCGTGTCGAAGTCCACCGTGACGCAGTACGGCGTACCGATCTCGTCCTGGCGGCGGTAACGGCGCCCGATCGCACCCGCGTCGTCGAACTCGATGTTCCAGTTCTGCCGCAGCGCCGACGCGAGGCCCTTCGCCTTCGGGGACAGGTCGGGGTTGCGGGACAGCGGGAGGACCGCCACCTTCACCGGGGCGAGACGGTGGTCGAGGCGCAGCACCGTCCGCTTCTCCAGCTTGCCCTTGGCGTTGGGCGCCTCGTCCTCGGTGTACGCGTCGAGGAGGAACGCCAGCATCGTGCGGCCGACACCGGCCGCCGGCTCGATGACGTACGGCGTGTAGCGCTCGCTCGCCTCCTGGTCGTAGTACGACAGGTCCTGGCCGGAGGCCTTGGAGTGCGCGCCGAGGTCGTAGTCGGTGCGGTTGGCGACGCCCTCCAGCTCACCCCACTCGCTGCCGCCGAACTGGAAGCGGTACTCGATGTCGGCGGTGCGCTTGGAGTAGTGGGAGAGCTTCTCCTGCGGGTGCTCGTACCAGCGCATGTTCTCGGCGCGCAGACCCAGGCCGGTGTACCAGTTCCACCGCTCCTGCATCCAGTACTCCTGCCACTTCTCGTCCTCGCCCGGCTTGACGAAGAACTCCATCTCCATCTGCTCGAACTCGCGGGTGCGGAAGATGAAGTTGCCGGGCGTGATCTCGTTGCGGAAGGACTTGCCCATCTGGGCGATGCCGAACGGCGGCTTGCGGCGCGAAGTGGTCTGCACCTGGGCGAAGTTAGTGAAGATGCCCTGGGCGGTCTCGGGACGCAGGTAGGCGATGGAGCCGGTGTCCTGGGTGGGACCGAGGTGGGTGGAGAGCAGACCCGAGAACTGCTTGGGCTCGGTGAACTGGCCCTTGTTGCCACAGTTGGGGCAGTTGATGTCGGCCAGGCCGTTCGCCGGGGCGTGGCCCTTCTTCTCCTCGTACGCCTCTTCCAGGTGGTCCGCGCGGTAGCGCTTGTGGCACGCGGTGCACTCGGTGAGCGGGTCGGAGAAGGTGGCGACGTGACCGGAGGCGACCCAGACCTCGGAGGCCAGGATGACGGACGAGTCGATACCGACGACGTCCTCGCGCGACGTCACCATGTAGCGCCACCACTGACGCTTGATGTTCTCCTTGAGCTCGACACCCAGCGGTCCGTAGTCCCAGGCGGCACGCTGACCGCCGTAGATCTCGCTGCACGGGAATACGAAGCCACGGCGCTTGCTCAGGCTGACGATGGTGTCGATCTTGTCGGCGGCCACGGTGCTCTCTTCATTACGACGACGGGCGACGAAGCGATGCGCTCCTGGAGGAAGCGGACGCGCTTCAGAGCGAATGCTTCAGGTTACCGGCGGGGCGTGCCCTCGGATCAAATCGGTTCGGAGAAGGAGACGGTCGAGAGCCGGACAAAGGCCTTACCAAGGGCTTACCACCTGCCTTGTTGACAATCGTTTCCAGACAAGATGAAAATGACTGTCATGAACGTAGTACGACGACGACTTCTGATACCCGCGGCGGCGACCGCGGCCGCCGCCCTCGGCCTCACGACTCTCACGGCATGCGGTGGCGACAGCGCCGCCGCGGGCAACACCGACAAGTTCGACGTCGTCGCGTCGTTCTACCCGATGGCCTTCCTCGCCGAGCAGATCGGCGGGAAGTACGTGAACGTCACCAGTCTGACCCAGCCCGGCCAGGAGCCGCACGACCTGGAGATCAGCGCCAAGCAGACGGCCGCGCTCCAGGAGTCGGACGCCGTGCTGTACCTCAAGGGCCTGCAGCCCTCCGTCGACGAGGCGGTCGAGCAGTCCGGCCCCGAGACGAAGATCGACGCCGCCACGCTGACCGACATGGAGCACCACGGCAACGAGGTCGGCGGCCACGCGGAAGAGCACGACGACCACGAGAACGAGGAGCTGGAGGGCAAGGACCCCCACATCTGGCTCGACCCCGTGAAGTACGCCGAGGTCGCCAAGGGTGTCGGCGCCGCCTTCGAGAAGGCCGACCCGGACCACGCGGACACCTACAAGACCAACACCGAGGCCCTGGTCGAGAAGCTGGGCGCGCTCGACGACCAGTTCGCCGGCGGACTGAAGAACACCAGGACCAAGGTCTTCATCACCACCCACGCCGCCTTCGGCTACCTCGCCGAGCGCTACGGCCTCACCGAGGAGGCCATCTCCGGTCTCGACCCCGAGTCCGAGCCGAGTGCCGCCCGGGTCAAGGAACTTGAGAAGATGGCGAAGGCCGACGGTGTGACCACGGTGTTCTACGAGACACTGGTCAGCGACAAGACCGCGAAGACCATCGCCGCCGACGCGGACCTCAAGACCGACGTCCTCGACCCGATCGAGGGCATCACCGAGAAGTCCCGCGGCAAGGACTACTTCGCGGTCCAGGAAGCCAACCTCAAGGCCCTCCAGACGGCCCTGGGAGCCAAGTGACCTCGTTGATCATCCGGAGGCAGCAGGCATGACCGAGCCCGTCATCTCGTTGCGCGGCGTCCGCGCCGAACTGGGCTCGCGCACCGTGCTGCGCGGCATCGACCTCACCGTGCACCGCGGTGAGGTCGTCGCGCTGCTCGGCGCCAACGGCTCCGGGAAGTCCACCGCCGTACGCACGGTGATCGGGCAGGTGCCGGTCAGTGACGGCGAGATCGAGCTGTTCGGGACCCCCCGTCGCCGCTTCCGCGACTGGCGGCGCCTCGGGTACGTGCCGCAGCGCACCACGGCGGCGGGCGGCGTCCCGGCGACGGTGACGGAGATCGTGGCCTCGGGCCGGCTCTCCCGCACCCGCCTCGGCATCCTCCGCAAGGCCGACCGCGAGGCGATCCGGCACGCCCTGGACATGGTCGGCATGGCGGACCGCGCCAAGGACTCGGTGAACGCCCTCTCCGGCGGCCAGCACCAGCGCGTCCTCATCGCCCGCGCCCTCGCCTGCGAACCCGAACTGCTGATCATGGACGAACCCATGGCGGGCGTCGACCTGGCCAGCCAGGAGGTGCTGGCCGCGACCCTGCGCGAGCAGGTCGCGAGGGGCACGACCGTGCTGCTCGTGCTCCATGAACTCGGCCCGCTGGAGCCGCTGATCGACCGCGCGGTCGTCCTCCGCGACGGCTGTGTCACCCACGACGGCCCGCCCCCGAAGGCGGTCGGCCAGCACGCGCTGCCCGGCCACGACCACGTCCACCCGCACGCGGCACCGGGCGCCGAGCCCGCCCGTACGGGCCTGCTGAGCTGAGACGGCACCCACGATGGAATTCCTCGACTACGCCTTCATGCAGCGGGCCCTGCTCGCCGCCGTCCTCGTCGGCATCACCGCGCCGGCGATCGGCATCTACCTCGTCCAGCGCCGTCAGGCCCTCATGGGCGACGGCATCGGCCATGTCGCGATGACCGGCGTCGGCCTCGGCTTCATGCTCTCGTGGTCCCCGGTGTGGATGGCCACGCTGGTGTCCGTCGTGGGCGCCGTGCTGATGGAGCTGATCCGCTGGTACGGCAGGACACGCGGCGACATCGCGCTCGCCATGCTCTTCTACGGCGGCATGGCCGGCGGTGTGATGCTCATCAACCTCGCGCCCGGCGGGACCAACGCCAATCTGATGTCGTTCCTCTTCGGCTCGCTGTCGACCGTGTCGCAGGAGGACATCACCGCGATCTGCGTGCTCGCCGCGTTCGTGATCGTGATGACGCTGACGCTGCGCCGGCAGCTGTTCGCCGTCAGCCAGGACGAGGAGTTCGCCCGGGTCACCGGCCTGCCGGTGCGGGCGCTGAACCTGCTGACGGCGGTCACGGCGGCGGTGACCGTGACGGTCGCCATGCGCGTCGTCGGGCTGCTGCTGGTGTCCGCGCTGATGGTCGTCCCCGTCGCCGCCGCGCAGCAGCTCACCCGCAGTTTCGCGGCGACCTTCGCGATCGCCGTGGCCCTCGGTGTGTCCGTGACGGTCGGCGGCACGGTCACCTCGTACTACCAGGACGTGCCGCCCGGCGCGACGATCGTGCTGCTCGCCATCGCCGCGTTCATGGTGCTGACCGCGCTGGCGACCCCGCTGGCCAGACGCCGTGCGCGGGCCCTGGAGACCACCGTCGCGGACCCGGCGGAGTGCGCGGTCCCGAAGTCCCGGGAGGCCGTCGGGACGGGGGTCGCGAAGGACTCGGTCCCGACCGCCCGGGGCTCTGTCGAGGGGTCCACCGGGTGACCGGCGGCTGAACGAGGTCGGCGGGGGCTGGCACAATGGCCCCCGCAAGACCGCTACGTGAGGAGGCAACGGTGACGACCGCCGGACCTGTACGAGGTCGTTCCACCCGGCAGCGGGCGGCCGTGGCCGCGGCACTGGACGAGGTCGACGAGTTCCGCAGCGCACAGGAACTCCACGACATGCTCAAGCACAAGGGCGACTCGGTCGGGCTCACCACCGTGTACCGCACGTTGCAGTCCCTCGCCGACGCGGGCGAGGTCGACGTCCTGCGCACCTCCGACGGCGAGTCCGTGTACCGCCGCTGCTCGACCGGCGATCACCACCACCACCTGGTCTGCCGGGTCTGCGGCAAGGCCGTGGAGGTGGAGGGACCGGCGGTCGAGAAGTGGGCCGACGCGATCGCCGCGGAACACGGCTTCGTGAACGTCGCCCACACGGTGGAGATCTTCGGCACCTGCGCGGAGTGCGCGGCGAAGACGTCGTAAGGGCGCCCGGCGCCCACCGCGTCCGTCCCCCGCGGGGCCGTCCCCACCGGGTCCGCCTCCCGCGCCCAGGTGCGTCGGCGGGTGCGGGTGAGTGGGGCTTCTCGCGCAGTTCCCCGCGCCCCTGAAAGGCCGGGGCTCCGCCCCGCGCCTTTCATCCTGCGGCCCGCCCCCGGAGGTTTGCCGTGGCCGACCGCGTCCGTGGCGCCGCGCGGCCCCGCCCACCGTCCTACAGCCGGGTCAGGCCCTCGCGGGCGAGGACGGCGCGGAGCCGGTCGGCGTCGGCGGGGGTCGGCAGGCCCCGCTTCGGCAGCACGGTGAGGCGGGGCGCGTGGGCGCCGCTGAGGAGAACGAAGGTGTGCGGGGTCTCCGCGTACCGGGACACCTGGGACCAGCGGGCCGGGCGCTCCGTGCCGTGGTCGTGCGCGACCGTCACGCCCCACGGGTCCAGCACGGCGCGGTGCAGCCCCAGGGCCGCCGCCCGCCGGTGCAGGAGACGGGCCTGGAGCCGGGGCAGCAGGACGAGGGCGCCGACCGCCGCCCCCGGCATCACGAACGCCCGCGCGTCGGGCGGGACGCCGAGCGCGAGCGCCACGACCGTGACGAACAGACCCGCCCCGGCGGAGAACAGCAGCAGTCCCCGCCCCCACCGGCCGACGGCCGAGGCGCGCGCGGACACGCGCACCGCCTCGCGGAAGTCGCCGACCACCGCCCGGTACACCAGCTCGACGTTCTCCCCATCGGCCTGCGCCAACGGTCAGCCCTCCGTCCGGCCCTCCATCGCGGCTTCCATCGCGAGCAGTTCCTCGTTCGGGACGGCGCCGCCGAAGCGGCGGTCGCGGGAGGCGAACTCCAGGCAGGCCCGCCACAGGTCACGGCGGTCGAAGTCGGGCCACAGCACGTCCTGGAAGACCATCTCGGCGTAGGCGCTCTGCCAGAGCAGGTAGTTGGAGGTGCGCTGCTCGCCGCTGGGGCGCAGGAAGAGGTCGACGTCCGGCATGTCCGGGTAGTAGAGGTACTTCGCGAAGGTCTTCTCGGTGACCTTGGAGGGGTCGAGGCGGCCCGCGCGGATGTCCTCGGCGAGGGCCTGGGCCGCATCGGCGATCTCGGCCCGGCCGCCGTAGTTCATGCAGAAGTACAGCGTCAGCAGGTCGTTGTCCTTGGTCTGCTCCTGGGCGACCTGGAGTTCCTTGGCGACCGACTTCCACAGCTTCGGCATCCGGCCCACCCAGCGGACCCGGATGCCGAGTTCGTCGAGCTGGTCGCGGGTCTTGCGGATGAAGTCGCGGTTGAAGTTCATGAGGAAGCGGACCTCGTCGGGCGAGCGCTTCCAGTTCTCGGTGGAGAAGGCGTAGAGGGAGATGTTGCGGACGCCGATCTCCAGGGAGCCCTGCAGCACGTCGAGCACGCGCTCGGCGCCCACCTTGTGGCCCTCGGTGCGCGGCAGCCCGCGCTCCTTGGCCCAGCGGCCGTTGCCGTCCATGACGATCGCCACGTGCTCGGGGACCAGCTCGCCGGGGAGCTTGGGCGCGCGGGCGCCGGACGGGTGCGGCGTCGGCGCCTTGTACTCGCGGCGCTGACGCCCGAGGAACCCGCGTACCACCATGTGCTTCTCGTCTCCTCTGTGGTGCTGGTGGATCGGTCGTGCCTACGACTTCTCCACGTACCGAAGGGAGCGCAGCCCGCGCTCCAGATGCCAGTGCAGGTAGGCGGACACCAGTCCGCTGCCCTCCCGGACGTGCCGCGGCTCGGTCGCGTCCGCGGTCTCCCAGTCTCCCGTAAGGAGCGCGGCGAGCAGTTCCAGCGTCCGTGGCGAGGGTACGACGCTGCCGGGCACCCGGCAGTCCACGCAGACGGAGCCCCCGGAGGCGACGGAGAAGAACCGGTTCGGTCCGGGCATGCCGCACTTGGCGCAGTCGCTGAACGTGGGGGCGTAGCCGTTGACGGCGAGGGAGCGCAGCAGGAAGGCGTCGAGGACGAGGTGCGGGGCGTGCTCGCCGCGGGCGAGGGTGCGCAGCCCGCCGACGAGCAGCAGGTACTGCTGCACGGCGGGCTCGCCCTCGTGGTCCGTGAACCGCTCCGCGGTCTCCAGCATGGCCGTCCCGGCGGTGTAGCGGGCGTAGTCGGTCACGATGCCGCCGCCGTACGGAGCGATGGTCTCGCTCTGGGTGCACAGGGGCAGTCCGCGTCCGATCAGCTCGCTGCCCCGCGCGAAGAACTGCACGTCCACGTGGGAGAAGGGTTCGAGCCGCGCCCCGAACTTGGACTTCGTCCGCCGCACCCCCCGCGCCACGGCCCGCACCCGCCCGTGCCCCCGTGTGAGCAACGTGATGATCCGGTCCGCTTCACCCAGCTTCTGGGTGCGCAGGACGACGCCGTCGTCGCGGAACAGGCTCATGCCGCCCATTCTCGCCTACGGCGGGTCCTCGGCGGGACCTCGGTCCACGGTCACCCCTTCAAGGGACCTCGCCCCGGCTGCGGGCGTTCTCGTAGGCGGTCGCGGCGCGCAGTCGTTCTATGGTCGTGGCGGCCCGTACGACCTCGGGGGCACAGTCCCACTCCCTCCCCCCGCCGACCGGCCGCAGCTGTACGTAGGGCCCCTCGTGACCCATGACGCGACCGACCTTCCCGGTGCGGGTGTCGACCGCGTAGGTGCCGATCGCCGGCTTCTTCCCGTTACCGCTCACCGCAGGGCCGCCGCCGAGAAGCCCGGTGACGACAGAACAATTCCCGCCTTTTCGGCCGTCCGCCGCAATTCCTCCACCGATTCCTCCGCCTCTTCGACGCGCCCGCCGAGTGCCGTCCCCCGAGCCCTTCTCCAACTGCCTTCACGGTGCTCCCCCACCCCACCCAATTTCACTCTTCGCATCTCTTCGATGACCTGCCGTGTCTAAACTCGGCCGGAGTCTGTCCCGCACAACTTCGAGTCGGCACAGAAGCGTTGGGCCTTGACCGTTGAGCCCGGACGGATCTGTATGCGAATGCCGCGGCCCGCGACCGCGACCCGGGCCGTACCGCCCCGTGCGGCCCCCTGCGGCCCGCACGACGGCGGGCCGGTTCTCACAGCATCGTCACAGGTGGTCCTCATCCACGAGGGGAATCTCCGCGTTGTCCACCTAAGATTCCCTTTGGTTCCCCCGTTTTCCGACAACTCAGCGGCGCATCACGCGTCATGGGAAACCACTCGCCGTACATGAGCGTCGAACGTTGCGTGAACAACCGCTGGCCCGGCGGTCCGACAGCACGGAAGATGGGGACCCGTGGAGCTGGAATTCCGACTGCTCGGCCCGGTCGAGGCATGGCACGGTGACGGACCCCTGCGGCTGGGCGGCCCGAAACCGCGCGCGCTGCTGGCCGTACTGCTGCTGCGGGCCGGGCAGGTGGTGCCCGCCGACGCGCTGGTGGACGTGATCTGGGGAGACGACCCCCCGGACACCGCGCGGGCGCTGGTGCAGACGTATGTGTCGGCCCTGCGCCGGGCGCTGCCCCCCGAGGCGGCGGAGACGATCGAGACCAGGCCACCGGGATACGTGATGCGGCCCGGGGTCGGCCGGGTCGATCTGGCGGAGTTCGAGGCACGCACGGCCGACGGACGGCGGGCCGCCGCCGAAGGCGACCACGCGGAGGCCGCACGGCTGCTGCGTCAGGCGCTGGAGCTGTGGCGCGGCCCGGCGCTCGGCGGGGTCGGCGAGGCGCTGCGGGGTGAGGCCGGGCGGCTGGAGGAGGCGCGGCAGGCGGCCCTGGAGGAACGCATCGCCGCCGAACTGGAGACCGGCGGGCACGAGGCGGAACTGGTCACCGAGCTGACCGCGCTGGTCAGGGCGCATCCGGCCCGGGAGCGGCCGCGCGGGCAGCTGATGCTGGGCCTCTACCGGCTCGGGCGGCAGGCCGACGCGCTGGCCGTCTACGCGGAGGGGCGGGCCGTGCTCGCCGAGGAGCTGGGGCTCGACCCGGGCCCGGAGCTGAACCGCCTGTACGAGGCCATCCTGCGGGCCGATCCCGCCCTGCTCGCCGCCACGACGGCGCCCGCGGCGCAGGGACCCGGCGCGGCGGCACCGCCCCGGCCCGTGTCGCTCCTGCCGCCCGCCATCGGCGACTTCACCGGCCGGGAGAAGGAGCTGGCGCGGGTCGTCGAAGGGCTGACCGGCGTGCGGGAGGCGATGCCCGTCGTCGTGGTCTCGGGGGCCGCCGGAGTCGGCAAGTCCGCGCTCGCCGTGCAGGCCGCGCACCGGGTCGCCGGCGACTACCCCGACGGCCAGCTCTACGCCGAACTGCACGGCTTCAGCGAGCCCGTACCGCCCGCCGAGGTCCTGGGCCGACTGCTGCGGGCGCTGGGCGCCGACCCGCCGGAGGACACGGCCGAGCGCGGCGACCTGTTCCGCAGTCTGGTCGCCGGGCGCCGGATCCTGCTGGTCCTCGACGACGCGGGCGGCGAGGCCCAGGTGCGGCCGCTGCTGCCGGGCAGCGCCAGCTGCGGGGTCCTGGTGACCTCACGGGCCCGGCTCGGCGGGCTCGTCGGGGCCCGGCGCACCGACCTGGACGTCCTGGACGACGCCCGCGGCCTCGAACTGCTCACCAGGGTCACCGGCCCCGAACGCACCCCGGACGACCCGCGCGAACGGGCCGCGGCCCGCCGGATCGTCGAGCTGTGCGGCGGACTGCCGCTGGCCCTGCGGATCGCGGGCGCCCGGCTGGCCACCCGGCGGCACTGGACGCCCAGCGTGCTCGCCGAGCGCCTCGCCGACGAACACCGACGCCTCGACGAGCTGTCCGTGGGCGACCTGGAGGTCCGGGCCGGTCTCGGCCTCAGCTACCAGGCCCTCGACGAGTGCGCCCGGCGCGTCCTGCGCCGTATCGCCACGCTCGGACCGGCCGATGTCGCCGTGTGGGCGGTCGCCGCGCTCTCCGGCACCTCGGAGGACGAGGCCGAGGAGACCCTCGAACGCCTCCTGGACGCCCAGTTGATCACCTGCCCGGGCCGGGACCAGGTGGGCCAGCCCCGCTACCGCCTGCACGACCTGGTCCGCGTCTACGCCGCCGAACGCGCGGAGACCGAGGACCCCGCCGACGACCGCACGGCGGCGGTGGGCCGGGCCCTGTCGGCGGGCCTGTGGCTGATGGACCGGGTGACGGAGAAGTCCCCCTCGGGTGCGGTGATCCTGAGGCAGGGGTTCTCCTCGAAGGGGCGCGGGGAACTGCGCGGCCAGCCCTCCGCGACCGGCGGCCGGGAACCGGCCGAATCCCCCTCCCCCGTAGGCGCGCACACCACCCACCGCGCCCTCACCGACCCCTTCGCCTGGTTCGACGCGGAAGCCGACGCCCTCACCACCGCGGTCGAACGGGCGGCAGCCATGGGCCTGCACACCCTCGCCTGCGAAGCGGCGGCGGCCCTGTGCTCCTCCTCGTTCGCCATCAAGAACCGCTTCGACGCCTGGTGGCGCAGCCACGACGCCGCACTCGCGGCGGCGCGCCGCGCCGAGGACCGCTCGGGCGAGGCCCTGCTGATCATCGGCCTCGGGCAGCTCCGCTACGAGCAGGACCGCATCGCCGAGTCCCAGGAGTACTTCCGCACCGCCGAGCGCATCTGCACCGAGCTCGGGAACGTACGCGGCCGGTCCGCGGCCCTCGCCGGCCTCGGCAGCGCCTGCCGCGAGGTCGGCGAACTCCGGGAGGCGGAAAGGGCGTTGACCGACGCCGCCGACGGCTTCCGGCGGGTCGGCGACGACACCGGCATCGGGGTCGCCTGCCGGTACGGCGGTTCCGTACGCCTGGAACTCGGCGACCAGGAAGGCGCGCTCCCGCTGCTCGACGAGTCGCTGCGGGCCTACCGACGGCTCGGCAGCCGACGCGGCGAGGCGCTGGCGCTGCGCACCCTCAGCCTGGTGCACCGCTCGCTCGGCGCGTACGAGGAGGCCGCGCGCGTGGCCGAGCAGGCGCTGGAGATCCTGCGCGACCTCGGCGACCCGCACATGGCGGCGTACGCCCTGCGGGCCCGTGCCAAGGCCAGGCTGCGGCTGGGACACGTCCGGGAGGCGGAGACGGAACTGCACGAGATCCTGGAGGTCTGCCGGACCCACGAGGACCGCTTCGGCGAGGCCCTGACGCTGCGCACGCTCGGCGAGTGCGCGCTGGCCGACGACCGGCTGACGGACGCGGAGGGGCTGCTGACCGCCTCCGCCTCGCTCTGGGGCGTCCTCGCCCTGCCCTTGCCCCGGGCCCGCGCCCTGCGCAATCTGTCCGTGGTCCGGGCCGCGCTCGGGGACCGGGCCGGGGCCCGGGCGCTGCGGGCCGAGGCCATGGCGGTGTTCGACGCCTGCGAGGCGCGCGAACGGCACGAGCCGTGGCCGTGGGTGCGGTCCCCCTGACACGGAACAGCGGAACGCCGAGCGGGCCGGTGGCCGGGCGCCGGGCCCGCGGCCGGCGGCAGGTCCGCTTCGGGCAGCGGCCCTTGAGCCGGGCGTTGGCGCACTTCCCGTAGGGGACCGGCCGGGGCGGCAGGCCGATCCCGCCCGGGGCGGGGCGGCGCCGGCCGCCGTGGAGACCTCCGTCGTCCCACCCCCGCACCGCCCGGTGGCAGAGGTACGCGGTGGCGGCGGCCACCCCTCTCTGGGCCAGGCCCGGGGAGCCCCAGTCCGTCGGGCCGAGCCGGGCCTCGGTGAGGGGCACGGCCGTCCGGGCGGCCGCGAGCACCACCGCCGCGTGGGCCCGTGGTAGGCCCACCACGGGCCCACCACGGGCCCGCCGGCGGATCGAGCCGGCGACCGGCGCTCCGGTGCGAAGCCCGCGACGAGCCACGCGACGAGCGGCGGGCCGCCCGTGCGCGGATACGTGAGCCGGGTGACACAGGCGCGTTCCGGACGGTCGGCCAGGCCGAAACCCGCTTGCGGCGGACTTGCAGAGAACTTCCAGCGGAGTGCGCCATTCTCGTTGTTCTCGGGGGAACAACGGATCGGCCGGGCGACCACCGCCCGGCCGGTCGGCCCACCGGAGCGCACAGGGGACGGACCGGTGGGAACGTGACAACAGTGGGATCGCACGCGCATGACGGGCTGGGGGGACGCCCGGAGCCCGACCACGAACCACCACTCAAGGGGGGAAGCCCCCGGGGAGGGACATCAGGGAATCAAGTCCCTCCCCGGGGTGCTGCCACACACCCCGACGCATCACACCTCCCGCCCGGTGGAAGACGACGCATGCCTTCGATCATCCTCATGAGCGACCCCGAGGTCGCCGGTGTTCCGGTCCAGGAGTGCGGTGAGCCCCTCGTCGATCTGCGGGAGATGCCCTTCGTGGTGGTCGACTCCCGGCAGGCCGACCCCGAGGGGGCGTACGCGCACCTCCGTGAGGGCGTCGCCTGGCGCCTCGCGCGCGCCGCCCGGCTGCTGCCGGACGGGCTGCGGCTGCTGGTCACCGAGGGGTACCGGCCGCTGGCCCTGCAGATCGAGTACTTCGAGCGGTACGCCGCCGAGCTGCGCCTCGCCAACCCCGACTGGTCGGAGGAGCACCTCCACGTCCAGACCAGCCGTTCGCTCTCCCCGCCGGAGATCGGGCCGCATGTCGCCGGCGCCGCGGTCGACCTCACCCTGTGCACGGCCGCCGGGGAGGAACTCGACATGGGCACGCGTCTGGACGCCAGCCCCGAGGAGAGCGACGACGCCTGCTACACCGACGCGCCCAACATCTCCGACACCGCCCGCCGCAACCGGCGCACACTCTCGGCGGCGCTCACCACGGCCGGGCTGGTCAACTACCCCACCGAGTGGTGGCACTGGTCGTACGGGGACAGGTACTGGGCCCTGATGACAGGCGCGCCGAACGCGCTGTACGGCCCCGCGCGGACCGGCCCCTGACCCGCACCCGCCGGGCGACCGGGGCCCGTCTCCGTCCCCGTCGCCCCTACCCGTCCCGTCCCTGAGGGCTGCACCCCGTCCCCTGTTGTCGCCTCGGCGGCAAACCCCGTAGCGGGGGCCAGGGGCAGCACCCTGCGGATGGGACGGGCAGGGGTGACGGGGCCGGGGTCGTGGCCGGTCGCGCGCGACACGGCCGACCCTCATGCGGGCGGGTGGGTGCGGTCTCCCCGCTCCCCGAACCGCCGCACGTACCGCCGCTGCCACGGCGTCTCCACCGCGTGCCGGTCGTAGTGCCGGCGTACGTAGGCCACGGCCTCGTCCGGTGGTACGCCGTCGAGGACCGCGAGACAGGCCAGCGCGGTGCCGGTGCGGCCCCGGCCGCCGCCGCACGCGAGCTCGACCCGGTCGACGGCCGCCCGTTCCCAGACGTCGCGCAGCACCCGGGCCGCCTCCGCCCGGTCGCCGGGCAGCCGGAAGTCGGGCCAGCGCAACCAGCGGGACTCCCAGGGGACTTCGGGCGGCTCCTTGCCGAGGAGGTACACGGCGTAGGTGGGGACCCTGCCGTCCGGGAGCGGTCGGCGCAGGCCCCGGCCGCGCACCAGCCGCCCGGAGGGCAGCCGCAGCACACCGGCGTCGGCGGGGTCCCACGGCTCGGTCGGGAACTCCCCCATGTCTAGCCCACCCCCCGCGAGGCCTGTGCCGCCCTCGCCTCGATGCCTCGGAAGTGGTCGGACATCGCCCGCTGGGCACCCTCGACGTCGCGGGCGCGGAGGGCGGCCACGATGTCCCGGTGGCGGCGGACCGTCAGCTCGGGGGTGGGGTCGTCGGTCCAGCCGCGGGCGCCCGCGACCCGCAGGAAGACGGTCCAGAAGGCGCCGAGGAGCTGGGGGACGAGGGCGTTGCCGAGGGAGGCGTAGAGGAGTTCGTGGAAGTCGCGGTCGAGTTCGGCGACGGGTTCGCCCGCCTTCCCGGCCGCCTCCATCCGGTCGACGACGGCCGCGAGGGCGTCCAGTTCGTCGTCCGTGACGGTGCCGGCGACCCGTCGTACGAGGCCGTCCTCCAGGATCTCGCGGATCTGGAGGATCTCGGCGAGCGCGGCGGTGTCGCCGTCGGGCCGGGCCAGGGTGCGGAAGGTCAGTCCGTCGACGAGGGGGGTGAGGGAGGCCTCGCCGACGTAGGTGCCGTAGCCGTGCCGGATGTCGACTATGTCGAGGGCCTGGAGGGCTTTGAGGGCCTCGCGGACGGAGTTGCGGCTGACGCCGAGGTCCTCCATCAGCTCCGTCTCGGTGGGCAGCGGGGCGCCCGCCTGGAGCCTGCGGTCGAGGATCAGCTGCATGACCTCGCGCTGGATCTGGCTGCTCACCCGCCGCTCGGGCCGGCGCCGGCTCCCGCTCTCCTGAGACATGCGCCGCATCGTACGCTCGCCGGACATCCGACGTCCCACCTCCGGACGGAAACCGCGTGGACTGGCCAGGGGAACGCCAGGTTAACGCCCCGTGATCACCCGGGGAAACCCTTTCCTAACGGACCCTCAACTGTCGTTATTTCACACCGGTGTTGATCCGCCATTGGTCGCACCTCTGGCACGTACGCCATTCGTGTGCGATCTCTTGACCGCCCCCACGGGCGCTCCTAAGGTCACGCTGCTCCCTGTAGGACGTAGGACGTCGTATCTCCTCTCCTTCCCTGGAGGAACCGTGCGCGACGTGATCCGTGACGCCCCGGCGCCGAGCCGCCGATCGCTCCTGAAGTACTCCGGCGCGCTGGGTGCGGCCGCCGCCGTCTCCTCGTCGCTGGCCGCCTGTTCGGCCGGGCCGGAGTCCACCGGCGACACCGGTGACGCGGGCGGCGCGAACAGCACCCTGACGGCCGTCATCGGCTACGGCAACGACGGCAGCTGGGACCCGACCCAGACCGCGTCCGCCTTCTGCATGGCCGCCAACAACCACATCTACGAGGGCCTCCTCGACACCGACCCCCTCTCGCGCGAGCCGTACGCGGCGCTCGCGACGGCCGTGCCGGGCGACGTCGACGGCACGTCCTGGAGGTTCGAGCTGCGGCCCGGCGCCACGTTCCACGACGGCAGGCCGGTCACCGCCGACGACGTCGTCTTCGTCTACGACCGCATCCTCGACCCCGGCACCCAGACCCTCGCCAAGGGCTTCTTCGCGAGCTGGCTGAAGGAGGTCAGGAAGATCGACGCGCGGAACGTCGAGCTGGTGCTCAAGTTCCCCTTCCCGGACGGCATCGCGCGGCTGACCCTGGCGAAGATCATGCCGAAGCACGTCTTCTCCCGGCCGGGCGCGTGGGAGGACGCCATCAAGGGCAAGGCGATCGGTTCGGGGCCGTACCGGCAGACCGCGCACCACCCGAAGTCCAACACCACGTTCGAGGCGTACGGCGACTACAACGGCCCCCGCCCGGCCGCCTTCAAGAAGATGAACTGGCTGACCATCGTGGACGCGGCCCCGCGCGTGGCGAAGATCTCCGGGGCGAGCGCGGGCGCGCAGATCGCCGACAACATCCCGTACGCCAACATCGGCCAACTGGAGAAGGGCGGCCTGTCCGTCCAGGGCGGCTCCGGGATGAACAACCTCTTCCTGATGTTCAACACCGGGCGGAAGCCCTTCGACGACGTGCGGGTGCGGCAGGCGCTGCACTACGCGATCGACCGGGACAAGATGATCGAGGTGGCGCTGAAGGGCCACGGGAAACCGGCGAGTTCCTTCCTCAACGAGGGCAATCCGAGCTACCGGCCGGCGAAGAGCGTGTACGCGTACGACCCCGACCGGGCGAAGGCCCTGCTCGCGGAGGCCGGGGTGAAGGGGCTGCGGATCGAGATCCTGGCGGTGAACGTCAGCTGGATCGTGGACTGTCTGCCGACCGTCAAGGCGTCCTGGGACGCGATCGGGGTCGAGACGACGCTCTCGCCGCAGGAGACCACCGCCGTCTTCACGAAGATGGACCAGAAGCAGGACTACCAGGTGGTCGCCGCCGCCTCGAACCCCAACCAGTTCGGCCTCGACGCGGATCTGATCATGCGTTACAACTACGGCCCGCGGAACCTGTGGATGCAGTACGCGCGGTGGGCCGACGATCCGGTGGCCAAGGCGCTGTTCACGGACATGGACCGGGCGACACGGGAACCGGACGCCGACCGGAAGAGGGCGATGGTCCAGGACTACATCGACGTCGTCGCCGAACAGGCCGTGCTCTATCCGGTGGTGCACAACGAGCTGATGACCGCGTGGAACCCGAAGCGGCTGTCGGGGATAAGGGCACAGCCGTATCCGGGGATCAACCTGCTCCAGGCCAAGTGGGTCTAGCGTGGTCGCCGTCCTGCGCATCCTGCTGCGGCGGATCGCCCTCCTCGTCCCGCTGCTGCTCGGGATCATCCTGTTCGTCTTCGTGGTCATGCGGTTCTCGGACGTCGACCCGGCGTCCGCGTTCTTCCAGGGGGCCAATCCCACGCCGGAACAACTGCACGAGTTCCGGGAGGAGAACGGGCTGCTGGATCCCCTGCCGGTCCGGTACGCCGGCTTCGTCGGCGATCTGCTGCACGGGGACATGGGGATCAGCGCGCTGACCCGGGCGCCCGTGGTCGACCAGGTGACGACCGCGCTGCCGCTCACGCTCCAGCTGACCTTCCTCGGACTGGGCGTCGCCGTCGTGCTGGCGCTGCTCGGCGGTGTGACGGCGGCGATCCACCGGGACCGGCTGCCGGACCAGCTCATCCGGGTGGTGTCGCTGACCGGGGTGGCCGCGCCCGGGTTCTGGCTGGCGCTGCTGATGATCCAGTACCTGGCGGTGGACCTGGGCTGGTTCCCGACGGGCGGGTACGTCAATCCGGCGGACTCCCTCAGCAGGTGGCTGAGGACGATGACCCTGCCGGCGCTCGCGCTGTCGCTGCCGGTGGCGGCGCAGCTCACCCGGATCGTGCGGACGGCGGTCGTCGAGGAGCTGGACAAGGACTACGTGCGGACGGCGATCGGGAGCGGTCTGCCGCCCCGGGTGGTGGTGGGCCGGAACGTCCTGCGGAACGCGCTGATCAATCCGCTGACCGTGCTGGGGCTGCGCGTCGGCTATCTGCTCGGCGGCGCGGTCGTCATCGAGACGATCTTCTCGTTGCCGGGCATGGGCAAGCTGATGATCGACGCCGTGAAGAACGGCGATCCGGCGGTCGTCCAGGGGGTCGTGCTGACCACGGCCGCCGGCTTCGTGGTCGTGAACCTCGTCATCGACGTCCTCTATCTGCTGGTGAACCCCCGCCTCAGGGAGGCGAGTTGACGCCCATCGAGCGATGCGGGCCGCTGTCCCGACGCCCGGACGGGAGCTGATGCCCGATGTTCGGTCTGATCGTGACCACGCGCAGGCGCCTGACCGAGGCCCTCTCCCGGCCCGGTGTCCGGCCGCGCTCCTGGCACGGGCTGCCGCCGCCGACCCGGATCGCGGTCTGCTTCCTGGCGGTCGTGGTCCTCGCCGCGCTCCTCGCCCCATGGCTCGCGCCGCACGACCCGCTCGACCAGCAGACCCTGGTCGGCGGCACCGGCGCGCCCTCCGCCGACCACTGGATGGGCCAGGACAGCCTCGGCCGGGACATCCTGAGCCGGCTGATGTACGGGGCCCGCTGGTCGCTGGCGATCGGGCTCGGCGCCACCGGGCTGGCGCTGGTCGTGGGGGCGGTCGTCGGGGCCGTGGCCGCGACCTCGCGCAAGGCGGTCGACGAGACCCTGATGCGCTGCCTGGACGTGGTGATGGCGTTCCCCGGCATCGCGCTGGCCGCCGTCCTGGTGGCCGTCTTCGGCGGCGGGATCACCGTGCTGATCTGCGCGATCGCGTTCCTGTTCACCCCGCCGGTCGCCCGGGTCGTCCGGGCCAACGTCCTCGACCAGTACGGCGAGGACTATGTGACCGCCGAGCGGGTGATAGGGGCCCGCACCCCGCACATCGTGATCCGGCACGTGGCGATCAACTGTGCCGCCCCGGTGCTCGTGTTCTGCACGGTGCAGGTGGCCGAGGCCATCGTCTTCGAGGCGTCGCTCTCCTTCATCGGCGCGGGGGTACGGCCGCCGGACCCGTCATGGGGCAGTGTCATCGCCGACGGCAAGAACATGGTGCTGACCGGCGGCTGGTGGGCGACCGTCTTCCCCGGTCTGCTGATGCTGGTCACGGTGCTCTCCCTGAACGTCCTCTCCGAGGGCGTCTCCGACGCGTGGGCAGCGCCGGTCGCCCGGGAGACGGAGCCGGGAGCGCGGGCAGAGCCGGGAGAGCCGGGAGCGGTGGAGTCGCGGGAGCGGGCGGGCCGCCCGGAGGACGTCGTGGCGGGCGACCTGGACTCGGGCGGCGGCGAGGTCACGGAACTGCCCGGCCTCGCCGAGGCGGCCGTACGACTGCGCTCCCGGGCCCGTCCCCTCCCCGAGGGCCGGCCGGTGCTGTCCGTACGGAACCTGGCGATCGGCTTCGACGCACGGCACCGGGGCGTGGACATCGTCGACGGCATCAGCTTCGACGTCCGCCCCGGTGAGGTCCTGGGCCTGGTGGGCGAGTCGGGCTGCGGCAAGTCGCTGACCGCGCTGACGGTGATGGGCCTGCAACCGAGGGGCGCCCGCGTGCGCGGCCAGGTCCTCTTCGGCGAGCGGCAGTTGGTGGGCGAGCCGATGCGGGCGCGGCGTCGGCTGCTCGGCCACGAGATGGCGATGGTCTACCAGGACGCCCTGTCCTCCCTGAACCCGGCGATGACGATCCGCGCCCAGCTGAAGCAGGTGGTGCGCCGGGGCGGCAGGCGCTCCGCGCCCGAACTGCTGCGCCTGGTCGGCCTGGACCCCGACCGCACCCTGCGCAGCTGTCCGCACGAACTCTCCGGCGGCCAGCGCCAGCGCGTCCTCATCGCGATGGCCCTGTCCCGGGCGCCCCGGCTGATCGTGGCCGACGAGCCCACCACCGCGTTGGACGTGACCGTCCAGGCGCAGATCATCGAACTGCTGCTGCGGCTGCGCGAGGAGCTCGGCTTCGCCCTGGTCCTCGTCTCGCACGACCTGGCCCTGGTCGCGGACGTGACCGACCGGGTGGTGGTGATGTACGGCGGGCAGATCGTCGAGACGGGGGTGACGGCGGACCTGGTGGAGCGGCCCTCCCACCCCTACACGCGTGGGCTGCTGGGAAGCGTCCTGTCGCTGGAGTCGGCGGCCGAGCGGATGACCCAGATCAGGGGTGCCGTCCCCTCCCCCGCCGACTTCCCTGCGGGCTGCCGCTTCGCCGACCGCTGCCCCCGGGCGAGCGAGGTCTGCCGTGCGACGGCTCCGGCCCTGCTGGGCACCCGTACGCACGCGGCGGCCTGCCACCACCCGGCGGTGGACCTCATGGACGGTACGGAGGTGACCGGGTGAACGCGCTCGTGGAGGTCTCGGGGGCCCATGTCGTCCACCGGGCGCGCAGCGGCGGGGTGTTCACCCGCGACCGGGTGTACGCCCTGACCGGCGCCGATCTCGTGATCGCACCCGGCGAGACGGTGGGCGTGGTGGGCGAGTCCGGGTGCGGCAAGTCGACGCTGGCGAAGCTGCTGGTGGGCGTGGACCGGCCGACGTCCGGGACGGTGGCGTTCCGGGGGCGGGACCTGTGGTCCATGGCGCCGGGCGAGCGCCGGGCGACCGTCGGCGGCGGCACGGGCATGATCTTCCAGGACCCGTCGACGGCCCTGAACCGGCGGCTGACGGTCCGCCGGATCCTCCGAGACCCGCTGGATGTGCACCGGCGTGGCACCCCGGCCGAACGGGAGGACCGGGTGAGGGAGTTGATGTCCCTGGTCGGCCTGCCCCCGGCGCTCGCGGACGGTCTGCCCGGACAGCTCTCCGGCGGTCAGCGGCAACGCGTGGCGATCGCGCGGGCGTTGGCGCTCGACCCGGAGCTGGTGGTGGCGGACGAGCCGACGAGCGCCCTGGACGTCTCGGTCCGCGCCCAGATCCTCAACCTGCTGCTCGACCTCAGGGAACGCCTCGGCCTGGCGCTGGTCTTCGTCTCGCACGACATCCAGACCGTGCGGCGGATGAGCGACCGGGTGATCACCATGTATCTGGGCCGGATCGTGGAGGAGAGCCCGGCGGCCCTGGTCACCGACCGCGCCCGGCACCCGTACACCCGCGCGCTGTTCTCGGCGACGCCCGGCCTGCTGGACCCGATCGACCCGATCCCCCTGGTGGGCCCCGTCCCGTCGGCGACCCGGCCACCGAGCGGCTGCCCGTTCCGTACCCGCTGCTGGAAGGCGGACGACGTCTGCGCGGAGATCATGCCGGACTTCGCGGCCGCGTCGGCGCCCGGACACCGGTTCCGCTGCCACCATCCTGTGCAGGAGACGGAGTCGACGCGCGACCTGGTCGCCCAGGCGGTGGCCGCGCCCGCGCCGGACTGCGTACGCGATGCCTAGCGATGCCCAGCGATGTCCAGCACCAGGGAGCCGTCATGACCATCCCCACCCCGCTGACCGGTGTCATCCCGCCCGTCTGCACGCCCCTGACACCGGAGCGCGAGGTGGACGTCCCCTCACTGGTCCGGCTGGTCGACCATCTCGTGGCGGGCGGTGTGGACGCGCTGTTCGTGCTCGGTTCGTCGTCGGAGGCGGCCTTCCTGACGGACGCGCAGCGGCGCCGGGTCGTGGAGACGGTGGTCGGCCACCTCGGCGGCCAACTCCCCGTCCTCGCCGGGGCGATCGACATGACCACGCCGCGCGTCCTGGACCACGTCCGGGCCGTGACCGCCGCCGGAGCGGAGGCCGTCGTGGCGACCGCCCCCTTCTACACGCGCACCCACCCGGCGGAGGTCTCCCGCCACTACCGGCTGCTCGCCGCGGGCTCCCCCGTCCCGGTCCTCGCCTACGACATCCCGGTCGCCGTCCACTCTCAGCTGCCCGCCGACGTGGTCCTGGAACTGGCGGCGGACGGGGTCCTGGCCGGCCTGAAGGACTCCAGCGGCGACCTGGCCGCGTTCCGCAGGGTCGTCACGGGCGCCCGCACCGACCCCGCCGTCACCGGCTTCAGCGTGCTCACCGGCTCCGAACTCCTCGTCGACTCCGCGCTCGCCCTGGGCGCCGACGGTGCGGTGCCGGGGCTGGCGAACGTCGATCCCGCCGGGTACGTCCGCCTCCACCGCCTCTTCCGTGCCGGCGACCTGGACCGGGCGCGCGCCGAACAGGAGCGCCTGTGCGCCCTCTTCGGCATGGTCGGCGCCGGGGACCCGGCCCGCATGGGCGGCTCGTCCTCCGCCCTCGGCGCCTTCAAGGCCGCCCTGCACCTGCGCGGCGTCATCGCCTGCCCGGCCACGGCGGAGCCCCAGATCCCCCTGTCGGAGGCGGAGACCGAGCAGGTCGGCAAGTACCTGGCGGCGGCGGGTCTGCTCTGACGTCCCACGTCGGCGTCGAAAGTCGAAAGCCCGCGACGGGACCGTGGCAGGACCGGGGCGGGGGCTCAGATCGCTCCCGGGGTCACCATCCCCGACTCGTACGCCACGATCACCAGCTGGGCGCGGTCCCGGGCGCCCAGCTTGCCCATGATGCGGCTGACGTGGGTCTTGGCGGTCAGCGGGCTGAGGCCCAGGGTGTCGGCGATCTCGGTGTTGTTGAGACCGCGCGCCACGAGCGTGAGGACCTCCTTCTCCCGGTCGGAGAGACAGTCGGGGCCGCCGTCGGGCAGGGCGGTCGGCGCGGTGGGGCCCCGGAGCAGCCGGGCGATCAGCCGGGCCGTGGGGCCCGGGGACAGGAGGGCCTCGCCGGCGGCCACCGTACGGATGGCGTCGAGCAGTTCCGCCGGCCGCGTGTCCTTGACGAGGAACCCGGAGGCACCGGCCCGCAGGGCCTCCACGACGTGGTCGTCCGTGTCGTAGGTGGTGAGCACCAGGACCCGTACGCCCGCGAGGTCCCGGTCCGCCGCGATGAGCCGGGTGGCCTCGATGCCGTCGAGGTCGGGCATGCGCAGGTCCATGACGACCAGGTCGGCCCGCGTGGTGCGCGCCAGCTCCACCGCCTCCCGGCCCGCCCCCGCCTGCCCCACCACCTCCATGTCCCGCGCCGACTCCACGAGCATGGCGAAGGCGGCTCGCACGAGCGTCTGGTCGTCGGCGAGGAGGACCCGGATCGTACGGTCGCTCATCGGGCCGCCTTCGGCTCGGGGGCGGCACCGGGGGCGCCGGGAGCGCCGGGGTCGAGTCGGCCACCGGCATCACCGCCGTCACCGCCACCACCGCCACCACCGCCACCGCCACCACCAGCGACCGCGTGCCGTGTTCCCACCCCGCCCAGCGGCAGCACCGCCTCCACCTCGAAGCCGCCGTCCGCCCGTGGCCCCGCCTGCACCGTGCCGCCCACGCTGCGGGCCCGCTCGCGCATCCCGAGGATCCCGAAACCGGGGTCCGTCCCACCCGCTCCCGTCCCCACCGCTCCCCTTCCCCCCACCCCGTCGTCCGTCACCCGCACCCGCAGGGCCCCTCCCCCGGCCCGCACCTCCACCCGTATCACCAGGTTCTCTCCTCCGTGCCGTACGGCGTTGGTCAGTGCCTCCTGCACGATTCGGTAGGCGGCGGCCCCCACCCCCGGGGGCACGCCGTCCGCCGCGACCGTGACCTCGACGCGGGCGCCCGCCGAGCGGGCCGCGTCGACGAGGTCCGAGAGGCCGTCGAGGCCCGGCAGGGGGCCTCCGGCGCCGGCACCGGTGTACGCGAACTCGGACTCGCGCAACACCTCCAGCGTGCCCCGCAGTTCACCGCGGGCGGTCCGGCAGGTCTCGGCGATGTCGTCCAGGGCCCTGGCGACGGCGGCGCGGTCGAGGCGGTCGGGGTCGGCGGCCAGGACGTGCGCGGCGACGGAGGTCTGCACACCGACGAGCGTAATGCTGTGGGCGAGCAGGTCGTGCAGGTCACGGGCGATGCGCAGCCGCTCCTCCGCGACCCTGCGCCGTGCCTCCTCCTCCCGGGTGCGTTCGGCGCGCTCGGCGCGTTCGACGACGGAGTCGACGTACTGGCGGTGCACCCGGACGTAGCCGCCGAAGACGAGGACGGAGACGATCCAACCGGAGATCCGCAGGAACTCCGGGATCTGGTGAGGGGTGAACAGCGCGTTGACGCACAGGGTGAGGGTCACGACGGCCGCGCCGTTGAGCAGCGTACGGCGGGCCGTGCCGCTCACCGCGACCGTGTAGAGCGCGAGCATGGCCGGTGCCACGGCGGCCGGGTGGTTGTAGTCGAGCGCGTGGTACGGGGCGACGAGGGCCACCAGCGCCCAGAGCGCGAGCACGGGCCGGCGTCGGCGCCAGACCAGCGGCACATGGACCGCGAGGAGCAGGGCGAACCCCGGTGGGTCCGGCACCCGCCCGTCTCCCGTGACCGCCGTGGCGGTCACCCAGTCGAAGACGGCCAGTGCCGCCGCGAGATACGCGTCATACCGCAGGGCGGTGGTCCCGGTGGCCGTACGCAGCCGTTCGACGAACGCCGGCCACACCGCGCCCACCCCGGTGGCCGCCCCGTTCGTACTCGTGCTCCCCGTCACGGGCTCATCCTCCGCCACAGGGGCGCCCCTCCGGGAGGGAGGGGCACCCGGGTCACCGGTTCCGGCCGTCAGCGGACCGCCACCCGCTCCCGGTCCGGGGCCTCCGGCGGACGCACGGGACGCGCCGGTTCCCGGGACAGGCGTCCGGGCCACCACACCTTCCGTCGCAGCGCCACGCTCGCGCTGGTCACGAGGTAGGTCCGGACGAGGAAGGTGTCGAGGAGGACGCCGACCGCGATGACGAAGCCCAGTTGCACGAGCTGGACGAGACCCATGTTCAACAGCACGGCGAAGGTCGCGCCCAGGACGAGCCCGGCGGAGGCGATGACCCCGCCCGTGGTGCGCAGCGCGGTGAGCGCGGCGACGGCCGGTTCGGCGCCGGCCAGGGACTCCTCGCGCATCCGGTGCATGAGGAAGATGCCGTAGTCGACGCCGAGGGCGACGAGGAAGACGAACGAGAGCAGCCCGAGCCCCGGATCGGTCCCCTCGAACCCGAACACCGGCCCGAAGAGCAGTCCGCCGATGCCGAGCGAGGCAGCCCACACCGCGACCACGGCGACGACGAGCAGCAGCGGCGCGACCAGACTGCGCAGCAGGGCGACGAGGATGAGCAGCACGGACACGAGCACGATGGGCACGACGACGAGCCGGTCCCGGGCGTTGGTGTCCAACAGGTCGATCTGCTCGGCGCTGGGCCCGCCGACGTAGGCCTCCGGCAGGGCCTCCCGCAGCGACTCGATCGTGGCCGTCTCGGCGGCCGACTGCGGCGCGCTCCGCGCGATGACGGAGATCTCGGTCCAGCCCCCGCCGGTGCGGCCCCGCGCGGCCGTCGCGACCCCGTCGTGCGCCTCGATCTCGGCGAGCGTGGCGTCGGCGCGGCCGGTCGGGGTGATCACGGAGACGGGCTGGGTGCCCAGGCCGGGAAACGCCGTGCCGAGGGTCTCCATGGCGGCGACCGACTCGGGTGTGTCGACGAAGGAGTCCTCCTGCTTCAGCGATCCGGGCAGGTTGAGCGTGCCGAGCGCGAGCGCGCCCAGCAGGACGGCCCCGCCCGCGAGCACGGTCAGCGGGCGCCGCCCGGCGGAGGACCCCATCGCCGAGAACAGGCTCCTGCGCCGCCTGGGCTCACTGCCGTACGCCGGGACGAGCGGCCAGAACACCCGCCGTCCCAGCAGGACGAGGAGGGCAGGGAGCAGGGTGAGCATGGCGAGCAGGGCGCACAGGACGCCCACCGTCCCGAGCGGGCCCATGCCCCGGCTGCTGTTGAGGTCGGCGGCCAGCAGGCAGAGCAGTCCGGCGGCGACCGTCCCGGAGGAGGCGAGCACGGCGGGCCCGCAGCCGCGCAGGGCGACCCTCATCGCCTCGTACGGCCGCTCGACGCGCCGGAGTTCCTCGCGGTAGCGGGAGACGAGCAGCAGCGCGTAGTCGGTGCCGGCGCCGAAGACGAGAATCGTCATCACGCCCGAGCTCTGCCCGGACACGGTCGTCCCGAAGGCCTGGTTCAGCCCGTAGGCGACGCCCATCGACATGAAGTCCGCGATGCCGGCGACCACCAGCGGCACCAGCCACAGCACGGGGCTGCGGTAGATGATGATCAGCAGGACGGCGACGACGGCGACGGTGGTGTAGAGCAGTGGCCCGCCGAGCGACTCGTAGACCTTGCCCGCGTCGGTGGCGAGGGCCCCGGGCCCGCCCACCTCGACGGTCAGTCCTCCCTCGCTGTGGGCGACCGCGCGTACCCGCTCGACGAAGGCGTCCCGCAGCTTCTCGTCGGTGCCGGGCCCGTTGCTCGCGACCGGGTACATGAGGGTGGTCCCGTCCTGCGACGGCACGCCCTCCGGCTCGGCCGCCAACCGGTCCCGCTCGCCGATCTCGGCGACCTGCCGCTCGGCGGCGGCCCGGTCGGCGGCCGTCAGCCCGCCGTCGCGGTGGTACACCAGCACCAGTTCGGTGGTCTCGCCGCCGGGCAGGCGGTCCTGGATCTTCGCCACCCGGGTCGAGTCCGCGCTCGCCGGCAGGTAGTCCACGGCCCGGTCGTTCTGCACCTCGGACAGCTTCGCCGCGAACGGCGTGACCACGGCGAGCAGCACCACCCACAACCCGAGCACCAGCCAGGGCACGGCTCGCCGACGTGTACGCACCTTCGTCTCTGCGGGCCCCATGGCGGGGTCCCCCCTCCCTCTGCGGACGTTCTCGGACGTCACCAGACTCCCGGCGCGGGAGGGCCGATTCGTCGCGCGTGAGGGCGAGTTGAGCGGTACTGCCGGGGGCGGCCCGGCGGCCTTACTACTCCCCGGGGAGTACACCCGCCCCGCCGTCGGGGGCCCGGTCGGCCCGGCGGTCGAGGACCAGCCGGTCCCCTTGCGGCCCCATGGTCATCCGCAGCAGTGGTTCGGGGCCGCCGCCCGGCCGCGGCCGTATCCGCCAGCCGCCGAGGATGACCGCGAGGGCCGTCTGCGCCTCGGCGAGGCCGAACGTGTCGCCGATGCAGCGGCGGGCGCCGGCCCCGAAGGGGATGAACGCCTCCCGCTGGCGGCGGTCGACCCGGTCCTCGCTCCAGCGGTCGGGGTCGAACCGCTCGGGGTCGGCGAAGACGGCCGGGTCCCGGTGGAGGGCGTAGGGGCTGAAGAGCAGGCCCGCGCCGGCGGGCAGGGGGTGGCCGCCCAGTTCGGTGTCGACGAGGGCGACGCGGCTGAGCAGCCACACGGGCGGGTGCAGCCGCAGCGACTCGTTCATCACCCGCCTCATGTACGTCAGCCGGGACAGGTCCTGGTGGGTGACCGGCCGGTCGCCCACCACGTCGTCCAGTTCGGCCTCCAGTCGTTCGTACGCGCGGGGGTGGCGGCTGAGCAGGTGCAGGGTCCAGGACAGCAGCGACGCCATGGTCTCCGTGCCGCCGATGAAGAACGTGATGACCTGGTCGAACACCTCCTGGTCGGTGTGGGCCGCCGGGCGGTCCGGCGGCACCAGGGCGGACATGAGGTCGTGGTGGTCGGTGGGGTCGCTCATCCGGCGCCGGACCATCGCGGCGACCGCCGCGCGCGTCTCGCGGGTCGCCCGCGCGTTCCGCAGGTTCTCGGGGGTCGGCAGCCGGTTGCTGCCGGGCACCATCATGTGGGTGGCCAGGGCGGACAGCATCACCGGCACATTGCGGAGGACCGCCTCGACGGCCTGCCGGTCCTCCGGGGCCAGGAAGAGGGTCCTGGCGAGGACGGCGACCGCGTAGTGCTTCATCTCCGTGTACGGCTCGACGGCCTGCCCGGACCGCCACGTCGAGGTCACTTCGAGCGCGCAGTCACGGAACCGCTCGGTGTGGTGGGGCAGTCGGTGGCGGGTGAACACGGGCCGCAGCGCGGCACGCATCGGGCGGTGGGGCCCGGCCAGGGAGGTGGAGAGGCCGCCGCCCACGAGCTGGGCGGCCTGGTCGAAGAAGGGTCCGCCCTTGTCGAACTCCACCCCGTTGCCCGCCACCAGCATCCGCTGGACGAGGTCGGGGGCGTTGACGACGTGGACGGGGGTGCGCCCCAGCCGGATCCGGACCACGGGCCCGAGGGCGCGAAGCTCTTCGAGGAACCCGAGCCCGTCGCGGGCCAGCCGTCCCGCGTGGCCGATGAGTGGGAGCGCTCCCGGAGCGGAGGGTGCCGTGTCGGTCGTCCTCACCTGGGACCTCGCAGTGCCGTGGGAAGTGTCTCCGGCGACGATCCACGTGTACGAACGGCCGGGCTAGGACGGAGTCCGGGCCGCCGCGAGCAGTCGGGTCACGTCGTCCGCGCAGATGGTGAGCGCCGCGCCGACCGTGGCCAGCGCGTCCCGTTCCGCCGGGGTGTACGGCCCGTCCGCCAGGGCGATCCGCGCGCCCTGCAGCAGGATCGCCTCGCGGCCGGTCGGGGCCAGATGCGGTGCCAGCGGGTCCAGGGCCTCGTGGAGCTCTATGGCGAGACCGGGCCCGCAGGGTGCGCCGTAGACGCGGCCCGTGTCGGCGGCCAGAGCCTCCACCAGGGCGCCGAGTTGGTCCTCGGTGCAGTCGTCGAACCCGGCGGAGCGGACGGCGGTCGCGGCGACGGTCAACGACGTGCGGGAGCAGGTGCCGCTGGCCGCGAGGACGGCGAGGGCGACCGTGTGGACGGCGTCGCGGAGCATCGCGGAGAAGCGGGTGGTGGTGGGGTGGTCGAGGACGTCGACGGCGTAGTGGTGGCGACAGGCCGCGCACTCCACCACGGGCCCGGTCTCGCCGCGGGGCAGCACGGGGACGCCGAGGAGGGTGAAGCGGCGGCGCCCGGTGAGGCGCTGGTAGTTGCGGTCGCCTCCGCAGCCGGGGCAGAAGAACTCGCCGTCACCGACGCCCGTCCACGAGATCCGGGTGCCCAGCACACGCGAGAAGCCGGTGGCGCGGCTGGTCCGCGCGTCGCCGGCGAGCGCGGCGGCACGGCCGATCGGGTCCCGTCCTGGCAGCACGTCGCACCTCCGTAACTCCCCCACACACGGCCCCTTGGGCGCGGGAAGTGCCACCTCGGCAACATTGCCGCGCTTGCGTGATGTTAGCCACATCCGTGAGGCGCAGTCAGTACTCCGGACGAGGCCTACCCGCGACCTGCACAGGGTTTGGCCGGTAAACGACGGGCCCCGTCCGCCGGAATTCGGCGAACGGGACCTTCAAACCGCCGGTCGGGCTGGTCAGCGGGACGCGCGGTTGACGGCGGAGACGACCGCCTTCAGCGAGGCACGCGTCGTGTTCGCGTCGATCCCGATGCCCCACAGGACCTTGTCCTCGATGGCGACCTCGATGTACGAGGCGGCCTGCGCGGAGGCGCCCTCGCTCATCGTGTGCTCCTGGTAGTCCAGCAGGCGGGCGTCGATCCCGATGCCCTGCAGCGCGTGGAAGAACGCCGAGATCGGGCCGTTGCCGGTGCCGACCAGGGTGGTCTCCACGCCGTCGACCTCGGCCTCCACGGTCAGCGTGTCCACGCCGTCCTTGTCGGTGGTCGACTGGTTGTTGCGGACCTGGATCCGGCCCCACGGGTTGTCGGGGTTGGGCAGGTACTCGTCCTGGAAGACCGCCCAGATGTCGGAGCCGGTGACCTCGCCGCCCTCGGCGTCCGTCTTCGCCTGGATCAGCTTCGAGAACTCGATCTGCATCCGGCGCGGCAGGTCCAGCTTGTGGTCGTTCTTCAGGACGTACGCGATACCGCCCTTGCCGGACTGCGAGTTGACCCGGATGACGGCCTCGTAGGACCGGCCGACGTCCTTGGGGTCGATCGGCAGGTACGGGACGGCCCACTCGATGTCGTCGACCGTCTTGCCCTGCTCCTTCGCGGACGCCTCCATGGCGTCGAAGCCCTTCTTGATGGCGTCCTGGTGGGAGCCGGAGAAGGACGTGTAGACCAGGTCGCCCACGTACGGGTGGCGCGGGTGGACCTCCATCTGGTTGCAGTACTCCCACGTGCGACGGATCTCGTCGATGTCGGAGAAGTCGATCTGCGGGTCGACGCCCTGGGAGAACAGGTTCATGCCCAGGGTGACCAGGTCGACGTTGCCGGTGCGCTCGCCCTGCCCGAACAGACAGCCCTCGACACGGTCGGCGCCGGCCATCAGCGCCAGCTCGGCGGCGGCGACGGCCGTACCGCGGTCGTTGTGCGGGTGGACGGAGATGCAGACGTGCTCACGACGGGAGATGTTGCGGCCCATCCACTCGAAGCGGTCCGCGTGCGTCGACGGCGTCGAACGCTCCACCGTGGCGGGCAGGTTGAGGATGATCTCGCGGCCCGGACCGGGCTGCCAGACGTCCATGACCGCCTCGCAGACCTCCAGCGCGAAGTCCAGCTCGGTGTCGGTGAAGATCTCCGGGCTGTACTGGTAGCCGAACTCCGTCTCGGGGCCCAGCAGCTTCTCCGCGTACTCCATCACCAGCCGCGTGCCGTCCACGGCGATCTGCTTGATGTCGTCCTTGGAACCGCGGAAGACGACGCGGCGGAAGACGGGGGCGGTGGCGTTGTACAGGTGGACGGTGGCCCGCTTGGCGCCCTTCAGGGACTCCACGGTCCGCTCGATCAGGTCCTCGCGGGCCTGGGTCAGTACGGAGATGGTGACGTCGTCCGGGATGACGCCCGGCTCCTCGATGATGGACCGTACGAAGTCGAAGTCCGTCTGTCCCGACGCGGGGAAGCCGACCTCGATCTCCTTGTAGCCCATCTTGACCAGCTGGTCGAACATCCGGCGCTTGCGCTCGGGCGACATCGGGTCGATCAGGGACTGGTTGCCGTCGCGCAGGTCGGTGGAGAGCCAGCGGGGGGCGACGGTGATCCGGTTGTTCGGCCACGTGCGGTCGGGGATGTCGACCTGCTCGTACTGCCCGTACTTGTGGATCGGCATGGACGTGGGCTGCTGGCGGTTCGCCATGATCGCGTGGGCTCCTCGATGGTCCGGAAAGGACGGCCGACGACGCAACGCCAAAGCACCGCGGGGAGGGGGTCGGCCTCTACTACAGGCCCTCGCCGCGGCAGCTAAGGAGAAGCAGCCCGAAACGCATGATGCGGAGCAGCCTAGCCGAGTCCAGCGCGGTGCGGGGGGCCGTATCAGTATGCGGGACCGCAAAGAAATAAGGGACAAAAGGTGCCCAAGGCCACACCGGGCACCACAGCGCCCCCCTCCAGGGGTGCGGGGAACCGCGCGAGAACCCCCGCCCACGAAAAGCCCGAAGTCAACCCTCAGTAACACGACGGCGACGAAACGCAACCCATACAGCCACATTTCACCAATCATGGTTGCCCCCAGTGACAGCCCTCCAACGGAGTGCGATCGTGCGGACATGACCAGCAACGGGGGCCACGAGCCCGTCTTCTGCACAGTCGTCCCACCCCACGTCCTCGACAAGCTCTCCCAGGCCGAGGACCCGGTGCTCGCGGGCGCCGCGCGCAAAACCCTGGAGCGCGACGCCCTCGAACGCACCCACCGCCGTCTGACCACGGTCATCGGCGCCCCGGCCGTCACCGCGCCCGTCGGCGCCGAGGCGGGCACACCGCACCGCACGATCCACGACGCCCGCCACGGCACGGACCTGCCCGGCAGGAAAGTGCGCGGCGAGGGCGAGGAGCCCGGCAAGGACGCCACGGTCAACCGCGCGTACGCGGGCCTGGGCGCCACGTACGAACTGTTCTGGAAGTCCTTCGCCCGCGACTCGATCGACGGCGACGGGCTGCCGCTGAACGCCACCGTGCACTACGAGCGCGACTACAACAACGCCTTCTGGAACGGCGAACAGATGGTGTTCGGCGACGGGGACGGCGAGATCTTCCTCGACTTCACCATCCCGATCGACGTCATCGGCCACGAACTGAGCCACGGCGTCACCCAGTACACGGCGAACCTCACGTACTTCGGTCAGCCGGGCGCGCTCAACGAGTCGATGTCGGACGTCTTCGGCGCCCTCATCAAGCAGTACACGCTCGGCCAGACCGCCGCGGAGGCGGACTGGCTGATCGGCGCCGGTCTGCTGGCGCCCCGTGTCACGGGGGTCGCGCTCCGCTCGATGAAGGCCCCGGGCACGGCGTACGACGACGACGTCCTCGGCAAGGACCCGCAGCCGGCGACCATGGACGACTTCGTCCGCACGGGCCGCGACAACGGCGGCGTGCACATCAACTCCGGTATCCCCAACCACGCGTTCTACCTCGTGGCCACCGCGCTCGGCGGCTATGCCTGGGAGCGGGCCGGGCAGATCTGGTACGACGTCCTCACCGGCGGCGAACTGGACCAGCAGGCGCTCTTCGTCGACTTCGCCACGCTGACGGTCAAGGCCGCGAAGGACCGCTACGGGCAGGGCGACGAACTGACGGCGGTGCTGAAGGCCTGGGAGCAGGTGGGCGTACGGACGCTGTAGGGGCGGGCGGCGGCGGTGCTGCGCTCCGGCCCCGATCCGTACTAGACAGGACCCATGCGGATTGAAGTGCGGCGCACGGGCGGTTTCGCGGGCATCGAGCGGCACGCGGTGGTGGACACCGCCGGGCGGCCCGATGCCCAGGAATGGCACACCCTGACCGAGCGGGCCCTCGCCGCCGGCCGGGGCTCACCCCCGCTCGGGGTGCCGGACGGCTTCTCGTACGAGATCACGGTGGACGGCAGGACCGTGCACTGCGCGGACCCCCGGCTGTCCGAGGCGCAGCGGGAGCTCATCAGAAGGGTGCTCAAGGAGGGGGCGTGAGCAGCCCCGCAGGGGCGCTGGGGGCGCGTAACGGGCACTTCACCCTCGGGCGTTGACTTCCGTTACCCGTGGTACGGATGATCCGCCCATGGCGACGAACGCGACGAACCCGATACCCCAGTTCCCGGCAGGCTTCCTGTGGGGCGTCTCGACCTCCGCGCATCAGATCGAGGGGGCCGCGGGCGAGCGCGAGCCGTCCGTGTGGGACGCCTTCACGGCCGAGCCGGGCCGGATCAAGGACGGCTCGACGGCGGCGGTGGCCTGCGACCACTTCCACCGCTACCCGGAGGACGTGGCCCTCCTGCGCGACCTGGGCGTGGGCGCGTACCGCTTCTCGATCTCCTGGCCCCGGGTGAACTCCCCGAACGGCCTGGACTTCTACGACCGGCTGGTGGACGAGTTGGTGGGCGCCGGCGTACGCCCCGTCCCGACCCTGTTCCACTGGGACCTGCCGTCGTCGCTGGCGGAGACCGGCGGCTGGCTGAACCGGGACACGGCCGAGCGGTTCGCCGAGTACGTCGCCGTCGTGGCGGCCCGGCTCGGCGACCGCGTCAGCAAGTGGATCACCCTCAACGAGCCCGCCGAGCACACCCTGCTGGGCCACGCGCTCGGCACCCACGCGCCCGGCAAGCAGCTGATGTTCGACGCGCTCCCGGCCGCCCACCACCAGCTGTTGGGCCACGGTCTGGCCGTACGTGCCCTGCGTGCGGCGGGAGTCACCGACATCGGCATCGCCAACTCGCACGGGCCGACCTGGGCCGCGTCGCAGGAGCAGGCGGACGTGGAGGCGGCCGGTTTCTACGACCTGCTCCTCAACCGCCTGTTCGCGGAGCCGGTCCTGCTGGGCGAATACCCGGAGGGGATAGGCGAGTTGATGCCGGGCACCGACATCGACTCCGACCTGAAGACCATCTCCGAGCCGATCGACTGGTACGGCGTCAACTACTACGCCCCCACCCGTGTCGGCGCCCCCGAGGGCGCGGACATCGAGTTCGGCGGCATCACGATCCCGGCCGAACTGCCCTTCACGGTCAAGGAGATCGAGAACGCCCCCACGACCGACTTCGGCTGGCCGGTCGTCCCCGCGGGCCTCACCGAACTCCTCACCACCTTCCGCGACCGCTACGGCGACCGGCTGCCCCCGGTCGTCATCACCGAGAACGGCTGCTCCTACGAGGGCGTCGACGACCAGGAGCGCATCGCCTACCTGGACGGCCATGTGCGCGCGCTGCACGAGGCGGCGGAGGCGGGCGTCGACATCCGCGGCTACTTCGTGTGGTCCCTGCTCGACAACTTCGAGTGGGCCGAGGGGTACGCGCGGCGGTTCGGCCTGGTCCACGTCGACTTCGACACGCTGGAGCGGACCCCGAAGGCGTCGTACGCCTGGTACCGGGAGCTGCTGCGGGCCCAGGGCAGAAGGTGACGACGACACGGCCGACGGACGCCCTCGCCGAGCCCGTCGCGCGGGTCGGCGGGGGCTGGACCTCCGCCCTGGCGCTGGCCAACGGGGCGATCTGGGTGGGCTGGTACGGCCCGCTGCAGATCCTGCTGGCCTCCCAGGCGGAGGACTTCGCGCCCGGTGCGGGGATGTCGAAGGAGACGATGCTGGCGTGGGTGACCGGCGCCGGGGCGGTCGTCTCGCTGCTGGCCACGCCGCTGTTCGGGGCGCTGTCGGACCGGACGACGTCCCGCCGGGGCCGTCGTACGCCGTGGATCGTGGCGGGGTCGGCGGGCGGGGCCGTGTCGCTGCTGCTGCTCGCGGGCGCGGGCGGGCTGTGGACCATGGTGGCCGGCTGGTGTCTGGTGCAGCTCACCCTGAACGCGTCCTGGGCCGCGGTCACCGCGGCGGTTCCCGATCAGGTGCCCCGTCTGCAACGGGGCTCCGTTGGGGGCTGGTTGGGGGCGGCACAGATCCTGGGTGTGGTCGGCGGCACCGGGCTGGCGACACTGGGCGGGGGTGTCGGCGCGGGGTACGCGGCGTGCGCGGTATTCACCCTGGTGGGCGTGTTGCCGTACGTGCTGGCACACCGGGATCCCCCGTTGCCGGCGGTGGCCCGCCCGCCGTGGTCGTGGCGGGAGTTCCTGGCGGGCTTCTGGCTGAGCCCGCGGCGTCATCCGGACTTCGCGTGGGCCTGGCTCACGCGTTTCCTGATCAATCTGAGCAACAGCATCGGCCTTCTCTACCTGCTGTTCTACCTGCGGGACCGCGTCGGGTACCCCGATCCGGAGGAGGGCGTGCTGATCCTCACCGTGGTGAACGCGTCGACGCTGCTGGCGACGGTGGTGGTCTCCGGGGTGTGGTCGGACCGGGTGGGACGGCGCAAGCCGTTCGTGTACTGGTCGGGGATGGTGATGGCGGGCGCGACCGGCGTCATCGCCCTCTGGCCGACCTGGCCCGGCACGATCGTCGCCTCGGCCCTGCTCGGCCTCGGCTTCGGGGTGTTCACCTCCGTCGACTTCGCCCTCATGACCGATGTCCTGCCGAAGGCCCTCGACCGGGGCAAGGACCTGGGCGTCATCAACGTGGCCAACTCCCTGCCCCAGGTGGCCGCTCCGGTGCTGGCGGCACCGATCGTGACGCATCTCGGCGGCTACCGGGTGCTGTACCTGGTGGCGGCCGTGATCGGACTGGCGGGGGCGGCGTTCGTGGGGCGGATACGAGGCGTGGAGTAGACCGAGCGCCGGCTCCGGCGCCGGCCCTGCTCCGACGTGCGGCAGATCACGCATTTCACAGCGGGCCCACAGACAACGGATCCGCCCTTTCATCCGTCTTCAGTGCTGACCACGCTCGCCGCCGAAGGGACGCTCTGTGCCTACGCGTTCAACCAGACCACTCCGAACCCGCCCCGCACGGCAGGCGATAGCCGTGCTGGTGGTGTCCGGCACGCTCCTCGCGACGCCCTCGCTGGCGGTGCCCTCGGCGTTCGCCGCCGGGGCGACCCCGACCGATCTGCGCGTGGACACGAACCGCGACGGCACGGTCGACGTCACCGGCACCACCGACACCTCCGGCGAGAACGGCTGGACCGTCGCCCGTGGCGCCCTGATGCTGCCCAACATCGACGACGACACCCGCCGTTGTCCGGCCACCGGCCCCAAGGGCAAGCCGCTCCCGGACGCCAAGCTGGCCGCCTGCAACGACGCCTCCGACACCAAGGTGAACGGCAAGGCCGACGCCGCCGACCTGGCCCGTGTACGGTCCGTGCCGATGCGGAACGTGCCGGCCGGGGCGCAGGGCACCGTGAAGGTCACGGCGGGCGCCGCGCAGAGCCGCGTGTTCGTCAAGCGGGGCACGAAGTGGGAGCCCGTCACCACCAAGACCCGCCTGTCGCGGGCCGAGTTGAAGGCCGGCGTGGAGTTCGGCGTCGAGGCCAGGGACGTCATCCGGGACACCGCCAAGTGGGACGGCCTCGCCCGGATCCGGCTGACGGTGAAGTCCTCGGCCGGCACCTCCGCCGACTCGGTCACCCTGCGCGTGGCCCCGCTCCTCACCCACCACCATCTGCAGAACGCCCAGCAGTTGCTGGTCACCAAGATCTCCGGCGGCAACTACGGCAAGCTCAACGCCGCCTTCCGCAAGGGCCTGGACAAGGCGGCCAAGGACGCCGGCATCACCCGGCCGACGGTGAACTTCACCAAGTACGGGGACATCTGGGCGCAGGACTTCGTCGAGCCCGCGTACGTCAGCATGACCGGCGCGGACGGCAAGCGGCAGTCCATGCGCGTGATGCTGCGCTCCGCCCAGATGGACCGGGAGTCGGGCCGGGAGCTGTTCGAGAAGATGCGCGGCCCGAACATCGGTGCCGTGCAGGTGACGGGCGCCAAGGACTCGGAGGAGTGGACGCTCAACTCCATGGGCAACCTGGAGACGATTCCGCCGTACGCCCACGGCGACCGTTCCTTCCCGGCCGGCCGGATCATCATGGGGCAGCGCCCGGACGTCGGCTCCAAGCCCGCGAAGGTGATGCGGACGTTCCTGAAGTCCCAGGGCATGCAGGACCCGCTGTTCCTCGACACGTCCTGGCTGCACGTGGGCCATGTCGACGAGTTCGTGCAGTTCCTGCCCGCCGACACCCCGCGCGGCTGGAAGATCGCGGTCGCCGACCCCGAGGCGGGGCTCAAGCTGCTGCGTGACGCGAAGGCCGCCGGTCACGGCTCGACGAAGATGTTCTCCCTGAAGCTCGGCCCCACGGAGACCATCGCCAAGGCGCTCGCCTCCAAGACCCTGGTCTCCGACAACGACCTCGCCACCCGCCGGATCGAGGCCAATCTCGCGGTGCTCAAGCGCGAGACGGGCGTCACGGACGCCGAGGTCGTCCGGGTCCCGGCCCTCTACACCCAGGGCACGGAGATGGTCGGCGAGACGCAGTCGGGCGGCGACGACACGACCCGTCTCCCCCGTCTGACCCGCCTCGGCGCCGGCTCCGAACTCCCGGACGTGGCACGGGACTACGGCCAGCAGCGCCGACTCGACGAGACGGCGTCGGACGAGGGCGTGAAGGGCCGGGAGGGCTTCGGGGCCGCCTCCCCCGCGGCGCCCGCGCCCTCGGTGATGACCAGCGCGTACGTCCCCGGCGCGGTCAACGGCATCGTCCTCAGCCGCACGCACTACCTGGCGCCGCGCCAGTGGGGCCCGGTCATCGGCGGCAAGGACATCTTCACCGAGGCGGTGACGGCCGCGTACACGGGCGCCGGCATGAAGGTGTCGTACCTGGACGACTGGGAGACGTACCACCTCGGCATGGGCGAGATCCACTGCGGCACGAACACCCTGCGGAGCACCTCCGCGGCCTGGTGGACGAGCTGACACCGGCCACCGCCGGACCCCGCACGACCTGACGGCCGCCGCCCCGGAGTACCGGGGCGGCGGCTTTTCTCACGCCTGCCCCGGGCCCCGGCCCCGCAGATCCTCCAGCCGTACGAGGCTGTCCCGGACCTGTTCCCGCTCCTCGTCGGTGAGCGGCACCGCCTCGGCGCGCCGGACCGCGTCCGCCGCCGTCTCCTCGTCGCCCGTCCGCACGGCGACATCGGCACGCAGTACGAGCAGCCGCACCAGCTGTGACGCCGTGGGGGCCGGTCCGCCCTCAGCCTGCCGGAGCACCCGGTCGACGACCTTCGCCGCGGCCGCCGGATCGTCCCGGGAGTCCGCCAGCAGGGAGGCGTGGTGCAGGGCCCGCGCGTAGGTCTCGCGCGGGGCGGGACGGTGGCGCTGGTCCTCGCTCGTCGGCTGCCCCACCCGCACGCAGTTGCCGCCGGGATCGCTCATCAGGAACTGTCGCACGCCGTACGACATGTCCTTCAGCGGCCCGATGCGTGGCAGCCCCCGCGTCGGCACCCGCCCGTACGCCCGCTCGAGCCCGGCCCGGAACGCGGCGTACAGGCCGTCGACGTCGTCCGTGAGCACGTAGCAGGTGCTGACCGAGGCGGCGGGGTCGTACCCCTTCAGCCCGAAGAACTGCAGCTCGATGGCGCCCCGTTCCACCACGGCGTACGGGTTGGGGCTGCGCTGCTGGAAGGTGACCTCGAAGCCGAGGGCCGTATAGAAGTCGAGGAGCGGTGGGAGGGTCTGACACGGAAGGATCGGAATCGTCTTCTCGCTCATGCCCCGACGCTAGTCAAACTTGACCAGATGGGGCGACCGTTTAAACGGTCGCCCTTCCGCACGGAACCCCGCCGCCCTCAGAACCCCAGCTTCCGCAGCTGTCGCGGATCGCGCTGCCAGTCCTTCGCCACCTTCACATGCAGGTCGAGGAAGACCGGCGTGCCCAGCAGCGCCTCGATCTGCTTCCGCGACTTGATGCCGACCTCCTTCAGGCGCTTGCCCTTGGGGCCGATGATGATGCCCTTCTGGCTGGGGCGCTCGATGTAGACGAAGGCGTGGATGTCGAGGAGGGGCCGGTCGGCGGGACGGTCCTCGCGGGGGAGCATCTCCTCGACGACGACCGCGATGGAGTGCGGCAGCTCGTCGCGCACGCCCTCCAGGGCCGCCTCGCGGATCAGCTCGGCGATCATGACCTGCTCGGGCTCGTCGGTCAGATCGCCCTCGGGGTAGAGGGCCGGGCCCTCCGGAAGGAGGGGGACGAGCAGGTCGGCCAGCAGGCCCACCTGCTGGTCGGCGACCGCCGAGACGGGCACGATCTCCGCCCACTCGAAGCCCAGCTCCTTGCCCAGCTGGTCGATGGCGATCAGCTGCTCGGCGAGCGTCTTGCTGTCGACCAGGTCGGTCTTGGTGACGATCGCGATCTTCGGCGTCTTCTTGATGGACGCCAGTTCCTTCGCGATGAAGCGGTCACCCGGACCGAGCTTCTCGTTCGCGGGCAGGCAGAAGCCGATGACGTCCACCTCGGCCCACGTCGTGCGGACCACGTCGTTGAGGCGCTCGCCCAGCAGCGTGCGCGGTTTGTGCAGCCCCGGGGTGTCGACCAGGATCAGCTGCGCGTCCGGCCGGTGCACGATGCCCCGGACCGTGTGCCGCGTGGTCTGCGGCTGGTTCGCCGTGATCGCCACCTTCTGGCCGACCAGAGCGTTCGTGAGAGTGGACTTGCCCGCGTTGGGGCGGCCCACGAAGCAGGCGAAGCCGGCACGGTGGGCGGCCTCGGCCGGCTGCTCGGATGACTGGGTACGGACGCTCATGGCGCCCATTCTCCCTGATCCCCGGAGCCCCGCCGCACCCAGCACGGACCGTGAGCTTTCCGAAACCTAGCGACGACTCGCTCGACGTGGTCGGTGTCCACCTGGTCGGCGGGATCATCGGCACGGTCCTGATCGGTGTCTTCGCCGCCCGGTCGATGACCGGCGGCGCCGAGGGGCTGCTGTACGGCGGCGGTCTCGCCCAGCTCGGCAAGCAGGTGGTGGCCGTGGTCGCCGTCGGGGCGTACGCGTTCCTCGTGACGTACGGCATCGGGAAGCTGATCGACAAGGTGCTGGGCTTCCGCGCCGACGAGGAGCACGAGCACACCGGACTCGACCTTACGGTGCACGCCGAGACCGCATACGATCACGGCGTCCCGGGCCATGGCGCCCCGGTCACCTCGTCCGCTCCCTCCCCCCAGAAGGCCAAGGCATGAGACTCATCACCGCGATCGTCAAGCCGTACCGCCTCGACGCGGTCAAGACCGCACTCCAGGAGATGGGTGTGCACGGTCTGACCGTCAGCGAGGCCAGCGGGTACGGCCGGCAGCGCGGCCACACCGAGGTGTACCGGGGTGCCGAGTACCAGGTCGACCTCGTCCCCAAGGTCCGGATCGAGATCGTCGTCGAGGACGCGGTGTCCGACGACGTCATCGACGCGATCGTGAAGGCGGCCCAGACCGGGAAGATCGGCGACGGCAAGGTGTGGGCGCTGCCGGTCGAGACGGTCGTACGGGTGCGGACCGGCGAGCGGGGTCCCGACGCGCTGTAGACGGGCAGCGGGGTGAGGGGTGGTACCGCCGGGTGCGGTACCACCCCTCACCCGTTCACTCGGGTGCGGCCGGGATCAGTCGAAGACGAACGGCCCCGGCGACTGCGGTCCGCTCGCCGTGCAGGTCACGGGGAAGCCGAAGACCACCATCTGCAGGGAGCCGCCGTACGCCTCCAGGCTGTCACCGGGGGCGACGGTGCCGGTGAGCGGGCCCACCACCATGCCGTCGCCGGCGGCCAGGGCCGGGTTCTCGGTGCCGGTGAAGGCCGTCGTGCCGCCGCTCGCCTTGACGAAGGTGAGCGTGGACTGGATGGAGTCCTCGGCGAGGGCGATCGGTGCGGTGATCTCCTCGGAGGAGAGGGTGACCGTGGCGGTCGTACCGGTCTGCGTGGCCGTGAGCGTGGCCGCGCCGGAGCCGCCGATCGTGCAGCTGGCGTTGATGGTCGCGGTCTCGGGGGTGACCGCGAGGGCGGTCGGCGCGAACGCGAGTCCGGTGACGGCCAGCGTCCCTGCCGCGAGCGCCGAGCCGACTCCGAGTCGTATGCGTCTCATCGTGCGAATTCCCTTCCCTGGTACGGGAGGTGCACGGGGCCTGGGGGAGCCCCGTACGTCCCGGTACGGGCGTTGCCATGTGGGGCGGTGCAATGCGCGGCCGCGCGGCGGAATGTGACGGTCCGCCAGGAGAACGGCTCCATTGAGGCGTGCACGGGCCGAGATTGCAAGACATGTTCCGCTGGTTGCGGCGGGGTCGGTGAAAGTGGCCGAAGCCGTTCGCCGGGACCGCCGGCCGACGCCTCGACGGGGTCGCGCAGGTGAGCCGATCTGTCCCGCGCCGCACGGATTCGCCGGTGACGCGGCCCGGGTGTCCACTCGTCCGCGCAAGATTTTCACGCAGCTCGGAGGGCTGTTACCGGCCGTAACACTATGCCGCGAGCGCCCGCCGCCACACCGCACCCGAAGATCACTACCCTGTACTGGTGCTCACCTACGAGGAGTTGACGGGGCCGGAACGTGAGCTGTGGAACGCGTTTCCGGAGGGGCGGCGGGTCGATCTGCGGACGGGGGTGCCGGAGGAGGACCGGGTAACCGGGGGCGACGGCTGGGGGCCGGAGCGCACCGTGCGGGCGGCGGTGATCATGGCCCTGTTGCTGGGCGCCAACGCCGCCCAGCGGCCCGGCGCCGTCGGCTCGCTCTCTCTCGCCGGCGCGCGGATCTCCGGCCATGTCGACCTGGCCGGTGCCCGGATCGAGCATCCCCTCTGGCTGGAGGGCTGCTGGTTCGAGCAGGAGGTGAACCTGTACGGGGCCGAGACCCGGACGGTCGCGATCATGGGCAGCCGGGTGCCCAGGCTGGAGGCCGGGGCGAGCCGGATCGGCGGACGTCTCGACCTGCACGGCACCCAGGTGGAGGCAGGGCCGCCCTCTTCCCCCTTCCACCGGGCGAGCACCGCCCTGTCGCTCGTCAACGCCCATGTGGCGGGCGGCATCATGCTGAACAAGGCCCGGCTGATCGCGCCCGGCGGATGGGCGATGGCCGCCGGCGGCCTGGTCGTCGAAGGGGGCCTCTTCTGCCGGCGCGGCTTCGTCGCCGACGGCGAGATCCGGCTGCTGGGCGCCCAGTTGCCCGGCGGACTGTTCTTCCAGGGGGCCCGCCTGGAACGGCCCGGCCCGCACGGGGCGACCCTCGCCCTGGACAACGCCGTCGCCCAGACGGTCGTCTGCTCCGAGGGATTCGTCTCCCACGGCACCGTCCGCCTGCGGGGCGCCCAGATCACGGACAACCTCACCTTCGAGGGCGCCGTCCTGAACGGATCACCCGGCGACGGCGCGGGCACCGGACCCGCCCTGGTGGCCATGCTCATGCAGGCCGCCGACTTCGACTTCGCGCTGGCCCGGCGGCCGACGGGCGCGGTGGATCTGCGGGGCGCCCAGGTGTCGTACCTCCACGAGAGCGCGCACAGCTGGCCGGACGTCGTGGAGCTGGACGGCTTCGTCTACGGCTCGATCAAGACCGCGGAGACGGACGGCGAGCGGCGGGAGGCGGTGAGCGGTCCGGCGGCCGTGAGCCGCCGCGTGGAGTGGATACGCCGCAGCCCGGGCTACAGCCCGCAGCCGTACGAGCAACTGGCGGCCTGGTACCGCAAGGTCGGGCACGACGACGACGCCCGCCGGGTGCTGCTGGCCAAACAACGCCACCGGCGGCGCACCCTCTCCCCGGCAGCCCGCGCCTGGGGCCACCTCCTCGACGCGACCGTCGGCTACGGCTACCGCCCCTGGCTGGCCGGTGTCTGGCTCCTCGCGCTGATCCTGCTGGGGACGACGGCGTTCGACACCGACACCCCCACCCCGGTGAAACGCGGCGAGGGCGCGCCCTTCCAGCCACTCGTCTACACCCTCGACCTGCTGATCCCCATCGGCGGCCTCGGCCAGCGCACGGCCTGGTACTGGACGGACGACACCCTCCAGTGGCTGGCCTACTCCCTGATCGCCCTCGGCTGGATCCTCACGACGGCCGTCATCGCGGGAGTGACCCGCACCCTGCAGAAGAACTAGTGCCGCGGCAGGCAACGTCTGCCCGTCGAGGAGCGGCGTCGTGGGGGCACCGCCCGCGCGAGCGCAGCCGAGCGTGGGGGAGCGTGCTCTCGGCGAGCCGGCCGGAAGTCCTCGCACTGGACGTACTTGAGCCTTCGGCCGGTGCGGCGAGAGGGCGTACCGGGCGTCGCGACGGGGCGAACGTCGCCTGCCGCGGCACTGGGGACCAGGGGGTGGTCGGGACCAGGGGATGATCCTTCGGACGCCGTCCGCCGCGCCCTCAGCCCGCCGTCACCGTGGCGCGCACCGATCCGTCCGGCCCGGCCAGCAGTACCGGGGTCCCCGGCCCGCCGAGGTCCCGCACGGCGGCCCGGTCCTCGTCGGAGACGGTCTCGGCGCCGCTCACCACGGCCGCCGCCTCCAGGGACTTCGCACCGGAGGCCACCGCCATGGCGACGGCCGTGCGCAGCGCGCTGAGCCGCAGGGAGTCGAGGGCCACGGTCCCGGCGACATACGTCCGGCCCGTCTCGTCACGTACGGCCGCCCCCTCGGGCACCCCGTTGCGGGCCCGCGCGGAACGGGCCAGGGTGACGATCTTCCGGTCCTCGGGGTCGAGGTCGAGCGCGCTGCTGTCGGTCATGAGCCGAGCATACGGAGACCCGGTCGGTCCGCACCGCCCCGGGGTGCGGTCACGCCCGGTCCAGACGCAGGCGCTCCGCACGGGGCAGACCCGCCACCACCAGGTCGTACGAGTCCTCGATCAGCTCCTGGACCAGGCGGTCCGGGAGGCCCGCGTCGAGGGCGACGGTGTTCCAGTGACGTTTGTTCATGTGGTAGCCGGGAGTGATGAGGCCGGGGTGTTCGGTGCGGAGCCGGACCGCGTCCTCGGGGTCGCACTTGAGGTTGACCTTCAGGGGCGGCTGGTCCGTCCAGCTCAGGGCGAACATCTTGCCGAGGACCTTGAAGACGGAGATCTCGGGGCGGAAGGGGAAGTCCTCGACGGCCTCCTCGAAGGAGAGGCAGAAGGCACGCAACTCCTGTGGCGTCACTCGGACTTCGTCTCCTCCTCCGGCGACTCGGCGGGACCGATCGGCTCCACCAGCACCGTGACGATCTTGTTCCGGCGGCCGGCGGCGGCCTCCGCCGTGAGCCGCAGTTCGCGCTCGTCCGGCAGGGCGACGACGGAGGAGGCACCGGCGATGGGGACGCGCCCCAGGGCCTTGGCGAGGAGGCCGCCCACGGTCTCCACGTCCTCGTCGTCGTAGGCGTCGAGCCCGTACAGCTCGCCCAGGTCGGTGATGTCGAGGCGGGCGGTGACGCGGTAGCGGTCGTCGCCCAGTTCCTCCACCGGCGGCAGCTCACGGTCGTACTCGTCGGTGATCTCGCCGACGATCTCCTCCAGGATGTCCTCGATGGTGACGATGCCGGCGGTGCCGCCGTACTCGTCGATGACGACGGCGACGTGGTTGCGCTCCTGCTGCATCTCGCGCAGCAGGTCACCGGCGTTCTTGGTGTCGGGGACGAAGACGGCCGGCCGCATGGCCGTGGACACCAGTTCGCTCTCGGCGTCCCGGCTGATGTGCGTCTTGCGGGCCAGGTCCTTCAGATACACGATCCCGACGATGTCGTCCTCGTTCTCCCCCGTGACCGGTATGCGCGAGAAACCGGAGCGCAGGGCGAGGGTGAGGGCCTGGCGGATGGTCTTGTAGCGCTCGATGGCGACCAGGTCGGTGCGCGGGACCATGACCTCGCGGACGAGGGTGTCGCCCAGCTCGAAGACCGAGTGCACCATGCGGCGCTCCTCGGCCTCGATCAGTGACTCCTTCTCGGCGAGGTCCACCATGGCGCGCAGCTCGGCCTCGGACGCGAACGGGCCCCGGCGGAAACCCTTGCCGGGCGTCAGGGCGTTACCGATGAGGATCAGGAGGTTCGGGATCGGGCCCATGATCCGGGCCAGCGGCAGCAGGACGTACGCCGCGGCCGTGGCCGTGTTCAGGGGGTGCTGGCGGCCGATGGTGCGCGGGGAGACGCCGACGGCCACATAGCTGACGAGGACCATCACCCCGATGGCGACGACCAGGGCCTCCCAGGTCGCGTCGAACTCCTTCAGGCAGGCGTAGGTCACGAGCGCGGCGGCGGCCATCTCGCAGGCCACGCGCACCAGCAGCGCGACGTTCAGATAGCGGGTCGGGTCCGCCGCGATCTGGGCGAGCCCCGCGCTGCCGCGCCGCCCGGCCCGTACGGCCTCCTCGGCACGGAAGCTGGAGACGCGCGCGAGGCCCGCCTCCGCGCAGGCGGCGAGCCAGGCGACGACGACCAGGGCGACGGCACCACCGATGAGAGACGCGCTCATGACACGGTCGGTGCCGGGGAGGGGCCGGTGAAGCCCTTCTCCGCACGCCAGCCGTCCACGATGGCGGCCTGCAGGCCGAACATCTCGGCCTTCTCGTCCGGCTCCTCGTGGTCGTACCCCAGCAGGTGCAGCACTCCGTGGACGGTGAGGAGCTGGAGCTCCTCGTCCATGGAGTGCTGCGTGTCCGCTTCCTTGCCCTGCTTCTCGGCGACCTCCGGGCACAGCACGATGTCGCCGAGCAGGCCCTGCGGCGGCTCGTCGTCGTCCTTCGACGGCGGACGCAGCTCGTCCATCGGGAAGGACATGACATCCGTCGGACCGGGCAGGTCCATCCACTGGATGTGCAACTGCTCCATGGCGTCGGCGTCCACCACGATCACCGAGAGCTCGGAGAGGGGGTGGATGCGCATCCGCGTCAGCGCGTAGCGGGCGATGTCGAGGATCGCCTGCTCGTCGACCTCGGTTCCGGACTCGTTGTTGACGTCGATCGACATGGTCGTGCTGGTCTACTTCCGCTTGTCACGGCCGCCCTTACGGGTGCCGTTCTCCGTACCGTTCTCGCTGTCGTACTTCTCGTACGCGTCGACGATACGGCCGACGAGCTTGTGCCGGACGACATCCTGGGACGACAGCCGGGAGAAGTGCACGTCGTCCAGGCCCTCCAGGATGTCCTGCACCTGGCGCAGACCGGACTTCGTGCCGTTCGGCAGGTCGACCTGCGTCACGTCACCCGTGATCACGATCTTCGAGTCGAAGCCGAGGCGGGTGAGGAACATCTTCATCTGCTCGGGCGAGGTGTTCTGGGCCTCGTCGAGGATGATGAAGGCGTCGTTGAGCGTGCGACCACGCATGTACGCCAGCGGCGCGACCTCGATGGTCCCGGCGGCCATCAGCCGGGGGATCGAGTCGGGGTCGAGCATGTCGTGCAGCGCGTCGTACAGCGGACGCAGGTAGGGGTCGATCTTCTCGTAGAGGGTGCCGGGGAGGAAGCCGAGGCGTTCGCCGGCCTCGACCGCCGGGCGGGTCAGGATGATGCGGTTGACCTGCTTGGACTGCAGGGCCTGGACGGCCTTGGCCATGGCGAGATACGTCTTGCCGGTGCCGGCCGGGCCGATGCCGAAGACGATCGTGTGCTTGTCGATGGCGTCGACGTACCGCTTCTGGTTGAGCGTCTTGGGGCGGATCGTGCGGCCACGCGAGGACAGGATGTTCTGTGTGAGCACCTCGGCCGGGGTCTCCTGGCCTTCGCTCTTCCCGTTCTCGCTCGCCCTCAGCATGGCGATCGAGCGTTCCACCGCATCCTCCGTCATCGGCTGTCCGGTGCGGAGCACCAGCATCATCTCGTCGAACAGGCGCTGGACGAGAGCGACTTCGGGGGAGTCGCCGACCGCGCTGATCTCATTGCCCCGGACATGGATGTCGACCGCCGGGAAGGCCTTCTCGATCACGCGCAGGAGGGAGTCGCCGGAACCCAGCACGGTCACCATGGGGTGCGCCGCGGGGACGGTGAACTGCGCTCTCGCCTTGCCCTGCGCGGGGGTGTGAGCTGTGCGTGTCTGAGTCATGGGCCGGCTCTAGAGGCCGCACGTCCTCCTCGTGAGGCTTGGCTGCCGTGACGGCTGCCTGGTGGTTCAAGAGTACGACGCCACGCTGACAGTGCCGAAAGGCTTTTAGGCCCGCGGTACGGCTCGGGTGCCGTCGTCCCCCTTGTCTCCGCCGCAGCGGCCCTCATGGTGCGTGCCGCCGACCCTCTTGACGCTCGATCGTTCTCATACCTAACCTTCATATACATACATGAACATGATTATCTGAGCGAAGGACACGGGCGGGCCCCGGCGCAGACCCCGGAACCGTCCTCCGCCCCTCCGCCGTCCGTACCGCAGGAGCCGCTCCGTGACCGAGATCCGTGACCTGACCATCACCGAGGTCCGGCTGACCCCGATCCTGGTGGCCGACCCGCCGCTGCTGAACACCCAGGGGGTGCACCAGCCGTACACCCCCCGGCTGATCGTGGAGGTGGTGACCGCCGACGGGACCACGGGGGTGGGCGAGACGTACGGCGACACCAAGTACCTGGAGCTGGCCAGGCCCTTCGCGCAGAAACTGGTGGGCCGGCAGGTCAGCGATCTGAACGGGCTCTTCGTGCTCGCCGACGAGGTGGCCGTCGACGGGGCGCGGGTCTCCGGGCAGGTCGACGTGGGTGGGCTGCGCGGTGTCCAGACGGCCGACAAGCTGCGCCTGTCGGTGGTGTCGGGGTTCGAGGTCGCCTGTCTCGACGCGCTCGGCAAGGCGCTGGGGCTGCCCGTGCACGCGCTGCTCGGCGGGAAGGTGCGGGACACCGTGGAGTACAGCGCGTACCTCTTCTACAAGTGGGCCGACCACCCCGAGGGCGTCGTGAGCGAGCGGGACGACTGGGGTGCCGCCCTGGACCCGGCCGGGGTCGTGGAGCAGGCCCGGAGGTTCAAGGAGCGGTACGGGTTCACGTCGTTCAAGCTCAAGGGGGGTGTCTTCCCGCCGGACGAGGAGGTCGCGGCGATCCGTGCGCTGGCCGGGGCGTTCCCCGGGCATCCGCTGCGGCTGGACCCGAACGGGGCCTGGTCCGTGGAGACTTCGCTGAAGGTCGCGGACGCGCTGGGGGACGTGCTCGAATACCTGGAGGACCCGGCGCTCGGGACGCCCGCGATGGCCGAGGTGGCGGCGCGGACGTCGGTACCGCTGGCCACCAACATGTGCGTGACGACCTTCGCGGAGATCGAGGAGGCGTTCACGCAGGGGGCCGTGCAGGTCGTCCTCTCCGACCACCACTACTGGGGCGGGCTGCGCAACACGCGTGAACTGGCCGCGATCTGCCGGACGTTCGGGGTCGGCGTGTCCATGCACTCCAACACCCACCTGGGGATCAGCCTCGCGGCGATGACGCACGTGGCGTCCACGGTCCCCGGCCTCCACCATGCCTGCGACTCCCACTACCCCTGGCAGTCCGAGGACGTCCTCACCACGCGGCTCACCTTCGAGGACGGGGCGGTACGGGTGTCGGACGCGCCGGGCCTCGGGGTCGAACTGGACCGGGACAGGCTGGAGTTCCTGCACAGGCGGTGGCTGGACGACGACGGTTCGCTGAGGGACCGCGACGACGCGGCGGCGATGCGGGTGGCGGAGCCGGGGTGGGTGACCCCGGCGGTGCCTCGCTGGTAGCCGCCGGGGTGCGCGTCGTGCCCCGGTGACGGTACGTGGTCGGGTGCGGCCCGGTGGGGCTTCTCGCGCAGTTCCCCGCGCCCCTCAAAAGCAGGGGCTGGTCCTCAAGGGGCGCGGGGAACTGCGCGAGCAACCCCCACGCTCCCGCACCCGACCACGCACCCTCGCGCCCCCGGACCGGCGTGACCACCAGCACCCAGCGAAGTGTTTGGTGCAGACTGGCTGGATCCGCACCACGCCAGGGAGCACATCGTGACCGCGTTCAAGGGAGAGCGACCGCACCGGCCCCAGGTCGACCCGCTGAGGGCCCTGCGCGCACCGGATGACCCGCCCTGGGACGTCTATCTGACGGGCACCGTCTTCCTCGACATCATCTTCACCGGGCTCGACTCCGCCCCGGTGCGCGGAACCGAGTCCTGGGCACGCGGGATGGGGTCGAGCCCCGGCGGTGTGGCGAACATGGCCACGGCCCTGGCCCGGCTCGGCCTGAAGACCTCCCTCGCGGCGGCCTTCGGCGACGACCACTACGGCGAGTACTGCTGGGACGCCCTGGAGCAGGGCGAGGGCATCGACCTCTCCACCTCCCGCACGGTCCTCGGCTGGCACTCCCCGGTCACGGTCTCCATGGCGTACGAGGGCGAGCGCACGATGGTCTCCCACGGCCACGAGGCGCCCCCGGAGCAGTCCGCGCCGCAGTGCGCGCCCCCCGCGCGCGCCGCCGTCGCCTCCCTCGCCCCCGGCGTACGCGCCCCCTGGATCGCCCAGGCCGCGGGCAAGGGCACCCGGATCTTCGCGGACGTCGGCTGGGACGAGACCGGCGCCTGGGACCTGGCGGGGCTCCCCGACCTCGCCCACTGCGAGGCGTTCCTGCCCAACGCGGCCGAGGCGATGCGGTACACCCGCGCCGAGTGCCCCCGGGCCGCCGCCCGCGCCCTCACCGAGCACGTCCCGGTGGCCGTGGTGACGCTGGGCGCGGAGGGCGCGTACGCCGTGGACGGGCGGACCGGTGAGACGGCGGAGGTGCCGGCCATCGCCGTGGAGGCGATGGATCCCACGGGCGCGGGCGATGTGTTCGTCGCCGGGTTCGTCACCGGCACGCTGGCCCACTGGCCGCTGGCGGACCGGCTGGCCTTCGCGGGACTGACCGCGGCGCTGTCGGTGCAGGAGTTCGGCGGGTCGCTGTCCGCGCCCGGCTGGGCCGAGATCGCCGCGTGGTGGCGGCGGGTGCAGTCGGTGGACCGCCAGGATCCCGCCGCCCTGCGCCGGTACGCCTTCCTGGAGGACTTCCTCCCGAAGGACCACGTCAGCCCGTGGCCACTGCGACGAGCGGTACCGACGATCGGCTTCCGCCGCTCGGCTTGAGGACCGGCGCCGACCCCGCGCCCCTGAAAAAGCAGGGGCGGAGCCCCGTTTTTCAGGGGCGCGGGGAACTGCGCGAGAAGCCCCACCGGACCCGCGGTCGCCAACGAACCCACACCCCCGAGCGACGAGGCACCCACCCCAAAACCCCCTGCGCCTACCCAGTAATCCCCACCCCAAACGCGCCGTGATACACATTCTCCGCGCGTCCCTGTCCGTCGACAGCCAGCCGCCCAACCCCCCTCATCGAGCCGCACCTTCGCACGTCCAGGAACGCCCGTGTCCCCCCGCACCACCACCCCGCCCTGGCCCCTCGTCGCCCTTTTCACGGCCGGGTATCTCGCCGCGTACCTCCTGCCCACCACCGTGGGCAGACTCGACGCGGCACTCCCCCTCACCACCACCGAGGCCGGCGCCGTCGGCAGTGCGCTGCTGCTGGGTTCGGCCACGGCCGGCTTCACGCTCGCCGCCCACGTGGCACGCCTCGGCCCCCGCCGCCTCGCCCGGGCGGGCCTGCTGCTCGCCGCCGCCGGCTACGGCACCGCCGCTCTCACCACCGCCCTGCCCGCGGTGGTCGCGGGCGCGGTCCTCGGCGGCTTCGGTTCCGGTACGGCGACCGCCGTGGCCGCCACCGGGATCGCCGCGCAGCGCGACCCGCACCGGGTGTCGACGACGGGCCTGTTGAGCGTCTCGGCGCTGGCGGGCGCGCTGTATCTGACGCTCCCCCGCCTGGGCCCGGGTCACGGCCTCCCCCTCGCCGCCCTCGCCCTCACGGCCCTGCTCACCCTCCCGGCCACCGCCCGGCTCGCCGCCCCGGTGGCCACGGCCCAGGTCGCCCGGGAACGGGGCCCGCTCCCCCACCCGCGCCACGGTCTGACCCTTGCCGTCACGCTCCTGCTGTGGTCCCTGGCGCAGAACTCCCTCTGGGGCGTCAGCGGCCGGATCGGCACCACCCAGGCCGGGCTCTCCGAGGTCACCGTCGGCGCCGTCTTCGCGACGGCGCTCGGCGCGGGCCTGCTGGGGGTGATCGGGGCGAGTGCGCTGGGCGTGCGCTTCGGCCGCGCGCTGCCCATCGGCGTCGGCACGGCGCTCATCTCCGGCTGTATCGCGCTCAGCGCCACCGCGACCGACCTGACGTCCTTCGCCACGGGTGAGATCGCCTGGAACGCGCTCTACCCGGTCGTCCTGTCGTACCTCATCGGCCTCGCCGCCTCCCTCGACCCGCGTGGCCGCTGGGCGGTCCTGATCGGCTCCGCGTCCTCACTCGGCACGGCCGCCGGGCCCCTCGTCGGCAGCCTGCTCTCCGCTCACGCCGGCTATCCGGCGATGGGCGCGATCCTGGCCGTGGGCCTGCTCCTGATCACGGCCCCCATGACCTGGGTGGCCCTGCGCACCACGACGCCCACGACGGAACACGCCCGCTACGAGGAGCAGGCGACCGCCGGGCGACCGGAGTACCGCCCGGCGGCCTGAGGGTCGTCCGCGCCCGCCCCGGTCACCCGAACTCGTACGCGTCCACCTCGGCGAGATAGCGGGCCCGCCGCTCCTCGTCGTGCTCCAGGAAGGACGCGGTGAAGGAGTTGCGGGCAAGCTCCCGCAGCCGGTCCTCGCTCAGGCCGAGGGTGCGGCGCACGGCGTCGAAGTTGTCGCCGGCGTACCCGCCGAAGTAGGCCGGGTCGTCGGAGTTGACCGTGCAGAGCAGGCCCGCGTCGAGCATGGCGGGCAGGGGGTGGTCGGCGAGGGTGTCGACGGCGCGCAGCCGGACGTTGGAGAGCGGGCAGAGCGTCAGCGGGATCCGCTCGCGCACCAGCCGCTCGACGAGGGCCGGGTCCTCCATGCAACGCAGCCCGTGGTCGACCCGCTCGACCCCGAGGACGTCGAGGGCCTCGGTGATGTACTCCGGCGGGCCCTCCTCCCCCGCGTGCGCGACGCGTCGCAGTCCGAGCGCGGCGGCCGCCTCGTACACCTCACGGAACTTGGCCGGCGGATGCCCGACCTCGGCCGAGTCCAGTCCGATCCCGGCGATCCGGTCGAGATACGGCTCGGCGGCCCTCAGCGTGTCGAGCGCCGACGCGGCGGACTCGTCCCGCAGGAAGCAGAGGATCAACTGGGTGGAGATGCCGTGCGTCTCCTCGCTCCGGCCCAGCGCCCGCCACAGCCCCTCGACGACCGTGCCCATCCCGACGCCCCGCGCCCCATGGGCCTGCGGGTCGAAGAAGATCTCGGCGTGGCGTACGCCCTGGGCGGCGGCGCGGGCGAGATAGGCGTCGGCCAGGTCCGCGAAGTCCTGCTCGGTGCGCAGGACCGTCATCAGCTCGTAGTACAGGTTCAGAAAGGACTGCAGATCCTCGAACTCGTAGGCCTTGCGCAGCGCTTCGGTGTCCGCGTACGGCAGCGCGACCCCGTTCCGGGCGGCCAGTGCGAAGGCCAGCTCCGGCTCCAGGGTTCCTTCGATGTGCAGGTGCAGTTCAGCTTTGGGGAGGGACATCAAAGCATCGTACGGCCGCTCTCACGCCGTTTCGGAAGCGCCACCCGCAGCAGGTCGTGCGCCACGGTCAGCTCTCCCTCGAACCCGGCGGCCCGCGCCTGCCGTTCGAACTCCTCGGGCTCGGTGTACCGCTGGCTGAAGTGGGTGAGGACGAGATGCCGTACACCGCAGTCGCGGGCGACGGAAGCCGCCTGACCGGCTGTCAGATGGCCGTGGTCGACGGCGAGTTCGATGTCCTCGTTCAGGAAGGTGGACTCGATGACGAGCATGTCGGCCGCGTCGGCGAGGGCGTAGACCCCGTCGCACAACCGGGTGTCCATGACGAACGCGAACCGCTGTCCGCGCCGCAGTTCGCTGACGTCCTCCAGCCGGACGCCGCCGATCGCGCCCTCCCGCTGGATCAGCCCGATGTCCGGTCCCTTGATCCCGTGCGCGGCGAGCCGCTCGGGCAGCATCCGGCGTCCGTCGGGCTCGACGAGGCGGTACCCGTACGACTCGACGGGGTGCGAGAGCTTCCGCGCGTCGAGCGTGTAGGCGGGGGTGGCGGCCAGCACTCCGCCCTCGCCCTCGACCGGCGCCTCGATCAACTGGACCGTCTCCCGGTAGGCGGTGGCGTACCGCAGCCGGTCGAAGAACCGCTGGCCGGAGCGCGGGTAGTGCGCCGTCACGTCGTGCGGGACGCGGTCGAGGTTGATCCGCTGGATCACACCGGCCAGCCCCAGCGAGTGGTCGCCGTGGAAGTGGGTGACGCAGATGCGGTTCAGGTCGTGTGCGGCGACCCCGGCGCGCAGCATCTGCCGCTGGGTGCCCTCGCCGGGGTCGAAGAGGAGCCCCTCGGTGCCCCAGCGGAGCAGATAGCCGTTGTGGTTGCGGTGCCGGGTCGGGACCTGGCTGGCGGTGCCCAGGACCACCAGTTCACGTACGGACACGGCTCGTCACCCGGGGGGCCACTGCAGGCCGCGACCGCCGACGACGTGGGCGTGCGCGTGGAAGACGGTCTGGCCGGCGCCGGTGCCGGTGTTGAAGACGATGCGGTAGCTCTCCAGCTTGTCCTCGTCCGCGACGGCCTGTGTCTCGCGCAGGACGTCCGCGGCCAGGTCGGGGGCGGCGGTGGCGAGTGTCGCGGCGTCCGCGTAGTGCGCCTTCGGGATGACCAGGACGTGGGTCGGTGCCTGGGGGTTGATGTCCCGGAACGCGACCGTCGTCTCCGTCTCCCTCACGATCGTCGCCGGGACGTGTCCCGCGACGATCTTGCAGAAAAGGCAGTCGTCCTGCGGCTCCCCAGCCATGCGTGCGCCTCCCGGTTCGATCACTGTCCCCGGCATCGTATCGAGACGGTTCCGCCCCCGCCGCCCTTACCCGTCCCATCCTTGAGGGGCTTCTCGCGCAGTTCCCCGCGCCCCTGAAAGGCCTACGGCCTTTCGGCCCGAAAAAGCAGGGGCGCAGCCCCGCTTGTTCAGGGGCGCGGGGAACTGCGCGAGAAGCCCCCACCGGACCCGCACATGAACGACGGGCTAGGACCCGGGCAGCGAAGGCGCCACCTTCGCCGGCGCCGACTCCAACCCCTCCAGCGCGATCCGGATGGCCTCGTCGAGCTGAGGGTCACGCCCGGCGGCGTGGTCCTGCGGCGCCTGCACCACCTCCACGTCGGGATCGACCCCGTGGTTCTCGACCCCCCACCCGTAACCCTCCAGCCAGAACGCGTACTTCGGCTGGGTCACCAGCGTCCCGTCCACCAGCCGGTACCGGCTGTCGATCCCGACGACCCCGCCCCAGGTCCGGGTACCGACCACCGGCCCGATCCCGAGCGCCTTGATCGCCGCGTTGACGATATCCCCGTCGGACCCGGAGAACTCGTTGGCGACGGCGACGACGGGTCCCCGGGGCGCGTCGTCGGGATAGCTGCTGGCCCGCATCCCCCGCGGCAGGTCCCACCCGACGATCCGCCGGGCCAGCTTCTCCACCACGAGCTGGGAGGTGTGCCCGCCCCGGTTCTCCCGGACGTCCACGACCAGCCCCTCCCGCGCGACCTCGATGCGCAGATCGCGGTGGAGCTGGGCCCAGCCGGAACCGACCATGTCGGGCACGTGGAGATACCCGAGCCGGCCGCCGGACTTCTCGTGCACGTACGCCCGCCGGTCCGCCACCCACGCGTGGTACCGCAGGGGCTCCTCGTCGGAGATCGGCACCACCACGGGGTGCCGCAGATCCCCGCCGCCCGACGGCAGCACGGTCAGCTCGACCGCCTTGCCCGCCGTGCCGACCAGCAGCGGTCCGGGCCCGGCCAGCGGATCCACCGGCTGCCCGCCGACGGCGATGATCGCGTCCCCGGCCCGCACGGCCACGCCGGGCGCGGCGAGCGGCGAGTGCGCGTCCGGGTCGGAGGTCTCCGACGGCAGCACCCGGTCGATGCGCCACAGCGGCGTGCCCTGGGGACCGTCCTCGTGCCGGGAGATGTCCGCGCCGAGCAGCCCCTGCCGCCGGTCGCCGGAGCCGCCCCGGCCGCGCGGGGTGACGTACGCGTGGGAGGTGCCCAACTCGCCCTGTACTTCCCAGAGCAGGTCCACGAGGTCGTCGTGGGTGGCCACCCGCCGAAGGACGGGGCGGTAGCGGTCCAGGACGCCGGACCAGTCGACTCCGCCCAGGTCGGGCCGCCAGAAGTTGTCCCGCATCAGGCGGCCGGTCTCGTCGAACATCTGGCGCCACTCGGCGGCCGGGTCGACGGTCCGCCGGATGCGCGAGAGGTCGACCGTGACGTTGGTGTCGCTGTCGTCGTCGCCGGAGGCACGCCGGTCGCTGGGGACGACCTTGAGCTTGCCGTCGGTCCACAGCAGGACCCGTTTGCCGTCGCCGCTGACGGCGAAGTGGTCGGCGTCGGACGCCAGATACTCCAGGCGCCGCTGGGCGAGGTCGTACCGCTCCAGGGAGGTCTTCGGGTCCGGGTCGTCGGGGGTGGCCCGCAGATGGCCGAGGACGCCGGTGACGGGGTGGCGCAGCCACAGCACGCCGTCCTTGGCGGCGCGGAGCGTGGAGTAGCGGGCGGCCTCGACCGGGAAGGGGACGATCCGGTCGGCGAGCCCTTCGAGGTCGATCCGGGTGGCGGGGGCGCCCTCGCTGTCCGGGGTCTCGTCCTTGTCGGGCGCCTCGAACGGCCGGCCGTGGCGCTGCGGCCCGAAGGGGGACGGGGTGGTCGCCGCGAGCGTGATGAGGTGCGGGCGGGCGCCGCTGACGAAGTGCAGGTCGAATACGTGTTCGTCGTAGACGGGGTCGAAGGCGCGCGCGGAGAGGAAGGCGAGGTGTTTGCCGTCGAGCGTGAACGTCGGCGAGAAGTCCTGGAAGCGCAGCGGGGTCGCCTCGGTGACGGACAGGTCGGCGGTGTTGGCGAGCTTGAGCTGGCGCAGCGGGCGCGGGCCGGGGTGCGACCAGGCGAGCCAGGCCGAGTCGGGCGAGAAGACCAGCCCGGTCACCTCGCCGTCCTCGCTGCGGTCGACCTCGCGCACCTCGCCGGTCTCCCGCTCGACGAGCAGCACGCGGCCGTCGTCGGCGGCGACGGCGACCCGGCTGCCGTCGGGGGCCACGGCGAGCCCGAGGACACGGCCCAGCTGCCCGGCGGCGAGGCGGCGCGGGGTGGCGCCGGGACCGACGCCGGTCGCCGGGGCGAACTCCAGCGCGTCGTCGCCCTCCGCGTCCGTCACCCACACCACCCACTCCTCGCCCTCCACCCGGAAGGTGCGGGGCAGCCGGGCCCGTACGCCGTCCTCGGCGGCGAGCGCGCGGGCGGGGCCGGAGCGGTGGGTGATCCAGTGGATCGAGCCGCGCACGGAGACGGCGCTGCCCCGGGCGGTGTGATCGGGCGAGGCGGACCCGAACCAGCGGGAGGCGTTCACCGGGAACGGCTGGAGGTCGACGCGCTGTCCGCCCAGCCGGATGTCGAGCCTGCGCGGCTCGGCGCCGGCCAGGTCGTCCAGCAGCCACAGCTCCCCGGCGGACGCGTACACGACCCGGGTGCCGTCGGTGGCCGCGTGCCGGGCGTAGAAACCGTCGACCGGGGTGTGCCGGCGCAGGTCGGAGCCGTCACCGAGGGAGGAGTAGAGCGCCCCGACGCCCTCGTGGTCGGAGAGGAACGCGATCCGGTCCCCGACCCACATCGGGTATTCGAGGTTGCCGTCCAACTCGGTGTGCAGGCGCACGAATTCCCCGGCGCCCTCGGCACCCTCGTCGGCCCGGTCGATCCACAGTTTGCCCGCCGTGCCGCCCCGGTACCGCTTCCACCAGGCGGCCTCGCGGCCCATCGGCGCGGACAGCAGCACGGTGGCGGGCCCGTGGGCGACGTCGCCGACCGGCCCGTAGGGGAGGGTGGTGGCCGGTCCGCCGTCGAGCGGCACGGCGCGAGCCCAGCTCCGCCGCAGGCTGGCCTGGCCGTGGGTGCTGAGCGCGAGGACCCGACCGTCGGGTGTCCAGCCGCGCACCTGGGTGCGCCAACTCCCCCAGTACGTCAGGCGCTTGGCCGATCCACCGTCGACGGGCGCGATATGCACCTCGGGTGCGCCGTCCCGGGTGGAGGTCCACGCGACGGTGGTGCCGTCCGGGGAGATCCGCGGATGGTTCACGGGTACGTTGTCCGCGCTGACCCGCCAGGCACGGCCGCCGTCCAGAGGCGCGACCCACACGTCGTCCTCGGCGGTGAAGGCGACCAGGTCGCCGTGCAGATGCGGATACCGGAAATACGCGAGCTGAGTCACCCAGTTACTTTATGCAGCGTTCGGTCTGATGGGGAGGGGTTTGGATCATGTCCCTCGCACCGGGTCAGCGTTGCCCCGGGCCGGGCCTCACTTGCCCTCGGGCACGCACGCCGGGTCCTTCTGGCACCAGATGGTCTGGGTGACGGTGACCGTCGCGGTCGGCCCCGGCCGGTCGGGGTCCGGCTGTCCGGCGCTCGGCGTCGGGGCCGGGGCGTCGCAGTTGCCGAGCCCCTCGACGTGGAACCACTCCTTGCCGTCGACCTTCGCGGTCAGGTCCCCGCGTACGCACCTGCCGTTGACCTCTTTGGTCACCTTCCCGGTGACCTCGATGTCCCGGCCTTCCTTGTCCTCGCCGGTGCAGTCGACGTTCGCGACGGTGTTCACGGACGCGGACGGCGCGCCGGACTTCTTGTCGTCACCCTGCCCGCCCCCGCCGTCGCTGTCGTACGACGCCGTGCAGTTGAGCCACTGGACGTCGAGGCCCTCCCGCTCCAGCTCCTTGGTGGCGAGCTGGTCCGTGGTGAACGCGACCGCGCCGGTGTTGAGCCCGCCGCCCTCACAGGCCACCAGAGCGGCGACCGCGCAGATGCCGAGCCCGGCTCCCAGCAGGAGCCGACGCCCGCCCGTCCGGTACGCCTCGACACGCCTCCATGCCCCCATGCATGGCAGCCTGCCACCGCCCGCGGCGGCACGGAAGACCGCATGCGGCCAAGCCGCCGCCGATCGGGGGACACGGGCGGGGACGTCAGCCGCTCATCAGCAGCCATTCCTGCAGCTCGACCAAGTTCCCCTCGGGATCCTTGAGATGGGCCACCCGCATACGGTCGGTCATACGTGCGGGCCCGTGCAGGAGCCGCACGCCGAACGAGGTGATCCGGCTCGCAGTACGCGTCGAGGTCGTCGACCCGCAGGACGACCAGTGACCGGTGCCCGTTCGCCGCGTCGGCCAGTTCCCCGAGCACCTCGGCCATCATCGCCCGGTCCTGGAGGGCGATCCCCGCGGACCCGACGGCCGGGCTGAACTTCTCGTACGGCCCGTCGACCGCCCCGGACTGCGGCTTCAGCCCGAGCACATCGGCGTAGAAGCGGTAGCAGACGGTGAAGTCGGAGACGAGCAGCCTTACTTGGGCGAGTTCCACGATGCTCCCTCGGAGGGTCGGGGACGCCGGTCGGGACCGGGTGGCGGTCAGGACCAGCGTCCGGTTCGGCCCAGCAGCAACGCCCCGGCCGCCGTCCCGGCGGTCGATGTACGCAGCACACTGGGCCCGAGTCGGTACGCCCCCGCGCCCGCCTCGCCGAAGAGCGCCAGCTCCTCCGGCGACACGCCCCCCTCGGGCCCCACGACGAGCACGATCTCCCCGGCCGTCGGCAGCTCGGCCGTGGCCAGTGTCTCGTCGCCGCTCTCGTGCAGGACCGCGGCGAAGTCGGCCTTCGCCAGCAGCTCCGCGACCTGCTTGCCCGTGGCCGCGTCGGCGACCTCGGGGAACCGCACCCGGCGGGACTGCTTGCCCGCCTCGCGGGCGGTGGCCCGCCACTTGGCGAGGGCCTTCTGCCCCCGCTCGCCCTTCCATTGGGTGATGCAGCGGGAGGCGGCCCAGGGCACGATCGCGTCGATACCGACCTCGGTCATGGTCTCGACGGCCAGCTCGCCCCGGTCGCCCTTGGGCAGCGCCTGGACGACGGTGATCCGGGGCTGCGCCGCGGGCTGCTCGTGCACGGTCTCCAGGTCCATGACCACGAGCCGGTCCTTGCCCTCGGCGGCCTTGACGATCCCCTCGGCCCAGCGGCCGCGCCCGTCCGTGAGGACCACGTCCTCACCGGCCCGCAGCCGCTTCACGGAGACGGCGTGCCGGCCCTCGGGTCCGTCGAGGACGAGCTCGCCGCCGCAGCCGTCCGGCAGGTCCAGCGAGTCGACCACGAACACCGGTGCGGTCATCGCCCCTCGTTCCCGGTCCGTCCGCCGCCCAGCCCCGCGGCCGGGCCGCCGACCCGCGCCGCGGCCTGCTCGGCCTGTGCGGCGGCGATCTCGGCGGCCAGCACCTCGACCAGTTCCCCGGCCGGCATGTCCCGGGCCATCCGGTGCCCCTGCCCGGCCCAGAGCGCCATGCCCTGCGCGTCCCCGGCCTTCGCGGCGGCCTTGCGCAGCGGCGAGGTGAGGTGGTGGACCTCCGGATAGGCGACGGGCGCGTACGGGCCGTGCTCGCGCAGGAACCGGTTGACCAGGCCCCGGGCCGGACGGCCGGAGAAGGCCCGGGTCAGCTCGGTGCGGACGAAGAGGGGGTCGGTGAGGGCCTGCTTGTGCACGGCGTGCGCGCCGGACTCGGCGGTCGCGAGGAACGCCGTGCCGAGCTGGGCCGCGCTCACGCCCGCCGTGAGGAGGGCGGCGATCTGGCTGCCGCGCATGATGCCGCCGGCCGCGACCATCGGCAGCGCCACGGCTTCGCGGACCTGGGCGACGAGCGAGAGCAGACCGATGCCGGCGCGGTCCCGCTCGGGGTCGTCCCGGTGGGTGCCCTGGTGGCCGCCGGCCTCGACGCCCTGGACGATCACGGCGTGGGCCCCGGACCGCTCCACGGCCTGCGCCTCCTCCGCCGAGGTCGCGGTGACCAGGGTGAGGGTGCCCTTGCGGGCGAGGGCGTCGACGACCTCGGGCGTCGGGCAGCCGAAGTGGAACGACACCACGGGCACCGGGTTGTCGAGCAGCACGGCGAGCTTGGCCTCGTAACCGTCGTCGCGTCCGCTGTCCGGGTCGCCCAGCTCGGCGTCGTACCAGGTGGCCTCACCGGCGAGCTGCTCCGCGTAGACCTCGACGGCGGCGGCAGCGGGGGGCGCGGCGTCAGCCACTCCGGTGGAGCCGGTGCTCGCACCGGGGTGCTCCGGCTGCGGCATGAAGAGGTTCACGCCGAAGGGGCGTGAGGTGAGCGCCCGGAGCGCCTTGATCTCCTGGTACATCCCGTCGGCCGTCTTGTACCCGGCGGCGAGGAACCCCAGCCCGCCGGCCTCGGACACGGCGGCGGCCAGCCGCGGCACGGACACACCGCCCGCCATCGGGGCCTGCACGATCGGGAGCGGGACGAGATCGGTCAGTGCGGAGGACATGACGGCATGGTGCCACGGCCTCCGGGTGGAGCCGAATCGGGGGCGGACGCTAGTCGATCGGGTGCGGGTGCGTGGGGGCGGGCCGCGCAGTTCCCCGCGCCCCTGAAAAGCCGGGGCTGCGCCCCGTGCTTTCAGGGGCGCAGCCGGTCGCCTTCAGGCCGCGGGTGGCTGATCTTTCAGGCCCGCAGGGGCCTGATCTTTCAGGGGCGCGGGGAGCTGTGCGAGGAGCCCCACGCGCCCGCAGCCGAACGAACTACGGTCACCGCCCGTTGAACGCGTCCTTCAACCGGGAGAACAGCCCCTGCTGCCCGGGCTGGAACTGCCCCGTGGGCCGCTCCTCACCCCGCAGCGCGGCCAGCTGCCGCAGCAGCCCCTCCTGCTCGGGGTCCAGCTTCGTCGGCGTCTGGACCTCGACGTGGACGATCAGGTCGCCCCGCCCGCCGCCCCGCAGATGCGTGACACCGCGCCCGTGCAGCGGGATCGACTGCCCGGACTGCGTCCCGGGCCGGATGTCGACCTCCTCCAGCCCGTCCAGCGTCTCCAGCGGCACCTTCGTACCGAGCGACGCCGCCGTCATCGGGATCGTCACCGTGCAGTGCAGATCGTCGCCGCGCCGCTGGAACATCGGGTGCGGCAGCTCGTGGATCTCGACGTAGAGGTCACCGGCGGGACCGCCGCCGGGCCCGACCTCGCCCTCACCGGCGAGCTGGATGCGCGTGCCGTTGTCGACACCGGCCGGGATCTTGACCGTGAGCGTCCGCCGCGACCGCACCCGTCCGTCGCCCGCGCACTCGGGGCACGGGTTGGGGACGATCGTGCCGAAGCCCTGGCACTGCGGGCAGGGCCGGGAGGTCATGACCTGGCCGAGGAAGGAACGCGTGACCTGGGAGACCTCACCACGACCGCGACACATGTCACAGGTCTGGGCGGTCGTCCCCGGGGCCGCGCCCTCGCCGCTGCACGTCGCGCAGACGATGGCGGTGTCGACCTGGATGTCCTTCGTCGTACCGAAGGCCGCCTCGTCGAGGTCGATCTCCAGCCGGATCATCGCGTCCTGACCGCGGCGCGTACGCGACCGGGGGCCGCGCTGGGACGCCGTACCGAAGAACGCGTCCATGATGTCCGAGAAGTTCCCGAAGCCACCGGCGCCGAAGCCGCCCGCGCCTCCGCCGCCCGCCTGGGACAGCGGGTCGCCGCCGAGGTCGTAGACCTGCTTCTTCTGCGGGTCCGACAACACCTCGTAGGCGGCGTTGATCTCCTTGAACCGCTCCTGTGTCTTCGGATCGGGATTGACGTCCGGGTGCAGCTCGCGCGCGAGCCTCCGGAACGCCTTCTTGATCTCGTCCTGAGACGCGTCGCGGCGCACGCCGAGCACGGCGTAGTAGTCCGTGGCCACTTAAGACTCCGCCAGGATCTGTCCGACGTACCGTGCCACCGCTCGTACCGCTCCCATCGTTCCCGGATAGTCCATGCGCGTAGGTCCGACCACGCCCAGTTTCGCTACTGCCTCGCCGCCCGAACCGTAACCGACGGAGACGACGGACGTGGAGTTGAGTCCCTCATACGCGTTCTCATGACCGATGCGTACGGTCATGCCCGAATCCCCGGCCTCGCCAAGCAACTTGAGAAGGACGACCTGCTCCTCCAAGGCTTCCAGAACGGGCCGGATGGTGAGGGGGAAGTCATGTCCGAAGCGGGTGAGATTGGCGGTACCGCCGATCATCAGCCGCTCCTCGCTCTCCTCGACGAGTGCCTCCAGCAAGGTGGAGAGCACCGTGGCGACCGTGCCCCGGTCCTCGACGTCGAACGCCTCCGGCAGGTCCTCGACCAGCCTCGGCACATCGGTGAACCGGCGGCCCGCGACCTTGCTGTTGAGGCGGGCGCGCAGATCCGCGAGTGACGTTTCCCCGAAGGGCGCCGGGCAGTCCACCAGCCGCTGCTCCACCCGTCCGGTGTCCGTGATCAGCACGAGCATCAGCCGGGCGGGGGCCAGCGACAGCAGCTCCACGTGCCGCACCGTCGAGCGTGTGAGCGACGGATACTGCACGACGGCGACCTGCCGCGTGAGCTGCGCCAGCAGCCGCACGGTCCGCGCCACCACGTCGTCGAGGTCGACCGCGCCGTCCAGGAAGTTCTGGATGGCGCGCCGCTCGGGCGGGGTCATCGGCTTGACGCCCGCCAGCTTGTCGACGAAGAGCCGGTACCCCTTGTCGGTGGGGATGCGGCCCGCGCTGGTGTGGGGCTGGGCGATGAAGCCCTCGTCCTCCAGCGCCGCCATGTCGTTGCGGACGGTCGCCGGGGAGACCCCGAGGTTGTGCCGCTCCGTGAGCGCCTTGGAACCGACCGGCTCCTCGGTGCCCACGTAGTCCTGGACGATGGCGCGCAGCACCTGGAGCCTGCGTTCACTGAGCATCGCGCACACCTCCAGCTCGCTCTTCCGTGACTCCCCCTTGGCACTCACCGCGGGCGAGTGCCAACACTCCCCGCCCAGTGTACGGCGGTGGGGTACGCCCCCGGCAAGGCCGGTCCAGCCATGTCATGCCGACGTGTACCGACCTGTCCGGCGATGTCGGGCCCCTGCCCGGCCGTCGCCGGGTCCCCTGTCGGCGCGCTTCCTACCGACGGGTACGCGACGACGGGCGCGGTCGGCCGGGGTCCGCCGACCGGCGAGCACGCGGGCGACCACACCGCCCCTCGGCCCGCCCATGGCGACCCCGGAAGCCCTCACGACGGGCCCTCTCCACGGCCTGCCCCCGCCCCCTCCTTCACCGGCTGACGCCGCGCTACAGCTAGCGTCGGGGCATGACGGTGACTTGGGAAGAGTGCGGGTGGCAGGGATTGACGCCACGCGTCGGACGGTGCCGCCTTCCCGGCTGGGACTGCACGGTCGGACTGGTGGCCGGGGACGGTGCGGCCCTCATGATCGACGCGGGTTCCAGCCTGCGGGAAGGCGCGCGGTTGCGCGCCGAGGCGTGGCAGCTGCTCGGTGGCGCCCGTGTGACGCATCTCGCGCTCACCCACCCCCACTTCGACCATGTCTTCGGGGCGGCCGCGTTCGCCGGCGTGGAGGTCTTCGGCGCGGTGGGCGTCGACGGCGTCCTGACCCGTGACCGCGACGTCCTCCGCGCGGACGCCGTGCACCACGGTCTGCCCCCGGCGGACGCCACCGAGGCCGCCGACCTCCTCGTCCTTCCCCGACACCAGGTCTCCGGCGAGTGGACGCTCGACCTGGGCGGCGGCCGTCAGGTGCTGCTGGCGAACGTGGGGCCGGGACACACCGCACACGATCTGGTGGTCCTCGTCCCGGGCACACCGGGCACCGGGGAGTCGGCCGGTTCTCCGGAGGTCGTCTTCTGCGGGGACCTGGTCGAGGAGTCCGGTGACCCCCAGGCCGGCCCCGACGCCGTCCCGTCCCGCTGGCCGGACGCGCTGGACCGTCTGCTGGCCCTCGGCGGCGAGGACGCGCTGTACGTGCCCGGCCACGGGGCGGTGGTGGACGCGGCCTTCGTGCGGGCCCAACGCGACGCCCTGGCCCGGCGCTTCGGCGTGTCGGGCTGAGTACGGAGCATCCGGGCGCCGCTTCTCCTATCGTCATCCGAATGCGCCAGTACTCACCCGACCTGACCCCTCCCTGGAAGAAGCCCAAGCCGGCCCCCGAGGTCCCGGCCGACCCCGGACTGGTCGTCGAGGAGCCCACCACCGGCTTCTGCGGCGCGGTCGTCCGCTGCGAGGCGGGCACGGTGACGCTGGAGGACCGCTTCGGCAAGCACCGGGTGTTCCCGCTGGAGCCGCGGGGGTTCCTGCTGGAGGGGCGGGTGGTGACGCTGGTCCGCCCCGCGTCGTCGGCCCCCGCCCGCCCGTCCCGCACGGCTTCCGGCTCGGTGGCCGTCCCGGGCGCCCGCGCGCGCGTGGCCCGGGCGGGCCGCATCTATGTCGAGGGCCGCCACGACGCGGAACTCGTCGAGAAGGTCTGGGGCGACGATCTGCGCATCGAGGGCGTGGTGGTGGAGTACCTGGAGGGTGTGGACGACCTGCCCGCGATCGTCGCGGAGTTCGCACCCGGGCCGGACGCCCGTCTCGGCGTCCTGGTCGACCATCTGGTCCCGGGCAGCAAGGAGTCACGCATCGCCGCGTCGGTGACCAGCGAGCACGCGCTCGTCGTGGGTCACCCGTACATCGACATCTGGGAGGCGGTGAAGCCGTCGTCGGTGGGCATCGCGGCGTGGCCGCGCGTGCCGCGCGGGCAGGACTGGAAGACGGGGGTGTGCCGGGCGCTGGGGTGGCCCGCGGAGAACACGGGGGCGGTGTGGCAGGCGATTCTGGCGCGGGTCGGCTCCTACAGGGATCTGGAGCCGGAGTTGCTGGGGAGGGTGGAGGAGTTGATCGACTTCGTCACGGCAGCCGGTGAAGCCTCACCCCGGTGACCGTCCCGAACTCGCTCGTGTCCAGCTTCAGGTCGAGCGATTCGAGCACCACCGGATCACCGAACTTGGTGATCCACTGTCCACGGTAGTCAGCTTGGTCCCCCTCTCCTACCGGGTCGGTCAAGAGAACGCAGTGCGCCACAATGGGGTCGACGATCAGATAAGCGGGGATCTTGCCTGCCGCGTAGATAGATCGCTTGACGCCGTAGTCCCGGTCGACACTCGTTTTCGAGACCACCTCGACCACCAAGGTGGCCAACTGAGAGGGAACCAGATTCCCCGAGGCCGGAGCCACCCCGCGTTCCATCACGAGCAGGTCCGGAATGGGCTCGCTGGCTTCGCCGATGATGTCGACATCCGTCGTCTGGAGCCGTTCCCAGCGCTTACGCGGGATCTGGTCCTGCACGTCCGCCACGATCCGGTTGTGCACCAGATCGGGAGCAGCCATCATCACGATTTCCCCCCGGAGGAGCTCGACCTTGACGCCCTCGGGAGGCTCAAGCTCCTCGAAGTACTTGGTCATTCCGCGCTCGTCCACAGCGGTCATCTCCGTGGCCCTCCACATCCGCCGCGTACTTTTAGCGGCAGCCTATGAACCAGATTAGGTACCGAACCCCTGTTGCGCAGGGATTCACCCACCCGAGTGATCAGTCCACCAGATCCCGCACCACCGCGTCCGCCAGCAACCGCCCCCGCAGCGTCAGCACCGCGCGCCCCTCCTCGTACGGCCCCGCCTCCAGCAGCCCGTCGGAGAGCGCGCGCTCGGCGGCCGCGAGGCCTGCCTCGCGCAGCAAGGACAGCGGGCACCCCTCCCGCAGCCGCAGCTCCAGCAGGATGCGCTCGACGCGGCGGTCCTCGTCCGCCAATAGTTCACGCCCGGCGCCCGGCGACTTCCCCGCCGCCAGCGCGCCCGCGTACGCGCCGGGGTGCTTGACGTTCCACCAGCGCACGCCGCCGACGTGGCTGTGGGCGCCCGGTCCCGCGCCCCACCAGTCGGCGCCCCGCCAGTACAGCTCGTTGTGGAGGCACCGCCCGGCGTCGGACGTGGCCCAGTTGGAGACCTCGTACCAGTCGAACCCGGCGGCCGAGAGCGTCTCCTCGGCGATGAGGTAGCGGTCGGCGTGCACGTCGTCGTCGGTCATCGGCACCTCGCCCCGCCGGATGCGCCGCGCCAGCTGCGTGCCCTCCTCGACGATCAGCGCGTACGCCGAGATGTGGTCCGGCCCGGCGCCGAGCGCGGCGTCCAGGGAGGCCCGCCAGTCGTCGTCCGACTCGCCGGGCGTGCCGTAGATCAGGTCGAGGTTGACGTGGTCGAAGCCGGCGGCGCGCGCCTCCGCGACGCAACGCTCGGGGCGCCCCGGTGTGTGCGTACGGTCGAGGATCTTCAGCACGTGCTGCCGGGCGCTCTGCATCCCGAACGACAGGCGGTTGAAGCCGCCCGCGCGCAGCGTCTCCAGGTAGGCGGGGTCGACCGACTCCGGGTTCGCCTCGGTGGTCACCTCCGCGTCGTCCGCGAGACCGAACTCCTCCCGGATCGCCCCCAGCATCCGTACGAGGTCGTCGGCGGCCAACAGGGTCGGCGTTCCGCCGCCGACGAAGACCGTACGGACGGGGCGCGGGTCGGCGCCGAGGACCTTGCGGGCGAGGCGGATCTCGTCGACGACCGTGTCCGCGTAGTTGTCGCGGGAGGCGAGGACGCCGCCGGTGCCGCGCAGCTCGGTGGCGGTGTAGGTGTTGAAGTCGCAGTAGCCGCAGCGGGTCGCGCAGTACGGGACGTGGAGATAGAACCCGAGGGGGCGCTCGGCCGCGTCGGCCAGGGCGTGCGCGGGCAGCGCCCCGTCGTCGGGGACGGGCTCACCGTCGGGGAGTGCGGAAGGCATGCCTTCCATTGTCCAGCAACGGCGCCGGTCCTCGTTCCGCCTCGGTCCGCCCCTGCTCCGCCCGCAGTCCGCCCCTACTCCGCCCGCGCGGTTCGCCCTACTCTGCCCGCAGCACCAGCAGCGCCAGATCGTCGTCGGGTGGCCCTTCCCCGAACTCGTGGACGAGTCGGCGGATGCGTTCGGCGATCAGCTGGGCGTCGAGGCCGGCGCAGCCGGAGAGCGCGGTGGCGAGGCCGTCCCCGTCGTCGAACATGCGCGGGCCGCTGCGGCGCTCGGTGACCCCGTCGGTCACGCAGAGCAGGGTGTCGCCGCAGCGCAGCTCGAACGTCTCGGAGACGTACTCGGTGTCCTCGATCACCCCGAGCAGCGTCTGCGGCTCGGCCACGGTCCGGACGGCGCCGTCCGGGCCGAGGAGCAGGGGCAGCGGGTGACCGGCGGAGGCGAGGGTGCAGCGGACGCCGCCGGGGACGGGGACGAGTTCGCCGTAGAGGAGGGAGAGGAAGCGGGTCTGGGGACCGTCGGGGTCGACGAGAGCGGGGTCGCCGGCGGTGACCAGGGCGCGGGCGGCGGCGTCGGCGGCCTCGGTCGCGTCGTCGAGGAGGAGCTGGTTGAGGCGGTCGAGCACGTCCGCCACGCCGTAGCCCTCGCGGGCGAGCAGCCGCAGCCAGGGCCGGGCGAGACCGATGACCACGGCCGCCTCGGGGCCCTTGCCCTGGACGTCACCGATCGCGAAGCACCAGCGGCCCCGGCCGGCGGGGAACAGGTCGTAGAAGTCGCCGCTGGGTCCGCCCTTGTCGCACGGCTCGTACACCAGTGCGCTCGACACGCCGGGGATCTCGGCGACCGCGCCCGGCAGCAGGCCGCGCTGGAGCACGCGGCTGATGGTCGCCTGGCGTGCGTACTGGCGGGCCGCACCGATCGACAGCGCGATGCGCCGGCTCAGGTCCTCCACCAGCCCGGTCACCTCGTCCGGGAAACGGAGCAGCCCGGCCCGCCCGATGACGAGCGTCCCGAGCGGGCGCCCCCCGGCGATCAGCCGATAGGCAAGCGCGGCCCCGCCTTCGCGCTCCCGCGCCGCCCAGCCTGCAGACTCCCGCGCCGCCCAGCCTTCAGACTCCCGCGCCGCCCAGCCTGCAGACTCCCGCGCCGTCCAGCCTTCAGACTGCCGCGCCGCCTCCCCGTCACGCTCCCGGGCCGCCTCCCCGTCACGCTCCCCGACCGAACCGCCGCCGCGCCCTCCGACCGAACCGCTGCCGCGCTCCCCGACCTGGCCGCCGCCGCGCTCCCGCGTCCGGAGGCCGACGTCCGTCCCCGCCGGCCCACTGCCACGCCTCCCCGCCGGCTCACCGCCACGCGGCCCTGCCGGCAGGTCCCCCTTCGCCTGCTCCGGCCCGCCGTCCTCCCTCCGCGCGGGCCCGCTGCCACAGCTCCCCGTCGATGGGTCACTGCCCGCCTCCGCGGGCCCGCCCACGCCCGACTCCGCCGACGCGCCGAGGCCGTCCCGGACCGACCCGCCCTCCTGGACCGACCCGGCGTCCTGCCCCGGCCCGCCGACGCCCGTTCCGGCCGGGCGGTCCTCCTCGTCCGGCTCCGGCCACGGCACGGGTACCGCCCTCGACCGCACCGACTCGGGCAGTCGCGGTGGGTTCTTCTCCAGGGCCCGGCGCAGTTCCTCGATGCGGTTCTCGCTGCCGTGCCAGACGCGGGCGAGCCGTGGTGCCGGGCCGAGCGAACCGTCGCCGCCGCGCCAGCCCAGCCCCTCGTCCTCCAGCCACACCGCGCACCAGTCGGCCAGCCTCGGCACCAGCAGCTGACCGGCGAGCGCGGCGACCAGGTCCTCGTCGAGCTGGCCGGCGAGCAGATCGGACGCCTCGGCGAGGAAGGACAGCGCGCCCCGGTTCAACCACTCCCGGTCGCGCTCCCCACCACGCCGGGGCACGGGCGCGACCAGATCGACCGGGTCCGTGCCCTGCTCGGGGACTCCTGCGTCGCGGTATCCGACGCGACCGGCGTACGCCCGCGCACCCCCGGATGCCTGCGTCTCTTCCACCCCGGCGTACGCCAGCGCACCGCGAACTCCCCACACCTCCTCGTCGCCGGCGTACGCCAGCGCACGCCAGTCCGCACGCCCCTCAACCTCCTCAACCTCCTCGACCGCCTCGCCTCCTGGGCCCCCCTCAGCTCCGACGGCTCCCGCGACCCCTACGCCGGTCACGTCATCGCCGTACGCCGCGAACGCGTCCTCCACCGCCATCGCCCCGTCGACCGACAGCCGGGCCCAGACGGTCTTCGTGCCGGTCCGGTAGGTGATCCCCCAGGCTTCCGAGAGCGCCGCGACGAGGCGCAGGCCGCGTCCGTACTCGGCGGCCCCGTAAGGCCGTTCGACGAGGTAGGGGCGTTCGGTGCCCTCGTCCCGTACCGCCCTGGAGGGATGGTGGTCCGAGACCTCCACGAGCAGCCATCCGGCGGAGGTCGGGTCGTCGCGCTCCAGGCGGCACATCAGCTCGACGTCCGTTCCCGCGTGGACGACCGCGTTGGTGACCAGCTCACTGACGACCACGAGGGCGTCCTCCTCCAGGCGGGCGGAGAGGGCCGTGGCGCCCGGGAGACCGAGCTCGGCCCACTCCGCGAGCGCGGTACCGAGGAAGCGCCGGGCGGCTCCCGGCGCGGGCGGCCCCCCGGGCAGCGACACATGCGCCACCGCGCGCCGGTCCGCGCCCGCGTACGCGGATCCGGCAGACAGCGAGTCGGCCCCGACGCGCGCGGGCGCATCGGGCGCACAAGACACGGTCTCCCGTTGCGTCGGAATGGCCCCCACTGAGCGGCTCCCTGAGAAAGTTCGGACGAATAGGCCTCAGGCGGCACGGACAGAGTGACAGACTGACCACGCCCATAAGCGCCGAGTTACCGAAGTGGGCCACCATGAGTGAGAACAGTGCTACGCGGGTGCTCCGAGACGGTCAAAAAGACAGCCAAACGGACGTTCTGATCCGGGCATCCGATCTCCGCGCGCTGACCGCCGCCATGACCGCAGCCCGCGACGGCAGCTTCACGAAGGTCCCGGAGTCGGGCCCCGCCCCGGTGGCGGAGCTGTGCGCCCTCTTCAACCAGATCATCGACCGCAGCACCCACTTCGGCAGCGAAGTGCAGCGTGTACGGCGTGAGTTGGTCCGGCACGGGCGCCTCGACGAGCGACTGTCGGCCAGCCCGGGCCAGGGGGCCTGGGCGACACGGGTCGACGACGTGAACCAGACGCTGGACGCCCTGGTCGCCCCGGCGGCCAACGCCACGCGGGTCCTGGACGCGGTGGCCGGCGGCGACCTCACCCAGCGGGTCGACCTGCACGACGGCAACCGTCAACTCCGGGGTGACCTCAGGCGGTTGGGCCGTGCGGTGAACAAGATGGTCGACCAGTTGTCCTTGTTCACCGGCGAAGTGACCCGGGTGGCCCGCGAGGTCGGCACCGAGGGGCGTCTCGGCGGCCGGGCCAAGGTCAGGGGCCTGTCCGGGAGTTGGCGGGACGTGACCGAGGCGGTCAACACCATGGCCTCCCGGCTGACCGCTCAGGTGCGGGACATCGCCCTGGTGACCACGTCGGTGGCGCGCGGCGACCTCACCCGTACGGTGACGGTCGAGGCGACCGGCGAGTTGCTCGAACTGAAGCTCACCGTGAACACGATGGTCGATCAGCTGTCCGCCTTCGCCGACGAGGTCACCCGCGTCGCCCGCGAGGTCGGCACCGAAGGGCAGCTCGGCGGCCGGGCCCAGGTGCGGGGCGTCTCCGGCGTCTGGAAGGACCTCACCGACAACGTCAACTTCATGGCGTCGAACCTGACCTCCCAGGTCCGCAACATCGCCCAGGTCACCACCGCCGTCGCCAACGGCGACCTCAGCCAGAAGATCACGGTCGACGCGCAGGGCGAGATCCTGGAGCTGAAGTCGACGATCAACACGATGGTCGACCAGCTCTCCGCCTTCGCCGACGAGGTCACCCGCGTCGCCCGCGAGGTCGGCACCGAGGGCAACCTCGGCGGCCGGGCCCAGGTGCGGGGCGTCTCCGGCGTCTGGAAGGACCTCACCGACAACGTCAACTTCATGGCAGACAACCTGACGTCCCAGGTCAGGAACATCGCCCTCGTCTCCACGGCCGTCGCGCAGGGAGACCTCGGCAAGAAGATCACGGTCGAGGCCAAGGGCGAGATCCTGGAGCTGAAGTCGACGATCAACACGATGGTCGACCAGCTCTCCGCCTTCGCCGACGAGGTCACCCGCGTCGCCCGCGAGGTCGGCACCGAGGGCAACCTCGGCGGCCAGGCGCAGGTGCGGGGCGTCTCCGGCGTCTGGAAGGACCTCACCGACAACGTCAACTTCATGGCCCTGAACCTGACGTCGCAGGTCCGCAACATCGCGCAGGTCACCACCGCCGTCGCCAACGGCGACCTCTCCAAGAAGATCACCGTCGACGCGCGCGGCGAGATCCTCGAACTGAAGGACACCGTCAACACGATGGTGGAGCAGCTGCGGGCCTTCGCCGACGAGGTGACGAGGGTGGCCCGCGAGGTCGGCACCGACGGCGCGCTCGGCGGCCGGGCCCAGGTGCTGGGCGTGTCCGGTGTGTGGCGGGACCTCACGGACAACGTCAACTACATGGCGGACAACCTGACGTCCCAGGTCAGGAACATCGCCCAGGTGACCACGGCGGTGGCGAACGGCGACCTCTCCAAGAAGATCGACGTGGACGCGCGCGGCGAGATCCTGGAGCTGAAGACCGCCATCAACACGATGGTCGACACGCTCTCCTCCTTCTCGTCCGAGGTCACCCGGGTCGCCCGCGAGGTCGGCTCCGAGGGCCAACTCGGCGGCCAGGCACGGGTCGAGGGCGTCTACGGCACCTGGAAGCGCCTGACGACGAACGTCAACGAACTCGCCCTGAACCTGACCACCCAGGTCCGCGCGATCGCCGAGGTCGCCTCGGCCGTGGCCCAGGGCGACATGTCCCGGTCGATCACGGTGGAGGCGCGCGGCGAGGTCGCCGAGCTGAAGGACAACATCAACCTGATGGTGGCCAACCTCCGCGAGACCACCCGCGCGAAGGACTGGCTGGAGTCCAACCTCGCCCGGCTCGCCGCCCTGATGCAGGGCCACCGCGACCTGATGGAGGTCGCCGACCTGATCCTGCGCGAGCTGACCCCGCTGGTGAACGCCCAGTACGGCGCCTTCTACCTGGCCGACCCCGACGAGGACGGCACGGCCCCGCTCCCGGTGGCGCCCACCAAGGGCCTCGCCTTCATCGCGGGCTACGGCGCGGCGCAGGGCGCGACCGTCGAGACCGGTGGACTGCCCGTGCACGGTCTCGTCGCACAGGCGGCCCGCGAGAAGAAACGGATCCTGGTGGAGGAGGCCCCACCGGGCTACATCAAGATCAACAGTGGTCTCGGCGAGGCCTCGCCGTCCAGTGTGGTGATCATCCCGATCCTCTTCGAGGACAAGCTCCTCGGGGTGATCGAGCTGGCGTCCTTCTCCCGCTTCTCCGACGTCCACCTGGCGTTCTTCGACCAGTTCGTGAACACCATCGGTGTCGCCATCAACACCATCATCGCCAACTCCCGTACGGAGTCCCTCCTCGGCGAGTCCCAGCGCCTCGCCAGGCAACTCCAGGAGCGCTCCGACGAACTGCAGATGCAGCAGGCGGAGTTGCAGCGCTCGAATGCCGAACTGGAGGAGAAGGCGGCACTGTTGGCCACCTCCTCGCAGTACAAGTCGGAGTTCCTGGCGAACATGTCCCATGAACTGCGCACCCCGCTGAACTCCCTGCTGATCCTGGCGCGGCTGCTCTCCGACAACCCGGACGGCCATCTCACCGACCAGGAAGTGCAGTTCGCGACGACGATCCACCGCTCGGGGTCGGATCTGCTGCAGTTGATCAACGACATCCTCGACCTCTCGAAGATCGAGGCGGGCCGGATGGACGTACGCCCGAAGCGTCTCCCGCTGATCAAGCTCCTGGACTACGTCCACGCCACGTTCCGGCCCCTCACGCTCGACCGGGGCCTCGCCTTCGATGTCACGGTCGGCGAGGACGTCCCCCGCGAGATGTACTCGGACGAGCAGCGCCTCCAGCAGATCCTGCGCAACCTCCTGTCGAACGCGATCAAGTTCACCGCGTCCGGCCGGGTCGAGCTGACCGTCGGTCGCGTCAAGGACCCCGACCACCGTCACACCCGCGAGGACCACGACGAGGTGATCGCCTTCGTCGTCTCGGACACCGGCATCGGCATCGCGGCCGAGAAACTCCCGGTGATCTTCGAGGCGTTCCAGCAGGCCGACGGCACCACCAACCGCAAGTACGGCGGCACCGGCCTCGGCCTGTCCATCAGCCGCGAGATCGCCGGCCTGCTCGGCGGCCGCATCGTCGCGGAGAGCGTCCCCGGCAAGGGCTCGACCTTCACGCTGTACGTCCCGGTCTTCAGCCCGGGCCACGGGGTGACGGGCCCGGTGGTCGAGGAGCACGGCAGCCTCGTCCCCGAGCAGCTGACCACCGAGCCGTACCCGGCCGCTTACGACGGCGACGCGCACGACAGCGACGACTCCTGGCCGGCGCCCACCAAGCTGGAGGCGTGGAAGGTGGGCCGTGCGGGCCAGGTCCTGCCGGGCCGCCGGGTGCTGATCGTCGACGACGACATCCGCAACGTCTTCGCGCTCACCCATGTCCTGGGCCGGGTCGGCATGCCCGTGCTGTACGCGGAGAACGGCCGCGAGGGCATCGAGACCCTGGAGCGCAACCCGGACGTCGAACTCGTCCTGATGGACATCATGATGCCGGAGATGGACGGCTACGAGACGATCTCCGCCATCCGCCGCACGCCCCGCTGGGCGGGCCTGCCGATCGTCGCACTCACCGCCAAGGCCATGCCCGGCGACCGCGAGAAGTCCATCGCCCGCGGCGCCAACGACTACGTACCGAAGCCGGTGGACGTCGACCAACTGCTCACGGTCGTCTGCGCGGTCCTGGACCCGGAAACCCCCAGGGCCCCGGAGAGCGCCGAGCCGTCCCCCGAGAAACGCACCGAAGAGAACGAGGCACCCTCACCATGACCCCTCAGGACCGGACCGACGCGGGCGCGGGCATCCTCCTCGTCGACGACATGGAGGACAACCTGCTCGCCCTGGAGGCCGTCCTGGCATCCCTCAACGAGCCGCTGGTCCGCGCCCGTTCGGGCGAAGAGGCGATGAAGGCCCTGCTGCGGCACCGCTTCGCGGTCGTCCTCCTCGACATCCGGATGCCCGGCATGGACGGCTTCGAGACCGCCGCCCACATCAAGCGCCTCGACCAGACCAAGGACGTCCCGATCATCTTCCTCACCGGCACGGACACCGACGCCGGCTACGCCTTCCGCGGCTACGCCACCGGCGCCGCCGACTACCTCACCAAACCGTTCGACCCCTGGGTGTTACGGGCGAAGGTCAGCGTCTTCCTGGACCTGCACCGCAAGACCCGACAGCTGGAGACCCTGCTGACGAGCCGACGGGAGCACGCGGAACAGGTCGACGCCCGCCTGGCGGCCCTGGAGAAACAACTGACCCAGGCGACCCCGGACCTGCCGGAGGTCCGAATACAGCTGCAGGACCTCCGAGCCCTGGTGACGAGGGACCGCAGCAGCTGACCTCAGGGGCGCGGGGAACTGCCGACAAGCCACGACGATCCCGCAGCCGCCGAGCAGTCCCCACCACCCCCTGCGTCAGGCGCTACGCCTCGCGCGCACCGGCGTACATCTCGTCGATGAGGTGCTGGTACTCCTTCTCCACCACCGGCCGCTTCAACTTCAGGCTCGGCGTGAGCTCACCGTGCTCGACATCGAGATCCCGCGGCAGCAACCGGAACTTCTTGATCGTCTGCCACCGCTGCAACCCCTCGTTGAGCTGCTTGACGTACCCGTCGACCATCTCCACCGTCGCCGGCGCTGCGATGATCTCCTCGTACGACTTCCCGGCCAGCCCGTTCTCCGCGGCCCACCCCTGGAGGGACAGCTCGTCGAGGGCGATGAGCGCGGTGCAGAAGTTCCGGTCCGCGCCGATCACCATGACGTTGGAGGTGAAGGGGCACAGCGACTTGAACCGCCCCTCGATCTCGGTCGGCGCGATGTACTTGCCGCCGGAGGTCTTGAACAGGTCCTTCTTCCGGTCGGTGATCCGCAGGTACCCGTCGGGCGACAGCTCCCCGATGTCACCGGTGTGGAACCACCCGTCGGCCTCCAGCACCTCCGCCGTCTTCTCCGGCAGGCCGTGGTACCCCTCCATCACACCGGGCCCGCGCAGCAGGATCTCGCCGTCGTCCGCGATCCGCACCTCGCAGCCGGGCAGCGGCTTGCCGACCGTACCGGTGCGGTACGCCTCTCCGGGGTTCACGAAGGACGCGGCCGAGGTCTCCGTGAGGCCGTAGCCCTCAAGGATGTGGATGCCGGCACCGGCGAAGAAGAACCCGATCTCGGGCGCCAGCGCGACCGACCCGGAGACACACGCCCGCAGCCGGCCGCCGAACGCCTCGCGGAGCTTGGCGTACACCAGCGCGTCGGCGACCTTGTGCTTCGCGCCGAGCGTGAACGGCACCGAGGCGGTGCCGGTGCGGCGGAAGTTGTCCTGGCTGACCTTGGCGTACTCGCGGGAGACGCCGGCCGCCCACTGGAAGATCTTGTACTTGGCCGGGCCGCCCGCGCGGGCCTTGGCGACGACGCCGTTGTAGACCTTCTCGAAGATGCGCGGCACGGCCGCCATGTACGTCGGCTGCACCACCGGAAGGTTCTCGATGATCTTGTCGATCCGGCCGTCGACGGCGGTGACGTGCCCGACCTCGATCTGACCGCTGGTGAGCACCTTGCCGAACACGTGCGCGAGTGGCAGCCACAGGTACTGCACGTCCTCGGCGCTGACCAGCCCGGTCGCGGCGATCGCCTTCGCCATGTACGCCCAGTTGTCGTGCGGCAGCCGGACCCCCTTGGGGCGCCCGGTGGTGCCGGAGGTGTAGATGAGCGTGGCGAGCTGGTCCTTGGTGATCGCGCCGACCTTCTCCTTGATCAGGTCGGGCTTCTTCTCCAGGTACGCGGCGCCGCGCTTCTCCAGCTCGGCCAGGGAGAGGACCCAGTCCTCCGAGAGGTCCGCGCCCTCGGTGTCGATGACGACGACGTGCGTCAGCTCGGGCAGCTCGGCCTTCTTCTCCCGGGCCTTGGCGAGCTGGGCGGCGTCCTCGGCGATGAGGACCCGGCTGGAGGAATCCGCGAGGATGTACGCGGACTCCTCGGCGTTGGTCTGCGGATATACGGTCGTGGTGGCGGCACCCGCGCACATGATGCCGAGGTCGGCGAGAATCCACTCGATGCGCGTCGACGAGGCGAGGGCGACCCGCTGCTCCGGCTGCACGCCCAGCTCGATCAGTCCGGCCGCGACGGCGTAGACCCGTTCGGCCGACTGTGCCCAGCTCAGCGACTTCCAGCCGGAGGGCCCCTCCCCGGAGGCCGGTGGCACCGGGTACCGATAGGCCTCGCCGTCGGGCGTGGCCGCCACGCGCTCGAGGAAGAGGGCCGCCACCGAGGGCGGACGGTTCTCGATCAGGGTCTGTGTGTCGCTCACGACATCCTCCGGGGCACGCGACAGTACAGCTGGCTCACGGACTGTGCGGCTGGCTCAAAGCGGCTGTTGTTTAACTCGCGAGTAACTATCGAGTGGTGATCAGGGTAGAGCGAGGTCGGCCGGTTGGTAAGGGGCGGCGGGCAGTCACTTTCCACCGAGAACGACCGTACGAACACGCACCGACGCCTCCCGGAAGACCTACGGGCCCGCCGCGCCGAAACGCGACGGGCCCGCATTCTGCCCGAGTTTCCCGGGGTAACAGTGGCTACCCCGCGGTCGGCGACCGGAGTCGCCGTTGGCTACTTCTTGCCCTTGCCCCCGCCGGCGCTGTCGTCACTGGACAGAACGGCGATGAAGGCCTCCTGCGGAACCTCCACAGAGCCCACCATCTTCATCCGCTTCTTGCCTTCCTTCTGCTTCTCCAGCAGCTTCCGCTTACGGGAGATGTCACCGCCGTAGCACTTGGCGAGGACGTCCTTGCGGATGGCGCGGATGGTCTCGCGGGCGATGACGCGCGAGCCGATGGCGGCCTGGATGGGCACCTCGAAGGCCTGCCGCGGGATGAGTTCGCGCAGCTTGGCGACGAGCCGCACCCCGTACGCGTATGCCGCGTCCTTGTGCGTGATCGCCGAGAAGGCGTCCACCTTGTCGCCGTGCAGCAGGATGTCGACCTTGACGAGGCTGGAGGTCTGCTCACCCGTGGGCTCGTAGTCCAGCGACGCGTAACCGCGCGTCTTCGACTTCAGCTGGTCGAAGAAGTCGAAGACGATCTCCGCGAGCGGCAACGTGTACCGGATCTCGACCCGGTCCTCCGACAGGTAGTCCATGCCGAGCAGGGTGCCGCGCCGGGTCTGGCACAGCTCCATGATCGAGCCGATGAACTCGGTCGGGGCGAGGATCGTGGCGCGTACGACGGGCTCGTACACCTCGTTGATCTTGCCCTCGGGGAACTCGCTCGGGTTGGTGACCGTGTGCTCCGTGCCGTCCTCCATGACGACGCGGTACACGACGTTCGGCGCGGTGGCGATCAGGTCGAGCCCGAACTCGCGCTCCAGCCGCTCCCGGATCACATCGAGGTGCAGCAGCCCGAGGAAGCCGACGCGGAAACCGAAGCCCAGCGCGGCGGACGTCTCCGGCTCGTACACGAGCGCGGCGTCGTTGAGCTGGAGCTTGTCGAGCGCGTCACGCAGCTCGGGATAGTCGGAGCCGTCCAGCGGATACAACCCGGAGAAGACCATCGGCTTGGGGTCCTTGTATCCCCCGAGCGCCTCGGTCGCCCCCTTCGCCTGGCTGGTGATCGTGTCACCGACCTTGGACTGCCGGACGTCCTTCACCCCGGTGATGAGGTAACCCACCTCACCGACGGCCAGCCCGTCGGCGGGCAGCATCTCGGGCGAGTTGGTCCCGATCTCCAGCAGCTCGTGCGTGGCACCGGTGGACATCATCCGGATCCGCTCGCGCTTGTTGAGCTGCCCGTCGATCACACGGACGTACGTGACCACGCCCCGGTACGAGTCGTACACCGAGTCGAAGATCATCGCGCGGGCGGGCGCGTCCTTGACGCCGACCGGCGCCGGAACCTCCGCCACGACCCTGTCGAGCAGCGCGTCGACCCCGACACCCGTCTTGGCGGAGACCTTCAGCACGTCCTCCGGGTCGCAGCCGATGAGGTTCGCCAGCTCCTCGGAGAACTTCTCCGGCTGGGCGGCCGGCAGGTCGATCTTGTTCAGTACGGGGATGATCTTGAGGTCGTTCTCCATCGCCAGGTACAGGTTGGCGAGGGTCTGGGCCTCGATCCCCTGCGCCGCGTCGACGAGGAGGACGGTCCCCTCACAGGCCGCCAGCGACCGCGACACCTCATACGTGAAGTCGACGTGCCCGGGGGTGTCGATCATGTTGAGGATGTGCGTGTTGCCCGGATCAGTGGTCGGCGCCCAGGGCAGACGCACCGCCTGGGACTTGATCGTGATTCCGCGCTCACGCTCGATGTCCATGCGGTCGAGGTACTGAGCACGCATCTGCCGCTGCTCGACGACACCGGTGAGCTGAAGCATCCGGTCGGCGAGCGTGGACTTGCCGTGGTCGATGTGCGCGATGATGCAGAAATTGCGGATCAGAGCCGGGTCGGTACGGCTCGGCTCGGGCACATGGCTAGGGATCGCGGGCACGCAGGGTCCTGATTCTTGAGGCGTCCGCAGCCGTCTGCGGTCTCGGGTCGGATCGGGTCTGGCGGGGCTGTACGTAGGCACCATGGTCCCACGGGTGGAGGGCTGCGACCGGTTTGGGCCCACGCGAGAGCTGCTGGTAACGTGGGCCGCTGTGTCTCATGCCCTCTCTGCAGGAGGCACATCCCAAGGAAAACCAAGCTGAAAAGGCTCATTCGTGGCGAACATCAAGTCCCAGATCAAGCGGAACAAGACGAACGAGAAGGCGCGCCTTCGCAACAAGGCCGTCAAGTCGTCGCTCAAGACCGCGATCCGCAAGGCCCGTGAGGCCGCTGCCGCGGGTGACGTGGAGAAGGCCACCGAGTACCAGCGCGCTGCCGCGCGTCAGCTCGACAAGGCCGTCTCGAAGGGCGTCATCCACAAGAACCAGGCCGCCAACAAGAAGTCGGCGCTTGCTTCCAAGGTCGCTTCCCTCAAGGGCTGAGCTTCACCTTTGATCTGATCGTCGGCTGGACCCAGAGCGGGCCCTCTCTCATCCGCTCCCACCCGACACCCTGGATCCGCACGCGGCCTGCGTTCGCCACGCGGGTGCGGATCCCCCATCGTGACCCGAAAGCCCCGCCACCCACCCCTTCCCCGGGGCGACCGGCGGGGCTTTCGGCGTGGAGTGGGGGGTGGGCTTCCGGGTGAGGTGGGCTGGGCTGGGCTTTCGGGGGTGGCCTCGGAAGGCGGGGCCGCTCATGGCTCGGGGCGACTGCGCTTTTCAGGGGCGCGGGGAACGGCGAGACAAGCCCCGACGCTCCCGCACGAACCCGCTCACGCCCCGCCCCTCCGTCTCAACCCTCTCAACCCCGACGCGACCGAGCAGCCCGCGCGATCACCACAACCGCCTTCTCCAGCGCGTACTCAGGATCGTCCCCTCCGCCCTTGACCCCGGCATCGGCCTCGGCGACCGCCCGCAACGCCACGGCCACCCCGTCCGGCGTCCACCCCCGCATCTGCTGCCGCACCCGATCGATCTTCCACGGCGGCATCCCCAACTCCCGCGCGAGATCCCCCGGCCGCCCGCCCCGCGCCGACGACAACTTCCCGATCGCCCGCACCCCCTGGGCCAGCGCACTGGTGATCAACACCGGCGCCACCCCCGTGGCCAGCGACCACCGCAGCGCCTCCAACGCCTCCGCCGCCCGCCCCTCGACGGCCCGATCGGCCACCTCGAAGCTCGACGCCTCGGCCCGCCCGGTGTAGTACCGCCCGACCACCGCCTCGTCGATCGTTCCCTCGACGTCCGCCACCAACTGCGACGCCGCGGACGCCAACTCCCGCAGATCACTCCCGATCGCATCGACGAGCGCCTGGCACGCCTCCGGCGTCGCCGACCGCCCGAGCGTCCGGAACTCACCCCGCACGAACGCCAGCCGATCCCCCGGCTTCGTCATCTTGGGGCACGCCACCTCCCGCGCCCCCGCCTTGCGCGCCGCGTCCAGCAGCCCCTTGCCCTTGGCACCGCCCGCGTGCAGCAGCACCAGGGTGATCTCCTCGGCGGGAGCCCCCAGATACGCCTTCACGTCCTTGACCGTGTCGGCCGACAGATCCTGCGCGTTGCGTACGACCACGACCTTGCGCTCCGCGAAGAGCGAGGGACTCGTCAGCTCGGCGAGCGTGCCGGGCTGCAGCTGGTCCGATGCCAGATCCCGCACATCCGTGTCGGCGTCCGCGGCCTTCGCCGCGGCCACCACCACCTGCACAGCCCGATCGAGCAGCAACTCCTCCTGCCCCACGGCCAACGTCACGGGGGCGAGGGGATCATCGTTCACAGTCTTCTTGGCCATCCCGGACAGCATCCCACGGCCCACTGACAACCCGACCGCACGCCGACCGGCCCCAGCACACGGACCCTCCGAGCGGCAGCCCTACGGTTCCTCCCGCCACCCCTCCCACTCCCCCGCGAACTCGTCCAACGCCCCCGGATCGAGCCGCTCCCGCTCGTCCCGCAGCACCACCAGCCACTGCGCGTCCTCGGCGTCGTCCTCCCCGGCCAACGCGTCCCGCACCAGCTGCGGCTCCTCATCCAGCCCGAACCGCTCCCGCAACGCGTCGACAACCTCCTCGGCCGCGTCACGGTCCGGCAACACCAACACATGCCTCACATCACTCACGCCCCCATCTTCCGTCACTCCTGTCCACCTGGGGCGCCCAGTGAGGACTACGATCCGGCGATCTCTTGCCGGACTTGGCGGGTGAAGCGACGCAGGAGGTCCAACGTCTCCCGGAACTCGGCGCGGCGGTCGTCCCTGCCGTCGGTGGGCCGGGTGCTCCAGACCCGACGCGCGAGGGCATCGGCGAGATCGACGGTGTCGTCGGAGCAGAGCAGGTAGAGGGCTGAGCGTGCTTCCTGCAGCCGGTTCGCCAACTCGTTGGCTCCCGGACCGTCGTCGCTCAGCTGCGTTTCCTTGAGGTAGTCCAGCAGTTGCACTACGGCCGTGTTGAAGCCGATCCCGGCTTTGAGCTTCTGTTCGCGGAGCCACATGCGGTCCTGTCGGCGCGCGGTGAACCACGCCCCGAACACGGCCCCTATGAGTCCGATAGCGGCCCCGACGGCCACGGGCAGGATGTTTCCCACGGTCAGCTCCCCCCCCCGACGTACAGCGACGCCAGGCTACAGAGACACCCGGAGGCTCCGCACTCGAGCGCGCTCCCATACCAAGGGTTCGGTGATCCAAACGAAGCGGCCTAGCCCACCCCCCTCCCCTCCCCCACCTCCGGCACCCTGTCCAACTCCATCCCGAAGCGGTCCCGGTACACCGCCAGCACCTCCGCGTCCGAGCCCAGCTCGGTCACCTCCCGGTCGCCCGCCGCCGAGGTGACGGTGAACGTGCGACCGCTGAGCGTGAGGCGACCGCCGTTCTCCGTGAGCCGGGAGCAGACCAGGGACTGGGTGAAGTGGGAGGCCGGTGACGTGCTGTGCCACCAGGCCCCGGCCACGAAGTCCCCGAGCGCCCTCGGCCGCGTCTCCAGCCGGTACTGGGGCTTGCCGTTGCGGAACACATCCAGGTCCCCGAACTCCCGGCCCCCGCTCTCCCGGTCCGCCTCGGCCACCCGGAACATGCCGCCCGGATCGTCCTGCTCGGCCCGGTCCCCGAACTCCAGCGGATAGTGGCTGTTCGCCCCGAACCCGACATCGGCCAGCCAGTCGCCTCCGTCCACCGTCCGCACCCTCAGCGCGAGATGGTCGTACGGGATACCGAGCCGCCCCTCCTCGCCGTACACCCGGGCCGCGAGCAGCGCCACGTCGAACCCGAGCTTCGAGAGCAACGCCCCGAACAACCCGTTCAGTTCGAAGCAGAAGCCGCCCCTGCGCGCCCCGACCACCTTGTCCAGCAGGCGCTTCTCCTCCAGGACGATCTCCTCTCCGAGGTGGATCGACAGGTTCTCGAACGGCACCGCCCGTAGATGGCGCAAGTGCAGTTCACGCAGGAGGTCGACGGTGGGCCAGGCCTGCTGCTCGGCCCCGAGACGGTGAAGGTAGGCGTCAAGCTCTGCGGTGTCCATGCCCTCAGTCTCTCGCCACGAGCAACTCCTTCGCCGTACCCGCGACGGCGACCGCGCCGTCCTCGTCCGTACGCAGCACCGTGGCACCCCCGGCCCGCAGCGCCGCGACCGTACTGGGCGCCGGATGACCGTACGGGTTGTCCGCGCCCACGGAGATGAGAGCCAGCGCGGGGGCCATGGCCCGTATCAGCCCCGGATCCTGGTAGGCCGAACCGTGGTGGGCGACCTTCACCACGTCCACGGCTCCCAGCGCGGCAGCCTCGGGAGACCTCGCCAGCTCCCTCTGGCCGGGCGGCTCCAGGTCGCCGAGGAGCAGCAGGGTCAGCCCGGCCGAGCGGACGAGCATGGTGACGCTGGCGTCGTTCGGTCCTTCCGGCGTGACCGCGTCTCCCGGCGGCCACAACACACGCCAGGCGAGGCTGCCCGTGCGCCGCTCCTCCCCGGCCACGGCCCGTGTCAGCGGGATCCGCCGGGCCGCCGCCTCCCTGCGCACGAACGCGGCCTGCTCCACGGGCTCCTCGAACCCCGTCGTCGCGATCGCCCCCACCGAGCGCCCCCGCAGCACCCCCGGCAGCCCCACCACATGGTCGGCGTGGAAGTGGGTGAGGACCACCAGCGGAATGTCGGTGATGCCGAGCGAGGTCAGACAGCGGTCGACCAGCACCGGATCGGGACCCGCGTCCACGACCACCCCGGCCCCGTCGCCCGCCGCGAGCACGGTGGCGTCCCCTTGGCCCACGTCGCACACCACAAAACGCCATCCGGGCGGCGGCCACCCCGTGATCACCCTGGTCAGCGGCGGTGGCTGCACCACGACCAGCAGGAACGCCATCAGGCAGGCCCCCACCAGCCACGGATGGCTCACCAGCCGCCGTCCGACGAGGACGACGACCACGGTGACCAGGCCGAGCAGCAGCGCGCCGGCCCAGCTGCCCGGCCAGTCCACACCCGCGCCGGGCAACGAGGCCCCGGTGCGGGCGATGTCGGCGATCCAGCCGGCCGGCCAACTCGCGCACCAGGCAAGGCCCTCGGCCACGGGCATCGCCAGCGGTGCCGTCGCCAGGGTGGCGAACCCCAGCACCGTGGCCGGGGCCACCGCGAACTCCGCCAGCAGGTTGCACGGCACCGCCACCAGGCTCACCTTGGCCGACAGCACGGCCACGACGGGCGCGCACACCGCCTGCGCGGCTCCCGCCGCCGCCAGCGCCTCGGCCGGACGCGGTGGCACCCCGCGCCGCTGCAACGCCGCACTCCAGCGAGGCGCGAGGGTGAGTAGGGCGCCGGTGGCGAGGACGGACAGCAGGAAGCCGTAACTGCGGGCCAGCCACGGGTCGTACAGCACCAGCAGCAGCACCGCCGTCGCCAGTGCCGGGATGAGGGACCTGCGGCGTCCGGTCGCGATGGCCAGCAGCGCGATCGAACCGCACGCCGCGGCCCGCACCACGCTCGGGTCGGGCCGGCACACGATCACGAAGCCGAGTGTCAGCGCCGCACCGGCCAACGCGGTCGCCCGCAACGGGATCCCCAGCCGAGGCGCCAGCCCCTTCCGCTCGGCCCGCTGAGCCAGCCCCGGCGGGCCGATGAACAGGGCCAACAGGATCGTGAAGTTCGCGCCACTGACCGCAAGGAGATGCGTGAGATCGGTCGCCTTGAACGCCTCGTCCAGCTCCGCCGTAACCCGCGAGGTGTCCCCGACGACGAACCCGGGCAACAGGGCCCGCGCGTCCGCGTCCAGTCCGTCCGTCGCCTCCCGCAGCCCCGCGCGCAACCGCCCCGCGACCCGCTGCACCGCGCTCGCCTCCTCCACCACGACCGGGGCCCCGCCGCCCCGCACCCGCAGCACGCCCGCCACCCGGTCTCCCCCGACCATGGCCGGCACGGCCTGCGCCACCACCCGCACCCGTGTGGACGGCAGCAGCGAGAGCCATGTCGCCCTCCCGGCGCCCGCCCCCACGTCGACGATGACCAGTACCGGAGTCCGTGTGGCGACGACGGCCCCGTCCAAGCTCCGCACGCGCCGTACCTCGGCCTGGAGGAGCACTGCGGCCGGGGCCGCGCGGTTGCCCTTGATCCGGGGGCGGGTGAGGCGCGGGTCGGAGGTGAGCTCCACGTCCGCCCTCACCCGGGCGTACTGCTCGGCCAGCCCGGGGACCGGCCCTCGCCGCAGATCCGCCCCGTGCAGCCCGGCGGAGGCCGCAGCCGCGCCCGCGCAGAGCAGCACCGCGGCGACGGACACCCTCGTCCAGGCCCCGCCCCCACGCCCGTACGCATGCCTCTGCCGGTACCCAGGCCCGAGCCCCTGCCCCTGCCCCTGCCCCTGCCCCTGCCCCTGCCCCTGCCCCTGCCCCTGCCCCTGCCGAGAGACGAGCAGAACCACCCCCGCCACCACACAGACCAAAACCACGCCCGTGACCCACCCCGGCGAGGCATGCACCGTCAGCGCCGCCGTCGCCCACGCGGCCAGCGCCGGTGGGACGAGGCGCAGATCCGTGGGCCCCTCCTGCCTGGGGTGCGCGTCGCCGAGTCGGCTACCGGCAGCCGCGTGCACGGCGGATCGCAGCGGAGCACCGGGCGCCCCGGTCCCCGCCGACACGCTCTCCTCCTCTCCCGTCGCCCTCATGGCCGTACGAGATTCCGTAGGTCGGCGAAGCGGCGATCGCCGATGCCGTTGACCTCACGCAGCTCGTCCACCGAGCGGAAGCCGCCGTTCTGGGTGCGGTAGTCGATGATGTGCTGGGCGAGGACGGGGCCCACGCCAGGCAGTGTGTCCAGTTGGTCGGCAGTGGCCGTGTTGAGCGACACGGGGGTCGTGGGCGCCGATCCGGCCGCGGCTCCGCCTGCCCCGGCCGCAGCACCGCCGCCCATGCCCGCTCCGGCCACGGCACCCGATCCGGGCACCGGCGCCGGAGTGCCGACCAGGACCTGTTCGCCGTCCGCGAGGAGCCGGGCGCGGTTGAGCCCGTCGGTGTTCGCTCCCGGCCGCACCCCGCCCGCCGCCCGCAGCGCGTCTGCGACCCGCGAACCGGCCGGGAGCCGTTGGATGCCGGGTCTGCGCACCTTGCCGCTGACGTCCACCACGATCGTGGGCCCGGCCGAGGAGGCCACCGCCCCGGACGAGGTGCCCGACACCGCCGCCACACCGTCTCCGGGCTCACCCCACGGTGTCTCGGTGCTCCCTGGCGCCGCCGAGGCACCCGGCACGCCCGCCCGCACCACCTCGGGTGCGCTCACCGGCTGGGGCCGGCCCGCCCAGAAGTGCTGTGCCGCGAACACCGCCGCGACGACCAGCACCACGCTCAGCGCGACCACACTCTTCCGCTCCAGGCCGCACCGCAGCTGCAACCACAACGGCAGTCGGTCCCGCACGGCGGGCCCCAACCGCTCGCGCCACGCACGCCTCGGGTCACGACCGGCGGCCCCGTCGCCGGCCTCCGAAACAGACGCAGCCCGGCCATCAGCCCCGTCGCCGGCTTCCGAAGCAGACGCAGCCCGGCCATCAGCCCTGCCGGGGCCGGCGCTACGCGAAGGAGCACCGCGGCTCACGGCCCGCTCCCCAGCCGGTCCACCGGCGTCCGGGACCGCACCCCCCGTCCTCCCCTTGGGCACCTGCGGCGGCCCATGCCCCAACTCCCGGGGCTCCCTGGCCGTTTCGGGAAACAACGCCTCCGCGCGCAGACGCAGAGTCTCCGCCGATGCCTGGTGACGGCGGCCGGCCCGCCCCCTCGGCCGCCGAGGGTGGTGGTGTCGGGCGCGCCCGTCGGAGGAGGGGCCCCGGCCGGGGCCGCTGGTGACCATGGCCGTGTGTGAACGTGATCGAAGTGCCATGGCACGAGGATGGGGCAGACTCACCCACTCAAGATGATCTTGGTCAATTCCCGTGGATTACTACCCAGTTGTGGATAACTTCGCCACTCACACGAGTGAACGGACCGAATCGAGCGAACGGACCGAGACGAGCGAACAGACCGAGACGAGCGAACAGACCGAGACCGGCGAACGGACCGAGACGAGCGACCACGTCCGCCTCATCGAGGCGAGACGACCGCCCCCAGCAACCCAGGCCCGGTGTGGGCCCCGATCACCGCCCCGACCTCGCTCACATGCAGATCGGCCAGCCCGGGCACCCGGCCCCGCAGCCGTTCCGCGAGCGCGGAGGCCCGCTCGGGCGCCGCGAGGTGGTGGACGGCGATGTCGACCGGCGCCTCACCCGCCCGCTCGGCCACGATCTCCTCCAGGCGGGCGATCGCCCTGGACGCCGTACGGACCTTCTCCAGCATCTCGATACGGCCGCCGTCCAGCTGCAGCAGCGGCTTGACCGCCAGCGCGGATCCGAAGAGGGCCTGTGCGGCTCCGATCCGTCCGCCGCGGCGGAGGTAGTCCAGGGTGTCGACGTAGAAGAACGCGGATGTCCCCGCGGCCCGCTTCTCGGCGGCTGTGACGGCTTCGTCCACCGTGCCGCCCGCCTCCGCGGACTCGGCGGCGGCCAGGGCGCAGAACCCGAGGGCCATGGCGACCATCCCCGTGTCCACGACGCGCACCGGCACGGGTGCCTCGCGTGCCGCGAGCACGGCCGCGTCGTACGTGCCCGAGAACTCGGCGGAGAGGTGGAGGGAGACGATGCCCGTGGCGCCCGATTCCGCGACCCTGCGGTAGGTCTCGGCGAACAGCTCGGGGCTGGGTCGGGAGGTGGTGACGGACCGTCGTTTCTGCAGCGCCTGGGCCAGCGAGCGCGCCGAGATCTCGGTCCCTTCTTCGAGCGCCTGGTCGCCGAGGACCACGGTCAACGGCACCGCGGTGATGCTGTGACGCTCCATCGCCGGCGGCGGCAGGTAGGCCGTTGAATCGGTGACGATCGCGACATGGCGGGACATGAGCTGGAGGTTACCCGCCGAGCCGCGCCGACGGCAGCCCGGCCCCTGCCACCCGCGACCGCGCGGAGCGACCCGACCGGACGGAGTGGCTCAAGTGGTGCTCTCCGGACGGGGCTTCTTCTGCCACGGGTAGGTCGGCCGCGCGCTCGGCGGCGTGATCGCGGGCCTGGGCGGCTCCTGACCACCGGGGGACTCCCCGCTGCGGGACGCACCCCCACCGGACCCCGCACCAGTGGGCCTGGCACCACCGGACCGGGCACCACCCGACTCGGAAGTCTCCTGCCAGGTCTGCCCGGAGGTGGCGGTCGGCTCGGGTTCGGGCGCCTCGGGCCACACCGCGACGGGTTCCGTCGTCCAGTGCCGCAACGCGCCCGCCTCGACGTCGATCTGCGCGCTGAGCGTGTCGAGGTCGTCCTCCGCGAACTTGCGGGCCCGGTCGTGCGCCGCCCAGCGCAGCGAGTCGGCGGACTTGACGACCCGCTCCGTGCGCTCGCGCAGCGCGGGCAGCCGCTGGGCCAGCTTGGCGCGGTCGGGCTCGGGCTCCAGGCGCCGCAGCTCGTCGTCCAGCTCACGGCCGTGCTTGCTGAGCTGCTCGAAGAGGGCCAGGGACTCCTTGAGTGACTCGTCCTCGCCCACGCCCGCCTGCAACGCCTCCTGGGTGGCCCGCATGGAGGTGCGCAACTTCAGCCGCAGATCGGCCAGTTGCCCGGCGGGGCCCGGCTGGGCCAGGCTCCTGGCACGCAGGGTGGTGTCCTCGACGGTCCGCTTGGCCTGCGTGATCGTACGGTCCACGCCGCGCTTGGCCGCGCCGACCGCCTTCACCGTGGCGTACGCGCCCAGGACCACGAACAGCACGAAGAACAGGGCGACGACTGCGATGACGGCTTCCACGACGCGCTCCTTCTCCGACCGGCACGGGCATGTGCTGCGGCGCTCTTCCACGGTAAACGCAACAGGCAGGTCCCAGGTTCCATCGGAACCCGGAACCTGCCCGTAGGGGACGACCCCGAACCGCCACCGGCCGACAGCGGTGTGTCCACCTGCGGCTACCGCAGGTCACCACGCGGCCTCGCGGCGAGGCTCACACCGCACTCACGTGACGATGTTCACCAGCTTCGGCGCCCGCACGATCACCTTCCGGATCGGTGCCCCGGCCAGCGCCGCGACCACCTTCTCGTCACCCAGTGCCACCTTCTCCAGTTCCTCCTCGGAGATGGTCGGCGGCACCTCCAGCCGGGCCTTGACCTTGCCCTTGATCTGGACGACGCAGGTGACGGCCTCGTCGACGACGTACGCGGGGTCGGCGACGGGGAAGTCCTGGTGCACGACCGAGTCGCTGTGCCCCAGCTTGCGCCACAGCTCCTCGGCGATGTGCGGGGCCAGCGGAGCCACCAGCAGGACCAGGGCCTCGGCGACCGAGCGGGACACGGGGCCGCCCACCTTGGTCAGGTAGTTGTTCAGCTCGGTGACCTTGGCGATCGCGGTGTTGAACCGCAGGCCCTCCAGGTCCTGGCGGACACCGTCGATGGCCTTGTGCAGCGCCCGCAGGGTGTCCTCGCCGGGCTCGGTGTCGACGACCGTCACCTCACCGGTGGCCTCGTCGACGACGTTGCGCCACAGCCGCTGCAGCAGCCGGAACTGGCCCACCACCGCGCGCGTGTCCCACGGCCGGGAGACGTCCAGCGGACCCATCGCCATCTCGTACAGGCGCAGCGTGTCGGCGCCGTACTCGGCGGCGATCTCGTCCGGCGTCACCGCGTTCTTCAGGGACTTGCCCATCTTGCCCAGCAGACGGGAGACCTTCTCGCCCTGGTAGTAGTGGGCGCCGTCGCGCTCCTCCACCTCGGCGGCCGGTACCGCGATGCCGCGGCTGTCACGGTAGACGTAGGCCTGGATCATGCCCTGGTTGAACAGCTTGTGGAACGGCTCGGCGGAGGAGATGTGTCCCAGGTCGTACAGGACCTTGGACCAGAAGCGCGCGTACAGCAGGTGCAGCACGGCGTGCTCGGCGCCGCCGACGTACAGGTCGACGCCGCCGTGCGGCCGGCCCTCGCGCGGGCCCATCCAGTACCGCTCGATCTCCGGGTCGACCAGCTTCTCGGAGTTGTGCGGGTCCAGGTAGCGCAGCTCGTACCAGCAGGAACCGGCCCAGTTGGGCATGGTGTTGGTCTCACGGCGGTACGGGCGCGGGCCCCGGCCGTCGCCCAGGTCCAGCGTGACGTTCACCCAGTCGGCGTTGCGCGACAGCGGTGTCTCGGGCTGGGTGTCGGCGTCGTCCGGGTCGAAGGTGCGCGGGCTGTAGTCCTCGACCTCGGGCAGCTCCAGCGGCAGCATCGACTCGGGCAGCGCGTGGGCGACGCCGTCCTCGTCGTAGACGATCGGGAAGGGCTCGCCCCAGTACCGCTGGCGGCTGAACAGCCAGTCGCGCAGCCGGAAGTTGACGGTGCCCTCGCCGATGCCGGACCGCTCCAGCCACTCGGTGATGCGGGCCTTGGCCTCGACGACACCCAGGCCGTCCAGGGAGACGCCCTCACCGGTGGAGTTGACGATCTTCGCGTCGTACGACACGAAGGCGTCGTCCCACGTCGAGGTGTCGGCGCCGCGGCCGTCGGTGGGCTCGACCACACAGTCGATCTGCAGCTCGAAGGCGCGCGCGAACTCGAAGTCGCGCGAGTCGTGGGCCGGGACGGCCATGATCGCGCCGGTGCCGTAGCCCATCAGGACGTAGTCGGCGATGAAGACGGGGATCCGCTCGCCGTTGACCGGGTTGGTGGCGAACGAGCCGGTGAAGACGCCGGTCTTGTCCTTCGCCTCGGCCTGCCGCTCGACGTCGGACTTGGAGGCGGCCTGCGCGCGGTACGCGGCGACGGCCTCGGCGGGCGTCGCGTGGCCACCGGTCCACACCTGGTGAGTGCCCTCGGGCCAGGCGGCCGGGGTGAACTTGTCGACCAGCGGGTGCTCGGGGGCCAGCACCATGTAGGTCGCACCGAACAGGGTGTCGGGGCGGGTGGTGAAGACGGTGATGTTCTCGCCGTCGATGGGGAAGTCGACGCGGGCGCCCTCGGAGCGGCCGATCCAGTTGCGCTGCTGCAGCTTGATGGCCTCGGGCCAGTCCAGCTCGTTCAGATCGTCCAGCAGACGGTCGGCGTACGCCGTGATCCGCATGTTCCACTGGCGCAGCTTGGCCTTGAAGACCGGGAAGTTGCCGCGCTCGGAGCGGCCGTCGGCGGTGACCTCCTCGTTGGCCAGCACGGTGCCCAGGCCGGGGCACCAGTTGACCGGCGCGTCGGAGGCGTACGCCAGGCGGTACTCGCCCAGGACGTCGGCTCGTTCACCGGCGCTCAGCGCGCTCCAGGAGCCGCCGCCGGGCACCGCGCGCTCACCGGACTCGAACTGGGCGACCAGCTCGGCGATCGGGCGGGCCTTGTTCGCCTCGTCGTCGTACCAGGAGTTGAAGATCTGCAGGAAGATCCACTGGGTCCACCTGTAGTAGTCCGGGTCGATCGTGGCGAACGACCGGCGCTTGTCGTGGCCCAGGCCCAGCCGGCGCAGCTGGGACTTCATGTTGTTGATGGCGGCCTCGGTGGTGACCCGGGGGTGCTCGCCGGTGGCCACGGCGTGCTGCTCGGCGGGCAGGCCGAAGGCGTCGAAGCCCAGGGTGTGCAGGACGTTGTGGCCGGTCATCCGCTGGTAGCGGGCGAAGACGTCGGTGGCGATGTAACCCAGGGGGTGACCGACGTGCAGGCCCGCGCCGGACGGGTACGGGAACATGTCCATGATGAACTTCTTGGGCCGGGCGGCCAGCTCCGCGTCGCCCGCCAGGTCGCCCGTGGGGTTCGGCGCCGCGTACGTGCCGTCGGCGTCCCAGAAGTCCTGCCAGCGTGCCTCGATCTCGGCCGCGACGGCGGCCGTGTAGCGGTGCGCGGCCACTTCGGCGGCAGCGGGGTTCGTCTCGCTCATGATCCTCAAAGCTCCATCGATCGTCTCTGCAGCGGGCTGTTCGTCCAGGAAACGAAAAATCCCCTCGCACAGGAGGGGACGCCGCGCTGATGCCGACCACGCCGTCAACGGCGGTCGGGACTGATCAGCGCGGCCCGCTAAGCAGAAGGCGTACGGCACGCATGCGGTCAGGGTACCGCAGCCCCGATGGGCACGGACCCGCCGCGTGTCGGCCACGGGATCCGGCCAAAAATGTTGAACTTTATTCAAATCTTACTTCGCGTAACAACCACTAAGGGACATCACAGATGTGAGATTGGCCCTTGATAACACCGCAATAACTCAAACCTCGTACCGGCCGGTTTGGCACCACTTACAGTTCGACGACGGGACCGCTTTCCCGAACTGTTCGGAGTTGCCCCCATGAACCCTCGTCGCAGTAACAGCTCGCTGCCCCAGACAGGCCGCTCGGCCTACGGGATAGCCACAGCTGCCGCTCTGCTGCTGATACCCGTAAGTGTGCTGGTCGGAGGTGACGCGTACCGGGAGTTCCTCGACTTCGGCGCGGGCGTTCTCTCGCTCGTCTCGCTGACGTGCTCGGTGCTCTGGGGGCTCGTCGCCCAGGACCGGACCCTGCTCACCGTGCGTCAGCGGATCATCGGCCAGGCCGTCCACCGGACGACCGCCATCGCCGCGGTCGCGTTCCTCGTGCTGCACGTCTCGGTCAAGCTGGCACTGAACCACGTCTCCGCGATCGCCCTGTTCCCCTTCGCCCTCGGCGTGACGGGCTCGGGCGCGCTCATCGGCTTCGGCGCGACCGCCGGCTCCATGATGATCTTCGTCGCGATCACCGGAGCACTGCGCAGCAACTTCGCGTCCCCGGCGCCGGTCGCGGCACGCTGGCGCGCGATGCACATGATGGCCTACCCAGCCTGGTGTTTCGCGCTCGTGCACGGACTCTACGCGGGTCGAGAAGCCAAGCCGATCTTCGTGATCCTCTACTCCGCCGGCCTGATCGCCGTCGCGGCCGCCCTGCTGCTGCGCGCCGCGCCGCGTGAGGTCAAGCGCCAGGTGGTCGAGCGCGTCGCCGCCGTCCTGGGCACCGACGGCCAGCGGCCCCCCGAGGTCGACGAACTCGTGAAGTCCCGTTCGGCCCTGCAGGGCCTGGACGAGACCGGCGGACGCCGCGAGGGCGGTCGGCGTGACCAGATGCGTGACACCGGCCAGTTCCCGCTGCCCGGCTTCGGTGGCGGACAGGGCAACCCCCCGCTGGGCGACCCGCTGGTCCCCCCGCAGCGCGCGGCCGCCGCGGCCGACAGCGGCCCCGGCTTCGCGGCCGCGTACCGCGCGGTGTCGATGACCCCGCGCGCCTCGGAACCCACGGCGCCCTATCTGACCCAGCAGCAGCCGCCGCTGGACATGCAGCCCACGCAGGCCATGCCGCGCATGGACGACGGTTCGACCACGGGCAGCACCCGCTGGCCGGCTCCGTCGCCGCCGCCGGTCGGCGAGGCGCCCCCGTCGGCGTACGACCCGATGCAGGACACCTTCGCCGGACAGCCGTTGGGCGGGCAGACGTACCAGGGTCAGGCTTATCCGGGCCAGGCCTACCAGGGCGAGACGTACAACACGGGTGCTGCCGAAACTTCCTACGGAACGGCTGAGACGAACGCCCCCTACGGCACGTACAACCCGAACGACACGTACAACAGCGGTCCCGCCACTGAAACGCTGTCCGGCTACGAGGACTACAACCAGCCGGGCTCAGGCGAACCCTGGAACGCGCCTTCCGGAGGATATAAGTGAACGAGGCCCTTCCCGACGTCCCCGAAGTCCGTGTGGTGGGGCTCCCCCAGCTCACGTCGGGCTTCGATCTCGTCGAGAGACTCGACCTCCCCATGCACCTGAAGGTGCACGGTCCACTCGAACCCATGGGCGGGGAACAGCTCGCCCAGCTGTCCGAGCGGATCAACCTCAAGGGCAGGGGCGGCGCGGGCTTCCCGTTCCACAAGAAACTGCGGTCGGTCGCCGAGTCGGCGATCAAGCGCGGCATCCGGCCCGTCGTGGTCGTCAACGGCAGTGAGGACGAACCCGCCTGCCGCAAGGACACGGTGCTGATCAACCGTGCCCCGCACCTCATCCTGGACGGCGCCCTGTTGGTCGCCGAAGCCCTGGGCGCACGCCAGTTGGTCATCGGGGTGACACGTGAATCCACCCAGCGCTCGATGGAGGCGGCCCTCTCCGAGCGCGGGCTGAGCAACCGGCGCGGCGCCGCCATCCGCGCGAGTGTGCAGCGCAACCCGGTCCGTATGGTCACCGGCGCCGCGGGCTCGCTGATCCGCTCCATCGACGGCGGGCCGCCGATCCCGCCCGGCCGCAAGACCAGCGCCTCCAAGAGCGGTGTCGGTGGCGCGCCGACCCTGCTCTCCAACGCGGAGACGTTCGCCCAGCTCGCGATCGGCGCCCGCATCGGCTCCGAGCGGTACGGCAACACCGGTCTGTACGACGAGCCGGGCACCGTCATGCTCACCGTCTCCGGCGCGGTGGCCCGCCCCATGGTGATCGAGGCGCCCACCGGCGTACCGCTGCGCTACATCCTGCAGCTCGCCGGCGCCCCGCCGGTCCCGCAGGGCGTACTGACCGGCGGCTACCACGGCAAGTGGATCGACGCGGCGACGGTCAACGAGGCCGTCGTCTCGCGCAACTCGCTGGACGCGGTGGGCGGCGCGCTCGGCGCGGGCGCGATCCTGCCGATCAGCCAGGAGACCTGCCCGCTCGGCGAGTCGCTGCAGGTCGCCAAGTGGCTCGCCGAGGAGAGCGCGGGCCAGTGCGGCCCCTGCTACCTCGGCCTGCCGGCCGCCGCACGCGGCATGGAGGACATCCTCAACGGCGGCGGCCCGGCCGCCCTGGAGGCCCTCAAGCAGGTCGCCAAGAACGTCAAGCGGCGCGGCGCGTGCTCGCACCCGGACGGCTCCGCGATGTTCCTGGAATCGACCATCAAGGCCTTTACGGACGACCTCGCCGCACACGTCCTGGGCAACGGCTGCGGCCGGCCCGTGGAGGGCGTGCTGCCGCTCTTCGAGGGCGGCCGTATGCCGACCGGCATCCCGGGCGGCGCGGGCGCGGAGGAGAGCGGCGCGAGCCGCCAGAAGATCTTCGTCGACTGGACGCTCTGCCGGGGCCACGGCCTGTGCGCCGACATCCTCCCGGAGGTCTTCCAACTCGGCGCCGACGGCTTCCCCACCGTCGCCCAGGCCAAGGTCCCGCAGTACGCCGAGGCGAAGGCACTGCGCGCGGTGCGCCGCTGCCCCGCGCTCGCCCTGCGCATCGAGGAGGACAACCGCCCCTCCGCCCCCTCCCGGAACCTCCCGGTCCTCTCGCAGGGCCGCGGCCGCCGGGCCCTGGGCAGCGGGCGCTGAGCACGTACCGAGGAGGGGCGGCCCGACCCGAGCGGGTCGGGCCGCCCCTCCCCCGTGATGCCGTCGTCGTCGCCAACAACGCGAAGACCCCGTCCACTTGGACGGGGTCTTTTCTGTGGAGCTAAGGAGAATTGAACTCCTGACCTCCTGCATGCCATGCAGGCGCTCTACCAACTGAGCTATAGCCCCTTGCTGTGTTGTCCGCCCGGTTCCCCCGGCGACGACGCCAACATTACCGGTCCCCCACGCGCACCACCAAATCGTTTCCGGCAGGCGCGAACTATGAATGGATCAGGGCGCTTTTGCCGGATTTCGAAGGGCCCACGGCTCAGCCGCCGTTCACGCTCCCGTCCACCGACGGCCGCCACGAGGCCGCTGGGGCACCCGTGGCGGCCCTACGACGTGCGGCAGCCGGGGACGGGCGCCGAGTTGACGCTCAGGCCGTCACGAACGAGTAGAAGCGCTTGAGCGTGCAGTGCTCTTCGAGGAGCCGGCCATAGATCGGCTCACCCTCCAGCTCACGGTACGTCTCGATCGGGTCGCCTTTTATGATCAGCGCCCGGGCGCATTCCTCGCACCAGTACTGGTAGTCGGCGTTGACGGGCTCCATGTCGCGGACGATGGGGGTGCCGCTGCCGCACCAGTCGCACTTTCTCCTGTGTGCACCCATCGATCAGCTCCAGCTGTGGCCGCAGGCCGTGCACACGTAGGAGATCCCTCCGTTGTCACCGAGGACTTGGGCAACGTGGAGCGAGCCGCAGGAAGGGCAGAGGAGGGTGGTCTTGCTCCGCATCACCACCGCACCGGGAAGGTCGTGGACCCTCCCGCGGATGCTCGCAGGCATCGCTTCTCCCTCCCGTCGGGCCGCGCCCCCTTCCGGCCGTTTGATTCTGCCACGGCCGGACCAATACGGTCAGCGACGCCTTCGTACCAGTCCAAGCACGGAGCGGGAAAGAAGGCCGTCCGCAGAGGTATACGCCTCCGGAGCCACCCGTGCTCAAGAAGGGACGCAGGTCACACACGAAAAATCCCGCTCCCTCGCGGGAACGGGATCTTCTGTACCGATCTGTGGAGCTAAGGAGAATTGAACTCCTGACCTCCTGCATGCCATGCAGGCGCTCTACCAACTGAGCTATAGCCCCTTGTGACCGCACGGATGGCGGTCACTCGGTGTTTCGCCCCGCTCGGCGGGGCGAACAAGAAGAACTTTAGCCTGCGACCAGCCGGAAAGTGAAATCCGGCTCCCGAGCCGTGTGACCAGGCCTCTTACGGGGCTCAGTCGTCGTCGCCGAGCACCGGCTCGGGGAGCGTGCCCGCGTTGTGCTCCAGGAGCCGCCAGCCACGGGCACCCTCGCCGAGGACGGACCAGCAGCAGTTGGACAGGCCGCCGAGGCTCTCCCAGTGGTGGGGGTCCAGGCCGAGGAGGCGTCCGATGGTGGTGCGGATGGTGCCGCCGTGGCTGACCACCACCAGGGTGCCGTTCTCCGGGAGCTTGTCGGCGTGCCGGAGCACCACGGGGGCCGCGCGGTCGGCGACCTCGGTCTCCAGCTCGCCGCCGCCCCTGCGGACCGGCTCGCCCCGCTTCCACGCGGCGTACTCGTCGCCGTACCGGGCGATGATCTCGTCGTGCGTGAGGCCCTGCCAGACGCCGGCGTAGGTCTCGCGCAGCCCCTCGTCGTGGCTGACCTCGAGAGCGGTGAGCGCGGCCAGCTCGGCGGCCGTGTTCGCGGCGCGCACGAGGTCGGAGGCGACGATCGCGTCGGGCCTGAGGGAGGCCAGCAGCCGGGCGGCGCGACGGGCCTGGCCGAGGCCGGTCTCGGTCAGCTCGACGTCCGTGGTGCCCTGGAAGCGGCGCTCCACGTTCCACGAGGTCTGGCCGTGCCGCCACAGGATCAGGCGGCGGCCCCGGCCCTTGCGGTCCGCCGCGTCGGTGCCGCCCGTCACCGCAGCTCCCCGCCCAGCTCGGCCTCCTCCTCGGCTGCCCGCAGCTTGGCGTGCTCCTCGCCCTTGCCGCGGGTGGCCTTGGCGTCGGCGGGCAGCTCCAGCTCGGGGCAGTCCTTCCAGAGCCGCTCCAGGGCGTAGAAGACCCGCTCCTCGCTGTGCTGGACGTGCACGACGATGTCGACGTAGTCGAGCAGCACCCAGCGGGCCTCGCGGTCGCCCTCGCGGCGGACCGGCTTGGCGCCGAGTTCCTTGTTCAGCCGCTCCTCGATCTCGTCGACGATCGACTTGACCTGGCGGTCGTTGGGCGCGGAGGCGAGCAGGAAGGCGTCCGTGATGGACAGCACATCGCTGACGTCGTACGCGATGACGTCGTGCGCGAGCTTGTCGGCGGCCGCCTGTGCGGCGGTGTGGATGAGCTCGAGGGAGCGGTCTGTGGCGGTCACTACACGGCTTTCGGTCGTCGGTCAGGAACCCTCACGGGCTACTGCAAGGATCTCACGGCCCACCGACACCGCCCCACGGTTTACGGATCAGGCCCCGGAGCGGCGCCGCTAGGGCGGCTCCGGGGCCTGCTGTCGACCGCCCGGTCCGGTCAGCCCGTGGTGCCGGTCGTGCCCGTGGTGCCCGTCGCGCCGGTCGTCCCCGTGGTCCCGGTCGGCTCCGTCGTCTCGTAGTTCTGGCCGAGGACGACGGAGACATCGGCGTTGGAGGTGGTCTCGCCCTTCTTGACGGCGCTGGTCGGCAGGCCGAGGGTCTTGGCGACCTCGATGGCGTCCTGCTTGCGGGCCGCGTCGGAGTAGGTGACCCGGGAGGTCGCCTGGGCGGTGGCGGTGGTGCCGGCGTCGAGGAACGTGTAGCCGCCGTTGAGGACGACGACGCGGGCCTGTTCGGTGGCGTCCTTCTGGCCGGTGGCGTTGCGGATGCCGACCCGGACGGCGTCCCCGGCGTCGGGGCTCTTCGCGGCGCCGCCGAGCAGGTCCTTGACCACGCTGTCGGAGTCCTCGGCGCTGAGCGTGCCGTCCTGCTGGACGGGCAGCAGCTCGGTCGTGTAGTCGCCGCCCTTGGCGTGGTCGGCGAGCTTGGCGAGGAACGTGCCGAGGTCCTTGTCGCTGAGGGAGGGGTCGAGGATCTGGGCCAGCGACTGCACGGTGACGGTGGCGGCCTGGGCGTCGGCGGACAGCTTGCGCAGCACCCCCCGCATGACCTGGCCGAACCGCTTCAGCTGCGCGTCCTGCGACTCGCCGGAGGCCCGGTAGGTGGCGTAGGCGACGGCCATCTTGCCGCTGAGGGTCTGCGCCTTGCCCTTGGTGACGAGGGGAGCGGCGCCCTTCTTGGCCTCGGGATCGGGCACGTCCGTGTTCGTGTCGACGTCGATGTTGCCGACGAGGCCGACGAGGTTGTTCAGGTAGGGGGTGTCGAGCCGCCAGGTGCCCTCGATGTCGGTGCCGAGGACGGTGTCGAGGGCGTCGCGGGTGCCGGAGGAGCCGTCGTCGTCGACGGACTTGGCGAGGGTGGTCGTGGTGCCGTCGTCGCCGGTGAGGGCGAGGGCGTTGGGGATCAGGACGGTGGCGCCCCGCTCGGTGGTGGAGTTGTTCACCAGCAGCGCCGTGGAGGTGCCGCCCCCCTTGGTGTCGTGCAGGTGGACGACGATCACGTCCCGTTTCTGGGCGGCCGCGGAGGTGGTGGTGCCGGTCCGCTCGTCCGAGGACGCCCCGGGCAGCATGCCCGCCCACCACAGGTAGCCGACGCCGCCGACCGCGACCAGGGCGAGGACCACCACCAGGGCGACCATCCGGCTCTTGGCCCGCCGCTTGGCCTCCTCGCGGCGTTCGGTGCGGTTCTCGGTGAAGTTCAGCCAGTCGATGACGTCCTCGGAGTCACCGTCGGGCTCCTCGACGAAGGCGAACTGCTCGGTGCGGTACTCCCGCTCCTCGGAGTCGCCCTCCGGGGAGACGTCGTCGGCCAGGGGCCCGCTCTCCCCGGTGGTCGTCGGCGGTGCCGACTGCTGCGGGATGTAGGCGGTCTGCTCCGTGACGGGGGCCTGCAGGCCGGTGACCGCCGTCTGCCCGTAGGGGTCGTACGGGTCGTAGGCCTGCCCCGGTGTCTGCCGACCGGTGTCGTAGCCCGTGTCGTAACCCGTGCCGTACCCCTGCGGGTGCTGCTGGGCCTGGCCGGTCCCGTACGGGTCGTAGCCGTAGCCCTGGCCGTACCCCTGGTGCTGCCCCTGGGGCTGCTGTGTCCCGTAGGGGTCGTACGCCTGTTGCTGAGGCACCTGCTGGGTGGGCGCCTGTCGGTACACCGGCTGCCCGTACTCGTCGTAGCCGACGAGTTCGTAACTCTGTTCGCCGCCCCCGTAGCCGGCGTCGTATCGGTCGTTCACCGGTGCCCCTCTCGGCTCACTCGCCGCGGTACAGCTGCCGCTTGTCGATGTAGCGCACGACGCCGTCCGGCACCAGGTACCAGACGGGGTCGCCCTTGGCGACTCTCGCACGGCAGTCCGTGGAGGAGATGGCGAGCGCCGGGACCTCGACCAGCGAGACGCCGCCCGCGGGCAGGCCCGGGTCGGCCAGGGTGTGACCCGGACGGGTGACCCCGATGAAGTGCGCGAGGGAGAACAGCTCGTCGGCGTCGCGCCAGGTCAGGATCTGGCCGAGCGCGTCGGCGCCGGTGATGAAGAAGAGGTCGGACTCGGGGTTGAGTTCGTGCAGTTCGCGCAGGGTGTCGATGGTGTAGGTGAGGCCCTTGCGGTCGATGTCGATGCGGCTCACCGAGAAGTGGGGGTTCTCGGCCGTGGCGATGACCGTCATCAGGTAGCGGTCCTCGGCCGGCGAAACCGTGCGGTGGGACTTCTGCCAGGGTTGGCCGGTCGGCACGAACACGACCTCGTCGAGGCCGAACTGGGCGGCGACCTCCTGGGCCGCCACGAGGTGCCCGTGGTGGATCGGGTCGAACGTGCCGCCCATGACGCCGAGACGGCGCCTACCGGGCTGCGACGGGCGGTTTCCCGGTGCGCCGGAGGCGCTGTCGGCCCGGCCGTCCGTGGTGTCGTTCGCCTGGTCGGCCGCCCTGTCGAGCTCCGGACCGGTAGGCGTTTCCTGCTCTCCCATGCGTGGAGAGCCTACCGGCCCGGCCGACGCGCACCGTTCGAACGTCCTTTTGCGCGGATTAGCGGTCGCGGTTGAAGCGGGTGGTGATCCACAGCAGCAGCATCAGGGCGACGAAGGCTCCGCCGCCGGTCAGGTAGGGGCTCAGGCTCTCGTGGTTGCCGCCGTGCTCCCCGCCGCCCTCGGCGGCGAGAGTGACCAAGTCGGCAGCGGTGCTGTGGAAGCTCATCGTCGGCGTGACCTATCCGGGTGTGGGATCGGGATAAAGACCCGCCCATCGTATGCGGGGGGTCCGCCGGCGATCACGCCGACTCCGCCCAGGGGTGAACGGGGGCGCCGCGGAACGCGTAGTTCCCGTACGAGACAACCGTTCGGGCGCCGCCGGCGTCCTTGTCGTCGGCGGGCGTCAGTCGTCCCGCTTGTATCCACGCAGCAGGAACCACGCCATCAGGACGGAGCCCAGGACCATCACGATCAGCACCACACGCAGCAGATTGCCCGCTCCCTGTTCCTTCGCGGCGACGTCCGCGGCCTCGGTGAGCCAGGCGGACGCGGGCGGGTGCGGGAGATGTCCCATCGAGATCGCTCCTTACGGTTGATGCCCTGCCACGGTAACTCCGCCTAGGCTGGACCCCGCTTCGGGGGCAACATGGGCAAACAGAGCATGGGGGAAACATGCCGGACGACAGCCACGAGCAGAACGGGCACGAGAACGTGCCGAGCAGGCAGCGCAGGCGCTTCGAGGGGATCTCCTCCCGGGCGTACGAACACCCCGCGGACCGCTCGGCGCTGGTGGCGCTGCGCAAGCTCAGCGGCTTCGACACGGTGTTCAAGGCGCTCAGCGGCCTGCTGCCGGAGCGCAGCCTCAGGCTGCTGTTCCTGTCCGACTCCGTACGGGTCTCGGACCAGCAGTTCGCCCACCTCAACGACATGCTGCGGGACGCGTGTTACATCCTGGACCTGGAGAAGGTCCCGCCGATGTACGTGAACCAGGACCCGCAGCCGAACGCGATGTGCATCGGTCTGGACGAGCCGATCATCGTCGTGACCACCGGGCTCGTCGAGCTGCTCGACGAGGAGGAGATGCGGGCCGTCATCGGTCACGAGGTGGGCCACGCGCTCTCCGGCCACTCGGTGTACCGGACGATACTGCTCTTCCTGACGAGCCTCGCCCTGAAGGTCGCCTGGATCCCGTTGGGGAACCTCGCGATCATGGCGATCGTGACCGCGCTGCGCGAGTGGTTCCGCAAGTCGGAGCTGTCCGCCGACCGGGCGGGTCTGCTGGTCGGGCAGGACGTCCAGGCGTCGATGCGCGGTCTGATGAAGATCGCGGGCGGCAACCACCTGCACGAGATGAACGTGGACGCGTTCCTCGCGCAGGCCGAGGAGTACGAGGCCGGGGGCGATCTGCGCGACTCCGTCCTCAAGATCCTCAACGTGCTGCCCCGCTCGCACCCCTTCACCACGGTGCGCGCGGCCGAGCTGAAGAAGTGGGCCGAGTCCCGTGACTTCCAGCGGATCATGGACGGGCACTACCCGCGCCGCAGCGAGGACAAGGACACCTCGGTGACCGACTCCTTCCGCGAGTCCGCGACGCACTACACGAGCAGCGTGAAGAGCTCCAAGGACCCGCTGATGAAGCTGGTCACCGACATCGCGGGCGGCGCGGGCGACCTCGGTGGCCGGGTCCGGCGCGGCTTCGGCGGGTTCGGCGGCGGCAACGGCGGTACGGCCACCGACGCCGGCCCGGGTCAGGGCGGCGGTACGGACACGGCCCAGGAGGACAGGCCCCGCGACGACGAGTGAGACGTCGGCTGCGGGTGGGTGGGAGCTGGTCGCGCAGTTCCCCGCGCCCCTTGAGGGCCTACGGCCCTTGCGGCCGTGAAAAGCCCGGGGCGCAGCCCCTGCTTTTCAGGGGCGCGGGGAACTGCGCGAGAAGCCCCACCCACCCGCAGCCGAAGAGCACGCGCGGCCCATCTCACACCTTCGGCTGGGCGCTCTGCGCGAGGGTGCCGCACAGGGCGGTGGCGGCGCCCGTGTTGTACGGGTCGGTTCCTGCGGCCGGGCCGCCCGCCTTGGCGGTCTGGCCGGCGAGGAGCGGGCGCAGATGGTTGGTGGCGTCGTCGGCGCAGGCCAGCGGCCCGGCCTGGACGTAGGAGACGACGACCTCGGCCTGGTGGGTGCGCAGATCGTCCTGGTCGAAGCGGAAGTGCAGCTCGCGCCGGACGGTGAACAGGGAGGCCTCGGCGTCGGCCTTGTCGCCGGTCGGCCGCAGCGCGTACACGAGAGTGTGGGCGGCGACGACCTCCAGCGTGCCGGAGTCGAACTCGGCGGCCTGGAGGGTGCCGTGGACGCGGATCCGCCGGTCGGCGAGTTCCGCGCGGGACGGGTCGAAGCGGACCAGCCAGCCGGTGGGGGCGTGCCGCCCGTCCGCCGTCGGCTGGTCGAAACTCTGCTCGAACTGGTCGAGCTGGTCGGAGTCGACCAGCCGCCGCACGGGCTGGACGGTGGCGCCGCCGAGGACCTCGGGGTCGAGCGCGGAGGCGACCAGGTACTCCTTGGCGATGGTCAGCGCGGACACGACCTGGCTGTCGGTGAAGTGCGCGGTGCGCCGGGTGGCCGGCATCGTGATGCCCTCGGCGCCGATCCGGAACTGGGCGGCGGGACTGTGCGCGTACAGCGTCTCCGCGTCCGGGGCGCCCGGCACCGCGGACTGCGGGGAGAGCGGGATCACCGTCATCCTGAGCGGCTCGGTGGGCCCGGCGGCCGGGGTGTCGTACGGGTGACGGACGCCCATGTAGATCGCGGTGCCGAAGGCGAGGGCGATCAGCAGGACGAGGACCAGGACCTGGCGGGAGAGGCCGCGGCGGATGGGCGGGCGGCGGCGCACGGCCGGGGCGTGGTCGGAGAGGCGCTCGTCGGCGGAGAACTCCTGGAGGCGGGCAGCACGGACGAACGATTCGTCGAAGACGACGGATCGGTATTCGTCCTCTCCACCGCCGGGGGCGCCCTCGGGAGTCCCCTCAGGTGGGTTTCCTGGCCCGCCCATACTTGGAGAGTAGGTCTTCGAAGGCCTCGGTAAACGCCGTGGTCCAGGACAACTTCTGACAGGTCCTCACCAGGTTCGGGCAGCGTCACCGAACGGCCCGGCAGGACCCGTACGAGGCCTGGTCAGGGCATGCGGGGATCCGCGGAGACCACCGGCTGGGAGTAGTCCGCGGAGGCGGAGGGCCCGGTCGGGGTTTTCTGTTCGACGCCGCTGGTGGCAGGCGGCGTGATCTCGCCACGCCCGGACGAGGCGCCCCGGTAGACCGCGGTGAAGGCCAGCGCGACCATGCCGATGCCCATCACGAGGGCGAGGACCCAGGCCACGGGCCGGTGCCAGCGGGTCTGCTTGCCGTACGGCCTGCCGTAGAGGCCGTCGGGACCGTAGCGGCCTTCCAGGATCTCGGTGTCGTCGAAGTCGTCCGGGTCGTCGTCGCGGCCGTGGCCGAAACCGGGGCCGTCGGGGCCGAAGCCGTCGTCGTAACGGTCGTCGTCGCCGCGCACGCCTCTGGAGTGCGCCCGGCGGGCTTCGGCCTCCTGGGCGGCGGCACGGGCCTCCGCCGCTGCGAGCAGACGTTCGACAGCGGTCGGCTCGTGTACCACGGCCGCCCGGACGAAGTCCTCGTCGAAGACCACGGAGGCGAACTCTTCGTCCATACCCCCGCGGTCGCGGTCGTCGTCGGGCTCCCAGCCGTCCGGGAACGGCGTGCCCCCCACGTCCTCCGGCACGGATCCAGAGTAGACCTGGGTGGTCAATTTGGGCAGACGGTATGGAAATTCATCCGTTGTGCCAGCTGGACGCCGGCCTGTTCACAGGAACCGGCCGACGTCCCACACGTCCCGCCTCGGCCTAGCGGCGGACGTGTCCGTCACCGGTGACGATGTACTTCGTGCTGGTCAGCTCGGGCAGACCCATCGGACCGCGGGCGTGCAGCTTCTGCGTGGAGATGCCGATCTCGGCGCCGAATCCGAACTGACCGCCGTCGGTGAAGCGCGTCGAGGCGTTGACGGCGACCGTGGTGGAGTCGACCAGCTGGGTGAAGCGGCGGGCGGCCTGCTGGGAGGTCGTCACGATCGCCTCGGTGTGGCCGGAGCTCCACAGCCGGATGTGCTCCACGGCCCGGTCGAGCGAGTCGACCACGGCGGCGGCGATGTCGTACGACAGGTACTCGGTCTCCCAGTCCTCCGTGGTGGCCTCGACGACCGTGGCCTTGGAGTCCTTGGCGTAGGCCATGACGCGCTCGTCGGCGTGGACCGTGACCCCGGCGTCGGCGAGCGCGTCGAGGGCGCGGGGCAGGAACTCGGGGGCGATGTCCTGGTGGACGAGGAGGGTCTCGGCGGCGTTGCAGACGCTGACGCGGTGGGCCTTGGAGTTGATCAGGATCTCGACCGCCGTGTCGAGGTCGGCGTTCGCGTCGACGTAGACGTGGCAGTTGCCGGTACCGGTCTCGATCACCGGGACGGTGGACTCCTCGACGACCGTGCGGATCAGGGAGGCGCCGCCGCGCGGGATGAGCACGTCGACCAGTCCGCGGGCGCGCATCAGCTCGCGTACCGACTCGCGGCTCTCACCGGGGACCAGCTGGACGGCGTCGGCGGGCAGGCCCGCGCCGCCGACGGCGTCCCGCAGGACCCGTACGAGGGCGGTGTTGGACTCGTGGGCGGAGGAGGAGCCGCGCAGCAGGACCGCGTTGCCGGACTTCAGGCAGAGGGCGGCGGCGTCCACGGTCACGTTCGGGCGGGCCTCGTAGATGATGCCGACGACGCCGAGCGGGACGCGGACCTGCCGCAGGTCGATGCCGTTGGGGAGGGTGGAGCCGCGCACGACCTCGCCGACCGGGTCGGGCAGCGCGGCCACGTCGCGGACGTCGGCGGCGATCGCGCGGATCCGCTCCGGGGTCAGCGTCAGCCGGTCGACGATCGCCTCGCTGGTGCCGGCCTCCCGGGCCCGCTCGATGTCCTTGGCGTTCGCCTCGACGATTTCACTCGTACGGACTTCCAGCGCGTCGGCGATGGCGAGCAGCGCGTCGTCCTTGTGGGCGCGCGGGAGCGGCGCGAGGTCGGCGGCGGCGGCCTTGGCACGGTAGGCGGCGCGGTTGACCGGCGTCATGGAGTCGTACGGCGAGAGCGAGGTCATACAGGAAGGGTAGTCCGCCCGGCGGAGGGGTTCCTCGCGTGTTCCACAGCGCGAGACACGCGCGCGTCACGTCCACGGAGGACGTGGCGGAGGACAGTGCGAGGGGACACCGCCGGGGAACTTCCCACGCCTTCCGGCGGGACGGGGCGGGCTTCCGGCGGGACGGTCAGTACGGGTGGACCCCCACGGGCGTGGCCGGGGCGGGTCCGTAGCCCTCGGCGATGCGCTGGTGGTACGTCTGGCGGTCGATGACCTCCAGGCCGACGATCTCCCAGGGCGGCAGCCCGGCCGTCCGGCGGTGCTCACCCCACAGGCGCAGGGCGACGGCGGCCGCGTCGTGGAGGTCGCGGGCCTCCTCCCAGTAGCGGATCTCGGCGTGGTCGTGGGCATAGCGGCTGGTCAGCAGAAAGGGGTGGTCGTGGGCGAGCTGTTCCAGGCCGCGCCGCACCTCCTTGAGGGGGGCCTCGGGTCCCGAGAGGCTCAGCGTGACGTGCCACAGGCGGGGCAGGTCCTGCGGCTCCTCGACGCTGTCGCCCTCGTACGTGTCCGAGGCCGCGACGCTGGTGAGCGTCCGCTCCTCGCCGGCCGCACGGGAGGTACCACCACCACGGGACGCCGCGGCCCCGGGGCGTACTCGTCTCACGACGGCCTCCTTCGCAACGATGTCGTGCCTGGCAATAGGTCGTGCAATAGGGCGTGCGGAATCTCCCTGAGACAAAGTTGAGCAGGCTCAGGGGCTTCGCGTGGCGGTTTTACGGAACGCGCACCGCCGGGGCCCGTGCCGCGGCCCCCTCCGGGAGGCCCCTGGTCAGGGATGCAGGAGGACGAGGTCGTCCCTGTGTACGACCTCTCGTTCGTACGCGGGACCCAGCTCGCGCGCCAGTTCCCGGGTCGAGCGGCCGATCAGCTGGGGGATCTCCTTGGCGTCGAAGTTCACCAGCCCGCGCGCGACGGCCCGACCCGTGCCGTCGCGCAGCTCCACGGGGTCACCGGCGGTGAAGTCGCCCTCGACGGCCGCGATACCGGCCGGCAGCAGTGACGTACGTCGCTCGACGACCGCGCGGACGGCGCCTTCGTCGAGGACGAGCGCGCCCTGCGGCGTGGAGGCGTGCTGGAGCCACAGCAGCCGGTCGGCGGACCGCCTGCCGGTCGGGTGGAAGTACGTGCCGGTGTCGCCGCCGGCGAGCGCGTCCGCCGCGTGGACGGCGCTGGTCAGGACCACGGGGATGCCGGCGCCGGTGGCGATGCCGGCCGCCTCGACCTTGGTGACCATGCCGCCGGTGCCGACGCCCGCCTTGCCGGCGCTGCCGATCTCCACGTGCGCGAGGTCCTCGGGGCCCCGTACCTCCGCTATCCGCGACGTACCGGGCCTGCTGGGGTCGCCGTCGTACACGCCGTCCACGTCCGACAGCAGGACCAGCAGGTCCGCCCGGACGAGGTGGGCGACGAGGGCGGCGAGGCGGTCGTTGTCACCGAAGCGGATCTCGTCCGTGGCGACGGTGTCGTTCTCGTTGACGACCGGCAGCGCGCCCATCGCGAGGAGCTTGTCGAGGGTGCGGGAGGCGTTGCGGTGGTGGGCCCGGCGGCTCATGTCGTCGGAGGTGAGGAGCACCTGGCCGACCCGGATGCCGTAGCGGGCGCAGGAGGCGGTGTAGCGGGCCACCAGCAGGCCCTGGCCGACGCTGGCTGCGGCCTGCTGGCGGGCGAGGTCCTTGGGGCGGCGGCGCAGGCCCAGGGGCGCGAGCCCGGCGGCGATGGCGCCCGACGAGACCAGCACGATCTCCCGCTCACCGCCGCTGCGGACCTTGGCGAGGACGTCCACGAGGGCGTCCACCCGGTCCGCGTCCAGGCCCCCGGAGGCCGTCGTCAACGACGAGGAGCCCACCTTGACGACGATCCGGTGCGCGTCCCGCACTCCCTGCCTTGCCGCTGACACCTGTATCCCCAATGTTCCGAACCAGCCCGGTGTGTGCACTGCGCAATCTACGGGAGCGGACGGACCGGACGCGTTCTCATTTCGAGGGGCGGACGGCGCGACGCGCCGGGCCGGACGGGGGCACTCCGGCTCGGAGGCCTTGATGAGGAGATGCTGTGACGTCGCTCAAGGTTCCAGGCGTAATGTCCGACTAGCGACTATTGCGCCCTCGGGAGATTGCTCCTCGGCCTCCCTAGGTCATACGGTCAGGGATCGGCCTCCTCAGGCCACCCCCGACTCACCCTCCCCCCTTCATCCGTCGCACCCTCCGCAGGAGCCCAGCCCGTGCCCTCCGCAGGCCTCGCACCCCGCCGCATCGCGCAGCTCTCAGCGCTGCTCGCGATGTTCGCGCTCTTCACGGCCCAGATCGTCTCCGCGCTGCTGCCGAACATCCCCGTGTTCGTCGCCGCCGGCGCGGCGGGCCTCGTCCTGGACACGTTCCTCCAGTACCGGGATCCCGGACTGCTCGCACCGCTGAGCAAGGTCCGCTTCGACGCGCTGGTGCGCCAGCTGCTCCGCGACATGCTGATCCTGGTGGGGCTGCTGCGCATCGACGGCATCGATCCGCTGCGCGAGCAGGCCCCGCTCCTGGTCGCCCTCATCGCGTTCTACGCGGTGCACTTCGCCTGCCAGGCCGTCTCGGTGCTGGTCCGCCGCACCCGGACCCTGCCGATCGTCACCCGCAACATCGACGCCTCCGCCCTGCGCCTGACCGCCTCCCCGCCGCGCATCCTGGCCCGCCGCCAGGCCCACCGGCTGCTGACCTTCTCCCTACCGGTCACGGCCGGCCTGCTGCTCACCGCGGCCACGAAGGACGCCGTCTGGGGCTTCGTCGGCGTCGGCGCCGGGCTCGCGCTGCTCTTCCTGGGCACCGCGTACCTCGCGACCTGGCTGCTGCCGAAGAAGCGCGCGAAGAACGAGCAGCAGGTCATGGAGTGGCTGGACGGATGGCTCGCCGAGTACCGGCCGACCACCGCGATGTACTTCTCCGGCGGTACGACGTCGGCGTACCAGGCGAACATGTGGCTCTCGACACTCTCCCAGCTGGAGAAGCCGCTGATCGTGCTGCGTGAACGCTTCATGGTGCAGAAGATCGACGCGACCGACGTGCCGGTCATCTGCTTCCCGAAGGTCTCGACGATGTTCTCCCTGGAGAACTCGACGCTGAAGATGATGCTCCACCCGGCCAACGCCGCGAAGACGTCCCAGGTGCTGCGCATCCCCACGATCAAGCACGCCTTCATCAACCACGGCGAGAGCGACAAGCTGTCGTCCTGCAACCCGTACGCCAAGGCGTACGACGAGGTGTGGGTCGCCGGTCCCGCGGCGCGCGAGCGGTACGCGCTCGCCGAGGTCGGGGTGGAGGACAAGGACATCGTCGAGGTCGGCCGCCCGCAGCTGGCGCCGATCCGCCCGTACGCGGGCCCGCCGACCGGCGCGTACACCACCGTCCTCTACGCCCCCACCTGGGAGGGCTGGGACGGCAACCCCGGCAACACGTCCGTGGTCCTGGCCGGCGAGAACATCGTCCGGCAGCTCCTCGCCGACGACAAGGTCCGACTGCTGTACAAGCCGCACCCGATGACCGGCTCGGTCGACCCGCGCGCGGGTGCCGCGAACGAGCGGATCAAGGCGATGATCCGGGAGGCCAACACCAAGCGGTCCGGGGCTCGCCCCGGTCCCGAGGCCGCCGCCGAACTCGCTCGCCGCACGGCCGAGTTGGACAAGCTGACCTCGACGTCGTTCCGGGCCAGCGCGGACGAGATGGAGCGGATGCTGCTGCAGGGCACGCCGAGCGGGGACCGTGAGGCGGCCATCGCCGAGGCGACGCTGGCCTGGGAGAGGGCGTACTGGGCGTCGTTCCCGGAGTGGGAGCACCGGATCATCACCGAGGCGCGGCCCGCGATCTTCGCCTGCTTCAACGCGTCGGACCTGCTGATCAGCGATGTCTCGTCGGTGGTCTCCGACTGGCTGTCGAGCGAGAAGCCGTACTCGGTCGCCAACACGTCGGGTCTGCCGGAGGTGGCGTTCCGGGCGGCGTTCCCGACCGTCTCCGCGGGTGTCGTGCTGACACCCAAGGCGGACGGTGTGCCGGCGCTGCTGGAGTCGGTCCGCAACCCCGAGAAGGACCGTTTCACGCAGGCCCGTGCCGAGCTCAAGGAACAGCTGCTCGGCCCCTCGGACCCGCCCTCCCTGGTCCGCTTCGACCTCGCGGTGAAGGCGCTCTGCGCCAAGGCCGACGACCGTCGCACCCGCATGGATTCACGCCTCGCCGACGAGGTGCCGTCGCCCCGGAAGCCGGAGGAGTCGAGCGACGAACTCTCGGAGGGCGAGCCCACGGAGGCACTCGCCTGACGAGGACGGACGACGACAGCCGAAGGGCCCCGGTGGTTCACCACCGGGGCCCTTCGTCGTGTTCGGATCACGCGGGACCGCCCCGCCCCAGGTCGCCCCAGCGCGCCAGAGGCCCGGGCGCCAAGGAAACCCAGCGCCCAGGGAGCCTCCGGTCCTAGAACGGCTCGAAGTCGTCGTACTCCTTCTGGAGCTCGTCCCGCTCGGCCTGTCGGTCGCGGCGGCGCTGGACGGCCGGGCGGGGCGCCTCGAAGCGGTGGTCCTCGCCACGGCGGCCGAGCATCTCCGCACCGGCCATGACGGTCGGCTCCCAGTCGAAGACGACCGCGTTGTCCTCGGGTCCGATGGCGACGCCGTCGCCGGAGCGGGCGCCCGCCTTCATCAGCTCCTCCTCGACACCGAGCCGGTTGAGCCGGTCGGCGAGGTAGCCGACGGCCTCGTCGTTGCTGAAGTCGGTCTGCCGCACCCAGCGCTCCGGCTTCTCACCGCGCACGCGGAAGAGCCCGTCCTCCTCCCGCACGACCGTGAAGCCCGCGTCGTCGACGGCCTTGGGCCGGATGACGATCCGCGTCGCCTCCTCCCTCGGCCTGGCGGCGCGCGCCCGGCCGACGAGGTCCGCGAGGGCGAACGACAGCTCCTTCAGCCCCGTGTGGGCGACGGCGGACACCTCGAAGACCCGGTAACCGCGGGCCTCCAGGTCCGGCCGCACCATCTCGGCGAGATCCTTGCCGTCGGGCACGTCGATCTTGTTGAGGACGACGATCCGGGGCCGGTCGCCGAGCCCGCCGTACTGCGTCAGCTCCTCCTCGATGATGTCGAGGTCGGAGACGGGGTCGCGGTCCGACTCGAGGGTCGCCGTGTCGAGGACGTGGACGAGGACGCTGCATCGCTCGACGTGGCGGAGGAATTCGAGGCCGAGGCCCTTGCCCTGGCTGGCGCCCGGGATCAGGCCCGGCACGTCGGCGATCGTGTAGACCGTCTCGCCGGCCGTGACCACGCCCAGGTTCGGGACGAGGGTCGTGAACGGGTAGTCCGCGATCTTCGGCTTGGCGGCGGACAGGACCGAGATCAGCGAGGACTTGCCTGCGCTGGGGTAGCCGACCAGCGCCACGTCGGCGACGGTCTTGAGCTCCAGGACGATGTCGCCCGTGTCCCCGGGCACGCCGAGCAGCGCGAAGCCGGGCGCCTTGCGGCGGGCGGAGGCGAGGGCCGCGTTGCCGAGCCCGCCCCGGCCGCCCTGAGCGGCGACGAAGGAGGTGCCGTGGCCCACGAGGTCGGCGAGGACGTTCCCCTGCCTGTCGAGCACGACGGTGCCGTCCGGGACCGGCAGAACCAGGTCCTGCCCGTCCTTGCCGGAGCGGTTGCCGCCCTCGCCGGGCTTGCCGTTGGTGGCCTTGCGGTGCGGGGAGTGGTGGTACTCGAGGAGAGTCGTCACCGACTGGTCCACGGTCAGGATGACGTCGCCACCCCGGCCGCCGTTGCCGCCGTCGGGGCCGCCGAGCGGCTTGAACTTCTCCCGGTGGACGGAGGCACAGCCGTGACCTCCGTTACCCGCGGCGACATGCAGTTCGACGCGGTCCACGAAGGTGGTCATGGTGGGGTGCCTCCTGGGGGTCCCCCCGACCGGGGGGCCAGGGGTGGTACGGGTTCAGTTATTGGGTAACACGCGAAAGGCGGACCCGCCTTCCCGCACGGGAAGTGAGGTCCGCCTCGCGAAAGACTGTCCGAAGACTTTTCCGATCAGCCGACCGGAACGATGTTCACGACCTTGCGCCCACGGGCGGTGCCGAACTCGACCGCACCGGCGTTCAGCGCGAACAGCGTGTCGTCCTTGCCACGGCCGACACCCGAGCCCGGGTGGAAGTGCGTGCCGCGCTGGCGGACCAGGATCTCACCCGCGTTGACGACCTGACCGCCGAAGCGCTTCACGCCGAGGCGCTGAGCGTTGGAGTCACGACCGTTACGGGTGGACGATGCGCCCTTCTTGTGTGCCATCTCTCCTCAGTCCCTTACTTCGCAGCCGCGGGGATCTCAGTGACCTTGATCGCCGTGTACTGCTGGCGGTGGCCCTGACGACGGCGGTAGCCGGTCTTGTTCTTGTAGCGCAGAATGTCGATCTTCTGGCCCTTGTGGTGGTCCACGACCTCGGCCTGGACCTTGATGCCGGCAAGGACCCAGGGGTCGCTGGTCACGGCGTCGCCGTCGACGACGAGCAGGGTCGAGAGCTCGACCGTGTCGCCGACATTGGCGGTGGAAATCTTGTCAACCTCAACGATGTCGCCGACAGCAACCTTGTGCTGGCGACCACCGCTGCGCACGATGGCGTACAAGCGGATCTCACTCTCTCGCTCGGGAACGGCACCCCCGCAGTCCAGCCGCCCGACATACGAACGGCCTCTCCCACGGCGCCCGGCGCGCGGAAGGAATGAGGTTTACGGGGATGTGACGCGTCGCTACCTACGGACACGCCGACGGTCAAGGTTACGGGGCCGTGCCCGAAGGGGTCAAACCGAGCCCCTCCCCTCGCTACGCGGCGGGCTTCTCGCCGTCCGCCGGCAGCGGCTTCACGCCCTTGCACAGGTCGGTGGTGTCCGCCTTGCCCGGGTAGGCGACACCGATCACCTTGTCGAAGTGCGTCCTGTACATGTCGTGCACCGCGTCGTCGTCGACCTTGACGATCGCCTCGTCGTTCTCGCGCAGCGCGGGCCCGGTGTAGTTGCCCGACCCGGTGAAGCTGATCTTGTTGCGCACGCCGTCGTACTGGCCGTCCACGAGGATGTACTTGGTGTGGATGATGTACGGCGTGGTCAGCTTCTTCCCGGGGTTCAGCGGGTCCCGGTCGTCGTTGTAACACCGCACGGTCGGCCCGCCGGACGTGTGCATCTTCTCCCACGTCCCCTTGGTCCCGCCGCTGCTCTTGGCGCTGTCGGACTCGGCGTACACGATGCTCACGTTGCAGCCGGCCTTCTTCAGGGCCACCAGTTTCTCGGCGATCGCCAACCGTGTGATCTTGAAGATCGCGACCCGCACCCAGGTCTTGCGCGTCACACCGGCGCCGTCCTTGTACGAGCACTGCACGTTGTTGAGCACCGAGTACACGGTGTCGGTGGCCCTGGTGTTCCCGGCCCGGGGGAAGAAGTACGCCTTGTAGAGGCCGTTGCTGACGGTCCGGTACTCCCAGGCGGCCCAGTCCCGGGCGACCATCGTGTCGAAGTAGTCCGCGTACGCGTCGTACATCGTCGGGTTGTCCGGCAGCAGCAGCGCGTCGTTGAAGAACTTGGTGTGCGCCGAGGGCGTCGAGTTCGACGTCGTCTGCACGACCACGTTGGTGGCGCCCTCGACCGCCGAGAACAGCCAGAACTTGTTGTGCATGATCGACTGCCCGTACTTCGGATCGCCGAGACAGGACCTGTCGACGGCGCACGTCGCTATGTACGAACCCTTCGTCCGGTCGGTGCCGAGCGCCCCGACCAGGCTGCCGTACGCGGTGTTGGTGGGGCGGTCGCTGACGCTCGACTCGTCCAGGAGGACCTGCACGTGCACGCCCCGGTCCTTGGCGGCGACGAGCGCGTCGACGACGGACGCCTCCCACACGTGGTAGACGGCGACCTTGATGGTGGAGCCGGGCAGCGCGGCGCCCGTCAGCTCGATGAGCCGGGTGCGTATCGCGAGTTGCTCGGCCCCGTCGCCCAACGGGTCGTTGAAGAGCGGGCCTTCGGTCCAGGTCGGCGCGGCCTGCGCGACGCCCGCCGCCATCGTCACCTGCACACCGGCCGCCGCCAGCACGGTGGTCAGCGCCACCGCCCCACGCATGCGCACGCGCGCCATGCGATCCCCTCCCCGTTCCCGCCCTGCCCGGATGTCCACGACAGCGCTCACGACTGCGTATACAACTGCGAATTCGACTAAGTGAGTGTTACAGGCGTCTGCTGACGCTCCAAGAGGGAGGGGGTGCCGGTGAGACGACAGAGATGACCAAACGTTCTCAAATCTCCCCGAGCGGTGTGAAGTTACTCTCCCCGAACACGCCGATGCCCCCACCGGTCGGGCAAACCACCCGGTGGGGGCATCAGTTGGAGCGGACCGCAGGCCCGCCCCGTGGGGCTCAGTCCTCGTCGGTCGAAGCCGTGACCGTGGCCGAGGACTGCTCGGCGGCCACGGTGGTCTTCTTCGTGGCCGACTTCTTCGTGGCCGCCTTCTTGGCCGTGGCCTTCTTCGCGACCGTCTTCTTGGCAGCCGCCGTCTTCTTCGTGGCGGCCTTCTTCGCCGTGGCCTTCTTGGCCGTCTTGCGGGCCGCCGCCTTCTTGGCCGGTGCCCCGGCCTCGGGCTCGGTCTCCTCGGCGGCCGGAGCGGACTCCTCGACCGGGGCCTCGGCCACGTCCTCGGCCGGAGCCGACGGGACCACGACCACGGCCGCCTCCTCGGACGCGGTGGGCGCGGTCGCCTTGCGCACGGCACGCCGACGCGGACGGGCCGGAGCCGCACTCTCGGCGACGGCCGCCGCCTCGGGCTGCGCGGCCTCCTCGGCCACGGGCTCCTCGACCACGGGCTCCGGGGTCGGCTCGGCCACCGGCTCCGGGGCCGGCTCGACCGTGACCACGGCGTCGTCCGCCACAGCCCCGGCCGGCGCGCCCGCGGGGGCGGACACCTTCCGGGTCGCCCGACGACGCGTACGGCCCTTGGGGGCGGCCTCCTCGGTGCTCGGCACGGCGGCCGGCATCTCGACGACCGGGTCCTCCACCGCGACCGGCTCCGCCTCGGCGGCCTCCCGCGACTTCGGGGCACGGTCCTCGGAGACGGTGGTGACGGCCACGGCCTCACGGGACTTCGGGGCGCCGGAGGGCGCGGACGCCCGCCGGGTCGCCCGACGACGCGAACGGCCGCGCCCGACCGCCGCCTCGGCCTCGGCGACGCTGCTGTACAGCTCCTCGTCCGGCTCGAACTCCGGGGCGGGCAGCGCCACGGGCTCGGCGACCTCGGCGGCCACCTCGGCCTCGACCAGTTCGGCCGACTCCGCCGGCTCGACGGCCTCGGGGACGGACACGTGCTCGTGGTCGTGCTCGGCACCGCCACGCCCGCGCTTACGGCGCTTGCCACCACCGCCGACGGCCGTCGGCTGGTCCATGTGCACGATCACGCCACGCCCGTTGCAGTGGACACAGGTCTCGGAGAAGGACTCCAGCAGACCCTGGCCGACCCTCTTCCGGGTCATCTGCACCAGGCCCAGCGAGGTGACCTCGGCGACCTGGTGCTTCGTACGGTCGCGTCCCAGGCACTCCAGCAGGCGCCGCAGCACCAGGTCCCGGTTGGACTCCAGGACCATGTCGATGAAGTCGATGACGACGATGCCGCCGAGGTCGCGCAGCCGCAGCTGACGCACGATCTCCTCGGCCGCCTCCAGGTTGTTCCTGGTGACCGTCTCCTCCAGGTTGCCGCCCTGGCCGGTGAACTTGCCGGTGTTGACGTCGACCACGATCATGGCCTCGGTCTTGTCGATCACCAGCGAACCACCGCTGGGCAGCCACACCTTGCGGTCCAGCGCCTTCATCAGCTGCTCGTCGATGCGGTACGTCGCGAAGACGTCGACCTCGGAGGTCCACTTCTGCAGACGCTCCGCCAGGTCGGGCGCGACGTTCGAGACATACCCGTGGATGGTCTCCCAGGCGTCCTCGCCGCTCACGATGACCTTGGAGAAGTCCTCGTTGAAGATGTCGCGGACGACCCGGACGGTCATGTCCGGCTCGCCGTACAGCAGCGTCGGCGCGTTGCCGTTCTTGGCCTTCTTCTGGATGTCCTCCCACTGCCCCTGCAGCCGCTCGACATCGCGGCGCAGCTCGTCCTCGCTCGCGCCCTCGGCGGCGGTGCGCACGATGACGCCCGCGTCCTCGGGGACGATCTTCTTGAGGATGGTCTTCAGCCGCGCCCGCTCGGTGTCGGGCAGCTTGCGGCTGATACCGGTCATCGACCCCTCGGGGACGTAGACCAGGTAGCGGCCCGGCAGGGAGACCTGGCTGGTCAGACGGGCGCCCTTGTGTCCGATCGGATCCTTGGTGACCTGGACGAGCACGGACTGCCCGGACTTCAGGGCGGACTCGATCCGGCGCGGCCCGTTGGCCATGCCGAGCGCCTCGAAGTTGACCTCACCGGCGTACAGGACGGCGTTGCGCCCCTTGCCGATGTCGATGAAGGCGGCCTCCATCGACGGCAGCACGTTCTGCACCTTGCCGAGGTAGACGTTGCCGACGTACGAGGTCGACTGCTCCTTGTTGACGTAGTGCTCGACGAGCACGCTGTCTTCCAGGACGCCGATCTGGGTGCGCTCGCCGCTCTGGCGGACGACCATGACGCGCTCGACGGCCTCGCGGCGGGCGAGGAACTCGGCCTCGGTGATGATCGGGACGCGACGGCGCCCCTGCTCACGGCCTTCCCGACGGCGCTGCTTCTTGGCCTCCAGCCGGGTGGAGCCCTTGATCGACTGCACCTCGTCGGACGGCTCGGTGTCCTTGGCGCGCCGCTCGCGCGGCTCACGGACCTTGACGACCGTGCGCTCGGGGTCGTCGGTCGCCTCGCCCTCGGAGCCGGAGTCACCGGCGCGACGACGACGGCGGCGACGCCGACGGCTGCTGCTGGAGCCCGAACCGGACTCCTCGCGCTCGTCGCCCTCGTCCTCGGCGTCCTCGTCCAACTGCTCGGCGGTGTCCTCGGCGTCCTGCGCGGCCTGCTCGGCGGTGAGTTCGTCGCCCTCGGCGGCGTCCTCGGCCTCGGCCGACTCGCCCCGGCGACGACGGCGGCCACCCCGGCGACGGCGGCGCCGCGACCCGGTGGACTCCTCCTCGCCGTACTCGTCGTTCTCGGCGGAGTCCTCGCCGGTCTCCTCGGACTCTTCCGGCTCCTCGGACTCCTCGGGCTCCTCCGGCTCGTCGGCGACCACGGCGACGGCCGCGGGCTGATCGGCCTCGGCGGGCTCACCCCGGCGACGACGGCGACGCCGCGACCCGCCGGTCGGCTCCTCCTCGGCGAACCCGCCGAGGCCGATGGGCTCGGCGCTCTCGAGGGTCTCGGCCGGCTCGACCGTCACGGTCTCGGCCTCCGCCTCGGCGGCGGCCTGCGCGGCGGCGCGCTCCGGCGTCTGGAACATCGGCTCGGTGAACACGGGCGCCTGGAACACGGCCACGGCGGGCCGCGACGGACGCGACGGCGCGTCCTCCGCCTTCGGCGGGGCGGGCGCGGAGAATCCCACGGCGGCCTTGCGCGTGGCCCGACGACGGGGCCGACGCGGGCCACCGTCCTCGGCCTCGGCCTCGGCAGCCGCCTGCGGTGCCTTGACCGGCTCGGGGGAGGTGGCCTCGGCGGCGGGCACCTGCTCGGCCGCAGCCGACGCGGTCTCGGCGGCCACGGACTCGTCCGCGCGCTCGGCGGCGGCCTCGCCCTCGGACGCGTCGGCGGGCGCGGCGACTCGGCGCGTGGCACGCCGACGGGTACGACGGGGCGCGGCCTCCTCGGCCGCCGCCTCGACCGGCGCGCTCTCCTGAATCTCGGCGGGTGCGGTCTCCGTGGCCTCCGCCGGAGCCTCCACGATCTCGGCGGCCTTCGCCTCGCCGGCGGGCGCGGACGCCCGGCGCGTGGCCCGACGGCGCGTACGCCCGGCGGGCGCGGCCTCCTCGACGGCGGCGGGCGCCTCGGCAACGGCGGCGGCCTCGGGCTCGGCCACCGTCGCCGTCTCGGCGGACTTCTCCTCGGCGGCCTTGGGCGCGCTCGTGGGGGCGGTGGCGCGGCGGGTCGCACGACGGCGCGTACGCCCGGCGGGCGCTTCTTCCTCGACCGCGACGGGCATCTCGGCGGCGCTCTCGGGGGAGGCGACCGGCGCCACGGTCTCGACGACCTCGACGACCTCGGCGTCCTTGGGCGCGCCGGCGGGGGCGGAGGCGCGGCGGGTCGCACGACGGCGCGTACGCCCGGCGGGCGCGGCCTCCTCGGCGGCGGGGGTCTCGGCCTTCGTCTCCTCGGCCTCGGTGACCTGCGCGTCCTCAACGGTCACGTCGTCCTCGACGGTCTCGGTGGTCTCGTGCGCCTCGGTCGGCTCGATGGCCGCGAGGTCCTCGGACTCGGCGGCCTGTACGGCCGGCGCGGTGGTCTCCGCGGCCGCTTCGGAGGCGGCGGACGGCGGTCCCGCGGGGCGGGACGCGGCACGGCGGCGACGGCGCGGCGGCAGGGTGTCGCTCGGCGTGTTGTGTTCGGAGCCCTGCGCGGGCTCGGCGGGTTCGATCGATTCGGGCATGCGGGCGTTTCTCCCGTCAGGCTCCCGGGCGCCGCACCCGGTCCGGCATGGCCGGTGACGTCCGCGGCTCGCGTCGTACGCGACTACCGCCGTCCGGGGCGCGGGCGCCGCACGGGAGCTCTCTGTGTCCTGTCTCGCCGGTTCCGTACGCCATGTTGCGCACGGCCTGGCGAAAGTCTTGTGGTCGGTGCGCTGCCCGACCCAGGAGGCTCCCGGATCAGAGGGCGGCGCTACGACGTCCGTCCCTACGCGGGGCCTACCGGCGCCGACGCCTTCGCGGCGGCAGCGGGTTCGGCCGTTGAGAGGGCCGGCGCTGCCTCGCGGTCGGGCGCGAGCGGGTCGGTCACCGTGCCGGTCTCATCATCGAAAAGCCCCTGCGCCAGCCTGGTCACCGCTGCGGGGACCGGCGGCGCCAGGTCGGCCACGGCGCGGAGACCGGACAGGACGTCGTCGGGTCGTACGGCAGGCGTCACGTGCCGAACAACCAGCCGCAGTATCGCACAGGGCTGGTCCGTCGGCCTATCAGCCTGTGGACCGGGCGTCTCAGAACCGTCCGTACCGGCGCTTCCGTCACGTCCCTCACGTGCGTCTTGTTCCTCACGTGTGTCGTGTCCGTCACGGCTGTCGAGGTCGACGACGGCGGCACGGGCGTCGAAGGTCCGTACGCCGTTCTTGGTCCTGCGCTGGACCTCGACGAGGTCCGACGCCTTGAAGACCTCGACCGCGCGCGCGGCCTCCTCGGGGTCCACACCGTCCAGGCGCAGCTCCCATTCGGAGGCCGTGAGCCGGTCGGCGAGCCCGGAGGTCCGGGCCTCGACCGCGTCGACGATGTCGAGGCCGGTGGGCAGCGACTCGTCGAGCAGGATCCTGAGCTTCTCCGGATCACGCGCCTCGGTGAGCGCGATCTCCAGATACTCCGCCTCACTGCCCGTGCCGGTGGGTGCGGCATTGGCGTACGACACCTTCGGATGCGGCGTGAACCCCGCCGAGTACGCCATCGGCACCTCGGCACGGCGCAGCGCACGCTCGAAGGCGCGCTGGAAGTCACGGTGGCTGGTGAACCGGAGGCGGCCGCGCTTGGTGTAGCGCAGTCGGATGCGCTGCACCGCGGGTGCGGGCGGCGGGCCTTCGGGCTGTCGCTTGCCCAGTGTCGTTCAGTCCTTCGTGAGAGCGGTCGTACTGCTACCAAGAGTACGTGCCTCGGCGGCCCGTGGTTCCCGCCTGTGGACGGGCTTCGGTTCCGTCGGCTGTCCGAAGAGGGCCGAGCGCACGCCGGCGCGGGCCTGACGGACGGTCTCACGGGCGGTGGTCAGCGCCTGCCGGGTGACCCGGCCCACGACGCGTCCGACCGCCGTGACCGGCTTCCACACCGTGTCCCGGACGAAGTGCCCGGCTGGTGTGAGGACGGTCCGATACACCCACCGTGCCGGCTCGACCAGGATCCACCGGAACAGGTTCGCCAGGAACCGTCCGACGGCGAGCGAGATCCGTCCGGCCACCCGCCACGCGTGCCCGAGGGCCTCCCCGACCTCCCGGCCGACGACCGCGAGCAACCGTCCGACGGGCACGAGGGCCCAGCGCCACAGAGCGAGCGCGGGCAGCACCAGCAGCACGCGCAGCGTCCAGTGGACGCCGGTCCAGAGCCCGGTGAAGATCATCCGTACGAGCCACACGACCCCCGTGGCCACCCACGCGATCGCGTGCCCCACGGGCGTCAGCACATACCGGTACAGCCACCCGGCCGGTACGACGACAAAGCAGCGGACCAGCCAGGCGATGCTCAGCCCGACCGGCACCACCGTCCACCGGTACAGCCACAGGAGCCCGGCCAGGACACCTCGGGCCACCCAGCCGCATCCGGCCCGGACACCGGCGGCCACCCACGCGATCGCGTGCCCCACCGGCGTCAGCACATACCGGTACGCCCACACCGCCGGCACGACCAGCAGCCGGTACCCGAGCCACCCGAGCAGCTGCGCGAGCGGCACGACGACGTAGCGCCACAGCGCCACGCAGGGCCACACAACGACGGCCCGGCCGACCCACAGCAGCGCACGGCCCGTCGGCCGCAACACGGTGTCCGTCAGCAACCGCCCGCCCACCACCAGCGCGTCCCACGCCATGCGCACGGGAACGACCAGCACGAGCACCACGATCCGCACAGGAATCCGGATCGCGGCGGCCAGACAGCCCTCGGGCGCCCGCTGCGGCTCGGGCGCCCGCTGCCCCTCAGCACTCCGCTGCGCAGCGGGCGTCAGGCGCGCCTCGGGTGTCGCGCGCGCCTCCGGCGTCTGCTGCCGGGCAGGCCTTTTCTCCAGGTCCATGACGACGTAGACGCCACAGCGTGTCGTCCGGATCCAGCCCGCGTCGGCGAGTTCCGACCGCACCGGCCCCGGTGGCCGCCCCCGCGCCTCCTACCGCTTGCGCCCAGACGATTTCGCGGACCTCGCGGACCTCGCGGACCTCGCGGACCTCGCGGAGGCGGCCGACCCGCCGGTCCGGGCGGCCTTGGGGCGGCGCACCACGGCGGACAGGTCCGGCCGTTCGGCGTGCGGTGCGGAGAACTCCCGGTTGATCTCGACCTGGCGGCGGACGCGTTCCGGCAGGTCCCGCATGGCCAGCAGGCGATCGCATGCCCGGAGCGCGGCGGCGTGCTCACCGACCCAGTGGGCGGTGATGGAGAACTCGAACAGCAGGCCCCACCGGTAGACCCAGGGCTTGGTGAAGAGCAGGTCGTCCGGTGCGGGCCGGTCGACGACATCGACGAGAAGGGCGTGCGCGGTGTGGTGGCGCCGCCGGAGCCGCAGCCGCGAGGCCAACTCGTAGCAGGCTTCGAGCCTGGTGGGACGCGACTCCCAGGCACGGGAGAACGTGTCCATGGCTCCCTGCCAGTCCTCCTCCTCGTCCGCGCGGAGGATTCCCGCTTCCAGGAGCGAGCAGTAGACCTCCTCGCCCCAGCCGCCCATCGCCGCACGCCGCTCGTACAGGCCGATCGCCTCCCGCGCGTGACCGAGGTCCCGTTCGGTGTTGGCCAGGTAGAAGACGGTGCGGGGGTTGGTGGGGTCGCGTTCCAGCTCACGCCTGAGCAGCTGTGCGTCGCGTTCGAACTTGTCGCCGCGACAGCCGCCGTCCGCGTGGTCCTCGATGACGAGGGCGTCCAGGTTCTCCTGGACATCGGGCCCGTCGGTGCACGGGTACTCGTGGGTGACCCCTTCGTAGCGCCAGAGCAGGTCCCCCCGCATGAGGTGCTTGAAGCGGTGCTGGGTGCCCGGTGTGTCGTAGCGCAGCATGTACGAGGTCGCCGTGAGCCGGGGCAGCGGCGCGTCCTGACGCAGTACGTGGTCGGCGTCGACGGTGAGCAGGAAGTCGGCCTTCCCCCGGGCGTGTTGGATGTTCCGAGTCCGGTTGTGGCCGAAGTCGACCCAGGGCTCCTCGCGCAGTTCGCCCGGGACGCCGTCCAGCGCCTCGCGGATCAGGTCCTGCGTGCCGTCCGTCGAGCCGGTGTCGGTGATGACCCAGCTGTCGATCAGTGGACGGACGGAGGCGAGGCAGCGCTCGATCACCCGCGCCTCGTTCTTGACGATCATGCAGAGGCAGATGGTCTGCGGCTTCATGGCCTCACCGGTCCCGGGACGTTGGAACGCTGCCCGAGCGGCCGCGTGACGTACCTCCTCATATCGCACAAATAGCAGCAGTCGATGCCGAATTAGCCCACCCGTGAGGCCGGCTTAGGCCGATTTGATGATCTTCATCCCCGTCCGGTCCAGCTCGCTGGTCGAGCCGGTGGACAGGGGCGAGGCTCACGATCGAGTGCGGGGAAAAGCCCCAAACCGGTTGAAACAAGGAGCACATAGATGAGTCCTGAGCGCAGGACGATCTCGCTGATAGGCCCGCTGGCACGCCACAGAATCACCAAGGTCAGCACGTATGCCTCGCTCGCGCTTGCGATGACCGCCGGACTGGCCGGCCCCGCCGCAGCGGCGGCATCGAGCGTGTCCGAACACTCCACCGTGACGAGGGCCGGCAACGACGAATGCCCGCCCGCCGACGAGCACGGTGATCAGCACCACACCGACGACGGACAACACCAGGACGCGTACGACGGATCGTCGCCCGACTGGTACGACGAGCAGGACCGCAACCGCACGGCGGCACTCGGTGGCAACGACGACCACTGCGAGGTGGGTCCCAGCGGCCCGCCCGGGCCTCAGGGACCCACCGGCCCGAAGGGTGACACGGGTCCCCAGGGCGACACGGGTCCCCAAGGCGACATCGGCCCCCAGGGAGAGGTCGGCCCCCAGGGAGACACCGGCGAGCAGGGCCCCGTCGGCCCCACCGGAGCCACCGGAGCCACCGGAGCCACCGGAGCCACCGGAGCGGACGGCCCCGCCGGACCCACCGGCCCCACGGGACCCACGGGAGCGGACGGCCCCGTCGGACCCGAGGGCCCCGTCGGACCCGCCGGAGCGGACGGACAGACAGGGGCCACCGGCGCCACCGGCGCCACGGGCGCCACGGGGCCCGCCGGACCGTGCTCCGACATCGACGCCGTGCAGGACTCCAAGAAGCTCGAGTTCCGGGTCGTATTGACCGAGGGACGGGTCTTCGCTGGTATCCGCGACCTCCAGGGCGCGGTCGCCCACCCGTTCCTGTGGACCGACCTCAGCACCCACCCCAACTTCCCGGCGGGCGGCCGTGATTCGCAGGACCGCTACGTCGGCTTCGCCTGCGGTGTCTCCGTCAACACGCACGCCGCCCACGGACACGGGCAGAAGGACACCGGCAAGGAGACGGGCAAGGAGCACAGCCAGGGCACAGGCCAGGGCCACAGCCAGGGCACAGGCCAGGGCCACAGCCAGGGCACAAGCCAGGGCCACAGCCAGCAGACCGGCCAGAGTCAGGGCCACAGCCAGAACCAGGGCACGAACACCGGCCACGCCCAGCAGACCGGCCAGAACCAGGGCCACAGCCAGAACACGGGGCAGGGCCAGAGCCAGAACCAGGGCACGAGCAGCGGCCACGCCCAGGACTACAGCCAGGGGTCGGGCCAGAACACCGCCAAGGACCATGGCGCGGGCCCCGGCACGGACCACGGCGAGGGCAAGGGCCAGCCCAAGGGTGACCACGCGAGCGCCTCGAAGGGCCTCGTCAAGTTCAACGTCGTCACCACCGTGGGCCAGATCTGGGAGACGACCTGCGTGCCGGTGGACACGCAGCCCCACGCCACCCTGAATTGTGACGACGCCCAGGGCAACCCGCGCCCCTGGTACCGGGTCGAGCTCCAGCCGTCGGACAACATCGTCAACGGCGGCTCGACCGTCACGCCCCGCGTGACCGGCCGGTAGCACGCGAGAAGGGGTGCCCGGAACCGGCCGAACGGCTTCCGGGCACCCCTCACGACCTGTCGGCCGCGGTCGGGTCAGTGACTGTGCCCCGCACTCCCCACCGGCTGCTTCACCGACAACGGCAGCAGCTTCTTGCCCGTCGGGCCGATCTGGATCTGGGTGTCCATCTGCGGCCATAGCAAGACAGCTCCACATCTAACCTGTACGCTCCGCGAGCATGAAGATGTACGACATCGAGAGCGAGTGGACCGCCTCGGACCTGGCTCTCCTGGAGGACCTGAAGCGGGCGGAGGCTCTGCTCCCCGAGGATGCTCCGCGCGCGCTCCTCTCCGTCCGCCTGTCCGTACTTACGGAAGACACCACCTCACCCGTACGACAGGAACTCGACCTGCGCCTCCTGGCCAGAGAGAAGGGATACCGCGTCGTCGGTGTCGCCTCCGATCTGAACGTGTCGGCGACGAAGGTTCCGCCGTGGAAGCGGAAGGAGCTCGGCGAGTGGCTCAACAACCGGGCCCCGGAGTTCGATGCTCTGCTCTTCTGGAAGCTCGACCGCTTCATCCGTCGCATGACGGACCTGTCCACGATGATCGAATGGTGCGAGCGGTACGGGAAGAACCTCGTGTCGAAGAACGACGCGATCGACCTCAGCACGACCGTGGGCCGGATCATGGTCACGCTCATCGGCGGCATCGCCGAGATCGAGGCCGCGAACACGTCGACCCGCGTCACGTCGCTGTGGGACTACGCCCGCACTCAGGACTCGTGGCTCGTCGGTAAGCCGACGTACGGATACGTCACGACGAAGGTGGACGGTAAACCCGCGCTCGCCATCGAGCCGAGCGCACACAAGGCACTGCACTGGGCCCGGCGCATGGCGCTCCGGGGCGTCTCCGCCCGACGCATGGCCCTCTGTCTCGTCCGCTCCGGGCTCATGTCGACGGGGCTCACGACGTCGACTCTCCTTCGCCGCCTTCGTAACCCCGCACTTATGGGCTACCGGGTCGAGGAGAACAAGCAGGGCGGGAAGCGACGGAGCAGGCTCGTCCTCGGCAACGACGGAAAGCCGATACGGGTTGGCCCTCCGATCTTCACAGAGGAGGAGTTCGAGACCCTTCAAGCGGCACTCGACCGCCGGGGCAAGAGCCAGCCCACCCGGCAGGCGGGCGGAGCGACCCAGTTCCTCGGCGTACTCGTCTGCGTCGACTGCTCAACCAACATGACCGTGCAGAAGAACATGAGCAACGGCCGGAGCTACACGTACCTGCGCTGCGGCAAGTGCAAGGGCGGCGGGCTCGGCGCACCCAACCCGCAGGACGTGTACGACGTCCTCGTGGGCGACGTGCTGCGCGTCCTCGGCGACTTCCCCGTCCAGGTCCGGGAGTACGCGAAGGGAGCCGAGGCACGCGCCGAAGTCAAGCGGCTCGAAGATGCCATCTCCTATTACATGGCGGAGCTCGAACCAGAGGGCCGCTTCTCGAAGACGCGGTTCACTCGCGAGCGGGCGGAGAAGACGCTCGACAAGCTCACGGAAGAGTTGAGCGCCATCGATCCCGAGACCGCGCAAGACCGTTGGGTACTCGTGCACAACGGCAAGACCTTCCGGGAGATGTGGGAAGCCGGCGGTATGGAGGCCATGGCTGAGGACCTGCGCCGCGTGGGCGTCACGTGCGATGTGACCCGCACGAAGGTGAAGGGAGTGCGAGCCCCGTCCGTACATCTGCAGCTCAAGATCCCGCGCGACGTACGCGAACGCCTGGTCATCAAGGGTGACGACTTCGCCGCAAGGCTCTGACGAAGGAGCAGGGACAGACATCTCCGGGCGGCTCAGGAGCCAGGCCCGGAGGTGTTCCGGCTTGACGGTCGGGCCGGGCTCCGGATAGGAAGACTCTCCCGCTCCTTCTGGGAGCGGACACCGTAGCTCCCGCCGTTCAGCGGCGGTAGAGCTGGCCACTCCGTGAGGGGCCGCGATCCCGAGGGGCTCGCAGGGACGTCGAGGACATCCCGAAGCGCAGGACGGTACTGCGCGACTTCCACCCAACGCCGAGGCGCGGCTCCGTGCTGCCCTCGACCAGCGCCAGGAGTCGCCAGCCCTTGAACATAACGATCGAAGTCGTCTGGACCTGTGAGGTCTGCACCTCACCCCTCGTCGAGGGAGAGACGCACGACTGCGGCCACGCCCCGCAGGAAGGGGGTGCGACCGGTGGCTATCAGCTTCGGCCGTGACCGCTCGTGGGGCGCGGTCTCCCAGCACGAGTACCGACGCATGGCGCAGAACCCAGGACACCCTCTCGCCTACCGCGTGCACTTCGCTGCCATCGGATGGGCGGACAGGCAGGGACACGCAGGCTTCGAGCCTGGCCGACTGGCCACCCTGCTGGGCAAGAACGGCAAGCCACTGTCCGACCAGAGCACCCGCAACGCGGTGGCCCGCGCCAAGGAACTGGACCTCGTGTCGTCCCGTTCCGGGGCCGCGTGCCTTGTGCTTCCGTCTCACCTGTTCCAGAAGGGCAAGGGCGCGCCGGTCCCCTGCCGCCCCCACCAGGATCGATGAGTACACGCGCTGCGTGTAGTCAGAGCACGTCCGGGGTGTACCGGCACAGCCTCCGAGCTGCGAAAACGTTAGCGCCCTCTCTTATCTATTTGGCCCAGTCCGGCCTCTGTCGAGACCTACTGAAGGAAGCAGCCTGCTTCAAGGGCAAGTAGGGGCGCGGCAGCGCCCTCATTAGGGAAAGACAACGGCGCAGAGAAAGGCAGCAAGGGGCGGCCTCCCGGCCGCCACAGTCGCAGTGCTCAACGACAGTGCGGCCCCGGAGGGGGCCGACAGGAGCAAGTCCTAGGGGGCGCTGCCGCGCCCCGCAGGTGCATCCGTTAGGTCCTGTTCCTTGCAGCTTTCCGCCGCTGCGAGCAAGGCAGGGTAGGCCTGTGACCAGGCCATACGCTCTCGCCGTGGCAGCCTGCGGGCAGGGCAGACGGACCCTGGAACCGTGGCGGAACCTTGGCCGCTATGACATGGCGGTCGGGCTTGCCCCCTTCGGGGGGTCATACCCCACCCCCTGCCCCTGCCGTCACGTCTGCCTGCCATCGACAGGCGGACGGCTGTGCGCTGGCGTGAGCGCCAGACGGGGCGCACGCCTGGCCTTGCCGGTCAAACACCGGGGCAGGCCGCGAGACGGGCGCGAAGCGCCTTGCTGTGGACGAAGGGGCGAGTGTCTGCACGCACTTCTTCGGTCCCCACCCACCAGGGCCTTCTGGCCCACGGAATACCAGGTTGATTCAGCTCCACCCAGGGTGCTCCAGTTGACACCGCACGAAAGGTAGGACCCATCCGTATGACGAACTCACCACCTGAACGCACCCTCATCTACGCCGTCGATCTGGCCCCCGAGGACGTCCGCGCCCTGGAGACGTTCCTCAACGCGCAGTTGGGGCGAGTGTCCGAGGAGGTCGGTGAGACCGGCGAGACCTCTTTCGCGATGCGGTCCCTGCTCATCCTGGTCAGCGACTCAGCGGGCTTCCTGCACCAACTCCTCACGGTGGAGCGGCCCGAGCCGTGGCAGCGGGCTGCGATCGTGCGTGAGTGGCAGCGGCTACGCAACACCGCCCTCGACTTCAACCACTGCGACGGCTACGACTACGACCGCTGGTGGAAGCAGATACGACACTACGACGCCGACGACGAAGCCGCCGAGCAGGAGCGAATCCGTCACTTCGCCACCCTGTACCCCTGGACGGACGATGAAGCTGACCAGGGCAAGGAGGATTAGCGAGACACTCTGCCCCCTACCAGTGGAGTCACCCGATCAGAGTGGGGCCAGTAGAACTTGGAACCCTGGTCCCAAAAGAAGTGCGTACCGACGGGCAAGCGTCCCGACGGGTGCGTTAGCCGCCCCACACAGGCAAGTGGACCGTCTCGAAAACCAAGGTTTGTGAGACGAGAGACAGAGCGCCCCTCACAGGGGCACAGCCATGTTCAAAACCCGTCTCGAAATCCCCGGCTCGGACTTGATCTTTTGAGACCAGTTCTGAGACAGTCCGTGCCGTGACGACGAACACGATCACTGGCCAGCTCATCGGTTACGCCCGCGTCTCCACTGGCGACCAGGAAGCGCAGCTTCAGCGCGACGCGCTGACGGCCGCAGGGTGCGTCCGAGAAGCTTGACCGGCTCGGCCGGTCGCTCATCGACCTTGTGTCCATCGTCGACGGCCTGCGCGAGCGCGGCATAGGTTTCCGCGTGCTCGACGGTGCGCTCTCCTCTGTCGACACCACGTCGGCCGACGGATGCCTGTTCTTCCAGATCATCGCGGCCATGGCGGAGTTCGAGCGGTCGCTCATCAAGGACCGCACGCGGGCCGGACTGGAAGCAGCCAAGGCGCAGGGCCGTACCGGCGGCCGGCCGTCTGTGGTGGACGAGGACGTAATCACCGTGGCCCGCGCCAGGAAGGCCAAGGGCGAGAGCGTCAGCGCCATCGCTAAGGCCCTCGGCGTCTCCCGCGCCACGCTGTACCGACACCTGGGAGAGAGCGCCTGAGACAGGCGCACAGCAGTTCAGACAGACAGTGCCCCAGGAACGCCGAGAGGCGCCCGGACGGGATCGTCCGAACGCCTCTCTTCATCTACACCCACTCGACCGCCGAGACGATGCCCGAGTCCTGCCGAGGGGCGGGGAGCGGCGTACACCGCGCAGGGCGGGGAGTCTGCTTGCGCTCCTTCACTCCGAGCCCTCGGAGGGCTTCGGAGCGGTCCGCCTCGGGGATATCGGCAAGCGCCTCAGCCATCCGCTGGATGGCATCGCCGCTGGTCACGACTACTTCTTGACCGTGAGCGGGAGCAGCTTCTTGCCGGTGGGGCCGATTTGTATGGCCGTGTCCATCTGCGGGCACACGCCGCAGTCGAAGCACGGCGTCCAGCGGCAGTCCTCGACCTCGGTCTCGTCGAGGGCGTCCTGCCAGTCCTCCCAGAGCCAGTCCTTGTCGAGACCGGAGTCCAGGTGGTCCCAGGGCAGGACCTCCTCGTAGGTGCGCTCGCGGGTGGTGTACCAGTCGACGTCGAGGCCGAAGTCGGCCAGGGCCTTGTCCGCGCAGCTCATCCAGCGGTCGTAGGAGAAGTGCTCGCGCCAGCCGTCGAAGCGGCCGCCGTCCTCGTAGACCGCGCGGATGACGGCGCTGATGCGGCGGTCGCCGCGCGACAGCAGGCCCTCGACGATGCCGGGCTTGCCGTCGTGGTAGCGGAAGCCGATGGAACGACCGTACTTCTTGTCGCCGCGGATCTTGTCGCGGAGCTTTTCGAGCCGGGCGTCCGTCTCCTCGGCGGAGAGCTGCGGCGCCCACTGGAACGGTGTGTGCGGCTTCGGGACGAAGCCGCCGATCGACACCGTGCAGCGGATGTCGTTCGAGCCGGAGACCTCGCGGCCCTTCTGGATGACGCGGGTCGCCATGTCGGCGATCTGGAGGACGTCCTCGTCGGTCTCCGTCGGCAGGCCGCACATGAAGTACAGCTTCACCTGGCGCCAGCCGTTGCCGTACGCCGTGGAGACCGTCCGGATCAGGTCCTCCTCCGAGACCATCTTGTTGATGACCTTGCGCATGCGCTCGGAGCCGCCCTCGGGCGCGAAGGTCAGACCCGAGCGCCGGCCGTTGCGGGTCAGCTCGTTCGCGAGGTCGACGTTGAAGGCGTCCACGCGGGTCGAGGGGAGGGACAGACCGATCTTGTCCTCCTCGTACCGGTCCGCCAGGCCCTTGGCGATGTCGCCGATCTCGCTGTGGTCGGCGGAGGAGAGGGAGAGCAGACCCACCTCCTCGAAGCCCGTCGCCTTCAGCCCCTTCTCGACCATCTCGCCGATGCCCGTGATGGAACGCTCGCGGACCGGGCGGGTGATCATGCCCGCCTGGCAGAAGCGGCAGCCGCGCGTGCAGCCGCGGAAGATCTCCACCGACATCCGCTCGTGCACCGTCTCGGCGAGCGGGACGAGGGGCTGCTTGGGGTAGGGCCACTCGTCCAGGTCCATGACGGTGTGCTTGGACACCCGCCACGGGACACCCGACCTGTTCGGTACGACGCGGCCGATACGGCCGTCCGCGAGGTACTCGACGTCGTAGAACGCGGGGATGTACACGGATCCGGTCCTCGCGAGGCGGAACAGGGCCTCCTCGCGGCCGCCGGGCCTGCCCTCCGCCTTCCAGGCGCGGATGATCTCGGTCATGTCGAGTACGGCCTGCTCGCCGTCGCCGATGATCGCCGCGTCGATGAAGTCGGCGATCGGCTCCGGGTTGAAGGCCGCGTGACCGCCGGCCAGCACGATCGGGTCGTCGAGCGTGCGGTCCTTGGACTCCAGAGGGATGCCGGCCAGGTCCAGGGCGGTCAGCATGTTGGTGTAGCCCAGCTCCGTGGAGAAGGACAGACCGAACACGTCGAAGGCCTTCACCGGGCGGTGACTGTCGACGGTGAACTGCGGGACGCCGTGCTCCCGCATCAGCGCCTCCAGGTCCGGCCAGACACTGTAGGTGCGCTCGGCGAGGACGCCCTCGCGCTCGTTCAGCACCTCGTAGAGGATCATGACGCCCTGGTTGGGCAGACCGACCTCGTACGCGTCCGGGTACATGAGCGCCCAGCGGACGTCCGCAGACTCCCAGGGCTTGACGGTGGAGTTGAGCTCACCGCCCACGTACTGGATCGGCTTCTGCACATGCGGGAGCAGGGCCTCTAGCTGTGGGAAGACCGACTCGACAGACATCGCGGGGGGTTACCTTCGTGAGCGGACAGGGGTGACCATCTAGCGTAACGCCCCCGGAGACACCCCTCGCACGCCCTTTGCCGGTGAACCGCCTGCGGACGCGGGTCCACCGCTCAGAAGGGCGGGCTCAGGAGGGGGCGGGCTCAGAAGGGCATGTCCTTGCTGATCCTGGCCCACTCCCCCGGCAGCGCCTCCTCCGCCAGCTCCGCCCGGCGTTCCTCCCTGCCGTACAGCAGCCCGTACGTGAAGGCGCTCTCTCCCGCCTCATGGGCCTGGAAGGCGAGGTCCCGCAGGGCCTCGCGGGCCATCACGCTGTCCTGGTGGTCGCCGAGGAGGCCCTGCAGGGACTTCATGTCCTTGACGAGCGCCTTGGCAGGCTTGCCCAGCAGGGGTTGTGCCGCCTCGGCCGCGTACCGGGTGCGCTTGGTCTTCTTGCGGGACTCGTGCATGGCGACGTCACGGTCGGCCCCGGGCGGTTGCGCCAGGGCCTCCTCGACCAGGGCCGCCACCTTGCCGAAGCCCTTCTCGACGGCCTTGGTGATCACCTTCTCGGGATCGCCGTGGGCGGCCTTGAGCAGCGGCGGGTCCGCGATCACGGCGTCGAGGGACTCCAGCAGCTCCAGATAGCGCGGCCCGTTCAGGGCGTCGAGCAGCTCACCGCGGGGGCCCGGTCCGTCGTCCTTCTCCGTCCAGGTGCGCAGTCGCGTACGGACCGGGCCCGTCGCCAGGGTCTCGGGGAGGTTGTCGAGGGCCTCGGTGAAGCGCTCCGCCAAGACCTCCTGGTCACGGTCGACGCCGAGCTGGCCCGCCAGCCACTTCAGTTCCTCGCCGATCGGGTCCGTGATCGCCCGGTCCAGGACCTTCCCGAACGACTTGAACGTGCTGCGCAGGCGGCGTGTGGCGACCCGCATGCTGTGGACGGAGTCGAAGACGTCCCGGCGGACCGCGGGGTCCAGCTCGACGATCGCGTCACGCTGGGCACGGATGTAGACGAGGACGTGGTCCCCCGGCGTGACGGGCTCGGCGGGCCCTCCGTCCTCCGCCTGCTTCCCGGCCCGCCCTTCGCCCTTCTCGCTCTTCTTGCCCTTGTTTCCCTTGCCGCTCTTCTTGCCCTTCTTGGGTGCTGTCTCCTGAAGGGCCCTGGCCAGCTTCGACGGCGAGTCCGACGGCCGTACGCCCGCCTTGCGCAGCTTCTTCTCGACCTTGTCGAGGAATGCGGGGTCCCCCTCGTCGGCGAGTTCGACCTCGATCTCGGACCACTGTGCGGTGCGGCCCTCCTCGGTGAGCCGCTCCGCGACCACGGCGTCCACGCTGACCTCGGCCAGGAGTGTGCCGTCCGTGTCGAGGAGCTCGCTGACGTCGCGGGTGGAGAGGATACGGACCAGCGGGACCAGTTCGGCCGACCGGACCCGGGAGCGGACCAGCCCGGCGAGTTCGTCGGGCAACGTGTCGGACAGCGGGGCTCGGATCTCGTCCCGTACCCCCGAGGAGACCGGGAACTTCAGATGCCAGCCCGCGTCGCTGCCGCCGGTACGGCGACGCAGGGTGATGGACGCGGCGGCGAGGCGTTCGTCGGGGGTGTCGTAGTAGACGGCGTCCAGCTCCGCCACGCCCTTGTCTATGACGGTCGCGACCCCGGCCACACCGGTGAGGTCCGGCAGGCCGCTCTCGTCGGATTCGTACTTCCGCTCGATCTCGCGCTTGGTGTCCGCCATGAAATGAATCTAGTCGCATATTCGGCAAAGGGGCAGACCATCATGCCCCCGGTGGGGAGCGACGGCCTGCCCCGAAGGAGCGCCGTGGCCTACGCCGACATGGGGCGCTGCACTCTGATGGACTGGAGCAACCCCACCGCCACCCACACCGCGAACATCGACGAACCGCCGTACGACACGAACGGCAGCGGCAGCCCCGCCACCGGCATAATGCCGAGGGTCATGCCGATGTTCTCGAACGACTGGAAGGCGAACCAGGCGATGATGCCGCCGGCGACGATCGTGCCGTACAGCTCGGTGGTCTCGCGGGCGATGCGGCAGGCGCGCCAGAGGACGACACCGAGCAGCACGATGATCAATCCGGCGCCCACGAACCCGAGCTCCTCCCCCGCCACCGTGAAGACGAAGTCGGTCTGCTGCTCGGGCACGAACTGTCCCGTGGTCTGCGAGCCCTTGAACAGCCCGGTGCCCAGCAGTCCGCCGGAGCCGATGGCGATCCGGGCCTGGTTGGTGTTGTAGCCCACGCCAGCCGGGTCGAGTTCGGGGTTGGCGAAGGCCGCGAAGCGGTTGATCTGGTACTCGTCGAGCACTCCGAGCTGCCAGACGGCGATCGCGCCCAGCGCGCCCGTGCCGATGAGGCCCAAGACCCAGCGGTTGGAGGCGCCGGAGGTGAGCAGGACCCCGAGCACGATGACCACCATGACCATGACCGAGCCGAGGTCGGGCATGAGCAGCACGATCAGTATCGGGATGGTGGCCAGCCCGAGGGCCTGGACGACCGTGCGGTGGTCGGGGTGGGCTTTGTCGCCCGCGTCCACCCGGGCCGCCAGCAGCATCGCCATCCCCAGGATGATCGTGACCTTCACGAACTCGGAGGGCTGGAGCGAGAAGCCGCCGCCGATGACGATCCACGCGTGCGCGCCGTTGATGGTCGCGCCCATCGGGGTGAGCACCAGCAGGATCAGCAGCACCGAGATGCCGTAGAGGATGGGCACGGCCGTGCGCAGGGTGCGGTGGCCCAGCCAGACCGTGCCGATCATCAGGGCGAAGCCGATGCCGGTGTTGAGCAGGTGGCGGAGCAGGAAGTAGTACGGGTCGCCCTGGTTGAGCTCGGTGCGGTTGCGGGTCGCCGAGTAGACGAGGGCCGCGCCGATCAGGGAGAGCGCGATGGCCGAGAACAGTATCGGCCAGTCGAGCCGGCGGGCGAGCGAGTCCCGGGCGAACAGCCTGGTCCAGCCGGTGCGTTCGGGCCCGTACCCGGAGACGGAGAAGCTGTTGCCGGTCATCCGGACCTCCTGCGTCCCGTGCCGCTGCCGCAGCCGCCGTAGCGGCCTCCGCCCCGCGTACGCCGTCGACCCCGGTCGTCGCGTCGGCGTGCGGCGCGGTTGGTGCCGCCGCCGCGCGTGCCGAGGATCGCCGCCGGGGCGTCGAAGGAGACCGGCAGGGCGCCCGGCCCCGCGGCGACGGCCTGGGTGCCGTCCTCGTCGGCCTCCTTATCCGACTTCTTCGGCGGGTAGGTCTCCAGCTTCGGGGAGTCGATCGAGCCGTCGGACTCGATCTTCGGCAGTCCCTTCTGCGGGGTGGGCAGCAGGGCCTTCTTCTTGTCGATCTTTCCGTCCTCGGAGACGCCGTAGAGCGCGTTGTAGAGCTTGCGCACGGCGGGTGCCGAGGCGCCGGAGCCCGTACCACCCTGGGAGATCGTCATGACGATCGAGTAGTCCTTGGTGTACGTGGTGAACCATGAGGTCGTCTGCTTGCCGTAGACCTCGGCGGTACCGGTCTTGGCGTGCATCGGGATCTTGTCCTGCGGCCAGCCCTGGAAGCGCCAGGCCGCCGTACCCCGGGTGGCGACTCCCTCGAGGGCTTCGTCTATCTCGTCGCGGGTCTGCTTCGTCATGGGGAGCTTGCCGTGTGCCTTGGGCTCGATCTCCCGAACGTTCTTGCCGTCGGCGCTGATGATGGCCTTGCCGACCGTGGGGTCGTAGAGGGTGCCGCCGTTGGAGATGGCCGCGTAGATGGTGGCCATCTGAATGGGTGTGACGAGGGTGTCGCCCTGGCCGATGGAGTAGTTGACGGAGTCACCGGCGCGCAGGCGGTTGCCTTCGAGGCAGTTCTCGTAGGCGATCTGCTCGGCGTACGAGCCGCCCTTCTTGCCGTACTTGCACCAGGCGTCCTTGTTGGCCTTCCAGTAGTCCAGCTTCCACTGGCGGTCGGGGATGCGGCCGGTGACCTCGTTGGGCAGGTCGATGCCGGTCTCGGCGCCGAGGCCGAACTGGTGGGCGGTCTTGTAGAACCAGTCCTTGGCGTTCTTCTTCGGCTTGGTGCCGCCGTCGCGCTTCCACTCCTCGTGGGAGAGGCGGTAGAAGACGGTGTCGCAGGAGACTTCGAGGGCGCGGCCGAGGCTGATCGCGCCGTGGCTCTGGGACTCGAAGTTCTTGAAGACCTGGCCGCCGATCGAGTACGAACTGGAGCATTGGTAGGGGCCGTTGAAGGAGTAGCCCGCGTTCACCGCGGCGGCCGTCGGGATCACCTTGAAGACCGAGCCGGGGGCCGACTGGCCCTGGATCGCGCGGTTCAGCAGCGGGTAGTTGGACTTCTTGCCGGTGAGCCTGGCGTAGTCCTTGGCGGAGATGCCGCCGACCCAGGCGTTCGGGTCGTAGTCCGGGTTGGAGGCCATGGCGATGACGCGGCCGGTCTTGGCCTCCATCACGACGACGGCGCCGGAGTCCGCCTTGTAGTTCGTCCCGGTGTTGCGGTCGTTCTGCTTGCGGGCTTCCTTCATCGCCTCGTTGAGTTCGTACTCGGCGATGCGCTGTACCCGGGCGTCGATGCTGGTGACGAGGTTGGCGCCGGGCTGGGCGGGGTCGGCCTCGGCCTCGCCGATGACACGGCCGAGGTTGTCGACCTCGTACCGGGTGACGCCGGCCTTGCCGCGCAGCTCCTTGTCGTACTGGCGCTCCAGGCCGGAGCGGCCGACCTGGTCGGAGCGCAGATACGGCGAGTCGGTGTCCTGGGCCTTGGTGATCTCCTCGTCGGTGACCGGGGAGAGGTAGCCGAGGACCTGCGAGGTCTTGGAGCCGCCGGGACTCGCGTAGCGGCGGACGGCCTGGGGTTCGGCGGTGATGCCGGGGAAGTCCTCGGAGCGCTCGCGGATCTGCAGGGCCTGCTTGGCGGTGGCCTCGTCGGTGATGGGGATCGGCTGGTAGGGCGAGCCGTTCCAGCAGGGCTGGGGGGTCTCGGAGTCGCAGAGCCGGACCTTGGCCATGACGTCCTGGGGCTTCATGTCCAGGACGCCGGCGAGCTTGGTGAGGACGGCCTTGCCGTCGTCGTCCATCTTCAGCAGATCGGTGCGGGAGGCGGACACGACCAGGCGGGTCTCGTTGTCCGCGATCGGCACTCCGCGCGCGTCCAGGATCGAGCCGCGCACGGCGGGCTGGACGACCTGCTGGACGTGGTTGCCGGAGGCCTCCTTGGCGTAGGCGTCGCCCTCACGGATCTGGAGGTACCAGAGGCGGCCGCCGAGGGTGCCGAGGAGGGAGAAGACGAGGATCTGGATGATGACGAGCCGGATCTGGACCCGTGGTGTCCGCCCGGTCTCCGGGATGTTGGTCACTGCCTGTCTCCCCCTCTCAGTGCGTGAACGTGCGGTGCGTGAACGTGCGGTGCGTGAACGTGCGGTGCGTGCACCGGTGGTGCGGGTGGTGCGGGTGGTGCGGGTGCGGGTGGTGCGGGTGCGGGTGGTGCGGGTGCGGGTGGTGCGCAGAGTGCCGGTACATGGGGTACACCGCTCGGCGGTGATCGGTTCCCACGTGCGTCTCCGCGTCCGCCCCGCGTGTCATGTGCCGTGCCGTCACAGCCGCTTGACCCCCTTGATGCGTCCCGCCCTGGCCATCCGTGAGCGCGCGGCCTTGATGCGGAGTCCGCCGCGCTGGTTGCCGATGCGCAGGCCGGTGCCGGAGGAGAGCCAGCCGGAGGAGACGTCGGACGCCTTGGCGGCGCTGCCCGTCTCGGCGAGCGGGTCGTTCTCGGCGCGCCGGGCGAGCGCCATGACGCCGGGCACGACGAAGGGCGCGAGCAGCAGGTCGTACAGGGCGGCCGTGAACAGCAGGCTGGACAGGCCGACGTGGCGAGCCGCGTCGTCGCCGACGAGGGCGCCTACACCGGCGTACAGCAGGGTGGTGCCGAGCGCGGCGACGACCACCACGACCATGGGCCCGGTCGCCGACTTCAGGCGGCCCGTCTCGGGCTTCGCCAGTCCCGCGAGGTAGCCGATGACGCAGAGGACCAGGGCGTACCGTCCGGCGGCGTGGTCGGCGGGTGGGGCGAGGTCGGACAGCAGCCCGGCGCCGAAGCCGATGAGGGCGCCGCCGACATGGCCGTAGACCAGGGCGAGGCCGAGCACGGTGAGGAGCACCAGGTCCGGTACGGCGCCCGGGAGATGGAGTCTGGCGAGGACGCTCACCTGGATCACCAGGGCGACGATCACCAGGGTGGTGGAGAGCAGCATCCGGTTGAAGCGCATCAGGGGGTCAGCTCCTACTGTCCTACGTCTACTGCTCTTGCGGCTGTCCGTCGGTGCCGTCGCCGGGTTCGTCCGCGCCCGGTGTGACCGTGACCGTCACGGTGGGCGTGGGGGTGGCCTTCGGCTTGGCCGGCAGGACGGTGTCGCGCGGGTCCTTGCGGGGCGGCTGGACGACGACGCCGACGATGTCCAACTGGGTGAAGGCCACGAACGGCTTGACGTAGATCGTGCGGGTGAGGTCGCCGCCTGAGGGGTCGACGCGGGAGACGACACCGACCGGGACGCCCGGGACGAAGGGCTTGTCGGCCTGCGAGCCGAAGGTGACGAGGCGGTCGCCCTCCTGCACCTTGGCCTTGCCGTTGAGCAGTTCGACGCGCAGGGGCCGGTCGCCCTGGCCGGAGGCGAAGCCGAGTTCGTCGGTGGCCTCCATCCGGGTGCCGACGGTGAAGTCGGGGTCGTTGGCGAGGAGGACGGTGGCGGTGTTCGGTCCGACGGTGGTGACGCGCCCGACCAGCCCGTTGCCGTTGAGGACGGTCATGTCGCGGGTGATGCCGTCGTTCGTGCCGATGTCGATGGTGACGGTCCAGGAGAATCCCTGGGCCGCTCCTATGGCGATGACCTCGGCGCCCTTGATGCCGTACCGGCCGTTGGCAGCGGTCTTCAGCATCTTGTCGAGCTGTTCGACCCTGCTGCCGTTGCGGTCGTCGCTGCCGAGGGCCGCCTTCAGTTCGGCGTTCTCCTTCTCCAGCGCGGCGAGGCGGTCGTGGCGGGAGCCGGAGTCACGGACGGCGCTTATGGCGTTGCCGATGGGGTCGACGGCGGTCGACACACCGTCCTCGATCGGGCCGAAGACGGTGGCGGCGGCACGTCGGGCACCGTCGACCGGTGAGTCCTCTCCGCCGCGGATGTCCACCGTGATCAGCGCGAACGCGACGGCGATCAGCAGCACCAGGAGCAGCCGGCTCTCTCGTGTGTCCCTCACGTGCGGCGGCCGTGCCTTCCTCATAGGAATTCGACAGGAATTGGGGAATTCGGGTAGCCCCTGGGAATCCCGATACGGGAACGACAGGGGCGCTTTGTGGGAGCTTATGCCTCAATATCAACGATCCGCCGCACGAGAGGAGAACGTCCCGTACGGCGGAATCGAAGGGTGAAGTCATCTGCGGGGCTGGGCGTCGAGCACCTGCTGCAACGCCTCGAACTCCTCGACACACTTGCCGGAGCCGAGCGCCACGCTGTCGAGCGGGTCCTCGGCGATATGGATCGGCATTCCGGTCTCCCGGCGCAGCCGTTCGTCGAGACCGCGCAGCAGGGCGCCGCCGCCGGTGAGGACGATGCCCCGGTCCATGATGTCGCCGGAGAGTTCCGGGGGGCACTTGTCGAGGGTCGTCTTGACGGCATCGACGATGGCGTTGACGGGTTCCTCGATGGCCTTCCGCACTTCCCCGGCGGAGATGACCACGGTCTTGGGCAGCCCGGACACCAGGTCCCGGCCGCGGATTTCGGTGTGCTCGTCAGCGTCGAGGTCGTACGCCGAACCGATCGTGATCTTGATCTGTTCGGCCGTCCGCTCACCGAGGAGGAGCGAGTACTCCTTCTTGATGTGCTGGATGATCGCGTTGTCCAACTCGTCGCCCGCGACGCGGATGGACTGGGCGGTGACGATGCCGCCGAGGGAGATGACCGCGACCTCCGTGGTGCCGCCGCCGATGTCCACCACCATGTTGCCCGTGGCCTCGTGGACCGGCAGGCCGGAGCCGATGGCCGCGGCCATGGGCTCCTCGATGATGTGCACCTGGCGGGCGCCCGCCTGGGAGGACGCCTCGATGACGGCGCGACGCTCGACACCGGTGATGCCGGACGGCACGCAGACGACGACCCGGGGACGGGCGAGATACCGCCGCTTGTGGATCTTCAGGATGAAGTAGCGGAGCATCCGCTCGGTGATCTCGAAGTCGGCGATGACACCGTCCTTCAGCGGACGTACGGCAACGATGTTGCCGGGGGTCCGCCCGATCATCTTCTTCGCTTCCGCGCCGACCGCGAGAATGCCACCGGTGTTGGTGTTGATCGCGACGACGGACGGCTCGTTCAGTACGATCCCGCGACCCCTGACGTACACCAGCGTGTTGGCGGTCCCGAGGTCGACAGCCATGTCACGGCCGATGAACGACATTGAGTTCCCCATCAGGATTCGTGTGGCCTTCCCAAGCGGAGCACTGACGGCTTTTGAGGGCTTTTCAGGGCTTTTCCGGGTCGGCGAAGTGGGTGCTGTGACGTGAAGGCTTACATCGTAGTCTCGCCCGCACGAACACTGCGCGAGGGTCTTCGCCATTGTGGGCATGCGATGCGCCGCCTCGCCTCTGGAGACGGTCCACCGGGGGTGCGCGTTCCCCCGATCGCCGCGCATATGCCGTTGTACGGCCGGATTTTCGGCGGTTTGGCTGGTCAGCCGGGGTGTAGGCCGTGTGGGTGGTGGCCGGGTGTTCCAGAAGTGCCCCGGGAGTTCCAGAGGTTGCTCCGGGTGTTCCCGAGGTTGTTCCGCGTGTTCCAGAAGGTTCAGACGGCGGGAGCGAGCGGACTCGCCGGCCCCCGCCGTCGCGAACGCTACTACGCGCGCCCGGGGAAGAAGATCTTGACCTCGCGCTCGGCCGACTCCTCGGAGTCCGAGGCGTGGATGAGGTTCTCACGCACGATCACGCCGTAGTCGCCACGGATGGAGCCGGGCGCGGCGGCGATCGGGTCGGTCGGGCCCGCCAGCGCGCGCACACCCTCGATGACGCGGTCGCCCTCGACGATCAGCGCGACGACCGGGCCGGACGCCATGAACGCCACGAGCGGCTCGTAGAACGGCTTGCCCTTGTGCTCGCCGTAGTGCTGCTCCAGCGTGTCCTGGTCCAGGGTCCGCAGCTCCAGCGCGGTGATCTGCCAGCCGGCCTTCCGCTCGATACGGCTGATGATCTCGCCGGTCAGGCCCCGCCGTACGGCGTCGGGCTTGAGCAGGACGAGGGTGCGCTGGCTCACTGTGGTGACTCCTTCGTTTCACACGGGTGCGGAGCTCAGAGGCTACAGGGCGAGTCCGGCGCCTTATTACGCAGCGTCAGGATGCGCCCGCCTCTGCCGAGGCCTGTGCGGCGAACCGGGCCTTGGCCTCGTCGATCTTCCGTCCGAAGTGGATCGAGGCCCACCACAGGGCGGCGAAGACCGCGCCCAGGAAGAACATCGTCGGAACGAAGAACCCGGAGAGGATCAGCGCGATCTGGAGCGCCCAGCCGAGCTGGATCCCACCGGGCCTGGTGACCAGACCGCACAGCAGGACGCAGAGGAACATGGCGATGCCGCTGACCGTCCAGACCGTGGTCATGGTCAGATCCGGGTCCTTCATGGCGACCAGCCCGGCGAAGCCGATCACGAAGAACTCGCCGATCAGCGTCGAAGCACAGAGAGTACGCATGTCGTGGAACTCAACCCTTCCCCAGCAGCAGCCGGGCCTCGCCGACGGTGATGACGGAACCGGTGACGAGGACGCCGGCGCCCGCGAACTCGCCCTCCTCCTCGGCGAGCGTGATCGCCGCCTCCAGGGCGTCGGGCAGCCTGGGCTCGACCTGCACCCGCTCCTCGCCGAACACCTCCACCGCGATGCCGGCCAGTTCGTCGGCGTCCATCGCCCGGTGGCTGGAGTTCTGGGTGATCACGACCTCGGCGAAGATCGGCTCGAAGGCCTCCAGGAGACCCCGTACGTTCTTGTCGCCGCTCGCCCCGACCACACCGATCAGCCGGCTGAAGTCGAACGCCTCACCGACGGCCTCGGCCGTGGCCCGGGCGCCCGCCGGATTGTGCGCGGCGTCCAGGACGACGGTCGGGGAGCGCCGTACGACCTCCAGCCGGCCCGGCGAGGAGACGGCCGCGAAGGCCTTGCGGACCGTCTCGATGTCGAGCGGCTCGGGCCGCTGCGAACCGACGCCGAAGAACGCCTCCACGGCGGCGAGCGCGACGGCCGCGTTGTGTGCCTGGTACGGGCCGTGCAGCGGGAGGTAGACCTCGGGGTACTCGCCGCCCAGGCCGCGCAGGGTGAGCATCTGTCCGCCGACGGCGACCTGCCGCGAGACGACACCGAACTCCAGACCCTCGCGGGCCACGGTCGCGTCGACCTCCACGGCCTTCTTCAGCAGCACCTGCGCCGCGTCCACCGGCTGCTGCGCCAGGATCACCGTCGCGTCCTGCTTGACGATCCCGGCCTTCTCGACGGCGATCTCGGCGGGCGTCGTCCCGAGCCGGTCGGTGTGGTCGAGGTCGATGGGGGTGACGACGGCGACGTCCCCGTCGATGACGTTGGTGGCGTCCCAGGAGCCGCCCATGCCGACCTCGACGACCGCCACGTCCACGGGCGCGTCGGCGAAGGCGGCGTACGCCATGCCGGTGAGCACCTCGAAGAAGGAGAGCCGGTACTCCTGGGCCGCGTCCACCATCTCGATGTACGGCTTGATGTCCTCGTACGTCTCGATGAACCGCTCGGCCGAGATGGGGGCGCCGTCGAGGCTGATGCGCTCGGTGATCGACTGGACGTGCGGGGAGGTGTACCGGCCGGTGCGCAGTTCGAAGGCGCCGAGGAGGGCCTCGATCATGCGGGCGGTGGAGGTCTTGCCGTTGGTGCCGGTGATGTGGAGGGAGGGGTACGAGCGCTGGGGCTCGCCCAGGACGTCCATCAGCGCGGCGATCCTCGTGACCGAGGGCTCCAGCTTGGTCTCGCCCCAGCGGGTCGCGAGGTCGGCCTCGACCTCGCGCAGGGCCTTGTCGACGGCCGGGTCGGCGGGCCTGGTCGGCACGTCGGACTGCGGTGCGCCGCCCTGGGCACGCAGGGTACGGCTGCCGGCCTCGATCACCGCGAGGTCCGGATCCCGGTCGGTCTCCGCGGCGATGATCTCCTCGAACGGGTCGCTCGGGTCGGGCTGCTGCTCACTGCGTTCGCTCACGGGGCCCAGTCTACGGATCGGGAGCCTGAGAGCTCGGGGGTACCCGCTGTAGGGCGACGGCGGGTGGTGTGTGGCTGGTTCGCGCAGTTCCCCGCGCCCCTGAAAGGGCTGCGCCCTCTCCCCGCCCAGCGGACGGCCCCGGTGCCGCAGAAGCACCGGGGCCTTCGCATGGCCTGCGAACAACTATGCCTTCGGGAGGCGGTCCAGCTGTGCGGCGATGCGGGCGATGTCCTCGTCCGCCTTGGCGAGGCGGCCCCGGATCTTGTCGACGACCTGGTCCGGCGCCTTCGCGAGGAACGCCTCGTTGCCGAGCTTGGCCGTGGCCTGGGCCTTCTCCTTCTCCGCCACCGCGAGGTCCTTCGCGAGGCGTTTGCGCTCGGCGGCGACGTCGATGACACCGGAGAGGTCGAGGGCGACCTCGGCGCCCGCCACCGGCAGGGTCGCGGTGGCCGCGAAGCCCTCGCTTTCCGGCTGGAGGCGCAGGAGCTGGCGGATCGCGGCCTCGTGCGGGGCCAGCGCCGTACCGTCGAGCGTCAGCCGGGCCGGGACGCGCTGGCCGGGCTGGAGACCCTGGTCGGCGCGGAACCGGCGGACCTCGGTGACGACCTGCTGGACCAGCTCGATCTCGCGCTCGGCGGCGTCGTCACGGAACCCACTGTCCTTCGGCCAGTCGGCGATGACGAGGGACTCACCGCCGGTCAGCGTCGTCCACAGGGTGTCCGTGACGAACGGGATGACCGGGTGGAGGAGGCGCAGGGTGACGTCCAGGACCTCGCCCAGGACGCGCTTGCTGACCTCGGCCGGCTCACCGCCCGCCATGAAGGTCGTCTTGGACAGTTCGACGTACCAGTCGAAGACCTCGTCCCACGCGAAGTGGTACAGCGCCTCGCTGAGCTTCGCGAACTGGAAGTCCTCGTAGTAGGCGTCGACCTGCTCGACCGTCTCGTTGAGACGGGCGAGGATCCAGCGGTCGGTCGCCGAGAGCTTCGACGCCTCCGGCAAGGGGCCCTCGACCGTCGCGCCGTTCATCAGCGCGAAGCGCGTCGCGTTCCAGATCTTGTTGGCGAAGTTGCGGGACGCCTGGACCCAGTCCTCGCCGATCGGGACGTCGGTGCCCGGGTTGGCGCCGCGCGCGAGGGTGAAGCGGAGCGCGTCGGAGCCGTACTTGTCCATCCAGTCGAGCGGGTCGACGACGTTGCCGAAGGACTTCGACATCTTCTTGCCGCGCTCGTCGCGGACCAGACCGGTCAGCGCGATGGTCTTGAACGGGACCTCGCCGTCCATCGCGTACAGGCCGAACATCATCATCCGGGCGACCCAGAAGAAGATGATGTCGTGGCCGGTGAGCAGGACGTCGGTGGAGTAGAACTTCCGCAGGTCCTCGGTCTGTTCGGGCCAGCCGAGCGTGGAGAACGGCCACAGGCCGGAGGAGAACCAGGTGTCCAGGACGTCGGTGTCCTGCGTCCAGCCCTCGCCGGTGGGCGGCTCCTCGTCGGGGCCGACGCAGACCGTTTCGCCGTTCGGGCCGTACCAGACGGGAATCCGGTGGCCCCACCAGAGCTGGCGCGAGATGCACCAGTCGAACATGTTGTCCACCCAGTCGAAGTAGCGCTTCGACATGTCCTCGGGGTGGATCTTGACCCGGCCGTCGCGGACCGCGTCACCGGCCTCCTTCGCCAGGGGTGCGACCTTGACCCACCACTGCATGGACAGGCGCGGCTCGACAGTGGTCTTGCAGCGCGAGCAGTGGCCGACGGAGTGGACGTACGGACGCTTCTCGGCGACGATCCGGCCCTGCGAGCGCAGCGCGCCGACGACGGCCGAGCGGGCCTCGAAGCGGTCCTGGCCGAGGAACGGGCCGTGGACGGTGATGACACCGTGCTCGTCCATGATCGTCAGGGACGGCAGGTCGTGGCGCAGGCCGATCGCGAAGTCGTTCGGGTCGTGCGCCGGGGTCACCTTGACCGCGCCCGTGCCGAACTCGGGGTCGACGTGGGTGTCCGCGACGACCGGGATGGAGCGGTCGGTCAGCGGCAGCTTGATCTGCCTGCCGATCAGGTGGCGGTACCGCTCGTCGTCCGGGTGGACGGCCACGGCGGTGTCACCGAGCATCGTCTCCGCGCGGGTGGTGGCGACGACGAGACTGTCCTCCCCCTCGCCGTACCGGATGGAGACCAGCTCGCCGGCGTCCTCCTGGTGCTCGACCTCGATGTCGGAGATCGCGGTGAGACAGCGCGGACACCAGTTGATGATGCGCTCGGCGCGGTAGATCAGCTCGTCGTCGTAGAGCCGCTTGAAGATGGTCTGGACGGCCTTGGACAGGCCCTCGTCCATCGTGAACCGCTCACGGTCCCAGGCGACTCCGTCCCCGAGTCGACGCATCTGGCCGAGGATCTTGCCGCCGTACTCCTCTTTCCACTGCCAGACGCGCTCGACGAACTCCTCGCGCCCCAAGTCGTGGCGGGACTTGCCCTCTTCGGCGAGCTGCTGCTCGACCTTGTTCTGGGTGGCGATGCCGGCGTGGTCCATGCCGGGGAGCCACAGGGACTCGTAACCCTGCATGCGCTTACGGCGCGTGAGGGCGTCCATGAGGGTGTGCTGGAAGGCGTGCCCGAGGTGCAGGCTGCCGGTGACGTTCGGCGGCGGGATGACGATGGTGTACGCGGGCTTGTCGCTCTTGGCGTCGGCCGCGAAGTAACCGCGCTCTACCCAGCGCTCGTACAGCGTCCCCTCTACATCGGCCGGCGTGTACTGGGTCGGCAGATCGGTGGCGGGCGCTGGAGGCTGCTGCTGAGCGTTCTCGGTCACCCGCCCAGTTTAGGGGTGTCACGGGGTGGTCCCGAAACCGGATTCTTCCGTAACGGTGTGACCCCCGGTGCGTGGGACCCATCGTGTTTGCGCCAGGATGTCAGGAACACATAAGCATCTGGAGGGGAACCCAGAACATGAGTCACAACCAGCCGGGCCCGTACGGCGGGCAGCCCCAGCAGCCCGGACCGTACGGTCAGCCGGGCCCCTACGGCCAGCAGCCGCCGCAGGCCGCCCCCCAGCCCGGCTACGGCTACCCGCAGCAGGCGCCGCCGCAGCAGCCGGGTTACGGGTATCCCCAGCAGGCTCCCCAGGGCGTTCCGCCCCAGACCCCGCCGTACGGCCAGCAGCAGGCCCCGTACGGCCAGCAGCCCTACCCGACGGTGCCGCAGCCGCCGGTGCCCTCCGGCGGTGGCGGCAAGAAGGTCGGCATCATCCTGGGCGCGGTCGCCGTGGTGGCGGCGGTCGCGGTGGGCGCGTACTTCGTCCTCGGCGGCGGTGGCGGCGCGGACATCGCGGACGACGGGCCGCACAAGCTGACGACGCCGGCGACTGTGCTCAGTGAGTACAAGAAGAGCAGCGACAGCGGTGACGAGATGACCGACGAGGAGCTGAAGAAGGCCGAAGGGTTCGGCATCAAGAACCCGAAGGACGTCAGCGCCAACTACCAGTCGGGGGACGAGAACAATCCCCTGGCCGGGAAGATGATCACCTACGGCGGCGTCTACGGCGAGATCGAGGACCCGGAGCAGGCGGTCGACGGCTTCCTCGCCCTGCAGAAGGAAGAGGCCGAGAAGAACGACATCACCTTCATCGGCGAGGCCGAGGAGTACACGCCGGACTCGCTGGACGGCGCGATCCTGAAGTGCCAGAAGGCGAAGGGCAAGCTGGACGAGAGCGACACCACGAGCGGCGGACCGAGCGAGATGAACCTGGTCTACTGCGTCTGGGGCGACTACAGCACGCTCGGCTTCGTGATGCCCATGGAGTACTCGGACCTCGCAGCAGGCAAGTCGACGGACCCGAACGTGGCAGCCGAGACCGCCGCCAAGCTCCGCAAGGAAGTTCGCGTCGCGGTCTGACCAGCAGCACAAAGGGGCACCCTGCCGGTACCGGCAGGGTGCCCCTTTGTGTCGCGCGCTCAGTCACCCAACGCCTTGTTGCACGCGGCAGAGACATGCCCGGCGTTGCTTATCAACAAGGAGAGCTGGCCTACGCACTGCCAGTTGTTGGCAACCCGATTGTAGCTGCATGCCTTGGTCACCTTCGGTCCAACCACATAGCCTTTGGACTTGAGGTACTCCACGCAGTCGAACGGGCCGGCGTGGGCCGTGCCGGCTGTGGCCACCGGTATGACCCCCGCCGCCGCGACCACGCTCAACGCTGCAAGGAAACGTCTTACCTTCAACGCCAAAAATCCTTCCGTCTCACCATCAGAGTGGTCTGCCCTGACAGGGACACAAGATCATTGAAGCGGTCATGACACTACCGTTCGGCGATCAACTGGCTTGAATCAGAAGGAGATCGAGCAAAAAAGGGCACCCGACGCAGCTGGTCGGGTGCCCTTATCTCGTGAGTGCTGCGGCGGCTACGCCGTCTTCTGCTCCCCCGGCCCCCGCCCCCGCGCATCCCGCGGGATCAGGGTCGGATTCACGTTGGAGTGGACGACGTCCGCGGTGATGACGACTCGGGCCACGTCCTTGCGGGACGGGACCTCGTACATCACGGACATCAGGACTTCCTCCATGATGGCGCGCAGGCCGCGGGCGCCGGTCTGGCGGAGGATGGCCTGGTCGGCGATGGCCTCCAGCGCCTCGCGCTCGAAGTCCAGCTCCACGCCGTCGAGTTCGAAGAGGCGCTGGTACTGCTTCACCAGCGCGTTGCGGGGCTCGACGAGGATCTGGAGCAGGGCCTCGCGGTCCAGGTTGTGGACCGAGGTGATGACCGGGAGGCGGCCGATGAACTCCGGGATCATGCCGAACTTGACCAGGTCCTCCGGCATGACGTCCTCGAACTGGTCCTTGGACTCCAGCTCTCGCTTGGAACGGATCGTCGCGCCGAAACCGATGCCCTTGGCACCGGCCCGGGACTCGATGATCTTCTCCAGGCCCGCGAAGGCACCGCCCACGATGAACAGGACGTTCGTCGTGTCGATCTGGATGAACTCCTGGTGCGGGTGCTTGCGGCCGCCCTGGGGCGGGACCGACGCCGTGGTGCCTTCCAGGATCTTCAGCAGCGCCTGCTGGACGCCCTCACCCGACACGTCGCGGGTGATGGACGGATTTTCGCTCTTTCGGGCCACCTTGTCGATCTCGTCGATGTAGATGATCCCGGTCTCGGCCTTCTTGACGTCGTAGTCGGCCGCCTGGATGAGCTTCAGCAGGATGTTCTCGACGTCCTCGCCGACGTACCCCGCCTCCGTCAGCGCGGTCGCGTCCGCGATCGCGAACGGGACGTTCAGCATGCGCGCGAGGGTCTGGGCGAGGAGGGTCTTGCCGGAGCCCGTGGGGCCCAGCAGAAGGATGTTGGACTTCGCCAACTCGATGGCGTCCTCGCGGCTTTGACCGCCGCCGTTCTCACCGGCCTGGACCCGCTTGTAGTGGTTGTAGACGGCTACGGAGAGCGCCTTCTTGGCCGCCTCCTGGCCGACTACGTACCCCTCGAGGAACTCATAGATCTCGCGGGGCTTCGGGAGCTCCTCCCAGCGAACCTCGCTGGTCTCGGCGAGCTCCTCCTCGATGATCTCGTTACAGAGGTCGATGCACTCGTCGCAGATGTACACACCGGGCCCTGCGATGAGCTTCTTGACCTGCTTCTGGCTCTTGCCGCAGAACGAGCACTTGAGCAGATCGCCGCCGTCACCGATGCGTGCCACGGTGTGCTTCCCCTTCGCCTGGGAGACGCCTGGACGATTGGAATCCAGCGGCTCCTGGTGCTGCCTTATGTCGACGGTACCTTGCCGGGCCCCCCGTTCGGGCCCCCCTTGGCACGGTTCGCTTTGACGTGCACCTTGCCGTGCACTGGGTCAAACGGTGCCAACCATGCCAAGGGGCGGCAGACAATACAGCTTTTCCGCCGTCAGCGGACGTCCGCGTTGTTCATCTTCCGCGTGGAGATGATCTGGTCGATCAGGCCGTACGACAGCGCGTCCTCGGCCGTGAGGATCTTGTCGCGCTCGATGTCCTCGCGGATCTTCTCGATCGGCGTGGTCGAGTGCTTGGCCAGCATGTCCTCCAGCTGGGCACGCATGCGGAGGATCTCGTTGGCGGCGATCTCCAGGTCGGAGACCTGGCCGCGGCCCGTCTCGCTGTACGGCTGGTGGATCAGGACGCGGGCGTTCGGCAGCGCCATCCGCTTGCCCGGCGTGCCGGCGGCCAGCAGGATCGCGGCGGCGGAGGCCGCCTGGCCCATGCAGACCGTCTGGATGTCGGGCTTCACGAACTGCATCGTGTCGTAGATCGCGGTGAGCGCCGTGAAGGAGCCGCCGGGGCTGTTGATGTAGACCGAGATGTCCCGGTCGGGGTCCATCGACTCCAGGCACAGCAGCTGCGCCATGACGTCGTTGGCGGAGGCGTCGTCGATCTGCACGCCGAGGAAGATCACCCGCTCCTCGAAGAGCTTCGCGTACGGGTCGTACTCGCGGATGCCCTGCGAGGTGCGCTCGACGAAGCGCGGGATGACGTAACGGGACTCGGCCGTCGGACCCGAGTACTGGGAGCGTGCGCTGTCGTGGAGGCCGCTGCCGGGGAAGTCGTTCACTTGTGTCTCCTGGGAGCCTGAAAGGGGCTGAGGCGGTCGGCTGAGGGCGTTACGGGGGTGAGCGTGCCGGCGGGTGCCGTCACGCCTGCCCGGCCCCGGTGCCGCCGCCGCCCGGCATGCCCGCGGCGGTGGCGATGACGTCGTCGATGAGGCCGTAGTCCTTGGCCTCGAAGGCGTCGAACCAGCGGTCGCGGTCCGAGTCACGGGTGATCTGCTCGACCGACTGGCCCGTGTGCTGGGAGGTGAGCTCGGCCATGCGCTTCTTGGTGTGCAGCAGCCGCTCGGCGTGGATCTTGATGTCCGAGGCGGAGCCGGCCAGGCCCGCGGAGGGCTGGTGGATCAGGATCTCGGCGTTCGGCAGCGCGAAGCGCTTGCCCGGGGTGCCCGCGCTGAGCAGGAACTGCCCCATCGAGGCCGCGAGACCCATGGCGATGGTCACCACGTCGTTCTTGATGTACTGCATGGTGTCGTAGATCGCCATGCCGGCCGTGATGGAACCGCCCGGGCTGTTGATGTAGAGGTAGATGTCCTTGTCCGGGTCGGCGGCAAGGAGCAGCAGCTGTGCAGTGATCTTGTTCGCGATGTCGTCGTCGACCGGCTGGCCGAGGAAGATGATCCGCTCGTTGAGCAGCCGGTTGTAGACATGGTCGCCGAGGCCACCGCCGATGGAAGGCTCGCCGGCGGCGGAGGGCATCAGATTCGTCACGTATCCACCTGCTCGTCTTACGACGGCGCCGGGCCGTCTTCACGTTTCCCTTCCGGGGGCCGAGCCGTTTCGCCGATGGCTCCGCCCTCGTATTCATGGACCCTAACGCGGTGGATCCGCCGGTGAATCCCGCAAAGGGAACTGTTCGCTGTCAGCGCATGTACCCGGCCGGGCCGAAGGGGGAATGCCCGGTCGCCACCGGCCGGCCGAAGGGGCGCTGCTCGCGCGGTTCCCCGTGCCTTCGGGGAAGCGGATGGGCCCCCGGGGGGACAAGATCCCCGGGGGCCCATCACGGCGTCACGAGCGGAGCGGTCAGGCCTCGGGGGCCTTCTCCTCGGCCTCAGCCGCGGCGGGGGCCTCCTCGACGGATCCCTCGGCGGCCTCTGTGGCCTCGGTGGTCTCCTCGTCCTCGTCGTCGTCCAGGTCGACGATCTCGCCGTTCGTGTCCTTCACGGTGGCGGACTCGACGACCAGGGCCAGGGCCTTGCCGCGGGCGACCTCGCCGACCAGGAGCTGGACCTGGTTGTTCTGGACGACGGCCTGGGCGAACTGGTCCGGGGACATGCCGGAGGAAGCCGCGCGGCGCATGAGGTGCTCGGTGAGCTCCTCCTGGTTGACGTTCAGCTTCTCCTTGGCGACCAGCTCGTCGAGGACGAACTGGGTCTTGATGCCCTTGACGGCCGCTTCCTTGGTCTCGGCGTCGAACTCCTCGACCGTCTTGCCCTGGATCTCGAGGTACTTCTCGAGGTCGAGACCCATCTGGCCGAGCTGGTGGTGCTCCAGGTTGTGCTTGCGGGTGTTGATCTCGTCCTCGAGCAGCTTCTCGGGGACGGGCACCTCGACGAGCTCCAGCAGCTTCTCCAGGACGCGCTCCTGGGCCTGCGTGGCCTGGTCGTACTGCTTCATGTTCTCCAGGCGCTTGCGGCTGTCGGCGCGCAGCTCCTCGAGGGTGTCGAACTCGGAGGCGAGCTGGGCGAACTCGTCGTCCAGGGCCGGGAGTTCCCGGGAGGCGACCTGGGAGACCTTGACGGTGACCTCGGCCTCCTTGCCGGCCGCCGAGCCACCCTTGAGCTCGGAGGTGAAGGTGGCCTCGCCACCGGCCTCCAGGCCCTTCACGGCGTCGTCGATGCCGTCCAGCAGCTCGCCGGAGCCGATGGTGTAGGAGACGCCCTCGGCGACTCCGTCCTCCAGGATCTCTCCGTCGACCTTGGCCTCCAGGTCGAGCGTCACGACGTCGCCGTCCTCGGCGGCACGCTCGACCGGGGAGGTGGAGGCGAAGCGCTCGCGGAGCTGCTCGACCGCCTTCTCGATGTCCTCCTCGGTGACCTCGACGGCGTCGACCTCGACCTCGATGCCGGAGTAGTCCGGGATCTCGATGGTCGGGCGGACGTCGACCTCGGCGGTGAAGTTCAGCGTCTCGCCGTCCTTCAGCTCCGTGATGTCGACCTCGGGCTGGCCCAGGACGTTGAGCTCGGCCTCGTTGACCGCGTCGGTGTAGAACTTCGGAAGCGCGTCGTTGACCGCCTCCTCCAGGACCGCACCGCGGCCGAACCGCTGGTCGATGACGCGGGCGGGGATCTTGCCCTTGCGGAAGCCCTTCACCGTGACCTGCTGGTTGATCTTCTTGTACGCCGCGTCGAGGCTGTCCTTGAGCTCCTCGAAGGGCACCTCGATGCTGAGCCGAACCCGGGTCGGGTTCAGGGTCTCCACGGCGCTCTTCACGGTTCGGTCTCCTTGGGGGCTGACTTCTTGGGGTTCTGCTATGTCCCCCACCGGTACGGCGGGGCTTCAGCGGATTCGCGGCCCTTGAGAGACGTGAGAGTGCAGACACACGGGCGCGCAGCTTGCATAGTAACCGCAGGCGGTACACGCCCCAAAAGGCGATCTTGCCGGTGGCGGGTGACGCCGTACCGGCGCGGTGGTCGGGGTGGCGGGATTTGAACCCACGGCCTTCCGCTCCCAAAGCGGACGCGCTACCAAGCTGCGCCACACCCCGTCTGGTGCGACACGTAGGGTACATGCCCGCAGGCCATACGGTTGCCGGATTTACCGAGCGCGCGGGCGCGTGCGACGGCGGCTTCCGGGGCGCGCCCCGGAAGGGGTGTGCGGCGAAGGCGCCCGACCCGCTACGATGCCTTCTGTGCCGCGGTCCTCCGACCTGCGGCGCGTGCTGTGCGGGCGTAGCTCAATGGTAGAGCCCTAGTCTTCCAAACTAGCTACGCGGGTTCGATTCCCGTCGCCCGCTCTGAACGAATCAGGGCCAGTCAGAGGATCCTTCCTCCGCCTGGCCCTGATCATTTCCCGGGGAGCGAACCCGTCGTGTCGGCCCACCGCGTGATGCGCGTCGCCGAGCGGGGCAAGCCACAGAACACGGCGGAGTGCTGTCCGTGTCCCTCGCGTGCCCGATCCGCCCGCCCTCATGGCCTCCGGCCCGGTTTCGAGATGATCCTCGGACCGGGCCGGAGGTTTTTTCGTCGTCTCGGGGTGGTGACCGGCGGTTCGCTTCCTCACTTTGTGTGTTCGTACGGTCACTAGAACTGGATCGAGTTGATCGTGTCCGCTATCGAGTTGAGGAAGCGTTGGATGTCGTCGGCCATGCCCGTCGAGGCGAGGAAGAAGCCGAAGAGGATGGCGACGACGGCCGGGCCGGCCTTGATCGTCCCTCCTCGCATCAGAACCACCAGGATGATCCCCAGCAAGAGCACCACTGACAGCGAAATGGCCACACAGATCACACCCTCGGTCGGTCCGCACTCCCGGCCCGGGGCGCCGACCCCACGCGCACCCCGCCAGAACCATCGTGCCACCAACCAGCCCGTCATATGCAGCGGCTGAGACAACGTCGGCCACGGCACCGCACCCGCGCCACCCCCGCCCCCGGTCAACAGGAGGGCTTCGGAAGTGAATTCGGGGTGATCATTTCCGTGCACACACAACCTGAGCGCAGGGAATTCGAATTGTTGCCACAGACACATCAAGGGGCCCACCCAGGGCGGTAATTAACCGGACATTTCACCGAAATCGCCTGCGCATGTTATGCACCATTTAGTCGGGATGAATGCGGACAGACCGATGCATGCCATGCGCTTGAGGTGTACGGAGAGTGATGTTCTGCAGGATGCACACTTCACCGAATCCTGGGTACGCGTGAGTGACACGTACCCCTCAATACAGGATTCACGTCGGTGGTTTTACGGAATCGCACAGACAACGCTAGGGTGCCTCAGATGTTCACCGCTGCCTCGTCCCCCGCTTGCGCAGCGAGTGCTCGGACCGTCCCCCGGGGTCCCCGGCGGGAGGGTCCGTGACGAACTCGCTGCGACCGCACGACCGGTCCAGGGCGCCGCTCCCGCCGGCACAGTCACCACAGTCGCCGGCCGACGGAGTGCCGAGTCCGCGCTCGCTGAAGTCCTCGTCCCCTCACCCGACGCCAAGTGGCGCCTCCCCGGAGGCCAGACCGGCCAAACAACGTGACGCGTTCTTCGACAACGCCAAGTACCTCGCCATCGTGCTCGTCGCGATGGGGCACGCGTGGGAGCCGCTGACCGACCACAGCCGCGCCGCCGAGGCGCTGTACATGTTCGTGTACACCTTCCACATGCCGGCGTTCATCATCATCTCCGGCTACTTCTCGCGCAGTTTCGACATGCGCGCCGACCGGCTCCGTCGGCTGATCACCGGCATCGCCGTGCCGTACGTCCTCTTCGAGATCGCGTACTCCGTCTTCAAGCGGTACGGCAACGACGATCCCTCGCACCCGATCAGCCTGCTCGACCCGTGGTACCTCACCTGGTTCCTGATCGCGCTGTTCGTGTGGCGGCTGACGACCCCGCTGTGGAAGGTCGTGCGCTGGCCGATCCCGGTGGCGCTCGGCATCGCGGCGCTCGCCTCCGTCTCGCCCGACATCGGCGACGACCTGGACCTGCAACGCGTCCTGCAGTTCCTGCCGTTCTTCGTCGTCGGCCTCTTCATGAAGCCCGCGCACTTCCAGTTCATGCGGCGTCGTGAGGTGCGGATGCTCTCCGTGCCGGTGGCGGCTGCCGCGCTGGCGATGGCGTACTGGGTGGGGCCGCACATGAACTCGGCGTGGTTCTACCACCGTGACAGCGCGCAGGAGTTGGGGGCGCCGTGGTGGGCCGGGGTCGTCATGACCTTCGCGCTCTTCGGCTGCTCCATGGTGCTCACCACCTGCTTCTTCGCCTGGGTGCCCCGGCGGAAGATGTGGTTCACCGTCCTGGGCGCGGGCACGCTGTACGGCTACCTGCTGCACGGGTTCCTCGCCAAGGGCTCGCGCTTCTGGGACTGGTACGACGCCAACGCGTGGGTGTACCAGCCGCTCGGCGAGCTCCTCGTCACGGTCTTCGCGGCGGCCGTCATCACCGTGTTGTGCACCCCGCCGGTGCAGCGGATGTTCCGGTTCGCCATGGAGCCCAAGATGGAGTGGGCGTTCAAGCGGGACGCCGCCGAGCTGGCCCGGGAGCGGGGGAAGGCCGGCGCCAAGGCCTAGCCCCACGGGGCGTGGGCCGTTTCACCGCTGCCTCGCCGGATGCGTCACATCGCCTCCTCGGTCGTCGGTTCGTCCGGCAGGCCGAGGAGGTTTCGCATGTGGGCGTACTTGGCGGTCAGGCGGGTGCGGGTGGGGGTGTCCAGGGCGGCCAGGCGGGCGGGATTCGCGTTGTGCGCCAGGTCGGACTGTTTGACCAGGAGGGCGCCGGGGGTGGCGAGGATGCGGGCGGCGTAGTCCTCCGGGGGTTCGCCGGGGTGTTTGGTGAGGGCCAGGACGATGGCCTTCGTGCGGGCGGTCAGGGGGGCCTGGGTCAGCCACTCCTCGGTGAGGGCGTCGTCCTCCAGGGCGTCGTGCAGCCAGGCTGCGGCGATCTGGTCGGGGTCGCCGCCGCGGGTGGCTACGCCGTGGGCGACCGCTTGGAGGTGTTCGGTGTAGGGGCGGCCGGCCTTGTCGGTCTGGGGGGCGTGGGCGGTGCGGGCGAGGGTCTCTACTTCGGGGAGGGTGAGGTGGGTCGGGGGCATCGGGGTCGGGGGCATCGGGGTCGGGCTCCTGTGGGTTTGTGGTTGCGGTCCTGATTGTCGCCCCCGCCTCCCCTACCCGTCCCGTCCTCCAGGGGCTGTGCCCCTTCGACCCCCTTGGGTGCCTGGGAGGTCGGGGTGGGGTGGGGGTGATGGGGGGTGATGGGGGAGGTGGGGGGGGGTGGGTGTGGTGCGTGGTGGGTGCGGGTTCATCGTGGTTGCTCGCGCAGTTCCCCGCGCCCCTGAGGAGCGCGCGGTTCCCGGCGCCCCTGAGGAGCGCGCCGTTCCCGGCGTCTTCGAGGGCACGCGGTACCTCACGCCCTCGAAGACGCACACCGTGCTCCAGCCCCGTGCGGGGGGGCGGCCGGAGCTTCGGGGGCGTTCACCTTGTTGCTGTGGGGCCTTCTCGGCAGATCAGTAGGAGGGCCCGGTCGTCGTTGACGTCCTTGGCGACCGCTTCGATCAGGTGCCAGGCGGCGCCGTGGAAGCCACCGGCGACGTAGCGGTCGGCCTCGCCGGTGAGGCGGTCGATGCCTTCGACGATGTCGCGGTCGGAGGTCTCGACGAGGCCGTCGGTGAAGAGCATCAGGACGTCGCCGGGGCGCAGGGAGCCCTTGACGGGGTCGAACTGGGCGCCGTCGTAGACACCGAGGAGGGGGCCCTCGGCCACCTTCTCCTCCCAGCGGCCGGTGCCGGCGCTGAGCTGGAGGCCCGGCGGGTGGCCGGCGGAGAAGAGTTCGTAGTCGCCGGAGTCGAGGTCGAGGACGAGGTGGATGGAGGTCGCGAAACCCTCGTCCCAGTCCTGGCGCAGAAGGTAGCCGTTGGCCGCCGGGAGGAACGCGTGCGGCGGGAGCGAGCCCAGCAGGCCGCCGAAGGCGCCGGAGAGGAGCAGGGCTCGGGAGCCCGCGTCCATGCCCTTGCCGGAGACGTCGGTGAGGACGACTTCGAGGGTGCGGCCGCCGTTCGTCCGGGCGGCCACGACGAAGTCGCCGGAGAACGACTGGCCGCCCGCCGGGCGCAGGGCCATCTCGCGGTGCCAACCGGTCGGCAGTTGCGGCAGCTTGCTCTGCACCCGGATGCGTTCGCGCAGGTCGAAGAGCATGGTGCCGCCGCGTCGCCAGGGGACGCCGACGCGACTGCGGAACTGGGCGATGAGGAGACCGAAGAAACCGCAGGCGGCGACCACCAGCACGGTGCCGGGCGTGACCCGGGCCGGACCGTCGGTGTAGGGGCCGAGCTTCACGGACTCCACGATCAGCGCGGTCGCCGCGGCCGCGTAGAGGCCGAGGAGGCTGGCGGGCCGGAGCAGCAGACCGCCCGCGACGATGGGGAGGACAAGGGCGGCGGGCGAGAACCAGACCTCGTTGATCATCGTGAAGCAGGCGATCAGCGGGATCATCATCAGCAGACCGGCGAGGGCGATCCAGTCGGAGCCGTCCCCGCGGAAGTAGTCGACGGCGGATTTGCGCACGCCGGTGCGGGCCCGGTGAACCAGCTTCTTCATCCGGGCCGTGAGCGTATCGGCCGCCGCGCGCCGCTCTCGTCCTGCTGCCATTGTTCGGGACCTTATCCATCGGACCAGCCCCTGTGCACAGGAGGTCCTACTTGTCCCCCTTCCGAGGGCCGGTTCACGACGAATCTCACACAGATCTCACACCGGAACGCGTGATTCGGCCCCCGTGCGCCCTCCGTGCGGCACCTGGGAAGGATCCCACGTCGAACGGCGACGCGCGGGGCAAATTCGTTCGCTCGTACCGGATCGCCCTGCTAGGCATGACGTATGACCACTGAGCTGCGGGCGCTGCGCAAGGAAGACTGGAACGTCTGGTACGACAACCTCCTCCGCGCCTTCGGCGGCGCCGTCGAACCCGCCGAGGAACGGGAGTTGTGGAAGGCACTCACTCCGTACGACCGCTCGATCGGCGTGTGGGACGGCGACCAATGCGTGGGCACGGCCGGGGCGTTCGACTTCCGGCTCGCGGTGCCCGGGGGCGCCGTCGTCCCGGCGGCGGGCGTGACGATGGTCGGCGTCGCGGCCACGCACCGGCGGCGCGGGGTGCTGACGTCCATGATGCGGCGCCAGTTGGACGACATCCGCTCCTGGGGCGAGCCGCTGGCCGTGCTCACCGCGTCCGAGCCGATGATCTACGGCCGCTTCGGATACGGCCTGGCCACCCACCGTCTCGCCGCCGACTTCGACACCGCCCGGGTACGGCTGTCCCTGCCGCCCGGCACGGACGACGTACGGCTGCGGTACGCGGATCCCGCCGAGGTGCTCGACGTGTGCGAGGCGGTGTACGCCCGCCGCGTGCCGGAGCGGCCGGGGATGCTGGAGCGGCGGCCCGGCTGGGAGCGGGTGGACCTGCTCGACACCGAACGCCACCGGGACGGGGCCTCGCCGCTGCAGTGCGTGGTGGCCGAGCGTGCGGGTGCCGGGGGCGGTTCCGAGGTGGTGGGCTACGCCCGCTTCCGGATCAAGCCCGACTGGGGGCAGGCCGGGCCGGAGGGCGTCGTCCAGTTGAGCTCGCTGGAGGCCGCGGACCCGACCGCGCGGGCCGCGTTGTGGCGGTTCCTCTTCGACATCGACCTGACGCAGTGCGTGGTCGCCCACCGGCTGCCGGTGGACGAGCCGGTGCTGCACCTGGTGTCGGACATCCGCCGGTGCGGGCTGCGGGTCAGGGACGATCTGCATCTGCGGCTCGTCGAGGTCGGTGCCGCGCTGCGGACTCGGACCTATCAGGCGCCGCTGGACGTCGTGTTGGAGGTCGAGGACGCCTTCTGTCCCTGGAACGAGGGGCGTTGGCGGCTCACCGGCGACACCAAGGGCGCGACCTGCGAACGGACCGCCGACGCCGCCGATCTCTCCCTCTCGGTACGGGAGTTGGGGGCGGCCTATCTGGGTGGCGTGAGCCTGGCCTCCCTGGCCGCGGCCGGGCTGGTGCGGGAACTGCGCGAGGGGGCGCTGGCCGAGGCGTCCACGGCCTTCCTGTCATCGGGGCTCGCGCCTTGGCTGCCGCACGGGTTCTAGGGCATCGGGGCAGGAGTGCGCGGGTGCACCGCTGTCGCGCGCGGGTTCACCGCTGTTGGCAGGACGGGCACCAGAAGAGGTTGCGGGCGGCGAGATCGGCGGTGCGGATCTCGCCACCACAGATGTGACAGGGCAGAGTCGCCCTGCGGTACACGTACACCTCACCGCCGTGGTCGTCGACGCGGGGCGGACGGCCCATCGCCTCCGGGAGGTGTTCGGGGCGGACCGTGTCGATGCGGTTGTGGCGTACGCCCTCGCGCATCAGGGCGACGAGGTCGGCCCAGATGGCGTCCCACTCCGCCGGGGTGATGTCCCTGCCCGCGCGGTACGGGTCGATGCCGTGCCGGAAGAGGACCTCCGCGCGGTAGACGTTGCCGACGCCCGCGATCACCTTCTGGTCCATGAGGAGCGCGGCGATCGTCGTACGGCTGCGGGAGACGCGGGCGTACGCGCGTGCCGGGTCGGCGTCGGGGCGGAGTGGGTCCGGGCCGAGGCGTGCGTGTACGGCCTGCTTCTCGGCGTCCGTGATCAGGGCGCAGGTCGTCGGGCCCCGGAGGTCCATGTACGCCGTGTCGTTGCGCAGTCGGAGGCGGACGGTGTCCGTGGGCGGGGGCGCGGGGGCGGGGCCGAAGGTGACCTTGCCGAAGAGGCCGAGGTGGATGTGGACGCGTTCCTCTGCGTCCGCGTCGCCGAAGTGCAGGAAGAGGTGTTTGCCGTGGGCCTCGGCGGTGTGGAGGGGGGTGTCGGTGAGGAGGGCGGCCGCGTCGGCGAACTTGCCCTGAGGGCTGGTGACGTGGACGTTCCGGCCGGTGCCGGTGCCGGTGCCGCCGGTGCCGCCGGTGCCGAAGTGGGTGAGGCAGTCTTCGGCGAGACGGTGGATGGTGTGCCCCTCCGGCACGGGGTCCTCCGGGGTTCGGGGGGTGGGGGTGGTTGGGGTGCGTTGTCGAGTGCGGGTGCGTGGGGCTTCTCGCGCAGTTCCCCGCGCCCCTGAAAGCCCAGGCCCTGCGGGCCTGGAAGCTCAGGTCCTGCGGGCCTGGAAGCCCAGGCCCTGCGAGCCCGGAGGGCGGCGGCCCTGCGCGGGGGAGCCTCACCGGAGACGCGGCCACCCGCCCGAGCCCGGCAGGTCGGGCTCGTAGGCGGGGTGCGGGAGGCTACGGCTGGGGGTGGTGGGCCGGGATCGGCGGCAGGTCGCCCGTCGTCTCGTAGGACGCCAGCATGTCGATACGGCGGATGTGACGCTCGTCACCGGAGAACGGGGTGTTGAGGAAGGTCTCGACGAACTTGGTCGCGTCTTCCTGGGAGTGCATCCGGGCGCCGACCGCGACCACGTTCGCGTTGTTGTGCTCGCGGCCGAGCGCTGCGGTCTCGGCGCTCCACGCGAGGGCCGCGCGGACGCCGGCCACCTTGTTCGCGGCGATCTGCTCCCCGTTGCCCGAGCCGCCGATGACGATGCCGAGGGACCCGGGGTCCGCGGCCGTGCGCTCCGCCGCGCGGAGGCAGAACGGCGGGTAGTCGTCCTGGGCGTCGTAGATGTGGGGCCCGCAGTCGACGGGCTCGTGGCCGGCGGCCTTCAGCCACTCGACGAGGTGGTTCTTGAGTTCGTATCCGGCGTGATCCGAGCCGAGGTAGACGCGCATGGTCCGAGTGTGACACGCGCGTTTCGGCGCGGCACGACGGGGTGTGGGACCAGGAAACCGTGAGCCGAACCACAGAACCTCAAGTAAACCTCAAGTAACGATCTGGATTCAAAGGTTCAGGATTGCCTGCACCTCCGATTCACTGGACCGATCTTTACAGCGGCCCATCGGCCCCCGGCTGTGCACTCTCGTCCCCCGCTCTGACGAGAGTCGATCGGGGAGTCCTTGGGCAGACGCACGGAAGTCCCCACAACGGCGCAAAGGAAACCTCCCCCCATGACCTCGCAGCCGACTCTGCCGAACCCGGCAGACACCCAAGGCTCCTCCTCACCCCCCTCACCCGGTCTGCACGCCGGCCTCAAGAACCGTCATCTGTCGATGATCGCCATCGGTGGTGTGATCGGTGCCGGTCTCTTCGTCGGGTCGAGTTCCGGCATCGCCACGGCCGGTCCCGGCATCCTGCTGTCGTACGCGCTCGTCGGCACGATGGTGGTGCTGGTGATGCGGATGCTCGGTGAGATGTCCGCCGCCAACCCGACCTCGGGTTCGTTCTCGGCCCACGCCGACCGCGCGCTCGGGCGCTGGGCCGGGTTCTCGATCGGCTGGCTTTACTGGTTCTTCTGGGTCGTCGTGCTCGCGGTCGAGGCGACCGCGGGTGCGGTGATCCTGGAGGGCTGGATCCCCGCCGTCCCGCAGTGGGGCTGGGCGCTGATCGTGATGGTCGTGCTGACCGCCACGAACCTGGTGTCGGTCGGTTCCTACGGTGAGTTCGAGTTCTGGTTCGCCGGGATCAAGGTCGTCGCGATCGCCGCGTTCATCGTGGTGGGCGGGCTCGCCGTCTTCGGGCTGCTGCCGGGCGCCGAGACCGAGAAGGCCGGGCTGGCCAACCTGACCGACCACGGCGGGTTCCTGCCCAACGGCGCGGGCGCCATCCTCATCGGTGTGCTGCTGGTCGTCTTCTCCTTCATGGGCAGCGAGATCGCCACACTGGCCGCCGGGGAGACGGAGAACCCGCAGAAGGCGGTCACCAAGTCCACCAACAGCATCATCTGGCGGATCGGCGTCTTCTACCTCGGCTCGATCTTCGTCGTGGTGACACTGCTGCCGTGGAACGACCCGTCGATCAAGGAGAAGGGCTCCTACGTGGCCGCCCTGGACTCCCTGGGGATCGCGCACGCGGGGCAGATCATGAACTTCATCGTGCTGACCTCGGTGCTGTCCTGTCTCAACTCCGGTCTCTACACCGCGTCGCGGATGGCGTTCTCCCTGGGTGAGCGCGGTGACGCGCCGCGCGCGTTCGGCCGTACGAACGCGCGGGGTGTGCCGATGGCGGCCATCCTGTCCTCGGTGGTCTTCGGGTTCGTCGCGGTCGTCTTCAACTACTTCTTCCCCGAGGGTGTCTTCCTCTTCCTGGTCAACTCCTCCGGTGCGGTCGCCCTGTTCGTGTGGCTCGTCATCTGCTTCTCCCAGCTGCGCATGCGGCGGATCATCGAGCGGGAGACGCCGGAGAAGCTCGTCGTGAAGATGTGGCTGTACCCGTATCTGACGTGGGCCACCATCGGGCTGATCCTCTTCGTCCTCGGCTACATGCTCACCGACACCGAGCACGGCAACCGCGAGATCCTGCTCCTGTCGCTGCTGGTCGCGGCGGTCGTCGTCGGCATCGCGCTCGTGAAGGAGAAGGTCCGGGGCGGGAAGTCCGCCACCGCCGAGGTGTCCGACAAGGTGCACTGACCTCTCCGAGGTCGGGGGTCCGGTGGCGGTTCGCCCGCTGCCGGGCCCCTTTTCGTGCTCTCGGGGCCTCTCGAGGCCTCTCGGGGCCTCTCCGGGCCTACAGGGGGGTGAAGCTCTCCTCGACCTTCTCGTAGATCGGGAGGGCGCGGTCTTCGATGTCGGGGTGGTACCAGGTGGTGAGCTGGTAGGACTTGCCGCCGGTGTTGAAGCCCAGGGAGCGGACGTGCCAGGGCAGTTCCTGGGCGGTGACGGTGTACTCCCACACGACGGCGGGCTCGCCGCGGAACTCCGTCTCCTCCAGACGGATCCGCTGGTATCCGGGTCCCTCTCCGGTGCTCTTCTCCTTCTTCCGCCATTGCTCCAGCAGGTCGCCGCGCGCCAGGGAGGCCTTGCCGACGATCTCCTGGCGGGCGTCCGGCGAGGTGTAGTGCACCTCCGCGCCGGCGTGCACCTCCCGGGAGAAGCCGTCGGGCGGGACCCAGGCGAAGACGCCGGCCTCCGTACGGGCGCCCGGCGGAAGCTTCGGTGGGCGGGAGGTGCCGGCCACGGTGGGCGTGGGATGCGGGCCGGAGGGCGAGGTGGTCGTCGACGACGCCTTGTCGTCCCTGTCGTCGGGCGAGCCGTTCATCGCCGGTACGACGACCGCGGCCACGGCGGCGGTCACGGCCACGGCGGCGGCCGCGGCGAGGCCGATACGGCGGTTGTTCCGTCGAGGGCCTACGGGGCTCGGCGGATCGTCGGGCTCCGTACGCCTGGACGGCACGGGTGGGCCCGGGAGTTCTCCGGGCGGCATGAGGGTGGGTTCGGGACTCAGCCCCGGGGTGGGCCTGGGCCGGGTCGGGAGGTCGCTGTCGGCCGTGTGTGCGGGGGTCTCGGGCGAGGGGTCGAGGTCAGGGTGGTCGGGGGTTGCCGGGCGCTGGGTCGCGAAGGGCGGAGGGGGCGGGAAAGGGGTGCGGCGGCGGACGGGGGTGGTGGCTCGGTCGGGTTGGGGGGCGGAACGTGCTGTGGGGGTGGGGCTTGCTGTGGGGGTGGGGCTTGCTGCCTGGGTCGGGGCTCGTGCGGGCGAGGGGGGCGTCGCCTCCGGTTCCGGTTCCGGTTCCGGGGCGGTGCCGGTCGGCGGTGGCGCGCTACCGGCCGGTGGCCTCGGCCTCTCCTCGACCGGCGCCGGAGGTCCCGCGTTCGCCTCGTCGGGGCCCGTTGCGGACTCCGCGATGCCGGACTCCGGTTCTTCGCGCCCCACTGCGGCGTGTGCGGTTCGAGGGCCCGACTCGCCCGGCACACCCGGCACACCCGGCACACCGGCGGGCTCTCCTTCCTCCGTGTCCGGCGGTCCCGGCTCTGCCGTCGCCGTAGCCATCCCCATCCCCGTCGGCGTCGGCGTCGGCGGGGCGACCGCCGGAGGTGCGGTGATGGCGCGCAGTGCCTCGGTGAGTTGGGGCAGGCCGGGCCGGGCGTCGGGGTCCTTCGCGAGGAGGGCGGCCAGGAGATGTTGGAGGGGGCCCGCGGCTGCGGGGAGTTCGGGCTCCTCGTAGAGGACCGCGTGGAGGGTGGCGAGGGTGGTGGAGCGGGAGAAGGGGGAACGTCCGCCGAGGGCCGCGCAGAGCGTGGCGCCGAGTGACCAGAGGTCGGAGGGCGGGCCCTGGGGGCTGCCGGAGACGCGCTCGGGGGCCATGTAGTCGGGGGAGCCGACGAGCATGCCGGCCATGGTGAGGGCCTCGGCGTTCTGGATGGCGGCGATGCCGAAGTCGGTGAGGACGGCCCGGTGGGAGCCCGTACGCCTGATCAGGACGTTGGCCGGTTTGATGTCGCGATGCAGCACGCCCTGTGTGTGCACCTGAGCCAGCGCGTCGACGAGTTCGAGGCCGATACGGGCCGTGTCGTGCGCGTCGAGGGGGCCGTCCTCCACCACCAGTCGCTCCAGGGAGCGGCCGTCGACCAGCTCCATGACGATCCAGAGCCGTTCGCCCGCGTCGACGACGTCGTAGACGCGTACCACGTTGGGGTGGTCGATCCGGGCCGTGGCCCTGGCCTCGCGCAGGGTTCGCTCGCGTCGGGTGCGGCTGTCCTCCGGGTCGTGACCGTCGATACGCATTTCCTTGACGGCCACCTGACGGTCGAGTATTTCGTCGGTGGCCCGCCAGACCCGGCCCATTCCGCCCTGGCCGATGCTTTCGACCAACCGATAACGGCCGGCCACCATAAGACCCGGAACACCGCCCCGCGTTATTTCCGGCACCCCCATGCCCCCCTTCGGCAACCCTTTCCCAACTGACCGCACGCGCCACAACCGAACCACATAGTCGCGCATTGGTCACACTTCGTGCCGACCCAGCATAATGCCGAGAAATCTTGTGGTACCTCTTCATAGGCCGTGAATTCAGGCACGGCCAGGGGGACCCAAGGGGGATGGAACATGAGTTCTCATCGTAAGGCTGCCATCGCCGGATCACTGCTCACCGCGTCGTTCACGTCGCTGATGATCCTCGGCTTCACGGCCTCGGCGGACGACGAGGGGGGATTGAGCAATCATGGCGGAAAGACCATGGACGCGGCACCGGCAGACGTAAAGCTCTCGACGCTGCTGTCCAAGGAGATCACAGTCGACAACAAGTCCGGGGAAACGGATATCACCGGCGTCGTGAAGAACGAGGGCAGCAAGGCGAGCGGGGAAATCCGATTGCTCGTGGTCGGTTTCGACGGCATGACGGTCAAGAACGTCAAGGGCTGTTCGGCAATTCCGGAGGGGGATCTTCCCGACGGCGCGAACAGCGGTTTCGCTTGCGCGATCGACGATCTGGCGGCCGGGAAGTCGAAGACCTATGCGATCGACGCCACGTACGACCTGAGCGAGCAGGGCAAGATCTGTCTGCCGGTGCAGAACGCCGACGGTTCCAAGACGTACTGGCAGCAGGGCCCGGTCCCGTTCGGCACGACCAACCAGTCACCGAACGAGCCCGCCACGCCGCTGCTCCTCGGCACCGACAACAGTCCGGTCACGCCCGGCGGCGGGGGCGGGAAGGACGACAAGCCGGACGAGCTGCCCCGGACCGGCCCCGCCGACCGCGTCCTGCCGCTGGGCATGGCGGGCGCCGCGCTCATCTCGGCCGGCGCCGCGGGTCTGTGGTGGAACCAGCGGCGGACCCGGCAGGAGTCCTGATCCGGAACACCGGACACCGGAACACCGGAAGGCCCGAGGGCCCCGACGCCCGCAGGCCCCAAACCGCCGAAGAGGCTCGCCGTGGCGCGGTCGGAGTACGCCCCGGCGAACCTCTTCGGTGGTGTCGCAGGCGTCGACCGGGGCGTGAAGGAGACCGCGACCACCACGTCCGACGCGCACGACCTGCCCCACTCCGGGCACGGCAGGAAAGCCAACGCCGAGTTGACCCGGTACGACCGGATGACGGCCCGCCGCAGGCCGAAGAAGGGGAAGCCCGGGTCGAAGGGCTACCACGAGGCGAGGAAACCGCGGGCGAAGGCGCACAAGAAGGTCGCCAGGCAGCGAGAGGACACCGGCCGCAAGTGGGCCAAGAAGGTGGTCCGCGACCACGACGCCATCGCCGTCCGGGCTGGTCTCAACCCGGCTGGTGCCGATGGCGGAAGACCTCCTGGAGCGCTGCTCCAGGAGGCGGCCTGAGCCAGGAATCCCCTTCCCCTTCAGGGAGGGGAGGATTCAATTCTTCAGCAGCTTCCATGCCGTCGGCAGCAGCCCCATGGCGAGCACGACCTTGATGGCGTCGCCGATCAGGAAGGGGGTGAGGCCGAGCGCGACAGCGGAGGAGAGGCTGATGTCGGCGGTGGCGGCGAGGTAGGGGACGCCGACGGCGTAGATGATCACCTCGCCGACGAGCATCGTGCCGGCCATCCGCAGCGTGGAGCGGTCGCCGCCCCGACGGGCCAGGGCGCCCACGGCGGCGACCGCCAGGATCATGCCGAGGATGTAGCCGAAGGAGACGCCGACGCCGGACGTGCCGTTCGCGAACCACGGCACGCCGAGCAGGCCGACCAGCGCGTAGAGGGCGAGGGAGGCGACACCCCGGCCCGCGCCGAGGGTGGTGCCGACGAGCAGGGCCGCGAAGGTCTGGCCGGTGACCGGGACCGGCGAGCCCGGCACGGGCACCGCGATCTGGGCGGCGAGCCCGGTGAGCGCGGCGCCGCCCACCACGAGCGCGATGTCGCGGGCGCGGACGCCGGAGAGGGGCAGACGGTCGGCGAGGACCTCGCCGGGGCGGGCTGACGTGGCGACGGCGGTGCTCATGTTCGGGCTCACTCCGACGGGTGACGGTGGCGGGGACACGGTGACGCTATCCCAGGCCCCAGGTGCCGGACACCGTCAGCGCTCGACAAAGGGGGGAACGACGGCTTGGTGGGCTTCACACAAAGGATGTGGGTTACACCTGGTACGGCGTGACACCGGTCACTGAGGTGGCGCGGCTTGGGTCCTGACGGGGTGTCGCCTCACATCTGTAGGGTTTCACCAATCGGGCCGGAGGGGTGGACAGGTGCCGTCTCGCCCGTCGGTCGCCGTCTGGGCAGCGGTGGGCCGTTTTGCTAGCTTCGACCGCATGGTTGCCCAGGCCCGGTATTTCTCGTCGCGTCGCTACGTCGATCTGCGACGCGTGGGCGCGGCCACCTGTCGCCGACCCGGGTGAGGCGGCTCCGGCACGCCTCGCCTTCCGTGAGGCGCAGTGTCGGACCCGTTCCCGAGGATGATCGCCATGCCCCGTGCCGCGACAGCACCCACCCTTCAGGCTCCCCTTCCCCCAACTCCCGCTTCTTCGGCCGCCCTTCGGGCCGCTCCCCCGTCGGCCCCCGCGGCGGCTGCCGGATCTCCCGTACCGCGTGCCGCCGACAGTGACCGGCGGCGGACCAGTGCCAGCGTGGTCCTGCGGTCCGTGCTGGAGCACGGTCCCGTGGCGCGCAGCGTCATCGCCCGGGTGACGGGGCTGTCGCCGGCGTCGGTGACCGACTACTGCGCCCGGTTCACCGGGCTCGGTCTCGTCCGTGAGGCCGAGCCTCCCCGGCGCTCCAAGGGGGCGGGGCGTCCGCATGTGCCCCTCGACCTCGACGACTCGCGGTTCGTGGTGGGCGGGGTGCATGTGGCCGTCCCGTTCACGACGGTCGCTCTGCTCGATCTGCGCGGACGGGTGCTCGTGGAGCGGCGGTCCACGCACACGTCCACCGAGCCCGGGACGGTCCTGGCGCGGGCCGCCGACGAACTCCGGGCCCTGCTGGACGCGAGGCCGGGCTGCCGGGCCCTGGCCGTCGGCTTCGCGGCCGGCGGCTGGGTGGACCGGGAGACCGGCACCGTCGTCGAGCATCCGTTGCTGGGCTGGCGCGATGTGCCGGTGCGGGACGTGCTCGGTGCCCGGACCGGGCTTCCGGTCCATGTGGACGGGCACGCGCGGGCGTTGGTGGGAGCCGAGCAGCTGTTCGGGGGGGCGCGGGGCAGTCGGAGTGTGCTGCATCTGTTCGTCGGCAACTTGGTGGACGCGGCGTTCGCGACCAACGACGAGGTGCACCACGGGCCGCGCTCGCAGGCCGGGTCCGTCGCGCATCTGCCGTTGCCCGGAGGCACCGAGCCCTGCGACTGCGGGCGCGTCGGTTGCCTCCAGGCCGAGTTGAGCGAGCGGACCCTGTGCCGGCGGGCCCGGGAGGCCGGGGTCATCGACGGGACGAACCCGATGCGGGTGCTGGCCGCCGCGGCGGACGGCGACGCGACGGCCGTACGGCTGCTGGTGGAGCGGGCCCGGATGGTGGGGCGGGCGGTGGACCTGCTGCTCGACGTGCTGAACCCGGAGACCGTGGTCGTCACCGAGATCGGGGTGATCGGCCGGGCGGACTGCCTGGCCGCACTGCACGAGATGGTCGGGGCGGGCCGGGCGGCGACCGTGGCGCCGACGAGCTTCGCCGATCGCGTGCCGGCCACGGCGGGCGGGGCGGTGGCCCTGGACGTGCTGTTCCGGGATCCGCTGGGGTCCGTGGAGCGTCTGGAGCACACGTCGGCCGGGGCCGGTTAATTCAGAAACTCCGAATGTTGACAGGCCTTGCCGAAGACCGGGAACATCGTTTTCATGCTGCTCACGAGTTGTCGCACCCTCTGTTGCTGACACGTTGACGTCCCGGAGTGCCCACCGCACTCCGGCGTACGCGGCACTTCCTCCTGCGTGACATTCACTTCCGCGGCTTTCCGCTGTCCCCGTCCGCTTCCGCGGTTTCTCCGTGCGCCCTTTCATGCGCAGTCCCACCGTTCACCTCTGGGGGTCCTCCCATGCCTTCTTCCGCCGCGCCCGGTTTCGACCGGCGACTCTTCCTCACCTCTCTGCTCGGCGCCACGGCCGCGGCGGCCGGACTCAGCGGCTGCGCCGACAGCAGCGCGGCGACCGCCCGTACGGCGGCCGACGCGCCGCTGCCCACCAAGGTTCCCCCGGGTACGAGCCTGAAGATCTCCTCGTTCCAGAATCAACAGGAGTTGCAGCTCAAGCTCGCGAAACTCGACGATCTGCCTTTCAAGGTGCGCAGTTGGGCGAACATCGGCGCCGGCCCCGATGTCATCAACGCTTTCCGGTCGAGTTCGCTGGACGTCGCCAACAATGCGGGAATCCCGCCGATCCAGGCGCACTACCAGGGGTACGACGCGAAGATCGTCGCCATCAACATCACCCGGAAGCCGAACTATCTCTTCGCCACCAAACCCGGCAGCGACATCACCACGGTCAAGGATTTCCGGGGCAGGAAGCTCGCCTTCTCCCAGGGGCAGGCGCAGGGCGTCGTCCTCCTGCGGGCGTTGAAGGAGGCGGGCCTCGCCTACGACGACGCCGAGTTGGTCCCGCTGACCAGCAACCAGTTCCTGACCGCCCTCCAGTCGGGCCAGGTGGATGTCGCGCCGCTCGCCAACCAGCAGGCGCCCGCCTATCTCCAGCAGTACGGGTCCAAGGGGGCCCGCACGATCCCCACCGACGTGGTGGACCTGCTCAACCTGCTGTGGGCACCGGCCTCCGTGCTGGGCGACTCCGCGAAGGCGGCCGCCGTCGCCGCGTACATCCCCTACTGGGCGAAGGGCGCGGTCTGGCAGTACGAGAACCCGGACAACTGGAACGAGGAGTTCTACGTGAAGACCCAGAACCTGACACCCGCCCAGGCCCAGTCGATCAGCGAGCTGGCCAACAAACCGCTCTTCCCGCCGAGTTGGGACGAGGCGATCGCATGGGAGCAGGAGACCGCCGATCTGCTGGCGGAGGGCGGCTTCGTGAAGAAGTTCGACGTCGGCACGCTCTTCGACCGGCGGTTCGAGGGGATCGCCGCGAAGGCCGTGACCGCGGAGTACCGGAAGTGAGCGCCGTGACCACGGGTGCCGCCCCCGCGGGCGCGAACAGCGCCGACGCCGCCGAGGCGAGCACCGTGACCGACACGGCAGAAGCGAGCAGCGTGACCGACACGGCCGCCCCCGGCACGTCCCGGTCCGGCGCCGACGCGTCCGACGCCGCCTCGTCCCGCGCCCTCGCGGCCGTGGACGAGACCGGTCAGGTCCGCAGGCGCCGCCGTCTCTCCCCCGGCAGGCGACTGCCCGCCTCCCGGCTGGTCGGGCCGGCGCTGGTCCTCGCCCTCTGGGCCGTCGCCTCCGCTGCCGGTCAGCTCGATCCGGCGGCGATACCGGCGCCCTGGACCGTGCTGGAGACCGGGGTCCGTCTGTGGACCGACGGGACGTTGACGACGGACATCGTGACCTCGTTGCAGCGGGCCGGGTCCGGGTTCGCGATCGGGCTGACCGCCGGTGTCGCGCTCGCCCTGGTCTCCGGGCTCAGCCGCACCGGCGAGGCGCTGATCGACGGGACCGTGCAGCTCAACCGGGCGATCCCGACGCTGGGTCTGATCCCGCTGTTCATCCTCTGGCTGGGCATCGGCGAGACCTTCAAGATCGCGATCATCGCCATCGTCGTCTACATCCCGATCTACCTCAACACCCATGCCGCGCTGGCCGGCATCGACAGTCGTTTCGTCGAACTCGCCGAGGTGCAGGGCCTGTCACGGTTCCGGTTCGTCCGGCAGATCGTCGTTCCCGGCGCGCTGCCCGGCTTCTTCGTGGGCCTACGGCTCGGGGTGACCGGCTCCTGGCTGGGCCTGGTCGTCCTGGAGCAGATCAACGCCACCAGTGGACTCGGCTACATGATGTTCCAGGCCCAGAACTACGGCCAGAGCGACGTCATCCTCGTCGGCCTGGCGGTCTACGGGATCTTCGGTCTGGTCTCCGACAGCGCGGTCCGTCTCATCGAACGGAGGGTGCTGTCATGGCGACGCACACTGAGCAGCTGACCACCACCGCCACCCGGCCCGCCGTCCAACTCCGGGATCTGACCAGGTCGTTCGACGGGCGCAAGGTCCTCGACGGGGTCGACCTCGACATCCCCGCCGGGCAGTTCGTCGCTCTGCTCGGGCACAGCGGCTCCGGCAAGAGCACGCTGCTGCGTGCGGTCGCCGGGCTCGACCACGAGGTGGCGGGCAGCGGCCGGCTGACCGCGCCGGCCAGGGTGTCCGTCGTCTTCCAGGACTCCCGGCTGCTGCCCTGGCGCCGGGTCCTCGACAACGTACTGCTGGGCACCGAGGGCAGGGAGGCCGCCGGCAAGGGCCGTGAGGCCCTCGCCGAGGTGGGCCTCAAGGGCCGCGAGCGCGCCTGGCCGAACGAGCTGTCCGGCGGTGAGGCCCAGCGCGCGGCGCTGGCCCGCTCCCTGGTCCGCGAACCCGAACTGCTGCTCGCCGACGAGCCGTTCGGCGCGCTCGACGCGCTCACCCGGATCAGGATGCACACCCTGCTCAGGCAGCTGTGGGAGCGCCACCGGCCGTCCGTCCTGCTCGTCACCCATGACGTGGACGAGGCGATCGTGCTCGCCGACCGGGTCCTCGTGCTCGAACAGGGCCGTATCGGCCTCGACCTGACCATCGACCGCCCGCACCCGCGCTCGTACCGGGATCCCCTGCTGGGCGAGTACCGCGAGCGGCTGCTGGCCGCGCTCGGGGTGACGGAGGACCACCAGTGACCCGCTACGCAGCACCACCAGTGACCCGGGAGAACAGACACGTGCCGCGACGACAGCTCCATCTCAACGCCTTTCTGATGAACACCGGGCACCACGAGGCCTCGTGGCGGCTGCCCGAGTCCGACCCGTACGCGCACGTCGAGCTGGACCACTACGTGCGGCTGGCCCGGATCGCGGAGCGCGGTACGTTCGACTCCCTGTTCCTGGCAGACGGGCCGCAGCTGTGGGGCAGCGTGGGCCAGCGTCCGGCGGGCGCCCTGGAGCCGCTCACCCTGCTGACCGCGCTGGCGACGGCCACCGAGCACATCGGCCTGATCGCCACCGCCTCCACCTCCTACAACTCCCCCTACAACCTGGCCCGCAAGTTCGCCTCGCTCGACATCCTGAGCGGCGGCCGGGCCGGCTGGAACATCGTCACCACCGCCGGCGCCGAGGCCGCCCGCAACTTCGGCCTGGACGCCGAGCCCGCGCACGCCCAGCGGTACGCCCGGGCCGCCGAGTTCCTCGACGTGGCGCTGAAGCTCTGGGACAGCTGGGAGGACGACGCGATCGTCGCCGACAAGGAGACCGGTGTCTGGGGCGACGACACGAAGATCCACCCGCCCCGGCACCGGGGGACGTACTTCAGTGTCGAGGGCGCGCTCAACGTGCCGCGCTCGCCGCAGGGTTATCCGCTGCTGGTGCAGGCGGGGTCCAGCGAGGACGGCAAGGCGTTCGCCGCGCGGTACGCGGAGGCCGTGTTCACCGCGCAGCAGACCGTCGGGGACGCGCGGGCCTTCTACGCCGACCTCAAGTCCCGCACGGTCGCGGCCGGCCGGGATCCCGAGCACATCAAGGTGCTGCCGGGGCTCGTCCCCGTCCTCGGGTCGACGGAGGCCGAGGCGCGGGCCGCCGAGCGGGCACTGGAAGACCACATCGTGTACACGCACGGGGTGGGAAATCTGGAGCGGCTGCTGCAACTGCCCCCCGGTTCACTTGAGTTGGACGCCCCGCTGCCGGCCGATCTGCCGCCGGAGAGCGCGATCGAAGGTGCCAAGAGCCGCTACACGCTCGTCGTCGAGCTGGCCCGGCGCGACCGGCTCACCGTGCGGGAGCTGATCGGGCGCCTGGGCGGCGGGCGCGGGCACCTCACCTTCGCCGGTACGCCCGAGCAGGTCGCCGACGAGATCGAGACCTGGTTCACGGGAGGTGCCGCCGACGGCTTCAACATCATGCCCGCGGTGCTGCCGTCCGGCCTCGACGCCTTCGTCGAGCACGTCGTGCCGATCCTGCGCGCCCGCGGTCTGCTCCGCACCGCATACGGACCGCGCCGGACCCTGCGGGACCGCTACGGCCTGCCGCGTCCCGCCAACCAGCACGTGAAGCAAGCCGCCCCCGCACTCGCGTCCGCACCTGCGTCCACACCCACACCCACCCTCGTCCGACCCCGGCTCCCGGAAGGAACCGCACCATGACCATCGACATCCGCAAGGTCACCGGAAACATCGGCGCCCGAGTCTCCGGCGTCGACGTCTCCCAGCCCCTCGACGGGGAGACCGTCGCCGCGCTGCGTGAGGCGCTCAACGTCCACAAGGCGCTCGTGTTCGACGACGTGGACCTCGACGACGACGGCCATCAGGCCTTCGTCCGTCACTTCGGCGACATCACCACCGCCCACCCGACCGTGGCCGCCGTGGCGGGTGCCGCGAACGTCCTGCCCGTGGACAGCGAGCGGGGGCGCGCCAACCACTGGCACACCGACGTCACGTTCGTGCTCAACCCGCCGCAGGCCACCACCCTGCGCAGCATCACGATCCCGCCGTACGGCGGCGAGACGCTGATCGCCAACGCGGCGGCGGCCTACCGGGACCTGCCCGAGCCGCTGCGGCGACTGGCCGACGGGCTGTGGGCCGAGCACACCAACGACTACGACTACGCGGTGCCGGACGAGGAGATCGACGCGGAGCGGGCGGCGCAGCGCGCCCGGTTCACCTCGATCAAGTACCGCACGGCCCACCCGGTGGTCCGCGTCCACCCTCCCCCACTTCTCGACTTCGCTCGAAGCGGGGGGACCCCCATCCGGTGAACGCGGACTGTTCATAGGCGGGTTCGCGCAGCGGATCGTGGGCCTGTCGCTCGGCGAGTCCCGCAAGCTCCTGGACCTGCTCCAGTCGTACGTGACCCGGCCGGAGAACGTGCTGCGCCACCGCTGGTCGGAGAACCAGCTCGTCGTCTTCGACAACCGCGCCACCCAGCACTACGCCATCGACAACTACGACGGCCTGCCGCGCCGGCTGCACCGGGTGACCGTGGCCGGTGACGTTCCGGTGGGCATCGAGGGCAAGGAGAGCTACTCGATCGAGGGGGACGCCTCGCACTACACGCCGGTGGCCGCCCGGGCGGCCACTCCCGTAGCCGCGTAGTCACCTTCCGTGCCGGTCGCGTCCGGATCGCGGACAGCCCCTCCCTGCGGTGGAGGGGCTGTCCAGACTGTCGGCGTTTTGCCGTCTCACGCATTGGACGAACCGCGCCCATGCCCAGCACCTCCGTCAAGGCTCCACAAGAGCCCGACGCGTCCCTGTCCCACGGCCTCAAGCAGCGCCACCTCTCGATGATCGCCCTCGGCGGCGTGATCGGCGCGGGCCTCTTCGTCGGGTCCGGGGCGGGCATCGCCGCCGCCGGTCCGTCGATCGTCCTCGCGTACACGCTCTCCGGGCTCCTCGTCATGCTGGTGATGCGGATGCTCGGCGAGATGTCCGCCGCGTATCCCTCCTCGGGCTCCTTCTCCGCGCACGCCGAACGCGCCATCGGTCCGTGGGCGGGCTTCACGGCCGGCTGGTCGTTCTGGGTGCTGCTCTGCACGGCCGTCGGCCTGGAGGGCATCGGCGCCGCGAAGATCGTGACGGGGTGGCTGCCCGGTACGCCCGAGTGGGCCTGGGTGGCGCTGTTCATGCTGGTGTTCCTGGGCACCAACCTGGCCGCCGTGAAGAACTTCGGTGAGTTCGAGTTCTGGTTCGCCGCACTCAAGGTCGGCGCGATCTCCCTGTTCCTGGTGCTGGGCGTGCTGGCCGTCGCCGGTGTCCTGCCGGGCACCGACACACCCGGCCTCGCCAACCTCACCGGCGAGGGCGGTCTGCTGCCGGGCGGCACCGACGGCCTGGTCATCGGCCTGCTGGCGTCGATCTTCGCGTACGGCGGTCTGGAGACCGTGACGATCGCGGCCGCCGAGTCCGAGGACCCGGTGAAGGGCGTGGCCACGGCGGTCCGTACGGCGATGTGGCGCATCGCCCTCTTCTACATCGGCTCCATGGCGGTCATCGTCACCCTCGTCCCGTGGGACTCGAAGGCGGTCGTGGAGAAGGGCCCGTACGTCGCCACCCTCGACCACCTGGGCATCCCCGGCGCCGGTCAGGTGATGAACGTGGTCGTGCTGGTGGCCCTGCTGAGCGCGATGAACGCCAACATCTACGGCTCGTCCCGGATCGCCTACTCCCTGGTGGCGCGCGGGCTGGGCCCGAAGATGATCGGCAGGGTGTCGGGCGGGGTCCCCCGGATCGCGGTCCTGGCCTCCAGCGTCTTCGGCTTCCTCTGCGTCCTGCTCAGCTACTGGCGTCCCGACGATGTCTTCCCCTGGCTCCTCAACATGATCGGGGCGGTCGTCCTCGTCGTCTGGATCCTCATCGCCGTCTCCCAACTGCTCCTGCGTCGCCGCATCGAGCGTGAGGCCCCGGAGCGGCTGGTCGTGCGGATGTGGGCGTTCCCCTGGTTGACGTGGGTGGCGCTCGCGGGGATGGCCGCCGTCTTCGTCCTGATGGCCCGGGAGCCGGGGACGCGGACGCAGTTGTACTGGACGGGCGGCATGACGCTGATCCTGGCGGTGGTCGGTTACGTCCGCCAGCGGACGCGCGCCACGGGCTGACCTCGCTCACACGCTTCGGGGCCCTCGCGCGGAGGACGGACGATCGGTTCGCGCGAGGGCCCTTTCGCGTGCCCGGGCACGCCCCCACAGTCTCTTGCTGCTAGCGTGCACTTGCAAGTGCATTGCAATAAGAGGTCGGAGGGGACCCCCATGCCCGTCTACACGCTTCCCGAACTGCCGTACGACTACGCGGCACTGGCGCCCGTGATCAGCCCCGAGATCATCGAGCTGCACCACGACAAGCACCACGCGGCGTACGTCAAGGGAGCCAACGACACCCTGGAGCAGCTGGCCGAGGCGCGGGACAAGGAGACCTGGGGGACGATCAACGGCCTGGAGAAGAACCTGGCCTTCCACCTCTCCGGCCACATCCTGCACTCGATCTACTGGCAGAACATGACCGGCGACGGTGGCGGCGAGCCGCTGGAGAAGGACGGCGTGGGTGAGCTGGCGGACGCCATCGCCGAGTCCTTCGGCTCCTTCGCCGGCTTCAAGGCCCAGTTGACCAAGGCCGCCGCGACCACGCAGGGCTCGGGCTGGGGCGTGCTGGCGTACGAGCCGCTGAGCGGGCGTCTGGTCGTCGAGCAGGTCTACGACCACCAGGGCAACGTCGGCCAGGGCTCCACCCCGATCCTCGTCTTCGACGCCTGGGAGCACGCCTTCTACCTGCAGTACAAGAACCAGAAGGTCGACTTCATCGACGCCATGTGGGCCGTCGTCAACTGGCAGGACGTGGCCCGCCGTTACGCGGCGGCCAGGTCCCGCGCGGATGTGCTGCTGCTGACCCCCTGAGCCGGTGACCGAGACGTCCTGCTCGTGATCGTCTTCTCAACCTTCACCGGCAGGCGGAAAAGGGAGAACCCCCGCGAGGACGTGACTCGCGGGGGTTCTCGCCTTCCGGGACCGCCGGAACACGCCACGGCGGGACGCATTCCGGTCTGACCGCTTCCTCGGTTTTCGCCCTATGCTCCCGATTCCGACCGGATTCCCGATCCGGCGGACCGGACCGGGAGGTCGCATGGACGTGAGCTACAAGCACTGCCCCCCGTGTGGCGGCGGCAAGCCCCTGCCGTTCCACAAGGCGGACAAGGCGGTACGGGAGTACCTGGAGTCCCTGGGCAAGAACCCGGCCGGCTGGTGGCGGTGCGCCAACCACGGCGAGAAGGGCCGCTGCCTGTTCGTCCAGCCGTACGGCAAGCAGAGCGAGGGGCTGACCCTCCCCGAGTCCTTCCGGTGACGTCCTTCCGGTGATGCCCTTCCGGTGATGCGGCCGCCGGTCGCCCTACGGCGAGTGAGCCGAAGGGGCGCGCCTGTGTCGAGACGGCATGGGGGCACCTCCCGCTCGAGCGAAGCCGAGAGTGGGGGAGCGCGCAGCGCCCGACGAAGGAGGGCCGAGCACGATCGCCGTCTCGACACAGGCTGAAGCGCCCCGGAGGCGAACCGAGCCCAAAAAAAAGGGGGCGCCTCAGACCAGGTTGCTGAAGTCCGGGCCCTTGGTGCGGGTGCGCTTGATCTCGTAGAAACCCGGGACCGAGGCGACGAGGAGGGTGCCGTCCCAGAGCCTGGCGGCCTCCTCGCCCTTCGGGGCGGGGGTGACGACCGGGCCGAAGAAGGCGATCTGCTCGCCGTCGGCGCCGGGGACGGCGATGACGGGGGTGCCGACGTCCTGGCCGACCTTGTCGATGCCCTCCTTGTGGGAGGCGCGCAGCTCGGCCTCGTACGGGGTGTCGTCCCAGTGGTCCATGAGGGACTCGGGCAGACCGACGTCCTTCAGCGCGGCGGCGACCGTCTCCTTCTCGGGGCCCTCGCCCTGGTTGTGGATCCGCGTGCCGAGCGCGGTGTAGAGGTCGCCGAGCACCTCGGGGCCGTGCTCCTGCTGGGCGGCTATCACGATCCGCACCGGGCCCCAGGCCTTGGTGGCCAGCAGCTCGCGGTACTCCTCGGGCAGCTCGTCGATCTTCGGCTCGTTCAGTACCGCGAGGCTCATCAGATGCCAGCGGACCTCGATGTCCCGGACCTTCTCGACCTCCAGGACCCAGCGCGAGGTCATCCAGGCCCAGGGGCACAGCGGGTCGAACCAGAAGTCGACAGGGGTCTTGCCGGAGGTCTGCTCGGACATGGTTCTCCTCGAAAGGGATAGGAAGACGGAGTCGTGCGGGTTCGGTTTACCGGTCAACAACCGGCAACACCGAGGACGGCCCCGGCCATTCCCGCGGTGCATGGCAGGATCGGGCTGTCCGCATTCTGAACACCACCCGAGGGAGTGCCGCCCGTGCCCGGTGAGAATCTGACCCGTGACGAGGCCCAGGAGCGGGCCGCGCTGTTGTCCGTCGACGGTTACGAGGTCTCCCTCGACCTGCGCTCCGCCGTCGGGGACTCCGGCGGCCCGGGTGGCGAACCGCGCACCTTCCGCTCGGTGACGACGATCCGATTCCGGTGCGCCGACCCGGGCGCCACGAGCTTCGCCGATCTGGTCGCGCCGCGGGTGACGGCCGTCTCCCTCAACGGCAGGGACCTCGACCCGAGCGAGGTCTTCGACGGCTCCCGGATCGTCCTCGACGACCTGGCCGCCGAGAACGAGCTGGTGGTCGACGCCCAGTGCGCCTACTCCCGCACCGGCGAGGGCATGCACCGCTTCGTCGACCCGGAGGACGGCGAGGTCTACCTCTACACGCAGTACGAGCCGGCCGACTCCCGCCGGGTCTTCGCCAACTTCGAGCAGCCGGACCTCAAGGCCCCCTACCGCTTCGAGGTGCGCGCCCCCGAGGGGTGGGCCGTGTGGAGCAACGGGGTCGGCGAACAGACGGACGGGGTGTGGCGGTTCGCGGAGACGAAGCCGATCTCGACGTACATCACGGCGATCGTCGCGGGCCCGTACCACTATGTGACGGACACCTACGAGCGGGTCTTCGAGGACGGTACGCGGCTGGAGATCCCCCTCGGCGCGATGTGCCGCAAGGGTCTCGCCCCCTACTTCGACTCCGACGACGTCTTCCTGATCACCAAGCAGGGCCTGGACTTCTTCCACGACCACTTCGACTACCCGTACCCGTTCGGGAAGTACGACCAGGCGTTCGTGCCGGAGTACAACCTCGGCGCGATGGAGAACCCCGGACTGGTCACCTTCCGCGAGGAGTTCATCTTCCGCGGCAAGGTCACACGGGCGTCGTACGAGCGGCGGGCCAACGTCGTCCTGCACGAGATGGCGCACATGTGGTTCGGCGACCTGGTGACCATGGTGTGGTGGGACGACCTGTGGCTGAAGGAGTCCTTCGCGGACTTCATGGGTTCGTTCTCGATGGTGGAGGCCACCCGCTTCACAGGCGGCTGGATCACCTTCGCCAACAACCGCAAGTCCTGGGCGTACCGCGCCGACCAGCTGCCGTCCACCCACCCGATCACGGCCGACATCCGTGACCTGGAGGACGCCAAGCTCAACTTCGACGGCATCACCTACGCCAAGGGCGCCTCCGTGCTGAAGCAGCTGGTGGCGTACGTGGGGCGCGATGCCTTCCTGGAGGGCGCCCGGCGCTACTTCAAGCGGAACGCGTACGGCAACACGAAGCTGGGCGACCTGCTGTCGGTCCTGGAGGAGACCAGCGGGCGGGACATGGCGTCCTGGTCGCGGGCCTGGCTGCAGACGGCGGGGGTCAACTCCCTCACCCCGCAGGTGCTGCTCGACCCCGAGGGCCGGATCGACGAGCTGGCGGTGGTGCAGGAGGCGGCGGAGTCGCATCCCGAGCTGCGGCCGCACCGGGTGGCGATCGGGCTGTACCGGCGTACGGACGCGAACGGAGAGGGCGGCTCCGGCGCGCTGGAGCGATATGCGCGCGCCGAGGTGGACGTGGACGGGCCGCGTACGGTCGTGGCCGAGCTGGCGGGGGCCGAGGCGCCTGCGCTGGTGCTGGTCAACGACGACGACCTGACGTACTGCAAGATCCGGTTCGACGCGGCGTCGCTGGACACGCTGCGGGCCGGACTCGGTGACCTCACCGACCCCCTGGCGCGGGCCCTGTGCTGGTCGGCACTGTGGAACCTGACGCGGGACGCGCTGCTGCCGGCGCGGGACTTCGTCGACCTCGTGCTGCGGTTCGCGGGGCGGGAGTCCGACATCGGTGTGCTCCAGATGCTGCACGCGTGGGCCAACTCGGCGCTGACCCACTACGCGGCGCCCCAGTGGCGTCAGACGGGGGGCCGACTGCTCGCGGAGGGTGCGCTGCGTGAGCTGCGGGCGGCCGAGGCGGGGAGTCAGCACCAGCTGACGTGGGCCCGGTTCTTCGCGTCGGTGGCGTCGGACGAGGCCGAACTGGCGGTGTTGCAGGGGCTGTTGTCCGGGGCGGAGAAGGTCGACGGGCTGGACGTCGACCAGGAGCTGCGGTGGGCGTTCCTGGAGCCGCTCTCGACGTACGGGGTCGCCGACGAGAGGGCCCTCGCCGCCGAGTTGGCGCGGGACGACACGGCCTCCGGGAAGCGGCACCAGGTGCGGTGCCTGGCGGCCCGGCCCTCCGCCGCGGTCAAGGCGCAGGCGTGGGCGTCGGTCGTGGAGTCGGACAAGCTGTCCAACGCGCTGGTCGAGGCGACGATCACGGGGTTCGCGCGGCCGTCCCAGCGGGAGCTGGTGGCGCCGTACGCGGAGAAGTACTTCGAGGTGATCGAACGGGTGTGGGCCGAGCGGTCCATCCAGATCGGGATGGACGTGGTGCGAGGGCTGTTCCCGTCGCTGCAGGACTCGCCCGCGACGCTGGAGGCGACGGACGCGTGGCTCGCCTCGCACGAGTCGGCGCCGCCGGCCCTGCGGAGGCTGGTGATCGAGGCTCGCGACGACCTGGCTCGGGCGCTGCGGGGGCAGGAGTGCGACGCGGCGGCGCAGTAACTGCCGCCGGACGGCTGGTTGTTGCGCACCCGGTGGCTGCCGCTGGGCGAAGCCGGGTGCGCGACAGGAAAGGGCGCAGCGCTTTCAGGGGCGCTGGGGACTGCGCGACCCCCGCGACCCCCGTGGCCCCGCGGCCCCGCGGCCCCGCGGCCCCGCGGCCCCGCGGCCCCGCGGCCGCCCGAGTGCACGCGCCCCTGAGCGCCTAGGCACCGGGCCGGTTCAGGGTTACGAAATTCGGGTAATCAGAGCCGTAACCTTTTTCGGTCGTCGTCCGGACCAGCGGGTATCGGCAGTCGAACGCACGTACTTTAGTGCGGTCTTGTCCGGATTTGCCGACGAGTGTGTAACAGAGGTTCATGGGCGGGCCCCACGCGGGAACCTCCGGGGCATGACGCACAACACCCCGCTCTCCCCCCGCCCCCTCCGTCGCCTCTCGGACGTCGCACGCCGGGTGCTGACGGCCGCGCAGCTGCGCGCGCAGGGTGTCACCGCAGCCGAGACGAACGAGCAGTGCCGGTCCGGTGGCCCCTGGCAGCAGATCCTGCCGGGTGTGTTCCTGTTGCACCCGGGCCCGCCCACCTCGGAGGAGCGCCTGCACGCGGTGCTCTCGTACGCGGCCCGCTCACCGTTCCGCGAGACGTCCACCGGGGCCGCCGGCGTCACCGGGGTACCCGCGCAGCCGAACGCCGACGAGCCCCGCCCGGCGGCCACACCCCGCTACCCGGACGCGGTGATCACCGGGCTCGCCGCCCTGACCCTGCACGGCTTCGCGTCCGCTCCCCCGCTCCCGTCCCTCGACACGATCGACGTGCTGGTCCCGCGGCTGCGCCGACTGCGGACCGTGGGGTGCGCGCGGATCGTCCGGACCTCGGCCCTACCGACCCCGTCGTACGTGACCGGCCTGCCCGTCGCCCCCGTGCCGCGCGCTCTGGCGGACGCGGTCGGGGAACTCGCCGACGCGGCCACCGTACGCAGGCTGCTGACGGAGGCGGTGCGCGGCGGGCACACCGACCCCGCCGCCGTGATCCGGGAGTTGACGACGGCCCGGCTGCTGAACCGTCCGCACGTGGCCGACGCGGTGGAGTCGCTGCTCGCGGAGGGGCGGGCCGTCGCGGAGGACCACCTGTACCGAATGGTCCGCGAACACGCCCTCCCCGACCCCGTCTGGAACGTGGACCTCCGCCTGCCCGGCGGCCCGCATCTCGGCGGCCTCGACGCGTACTGGCCGGAGCAGGCCGTCGCGGTCGAACTGGACACCCGGGCTCCGCGTCAGGAGGACGACGCGCTGTGGTCCGAGTACGCCCGCAAGCGCGAGATGTTGGAGCGGCTCGGCATCACCGTCGTCCACGTCACCCCCCGCAAGCTGCGTGACTCCCTCGAACAGCAGGCGGCCGTCGTCCGCACCGCGTTGATGGCGTCGTGCGACCGGGATCCGGCGGCGTACGTCGTGGTGCTTCCCCGGTAACCGGGAACTCGGGCCACCAGGAGGGGAGGGGAAGGGCCGCCGATCGCTTCGGCGGCCCTTCCTCATGTCGCCCCGCCGGAGACGGGACTACTTGCCGCAGAACTCCGCCTCCATGATCGGCAGGCTGTCGCCCGTCCAATCGCTGTTGAAGTTGTAGGTGAGGGTGTGGCGGCCGTCGGTGGTGGTGGCGGTCTCGGAGAGGGAGCCGTGGATGCCGCCGCTGTGGCCCCAGAGCTGCACGCCGCAGGAGAGCTTGTAGGTGATGAGGCCGAGGCCGTAGCCGCCGCGGTCGCCGTCGACGGGGACGGTGGTCCTCATCTCGGCGAGCTGCTTCTTCGGGAGGAGCTTGCCGCGCAGCAGCGCCGAGTAGAAGCGGTTCAGGTCGTCGGCGTCGGAGATCATCTCGCCCGCCGCGCCGGCGATCGAGGGATTGAGCTTCGTCGCGTCGTACGTCCTGCCCTCCGGTGTCTCCGCCAGCTTGGAGTAAGCGCGGCTGTGCGGGCCCGGGAGGGTGGGGACGGTGCCGGGGACCTTCGTGTCGCGCAGGCCGAGCGGTTCGATGATCCGGGCGCGGACCTCTTCGCCGTACGGGTTGCCGGTGGCCTTCTCGATCACCAGGCCGGCGAGCACGTAGTTGGTGTTGGAGTAGCTCCAGTCGGCGCCCGGGGCGAAGGTGGGCTCGTGCTTCATGGCGATGCCGACGAGTTGGCGCGGGGTCCAGGTGCGGTAGCGGTTCTTGAGGAACCCCTCGGCGAGGAAGACGTCCTTCACGAACTGCTCGTCCGAGGTGTACTCGGCGATACCGCTGGTGTGGTTGAGGAGTTGGCGGAGCGTCACCTTGCGGCCGTCGTGGCCCTTGCCGCGCACCACGCCGGGCAGCCATTTCTCCACCGTGTCGTCCAGGGACAGCCGGCCCTCGGCCGCCAGCTGGAGCAGCACGGTGGCGGTGAAGGTCTTGGTGATGCTGCCGACGCGGAAGTGGTCGTGGGCCGAGCGCGGCTTGCCCGTCCTGAGGTCGCCCACGCCGGACGTCGCCTTCCAGACGCCGCGTTCGTCCTTCGCCTGGACCGCGATACCGACGACACCGTCCTCGACATTGGCGTCCATGGCCTTCTGTGTCGCACGGTGGTTGCCTCCGGCCGACGCGGCGGTGGGTGCCGCCGCGATCGCCGGAGTGGCCATCGCCATCACCGCGACGACGGCGGTGGCCACCGCGAAACCCGAGCGTGCCGTACCTGCTGACATGTGGTTCTCCCCCTTCGGCCGGCCTTCTCGGTGACTCCGAGAACGTCCGGTCGCGGAGGGGGACACGGCCACGCGCGCCCCGGGTTGAGTGGTGGCACTCCGGTTGAGCCTCTTTCAGCCCTTGCGGAGCACCAGCTCCGTGTTGCGGTCGCCGGCCGTGCCGGTGAGGGTGTCGCGGCGGCCGGGGGCGTTGTAGGAGAGCTCGCGGTAGAGGGCGGCGAGGCCGGTCTGCGAGAGGTCCGTGAAGTCGGTGGCGTGCGGGGCGGCCGATTCGATCAGGGTGGTGAAGAGGGAGAGCGTGCCGTCCTTGTTGTCCACCAGCTCGATGACCCGGGCCAGTTGGGGGAAGTCGATGTGGGAGGCCGTGGAGATCTCCCAGAAGGAGCCGCCGCCCGAGGCCGAGTGCGGGGTGATGCGGTTGCGGTGGCTGTGACCGTTCACCCAGGCCAGAACGTTGCGGTGGCGGCCGAGCAGGGCCAGCACCTCGTCGCCGCCGTGGCGGGCCTCGGTCGGGCGGGCGGGGTCCTTGCGCAGGTTCCGCATCGACTTGCTCGTGTGGTGGCTGAAGACGACGGCGTACGAACCGTCCTCGGCCGCCTCCTTCAACGTGCGCTCCAGCCACTTGAGTTGGGCCGTGCCGAGCGAGCCCTCGTAGTGCCCGCCGGGGTCGGTGGAGTCGAGGCTGACGCCGATGACGTCGTCGGCGATACGGAAGGCGTAGTACTGGGTGCGGGCGTCGAGGTTGGCCTGCGAGTAGCCGTGGCCGACCGGGCCGGGGCCCGTGTGGGCCGGGTCCAGGTGGGCCTTCAGGTACTCCTGCGGGGAGAAGGGGGCGCGGTTCTCGTCCGGGGTGACCGAACGCATCTTCTTCGCCTGGGACTTGAGCACGGCCTTCCAGTCGGCACCCCGGGGGTCGCCGCCGCTCTTGACGTTGTCCCAGAGAGCCTTGCCGACCTGCTCGTCGAGGGACATCAGCTTCTTGCCGCCGACGGCGAAGTCCGCGAAGAAGGAGTCACCGGGGGCGTAGCAGCCGCCCGGGAGGGAGTCGTGGTTGCCGACCGTGGAGTACCAGGGGACGTTCAGGCCGGGGCTGTTGACCTCGCGGATCGCGGCGGCCAGGAAGCCGTTCAGGCGCGGGAAGCCGAGCTGCTTGTCGGCGTCGCGGAGGGCCGCGTCCGGCTGCCAGTACAGCTTCAGACCGCTGCTCTGGACGCCTTCGTAGCGGCGCGGGTCGCCGGAGTTGGGGGTGACACGGCCACCGCTCATCACCTTCAGGAACCAGTCCAGTTCGGTCCTGGAGTTGTTGTCGGTGTTGTCGCCGGTCGTCATCACGAAGTGGAGCGGGGAGCCGGTCACCGGGGCGCCGCGCAGCGCGTTCACCCGCTCGACGAGCGAGACCGCGCCGGCCACGGACAGCGCCTCCTGCGGACGCCACGCGCTGGCGGTCTGGGCGCGCAGGTACTCGTAGCGCAGCGGGTGCTGGACGTCCACCACGTGCAGGTCGGTGAACTGCACGAACGACGCCAGTGCCGTACGGCGCTTCTCACGGCCGGACTTGGGGGTCGCCAGGTCGCCGCGCACGACCCGCGCCCAGGCCGGGCCGGAGCCGAGGCGGCGGTAGCCGGAGGAGTTGCGGGGCACCGCGACCGAGGCGAGGGTGGTGCCCCGGGTGTACGGCGCGAGGGGTGCGGCCGGGGCCTCTCTGTTCGAGAGGTTGGCCAAGGGGACCTCGGTGGCCGCGGCGCGGTCGGCGGCGGAGGCGGCGGCGGCGTGGGCGTCGGTCTCCGGCCGCAGGGCGAAGCCGACGCCCGCGGCGAGGCCGACCGCGCCGGTGGCGGCGAGGAAGGCCCGGCGGTCCGGGTTGGTGGCGGCGGCAGCGACTGAGCGTATGCGCGACATGGCGCGGTCTCCCCGAATGCGAACGCGTCGGAAGTGGTCGCGGGGCCGCTCCGCGGTGGGGGCCGGAGTGGGGTTCCCGCTCTTCCTTGATGCTTGGCAGCCGGGGTGGCCTGGACGTTAACGACGTCGCAACGGGCGACGCCGATCACCGTACGTGGATCTTCGGGGACGGTGCGCGTCCACCGGGGGTTCCCGAATGTGAGGGGGAGCGAAGGGAAGAGGTCACTCCTTGTTCATCTGGTGGGGTAGGGCACGTATTCGCCGTGGGGGCTTCGGTGAGGCGGTGTGTGCGGGTGCGTCGTGGTCGCTCGCGCCCTGCGGCGGTAGCCGTATATTCAGCACTGCCCCGCGCCCCTAAGGGTTCAGCGGCGGCGTCAAGTGGCCGTTCTCCGGGCGCTCCCGCCACAGGCGCAGCCCCAGGTCCACCAGGCCCACCCTCGTGAGGGCCGGGATCTCGTCCAGGGGGTGCCAGGCGGCCATGTCCGTGGAGCCGTTCGTCTCGTGGCGGAGGTCGCCGCCGGTGACGCGGGCCTCGTAGACGATGCGCAGCGCCTGGTGGTCGGCGAGGGTGCCGAGGCGGCGGGGGTAGGTGCGCCGGCCGGTGTCGATGCCGAGGAGGACGGTGGGTTCGACGGTGTAGCCGGTCTCCTCGGCGGCCTCCCGGACGACCGTGTCGTACGGGTCCTCGCCGTGGTCCATGCCGCCGCCGGGCAGGGTCCACTTCCTCTCGCCGTCCCGGGAGACCCAGCGGGCCAGCAGCATGTGGTCGTCCCGTACGCACACGGCGTAGGCCGCCACCCTCAACTCCTCGCGCATGCACAGACGTTAGCCAAAATGTCCACTCATGCGCGGTCATCGCACCCATGGCCTGTGGCGGGTTTACGCCATGACACAATCCCGCCTCGGTCAACCCTCCCCAAACATGTGTCACTTCGGTAAGGCTGAGCGACCATCCGGCACCGCATAACGGACCGGACCGATCCGAACCCGCCGCTCGGATCATCAATGTTCGTTCTCACCTGAATTCCTTACCTACAGGGATGCTGATGACCCTCACCCCCCACCCCGGCCACCGCCCGGGTGCGAGACGCGTGGCCCGCATAGCCGTGGCCGCGGGACTGGTGGCCGCGCTCTCCGCGGCCGGGCCGATACCCCTGGCCTTCTCGGCGGACGACCCTTCGGTGCCTCCAGCCGCCGTCCCGGCGGACGGCGGTGTCAAGTCCGCGCACGACAAGCTCGGTTCGACTGACGCCGATCTGCTCGCCGAGGCCAAGGCCGACGGCGACAAGAACGTCACGATGATGATCGCCACCACGCCCGGCAAGACCGAACAGGTCGCCGAGCAGCTGGACGCGGTCAAGGGCGGCTCCGTGGGCCGCACCTACGACAAGCTCGGCTACGTCCGCGCCACGGTCCCGACCAAGAGCGCCGACTCGGCCATCTCGGCCGCCGCGAAGCTCTCCTCCGTCCAGGGCATCGACCTGCGCCAGGAGATCGTCCTCGACGACCCCTCGCCGGCCTCGGCCAAGGACGCGAAGTCGCAGGCCACGACGGCGAAGACGTACCCGGCGCCGGGCAGGAACACCCCCGCCGAGAACCCGTACAACCCGTCCTTCGAGACGGGCGCCGTCGACTTCGTGAAGCAGAACCCGAAGGCGGACGGCCGGGGCATCACCATCGGCGTCCTGGACTCCGGGGTCGACCTCGCGCACCCCGCGCTGCAGAAGACCTCCACCGGCGAGCGCAAGATCGTCGACTGGGTGACGTCCACCGACCCGATCGTCGAGGGCGACGGCAGCTGGCGTCCGATGACCAACTCGGTCTCCGGCCCGACGTTCACCTTCGGCGGCCGGACCTGGACCGCGCCCGCGGGCTCGTACTCCGTCAACACCTTCCGTGAGTCGATCACGGCGGCCGGTGACGCGGCGGGCGACGTGAACCGCGACGGCGACACCACCGACGCGTGGGGCGTGCTCTACGACGCGGCGGCCGGTACGGTCACCGTGGACGTCAACCAGAACTTCGACTTCACCGACGACAAGCCGATGAAGCCGTACAAGGACGGGTACCAGATCGGCTACTTCGGCACCGACGACCCGTCGACCGAGGTCGCCGAGCGCCAGCCGTTCGTCGTCGAGTACCGCAAGGACGTCCCGATGGACCCCTACGGGGGCGACTGGGTCGGCAAGAAGGCCGACTTCGTCAACATCGGTCTCATCTCCAGCGAGCACGGCACCCACGTGGCCGGCATCGCCGCCGCCAAGGGCCTGTTCGGCGGCCGGATGAACGGCGCCGCGCCCGGTGCGCAGATCGTCTCCTCCCGCGCCTGCGAGTTCGGCCCCGGCTGCACCAACGTGGCGCTCACCGAGGGCATGATCGACCTCGTCGTCAACCGCGGTGTCGACATCGTCAACATGTCCATCGGCGGCCTGCCGGCGCTGAACGACGGCAACAGCGCGCGCGCCCAGCTCTACACGCGCCTGATCGACACCTACGGCGTCCAGCTGGTCATCTCGGCCGGCAACTCCGGCCCGGGTGCCAACACGATCGGCGACCCCGGCCTGGCCGACAAGGTGATCTCGGTCGGCGCGTCCATCTCCAAGGAGACCTGGGCGTCCAACTACGGCTCGCAGGTCGCCAAGGACTACCAGCTGTTCAACTTCTCCTCGCGCGGCCCGCGTGAGGACGGCGGCTTCACGCCGACCCTGGTGGCGCCCGGTGCCGCGGTCAACACCGCGCAGACCTGGCTGCCGGGCTTCATCTCCCCCGAGGCCGGCTACACGCTCCCGGCCGGCTACCAGATGCTCAACGGCACCTCGATGGCCTCCCCGCAGGCGGCCGGCGCCTCCGCGCTGCTGCTCAGCGCCGCGAAGCAGAAGGGCATCGACCTGACGCCCGTGAAGCTGCGCACCGCGCTGACCTCGACCGCCGACCACATCAGTGGCGTCCAGGCGTACGCCGAGGGCGCGGGCCTGATGAACATCGTCGACGCGTGGAAGTCCGTCAAGGCGGGCGCGACCGCGCACGAGTACTCGGTCAAGGCCCCCGTCGACACCGCGATGGACTTCGCGCTGAAGACGCCGGGCTTCGGCACGGGCATCTACGACCGTGAGGGCGGCCTCAAGGTCGGGCAGAAGAAGACGTACGACGTGACGATCACCCGTACGTCCGGCGCCGACAAGGCGATCCGCCACGAGCTGCACCTGGAGAACAACCGGGACGACACGTTCCGGATCGTCGGCGACGACGTGGTCTCCCTGCCGCTGAACAAGCCGGTCACCGTGAAGATCGCCGCCAAGGCGGAGAACTCGGGCATCAGCAGCGCGATCCTGGAGGTCGACGACCCGAAGACGGTCGGCATCGACCGTCAGGTACTCAACACGGTGGTGGCCTCCACGCCGTTGAAGTACACCCACTCGGCGTCCGGCACGGTCCAGCGCAACTCCTTCAAGTCGTACTTCATCACCGTCCCCGAGGGTGCCAAGACCCTTGAGGTCGCGATCAGCGGGCTGAAGGACAAGAGCCAGACCCGGTTCATCGCCAACCACCCGTACGGCCTGGCGGTCGAGAGCACCAGCTCTCTGACCTGCTACAGCAACTTCCAGGACGGCGGGGGCTGCAAGCCGGACGTGCGCTCGTACGCCAACCCGCAGCCCGGTGTCTGGGAGATCGAGGTCGAGTCGCGCCGCACCTCGCCGATGCTCGACAACACCTACAAGCTGAACTTCGCGGTGTACAGCGCGAGCTTCGACCCGGAGGTCGTCACCGTCCCCGAGGCCAAGGTCGGCACCCCGACCGCCGCCTCGTGGAAGGTGACCAACGGCCTCGCCCCCGTCGACGGCAAGCTGACGGGCGGCCCGCTGGGCTCGGCCAAGACCGACCGGCCGACCATCGCGACCGGTGTCACCCAGACCACCACGGTCGAGGTGCCCGCGGGCGCCGAGTACCTGGACGTCGCCATCGGCAACACCTCGGACACGGGCGCGGACCTCGACCTGTACGTCTTCGACGCCGCCGGCACCCAGGTGGCGTACGAGGCGGACGGCGACTCCGAGGAGTCCGTCTCGATCCCGAAGCCGGCCGCCGGTACGTACACGATCGAGGTCGTCGGCTACGCGGTTCCGGCCGGGTCGACCGCGTACGACTACCGCGACGTCTTCTTCTCCTCCGCCCTCGGCGAGGTGAAGGTCGCGGACACCGCCGTGAAGCTCGGCACGGGCGGGTCGACCACCGTCTCCGGTGACGTCGTCGCGGCCGCCGAGGCCCCGGCCGGCCGGGAGTTCTTCGGCCAGGTGCAGCTGGTGAACGCGCGCGGCACCGCCGCGGGCACCGGCAGCGTGCGGATCGAGAAGGTCACGCCGTAGTGCACCGGTAGCGCGTGAGCCGTACTGAGGCGAACGGAGGGGCGGGTGTCCGGATGGACACCCGCCCCTTCGTCTCGCTCCCCTCCCGGCTTCCTCCGTGCTTCAGCGGGTCAGTCGCAGGCGATCCGCTTCGAGTCCGGCAGCGCCGCCTCGATCCAGGCCCGCTCCCGGGCGATCTCCGCCGCCTTCGTGGTCCAGATGTCCGGCTGCGCGCTGTCCCGGGGAAAGCCGAGGAGGACGTGGTCGCCCTCCTCCAGACGGGGGTCGACGTCGTGGCTCATGGGGAAGACGATCCGGTCCTCGCCCTTGTCGGGCTTGATCCAGCGGTCCACCTCCACCGTGATCCGGTCCTGCTCGGCCCCCGGCACGGGTTCGACCTCGGTGACGGTGCCCTCCACGATCGTGCGGGCGCAGGCGACGTACCCCTCCGGGGTGAGCAAGGCGGACTTGTCCCCCCTGTCGCTGTCCAGGGTCCCGCCGTCACTGTCCGCCTGCTCGGAGACACCGGCGCCGGACTTCGCGCTGTCCGCCCCTCCGCCGCTCTGCACGACCCCCCAGCCGATGCCGAGGACCACGGAGGCGGCGGCCGCGGCGGCGAGGGTGCCGCCGGTGATCCGCAGGGCGCGGCGGGCGCGGGACGGCCGCGACGACAGGGGGGTCACCGACGCGGTGGGGGCCGACGCGGACCGGGACACCTGCCCGGGTTCCGTCTCGGTACCGGCCGCGGCGTCCCCCGGCCGCGCGGCCCCCACTCGCCCCGGCGCGACCCCGGTCACGGCGTCCTCGCCCGACACCGTCAGCGCCTCGCCGATCAGCCCCAGCTGCTCTCTCAGCAGCGCGAGGTCGGCGACGGCCGCCTCGTGGGACGCCACGAACTCGTCGTCCCGCAGCGCGTCCTCGGGCAGCGGTTCGTCGAGAAGGGCCGCCATCAGCGCGTCCATACCGGCGTAGGCGGTGCCGTCGTACGTGGGCTCGTCGTACGTGGGCTCGTCGTACGTGGGCTCGTCGCGCCTGGCGCCGTCGGGAGCGGCGCCGTCCGGGGCGGCGCTGCCGGGAGCCGCGCCGTCGGTAGCGGGGTCGCGTCGGTTGTCGTCTCGGGCGGTCATGTCACACCACCTCGTCCTCGTGCAGGCGGGTGCGCAGGGCGCGGACCGCCGAGTGGAGCCTGCTCTTGACCGTGCCCTCGGGGATGCCGAGCTCGTCGGCGATCCCGCGTACCGGCAGGTCGGCGTAGAAGCGCAGGACGAGGACCTGGCGCAGGGCGTCGGGCAGCTCGTCCAGGCCTCGGGCGACGGCGAGCGAGAGCACGCTGGAGTCCTCGCCCGAGGGGTGCTCGTGCTGGCGCAGCGAGGCCAGCCGCTCCCCCAGACGCTCCTGGCGGCGCTTGGCGCGGTGCCAGTCCATCGCCAGGTTGGAGGCGACCACCGCCGCCCACGCGGACACGTCCCGCGGCGCCTCCCGGCCGCTCGCGGCCCGCTCCAGCAGCCGCAGCCGTACCTGCTGTACCCCGTCCAGCAGGTCCGACTGCGGCACACCGCCGAGCGCGAGCACGGCCCGCACCCGCCGCTCCTGGGCCACGTCCAGCGGGTCGTCCGGCTCCTGGACCCCCTCGACGTGGCGCGCCTTTCTGCGCAGCACAGCCACCCCTCCCCTCCCGCGTTTCCCCTACGACGCCACCGCGGGCCGAAACGTTCGGCCGGTTCGGTGCCACTTTCGCGGCCCGGCGCAGAGGCGTACGTCACACCTTCGCGTGCGCCCGGGTGGCGTGGGCAGGGTCGAGGCAGCACAGCTTGCGGCACGGAGCCGCCGTAGGGCGATTTTCTCCAGCTCAGCGTGGGTGCCGGCCAAAGAAGCGGCTCCCGCGGCGGGGGTGGACGCGTCCCGCTCTTCGAGCGTTCCGGTCAAAGGATTGGACAGGCGGACCCAGGCTGACCGCATGATGGAAATGCCTCGGCCATGCCGCAGACACACACAAGCCACGTCAAAGGAGTCGCCGTGAGGGTCGGAATCGTCGGAGCCACCGGTCAGGTCGGCACGGTCATGCGCAAGATCCTCAAGGACCGCGACTTCCCGACGCGCGAGCTGCGCCTGTTCGCGTCCGCCCGCTCGGCCGGCTCGGTCATCGACGGCGTGACGGTCGAGGACGCGGCGACCGCCGACTACTCCGGCCTCGACATCGTCCTGTTCTCCGCGGGCGGCGCGACCTCGAAGGCGCTGGCCGAGAAGGTGGCGTCGCAGGGCGCGGTCGTGATCGACAACTCCTCCGCGTGGCGCCGCGACCCCGAGGTGCCCCTCGTGGTCTCCGAGGTGAACCCGCACGCGATCGCCGACCGCCCCAAGGGCATCATCGCCAACCCGAACTGCACGACGATGGCCGCGATGCCGGTCCTGCGTCCGCTGCACGAGGAGGCGGGCCTCGAAGCGCTGGTCGTCGCCACCTACCAGGCGGTCTCCGGCTCCGGTCTCGCGGGCGTCGCGGAGCTGCACGGCCAGGTCCAGAAGGTCGCGGCCGACGCGGACAAGCTGACGCACGACGGCTCGGCGGTCGATTTCCCCGAGCCCGGCGTCTACAAGCGGCCCATCGCCTTCAACGTGCTCCCGCTCGCGGGTTCGATCGTCGACGACGGTCTGCACGAGACGGACGAGGAGCAGAAGCTCCGCCACGAGTCCCGCAAGATCCTGGAGATCCCCGGCCTCAAGGTCTCCGGCACCTGCGTGCGCGTCCCGGTCTTCTCCGGGCACTCCCTCCAGATCAACGCCCGCTTCGCCCGCCCGATCGGCGTGGAGCGCGCGACGGAGCTGCTGGCCGGCGCCCCGGGCGTCGCCCTCTCCGACATCCCGACCCCTCTCCAGGCCGCAGGCCAGGACCCCTCCTTCGTCGGCCGCATCCGCGCCGACGAGACCGTGGACAACGGCCTCGCCCTGTTCGTCTCCAACGACAACCTCCGCAAGGGCGCCGCGCTGAACGCGGTCCAGATCGCGGAGCTGGTGGCGGCGGAGCTGAGCGAGAAGTAGCCAGAAGCAGGCGGAGCGTACCGGGGCGGGGCGCCCCACCGGATGCCGGTGGGGCGCCCCGCCCCATGCCGCGTCGACCCATGGAAGGATGGCGCAACCCACACATACCGAGGAGATGACCGCGTGCCTGGCACAAACCTGACCCGCGACGAGGCTCAGCAGCGGGCGGCGCTGCTCAGCGTCGACTCGTACGAGATCGATCTCGACCTCTCCGGCGCGCAGGGTGGGGGTACCTCCCGCTCGAGCGAAGCCGAGGGCGGGGGAGGCACCTACCGGTCCGTGACCACGGTGCGCTTCGACGTCGCGGAGAACGGCGCCACGTCCTTCATCGACCTGGTGGCCCCGACCGTCCACGAGGTGACCCTCAACGGCGACGCGCTGGACCCGGCGGAGGTCTTCGCGGACTCCCGGATCGCGCTCCCCGGCCTGCTGGAGGGCCGCAACATCCTGCGGGTCGTGGCCGACTGCGCGTACACCAACACGGGTGAGGGTCTGCACCGGTTCGTCGACCCGGTCGACGAACAGGCTTACCTGTACACCCAGTTCGAGGTCCCGGACGCCCGCCGCGTCTTCGCGTCGTTCGAGCAGCCGGACCTGAAGGCCACCTTCCAGTTCACCGTGAAGGCCCCGAGCGGCTGGACCGTCATCTCCAACTCGCCGACGCCGGAGCCCAAGGACGACGTCTGGGTCTTCGAGCCGACGCCCAGGATCTCGACGTACATCACGGCGCTCATCGTCGGCCCGTACCACTCCGTGCACAGCGTGTACGAGAAGGACGGGCAGAGCGTGCCGCTCGGCATCTACTGCCGGCCGTCGCTCGCCGAATACCTGGACTCCGACGCGATCTTCGAGGTCACCCGGCAGGGATTCGACTGGTTCCAGGAGAAGTTCGACTACGCGTACCCGTTCGAGAAGTACGACCAGCTGTTCGTACCGGAGTTCAACGCGGGCGCGATGGAGAACGCGGGCGCGGTGACCATTCGCGACCAGTACGTCTTCCGCTCGAAGGTGACGGACGCCGCGTACGAGGTCCGCGCCGAGACCATCCTCCACGAACTGGCCCACATGTGGTTCGGCGACCTGGTGACGATGGAGTGGTGGAACGACCTGTGGCTGAACGAGTCGTTCGCCACCTACACGTCGATCGCCTGCCAGGCGGACGCCCCGGGCTCGCGCTGGCCGCACTCGTGGACCACGTTCGCCAACTCCATGAAGACCTGGGCGTACCGGCAGGACCAGCTGCCGTCCACGCACCCGATCATGGCGGAGATCCGCGACCTGGACGACGTGCTCGTCAACTTCGACGGCATCACCTACGCGAAGGGGGCTTCCGTCCTGAAGCAGCTCGTCGCGTACGTCGGCCAGGACGAGTTCTTCCGGGGCGTGCAGGCGTACTTCAAGGCGCACGCGTTCGGCAACACGCGCCTGTCCGATCTGCTGGGCGCCCTGGAGGAGACCTCCGGCCGCGATCTGAAGGCCTGGTCGAAGGCGTGGCTGGAGACGGCCGGCATCAACGTCCTGCGCCCGGAGATCGAGACGGACGAGCACGGCGTCATCACCTCCTTCGCGATCCGCCAGGAGGCCCCGGCGCTGCCGACCGGCGCGAAGGGCGAGCCGACGCTGCGCCCGCACCGCATCGCGGTCGGCCTGTACGAACTGGACGACGACAGCGGCAAGCTGGTCCGGGATGAGCGGGTCGAGCTGGACGTCGACGGTGAACTGACCGCCGTACCGCAGCTGGTGGGCAAGCGCCGCCCGGCCGTGGTCCTCCTCAACGACGACGACCTGTCGTACGCCAAGGTCCGCCTGGACGAGCAGTCGCTGGCCTTCGTCACCGAGCACCTCGGGGACTTCGAGTCCTCCCTGCCCCGTGCGCTGTGCTGGGCCTCGGCCTGGGACATGACCCGCGACGCCGAACTCGCGACCCGCGACTACCTGTCCCTGGTGCTCTCCGGCATCGGCAAGGAGTCCGACATCGGTGTCGTGCAGTCGCTGCACCGTCAGGTGAAGCTGGCGATCGAGCTGTACGCCGACCCGACGGCCCGCGAGGCGCTGCTGACCCGCTGGACGGACGCCACGCTCGCGCACCTGCGCGCGGCCGAGGCCGCCTCCGACCACCAGCTGGCATGGGCCCGCGCGTTCGCGGCGACCGCTCGCACCCCCGAGCAGTTGGACCTCCTGGAGGCCCTGCTGGAGGGGACGCAGACGATCGAGGGGCTGGCCGTCGACACCGAGCTGCGCTGGTCGTTCGTGCAGCGGCTCGCGGCGGTGGGCCGCTACGACGAGGCGGAGATCGCCGGCGAGTACGAGCGCGACAAAACGGCCGCCGGTGAGCGTCACGCGGCCACCGCGCGTGCCTCCCGCCCGACGCCCGAGGCCAAGGCCGAGGCCTGGTCCCAGGTCGTCGAGTCGGACGAGCTCCCCAACGCGGTCCAGGAAGCGGTCATCGGCGGCTTCGTCCAGACCGACCAGCGTGACCTCCTCGCCCCGTACACCGACAAGTACTTCGAGGTCGTCAAGTCCATCTGGGATTCCCGCTCCCACGAGATCGCCCAGCAGATCGCGGTCGGCCTGTACCCGGCCGTCCAGGTCTCGACGGACACCCTCCACAAGACCGACACCTGGCTGACCACGGCCGAGCCCAACGCTGCCCTGCGCCGCCTGGTCTCGGAGTCCCGCTCGGGCGTCGAACGCGCCCTGAGGGCACAGGCCGCGGACGCGGCGGCGCCCTCGGAGTGACGAGGGGCTCTGCCACGACGGCGGGGGGCGCCCGGTGACTTCACCGGGCGCCCCCGCCGTTGCCGTCACCGGTGGGTGCGGTCCCGGTCGGCACGACCGACGAGCGGCACTCCCGGCAGTCGTCCGCCTGACGGCGACGGCGTCGGGGTCGGGGTCGGGGGTGCCAGGAGGCCGGTGGGGCGCGGCCGGAGCTGGCCCAGGACGGTCGCGCCGAAGGCGACGGCCATGCCCAGGAGCTGCAGGGGTGTGAGGGCCTGCCCGAGGGCCGCCCAGCCGACCACGGCCGCCGTCAGGGGGGAGAGCGGGCCGAGGAAGGTGACCTGGGTGGCGGAGAGCCGGCCGATGCCCCGGAACCAGAGCCAGTAGGAGACGGCGGTGTTGGCGAGGGCCAGGTAGAGGTAGCCGCCGATCGCGCGGCCGTCCAGGGCCGGGGGCGCGCCCTCGACGAGCAGGGCGAGCGGGGCGATCAGGAGGCCACCGGCGGTCAGTTGCCATCCGGTCAGGGCGAGGGGGCCGACACCGGCGGGGCGGCCCCAGCGCTTGGTGAGGACGGTGCCGGTGGACATGGAGGCGGTGGAGGCGAGCGCCGCGACGACGCCGACCGTGTCCAGCGCCCCCGCCGCCTTCAGGACGACCAGGCTGACGCCGAGGGCCGCCGCGATCCCGGTGAGCAGCGTGCGGACGGTCGGCCGCTCCCCCAGCAGCACGGTCGCCAGGCCCGCGACGAACAGCGGGCCGACCGAACCGACGACCGCCGCCATACCGCCCGGCAGCCGGTACGCGGAGAGGAAGAGCAGCGGGAAGAAGGCACCGATGTTCAGCGCGCCCAGCACCGCGGCCTTCCCCCACCAGACCCCGCGCGGCAGTGTGCGCGAGAGCGCCAGGAGCAGCAGACCTGCCGGAAGCGCGCGCACCAGGCCCGTGAACAGGGGCCGGTCGGCGGGCAGGAACTCCGTCGTCACCGCGTACGTGGTGCCCCAGGAGATGGGAGCGAGCGCGGTCAGGGCGATGACAGGGAGACGGCTCGCGGCCTGCGGGGTGGTGTGCGCGGTGTGCGCGGTCATGGGACGCGTCCTTCGCGGCGTTGGAAAGGGGCTTGATCGGCCGAGTTAGCTTGCTGGCAATTAGCTTAGCGCTAAGCAACTTTCCGTCAAGCCACTTTCTTGCGGCCGACCCGTCGCCGTCCGATACTCACCCCATGAACCCGCGTTCCGAGCCCGGCCGGCCCCTCCGCGATCCCGTCGACGCGATCATCGACCAGTGGGCGGCCGCGCGGCCCGACCTCGACACCACCGCCATGGAGGTGTTCGGCCGCGTCAACCGGCTCTCGCGCACCCTCGGCGACCGGATGGAGAAGGTCTACGCGCGGTTCGGGATCTCGCGCGGCGAGTTCGACGTGCTCGCGACCCTGCGGCGGTCCGGCGAGCCGTTCACGCTCTCGCCGCGTCAGCTCTCCGCCACCCTCATGCTCACCACCGGCGGCATGACCGGCCGCCTCGACAAGCTGGAACGCGCGGGCCTCCTGCGCCGCTCCCCCGACCCGCACGACCGCCGCGCTCTCCAGGTCACCCTCACCGACGAGGGCCTGCGCCTGGCCGACGAGGCACTCGGAGCGGGCCTCGCCGTCCAGACCGAGGCCCTCGCCCACCTGAACGACGAACAGGCCGGCCAACTGGCCGACCTGTTGAGGCTGCTGGTGGTGGGCACGGGGTCCTGAGCGTCGCCCGAACCACCCGTCAGGCAGCCGCGCCCAGCGCGGCCGCTCCCAGCCACTCCGCCAGCGCCTCCCCGACCGCCGCGTCGTCCGCGCCCTCCGCAGCCCAGGCCACGTAGCCGTCGGGACGGACGAGGACGGTGGTACGGCGGTCGCTCGTCCAGGTCGCCACGGCGAGACGGTCCCCGAGGGTGCCGAGGGCACGGGGCCGGTCCGCGCCACGCGGGCCGATGAGGACGAACCGGCCGCCGCGCAGGGACTCGTAGAGGCGGCCGGTGCTGAGGGCGACGTCCGGTACGCGGGTGCCGACCAGGCGGTGGGCGCCGCGCGGGGCGGGGTACCGGTAGCCGATGCCGGTGATCTGGCCGATCGCGCGGGTGCGGGCCGGGGGCACGTGGTTGACGAAGGTGGTCAGGGCGGCGCGCAGCGCCAGCGCCCAGGGGGACTTGGCCATGGCGAGACGGACGATGCCGCCGCTGCTGCGGAGCACGGCCCTGCCGACGGGGTGGCGTTCGGCCTCGTAGCTGTCGAGCAGAGCCGGGTCCGCGTGGCCGCCCAGGACGGCGGCGAGCTTCCAGCCGAGGTTCGCGGCGTCCTGGAGGCCGGTGTTCATGCCCTGTCCGCCGGCCGGGGTGTGGACATGGGCCGCGTCACCGGCGAGGAAGACCCGGCCGACCCGGTACGCGGGGGCCTGGCGCTCGTCGCAGTGGAAACGGGACATCCAGCGGGCGTCCCGCATGCCGTAGTCGCGACCGAGCGCCAGTCGGGTGATCTCCCTGACCTCGTCGAGGTCGAGCGGCTCGCTGTCGGGCACGTCGCGGCCCCGGTGCCAGCCGATGACCCGGTGGTAACCGTCACCGAAGGGCGCGATGAAGGCGAAGGCGTCGCCGACCGCGTTCGCGGTCAGCGCCTCGTCCGGCTGCTCGTCGAGCCGTACGTCCGCGAGGACCACGGAGCGGATGACGGACTTCCCCGGGAACGGCAGCCCGACCGCCTCGCGTACCGCGCTGCGGTGTCCGTCCGTCCCGACGACGTACGCGGCGGTCAGCCGGTCCGTCCCGCCGTCCGCCGTCCGCACGTCGACCGCGACACCGCCGGCGTCCCCGGCTCCGCCCGCGCTCCCGCCCTGCTCGACCGCCGTCACCTCCGTCTCGTACCGGAACCGCACGCCGGCCTCCACCGCCCTCCGCTCCAGGACCTTCTCGACCTCGTACTGCGGGATCACCAGGAGGTGGTTGAAGCGGGACGGGAGGGTGTCGAGGCGGACGGAGAGACGTCCGAAGAGGGCGATGCGGTCGAGGGGCCGGCCCTCGGCCTCCAGGGCGTCGGCGATGCCCCGGGCGTCGAGCTGCTCCAGGGTGCGGGCGTGCGCGACGAAGGCCCTGGAGAGGTTGCTGATCCGGTGCTGGCGCTTCTCGACGAGGGTGACGGGGACGCCGACGGCGGCGAGGTCGCCGGCCAGCAGCAGTCCGGTGGGACCGGCGCCCACCACGATGACGCCCCGGGGGTCCCGGGCGTCCTGGGCGCCCTGGCTGCGAGGGATGGGAGAGGTGTTGTCGTCGCGCTTGCCGTTCATGGCGGCCTCCTGCCAACACGTGTTGGTCAACGGTTGTTGGCCAACGCCTGTTGTCAACGTAGAGAGTCACCCCTGGACTGTCAACAAGTGTTGGCCTACGTTTGTGGGCATGACCGACACGGAACCCGCGCCCGCAGCGCCACCCGCACCTCCCGAACGGGCACCCCGCCGCTCCGACACCACCCGGCACGCGATCCTCCAGGCGGCGCGCGAGCGGTTCGCGGCCGACGGGTACGAGCGGGCCACCATCCGCGCGATCGCCAGGGACGCGCGGATCGATCCGTCGATGGTCATGCGGTACTACGGCTCGAAGGAGGGGCTGTACGCGGCTGCCCTCGACGTCGATCTGCGGCTGCCGGACCCGGACGCGTTCGACGCGCGGGACGTGGGCCGGCTGCTGGTGAGCCACTTCCTCGACCTCTGGGAGGAGAACGAGATGCTCACCGCGATGCTCCGGGTCGGCACCACCAACCAGGCGGGCGCGGAACGGATGCAGGGGGTCTTCCGGGACCAGTTGCTGCCGCTCGCCCGGCATGTGTGCCCCCACCCGGAGCAGGCGGCGACCCGGGCGGCCCTCTGCGCGTCACAGGTGCTGGGGCTGGCACTGACGCGTTACGTCCTGCGCTTCGGGCCGACCGTGGCGCTGAGCCGCGAGGAGATCGAGCAGTGGATGGGGCCGACGGTGCAGCGGTATCTCACGGCCCACCGGGCGTAGCCCCGGAGCGGGTCGAACGCGTCGAGGGTGAACGCGTCGAGGGTGAACGCGTCGAGGGCACCCCTCGGCGCGCTGGTGCGCGAAGGGTGCCCTCGTGGAAACGTGTGGAGAAGGAGGGAGCGGAGGCGGTCAGGCCTTCGCCTTGGCCTTCGGCTGACGGTCCGTGGACCTGTCCAGGACCATGACGAGGCCCGTGATCACCGCGAACAGGGCGAGCGGGGCCACGACGAAGAGGCCGAGCGTCTCGATCACGCTGAGGCCCGGGCCCGGGTCGTCGCCGTCGTCGGGCGTCAGCGCGAGGGCGGGGGACGACATGAGCAGCATCATCAGCGTCGTACCGGCAGCCAGGGCGCCGGCGCGCAGGGCGTTCTTCTTGTCCACGCGCTAAAGGTAACGAACGTGGGTGAGCCGCGCGCGGGCGGGGGGCGCCTTGCGGCTTCCAGGGGCGCCTGACAGCTCGGGGGTGCGGGTTTCGTTTGCGGCCGCGGGTGCGTCGTGGTTGCTCGCGCAGTTCCCCGCGCCCCTGAAAAAGCAGGGGCTACGCCCCGTGCTTTTTCAGGGCCTTGAAGGCCGCAGGCCCTCAAGGGGCGAACTGCGCGAGAAGCCCCACTCACCCGCGGCCGCAAACGAAACCCGCACCCCCGAGCCCTCAGCCGCCCCCACCCACCCCCCGCAACACATCCACCAACGCGTACAACCGAGGCGACGCCGCCAGTTCCTCCAGCGTCACCGGCCGCCCCGCCGCGTCGGCGATCGGCAGGCGCCAGTTCGGATACTGGTCCCACGTGCCCGGCAGGTTCTGCGGGCGGCGGTCGCCGAGCGTGTCGGGGAGCCAGAGGCCGATCATGCGGGCCGGGGTGCGGACCAGAAAGCGGTGGAGGGCCTGGATCTGGGCCTCCTCGGAGGTCGAGGAGATGCCGCCACCGGCCCCGTCCAACAACCCCAGCCGGGCGAGGAGGGCGAGCCATTCGCCCGCGTCGGCGGCCGCCTCCGCCCGTTCCTCGTCCAGGGAGCGAGTGAGCAGCCCGAGGCCGTGGCGCAGGTCGACGTGGTCACAGGTCAGCCGGGAGGCGGTGGGCGGGAGGTCGTGGGTGGTGGCGGTGGCGAGACAGTTCGCCCGCCAGCGTTCGGGCGGGAGGGGGCGACCCGTGCCGTCCCAGTCACGTTCGAACCAGAGGACGGACGTGCCCAGCACACCGCGGGCGTCGAGCGCCTCGCGTACGCCGGGCTCGACCGTGCCCAGGTCCTCGCCGATCACCAGGGCCCCGGCCCGTTCGGCCTCCAGGACCAGGATCGCGAGCATGGCGTCGGCGTCGTAGCGGACGTACGTGCCTTCGGTCGGGGCCTCGCCCTGCGGGACCCACCAGAGGCGGAACAGCCCCATGACGTGGTCGATGCGGAGGGCGCCCGCGTGGCGCAGCAGGGCGCGCAGGAGGCGCCGGTAGGGGGCGTATCCGGACGCGGCGAGGCGGTCGGGGCGCCAGGGGGGCAGGCCCCAGTCCTGGCCCCGGGAGTTGAAGGCGTCGGGGGGCGCGCCGACGGACATGCCGGCCGCGAAGTACTCCTGCTGGGCCCAGGCGTCGGCGCCGCCGGGGTGGACCCCGACCGCCAGGTCGTGCACCAGGCCGATCGGCATCCCGGCGTCGCGCGCGGAGCGCTGCGCGGTGCCGAGTTGGGCGTCGGTGAGCCAGGCCAGACGGGTGTGGAAGTCGACGCGGTCCATCAACTCGGCACGGGCGCGGGCCGTTTCGGCGGAGCGCGGGTCACGCAGGCCCGTGGGCCAGCGCGACCAGTCGGAGCCGTGGACCTCGGCGAGCGCGCACCAGGTGGCGTGGTCCTCCAGCGCCTGGCCCTCCTCGGCCAGGAAGTCGCAGTACGCGGCCCGCCGCCCGGGACCGAGCGGTACGGCGCGCACCAGTTCCAGCGCCGCCCGCTTGAGGTCCCACACCGCGTCCCGGTCGATCAGTTCGCCCTTGGCCAGAACGGATTCCCGCAGGCGGGCGGCCCGCTCCAGCAGCGCGCCGAGGCGGTCGCGGTCGTCCGGGGACGAGGCGGTGGCGGCCTCCGACAGGGCGTACGGGTATTCCGGTACGTCCTCCACGCGCAGGTGCACGGGGTCCGGATAGCGACGGGAGGAGGGGCGGTAGGGGGAGGGGTCGGTGGGGTCGCCGGGTACGGCCGCGTGCAGCGGGTTGACCTGGATGAATCCGGCACCCAGGGCGCGGCCGGCCCAGGCGGAGAGCTCGGCGAGGTCCCCCAGGTCGCCCATGCCCCAGCTGCGCCGCGAGAGGAGGGAGTAGAGCTGGACGAGGAGGCCGTACGTACGGCCGGGCGGGGCGGGCAGCCGGGCAGGGGCCACGACCAGGTGGGCCTCGGCGGTGCGGCCGTCGGGGGCGGTGGCGCGCAGGGTGTGCACGCCCGGGGGCAGCTTCTCCGCCGTGGGGCGGACCTCACCCTGTTCCGTCTCGACGCGCAGCCGGGTGCCCTCCGGGAGGGCGGTCAGCGCGGCGGGGGGTTCGCCGTCGGCCCAGTGGACCACGGTGGGCGGCAACAGCCGTGCGGCCAGCTCCCGTTCGCGCGCGGTGAGAGCGGTGCGCACGGCCTCGGGGGTGCTCGCGTCGACGTCCAGCGCGGCGAGGACGGCCACGACCGCGCCGTCCGAGGCCGCGACCGTACGGTCCGGTGAGGGGCTGTAGGAGGTGGCGACGCCGTGCAGGGCGGCGAGCCGGGCCAGTGGGGTCCCGGGCGTCGGGCTCGGACCCCCTGGATCTTCTGTCATCTAGACCCCCGATGCGGCGCCGTGGGACGTGGGTTCACTGGTGAGGGGAGCCGCGTCGGCGAGGGGCGGCTCGCTGGTGAGCGGGGCCGCGTCCGGGAGCGGCGGCTCGCTGGTGAGAGGAACGTCGGCGCAGGGCCCCTCGGCGCTGAAGACACAGACGTGGGGCTCGTGGAGCTCGTAGGGCTCCGCCTCGCGTTTGGAGCGGGCCTGGGTCGGGAGGGGGGTGAACGTGGCCACGGGGGCCTCCTAGTCGTCGTACGGCGATGAGGTGCGGGTCCGGGGTACTCCAGCCCTACCCAGTGGGCGCCGCCGCAGACGTGGGTGGGCGGACATCGTGGTGTTGCTCACTCGCAGGCGTGGTCGGAATCCACCCTCCGTCCGCTATTCACTCAGTACATATACTCAGTGCATACTGAAGGGCATGAGCACCCGTCACATCCTGTTGGGGCTGCTCGCCGGCGGGCCGAGCCATGGCTACGACCTCAAGCGACGGCACGACGAACGCTTCCCGCAGGCCCGACCGCTGGCCTACGGGCAGGTCTACACGACCCTGCAACGACTGGTCCGCGACGGCCTGGCCGAGGTCGAGGGCACCGAGGCGGACAGCGGTCCGGAGCGGACGATGTACCGCTCGACGGACGAGGGGGCGCGCGAGCTGGCCAAGTGGGCCGGGGAGATCACCGCGCCCGCGCCGTTCGTGACGAACGAGATCTTCGCCAAGCTCGTCGTCTCGATCCTCGCCGACGGCGACCCGGCCGCCTACCTACGGGCGCAGCGCGCCGCGCACATGGCGCGCATGCGCGAGCTGACCGCCGTGAAGACCGCGCCGGGCGCCGACCTCTCGACCGTGCTCGCGGCGGACTACGCCCTCAACCATCTCGACGCCGACCTCCGCTGGATGAACACCACCGCGGCCCGGCTGACCACCCTGACCGCGGAGGTAGACGCAGCATGAACGAGAAGAACGCCGGCCCCGCGCCGTTGCTCACGGCCCGCGAACTGGTCAAGGAGCACGGCAGGACCCGGGCGCTGCGGGGTGCCTCGGTGGAGCTGCGGGAGGGCGAGATCCTCGCCGTCACGGGAGCCAGCGGCAGCGGGAAGTCCACGTTGCTGCACTGCCTGGCGGGCATCGTCCGGCCGGACGAGGGCTCCGTGGCGTACGCCGGGAAGCGGCTCGACCAACTCCCCGAGAAGGAACTCAGCGAACTGCGCCGGACGGACTTCGGGATCGTCTTCCAGTTCGGGCAGCTGATACCCGAGCTGACGGCCGTCGACAACGTCGCGTTGCCGCTGCTGCTGGCCGGCACGGACCGCAGGGCCGCGCGGGAGCGGGCCGGCGAGTGGCTGGAGCGGTTCGGTGTGCGGGGGCAGGAGGAGCAGCGGCCCGGGGAGATGAGCGGCGGCCAGGCGCAGCGGGTGTCGCTGGCGCGGGCACTGGTGACCGCGCCGAAGGTGGTGTTCGCGGACGAGCCGACCGGCGCGCTGGACTCCCTGGCGAGCGAGCAGGTGATGGCGGCGCTGACGCACGCGGCCCGTGAGTCCGGTACGGCGGTGCTGCTGATCACGCACGACGCCCAGACCGCGGCGTACGCGGACCGGGAGGTCACGCTGAAGGACGGCGTCGTGGTGTCGGAGGCCGACGTGACGCTGGAGGTGTCCCGGTGACGGAGCTGAGGAACGATCTGCGCCTGGCTCTTCTGTTGACGCGGGGCTCGGACCGGCGGGAGTGGTGGCGGGTGGCGCTCACGGGGACGGGGGCGGCCCTGGCGACGGCGTTCGGCCTGGCGGCGGGAGTGCTGGCCTCCCTGACGGGCCGCTACCGGGTGGACATGGCCGCCGGGCTGCTGAACAACCCCGGGGAACGCTCCGGGGTGATCGTGACCCTGCTGTTCCTGCTGGTCCCGGTCCTCGGCTTCCTCGGCCAGTGCACCCGGGTGGGCGCCGTCCACCGGGACCGGCGGCTGGCCGGACTTCGGCTGGCCGGCGCGTCGGCGGGCCAGGTGCGCCGGATCGCGGCGCTGGAGACGGGGCTGGCCTGCCTGGCCGGCTCGCTGGTCACGACGGTCGCCTTCGTGGTGTTCCTGCTGAGCGAGTGGCGGAGTCCCACCGTCGCCGCCTGGATCGTGATCGCGCTGGTGGCGCTGGGCGTGCCGGTGCTGGGTGCCCTGGTGAGCGTTCTGGCGCTGCGCCGGGTGGTGGCCTCGCCGCTGGGCTGGGTGCGCCGGACCACGTCGCACACCGGCCGGGGGCCCGGGTGGGTGTTCCTGGGAGCGGTGGCTCTGCTGATCCTCGTGGCGCTCGTCGCCGTCGCCGTCACCAACGTGGACGCGCCCGGTTATCGGACCAGCCTCGCCCCGCTGACCTTCTGCGGCGCGCTGCTCGCGGTGGGCGCGGGTGCGGTGCTGCTGTCCGGCGTGGTCTCGGCCCTCCTCGGGCGGCTGCTCGCGAGGCGCACCGGGAACCCGGCGGTGCTGATCGCCGCCGAGCGGCTGCGTGAGGACCCGTGGGCGGCGGCCCGTACCCACGCGGCCGTCCTGATGGGGGCCGTGGTCGGCAGCGGATACATCGGGGTGCGACAGGCACTGGTCGCGCAGATCGCCCGGGTCGACAACCTTGCCGAGAGGGACGCCTTCTACATGACGGGCCTGAACTTCACGGCCGCCGCCATCCTCATCGGCTTCGCCGTCACCCTGTTCGGGCTGGCCGTCGGCACCGCCGAGTCGCTCGCCACCCGCCGCCGGGGCCTGGCCGCGCAGGTCGCCGCCGGGGTGCCGTACGAGGTGCTGGGCCGGGCCCTGCTCCTGGAGACCGCGCTGCCGCTGGCGCCCTCGGTACTGGTGGGCGGGGCCGCCGGCACGACGATCGCCTTCGTGTACGCCACGGCCATGGGCGGCACCTCGGTCCTGCCGTTCGGGGCGCTGCTGGTGCCCGTCGCGATCTACGGCGCCTGTCTCCTCGCGGCGGCCACCTCCCTGCCGCTGCTCAGGCGGACGATCCGGCCCACGGAGCTGCGGTACGCGTGACGGAGGGCGCATCGGACCCGGCGTCCCGGGAGGCCACGGGGGGCTTCCTGGGACGCCGTCGAACGAGTGTGCTGACCCAGTGCGGCGGCACCGGGAGTGATGCCGCCTACTTCGCCGCCGGCGCGATCGGCGTCGCCCGTTCCGACTGGGGCGAGGCCGTGTTGGCGTAGACCGACGGGGCGGACACCGCGGCGCTCGGGTCGTCCGTGTCGTCGGCCGCGGCGGCCGGCGCCCCGCCCACGATGCGGATGTCGGCCCCGTCGAACGCCTTCTTGATGCGCCAGCGCAGCTCGCGTTCGACCGTGAGGGCCTTGCCGGGCATCGTCTTGGCGGAGACGCGGACGACCATCGAGTCCAGGAGCACGTCGTCGAGGCCGAGGACCTCGATGGGGCCCCACAGGAGCTCGTTCCACGGCTCCTCCCTGCTCATCGCCTCGCTGACCTCCATCAGGGTGCGGCGGACCTTGTCGAGGTCCTCGTCGTAGCGGACGGTGACGTCGACGCCGGCCGTGGCCCAGCCCTGGGAGAGGTTGCCGATGCGCTTGACCTCGCCGTTGCGGACGTACCAGATCTCACCGTTGTCGCCGCGCAGCTTGGTGACGCGCAGGCCGACCTCGATGACCTCGCCGGAGGCGACGCCCGCGTCGACGGTGTCACCGACGCCGTACTGGTCCTCCAGGATCATGAAGACGCCGGAGAGGAAGTCCGTGACCAGGTTCCGGGCGCCGAAACCGATGGCGACGCCCGCGACACCGGCGGAGGCCAGCAGCGGGGCCAGGTTGATCTCGAAGGTGGCGAGGACCATCAGGGCGGCGGTACCCAGGATCAGGAAGGACGCGACCGAGCGCAGGACCGAACCGATGGCCTGGGAGCGCTGCCGGCGGCGCTCCACGTTGACCAGCAGACCGCCGAGAGTGCCGCCCTCGACGCCGGGGACGGAGCGGTTCATCCGGTCTATGAGCTTGGTGATCGCCCGCCGGACGAACACTCTCAGCACCGCCGCTATGACCACGATCAGCAGGACGCGGAGACCGATGGCCAGCCATGTGGACCAGTTCTCCTCCACCCAGCTGGCGGCGTTGGTCGCGCTCTCCTGGGCGTCCTCCAGCGACGGCACGGCCGGTGTCGTCGCCGTCTCCGAGGGGGACGGCGACGGCGTGGCGGCGGCCAGTAGGAGGGGCAGGGAAGAAACGGACGACACGGCGGATACCTCCAGGTGCGATATCTGCCCTCCGGTGCGGCGGTCAAGATCCGTCAGGTCACGGATGGGTCACCGGACGGGCAGACCCACCACACTAACGGGGCATTGTGTGGAGGTCGTCGCCATGTTCGAGGGAGACAAGGCGCTCACCAGGGAGTGAAGGGCGCACGCGGCGGGGGATGAATGAGGTGTGGTCGAAAACACTCCCAGCCCGTTACCGGGACATGGTGGCGCTTCCACCAGGCCGGAGGAGAGACTGACTACGGATCGTCCACGGCGCGAGCCACGCGCCGCCGGCGTACAAGGAGGCATCCGTGCCGCACGTCCTGGTCCTCAACGCGTCGTACGAGCCGCTCGGCGTCGTACCGCTCCGCCGCGCGCTCGTCCTCGTCCTGGAGAACAAAGCCGTCTCCCTGGAAGAATCCGGCGCCTATCTGCACAGCGCGACCGTCACAGTCCCCGCACCCAGCGTGGTCCGGCTCAAGCGATTCGTCCGGGTTCCCTATCGGGGGCCCGTTCCTCTGACCCGTAGGGCGCTGTTCGCCCGCGACGGGGGCCGGTGCATGTACTGCGGTGGCGTCGCAACCAGCGTCGACCACGTCATCCCGCGCAGCCGCGGGGGCAAGCACGTCTGGGACAACGTCGTCGCGTCGTGCCGCCGCTGCAACCACGTCAAGGCCGACCGCCATCTCGTCGAGATCGGCTGGCGGCTCCGCCACAAACCCGCACCGCCCACCGGGCTGGCCTGGCGCATCATCGGCACGGGCCATAGGGACCCGCGCTGGCTGCCCTACCTGCAGCCGTACGGCGCGGACGACGCGTTGGCCCGGATCGACGGCATCTCCGCCTGACGGTCCGGGTTTTTGCATGGCCGGGCGCCCTCGCCGCGGGGCACCCGGCACCCTGCGGCCGCCTGCAGTCGGCCGCCTGCAGTCGGCCGTCGACAAGGAGCCTTCCGGAACGCCCGCGTCCGGTTGACCTGCGTCTTCTTCACCGCCTTCACAGGTACCCCGCATTCCCTCCGCACCCATGATCGCCTAGTGTCACCCCATCAGCGGGCCCTTGTTCTGGAGCGCAACGCCCAGGGGCCCGCTGCGAATGTGGGGACTCATGCGCAAGCTCGCCATCAGCGCCGCCGTGTCCGGCGCCCTGGCTCTCACCGGCCTGGCCGCGCCCGCCGCGCTGGCCGACTCGCCGGATCTGACCTTCGGTGCCGTCACGGTCAACAACGGCAAGCCGATCGCGGTCGGGACCAGGGCCGCGGTGACCGTGCCGGTCACGTACAGCTTCACCAGGCCGGACGACCTCGTCATCGACTACAAGAACAACTTCCTGATAGTCGCCCTCTACCGGGGCCCGTTGGCGGAGACCGACAACGCCGTCGAGGCCGGCTCGAAGCCCGTCTGCACCACGACCGCGACGACGGACACCACGGTGACCGAGTCCTGCGCGGCGAAACTGACCATCGACCCGCGGGACAACCTCTACACGGCCGCGGACGCCACCACCTGGAAGGCCGCCGCCCTCTACAGCCAGACGGCGATCGACCTCGACGAGTCCGACGGCCACATCAGCCTCCACACCGGCATCGACGTGTGGGGCAACCTCGGCACCGCCAAGCTCCAGCGGATCTCCAGGGTCACCGTCAACGCCACCCCGGAGCCGGCCGTCAAGGGCCGCACCCTGACCGTCAAGGGCAAGCTCACCCGTGCCGACTGGAACACCGGTACGTACGCGGGCTACAAGGGCCAGAAGGTCACCCTGCAGTTCAAGGCGAAGGGTGCCACCGCCTACACCGACGTCAAGACGGTGACCTCCGGCGCGGGCGGGGCCCTGTCCACCACCGTGAAGGCGTCGAAGGACGGCTCGTACCGCTACAAGTTCGCCGGTACGTCCACCACCACGGCGAAGACGTCCGCGGCGGACTACGTCGACGTGAAGTAGCACCACCGCCCGCGACGCGGGCATCCGGTCCCCGGGCGACGACTCCGCCGCCCGGGGGCTTTTTTCATGGCCGGATATTGACGCTCGCCTGGTCTAGTCCTATCGTCCTGGCATCCGATAGGAAACTTTCCTAACAGTTGGGCAGGTGGCGGACCCATGGCAGGAACCCCTCGCGTACTGCGCGCCATGAACGACCGCGCCGCACTCGATCTGCTGCTGGAGCACGGACCGCTCTCCCGGACCCGGCTCGGCAGGCTGACGGGGCTGTCCAAGCCGACCGCCTCTCAGCTCCTGGCCCGCCTCGAAGCCGCCGGACTCGTGGTCGCCACGGGCACCGGCGGGGACGGACCCCGCGACGGCGGCCCCGGCGGCAGCGAATCGGGTACGGGCCGACCCGGCCCCAACGCCCAGCTCTACGCGGTCGACCCGACCGCCGCGTACGCCGCCGGCCTCGACGTCACCCCCGAACGCGTCCTGGCCGCCGTCGCCGACATCACCGGCCGCACGGTGGGCGAGCACGCCGTCCCCACCCCCGGACGCCACCCCGCCGAACCCGTCGTACGGCAGGTCACCACCGCCCTCGACGGGGCGGTCAAGGCCGCCGGACTCACCCGGTCCGACGTGCACCGGCTGGTCATCGGCACGCCGGGCGCCTTCGACCCCACCACCGGTCGGCTGCGGTACGCCTCGCACCTGCCCGGTTGGCACTCCCCCGCCCTCCTCGACGAACTCGCCGCCGCGCTGCCGATGCCGGTGGAGTACGAGAACGACGTGAACCTCGCCGCGCTGGCCGAACAGCGGCTGGGCGCGGCCAAGGGCCACGACGACTTCGTCCTGCTGTGGAACGAGGGCGGCCTCGGCGCCGCGGTCGTCCTCGGCGGGCGGCTGCACCGGGGGTTCACCGGGGGTGCCGGCGAGGTCGGCTTCCTGCCGGTCCCCGGGGTACCGCTGGTCCGCCATGTCACCAAGGCGAACAGCGGCGGCTTCCAGGAGCTCGCCGGTTCGCAGATCATTCCCCGGCTCGCCCGCGAGCTGGGGATCTCCGACCTCCCCGAGGGGCCGTACGCCGAGGTCGCGGCGGCGCTCGTCGCCCGTGCGGCCGAGGTCGACTCCGGCCCTCACCGTCAACTTCTGGCCACGTACGCCACAGGCGTCGCGACCGGACTGGCCTCGCTCGTGTCCGTGCTCGACCCCGAGCTGATCGTCCTCAGCGGTTCGGCGCTGGTCTCCGGCGGGGAGCCGTTGCGGGCTCTCGTGGAGGCCGAGCTGGGAGAGCTGGCCGCCGCCCGGCCGCGGCTCGTCCTCGGTGCCGTACTCGAACAGCCCGTGCTGCGGGGGGCGTTGGAGAGTGCCCTCGCGACGACCCGCGACGAAGTCTTCGACACGTTGACGCTCCGCTGAGTCCGGGCCGCCCACGCCTGCTCTCCAGTGCTCTCCAGGTCGTTCACAGACCTCCGGTCCGTCGTGGCGGGTCGCGCCCACGCGGCGGAGCCGCACATCGATACAGCCCCGCGCCCCTGAATCGCCCGGGGCGCGCCCTTCCCCTCCCAGATCACCCTTCCTTCCCTCAGGAGACCCTGCCATGTCCGGAATATCCAAGAACGCGGCGATCACCCTCGCCGCCACCGCCTCCCTCGCGCTCCTCGCCACCGCCTGTACGGGGCAGTCCGGGTCCACCGCCTCCGACGACCCGAACGCCAAGACGACGATCACCTTCTGGCACGGGTGGAGCGCGCCCGGCGAGGCGAAGGCGATCCAGGCGAATGTGGACCGGTTCGAGAAGGAGCACCCGAACATCACGGTGAAGGTCGTCGGGAACATCAACGACGACAAGCTCAACCAGGCGCTGCGGGCGGGCGGTTCGAAGGGGCCGGACGTCGTGTCCTCGTTCACCACGTCCAACATCGGCAAGTTCTGCTCCTCCGGAGCCTTCGCCGATCTGAAGCCCTTCATCGAGAAGTCGAAGCTCGACCTCGACAAGATCATCCCGAAGCCGATGCTGGACTACACGCAGTTCGAGGGCACCCGGTGCGCGCTGCCGCTGCTCGGGGACGCGTACGGGCTGTACTACAACAAGGACGCGTTCGAGAAGGCCGGCGTCAAGGCTCCGCCGAAGACGTGGTCGGAGTTCGCGAAGGTCGCGAAGAAGCTGACCAAGACCAAGGGCGACGGCTACTCCCAGCTGGGCTTCATGCCGAACTACCACGGCTACGAAACGGTGGTGGACCACTACATGTCGCAGTGGGACCACGCCTACTTCGACGCTGACGGCAAGTCGAACATCGCCAAGGACCCGGCGTTCGCGGAGATGTTCACGTACCAGAAGAAGCTGGTGGAATCGCTCGGCGGCTTCGCGAAGCTGGAGAAGTACCGGAACACCTTCGGTGACGAGTGGGGGGCCAAGCACCCGTTCCAGACGGGCCAGGTGGCCATGCAGCTCGACGGTGAGTGGCGGCTCGGGATGGCCGAGGCGGCCGGGACCGACTTCGAGATCGGCACCGCGCCGATGCCCGTGGCCGACGACGAGGTGGACGAGTACGGCAAGGGCTTCCTCTCCGGCACGATCATCGGCATCGCCCCGCAGAGCCGGAAGCAGAACGCCGCCTGGGAGCTGGTGAAGTACCTGACGACCGACACCGGGGCCGTCGTCTCCTTCGCCAACGCCATCCACAACGTGCCGTCCACGTTCGCGGCCCTGAAGTCGCCCGACCTGAAGGTGGACGAGGGCTTCCAGACCTTCCTGGACATCGCCCAGAACGAGCACTCGAACACTCCGCCGGCCTCCGTCAACGGCTCCACGTACCAGACGACGCTGCAGGACTTCGGCTACCAGTACGAGTCCGGCAAGGTGACGGACCTCCAGAAGGGCCTGGAGAAGACCGCGAAGCAGATCGACACCGACATCGCGCAGGCGAAGTAGCGCCCGGTGTCCACGCTCACTCTCCGCGCGAAGCGCCGCAGGTCGGCGCTTCGAACGGTGGCCTTCCTGTCACCGTGGCTCATCGGGTTCGGCGTCTTCTTCGCCTATCCCCTGGTGTCCACCGTCTACTTCTCCTTCATGAAGTACGACGGCTTCGGCGCCCCCCAGTTCCGCGGCCTCGGCAACTGGTCCTACGTCTTCCACGACTACCCGATGTTCTGGCCGGCCCTGCGCAACACGCTCTGGCTGGTGCTGATCATGGTCACCTGCCGGGTGCTCTTCGGGCTCGGCGTCGGTCTGCTGATCACCAAGATCAAAACCGGGGCGGGTGTCTTCCGCACCCTCTTCTATCTGCCGTACCTCGCCCCGCCGGTCGCCGCGACGCTGGCCTTCGTCTTCCTCCTCAACCCCGGGACCGGGCCGGTCAACTCGGTCCTCGACGGACTGGGCCTGCCGACGCCCGGCTGGTTCACCGACCCGGCCTGGTCCAAGCCGGCGCTCACCGCCCTCGCGCTGTGGGGCGTGGGCGACCTGATGGTGATCTTCATGGCCGCGCTGCTCGACGTCCCCAAGGAGCAGTACGAGGCCGCCGAACTGGACGGGGCCTCGGCCTGGCAGCGGTTCCGGTTCGTGACGCTGCCGAGCATCTCGCCGATCGTGATGTTCGCCGTGGTCACGGGCGTGATCCAGACCATGCAGTACTACACGCAGCCCCTGGTGGCCGGGAAGGTCGCCTCCGGCATCATCGGCGGCTCCGGGCAGCAGTTCGAGCCGGGCTACCCGGACAAGTCGACCCTGACGCTGCCTCAGCTCGTCTACAACCTGGGCTTCCAGCGCTTCGACTACGGCGCCGCCTGTGTGGTCGCCCTCGTGCTGTTCGCCCTGTCGATGGTGTTCACCGCGCTGCTGATGCGGCGCCGGGGCGGACTGATCGGAGCGGGTGACTGATGACCCAGGTACTGGACGTACGCGACAAGCCCGTCACGACGGTGGCGGCCCCCGACAGCGAGCGGACCGCCCGCCGCCGGGCCCTGCTGGAGTGGATCGCCGTCCACTCACTGGGCGTGGCCGCCGCGCTCTTCTTCACCCTGCCCTTCGTCTTCGTGGTGCTGACCTCGCTGATGAGCGATCAGCAGGCACTCACCCGCGATCTGATCCCGGACACCTGGGAGTGGGGCAACTACCGCCAGGTCCTCGACACCCCCGGCTTCCTGACCTGGTGGCGGAACACCCTGGTCTACGCGGGCCTCGGCACGGTCCTCACCGTCGTGTCGTCCCTCCCCGTGGCGTACGCACTCGCCAAGTTCCGCTTCCGGGGCCGTAATCTGGCGCTGATGCTGGTCATCTCGATGATGATGCTGCCGCCGCAGGTCGTGGTGATCCCGATGTACCTGTTCTGGGCCAAGCAGATGGACCTGTCCGGTTCGCTGTGGCCGCTGATCATCCCGATGGCGTTCGGGGACGCGTTCTCCATCTTCCTGCTGCGCCAGTTCCTGATGACCATCCCCAACGAGTACCTGGACGCGGCCCGGGTCGACGGCTGCGGCGAACTGCGCACCCTGCTGCGGGTCGTCCTGCCGATGGCGAAGCCCGGCATCGCGGCCGTCGCCCTGTTCCAGTTCTTCTACGCCTGGAACGACTACTTCGGACCGCAGATCTACGCCTCCGAGAACCCGGCCGCCTGGACGCTCAGTTACGGCCTGGAGTCCTTCAAGGGCGCGCACCACACCGACTGGAACCTGACCATGGCCGCGACCGTGCTGGTCATGGCCCCGGTGATCCTCGTGTTCTTCTTCGCCCAGAAGGCGTTCGTCGAAGGCGTCACCCTGACCGGAGTAAAGGGTTGATACAGCTATGAAGCTCACCGTGGTCGGCGGAGGGTCGACCTACACTCCCGAACTCGTCGACGGGTTCGCCCGGCTCAGGGACACGCTGCCGATCGAGGAGCTGGTGCTCGTCGATCCGGCCGCCGACCGGCTGGAGCTGGTCGGCGGGCTGGCCCGCCGGATCTTCGCCCGGCAGGGGCACCCGGGCCGGATCGTCACCACCGGTGACCTGGACCGGGGCGTCGAGGGCGCGGACGCCGTGCTGCTCCAGCTGCGCGTCGGCGGCCAGGCCGCCCGGGAGCGGGACGAGACCTGGCCGCTGGAGTGCGGTTGCGTCGGGCAGGAGACCACCGGCGCGGGCGGCCTGGCGAAGGCGCTGCGCACGGTCCCGGTCGTCCTGGACATCGCCGAGCGAGTGCGCCGGACCAACCCGGACGCCTGGATCATCGACTTCACCAACCCGGTGGGGATCGTGACCCGCGCCCTGCTCCGGGCCGGCCACAAAGCGGTCGGCCTGTGCAACGTGGCGATCGGCCTGCAGCGGAAGTTCGCCGCGCGTCTCGGTGTGGCCCCGGCCGAGGTGCACCTGGACCACGTGGGCCTCAACCACCTCACCTGGGAGACCGGGGTCCGCCTCGGTGGCCCCACGGGCGAGGACGTCCTGCCGAAGCTGCTGGCCGACCACGGCGAGGCGATCGCGGCCGACCTGCGCCTGCCCCGCCCGGTCCTGGACCGCCTCGGCGTGGTCCCGTCCTACTACCTGCGCTACTACTACGCCCACGACGAGGTCGTACGGGAGCTGGGTGCCAAGCCCTCGCGGGCCGCCGAGGTGGCCGCGATGGAGCGGGAGTTGCTGGAGATGTACGCAGACCCGGCGCTCGACGAGAAGCCCGCGCTGCTCGCCCGGCGGGGCGGGGCCTTCTACTCGGAGGCGGCCGTGGACCTCGCCGCGTCACTGCTGGGCGACGGGGGCAGCCCGTACCAGGTGGTCAACACCGTCAACGGCTCCACGCTGCCGTTCCTGCCCGCGGACGCGGTGATCGAGGTGCAGGCCGCCGTGGGCCCGGACGGCGCGGAGCCGCTGCCGGTACCCACCGTGGATCCGCTGTACGCGGGCCTGATGGCGAACGTGACCGCCTACGAGGACCTGGCCCTCGACGCGGCCCTGCGCGGCGGCCGGGACCGGGTCTTCCGGGCCCTGCTCTCCCATCCCCTGATCGGCCAGTACGCGTACGCCGAGACCCTCACCGACCGGCTGCTCGCACACAACCGGGAGCACCTCGCGTGGGCATGAGCGACGGCGTGCGCGGGAGTTCGACCGCGGGCGCCCACCCCGATCCGGGCGCGGGCGTACGCGGGCGTGACGGCGGGCGCGGGAGCGTGCTCGCCGTCGACGCGGGCAACAGCAAGACCGACGTGGCCGTGATCGCGCCCGACGGGGAGGTGATGGGCACGGCGCGCGGCGGCGGGTTCCAGCCGCCGACGGTCGGGGTGACCGTAGCGGTCGACGGCCTCGCGGACGTCGTACGGCGGGCCTTCGCCGAGGCCGGCGTCGGCTCGGTCGACCATGTCTCGGCGTGCCTCGCGAACGCCGACTTCCCCGTGGAGGAGCAGGGACTGGCGGCGGCGCTGCGCACGCGCGCGTGGGGCACGACCGTCGAGGTCCGCAACGACACCTTCGCGATCCTGCGGGCCGGCGTGGCCGAGCCCCGGGGCGTGGCCGTGGTGTGCGGTGCCGGCGTGAACTGCGTCGGCATGCGCCCGGACGGCCGCACCGCCCGCTTCCCCGCGCTGGGGCGTATCTCCGGGGACTGGGGCGGCGGTTGGGGCCTGGCCGAGGAGGCGATGTGGCACGCGGCCCGTGCCGAGGACGGCCGGGGCGGTCCCACGGCACTCGCCGAGACGCTGCCCGCGCACTTCGGCCTGGACTCCGTGTACGCCCTGGTCGAGGCCCTGCACCTGGGGCACATCCCGGCCGTCCGCCGCCATGAGCTGACCCCGGTCCTCTTCGCCACGGCCACCGGCGGCGACCCGGTGGCCCGCTCGCTGGTGGACCGTATGGCCGAGGAGGTGGTGGCCATGGCGACGGTGGCCCTGACCCGCCTGGACCTCCTCGGCGAGGAGACCCCCGTCCTCCTCGGCGGCGGTGTCCTCGCCACCCGGCACCCCCTCCTCGACGCCCGGATCCGCGAGGCGCTGGCCGCCGCCGCGCCCAAGGCCGTTCCCCGGGTGGTCACGGCCGCCCCGGTGCTGGGCGCGGCGCTGCTCGGCCTCGATCACGTGGGCGCGCCGCGCGGCGTGCACGCGCGCGTGCGGGCGCACTACGAGAGAGGCTGACCCCACCCCCGCGCCACCCTCCGGATCTCCCCCTCGAACGCGTTCGAACCCCCAGGGAACCGAACCCGAACGAACCGCGTATTCATGGGCAGGGGGTGGTGCGGGAAGCCTTGTGCCGCGCCGGAATTCGACAAGGACAGCGCCTACGGACACGATCGGGGAACAAGATCGAGTCAAGGTCTGTGCGTTGTCAGTCCCGACGGCGATACTGGCGGCCGTGCACCTCTGTCCGTGCGAGCGGGCGGAAGCGATGGACGGATGACCAGGGGGAGGTCAGGTGACATTCACGCCGGAGGGCAGCGCGGCACCGACGGCACCACCCACGGGCCCGGGTCCCACCGTGCCGCCTCAGGCCACACCCGGGTCGAGGTCCCCCGTGCCGCCTCCGGCCCCGGACGGCGGGCCGCCCCGCCGGACCGCGTTCGCCGAGGGCGCCGACCGGCTGCGCGCCGCCGCGACGACCGAGCCGGGCCGACTGCGCATCATCGGCGCCGTCCTCGCGCTCCTGGTCGTCGCGTTCGGCTCCGTCACCGCCTGGCAGATGAACGACCGCGCGGCCGCCGCCGACGACGTGCTCCACGGCAGCCAGCCGCTCAGCTCGGCGGCGGCCGACATCTACAGCTCCCTCGCCGACGCGAACACCGCCGCCTCCAGCGGCTTCCTCGCGGGCGGGCAGGAGACGAAGCAGTCCCGCGACGAGTACGAGGGGGAGATCAAGGAGGCGGCCGACAACCTGGCGATCGCCGCCTCGGCCTCGGAGACCGGCTCGAACTCCGAGAAGCGCGTCGCCGAACTCAACGCCCTGCTCCCGGAGTACAAGGGCCTGGTCGAGCGGGCCCGGGCCAACAACCGGCTGGGCTATCCGCTGGGCGGCGCCTACCTGCGCTACGCCAACGACAAGATGCAGAACCAGATGCTCCCGAAGGCCAAGGAGATCTACGACAACGAGAACGAGCGGCTGCGTGACGACTACGCCGACGCCACGTCGTATCCATGGGCCGCGATCGCTCTCGGTGCGGTTGCCATCGGTGGCCTGGTCTGGGCCCAGCGGCGCAACTACCGTCGCACCAACCGAGTGTTGAACCACGGCATGGTCGCCGCGACAGCCGCCTCCACGGTCGTCCTGCTCTGGCTGGCCGTAGGGCACACCGTCGCCCGCTCGGGCCTGAACGACTCCTACGACAGCGGCGTGCGCTCGCTGACCGCGCTGAACGACGCTCGCATCGCCTCCCTCAGGGCCCGGGGCAACGAGAACCTGACGCTGATCAGCCGGGGTGCGCAGACCACCGAGATCACGGTCGACGGCGAACCCCGTGCCGTGGACGAGTTCGACCACAACTTCGGGCTGGAGATGGCCACCCTGGAGAAGCAGCTGGCCGCCGCCGAGCGACTCGCCGACGACGACAGCGGCAAGAACCCCGTACGGGCCGCCGGCGCGGGCATGGAGGAGTGGCGCGACCGGCACGACAACGCCCGCGCCGCCGACGACAAGGGCGACTACCAGTGCGCTCTCGACCAGGTGATCGGCGGCCGGTCCACGACCGACTGCCCGGACGGCGACAAGCCGACCGGTGAGTGCTTCGACGAGGTCGACAAGAACCTGGGCATCGCGAGCGCGTACGAGAAGCGGGAGTTCCTCACGGCGGCCCAGGGTGGCCGTGACGCGATGCTCGGGCTCCCCGTGGGTGCCGCCGTACTGGCCGTGCTGGGCGCGGCCGGCGCGGTGCTGGGCATCGGGCGCAGGCTTTCGGAGTACCGGTGACGACGGCGGGAGGAGACTCGGTGGAAGGAGGAGCGATGAACGCGGTACGGCGCCTGCGGGCCGGTCTCAAGGGCTGGGGCGGCGTGGGCGCGATGGCTGTCCTCTGCGCCCTGACCCTGGTCTTCGCCCTGGTGCTGCCGGTGAAGGGCACCCGCGGCGACGGCGCGACGGGCACCGGGGGTCAGGGGGTGGCCCGGGGCACGCAGGTGCGGGCGGACGAGTGCGACACCATGAAGGACCCGGAGAACCAGAGCCCGAGGCCCTCCTCGAACGAGTCCGGCCCGGCGATCGAGCGGATCAGGAACAACGACGTCCTCACGGTCGGCGTCGACCAGAACAGCTTCCGCTGGGGCTACCGCGATCCGAACAGCAGCAAGGACGAGGCCGAGTTGGAGGGCTTCGACATCGACATCGTGCACCGCATCGCCGAGGAGATACTGGGCGATCGGGACAAGGTCCGTTTCCGCGCGATTCCCACCAGCCAGCGCATTCCCGCGCTCCAGGACGGGATCGTCGACATGGTGGTCCGCACCATGACGATCAGCTGCGACCGCATGAAGGATGTCGCCTTCTCCCAGCCGTACTTCAAGACCGGGCAGCAGGTCCTGGCCCCCAAGTCCTCGACGATCAAGGGCTACGGCAAGACGCTGGCGGGCAAGAAGATCTGCACGGCGGCCACTTCCACCGCCTGGTCCACCCTTGAGGCGGGCAAGAAGTCGGGCAAGCTGCCCGCCTCCGCCGACATCTCCCTGACCGTCCCCAACCAACTCGACTGCCTGGTGCGGCTCCAACTCGGCGAGGTCGACGCCGTGGTGACCGACGGAGCGCTCGCAGCGAGTCAGGCGGCGCAGGATCCGACGGTCGATCTGAAGGGCGCTCCGTTCACCACCGAGTACTACGGCGTGGCGATGAACCTGAAGGACGCGGATCTGGTACGCCGGGTCAATCAGGTGCTGGTGGACTACCTCAAGGACGGCTGGCAGGACTCGTACGACACGTGGCTCTCCGGGACGCTCGGCGACGACTCGGCGCAGTCCCGGCCGCCTTCCCCCCAGCAGTACAGAGACTGACCGACCGGGACCGACGTACGAGGGCCGCATTCAACTGACGGACACCGACAGCAGCGAGAGGTGATCGATGGGCGTCGCGGGATCCACCGGGCCGGTGATGGACCGGGACGAGGTGGACCGTGCGCTCGCGCGGCTCGGCGCGGAGCACGAGGCCATCGAGACCTCGCTGCTCGCCCTTCAGGACCACGCGGGCCGCAGGCTGCTCGAAGGCGCCGAGCTGACCGGCGTCACCAAGGAGCGCTGGAGCGCCGCGGAGGCGTCGATCACGCTGCTGTGGGCGTACTTCGACGCGTACTCGGACGCGTTGCGCAGCGCCCGGGAGATCCGTTCGCGGCGCCGCTGGTCCAGCCGTGAGGACCTGGTGGAGCTGACCGAACTGCTGCGCGGCGAGGCGGTCACGGTCGCCGGCTCCGCGACGGCGATGGCGAACGCGCCGACGCTGCAGGGCACGACCCGGCTCAGCGAACAGTTCTCGCTGGTCACGCTGGTGGACCGGATGAACGACCTGTACGCGTCCTCGCTGGACATGGTCGTGGCCGCCGACGCGGTGTGGTCCGCGCTGCCCGCCAGAATCGATTTACTGGCCGCCGAGCTCCAGCGCACCCGTCACCTCGCGCACTCCGTGGGCGTCCGCCCCGGCGAACATCCGGCCGGCGACGACCTGGAGCGGATCACCCGCACCCTGACCCGGCTCCGTGAGCAGGTCATCTCGGACCCGCTGGCCTTCTGGGTGCCCGCGCCGGGCAGTTCGGCTCCCGGTGGCGGCCGCCCGGACACCTCCACGTACGACCGCGAGGCACGGGCCCTGGAGGACGTGCGGCGGGAGATCGACGCCGTGCTGACGGTCCGGCAGGACGCGGAGGCCCGGCTGGTGAAGCTGCGGGACGTCCTCAGCCGTGCGGACCGCACGCTCGCCGAGGCGCGCAGCGCGCGCGGTGAGGTGCTGGCGAAGATCGCCGCGACGGAGGTGCCCGTGGTGAGCGGCCCGCCGACGGTGCTGCAGGAGCAGCTGGCGATGGCGGCGGAGTACCGCAGACACGCGCAGTGGCACCGGCTCTCCCCGCTCCTGGAGTCCCTGGAGCAGAAGGCGGACGACGAACTGCTGCGGGCCCGCGAGTCGTTGACGGCGGTCACCGCGCCACTGGCGGTCCGCGCGGAGCTGCGCGGCCGACTCGACGCGTACAAGGCGAAGGTCGCCCGGCACGGGTTCGCGGAGGACTCGCTGCTGGTCGAGCGGTACGACGCGGCGCGGCGCATGCTGTGGAGCGCCCCCTGCGATCTGCGTGTCGCCGAGATGGCGGTGCTGCGCTACCAGCATGCGGCCGCCGAACTGCTGGGCCAGTCGGTGCCGCCCCAGCGTGCGCCCCAGGACCGAAGGGAGGAACAGCCGTGAGTGGGACAGAGGAGAGCGCGAGCCCGGCGGGCGAAGAGGCGTCGCGGCAGTCGTGCCAGCGGCCCGGTTGCTCGGGTTCGTACGAGGACGTGGGCGGCGGCGAGCTGTACTGCGACGAGTGCGGTCTGGCGCCGGTCGTCTCGACGAGCGGCATGGTCAACTCCCCGCCCACCGGCATCACCGGGGGCGGGCGCGGCTCGCACGGCTCCGGTTCCAGCAGCACGCGCTCCTCGCGTTCGTCCGCGCGCTCCTCGCAGTCCCGGCGCTCGGTCTCCGGCCGGCTCTCCCGTGCCCTGTCGGGCCGGTCGACGGGCCGCTCGGTGTCGGTGCGCAGCTCCGGCAAGACCTCCGGCACCTCGGGGCGGGCGCGGCTCGGCGTGGGTCTGGTCCAGGTCCCCGACGTACCACGTCCCGACCCGCGCTCGATGGTGCTGGAGACCGCCGAGGTGCCCGAGCGGAAGCGGTTCTGCTCGCGCTCCGACTGCGGGGCACCGGTCGGCCGGGCACGCGGTGAGCGGCCCGGGCGCACGGAGGGTTTCTGCACCAAGTGCGGCCACCCGTACTCCTTCGTGCCGAAACTGCACGCGGGCGACATCGTGCGCGGCCAGTACGAGGTCGTGGGCTGTCTGGCACACGGCGGTCTGGGCTGGATCTATCTGGCCATAGACCGGGCGGTGTCGGACCGCTGGGTGGTGCTGAAGGGCCTGCTGGACACCGGCGACCAGGACGCGATGGCCGCCGCGATCTCCGAGCGCCGCTTCCTCGCCGAGATCGAGCACTCCAACATCGTCCGCATCTACAACTTCGTCGAGCACCTCGACCAGCGCACCGGCTCGCTGGACGGGTACATCGTCATGGAGTACGTCGGCGGCAAGTCGCTGAAGGAGATCGCCAACGGCCGCCGCACGACGGACGGCCGCCGCGACCCGCTGCCGGTCGAGCAGGCGTGCGCGTACGGCATCGAGGCCCTGGAGGCGCTCGGTCACCTCCACAGCCGCAACCTGCTGTACTGCGACTTCAAGGTCGACAACGCGATCCAGACCGAGGACCAGCTCAAGCTGATCGACATGGGCGCGGTGCGCAGGATGGACGACGACGAGTCGGCCATCTACGGCACCGTCGGCTACCAGGCGCCCGAAGTCGCCGACGTGGGCCCGTCCGTCGCCTCCGACCTGTACACGGTCGCCCGGACGCTCGCGGTCCTCACCTTCGACTTCCAGGGCTACACGAACGTGTTCGTGGACTCCCTGCCCGATCCCGACAACATCGAGGTCTTCCGCCAGTACGAGTCCTTCTACCGGCTGCTCGTACGTGCCACCGACCCCGACCCGGCCCGTCGGTTCGCCTCCGCGCAGGAGATGTCGGAGCAGTTGACGGGTGTGCTGCGGGAGGTCGTCTCCCTCCAGACGGGACGGGCCCGTCCCGCCCTGTCGACGATCTTCGGGCCCGAGGTGAAGGTCACGGACACGGAGCTGTTCGCGAAGCTGGACGGGGATGTGTCCCGGCTGGGGACGCGGGTGGTTCCGGTGGGGAGGGGGCTGTGGCGAGGCAGGGCGGCTGCCGCGCGGAACGGGGGTTCGGCTTCCGGATCGCTGCCGGGGAAAGGTGGTTCGCTTTTCGGCTCCCTTGAGGGGAAGGGTGGTTCGCCTGCCGCTTCCCTCGCCGGGAACGGGAGTTCGCCTTCCGCTTCGCTCACGGGGAACGGCGGTTCGCCTTCCGCCTCCCTCGCCGGGAACGGCGGTTCGCCTTCCGGTACGCCCGCCCTGCTGACCGCCGGCGCGGCCGTCCCCACCCGGCTCACCCGACAGCTCGACACCGCCGCCGCGGCCCTCGCGCTGCCCGTCCCGCGCGTGGACCCGGGGGACCCGAACGCCGGGTTCCTGGCGGGGCTGATGACCTCCGCGCCGACCGAGCTGATCACGGCGCTGCACGCCGCCCCCAGCGGCTCGCTGGAGCTGCGGCTGCGCGAGCTGCGGGCCCGGCTGGAGATGGCCGAGTTCACCATCGCCCTGGCCACCCTGGACGCCCTGGAGCGGGACCACCCCGACGACTGGCGGGTGGTCTGGTACCGGGGCGTGGCCGCGCTCGCCACCGGCGACCACGAGAACGCCGCGCTCTCCTTCGACGCGATCTACGACGCCTTCCCGGGCGAGCCGGCCCCCAAGCTGGCCCTCGGCCTGTGCGCCGAGGTGCTGGGGCAGCTGGACAACGCCGCCGAGTACTACCGCCTGGTGTGGACGACCGACCCCAGCTTCGTCAGCGCCGCGTTCGGGCTCGCCCGGGTGCGGCTGACCGCCGGGGACCGGGAGAACGCCGTCCGGACCCTGGAGTCCGTACCGGAGGCGTCGATCCACTACACCGCCGCCCGGGTCGCCGCCGTGCGGGCGCGGCTCAGACACCGTACGGAGGCGACGCTCGGAGCGGGAGCCACGGCGGGCGGAGCCGCGTCGGAGGCCCCCTTCCTGGACGATCTGACCGCGGCCGCCGGGCAGGTCGAGGCGCTCGGCGGGTACGGTCTGGACGCGGTGCGTCGCGAGCAGTTGTCCACAGAGGTCCTCGGCTGCGCCCTGGACTGGGTACTCTCCGGGAGCCAGGGTGCCGCGCCCCCGGCCGGCGAGCGGGTGCTGCTCGGCAGCACGCTGGACGAGCGCGGACTCCGCTTCGGACTGGAGCGGTCGTACCGCACTTTGGCCCGGCTCGCCCAAGGCGGCGAGGAGAGGATCGACCTGGTGGAACGTGCCAACCGTTACCGCCCCCGGACGTGGGTGTAGTTGATGTCGCAGATGCCCCAGCCGACCGCGCTGACGAAGTGCCCGATCTGCGAGTGGCCCCTCGCCTCGGACGACCGCTTCTGCGGTGCGTGCGGCCATGACCTCTCGACGGTCCCCGCACCGCCGGAGGACCAGCCGACCATCACCATGAACGGGACGGCGGGCACCGCGCCCGACGAGGCCGCCCCCGTGGACTGGCCCGTCGCCTCCGAACCCAGCACCGACACGCCCCCGCCGGTGGTCCGACCCACCGACATACAGGGCACCGACTCCGGCGGCGGCGAACTGCCCGGACCCGGGCGGGGGGTACGGTTCGACCGGCACCACGAGCCCGACGAGTACCCGCTGGCCGCGCCCCAGCCGCCGGACCCGCGCACCACCGACCTCGCCACCCCGCCGGCCGGTACGAAGGTGTGCGTGGCCTGCCGCGCTGGCCACGTCGACCGGGACGGCTACTGCGAGAACTGCGGACACGCCCAACCCCGCGAGCGCGACCACATGGAACTGGAGTTGGGCGCGGTCGCCGCGGTCAGCGACCGGGGCCTGCGCCACCACCGCAACGAGGACTCGTTCGCGATCTCCTCGACCGCGCTGCCGGACGGCTCCCCTGCGGTCGTCGCGATCGTCTGCGACGGCGTGTCGTCCGCGACCCGCCCCGACGACGCCTCGTTCGCCGCGGCCCGCGCCGCCAACGAGACGGTGCTGGAGTCGCTGCCGCGCGGCACCCACCCGCAGCAGGCGATGCACGACGCGATCGTCGCCGCCGCGAGCGCGGTCAACGCCCTGGCGGAGGAGCCGGAGACGGCCCAGGAGCACGCCCCGCACCAGAACGCGCCGGCCTGCACCATCGTCGGCTCCGTCGTCACCCCGAGCCTGCTCGTCGTCGGCTGGGTCGGCGACAGCCGCGCCTACTGGGTGCCGGTGGACCGCAGCGCGCCCCCGGCCCGGCTCACCGAGGACGACTCGTGGGCGGCGCAGATGGTGTCCGCGGGACTGATGAACGAAGCCGAGGCGTACGCCGACGAGCGCGCCCACGCGATCACCGGCTGGCTCGGCGCGGACGCGTACGAACTGGAGCCGCACACCGCTTCCTTCAAGCCGGACCGGCCAGGTGTAGTGGTGGTGTGCACCGACGGGCTGTGGAACTACGCGGAAGCCGCGGAGGAGATGGCCGAGGCCGTGCCCCTGGACGCGGCCGAGCGGCCGTTGCACTGCGCGCAGGTCCTCGTGGGCCGCGCTCTCGACGGAGGTGGCCACGACAACGTAACAGTGGCGATCCTGCCGTTCCCGGCGCCGCCTCAGGGGGCAGGATCGGCCTGAGGGTGCGCGCGGGCGGGATGTTCGCGGGCACCCCGGCGGCCGGACGGGAAGGGCCGACGGACCGGAGGGGACCGGTCCGGGTACGGGCACGCACAGTCATCACCCCACGTGCTGTGGGGCCGCTAGGGGGATCTGAGTAGGCATGGCCAATTTCTCGAAGTCGAACGTGCCGCAGTTCTCGGTCGAGGTGTACCAGAACGAGTACCTGCCCGAGGGCGGCCGTGAGGTGAACGCCATCGTCACGGTCAGCGCCACCGGCGGTGGCACCATCGGCAGCGCGGTCGCCGCGCCGCACCTGTACTCGCCCGGCCAGGGCCCGTCCGCCGCCGTGGCGCTCATGGTCGACTGCTCGGGGTCGATGGACTACCCGCCGACCAAGATGCGCAACGCCCGGGACGCCACGGCCGCCGCGATCGACACCCTGCGCGACGGCGTCCACTTCGCCGTGATCGACGGCACCCATGTGGCCCGGGAGGTCTACCCCGGCGGCGGCCGGCTCGCGGTCGCCGACTCCGCCACCCGGGACCAGGCCAAGCAGGCCCTGCGCCGGCTCAGCGCGGGCGGCGGTACCGCCATCGGCACCTGGCTGAAGCTCGCCGACCGACTGCTCGCCTCGGCGGACGTCGCCATCCGCCACGGCATCCTGCTCACCGACGGCCGCAACGAGCACGAGTCGCCGGAGGATCTGAAGGCCGCGCTGGACGCCTGTGCCGGACGGTTCACCTGTGACGCGCGTGGAGTGGGCACCGACTGGGAAGTGAAAGAGGTCACGACCATCGCCTCCGCGCTGCTCGGCACCGCCGACATCGTCGCCGACCCGGCCGCCCTGTCCGCGGACTTCACACAGATGATGGAGGCGGCCATGGGCAAGGAGGTCGCGGACGTCGCGCTCCGGCTGTGGACCCCGGTCGGCACGCAGATCAAGTTCGTGAAGCAAGTGGCGCCCACCGTCGAGGAGTTGACCGACCGTCGCACCGACGCCGGACCGCGCGCCGGGGACTACCCGACCGGTTCGTGGGGGGACGAGTCCCGCGACTACCACGTGTGCGTCGAGGTCCCGGCCGCCAACGTCGGCCAGGAGATGTTGGCCGCCCGTGTCTCGCTCGTCATCCCGCAGTCGGACGGCACCGCGCAGAACCTCGGCGCCCAAGGCCTGGTGAAGGCCGTGTGGACCGACGACATGGTCGCGTCCACGTCGATCAATCCCCAGGTCGCGCACTACACGGGTCAGGCCGAACTGGCACAAGTCATCCAACAAGGTTTGGATGCCCGTAAATCCGGCGATTTCGACGGAGCAACGGCAAAGCTGGGGCGGGCCGTTCAGCTCGCCAGCGCCTCGGGGAACGCGGATACTGCGAAACTGCTTGCGAAGGTGGTGGACGTGGTCGACGCGGCGACAGGTACTGTGCGACTGAAGGCGAAGGTCACGGAGGCCGACGAGATGACTCTCGAGACACGGTCGACAAAGACTGTTCGTGTAAAGAAGTAGCTGGAAGCAAACAAGCAAAACCCGGAAACACCGCTGCACATGAGCCTGGCTCCCCCACCGGGGATCCGGGCTGAACCGGCCACACCGGCCCGTCGCGGCCACAGGAACCGGCCGCGAGGCCGGAAAGGAGAGGGGGAAGCGCCGACATGCCGACCTGCCCGAACGGACACCAGTCGGGTTCCGACGACTGGTGCGAGGTCTGCGGTCACCGTATGGCCGGTGCCGTACCCCCGCCGCCACCACCGCCGCCCCCGGGCGCCGGTTACGGATACCCGCCGCCCGGCTCCCCTCCCCCGCCTCCGGGCGCGGGCGGTCCCGGGGGACCCGGCGGCCCGGGGGGACCTGGGGGTCCCGGGGGTCCCGGCGGACGCCCGCGCCTCGCCGCCGACCCGGAACTCTGCCCGCAGTGCCGCACGCCCCGCGAGGGCGGCGCGCCCTTCTGCGAGGAGTGCCGGTGGAACTTCCTGACGAACACGGCGACCACGTACACACCGGCCGCGCCGCGGCCTCCGGCGCCCGGACAGGGGCCGGGTGGCCCCGGTCCCGGTCCCGGCGGTCCAGGCCCCGGAGGCCCAGGCCCCGGACAGGGCGGTCCCGGCGCCGGGGGGAATCCGGCGCTCCGCTTCCAGCAGCCGCCTCCGCCGTCCTACGGCGGCGGTGAGGGGTACGACTACCAGAGCTCCCGCCCCTCGCAGGTGAACCGTCCCGCCGAACCGATTCCGCCGGGGCCGCCCTTCGGCGGCGAGCCGTCGGGTCCGGGCGGGCCCGGAGGGCCCGGAGGGCCCGGAGGCCATGGCGGTCAGGGTCCCGGTGGACCCGGACGTCCGGGTGGTCCCGGTGGCCCGTCGGGGCCGGGGGGTTCCTCCGGCTTCGGCGGCGGTCCTTCGGGACAGCCGGGTCCGGGGCAGGCGGGACCGGGCCAGTCCGGTCCGTCCGCGTTCGGCGGTGATCCGTCGCGCCCTGGGCCCTCGGCCTTCGGTGGTGACCCTTCGCGTCCCGGCCCCTCGGGCTTCGGCGGCGATCCTTCACGTCCCGGGCCCTCCGGCTTCGGCGGCGACCCCTCACGACCGGTTCCGCCCCCGCCCGGGCCTACGCCGGGCGGGCCCGGCGGCCCTGGCGGACCTGGCGGGTCCGGTTTCCCCGGCGGCTCCGGCCCCGGTGGGCCCGGCGGCCACGGCGGTCAGGGCCCCGGTGGCGGTCAGGGCCCCGGCGGGGCGCCGCAAGGGTTCCAGCAGGCGGGGGCTCACGCCCCGCCCGCTTTCCCGCAGGAGACCCGGCGGCCCCAGCCCGGAGGTCCCGGCGGCCCCGGTTCCGGTGGCGGCCCCTCGTTCGGCGGTGACGACGACTGGGTGATCTCCCCGCCGTCGACCGGCCCGGGCGGCCCCGGTGGACCCGGTGGACCCGGTGGGCCTGCGGGCCCCGGCGGCCCCGGCGGCGCGGGTGCCCGTCCGGGCGGCTACGGCTACCCGCAGCCCGGTGCGACCCAGGCCCCGCCCGGCCCCGCGTACCAGCAGGCGCCGACGACCTGGAGCGCGACCATCGGCCCTGATCGTGACTACTTCATGGCGATGATGCAGCGCTCGGGCCCCGAGGCCGCGGGCCTGAACCTGCCCGCGTACTCCCCGGAGCAGCGGCGCACCCTCACCGGCAACCAGATCACCATCGGACGGCGCCGCCACTCCACCGGCGACACCCCCGACATCGATCTCTCGGTGCCGCCGGAGGACCCGGGCGTCTCCCACCAGCACGCGGTACTGGTGCAGCAGCCCGACGGCGGCTGGGCGGTCGTCGACCAGAACTCCACGAACGGCACCACGGTCAACGGTTCCGAGGACCCCATCCAGCCCTTCGTCCCGATCCCCCTCCAGGACGGGGACCGGGTCCACGTGGGCGCGTGGACGACGATCACGATCCGCCGGGGCTGACCCGCCCCGCGGCAGCGCGACCATCAGGGCCGACCGAGCACATCGGTCGGCCCTGAGCCGTCGGTCGGCCCTGACCCGTCGGTGCCCGCCCGGCGCCCGGTCATGGCAGCGGCCAGGCGTACGGCCCCTCCGGCTCGTCCAGCCAGGCCCAGGCGTGCTCGCCGCGGACCGTGATGCCGTAGCGCTCCCGCGAGGGCATCCCCTCGCGCTGCCACAGCGCGAGCGCCTCGTGCGGGTCGAGACTGGCCGCCGTGAGGGCCAGCAGGAACCGGAAGAGCTCGTGGTCCCTGGCCCGGTGCGGCAGTCCGCCCAGATGCGGATGCACCGCTTCCGGCCCACTGCCCCCGCGCAGGGGCACGAAGTACGCGGAGGTGTGCAGGAAGCGCCCCTCCGCGTGCTCCGCGTCCTCGACCCGAAGCCGTACCAGCCCCGTCGCCAACGGCGTCAGGATGCGGGCGCCGGGAGTGCACTGGGCGAGCCAGGCGCGCGGGATCGAGTGCAGCGTGCAGGTGGCGATGATCCGGTCGTACGGCGCCCGCTCGGGCACCCCGCGCGCCCCGTCCCCGGTGACGACGGTCGGGTGGTATCCGGCGGCGTCCAGATGCCTGCGCGCCGCCTCCGTGATGTCGGCGTCCAGATCGACGGTCGTGACCAGGTCGTCCCCCAGCCGGTGCGCGAGCAGGGCGGCGTTGTAACCGGTGCCGGCGCCGATCTCCAACACCCGGTCGCCGTCCTCCACCTCCAGCTCGGCCAGCATCTTCGCCATCAGCGACGGCTGGCTGCTGGATGAGATCAGCTCCCCGTCCCGCACCCGCGTGGCGAGCGGCGTGTCGGCGTACGCGCCCCGCACCCAGCGGGCCCGCCGCCGGGGGTCGCGTTCCTCGCCCCACAGCCGCTCGAAGCCGCCCTGGACGCCCACGTAGTAGTACGGGACGAAGAGATGCCTGGGGACGCTCTCGAACGCCTTCCGCCACTCGGGGGCGGCGTCCCACGCCCCGCTCGCCTCGATCTCACGCACCAGCGCCGACCGGGCCTCGGCGGCGAGACGTTCCAAGTCGTGGTCCACAGTGTGCGTGCCCATACCTCCACTGTGCGGCCGGACGCCTCAAGAGGCGAGCACCGCGGCAGTTCGGTCCGGAATCAACCGGTCCGCCCTCTTCGTGATGGTCCTAAGCCTCAGGTCCTCCGCCGCCGCGTCTGAGACCATGGGGAACGTGAATGAGATTCGGCGCGGCACGCTTCAGGAGCAGACCTTCTACGAGCAGGTCGGTGGCGAGGAGACCTTCCGGCGCCTCGTGCGCCGTTTCTACGAGGGTGTCGCCGAGGATCCGATCCTGCGGCCCATGTACCCCGAGGAGGACCTGGGCCCGGCAGAGGACCGCCTCACCCTGTTCCTGATCCAGTACTGGGGCGGGCCCACCACGTACAGCGAGAACCGGGGCCACCCCCGACTCCGCATGCGCCACGCCCCCTTCACCGTCGACCGCGCCGCCCACGACGCCTGGCTGAAGCACATGCGCGACGCCGTCGACGACCTCGGCCTCTCCGAGGAACACGAGCACACCCTGTGGAACTACCTCACCTACGCGGCCGCCTCGATGGTGAACGCCCCGGGCTAGACGGGCAGCGCGCGGGCACGGCATCGTTCGGCCGGGGCGTTGCTCTCCTCTTCGCCCTCACGGCCGTGATCTGCCCGCTCGCACGCGACGTCTGCGGGCTCAGCGGACGCTGATGCCCAGCGTTCCCAGCCCCGCCCTGCGTACGGCTATCGATCCGTACGGTGTGCGCAGTCTCAGCCACGCCCCCGACGAGAACAGTTCCGGTGTCGCCGTCTCGGGCGGGCCGGACGCGCGCGGCGGGCGGAGGAAGCCCAGCGACTGGGCCGCGTGCACGGCGCGCACCGGAAGGGGCGTGTCCCCGACCACCCGGGACCAGATCTCCCGCCCGATCCCGTCCAGCTCGGCCCGTGTCCGGCGTTCGGGCGGCAGTTCCTCGGTGCGGGACCGGAATTCACGCACCGCCGCGGAGACCATCGCCTGTAGCGCGTCCGGTGCGGGCAGCCCCGTCTCCGGCCGCCAGCCGCCGCGCGGGGGAAGCACCCCGGCCCACGGCGGTCCGGTCACCGCTTCCGGGACGACGGCCGTGGCCCCGGACTCGTCGATGGATTCCAGGAGTTCGCCGGCCGACACGGTCACGTCGAGCGTGACGTCGATCCCGTCCTCGTAGGGCTTGGCGAGGCGCACTGCCCGGATCGCCAGGACCTCGAAGGACGGTGGCCGACCGAAGACGGCGAGTGCGGTGCCGGCCGCCTGGAGACGTACCGCGGCACCACGGTCGTAGTGGAGCAGCCGGGAGAGGAAGGCCGCGAGATCCGCCGCCTCCCCCTCGTCGGCGAGGTGGAGCACCGTCATGCGGCGACGGCCTCTTCCGCGTCATCCCTGTACTCCTCCAGGAACTCACGTTCCTCGGAGGTGATCCGGCGGGGCCGCTGCGTCGAGAAGTCGAACGGCACTATCACCGTCGAGGCGCGGACGTAGACCTGGTCCGGGTCCTTGACCTCGTAGGTGATCGTGAACGACGCCGCTCTTATCTCCGTGACCCACAGCTCGATGTCCACGGGCTGGTGCCGGTGGACCAACTGCCGCTTGTAGTCGATCTCATGGCGTGCCACCACGGACCCCTGCTTGAAGTCCTTCTCCGGGCGGAACAGGAAGTCGATACGGGCTTCCTCCAGGTATCGGAGGAAGACCACGTTGTTGACGTGGCCGTACGCGTCCATGTCCGCCCAGCGCAGTGGGCAGCGGTAGATGTGCCGCAAGATCGATCAGCCCCGGGTCAGCTTCTTGTAGGTGGCACGGTGCGGACGGGCGGCGTCGGCACCGAGTCGCTCGATCTTGTTCTTCTCGTACGACTCGAAGTTGCCCTCGAACCAGAACCACTTGGACTCGCCCTCGTAGGCGAGGATGTGCGTGGCCACCCGGTCCAGGAACCAGCGGTCGTGGGAGACGACCACGGCGCAGCCGGGGAACTCGAGGAGCGCGTTCTCCAGCGACGACAGGGTCTCGACGTCGAGGTCGTTGGTCGGCTCGTCGAGGAGCAGCAGGTTGCCACCGAGCTTGAGGGTGAGCGCCAGGTTGAGGCGGTTGCGCTCACCGCCGGAGAGCACCCCGGCCGGCTTCTGCTGGTCCGGGCCCTTGAAGCCGAACGCGGAGACATAGGCGCGGGAGGGCATCTCGACCTGGCCGACGTTGATGTAGTCCAGCTCGTCGGAGACGACGGCCCACAGCGTCTTCTTGGGGTCGATGTTCTCGCGGCTCTGGTCGACGTAGGAGATCTTGACGGTGTCGCCGACCTTGATCGAACCGGAGTCGGGCTGCTCCAGACCCTGGATCATCTTGAACAGGGTCGTCTTGCCGGCGCCGTTCGGGCCGATGATGCCCACGATGCCGTTGCGCGGCAGCGTGAAGGAGAGGTCGTCGATGAGGACCTTCTCGCCGAAGGCCTTGCTGAGGTTGTTGACCTCGACGACCACGTTGCCCAGTCGGGGGCCCGGCGGGATCTGGATCTCCTCGAAGTCCAGCTTCCGCATCTTGTCGGCCTCGGCGGCCATCTCCTCGTAGCGGGCCAGACGCGCCTTGGACTTGGCCTGGCGGCCCTTGGCGTTGGAGCGGACCCACTCCAGCTCTTCCTTGAGCCGCTTGGCGCGCTTGGCGTCCTTCTGGCCCTCGACCTTGAGACGGGTCTGCTTGGTCTCGAGGTACGTGGAGTAGTTGCCCTCGTAGCCGATGGCACGGCCGCGGTCGAGCTCCAGGATCCAGCCCGCGACGTTGTCGAGGAAGTACCGGTCGTGGGTGACGGCGACGACGGTGCCGGGGTACTTCGCGAGGTGCTGCTCCAGCCACTGCACGGACTCGGCGTCCAGGTGGTTGGTGGGCTCGTCGAGCAGCAGCAGGTCGGGCGCCTCGAGCAGCAGCTTGCACAGGGCGACGCGGCGGCGCTCACCACCGGACAGGTTGGTGACGGGCCAGTCGCCGGGGGGGCAGCCCAGGGCGTCCATGGCCTGCTCCAGCTGGGTGTCCAGGTCCCATGCGTTCGCGTGGTCCAGGTCCTCCTGGAGCTTGCCCATCTCGTCCAGGAGCGCGTCCGAGTAGTCCGTCGCCATGAGCTCCGCGACCTCGTTGAAGCGCTTGAGCTTGCCCATGATCTCGGCGGCGCCGTCCTGCACGTTCTGCAGGACCGTCTTGGACTCGTCCAGCGGCGGCTCCTGCAGGAGCATGCCGACGGTGTAGCCGGGCGAGAGGAACGCGTCACCGTTGGACGGCTGCTCCAGACCCGCCATGATCTTGAGGACGGTGGACTTACCGGCACCGTTCGGGCCGACCACACCGATCTTCGCGCCGGGCAGGAAGCTCAGCGTGACGTCGTCAAGGATCACCTTGTCGCCGTGCGCCTTGCGTGTCTTGCGCATCGTGTAGATGTACTCAGCCAAGAGAAACCGTCCGGCAACTTGAGATCTGGCAGTGGGCAGTACCACCCATCTTGCCGCACGGCCAGCCCTCGACGGAAACCGGATGGTGAAGCCACCGCACCGGCGACGCGGCCCCGGCGCCTTGGGGGCGTACCGGGGCCGCTTCACGGCGCACGTGTCACCGCGCGGTCACTCACTGTTGAGTTGCCAAGGAGCTCTCCCCCGACGATTCCTCGCCGCCGCGTCCGGCGATCTCCTCAGACTCTTCAGGGGTTCCGCTTGCGGAGGAGGATCATCACCGCGCCGCCGATCACGACCAGCCCGATGGCGATGCCGCCGATCAACGGGGTCGCGCCGGAGCTGCCGGTCTCGGCGAGGTCGGTTCCGGTGTCGGTGACCGTGCCGCCTCCGACCGTCGCCGGGCTCGGCTCGCTCAGCGTCTGGACCGAGTCACCACTCGCGCCGGCCTCGGTCTCGGTGCGGCAGTCGAGCACGCCCCGGAACTGCTTCGCGTAGCCGTTGGGCCCCTCGATCGTGAAGTCGTACGCCTGATCCTCCTGCAGCGGGATCGTCACCGTCCTGGTCCCGCCCGCCTCGATGGTGTAGGTGATCCCCATCAGCTCGAAGGTGAAGGGCTTGTCGCCCTCGTTGGCGGCGGTGATGTCCAGCCCGCCCTCGGCGCAGTTCTTCTCGGCGGACAGTGCTGGTATCGCGCCGTTCTCGGCCCAGTGCGCGGTCGCCGTCGCGGAGACCGTGGACTCGCTGGAGCCCGCGAGGATCTGGGTCTGACTGCGGGTCTCGGAGGCGAAGGCACGCCCGACCGGGACGGTCGTCGAGGCCTGCACGGTCAGTTCGGCCGTACCGTCCGCGGCGTCCTCGGGCACCTCGAAGTACAGCTCGCTGCCGTCACCGGCCGAGGTCACGGGCTCACCGTCCGCGTCGACGACCTGGACGCCGTCCGCGGTCACTTCCGAGGGCGGGGTCACGGTCACACCGTCGGCGTTGGTGTGCACCGTGACCGGACCGAGCCGCTCGCCGGCACGACCGGAGACCGCCGGCGGGTCGAGGGTGAGGGAGGCGGCCGGTTCCGTCAGGTTCCGCGCGTTCTTCTCCAGGTAGTCCGCGAGCTTCTCCGCCTCCGGATCCAGGGCCGTCACGTCGGCTCCGTCGGAGTACCGCCAGATCGCCACCTGTGTGCCGGTCGCCGCGTCCTGTTCGGTGAGGCCCTTGGCCCCGGCCTTGCCGGCGAGCGCCGCGAGGTCGTTCACCTGCGGGTAGGAGTTCTGCAGGATCCAACGGATCCTGCCCGCGTCCTTGTTGGCTCCCAGCGAGGTGCCGCTCCAGGGTGTCTCCTGGTACGTGGCGTCCTTCTGTGTCGGGTTCTGGACGTCGACGCAGTAGGTCTGCAGGGTGCCGCCGCCGTCGACGAACATCTCGAACAACCCTGCGGGAAGCTGCTGTTCCTGGCCTTCGTCGGTGCGGAGCACGGCCGTCCCGTACGTCTTGAGGCCGCCTATGGTCGCGGTCGCCCCGCCGGAGCTCTGCGGCGTCTCGTCGGCGGCGGCCGGGCTCGCGGCGACGATCGCACCCGCGACGACAAGACCGGACGCGAGCGAGACGGCGGCGAGACGGCCGGCCGATCGCCTGCGCGCGGCCCGCCCGGACCAACCGGAGACCGACGCCGAGAACCAAGAAACCACAGAATTTCCTTTCGAGCAGGACCCGTTGACGTGGGGGGTGTGGTCCCACCAGCAGAATCAGAAGCCCCGTGAGCTATGCCCGGCATCCTAGGGATGTGGCGCACCACTCTTCCCAGTCGTATCGTCGGACAACCGATCCGAATCGGAATCGTTATCGGTTGCACAGCTCACGAACAGCACTTATCGACAAGTCGATGAGGCGTGCGCACAGGCTCTTCACAGCACGTTCGCCGATGGAGCACGATCCGACATCCCGAAATCCGCTGCCCCGATCCGATGTCCCGATCCGAGCCCCGCTCAGGGGCCCGCGCCCGATGCCCAAGCCTGAGATCACGTCACACCGACTGGCTCCGGCCTGAGTTCGGCGGTGGTGTCGAGCCCGCTGCCGGGCGGAGGTGTCTCCCAGGCCGGCTCCGACTGGGACGGGGACTGAGCCGTGATCGGCGCCTCGCCCCTGGGCGTCCGACGGAACGCCGACGTACCCCGCGAGAGATCGTGGCCGACGGCGACCGCGTCGACGTCCGCCGAGACCCGACTCTGCCCGTCGCGCTGTTCGGTGCGCACCTTCAACCGCCCGTGCACCACGACCGGATCGCCCAGCGCGACGGACGACGCCACGTTCGCTGCGAGCGTGCGCCTGGTCCACACCGTGAAGAAGTTGGTGTGTCCGTCGGTCCACTCGTTCTTCTCGCGGTCCCAGTACCGCGAGGTCACCGCCAGCCGGAACCGGGCCGACGAACCCGTCGCCGACTCCCGGCAGACCGGCTGGGTCGCCACGTTCCCCACCACGCACACCATCGTCTCGTTCATCTCGCGAACCCCTCCTTCACGCCGGCGTCGGACGCCGACGGCACCGGGCACGCGTACGGGCCCGTCCCGTACGGCTGCTGCGCCCGTCGTGCGGCGGTGCTGTGATCGCCGCGTGTTCAGACTGCCGCCGTCGGGCCGGGCCCGCTGAGCCCTGTGTGCTACTCGCCGGTTGTGGAAAACCCGGTCACCCGAGGGGGTGAACCCTCACCTCACCGGCGCCGCCCCCAACACCCGTCCGTACTGCTCCCGCACCTCCCGGTACCGCAGCAGCTCGGCGGCCACCGGCTCCAGCACCCGGGCCCGCCCGCACCCGGCGGCGGCCTCCCGCAGCCGCCGTTCCGCCTCATGGCCGTAACGCCGTGCCGGGCCACGTGCCGCCAGTCGGCAGCCCCACTCGACGGCCGGACCGCCGACGATGCCGATCACCATCAGCAGCACCGGCACCCCGAGATTCGGTGCCATGAAGCCGATGATCTGCCCCAACAGCCACAGCCCTCCCACGACTTGGACCAGCGTCATGCAGGCCTGCGCGAGCACCGCCGCCGGCCACCAGCCCGGCCGCGGCGGCCGCCCCGCCGGAGCCCCGGCCCGCACCGCCAGCTCGTCCAGCGCCTCGGGCAACCCCCGCGCGCCCCGTACGGCCGCCTCGCGCACCGCCTGGGCCCAGGGCAGGGGCAGCCCCCTCGCCGCGCGCTCCGACAACGTACGCACGGCCTGTTCGACGCGCTGCCGGGCAGTGGCCTCCTCGTCCACGGGCGCCGTCAGGGCGAGCCGCCCCGTGGGGGGTTCGCTCCGGTCCTGGTACCAGCGCCACAGCCGCAGCCAGGGTGTGCCGCAGGCGCGGTTGGCGTTGCGCAGCCAGGCACGCTCGGCGGCCTCACCCGCCGCGGTGGCGCCGACGGCGTCCGCGAGGCGCGCGGCGAACTCGTCGCGCGCCCGCTCGCTGAGCCCCGCGCGCCGCTGATTGGCGTACACCGGCCACAGCCGCGCGGCCGCCACGTCCAGATCGGCGCGCACCCGGCGGGCGGGCGCGCCCCGCTCGGCCACGAACTGCTCCAGCGCGTCGCGCAGTTCGCCCACGCCGTCCCCGGTGAGCGCGGACAGCGCGAGCACGGTGGCACCGGGTTCGCCGTGCTCCCCCAGCGCGACGCCGTCCTCGTCGAGCAGGCGCCGGAGATCGTCGAGCACCTGGTGGGCGGCCTCCCCGGGGAGGCGGTCCACCTGGTTGAGGACGACGAACATGACCTCCGCGTGACCGGCCAGGGGCCGCAGATAGCGTTCGTGGAGGACCGCGTCGGCGTACTTCTCCGGGTCGACGACCCAGATGACCGCGTCCACCAGCGCCAGGATCCGGTCGACCTGTTCGCGGTGCTGCACCGCCGCCGAGTCGTGGTCGGGCAGATCCACCAGGACGAGGCCGCGCAACTGCGCCTCCGCCTCCGCGCTCTGCAACGGCCGCCGCCGCAGCCTTCCCGGAATCCCCAGCCGGTCGATGAGGCTCGCCGCGCCGTCGCTCCAACTGCACGCGATGGGCGCGGCCGTGGTGGGCCGGCGTACGCCCGTCTCCGAGATCGCCACGCCCGCGAGCGCGTTGAACAGTGTCGACTTGCCGCTGCCGGTGGCGCCCGCGATGGCCACGACCGTGTGCTGCCCGGAGAGCCTGCGCCGCGCCGCCGCCTCGTCCAGCACGCGCCCCGCCTCCGCGAGGGTCGTGCTGTCCAGCCGGGTGCGCGACAGTCCCACCAGTTCCCGCAGCGCGTCGAGGCGCGACCGCAGTTGCCCGTCGTAAGCGAGCGGGACGACCGACTGCGCGGCCGGCGTCCTGGTCTCCACGGTCGGCACCCGTTCGGCGTGCCCCGTCTCGTTGGCACGCCGGGCGATGAGCCCGTCGTCCCAGGGGTCACCGGACTCCGTACGCGCGGCGCCCGATTCCGTACGCGCGTAGGCGCCCGATTCCGTACGCGCGGACACCTCCGCCTTCGTACGCACGGACGCGTCCGAGTCCGGCCCGGCGGCCCCGTCACCGGACGTCCCACGGGACTCACCGCCCGACGCGCCACGGAACTCATGGCGGGACACGCTGCCGCCGGAACGGTCGTCCACGCGCGCGTGGACGTCGTTCTCGACGCCCCCAGGACGCGGCTCACGGCTCGGGCGGACCGGCGGACCGGCGGTCGTCCTGTCCCGCCCTCCGATCGCCCCCCGTTCCTCGGACCTCTCGGTACGCCCGGCCCCGGCGGCGAGGCCGTTGGCGCGGCCCTCGCCCTTCTCATCGACCATCTTGCCGACCTTCTTGCCGAACGCCGCGCCGACGTCGTTGCCGAACTTCTCGTGGAACTTCTCGTGGAGCTTCTCGTCGAACTCCTTGCCGGGCTCCTGACGGGCCGGCCTGTCGTCACCCTTCTCGGGGACGTCGTCCCCGGTCTGATCCGTGTGATCAGTGACGGCGGTCACGGCGGTCACCTCTCCTTCTGCAGTACGGACAGGGCGGCGATGAGCTGGGCCTGCGGTTCGGGGTGTACGTCGAGGGCGTCGAGCGGTGCGAGCCGGCGGTCCCGCTCGGTGTCGAGGGCCCGTTCGAGATAGTCGGTGAGCAGCCGTCCGCCGCGGTCGCGCAGCCGCAGCGCGCCGTGCGCGCCGATCCGTTCCGCGAGCCCCTCCCCGGCGGACCGGGCCCGACGGCCGCCCAGCAGGGCCGTGGCGCCCAGGGCGGCCACCACCTCGACGTCCGGAGCAACGCTCCGATCGAGGTCGCGCACCTCCTCCTCGGCGTACTCCTCCAGGACCCGTCGCCAGCGCCGTACGGTGATCCCGATCCGGTGTTCGACGCTCTCCCCGGTGGTGTCACGTTCCGTCAGTCCGGCTTCCACGGCGGCCGGTTCCCGGCTCCAGGCCTCGCCGATGCGCTCGTCGGCGGCGGTGACCGCGCACAGCAGCAGGGTGCCGAGGCTCTCGACGAGGGCGTCGAGCAGTTCGCCGGCGGTGCAGTCGAGGGGGTAACTGCGCCACCGTTTGAGGGCGTCACCCGCGAGTACGGCCCCGGCCTGCAGACGCCCCTTCACGCGCGCGTGCTCGCTGTCGTACGCCGAGTCGACGGCGGCGGTGAGCCGGAGGGCGGCGGAGTACTGCTGGGCCGCCGCGCTCGCCAGCTCGGGCATCCGGGACCGCAGCGAGTCGAGGACCCCGTGTGCGGTGCGGGCCATGGCCTGGTGGCGGGCTCCCGGATCGGTCGCCTGCTGGATGAGCCAGGTCCGCAGCGGTGCGACGGCGGTGCCCGGCAGCAGCCCGCCGCCCCAGGCGGACTCAGGGAGTTCGGGCACGGTGAAGCGGGGTACGTCGCCGAGTCCGGCCTTCGTCAGCAGCGCGCCGTACTGCCGGGAGACCTCGGAGACGACCTGGTGGGGCACCCGGTCGAGCACGGTGACCAGGGTCGCCCGGTGTTCCTTCGCCGACCGCAGCAGATGCCACGGCACGGCGTCGGCGTAGCGGGAAGCCGTGGTGACCATCACCCAGATGTCGGCGGCGCAGATGAGTTCGGCGGCGAGTACGCGGTTGTCGGCGTCCAGGGAGTCGATGTCGGGCGCGTCGAGGAGGGCGAGACCGGGCGGGAGGCTGTCGGCGGTCTCGATGCGCAGGAACCGCTCGCCGTTCCTGCCGCCGCCACCGTCGCCGTCCGGTGGGAACGACTCGTCCCCCGGGTCCTGGCCGGGCTCGTGCGGCGGCACCCACACGCGTGTGAGGTTGGGCAGGACCCGCATGCCGCTGAACCAGTGGTGGTCCTCGGGATGGCAGATCAGTACCGGCGTCCGGGTCGTCGGACGCAGCACACCGGCCTCGCTGACCTTCCGTCCGACCAGCGAGTTGACGAGAGTGGACTTGCCGGCTCCGGTGGACCCGCCGACCACCGCGAGCAGCGGCGCTTCGGGTTGTCGCAGCCGGGGCACCAAGTAGTCGTCGAGTTGCGCGAGCAGTTCGTCGCGGTTGGCACGCGCGCGCGGGGCCCCTGCCAGGGGCAGCGGGAAGCGCGCGGCGGCGACACGGTCGCGCAGGGCGGAGAGCGCGTCGAGCAGCTGAGGCCGTACGTCCAAGGTCACCACATGCGAAGAATGCCCAATTTTGTGGACTTTCTGAAGCATATAAGCACGCCTGCGCGCCGACAGGACACACGGGACGGAGGGGACGAGAGGGGCGCAGGCATAACGAGTGCACAACACCCGGGGCCCGAGGCCGCAAAAGAGGTGCACGATTCGTACCTGCCTGCGATTATCAGGACCGCTTCACTGAACCTCCACATTGAGCCACGGAGGCGAAGCAACAGGGACAAGGACTCGGGAGCCCTATCCTTGTCCCCGGCAACGTCACGGATCAGCCCACACCCGGGCACCACGACAGAGGCCACCACACCCGGCCCCCGTAGCTCAGTGGATAGAGCAGGCGCCTTCTAAGCGCTTGGCCGCAGGTTCGAGTCCTGCCGGGGGCGCCCACTCCCCGCCCTCCCTCGGGAGGGCGTTTTTGCTGCTCAGAGGCCATACGAGCACCCAACGGAAAACCCCGGATCCCCTCCCCTCGGAGGGGGCGGGAATCCGGGGATGTGCGGCTGTCACCGGGTTTCTGCGGGTCGCTGTGTCGAATACGTGTCGAAGTTTTCGGCGTCCCTCAGGGCGATATCCGGGTGGCGCCGAGCGAGTCGGCGCGCTGTTCCTCGGCAGGCTCCGGCAGATCGCCGGCGGCTTCGAGCCGCCGTTTCAGGTCAGGAAGCTGCCCGTCGACACACCGGGCATAGGTGGCGAGCAGCACGGGCACGCTGTTGCCCGCCCACTCCGCGACCTGGGCGGGCGGAATGCCGTCGTTGAGCCATTTGGTGAGCCGCGTATGCCGGTTGTCGTAGACCCGCCGTCCGGTAGGTGAGTCGAAGACGTGCGGCGGCAGTACGGCTTGCCGAGCGCCGCGCCAGGCGCGACGGATGACGGATCCGGCGAGGATGCCGCCGTTCTCGCCCGGGAAGAGGAGATCACCGGGCTTCAGTTGCTCGTCCTCGATGTGCTGCCTCAGGATGCGGGTCAGGGCGGGGTGTCCCGGCACCGTCCGCGTGTCCCCTTCGGCACGGCCCTTGAGGTCGCGCCGCTCGTGTATCTCCCCCGTGTCGGTCCACTGCTTGCCGACTTCCGGAGTCGCGGTGTGGATCACCAGTTCGCACCACTGATCGGCGGCATCGGAATCCGGCAGCCTCACATCCGCCACGCGCATGGCCACAGCCTCTTCCGGGCGGGGCCCGCAGTAGTACAGGGTCGCGAAGAACGCGTGCAGCCGTTTGCCGCCCCGGGAGCGCTTCCGGATGTGCCCGAGGAGTGCCGCCGCTTGATCGGCGTTGAGGAGGCAACGCTTGTCCACGGCATTACTCGTTCGGGTGACCGCCGTCGCGTCCTTCCCCTTGGGAAGAGGGTTGTCCCGGAGGACGCCACGCCTGATCGCGTACTTCATGACGACGTTGAGGATCCTGCGGTGCCGCTTGCGCGACCAGGCCGCCGCCTGCTTGCCGTCGAGCCGGGTGTCAAGGGCCTGAAGGACGGCGTCAGCCTTTGCGGGATCCTCCCAGGCCGCGACCGGCAGGGAGTTCCGCTCGATCCATCGGAGGATCGTCACGACGTCCCGTGGCGCCTCCGCTCGGCGGTTCGCGTTGAACGCCCACTCTCGGAGGGCCGTCCGCACAGCCACCGGATCGAACTGCGTAGGCCGTGCGCGCAGCAGCGCCAGGGTGGTCGTGGTGAGCGTCTTGGCGATGTTCTTCCGGCTGTTGCCGCTGAGCTGAGGCCAGCGGGCATCCACATACTCAAGGGCGAACGCGTACCAAGTCACGTCGGCCGCCTTGGACCGGTGGGAGACGGGAAGCCCCGTCGCGATGACGAACGCCTCCCCCTTGCCCGTGGCCTGGATCAGTCCGGAGCGGAACCCCTCGGCAAGTGCCTTCTTGTCGAACGGCTCGCGCCAGCGCTTGCCTGCCACCACCCAGCGCACCGTGTAGGTGGTCTTCCTGGAGCCCTTGTACGTGAGGATGTTGTAGACCTTGACGTCGTACGTCGTCTCCATCAGGCCGCGTCCTCCCGCTCGTCAAGCCAGTGGTCGAGTTCGGTCCGACGGATCCTCAAATCTCCGTTCGGGAGCTTGATGCAGCGGGGCGCGCGCCGCTTGGCACGCCAGTCGTAGAAGGTGGAACGCGAGATGCCCAGCTCGTCGCACACCTCGGCGAGGGTGAGCATGCTGCGCGAACGGATGGCGGTGGTCATGCTGTGCTCCCTTCGGCGCGCAGCACTTCACGGGCTGTCTCGCGGTTGCGTTGCAGGTCGCGATGGATGGTGGCGGCGAGGGCGGATTCACCGGGGGTGTGGCCGTGGCCGCCGTACTGCCAGTCGGCCAGCACGAGAACGGTGTCCGGCGTCGGCGCCTCACGGCCGAGGGCCGCCTGCTCCTCAGCGGCGCGGTAGTCGGCGCGTGCCTGCCGCAGGGCCCCGAGGGTGGTGGAGTAGCGGCGCGACTTGGAGGAGAAGTGGCCGCGGAAGCCGAGCATGTGCGCCCAGGCCCACAGACGCCGGTCCGGGTACAGCGGGTCGAGCAGCTTGCAGGCTTCGATGAGCCGCCGGGTGTGGTCGGGGACCTGGTGGCGGTCGAGTTCGGAGAGTTCACCGATACGGCGGTCCGGGGTGCCGGTGCTCTCGGCGGCTTTGGTGGCGTACTTGGCGACGTACGAGGCGACGGCCTGTTCCGTGATGTCGGAGCCGTCCCCGAAGGCTTTGACCGGCCGTACGTCGAGTTGTCGGCCCCAGCGGAAGGTACGGGCGGGCTGACCGTCGGCCGCCGGTACCGAGACCGAGGTGTAGGAGTGCGCGGCAGCGGCGCGTATGGCGTCGGCGAGGAGCGTCACCGTGGCCCAGGAGGGCGGGGCGGTGTCCGGTCCGTCGGGGCCGTCGACCCGGAGCACCGCGTGAAAGTGGATGGCGCCGCGCTTCTGGAACTCCGCGACCTTGCCGTAGGAGACCCGGCAGACCTCGCCGAGTTCGCGTTGGCTGAGGCTGGCGCGGGCAGCGATCTCGCGGCGGAGCCGGTTGGTGAAGCGCTGCCAGAGCTGTCCGGCGTGGTTGTTGAAGAGGACAGCGGCGGCGTAGTCATACGTTCCGGGGTCGAGGGCCGTGCCCAGTTCGGCAGCATCCGGGGCGTGGAGGACACCGCAGCGGCACACGCCGTGATCGGGGCGGTTGTGCACCGGTCCGAAGGACGGCGCGGTGAACGTGGCGAAGACACGGGGATGATCGCGGACGGTACCCGGGATGTCCCGGCGGTCGTCCCCCGCCAGGCCCGCGCGGATGAGGTGGTACGTGTCTCCCGCGTACGTCCAGGCGCAGGCCGGGCACCGGGAAGCGCGACGGTTGCCGCAGGCGAGGCGGAGCCGTCCGCCCGGTTCGGTTGCCGTCGAGTAGTGGTGCAGGGTCTCGCCGGTCATCCTGTCCTTGTGCAGGACCCAGCCAGTGAGGTGGATCGGGTCGGCGCAGCCGCCGGTACGGCGGATCTGCTCTTCCCAGCGGAAGTAGTCGGGGGCCGAAGCCACCCTCAGCAGGTCGCCGAGGGTGATCGGGTCGAGCACGTCAGACATGCGTGCCCTCCCCGTGGCCTCGTATCGCGGCTGCTGAGCAGCCCGTGACGGTGCAGGGGTGGCCGCCGGACGTCCCGGCGACGAAGAGGTCAAGGTTCGAGCAGACGCGGGGCGCCGGGCAGGGGCGCTGCGGCATGCTGGGACTTCCTTCCGGTTCAGTGGATCGGGCAGGGACGGGACCCGGGCGGCGGATGCTTGGCGGTATCGGAGCCGCCCGGGTACCGGTCAGCGCCGCTTGCCCTCGGAGGCGAGGAGGGAGCGCAGGACGACGGCGCAGAGGGCTACCGAGGCCCCGGTGACGGCGACCGCCAGGAGCATGGAGACGAGAACGGCGCCGACGACCAGGAGCGCGGCGGTGCCACCGCCGACGAGGGCGAGCACGGTGCCGGGCGTGAGCGGGACCGCGGGTCGCGAGGGTGCCGGAGTGCTCGGCACGGTCGGCGGGGTGCGGGTCCCCGGAACGATTGCGGTCGGCGTGACGACCGTGGACGGCGTCACTCGGCCGGTCGGTGCGGGATTGGTCGGGATCTTCGGCCGAAGCATGCGTGAACTTCCTTTCGTGGCGAGCTACTTGACGAAGTCGTTGACGACGGGCGCAAGGACGCTGTCGGCGAGGAGGAATCCGCCCAGCAGGAGCACGGCGATCAGCCACCCGGGCGGGCGGAACAGCTTGACGCCGAGCCAGCCGACGACGAGCAGGGCGAGCCAGAGGGGAACTTCCATGGCGGCGATCTCCTAACGGACCTTGCAGCGGTGGGTACGGGCGGCGAGCTGGGCGGCGGACCGGCTGGTGTAGTCGGCGGACCAGCCGCAGCGGTCGGCGGTGCAGACGGCGGCGTGCACGGTGCGGCCGGCGCGGTCGCGGTGGGTGCCGATCTGCACGGGGCCGATCCGCATCACGGAGTGGAAGTGCTCGCGGGCGGGCATGTCAGTCGCTCTCCTTCCGGGCGTTCGACGGATGGGGGTAGCTGGCCCGGATACCGGCGGCGGTGGCCGGGTCAGTGGTACGGGCGGCTGCTTCCTCGGCGAGCAGGTGCGCCAGGTACGGCCGGTTGGCGGCGGTCATCTCACGGGCGGCATCGAGGTAGTCGGCGGCGGTCAGGTCGCCGAAGTCACGCGTCATCGGTCTCCCTCGTGTGGCGGTGGGTCGAGTCGGGCGGCGACCGCGTCGGCGAGGTGGGCCGGGACGCCGAGCCGGGCGCGAAGCGTGTCGGTGTCGATGGGGGTCCCGGTACGGGCGCGGTGGTCGTCGGCGACCTTGCGGGCGTGGTCGACCAGCGCGGCCGGAACCGGCAGGGGTGTCACAGCGAGCGGAGCGGAGGCAGGAGCCCGGATCGCGGGCGGTTCGTCGGCATCCATCGCCGGCGCGCGAGTCCGATCCGGCTCGACGACCGGCGGTTCGGGCGCAGAGCCCGACGGTTCCGGCACTACCGGCTCGCGGCTGCTACTGGAGTGAGCAAGGAGGGTGCCGCCCATGAAGGCGAGGGCGGGCCAGGCGGCGACGAGGATCCGCAACCAGGCCGGGACGTGGTCGAGGTCGAGGAGTCCCGCTGTGGCGATATTGGCGCCGAGCGACGCCGCCAGGGCGATGACGAACCAGCACCAGGCCAGCCGGGACGGCCCGTCCGTACGCAGTCGGCGCCAGGCGGCGACCAGCAGCAGGTCGACGCTGATCGGGTAGGCCCAGGCTTTCCAGCCGTCCTGTCCGGCAGCGGCCGCGAGGTCGTGCAGGTGGGCGAAGGAGAGCGCTCCGGCGATGACGGCTTGGACCAGGACGGCGTCGACTCGCGGGCGGGCCATCGCGGGTTCCTTCCTGTCGTCGGGCATGGGAGGGGTAGGGACGTGGCGCGAGGCGGTCGCGCCGGCCGAGGAGGAGTGGAGGTCAGGCGGTCGAGGGCGCCGTCTTGGTCAGCCGCACCCGGGTATCGGGCACCGCGGCGACGGAGGGCCGGAACGGCTCCAGAGCGGGCACGTCAGGAGTGCGGTGCGCGTGCTTGTTGCAGATGTTCACGGCTTCGCGCAGCGAGGTGTGAGGGGCGCGGATGCGGTGCCAGCCTCCGGTCGAGTCCCCGGCAATGGCAAGGCCGCGGGTCTCGGCGGGTATCTGGATCGCGGCCAGGACGGCGTCAGGGGCGACGTCACCGAAGGCCATGTTGGCGGAGGTCTCGTCGTTGAGGCGGTGGGCGGTGCGGCCGGTGAGCTGGGCCCGAAGCATCGTGATGCCCTTGCCGAGTTCGGAGCCGAAGCGCTGGCCGCAGATCTCCAGGTAGATGCCGGCCGCCCGGCCGAGCTGGGCGAGGCGGACCAGGGCCGTGACGATCCGGTCCCGCCGCTTCTCCTCTTGCTTGCTTGCGTACAGGGCGAGTTCGGCGACCTCGTCCACGAGGACCACGACCGGAACCGGCCGCAGGTCTTCGGGCAGGTCCCAGATGTCGGCGGCGATCTCCGCGTCCGGCACGGCGACACTGATCCGCTGCTGGGCCCGGATGAGCTGATACACCTCCCCCATGTGCGTTACCAACGCCTCCAGGACCTCAAGCGCGGTGTCGGGGTTGTCGGCGAGGGCGGAGAACCGGCGAGCCAGCGGGAACAGCTCAACCCCTTGCTTGCAGTCGATGCCGACCAGGGCGACGCGGTGTGGAGCGAGCCCCGCGACTAGGTTGCGCTGGTAGACGGACTTCCCGGACTCCGTGGCGCCGAGCGTCAGCCCGTGCGGCACGGCCCGGTAATCGCGGTAGTGGACCGAGCCGTCCTCGCGGAGGGCAACCGGGACGCGCATCGGGCGGGTGTCGAGCCGCCTGGGCATCTGGACCCGCCTGAGGACGTCATAGCCGGTCATGCGTAACTCCACCACGCCCGAGCGGATCTCCCGCGAGGTGATCCCGTACAGGCCGAAGGAGTGGCGCAGCCGATCGGTGGCGGCGGCGAAGTCGAACGCATCCTGTCCAGGCCTGAGCTTGAGTCGCAGCACCAGGCCTGTGCGGGTCGGACGCAGCCGCAGCACACGCGGGGGCCGGGGCTCGGGCATCTCCCGATTGGTCATCCGGGCCAGAGCCAGACGCCAGCGGGCAGGCGGCACGGTCAGTCCGCATGCGTCCATGACCGAGGAGTAGCGGACCAGGACCCGCACGGCGGCGAGCGCGACACCGAAGGACAGCCAGTACCAGGCGGGGCGCCGCCATCGCAGAAGACCTGCGACAGCGACGACCACCACGGCGACCACGAACCAGGTCACGGTCAGGCCGCCTCAGCACCCGTGCCGGCGAGCGAGGTGACGGCGACGGCGCGGAAGGCGATCCCGTGCCGACGCTGGCCGTTGAAGTCGTTCTCCCACGGCCGCGCGATGAGGCCGGTGAGCGCGACCGGCGTGCCCATGACCAACTCTCCGGAGATGCCGGTCTCGGGAACGGTGATGGACAGGATCTCGACGTCCTCGTTGGCCGCGAACATCACGTCCACGGTCATGAGCTTCACACCGTCCGCGTCCGTGGCGATCTCACCGGTACGGCGGTCACGGACCTTGGGCTGTGCGGGCTTGGCGACCATGACGGTCGCGGCCGACGTGTCGACGGGAATCTGACGCATGATGAAGGTCCCTTCAGGGGCGGGAGCGGCGTACTTGCTTGGCGGTGGGTCGCCGCTCCCGGACATGGGTGGAATGCCGCAGCAAAGCCGCGGATCGTTCGCACTTCCCTACTGGTGCGCACCAGTAGACTGCTTCTGGTGCGCACCAGTTGTCAAGCGATGTCGCGAGCCTGACTCCTCAACTCGCCTGACTGCGACACCTCAAGAGAAGCGCGCGGAGCAACAAGCCGGTAGCCAACAGGGGTTAACAACCGACCGGTTAACCCCTCCCGAGCTGCGCTGATGTGAGGCATGCTGCTGCAACGGCTCAACACCCTTACCTGGAGCGGCAGTACACGATGAGTGGACTCAAGGCAGCGAGGACGGCGCGAGCGTGGTCACAGGAACGACTCGTGCGGGAGATCGAACAGCACGCGCGCCAACACATGCTCCCCATCGCGTCGACGGCGAGTTTGCGGGTGTACGTATCGGAATGGGAGAACGGCCGCCGGACGCTCTCCGGTCACTACGCCAAGATCCTCCGCGCACTGCTGGGCATCACCGACGACGAGCTGTCGAGCGAAGCACAGCCGACGGCGCTGCCGGCCGCCGACGGATACGACGAGCTGATAGAGCGGATCGATGAGGCCCGGAACGTCAGCTTGACCCTGGTCAACACGTTCATGGATCAGACCGAACTCCTGCGGACCATCGACCGACAGATGGGCGCCGCGAGTCTGGTCGACCAGATGACGGCCCACTTGACCCGGCTGGAAGACGCCCTCACCTTCGCCGTACTGCCGACCACCCGGCGCCCGGTCGCCCTGGCGCTGACCGGAGCGGCGACCCTGGCAGCCTGGCAGGCCCTCGATGTCGGAGCGGTCCAACGAGCCTGGCGCCACTACGAACTGGGCAAGCGGGCAGCCCAGGAGGCCGAGGAACCCATGTACCTCGCGCATGCCACCGCCGAGCAGGCGTACGTACTGTGTGATGCCGGCCGCCCCGAGCTGGCCGTGCAACTGGTCCGCGACGCCCAACGGCTCGGCGGGCAGGGCATGTCTCCACGTCTCCGGGCATGGCTGTACGCAGCAGAGGCGGAGATCTGCGCACGAGCCGGGCTCCACGACGACTGCCGCAGAGCTCTGGAACTTGCGATGCAGCATCTGCCGAGCGGCAAGGAGGACCGCGACCCGGACATGCTGAGCATCTTCCTGAACGAACGCCACCTCACCAGATGGCGGGGGAACGCACTCGCCCTGATAGGCGACGCGGAAGCCGTCGACAACCTGTACGCCGCGCTGGACACGACCGACCCCACATTCATCCGCGCGAAGGCGGGACTGCACTGCGACGTGGCCCAGGCCCATGTGTCCCGCGGCGAGTACGACGAGGCACAGAAGCACCTACGAGAAGCCCGACTGCTGGCGAGTCGCACCAGGTCAGTCCGTCACAGGCGCCGCATCGAACAGCTCACGCAGCGCTTGTAGGAGACGTGCCGGCCCTACGCGAGCCGAGGAGGTGAAGAAGCGCAACCAGCGTCCCGGACCCCATCAACTCGCCACGGGCCATCAGCCCGGGAATGTCCGACAGAGGCACCCAGGCAATGTGCCCGGCCTCTTCCAGGTCGGTCGGCTCACCGACAAGCTTGGCCCCCCGCCCGATGAAGATCTCATGCGGCGAATCGACCATCCCGACCATGGGCTGATAGGTCACCAGATGCTCAAGCGCACTCGGCCGCCAGCCGGTCTCCTCCTCCACCTCGCGGAAGGCAGTCTGAAGAGGCTCCTCCCCCGGGTCGACAATGCCTCCGGGCAGCTCCCATCCGAAGGCGTCCGGGACGAAGCGATACCGCCACATCATCAACACCCGGTCCCGGTCGTCGACGACAGCGGCAATGGCTACGTGGTGCAGCTTGACGACGTGATGCTCGAAGCGTTCGACGCCGGGCGGCTCGACATCGACGAGGCTCAGCGTCACCCACCGGTTGTCATACAGCGTCCGCTCACCATGGATCTGCCACGGCTCAACGTCAGCCGGCGCCTCAATGGTCACGGACCGATCCGGCACCCGGTAGGAGCTACGGCCGTGCACTTCCACGACACCCTCGGTAACGAGCTTGGCCAGCACCTGCCGAAGAGCTGTACGGCCGATCTCCAGTTCCTCCGACAGTGCCCGCTCGGACGGGAGCTTGGACCCCGGCGAATACTTCCCCGTAGCGATCCACTCTCGGATCGTGCGGTAGACCCGCTCCGACTTCGGTCCCATCCGCTGAGCACGCTCCTGCCGTCGTTGGGCTTCATTGAGCTTCGTTGGGTGCTGCGGCAACAGCGTAGCCGCGCTCCAGCTCACGCGAGTAGACACCGACGGACGGAGAGGGGCGCCTGAGAGCGCGGTAGGACTTTCTCTACGTTCATCAAGGCGGCTCCGTAAGTTGTTGGATGGCCCGGAAGGGCGGGGTGTGGCTCAAGGCGGCTTGTCGAGTGTGGCTCGGAGCGAGTGGCCGCCGCGCCCTTCGGGGCACCTTGGCTGCTGATTGAGATGTGCGCGCCTTGTGCGGTCGCTGTTTACGGAGCAGACAGCGGGGTGTTCCTCGGGCCGACGGAATGCCATGCGGTGCGAGGAGGGGCGAGTGAGTGAGCCACGAACCCGAGTATGGGCCGGCGTCGATGCAGGCAAGGGGCATCACTGGGTGACGGTCGTCGACGAGACCGGCGCGACTCTGTGGTCAAAGAAGATCGACAACGACGAGTCGGCCATCCTGACCGCACTCGGCGAGATTCTCGGCCTGGCGGGCCAAGTCCACTGGGCCGTGGACATCTCCGGGACGTCCTCCGCGCTGCTGTTGGCCCTACTTGCGGCCCATGGCCAGCACGCTGTCTACGTGCCCGGCCGCACGGTCAATCGTATGTCCGGCGCCTACCGTGGCGAAGCGAAGACCGACGCCCGGGACGCCTATGTCATCGCCGAGACGGCACGTCACCGCAGCGACTTCGCCACCATCGATGTGCCCGCGCAGCTGGCCGCCGATCTCGCGCTGCTGACCGCTCACCGGTCAGACCTGGTCGCCGACCGGGTGCGGATGACAAACCGGCTTCGCGACGTGCTGACCGGCGTCTTCCCTGCCTTGGAGCGCTCCTTCGACTACTCGAACCACAAAGGCGCGCTGGTACTGCTGACCGGCTACCAGACCCCGGCCTCGATCCGCCGCCGCGGCCGGGCCCGGCTGACAGCCTGGCTGGCAGCCCGTAGCGTGCGGGGCGCCGACGCAGTGGCGACGACCGCGCTGGAGGCCGCTCAGGCCCAGCAGACCGCCCTCCCCGGCGAGGAGGTCGCCGCGCAGATCGTCGCCGACCTGGCGAGCCAGATCCTTGCCCTGGACGAACGCCTCAAGCGGATCGACCGGCAGATCCGCGACACCTTCCACCGCCACCCACAAGCGAAGATCATCGAGTCAATGCCCGGTCTGGGCCCAATACTTGGCGCCGAATTCGTCGTGGCGGCAGGCAACCTGGCGGCCTACACCGACGCCGGCCATCTCGCTTCCGCGGCCGGGCTCGTCCCCGTCCCCCGCGACTCGGGCCGCCGAACCGGTAACCTGCACCGCCCCAAGCGCTACAGCCGCCGCCTGCGACGTGTCTTCTACATGTCAGCGCAGACCAGCATCATCCGCGAGGGCCCGAACCGGGACTTCTACCTCAAGAAGCGCGGCGAGGGCTGCAACCACGTCCAGGCCGTCATCGCACTGGCCCGGCGACGCACCAGCGTCCTGTGGGCACTACTACGCGACAACCGGGCATTCACCAGCGCCCCGCCAGCCACGCAAGCGGCTTGACTCCGTCATTGAGACTCGCTTCGCTCCCCGCGCGCGGCCCGGCCCCCGGCCGGGCCTGCACTCCTGCCTTCGTCCCGCTCCAGCCCGGCCGGCGCCCGTGCCGCGCGCACAGCAATCAGCCGCCTGATACCAGAGAGGGGGTCGTCGTGGCTGGGGCGGTTGGCGAAGCGGCTTTAGGCAGCCACTTTGGGGCGAGCCTCTAAGATCATGGCCCCAACGTCGTGCTTTAGCGGGCAGGTCCACAGACTGCCCGACTCGCCGGAAGCTTAAGGGGCCATGATCACTCGCCCCAAAGCAGCTCCAGCCCAAAGCCGCTTCGCCAACCGCGCTGCTCAGCGGACGCCGTCTCCGATGCACCTACAACAGCACGGCTACGGCCCATCCCCAGACAGCAGGTCAGGGCCACCCACACCGCTGCCAGCATGCAGTTCCTCCAGTGACAGCACGTCCACAACAGAGCCACTGTCAGTGGCGGGCACTAGTCTTAGCTGTATCAAGTCCGCAGACCAGCGCAGCTGCCTGTGCGAGTACAAGGCATCTGCCACACTGGGTAGTAGATGTGGGCTGCTGCGGCTGAGGGCACGGCGGAAGGGGTGATGATGGCAGGAACCAGCACGCGCGAAGAACGTTTCAAACACACCCTAAACACGCTAGTTGAGCGTGAATGCGTAACACGGGAAACCCTACTTGACCTGCTGGGTTCCAAGGAATCATACGCAGCGTTGACTTCTGGCTCCCGCCTCCCTTCCGCATACGAAGCAACCTTGTTGAGTGCTTTTTTCAGAGTAGCTCCCGGCCTGCTACTTCAAGGCGACGAACCGTCAATGGGAGTAAGTCTCCGGCTTGGAACTATTGACGGAATCCACGACGTTAGCGATGCGGTTTCTCACGCCACCAAATTGCTAGCTACGGATCGCCTGACACGCGAGTGGGGTTGCATTCAACCAATCATTGACGTGGCAAGCTTCGCCCCATCAAAGGTTTGGCACGACCGTAACGCTGGTGAAAGAACTGCCGCGCGCCTGAGGGCCTACCTAGACTTCAGCGAGACCGAGCCGATAGAGGACCTAACAGGTCTCGTTGAGAGCCTCGGCGTTCCCGTCGAGTACAGGCAACTGCCAGACAAGGTCCACGGCATCTCAATCCCTGAAAAATGGGGAGATTGCGTTTCCTGGGTCGTAGTGATCAACTCAAATGACGTCTGGTCGAGGCAGCGTTTCACTCTGGCTCACGAACTCTGCCACGTGCTGCAGAATGATCCTGGGCAAGTGATCGTCGACCGCGCACAAATGCAAGACTTGCGCCCCGAAAGAATCGCAAATTCCTTTGCGCGGCACTTCCTTCTGCCAGAAGAAGCCCTTCTGGATAAGCTAGAGAAGCACGGATCAATTTCCACCAAAACACAAGCCGCTGCACTAGTTGCAGACATTATCTTGAATTACGGGGTTAGCCGCGACGCCACGATGATTGCGCTTGGCGAAGTCGCTGAAGATGACATCGAAAGATCACTCGTAGAGTTCTGTCAGACAGCACAAGTCAGCGAACTGATGCGCATCTCAGGATATTCCGCTACGTGGGATGAGTTGAATTCCACCCGCGGGGAAAGCTTTCCATCGGAACGGCTATCCCAACAGGTTCTCGATGCTTATGCTGAGCAACTAGTAAGTCTGCAAGCTGTTGCAGACGTCATCGCTAATGGTTCTGTCGAGAACGCTCGCTTGCAGCTAAGCGACGCAGGGTGGGATATGGACCAGCGGTGATCGGAGAACCTGGTCAGTCACAGCGTCGGCAGGTATCGCCGAGCTTCAAGCACCTGAAAGCGCTCGCGTCAGTCGGCTGACGATACGCAGGCACAGTGGCGAACGTCCGCGTCACCTCGTGGAAGCTGTCAAACAGTTCTGCGGCCTCCACGGGATCCGCCGTACATCCCAGTTCGGCCAGGAGCTGTCCGAGGTCCTTGCAGGGAATTCCATGGCTTTCTGCGACCTTGATCGCGCCACCGTCATTGGTAAGGAGCACGGTCTTAGCTCCGAGCCCTACGATTCGCGCAGCACAGACAATGCTGTGTGTCTCCCCGGCATGCTTGTGCGAAGAGGCCACAGAATCCATGGCCCTGCCGGCACGTTCAGCTGCGGCCGCATCGATTCCCTGCAACTGCCTTAGCACTTGGTCGAGCTTGGCGAACGTGTCGAACGTGTCCGACCCAGTCGGAAGGGGGCATTCCGCGATCCGCCCGTCATCGAGGTATCGGACGACGGTATCGGCACCGCTGCACAGCAACCGCGTTTGGGGCGTACGCTGCGCTTCGGACGTCCCCGAGAGCCGCCTGATCTCCGAGGCAACTGCCTGTGTTACCACGAGAGATGCCCCGTAGAGATCCAAGATCTTGTCGAGCATGACCGGCCTGCGAGCGAGCGCGCAAAGAAGCCCCGTGTCCGCCCACGCACGGAACACATCGACATGGCGCCGCGGCAGAGCAGGGGAAGTTGAGGTGCGGACACGCGCCTGCGTCCTCGGCTGGAGGCTTGGCCGCCGTAGGGCCATCCCCTTCGGAGAGGGGCGCTCCAGATCGTCCAACTCCCCCTCCGGCGACTTCCGATGTGCGCCGACGAGGCGTCAGAGCATCGTTCCTAGGGTAGCCGCCGCACCGTGCGGATGCACACGCCTCCGGCCTACCAGAAGCTCCGCACGGCTGAGAGCGTCACGGGATGCGAAACTGGTCATCATCTGCCTCGTCCGCGGCCGCGTCAGAACACCAACCGCGGACCGGGCACCACCGACAGTGCTCGCCTGGAGCGCTATTCCAGGTCGTATCACGATGCCACTTCTTGGCGCGCAGGCGCACTTCGGCCCTTGCCATGCGCAGTAGTCGAGCATCTGCAAGATCCCAGGAGAACACACGACTATCCTCGGAAGCCAAGACTTCCAGCTCAAGCCGCGCTTTGTCACTCTTATAGGGGCCCCGGTACCCGCTACCAATCAAATTGAGAAGCCAAGGTACCGCGAAGAACCTATCAAATGCTTCCTGGGAATCCCCTGGAAGGCTCAAGGTAGTCGTCTTACTTTCCCTGATCACGAAAGTTTCATCGGAATCCACATACAGCAAGTCGGGCTTGCTGACAATCACAACATCCGCTTGTGCATCATATCCGTATACCGATACTTCACTCCCAATTACTTGCACCCCTTCCCCAAGTGGGCATATAGCGGCATGCTGTGTGATATATTCCCGCGAGTCCAGATAATCCTTTTCATCGAGGCCGGCAGGAAAGTTACCATCAATCGCATCTAGATCACTGGGATCACACTTGTGACTGCTCATGTGAGATCGAGCCAGCCATTCATGAATAACTCTGCCTCGTTCCGAGGAAGAGGAAGGGGGCGCACTCGATGGCTCTCTGGGCATGTTGCTCGAAACCAGGTGCCATTGGGCAGGGCATTTTTCGTAGACCTCTAGGTCACCCGCACTGACTGAGCGGGTGGCCGGGCCTTTACGGGACTGTCCGAGGAAGCCGTCAAGCTTCTCCAAAGAGGAGCAGCACCCTGAGATTTTGCATCGTCCGCAGCTATTTCCTGGAGTCGGCCTATTTGACGTGACGATCTTGCTTACGATCGGAAACACTTTTGCGGCATACAGCGACTCTGCCAGGGAGGGGCTGCCGTCGAATAGGATCTCCGTGGATCCGTCACCGAGACCGAATTCTATAACGCGAATCCGCACCAGATGCCCCCGCGGCCGGAACAATGCCGCGATGTGAGCCGCCGTGATTGCCCAGTTCTCAACATCCTCGGCGACTGGGCGAGCCTGGCCGAAACGGAGCTTGCGAACTTCCCGGACACCAGATTCGTTGTCGTACACGGGCGCCCAGACCGTCAGCTGATTTGACGGGATATTAGGGTCCGGGACAGCCGATGGGTCACACACTCGGAGCTTGAGAGGCCCCAGTTCGGATTCTGATATGTCGTGGCAGTTGAGGTAATTTTCAATAGCTCGAACTATATAATTTCTTTCTCCTCTGTGCAACTGATACTGAGCTAGTTCGATCTGCATCTGCCTATTCAGCGTTTCCCAGTCGGGGGATCTCAGAGCATCGTGCAGCCTCAGGCTTACGTCGCGGACAATACCGAGGACAAATGTCTGCGTGTCGTCCCGTCTGCGTACCCAGTCTGTTGGCTTGAGCTTGGGACGCACCTTTAGCGCTCCATGCAGACCACATCCGTGAGGCAGCCCTTGCACATCTGACGCACTCACGCGAAGTAGGTCCGACTGCCCGCTGAACCTCGGCCCCACACCCGGCGCCGCCATCCGGCCCCCTTGCTGCGCAACGTTACGATCAATGTCACAGAGTAAACAAGTATGACAGGTGAGCGCCCTATCGGCGGAACAGCGGGGAATCACGATGAATAGAGCCGGAGGGCGACGAGCCCGCACTATGACGATCACGCAGGTCAGCGACCAAATCGGCCGCCGATGATCGCAGCTTCCCAGCTGATGGCCCTCGCGGCTCAGGAGGTCAAGAGGCTATGTCGAGCCAGTAGCCTGCGACCGTCCGCCGGTGGCGTGCTAGGAGGCTCCATGGAAGCTACCGCTCTCACCAGTCCCGACCGACCGTGGCAGCGCAGGAGGTCCATGGAGCGTCCGAGCCGTGTTCCAGCGGTGGCCGGGGTCTACGGATGGCACTTCGAGCATGCGGCCCACCCCGACCTAATTCCTAATGCGGTGGTCCTACCTGCGATGCCGGACGTACCAGCCCAACCAGAAGCGACAGCAGGAACGTCCACACGGTCGTCGCTACGTTGTAGGGCCGGTACACGCTGGCCAGCATGCAGGGACGGATACCGACATGCGGCGTGGCAGCCCTGCACTACAAGCGCACCAGGTCAAGCCGGGTTCGGCGGCTAACCAACGCCGCACGGACCCGACATTAATCGCTCGGCGCGTCAGCCCGTTACGCGTGAACCGCGTCCGGCAGCACCTTCCGAAGCGCACTACGCACTGCCGGCCCGGCCTCTGATACCTGACGCAGATCAGCACTTCTCAGGTAGCGATAGCTCTGCGGCGGATGGAAGGTCCCTGCAGCGCGCAGTGCACTGAGGGGCACGGGCTCGTCGAAGAGCACGGGATTCTCCAAGGTCAGACCGCTCGCCTGGGTAGCACCGTCCATGTAGGCGTCGTACTCGCGTCGAGTGATCCCTGTCTTCGCATGATGCGCTGACCAGACGTCCTTGGGGGAGCCCACATGGACCGAAGCAATGCGCGCCATGCCCACCAGGGCCATGGTGGGCGCAGTTGCGTACAGCAGAACCGGGGTTCCGGGCGGCGCAGCGACGCGCTGGCGGCGGACCTCCACCGTCTTACTGCCAGCCAGGATCGCGTTGGCGAAGCGCGGGTGGACGGACAGCAGCATCGCGCGTTCCGGATCGTTCACGTCGTTCGGTGCCCCTCTTGGTAGACCGTCTGGAACAGCTCGTTACTGATCTTCGACAGGGAGATCAGCGACAACGGTAGTCCCAGCTCCATCGCCAGGGAGGTCAATCGCCGCAGCGTCACCGGCTTCGGGAAGATCTCGGTGTCCGAGAACCTGAGTGCCATGGCCCGACCGGAAGCGTCGGCGGCTTCCTGAACCTCAGCCTGACCATATACGCCCAGGTGTTCGAATCTCGCGAAGAGGGTGTCGGGTGTGTCGATGAGCACCTCGTCGAGTCGCGAACTGCCCACCACCATCTGGCCTTCGCCCGGGGAGTTGCCCTCGCTGACGTACCAGAGCAGGCGAGCCGGAACGCTCTCTCTGCGGCGGCCCGATGAGCGGTAGTAGACATGCTCTCTGCTGATGCCCAGGACGTCACTGCGCGGAATGAGCATGGCGGGCACGTTGAACAACTCGCTCGACCAGCGCGGCTTAATGGGCACCAGGAAGGACGGCAGCTTCGAGTCAATGACCTTTGCCGGCCACCACGCACGCTCCACTACGGCAGCCACCTCGGCGGGCATGCCGGGGCGGAGCTCGGTAGTGTCGACAGTCAGTTCGCGGGCGAGCGCTCCGGCTACAGCCTCCACTTCCGCTGCCGTCCCGCACACATTCACCAGGAGGGCGACGAGCCTGCCGTCATGCTCGAAGAACCCATCGTCGCTGGCCGCGGACCTGGCGGCCTCGGAGGGACGCGGATCGCTGATGCGGATAATCTCTGCACCGCAGTCCCGGCCGAGCCGCTTGATTAGGAAGAGGAGCTGTCGGGCCAGAGTCTGTTCCAGTGGATGGCCAGCCGTGCGGAGGACTGGGACAATCAGAGTTCGTCCGTCCAGTGCCCATGTGTAGAGGGCGACAGGGCGGCCCTGACCATCGCGGAGCAGCTCGCGGCGCCAGGCGACCGCGCCCTCGTTCAGCGACCGCAGCCGCTCGGCGAAGGCCGACCCGTCGTCGCCACCCGATTGGTGGAAAAAGGCGACCAGTTCATCCTCCGCACCTGGTGCCACCTCTCCGGACCGGAACTCCGTGCCCATCAGATCAGCCGGACGGTACACCTGAGCCTGTCGCAACTCGTCCACGTGCAGCGTCACGGTAGAAGGTGAGACGACCCGGACACGGCCGACCTCCCAGGCCACGTCGGTCAGGCGGGACAGCAGTGGATCACGGGTCGCCAGGACTTGCAGACCGGCGCACGAAGTCTCGGCCACATACCGCAGGCGGACGCGAAGCCCAGCGTCGACGGCCAGGTCGGGCATGGCCTGCGTAGCGGCTTGGAGCAGTTCACGGCTTCGCTCGTCTACGGCCGCCAAGTCCGGGGAGAGCTTGCGCAGGCCGGTCAGCGCCGCCCGCTGGTGTTGACGTTCTGCCGTGTCCGGGAGATCCCGGATCTCATGTACCAACTGGGGTGTGTAGGCGAGTTCGACGAGATCCGCCATCCAGCCGGCTTCCAGCGCGCGGGATTCCTCCGCGTCGGCCGTGTCAGCGAGGCCGCGCAGATCGGCGAACACTCCATGGTCGACGGTTACCACCAGGAGCGCGTCGCTCTCCATCTCCGTGAACAGGTCCGGATGGCCGAGATCCAACCACCATCCGTCCAAGATCTCACCATCACGGCCCCGCCCGCGCACCTCGCCATCCGGGATGAAGCCGAGACTCCTCCACATCCCGCTCAGGTTGTAGTCCCGTCGACACTTGGCCTTGATCCCGAGTCGCTGTGGGTACCGCTCTTTGACGCCCTCCACCAGTTGGCGGGCGATTCCCCGGCCACGCTGTTCCTCCGCCACACACAGGTGTGCGAGCCGAATACGCGCGCTCCTCTTCGGTAGTCCGAACAGCGCGTAGCCGAGCACCTCGCCCCCTTCAACGGCGGCCAGAAGGCCGCCGTCTTCCACTGCCTTCCGGTAAGCGGGAGGTGTGAGAAGTCCCAGCGTCTTCGTGTAGCGATCGCCCAGGGCTACGGCCTTGTTGATCAGCTCGTCCTGCGCAGGCGAAACGGACACCAACTTGATCGCCATCGCTCCCCCTCCAGTTGGGCCGGTGACTGCCGGCGCAACTCCCCTGTCATTACATACAGGGGAAGCTGATCTCATTGACGGCCGTCCCTCAAGGGGGCACAAGGGGCGCACGGTGCTCCGGAGACTGTCAGAAACACCTTTACGCCTCCCTTGGTCCCGTCTGCTTCGCTGCTGACTCACGCAGCTGCTGCCGCACCTCGGTATCGATACCCTGGGCCAGCCTGCGCTGGCGCTTTGCCATCGAGTGCTGGAAGATCTGCTAGGCGCTCAAGGACCGGCCCACGCGGACCATGGGATCCTGCAACTTGGCACACACCATCGTGGCCGGCTGTCGTCGGCGGGGGTTCGTGCCACAACCGTGCCAGATGCAGGGGTCAGCCAGGTCAAATCCGGTGCCTCATGAGCGAGTACTCGTCCGTGTCCTGGCCTGGTTCGATGCCCAGAGACCCGTCACCAGCGCCGCTGAGGCCGGGGTCTTCACGCCGCGCATGGCGGGACTGTTGCGGCACGCCGCCCACGATCGGCGGTGGGTGTCCAACCTGGCTGGAGTCGCGGGAGCCGCGGTTACGGCAACCGCGTTCACCCGCTTTGCCCGCCAACGTCGATGACAGTGACGACTGCCCTGGACCGACTACCGATTGGCTGACACTTCTCTTTCGCGGCCGGTGCAGCGCAGCCACTCGTTGTAGCGCCACCTGAGGGCATCTGGGTGCGGTAGACGCTCCAGGGTGAGCTTCGGATGCGCGATGCCCATGCTTTCCAGGCTCGGCCCATCAGGACGTGCCTCCGCACTCAGGGTGTCAGGATTGATGGCGAAGAGGTGGGCGTCGAATGCCCTGTGCAGCGCTGCGTTCATGGGTAGCCCGTTACGGGCATCCGAGGTACCGCCGTCAGCGTCACCTCGGAGGTGCGCCGCCTCAACCATCTGCGGCACCGCAATCCCCGTGAGGGGGCAACGCGGCCCGTATCTCTGGAACACTTCGAGCTTGAACCGCGCCTGGTCCGGTCGTGTGACTACCGTCCCGTTACGCCGGCGCCGCCTGTTGCCCTCGAGCTGGAACGGCTGCTCTTCCGAGCGATCGTGATCGAGAACTCGAACAGGTGGGGTATCACCGAACTTGACGAGAAAGAGGCTGCTCCCATCTTCCCAGCCCTCTACCCAGGCGAGCTGCACGCCTCGACGATCGCCATGCTCAGTGATCACAAACACGGGGAGCCGGAGGGTGGCCGCCGCCTTCGTGGCATTGACTTCGCCGAGGTCGCGTCCTCGTTGCCGTGTCACCGGGTAGTGGTAGAGCACTCCGCTCTCATCCAGGTCATCGGGGTAGTGCTGCCCGGTGTGCTTGAGCCCAATCGTCACGCCGTCGGGGTGGATTCTCTGAGTGCGAGACTTGTCTACCCAGATGCCCCGAAAGTTGCCGTACACGCCCACCGCGCGGACAGCATCCGCGGTGACGAGCCCGGAGCTGTCCCGACGTGCGAGCAGGTTCTCCCACAGAGTCAGACGCCATTCACGCTCGGCCTCTACCGTCTCAGAGTGGCTATCGAAGACTGTGAACCCCATCGCACGGAGGACCGGGTTCGTGGAAGAAGCGGCCTCGCCGCCATAGAACTTGTCATGCGGCAAGGGACCATCGCTCGGGTATTGATAGCCGTATGCAACGCCCGCAATCGCCTTGGCGTCGTAGAGCCGTCCAGCGTGACTGAGGTAGTACTGCGTCGAGGGTCCGAACCCATACCGCGCTCGGAACGCTGGTCCTCCCCGCCTGTCGTACTCGGCGAGAGCCTCATGTACAGCTGCGGCACTGGTCAGTTCCGTGATCCTCACTGCCCACCCCTAGGTCTCGTATGGTGGTGAGAGCCTAGACAACAGCACTGACATCGGGCCTTGAGGCAGTGGTGTCGGTGCTGGCGCAGCCGTAGCCCTCGCCGGCCACAAGGCACCGGCAGGGCCGATGGCGCCAGACTTCCGTCTTGCCCAGCGCACACAGCACCAAGCCGAGGATCAGGCGGTTGACCTAACTCTGAGACTATGGCAGATAGGGTGACGGAGCATCAGAACTGGCCCTACGATCTGTGCTCTCCCTCCGAGCCGAGCAGCACCAAGGGGCCCTAGGACCATGACCAGTGCTTACGAGTCAGACCCCATCTTCGAGACGGTGCCGAGGCAACTCTCGAACCTCGTAACTCGCATCCGTGGCCGTGAGATTGCACTTCCCGACTTCCAAAGAGACTTTGTATGGGACGCGACTAAGACGGAAGAGCTAATCCGATCAATTATCTCCAAGTTCCCTGTCGGAACACTACTCTTCTGGAAACAAGGGGCCGAACCACTCTTCGCAAGCAGGGAGTTCGAGGGGGCTCCCGAACTCGGTGACAAGAGTCCAGCTGAGCTAGTTCTCGACGGTCAACAGCGGCTCACCGCGTTGTACCAGGCACTGACCGGAACAGGTGATGAGCGCTTCTACCTGAAGGTCGACGAGTTCGTCAGTGTAGAAAGGGACGATGTTCTCGAATTCCACGAAGTGAACTTCGATAAAGCCATCGTCTCAGTTCCCGTAGCAACCACCAAGGCGCAGGAAAAGAAGAATAGCAGCCTGATCGGCGTCTCACATTTCCCGATTGCAGAGGTGGTCACGTTCGACGATTGGCTCGACGAGTATGTGGATGAACTCAGCAGTCGCGACAATCAAATCTCGACCAAAGCAGTCAAGTCCCTATACAGGAGGATGCGAGACAAGTACATCGTCCCACTCAGGTCTTACGGGCTCCCAGTACTAACTCTTCCCGAGACCACGCCAATTGAAGCCGTCTGCACTATTTTTGAAACGCTCAACCGTACGGGTAAGCCATTGGGGCCATTCGAGCTCCTCACCGCCAGATACTATCCGCAGAATGTAAATCTGCGCGAGTATTGGGATGAGGCACGGGATAACTACAAGGCTCTAGTCGACTTCAGTATTGACCCCTACAACATACTCCAAGCGGTCTGCCTCAGAGCCCACAAATCGGCACAGCGGTCAGATGTACTAAAAAAACTGACCGCGGAAAACATCAAGGAGCATTGGACCCCAATAGTCAAGGGAATCGCCGGAGTCCTCGACATGCTCCAGTCCGACTGTGGAGTCGTCTCACCTAAGTGGTTGCCATACGGCATGCTCCTCATCCCGATGGCAGCCACTTGGCCAGAGATTCAGGACCTCAAGCCTCTGGATCGGGCAAAAGCCTTCGAGAGACTGCAACGGTTCTTCTGGTGCAGTGTGTTCACCACCAACTACGATCAGGGCGCAAACAGTCAAGTGGGCGCCGACTACGCTCTCCTCAAGAAATGGGCTGTGACCGGAGAAGGGCCTGCTCCGGAAGCAGTCCACGAGTTGCCACTGAACGCTTCGACCATTAGGTCGGCTTCAATCCGCAGAAAGGCCCTCTATGCGGGACTCATGTGCCTTCTCGTGAAGAGCCGAGCCGAGGACTTTCACACCGGGCAGGCACTAACCGTCCATCGCGTAAACGAGACGGGGGTGCAGATCGATTCGCACCACATCTTCCCCAAGGCTTGGCTCAAAAAGAAAGAAACAAAAGAGAGTTCTGAGCTTCTCCTCAATCGCAGCCTGATTGATGCCGAGACTAACCGCATCATCCGCGACAGAGCTCCTAGCGAATATTTGCAAGACATGGCCAAGTCCTATGGTGAAGATAAGCTTCGCTCAGTTCTCTCATCCCATGCAATCAGCAGCGGTCCAGGAACCGGTATTTCTCGCGATGACTATGGGGCATTCTTGAATGAGCGATTGGCCACCGTACTGGAGCTTCTGGAGCGCGCCACTGGGCGAACTCTGCTAGAAGAGGAGGTCACCGAAGAGGACTCTTAGTCCACGGCCCGTCCGCCTTCCCGGTCGCCTAGCAGCAGCGCCCATGCAGGCGGCCATGCGCCTCATGACCGGCCGGTGGCCATGGACCATTTGTGGACTCGGCGGGCCTTCCCTAGCTCGAAAAGCCCTTTGACCAGCAGCAATAAACGAGACCGAAGCGGCCTCCGGAGCCGTGTGCATCTTCAGACCCGGCAGCGAGACGTGCACGATTCCCATACACGAGCAGGAGCCCCGCCCGATGGCGAGGCTCCTCTTGTACTGCGTAGCCCTGTCCCGGAGTTCCCGGGCGGTGATCAAGCGCTCATTCGTCTTCAGGGTGCCCAGGTGTTGCCAGGCGCTCTCCGCGGCTCGTCGCCACGCGGATCACGTCTCGTAGGGCGCCGGCCAGTTGGCCCGCGAGGAGGCTCAGCTTGTGCACGTTCATGGGCGTGCCATCGGGGACCTGACGCGCTTCCTCCAGGAGCTCTCTTGCCATACCCAGCTGAACTGACTCGATGTGGTCCGCGAGGCGGGACATGTAGCCCTCGGGGTCGTCGGTACTGAGGTAGCAGGGCTTGCCGTCCGGTCCCGCCCAGGGCAGGAGCCTGAGCCCCCTCTGTGCCGTCATGTCTGCGCGCCTCTCGGTCACCTTGGTGGGGAGTGTCGGTGTGCCGCCTGCCGCTGCATGGCACGGGCAGTCGCAGGTCTCGTAGATCAGCGGGATACCCGTCGGCGCCGCAGCCGGAGAGGATTCGGCGCAGTCGCGGTGCGTCCCGATCCGGCATGCTGCCGATCTGTAGGCGACGTTCGGGCTACGCGGCTGTTCCTGCGAGGACATCAGCCAACCCCCCACAGGACCGGGTGCCCCTCGGCCGGCCACTGGCGTCCCGCAGCAGCCCCTGCCGGATGCTGCGCCCGTTGCTCCCACGCCAGGACGTACGGGCGGACGAGGGCGACGTCTTCGCTCCTCAGCGAGCGGCGGTACCTAGCCCGTTCCAGGGCATACCCCAAAGCCGCCGCCTGCTCCTCAAGGGGCGCCGCGGGGGCCGGACGGGCCAGTGAACGAGCGCGAGTTAACGGGCGGCGGTGCCGGCCCTTGGGTGAACGCCGGTCCCTAGCAAGGGAGACGGCGCGGCGGATACGGTTGAGCACGCTGAATCAGCTCCTATCGCTGACGGCCAGGTCCCCCGACATCGCCCGTCGTGGGGACCTCCTTCTTCACCACCGCCGCCCAGAGAGTGCGGCCGTTCACGCTGGCGGCGAGGAGCCCGAACCGGTCCGCCTCGGCCACCGCTTCCAGGACCTCTCTCCACGACTCGACGGAGAGCGAATCCGGTAACTCCGCTTCGACCGACGTGCGGTCGGCGTGCTCCTCCACGCGCACGGAGAGTCCGACGGCGGACAGCCGGGCGGCGATGGCCGCCGCTTTCGATCCCGAAGCGGGCACAGGCAGCCTCCGTCACCAGCGATCACTTTCAGTGAAGCTAGTTAACTAGATTAGAGCTAGTGGACTAGATTTTCCACATGCCTGAGCAGCCGCCCTATCTCCGCATCGCCGACGAGCTACGACGGCGCATCGCCGAGCGGGTCTGGGAACCGGGAGACCGCCTGCCGTCGAGGGCCCAGATCGGCCACGAGTGCGGTGTGGGCGAGAACGTCGTCCGCCGGGCGCAAGAGTTGCTGATCTCACAGGGCGTACTGGAGGGCCGGGCCGGATCCGGCACCTACGTCGCCGAGCCCCGCCAACGCGTCCGTGTCGTACGGTCCTCCGCGCGCGAGGACTCCCAAGAGTCGCCGTTCCGGGCCGACATGAGGGCTCTCGGCAAGCAAGGCGACTGGGAGAGCCGGACCGACGCCAAGGTGCCGGCCCCGGCGGACATCGCCGCGCGGCTCGGTATCGGCGAGGGCGATCTGTGCGTCCGCACCGCGTACGAGTTTCTCGCCGACGGCCGGCCCGTGCAGCTCTCCACGAGCTGGGAACCCTACGACCTCACCGCCGGTACCCTCGTCGTCCTTCCCGAGGGCGGACCTCACGCCGGGGCCGGCGTCGTCAACCGCATGGCCGCGATCGGCATCACGGTCAGCCACGCCGTCGAGCAGCCCGAGCCCCGCCAGGCCACCGCCGAGGAAGCGTCCCTCCTCGGCATCCAGAAGGCCGCCCTCGTCACTCACATCCGACGGACCTACTACAGCGACCAAGGACGGCCCGTGGAGACCGCGGACATCGTCATTCCCGCCGCACACTGCGAGATCGTCTACGAGATCCCCATCAACCCGTAGGCCCCAGTCGGTTCTGACGCCCCGTGTCGAATACCTGTCGACGGAGCCCAGGACGCCTCCACGCGCGCCAGCTACCGCCCAGCTCAGAGCCTTCCCGGGACCGAACACGCCGAGCGCCTTCTAAGCGCTTGGCCGCAGGTTCGAGTCCTGCCGGGGGCGCCCACACCCCGCCCTCCTCCGGGAGGGCGTTTTTGCTGTTCAGCGCAAGGCTCTCGCGCGCTACGGTCCCCGTCGTGAGAGCCGTGGTCGGCGCCTCCCCGTCTCCGGGATCGACGATCTCGAACACCTCTGGACCCAACTTCTGGCCCATCACACCCCCAGGCAACACACCTGGCGGCGCTGGGAGCCGTCCGTGCGCCGGAGGGGGCATGGCGGCTGCGACGGGAGCAGTACCGCGCACGGCTACGGGGAGCCGCAGGCCGGGGCAGTGGTCACGAGATGAGAATCGGCCGGATCAGTTACTGGAACGCCCCACGGCTCTCTCGACGTGAGGGCGCCGTGGATGTCGTACAGACATTGGTTGTGCCTGTCACCCGATGACTCGTCGCACAGCCAGGTTTGATCACGGAGATCTCTGCTGGGTGGAGTCCGGTCATCCTCGCGCCCCCAGTCTCGCGACCACGCCCCCGGTACCCGGCCGGAAGGCAACACCACGCGACCGAGACTCCGCTGCGCCGTGCTCGACGACTACCAGTCCGTCGCGACCGGGATCGTCGGCTGGTCCGCGGTCGCCGACGATGTCGAGATCGTCGATTTCGCCGAACACTTCGGGGAGAGGACACCCTGGCGACGCCCCTCGCCGAGTACGCCAGCGTGTCACGCTGCGCGAACGCGTTGCCTTCCCCGCCTCGCCCCTCGGCCGTCTCCCCCGGCTGAAGCTCCTGATCGCCTCCGGCATGAGCAACTCGGTGATCGACTACGCGGCCGCCGAGGCACACGGCGAGACGGTGTACGGCACAGCCAGCTCCCCCACCCGCCGGTCGAGCTGACCTGGGCCCTGCTGCTCGGCCTCGCCCGGGGCCTGGGCACCGAGAACAACCCTCTGCGCGAGGGTGGTCCCTGGCAGAGGACGTCGGCGCCGATCTGCACGGCGCCCGGCTCGGACTGCTCGTCCTCGGCAGGATCGGCGGCCGGGTGGCCCGGGTGGGCCGCGCCTTCGGCATGCGGGTGACGGCGGGGAGCCAGCACCTGACGAAGGGGTACGCCGACGAGGTGGGCGTCCATCTGGCCGCTTCCCAGGAGGAGTTGCTCGCGAGCGCGACTCCGTCTCCGTCCATCTCTCCCTGAGCGACCGCACCCGAGGTCTCCTCGGCGCCCCGGAACTCGCCCGCCTCAAGCCGACCTCCTATCCGATCAACACCTCCCGGTCACAATCGACGACCAGGACGCCCTGCTCACAGCCCTGCATGAGGGGCGCCTCGCCGGAGCTGACGTCTTCGACCTCGCACCCCTCCCCGCCGACCATCCGATGCGCACGGCCCCCGTCTCCTCGCCACGCCCCACCTCGGCCATGTCTCCCGGGCCAACTACGCCATGTACTACGGCCAGACCGCCGAGGACATCCAGGTATACCTGGCGGGCTCCCCCGTACGACCGCTCGGCTGAGAATCCCGGAGACCCGGACCGAGCCCCGCCACGCTGCAGTCGCGCCTTCAGGCATCCAGGAGAGCGAACTGGCGCTGCAGGTGCCCCGGATCCACCGGTTCCGGCGGGCCTCGGCCTCCGGCAATGGGTCGGCGTGTGCCGAGCACATCGCGTAGCGCCGCCGGCACGACCGCGCCCCGCAGCGGACGAACGGCGCCGGTCCACCCGCGACGGCAGGCGGCACTCGTCCTGCCTTCCTGCCGAGCCGGCCCCGGTGCGCGATGAAAGCGAGATTCCCGGTCAGGACTCTTCCGACGCCCTGCGTCAATCAGCACACAGCGGAATGTCCGGCGTCGCGTGCGAAGCCCGGTACGGTCAGGCCTTCGCTCGGCCCCACCCGCAGATGGTCGTGCTTGCTACGCGTACCGATAGACGGAACTGTGATCCTCCAGTTCCGCCGGGGTCACATCCCACGGGGGCATCCTCTCGTGCCGCGCGACCACCCGGCCGCTCTGGGCGCCCCCGGGGTCGGGCGGCTTCTCGGGGAGGTAGCGGGTGTTCCGGTGCCGCTGCTGCCAGCGGGACCACACCAGGTCGACGAAGGCGTGGTGCATCCAGAAGACCGGGTCGTTCACGGAGGCGCCGCTCACCATGTGGCCGCCGACCCATCGGTGGACCAGGTTGTGGTTGCGCCAGGACACAGCGCCCTGCCCCGGCCCCCACCCCTCCAGCTTGTTGCGGAACCCTTTGACGGACGTGGAATTCCAGGGGGCCGTGTCGTAGACCGGGTCCGCGAGGGCTTCTTCCACGTCCCCGGCCGTGGGCAGAGCGATCGGATCCCGGGAGCGGCCCAGGTCCCGCATGAGGTACTCGGCGTCGGTGATGCCCTCCTTGATGATCCACTGGCCATGGCGGAAGGCGAAGGGGCCGGTCATGACCTGCCGGTCGGTGCGTCGCCCGGTGCCGCCGAGTAAGTCCTCGGTCCACGGCACGGCCGTCGGGGCGCGGTCGCGCGTCCAGTCCCAGTACGGCACGGTCACCGACTCGTCCACGCGGCGCAGCGCCTGCTCCAGATCCAGCAGGAACTTGCGGTGCCAGGGCAGGAACGAGGGCGCCATGTGGGCCGTGCGCCGGCCGTTCTCGCCGTCGGGGAGGAAGTACTGGATGTGCGTGCGGACGAAGTCGTCGTACTCACCTCGGCGTTTGACCTCGATCAGTGCGGAGACGAACCTGCGCCGCTCGGAAGCGGTGAGCGTGCTGACGTCCCTACGCGCGTACACCATGGCGGTGACCCCTCTCGGTCCCCTCGCCGCTGTCCGGCGCCTCGCTGTCGTCCCTGCGACTGCCGGTTCCACCCGACGCCCCCAACCGCACGTTGGGTCCGAGTTCGTCCACAGCCGCGCGCGCCGCGGCGAGCGGGGACGGATACGACTGATAGTGGTCGACCATGGTCATCCAACTGCCGTCGACGCGACGCATGAGATGCAACGGCCGCCCGTCCACAGTGACGTGCCACACGCCGGAGAGTTCGTTCTCCCCTCGCGGCCCGGCGTCGTCCGCGATGCCGACGATGCGCCGACCGCGATACGTCTCGTGGAACCACGCCCTCTCCGGCCCGGCCGCCTCCGATGCCACCAGGTACGGTGCGAGCGCCACCCCTGTCGCCGACGCGAACACCCCCCTCAGCACCCGCCTCCGTCCGGTGGGCCCTGTGGGATCGACGGCGAATGACGGAACAGTCATGGCCTCTTCCACCCTCGACACAACTGCGCACCCAACTCGTGAGCCAGCACCATGAATTCTCCTTCATGTCCGACGAGCCCCCCGGAATCCCGCACATCCCCAAGCAGAAACTTCAGCATCGCGGATGCGGTCTCACCTTTGCGCAGTGAATTTGGCCGCAGAAATCACACCGTGTCCCGACGATGCAGAGGCCGACACCGCACGACGCGGAATCGGCCTCTTCGGAGCGGCCACCGGGAAATGCCTGAAGCGCCGGATCAAAACGCGGCGGACATCGTGGCCGGGGGCGTTCTCACTTCTGCTGCGAGAGGCCGCCCAGCAGCGGAGTGCCCTTGCCCAGCGCGGTGGACGTGCGATCCACCGTGTTCAGCAGCGCCTTCTCCTTCTCCTTGACGTCGATCACGTCCCCCTTCAGCGGCTGCACCTGGACGGGACCCCGGTTGAGCGTGTTCGCCGTGTTGCTGAGGCTCTTGTGCACCACCTCGGTGGCGCTCTGGGCGAACGCGGGCGCGGCGGCACCGGCGATGATCAGAGACCCGGTGATGACAGCGGCAGCCTTCAGAGACTTCATTGGATTCCTTTCTTCGGCAACATGGGTAGCCGGGGCGGATTCTGACGTCATGCACAACGAGCGCCGACCGGTCCGGAAACCCGCATGCGGAAGATTGCCGAGTACTCATATGAAACCCCTGAAGGATTTAACTCCTTGCGCCGTGCGCCGTGACAGGCCAGGAGCAGGAGCGGAAAGCAACAGCGTCGCGCTCCCGCGCTGTCCTTCCAGGGCGCCCTTCGCCGCGCCACCGAGCCGTCCGACCCGCGCAGTCAGGTGGGCACGACGGGCCACGCGAGCAGACCGCGCGGAGGCGGCTGCCTCAAGCCATGGGCCCGCTTGCCCTCGCGAGGCGGAAAACAGGTCCGGGAAGCCCCTACTTCACCGATCCGACACACTTACTCACGTTTGACCCGGTTATGCCTGATAGCGGCTAGAGTTTTGCGTATCTCTTGACGCGTCCCAAGGGTGTTTGAAGATGCCGTGCCCCGGAGCACGCACCTCGTTCCTTCCTGCCCCTGACACCTCCGCCTTCCCGAAAGGGCACCGTCAGTCATGCGTAATTCCCTCGCCCTCCTGCTGCGCCGTACAACGGTGGGCGCCCTCGCCCTCGCCGGGATGTGGGCTCCCACCGGTGCCCTGGCGGTCGCGCCTGTCACATCGTCGACGCAGGAGGCGGGCCGTATCCCCTTCGTCCAGCGGTACCACGCGCTCCAGCACGGCGGGATCGTCCGCGCGGCCAACGTCTCCATCACCTGCCGTGCGCCACGGGCGACCCACCGGTTCCTGCCGTCCACGACGCGTTCCTGCCCAGCCACTCGGCGGGACGGGACCGGGGTGAACGGCGACTTCGACATGACGTACGTCGATGTCGACAAGGACCCGAACACCTACAACTCCTCCCGAGCGGAGGTCCGTGTGCCCGAGGGCTCACGGGTCAGCTACGCCCGGCTGTACTGGGGCGGCAACCTGCGCGTCGGCGAGCAGAAGCCGCCCAAGGACAACGGCCGGGTGCTGATCGCCGAACAGGGCGGGGAGTACAAGGAGGTCCTCGCGGACACGGTCGTAGGCCATCGGGTGGCGCACGGCGCGGATGCCTTCCAGGCCTCGGCGGACGTCACGAGGCTGGTCCGGAGGAGCGGACCGGGCCTGTACACCGTGGCACAGGTCAATGTGGCGATGGGACGGTCGACGGCCGGCGCGTGGGGTGGCTGGACGCTTGTGGTGGCGTACGAGAACCCGAAGCAGCCGTTGCGGCGCCTCGCACTCTGGGACGGCTTCGACGCGCTGAAGTCCGGTGCGGCGCAGGAGATCCGACTGCGCGGAACGCGTTTCCCCGCGAACGCGAGCGGCCGGGCAGGCCTGGTGACGTACGACGGCGACCATGGCATGACCGGCGACACTCTCACCCTCACGACCACCCGCACTTCCTCCGCCCCTCGGCCGCACCGCACCGTGGTCACCCCCCTGACCAACCCCGCCAATCCCCGTGACGACGTCCTGAACTCCACGATCAGCGAACCGGGAACATCCGAGCCGCAGCGGGTGCCGACGTACACCCGCACTCTCGGCTATGACTCCGATGTGTTCGATCTCGGCGCGGGCCTGCGCCACGGCGGCGACCAACTGGCCTTCCGAGTCGCTTCCCAGCGGGACGTGATCTGGACCGGCGTGCTCTTCGTCGCCGTCGACGCCCAACGGTAAAGCCTTTTCCTCTCCCGTCCCGAGCGTCACCGTGAGCGAGGACATCGCGCATGCACACGTCATCAACCGGCCCTCTGGCGCGAGTCCTTCACCTCACCCAGCCCGTGGACGGCGGGGTCGCCCGCGTCGTGACGGACTTGGTGCAGGCCCAGCTCACGGCCGGGCTGGCCGTCACAGTGGCCTGTCCCGACAGCGCGCTCAGCACAGGGCTCCTTCAACTGGGCGCGGACGTACGGCACTGGCCCGCGAAGCGGTCACCGGGGCCGTCACTCGTTTGGGAGGTACGACATCTCGCACGCGTGATCGATGAAGTACGCCCGCATCTGGTGCACGCACACAGCGCGAAGGCCGGGCTCGCCGGGCGGCTCGCCGTCCGGGGGAGAATCCCCACCGTGTTCCAGCCGCATGCCTGGTCTTTCGAGGCCACCGGCGGGGCCGTCTCGATCCTCGCGCGGGCGTGGGAACGGTGGGGGGTGCGCTGGGCCTCCCAGGTGGTGTGCGTGAGCGAGGCGGAACGCATGACCGGCGCGCGCGCCAGGATCGACGGGCGCTGGAGCGTCATCCCCAACGGCGTCGACGTGCAACGCTTCCGCCCCGGCCCCGTCGGTCCCGTAAGAGCTGGACTGACGCCGTTGGGCGAGGTCGATCCCGCCGCGCCGCTCGTCGTCTGTGTGGGGCGGTTGTGCCGACAGAAGGGCCAGGCCGTCCTGCTGACGGCATGGAGCAGCGTCGCCCGCAGGGTGCCCGGCGCGCGTCTAGTCCTGGTCGGCGACGGTCCGGACCGCGAGCGGCTCCGGGCGCGCGCGCCGAAATCCGTGCTGTTCGTGGGTGGTGTCGCCGACGTCGTCCCCTGGTACCGGGCCGCAGACCTCGTCGTCCTGCCGTCGCGTTGGGAGGGCATGGCGCTGGCCCCACTGGAGGCGATGGCCTGCGGTCGGCCGGTTGTCGCCACCGATGTCGGCGGTGCCCGCGAGAGCCTGCCGCCCTCACTCGCCGCCCGTCTGCTGGTCCCGCCCGAAAACCCGGCGCTGCTGGCCGAGGCCGTCACCGAACTACTGCTCGACCCACCGCTGCGCGCCTCGCTCGGCCGCCAGGGGCTCCAGTACGTCCTGTCCTCGCACGACGTGCGGCACTCCACCGAGGCGGTCGCGGACGTCTACCGCCATCTGATCGGCGTGCCCGCACCATGCGTCGCACGCACGGAGCATAGGGAGTCCATCCAGTCGTGACCGCGGATAGCACCATCTCCTCCTCCGGCACAGAGCCACGGAATCGCGAATTCTCAACCGTCTCGGTCATGCCGCCGCGCGGTGCCGTCCCGAGACCTCCGTCCTCCGCCGACGGGCGGCGAGGGCGGTCGGCCTCGCCGATGCCCCTGCTCGTCGCGGACGGCACGGCAGCCCTGCTGGGTGCCCTGACACTGATCGGAACTCAACTCCATCCGCTCCCGTCTGCCTTGCTGCTGGGAGCGTCGCTGCTGCTGCGCCCGCGGCACGCGCGCCCGTCGGAGCCGGGTGTCCTCGACGAGTTGCCCGCCGTCTGCCGCCGTACAGCGGTGGCCTGGCTGGCGTTCGCCGCACTGGTGGCGGCGTACCGGCCGGACGACGCGCTGTCCACGCGCACCCTTCTGCTGGGGTTCACCGTGCAGGCCGCGACGAGCTGCGCGCTACGCGGCACCGTGCACGCGAGACGACGAGCGGCGCTGGCGCGCGACCCTCGCACCGCGCTCGTCATCGGGCCGGCCGCTACCGCGCAGCGGGTGGCCGCCGCCGTGTTGCGGCACCCATGGTGCGGGGTACGGCCGGTGGGGATCGTGGCCGAACGGCAGAACGACGCCGGGGGCCTGCCCGTTCTGGCAACCGGTCACGAGGTCGAGAGAGCGGTCGTGCAGAACGGCGTACAAGCAGTGCTGGCCGTCCACCCCTCCGTACGGACCCAACAGCAACCGCTGCTCAGTGCGCTGGCCGAGCGGGGCTGCGTGGTCTGGGAGCTGGACGCGGACTCTCCGTCGTACGCGACGAAGGACCGACTGGCCGGGTTCTCCTGCCGACGTCTGGAAAGAGCTTCGACGCCGCGCGGCAGCGCGGGCAAGCGGGCGCTCGACATCCTCGTGTCGACGCTGCTGCTGCTGCTGGTCAGTCCCCTGTTGCTGGTGTGCGCGGTGACCCTGCGGATCAGCGACGGGCCGGGAGTGCTGTTCCGCCAGGAGCGCATCGGCAAGGACGGAAAACCGTTCACGCTGCTGAAGTTCCGCACCCACCGTCCCCTCGACGAACACGAGGCGGCGACCCGCTGGAGCGTGGCGAACGAACACGAGATGCGCGGGTTCTGCCGCATGCTGCGGCGCACCTCGCTCGACGAGCTCCCCCAGCTGTGGAACGTGCTGCGGGGCGACATGAGTCTGGTCGGACCTCGGCCCGAGCGCCCCTACTTCGTCGCAGAGTTCAGCGAGTCCCACCCCGGCTACGCGGCTCGCCACCGTGTGCGGACCGGCATCACCGGCCTCGCCCAGATCCATGGACTGCGCGGCGACACGTCCATCGAGGACCGCTTCCGGTTCGACAACGTCTACATCGACAACTGGTCGCTGTGGCAGGACGTGAGCATTCTGTTGCGCACCGTGGGCACGCTCATGCGTCCGACGGGAAGCTGAGCGCCATGAGCTTCGCACTGACGCCGCTCGTGCGCCGAGGCACCGTCCTGACGCCGGTCCTTCCCGTGGTGGCCGTGCTCGCCCTGCTGGCGCTGCCGCTCGACCCGAGCAGCGAGGGCGGCCCAGGTCCGGCCGACGCGATGTCCGGACTCCTGGTGCTCTTCTGCGCGGTCCGCCTCGTACGCAACCGACGACGCCCCTTGCCACGTACGGCCGCCGTGGTACTGGGCCTACCGGTCCTCGGGCTGGTCGTCACTGCCTTGGGGGCATACTCGCCCGAGGCCGGGATCGCCGGCGGGGGCCGGTATCTGCAGATCTTCGTACTCGTCCCGGCGGCGGTCCTGCTGTTGATCCGCGACCGGGGTGACTTCCGGCTCCTGGCCTGGTCGTTCGTGGGGCTCGCGGGCTGGCAGGGAGCCGTCGGAGTGCACCAGTACGCGACCCGGACCGGCGCCTCCTTCCAGGGCGAGCCGATCCGGGCCGTCGGCACGTTCGGGCCACAGGACGTGATGGGAATGGCAACGGTGGTCGGCCTCGGCCTCGTGTGCGCGTTCGCCCTCACGCTCGGGCAGGCGACCGTACGAGAACGGGCAGTCGCCCTCGCGTGCGCGCTGGCGCTGCTGGTGCCGCTCGCACTGTCCTTCAGCCGGGGCGCGTGGATCGCAACGGCTGTGACCTGCACGGTGCAACTGGTCCTGGCCGGGCTGCGGCGCGCGCTCAAGGTGGCTGCGGCCGTAGCCGCGGCGGGTGTGGTCCTGGTGGGCGGTCTCGGTGTCGGCACGGCGACGCTGCAGGAGCGGATCAGCAGCATCACGCAGGTCGCCGACGCCCCCGACCAGTCCGTCACCGACCGGTACACAATGTGGGCGGCAGCGACCGACATGTGGCGTGAACACCCGCTGGGCGGGGTCGGTTTGAAGGGCTTCCCCGAGTACCGGGACGCGTACGCCTCGCTGACGCTGTCGTCGGGCAGCGACACCGACGGCGCGGGGGTCGCGTACCGGAGGCAGCCGCTGCTGTCACCGCACAGCATGTATCTGCTGGTGCTCAGCGAACAAGGCCTGCTCGGACTGATGGCGTTCACCGGGAGCTGGCTGGCGCTGCTGGTGTGCGCGCTGCGGGCGATGGCGCGGGCGCGCGTGTCGGGGCCGCACGGCCTCGACTGCGGGCTGGCCGCCTGCGGACTGCTGGTCTGGCAGCTCACCAACTTCGTGTACGCCGACATCGGCGGCCCCTCCACCGTGCTGAGCGGCGTGGCTCTCGGGTTGGTGGCGTGGTGGGCGCTGGCCGGGAACGGCGACGCACAGGCCGCCCCGTCGGTCCCGGCCGTCGGGAACACGCGTGAGAGCGTGGCGCGATGCCCGTGACGCCATCGCAGACTCCACGCGCGCCCGGTCGCGGGGCCGAGGGGACGATCGTGCCCGCGGCGCGGGCAGCCGCACAGGACGTGGACGGCACCGATCCCGCTGGGGCCACCCGGAAGTTCATCGCGAAGGCCACTCTGATCACGGCGTCGCTGTCGGTCGCCGGGGCGCTGCTCGGTCTGGTGCGGGATCAGGCGCTGGCCCAGCTCTTCGGGGCGGGCATCGAGACGGACGCCTTTCTGATCGCGTGGACCGTACCGGAGTTCGCCGCCACGCTGCTCATCGAGGACGGCTTGGCCATCGCGATGATCCCGGCCTTCAGCCTGGCCCTGGCCCGGCGTGCCCAGGGTGTCTCCGGCGACCCGGTTCGCTCTCTCGTCGCCAACACCCTGCCCCGCCTGTCCCTCGCCTGCCTCGCCCTCTCCGCGCTGATCATCGCGGGAGCCCCCTACCTGGTCGAAGTTCTGGCACCCGGCCTGCCCGACCCGCGCCTCGCCGCCGACTGCACCCGGCTGACGGCGAGCTGCGTCCTGACCTTCGGGCTCGCGGGGTACTGCAGCGCGGCTCTGCGGGCGCACCGTCGCTTCCTGGCACCCGCGACGATCTACGTGGCCTACAACACCGGCATCATCACCGCGATGTTCCTGCTCGGCGAGCGCTGGGGCGTTCGATCGGCGGCGGTCGGTGTGGCGGTGGGCGGCTGCCTGATGGTTGCGGCCCAACTGCCCTCCCTCCTGCGTCTGATGAGGACTGAACGCCCAGCCGCTTCCAGCAGCGGCGTCGACGTACGCCCGATGAGCCTCGCCCTGATCAGCAGCGTTCTCCTCTTCGCCCTGTGCCGTCAGTCCCAGGTCCTGATCGAACGCTTCCTCGCCTCCACCCTTCCCGCCGGGGCCATCTCCCACATCAACTACGCGCAGAAGGTGGCCCAGATCCCGATGACGCTGTCGCTGATGCTGTGCACCGTCACCTTTCCGGTGGTCGCGCAGGCGCTCGCCGACGGCGACATCGAACGTGCTCGCGCCCGCGTGGAGCGGGACTTGGCACTGGCTTGCCGCTTGGTGCTCTTCGGTGCGGCCACTGTGGTCGCCTGCGCGCCGCAGATCATCGCGATCCTGTTCGAGCGGGGCGCGTTCACCGCGCAGGACACGGCGGCGACCGCAGGCGTCCTGCGTGTGTACGCCCTCGGGCTGCTCGGCCAGACCCTGGTGGGGGTACTGATCCGCACCTACTTCTCTGCCGGTCGGACCACCTGGTATCCGATCGGCGCCATGACCGCGGGTGTCGTCGCGACCACCTGGATCGGGGTGGCAACCGTGGACATCTGGGGCGTGTTGGCGATCGCGGCCGCCAACGCCGTCGGCATCACCGTCACGGCCGCACTGCTGCTCGCCGGCCTCGCGCAGAAGCGTGACGGGCGTGCCCGTCACGCCGACGCACCTCGAGCGGAAAGCACCGCGGGACCGAGCCTGTCGGTTTTCTCGACCTGGACCGCGGCTCGCCGTCGTGCCGCGCAGCACAGCGGGAAGCGCGGGGTCCCCATCCGTACCCGACAGGTGCTGTCCGATCTGGGCAAGCCGCTGCGGGCGGCGGCGCTCGCCACGGCGGCGGGGGCGTTCGCCTCGGGCGCACCGGGGTCCCCGCTGGTGGGTCTCGCGGTCGGCTGCGTGACGGTGACCGCCGTTTTCCTCCTGCTCGGGCAGGTCCTGGACCCCCAGGGCCGCACATCCGCGCCTCTTCTCGTAGGCGCCGTCACGCGGAGGCTGAGGCATGGCCGTTCCAGTTGAATCCATCGTCACGGGCAGACGCCCCGCCGCACGCCGCCCTTCGCTCCCGTGGTTGGCGATGTACCACTCCGTCGACGACTGCTCCGACGACCCGTACCGCATCACGGTCACGCCCGAACGGCTGGAGCGGCAGCTGGCCTGGCTGCGTCGGCGCCGACTGCGCGGCGTGTCCCTGCGCGAACTGTTCGCCGCCCGCGCCCGGGGCGATGGGCGACACCTGGTCGGCCTCACCTTCGACGACGGGTACGCCGACTTCCTCACCCGCGCTCTTCCGGCCCTGCGCCACTGGAACTGCGGTGCCACCCTCTTCGTCCTGCCCGGCCGACTCGGAGGCGTCAACGCCTGGGACCCGCTCGGCCCGCGCAAGCCGCTGCTGTCCGCGGACGGTGTCCGGCAGGCGGCCGACGCGGGCGTGGAGATCGGATCGCACGGGCTGACGCACATCGATCTCACCAGGGCCGACGATGCCACCCTGAAGGCCGAGGTCGCGGACAGCAGAACACTGCTGACGCAACTGATCGGTGCTCCGGTCGACGGCTTCTGCTACCCGTACGGCACGATCGACAGCCGCGCCGTGGCCGCCGTACGCGAAGCCGGATACACCTACGCCTGCGCCATCGACCCCGGCCCCCTGACCGGCCCGCACGCCCTCCCCCGTCTGCACATCGGCCAGAACGACACAGCCTGGCGGCTGCACCTCAAGCACAAGCTCCACCGATTGCGCCGGCGCGGCGTGGAGGGCGTGTGACATGAAAGCGCTGCACATCATCACCGGTCTCGGCGTCGGCGGCGCCGAACGACAGCTCCGCCTGTTGCTGCGGCACCTCACCATCGACTGCGAGGTGGTGGCCCTCACCAACCCGGGCGCCGTCGCCGACGGGCTCGTTGCCGACGGAGTCCGCGTGCACCACCTCGGAATGGGCGCCAACCACGACCTGTCCGCGCTCCCCCGCCTGACCGGCCTCATCCGCGCCGGTGGCTACGACCTGGTCCACACTCACCTCTATCGCGCCTGCGTCTACGGCCGGCTGGCCGCCCGACTCGCCGGCGTCAGGGCCGTGGTCGCCACCGAACACTCCCTCGGCGACTCCCAGATGGAAGGCCGGAGGCTGACGGCGGGCGTCCGCGCGCTCTACCTCGCCAGCGAGCGCCTCGGCTCCACCACGGTCGCCGTCTCCCCCGCGGTCGCCGACCGTCTCACACGCTGGGGCGTGCCCTCCCCTCGCATCGAGGTCGTTCCCAACGGGATCGACCTGGCTCGTTTCCACTTCGACGTGTCCCGGCGCCACCACACCCGCCGACGCCTCGGCCTGCCGGAGGACGCCTACGTCGTCGGCGGGATCGGCCGCCTCACCGGAGGCAAGCGCTTCGACGTCCTCATCCGGGCGATGGCCCGGCTTCCGGTCGACCACTGGCTGTTGCTGGTCGGTGGCGGTCCGGAGGAGAGCGTTCTGCGCCGTACGGCCCACGAGGCAGGCGTGGCCGACCGCGTCCTGTTCACCGGCGAGCGCCCGGACGTCCCCGACGCCTCCCCCGGCCCCGACGTGCCGTCGCTCATGTTCGCCATGGACCTGCTCGCCTCGCCGTCCTCGGAGGAGGCCTTCGGGCTGGCGGTCGTGGAGGCCCTGGCGTCCGGCCTGCCCGTGCTCTACACATCCTGCCCGGCGATCGAGGACCTGCCCGCCCAGGCCGCCACCGGTGCCCTACGCGTGCGTGGCGGCCCCGAGGCGTACGCCCATGCCGTCGCCGCGGTCCGCGCGGCCGGTCCGCGGCCTCGTACGGCTGCGGACGCCGCGCACCACTACAGCATCTCCCATAGCGCTGCACGGCTCATGGACGTGTACACCGCAGCGGTGTCCAGCTCAATGCCCCCCTCACCCCAGGAATCCAGATCGACATGACCGACAACCCCAGTCGATTCCGCCGGCGCTCCGGCCAACCGGGCCGCACCGGCCTCCTGCGGCCCTGGTTGCTGCTCGCGACCGGCACGCTCGCAGGCGGCCTGCTCGGCGGTGCCTACGGCACGCTCAAGGCCCCGACGTACACGGCGACCAGCTATGTCGTCGCCGTACCCACCAAGAATTCCGACCCGACCTCCGCTCTCGGCTTCGCACAGGCGTACGGTCGCGCCGCCACGCAGCTCGCGGTGCTCGGGGACGCCCAGTCGTCGGCGGGCGTGCCGACACGGACGCTGCGGCGTAACGTGCGGACCGCCACCTCGCCGGACGCGCCGATGATCGCCGTCTCGGCCACTTCCGGACGCCCCGGCCTCGCCTCCGGCATGGCCAACGCGGTCACCCGCGCGCTGACCCGCCACGCGAACAAGACCAAGGGCAGCACCCACGTCGAACTCGTCCAGTTCTCACCGGCGGTGCGGCCGACCGAGCCGACATCCGCGTCACCGATGGTGACCGGTCTGGTCGGCACGAGCGCGGGCGGCCTGCTGGGCGGCCTGGCGCTGCTCGTGCGGCCGAAACGGACGGAGAACGACGACACCGCCCGCTCCGCGGCGGTGCCTGGCCCGGCCACCGCCGCCGACGTGCATGGACAGCTGTGAAGGCGGCGTACACGACGGAACTCGTCACCGACGCCCGTGCCTTCGCCGAGCTGGCCCCGGATTGGGGGCGACTGTACGAGCGGTGCGGCACGGCGACCCCGTTCCAGAACCACGCCTGGTTGCACTCATGGTGGCTCTCGTACGGCAGGCCCGGCCGGCTGCGGCTCGTGCTCGTGCGCGAGGGTGCCGAACTCGTGGCCGCCGCACCCCTGATGCTCCGGCGCGGCCCGGTGCCCAGGCTGGTACCGCTCGGCGGGGCGATCTCCGACTACGGGGACGTCCTCATCGACGACGAGTGTGCGGACCGGGCGGCCACCATGCTCGTCGAGGCTCTGTCGGCCGCCGCCCGCACCGCGCTCATCGACTTCCGCGAGGTGCGGCCGGGCGGAGCGGTCGAGCATGTCTACGAGCGCTGGAGCGGGCCGCGCCGCCGGCTCCAGGACTCGCTGTGCCTGGAGCTGCCCGCCGTGCCCATGGACCAACTGGTGTCCCGGCTGGCGTCCGGCAAAGCCCAACGGACGCGCGCCAAGCTGCGCAAACTGAGGGCGCTCGGCGTGGAGCGGCAGGTCGTACCGCAGGACCGGGTGGGCGTGGCGCTTCAGCGGCTGCTCGAACTGCACCGGCTGCAGTGGCAGGGCAGGAACGTGACGTCGGAACACCTGCAGACACGCTTCTGCGAGCACTTGGTGCGCTCCGTGGGGCCGATGGTGAACTCTGGCGACGCGGTGGTCACCGAGTTCCGGCTCGACGGCGACGTGGTGGCCGTGGACCTGACACTGCTGTCGCGGCGGCTCGCGGGCGCTTACTTGTACGGCGCCCACCCACGCCTGCGGGAGCGCAAGGCGGACGTGGCAGTGATGCTCCTCGACGCCTGCACTCAGCACACGGACAACGGCGGACTGCGCACGCTGAGCCTGCTGCGCGGCGACGAGCCCTACAAACACCACTGGCGTCCCGAACCAGTCGTCAACCGGCGGCTGCTGCTGGCCAGGCGGCGCACGGCCCCGCTGATGTCGGCGGTGATCGGCGACGTGGCCACGCGGCGGCGGGGCAAGGAGCTGCTGCGTCGCTTCCAGGAGCGGACCGGTGGCGGCAGGACCCGTGATGGCCCTGCCTCCGGTTGCCGCTATCGGGCCCACGACCACCAGTCGAGACGCAAGCACAGCCTCCCGCCCAGCCAGTGCTCGGCCAACTCTCCGAGATTCAGCGGCGAGCAGCCTGCGGGAAGCAACGGCGCGGTGGGAAGCAACGGTGTGGGCGAAGCCGTCGGTTCGTCGACGTGACCGAAGAGGGCGGACCGATAGACCCGCGACGATCTGGGATTGGCCGCGCACTGCCAGACCCCGTGCGGACAGTAATCGGTCAGCGTGTTGTACAGCGGCTTGTGCACATCGATCCAGTCGAGCATCCGCCGCATGTATTCGGCGTTGTCACCGTTACGGAAGAGCCCCCATTCAGGATAGGAAATGGGCTTGTCATGGGATTTTGCGAAGTCCACCTGTGCTTGAAGTCCGTACGGCTCTTTCACCTGCTCGTCGAAGGAAACCCCTCGCGGCTGGTCGTAGGTGTCCATGCCGATGATGTCGACCGTGTCGTCACCCGGGTAGCACTGCGTCCAGGGAACGGCGTCCCGGCCCCGGCTCGGTGTGAAGTCGAACCGGAATTTCTGGCCAGGCACCGAACGCATAGTGGTGACGATCCTGTTCCAGTACGTCTTCCACGACTTCGGGTCGGGGCCGCAGCGATGGGTGTACGTCGTGCCGTTCATCTCCCAGCCGAGCACCAGTACCGTGTCCGGCACCTTCAACGCGACCAGCCGCTCGGCGAGCGCGCGGAAGTGGTGATCGAAGTGCCCGGCCGCGCCCTGCCGCAGCAGCACCCTGACCTCGGCGTCGGAGACACCCTCCTCGTTGCGCTCCTGCATGGGCACATTGAGGACGAAGATCCGGTCGTCCTTCGCCGTGCGCCAGCGCGCCCATCCCTCAAGGAAGCCGCGGGTGCCCTCGATGTTGCTCCAAAGGTCTCCCGGCAGATAGGTGTGACCGACACGCAGCTCGGTGCCACCCAGCCACCTGCTGAGTTCCGTCATGCCGCGCACGCCCTGGTCTCCGGAGTCGAGGAAGGCGCCGAAGGCGGGGCGCTCACTGCCGGGTGCCGAGGTCGTCGGCGCGACGGAAGGGTTCGTCGGGGCCGGTTTCGACGGTTCGGTGACGGGCGGGTTCGTGGGGTCCGGGGTGACCTCGGGTGCCTGCGGCGCGGCCGATGGGGCCACGGCGGGCAACGTCGAAGCCGACGGCGTCGGGGTGGCCGCCGATGGAGCGGGAGGGCCGGCGAAGGGCCCCGTCCCCGCTGCGAAGCCGGTACCGGAGGCCAACGCGGCCGAAACGGCGGCCGCCGCCGCGACCACCGCCAGCCGCCTGGTCCGGGCCCGACACTGCTGTAGAACCATGCCTGCTCCTTTCTCCGCTCTCCTACTGTCTTCCATCTGTCGTTCGTGCTGTCGCTGTTCTTCTTCTGCATTGCTTTCTCTGACACCCAGTCACATGAAGTCATTCACATGAAATGACACAACGCCACTCTCGTTGCGGCTTTCGAGTGCCTCGCTCGCCCGCACGGGTGAAGCTGATCCGAAGGAGTGAAATCCGTGCAACTGCTCGACACCCGCGTCCCCGCCGTTCTGCTGCGGATCGACCGGAATCCCTTTCACCACGGAACGCTGGGCGCTGTTCGTTCGCTCGGCAGAGCGGGAGTGGAGGTGCATGTGGTAGCCGATTCCATGGGAAGTCCCGTATCCAGATCGCGCTATCTACGGGAAATGCATCCCCCACCAGCACCCGGGTCGTCCCACCGCGAGATCGTCGCCACGCTGATCCGGGTGGCCGCCCGGATCGAGCGACCCGCCGTCCTGGTCCCGATGGACGACGCGAGCGCGGTCGCCGTCGGTCGCATGCGCGAGGAACTCGCGCCCTCCTATCTGCTGCCCGCCGGGCTCGGCGCCCTGCCCGAGCGCGTCGCCGACAAGGCCGGTCTGGCCGCCGTGTGCGCGTCCTTGGACATCGCGCACCCGGTGACCCTGGTCCCGGACAGCCCGGCGGAGGCCGCCGACGCCGCCTCGCGGCTGGGACTTCCGCTGGTGGCGAAGTGGAGCCGGCCCTGGCTGGTGCCCACCGGTAGCAGGCTGCGCAGCACGGTGCTGGTGGACTCCGTGCAGCAGGCGCGGCAGTTGTACCTGCGCACCGAGGAGGCCGGCAGCACACTGCTGCTGCAGGCGTATCTGCCACCGGGCCCGAACCGCGACTGGTTCTTCCACGGGTACGCCGACCGTTTTGGTGTTGTGCGCGCGGGCGGGTCGGGCCGCAAGCAGCGGGCGTGGCCGCGCGGGGCGGGCCTGACCACCGTCGGCCGTTGGACGGCCAACCCACAGGTGCAGGCGCTCGCCGAGCGGCTCACCGGTGAGCTCGGCTACCGCGGCATCATCGACCTCGACTTCCGCCGCTGCGGCACGACGGGCCTCTATCACCTGCTCGACTTCAATCCGCGCCCCGGCGCCCAGTTCCGGCTCTTCTCCGACTCCGCCGGACTGGACGTCGTACGCGCCCAGCATCTCGACCTGACGCACCGTCCCCTGCGGTCCGGCGCACCGCTGGTGGGGCGGACGTTCGTGGTGGAGAACTACGCACCGCTGGCCGCACTGCGGCCCGCGCCGCACGGGCGCGAACTGGCCTGGCACGCCCCGGACGACCCTGCTCCCGGACGGGCGATGCGGACCCTGTGGTGCCGTCACGTGTCCCGTCGACTGCGGGAGCGGCTGAGCTCGGCCCGGTCGACACCCGCACCGGCACGCGTGGTCCGCCAGGCGGTCGCACCGCCCCTCACCGACAACGAGAAAGCGAGCAGTTTCTGATGTACGACCTGCTGGTGGTGGGCGCCGGCCCGTACGGCCTGTCCATCGCGTCGCACGCCGCGACGGCCGGGCTCGACATGCGCGTCCTCGGGCGGCCCATGGCGTCCTGGCGGTCCCACATGGCCCGCGGCATGTACCTGAAGTCGGAGCCATGGGCCTCCAACCTCGCCGATCCTGAAGGCCGGTGGCGTCTGGACGCGTACTGCTCGGCCTCGGGACTCACGGCGCGTCACGCGGAGCCGATCCCGGTGGAGACGTTCGCCGAGTACGGCCTGTGGTTCGCGCGCAACGCCGTGCCGGAGGTGGACGAGCGCATGGTGAGCCGGGTGGCAGCCGGTCCGGTCGGCTTCGAGGCGGTCACCGAGGACGGAGAGGTACTGCGCGCCCGGACGGTGGCGCTGGCGGTCGGCGTCATGCCCTTCACAGAGGTGCCTCGCCCACTGCGCGGCCTGCACCCGGGACTCGTCACCCACAGCAGCCGCCACAGTGACCTCGGCCGCTTCCGAGGTATGGACGTCACGGTGATCGGCGGCGGCCAGGCCGCCGTGGAGACGGCGGCACTGCTCGCCGAACAAGGCACGCGCGTACGGGTGCTGGCGCGGGCGCAACGGCTGCGCTGGAACGACGTGCCGCCTCCCATGCAGCGCCTCTGGTGGCAGTCGGCCCGCACCCCGCACAGCGGTCTCGGCTGCGGCTGGCGCAACTGGTTCTACGCCGAGCGTCCGGACCTCTTCCGTCGCCTCCCCGAGGCGACCCGCACCCGCATCGCGGCCACCGCGCTGGGACCGGCGGGCGCCTGGTGGGTACGGGACCGGGTCGAGCCGGTGGTGGAGATGCTGCTCGGCCGCGAGGTCGTCGCGGCCCGTGCGGTGCCGGGCGGCGTACGGCTGGAGACGGTGGACCGGGCTGGGGAGCTGGGCTACCTGGATACCGAACACGTGATCGCCGCCACGGGGTTCCGCCCGGCCCTGGACCGGCTCGATCTGCTCTCCGAGGAGTTGCGCGCGAGCCTCACGACGACAGCAGACGGCTCCCCCGCTGTCGGGCGGGGATTCGAGTCCTCGTGCCACGGACTGTTCCTGGCAGGCCTGCTGACGGCCTCCAGCTTCGGCCCCGCCATGCGCTTCGTCCACGGAGCGACCTTCACGGCGACGACTCTCGTACGAGGAGTACGCCACCGACTGCGCACCGCCGCCCTGCCCGCCCAAGTGATCCCCGTACCGGTGGGCCGCTGGCACGCAGAAGCACCCTGAGAGACGCACCGGCGGCGAGGGGACGCCGGGTGCCGGAGGTGCTTCCTCCGGCACCCGGCGCGGGACGCTATCGGCCGGACCCGGCCCGGCCTCGTCGATACAGGATGGCGCCACTCGTCAGCAGCAGAGCGGCGATGCCCGATGCCGCCAGTACCTGCTCACCGGCGCCGGTCTCGGGGAGGGCGGGCGGTCGTGCCGGGGGCGAGACCGGTGGCTTCCGTGGCGGGACGCCGACCGAGGGGGGCGGGGGCGGCGACGCAGGCGGTGACTTCACCGGCGGGGTGGTGGCGGGCGGTGACGTCGGCGGTCCAGGGCGGGGTGGGGTGGGCGGCGTGGTGCGAGGCGGGACGGTGCGGGGCGGGACGGTGCGGGGCGGCGTGGGCGGTGTGTCGCCATAACCGGCGGCGTCGCCATAACCGGCGGCGTCGCCATAACCGGCGGCGTCGCCATAACCGGCGACGTCGCCGTGACCACTGTGGTGTCGGTGGTCACCGTACTCGCGGACGTCAGCCAGGGCGGAGCCGTGGACAGCACCCCGCAACCCGCTGAGGTTCGGGCCGCTGGTGCGGGAGTTCACGGGGGACACGTCGGACGCGGTGCTCAGGTCGCTGGCGTCGGGGCCAGCGCTCGCGGCACCGTCCTGCGGGGTATGGCGGATACTGTCGTCGGCTAGAGCAGCAGGTGTGTCGGGCAACGCGCCGACTGAGCCCCCTGCGGTCTTCTCAGAGTGCGTGTCCGCGAAGGTCGGAGTGCCGTACAGGGACAGAATGCTCGTCGCGGCCGCGGCCACGACCATTCCCCTGCTCAGGTTCTGTCGCAATCTCGTGTCTTCCTGGTCGAGCCATGTGGAAATGCCGGCCCTGGAACCGGACGGGTCCAGGGTCGGCCCGTGCCGCAGCCGTCCCGCTGGTGGTGCGCGGCTCCTGTTCGAGTCGTCGCACCGGACGTGGCGCCGCCGACTGCGGGACCTCGACGGGACGAGGTCCGGCGGCGACTGCACGAGTGGGCGACCCCGGCCGCGTACGCGTCAGGTCCTCTCCCTCTTCCCGCGACTGCGTCGGGCAGCGGCTTCACGCCTGCCGTGGTTTCTCCGCCGCTTGATTTTCTGACTGGTGAGATGATGGGATCCCGTGAAGTGCCAATATCGGCAGCCGGGGCACCGGTAGATCCGATCCGGAATCTTTTCGATCAGCGGTTGTCTGACAATCCAGATACGCGCCTCACCCTCACTACGAAATGAGGCTTTCCCCGTATCCGGACAACGCGGCAGGACGCTCATGTCACTCATTCCGCTCCGATGCACACCGATTTTCAGATCACCTGCGGTATGAGTACTTCGCGGTGATCGACGCCAAATCAGAGAAACAGAAAGCGCCTCTCCCGCGGTGGATGAGGATGTTTCCTCATCCACCCTTCAGGGAAAGACGCTTTCAGGAAGAAACACGATCCCTCACGGAATCGAGAACGGGCGCCCTGACTGCCGCACCGGATTTGGACGGTCACGAAGCGGAACCAGGGCTCCGTTCAGTTCGCCGATGTTAGGCGGTGGGAAGGACGGTCTCGATGGCGTCCCCGACGAGAGAGAGGTCCCCACCCTCGTTGTCGTCGCTCTCCGAGTTGTTGTTGTAGATGTTGGTGTAGCCGACCTGGCAGTTCGGCACCGGGCCGTTGCCCGTCGCCGCAGCCTGCGCGTCCGGGCCCTCCGCCCCGGTCTCGGCCACGGAGTTGCCGCAGATGTACGGGTCCTCCGGGTGGCCCCCACCGAAGGCGGTGGCAGCCGTGGCGGAACCCGCAACCAGGGCCACCGCAGCGAGGGTCGAGGCGGCGCCCAGCTTCATGGTCTTGCGCATTTATATCTCCGTTTCTCGGTTCTTTCCGTTCGGAAGAACGGGACCGATACTGCCCCAACCACCCGAGCCCGCACCACTTGAGAGGGCCCCCACCCCCGAACTTCACCCATACAGCCCCGAGTGGAAATTGATATGAATTACAGAACGCCCAGGTCAGTCCGGTTCGGTCATCGAATGACGCAATGACCCGGCGTCTGCGGCGTTTGTGAATCGAGCTGAGCAACCATTCAATCCCGAACTCGCGACCGAATAGGTATGCGAGCGGCAGCCGCCGACCGTCCGGGCTCCGAAAATCACGGGACGGGCGACGGCAGCCGTTTCGATCAGGCGGATGCCGGCAGGCGAACGGCGGCAGGGACGCAGACGGTGGTGGTCTGGCCGCTGGCCAGCAGCGTGGCGCAGACCTGCGGGACCTTGGGCACCGTGATGGTGACCGTCTGCCGAAGGTCCGCCTGAACGGTCTGCTGCAGGCTTGCGAGTTCGACGCCGTTCGCGGTGATCCTCGCACCGACGGTCCGCGTCTCCTGGCAGTGGATGCTGACGCTGATCGCACTGGTCGCCGCGCCGTCGACCTTCTGCAGGCCGACCGAGCAAGGGAATTCCGGCTGCTGCGCGGCGGCCTGCGCCGGCGCGGAGGCGAAGAGTGGGGCTGACGCCAGCAGCACGGTGGCCGCCGAGCGGAGCATGCGGTGAGACAAAGGTCCTCCCGGGAACTGGGGCAGCCGCCAACGGGCAGCCGGCCCTCGATCGCAGCACCCAAATGCCCTTTAGGTGCCCTTTCTGGACGATGCGACCATAGGGCCCTGAACCGCGCAACGCGGGTGCTCCGCCCGGCCGAAGACCCGGCGCCGGTTCCGAGAGTGTCAGCTGCGGTACAGCGCCTCGATCTCCTTCGCGTACGCCGCCGTCACCGCGTGACGCCTGACTTTCATCGACGGCGTGAGCAGGCCGCCGTCCTCGGTGAACTCGCCTTCCAGCAGCTGAAAATGACGGATCGACTCGGCCCGGGAGACGGCCTGGTTGGCGTAGTCGACGGCCTTCTGGACGTCGGCGCGCATCCGGGGGTCGGTGACGATCTCGGAGAGCGGGGTCTCCGGGGACATGCCGCGGACGTGCAGCCAGTGGGTGACGTCCTCGGGGTCCAGGGTGATGAGAGCGGCGACGAAGGGGCGGTTGTCGCCGACGACGATGCACTGCCCGACCGGGGGACGGCTGCGCAGCCGGTCCTCCAGGACGGCCGGGGAGACGTTCTTGCCGCCGGAGGTGACGAGGATGTCCTTCTTGCGGCCGGTGATGGTGAGATAGCCGTCGTCGTCGAGCGCGCCGAGGTCGCCGGTGGCGAACCAGTCGTCGGTGAGGGCGGCGTCGGTGGCGACCGGGTTGTTCCAGTAGGTGCCGAAGACGATGCCGCCCTTGATGAGGACCTCCCCGTCCTCGGCGATGCGGATAGCGGTGCCGGGGACGGGTTGGCCGACGGTGCCGGGGCGGGGCTTGAGGGGCGGGACGATGGTGGCGGCGGCGGTGGTCTCGGTGAGGCCGTAGCCCTCGTAGACGATGATCCCGGCGGCGTAGAAGAAGAGGTTGAGGTCGCGGTCGAGGGGCGAACCGCCGCTGATGGCGTAGCGCATCCGGCCGCCGAGCTCCTTGCGGACGCGGCGGTAGACCAGCAGATCGTACAGGGCCCAGGCGGCGTACAGGCCGGGGGTCGGGCCGGGGCCCCGGTCCAGGAACTTGTCCAGGTGGGCGCGGGCGAAGCGGACGCCGAGGCGGTGGGCGCGATCGAAGGAGGCGCCCCGGCCGAGGCGTTCGGCGGTGGCGCGGCCGGTGGCGTGGATCCGCTCGAAGAGGTACGGGACGCCGACCAGGAAGGTGGGGCGGAACTTCTTCAGCGCGGGCCGCAGTTCGTCGGGTTTGATGCTCGGGCAGTGGCCGATCTCGATGCGGGCCATGAGACAGGCGATCTGGATCGTGCGGCCGAGGATGTGGGCGAGCGGGAGGAAGAGGAGGGTGGCGGCGACCTGGCCGGAGATCTCCTTGAAGATCGGGTGGAGCAGTTCGACCGTGTTGGCGGCCTCCGCGTGGAGGTTGGCGTGGGTGAGGACGCAGCCCTTGGGCCGGCCGGTGGTGCCGGAGGTGTAGCAGATGGTCGCGGCCGTGTCGGGGGTGAGGGCGGCGCGGCGCTTGGTGACCTCGTCGTCCGGGACGCCCCGGCCCAGGTCGGCGAGGTGGGCGAGGGCCTCCCGGTCGATCTGCCAGACGTGCGGGGGCTGGGAGTGGCGGGCGGTGGCGGTGGCGACGGCCTCCGCGTTCTCGTGGGTCTCCACGACCACGAAACGGGCGCCGGAGTCACGGACGATCCACTCGATCTGGTCGGGCGAGGACGTGGCGTAGATGGGCACGGACTGACCGCCGGCGGCCCAGACGGCGAAGTCGAGGACCGTCCACTCGTAGCGGGTGCGGGACATCACCGCCACCCGGCCGCCGGGTTCGAGCCCGGCGGCGATCAACCCCTTGGCGGTGGCGGTGACTTCGCGGGCGAAGTCGGTGGCGGTGACCGGGTGGTAGCCGCCGTGGCGGTCGGCGCGGCGCAGCACCACCGCGTCGGGGGCCTCGGTCGCGTTGACGTACGGGAGGTCGGCGATGCTGCCGCCGCTCAGGCGGGGCGCGAGTGCGGGGGCGCGGGCCTCCCGGACGACGCCCCGCGCGTCCCTGACGACCTCGACCTCCACGCGGTCGGCGAGGACGCCACGCTGTTTCGCCTGCTTCAAGTCCTTGCGTACGCCCATCACCACTCCCCGAGGCCCCACGACCGCTTCATTACCGACGAGTCAACTTACCGGTGCGTAAGGAATTTTCAATGGTTTCGGACGACTCCGGGCGGTCCGGGCGGGCGGCCGGAGTGCGGCGTGCTAGCCGAGCAGGGTGTCCGCCGTCCTGATCGACTCGGCCAGGTCGTACAGGTCACTGTCCTCGCGGGACCGCGCCAAGTCGTACGCGTGGTCGCTGAGTTGGCGGAGAGTGAGGCGGGCGGGGAGGTCGGTCCAGCGGGTGTCCTGGCGGCGGAGGGAGTCGGCGAAGTAGGCGGCCACGGCGGCGACGCGGAGGCCGTACGGTGAAGAGGCCCACAGGTCGCCGTGGAGGGCCGAGGCCTCCAGGCCGGCCGATTCCTCGTGCGGGGTGCGGGTGTCGGGGTCGAGCCAGCGGACGGTGGCGGTGGCGAGGTGACCGCCTTCGGCACCCTCCTCGGTGCGGACGGCGTAGAGGGCGGTGACGGTGTGGCCGGGGCCGACCTCGCCGCCGTCGACGCGGTCGTCGCGGAAGTCCTCGTCGGCGACCTGCCGGTTGTCGTAGCCGATCAGGCGGAACTCCTCGACCGTGGTCGGGTCGAAGGCGACCTGGACCTTGGCGTCACGGGCGGTGAGGTCGACGTGGCGCGGGAGTTCCTCGCAGAAGACCTCCTCGGCCTCCTCCTCGGTGGAGACGTAGGTGGTGTGGCCGTCGCCCCGGTCGGCGAGCTGCTCCATGAGGTCGTCGCCGTAGTCGCTGCCGACCCCGACGCCGAAGAGGGTGATGCCGTGCTCGCGGCGTTCGCTCGCGATGCGTTCGAGGATGGTGTCGGCGTCGGTGGCACCGGTGTTGGCGAGGGCGTCGGACAGGAGCACGACCCGGTTGGTGGCGCCCTTGCGCAGGCCGTCGACGGCCGTCTCGTAGCCGGTCTCGACGCCGGCCGCGAGGTTGGTGGAGTCGGTGGGCTCCAGACTGTCGACCGCGTCCAGGACCTCGTCCCGGTCGTCGTCGAGGCGGGTCATCGGCAGGATGGTCTCGGCTTCGTCGCTGAAGGTGACGAGGGCGACCGAGTCGTCGTCGCGCAGCCGGTTCGTCATCGTGCGCAGGGCGTCCTGGGCGAGGTCGAGGCGGCCCGGTTCGGCCATGGAGCCGGAGACGTCGATGACGAAGGTGAGGGCGGCGGGCGGGCGCTCGCTGTCGCCCCCGGCGGCCCGGGTGGCGAGGCCGACGCGGACCAGGGACCAGTCCCCGTCATCGCTGTCGCCGGTCGTGCGGGCGCCGTCGACGGTCACCGAGAAGCCGTCGCCGTCGGGGCGCTCGTAGTCCTGGCGGAAGCTGTTGACGAACTCCTCCGGGCGGACGGTCGTCGGGTCGGGCAGGCTGCCGTCGTCCAGGGTGCGGCGGGCGTAGCCGTAGGAGGCGGTGTCCACGTCGAGGGCGAAGGTGGACAGATGGTCGTCGGGGGTGGGGGCGATGTCCTCGGACTCCTCGTCCGTCTGCCCCTCCCGCTGTTCGCGGGGGCCGGTGCCCTCGGGGGCGGGAGCCGGGAAGCCGTCCTCGGAGCGGCTTCCGCCCTTGCCCCGGTCGTACGAGGAGGAGTTGTCCCGCACACCGTCGCCGCCACTGCACCCGGTGAGGAGGAGGGCGCCGGCCGTGCCCAGGGCGAGGAAGGCGGTGCCCAGCCGTCGCCGGTGTCGTGGTGTCGTCGGCCGCGGCCTCTTCGTCGGACTGGTCCTGCGATACGTGCGCATCCGGGCCCCCTAGCCACGTCATCTGTCGCCTCTCTGTGGGCGACTGTTGTGACTGTGACGGCGCTGGGGGCCCGGATGTGCGCCACGGGGTGTTGCGGATGCGTCTCGAAGCGGCCACGGCGGGGGCCCGTCGAGACCGGTGGGTGATCCTCCGTTGACCTAGGAGACGACGTCCTTGCGGCCGAAACCCCGGAAGGCCAGGGCAAACAGGATGAGCGCGTACGTTATGGAGACCGAGGCGCCCTGGATCATGTCGGTGTACTCCGGCTGCGGGCGCACGACGTCCAGCCACGCGTACTGCCAGTGCGCGGGCAGGAAGTCGCGCCAGTCGCCGAGGGCGGTCACCGAGTCGAGCACATTGCCGACGATGGTGAGGCCGACGGCGCCGCCGACCGCGCCGAGCGGCGCGTCGGTCCTCGTGGACAGCCAGAAGGCCATGGCCGCGGTGACCAGTTGGGACACGAAGATGTACGCCACGGTGATCACCAGGGCCTGCGCGGCGGCGCCGGCGCCGAGTTCGCCGCCGGTCGGCAGCTCCAGCGGGCCCCAGCCGTAGGCGGCGATGCCGACGGCGAGCGCGACGACCGGCAGCAGCACCAGCGCGGCGAGGCTGAGGGTGAGTCCGACGGCGAGCTTGGACCACAGCAGCCGGGCGCGGGGCACGGGCGCGGCGAGCAGATAGCGCAGGGAGGACCAGCTGGCCTCCGAGGCGACCGTGTCGCCGCAGAACAGCGCGACGGGGATGACAAGGAGGAAGCCCGCCGCGGCGAAGAGGTTCACCGCGGCGAAGTTCGCGCCGGACGCCGTCGCCGTGTCCATCAGGTTGACCCGGTTGTTGCCCTCGCCGGGCGAGCCGCCGACCTGGAAGGCGATCGCCAGCACGAGGGGCAGGGCGAACAGGATGCCGCCCATGACCATCGTGCGCCGGCGCTTCAGCTGGCGGATCAGCTCCACCCCGAAGGGCAGGGTGCGGCCCGCGCGGTAGCCGTCGGCGACCTCGACGGGCTCCTTGCGTCCGGGTTCCGTACGCCCGGGTTCTGCGTGCTCGGCACGCTCGGCCAGCGTGCTCATGCGGACTCTCCGATCAGGGTGAGGAAGGCGTCTTCGAGGCGGCGGTGGGGGCCGACCGACTCCACGGGGACCTCCAGCCGCACGAGTTCGGCGACCAGGCGCTGGGCGCTGCCGTCGGTGTCGAGGCGGACCACCAGGCCGTCGTCGGTGCGGACGGCCGACTCGACGCCCTGCAGGGCGGTGATCTTCTCGACGACCGGCTCGTCCACGGGCTCGGACGTGCCGACCAGCAGCGTGTCGCCGGAGCCGACGATCTCGCTCACGAGGCCCGCCTGGACGAGCTGCCCGTGGTCCATGACGACCAGATGCGTACAGGTCTGCTCGACCTCCGCCAGCAGGTGGCTGGAGACGATGACCGTGCGGCCCGCCGCCGCGTACCGGATCATGACCTCGCGCATCTCGCGGATCTGTGGCGGGTCGAGTCCGTTGGTCGGCTCGTCGAGGATCAGCAGGTCGGGCAGGCCCAGCATGGCCTGGGCGATGGCCAGGCGCTGGCGCATGCCCTGGGAGTAGGTGCGGACCGCGCGGGCCAGGGCGTCACCGAGGCCGGCGATCTCCAGCGCCTCGTCCATGTGGGCGTCCTCGGCCGGGCGGCCGGTGGCGGCCCAGTACAGCTCCAGGTTCTCGCGGCCGGAGAGGTGCGGGAGGAAGCCCGCGCCCTCGACGAAGGCGCCGACCCGGGAGAGCACCGGGGCGCCCGGCACGATCGCGTGGCCGAAGACCCGGATCTGGCCGCCGTCCGGCTGGATCAGGCCCATCAGCATGCGCAGGGTCGTCGTCTTGCCCGCGCCGTTGGGCCCGAGCAGACCGAGGACCTGGCCCTTCTCCACACGGAAGGAGAGGTCGCGGACGCTGTAGCGGTCGCCGTTCTTGTACTTCTTGCTCAGGTCGGTGATCTCCAGCGGGACCTCGGCGAGTGCCGGGTCGGGGGCCGGGGTCACGATCCGGCGGCGGCCGGTGACCAGCAGGAGCGCGGCGATCACGGCACCGGCGATCGGGAGGTACCAGACCCAGGCGGGCAGCACGTCCGTACGGTCCGCCCGGCCGAGCGGCGTGGGCACCTCCAGGTCGCCCTTGAGGGAGACGGTGTACGTCGCCGGGGTCGTCGGGGAGGCGTAGCCCAGGTCGGTGGAGGCGAGGACCAGGCGGAGGCTGTGGCCGTCGTCGAGTTCGTGGTCGATGGCCGGGAGGGTGAGCCGGACGTCCTTGCCGGACTCGGCGCCCTCCACGCGCAGGGGCTCGACGAGCTGGGAGGGCAGGACCTGGGACCTGCCGTCCGGGCCGACGTCGTACACCTTGGCGAAGAGGACGGCGTCCTCGCTGGTCGACTTCACATGGACCGTCGCCGTGGGCGAGCCGGTGATCTGGAGGTCGTCGGCGACGGGCTTCGACTGGAACGCGGCGAACTGGCCGGGGAAGTCCAGGGAGATGCTGAGGCCGAGCGAGGAGAGCTGGGCGAGGCCGCCGCCGGCGCCGAGGCCGGGGAGGGCGGAGATACCGGGCGGGTTGGCGCCGGCCGGGTTCTCGAAGCTCTGCTCACGGCCGGCGAGGGCGATCTTCGTGGGGTCGCTCTCCAGGCCCGGGTAGGTGTCGTCGGTGGTGCCGGCGAGGCGGGTCTCGCCGTCGCCGGAGCCGGTGCCGAGGGTGCGGGTGACGCGGAACGCGGAGCCGGTGTCGGCGCCCTTGTCGTCCTTGAGGTAGCGGTCGAACCAGGCGTTCGTCCGGGACTGGACGCGGCTCGTCTCCATGTCGCCACCGTCGTGGCCGCCGGAGATCCAGTCGACGTCCACGGGCGCGCCGTTGGCCTTGATCGTCTTGGCGGCGGCGTCGGCCTGGCCGAGCGGGAAGAGGGAGTCGGTCTGGCCCTGCATCAGCAGGGTGGGCACCTTGATGCGGTCGCCGACGGCCTCGGGGCTGCGCGCGTCGAGCAGCTTCACGGCCTCCGCGTCGGGCGCCCCCGACTCGGCGACGCGCTGGTACATCTCGCACAGCCGGGTCTCGAACTTCTCGCAGCCGCCGCCGGTGTTGACGAAGAGCCCGGCCCACAGCTTCTTGAAGACGCCGTTGGGGAAGAGGGCGTCCGCCAGGTTCCAGTACGTGATCGCGGGCGCGATGGCGTCGACACGGTCGTCGTACCCGGCGGTCAGCAGGGCGATCGCCCCGCCGTAGGAGGCGCCGGCCATGCCCAGGCGGGGGTCGCCCTTCTTGTCGAGCTGCACCTCGGGGCGGGTCGCGAGCCAGTCGATCAGCTTCGAGACGTCGGCGACCTCGCCCTTCGGGTCGTTCAGCCCGATCTTGCCGGTCGACTTGCCGAAGCCGCGCGCCGACCAGGTCAGCACCGCGTAGCCGTCGCGGGCGAGGGCCTCGGCCTGCTCGCGGACGTCGTTCTTGCTGCCGCCGAAGCCGTGTCCGAGCAGGACGGCCGGGCGGCGGCCGTCACCGCCGGAGGTGAAGTACGAGGTGTCGACGCGCACGCCGTCGGCCGTCTCCATGGCCTGGTCGGCGCGTGTCACCGGCGCCGCTTCGTCCGAGGCGGTGGCCGTCCAGGTACCGGCCCCGGCAAGCACGACGACGGCGGCCGCGGCGGCCGACAGCCGCCGTGACCGCCGCAGCGGTCGGAGCATGCCGGGCAATCGAAGATTCATGCGCTCAACGGTAAAGGGCGCGACCTGTCGATTGGTTGTCGATCCGTACCGCCACAGGCTGAACTCTCCGTCCTTCTACCGGGGTACGGATCCCGCCGCCTACTCCGGAGGCAGTACGGCCCGCGCGGGCAGAACCACGCCTGACCTGCCAAGTCGGTTCGCAGCAGCGGAAGTTGATATTCAGCGAAAGAAGTGGAACGCTGAGCCCACTTCCCCCCCCCCACAGATCAGACGGGAAACGCGATCATGCGTCGATCCATCGCACGGTGCCTCGTACTGGCAGCCGCGACCACAGCCACACTCATTCCGACCGTCGGTACCGCCTCGGCCGACGGCGGCTTCCACTTCCTGGCCCTGCGCTCGCAGTCCGACGTGCAGTCGGTGTACGTCAGCGGCAAGGGCTGGACGAACTGGACCACGGACAGCGAAAGCGGAACGCTCGGGAGCCGGGATGAGCCGGTGGAGCTGAGCGTCTGCTACTCGTACCGGCCCGCGAACACCGGCGCATGGGTCCAGGCCGGCGAGGGCCTGCAGGCCCACACCAACGAGGCCCCGGGGCGTCAGGGCGTGCAGCGCTCGAACCCGCGCTGGGTGGACGGCCGCAGCCTCTCCGTGCTGACCTTCGACTCCGGAAACTGCACGGCCGGCGCCAAGGCCTCACGCCGTGTCACCGTCCCCTCGGACGAACTGAGCCGCTTCTGGCTGGACCTTCGGTAGGACCCACCCCCTCGGCCCTCCCGACGCCACGTACCGCCGTCGGGAGGGCCGGACCACGGTGCTCAGTGGTTGCGCGGGAAGCCCAGGTCGACCGCCGAGGGGCCGTCGGCCGGGTCGGGCCAGCGCGTGGTGACGACCTTGCCTCGGGTGTAGAAGTGGGTGCCGTCGTTGCCGTAGATGTGGTGGTCTCCGAAGAGGGAGTCCTTCCAGCCGCCGAAGGAGTGGTAGCCCACCGGGACCGGGATCGGGACGTTGACGCCCACCATGCCGGCCTCGACCTCCAGCTGGAAGCGGCGGGCGGCGCCGCCGTCGCGGGTGAAGATCGCGGTGCCGTTGCCGAACGGGGAGGCGTTGATGAGGGCGATGCCCTCGTCGTAGGTGTCGACGCGGAGCACGGTCAGCACCGGGCCGAAGATCTCGTCCTGGTACGCCTTCGCCGTGGTCGGGACCTTGTCCAGCAGCGAGATGCCGATCCAGTGGCCGTCCTCGAAGCCGTCGACGGTGAAGCCGGTGCCGTCGAGGACGACCTCGCAGCCCTCCGCCGCCGCGCCCGTCACGTACGAGGCCACCTTGTCGCGGTGGACCGCCGTGATCAGCGGGCCCATCTCGGAGGTCGGGTCGTTGCCGGGACCGATCTTGATCTTCTCGGCGCGCTCGCGGATCTTCTCCACCAGCTCGTCGCCGATCGCGCCCACCGCCACGACCGCGGAGATCGCCATGCAGCGCTCACCCGCCGAGCCGTAGGCGGCGGAGACGGCGGCGTCGGCGGCCGCGTCCAGGTCGGCGTCCGGGAGGACCAGCATGTGGTTCTTGGCGCCGCCGAGGGCCTGGACGCGCTTGCCGTTCGCCGAGGCCGTGGTGTGGATGTAGCGGGCGATCGGGGTCGAGCCGACGAAGGAGACCGCCTTGACGTCCGGGTGCTCCAGCAGGCGGTCGACGGCCACCTTGTCGCCGTGGACGACGTTGAAGACGCCGTCGGGGAGGCCGGCCTCGGCGAGGAGTTCGGCGATCTTGATGGAGGCCGACGGGTCCTTCTCGGACGGCTTCAGCACGAACGTGTTGCCCGTCGCGATGGCCATCGGGAACATCCACATCGGGACCATCGCCGGGAAGTTGAACGGCGTGATGCCGGCGACGACACCGAGCGGCTGCCGGATCGAGGCGACGTCCACGCGGCTGGCGACCTGAGTCGACAGCTCGCCCTTCAGCTGCACGTTGATGCCGCAGGCCAGGTCGACGATCTCCAGACCGCGCGCGACCTCGCCGAGCGCGTCCGAGTGCACCTTGCCGTGCTCGGCGGTGATCAGCTCCGCGATCGCGTCCCGGTTGGCGTCGAGCAGCGCGCGGAACTTGAACAGGATGGAGGTGCGCTGGGCCAGCGAGGACTGGCCCCAGGTGACGAAGGCCTCCTTGGCGGTGCGTACCGCCGCGTCGACCTCGTCGACGGTCGCGAAGGCGACCTTGGTGGTGACCGCGCCGGTCGCCGGGTCCGTGACCGGCCCGAACGTACCCGACGCGCCTTCGACGGTCTTGCCGCCGATCCAGTGGTTGACGATCTTCGTCATTCCAGAAACTCCTTGCTTACAGATGGCGGCGTCGGGTTGAGACGTGCCGGTCGTACTCCTCGCGTGCCTTGACCGCCGACGCTCGGGTCGCGGTCTCGGCCACAGGTACATCCCACCAGGCCTGCGCGGGAGGCGGGCCCGACACTGTGTCTGCCGTTTCGGTCTCCACGTAGACACATGTGGGAGTGTCGGCCGCCCGTGCCTCGGCGAGGGCGGCGCGCAGGTCACGGACCGTCTTGGCGCGCAGGACGCGCATGCCGAGACTGGCCACGTTGGCGGCGAGGTCCACCGGCAGCGGGCTGCCCGTGAACGTGCCGTCGTCAGGGTTGCGGTGCCGGTAGGCGGTGCCGAACCGCTCACCGCCGACCGACTCGGAGAGGCCGCCGATGGAGGCGTACCCGTGGTTCTGCACCAGCAGCACCTTGATCGGGACGTTCTCCTGGACCGCCGTGACGATCTCGGTCGGCATCATCAGATAGGTGCCGTCGCCGACCAGCGCCCACACGGGGCGGCCTGGAGCGGCCATCCGGACACCGATCGCGGCCGGGATCTCGTACCCCATGCAGGAGTAGCCGTACTCCAGGTGGTACTGGTCCCGGGACCGCGTGCGCCACAGTTTGTGCAGGTCACCGGGGAGCGAACCGGCCGCGTTGATGAGGATGTCGGACTCGTCGACGAGTTCGTCGAGCAGGCCGAGAACCTGGGCCTGGGTGGGCCGGGTGTCCGGTTCGTCGGCCTCGTAGCAGGCGTCGACGCGGTGCTCCCAGCGCTGCTTGTCCTCGGCGTACTCGGCGACGTACGCGTCGGCGACCCGGTGGCCGTGCAGTTCGAGCGCCTGGGTCAGCTCCTCCAGCCCGACGCGCGCGTCGGCGATCAGCGGCAGCCCGGAGAGCTTGTGGCCGTCGTAGGGCGCGATGTTGAGGTTGAGGAAGCGGACACCGTCGGCGGCGAAGAGGGTGCCGGAGGCGGTGGTGAAGTCCGTGTACCGGGTGCCCACGCCGATCACCAGGTCGGCGGTGCGGGCGAGTTCGTTGGCGGTCGCCGTGCCGGTGTGGCCGATGCCGCCCACGTCCTGCCGGTGGTCGTGGCGCAGCGAGCCCTTGCCGGCCTGCGTGGACGCCACGGGAATGCCGGTGGCGTCGGCGAGTTCGGCGAGCGCCTCCTCGGCGCGGGCGTGGTGGACACCGCCGCCGGCGACGATCAGGGGGCGCCCGGCTTCGCGGATCGCCCGTACGGCGGCGGACAGTTCGGAGCCGTCGGCCGCGGGACGGCGGACGTTCCAGGTCCGCTCGGCGAAGAACTCCACCGGCCAGTCGTACGCCTCCGCCTGCACGTCCTGCGGGAGGGCGAGCGTGACCGCGCCCGTCTCGACGGGGTCGGCGAGCACCCGCATCGCCTGGAGCGCGGCCGGGATCAGGGCCTCGGGGCGGGTGACACGGTCGAAGTACTTCGACACCGGGCGCAGGCAGTCGTTGACGCTGATGTCGCCCGCGTACGGCACTTCGAGCTGCTGGAGGACCGGGTCCGCCGGCCGGGTGGCGAAGATGTCGCCGGGGAGCAGCAGCACCGGGAGGTGGTTGATCGTGGCGAGGGCGGCGCCGGTGACCAGGTTGGTGGCGCCGGGGCCGATGGACGTCGTCACCGCGTGCGTCGACAGCCGGTTCGACTGCCGGGCGTAGCCGACGGCCGCGTGGACCATCGACTGCTCGTTGCGGCCCTGGAGGTACGGCATGTCGTCGGCGTACTCGACCAGCGCCTGGCCGAGGCCCGCGACGTTGCCGTGGCCGAAGATGCCCCAGGTGGCGCCGATCAGCCGCCGGCGCTCGCCGTCGCGCTCGGTGTACTGGGCGGCGAGGAAGCGGACCAGCGCCTGGGCGACCGTGAGGCGGGTGGTGGTCGCGGCCGTGGTCGTGGTCGTGGTCGGGCTCATCGGTACCCCTCCGTGTGGTCGGGGTGGAAGCAGATCTGCCACTTCCGCTCGGGGCCGGGGCCCGCCATCACGTTCAGGTAGTACATGCTGTGGCCGGGCTGCGCGATGGACGGGCCGTGCCAGCCGTCGGGTACGAGCACCGCGTCACCGGAACGGACCTCGGCGAGCACCTCGGCGCCGCCCTCGCGGGAGGGCGACACCCGCTGGTAGCCGAAGCCGTGCGGGCCGTCGATCTCGAAGTAGTAGATCTCCTCCAGCTCGGTCTCCTCCCCCGGCCGGTTCTCGTCGTGCTTGTGCGGCGGGTACGAGGACCAGTTGCCGCCGGGGGTGATGACCTCGACGGTGATCAGCTTGTCGCACTCGAAGGCGTCGGCGGAGGCGAAGTTGCGCACCTGGCGGGCGCAGGTGCCGCTGCCCCGTTCCTCCACGGGGACCTCCGGCGCGGGGCCGTAACGAGCGGGGAGTCGTCGCTCGCACTTCGCTCCTGCCAAAGCGAAGCGGCCTCCCGCGCCGGAGGCGATCTGTACCCGGGCGTCACGGGGCGCGTACACGAAGTCGGAGACTCCGGCGAACACGCTCTCCCTGCCCAGGATCTGAAACTCCGTGATCCCGACACGGTCTGAATTGCCCGGTTCCTCCGACACCTGAACCGTACAACCGCCGCCCAGGGACAGCACGATCCATTCACTGTCCTCGGTCGCGAACGTGTGCGAGCCGCCCGGCTCCAACTCCACGACGCGCAGGCTGCTGTGGGTCCAGCCGGCCCGCTCGGGGTCGATGTCCACGGCGTACCGGGCGGTCGCGGTGGCGCCCTTGGGTACGTACAGCTCGGTCTTGTGTGTCATGCGGCCCTCACAACAGTCCGACGGCGGTGTCCACGGCGGCGGTCACGTCGTCGTCCGCCGGGTAGAGCAACGAGCGGCCGACCACCAGGCCCTGCACGGTGGGCAGTTGCAGCGCGCCGCGCCACTTCTCGTACGCGCCTTCCTGGTCCTCGCCGACGTCGCCGCCGAGCAGGACGGCGGGCAGCGTCGAGGTCTCCATGACGCGGGCCATGTCGTCGGGGTTGTCGGTGACGGGCACCTTCAGCCAGGTGTACGCCGAGGTGCCGCCGAGCCCGGCCGCTATGGCGATCGACTTGGTGACCGCTTCGGCGCTCAGGTCGTTCCTGACCTTGCCGGTGGCCGGGTCGCGGCGGCTGATGAACGGCTCGACGAACACGGGGAGTCGGCGCTCGGCCATGGCGTCCACGGCACGGGCGGTGGACTCCAGGGTGGTGAGGGAGCCGGGGTCGTCGTAGTCGACGCGCAGCAGGAGCTTGCCGGCGTCGAAGCCGAGGCGCTCCATGTCCTCGGGGCGGTGGCCGGTGAAGCGGTCGTCCAGTTCGAAGCTGGCGCCCGCCAGGCCGCCCCGGTTCATCGAGCCCATGACGACCTTGCCGTCGAGGGCGCCGAGGAGGAGCAGGTCGTCGAGGATGTCGGCGGTCGCGAGGACGCCGTCCACGCCGGGGCGGGACAGGGCCAGGCACAGTCGTTCGAGGAGGTCGGCGCGGTTCGCCATGGCGAGCTTGCGGTCACCCACGGAGAGAGCGCCACGGGCCGGGTGGTCGGCGGCGACGATCATCAGCCGGCCGGAGTCACCGATCAGGGGGCGCCGGATACGGCGGGCGGCGGCCTCGGCGATCGCCTCGGGGTGGTGGACCCGGGTGCGGACGAGGGCGGAGACGTCGATGGGGCCGACGGGTCCGAGGCGACCTGCCGGGCGGGTGGCGGTCACAGCACCGCTCCCGCCGCGACCGCTGTCTCGATCTCTTCCACGGTCGGCATCGCGGAGGAGCACTCCAGGCGGGAGGCGACGATCGCGCCGGCCGCGTTGGCGTACCGCATGATCTTCTCCAGGTCCCAGCCTTCGAGCAGGCCGTGGCAGAGGGAACCGCCGAAGGCGTCACCGGCACCGAGGCCGTTGAGGACGTCGACGGGCAGGGGCGGGACCTCGGCGGACTCGCCCTTGGCGTTGACCGCGAGGACACCCTTCGGCCCCTGCTTGACGACCGCCAGTTCGACTCCGGCGTCGAGCAGGGCGCGGGCGGCGGCCTGCGGCTCGCGTACACCGGTGGCGACCTCGACCTCGTCCAGGTTGCCGACGGCGACGGTGGTGTGCCGCAGGGCCTCCTCGTAGAAGGGGCGGGCCTCGGCCGGGTCGGACCAGAACATGGGGCGCCAGTCGAGGTCGAAGACCGTCGTGCCCGCCCTGGCCCGGTGGGCGAGCGCGGCGAGCGTCGCCGTACGGCTGGGCTCCTCGCTCAGGCCCGTGCCGGTCACCCAGAAGATCCGGGCGGCCGCGATGGCGTCGAGGTCCAGCTCGTGGGCGTCGATCTCCAGGTCCGGGGCCTTGGGGCGCCGGTAGAAGTAGAGCGGAAAGTCGTCCGGCGGGAAGACCTCGCAGAAGGTGATCGGGGTCGCGAGGCCCGGGACCGGGGTGACCCAGCGGTCGTCCACGCCGAAGTCGCGCAGCGCCTGGTGGAGGTAGTCGCCGAAGGGGTCCTCACCGGTGCGGGTGATGACGGCGGTGGAGCGGCCGAGACGGGACGCGGCCACCGCGACGTTCGTCGCCGAGCCGCCGAGGAACTTCCCGAAGGACGTCACCTGCGGCAGCGGGACCCCCGTCTGCAACGGGTAGAGATCCACACCGATCCGCCCCATGGTGATCAGGTCGTACGCCATCGAGTTCCCTTCACGCGCCGGTTCCCGTCAAGGTCTAGTCCCGTCGGAGCGACCCTGTCAATACTTTGTCCAGACATTCGGACTACCTATTGACACCCTCAGGCTTCGAGGCTGAAGCTGACTCCCATGACGTCGTTGTCTCCTCAGTCCTCACTCTCGCGCATCCGAGTCGGCTCGGCGCCCGACTCCTGGGGCGTCTGGTTCCCCGACGACCCCCAGCAGGTCCCCTGGCAGCGCTTCCTCGACGAGGTCGCCGCTTCCGGCTACGAGTGGATCGAGCTGGGCCCCTACGGCTATCTGCCGACCGATCCGGCGGTCCTCGCCGAGGAGACGGCCAAACGCGGCCTGAAAGTGTCGGCCGGCACGGTCTTCACCGGGTTGCACCACGGTCCGGACGTCTGGGAGAAGACCTGGGCGCACGTGGCCGACAACGCGGTCCTCGCACAGGCCATGGGAGCCAAGCACCTCGTCGTCATCCCGTCGTTCTGGCGGGACGACAAGACGGGCAAGGTGCTGGAGCCCAGCGAACTGACCGTCGAGCAGTGGCGGCACCTCACGCAGCTGACCGAGCGGCTCGGACGGGAGGTGCGGGAGAAGTACGGCCTCCAGATCGTCGTCCACCCGCACGCCGACACCCACATCGACAGCGAGGAGAACGTCGTCCGCTTCCTGGACGGCACCGACTCCTCCGTGGTCTCGCTCTGCCTCGACACCGGGCACTACGCCTACTGCGGCGGCGACAGCGTCAAGCTGATCGAGACCTACGGTGAGCGCATCGGGTATCTGCACCTCAAGCAGGTCGACCCCGAGATCCTGGCCGACGTCCGCGCGAACGAGATCCCGTTCGGCCCGGCCGTGGCCAAGGGTGTGATGTGCGAGCCGCCCAAGGGCGTGCCCGAGCTGGGGCCGGTGCTGGCCGCCGCCGCGAAGCTGGACGTGGACCTGTTCGCCATCGTCGAGCAGGACATGTATCCGTGCGAGCCGGACGCTCCGCTGCCGATCGCCCAGCGGACCAGGGCGTTCCTGAGGTCCTGCGGGGCGTAGAGGTTGACCTGCCCGCAAGGGGGCGGGGGCTGCGGAGCGTTCGAGGCTGCGACGTTCCTCGTGGCTGGTCGCGCAGTTCCCCGCGCCCCTTGAGGGCGAGGCTGCCCCCCTCGTTACGGGGCATTCCAATTCGTCACTTGTGTCACAAAGAACACATCCCTGTCACGTCTGTCACGCGTACGCGGGGGTTTCGTCACACGTGCCCCACGGGCGCTCTCGCCGATCACTCACGGTCGTTGACCGGGCACAGGCTTCTGATCGCCAGCGCAGTGCCCGGCGCCCTCTACGGTCTTCCCGGCCGCCGCCGTGGTGCGCGCAGGGAGGTGCCACTGATGACGACCGACCGACCTCTCTGGTCGTACAAGGACATCGCGGCGCACATCCGTGTGCAGCCCGACACCGTCCGCTCGTACCGCAAACACGGGCTGCTGCCGCCCCCGGACCAGGTGGAGGGCGGCAAGCCCTACTGGTACGCCGACACCATCCGCGCCTGGGTCGCCTCCAGACCGGGCAACCGGGGGCGCAGGATCGAGTGAGTCGGTCCCGCTCTTCGTCGCTTCGCTTATTCACTTGTCCCCGGGTCCTCGGCTGTCGAGGATCCGGGGATGAGTTTTTCCATCAAACCAGTGCTCACCGGTGAGAGGGCCGTACTGCGGCCGTTCGCCGAGGACGACGCGACCGTGATGGCACGGATCCTGGCCGACCCGGAGGTCGTCCGCCTCACCGGCAGCGCGACCGAGGAGTTCGGGGCGGACCGGCTGCGCGCCTGGTACGGCAGCCGCAGTGAGCAGAACGACCGGCTCGACCTCGGCATCGTGGACCGGGCGAGCGGTGAGTTGGTGGGTGAGACCGTGCTCCATGAGTGGGACGAGGCCAACCGCAGCTGCTGCTTCCGGGTTCTGATCGGGCCCGGTGGGCGGAACAAGGGACTGGGCACGGAGGCCGTGCGGCTGACGGTCGGGCATGCCTTCGAGGGCCTCGGGCTGCACCGCGTGTCGTTGTACGTCTTCACCCACAACCCCCGGGCCCGGCGCGCCTACGAGAAGGTCGGGTTCGTGGCCGAGGGAGTCGAGCGGCAGACGCTGTGGCAGGACGGGCGGTGGATCGACGCCGTGCGGATGTCGGTGCTCGCGCCGGAGTGGGCCGCGCATCGGGGGTGGCCCGAGGACGGGCGGGGTAACGGTCGGGGCGACGGGCGAGGGGACATCAGCTCCACGGTTCTATGACCGTCACTCCGCTGCCGGGCGCCGTGCCCATCGCGGCGAGCGCGGCCGGGGCCGCGTCCAGCCCGATCGTCGCGGTCACCAGGAGGTCGGGGCGCAGGACGCCCGCTTCCACCAGCTTCAGCATCGTGGGGTAGGCGTGGGCCGCCATGCCGTGGCTGCCCAGGAGTTCCAGCTCCAGGGCGATCGCGCGGGCCATGGGGACGGGGGTGGTGCCCGTCTCGGAGGGAAGCAGCCCCACCTGGATGTGGCGGCCCCGGCGGCGGAGGCCGTTGACGGAGGCCGCGCAGGTGGCCGGGGCACCGAGCGCGTCCAGGGAGAGGTGGGCGCCGCCGCCGGTGAGGTCGCGGACCGCTTCGGCCGTGTCCTCGACCGCCGAGGCGTCCACGCAGTGCGTCGCCCCGAACTTCCGGGCCAGGTCCAGAGCCCGGGGCGATACGTCGACGGCGATCACACGGGCTCCGGACGCCGCCGCCACCATCACCGCGGAGAGGCCCACCCCGCCGCAGCCGTGCACGGCGACCCACTCCCCCGCCGCGACGCGGCCCTGCGCCACCACCGCGCGGAAGGCCGTGGCGAAGCGACAGCCGAGGGAGGCCGCCGTGCCGTACGACAGCTCGTCGGGCAGCGCCACCAGGTTCACGTCGGCATGGTCCAGGGCGACGTACTGGGCGAACGAGCCCCAGTGAGTGAAGCCCGGCTGTGTCTGCCGCTCGCACACCTGTTGGTCACCGGCCGCGCACGCGGCGCAGGTGCCGCAGGCGCACACGAACGGAACGGTGACCCGATCCCCGGGGCGCCAGCCCGTCACCGCCGCGCCGGTGGCCTCCACGACCCCGGCCAGTTCATGGCCGGGGACGTGCGGGAGCACGATGTCCGGGTCGTGGCCCTGCCAGCCGTGCCAGTCGCTGCGGCAGAGACCGGTCGCCTCGACCCGGACGACGACGCCGTGGGAGGCCGGGGTGGGGGTCGGGACGTCTCTTACCGTCGCCGCCTCTCCGAACTGCTCGAACACGACTGCGCGCATGTGCCCCACCCTTCGATTCGCGGCCGGTGATCACTGCCGGCCCCGGCCAGCATCGCACTGTCGGTGCGTGGGGTTCTCTCTCGCCTCCGCCGCCCTCACCCATCCTTTCCCCCCACCACCACCAAGGGGCTGCGCCCCTTTGGCCCCGAGCGTCCGTCCGGTGGGGGCTGGTCGCGCAGTTCCCCGCGCTCCTGAATGGCCTGCGGCTTCAGGAGCCGGAATGGGTGGCGACCGGCTCCGGTTTCGGCTCGGCGCTGGGCTCCGGTGCAGGGGTCGACTCCCCCTCGCTCAGGCCGAACCGCTCGTGGAACCGCCTCAGCGGGGCCGGGGCCCACCACGTCGCACGGCCCGTGAGGCGCATGACCGCGGGGACCAGGAGGCTGCGGATGACCATGGCGTCCATCAGGACGGCGAGGGCTATGCCGAGCCCGAGCATCTTGGTGTTGGTGACCCGGGATGTGCCTATGGCGATCATGACAACGGCGAGGATGACGGCGGCGGCGGTGATCAGGCCTCCGGTGCGCTGGAGCCCGAAGCGGACAGAGGCGGTGTGGTCGCCCGTGTGGTCGTACTCCTCCTTGATGCGGGAGAGCAGGAACACGCCGTAGTCCATGGAGAGCCCGAAGGCCACGCAGAACATCAGGACCGGCAGGGTCGTCTCTATGGAGCCGGGGCTGGTGAAGGCGAGCAGGCCGGAGAGATGGCCGTCCTGGAAGACCCACACCAGCGCGCCGAACATCGCCGTCAGGCTGAGGGCGTTCAGCAGGACCGCCTGGAGGGGGATGAGCACGCTTCCGGTGAGGAGGAAGACCAGGATCAGGGTGACGATCGCGATGAAGGAGAGGGCCCAGGGGAGACCGTCCCCTATGGCCGCCTTGGTGTCGACCAGGACCGCCGCCGTGCCCGTCACCGAAGTGTCGAACGGGGCGTCCATGGCCCGGATGTCCTCCACCAGACGCTGCGCGCCCTCGTCGACCGCCTCGCCCTTCGGCTGCACGGTGAAGTAGGCCCAGTCGCCCTCGACCAGGGGCCCCTCCACCCGGAGCACCTCGGGGAGGTCCGCCAGCCGCTCCTTGTAGGCGGCGTACTCCGCCTTCGTCGCCTCGCCTTCCGCCAGGACCTCCAGACCGCCTCCGGGAGTGCCCGGGAAGCCCTCGCGGAGGTGCTGTTGGACGACGTGCGACTCGGCGGTGGCGGGGAGCTGGCGGTCGTCGGCCGTGCCGAACTTCACTCCCAGGAAGGGGAGGCCGAGGAGGAGCAGACCGGCGGTCGTGGCGATGGCGAAGTAGGGGGCGCGGCGCATCACGAGGGCTGCCGTCCGGCCCCAGGCGGCGCCCTCCTCCACGTCCGGGGAGTCACCGCCCCCGCTCTGCGCCTTGCGTCGCTTGAACAGCTTGCGCAGGTCCAGGGCGTTGACGCGGTCGCCCAGGAGGACGAGCGCCGCCGGGAGGAGGATCAGGGCCGCTGCCGCCGCCAGGAGGACCACCGCGATGCCCGCGTAGGCGAAGGACTTCAGGAAGTACTGCGGGAAGACCATCATCGCGGCCAGGGAGACGGCGACCGTGAGGGCGGAGAAGAGGACCGTGCGGCCGGCCGTGCGCAGGGTGGTGGCGACTGCCGTCAGGGAGTCGGCGCCGGTGGACAGTTCCTCACGGAAGCGGCGCACGATGAACAGGGCGTAGTCGATCGCGAGGCCCAGACCCATGGCCGTGGTGAGGTTCAGGGCGAAGACCGAGACGTCGGTGACCTCGGTGAGGCCGCGCAGGATCGCGTTGGTGCCGAGGATCGCGACGATGCCCACGCCGAGCGGCAGCAGGGCGGCGACCGCGCTGCCGAAGACCATGACCAGCAGGACGAGGGTCACCGGCAGGGCGATCATCTCGGCCCGCAGCAGGTCTTCCTGGATGATCGTCTGCATCTCGTGGCGCACGGCGAGGATGCCGCCGACCTTGACGTCCACCGGCCCGTGCGTGCCGCGGAGTTCGGGGGCGATGCGGTCCAGGGTCTTGTTCACGGCCGTGTCGTCGCCGGTGAGGCGGGCCGCTATCAGCGCCTCGCTTCCGTCCTCCGAGCGCAGGGTCGGGGCGCCCGTCCGCCAGTAGGAGCCGACCCCCGTGACGCCCTTCTCGGCGGCCAGCCGCTCGGTCAGCTTCCTCGCCTCGGCGGCGACGGCCGGGTCGTCTACCGAGGCCTCGCCGGCGTCGACCAGCAGCAGGAAGTTCGGCTGGGAGTCGGGGAACTCGCGTTCCAGGGCCTTGGTCGCGTAGGTGGACTGGGCGGCCGGGTCCTCCCAGCCGCCGCTGCCGAGACGGTCGGCCACATCGCTGCCCGCGACGACCGCGAGGGCGGTGAGCACCAGGGCGACGAGCAGGGAGAGCCGGGGACGGGCGGTCACGAACCGGGTCCAGCCTCCCCGTCGGGGTGGCCGGTTGACTTCGGTCATGGTGCGGTGTCCCCTTCATCCGACTCACTGTGATCCGTGCTGTGCGCAGCCGGGCAGCAGCGAAACGCCGAGCCATACACTGGCAAACACGAGAGATCGCTCGCGTTTCACCAGAATGCGAGCGACCACTCGTGTTTGTCAATCACGTCCGGAAAGCTGGGGATAACCGCGTGCCCACCCACCAGGAGAAGGAACAGCACCGGGCCGACGAGTCGCCCCGGGCCGAAGAGCCGCCCCGGTCCAAGGAGCAGCCGCGCCGCCGCCAGGCCCGCGGCGAGCGCCGCATCGCCCAGCTCCTCGAAGCGGCAGCCTCCGTGTTCTGCTCGACCGGCTACACCGCCGCCAGCACCAACGCCATCGCCCGTGAGGCCGGGGTCTCACCCGGCACGCTGTATCAGTTCTTCCCGAACAAGGAAGCGATCGCGATCGAGCTGAGCGAACGGCTCATGCTGGAGATGCGCGAGACGTACGGCGAGGCGCTCGCCCCGGTGGATCCGGCGACCCCGCTGGAGGTGGCCGTGGCCGCCGCCGTCGACCGTTTCATCGACTTCAACTGCCGCCATCCGGTGGTCTACACGCTGATGCACGGTCCGGACGTCCCCGGCCGGATCGCCGAGCAGCACGACGCCCTGCACACGGCCCTGGTCGCGCGGATCGAGGCGCTGCTCACCCCCCTCCTGCCCGGCACACCGGCCGCCGACATCACGCGCACCGCGCACGTCTGCATGGCCATGTACAAGGCCGGCCTGGAGCTGGTGCTCAGCCGCGAGGGCGCGGAGCGCGAGGCCTACATCCAGGAACTGAAGAACATCCTGCACCGCTACCTGGAACCGCTGGTGGGCGATTGCCCGCCCACCGGCCCCTAGGACCCCCCGCGCCCCACCTCCCCACGCGACCCCCTCTTGGATTCATACCCCTAGGGGGTATAAAGTGGATGCCCTGAAGGGTTACCCGACCCCCACAGATCCCCTACAACCCGATCCACCCGATCCACCCGATCCACCCGATCCACCCGCCCCGATGAGGAGTAACGACATGACCACCGAGACCGACACCCAGGGCTCCGTCACCGCCGTCTACAAGGTGAGCGGCATGAGCTGCGGACACTGCGAGGGCGCCGTTTCGGGCGAGATCACCCAGCTCGACGGCGTGTCCTCCGTGAAGGCCGTCGCCTCCACCGGCGAGGTCACCGTGGTCTCGGCCGCACCGCTGGACGAGGAGGCCGTGCGCGCCGCCGTCGACGAGGCGGGCTTCGAGCTGGTCGGCAAGGCCTGAGGCGCCGAGCAGCACAGGCACGGACACCGACATGACGAGCACCACGGCGGCAGCCGCCACGAGCGCCCCCGTCCACGAGGTCGAGCTGACCATCGGCGGAATGACCTGCGCCTCCTGCGCGGCCCGTGTCGAGAAGAAGCTCAACCGCCTGGACGGGGTCACCGCCTCCGTGAACTACGCGACGGAGAAGGCGAAGGTCGCCTACCCCTCGGGGATGCAGGTCGCCGACCTCATCGCCACCGTGGTGAAGACGGGTTACACCGCCGAGGAGCCACCGCCCCCGGCCCCCGCACGGACCGAGCACGAGGAGCCCCTCCGGGCGGAGGAGGCGGACCCCGAGCTCGCCTCGCTGCGCCAGCGGCTCACCGTCTCGGCGCTGCTCGCGGCGCCCGTCATCCTCATGTCCATGATCCCCGCCCTCCAGTTCGACAACTGGCAGTGGCTCTCGCTGACGCTGGCCGCCCCCGTCGTCGTATGGGGCGGACTGCCCTTCCACCGGGCCGCGTTCACCAATCTCCGGCACGGCGCGGCCACGATGGACACGCTCGTCTCCGTCGGCACGCTCGCCGCCTTCGGCTGGTCCCTGTGGGCCCTCTTCTTCGGGCACGCGGGCATGCCGGGCATGCGGCACGGATTCGAGTTCACCGTCAGCCGTACGGCGGGCTCGTCGACGATCTATCTCGAAGTGGCCGCCGGGGTGGTCGCGTTCATCCTGCTCGGCCGCTATCTGGAGGCCCGCTCCAAGCGTCGCGCGGGCGCCGCGCTGAAGGCGCTGCTGAGGCTGGGCGCCAAGGACGTGTCGGTGCTGCGTCAGGGGCGGGAGGTACGGCTCCCGGTCGGGCAGCTGGCCGTGGGCGACCGTTTCGTCGTTCGCCCCGGGGAGAAGTTCGCCACCGACGGCACCGTCGTGGAGGGCGCGTCCGCCGTCGACGCGTCGATGCTCACCGGTGAGTCGGTGCCGGTGGACGTGACCGTCGGCGACGCCGTCACGGGCGCGACCGTGAACGCCGGCGGCCGGTTGGTCGTCGAGGCGACACGGATCGGCGCGGACACCCAGCTGGCGCGGATGGCGCGGCTGGTGGAGGACGCGCAGAACGGCAAGGCGGAGGTGCAGCGGCTCGCCGACCGGATCTCGGCGGTGTTCGTGCCGGTCGTCATCCTGATCGCGGTCGCCACCTTCGGCGCCTGGCTCGGCGCCACGGACGACCCCACCGCCGCGTTCACGGCGGCCGTCGCGGTGCTGATCATCGCGTGCCCGTGCGCGCTCGGCCTCGCCACCCCGACCGCCCTGCTGGTCGGTACCGGCCGCGGCGCCCAGCTCGGCATCCTCATCAAGGGGCCCGAGGTCCTGGAGTCCACCCGCCGCGTCGACACCGTCGTCCTGGACAAGACCGGCACCGTCACCACCGGCCGGATGACGCTCCAGCGGGTACACGTCGCCGGGGACGCCCTCGAAGGCGAACCCGGAGCCCACGCCGAAGGCGTGACCGAGGCCGATACCGAAGGCGTCACCGAAGCGAGCGTCCTGCGTCTCGCCGGCGCTATCGAACACGCATCCGAACACCCGGTGGGCCGGGCGATCGCCGCGGGCGCCGAGGAGCGCGTGGGCGCACTGCCGCCCGTCGAGCGCTTCGAGAACCTGCCCGGCAGAGGCGTACGCGGCCTCGTGGAGGGCCACGACGTCCAGGTGGGCCGGTTCCCCGGTGAGCCGCTCCCCGAGCCCCTGAAGGGCGCCAAGGAGGCCGCCGAGGACGCGGGGCACACGGCGGTCGTCGTCCTCCGCGACGGCGTGGCACTCGGTGTCGTCACGGTCGCCGACGCGATCAAGGAGACCAGCGCCGAGGCGGTACGGCGGCTGCGGGATCTCGGGCTCACACCGATGCTGCTGACGGGGGACAACGAGCGCGTGGCCCGGTCCGTGGCCGCGGCGGTCGGCGTCTCCTCCGAGCACGTGATCGCCGAGGTGCTGCCCGAGGACAAGGTCGACGTCGTACGCCGGCTCCAGGGGGAGGGCCGTACGGTCGCGATGGTCGGCGACGGGGTCAACGACGCGGCCGCGCTGGCCGTGGCCGATCTGGGGCTCGCCCTGGGCACGGGGACGGACGCGGCGATCGAGGCGGGCGATCTGACGCTGGTGCGCGGGGACCTGCGGGTGGCCGCCGACGCCATCCGGCTGTCGCGGCGGACCCTGTCCACGATCAAGGGCAATCTGGCCTGGGCCTTCGGATACAACGTGGCCGCGCTGCCGCTGGCCGCCGCCGGATTGCTCAACCCGATGATCGCGGGGGCGACTATGGCCTTTTCGTCCGTTTTCGTGGTAACGAACAGCTTGCGACTCAGGACATTTTCGTGACCGCCGGGCGAAAGTCCCTCTAGAGTCCGGAAGTAGCCTCACATAAGCTCTTCACAAGGCTCGCGCATCATCCTTACGCTGGGACCTCGATCGCCGAATCGGGTCTCTTGCGCATCTTCAGGACATGACGCAAGAGACGCAGATCACAGTGTTGTGAACGTAACCACCGAAGGGGTTCGTGAGTCTAAGTTGGCGATGTCAGAAGCGTCTTGGGGGGCGTGACTGGCATCTGGGGATGTCTTGGGGGACGTTCCCGGAATTGCGTTGCCGGGGCACGTGCACCGGGGAGCTTTGAGCGGCCCTCCCGTACGTACGCGTCCCGGCAGACCGCACACCGCCGCATCACAGATACATACAGGTAGGACGACGAGTTCTGCTCGTCGAGCTCAGCGATTCAGGCGCTGTGCCCACCAGACGCCCGGCCGGATCCCGTGGGGGGAATCCGCACCGGGACATGGGAAGGCGCCCTGCTCGCCGGCCCGTGGGGGGACCAGCGTTGCAGGGCGCCTTCTCCCTGTTTTTTGGGGCTCGGTTCGCCTCCGGGGCGCTTGTGCCTGTGTCGAGAGGCCGATCGTGCTCGACCCTTCGGGCCTCCGCGCGTTCGGCCTCTCGACACAGGCGCGCCCCTTCGGCTCACTCGCCGTAGGGCGCCCTCTTCTGTGGCCGGGCACGCAGTGGGCCCGTACGGAAGACTCTCCGTGCGGGCCCCTTGCTTACAAGTGATCGGCGGCTCAGCGCGCCTCGACCGGCACGAAGTCGCGCTCGACCACGCCCGTGTAGATCTGGCGCGGGCGGCCGATGCGGGAGCCGGGCTCCTTGATCATCTCGTGCCACTGGGCGATCCAGCCCGGGAGGCGGCCGAGGGCGAAGAGGACCGTGAACATCTCGGTCGGGAAGCCCATGGCGCGGTAGATCAGACCCGTGTAGAAGTCCACGTTCGGGTAGAGGTTGCGCGAGACGAAGTAGTCGTCGGAGAGCGCGTGCTCCTCCAGCTTCAGCGCGATGTCCAGCAGCTCGTCGGACTTGCCGAGGGCCGAGAGGACGTCGTGCGCGGCAGCCTTGATGATCTTGGCGCGCGGGTCGAAGGACTTGTAGACCCGGTGGCCGAAGCCCATCAGGCGGACGCCGTCCTCCTTGTTCTTCACCTTGCGGATGAAGGAGTCGACATCGCCGCCGTTCGTCTGGATGCCCTCCAGCATCTCCAGCACGGACTGGTTGGCGCCGCCGTGCAGCGGGCCCCAGAGCGCGGAGATACCGGCGGAGATCGAGGCGAACATGTTCGCCTGCGAGGAGCCGACCAGTCGGACCGTGGAGGTCGAACAGTTCTGCTCGTGGTCCGCGTGCAGGATCAGCAGCTTGTCGAGCGCGGAGACGACGACGGGGTCGAGGTCGTACTCCTGGGCCGGGACCGAGAAGGTCATGCGCAGGAAGTTCTCGACGTAACCGAGGTCGTTGCGCGGGTAGACGAACGGGTGACCGATCGACTTCTTGTACGCGTACGCCGCGATGGTCGGCAGCTTGGCGAGCAGGCGGATCGTGGAGAGGTTGCGCTGCCGCTCGTCGAACGGGTTGTGGCTGTCCTGGTAGAACGTCGACAGGGCGCTGACCACGGAGGAGAGCATCGCCATCGGGTGGGCGTCCCGGGGGAAGCCCCGGTAGAAGTTCTTGACGTCCTCGTGCAGCAGGGTGTGCTGCGTGATCTCGTTCTGGAACGTGGAGAGCTCGTCGACGGTCGGAAGCTCACCGTTGATCAGCAGATACGCCACCTCCAGGAAGGTGGAGCGCTCGGCCAGCTGCTCGATCGGGTAGCCGCGGTACCGAAGGATGCCCTGCTCACCGTCGAGATAGGTGATGGCGGATTTATAGGCAGCGGTGTTCCCGTAGCCGCTGTCCAGGGTGACCAGACCGGTCTGGGCCCGGAGCTTCCCGATGTCGAAGCCCTTGTCGCCGACGGTGCTGTCGATCACCGGGTAGGTGTACTCGCCGTCGCCGTACCGCAGTACTACAGAGTTGTCGCTCACGTCATCCCTCACCGACGTAGTGCCTCTTCTTCGAGGTGCCCTGACTGTCTCTACCATCCCCCAATTGGCTCTGGAGAGTGCACTCGGGGTCGACCATCGGGCCCATCGGCGGCACTCAGTGCCGCCAACTTGCTCATCCTGCCCCCTCCGTCCGACATCTGGAAGGGCTGTGTGACCTTTACGACTCATTTGATCGATCAAATTTCACTCACGGGGCGACGCGCCTTCACGAGAGGTACTCACAGTGACCGTGGCGCGAGCCGGAAGTCGAGAGCCGTGCACCTGCGGCCCGCCGACACCGTGCGGACCGCCTGGCCGATCGCCTTGCGGGAGCCGACGAGGACGACGAGCTTCTTCGCCCTGGTCACCGCCGTATACAGAAGGTTGCGCTGGAGCATCATCCAGGCGCCGGTGGTGACCGGGATCACCACGGCCGGGTACTCGCTGCCCTGGGACCGGTGGATGGTCACCGCGTAGGCGTGCGCCAGCTCGTCCAGTTCGTCGAACTCGTACGCCACCTCCTCGTCCTCGTCGGTGAGGACCGTCAGCCGCTGGTCGACCGGGTCGAGCGCGGTGACCACGCCGACGGTGCCGTTGAAGACGCCGTTCTCGCCCTTCTCGTAATTGTTGCGAATCTGGGTGACCTTGTCGCCGACGCGGAAGACCCGTCCGCCGAACCGCTTCTCGGCCAGGTCGGGACGGGCGGGGGTGATGGCCTGCTGGAGCAGCCCGTTGAGGTTGCCTGCGCCGGCCGGGCCGCGGTGCATGGGCGCCAGCACCTGGACGTCCCGGCGCGGGTCGAGCCCGAACCTGGCCGGAATGCGACGGGCCGCCACGTCGACCGTGAGGCGCCCGGCCTCCTCCGTGTCGTCCTCGACGAAGAGGAAGAAGTCCTTCATGCCGTCGGTGACCGGGTGCTGCCCGGAGTTGATCCGGTGCGCGTTGGTCACCACGCCCGACTGCTGGGCCTGGCGGAAGACCTTGGTGAGGCGGACGGCGGGGACGGGGCTGCCGTCGGCCAACAGGTCACGGAGGACCTCGCCGGCGCCGACGCTGGGCAACTGGTCCACGTCGCCGACGAAGAGGAGGTGGGCGCCGGGAGGCACCGCCTTCACCAGCTTGTTGGCGAGGAGGAGGTCCAGCATGGAGGCCTCGTCGACGACCACCAGATCGGCGTCCAGCGGGCGGTCCTTGTCGTACGCCGCGTCGCCGCCGGGCTTCAGCTCCAGCAGGCGGTGGACGGTGGAGGCCTCGGCGCCGGTCAGCTCGGCGAGGCGCTTGGCGGCCCGGCCGGTGGGGGCGGCCAGGACGACCTTCGCCTTCTTGGCGCGGGCCAGTTCGACGATCGAACGGACCGTGAAGGACTTGCCGCAGCCGGGACCGCCGGTGAGCACGGCCACCTTCTTCGTCAGCGCGAGGCGTACGGCAGCCTCCTGCTCCGGGGCCAGCTCCGTGCCCGTACGCCCCTTCAGCCAGGCCAGCGCCTTGTCCCAGGCCACGTCGTGGAAGCCGGGCATACGGTCCTGGTCCGTGCGCAGGAGGCGCAACAGCTGGGCGGAGAGGGAGAGTTCGGCGCGGTGGAAGGGGACGAGGTAGATGGCGGTGACCGGCTCCGAGCCGGGGTCGGGGCCGGGGACCTTCTCGCGTACGACGCCGGGGTCGCCCGATTCCTCGTCCGGCAGGGCGAGTTCGGCCAGGCACTCGATGACCAGGCCCGTGTCGACCTGGAGGAGCTTGACCGCGTCGGCGATCAGGCGCTCCTCCGGGAGATAGCAGTTGCCCTGGTCGGTGGCCTGCGAAAGGGCGTACTGCAGGCCCGCCTTGACGCGCTCCGGGCTGTCGTGGGGGATGCCGACGGACTGGGCGATCTTGTCGGCGGTGAGGAAGCCGATGCCCCAGACGTCGGAGGCGAGGCGGTACGGCTGGTTCTTCACGACCCCGATCGAGGCGTCGCCGTACTTCTTGTAGATGCGCACGGCGATGGACGTGGACACCTCGACCGTCTGGAGGAAGAGCATGACCTCCTTGATCGCCTTCTGTTCCTCCCAGGCGTCGGCGATCTTCTTGGTGCGTTTGGGGCCGAGGCCGGGGACCTCGATGAGGCGCTTCGGCTCCTCCTCGATGATCTGGAGGGTGTCCAGGCCGAAGTGCTGGGTGATGCGGTCGGCGAAGATCGGGCCGATGCCCTTGACCAGGCCGGAGCCGAGGTAGCGGCGGATGCCCTGGACGGTGGCCGGGAGGACGGTCGTGTAGTTCTCGACGGTGAACTGCTTGCCGTACTGCGGGTGGGAGCCCCAACGGCCCTCCATGCGGAGGGATTCGCCGACCTGGGCGCCGAGCAGCGCGCCGACGACCGTGAGCAGATCGCCGCCGCCCCGGCCGGTGTCCACGCGCGCGACCGTGTAGCCGTTGTCCTCGTTGGCGTACGTGATGCGTTCCAGGACGCCTTCGAGTACGGCGAGCTGTCGTTCGCCCGGGGGGTTCCCCGCCTGTTGAGCCATGATCCGACGGTACCGCCGGAATCTGACACCGAGGATCGCCCTTCGGCAACTCCGCGCCGTGGCCGCACTCCGGCCACGCCCCGGCAGATACCGGGTACACGGTGGCCCCGGAGCATAACTGGGGGCTCGTCCCCCATGTCCCTTCACCGTCTGGCGCGGACGCTGAACCCATGCGCCGCCGCTTCGACCAGCGGTCGGCACGAGCATGTCCAACGACAGGAGCAGCATGGCCAAGTCAACCCGCAGGGGATTACAGGCGGCAGCGGTGGCAGCGGCGGGTGCCGCGCTGCTGGTACCCACCGGCCCGGCGTCTGCCGCGACGGGGGCGGTGCAGGCGAGCGCGACGGTGGTACAGGCCAACGACGCGTTCATCTTCGTCAACGCAGCGGCCGGGGAGAGGAACAGGATCTTCATCAACCCGTCCGGCAGCACCGTCACCGTCATCGACACCGGGGCGTCCACTTCCGCGGGCGTGGGGTGCACGCTCAACAGTGACGGTTCCGTCTCCTGCCCGGCCGGCACCCGGACGATCCTCGTCGTAGCCGGCGACGAGCAGGACACCATTGCCCAGAGAACCGGCCTGCGTGCCTCGCTCGACGCCGGACCGGGCAACGACACGGTGTACGCCCAGGACGCCACCGGCCGTCAGTCCATCGCGGGCGGAGAAGGACGGGACACCCTGCTGAGCGGCAGCGGCGCCGACGTCCTCGTCGGGGGACCGGGCGTCGACCTTCTGAGCGGCGGGGCGGGCAACGACATCCTGGACAACGTCGATCAGGCTCCGGGAGACTCCGCCCAGGGAGGGGACGGCAGCGACAGCTGCACGTCGGACTCCGGAGACCAGGAGCTCGGCTGCGAGTCCTGACCTGGCCTCCGGCCGGTTCGGGCCCGCGCCTGTGACAGCGCCTGACGGCATTCGCTGAGCCCGCCGTCAGGCCTCAAGTCCTGCCCGATGGGCCGTCCGCTCCGGCTGGCGGCCCATCTCGTCGGGGCGCCTGCGGGGCGACGCGCCGCGGTACGACGGAACTCGTTGACAAGGGCCCGCTCCGGCACCCCTGGCCAGGCTGAGGCCCACCCTTGTCCGGAGGGGCCTACACGCTCCTCGTCGACCTCTTGAGGGCACTGATGAACGCGGTGAAGGAGGGGGCGGGGAAGGTGAGGGTGGCCCGCGCTGGAGCCTTGGAGTCTCGGACCGCTGTGTGGGTGGGGGTGATGGCTATCTCCACGCAGTTGTCGCCGTCGCCGTCGCCGGAGTAGGACGACTTTCGCCAGTTGCTGGGGTCGGTCATGAAGTGCCTCACAGCTCCTTTGCCAGACGCCTGATGAATTCGTGCGACTGCTCGGGGTCGAGCGCCCTCGCGCTCACCTGTCGGAAGCGAGCGCGATATGTGGCCAGTTGGTCCTCCGCATCAATGTGGAGCGCACCCGTGGGGCCGTCTCGGATCACCGTGTCCAGTCTGGTCACGCTGCCGCCCACGTAGGTCATCGAGCTGCTGGCCCAGGAGAAGCCCTCCATGTCGAAGGGGACGACCCGCACACCGATGTGTTCCGCTTCGGACACTTCCAGGAGGTGGGTGAGCTGTCCTCGTGCTGTGGCCCGAGTGCCGACCATGATGCGGAACGCCGCTTCATGGATAACGGCGTCGAGGCGGATCGGTGAGGGGCCTTCGAGGATCGCACGACGCGCCATACGGTGGCGCACACGCAACTCCAGCTCCTCTTCCGTAAGTTCGGGAATTCGTGTGGCGTATACGGCACGAGCGTAGGCCTCGGTCTGCAGGAGACCCGGCGCATACAGGATGGCCAGGTTGTGCTGGAACCGGGAGTGATGCTCCAGCTCAGCCAGGTCCAGGAACGACGCGGGCAGCAGATCCCGGTACTCCTCCCACCATCCACGTGTCCGTTCCGTGGCCATCTTGACCAGAGCTTCGATGAACTCCTCATCGGTACAGGCGTAGTGGGATGCGAGGTGCCGGAGTCGTCGCTCACTGACGCCCGTGAGTGCGGATTCGATGTGGCTCAACTGGACGCGTCCCACACCGAGCCGCGCCGCCGCCTCGGTCGCGCTGAGCCCGGCCGCATCACGAAGCCTGCGCAGTTCGGTCGCCAGGCGCATCTGACGTGCGGTTGGCTCGCGCCTCAGAACCACTGCTCACTCCTTGGTCCAACTCCCGCCGAGGCGGCTCGTTCGGGGCCAGATTACGCGATCAGGTTGCTCGGGATGAATTGTTAGGTCTACTGTCGGTGACGTAGAGAACACGCTACGGAAGCGCACCGCCCCGTCCCGCCACGACGGCGCCGGCAATGCCACCGTGCGCGAAATCCCCCCTCAGCCAACGGAGTTGACGACCCATGCCCGAAACCTGGGACTACACCCTCCAGATCCCCAACGACCTCAGAGCCGTCACCATCTGTCGTCGCACCCTGCGACTGATCCTCACCATGCACGGTCTCATCGGGCTGGTGGACACGGCGGAGTTGCTCGCGACCGAGCTGGTCTCCAACGCCGTACGGCACACGAAGGGGCCCGCCGCTCTCCGGGTGCGGCGGTCGGCGGAGGGCGTGGTGTGGATCGGGGCGTGGGACGCCGATCCCGAACCGCCGCAACCGCCACAGCCGCTGGAGCGGGTGGGTGAGCGGGAGGACGGACGCGGGTTGGGTCTCGTCGTGGCCTGCACGAAGTACTGGGGATGGATGCCGTCGGCCAGGTTCGGCGAACGGGGCAAGTACGTGTGGTGCGAGCTGGCGGCGGCGTAGGGCCATCGGCGCCCGCACCCTCCCCCACGCGGCCTGTCGGCCCCACCACCCTCCCGGTCACGATTGGATTTCGGCCACTGCCGACCCCTTGCCCCACCCTCGTGTAATCGATTCCAATCCTCCGTAACGTCGATGTAATCGATTCCACGAGGAGGTGGAGCGGCGATGGCGAGCATCAAGGACGTCGCGGCCGAGGCCGGGGTGTCCGTCGCCACGGTGTCGCGGGTTCTGAACGACCATCCGTCGGTCAGTGAGGACGCGCGTGCGCGGGTGATGGCCGCCGTGGCCGCGCTGGGCTACCGCCCCAACGCCGTCGCCCGCTCCCTGCGCACGGATCAGACCCACACCCTCGGGCTGGTCATCAGCGATGTGATGAACCCCTACTTCACCGAGCTGGCGCGGTCCGTCGAGGAGGCGGCGCGGGCGCTCGGGTACAGCGTGATCATCGGGAACGCCGACGAGCGGCCCGAGCTGCAGGATCACCACGTGCGGAACCTGCTCGACCGGCGGATCGACGGGCTGCTCGTGTCCCCGACCGACGGGGGTTCGCCGTTGATGCTGGACGCGGCCCGCGCCGGCACTCCGATGGTGTTCGTGGACCGGTGGATTCCGGGCGTGGACGTGCCGGTCGTCAGGTCCGACGGGCGGGGTGCCGTCCGGGATCTCGTCGCCCATCTGTACGGGCTCGGGCACCGGCGGCTCGCGATCATCGCCGGGCCGGCAGCCACCACGACCGGGCGGGAGCGGGTCGAGGCCTTCAGGGAGGCCCTGGGCGAGCACGGGCTGCCACTGCCCGACGACTACATAGGGCAGGGCGACTTCCAGGCCGAGAGCGGGCGGCGGGTGACCGAGGGGTTTCTTGATCTGGCCGAGCCGCCCGAGGTCGTTTTCGCCGCCGACAACCTGATGGCGCTCGGCGCGCTCGACGCCATCCGCGCGAGGGGGATGCGGGTTCCGCGGGACGTCGGGCTGGCCGCGTTCGACGACATCCCGTGGTTCGTGCACACCGATCCGCCGATCACGGCGGTCGCCCAGCCGACGGGCGAGCTGGGGCGGGCCGCCGTACGCGCTCTGGTCGATCAGATCGAGGGGCGGCCCCCGCAGTCCGTCACCCTCCCCGCCCGTCTCGTCGTACGCCTCTCGTGCGGCGAGTCCACCGACGACTCCCCCGCCGGTGTCCCCTCCGAGTCCCCCGTGACGAACAGGAGCACGTCGTGAGCGACCCTGACGAGTTGCTGCGCATCGAAGGCATACGCAAGACCTTTCCCGGTGTGGTCGCGCTGGACGGCGTCGACTTCGATCTGCGCCGGGGCGAGGTGCACGTCCTGCTCGGTGAGAACGGCGCGGGCAAGAGCACGCTCATCAAGATGCTCTCCGGCGCCTACACGCCCGACGCGGGGCGGATCCTGGCCCATGGTGAGGAGGTGCGCATCCATGGTGCGCGGGACTCCGAGCGGCTCGGGATCGCCACCATCTACCAGGAGTTCAACCTGGTCCCCGATCTGACCGTCGCCGAGAACATCTTCCTGGGGCGGCAGCCGCGCCGCTTCGGGATGATCGACCGGAAGCGGATGGAGGCCGAGGCCGCCGAGCTGCTGGAGCGGGTGGGCGTACGGGTGTCTCCCCGCGCGCGTGTGCGTGAACTCGGTATCGCGCGGCTCCAGATGGTCGAGATCGCCAAGGCGCTGAGCCTGGACGCCCGCGTGCTGATCATGGACGAGCCGACGGCCGTGCTGACCACCGAGGAGGTCGAGAAGCTCTTCTCGATCGTGCGGCGGCTGCGCGAGGACGGGGTCGGGATCGTCTTCATCACCCATCACCTGGAGGAGATCGCCGCCCTGGGGGACCGTGTGACGGTCATCCGGGACGGGAAGAGCGTCGGGCAGGTGCCCGCCACCACCCCGCAGGACGAACTCGTACGCCTCATGGTCGGGCGGTCGATCGAGCAGCAGTACCCGAGGGAGCGGGCGGACTCGGGCGAGGCGTCGCTCGTCGTCGAGGGGCTCACGCGGGACGGCGTCTTCCACGACGTGAGCTTCGAGGTGCGGGCCGGTGAGGTCGTCGGGATCGCGGGGCTCGTGGGGGCCGGGCGTACGGAGGTCGTGCGGGCCGTGTTCGGCGCCGACCCGTACGACGAGGGTGCCGTGCGGGTCGGCGGTTCCGCCGTGCCGAAGGACGACGTGGGCGCCGCCATGGCCGCCGGGATCGGGCTCGTGCCCGAGGACCGCAAGGGGCAGGGGCTGGTGCTGGACGCGTCCGTGGAGGAGAACCTCGGCCTGGTGACCCTGCGGGGCGCGACCAGGGGCGGATTCGTCGACCTCAAGGCGCAGCGGGCGAACGCGGCCAGGGTCGCCGAGCAGCTCGGGGTGCGGATGGCCGGGCTGCACCAGCACGTCCGCACCCTGTCCGGCGGCAACCAGCAGAAGGTCGTCATCGGCAAGTGGCTGCTGGCGAACACCAAGGTGCTGATCCTCGACGAGCCGACGCGCGGCATCGACGTCGGCGCGAAGGTCGAGATCTACGAACTGATCAACGAGCTGACGGCCGCCGGTGCCGCCGTGCTGATGATCTCCAGTGACCTGCCCGAGGTGCTCGGTATGAGCGACCGGGTGCTGGTCATGGCCCAGGGGCGGATCGCGGGTGAACTGCCCGCCGCCGAGGCCACCCAGGACGCGGTGATGGCACTCGCCGTGTCCCACCCACACACCCTTGCGACTGGAACGGAGGCCCCCGATGGCCACTGACACGCTCAAGAGTTCGACGGGCGCGAGTGGCGCCTCGGGAGCCTCGGGGCTTCGCCGTCTGCTGCTCGACAACGGCGCGCTGACCGCGCTCATCGTCCTCGTCGTCGCGATGTCGGTGCTGTCCGGCGACTTCCTGACGGCCGACAACCTGCTCAACATCGGTGTCCAGGCCGCCGTCACCGCGATCCTCGCGTTCGGTGTGACCTTCGTGATCGTCTCGGCGGGCATCGACCTGTCGGTCGGTTCGGTGGCGGCGCTGTCGGCCACCGTGCTTGCCTGGAGCGCCACTTCGGAGGGCGTGCCGGTCTGGATAGCCGTGATCCTCGCGATCGTCACCGGTGTCGCGTGCGGTCTCGTCAACGGCTTCCTCATCTCGTACGGGAAGCTGCCGCCGTTCATCGCGACCCTCGCCATGCTGTCGGTGGGGCGCGGTCTGTCGCTGGTGATCTCGCAGGGCAGCCCGATCGCGTTCCCCGAGTCGGTGTCGCACCTCGGTGACAACCTGGGCGGCTGGCTGCCGGTGCCGGTCCTGGTGATGCTGGTGCTGGGCGGCGTGACGGCCGTGATCCTCGGGCGTACGTACATCGGGCGTGCCATGTACGCGATCGGTGGCAACGAGGAGGCGGCCCGCCTTTCCGGGCTGCGGGTGAAGCGGCAGAAGCTGGCGATCTACGCGCTGTCCGGGCTGTTCGCCGCCGCCGCGGGCATCGTGCTCGCCTCGCGGCTCTCCTCCGCGCAGCCGCAGGCCGCGCAGGGCTACGAGCTGGACGCGATCGCGGCGGTCGTCATCGGCGGCGCCTCGCTGGCCGGCGGTACGGGCAAGGCGTCGGGCACGCTGATCGGCGCGCTGATCCTGGCGGTGCTCAGGAACGGCCTCAACCTCCTGTCCGTGTCCGCCTTCTGGCAGCAGGTCGTCATCGGTGTGGTGATCGCGCTGGCCGTGCTGCTGGACACCGTGCGGCGGAAGGCGGGGGCGACTCCGGTCCCGGCGGGGGCCGGTGGCTCCGGGGACCGGAAGAAGCAGGCGGTGACGTACGTGCTGGCGGCCGTGGCCGCGGCGGCGATCGTGGGCGCGACCTCCTTCCTGCACAGCGGCTCGTCGGCGGCGAAGACCGAGAAGATCGGGCTGTCGCTGTCGACGCTCAACAACCCCTTCTTCGTGCAGATCCGGGCGGGTGCCCAGGACGAGGCGAAGAAGCTGGGCGTGGACCTGTCGGTCACCGACGCGCAGAACGACGCCTCGCAGCAGGCCAACCAGTTGCAGAACTTCACCAGTGAGGGCCTCGGCACGATCATCGTCAACCCGGTGGACTCCGACGCGGTGACCCCGGCGGCGAAGGCCGTCAACAAGGCGGACATCCCGCTGGTGGCCGTCGACCGCGCGGTCAACGGCGCGAACACGGCCGCGCTCGTCGCCTCGGACAACGTCAGCGGCGGCGAGCTGGCCGCCAGGTCGCTCGCCGAGAAGCTCGGCGGCAAGGGCGAGATCGTCATCCTCCAGGGCCAGGCGGGCACCTCCGCCAGCCGGGAGCGCGGCGCCGGCTTCGCCGAGGGACTGAAGGCCTACCCGGGCATCAAGGTCCTCGCCAAGCAGCCCGCCGACTGGGACCGCACCAAGGGTCTCGACGTGATGACCAACCTCCTCCAGGCCAATCCCGACGTCGACGGCGTGTTCGCGGAGAACGACGAGATGGCGCTCGGCGCGATCAAGGCGCTCGGCTCCAAGGCGGGCAAGTCCGTCCAGGTCATCGGGTTCGACGGCACCGCCGACGGGCTGAAGGCCGTCGAGGCGGGCACGCTGTACGCGTCGGTGGCGCAGCAGCCCGCCGAACTCGGCAGGATCGCGGTGCGCAACGCGGTCGAGGCCGCCAAGGGCGAGAAGGTCGAGAAGTCGGTGATGGTGCCGGTGAAGGTGGTCACGTCGCAGAACGTGGCCGAGTTCAGCGGCTGACGACGAAGACGGATGAAGGAGCACGCATGTACGACTACGACCTTCTGGTCGTGGGATCGGCCAACGCCGACCTGGTGATCGGTGTCGAGCGGCGGCCGGGGGCCGGGGAGACCGTGCTCGGCTCCGACCTGGCCGTGCATCCGGGCGGCAAGGGCGCCAACCAGGCGGTGGCGGCGGCCCGGCTCGGGGCGCGCACGGCGCTGCTGGCGCGGGTCGGCGACGACGGCAACGGGCGGCTGCTGCTCGACTCGCAGCGCGCGGCCGGGGTCGACACGGCCGGGGTCCTGGTCGGCGGGGCGCCCACCGGGGTCGCGCTGATCACGGTGGATCCGTCGGGCGACAACAGCATCGTGGTGTCGCCGGGCGCCAACGGGAAGCTGACCCCGGGGGACGTGCGGGCGGCGGAGGCCCTGCTGCGCGCGTCCCGGGTCGTCTCCGCGCAGTTGGAGATCCCGTTGGAGACGGTGGTGGAGGTCGTGCGGCGGCTCCCGGAGGGCACCCGTTTCGTGCTGAACCCGTCGCCGCCGCGGGAGTTGCCGGCGGAGGTGCTGGCAGCCTGTGATCCGCTGATCGTCAACGAGCACGAGGCGCAGGTCATCGTCGGGGGTGAGCTGGCGGGCTCGCCGGAGGACTGGGCGCGGGCGCTGCTGGCGCTCGGGCCGCGTTCGGTGGTCGTGACGCTGGGCGCGGAGGGCGCGTTGGTCGCCACCGCCGAGGGCAGTGCGCGGGTGGCGGCCGTGAAGGTGGACGCCGTGGACACCACGGGGGCCGGGGACGCGTTCACGGCGGCGCTGGCGTGGCGGCTGGGCGCGGGCGCCGAGCCCGCCGAGGCCGCCGCGTACGCGGCCCGGGTGGGGGCGGCCGCCGTGACCCGGGCCGGGGCTCAGGTGTCGTTCCCGACCGCCGAGGAGGTCGCGGCGCTGTGAAGCGGGCCGGGATACTCAACCGTCATCTGGCGGGCGCCATCGCCGAGTTGGGGCACGGGCACGGGGTGCTGGTGTGCGACGCGGGGATGCCGGTGCCCCAGGGGCCGAGGGTGGTCGACCTGGCGTTCCGGGCGGGGGTCCCGTCCTTCGCGGAGGTGCTGGAGGGGCTGCTCGACGAGATCGTGGTCGAGGGGGCGACGGCCGCGTACGAGGTGTGTGAGGCGAATCTGGAGGCGACGGCGCTGCTGCAGGACCGCTTCCCCGAGCTGGAACTGGTTTCCCACGAGAAGCTGAAGGAGCTGTCGGCGAGCGCTCGGCTGGTCGTACGGACCGGGGAGGCGCGGCCGTACGCGAACGTGCTGTTGCGGTGTGGGGTGTTCTTCTGATCCGGGGTGCGTTGAACGGCTCCGGGGTGCGTTCAAAGGATCTGGGGTGCGTTCAAAGGATCTGGGATGCGCTGGTCGGCGCCGACATGTTTCGAGGGGCCCGGTCCACTGGATCGGGCCCCTCGGCTTTCCCCTCCGTATCAAGACCCCCGCGATCCCCCCAGATCCCCCTCCGAGAAGTCCTGATGCCACGTACGACCCGCGAGGTGGGGGGAGGGTTGCACGGCGGTTCAGGAATTTTTCGGATCCCGCGAAGTGGCCCGCGAGTTCGAGGGACAGCACGCCGTGGAGGCGGGTCCGGAAGGTCAGGGCCCGGTGGAAGGGCCTGGTCCGGGGACGGCGTCTCAGCCGAGGCCCGCGCCGGGAAACGGTGCGGCACCACGAGGGTGTTCGCGTTGTGTTCCGATGGTGTCACCGGTCCGGCAAGCGCGTTGCGGGTGCAACGCGTTGTGGGAGAGCATGTTCGAGACGTAGGTGACCCAGACACACGGGGGTGGACACGACGTGAAGTTCGACATGGGGGCGACGACCCTGGCGGAGCTCGGCAAGAGCACGCTCGGTTCGAGCGACGACCTCGGGACGCTGATCCAGCTGCTGATCAGCGCGGCGGAGCCGCTGGAGGGCAAGTTCAACGGCGCGGGCAAGCTGGCGTTCGACTCGTTCAAGAACCGCGCGGACGAGATCACCGCCGATCTGAACGGCTCGCTCGCCGCGATCCTGGGCGGTCAGTCGGGCATGGACAACGCGTTCGGCACCGGTGACGTGGAGTCCCAGGACAACGCCAACCAGAACATGGGCCTGGCCAACTTCGACGCGGCCCGCTTCGGCGCCCGATAAGCAGCGACGAGCAGGAACGAGGGGGAAGTACTCATGGCTCAGAACCAGGACCGCCGTTCGTACGACACCGGGGCCTCCGGCGAGGTGCAGACCGCGCTCGGCACCATCGTGGCGCAGTTGGAGCGGGTGCTCGGCGACCGTGACGCCGCCGTCAAGGCCGCGATGACCGAGTTCCAGGCGGACGGTGTCTCGGACGACTACCACGGCAAGGAAGAGCGCTGGAAGAAGGCGGCCGGCGAGGTTCGCGAGATCATCCGCCTGGTCCGCACCACGCTCGAACAGAACGACGGCACGGCCCAGTCCACGCTGGCGAGGGCCCGCGCGGCGGTCGACCAGATCGGCTGACGGAACGACTCTGAGAGAGAAGCGAACGGGGTTCCGTAGCCGTGGCAGCGCAGGATTACGACAGCCAGTTGCTGGAGTCGGTGTCGGTGCGGCGTCGACGGCTGCGGGACGCCCTGCTGTTCGGGGCGCAGCGGCAACGGCGCTCGGTGGACGAACGGATCGGGAAGGTCTTCGCCGGGATCGTCATCGCGGCGGTGTTGTGTGCGGGATGTGTGGGGTGGTCGTTCGTGTCGAACCGCATCATCGGGAAGAGTCCGTACGGGAGTTCGGTGCAGCCGTCGGTCACGCCCTCCCCCTCGGTTTCCACAAGCGTCTCCCCGGCGGCTTCCACACCGGCTTCCCCACCGGTTTCCACAGCCCCGACCAGCACTTCTCCCCGGTGATAGGTTCGAAAACGTGATGTCTACGGGGACGTTGAGGCAGGCCACGGGTGGTGCGCGGACGGCGCTCAGCCGGGTCACGCTGGTGGGTGAGCGGCGGCGGGTGGACCTCGTGCTGCCGTCGCGGGAACCGGTCGGGCTGCTGCTGCCGGAGATCATGCGGCTGCTCGACGACCGGGTGGGCGGGCAGCCCGAGTTGCGGCATCTCGTCACGGCGGACGGTTCCGCGCTGGCCCACGACAGCACCCTGGAGACGGCCGGGATACCGGACGGCGCCGTGCTGCGGCTCGTCCGGGCCGAGGACGCGCCGTCGGCACCCGTCGTGCACGACGTCACGGACGAGGCGGCCGAGGATCTCGACGCCCGTGGCCTGCGCTGGGGGCCGGCCGCACGCCGGGTCACCGCCGGGCTCGCCACGGTCGGCTGGGCCGTGGCCGCCGGACTGTTCGCACGGGACGCCTACGAGCCCGGGGTCGTCGCCGGAGCGCTCCTCGGAGTCGCGCTGATGGCGGCGCTCACGGGTGCGCTGCTGGGGCGGGCCGGGAAGCGGGGACTGGCCACGACGCTGATCTCGACGGCCGGTGCGCTGGGGCTGCTGGGCGCGTCGACGTTGGCGGAAGCTCAGCGGTGGTCCGGGATGCCGCAGGTGGCGGCCATGGCCGCGGCCGGGGTCGGCACGCTCGCCCTGCTCGGGCTGTTCACGCCGCTCGGGCGGGGTGGGCTGGTCGGGGCGGGGGCGCTGGCCGGGGTCTCGGTGTGCTGGCTGGGAGTCGCCGCGGCGGTGTCGGGCGCGGTGTCGTTGTCGGTCCCGGAGCAGGCCGAGGTGGGGGCCGTGCTGGCCGTGGTCTCCGTGGTCGTGCTCGGGCTGCTGCCCCGGCTGGCGCTGATGGCGTCGGGGCTCTCCGGGCTCGACGACCGGCGTTCCGGGGGTGCGTCCGTGAGCCGTTTCCAGGTGTCGGCGGCGCTCACCGCGACGCACCGGGGCCTGGCGCTGGCGACGGTCACGATGGCCGTGTCGGCGACCGCGGCCGGGGTGTTCGCCCTCCGGGCCCCCACCAAGTGGACCGTGCTGCTGGCCGTCGTCACCATGGTCGTCCTCGCGCTGCGCGCGCGGGCGTTCCCGCTGGTCGCCGAGGTCGTGGTGCTGCTCGGTGCGGCAGCCGCGCTCGCCGTGCGGCTGGTGTCGGCCTGGCTGGACCACTCCGGCGGGGCGGCCGGTCCGCTCGCCGCCCTCGTCCTGCTCGCCGCCCTGCCGCTGCTGGTGCTCGCCGTGCAGCCGGCCGAGCATGTGCGCGTACGGCTCCGGCGCTTCGGCGACACCCTCGAATCGATCGGCGTCATCACCCTGTTCCCGCTGCTCATCGGGGTGTTCGGCGTGTACGGACGACTGCTCGACACGTTCGCTTAGGAGCTGGGGGCCGCACATGGCGCAGGCAGGGGACTGGCAGCGGGATGTGCTGCGCGAGCTGGGTCGACAGGACACGGCCACCGGGGGCGACGAGGCGACCCCCCAGCCACCGCCCCGCCGAGCCGAGCCGACGCTGAGGTTGGTGCGCTCGGTGCCCACGGAGCCGGCGGGAGCGCCGGAAGGGGCCGAGCCGACGGGCAGGCCTGAGAGGGCCGAGGAGCCTGGGGCCGCGCAGGCGACCGACAGCGGCTGGGCCGCACGACCGGCACCGGGCCACGACACGCCCTCCGGGCAACCGCCGGTACAGCCGGCGTCCGCGGCACAGCCACCGGTACAGCCGACGCCCGTCACGCACCCGCCGGTACCGCCCACGCCCATCGGCCGACCGCCGCTGCAGCCCGGTGCGCAGCCACCGGTCGGGCCGGACGGAAGCCAGGCGCGGCCCTTGCCGCACGCGCCCGTCGTGGATCCCCGCACCGGGCTTCCCCAGGCCGCCGCGCAGCCGCCCGCCGCGCCCGGCGACGCGGGTCGGCAGGGGGAACCAGGCGGCCACCCCTCGCCAGGGCCTGCCGCCCCCGCCCCCCGAGGCTCCCACCCCCCGCAGACCCCCCTGCACGCCCCCGAGTCCGTGCCCACCGTCGATCCTCGGCTGGCCCATGCGCTCGGGCGGCCCCAGCACGGGGAATCCGTCGCTCGACGGACGGGGCGGTCGATCCGGAAGCTGGCGGGGTCGGCCGCGCAGGACGTGGCCGAGGAGACGCGGATCGCACGGGAGTTGCAGCAACCGGTGACGACCGGGCGGGTCATCGCGGTGACGTCGATCCGGGGCGGGGTCGGGAAGTCGACGATGGCCGCGCTGCTGGGACGGACGTTCAACCACTACCGGCACGACCCGGTGCTGACGCTGGAGGCCGACGCGGCACTCGGCACGCTGCCGGTGCGGATGGGCGCCGACTCGGTGCGCTGGGCGGCGGCCGACCTCGCGCGGATCCTCAACCCGGCCATGCAGCTCACCGATGTCACCGGCTACCTCGTGCCCGTGTCGGACGGCGGCTGGCTGCTGCCCGCCAGCCAGGGCCGGGTCGGGGCCCCGCTGGACATCCGTACGTACCGCACGGTGACCCTCGCGCTGCGCCGCTACTTCGCGGTGACCGTGGTGGACTGCGAGACCCTGCCGGGCGAGGTGGCCCGTACGGCGATGGACACCGCCCACGCGCGGGTGGTCGTGGCGCCGATGACCGCCGAGGGCGTCAACGGCACCCGCCAGGTCCTCGACTGGCTCGGCCAGTTGCCGCACTCCGCGCTCTCCTCGACCGTCGTCGCGCTGACCGCCAACTCCCCCGACGTCACGCTGGACCGCGCCACGGCCGTCGCCCATCTCAAGGAGTCCGGCGTCCATGTCGTCACCGTCCCCTACGACCGTCACCTCGCCCAGGGCGGCCCCATCCGCACCGCCCTGCTGGGCCAGGAGACCCGCGCGGCGGCGATCACGCTGGCGGCGGAGGCGATGACCCGCGCGGTGAGGATGCGATGAGCGACCACCGTCCCGCCGCAGCCACAGGCACGGCCACAGGTACGGCCACCGCCACCGGCACCGGCACCGGCACCGGCACCGGCACCGGCACCGGCACAGCCACCACCGACACACCGACCACCGACCACCGGCATGGAGAAGAAGGGGTCCGTTCGTGACCCAGGAGTTGATTCACCGGCCCGCTCGGAGCACCCGGCCGCTCGGCGCCGCCGGGGCCCGGACCATCGAGCCACCGCCGAACCTCCCGGAGGGCAAGGCGGGGACGGCGGCCACGGCGCTGCTGCCGATGGCGGGGGTCATGGGCTCGGTCGTGATGATGACCGTGATCCGCAACAGCCAGTTCGCGGCGCTCGGTGCGATCGTGCTGGTGTTCGCGCTGCTCGGCGCGGTCGCCCTCTTCCTCTCCCAGCGCGGCAAGGCCCAGCGCACCCGGCGCACGCAGCGGGAGCGGTATCTGGAGTACCTGGAGGAGCTGCGTGAGGAGTTCGGGGAGCGGGAGCGGGAGCGGCGGGCGCTCGCGCGGGTGCTGAATCCGCCCCCGGAGGCGCTGTACGACCTGGTGCGCGACCCCGCCCGGCTCTGGGAGCGGCGGCGGCAGGACGCGGACTTCCTGCGGGTGCGCGTCGGCACCGGTGACGTACCCGTGGCGGATCTGGCCATCGGGCAGAACCAGGGCGGGGTGCTGACCCCGCCGGACCCGTTCATGCTGAACGAGGCGCGGGCGCTGCTGGCCCGCTACTCGGTCGCCAACGACTGCCCGATCACCGTGCCGTTGGACCGCGCGGGCAATGTCAGCGTGGTCGGTGACCGGGAGGGCGTGCTGCGGGTGGCCCGCGCGCTCCTCGTCCAGGTCGCCGTCTCCCACGCGCCCGACGACGTGGCCGTGGCGCTCGGGGTGCCGGGCGAGCGGCTGGCGGACTGGGAGTGGGCCAAGTGGCTGCCCCATGTGCTGGACGCGCAGGAGCACGACGGTCCGGTGGCGGCCCGCCGGATCGCGCCGAGCCTGCCGCAGCTGGCCCGCCACTTCCGGCACGAGCTGGGCCGGCGCGCGTCGTACGCGGCGGAGGTGCGCCGGGGGCTCGCCGACCGCAAGGCGCTCAGGCTGGCGTCCCGCATGCTCGTCGTCAGTGACGAGTACGGGGAGACGGCCGCCGAACTGCCGCGCCCGGACGCGGCGGTGGGGCTCGCGGACATGGGTGTCACCGTGCTGCACCTGCTCGCGGAGCAGGTGCACGAGCCCGATCAGGTGTCGGTGCGGATCACCGTGCGGGGCGAGAAGGTCGTGGTGGAGGACCTGCGCGATCCGGACCCCTCGGCGATCTCGGCGCCCACCGCCGTCCCGCCCGCGCACGGCACCTCCGACCAGGTCACCGCCGCCGGTGCCGAGGGCCTCGCACGGCTGCTCGCGCCGCTCCGGCTGTCCGCGGAGTCGGCCGCCGAGGGCACCCCGGTCACCGGCCCCGTCGACTTCCCGGGCCTGCTCGGTGTCGACGACCCGGCCGTGCTGAACCTGCACGACCTGTGGGCGCCGCGCGGTGAGCGGGAGTTCCTGCGGGTGCCCATCGGGGTGACGGACCGTCACGAGCCGGTGCTGCTCGACCTCAAGGAGTCCTCGGAGCTGGGCATGGGCCCGCACGGGCTGTGCGTCGGCGCGACCGGCTCGGGCAAGAGCGAACTGCTGCGCACCCTCGTGCTGGCGCTGGCCGCGACCCACTCCCCGGAGGATCTGGCCCTCGTCCTGGTCGACTACAAGGGCGGCGCGACCTTCGCCCCGTTCACCGAACTCCCGCACGTGGCCGGGGTGATCACCAACCTGGAGAACCAGGCGGGGCTCGTCGAGCGCGTGCACTCCAGCCTGGCGGGCGAGGTCAAACGGCGGCAACAGGTGCTGAAGGACGCGGGGAACGTGGCCGACATCGGGCACTACGCCGCGCTGCGCGCCACCCGGCGGCCCGACCTGGAACCGCTCCCGCACCTCTTCGTGGTGATCGACGAGTTCGGTGAACTCCTCACCGCCAAGCCGGACTTCATCGACCTGTTCCTCTCCATCGGGCGTATCGGCCGCTCCATCGGCGTCCACCTGCTCCTCTCCAGCCAGCGCATCGAGGGCGGCAAGCTGAAAGGGCTCGACACCTACCTCTCGTACCGGCTGGGACTGCGCACCTTCTCCGCCGACGAGTCGCGGACCGTCCTCGACACCACCGACGCCTTCCATCTGCCGCCGCTGCCGGGCTTCGGCTATCTGAAGGTGGACACGTCGACGTACGAACGGTTCAAGGCGGGGTACGTGTCGGGCGCGTACCGGGGTCCGGCGCTGGTGGCGCAGGAGGACGACGCGCCGCTGGCCTGGCCGTATCCGACGTACAACACGCTCGACAGCACGCCCGCCACCAGTGAGGTCGTCGACGAGCCGAAGGCGACGAAGCGGGAGACCGGGCCCACGGTGATGTCGGTGATGGTGGACCAACTGGCCGCCGCCGCACGGCCGGTGCGGCGGATCTGGCTGCCGCCGCTGCCGGACGCGATCACGCTGGACGCGGCGGCCGGACCCGTGCGGGTGGACGAGCGGGGGCTGCGGCTGGCCCCCACCACCGGCCCGTTGCGGGTGCCGCTCGGCGTGCTGGACGACCCGGCGAAGCAGTGGCAGGGGCACTGGGTGCTCGATCTGACGGTCGCGGGCGGTCACGCGGCGGTGATCGGCGGCCCGCAGTCCGGCAAGACGACCCTGCTGCGGACGCTCGCGCTGTCGCTGGCCACGACCCACACACCGGCCGAGGTCGGCATCTACGGACTGGACCTGGTGGGTGGCGGGCTGTCCGCGCTCACCGGGCTGCCGCACGTCGGCGGGATCGCGGGGCGGGCCGACCGGGAGCGGGCCGCGCGGACGGTCGCCGAGGTGCGGACGATGCTGATCGAGCGGGAGGAACTGTTCCGCGAGCACGGCATCGACTCCGTCGACCAGCTGCGGCAACTGCGCAGGCAGGGCCGGCTGCGGGAGCTGGGGTCGACGGACATCGTCCTCCTCATCGACGGGTTCGGCGCCCTGCGCGACGAGTTCGCCGAACTGGACGACACGGTCGTGGAGCTGCTCAAGCGCGGCGGCGGGTACGGCATCCATGTCGTCGGGGGCATGCTGCGCTGGAACGACGTGCGGATCGCGACGCAGTCGATGTTCGGGACACGGGTGGAGCTGCGGCTCAACGACCCGAGCGATTCGAGCGTGGACCGCAAGCTCTCCGAGACGCTGTCGCCGGACACCCCGGGGCGCGTCCTGACCGACGGCAAGCTGTTCGCGCAGGCGGCCCTCCCCCGCCTCGACGGACGGCCGTCGACCGGTGATCTCGCCCCGGCGCTGGAGGACGCGGCCCGCACGATCCGCTCCACCTGGCACGGTGAACTCGCCGCCCCTGTCAGGGTGTTGCCGACCCGGCTGCCATCGGACCGGCTGCCGTCGGTGGTCGCCGAGCCGCACCGGGTGCCGATCGGGGTGGACCAGGACGCCCTCGCGCCCGCGCTGCTGGACCTGTTCGGCTCGGACCAGCACCTGCTGATCCTGGGCGACAACGAGTGCGGCAAGACGAACCTGCTGAAACTGGTCGCGGCACGACTCGTCGAGCGGTACTCGGACGAGGAGCTGGTCTTCGGCGTGTTCGACCCGAGGCGCGGGCTGCGGGGGGTGATCCCGGAGCCGTACCGGGGCGGGTACGCGCACAACGCGAAGCTCGCGGCGGGGCTGTCGAGCGGGATCGCGAGCGAGCTGGAGAAGCGGATGCCGGAGAGCGCCGACCCGGACGCGCTGACGGACGAGCCCGCGTTCAAAGGCCCCCGGATCGTGATCCTGGTCGACGACTACGACATCCTCACCACCGCCGGGCAGCAGCCGCTGGCCCCGTTCCTGCCGTACGTGTCGTCGGCGCAGGACATCGGGCTGCACTTCGTGATCACCCGCCGGGTGGCGGGCGCCTCCCGGGCGATGTACGAGCCGCTGCTGCAGACCCTCCGCGAAACCGGCACGGCCGCGCTGCTGATGACCGGCGAGCGGAGCGAGGGCCAGCTCTTCCCCGGCCTGTACGCCTCGGCGCAGCCGGCCGGGCGGGGCACGCTGGTCCGCCGGGGCCGGCCCCACCAGCTGATCCAGACCGCACTCGACAGCACCGCACCCGACAGCGAGGAGGGCGACCGCCCGTGACCAAGGACGTCATCGCCCTCACCCCGAGGATGCCCGACGTGTGGGCGCTCATGACGAGTCTGTACGCCGGCGGCTCCGACCTGGACCTGTCGGCGGCGGCCGAGGGCGCGGTCGTCCAGTTGCACGGCCCCGGTGGCCGCCCGCTGGTGTCCGTGGAGTCGCCGGTGCTGGTGCAGGTGCCCGGTGAGGCGGAGCGGCTGCTCGGGCAGAGCGCCGCGACGCCGTACTGGTGGACGGAGGCGCGGGCGTCCACGGCCGTCCCGGAGGCGGAGCGGCTCGCGGGGGTGGTGTGCGGGCGGCTCAACGCCCTGCTGGGCGGCTCGACCTGGCCTCCCGAGGCGGCGGCGAGCACGAAGGTGGTCGATGTGTCCGCCGTGCCGTCGGCGGGGTCGGGGCAGCCCGCCGTGGACGTGGTGACCGAGAACGCGGCCGTCGTCCTCATCGACCGGCCGGTGGTGGCGCTGACCAGCTGGCTCGCGGAGATCATGCGGACGGCGGTGGCGTCCCGGCGGTCCCTGCAGATCGTCACGCCACGTGGCGTGCGCCTGACCCCGGCCGCCCGTACGACGCTGGCGCGCGTCCCCAACCGCTGGGTCGTCCAGGACCCGGAGTGCGGGTACTACGACGGGTTGTCGGGGGCGGTGCTGCGCTGGCGGGACGGCGCGTTCTCGCCCGCGTTCGCGGAGGACGGGACGGCGGCGGTGGCCCCCGCGTTCACGCGCCCGGCGTCCGGCACGTCGGAAGCAGCACGGGAAGGCACGTCGGACGCCGTGTCGGAGGGCACGTCGGAGGGCGAGGCCGGCGAGGTGCCCGGCCGGCAGTTGATCGTCGCTCTCCGTACGGTGCACCGGGCCGACGAGCACCTGCTGCTGGGCGGCGGCCCGGAGGCGGCCTGGAAGGCGCTGACGGGCACGGCGCCCGCGGGCTGGGGCACGGCCGAGCCGGTCAACCTCCCTTGGTCGCCACGGCAGTTGACCGACCTGGCCCGGGAACGGGCGCCCGAGCCCACCCAGCTGCTCGTGGTCGGCTCACCGGACCGGCCGGCGATGGCGACGGTCCGGGTGACCCGGACGGCGAAGGGCGTGGAGGAGGACACGGTCCTCACGATCGGGTACGCCGCCGACGAGCACCCGCCGCTGGACCGGATCGAGGCGCTGGCCGACACCCTGGTCCGGGAGCACGGCCTGCGGACCATGCTGACCTCGGTGCGCGCGGCCCGCGCCGACCTGACGACCGCGCCCCGGCTGGAGGGACCGCCGCTGCCCGTGGCCTTCACGCTCGGCCCGGACGACGTGCACACCATCGGCCTGGACCGCGCGCGCCGGCCACCGGTCGAGGTCCGCCCGAAGCACCTCGGCCCGACGCCCCGCCCCGCGCTCCACTACCCCCTCGGGGACGGCACGGACCCCGAGGCCTGGGGACGACTCCAGCAGCTCACGGCACATCTCAAGGGCGATCATTCCCGGCCATCCGCCCCCGCCCGACAGGGGTGACTCGCGTCACTAACACAACGACCAATACGAGCAGTACGAGCTCTGACGGGTGAAGGATTTACCGGCCTGACCTGGATCCCTAACCTCCCGGCAACAGCTGCCAGCAGGCACGCGCCAGGAGGAGAACCATGGCCAGATCCAGCCACATCGGCACCGGGTACACCGTCGGCCCCGTCATCGGAGCGGCACCCGCGTACCGGCGTCCCGTCCGCCGTCCCCTCACGGCGGCGTTCGCCGCGACCCTCGCGCTCGGCACCCTGGCCGCCTGCGGCGGTGGTGACACCGACGCGCCGAAGGTCGCGGAGAACAAGATCTCGGCGGGTCAGGTGCCGGACTACTACCCGGCGGACTACGCGGACCTGATCGAGGCGGCGCAGAAGGAGGGCGGCAAGCTCACCGTCTACTCCAACCTCGGCGACGAGAACATGGCGCCGATCGTCCGGGACTTCAAGAAGAAGTACGACTTCATCAAGACCGTCTCCGTCAACGAGCTGGACAGCGACGAGCTGTTCCAGAAGACCCTGTCGGAGAACGCCGCCGGTTCCTCCCCGGCGGATGTGCTGATCTCCAGCGCGGCGACCGCGTGGTCGGACTTCTCGGCCCGCGAGGACACGGTCCTGGAGTACAAGTCGCCGGAGCTGAAGGAGCTGGGCGAGAGCGCCGAGCTGCTGCCGAGCGTGTACTCGCTGTCGCAGGACCCGATGACGATCGCGTACAACACGTCGCTGATGGAGACCCCGCCGACCACCCTGACCGACTTCGCCAAGATCGTCACGGAGGACGAGGCCAAGTACAAGAACAAGGTGACGGTCCGCGACCCGGAGGGCTCGTTCGGCTTCACCGTCACGCGCGCGCTCACCGAGGGCAACCCGGAGGCGTGGGAGGACCTGGAGAAGATCCTTCCGCTGACCCGCCCGGAGACCTCCTCCGGCACCCAGCTGGAGAAGATCGTCGCCGGTGAGTACACGGCCGGCTTCCTGATCAGCGCCTCCCCCGCCTACCCGGTCGTCGAGGACAGCGCGGGCCTGGTGAAGATCGTCTTCCCGAAGGACGGCACGGTCGTCCTGCCGCGCGGCATGGGCATCGCCGCCGAGGCGCCGCACCCGGCGACCTCGAAGCTCTTCATGGACTTCGCCCTCTCCGAGGAGGGTCAGCGCGCGGTCGCCGAAGGCGGTCTGGCCTCGTACCGCGACGGGGTGAAGGGCGAGGGCCTGCACACCTACCAGGAGGTCGTGGACGCCGTCGGCGAGGAGAACATCATCCACGTCGAGTACGAGGCGGTCTCCAAGGACGACTCCGAGGCCTGGCTGGAGCGCTTCGACGGACTGCGCAAGTAGGCACGCGAGCACACCCGCGAGCAGACAGCGTCCAGGGACGATCGGAGTCAGAACAGATGTCAACCCTCACCCAGCCGCCGCGCACACCGGCGGACGAGTCACCCGCGGAGACGTTCCAACCACCGCGCTACCGCCGCTTCTTGGGCATCGGACGGGACACGGTCGTCCAGTACGCGGTCCTGGCGTTCCTCGCCGTGCTGGTGCTGGCCCCGATCGTCCCGACGCTCTACCAGAGCATCCGCAACCGCCCGCTCTACGAGGCGGGCGGGGCGTTCACCCTCAGCGGCTACACCGACCTCTTCACCAAGGCGGGCTTCGGTGAAGTCGCCCTGAACACATTGCTGTTCGCCTCGCTGACGACGGTCCTCAGCCTGGCGATCGCCATCCCGATGGCGATCGTGGTGGTCCGCACGAAGCTGCCGGGCGGGCGGCTGATCGCCCTCGCGATGCAGTGGCCGTTCTTCATCTCGTCGCTGATCCTGGGCTTCGGCTGGATCATCATGTACGGCCCGGCCGGTTTCGTCAGCGTCAAGGTGCAGCAGCTCTTCGGCTCGGTGCCGTGGAACCTGTACTCGATCCCCGGCATGGCGCTCACCGAGGCCGTGGCGCTCGCCCCGATCGCGTACGTCTTCTGCGCCAACGCCCTGCGGCAGTCGGACGCCTCGCTGGAGTCCGCCGCGCAGGTCTGCGGGGCCGGCCCCTTCCGGATCCTCGCCCAGGTGGTCGTGCCGCTGCTGCGCCCGCCGATCGTGTACTCGGCGATCCTCGTCTTCTCCGTCTCCATCGAGACGCTGAGCGTGCCGCTGCTGTACGGCCAGCCGGTCAGCATCGACGTCTTCTCGACCTTCCTCTACCACAACGGACTTCAGTCGGTGGACCCCGACTACACGATGCTGGGCGCGGCCTCCACGGTCATCCTCGTGGTCACGCTGAGCCTGGTCGCCGTACAGGCGAAGCTGCTCAAGGACGCGGCGCGGTTCGTGTCCGTGCGCGGCAAGGTCACCCGGCCGCGCAAGCTCGACCTGGGCTGGCTGAAGTGGGTCAGCATCGCGTGCATCTGGTTCTACGTGATCGTGGGCGCCCTCGTCCCGATCGCCGGCCTGGTGATGCGGTCCTTCACGCTCGTCTTCACGCCGCTGCAGTCGCCGTTCAGGACGGTCACGACGAAGAACTACGAGATCGTCTTCGACTCCGACAACTACGTGCAGTCGCTGTACAACAGCATGATCGTGGCCGGGGTCGGCTCGGTGGTCGTGTCCGCCCTCGCCGTGTTCGCGGTGATGGTGGCCCGGCGGTCGACGTTCCGCTTCGGCCGGGCGGTGGAGTACCTGGCCCTGATCCCGCAGTCCCTCCCCGGCATCATCATCGGTATCGGCTTCTTCTGGGCCTTCGCGCTCGCCCCGTTCGGGATGGGCTCCGTCCTCCAGGGCACGATCTACGCCGTCATCATCGCCTTCGGCATGCGGGCCCTGCCCAGCGCGTTCGGCTCGGTCGCCCCGGCGATCATGCAGATCGGCGGTGAGCTGGACAACGCGGCCCGGGTCTCCGGCGCCGACTGGCTGATGACGTTCTTCCGCGTCCTGCGGGCCCTGATCACACCGGCGTTCGCGGGAGCGCTGATCCTCACCTTCGTGATCATGCTCAAGGAGTACTCCCCGGCCGTCTTCCTCTCCTCGGCCGACAACAACATCCTCGGCACCACCATGCTCAGTCTCTGGACGCAGGGCAGGGCCGGATCCGTCGCCGCGCTGGCCACCCTCCAGATCGGCATCACCGCGGTCTTCGTCGCACTCGCTGGACTGCTCATGAAGGGAAAGCACCATGCCTGAGGTGACCGTCAAGAACCTCGCCAAGACGTTCGGCGACAACTCCGTCCTCCGGGACGTCACCTTCACCATCAAGGACGGCGAGTTCTTCACGCTGCTGGGCGCGAGCGGCTGCGGCAAGTCGACGACGCTGAACTGCATCGCGGGTCTGGAACAGCCGACGGAGGGCTCGATCGCGGTCGGCGGCCGGACGTTCGTGGACGCGGGCGCGGGGGTCTTCCTTCCTCCCGAGGAGCGCAACCTCGGCATGGTCTTCCAGTCGTACGCGCTGTGGCCGCACATGACCATCGCGAAGAACCTGGCGCTTCCCCTCAACATCCGCAAGGTTCCCAAGGACAAGCAGAAGACGCTGATCCACGACGCCCTGGACAAGGTCGGCCTGGCCGCGCTCAGCGGCCGCTATCCCCACCAGCTCTCCGGGGGCCAGCAGCAACGCGTCGCCCTGGCACGGGCGTTGGTCTACTCGCCGACGGTCCTGCTCCTCGACGAGCCCCTCTCCAACCTGGACGCCAAGCTCCGCGAGCAGGCCCGCGCCTGGCTCAAGCGGCTCCAGGTGGAGCTGGGCATCACCACCGTCTACGTCACCCACGACCAGGACGAGGCCCTCGCGCTCAGCGACCGGATCGCCGTGATGGAGGGCGGCAACATGATCCAGATCGGCACGCCGCACGAGATCTACGAGAAGCCGGCCGCGCCGGCGGTGGCGGCCTTCGTCGGCCGCTGCAACTTCCTCACCGGCAAGGTGGTGAGCGTGGACGGCACCCGGCACACCGTGCTCCTCGACGCGAGCGGCGAGATCGTACGGGTCGACAGCGACGCACGCGTCCCGACCGGCGACTCCGTCACGGTCGCGGTCCGCCCCGAGCGCCTGGAGGTCGTGGCCTCGGCCGAGACGCCTGCGGGCATGAACCGCCTCGACACCCAGGTCATCACCAGCTCCTACGTCGGCTCCCGCTACGAGTACGACGTCCGCCTCGGCGACCAGGTGGTGCAGGTGCTCAGCTCCAACGGCGGCCTGGCGGGCGAGGTGGCCCTGGTCTTCGACCCGGGGCACGCGCTCCTGTACGCGGACAAGGTCGAACTGCCGGAGGACCAGCGGGACTTGCTGACGGTGACGTCGTAGCCGCCTGCTCCGTGCTTCGCTGCCGGACCCCCGCAGCGAAGCACGGAGCGAGGCTGCCCGACGCCTCCGTTGCCTGCCCGGTCGTCGCCGCGTGAAGCTGTGGCCATGAGAATCGGCGCGACACTGCTCACGTTGTCCCTCGCCCCGTTGCTGGCCTGCGTCCTGGTGTTCGCTGTCTGGCTGCCCCGGGACAGGGATCGCTACGAGGCGTACTGGGCGGCCGTGCCCTGCGCCGCCGAGGTCCCGGCGGCGGCGTGGGAGGACTGTCTACGGACGGTCTCCTTCACCGTCGACAGCACGCGGAACAAAGCGGGCAGAACCAGCAGTTACCTGGCGACCCTCTCCGGTTCGCCCTTCTGGAACGGGACCGTGTCGTTCGGCGACCCGGACCCACTGCTGGAGCGCCTGCGGCCGGGGGACCGGATCACCGGGACCGTCTGGCGCGGGGATGTCACCGTGCTCAGCCAAGGAGACGTGTCGCAGAGCACCTCCGAGGAACCGCGCGACGAACGTCAGATGACGGCCGCGATCGGCACGTTCGCGGGTCTGCTGGGGGCCCTGGGGATCTGGCTCGGCGCGATGCGGCTGACCGGCCCCCGCGACCGCGAGCACCGCACCTGGGCCGAGTACGGCAAGCCCCTGCTCATCGCACTGCTCGTCGCGTGCTTCGGCCTGGGGCTGCCGTCCGTGTGGCTCGGCCTCCCGTGGTGGCTGGTGCCCGCCGTCGTCGTCCCCGTCATGGTGTACACGTCCTGGCAGCTCCACCGGCACCGCGTCGCTTCGGCGGTCGGCGCTCCGGGAGGCGCTTGACCAGCGCCGGCCAGCGCGGCAGGTCGATCTCCACCAGCACCGTCTTGCCGGGCGGGACGCGGTCCTGGACCTCCCAGCGGTCGGCGACGGCGTCGACGAGGATCAGACCCCGGCCCGATTCGGCCAGGGGCCGGGGCGGCGGTACGGCGCCGGGGGTCGGTGGCAGGCGTTCGGCGCGGGTGTCGGTGACCTCGATGCGGAGGGAGCCGGTGGGCAGGGAGAGGCGGAGTTCGAAGTCCCGGCCCGGGACGCGGCCGTGCGTCACCGCGTTGGCCGCCAGCTCCGCCACGACCACCGCCGCCCGCTCCGACGCCTCCGAACCGTAGCGGATGCCCCAGGCGTGCAGCTGTTTCAGGGCCACGTGTCTCGCCGAGCGGGCGCCCAGCGGGGTCGAGCTGAAGCGTCGCGTGAACGTCGGTGCCGTGAGCGTGTGTCGCGCGGCGGGCGGTGCGGTCATGTTCGCCAATGTGACCTGCGAGGAAGCCCGTTCGCCAGCTCCACGCCGCGTACGCCGCGTGAGCGTACGCGGTTACGCACTGGACGGTACTGGTGACGTGCCGTGACCATGGGCGTTGAACGGTGTGGTTCGGTGGGCGGGTGCGCGGGAGGTGGCCGATGGTGGCCGACAGCGACGGCGTGGTGGGGATGGGCGGGATCGGCGGGGGTGGCGAGCCGGAGTCGTCCGACAGTCTGCGGACGTTCGGGGCGATGGTCCAGGCGTTGCGGGAACACGCGGGGCTGAGCCGGGAGGAGTTGGCCGAGGTCATCGGTTACTCCAAGCACATGGTGGCGTCGGTGGAACTGGGGAGGAGGATGCCGGACGCGGCGTTCGTGGAGGGGGTGGATCGGGCACTGGGCGGTACGGGTGCGCTGCTTGCGGCGGCTCAGCATCTGGGGCGCCAGCCTGGGTTGGCGGCTTGGTTCCGGAAGTGGGCGCGGTTGGAGGCCACGGCTATCGCCCTGTACACGTACGAGTGCCGGATGGTGCCGGGCCTGTTGCAGACGGAGGCATACGCAAGGGCGCTGTTCAGCGATCGGCTGCCGCTGCTGGACGACGCCCAGATCGAGGAGCACTGGGCCGCTCGGGCAGATCGCCAACGCCTGCTGCGGGAACGGCCCAATACGGCGTACAGCTTCATCCTGGAGGAGCAACTGTTCCTCCGGCACACGGGCGGCGCAGGGGTCACGCGTGAACTCCTCGACCACCTGCTGGACATCGTCCAGTTGCGCAACGTCGAAATCCAGATCATGCCCCTGGTGCAGGAGTCGCACGCCGGGCTGGCGGGGCCCGTCCAACTGCTCGAAACCCCGGAAAACCGCTGGTTCGCCTACTGCGAGGGACAGCGCGGTGGCCTGCTTGTTTCCGACGCGAAAGAGATCAGCGTCCTCCAGAGCCGATATGCCAGGATGCGTTCACAGGCTCTCACCATCCCGGACTCTGTGAGCCTGTTGCAGCGGATGCGAGGGGATCTATGAGCGCCGACGACCTGGCTTGGTTCAAGTCCAGCTACAGCAGCAGCGGGGACGGCGACTGTGTAGAAGTAGCCGCCGCCCCCTCTGCCGTCCACGTCCGCGATTCGAAGAACGCGGCCGGCCCTCAGCTCACCCTCTCCCCCGGGGCCTGGGCCGACTTCATCCCGTACGCCTCCCGGGGCTGATCCCGCGCCGGCGCATCCACCACACCAGCCCGCCGCCCACGGCGGCCAGTGCTGCCGCGAGTGCGGCGAAGAGGCCGACCGGGGTGTTCGAGCCGGTGTCGGCGAGGTCTCCGCCCGGGGGCTTCGGCTTGTCGCCGGTGTCGCCGGGGCCCGGGTCCTGTGACGGCGTCGGGTCCGGCTTGCCCGGGTCGGTGGGCTTGTCGGTCGGGGTCGGGTCGGGGTCCTGGGTCGGCGGCGGCTCGGGGGTGTCACCACCACCGGAGCCGGTCACCTTGCCGCCGCCGAGATAGAGCGTGTCGGTGTCCCGGTACGACGTGTCGTCGGACTTCCGGGAGTTGACGGTGGTGTGGTCGAGGTCCCGGTTCTCGACGTTGAACTGTGTGCGGGTGATGTTCCGCTTGGGCTGCTTGGAGAAGTCCACGCCGCCGACGATGTAGACCCGGACGCCCTGCGCGGTGTCCACGTCGTACGTGAACTCGCCCTCGGTGTAGATCTTCCGGTACTTGCGGAACAGCTCGTCCTTGTCCCAGTTCTGGTTCGGGGCGCGCAGCGGCCACGCCTCGACGTCGTCGCTGTTGATGATCGACCGGAAGTCGGTCGGGTTCTTCGCGTCCTGCTGGCGGATGTACTCGGCGGCGACCCGCGAGGTGTAGACGCGGCGCAGGTCGGCGTAGTGCGGGGCCGTGTTGATCTGCTTCTCGACCTCGGGGACGATCATCGAGTCGATGACCGCCTGGGCGGCGGCGATCTCGGCGTCGTTCGGGTCGCAGATCGGCTCGCCCGGACCCTCGGTGACGGTCTCCTGCGCGGTCGACTTCAGGGCCAGCGGGGCGTCGAGGATGTAGATGCCGCCGTCCTGCTCGCGCACCTGCGCGGGCTTGGGCTCGATCCAGTTCCGCAGGCCCGGCATGCACGGGTTGCCGTTCTGCTTGGGCAGGGCCGCCCAGTACCGCCTGCCGAGGTCGGTCTTGGGGTCCATGGCCTTGTAGAAGTCGTGCTTCATCCGGAGGTCGGCTTCGAGCAGGATGCGACCGGCGTCGGTGGAGGCGAACTTGGAGTCCATGACACGGTCGGGCTCGTCCGGGTTGAGGTTGACCCAGAACTTGTCCGGCGTCAGCGCGAGCCAGGTGAACATCGCGTCGGAGGCGAGCTGCATCTTGGCCTCGCCGCCCCAGCCGGGGTTGGTGTCCGGGTCGGGCATCTGGTCGGCGCGCATGCTGTACTGCATGCCCTTGCCCTTGCCGAGGCCGCCGACGTACCGCAGTTCGAGGCTGGTGAAGTCGATGCCGCCCGGGCCTCCCCTGGGGAGGGTGCCCCGGGTGTCGAGGCGGCGGGCCTCGGCCTGGATCTGCTTGGCCTCCTCCAGGGTGCGGCCGGAGCCGAGGGCGCGCTGGTTGGCCGGGCCCCGGGTGCCGCAGCTGTTGGCGGAGGCGGCCATGGTCTGTGTGCCGCCGGTCTGGCAGCCGGGGGCGAACCAGCGCTGGTGGTCGGAGTAGCCCGGGATGGGGGTGGTGCGCGCGACCGGGTTGTAGAGGCGCTGGTTGCCGCGAACCTGGTTGGGCTTGCCGCGCTCGCGTTCGAGTTCGCGGTTGAAGTCGTCGATCGACGCCTGCTGGCCGGCGGTGAACTTCTTCGCGCCGGTGTAGCGGAAGGTGTGGTCCTTCAGCGAGCGGGCGACGACCCGGTCCTTGGCGAGCTGGTCGGCCCTCGGCTTGGAGTCCGACTTGAACTCGTTGAACTCCTTGGTGCGCCGGTTGTAGGCGTCGTAGCGGCGTTCGCCGACCTTGTTGCCCTCGGCGTCGAAGAGCTCGACGTAGACCTCGCACAGCCAGTCGGGGCCGATGAGCTTGTAGTCCCGTACGAGTTTCGCCTCGAAGCCGGCGCCCTTCCGCAGGTTGGTCTGGTTACGGATGTAGATCTTGTCGAACCACTGCTTGAACGGCTTCTTCTTGCCGGTGTTCAGCCAGCGGGCGTAGATCTCCATGGCGCGGTCGGCGGGCTTGCCGGAGGCGTCGGCGATCTTCCGCCAGGCCTTGTAGTTCTTCTCCGTGTCGCCCGGCACCTGGGAACGGGCCTTCGCCTCCTCCTCCGGCGTGGGGGTCGTGAGCCCGTCGTACGCCTGGCCGGGGAGGTCGAACTCGAAGTTCGTCGGCAGGTTGTCGGCCTTGTGGAAGTTGCCGAGCGGGCTGTTGGGGAGCCCGGAGTTCGCCGGGGTCCTGGTGGCGGCCGGCAGGCCGTTGCGGACGTCGCAGCGGCGCTTGTCGTAGCCGGGCTTGAGTTTGGCGGAGACGGCCGGTCCGGCGGCGGCGGTGTCGTCGACGGGTAGGCCGGGCAGGCCGGTCAGGGTGACGGCGGCGGCCAGACCCGCGGCGGCCGTGAAGCGTGCTGTGAGCCGCCACCGTCCGGGTATCTGGAGAGCTCGATTAAAGATGACGTCTTCCCTCGTTGTGGGGGGCACTGAGGGGGTGTGGGTGGCGCGCGAGGCCCCCGTGACGTGTACGCGCCGCGGCTCACCCTAGAGCCGTAAGTCGGCGTCATCAGGGGATTGTTGGCGTTAAACGGCGTTGGTGGTGTTGTCAACGGAGCATCAATTGTGAGCGAAGAGTGGGTAGTTGATGTCGCCCACGACACCGCCACTCGAAGGGCGCCTTGTCAGGGGCGTTCCCCCCGCCCATCGAGCGGCTGCACCGGGCACCACAGGGGCCTCACAGGACTCTCACACGACCCGGCGGCCGATGGACGACAGGGCCTAGAGCGAGCCGAGGAACTCGATCGCCCGGCGGGTCAGGAGCGCGGCGGCGTCGGCGTCATAGGACGGCAGCGAGGCGTCCGCGAACAGGTGCTGGTCGCCGGGGTAGAGGAACAGCTCCGCGTCGGCGCGAGCGGAGACGAGGTCGCGGGCGGCGTCGATGTCCTCGACGAAGAACGGGTCGGACTCCTTGGCGTGCACCTGCACCGGCACACCGTCGGGCCATGCGGCGCCGAACTCCGAGACGGGGATGCAGGCATCGAACAGGAGCGCGCCCCGCGCGCCCGCCCGCGTCTGCGCCAGCTTCTGCGCGGGCACCACGCCGAGCGAGAAGCCGGCGTACACGGCGTCCCGCGGCAGCGGTTCGGCCGCGCGGACACCGCGCTCGGTGATCTCGCCGAACCCGACCTGCCCCACGTAGCCCATGCCCTCCTCGATGGAGCCGAACGTCCGCCCCTCGAAGAGGTCGGGTGTGTGGACGGTGTGGCCCGCCACGCGGAGTTCGTCGGCGAAGGCGACGACTCCGGAGGTCAGCCCCTGCGAGTGATGGAACAGTATGACCGCTGTCATGCCCCGGCCCCTTGCCTCGTGTTGCCCCGTGAGTGGCGAATGATCCGCCACCCTAGGACGGCCCACTGACATCCGCGGTCGGCCGCACCGGGAGCACGGTCGCCCACCGTGTGGGCGACCCGTCAGCCTTCGACGAAGTACAGCTCCTCCATCGTCGACGTGGCGAACTCGGTGTGCCGTACGCGGAAGGCCGTGGTGTGGAGCTGCCGGCGCCCCCAGGGGTCGGACTCGGCCAGGGCCAAGGCGGCGAGGTCGGCCCAGGGGATGTCGGCCGGGTCCTCCTCGTCGAGGCCGAGGTCCGCCAGCTTCTCGGCGGGGATGCCGAGGGCGGAGGCGACGGCGGCCGGATCGCCGGTCACCTCGAACGGCTCGTCCCCGGCCCAGCCCGCTGCGTGGAACATGGTTCCGTCGGGCAGCCAGACGAGGTCCTCGGTGTGGGAGGCCCCGCCGTGGAAGTCGACACGGCCGACGATGCGTGCGTCCGGGTACCACTCACGCAGCGAACGCGCCTCGGACAGCAGCGGATTGTCGTCGCCGGCGTCGGCCAGCGCCGGGTCGCTGAAGCCGAGGACGTGGCCCCACACGGCGGCCTGTACGACGTCCAGGTCGGTCCGCACGTACGGGTAGGGCACGTCCAGGACGGGCCGGGGGCCGAGGTCCTCCAGGACCTCGTCGACGGTGCCGAAGGAGGCGGCGAACTCGGCTGCCCGGGCGGGGTCGTTGGCCGGGAGCGTGCCCGCGTCCACGTCGAACGGCGGGAGGAGGACGGTGAGGTTGCAGTGGCCCATGGAGCCGCGCACCACACGGTCGGGCGGGAGGGTCCAGAAGCTGTCGTCGGTCATGCGGGCCACCGTAGAGGGTGTGACGGGGGTGCTTCGGGGGTGCTGTGCCAGGATGCGGTGAATGAGCACCGACAAGCTCACCGAGTGGACCGTCGAACCCAGGGGTGACCCGGCATGATCGGAACCGTGTTCCGGAGCGATGACGTGCCCGCGGAGCATCGGTTCGACTACTGGCGGGAGTTGATGCACCGGGCGATCGCGCCCAGCGAGATGCGCTGCGAGTTCGCCGACGACTTCTGGGCGCGGCAGCGGCTGATGGAGCTGGGTCCGGTGATGGTGTGGCCGACGGCGCATCTGGTGACCGGGTTCCGGCGTACCGAGAAACTGGTGCGGCAGTCCGACCCGGAGATGTACCACCTGTCGCTGGTGCTCGGCGGCGGGCTGGGGTTCGAACATGTGGGCCGGACCGAGGCGTACGGCCCGAGCGACCTGTGGCTGAGCGACTCGTCACGGCCGTACGAGGTGCACGCGCCGGCCGGGCTGGGCCGTCAGGTGATCTGGGGGGTGGGACTGGACTTCCCCAAGGCACTGCTGCCCCTGCCGCCGGCCCGCATCCAGCAGTTACTGGGGCGACGACTGGCGGCGAGGGAAGGGGTGGGCGCGCTGCTGACCGGGTTCCTCAGCGGTCTGGAGCAGCAGGCCGACGCCCTCCAGCCGTCCGACGCGCCACGCCTGGGCACCGTCCTGGTGGACCTGCTGTCCGCCTGGTTCGCCCAGGCGCTGGAGGCGGAGGACGCGCTGCCACCGGAGACGCGGCAGCGGGCGCTGACGACGCGTGTACGGGCGTTCATCCGGCAGAACCTGCACGACCCGGAGCTGACACCGCCGGTGATAGCGGCGGCGCATCACATCTCGCTGAGCTATCTGCACCGGATCTTCCAGGAGGACACTCCGGGCGAGACGGTCGCGGCCTGGATCCGCGCCCAGCGCCTCGAAGGCGCCCGCCGCGACCTGGCGGACCCCGCCCTCAGCTCCACACCCGTCCACACCATCGCCACCCGCTGGGGCCTGGTCCGCGCGTCCGACTTCACGCGGGCGTTCCGGAGCGTGTACGGGGTGTCGCCGACGGACTACCGCGCACAGGCATTCTCCGCGGGCGAGCCGAAAGAGCCACAGCGAACCGGATGAGGGCATGAGGGCACGAAGGCTCGTCCCCCGGGCCGCGGCCACGGCGGCGAGCTGGTCACGGACTGCGGCGGGCACGCGGATCATGACATCGGACACGCGGAGGGTATACGTGACGTATACAGCCCTGGCCGCCGAAGCGCCGCCCCGCGTGCCCTCTCCGTCAACTCCTGCTAGAACGCGCTCAGCCCGTAGCGGGCCAGCACCCAGTGCACCGGCTGGAAGAACGTCCGGTACTGGCTCTGCGCGCTGTTGCAGGACGCGTCCTTCGGAGTGTTGGTCGCGGAGGCTATGCCGAGCGCGTCGGTTCCCGCCCACAGGGGACCGCCGCTGTCTCCGGGTTTGGCGCAGTGCGAGGTCTCGATCATGTTCTTCATGACCTTGCCGCTGGGGAAAGTGAAGGTCACGCTCGGGTTGATCACCTGGCCCACCAGGTCGCTGCTGACGGCGCCGGCGCGCTTGACGGACTCACCGTCATCGGGGTACCGGGAGTCGGTGATCTCGTACGTGGCGCCGGCCGCCCGGACCGCCCCGTAGGCGGCGACGTCGTCGTTGACGTACTCGATGACGGCGTAGTCCTTCTCGACCTCGCCGAAGTCCCACCATTCCGTGCGCTCACCGAAGTAGATGCCGCCGGCCTCCCGGTGCCAGAACTCCTCCTCGTCGCTGCTCGCGCAGTGCCCGGCGGTGACGAAGTACCTCTTCCCCGAGGAGTCACGGACGTTGAACCCAAGGGTGCAGTAAGTGGGGCCGTACGGCGCCACGATGCCGATGCCGCCGAGGGACTCGTAGGCGGTCTCCTTGATCCCGCCGGGCAGCTCCTCGACACGCACCTTGTCGCCGTAGTCCGCGACGAGGTCGGTGAGGCGCTTCCGGTCGGCGGCGGAGACACCGTCGAAGACCGACACGGTCACCTGGTTCGTGCTCGGGTCGACGCCCCAGGCCGTGTTGGGGATCGGATCGGTGTCGGCGATCCGCCGGTCGAGGGCGGTGCGGACGGAGTTCAGCTCGTCGGTGCTGTGCTCGACGACCTCGGCGGTACCGCCCTGGGCACGGACGGTCCGCGCAGCGGCCTCGTCCGTGACGGCTACGACGAGCCGCCCGTCGCCGTCGTAGAAGGTGCCGCCGGTACGGTCGGCACCTATCGACGCGACCAGCGCTCTCACCCGGGCCGGTCCGGCCGTCGGGGCCGGGTCCGGGGACGGAGCCGCGTGCGCGGTCGGCGCGGCCAGCACCGCGAACAGGCTGAAGATCGCCACCGTCATCGACGTTCGGGGGGTCGTCGGCAGTCTTCGCATGGGCGCGTCTCCATGAGTTCCGTGGACAGGGAGCACGGTGGGGTGGATCACCGCGCACGGAAGCAGCATGCGCCGTGAGTGACGGCGATGTCGTTGGTGGAGGGTCCACAGACGTCTTGCCTCTACGTCCACTCCTGCTCACATGAGCCGTGCCCTGACCGGACACCTCGCGGGCCGGGGAGGCCGCGTGCCGCTCAACAGACCGTGCCGGTACCGGAGTGGACGCAGTGACAAGCAGCCGCAGGACTCAGCGATAACGACAACTTCGGCCCTCGCCCCGCATTCTGGTCATTCTCGTACCCCGAGCGGACTCGTCCTTTCTCCGTCCGCCCCTTGATCCAGTGATCCAGGAGATGCTCATGTCCCGTGCTCCGAAGGCAGCGCGAAGAATCGCCGCGGCGGTTCTCGCACTCGGTTCCGTCCTGCTCCTGTCCCCGTCTCCGGCTCAGGCCGCGGGGTGGGAGGAGCTGAAGAACGACCATTCCCGGAAGTGTCTGGCGATTCCCCACGGCAGTGGCAGCAGCACCGCCCATCCGATCCAATGGACCTGCAGTGGCGACACCGAACAGCAGTGGGAGCTGCGTCACGTGCGGGACGAGTGGTACCAGCTCGCCAACCGGGCCACCGGTGAGTGCCTCATCGGCACTGCCGCCGGCACCCAGCCCACTCAGTACACCTGTACCGAATCCCCGTGGCACCTCTGGAAGCGCGACAGCATCAACCGGCTGCGCAGCTACGCCAACGACGAGGACAACTGCCTCGCCGTCCCCAACTCCAGCACCGCCAACGGAGTCGAGGTGATCATGTGGCCCTGCAGCTTGAACCACGACCAGCGTTGGCTCTGATCAGCCGCGTTCCCGCGTCAAGAGCCGTTTGACCAGCGGCAGCAACGCGCCCGTGGACGCGTGGCTGATGACGGCGGCGGAACGGCCGTGATCCAGTCGGGCCGGCGCGGTCCCTTGGCCCCGCAACGTCCGTCCCGGCCTGCGACGGCCTTGATCGTCATCAGCGAGGAGCCCATGCTCACCTCTCATTTCTCCCGTACCGAGTGGTGGATCGCCGCCGCCGTGGCCGGGGTCGCCCTGGCCGTGGCGATCGCGTCGCTGGTCCCCGCGAGGAAGGACTGGTGGAAGGCCGTCCTGCCCGTCCTGGGGGTGGCCGTCATCGTGGGGCTGAGCGCTCCGTCCGAGGAGGCCGACGGGGACCCCATAGCCCTGCCGCTGTTCACCGCCACCGCGCTGGGCCTGGCGCTCATGCGGGTCGTCTTCGCCGGTCACATCAAGCGCCAGCAGGAGCGGGCGCGTTCGGGCCAACCGTGGGAGAGACTGACCACCAGGCAGAAAGTGGTCTTCTTCCTCACCTTCACCGCGGTCGTGGCACTCATGGCCCGCTTTCTGTGAGAGATCGGGTCAGAGATCGATAGGAGACGCACACCTTGGGCACTCTGTGGATCACCGCCGCCGTGGCCGTCGTCGCCCTCGCGGTGGTGTTCGCGTCCCTGTTTCCCAGTACGCGCAGGGGCAAGTGGGAGGCGGTGCTGCTAGTCCTGGCCGTGGCCGCCTACGCGGCCCTGCGGGCGCTGCCCGAGGACGAGAACGGGGAGTCCCGCATGGCCCTGCTGGTGTTCATCGCCGTCGCGATCTACTTCACCCTCATGCGCGTCAGCTTCATCGGATGGTTCAAGCGCCAGGAGGAGCTGGTCCGTCTGGGCCGCCCCGTCGAGAAGCTGAAGGCCAGGCACTACGCGTTTTTCATCCTCGGCCTCGCGGTGAGCATGGCCGTCGTGATCCCTCTGCGGTGAGCCGCCGCGCCCTCCCGCCTCCGCGACGGAAGCTCTCATAGAAGTTTTGCTAGATTGGGTGTGTGAGTGACCACATCTACGGGCCCGGCGAGGGCCCGACCAGGTCCGTCTCGGTCTCCGTGCACGAGGGCACCATCGCCGCCCTCCGCTCCCGCGTCGGCAAGCGCGGCATCTCCGCCTACGTGGAGGCCGCGATCCAGCGGCAGATCGAGCGGGACCAGCTCGACGAACTCATCGCCGCGAACGAGGAGATGCACGGCCCCCTCACCCAGGAGGAGATCAACGCTGCCGAGCGCGAGATGTTCGGCGGAGGCCAGGACGACCGGGCGGTGGCGTGAGCGGCACCTGGGTTCTCGACAGTGAGGCCCTGTCCCTGTATTTGCGAGCCGACCGGACGATGACCGCACGGCTCGCCGCCGCCCGTAAGCGGGACGTCCGGGTGGTCACCAGCGCGGCGACCATCGTCGAAGCCGACCCACAAGGCGCACACACCGCCCGCCTGGCCTGGGCCGTCTCCCGGCTCGTGGTGGAGCCGGTCACCAAGGACACCGCCAAAGAGGCTCTCGCACGAATGAAGGACAGCGGCAGGACCGGCGGACACAAGTACGCCCTGGACGCGATCGTCGCCGCCACCGCCCGCGCGGCACAGCCCCCTGTGACCGTCCTGACCTCCGACCTCGACGATCTCAAGCCGCTCTGCGGCAAGCAGGTCGAGGTCCGGCAGGTCTGACCCGGGCGGCGGGCCGGGCGTCACTCCCCCGGCCCGCCGCCCGGGCGTCACGCCGCGTGCTCCACGAACCGCCGTGCCGTCTGCGCGAGCAGTTCGCGGCCGTCGCCCGCCCACAGGTCGTCGTTGAAGAGTTCGACCTCGATGGGGCCTGTGTAGCCGGCCGCCTCGACGTAGGACTTCCACTCGCGCATGTCGATCGCGCCGTCGCCGATCTGGCCCCGGCCGGTCAGGACGCCCTGGGGCAGCGGGGTGATCCAGTCGGCGAGCTGGAAGGTGTGGATGCGGCCCGAGGCGCCCGCGCGGGCGATCGCCGCCGGGGCCGTGTCGTCCCACCAGATGTGGTAGGTGTCCACGGTCACGCCCACCTGCTCCGCCGGGAAGCGCTCCGCGATGTCCAGGGCCTGCGACAGCGTCGACACCACGCAGCGGTCCGAGGCGAACATGGGGTGGAGGGGTTCGATGGCCAGACGGACGCCGTTCGACGCCGCGTACGGGCCCAGCTCCGCCAGGGCGTCCGCGATGCGCTCCCGCGCTCCGTACAGGTCCTTCGAACCCGCCGGGAGGCCGCCCGAGACCAGGACCAGTGTGTCCGTGCCGAGCGTCGCCGCCTCGTCGATCGCCTTGCGGTTGTCGGCCAGGGCCGCCGCCCGCTCGGTCGGGTCGATGGCCGTGAAGAACCCGCCCCGGCAGAGGGTCGTGACCGCGAGGCCCGCGTCGCGGACCAGCTTGGCGGTGGCGTCCAGGCCGTGCGCCGCCACCGGCTCGCGCCACAGACCGACGCCCGTGATGCCCAACTCCACGCAACCGGCGACCAGTTCGGGCATCGACAGCTGCTTGACCGTCATCTGGTTGATGGAGAAGCGGGACAGATCTCCGATGGCGCTCACTGGGTCACTCCGTACAGGGAGAGCAGGTTCTTCATCCGGGTCTCCGCCAGCGCCGGGTCCGGGAACAGGCCCAGGCCGTCGGCCAGTTCGTAGGCGCGGGCGAAGTGCGGGAGGGAGCGGGCCGACTGGAGGCCGCCGACCATCGTGAAGTGCGACTGGTGGCCGGCCAGCCACGCCAGGAAGACGACACCCGTCTTGTAGAAGCGGGTGGGGGTCTGGAAGAGGTGACGGGACAGCTCGACCGTCGGGTCCAGCAGCTCCCGGAAGCCCTTCACGTCACCCGTGTCCAGGACCCGCACCGCCTCCGCCGCCAGCGGGCCCAGCGGGTCGAAGATGCCGAGCAGCGCGTGGCTGAAGCCCTTCTCGTCGCCCGCGATCAGCTCGGGGTAGTTGAAGTCGTCGCCCGTGTAGCAGCGGACGCCCTGCGGGAGCCGGCGGCGGATGTCGATCTCGCGCTGCGCGTCCAGCAGCGAGACCTTGATGCCGTCGACCTTGTCGGGGTGCGCCGCGATCACCGCGAGGAAGGTCTCCGTGGCCGTGTCGAGGTCCGACGAGCCCCAGTAGCCCTCCAGCGCCGGGTCGAACATGGGGCCGAGCCAGTGCAGGACGACCGGCTCGGCGGCCTGCCGGAGCAGGTGGCCGTAGACCTCCAGGTAGTCCTCGGGACCGCGCGCCGCGGCGGCCAGCGCGCGCGAGGCCATCAGGATCGCCTGGGCGCCCGACTCCTCGACGAGTGCCAGCTGCTCCTCGTACGCCTTGCGGATCTCCGCCAGGGAGGCCGTCGCCGGGGCGGTGAGCTGGTCGGTGCCCACGCCGCAGGCGATCCGGCCGCCGACCGCCTTCGCCTCGGCGGCGCTGCGGCGGATCAGCTCCGCCGCGCCCGCCCAGTCGAGGCCCATGCCGCGCTGCGCGGTGTCCATCGCCTCCGCGACACCCAGGCCGTGCGACCACAGGTGACGGCGGAAGGCGAGGGTGGCGTCCCAGTCGACGGCGGCCGGGGAGTCCGGGGAGACATCGGCGAAGGGGTCCGCCACTACGTGCGCCGCCGAGAAGACCGTACGGGAGGTGAGGGGGGTGCCCGGGGACACCGCCAGGGGTTCGGTACGGGGCGTGTAGGCCTTGAACCCGCCGTTTCCGTCGGGGAGTCGGATCGTCACAGCTGGATCTCCGGTACGTCGAGACGGACGCCCTCGGCGGAGGACTTCAGGCCCAGTTCGGCGAGCTGGACGCCACGGGCGCCGGCCAGCAGGTCCCAGTGGTAGGGCGCGTCGGCGTAGACGTGCTTGAAGAACAGCTCCCACTGCGCCTTGAAGCCGTTGTCGAACTCGGCGTTGTCGGGCACCTCCTGCCACTGGTCGCGGAAGGAGTAGGTGGCGGGGATGTCGGGGTTCCACACCGGCTTGGGGGTGGCGGAGCGGTGCTGGACCCGGCAGTTGCGCAGGCCCGCGACGGCCGAGCCCTCGGTGCCGTCGACCTGGAACTCCACCAGCTCGTCGCGGTTGACGCGGACGGCCCAGGAGGAGTTGATCTGGGCGATCGCCCCGCCGTCCAGCTCGAAGATGCCGTACGCGGCGTCGTCGGCCGTGGCGTCGTAGGGCTTGTCCTGCTCGTCCCAGCGCTGCGGGATGTGCGTGGCGGTGAGCGCCTGGACGGACTTCACGCGGCCGAACAGCTCGTGCAGGACGTACTCCCAGTGCGGGAACATGTCGACGACGATGCCGCCGCCGTCCTCCGCGCGGTAGTTCCAGGAGGGGCGCTGGGCCTCCTGCCAGTCGCCCTCGAAGACCCAGTAGCCGAACTCGCCCCGGATGGAGAGGATGCGGCCGAAGAAGCCGCCGTCGATGAGGCGCTTGAGCTTCAGCAGACCCGGGAGGAACAGCTTGTCCTGGACGACGCCGTGCTTGATGCCGGCGGCGTTCGCGAGCCGGGCCAGCTCCAGGGCGCCGTCGAGACCGGTGGCGGTCGGCTTCTCGGTGTAGATGTGCTTGCCCGCCGCGATCGCCTTCTTGATCGCCTCTTCGCGGGCCGAGGTGACCTGGGCGTCGAAGTAGATCTCGACGGTCGGGTCCGCGAGGACCGCGTCGACGTCGGTGGAGACGTTCGCCGGGTCCAGACCGTGCTGTTCGGCGAGCGCCTTGAGCGCGTGCTCGCGGCGGCCGACGAGGATCGGCTCCGGCCACAGCACGGTGCCGTCACCGAGGTCGAGACCGCCCTGCTCGCGGATGGCGAGGATCGAGCGGACGAGGTGCTGGCGGTAGCCCATGCGTCCCGTCACGCCGTTCATGGCGATCCGTACGGTTTTGCGTGTCACGGCCGGTCCTTTCGTTGGTGTGCGTTCGTTTGTGCGTACGCGTCGGGCGCCGCGTACGCCCGACGAAAGGGTGAGCGTCACAGCAAGCGCTTTCTATCCAATGAGAAGCTAGCCTCTGAGCAGCGGTCTGGACAAGACCGCGAGGGGGTCGAGTTGTTCGAGGGGGCGAACGGCGATCGCGGTCGTATGGTTCCCCGACAGCCCGAACGAGACGCGCACCCGGAGGACGAGAAAACGATGACTGTGACCCTGGCGGACGTGGCGGCCCGTGCGCAGGTGTCGCCGGCGACCGTCTCCCGGGTGCTCAACGGGAACTATCCGGTGGCGGCGTCCACGCGCGAGCGGGTACTGAAGGCCGTCGACGAGCTGGACTACGTCCTCAACGGTCCCGCGAGCGCGCTCGCCGCCGCCACCTCCGACCTGGTCGGCATCCTGGTGAACGACATCGCCGACCCCTTCTTCGGGATCATGGCCGCGGCCATCCAGTCCGAGATCGGCGGGCCGGGCGGGCGCGCGGGCGGGGAGCGGCTGGGCGTGGTGTGCAACACGGGCGGCTCCCCGGAGCGCGAGCTGACGTACCTCACGCTGCTGCAGCGGCAGCGGGCCGCCGCCGTGGTGCTGACCGGTGGGGCCATCGAGGACCCGGCACACCTGGCCGCCGTCGGCAACAAGCTGCGGAAGCTGGCGGAGGCCGGGACGCGTGTGGTGCTGTGCGGGAGACCGCCCACGCCGGAGGCCATCGCGATCACGTTCGACAACCGGGGCGGCGGTCAGCTGCTGACCGAGCATCTGATCGGGCTGGGCCACCGGCGCCTCGGGTACATCGCCGGGCCGGAGGAGCGGACGACGACCCGCCACCGGCTGGAGGGGCACCGGGCGGCGTTGGCGGCGGCCGGGATCGAGGACGATCCCCGATGGACCGTGTACGGCCGCTACGACCGGCTCTCCGGGTACGAGGCGACGCTGGAGCTGTTGCGCCGGGATCCCTCGCTGACGGCCGTGGTCGCCGCCAACGACACGGTGGCGCTGGGGGCTTGCGCGGCGCTCCGGGACTCCGGGCTGCGCATCCCGGACGACGTGTCCGTGGCCGGGTTCGACGACCTGCCCTTCAGCATCGACGCGGTGCCGGCGCTGACGACGGTGCGGTTGCCGCTGTCGGACGCGGGGGCCCGGGCCGGCCGGATCGCCATGGGGCGCGAGGAGCCGCCGCCGGGCGGGATCGCCACCGTGCGGGGGGAGTTGATGGTGCGGGGGTCGAGTGGGGTGCCTCGGGAGGCGTGAGGTCTGAGGTCTGAGGTCTGAGGTCTGAGGGTTCTTCGGTGTGACTCGGGGGTCGGGGTTCGGATTTCCGGGTGGAGGTCGAGGAGGAGGCGGGGCTCGGCGGCCAGGGGTGTTCGGTGGTGGCACGGCCCTGGTAGCGTCGCTCTCTTCTCCGGCGCGGCCGGACGGAGTCCCGTCAGGTACGTCATGACCCACCTCCCGACCGACCTCCCGCACCAGCGGCTCCAGGACGCGCTCGACGCCCTGGACGCGACCTTCGGCCCGCTCGCCGAGTCCTCGGCCCCCGTGGGCGGTTGCACCCACTGCTACACCGAGGCCGAACTCGAAGTCCTGGCCGGTCCCGTGGGCGAGGTGCCGGGCGAGCTGATGTACTCCGTCGCCCACAAGGGGCCCGACCACTGGGACGACTTCCCTGGCCTGTACCGCCGGTTGACGCCCCGTATCGTCCGCCTCCTCGTCGCCGACGGACTCGACCACGGCCTGGTCGCCTCCCGGCTGCTCGCCGCCCGGTGGCGCGACTGGCCCGTGGCGGAGAGGAGGGCGCTGGAGGAGGTCTGGCACACCTGGTGGCGGGCGGTCCTCCACACCCGTCCGAGCGTCGGACACGTCACCGACGTGCTGGAGACGCTCTCCGCCTCGACGGGAACCCTCGCGCCGTGGCTCGCCGTCTGGGCCGAGACCCGCACCGAGGCGGCGGACCTGCACCTCGGCGACGCGCTCGACCGTTGGCTCGTCGAGGACGGGCTCGCCGAGCTCGGCCTCGGCTTCTACGGCGAGGTGCACGCCACGCCGGAGCTGCTGCCCTGGCTCCTGTCCCTGGAGGACGGCCGTATCGGTGCCGCCCGGCTGAGGGAGATCGAGCGGATCTCGTTCGGCTGAGCACGGGCTTTCACGGAGCGTGATGCTTCGACGCGCGAGGGTTACCGGTCCGCCGTACGTTGGGCGTGAAAGTCACCCCCCACCAAGGAGGAAACCATGGCTGCCAAGGACAAGGGCAACATGGACAAGATCAAGGGCAAGGCCAAGGAGATGACCGGGAAGGTCACCGGCGATCGCAGCCAGCAGGCCGAGGGCAAGATGCAGCAGGCGCGCGGCGAGGCCAAGAAGATGAAGGGCAAGGTGCAGGACCGCACGCAGGAGCGCACCACACGCGAGCCGCAGCGGTCGGCGCGACGCACCGGCATGTGACGCCGACGCACGAGCGCGGCTGACGACCGGGGTCCGCCGCTGGGCGGTGCCCGGCGGTCCGCCGCCCGTCGTCTCCACGTAGCGGAGTGGAAGGGGGCTCCCCTGTGCGGGGAGCCCCCTTCGCTTGTCGGGCGGTGAGTAGCTCGTGGTTCACGGGTACTCGGCGCGCATGGAGACCCAGGTGGCAGGGCCGGTGTTGCCGGAGAGCAGGGGGACGCTTTCCGATGCCGTCACGCGGTTTCTGCGGGGGGCGGGGCCGCCGCCCCGGAGCCGGGAGATCGCCGGGGCGGACCCCTTCGGCGACGATCTCCAGCTCGCCCTCTACCTCTGCTACGAACTGCACTACCGGGGCTTCGCCGACGTCGACGCCGACCTCGAATGGGATCCCGAGCTGCTGCGCTGCCGGGCGGCCATGGAGTGGCCGTTCCTCGAAAGCCTGCGCGACCGGGCGACCCGGCACGTGAGTGCCCGGGAGGCGTTGGACGAACTGCTCGTGGAGCCGCCGGACGGCGACGGGGGCGGAGTCGGCGACTTCCTCCAGGAGGAGGGCGAGCTGTGGCAGGTGCGCGAGTACGCGGCACAGCGTTCCCTCTACCACCTGAAGGAGGCCGACCCGCACGCCTGGGTGCTGCCCCGCCTGTGGGGGCGGGCCAAGGCGGGGATGGCCGCCGTCGAGTTCGACGAGTTCGGCGGGGGGCGCGCCGAACGGGTGCACGCGCGTCTCTTCGCCGACCTCATGACCGATATGGGGCTCGACCCGGCGTACGGCCGGTACGTGGACGCCGCCGGTGCCGAGGCGATCGCCCTGGTGAACCTGATGTCCCTCTTCGGCCTGCACCGGTCCCTGCGCGGCGCCCTGGTCGGGCACTTCGCGACGGTCGAGATCACCTCCTCCCCCGGCTCCCGCCGGCTCGCCCGCGCCATGCGGCGGACCGGGGCCGGCCCGGCCGCCGAGCACTTCTACGACGAGCACGTCGAGGCCGACGCCGTGCACGAGCAGGTCGTACGACGGGAGGTCGTCGCCGGGCTGCTGGAGGAGGAGCCACAGCTGGACGCCGACGTCGCCTTCGGTGTCGACGCCACCAACCACCTGGAGGACGCCCTCGCCGACCGCCTCCTCGGCGCGTGGCGAGCGGGTCGGTCGTCGCTCCGCACGCCGGTCTGAGGACGAGTCCGCGGAGGAGCCCGAGGATCCGACGAGGAGCCCGAGGATCCGCGGAGGAGCCCGAGGAGGGGTGGCACGCCGGTCCGAAAGGTCGTCGACGAGAGGGAAGAGCGGGTGATCATCCGTGCCGAACGTTCCTGCCGAACGCCGCCGCGTCGCACTGCAACGCCCCGGCCCCCTGCTGGTCGAGGGACCGGTCGAGGTCACCTTGGAGGACGGTACGACCGTGTCGTCGGACCGCTTCTGCGTGGCCCTGTGCACCTGCCGCCGCAGCCGCATCCCCCCGTGGTGCGACACCAGCCACCGGCGCCGGGCCGCCTCCGGTGACCGCAGGCCCACCACCGGGCCCGGCACCCCCGCCACGGCCCCGGCCGAGGAACCCCGCCGCACCCAGCCGCCGTCCGCCTGAAGGGACCCCCGAGTCATGCAGCAGAAGCAGCCGGAGCAGAAGTCGTACTGGATCGAGAGCGCGCCGCAGGAGGGCGTGTACCCGGCACCGGACGGGGAGCTGGTCGTCGACGTGGCGGTGGTGGGGGCGGGGATCGCGGGGATCAGTACGGCGTGGGAGCTGGCGCGGCGGGGGCGGCGGGTGGCCCTGCTGGAGGCGGACCGCGTCGCCGCCGGCGTCACCGGGCACACGACCGCCAAGGTGACCGCGTTGCACACGCTGATCTACGACCGGCTGCGGCGGACCCGGGGCGCCGAGGCCGCCGCGCTGTACGCGCGGTCGCAGACCGAGGCGATCCGGCATGCCGCCGAGGTGGTGGAGGAGCTGGGGATCGCCTGCGACTGGGAGGACGCGGCGTCCTTCACGTACGCCGAGGACGAGGGCGGTGTGGCGGAGCTGCGGGCCGAGGCGGAAGCGGCGCGCGAGGCCGGGCTGCCCGCCGAGTTCGTGACGGAGACGGGGCTGCCGTTCCCGGTCGCGGGGGCGGTGCGCGTGGCGGAGCAGGCGCAGTTCCACCCCCGTAGGTATCTGCTCGCCCTGGTCGGCGATCTGGTGCGGATGGGCGCGGCGGTGCACGAGGGGACGCGGGTGGTGCGGCTCAAGGAGGGGGCGCCGTGCCGGCTGACGACCGACGCGGGGTCCACGGTGACCGCCGGGGACGTCGTGGTCGCCACGCACTACCCCGTGTTCGACCGGGCGCTGCTCTTCACCCGGCTGTCCGCGCGCCGCGAACTCGTCCTCGCCGCGCCGATCCCGGCCGAGGCCGACCCGCACGGCATGTACATCACGCAGGAGCAGCGGACCCGTTCGGTGCGCACCGCCCCGTACGACGAGGGGCGGCGGCTGCTGATCGTCACCGGGGAGCACTTCACCCCGGGCACCGCCGAGGTCGACGAACGGTTCGGGCTGCTGGCGGACTGGGCCACCGAACGCTTCGGCCCTCTCGATTTCAGCCATCGCTGGGCCACCCAGGACAACGACTCCACCGACTCCGTCCCCCTCGTCGGGCCCTTCCACGCGGGCAGTCGGCACACCTGGGTGGCGACCGGGTTCGGCGGCTGGGGCATGAGCGGCGGCATCATGGCCGGGCGGCTGCTGGCCGAGCAGATCACCGGGCACAAGTCGCCGTGGAGCGATCTGTACGACCCGCGCCGGGTGCTCAGCGCGATGCGGGAGGCGCCGAGTTTCCTCAAGCACCAGGCGCAGGTGGCCCGGCACTTCGTCGGCGACCGGATCGGCGCGGCCGGGGGCGGCTCCGTGGAGGCCATCGCCCCCGGGGACGGCGCGGTCGTCCGGCTCGGCGGCCATCCGTGCGCGGTCCATCGCGACGAGGCCGGCTCGCTCCACGCCGTCTCCGCCCGCTGCACCCACATGGGCTGCCTGGTCGGCTTCAACCGCGCCGAACGCACCTGGGAGTGCCCCTGCCACGGCTCCCGCTTCGACACCGAGGGCCGCATCGTCCAGGGCCCGGCGACGAAGCCGCTGGAGCGGCGGGACATCTGAGGTGACGGGGACTCCGGGGAGGCGGGGAACTCCGGGGAGGCGGGCGCCTGTGGACCTGACCGGCCGGGACCGGCGGTCGGAACTGTGGCAGCTGTGGCAGCTGTGGGAGCGGGGCGGGCCCCGGGCTCGACCGCGCGGCCAGCCCCCGCGGGGTCCCACACCGGCCCGGCCAACGTGTACGGTCCGAAGACATGAAACTCGCGTTCTCCACCCTCGGTGTCCCCGGTCTCCCCATCGCCGACGTCGTACGACTCGCCGCGACGCACGGCTACCACGGCGTCGAACTGCGCGCCCACCCCGAGGAGCCGGTGCATCCGGGCATCGGGGCCGACGAACGGGCCGAGGTCGCGGCCGAGTTCAAGGGGGCCGGCGTGGAGATCCTGGGGGTCGCCGGGTACGCGCGGGTCGCCGCGCCGGGCGAGGACGGTCCCGTGCTGGACGAGATCCGCGCCCTCCTCGACCTGGCCCGGGACCTGGGCGCCCCCTTCGTCCGGGTCTTCCCCGGCGCCGACCTGGCCGGCGGCCAGAGCACGGAGGAGGCCGACGCGATCGCGGCCCGGCGGCTGGGCACGGCGGCGGAGGACGCGGCCGACCGGGGCGTACGCGTCCTGCTGGAGACGCACGACTCGCACCGCACCGGCGCCGACGCGATCCGGGTGCTCGGTCCGGTCGGCCACGGCAGCGTCGGCGCGCTCTGGGACGTGATGCACACCTGGCTCGGCGGCGAACAGCCCGCCGAGTCCTACGCCGCCCTCTCCCCCTTCCTCGGCTACGTCCAGGTCAAGGACATCGCCTCCGCCGAGGACACCACCCCGCTCGCGCTCGGCGCAGGCGTCCTCCCGCTCGGCGAGTGCGTCGAACTCCTCTCCCGCAGGGACTGGGACGGGTGGCTGTGCTGGGAGTACGAGAAGCGGTGGTACGAGAAGGCCGCGCCGCTTCCGGAGCTGCTGGCGGCGGGACGGGAGCACCTCGGGCGGCTCCTCAACGACGCGGCGTAACAGCGACCACTCGCAGTAAAACAATGGCCTGAGCTTGAGAGATCAAGCTCAGGCCTTGTGTGTCATGGACTTTGACCACGAATCAGTATCGAGTCACCCAAAGCCGATCACCCCCTGAGCAGATACCGACAGTAACTCTTGGAAAACGGAGCGCTGCGGTACGCGCTTGCAGCAGACTTGCCTCCCTCAACCAGCCATGCGCAACTGGCCATGTATCGGGGGGATTTGGCATATGCAAGGCACGGTCGACGGTTTCAGCTACGGTGCGGTCACGCCGGTGGCCGCCTATGTCATGGCCTGCCTGGGCGCCGCGTTAGGACTGCGCTGCGTGGTCAGGTCGGTCTACAACGAGCGGTCCTGGAAGCCCGGTTGGCTGGCCCTGGGGGCCGCGAGCATCGGCTGCGGCATCTGGACGATGCACTTCATCGCGATGGTCGGCTTCCGGGTGAAGGAGAGTCCCCTCCACTACGACGTCGGGCTGACGGTGCTCAGCCTCGCCGTCGCCATCACCGTCGTCGGCATCGGGGTCTTCGCCGTGGGCTACCGCGGTGTCAGCACGTCCACCCTCTGCACGGCGGGATCCGTCACGGGCCTCGGGGTGGCCGCCATGCACTATCTGGGCATGGCCGCCATCCAGTTGAACGGCTACATCCAGTACGACATCTTCGTCGTCGCCCTCTCCGTCGGCATCGCCATCGTCGCCGCGACCGCCGCGCTCTGGGCGGCCGTGTCGATCCGGGGCTTCCTGACCAGTCTCGGGGCCAGCCTGGTGATGGGGGTCGCCGTGTCCGGCATGCACTACACCGGGATGGCCGCGGTGGGGGTGCACCTCCACGGCACGACCGGCGGCCCGATCACCGGCGAATCACCCACGACGATCCTCCTGCCCATGCTGATCGGCCCGGTCATCTTCCTGCTCCTCGCGGGCGTCGTCGTGATGTTCGACCCGATGCTCGTCCTGGGCGAGGGCGAATGGGACCGCACGGCCGGCCGGCAGCGGGACCAGGAGCGGGAGCGGGAGCGGCCGGAACCCCGCCGGCCCTGGGGAGCCGACCGCCCCGACGTGCCGCTCCAGCACCCCGACGACTCCTCCCCCGCGTCCCTCTTCGAACCCCGGCCCCGCCGCCCCCGGGAGCAGCCGCAGGGCGCGGGGCGGCGCGTCCAGGAGTGGTGAGGCGGGCCGGCCGGCCGAGCCCTAACACCCGGGAGCGGTGCGGGTGGTGAGGTCCTCGTCCGTGATGGCGCGCACCACCCGGCAGGGAGTGCCGAGCGCGACGGTCATCGGCGGAATGTCGCGACTGACGACGCTGCCGGCGCCGATGACCGAGCCGTAGCCGATCCGGACGCCGGGCAGGACCACCGCGTTGCTGCCGATCCACACCTTGTCCTCGATCACGATCGGCTCGGAGAACCGCCCGAAGTCCGTTCGGCGCGAGGGGTGCACCGGGTGCCCCGTCGTCGTCAGCGTCACGCTGGGAGCGATCATGACATCGTTGCCTATGTGGATGTCCACGTCGTCGACGAACGTCAGGTTCACGTTCCCGAAGAAGTCGTCACCGATGTGGACGTTGCTGCCGAAGCCCGCGTGGAACGGCGGCAGCAGCACCGTGCGTCGACCGATCGACGCGAAGATCTCGACGAGCAGCGCGCGACGCCTCTCCGTCTCGCCCGGTGGAGTTCGGTTGTACTCGAAGATCTGATCCGTACGCCGCCGGGGCGCCAGAAAGGCCGCTTCGGACTCGGTGTAGACGAGCCCCTCGGCGATCCGGGCCAGAACGTCTTCCTCACGAGAACCCGACACCGCGGGAGTCTCCCTTCCTCGTAGTACGGCCAGTGACGCGAAGTGCAGCCGGTGACGCGTAGTGCTGCTAGTGACGCGGCTCGGGCAGGAGGCGGGGGGTCACTCGTTCCTCCACGGCCGCGTCGCCCTCGCGCCGGACTATGTACGCCCCCTTGTCCGGGAGTTCGGCGACCGCCTCCACCAGGCGCGTGCCCCGGTAGACGAGCCCGACGCCGTCGTCCGTGCAGTGGGTCTCCGGGAGCGTGCCGTCGGCGACGAGGCTGTGGACGAGGGGGCGGCGGCCCGCGTCGCTGTCGTAGTGGACGCCGTTGCCGTACGGGAGGTACGCCAACGCGTCCGTCACCGGGCGGAGTCGGGGACCGAAGGAGTCCGTGGTCCCGCCCCGGAACCAGCAGATGGAGCCCGCGCTGACACCGCTCAGGACGACGCCGGACCGCCAGGCGCGGCGGAGTATCCGGTCGAGGCCGTGGAGGCGCCAGACGGCCAGCAGGTTGGCGACCGAGCCGCCCATGACCCAGACGACGTCCTGTGCGAGGACGGCCGACTCGATGTCCTCGATGTTGGGCATCGGGAAGAGCGCGAGCGGGGTCAGATCGAAGCCCGCGACCCGCGCGGCCTCGCTCATGCGCGCGGTCATGTGCTCGGAGTCGCCGATCGCCGTACCGACGTACATGACCTTCGGCCGCCGCCCGTTCACCCCCGACAGCTCCACGGCGTGGTGCACGAGCGAATGGAAGGTCACCCGGGTGCGGTCACCGATGCGGTGGCCGCCCGAGGTCGCGACGATGGTGGGCTCCGAGGCGGTCATGCTCCGGAGGGTAGCGGGAGCGCCTCGAACGCCTCATGGAAGGCCGGGAACGTCTTGCGTACGCACCCCGGGTCGTCGAAGGTGATGCCGGGGGTGCGCAGCCCGGTCACGGCGAAGGACATGACGACGCGGTGGTCCCCGTGGGTCCTGATCTCCGTGCCCCGGGGGGTGCCGGGGCGGATCTCGATCCAGTCGGCGCCGGTCGTCACGTCCACGCCCAGGCGGCGGAGGTTCTCCGCGCAGGCCTCCAGGCGGTCGCACTCCTTCACCCGGGTGTTGGCCACGTCCTCGATCCGCACCGGCCCCGAGGCGAAGGGGGCGATCGCGGCGAGGGTCGGCATGGTGTCGGAGATGTCCCGCATATTGACGGTGACACCGTCGAGTCGGCCGGTGCCGGTCACCGTCGTACGGTCGTCGCCCACCTCCACCCGCGCGCCCATCCGCCGCAGCACCTCGACGAAGCCCAGGTCGCCCTGGAGCGCGCCCGCACCGAGACCCGGCACGGTCACCTCGCCGCCGGTGAGGGCGGCGGCCGCGAAGAAGTAACTGGCGGTGGAGGCGTCGGGTTCGATCGGGTAGGTGGTCGCCCGGTACCCGCCCGGCGGGACGACGTACGTGTCCCCCTCCCGGCCGACCTCCACGCCGAACGCCCGCATCATCGCGATCGTGATCTCCACGTACGGCACGGAGACCAGGTCGGTGACGGTGACGCGGAGGCCGGTGCGGGTGAGCGGGCCGAGCAGGAGCAACGCGGTCAGGTACTGGGAGGACTGGCCGGCGTCCAGCACCACCTCGCCGCCGTCGACGCCGTTCGCGGTGACCGTGAGCGGGTGGTGGCCCTCCGCCTCCTCGTGCCGCAGGTCCACGCCGAGGTCGTGCAGGGCGCGGGTGAGCGGCAGCAGGGGGCGGCGGCGCATCTGGGCGGAGGCGTCGAAACGGTAGGTGCCGTGGCCGGCGGCGGCGAGGGTCGGCAGGAAGCGGGCGGTGGTGGCGCCGTCCCTGCAGTACACGTCCGCCTCCGGGAGCGGGGGGCCCTGCGGGCGGCCGTCGACCTGCCAGGCGTCCGGGGTGCGGCCGACGCGGTAACCGAGGCGGACCAGGCCCTCCGCGAAGCCCTCCGTGTCGTCGGACCTGAGGGGGCGTACGAGGGTGGTGACGCCGTCGGCGGCCGCCGCGAGGAAGAGGGCGCGGGCGGTGAGGGACTTGGAACCGGGGATGTCGACGGGGGGCATGCGGGTCATGGTGAACCGTGGGGTGGGGTGGGTGTGGATGTGTCCGGGGAGTGGACCGGGGTGGGGTGGGGGCGCCTGGGAGCTCGGGGGGTGCTGGTGCGTCGGCGGCCGCGGGCCCGGTGGGGCTTCTCGCGCAGTTCCCCGCGCCCCTGAAAGCCCAGGCCCTGCGGGCCTGAACGACCACGGCCCTGCGGGCCCGAAAAGCACGGGGCGCAGCCCCTGCTTTTCAGGGGCGCGGGGAACTGCGCGACCAGCCCCCACTCAGCCGCACCCGCCGACGAACCGCACCCCCCGAGCCCCAAGGCGCAACACCCACCCCACCCGCACCAACTTCCGAAAACGCCCCCTCCCCGGGAACCCGAACCCACCCCACCCCGTCCAACCCCCATGCCGCCGGATGAGTCTCCGCAGTGCGGTGTCGGCCTCGCTACTGGCTGCGATCGCTGACCAACCCTCTCCGCCGCCTGCGGCCGGCCGCACGCCGTCACCGGCGCGCCCCCCTCCACTGCGCCGGTGACGGCCCCTCAGTCCCCGTGCGTGCGTTCCCTTGACCGGAAGAAACTTCCCGGATAATCGTGACACCTTGGAAGTTTCCTTCAGTCCTCCGGAAGGAGCGACGCACGTGCCCTCCAGACGTACCGTTCTCGCCGCCACGGCAGGCGTCACCTCGGCCCTGGCCCTCGGCACCGACGCACAGGCCGGCGCCCGCCCTCACGACACGAAGCTCCGTGCCCTGGTCGCCCGCATGAGCCTCGAAGAGAAGGTCGGCCAGCTCTTCGTGATGCGGGTCTACGGGCACTCGGCGACCGCGCCGGACCAGGCCGACGTCGACGCCAACCTCCAGCAGCTGGGCGTGCGCACGGCCGCCGAGTTGCTGGAGAAGTACCGGGTCGGCGGGATCATCTACTTCTCCTGGGCGCACAACACCCGCGACCCGCACCAGATCGCCGCCCTGTCGAACGGCATCCAGCGGGCCTCCCTCGGCCTTCCCCGGGGCCTGCCCGTCCTCGTCTCCACCGACCAGGAACACGGCATCGTGGCCCGGGTCGGCGAGCCCGCCACCCTGCTGCCGGGTGCGATGGCCCTCGGCGCGGGCGGGTCCCGTGCGGACGCCCGCGAGGCCGGACGCGTCGGCGGAGCCGAGCTGCGGGCGATCGGCATCCGGCAGGACTACGCCCCCGTCGCCGACGTGAACGTCAACCCGGCCAACCCCGTCATCGGCGTACGCTCCTTCGGCGCCGCCCCGGAGGCGGTCGCGGGGCTGGTCGCCGCGCAGGTGAAGGGGTATCAGGGCGCCGGGGTCGCGGCGACCGCCAAGCACTTCCCGGGCCACGGGGACACGGCCGTCGACAGTCACTACGGCTTTCCTGTCATCGAGCACACCCGGGAGCAGTGGACGGCTCTGGACGCCCCGCCGTTCCGCGCCGCGATCCGCGCCGGCATCGACTCGATCATGACCGCGCACATCATGGTCCCCGCCCTGGACCCCTCCGGCGACCCGGCCACCCTCTCCCGGCCGATCCTCACCGGCATCCTGCGCGGCGAGCTGGGTTACGACGGGGTCGTCGTCACCGACTCGCTCGACATGCGGGGCGTGCGGGAGAAGTACGGGGACGCCCGGGTGCCGGTGCTGGCGCTGAAGGCGGGCGTGGACCAGCTCCTCAATCCGCCCTCGATCGACGTGGCGTGGAACGCGGTCCTCGCCGCCGTACGCGCCGGCGAACTGACCGAGGCGCGGCTCGACGAGTCGATCCTGCGGATCCTGCGGCTCAAGGCGAAGCTCGGGCTGTTCGAGCGGCCGTATGTGAGTGACGCCGGCGTCGAGCGGGTGGTGGGGATCCGGCGGCATCTCGACACCGCCGACCGGATCGCCGAACGGACCACCACCCTCCTGGTCAACGAGGGTTCGCTGCTGCCGCTGTCCCGGCGTACGCACCGGAACGTGCTGGTGGTGGGCGCCGACCCGACCTCGCCGTCCGGCACCACGGGACCGCCGACGGCCGTCCTCGCCGCCGAACTCGCCTCCCTGGGCTTCACGGCGACCAGCCTGTCGACCGGTACGGCACCCACGCAGGCCCTCATCGACCAGGCCGTGGCGGCGGCCCGGGGCAAGGACGCGGTGGTCGTGGGGACGTACAACGTGACGGCGGGCAGCACCCAGCGGACCCTGGTCGCGCGGTTGCTGGCCACCGGGGTGCCGGTGGTGGCCGTCGCGATCCGCAACCCGTACGACGTGGCGCAACTACCGGAGGTGAAGGGCTACTTGGCGGCGTACTCCTGGACGGACGTCGAGGTGCGGGCGGCGGCGCGGGTGCTGGCCGGGCGGGTGGCGCCGCACGGGAGGCTGCCGGTGCCGGTGCAGCGGGCCGACGACCCGGCGCGGGTGCTGTTCCCCCTCGGGCACGGCCTGACGTACGAACCCTGACGTCAGGAACTGATGTACGGCCCTGACCTGCGGACCCCGGCGTAAGGCCCCTGACGTACGGGGCCTACGCCGCACTCCTCGCGCACCACCCCCAAGTGGCGCAAAGCACACGGTATGTCTGGCGTGGCCCTCGCCACGGGGTCACGCTGGACAGGGGTTCGTCGGGGGGTGGCCATGCGAAGGGTGTGTCTCGTTCGACAGGTGTGTCTCGTTCGACAGGTGTGCACGGAGGTGCTCGTGGCTGCCGTGATACTCGCCGTCGCGGCACTCTCCGGCTGTCAGGCCTGGTCGGGCGGGGTCGGCGAGGAGCAGCCCGGGGAGCGGGCGGCCGCGACCACGACGGACCCGCCGACCCGGCCGGCCGGGTACGGGACGGTGTTCCTCGGGGTCGACGAGTGCAGTTCGTTCGGGACGACCAGCTTCACCGAGGTGCCCTGCGCGAGCGAGCGGGCCGCCGCCCGGGTCGTGGCCCGGCACGACGGCCGGGTGGGACAGGGGCCGCTGTGCCCGCCGACGACCGACTTCGTCCTGCACATCAGCGAGTCCACCGGGGAACAGGACGGCTACGACGAGGACGGCGACGGTTCCGTACCGCAGGGCTACGCCTGTATGCGGGGGCTCCAGCCGCCGCACCCGGGCGATCCCGGCGGCGGTGGCGGCCCCCGCACCATCGTCGGCGACTGCGTCTACGGCGCCGGCCGGGGCGAGGTCCGTGAGACCGCCTGCGACGGCGGGGGCAAGCACGCTCCCGAGTACGAGGTGACGACGGCCGTCGACACCGAGGCGCAGTGCCCGGCCACGACCGGCCTGTACGTGCGGTTGGGCGGCAGCCGACCGGTGGGGTGCGCGGTACCCGTATGACAGGGGTCGAGCCCCGGGCCGCTGTTCGGCGGTCCCGGGGCTCGACTTCTGTGCTGCTGTGACGCTCAGGCGTCCTACGGCCGCAGCGCGGGCTCCCGCTCGACGTCACGCTTGTCGAGCTTGGAGTCGAACTTCGCCAGCGGCTTCGCCTTGCTCGGGTCCTGCTGGACCGTGGCCGGGGCGACGCCCGCCCACTGCAGGATCCGGGCGGTGGCCAGGTCCTTCTGTGCCTCGACGAGACCGGCGACGTTGGCACCGTGGTTGGCGCCGGGGGCCGTGAACACGTACGAGTCGCGGGCCTTCTTGCCCAGGTGGAACGGCTCGGCGCCCCACGGGTCGTTCTGCCCGTAGACGAAGAGCATCTGCTTGGCGTTGTTGCGGACCCAGGTGTCGACGTCCCGCATGGCGTACGGCTGGAACTTCATCTTGATGTCCCGGGGCACGAAGTTCCGGGGCGGCTGGTAGCCGTAGCGGATGTACTTCTTCTCGATGTGCGGGAAGTGGATCGTGGGCGCGCCCAGCTGCGTACCGGCCTGGTAGAAGTACGGCGTGTACGGCTCCAGGCCCTGGTCGGTGTAGAAGGAGAAGCCGGAGATCGTGTCGACGGACGTCCAGATCTCGTCGTCCGTGGCCTTCTTGGCGTCCTTCGGGATGACGTCGCTGTCACAGTCGGCGAGCTTGCTGTACTGCCAGAAGCCCCAGACGTAGTCGAGGACGACCGCCTCGTACGCCTTGTCGAGGCTGCCGACCGTCTTGAAGGTGAAGCCCTCGGCGGCGGCGACCTCCGCGTACTTCTTCTCCAGCGGCTCACGACGGACGAGGGCCTCGCGCTGCACGGCGTTCAGCCGGTCGCGGCACTCCTTGGTGCCGACCTTGGCGAAGAACCGGTCGTACGCCGAGTCCTCCTTGTTGACGACGTCGTTGGGGGCGACGTACGCGACGACGCCGTCCATGTCCTTCGGGTAGAAGCGCTCGTAGTAGGTGGCCGTCATGCCGCCCTTGGAGCCGCCGGTGGAGATCCACTTCTTGCCGTAGATCTTCTTCAGCGCCTTGAAGATCCGGTGCTGGTCGCTGGCCGCCTGCCAGATGTCGAGCTTGGACCAGTCGGCCGGGTCGGGCCGGGACGGGTTGAAGAAGCGGTACTCCATGGAGACCTGGTTGCCGTCCACGATCTGCGTGGGCTCACGGCGGCCGGGGTTGGTGGAGACGTTGTAGCCGCCGGTGTAGAAGACCGTCGGACGGGCCGTGTCCTTGTGCAGCATGGTGATCCGCTGCTGGAACGTGCCCTTCTTCGGGTTCCTGTGGTCCACCGGCTGGGTGAAGTTGAGGACGAAGAAGCGGTAACCCGGGTACGGCTTCTCCTCGATCAGGCTCACCCCCGGTATCGCGAGCAGTCGGTCCTTGATGTCACCGGCGTCCGACCCCGCGGCGTGGGCCGTCCCCGCCGTGCTCAACGTGCCTATGAGCACCACGAGCGACAGCACCCATCCGAGTGCTTTGCGCATGCGTTCTCTCCCCTATGCAGCTGCTGTGCGCCGGAAGCTATCGGAGCGAGTGCCGGGGCACCAGGGAAGAAAGGGGCCAACTGGACTGCTTTCGGCCGCAGATGGGAGCGATAGGGAAAACCCTGTGCGGCGGGGGAGGTTCAGCGAAGGATCCAGCCCGAGTCGAAGGTCTCGCCGCCGGCGCGGGCCTTGATCCACACGGCGCGGCGGCCGGCGTGTACCGTCACCGGACCCGCGGGGCGTTTCTTGTTGAGGACCCACTGGCCGCCCCAGGCCCGGATGCGGATGGTGCCCTTGCGGGCCTGCTTCCTGGGCACGAGGACGGCGCAGACATAGCGGCTGCCCTTGCGGTAGACCCGCACGGTGCCGGTGTCGAAGGTCAGCGTCCGCACCTTGCGTCCGGGGCACGACGCGGCGGCGGCCTCGGCGCTCGCCACCGGGCCCGCCAGGGTCAGCAGACCTGCGATCGTCAGTACGGCCAGCACGAGCGCCGTCGGCCGACGCGTCCCCCGCCTGCTCACCCGCTGCCCCTCCCGTCACACGACCGTACTGATGTACGGACGCACGACCCCCCTCGAACGGTTGCGCGCGCGGGGCGAAACGCTCCGAAGGTCCCCTATGACCGCAGCGCCGGCTCGCCCACGAAGGTGCGCCAGAGGGCGGCGTACCGGCCGTCGCGGGCCAGCAGTTCGTCGTGGGTGCCGTCCTCGGCGACCCGGCCGTGGTCCATCACGACGACGCGGTCCGCGCGGGCGGCCGTGGTGAGGCGGTGGGCGACGACCAGGGTCGTGCGGCGGCCGGCGAGGCGGTCGGTGGCGTGGTTGACCTGGGCCTCGGTGGCGAGGTCCAGGGCCGCCGTCGCCTCGTCGAGCAGCAGGATGTCGGGGTCGACCAGCTCCGCGCGGGCCAGCGCGATCAGCTGACGCTGTCCGGCGGAAAGGTTCCGGCCGCGTTCGGCGACCTCGTGGAGGTAGCCGCCGTCGAGCGTGGCGATCATGTCGTGGGCGCCGACGGCACGGGCGGCGGCCTCCACCTCGGCGTCGGTGGCCTCGGGGCGGCCGTAGGCGATGGCGTCCCGGATCGTGCCCTGGAAGAGGTACGCCTCCTGGGGGACGACACCGAGCCGGTGCCGGTAGGAGGTGAGGTCGAGGTCGCGCAGGTCGGTGCCGTCGACCGTGACCCGGCCGCCGGTGGGGTCGTAGAAGCGGGCGACCAGCTTGACCAGCGTCGACTTGCCGGCGCCGGTCTCACCGACGAAGGCGACGGTCTGCCCGGCGGGGATGGACAGCGCGACGCCGCTGAGGGCCTCCTCGGCCCCGTCGCCGGAACCGTAGGCGAAGTCCACGTCCTCGAAGGCGATGTCGCCGCGCAGGGACCGCACCTCCAGGGGTTCGGGGGCCGCCTTCGTCGACGTCGGCTCCTGGAGGAGTTCCTGGATGCGGCCCAGGGAGACGGTGGCCTGCTGGTAGCCGTCGAAGACCTGGGAGAGCTGCTGGACGGGGGCGAAGAAGAGGTCGATGTAGAGGAGGTAGGCGACCAGGGCGCCGGTGGTGAGGGTGCCCGCGTCGACGCGGTGGGCGCCGACGATCAGGACGGCCGCCGCCGCGGCCGAGGACAGGAACTGCACGAACGGGAAGTAGATCGAGATCAGCCACTGGCCGTGGACGCGGGCCCGGCGGTAGCTGTCGCTGCCGGCCGTGAAGCGCTCGCCGCCCGCGCGCTCGCCGCGGAACGCCTGCACGATCCGCAGCCCGGCCACCGACTCCTGGAGGTCCGCGTTGACCACGGACACCCGCTCGCGGGCCAGCTCGTACGCCTTCACGCTCGCCCGGCGGAAGAAGACCGTGCAGACGATCAGCGGCGGGAGCGTGGCGAAGACGACGAGGGCGAGCTGGACGTCGATCACGAGCAGGGCGCCCATGATGCCGAAGAAGGTGACGACGGAGACGAACGCGGTGACCAGTCCGGTCTGCAGGAAGGTCGAGAGGGCGTCGACGTCCGTCGTCATCCGCGTCATGATCCGGCCGGTCAACTCCCGCTCGTAGTAGTCGAGTCCGAGGCGCTGGAGCTGGGCGAAGATCTTCAGGCGCAGGGAGTAGAGGACGCGTTCGCCGGTACGGCCGGTCATCCGCATCTCGCCGATCTGCGCCGCCCACTGGGCGCCGACCGCGAGCAGCCCGAGCAGGGACGCGGCCCAGACCGCGCCGAGGGCCGCCTGGGAGACCCCGTCGTCGATGCCGTGCCGGATCAGCACCGGCAGCAGCAGGCCCATGCCCGCGTCGACGGCGACCAGGGCCAGGCTGAACAGCAGGGGCAGACCGAAGCCGCGCAGCAGCCGTTTCAGACCGTACGACTCCTCCGGCGCGACCGCGCGGGCCTCGTCGACGCCGGGGGTGTCGGTCGCCGGGGGCAGCGCCTCGACCTGGGCGAGGAGTTCGGGGGTGGCGGGGGTGCCGTCGAAGGCGGTGTCCCGGGGCTCCCGGTCGCCCGTCCACAGCCGGGGGGTGATGCCGCGCTCGGCGTCGAACTCGGCGTCCAGCTCGTCCCGTATCGAGTCGCGTGCGGAGGTGTCCTCGGCCTTGGCGAGCGAGGTCGGCGGGAGGTGGCCGGGTGAGACACCGCCCAGCTCGTCCGGGTCGGTGAGCAGCCGGCGGTAGAGGGCCGAGCGGCGCTCCAGCTCCTCGTGGGTGCCCAGGTCGGCGAGGCGGCCCTCGTCGAGGACGGCGATGCGGTCGGCGAGGCCGAGGGTGGAGCGGCGGTGGGCGATGAGGAGGGTGGTGCGTCCCTCCATGACGTGGGACAGGGCCTCGTGGATCTCGTGCTCCACGCGGGCGTCCACGGCCGAGGTCGCGTCGTCGAGGACGAGCAGGCGCGGATCGGTGAGGAGGGCGCGGGCGAGGGCGATCCGCTGGCGCTGGCCGCCGGAGAGGGTGAGCCCGTGCTCACCGACCTTGGTGGCGTAGCCGTCGGGCAGCTCGGCGATGAAACGGTCCGCCTGGGCGGCGCGGGCGGCGGTCTCGATCTGCTCGTCGGTCGCGTCCGGGCGGCCGTACGCGATGTTGGCGCGGACCGTGTCGGAGAAGAGGAAGGAGTCCTCGGGGACCAGGCCGATCGCGGCGCGCAGCGAGTCGAGGGTGAGTTCGCGGACGTCGTGGCCGCCGATGAGGACGGCGCCGTGCGTCACGTCGTAGAAGCGTGGCAGGAGGAGCGAGACGGTGGACTTGCCGGAGCCGGAGGAGCCGACGACGGCGAGGGTCTCGCCGGGGCGGATCTCGAAGCTGAGGCCGTCGAGGACGGGCCTGATCTTGCCGTCGGCACCCTCGTACCCGAAGGACACGTCGTCGAACTCGACGGTCGCGGGCGCGTCGGCGGGGAGGGCCTTCGTGCCGTCGGTGAGCGTCGGCTCGGTGTCGATCAGCTCCAGGACGCGTTCCGTACCGGCTCGGGCCTGCTGCCCGACGGTGAGGACCAGGGCGAGCATGCGGACCGGGCCGACCAGCTGGGCGAGGTAGGTGGAGAAGGCGACGAACGTGCCGAGCGTGATGTGGCCCCGCACGGCCAGCCAGCCGCCGAGCGCCAGCATGGCGACCTGGCCGAGGGCGGGGACGGCCTGGAGGGCGGGGGTGTACCGGGAGTTGAACCGGATGGTCCGCAGCCGCCCGGCGAAGAGCCGCCGCCCGACCTCCCGGAGCTTCCCGGTCTCCTGTTCCTCCTGCCCGAACCCCTTCACCACGCGTACGCCGCTGACGGCGCCGTCGACGACGCCCGCGACGGCGGCGGCCTGGGCCTGGGCGTACCAGGTGGCGGGGTGCAGCTTGGTGCGGCTGCGCTGGGCGATCCACCACAGGGCGGGGGCGACGGCGATCGCGACCAGGGTGAGCGGGAGGGACAGCCACGCCATGATCACGAGGGAGATCAGGAACAGCAGGATGTTGCCGATGGTCATCGGCAGCATGAAGAGCAGGCCCTGGATCAGCTGGAGGTCACTGGTGGCGCGGCCGACGACCTGGCCGGTGGACAGCTGGTCCTGCCGGCGGCCGTCGAGCCCGGTGATCGTGCCGTACATCTCCGTCCGCAGGTCGTGCTGGACGTCGAGGGCGAGGCGGCCGCCGTAGTAGCGGCGGATGTAGGTGGACACGTACACGAGGAGGGCGGCGCCGATCAGGGCCGCCGCCCACGGGCCCATGTCCCGGGTCTTGTCCCCGATCACGTCATCGATGATCACCTTGGTGATCAGGGGGACCAGTGCCATCACGGCCATACCGGCCAGTGACGAGCCGAGGGCGAGGATCACGTCCTTGGGGTACCGCCAGGCGTATCCGGCCAGTCTGCGCGCCCAACCTCGGTCGCCCCCCTGCTGCGCTGCCACGCCGGTGCCCTCCGTTCGTCCTGGTCTCCGCAAGACACCAACGCGGGGGGCTGCGGATTTCATCCCGCCGCAACAATCGGGCGGCGCCCAGTGGCTCGGGGGTGGGGGTTCGTCGGCGGGGTCGGGCCCACAACCCCCACCTAAGCCGACGCCTCCGCCCGCTCCTCCTCGGCCGTCTCGACGGCCTCCTCCGCCGTCTCCTCGTCCCCGCTGAACAGGCAGATCGCGGCGCACCCGGCGGCGATCAGCGCGGCGATGTACCAGTTCGCGCCGGGGACGTCCCAGGACAGGGCCAGGTCGAAGAGGAGGCCGGCCAGCAGGGAGCCGATCATGTTGCCGGCGCTGCGGAAGAAGTGCATCGCGCCCATGGCCTTGGCGAGGCGGTCCGCCGGGACCTTGCGGGCGATCCAGATGTCGAAGGAGGGGACGAAGAGGATCTCGCCCAGCACCACGGTGAGGCAGCCCACGACCACCCAGGGAGCGGTGCGGCCCGCGCCGAACGCCGTGAACGCCACGACCATGCCCGCCAGACCCAGCGCCATCACGGCCCCCGGGCGCAGGTGCTTGATCAGGAACTTGAACAGGGGGTACTGCAGCACCAGCACCGTCAGGCCGGTGATCCAGAAGGGTGCCGAGGGGGCCCATCCGGACGCGTACTCCTCCATGTGCAGCGGGATGCCGACCATGAAGCCGATGGAGAGGAACCAGAAGACGGCGGAGAGCAGGAAGTAGCGGGTGGCGCCGCGGACCTCGATGCCCTTGAAGACCGCCGTGCTCAGCAGGGGGACCCGGTCCACCGGCTTGTCCACGCTCCCGAAGCCGTCCCTCGGGATGAACGCCGACGCGGCCAGGCAGAAGCCGATGAAGATCGCGAAGACGACGGAGAAGAGAGTACGGAGGTCCACGTCCGCGAGGAGGCCGCCGGCCAGCGCACCGCCGAAGAGACCCACCTGCGCCGACATCTGGAAGGTCGAGAAGGCCTTCGGGCGCTCGTCGTCGGGGTACGAGACGAGGATGTTCTTCAGCCCGGGGAAGGCCGTGCCCGAGCCGAGGCCGATGAAGAGGGCCAGCACGCTGTACACGACGACACCGCTGCCGAAGCCCATCAGGCCCAGCGCCACCGCCTCCGTCGCGGTGCCCGCGAACACCGCGCCCCGGATGCCGATCCGGGCCGCGACCCCCTCGTAGAAGAAGGTCGCGGCGAGGCGGCCCACGTAGGTCATGCACATCACGACCCCGGCCCAGAAGCCGCTGTCGGTGCCGCCGAGGGAGGCGACGAGTACGGGGAACCAGATGAAGTTCCCGATGTGGGCGAGGAAGATGCCGGCGTTCACGCCGATCAGTGCCCGCCTGCGTTCGATGGTCACGCGGCCGTTCCCTTCAGGTCGGTGGTGGCGATGCGCGCGCGGAGATCCGCTATCTCGCGGGCCAGCGCCGGGCGGTCGATCTCCGTGCCCCGGACGACCGTGCGGACGGGCAGGGCCGACAGCGGGCGGTCGGGGGCGCAGGGGTGGAGGAGGTTGTACGTGGCGGGGGCGCCGGCCCGCAGGGGGTGCGCGCCCGTGGTGTCGCCGCTGAGTTCCTCGAAGTAACGGCGGCCGCCGACCGTGGCCTGGTGGCGCAGCATCCCGTCCAGTGCGGTGTCGTCGCCGCGCAGCAGGTCCAGCTCGCTGAGCAGGGAGTAGCCGTGGTACGCGCCGGTGTTGCCGGAGTCGGTGCCGACCAGCAGGTCGCCCCGGCCCAGGGCCGCGAGGGCGTTGCGGCGCATGTCGGCGAGGGCGGCGGTGCGGGTCTCCTGGACGCCGTACTCGATGCCGTACGGCTTCTCGATGCCCTTGACGAAGTCGAGGTTGCGGACGTCCTGGGTCTCGGCGAAGCCCTCGCGGGAGTATTCGGTCAGGAACTCCTCGCCCGTCATGATCATCGGGCGGAGGCCGGCCAGGGTGGACACGAAGCGCGCCCCCTCGAACTCCTTCCAGTCGATGTCGTCGAGGGTGCGGTCGCGCACGGTGTGGGCGAAGAGGCGGAAGCCGCACTCGTACGCCCAGCGGGTCTCCTGGAGGGTGTTGCAGTCGATGACCGCGGTGACACCGCGTTCCCGCGCCATGCGGGCGGTGAAGCGCAGGACCTTCTCGGACAGGCGGGAGAAGCGGACCGGGCTGCCGGGCTGTTCGGTGCCGTCGGTGAACATCACCTTCAGGAAGGTGCCGCCGCGTTCGGCGTTGGCGCGCAGGGCGTGGTCGAGGTCGGACTCGACGGCCAGCATGTGCACCGGGGCCGGGAACTCGACGCCGTGGCCGGTGCGGCCCGCCGCGTCGGTCGTGGCCGTCACCGCGTAGCCGCAGTGCGCGATCTCCGGGTACGGCCACGGGGAGGCCTCGCGGCCGGCCGCCCAGGCGTCGGCGACCAGCGGGAAACCGAACATGTCCACGACGTGGGTGACACCGTGGTACAGGTACTGGAGGGCCACGATCCGGGGGTCCTCGACCGTGTCGTCCCAGTTCGCGGGGAGCGAGACATGGGCGTGGGTCTCGGTGTAGCCGGGCCAGAGCTCGTGCTCGCCGCCCTGCCGGGGGCCGGTCGGCGTGAAGGCCGTGAAGACGCCGTTCTCCGTGGTGACGTCGTACAGCGCCCCGGGGTCGAGGGCCGGGACGGCCACCCCGTGCAGGGTGACCGTCCCCGTGCGGCCGGATGCGGCCTCGCTCATCGGGCCACCTCGACCTTCAGGCGCAGGTCGATGGCGTCCAGGGCCTCCTCGTTGCGCTTGTTGACCTCGTCGCGGTCGGCGCCGGTGAAGATGATGTGGCCGATCCAGTCGAAGTTGCTCTTGGAGAGACGGCTGACCTCGACGCCGGGCTTCTTGTAGGCGAGGGCGCTGTGGAAGCCGGGCAGGTCCTTCAGGCCGTCGAAGCCGATGGACTCGACCGTGCCGGCGACCGGGGAGCCGAACCAGTGGCCGCCCGCGATGGTCTCGCCGGGGAAGGGCAGTTCGGGGCGCTCGCCGAGGGCCTGGCGGATGACCTCCAGGTAGGCGTCGACGCCGGAGCTGATCTGCATCAGGCTCGGCACGATGCCGCCGATGAGCCGGCCGTTGACCTCGCACAGCACCGGGCCGTCGGGGCCGAGCAGGAACTCGGTGTGGATGAAGCCGAAGTCGACGCCCAGTTCGTTCAGGACCTTGGTGGTCATCTCGAACAGCTCGTCCTGGAGCGGGTGTCCGGTGAAGTAGGTGGCGCCCATCTCGATGAAGTGCGGGAAGCCGCTCAGCGGGCGGTCGGTCAGACCGAGGTTGACGACCTCGCCCTTGCCGAGCACGCACGACTCGACCGAGATCAGCTCGCCGGGGACGAACTCCTCGATCAGGATGTCCGGGATACGGACGACGCCGCGCCCGTAGTCGACGACCTCCGCCAGCTCGGCGAGGTACGCGGTCAGGTCGTCCTCGTCCTTCAGGTGCAGGACGTGCAGGCTGGCGGTGCCGTCGGACGGCTTCACCACGCAGGGGAAGCCGACCTCGCGGACGGCCGCCTCGACCTTGGTCATGTCCGAGACGTGCGCGAAGCGCGGCTGCCGGATGCCCGTGCCGTCGAGGGTGAGGCGGGTGAGGTGCTTGTGGCGGGCGTTGCGGGCGCCGTCGACGCTCATCCCGGGCAGGCCCAGCGCCTCGGCGACGGCGGCGGTGTGGACGGTGTGGTACTCGCTGTACGTGGTCACGCCGTGCACCGGGCGCTCGGCGTGGACCTCGCGGGCCAGGGCCGTCAGCTCCTCGATGGAGAACGCCTTCTCGCTCTTGATGACCTGGCAGTTGGGGTGCGCGTAGGCGGCCTCGGTGAGCGGCGAGACGGCGAGGTAGAAGTCGGGGTCGACCGAGACGAGGGTGACGTCGTGGCCGAGGTCCAGGGCGTTGGCGATACCGGCCATGCCGTTCGGGTTGCACTCGATCATGAGGATGTGCATGTCAGGACTCCTTGAAGAGGCTTGTGGGGTGATCAGTTCGGGGGCGACGGCTGCCGTGGGGCGATCGGTCCGTGGGGGCGACCGGTCCGTGGGGGCGACCGGTCCGTGGGAGCGATCGGTCCGTGGGGGCGATCGCTTCGGCTCGGCGTGGTCAGTCGGCGGCGCGGTCCAGCGCGTCCAGGACGGCGGGCAGGTCCAGGCCCAGCGCGGCCATGACCTCCTCGTGGTCGCCGCCCTGGGAGGGCCAGCCGCGGCCGGCGCTCACGGAGGTGACCAGGCACTCCGGGAGCAGCAGCGCGAGTGCCTCCGCGATGCCGCCCTGGCCCCGGTGCTCCTCGACGACCACGAACCGGGAGTGGTGGCGGGCGAGTTCGGCGGCGGCGGGCGTCAGGTTCTCGTGGTCCAGGTAGACGAGGTGCGCGTGGGAGGTGCCGGGCACGGTCCGCCGGGCGGCGAGGGCGAGGCGGGTGCCCTCCTCGCCGACGGAGACGAGGCAGACGGCGCCGGGGTCGGCGGCGCTGAACTCCCAGTTCACGAGCGGGAGTTCGGCACCGTGCATCGGCAGGGACTCGTACGTCGCGTTGCGTCCCGTGCGGATGTAGTGCGGGCGTCCGGAGCGGACCGCCTCCCGGACCACCGCGCGCATCTCGGCGTCGCCGTAGGGCGCCGCGATGGTCACGCCCGGCACGCTGCGCAGGATCGCCAGGTCCTCCAGGCAGTGGTGGGTGGTCCCGAACCAGGCGCCGGAGACGCCGGCGTAGGGCGCGACGACCGTGACACCGGCGGCCAGATAGCCGAGCGTCAGCTTCAGGCTCTCGGCGGCGCGCAGGGCGGCGAACGGGGCGAAGGTGCTGACGAACGGCTTGTGGCCGCCGGCCGCGAGCCCCGCCGCCATGTCGACCATCGCGCCCTCGGCGATCCCGAGGTTGAAGAAACGCTCCGGGTGGGCGGCCTGGAAGGGGTGTCCCTTGCCGCCCAGATCCGCCTCCAGGCAGACGATCGTGTCGTCGAAGGCGGCGAGCCGGGTCAGCTCGTCCCGGTAGGCGTCGCGGCCGGAGAGGGTCACCGGCCGCTCGTCGGTGTCGGGCATCGGCCGCTCGGGCGCGGTGGTTGCCGTCGGGCTCATCGGATCGCTCGCTTCCACTTGGCGGCGCGCGCCTGGTCGATGGTCACGTAGTGGCAGGCGGCCTTGCCCTCGACGGCTCGCACGCCCTTGCCCTTGACGGTGTCGGCGACGACGGCGAGGGGGCGCCGGGCGGTCGTGCGGTCCTCGGCCAGCAGGGCGGTGAGGACGCCCAGGTCGTGGCCGTCCACCTCGGTGACGTCGAACCCGAACGCGGCGAAACGCTCGGCGAGCCGGGGCAGCGGGGAGATGTCGGCGACCATGCCGTCGTTCTGGCCGCCGTTGCGGTCGACGACGAGGACGAAGTTGCCGAGCTCCTGTGCGGCGGCGACCTGGCAGGTCTCCCAGACCAGGCCCTCCTGCAGCTCGCCGTCCCCGGCGACCGCGATGCCGAGCCCGTGGAGCCCCCGCAGCCGCTGCGAGAGCGCCCAGCCGGCGGCGTACGGGACGCCGTGGCCGAGGCTTCCGGTGGGGAAGCGGACGCCGGGCACCTTGGGGCCGGGGTGGCCGGTGTAGGGGTGGCCGGCGAGGCCGTACAGCGGGGCGGGGTTCTCGGGCAGGGCCCCGCTGACGTGCAGGGCCGCGTAGAGCCCGGCGGCCGCGTGGCCCTTGCTGAGGACGACCTCGGTGCCGTCGCCGGCGGAGGCCCGGTGCAGGGCGGCGATCAGGATGTCGAGGACGGAGAGGCTGCCGCCGAGGTGGCAGCCGCGCGGGCTCGCCGCCATGTCGACCACCAACCGGCGGGCCAGGACGGCTCGTTCGGCGAGGATGGCCACCAGGTCGGCCGGGGCCACCAGGCCGGCCGGAGCCACCGGGCCGGCCGGGGCCGCCGGAGCCGCCGGGACCGTCGGGACCGTCGGGACCGTCGGGACCGTCGGGACCGTCGGGACCGTCGGGACCGTCGGGACCGTCGGGACCGTCGGGACCGTCGGGACCGTCGGGACCGTCGGCGCGGCAGAAACCACCGCGTCCGCCGGGGCGGCAGGGACCGCCAGGGCCGCCGGGACCGTCGGGACCGTCAGGTCCGCCGGGACCGCCAGGTCCGCCGGGACCGTCGGGACCGCCGGCGCGGCAGAAACCACCGCGTCCACCGGGGCGGCAGAGACCGCCGGGACCGCCGGGGCGGGAGGGACCGCCGGGGCGGCAGGGGCCGCCGGGGCGACCGGCGCGGCAGGGCCCACTTCGGCGCCCGGCTCGGCCTGGGTCACCGGATCGGCCGGGTCGCCGTCCCCGGCCCGGAGTCCGTCGAGTACCGCCGTGCTCATCGCCGGCTCCCCTCGCGCAGGTCGGGCAGATCGGGCAGGGCAGGCGGGGCGGGCACGTCGGACAGGGCGAACCACCGGTGGACCGCGTCGGCGAGCAGGGTGCGGGCGGTGCGGTACTCCATGGGGTCGATGCGTTCCTCGTCGGTGTGGTCCAGGGAGGAGTCCCCGGGGCCGTACGCCACCATCGGGACGTCGTGCCAGGTGGTGGCCAGCGTGTTCATGTCGGACGTGCCCTTCTTCACCACGAAGCGGGGCCTGATCCCGGCCTGTGCGAAGGCCCGGGTGAAGACCTTCACCAGCGCGCTGGAGCGGCCTCCGGCGTGCCCGGGGGTGGCCCGCAGCACCTCGACGCGGACGTCGTCGGCGGCATGCCTCAGCGCGGCGGCCGTGAGCGCCTGCACATCGGCCTTGGGCGGCACCCGGAAGTTGAGGATCCCGATGGCGGTGGAGCGCTCGCGCCCGCTCTCCACGCGGACGTCGATGACCGCGCTGAGCGCGTCCGGCGCCTCGGCGAGCACCGACGCCCGGATCCGGGCGAGGACGTCGATCAGGTGGTCCGGCGCGGACACGGCGTCCATCCCGGCGGAGTGGCCGCTGGCCACGGATGCCGTGATCCGGAGCTTGAACAGCCCGAAGTAGCCGAGGGTCAGGGTCCCCGAGCCGCTGGGCTCGCCGATGACGACGGCGTCGGCCGGGTACCGGTCGCGGACGTGGAAGGCGCCCTTGGAGGAGGAGATCTCCTCCTCCACCGCGCCGACCACGCGCAGCTGGGCGTCCTCGGGGATGTCCGCGTGGGCGAGCACCTCCAGGAAGTTCGCCAGGCTGCCCTTGGCGTCGACACTGCCCCGCGCCCACAGTTCGCCGTCGCGCCACTCGGCCGGCCAGTGGTGGGGGACCGTGTCGAGGTGGCCGAGGAGCAGCAGCCGCCGGGGGCCGTCGCCCCGGGTGGCGACGAGGTTGCCGACCTCGTCGACCCGGGCGTCGATGCCGCGCTCCCGGCACCACTCGGCCAGGTAGGCGGAGAGTTCGGCCTCGTCCCGCGACACCGACGGCACACAGGCGACGCGGGTGAGCAGCCCGAGGTCGGCCGCCGGTTCCTTCGTACGCCAGAACCGGGTCCAGCCGGACGGTACGCCCATCGTGTGCGGACCGGTGATGGCGACGTCGGCGCCGCTGTCCGTCATGGCGATCTCGGCGGCCCGCACCTTCTGCCGCATCCTGCCGCCCGCGTACTTCGCGCCCTCGCCCGGATAGGCGTCGTAGAGCGTGGAGTCGGGGACGGCAGGGTCGGTCAGCAGTCCGGCGGTGCCGGTGACCAGCCGCAGGTGGTCCGCGCCGAGCGCGCCGGTCAGGACGGCGGCGAGCACGTCGGCGTCCACGTTCAGCGGGGCGCCGCCCGCCGGGTCGGCGACCGGCGGCGACAGACAGACGACGTCGTACGCCTCCAGCAGCGCGGTCAGGCCGTCGACGTCGACGGCCGTCGGCACACCGGCCCGGTGGTCGCGCACGACCAGGGTCCGGCCCGCGCCGGACACCGCCTTGAGCGGCCGGTTGGCCCTGCCGCTCACGAGCCCGCCGCGCGCGGCGACGGAGGTGAACACGCTGAGCCCGAGCGCGCGCAGCTCCCGCTCCACGGCCGGCAGCGTCACCCGCTCGTAGGCGTCGACGAGGTGCGTCATCTCCTCCGGCGGGCAGTACCGCACCACGTCCCCGTTGGCCAGCCGCAGGTGCGGCATCGGCCGGTCGATCGCCGCGTAGTGCCGTTCGATCCCGGTGGCCCCACCGGCCACGAGCAGCACCCGGGCACCCCGGGCCACCAGATCGGCGAGCTCCTTGTGGATGGTGCCGCGATCGAGAGTGGCGCTGCCTGCCTTGACGACGTAGAGGGGCCCGGTGGGCCGGAGGACGGGGCGGGCGGGGACGGAGAAGGTCGCGGACCGCGTGTCGGGGGCGGCGGCCGGGGCCGGAGTGGTTCCTGTTGTCGTCACCGGTCGTTCCAGCTGGGTCGTCATGGGGACACCGCCGTGGTCGGCAGGCCGGAGGTCTCGTCGAAGCCGTGCATCAGGTTCATCGCCTGGACGGCCTGGCCCGCCGCGCCCTTGATCAGGTTGTCCAGGGCGGCGACGGCGACGACTTGCCCGCCCTGGACGGCGATGGCGACCTCGGCGACGTTCGAGCCGACGACCGCCTTCAGCATCGGGAAGTCCTGCGGGGCCTTCGGCGCCGGGCGGACCCGGACGAACGGCTTGCCGACGTACGCCTTGGCGTAGGCCCGCTTGACGTCCAACGAGGTGACGCCGTCCCGGAGTTCGGCGTAGGCGGTGACGAGGATGCCCCGGGCCACGTCCAGGCTGTGCGTGGAGAAACGGAGGTCCACGGCCGCACCGGTGAAGTCGGCGATGGCCTGCCGGACCTCGGGCGCGTGCCGGTGCCCGTACAGCTTGTGCACCCGGAAGTTCCCGCTGCGCTCGGCGGGCGGCTCGTTACTGCCCCGGCCGCCGCCGGTCGAGCCGGTCTTCGCGTCGACGACGACCCGGTCGGTGGCCAGCGGCTCGGCGCCGGCGAAGAGCGGGTACAGGGCGTAGATCGTGGTGACGGCCATGCAGCCGGGCAGGTTCACGAACCGCCCCTCCGGCACGTCGCCGCTCAACTCCGGTACGTAGTAGGCGAAGTCCTCCAGCGGCGGGTGCTCGGCTGTCTTCGGGTAGTGCGCCCGCACCTCGTCCTCGGCCCGCAGTCGGAAGTCGCCGCCCAGGTTCAGCACCCGCTTGGCGTGCGCCGCGATCAGCGGCAGCCGCTCGGGCAGCGCTCCGGTGGGCAGGCAGCAGAAGGCCACGTCGACGGGGTCGGTCCGCGCCAGCTCGGCCAGCGGCCGGAACCTCAGCGCGCCCGCCTTGGGATGGTTGCGCAGCCAGGGGTGCACGCTGCCGATGACGGCACCGGCGGCCCGCTCGGCGGACAGGAAGGCGAGTTCGACGTGGGGGTGTTCGAGGAGCAGCCGGATGACCTCGCCCCCGGTGTATCCGCTGGCGCCGACGACGGCGACGCGGATCTTCTGGTTCGTGTTCCCGTGGTCGGTGTTCCCGATGTCAGCCAAGGCGGGCCGCCTTCTCGTACGGCCGCACGTAGTCGCGCTCCTGGACCAGCTTGCGGATGGCGTCGGGGCGGCGGGCGACCTTGCGGAAGGCGTCGGCGTAGCGCAGGATCCGCTCGTACTCGACCGGGGAGCGCAGCTCGCGGCAGAGGACGAGGGTCGAGTCGAGCATGCCGAGGGTGACGGGGAAGTCCTCCGGCCGGTGGTCGCGCACGGCGCCGGGGTTGAGGCTGAAGGGGTAGCCGTTCCCGAACCCGTCCCGGTGCCGGAAGGGCAGGTGGCAGGGGATCGGCGTGTTCTGCCACTCGCGCGCCGGCACGCCCTCCGCGACCAGCAGCTCGTGGACGGCCTCCTTGACGGCGTGCACCGGCAGGTCGTCGAGGCCGACGGCCCCGGGGTGCAGGGTGAGCCGGTACATGTTGTAGGCGTGGACGTGCCCGTCCGGCACGTGCGGCGGCGTGAACAGTCCCGTCTCGCGCAGGGCGTCCCCGAGCAGCGCCGCGTTGCGGGCGCGGATCTCGTCGTAGTACGGCAGCCGCTTGAGCTGGCTGCTGCCGAAGGCGGCGGCGACCCAGGACATCCCGTAGTCGATGCCGTGGCGGGCGAGATAGGAGACGGCCCGCCGGTACGACTCCTCCTCGGCGAAGAAGGCGATACCCCCCTCCCCGCCCAACGGGAAGTTCTTGTCGGCCATCAGGCTCTGCCCGGCCGCGTCCCCGAGGGAGCCGGCGACCCGGTCGCCGATCTTCGCGGAGTGGGCGTGGGAGGCGTCCTCGACGAGGGCGATGCCGTGCCGGTCGGCGAGCGCGCGCAGCGCGGGGACGTCGGCGGGCAGCCCGTGGACGTGTACGGGCATGAGCGCCCGGGTCCGCTCGGTGATCGCGGCGGCCGCGGCGGCCGGGTCCATGCAGTAGGTGACCGGGTCGATGTCGACGAACACGGGCACGGCGTGGGCCGCGACGACGGCCTGCGCGGTGGCGATGAAGGTGAACGCCGGCACGATGACCTCGTCGCCGGGCCGCACCCCGGCGCCGACGAGCGCCATGTGCAGGCTGGAGGTACCACTGGCCGTGGGCAGCGCGAACCCGGCGCCCACATAGGCCCGGTAGGCCTCGGCGAAGTCGGCGACGACCTTCTCGGGCGCCTGCCGCTGGGCGAGCATCAGGTTGAACACGTCTTCCTTGGTGATGACGGGGAAGAGCGTGCGGCGGAGCGCCTTGGGGATGATCTCGGCGCCGCCCAGGGCGGCGAGTTCGTCGTCGAGGTCCGCCGGATTCGGCAGCGGCAGCGGCGAGTTGGGGAAGTCGGTGATCATGACTGGTTCGCTCCGGAAGTCGCGGCGAGGCGGGGCTGTGCCGTCTGGGGCTGTGCCGTCTGGGGTTGTGCCGCCTGGGTCAGGGCCATCCGCACACAGGCGGCGACCAGCGGACTGAGCCGGTAGTTGAACTGCACGCCGGGGACGAGGTCGGCGTCCGCCTCCTCCTGCGTCCACATCGTGCGCAGGTCGTAGGCGCCGAAGATCTTCAGCCGCTCGGCGCGGGCCCAGAGCTTCGGGTCGTCGGTGAGCACGGCGGCGGCCGGACCGAAGCCGAGACCGGTCAGGTCGACGACCAGCGCCGGCGCGGTGGCCCCCGCGGCCAGCTCGCCGAGCCGGTCGGCGTTGGCCGGGTCCAGCGCCAGGTAGTCGTACGCGGCGGGCTCGTCGTACGACGTCACGCGCACGCCCAGCCAGGCCAGGAACGCGGCGGTCTCCGCGTCCGGCTCCGCCAGGGCGACGCTGTCCCCGTGGCCGATCCCCTGACCGGCCAACGCGGCGTGGATCGCCCCCGTCCGGCTGTTGAGCAGCACGGCTTTGCTCCGCCGCGTCTTCTTCGTCAACAGCCGTTCCAGACCGGGCAACTCCCGGTCGCTCTTCTCGATACTCATCACCACGCCCGAGGTCAGAACCCGGGTGAGCACGGTGGCGGTGTCGAACAGTTCCATAAGGTGTTGGGCCTCTCTGATCCGCTTGCGTGAAGTGGGGGTGGGAGTGAGGGGTGAGGGGGTGGGGTGTGGGGGCGCCTGGGAGCTCGGTGGGTGCGGGTCGTCGGCGGGTGCGGGTCCGTGGGGCTTCTCGCGCAGTTCCCCGCGCCCCTGAAAAGCAGGGGCTGCGCCCCGTGCTTTTCAGGCCCGCGTGGCCGTCGCCTTCAGGCCCGCGTGGCCGTCGCCTTTCAGGCCCGCGGGGCCTGGGCTTTCAGGGCGCGAGGACTTGCGCGACCAGCCCCCACGCACCCGCGGCCGACCACCGACCGCGGGGGCGGGAAACGGACCGGTGCCCTAGACGGCGGCGACGGCCGCCGGCGACGCCACCTGCTCGGCCACATACGCCGCGTACAACCCCGCCACATCCACCCCGTGCTCCGCCGACGACTTGGCGAACTCCGGATTGGCGTTGACCTCGAGCACGAGCAGCTCCCCGGCCACCCGGTCCTCCACCAGGTCCACCCCGTAGAACCCGGGCCCCAGCACATCGACCACCTGCTGACACAGCTTGTCGATCTCGGCGGTCACCTCGACCCGCTGAACCCGCGCCCCCAGATGCGTGTTGGTCCGCCAGTCCTCCGACACCCGCTGGATCGCCACCACGGGCGTCCGCCCCACCACCACGACCCGCAGATCGTGCCCGGGCTTGTCGACGTACTCCTGGACGACCACGGGGAACAGCTTCCCGCCCGCGTCCGCGGACTCCCGTCCTCCGGCCCACGCCTCGACACACTCGGCGTTGGCCATTTTGGTGACGCCCCGCCCCCACGAGCCGCTCACCGGTTTGACGACGGCCGGCATCCCCAACTCGTCCACGGCGGAACGCACTTGGTCGTAGCTGAAGGCGTGCCGGGTGACCGGGTGCGGAATGCCGTGGCGGGCGAACAGCAGCGACTGCAGCCCCTTGTCGTTGCAGGCCTCGATGACGGAGGACCGGTTGAGGGTGGTCACCCCGGCGTACTCCAGCCGCCGGGAGACACTGATCGCGTCCCGGTGGGACAGGTTGCGGATCACGGCGAGAGCGGGCGGGCCACCGCCGGTGCGGCCCGCCACGACCTCCGCCAGATCCTCCATCAGCAACGGCCGAGCCGTCAGCCCCTCGGCCCGCAGCGCCCCGAGGAGCAGCTTCTCCTCGGGCCGCAGCATCGTCACCGAGAGCAGGACCTGATCGGCGGTCGTCACTCGCCCCAGTCCTCTTCCACCTCGGGGGCGAGGTCGAGCCGTACGCCGGCGGCGGCGGACTTCTCGACCACCTCGTGCTCCTGGCCGCAGGCCGTGCACTCGGTGATCTCCCCCTTTTCCCAGTCCTCCTGGACCTCGAATTCGGTGTCGCACACCAAGCACTTCGGTGCGGCAATGGCGGTGGTCATTTCCTTGGGACTCCCTCGTTCGTTCAATGTGAAACCGACTGCCGGAACCCATGAACCGGACCCGTGAACCGGCAGCCGGAATTCACCGGACATCGAATGGACCTCTAATGGGACCTCGACCCGGCCGGACGGCTCTGCCGTCAACCGTTTTCTTTGCTAACTCACACCGTCAGCAGGTCACTTGGCGCCCCGTCAGTGGCGGACCAGGGCGGCGACACCGCGCGGACGCTGTGTGAGCAACCGATGAGCGCTGTGCGATCGCCACGCGCGCCTTAGGCGCGGTTTGCGTGCGCTTTACGCGCGTTGAGCGGACCGGTGCGCTCGGCTCAGGGCCAGCCGGGGTCGGCCGGCGCGTTGGACGCCTGGGCGCTTGCGACCGTGGTGCGTTCGGCCGTCTCGACGGTGACGGAAAGGGTCAGCACCGCGGCGGCGACAAACGCGAGCGCCCCGGCCGTTCTGCGCATGTACTTCATTTCCAGTACCCCCCAGAAGAATTATCGGACTCGCGGCTCTTCGCCGGTGTCCACACGAAGAGCATGCCCTGGGCGGCCGGTTGCCGGAAGCGATTGAAGGGGTCATGATCGTGCACTGCAGGATTCTGAAGGGGGATGGCATGTGCGGTGAGTCGGACATACCCGGGGGCGACGACTCCTCTGCGGAGGTATGTGGGGTGGGCATCGAGTTCTATCGCACCGCGCTGCTGGCGGGAAGGGCCCCGCGCGCGGACGCGCCGGGCTGTGTGAGCGCGTTCGGGCTCGTGGCCCCGGCGGTGGACGACCCGGAGGCGATGGTGCCGATTCCGCCCTCGGTGGCGACGGCGGCGCTGGCGCACCCGATGGAGCGGCTGATCCTGGAACAGCAGCAGGCCCTGGCCGCCGTACGGGCGTCGATGTCGCAGGCGGAGAGCGTCTACCGCACCGCCCGCCGCCAGGAGAGCGAGTCGTCCCAGCGGCTCACGCCCGCGCCGGCGATCACCGCCGCGCTGGACGAGGCGATCCGCGGCACGAGGATCGAACTGCTGACCGCGCACCCGGGCGGCAGGCGTCCCGAGGAGGTCCTGGTCAAGGCCCTGCCGCGGACGCTGGAGGCGCACCGCAAGGGCGTCAAGCAGCGCACGCTCTACCAGCACACCGTCCGCGCGCACGGCCCGACCCTCGACTACATCAAGCAGGTCACCGACCTGGGCGTCGAAGTACGCACGGTGGACGAGGTGTTCGACCGGATGATCATCTGCGACCGGTCCGTCGCGTTCATCCCCGACATGGGCAAGGACCACGGCACCCACGCCCTCAAGGTCACCGACCCGGGCGTCGTGCACTTCCTGGTCTCCGCCTTCGAGTACGCCTGGGAGCGGGCGCGGCCGGTCGTCTACGAGCACGACCAGCAACGCCCCGCTCTCCTGACCGACGAGACGCGGCTGCATGTGCTGCGCCTCATGGTCGACGGCTACACGGACGCCGCCATCGCCAGCCGGCTGGGCATCAGCCCCCGTACCGTCGCCAGCCACCTCAAGAAGGTGGGCGACCTGCTCGGCAGCAACAGCCGTGCCCAGCTCGCCTACCTCACGGCCAAGAGCGGCTTGCTGGAGGACGTGGCGGCGGCCGACTGCGGCTGCGAGAGGCAGAGTTGACCGCGCGGGCCCACCCGCGTCCGGGCCTGACTCAGTCGACCCGGACGCGGAGGGAGTAGAAGCGGGTCGTCTGGACGGCGTTCTGGTTGTCGTCGCTGACCAGCAGCACCTCCAGCCGCCCCCCGGGCCGCCCGGCCCCGGTGACGGTCATGCCCTCGATGTTGTCGAGCAGCGGGTTGGGCTGGGGCTGCTTGGCCGTGGCGCCCAGGGAGGGGCAGTTCACGAGGTCGGCGAGGAGCGTCTTGCGGACGAGCCGGACGCCGTCGCCATGACCGGTGCCGTCACCGATGCCATGACCGGTGCCGTCACCGGCGTCGGCGCGGTTGCCTGCGCGGTCGCCGTCCTGGCCGGTGAGGACGGCGACGCCGCCGGTGTCGGTCGCGCGACGCGTGTCGGCGGCGTAGAGGCGGACCGTGTTGCCGACCCCGGCGGTGAATCCGCGCTCCAGGACGAGCAGCCGCCCACCCGGGAGACCGGCCACCTCGACGACGCCGAGGCCGGTGTCCGCGCGGTAGCCGTACTGGGCGGAGAGCCTGAAGTCCCCCGCGCCGCCGTGCCGTTGCCAGGTCTGGAAGCGCACCACCCCGGCGGTGTCCCCGGCGAGCGTGCCCTCCATCGAGGCGAGCAGGGTGCGTCCGCCGGGCAGCAGGGTGAGCCCTTCGAAGGTCTGGTTGGCGACCGCCCGGCCGGCCGGGGCGACCTTCAGCGCGTCCGGCACGGGCAGGCTGCCCAGGATCCGCCCCCGCCGGTCGTGACGCCGTACGGTCGGCTCGGTCTCGGAGGTGATGAGCCGGGTGCCGTCCCGGTCGACGGCGAGCGCCTCGGAGTCGAGCGCGGCACCCGTCTCCGTGGCGAGTGGGAGGACGCCCTCGGGCGCCCGTGTGCGGCGGTCCAGGGTGAAGAGTGCGGACCGGTCGGAGACGGCGAGGAGTGAGCCGTCACGGTCGACGGCGAGGCCGGAGAGGTTCCCGACGAAGGTGTCCGCGTAGGTCGTCTTGTCGAGGGCGTCGGAGTAGCCCTCGATCGACACGGACGACGAACAGGCGTGGTCGCGCGGCGGGTCGGCCTGGACGGGCCCGGCGGCGGCGAGAGTGGTGGCGGCCGCCGCCAGGCCTGCGGAGAGGGTCGCGACGAGGCTTCTGAGAGGCATGGCGTCACGGTAGGACGACGCCGGTGAGCCGCGGACGGCCTCGCCGTGAACGTCCGATATCAGCCGGTGCCAACCCCGGCCCCCGTGCCGTCGGCGGCACCGGTCTCCGGTACCGGCACGGTGGCCTCCTGCGGCCGGTCGGTGGGCACGTACCGCTGCACGCCCGCCGCGCCCGAGGAGCTCTTCGGAGCGGGCACGAGATCCTTGTGGATGGCCTTGGCGACACCCTGGATGGTGTTCACCCCGTACTGCATGTCGGGGTTGCCGTGGGTGAGGACGGTGATCGTGTAGTCCCGTCCGCCGCCCTTGAACGTGCCGACGCTGTGCACCCGCCAGCCGTGCGTGGCGCGGGACAGCCACCCGTTCTTGACGTGCACCTTCACGGTGGACGGCGCCCCTGCCGGGGTGCCCCAGCGCTGCGAGGAGACGACCTTGTTCATGAGCTTGAGGATGTACGCCCGCGCGTTGTCGCTCAGGACGGTGTTCTTCGCGGTGAGCAGCGCGAGCAGCCGCTGCTCGTCCCGGACGGTGATCTGGGTGAGGCCCCAGTAGTTGTTCGCGCCCGGCTTGGTCTGCGTCATCTTGGCGGCCGTGAGGAACGCCTTGATCTTCTTGACGCCGAGCTGCTTCCACAGGGTGCTGGTGGAGGCGTTGTCCGACTTGGTGATCATGGCGGTGGCGAGCTTGGTCTCACGGTCGGTGAGATACCTGTTCGTCTTCTTGGCGTCGTACAGCAGCGCGGCGAGCACGGTCACCTTCACGACGCTGGCCGAGTCGAAGGCGGTGTCCCCGCGCAGCGTGCAGGTGGTGCCGGTCGCCCGGTCGTGCAGGCCGACCGCCACCGTCCCCTTCCGCTTCGCCAGCGCCGTCGTGATGTCCTTCTGCAGCTTCTCGGCCAGCCCCGCCTGCTGGGACGTACAGCTGACCTGCGGCGCGGCGACCGCGGCCGGCGCGAACGCCGCGGCCGCCGACGTGAGGACCATTCCGGCCCCGATCCCCGCAGCGACCACACGCGCCCGTCTGGACGCCGGCGACACCCGGGATACCCCCGATATCCGGTGAGTCATCAAACCTGTCCCATTCCTTGAGCGACTGGAACCCGCCTCTGACGGGTTCACCACAGTCGACTCGTAAGGACGATCGATAGTTGTACGTGAGTTCCCTTCGTCACGGCACGGGGTAGGGAGGACGCAGAGGCCCGCCGGGCCGACGGAGAAGGAGTGCCGGATTGGCTGACACACAGCCCTCCCCCGCGTATCTGTGCGGTCAGCTCTACGCGACGCTGCACGCGCTCCAGGCCATCGGCAAACGCGACCGGCGGCTGGGGAACGACAGCTCCCTGAGCCGGGCCAAGCGGCATCCGGGCCCGCAGTTGCGTGAGCAGCTCAAGAAGGCGGGCGAGCAGTTGCTCGCCGCGCGCACCCGGGGCCCCAGGCACTGGCAGGCCGCCAGCGAGATGTTCCGCGCGATCGCGGACTTCGTCCCGCCCAGCGGCAGGTTCCCCGACTACCTGGACACGAAGGCGCAAGGCGATTTCGCGTCGGGCTTCCACAGCCAGTTCGGCAAGTACGCCGTCGCGCACGACGCATTGATGAAGTGACCGGCGGGCGAGGCAGTAGCCTCCCCTCATGACCGCCACCCTGCAGACGATCCACGACGTGCCCGTGCTGATGTGTGCCGCCGAGGGCGGGGTGATCGGGGGTGAGAGCGACGCCCTGGACCTCATCGGGGATGCCGGGTACCAGGGCGCCGCGTGGGTCGCCGTTCCCGTCGAGCGGTTCGACGAGCGGTTCTTCCGGCTGAGCACCCGCGTCGCGGGCGACATCATCCAGAAGTTCGTGCAGTACCGCGTCGGTCTCGCCGTCGTCGGTGACATCTCCCCGTACACGGCCGACAGTTCGGCCCTGCGCGACTTCGTCCGGGAGTGCAACCGCAACCGTCAGACGTGGTTCCTGGCCGATGTCGAGGAACTGCGGGAGCGGCTCAGGGGCTGAGCCCGCCCACTCAGGGACCGAGCCACCCGCTCAGAGGCTGAGCCACCCGCTCAGGGGCTGTGAGCCGCCCCCGCACCCGGCTCACACCAGCTCGGGGTGGCGTTCAGCCCGCCGCTCCGGCTGGCGCGTCGACGCGGCCTTCGGCGCCCAGCGTCTGTCGACCCGTACATAGCCGTATACGACCGAGGCCATGACCAGGAGGAGAAGCGGCCCGTACACCCACGGGTGTCGGGCCATTTCCACCGGCAGAAAGCGATACGCCAGCAGAAGCCCCACGAACACCGTCGCGCCATGGACGACCAGCGCGGTTCCCGCCCTGTCCCAGCCACGGTCGAACGTCCGCAGCGCCGCCTCGATCGTGATGGTGAACACGACACCGGCGATGAGATCCACGCCGTAGTGATATCCGAATCCCAGTGTCGCGGTGAGCGTGGCGACCAGCCAGAAGGTTCCCGCGTACCGCAGAAGGCGCGGCCCACGGCGGGAGTGGATGAAAATCGCGGTGGCCCACGCCGTATGGAGGCTGGGCATGCAATTGCGCGGGGTGATCTCGTCGTACACCATCGGGTGCGGGGCGGTGAGCGGCGGTGGCGTGTCGGGCCAGATGTTGGCCAGTGCCCAGTGCTCCCCGCCGGTGCCGAACGCGCCCGTGCCGTAGGCGAAGACCGGTCCGACCACGGGGAAGATCATGTAGATGCTCGGCCCGAGCAGGCCGATCACCAGGAAGGTGCGCACCAGGTGGTGGCGCGGGAAGCGGCGTTCGGCCGCCACGTGCCGCAGTTGGTAGAGCGTCACGACGACCGCCGCCACCGCGAGCTGGATGTAGACCCAGTCGAGCAGATGGGTGCCGACGGGGCCGGTGGCCCTGACCATCCGGCCCACCAGCCACGAGGGGTTGCCCAGGGCGTGGTCGGCGGTCGCGAGGTACGGGTCGAGCACCGTGGGCCGGGTCTTGGACGTGATCAGCAGCCAGGCGTCACCCGTCTTGCGGCCGGCCACCAGCAGCAGGCCGAGCCCGACGCCTTTCAGCAGGAGCACTCGTTCGCGGCCGGTGCGACGGGTGACGGCGATGACCGCGCAGCCGAGGATCACCCACAGCGCACCGTTGCCGAACATCATTCTGGCGTCGAGAAACCATCGGACCAGGAAGAAGACGATATCGATTCCGATGGCGGCACCGGCCGCGATGAACCGTTCTCGCCAGGTGAGCACCACCATCGTCAACGCCATGCTGGCATAGAGCAACGGCCCCGATTTCGGGGCGAGTATCACCTCGCTCGCCTGGTTGGTGATCGGCCCCGGCAGGCCGTATCCCCTCGCGGCGATCTCCAGCGCGACAAAGAATCCGACGGCCGCGACACTCGCCCCGGCCCACAGAATCGTCCTCGGTCGACGCCACTTGACGGACGCGAACGTGCTTCGTATTCGCGGGAGCGCCCGCGAGATCAGGGATATCAATTATCCGGCCGTCGTCTCGTTCGATCGGCCGGGTCTCTTCTTGGTGGGCAACATGGCTTTCCGGTGTGGGGGTGAACGGGTGGACGGACGGCGGGTGGACGGGCAGACGGACGGACAGGCGGGTGCCACGGGCGAGCGGACAGACCGACGGACCGGACCACGCCAGGCGTGATCGCTGTAAGGAAGACGGCTCATCCCCCGTCGAGGTTGCTCTGCACCCGACAACTACGCAAGACCTCCAACCGGCCCAGCACGGCTGAATCCGCACGTCAATGGGGGTCTCCCCTTAAATAGGGGCAGGTGAAGGGGGATTGAGGCACGAGGGTTGCCCCGTTGGCCGAATCGTCACCAGATCGCCTTCCGGCCGTAACACCTGGACTGACCCGTCCATGCCAATCTCTCGGTTACCCACACAGTCAACCCGCGTAGAACGAGGCTCCCCGAAGCAACTCCTCGTCCTGCGCGGCCCTCTGGGAAGGGACACCCCTCATGCCTGCTGCGCGGATACGCAGTTGGAAGTCGGTCGCTCTCGCGACGTCGGCCGTGCTCGTCGGTATCGTCCTCCCGGCGGCCACCGCCACCCCCGCCTCGGCGACGACGACCGCGTACGACGACACGTACTACGCGAGCGCGATCGGCAAGACCGGTACGGCCCTGAAGTCCTCGCTGCACTCGATCATCGACGGTCACACGACCATCTCGTACTCGGCGGTCTGGAACGCGCTGAAGGTCACCGACCAGGACCCCAACAACACCAACAACGTGAAGCTGCTCTACAGCGGCATCTCCCGCAGCAAGTCCCTCAACGGCGGCAACTCCGGCAACTGGAACCGCGAGCACGTGTGGGCCCAGTCGCACGGCGACTTCGGCACCTCCGCCGGCCCCGGCACCGACCTGCACCACCTCCGCCCCGAGGACGTCACGGTCAACGCCATCCGCGGCAACCTCGACTTCGACAACGGCGGCAGCAGCTTCACCAACAGCGGCGGCAGCCTCTACGACTCGAACTCCTTCGAGCCCCGGGACGCGGTCAAGGGCGACGTGGCCCGCATGATCCTCTACATGGCCGTCCGGTACGAGGGCGACGACGGCTGGCCCAACCTGGAGCCCAACGACTCCGTCAACAACGGCGGCACCCGCTACCACGGCCGCCTGTCCGTACTGAAGGCCTGGAACGACGAGGACCCGCCGGACTCCTTCGAGGAGCGCCGCAACGACCTCATCTACAGCAACTACCAGGGCAACCGGAACCCGTTCATCGACCACCCGGAGTGGGTCGAGGCGATCTGGTAGCCCCACCCCGAGCACGGTGAGCCCCCGACCCGTACGGGTCGGGGGTCCGCCGTTCCCACAGCCGCACCTTTACTTCCGCCTGCGTGAATGCACAGCCGACTGCCGGCCACACCACAGTGCGCGCCGGAAGGCGAGCGAGTACGGCGGAAGCGGGACGTCGTCGGACAGTGCCGGTGGCGCCGGCGCCGGCCAGTCGGCGAGCGTGTACCGCCTGGACCCGTCGGACGTGACGTAGACACGGAGGCCGTACCCCACCCGGGAACCCACCCGGCGGCACCCGCCTGGAGCCCTCTTGGACGCCCCCCGCGTCCAGGGGCCCGGCAGTTACGCACCCATGACATTCGGACGTACAACCGGCGAACCCCCAATCGAGTCGGACTACATGGACGCGGCGCTTCCGCCCCGCCGAAACCCCCCGACCCGAAAGGGACGTGCATGTCACGAGCACGAGCAGCAGCACGACGCAGCACCCGTACCGCGCGCGTGAGCGCCCCCTTGGCCGCGGTGGTCCTGCTGGCCGGAGGGCTGACCGCCCTGTCGCTCGGCCCGGCCTCGGCGGCCCCCGCGACGGTGGGCGTGGCGGACGACTTCAACGGCGACGGGTACGCCGACCTGGTCGTGGGCGCCCCGAACGCCACGGTGTCCTCGAAGGCCAAGGCGGGCTATGTGGCCGTCCTGTACGGCTCGAAGAGCGGGGTCTCCCCCACGAAGAAGAAGCTGATCAGCCGGTCGACGAGCGGCGTGCCCGGCTCCGCCACCGCCAACCAGCGCTTCGGCTCGACGTTCACCAAGGGCGACCTGGACCGTGACGGCTACGGCGACCTGGTGATCGCCGGCGGCACGGCGGGGTCGGTGATCGTCTGGGGCTCGTCGTCCGGGCTGACCGGCGGTACGAGCATCGCCCAGTACGGTGCGGCCCCGCAGGCGGGCGACTTCGACGGCGACGGCAAGACCGACCTCGCGCTGTTCTCCGCGCAGTCCGTCGGCGGCGACGACCCCGAGGGCGCGCCCGCGGCCCTGTGGAAGGGCCCGATCTCCCGCGCGGGCAAGCCCGCCGCGGTCCTCCCCCTCCTCGACAAGTCCCTTTGGTGGGGCTGGTACGAGGACGACGCGTCGTGCGACACCGGCGGCGGCTGCGAGAACGGCCCGTCCTCCATCACCGGCCCGGTCGTCTCCGGCCAGGTCGGCGACGTCAACGGCGACGGCCGGGACGACATCGTCCAGTGGCACTACACGGGCGACGGCACCTGGGGCAACCGCCTGCTCCTGGGCGGCGCCTCGGGCTTCACCCGCGGCTTCGCACCCGGGGACGACACGAGCCGCGACCCGGCCGGCACCGGCATCGGCGACGTGAACGGTGACGGCTACGACGACGTGGTCGTGGGCGCCGAGGGCTGGTCCGACCAGGTCCGCGTGGCCTACGGCTCGCCCACCGGCACGTCCGAGGGGAACGTCCAGACCTTCGACCAGAGCCTGCCCGGCTTCCCCGGCGCGCAGGAGGAGGGCGACCTGGTCGGCTCGGCGGTCTCGGTCGCCGACGTCACCGGCGACGGCTACGCCGACATCGCCCTCGGCATCGCGTACGAGGACGTCGACGCCATCGTGAACACCGGCTCGGTCGCCCTCGTCCCGGGCACCGCCTCCGGTGTCACGGGTGCCGGCACCAAGGTCTTCCACCAGAACACCGCCGGGATCCCCGGGGTCGCCGAGGCGGACGACAAGTTCGGTACCACCACGGCCCTGCTGGACCTCAACGGCAACGGTCACCCCGACCTCGCCGTGGGCGCCCCCGCCGAGAACAGCGACAACGGAGCCGTCTGGGTCCTCCCCGGCACCACCACCGGCCCGACCACCACGTCGGCCCTGGCCTTCGGCCCCGGGGACGTGGCGGGCCCGGTCACGGACGCGATGTTCGGAGCGGCTCTGCGCTGAGCCCGGTCGCTCTGCGCTGGGACCGGTCTCTCTGCGCCGAGACCTCGCTCCGTGCCGACACCACTCGCGGCGCGCGTGCCCGTCGGTACCGGGTACGCGCGCCGCACCCACGCCCGCGGGCGCCGGTCAGGCCGTGTGGCGCGGGGATCGCATGCCGGGAGTCAAGGGACAGGGCAGAAGCGGGGCGTGGAACGCCGCCGCGCGATGGTGGACGCGGCGATCACGCTCTTCTCCCAGCAGGGCGTACGAGGCACGGGCGTAGCCGCGATCGCCGAACAGGCCGGCGTCACCCCCTCCGCCCTCATCCACCACTTCGGCAGCAAGGACGGCCTGGTCCAGGCGGTGCTGGAGGAGGCCGACCGCCGCGCCCTGGCCCGCCTGTCGGCCACCCCGGCCTCCGAGCCCACCCTCACGGAGGCCTTCGACTGGTTCGTACGCGACGCCGAGCACACGGCGGCCACCGAGCGCGAACTGACCGCCCTGCACACCACGTTGACGGCCGAGAACCTGACGCCCGGCACGGCCTTGCACACCTGGTTCCGCGACCGGGGCCGAGCCCTCGGCACCCACCTGACGGCTCTCTTCACCCGCGCGACATCGGACGGCTCGGCCCGCCCGGACGTGAACCCGACGACGCTGGCCACCGAGGTGGCCGCCTTCCTGGAAGGGGCCCACCTTCTCTGGCTCCTGGACCCGAACAGGTGGACCTGCCCGCCGTGCACCGCGGCTACTTCGAGGGGTTGGCCGCCCGCCTCCGCCCCTGACCGCGTCAGGTGACGTGCGTCATCACAAGTGCGTCGGCGCGAACATCCGCAGCACCGTCGGCAGCACGACCACCGAAGGGCCCTGCGTGGCAAGGGACTTGGTCAGGTCGGCCGCGAGGGTCTCGGGGGTCGTCCGGGTGGCCGGGACGCCGAAGGACTCGGCCAGGGCCACGAAGTCCGGGCGGGTCAGTTCCGTGCCGGTCGTCTGGCCGAACGCGTCGGTCATGTACTCGCGCAGGATGCCGTAGCCGCCGTCGTCGACGATGAGCCAGGTGACGTCGAGGTCGTACTGCCGGGCCGTGGCCAGCTCCGCGATCGAGTACAGCGCGCCGCCGTCGCCGGAGACGGCCAGCACCGGCTGGGTCGGGTCGGCCGCCGCCGCGCCGAGGGCCGCCGGGAAGGCGTAGCCGAGGCCGCCGGAGCCCTGCGCGGAGTGCATGGTGTTGGGGTGCTTGGGGTCGAACGCGGACCAGGCCCAGTACGCCAGGATCGTCATGTCCCAGAAGGAGGGAGTCCGGGCCGGCAGAGCCCGCCGGATGGAAGCCAGCAGGTCCTGTTCGAGGGTGAGTCGTTGTCCGTCGATCCGCTCACGCACCCTCGCGAGCACGTCCCGCACCCGCTCCGGCGCCGCCGCGTCCTCCCGGGGCCCCTCGATCGTCTCCAGCAGCGCCGTCAGCGCCAGCCGCGCGTCCGCGTGGATGCCCAGCGCGGGATGGTTGGACTCCAGCTTCCCGAGGTCCGCCTCGATCTGGACGACCCGGCCCCGGGGCTTGAACGTGTGGTAGTTCGAGGAGAGTTCACCGAGGCCCGAGCCGACGACCAGCAGGACGTCCGCGTCCTCCAGGAAGTCCGTCGTGTGCCGGTCCTCCAGCCAGGACTGGAGCGACAGCGGGTGCGTCCACGGGAAGGCCCCCTTCCCCCCGTACGTCGTCACGACCGGCGCCGACAGCCGCTCCGCCAGCATCCGCAGCTTGCCGGAGGCGTCCGCCCGTACCACCCCGCCGCCCGCGATGATCGCCGGACGGGCCGCCGTCGACAGCAGATGGGCGGCCAGCGCGGTCAGTTCGGGGCGCGGGGGCAGTTCCTCGGGGAAGGCGTCGCCGCCCGTCACCACCGGGATCGACGTCTCGGCGAGCAGCACGTCCTGCGGGATCTCCACCCACACCGGGCCGTGCGGGGCCGACAGCGCCGACTTCCAGGCGGCCTCGATCGCGGACGGGATCTGGGACTGGGTGCGGACGGTGTGGACGGACTTCACCACACCCCGGAACGAGGCCGCCTGGTCCGGCAGTTCGTGGAGGTAGCCGTGGCGCCCGCCGCCCAGGCCCGCGGTCGGGATCTGACTGCTGATGGCGAGGACCGGGGCCGAGGCCGCCGCCGCCTCCTGCAGCGCCGCCAGTGACGTCAGCGCGCCCGGCCCGGTGGACAGCAGCAGCGGCGCCGCCTCGCCCGTGATCCGGCCGTACGCGTCCGCCGCGAACCCCGCGTTGTTCTCCACCCGCAGACCGATGTAGCGCAGGTCGGAGCGGCGCAGCGCATCGAACAGGCCGAGCGCGTGCTGGCCGGGGAGCCCGAAGACCGTCGTCGCGCCGAGCCCGGCCAGCGTCTCCACGACCAGGTCCCCGCCGGTGCGGCCGGGGGGAGGGTTCAGCGCGGCCTCCGTCTGGGCGGCCGTCGGGCGGAGTACCAGGTCGTGGTCGTGGGTCACTTGCCTTCGTTCTCCTCACGGGTTGCGGCGATCTGCCGGGACATGATCGTGGTGAGTTCGTACGCCGTGTGCGAGGCGGCCACCGCGGTGATCTCGGCGTGATCGTACGCGGGCGCCACCTCGACGACGTCGGCGGAGACCAGGTTGCAGGCGGCCAGGCCGCGCAGGATCTCCAGGAGCTCCCGCGAGGTCATGCCGCCCGCCTCCGGCGTGCCCGTGCCCGGCGCGTGGGCCGGGTCGAGGCAGTCGATGTCGATGGAGATGTAGAGGGGACGGTCCCCGATCCGCTGGCGCAGCTGGTCGGCGATCTCGTCCACCCCGCGCCGCATCACGTCCGCCGACGTGACGATCCCGAAGCCCATCTTCTCGTCGTCGGTGAGGTCCTGCTTGCCGTACAGCGGCCCGCGCGTGCCCACGTGGGAGAGGGCGGACGTGTCCAGGATGCCCTCCTCGACCGCCCGCCGGAACGGGGTGCCGTGCGTGTACTCGGCGCCGAAGTACGTGTCCCAGGTGTCGAGGTGCGCGTCGAAGTGGAGCAGCGCCACCGGGCCGTGCTTCTTGGCGACCGACCGCAGCAGCGGGAGCGCGATGGTGTGGTCGCCGCCGAGGGTCATCAGCCGGGCGCCCGTCCCGAGCAGCTCGTCCGCCGCCGCCTCGACCGTCTCCACCGCCTCGTTGATGTTGAACGGGTTGGCCGCGATGTCACCGGCGTCCGCGACCTGGGCGAGGGCGAACGGGGAGGCGTCCTGGGCCGGGTTGTAGGGGCGCAGCAGCCGGGACGCCTCGCGGATCGCGTTGCCGCCGAAGCGGGCGCCCGGCCGGTAGGAGACACCCGAGTCGAACGGCACTCCCACGACGGCGACATCCGCCCGGCCCACCTCGTCCAGGCGCGGCAGCCGGGCGTAGGTCGCGGGTCCGGCGTAGCGCGGGACACGGGAGGAGTCGACCGGGCCGCGGGGCGAGTCGACCGGTCCGCGGGGCGCGTCGACGGGGCCACGGGTCGTCTCGGGGTCAGTCATGAGGTTCTGCCTTCTTTCGTACGTCTCACCGCGAGTGTGCCGCGTATGTCCCACTCGGTACGACTCCGCCACCGGCCGGTGGCGGCACCGACACTAGGTGGCCGACGAACGACTGCGAAGTGTACGTTTCATCCATTCGAGCCGTGCTGGATAGAAGGAACGCACACCATGCCGGACCCGGCCGCCCCCGCCGCCCCCGCCGTCCCGCCCACCCCGCCCGTGCCCCTCTCGGCGCTGCTGGCCCATGGCGACCTGGGCCTGCGGCAGATCGCCGGCCCGGTGGACGCGGGGACGGCGATCCACTGGGCGCACACCTCGGAGATGTCGGACCCGTACCCGTATCTGCTCGGCGGCGAGCTGCTGCTGACGGCCGGCGTGCACATCCCGGCGGCGGCCGACCCGGGCGCCTCCTGGGACACCTCCTCGGACGCCTCCTCGGACGACTACTTCGACGGCTACGTCGCGCGCATCGTCGCGGCGGGCGGCGCGGCCCTCGGCTTCGGCGTCGCCCCCGTCCACGACCGCGTCCCGGGGGCCCTGGCAGCCGCCTGTGACGCCCACGGCCTGCCCCTGATCGAGGTCCCGCCCAGCACCACCTTCTCCGGCGTCGCCCGCGCGGTCTGGCTGCTGATGGCCCGCGCCCGCCACGCCGAACTCCGTCGCGTCACCGAGGCCCAGCAGGGCCTGGCAGCCGCCGCGTCCCGCCCGGACCCGGTCCACGCGGTCCTCCGCCAGCTCGCCCGGCGCGTCTCCGGCCGGGCGGTGCTGTACGGCCCGGAGGGCACGGAACTGGCGTCGTACGGACGCACGCACGGCGAGGCGGCCGACCAGGGCCTGGCGGCCCTGACGGCCGTGGTCCGCCCCAGACCCCTCAGCGGCACGAGGAACCGCGCGACCAACCACGAACCACCCGCACCCGCCACGCCTCCGCGATCCCCCGAGCCCTCCCCGCGCACCCCCAGCCCCAGCCCCAGCCCCACCCCCACCTCCGCCACCGACACCGCCGACGGCGCCCACCTCGCCGCCTACGCCCTCACCTCCCCAGGACAGGGCTTCACCCTCGGCATCGCCACCCCCCACCGCACCCCCGGCGACCACACCATCGCCTCGGTCGCCGCCGTCCTCCTCTCCCTCCTCACCGGGGAACACCGCAGCGGCACCGGCGCGGCCCGCACCTCGGCGCTGGTACGGCTCCTGCTCGGCGCCGAGCCGCAGGAGGTCGCTCCGCTCCTGGGCGCGGGCACCCACTGGCACGTGGTCCACGCCCGCCCCGCCGAGGGCGCCCCCCGGCCGGAAGCCCTGGCCGCCGCCGCGCTCGGCGCCGCCCTCGGCTCCGCGCTGGCCGACGCCCACGGCGGCGTCGTACGCGTCCTCGTCCCCGCCGACCGCGAGATCCCCGAGCAGCCCGGCTGGACGTGCGGGGTGAGCGCCCCCGCCGAGCCGCACGCGTGGCCCGCCGCCGACGTACAGGCCGCCCGCGCTCTGGCCCGCGCCCGGGCCACCCGGGCGGCGCTGGTCCGGCACGGGCTCCCGACGACGCTGGCCCAACTCGTGCCGCCGGAGGACGCGACCGCCCACGCCCAGGCCCTGCTGGCCCCGCTCACCGCCGCCCCCGGTGCCGCCGCGCTCACCGAAACCCTGCGCACCTGGCTCTCCCTGCACGGCAGTTGGGACCGCACGGCCGTCGCCCTGTCCGTGCACCGCAACACGGTCCGCCAACGCGTCGCCCGCTGCGCCGCGTTGCTGGACACGGATCTCGACGACCCGGACGTCCGCATGGAGTTGTGGTTCGCGCTGCGGCAGGAGTGAGCCGACGGGCCCGCTCGACCGGCCGACGCGGAGTGACGCAGGTCGCAGCGGGCGGGACGCCCGCGACTCGCGCAGTTGTCTGCCTCACAATGGACGCATGCCGATACCCGGGACCCCCAGCCGCGCCGAGCTCGTCGAACACCTCGTACGGACGCGTATCGCGGGCGACGTCGCCACGCCGCGCGAGAACAACCTCTCCCACTACCGCGAACTGGCCAACGGCAACCGCCACTACTGGCTCGGCCTGGAGCTCGGCGACCGCTGGAGCGACGAGCAGGACGTGCTGGCCGTGATGGCGGAGCGCGTCGGCGTGAACGACGACCCGGGGTACCGCTACGGCCAGGACACCATCGACCCGGACCTGACGGTCGACGCGCTGGAGCGCATGGCGGCCCGGCTGCGCAAGGCGGCGGAGGGCGGGCAGCGCGTCCTGTTCGCCACCGGGCACCCCGGCGGGCTGCTCCAGGTCCACCACGAGACCGCGCGGGCGCTGCGCGCGGCCGGCTGCGAGATCGTCGTCATCCCGGACGGCCTGCAGACGGAGGAGGGGTACGTCATGCAGTTCGCGGACGTGGCCGTCCTCGAACACGGCGCCACGCTGTGGCACACCCACTCCCCCGAGCCGATGCGCGCCATCCTGCGGGGCCTGGAGGGCGCCGGCCGGCCGCTGCCCGACCTGGTCGTCGCCGACCACGGCTGGGCGGGCTGCGCCGGCCAGCTCGGCATCGACTCCGTCGGGTACGCGGACTCCAACGACCCGGCCCTCTTCCTCGGCGAGTCCGAGGGCACCCTCCAGGTCGTGGTTCCCCTGGACGACCACGTGGTCAGCCCGCGCCACTACGACCCGATGTCGGCGTACCTGCTGGAGCAGGCGGGGCTCAGCGGGGAGTAGTCCCGGGGTCCCTCGGGACGCGCACCACGCCCTCCTGGATGACGGAGATCGCGAGGCGGCCGTCCTGGGTGTAGATCCGGCCCTGGCCGAGACCCCGGCCGGCCGCCGCCGACGGTGACTCCTGGTCGTACAGGAGCCATTCGTCGGCGCGGAAGGGCCGGTGGAACCACATGGCGTGGTCGAGGGAGGCCCCGACGACGTCCCCGACGGCCCAGCCGCCGCGTCCGTGCGCGAGCAGGATGGAGTCGAGGAGCGTCATGTCGGAGACGTAGGTGGCGAGGACGACGTGCAGCAGGGGGTCGTCGTCGAGCTTTCCGTTGGCGCGGAACCAGACCTGGGAGCGGGGTTCGCGGGGCTCGCCGTAGCGGCCGTAGGGCGGGTCGTCGACGTAGCGCAGGTCGACGGCGGCGCGGGCCTCCAGCATCTTCTCCACGACGGCCGGGTCGAGGTCGTACGCCGGGAGGCGTTCCTCGGCGGTGGGGAGGGTCTCGGGGTCGGGCGCGGCGGGCATCGGGGCCTGGTGGTCGAGGCCGTCCTCGTACCGCTGGAAGGACGCCGAGAGGGCGAAGATCGGCTGGCCGTGCTGGACGGCGACGACGCGGCGCGCGGTGAAGGAGCGGCCGTCGTTCATGCGCTCCACGGTGTAGACGATGGGCGCGCCGGCGTCGCCGATGCGCAGGAAGTACGCGTGGAGGGAGTGCGGGAGCCGGTCGGCGGGGACGGTCCGCCCGGCGGCGACGAGCGCCTGGGCCGCGACCTGCCCGCCGAAGACCCGGGGGACGATGGCGGGCCGGGACTGGCCGCGGAAGATGTTCTCCTCGATCTGCTCCAGGTCGAGCAGATCGAGGAGAGACTGGAACGCGGGCTGACTCATGAGGTCAGTTGTACTGTGCAGCGGTTTCCGGTGCCTTACAGACCCGTGTCCCTACAGACCCATGTCCTTGGCGATGATCGTCTTCATGATCTCGCTGGTGCCGCCGTAGATGCGGTTGACGCGGTTGTCCGCGTACAGCCGGGCGATCGGGTACTCGTTCATGAAGCCGTAGCCGCCGTGCAGCTGGAGGCAGCGGTCGATGACGCGGTGGGCGACCTCGGTGGTGAACAGCTTGGCGGAGGCGGCCTCGGCGGCGGTCAGCTCGCCCGCGTCCAGCGCCTCGGTGGCGCGGTCCACGACGGCCTCGGCGGCGTCGACCTCGGCCTGGCAGGCGGCCAGCTCGAACTTGGTGTTCTGGAAGGCGGCCACCGGCTGACCGAAGACGGTGCGCTCCTTGACGTAGTCCTTGGCGAACCGGATGGCCGCCTTGGCCTGCGCGTAGGCGCCGTAGGCGATGCCCCAGCGCTCGGAGGCGAGGTTGTGGCCGAGGTAGTAGAAGCCCTTGTTCTCCTCGCCGAGGAGGTCCTCGACGGGCACCTTGACGTCGACGAACGCCAGCTCGGCGGTGTCGGAGGTCTTCAGGCCGAGCTTGTCGAGCTTGCGGCCGACCGAGTAGCCCTCGGCCTTGGTGTCCACGACGAAGAGGGAGATGCCGTGGCGGCGGTCCTCGGCGGTGGCGGAGGCGGTGCGGGCGCAGACGATCATGCGGTCGGCGTGGACGCCGCCGGTGATGAAGGTCTTGGCGCCGTTGAGGACGTAGTGCGTGCCGTCCTCGGAGAGCTTGGCGGTGGTGCGCATGCCCGCGAGGTCGGAGCCGGTGCCCGGCTCGGTCATCGCGATGGCCCACATCTCCTCGCCGGAGACGAACTTCGGCAGGAAGCGCTTCTTCTGCTCGTCGGTGGCGAGCAGCTTGATGTAGGGCAGGCCGAGCAGCACGTGCACGCCGGAGCCACCGAAGGTGATGCCCGCGCGGGCGGTCTCCTCGTAGAGGACGGCCTCGAACTTGTAGGAGTCGATGCCGGCGCCGCCGTACTCCTCGTCGACGCGGATGCCGAAGACACCGAGCTCGGCGAGCTTGTAGTAGAAGTCGCGCGGCGCCTGGCCCGCGGCGAGCCACTCGTCGTACACCGGCACGACCTCGGCCTCGATGAAGGCACGGAGGGTCTCCCGGAACGCCTCGTGATCCTCGTTGAACACCGTACGGCGCACCGCCGCCACCCTTCTTGCGCCTAAACCGGCGCCGCTCTCGCGTACCTGGTTGCTCGCCGTCGGGGTTCCTCGGCCGAGGGTCGCGGTCCATCGGCAGATGGTCGCGGCCCACCGGACACGGCTAAGCGCTTGCTCAGACAACCGTACCGGCGGGTAGCGAAGCCCGTCCAGACCCTTCCCTCCGTAACGCTCGTCACTCCGGCGCCGCAGCCGCCCCGAACGCCCCCCGCGCCATCCGGTGCAGCAACTCCGCCATGGCCGTCCGACCCGGGAGGGAGCCGGGGCGGCCGAGGTGCGGCGTGGAGTTCAGCAGGCCGAAGACCGAGTGCACGGCGGAGCGGGCGGCGGGCTCCGTGAGGCCCGGGTGGACCTCGCGCAGCACCTGCACCCACAGCTCGACGTACTGGCGCTGGAGCTGGCGTACGAGCTTGCGGTCGCTGTCGCGGAGGCGGTCCAGCTCACGGTCGTGCAGGGTGATCAGGGGGCGGTCGTCCAGGGCGAAGTCGATGTGCCCCTCGATGAGCGAGTCGAGGACCACGTCGGCGGGCCCCCCGTCGGCCTCCGCCAGCCGCCGCTTGGCGCCCGTCAGGAGCTGCTCACTGATGCCGACCAGCAGCTCGGCGAGCATCGCGTCCTTGCCGGCGAAGTGCCGGTAGAGACCGGGGCCGCTGATACCCACGGCGGCTCCTATCTCGTCGACACCGACGCCGTGGAAGCCGCGCTCGGCGAAGAGCCGCGCGGCCTCCTTGAGGATCTGCTCGCGACGGGTGGGGGCGTCGGTTCTGGTGGTCATGTGAGCAATTCTAGACAGGGAGGTTAGCGGTCGTTAACCTGAGGGAAATGCGTTAACGCTCATTAACTAGGTGAGGGGTTCGCAGGATGCACGAGGCACCGGAGCTTCACAGCGCGGCCGACCCCGCGTCGGAAGCCTGGCGGGCCAACGAGGAGGCCCACCGCGCGCTGGCGGACGAGCTGCGCGGCAAGCTCGCCGCCGCCCGGCTCGGCGGCGGCGAGAAGGCGCGCGCCCGGCACACCGCGCGCGGCAAGCTGCTGCCGCGCGACCGGGTCGACACCCTCCTCGACCCCGGCTCCCCGTTCCTGGAGCTGGCGCCCCTGGCCGCCGACGGGCTGTACGAGGGGCAGGCACCGGCGGCGGGGGTGATCGCCGGGATCGGCCGGGTCGGCGGGCGCGAGTGCGTCGTCGTCGCCAACGACGCCACCGTCAAGGGCGGCACCTACTACCCGATGACGGTGAAGAAGCACCTGCGCGCGCAGGAGGTGGCCCTGGAGAACCGCCTGCCCTGCCTCTACCTCGTCGACTCCGGCGGTGCCTTCCTGCCCATGCAGGACGAGGTCTTCCCCGACCGTGAGCACTTCGGCCGGATCTTCTACAACCAGGCGCGGATGTCGGGGGCGGGCATCCCGCAGATCGCCGCCGTGCTGGGCTCGTGCACGGCCGGCGGCGCGTATGTCCCCGCCATGAGCGACGAAGCCGTCATCGTCCGGGGGCAGGGCACGATCTTCCTCGGCGGCCCGCCGCTCGTGAAGGCCGCCACCGGTGAGGTCGTCACCGCCGAGGAGCTGGGCGGCGGCGAGGTGCACTCCCGGATCTCGGGTGTCACCGACCACCTCGCGGAGAGCGACGCCCACGCCCTGCGCATCGTGCGGACCATCGTCTCCACCCTGCCCGCCCGGGGCCCGCTGCCCTGGTCGGTCGAACCGGTCGTCGAGCCCAAGGTCGATCCGTACACGCTGTACGGGGCGGTGCCGGTCGACTCCCGCACCCCGTACGACGTGCGGGAGGTCATCGCGCGCGTGGTCGACGGCTCCCGGTTCGCCGAGTTCAAGGCGGAGTTCGGGCAGACCCTCGTCACCGGCTTCGCCCGGATCCACGGGCACCCGGTCGGGATCGTCGCCAACAACGGCATCCTGTTCTCCGAGTCCGCCCAGAAGGGCGCCCACTTCATCGAGCTGTGCGACCAGCGCGGCATCCCGCTGGTCTTCCTGCAGAACATCTCCGGCTTCATGGTCGGCCGGGACTACGAGGCGGGTGGCATCGCCAAGCACGGCGCCAAGATGGTGACGGCGGTGGCCTGCACCCGCGTCCCCAAGCTGACGGTCGTCATCGGCGGCTCGTACGGCGCGGGCAACTACTCGATGTGCGGCCGGGCGTACTCGCCGCGCTTCCTGTGGATGTGGCCGAACGCCAAGATCTCGGTGATGGGCGGCGAGCAGGCCGCGTCCGTCCTCGCGACCGTGAAGCGGGACCAGTTGGAGGCGCGCGGCGAGGACTGGCCGGCGGCGGACGAGGAGTCCTTCAAGGACCCGATCCGCGCCCAGTACGAGCGCCAGGGCAACGCCTACTACGCCACCGCCCGGCTGTGGGACGACGGGGTCATCGACCCCCTCGACACCCGCCAGGTCCTGGGCCTGGCCCTGACCGCCTGTGCCAACGCGCCCCTGGGTGACCCCCAGTTCGGCGTCTTCCGGATGTGAGGGGGAGCTGACAGTGAGCATGTTCGACACGGTTCTCGTGGCCAACCGGGGCGAGATCGCCGTCCGCGTCATCCGCACCCTGCGGTCGCTGGGCGTCCGCTCCGTCGCGGTGTACTCCGACGCGGATGCCGACGCCCGGCACGTCCGGGAGGCCGACACGGCGGTACGGATCGGTCCGGCCCCGGCGAGCGAGAGCTATCTCGTGGCCGAGCGGCTGCTTCAGGCGGCTGCCCGCACGGGCGCACAGGCGGTGCACCCGGGGTACGGCTTCCTCGCGGAGAACGCCGCCTTCGCGCGGGCGTGCGCCGACGCGGGCCTCGTCTTCATCGGTCCGCCCGCCGACGCCATCTCCCTCATGGGCGACAAGATCCGCGCCAAGGAGACGGTCCGGGCGGCCGGGGTGCCGGTGGTGCCCGGCTCCAGCGGCAGCGGTCTGACGGACGGCCAACTCGTCGACGCCGCACGGGAGATCGGCATGCCGGTACTGCTGAAGCCCAGCGCGGGCGGCGGCGGCAAGGGCATGCGGCTGGTCCGGGACGCGGCCGTGCTGGCCGACGAGATCGCCGCCGCCCGCCGCGAGGCCCGCGCCTCCTTCGGCGACGACACCCTCCTCGTGGAGCGGTGGATCGACCGCCCCCGGCACATCGAGATCCAGGTCCTGGCGGACGGCCACGGCAACGTGGTGCACCTCGGCGAGCGCGAATGCTCCCTCCAGCGCCGCCACCAGAAGATCATCGAGGAGGCGCCCAGCGTCCTGCTCGACGAGGCCACCCGAGCCGCCATGGGCGAGGCGGCCGTCCAGGCGGCCCGGTCCTGCGGCTACTCCGGCGCGGGCACGGTCGAGTTCATCGTCCCCGGCGGTGACCCGTCCTCGTACTACTTCATGGAGATGAACACCCGCCTCCAGGTGGAGCACCCGGTGACCGAGCTGATCACCGGTGTCGACCTGGTGGAGTGGCAGCTGCGGGTCGCGGCGGGCGAGCGGCTGGCGTTCGGTCAGGAGGACGTGACGCTGACGGGGCACGCGGTCGAGGCCCGCCTCTGCGCCGAGGACCCCGCGCGCGGCTTCCTCCCCTCCGGCGGCACGATCCTGCGGCTGCGCGAACCCCAGGGCGACGGCGTCCGCACGGACTCCGGCCTCAGCGAGGGCACGGAGGTCGGCTCGCTGTACGACCCGATGCTCTCCAAGGTCATCGCGTACGGCCCCGACCGCGCCACCGCCCTGCGCCGGCTCAGGGCGGCCCTCGCGGAGACGGTCACCCTGGGCGTCCAGACGAACGCCGGGTTCCTGCGGCGGCTGCTGGCCCACCCGGCGGTGGTGGCGGGCGAGTTGGACACGGGGCTGGTCGAGCGGGAGGTGGACGGGCTGGTGCGGGACGAGGTGCCGGTGGAGGTCCTCGCGGCGGCGGCGCTGCTGCGCCAGGCCGCGCTGACCCCGGCCGACGGCGGCGGCCACTCCGGCACCGGCTCCGGCTGGACCGATCCGTTCGACGCGGCCGTCGGCTGGCGGCTGGGCGGTGAGCGGGCCTGGACGGCGCACCATCTGCGACTGCCGGGGCACGAGCCGGTGACCGTGCGGGTGCGCCGTGCGGCGGACGGCACGACCGAGGTGCTGCCGGACGGGACCGACACCCCCCTGCGGGGGTCCGGGTGCGCGCTCCCGCGTCCCGGGGGCGAGGGCCGGCTCACGCTCCACCTCGACGGCGTCACCCACACCTTCGACCACGCCGCCGACTGGCTGGGCCGCGACGGCGACGCCTGGCACGTGCGCGATCACGACCCCGTGGCGGCGTCCCTGAGCCGCTCCGCGCACGCCGGCGCCGACTCGCTAATGGCCCCCATGCCCGGCACCGTCACCGTGGTGAAGGTGGCCGTCGGGGACGAGGTGACCGCCGGTCAGAGCCTGCTGGTGGTGGAGGCGATGAAGATGGAGCACGTGGTCTCCGCGCCGCACGCCGGGACGGTCGCCGAGCTGGACGTCACACCGGGCACGACGGTCGCCATGGACCAGGTCCTCGCGGTCGTCGCACCCCACGAGGAGGTGGAGCGATGACCCTGCCCATGACGGTCCGCGAACCCGGTCTGCCGGCCCGCGTCCGGATCCACGAGGTCGGTGCCCGGGACGGCCTGCAGAACGAGAAGTCGACCGTGCCCACCGAGGTCAAGGCGGAGTTCGTCCGCCGCCTGGCCGACGCGGGACTCACCACGATCGAGGCCACCAGTTTCGTCCACCCCAAGTGGGTGCCCCAACTGGCCGACGCGGAGCGGGTCTTCCCGCTCGTGAGCGACCTGCCGGTGGCCCTCCCCGTCCTCGTCCCCAACGAGCGCGGCCTCGACCGCGCCCTCGCGCTCGGCGCCCGCCGGATCGCCGTCTTCGCCAGCGCCACCGAGTCCTTCGCCAAGGCCAACCTCAACCGCACGGTCGACGAGGCACTGGCGATGTTCGCACCGGTCGTCGGCCGCGCGAAGGCGGAGGGCGCGCACGTCCGCGGCTATCTGTCGATGTGCTTCGGCGACCCGTGGGAGGGCGCGGTCCCGATCCCCCAGGTGACCAAGGTCTGCCGCGCCCTGCTCGACATGGGCTGCGACGAACTCAGCCTCGGCGACACCATCGGGGTGGCGACACCGGGTCACGTACGGGCGCTGCTGACCGAACTCGACGTCCCCGTGGACAAGCTCGGCGTGCACTTCCACGACACGTACGGCCAGGCCCTCGCCAACACCTATGCGGCGCTTCAGCACGGCGTCACCACCGTGGACGCCTCCGCGGGCGGCCTCGGCGGCTGCCCGTACGCGAAGTCCGCCACCGGCAATCTCGCCACCGAAGACCTCGTGTGGATGCTGCGCGGACTCGGCATCGACACCGGCGTCGACCTCGGCCGTCTCGTCGCCACCAGCGTGTGGATGGCCGGACACCTGGGCCGACCCAGCCCGTCCCGCACCGTACGAGCCCTGTCCCACGAGGACGACGAGGGCCACGAGGACCTGAAGGAGCAGTGACATCCATGAACCACCGTCTCTCCCCCGAACTGGAAGAACTCCGCCGTACGGTCGAGGAGTTCGCGCACGACGTCGTCGCACCCAAGATCGGCGACTTCTACGAGCGGCACGAGTTCCCGTACGAGATCGTGCGCGAGATGGGCCGCATGGGGCTGTTCGGACTGCCGTTCCCCGAGGAGTACGGCGGCATGGGCGGCGACTATCTGGCGCTCGGCATCGCGCTGGAGGAGCTGGCCCGGGTGGACTCGTCCGTGGCCATCACCCTCGAAGCCGGGGTCTCCCTGGGCGCGATGCCGATCCACCTCTTCGGCACACCGGCCCAGAAGGCGCAGTGGCTGCCGCGGCTGTGCTCCGGCGAGATGCTGGGCGCGTTCGGCCTGACGGAACCGGACGGCGGCTCGGACGCGGGCGCGACCCGTACGACGGCCCGCCTGGACGAGTCGACGAACGAATGGGTCATCAACGGCAGCAAGTGCTTCATCACCAACTCGGGCACGGACATCACGGGCCTGGTCACGGTCACGGCGGTGACGGGCCGCACCCCGGAGGGCAAGCCGCTGATCTCGTCGATCATCGTCCCGTCGGGCACCCCCGGCTTCACGGTCGCGGCGCCCTACTCCAAGGTCGGCTGGAACGCCTCCGACACCCGGGAGCTGTCCTTCTCCGACGTACGGGTCCCCGCGGAGAACCTCCTCGGCGAACTGGGCCGCGGCTACGCCCAGTTCCTGCGCATCCTCGACGAGGGCCGCATCGCCATCTCGGCCCTCGCCACGGGCCTCGCCCAGGGCTGTGTGGACGAGTCGGTGAAGTATGCGAAGGAACGTCACGCCTTCGGTCGCCCGATCGGCGCCAACCAGGCGATCCAGTTCAAGATCGCCGACATGGAGATGAAGGCCCACACGGCTCGGTTGGCCTGGCGCGACGCCGCCTACCGGCTGGTCTCCGGCGAACCCTTCAAGAAGGAGGCCGCCCTGGCGAAGCTGTACTCGTCGACGATCGCCGTGGACAACGCCCGCGACGCCACCCAGATCCACGGCGGCTACGGCTTCATGAACGAATACCCCGTGGCCCGCATGTGGCGCGACTCGAAGATCCTGGAGATCGGCGAGGGCACGAGCGAGGTGCAACGGATGCTGATCGCCCGGGAGTTGGGTCTCGTCGGCTGACCGACGGGCCGTCGCCGCCGGTCGACAGCGTACGTTCGAATGATGGCCGGAATCAGCGATGACAGTGCGCCTCCGGCACTCTCCCACCCGGCTCGCCACACGCGAGCCGGGTACCTTTTTGCCCCGTATGGGATGCGGCCGGAACTCCCCGCGATACCCTGCACATTGGTGACGCAAGCCACAGGTTTACACCCCATCGACGCTCGCCAGCGCGCAACGACCTTTGATTCACAGGCGATTCAAAGATTGAGGCGGGAGTGGACCCGGGTATCCCACTCCCTGGAACCACCCTCTGGACAACGGATGAGGTTAGGCTAACCTACCTTCGAACTCGCCCTCGGGCGGCACTCCGCCCCGTTCGAAAGTAGCCATACACATGTCCAACGCCAGAGCCGCTCACCTCACCCGCCGTGGCATCCTCGCCGCCGGTGGCGCACTCGGTCTCGGTGCCGTGCTCGCCGCCTGCGGGGACGAGGACTCGACGAGCAGCAGCACTGGCTCCGACAAGGAGACGGCTGCCGCCAAGTCCGGCCCCTGGTCGTTCAAGGACGACCGCGGCGAGACCGTAAAGACCGACGAGGTCCCGTCGACCATCGTCGCCTTCGTGGGTGTCGCCGCCGCGCTCCACGACTACGGCATCGGCGTCAAGGGCGTCTTCGGCCCCACCAGGACCGCCGACGGCAAGGCCGACGTCCAGGCCGGCGACCTCGACATCAACAAGGTCACCATCCTCGGCAACGTCTGGGACGAGTTCAACGTCGAGAAGTACGCCTCCCTCTCCCCCGACGTCCTCATCACCACGATGTTCGACGACGCCGGCACCCTCTGGTACGTGCCCGAGGCCTCCAAGGACAAGATCGCCAAGCTCGCGCCGAGCGTCGGCATCTCCGCGTACGACCGTCAGCTGACCGAGCCGCTGCAGCGCGTGCTGGAGCTGGCCAAGTCCCTCGGCGCGGACACGGAGTCCGAGAAGATCACCGCCGCCAAGAAGCGGTTCGAGGACGCGGCCGCCCGGCTGCGCGCGGCCACCAAGGCCAAGCCCGACATCAAGGTGCTCGCCGGCTCCGCCAGCCAGGACATCTTCTACGTGTCCGGTTCGAACCTCTCCATCGACCTGGAGTACTTCAAGGCCCTCGGCGTGAACTTCGTCGAGCCGAGCGCCGCCGCGCTGAAGGCCAGTGGCGGCTGGTTCGAGAACCTCAGCTGGGAGAACGTCGACAAGTACGACGCGGACGTCATCATCATGGACAACCGCACGTCGGCGATCCAGCCGGACGCGATCGAGGAGGCGACGTGGAAGAAGCTTCCCGCGGTGAAGGCCGGTCAGGTCATCGGGCGTAACCCCGAGCCGATCCTGTCCTACGACAAGTGCGCGCCACTTCTCGAGGAGCTGGCCGAGGCGATCGAGAAGGCGAAGAAGGTCAGTTAAGGCCGAGGTCGTGGGGCGGCTGCGGCTCCGGTGGGGCTTCTCGCGCAGTTCCCCGCGCCCCTGAGTCTCCCGGGGTCGCCCCCTCCCACATTCGTACCGCCCCTGATTCAGGAGCCCATCTCATGACGACGGCCGTAGCCACCCCCTTCCGTTTCTTCTCCCTTCAGGTCGTGCGGACGGAGCGGCTGGGGCCGTCTCTCGTGCGTGTCTCGTTCGCGGGGGACGATCTGAGGTACTTCCACTCCGACGGCCGGGATCAGTCACTCTCCCTCTTTCTGCCGCATCCGGGGCAGGACACCCCGGCCATCCCCTTCGAGCTGGGCGACGGCTGGTGGCAGGGGTGGCGGGAACTGCCGGACGACGTACGGGCGGTGATGCGTTCGTACACCCTGCGGGGGCTCCGCTCGGACGTCCACGGCGACACCGTCGAGATCGACATCGACTTCGTGCTGCACGGGGTCGAGCCGGGGGCCGCCGCGCCCGCCGGTCCGGCGTCCCGGTGGGCCGCCCAGGCCGCCCCCGGACACCGGGTCGTGCTGCTCGGGCCCGCGATCGCGGACAACCGCGCGATCCGTTTCCGTCCGCCGACCGACACCGACCTGGTGCTGATCTGGGGCGACGACACCGCGCTGCCCGCCGCCTCGGCGATCCTGGAGTCGCTGCCTGCCGGTACGCGGGCGCGGGTCTGGCTGGAGGTCCACCACGCGGGGGACATCCAGGATCTGGTGACGGAGGCCGACGCCGAGATCACCTGGCTGGTGCGGAGCGAGGGGGCGCCGACCGCCCTCGACACCATCCGTGCGGCCCAACTGCCGCCCAGTGAGCTGCCGTACGCCTGGATCGCCGGTGAGTCCGGCCGCGTGAAGGAGTTGCGCCGTCATCTCGTGCGGGAGCGCGGGATCGACAAGCGGCGCGTCACCTTCGTCGGGTACTGGCGCGAGGGCCTGACGGAGGAGCAACTGCGGGAGCGCGGCGAATAGTCGGGCGTCACCGCCGGCACCGGAACCGGAGTCACTGAAGTGACCACGGTCACGGCCGAGCCAGGATTTCGCTCAAGTTAATTAGGTTAGGCTTACCTAAGTTGGACGACGTGATGTCACCCCCCACTCACCTCTCCGTCCCACCCGGACCGCCCCGCTCGGAGGACCTCCCCATGCGCTCGCACCTGCTCAATGACACGACCGCGGAGCGGTACCGCCGCACCGTGACCGAAGGCGTGGAGCGGGTGGCGGCCAAACTCGCCACCACCGAACGACCGTTCACCGGTGTCACCGTCGACGCCCTCTCCCCCCGCATCGACAAGATCGACCTCGACAAGCCGCTGCACGACACGGCCGCCGTCCTCGACGAGCTGGAGGACGTCTATCTGCGGGACGCGATCTACTTCCACCACCCGCGCTACCTCGCCCACCTCAACTGCCCGGTCGTCATCCCGGCCGTGCTGGGCGAGGCCGTGCTCTCCGCCGTCAACTCCTCCCTGGACACCTGGGACCAGTCGGCCGGCGGCACCCTGATCGAGCGCAAACTGATCGACTGGACCAGCGAGCGCATCGGGTTCGGTCCGTCCGCCGACGGGGTGTTCACCTCCGGCGGCTCGCAGTCCAACCTCCAGGCGCTGCTCCTCGCCCGCGAGGAGGCCAAAACCGACAGCACCGCCAAACTGCGGATCTTCGCCTCCGAGGTCAGCCACTTCAGTGTGAAGAAGTCGGCGAAACTGCTGGGCCTGGACCAGGACGCGGTCGTCTCCATCCCCGTCGACGGCGACAAGCGCATGCAGACCATGGCGCTCGCCCGTGAGCTGGAGCGCTGCAGGAACGACGGCCTCGTCCCCATGGCCGTCGTCGCCACCTCCGGCACCACCGACTTCGGTTCCATCGACCCGCTGCCCGAGATAGCCGAGCTCTGCGCCCAGTACGACACCTGGATGCACGTCGACGCCGCCTACGGCTGCGGCCTCCTCGTCTCCCGCAAGCGCCGCGACCTGCTGAACGGCATCGAACGCGCCGACTCCGTCACGGTGGACTACCACAAGTCCTTCTTCCAGCCGGTGAGTTCGTCCGCCGTCCTGGTCCGCGACGGAGACACCCTGCGCCACGCCACCTACCACGCGGAGTACCTCAACCCGCGCCGCATGGTCACCGAGCGCATCCCCAACCAGGTCGACAAGTCCCTGCAGACCACCCGCCGCTTCGACGCGCTCAAGCTGTGGATGACCCTGCGCACGATGGGCGCCGACGGCATCGGCCAGCTCTTCGACGAGGTCTGCGACCTGGCGGAGGAGGGCTGGAAACTGCTCGCCGCCGACCCGCGCTACGACGTCGTCGTGCAGCCCCAGCTCTCCACGCTGGTCTACCGCTACATCCCCGAGGCCGTCACCGACCCGGCGGAGATCGACCGCGCCAACCTGTACGCCCGCAAGGCCCTGTTCGCCTCCGGCGACGCCGTGGTCGCGGGCACCAAGGTCGGCGGTCGCCACTACCTGAAGTTCACCCTGCTCAACCCCGAGACCACGGCCGAGGACATCGCCGCCGTGCTCGATCTGATCGCCGGCCATGCCGAGCAGTACCTGGGAGAATCCCTTGACCGCGTCGCTTCCTGAACCCGCCGTGAAGACCTACGACTTCATCGGCATCGGACTGGGACCCTTCAACCTCGGCCTCGCCTGCCTCACCGAGCCCATCGCCGAACTCGACGGGATCTTCCTGGACTCGAAGCCGGACTTCGAGTGGCACTCGGGGATGTTCCTCGACGGCGCCCACCTCCAGACCCCGTTCATGTCGGACCTGGTCACCCTCGCCGACCCGACCTCCCCGTACTCCTTCCTGAACTACCTGAAGGACTCGGGCCGCCTGTACTCGTTCTACATCCGCGAGAACTTCTACCCCCTGCGGGTCGAGTACGACGACTACTGCCGCTGGGCAGCGGGCCGGCTGAGCAACGTCCGCTTCAGCACGACGGTGACGGAGGTGACGTACGAGGACGACGTCTACGCCGTGCGCACGGCCGACGGGGACGTCCTGCGTGCCCGGCGGCTGGTCCTCGGCACGGGCACCGTCCCGTACATCCCCGAGGCCTGCCAGGACCTGGGCGGCGACTTCTTCCACAACGCGCAGTACATGCACCGCAAGGCGGAGCTGCGGTCGAAGAAGTCGATCACGATCGTCGGCAGCGGCCAGAGCGCCGCGGAGATCTACTACGAACTCCTCTCCGAGATCGACGTCCACGGCTACCAGCTCAACTGGGTCACCCGCTCCCCGCGGTTCTTCCCCCTCGAATACACCAAGCTGACGCTGGAGATGACGTCCCCGGACTACATCGACTACTTCCGCGCGCTGCCCGAGGAGACCCGCTACCGGCTGGAGAAGCAGCAGAAGGGCCTGTTCAAGGGCATCAACGGGGATCTGATCGACTCGATCTTCGACCTGCTCTACCAGAAGAACGTGACCGCCGGCGGCCGCCCGGTACCGACCCGCCTGCTCACCAACTCGTCCCTCAACAGCGCCACGCACGAGGACGGGCGGTACGTTCTCGGCCTGCGCCAGGACGAGCAGGGCAAGGACTTCGAGATCGAGACCGAGGGCCTGGTCCTGGCCACCGGCTACCACTACCGGCCGCCGGCCTTCCTCTCCTCGATCAACGACCGGCTGGTCTTCGACGGCCACGGCCGCTTCGACGTGGCCCGCAACTACGCGATCGACACCACCGGCCGGGGGATCTTCCTCCAGAACGCGGGCGTCCACACCCACAGCATCACCTCGCCCGACCTGGGCATGGGCGCGTACCGCAACGCGTACATCATCCGCGAGCTGCTCGGCACCGAGTACTACCCGGTGGAGAAGACGATCGCCTTCCAGGAGTTCGCCGTATGAGCGGCCTGAACGGCACGGACTTCACCTTCCGTCCCCTGGACCCGCTCACCGACGCCGAGCTGCTGCACGGCTGGGTCACGCACCCCAAGGCGGCGTACTGGATGATGCAGGACGCCAGGCTGGAGGACGTCGAGCGGGCGTACATGGAGATCGCGGCCGACCCGCACCACCACGCCCTGCTGGGGCTGCGCGACGGCGAACCCGCGTTCCTCATGGAGAAGTACGACCCCGCCCACCGCGAACTCGTCGGCCTGTACGAGCCCGAGCCCGGGGACGTCGGCATGCACTTCCTGGTGCCGCCGACGGACACCCCGGTGCACGGCTTCACCAGGGCCGTGATCACCGCCGTGATGGCGCACCTCTTCGAGGACCCGGCCACCCACCGGGTCGTCGTCGAGCCGGACGTGTCCAACAAGGCCGTCCACGCCCTCAACGAAGTCGTCGGTTTCGTCCCCGACCGCGAGATCGACAAGCCGGAGAAGCGCGCACTGCTGAGCTTCTGCACGCGAGAGCAGTTCTTTCGCAGCCAGAGCCTGGCTGCCCGAGGAGTAGCCGTATGACCCTGTCCGACGCCGTAGCGCATCTGTCCCCCCACCGCTGGGCACGGGCCAACCGCCTGCTCATCCGCAAGGCCCTCGCCGAGTTCGCCCACGAGCGGCTCATCACGCCGGAGGCCACCGCCGACGGCCGCTTCGAGGTCCGCAGCGACGACGGTCAGACCCGCTACGGGTTCACCGCCGTCCGGCGTGCCCTCGACCACTGGCAGGTCGACGCCGACTCGATCACCCGTCGCCGGGACGGCGTCGACCTCCCCCTCGCCGCGCTGGACTTCTTCATCGAGCTGAAGCGGTCCCTGGGCCTGAGCGACGAGATCCTCCCGGTCTACCTGGAGGAGATCTCCTCCACCCTCGCCGGCACCTGCTACAAGCTCACCAAGCCGCAGACGCCCGTAGCCGAGCTGGTGGACGCCGGCTTCCAGGCCATCGAGACCGGGATGACCGAGGGCCACCCCTGCTTCGTCGCCAACAACGGCCGCCTCGGCTTCGGCGTCCACGAGTACCTGTCCTACGCTCCCGAGACGGCGAACCCGGTCCGCCTGGTCTGGCTGGCCGCGCACCGCTCCCGGGCGGCGTTCACGGCGGGCGTGGGCATCGAGTACGAGGCCTTCCTGCGGGACGAACTGGGCGCGGAGACGGTCGCCCGCTTCCGCTCGGTCCTCACCGACCTCGAACTGGACCCCGCCGACTACCTCTTCATCCCGGTCCACCCCTGGCAGTGGTGGAACAAGCTCTCCGTCACCTTCGCCGCCGAGGTGGCCCAGCAGCACCTGGTCTGCCTCGGCGAGGGTGACGACGAATACCTGGCCCAGCAGTCGATCCGGACGTTCTTCAACAGCTCCGCCCCCGGGAAGCACTACGTCAAGACGGCCCTGTCCGTCCTCAACATGGGCTTCATGCGCGGCCTGTCGGCGGCGTACATGGAGGCGACGCCGGCGATCAACGACTGGCTGGCCGGGCTCATCGACAGCGACCCGGTCCTGAAGTCCACGGGTCTGTCGATCATCCGGGAGCGCGCGGCCGTCGGCTACCGGCACCTGGAGTACGAGGCCGCCACCGACAAGTTCTCCGCGTACCGCAAGATGCTGGCCGCGCTGTGGCGCGAGAGCCCGGTGTCCATGCTCCAGGAGGGCGAGTCCCTGGCGACGATGGCCTCCCTGGTCCATGTCGACCACGAGGGCAGGGGCTTCGCGGCGGCACTGATCGAGCGCTCGGGGCTGACCCCGACCGACTGGCTGCGCCGCTATCTGAAGGCGTACTTCACCCCGCTCCTGCACAGCTTCTACGCCTACGACCTCGTGTTCATGCCGCACGGAGAGAACGTGATCCTGGTCCTGAAGGACGGCGTGGTCGAGCGGGCGATCTACAAGGACATCGCCGAGGAGATCGCGGTCATGGACCCGGACGCGGTGCTCCCACCGACGGTCGAACGCCTCCGCGTCGACGTCCCCGAGGACAAGAAGCTCCTGTCCCTCTTCACGGACGTCTTCGACTGCTTCTTCCGCTTCCTGGCCGCGAACCTCGCCGAGGAGGGCGTCCTGGACGAGGAGGACTTCTGGCGCACGGTCGCCGAGACCGTCCGCGACTACCAGCACGCGATGCCCGAACTCGCCGACAAGTTCGCCCAGTACGACATGTTCGCCCCCGAGTTCGCCCTGTCCTGCCTCAACCGCCTCCAACTCCGCAACAACAAGCAGATGGTCGACCTCGCGGACCCGGCGGGCGCACTCCAACTGGTCGGCAACCTGAAGAACCCCATAGCGGGCCTGTAACCACCGCCCCACCACAAACTGACGGGCACCTCGGAGTACGGTCCTCCGAGGTGCCCGTCGCATGGGGCCGTCATCCAGCTGCGGGCCAAAGGCGACGCAGCCGCGGACGCGAAAGCCGACGGACCGCGGACGGGAAAAGCACGGGGCGCAGCCCCTGCTTTTCAGGGGCGCGGGGAACTGCGCGAGAAGCCCCACTCACCCGCACCCGCCGACGAGACACGCACCCCACCCCCCTACCGCGCACCCCACGGCACCCCCGGCGCCCGAAAGTACCCAACCCCCAACGCATCCCACCGCGCCCCCTGCGCACCCAACCGCACCCGATACCCCTCCCAGTCGAGCGCACCCACCGGCGACCACCCCAACTCGGCAACCCCCACCACCCTCGGGAACGCCATGTACTCAACATCCTCCGAGGTCACGATCGTCTCGCTCCACAACGGCGCCTCGACCCCCCGGACAGCCCCCGCCGGCACCCCCGCCAGATAGGCCCCCGGATCCCAGTCGTACGCCCGCCGCACATCCACGTACCCGGCCCAGTCCAGCCCCAGCGGCGTGTCCTTGTCGTACTTCATGTCGAGGTAGATCCGGTCGGCGGGCGACAGCACGATCCCCGTCCCGTTGCGCGCGGCGGCGGCCACCCGCTCCTTCTCCTCCGCACCCGTGCTGTCCAGCCCCCAGTACTGCGCGAGAGCACCCCGCGCCGGCGCGGCCCCGGTCAGCTGGTGCCAGCCGACCACGGTCTTGCCGTACCGCTCGACGACCGGCTGCACCCGGTCCATGAACTTCGCGTAGTCCTCGTGGCTGGTGGAGTGCGCCTCGTCGCCGCCGATGTGGAGGTACCGCCCCGGCGTGAGCGCGGCCAGCTCCCGTACGACGTCGTCCACGAAGTCGTACGTCACGTCCTTGTCGACGCACAGGGAGCTGAATCCGACCTCGGTGCCGGTGTAGAGCGGGGGCGCGACACCGTCGCAGTTCAGCTCGGCGTAGGAGGCGAGCGCCGCGTTGGTGTGACCCGGCATGTCGATCTCGGGGACGACCTCCAGGTGACGCGAGGCCGCGTACCGGACGATCTCCTGGTAGTCGGCCTTGCTGTAGTGGCCGCCGGGGCCGCCGCCGACCTGCGTGGAGCCGCCGTACGAGGCGAGGCGCGGCCAGGAGTCGATCGCGATGCGCCAGCCCTGGTCGTCGGAGAGGTGCAGATGCAGCTTGTTGAACTTGTAGAGCGCCAACTGGTCGATGTAGCGCTTCACCTGGCCGACGGTGAAGAAGTGGCGGGAGACGTCCAGCATCGCGCCGCGCCAGCCGTAGCGCGGGGTGTCCTCGATCGTGCCGCCCGCGACCAGCCAGGGGCCCGGCTGCACGGAGTCCTTCTCGACGGCGGCGGGCAGCAGTTGGCGCAGGGTCTGGACGGCGTGGAAGAGCCCGGCGGGCGCGCGGGCGGTGAGGGTGACGCCCAAGCGTCCGCTCCGCAGCCGATACCCCTCCTGGCCGAGACCCGTCTCCCCGGGGGCCAACCGGAGGCGGATTCCGGCCTCCTGGCGTTCGGTCACCGGCAGCCGGTATCCCGTCGAGGGCCGCAGGATCCCGGCGAGGTACTCCCCCACCCGGTGAGCCTCGGGGCCGCCGTCCACGACGATGCGCGTACCGCTCGTCAGCCGGTACGGCTCTCCGTCGGCCCGGACCGAGGCGGGGGCCGGGATCACCCGCCCCAGCGGGACGGTGGCGGCGTCGGCAGAGGCGTCGGCAGGGGCGTTCTCGGACACGGGCGTGGCTCCCACGGCGAAGATCCCGGCCGCCACCACCAGCAGCAGCGAGCCGAGAAGGCGGGTCGATCCGTGGTGCGATCTCACGACGAGCTCCCTCCACTTATCGAACTGTGCGCCTCCCACCATCGCCTCTCCACCCCCTTCAGGTCTAGACCATCTCTCCTCGCAGCCGATGGAAGAATCCCCGCATGGCGGAAATCCTCCAACGGGACGGCACGTGGACCTTCGACGGCGACACCCTGCGGCTGACCCCGGGCCGCGACAAGAGCGTGAGCCTGCTCCGCAAGACCCTGGGTGAACTCGCCGTCCCGCTGGGCGCGTTGGCGGGCATCTCCTTCGAGCAGGGCAGGAAGTCGGGACGGCTGCGGCTCCGGCTGCGCGACGGCTCCGACCCCCTCCTCCAGGCGACCGGCGGCCGGCTCACCGACACCGACGACCCGTACCAGCTGAGCGTCGACGCCGACCGGTACGGCGTCGCCGAGTACTTCGTGGACGAGATCCGCAACGCGCTGCTCCTGGACGAGGTGCCGACCGACGCGGTGGACACCTATCTCCTCACCGGTCCGGCCGTCCCGCTCTCCGTCTCCGCCGGGGACGGCACCGCGAGCTTCGACGGCGACCGCGTACGGCTGGAGTGGAACTGGAAGACCGAGGACGCGAAGGCCGCGGCCGGAGCGCGGACACTGTCACTGACGGACATAGCGGCCGTCGAGTGGCATCCCTCGGTCGGCCTGGAGAACGGCCACCTCCGCTTCACCGTGCGGAACGCGCCGACCAAGGCCCCGCCCAAGTACGACCCCAACTCCGTCGAGCTGTGGGGCTTCAAGAAGGACCCGCTGATGGCCCTGGTCGCGGCGGCCGTTCAGGCGCGGCTGCCGCATCCGGCGGCCGCGGCGCCGCAAGAGCTCACTCCGCCCCCGTCGCCCCGGGACCGGGCCGCCCCCGAGGAGGACCACGACGCCCTGCTGCGCCGCCTGCGCGAACTGGGCGACCTGCACCGGTCCGGAGTGCTCACGGACGAGGAGTTCACGTTGGCCAAGCAGGCGGTCCTCAAACGCCTCTGACGTCTTGGGCGCAACGGGATACGGGACCCTGTGCGGACAGCGCACGAACAGCCACTCATAACACGCTCAACGTTCCCCCAAGGGTCAGTAACAGTACCCTGCCCGATATCGGGCAGAATTCTTGCGAAACGCCCTCCGGTACCCCAGGATCTACCGAGTGCACGACGAACTTGTTGATCATTTGACGCGATCCTCGCCCCTCAACCGGGGCGAGGCGCTGCGTGTGATCCAGGACGTGCTCGCCTACTTCGACGAGACGACCGAGCAGTACGTCCGTCGCCGCCACCGCGAGCTCCAGGCCCAGGGCCTGGTGAACGCGACGATCTTCGAACGGATCGAGGCGGACCTGAAATACCGGGCGGTCGCACCGCCGGAGCTCACGCTCAGGCAGCTGCGCCGCATCGTCTACGGCTGAAACGGGATACGTATATATGTGCGGGATTGTCGGTTACATCGGCAAGCGCGACGTGGCGCCGCTGCTCCTGGAGGGCCTGCAGCGCCTGGAGTACCGGGGCTACGACTCCGCGGGCATAGTCGTCACCTCGCCCAAGACGGCCGGCCTGAAGATGGTCAAGGCCAAGGGCCGGGTCCGGGACCTGGAGGCCAAGGTCCCCGCGCGCTTCAAGGGCACCACCGGCATCGCCCACACCCGCTGGGCGACCCACGGCGCCCCGTCCGACGTGAACGCCCACCCGCACATGTCGGCCGACAACAAGGTCGCCGTCGTCCACAACGGCATCATCGACAACGCCTCCGACCTGCGGAAGAAGCTCGAAGCGGACGGCGTCGAGTTCCTCTCCGAGACCGACACCGAGGTCCTCACCCACCTCATCGCCCGCTCCCAGGCCACCACCCTGGAGGAGAAGGTCCGCCAGGCGGTGCGCATCGTCGAGGGCACGTACGGCATCGCCGTCATGCACGCCGACTTCAACGACCGCATCGTCGTGGCCCGCAACGGCTCCCCGGTCGTCCTCGGCATCGGCGAGAAGGAGATGTTCGTCGCCTCGGACATAGCCGCTCTGGTCGCCCACACCCGCCAGATCGTCACCCTCGACGACGGCGAGATGGCCACCCTCAAGGCCGACGACTTCCGCACCTACACCACGGAGGGCACCCGCACCACGGCGGAGCCCACCACCGTGGAGTGGGAGGCCGCCTCGTACGACATGGGCGGCCACGACACCTACATGCACAAGGAGATCCACGAGCAGGCCGACGCCGTGGACCGCGTCCTGCGCGGCCGGATCGACGACCGCTTCTCCACCGTGCACCTCGGCGGCCTCAACCTGGACGCCCGCGAGGCGCGCCAGATCCGCCGCGTCAAGATCCTCGGCTGCGGCACCTCGTACCACGCGGGCATGATCGGCGCCCAGATGATCGAGGAGCTGGCCCGCATCCCCGCGGACGCCGAGCCGGCGTCGGAGTTCCGCTACCGCAACGCGGTCGTCGACCCCGACACCCTCTACATCGCCGTCTCCCAGTCCGGCGAGACCTACGACGTGCTGGCGGCCGTCCAGGAGCTGAAGCGCAAGGGCGCCCGTGTCCTCGGCGTGGTGAACGTCGTCGGCTCGGCGATCGCCCGCGAGGCGGACGGCGGCATCTACGTGCACGCGGGCCCCGAGGTCTGCGTCGTCTCCACCAAGTGCTTCACCAACACCACGGTCGCCTTCGCCCTGTTGGCGCTGCACCTGGGCCGCACCCGTGACCTCTCCGTCCGCGACGGCAAGCGGATCATCGCGGGCCTGCGCAAGCTCCCCGCCCAGATCTCCGAGATGCTGGAGCAGGAGGAGGAGATCAAGAAGCTGGCCGAGCAGTACGCCGAGGCCCGCTCGATGCTCTTCATCGGCCGCGTGCGGGGCTACCCGGTGGCCCGCGAGGCCTCCCTGAAGCTCAAGGAGGTCTCCTACATCCACGCGGAGGCCTACCCCGCCTCCGAGCTCAAGCACGGCCCGCTGGCCCTCATCGAGCCCGCCCTCCCGACGGTCGCCATCGTCCCCGACGACGACCTGCTGGAGAAGAACCGCGCCGCACTGGAGGAGATCAAGGCCCGCAGCGGCAAGATCCTCGCCGTCGCCCACCAGGAGCAGGAGAAGGCCGACCAGACGATCGTCGTCCCCAAGAACGAGGACGAGCTGGACCCGATCCTCATGGGCATCCCGCTCCAACTCCTCGCCTACCACACGGCCCTGTCCCTGGGCCGCGACATCGACAAGCCCAGGAACCTCGCCAAGTCGGTCACGGTCGAGTAGGGACACACCCCGGTCTCAAGAGGACGGACCCCCGCGTGATGCCAACCATCACGCGGGGGTCCGTTCGGTACGCCGGGGTCGCCCAACCCCGACGCCGCTGCCAACTACCCGTGGCCGTCACACCACTCCGTCCGGCATCACGCGGGTTATGCCCTTCACAAAGACACAAACACCCCTACGCGCCAGTAGACTTACGCGTTTCCGAAAGCGGCGCGGACCGCCCGGAAAGGCGGCGGGGGATGCGCGAGGGAACGACGACGACCGGCCGCCGCGCGGTCAGGGAATGACGATGACCGGCCGCTGCGCCCGCTTGGCGAGGCGCCCGGCGACGGACCCGAAGATCCGCCCGACGATCCCGTGCGTCGACCCGACGACGATCGCGTCGGCCTCGTACTCCCGGCCCACCTCTTCGAGTTCGTGGCAGATGTCACCACCGCGCTCGACGAGGATCCAGGGCACTTCGACGAGATAGTCGGCGCAGGCGAGCTCCAGTCCGAGGACCTCGGTGCGGTGATCGGGGACGTCGACGAAGACGGGCGGCTCACAGCCGGCCCAGACGGTCGTGGGCAGCCGGTTGGCGACGTGCACGATGATCAGGCCCGAACCGGAGCGGCGGGCCATGCCGATGGCGTACGCGAGGGCACGCTCACTGGACGTGGAACCGTCGAAGCCGACGACGACGCCGTGCTTGAAGGCGGGGTCGCAGGAGGGGCGTGCCTCTTCCGCCGCAAGGGGCTCTGCCGCCGCGTGATCGGCGACGGGCCGCCGCTTGCGGTCCGCGGAGTCGAAGAATTCGTGACCGGCCATGGGTGTCTCGGCGTTCGGATCCTCGTGGATGGGACGACGTGGATGGGACGTCGGTGCGCGGCGGAGCCGTGTCCGGGAATCATCTTCCCAACCCCATACCCCCAAGGGTACGACCGCACGCCTCCTCCGCCCAGATCCCGCACCGGCTGCGCGGGGTTCCAGGGAGCATGCACGAGCACCGCCCCGTAACGCAATGGTTGCTGCCACGTACAGCCGGTTTCCACAGGAAGGTGGGCCGGGCCGCCCCGGAGGGCGGCACGACAGCACTCCAGGACCGCACCCCCACGGCAACCCGATCAAGCAGCACCAGTGACCGACGGGTCGAACACGCGTTGAACCCCCGTAAGCCGATCCCGAGGGAGCCAGGAGGGAGCCCGCAGTGCCCGCCCACCGCACAGCACACCGGACCGCACCCCGCACAGCACCCCGCACCGCGCCCCCGTCCGACTCCGCCCCCGCCCCCACCCCCGCCCTCGAAGCCGCACCCGACAACATCCCCCCGGCCACGCCCCCGCCCCCGACGCCCGCCGACACCGCCACGGACGTGGTTCGCTGGGCGGCGTTCAGCTGCGTCCTCGTCCCGATCGTCCTCGTCTGGTACGGCACCTCGCTCGCCGGCGCCACCGGCGCGGCCCTCGGTCTCGCCGCGGTCACCGGCGTCTGCCGCGTCCTGCTCCGCCAGTCCGAGCGCGGAGCGGCCCGCGCCACCGCCGCCCGTTCGATGGCCGAAGATCGCGCCTCCTCGCGCGGCCGGCGCGGACGCTCCCCCTCCGGGGCGCACGGGGGCGGACGGAACTCCGGCCCGAGTACGCCGGTCGACTGACCGGTTTCCGCGCACACCCCCGTATCTTTTCAGCCAACTTCGGCCACCTGCACGTCCCTTGGTCGAACACCCCTCCACCCCCCGTTCGACCTGCACTGAAAGGGGTCCAGAGCCCGCGCGCACCCTACGTGGACCGGCCACTGGGACAAGGCGCACTTCCCTGCACGGCCCACGAGTGCAACGCTTCGTGATCGAATGCTTTACGCCAAGTTGCCATGTCGACAATGTGCCGGTTGGCGATCTGGTCACGCCGGCACCACGGGACACAGTAGATTCGATCATGACTGTCTTACGGCGGGGGACTCGTGCAGGACCAAGGGGAAACGTGCAGGAGCGACACAACCGAGGAGCCGCGACCACCGAGGGGGGCTTAGCAGTATGAGCCACGACTCCACCGCCGCGCCGGAAGCCGCGGCCCGGAAGCTGTCCGGGCGACGCCGCAAGGAGATCGTCGCGGTGCTGCTGTTCAGCGGCGGCCCCATCTTCGAGAGTTCCATACCACTGTCGGTGTTCGGGATCGACCGCCAGGACGCCGGCGTACCGCGCTACCGCTTGCTGGTGTGCGCGGGCGAGGAAGGCCCGCTGCGGACCACAGGGGGCCTGGAACTCACCGCACCGAACGGCCTGGAGGCGATCTCGCGTGCGGGCACGGTGGTCGTGCCCGCATGGCGTTCGATCACCTCACCGCCACCGGAGGAAGCGCTCGACGCACTGCGCCGAGCGCACGAAGAGGGTGCCCGCATCGTCGGCCTGTGCACCGGCGCGTTCGTGCTGGCCGCCGCGGGCCTGCTGGACGGCCGGCCCGCGACGACACACTGGATGTACGCGCCGACGCTGGCCAAGCGCTATCCGTCCGTCCACGTCGACCCACGAGAACTCTTCGTGGACGACGGGGACGTACTCACCTCGGCCGGCACCGCGGCCGGAATCGATCTCTGTCTGCACATCGTGCGGACGGACCACGGCAACGAGGCGGCAGGGGCCCTGGCCCGGCGTCTCGTCGTGCCACCACGTCGATCGGGCGGCCAGGAGCGCTACCTCGATCGGTCTTTACCCGAGGAGATCGGCGCCGACCCGCTCGCCGAGGTCGTCGCCTGGGCGCTGGAGCACCTCCACGAGCAGTTCGACGTGGAGACGCTCGCGGCACGGGCGTACATGAGCCGTCGTACGTTCGACCGCCGGTTCCGCTCGCTCACCGGGAGCGCTCCCCTGCAGTGGCTGATCACTCAGCGCGTACTGCAGGCGCAGCGTCTCCTGGAGACGTCGGACTACTCGGTGGACGAGGTCGCGGGGCGGTGCGGCTTCCGTTCGCCGGTGGCGCTGCGCGGGCACTTCCGGCGGCAGCTGGGTTCGTCCCCGGCCGCCTACCGGGCGGCGTACCGGGCACGGCGGCCGCAGGGCGACAAGCCCGGTGACCACCACGACGGCCCGCACGGTGTGCCGGGGCCGTCCCCGATGGCGCCGGAGCACGCGCCGGTGCCGCTCCAGGCCCGACGCACGGCCGCGGCGAGCGCCCTGGCGCCGTCGGCGTCCCTCTCCACGGAGGGCGCCAAGCCGGAGCTGTACGCGACGGGCCGCCTGCCGGGCCAGCGCAGCGCGCCGTAGCGGTGTAGTGCTCACGGCTCGTACCGGCCCTGCGGCCCGGTCCCGCACCTGATCACCCCGTGATCACCCTGGTGCAGGACCGGGCCGTACGGCTGTCACGGGCCGTAAGGTGAGACACATGAACGATCGCATGGTGTGGATCGACTGCGAGATGACCGGCCTCTCGCTGTCGGACGACGCGCTCATCGAGGTGGCCGCCCTCGTCACCGACTCCGAGCTGAACGTGCTCGGCGAAGGAGTCGACATCGTCGTCCGCCCGCCGGACTCGGCGCTGGAGACGATGCCGGAGGTGGTGCGCGAGATGCACACCGCGTCCGGCCTGCTCGACGTGCTGGCCGGCGGCACGACGCTCGCCGACGCCGAGGAGCAGGTCCTGGCGTATGTACGGGAACACGTGAAGGAACCGCGCAAGGCTCCGCTGTGCGGCAACTCGGTGGGCACGGACCGGGGATTCCTCCTGCGGGACATGCCGGCGCTGGAGGAGTACCTCCACTACCGCATCGTGGACGTCTCCTCGATCAAGGAGCTGGCCCGCCGCTGGTACCCGAGGGCGTACTTCAACAGCCCGGAGAAGAACGGCAACCACCGGGCCCTCGCCGACATCCGCGAATCCATCGCCGAACTCCGCTACTACCGCGAGGCGATCTTCGTCCCGCAGCCCGGCCCCGACTCGGACACGGCCCGCACGATCGCCGCGAAGCACGTCCTGCCCGCGGGGTAGCCCGCGCCCCGGGGCCCGTCCGGCCCCGGAACCGCCCCCACCGAAACGTGTGCGCGGGCACCCCTCAGGACCCTGTACACTTTTTCTCGGCCGGTCGGTGAAACCTTCGGATGAACCGCCGGTCATGGTGGGTGTAGCTCAGCTGGTAGAGCACCTGGTTGTGGTCCAGGATGCCGCGGGTTCGAGTCCCGTCACTCACCCTGAGGAACAAGCCCCGATCTGGGAACAGATCGGGGCTTGTTCGTGTGCGGTCGGTCACCCGCCGCGGGCTCAGCAGTCGTCGTAGCGCCAGACCCTCGCCTCACGGGTCCACGGCTCCTGTTTCTGGATCTCGAACCGCTTCACGTCCTTCGGCTCGGAGTCCCCGATGGCCCGCCCGGTCTGCTCGGCCCGTTCGGTCAGCACGGCCATGCCGGCGCGCGTGATCTGCTTCCGGCAGCGCGCGGACAGCATCCCGAAGGTGGTGTCGGGCTCGTCCGCGAAGTACGCGGCGGGCCTGGCCCCCGACTCCCTCACGGCGAAGGACCTCAGCTACGCAGCCACGCTCCCCTGAACTCCCTCACGCCGGCGAAGCGTTGAGCCGGGTCGGGGTGCGTGGCCCGCTCCAGGACCGCCAGTTGGGCCGCCGTACCCCGCCAGGCGCTCTCCTCGTCGCCCGCGTCGAGCAGCAGCCGTGCGGTGCGGCCCAGCGCGTGGACCGTGGTGCGGGAGTCGATGGTCGCACCGCGTTCGAACTCCTCCGGCGCCATGAAGCGCGTGGAGCCCGGCAACCGCTCGGCGTCCAGCACGAAGGGGCCGGGACGGTACTCGTCGAGGTCGACCAGACGCATCTTCGCCGCCGCGAAGTCGTACAGCAGGGCCCCGTCGTAGAGGTCCACGGCGACGTACCCGGCGGCCTCGACAGCGAGATGGGCGTTCAGGACGTCAGCGAAGGCCGCCTCGATCCGGTCGACGGGCAGGGAGCGGAAGCGTGCCATCGGGCTGCCGGGGCTCGTACGGTCCCCTCGGCCGCGCTCCGCCGGGTCGTACAGCACCTCGCCGTCCCGCCAGGGCATGACCACGGCCGTCCCGTCCCGCAGGGCGATCCGATGCACCTGCGGGACGATCACCGGGTGCCGCACGGCCCGGTGGAAGCCCCACGCCCGCTCCAGCGACCGTCGGCCCACGGCAGCGATCGCCGTCTTCACGAACCACCGCTCGCCGCGGTCCGGCAGCCGCACACCGTAGGCCACGCACCCCGAGTCCTGTTTGCCGAACACCCGGAAGACGTCGCCGATCCGGGCCAGGTACGCCCCCAGGGGCTCCTCGACCCGGTCGACGTTCAACAGCGGATGACCGCCCGCGCTTTCCCCACCACCGAGCTGCTCCATGAAGGCCAGGCTGCCGGACGCACGGCCCGGCGTGCGAGGCCGCCGCTACAACTGCTCCCCTCTCGACCGTGCGTTGCTCCGGGCGACGCCTTCCCTCAGCGCCTCGGACCGAGTCACCGGCCTGAGCCCTTCCAGCAGGGCGTCCCATTCCCGGCCGCCGCCGACCGGCCGCAGTTGGACGTACGGGCCGACGAAGCCCATCACCCTGCCGATCCGCCCGCTTCGCGCGTCCCGAACGGTGTCACCGAGGTCCACCCCCAGCGGGTCGGGGCGGCGGGGAGGTTCACAGACGCTCATCACGCCACCGCCTTCGCCACCGCGCCGACCACATGCTCATCGAGGTCGATACCGAAGTCCGCCGCGAGCACCAGGGCGAGCCGCCGCCGGGACTGCCGGGCCTGTTCCCGCTCGGACTCGACGACGTAAGGCCGGACCATGACGGTGGCGCCGCCGTCGAGCGGTCCGTGGAGGCCGTACGGGGATCGCTGGGCCGGGAGTCGTCGCGGGGCAGGGGGCGACGCATCCGTTCGTGGGGGCGGAGGGGATCCGGCGGTGCCGCCGGGAAGCACGGCCCGGCGCCTGCCGGTGCCGGGGGCGAGTACGCCCAGGGCCCACCGCAGGAACGCGTGGATAATGCTCACTGTCGTCAGCTCCTTCGAAGCTGGTGGCCACGCCCCCGGACGTTCGCCGCGTCGCGGGGGTCGTTTCGTGTCACACCCGACGTTAGCGCAACCTGGTCATGCCCTGCCATGGCATGACACAGAAGAACCCTGTTTTGCATGGGCACATACGGTCTAGCCATGGTGGACATCCCCAAGGGCTACGGCCCGGACGACGAGCTGGATCCGGAAGCGGCCGACCCGCTGTACCTGCAGCTCGCGGCAGTGCTCATCTCCCGGATCGGCAACGGCACCTACGCACTGGGCCGCGCGGTGCCCGGCGTCGACCGGCTGATGCAGGAGTTCGGGATCGCCCGCGGAACGGCCCGCAAGACCTTGGTGCTGCTGGCCGAGATGGGTTACGTACGGACGGTCGTCGGCAAGGGCTCGTTCGTCATCGAGCGCGCGGTCGCCGAGTCAGCCGACGACGCCGAATCCGCCGGTTGACACAACGTCGTCACCAGCCCCGTTCGAGCAGCCCGCAAGCGGGGCGCGCCCCGCGCCCGCGCTCAGGAGGAATCCCGCTCCACCAGCTCCGTGGGCAGCACGACCTGCCGCCGCTCCAACCCCCGCGACACCGCCGGGCGGCGGTCCGCGATCTCGTCGAGGAGGAGGTCGATCATGGCCCGGCCCATCTCCACTATGGGCTGGCGAACGCTCGTCAGCGGGGGATCCATGTGGCGGGCGATCGCCGAGTCGTCGTAGCCGACGAGGGCGACGTCGTCAGGTATGCGCAGGCCCGCCTCGCGCAGGACCTGGCGGGCGCCCGCCGCCATGACGTCGGACTCGACGAAGACCGCGTCGAGGTCCGGGCAGCGGGCCAGGAGTTCCCGCATCGCCCTGCGGCCGCCCTCCTCCGTGAAGTCACCGGGGGCGATCAGGCGCTCGTCGACCTCGCGGCCCGCGTCCTCCAGGGCGTCGCGGTAGCCCTCGATGCGCCGCTGGGCACCGTAGACGTCGAGGCGCCCGGTGATCGTGGCGATGCGGGTGCGGCCCCGCGCGATCAGGTGCTCCACCGCCGAGCGGCCGCCGCCGTAGTTGTCGGAGTCGACGGAGGGGAGCGTCTCGTGCTCCGAGCGCGGGCCGCTGATCACCGCCGGAATTTCCAGTTGCGACAGCAGATCGGGAAGCGGGTCGTCCGCGTGCACCGAGACCAGGAGGACACCGTCGACGCGGTGCGCGGCGAGGTACTGGGCCAGCCGGCGGCGCTCCCGGTCGCTGCCCGCGAAGATCAGCAGGAGCTGCATCTCCGTGTCGGACAGCTGGGCGCCCACGCCCTTGAGGATGTCGGAGAAGTACGGTTCCGCGAAGAAGCGGGTCTCCGGCTCGGGCACGACCATCGCGATCGCGTCCGTGCGGTTCGCCGCGAGCGCGCGGGCCGCCGTGTTGGGGACGTAGCCGAGTTCCGCGACGGCCGCCTCGACCGCCGCACGGGTCGCGTCACTGACCCTGGGCGAGCCGTTGATCACCCGGGACACCGTCCCCCGGCCCACACCGGCCCGTGCGGCGACCTCTTCCAACGTCGGCCGCCCACCGCTCCGGCCTCGTGCTCCGTGGCCTGCCACCATGGTCGCCTCCCGTTCACACCGCGCTGGCGTGGAATCTAACAGTCCTGATCCTCGTACGACGTACGGGAAGTGCTCGGCCGGGTCACGGCGCCGTCGGTGACACCGGCCCGGCTCCCGCGCCGACCGCCTCGCCGACTCCCCGGCGGCCTCCCGTCCGCGACGAACGGCCGGCAGGCCGCCGACCGGACACCGACCGGATACCGATCGGCCGCCGACGGCCGGTTACACGAGTCCAACAGTGCCGCCGCCCCGGAACCCGGCGGTCCGGTGCGGGTCCGGTGCGGGTCCGGCGTGGACCCGGGGGCGGTCCGACGCCGCCGGCCCGTCCGTCCGTACCTGCCCGAACACCCCGCGCCCGGACCTTTCACGCCGATCCCAGAAGCCCCGCGCGGGCCGACCCGGCCGATTTCGGACATGACCGGCCGCCGGCACCGGGTTAGTTAACAGCCCGATAACCGAAGACATCTCTCCGCGCTCGCTCCCTTGACACCCCCGCACGAACCGACGACCCTTCAACACATCACTCGTGGGAGCGCTCCCACAGTACCTGGCACTTACACAACCCGCACGTTCCCCGCCCGAGCCGCAGCATGAACTAACGGGCCCAACAACGCCGTTGGCCGGGGGGTCGGCACGTCAGGGCATCAGGAGGACGCAATGCGAGCACGTACCCGAACCGCCCGCAACACGGTGGTCCTGGCAGCCGTCGCCGCCCTGGGCGCCGGGCTGCTGGCCGGCTGTTCCGAGGACCCGGACGACGGCACGTCGAACGAGGGCGGCGGCAGCACCGACGGCAAGATCACGCTGACGGTCGGCACCTTCGGCGTCTTCGGCTACAAGCAGGCCGGCCTGTACGACGAGTACATGAAGCAGAACCCGGACATCGTCATCAAGGAGAACGTCACCACCAAGACCTCGGTCTACTGGCCCAAGACGCTCACCCGGCTGCAGGCCGGCTCCGGCACCGACGACATCCAGGCGATCGAGATCGGCAACGTGACCGAGGCCGTCCAGACGCAGGGCGACAAGTTCGTCGACCTCGGCAAGGAGGTCGACAAGTCGCAGTGGCTGGACTGGAAGAACCAGCAGGCCACGACCAAGGACGGCAAGCTCATCGGTCTGGGCACCGACATCGGTCCGATGGCGATCTGCTACCGCAAGGACCTGTTCGAGAAGGCCGGCCTGGAGACCGACCGCACCAAGCTCGCCGAGCAGTGGAAGGGCGACTGGAGCAAGTACGTCGCCCTGGGCGAGGAGTACATGAAGAAGGCGCCTTCGGGCACCAAGTACGTGGACTCGGCCTCCTCGGTCTACAACGCGGCCCTCGGCGGTGCCACCGAGCGCTACTACGACAAGGACGGCAACCCCATCTGGGACAACTCCAAGGGTGTCAAGGACGCCTGGGACGCCGCCATGTCCGTGGCGACCAGCGACATGTCGGCGAAGCTGAAGCAGTTCGAGACGCCCTGGGACCAGGGGTACGCCAAGGGCACCTTCGCCACGGTGGCCTGCCCGGCGTGGATGATCGGCTACATCCAGGAGAAGTCGGGTGACGCCGGCAAGGGCAAGTGGGACGTGGCGGCGGCGCCGACCGCGGCCAACTGGGGCGGCGCGTTCATCGGTGTGCCGACGGCGAGCAAGCACCAGAAGGAGGCCGTCGCGCTGGCGAAGTGGCTGACCGCTCCCGAGCAGCAGGCCAAGGTCTTCGCCAAGCAGGCCAGCTTCCCGTCGACCCCGTCGGCGTACCCGTCCCTCAAGCCGAGCCCCGACACCACCGCGTACTTCTCCGACGCGCCGCTGACGCAGATCTTCTCCGACTCGGCGAAGACGATCCCGGTGCAGCACTTCGGCACCAAGGACCAGCCGATCGGCACCGCGATCGCCGACATCGGCATCGTGCAGGTCGAGCAGAAGGGCAAGAGCCCTGAGGAGGGCTGGGACGCCGCCAGCAAGGAGATCAAGGACGTGCTCGGCCAGTGACCAGCTCCAAAGAGGCACTCGCGCATTCCGCGGCGAGCGCCGAGACCGCGCCCGGCGATGAGCCGGGCGCGGTCCGGGGCGCTCAGGTTCGCGGTACGCCGCCGGCGGCCACCCACTCGTGGCGCAGCCGGCTGTACCGCTGGGACATGAAGGCCTCCCCGTACGTCTTCATCTCCCCCTTCTTCCTGATCTTCGGGGCGTTCTCGCTCGTCCCGCTGCTCTACACCGGCTGGTACTCGCTGCACAACGTGCAGCTGTCCGACCTGGACAACCAGACCTGGGTGGGCCTGGACAACTACCAGAACCTGCTGTCCTCGGACTTCTTCTGGAACTCCCTGTGGGTCACCTTCACCATCGGCGTGATCGCGACCGTCCCCCAGCTGCTGGTGGCGATCGGCATCGCGCACCTGCTCAACTACCGGCTGCGCGGCTCGACCGTGTGGCGGGTCATCATGCTCACCCCGTACGCCACGTCGGTGGCGGCGGCCACGCTGGTCTTCGTGCTGCTGTTCTCCTGGGACGGCGGCATGATCAACTGGCTGCTCGACTTCGTCGGGATCGACCCCGTCAACTGGCGGGAGTCCAACTGGGGTTCGAAGTTCGCGGTCTCCACGATCGTGATCTGGCGGTGGACCGGCTACAACGCGCTGATCTACCTCGCGGCGATGCAGGCGATCCCCGCCGACCTGTACGAGTCGGCGTCCATCGACGGAGCGAACCGCTGGCAGCAGTTCGTCCACGTGACGATCCCGCAGTTGCGCCCGACGATCCTGTTCACGGCGGTCGTCTCCACGATCGGCGCGACCCAGCTGTTCGGTGAGCCCCTGCTGTTCGGCGGGGCCGACGGCTCCAAGGGCGGCTCCGAGCACCAGTACCAGACGCTCGGTCTGTACATGTACGACCAGGGATTCATGATCGGAAACCTGGGCAAGGCGTCCGCCATCGCCTGGTCGATGTTCCTGATCCTGCTGATCGTGGCCGCGATCAACCTGCTGCTCACCCGACGGCTGAGGAAGACCCCATGACCACGAGCGAACTGACCCGTCCCCGGGCACCGGAGCGGGCCCCGGAGTCGAAGGCATCTCGCCGCCGGGTGATGGGCGCGGGCAAGCAGATGCACGCGGGGCCGCTCACCTACGTCGTCCTGACGGTCTTCGCCGTGGGCTCGCTCGCACCGCTGGTGTGGACGGCGATCGCGGCCTCGCGCACCAGCCAGCGCCTCGCCGAGGCGCCGCCGCCGCTGTGGTTCGGCGGGAACCTGTTCAAGAACCTGGAGACCGCCTGGGAACAGGCCGGGCTCGGCACCGCGATGCTCAACACGACGCTCGTGGCCGGGACGATCACCGTCGGTACGGTGCTGTTCTCCACGCTCGCCGGGTTCGCCTTCGCCAAGCTGCGGTTCCGGTTCTCCAGCGTCCTGCTGCTGCTGACCATCGGCACGATGATGATCCCGCCGCAACTGGCCGTGGTCCCGCTGTATCTGTGGATGAGCGACCTGAACTGGTCCAACCAGCTGCAGACGGTCATCCTGCCCACGCTGGTCAGCGCCTTCGGTACGTTCTTCATGCGGCAGTACCTGGTCCAGGCGCTGCCCTCCGAGCTGATCGAGGCGGCGCGGGTCGACGGCGCGAGCAGTGTGCGGATCGTGTGGCACGTCGTCTTCCCGGCCGCACGGCCGGCGATGGCGGTGCTCGGGCTGCTGACCTTCGTGATGGCCTGGAACGACTTCCTGTGGCCGATCCTCGCGCTGAACCAGCAGAACCCGACGGTCCAGGTGGCCCTCAACGCCCTCGGCACCGGCTACATCCCCGACCAGTCGGTGATCATGGCGGGTGCGCTGCTCGGCACGTTGCCGCTGCTGATCGCCTTCCTCCTGTTCGGCAAGCAGATCGTGGGCGGCATCATGCAGGGCGCGATCAAGGGGTGACCCGGCTCGCGCCGACCGCTTCACCGCGGAAACCCCCCTCGGGGGCTGGGCCACCGCCGTCCCGGCCCCCTCTTCTCTCCTCCCCCCACCCACCACTGTCGGTCTCCACGACCACTATGGGAGCGCTTCCATGCCTGAACCCATGAACCCGGCCACCCCGGTGACCTTTCCTCCCGCCTTCCTCTGGGGCGCGGCCACCTCCGCCTACCAGATCGAGGGGGCGGTGCGGGAGGACGGCCGTACGCCCTCCATCTGGGACACCTTCAGCCATACGCCGGGCAAGACCGCCGGTGGCGAGACCGGTGACATCGCTGTCGACCACTACCACCGCTACCGCGACGACGTGGCGATGATGGCCGACCTGGGCCTCAACTCGTACCGCTTCTCCATCTCCTGGTCGCGGGTGCAGCCGACGGGCCGGGGCCCGGCGATCCAGCGCGGCCTGGACTTCTACCGGCGGCTGGTCGACGAACTGCTGGAGAAGGGCATCAAGCCGGCCGTGACCCTCTACCACTGGGACCTCCCCCAGGAGTTGGAGGACGCGGGCGGCTGGCCCGAACGGGACATCGTGCACCGCTTCGCCGAGTACGCGCGGATCGTCGGCGAGGCGCTGGGCGACCGGGTCGAGCAGTGGATCACGCTCAACGAGCCGTGGTGCACCGCGTTCCTGGGCTACGGCTCCGGGGTGCACGCGCCGGGCCGTACGGACCCGGTGGCGTCGCTGCGCGCGGCCCACCATCTGAACGTGGCGCACGGGCTGGGCGTCGCCGCGCTCCGCTCGGCGATGCCCGCCCGCAACTCGATCGCGGTGAGCCTGAACTCGTCGGTGGTGCGGCCGATCACGAACTCCCCCGAGGACGTGGCGGCGGCGAAGCGGATCGACGACCTCGCGAACGGTGTCTTCCACGGCCCCATGCTGCACGGGGCGTACCCGGAGAGCCTGTTCGCCGCGACCGCGTCGGTGACGGACTGGTCGTTCGTGCAGGACGGTGACGTGGCGACGGCCAACCAGCCGCTGGACGCGCTGGGGTTGAACTACTACACACCCACACTGGTGGGCGCGGCCGACGCCGACCTGAAGGGCCCCCGGGCGGACGGCCACGGGGCGAGCGAGCACTCGCCGTGGCCGGGCGCGGACGACGTCCTGTTCCACCAGACCCCGGGCGAGCGCACGGAGATGGGCTGGACCATCGACCCGACGGGCCTGCACGAGCTGATCATGCGGTACGCGCGGGAGGCTCCGGGGCTGCCGATGTACGTGACCGAGAACGGGGCCGCGTACGACGACAAGATGGACTCGGACGGCCGCGTCCACGACCCCGAGCGCATCGCCTACCTCCACGGCCACCTGCGCGCGGTCCGCCGCGCGATCGCCGAGGGGGCGGATGTGCGGGGCTACTACCTGTGGTCCTTGATGGACAACTTCGAGTGGGCCTACGGATACGGGAAGCGGTTCGGGGCGGTGTACGTGGACTACGCGACGCTCGCCCGTACGCCCAAGTCGAGCGCGTACTGGTACGCCCAGGCGGCCAGGACGGGCGCGCTGCCGCCGCTGGTGACGACCTCGGCGTAACGGACCACGGGGCCGGGGGCCGGGGAGCCCCCTGGGGGAACGGGGGAGCGGGGGTCCGGGGCGCGGCGCGTATAGGGGAGCGCCGCGCCCCGGGCATGGGTCAGAGAGTGCCCGGGGATGCCAGCCACTGGGTCTGCTAGGTGAGTCGTGCCGGGTCGTCCTGGACGAACGTTCGGATGAGCATGGAGGGACCTCTCGGTGGCTTCGTGGCTGAGGGGAGCGGGGCACGACTGACCCACCGATCACGTGGGACGTGTCGGTGGGCCGATCCTCAGTGGCGGGTACGCCAGGAAGCGAAGCACTCCATAGGCGGCATGCTAGCGACCTACGAAAGGACAGGTCATATGACTTTGCTGGTCGCCGCCGTCATCGTCCACGACCGGGCCGCGGGCCGGGTCGTCCTCCTCCAGCGGGGCGAGAACGCCAGGTTCGCCCGGGGCCGGTGGCACCTGCCCATCGGGAAGAACGAGCCCGGGGAGCCCGTCACCGCGACCGCCGTGCGCGAGCTGTACGAGGAGACCGGGCTGACCGTGAAACCGGAGGCGCTGGAGGTCGTGCACCTCGTCCACGCGGCCCGGGGCGTCGACGCCCCCGACGGCTTCCTCACCGTCGTCTTCGTCACCCACGAATGGACCGGCGAGCCCGGGAACCGGGAACCGCACAAGCACTCCCAGGTCCGCTGGTTCGCCACCGACTCCCTCCCCGAGGACTTCGTGGAGGGAGACGCCGACGCGTTGCGCGGCTACCTCGCCGACGGTCCCCGGATGTCCCTGTACGGCTGGGAGTGACTTCTCGGGTGGTGGGCGCCGGCCCGCCACCCCCACGGCGCCCTGGAGCGACGCCCTACACGGCGACCAGCCGCACCCGCTCCCCGCAGAGCTTCGCCATGTCGTCGATGTCCGAGGTGAGCATGACCACCGGACGGCGCTGCCGCAGGGCCGTCTCGGCCACGGCGGCGTCGATCGCGTACTTGTGGCCGTGCAGACCGGCCCCGATCAGCGTGGTCGAGGCGGCCTTGGCCTCCTCGTCCCCGATGGGCACGATCCGCATGCCGGACAGCACCCACGCGAGCCGCGCCCGGTCCGTCCGCCGGTGAACCGCCTCAATGATCGTCAGAGCACTGATGGCCACCTCCATGCCCCTCTTACGCGCCTCGGCGACCAGCGCGACGACAGGCTCGTCATCACCGACCAGCTTGGACAGGCCCTCGCAGTCCAGGACGAGGGTGCCCTCGTGACTCAGTTCGCGGCGGGCCACTGCCCCTCCTCGGCGAACACCTCGTCGAAGACGCGACGCGCCCGCTCCTGCGCCTCGGTGGAGATCGGCCCCTTGCGCTGTTCGTAGTCGGCCAGATACTCGTCCAGGATCTGGCCGCGCAGCTCACGCTCCACCGCTTCGGTGATGAACGCGGAGAACTCACGCTTGCCGACTCGCTGCCGGATCGCCTCCGCCGTGCCCTCCGGAAGAGAGAGGCTGACCCTGGTGGCAGGGCCTTCGCCGATGCTGTACGGGGTGTCACTCACGAAGCCGGATTATCAAACGAGTAGGAATCTCCCCGCGTCCTGCTGACGACCCGCCCGAGGCTCGCCCTGGCAGGCTGATGAATAGGCAGGGCCGCGCCCCCGAAGGAAACCGCGGCCCTGCGTCGTCGTGATCGGGGAAGGTCAGCGGGGTTCGCGGACGACCGCCACGTCCCCGGCCGGTACCGGCAAGGACGCCGGGGCGTCGGTCGTGGTGACGGTCTTGCCCGTCAGCAGTTCGACAGACCCGGCGGCCACCTCGACCTCGGCATCCCGTTCGCCGTGGTTGATCAGGAAGAGGTAGTCCGCGTCCGGCCCCCGGCGCAGTACCGCCTCCACCCCCTCGGGGGTCGTGCGCACCGAGCGCACTCCCGCTTCCTCGCTGATGCGGTTCAGGAGAGAGGCCAGGGTCGTCGGGTCCGGGCGGGTGGCCAGGTACCAGGCCGTGCCCGTGCCGTGGGTGTGGCGGGTGACGGCCGGGACCCCGCTCAGGGGGCCGGAGGTGTACGTCGTGATCGGCTCGGCGCCCGCCGGGGCGAGCCGTTCCGACCAGAGGGACGCCGTACCGCCGTCGCTCAGTCCCACCGACTCCCCCGGCAGCAGGGGGAAGAGTTCGTCCGTGCGGACGCCCAGGGCCTCGCGGAAGGCGCCCGGGTAACCGCCCAGCCGGACATGGGCGTTCTCGTCCACCGCGCCGCTGTGGAAGCCGACGGCCAGGGTGCCCCCGGCCTCCGCGAAACCGGTGAGGTTCGCCGCGCCCGCGTCGTCCACCAGGTACAGGCTGGGGGCCAGCACCAGTTTGTAGGCGGAGAGGTCTGCGTCGGGGCGTACGAAGTCCACCGCGACGCCCGAGCGCCACAGCGGCTCGTACCAGGCGCGGACCAGTTCCTGGAAGCGGAGTTCACCGCTCGGCTGGGACGGGAGTTCCAGCGCCCACCAGGCGCTCCAGTCCCAGACGATCGCCACCTCGGCGACGCCCGTGCTGCCCCGTACCTCCGCCAACGACCGCAGATCCGCGCCCAGTCGGACGACGTCCCGCCAGATCTGGCTGTCGGTGCCCGCGTGCGGCAGCATCGCGGAGTGCCACTGCTCGGCGCCCGCCTTGGCGGCCCGCCACTGGAAGTAGGCGATGCCGTCGGCGCCCCGCGCCACGTGGGAGAGCGCGTTGCGGCGCAGTTCGCCCGCCGTCTTGGCCCGGTTGACGGGCTGCCAGTTGACCGCGCCGGTGGAGTGTTCCATCAGCAGCCACGGGCTGCCGCCCGCCAGGGACCGCACCAGGTCGCCGCTCAGCGCGATGTCGATCTGCGACTCGGGGTCCGCCGACTGGAGGTAGTGGTCGTTGGAGACGATGTCCAGCTCCGGCGCCCAGCGCCAGTAGTCCAGCTTGTCGAAGTTGAACATCACCATGAAGTTGGTGGTGGCGGGCGTGGAGGGGGCCGCCTCCAGCAGCACCTCCCGCTCCGCCCTGCACAGCGACAGCAGCGCGTCGCTGCAGAAGCGGCGCCAGTCCAGCTGGTGGGTCGGGTTCGGGACCGCGCCCGTCGCGCGGGGCGGGATGATCTCGTCCCAGTCGTAGTACCACTGGCTCCAGAACGTCGTGCCCCAGGCGTCGTTCAGCGCCGCCAGGTCGTCGCCGTACTTCTCCCGCAGCCAGACGCGGAACGCCGCCGCGCTCGTGTCGCAGTGGCACTCGCCGTTGTGGCAGCCGTACTCGTTGTGGACGTGCCACATGACGACGGCCGGGTGGTCGGCGTACCGCTCGCCGAGGACGCGGGCGATCCGCAGGGCCGCCTCGCGGTAGGCGGGACTCGACGGGCAGAAGGTCTGGCGGCTGCCGTACGAGAGGGTGCGGCCGTCCCGGTCGACGGGCAGCGCCTCCGGATGCTCGACGAAGAACCAGGCCGGCGGGGCCGCCGTCGGGGTCGCCAGGTCGGCGGCGATGCCGTTCTCGTGGAGCAGGGCGAGGATCTTGTCGAGGCGGGTGAAGTCGTACTCGCCCTCGCGCGGCTCCAGCAGCGCCCACGAGAAGATGTTGACGCTGACCATGTTCACGCCCGCCTCGCGCATGAGGCGTACGTCCTCGGCCCAGACCTCCTCGGGCCACTGCTCGGGGTTGTAGTCCCCGCCGTAGGCGATGCCGGGGACCTTCAGTTCACGCTTCATTCGGAGGCCTCCGCGCCCTTCGTCAGCAGTCGGCGCGTGGTCTCCACGCCCCAGGTGTCCAGTGAGAGCAGCCGGTCGCTCGACGCCATCAGGCCGCCCGTCGCCTCGACGTGGGCCGCCCAGCGCTCGCGTGTCTCCACGGCGGGGCGGGCCATCAGGCAGTCGGGGTCGTTCACCCAGAGGCGGCCGTGCTGCCACTGGCGGCCCACGCCGGTGAACTCGGCGGGGTCCTGGCCGGGCTGGCTGTAGTCGTCCGCCTCGGGGCGGCGGTGCGGGGCCGTGTCGGGGCTGACCCGCATCGCGTCGAACAGGCCGATGGAGGGGAGGATCGGAGCCCCGCAGCCCAGGAGGTAGGCCTCGGGGCCGATGGCGGAGCGGATCAGCTCGATGCCCTGGCGGTACGCCGTGATGGCGTCCACGGAGGCGTGGCGTACGCCGTCCAGCGCGCCCGCGTAGAGGAAGTCGACCTTGAAGTAGTCGTAGCCCTCGGCGCGCAGGGTGGTGAAGACCTCGGTGAGGTACGCCGCCGCGTCGGGGTGGGTGGTGTCGAGGACGTACAGGTCGTGGCCCCAGTTGCGGCCGGCGTGCGTGAAGCCGCCGGTCTCGTCGCGCACCAGCCACTCGGGGTGCTCGGCGGCCAGGGCGCTGGACGGGTCCACGAGGAAGGGGGCCGTCCAGATGCCGGCGCGCCGGCCCCTGGCCCGGATCACCTCCGCGATGCCCGCGCGGGAGCGGAAGCGGCCGGAGAGGCTGAGCCAGTCGCCCAGGGCCTTCTGGTAGCCGTCGTCGATCTGGACGACGTCGACGGGGAGGTCGAGGGTGTCCATCGCACGGAGGTTCTCGTGGATGTCGTCCTCGGTGACGGAGGTGAAGTACTCGTACCAGGAGCACCAGACGGTGGGGGCCGGGCGGGGGGCCGCGAGGCCGAGGGTGTCGGCCCAGTCGGCCAGGGCTCCCTGGATGCCGCCGGGGCCCGGGTACGTCCAGTGGTCCACCTTGCCGTCGGCGGTGACCTCGGCGCGGCCGTCCCGCGCGACGAGCCGGATGGACGGCACCTCGCTCTGCGGGTCGGCCGCCGCGAAGAGCCACACCGGGCCCTCGTCGCCCTTCGGGGCGAGCGCCAGCAGGCCCTCCCCCTGGAAGGTGCCCTCGGGGACGGGGACCCCCGGGCGGTAGCAGACGGTCGCCCAGTTGGGGTTCGTCGGGCGGTGCGGGGTGTCACCGAGGGCGTAGGAGCCGCTGGGGCTCCAGGACTGCCAGCCCTCCTCGTGGACCCGCGCGGTGCGGGGGTCCACGGGCACGGAGGCGACCGGCGTGAACGGGTGGGGCACGGTGGTTCTCTTTCGAACGGGGCCGGTGTCAGCCCTTGTTGGCGCCGAGCGTCAGACCGCTGACGAACTGCCGCTGGAGCGCGAAGTACACGATCAGCGTGGGGATCGCGGTGAGCAGGGCGCCGGCGGCGACCAGGTTGGGGTCGGTGAAGTACTGGCCGGAGAGGTTGTTCAGGGCCGAGGTGATCGGCATGTTCTCGCCGGTGGAGATCAGTACGAGGGCCCAGAAGAAGTCGTTGTAGATCCAGATGGAGAGCAGGGTCGCCAGGGCGGCCATCGCGGGCTTGCACAGCGGCAGCACGATCTGCCAGTACAGGCGCCACACGGACGCGCCGTCGACGAGCGCGGCCTCGGTCAGCTCGTGCGGCAGGGAGCGCATGTAGTTGCTGAGTACGAAGGCGCAGAAGCCGGACTGGAAGGCCACGTGGATGAGGACCAGGCCGAGCGCGGAGTCGTAGAGCTTGCCGCTCATCGTGATGCCGGGGATGTCGATGAGCAGGTACAGGCGGTACAGCGGGGTGATGATGACCTGCTGCGGCAGCAGGTTGCCCGCCGTGAAGACCAGGAGCAGGAAGAGGTTGATCCGGAAGTCGAAGCGGCTGACGTAGAAGGCCACCATCGACGACAGGAACAGCGTCAGCAGCACCGCCGGGACGGCGATGATCAGGGTGTTCACGAAGTAGTGCGTCATGTCCGACTGGGTGAACGCGTTCGTGAAGTTCTCGAAGCTCAGCTTGTCGGGCCAGGAGACGTAGCCCTTCTCGCTGGTCTCGCCGTACGGGCGCATGGCCGCGTACAGGGCCCACAGCAGGGGCGCGAGCCACGCCAGCGCGGCGCCGGCGAGGAAGACGTGCAGCAGGACCCGGACGGGGCGGACGGGCGTGCGCTTCTTGAGGTCGCCGTGGAGGTCGCTCTTGAGGCCGCCGGTCGCGGCGTTGGTGTCGACGGTGGTGCTCATGCGCGCCGCTCCTTCCGGAAGGTCGCGATCAGGTACGGGATGATCACGGCGAGGGAGATGACCAGGAGGACGACGGCGATGGCCGATCCGTAGCCGATACGGCTGGACTCTCCGATGATGTTGTTGGTGACGAGGATGGAGAGCAGTTCCGTGCCCTCGGCACCCTTGTTGAAGACGAAGACGAGGTCGAAGGCGCGCAGGGCCTCGATGATGGTGACGACCAGCACGACGGTGTTCGTCGGGCGCAGGGTCGGGAAGATGACGTTCTTGAACGTCTGCCACTCGTTGGCGCCGTCCAGGGCGGAGGCCTCCCGCAGGGAGGGGTCGACGCCCTTCAGGCCGGCCAGGTAAAGGATCATCATGTAGCCGGTGTGGCGCCAGGAGGCGGCGATGAGGATGGCCCAGAGGTTGAGGTCCGGGTCGCCGATCCAGTCGATGTAGCGGCCGGGCTCGTTGGCGCCGATGATGCTGTTGATCAGGCCCGTGTCCGGGTTGTAGATCAGCTGCCAGACGAAGCCGATGACCGCGAGCGACATCACGACGGGCAGGAAGAACGCCGTCTGGTAGACGCGGCTGAACCGGATGTTCTTGTCCAGCTGCACGGCGAGGAACAGGCCGAGCGGCGTGGGGATCAGGATGAGCACGACGAACCAGACGATGTTGTGCTCGACGGCGGGCCAGAACTGCGGGTTGTTGGTGAACAGCTCCTTGAAGTTGTCCAGCCCGACCCACTTGATCGAGTCGAAGCCGATGCCGTCCCAGGTGGTGAAGGCCAGCGCGATCGAGGCGAGGGCCGTCACCCAGACGAGGGCGACGTGCAGGAACGTCGGCAGACCCGCCATCAGGCCCAGCGTGAGCCGGTCGCGGCGGGTGAGGAGCCGCCGGTGTCCCTGGGACACCTTGGTGGCGGTCCTGGCGGTGTTTGCGGCAGGGCCGGAGCCCGGAGGCGGCGTGGCCGCCTCCGGGCTCTCGGTGGGGGTGGTCGTCATGTCAGGAGGTCATCCAGTCGTGAGGACGGTCGGTCGTCAGGACGGTCGGTCGTCAGGACGGTCGGTCGTCAGGACGCGAAGATCGTCTTCTTCTGCCGCTCGATGGACGAGAGCAGGCTGTCGACGCCCTTGGGGTCGCGGATGAACTTCTGCAGCGCCGGCTGCATCACCGTGGAGGTGAAGTCGGGGCGGCTGTCGCGGTCCATGAACTGGGTGAGGCTCTTGGCGCCCGAGATCATCTCGTACGCCTTCTTCTGCAGCGGCGTGTACGAGGAGGTGTCGGCCTTGGTGGAGGCGGCCACCACGTTCGGGTCGGCCTTGAGGTAGATCTGCTCCGCCTCGGGGGTGCCGAGGAACTCCATGAGCTTGACCGCGCCGGACTTGTTCTTCGGGGCCTTGCTCATCATGAAGCCGTCGGTGGGGGCCTCGACGGTGTCCTGGCCGTACGCCGGGTCGATCTCCGGGAAGGCGAAGAAGTCGAGGTCGTCCAGGTCCGCCTTGTTGGAGAACTGCTGGCCCACGAACGAGCCCAGCAGGTACATGCCCGCCTTCTTCGACACCAGCGTCTGCGCCGCGTCCTGCCAGGTGCGGCCGACCGCGCCCTCCTGGTGGTACGGCAGCAGCTCGGTCCACAGGTCGAACGTCTTGCGGACCTTGGCGTCCGTCCAGGCGACCTTGCCCGCCATCAGCTCGACGTGGAAGTCGTAGCCGTTGGTACGGAAGTTGAGCTGGTCGAAGGTGCCCATCGCCGGCCAGGCGTCCTTGTCACCGAAGGCGATCGGGACGAGCTTGTCCTTCTGCATCTGCTTGCACAGAGCGATCAGCTGGTCCCACGTGGTGGGAACCTCGTAGCCCTTCTCCTGGAAGACGCTCTTGCGGTAGAAGAGCGCCCAGGGGTACGTGTACAGCGGGACGAAGTAGGACTTGCCGTCCTCGCCCTGGCTGAGCTTCTTCATCGCCTCGGGGAAGTTGCCGCCGATCTTGTCCCACACGTCGTCGATCGGGGTGGCGAGGCCCTTGGCCGCGAAGAACTGCATGCGGTAGCCGGCGAACCAGTGGAACACGTCGTCCGGGGTGCCCTGGAGGTAGGAGTTGATCTGCTCCTGGAACGTGTTGTGGTCCTTGGTGTTCACGTCGACCGTGAGCCCGGACTGCTTCTTGAAGGCCGCGTAGATCTCGGCGAACGCCTTCTTCGGCACCGCGTCCGACGCGTTGGAGCCGACGGTGACGGTCTTCGAGTCGGCGGCGCCGCCACCGCTGCCGCCACAGGCGCTGAGCAGGGGGACTCCAGCGCCGAGTGCCGCGGCCCCGCCTATGCCGCGCAGCAGGGTGCGGCGGCTCGTGCCGGGGACGGAGAGACCGGAAGGTGTGAGATGCATGTACGGCTCCCTGGGGGACAGGTGGTTCGGTCGCAATGGCCCTCGCCGGCTACTGATCGAAAACAATCAGAAACCAACTCGACCGAACACGGTGGCCGCCATAACAGCTCTATGTCATGTCATGAGTCAAGACTTCTTGTCCCCCTTTGTTGAAACGTAATCCCTGGTTGTCGAAACGTGACCGACACAGACGGCGGTCACCCCACCCGCGGGGGTTACGCATGTACGACACAGCGACTACACAAGATCGGCCGAACAGAGCAGGCAGTCCGCTCAGACCGCCGGGTGCAGCGTCGCGTCGCCCAGGACCCGGATGCCGGTCTCGTCGCCCGGCCGCACCGGCAGCGGGCCCGCGACACGGATGTCGACCGGGGTGTCGTGCCCGTCGACGGCGACGGTGACCATGGCGTCGTGGCCGTAGAAGCGGACGTCGGTGACCGTGCCCCGCACCGTTCCCTCGGCGGTCGGCCCGGTGAGGGCGAGCTGTTCCGGGCGGAGCAGGACCGTACCGGCGCGAAGGCCCGGCGGCGGGACGGTGAGCGGGACGGCGCCGAGCGCGGTGTGGGCCGTGCCGTCACCGTTCACGGTGGCGGGGAGCACTACCGCGTCGCCGACGAAGCCCGCGACCCAGGGGTCGACGGGGCGCCGGTAGAGATCCTGCGGGGTGTCGCACTGGGCGACCCGGCCGTCCCGGACGACGGCGACGAGGTCGGCGGTGGAGAGGGCTTCCTGCTGGTCGTGGGTGACGAGGAGCGCCGTGGCCCCGGTCGCCCGAAGCGCGGCCCGTACGTCGGCCCGGACCCCGGCCCGCAGCGCGCTGTCGAGGGCGTTGAACGGCTCGTCCAGCAGCACGAGCCGGGGGCGGGGGGCGAGAGCCCGGGCGAGGGCCACGCGCTGCTGCTGGCCGCCGGAGAGTTCGTGCGGCATCCGGTCGCCGTATCCGGCCAGGCCGACCAGTTCCAGGAGTTCCTCGGTACGGTGCCGCCGTTCACCCCGGGCCAGGCCCGTGAGCCCGAAGGCGACGTTCCGCGCCACACTCAGGTGCGGGAAGAGGGCCCCCTCCTGCGGCACGATCCCGATGCGGCGCCGCTCGGGCGGCAGGTGGACACCGGGACCGGTCAGGACCCGGCCGCCGAGCCTGATGGTTCCCGCGTCGGCCGGCAGGAACCCGGCGACGATGCGCAGCAGGGTCGTCTTACCGCATCCGGAAGGGCCGAGGACGGCCGCCAGCGCGCCTGCGGGGACGGTGAGCCGGAGGCCACGCAGGACCGGGTCTCCGGCCGCGTAGGACTTCGTGAGCCCCTCGACGTACAGCTCGTTGGCGTGCGGCTCGTCGGCGTGCGGCTCGGCCGCCCGTGTCTCGGCCGGCTGTGTCTCGGCCGCCTGTGTCTCGGTCGTATGCGGCTTGTTCATGTTCGGTGCCTCCCCAGCAGGTACGAAGGCACGGCGGCCAACAGGATGAGTGCGGCGGCGTACGGGGCGGCCGCCGCGAAGGAACCCGCTCCGGTTTCGGTCCAGAGGCGGGTGGCGAGGGTGTCCATGCCGGTGGGGCGCAGGAGCAGGGTCGCCGGGAGTTCCTTCATGCAGACGACGAAGGTGAGCGCGGCCCCGGCGGCGACACCGGGCGCGGCCAGCGGGACGGTGACCTCGCGCAGGACCTGCCAGGGGCGACGGCCGAGCGAGCGGGCCACGTCGTCCAGGACGGGCGGGGCCTGCAGTACGGCGGCCCGGGTGGCGGCCACCGCGATCGGGAGGAAGAGGACCGCGTACGCACAGACCAGCAGGGGGAGTCGCTGGTAGAGGGGGTAGGCGTAGCGGACGGCGAAGAAGACCAGGGAGAGGGCGACCGTGATGCCGGGGAGGGCGTGCCCCGCGTACGCGGCCTGTTCCAGGAGCCGGGCGCCGCGTCCCCGGTGCCGGGCGGCGATCACGCCGACGGGCAGGGCGAGGGCGGTGGTGAGGGCGGCGCCCGCCGCCGCTACGCCGAGTGTGGCCCAAGCCGTTTCGGTGAGGCCGCCGAGGTCCCAGGTGGCCGAGGAGCCGACGGTGAGCCAGTAGCCGAGGGTCCCCAGCGGGAAGGCGACGGCCACGGCGACCACCGCGCCGCACCACAGCAGGGCGAGCGACTTCCAGCGGCCCAGCGGCACGGGGGCGGCCGGGCGGGCGGTCCCGCCGCCGGTCCTGGCGTGTCCCGCACGGCCGCGCGTACGGGCCTCGGCGGCGACCAGGGCCACCGTCATCACCACCAGGACGACGCTGAGAGCGGCTGCGGGGGTGCGGTCGAAGGAGGCGCGGTAGGAGGTGTGGATGGCCCGGGTGAAGGTGTCGTACCGCATGAGGGAGACCGCGCCGAAGTCGGAGAGCACGTACAGCGCGACGAGCAGCGCCCCGCCCGCCGCCGCCGGGCGAAGCTGCGGGAGGGTGACCCGGAGGAACGTACGGAGTGGGCCGTGCCCGAGGGAGCGTGCGGCTTCCTCCTGCGCCGGGTCGATGCCCCTGAGCGCTGCCGCGACCGGCAGCTGCACGTACGGGAAGCTGACCAGCGTCAGGGCGAGCGCGGCGCCGCCGAACCCGGCAAGGTCCGGTTCGGCCGACAGCCAGGTGAAGGCGGCCACATAGCTGGGCACGGCCAGCGGCAGCGTGGTGGCGATCGACCAGGCGCGGGCGCCCGGCAGCGCCGTACGCACGGTCAGCCAGGCCATCGAGACACCCAGCACCCCACACGCCACCACGACCACCGCGGTCAGGCCCAGGCTGCGGCCGAGCAGGTGGAGCGTCCGCTCGTCGGCGACGACCTTCCACGCGAAGGCGGGGCCCCGTTCGAGCGCGCGGACGGCGAGGTAGCCGAGCGGGAGCAGCGCGAAAAGGGCTGCCGCACAGGCGGGGACGAGCAGGATGAGGGGTGGTCTGCGGTCCGCCCCGCGGGCGGCGAAGCCTGTCGCGGGACGCGAGGTGGCTCCCGGACGCGGGGTGGCTCCCGGACGCGGGGTGGCTCCCGGACGCGGGGTGGCTTCAGGCGTATTCACTGCCGGTCAGACCAGCCCGACGTCCTGCAGCATCGCCAGCGTCTCCTGGAGGGACTCCAGCCTGCCGAGGTCGATGTCGGGCGATTCGAGCGACTCGAACGGCGGCAGCCCCTCGACGGTGCTGGTGACGCCCGCGGCCAGCGGATACTCCTTCGTCGTGTCCGCGAAGTAGGTCTGCGCCTTCTCGGACAGCAGGTAGTCCACGGCCTTCCGGGCGGTCGCGTTCTGCTCACCGCTGTCGGCGAGGATGCCGGCGCCGGCCACGTTGATCAGCGCGCCGGGGTCCCCGCCGGGCAGGAAGTGCAGCTTGGCGTCGACCTCGTCCTCGCCCTTCTCGGCGACCCGCTCGTACCAGTAGTAGTGGTTGACCAGGCCGAGGGAGACCTCACCGGCCTCGACGGCGTCGAGGGTGGCGAGGTTGTTGGCGTAGGTCTTGGCCCCGTTGGCCTTCAGGTCCTCCAGCCACGTCCGGGTCGCGTCGTCGCCCTCCAGGACGCGCATGCCGGTGACGAACGCCTGGAAGGAGGCGTTGGTGGGCGCGAAGCCGACCTTGCCCTTCCACTCGGGCTTCACCACGTCGTGGACGCTGTCCGGGACCTCGTCCGCGGCCACGTCGTCCGGGTTGTACGCGATGACGCGGACGCGCCCCGACAGGCCCACCCAGTCGCCCTCGCCGCTCCGGTAGGCCTTGTCGACCTTGTCGAGGGTGGCCTGCGGCAGCTTCGCCAGCATGCCCTCCCTGGAGAGCGCGCCGAGCGCCCCGGCGTCCTGGGAGAAGAACAGCCCGGCCTTGGTGCGGTCACCCTCCTCCAGGATCTGCGCGGCGAGCTCCGCGCTGTCGCCGTAGCGGACCTCCACATCGGCGCCGACGGCCTTCTCCAACTGGTCCAGGATCGGCTTGACCAGCTTCTCGTTGCGGCCGGAGTAGATGACGAGGGCGGCGTCACCATCGCCCCCCGATCCACTGCCGTCGTTGTCGTCGGAACCGCACGCGGCGAGTGCGGGGAGCAGCAGACCGGCCGCGAGGAGCGCGGTGATCCGGCCAGCCAGAGGGCGTGGCATGTGGGTGCCTTCCTGCGTAGCTCGCCGCTACGCCGCAGATCGCGCCGTCGGTCAGCGAGTGGCGTAGTGACGCTTTTTAGCCAACTATGAACATGCTATGAATAAGGTAAAGCTTGCCTAAGCGTCAAGGGAAACGTGCTACCCGCGGACGCCGTCGCGGAAAGGCCGCGCCCTGTGATCCACTCCACCGGACCCGTTCGGGTCCCGTCCGGTCCCTCGGCTCTCCACCCCACCCCGATACCGTTCCCGAGGTCGCCCGTGCGACCGCGTGCGGTGCCCTTCGCCCGCGACCTCGCGGCGCACGGCGACCGTGTCGCCCTCCACACCCCCGCGGGTGAGGTCACCTACCGGGCCCTCGCCGAGCGCGTCGCGGCCACCGCCGTACGACTCGGCCCCGTACGACGGCTGGTGCTGCTGGCCGGGGCCAACCGTGCGGGCGCGCTGGTCACCCACCTGGCCGCCCTCTCCGCAGGCCACCCGGTGCTCCTCGTCCCCGGCGACAGCGACCACGCCGTCGCCTCCCTCACGGCCGCGTACGCCCCGGACGTGGTGGCACGTCCGGACGCCGACGGCGCCTGGACGCTCGACGAGCGCCACCCCGGCACCGCCCACACCCTCCATCCGGATCTCGCCCTCCTGCTGAGCACCTCCGGGTCGACGGGCGCACCCAAACTCGTACGGCTCTCGCACGAGAACGTGCAGGCCAACGCCGAGTCCATCGCCGCCTACCTCGGCATCACCCACACCGATCGGGCGGCCACCACCCTCCCGATGCACTACTGCTACGGCCTCTCCGTCATCCACAGCCATCTGCTGCGCGGCGCCGGACTGCTCCTCACCGAGCGGTCGGTCGCGGACGACGCCTTCTGGACCGAGTTCCGCGCCGCCCGTGCCACCTCGCTCGCCGGGGTGCCGTACACCTTCGACCTCCTCGACCGGATCGGCTTCGACCGGATGGAGCTGCCGCACCTGCGCCGGGTCACCCAGGCCGGGGGGCGACTCGCACCCGAACGCGTCGCCCGGTACGCCGAGTTGGGACACCGCTCCGGCTGGGACCTGTTCGCCATGTACGGCCAGACGGAGGCGACGGCCCGCATGGCCTACCTCCCGCCCCACCTCGCCGCCACCCGCCCGGAGGCCGTCGGAATCCCGATACCCGGCGGCTCTTTCCGCCTGGATCCGCTCCGCGACGACGGATCGGGCGTGGGAGACGCGGGAGAGGTGGGTGACGCCGACCACGGCCCGGATGTGGGCGAGCTGGTGTACTCGGGCCCCAACGTGATGCTCGGCTATGCCGAGAGCCCCGCCGATCTCTCCCTCGGCCGCACCATCACCGAACTCCACACCGGTGACCTCGCCCGGCGGGCCTCCGACGGCCTCTACGAGATCGTCGGCCGCCGCAGCCGCTTCGCGAAGATCCGCGGCCTGCGCATCGACCCCCAGCGCGTCGAAGCGGCACTGGAACGGCACGGCGTGCGGGCATACTGCACCGGCGACGGTGACGAGTTGGCGATCACCGCCACCGGCACCACCGCCGACGAGCCCCGCCTCCGGCGCCTGGCGGCGGAGTCCTGCGGCATCCCACCCCGGGCCGTCCGCCTCCGCGCCCTCCCCGAAACCGAACTCCCCCGTCTGTCGACCGGCAAGCCCGACTACGCGGCGGTACGCCACCTGACCCGCCCGACGACACCGGCGTCCAGGACGGCGACCGAGTCCGCGACAGCACTGGCGCACCCAGCGGACCGCGGGCGCACCAGGGGCGACGTGCGCCCTACGGACGACTTGCGCGCCCTCTACGCCGAGATCCTCGACCGCACCGACGTCACCGAGGACAGCACCTTCGTCGGCCTGGGCGGCGACTCCCTCGGCTACGTCGAGATGTCCCTCCGCCTGGAGCAGGCACTCGGCACCCTCCCACCCGACTGGCACACCCGCCCGATCCGCGACCTGCGCCCGCCGACGCCCTCTACCTCGGCCTCGGCCGAGCAGCAGCGGGCTCCCTCCCCCGGCCGAACCCGCCGCACGCTGGAAACCGGCATCGCCCTGCGCGCCATCGGCATCGTCCTGGTCGTCGGCTCCCACATCCAGCTCTTCACCCTCCAGGGAGCCGCCCACATCCTCATCGGCGTCGCGGGCCACAACTTCGCCCGCTTCCACCTCACCGACGCCGAACACCGTCGGCGCGTACGACACTTGTGGCGAAGCATCGCCCGTATCGCCGTCCCGAGCGCGGCGTGGATCACCGGCGCGGTCGTCGTGACCGGTCTCTACGACCCCGCCAACGCCCTCCTCCTCAACAGCCTCGTCGACCAGGGCCCCGAGCGCCACGAGTGGCACTACTGGTTCATCGAGGCGCTCCTGTACTTCCTGATCGCCCTGGCCGTGCTGATGGCCTTCCCCCTGCTGGACCGCGTGGAGCGCCGTCGCACGTTCGGCGTGCCCCTCGCCCTGCTGGCCATCGGCCTCCTCGGCCGCTACGACCTGCCCGATCTGGCCCCCGCCCGCTTCCACCTCGGCCCCACGGTGGTCTTCTGGCTCTTCGCCCTGGGCTGGGCGGCGGCCCGGGCGAGCACAGCCTGGCAACGCGGGCTCCTGACGGCGACCCTCCTGCTCGCCACCCCCGGACTCTTCCCGCCGGACCAACACCTGCGAACGGCCCTGGTGATCACCGGTATGACCCTGCTGATCTGGGTCCCCACCCTCCCCAGCCTCGGGCCCCTCAACCGCCTCGCCGGCCTCCTCGCGGGCAGCTCCCTCTACATCTACCTGACCCACTTCCAGGTCTACCCCTACCTCCAGCACGACTTCCCCGTCCTCGCCCTCCTCGCCTCCCTCGCGGTGGGCATCGGATACGCGGCGGTGGCGACGCGGGGGATGCGGGCGGTGCGCTGGTTGTGACCGGACGCGGCACCGACGACCGGACGCCTACTTGAAGGCCGAGGCCAACCCGGTGTGTCTGCGCCCACGGTGCCCCCTGCGCGCTGTCGCCCGCCCGTCCTCACCGCCCAGTTGGATCCAGATCCGCACCTCGGTCCCGCCCAGCACCGACGACCCGATGCGCACATCGCCGCCGGTCGACTCGGCGAGGCGGCGCACGATGTCGAGGCCCAGACCGGTCGAGCCGTCGCTGCCGGAGCCCCGGCCCCGGGCCATCGCGGCCTCGGGATCGGCGATGCCCGGACCGGCGTCGGAGACGAGAACGATCACCGCGTCCTCGCCGTTGTGAACGTCGACCGCGAACGCCGTGCCCTGCGCCGTGTGCCGGAAGACATTGCCGAGGAGCGCGTCCAGGGCGGTGGCGAGGTCGGTCCGGGCCACGGGTATGCGGGCCGGGCGCTCGACCCCGGCCACCCGCCACTTGCGGCCCTCGTCCTCGGCGAGCGCCGACCAGAACGCCATCCGCTCCCGGACCACCTCGGCCGCGTCGCACCCGGCGCCGGGCCCCGCCACCACCGTCTGCGGCTTGGCCTCCCGTGCCGTACGGATGATCGTGTCGACCTCCCGCTCCAGCTGCTCGACCGCCGCCCGTGTCTGCTCGGCGGCCGGCCCGTCGCCGAGCGAGGCCGCGTTGAGGCGCAGCACGGTCAGTGGTGTGCGCAGCCGGTGCGACAGGTCCGCCGCCAGCTCCCGTTCGTTCGCCAGCAGCCCCACCACCTGGTCCGCCATCGCGTTGAACGCCACCGCCGCCAGCCGCAGCTCCTTCGGCCCCTTCTCCGGCACCCGTGCGCCCAGTCGCCCCTCCCCCAGTTCCCCCGCGCTCTCGACCAACCGCTGCGCGGGCCGGACCATCCGCACCCCGAGCCGGTCGGCCACCGCGACCGAGCCGACGATCAGCAGCGCGCCCACTCCCGCGAGCAGCGCCCACGCCGTGGCGACCCCGTGGCTCACCTCCGACTCGGGCACATACACCTCGACGACCGCTATCTCCCCGGAGCTGAGCGCGGTGGGCTGCAGCAGCGTGGACCCGCCCGGCACCTCGGTGGTGGAGGCACGGCCCAGCTTCCGCACGGTCGCGATGTCCTCGTCCGAGGCGCGCTGCCGGCCCAGGTCGAGCGGGGCGGACCCCGCGCCGTCCGCCGGCAGGTGCACCGCCATCCCGTCGTCCGACCCGGCCGAGGCGACGACCCGCTCCAACTGCTCCCGGTCGGTGGTGATGGAGAGCGCCGGGGCGATCGCGGCCGCCTCCCGCTCGGCGCCGGAGAACGCCCGGTCCCGCGCCATCTCCTTGACGACCAGCCCGAGCGGCACCGCGAAGGCCACCACGACCATCGCCGTCACCGCCACACACACCTTGACCAGCGCCCACCTCATGGCCGCGCCCCCGCCCCCGGCGGCTCCAGCTTCACCCCGACACCCCGCAGCGTGTGCAGATAGCGGGGCTGCGCCGCCGTCTCCCCCAACTTCCGGCGCAGCCAGGACAGATGCACATCGATGGTCTGGTCGTCGCCGTACGACTGCTGCCAGACCTCCGCCAACAGCTCCTTGCGCGCGACGACGACACCGGGCCGGCCGGCGAGGAACGCGAGCAGGTCGAACTCGCGCCGGGTGAGGTCGAGTCGTACGCCGTCCAGCTCGGCCCGGCGGCGCAGCGGGTCGATCGCGAGGCCGCCGACCCGGAGCACCGTGGACGGGGGCGCCTCGCCGCCGGAGGCGCGGGAGCGGCGCAGCACGGCCGCCATCCGGGCGGACAGGTGCTCGACCGAGAACGGCTTGGTCAGGTAGTCGTCCGCGCCCGCGTTCAGCAGACGGACGATCTCCGACTCGTCGTCCCGCGCGGTCGCGATGATCACCGGGACGTCCGTGATGCCGCGCAGCATCTTCAGTGCCTCCGAGCCGTCGAGGTCGGGCAGCCCGAGGTCGAGGATGACCACGTCGAAGCGGACATGCGCGACCTCGCGCAGCGCCTCCAGCGCCGTACCGACGCTGCGCACGGTGTGGGCGGCGTCCGTCAGATGCCTGATCAGCGCCGAGCGTACGAACTGGTCGTCCTCGACCACGAGCACACTTGCCATGCGCCGCACCGTACGCCAAACGGGAGAGGCCGGTCGGGGCCTGTGGACAACTCGTCCGCCCGCGACACCACCGGGACGCGTGGGGCAGTATGGCCCCGATGCGCAGAGGACTCCTACACGTACTGGCCTGGCTGCTCGCCACGGGCGCGGCGGTCACGGTGACGTGGTGGGGCGTCCACACGGTGATGGCCGGCACCGCCTACGACCCGCCTCGCGCGCTGCCCATCACGGCCGCCGACGCCCAGGCCCAGGGCGGGCCCGCGCCGGTCACGCCGTCCGCGCTCCCGGAGCCGTCGCGGAGCGCCGGGGCACGGAAGGAGAGCGGCGGCGACGAGCCGTCCCCCACGCCGTCCGAACCCGCGAAGTCCGCGAAGCCCGGCCCCCGTCCGGGCACCGACGCCCCGGCCGACTCGGTCGGCGGCTCGGCCGACTCCGGTGGCTCGGGTGAGGTAAAGGCCTACGACACCGAGGGCGGCCGGGTGGTCTTCTCGCTCGGCGAGGAGTACGCGACCCTCGTGTCGGCGACGCCCGGCTCGGGTTGGTCGATGCAGGTGTGGAAGACCGAGACGTGGATCCGGGTCGACTTCGCGGCCGGTTCGGACCGGGTGTCGGTGTTCTGCACCTGGCACGACAGCGCGCCCCGGGTGGACGTCCAGAACTTCTGAGGGTCTCGGCAAGCGGTGCTCTCAGCGGAACACCGACGACGGCGGCGCCGGTGAGGCGGTCGCCGCCGCGTCCGTCACCGGCACCGCTCCGCCCGTGAAGTCGGCGAGCGCGCGGCCGTGTTCGACCCGGCCGGGGTGCGGGTCGGAGGCGGCACGGCGGGTCAGCTCGGCGATCGGGAGCGGTTGGTCGGAGGCGACGAGGACCGCGTTGCCGAATCGTTTGCCCCGCAGCACGGTCGGGTCGGCGACCAGGGCCAGTTCGGGGAAGACGACGGCCGCGGTGGCGATCTGGGCGCGCAGATGGGCGAGCGGCGGGCCGTCGGCGAGGTTGGCCGCGTAGCAACCGCCGGGCTTCACCACCCGCCGTACGTCCGTGAGGAACTCCGTCGACGTCAGGTGCGCCGGGGTGCGCGCCGCGCTGAACACGTCCGCGATCACCAGGTCCGCCCATCCGTCGGGCACCTTGGCGAGCCCCTCGCGCGCGTCCGTCGACCGCACCCGTATCCGCGCGTTCGGGTCCAACGGCAGCTCTCGCCGGACGAGTTGAACGAGCGTCGCGTCGCGCTCGACGACCTGCTGGGTGGAGCGGGGGCGGGTGGCGGCGACGTACCGGGCGAGGGTGAAGGCGCCTCCGCCGAGGTGCACGGCGTGCACGGGCCGTCCGGGCGGGGCGACCAGATCGATCACATGCCCGAGCCGCCGCTGGTACTCGAAGGACAGATACGCCGGATCGTCGAGATCCACGTGCGACTGCGGCGCCCCGTCGACCAGCAGCGTCCAGGCCCGGGAGCGCTCCCGGTCCGGAAGCAGCTCGGCGAGTCCCCCGTCCACCTGCTCGACCACGGCGTCGGCATCCTGTCCGCGCCGCCCGCGCCCCTTCTTCGACCTGCCCACTCACCCATTATCGGCCCGGCCGGAGACCGCCGCGCCACATCGCCGGCACCCTACGGCGAAGGGCGCACCTCACCGGCACCTCACCGGCACCTCACCGGCAATTGTCCGCGGCCTCGATCAACCGCGCCGCCTCGCCGAGCGCGGCCCGCAGCACCGTCGGATCGGTCGCGAGGTCCGCCTCCCCCGGCGGCAGCAGCCAGCCCGCACCCTCCGCGGGAGCCAGCACGGCCCCCCGGCCGTCGCTCTGCGTGCACGTGCTCCCCGGCACGTCCCACGCGTCCGCGGTACCGGGCGGCACCAGGAACCCGAGCGTGTCGCACGCGTCGTCGTGCAGAACGGGCCCGACCGTCATGACGGGCCCCACCGCGTCGAGGGCGCCCCGGCGGAGGATGTCGACCGCCTCCAGCCCCTGCCGCGCGGACACGGTCACCAGGTCGCAATCGGAACGGGCTTCGATGTGCTTCATCCGGGCCTCCCACGCCTACCAGCGCCCTGCCCAACGCGCCGCCCTGTCAACGGCTACGGCGAAACTGCGCCGCAAAGGATGGCAGTTCATGGCAGATCAAGGATGAGATATCCGGTTTGTAGCCAAACCTCGCGTGGGGGCACCGATGGGGCGGGTACGTTCTTGCCCCGCCGGACACAGCGGAACCAACCGTGCACCACGCATACAAGTCCTACTGAATCCGGCATGGTTCGACGGTTCGCGAGAGAGGGCCCGGCCATGACGTCGTCATCGGTGACCTCGTCCCAGTCCCCCCGTCCACAACGGCCGAATCTCGTCTTCAGGCAGCTGCGCGGGCAGCGCTCGCCGGGCGAGTTCGCCGCTGCGGTACGGCGGGCCGCGCGTGAGATCGGCGAGCGGGTGAGCTGCGACGCGCGGTACGTCGGACGGGTCGAGGCGGGCGAGATCCGCTGCCCCAACTACGCGTACGAACGGGTGTTCCTGCATATGTTTCCCGGCCGCACGCTGACCGACCTCGGTTTCGCGCCCCGCGCGGAGGTACGCGGTCGGGGGGCGCGCCCCACCGACGAGGCGCCCTCCCCTCGCAACGAGAGCCGCTCGCACTCCTCATACGGAACGGGGGGTGAGACGGAAGGGGCGTACGAGCCGTATGACACGCAAGAGATGTACGACATGCAGGACCCGCGGGGCGACACGGGCTATGTGCGCGGCCGGCGGGGCACGCACCAGGCGTACCAGAACGACGAGGAGAGCGACGTGCAACGTCGCGCGTTCATGACCGGAGGTACCGCCGCGATGGCGGCCGCCTCGTTCGGCCCCTTCGCCCTCGGTGGCGCGGCCTCGGCCGCGACCCGGCCCGTGCACCGGGCGGGCACGGGCGAGGCGGGGGCCCTCGAAGCGGCCGTGCGCAAGATCCGGCTGCTCGACGACCGCCACGGCGCGGACGGGCTGTACCGCAGGGCCTCGGCGCCGTTGCGCGCCGCGTACGCCCTGCTCGACGCGGGCACCACCCGGCAGACCACCGCCGACCGGCTGTACGCGGGGGCGGGCGAACTGGCCATCTCCGTGGGCTGGCTGGCCCATGACTCGGGGCGGTTCGACGACGCCCGCTCGCACTACGCGGAGGCGCTCGCCACGGCCCGGATGTCCGGGGACCCGGGCCTTGAGGCGCACGCGTTCTGCAACACGGCGTTCCTGGCGCGCGACGCGGGCCGGCCGCGTGAGGCGGTCCGGGCGGCGCAGGCCGCGCAGCGGGTCGCCCGACCGCTGGGATCACCTCGCCTGATGTCCCTGCTGGCGCTGCGGGAGGCGGGCGGCTGGGCGGGGCTCGCCGACCGCACCGGCTGCGAGCAGGCGCTGGCCCGGGCGCACGCCCTGTTCGGGCGGGGCGCCTCCGAGGCCGACCCGGAGTGGATGAGCTTCTACGGGGAGGCCGAGCTGGAGGGCCTGGAGGCGCAGTGCTGGTCCACGCTGGGCGACTGGCCCCGGGCCGCCCGGCACGCGCGCCGGGCGGCCGGTCTGCAGAACCCGCACTTCACCCGGAACATCGCGCTCTACACCGCCGAGCTCGCCGACGACCTCGCGCGCGGGGGGCGTCCCGACGAGGCCGCGGCCGCCGGTATGCGGGTCCTCGACCTCCTCGACGAGGTCCAGTCCTCCCGCGTCCAGCAGATGCTGGCCGGTACGGCACGGGTGCTGCTGCCGCACCGGCGGGCGTCGGGGGTGTCGGCGTTCCTGGAACGGCACGCGGGGGTCGCGCGGACGGCCTAGGCGCCCGCGGCTGACGGCAGGTCGCCGATGATCAGCCCGCCAGGTGCCCCGTGTCGTTCCAGGACTCGATCGCCGGGTCGCCGTAGGCCCAGCCGAGGACCGACAGGGACGTCGGGTTGAGGCGGACGCGCGCGGCGAAGCCGAGGTCCAGTCCGAGCCAGCGGGCGGCTATGGAGCGCAGCACATGGCCGTGGGCGAAGACGAGCACGTCGCGCTCGGCGGACCGCGCCCAGGCGACCACCTCGTCCGCGCGCGCGGAGAGCTGCCGCAGGGTCTCGCCCTCGGGGACGCCGTCGCGCCACATCAGCCAGCCCGGCCGGAAGGCCTGGATCTCGGCGGGGGTGAGTCCCTCGTACGCCCCGTAGTCCACCTCCATGAGCGTGTCCCACTCGGTGGCGCGGTCACCGAAGCCGGCCAGATCGCAGGTCTCACGCGCGCGGGAGAGGGGACTCGTACGGACGTCGACACCGGGCAGCCCGTCCAGGGGCGCCCGGTGCAGGCGCTCCCCGAGGAGCTTGGCGCCGCGCCGGCCCTCTTCGAGGAGCGGGATGTCCGTCCTGCCGGTGTGCTTTCCGAGCAGGGACCATTCCGTCTGTCCGTGCCGGGCCAGCAGGATGCGCGGTGCCATGAGCGACCTTTCCGGGGTCCTTCGGCGAGAAGGGAGAAATCGGAGGCGGATGCCTCCATCATCGCTCACGCTGTCGTGGGGCAACCCGACAGGCGATCCCAGCGTCTTGGACATCGTCTTGCTCAAGGGTCACACCAGCACCACACACAGATGAACATCGACGCATCGACGCGCACAGACGGGGGAGGACGTTCGGATGCCGCAGACCGAGGCGACCGAGGCACCGGTTACCAGAAGGACCGGCGCACCGGTTACCGAGGCGACGCCGGTCACGCGGCTCCGCTGGTGGACCGAGCTACCGCTGATCCTGCTGGTGTACGGGGCGTACTCGGCGGGCCGGCTGCTCGCCCGCGGCGACACCTCCCACGCGATCGACCACGGGCTGGCGATCCTGCGGATCGAGAAGGCGTTCCTGCTCAACGCCGAGCATCCGCTGAACCGTCTGTTCACCCGTGAACCCTGGATCGGGATACCCGCCGACTTCTGGTACGCGTCGCTGCACTACCTGGTCACCCCCGCGCTCCTGGTGTGGCTCTTCAGGTCCCGCGCCGTGCGCTACCGCGCGGCCCGCACCTGGCTGCTGACCTCCACCTTCATCGGCCTCATCGGCTTCACCCTGCTGCCCACCTGCCCGCCTCGGCTGCTCGACCCGGCCCACGGCTTCGTCGACACCATGGCCCACTACAGCTCGTGGGGCTGGTGGGGCGGCGAGGCCAGCGCGCCCCGGGGCCTGGGCGGCATGACGAACCAGTACGCGGCGATGCCGAGCCTGCACGTCGGCTGGGCCCTGTGGTGCGGGGTGATCCTGTGGCGGTTCGCGGGCGGCTCACGGCTCGTGCGGACCGCCGCCGTCGCGTACCCGCTGATCACCACGATCGTGGTGATGGGCACCGCGAACCACTACTTCCTCGACGCGGTGGCGGGCGCCGCCGTGATGGGGGCGGGCCTGCTGCTGACCCCGCTGGTGCTGCGGCTCGCGGACCAGTGGCGCCTCTCGCTCGGCCTCGGCACGTCGGCCGTCGGCCGGTTCGACGGCGGCGGCCGACGGCCCGTGGCGGAACTCACCGCCCCTGCCACGACCGCCACTCGGGCCTCGGTTTCCCCGATTGTCAGTGCCGAGTGCCAGACTTCCCCGGGTGAGCGAATTCCACGGCAGCGGATCACCGAACCCGAGCCGGGTGCCAGCCCCTCGCAGACAGGGGACGGCGCTGCGGCAGCGGCTCGCTGAGCTGCGCGGACCCGAGGTCCCACCCAAGGCGCTGGACGCGCGCGCCCTCGCCGCGCTCGCGGCCAACCCGGGCTGCGAGCGCCGCGCGCTGCTGGACGGCGCGGGTGTGAACAAGGCGGTCCTGGCGGGCGCGCTCGGCTCGCCCTCCGCCTTCGGCCAGTCCCAGTTCGCCTTCATGCGGGGCAACGCCTTCGAGGCCCGGGTCAAGGCGGACGGCGGCGCCGAACTGCTGCGGCTGGTGCACGAGAGACTGGACCCCGGTGCCGAGCCGCCGGCCACGGCCTCGGTCCCCGACCTCGCCGCCGTCGGCCCCGAGGGCCGCGCCGCCCGTACGGCACTGGCGTTGCGCGAGGCCACGGACACCGGCGGCTGGACGCTGCTCGACCACCCCATGCTCGCGCTCGACGTCGCGGGCTCCCCCGCGTTCCTGGAGCCGGACGCGGTGGTAATCCACCCGGACGGCACCTGGTCGGTCGTCGAGATCAAGTCCTTCCCGATGCTGGACGGTTCGGCGGACCCGGCGAAGGTGGGCGCCGCCGCCCGCCAGTCCGCGGTGTACGTGCTGGCGCTGGAGGAGGTCGCCGCCCGGCTCGGCGGCGAGGCCCGCGGCGGCACCCCCGCGCCCGAGGTGCGCCACCGGGTGCTCCTGGTCTGCCCCAAGGACTTCACCAACCTCCCGACGGCCGCGGCGGTGGACATCCGCAAGCAACGGGCGGTCACCCGGCGCCAGTTGACCCGGCTGACCCGCATCGAGGAGATCGCGGAAGACCTCCCCGAGGGCACCTGTTTCGCCCCGGACCTGCCGCGGGAGCAGCTGACGACGGCCGTCGAGGCGCTCTCCGCGACCTACGCCCCCGAGTGCCTCGCCGCCTGCGAGCTGGCCTTCCACTGCCGGGGCCGCTCCCGTTCGGAGGGCGCGGTGACGTCCCTGGGCCGGGCCGCACGCGCGGAGCTGGGCGGTCTCACGACCGTCGACGACGTGCTGGCGGCGGCCCACGGCCTCGCCGGCGACCCGGACGACCCGGCCGTGGCCGCGCTGCGCAGAGCGGCGGAGCTCAGGGCCGAGGCGCTGGGAGCCGCCGCCGGGCGCGGGGCCGTCGGCGCGCTGCCCGGCTCGGCGCCGCGGGAGGTTCCATGTCGCTGATCACCACCCTCGCCCGGCTCGAAGCCGTCAGCACGGGCCGCGCCCAGCCCGCCGCCACCGTCCTGCACCGGCATCTGACCGCCCACCCCCTCGTCCTCGTGCCGCTCACCACCGCCGGTGAGGCCGGTGCGCCGCTCGGCGCGCTCGTCGGCACCGACCGGGACGCGCCCCGCCTGCTGGTGGTGCCCCAGCCCCGCGACCGTGACCTGCGCTTCGCGTTCCTCGCCGAGCTGGCGGACATCGTCCTGCCGTACGTGGACGGCTACGCCGACGTGGTGGAGGCCGCCGAGCGCAACGAGACCGACCCGGAGACCGGCAAACGCGTCAAGGTCGAGGTCGAACTGTGCGCGGACGCCCCGCAGTTGATCCTGCCGAGCCGGACGGGCATCGACTTCGTACGGCTCCTCGGGCGCTCCATGCGGTTCCGGCGCACCGCCGAGCAGGACCCGGAGGCGCCCCATCCGGCACCGCCGCGCGTGCCGTTGCTCGGGCGGTGGCTCACGCACTTCGGGGAGCGGGCGCGGGTGCCGGGCTCCTCGCTGCTGCTCGCGCTCACCGACCTGCTGTCGCGGCACTGGGCCACCGGCCAGTCCGGGGTGGAGGACCAGCACCTGGGGTCGCTGCTCGCCTGGATCGACCCGCCGGAGGGGGAGTCGGGCGAGGCGGCGGCGCGGCGGGCCGAGCTGGCGCGGGACGCCGAGGGCCAGTTGCTGTGCCCGCCCGCAGGTCCCGCGACCGATCCGGCGTTCGACAACAAGCTGCTGGCCCCGGCCATCGAGCGGTACGACCGGGCGCGGCTCGCGCTGGCCGCCGCCGAGGACGGCCTGGAGGCCGACGACCGGCTGGGGGCGCTGACCGCCGCCGAGCAGGAGATCCGCGCCCTGGTCGAGAGCCGCACCCGGCCCACCTGGGACGCGGTCTGGCACGGCCTGGATCTGCTGCGTGCCCTGCCGGAGGGCGCCCACGCGGCCGACCGGTGGACCCGCGACCGCTGGTCCTTCACCGGCCACCGGGACCGGATCGCCGCCGGGGAGCCCCCGCAGCCGCGCGTCGACGACGCGGTCACCGCCGCGAACAAGCTGGCCGCGCGCGAGCGTGAGCAGGCCCGCCTCGACGCCCAGGAGGCTCTGGACGACCCCCTCGTCATGGCCGGGCGACGGCTGGCCGGGGAAGCGTTCGCCGGTGAGGTCGTGGACGTCGTGATGGCGTACAGCGAGGGCAAGCGCCCCAGCCCGCGGCCGCTGGTCACCGTACGGACGCGGGACCGGCCGCATCTCGGGGAGCGGGCGAAGGTGTACCGCTCGCTGGGCGGGAAGCCGCAGACGGCGGAGTTCGTGGGGCACGGGCCGGACGAGGCGCTCGACGGGGGCGAGAGCCTGCTGGTGCTGCGGATCATGGACAAGATGGGGCGGGGCAAGGAGCCGGAGGTGGGTTCGGTCCCCGAGAAGGGGGACCTGCTCTGCTTCACCCTCTTCGAACACGACCAGCGGGGCGGGGCGAAGCTGCCGGACCCCGAGGAGACACCGTGGACGCACGGTGGGCCGCCGGGTGAGCCCGACGCCGTACCCCTGCCGGACCCGGTGACCGAGGAGGACGTCCTGTGACCGCCACCGAGGCCGTCCTCGACCCCGGGGCGGCGGCCGGCCGCGCCACCGACGCGATCCTGCGCGACACGTTGCACGGTCAGGCGCGCGGCGTCGTCGTCGACTCGCCGCCCGGCGCCGGCAAGTCGACGCTCGTCGTCCGCGCCGCGCTCGAACTCGCCTCGGCCGGGCGCCCGCTGATGGTCATCGCGCAGACGAACGCGCAGGTCGACGATCTGGTGCTCCGGCTCGCGGAGAAGGACCCGGAACTCCCGGTCGGCCGGCTGCACAGCAGCGACAGCGACCCGTACGACAAGGCGCTGGACGCCCTGTCGAACGTAAGGAAGTCGACGAAGGCGGCCGATCTCGCCGGGCTGGACGTGGTGATCTCCACGGCCGCGAAGTGGGCGCACGTCAAGGGCGTCGAGCCGTGGCGGCACGCGATCGTCGACGAGGCGTACCAGATGCGGTCGGACGCGCTGCTGGCGGTGGCGGGGCTCTTCGAACGCGCGCTGTTCGTGGGTGACCCGGGGCAGCTGGACCCGTTCGCGATCGTGGGCAGCGAGCAGTGGGCGGGGCTGTCGTACGACCCGTCGGCCTCGGCGGTGACGACGCTGCTGGCCCACAACCCCGAGCTGCCGCAGCACCGGCTGCCGGTGTCGTGGCGGCTCCCGGCGTCGGCGGCGCCCCTGGTCTCCGACGCGTTCTATCCCTTCACCCCGTTCCGCAGCGGCACGGACCACGGGGACCGGCGGCTCGGGTTCGCGGTGCCTTCGGACGGCTCCGGCCCGGACCGGGTCATCGACGAGGCGGCCGAGTCCGGGTGGGGCCTGCTGGAACTGCCGGCCCGGCACACCCCCCGCACGGATCCCGAGGCGGTACGGGCCGTCGCGCGGGTCGTACGGCGGCTCCTCGACCGGGGTGGGGCGGCGACCTCGGAGCGGTCCGAGGAGCCCGTGCCGCTGACCGCCGACCGGATCGCCGTCGGCACGGCCCACCGCGACCAGGCGGCCGCCGTGCGCTCCGCACTGGCCGAGCTGGGGGTCGCGGACGTGGTCGTGGACACGGCGAATCGGCTCCAGGGGAGGGAGTACGACGTCACGGTCGTCCTCCATCCGCTCTCCGGGCGCCCCGACGCGACGGCGTTCCACCTGGAGACCGGGCGCCTGTGCGTCCTCGCCTCCCGGCACCGGCACGCGTGCATCGTGGTGTGCCGGGCGGGCGTGACCGACCTGCTCGACGACCATCCGTCCACCGAGCCGGTCCAGCTGGGGGTGACCGTGAAGTTCCCGGACGGCTGGGAGGCGAACCACGCGGTGCTCGCGACGCTGGCGGAGCACCGCGTGGCGTGGGGGCCCTGAGGCCGGGATCCGTTCGGCGGCAGGCGGGACGGTGCGTTTTCGGGGGCGTGGGTGTGTGCGGGGTGGTGCGCGGGGCGCCGGGTGGGCTCGATGCCCACTTGCGCGGTCACGAGAGAATGGACGGTGGCCCTCCTCCCGGGACGCCCCCGGGAACCGGCCAACTGAACCGTCGTACGAGGAGGAGAAGACATGGCGGAGCCCACGTCGCGTCGGAACGAACCGCGGCTGCGGCCCGCGCCCCTGCTCTTCGAGCCGGCGGAGGCGGCCGGCGACCCCGAGCACTTCTTCGATCTGGAGTCGATCGACGATCCGCGGGCGCTGCTGTCGCGGGCGACGGAGCTGGCGCAGGCGTTCCGGGCGGCGGCGGACCGGGCCGTGGAGTTCCAGGCGATCGCCGCGGCCCAGCTCGCCGATCCCCGGCGTTTCGATCGGCTGACCTTGGCGGACATCGCGGAGCGGGCGGAGTGGACCGAGGACTACGCCAAGAAGATGGTGGAGTTCGGGCGGGATCTGCTGCGTGGGCGGGACGTGAGTGGGCCGGAGTCCCTCTGACCAGGCGCATGAAACAGCGTTTGGCATATGCCGGGCGGGCAAGATACCCCACTTGCCCATCTCGTGTACCGGTTTCCGGTAACTGCTCGGGGGCGGGTGGTCACGGGCGGTAGATCTAGAGCCATGAGCGGTGGAGTGGGGACGGGCAGGTATCCGGAGGACGGGATCGATGTCGCCGGGGTCACGGTGGAAGGGGCCGCGTGGCTCGCCTCGGCAGGAACGTATCCGCGCAGCACGCTGACGCTGTGGGAGGAACGGCCGACGGCACCGGTGGTACTGCCGTGCGGCACCGTCTTCGACGTCGTCAGCGTGCCTGCGCTCTTCGGGCGGCGGATGCTCGACCGGTTATGGGCCGAGGGCCCCGGCTCCGGACCGGTCGCCGTCTACCGCGGGCGCGTGCTCCTGTTCGCCGCCCCCGGCACCGCCCACCGGCTGCCCACCCTCCTGGAGTGGGAGGAGTGGGGCTCCCCCGGCCGCACCGGCGCGGTCCCGCCCCTCCTGTGTCACGGCACCGGCGACGCGGTCACCGTCCCAGCCGTGCTCGCCCCCGAGGACTCCGGCGGAACCGACGGCTCCGCAACCTCCGCCACCCCCGGTGTCACCCGCCTCGGGTCCCGTTGGCTGGTCGCTCCGGACACCCGGCGACCTTGGCTTCCGGGGCCCGACGTACTGCTCTGGGCGGCCGTGCGCGCGGCCCGGTCGGGCGCCTCCGCGACCGTGCGCGTATCGATTTTTCCTCCCGCCGATCAGGGTGCTAAGGTCTACGACGTCAGCAGGCGCCGCTAGCTCAGTTGGTTAGAGCAGCTGACTCTTAATCAGCGGGTCCGGGGTTCGAGTCCCTGGCGGCGCACGACACGAAAGAAGCCCCTCGCGGAAGCGAGGGGCTTCTTTCGTACGCCGACCCGCCGGCCGCCCTCCCCATCACCCCCCCTCACCCCATCACCACCCCCCTCACCGCCCCGTCGTGATCCGCACGGTCCACGCCCCGGACGCCGTACGCCCTTCCACGTCCACCCGCACGGCCTCCCCCGGCACCGTGAAGCTCTCGCCCACGCTCACCGGCGCGTCCGCGAGGGGCGGGTAGACGGACTCCGCCCAGCAGGCCTCGGTGCGCGGGTGGGCGTCGAGGACCTCCATGGGGCCGCCGCCGGACTCGGCCCCGCTGCGGATGCGGTAGACGAGGATGCCCTGCGTACAGACGGCAGCGTCGTTCCCGACCGCACCCCGCGCCTCGATACCGAGCGCGCTGTCGGGCCCCGTACGGACGACCGCCAGCTTCGTACCCCGGCCGGCACCGAACCCCCGCACCCCGGCCGCGACCCCGGCAACGCCGCCGCTCACGCCGACGGCCTCTACCTCGGCCTCGGCACCGGCGTCCGCACGGGCAGCGGCACCGGCACCGGCACCGGCGACACGCCGCCCCCCGCCGCCCGCGTGGCCCACCTCGCCGTCACCGGTCTCCGCACCCTCCTCCGACTCCCCCTCGTACGCCCCTCTCGGTCCCGCCCCCACCGCCTCCAGCGTCAGGCGGGTGGTCCCGGCGCCGCGGACGCACGTCACCTGGCGGGGTTCCAGCCAGCCCAGCTTCCACTTGTGCCAGGCGAACAGGTCCGGGGCAAGGGCGAACTGGCTGCCCATGAGGTCCCAGTCGCCGACATGGGTGTCCCAGTCGCCCTTGCCGTCGGCGGGGCGGTGGTAGAGGTCGGGGAGGTCGAAGACATGGCCGGTCTCGTGGGCGAGGACGAGACGGTCCGGAGGGTGCCGCTCGAACACGGTGACGACCCGGCGCAGACCCGTGCCGTCGACCTCCAGCGGAGTCTGCAGGTTCACCACCTTCGTCGCGTCCGAGTCGACACCGGGCGCGTGCGGATCGGCCACGAAGTACACGATGTCGAAGCGGGAGAAGTCGACGTGCGGGTCGGCCGTGGCGAGGGCGTCCCTCAGGTAGGCGGCCCGATGCGTCGCGTTCCAGTCACGTCGTATGGCGTACGCCGTCGACGGCTGGGGCATCTCCAGCCACTCGCGGCGGGGATGGGGGCGGAGGGCGAACTTGCCGTACGACGCGCGTTCGAAGAACTCGCTGGTGGCCGGAAAGTGATCCGCGGTCAGCTCGGCCGGTGTGGTGAGAGGGGCCGCGTCCGGGAATGACAAGAATACGAGTACGGCGTCGAGGTCGCGGGTGGGGCGTGGATACGCGGAATTCCAGGTGTCGAGACCCTCCGAATGGTGTGCCTGGGTGCGCCGCAGCGTGCACGGCTCCGAGAGCGGTACGGCGGAGGGAGCCGCGATCAGGGAGGTCGCGGCGAGCGCGGTGAGGGAGGTGAGCATGGCCGCTGTACTGCGCAGTATGGGCGCCCGGTCGCCGAGGAGTTCCTTCCAGGGGAGCGGACGCTGCACGGGGACCTCCGGATGCGGATCTTGGGAACACCGCGTCCAGATTTTCGGAATTCGTAGTACTTTGCCCTGTTTGTCTGCACCAGAAGGGTGAAGGGCCATAGATCGACCCCGCCCGCCCGCACCTCCGGGCACGGCTACCGACACCCCGCGCGCTCACGGAACGTCACAAGCGATCCACGGAAAGGGGAAGCCGATCAGCTCGGGGCAGAAACGATCTGTCAGATCTGGTCGTTGTTCAGGGAGACTGGAGAGTGGCTAGAACGCCCTGGGGTCAGCCTCTATGATCGGCACACTTTCCTGCACGGACACGGCTTGAGCGCCCTTACGTACCAGGTTCGGCCGCTCCGACGAGACATATGAGATCCGTACGAAAACGAGTGCACTGCGGGAGCGAACGGTGAGCGGAACGTCCCAAGGGCCGGCGCCCGCGGCAGACCTCGTCCGGCCGGCGATTACAGAGCGTCACGCCAATGCGTCAGTTCAGTCGTCTGAGCCGCCCCAGCCGTCTCAGTCGCCCCAGGCACCCCAGCCGTCCCAGTCGTCCCAGTCGTCGGAGGAGAGTCCCACGACACCCGCCGCCTTCTCCCTCGCGCCGCTCGCCATGGCCGTGGTCGACCGGGACGGGCTGGTCGTCACCGCCAACGGGGCGATGGGGGCCCTGCTCGCGACAGGCTCCGAACCGCTTGTCGGGCGGGTCGCCGCCGACCTGGTGGACCTGACCTCGGACACCCGCACCTGGCACGCGTACCGCGAGGTGCTGCGCGGACGGCAGGCCCGGCTGCGCTGTACACGACGGCTGAAACAGCCGGACGGGACCTGGCTGTGGGTACAGGTCTCGGTGGCACCGCTGCCCGAGGAGGAGCGGGCGGTCCTGCTCTCGGTCACCGACATCAGCGCGAACCGTCAGCTTCAGGCCAGGCTCCGTCACTTGCAGATGCACGACCCGGTGACCCGCCTCCCCAACCGCACCCTCTTCTTCGAACAGCTCTCCGCCGCCCTCGAACGCGAGGCGTACGACGAGGTCGGCACCGGCCGCATCGGCCTGGTCTATCTGGACCTGGACGGGTTCAAGGCGGTCAACGACACCCTGGGCCACCGCGCCGGCGACCGGCTCCTCACGGCCGTCGCCGAGCGGCTCACCCGCTGCGCCGACGAGGCCGCGCTCCTGCGCACGGCCGGAACGGCGGCCGGGGCGCCGCTGGTGGCCAGACTCGGCGGTGACGAGTTCGCGCTGCTCGTGGAGGACTCGACCGGCACGGAGCAACTCGCCGATCTGGCCGACTCGGTCCTCAAGGCGCTGCAGGCGCCCTTCGACCTGGCCGGTCAGCGGCTGTCCGTCTCCGCCTCGATCGGCGTCGTCGAACGGCAGTCGGCGAGCACGACGGCCACGGGGCTGATGCAGGCCGCCGACACCACGCTGTACTGGGCGAAGGCCGACGGCAGGGCCCGCTGGACGCTGTTCGACCCGGAGCGCAACGCCCACCGGATGACCCGTCAGGCCCTGTCGTCCACGCTGCGGGCGGCCGTCGGGCGGGGCGAGTTCGTCCTGGAGTACCAGCCGCTGGTGGGCATGGCGGAGGGCGAGGTGCGCGGGGTCGAGGCACTGGTGCGCTGGCATCACCCGCAGTTCGGCCTGTTGACGCCGAATCGGTTCATCTCACTGGCCGAGGAGGACGGCTCGATCGTCCAGCTCGGACGGTGGATTCTGGCCACCGCCTGTCGGCAGGCGCGCCGCTGGCAGACCGACCACCCCGACCGGGCCCCGATCTTCGTCAGCGTGAACGTGGCCGTCCGCCAGGTCTGGGACTCCGACCTGGTCGCCGATGTCGCCGAGATCCTCGCGGAGACCGGCCTCGCCCCGCACCTCCTCCAGCTGGAACTCACCGAGTCCGCGCTCATGGGCTCGGCCGGACGCCCCCTCCAGGCTCTCAAGGCCCTCAGCGACATGGGCGTCCGCATCGCCATCGACGACTTCGGCACCGGGTACTCCAACCTCGCGTACCTCAGCCGCCTGCCCGTGTCGGTGTTGAAGCTGGACGGGGCGTTCGTACGGGGGTTCCAGTACGAGGACGGCGAGGACGGAGAGGAGGGCGGGGCTCTCGGCGGGGCCGGGGTCGCCGCTGCCGCCGCCGGTGACGTCGGTGACGTCGGTGACGCCGGACAGCCCAGCCCCGCCGACGAGATCATCGTCGAGGCACTCGTCCAACTCGCCCACCGGCTCGGGCTGTCCGTCACGGCGGAGGGGGTGGAGACCGACGCGCAGGCCTCACGGCTGCGCCGGCTCGGCTGCGACACCGGGCAGGGGTGGCTGTACTCCCGCGCGGTGTCGCCGGAACGGATCGCGGAACTGCTGGGGGCGGCGGCCTGCCCTCAGGCCTGACAGCCGTCCCCTTCAGGCCTGACAGACGCCCCCCTCAGGCCTGGGGGTCGCCCTCCGCGGAAGGGGCGCGCGGCAGGTCGTAGGCGTCCGCGATCAGGTCGTACGAGCGCAGGCGCACGTCGGCGCTGTGGGCGTGGGTGGTGAGCATCAACTCGTCGGCGCCGGTGCGCTTGTGGAGGTCGTCGAGGCGGGTGCGGACCTCGTCGACGGTGCCGTGGACGACGTCCGCGTTCCAGGAGTCGACGAAGTCCTCTTCGACCACGCTGAACTCGTACGCCTCCGCCTCCTCCGGCGTCGGGACGAGACCGGGGCGGCCGGTGCGCAGCCGGACCATGTTGAGCGCGGCGGCCCTGACCTGGCGGCGGGCCTCCTTCTCCTCGTCGGCGGCGAGGGCGGAGACGCCGATCAGCGCGTACGGGGCGTCCAGGACCGGCGAGGGGCGGAACGACTCGCGGTACAGGTCGAGCGCCGGGATCGTGTTGCGCGCGGAGAAGTGGTGGGCGAAGGCGAAGGGCAGGCCGAGGGAGCCGGCCAGGCGGGCACTGAAGCCGGAGGAGCCGAGCAGCCAGATCGGCGGGCGGTGCGGGGACTGGACGCCGCCGGGCGAGGTGGCCTGGACGGGTCCCGGGACCGCGTGGATACGGCGGTAGGGGTGGCCGTCGGGGAAGTCGTCGTCCAGGAAGCGGGTGAGCTCCGCGAGTTGCTCGGGGAAGTCGTCGGCGCCCTCGTTCAGGCGGGTGGAGCGGCGCAGGGCGGCGGCGGTGGCGCCGTCCGTGCCGGGGGCGCGGCCGAGGCCGAGGTCGACACGGCCGGGGGCCATGGCTTCGAGGGTGCCGAACTGCTCCGCGATGACCAGCGGGGCGTGGTTGGGGAGCATCACGCCGCCCGAGCCGAGGCGGATGCGGGTGGTGTGGGCGGCGAGGTGGGCGAGGATCACGGCCGGGGAGGAGGAGGCCACGCCGGGCATGGAGTGGTGTTCGGCGACCCAGTAGCGGTGGAAGCCGCGGGCTTCCGTCCGGCGGGCGAGGGTGACGCTGGTGCGCAGGGCGTCTGTGGCGGTGCGGCCGGCGCCGACGGTGACCAGGTCGAGGACGGAGAGGGGGAACGGGGCGGTGCCCTTGGTTTCGCCTCGTATCTCGTCTGTGGTCACGGTGGGGCCTCCTGGGGGTGGGTGCCTTGCGGCTCGGGGGTACGGGGTGGGTTAACAGGAGGGTGGCTCCGGTTATTCCCTCGCCCCCGCCGCCGTGCCCATCCCGTCCTCAAGGGGCTGCGCCCCTTTGACCCCGGCCTCGTGTCTTGCTGCGGGCCCGGTGGGGGTACTCGCGCAGTTCCCCACGCCCCTGAAAAGGTTGGCCTGCGGGCCTCTTTTTCAGGGGCGCGGGGCTCTCCCGGTGGCTACGCCTGCACGATCGGTTCGCGGGTGAAGAGGGTGCCCAGTTCCGGGGCGTTGACGCGCCTGTCGGCCAGCCTCAGGGCCTCCCAGACCGTGACCTGGTTGGCGGTGAGGACCGGTTTGCCGAGTTCCTTCTCCAGGGTGGGGATGTGGGAGGCGGTGTGCAGGGCCGTGTCCGGCAGCAGGAGGGCGTCGGCGTCGGGGTGGTCGGCCGAGCGGGCGAGCGTGAGGACGTCGTCCAGGGTCCAGGTGCCCACCTCCGCCGCCGTGATGATGCCGGCCCCCCGTACGGAGAGGACCTCGATGCCGGCCGCCGCCAGGAAGTCGACGAAGAGGCGGGCCACGTCGTCGGGGTAGGTCGCCGCGACCGCGACCTTGGTGGCGCCCACCTCCCGGGCCGCGTGGGCGAAGGCGAAGGAGGTGGAGGAGGCGGGGAGGCCGGCGGTGCGGGCGAGTGCGCGGATCTGGTCCTGCGCTCCTTCGTAGCCGTGGACGAAGCTGCCGCTGGTGCAGGCCCAGACGATGGCTTCCGCGCCGGACAGGCGGAGGGCCTCGCAGCCGGCGGCGAGCCGTTCGGGGGCACCCATCTCACGCAGGGCGTCCACGCGGTGGGCGTCCTCGCCGATGTCGGTGTGCACCACGTCCACCCGGATGTCGCTGCCGAGCAGTTGCTCCATGCGCGGATAGTCGTCCTCGGCGGAGTGGCCCGGGTAGAGGAAACCGAGTGCGGTCATGCCCAACCTTCCTGTTCTTCCGGCAGTACCGGCGGTGGCGGAACAGGTCCCGCACCGAACGTCTGCCTGGCCGACTCGTCGAGCAGAGCCTGGTACGGACCCACCGCCCGAGTACCCAGCTGACGCAGCGCCGCCCATATCGTCACCTGGTTGGCCGAGATGACGGGCATCCGCAGTTCCGCTTCCAGCTGGGGGATGACGTCGTACGTGGGGAGGTTGGTGCAGGAGATGAAGAGGGCGTCCGGTGTGGTCGTCCGGACCGCGCGGTGGGCCATGGCGACCACCTCGTGGTACGGGACCTTCCAGATGTGCCGGACCAGGCCGAGCGAGGCGCGGCCGGTGACCAGGATGCCCGCCTCGGCGAGGTACTCCTCCAGGGACTGGGTGACCGAGACGGTGTACGGGGTGACCAGGGCGATGCGGTGCGCGTTCAGCTCGGCCAGGGCGGCGAGCATCGCGCCGGAGGTGGTGACGGCGTGCGCGGCGCCCGCGCGGGTCATCGCCTCGCCCATCGCGCGCTCCCCCGCGACCCCGCCGACGAAGCTGCCGCTGGTGCAGGCGTAGGCCACGACCTCGGGCGCGACCTCGTTCAGCGCCCGGACCGCCTCGTGCAGCGTCTCGTGCTCGGAGACCAGCCGGGCCAGGTCGAGACTCACCTCGACGGGCACGTACGGGGTCCGGGTGAGGTGCAGGGAGACGTCGTCCGGGACCCAGCGCCACAGCTCACGGTCGAGGGCGAAGTCGAACGGGGCGATGACACCCACGCCGCGCTGCGGACGGGGTCCACCGAGGAAGGAGACGTTCATGACAGCCACCGGCCTCACGGAGAGAGATGTGCGGACGACAGAACGTGCGCAAGTCCGTGTTGACGAAGGTAGGTTCGGGTGCGAGCGTGGTCAATCAGTGCATGTCACACACATCTCGTGGGGCCGGTAGAGCCGCTTTTCGATTGTGAGGGGTTGCTTTCGCCCATGACCTCGAATCCCCGACCGACCCTCCTCGTCCTCGACGCCGAACCGCGCCCCCGGCTCGGGCGGCTCACCGGGCGGGCGACGGTCGAGTACGCCGACGCCTCGACGCTGGCCGCGCGGCTGCCGTACGCCGATGTGCTGCTGGTGTGGGACTTCACCTCCCACGCGGTGCGGGACGCCTGGCCGGGTGGCGGGCCCCGGCCGCGCTGGGTGCACACGGCGAGCGCGGGCGTCGACCATCTGCTCTGCCCCGAGCTGGTCGCCGCCGAGGACACCGTGGTGACGAACGCGCGCGGGGTGTTCGAGGCGCCGATCGCCGAGTACGTCGCCGCGCTCGTCCTCGCCATGGCCAAGGATCTGCCGCGCAGCTGGGAGTTGCAGGGGCGGCGGGAGTGGCGGCACCGGGAAGCGCTGCGGGTGGCGGGGGGCCGGGCGTGTGTGGTGGGGTCCGGACCGATCGGGCGGGCGATCGCGCGCTGCCTCAAGGCTCTCGGCCTGCACACGGCCCTGGTGGGGCGGACCGCGCGGCCCGGTGTGCACGGCCCGGAGGAACTCGACCGGTTGCTGGCCCGCGCCGACTGGGTGATCGCGGCCGCGCCGCTGACGGAGGCGACGTACGGCATGTTCGACGCCCGGCGGTTCGGGGTCATGCAGCCGTCCGCGCGGTTCGTCAATGTGGGGCGCGGGCAGCTCGTGGTGGAGGACGCGCTCGTCGAGGCGCTGCGCAAGCGGTGGATCGCGGGGGCGGCGCTGGATGTCTTCGAGCGCGAGCCGCTGGGCCCGGACGACCCGCTGTGGGACGTTCCCGGGCTGATCGTCTCGCCCCACATGAGCGGGAACACGGTGGGGTGGCGGGACGAACTCGGCGCCCAGTTCGTGGAGTTGTTCGAGCTGTGGGAGGCGGACAAACCGCTGCCCAACGTGGTCGACAAGCAGCGCGGGTACGTGCCCGGGCACTGAACTCCCCTGGGAGGGGCCGGATGTCGGAGCTCACGGAACTGTCCGCCGTACGACTGGTCGAGGGGTACCGCAAGGGCGAGTTCAGCCCGGTGGACGTCACGCGCGAGGCTCTCGAACAGGCCGAGCGCGTGCAGCCGGAGGTGAACGCCTTCGTCCGGATCGACACCGAGCCGGCCCTCGCACAGGCGCGGGAGTCGGAGGGGCGCTGGCGGCGCGGGGAGCCGGCCGGGGCGGTGGACGGGGTGCCGGTCACGGTGAAGGACATCCTGCTGGTGCGCGGTGGGCCGACCCTGAAGGGCTCCAGGACCATTGCGGAGAAGGGGAGTTGGGACGAGGACGCGCCCTCCGTGGCCCGGCTGCGGGAGCACGGAGCCGTCTTCCTGGGGAAGACCACGACACCCGAGTTCGGCTGGAAGGGCGTCACGGACTCCCCGCTCAGCGGGGTGACCCGGAACCCGTACGACCTCTCGCGTACGGCCGGGGGGTCCAGCGGGGGCGCGGCGGCGGCGGTCGCGCTCGGGGTGGGGCCGCTGGCGCTGGGCACGGACGGGGGTGGCAGCGTGCGGATCCCGGCCGCCTTCTGCGGGGTGTTCGGGTTGAAGCCGACGTACGGGCGGGTGCCGCTGTATCCCGCGAGCGCGTTCGGCACGCTGTCGCACGTGGGGCCGTTGACCCGGGACGCGGCGGACGCCGCGCTGATGCTGGACGTGATCTCCGGGCCCGACGCGCGGGACTGGTCGGGGCTGGGGCCGGTCTCCGGGTCCTTCCTGGACGCGCTCGCGGGCGGGGTGCGGGGGCTACGGGTCGCCTACTCGGCGTCGCTGGGTGGGCAGGTCGCCGTGCAGCCGGGTGTCGCTTCCGCGGTGCGGCACGCGGTGGAGGGGCTCGCCGGGCTCGGCGCGTACGTCAGTGAGGCCGACCCCGACTTCGGTGATCCCGTGAGGGCGTTCCACACGCTGTGGTTCAGCGGGGCGGCGCGCGTGACGCAGCGGCTGGGGGCGGAGCAGCTGGCCGTTCTGGATCCCGGGTTGCGGGAGATCCGGGAGGCCGGGGCGCGGCTGTCCGCGCTGGAGTATCTGGCCGCGGTGGATGTGCGGATGGACCTCGGGCGGCGGATGGGGGCGTTCCATGAGCGGTACGACGTGCTGGTCACGCCCGCGTTGCCGGTGACCGCGTTCGAGGCGGGGGTGGAGGTACCGGGGGGCTCCGGGCATCGGCGGTGGACGGGGTGGACGCCGTTCACGTATCCGTTCAACCTGACGCAGCAGCCGGCGGCGAGTGTGCCGGTGGGGGTGGACGGGAGTGGGCTGCCGGTGGGGCTTCAGGTGGTGGCCGCTCGGCATCGGGACGATCTGGTGCTGCGGGTGGGGCATGCGTTGTACGGGGCGGGGGTTGCGGGGGCGGGTGGGTTGTCGGGTGCGGGTGCGGGTGCGGGTGCGTGGGGCTTCTCGCGCAGTTCCCCGCGCCCCTGAAGGCCCAAGCCCTGAAGGCCCAAGCCCTGCGGGCCTGAAAGACCACGGCGCCGCGGGCTTGAAAAGCACGGGCGCAGCCCCTGCTTTTCAGGGGCGCGGGGAACTGCGCGAGAAGCCCCACCGGGCCCGCGGCCGCCGACGCACCCGCACCCCCGAGCTCCCAGGCGCCCTCACACCCTGCGGAACCGCAGCGTCTCCCCCGCCGCCCCCGTCCGCCACAGGTCGTTGCACGCGTCGGCCATCTCCTCCAACCCCTCGACCACCTGGCCCCACACGATCCCCGGTACCCAGCCCACGTCGCCGTTGAGGAGCAGGTTGTTGCGTTCGTAGAAGAGGGCGAGGTCCACGAGGGTGGTGTCGGGGCGGACCTGCTCGTCGTAGCCGTACGCGTGCGTGGCGAGTTCCGTGCCGGCGAAGGAGAAGTAGCAGAGGTCGCCGGGGATGGGGGTGACGGTGGGGTTCTCCAGCGGTGGCTCGTGGGGGGCGAAGGGCGGGAAGAGCGCGTAGATCTCGTTGCGGGCGTATTTGGCGTGGTAGACGTCCCCGGACAGCGGCAGGGCGTCCCAGACGGCGGCGCACGTGCGCGGCGCGCGGTCGTCCAGGAGCTTCGCCCGGCACACGACCTGACGCTTGAGCAGGGAGATCTCCAGATGGCGGTCTGTCCTGTCACTCATGTCTTCCATGGTGCCGCCGAGGTCAAGGGCGCCTTGCGGGTGTGTGCGGGGGTCTTGACTGCTCCCCTCCCTGAAGGGAGGGGATTCCTGGCTCAGGCCGCCTCCTGGAGCAGCGCTCCAGGAGGCCTTACGCCCTCAACACCAGCCGGGGTCAGACCAGCCCGGAGGAGCATCACGCGGGCGGAGTTCTTGTCCCTGGGGGACACGGCTCCGCACGCGGTGCAGGTGTAGGTGCGTTCCGACAGCGGAAGTGCGTGCTTGGTTCTCGCTCCGCACGATGCGCAGTCCATGGTGGTGTGCGCGGGATGTACGAGACGGACGTCACGTCCGTGCTTGCGGCCCATCTCTGGCAGAGCCTTCTTCGTGGCACCGATCGCGGCGTCCGCCGCCTTGCGCGCCATCGAGGACTTGGCGAGGAACTTCGGTTTGAAGTCCTCCACAGCGATGGCGTCGTGGTCGGCCACGACCTTCTTCGCCCACTTGCGGCCGGTGTCCTGCCGCTGCCGGGCGACCTTCTTGCACGCCTTCGCGCGCAGCTTCTTGGCCTCGCGGTAGCCCTTGGAGGCCGCCTGCCCTTTCGCAGGTCTGCGGCGGGCCATCATCCGGTCGTACCGCGACAGCTTCGCCTGCGCCTTGTGCCCGTGTCGCGGGTGGGGAAGGTCGTGGGCGCCGGATGTAGTGGTGGCGGTCTCCTTCACGCCCCAGTCGATGCCGATCACCGCGCCGGCGGCGGGGAGTGGCTGGACTTCGGCGGGGACGACGAAGGAGGCATACCAGTGGCCGAGGCTGTCGCGGTACACACGCACACTGGACGGGGCGGCGGGCAGCTCGCGGGACCACACCACGGTCAGCACGATGCCGCCCGCGAGGTGCAGGCGGCCGTCCTTCAGCCGGAAGCCGCGCCGGGTGTAGTTCAGCGTCGGGTCGGCCTCCCGCTTCTTCTTCCAGCCGGGCATCCCGGCCCGCTGCTTGAGGGGCAGGCGGTCCTTGATGTCCTTGTGCGCCTTCGTCCGGGAGATGCCGAAGTCCCGGATGATCTGCTGCTGCGGCACCAAGCTGCCTTCGCGCAGCCATGGCGTGCGCGCGCGGGCCTCGGTCAGCATCTTGTCGAGCTGGACCGGGCCGCACGTCAGCTTGTCCTCGGGGTGGGCCTTGTTGTACGCCTGCACGGCCTTGGACTTAGCCACGCACTCGTTCCACCGAGACCGTATGTGCGACACACGCACACCCGTGCCCGTATCCCGCCGCAGTCACCACAACCAGCGAACACAGGCACGCACGTTCGCTTCCCCCTGCCTTGCCGGCGATCTTGCGGGCGCTCCGCGCCCAGGAAACCAGACACCGCGACGCCCACGTCGCAGTTCCAGGATGCGATTCCTCCCCGGCGCGAACGCCGGGGAGGAATCGCAAGAAACAGGTGAAGGGCGCCGCGGTGGTGTGAATACATCGCATCGGGTCGGGTAGCCGCGCGCCCATGGCTCCAGCAACGAAGACCTCCGGGAGAACCGGCACGACACGCGACCCCAGCCGCCGGGCGCTGCTCGTCGGCGCCTCCGCCCTCGCCACCGCGGGTGCGCTGGGCGCCGCCGGGTGCAGCAGGGTGGCCACGGCCTCCGGCACGGAGGGGGGTGAGCTGCTGGACCGGCTGCGCGCGCAGGGCGTCGTACGGCTCGGTATCGCGGGCGAGATCCCGTTCGGCTACATCGACACCGATGGTGAGCTGACCGGCGAGGGGCCGGAAGTGGCCCGGGTCGTCTTCAAGCGGCTGGGCGTGGAACGGGTCCAGCCGGTGCCCACCGAGTTCGGGTCGCTCATACCCGGGCTGAACTCCCAGCAGTTCGATGTCGTGTCCGCCGGGATGTACATCAACCCCGAGCGCTGTGCGGAGGTCATCTTCTCCGAGCCCGACCACCAGATGCTGGACGCGTTCGTGGTGAAGAAGGGCAACCCGAAGGGGCTCAACGACTACGCGGACGTGATCCGGGCCAAGGCGAAGTTCGCCACGGGGTCGGGGTACGCGCAGATCGCGCACGCCGTCGAGGCCGGGTACAAGGAGAGCGACATCGTCATCGTGCCCGACCAGGTGGCCGGGCTGAACGCCGTGGAGGCGGGCCGGGTCGACGTGTTCGCGGGGACGTCGCTGACCACCCGCGAGGTGGTCAAGAAGTCCCGGACGACGGAGGCGACCAAGCCGTTCGCCGCGCTCGTCGACGGCAAGCCCCGGGTGGACGGCGCGGGCTTCGCGTTCCGGCCGGCCGAGACCCGGCTGCGGGACGCCTTCAACGTCGAGCTGCGGAAGATGAAGGAGAGCGGCGAACTGCTGCGTGTGCTGCGGCCCTTCGGGTTCACCAAGGTCGAGATGACCGACCTGACCACGAAGGAGCTCTGTCGCGCATGACACCAGGACTCTGGGAACTCGTACTGCGCGGCGTCTGGGTCACCCTCCAACTGCTGGTGTTCGGCGCGCTGCTGGCCGCCGCCGTCTCCTTCGTGGTCGGGATCGCGCGCACCCACCGGCGGTGGATCGTCCGCTTCGTCGCGGGCCTCTACACCGAGGTGTTCCGCGGCACCTCCGCGCTGATCATGATCTTCTGGGTGTACTTCGTGCTGCCGTTGGCCTTCGGCTGGCAGCTGGTCCCGATGTGGGCGGGCGTCCTCGCCCTCGGACTGACGTACGGGGCGTACGGCGCCGAGATCGTGCGCGGCGCCCTGACCGCCGTGGATCCGGCGCAGCGTGAGGGCGGTATCGCGCTGAGCTTCACCCCGTGGCAGCGGATGCGGCTGATCCTGCTGCCGCAGGCGGTCCCGGAGATGATCCCTCCCTTCGCCAACCTGGTGGTCGAACTGCTCAAGGGCACGGCGCTGGTGTCGGTCATGGGCATGGGCGACCTGGCGTTCAGCGGCAGCCTGGTGCGGCTGGCGCTCCAGGAGAGCGTGGAGATCTACGCGTATCTGCTGCTCATCTACTTCGTGATCGCCTTCCTGCTGACGCGGGCCATGCGGCTGCTGGAGCGGCGGCTGAAGGCCGGGGTGGGCAAGGCCCCGGCGCGGAAGGCGGCGGTGCCGTCGGCGCGTGTCCCCGAGGGCGCGGGCGCGGGAGGTGGTGCCTGATGAACTGGGACTGGAACGCGGTCACCGACTTCCTGCCGCACTTCCGGGACGGCCTGCTGGTCACCCTGCAGGCGCTGGCCCTGGGGTCGGTCGTCTCCTTCCTGCTCGGGCTGGTGTGGGCGCTGCTGGTGCGGACGCCGACCCGCTGGGTGAGCTGGCCGGTGGGCGTGGTCACGGAGTTCATCCGGAACACCCCCCTGCTGGTCCAGTTGTTCTTCCTCTTCTACGTGCTGCCGGAGTGGGGGCTGACCTTCTCGGCGCTGACCACGGGCGTCTTCGCGATCGGGCTGCACTACTCGACGTACACGATGCAGGTCTACCGGGCCGGTATCGAGGCGGTGCCGGTGGGCCAGTGGGAGGCGGCGACGGCGTTGAACCTGCCGGTGCGGCGCACCTGGACGGTGGTGATCCTGCCGCAGGCGGTCCGCCGGGTGGTGCCCGCGCTGGGCAACTACGTGATCTCGATGCTCAAGGACACACCGATCCTGATGGTCATCACGGTCCCGGAGATGCTGAGCGAGGCACGGCTCTACGCCCAGGAGACCTTCCGTTTCACCGAGCCCCTGACCGTCATCGGGGTGGCCTTCATCCTCATCTCCTATCTGGCCTCCCTGCTTCTGCGAACCCTGGAGCGACGCCTTGTCCGCTGACACCCCGCTGATGAAAGAACCCGAGTCGCCCGGCAAGCCTGTGGCGGACACGGGTGAACTGATCCGCTTCGAGAACGTGACCAAACGATTCGGCAGCAACACCGTCCTCGACCGGCTGGACTTCTCGGTCGACGCGGGCAAGCACGTCACGCTGATCGGCCCGTCCGGCTCCGGCAAGACGACGATCCTGCGGCTGCTGATGACCCTGACCAAGCCCGACGAGGGGACGATCACGGTCGGCGGGCAGCGGCTGTTCCCGGCGAGCGACAAGCAGTGCCGTGAGGTCCGCAAGAACATCGGGATGGTGTTCCAGCAGTTCAACCTCTTCCCCAACATGAAGGTGCTGCGCAACATCACCGAGGCGCCCGTCACCGTCCTCGGTCTCTCCAAGGACGAGGCCGAGGCGCGGGCCCGCGAACTGCTCGACATGGTCGGGCTCGCCGACAAGTGCGACGCCTATCCGACCCAGCTCTCCGGCGGACAGCAGCAGCGGGTGGCCATCGCGCGGGCGCTGGCGATGCGTCCGCAGGTGCTGCTGCTCGACGAGGTGACGTCCGCGCTCGACCCCGAGCTGGTCGCGGGCGTGCTCGACCTGCTCAGGGACATCGCCCGCACCACCGACATCACGATGCTCTGCGTGACCCACGAGATGAACTTCGCCCGGGACATCTCGGACCAAGTTCTGATGTTCGATTCTGGCCAGGTGATCGAGTCGGGCAGCCCCGAGAAGATCTTCGGCGACCCGTCGCACGAACGTACGCGGGAGTTCCTCGGCGCGGTCATCTGACTACACCTGGTGAGCGCCTGAACGCGTGGGAACATCCGAGGTCCATCGGCCGGGCCATACCTCTGGCATATGCCAGAGTGCTGGTCCGGCAGTTGGGAGGCCCGGAGGCACGGGGAAATTCTCGCGAACAACCCCTCCACGTACGACGCTTGGGCCGTATCGTGGGACACGGCAAGCTGTCCGAAAAACGGCCCGAGAAGCGCAGGGGGAAACCGTGGCGCTCAAGCACGAGCCGACCGCGCCGTACCACTCGGCCCAGGACGCCCTGCGCGTCCTGGAGACGGTGGCGCGGCACGCAGGTGGCGTCACCGACGCCGAGATCGCCCGTCGCACCGGCGTCGACAGTGAGCGGTTGACCGCGCTCCTGCGGATGCTGCGTCGCGAGGGGTATGTGGAACAGACCACCGACGGCGCCTACGTCAGTGGTGCCGCACTCGCCCGGCTGGGCTCCGCCCAGGGTCATGACCAGGCCCTGCGCGAGCAGCTCCAGCACACCCTCGACCGGCTCCGCGACTCCGTGGGCGCCGCCGTCTACGTCACCCGCTATCTGGACGGGGAGATCCAGGTCACCGGCTGGGCCGACAGCCCGGCCATGCCCGCGGTCCACGAGTGGGTCGACTTCCGCTCCTGCGCCCATGCCACCGCGTTCGGCAAGGGCCTGCTGGGCCAGCTCGACCTCAACGGCCGCCGCGACCACCTCTCGCGGCACCGCCCGGCCCGGCTCACCGCCCGCACGATCACCAACGAGAAGGTGCTGCTGAGCAAACTCGACGCCCAGACACCCACGGTCCCGGTCCTCGACCTCCAGGAGTACGCGCCCGGCACGGTCTGCGCGGCCGTCCCCATCACCGCGGGCTCCGCCGTCGGCTGCCTCGCGCTGTCGCTGCCGCTGAGGCACGCGCACCGGCTGCGGGCGGCGGCGAACACGCTGAACCGGGGAGCGGCGCCGGTCCTGCTGTCGTTGGCGATCTAGACATCCGGTGGACACCCCGCATCCCGCAGAGATCCAGCTCACGTTTAACCGGTCGAAGGCACCCGTCCGGACCAGGTAGTATTTTCTCTGTCGCCAGCCGCGAAAGCGGAAGAGCGACAGAGTCTGCGCCGCTAGCTCAGTTGGTTAGAGCAGCTGACTCTTAATCAGCGGGTCCGGGGTTCGAGTCCCTGGCGGCGCACATGGAGAAGGCCCCTCGCTTCGGCGGGGGGCCTTCCGCGTGCGCGGGCGCCGTCACGCCCGCAGGTACGCCAGCACCGCCAGCACCCTCCGATGGGTGTCCTCCGCCGGGGGCAGGTCCAGCTTTCCCAGGATGTTGCCGATGTGCTTGCCGACGGCCGCCTCGGTGACGACCAGCTCCCGGGCGACGGCCCCGTTCGACTTCCCCTCGGCGACCAGCGCGAGCACCTCCCGCTCGCGCGGGGTGAGCGCCGCCAGCGGATCGCGACGGCGCCGCAGCAGCTGCCGTACGACCTCGGGGTCGACGACCGTGCCCCCGGCCGCGACCCGCTCCACGGCCTCCGCGAACTGTTCGACCTGGCCGATGCGGTCCTTGAGCAGATAGCCGACGCCGGTGCCGTCGCCGGTGTCCAGCAGATCGGCGGCGTAGGCCCGTTGGACGTACTGGCTGAGGACGAGGACGGGCAGGGCGGGGTTCGCCGCGCGGAGTTCGAGCGCGGCGCGCAGTCCCTCGTCGGTGAGGCCGGGCGGCATGCGGACGTCGGTGACGACGAGGTCGGGGGCGTACGAGGACACGGCCGTGATCAGTGCGTCCGCGTCGCCGACCGCCGCGACGACCTCGTGTCCGAAGCGGGTCAGGACGCCGACGAGCCCTTCCCGCAGCAGCACGCTGTCCTCGGCGAGCACGATCTTCAGCGCTGCGGGCACGGGATCTCCAGGGACAGGACGGTCGGGCCGCCGGCCGGGCTGTGGACGGACAGTGTCCCATCGAGCACCGCGAGCCGGTCGGCGAGCCCCGTGAGGCCCGTGCCCCGCGCGGGGTCGGCGCCGCCCGTGCCGTCGTCCCGCACCTCCACCCGCAGCCGCCCGCCGGTGTACCGGCCGGCGATCCACGCCCGCCGGGCCCCGCTGTGCCTGCCGATGTTGGCGAGCGCCTCCCGGACCGCGAAGTAGGCCGCCGCTTCCACGGACTCGGCGAACCGGGGAAGGTCCACGTCCAGCTCCACGGGAACGACGGACCGGTCGGCCGCGTCGGCGAGGGCGTCCGGAAGACCGTAGTCGACCAGGACCTGGGGATGGATGCCGTGGATCAACTCCCGCAGCTCGCCCAGGACCTGATCGGCCTCCCGGTGGGCGGCGGCGAGCCGGTCGGCCAGGTGGGGCGGGGCGTCCAGCCGGGCCAGGCCCAGGGTCATGCTCAGCGACACCAGGCGCTGCTGGGCCCCGTCGTGCAGATCGCGCTCGATCCGCCGCCGCTCCGCCTCGAAGGCCGCCACCAGCCGGGCCCGCGACCGGGTCACCTCGCCCAGACGGCGTTCCGCCTCGGCCTCGCCCGGCGCGAGCAGCAGCCGGGCGAGCACGGCGCGGACCCGCGCGTACCGGACGAGGGGCCACAGCAGCGCGAGCAGGAGGGCGACGCCGGCGGCCGTGCACAGCAGGGCCTGACCGTAGGAGTCGATCAGCCAGAGCTTGACGATCCGCGCGTCACCGCTGGCACTGCTGGTCGTCGCCAGCTGCACGGGTGCCGCGATCATCGCGCCGGGCACGACCAACGCGACGAACAGCACGATCACGTCCAGCGGCCACAGCGCGAACGCGAGCAGGACGGTGTACGCCAGCTCCCGCCAGGTCGCCCGCTCGGTCAGCCGGAGCCGGGCCCACGCGGCGAGACCGGGCTCGGCCGGGGTGGCGTGCGGGTCGGGCGGCGGCGGGGTGCGGGTGAGGGCCAGCCGCCGCCGTTCGAGGGCACCGACGGGGATGCCCGACAGGACGGCCACGGCGAGCAGCGGCAGGCCCACCAGGATCGGGGCCAGGGCGAGTCCGAGGATGCCCAGGACCAGCAGCGCCACCAGCAGCGGGGCGCCGACGAGGACACCGCTCAGCAGGTAGGCCGCCGCGCGCGGCAGCTCCCGTACGACCGTTCGGATCATGGGGTCACGGTAGGCGGGGGCGGTCGGCGGCGGCCATACGCGCAGGTGGTGTCCGGGAGGTAGGCCCAGCCCTACCCCGTCAGCAGTTCCTCCCGTCCGCGCGCCCGGAACTCCGTCACCAGCCGCGCCAGATCCACCGCCGAGAACTTGCGGTACGCCCACTTCCCCGGCGGGCGCCACCAGACCGGGTCCGCGCAGCGGAAGCCCTCGCGGCGGAGGGTGGCGCGCTGGATCTTGTTGGTGGCGGTGACGGGCATGGACCGGACGACCCGTACGAAACGCGGCGTCATCTTCGTGCCCAGGTCGGGCTGGGCCAGCAGGAACTCGGCGAAGCGGCACGGGTCGAAGGTGCCGGCGACGGTCGCCATGACCTGGTCCCCGGCGACCGGGTCGGGGACCGCGTACACGGCGACGGCCTCGGCGCCCTCGTAGCGGGCGAGGATGTTCTCGATGACGGCGGCGGCGAGGTTCTCGCTGTCGACGCGGAGGCGGTCGTCGGTGCGACCGGCGAAGTAGAGGAAGCCGCCGGTGTCGCGGTAGAAGAGGTCGCCGGTCCAGTACCAGCCGTCGCGGCGGCGGGCGGCGTCCGCCTCCGGGTTGCGCCAGTAGCCCTCGAAGGGGTTGGGGCCCCGGTTGACCAACTCCCCTATCGCCTCCGTGCCGTTGAGCAGTCGGCCATCCTCGCCGAAGACGGCCGGCGGGCACTCCTTCCGGGTCTCCGGGTCGACCACCGCGAGGTCGTCGCCGGGTGCCGCCCGCCCGATCGCGCCCGGCGGCGCCCCGGGCGTGCGCTGGATCGCCGCCCCGCCCTCGGACGATCCGTACCCCTCCACGAGCCGCACCCCGAAGCGTTCCTCGAACGCCGCCGCGTCCACCGCGCCCGCCTCCGTGCCGAAGCCCGTGCGCAGCGGGGTGTCCCGGTCGTCGGGGCGGGGCTCGGTGGCGAGGAGGTACTGCACGGCCCGGCCGACATAGGTGAAGTACGTGGCCCGGTACGCCCGTACGTCGTCCAGGAACCCGGAGGCCGAGAACCGGCGGCGCAGGGCGACACCGGCCCCGGCGACCAGGGCGGGGGCCCAGTCGGCGATGACCGCGTTGCCGTGGAACATCGGCATGCAGATGTAGTGCACGTCGTCCCGCCGCACCCCGAAGCGGTCCACCAGGGCCCGCCCGGCCGCCGCGAGCCGTCCCTGGGAGCAGATGGCGGCCTTGGGCGCGCCGGTGGAACCGGAGGTGAAGTAGAGGAGGAGACGGTCGGCGGGAGTGGCCCGGGTGGGGTCGGGCTCGGCGCCCGTGTACGGGGCGAGGAGATCGGCGTACGGCTGGGTGCCGGTGACCAGGACGCGGACGCCGGGGAGTTCGAGGCCGTCGAGGAGCGGGAGGTGGGCCTGTTCGGTGATCAGCACCCGGCACTCGGTGTGCAGGATGTCGCGGGCCAGTTCGGGGCCCCGCCGGGTGGGGTTGACCCCGGCGACGGCCGCGCCCGCGAGGGCCGCCGCACTCAACCACATCGGGAATTCAGGGGTGTTGTCGAGGAGGACGCCCAGATGCGGGTGGGCCTTCGGTGGCAGGAGGTCGGTGAGCAGGGCCGCGCGGGCGGCGGCTGCGGCGGTGACCTCGTGGTGGGTCAGGACCTGCTCCTCGAACCACAGCCCGGGCCGGTGGTCGCCCCACCGGTCGGCGACGAGCTGTGCGACCGTGCGCCTCGTGGACTCCATGTCGGCGCACGGTAGTTGACAGACCGTCAGTTGTGGAGGGTCACGGCGTCGGGTACGAGGTGTCGGTCGAGAACTGGTGGAAGGTGACCATGAAGAAGACGCAGAACGCGAAGGCCACCCCGAGGAAGGCCAGCAGGCCGATGCCCGCCGCGGCCTCCTTGACCCGTCGGCCGGGCTGATGGGCGGTGGCGATCACCTTCGGTCCGTCGGTGTAGTGGACGGTGACGAAGTCGCCCTCGACCGTCGTCATCGGCCCGTCCTCCTCCTCGAAGCGGACGGATCGGCCGTCGTGGGTCCTGAACTCGTAGACGTGGTGGATCGTCGTGCGCACGGCGCTGTGCTCGCCCATGGTCTTGCTGACCGTGGTGAACGCCTTCAGACAGCGCGCCTCGGCCGTCAGGCCGCTGTTCCAGGCACTGCGGATCTGGAGCCAGCGGCGCAGCACGCGGTACGCCATGAAGGCGATGACGGTCATGATGACCACGGGAATGAGGTAGAAGAAGGCGTTCACGGTGTTCCCCCGGGGTTCGGTGTCCGCCCTGGCCGGCGGCGCGTGGGGAACGTACCCATGTGGGGGCCCCGCGCAGCTCAAGAGATGCTCAGAACTGGCGGGGCCGGAAGGGGAGCCGCTCAGAAGGTGACGTCCGAGCAGGCGTAGAACGCGTTGGTGGTGTCGGCGATCGTCCAGACGGCGACGATCACGTGGTGGCCGCTCAGCCCGGACGGCAGGCGTCCCGTGTGGGAGAGCGTGGACGGTGGGCGCTGGCCGTTGTACGGGACCGTGAGGAACGGGGTCAGGTTGAGGTCGGAGCGGGCGAGGGCGTGGTTCTGGTTCCAGCCCGCCTTGGTGACGTAGTACTTGAAGTCGGTGGTGGCGTGCATGGCCGTGAACTGCCAGCGGAACGTGTAGTTCTGACCGCCCGTCACCCTGGTGGTGGGCCAGGCGCCGCCGCCCGGCTTCGTGGACGCGTTGAGCTGGTTGAACCTGCTGTTGCCGCCGGAGCAGATCTGGCCGTCAGCCGGCCCTGAGCCCGGGAAGCCCTTCGGTCCCTCGACGCTCTGCGGTTCCCACTGGATGTCGCCGCAGTTGGTCACGGTGCCGTTCTGACAGAGCTTCTGCCGGCTGACGGGAAGATCGGTGTAGCCGTGGCCGGTGGCGCCACCACTGGAGAGGACGAGCGCTCCGGTGGTGGCCAGGCCGACGCCGGCGGCGTACCACTTGGTCCTGCTACGCGTGTGCTTGCGCATGCTGCCGCTCCCTGGAGTACGTGGGGGTGTTTCCAGGTCTAGACCAAGTCCCAGATTATGGGTGCCGGTTGAACATGTCCATACCAATTTCCGGGTTCACGGGGACACTTCGCGGCGCCCTGTATAGAACGCCACCGTCAGGTCCTTCACCAGCGCCTTGCGCTCGTAGTCGTCGAGTTCGACCAGGCCGCGCACGGTCAGCCGGGTCACCGTGTCCTCGACGGAGTCGACGACGGAGGTGAGCACGGTGTCCCGGTGCTGGGCGTCGAGCGCGGCGATCCGGCGGCGCTGCATCACGGCGGCCACCTCGGGCGCGTACTCGATCCGGATCGGCTGGACCGAGAACACCTCCATCCCGACCGGCGCCGCGTCCGCCGCCACCAGCCGGGTCAGCGCCTCGCCCACCGCCTCCGTGTTGCGCAGCGTCGAGTCCCGCACCAGCGCCCCCGGCGCCACGTCCGCCGGCAGCCGCGACAGCACCCGGGACACCGCCGCCTCCACGCACTCGCGCAGATACCGCTCATGGTCCTCGATCCCGAGCAGGGCCCGCGCGGTGTCCCTGACCCGCCACGCCACGAGGACGACGACCCGCAGCGCCACCCCGTTCGCGTCGACGGCCGCCATCGGCTCGCTCCGCCAGTGCCGCAGCCGTACGTCGACCCGGCGGCGCAGCACGAGCGGGTTCACCCAGAGCAGCCCGGTGCGGCGGACCGTCCCCCGGTAGCGCCCGAACAGCCCCAGCACCCAGGCCCGTCCGGTCCGTCCCCGCGCCAGCCCGCCGAACCCGAACATCGTCAGAGCCCCGGCCCCCGCGTACGCGGCCCACTGCGCCGGTCCGAGCCCGGCGCCCGCGTACGCGGTCGGCAGCCCGAGCGCCCGTACCGCGAGCCCCGGCAACACCCCGGCCCACCAGGAGGTGAGCACGCATCCGGCCACCCCGCACGCCCCGCCCAGCACACCCACCACCCCGGGCATCACCCGGGCCGGGCGCTCGACGAGTTCGGGGTCGACCTCGACCGCGGGGCGCGACTTCACGGAGGCGGGCCCCTGCCGCACCCTCGGCTGCTCGCCGGTGCCGCGCCGCCGGCCCACGACGGCGGGGGTGACCGGGACGGAGACCGGGGCGGGGTCGTCCCGGAACAGCAGATGGACGGGGATCTCGGTGGTCGTCTCGTTCTGGATGAGCCGGGCGGGCCGCGCGGCCCCCTCGGGCTCCGGGGTGTGTGAGGTGGTCGTACTCATACGTGCCTCCATGCCTCCGCGCAGGAAGAACCGTGGTGAGGGTCGGTGAGGGGGCGAGGGGTGAGGGGTGAGGGGTGAGGGGTGAGGGGGAGAGGTGGGGGGGGTGGGGGGGTGGACGGGTGGGGGGGCGAGGGGTGAGGGCGTCAGGAGAACAGGCGGCGCCAGGTCTCCGGGCCCGGGTAGCCGTCCGCCGCGCCGCCGCGCCACCCCTGGGCCCGCTGGAACGCCTCCACGTTCCGCCGGTCCGACTCACCCCAGCGCGGTCCCGGACCCGAGGTGTAGTACTTGCCGAACCCCTTCTCGACCAGCCGCCTCCCCAGACGGGTGACGAACACGTTGTCCGCGCCCGGCCGGAACATGGCGCGCCCCGGGTAGCCGAGGACACCGTGCGAGGCGGGTGTCACGGGGGCTGCCGGGGACTTCGGGGCCTCCGGGGCCTCCGGGGTGCCGGGCCTGACGGGCGAGCCGGTCGAGGCGGACGGGCCCGGGCCTCCCGGCCTCCCCGTCGGCCGGTGCACGACGGGGGGCCTCGGCGGGACCGCCGACGTGCCCTGGGGGCCGGGGCTCCCGCCCGGCGCCGGCGGGATGTCCCTGCCCCTCCCGGTGACCAGGTACGACCAGGTCAACGGGCCCGGAATCCCGTCGGCGTGACGGCCGGACCAGCCCTGCGCCCACTGGAACGCCCGGGTGGCCCTGCGGTCGGCGTCCGACCAGATCGGCCCCGGACCGCCGGTGTAGAAGCGGGCCCCGCCGCGCGCCACCAGCATCTGCCCCAGCCGGGCGACGTGCTTGTTCCGCGCCCCGGGGCCGAAGGCCGCGGCGCCGGGGAAACGGTCACCACCGGACGGCCCGGCGGACCCCTTCGCGCCGACGGTGTCTACCGGGGCGGCGGGTGCGCCGACGCCCTCGAAGCCGCCGGTGGAGCCGTCGGGGTCGTCGGAGCCGTTCGCGGCGTCCGTCCCGTCGCCGGAAGAGCCCGCGCCGTCCGGGATCAGCCCCTTGTAGCGGTACGGCACGTAGCGGGTCGCGTTGTTCCAGTACCCGTAGGGGGTGGCCTGCCTGCGGGCGTACGGGCGGGCCGACTCGTAGGCGATGTAGTGGGTCTCCGTGTGGTCCGTCCAGCCGCCGAAGAGGACGACGTGCGAGCCCCGGTGGGGGTCCTTCGGATTGTGGAAGAGCAGCATGTCTCCGGGTTCCAGCCGGTCCTTGGAAATCCGCTGTGCGAACGTGTCGAGACTTCCCGTCCATTCGTTTCCGGGGAGGTTCCAGGCCATCGACACAAACCCCGAGCAGTCCTGGCGATAACCGTCGGACCAGTACTCGCGCATGCTGTACGGCACCTCGTCGGCAATCCATTTCTCGGCCCGCTCGATGATCTCGGCGCGGGTGGTGGGCGGCGTCGTCACCCCCTTCGGCGGCTTCTCCCCGCCCGCCGGACGGCCGCCCGGGCCGTGCAGCGGAGCCTTCTTCCCCTGCGGGGTTTTCGGCTCCTCACCTGCGGGAACGGCACCGGGACCGGACGGGCCGTGGGCCGCCGCGACCGCGGGTACCGCATGCGCCGCGCCGAGTGCGGCACCGGCGGCGGTGGCCACCACGAGGGCGTTCCTGGCGGTCCTGGCCGCCGGGTGACTCAGATGGGCGTACTGGGTCGAGTACGGCATGACCCGCCGCCAGTGGACACAGCCGGGGCAATCGCAATCGGCCCCCGGATCGATCTCCTCGAATACCGGAGTCTCCATACGATTCCCCTCGCGAACCGACCGAAGAATTCCACGCTTCTGCACGCCCGTCAGTTTCTCAACTGTCATCCGGTGTCGCATGCTGACGGTCCAAATGATGTACCCGGCCCGGCCCGGCCTGGCCAGGCACTGCCCGCCCCGCCCCGCCCCGCCCCGCCCGGAGAGCCTCCCCTCGCCGACGCCGGCCCGGCGGGGTTCGGGCTCACCTCCGTCGGCGTCGATCGCGGGCCCCGCCGCCGACCGTTCGGCCGACGACCGCGGCACGTCGCGAACACCTGTTCCCCCCTCGTGACGGTTCATCAAGGAACGGTCAACTTCCTTTCTGTGGAGTGCAGTTACCGAGCGGTTTACTAATGTCGGTAAGTGACCCGCCGGTAGAGTTTCGTTCATAGAATCCGTTCACGCACGATCTTGACGGCCGGTCCCACCGGCTGCATGATCAGCGCTGAACCAGAGCCGCTTGACCACGAAGAAGTCTCCCCACAGGTCTTGACCAGTCCTGCATGACTTCTTCACACGAAAAAGCGGGGCACGGGGGTTTCGGGCAGGCACTCCAAAAGTGCCACCCGCCTTCGATGTCGCGCTTCTTCCGTCGTTGCCTTCTGCACGTTCACGGAACCATCTCCAAAGACCCCCCACCTTCTTTGGGAGCCGTTCATCACCCCCCATCCACTCCCGCTTCCTTCGCACGCCCAGCTTCCTCTTTCGTGACCCCTTTCCTCGCCTCATGCCGCTTTTCCGCAGGCGCGAAAGGGGCGCTCACGCCTGCCCGAAAAAGGAATGACCTCGGCACCCGGAAAAGCCTCCCGAGAAAAGTTCTTGAAGTCTTGACTTCGCCTCGGGGCGGCTCCATATTGATTGCCGACCACCCCCCACCTCGAATACCGCCCTCCCCGGAGGGCTGTTTTCGGGGACACCAAGGAGAGATCAATGGCGATTGCACTCCCGTTCAAGCGCAAGGCGGTCCTGGCCGCTCTTGTGATCACAGCGGCGGCGGCCACCACCGTCACGCTGCCCGGCACGGCCGAGGCCCAGTCGGGCTCCCGTATCTGCGGGAACTACTGGGAGGCCCGTGCCAACGGAAAGACCGTCGGGATCATGGCGAAGGTCCTGGAGGTGCCCAAGGTCGACTTCGGCATCTGCCTGCGCGTCATCGACAAGACGAACAGCATCAACGGCCGGGAGCTCCCGGGCTACGGCAAGGTGACCTGGAACCCCCGCCAGCCCATCCGGTCCTGGACCTGCGAGGACGCCGGCGATCTGTTCAACGACAAGTACGGCAACGACCCGTGCCTGAACATGAACCGGGTCGACCTGATCGGCCAGGTCGCGAACCGCACCCCCGTCGAGTGGTCGCAGGTCTACTGACCATGCGTCGTAGCGCCATGTGGCAGCGCGTTCTGATGTGCGGGGCGCTCGCCCTCGCGACGGTGGCGACGACCGAAGGTACGGCCAGTGCGGCCACCCAGTGCTTCAGCCAGAGTCATTCCGACGGCGCCCAGATCGTCCCCGGCACGGGCGGCGGCAACGTCACCCGCTCCATCACCCGGCAGCGGGCGGCCAACACCTGGGACGACTGGGTGTGGCGCGGCACGGAATTCCAGTGCCCCCGGGGTCGAACCTGCGAATACTCGTGGGACAGGTCAAAGACGACCACCACGGGCTGGGCGATCGGTGGCGGCACCAATCTGGGTAACACCAGTTCACCTTCCGGAAAGTGGTACAACTTCCTGATCCCGCTGATCGTGGGCTATCAGAAGACCACCCAGATCAACACCACTTTCTCGTGGACCGTCCATCTCAATGGCGGTGACGTGGCCCAGCCCATTCAGGTCGCGGTCCGCCGTTGGACCCAGGGCGATTTCTCCGGCGGCTGGGTCCGGACGAACCGGGGCTGCCAAGGCGGCACCGTCTACGAATGGAACGGGAATCTCAGGTTCGGCAACTGGACCCGGAACGTGTTCGAGAAAGAAAAGGTCGGCTACGCCGTCAACGGCCGTATGTGACCCGCCTGCGACCGATTCCATCTCCCCCAGTTCGCATTCACGCGGTAAATCATCCTCCAGGAAAGGACACGATTATGCCCGGTAAAGTGATGTGGCATCGCATGCTGATGTGCGGGGCTCTCGCCGTCGCCACGGTCGCCACGACCGAGGGCACCGCCAGCGCGGCCACCCAGTGCTTCAGCCAGAGCTACTCCGACGGCGCGCAGATCGTCCCCGGCACCGGCGGCGGCAACGTCACCCGCTCCGTCACCCGGCAGCGGGCCGGCAACACCTGGGACGACTGGGTATGGCGCGGCACCGAGTTCCAGTGCCCCCGGAACCGGACCTGCGACTACGCGTGGTCGAAGTCGAAGACCACGAACACCAGTTGGGCGGTCGGCGGCGGAACCGATCTCGGTAACGCCAGCTCGCCCTCCAAGAAGTGGTACAACGTCGTGATTCCGCTGGTCGGCGGTTATCAGAGGACCACGGAGATCAGCACCAACTTCACCTGGACCGTGCATCTCAACGGCGGTGACGTGGCGCAGCCCATTCAGGTCGCGGTCCGCCGCTGGACCCAGGGCGACTTCTCCGGCGGCTGGGTCCGGACGAACCGGGGCTGCCAAGGCGGCACCACCTACGAATGGAACGGAAACGTCCGCTTCGGCAACTGGACCCGCAACGTGTTCGAGAAGGAAAAGGTCGGCTACGCCGTCAACGGCCGTATGTGATCCGGCAGTTCACCCATCAAGGCACCCGCATCGAGACAAGGAGGCACCATGAGGATCACACGCGTGAAGCGACGCACGGCGAAGCTGGCGGCCGCCGCCGTGGCGGCCGGGGCACTGTTCGCGATCGCCGTCCCCGGCACCGCCGAGGCCCAGTCGGGTTCCCGTATCTGCGGGAACTACTGGAAGGGCTACTACAACAACGGCCAGCAGGAAGTGCTCTGGTCCAGGGTGATCGAGGTACCCAAGAGCGACGGCATAGCCTGCCAGCGCGCCATGGACCGGACCGACAAGGTCGGGAACCCGCCGAGCGAGCTCACCCGGCTCGGTGTGACGTGGGGCGCCAGGCAGCGGCTGCAGAACGTGACCTGTGAGTGGTACTCCCAGGACCTGTTCAACGCCAAGTACGGCGACGACGTCTGCCTGAGCATGCAGCGGGCGGACAACACGTTCCAGGTCAACGGCCGCACGATCAGTCAGTACTGGTACAAGTAGCGGCTCGGCGGGGGTGCTCCGTGGTCGGGAGCACCCCCGCCGCTCCGGTAAAGTTCTTCTCGCGCGCCGCTAGCTCAGTTGGTTAGAGCAGCTGACTCTTAATCAGCGGGTCCGGGGTTCGAGTCCCTGGCGGCGCACCATCCGGAGAGGCCCTTCGCGAGTGAATCGCGAGGGGCCTCTCCGCATGTGCGCAACACCCCACGCGCCCCTCTCGACTCCCCCGCATTCCTCGCGCACTCCCCCTCTCGCTTCCCACAGATCCTCCACCCATGCCCCATTGACCGCGTATGACCGGTAAACGCCGCGTTTCGCATCTTGCGATCAAGATGAACACCATAGAACCCTGGGCCGTAAGAGACTGCGGATACGCGGCAGTTGGGGGGCCTTGGGCGGTTTACGCCCTGGGGATGGGGATCGTGGGCCCTCACCTAAGCACACCATGCACGTATCCATGGAACAAAGATGCCAAGGGGGCATCAATGCAACCGGATGGTCGTCGTCCCGTGTCTCCATGGTGTAGATCACATGGTGACGATGACCCACTGATGCGTCCGTAACGGTCGAGGGGGACCGATTCGGACGAAAGACCGACGAACACACACTCGAAGTGTGTGCGGGGGGATGACTCATGACGTCGACGCCGACGGGCGCCCGGCATAACCACGACCCATCCGAAACGACCCGGCTCAAGGTGCCGTCGCACCGCACCGGAGCCTTTCGCAAACTCAGGAAGACACTTCCGAGATACGACTACGAGCACTACAGCCGCCTCGCCGGCCCGCTCACCCAGCCCGACCCGACCAAGCCGTACACGGTGCAGTACCGGTCGCTGATCTCCCAGGAGCCGCACCGCCTCAGGGTCGCCCTGATGCTGGCCGCCGCGCCGCTGCTCTCCCTGGTCCTGCTGGCCTGGCTGCTGCAGCAGGAGCACTGGACCAAGCGCGACTACGTCGAGTACGAGTTCCTGCCCGCCCTCGACATGGTCATGCTGGTCTCGATCGGCCTGATCGAGTTCTTCCGCTGCATGAACGTGCTGTCGAACGCGCACGCCACCCTGGTCGCCCGCGACCCGATCCCGGTGGTGCCCGAGACCGGCACCAGAGTCGCCTTCCTCACCTCCTTCGTTCCCGGCAAGGAACCGCTGGAGATGGTGACGAAGACCCTGGAGGCCGCCGTGAAGCTCCGCCACCGCGGGCTTCTGCATGTGTGGTTGCTCGACGAGGGCGACGACGCGGACGTGAAGGCGGTCTGCGCGCGCCTGGGTGTGCACCACTTCTCCCGCAAGGGCATCGCGAAGTGGAACCAGCCCACGGGCCCACACCGCGCCAAGACCAAGCACGGCAACTACAACGCCTGGCTCGACGCGCACGGCGACGACTACGACTTCTTCGCCTCGGTCGACACCGACCACATCCCGCTGCCCAACTACCTGGAGCGGATGCTCGGTTTCTTCCGGGACCCGAACATCGGCTTCGTCATCGGCCCGCAGGTGTACGGCAACTACGACAACTTCGTCACCAAGGCCGCCGAGTCCCAGCAGTTCCTGTTCCACGCGCTGATCCAGCGCGCCGGCAACAAGTACGGCGCCCCCATGTTCGTCGGCACCTCCAACGCCGTACGGATCAAGGCGCTCAAGCAGATCGGCGGGCTGTACGACTCGATCACCGAGGACATGGCCACCGGTTTCGAGATCCACCGCCACAAGAACCCGGTGACGGGCCGCAAGTGGCGCTCGGTGTACACCCCGGACGTCCTCGCGGTGGGTGAGGGGCCCAGCGCCTGGACGGACTTCTTCACCCAGCAGATGCGATGGTCGCGCGGTACGTACGAGACGATCCTCAAGCAGTACTGGAAGGGCTGGTACTCGCTGCCGCCGACCAAGCTCTTCAACTACACGATGATGATCATCTTCTACCCGATGTCGGCGCTCAACTGGATCCTGGCGGCGCTGAGTTGTGCCCTGTTCCTGGGTCTCGGCGCGTCGGGTGTGAACATCGACCCGGTGGTGTGGCTGATGCTCTACGGCAATGCCTCGGCACTCCAGATAGGCCTGTACGTCTGGAACCGCCGGCACAACGTCTCCCCGCACGAGCCGGAGGGCTCCGGCGGCGTGGCCGGCATGGTGATGTCCGCGCTGTCGGCGCCGCTCTACGCGAAGGCTCTGATCGACTCGGCGCTGCGCCGCAAGAGCAAGTTCGTGGTCACGCCCAAGGGGGACTCGGCGAGCCCCGACAGGTGGTTCGGCACCTTCCGGTACCACTGGTACTTCATCGGGATCTTCGGTGCCTCCATCGCCGCCGGGTTCGTCTTCGGCAACGCGCACCCCGCGATGATCATCTGGGCCACGTTCGCCATGATGATCACCGCCCTCCCCATCTTCGCCTGGCGCTACATGCTGCGGCAGGACAGGAAGAAGGCCGCCGCCGCGGCCGAACTGCAGGGGTCCATGGTGGCGCCGCCCGAGGCGGCTCCCGCACCGTTCGCGCCACACCCCGCACCGCACGCCCCACACACGCCCCACGCTCCCCGGCACAAGCCGAGTTGGGCGGCGTCCGGGTCGGGCGGCGGGGGTAGCGACCAGACCATGCAGATCGCCCTGGGCGGACTTGGGGGACGTAAGGAATGAAGGACCGTGCAGGCCGCCGCCGCGCCCGTCGCCTGGCGATCGGCGCGGCGGTGGTCCTCGCGCTCGCCGGGATGAACGGGCCGTGGGTGTACCGCTTCAGTACCGAGAAGTACCACGAGTACAAGATCAGCAGACCCGAGTACAAGGCGGACAACGGCCACTGGCAGATCGTGGAGTTCCCGGAGAAGTACCGGCAGAACACCATCCACGCCGCGCTGCTGCACACCGGCAAGATCCTGCTGATCGCGGGCTCGGGGAACGACGCCGAGAACTTCGACAAGAAGAAGTTCGACACCCGTGTCTGGGATCCGGTGAAGCAGACGATCAAGCGGGTGCCGACCCCGGCCGACCTGTTCTGCACGGGGCACACCCAGCTGTCCAACGGCAATCTGCTGATCGCCGGCGGCACCAAGCGCTACGAGAAGCTGAAGGGGGATGTCACCAAGGCCGGCGGCCTGATGATCATCCACAACGAGAACCCCGACAAGGGGATGAAGCTGAAGGCGGGGACCAGGTTCGTCGGCAAGGCGAACGGCAAGACGTTCGTCCTCAAGGACACCGTCGAGCTCAAGAAGGCCGTCAAGACCTTCGACCCCGACACCGGCAGGTTCACCGGCAACAAGCCGGGGATCGCCCGCGCCTATGTCGAGGCCGAGCGCAGCGGCAAGAGGTACGAGACGGGAACGGAGGACAACTACAAGGTCGTCGGCCTGAAGGGCGAGGACGCGCGGAACACGTACGGCATCGCGCAGAAACTCGCCCTCGACAAGAAGGACTTCCAGGGGATCAAGGACGCCTACGAGTTCGATCCGGTCGCCGAGAAGTACATCAAGGTCGACCCGATGAACGAGGCGCGCTGGTACCCGACGCTGACGACCCTGTCGGACGGCACCGTCCTGTCGCTGTCCGGCCTCGACGAGATCGGGCAGCTGGTCCCGGGCAAGAACGAGATCTACGACCCCGAGACCAGGAAGTGGACGTACACCAAGGGCGTCCAGCAGTTCCCGACCTATCCCGCGATCTCCCTGATGCAGAACGGCAAGCTGTTCTACTCGGGCGCCAACGCGGGGTACGGCCCGGACGACATCGGGCGGGACCCCGGGATCTGGGACCTGAGGAGCAACAAGTTCACCAAGGTCCCCGGTATGAGCGACAGCAAGCTGCTGGAGACCGCCGGGACCGTGCTGCTGCCTCCGGCGCAGGACGAGACGTACATGGTCATCGGCGGGGGCGGGGTCGGTGAGTCGGAGCGGTCCAGCAAGCGGACCCGGGTGATCGATCTGCTGGACGACCGGCCGCGGTTCGTGGACGGGCCGCGGCTGGCGAAGGGCACGCGGTACCCGCAGGCCTCGATCCTGCCCGACGACACGGTCCTCATCTCCGGTGGCTCGGAGGACTACCGCGGGCGCGGCGACTCGAACATCCTCGAAGCGCGGCTGTACGACGCGAAGACGGGCGAGATGCGCCGGGTGGCCGACCCCCTGGTGGGCCGGAACTACCACTCCGGGTCGATCCTGCTGCCGGACGGCCGGGTCGTGTTCTTCGGGTCGGACTCCCTGTACTCCGACAAGGCCAACACCAAGCCGGGGGAGTTCGAGCAGCGGATCGAGATCTACACGCCGCCGTATCTCTTCCAGGACGCGCGGCCGACGCTGACCGGAGGGCCGAAGACGGTCGCGCGGGGCGGGAAGACGACGTTCGGTACGCGGCACGGGTCGTCGATCGAGTCGGCGCGGCTGATCCGGCCGAGTGCGTCGACGCATGTGACCGATGTGGACCAGAAGTCGATCGAGGTGGACTTCGAGGTGACCGGGGACGAGATCACGGTGACCGTGCCGAAGAACCGGAATCTGGTGCAGTCGGGCTGGTACATGCTGTTCGTGACGGACGACGCGGGCACGCCGAGCGAGGCACGGTGGGTAAAGGTCCCGTAGGGGTTCGATCTCGGGTGCGGGTGCGTGGGGGCTGGTCGCGCAGTTCCCCGCACCCCTCCAGGGGCGCGGGGAACTGCGCGAGAAGCCCTCACCGGGCCGTCAGCCGGACGCCTTCGCCAGGTCCAGCGCGTACTCCGGCCACCACTGGCCCGCCTTGGGCCCGCCCTTGCACTCACCGTCGGACTCACCCGGACGCTTCACCCACAGATACGCGTCCACCAACGGGTCCGCGGTCTTCGTCGTCGGGGACTCCCCGAGGGCCCGCCCCGGCGGATTGCACCAGCGTTCGTCCTCGTCGCCCTCGTTCCAGGGGCCGTTGCCGTTGCGGCTGGTGTCGATGACGAAGGGCTTGTCCCCGATCTTCGAGGAGAGCTGCTTGCCGTACGCGATGGAGTCCTCGGTGGTGTAGAAGTTCGAGACGTTGACGGCGAATCCGTCGGCCTGTTCGACGCCTGCCCACTTGAGGGGGTCGTAGATCTCCTCGGGGTCGCCCCAGCCCGCGTTGCCCGCGTCCAGGTACACCTTCGTGTTCTCCAGCGCGCCCAGCGTCTCGATCGCGCCCGTCAACAGGTCGTACCGCTCCTCGTGGAACTCCTCGGGCGTACAGCCGTCCACCACGTGGAGCACCGCGTCGGGCTCCAGGACGATCGTGGCCGGACGGTCCCCGATGCCCCGGGCCACGCCGTCGATCCACGCCCGGTACGCGTCCCCGTCGGCCGCGCCGCCGCCGGAGTACTGGCCGCAGTCGCGGTGCGGGATGTTGTAGAGGACGAGGACCGCGTCCCGGTCGGCCTTCTCCGCGGCCTCGGTGAAGCCCTTCGCCTCCTGCTCCGGGTTCTCCGGGCCTATCCACTCGCCGGTCGGCTGCTCGGCGATCCGGCGGATCAGCTTGGCGTCCTTGTCCTTGCCGGCCTTCTCGTAGGCGGCGACCTGCGCCGCCGCGTTCCCCTCCGGATTGACCCAGAACGGGTCCGTGCCGTTCGGCTGTTGGGTGATGCCGGAACCGGAGGCCCGGTCCTTCTCGCCGTCACCGTCGTCCCCCCCGGAACAACCGGCGAGCAGTAACGCCACCCCCACCACCGCCACGGACGCCCGAACCCCGGCCCCCCTACTGCCGTACATCCAACTCCCCCTTGGGTGCACCGTGTCGTAAGCCCCAATCCTGACATAAGTCCCGCCTCACCCACGAGGTCGTCACCACCCGCCGAGCGCCAACACCCAGGGAGACAGGGCCCGGAGCACCCCCGTACCGCCACCACCTGACCCCATGACAGAGAGTGACGGTCTGTCGACTTGGCGTCAAACAACCTCTAGCCGGTGACGCCCCCACGCTCTAGAGTCGCAGTCGAACGGCCCCCGCCACCGGCCCCTCACACCCTTGCGCGGGCTCCTCACCCCCAGACCTCCCGCGTCGGTGCCGGGTTACTCCCGCGGCCCGGGCACCCGCGGTCGAGGACCGGCCCGGTCGGCGACCCCGGGGGGAGCGGGTCGCCGACCGGGCCGGGAGCACGCCGTATACACGGCGCCGCGGTCCTGTACCACCGAGGCCGCCGCGTTGGTCTCTTTCCGGTCAAAGTCCCTTGCGCGCGGACGGAGTTCGGGCTCTCACAGCGCTTTCAAGGCGCTGTGTCGGTCAGGGTCCCGTTCCGCTCAGGTAGGCGTTGACGACGACATTCGCCGTGTAGGTGCGGCTCGCCTTGTCGAAAGTGCCGCCGCAGGTGACGAGTCGGAGCTCGGCGCGCCCGGACTGCCGTACGCCGTAGGCCTGTCGGGCGTCGAACTCGTCGCGGCCCATGACCTGGACGTCGTCCACGGTGAACTCGGCCATCCGGCCGTCGCTGCGGGCCACCCGGATCTTCTCGCCGACGCGCAGCGCGCTCAGTTTGTAGAAGACGGCCGGCCGGGTCTCGGTGTCGACGTGCCCGACGAACAACGCGGCACCCGTCGCACCGGGACGCGCACCGCCCGCGTACCAGCCGACGACGCCCGGCTGGGCGTAGGACGGCGGTTCGACCGCCCCGTCCCGGTCGAGGCCGCGTGCCACCACCGGCGCCTGCACGCCCATCGAGGGGATGTCCAGCCGCTGTGGCCGCGCACCTCTCAACGGCTCGGCGGCGGGCGGCAGTTCGGCCTCGGCGGGCCGCCCCACGGCGGCCACGTCTCCGGTCGTCGGCGCGGAGCTGCCCGGCCGTACGCCGGTGACCTCGCGGCCCCACAGCCACAGCCCGAGCAGCAGTACGGCCCACGCGACACCGGCGATGACGCGACCGGTCCCGCCGCCGGACCCTCCCCCGAACCGGCCTTCGCCACCGTTGCCGTTGCCGCTGGCGCTGCCGTTGTCGGAATAGTCCCGTCCGTACACGGCGACCCCCTACTCCGTGCGGCGATCGCGGCCCCGGCGCGCGCCACGCGCCACGACCGCCACCGCCGCGACCCCGGCGAGGACCAGGCCGACCACCGCGTGGCGGGCGCCGGGACCGGTGTGCCGGGCGTCGTCCATGGAGTTGGCCGGGTCGTCCGAGCCCCGCGCGTCCACCGGATCGGCCGCCGCGAGCTGGGCCGCCGCTCCACCGCCGCCCGCGCGGACGGGGGCGACCGGGGAGGAGGGTGACGAGGGCCGCCGATCGGCCGACCGCTCGCCGGCCGGTCGCTCGCCGGCCGGCCGGTCGGCCGTCGACTGCGGGTCGGTCGAGTGCGGTTCGGTCAGGTGCGGTTCGGTCGACGCCGATTCGGTCGACGCCGGTCCGGGCCGCGCCGGTCCGGACCGCGACGGCTCGGCCGTCGGGGGTCTCGTGCCCGACGTGGGCTTCCCGTCGCCGACCGCGATCGTGCTCGTGATCTTGTCCTGCCTGCCGTCGCAGGTGACCCGCACCTCGTAGGTGCCGGGATCGAGCGAGGAGCGGACGCGGGTCTCCCCGGCGAGCGTGCCGGGGGTCCTGCCGGTGATCTGGGTGAGCCGCGCGTCCGTGACGAACGCGGTCGAGGCGGCCGTTCCCGTCCTCCCGCCGCAGCCCCTGGCCCGCACCTGGATGTCGGTGCCGGGGGCCGGTGAGGACGGCACCACCGACACGTTCCCCGAGACTTTCCGCGAGACTTTCCCCGAGACGTTCCCCGAGTCCGTCGCGTGAGCCGAGGGCGCCCACGCGGCCACCGCCGCCGCGACCACCGCCCCGGCACAGAGAGTGACTCGTACTGAGCCCATGGTGAACCTCCAGACACACCCGAGACTCCCCCGCCGAACGCCGGGACGCATCCGGGGAGGCGCCCCTGCTGCTCCGTACGGGTGTCAGGGGGTTTATGCGGCCGAGCGTCTCAGCGGCCTCGCCCGAGGATCAGACGCGGTCCACGAGATCCGCGATCGAGTTCACGACCGTCGAGGGGCGGTAGGGGAACTTCTCGATCTGCTCGGGGGTCGTCAGACCGGTGAGGACGAGGAAGGTCTCCATCCCGGCCTCGATGCCCGCGAGGACGTCGGTGTCCATCCGGTCGCCGATCATCGCGCTGGTCTCGGAGTGCGCGCCGATCGTGTTGAGGCCGGTGCGCATCATCAGGGGATTGGGCTTGCCCGCGAAGTAGGGCTTCTTCCCGGTCGCCTTGGTGATCAGCGCGGCCACGGCTCCGGTCGCGGGCAGCGCGCCCTCGGCCGAGGGGCCGGTCTCGTCCGGGTTGGTGGCGATGAACCGGGCGCCGTCGTTGATCAGCCGGACCGCCTTCGTCATGGCCTCGAAGGAGTAGGTACGCGTCTCGCCCAGGACGACGTAGTCGGGCTCGTGGTCGGTGAGGACGTACCCGATGTCGTGCAGCGCGGTCGTCAGGCCCGCCTCGCCGATGACGTACGCCGTGCCGCCGGGCCGCTGGTCGTCCAGGAACTGCGCGGTCGCGAGGGCGGAGGTCCAGATGTTCTCCACGGGCACGTCCAGGCCCATGCGGGAGAGGCGGGCGTGCAGGTCGCGCGGGGTGTAGATCGAGTTGTTGGTGAGCACCAGGAAGGGGCGGCCGGAGTCGCGGAGCTTCTTTATGAAGGCGTCGGCGCCGGGGATCGGCACGCCCTCATGGATGAGCACCCCGTCCATGTCGGTGAGCCACGACTCGATGGGCTTGCGCTCTGCCATGTGCGATCTCCTGCCGGCCTCTGTCGATACCTGCCGTACGTCCGTACATCCGTACGTCGGGGTCCGACCCACCCTAGTGAGCCCTGGCCGAAAAGAGGAGGCCGATCTTGGCCGCTGAGATTGGGGTTGCTTCAGGTCAGCGGGGGTGTGGGTGGCGGGCAGGGGGCGGGGCCAGGGGGGCAGGACCAGGGGGCGGGCGTGGCGGTCAACGGGCTCGTCTGCGGACCGTCGCCGTCAGGAGGCCGCCGACGGCCAGGAGCAGGAGTCCGGTCACGTAGGGGAGGGCAGCGCGCATACCCGAGGCGGCCAGTTCGTCGGGGTACGGCCGCCGCTCGGCGGGTACGGCCGCGCCGCCGCCCTCTTTCGCCTCGCGGCCGCCCCCCTCCTTCGCCGCGCCACCGCCCTCTTTCGCCGCGCCACCGCCCTCCTTCGCCGCGCCGCCGCCGTCCTGGTCGGCCTCCGCCCCCTCCTCCTCCCCGTCGGTGATCCGGAAGCGGTAGTCGTTCGACTCCCCCACCCACGTGCCGTCGTCACCGCGTCGCTCGACCACGGCCGCCTTCGCCACGACCTCGTTCGGCACGGCCGCGTCGGAGGTGAGGGAGAGGCGGACTTTGACGGCGAGGGTGCGGCCGGGCGGCACGGCGAAACCGGTTCCGCCGCCGTCCCCGTCCCCGCCGAGAACGCCGACCAGTTCGTCCGCGTCGGTCCGTTCGAAAGTCACCGGCCGGGAGGTGGTGCCCTCGGCGTCGTCGTAGAACTCCAGCTGCGGCTGTGTCCGCTTCAGGGTGCGCGCGTCGTCGACCAGCACGACCACCGGGTGGATGTTCCCGCAGGTCCGGGAGGTGGTGTTGGTGAGCTCCACCGCCCAGGTGTGGAAGCCGCCGCCGGCGACGTAGGTGGCGGGGCCGCCGCGGATCCGGGCCCGGATGGGGAAGGCGCCGCTGTCGTCACCGACGCAGCTGGGCCGCCGCGGGTCCGCCTCGGGCGCGGGCGCCGCCGCCGCGGGACCACTGACGAGCGCGCCTGCGGCGGCTAGGGCAAGGGTCAGGCATGTACACAGTCGCATGAACACATGACCATGCCACTCACCCGCGCGGGGAAGCCCCGCCACGCCCTGGGGCGATGGGATCAGGCCCGAATCTCCGCTCGATCAGCGCAGCGCCGGCTCACTCAGGACACGGGTGACGACCGGTCTCAGGGGCGCGGGAAGCTGGGGCCCGCTTTCAAGGCCGGGGCCCGCCCCGTCTTTCAGGGGCGCGGGGAACTGCGCGAGCAACCCCCCGCAAACCCGCAGCCGCCCACCAACCCGTCCCCCAAGGCGCCCCCGCGCGCACCCGGGCCCCCGCACACCCGGCCCCCCGCACACCGGAGCCCCCCGCGCCCCGCGCCCCGCGCCCCGGCCCCATCTCACCCGTCCTCCCGCCCGAACAACGGCGCGAGCAGCAACTGAGCCGCCCCCTCCGCCACCCCCGACGCCCCGCCCCCGGCAATGCGCACCGGCACAGCCGGATCCTCTCCCTGCAGCCGAGCCCACTCGTCCAGCACGAACCCGACGCCCCGCACGAACACCTCGGGCTGGGCCTCGATCGTGCGCCCGCCCAACAGCACGAGCTCGATGTCGAGGAGCCCCACGAGGTTGGCGACCGCCGTCCCGAGCACGCGCGCCGCCTCCTCCACGTCCCCCCGCGCCACCGCGGCGAGGCACAGCGCCTCGACGCACCCCCGGTTCCCGCACTCGCACATCGGCCCGTCCAGCTGGACGACCTGGTGCCCGAACTCCCCGGCCCGGGTCCGGGCACCCCGGTGGACGGCGCCGTTGATCACGAGCCCGGCGCCCAGTCCCGTACCGAGGTGGAGATAGGCGAAGGACCCGTGCGCCCCGGCGGCCGCCGCGAGCCCCAGGGCCGCCGCGTTGGTGTCCTTGTCCACCACCACCGGCACCCCCAGCCGCCGCGCCAGCGCCGCCCGCAACGGAAACCCGTCCCACTCGGGGAACCCGGTGACCCGGTGCAGCACACCGTGCAGGTGATCGAGAGGCCCGGGCAGGGCGACTCCGACACCGAGGACGGGGAGGAGAGGGGGGCGGCGGGGATCGGGTGCGGATGCCGTGTCGGCGGCGGGATCGGCGGCGGGAGCGGCACCGGACTCGAACGACTCGGCACCGTGCCCTGCCCCGTACCAGGGCTGGGGAACCGCACCGCCCCCGGTACCGCCCCGATAAGCGGCGCTCGCCCCACCCGGCCCTTCACTCGCCCCGGCCAACAGCGCCTCCACCTCGCGCGCCGCGCCCTCGACCACGTTGTCCGCCCCGGCACCCAGGTCCAGCGGGGCCCGTCGCCGGGCGACGACCGCGCCGGTCAGATCGCAGAGCACGGCCCTGAGCTCGTCGCGGTCGAGGTGGAGGCCGACCGCGTGCCCGGCGTCGGGCACGAGCCGCAGTACGGTGCGGGGCTTGCCGCCGGTGGATGCCCGGTACCCCGCCTCCGTCACCAGCCCGTCCGCACGCAGCCGGGCAGTGATCTTGCTGACGGCCTGCGGCGTGAGCCCGGTCCGATCGGCCAGCTCCAGCCGGCTTATCCCGGCCGCCCCGGCCCTGCGCAGCAGATCCAGAACCACCGCCCCGTTGTGACTGCGCAACGCGAGCAGATTCACCCCGGCCACTCCGGCGGTACGCCCGAGACCGACGCCGTTCCCAGCACCATTACCGGCCCCATTACCTGCACCATTACCGACGTCGTTCCCGACGCCGTTCCCGACGTCGTTCCCGTTCCCGTTCGCGCGCCCTCGACCGATGCCGCCGCCGTTGCCGCCGCCGACGCCGCCGAACCCGTCACCGATCCCGTTGCCGTCCACACCCCCATTGTCCCTCGTGCTTGCACTTTGGCAACAGCGTTGCTTAAGTGGGTGTCATGACAGGCACCAGCACAGACAGGCCCCTCCGCGTCGCCCTCGTCGGCTACGGCCTCGCCGGCTCCGTCTTCCACGCCCCGCTGATCGCCGCGACACAGGGCCTGACCCTCGACACGGTCGTCACGTCGAACGCGGAGCGACAGGCACAGGCCCGCGCCGAGTTCCCGGACGTACGGTTCGCAGCCACGGCGGACGAGCTGTGGGCCCGGGCGGACGAGTTGGACCTGGTCGTCGTCGCCTCCCCGAACAAGACGCACGTCCCGATCGCCACCGCCGCCCTGGAGGCGGGCCTCGCGGTCGTCGTCGACAAGCCCGTGGCCGGTACGGCGGCCGAGGCGCGCGAGCTGGCCGCTCTCGCCGACGCGCGCGGCCTGCTCCTGTCCGTCTTCCAGAACCGCCGCTGGGACAACGACTTCCTGACCCTCCGCGGCCTCATCGCCGACGGCGAACTGGGCGAGGTCCGCCGCTTCGAGTCCCGCTTCGAACGCTGGCGGCCCCAACTGAAGGGCGGCTGGCGCGAGTCCGGTGACCCCGCAGAGATCGGAGGTCTCCTCTACGACCTGGGCAGCCACGTCGTGGACCAGGCCCTCACCCTCTTCGGCCCCGCCACCCTGGTGTACGCCGAGTCCGACCTGCGCCGCCCCGGCGCCGAGACGGACGACGACACCTTCATCGCCGTGACGCACACGAACGGCGTCCGCTCCCACTTCTACGCCTCCGCCGTCACCCCCCAACTCGGCCCGCGCTTCCGTGTGCTGGGCTCCGAGGCGGGTTACGTCAAGTACGGCCTCGACCCTCAGGAAGCGGCTCTCCGCGAGGGCGAGCGCCCCACCCCCGGCGCCCCCTGGGGCCAGGAGCCCGAGGACCTCTGGGGCCGTGTCGGCGCCGGCGACTCCCCCCTGACCGGCGGCGGCCGCCCCGTCCCGACCCGCCCCGGCGACTACCCCGCGTACTACACGGCCGTGGCCGCCGCCCTGCACGGCACGGGCGCCAACCCGGTCACGGCGTACGAGGCCGCCGCCGCGCTGGACGTGCTGGAGGCGGCCCGGAAGTCCGCGGCCGAGGGCACGGCGGTGAAGCTGTGACAACCCACGACACCCCGACCATCGAGGAACTGGAAGCGCAGGAGCGCCAGTTGGTGCTCCCCCGCTTCACCCACGAGGACGCCTGGGCCCTGGGCTCCCTGCTGGTGGAGCTGGCCCGCGAGCGGAACGCCCCCGTCGCCATCGACATCCGCCGCGGCCCCCAGCAGCTCTTCCACGCCGCCCTGCCCGGTTCGGCCGCGGACAACGACGCCTGGATCGACCGCAAACGCCGGGTCGTGGAGCGCTACGCCAGCTCCTCCTACCTCGTCGGCGCCCGCTTCCGCGCCAAGGGGACGACCTTCGAGGACTCCTCGCGCCTGGACCCCGACCGGTATGCCGCGCACGGCGGTTCCTTCCCCCTGGCGGTCGAGGGAGCAGGCGTGATCGGCACCGTGACGGTCTCGGGCCTCCCCCAGCTGGAGGACCACATGATGGTGGTGGAGGCCCTGGAGCGCTTCAAGGGCGCCATGTAACCGCCGGTCCCCAAGGGGCGCGGGGAACTGCGCGACAAGCCACACCGCACCCGCGGCCGCCGACAAACCGCGGTCCCCCGCCCCTTACGCGCTTCCGAACTCCTGCCGCTGCCGCCCGAGCCCGTCGATCTCCAGTTCCACCACGTCCCCGGCCTTCAGGAACGGCTTCGGCTCGGGCTCCCCCAGAGCCACGCCCGCCGGCGTCCCCGTATTGATGACGTCCCCGGGGTACAGCGTCATGAACTGGCTGACGTACCGCACGACTTCACTCACCGCGAAGATCTGCTCCCCGGTCGTGCCGTCCTGCTTCAGCTCCCCGTTGACCCACAGCCGAAGCCCCAGCTTCTGCGGGTCCGGCACCTCGTCGGCGGTCACCAGCCACGGGCCCAACGGGTTGAACGTCTCGCAGTTCTTGCCCTTGTCCCACGTCCCCCCGCGTTCCAGCTGGAACTCCCGCTCGGACACGTCGTGCGAGACGGCGTACCCGGCGACGTGCTCCAGGGCCGCCTCACGCGACTCGACGTACCGCGCGGTCCGCCCGATGACGACGGCGAGTTCGACCTCCCAGTCGGTCTTCGCCGACCCGCGCGGCACGAGCACCGTGTCGTGGGGCCCGACGACCGTGTCCGCCGCCTTGAAGAAGATCACCGGCTCGGCGGGCGGCTCGGCACCCGTCTCGCGCGCGTGGTCGTGGTAGTTGAGCCCGATGCAGACGATCTTGCCGATCCGGGCGAGCGGCGGCCCGATCCGCAGCCCCGCCGTGTCCAGGACGGGCAGCGAACCGGCCTCGGCCGCCTCGCGTACCCGCCCGAGCGCCGCCTCGTCCGCGAGCAGCGCGCCGTCGATGTCCGGCACGACCTCCGAGAGGTCCCGCAGGACCCCCTCGGCGTCGAGCAGCGCGGGCCGTTCCGCACCCGCCGTACCGACTCGCAGCAGCTTCATGGTCGTCTCTCCCTCGATCGTCCGCCGCGCCCGACCGATGGGTGCAGCCATCGGAGGACTGATCGATCGTCCAAGGTCACGGTCCACTCCGCAAGAGCCGGTTCACGGACTGGACCGTGAACCGGGCGACCGCGAACCGGGCGACCGCGAACCGAGCGACCATGAACCGGTCGCGCGGCCCTCGACCCGAGCCCCCCGCCGTCGCCGCTGCCATCGCCACAACCACGGCCACCGCCACCGCCACCGCCACCGCCACCGCCACCGCCACCGCCACCGCCACCGGCGTCCAGGCTCGCCGGCCTACCGGGTGGCGGCCGCCGTCGACGTACCGGGGGCGGCCTCGGCGGAAGGCAACGGATAGAGCAGCGCCCGCTCCACCGCGCTCCACGTCGTGCTGGTCACCACGTACAGCGCGGCCGCCAGCGGCACCACCGCCACGCTGACCAGGGTGAAGAAGGACATGAACGGCATGAACTTGCTGACCGCCCCCATCCCCGCCGCCATCCCGGGCAGCTGCTCGTCCGACACGGCGGGCATCCCCGCCGTACCCGCCGCCAACATCCGCTTCGTACGCCAGAAGTTGAAGGTCGCGACAGCGGCGACGATCACGAACAACCCCACGTAGACCAGCCCCTGCGACCCGAACATCCCGCCCTCGCCGAGCGCGTCGAACCAGCGGTCGCCGAGCGGGGCGGCGAAGAGCCGGTGGGTGAGGAGGGCGTTGGCCTCGCCGCCGATCGTGGTGTTGGAGAACAGGTGGTAGAGGAGGAAGAAGGCCGGCAGCTGGCAGAGGCTGGGCAGGCAGCCGGACAGCGGTGACACCTTCTCCTTCGTGTGCAGCTCCAGCAGTGCCTTCTGCAGCTTCTCGGGGTTCTTCGCGTGCTTCTTCCGCAGCTCCGCGATCTGCGGCTGCAACGCGACCCGCGCGCGCTGCCCGCGCGCCGCCGCCCGCGACAGGGGGTGCACGAGCAGTCGTACGAGCGCCGTGAACAGGACGATCGCCACGGCGGTCGCGGAGGCGTGGAACAGGGGGTGCAGCAGATCGGCGAGGTGCGCGACAAGGTCGGCGAAAACGGACATGGGTGTGAGCCCTCCAGGGGTCTCGTCGTGCCGGTGAGCAGGGGTCGGATGACCGGACTCGGCGCGACGGCCCGCGTGCGGAGCACAGGCCTCAGCCGACGGAGAGAGGTCTCAGCCGGAGAAAGTGGAAGTGGAGAAGTGGAGGCGGTGTGCCCTACGCGGTGGCCGTCAGGAGGGCACGTCCAGGCGCGCGGGGGCGCGTACGCCCGCGTGCGTCGGGATCGCGTTGAGGCAGGAACGCCGTACGTCGCTCACGGTCCCGGATGGCCGTACGGACGCGCGTACGCGGCACGACGGGCGCGCAGCGCGAGGCGATCAGCGCGCAGGCGGCGAACGCGGAGCCGGCCGCGGCGGTCGCGGCGAAGGCGACGGCGGCGGAGAGCGTGCCGGTGTCGAGGACGGCGACCTCGAAGAGGAACAGCAGCAGCATCGCGGCGGGGCGAAGGCCGACCCAGCGACGGATCACGGCTTCCCCTCTCGGACGGCTCCGGTGCGTGGCTCCGGGCCCGTCGGACGACGGCGACCTCGGGGCCGGTCGCACACATGCTCTCATCTGAGGCGCACCGAGCGCAGCTTCCCCCAGACCACGAGCCGGTACGTGGAGGTGTACGCGGGCGTGCAGGTGGTGAGCGTGAGGTAGTGGCCGCGCTCGCGATACCCGTACGACGGCCGCACGTCGCTGCGCGGGACGGGCCGCAGGACCCCGCTGTCGCCGGGCGCGGTCTGCGGGAGCGTGCTGTCGACGACGTAGGTGTGGACCGCGTCACGCGTCTCGACGCGGACCTCGTCGCCGGCTTCGAGCCGGTCGAGGTGGCGGAAGGGCTCGCCGTGGGTGGTGCGGTGCCCGGCGAGCGCGAGGTTTCCGGGCCGCCCCGGCCGCGCGGTCCCCGGGTAGTGCCCGACGAACCCCTTGTCGAGGACCTCCGCCCGTCCGACCCCTTCGACGACGGGCGCGCGGAGCCGGAGACGGGGGATGACGAGGACGGCGTGGGCCCGGTCGGGCCCCGGGCCCACGGCGGCTCCCTCCGCCCACGCGCGCTCCAGCGCGGACACCTCCCGGGCCGCTCCCTGCTGGGCCTGCCGGTTGGTCCACCACAGCTGATGGGCGACGAAGAGGAGGAGGACGAGCCCGAGGGTGACGGCGCACTCCGCGGCGACCCAGAGCGGACGAACGCGGCCCGACACCGCCCCGGGGACTTTCATCTCCCCTTCTCACAACCCTTGAAAGAAATAGCAGAAAGCGCTGTCACACCTCTCGACAACCTCACCACTCACCCCTGACTCTTCCGATGTCCCCACTCGGCAGTTCGGAAGGCGACCGCTCCCCGTCCGTCTCCTTCCCCTCCCCGCGGCACCCGCATCCCCCGGAGCTGACATGACTGCATCCCCCGACCCCACGAACGACCGGCCGAGGCCTACGGCGGAGTCCCCGACGCCCGGGAGGGCCTCGGGCCCCCCGGCGGCCTTCGGCCGCAGAGCGCTCCTGGCGGCGGCCGGCGGCGCGGTCGTCGGCACCGCCCTCGGCACGGGCACGGCGAGCGCGGACGCGACGATCGCCATCAACCCGGCCACCAAGTACGGCACCTGGGAGGGCTGGGGCACCTCGCTCGCCTGGTGGGCCAACGTCTTCGGCGCGCGGGACGACTTCGCCGACCTGTGGTTCACCACGAAGACGACGACGTACAACGGCACGGCCCTGCCCGGCCTGGGCATGAACATCGCCCGCTACAACCTCGGCGCCTGCAGCTGGAACTCGATCAACGGCGAGTCGATGGTGAAGTCCCCCAACATCCCCGCCTTCAAGCAGATCGAGGGCTTCTGGCAGGACTACACCAACGAGAACCCGGCCTCCTCGGCCTGGGACTGGACGGCGGACGCGAATCAACGCGCGGCCCTGACTAAGGCGGTGGCCCGAGGCGCCACCACCGAACTCTTCGCGAACTCCCCCATGTGGTGGATGTGCTCCAACCACAACCCCTCGGGCGCCTCCGGCGGCGGCAACAACCTCCAGACCTGGAACTACCGCCAGCACGCCTCGCACCTGGCGGCGACGGCCCTGTACGCGAAGAACAACTGGGGCGTGAACTTCGCGACGGTCGACCCCTTCAACGAGCCGGCGGCCTCCTGGTGGACGGCGACCGGCACCCAGGAGGGCTGCCACATGGACCCGGCGGTCCAGGCGGCCGTACTCCCGTACATGCGCAGCGAGTTGGACGCCCGCGGCCTGACGTCGGTCCGCATCGCGGCCTCCGACGAGACGAACTACGACACGGCCCGCTCCACCTGGAACTCCTTCAACGCCTCCACGAAATCCCTGGTCAGCCAGGTGAACGTGCACGGCTACCAGGGCGCGGGCGGCCGCCGCGACCTCCTCTACACGGACGTGGTGACGACGTCCGGCAAGAAGCTGTGGAACTCGGAGACGGGCGACAGCGACGGCACGGGCTGGACCCTCGCCCGCAACCTCTGTTACGACTTCCGCTGGCTGCACCCCACGGCCTGGGTCTACTGGCAGGTCATGGACCCGACGGCGGGCTGGGCGATGATCGCCTACGACGCGAACACGCTGCAGCCCACCACGGTCCAGACCAAGTACTACGTGATGGCCCAGTTCAGCCGCCACATCCGCCCGGGCATGACGATCCTGGACGCGGGCTCCAGCTACACGGCGGCGGCGTACGACGCGGCGGCGAGGCGCCTGGTGATCGTGGCGATCAACACCGCCACCACCGCCCAGACCTTCACCTTCAACCTCTCGGGCTTCACGACGGTGACCGGCGGCTCGGGGGGCCTGGTCCCCCGCTGGAACACCCACACCTCGGGCGGCACCGACCGCTACCGCGCGTACTCGGACACGCGCCTGAACGGCAAGTCGGTGGCGGTCCCGTTCGCGGCCGGGGCGGTGCAGACGCTGCAGATCGACGGGGTGACGATCTAGAAGCGGTGGAGTCGGGAGGTGGGCGCGCCCCCGGCCCGCCCCCTCCCGCCTCCCCACCTCCACCCGCGCGTCACCTCCGCCCCCCTCGGTCCCCCATCGGCAGTACGGTGTCGTCCATGCGCCCCGACACGCCTGCCGAGAACGTCGACCACAACGCCGAAGCGGCACGCCTGGAGCGGACCGCCGACCTCTACCCGGAGGACGCCGAGCACCTGCTCCTGCAGGCCGCGGCCCACCGGGAACTGGCCGGCGACCGCCCCACCGCGACAGCCCTCTACGACCGCCTGCTGTCGTCGTCCGCCCCTCTCGACAACCCCCACCTCGTACGCGCGCTGAAAGCCGCCAACCTCTGGGAGTACGGCCACGAGGCCGAGGCCCGCGCGATCATCGACGGAGTCCGCGCGGCCGCTCCGCGCGACCCGGCCCCCTGGGTGATCGTGGCGGAGGCCCTGGAGGCCCACGACGAGCTGGAGGCGGCCCAGGACACGTTCACCTCGGCCGTGACCCTCCTCCTGACGGACGTGGCGGAGCCCCCGTACTCCACCCGCCCCCTCCTCTTCGGCCGCCACCGGGTCCGCCGCATGCTGGGCGCGACGCACGACAACTGGGACGCCGTGGCGGACACCCTCCACTCGTCCTCGATCTCCCTGGACGAACTCCACGACCCCAAGCGCGTCTGGTCCCTGGGCTCGGACAACCCGGCGGAACTCCAGGCCGAGATCTCCCGCCTACGAGCGGAACTGGGCGCCTACCGCGAAGCCCTGTCCCGCCCCTTCCCGGTGGCGGTCCTGCACTGGCCGGCGGCCGAGCTGTCGGAACTCGTGTCGGCCTACCCCGGCCTGACCGCCGAGTACCCGTCCCACGAGGAACACCTGGCGACGATAGAGGCCTCGCTCCGGGAGCTGGCGTCTTCGGGCACGCCGAACCTGGGCATCGTGACGGGGACGGTCCCGTCGTACGAGGCGTTCGCGGCATCGGAGGGCGCGTCCCCGGACGACACGACGCTGCTGCCGCAGTACGCCACCACGCTGGCGGCTCGGGGGTTGGCTGTGGAATGGCCGCCGCAGCGGGAGGCTGAGTGTTGGTGTGGATCGGGGCGGGGCTACGGGGAGTGTCACGGAGCCTAGGCACGTGGGGCTCGGTCTGAGGGCCCAGCCCCACCCCTTCCGATGGGTGTTCCGCTGCACTGCGCGATGAAGTCCTTCGGCCAGAGTGTCAGTGGGCTCTGTTACGCATGGGCATAGCCGTCTGAGCGATCGAAGGAGCGTGCGTGTCTGAGTCGGGAGCCCTGTCACAGCCTGTCGCAGGTGTGTACGAGGAACTCATCACGCTGAGGTGCGAGGAGCGACTGAAGGAGCTCGCGAGCCTCGGATGGCGTCCGGTGAGCGACAAGCTGGGAACAGAATCGGTACCCCACGTGTTGGCCAGACACGTCGCAACGACCGTACGACGCGTGCTGCACGGCATTCCTCCCGAAGAGCGAGTACACGCGGCGAACCACATTCTGGAGTCCATCAGCACCCTCAAGGGGGCGCAGGAGTGGGTGGACTTGGTCGCGTCCGGCCCTCGTCAGCTGCTGGCGCTGACGCGGCAGGAGGCCCCCGGCGTCTTCGCCGTACGCCCCGGTATCCCGTTGTCCGACACCGCACTCATCACCAATTCGCCCGAAGACCCGAGCCTCGGCTTCGAGTTGCGTGCCGAGCTCGCCACCGCTGACCACGTCGACCTGCTCTGTGCCTTCGTGAAGTGGCACGGTCTGCGCATCATCGAGCAGTCCCTACAGGCCGCCCGTGAACGGGACGTGCCGATACGGGTCATCACCACGACCTACATCGGGGCGACCGAACGGCGTGCGCTGGACCGGCTGGTGCGAGAGTTCAATGCCGAGGTCAAGGTCAACTACGAGACGAGGTCGACTCGCCTTCACGCCAAGGCATGGTTGTTCCGTCGACAGAGCGGCTACGACACCGCTTACGTCGGCAGCTCCAACCTCTCGAAGGCCGCGCTGCTCGATGGGCTGGAGTGGAACGTCCGGCTTTCCTCCATCGCCACACCCGACGTAATGCGAAAGTTCGGCGCGACCTTCGAGGCCTACTGGAGCGACCCGTCCTTCGAGCTGTACGACCCGGACACCGACGGTGCGCGACTCCAGGAGGCATTGGCGATCGCCGGGGGCTCTTCGAATACCTCGGGCACGGATCGCAGGATCACCCTGTCCGGTCTCGAAGTACGCCCCTATGCCCATCAGCGGGACATGTTGGAGCGCCTGGAAGTCGAACGTGAAGTGCATGACCGGCACCGAAATCTGCTGGTCGCGGCGACAGGCACAGGTAAGACCGTGATGGCGGCACTTGACTACAAGCAGTTGCGCCGGAAGCACGGCCGTGACCTACGCCTGCTGTTCGTCGCTCATCGTAAGGAGATTCTCCAGCAGTCTCTGCGGACCTACCAAGACGTCTTGGTGGACGCGAACTTCGGTGAATCCCTCCACAGCGGGGAGATTCCGGAGCGCTGGACGCATGTCTTCGCCAGCGTGCAGTCACTCAACGCGCGTGCGTTGGACCGGCTTGCCGCTGATCACTTCGATGTGATCGTGATCGACGAGTTCCACCACGGGACCTCCCCGACATACCGGAAGATCCTCGATCACTTCGAGCCGCTGGAACTGCTGGGACTGACCGCGACTCCCGAGCGCATGGACGGCAAGAACATCCAGGACGAGTTCTTCGATGGGCGCATCGCTGCCGAGATGCGGTTGTGGGAGGCCTTGGAGAACGACCTACTCAGCCCCTTCCACTACCTCGGCATCAGCGACAACACCGACCTGAGTGCGGTGAAGTGGCATCGCGGGGCGTACGACGCAAGCGAGCTGAGCGATGTGCTTTCCGCCAACCACGCGCGGGCGCTACTGGTCTTGAAGGCCGTGGAGGAGAAAATCGCCGACCCGAGCGCCATGCGAGCCTTGGGCTTCTGCGTTTCCGTCGCACATGCGCGCTTCATGGCGGAGTCCTTCCGTAAAGCAGGACTCAACGCCGTTGCCCTATCTGCCGGAACCCCTGCCGATGAGCGCAAGCAAGCCCTGGCCGACCTCACCTCTGGCACATTGCAGGTAATTTTCTCGGTCGACCTCTTCAACGAGGGTCTTGATATCCCTGACGTAGACACCCTGCTCTTGCTGCGCCCCACCTCCAGCGCCACGGTGTTCTTGCAGCAGCTCGGACGAGGCCTTCGGCGTACCGACAACAAGGCCGTGCTGACCGTGTTGGACTTCATCGGCCAGCACCGCAAGGAGTTCCGCTTCGAGAACCAGTTCCGTGCCCTCACGAACCTGACTCGCAAGCGGCTCTTGGACAACATCGAGCACGACTTTCCACACCTCCCTTCCGGCTGCCAGATCATCCTTGAGGAGAAGGCGAAGAAAGTAATTATCGCCAACATCAAGGATCAGATCGGCGTCAACGTCACGGCGCTGGCTCGCGAGGTGGCGGGCTACGCAGAGCCGAACCTCAGCCGCTACCTCGACGAGAGCGGACGCGAACTCAAAGAGCTCTATCGGGGCAATGGAAACTCGTGGACGGGCCTACTCCGTCGCTCCGGCCTGCTGAAGGGCGAGGCTCCCGAAGGCGAGGCCGCGCTACTCAAGCGCGTCTCCGCTTTCCTCCACGTGGACGATCCGCTACGAGTCGCTGCGTACACAAGCATGTTGGAAGACGACGCCCCTGCCTACAACGACCTTGACGAGCAGGGACAGGCCTACGCCCGTATGCTCTTCTTCCAGTTGTGGCCACTCGGCGGCATCGTGCGCAAGGGGTATGCCAACTACGACGCCGGATTCGCAACCCTGCGCAAACAACATGCCGTCCGCAGCGAGCTGCGTCAGGTGCTGGAATACAACCTCGCCCACACCGAGCACGTACCGATCCCTCTCTTCGGCTTGGGCGGCCCGCCAGGCGTCCCCCTCACCGTGCATGCCTCATACAGTCGCGAAGAAATCCTGCCCGCTCTGGGACAGTCGTACATCGGCGGCTTCATGCCCGCCGACTTCCGTGAGGGCGTGAAGTGGTGCGACTCGATTAAGACGGACGCGCTCCTCATCACGCTGGAGAAGGACGAGAAGGACTTCTCCCCGCAGACCAGGTACCACGACTACGCGCAGAGCGAGACCCTCTTCCACTGGGAGTCTCAAAACCAGACCTCCGCGACTTCCCCCACCGGCCTGCGCTATCAGAATCATGTCGCCGAGGGCAGCCACGTCTTGCTCTTCGTCCGCCGCTACAAGAACACCGACATAGGCGGCGCACAGCCGTGGATACTGCTCGGCCCGGCGGAGTACGAGGATCACACGGGGAGCAAACCGATGGCGATCACGTGGAAGCTGAGGCAGGAGCTTCCGGCGGACGTCTGGACGTACTCGACTATCAAAGCCGGGTAGCGCCGCGCATCAAGCACCCACCACCCCTGCTTCCACTTCCGCTTCGAAATGCATCTGGGCTCGGTCCAATACGTCATCCGCATTACGACCGTGCACCCGGAGCCAGTGGAGAAGATCAGCAATAGCAATGATCGCCGCCTCTTCTCCCATGACTGCGCTCAGCCGCCCTGAGTTGTGGGCGGACGAGTGCTTCACCTGGCTGTAGAGGTCGAGCACCTCACCCGCCCTTGTTACGTGAGGTCCGCCGCAGTGGCTGTCGGGCGTGGTCGGCGTGGTGAGGAGCTCGCACCACGTCATCTTGCGATCAGCGAGGAGTTGAACGCCCCAGCGGTCGGTAACGGCATCCACGAGCGCCATGCCGCGCCCGCCCTCCGAGTCGGAATCCGCAGCCGTGAGCGTGGGCAGGGCCCGGGTGTCGGGGTCATGCACCTCGATGCGCAGGTACGTGCCGTTCATCGCAACCGCGAGGGTGGCCGGAGTGCCGTGACCGACGTGCGTGATGACGTTCGACACGAGTTCACTGACGCAGAGTTGAGCCTCGTCGACAACATGATGCAGACCCCAAAGTCCCAGGTGAAGCCGCACGATGCGGCGCAGGGCGGCCACTTCCTCGGGCTCTGCCAGAAACCGAAGGTCCCAGGGCTTCCTTGGCATGCAGGTCGCGCAGTCCACGCTCAACTCCTTCTCGCCCACTTCCGGTTACACATGCGAGTTGCTTGCACACCAAGAGTTGCATTGAAACTCTCAAAATGGAACTCTCACCAAAGGGGGCAAGGAGCGCGCTGCCGCATCTCACGCCCCCGGCGCACACCACCTTGCCGACCCACCTGGACAGCCAGGACTATCTGATGGATCAACACGAAGGGCTGCACAGATGCCAATTGGACCCACCACACGAAGGCGCCAACTGGGTGCGGACCTGCGCCGCCTCCGCGAGCTCAAGGGACTGACCCTTGAGGAAGCAGGTGCCCGCGTCGGCATCTCCAAGGCGACCTTGAGTCGCTACGAGACGAAAGAGGGCGCAGTCAAGTGGCCGGCCGTAGATGCCCTCTGCCGCGAGTACGGCGCCGTTGACGAAGAACGTCTAGCCCTGGTCGAGCTTGCAAAAGGGGCGAGGATCCAGGGCTGGTGGCGGTCACTCGCCGACCCGATCCCCGACTCCATGAACCTCATGCTCACACTTGAGGACGAGGTCGTACGTGAAGACCACTACGCCTGCATGTACATCCCCGGCCTACTCCAGACGCGCAAGTACGCGGAGGCCGTTCACCGGGCTTCAGAGGTCGAGTGCACAGAGCGAGAAGTCAAACACATGGTCGACATTCGGATGAAGCGACAGGAACTTCTCGAACGAGATGAGCCACCGCACATCTGGTGCGTGATCGACGAGGCAGCCATCCGACGCAGCGTCGGCGGACGCGAGGTGATGCGCGAGCAACTTACCCACCTGCTCACGATGTGCGAGCGCCGGAACATCACTGTCCAGGTACTGCCCTTCTCAACAGGCGCGCACGCCGCGGCTGTCGGCAGCTTTGCCGTCCTGCGAGGCCCTACACCCGAATTGGACGTGGTCTACGTCGACCTGCTCGGAGGCGGACTCTTCATGGAGAAGCCTCAGGAACTGGACCGGTACAGGTTGGCGTTCCAGTACCTGAGCGCACAGGCCCTCGACCTAGAATCGTCGGCCACCCTGATCAAGCAGCTAAGCAAGGAGCCGCAATGACCCAAATACCCACGCCCTCTTGGTTCAAGTCTTCTCACAGCGGCGGAAGCGGGACAGAATGCGTCGAGTGCGCACACACTGATAACGGCACTCTCATACGCGACTCAAAGTGCCGCGAAGGGGATCTCATCCTTGTTCAAGGGAAAGCGTGGCGCGAATTCACAGAAGCACTAAAAAATGTAGGCCTATAATTCCACGAGAGGGACCCTTAGGATACTTGAACGATCGCTATTTACTCTCCATTATTCTGTCGAGTCCACGAAAGCCGTCCAGCACGTCAGTTACCGCCTTGAGCTCCATCTGCGGATCAGTCCTGACCTGCACCTTGGCCCCTTTGTGGGCAGCGTCACCACGTGCGGTTGCCCAAGCTTCCGTTACGTCTAGCCAAGCAGAGTTTATTTCGGCTTCCTGTAAGCCAACCGACAGTAGCAATCGCAGGAGATTCTTCTCTTTGATCCCATGATTCTGCTTCCACACGTAGCGATGAAAGTCGGTTCGGGCAGCCTCAATCCGGGCTTCTAGAGTGGGATACTTTGCCGGACGCGTCGCCGCTTCGCTCAAGGATTCAGGGATCGACGGGGTATTTGCCCGAGTAGAAGGGACGGTCGGCGGCGATCCGGTCGATCGGCAGAAGCGTCCCGTCCAGAATCAGATACGCCTTCATCGACGCGGCCCGCATGACTTCGGCAGCGTGGGGGCGAGGGCGGCCAGGAGCCCGACGGCCTCGGTGATGTAGCGGTAGACGGTGGTAGTGCCGATCCCGAAACCAGCCGCGAGCTAGGCATACGGCTGGCCGTTGCGGAGGGGGACGAGGGTGAGCAGGGCCTGCCGACCCGCGCTCAGGCGCCGCCATCGGGTGCCGAGGACACGACGGTGTTCCCTCAGTCGGGCAGTGAGGAAGCGCAGGTCAGAGCTGAACACGTCGACGCCGGACGGGTAGACAAGCATACGAAGCCTCTGGTGGAGGCGGTTCTCTTGGTCGAAACCCATCTACCAGGGGCTTCATCCGTCCGTCAGGCCAACTACCCATCCGACAGGTGAGATTGACAATGGCTCACGGTACGGCTGGCCGCAGCCCCGCCCCGGCCGGTGAACCTACGTATGCGACTACGTAATTCTACTGGCGCCTCCGGAAGGCAGCGTTGGGAGACTCGCCCCACGAGCTTCCTGACGGAGCCGTGGTGTCACGCCGGGGAGCTTGCGGCCTCCCTGCTGGGCAACCGTCGCCAGCGGTCCAACAGGGAGCGAACGCTGTCTGGTCAATAGAGCCCAGCTGAACATTGGAGAATCATCCGTTGGTTTCCAAGATTCGTGTCCTTCTGGGCATGCTCGTACTCCTGGCGCTGGCCATCGGCTCCATCGCCCTGCTCGCGGCCATGGAAGCCGATGCCACCTGGTTCACGATCGTTCCTCTCGGCATCCTCTTTATCGGCGCGTCCGTCGTCCAGTCGCTCGGATGGTTCAACAAAAAAGGCCGGTGACTGATCTGGCGGCTCGCAGGGCACACAGTTCTATTACGGCGCCCTGCTCGCGGGGCAACGGCAGGTCCGCCCGCCCTGCTCATCCGGGTGCCGTCGAGCAGTGAGTCTGCATCCTTCCTGCTCAACTGATCGCGGCCATGGCTGACCGCCGCCGCCCATGTCGGACGGCAGTTCATGGGAGGGAGAGGCACGCGCGAGGTGTGCCGGGACGACGAACCGGTGGGGCGGCGCGGTCTCCGCGGCCCCCGGTCATGCGATGTTCCCGGGGTCGGGTACCGGGCCGTAGTCCTCGGAGTGGTGGCGGGTCAGCGCGGCCAGGAGTTCCGGGTCGGAGTAGACCTCGGCGGTGTGCTGCCAGGCGATGAGCAGCTGGGCGACGGAGGCGCTGTTGCCGACCGAGTCGGCGGCCCGCATGGTGTCGACCAGTTCGACGGCGAAAGCGTGAAGATCGGGCTCGGGCAGGAAACGGACCCAGGGGAACGCCTCCGGCAGTATGTCGAGGAGCAGTTCCATGCTGCCGGGCTCCCGGCGAGCCATCGCGACCAGCATCCGAGTGGCTGCGGACACCACCGTCTGGTCCTGCTCGGCCCGCGCCGCGGTCGTGAGAACCAGATCTTCTCCGTCCCGGCGGTGCAGGAGCAGTCTCGGTGATTCCTGGAGCCGGGCGAGTGTCTGCTTGTTCTTGTTCACCAGCTCGGAGAAGTTCACGGCGGCGCTCTCGGTACCCATAACTTTGAAAGTACTTCGAAGTTCGCGCGATCGCCATCACTCGGAGGAGTGGTGGAGCGAGAGACTGCGGGGAGCAGGGCCCCGTCAAGCGGCGGGGAGTACGCGCGTCTCCGACGTGTCCGGGAGTGGCTTGGTCCACCAGTGGTCGTAGCGGCGGTACGGGGTCGGGTCCGATCGGGTGGTGAGGAGGGTCTGTAGGGCCGTGGCCTCCTGCGTGAGGGCTTCCCAGGTGGGGGTGGGGAGCGGGTGGAAGGCTGTGGCCTCGATGGCGTTGCCGAGGGGGCGCCAGATGCCGGCCACGTGGCCGTCCACCAGGAGGGTCGGGAGGACGTCGCCGTTCATGCGGGTGACGTACGTGCGGTACTCGGGCGGGAGGAGGCGGCCCCGGTCGGCGTAGGCCAGGAGCGTGCTGTCCCACATGGCCATGAGGCGAGGTGGGGCCGGGGTGTCCTCCGGGGGGCGTGGGGCGCCCGGGATGTCGTACAGGGTGTGGCCTGTGTCGGTGGCTTGCAGGGTTTCGAGTTCCTCCGACATGGCGGACAGGGCCGTTTTGATGCGGCGCTGTTGGACCAGTGCGAACTGGGACATGTCCGCGACCGTCGCCGGGCCGAAACCCTGGAGGTAGCGGCGGATGAGGGTGCGTAGGCCTTCGGCGGCCGCGTCCGGGTCGGTGAGGGACGGGCGGGGGGACGCCGCGACGTAGCACTGGCGGGTATCGAACGACCAGGGGCCGCCGGTGGGGGCGTGCCACAGGGGCGCGTAGTGGCGGAGCATGCGGTGGGCGCCGGTGTCCGGGGTGGCGGTGTCGCCGAGGTGGTCCTCCAGCCAGGTTCGGAGTTCGGCGGCCGTGCGCACGGTGCGGTCGGCGTGGTCGAGGAGGGGTGGGAGGAAGGCGTCCGCGTCGGCGGCTGTCAGGCCGGAGGCGCGGTAGCGGGGGTCGCCCAGGCGGGAGCCTCGCAGGGTGGGTTCCATCGCCTCGCGGAACGGGGTGTAGTCGTCCGCGTGGACGGTGTGGACGGTGATCCGCATCAAGGTCGCCCGGACGAGGCGGTGGTCGGTGAGCGCCGCGTCCAGGGTGGTGGGGTCGAAGGGGGACAGGCGGTTCCACAGGGCGATGTACGGGGACGCCGGGTGCTGGGCCTGGAGGGCCACGATGCGTCGTATCGCCGTCGGCACGTCCAACTCCGCACGGGTGAGGAGGAGTTGGCGGGCGAGTGTCGCGCGGTTGAGGGCGCGGGCGGTGAGTTTCGTGGTCCCCATGCAGGGGATTCTCTCCCGTCGCCCTTCGCGGTTCCTCAAGCCTTCGAGGTTCCTTCGACTTCACGGTTCCTTCGGCTTCGCGGTTCCTTCGCCCTCCGCGGTTCCTTCGCCCTCCGCGGTTCCTTCGCCCTCCGCGGTTCCTTCGGCCTCCGTAGTTCGAGCCGCAGGCCCTGCCCTGCCTCGCGGGAGGAGGGCAGGGCCTGCGGTGCACGAGGTGGCGGGGTGCGCCCTACGGCGTCTTCGCCTCGCCCTTCGTCAGGAGCCACTCCTCGTGCAGGGCACCCAGCGGGATCTTCTTCTGGAAGATCGGTGTGCCGAAGATGGAGAGCTGGAGGTTCAGGGTTCCGGTGAGGTCGATGCCGCCGTACAGGGCCCAGGAGCCCTGCGCCGAACCCGTGCCGTTCGCCGAACCCTCGGCGGTCGCGTCGGCCTCCGCGCGGAGGTACGGGGCGATGTCGGCGGTGACGCCGACCGTGCCGTAGAGGCCGACCGTCGCCTCCGCGCCCATCGCGGCCTTGACGTCACCGACGGCCGTGACCGTCGTCTTCAGGGGCTCTCCGCTCATGTGGGACTCGCTCACGCCCTGCCAGCCCTTGGCCCAGGTGAAGTTGCCGCCGACGCGGAAGTCCCCCTTGAGGTCCTGCTCGACGTCGACCGTGACGCGGCCGTCGGCATCCACCTGGAAGTAGCAGACGAGGTCCAGGTTGACGACGATCGGGACGGGGCCGACCTGGATGACGGGATCGGCGTGCAGTTCGGCGAAGGGGATACGGATCGGCTTGCCGTCGGTCGAGCCGGCCGCGCGGCCCTTCAGCGACCACTGGGAGGCCCAGTCGCCGGTCAGCCCCAGGAACGCGCCGCCCGGCGACGAGCCCGTGCCGGCGCCTGAGCCGTCGTACGAGAAGGCGACCTCGGGGGCGAGTTGGACGAAGCCCTCGACCGAGGCCGCTGCCGACGCGGGGGCGTCCGGCGCCGCCTCCACGGCCGCGCCCACGTCGATGCGCAGGCTGCCGAGCGGGAGCTTCGCGCCCTCGGGTCCGAAGGTGAGGTCGCCGGTCTTCGCCCAGGAGACCTTCACGCCCTGGACGAGCGGGTCGACGTCCAGGGTGGACGGGTCGACGGGGACCGTGCCGTCCGCCTTGCCCTCACCCAGGACGGAGTTGAGCTCGGCCGGCTCCGTCTCGACGGTCGTGCCGCCGTCCGCCGCCGTGTCGACGATCTCCGTCACCTCGGCCAGCACGCCGTCGGGGGCGCCAGGAGCGGGGGCGCTGGCTATGACGTCGCCGACGGCCACAGCCGGCTTCGGCTTCGGCTTCGGCTTCTCGCCTGTTCCGGTGCCGGTGCCGGTGCCGGTTCCGGTTCCGGAGTCGGCGCCGGTGTCGGTGTCGGAGTCGCTGCCGGTGTCGGCCTCGTCGGGGTCCTGGGAGGCGGAGGCCGTCCTCGACGGAGTCGCGGACGGTTCGGCGTCCGACCCGGACGCCGGTGCCGCGATCACCGCCCGGCCGCTCTTGCTGTCGTACGACGCGACCTTGAGCGCGGACCGCTTGGCCTTGCCCGGGTCGGCCGCGTTCGCGTCGGCCACGGCGGTGGGGGTGGCGTCACCGGTCGGGGCGGACACGACGGCGAGTTGTTCCTCGGCCGCGCCGGACGCGGGCGACTCGGCCGTCGTGGCGGCCGCCTTGTCGGCGGTGGAGGGGGAGTCGGTGGAGCAGCCGGTGACCAGCAGGGTCGCGACGGTGATCGCCGACAGTGCCGACAGCAGGGTGTGTCTTCTGAGCTTGTGCACGCGTGGGTCCTCGGGAGCGGTGACAGGGGGGTGCGCTTCAGGAGGGAGAGAGAACGCGGCTGCGGAGGGCGGGCCATGGCGGCACACCTGCCCTCACGGCAGTGCGCACGCGGTGGTTACCCCCCAGTAGCCATGCATGAGCATGCCAGGCTCGGGGGATGCCGTGGACCACTTCCCCCTCGCCTGACATGTGACGTGACTCACTCCCCCCAGCCCTCGCTGTGCGCCCAACTGCCTTTTCAGGCAATGGAGTTGATGAATTCGGACATCGCCGCGTGCAGGCTGCGCGGCTGGTCCAGATGTACGTCGTGGCCCGCCTCCTCGACGACGGCGAGGTCGGTACGGGTGCCCGGGGAGCGACCGCTCGGCATCCTCGCGGCGTCGGCGGCCGACATGGTGCCGTTGGCCCCACCGACCACCAGGGCGGGGCAGGCGACGGCGGCCCACTCGCGCAGGTACGACGTTTCGGCCACCTCCTCGATCGCGGCGAGCATCGTGGCGCGGTCCACCCGGGGGTACCAGCCGTCGGCACGGCGCTCCAGGTTGCGGGACCAGGCGACGTGACCGAAGAAGTCGGCTGCCCGGGGCGGCGAGTCGAACGGGGTGGGCCAGCTGTCCAGCCAGGCGGCTATGTGGGCGGGCAGGGTGGGGTCGGGGGCGCCGGGGCCCGCCTCGATCAGGATCAGGGAGTCGAGGAGTTCCGGGTGGGCGGACGCGGCGAGGAAGGCCGTGTGACCGCCGAGGGACTGGCCCACGAGGGTCAGAGGGGGATGAAGGGGCTGGGGCGGCTGGGGCGGGTGGGCCGGAGGTGTCTGTCCGGGGCGGGGCGCGGGCGGCTGGTCCGGATGCGCCAGGCCCAGTTCACGGATCACCGTCACCGCGTCCCGTACGCACGCCGCCCGGCTCATGTCCGCCGGGCGCCGCGTGCTCGCGCCGTGGCCCCGGGCGTCGTACGTCACCACGCGGTGACCGTCCGCCAGGAGCAACGGGACGAGATCGTCCCACTCTCCCTGGTGGCCGGCGAGCCCGTGCAGCAGCAGGAGGGTGCGGCCGTGCCCGTGGGGCGGGACGTGTGCGCGGAGGGCGAGGCGGATGCCGTCCGGGGTGGTGAGGTGGGTGACGGTGGGGGTCATCGCACGATGGTGGCGGCTGGTGTGCGGCGGCGTCAGCGGGGTCGCCCCCCTGCTACCTACGTGGGGCGCCACTCGGCGTCGCGGCGTCGCGGGGTCGCGGGGTCGCGGGGTCGCGGGGTGGAGAACACCTTGGAGGAGCCGTACTCCGCCCCGCTCGGCGTCGCCGCACACGGTCGACGCCCGGTGTCACGTCGAGCGTCACGCCGCACGTCACCTCGCGCATCACGCCGCACGTCACCTCGCGCATCACGCCGCACGTCATGTCGCGCGGAACGTCGTCCGGTAGGCGCTCGGGGACGTGCCCAGCGTCTCCTGGAAGTGCCGACGCAGGTTGGCCGCCGTGCCGAGGCCCGTGCGCGCCGCGATCTGGTCGACCGGCAGGTCCGACTCCTCCAGCAACTCCCGTGCCCGCTCCACGCGTTGCTGGGTCAGCCAGTTCATGGGGGTCGTCCCCACCTCGTCGCGGAACCGCCGGTTGAAGTTGCGCACGCTCATCGCCTCCCGGGCCGCCAACTGCCCCAGGGTGACGGGCTCGTGGAGGTGCCGCAGCGCCCATTCCCGGGCGGCGGAGGTGGCGGGCGCCGCGAGGGCGGGCACGGGGCGGCGTACGTACTGGACCTGGCCGCCCTCACGGTGCGGGGGTACGACCGTGCGGCGGGCCACGTCGCCCGCGACGGCCGTACCGTGGTCGCGGCGGATCATGTGCAGGCACAGGTCGATGCCGGAGGCACAGCCGGCCGAGGTCAGGACGTCACCGCCGTCGGTGTAGAGGACGTCCGGGTCCAACTCGACCCGGGGGAACAGCCGGGCGAACAGGTCGGTGTACCGCCAGTGCGTGGTGGCGGTGTGCCCGTCGAGCAGTCCGGCGGAGGCGAGGACGAAGGCGCCGGTGCAGATGGAGGCCATCCGGGTGCCGGGGCGGATCCGGGCGAGGGCGTCCGTGAGCGGGGCGGTGAGGTCGGGGGTGCCCTGGACGTAGTCGTCGTGGGAGGAGAGGACGATGACGGTGTCCGCCTCGGCCAACGCCTCCGGGCCGTAGGGGACGTTGACCGTGAAGTCGCCGTCCGTGCGGGTGACACCGGCGCTCAGCCCACAGGTGACGACCTCGTACAGCGGCTCCCCGTCCGCCGTCGCACCCTCTCTCGCCTGACCGAACAGCTGGTGCACGATTCCCAGTTCGATGGGCAGGAGCATCTGGCGGGCCAGTACGGCGACGCGGTGGCGTCCGGGGTGGGCGAAGACAGGCATGGCCACATTCTTGCGCACATGGTCCATCTGGCCACTCGTGGGGGCGGCTGCCGCCCACAAGGCTGGCCCCATGGCTGAGCTGACGACCCGGACCACGCCCCCCGAGCACGAGCACCCGCACTCCCCGGACTCCCAGAACTCCCCCGGCCCTCGCTTCCACCGCGCCTGGGCCGTGGCAGTCGCCGCCGGGGCGGCCATCGTCACCGCCGGGGCATTCACCACCGTCCCCGGGCTGCTGGTGACCCCGCTGCACGAGAGCTACGCCTGGGACCGGGGCCAGATCGCCCTCGCCGCCTCGGTGAACATGGTGCTGTTCGGTCTCACGGCCCCCTTCGCCGCCGCGTTGATGGACCGTGTCGGCATCCGGCGCGTGGTCGTCGGCGCCCTGCTGCTCGTCACGGCGGGCGCGCTGCTCACCAGCGTGATGGCCCAGCCCTGGCAACTGACCGCGTACTGGGGCGTGTTGATCGGACTCGGCAGCGGATGCCTCACCATGACGTTCGCGGCGAGCATCACGAGCAGCTGGTTCGAGCGGCGGCGCGGACTGGTCACCGGAGTGCTCAGCTCCTCAAGCCACCTGGGCCAGCTTCTCTTCCTGCCGCTGCTCGCCCGGGGCGTCGACCGGCACGGCTGGCGCCCGCCGGTGGTGACGCTGGCGTTCGTCGCCCTCGCGGTGGCCGCCCTCGTCCTCCTGCTGCTGCGCGACCACCCGGCGGACGTGGGCACGAAGCCGTACGGGGCGGAGGAGTTCGTACCGAAGCCGCCGCCCGCGTCGGGGGCGGCGCAGCGTGCCCTGAAGGTGCTGTTCGACGCCGCGCGCACCGGGCCGTTCTGGGTCCTGGCCGGGATGTTCGTCATCTGCGGTGCCTCCACCAACGGGATCATGTGGAGCAACTGGGCGCCGGCCGCCCACGACCACGGCATGCGCGCCACCGCCGCCGCGTCGCTGCTCTCGCTGATCGGCGTGTTCTCCTCGCTGGGCGCGGTCTTCTCCGGCTGGCTGACCGACCGCTTCGACCCGAGCCGGCTGCTGTCCGCGTACTTCGCGGTCCGCGCGCTCACCCTGCTGGCGCTGCCGATGGTGTTCTCGTCCACCGTGACCCCGACGATGATCGCCTTCGTCGTCGTCTACGGCCTCGTCGACGTCGCCACCGTCCCACCGGTCATCGCCCTCATCGACCGCGTCTACGGCGAGGACGGCCCGATCGTCTTCGGCTGGGTCAACTCCGCCCACCAACTGGGCGCGGGAGCCTCCGCGTTCCTCGGCGCCACGGCCCGGGATCTCTTCGGCGCGTACGACGTCGTCTGGACCGGCCTCAGCGTGGTCTGCCTGGCCGCGTCCCTGCTGGCCGTGGCCGTACGGGGGCCTCGGGGAGTCCGGCGGGTGGCGGCGCAGTAGCCTCGGGCGCGACGGACCTGGCGTAGGACGCGGGAGGCAGTGATGGCGAGGGTTCCGACGGCGGCGGTGGCCGCGAGCGGACTCATCGGCGGGTACGGGGTGGCTCGCTGGACGAAGAAGCGGCCCCTGGGCGGGGCGGTGCTCGCGGTGGCGGGCGCCGCGGCGGCCCAGCAGTGGCAGAAGGCGGCGGGCGGCAAGGCCGCGGGGGCGCTGACCGCCGGGTACGTGGCCGCGTTCGCCGGGTCGCATCCGCTGGCGAAGAAGGTGGGGGCCTGGCCGGCGGTGTTCGGGGTCGCCGGGGTGGTGGCGCTGGCGTCCTGGGTGGTGGCCGACCGGAAGGGGTAGCCGCCCCCGGAAGGGGGGTGGGGGTCCGGCCGGTCGGGGGCCGCGGGTCGTGCGTGGTTGCCCGCGCAGTTCCCCGCGCCCCTTACGGCGCGTGGCCCCGAAGCGACGCGGCCATAAAGAACTCCGCCCCCTCTAACGCCCCCGCGCCCCAGCCCTCTCCCCCCGGAACGCCCGCCGGTACGCGTACGGGCTCGTTCCCACCACCTTCTTGAAGCGGTCGCGGAAGGCCGTCGGGGAGCCGAAGCCCGCCTGGGTCGCGATGCGGTCGACGGTGTGGTCGGTGGACTCCAGCAGGTACTGGGCCCGACGGACCCTCGCCCGGTGCAGCCACTGCAAGGGCGTCGTGCCCGTCTGTTCGCGGAAGCGGCGGTTCAGCGTGCGGGTGCTGGTCCCGGCGTGGAGGGCGATGTCGTCCAGGGTCAGATCCCGCTCCACGTTCTGCTCCAGCCAGCGCAGCAGGGGCTCCATGGTGGCGCCGGCGGGCGCCGGGGGCTGGTCCTGCACGATGAACTGTGCCTGCCCGCCCTCCCGTTCGAGGGGCATCACACACATCCGCGCGGTGAACGCGGCGACCGCCGAGCCGTGGTCCTTGCGGATCATGTGCAGGCACATGTCCATGGCCGCGGCTGCGCCCGCCGAGGTCAGGAACTGGCCGTTGTCGACGTAGAGGACGTTCGGGTCGACGGTGACCTCCGGGTGACGGGCCGCCAGGTCGGGGGCCGCGATCCAGTGCGTGGTGGCGCGCAGCCCGTCCAGCAGCCCCGTCGCGGCGAAGAGGAACGCGCCCACGCAGATCGACGCGATCCGCGTCCCGCTCGCCGCCGCGGCGTGCAGCGCTTCCGTGACCCCCGGCGGCAACGGCAGGGTCGGGTCGGCCGTCCCCGGCAGGATGATGGTGTCCGCCTCGGCCAGCGCCTGAAGCCCGTACGGCGCGCGGACGCTGAACGGCCCCGCCTTGACCACCCCGTCCGCCGTCGCCGAGCAGACCCGCACCCGGTACGCCTCCCGCCCGTCCGGCAGCCGCGCCCAGCCGAAGGTGTCGACGGGAGCCGACATGTCGAAGGGGATCACGTCGTCGAGCGCCAGTACGGCCACGGTGTGCATGGCGGGAGCGTAGGCCCACACCGGGATCCGGCCAACGGGAGGCGGGCTTCTCCCACCCTGCCGTGGGGGCGCTGGCGAGAATCCGTTGGGGCATGGCAATCCAGCCGCTCCTCTGTGATCCTCCCCCGCCCTACCGTCCCCCTGTGACCAAGTTCCTTCTCTCCCTCCACGTCCTCGCCGCGATCATCGCCGTCGGGCCCGTCACCGTCGCGGCCAGCATGTTCCCGCCGAGCGCCCGCAAGGCGCTGGCCGAACCCGACAGCGAGCGGGCGGTGTCGGCCGTACGGCTGCTGCACCGGATCTGCCGGGTATACGGCGGCGTGGGCATCGCCGTGCCCGTGCTCGGGTTCGCCACGGCGCTGAGCATGGGGGTGCTGAAGGACGCCTGGCTGATCGTGTCGATGCTGCTGACCGCCCTCGCGGCGATGGTCCTGCTGGCACTGGTGCTGCCCCGGCAGGAGGAGATCCTGGAGGGACTCGGCGGCACCGCCGTCGGCACCGGCACCGGAGCCGCGGCCGGAACCGGCACCGTCACCGTCACCGACGCCGGCACCGCGGCCACCGCCCGACTCGCCATGTTCACCGGTGTGTTCAACCTCCTGTGGGCGACCGTCACGATCCTCATGATCGTGCGACCCGGTTCGACCACCGGAGCCTGACGTCCCGAAGCCTGACGTCCCGAAGCCGCCCCCGGGTTCACACGCGCCCACCGGCGGGTGCATGATCCGGCCATGCATCCTCAGCAGACGCCCGCCCAGACCTACCTCGCCTCCGTGGCCGCCCGTCTCGCCGCCGACGAATGCCGTACCTGGTGGGAGGAGTGGGCCGGGGTGCCCGTGCTCGTCGGGCGCCGGGCCGACTTCCGGTGGAGCTGGATGGGGACGAAGCTGCACCTGTTCACGGTCGCGGCGGCGGTCCAGGAGATAACCATCCCGACCATCGAGACCTTCACCGACCAGGTGCTGACGTACGCGAAGAAGACCAAGGGCGGTCTGCCGGCCGGGATCCAGAACGGCATCGGCGCGTTCCCGGTGCTGGTCAGCGACCGGGTGGACCCGGCGGCCGTCCGCTGGGCGGAGGCCCAGCAGCGCAACAAGTGGGCGTGCATGGCCCGCCCCGTGGTGGTCGACAGCACCCAGCAGTACGTGGGCTCGTACCGCGGCACCCCGGCCATCGGCCTCGCCTACTCGTCGTTCTTCGAGCAGAAGGCCCGGCAGTACTTCTACGGCTGACGGTTCTACGGCTGACGGGCGCCCGCACGGCGGCCCGGCTGCGGCTGCTCGGCGAACCGGGCGGTGACCGAACCGTCCTGGGACCGGCTACCGTCCTGGGACCGGCTGTGGATCAGCCACCGCTCGTCCACCGGATCCGTCCGGAACCGGCGCGCCACCGAGGACACGACCAGCACCCACGCGCCGAGCACCAGCGTGAAGAAGGCCCACGACAGCGGCCATACGTCCGCGTCCGGAGGCTCCGGGGGCGCGTGGAAGGACACGTACATCAGCGCGGACGGCGGCACGGCGACCAGGAGCAGCGGCCAGGCCAGGGCGTCCCGGTGGCCGAAGTAGGCCGCGAGGAGCAGCAGGACGAGGGCGAGGACGACGACGCCCGTGACGGTCACGGGCGTCGTCTCCGTGAGGGAGCCCTCCAACTCGGGGCGGTCGCGAAGATCCCACGGCAGGCACAGACGGTACGCGGCCGCGGCGAGCGCGGCGCCGAGCAGGCGGGTCAGCCAGCGTTCCGGCCAGGGGCACGTGCGCAGGGGGCGGAGCAGCTTCTCGGTCATGCGTACGAGGTTTCCGGCACGGGAGCCGACCCGACAGAGTACGAATACTCAGACCGCCCTACTCCCCCATACCCAGAAGACGCCGACCGGAGCCGCGGCCCAAAGGGGCGCGGGGAACTGCGCGCCCAGCCCTCACTGAGCGCCGGCCGACGAACAACCCCACCCGGCCCCTGGGCGGAGCCCTACGCGGAGCCCTTCGCCGACAACGGCTCCGCGATGTCCTCCAGCGACCGCCGCTCCGCGCGCACCGCGAGGAGCGCCGCCACCAGCCCGGCCGCGCACATCAGGCCCGCGCCGATCCGGAAGGCGAGAACGGTGTCGGAGACGACGCCGGACTTCGTCAGCTCGGCGAAGATCAGCGGCCCGCTGATACCGCCGGCGGCCGTGCCGATGGCGTAGAAGAAGGCGATGGCCATGGCCCTGGTCTCCATGGGGAAGACCTCGGAGACGGTGAGATAGGCGCTGCTCGCCCCGGCCGAGGCGAAGAACAGCACCACGCACCAACAGACCGTCAGGGTCACCTCGTCGAGCGAACCCCGGTCGAACAGCCAGGCCGTACCGAAGAGCAGCAGACCGGAGAGCAGATACGTCCCCGAGATCATGATCCGGCGGCCGACCGTGTCGAACAGCTTGCCGAGCAGCAGCGGGCCGAGGAAGTTGCCGGCGGCGATGAAGGCGAAGTAGTAGCCGGTGTCGGAGGTCGGGACGTCGTAGAACGTGGTGAGGATCGCGCCGAAGCCGAAGGTGATCGCGTTGTAGAGGAACGCCTGGCCGATGAAGAGGGAGAAACCGAGGACGGCACGGCGGCGGTAGCGGGAGAAGACCGTACGGGCGATCAGACCGAAGCCGACGCCGCCGCGCTGATGGATCGTCATCTCCCGGTCGGCCGACGGCAGCGGGCGCCCCTTCTCCTCCTCGACCCGCTCCTCCACCTCCGCCACCAGCCGTTCGGCCTCCTGTTCCCGGCCGTGGATCAGCAGCCAGCGGGGGCTCTCGGGGACGTTCCGGCGCACCAGCAGGATCACCAGGCCCAGCACCACGCCGAGGGCGAAGGTCAGCCGCCAGCCGACGTTCGCCGGGAAGAGGTCGGTGTTCAGGGCGACGATCGACAGCAGCGAGCCGCCGATCGCGCCGAGCCAGAAGCTGCCGTTGATGACGATGTCGACGCGGCCCCGGTACTTGGACGGGATCAGCTCGTCGATCGCGGAGTTGATGGCCGCGTACTCGCCGCCGATGCCGAAGCCGGTGAGGAAGCGGAAGACGAAGAACCACCAGGAGGAGAAGGAGACGGCCGTCAGCGCGGTCGCAGCGAGATAGACCGCCAGCGTCACCATGAACAGCTTCTTGCGCCCGAACCGGTCGGTCATGTGGCCGAAGAAGAGGGCGCCCGCACAGGCGCCCGCCACATACAGGGCGGCCGCTATGCCCGTGACCTGAGCGGACGTGATCGGCAGCCCGCTGCCCTCCTCGGAGAGCCGACCCGCGATGTTGCCGACGACGGTCACTTCCAGACCGTCGAGGATCCACACGGTGCCGAGTCCGATCACGATCGTCCAGTGCCAGCGCGACCAGGGCAGACGGTCCAGGCGCGCCGGCACGGCGGTGGTGATCACACCCGGTGACTTCGGGGTTGTGACGGACATGGGTTCGGGCTCCCTCCACATCGAGCGAACTCGCCCCGAGTGCCCTGCCGAACAGCGGTTACGCCCCCAGCGCCCGCGACACCGTGTAGATGAGCAGCCCGGCCAGCGAACCCACGACCGTGCCGTTGATCCGGATGAACTGCAGGTCACGGCCGATGTTGGCCTCGATCTTCTTCGTGGTGTGCTCGGCGTCCCAGCTCGCGACGGTCTCGGTGATGAGGGAGGTGATCTCGGCGCGGTAGGTGGTGACGACGTGCACGGCGGCGCCCTCGACCCACTTGTCCACCTTGGCCTGCACGCTCGGCTCGGTGGCCATCCGGGCCCCCAGCGACAGCAGCGACGCGCGGACCCGCAGCCGCAGTTCGCTGCGCTCGTCCTCGGCGGCGGACACGATCATCGACCGTACGGCCGTCCAGGCGGAGGCGATCAGGTCCTGGACCTCGCCCCGGCCCAGCACCTCGCCCTTGAGTCGCTCCACCCGCGCCCGGGTGTCCGTGTCGGACTGGAGGTCGGTGGCGAAGTCGGTGAGGAAACGGTCGAGGGCGCCGCGCGCCGGGTGCGTGGGCGAGTCACGCATCTCGGTGGCGAAGCGGAGCAGTTCCTTGTAGACGCGCTCGCCGACCTTGCGGTCCACGAAGCGGGGGGTCCAGCCGGGGGCGCCGCCCTCGACGGCGTCCATGACCTGCGTGTCGTGCAGCACCAGCCAGTCGTGGGCGCGGGTGCAGATCAGGTCGACGACCCGCCGGTGGCCGCCGTCGGTGACGACCTTCTCCAGCATCTTGCCGATACCGGGCGCGATCTCCTGCGCGTTGGCCCGCCGGGTGATCGCCTCCCCCACCACGGCCTGCACGTCCGAGTCGCGCAGCACGGTCAGCGCGCCCCGCAGCGCGGTCGCCAGTTCGGCCGTCACCCGGTCGGCGTGCTGCGGCTCGGCGAGCCACGCGCCGAGCCGGCTGCCGATGCCGACGGCCCGCAGCCGCTGCCGTACGACGTCCTGGGAGAGGAAGTTCTCACCGACGAACTCACCGAGTGTCACGCCCAGTTGGTCCTTCTTGGTGGGGATGATCGCGGTGTGCGGGATGGGCAGCCCGAGCGGATGCCGGAACAACGCGGTCACCGCGAACCAGTCGGCCAGCGCGCCCACCATGCCCGCCTCGGCCGCCGCCGCGACATAGCCCGCCCAGGCACCCGCACCCTCGTGCGAGGCCCACTTGGCCAGCACGTAGACCAGCGCCACGAAGAGCAGCAGCCCGGCCGCGATGAGCTTCATCTGCCGGACGCCGCGCTGCTTCTCCTCGTCGGCGGCGCTGAAGGTGGTCATGGTGCGGTGCGAGGCGCGCGCCCCGGCGCCCACCGCCGCCTCGGGCTGCGCTTCTTCCGCTTTCGTACGGTCCATTCACTCCACCCGTTCCCTGTCCCCCGTACACATTGTCCCGTTCCTCATCTCTTCACCGCTTGGTGACGTGACCTACTCCATGACGTACTCCCGGAACGGAACAGGAGTTCCCCGCGTCTGTCCGGGCGGGGGAACCGATGGGGGTTCTCGCAAGCAACCCCCATCCCATGACGCATCATGGGGTGATCACATCGGAGCCTCGGGGCTCCACAGCCCGAGGAGTAACACACCGCATGACCAAGCAGCACGGTTATGCACTTCTGGCGGCCATGACCGCCCTGATCGTGGCCGTCTCGGCCGCGATATACGTCGGCGTCGGCATCGACGACGGCACCCCGCGGCAGGAGACCTTCGCCCGCGCGCCCCGCAACAGCGCCGCCCCCGCCTCCACGGGCGTCTGGGTCGGCGCCTGGGCCGCCTCGCCGAACGGGTCGGAGCCGGGCACCGAGCGGGACGGCCTCGCCGGCCGCTCGGTGCGCAACGTGGTGCACACGACCGCCGCCGGTACGAGTGCCCGCGTCACCCTGTCCAACCTCTACGGCCAGCAGCCGCTGACCATCACTCACGCCTCGCTCGCCGTCGCCGCCTCGACCGACACCCCGGCCGCGGCGGCCGAGACCATGCGCCGCCTCACCTTCGCCGGCAACCCGACGGTCGTCATCGCGCCGGGTCGGCAGGTGGTGAGCGACGCCGTACGGGTGCCGATCCCGCACGACAGCGACGTACTCATCACCACCTACTCCCCGACCCCCTCCGGCCCGGTGACCTACCACACGCACGCGCGGCAGATCTCCTACACCGCCGAGGGCGACCAGGTCGCGGACGTCACCGGTACGCCGTACACGACGCAGTCACTCCACTGGCGGTACGTCACCGCCCTGGACGTGCTGAGCAACGAGTCCGAGGGCACGGTCGTGGTCCTCGGCGACTCCCTCACCGACGGCGTCTCCTCCACCGTCGGCGAGAACCGGCGCTGGACGGACGTCCTCTCCGGGCGCCTCCGCGCGGCCGCCGGCTCCTCCGACACGCCGCGCTACAGCGTCGTCAACGAAGGCATCAGCGGCAACCGCGTCCTGACCGACGGCAACGGACGGCCCGCCGAGAACCCCAGCGGCCTCTCCCGCTTCCAACGCGACGTACTGGGCCGTACGGGTGTCAAGGCCGTCGTCATCGACCTCGGCGTCAACGACATCCTCAAGAACCCGCGCCGCGCCGACCCCGAGGCCATCACCGAGGGTCTGCGTCGGCTCGTCGACCAGGCCCACGCCCGGGGCCTGCGCGTCGTCGGCGCCACGCTCATGCCCTTCCACGGCCACCGCGGCTACTCCGACCAGCGCGAGTCCGTCCGCCAGGCCGTCAACGCCACCATCCGCTCGGGCAACGTCTTCGACACCTACGTCGACTTCGACAAGGCCCTGCGCGACCCCTACGACCCCCGCAGCCTCCGCCCCGACTACGACTCCGGCGACCACCTGCACCCCAGCGACAAGGGCTACGCCCGCATGGCGGAGGTCTTCGACCTGGAGAAGCTGAAGGGGTCGGCACCGGCGAAGCTGTGAAGGTCACCCCGGTTCAGGGGAGCGGCCCGTAAGGGGCGCGGGGAACCGCGCGAGCAACCACCCGCACCCGCGCCCGCACCCGCGCCCGCACCCGCACCCGCACCCGCACCCGCACCCGGCATGCGACCTACCGCTCCCCACCCCTACGCCGCTCTCTCTCCCTGTCCCGCTCACGCCGCATCCCGTGCACCTGATCACGACGGGAGGCATGCAACTCGCGCCGGGCTTCACGCCGCTCCAACCGCTCCTGCCGCCGCGCCTCCTTCAGCCGCTGCCGCTCGGCCTTGGGCACCTTCCGCTCCACCCCGACCCCGCCCCAGAAGGCGAACCCGGTGAGAACCACCCGCGGGGCGCCCGGCTCCCCCGGCACCCCCTCCTCACTGTGGTCGAACCCGCCCATGACCCCGATGCCCCGGACCACGACCTCGACCCCGGGCGGCACGATCACGTTGATCCCACCCATGATCGCCACGCAGTTGATGGTGACCTCACGCTGCGCGAAGTACGCGTCCCGCAGGTCCAGTTCCCCGCCGCCCCAGAACGCGAAGCAGTCGAACCGCTCGGGAACGGTCCACCGCCCCTTGCGCTCGAACCCGGACATGATCGCCACGCCCCAGGTGGAACTGCCGATGCCGCCGACGATCCGCTCCGGCCAACTCGCCTCCTCCGCAGGTCCCTTGACCAACGACACGGACGGCTGCGGCACGACGGCCGGCGGCGCCACGGCTCCCGCACCGGGCAGGTCCCGGGTGATCGGCGCCAACTCACCGTACGTCCGGGCCTTGTACGTCGCGTCCAGCCGCTCCTCGAACTCCTCCAGGTCGAGCCGCCCCTCCGCGAGCGCGTCCCGCAGCTGCTCGGAGACTCGTTCACGATCGGCGTCGGAGGCACGAAGATCCGCGGCGGCCGGAAGATCCGGCATGTCGTCCGTCATACGAATCAGCGTACGAGGAACCCCGTACGGGGTGCTACGACACGGCCGGGCCCGGCTCCCCCACCTGTCCGCCCACCCGCTCCGCCTGCTGCGCGTACATCTGGGCGATCACGGCCTCGATGTCCGGCTCCCGCACGGAGAGGTCCACCAGCGGATACGCGGACGCGATCCGCGCCACCAGCGGGGCCGCCGACTCCGACGCCGGGAACGCCAGCCACTGCCGGGGCCCCTCCACCCGTACGACCCGGGCGGGCGCGGCCTCGATCGGCGGCAGCTCCCGCTCCAGGTCCACGACGAGCGTCCGCTCGCTCTCACCCACCTCGTGCAGCCCGGCCAGCGGGCCGTCGTACATCAGACGCCCGTGGTCGATGACCATCACCCGGCGGCACAACTGCTCGATGTCCTGGAGGTCGTGCGTGGTGAGCAGCACCGTCGTGCCCCGCTCGGTGTTGAGGTCCTTGAGGAACTCGCGGACCTTGGCCTTGCTGATGACGTCGAGCCCGATCGTCGGCTCATCCAGGTACAGCACCTCCGGGTCGTGCAGCAGAGCCGCCGCGATGTCCCCGCGCATCCGCTGCCCGAGCGACAGCTGCCGCACGGGCACGTCCAACAGCGCTCCCAGGTCGAGGAGTTCGACACACCGGTCGAGGTTCTCGCGGTAACGGGCGGCCGGGATGCGGTACATACGGTGCATCAGCGCGTACGAGTCGATGAGGGGCAGGTCCCACCAGAGGGTCGTCCGCTGGCCGAAGACCACCCCGATCCGCCGGGCCAGCCGCGTCCGTTCACGGGAGGGGTCGATGCCGGCGACCCGCAGCCGGCCCCCGCTCGGTGTCAGGATCCCCGTCAACATCTTGATGGTGGTCGACTTCCCGGCACCGTTCGGCCCGATGTAGCCGACCATCTCGCCGCGCGCCACCGTGAACGAGATCGAGTCGACCGCCCGCACCTCACGCCGCTCCCGGCGCAGGAACCCGGTCTTCCTGCGGACGTCGAAGACCTTCTCGACGTGGTCGAGTTCGATGAACGCGCTGTCTGCCACGCTTAGCTCCCTGTACTCCGATACGAACGCAGCCCCGCCCGCCAGGCCACCCCCGCCAGCGCACAGCACGCCACCCCGACCAGCGGGGGCGCGAAGGCCAGCCAGGTCGGCAGGTCGAGGGGGTAGGGGCGGCCCAGGACGTACAGTCCGGGCACCCAGTTGACGAAGGCGAGCGGCAGGACGAAGGTCACCCCGCGCACCAGGTCCTTGGCGAAGAGGGCCGGCGGGTACTGCAGGAGGGTCGCGCCGCCGTACGTGAAGGCGTTCTGCACCTCGGAGGCGTCCTGCGCGACGAACTGGAAGGCCGCGCCCCCGACGAACACCGCGGCGAAGATCAGCCCGCCGCCGCACACCATCAGCGGGATCATCAGCACCTTGAGCGGGGTCCAGGTGATGTCGAGCGTGACCAGGGCGTATCCGAGGACGGACAGCCCCTGGGTGATCCGGCCGAGGCGGCGCAACGCGAACTTGTCGGCGGCGACCTGGGCGAGCACCGGCACGGGGCGTACGAGGAGGGTGTCCAGCGTGCCGTCGCGGACCCGGCGCCCGAGCCGGTCCATCGAGCCGATCATCAGATCCGCGAGGCCGAAGGCGACGGCTGAGGTGCCGTACAGGAGGGCGATCTCGGACAGGCCGTAACCGCCCAACTCGTCGACCTGGGAGAACATCAGCAGGATCGCGACGAAGTCGAACGAGGTCGCCGCGAAGTTCCCGAAGGTCGTCATGGCGAAGGAGGCGCGATAGGCCATCGTGGAGCGGATCCACATGGCGGCGATCATCCGATAGGCGCGCAGCCCGTCCCGTACGCGGCTGCGCACGCCGTACTCGCCGAAGGGGTGCTGCTCGCCCGCCGTTTCTCCGGCCGTCCCACCGGCCGTCCCACCGGCCGTCCCATCGGCCGTCCCATCGGCCGTCCCATCGGCCGTCCGTCCGGCCGTCCGTCCGGCTCTCGTGACCTGCGGCACTTCGTCGAGGTCAGCCACCCTGGACCACCACCTTCCGTGTGGCCGCCGACTGGATCAGCCGTCCGACCGCGAGCAGGACCGCGGCCCAGGCGAGCTGGAAGGCGTACGTCCCCAGCGGGTCGGCCTCGCCCAGCAGGACGTCCGCCGGGGCCTGGAGCAGCGCGGACCAGGGCAGGACGCGGGCGAGGTCGCCGAGCGCGCCGGGGAAGACGTTCAGCGGGAGGAGCATCCCGGAGAAGAAGACTCCGGTGAGCCAGGTGATCTGCATCGCTCCGGCGCCGTCGAGGAGCCAGAAGGCCCACAGCGCGACGATGTAACGGATCGCGAAGCTGACGAGCGCGCCGAAGGCGACCGCGACGAGACAGGCGATCCACGGCAGCGGGCCGGAGGGCAGGGCCAGGTCGAAGAAGAGGGCACCGCACACCATGGGCACGACACCGCGTCCCAGCAGCTGGAACAGGGCGCGGCCCATGTCCGCGGCGAGCCACCACAGCTGGAGGTCGACGGGCCGGTACAGGTCGACCGCGATGTCCCCCGTCCGGATGCGCTCGATCAACTCCTCCTCGAAGCCGACGCTTCCCAGCACCATGACCGCGAACATGGCCTGGCCGACCCATACATAGGTGAGGGCCTGCGCCTGGTCGTAGCCGCCGAGGTCGGGCTTCTCGTGCCAGAGGGCCAGGTACGTGTATGCGAGGATGAAGCCGAAGACGGTGTTGGTGAACACCCCCGCGGCGGTGGCCACCCGATATGTCGCGTACCGCCTGAAACCACCGGCGGCGACGGCGGCGTACAACCGCCCTGTGCCCACGAGGAAACCCCCATCCGCTGCGAAGAGTTAGGCGAAAGGCCGAGGCCTGGACCGATTCGGGCCGAAGCGAAGAAGCCTAGTCCGCGGCCGGAGTGGCCTGCCACGCGTTTTCGGGGCGGACCGCGGGGCGGACGGTGGCGCTCATGGGGCGCGCGGGGCACGTGCCGTGATCCGGGAACGGATCGCACGGTGCGAGAGTCTTCACTCAGGGGCACAGAACCGGCCCGGAGTGGGCGCAAAGCGTACGAGTCCGTACGGAAATGAACGTACGACGCGGAAACAGGAGCACGGCAGCACGATGAGCGACGAGCCGCAGCCGAAGCGGAACGGCCCGGGCTGGGCACCGAGAGACCCGGAGCCACGCACTCCGGGCACACCTCCGGGGCCCGGCGCCAACGCCGCCAGGAAAACGCCCACCGGCAACCCCGGCCCGGCCTCCGGCAAGGGAGCCGCGTCCGACGGGCAGCCGAACGGAAGGCCTCCGGCGTCCGGCACGCATTCGGGCACGCATTCGGGCACGGCTTCCGGCGACGACGGAAAGCCCGGCGAGGGTACGGGCGGACAATCGGGCCCGGCGCCCGACCGAGAGTCCGGCACGGGCTCCGGCCGACAGTCCGGCGCGGGCTCCGGCGGACGGCCCGGCCCCGCGTCCGGCGCGCGGCCGGACGGCCGTCCCGGAGCGGCGTCCGGCGACCGCTCGGCGGCAGCGCCCGGCGCCCGCCCCGGAGCACCCTCCGACGGCAACCCCGCCCCGGCTCCCGGCGCGCGTTCCGGTACGGCTTCCGGTGGCGGTGGGCGGCCCGACGCCGGTCCCGGTGGGCGGCCCGACTCGGCATCCCCCGGCAAGCCCGGCCCGGCATTCGGCGGAAAGCCCGGCCCCGCGTCCGGCGCGCGGCCGGACGGACGGCACCAAGCGGCATCCGGCGGCGGCCGACCTGAGGCAGCGCCGGGCGGCACGCCCGGTGGGCGGTCCGGCGCCGAGCCCGGCTCCACTCCTCCCGGCTCGGCACCCGGTGGGAAGTCCGGTGCGACGGCCGACCGGGCCCCGCAGGCCGAGTCGGCGGCGCCCGCCGACCGCAAGTCCGCCCAGACTCAGGACGGTCGGACCGGCGGCGTGCGCGGCGGTGACTCCGCCGGAGTCCGTGACGCCGGGCGCGACGGCAAGCCGGCCGGGGTGCCGGACGCCAGGGCTGCGAGGGCGGCCCGCGCGGCCCGCGCCGCCAAGGCCGCCGGGATCACCGGGGCCGCCGGTGCGCAGGGCGGCGACCCGGCCGGACCCCGCGAGGGCAACACCAGCGCGGCCTCCGTCACCAAGGCCACCGGCCCCCACGCCCCCCGTACGCCCGGCGCGGCGTCGGGCGCGGCCGCCGGCGCCGCCGACGACACCCCCACCACCACCCTGGGGATCACACCGGCCCGGAAGCCGGCCCCCGCGCCCACCCGGCCCGCCGCCGACACGCCCACACAGGCACTCGGCGTCATCTCCGCCGAGAAGGCCGCCCCCGGGACGACCCCCACGACCGCTGCCGCGACAGCCTCCGCCGCCGCGCCCGCCGCCGCGCCCGACATCACCCCGGCCCCCGCGGGCGGCGGCAAGGGCAAGAAGCCCAAACGGCCCAAGCGCACCGGCTTCAAGCGGCTGATCCCCACCTGGCGCATGGTGCTCGGCGCCTTCGTGGTCGGCATCATGCTGATCGTCGGCGCCTTCGTGCTGGGCTACAACATGGTCCACATCCCCAAGGCGAACGCGTTCGCGACCAAGCAGAGCAACGTCTACCTGTACGCGGACGGCACCCAGATCGCCCGCGACGGCGAGGTCAACCGCGAGAACGTCCCGCTGTCGAAGGTCTCCAAGGCCGCCCAGCGCGCCGTACTGGCCGCCGAGGACCGCGACTTCTACTCCGAGCCGGCCATCGACCTCAAGGCCATGGTCCGGGCCGGCTGGAACACCGCGACCGGCAAGGGCAAGCAGTCCGGCTCCACCATCACCCAGCAGTACGTGAAGAACTACTACCTGGCCCAGGACCAGACCGTCACCCGCAAGGCCAAGGAGTTCTTCATCGCGATCAAGCTGGACCGCGAGGTCACCAAGGACGAGATCCTGGAGGGCTACCTCAACACCAGCTTCTTCGGCCGCAACGCCTACGGCATCCAGGCCGCCGCCCAGGCCTACTACGGCGTCGACGCCGACAAACTCACCGCCGAACAGGGCGCCTACCTCGCCGCCCTGGTCAACGCGCCGAGCATGTACGACGTCGTCGCCCACCCCGAGAACAAGGCCGCCGCGGTCGCCCGCTGGAACTACGTCCTCGACGGCATGGTCAAGGAGGGCTGGCTCAAGCAGTCCGAGCGGACCGGCGCCAAGTTCCCGATGCCGAAGCAGGCCACCACGTCGACCGCCTTCTCCGGCCAGCGCGGCTACCTCGTCGAGGCCATCAAGTCGTACCTCTACGACCACAAGATCATCGACGAGGAGGCGCTGGAGAACGGCGGTGGCTACCGCATCACCACCACCATCCAGCCCAAGATGCAGGACGCCTTCATCAAGGCCGTCGACGACCAGCTGATGGACAAACTCGACAAGAAGAACCGCAAGGTCGACAACTACGTACGCGCCGGCGGTGTCTCCATCGACCCGAAGACCGGCAAGGTCATCGCGATGTACGGCGGCATCGACTACACCAAGCAGTACGTCAACAACGCGACCCGCCGCGACTTCCAGGTCGGCTCCACCTTCAAGCCGTTCGTGTTCACCTCCGCCGTGGAGAACGCCTCCAACACCCAGAGCGGGCAGGCGATCACCCCGAACACCGTCTACGACGGCACCAACAAGCGCCCCGTGGTGGGCTGGCCCGGCCCGGTGTACGACCCCGAGAACGAGGACTACGTCAACTACGGCAACATCTCCGTCCGCCAGGCCACCCAGAGCTCGGTGAACTCGGTGTACGCGCAGATGGCCGTGGACGTCGGCCCCGAGAAGGTCGAGAAGACCGCGATCGACCTCGGACTGCCCAAGAACACCCCGGACATGAACCCGTACCCGTCCATCGCCCTGGGCACCGCCACCGCGAGCGTCCTCGACATGACGGAGGCGTACGCCACGCTGGCCAACCACGGCAAGCACGGCACGTACACGATGATCGAGAAGATCAGCAAGGACGGCGAGGTCGTCAAGCTCCCGACCACGGAGTCCACGCAGGCCGTCAGCCGCAAGGCCGCCGACACCACCACCTCCATCCTGCAGAGCGTCGTGCAGAGCGGCACCGCCACCGCCGCGCAGGCCTCCGGCCACCCGGTCGCCGGCAAGACCGGCACCGCCGAGGAGGACAAGGCGGCCTGGTTCGCGGGCTACACCCCCGACCTCGCCACCGTCGTCTCCGTGATGGGCCAGGACCCCAAGACCGGCGCCCACAAGCCGCTCTACGGCGCGATGGGCCTGCCCCGCATCAACGGCGGTGGGGCGCCCACCGAGATCTGGGCGCAGTTCACCAAGGCCGCCCTGAAGGGCAAGAAGGTCAAGGAGTTCGACCTCGACCTCCAGGTCGGCGCGGACGTCGTGATCACCCCGCCCAGCACCCCGGCCGAAGAGCCGGGCGCCACCGGCGACGAGGAGACGGGCGGCCCCACGGGCGACGAGGAGACCGGCGGCCCGACGGACGACAGCACCGACAACGGCACCACCGCCGGCGGCGGCACACCCACGACCGACGGCGGCGCGTCCGCCACGGGCGGCACGGCGACGGACGGCGGAGCCACCGCCGACGGAGGAGCCACCGCCGACGGCGGGGCGGCGAACGGCGGCGCCACGGCCGACGGAGGAGCGACGGACGGCGGCGCCACGGCCGACGGAGGAGCGACCGAGGGCGGAGGGACCTCGGAGGGCGACACCTCGGTGGGGCCGTTCGGATAGCCGCGGCTGCTCAGTGACCGGAGGTGGCCTTCAACCCCACCACGGCCACGAGCAGCAGACAGACGAAGAAGATCCGGGCGGCGGTGGCCGGCTCCCCCAGCCACACCATGCCGAACACCGCCGCCCCGGCCGCCCCGATGCCCACCCACACGCCGTACGCGGTACCGATGGGCAGCGTGCGGGCGGCGTGGGACAGCAGCACCATGCTGGCGACGATGCCGACGCCGGTCAGCACACTGGGCAACGGCCGGGTGAACCCGTCGGTGTACTTCATCCCGATCGACCAGCCGACTTCGAGCAGTCCGGCGACGACGAGCAGAACCCAGGCCATGACGGCACCTCCGTGATCCATGCGAAGAATCGGGGGTGCGTCGTCTTTTCCTGGCCCGGTACGGCGCGTCTCGTCGGGTCCCGCAAAGGTAGCAAGCAGAAGGCGGTGGGGGCTGGTGACCATGGTCACCAGCCCCCACCGCCTCTCACCGCCTGCGAATCAGAGATAAAGGCCCGTCGAGTCCTCCGACCCCTCGAACCTGTCCGCAGCCACGGCGTGCAGATCGCGCTCCCGCATCAGGACATACGCCACACCCCGGACCTCCACCTCGGCACGGTCCTCGGGGTCGTAGAGGACCCGGTCACCGGGCTCCACGGTACGGACGTTCTGGCCGACCGCGACGACCTCGGCCCAGGCAAGACGCCGACCGACGGCCGCCGTCGCGGGGATCAGGATGCCGCCGCCGGAACGCCGCTCGCCCTCGGCGGTGTCCTGCCGCACGAGCACACGGTCGTGCAGCATCCGAATGGGCAACTTGTCGTGCTGGGTCTTCTCGCTCACACCCCGAACCTACCTGTCCCCGTCAGACCCGACGACGCCGCGTGCCGAGGGCGAGGAGCCCCACGACCGCGACGACCACGAGGGCGACGGGCACGATGCGCTCGACCCGGGGCGCGCCGTCGTCGTCGACGAACTGGCCCCGGACGTCGCTGACCACACGGTTGACCGAGACGTACGCCGCGCCGAGGGTGTGGTCGATGTTGGAGACGACCTTGGCCTTGGCGTCGCCCACGATGGTCCTGGGGTGTACCCGGACGCCGATCTCGTCGAGCGTCTCGGCGAGGTTGTCGCGGCGGCGCTTGATGTCCGCCTCGATCTCGGCCGGGGTCCTGATGTCCGAGCTCTCCGCCACCGCGGGGCCTCCCGTAGTCGGTTGTCCCTGAAATCCCTTGGTTCCGCACAGTCTGTCAGCTCCACCCGGCACGGCACCGCCAGGGCCCGCCATTACGCTGGACCGATGAGCGAGCGACTCCAGCCCGGCGACGTGGCCCCCGCCTTCACCCTCCCGGACGCCGACGGCAACGAGGTGTCCCTGTCCGCCCACAAGGGCCGCAAGGTCATCGTCTACTTCTACCCGGCCGCCCTGACCCCCGGCTGCACCAAGCAGGCCTGCGACTTCACCGACAACCTGGAGCTCCTCGCGGACGCCGGGTACGACGTCATCGGCATCTCCCCCGACAAGCCCGAGAAACTCGCCAAGTTCCGCGAGAAGGAGTCCCTGAAGGTCACCCTTCTCGGCGACCCCGACAAGACGGTGCTGGACGCCTACGGCGCCTTCGGGGAGAAGAAGAACTACGGCAAGACCTACATGGGCGTCATCCGCTCCACGATCATCGTCGACGAGGAGGGCAAGGTCGAACACGCCCTCTACAACGTCCGCGCGACAGGCCACGTGGCCAAGATCATCAAGGACCTGGGCATCTGAGACCCGTTTGATCGTTTGAGAACGGCTCGTACCGAAGTGATCCGGTACGAGCCGTTCCGCATTTCAGGCGTGACTGTCCGATCAGCGGTTCGTTACTCCATACGAGCCACGAACAGGTGGCCGGGAGGGAGAGGAACCGATGAGAGCCAGTGCGTACCCGAAGGAACGGCTGGAGACAAAGGGGATCCTTCAAGAGGCTGTTGCGGCGTCGACGAACATGTGCGAAGTCCTTCGGCGTCTCGGGCTTGAGGTCGTCGGTGGACACCACACGCACATCAGTCGCCGGATCAGGGCGTACGGCATCGACACCTCGCACTTCCAGGTGCCGACCCAGCGGGGCAAGGCATGGCGTCCCCGAACGCCAGAAGGCCTGCTCGTCGAGCAGCAGACCGGCCAGGCTCGACGCCTCCCGAGCGATCGGCTCAAGTGGGCGATGACGACCACGGGCGTACCGGAGCGATGCGCCATGTGCGGTACGGACGCGGTTTGGCGAGGGCACCCGCTTCCCCTGGAGGTCGACCACATCAACGGCAACTGGCGCGACAACCGCATCGAGAACCTGCGATTCCTGTGCCCCAACTGCCACTCGACGACGGACACTTACCGGGGGCGCGGCAAAGGGCGCACCTCATGAGCAGCGGCGTGCAGTACACCCGGGAGCGGCTGGAAGAAGCAGCAGCGCAGTGCTCCGACATCGAGGAAGTCATCTCCTTCTTCGGCACCCGGCCATACGACCAACTGCGCCGCCATCTCTTTCGGCGCTTCGATCACTTCGGGATCGACGTGTCGCACATGCCCCGTCAGAGGCGAGCGAGGGCAGCGCCGGCCAGACCAGCCGCCGACGAGCTGCGCCGAGCGGTCGAGGGAGCAACCTCCATTGCGGATGCGCTCCGTACGCTGGGGATGGAGCCCTACAACAGCAGGTTGCGCGCCCAGTTCCGCTGCTGGGTGATCGAGGACGGTCTCAACACTTCCCACTTCCTGGGGCAGGCCCATCAACGAGGTGGGCCGGGCACCACACCTCTCAGGCAGGCCGGAGACATCCTGGTCCAGCACGAAGGCACCCGTCGGACGAGAACGCACCTACTACGTAGGGCGCTCTCGGAAGTGGGCGAACCCGAGGAGTGCGCCGAGTGCGGAATCGGACCCACGTGGCTCAGCAAGCCCATGACGCTGGAGGTCGATCACATCAACGGGGACTGGAGCGACGACCGGCGCGAGAACCTGCGGTTACTGTGCCCCACTTGCCACGCGATCACGAGCACGTGGTGCCGGGGTGGACGTCGACAGCGAAGCTAGCCCGCTACGATGGCTGACAGCCAGCGGCCGTTGCTGAATGGTATAAGCAGAGGTTTTAGGTGCCTCGGGGCATTTGCCCATGTGGGTTCGACTCCCATCGGCCGCACCACCAGAGGGGCCGCCTGACGGGGCGGCCCCTCTTCTCTTGGCTCAGCCCAGCAACTCCCGCACCACCGGCACCAACCCCCGGAACGCCTTCCCCCGATGGCTGATCGCGTTCTTCTCCTCCGCCGTCAGCTGGGCGCAGCTCCTCGTGTCGCCCTCCGGCTGCAGGATCGGGTCGTAGCCGAAACCGTTCGTGCCCACCGGCGCATGCCGCAGCGCGCCCCGCAGCTGCCCCTCGACCACCCGCTCCGTGCCGTCCGGCAGGGCCAGGGCCGCCGCGCACGCGAAGTGAGCCCCCCGGTGTTCGTCGGCGATGTCGCCGAGCTGGGCCAGGAGCAGTTCCAGGTTGGCCTTGTCGTCGCCGTGGCGGCCCGCCCAGCGGGCGGAGAAGATGCCGGGGGCGCCGCCCAGGACGTCGACGCAGAGGCCGGAGTCGTCGGCGATGGCGGGCAGGCCGGTGGCGCGGGCGAGGGCGTGGGCCTTCAGCAGGGCGTTCTCGGCGAAGGTGACGCCGGTCTCCTTGACGTCGGGGATGTCCGGGTAGGCGTCCGCCCCGACGAGGTCGTGGCTCAGGCCGGCGTCGGCGAGGATGGCCTTGAGCTCGGTGAGCTTGCCGGCGTTGCGGGTGGCGAGGATCAGGCGGGTCATGCCCACCAGTATCGCGATCCCCGCCGCCCGGTTCGCTCGGGTTACGACGTGCAGACCTTCGTCAGTTCGCCCGCCGCGTCGGTGATGCCGCTGATGTCGGGGGTGGTGTCCCCGTTCTCCACGGCCGTACGCGTGTCGGTGACGGCCTTCTGGAGCGAGTCCACGGCCTTGTTGACGTCGGCGTTGTCGGTCTTGTCGCCGATCTCGTCGAGGTTCTTGTCGATGGAGGTGAGGGACTCCTCCAGCTGCGTGGGGTCGTCCGCCGCGTTCTGCACGGCCTGCTGGAGGTCGTTCACGCTCTGGGCGATGGCATCGGCGGTCTGGACGCAGTCCAGGGCCTTGTTCACGGCGTCGCAGCCGGTGGTGAGCCCGGCCGTCAGGGCGACGGCGGCTACGGCTCCGGCTATGGCGGTCATACGACGTCGGCGGCTCGCGGCCATGGAACGGTCCTCCTGTTGGATGCAGGCCTGACGGCCCCGGGGTACGGCAACTGCCGATGTGGCCGGGTGCCCGGTGGTGTGCCGTGCACCCGTATGTGCAAGGACGCGGGCGGGGCCGCCGTGGTTGCCACCGGCGGGCCGTCGCTCTTGGTGCGTCCTTTACCTTTCGAGGACCGTATCAAGCGCCTTGCGCTGCAGGAGCGCCAGCTCCGTGCAGCCGGAGACGGCGAGGTCCAGCAGGGAGTTGAGCTCCTCGCGGGCGAACGGCTCGGCCTCGGCGGTGCCCTGGACCTCGACGAAGCGGCCGTCGCCGGTGCAGACGACGTTCATGTCGGTGTCGGCCTTCACGTCCTCCTCGTAGCGGAGGTCGAGGAGGGGGACGCCGCCGACGATGCCGACGGAGACCGCCGAGACGGTTCCGGTGAGGGGCTGCCGGTTGGCCTTGATCAGCTTCTTGCCCTGGGCCCAGGAGACGGCGTCGGCCAGCGCGACGTACGCGCCGGTGATGGCTGCCGTACGGGTGCCGCCGTCGGCCTGGAGGACGTCGCAGTCGAGGACGATGGTGTTCTCGCCGAGCGCCTTGTAGTCGATGACGGCGCGCAGGGAACGGCCGATGAGGCGGGAGATCTCGTGGGTGCGGCCGCCGATCCTGCCGCGTACGGACTCCCGGTCGCCGCGGGTGTTGGTGGCGCGGGGGAGCATGGAGTACTCGGCGGTCACCCAGCCTTCGCCGCTGCCCTTGCGCCAGCGCGGGACGCCTTCGGTGACGGAGGCGGTGCAGAAGACCTTCGTGTCGCCGAAGGAGATGAGGACGGAGCCCTCGGCGTGCTTGCTCCACCCGCGTTCGATGGTGACCGGGCGGAGCTGTTCGGGCGTGCGGCCGTCGATTCGAGACATGCCGCTGAGCTTAGGGGGTGTCGCAGGACACCCCCTCACCGCGTTCGGGGCCTCGGGGCCCCGGGGCTCTACATCATGTCCTCGATCTCCGCGGCGATGGGGTCGGCGTCGGTGCCGATGACGACCTGGATCGCGGTGCCCATCCTGACGACGCCGTGGGCGCCGGCGGCCTTGAGGGCGGCCTCGTCGACGAGGGAGGCGTCATGGACCTCGGTGCGCAGCCGGGTGATGCAGCCCTCGACCTCGTCGATGTTGTCGAGGCCGCCGAGCCCGGCGACGATCTTCTCAGCCTTGGTGGCCATGGCGCTTCTCCCTGATGACCGTGTGGAGCGTTCCGAATCGTTCGCGACTGGTCTACACCACGCGGGGGTCGCCCGCCAAGCGGGGGTCTCGCCGGGCGGGGAACGGGAGGCGAAGGCCCGGTGACATCACGAAGGCATAAAACGGGAATCGCGGGTTCCTTGGCCGACCCCTCGCGTGCTACAACAGGTCTACACCACTGAATGGTGTAGACCTCTCCCGTGCTGCCCTCCCCCACACTCCCGTCCCCGGGCGGCGCCCTGCTCTCATGGAGGAAGTTGTGACCACGGCCAGCGCCGCTCCCGCGGCCGCAGACAACAAGGGCCCCGGCTGGGGCTCCCGCACCATGGCTGTGCTGCAGCGCATCGGCCGCAGCCTGATGCTGCCGGTCGCCGTTCTGCCGGCCGCCGCCCTGCTCGTGCGGCTCGGCACCACGGACATGCTGGGCAGCGAGTCGCTCCCCGGCTTCGTCACCAAGTTCGCGGGCTTCATGGCCGCCGGCGGCGGCGCCATCCTCGACAACATGCCACTGCTGTTCGCCGTCGGCATCGCGATCGGCTTCGCGAAGAAGTCGGACGGCTCGACCGCCCTCGCCGCGGTCGTCGGCTACCTCGTCTTCCAGAAGGTCCTCGGCACCTTCACCGACCCGAACCTCCCGCAGGTGGCCACCGCCGTCGACGGCAAGGTCGTGATGGTGGACAAGGCGGTCAACGCCGGTGTCCTCGGCGGTGTGGTGATGGGCCTGGTCGTCGCCCTGCTCTACCAGCGCTTCCACCGCACCAAGCTGCCCGACTGGGCCGGCTTCTTCGGCGGCCGCCGCCTGGTGCCCATCCTGGCCGCCTTCGCGGGCCTGTTCATCGGCATCGTCTTCGGTTACATCTGGCCGGTCCTCGGCGCGGGTCTGCACCACTTCGGCGAGTGGCTGGTCGGTTCCGGTGCGGTCGGCGCGGGCATCTTCGGCATCGCCAACCGCGCGCTGATCCCGGTCGGCATGCACCACCTGCTCAACTCCTTCCCGTGGTTCCAGGCCGGTTCGTACGAGGGCAAGAGCGGTGACATCGCGCGCTTCCTGGCCGGTGACCCGACCGCCGGACAGTTCATGACCGGCTTCTTCCCGATCATGATGTTCGGCCTGCCGGCCGTCTGTCTCGCGATCTACCACACGGCCCGTCCCGAGCGGCGCGCGGTGGTCGGCGGCATGATGTTCTCCATGGCGCTGACCTCGTTCATCACCGGTGTCACCGAGCCGATCGAGTTCACGTTCATGTTCATCGCGCCCGTCCTGTACGCCATCCACGCCGTGCTCACCGGTGTCTCCATGGCCCTGACCTGGGCGCTCGGCATGAAGGACGGCTTCGGCTTCTCGGCCGGCGTGATCGACTTCGGCCTCAACCTGGGCATCGCCACCAAGCCCTGGGCGCTGCTCCTGGTGGGCCTCTGCTTCGGCGTCCTCTACTACGTGATCTTCCGGTTCGCCATCGTCCGCTTCAACCTGCCGACCCCCGGCCGGGAGTCGGACGAGGAGCTGGCGGAGCTGCAGAAGGCGGAGGCCAAGTAGCCGCCACGGCTCCCCCGAGCACGCGGAAGGCCCCCGGAGTCCGCTCCGGGGGCCTTCCGCGTACGTCGTGCTCGGATCACCTACGTCGTGCTCGGACCCGCGTACGCCGTCTCCGATCGCGTACGCCGTCTCCGATCGCGTACGGCGTCTCAGATCTCGTACGACACCCTGGGCACCGCCAGCTCCACCGGGCCGTCGTACACCGCGCGGGCGTCGACGAGGTTGACCTGGGGGTCCGTCCACGGCGGGACGTGGGTGAGGACGAGACGGCGGGCGCCTGCCCGGGCGGCCGTCTCACCGGCCTCGCGACCGTTGAGGTGGAGGTCCGGGATGTTCTCCTTGCCGTGCGTGAAGGCGGCCTCGCACAGGAACAGGTCGGCGTCGCGGGCCAGTTCGTCGAGGGTGGAGGTGACGCCGGTGTCCCCGGAGTACGTCAGGACCCGGCCGCCGTGTTCGATCCGGATGCCGTAGGCCTCGACGGGGTGGGCGACCCGTTCCGTGTGGACGGTGAACGGGCCGATCTCGAACGTGCTCGGCTTGACCGTGTGGAAGTCGAAGACCTCGCTCATGGAGGAGGCGGACGGGGTGTCGGCGTAGGCCGTGGTCAGGCGCTGCTCGGTGCCCTCGGGTCCGTAGACCGGGATGGGGTCGCAGCGGCCGCCGTCGTGGCGGTAGTACCGTGCGACGAAGTACGCGCACATGTCGATGCAGTGGTCGGCGTGCAGATGGCTGAGGAAGATCGCGTCGAGGTCGTAGAGACCGCAGTGGCGCTGCAGCTCGCCCAGGGCACCGTTGCCCATGTCGAGGAGCAGCCGGAAGCCGTCGGCCTCTACGAGGTAGCTCGAGCAGGCCGATTCCGCGGAAGGGAACGACCCCGAGCAGCCGACGACGGTGAGCTTCATGAGAGCTGGAACCTCCGCGCTGGCGTGAAGTCGTGACAGTCGTGTCAGTCGTGACGTGCAGACGGGTTGCGAATTGCAGTTGGCGGGGTTGCGAAGGACGGACATGGGTGCGGCACGAGTGGTGCGGTCCGTTGAGCGTAAGGCGCAAAAGGGTGGGTCGCTCCTCCGCCAGGGGCCGTTGTGGGCGAACTCACCTGTGCTGTCACCGGTTCGGCTGGTGGTGGGGGCGTCGGAGCGCGCGCGAGCCGGGGTGAGGTGGTGCGGGAGGGCGCGGGGGGCGTGCGGGAGGGTGCGTTGTCGGGTGCGGGTGCGTGGGGCTTCTCGCGCAGTTCCCCGCGCGCCTGAAAAAGCTGGGCTGTGCCCCTGCTTTTTCAGGCGCGCAGGGCCTGTCGCAACCGCAGCCGACAACACGGCCGGCAGAGCCCCCGCACTCCAAGCACTACGCCCAGAGCTGGCCCTGCAGCGTCTCGATGGCCTCTTCCGTCGTCGCGGCCGTGTAGACGCCCGTCGAGAGGTACTTCCAGCCGCCGTCGGCGACGACGAAGACGATGTCGGCCGGCTCGCCGGACTTCACGGCCTTGTTGCCGACGCCGATCGCGGCGTGCAGCGCGGCCCCCGTGGAGACGCCCGCGAAGATGCCCTCCTGCTGCAGCAGCTCCCGCGTACGTGTCACCGCGTCGGCCGAGCCGACGGAGAAGCGGGTGGTGAGGACGGACGCGTCGTAGAGCTCCGGCACGAAGCCCTCGTCGAGGTTGCGCAGGCCGTACACGAGGTCGTCGTAGCGCGGCTCGGCCGCGACGATCTTGACGTCCGGCTTCTGCTCGCGAAGGTAGCGACCCACGCCCATCAGGGTGCCGGTGGTACCGAGACCGGCGACGAAGTGCGTGATGGAGGGGAGGTCCGCGAGGATCTCCGGGCCCGTCGTCGCGTAGTGGGCACCCGCGTTGTCCGGGTTGCCGTACTGGTAGAGCATCACCCAGTCGGGGTGCTCGGCGGAGAGTTCCTTGGCGACGCGTACGGCCGTGTTGGAGCCGCCGGCGGCCGGGGACGGGATGATCTCGGCGCCCCACATGGCGAGCAGCTCACGCCGCTCCTGGGAGGTGTTCTCGGGCATGACGCAGACCATGCGGTAGCCCTTGAGCTTGGCCGCCATGGCGAGGGAGATGCCCGTGTTGCCCGAGGTGGGCTCCAGGATCGTGCAGCCGGGGGTCAGCCGGCCGTCCTTCTCCGCCTGTTCGATCATGTGCAGGGCGGGCCGGTCCTTGACCGAACCCGTGGGGTTGCGGTCCTCCAGCTTCGCCCAGATCCGGACGTCGGCGGACGGCGACAGCCGCGGCAGGCACACCAGAGGGGTGTTGCCCACCGCGGCCAGCGGGGAGTCGTAGCGCATGGGTGATCAGGCCATGCCGCCGGCCACGGCCGGCAGGATCGTCACGTTGTCGCCGTCGGACAGCTTGGTGTTGATGCCCTCCAGGAAGCGGACGTCCTCGTCGTTCAGGTAGACGTTGACGAAGCGGCGCAGTTCACCGCCGTCCACGATGCGCGCGTGGATGCCCGTGTGACGGCTCTCCAGGTCGGTGAACAGCTCGGCGAGGGTGGCACCGGCCCCCTCCACCGCCTTCTGACCGTCGGTGTACTGGCGGAGGATGGTGGGGATGCGGACCTCGATGGCCATGGTGTGCGGCTCCTGTCGGGAGTGGTCGGGTCGGTGGGCGCGCGGCGGCGCGACGCGCATGGTGCGTGGTGCGTGGTCACACGGATGAGGGCGCCGCGGCTCACGGCCGTACGGCGGCAGGATCGGCGTCAACAGATGGCGCTGGCAAGCCTGCACAGGTCGACGTGCAGCCGCGCCACGAGCAGTGCGCCCGGCGTCTTCTCGCTCACGTCGTCAAGAACCATGGGCTCATCGTATCGATTCCCGGTCCGGGTCCCGGAATGTGATCCCACATGCCGGACGGTTTCGGGCCGGGGAGTGAGACGGCGCACCTCAGCGGCGGCACGGTCATGTGCTCGACCGCCGCCCGGCTGTGCGACGGTGCCCCCTCGACGCCTGCTTCAGGCGGATCGCCGTACGACGAGCCGGGTCGGGGTGACCACCGACGACCGGGGGCCGGGCGCCGTCGCCCGGCCGTCCGCCGGGCCGTCGTCCGTGTGGCTGAACAGCAGCCGGGCCATCAGCCGGCCCATGCCCTCGATGTCCTGGTGGACGGTGGTCAGCGGCGGGTCGGTGTGTTCGGCGATGGGCGCGAGGTCGTCGAAGCCGACGACGGCGACGTCGTCCGGCACCCGTCGGCCCCGCTCGCGCAGCACCTGGAGCGCGCCGGAGGCCATGAGGTCGGAGGCGACGAAGACGGCGTCCAGGTCGGGGCGGCGGTCGAGGAGCGCGGCCATGGCGTCGACGCCGCCCTGCCGGGTGTAGTCGGAGTGTTCGACGAGGAGGGGCGACGCGTCCGGCAGGACGTCCCGGTAGCCGTCCAGGCGGTCGAGCGCCGAGGCCTCCTGGCTCACGGGTCCGGTGATGGTCGCGACGCGTTCCCGGCCCAGCGCGACCAGGTGGCGGACGGCCTCGCGGGCGCCGCCCCGGTTGTCGGCGTCGACGTACACGCGGTCGTGCGCGGGCTCGCCGTGGCGGACCAGCGGCCGGCCGCCGAAGACGGCGGGCAGGCCGAGCCGGTCGATCATGCCGGGCAGCGGGTCGTCGGCGCGCAGGGAGAACAGCAGGGCGCCGTCGACGTGGCCGCCGCCCAGGAAGTCGCCGACCCGCGGGTACTCCTCGGGCTCCTCCAGGAACAGGAGGACGGGCTGGGCGCCGTGCGCCACCAGTTCCTTGCGGATGCCGCGGAGGTGGAGGTCGAAGAAGGGGTCGATGAAGAGCCGGTTCTGCGGCTGGCTGGCGACGACGGCGATGGCGTTGTTGCGGCGGGTGACCAGCTGGCGGGCGGCGGAGTTCGGTACGTAGCCCAGTTCGGCGATGACCTCCCGGACCCGTTCGACGACCTCCGCGCGCACCTTGTCCTCGCCGTTGATCACCCGCGACACGGTGGACTTCGAGACCCCCGAGCCACGTGCCACGTCGTCGAGGGTGGGGCGCCGGCCGGGCAGTCGTCGCGTCTGTTGTGTCAACACCGTCTCCGTCGCGGGCCGTTGGGTGCGTGCGCGAGCGTACGCGTGGGCACGACCACCGTAGCCGCGAACGTGGCCCGCCGACGGCTCAGTACGCGTCGACGATCTTCACTTCCTCCTCGGTGATCTCGCCCTCGACGATCCGGTACGAGCGGAACTGGAAGTCTCCGAGGCCGTCGGTGTCGGCGGTGGAGACGAGGACGTAGTGGGCGCCGGGCTCGTTGGCGTAGGAGACGTCGGTGCGTGAGGGGTAGGCCTCGGTGGCCGTGTGGGAGTGGTAGATGACCACGGGCTCCTCGTCGCGGTCGTCCATCTCGCGGTAGAGCTTGAGCAGGTCGCCCGAGTCGAATTCGTAGAACGTGGGCGACATGGCCGCGTTCAGCATCGGGATGAAGCGCTCGGGGCGGTCCGAGCCCGCCGGTCCGGCGACGACGCCGCACGCCTCGTCGGGGTGGTCCTTGCGCGCGTGGGCGACGATCTGGTCGACGAGGGCCTGGGTGATGGTCAGCATGTTGGTCAGGATAAGCAGAAGGGCTGTTCCGTACCGGGGGGTGATACGGAACAGCCCACATGCTGGGACCAGGGGCGCGGGGCCCTTGGGGTGTCGGGTCAGCCGACCTTCTCGAACTCCGTGTCGCGGCGCCCGGTGACCTCCGGGTTGCGGGTCTTCAGCACGGCCCAGCCGATGCCGAGGGCCGCGGCCCAGCCCGCCATGACGTAGAGGCAGACGCGGGAGTCGGCGTCGTAGGCGATGAGGCCGGTGACGAAGAGCAGGAAGACGATGGCGACCCAGCTGCACTTCGCGCCGCCCGGGGCCGGGAAGGACGAGGCGGGCAGGCGGCCGGCGTCCACGCCGCGGCGGTAGAGGACGTGGCTGATCAGGATCATCAGCCAGGTCCAGATGCCGGCGGCGGTGGCGACGGAGACGACGTAGCCGAAGGCCTTCTCGGGGACGATGTAGTTCAGGATCACGCCGATGCCCATGAAGAGCACCGAGATGGTGATGCCGAACGCCGGGGTCTTCGTCGACGACAGCTTGCTGAAGACGCGCGGGGCCTCGCCGTTGTCCGCGAGGGTGCGCAGCATGCGGCCGGTGGAGTACATGCCCGAGTTGCAGGAGGACAGGGCCGCCGTCAGCACCACGAAGTTGACGATGGCGGCGCCCGCCGGGATGCCGATCTTGGCGAAGGCCTCGACGAAGGGGCTCACGCCCGGCGCGAACTCGGTCCACTTCACCACGCAGAGGATGACGGTGAGGGCGCCGACGTAGAAGAGCGCGATCCGCCAGGGCAGGGTGTTGATGGCCTTGGGGAGGGTCTTCTCCGGGTTCTCGGACTCACCGGCGGTGACGCCGACCAGCTCGACGGCGAGGTAGGCGAACATCACGCCCTGGAGGGTCATCAGGGAGGAGCCGATGCCCTTGGGGAAGAAGCCGTCGTAGGCCCAGAGGTTGGAGACGGCGGCGGTGTCGCCGGCGGCGCTGAAGCCGAAGGTGAGGACGCCGAGGCCGATCACGATCATGCCGAGCAGGGCGGTGACCTTGACCATCGAGAACCAGAACTCGATCTCGCCGAAGAGCTTCACCGAGATCAGGTTGGCGCCGAAGAGGATCACCAGGAAGACCAGGGCGGTCACCCATTGCGGGATCTGGGGCCACCAGTAGTTGACGTAAATCGCGGCGGCCGTGAGTTCGGCCATGCCGGTGACGACCCACATCAGCCAGTACGTCCAGCCGGTGAAGTAGCCGAAGAACGGGCCGAGGAACTCGCGGGAGTACTCCGCGAAGGAGCCCGACACCGGGCGGTACAGGAGCAGCTCGCCGAGCGCCCGCATGATGAAGAAGATGATGACGCCGGCGAGGGCGTACATGAAGATCAGGCTGGGGCCGGCCTTGGCGATGTTCGCCCCGGCTCCCAGGAAGAGGCCGACGCCGATGGCGCCGCCGATCGCGATCATCTGGACCTGGCGGCTGCCGAGCCCGCGCTCGTACCCCTCTTCGGGTGCGTCGCCGCGCACGGCTTCGTCGCTGCTCTTGTTGACCTGAGCGGAGGTCATGTGTGGTGCGCCTTTCTCCACGCTGGGCCGATCCGAGCCGTTCGTCGACCCCGGATCGGGTTCCGATCCCCCCGGATGTGATGGAGCAGTGCCTGGTCGGCGATGGCCGACTCGGTGGCGCACCCGAGCGGACATGGGTGGCGTCCGTCGGGCGGTCGTGAAGATTTAACACGGCCGCCATAGTGATCGACTGGACGTCGTGTGGCGCACGGCACAGGGAGAAGCGGACAAAGAACACCCGCGAGGGCATCCCTCACGGGTGCGGTGACACGATCGTTATCCGGATTTGAGTGTCCTCTGAGCGAACACGAGACGAATCCGGGAGGGCCCGAAAAGGCGGCAAAGGGGACTTACGGCATCAACGTCGCGACGAGCGAGTCCTGGAGACCGCCCAGCCACAGATAGGCCATCACCATCGGCTTGCGCGGGTCCTCGTCCGGGAGGCGGTAGAGGAGGTCGGTGTCCTCCTCGTCGACGACGTCGAGCCGGGAGCCGATGGCCAGACGCAGGTCGTTGAGGCAGCCGAGCCAGTGCCGGGACTCCTCCGCCGACAGCTTCAGCACGGCCCCGCCCTCGCCGGTCGCGGCCAGCGCGTCCAGGGAGTGGATCACCGCGAGGGCGTTGTCGCGTTTGCCGGCCCGCAGGTCGTTCTCGGTGAAGCGGCGGAACTCCGAGGAGTACGCCCGCTGCTCCTCGGCCTGCTGGGCCGTCGGGGTGCCCTCGGGGTCGCTGTAGGCGTCCGGGAACAGCCGGAGCAGGACGGGGTCCTTGGGCGGTTCGCTCGGGCCCTCGGCGAAGAGTTCGGCGAGCGGATCGTCGGAGGCGTCCTCGGCCGAACCCGGACCGATCAGCTCCAGGAGCTGCACCGCCAGCGAGCGGATGATGGAGATCTCGACCTCGTCGAGCGCGACGGCCGCGCCGCCGCCGGGGAGCGATTCGAATTGTCCTGGCATCAGGTGCGTCGCTACTTCCGGTCCTGCTGGAGGGTGGCCCACAGACCGTAGCCGTGCATGGCCTGCACGTCGCGTTCCATCTCCTCGCGTGTTCCGCTGGAGACGACCGCGCGGCCCTTGTGGTGGACGTCGAGCATGAGCTTGGTGGCCTTGTCCTTCGAGTACCCGAAGTACGTCTGGAAGACATACGTCACATAGCTCATGAGGTTCACCGGGTCGTTGTGGACGATCGTCACCCACGGCACGTCGGGCTCGGGTACGGCGAAGACCTCCTCCGCCGACTCGGTCTTCTCGATCTCCATGGGTACGGCTGCCGTCACACGGCCCATGCTGCCACCACAGGGGGGTGCCCGCACAAATGCGGGCCCGTGACCAGGGCGGACGAGAAACGGTTCATCGGGAGATCACCAGAAATCGTCAGACTGACGAAATGGGAGTACGATCCCTTGCCATGAACACAGCGGACCTTGGTTTGCCGGTCGACGTCCCCTCGACCGCGCTCTTCACGGACCACTACGAACTCACGATGCTGCAGGCCGCGTTGAAGGCGGGCACGGCCGAGCGGCGATCGGTGTTCGAGGTCTTCACCCGGCGACTGCCGGAGGGACGCCGGTACGGCGTGGTCGCCGGCACCGGCCGGGTGCTGGACGCCGTGGAGAACTTCCGTTTCGACCCGGGTGTCCTCGGCTTCCTGCGCGAACACTCCATCGTCGACGCCGAGACCCTCGACTGGCTCGCCGGCTACCGCTTCGGCGGGGACGTGTGGGGCTACCAGGAGGGCGAGGTGTACTTCCCGGGCTCGCCGATCATGCGGGTCGAGGGCACCTTCGCGGAGTGCGTGCTCCTGGAGACCGTGATCCTGTCCATCCTCAACCACGACTCGGCGATCGCGGCCGCCGCCTCCCGGATGTCCAGCGCCGCCGGGGGGCGCCCGCTGATCGAGATGGGCGCCCGGCGCACGCACGAGCTGGCCGCCGTGGCCGCCTCGCGCGCCGCGTACGTCGGCGGCTTCACCTCCACCTCGGACCTGGCCGCCGGCTTCCGCTACGGCATACCGACGGTCGGCACCAGCGCCCACGCCTTCACCCTGCTCCACGACCGCGAGCGGGACGCCTTCCAGGCCCAGGTGGACTCGCTGGGCCGCGACACCACGCTGCTCGTCGACACGTACGACGTCGCCGAGGCCGTACGGACGGCCGTGGAGATCGCCGGGCCCGAGCTCGGCGCCGTGCGCATCGACTCCGGTGATCTGCTCCTCGTCGCCCACCGGGTGCGGCAGCAGCTGGACGAGCTGGGCGCGACGAACACCAGGATCATCGTGACCTCGGACCTCGACGAGTACGCCATCGCCTCGCTGGCGGCGGCGCCCGTGGACGCGTACGGCGTCGGGACGCAGCTGGTGACCGGCTCGGGGCACCCCACCTGCTCGATGGTCTACAAGCTCGTCGCCCGGGCGGAGTCCGCGGACCCCACGGACCCGCTGGTCCCGGTGGCGAAGAAGTCCAGCGGCGGGAAGACGTCCGTCGGGGGCCGCAAGTGGGCGGCCCGGCGGCTGGACGAGCACGGCGTGGCGGAGGCCGAGGTGGTCGGCACCGGGCCGGTGCCGGACGACCTCCGGGAGCGTCAGCTGCTCGTCCCCCTGGTCGAGGACGGCCGGGTGCTCTCCCGGGAGCCGCTGGACGTCGTACGCGAACGGCACGTGCGCGCGCGGGCCAATCTGCCACTGTCGGCGACACAGCTGTCGCGCGGCGAAGCGGTCATTCCGACGGAGTACGTCTGAGCCGCTCGACTCCGCGCGGGCGGGCGGCGGGCGGGGGCACGCTGGGGGTGGGCCGGAGTGAATGTGGCCGGCGCGCTCTGCCGCGAGCCCCCGAGCGCCCGCGTGGTGGGCCTGTGCCCCGGTCCGCGCATCGGGCGAGCGCCGGATGCCCCCTCCCGAACAGGCCTCGAAGTCTCTAGGCTCGGAAGTTCGTAGTTTCGAGTGCCGAGAAGTACCGAGTCGTACCGAGAAGTGCCGAAGTGACGAGTCCTGCCGCCCGTACCCGCACCCCACCCACACCCGAGAACCGAAGAGTCTAAGGACACCGACACCATGCGCCGCGCCTTGATCGTCGTCGACGTGCAGAACGACTTCTGCGAGGGGGGCAGCCTCGCCGTGGCCGGCGGTGCCGATGTGGCCGCCGCCATCACCGAGCTGATCGGCCAGGCGGCCGGCCCCGGCTACCAGCACGTGGTGGCCACCCGTGACCATCACATCGCACCCGGTGGCCACTTCTCCGACAACCCCGACTACGCGCACTCCTGGCCCGCGCACTGTGTCGCCGGCACGGAGGGGGTGGGGTTCCACCCGAACTTCGCCCCGGCGGTCGCCTCCGGCGCGGTGGAGGCCGTGTTCGACAAGGGGGCGTACGCGGCGGCGTACAGCGGCTTCGAGGGGGCCGACGAGAACGGCGTCTCCCTCGCCGACTGGCTCCGCGCCCGTGACATCAGCGAGGTCGACGTCGTCGGCATCGCCACCGACCACTGCGTACGCGCCACCGCCCTGGACGCCGCCCGCGAGGGCTTCCGCACCCAGGTCCTCCTGGACCTCACCGCCGGCGTGGCCGAGGAGACCACCGAGCGGGCCCTGGAGGAGCTGCGCGAGGCGGGCGTGGAACTGTCGGGCAAGCCGGTGGTGTAGGCCAGGACCGCACCCGCCACGGGCCGCACGTCCCGTCCCCGCCCCAAGCGGCGGGCGGGCGGGAGGGTGGGCGCGGGCGGCACCTGACAGGCACCGGCGGTCACTGCGGTCGGCGGTCGGCGGTCGGCGATCAGCGGTCACACCCGCACGGTCGGCCTCCTCAGGAGTGCTCTGATCGGGTGCCACAGTTCCGGCGTCGTCGAGGCCGGGCAGACCGCGGACGTGCGCCATATCAGGCCGTCCGGGTGGTGCAGGACGGCCGTGATCTCGTCCGGGGTCGGGGGCGCCGCGTTGCCGCGGAGGTAGATCGCCCGCATGCCCAGGTTGCGCAGCCGGGTCAGGGCCCGGGCGCGGTTCGCGGCCAGGACGAGAACCCGCACGGAGCCGTCGTCCTGCGGAGCCCACGACGTGCCCGGAGTGGTCGCCCCGGGCAGGTTCAGGGCGACGACGACATTGCCGTCCGGCAGTTTGCAGAAACCTCCAGCGGCCATGCAGGTCACACCCCCGTGAGCGTCAGTGTCAATAAGAAAACCACACCACGCACCTAAACACGTCCGGCCGCGACCCGCCAAGAGGGTCACGGCCGGACATGCTCTGACCTGCATAAATGCTGTTTACTTCACTGCGGGGCCCACCTGGACCGAGATCGTGGAGCCGTCCTTGGCCTCCTTGACGATCTTGATCTTGGTGTTGGTGTCAGTGATCTTGACACCGGCGAGCGGGCTCGCCTCGTCGTAGTAGGTGCTGGTCCGGTCGTTGAACGTGGACACACCCTTCGACGACGGGATCTTCGTCAGGACATCCGCCTTGTGCAGCTTCAGACCGTCCGTGCGGTAGAGACTGAAGGGCGAGTCGTAGGACTGGATCCGGCTGCGCATCACCGTGCCGTCGGCCCACTTCAGCGCCGCCGGGTGCGAGTCGACCGGCAGGACGAGACCCGTACCGGGGTGCACGCTGGTGTTGTTGTCCGCCTGCGAGGTGTCCCACTTCCAGATCAACAGACCGTTCTGGTAGGGGAAGTGCTCCACCCAGGACGGACGCGTGGTCGAGAAGCCGAAGTTGTACGGGCCGACCTTCAGCGTCTTGTCGTACGACACGTACTGACGGTTCTCGGCGATGTAGTACTGCGCGTAGTCGTCCGTGATCGACGCGCCCACCCGGGAGAAGCCCTTGGCGGTCCAGGCCGCGTCCGCGCTCTCCGCGTCGTCCGAGAAGAGGACGGCGCCGTCGGCGGTCACCGCGATCGAGTCGGCCGTGAAGCCCTTCGGGGCCACGCCGCCGTCGGTCTGGTAGCGGAAGCGGAGGTCGAACTTCTGGCCCGCGTAGGCGTCCAGGGAGTACGACAGCTTCTTGTACGCGGCGGAGGAGCCGGTCAGCGCGGGCTTGCCGCTGGCGTCGCGCGGGATCGCCGCGCCGTCCACCGTGCCGTCGATCGCGGTCCAGTTGGCACCGCCGTCGGTCGACACCTCGGTGTAGAGGTAGTCGTACTCGGCCTCGATGTCGTACCAGCCGTCCAGGGTCAGCGCGGCCGAGGACTTGCCCGTGAGGTCCACGGAACGGGTCAGCGTGTTGGCGAGGTTGTCACCGCTGCCGCTCCACCACTGCGTCGAACCCTGCGCCGGCTCGACGATCTCGGTGGTGACCTTCTTCTTCGGCAGCTCGACCACCAGGGCCTGCTTGTCCTTGGTGTTGTACTCCGCGACCCCCAGCTTGTGCTTCGACTTCGTCGCGGCCTTCGCCGTGTCGTAGTCGAGCCAGCCCAGCTGCAGCTTGTCCCAGGCGGTCATGTCCCCGGGCAGGTCGCCGATGGCTTCCTTGCCGGTGCCCAGCCAGGAACCGGAGGACATCAGGGTCCAGAAGCCGGTGGAGTTGTCGCCGCCCTGGGTGTCGTAGTGGTCCGGCAGACCGAGGTCGTGGCCGTACTCGTGGGCGAAGACACCGAGGCCGCCGTTCTCCGGCTGGATGGTGTAGTCGCCGACCCAGATGCCGGTGTCACCGATCTTGGCGCCGCCGAGCTTGTTGCCGGCCGGGCCGGTCGCGCCGGCGTCCGAGCCGAAGGCGTACCAGCGGTGCGCCCAGATGGCGTCCTCGCCCTGCGCGCCGCCGCCCGCGGACTCGTCCTCACCGGCGTGCACGATCTGGAAGTGGTCGATGTAACCGTCGGACTCGTTGAAGTCGCCGTCACCGTCGAAGTCGTAGCGGTCCCACTGGTCGAACTCGGCGACGTCCGCCTTGATCTCCGCGTCGGTGCGCCCCGCTGCCTTCTGCTGGGCGACCCAGGACGTGAGACCGTCGCTGACCACGTTCCACACGCTGGAGCAGGTGGACTGGCCGCAGTAGTTGGAGCCGTAGCGGGCCTCGTTGTAGGGGACCTTGACCCAGTCCGAGACCTCGCCCTCGATCGAGTAGCGGCCCGAGGACTGCTTCTCGTAGTACTTCTTCATCGACTCGGTCTTCTTGCCGGTGCCGAAGTACAGGTCCTGGAAGTGCGCCTGGTCGTAGTCCGCCTGCCAGGCCGTGGAGTTGTCCTGGGTGCGGTCCGGCTCGGCTATCTGGTTGTGCAGCGGGCCGGGGGTGCCGCCGTAACGGCTGTCGATCTCGTCGCCGAACTCGACGAGGATCGTGAAGATCTTGTCGGTCTTCTCTCGGCCGAGCTCGACGTACTTGCTCTTGCCCTTCTTGCTCTGCAGCTGCACGACCTGCGAGCCCTCGCGGTTCTTGACCGTGGCGTCGCCGGATATGACCTGCTGCAGGGCCTCCTCGCGCTGGGCCTCCTGCGTCTTGCTCAGGGGGCCTTCGAGGTCGTGGTCGTCGGCGTGCTCGTGGTCCGCCGGGTCGTGCCGGTCGACGGACGCCGCCGGAGCGGTGTCCGCGGCCTGCGCCACGGTCAGGGCGGACATGGTCGCCGCCGCCGTGGCGAGTGCGACGCCGATCGCCGCCGCTCTGAACGTCCAGGGTCTACTGGTCACTTGAGTTCCTCCCCCGCGTACCGTTCGCGCGGAAGGGGGATGGCCCCGATCGTGGAGGAGTCCGCGCGCGGTATACGCGTGTAGTCAAGTGGCGCCATTCGACCGGAGTTTCGACATAAAAAACAGATCTTGACTTGGACAGGTCAAGTGGATTATCGGCGTCCAGGGGAAGCGCTTGTTCGTTATCCGGTCGTTACGCGCGCGGCACGCCCGCCTCTCGCCCGCCTCTCGAACCGGCGCGCATATGCGTCCACTTGCCGGACCCCATGAATCCGTGCGCCCCCTGTGCACCCGGCACCGTGTGTCAGGTCACGCTTACCCGTCGTTCCACTCGGGCACCCTGGCGAATAGAGTCGATTGGCGGAGCGCCGGAGGTCGGCAGAAGCCAAGCCGACTGCACTGCTTTACCTTTGATTCCCACCCGAGGACACGATTGCCATGCCTCGTCCGACGACCGCACAGCTCGCCTACGGCTCCTGCACCGTGATCTTGTCGACCCTTGCCATGCTGCTGCTGTCACAGACGAGTTCCGGCGCGGGCATCGCGGTGATCGCGCTGTCCGCCCTGGCCCTCGGCCTGCTCGTCGCGCTGACGGTGCCGCTGCCCAAGTCCGCGAGCGGCGCCGCCGCCCGCCCGAGGGCCTCCGCCGCCGCCCCGGCCCGGAGCCGGGTGGCCGCGCGGTCCGAGCCGGTACGGGAACCCGTGCACGAGCGAATGAGTTCCTGACCCTGCACTGGGTGACAGTTTGCTGAAACGCTTCGGCGGGCCCGTGGACCACGGACCCGCCGTCGTCGTGCGCCCCCCGTGCTCGACCGGCCCGCTCGACCGGCCCGCTCAACCGGTGCTGACCACCACCGTCTTGGCCGCCTTGTCGTGCAGACCCTGCTTGTAGGGCTTGTCGAAGAAGCTCCAGCCGCCCGCGATCGCCGTCCAGATGCAGGCACAGCAGAAGGCGAAGGGGATCCACAGCACGGCAGCCCGGATCAGCGCGGTCTGCGCGGAGGGCGTGGAGCCGTCGTTGAGGTTCGCCACCCGCAGTCTCATCAGCTTCTTGCCGAGGGTCTGGCCGTTCCTGACGGTGAGGAACGTGTCGTAGGCGATGTAGAGGACCGCCGCGAGCACCTCCTGGCCCAGGGACTTGCCGAACTCGAAGTCGTCCGAGTCCACCGTGTACTGGCTGATCCTGAACGCCCACGCCAGCAGCACCACCACGATCCCCACCAGGATCATGTCGATGATCCGCGCGAGCACCCGCTTCCCGCTGTCGGCGAGCGGCGGCATGCCGGAGAGCGGGTCGTTGGGGTACGGCCCACCGCCATAGGGGTCACCACCGTAGGGACCGCCGCCATAGGGAGGGGGCTGGTCACCGGGCGGCCGGCCGCCGGGCGGCGGTTGCCCGGCGCCGCCCCCGTACGGCGGTTGCCGGGGCGGCGGGTCGTACGGGGAGCCGCCGTCCTGCCGCGGCGGGGGCTGCTGCTTCCTGAACGGGTCCTCGTCCGGGGACTGACCGGAGCCGAAGGGCGGCGGTTCGGTACTCATGGCCCGAGTCGACCGCGAACCCCCCGGCGCCGCATCCGGCACGGGGCCGTCCGGGGTACGGGGCGTCCGGGGTACGGGACGTCCGGGGTACGGGACGTCCGGGGTACGGGGGCGAGGGCCCTAGTCGCCCGCCACGAACGTGCGGGCCGCCTTGTCGTGCCAGCACTGGCGCCACGGCTTGTCCCACACGCACCACAGGACGCCGATCACACCGATGCCGAGCAGCCCGGAGACGGTGTGGACGAGCCAGCGGCGCAGGGAGCCCGCGAACGACGGGGGTTCCAGGCCCTCGATGTCCCGGACCTCGATGCCGAGCAGCCTCTTGCCGAGGGTGCGGCCCCACCTGGCGGTGGGCAGCACCTCGTAGAGGGCGCTGACGAGGAACAGGACGCCCAGGACGATGCCCAGGTAGACGGAGGTCGTGCCGTCGACCAGCCAGACGGTGACCTTCTCGCCGGAGAGCTTGGCCGCGTCGATCTTCTCGTCGATGTGGTCGACCGCCTTGGTGCCGAACGGCACGGCGGCCACGGCCGTGACGCCGCCGACGACCAGGCTGTCCACCAGCCGGGCGGCCAGCCGTCTGCCGAGCCCCGCGGGCCTGGCCTCGGACTGCCGCCGGGCGGCCGCCTGGAAGGGGTCCTCGACGACCGGCTTCCACGGCGCGACCGGCTGCTCCCCGTCGCCCCCGGCCAGCCGGTGCACCTGCTGGGCCCAGGAGGGCTGCCCGCCGCCGATGCCGACGGCCATCGGGGTGTCGGCGGACTGCGGGGCCGCTGACTGCTGGGGCACGCCCGGAGCGAGTTGCGGGGCGGGCGCGGCCTGCGGGGACTGGGCGGAGTGCGGGGCCGGTGGGAAGCCGCCACCGAACGCGGGCTGTGGCTGCGGGACCGGGACGGCGGGGGTGGCGGGGGCGACCGCCGAGGGGCCGGGGGCCGGAGCGGAGGCCGCTGCGGCCGGGACCGTGCCGCCCGTCTGCGGGCCCTGCTGCGGCACCGAAGGGTCCTGCGCACCGGGCGGAGTCTGCGGGCCCTGCTGAGGGCCGGACGGTGCCGACGCGGGCGCGGAGGACTGCGGGGCGAGGCCCAGGGCCTGCTGGGCCGCGACCTGGGCCGGGGTCAGGGGCACGCCGAAGGGGGCCGGGGCCACGGGGGCGGCCCCGTCCTGCTCCCCCGTGCGCGAGGGCGACGGACGGAACGTCATGGTGCCGTCCGACGGCGGGGTTTCCACGCTGCCGGCCGCCTCCGGGCGCCCGGAGGTGTTCGGGCGCCGGAAGACCACCGTGCCCGGCGTGGCCCCGGCCTCGTCGTCGGAGTCCGCCGGCGGGATGGTCGCCGTGCCGTCCGTGCGCGCCGTACGCCCGGGATCACCGAGGCCCGCGGCACCGGTGGGGCCGGCTGGGACGCTGTCGTCCGCGGTGCCGCCCGTGTCCCCCGTACCACCCGTGCCGGCCGAGAGGGAGAGACGAGGGTCGGCGCCGGGGGCGGAACCCCAGGACACCCGGCGGTCCTTGTCGCCGCCGAACCCGGTCTGGCGGGAGCGGTCGGCGCCCCACGCGGAGGCGGGCTCGGGGCGGGAGCCGTGCAGGGTGTTGTCGGCGGCCGGCCTGGCCGTGTCGCCGTCGCTCGCGGGGTCCTCGTCGAAGAAGTGCGGGCCCGTCTCCTCCACGGCGCCGGGCGGGCCGGAGCCGGGCGGCGGGGCGAGCGGCTCACCGTCGGAGGGCGCCGGACGGCTCGTACCCGGCACCCAGGCGGCGCCGTTCCAGTACCGGACATATCCAGGAATGGACGGGTCCGGGTAATACCCTTCGCGGGGCCTGTCGTCGCCGGGGGCCGGGGTTGGGGCGCTCATGTCCGTCGTCCCGTATCTGCTCGTGGGTTTGGTGGAGGCATCCAGATCTACCAGACGTCGGCACGGTCCATGACCGCTGCCTCCGGACCCGCCCCATTCGCGCACGGATCTGCTACGGGCGGAGCGGGCCGCCTGGTGCCGGTAGCCGGTCGGTGGACTCGCCGGAAAAAAGTTTCGCGAATCCGCGTAATGCTTCGTGGCCCACGCCCCTCTCACTCGTACGGGCCCGCCGACGGGCCCTCCAGGAGAGAGGAACGATCACCATGCGGCACACCGTCGTGGAGCGCGAACTGGAGCTCAGACTCGTCCTGTCGCCCGAGCGCAGCATCCCCGTGCCGGCCAAGCTGGGCTACCGCAGCGACGACCCGTACGCCGTCCACATCACCTTCCACGTCAACTCCGACCGGCCGGTGCACTGGACGTTCGCGCGGGAGCTGCTGGTCGAGGGGGTGTTCCGGCCGTGCGGGCACGGGGACGTGCGGGTGTGGCCGACGAAGGTGTCGGGCCGGAGCGTCGTCCTGATGGCGCTCAGCTCGCCGGACGGGGACGCGCTGCTCGAAGCGCCCGCCGCCGCCGTGTCGGCCTGGCTGGAGCGGACCCTGCGGATGGTCCCGCCGGGCTCGGAGTTCGACATGCTGGGCATCGACGACGGCCTGGCCGAACTCCTCGCCCAGTGAGGCGGGTGCCTCGGGAACGACGGCGTCAGAACAGCTTGCCCGGGTTGAGGATGCCCAGCGGGTCGAAGACGGATTTCACCGCCCGCTGCATCTCCATGCCCACCGGGCCGAGCTCCCGCGCCAGCCACTCCTTCTTCAGGATGCCCACACCGTGCTCGCCGGTGATCGTGCCGCCGAGTTCCAGACCGAGGGCCATGATCTCGTCGAAGGACTCGCGGGCGCGCCGGGACTCGTCGGGGTCTGCCGCGTCGAAGCAGACGGTGGGGTGCGTGTTGCCGTCGCCGGCGTGTGCGCAGACCCCGATGGTCAGGTCGTACTTCTCGGCGATGCGGTCGACGCCGTCGAGCAGCTCGCCGAGCTTCGAGCGCGGCACGCACACGTCGTCGATCATCGTCGTGCCCTTCACCGCCTCCAGCGCGGTGAGCGACAACCGCCGTGCCTGGAGGAGCAGTTCGGACTCCGCCTCGTCGTCCGCCGGAACGACCTGGGTGGCACCCGCGGCCTCGCACAGCGCGCCGACGGCGGCGAGGTCGGCGGCCGGGTCCGGGGTGTCGAAGGCGGCGAGCAGCAGCGACTCGGTGGTCTCCGGCAGTCCCATGTGCGCGAGGTCGTTGACGGCCTTCACCGTCGTACGGTCCATGAGTTCGAGCAGTGACGGGACGTGCCCGCCGGCCATGATCCGGCACACCGCGTCGCAGGCGGCGGCCGCCGAGGCGAACTCCGCCGCCAGCACCAGCTGCCGGGGCGGCCGCGGCTTGAGGGCGAGGGTCGCGCGGACGACGATGCCGAGCGAGCCCTCCGAGCCGACGAAGAGCCGGGTGAGGTCGTAACCGGCGACGCCCTTCGCGGTGCGCCTGCCGGTCGACATCAGCCGGCCGTCGGCGAGCACGACGTCCAGACCGAGGACGTACTCGGCGGTCACCCCGTACTTCACACAGCACAGGCCGCCGGAGGCCGTGCCGATGTTGCCGCCGATCGTGCACATCTCCCAGCTGGAGGGGTCCGGCGGGTAGTGGAGACCATGCTCGTTGACCGCCCGGGAGAGGGCCGCGTTGACGACGCCGGGTTCGACGACGGCGATGCGGTCGACCGGGTTGATCTCAAGGATCCGGTCCATCTTCGTGAGGGACAGCGCGATGCAGCCCTCGGAGGCGTTGGCGCCGCCGGACAGCCCGGTGCGGGCGCCCTGCGGGACCACCGGGACGCGCAGTTCGGTGGCGGTCCGCATGACGTGCTGCACCTGTTCGACGGTTCGGGGCAGGACGACGACCGCCGGGACGGCCGCCTCGCAGAAGCTCGCCATGTCGTTCGCATACGAGGCGGTGACGTCCGGGTCGACGAGGACCGCCTCCGGTGGCAGGCCGCTGAGCAGTCGGTCGACGAGGTTGCCGGTCGTCTCGTCGGACGGGGCTTGGATACGGCTCATGATCACAGGTTCGCACTCGCGGCCATCGGTGTGAACCCGTCGGCGCGAGCGTTCGGGTGCCGGATGTGGTCGTCGTATTGACGCACAGTGACGGCATGTCTGTGGAGAACGAGGAGCGGGCGGCGCGGGCGGTACGGGCGGTGCGGGCGGCACTCGCGGCGCGGTGGCCGGGGCGGGTGTCCGGGTGGGGGCGGTACCGGGGGCGCGGTGGTGGGGTGGCGGGGGCCGTCGTCGGGTGTTTCGTGCTCGGGGGTGTGCTGATGGTGGCGCCGCCGGACGGGGGCGACCGGGGCGGCCCCGGTGAGGCGCGGGTGGTGGGCGCGGCCGGGCCCGGGCGTGAGGGGCGGCGGGCGGCGGTCGTTCCGGGGACCGGGGTGTCCGCCGGAGTGTCCGCCGGGGTGCCGGCCTCGCTGCCCGATGTGGTCGCGACCGTGCGGCAACGGGAGGCCCGGGTGCGGGCCCGTCCGCGTGACCACGTCTCGTGGGCGGTGCTCGGCGTGGCGTACGTCGAGCGGGCCCGCCGGACCGGCGGTGTCACCGACTACCCCCGGGCCGAGCGCGCCCTGCGTACCTCGCTGCGGCTCCGGCCGAGCCGCAACGCGGACGCCCTCGAAGGCCTCACCGCCCTCGCGGTCGCCCGCCGCGACTTCCGGGCGGCGGAACATTGGGGCGAGGAGGCCGTACGGGTGGCGCCGGGCCGCTGGACGTCGTACGCGCTGCTCATCGACGCGTACGACGGGCTCGGCCGGTACAAGGCCGCTCGCGCGACCCTGGGCAGGATGCTCGCCGTCGACTCCGGGCCGGCGGCCAGGGCGCGGGCGGCGCGGGTCCACTGGGACCAGGGGGCGCGCGAGGACGCGGCGGCGGCGCTCTCGGACGCTGCGGCCACCGAGACCTCGGCCACGGGGCCGTCGGCCGCGGGTGCGGCGTGGTGGGTCAGGGCCGGCGAGCTGGCCTGGGAGCGGGGCGAGGCGGAGCAGTCGTTGCGGTACTGCGAGGCCGGGTCCGCCTCCGCCGGTGGTGGTGAGCCGGAGGCCGGGCCGTGCCGGGGGCGGGCGCTGGTCGCGCTGGGGCGGACGGCGGAGGGGGTGCGGGCGTACCGGGTGGCGCTGTCGAAGCGGCCGTCCGCCGAAGTGGCCCTGCGACTGGGTGAGGTGTACGAGTCGCTGGGGCGGGCGAAGGAGGCGCGGAAGCAGTACGGCGTGGCGCGGGCGCTGGTGGCGCGGTCCGCCGCGGCCGGGGTGAACGAGTCGCTGGTCCTCGGGGCGCTGGAGGCGGACCACGGGGATCCGGCGGAGGCGGTGCGGGTGCTCCGTACGGAGTGGGAGCGGCAGCCGGGGTTGCGGGTGGCCGATGCGTTGGGGTGGGCGTTGCATCGGGCCGGGGAGGACCGGGAGGCGCTGGGGTTCGCGCGACGGGCGACGGACCGGGCGCGGGGTGGGGAGGTGCGGAGTGCGGCTTACGCGTATCACCGGGGGGTGATCGAGCGGGCGGTGGGGTTGGAGGCTGCGGGGCGGCGGCATCTGGAGGAGGCGCGGCGGTTGAATCCTTACTTCGCGGGGGGTGGGGGTGGGTGATGCGCGTGAGGGGGGTGGGGGTGGGGGTGCGTTGGCGGGTGCGGGTCCGGTGGGGGTTGCTCGCGCAGTTCCCCACGCCCCTGAAAAGCAGGGGCTGCGCCCCGTGCTTTTCAGGCCCGCAGGGCCTGGGCTTTCAGGGGCGCGGGGAACTGCGCGAGAAGCCCCACCCAGGCCGCACCCGCCGACGCACTCGAACCCCCGAGCTCCAAGGCGCCCTCACAAGTTGCCCCTCTTCTCCTGCTCCCTCTCGATCGCCTCGAACAGCGCCTTGAAGTTGCCCTTGCCGAAGCCCATCGACCCATGCCGCTCGATGATCTCGAAGAAGACCGTCGGCCGGTCCTGGACCGGCTTGGTGAAGATCTGCAGCAGATACCCGTCCTCGTCCCGGTCCGCGAGGATCTTGAGTTCGCGGAGGGTGTCGACGGGGACGCGGGTGTCGCCGGCCCACTCCCCCAACGTGTCGTAGTAGGAGTCGGGCGTGGCGAGGAACTCGACACCGGCCGCCCGCATCGTCCGTACCGTCCTGACGATGTCGTTCGTGTTGAGCGCGATGTGCTGGACGCCCGCGCCGCCGTAGAACTCCAGGTACTCGTCGATCTGGGACTTCTTCTTGGCGATGGCGGGCTCGTTGATGGGGAACTTGACCTTCAGCGTGCCGTCCGCCACGACCTTCGACATCAGCGCGCTGTACTCGGTGGCGATGTCGTCGCCCACGAACTCCTTCATGTTGGTGAAGTCCATGACGCGGTTGTAGAACTCCACCCACTCGTTCATGCGCCCGAGTTCGACGTTGCCCACGCAGTGGTCGATGGCCTGGAACGTGCTCTGGGCGGGCGGCTCGACGAGGGGGTCGGCGGGGACGTAGCCGGGGAGGTACGGGCCGTCGTAGCCGGTGCGTTCGACGAGGGTGTGCCGGGTCGTGCCGTAGGTGGCGATCGCGGCCAGGACGACCGTGCCGTGCTCGTCCTTCAGCTCGTACGGCTCGGTGACGGAACGCGCGCCGTGCTCGACGGCGTAGGCGTACGCGCGGCGGGCGTCCGGGACCTCGATGGCGAGGTCGATCACACCGTCGCCGTGCTCGGCGACGTGCTCGGCGAGGAAGTGGCCCCAGGTGGTGGCGGGTTTGACGACCGAGGTGAGGACGAACCGGGCCGAGCCGTTCTCCAGGACGTAGCTCGCCGTCTCGCGGCTGCCGGTCTCGGGGCCGGCGTAGGCGACGAGGCGCATGCCGAACGCCGTGGAGTAGTAGTGGGCGGCCTGCTTGGCGTTGCCCACGGCGAAGACGACCGCGTCCATTCCCTTGACCGGGAAGGGATCCGCCTGCCGTGCGGTGCCGGGGACGTCGTGCGTGCCGGGTGTGTGCGCGGAGGTGGCTGCCATGACCGCAGAGTCCTCCCGCACCACAAGGTGTGCAACAGTTGGCGTGTCAGCTGGACAATCTGTTCAGCGACATATGCATCATGCGGCTCGTTCTGTGCAGCATAACCAACTCGGGAGGCCTGGTGGCGATCGATCATCTGGACGGGCGGTTGATCGTCCTGCTCGCGCGCGAGCCCCGGATCGGGGTGCTGGAGATGTCCCGGCGGCTGGGGGTCGCGCGGGGCACGGTGCAGGCCCGGCTCGACCGGCTTCAGTCGAGTGGCGTCATCCGCGGGTTCGGTCCCGAGGTGGATCCGGCCGCGCTCGGCTACCCGGTCACGGCGTTCGCGACCCTGCAGATCCGGCAGGGGCAAGGGGCGGACGTACGGGCGCACTTGGCGACCGTGCCGGAGGTGCTGGAACTGCACACGACGACCGGCAGTGGGGACATGCTGTGCCGGCTGGTGGCCCGGTCGAACGCCGATCTCCAGCGGGTGATCGACCGGGTCGTCGGTTTTGACGGCATCGTCCGGGCCGCCACGGCGATCGTCATGGAGAACCCCGTACCGCTGCGGATCATCCCGCTGGTGGAGCAGGAGGCGCTTCGCGAACGTACCGAAGGGCACCGGGAGACGACGGCCTAGCCGACAACCCTGGGGCACGTACCGGTGAGCTTCCGGGAGTACACCGGGAGTAGGCCGGGATTACGCCGGCAATTACCGCGAGAAACCGCTGTTCGGCGCTTTCAGCACGCCGGCGCGGTGTTCCCGTCAGCAGCTCGGTACGGAACCCTTGCCCGTCTCCAGCGCGACGAGGGAGCCGACCGCGCCCTTCAGGGTCGTCACCGGGATGAGACGCAGCCCCTTGGGCAGTTCGGCCTTGGCGTCGGAGCACTCGGCCTTGGGGACCAGGAACACGGTGGCGCCGTCGCGACGGGCGGCCTGGGTCTTGAGGGCGACCCCGCCGACCGCGCCCACCTTGCCCGAGGTGTCGATGGTCCCCGTACCGGCGATGACGCGGCCCCCCGTGAGGTCGCCGCCGCTGCCGTCGCCGTCGAGCTTGTCGATGATGCCGAGGGAGAAGAGCAGGCCCGCGCTGGGGCCGCCGACGTCGGCGAGCCGCAGCGTGACCTCGACGTCACCGGAGTCCTCGCCGAGGTAGGCGAGCGCGGCCTCGGTGGCGGTGTCCTGGGACTGCTTCATCTCGGCCGCGTTGTGCTCCTGGATCTCCTCGGTGGTGTCGCCGCTGGGGTAGACCGCCTCGCGCGGCATGACGGCCTGGTCGGTACGGAACCAGCCGTCGAGCACATCGCCGAGGTGGATACGGGCGTCCGGTCCCGTCGCCTCGATCGTCGTCATCCGCAGCTGGCCGCTGGTCTCGCGGGCCTCCGCGCCGCTGATCGTGATCACCGGCTCGCCCTTGTTCTCGCCGAGCACGTTCGCCGTCATCCCCGGCTGCGCCACGGAGAACGGCAACGGCGCGAACGTCACCGTGGCGAGCAGCCCCACCACCGGCAGCGCGCTTATGGCTACGGCGACGGGACGCGAAAGGCTGGAGAGACGAGAGAGCACGGAGTCAATCTAACGTGAGGGACACTTCCGGCCAGGGGGCGGTGGTGCCCCGGACCGCAGCCGAGGCCGGGGCGGCGCGTCTCAGTTGACGTCCACGTCCTCGAAGAGGGCGAGGAGCTGCGTCAGGACCCGCACACAGGAATCGACGTCGGCCGTCGTCAGATCGCCTCCGGCCTGCTTCAGCAGCGCGCTCTCCCGGGCGACCAGCGCGTCGATGGCCGTACGGCCGGTGTCGGTCAGCCGGATCAGGGAGGAGCGCTGGTGCGCGGGGTTGGGGATGGCCTCGACGAGGTCCCGCCCGGCCGCCTCGTTGACCATCCGCTGCACGAACTGCCTGCTCAAGGCCAGCGTCCGCCCCATCTGCGGCACGGTCATCGGACGCTCGGCCATCCGCAACAGCTCCAGGACGGCGCGTACGCCGACAGGGAACCCCTCCTTCCGTTCCTTCAGCTCCAGCGCGCGGGTCGTCCGCCGGTAGAGGGGCCCCAGGACGGCGAACACCTCGGACAGCCGCCCGGCGAGCGCGTCGGGCGGCAGCGGCTCATTGGTCTCTGTCACCGGCTCATTGTCTGCCACTCCCCCACCGCACCAGAGAATGACAACTGGGTTGTCATCTTTCCCTCAACATGACACCTTGGTTGTCATGACTGATGCCTCGCAGGTCCTCACACGCACTTTCCGGTCCGACGACGGCCCCCTCGCCTACCAGGACGCCGGTTCGGGCACCCCGCTCGTGCTGCTGCACGGTGGCTTCACGGACCACACCATGTGGCGCGACCTGGTGCCCGCCCTGACGGCGGCAGGTCACCGGGTCATCGCCCCGGACGCGCGAGGGCACGGCGCCTCCGCCAACGCGAGCAAACCGTTCCGCTTCACCGACGACCTCGCCGCACTGCTGCGCCACCTGGACACCGGCCCGGCGGTCCTGGTCGGCATGTCGATGGGCGGAGCCACGGCGGTCGACACGGCCCTGGAGCATCCCGACCTCGTACGCGCCCTCGTCGTCAGCGGTGTCGGCACCAGCGAGCCCGAGTACACGGACCCCTGGACCAAGGACAGCGTCGCCCGGTACTACGGCACGCTGATGTCGGGCGACATCGAGGGCTGGCTCGACGTGGTCGGCGAGGCCGTCGCCGGCCCGTACCGCACGGTCGAGGACGTGGACCCCGACGTCGTCCGGCGGGTACGGGAGATGAGCCGCGCCACCGCCCTCAAGCACACCGCCGGCGAGACGGACTGGCACGTCCCGGTCACGGACACCTGGGCCCGCGCCGCCGGCATCACCGCCCCCACCCTCGCCGTCAACGGCGCCCTGGACGCCCCGGACCTCATCGCCATGGCCGAACGCCTGGTCGGCACGGTCGCCACGAAAGGCCACACCCTCACCATCGAGGGCGTCGGCCACTACCCGAACATGGAGCAGCCGGAGACCTTCACCACACACCTGCTGGACTGGCTGGAACTACACCCCTAGCAGGAGGCACCCGTGTCACCGAAGCCGGAGTCCGCGGCACCGCGGCCCGAGTCACCGGGCCCCGCGTCCCAGCCCCTGTGTCACCGGCCCCTGCGTCACCGGAGCGCGTCGGCCACTTCCCGTGCCGCGTCCATCACCCGCGGGCCCACCCTCTCCGGCACCGCGTCGGCCAGCATCACCACGCCCACGCTGCCCTCGACCCCCGTCACCCCGAGCAGCGGCGCGGCGGCTCCACTCGCTCCGGCCTCCAGCTCACCGTGCGTGAGCGCGTACCCCGGCCAGTCCCCCGGCTGCTGCCGCCCCGACAGGATGGCCCGCCCCGCGGCCCCCCGGTCCAGCGAGTGCCGGAACCCGGCCCGGTACGCCACGTGGTAGTCCGTCCACGTCGGCTCGACGACGGCGACGGCCAACGCCTCGGTGCCGTCGACGAGCGTGAGGTGGGCGGTCGCCCCTATGTCCTCGGCCAACGAGCGCAACGCGGGCAACGCGGCCTCCCGCACCAGCGGATGCACCTGCCGCCCGAGCCGCAGCACACCCAGCCCCACCCGGGCACGTCCGCCCAGGTCACGACGGACGAGGGAGTGCTGCTCCAGGGTGGCGAGCAGGCGGTAGACAACAGTCCGGTTGACCCCGAGCTTGTTGGACAGTTCGGTGACGGTCAGCCCGTGGTCGGTATCGGCGAGCAGCTTGAGGACGCGCAGTCCCCGGTCAAGCGTCTGAGAGGTCTCCGCGGTCACGACGCCCACTCCTTCTTGGGTGAGGGCGGCGACCCCTGTCACGGCTGATGCGTCACCGGTCCCGTTCGGCGACGCGCTACAGAGGCCGCCGATCGGCTGAACCCGGATGATCCGGGCGGAGTCGCTTCACGGCTGCGCTCCGCGGCGGCGCTGCCACGGGGCGTGTGCGTAGCGGGACAGTAGACGAGCGGGTTCGCTAAGCGGAAGACTCCGTCCAGAATCCGGGCAGTGTCCGGTACGGACTACTTCGTTTTGTCGCGAAATGTACGAGCGCACCACGCACGGCACACTCCCCGCCACGCTCCCTGGAACACACCCTCACGCACCTGCACGCACCCCCGGAGCGCGCTCTCGGTATGGGCCCACGGAGTGCGCTCCCCCGGCGTCACTTCATCCGGGTCGCCCACTCCTGCACCTTGGCGATCCGCTGGCGCAGCTGCCCCGCCGTGGCCTCGGCGCTCGGCGGTCCGCCGCACACCCGCCGTACCTCGGTGTGGATGACCCCGTGCGGCTTGCCGCTCTGGTGGGAGTACGCGCCGACCATGCCGTTGAGCTGTTTCCGCAGCTCAAGGAGTTCCTTGTGGGTGACCACGGGCCGCCGGTCGGCCGGCAGCTCCACCAGGTCGGCCTCGGCGTCCGGCTTCTTGCGGCTGTGCGCGATCTGCCGCGCCTGCCGCTTCTGCAGCAGCAGCTGCACCTGGTCGGGTTCCAGCAGCCCCGGAATGCCGAGGTAGTCCTGCTCCTCCTCGCTGCCGGGATGGGCCTGCATGCCGAACTCGGCGCCGTTGTACATGACCCGGTCGAACACGGCGTCGGATTCCAGCGCCTCGAACGGCAGCATGTCCTGCTCGCCGGTGTCCTCGTCCTGCTGCTTCTCCGCCTCCGCGAGGAGCTTGTCCTCCTCGGCGTACGGGTCCTCCTCGCCCGCCTTCTTCGGCTTGTCGAGGGCGTGGTCCCGCTCGACCTCCATCTCGTTGGCGAAGGTGAGCAGGTCGGGCACGGTCGGCAGGAACACGGACGCGGTCTCGCCGCGCCGCCGGGACCGTACGAAACGTCCGACAGCCTGGGCGAAGAACAGCGGGGTGGAGATGGTGGTGGCGTAGACCCCGACGGCCAGCCGGGGCACGTCGACCCCTTCGGACACCATGCGCACGGCGACCATCCACCGGTCGGTGTTGCGGCTGAACTCGTCGATACGGTCCGAGGCACCGGAATCGTCGGACAGGACGACCGTCGCGCTGGTCCCCGTGATCTCCCGGATCAGCTTGGCGTAGGCGCGGGCGGAGTCCTGGTCGGTGGCGATGACGAGAGCACCGGCGTCCGGGATGGCCTTGCGGACCTCGGTGAGTCGCTGGTCGGCGGCGCGCAGCACGCTCGGCATCCACTCGCCGCGCGGATCCAGTGCCGTACGCCAGGCCTGGCTGACCGCGTCCTTGGTCATGGGCTCGCCGAGGCGCGCGGCGATCTCGTCCCCCGCCTTGGTCCGCCAGCGCATGTTGCCGCTGTAGGAGAGGAAAATGACGGGCCGCACGACGTTGTCGGCGAGCGCGTTGCCGTAGCCGTAGGTGTAGTCGGCGGAGGACCGCCGGATGCCGTCCGCCCCCTCCTCGTACGTGACGAAGGGGATGGGGTTGGTGTCGGACCGGAAGGGCGTACCGGTGAGCGCGAGCCGGCGGGTGGCGGGCTCGAACGCCTCCAGACAGGCCTCGCCCCAGGACTTGCTGTCACCGGCGTGGTGGATCTCGTCCAGGATCACCAGGGTCTTGCGCTGCTCGCTGCGGTTGCGGTGCAGCATGGGCCGCACACCCACACCCGCGTAGGTGACCGCGACCCCGTCGTACTCCTTGCTGAGCGGTCCCGCGCTGTACTCGGGGTCCAGCTTGATCCCTATCCGCGCCGCGGCCTCCGCCCACTGCTTCTTCAGGTGCTCGGTGGGCGCCACGACCGTCACCTGCTGCACGACATGGTGGTGCAGCAGCCAGGACGCGAGCGTCAGCGCGAAGGTCGTCTTACCGGCGCCCGGGGTCGCGACCGCGAGGAAGTCCCGCGGCTGCTCCTGGATGTACTTCTCCATCGCCCCCTGCTGCCAGGCGCGCAGCTTGCTGGCGGTACCCCAGGGGGCACGGCCGGGGAAGGCGGGCGAGAGGTGGTGGTTCGAGGAGGAGGTGGCGGTGGTAGTCACGGTCTCCGGTCTGGGTGGAATCGAAGGGCCGCGCGTAGCGCGTCGAGTAGGGCGGTGGTGGGCGACGGGCGGGCGGCTCGGCGGGTAGCCCAGGGCGACTCGCGCAGCGACTCGGACACCTCGGCTACGTATGACAACCGGGCCACCCTACCGGCGCCCGGACCGTGTCAACGCGCGTACGACACCCCCTCCCCCGGCGATGGGATCCACCTCACAACCCCCGCAACCGCTCGGCGATCGCACCGACCTCGCTCTCCCCACCGGGCGCCACATCGATGACCAGGTCGTACGCCCGGTCCTGGTCCACCGCCGCGAGGTCCACCCCGTTGACCGCCAGGAAGGTGGCCGCCGCGAGCCAGGCCGTTCGCTTGTTGCCGTCCACGAGGGGGTGGTTGGTGGCGAGAGCGTGGAGCAGGGCGGCGGCCTGCTCGTAGCGGTCGGTGTAGGCGGCGGTGCCGAACATCCGGGCACGCGAACGGTGCACGGCCGACTCCAGCAGCCCCGCCTCGCGCGTCTCGGGCTGCCGCCCGCCGAAGGCGATCCCGGCGATGGCCGTCACCTCGGCCACCGTCAGATGACGGCTCATCTCCCGCACCTCCGCGCTCACTCGCCCAACCTCCGCAGCAACTCGGCATGCTGCGCGGCGAGCCGCTCGGCCCGCGCCCGCACGCTGCCCGCCTCCGTCCGCAAAAGCATGGCCACGGCTTCTTCCGCAACCTCCTCCGGCCGTCGCCCCTGGGCATCGGCGAGGTCGGCGAGGGCACGATGGCCCTCGGGGTCGAGGCGGAGGGTGATCTCGGTCATGGGGCGAGACCAGGGGCAGCGTTCACCCGATAACCACCGGTTTACGAACCTCGCCGAGACCCCGAGCCCCCGCCCCGCCATCCCTCACCGCGCCCGCAACCGCGTAGTCACCCAGGCCCCCACCAACGCCACCCCCGCCATCGGCAGGAACACCGCGACGAAGGCGGCCGGGTGGGAGGCGGCTTGGGCGGTCGTGGTGGCCGTGTGGCCGACCGCGCCTCCGCCCAGCGCGGCGAACGCGGCGCCGCCCGCCGCGAGGAGGAGCGCGTTGGACAGGCCGTCGGAGATCTGCAGGGAAGCGGAGTTGGTGCCGGCCTGCTCGGGGGCGGAGAGCTGGAGCAGGAGGACGCCGGTGGAGGAGATCACGAGCCCCGTCCCGAAGCACCCGTCCCAGGCGACGGCCACGATCCACACCGGGATGGAGTCGACCACCGAACAGGCTCGTCGTCACCTTCTCGGCCGTGAACGGCCGAGCTTGTTGGCTCGGTCGTTCACACCTTGTCGCGCTCCCGACTGCCCCCTACGACAGGACGGTCACGGGTCGCATCTCCCTCTCCGGTCGGACCGGGTGTGGAACGGGCATGGTGACGAATGCCCACGCCGAGCGAGCGCGGTCGCGCACGTTGACCCCGGCGACGACGTCGGCGGGGCCAGCGAGCCCGCACCTACGGCAGCGGAAATGGTCCCGGGTAGGCCGGTTGGCCCGCTCGGTGTGACCGCAGCGCGGGCAGCGCTGCGAGGTATGGCGCGCATCCACTTCCAGGAACGGCACCCCAGCCTTACGCGCTTTGTAGGCGAGGTGGTGTCCGAGCTGGTGGAAGGGCCAGGAGGAGAGGGTGCCCCGCTGGTCGCCGCGTAGCCGTACCCGTTCACGGATCCCGCCGAGGTCCTCGACGGCGATGCCACGACCGGTGCGTTGGGCAACGGACACGATCTCCTTGCTGATCCGATGATTCACCTGGGCGGCATGGCGGCGTTCCTTCTGCGCGCGGCGGGCGAGGCGGCGCGTGGCCGAACGGGTCTGCCTGGTCTGGAGTTCGGCGCGTTTGCGGGCCTGCCAGCGCCGGTAGCGGGACAGGCGGCGGCCCTGGTGGTTGGTGCCGTCGCTGGTGGTGGCCAGGTTCACGATGCCGCGGTCGACCCCGATCCAGTCGGCGGGCTCGTACACCTCCGGGTCGGGGATGTCGCAGGTGGCGATCAGGAACCACTTCCCGCCGCGCTGGACGAGGTCGCTCTCGCCCTTGCGGTACTGCACGAGGGTCTTGAACTGGTCGGAGGAGCAGGCGAAGCGGATGCCCTTCATCCGCCCGGCGGCGGTCCAGACGGACACCGTGCGTGCGTCGTACTGCCACGACAGGCAACGGTCGTCGAACGGCTGGGCCGCCTGCGGGCGGAAGACGATGGGTGAGCCGACCGCCCTGCGGTGCCGCTTGCTGGTGGGCGGGCCCAGATTCCCGGCCCGCAGATTGGCCTTCAGGGCGGCGTAGGCGTCGACGACCTTCTTCACCGCCCGCACCGCCGGCTGCGCCGACAGCCCGAAGGTGGTCTTCAGGTCCGCGTACACCTTCTTCTGCAGACCGTTGCGGTCCTTGAGGTTCTCGGCGAAGGCAACCCGCGAGGCGTAGGTGGCGGCCCGGTTGCAGGCGCGCAGGGTCGCCTCGAGTGCCGACGCCTGCTCGGGCGTCGGCAGCAACTTCACCTGCACGACCAGCTTCATGGCATCGGACCGTAGTACGACCTCCGCACACACAACCGCCATTCGCCCGGCACTCATCACAGCAGGTGACCAGCGGGACGACTGTTCGCATTCACCTGCTTCCGCCGGGCAGCCGCAGGCGCTCCGCGCCGGACGAAGAACTGACGCGGCGACGCTCCCCGTCGCAGCCGGCAGGAGGCAAATCCTCCCCGGCGTGAACGCCGGCGCATCCCCGCCGGAAGCAGGTGAAATACGCCGAGAACGCGAACCCGTACACCGGGATAGACCTTCACCCACCCGAGACCTTGGTCGTACGACCAGCCCCGCACCCACCCCACCCATTCATGAACGGCGTATGGCAGTCCCGTTGCAGCACCCCCACCACCCTTGAGACCCCCACCCGCCCCCGCCTACGGTCGACTCATCGAGTTCGGAGGACCAGCCCCACCGGTCCCCCGCTCCGACCCGGCCGTGTGCCCGAGTGGTTCAGGGACTCGCCTGCAAAGCGAGTTACGCGGGTTCGATTCCCGCCACGGCCTCCGTACGTCGACGGGCCGACCGCCTTCTCAGCGGTCGGCCCGTCGTCATGTGCCGGTGGCCGGGTCCGTGGGGTCCGGCGGGTTGGGGTCCGGCGGGGTCAGAACTCCGCGCACGCCTCGTTGCGCAGGCGGTCCACCCAGCAACCCGTCGCCGTCTTCTCGTGCTTCTCACGGTGGAGGAGCCAGAGGGTGAAGGCGAGGGTGGAGAGGTCGGCGTCGAGGGGGCAGAGGGTCGACTCGGGCTCGCTCCAGTTGAGGATCGCGCCGGTGGTGCCGTCGACGACGAGGCTGTTGCCCTCGACGAAGTGGCCGAGGCGGATCAGGTGGGCCGCTCGGGAGGGGAGTCGGTCGGGGGAGCACGCGCCGGCGTGGATGTGCGCGTAGTACTCGGCGAGGGTCGGCAGCGGGATGTCCGTGTCGAGGTGGAAGAAGCCGTGGTCCTCCGGCAGGCCCATGTCCCGCAGGAAGCGGCGGGTCGGCTCGTGGGTGAGCGTGGCCGGGAAGTCGAAGTCCTCGAAGCGCCACACCCTGCTCGGGCCGAACTCCTCGTCCAGCAGCCGGGGCGGCAGGTCCAGCGCCAGTCCGGAGCGGCTGACCGGTCCTCCGGTCAGCACCGCCAGGTCGTTCAGGTAGGTCGGATCACGCAGGTCGCTCAGGTCCGTCAGGCCCATTGTCCCCATCGTCATTGTGCTCATGGCTCCCCCCGGCACATGGTTCTCAGTGTGCTTCCCCCAGTGGGGTCCCCGCACCGCCGAGCGGTCGTCGTTCCCACTTCCCAGAACCATACGCCGCCCCACTGACAACGCCCGCCGTACGCGCGAACACACACGTCGAAGGCTGTGCCGGAGGCCGCCGCGGGCGCCTCCCCCGGCCCTACGCCCCCGTCACCACCGCCGCCTGCGGACGGATCGGCAGGCGGTTCACCGGGCGGCCCGTGGCCGCCCGCACCGCCGCCGCGATGGCCGCCGGTGAGGTGACCACCGGCACCGCGCTGGCCGCCTTCGCGCCGAAGGGGGCGACGACGTCCCGCTCCTCCACCAGTTTGACGAGCTGGATGTCGGGGGCGTCGAGGGCGGTGGGCAGGGCGTAGCCGGTCAGGTCGGGGTGGCGGACCAGGCCCCGCGGGGTGCGCAGGTTCTCGGTCAGCGCGATGCCCACGCCCTGGGTGACGCCCGCCTCGATACGCGCGGTGAGCTGGTCGGGGTTGAGGATCCGGCCGACGTCCTGGGCGACGGCCAGCTCCACGACCCGGACCGAGCCGAGTTCGATGTCGACGTCGACGACCGCGCGGATCGCGCAGAAGGCGAGGCCCACGAACGCGTCGCCCTGGCCGGCCTCGTCCAGCGGTTCGGTGGGGTGCGGGCGGCACTGGGCGGTGGCCCAGAGTTCCTTGCCGTCCATCGCCTCCGCGACCGTGGTGGACAGCACCCCGTCGTACGACGTGATCTTGCCGTCGGTGATCTGCAGCAGCTCCGTGGACATGCCGAACTTGTGCGCCAGGGGCTGCAGCAGCTGGGTGCGGACCATCTTCGCCGCCCGCTCCACCGCGCCGCCGGAGACCCACGTGTGCCGGCCTCGGCAGCTCGGGCCCGCCGGGGGCTGGTCGGTGTCGACCTGGGCGATGTGGACCTCGTCGATGCCGAGGGTCTCCTGGACGATCTGCCGGGCGAGGGTGGAGAAGCCCTGGCCGGTGTCGACGGCGGCGCACAGGACGGTCGCGATGCCGTCGTGGACCTTCACGGTGGCCGTGGAGACCTCGTCCGCGCCCTCGGCGCCGAGCATGTGGACCATGCCGAGGCCGTAGCCGACGCCGCGCCGCACGGCACCCGGCTCGCCCGCACCCTCGGGACCGCCCGGGAGCAGCCACTCCTCCTCGGGGGTGTCCTTGGGCAGGGCGGGCAGGGGGAACTCCTGGACGGCCTGGAGGAGTTCGGCGACCGGTGCCGGGCAGGTCACCGACTGGCCCGTCGGCAGCACGTCGCCCGTGGACATCACGTTGCGCATGCGCAGTTCCGCCGGGTCGATGCCCAGCTTCTTCGCCAGCTTGTCCATCTGCGCCTCGTAGGCGGCGCAGACCTGCATCGCGCCCTCGCCGCGCACATGGCCGGAGGGCGGGTTGTTGGTGCGGACCGCCCAGCCCTCGATGAAGGCGTTGGGGACCACGTAGGGGCCGCAGGCGAACGAGACGGCGGCGGCCAGCGCCTCCGAGGAGGTGTCGGCGTAGGCGCCCGCGTCGAGCAGGATCTGCGCCTCGACCTTGACCAGCTTGCCCTCGGCGTCCGCGTGGTGGCGGTAGCGCAGCAGGGTGGGGTGGCGGTGGGCGTGGCCGAGGAAGGACTCCTCGCGGGTGGCCGTCAGCTTGACCGGGCAGCCGGTCTTCAGGGCGAGCAGGCCGAGCGGGAGCTGGAAGCCCTGGTCCTCGCGGTCGGCGGTGGCGCCGGGGACACCGGTGACGACGATCTTGACGCGGTCGGGGGCCAGGCCGTAGCAGGCGGCGGCCGCGTCGCGGTCGGTGTGCGGGTCGGTGGAGGCCACGTAGAGCTCGACGCCGCCGTCGGGGCGGGGCACGGCGAGGCCGGCCTCGGCGCCGATGGGGGCCGGGTCCGCGCGGCCGATGCGGTACTGGCCCTCGACGACGATCTCGCCGGCCGCGTTCGGGTCGCCGTGGCGCAGCGGGATGTGCCGGATGAGGTTGCCGTCGGGGTGCAGGGGCTCGGCCTCGAAGGCCTGCTCCGGGTCGATCACCGGGTCGAGCACCTCGTACTCGACGATGACGGCGGCGGCGGCCATCCGCGCGGTGTCGGGGTGGTCGGCGGCGACGGCCGCGATGGGCTCGCCGTGGTGGCGTACGACCTCGGAGGCGAACAGGGGCCGGTCGGCCTTGCCGCGGCCGTGCAGGGCGACGCCCGGCACGTCCTCGTGGGTGACGACGGCCCGTACGCCGGGCATCTCGCGCGCGTGGGACGTGTCGATGGACACGATGCGCGCGTGCGGGTGCGGCGAGCGGAGCACGGCGGCCCACAGCAGGCCCTCGGCCCACAGGTCGGCCGCGTACGGGAAGGTGCCCTCGGACTTGGCCCGGGAGTCGGCGGACGGCAGGGACGCGCCCAGGCCGTGCGGCAACTGCTCGGGAGCGGGCGCGGTCTCGCCGGGGCCCGCGGGCGTCGCGATGACGGTTTCGTTGCTCACGTCTGGCCTCCGTCCTGGCCGAACGACCGGCCCTGACCGCCGTACGAGTCGTCCTGACCGCCGAACGACTGCCCCTGGCCGCCGTACGTGTCACCCTGACCGGCGAAGGACTGGCCCTGGCCGCCGTAGGTGTCTCCCGGACCGCCGCCGAACGACTGGTCCTGCCCCCCGAAGGACTGGTCCTGCCCTCCGAACGACTGGTCCTGCCCTCCGAAGGACTGGTCCTGGCCCCCGAACGACTGGTCCTGACCTCCGAAGGACTGTCCCTGGCCGCCGTACGAGTCGTCCGGGCCGGTGAACGACAGCCCCTGGCCGCCGTAGGACCGGTCGGGGTCGTGCGGGGCGGGTGGGGGTGTCTGCTGGGCGTCGTACGCCGCCGGGTTGACGCCGCCCGCGCCGGGACCGGCCTGGTGCGGGATGCGCGCCTCGTCGGTGTCCGGGGCCTCGTTCTCGGCGGCCGTGTGCGCCTCGCGCTCGGCGACGACGTCACGGACGGCCGCGAGGACGCCCCGGTAGCCGGAGCAGCGGCAGAGGTTGCCGCAGAGCGCCTGGCGGGTCTCCAGGTCGGTGGGGGCGGGGTTGCCCTCCAGGAGGTCGTGCACGGTCATCGCCATGCCGGGCACGCAGAAACCGCACTGCACGGCACCGCACTTGGCGAGGGCCCGCTGCACGTCCGAGGGCTGCCCGTCGGCGGCGAGGCCCTCGACGGTGCGCACCTCGCTGCCGGCGGCGGTGACCCCCGGCACCAGACAGGACGCCACGAGCCGCCCGTCGACCTGCACGTTGCAGGCGCCGCACTCGCCCTGCGAGCAGCCGTCCTTGGCGCCGGCGAGGCCGAGCCGCTCGCGCAGCACGTAGAGCAGCGACTCGCCGATCCAGGCGTCGCTGACGGGCCGCTCGGTTCCGTTGACGCGCAGGACGTAGGAGGCGAGAGGGTGGTCGTCGTGCGGGGGCGGGGTCGGGGCGGACTCCTCGGCCGCGGCCGGGTCGCCCTCGGCCCCGGAGGGCTCGGCGGACTCGCCCGGCTCGGCGGCCCCGGATGCGTCGGCGGCCGTCTCCGGCTCCTCGGTCCGCTCGGGGTCCGTACCGTCCGTGGGCTCCGCATCGGCCCCGCCGACCGGCCCAGCGGGCTCCTGAAGGCCTTCCGTGGCCTCCCCGGCGCTCTCGGGACCCTCACCGGGGTACGCGCCCCCAGAGGCCGCGGAGGGCACGCCGGAGGCGTCCGGGGCCGTGCCCGGCGCACCGTCTCCCGCCGGGCGGCCCGCGGCCGAGTGCTCGTCGCCCGGGCGTTCGTCGGCCGGGTGCTCGTCGGCGGGGTGCTCGTCGGTCCGGGCGGGCGGCGGCGCGGTCCACGCCGTGCCGATCTCCTCCGTCGCCCAGGGCGCGGCGGCTCCGCCGGGGAGCGTGGCGGGCGGGGTGCCGCCCCACTGCTCGACCAGGGCCGAGGTGCTGAACTCACCGGATTCGTCCGGAAGATCACCACCGGCGACCGGAATCGACCACTCGCCGGTCACATCGTGACCGGGAGCGGCGCCTTCCGGTGCGGCCGGCTCCCCGAACGTCCACTGCCCGGTCGAGCCCGGGTTGTACGTGAACCCGTGCTGCGTCGGCGGCGAGGGCTGCCCGGCGTTCGGGTCGTGCCACTCGGCACCCCCGGCCGGCATCGCCCAGGTACCCGGGACGGACGGGTCGGTACCGGCGGTGTGGGCCGTGTCACCGACCTGCCCCGGGTGCGCCGGGGCCGGGTCGGCCGCGTTGACGGAGTTCGTCGCTATCTGCGGCGGCACATAGCCGTGGCCGGGCGCGGCCAGCGGGGTGTCGGCGGCGAGCAGTGCGTCGATGCCCCCCTCGGGGAGCTGGACGAACGTGGTGGCGCCGTCGTCGTAGTCGCCCTGCGGCAGCCGCTCCCAGCCGCCCTGGCCCCCCTGCTGCGGGGTGCCCTCTCCGTGCTGGTCGTCGGTCACGACAGTGCCCTCCCCAGTGCTCGTCGGGCCAGCGCGGCGACGGTGCGCCGCAGGTGCAGTACGGCGGGCGGAAGCGGTGTCACGGAGCCGTCGACCTCGGGGGCCGGGTCCGGGATGCAGGCGGCGGCGACGTACTCGCCGAAGGCCTGGAGCGCCTCGGGCACCAGGGTGCGCTCGCCGTCCCAGTCGATCAACTGACCGACCCACGCCTCGGCGTCCAGCGGGCGCAGCGGCATCGGCGCTATGGCTCCGACGGCGCACCGCACCCCGCGCCGGGCGGGGTCGAGGACGAGGGCGACGGAGGCGACCGCGCGGCCGGGGCCGGTGCGCCCGGTGGCCTTCAGGAAGACCTGGGGGGCGTGCAGCAGCGGCACGCGCACGAAGCCGATGAGTTCACCGGGGCGCAGCATCTCCATGCCGGCCAGCAGGTGGGAGACGGGCATCTCACGGCGGGCCCCGCCCGGGCCCGCGATGATCAGCGTGGCCTCCAGGGCGGCGAGCACGGGCAGCGCGTCCCCGGTGGGGGCGGCCGTCGCGATGTTGCCGCCGAGGGTGCCGGCGTTGCGGATCTGCGGTGGTCCGGCGGCGCGCGCGGCGGCGGCGAGCGCCGGAATGAGCGCCGCGAAGTCCGGGCGCCCCATCCGGGCGTGCGTCAGTCCCGCTCCCAGGAGGGCATGGCCGTCCTGGTACTGCCAGCCGCGGATCTCGCTGATCCGGCCGAGCCCGACCAGCGCGGCGGGCCTGAGCTGCCCGGAGTTGACCGCGGCCATGAGGTCCGTGCCGCCCGCCACCGGAACCGCCCAGGGCATGGCGGCGAGGGCCGCCACGGCCTCGTCCAGCGAGCCGGGCAGGGTCACGGCCTGCGCCGCCTGCGGTGCGTGCGTGGTCAAACCGGCTGCCCCTTCCCGCTGCCCCACCGTAGGGTCTGTCGTTCGGATCACGCCTGGGACGCGGGGCCTGCCGAGCACATCTGCGGCGTTGTCGTCGGTCGCCGACGCTCCGCGTCGACGCCCTCCTCCGCCTTGCAGCTGCACGCAGCAAGTCCCGCTCACCGGCCATCATCCGGCACCGTTGCCCGAAGCCGGCATGATCCGAGCGGCAGACCCTGGTCCGCCTGTGTTGCCGTACCGTACGTGCTGACAGGGCGGACGTGGCAACTCTGGCACATTCTCGCGAGGCCCGAACGCGGGGGTCCGCTAGGAGGCATTCGCCCACCTCACCCGAGAGATGGTCCGTTTTGGCACGACATCTCCCGTAGGCATGGATTGACCTCTTCCGGGGGCTCTCACACCTCTTGTCTCACTCGTGTCCCGTGCGGCCACCGTCGCAGGGCACGCGCTTTCCGTCCTACGCCTTCGCGGCCGCCTCACACGTTCGGGGGCGCCCCCTCGATCGGACGTCCGAGCACACCGGGTCGTCGCTGCCACGGACGGGGGCCCGAAGGCGGCCGATAACCGACCCCCAGGGCGTCAAGTCGCGCGCGGTGGACCGTCATCCGCCGCTCGAAGTCGCCGAAGTCACGTTCGGCGGGGGCCGGCAGCCGACTCCAGGCCACCTCGGCGAAGGCCGCCAGGCGCGGAAACGTCTGGTAGTCCACGCGCGCCTGATCCTCCATCACCTCGGTCCACACATTGGCCTGGGTGCCCAGCACGTGCCGAGCCTCGTCGTGCGTCAACTCCGGTGGAACGGGCTCGAACCGGAAGACGTCCTCCAGGGTGCGCACCCAGCCGATGGGCACCGGCTCGTCGGGGCCGTCGTCCTGCCGGTGGTCCAGATACACCTGCTGCTCGGGACACATGACCACGTCGTGACCCATGCGGGCCGCCGTGACACCGCCCGCGTACCCCCGCCAGGACGACACCGCGGCCCCCGGCGCCAAGCCACCCTCCAGGATCTCGTCCCATCCGATCAGGCGACGCCCGCGCGCGGTCAGCCAGTTGTCGAAGTGCCGGACGAACCAGGACTGCAACGCGTCCTCGTCCGCGAGCCCCAGCTCCCGCATCCGGGCCTGCGCGGCGGCCGACTCCCGCCACTGGTCCTTGGGGCACTCGTCGCCGCCGATGTGCACGAACGCCGAGAACGGGGCGGCATCGGCCGGAAACAGCTCCAGGACCTCCTCGAACACCCCCTCGTAGAAGCGCAGGGTGTGGTCGGTGGGGGCGAGTACGTTCTTGTTGACGCCCCAGGTGTCCCAGACGGCGAGGGAGGCCGTGTCGACGACGTCGGTGTTGCCGAGTTCCGGGTACGCGGCGACGGCGGCCTGGCTGTGTCCCGGGACGTCGATCTCGGGGACCACCGTGATGTGCCGCTCCGCCGCGTAGGCGACGATCTCGCGGAGGTCGTCCTGGGTGTAGTGACCCCCGTGCGGCTTCTCCTCCCACAGGGGTGAGGCGCGGTGGCCGAATTTCGTACGGGCCCGCCAGGAGCCGACCTCGGTCAGCCGGGGGTACCGCTTGATCTCGACCCGCCAGCCCTGGTCGTCGGTCAGGTGCAGGTGGAGGACGTTGAGTTTGTGCGCGGCCATCAGGTCCAGATAGCGCAGGACCCCGTCCTTGGGCATGAAGTGCCGGGCGACGTCGAGCATGAGGCCGCGCCAGCGGAAGCGGGGGGCGTCCTCGACGGTGACGTACGGCACGGTCCAGGCGCGGTCGCGGTGGATCGGGGCCCTGCGGTACGCCTCGGGGCCGAGGAGTTGACGCAGGGTCTGCGCACCCCAGAAGACACCGGCCGCGCCGCCGCCCTCGACGAGGACGCCGGAGGGGTCGCTGACGAGGCGGTACTCCTCGGAACCGAGTCCGGGGTCGAGCCGGAGCCCGATGCCGTCCCCCTCCGTGTCGTCGAGTTCCCGTCCCTCGCGCAGCGGCAGGCCGGTGGCGTCCCGCAGTACGGTGCCCAGCCAGCGGCCGACGCCCTCCGTCCCGTCGCAGGCGAAGAGCCGGGAGTGCGCGGTCAGCCGTACCTCGCCGGCACCGGCGGCGACGCCGCAGGGTGCCGGGATCAGGGGGGAGTTCCTCACATCAGTCCTTCACCGCGCCGCCCAGTCCGGAGACCAGCCGTCGCTGTACGAGTACGAAGAAGATCAGCACCGGGACGGTCATCACGGTGGACGCCGCCATCACGCCGCCCCAGTCCGGCTCTTCCGGCTTGTAGAAGACCAGGAGGGCCATCGGCAGGGTGGACTGGGAGGTGTCGCTGATGATGAACGACTTGGCGAACAGGAAGTCGTTCCACGCCGAGATGAAGGAGAAGACACTGGTGGCGACCAACCCCGGGAAGACGAGGGGGAAAAGGATCTGCCAGAGGAATCGGGAACGGCTCGCCCCGTCGAGTTGGGCGGCCTCCTCCAGCGCCTCCGGTACGGCCTTCACGAAGCCCCGCAGCATCCAGATCGCGAACGGCAGCGAGAAGGCGATGTGGGGCAGGATCAGCGCGCCCAGCGTATTGAGTTGACCGAAGTCCCGCATCTGGAAGAAGAGAGGGATGGTCAGCGCCTCCACCGGAACCATCTGGGCCACCAGGAACATGATCAGCAAGGTGGTCCGGAATCGGAAGCGGAATCGCGTGACCGCCGTCGCGGCGAGAAACGCGATGAGCGCGGAGGCGACGACCACCGTGCAGGCGACGACAAGGCTGTTGGCGAAGTAACGGCCGAATTCCTGCTGCCCGAAGACGCGGCGGAAGGAATCCAGGGTCGGCGCGAGGGTCCACGGCCGGGGCTCGGACGACTCGATCTCACCCGTCGGCTTGAGGGCGCTCAGCACCATCCAGTAGAGCGGGAACGCCACCACGACCGCGATGACCAGGGCGGACGCCTCCGCGGCGAGCCGCCAGGGCCGTCGCGGGAAACCCGGTGAATTCACAGCTCCTCCCCTTGCCCGCGCAGCAGTCGCACATAGACGAGGGTGACCGCCAGCAGAATCACCAGCATCACCACGCCGATCGCCGAGCCGAGGCCGTACTGCGAGGACGCGAACGCCTTCTGGTAGGCGTACACGTTCAGGACGAGGTTCTGGCCCGCTATACCGCCACCACCCGTCATCACATAGATCTGGGTGAAGACCTTGAAGTCCCAGATGATCGACTGAATGGTGACGACGACGAGGATCGGGCGGAGCATCGGCGCGAGAATCGACCGCCAGATCCGCCACTGCGAGGCGCCGTCCAGAGCCGCGGCCTCCAGGACCTCCGCCGGTACGGAGCGGATGCCCGCGTAGACGGTCACCATCACGAACGGGAAAGAACACCAGACCACTTCGAGCAGGACGAGGAAGAAGGCGCTGTACCGCCCGTACGTCCAGGAGTGGTCGCCGAGCCCCAGGACGCGGTTGACCGGCCCGAAGTCCGGGTCGAACAGCAACAGCCAGACCGTGGAGCCGGTGATCGCCGGGGTCGCCCAGGCGCCGAGCGCCGCCAGCATCAGCGCGAGCCGCGGCACGGCCCGTACTCGTGTCAGCAGCACGGCGAGCGCGCATCCGACGGCGAGCGTGGACACCACACACGCCGCCGCGAACACGACGGTGGCGAGCAGCACCTGCCAGAACTGCCCGTCCCCGAACAGCTCGGCGTAGTTCCCCAACCCCTGGAACGTGGCTGGTTCCCCACCACTGACCTGAGCCTGCGTGTACTCGAAGAACGAGATCAGCCCAAGCTGATAGACGGGATAGACGAACAACCCACCGAGGACGACAAGCGCCGGGGCGAGATAGAGCCAAGGGGTCGCGCCCCGAAAGGGGCGCGGGGAACCGCTTGACAAGCCACGACGAACCCGAGGCCGCCCACGCTCAGCACCCCCCCACCCCACTGGGCGCCCCCCGCTCAACCGGCGGAGCCGAACGCATCGTTCATCCGCTTCGCCGCGTCCTTCGACGCCTCCGCCACGTCCTTCTTGCCGCTGACGACCTCCTGGAACATCGTCGGCAGCACCAGCGACGCGTCGATCTGCGCCCACGCCGGGGAGGCGGGCACGAACTTCGTACCGGAGGACAGCGTCTTGACGAAGGGCTCGATGAACGGCTCCTCCTCGGCCGCCTCGGCCCGCACGTCCGTGTACGTCGGCAGGAAGCCCATCGCGTCGAAGAGTTCGCCCTGGGTCTCCTTGGACGCCAGCCGCTTCATCAGGTCGACGGCGAGGGTGCGGTGCGTGGTGCTCTTCAGGACGCCGATGTTGTTGCCGCCCGCGAACGCGGGTGCCACCGAGCCGGACTTCACCCCCGGCAGCGGCACGACCGCGTACTTGCCCTTGACCTTGCCGGCCTCCACCGCCGCGTGACTGAAGTCACCGCCGATCGCCATGCCCGCCTTGCCGGCGGCGAACGCGGTGACCGTGTCGTTGCCGCCCATGCTCGCGCACTTGGCGGCCGGGCAGTTGTCGTCGCCGAACAGCGAGGTGTAGGCCTCGATGCCCTTTTGGGCGGCCGCGCTGTCGATGGTGGAGGCGTACGAGCCGCCCTTGCCCTCGGCGATCTCGCCGCCGTTGGCCCAGACGAAGGGCATGGCGCCGTAGGTGTAGGCGCCGCCGACGACGAGCCCGTACAGGTCCGGCTCGGCGGCGCGGATCCGCTTGGCGGTGGTGGCCAGCTCGTCGAGGGTCTTCGGGGGTTCGAGGCCGAGTTCCTCGAAGACGTCGGTGCGGTAGTACAGGGCGCGCACGCCCACGAAGAACGGCGCCCCGTAGACCTTTCCGTCGACCGTCACGGACGTCTTGGCGGTCGGGTCGGAGTCCTTGGCCTCGGACCAGGCGTTGAACTCCGTGGTGACGTCGGCGAGTCCGCCGTCCTTCACGTAGCCGGCGGTGTCCGTGTTGCCGTACTCGATGACGTCGGGCGCGCTCTCGGGATCGTTGAAGGCGGCCTTGATGCGCTGGGCGCGGGTCTCGACGGGGATGTACTCGACCTTCACCTTCGCGCCGTCGTGCGCCTTCTCGAAGGCGGCGACCACCTTGTCGACGACCTTCTGCTTCGGCTCGTTGCTCACCTCCTGGAAGAGCCACACCCGCAGGGTGCCGGTCTTCTCGTCCTCCCCGGAGGAGGAGTTGTCGGAGGTCTGAGGGGCACAGGCGGTCAGCCCGGCGAGGGCCAGTGCCGCTAGGGGCGCGGCGAGTCGGGCGGCGAGCTTCATCGAGCGAATCCTCCGGAGGGGGGAGCGGAGCGTTGCATTCTCTGCAACGGGCGTTCTGCTCTACACAACACACCGGAGGCTATGGAGTACATGAACATGACCACAAGAGGTCTCAACCACCTTGTGATCCGAAGAAGCGTCCCCTGCAACGAGGTTCAGTACAAAGGGCGCGACAAAGCTCGGGAGCACCCGCCGACAGCGCTCCCGAGCCGATCGCGCCCTGATTACTTCTTGCCGTCGCCCTGGTCGTCGCCGCCCGCGCCGAGGGACTCGAAGATCTCCTTGCACATGGGGCACACGGGGTACTTCTTCGGGTCGCGGCCCGGGACCCACACCTTCCCGCACAACGCCACGACGGGCGTGCCGTCGAGGGCGCTCGCCATGATCTTGTCCTTCTGGACATAGTGGGCGAAGCGCTCGTGGTCACCATCGCCGTGCGACGTCTGCGGCGTCGGCTCGACGAGGGTCCCCGTACCAGTACCGCGCTCGGGCTCAAGAGTGCTCATGACGCCAAGGGTACTGAAGCGCACTCGCATCAGTTGAGCGAAGGGTCGTCCGGGTACGTGGCCACCATCGCGAGTTCGCTGCGCTGGCGGCGCAGGACCTCGCGCCAGAGCCGTTCCGGGCAGGGGGAGGACACGTCGCCGGGTTCGGACTCGACGACGTACCAGGCGCCCTCGGCCAGTTCGTCCTCCAACTGGCCGGGGCCCCAGCCCGCGTACCCGGCGAAGATGCGCAGCGAGCCGAGCGCGGAGGCCAGCAGCTCCGGCGGGGCCTCCAGGTCGACCAGGCCGATCGCGCCGTGCACGCGCCGCCAGCCGAGCGGGGTCCGGTCCACGGAGCCGCCGCCGGGGATCACCGCGACCCCCAGCGCCGCGTCCAGTTGCACCGGGCCGCCCTGGAAGACCACCCCGGGTTCGCCGGCGAGATCCGCCCAGCCCTCCAGGATGTCGCCGACGTCCACCGGGGTGGGCCGGTTGAGGACCACGCCGAGCGAGCCCTTCTCGTCGTGGTCGAGGAGCAGCACGACAGCGCGGTCGAAGTTCGGGTCCGCCAGGGCGGGCGTGGCCACGAGCAGCCGCCCTGTGAGCGAGGACACCTCGGTCATGCCAGACATGATCCCGCATCCCGCCCGCGTACGGGGAGTCAATGCCCCTAGCGGTGTGCGCGCGGCCATGAATCCAGGCCAGCGGCCCGCGGCAGCTCCGGCGGGGCGGTGAGGGGAGACCGGCGGGCGCCGGGGTCGCACGGGTCCGCGCGGTGACCCCCCGTGGCCGGTGGTGAACGGTTCGTGTTGTGGCGAATCCATGACGTGGCTGAGAAGCACTTGGGCTTACGGAAGGGGGGTGGGCGGCGATTACGCTAGCTCTCCGGCTCGCGCCGCGCCGGCCCCCGCACAACGGGTCCGTCGGCCGTCCGCCCACGCCGCACACGCCTCTGCCCAACTCCACGGAACGCGAGATCCATGACCGTCAACGGCTCTGACGACGTACTGCTTGTACACGGCGGCACCCCGCTCAGTGGCGAGATCCGTGTCCGCGGTGCGAAGAACCTCGTACCCAAGGCCATGGTCGCCGCGCTGCTCGGCAGCGGTCCGAGCCGGCTGCGCAACGTGCCCGACATCCGCGACGTACGGGTCGTGCGCGGACTGCTGCAGCTGCATGGCGTAACGGTCCGCCCCGGCGACGAGCCGGGCGAGCTGGTGATGGACCCGACGAACGTGGAGAGCGCGAACGTCGCCGACATCGACGCCCACGCGGGCTCGTCGCGCATCCCGATCCTCTTCTGCGGCCCCCTCCTGCACCGCCTCGGCCACGCGTTCATCCCCGGCCTCGGCGGCTGCGACATCGGCGGCCGGCCGATCGACTTCCACTTCGAGGTGCTGCGGCAGTTCGGCGCGAAGATCGAGAAGCGGGAGGACGGCCAGTACCTGGAGGCGCCGCGACGGCTGCGGGGCACCAAGATCCAGCTGCCGTACCCGTCGGTGGGCGCGACCGAGCAGGTGCTGCTCACGGCCGTCCTCGCGGAGGGCGTGACGGAACTCTCGAACGCGGCGATCGAGCCGGAGATCGAGGACCTCATCTGCGTCCTGCAGAAGATGGGCGCCATCATCGCGATGGACACCGACCGCACGATCCGCATCACCGGTGTGGACTCGCTCGGCGGCTACAACCACAAGGCGCTCCCGGACCGCCTGGAGGCCGCCTCCTGGGCGTCCGCCGCGCTGGCGACCGAAGGCGACATCTATGTCCGGGGCGCCCAGCAGCGCTCGATGATGACGTTCCTGAACACCTACCGGAAGGTGGGCGGTGCCTTCGAGATCGACGACGAGGGCATCCGCTTCTGGCACCCGGGCGGCCAGCTGAAGTCGATCGCGCTGGAGACGGACGTCCACCCGGGCTTCCAGACCGACTGGCAGCAGCCCCTGGTCGTCGCGCTGACGCAGGCCACCGGCCTCTCGATCGTCCACGAGACGGTCTACGAGTCCCGGCTCGGGTTCACCTCGGCGCTGAACCAGATGGGTGCGCACATCCAGCTCTACCGCGAGTGCCTCGGCGGCTCCCACTGCCGCTTCGGCCAGCGCAACTTCCTGCACTCGGCGGTCGTCTCCGGCCCCACCCGCCTCCAGGGCGCCGACCTGGTCATCCCCGACCTGCGCGGCGGCTTCTCGTACCTCATCGCCGCCCTCGCGGCCCAGGGCACCTCCCGGGTCCACGGCATCGAGCTGATCAACCGCGGCTACGAGAACTTCATGGAGAAGCTCATGGAGCTCGGCGCGAAGGTCGAGCTGCCGGGCAAGGCGCTGGGCTAGGGGCCCGCGCCCCGTAAGGGGCGCGGGGCTGTGACATATGCGGGTCCGGTGGGGCGCGACCAGCCCCCCCACCGGACCCGCACCCGAAATCCCTACGACGATGGGGGCGGCACCTGGAAGACCAGGTGCCGCCCCCATCAGGCGTTCTACGCGCCGCGCACCATCCCGTGCGAGACAGCCGGCAAGGTTACTTGCCCTTGGCCGCTTCCTTGAGCTTGCTGCCCGCGGAGACCTTCACGCTGTAGCCGGCCGGGATCTGGATCGGGTCGCCGGTCTGCGGGTTACGAGCGGTGCGAGCGGCACGGTGGGTGCGCTCGAAGGTCAGGAAGCCGGGGATGGTGACCTTCTCGTCGCCCTTGGCGACGATGTCGCCGACGACCTCGGCGAACGCGGCCAGCACGGCGTCGGCGTCCTTACGGGTCACCTCGGCGCGGTCGGCCAGGGCGGCCACCAGCTCACTGCGGTTCATGTTGTTACTCCCGTGTTCTTCTTGCCGTTGAGGCGGACCCGGGTCCGTCGTCAGACCCTCGCGCCCAGAAACGCATCCTGCACTCACCTGCGGCGGGAAAGCCAATCCGGCACCCCTGGGGAGTCACACGAACACCCTTGGGAGTCACACGAGCGCCCATGGGGCGTCGCGGCAGGCCTGAGCTTGGCCGCCACACTAAAGGGCGGCGCAAGCCCTCCGGCCCCGCGACGCGCCGAGGGCGCGGGGCCGTGGCCACCGTCACAGCAAGGGCTCAGGCCGTGGCCGCCGCCTTCGCGGCCTCGCGGACCGCCCCGGCGACCGCGCCCGCGACCTTGTCGTTGAAGACGCTCGGGATGATGTAGTTCGGGTTCAGCTCGTCCTCGGTGACGACGTCCGCCAGGGCGGTCGCGGCAGCCAGCATCATCTCGGTGTTGACGGTGCGGGACTGGGCGTCGAGGAGACCGCGGAAGACACCCGGGAAGACCAGCACGTTGTTGATCTGGTTCGGGAAGTCGGAGCGGCCGGTGGCCACGACGGCCGCCGTCAGCCGGGCGACCGCGGGGTCGACCTCGGGGTCCGGGTTCGCGAGCGCGAACACAATGGCGTTGTCCGCCATGGCGGCCACGTCGTCGCCGTCGAGGACGTTCGGAGCCGAGACGCCGATGAAGACGTCGGCGCCGCGCACGGCCTCCTTGAGGGTGCCGGTGAGGCCCTCGGGGTTGGTGTTGTCCGCGATCCAGCGCAGCGGCGAGTCGGTGGCGGCGTCCACCAGGTCGTCGCGGTCGCAGTGCACGACACCGTGGATGTCGGCCACGACGGCGTTCTTCACACCGGCGGCGAGGAGCAGCTTGAGGATGGCCGTACCGGCCGCGCCGGCGCCCGACATGACGACGCGGATGTCCCCTATCCCCTTGCCCGCGACGCGAAGTGCGTTGGTGAGGGCGGCGAGGACGACGATCGCGGTGCCGTGCTGGTCGTCGTGGAAGACGGGGATGTCGAGGGCCTCGCGCAGGCGGGCCTCGATCTCGAAGCAGCGGGGCGCGGAGATGTCCTCCAGGTTGATGCCCGCGAAGCCGGGGGCGATGGCCTTGACGATCTCGACGATCGCGTCGGTGTCCTGGGTGTCCAGGCAGATCGGCCAGGCGTCGATGCCGGCGAACCGCTTGAAGAGGGCCGCCTTGCCCTCCATGACGGGCAGCGCGGCCTTGGGGCCGATGTTGCCGAGGCCCAGCACGGCGGAGCCGTCCGTCACGACCGCAACGGAGTTGCGCTTGATGGTGAGGCGGCGGGCGTCCTCGGGGTTCTCGGCGATCGCCATGCAGACGCGGGCCACACCGGGGGTGTAGATCATCGAGAGGTCGTCACGGTTGCGGATGGGGTGCTTCGACGCCATCTCGATCTTGCCGCCGAGGTGCATCAGGAACGTACGGTCGGAGACCTTGCCGAGCGTCACGCCCTCGATGTGGCGCAGCTGCTCGACGATCTCGTCGGCGTGCGCGGTGGAGGTGGCGGCGATGGTGACGTCGATGCGGAGCTTCTCGTGGCCGGACGCGGTCACGTCGAGGCCGGTCACCGAGCCTCCGTGGGACTCGACGGCTCCGGTGAGCTGGGAGACCGCGGTTCCGCTCGCGGGCACCTCCAGCCGGACCGTCATCGAGTAGGAGACGCTGGGCGCCGTTGCCATGGCCGACTTCCTCTGCTTTCGCGTACTTCTGCTACTGCGTTTGCTGCGTTTTGCCGTCCGATCGTCGCACCTACCGCCGGGTAGGCGTTAGCCGTCCGGGGTTGAGAACGTTTTGTTCTCAACAAGAAGAGGTCCACGTCACATTCGACGTGGACCTCTTCCTACGTTCAGTGGCACCGACCCGCCATGCTCGCCTCGCGGCAAGTGGTCGCTCTGAGCGACGAAGGTTGGGCCCGGGGGCTTGGATCGGGCCGGTGCCACACCCAGGCTAACAAACAGATCCCGTAAGGCCATTCCCGTACGGGAGTTGTTTTTGGGGCGCCTTGGAGCTCGGGGGGTCGGGGGTGCGCCGGCGGTGCGGTCCGGTGGACTCCTCGCGTCAGTCCCGCAACAGGTCGGGGACTCCGTTCGCGTCGGGGTCGTCCCTCTCCGCCGACACGACCGTCAGCTGCTGTGTCGCCCGGGTCAGGGCCACGTACAGCACGCGCAGCCCCGCCGGGGACTCGTCCGCGATCTCCGCCGGGGAGACCACCACCGTGGCGTCGTACTCCAGGCCCTTCGCCTCCAGGCTGCCGAGGGCCACCACACGGTCACCGAGGCCGGCCAGCCAGCGGGCGGCCTCCTCCCGGCGGTTCATGGCGACCACCACGCCCACCGTGCCGTCGACGAGGTCCAGCAGGCGGGCGGCCTCCGCGCGGGCCGTGCGGGCGAGGGTGTCTCGGGCGGCCGTGACGAAGCGGGGCTCCACCCCGGTGGAGCGGACCGCCGAAGGGGACTCGGAGCCCGGCATGGCCAGGGCCAGCACCTTCGCCGCCAGTTCGGCGATCTCGGCCGGGTTGCGGTAGTTGACGGTGAGGGTGAAGCGGCGGCGGGGGCGGGTGCCCAGGGCCTCGTCCCTGGCCTCGGCCGCCTCGTCGGGGTCGGACCAGGAGGACTGGGCGGGGTCGCCCACGACCGTCCAGGTGGCGTGGCGGCCGCGGCGGCCCACCATCCGCCACTGCATCGGCGTCAGGTCCTGCGCCTCGTCGACGATGACGTGCGCGTACTCGGTGCGCTCCTGCGCCAGCCGCTCGGCCCGTTCCCGCTGGGTCTCCTCGCGTACGGGCATGAGTTCCTCCAGGCCCGTGAGCTGGTCCAGCGGGTCGAGTTCGCGCTTCTTCCTGGGGCGGGCCGGGAGGCCGAGGATCGCCTGGAGTTCGTCGAGCACGGCGACGTCGTGCACGGACAGACCGTCCCTTTTCAGGGAGCGGGCGACGCGGCGGACCTCACCCGGGTTGAGGATGCGGCGGGCCCAGCGGCCGAGGCGGCGCTCGTCCGCCATGGCGGCGAGCACGCCGCGCGGGGTCAGTTCGGGCCACCAGGCGTCGAGGAAGGCGATGAACGCGTCCTCGCTCGTGATGTCCTCGTCGAAGGAGGAGCGCAGTTCGGCGGCCAGCTCCGGATCGGTGTGGCGGCCGGCCGCGCCCGACCGGGACCACAGGGCGTCCAGGAGCAGCTTGCGCGCCCGGGGGCGCAGCAGGTTGACCGGGGCCGTGCCGCTGAGCGCGTTGCGGCGGATGCGGTCCAGTTCGGGGGCCTCCAGTTCGAGGCGCCGGCCGAAGGCGACGACCCGGAGGCGGGTGGGCGCGTCGCTCGACTCCAGGGCGCCCCGGGCGGCCTTCCGCAACACCTTGAGCATGCGGTGAGAGCCCTTGGCGCGGGCCACGGCCGGGGAGTCGTACAGCGTGGCCTCGGCGCCGTCGACCAGGGAGCCGATGGCGCGGATGGCGACCTGGCCCTCCTCGCCGAGGGAGGGCAGGACGCCTTCGGTGTAGGCGACCAGCAGCGGGGTCGGGGAGACGATCAGGATGCCGCCCGCGTACCGGCGCCGGTCCTGGTAGAGGAGGTAGGCGGCACGGTGCAGGGCGACGGCCGTCTTGCCGGTGCCGGGGCCGCCCTCGACGTACGTCACCGAGGCGGCGGGGGCGCGGATCACCAGGTCCTGTTCGGCCTGGATGGAGGCGACGATGTCGCGCATGGTGTGGCTGCGGGCCTGGCCGAGGGCGGCCATGAGGGCGCCGTCGCCGATGACGGGCAGCTCGTGGCCGTCGAGGGAGGCCTTCAGCTCGGGGCGCATCAGGTCGTCCTCGACGCCGAGCACCTTGCGGCCCTTGGAACGGATGACCCGGCGGCGGACGACCCGGCCGGGGTCGACCGGGGTCGAGCGGTAGAAGGGGGCGGCCGCCGGGGCCCGCCAGTCGATGACCAGCGGCGCGTAGTCGGAGTCCAGGACGCCGATGCGGCCGATGTGGAGGGTCTCGGCGATGTCGGCGGTCCGGTCGGGGCGGACCGCGCCCTCGGCCGGTTCGACGGCGGTGTACGCGCCGTCCGGGCCCTTCTTGCCGTCCTTGCCGAGCAGCAGGTCGATCCGGCCGAAGAGGAAGTCCTCGAACTCGTTGTTGAGGCGGTTCAGGTGGATGCCCGCCCGAAAGACCTGGGCGTCCCGCTCGGCGAGCGCGCCCGGGGTGCCGACCTGACCGCGCTTGGCCGCGTCGTTCATCAGGAACTCGGCCTCGTGGATCTTCTCCTCGAGACGCCGGTAGACCCGGTCCAGATGTTCCTGTTCGACGCCGATCTCCTTCTCACGTACCGAGTCGTGAGCGGAGTCGAGCGTTTCCTGCTGAACCTGAGCGGCCACCCGGGCCCCCTTCTGACGTGCTGGGCAGCCGTCCACCGTACGCGAAAAGGACCCCGCCAGGCTATGTGCCCTACCGGGGTCCGTCCGCTGCTTGCCGCGAGGAGTGGCGTTTCGCCTCGACGGGTTACGCCTTGACCGAGACGAGCTTCTTGCCGCTGAAGGTCAGAACCTCGAAGTGGTCGATCTCGTCGGGGGTGAAGGCAGCGCCGCCGTGGACGTAGAGCGGGTTCCTCGCCTGCTCGGTCTTGGCGTTCTTGATGCCGTAGCCCCACTCCGGGACGGACCAGGAGGTGACCGTCTCACGCTCGCCGTTCTTGCCGACGGCGATCAGCGAGCACTTCTCCGGACCCTTGACGTTCTTCAACTCCAGGACCGCGTGCGTGCCCCAGGCCTTGGACTCCATGCCGACCGTGGCGCTGACCTGGGTGGACGCGTCGGTGGAGGAGACCTTGTCCGACGCCTTCATGTGCGTGAAGGACTCCTGTGCCGCGCTGAAGGTCTGGCCCTCCTTCGGCGCCTCGTCCCCGCCGCCGCCCGTCGTCGCGAACACCGCCGTCGGGCCGCCGACGATCAGGGCCACGCCGGCCGCCAGCATGAAGAAGTTCCGTCGGCTCTTCTTCGCGCGGTGCTGGACGACCTCGACGACCAGGCGGTCCGCGAGGCCCGTGGTCGGTTTCGCGGACAGCGACTCGCCGATGGCGGGCGTGCCCTGGGCGGCGGGCAGGTCCGCGAGCGCGGCCAGCATCGGTTCCATACCGGCCAGCTCGTCGAGCTGTTGTCCGCACCACTCGCACGTGGCGAGATGCATCTCGAACTGTGTGGCCTCGGCGTCGTCCAGTATCCCGAGGGCGTACGCGCCGACGGTCTCGTGGATGTTGTCGCCGGAACCTTGGGCTCCTTGCACAGATCCGGGCATTCCCGGTCCATACCCCCCGTAGATGTTGCTCATGCCGTCACCCCGCGCTCCTCTAGAGCCAGCTTCATCGACCGCAGGGCGTAGAACACCCGGGAGCGGACGGTGCCACTGGGGATGCCAAGCGTCTCGGCCGCCTCATTGACCGTACGCCCTTTGAAATAGGTCTCGACCAGGACCTCCCTGTGGGCAGGGGTCAGGTCGTCCAGCGCGTCCGACAGTGTCATCAGCCACAACGCCTTGTCGATCTCGTCCTCCGCGGGGATGACCTCCAGCGGCGACGGGTCGACCTCCTGCGGCCGGGCCTGCCGGCTGCGGTGGCCGTCGATGACGATGCGGCGTGCGACCGTCACCAGCCAGGGGCGTACCGATCCGGTCGCTCGATTGAGCTGACCGGCGTTCTTCCAGGCCCTGATGAGAGTTTCCTGCACAACGTCCTCGGCACGCTGGCGGTCGCCCGCGACCAGACGCAGCACGTACGCGAGCAAGGGTCCAGCGTGCTCGCGGTACAGCGCGCGCATCAGCTCCTCGTCTGGCTCTGAGGGCTGTGATGCGCGATGTCGGGCCCTGTGCGGGCGTTCATCGGCCACAGCGGAATCCTTGCGCACGGCTACCTCCGGTGTCCGGGGGTTCCCCCAGTCGGTCGCTCACATCGGGATACGTAGGTAACCAGTTGTGTGTTCAGAGTTGAGCCACAACTTTCTCGATTCAACGCGGGAAAAGTGAGGCAGGTGGGGGACAAGTGGTCCCATATCCACGCTTAAACCGGCACGCATGGACGGGAATTGTGAAGACACCCGCGTCGCGATGTGAAAAACAGCACTGCTGCTTCTTTACGGCTACCCGGGGTTTGCCCAACTTCCGGACTGGGTAAGGCGGGTGGGCATTTCGGTGCCAACTACGCGCGGGCGCGGGCCAGATCGGCCCGGCGGCGGTGTCGGGCCACGCGTTCGCGGTTGCCGCAGATCTCGCTGGAGCACCAGCGGCGCCGCCGGCCGCGGGAGGTGTCGACGTACACGACGGGGCAGTTGTCGCCGGCGCACTGGCGCAGGCTCGCGCAGGCGTCGGGGTCGGTGAGCAGCTCCACGGTGTCGCGGGCGAGCAGGGCGAGCAGGGCTGCGCAGTCGGGGGTGCGGTCGAGTGCGCGGGTGAGGGTGCCGTCGGCGCCGCGGACGGCGCGGAGGACCGGAGTCGCCGCGCGGGCCAGGTCGTTGACCCTCGCCAGGGAGAGGTCGAAGGCGCGGGGGTCCGGGGCGCGGTCGGGGACGGTGCGCACCAACCGGGCGATGTGGCCGCGCAGTTCTCTGAAGCCGACGAGCCAGTGGGGGGTGACGTGGTCGAGGGGCGTGCCCTCGGGGACCAGGTGGGCGGCGGTGATCCAGGTGCGCAGGCCGGTCGGGGAGTCGAGTTGTTCCTCGGGGTGGGTGGTGGTGAGGAAGTCCAGGCAGAGGTGGCCGCAGTCGAAGCGAGGGGGTTGGGGATGTGCCATGCGCCTGTCACCGCCCTTGGGTTGCCGGCCGGCAGGGGTGCGTTTGAGAGGTACGTACCCCTTACAGTGCCTGGGCGCACCCGGTGAGGGGAACCTGCGGTGCTCGGGCGGGTCGGGTCGCCCCCGCCGCCCCTTCCCGTCCCGTCCTGAAGGGGCTGCGCCCCTTCGACCCCCAGCCGTCCGTCCGGTGGGGGCTGGTCGCGCAGTTCCCCGCGCCCCTTTCGGGCCTTCGGCCCTCAGGGCCGCGGGCGACTCCTCACGCGTCGTACTTCGCGTCCGCCGCCGGGTCCAGGGCAAGGCGGTAGCCGCGCTTGACCACGGTCTGGATGAGTTTCGGGGTGCCGAGGGCCGTGCGGAGGCGGGCCATCGCCGTCTCCACGGCGTGTTCGTCGCGGCCCGCGCCGGGGAGGGCGCGCAGGAGGTCGGAGCGGGGGACGACCCAGCCGGGCCTGCGACAGAGCGCGCGGAGCAGGGACATGCCGGCCGGGGGCACGGGGCGCAGGGCCCCGTCGACGAGGACCGCGTGGCCGCGGATCTCCACATGGTGGCCGGCGACGGGCAGCGTGCGGGCGCGGCCGGGGAGTTCCTGGCACAGGAGTTGGACGAGGGGGCCGAGGCGGAAGCGTTCGGGCTGGACCGTGTCCACGCCGTGCGCCTGGAGCGGCAGGGCGGTCACCGGGCCCACACAGGCGGGCAGGACGTCGTGGTTCAGCGCGTTGAGCAACTCCGGGAGCAGGCCCCGGTCCTCGGCGCGGGAGAGCAGGGACGCCGCCGCGGGAGCGCTGGTGAAGGTGAGGGCGTCGACGCCGCGGCCGACCGTCGCATCGAGGAGGCGGTCCACGGGGGTGATGTCCTCGGGCGGCATCCAGCGGTAGACGGGGACGCCGACCACCTCCGCTCCCCCGGCGCGCAGGGACTCCACGAAGCCGGGAAGCGGTTCGCCGTGGAGCTGGACGGCGATGCGGCGGCCCTCGACCCCCTGCTCCAGCAGACGGTCGAGCACCTCGGCCATGGACTCCGAGGAGGGGGACCACTCCTCCGTGAGACCGGCGGCGCGGATCGCGCCCTTCACCTTCGGTCCGCGGGCCAGGACCTCGACACCCCGCAGCCGGTCGAGCAGGGCCTCGCCGAGGCCCCAGCCGTCCGCCGCCTCGACCCAGCCGCGGAAGCCGATGGCCGTCGTCGCCACCACGATGTCGGGCGCCTGGTCGAGCAGGCCCTTGGTCGCGGCGAGCAGTTCGCTGTCGTCGGCGAGCGGCACGATGCGCAGCGCGGGGGCGTGCAGGACCGCGGCGCCGCGGCGCTGGAGCAGCGCCCCGAGCTCGTCGGCCCGGCGGGCGGCGGTGACGCCCACGGTGAAGCCGGCGAGCGGCCCGTGTTCGGTCTGCGCCACCCGGTCCGCTCGGTCGGTGCGGTCAGTCCGGTCCGTTCGATCTGTCCGGTCCATCCGATCCATCAGAACCGTCCTGTCTGGTCGATCGGCTCGATCTGATCGCTCGGGTCGCTGCTGTTCGTCGTACATGGCTCTCGTCCCGCAGTCGAGTCGTTGCACTCAGTCGAAGCTCTGTGCGGGTGCACCGATTGGTGCGCCCACATGCCGAACGAGCCTGTCAACGGCGCGTGACAGGCTCGGTTCGGCTTGATGTCGCTGGTGTTACGTCGCACGTGTCACGGCATGGGCGATGTCACACCTCGGCGTAGCTGAGCTGCGGCTTCGCCTCCGTCGCGGCCGTCGTCGTAGAGGCGTTCGAGGCCGAGCGGCGAAGGTATACGGCCCAGGTCACCGCGAAGCAGAGCCCGTAGAAGGCGAGGAAGGCGATGAAGGCGCCGGTGCCGGAGCCCACGGAGAGGAAGGACTGCCGGAAGGCCAGGTTGATGCCGAGGCCGCCGAGGGCGCCCACCGCGCCGATGATGCCCATGGAGGCACCGGAGAGACGGCGTCCGTAGGCCGCGGCCTCCTCGCCCTCCAGGCCCTTGGCGAGGGCCTTGGCCTGGAAGATGCCCGGGATCATCTTGAAGGTGGAGCCGTTGCCGAGTCCGGTGAGGACGAAGAGCGCGATGAACGCGGTGGTGAAGAGCGGCAGCGACTTCTGCATGGAGGCGATGACGATGATTCCGGTGGCGGCGGCCATGCCGACGTAGTTCCACAGGGTGATCTTGGCGCCGCCGTACTTGTCGGCGAGCGCGCCGCCGAGGGGCCGGATCAGCGAGCCGAGCAGCGGGCCGATGAAGGTGACGTAGGCGGACTCCAGGGGCGTACGGCCGAACTGGGTCTGCAGGACGAGGCCGAAGGCGAAGCTGTAGCCGATGAAGGAGCCGAAGGTGCCGATGTAGAGGAAGGACATGATCCAGGTGTGGGCCTCCTTCACGGCGTCCTTCGCGGCACCGGTGTCGTTCTTCACGGACGCGATGTTGTCCATGTAGACGGCGGCGAGGACCGCGGCGATGACGATGAAGGGGATGTAGATCCCGAGCAGGACGCGGGGGCCTCCGGAGGCGCCGATGACGGCGAGACCGATGAGCTGCACGACCGGGACGCCGATGTTGCCGCCGCCCGCGTTGAGACCGAGCGCCCAGCCCTTCTTACGCAGCGGGAAGAAGGCGTTGATGTTCGTCATGGAGGAGGCGAAGTTGCCGCCGCCGATGCCGGCGAGCATCGCGCAGATCAGGAATGTGTTGAACGAGGTCCCCGGCTCCATCACGACGAAGGCCGCGATGGTCGGGATCAGCAGCAGGCTCGCGGAGACGACCGTCCAGTTGCGTCCGCCGAAGATCGCCACCGCGAAGGTGTACGGGATGCGGACGATGGCGCCGACCAGCGTGGCCATCGAGACGAGGAAGAACTTGTCGGCCGGGGTGAGCCCGTACTCGGGGCCCATGAAGAGCACCATCACCGACCAGACGGTCCAGATGGAGAAGCCGATGTGCTCCGAGAGCACCGAGAAGAAGAGGTTGCGGCGGGCGACCTTCTCGCCTGTCTCGTTCCAGAAGGCTTCGTTCTCAGGGTCCCAGTGCTGAATCCAGCGGCCTCCCCTGCTCGATGCGGGGGCAGTGCTCGGGGCTGTCATGACGCCTCCACGTTCTCCGGGCTCCGGTGTCGCGATGCGGTGATGAGGGGTGATGAGTCCCGAAGGTAGGGAGAGCGCGTTTCCTGCCTGTGGCACCGGGTGACCGGAAAGGAACTTTGCTCTCACGTGCGGGCGGACCGGCCGGTGAGGAATCGGTGAGCAGGGCGTCATACCGGGTGGACACCTGGCGGATACCCGGTGGTCACGCCACTTTCGGCGCGGCCCTCATGCCAATGTAGGCGCACCGGGTGCCGTCGCTGAGCGTGGCGAAGACCACAGGCATCCAGTCCTCCGCGAACGAGGCACCGCCGCCCGCCCCGGCGAACACCGTGTCCGACAAGGGCACGAGTTCCATCTCCAGGTCCGGCGAGTAACCGACCATGCCGTCCACGAAGGCGTACGTGAGGTGCGGTGTGCCGTTCCTCTCGCCGATCGTGATGACGACTCCCTCCCTCTTGTACGTACCGGTCCAGGGCGTGATGTCGACGGTGGGCGGCTCGGCGGGCGGGGCGAACGGGGCGGGCAGCGTGATTCCGGCCAGCTCCGCCAGCAACTCGCGCAGCAGGTCGGCGTAGAGGAGGCGGGAGGAGCCGCCGTTGGTGAGCAGCGCGACGGCGACGCCCTCGGTGGGCACCACGCGGAGGAAGGCGTACTGGCCGGTCGCGGCGCCGTCGTGGCCGTAGCCCGGCACGCCGTCCCAGTCGTACAGCGTCCAGCCGAGGCCCCAGCCGTCGGCGCTGACCGTCCACTTGTCCGGGACGTCGGTCTCGCGGGCCTGCATGGCCGTCACCGTCTCGGGGCGGAGGATGCCGGCGCCCCCGTCGAGGTGGGCCTTGGCGTACCGGACGACGTCCCCGGCGGTGGCGAGCACCCGGGCGCCCGGTCCGGCCGCGCGCGGCATCAGGTCCCAGACCGGGGCCGGGGTCTGCGCCCCGTCCTCCCCCGCGAGGTGTCCCATCGCCACGCGGAACGGCAGCGCCTCCTCGGGCAGGGTCATGGAGTGCGCCAGCCCGAGCGGCGCGAACACCCGCTCCTTGAGCGCCTGGTCCCAGGTGAGCCCGGTCAGCACCTCGACGATCCGGCCGAGGACGACGTATCCGATGCCGCTGTACGACACCGCCGTACCCGGCGGGCAGTCCATCGCCACGCCCTTCGCGGCCTCGACGTAACGGGCGATCGCGTCGTCGCCGCGCCCGGTGTCGATGTGGAAGTCGCAGGTCAGACCGCTGGTGTGGGAGAGCAGCATGCGGGGCGTGATGACCTCGGTGGCGGCCGGGTCGACGGTCGCGAACTCCGGCAGCACCTGCACCACCGGGACGTCCAGGTCGAGTTCGCCGGACTCCACCAGCTGCATGACGAGGGCGGCGGTGTAGACCTTCGCGATCGAGCCGAGCTGGAAGACGGAGTCGGTGGTGGCCTCCACGCCGGTCGCGCGGCTGAGCACCCCGCTCGCGAGTTCGTGGACCTCGCCGTCGACGACGAAGGCGAGGCTCGCGCCGGGCACGTCGTGGGTGGCGCGGAGGGTGTCGAGGCGACGCTGCCAGTGGGCGAGGTCGAGGGCGGGGGTACGGGCGGGGGCGGTGGGCCGGGACATGGCGGATCCTCCGGGACGTGTGCGGGCGGGGCCGCCGCCGTGCGTTGCGCGGCGACACGGAACACCGTACGCATTGCGCACAGTGTGCGCAAGCACGAACGGCGTTCCGGGCTGAGCGCGCGAAGGCCGCGTACGGCGACTGCCGCACGCGGCCTTGGATCGGGGAGGGCTTCGGAGACGGGGGTGGCTGGGGCAGAGGGCCGTCAGGGAGCAGGTGCGCGTCAGGTCACCCGGGCGGCGGTGGTCAGTTGCCCGCCTGGTCGTCCGCGGCGGCTTCCGGGGCGTGGGGGACGCCGAGTCTGAGCTGTTCGGTGATCTGGACGAAGGCTGCCCGGAGGTGTTCCGGGATGCCGAGAGCGGTGGCCGCCTGCTCGGCGGAGAGCGTGTGGTCGCCGGGAGCCGTGCCGGTCCCGGGTGGCGTGGGGGTGGAGGGCAGGTCCTGCTCGGTCAGCTTGCCCGAGCGGATCAGAACCTCCCGCACCGGGACGCCGAGCGCCCGGGACAGACCGCGCATCGTGTCCAGATCGGGCATGCTCTGCCGCTGCAGCAACCGGGTGATGGCCGCCCGGTGCACCCCCGCGTCCTCGGCGAGCTTGGTCTTTCCACCGCCCCGGGGGCTGTCGATGTCGTACCCGCGCGCCCGCATCACGCCTTGTATCCAGGCCGCGAACTCGTCGATGTGTGCGGCATCGCTCTTCATGGTGGACGCTCCTTCCCTCCCCCTCAGTCGCCACCGCCCCACCGCTTGGTTGCCCCGGCCCTCACGGTGGGACCGGCGACGAGCGGGAGACAGGGACACAGCGGTGGGGGTGGGCCGAAACCCGGCCCACCCCCCACCGACGTACCGGAGCGCGTCAGCTCGACGACTCGCCCACATAGCTGAGCGTGTCCGTGCCGCCGGCCTCCCAGGTGATGACCACGTCGTCGCCGGAGCGGCGGACCGTGGCGAAGGTGACGTCCTCGTCGCTGACGTCCTTCGAGGCCATGGGGGTCAGGGCCATACGGAAGTTGTTCTCGTCGCGGTAGGCGCCGACACCGGTCATGATGCCCTTGCCGCCGACCATGTCTATGTAGGAGAGCGGGTGCTGGCCCTTGCCGTCACCGCTGGTCTGCTCGGCACCGATGGTCAGGGTCCGGGCCTCGTCGTCCTGCCACTGGCCCTCGACGCCCCTGGCGGGCGCGGTGCTCGCGCCGCCGTCGTCCAGTCCGCCGTCGGGCGTTCCGGTGCCCTCGTCGGTGGTGTCGTCCCCGGTGGCCTCCTCCGTCGGGGTCGCGGAGCCGGTCTCCGTGGCCGAGACGCTCTGCTCGGGCTTGGCCGTGGTGTCGTCGTCCCCGTCGGCGGTGAGGAGGAAGACTCCCCCGCCGATCACCGCGAGCGCCGCCACGACGGCCACGATGATCAGCGCGACTTTGCCACCGCTACCACCGGAGGGCGGGGGCGGCGGCGGATAACCGCCGTACTGGGGCCCGTAGTTCGGTGCCCCCGGCACCCCCGGCGCCCCGTACGGCGGCTGCCCGCCGGCCCCGTACGGCTGCTGCGGAGCCGTCGCGTACGGGTTCGGCGGCTGGCCGGGCACCTGGCCCGGAGGCGGGTACGACCCCGGGTACGGCTGCTGCGGCGGCTGGGTTCCATAACCGTCGTACGGCGGCTGGCCGGGAGGCTGGGTCATCGGCGGGTGTCACTCCTTGAGTCGCTCCGACGAGGCGAGCAGTGCGAGGAACACCTGCCTCAAGCGAGCCCAACATCCAACACCCGGCCAGTCGTACGCAAGTGCGTATCCCGGTTGGTTACCGGGTCAGTACACGACGGGCCGGCCACCACCGCGGCCTGCGCCGGGCCGCCAGATCCTCCGCCCAGCCGAAGGCGACGACACAGACGGCGATCAGCAGCCAGGTCACGACCAGCACGGGCCAGACGCTCTCCAGCAGCCACGGGACGTGCTGTTCGAGGAACACCACGTCCCACAGCCGGTCCCACTGGGTCGCGGCGATCAGGATGCAGGTGTTGTGCCAGAGATAGATCGTCACCGCACGGGCGTTGAGGAGGGTGATCAGCCCGTCCCAGCGGCGCAGCCGGTCCGGCCACTCCTGCCACGACGGGCTGATGTGCAGCAGCAGCGCCACCGTGCCGACGGACCAGAGCGCCTGGGCGAACGGCATGCTGTCCAGGTCGTTGCCGGTGCCGAAGTCGTGGTTCAGGGCGTACCAGAGGCCGACCAGGGCGACCGCCGGGGCCACGGAGGGGACGAGATAGCGCGGGAGGCGCGCGAGGATGCCCTCCTGGTGGGCCATGCCGAGGATCCAGCAGGCGCCGAACGTGCTGAAGTCCGTCAGCCCCGACGCGAACCGCTCGCCCGGCAGCTGGAGCAGGCCCAGCTCGAAGACCCCGGCCAGCGCGATCGGCGCGAGGACCGTCACCGCCGGTACCGCCCGCAGCGCGCGGAGCAGCAGCGGGGAGAGGACGACGTACCAGAGGTAGGCGCGGACGTACCAGAGAGGTCCGGCGAGTTCCCCGGCCCAGTCGGCGCCGACGAGGCCCTGGACCGCGGGCAGGCCCTCGGCGTAGGGCGGGTCGCTGATCGGGAGGATCCAGAAGGTGAGGTGGAACCACCACCAGGCGGGATGCCCGTCCGCGTCCGGTCCCCATCCCTGGACCACCATCGCCGTCACGCCGACGACGCCCAGCAGCCACACCGGCGGCAGCAGTCGGCGGAGCCGGCCCCGGACGACCCCCAGGGCCGGGCGCCTCAGCGAGCGTGCCATGAGGTTGCCGGCGAGGGCGAACATCACGCCCATGGAGGGGAAGAGGAGCGGCAGCCAGGCCCAGCCGGTGAGGTGGTAGAGCACCACCCGGAAGAGGGCGAGGGCCCTGAGGAGGTCGAAGTAGCGGTCCCGGCCGGGGGCGCGGGCGGGACCGTCCTGCGGTCCGGCGCCGGCCTGCGGGGGCACGCCCGGCGCGGTGGAGCCGGCCTGTGAGCCGGGTTGCGAGGAGTCGGGCGGCGTGGAGCCGTGCGCGAGGGTGCTCATCCGACCGGCCTCCGCTCCCCCGTCTGCTGCTGGGGCACGGCCCCCTCCGGCGGCGCGCCGGGCAGCCCCACGGCCCCCGTCCGCCGCAGCTTCTGCCAGCGCAGCCGGCCGCCGGTCAGCGCCGTGATCCACGACTGGAGCAGGACGACGTACATGAGCTGGCGGTAGAGGAGCTGCTGGAGCGGGAGGGAGATCAGATGGGTCATGCGCTCCTTGTCCAGGTGGAACGCCAGGGCCGCGCAGACCACCTGGACGGCGAGGACGCCCAGCCAGGCGCCGATCGTCTTCTCCGTGGGCCCGAAGATCAGCCCGTAGAGCAGGAACACGTCGATGAGCGGGGCCAGCAGGGGCGCCACCACCATGAACAGCGAGACCAGCGGAAGGCCCACGCGTCCGAAGCGGCCGGAGGGGCCGCGGTCGAAGAGCGAGCCACGGTGCTTCCAGATCGCCTGCATGGTGCCGTACGACCAGCGGTAGCGCTGGGACCACAGCTGCTGGACGGATTCCGGGGCCTCGGTCCAGGCGCGCGCGTTCTCCGCGTAGACGACGTGCCAGCCGTCGCGGTGCATGGCCATGGTGATGTCGGTGTCCTCGGCGAGGGTGTCCTCGCTCATCCCGCCGACGCGTTCGAGGGCCTCGCGGCGGAACGCCCCGACCGCGCCGGGGATCGTCGGCATGCAGCGCAGGATGTCGTACATGCGGCGGTCGAGGTTGAAGCCCATCACGTACTCGATGTGCTGCCAGGCGCCGATGAGGGTGTCCCGGTTGCCGACCTTGGCGTTGCCGGCGACCGCGCCGACACGGGGGTCGGCGAAGGGCTGGACCAGTTCGCGGACGGTGGACGGTTCGAAGACCGTGTCGCCGTCCATCATGACGATGATCTCGTGCCGGGCGTTGGCGATGCCCCGGTTGAGGGCGGCGGGCTTGCCCGCGTTGAGCTGCCGTACGACGCGGACGCCCGGCAGGTCCTTGCCCAGCTCCTCGACGATGCCGGCCGTGCCGTCGCTGGAGCCGTCGTCGATGACCAGCACCTCGATGGGGTGGTCGCTCGCCACCAGGGAACGGACCGTCTTCTCGATGCACTTGGCCTCGTTGTACGCGGGGACGAGCACCGAGACGGGTTCCGTGATCGGCCCGTTCGGGCCCCAGCGGAAGGTGCGGCGGCGGACCTTGCGGGCGTGCGCGACCGACAGGATCAGCATCAGGCCGAAGCGGGCGAGGACGAGGACGCCGACGACCGCGAGGGCGACGACGAGGACGCTCGTGGTCCTCTCCGAGACCTGCACCAGGGTGACCCAGACCTTGCCCTTCACCAGGCCGAGGCCGGTGACCGGGGTGTGGGCGCTGGGGGCCTTCAGGGCGCCGGTCAGGGTGTCGAACTTGTAGCCCTTGACCTGGAGCTGGGGGATGTAGCGGTCCAGCGCGGCGACGGTCTGGGAGCGGTCGCCGCCGGAGTCGTGCATCAGCACGATCGCGCCGTCGCCGCGCTCGGGCGTGGACCGGCGGATGATCTCGGCGACGCCCGGCCGCTTCCAGTCCTGGCTGTCGGTGTCGCTGACGACGGTGATGTAGCCGCGGCTGCCGATGTACCGCGTCACCGGCCACGTCCGGTTGTCCATGCGCTCCGAGAACGACGAGTACGGCGGCCGGAACAGCGAGGTGCGGATACCGGCGGCGCCCGCGAGCGCCAGCTGGTTCTGGGAGAGCTCCCAGTCGATGCGGTCCTTGGTCTGCAGCGAGAGGTCCGGGTGGTTGAAGGTGTGCAGACCGATCTCGTGGCCCTCGTCGACCATGCGCCGGACCAGGTCCGGGTAGCGGGAGGCCATGGTGCCGGTGATGAAGAAGACGGCCTTGGCGTCGTGCTTCCTCAGCATGTCGAGGACCTTGGGGGTCCACCGCGGGTCCGGCCCGTCGTCGAACGTCAGGACCAGCTCGTAGTCGGGGACCTCCAGGCTGCGCCGGCGTTCCGAGCGGGTGTCGATGACGGGCCCGCCCTTCAGTATGTCCTTCGGCACCCGGTCGTTCGAGACGGGCGGCCGGACCCGGTGGTCCGCGAGGATCTCGCTGTGCACGTAGCCGCGCAGCATGAGCATGGCCATCAGGGCGAGGAGCAGGACGCAGGGCAGCAGATGGCGCAGCGGCACCCGCCGCCCGGAACGCTTCTTCGGGCTTCTGCGCGCACGCTTCGCGGAGCCGTTCCCCGTGGTGTCGTCGGTGCCGCCCGTACCGCTCGTCGAGGAACGCGGCGAGCGGGTGGGGCGCTTGGCGGCACGCGAGGGCGTGCCGCCGCGCTGGGAGCGGGTCATCAGGCGGGTGTCTCCGGGTTCTGCGGGTCCTGCGGGCTCGACGGCTCCTGCGGGCTCTGCGAGCCTTCCGAGGTCGCCGGGGCGGGCTCGACGGGCGCCGGGGAGGCCGGACCGCCGGCGACGGTGTCCGTGCCGCCGTCCGGAGCGGGGCCGGGGTCGGTGGTGTCCGAGGGCGTGGGCGACGGCGAGCCCGAGGGGCTGGGGTCGACCTTCGGCGGCTCGGACGCGGAGGCGGACGGCTCGGGGTCCTTGGCGCTGGTGCTCGGCTTCGGCTGTGGCACCACGCCGGCGCTGGGCCGGGCCGAGGGCTCGGCACCGTCGGACGACTCGGGCTGCCGGGCCCGTCCCGACGCGCCGGTCGGCGACTTGGCGCCGGGCGAGACCGTCGCTCCCGCGCGGCCGCCACCCGGACCGGCGTCGGGTACGAAACCGTCCGCCGTGTCGGACCGCTCGTCCGACTCGGCCGGCAGTGGAGGTGTGTCCACCTTGCTCGCCGGCTTGTCGTCCTTCTGCATCGGCACCGGCAGCCAGGGGGCGTCGGAGTTGCCCGACACCAGGGTGCCGACGATGACCACGGCGTACGCCGCGCAGGCGGTGCCGACGGCGATACCGAGCCGCCGGTAGAGGTTGCGGCGCCGCCCCGACTCGTCGACGAAGACCGGCCCCTCGGAGTCCTGACCGGCACCCGCCGCGTCCCCGTTCTTCCCGGCGTGTCTGCCGGTTCCCTCCTCCACCTCACGCCCGACGCCGTCGAGTTGGACGGTCACCTCGTGCGGATCGTGGTTGCGCCCGGGCTGGTCGGGCCGCTCCCAGGGCGCGGCCTCCACCTGGGAGACCGCTCCCGTCCTGCCGGCGGCGTCGGGCCAGACCACCTCGTCCCCCGAGTCACCACCACTACCACCACGGCCCGGACCCGGGCCCTCGCCCTCGGTCCGCTTCGGCTGAATGCCCTTGGGCCAGTTGTCGACGTGCACGCACTTCCCCCCACGGGATCGTTCCAGGTGCGTGTTCGATGCCGGGCTGTCGCACTTTCCTGTACCGGACCGGGCCCCCACCCGATCCGGGGCGCCCCACCCATTCACACGCACCCGGGCCAACGAATGTATGGGCGGGAAAGATGTGCATGTGTGGGACGTCAGGTGAAGGTCATCATGATGAGTGCATCTGTGGGCGGAATCCACCCGTCCGCCGGATGTGACAGCCATACTTCCGCCCGCGCCAGCTCGGCGGCGGCCCGCCGCAACGCGTCGAGCCCGGGATGGCGGAGCCCTTTCCGCCACACCAGCGAGACCGGGGACAGCGGCACGGGATCGACGAGCGGCCGCGCCACCGTGCCCGGCATGGGCGGGAAGTCCACCACCGCCAGCACCGGTGACCTGGTCTTGGCCATCATCCGCTGGAACTCCTCCTCCCCCACGGCCAGCGGGGCGGGCGGCGCGACCTCGATCCCCCGCCCCTCGAAGAGCCGCGCCGCCAGATCCGTCCACTCCGGCGTACGGGGGTTCCCGGCCCCCGCGTACACCCGCTCGCCCGCGAGCTCCGCCAGCGGTACGGCGTCCAGTGCGGCCAGCCGGTGGTCCTCGGGCAGGATCACCGTCATCGGCGTGTACCGCACCGGCTGCTGTGCGAGGCCGGCCCGGACCGCCGGTCCGAGCCCCGCGAACCTCCCGAACGACACGTCCAGCCGCCCCGCGAGGATCTCGGCCGCCGCGTACGTCAGCCCGCTCTCGTAGCGGGCCATCAACTCCAGCTCCGGCGCGAGCTCCCGGGCCCGCCGCAGCACCCGTGCGCCGGTGGCCAGCCCCGGCGAGTTGAGGTCCACCAGCAGGGGGCGGGCCTGCCGGAACGCGGCCACCAACTCCTCCTGTGCCGCCAGCACCCGCCGCGCGTGGGGCACCAGCCGCTCCCCGTCCCCCGTCAGCACCACCTGCCGGGTGCTGCGCACGAACAGCTCCACCCCCAACTCCCGCTCCAGCCGCCGGACATCCCGGCTGAGTGCCTGCTGGGCGACGTAGAGCCGAGCGGCGGCCCGGGTGAAGTGCAGTTCCTCGGCGACGGCGAGAAACCCCCGGAGCAACCGGGGGTCGACGGCAAAGGGCGTGGTGGACATCCGCCGAATTTACAACCGGGGTGCGTGAATCACCACGGAGCAGGTGTTGGACGGTGGATCATGAACGGGGCGACGGTATCCCCATGCCGCACCGCGAACCCGCCGAGCAGCACGGCCCACTGCTGACCGTCACCGCCGACACCCTCGTGGCGGCCGACTTCACCTCTCGTCGCACCTCGGGGGCCACGCCCCGAAAGGGGCGCGGGGAACCGCGCGAGAAGCCCCACCGGACCCGTACCCGCCGACGCACCACCACCCCCACCCCCTACCGCGCCCTCTTCCAGCACCCCGGCACCCTCCGCTTCGCCGCGGCCGCCCTCCTCGCCCGCCTCCCCATGGGCATGTTCAGCGTGAGCGCGATCCTGATGATCGCCGGCGCCCGCGGCTCCTACGCCCTCGCCGGCGCGGTCGTCGCCACCGGCCTCGGCGCCACCGCCCTGGTCGCCCCCTGGACCGCCCGGCTGGTGGACCGCCACGGCCAGGCCAGGATCGCCGTACCCGCCACCGCCGTCGCCCTCCTCGGCGGCCTCTCGCTGATCGCCTGTGTCCGCTGGAACGCTCCGGACTGGACCCTGTTCGCCTCGTACGCGGCCACCGCCCCGGTCCCCAACACCGGCGGCATGTCCCGCGCCCGCTGGGCCCATCTCCTGAAGGACGACCCGGCCGCCCTGCACACCGCCAACTCCTTCGAACAGGCGGCGGACGAACTCTGCTTCATGCTCGGCCCGGTCCTCGCCGCCGTCCTGTGCACCACCCTGTTCCCCGAGGCCGGCACCCTGGTCGGCGGCCTGCTCTGCATGACGGGCGTCCTGCTCTTCGCCGCCCAGCGCGCCACGGAACCGCCGCCCACGGGCCGCACGACCGCGAAGTCCCCCCTGCGCGCCCCCGGCATCCCGCCGCTCCTCGCCGTCTTCCTCGCCACCGGCGCGGTCTTCGGGTCCCTGGAGGTCGTCACCATCGCCTACGCGGACGCCCGGGGCCACGCCTCCTGGGCGGGTGTGATCCTCGGCCTCCAGGCGGCCGGCTCCTGCGCGGCGGGGCTGGCCTACGGCGCGCTGCGGGTGACGGGCCCGGCGGAGCGCCGCTTCCGCCGGTGCCTTGCCGCGATGACCGCCCTGATGGCCCTCCCCTGGCTCACCGCCGCCGGCACCGGGTCCCTGCTGTTCCTCGCCCCGGCCCTCCTGCTCGCCGGCATGGCCACCGCCCCCACGATGGTCACCGCCATGGCCCTGGTCCAGCACCGCACCCCGCAGGGCCGGCTGAACGAGGGCATGACCCTCGCCGTCACGGGTCTGCTCGGCGGGATAGCGGGCGGCTCCGCCCTGGGCGGCTGGGTCGCGGAACACGCCCCGGCGGCGGGCACCGGCTTCGCCTCCGGCGCGACCGGCTTCGCGGTACCGGTGGCCGCGGCGGCCCTGGCTCTGCTGATCGCGATGATCCGGACGAATTCCCGCGCACCCATTGACGCACTCTGAGCCCACCCTTACCTTCCGTCGAAGCGCTTCGACGTCCGGCGTCGAAGCGATTCGACCACACCGTTCGACGATCCATCCGACTCCCCTGGAGGCACAGGATGTCAACGGCACGAAGGCGTATGACGGCGGTCGCGGCGGCGGCCCTGAGCGGGGCGCTGCTCCTGACCTCCTGCGGCGGCTCGGACGGCGGCGGGGGCGGGGACGGCAGGACGCTCCGCCTCTGGCACTACGAGGGTCCCGACAGCGCGATGGGCGTGGCGTGGAACGCGGCGATCGAGGAGTTCGAGAGGACACATCCGGGCGTCGAGGTCGAGTTCGAGGAGAAAGGCTTCGAACAGATCCGCAAGACGGCCCCGATGGTCCTCAACTCCTCCGACGCGCCCGACCTGATGGAGTACAACAAGGGCAACGCGACGGCCGGGCTCCTGTCCAAGCAGGGCCTTCTCACCGACCTCACCCCGGAGGTCACCGCGCGCGGCTGGGACAAGAAGATCGGCGCGGGTGTCCGCACCACCAGCCAGTACGACACCGACGGGGTCATGGGCTCCGGCAAGTGGTACGGCGTGCCGAACTACGCCGAGTACACGATGGTCTTCTACAACAAGGACCTCTTCGCGGAGCACGGCATCGCCGAGCCCACCACGCTCGCCGAACTCACCGCCGCCATGGACGAGTTCGTCGAGGCCGACATCACCCCGCTGGCCAACGCCGGTGCCGAGTACATGGCACAGCAGTACCTGTACCAGCTGGCGCTGAGCAAGGCGGACCGTGCCTGGGTGAACGCCTACGAGCTGTACCAGGGCGAGACCGACTTCCACGACGCCGCGTGGACGTACGGGGCGCGGACCTTCGCCGACTGGGTGGAGAAGGGGTACATCAGCGAGAAGTCGACGGGGACGAAGTCCGAGGACGCGGGCGTCTCGTTCATCCAGGGCAAGGCGCCGATGCTGTTCTCGGGAAGCTGGTGGTACGGCCGCTTCCAGGCGGAGAACCAGTTCGACTGGGGCACCTTCCCGTGGCCGGGCACCGACCTCACGCTCGGCTCGGGCGGCAACCTCTGGGTCGTCCCCGAGGGGGCGAAGAACAAGGAACTCGCCTACGACTTCATCGACATCACCATGTCGGAGAAGATCCAGAACCTGCTGGGAGAGAAGGGCGGGGTCCCGGTGGCCGCCGACCCGACCGCCATCACCGACCCACGGGCCAAGGAGCTGATCGCCGACTTCAACACCCTCTCCGAGAAGGACGGTCTGGCCTTCTACCCCGACTGGCCCGTGCCCGGCTTCTACGACGTCCTCGTCTCCGAGACCCAGAAACTGATCACCGGCGGCTCGGACCCGGACGCCTACCTGGACGCGATCGGGGAGGCGTACGAGAAGGACGCGCCGAAGCGATGACGGTGACCGTCGAACGGGGGTCGGCGGCCGGTGGGAAGCGCCACTCCGGCGGCGCCGCCCACCGCCCCCGCCGCCCCGGTGACTCCTACGCCCTGTTCCTCCTGCCCGGTGCCCTCGCGTTCCTCGCCGTCGTCGTCGTCCCGTTCCTGATGAACACGGGGGTGAGCTTCACCGACTGGCAGGGCGTGGGCGGCCCCGAGTGGTCCGGCCTCGCCAACTACCGGGAACTGGCGGGCGACGAGGACTTCTGGGCGTCGTTCCGGCACAGCCTGTTCATGGTGGTCGCCATGGCCGCCGTGCCGACCGCGCTCGGGCTGGTCCTGGCCGCCGCCCTGTTCGACTTCGTCGGCAAACACTTCGGCGGCCGGGTCACCGCCGTGCTGCGCGCCTGCTTCTACCTGCCCCAGGTGCTGCCGATCGCGGTCGCCGGCATCGTCTGGAGCTGGATCCTCGCCCCGGAGAACGGCTCCCTGAACGAGTCGCTGAAAGCGGTCGGGCTGGGCGGATGGCAGCAGGACTGGCTCGGCGACCCGGACCTCGCCCTCTACACCGTCATGGCCGTGATGGTGTGGGTGCAGCTCGGTTTTCCCCTGGTGGTCTTCATGGCGGGCCTGCAACGCGTCGACCCGGCGCTGTACGAGGCGGCCGAGCTGGACGGCGCCGGCTGGTGGCGCCGCTTCCGCCACATCACGCTGCCGCAGATCCGGCCCGAGATCCACGTCGTCCTGCTCTGGTGCACGATCGCCGCGCTCAAGGTGTTCGGCGCGGTGTACGTGCTGACGAAGGGCGGCCCCGGCGGTGCCACGGACGTGCCGTCCTACTTCTCCTTCACCACGTTCTTCGAGAAGACCCAGGTCGGTTACGGCGCGGCGATCTCCACCGTCCTGACCGTGCTCGTCCTCGCCCTGGCCCTGGTCGGCCTGAAGCTGCAGGAGAGGACCGACGCGTGACCACCGCCCTGCGCCGCTACCCGGTGCTGATCGCCCTGTGCGTCGCGGCCCTGTTCATGATCGTGCCGTTCCTGATCGTCGCGCTCAACGCGGTCAAGTCCCCTGCGGAATATGCCCAGAACGGCCCCCTCAGTCTCCCCGAGGGCTTCCACACGGACGGCGTGAGGGACTTCTGGGAGCGCGTCGACTTCGGCCGGAAGCTCGTCAACTCGGTGCTGATCAGCGGCTCGGTGGCGCTGCTCGCCGTGGTCCTGTCCGTCCTGAACGCGTACGCGATCGGCATCGGCCGGATCAGGGGCCGGACCTGGGTCCTCGCCTTCTTCGTCCTGGCGAACGTGCTCCCGCAGGAGGCGCTGGTCTACCCGGTCTACTACCTGAGCAAGGAGGTCGGCCTCTACGACACGAGGCTCAGCGTGATCATCGTCTTCACGGTGATCCAGGCGGCCTTCGGCACCTACCTCCTCTCCTCGGTCCTCGGGCAGTTCCCCCGCGAGATCGTCGAGGCGGCCCGGATCGACGGCGCGACCAGGTGGCAGGTGCTGTGGCGGATCGTCGTCCCCGTGAGCCGACCCACCCTGGGCGTGCTCCTGGTCTTCTTCTTCATCTGGACCTGGAACGAGTTCCTGCTCCCCCTGGTCATGCTGATCTCCAACGACAACCAGACCGTGTCCGTGGCCCTCGGCGTCCTCCAGGGCCAGCGTCTGATGGACGCCACGATGACCAACGCGGCCGCCCTGCTCGGCCTGCTCCCCGCCCTGGTGTTCTTCCTCCTCTTCCAGCGCACCCTCACCCGCGGCATCGCCGTGGGAGCCGTGAAGTAGGCCGTGACGTAAGGAGATCCCCCCACATGAAGTTCACCGACGGCTACTGGCTGCTCCGCGAGGGCGTCACCGCCGCGTACCCGGTCGAGGTGCTCGACGTCACCGCGACGGAGGGCGGCGCCCTGGAGGTGCACGCCCCGACCCAGCCCATCCGCCACCGCGGCGACCTGCTGAAGGGACCGGTCGTGACGATCAGCGCCCACGCCCCGATGCCCGACGTCATCGGTGTCACGTTCACCCACTTCGAGGGCGAGCGCCCACGCGGCCCGCGCTTCGAGCTGACGAGCGAGGAGTTCACCCCGCACGCCTCCTACGACGACGAGCACGCCACCCTCACCGCCGGAGAACTGTCGGTCCGTGTCTCGCGCGGCGGCCCCTGGCACGTCGACTTCCTCGCCCACGGCCGCACGCTCACCACCAGCGGCCCCAAGTCGATGGGCATCATGCGCGAGGCGTCCGGCGCCCACTACCTCCGTGAACAGCTCAACCTGGGCGTCGGCACCAGCGTCTACGGCCTCGGCGAGCGCTTCGGCCCGCTGGTCAAGAACGGCCAGGTGGTGGACATCTGGAACGCCGACGGCGGCACGGCCACCGAGCAGGCCTACAAGAACGTGCCGTTCTATCTCACCGACGCGGGCTACGGCGTCTTCGTCGACCACCCCGGCAAGGTGTCCTTCGAGGTCGCCTCGGAGGTGGTGTCGCGGGTCCAGTTCAGCGCGGAGACCCAGCAGCTCACGTACTACGTCATCTACGGCCCCACCCCGAAGGACATCCTCCGCAAGTACACCGCCCTCACCGGCCGCCCGGCCCTCCCGCCCGCCTGGTCGTTCGGCCTGTGGCTGTCGACCTCCTTCACCACCTCCTACGACGAGGAGACGGTGACCTCCTTCATCGAGGGCATGCGGGAGCGCCGGCTGCCCCTGTCCGTCTTCCACTTCGACTGCTTCTGGATGCGCGAGTTCCAGTGGTGCGACTTCGAGTGGGATCCCCGGGTCTTCCCCGATCCGGAGGGCATGCTGGCCCGCCTCAAACGCCGGGGGCTGAGGATCAGCGTCTGGATCAACCCGTACATCGCCCAGCGCTCCCCGCTCTTCGCGGAGGGCAAGGCCCTCGGCCATCTCCTGCGCCGGCCGGACGGCAGCGTCTGGCAGTGGGACCTCTGGCAGCCCGGTATGGCGCTGGTCGACTTCACCAGCCCGGCGGCCCGCGAGTGGTACGCGTCGAAGCTGGAGGCGCTGCTCGCCCAGGGCGTCGACTGCTTCAAGACCGACTTCGGCGAGCGGGTGCCCCTGGACGTGGCCTGGTCCGACGGCACGGACCCGGAGCGGATGCACAACTACTACACCTACCTCTACAACCGCACCGTCTTCGACGTCCTGCGCAAACACCGGGGCGAGGGCGAGGCGGTCCTCTTCGCCCGCTCGGCGACGGTCGGCGGCCAGCGCTTCCCCGTCCACTGGGGCGGCGACTGCGAGTCCACGTACGAGTCGATGGCCGAGTCGCTGCGGGGAGGTCTGTCGCTCGGCCTGTCGGGCTTCGGCTACTGGAGCCACGACATCGGCGGCTTCGAGGGCACCCCCTCACCCGCCCTGTTCAAGCGCTGGATCGCCTTCGGCCTGCTCTCCTCGCACAGCCGTCTGCACGGCTCGTCGTCGTACCGGGTCCCCTGGCTCTTCGACGACGAATCGGTCGACGTGCTCCGGAAGTTCACCCACCTCAAGCTCAGCCTCATGCCCTACCTCTACGAGGCCGCGCGCACCGCCCACACCGAGGGGGTGCCGTTGATGCGGGCGATGGTGCTGGAGTTCCCGGACGACCCGGGCTGCGCTCATCTGGAACGCCAGTACATGCTCGGCCCCGACCTCCTCGTGGCGCCCGTCTTCAACGACGAGGGCGACGTCACGTACTACGTCCCCGAGGGCACCTGGACCCGCTTCCCGGACGGCGGCACGGTCACCGGCCCCCGCTGGGTCCGCGAACGGCACGACTTCACCAGCGTGCCGCTCCTCGTCCGGCCGGGCGCGGTCGTCCCGGTCGGCGCGGCGGTGGACCGCCCGGACTACGACCACGCCGACGGGGTCACCCTGCACGCGTACGGCCTCGAACACGGCGCCCAGGTGACGGTCCCGGTGGGCGGGGTGACGTTCACCGTCGTACGGGAGGGGAACGTGCTGCGGGCGTCCTGCGGTGAGCCGCGGGCGGCCTGGGGGCTCGCGGCGCACGGGCGTGAGGTGCGGGCGGAGGCGGGCACGGGGTTCCTGACGCTGGAACTGGACGGGGAGTCCGCTCCCCCGGGAACGAGGGCGATGTGACGGTGAAGATCACGGACGTGGCCCGGCACGCGGGCGTCTCCCCGAGCACCGTCTCGTACGCGCTGAGCGGCAAGCGCCCGATCTCGGCGGAGACACGGGCGCGGGTCGAGGCGTCCATCCGCGAGCTGGGGTACCGCCCGCACGCGGGCGCCCGCGCCCTGGCCAGCAGCAAGTCGAACGTGTTGGCGATGGTGGTGCCGTTACGGGCCGGGATCCATGTGCCGGTGGTCATGCGGTTCGCGGTCTCGGCGGTCACGACCGCCCGCGAACACGACCACGACGTCCTGCTGTTGACGCAGGAGGAGGGCGAGGAGGGCCTGCGGCGGGTGGCGGACTCGGCCCTGGTGGACGCGTTGATCGTGATGGACGTCCAACTCCACGATCCGAGGCTGCCGTTGCTGCGCACGCTGGACCGTCCCTCGGTCCTGATCGGCTTTCCCGCCGATCCCTCCGGCCTGACCTGCATCGACCTGGACTTCAGGACGGCGGGCGAACTGTGTGTGGAGCATCTGGCCGGTCTGGGCCACCGCGTGGTGGGCCTGATCGGCTCGCCGCCCGAGGTCTACGTCCGCCAGACGTCCTTCGCGCAGCGTGTCGTCCAGGGCTTCACCTCCGCCGCCACCCGCAACGGCATGTCCTCCACGGTGCACCCCTGCGAGGCCACCCCGGCGGCGGCCCGCGCGGTCGCGGAACGCCTGCTGCGCGAACAACCGGCCCTCACGGGTGTGGTGATCCACAACGAGGCGGTCCTGGAACCCCTGGTCGACGCGTTCGAGCACCTGGGCCTACGCGTCCCCGCCGACCTCTCGATCACGGCCCTGTGCCCGGACGACGTCGCCGCGGCCCTCCCCGTGCCCGTCACCTCGATCGCCATCCCGGCGGCGGAGGTGGGCGAACAGGCGGTGGCCCTGCTGATGAGGAAGCTCTCCGGCACGCCCGTCCCCGAGGCCACCCTGCTCCCGCCCCGCCTGACCGTACGGGCGAGCACGGCCCGCCGGGTGACGGGATGACCGGGGGCGGGTGACCTGCTGAGAAAAGACGAAAGCCCCGCTGCCTTACGGCAGCGGGGCCTCGCCCACATGGGAATTGTGGAGATGGCGGGAATCGAACCCGCGTCCAACGGTGCAGAACCAGGGCTTCTCCGTGTGCAGTTCGCTGCGATTTTCTCGGCCCCGGCGATCACGCGAACAAGTCGCCGACGGGCCCAGTCACTGTTTGATTTCCCATCGAACCCCGTGACCGGGCTCAATGGTTTAGTTCCCTAGATTATGCCAGGATCCGGGCCGGGAACACTCCCGGGCTGACACCCATTAGGGCCTTCGATCACTGCTTATCAGGCAGCGAGAGCGAAGGTCTGGGAATCGCGCTTGGTGTTGGCGATTATTGGTTGCGACATATGGTTAACGAGATCATTGCCGCTTCCTCGACACGCTTCCCCTGCCTCAACAGCCGCTGTCGAAACCGATCATCCCCATGTTTGCCACTCTTGAATTGAATACCGCTCAATGCCCTCCGGGGAGGACATCCACACCCGCTGTGGGGTGCAGGTGCCATCGTACGTGACCAACGCGAGCCGATGCCACCGTATTCCCGGCGGCCTAGCCCTACTGGCCCCGCTGCTTCCGCTTCGCCGCCGCGATCGCCCGGTCCGACTCCCGCCGGTCCTGCTTCTCCCGCAGCGTCTGCCGCTTGTCGTACTCCTTCTTGCCTCGCGCGAGCGCGATCTCGGCCTTGGCCCGGCCGTCCTTGAAGTACAGGGCGAGGGGCACGATCGTGTGGCCCGTCTCCTGCGCCTTGGACTCCAGCTTGTCGATCTCCTCGCGGTGCAGCAGGAGCTTCCGCTTGCGGCGCGCGGAGTGGTTGGTCCAGCTGCCCTGGTGGTACTCGGGGATGTGGGCGTTGTGCAGCCACGCCTCGCCCCCGTCGATCTGGACGAAGCCGTCGGCCAGCGAGGTCCGGCCCTGACGCAGCGACTTGACCTCCGTGCCCGTCAGCACGAGGCCGGCCTCGTACGTGTCGATGATCGCGTAGTCGTGCCGGGCCTTCTTGTTCTGGGCGACGATCTTCTTCTTGCCGCCCTTCTCGCCGTCCCGGCCCTTGACGGCCGCCCCGCCCTGCTTGGGCTGGGACTCTTTCGGTACGTACATTCCCTTGCTCATAGTGCCGTCCATTTTCGCACCACGGAGGGGGTGCGAGGGAAGCCGATTAACGAGGGCGGCTCATTGCCCGAGACCGCTCAGCACCGTCTCGGCCCGCTGCAGGGCGTCCTCGTCCGCTTCGAGGTCGGGGGTGATGCCCCGGCCGTCGACGCCCCGGCCCGAGGGGGTGCGGTAGTGGCCGACGGTCAGTTCGGCGACGGAGCCGTCGGGGAGGCGGCTGGGCATCTGCACGGAGCCCTTGCCGAAGGTGCGGGAGCCCACGACCACCGCGCGTCCCCGGTCCTGGAGGGCTCCGGTGAGCAGCTCGGCCGCGCTCATCGTGCCGCCGTCGACGAGCGCGACCAGGGGTCTGGTGGTGTCGCCGCCGGGTTCGGCGTGCAGGGCCCGCTGCCTGCCCTTGACGTCGTACGTGGCGACGAGGCCCCCGTCGAGGAAGACGGAGGCGGCGGTGACGGCCTCGGAGACCAGACCGCCGGAGTTGCCACGGAGGTCGAGGACGAAGCCTGCGGCGTCGGGGGACTGCTCGACGGCGGCTCGTACGAGATCGCCGGAGCCCTTGGTGAACGCGTCGACGGTGATGACGCCGACCCCGCCGGCGGTGCGGCTCACGGTCACGTCCTCGGTGGAGAGGCGGGCCCGGCGCAGGGTCGCGGACCAGGTCCGGCCGGCGCGCTCCAGCACCAGCGTCACCTTCGTACCGGCGGCCGCGCTCTTCGGGGCCCCGGCGTTCCCGGTGCCCTCGTCGATCGCGTCGCCGCGGAGTAAGGAGACGACCTCGGTGACCGGGCGGCCGTCGACCTTCTCGCCGTCGACGCCGACGAGGCGGTCCCCCGCGCGGATCCCGGCGCGGGCGGCGGGTGAGCCGCCCTGCACCCGGGTCACCTCGATCCGGCCGTCGCGCTCCAGCCGGGTCCAGAGGCCGACGCCGGTGTACTCGCCGTCGAGGGCCTCCTCGAACTGCTCGTACTCGCCCTCGGAGTAGACCGCGCCCCACCGGTCGCCGCTGCGGCTGACGGCACGCTCGGCGGCCTCCACGGGGGACTTGCCCTCGGCCATGGCCTCGGCGGCGGCGTCGGCGACGTCCTGCTCCTTGTCGGCCGGGGCGGAGCGGGAGGGGTTCGTGACGGGCGTGGTCCCACCGCGCGGGCCGTCGAAGGAGCCGGTCGCGGCGCCGGTGGCGAGCACGCTCGCGAAGACCAATGTCAGGGCTGCCCCGCGGCCGATGCGGCGGGGCTGGGAGAACAGGTCTCGGCCTGACATGTCGGCGAGTCTAGGACAACGCGAAGGGCCGTACCGGCCCTTGCCGGTACGGCCCCAGGGGCATTGGTCACACCTTCAGGTACTTGCGCAGCGCGACGAACGCGGCCAACGCCGGCATCAGGAAGCTCACCGTGAGGATGAGCGGCAGCTTGATGAGGACCGCGTCCCAGCCGACGAAATTGATCAGGGGCAGGTTCTGGGACAGCGCCACTCCGTTGTCGATCACGAAGTACTGGCCGAGGCCCAGGAAGACGCAGGCGATCACTCCGCCGATGACACCGGCGACCGCCGCCTCCATGATGAACGGCGCCTGGATGTAGAAGCCCGAGGCGCCCACCAGCCGCATGATCCCGATCTCACGACGACGGCTGAACGCCGAGACACGCACGGTGTTGACGATCAGCAGCAGCGCCACGACCAGCATGACCGCCATCACACCGCGCGCCGCGAGGTTCAGGTAGCCGAGGAGCTTGAAGAGGTTGTCCAGGATGCCCTTCTGGTCCTGCACCGACTGGACACCGTCACGGCCGTTGAAGGCGCTCGCGATGACCTGGTACTTCTCCGGGTCCTTCAGCTTGATGCGGTACGACTCCTGCATCTGGTCCGGGGTGAGGCTGCTGGCCAGCGGGGAGTCGCCGAACTGCTCCTTGTAGTGCTTGTACGCCTCGTCCTGCGACTCGTGGGCGACGTTCTCGACGACCGCCATCTTGCCCAGGTCGGACTTGATCTGGTTCTTCTGCTCGGTCGTGACGGCGCCCTTGGCGCAGTTGGGGTCGGACTCCGCGTCGCTCTTGTTGCAGAGGAAGATCGACACGTTGACCTTGTCGTACCAGTAGCCCTTCATCTGGCTGACCTGGTCGCTCATCAGCAGTGAGCCGCCGAACAGGGCGAGGGAGAGGGCGACGGAGACGATGACCGCGAAGGTCATCGTGAGATTGCGGCGGAGACCGACACCGATCTCCGACAGGACGAACTGGGCGCGCATGGCGTCTCGATAGGCCTTTCCGTGGACGGGGCGGTCAGTGCTGGTAGCCGTAGACGCCGCGCGCCTGGTCGCGGACGAGGCGGCCCTTCTCCAGCTCGATGACGCGCTTGCGCATCTGGTCCACGATGTTCTGGTCGTGGGTCGCCATCACCACGGTCGTGCCCGTCCGGTTGATGCGGTCGAGCAGCTTCATGATGCCGACGGAGGTCTGGGGGTCGAGGTTGCCGGTGGGCTCGTCCGCGATGAGGAGCTTGGGCCGGTTCACGAAGGCCCGTGCGATGGCCACACGCTGCTGCTCACCACCCGACAGTTCGCCCGGCATCCGCTCCTCCTTGCCGCCGAGGCCGACCAGCTCCAGCACCTGGGGCACGGACTTGCGGATCTCGCCGCGCGACTTGCCGATGACCTCCTGCGCGAAGGCGACGTTCTCGCCGACCGTCTTGTTCGGCAGCAGCCGGAAGTCCTGGAAGACCGTCCCGAGCTGGCGGCGCATCTGCGGCACCTTCCAGTTGGACAGGCGCGCGAGATCCTTGCCCAGGACGTGCACCTGCCCCTGGCTGCACCGCTCCTCCCGGAGGATCAGCCGCAGGAACGTGGACTTTCCGGAGCCGGAGGATCCCACGAGGAACACGAACTCGCCCTTTTCCACCTCCAGGGAGACATCCCTGAGTGCGGGGCGGGTCTGCTTGGGGTAGACCTTGGACACGTTGTCGAATCGGATCACGGATGCACCACAAGCCGTCGGGGATGGATGGACGAGACTGTACCGTCCCCAGCACCGTGAGGGGCGCGGGGAACCGCGCGGCAAGCCCTCACCGGCCCGCGGCCGCGCCACAACCGCCCCCACCCCTTTCCGAGGCCCCCGCGCAACCTCCGGAGGAACCTGGCACAGTGGAGTAGAGGAACGGTCCGGTTCCGCGAAGCGTTGAGGTATGTGTGAGGCCATTGCAAGGAGGGCGAGGCGCATGACGTACGACCGGTTGGTGTGCGCGAACTGCGCGTCCCCCGTCGCCGAGGGCCGTTGCCATGTGTGCCGGGCCAGCCGCGAGCGGCTCCAGCAGGAGAACCCCTTCGCGGGCCTGAGCCCCATGACCCTGATCGCCCTCCTGGCGATCCTCATAGCGGCCGTGGCACTGCTGGCTCACCAGACGGCATAGGCATAGGGACGCCCGACGACACAGGGCGTGCGGGGGGACAGGACGTACGACGAAGGCCCGGGGCTGGCTGCCCCGGGCCTTCGTCGTACGTGTGCGGTGCTGTGTCCGACCGTCTACGGTCAGGCGGCGGCGCCGCGGCCGACCATCAGGCGCGGCAGCAGACGGAAGCCGATACCGCCGACGATCATCGTGGCGGCACCGACCAGCAGGAACGTGGTCTCGGCGGCACCGGTCTCGGCCAGCTCGCCGCTGCCGGCGCCCTGAGCCTCGGTCTCCGAGCCGGTGTCGGTGAGGGCCGAGGAGCCCTCCTGCTGGACGACCTCGTCGTTGCCGCCGTCGGGCTCGGTCCCACCGGAGGTGGAGCCGCCGTCGGTGGAGCCGCCGGAGGTGGAGGAACCGCCGGTGGAGTCCTCGTCACCGCCGGTGGTGCCGGTCGTACCCGTGGTGCCGGTGGTACCCGTGGTGCCGGTGGTACCCGTGGTGCCGGTCGTGCCCGTCGTACCGGTCGTACCGGTCGTACCGGTCGTGCCCGTGGTACCGGTCGTACCAGTGGTACCGGTCGTGCCCGTGGTACCCGTGGTGCCCGTGGTACCGGTCGTACCAGTCGTGCCCGTGGTACCGGTCGTACCAGTAGTACCGGTGGTACCGGTCGTGCCCGTCGTGCCGGTGTCGCCCGTGGTACCGGTCGTACCGATGGTGCCCGTCGTGCTGACGCTGCCGGTCGTGCCGGTGCTGGTGGTCTCGCCGGTCGTGGTCTCACCGGTCGTCTCGCCGGTGGTCGCACCGACGTTGGTGTTGCCCTCGGTGTCGTTGCCGGTCTGGACCGAGACATCGGCCTCGATGGAACCGCCGTCGTCGGTGCTGACGCCGACGCCGACACCGAGGTCCAGCGCGGAAGCGGCGCCCGCGGCGGTCAGCGACGCGCCGGCGGCGATCACGGCACCCGCGGCTATTCGCGCCACGCGGATCCGCGTCTTCTTCGTCATATGGCTGCTACCCCCAGTAGCTATCAGTAAATGGAGCAGCGCCCGGGGCCGCGATCAACGGGAGCAGTCGGTTGGGTCGAAGTCCCCCGGTTCACATGCGCCCCAGTAATGCGCATGCCATACGCCAGCTTCTCAGTTTTCCCAGCAACGTCAAGGTCGTTGCGTACGCGATGTCCCGTTCACCGCATTTGACCTCGTCACCAACATGTGAGTGTGACGTAAGACCCAGACATCCCCACACAGACAAGGCAACTGCCTTCCGGTGGAAGGCAGTTGCCTTGTCGACAAAGCGCCGAATTCGGCGGGCCTACTTCTCCTGCTGCTTGCGCCAGCGAATTCCGGCCTCCAGGAAGCCGTCGATCTCGCCATTGAACACGGCCTCGGGGTTGCCGACTTCGTGCTCGGTGCGGAGGTCCTTGACCATCTGGTACGGGTGCAGGACGTACGAACGCATCTGGTTGCCCCAGGAGCTGCCGCCGTCCTTGAGGGCGTCCATCTTGGCCCGCTCCTCCTGGCGCTGCCGCTCCAGCAGCTTCGCCTGGAGAACGTTCATCGCGGTGGCCTTGTTCTGGATCTGCGACCGCTCGTTCTGGCAGGAGACGACGATGCCGGTGGGAAGGTGGGTCAACCGCACCGCGGAGTCGGTGGTGTTGACGCCCTGGCCGCCGGGCCCGGACGACCGGTAGACGTCCACGCGCAGCTCGGACTCGTCGATCTCGATGTGGTCCGTCGTCTCGACCACGGGCAGGATCTCGACACCGGCGAAGGAGGTCTGCCGCCGTCCCTGGTTGTCGAACGGCGAGATACGGACGAGCCGGTGGGTGCCCTGCTCCACGGAGAGCGTGCCGTAGGCGTACGGCACCTGCACGGCGAAGGTGGTGGACTTGATGCCCGCCTCCTCCGCGTACGAGGTCTCGTACACCTCGGTCTTGTAGCCCTTCTGCTCCGCCCAGCGCAGGTACATCCGCTGCAGCTTCTCGGCGAAGTCGGCGGCGTCGACGCCACCGGCCTCGGCGCGGATGTTGACGAGGGCCTCACGGGAGTCGTACTCGCCGGACAGGAGGGTACGGACCTCCATCTCGTCCAGCGCCTTCCGGACGGAGGTCAGCTCCGACTCGGCCTCGGCGCGGGTGTCCGGGTCGTCCTCCTCCTCGGCCATCTCGAAGAGGACACCGAGGTCGTCGATCCGACCGCGCAGCGCCTCCGCCTTCCTGACCTCGGCCTGGAGGTGGGAGAGCTTGCTGGTGATCTTCTGCGCCTCGTCCGGGTTGTCCCACAGGGACGGCGCGGCCGCCTGCTCCTCGAGCACGGCGATGTCTGCCCTCAGCTTGTCGAGGTCCAAAACGGCCTCGATCGACTCCATGGTCGAGGAGAGGGACTTCAGCTCTTCGGATACATCGACGACTGCCACGCCCCCAGCCTAACGGCTCCGCCGGGTGACCATGGTGGGGCGCCCTCGGCCAGGGGGTGCAGCGGCGTTCGTGCAGCTGGTTCGCCTACGGGTGGGTGGGGGCCGGTCTCACAGGCCCCCACCTCGTCCCTCACCCTCCGACCACCACCCCCTCGTCCTCGGTTCTGGTCGGGTTGACGGCGTCGAAGAGGATCTTGTTGGAAGCGCGGTCGACATGGAACGACGTCACGGCGATGCCGGCGTGGAGTTCTTCATGTCCGGGGACCCGCCGCCCGAGTCGCCTTGCGATGTCGCCGCCCAGGTGCCCACACCCGCCGCGACCACCAGCGCGACCGCCGCGGCTCCGAGGGTGATCCGTCGGCGACGGGCCATCGCCCGACGGCGGGCCGAGCCCGGCCGGGGCGCCCCCGAGGCCCTGGGCACCCGCGCCGTCCCCCGGGCCCCGCCCGCCAGCTCGTCCGGCCCGGGCACCCTCATCGACGTGTGCGTGTCCCGGTTGGAGTCCGGCTTCGCCCCGGGGACCAGCGGTACGGCCCCTCGCCGCACCCGCTCCCTGGGCGCCACCGGCGCGGTCTGCCCCTCGGCCGGCTCCTCCGTCTCCGACCCGGGCTCGTCGACGTCCAGCGGTGGCATCCCGGCCAGCAGCGGCAACTGCTCCCGCAGCCGCGCACCCAGCTCCGACGCGCGCAGTCGCGAGGCCGGTGCCTTCGCCAGGCACTGGACGAGGAGCTGCCACAGTTCCTCGGGGATACCGGGGAGGGGAACCACGGTCTCGGTGACATGGCGGCGCAGCACGGCGCCGGGGTGGCCGCCGCCGAACGGGGTGAAGCCGGCCAGCAGTTCGTACAGCACGGTCGCGAGGGCGTAGATGTCCACGGCCGCGCGGGGCGGCAGGCCCTCGACGATCTCGGGGGCGAGATAGTCCGGGGTTCCGATGATCTTCGTGGCGCGGGTGCGCTGAGGAGAATCGATCAGCTTGGCGACGCCGAAGTCGGTGAGGAGGGCCGGGTGCGCGCCGCCGGGGCCCAGCGGGCCCTGCATGTCCAGCAGCACGTTCTCCGGCTTCACGTCCCGGTGGACGACGCCGACCGCGTGCGCCGCCGCCAGGCCGTCGGCGATGTCGGCCACTATGGCGACCGCGGCCTCGGGGGCCATGCGCCGCTCCCGGTCGAGGCGGGTGCGCAGATCCGTGCCCCGGACGAGGTCCATGACGAGGGCGAGGTCGTTGCCGTCGACGACGAGGTCGCGCACGGAGACCACGTTCGGGTGGTCGAGGCCCAGCAGCGCGGTGCGCTCCTGGACGAAGCGGCTGACGAGTTCCTGGTCGGACGAGAGGTCCTCGCGCAGCAGCTTGATGGCGACGGGGCCCTCCGGGCCCTCACCCAGCCACACCGTGCCGGCGCTGCCCCGCCCCAGAATCTGGTTCGCGGTGTACCGGCTTCCGATCTTCCGTCCCAAGACTGCTCCTACAGGCCGCGTGTTGGCGACAAAGCTACGCGCCCGGGGACCCAACCTTCACCGCCGAGGCGGAAATCACCCCTCAGATGTCGACAAGTCCCCAAGGAAGCCCCGCGGGCAGGAAAGACCACAGTCGTGCGGGCCTGGAGAGCACGGGGCGCGGCCCCGCTTCTCAGGGGCGCGGGGATGCGTGAGAAGCCCCACCGGAGCCGCACCCGCCGACGCGCCCGCACCCCCGAGCCATGAGGCGTGCTACTGCCCCGAGCCCCCGGAACCCGACCCGTTGTCCAGCTCGCCGATCCACTTGCCCACTTCGCCGACCCAGTCGGAGAGCTGAGCCCACCAGCTCTTGCCGGTGCCGACCCACTCCTGCAGCGGCGTGAACTCCCAGATCAGCCAGCCGCCGACGACGAGCAGGACGATCATGAACAGGCAGCCCTTGAGGCAGCCGAGCCCCGGGATGCGCATCGGGTTGGCGCTGCGCCTGCGCGGCTCACGGGGCGGCCGGGGCTCACGCTGGGGCCGGGGCGCCGGCTGCTGGGGCTGCGGCGCGGGCGCGTACCGCTCCGGCTGCCGGTGCTGCGGCTGTCGCGCGGGGGCGGGCGCGTACGGCTGTTGCTGCTGCGGATGGCCGTACCCGGGGCCGGGGCCGCCCTGCGCCGGGCGCTGCTGTCGGCGCGGCTGCTGGGGCTGTTGCGGGGGCTGCTGCGGACGGCCCGCCTGCCGCTGGGGGCGGCGGCGCAGCGGGTCCTCGCTGGGGTCGAGGTACTGGACCTGCGTCTGCTCGTTGCGGTCACGGGCCGCGCGGAGCTGGTTCTGCCAGGGGTGCGGCTGGTCGGGCGACTGCCCGCCTGGGTCGTGCGGCGGAACCGGCGGCATGACGGACGTCGGGTCGGCGCCGCCGGTGTGCGGGAGCACGGTGGTGGGGTCGCCCGAGCCCGCTGGGCCCGAGGTGTGCGGGAGGACGCTGGTCGCCGCATTGGGATCGTGACCGTCGTACGAGCCCGCGCCGTGCGGCAGCACCTGGGTCGGGTCGGCCGAGCCGAACGGCTCCGGGGCGCCCGGCACCCGCGCGGGCGCCGGGTCGGGGGCGAGGATGTGGCCCACGCCCTCGGCGGCCGCGATCTGCATGGAGTTCGCGTGCACGCCGACGCCCTCGGCGACGATGCGGAGCGCGCGGGCGAGGTTGACGGCGCTGGGCCGCTCGCGCGGGTTCTTGCGCAGGCAGCGCTCGATGACCGTCCACAGCGGGTCGGGGACGGTGGAGGGGCGGCGCGGTTCGGCGCTGAGGTGCTGGTGCAGCACTTCGAGCGCGGACTGGCCGTTGAACGGCGGGCGTCCGGTGACCAGTTCGTACATCAGGATGCCGGCGCCGTAGATGTCGACGGCGGACGTCTGCGGCTGGCCCTCGGCGGACTCGGGGGCGACGTACGCGGGCGTGCCGACGAACTCGCTGGTCCGGGTCAGGCCCGGGGAGTCGGCGAGACGGGCGATGCCGAAGTCCGTCAGCATCGGGTGCATCTCGCCGCCGTCTTGCTTGAGCAGGACGTTCGCGGGCTTCAGGTCGCGGTGGACGACGCCGTCGGCGTGGCTGGCGGCGAGCGCGTCGGCGATCTGGGCGGTGAGCAGGGCCGCGCCGACGGGCGAGAACGGGCCGTTCTCCCGGAGGTAGCGGTGCAGGTCGGGGCCTTCGATCAGGTCCATGACCAGGGCCAGCAGATCGCCCTCGACGACGAGGTCCCGCACGCGCACGATGTTCGGGTGGGTGAGCCGGAGCAGCACGGAGCGCTCCCGCAGGAACCGCATCACGATGTCCGCGTCGCTCGCGAGCTCCTCCTTGAGGACCTTGATCGCGACGGTCTCGCCGGGGTGACCGGGCACGGCCGCCTCGGCCCCGGCGGTCTCCCGCTGGCGGGCGCGCCAGACCGTGCCTGTGGCGCCGCGTCCAATCGGCTCCTCAAGGAGGTACTTACTGCCTACCGGCCGCACGTCATGCGCTCCCTGTTGCTTGCTTGCCTGGTCACGCCCTGGCCTCTCGCGGACGTTCCGACCACTGTAGTGCGGCCGTCCACGGGACCGGGCTGTTCACTTCCCGACTCTTCCTGCCCACTCTGTCCGCTTGCTGTGGCTTGAGTACGTACGGGTACCCGTATGCGTTCGGTGGAAAGACGCTCCCTCATGGGCGGTTGGTTGCCGTGCGGGGGTCTGTCGGGTTCCGGATGCGGACGTGACCGATCCCGAATGCGGCCGCGATACGGACGTGACCGATCTCAAGTGATCAAATGGCGGGCACTGGTCAGGCATTTTTGGGGGCAGAGCCGACCAATCAAGATCACTTGACGCTGGGCGGCGGGCGCTTCGTCAGTGGCAGGTGCGAGGATGCCTCCAGTACTGGCCGACGTGCCCGTGAAGCGGTGGGGGAAGTCTGCGGTGGGGACCGCGCAGTCTCGTCCTCGTGCTCGCGGGTGCCCGCGCGGAAGGGACCGCTGACGGCGATGCAGATCCGGCTGACCGTCGTAGACCCGCTGGGACCGCCCTCCGAGCCGCGAGGACGTGCCACGGCCTGCGACGTGCTGGTCACGGCGCCCGCCGGGACGGCCCTCGCCGCCGTGGCCTCGGGCCTCGCCTCCGCCGTCGGGGAGGGCGGTGCGGAGCGTCTGGAGCGCAGCCGGGAGGTCGGCGGCGGGCAGGTCGTGCTGTACGCCGGTGCCGAGCGCCTCGACACCCAGCGCTGCACCCTGGGCGAGCCGCCCCTCATCGACGGCGCGGTGCTCTCCCTGGGCGCCCCCTCCGAGCCGGGCCCCGAGGTCGACGAGGCCGCCGCACAGCTGCACGTGGTGGCCGGTCCCGACGCCGGCGGCGTCCATCTGCTGCACGGCGGCAGGATCCACATCGGCCGCTCCGCCGACGCCGACGTCCCGCTCGACGACCCGGACGTCTCCCGCCTCCACTGCGCGGTCACCCTCTCCACCGACGGCCGGGTCTCCGTGGTCGACCTCGGCTCCACCAACGGCACCACCCTCGACGGCGCGCGCGTCGGCGACCGCCCGGTCCGCCTGGCCCCGGGCGCGCTCCTGCGCATCGGCGAGTCCGCCCTCCTGCTGGCCTCGTCCTCGGGAGCGCGCGGGGTCGGTACGACACCCGACGGTGAGGGGCATGTCCGGATCGCGGTGGGGACAGGGACACCCGGGGGTGACAGCGGCTCCGGCTCCGGCTCCGGTGCTGACTCCGGCTCCGGCTCCGGCGGAGCGGCTCGTGGGGGTGCGGGAGCGCCGGGGGCCGAGGGTTCCGGGCACGGGCGTGTCGAGCGGCGGACGGTGCCGGGGCAGGGTGGGGTGCCCGGCATCGAGCGGACGACGGGGACGGCGGGGACGACAGGGACGACGGGGAGTGCGGGGTCCGGCACGGCCGGGGGTACGGGCCGAGGGGCCGCGCCCGGTGTCGGCCGAGGGCTCGTACACGAGGGTGTCGGCGAGGACGGCGGGGGCGCGCTCGGGGCGGAGGCCCATGACCGTCCCCGCGATGCCCACGATCCCGGCGGTGCCCCGGGCTCGCGCGGAGCAGGTGAGCCCGGCGGTTTCGGGCACGGCGGGTCCGGTGAGGGCCGCTTGGGTGACGGCGGTTTCGGGAACGGCGCCGAGGGCCCCGAGTCCGGTACGCGCAAGGGCACGCCCCTCCGGGGGACGGAGGTGCCGCGTGGGGTGCGCAAACGAGGTGGGCTCGGAGCCTGGGCACGGCGGCTGACCGGGGGGCGGGCGCAGTCGGGGGACGAGTACGACCCGTACGAGTACGACGCGGAGTACGACGAGGACGAGCGCGGGGCGCTGGCCTCGGTGCTCGCGGCGGCCGGGGAGCGGCTGCCGGAGACCTGGCCGGACCTCGCCGCGCTGCTGCTCACCGCGCTCGGGCCCGGCGCCCGGCTGTGGGAGCGGGGGCCGGGGCACCCGGAGGCGCTGACGGTGCGGCTCGGCACGACGGACCGGGCCGCGCCGGACGGATCCGGCCTGCTGCCGGCGGTGCCGGTGACCACCGGGCTGCGGGAGGTCGGCGCGCTGGGGCTGGCCGGACCGCGCCCCCGGCTGATGGGGCTGACCCGCGCGGTGGTGGCCCAGCTCGCCGCGCTGCACTCCCCCGACACCCTGGAACTGGTCCTGATCAGCGCGGACCGCGACCGTTCCGCCGAGGAGCGCACCACCGACTGGTCCTGGCTCGGCTGGCTCCCCCATCTCCGCCCCGCCCACGGCCAGGACTGCCGCCTCCTCCTCGCCTACGACCGCGAGCAGACGACGGCCCGGCTGGACGAGTTGCTCCGCCGCGTGGAGGACCACGCGGCGGACACGGCGGGCCGCGCGCCCGGGAGCACACCGGGCGCCGACGGCGGACGTACGACGACGGCCGGGTCGACGAGCCCGGCCGAGGGCGGCTCGGAGCGCCGGGGCGCGCGACGGCCGTCGTGGGCCCGGGAGGACGGACCGGCGGGCGGCGGCTTCGCGGGGCCCTACACGGTGGTGATCGTGGACGGGGACCCCGGGGGCGCGGATGTGCGCGAGGCCGTGGTGCGGCTGGCGTACGAGGGGCCCGTCGCCGGGATCCATGTCGTGTGCCTCGCCGAGACGGAGTCCGCCTCGCCCGCCTCACCGGTGACGGAGACGTACACGGCGGCCTGCGAGGTCTCCCCCGCGTTCCGCGCGTGCGGGGCCGTCGCCCTCCTCAGCGGTGACGTCGCCACGGCGCTGCGCCTGCTGCGCGTCACCTCCGCCGGGTACGGCGCGGTGAGCGGTTCCGGTGCGGCCGGTGCGACCGGTGCGACCGGTGCGGTGGGCACGGCGAGGACGGCGGATACGGCGGTGGGCCCCAGGTCCGGACGTGCGGGAGCGGGCCCGGTGTCGGGGCCGGTGTCGGGGCCGGTGTCCGGTGGGCCCGCCGGGCGTTCGGGAGCGGCGCACGTCGGTGCGGGCGGGCGAGGCGTGGACTCCGGTCCTCCGTCGCGGGAGCCCGTGGACCACGCGCGCGGTACGGCGTCCGACGCCTCGCCGGGTCGCCCCCGCCCCGACCACGTGGAGCGTCCCGGGCGGCCCGACCGCGCCGGCGGCTCCGCTCCGGCGGACTCCGCCGTGGTGAGCCGTACGCACATCGCCATCGACCTCTCGGGCAGCCCTCTCTCCGGTGCCGACGAGCGGGCGCATCCCGGCACCCGGAACCTTCCTCCGCTCGACGCGCGGGATGCGCCCGGCCTGCTGAACCAGGGCACGGTGGCCACGCTGGACGCGGTGTCGGCGGCGTGGGCGGAGCGGTTCGCACGGGCGCTGGCGCCGTTGCGGACGGACGGGGCGCCCGGCGACCGGCAGGCGCGGGTGTCGGCGCCGTTGCCGCAGTCGGCGCGGCTGCTGGACGAGCTGGGGCTCGCGCGGGCCACACCGGCGTCGCTGATGGCTCGCTGGGCCGACGCGGGCGACGACACGACGGCGCTCGGGGGGCGCGCCTGGGCCGTGCTCGGCGCCGGGCCGCGCGGGCCCGTCTCCGTGGACCTCGTCGCCGAGGGCCCCCACCTGCTGATCGAGGGACCGGTCGGCAGCGGCCGTACGGAGCTGTTGCGGGCGGTCGCCGCGTCGCTCGCCGCCGCCGAGCGGCCCGACCGGCTGGGCGTCGTCCTCGTCGACGGGCGGGACGGCGCCGCCGGTGCCGGCGGGGGCCGGGCCGGGGAAGGGCTCGGGGTCTGTACGGACCTGCCCCATGTGGGGACCCATCTGACGGCCAACGACCCTGTCCGGATGCGGGAGTTCGCCCAGTCCCTGATCGCCGAGCTGAAGCGACGCCACGAACTGCTCGGCGGGCTCGGGTTCGTGGAGTGGCACACGCGGCGTGAGGTCTCGGGCCGTATCGTCCCGCAGCGCTCGGCGACCTCGACGACGGCGACGGCGGCGACGACGACGGCGGCGGCGGGGTACGGGTCGGCGAAGTCCGCGGCCCCGGGGGCGGGACCCTCCGGGACGGGGGCGCCGGGGCGCGGGTCCGCGCAGGCGGCCGCATCGGCGGGGGCCGCCGACCTCGACTCGTCCTCCAGCTCCACCCTGCGGCTGCGGCCGAGCCGGAGGAACACCGAGCAGGACGGCAGGGGCGGGGCCGGGAAGAGCTGGGCCTCGGAACTCCCCCGGCTCGTCGTGATCGTCGACGACCTCGACGCGCTGCTGTCACCTCCCCTGGGTTCCACGGGGCGGCCGGCGGCGGGGTCGGTCGTCCGGGCCCTGGAGGCGGTGGCCCGGGAGGGCGAGCGGCTCGGGGTGCATCTCGTGGCCACGACCGGTGAGGGCGGGCCGAAGGGCGAGAGCGAGCTGGGCCGGGCGGCCGGCGGGCGGGTCGTGCTGAGCGCGCCGGTGCCGGGGCCCGACGAACCGGCGCCGGGGCGCGGTGAGTTGCGGGGCGAGGGGGGTCGTACGACCGCGTTCCAGGCGGGCCGGGTGACGGGGCGCATCCCGCGCACGGCCACCCTCCGGCCGACCGTCGTCCCGCTCGACTGGACGCGGATGGGCGACCCGCCCGCACGCCGTCCGGTACGGGAGTTGGGCAACGGCCCGACGGATCTGGCTCTGCTGGCCAGCGCGTTGGACCGCGCGGCCCGGGAGGTCTCGGCGGCGGGGGTACCGTCCCTGCTCTGATGGCCGCATGCCCAGCAGGGGGCGCGGGAAACCGCGCGGGGAACCGCGCGAGCGACCACAACGGACCGGCCACCCGCCACCGACGAGACGCCCCACGGCGCAGAGGCACCCCGGCCCCACGGCTCGCACGCACCGGGCCCCACGACGCGCACGCACCCGGCTCTCCAGGGCGGAGTCATGGTCACGACGCGGTCACGATCAAGACGTTGACACGGCAGGCGCTCTTGCCGCCCCCGAGCACCCGGCGTAGACCAGAGCGCACGGGACAGCGCTCTACGTTCGACGACGCACGGAGAACGGGGTCAGAGATGCGCAACATCCACCGCATTGGTCGCATGGTTCGCACACGCAAGCCCAATCCCCTTGGCAAGCCCACCCATCCCCCCACGTCCAGGGCCCTCGCGGTGCTCGCCGCAGGCGTCCTCGCCCTCTCCCTCACCGCGTGCGGCGGTGACGACGACAAGGGTGACGACGCCGGCACCGGCAACGACGGCGGCAACGAGGCCACCGTGGACCTCCCCAAGCTGGACGGCCAGAAGCTGGAGGTCGCGGCGGTCTTCACCGGCCCGGAGCTGGACAACTTCCAGAAGGTGCTGGACGAGTTCGAGAAACGCACCGGCGCCTCGGTGACGTTCGTGCCGACCGGCAACAACACCTCCACGTTCCTCGGTACGAAGATCGAGGGCGGCAAACCGCCGGACGTGGCGTTCCTGCCGCAGGTCGGCGTGTTGCACCAGTTCGCCGAGAAGGGCTGGGTGAAGCCGCTCGGCAGCGCGGCCCAGGCTCAGCTGGACAAGAACTTCTCGGACGGCTGGAAGGACCTCGGCGCGTACGAGGGCAAGCAGTACGGCGTCTACGCGAAGGCCGCCAACAAGTCCCTCGTCTGGTACAACACCGCCGCCTTCGAGGCGGCCGGGATCACCGAAGAGCCGAAGACCTGGGAGGAGTTCCTGCAGACGGCGCAGACGCTCTCCGACGCCGGCTCGCCCGCCGTCTCCATCGGCGGCGCCGACGGCTGGACGCTCACCGACTGGTTCGAGAACGTCTATCTGTCGCAGGCGGGACCGGAGAAGTACGACCAGCTGGCCAAGCACGAGATCAAGTGGACCGACCCCTCGGTGAAGGAAGCCCTCACCAAGCTCGCGGAGTTGTGGGGCAAGGACGAGCTGATCGCGGGCGGGGCGTCCGGCGCGCTGCAGACGGAGTACCCGAAGTCGATCACGCAGACCTTCACCGGGGACGCCCCGGCCGGCATGGTCTTCGAGGGTGACTTCGTGGCCGTCACCATCAACGGGGACACGGACGCCGAGATCGGCACGGACGCCAAGGTCTTCCCGTTCCCGGCGGTCGGCGACGAATCCCCCGTGGTCACCGGCGGCGACGCGGCCGTGGCACTGAAGGACGGCGAGGGCGCGCAGGCGCTGCTCACCTTCCTCGCCTCGACCGACGCGGCGGAGATCTGGGCGGCACAGGGCGGCTTCCTGTCTCCCAACAAGGAGATGGACCAGGGCAGTTACAAGGACGACGTGACCCGGGAGATCGCCAAGGCGCTGCTCGCGGCGGGTGACGACTTCCGCTTCGACATGTCCGACCAGGCCCCGGCGGCGTTCGGCGGCACCCAGGGCGTCGGTGAGTGGAAGGACCTTCAGGACTTCCTGAAGAACCCCGACGACGTGGCCGGTGCCCAGAAGCAGTTGGAGACCGACGCGGCCAAGGCCTACGGGAACGGCTGACGGCGACCTCATGTCGTCCCCCGTGACGAAGACGGCGGGGGGCGCCGGCGCGCTGCCGACGCCCCCCGCCGCACCGCGCAAGAGCGTGACGGGTACCCGGCTGTGGGTGGCGGTGCTGTTTCTGCTGCCCGCGCTGGTGCTGCTCGGCGCGCTCGTGGTCTACCCCATCGGGTACTCGGTCTGGCGGAGCCTGTTCGACGCGGACGGCTCGGGCTTCGTCGGCCTCGACAACTACGCGGAGATCTTCTCCGACGACTCCACCCTCGTCGCCGTACGCAACACCGCGATCTGGGTCGCGGTGGCCCCGGCCCTCGTCACCGCGCTCGGTCTGATCTTCGCGGTGCTGACCGAACGGGTGCGCTGGGGAACGGCGTTCAAGCTGATCGTCTTCATGCCGATGGCGATCTCGATGCTGGCCGCGGGCATCATCTTCCGGCTGGTGTACGAACAGGATCCGGACCAGGGCGTCGCCAACGCGGTCGTGACGTCCGTGCACGACGTGTTCGTGGACGAGTCCGTGTATCCGAAGGCACGGCCCAACGCGCAGGTCAGTGATCTACGGCCGTCCGGCGGCGGGGCGTTCACCACGGAAGGGGCCGTCCGGGCGGGCACCCCGGCGCTCCTTCCGCTCGTGGGCATCGCGCCGGGCCGGCTGCCCGGGGACGCGCAGGACGCGAAGACCCCCGGGGCCGGCGCCGGGAGCGGTGTCACCGGGACCGTCTGGCTGGACTTCCGGCTCGGGGGCGGTGGCGAGAAGGGGGCCGTCGACCCGGGTGAGAAGGCGCTGAAGGGCGTCGAGGTCGAGGCGGTGAAGGACGGCGAGGTCGTCGCCACCGCGACCAGCCGCTCCGACGGCACCTTCAGCCTGCCGGAATCCGCCGACGGGGCTCGGCTGAGGCTGCCCGGCTCGAACTTCGCGGCTCCCTACAACGGCATCGACTGGCTCGGCCCGGCCCTGGTCACCCCGGCCGTCATCGGGTCGTACGTCTGGATGTGGGCCGGCTTCGCGATGGTGCTGATCGCGGCCGGGCTGGCCGGGGTGGACCGCAATCTGCTCGAAGCGGCCCGGGTGGACGGGGCGAACGAGTGGCAGGTGTTCCGGAAGGTCACCGTGCCGCTGCTCGCGCCGGTCCTGGTGGTGGTCCTCGTCACGCTGATGATCAATGTGATGAAGGTGTTCGACCTCGTCTACATCATCGCGCCGCAGCCCACCCAGGACGAGGCCAACGTCCTGGCCCTCCAGCTCTATCTGGTGTCGTACGGCGGCGGGGGCGACTTCGGTCTCGGCAGCGCGATCGGTGTGGTCCTGCTGCTGCTCGTGCTGCCGGTGATGTGGGTCAACATCCGGCGTCTCAGGAAGGAGCGCCAGCGATGACGACTGTCGAAACCCCCGCCCCGGCCCCCGCGCCGGGGACTCCGGCGCACGAGGCGCCCGACGGCGCCAAGCGCTCCCTCGCCGCCCGGCTCGCGAGCGGCGCGGCGGGCGGCGCACTGCGTGTGTTCCTGCTCCTCGTGGCGCTGTTCTGGCTGGTGCCCACCTTCGGACTGCTGGTCTCGTCGTTCCGCGACCCGACCGACATCTCCACCTCCGGGTGGTGGAAGGTGTTCTCGGCCCCGGCCCAACTCACCACCAAGAGCTACGAGTCGCTGCTCGAGAACGACGGCATCACGGACGCCCTGTTCAACACGGTCTGGATCACGGTCCCGGCGACACTGCTGGTCGTCCTGATCGGCGCGATGGCCGGATACGCCTTCGCCTGGCTGGACTTCAAGGGCCGCGACTGGTGGTTCATGGGCGTGGTGGGGCTGCTGGTGGTGCCGGTGCAGGTGGCGCTGATCCCGTTGTCCGGGCTCTTCCGGGACCTCGGGATCTTCGGCGACATCATCGGTGTGGTCCTCTTCCACGTCGGCTTCGGACTGCCGTTCGCGATCTTCCTGTTGCGGAACTTCTTCGCGGAGATCCCGAGGGAGTTGCTGGAGGCGGCGCGGCTGGACGGAGCGGGCGAGGTACGGCTGTTCACGACGGTCGTCCTGCCGCTGGCCGCACCGGCGTTGGCCTCGCTCGGGATCTTCCAGTTCCTGTGGGTGTGGAACGACATGCTGGTCGCGCTGGTCTTCTCCAGCTCCGACTCCCAGCCGCTGACGGTCGCACTCCAGCAGCAGGTACGGCAGTTCGGCAGCAACATCGAGGTGTTGGCGCCCGGCGCGTTCATCTCGATGGTGATCCCACTGGCCGTGTTCTTCGCGTTCCAACGGCAGTTCGTGTCGGGGGTGATGGCGGGCGCCGTGAAGTGACGGCCGTCAACTGGGGGCGTGCGCACCGCGGAACGCATCCGTGCGCCCCCAACTCCCTTGAGAATCCCCCGTATGGAACACGCACCGTAACCAAATCATCCGATCGGCCGTTTCCGGGCAGTATGCCCGCGCCGACCCATGGATGTCCTCCTTGCCCAGGTTCAGTGTCATCGTTCCCGCGTACAAGGTTCAGGCGTACCTGCACGAATGCCTGGATTCTGTGCTGTCCCAGTCCTTCACCGACCTCGAACTGATCGTCGTCGACGACGCCTCGCCCGACGACTGCGGGGCCATCGCCGACGAGTTCGCGGCCCGCGACCCGCGCGTGCGGCGTACCGTGCGCCTGCGGGAGAACGCGGGGCCCGGCGCCGCTCGCAACACGGGAATGGAGTACGCCAGGGGCGACTACCTCCTCTTCCTCGACGGCGACGACACCTTCACACCGGGCGCGCTCCAGGCGATCGCCGACCGCGTCAAGGAGACCGGCGAACCGGACGTCCTCGTCCATGACTTCGCACGGGTCTCCTGGTCGGGCGAGCCGGTCCACGACGCACGTGACCGTCGGCTCACCGAACAGGGCCCTGCCCCGTTCCGGCTCGACGACCGCCCCGGCCTGCTCACCGTCCGCCCGGCGGCGTGGAACAAGGCGTACAAACGGGAGTTCGTCGAGGACCACGACTTCCGGTTCCCGCCCGGCATCTACGAGGACACGGCCTGGACGTACCCCGTCCTGATGGCGGCCGAGTCCGTCGCCACCCTCGACCGGGTCTGCGTCCACCACCGCCGGCGCCGCCACGGCAGCCTCCTCGGGGCGACTACGCACGGTCACTTCGACGTGTTCGAGCAGTACGACCGGGTGTTCGCCTACCTCGACGAGCGGCCGGAGCTGGCCCAGTGGCGTCCGGAGCTCTTCCGGCGCATGCTCGACCACCTCACCTCGGTGTTCTCCCGGCGCCACCGGCTGCCGCGCGAGGCGCGCGCCGAGTTCCTGCGCACGGTCCGCACGCACTGCGCCCGCTACCGCACCCCCGGCGCGCCCCTCCGCGCCCGCGCCCGGCTCCGGCACGCGCTCCTGCGGCTGGGCAGCCCGCGCCTCTACGGCGCCCTGTGGGCCGGAGCGCGGCTGGGCCGGGGCGTCGGACGTCTGGTGCGGGGCCTGGCCGGGCTGTTCCGCTCTGTCGGCCTGCGCCTCCACTACCGCGTCCAGCGTCTGCTCCCGCTGCGTGCGGACCGGGCGGTGTTCGCCGCGTACGGGGGCCGGGGCTACGAGTGCAGCCCGGCCGCGCTGGAGAACGCGTTCCGGACGTACGTCCCCGGGATGCGCACCTCGTGGGTCGCGCGCCCGGAGCACCACCACACGCTCCCGGTGGCGACCCGGCGGGTGCTGCCCGGCTCGATGGCGTACTGGACGGCGCTCGCCCGCTCCAAGTACCTGGTGAACAACGTCGACTTCGACAGGAGGCTGGTCAAGCGGCGCGGCCAGGTGCTGCTCCAGACCCAGCACGGCACCCCGCTCAAGCACATGGGGCTCGACCTGCGGGACCGGCCGGCGGCGGCGCGCGGCACCGACTTCGAGGACGTACTGCGCGGCAGCGACCAGTGGGACTACGTCCTGTCCGGCAACCGCCACTCCACGCTCGTCTGGGAACGGGTCTACCCCTCCCCGTTCACCACCCTCGAATACGGCTCGCCGCGCAACGACGTCTTCCTGAGGGCGAATTCGACGGACGTGGCCCGGGTGCGCGAACACCTCGGTGTGCCCGAGGGGGCGGTCGCCGTCCTGTACGCCCCGACGCACCGCGACTACCGGCACTCGCAGCGCGCCCATCTGGATCTGGAGCGGGTGCTGCGCAAACTCGGGCCGCGCTTCGTCGTCCTGGCCCGGGCGCATCACGTGTACGACTCCCCACTGAGCGATCTGGCGCACGGCCGGCTGCTGGACGTCACCGGGTACCCGAGCGTGGAGAACCTCTGCCTCGCCTCCGACGCGCTGATCACGGACTACTCGTCCCTGATGTTCGACTACGCCAACCTCGACCGGCCCATCGTGATCCACGCGGAGGACTGGGAGGCGTACGAGGCGGCGCGCGGTACGTACTTCGATCTGCGGTCGTGTGCGCCGGGGGCGGTCGCGCGCAGCGAGGACGAGCTGATCGACATCTTCGCGACGGGCCACTGGCGGGGGTCGCGGTCGGCGCAGTTGCGGGCGGCGTTCCGGGAGCGGTTCTGTCCGTACGACGACGGGCGGGCGGCGGAGCGGGTCGTGCGGCGGGTGGTGCTGGGTGAGCATGTGCCGCCGGGTGATGTCGTGCCGTTGGGGGATCGGCGGCCCGTTCCGTCTGCCGCGAGTGTGCGTGTGGGGGCGGACGATCTGCTGGGCACGTAGGCGTTTTCCTCGCCCCCGCCGCCCCTACCCGCCCCTCCCCCACTCTCGGCTTCGCTCGAGCGGGAGGTGCCCCCACCCAGGGGCTGCGCCCCTTTGACCCCCACCTGCCGGCCCGGTGGGGGCGGGTCGCGCAGTTCCCCGCGCCCCTTGAGGGCCTGCGGCCACTCAGGGGAGAAAAGCACGGGGCGCCGCCCCTGCTTTTCAGGGGCGCGGGGAACTGCGCGACCCGCCCCCAACCCACCCGCACCCGAACGACGCACCCGACGACGCACCCCGAAAGGAAAGAATGCCCCGCTTCAGCATCATCGTCCCCACGTACGGCGTGGAAGGGCGGCTGCCGCTCGCTCTGGAGTCGGTTCTCGGTCAGCCGTTCGGTGATTTCGAGCTGATTCCGGTGCACGAGGCGGCGGCAGGCTCACCGGCCGGGGCGATCAGCGCCGCGTACGCCGTCAGGGACACCCGCGTCGCCCCGGTCGAGTCGCCGCCGGCGGGCGGGCTGAGCGCCGCCCGCAACGCGGGACTGGCCGCGGCGCACGGGACGTACGTCCTCTTCCTGGACGGGGACGACACGCTCGCGCCGGGCGCGCTGCGGGCGATCGCGGACCGGCTCGACGAGACGGACGACCCGGACGTCCTGCGCTTCGCGCACGAACGAACGCACTGGTGGGAGGGCGCCACGACCGTCGTGCGCCCGTCCGGACGCCTGGACGCCCCCGCGTGGAGCGCGGCCTACCGGCGGGATTTCCTCGGCGAACGCCAACTCATCTTCCCCATCGGTCATTTCACCGACCTCGGCTGGAACGGCCTGGTCGCCCTCGCCGCCGACCGCACGGCCGAACTGCGGGACACGGTCTGCGTACGCCATCTGCTGCGCCGACAGGGCAGCCGCCTGTACGCGCCCGGCGAGAGCCATCTGGAACTCCTCGACCAGGTGGAGCTGGTGCTCGCGCGGGCCGCGGCCGGGCAGGGGCTGTCGGAGGCGCTGTTCGGGCAGCTCTTCGCGATCGTGCTGCGGAGTCTCGCGCACCCGGAGCTGCTGCCCGCCCACCACCGCCGCGCCTTCTTCCGCCGCGCCGGCCACCTCTACGGCCTCCACCGCCCGACCGGCCTCCAGCTGCCCGCCGGTCACCTCGGGCTCCAGCACCGCCTGCTGGCGAACGGCTCGTACGCCGGGTTCCGGGGCCTGCACGCCGCCCGACGGGCCGCCACCGGAGCCCTGGCCGCGCTCCCCCGCCCCCGCACGCCCCTGGCCCGCGCCCTGTACGCCGTCCAGCGCCGTCTGCCGCTGGACCGGAACCTCGCCGTGTACCGCGCGCACCGGGGCCGTGGCGTCGGCGGCGACCTCACCGCCCTCCACGCGAAGGTCCGCGAACTCGTCCCCCGGGTCCGCTCGGTGTTCCTCGTCGCGGCCGACGCGGTGGACCGGGTCCCGCAGGGCGCGGAGCACGCCGTCCTCGGCACCCCGCGTGCCTGGCGGATGCTGGCCCGCGCCACGTACGTCGTCGACGACGCCGCCTTCGCCGACACGGTCGTCAAGCGTTCCGGGAGCGTCCACCTGCGGATCCAGCGCGGCACGCCGCTGAAGGCGACGGGCCTGGACCGGTCCGCGTATCCGGTGGTGGCCGCCGGATCCGACGGTGTCGCCGGTTCGGCCGCTCTCCTCGGGCGCGTGGACCGCTGGGACTTCGTCCTCTCCGCCAACCGGCACTCCACCGAGACCTGGGAGCGGGCCCTGCCCGGGAGGTACGAACAGCTGGAGTACGGCTGTCCGCGCAACGACGTCCTCTGCGCGGCGACGGCCGAGGACGTGGCGCGCGCCCGGCGCGCACTGGGCGTGCCCGAGGGCAGGAAGGCCCTCCTCTACGCCCCCACCCACCGCGGACACGCCCCCGGCCACGAGACGCGGTTCGACCTGGAGGCGTTCTGCGAGGCGGTGGGCGAGGAGTTCGTGGTGCTGCTGCGGGCGCACCACCGCTCCGCCGTCGGCGCCCCTCGCGGCAGCGGCGGGCGGATCATCGACGTCACCGCGCACCCTTCCGTCGAGGAGGTCTGTCTCGCGGCCGACGCGCTGATCACCGACTACTCGTCCCTGATGTTCGACTACGCCCACCTCGACCGGCCCCTGGTGATCCTCGCGGACGACTGGGAGGTGTTCCGGGAGACCCGGGGCGTCTGCTTCGATCTGCCGGCCGCGCCGCCCGGTCATGTGGCGTGCACCGAAAGGGAGTTGGCGGAGCTGTTCCGGGACGGCTCCTACGCGGACGTGGAGGCCGACGCGCTGCGGGCGGTCTTCCGGGAGCGGTTCTGCCAGTTCGACGACGGACGGGCGGCGGAGCGGGTCGTACGGCGGGTGTTCCTCGGTGAGCGGCCGGAGGCACTGCCGCCGGTCGTGCCGCTCGCCGGGCGCACCCCGGCCCCGGCCCCGACGGCGACCGCCGCGACCCTCGTGAGGAGCTGAGGACATGCCCCGTTTCAGTGTCGTCGTCCCCGTCTTCGAGGTCCGGGGCCATCTGCGCGAGTGTCTCGACTCGGCCCTGGAGCAGTCGTACGGGGACGTGGAGGTGATCGCCGTCGACGACTGCTCACCGGACGGCGGCGGCGAGATCCTCGACGCGTACGCCGCCCGCGATCCGCGGGTACGGGTGCTGCACCTGCCCGCGAACGTGGGACCGGGCCGCGCCCGCAACGCCGGACTGCCGTACGCCGGCGGTGACTTCGTCCTCTTCCTCGACGGTGACGACACGCTCGCGCCGGGCGCCCTGCGCGCGCTGGCGGACCGGCTGGACGAGGCCGGGGACCCCGATGTGCTGGTCTTCGACCACGCCCGCACGTACTGGTGGGGCGAGACGCGCCGCGACGCCCACGCGCACCTGCTGAGCGCGGCGGGCGAGGGCACCTTCACCCTCGCGGAGCGTCCGGAGATCCTCGGCCTGCCGACGGTCGTGTGGAACAAGGCGTACCGGCGTGAGTTCCTGGAGGCGCACAGCTTCCGGTTCCCGCCGGGCCACTACGAGGACACGGCCTGGACGTTCCCGGTGCTGCTCGGCGCCGGGCGGATCGCCACGCTGGACCGGATCTGTGTGTCCTACCGGCAGCGGCCTCGGGGCACCCTCCTGTCCACCACCGGCCGGGGGCACTTCGATGTGCACGACCAGTACGAGCGGGTCTTCGCCCATCTGAACTCCCGCCCCGACCTGGCGAGTTGGCGTACCCGGGTGCGGAACGCGATGGCGGGCCACTGCCTGGACATCCTCGCCGCGCCGGACCGGGTGCCGTCCGGCGACCAGGCCGAGTTCTTCCGGCGGACGGCGGCGCTGTACCGGAAGCACCGGTCGGGCGACGACTCCCCGGCCCCCGCGTACCGGGTGTTGGAGGGCGGCTGGGCCGCCTACCGCGCCCGGCGGTGCGCGGTCCGCGCCCGTACCGCGCTCGGCGTACGCGGGGAGCGGCTGTGGGCGGCCGGCGCCGAGTGGGTCGGGCGGGGCTGGTCGCTGGCGCACGAGCGGTTGCCGCTGGACCCGAATCTGGCCCTGTACTCGGCGTTCTCCCATCGCGGGGTGCTGGGGGACCCGGCGGCGGTGTACCAGGCCGCCCGGGAGTTCGCGCCGCACGTCCGGGGGGTGTGGGTGGTGCGGCCGGAGCGGGTGGCGGCGCTGCCGCCGGGCGTGGAGTACGTGACGCCGGGCTCGCCCGAGTATCTGCGGCTGGCCGCGCGGGCGACGTACTTCGTCGGCAACGCCGACTGGCCGGGCGCCCTCACCAAGCGGCCGGGCAGCGTGCACGTCCACACCCACCAGGGGACCCCGCTCAAGTTCATGGGCGCCGACCTGCTGCACAAACCGGGTGCCCGGCTCGGCGTGGACGTGCCGGAGCTGCTGCGGCGGGCCGACCGCTGGGACCACAGCCTCGTCGCCAACCGCCACTCCGAGCTGGTGTGGAGCAGGGCGTACCCGTGCGGTTTCACCTCGCTGCGGACCGGCAGCCCGCGCAACGACGTCCTCGTCAACGCCGGGCCGGGCAGCGGCGCGGCGGTCCGTGAGCGGCTGGGCGTCCCGGCCGGGCACACGGTCGTGCTGTACGCGCCCACACCCCGCGACTACCGGCGCGGCGGCCACGTCGAACGCCTCGACCTCGCCCGGTTCGCCGCGGACCTGCGGCGCAGCCTGGGCGAGGCGCTCACCCTCGTGGTCCGGCTGCATCCGTCGCTCGTGGACGGCCCGGCGCGCGGGTTCGGGCTCGCCGAGCTGCACCGGCGGGGTGTCGTCGTGGACGCGACCGACGAACCGCATGTGGAGGAGCTGATGCTCGCCTCGGACGTCCTGGTCACGGACTACTCGGCCCTGATGGTCGACTACGCCAACCTGGACCGTCCGATCGTCGTCCACGCCGACGACCTCGACGCCTTCGCCGCGAGCCGGGGCATGTACGTCGACCTCACCGCCGACCCGCCCGGCCATGTCTCGCGCTCCTACCGGGAGCTCGCCTGGCTGTTCGACTCCGGACAGTGGCGGGACAGGGAGTCGGCGCGGCTGCGGGCGGGATTCCGGGAGCGGTACTGCGAGTTCGACGACGGGCGGGCGTCCGAGCGGGTCGTACGGGCCCTGATGCTGGGCGAGACGGCGGGCACGGTGCCGGCGCCCCGACCGAGCCCGTCCTCGACGGCTGCCGCCGCCTTCCCGCTGTCGTCATGAGGGCTCCCACGGTCGACGGGCGGGCGCGGGGCTTCGCGACGCGCGCGCGGGCGTGGGTGCTGCTGCTCGCCGCCGTCTTCGCGCTGCTCCAGCTGGCGAGCGTCACCGGGCGCGCGACCCCCGACACCAAGAACTACGTCTCGTACGCCCTCACGCTGGGCGGCGCCGGCGTGCGCGAGTCGGCGGCCGGGACCATCGACCACTACTGCGGGAGCCGGGCGGCGGCGGCCGAGCGGAAGCAGCGCGTGGACGTGGTGCGGTTCCGCGCGCCGAGCCCGGCCGCGCGGGTGGCCGAGGAGTGCCGGCGGGAGCTGTGGCGCAGGGTGGACCGGCGGCTGGCGGCCGGGCAGTCGGGCGTCCCCATCGCGCCGTTCACCTCGGAGCGGTTCCTGCGGATCTTCGAGGTGCGGCCCGGGTACCCGGTTCTGCTGGCCCCGTTCGTCGCGGTGTTCGGGGTCCTGTGGGGTGTGTGGCTGGCGAGCGTGCTGATCGCGACGGCCGGGGGCGTCCTCGCCTTCCTGGTCCTGCGTGCCGTACGCGCGCCGGTCCCCGTCGCCCTCACCGGACAGGCCCTCTACTACGTTCTCCCCTGCGGCGCGACCGCCATGCGGCCCATGACCGAGGGTGTGCTGCTGGCCCTGACGCTGACGGCGCTCTGGGGGTGCGCCCTGGCGGGGGAGGGTCGGGTGCGGGCGGGGGTGCTGCTGGTCGCCGGTTCCCTGGCGGCGCTGTTCACGGTGAAGCACTCGCAGGCGCTGTTCCTGGGGGTGTGTCTGACGGGGGCGTGCGTGGTGGTGGCCGCGCGGCACGGACTCGGTGGTGAACGGCGCGCACGCGGTGGTGAACGGGCGGGGCGCGGGCCCGGCGAGGTGGGGCCGCGGGCGGACGAGCCGTGGGGGCAGGCCGTCGAGCCATGGGTGCGGGCCGTCGAGCCGTGGCTCCTGGCGGTCGGGACCGTGTCCGCGTGCGCGGTGGTGGGTACGCCGGCGCTCGCCGCCCTGCTGCACTACCCGGCGTCCGCGGAAAGCCTTCAGGACCTGCTCACCGATCACTTCACGCGCCCCGACCGGGCCCGGCCGTGGCCGGAGTTCCTGCGCCTGGAAGCGAACTTCTGGGCGGAGTGGGGTCGTCGGCAGCTGACCCAGCCGCTGTTCCTCGCCGCACTGGTGGCGGGCGCGTGGGGCGCGCTGCGCCGGCGGCCGGTGTTCGGCTGGTTCGTGCTCGCGGCCGCGGGCACGGGGATCCTCAACCAGGCCGGGCATCCGGACATCACCATCTGGGGCGACCGGCTGATCGTCGTGGCGTGGCTGCTGCCGGTACTGGGGCTGCCGCTGCTGCTGGAGCGGATCACCACCACCCGCGACTCACTCGATGTGGTGACCGCGAGCTGAGCCGTTGACCCGTGCGGTAATACCGGGAATACACGGCAAATGCCCCGTACAGCCCATACTTCTCACGCTTCTCCTGATTCCGGTGCGCAACCACGCGTCCGGCGCCGTCGGCATGGCGCGCTCGGGGCCACCGCGCTGCGCGGCGGCCGTACCCGGCTGACCCGCCGGCCCACCCCGTACGTCGTCATGGGTGGGCTGTTCTGGCTGGTCATGACACTGGCGTACTGGCGGGTGCCCCTGTGCTGCGACGCCGGTCAGCACGCGGCGGTCGTCGAACGGCTGCGCTGGGACCTGCTGCACCCGGCCCACCCGACCGCCGATCTGCCGGGCGCGGGCAGCCCGTACTACTCCCCGTACGCCGTCGCTCAGGGTGTGCTGGCGCGGCTGACCGGGCTGAGCGGCTGGTCCCTGGTGAAGCTCGCCGGGCCGGTGAACCTGCTGGTGCTGCTCACCGGGATCGGCCGTTTCGTGCGCGTGCTGACGCCCCGGCCGTGGGCGCCGGTCCTCGCGGTGCTGTTCATGACGCTGCTGTGGGGCACCGAGCGGGTGCTGTGGAGCGGCTTCCTCGGGCTGATGTCGCTGACCGTGAACCTCGGCTATCCGTCGGCGTTCGCCACCGGGCTGACGTTCTGGGCCTGGGCGTGGACGGGGGCACGCGCGCGGGGCGGCGCTTCCTCCGGACCGGTGCGGTACGTCGGGCCGAGCGGCCTCGGCAGCGTCTGGGCGTACGCCGGACTCGGGGCGCTGTACGGGCTGATCACGCTGGTGCATCCGATCACGGCGGTGGCCTCCCTGGTCGGGGCCGTGGCGATCGTGGCGGCCTGGCAGCGCGGATGGTCGCGCCCGGTGGCGGCCCGGTGGGCGTCGGCGGTCGCGGCCACCCTCGCGGTGGCGGTGTCCTGGCCGTACTACGCCGTCCTGTCGCTGGCCGGGCACCCGGGCGTGGACGGGATCCACCGCCTTCTGTACGAGAGCGTGGCGGGGAACCTCTGGCTGGCCCTGCTCGGGCTGCCGGCGCTGTGGGCGCGGGGACGCCGGTCCCCGAGGGACCCGCTGGTGCTCATGTGCGCGGCGCAGTGCCTGACGGTGGCGTACGGCTGGGTCAGCGGGCACTACACGTACGGGCGGGTCCTGGGGCTCGCCGCGGTGCCGGCTCAGTTCGCCCTGGCGGTGGAGCTGGCGGCGCCCCGGCCGTGGGGCTGGGCCCGGCGGGTCCTGGGCGGGGCCGCCGCCGCAGGGGCCTGCGTGGGTCTGCTGACCGTCCAGGCGGGGGCGGTCGTGCCCCGGGCGCTGGACCCCGTCGGCTTCGAGCAGCCGCCGCGCTGGCCCTCGTACGACTGGGCGGCGCGGCATGTGAGGGCGGGCGAGACGCTGATCACCGACGGGTACTCCGCGGCCCGCGCGCTCCCCGGGTACGGGGTGAACATGGCGGCGCCGACCTGGCCCGATCCCGCACTGGAGGAGGAGGACCGGGTCCGGCGGCACGCCGATGTGCGGGCCTACCTGGATCCGGCGTCCACGCGGGAGCGGCGTGCGGTCGTCGCACGGCGGTACGGGGTGCGGTGGCTGTTGCTGACCCGGCGGCAGAAGGTGCCGCGGGAGGCGGTCGTCGTGGACTGGAGTCCGCGGACCGGGGAGGTGCTGGCGCGGATCGCTCCGCAGGGAGGTACGGAGCGATCCGCGTGACGGCCCGGCGGGCCTGTCACGCCCACACGGCGCAGCCGCGCGGGCGTACCTACTCGACGACCAGCTCGACCGGCATGTTGCCGCGGGTGGCGTTGGAGTAGGGGCAGACCTGGTGGGCCTGCTCGACGAGCTTGCGGCCGGTGGCCTCGTCGACGGTGTCGGGGAGTTCGACGCGGAGGGTGGCCTTCAGGGCGAAGCCCTCGCCCTCCTTGCCTATGCCGACCTCGGCGGTCACGGCGGCGTCGCTGACGTCGACCTTGGCGGCACGGCCGACGAGACCGAGGGCGCTGGCGAAACAGGCGGCGTAGCCGGCGGCGAAGAGCTGCTCCGGGTTGGTGCCCTGGCCGTTGCCGCCGAGCTCCACCGGGAGGGCCAGGTCGAGGTCGAGCTTGCCGTCGTTGGTGACGGCGCGACCATCGCGGCCGTGGGTGGCGGTGGCGACAGCGGTGTAGAGCGCGTCCATGGGAGAACCATCCCTTTCACAGGTCTTGTCACGTCCGGCGGTCCGGTCCGACCGCCGTTCACGGCCCCAAGTAGAGCACACAATTCAATTGCCCACAACTAAATGGCGGGCAGGAGTTACCCTGGATCCATGACCACGAGCCCCGTCCCCGCGCCCGAGGGGACCTCCGAGGAGGTCTCCGGGCAGGTCTCCGAGGAGGACTTCCTCCGCCTCGACCGGCAGATCTGCTTCTCCCTGCACGCCGCCTCGCGCGCCTTCAACGGCGTCTACCGCGTGGTCCTCAAGGACCTCGGGATCACCTATCCGCAGTATTTGGTGATGCTGGTTCTGTGGGAGCAGGGCGAGCTGCCCGTGAAGAAGCTGGGCGAGCACCTCCGACTCGACTCCGGGACCCTCTCACCGCTGCTCAAGCGCCTGGAGGCGGCCGGTCTCGTCCGGCGCGAACGCAGCGCGCGCGACGAGCGCTCGGTGGTGGTGCGGCCGACCGAGAAGGGCTCTGACCTGCGGGAACGCGCGCTGGCGGTGCCGCGCCGAATCGTCTCGGCGACGACCCTCGACCTCGACGACATCCGCGATCTGCGCGACCGCCTGGACCGCCTGACGGCCGCGCTGGACGAGGCGGCGCTCGCGGAGCCGGCCGGATAACCCTCGGTACACCCACAGAATCCGACAACCCCACGCGGAACCCCAGCCTCCCGCGTGCCATCTTCCCCACGGGGCCGCGAAGCCGCCCTTAGGGGAAGATTTGCACACATACCTCTCACAGGTGCGGGGCAACCATGGCTCTTCAGCAGGCGCAGGTCTCCGTCGTCGTCATCGGGTACGACGACGCGGCCCATGTCGGGGACGCCGTGCGCTCGGCCCTCGCACAGGGACCGGCCGTCCGTGAGGTGATCGCCGTCGACGACTGCTCGACGGACGGCAGCGCGGAACTGCTGGAGCGGCTCGCCGGGGAGGAGCCCCGCCTGCGGGTGGTCCGGCGCCCGGTCAACAGCGGCGGCTGCGGCACCCCGCGCAACACCGGGCTGGACGTCGCGACCTCGCCGTACGTGATGTTCCTGGACAGCGACGACGTACTCCCGCCCGGCGCCGTGGACGCGCTGCTGGGGGCGGCCCTGGAGCACGACGCGCCGGTCGCGTCGGGGCTGTGCGTGCGCAAGGAGCTGCCGTCCGGCCGGGAGACCCCCTGGCAGCCCGAGCTGTACGCCCAGCGCACGCTGGTGGAGCACTCGTCCCAGCGCGCACGCCTGGTGCCCGACACCCTCTGCGTCAACAAGCTCTACCGCGCCTCCTTCCTGCGCGAGCGCGTCATCCGTTTCCCCGAGGGCCGCTTCCCGTACGAGGACTTCGTGTTCGGCGCGCGCGTCCTGGCCGCCGCGCCGCGCGTCGCGCTCGTCCCCGACCCGGTGTACGTCTGGCACGTGCGCCGGTCCGCGACCCGGCTGTCCATCTCCCTGGACCGCTCCGACATCGCCAACTGGCGGGCCCGTCTCGACGCCGACCGGCTGTCGTACGACATCCTGCTGGGCGCCGGCGAGAAGGGCCCCGCACGGGCCACACGGACGCGTTTCCTCGACCACTCCCTGCGGATGTACGCACGCGAGCTGGAGCTGCGCGGCGCGGAGTACCGGCGCGAGTGGTGGGCGCTGACCCGCGCGCACCTGGCCACCTTCGACGAGGGCGACTTCGCGCCGGCGCCCGCGCCCGGCCGGGTCGTCGCCCGGGTGATCCTCGCCGCCGAGGAGCCGCGCGACCTGCCCCGGCTCAAGGAGATGTCGGCCCGCCCCGCCCGGCTGACCCCGCCCTACGCGCGCGGGGGCGACGGTTCGCCCGTCTGGTCCGCCGACCTGCCGCAGGTGGAGCTGGACCATCTCCTCGTCCGCCCCATGGAACTGCTGCCCGCCGCCGTCGACGCGGAACTGCGGCCCCGCGCGCGGGGCACGGTGCTCCGGCTGCGGCTCCACGAGCTGTACGGGCGGATGGCGGAGGCGGGGCCCCGGACCGTGGAGGCGGAGTTCACCGAACGCGACGACGGACGCGTGGGCTTCACCGGCACGGCGCCCCTCCTGGCCGAGGCGGAGGGCGACAGCGGGACGGACGCCTCGGACGTCGACAGCTGGACGGCGGAACTGCCGCTGGACCTGACCGCGCTGGGCAACGGCACGTGGGACCTCCGGCTACGGCTGCGGTTCGCGGACGGCAGCCGTCGCGAGACCACCGCGCACGCTGTCGCGGGCGCCGGGCTGCTGCGCCGGAGCGCACTGCCGAGCGCGCGCCACGGAGTGCTCCTCGTGCAGCCGTACGCGACCCACGCCGGGGCGCTCGCGGTGCGACTCGCGCCCGGTTGGCGAGGATTGACCGAAGTCGTCCGCCGTCGCCTCAAACGCCTGCTTCACTGAGAGCCGACCCGATTTCACCAGCATCATCGTCTTGACCAAGAGGGGACGGTCGTCCATGACCTGGCTGATCACCGGTGGCGCCGGATACATCGGGGCGCACGTCGTGCGCGCGATGCGCGACGCGGGCGAGGAGGCCGTCGTCTACGACGACCTGTCCACCGGTCTCGCCGAACGGGTGCCCGAGAGCGTCCCGTTGGAGATCGGCTCCACCCTCGACGGGGAGCGGCTGGCCCGGGTGATCCGGGACCGGCGCGTCACCGGCGTCGTCCACCTCGCGGCGAAGAAGCAGGTCGGCGAGTCCGTCGAACTGCCGCTGCACTACTACCGGGAGAACGTGGAGGGCCTGCGCACCCTGCTGTCCGCCGTGACGGACGCCGGGGTCGCGTCCTTCGTCTTCTCGTCCTCCGCCGCCGTGTACGGCATGCCGTCCGCCGCGCGGGAGGGGGCCCTCGTCACCGAGGAGGCCCCGTGCGCGCCGATGAGCCCGTACGGCGAGACCAAGCTGGTCGGCGAGTGGCTGGTACGGGCCACGGGCCGGGCGACAGGCCTGTCGACGGCCTCCCTGCGCTACTTCAACGTGGCCGGCGCCGCGACCCCCGAACTGGCCGACACCGGCGTCTTCAACCTCGTCCCCATGGTCTTCGAGAAGCTCTCCGAGGGCGCCCCGCCACGGATCTTCGGCGCCGACTACCCGACCCCCGACGGGACCTGCGTCCGGGACTACATCCATGTCGTCGACCTCGCGGAGGCCCACGTGGCGACCGCACGGCGGCTGCGCGAGGCGCCGGGCACGGACCTCACCCTCAACATCGGGCGCGGGGAGGGCGTCTCGGTGCGCGAGATGATCGACCGGATCAACGCGCTCACCGGCCACGACCTGGCGCCCGTGGTCGTCGACCGGCGCCCCGGCGACCCCGCGCGCGTCGTCGCCTCGGCGGACCGGATCGCCACCGAGCTGAGCTGGAAGGCGCGGTACGGCGTCGAGGACATGATCTCCTCGGCGTGGGCCGGATGGACCCGGCGGTCGGCGCGGCGGTAGCGCCCCCGTAGTGGCTGTGGCGCCCGTACCGGCTGTAGCGCCTGTGACGGAATCGACGAGAAGCGGGAACTGTCCGGTGCCGTTTGCTCGTGTGTACTAGGGGAAGCCGCCGAGGAGTTGCTCGGCGGCGACGAGGAACTCCTCGGCGAACGACGTACGTACGACGTGTCCGACAGGGCGTTACGGGGGTAGCGACGGTGCCGGCTTGGGACATCGATCCGATCAACGTGCAGACCACGCTGAACTCGACCGGTGAGGCGGCCGGCGGTCTGGAGAAGGCCGCCAACTCGCTGGTGACGAACATGGCGAGCGCGGCCGAGTCGGCCGGGACGGCCGTACCGGGCGGGCAGTTCAACGGACCCATGATCGGACCGGTGGCCGCGGGCACCCCGCGGGTGCCGGTCGGACCGGTCGCGGCGGCGCTGAGCCAGTACCTCCAGGAGCGGCAGCAGAAGCTGTCGTACATGGCGCAGCGGACCATCGACTCCGTGCAGGGCGCGGCCGATGCCACCAACGCCTACGTCACCGGCGACCTGGACATGGCCGCCACGCATCAGGCCAACGCGCTCAAGGCGACGGTCGTACCGCCACCGCCGGGTGTCGACGGGAACGGCGGGCAGGGGCCGAAGTGAGCGACGACATCCCCGTCATCCCGGAGGAAGTCCCCGAGTTCACCGGCAACCTGGAGCAGCTGGACCTGAGCATCGCGGGCGTCCGCTCGGCCGGCACCTCCCTGAAGGACTCGGGCTCGGCGATCCACACCCGCTTCGGCGGCCTCTCCGCGTACTACAAGGCGCCCGAGGCGGAAGCGCTGTTCGCCACGACCGCGCCGGTGGCGGCCAAGGGCGAGGAGTTCGCCACCGAGTTGGAGACCGTGGCCTCGGCGCTGGACACGTACGCCGCCGCCGTCGGCCCGCTCAAGCAGAAGTTCGACCAGCTCCGCCGGGACGCGATCGCGTTCCGCGCGAAGATCGAGGGCGACGACGAGTGGCGCGCCGACGGCGACCTCGTCGAGGAGAACAACAACCGCCGCTCGGACATCAACGCCGCGTACGCCGCGTTCCAGGCCGCCGAACGCGACTGCTACAACAAGATCGTCGCGCTGGTCGGGGGCGAGGCGCTGGTCGTCAACGACGGCTCGAACAAAGAGAACATGTACGGCTACCGGGGCGAGGACCTGAACAACGCCGGCGGTCTGCCCTGGGGTGACCCGGTCGAGGAGTCCAACCCCTGGTACTACATCCACGAGCACGCCTGGGACTTCACGGTCGGCTTCGTCGTGGACGGCGTGTGGGGCACGATCAAGGGCCTGGGCACCCTGGTCGGCTTCAACGGCTGGGACGCGGCGGGCCAGGCGTGGGTCGGCCTCGGCAAGCTCGCCACGGGCATCGTCATCACGGCCGTACCGGTGGTGGGCGCCGCGTACTGGCTGGCCCCCGACGACAAGCTGCCGTCCTGGCTGCGTGACTCCCGTACGGCCGTGGTGGAGACCGGCAAGGCGCTCATCGCGTACGACGAGTGGGGCAAGAACCCGGCCCGGGCGGCCGGGGCGGTCACGTTCAACGTCCTGACCACGATCTTCACGGGCGGCGCGGGAGGAGCGGTCGCCGGTGCGGGCAAGGCCGGCGCCATCGCCAAGGCGATCTCCTTCGCGGGCAGGGCCGGCAAGATCGTCGACCCGATGACGTACCTCACCAAGGGCGTCGGCGCGACGGCGGTGAAGATCAGCGACGTCATGGCGAGCCTGCGCGGCATCACCGACGGCACGCACATCAGGCTCGGCGAGGGCACGTACCAGATCGCCGACCCGCCCACCATCGCCGACGACCTCCCGGCCGGCCTCACCCCCGAGAACAGCGTCCGCATGGAGACGCCCCAGGGCGAGGTCGTCTACCTCGACACCCGGACCCTCGTCGTCCACAACGCCGACGGCACGGTCCGCGAGTCCCTGGACGCCATCAGGCACGAGGGCACGGCGGCCGAGCGCGGCGTCGACGTCCCACGGCCCGAGACCGAGCTGGTGGGCGCGGGGGCGAAGGTGGGCGACGGCGGCACGGCTGTCGGACGCGTGGGCGACAACGGCTCGCCGGGCGGACGGGCGGACGACCTGCCGGGCGGGCGGGCCGATGACCTGGGCCGGGGCCCGGCGGGAAGTCATGAGACGCCGGGCGGTGGCGGTGGCGGCGAGACGCCGCGCGGCGGCCCCGCGGAGACCCCTGCGGGTCATGGGCACGGCGGGACACCGGGCAGCGGCGGTGCAGACGGACCCGGCGGTGGCGGTGCCGACGGACCCGGTGGCGGCGACGGCCCGGGCAGTGGGCCTCCGCAGGATCCCCCGGGCGGTACGGGTGCCGGCGACGACGGGGTGAACGACCCCGGCGGCTGGGAGCGGCCGGACGGCGACCCTCAGCCGTTCGAGCGCGGCGGTCACCTGGAGGATCAGGTCCGTCAGCAGATGCGGGGGACGAAGGTCAAGCCGGGCGACCTGGAGCGGGTGCTGGACAACCTGGCTGGTCACCCCGCCGGCCGGGAGATCGCCGAAACCATCGCGTCCGGCCGTTTCGACGGTGCCGCGGGCTTCGACCAGACGGTCTCCAGCCTGGCCCACGCGGACAAGATGTCCGGCGGCATCGAGCAGCTGCGGCTGGGCAACCGGCTGTACGAGAGCGGCGTCCGCGACATCTCCTTCGAGGTCAAGGGGGGCTTCGAGATCAAGCCCGGGGTCAGGACCGGCGAGGGCACGGACCTGGACGTCATGGCCCGCGACGCGGCCGGAAACGTCCACGGCTACCAGTTCAAGGAAGTCGCGAACCCCAAGAAGACCGTCAAGAAGATCTTCGACAACATGCAGCAGTTGGCGCAGTCCGGTGCCGACTTCAAGACGTTCGTGGTCGACACGAAGGGCACGATGGCCGACCATGCGGCCATGCGGACGGCACAGCGGCTCACCGACGTGTACGGGAAGACCGACGTGCAGTTCATCATCCGTGTCGAGGACGGGGTCATGCGGATCCCGCCCGACGGTACGTTCATGCCGGAGGCAGCACTGTGATCGCCAGTACCCCTGTCGCCCGCTGGACCTGGGGACGCGACACCGACGGCGGAAGCGATGTCGTGGAGTGCCTGCGGGCCCTGCTCGGCGCCCATGCCGTTCTCGCGCGGCACCGGCTGGCCGTCGGCCCGCCGACGGTCCATGTGTCCGTCCACGAGGCCGGCGGCTCGAACAACCGGCTCTACGAGGGCGGCCTCCCGCTCGGCGGGGTACGGTCCGCCGACGACGAGATCCGGACACTGGCCGCCCGGATCGAGGGGGAGCTGCGTCCCGGCGAGATCGGCGCGGTGTACGCCGACATCGTCTGCCGCGGTGTCGTGCGGATCCCGGGCACGGGTGGCGAGAGCCACGAGGAGCGGCTGTTCGTGCTCGGCGCCTCGGCCTTCCTGGACTACGTCACCACCGACCTCAGGACCTTCTCGGACGCCTGGATGCCGTACGACCTGGAGGGGCGTCCCCAGGCCGACGTGCACGCCGCCAACTACCCACGGCTGGCCGCGGCGCTGCGCGACCTCTCCGAGGCGCTGGAAGCGGAGATCGACCCGGACGACCCGACGAACTTCGGCAGGCCGACCGAGACGGGCGTCGACAACTTCTTCGAGCCGGACGGTACGCCTTCCGACGTGTGGTCCCGTTTCGAGATCCCGAGGCGTACCGAGGTCTTCCGGCACGGCCCCGTCTTCGACTCCGTGGGCTACAGGCGGTCCAGGGCCGGGCAGGTCCGGTACGTCCCGGTCGTCGCCGACCGGGGCGATGTCCTCGGCTACCTCTGGGCCTCCGACGCCGATGCCGCAGCGAGCTTCGAGCCCCGCGACGCCGCGGGCGAGGACGGGTACAAGGCGGGCCTCGTCTGGCTCGACCGCCTGCACGAGTGGTACGAGCGGGGCCTGACCCCGACCGAGGCTCTCACCACCTGCGCCCGCACCCCCGCCGATCCGGTCGCGGGCCACGTCTCCCCGACCGCCGAACCCCGCGCCCTCACACTGGACGACCTGCGGGAACTCGCCGCCCACGGCGACTGACACGATGTCGACCCTGGTCCGCTCCCCCGGCGCCTGCGCGTCCTGGACGTGGGAACTCGACGATGTCTCACCCCATGGCGCGGAACCTTTGAGTTCCGCCCTGTCCGTGGCGGCCCGGATGTCCGCCGTGCTGCGCGCACACGAACTGCTCGTACCCGACAGCCTCGAATGGGACTGGGTCGTGGACGGCAGCGGCGGCACCGGTCTCGTCACCCGGATGTCGCTCCTCGGACCGCTGGACGACGAGGACGTACCCCGGCGCGTCGAGCGGAGCCGCCCCGTCGGCTTCCCCGACGCCTCGGTCGGGAGCATCCTCGTCGTGGGTGCCGGAACGTGGATCGACGCGACGGGCGAGAAGCGCGGGGAACACCGGCTGGTCGAACTCACCGTGGCACCGGACGCGCCCGGCATCTGGGCGGAACTCGCCGTCTTCCACGACATCTGGGGCCCCTTCGACTTCCACGGCGACCCGCACCCGGACGTCGAGCGGCGGAACGCCCCACGCCTCGCCGCCGCCCTCCGGTCCCTCGACGCCCTGCTGCGCGTCCCCGCCGAGCCGGGTGACCCGACGTACTTCGGCACCGCCGAGGGCCACGGCGTCAAGCGCCCCGACGTGATCGACGGCCGGGGCCCGGACCTGACGGACCTCCTCCGACCATGACCGCCCGCATCGACATCGACGCCACCACCCGCCTCACCACCACTGCCACCCACCTCCACGCCCTCCACGCCCTCCTCATCCCCCTCAAGGCAGGCCCCCTTGAAACCAGTTGATCCACAGCGCGCCCTCGGCGCGGTTCTCGGCTCCGCCGTCGGGGACGCGCTCGGCGCGCCCTTCGAGTTCGGGCCCGAGGGGGCCTTCTCGGCGCGCTTCCCGAAGGCCGGGCACGGTGGGGAGATGTGCGGAGGCGGCGGCTGGGACCCGGGTGAGGCGACCGACGACACACAGATGGCCGTGCTCGTCGGGGAGTCGCTCCTCGAACGCGGTGGGCTCGACCTGCCCGACGTCTTCCGGAGGTTTCAGCGCTGGGCCGTCTCCGACCCCAAGGACATCGGCATCCAGACCGAGGAGGTGCTGAGCGGCGGCGCCCCCTGGGACCGCGCCGCCGCCCTCCACTTCCAGGTGAACCTGCGAGCCGCGGGCAACGGCGCGTTGATGCGGGCCGCCACCTCGGCCGTGTACTTCGCGGGGCACGGGCGGGACCGCACCATGGAGGCGGCCCGGCGGCTGTCCGCGCTCACGCACGGCGACCCGGCCGCCTGGGAAGGCACCGCCGCCTTCCACGAGCTGCTACGGATCGCGCTGGACGGCGGCGACCCGCTCGCCGCCGTCCCCGACACCCTGGCGGCGCTCCACCCCGACCACCGCGCCCGCTACGCGGTCGTCCTCGCCCCCGACTGGCACCCGGACGACGCCACGGAGTTCAACGGCGCCGTCTGGCCCTGCCTGGGCTCCGCCGTCTGGGCCGTACGGACCACCGACTCCTACGAGGACGCCGTACGCGCGGCCGTGGACCTCGGTGGCGACACCGACACGGTCGCGGCGGTCACCGGCGGGCTCGCGGGCGCGGTGTACGGCGTCGAGGCCGTCCCGGAGCGCTGGCTGGAAGCCCTGCACGTACCCCTGCCGGGGTTCGGGGAGCGGGTGCTGCGCACCCGGGAACTCAGCGCCCTGGCAACGGAGTTGGCGACCCGGAACGCCCACTGACCCTCGGCCTCAACCGGCGCCCGGCTCGTAGCCGGTGATGACGTACTCGGCCTCGTCGTCGATGGCGTTCTCGTCCACGTCCAGGGTGATCCGCGCGGGGTGCCCGCCGACGGCGTACTTCACCTCCGCCGTGTCCGCCTGCTCCTCCCAGGCCTTCTCCACCATGTCCAACAGGTCACCGATCGTGGGGATGCGGCCGGGCCCCTGCTTCACCAGCCACCGACTGTCCTCGTCGAGGCCGACGGCGTCGGCCACCTCGCCGTCCCGGACCGTCACCCGGAACTTCCCCGCCAGGGCCTGCGAGGTCGACGTGAGGGTGTAGACGTACGAAGCGGGCTCCCGCCACATGACGGTGTTCCGTGCCGTGGTCTGCTTCGGCGAGGCTCGTCCCTTCGGTTCGGGAGCCGTGTCGCCGTCACAGGCGACGGTCGTCCCCACCGTCCCCGCGATCAGCGCGGCGAGGAGCACGGAACGAGCACGGGAGCATAAGCGAGTCACGGCGACCCCATTCCTGAGCGGCTGTGACTAGGACGCCATCCGCCTACGGAACGTTCAGCCCTCCGCAAGGTTCAGCCCTCCGGAACACCGCCGCCCGACGGCCCACCTACAGCGCCCGCAACGCCCCCGCCGTGGCCCGCGTCAGGCTCTCCAGATACCCCTTCGGCAGCTTCGGCGCCCGTACGACCACCGACCGCCAGTACAGCGGACCGGAGATCACGTCCAGGGCAAGGTCCTCGTCCACCCCCGCACGGACCTCGCCCCGGGCGACCGCCGCGGCGACGATCCCCGTGGCGACGCTCTGCTGCCCCTCCCGCAACGCCTTCTGCATCGCCTCGGCGATCTCCGGGTTGCGGGCGGCCTCGGCCTGGAGGTCGGGGATGATCTGGCCGGCGACCGGGTGGCGCAGCGCGCGGGACGTGACCTCGTAGAGCAGCCGGAGGTCGCCCTCCAGCGAGCCCGTGTCCGGCATCGGCAGCCCCTGGACCGCCACCGCGGAGACGAGATCCAGCACGAGGTGCAGCTTGGAGCGCCAGCGGCGGTACACCGCCGTCTTGCCGACGCCCGCGCGGCGCGCGATGCCCTCGATGGACATCCGGGCGTAGCCGACGGCCGCCAGTTCCTCGAAGACCGCCGCCCGGATCGCCTCCGTCACGTCCTCGCGGAGCACGGCCGCCCCCGCGGGGGCCCGGCGGCGCGGCCGTGGCGGCGGCTGCCCCTCGGAGGGGTCGGCGTTCGTCGTCATGGCCCACAGCATAGGCCGTGACGACGAAACGGTTGCGTTCCGACGTCGAATCGGCTTACTCTCACGTTGCGACGATACGGTCCCGTCCCGACGTAAGAGCAGGGCAAGGGCGACGCGAGAAGCCACGAGAGCGCGGCCGAGCACGAGGCCGGGTACGCGGGACGCCCCCCACCAGCGACCTCACTAGCGAAAGCAGCGGATGTGAGCCAGGTCCTCCACACACCGCCCCCGACCACGGCGGACACCCCCCGAACGGCCCGCGCCGCCGAGACCCCGGCACAGCTGGCCGAGCGGTACGGCCTCAGCGTCAGCGGGGCCCGCCCCTCGCTCGCCGCCTACGTACGGCAGCTGTGGGCCCGGCGGCACTTCATCACCGCGTTCGCCACGGCGAAGCTGACCGCGCAGTACAGCCAGGCGAAGCTCGGCCAGGTCTGGCAGATCGCGAACCCCCTGCTGAACGCGGCGGTCTACTACCTGATCTTCGGCCTGCTCATGGGCACCAAGAAGGGCGTGCCGGACTACGTCCCGTTCCTCGTGACCGGCGTGTTCGTGTGGACCTTCACCCAGAGCTCGATCATGGCGGGCACCCGGGCCATATCCGGCAGCCTCGGCCTGGTCCGGGCCCTGCACTTCCCCCGCGCCTCGCTCCCCCTGTCGTACTGCCTGCAGCAGCTCCAGCAACTGCTCTTCTCGATGGCGGCGCTGGTCGTGATCCTGCTGGCCTTCGGCGTTCCGCTCGCCCCGTCCTGGCTGCTGATCGTCCCCGCGCTGACGCTGCAGTTCGTGTTCAACGCCGGCGTCGCGATGGTGATGGCGCGGATCGGCGCCAAGACCCCCGACATCGCGCAGCTGATGCCGTTCGTGCTGCGCACCTGGATGTACGCGTCGGGCGTGATGTTCAGCATCGACCACATGCTCGCCGACCGGAACATCCCGGCGTTCGTGCATCTGCTGCTGGAGTGCAATCCCGCCGCCGTCTACATCGATCTCATGCGGTTCGCGCTGATCGACAGCTTCCACGCGGGCCACCTGCCGCCGCACGTCTGGGCGATCGCGGCGGGCTGGGCGCTCCTCGCGGGCGTCGGCGGGTTCATCTACTTCTGGAAGGCTGAGGAGACGTACGGCCGTGGCTGACACCGTCATCAACCCCACCGTTCCCGGCACCCGGCGGGAGGCCGACCAGGTCACCGGCGGCGCCGCCCCCGAGCCCGTCCCGACCGTCGTCGTCGACGGCGTCGACATCGTCTACCGCGTCAACGGCACGGGGGCCGGGCGCGGCACCGCGACCGCCGCGCTCAACCGCATCCTGCGGCGCGAGAAGGCCGAGAAGGCGGCCGGCGTCCGCACGGTGCACGCCGTGCGGAACGTGTCCTTCACCGCGTACCGGGGCGAGGCCATCGGGCTCATCGGGACCAACGGCTCCGGCAAGTCGACCCTGCTCAAGGCCGTCGCCGGGCTCCTCCCCGTGGAGAACGGCCGCATCTACACCGACGGCCAGCCGTCGCTGCTCGGCGTCAACGCGGCCCTGATGAACGACCTCACCGGTGAGCGGAACGTCCACCTCGGCGGGCTCGCCATGGGCATGTCCCGCGAACAGGTCAAGGAGCGGTACCAGGAGATCGTCGACTTCTCGGGCATCAACGAGAAGGGGGACTTCATCACGCTCACCATGCGTACGTACTCCTCCGGCATGGCGGCCCGCCTGCGGTTCTCCATCGCCGCCGCCAAGGACCACGACGTGCTGCTGATCGACGAGGCCCTGGCGACGGGGGACCGCTCCTTCCAGAAGCGCTCCGAGGCGAGGATCCGTGAGCTGCGGAAGCACGCGGGGACGGTGTTCCTGGTCAGCCACAACAACAAGTCGATCCGGGACACGTGCGATCGGGTGCTGTGGCTGGAGCGGGGGGAGCTCCGCCTGGACGGGCCCACCGACGAGGTGCTGAAGGAGTACGAGAAGTTCACCGGCGGGAAGAAGTAGGGCCCCTGCGGGGCGCGGTGCCGTTCACCTTTCCAGGAAGGTGAACAGCGCCTCCCACCTGTCCACGATCTCCTGCGTCCCGTAGCGGCGGATGTTCTCCCTCGCCGTGTCGCCCATCCCGTCCCGCAGGGTCTTGTCGCTCATCAACTGGTCCAGTTTGCGGGCCAGTTCACCCGTGTTGCCGGGGCGGACCAGGAGGCCGTCCTCGCCGTCGCGCACGATCTCGTGGACGCCGGGCGCGCAGTCGAAGGCGACACAGGGGACGCCCATCGCCATCGCCTCCATCAGGGCGAGCGGGAAGCCCTCGCCCCGGGAGGACAGCGCGAAGACCGAACCGCCGCGCAGCGCGCCCGGGACGTCGTGGGTACGGCCCATCCAGGCCACCGAGTCGTCGAGACCGAGGGCCGTGCACTGCTTCCTGAGGAGTTCCTCGTCCTCGCCGGAGCCGTAGACGAGCAGCGTCCAGTCGGGGTGACGGGGCGCCACCTCGGCCCAGGTGTCGAGGAGCATGTCGACCCCCTTCTCGTCGCTGAGCCGGCCGATGCTGATGACGGCCTTCCCGGTGCGCGGCGAGGGCACCTCCGGCACCCACGGCACCGCGTTGGGCAGGTACGAGGCGTTGTTGAGACCCGCCCCGATCCACAGGTCGGCGTCCTCGCGGGTGAGGACGAGCATGCGGTCGACGTCCCGGTAGTAGGTGAGCACCCGCCGGAAGCGGGAGGAGCGGCGCGAGGTCTCGAAGGACTCGTGGCTCATCCCGATGACGGTCAGCCCACCGGTGTCGGCGAGCCGCACCCACTCCATCGCCCACACCTGGGTCACGATGACGACCCCGCCGGGCCGCGCGGCCCGGAACAGGCCGGTGAGCACGGTCGCCCTGTCCCGCATGCTCGCGTCCCGCGCCCGGCCGGGCGCCGGCGGCTGGCCGTCGTACAACCGGGTGGTGCGGTACGGGAGTTCACCGAGGGGGTGCGGGTCCTCGGGGGTGGTGATCCCGATGACGTGGACGCGGTGGCCCCGCTCGGTGAGCAGACGGGCCAGGTGATGGGACCAACTGGTCACACCGCCCGTCTCGTCCACGCTGTTGGACACCAGGAAGACGTCCCGCGCCCCGGTCACGTGCGCCTCCACTCGGAGAAGAACTGGTCGACGACGCTGCGGGCCGCCGTCCCCTTGTCGTACTCGCCGAAGTCGGCCGTGAACCGCTCCCGCGCGGCGGCGTACTTGAGGGTCTGCTCGTCCAGCGAGGAATCACGCAGGACGGTGTGCAGCTCGTCCTCCGTGCGCACGATCGGGCCCGGCGCGCGTTCGAGGAGGTCGAAGTAGGTGCCTCGGCCCTCGTGGACGTACTCCTCGTAGTCGTAGGTGAAGAAGAACATCGGGCGGTCCAGCAGCGCGTAGTCGAACATCACCGACGAGTAGTCCGTGATCAGCGCGTCCGCGAGGGCGAGGACGGGGGTCACGTCGTGGTGGCCGGACACGTCGACGACCCGGCCCCGGACCGACGGCGGGAGCACGACGTGGTTGAGGTAGTGGGCGCGGACGAGCAGCACGTACTCGTCGCCGAAGGTCTCGGCGAAGCGCTCCACGTCGAAGGGGAGGGCGAAGCGGCGCTGCCCCTGGTGGCGGAAGGTGGGGGCGTAGAGCAGGACCTTCTTGTCCGCCGGGACGGGCGGGATGCCCAACTCGGCGGCGAGCAGCGCGCGCCGGTCCATCCGGTCCGTCCCGTCCTTCCCGTCCTTCCGGTCCTTCCGGTCCTTCCGGTCCTTCTCCCGGGCCCGTACGAGCGCGTCGTTGCGCGGATAGCCCACCCGCAGCAGCACCTTCTCCCGCAGCCGGAAGGCCTTCGCGAGGGTGCGCACGTCGTGCTCCGAGCGGATCAGGAAGTGGTCGAAGCGGTCGAGGGTGCGCTGCTGTTCGGCCTGCTCGGCGCGGGACTTGAGCTTCCAGCCGGGCTCGTCGAAGCCCATGCGCTTGAGCGCGGAGCCGTGCCAGGTCTGGAGGTAGGTCGTGCCGGGACGCTTGGTCAGTTTCAGCGGGAAGCTCTGGTTGTCGATCCAGAACTCGGCGCGGGCCAGCGCCCGCAGATACGGCAGCGACCAGCGCCGGACGAGGGCCGCATCGGCCGGGAACCCCTCGGGGCGGCCCGCGTAGGACCACACCGCCTCGAAGTCGAGACCCTGGCGGCGCATCTCCTCGTAGATCGCCCGGGGGCTGTCGCTGTACTGCCGGCCGAGGTGACTTTCGAACACCACCAGACGCCGCTGCCTCGGCATGCGCTGGAAAACCTCGTGATAAAGGCGGATTTTGGTGTCTCCGGAGGTGACCTTCTTGCGCAGCGCCTTCGTTTTGCGGTAGCCGGACTTGGCGAGTTTGCCGGGCGTGCCCCGAAGGCCCCGGGTGACGAGGACGGTGGCCTTCTTGTCGGGGACCAGGCGGAACGCGAGGTGGCCGCGGGCGGAGACCTGCGGCTCGACCCGGTCGGCGACCAGCCGGGTGAGCCGCGGCCGGACCGGCAACTCGCCACCCGTCAGCCCCGGTTCGGCGGCCGTCAGCCGACTCGTCGTGCGCTCGCCGTCGACGTCGAGGTGGAGGCGTACGTCCCACACGGCGTCCACGATGCCCAGCGGGCGGAGCGTCCTGGAAACGTCGACGCCGGCCTGCCATGTGAGGTACGGACCGTCGTGCCGGACCCACGCGACCGGCACCCGGAAGGTCTGGAAGCGCACGCCGGGGCGGCGGGCGTAGAACTCCAGCGAGGCGGAGAGCCGGGCGTCGGCCGGGACGACCCCGAGGGGATTGGTGACGCGCCCGGCGAGACGGATGCGGCCACCGCCCCTGCCCGCGTCCGTCGACTCCTCGTACTCCGTCAGCTCGTTGCGCAGGAAGAGCTTCCCGACCGGTCGGGCGTGGTAGCCGAGTTCGGTGACGTCCAGGATCCGGCGCGCGAACTCCCCCTCCTCCCCCGGGGCGTCCAGGTGCTCGGCGCACCAGTAGATCCGCCCGTCGCGCTCGACGAGGGGCGCGGAGACCTTGTCGCGGTTGGTGAGCGTGTCCACGGCCGGCAGCAGGTTGTCCCAGTCGCCCATCCGCAGCAGATACGCGCAGACGGCGTGGATGGGCTCGACGTCGTCGTACGCGGCCGGGTCGATCGACGCCAGATAGGCGCGGGCCAGTCCGGCGAACTCCTGACGGTAGGCCGCGTCCCGGAAGGGCAGGTCACGCAGGTGCAGCACCAGGTCGTGCTTGAGGAACTTGACGTCCTTGTGGAACTTCAGCTCCGCCATGCCCTTGTCGGCGAGGAGCCGGTCCACCCGGCGGTGGATCTCCATCCGGTGCGCGAAGTTGGCGATCTCGGCCCGCCGGTTGCTGATCGACTTGGACTGCGCCTTCTCGACCACGTTCCAGTCGTAGACCCGGTTGGGGATCAGGGCGATCCGGCGGGCGGCCGCGTACGCCTGGGCGGAGAAGAAGAGGTCCTCGTAGTGGATGCCGACCGGGAACAGCAGCCCGCCCTCGACCAGGAAGTCCCGGCGGTAGCACTTGTTGGTGGACAGGGTGTCGTAGACCAGCAGGTCGGGCAGCTCGGAGACGGAGTCGAGGGTACGGGTGCGGGTGTACAGCCACGGGTACCACGGGACCTCCTTCCGGTTGCGTGTATCCACGTGGACGCGGACGCAGAGTCCGGAGACGAGGTCGGCGCCGGTGCTCTCGGCGGCCTCCAGCAGGTTCCGGCAGGCGTTGCGCTCCAGGACGTCGTCGCTGTCGAGGAAGACGACGTACTCGCCCCGGGTCTCCCGGATGCCCGCGTTGCGGGGCGCGCCGCAGCCGCCGCTGTTCTCGGGCAGCCGGTACGCGCGCACGCGGCCCGGGTGCTCGGCGGCGAGGCGGGCGGCCACCTCGTAGGAGCCGTCCGTGCTGTGGTCGTCGACGATCACGACCTCCACGCTCCGCAGCGTCTGCTCCAGCACCGAGCGGACGGCCGTGGGCAGCCTGGCCTCGTCGTTGTAGACGATCACGACGACGGATACGGCGGGTCGCTGGTCCACGTCCGCGTTCACCCCATCAATCCCGTTCGTTCCGTACATCCCTGCTTCTGCCTTCTACCCTCTATAGACCGTGGTGCGGTCGAGGGCCACTCGGGTAGATGTCGTCGGCGGTACGCCGGTTGCCTCATCCGCCTCTGACGGGTCGTTACCGCGATACGCTCCGGAGACGGGCTGAGCGGAGGGGGCGGTCGATGCGTGGGGTGGTACCTGAGCCGCTGCGGACGGAGGATCCGCGGGAGATCGCCGGGTATCCGCTGTACGCCCGGATCGGTGAGGGCGGCATGGGAACCGTCTATCTCTCCCGCAGCCGCGGCGGCCAACCGGTCGCGCTGAAACTGGTCCGTCCGGAGTACGCGAGCAGCCCCGCCTTCCGTGAACGGTTCGCCCGCGAGGTGGCCGCCGGGCGCCGGGTCTCCGGCTACCACCTGGTGCCGATCGTCGACCACGACGCCGGTGCCGAGCGCCCCTGGCTGGCCACGCACTACGTTCCGGGTGTCCCCCTCGACCAGGCACTGGAGACCCACGGCCCGCTCCCCGTCGCCACGGTCCTGCAGTTGCTGGCCTGCGCCGCGTACGCGCTGGACGCCGTGCACACCGCCGGAGTGATCCACCGCGACGTCAAGCCCGCCAACCTGCTGCTGGCCGCGGACGGGCCCTGGCTGCTCGACTTCGGTATCGCCCGGGCGGCGGGCGCGGCGACCCTGACCACCGCCGGACGCCTGATCGGCACCCCGCGCTACATGTCCCCGGAACACGCGCTCGGCCGCCGGGTCACCTCCGCGTCCGACGTGTTCGCGCTGGGCCTGATCGCCGCGGTCGCCGCGACGGGCAGCCATCCCTACGGGCGCGGCAATCCCCTGGCCATCGCCACGCGCATCGCAGCCACGGACGTCACCCCACCCGCCCTGGACGGCATCGACCGCCCCCTCGTCGACGTCATCCGCCGCTGCCTCACCGCCGACCCGGGCTCCCGCCCCTCCGCGGCCGCCGTCGCCGAGCACTGTGCCGGGGCGGCCCGCCGGGACGTCCGCGACTTCACGGGCTGGCTGCCGGCTCCTGTCGCCACCTCGGTGACCATCATCGAGACCGCCTTCCGCACGCTGTCCCTGACGGAGGCGCCGACGACCCCGACCCCTCATATCTCGGAGGCCCCGACGGCCCGCCGCCTCCCGCCGACGGCCCCGATCACGGTGAGGGACGAGGAATGGCGCCGCCGGGTGCGCCGGGAGCCGTGAGTCGGGGGGTGCGTTTGAAAAGCACGGGGCGCAGCCCCTGCTTTTCAGGGGCGCGGGGAACTGCGCGAGAAGCCCCACCGGACCCGCACCCGCCGACGAAACAGGCACCCCCGCCCCCTGCCGCGCACACAATCTCCCGGGAACCGCAACACCCACCCCAAGTGTCATAAGTGCCGTATAAGCTTCGGACCGCTCCAAGTGCCCGCACCGGCACCGGAGTTCGGCACCCGCACCGGGGGAGGCTCCCATCAGCAGCAGCACCGGCGACATCCTGAGCCCTCTGGGACCGCAGGACCCACGAGAGACGGCCGGCTACCACCTTCAGGCCCGCATCGGCGAGGGCGGCATGGGCACGGTCTACCTGTCGCACACCCGCGGCGGCCAGCCCGTCGCCCTCAAGGTCATCCGCCGCGAGTACGGCCAGGACGCCGACTTCCGCCGCCGTTTCGAGCAGGAGGTCCAGGCAGCCCGCCGCGTGCAGGGCTACCACATCGTCCCGGTCGTCGACCACGACACCACCGGCGAACTGCCCTGGCTGGCCTCGGCGTTCATCGCGGGCATCTCCCTGCACGACGCCCTCGTCGCCTTCGGACCGCTCCCCCTGCCCGCCGTGTTCCAGCTCGTCGGCTGCGCGGCCCGCGCCCTCACCTCCATCCACGCCGCCGGGGTCATCCACCGCGACCTCAAGCCCAGCAACATCCTGCTGGGCTCCCAGGGCCCGTACGTCATCGACTTCGGCATCGCCCGCGCCGCCGACGCCACCCACCTGACCCAGTCCGGCGGCCTGATCGGCACCCCGCAGTACATGTCGCCGGAACACGCCCTCGGCGAGCAGGTCACCCCGGCCACCGACGTCTTCTCGCTCGGCCTGATCGCGGCGGTCGCCGCCACCGGACGCCACCCGTACGGCGACGGCGGCGCCATCACCATCGCCGCGCAGATCGCCAACACCGCGCATCGCCCGCCCAGGCTCGACGGCTACGACGACCGGTTGCGCCCCCTGCTGGAGCGCTGTCTGACCGCCGACCCGGGCGAGCGCATCGGCACCGAGGAACTGGCCGCGCTCTGCCAGGAGTCGGCGGACCGGGGCCTCAGCGACTTCACCGGCTGGCTCCCGGAACCGCTCACCGCCGAGATCGCCCGCCGCGAGCTGTCCGCCCAGGCCCCGCCCCGGCCGACGGCACCCCAGATGCCGGCCGGGCCCCCGGTCACGCCCCCGGCGGCTCCCCCGACCGCCGCCCCGACGCCTCCCGCGGCCCCGCTCCACGACCCGGCGGCCCAGGGCCACGCGTACGCCCAGGGCACCACCCAGGGCGTGCCCCAGTCGGCTCCGACACCGCCGCCGACCGGCTTCGGCCCACCGGCCCAGGGCCAGACCCCGGCCCCTACCCCCGGCTACGGCTATCCGCCCCCGGCCACCGACACCTACAACCTCACCCCGCAGGCCCCCGCCCCCGCTCCGGCCGCGCCCAGGAAGGGCCGCCGCGGCCTGAAGGCGGCCCTGGTCGCCCTGGCTCTCGTGCTCGTGGCCGGCTCGGGCGCGGCCGCGGCCGTGTACGTGCTGGACGGAGGCGACGACGGCGGCACCTCGGCGAGCGGCGCCACCGAGGACGGCGGCAAGAGCGATGACAAGACCGACGACAAGGCGGTCTCCTCGCCGAGCCCGTCCCCGACCGGCACCGGGACCGGCGCGGACTCCGGCTCGGGCGACCAGGGCGGCGAAGGGAACGGCACGGACCCGAGCGCGTCCCCCACGATCCCCGCGAACGCCCAGTACACAGCCATCTTCGAGGGCAAGTCCTTCACGCTCCGCACCCCCGCGGGCTCGTCCTACGTCAACGTCGACTTCGACAAGCCGGAGGTCGACACCGAGGACGAGATGGTCGACACCCTGAAGGACATGTACCTCGACAACAGCTTCTGGTACTTCGACACGACGATGGGCAAGAGCGCGGGCACGACGCCGCAGGAGTGCGCCGAGGGCACGGGGACGGACGTGCTGCCCTCCAGCATGGACTCCGGTGCCTTCGGCGAGGACGCGGAGATCGACAAGGGCGTCAGGCTCTGCACGGTCACCAAGCAGGGCAACCTCGCCATGTACGAGATCACCGGGCTGACCCCGGGCGAGTACAGCTGGGAAGTCCCCACGGTGCAGGGAAAGCTGACCCTCTGGGAGATCACCGAGTAGCTCCGGCGACACCACGCACGCGGAAGGGGGCGCCCCAGCAGCTGGGGCGCCCCCTTCGCCGTACCCCTAGGAGTGCGAGCGCAGCAGTGTCCGCATCGTCCGCATCGCCACCGACAGGTTGGCGAGGTCGAACGCGTCGGAGCCCTGGATCTCCTCCAGGGTCGTGCGCGCCCGGCCCAGCAGCGCCGCGTTCTTCTGCTCCCACAGCTTGAAACGCTGCTCCGGCGTGGAGGAGCCGTTGCCCGCCGAGAGGACCTCGGCGGTGAGGGAGGCGTGGGCCGCGTACAGGTCCTCGCGGATCGCCGCGCGGGCCATGGACTGCCAGCGGTCGGCGCGCGGCAGCTCGATGATGCGGTCCATGAGCTGGGCGATGCGCAGCCGGTCGGCGAGGTCGTAGTACACCTCGGCGACCTCCATCGGCGTCCGGCCGACCCGGTCGGCGACGGCGACGATGTCGAGCGTGGGGAACGCCGACGAGAAGCCCGCGACCCGCGTGGCCAGCTCCTCGGGGACCCCGGCGCCCGTCAGCTCGTCGTAGATCTTCTGGTACCACTCCAGGTCCGCGCCGCGCAGCAGCTTGGGCAGCTCACCCCAGACCAGCTGCACACCCTCCTTGAAGAAGGCGATGGTCCCGCTGAGCTCCAGCGGCTGCGGCCGGTTGTTGAGCAGCCAGCGCGTGCCGCGCTCGACCAGGCGGCGGGAGTGCAGCCGGATCCGGGTCTGGACGGCCGCGTCGACCTTGTTGTCCAGGCCCTCGACCGCGTCCCACACCGCACCCGAACCGAAGATCGCACGGGAGGCGGTCTGCGCCCGGACGATCTCCTCCAGCGAGGCCCCGGTCTCCTCGCGCAGCCGGTGCAGGAAGCTCGTACCGCCTGTGTTGACCGTGTCGTTGACCAGCAGGGTCGTGACGATCTCCCGGCTCAGCGGGTGGCTTTCGACATGCTCGGGGAACCGTTCGTGCAGCGCGGTCGGGAAGTACGCGTGCAGCAGCTTGCGCAGGTACGGGTCGTCCGGCAGCGAGGTGTGCAGCAGTTCCTCGGCGACTGTGATCTTCGTGTAGGCGAGGAGGACGGCCGTCTCGGGGCCGGTGAGGCCGTGCCCGGTGCCGAGGCGCTCGCGGATCTGCCGGTCGGTGGGCAGGAATTCGAGCGCCCGGTCGAGGTGGCCCTCCCGGACCAGGTGACGCATGAAGCGCTGCTGGGCGTGGAGCATGTCCGAGGACTGGGCGAGGGCGTTGGCGATCGCCGTGTTCTGCGCGTAGTTGTTGCGCAGGACGAGCCGGCCGACCTCGTCGGTCATCTCGGCGAGCAGCTTGTTGCGCTGCTTGACGGTCATGTCGCCGTCGGTGACCAGGCCGTTGAGCAGGATCTTGATGTTCACCTCGTGGTCGGAGGTGTCCACGCCCGCGCTGTTGTCGATGGCGTCGGTGTTGACCCGCCCGCCGTTCTGCGCGAACTCGATCCGGCCCAGCTGGGTCAGGCCGAGGTTGCCGCCCTCGCCGACGACCTGGACCCGCAGATCCCGTCCGTCGACGCGGATGGCGTCGTTGGCCTTGTCGCCGACATCGGCGTGCGACTCGGTCGACGCCTTCACATACGTACCGATGCCGCCGTTCCACAGCAGGTCGACCGGCGCCTTCAGGATGGCCTTCATCAGGTCGGCCGGGGTCATCTTGGCGACCTTGTCCTCGATGCCGAGGGCGTCCCGGATGTGGGCGTTGATCGGGATCGCCTTGGCGGTGCGCGGGAAGACGCCGCCGCCGGTGGAGATCAGATCGGTGTCGTAGTCGGCCCAGCTGGAGCGGGGCAGCTCGAAGACGCGGCGGCGCTCGGCGTAGGAGGTGGCCGCGTCGGGGCTGGGGTCGATGAAGATGTGCCGGTGGTCGAAGGCGGCGACGAGCCGGATGTGCTCGCTGAGCAGCATGCCGTTGCCGAACACGTCACCGGACATGTCACCGATGCCGACGACCGTGAAGTCCTCGGCCTGCGTGTTCACCCCCAGCTCCCGGAAGTGCCGCTTGACCGACTCCCAGGCACCGCGCGCGGTGATGCCCATGCCCTTGTGGTCGTAGCCGGCCGAGCCGCCGGAGGCGAAGGCGTCCCCGAGCCAGAAGTTGTAGCTCTCGGCGACCTCGTTGGCGATGTCGGAGAAGGTCGCGGTGCCCTTGTCCGCGGCGACGACGAGATAGGTGTCGTCCTCGTCGTGCCGTACGACGTCCGCCGGCGGTACGACCTCGCCCGCGACCATGTTGTCGGTGATGTCGAGCAGCGCGGAGATGAAGGTCTTGTAGCTGCGGATGCCCTCGGCCAGCCAGGCGTCCCGGTCCACCGACGGGTCGGGCAGTTGCTTGGCGACGAAGCCGCCCTTGGCGCCGACGGGCACGATGACGGTGTTCTTGACCATCTGCGCCTTGACCAGGCCCAGGATCTCGGTCCGGAAGTCCTCGCGCCGGTCGGACCAGCGCAGCCCGCCTCGGGCGACCTTCCCGAACCGCAGGTGTACGCCCTCGACGCGCGGCGAGTACACCCAGATCTCGAACGCCGGCCGCGGCGCCGGCAGGTCGGGGATGGCCTGGGGGTCGAACTTCATGGAGACGTAGTCGTGCGGCTTGCCGCCGGCCGCCTCCTGGAAGAAGTTCGTGCGCAGCGTCGCCTTGATGACGGTGAGGAAGGACCGCAGGATCCGGTCCTCGTCGAGGCTGGCGACCTGGTCGAGCGCGGCGTCGACCTCTTCGAGGAGCGCGTCGACGATCTCCCGCCCGGCGCGCTGGCGGTCCGGCGACATCCGCGCCTCGAACAGCGACACGAGCAACCGGGTGGTGTGGACGTTGTTGCGGAGGGTGTCCTCCATATAGTCCTGGCTGAAGGTGGACCCGGCCTGCCGCAGGTACTTGGCGTACGCGCGCAGCACCATGGCCTGCCGCCAGGTGAGGCCGGCGCTCAGCACGAGCGCGTTGAACCCGTCGTTCTCGGCCTGCCCGGTCCAGGTGGCGGCGAAGGCCTCCTGCACCCGCTCCCGGGCGTCGTCCCCGGCGTAGTCCACGCTCCCGGCCTGCGCCCTCGGCATACGCAGCCCGAAGTCGTAGATCCACGCGGTCGTCCGGTCCGCGCAGCGCAGCTCGTACGGCCGTTCGTCGATGACCTCGACGCCGATGCGGTTGAGGACGGGCAGCACCGCGGAGAGCGAGACCGAGCCGCCCTTGCGGTAGATCTTGAAGCGGCGCTCGTCGGGCGCGGCGCCCACCGGCTCGTACAGGCTGAGCTCGAAGTCCTCGTCCTGGTCGAGCGCTTCGAGACGGCAGAGGTCCGCGACGGCGGCGCGGGGGTTGTGGTCGGCCTTGTACCCCTCGGGGACGGCGTTGCCGTACTTGCGCAGCATCTCGGCGGCGCGCTCCTCGCCGACCTCGGCGTTGAGCGCCTCGGCGAACCCGTCGGACCAGGACCGGGCGGCCTCGACGAGTTTGGCCTCCAGGCGGTCCTTGTCGGCGTCGCTGAGGTGCGGCAGTTCGGTGCCCGGCTGGACGCGGACCACGAAGTGCAGCCGGGAAAGGATCGACTCGGTGTTCCAGGCGGTGAAGTCGACGCTGATACCGCCCAGTTCCTCCTTCAGGATGTCGATGATCCTGAGGCGTACGCCGGTGGTGTAGCGGTCGCGCGGGAGGTAGACGAGGGCGGAGTAGTAGCGCCCGTACTCGTCCTGGCGCAGGTAGAGCCGCAGCCGCCTGCGCTCCTGGAGGTAGAGCACGGACGTGACGATGGACCGCAGTTCGTCGGCCGGGGTCTGGAACAGCTCGTCGCGCGGGTAGGTCTCCAGGATCTGGAGCAGGTCGCGGCCGTCGTGGCTGTTGGGCGAGAACCCGGCGCCGACGAGCACCTCGTCGACCTTGCGGCGGATGACGGGCACCCGGCGCACGGACTCGGTGTACGCGGCGGAGGAGAACAGCCCGAGGAAGCGCCGCTCGCCGATCACGTTCCCCTTGGCGTCGAACTTCTTCACGCCCACGTAGTCGAGGTAGGACGGCCGGTGGACGGTGGCCCGGCTGTTGGCCTTCGTCAGGACGAGGATCTTGTGCTCACGGGCCTTGGCGCGGGCGTCGGCGGGCAGCCGCTCGAAGGAGGAGCTGACGGGGTGGTCGTCGGGGCCGGCGTGGTGCGGGTCGGAGCGCAGGATGCCGAGCCCGGTCCCGGCGACGGCGGCGAGCGAGTCGTCCTCGCGCAGCTCGTACTCCCGGTAGCCGAGGAAGGTGAAGTGGTCGTCGGCGAGCCAGCGCAGCAGCTCGCGGGCCTCTTCCACATCCTGTTCGCGCAGGTCGTCGGCGGTGTGCTCGGCGGGCAGCCCGTCGGCGATCCGGACCGCCGCGTCCCGCATCTTCTCCCAGTCCTCGACGGCCTCGCGGACGTCGGACAGGACGCGCAGCAGATCGTTGGTGATCTGCTTGAGGTCCGCGCGGTCTGTCTCGCGGTCGATCTCGACGTGGATCCAGGACTCGATGTGCGCGTCGTGCGGCAGTGTCTCCCCGGCAGCCACGGCGGCGGACGCCGCGGCGACGGCGGCGGGGTCGATGATCAGCTCGACGAGCTTGCCGGTGACGTCCCGCCGGACGACGACCTGGGGGTGGATGACGACATGGATCCCGCGTCCCTGCCGTGACAGCTCGTTCGTCACAGAGTCGACGAGGAAGGGCATGTCGTCGGTGACGACCTCGACGACGGAGTGGCTGGACGTCCAGCCGTTCTCCTCGACGGTCGGGGTGTGGACCCGCACGTTGGCCGTGCCCTGGGGGCGGTTCTCGGCCAGTCGGTAGTGGGAGTGGGCGGCTCCGAAGACGTCGACCGGGTCGCGGCCGCTCAGGTCCTCCGGGGCGGTGTGCAGGTAGTAGCGCTGGAGGAACGCGAGCACGGTCTCCCGGTCGGGGATGTCGGACGTACTCTCGCTCGTCGTCCCAGTCGGTAGATACCCCCCGACCGGGCTGTTCTCAGCTACCCGGGCGGCCCGTTCGAGCAGCTCGGCCTTGGCTTCGTCCAGCTTGGTCTGCATTGTCCTCTGGCTCCTGTCGCGCGCCGTTGCGTGACGTAGAAGGAAGTACGAACTCGTCCCCTCCGAAGCGCCACCACGACACGGGGTGTCCGGTCTGGTTCGACGCTATGCCGCAGGGTGAGATGAGCGGGGGGTAATCAGCCATTCTCGGCACCCGGCAGGGGTGTGACGCTGCTCTCGGCACCGTCCGTCCCATGGGTGCGCCCGGCGTCCCGGGAGCCCTGGTGACTCCCTCCCGCCCGCGAGGACCAGCGACCGCCGCCCGGACACGGATGTCGTCCGTGCTCACCGGGCGCAGGGCAGGGACGACGACGTCCCCGCGAACTATCGCGCTGATCACGCCACAAGGCTATCCCTCCGGACGGGGGGCACGTCATGAGCCGTATGTGTACAAAACAGGGGGGTGAACTTTGACGTTCTGCACAGTACCCGTCGCGCACTTTTGAGCTTACCTCCGCGCAACCGAGCTTATACGCGCTTTCGCCGCACTCCGCATCAGCACACCCCCTTGGCAAACCTCCACCCCGGATGCACGTTGCCCAGGAAGCCATAGCCTGACGAAGGAAGCCCTGCGGTACCGAGGGGAGCCCCACCATGACGGCCAAGATCCTGATCGTGACCGGCGACGCGGCGGAGTCGCTGGAGGTCCTCTACCCCTACCAACGCCTTCGCGAGGAGGGGTACGAGGTCGACATCGCCGCCCCCAGCCGCAAGACGCTCCGCTTCGTGGTCCACGACTTCGAACCGGGCTACGACACCTACACCGAGAAGCCCGGCTACACCTGGCCCGCCGACCTGGCCTTCTCCGAGGTCGACCCCGGTCAGTACGTCGCCGTCGTCGTCCCCGGCGGCCGGGCCCCGGAGTACCTCCGCAACGACCCCGAGCTGCGCAAGATCCTCAAGTCGTTCTTCGACACCGACAAGCCGGTCGCCCAGATCTGCCACGGCCCGCTGCTCACCGCCGCCGTGGACGCGCTGTCGGGGCGCCGCGTCACCGCGTACCCCGCCCTCGAACTCGACATGCAGGCAGCCGGCGCCACCTTCCAGGACGCCGAGACCGTCGTCGACGGCACCCTCGTCTCCGCCCGCGCCTGGCCGGACCACTCCGCCTGGATGCGGGAGTTCCTCGCGGTGCTGCGGGCGAAGGCGCCGGTGACGTAGACGGGGCGCGCCGGGGCGCCGGGGCGCCGGGGACGGGCTACGCGGCGAGCCGCTCGGCCTCGGCGACGGCCTCCTCCAGGGTGTCCACGACGGGTACGCCGACCCCCTCCAGGCTGGCGCGGCTGTGGGAACCCCCGGTGTAGAGCACGGCCTGCGCGCCGACGTGCCGGGCGGCGACCGCGTCGTCGGCGGCGTCCCCGATCACCACGGTCCGTCTCGGTTCCACTCCCACGAGCCGGCGCAGATGCCGCACCATGTGCTCGGTCTTGCTGCCGCCGGAGGGACCGGTGCGCCCGTCGACCCGTACGAAATGCGGCTCGATCCCGAACCCCCGCACCAGCGGCACCAGTTCCTCGTGCACATACATGCTGAGGATCGACTGACTGCGCCCCGCCGAAAGCCAGTCGGTCAGCAGCCCCGGCACACCCTCGGTCAGCCCGCAGCCGACCCGGTGCTCCGCGTAGTACCGGTGGAAGACCACATCCATGGCCTCCCACTCCTCGTCCGTGGGCAGCCGCCCGATCAAGCGCTCGTAGAACTTCGGCACCGGTACGCAGTACAGCTCCCGGTACCGCTCCAGTGTGATCGGCTCGATCCCCAACTCCGCGAAAGCCGCGTTCGTCGCCCCGATGATCGCCTCGTTGTCATGGAACAGGGTCCCGTTCCAGTCCCAGACGATATGTGCCCCGATTCCGTTCATCCCCATACCGAGAACGTACCCGTCACCACCGACAACGCAGTCCTGCCCACCCACAGCCCCTCCTGGGGGCAGTCGTGCCGCTGGGGCGGCACGGGTGGGCGCGGCGGCACCCGGCGAGCGCCGGTGAGCCAGGTCAGCCCCCCAACCCCACCAGGTTCGGAATCTCCTGAGTCGCGTACCAGAGCAGCTCATGATCATCGGCTCCGTCCACGATGAACTGCGCGTCGTCGTCCCCCTGATCCGCCGCCCCCAACGCGTCCGCGGCCTCCCCGATCTCCCCCTCGGCCTCCACCGAGTCGACATGCACGGCCGCGGCCTTGCTCAGCGGCACGGGCCCGGCCACCCGCACCTCCCCGAGCGCCACCGGATCGAGCCCCCGGTCAGGGTCGGCCACCGCATCCCGGTCGGCCACATCCACGGCCACCACGACCCGCCGGCGAGCCGCCCCCGGATCCACGGCCACCAGCCGCAACGACGCGAGCGCCGCCCGATTCAACGCCGCGTACTCCAGCTCCTCGATGTCGTCGGACAGATACCACTCCCGCAGTGCGGGCGTGACGGCGTACGCGACGAACGCCCCTTCCCCCAGCTCACCCGTCTTGTACGCCTCGGCGAGCCCGGGAAGGGTCAGGGGGACGTAGACGCGCATGGCAGTCCGCTTTCGTAGTCGTGTTCTCGGATCGCCTCGGAGCACCTCGGAGCATGTCGACGGCCCCCGCGAAGCCTTTGAAGGACCTTCAGGATACGTGCGGGCGTCCCCTTTCGAGCCCCCACCCGACCCCCTGCACACGTCCACCCCGGGCCCACCACCTCACCCGGTACACCCTTGCCCCGCCGGGCCCGATCCCCGTCCCCATCACCCTGATAGGTGAACATTTCGCGGCCCCCGCCGGCCCCGCACGCTCCCTTGCGAGCGCCCCCTCCGTCCTCGTACAAGATCCCCAACGCCAAGTTACCGACTGGTACCCGGCGGCCTCACCGACGAACGGGGATCCCCGATGAACAAGGTCATGACCAGGACCAAGCACCACCCCGGCACCCGCCCGCCCGTCCGCCACGACCCCCGCCGCCCCGGCCGCACCCCGGCCCGCACGGCCCCGGGAGGCGGCCGCCTCGCCGCACCCCAGCGGCCGGTTCCCACGGCACCCACGCCACCCCCGAACCAGCCCCTCACCGGCCTCGTCCCCCAGCCCCGTCCCACCGACCGCTTCGCCGACCTCCTCCTCGCCGTCCTCAGCGGCGGCCGCCCGGTCCACAGCATGCTGCGCCACACCGCGGGAAGGGCCTACGACGAACTGGCCTGGCTCGCCGAACGCGGCCCCCTGCGCAGGCCTCACGGCACGCGCCCGGTGGTCCGGGACATCGGCTACTACGTGGCGGGCCAGGGCGCCCTGGAGGTCTTCGCCCGTATCGGCGCGGGCGAGCGCATCCTCGCCATGGCCTTCCGCCTGGAACACGGCCCCGACCACCGCTGGCGCTGCACAGCGGTGGAACTCGGCGGCCCGAGGCTCCCCCACCCGGACGACGACTGAGCCACGCCCCCGGCAGCCACAGCCCCGCAGCGGGCCGAGCCGCAGGAGCCGCCGCAAGGGCCGCCGCAGGGGCCGCTGCAGGACCCGCGACCACGACCGAACCCTCACGGCCCACGCCGAGACACACGAAGGGCCAGGCACCCGAAGATGCCCGGCCCTTCACAGCCTCACGGCCCGCTGCTCACCGCACGCCGCACACGGAACGCCCTCGCAGCACGCGCTCGCCCCTCCCGGAGCGAATGCTCACTTCTTGCGGCGGCGGCTCGTCTTCCCCTGCTGCTTGCGGCGCTCCGCGCGAGTGAGGCCGTCGGCCTCGGAGCGGATCGGCTCGTCCTCGGGGAGGTCGCCCTCGACGATGCCGCCCTCGCCGTCGACGGTGGGCGCGGAGAAGTGCAGACGGTCACGCCGCTGCGGAGCCTCCAGGCCCTTCGCCCGGATCTCGGGGCGCGACACACCCGCCTGCGCCGGCACCGCGTCGCTCTTGTCCAGGGACGGCTTCGCGTCCTCGACCGGCACCTCCTCGACCTGCTGCTCGACCTGGACCTCCAGGTTGAACAGATAGCCGACGGACTCCTCCTTGATGCCCTCCATCATGGCGGTGAACATGTCGAAGCCCTCACGCTGGTACTCGACCAGCGGGTCCTTCTGGGCCATCGCGCGCAGGCCGATGCCCTCCTGGAGGTAGTCCATCTCGTAGAGGTGCTCACGCCACTTGCGGTCCAGCACGGAGAGGACGACCCGGCGCTCCAGCTCACGCATGATCTCGGAGCCGAGCTGCGCCTCGCGCGCCTGATACTGCTCGGTGATGTCGTCCTTGATGGACTCGGCGATGAACTCGGGGGTCAGTCCGGCCCGGTCACCGGCCGCCTCCTCCAGCTCCTCGACGGTGACCTTCACCGGGTAGAGCTGCTTGAAGGCGCCCCACAGCCGGTCGAGGTCCCACTCCTCGGCGAAGCCCTCGGCGGTCTCGGCGGTGATGTACGCGTCGATGGTGTCGTCCATGAAGTGCTGGATCTGCTCGTGCAGGTCCTCGCCCTCCAGCACGCGGCGGCGCTCGCCGTAGATGACCTCGCGCTGCCGGTTGAGGACCTCGTCGTACTTGAGGACGTTCTTCCGCGTCTCGAAGTTCTGCTGCTCGACCTGCGACTGGGCGGACGCGATCGCCTTGGTGACCATCCGGTTCTCGATCGGCACGTCGTCCGGGACGTTCGCCATGGACATCACCCGCTCGACCATCTGGGCCTTGAAGAGCCTCATCAGATCGTCGCCCAGCGAGAGGTAGAAGCGGGACTCGCCCGGGTCGCCCTGACGGCCGGAACGACCGCGCAGCTGGTTGTCGATACGGCGGGACTCGTGCCGCTCGGTGCCGAGGACGTAGAGCCCGCCGAGCTCCTTGACCTCCTCGAACTCCGCCTTCACGGCCTCCTCGGCCTTCGCGAGCGCCTCGGGCAGGGCCTGCGCCCACTCCTCGATGTGCTCCTCGGGGTCGAGGCCGCGCTGCCGCAGCTCCGCCTCGGCGAGGTCCTCGGGGTTGCCGCCGAGCTTGATGTCCGTACCACGACCGGCCATGTTCGTCGCGACGGTCACGGCGCCCTTGCGGCCGGCCTGGGCGACGATCGTCGCCTCCCGGTCGTGCTGCTTGGCGTTGAGCACCTCGTGCTGCACACCGCGCTTGCTGAGCTGCTGCGACAGGTACTCGGACTTCTCGACCGACGTCGTACCGACGAGGATCGGCTGGCCCTTCTCGTGCTTCTCGACGATGTCGTCGACGACCGCCTCGAACTTCGCGACCTCGGTGCGGTAGATCAGGTCGGACTGGTCCTTGCGGACCATCGGCCGGTTGGTCGGGATCGGCACCACACCGAGCTTGTAGATCTGGTGGAACTCGGCGGCCTCGGTCATCGCCGTACCGGTCATGCCGCAGAGGCCGGGCCGTTCCTTGCCGTTGTGGTCGTGGCGCTTGTAGAGGCGGAAGAAGTTCTGCAGGGTGATCGTGGCGAGCGTCTGGTTCTCGTCCTTGATGTCCACCCCTTCCTTCGCCTCGATCGCCTGGTGCATGCCCTCGTTGTAGCGGCGGCCGGCGAGGATACGGCCGGTGTGCTCGTCGACGATCATGACTTCGCCGTCCATGACGACGTAGTCCTTGTCCTTCTTGAAGAGCTCCTTGGCCTTGATGGCGTTGTTCAGGTAGCCCACCAGCGGGGTGTTCACCGACTCGTAGAGGTTGTCGATGCCCAGCCAGTCCTCGACCTTGGCGACACCGGACTCGTGGATGGCGACGGTGCGCTTCTTCTCGTCGACCTCGTAGTCGCCGGTCTCCTCGATGCCCTTGAGCGGGTTGCCGGGCTCGCCCCTCTTCAGGCGCGTGACCAGCTTGGCGAAGTCGCCGTACCACTTGGTGGCCTGGTCGGCCGGGCCGGAGATGATCAGCGGCGTACGGGCCTCGTCGACGAGGATGGAGTCGACCTCGTCGACGATCGCGAAGTTGTGGCCGCGCTGGACGAGCTCGTCCTTGGACCACGCCATGTTGTCGCGGAGGTAGTCGAAGCCGAACTCGTTGTTCGTGCCGTAGGTGATGTCGCAGTTGTACTGCTCGCGGCGCTGGGCCGGCGTCATGTTGGCGAGGATGCAGCCGACGCTCAGACCCAGGAACTTGTGGACGCGGCCCATCATCTCGGAGTCGCGCTCGGCCAGGTAGTCGTTGACCGTGATCAGGTGCACGCCCTTGCCCGCCAGCGCGTTCAGATACGCGGGCAGCGTGCCGACGAGGGTCTTGCCCTCACCGGTCTTCATCTCGGCGACATAGCCGAGGTGGAGGGCGGCGCCGCCCATGATCTGCACGTCGTAGTGGCGCTGGCCGAGAGCGCGCTTGGCGCCCTCGCGGACGGTGGCGAACGCCTCGGGGAGCAGGTCGTCGAGGGTCTCACCGTCGGCGTACCGCTGCTTGTACTCCTCGGTGAGGGCTCGCAGCTCGGCGTCGGAGAGGTCGACGAAGTCCTCTTCGATGGAGTTGACCTGGTCCGCGATGCGGTGCAGCTTGCGCAGGATTTTGCCTTCGCCTGCACGCATGATCTTCGAGAGGACGGACACGGGGGTTTGTCTCCTTGCCGGTCGGGCCTGGGACGGTCGGTTTCAATGACAGTTGGCAGTTTTCAATCACAGCTTGAGCAACGGCCATCGTAAGCGAGGACCCCGCCGTGCCGGGAGGTCTGGCAGTGACAGCTACCAGGACAACGGGCGGGCGTTGCGGATGGTGCCGCCTTCCACCCCCGAAATGCGCGAATTGTGACCGTCCTTTCAGCACCCCGTGCCGCACGCCTGCCCCGCTGCCACAGCCACAGCCACAGCCACTGCCACAGCAGCTGCCGCAATGGCGTGGCGCCCTTCCGTTCCGCCGAGCAGAATCGCCCGATGGACCCCGTCACCCTGACCACCGAGCGCCTGCTGCTGCGCACCGTGGACCGACGCGACACCGACACCGTGTACGCGGCCGCGCAGGACCCGGACATCCAGCGGTGGACCACGATCCCCTCCCCCTACCTGCGTGAGCACGCGGAGAGTTTCGTCGAACGCGCCGTTCCCGAGGGCTGGGCCACCGGCACCATGTTCACCTTCGGCCTCTTCCTGGCCTCGGGCGAACTGGCGGGCATGCTCGGCATCACGATGCGCTCCCTCGGCACCGGCGAGATCGGCTTCTGGGCCACCAAGGAGCACCGGCGCCACGGTTACATCACGGAGGCCACCCGCGCCGTCGCCCACTGGTCCTTCACGACCCTCGCCCTCGACCGCCTCGAATGGCGTGCCGAAGTGGGCAACACCGCCTCCCGCTCGGTCGCCGAACACACCGGCTTCACCCTCGAAGGCACCCTCCGCTCCGCCCTGGACAACAACGGAGTCCGCCGCGACTGCTGGATAGCCTCCCTGCTCCCCTCAGACCTGAACCTCCCGTCCACAGCGCCCTACCTGCCGGCCCGCCCCTGACGGACCCACCTGCGGGCAGTCGTGCCGCCGGGTCGGCCGTTCCCGCAGCTCAGCGCCACCTGTCAGTCCCCTCCCCTACCCTGCGGAGCATGACCTCCCTCCCGCGCCCCACCACAGAACTCACCGCAGACGAGGCCCGCCGCATCGCCCTACGGGCACAGGGCTTCCTCGGTGCCCCGGACCGCAGATCCGGCGTCCGCGGCATCCTGCGACACCTGGGCGCGGTCCAACTCGACACCATCTCGGTCCTGGCCCGCTCCCACGAGCTCGTCCCGTACGCCCGCCTCGGCGCGGTGGGCCGCGCCACGGTCGACAAGGCCTACTGGTCGACGGTCTCCACCGGCACCTCTCCGGCGCGCCCCCACGCCTTCGAGTACTGGTCCCACGCCGCCTGCATCCTCCCGATCGAGGAATGGCCCCACTTCGCGTTCCGCCGCCGCGCCTACCGGGCCCGCCCCCACTGGGGCCACCAACTCCCGGACGGCGCCTACGACCGCGTCGTCAAACAGCTCCGCGCCGAGGGCCCCCTGACCGCCACGGAACTGGGCGGAGCCAAACGCACCAGCGAGTGGTGGGACTGGTCCGGCGAGAAGGTCGCCGTCGAACGCGCCCTGATGTACGGCGAGGTGGTCTGCGTGGAACGCCGCGGCTGGAAGCGGGTGTACGACCTCGCCGAGCGCGCGATCCCGGCGGACCTCCTCCACGACGAGTTGGACGACACGGAGTGCGTACGCCGCCTGGTCCGCCTGGCCGGCGAGGCCCTCGGTGTCGGCACCCGGGCGGACATCGCCGACTACCACCGTCTCAAGGGCGAGCAGTTCGACGCGGTCGTCGCCGACTCGGGTCTGGTCCCGGTGACGGTGGAGGGCTGGGCCAAGCCCGCCTGGGCCGACCCGGCGGCCCTGGCCACGCCCCCGCGCGGCCGCCACCGCACCACACTCCTGTCCCCGTTCGACTCCCTCGTCTGGGAACGGGCCCGCACGGAACGCATCTTCGGCTTCACCCACCGCCTGGAGGCCTACGTCCCCAAACAGAAGCGCGTCCACGGCTACTTCGCGATGCCGGTCCTGTCCGGCGGCCGTCTGGTGGGCCGCGTCGACCCCGCCCGCGACGGCCGCACCCTGGTCGCCAAACAGGTCACCCTCGACGGCCCCAAGGCGATCCCGGCGGTCGCCCGGGCGCTCCTGGAGGCCGCGACCTGGGTCGACTGCACCGACGTACGGGTGGAACGAGTGGACGCCCCTGAACTGCGCGAGCCCCTTCAGCGAGCGCTCGCCTAGCGGATCTCCAGGATCTTCTCCCGCATCGCGTACACCACGGCCTCCATCCTGGAGTGCAGCTGCAGCTTCTCCAGGATGTTGCGCACATGGTTCTTCACGGTGTTCTCGGAGATGAACAATTCCTTGGCGATGTCCCGGTTGTTCATCCCGGTCGCCACGAGCTTGAGCACTTCCAGTTCCCGGTCGGTCAGCCGGGGCGCCGGCACAAGTCGCCGCTCGTCGGTTCGCTGGATCATGGACTTGAACTCGGTGAGCAGCTTCGACGCCATCGAGGGGCTGATCTGCGACTGCCCGTCGGCCACCGCGCGAATGGCCGTGGCCACCTCGTCCGTGGAGATCTCCTTGAGGAGATAACCGGTGGCCCCGGCCTTGATCGCGTCGTAGAGGTCGGCTTCCTCGTCGCTGATCGTCAGCATGATGATCTTCGCGCTGGGGGCCACCTCCTTGATGGAGGTGCACGCCTCGATGCCGCCGCGCTTGGGCATCCGTACGTCCATCAACACGATGTCGGGCAGCAGATCCGCGGCCTTGTCGACCGCCTCCGCCCCGTCACCGGCCTCGCCGACGACCTGGATGTCCTCCTCGGCGGCGAGCACGATCTCCAGACCGCGGCGGAAAAGCGCGTGGTCGTCCACCACGAGAACGCGGATCGGTTCCTTGCGCGGGGAGCCCGCGGCGGATCCCATGCCGACGGAGCCTTCGTCGGCACTCTCGTCACGCATCGGTCCAAAACTGCTGTCCGCCATCGTTCCTCCCCCTGAAGGCCGTGGCCTGTGTTTCTGTGCCATCGCCAATCCAAGGCAACGGCCCGCCGGTTGGGGCCGGTTCGGCCATGATTTCATGCCTGGCCGACACTGCGGTGACAGAGCGGGCCACGAGGGGTCGCACACCGATGCCCCTGGGGGCGCACAAGCGCTCCAGGGGCACCGGCTCAGCTGTCACCCGGCGCGGTCAGCCGCCGAGCGCGCCGCCCGCGGCGTCCGCATGCGCCTGGGCGACCATCGGGTCCGTGCTGAGGTGGATGACGCCGTAGTCGTAGGCGTGCCGCCGGTAGACGACACTCGGTTCCTTGGTCTCGGAGTCGACGAAGAGGTAGAAGTCGTGCCCGACCAGCTCCATCTCGTAGAGAGCCTGGTCGAGGGTCATCGGGGAAGCGACATGGGTCTTCTCGCGGACGATGAGGGGGCCTTCGCCCTTCACCTCCAGCGAGCCGATCTTCTTGGTGGGCACACCGTCCGACTGCTCCTCGTCGGCGACGTACCCGTTGCCGTTGAGGGTCGCCACGCCGGGGACGTGGTCGGCCACCTCCGCGGCCGTGAGCCTGCGCGCGCCTCGGCGCGTGTAACGCTTGTCGTGCTGCTTGCGCAGCCGGGCCTCGAGCTTGTCCGCCGCCAGGTCGAGCGCCGCATACGGATCGCTGGCCGCTGCCTCCGCCCGGATCACCGGTCCGCGGGAGTGGAGCGTGATCTCCACCCGGTCACTGCGGTCGGCCTGTCGAGGGTTGGGCTCCTTGGACACCTCGACGTCGAGGCTGATCACCTTGCCGTCGAGCTTCTGGATCTTCTCCAGCTTCAGCTTCTCGGCCACGTGCTTGCGGAACCGCTCGGGCACCTCGGTCTTGCGGCCCTTGACGACGATGTCCACGCAGAACTCCGTTCCCGGATCGCTCCGCTCCACTGGCGGAGCATCTCCCTTGTGCACCAGGTTCCGGTGACTCCCGGAACCGCGGACTCGGTGACTTCCACCTCCTCCTCCCCCGTGGGCAAGATCTCCACCCCACCGGCGCGGGGTGATTCAGAAAACCCGCAGCGCAGCATTCGGATATGTGGTGAACGGCCGGGGCCATTCCCTCACAACCGAACATATCTCGCTCGGACGGATGTCGTCACCCTCTACTGGGACGTACCTCCGTTCAGGTGAATTGACCCTGTCATTACCTGCAACGATGCAAGTCAGCGGTCAGTTCCGGTTTATTTGGAAAGAGTCGGGAGGCGCGGCGACCACCGCCGCCCGGATCCCGTCCCCGGCACTGTCGGTGCCGTCCGAGCTCGCCCTTCCGGTCACCCCTCGTGTTCGCTCAGCCTCCCTTGTCTCCGGTCCCGCTCCTCGGTCTCCCGACACCGCTGCCGCCCGCCCGTCCCTCGCCGCCCGTACCGCCCGGGCCGCCTCCGCGAGCGAGGCACCGGTCGTCATCAGGTCGTCCACGAGCACGACCGCCCCATCGCCCAGCAGCCGTGCACCCCCGGCGGGCACCTCCAGAGCGCCGGCGAGGTTGTCCAGCCGCTGCCGGGAGTCCAGCCCCGACTGGTCGGCCACGGCACGCCGCTGCCGCAGCACCCCGGCCACCCGAGCCGGTGTCCCGGTGCGCCGCAGCACCCCGGCCGCCGCGAGCGCGATCCGCCGCGCCGGGTCGTGCCCCCGCGCCCGCACCGCCCGCCGCGCCGACGGCACCGGAATCAGCAGCACCGGCCCCTCGCCGCCGCCCGCCCGTACGGCCCCCGCCAAGGCCGAGCCGAGCGGTCCGGCGAGCGCCAGTGCACCCCGTTCCTTGTGCGCGATCAGCGCCGCCCGCACCGCGTCCTCGTACGGCGCCGCAGCGTGCACCACGGGCAGCCCGGACGGCTCCGGGTCCGGTCGCACCCGACCCGGCCCGGCCCCGGTCAGAGCCGCACGGCACCCAGGACAGAGCACCGCGCGAGGCCTCCCGCAGCCTCCGCACTCGGCCGGCAGCACCAGGTCCGTGAGGTCCTGCCACCACCCCCGCATGCCCACCACTGTGCCAACGCATGCGGTCCCCTGCCACCCCTGTGGACAACCACCTGTGGACAACTCACCGCGACAACAGAGGGGTTGTCACCCACACGAACGACGGGTGCCCAAAGAAGACCGAACGCCACCACAAAATGACCGGAAGCCCTCAAAAAAACGGAGTGCAGTCAACCCGCCTACGAGAGAACCGGCCCTGGCACGGACCGACCGGCCACGCCTCCGCAGGACACGGAAACACGAGCGGGACATCCCGGAGCCCCCGGCCACCTCAGCGAACTCGGCGAACTCGGCCACCTCGGCGACCCGTCACCGTGCCCTTGCCGGAGCCCCCGACCCGCACAGCACCACGCGCCCCCCGAGCCCCACCAGCCACCCCACACGCACCGCGGCCCCGGGCGTCATCCCGGATAGACCGGCGCCGACCCTTCCTTGACCACCGTCTGCCACTGCTGCCCCGGCGACAGCCGCACGATCCCGTCGGCCGAGTGCGCCACCAGCGGCTGGCTCTCGTCCTCGGACGCGGCGATCTCCTCCACGCCCGTGAGCGCGGAAGGCCCGGAGCCCGGTATCGGGGAGCCGTCCACCCGGACGTACCGCATCTGCTGCACGCCACCGGGTTCGCGCCCCACGACCACGAGTTGGCTGTCCCCGGCCCACGACATGGCGGTGACGTCCTCCAGGTCCGGCGTCACGGACCGCAGTTCGACGATCGAGACGGTGGTGCTCTCCGCGTCGGCGTCCCGTTCGATGCGCCCGATGTACAGCGCCCGCTTGCCCTTGCTCTCCAGGATCAGCGCGACCCGCACACCGTCGGCGGCCACTCGCACCGCCTCGATACGCCCGTCGAGGTTGGGCGTCCGGACCTCCAGCGGCTCACCCATGCCGTCCGCCAGGACCAGCAGCCGCGGCTTCTCGGGATTGCGGTCGGCCACCCACAGGTCTCCCCGCCCGTCCCAACTGGGCGTCGTCAGCCGGTCCTTCGCGGTGGCGCCGGCGCTGCGCAGCGCCGGGTCGCCGAGCGTGCCCCCCGCCGTCAGCGGTGTCACATACAACTCGCTCCCGTCGGCCGACACACCGGCCGCCCGGTCCTCGCCACGCGACACGGCGGCGGACCTCAGATGCTTCTCCCCCTCCCCGAGCGCCCCGGGGACGGGCGACGGTGTCGTCACCGGATCCCGCTCGGACAGCCGCACGAGCTTGCGGTCGCCGTCGATGAGGTACTCGTACCCCGCGCTCCTGTCGAGGCCGTGCGAGGCGACCACGCCGGCCTCGTTCTCGCCGAGCAGACACAACTGGGCGCCGGTCGATCCCTGCAGCTCCACCTCGTTCACACCCGTGGGCATGTAGTCCTGGAGCGTGAAGAGGAGTTGGGCCGCCATCTCCCTGCACCTGCTGTCCGAGACGCGGTCGGCCTTCTTGTTCAGCGGCACGACCAGCCTGTTCTGGTCGTCGGGTGTCAACGCCTTCGTGCCCTTCAGCAGGGCCGTACCGGACGGGAAACTCGTCCTCGCAACCGGGTTGAGCCAGCTGGTGGGGCCCTTCAGCAGATCCCGGACCACCTGCGTGACCGGGTCCACCTGGCTGCGCACATAGACGGGATCGGCGACCGTCCCCGGCTCACCGGACTGCGCGGCGGAGGTGAAGTAGTACTTGTTGATGGACTTGTAGTTGCGCTCGAAGTCCGACCTGCCGAGCACCACGCCCTGCGGCAGCTCGTCGATGCGCCACTGCCCGGTCTCCTTCACACGCGTGAGGTGAACGGGCTTGCGGTACTGACCGCCGGTGGGCCTGTACGCGTGCTGCCCGTCGACCCGGGCGACGTTCTTCCCGGACAATTCGAACCCGTACTCGTCGGCCTCCGACCGCTCCCCCGTGACCTGCGTGTAAGCGGTGGGCGCCTCGACGAGGACCGTGGTCGACTCACCCGGATCCCAGGTCTTCAACGCATCACCGGTGAGGTACTTGCGGGCCGTCTCGTAGTTCAGGTCGTCGCTGGTCAGAGCCTCAAGGAAGCCCCGCACGATCTCCTGCGGCTCGGCGTCCTCCGCGGGCGGCAGCGCGAAGACCCGCACCTTGGCGTCCTGCCTGGGCGTGGACTCGACATCACGCATGTCCCCGCTGTCCGGCATCGAGGCGCACCCCGCCAGCAGCACGGCACCGATGCCGACGTACGCCGTCGCCCGCATCGGACGCCCACGCCCGCGTTTCGCACGGTCAGCGCCCACGGAATGCCTCCCCCTGCTCGTGCCGCCGCTGCGCGTCGCTCTCGCTCGGCCTCTCCTCGACCGGTCCTGCGCGTCCCTCGCCGTCCTCGGTCCGACGCGCGGGCACTGCCGGGGACGGGGTCGCGGACGGCGCGGAGGGCCGGGGCACCACACGCGCGCCGTTGCCCGGCAGCGCCGTCGGGTCCGCCGTGGGGGCCTGTCCGGCGCCCGGCCGGGGCCCTATGGCCGCTCTCGCGCCACCGCGCTCACCGGCCTGCACCGGCACCGTGGCGAGCTTGCCGCCGCCGGACGGCAGACCGGCGTCGTTGAGTCCACGGTTGCGCCGGGAGTCCTTCGGCTCCAGCGGTATCGGGGACCCCCGCAGCGGCTCGTCCGCCGTCCTCGGCAGCGTGAGCCGGAACTGTGAGCCGCCGCCCGGCTCCCCCCACGCCTGCAGCCAGCCCCCGTGCAACCGGGCGTCCTCCAGGGCGATCGACAGCCCCAGTCCCGTACCGCCGGTGGTACGCGCGCGTGCCGGGTCCGCCCGCCAGAAGCGGCTGAACACCCGCGTCGCCTCGCCCGGCTTGAGCCCCACTCCGTAGTCCCGCACCGCGACCGCCACCGCGCCACCGGCCGCCGCGAGCTTGACCACGACGTCCCTGCCCTCGCCGTGCTCCACGGCGTTGACCACTAGGTTGCGCAGCACCCGCTCCACTCGTCGCGCGTCGGCCTCGGCCACGACGGGCTGCTGGTCCCCCAGCACCCGTATCCGCGTCCCCTTCCGCTCGGAGAGCGGTTCTGCCCCACTGACGACCTTCCGCACGACCTCACGCAGATCTATGGGCTCGGCCTCCAGGGCCGCCGCGCCCGCGTCGAACCGGCTGATCTCCAGCAGGTCCGCCAACAGCGACTCGAACCGGTCCAGCTGATCGGCGAGCAGCTCGGCCGACCGCGCGGTCACGGGGTCGAAGTCCACGCGCGCGTCATGGATGACGTCCGCCGCCATCCGTACCGTCGTCAGCGGCGTCCGCAGCTCGTGCGACACGTCGGAGACGAACCGCCGCTGCATCCGCGACAGGTCCTCCAGCTGCTGGATCTTCAGCTGAAGGTTCTGCGCCATCTTGTTGAAGGCCTCGCCGAGCCGCGCGATGTCGTCCTCACCGCTGACCTTCATCCGCTCCTGAAGACGCCCCGCGGACAGCCGCTCGGCGATACCCGCAGCCATCCGCACAGGCGTGACCACCTGCCGCACCACAAGCCAGGCGATGGCCCCGAGCAGCACGACGACGAACAGCCCGGCCGTCGCCAGCGTCCCCTTGACCAGGCTCAGGGACTTCTCCTCCTGGGTGAGCGGGAAGAGGTAGTACAGCTGGTACGGCTTGCTGTTGGGGTCACTGACCTGCTTGCCGATGATCAGCCCCGGCTGGGACTCCTGGCCGTTGTCGTAGTGGATCCGCGTATAGCTCTGTACGGCGCTCGTGCCCTCGTCGACCCGTTCACGCAGCTCCACGGGCACACTGAGGTCCCATTGCACGCCTCCGGAGGCACGCGGCCCGAGCCCCCCGGTGTCGCCGTCGGCGGAGGCGGGGCTGAGCGTCACGACGTCGAACGCGCCCTGACCACCGCTGGAGAGCGAATTCACCAGGGTGGTCGTCCACTCGACGACGTTCTGCACCTGGTCGCCGCCCGGCTCCGTGCTGTCGTTCCCAGCGGCGCTCGCCTCACTGACCGCCTTCTGCTCGGCGACCGTGAAACCGCCGGTCGCCTGGCTCTGCGAGGCCTTGACCTTGGCGTCCAGCAGTCCGTTGCGAACCTGCCCGATGACGACGAAGCCCAGCAGCAGCACGACGCTGAGCGACATCAGCAGGGTCGTCACCACGATCCTGAGCTGGATGTTGCGCCGCCACAGCCGCATCACGGGCAGCAACGGGCGACGCACCCAGCGCATGAACAGCCTCAGGACCGGGCTGCCCTGGACCCCGCCCTGCAGCATCCCGCCCTCGAGGAGACGCCCCCAGCGGGAACCCGACGACTTCCGGCCGACAGGCCGCTCCGCGCGGGTCCCCGGCTGGCCGGGCGCCGAAGCGGCACTGTCACCGGACATGTCAGCTGGGCCCTGCCTTGTATCCGACACCACGGACGGTCACCACGATCTCCGGCCGTTCCGGGTCCTTCTCGACCTTGGAACGCAGCCGCTGCACGTGCACGTTCACCAGACGGGTGTCCGCCGCATGGCGGTACCCCCAGACCTGCTCCAGCAGGACCTCCCGAGTGAACACCTGCCACGGCTTGCGCGCCAGCGCGACCAGCAGATCGAACTCCAGCGGCGTCAGCGCGATGGACTGCCCCTCACGCTTCACCGAGTGCCCGGCCACATCGATGACCAGGTCACCTATGGCGAGCTGCTCGGGCGCCGGCTCCTCCGACCGCCTCAGGCGCGCCCGGATCCGGGCCACCAGCTCCTTCGGCTTGAACGGCTTCACGATGTAGTCGTCCGCGCCCGACTCCAGACCGACCACCACATCGACGGTGTCGCTCTTGGCCGTGAGCATCACGATCGGCACCCCGGACTCCGCCCTGATCAGACGGCACACCTCGATCCCGTCCCGGCCCGGCAGCATCAGATCCAGCAGCACCAGATCCGGTTTGGCCTCACGGAACGCGGCCAGCGCCTTGTCGCCGTCGGCTACGAAAGACGGCTCAAAACCTTCACCACGCAACACAATGCCGAGCATCTCGGCCAGTGCGGTGTCGTCGTCGACGACAAGGACTCGTCCCTTCATGAATGCCATCATCCCATTAACTAAATCGTTACCTGGCGTGACCTGTCACACAGCTCGGCAAGCGCATCAGCGGTCACGGGCGACACAGCCCCTTCCTCGGTGACGATCGCCGTCACCAACTCGGGCGGCGTCACGTCGAACGCCGGGTTGTACGCCTGGGTCCCCAGGGGGGCCACCGCGATCCCACCTCCCGCCTCTGCTCCCGCCATCGGCACCTGAGGTGCCGTGATCTCCGTCACCTCATGACCCGCGCGCTGCTCCACCTCGATGGACGCCCCGTCCGGGGTGCCCAAATCGATCGTCGTCACCGGCGCCACCACGATGAAAGGCACGTGGTGGTACCGGGCGAGCACCGCGAGCGGATAGGTCCCGACCTTGTTCGCCACCGAACCGTCGGCGGCAATCCGGTCGGCCCCCACCAGCACCGCGTCCACCTCACCCGCGGCGAACAACGAGCCCGCGGCATTGTCCGTGAGCAAGGTGTACGCCATTCCGCTGCGCGCCGCCTCATAAGCGGTCAGCCGAGCACCCTGCAGCAACGGCCGCGTCTCGTCCACCCACAGTCGCCGCAGCCGCCCCACCCGGTGTGCCGCGAGCGCCACCGCGAACGCCGTGCCCTCACCCCCTGACACCAGCGCCCCGGTGTTGCAGTGCGTGAGCACCCGGTGTCCACCACCCGGCAGCAACTCGTCGAGCAGCACCAGCCCGTGCGCGGCCATGCGGGAACTGGCCTCGGCGTCCTCACGGTGCAGCGCCCGCGCCGCGGCGAGCGCCGCCTCCGCGGCCTGCTTCCGGTCCCCCGAGCGGCCGAGCTCGGCCCGGTGCGCGGCCCGCGCCCGGCGCACCCCGACCGCGAGGTTCACCGCGGTGGGCCGGGCGCCTTCCAGCGCGTCGGCGGCCTCCTCCACGTCGAACCCCCGCGCGGCGGCGAGCGCGACGCCGTACGCCCCGGCGATGCCCAGCAGCGGCGCCCCGCGCACGGCGAGCGAACGGATCGCCTCCACCAGCGCGGGCGCGTCCGTACACACCAGCTCGACCTCCTCGGCCGGCAGTCTCGTCTGGTCGAGGAGGACCAGGACGGGGCCTTCGGGTGGCTCGTCCCAACGGATCGCCGGTATGCCGGTCGGCCCGATGTCGTCGCCGGATCGCGCGTACTGATCAGCCATGCGGTCAGTCTGCCCCGTATCCGTCGGACAATTGAAGGTGCGCAGCGCATACGGCCCCCGGTCACTTCCCGGACACCGCGTGGCACGATGGGCGCCAACCTGCCGCCGCGACCGCGGACGAGCACCGTGAAGGAGCGACGATGAAGGACACTCCGGGCTGGGCCTCGCCCGGATCCGCCCCCTCGGGCGGCCAGCAGCCGGACCAGCAGGGCTCCGCACAGCCGACGGACCCGACCGGGGCCGGACAGGCGCAGCCGACGGATCAGCCCGGCGCGGACCAGGCGCAACCGCCGTCCAAGTGGTCCAAGGACCAGCCGCCGCCCGCCCAGTGGTCCGCTCCGAACCCGCAGGCCCCCGGCCAGACCGCGCCACCACCGCCCGTCCCGGGCCGGGGCGGCCACCCCGGCCCTCAGCCCCCCGGCCCCGGCGGCTACGGCCCGCCCGGCGGCCCGGGAGCCCCCGGCGGCCACCCCGGCTACGGCGCCCCCGGCCCGGGCTACGGCACTCCCGGCTGGGGCAGCGGCTGGGGCGGCCCCCCGCCCGCCGCCAAACCCGGCGTGATCCCGCTGCGCCCGCTCGGCATCGGCGAGATCCTCGACGGCGCCGTCTCCACCATGCGCACGCACTGGCGCACGGTCCTCGGCATCTCCCTGACCGTCGCGGTCGTCACGCAGATCGGGGTCATCCTGCTCCAGGGCCTCGTCCTCAACGACACCGCGAGCACCGACGCCCTCAACGACCCGACCGCCACCCCCGGCGAACTGCTCCGCGCCCTGGGCGACACCCTGCTGAGCACCTCCGTCGTCATGGTGATCTCCCTGCTGGGCACCATCATCGCGACGGCCCTGCTCACGACCGTGACCAGCCGCGCCGTCCTCGGCAAGTCGGTCACCACCGCCGAGGCCTGGCGGGACGCCCGCCCGCAACTGCTCCGCCTGGGCGGCCTGACCATCCTGCTGCTCCTGATCGCCTTCCTGATCTTGACCGTGGGCGTGACACCCGGCATCCTGCTCGCCGCCGGAGGCTCCACCGAAGCCGGCGTACTCCTCGCCCTCCTCGGCGGACTCGGCGCCTTCGTCCTCACCGTGTGGCTGATGATCCGCTTCTCGCTCGCCTCTCCCGCCCTGATGCTGGAGAAGCAGGGCGTCCGCAAGTCGCTGAGCCGCTCCGTCAAGCTGGTGCGCGGCTCGTGGTGGCGGGTCCTCGGCATCCAGCTGCTCGCCACGATCATCGCCTACGTCGTCGCGTCGATCGTCGTGATCCCCTTCTCCTTCGCGGGCGCGGCCCTCGACGGCGACGGCATCTCCGGCCTCCTCGCCACCGGCGGAACCGCACTGGGCTGGACCTACCTCGTCATCAGCGGCGTCGGCGCGGTGATCGGATCCACGCTCACCTTCCCGATCAGCGCCGGTGTCACCGTGCTCCTCTACATCGACCAGCGCATCCGCCGCGAGGCCCTCGACCTCGAACTGGGCCGCGCCGCAGGCCTCCAGGGCTACGGCGACGCCCCGGGCGCCACCCCGGGGAGCTGATGGGGTGACACGGTCGGGGGGAGCGCTGACAGCCGTACCGATGTCGTGGCGCTCGGCGGACGAGCCACCCATCACCCTCCCGCGCGATCCCGCGCGGGAGGCGGCCCGTCGTGAGCTGTCCAAGGGCATGTACCACCAGAACGACCCCAGCTGGTACGAGCGCGCCCTCGACGCCTTCTGGGACTGGCTCGACAAGGTGTTCGGCGCCGCCTCGGCCGCCACCCCCGGCGGCACACTCGGCCTCGTCGTCATCGTCCTGGCCGTCCTCGCCCTCCTCGGAGCATTGTGGTGGCGCCTCGGCACCCCGCACCGCACCCCGACCTCCTCCGCCGTGCTCTTCGACGACCGTCCGCGCAGCGCCGCGGAACACCGCGCGGCCGCCGAGGCACAGGCCGCCCTGGGCCACTGGAACCAGGCCGTCCAGGAACGCATGCGCGCCGTCGTCCGCTCCCTGGAGGAACGCGCCCTGCTCGACGTACGCCCCGGCCGCACCGCCGACGAGGCGGCCTCCGAAGCGGGCTCGGTGCTCCCCGCGCACGCGGACCGACTGCACACCGCCGCCCGGGACTTCGACGACGTCACGTACGGCGGCCGATCCGCCGCCGAAGGAACGTACCGCCGCCTCGCCGCCCTCGACACCGACCTCGAGCGCAGCAAGCCCGCGCTGGCGAGCAGCACCCCCAGCACCACGAGCAGGGCCCCGAGTACCCACCCGGGAGCCGCCGAATGACCACCGGGACCACGCTTCCCTCCACCTCGGTCTCGCCCACCGCCCGCCAGGTGTGGACCCGCGCGCGCGGTGTCGTGCTCGCGGCCGTGATCCTGCTGGCGGCAGCCGTCGTGATCGCCGTGATCCGCTCCGGCGCCGAACGCGGCCGCCTGGACCCACGCGCCGCCGACACCGACGGCAGCCGCGCCGTCGCCGAACTGCTCGAAGACCGGGGCGTGTCCACCCGGCTGGTCACCACCCTCGACGAGGCAAGCGCAGCCGCCGGCCCGGACACCACCCTCCTGATCGCCGTCCCCGACCTGCTCACCGACTCCCAGCAGAGCCGCCTGCACGAGGCGACCGAGGCCTCCGGCGGCCGCACGGTCCTCGTCGCCCCCGGCCCCCCGTCCGTGAGCGCCCTCGCCCCCGGAGTCACCGCCGACGCGGCACTCAGCCTCGACTCCACCCTCACGCCACGCTGCGAGCTGCCCGCCGCCCGCCGCGCTGGCAGCGCCGACACCGGCGGGCTCCGCTACCACGTCACCGCCCGCGCCGCCGACACCTGCTACCCCGAGGACGGCCTGCCCACCCTGGTGCGCGTCCCGGCAGCCACCGGGGACGGCGACACCGTCGTCCTCGGCGCCCCCGACATCCTCCTCAACAGCAGCCTCGACGAGCAGGGCAACGCCTCCCTCGCCCTCCAACTCCTCGGCTCGCGCCCCCATGTGGTCTGGTACCTCCCCTCACTCGCCGATGACTCGGCCCCCGACTCGGGCAACCGCAGCTTCTTCGAACTGCTCCCCTCGGGCTGGTTCTGGGGCACCCTGCAACTCTTCGTCGCCGGCGCCCTCGCCGCCCTGTGGCGGGCACGCCGACTCGGCCCCCTGGTGCCCGAGAAACTCCCCGTCGCGATCCGCGCCTCCGAGACCGTCGAAGGCCGCGCCCGCCTCTACCGCAAAGCCAACGCCCGCGACCGCGCGGCCGCCGCTCTTCGCTCCACCACCCGCACGCGCCTCGCCCCCCTCGTAGGTGTCCCCGTCTCCCGGGCCCACACGCCCGAGGCACTGCTCCCCGCCCTGTCCGCCCACCTCCACGGCGACGGACAGCCCCTGCACACCCTCCTCTTCGGCCCGCCGCCCGGCGACGACAAGGCCCTCATCGCCCTCACCGACCAACTCGACGCCCTCGAAAGAGAGGTACGCCGTTCATGATGGACCCGACCACTGACAACGCCGGGACCACCGGGGACCCGGGCGCCGCCCGTGCCTCCCTGGAGGCCCTGCGCGCCGAGATCGCCAAAGCCGTGGTCGGCCAGGACCCCGCCGTGACCGGCCTCGTCGTCGCCCTCCTCTGCCGCGGACACGTCCTACTGGAAGGAGTCCCCGGGGTGGCCAAGACGTTGCTCGTGCGGGCCCTCGCGTCCGCGCTCGATCTCGACACCAAGCGCGTCCAGTTCACCCCGGACCTGATGCCGAGCGACGTCACCGGCTCCCTCGTCTACGACACCCGCACGGCCGAGTTCTCCTTCCAGCCCGGCCCGGTCTTCACCAACCTCCTCCTCGCGGACGAGATCAACCGCACCCCGCCGAAGACCCAGTCCTCCCTGCTGGAGGCCATGGAGGAACGCCAGGTCACCGTCGACGGCACCCCCCGCCCGCTCCCGGACCCGTTCCTGGTCGCGGCGACCCAGAACCCGGTCGAGTACGAGGGCACCTACCCCCTTCCCGAAGCCCAACTGGACCGTTTCCTCCTGAAACTGACGGTCCCACTCCCGTCCCGGCAGGACGAGATCGACGTTCTCACCCGTCACGCCGACGGCTTCAACCCCCGCGACCTGCGCGCCGCCGGCGTGCGCCCCGTCGCGAACGCAGCCGACCTCGAAGCCGCCCGCGCCGCCGTGGCCAAGACGACGGTCTCCCCCGAGATCACCGCCTACGTGGTGGACATCTGCCGCGCCACCCGCGAATCCCCGTCCCTCACCCTCGGCGTCTCCCCCCGGGGCGCCACGGCTCTCCTCGCGGCCTCCCGCGCCTGGGCCTGGCTGACGGGCCGCGACTACGTCATCCCCGACGACGTGAAGGCGCTCGCGCTCCCAACCCTCCGCCACCGCGTCCAGCTCCGCCCCGAGGCCGAGATGGAGGGCGTGACAGCCGACTCGGTCATCAACGCGATCCTCGCCCACGTCCCCGTGCCCCGCTGATGGCCCCCACCGGACGCGCCGCGCTCCTCGCGGCCCTCGGCACCCTCCCCGTCGGCATCTGGGAACCCAGCTGGGCGGGAATCCTCGCCGTGAACGCTCCCCTGGCCCTGGCGTGCGCCTGCGACTACGCCCTCGCCGCACCCGTGCGCCGCCTGGGGCTCCTGCGCTCCGGCGACACCTCCGCACGCCTGGGCGAGGCCGCGGACGTCACCCTCACGGTCACCAACCCCTCCAACCGCCCCCTGCGCGCTGAACTTCGCGACGCCTGGCCCCCCAGCAGCTGGCTCCCCGGCACCGAGGTGACCGCATCCCGCCACCGCCTCACGATCCCTCCGGGCGAGCGCCGTCGTCTCACCACCCGCCTACGCCCGACCCGTCGGGGTGACCGCCAGGCCGACAGGGTCACGGTCCGCTCGTACGGCCCCCTCGGCCTCTTCGCCCGCCAGGGCAGCCACCGAGCCCCCTGGACCGTACGCGTGCTCCCCCCGTTCACCAGCCGCAAGCACCTGCCGTCCAAGCTGGCCCGTCTGCGCGAACTGGACGGCCGCACCAGCGTCCTGACCAGAGGCCAGGGCACGGAGTTCGACAGCCTTCGCGAATACATCCCCGGCGACGACACCCGCTCCATCGACTGGCGCGCCACAGCCCGCCAGTCCTCAGTGGCCGTGCGGACCTGGCGTCCCGAACGTGACCGGCACATCCTCCTCGTCCTGGACACCGGCCGGACCTCGGCGGGCCGCGTGGGCGACGCCCCCCGGCTCGACGCCTCCATGGACGCGGCTCTCCTCCTGGCCGCCCTCGCATCCCGCGCCGGCGACCGCGTGGACCTGCTGGCCTACGACCGCCGTGTACGAGCTCTCGTGCAGGGCCGCACAGCGGGTGACGTCCTTCCGTCACTGGTCAACGCCATGGCCCTGCTCGAACCCGAGCTCGTCGAAACGGACGCCCGAGGCCTCACCGCCACCGCGCTGCGCACGGCACCCCGCCGGGCCCTGATCGTCCTCCTCACCAGTCTTGACGCGGCCCCCGTCGAACAGGGTCTACTCCCTGTCCTGTCCCGCCTCACCCAACGCCATACGGTTCTGGTGGCCTCAGTGGCCGATCCGCGCATCGCCCGCATGGCGAAGTCCCGGGGCACCACGGATGCCGTCTACGAGGCCGCCGCGGCCGCCCAGTCCCAAGCGGACCGCCACCGCACCGCCGAACAACTTCGTCGGCACGGAGTCACAGTCGTCGACGCGACGCCGGACAACCTGGCGCCGGCTCTGGCAGACGCCTATCTGGCGCTGAAAGCAGCCGGACGCCTCTGATTCCCAGCCCAATTCCCCGGGAGGGGCAAGGCTCCCCAAAACGCAGAAGACCCCTGCCGGTCACCCGGCAGGGGTCTTCTCAAGAATTGTTCGGCGGCGTCCTACTCTCCCACAGGGTCCCCCCTGCAGTACCATCGGCGCTGTAAGGCTTAGCTTCCGGGTTCGGAATGTAACCGGGCGTTTCCCTCACGCTATGACCACCGAAACACTATGAAACACTCAACCGCACCACGCTCTGTGACAGACGTGGGGTTGTTCGTGGTTTCAGAACCAACACAGTGGACGCGAGCAACTGAGGACAAGCCCTCGGCCTATTAGTACCAGTCAACTCCACCCGTTACCAGGCTTCCATATCTGGCCTATCAACCCAGTCGTCTACTGGGAGCCTTACCCCATCAAGTGGGTGGGAATACTCATCTCGAAGCAGGCTTCCCGCTTAGATGCTTTCAGCGGTTATCCCTCCCGAACGTAGCCAACCAGCCATGCCCTTGGCAGAACAACTGGCACACCAGAGGTTCGTCCGTCCCGGTCCTCTCGTACTAGGGACAGCCCTTCTCAATATTCCTGCGCGCGCAGCGGATAGGGACCGAACTGTCTCACGACGTTCTAAACCCAGCTCGCGTACCGCTTTAATGGGCGAACAGCCCAACCCTTGGGACCGACTCCAGCCCCAGGATGCGACGAGCCGACATCGAGGTGCCAAACCATCCCGTCGATATGGACTCTTGGGGAAGATCAGCCTGTTATCCCCGGGGTACCTTTTATCCGTTGAGCGACGGCGCTTCCACAAGCCACCGCCGGATCACTAGTCCCGACTTTCGTCCCTGCTCGACCCGTCGGTCTCACAGTCAAGCTCCCTTGTGCACTTACACTCACCACCTGATTGCCAACCAGGCTGAGGGAACCTTTGGGCGCCTCCGTTACCCTTTGGGAGGCAACCGCCCCAGTTAAACTACCCATCAGACACTGTCCCCGATCCGGATCACGGACCCGGGTTAGACATCCAGCACGACCAGACTGGTATTTCAACGACGACTCCACCCGAACTGGCGTCCGAGCTTCACAGTCTCCCAGCTATCCTACACAAGCCGAACCGAACACCAATATCAAACTGTAGTAAAGGTCCCGGGGTCTTTCCGTCCTGCTGCGCGAAACGAGCATCTTTACTCGTAGTGCAATTTCACCGGGCCTATGGTTGAGACAGTCGAGAAGTCGTTACGCCATTCGTGCAGGTCGGAACTTACCCGACAAGGAATTTCGCTACCTTAGGATGGTTATAGTTACCACCGCCGTTTACTGGCGCTTAAGTTCTCAGCTTCGCCCACCCGAAAGTGAGCTAACCGGTCCCCTTAACGTTCCAGCACCGGGCAGGCGTCAGTCCGTATACATCGCCTTACGGCTTCGCACGGACCTGTGTTTTTAGTAAACAGTCGCTTCTCGCTGGTCTCTGCGGCCACCCCCAGCTCACCGAGTAAATCGGATCACCAGTGATGGCCCCCTTCTCCCGAAGTTACGGGGGCATTTTGCCGAGTTCCTTAACCATAGTTCACCCGAACGCCTCGGTATTCTCTACCAGACCACCTGAGTCGGTTTAGGGTACGGGCCGCCATGAAACTCGCTAGAGGCTTTTCTCGACAGCATAGGATCATCCACTTCACCACAATCGGCTCGGCATCAGGTCTCAGACTATTGCCAGGCGGATTTACCTACCTGACGTCCTACACCCTTACCCCGGGACAACCACCGCCCGGGATGGACTACCTTCCTGCGTCACCCCATCACTCACCTACTGCAAGTCTGGTTCGTCGGCTCCACCACTCCCCTTTGCCCGAAGGCTCCGGGGCGGCTTCACGGACTTAGCATCGCCTGGTTCAATGTTTGACGCTTCACAGCGGGTACCGGAATATCAACCGGTTATCCATCGACTACGCCTGTCGGCCTCGCCTTAGGTCCCGACTTACCCTGGGCAGATCAGCTTGACCCAGGAACCCTTGGTCAATCGGCGCAAACGTTTCTCACGTTTGTATCGCTACTCATGCCTGCATTCTCACTCGTGAACCGTCCACAACTCGCTTCCGCGGCTGCTTCACCCGGCACACGACGCTCCCCTACCCATCCCAGCGGGCGTTGGCCCTCATGCTGGAATGACACGACTTCGGCGGTACGCTTGAGCCCCGCTACATTGTCGGCGCGGAATCACTAGACCAGTGAGCTATTACGCACTCTTTCAAGGGTGGCTGCTTCTAAGCCAACCTCCTGGTTGTCTGTGCGACTCCACATCCTTTCCCACTTAGCGTACGCTTAGGGGCCTTAGTCGATGCTCTGGGCTGTTTCCCTCTCGACCATGGAGCTTATCCCCCACAGTCTCACTGCCGCGCTCTCACTTACCGGCATTCGGAGTTTGGCTAAGGTCAGTAACCCGGTAGGGCCCATCGCCTATCCAGTGCTCTACCTCCGGCAAGAAACACACGACGCTGCACCTAAATGCATTTCGGGGAGAACCAGCTATCACGGAGTTTGATTGGCCTTTCACCCCTAACCACAGGTCATCCCCCAGGTTTTCAACCCTGGTGGGTTCGGTCCTCCACGAAGTCTTACCTCCGCTTCAACCTGCCCATGGCTAGATCACTCCGCTTCGGGTCTTGAGCGCGCTACTGAATCGCCCTGTTCGGACTCGCTTTCGCTACGGCTTCCCCACACGGGTTAACCTCGCAACACACCGCAAACTCGCAGGCTCATTCTTCAAAAGGCACGCAGTCACGAGAACAAGGCAAGCCTTGTTCCGACGCTCCCACGGCTTGTAGGCACACGGTTTCAGGTACTATTTCACTCCCCTCCCGGGGTACTTTTCACCATTCCCTCACGGTACTATCCGCTATCGGTCACCAGGGAATATTTAGGCTTAGCGGGTGGTCCCGCCAGATTCACACGGGATTTCTCGGGCCCCGTGCTACTTGGGTGTCTCTCAAACGAGCCGCTGACGTTTCGACTACGGGGGTCTTACCCTCTACGCCGGACCTTTCGCATGTCCTTCGTCTACATCAACGGTTTCTGACTCGTCCTGTTGCCGGCAGACAACAGAAGAGAGATCCCACAACCCCGCATACGCAACCCCTGCCGGGTCTCACACGTATACGGTTTAGCCTCATCCGGTTTCGCTCGCCACTACTCCCGGAATCACGGTTGTTTTCTCTTCCTGCGGGTACTGAGATGTTTCACTTCCCCGCGTTCCCTCCACATACCCTATGTGTTCAGGTATGGGTGACAGCCCATGACGACTGCCGGGTTTCCCCATTCGGAAACCCCCGGATCAAAGCCTGGTTGACGACTCCCCGGGGACTATCGTGGCCTCCCACGTCCTTCATCGGTTCCTGGTGCCAAGGCATCCACCGTGCGCCCTTAAAAACTTGGCCACAGATGCTCGCGTCCACTGTGCAGTTCTCAAACAACGACCAACCACCCGTCACACACCATCTGCATGGTGCTTCACCGGGGTCGGCACTGAAGGCAGCCATACGGCCATACCCTCAGACACCCAACAGCGTGCCCGGCCGGCTCCCGCCCGGAGATCATGCTTTCCACACTCTTGCGAGCAGTACTAACAGCCTCCGGCCCGTGAAAACCAGCCGAATAATCAACGTTCCACCCATGAGCAACCACCGCAGAACACTCGCCTGCGTTATGGCCCTGGATCCCTTGACGGGACCTAGATGCTCCTTAGAAAGGAGGTGATCCAGCCGCACCTTCCGGTACGGCTACCTTGTTACGACTTCGTCCCAATCGCCAGTCCCACCTTCGACAGCTCCCTCCCACAAGGGGTTGGGCCACCGGCTTCGGGTGTTACCGACTTTCGTGACGTGACGGGCGGTGTGTACAAGGCCCGGGAACGTATTCACCGCAGCAATGCTGATCTGCGATTACTAGCAACTCCGACTTCATGGGGTCGAGTTGCAGACCCCAATCCGAACTGAGACAGGCTTTTTGAGATTCGCTCCGCCTCACGGCTTCGCAGCTCATTGTACCTGCCATTGTAGCACGTGTGCAGCCCAAGACATAAGGGGCATGATGACTTGACGTCGTCCCCACCTTCCTCCGAGTTGACCCCGGCAGTCTCCTGTGAGTCCCCATCACCCCGAAGGGCATGCTGGCAACACAGAACAAGGGTTGCGCTCGTTGCGGGACTTAACCCAACATCTCACGACACGAGCTGACGACAGCCATGCACCACCTGTACACCGACCACAAGGGGGCGACCATCTCTGGCCGTTTCCGGTGTATGTCAAGCCTTGGTAAGGTTCTTCGCGTTGCGTCGAATTAAGCCACATGCTCCGCTGCTTGTGCGGGCCCCCGTCAATTCCTTTGAGTTTTAGCCTTGCGGCCGTACTCCCCAGGCGGGGAACTTAATGCGTTAGCTGCGGCACCGACGACGTGGAATGTCGCCAACACCTAGTTCCCACCGTTTACGGCGTGGACTACCAGGGTATCTAATCCTGTTCGCTCCCCACGCTTTCGCTCCTCAGCGTCAGTAATGGCCCAGAGATCCGCCTTCGCCACCGGTGTTCCTCCTGATATCTGCGCATTTCACCGCTACACCAGGAATTCCGATCTCCCCTACCACACTCTAGTCTGCCCGTATCGAATGCAGACCCGGGGTTAAGCCCCGGGCTTTCACATCCGACGCGACAGACCGCCTACGAGCTCTTTACGCCCAATAATTCCGGACAACGCTCGCGCCCTACGTATTACCGCGGCTGCTGGCACGTAGTTAGCCGGCGCTTCTTCTGCAGGTACCGTCACTTTCGCTTCTTCCCTGCTGAAAGAGGTTTACAACCCGAAGGCCGTCATCCCTCACGCGGCGTCGCTGCATCAGGCTTTCGCCCATTGTGCAATATTCCCCACTGCTGCCTCCCGTAGGAGTCTGGGCCGTGTCTCAGTCCCAGTGTGGCCGGTCGCCCTCTCAGGCCGGCTACCCGTCGTCGCCTTGGTGAGCCGTTACCTCACCAACAAGCTGATAGGCCGCGGGCTCATCCTTCACCGCCGGAGCTTTCCACCACCAACAGATGCCTGCAGTGGTTGTATCCGGTATTAGACCCCGTTTCCAGGGCTTGTCCCAGAGTGAAGGGCAGATTGCCCACGTGTTACTCACCCGTTCGCCACTAATCCCCACCGAAGTGGTTCATCGTTCGACTTGCATGTGTTAAGCACGCCGCCAGCGTTCGTCCTGAGCCAGGATCAAACTCTCCGTGAATGTGTACCCGTAATCGGGTGCAAACCACGAGAGCGGAACCACCGGAGGAATGATCCGATGGTTCACAGCGTCCTCGCTGTGTTTGTTTCAAAGGAACCTCGCCCCAACCGATGACCGGCCGGGAACGGGGTATCAACATATCTGGCGTTGATTTTTGGCACGCTGTTGAGTTCTCAAGGAACGGACGCTTCCTTTGTACTCACCCAAGCTACTCTCGGGCTTTCCTCCGGGCAGTTTCCCTTCGGTCTTGCGTTTCCAACCTTACCAGATCCGTTTTCCGTTCCGTTTCCGGTCGGAATTCATTTCCGGTGGCCGTTGGAAGGCCTAACCAATTGATTGCCTTGCGGCTTTCTTTCGGTGAGTCCGACTTTATCAGAAGTTTTTCACCGGCCTGACCGGCTGTTCGTTTCTGATTCATCGGGTGGACTCGCTCGGGACATCTCATTCGCGAGGAGTCGATAGATTCTTACTGCGGCCCTGGGGTATGTCCACCTCTAGGCAACTGTGCAAATCTACCTCCCCACATGGGCCGTGTCAACAGCTCTTGCGGGAACGAAGAGGAGACTAACAGCCCGACGGGGGTGAACGCACATCAGGCCGCTGTGGGGACCGTCGCGCTGCGTTCGTGTTCCTCGACATCGCCCGTGTCACCAGCTCGTGCGGCTCGTCCGCCCAGGACATAGACGTACGCGAGGAAGCCGAGTTCGGCGAGGACGCCGATGCTGATGCGGGCCCAGGTGGGCAGGCCGGACGGGGTGACGAAGCCTTCGATGGCGCCGGAGACGAAGAGGACCAGCGCCAGGCCTATCGCCATGCCCAGGGCCGCTCGCCCTTCCTCGGCCAGGGCCGACCGGCGGGTGCGGGGCCCTGGGTCGATGACGGTCCAGCCGAGCCGCAGACCCGTTCCGGCGGCCACGAAGACGGCGGTCAGTTCCAGCAGGCCGTGCGGGAGGATCAGGCCGAGGAAGACGTCCAGGCGGCCGGCCGAGGTCATCAGGCCGATGCCGACGCCCAGGTTGAGCATGTTCAGGAGCAGGATCCAGAGGACCGGCAGGCCCAGGAAGATCCCCAGAACCAGGCACATCGCGGCGGCCTGGGCGTTGTTCGTCCACACCTGGGCCGCGAAGGACGCGGCGGGATGGCTCGAGTAGTACGTCTCGTACTGACCACCGGGGCGGGTCATCTCGCGGAGCGCCTCAGGGGCCGCGATGCCGGCCTGGACCTCCGGGTGGGTGCCGATCCACCACCCGAGGAGCACGGCGACGAGGGTGGAGAGCAGCGCTGTGGGGACCCACCAGTGACGGGAGCGGTAGACCGCCGCGGGGAAGCCATGGGTCAGGAAGCGGGTGACGTCACGCCAGGAGGCCCGTCGGTTGCCCGTGACGGCGCTGCGCGCGCGTGCCACCAGTTGGCTGAGTCGACCGGTGAGCTGCGGGTCCGGAGCGCTCGACTGGATCAGTGAGAGGTGGGTGGCGGTGCGCTGGTAGAGGGTGACGAGTTCGTCGATCTCGGCTCCGTCGAGACGGCGCTGGCGGCGGAGCAGGGCGTCGAGGCGGTCCCACTCGGCACGATGTGCGGACACGAAGACATCGAGGTCCATCGGGTGTGCTGCTCCTCGTCCCTCTCGCACTGCGTGCCGGCTTGTCATATTGATCGCACAGGTCGTACTGGTCGTACGGGTCGTACTGCGGTGCGATATGACCTCAGCTTGGCAGACTGGCCACTCTCGGGGCAGGTCAGGGGATGAATCCGGAAGGGACTACGGGTGTGAGTGAGCTAGTGACGGGCGAGGCGGTGGCGCTGGAGCTGCGTCCCGCGAAGCTGCCGAGCCGGGCGCTGGCCGTGCTGCTCGACCTGGTCGTGGCCGTGGTCGTCTACCTCGCGGTGGTTCTGGTCCTGGTGCTGTCGACGGCCGGGCTCGACGAGGCAGCGCAGACGGCGATATCCATCGCGAGCTTCCTGCTCGTCCTGGTGGGCGGGCCGATCGCGGTGGAGACGCTGAGCCACGGGCGTTCGCTGGGGAAGCTCGCCTGCGGGCTGCGGGTGGTGCGGGACGACGGCGGACCGATCCGGTTCCGGCACGCGCTGGTGCGCGGGGCGGTCGGGGTGGTCGAGATCCTGATGACCTTCGGGGTCGTCGCCTGCATCGCCTCGCTCGTCTCGGCGCGGGGGCGTCGGCTGGGTGACGTGTTCGCCGGGACTCTGGTCGTGCGGGAGCGGGTTCCGGCCGGGCGGGCGGCATTCGTGCCTCCGCCCCCGCCATGGCTCGCGGGACAGTTCGCCGCGCTCGACCTGTCCGCTGTGCCGGACGGGCTGTGGCTGGCCATCCGCCAGTACCTGACGCGGATGCGGCAGCTGGACCCGCACGTCGGCGCGGCCATGGCGGAACGTCTCGCCTCGGACCTCGCGGCCCGTACCGGGGCTCCGGCGCCCTACGGGGTGCCGCCCGGCGCGTATCTGGCCGCCGTGGTGCACGAGCGGCAGGCCCGGGAGGCCCGTCAGGCTTTCCAGGGCGCGGTCGGGGCGGGTGCGGCCGGGGCGGGTGCGGCCGGCTTGCCGGCCGCTCAGCCTCCCTCCGTGCAGTCTCCCTCCGTGCAACCGCCCGCCGCTCCTGCGTATGCGCCGCCCGGGGGGTATGTGAGCCCGGCCCCGGCCACGGGCGGCTCCGGGTACGCGCCGCCCTCGGCAGCCGCAGGTGCCGTGCCTGGGGCCGGTGTCGCCGCCGACGTTCCCGGCCCGGCCGCGCCAGGTACCCCACCCTCCCCCGAGCCGCCGCACGCGCCGTCCACCGGGCGGCCGAGCACCGGGTTCGCCCCACCCGCCTGAGTCGTGCGGCCGCCGGTGGTGCGCTGCCGGCAGGGCACGGCTCGACCTCACCGTCGGTGCGGGCCGGACCGGGGTGTCGCCGGGTCTCAGTCGAACGTGGACGGCGGCGTCTCCAGGTGCTCCAGCTCGATTCCGGGTGCCGCCAGAACGACGTCGCCCGCGATGTGAACGGAGTGCCGCTCCCCCGTGTCCAGGGCTGTGACCTGGTATTCGTCCACGGTCAGGGGGCCGTTGTCAGTGGCGTGTGCTTCTCTGTCGATCAAGGCCCAGGACTGGTCGAGGGTGCGCGGGGCCAGGACCGGGTCGGTGAAGGCGACGAGGCGTACGCGGGTGGCCGGGGCGGAGGGGGTGAGGCGCAGCAGACGGGCGGTGGCGATGAGGAACGCCGGAGAGGTGCCGGTGAAGGCGTGGGCGCGGACATTGCCTTCGGTGGCTTCCGTGCCGGTGGGGTCGGTGCGGACCCAGGTGACGCCGTCGAGGGCGGCGCCGCGGACCTGCCAGCTCGCGGCGTGGAGTTCGAGGCGGATGGGGCGGCCGAGTTCGTCGAGGGCCAGATCGACGGAACCGGCGTGGTCGCCGGAGGGGGCGGTCAGTTGCGAGACGTAGCGCCAGCCGGACGGGCCGGGCGCGCAGTGGAAGTGTTCCTCGGCGAGGAGGGTGTGGTCGTGCGGGTCATGAAGCGAATACCGGCCGCGGGGCATGGGGGTCCTGGGTCTTGACGGGCTGGTCCGGCCGACGGGCCTGAAGAGGAGCCGAACGGGCAGGCCCCCGGCACGGGGGTGCGGGGGCCTGCCTGGGTGCTGCTGCCGAGGCGGATGCGTCGACGGTCGCCGTGCGACGCATCCGACGCGTCCACCGCCGGGTGGATCAGTAGCGGTAGTGGTCCGGCTTGTACGGGCCCTCGACCTCGACGCCGATGTACGAGGCCTGCTCCGGACGGAGGGTCGTAAGCTTCACGCCGAGCGAGTCGAGGTGGAGGCGGGCGACCTTCTCGTCGAGGTGCTTGGGCAGCGTGTAGACGCCGATCGGGTACTCGGCCTGCTTGGTGAACAGCTCGATCTGGGCCAGGGTCTGGTCCGCGAACGAGTTGGACATCACGAACGACGGGTGACCGGTGGCGTTGCCCAGGTTCAGCAGGCGGCCCTCGGACAGGACGATGAGCACCTTGCCGTCGGGGAACGTCCACGTGTGGACCTGCGGCTTGACCTCGTCCTTGACGATGCCCGGGATCTTCGCGAGACCGGCCATGTCGATCTCGTTGTCGAAGTGGCCGATGTTGCCGACGATGGCCTGGTGCTTCATCTTGGCCATGTCCGAGGCCATGATGATGTCCTTGTTGCCGGTCGTGGTGATGAAGATGTCGGCCTTGTCGATGACCTCGTCGAGGGTCGTGACCTGGTAGCCGTCCATCGCCGCCTGCAGGGCGCAGATCGGGTCGATCTCGGTGACGATGACGCGGGCGCCCTGTCCGCGCAGGGACTCCGCGCAGCCCTTGCCCACATCGCCGTAGCCGCAGACGACGGCCGTCTTGCCGCCGATGAGGACATCGGTGGCGCGGTTGATGCCGTCGATCAGGGAGTGGCGGCAGCCGTACTTGTTGTCGAACTTCGACTTGGTGACGGCGTCGTTCACGTTGATCGCCGGGAAGAGGAGGACGCCGTCGCGCTGCATCTCGTACAGGCGGTGCACACCTGTGGTGGTCTCCTCGGTCACGCCGCGGATCTCCGAGGCGAGCTGGGTCCACTTCTGCGAGCCGTCGGTGATGGTGCGGTTCAGGAGTTCGAGGATGACGCGGTGCTCCTCGTTCTCTGCGGTGTCGACCGCGGGGACCTCGCCGGACTTCTCGTACTCGACGCCCTTGTGGACGAGGAGCGTGGCGTCACCGCCGTCGTCGAGGATCATGTTGGGGCCGCCGGTGGGGCTGTCCGGCCAGGTCAGCGCCTGCTCCGTGCACCACCAGTACTCCTCCAGGGTCTCGCCCTTCCAGGCGAAGACCGGGACACCCTGCGGGTTGTCCACCGTGCCGTTCGGGCCGACCGCGATGGCGGCGGCAGCGTGGTCCTGGGTGGAGAAGATGTTGCAGGAGGCCCAGCGGACCTGGGCGCCGAGGGCGACCAGGGTCTCGATGAGGACGGCGGTCTGCACGGTCATGTGCAGGGAGCCGGTGACGCGGGCGCCGGCCAGGGGCTGGGACTCGGCGTACTCCTTGCGGATCGCCATCAGACCGGGCATCTCGTGCTCGGCGAGGGTGATCTCCTTGCGGCCGAACGCGGCCAGCGAGAGGTCGGCGACCTTGAAGTCCTGTCGGTTTTCGACAGTCGTCATTGCGAACTGCTCCTCGGTGTCGGGTCGAGGGTGGGTAGGGCTGGTCTGCGCGGCGGCGGACACAGGGGTGCCCCGAAGAGGACACAGGCATGCCCGCGTGCGCGCAGCGCAGTCCGTCGGAGGCCCTCTCTCCCTCGGTCGGTCCGCGGTGGGACCGCCCGACCGCCATCAGCAGCGACGTCTGGCTCCGTCCCAAGCTACACCGGTGGGCCCGGCCTGCCCCAGTCCGCCTGAGCACAGATCCAGCCGAAGGGAGAGGTGTGTGTGGCGTGCGGGGTGCCGACGGCGGGCTGTTCGGCAGCGGAGGGCGTACGGGGACGGAGTCGGCACGGGCCGGGGACGGGCAGGGGCCCGTCGCGTCCGTTCGCGCGACGGGCCCCTGTGCTCGGTGCCTGGTGGGGTGGCCCGAACGGGCCGGTGGATCAGTGCTCGGCGGGGGCGGCCGGTCCGCCGGGGGCGGCCTCGGGGTCGGGGCCCTTGGCGGCTTCGGCTTCGCTGTAGATGTCGGGTTCCAGGTAGATGACGCGGGCGATCGGGACGGCCTCGCGGATGCGGGCCTCGGCCGCGTTGATGGCGTTGGCGACCTCGGTGGCCGTTTCGTCGTGCCGGACGGCGATCTTGGCGGCGACGAGGAGTTCCTCGGGGCCGAGGTGGAGGGTGCGCATGTGGATGACGCGGGTGACGGTGTCGCCGTCGACGACGGCCTGCGCGATCTTCTCCACGTTCTCGGTGCCGGCGGACTCGCCGAGGAGGAGGGACTTGGTCTCGGCGGCGAGGACGATCGCGATCAGGATGAGCAGGACGCCGATGCAGAGGGTGCCGATGCCGTCCCAGACGCCGTCGCCGGTGAGCAGGGCGAGGCTGACGCCGCCGAGGGCGAGGATCAGGCCGACGAGGGCACCGAGGTCCTCCAGGAGGACGACGGGCAGCTCGGGGGCCTTGGCATGGCGGACGAACTCGGTCCAGGACTTGTTGCCCCGCAGGACGTTGGACTCCTTGATGGCGGTCCGGAAGGAGAACGTCTCGGCGATGATCGCGAAGACGAGGACACCGACCGGCCAGTACCAGGCCTCGATCTCGTGCGGGTGCTTGATCTTCTCGTAGCCCTCGTAGAGGGCGAACATGCCGCCGACGGAGAAGAGGACGATGGAGACGAGGAAGGCGTAGATGTAGCGCTCGCGGCCGTAGCCGAAGGGGTGTTCGGCGGTCGCCTCGCGCTTGGCCTTCTTGCCGCCGAGGAGCAGCAGGGCCTGGTTGCCCGAGTCGGCGAGCGAGTGCACGGACTCGGCGAGCATTGACGACGAGTTACTGAAGAGGAACGCCACGAACTTCGCTACCGCGATCGCGAGGTTGGCGGCGAGTGCCGCCACGATCGCCTTGGTGCCGCCTGACGCGCTCATGTCTCCGAGGTGTCCCTTCGCCTACGCATATGCCTGTGCGTGGGGATGGGTACCCACGCTTCCGTCCGTCACCGGCCGGGCTTTGCCCGCCTTTTGCAGGGGGCATTGTTGCAGCCCGGCCCGGTGTCGGTGCGTCGGGTCGTGGATCAGGAGGTGTCAGGCCGTCACGCGATCACGGTGGCCCGGAACAGCGTGCCCGGTCCGGACACCTCGGCCTTCTCGTCCGCGGGCACGAAGACGGACTCGCCGGGGGCGAGCGTGTGTTCGCCCGCCCGGACCGAGCCTGCGGTGCAGAGAAGGATCTGCGGGGTGGCGCGGGTGAGGTCGTGCGGGGCGGTGGCCTCGGGAAGGACGAAGCGGGAGAGGCGGAACTCGTCGATGGGCGTCTCGTAGACCTCCTCGCCGTCCGGGGACGCTTCCGGGCGCAGCACGCCCGGGTCGGTCGCCTCGAAGCGGACGATGCGCAGGAGTTCGGGGACGTCGACGTGCTTGGGGGTGAGGCCGCAGCGCAGGACGTTGTCGGAGTTGGCCATGATCTCGACGCCGAGGCCGTTGAGGTAGGCGTGCGGGATGCCGGCGCCGAGGAACAGGGCCTCGCCGGGCTGCAGGCGTACGTGGTTGAGGAGCATGGCGGCGATGACGCCGGGGTCGCCCGGGTAGTGGTGGGCGATGTCGGCGTAGGGGGCGTAGGCACCGCCGAGGCGGGCGCAGGCGGCCGCGGCCTCGGTGACGGTGTGGGCCGTCTCCTCGGGGTCGGCGCCCAGGACGGCGGTCAACACCTCGCGCAGCGCGGCCTCTTCGGGGTGGGCGTGCAGGAGGTCGACGTACGGCTTGAGGGAGTCGACGTCGAGGGCGGCCAGCAGTTCGGCGGCGCGGAGCGGTTCGCGGAAGCCGCAGAGGCCGTCGAACTCCGTGAGGGCGCAGATCAGTTCCGGCTTGTGGTTGGCGTCCTTGTAGTTGCGGTGGCCCGCGTCGATCGGGATGCCGCGCCGCTCCTCGTCCTCGTAACCCTCCCGGGCCTGTCGGAGGTCGGGGTGGACCTGGAGGGAGAGGGGGGCGCCGGCGGCGAGGAGCTTCAGCAGAAAGGGGAGGCGGGGGCCGAACTTCTCGACCGTCCGGATTCCCAGCTCGCGTTCAGGTGCCGCGTCGATGACCTCGGTGAGGGGACCGCGCCCGGTGCGCGAGGGGGCGCCGGGGTGGGCCCCCATCCACATCTCCGCCTGCGGCTCGCCGGTGGGGGCCACTCCGAGGAGCTGCGGGATGGCGGTGGTCGAGCCCCAGGCGTAGGGGCGGACGGTGTTGTCGAGGCGGTCCATGGTGTGTGTTTCTCCGTACGTGGGGAGCCGGCCGGGGCCCCGGTCGAGGTCGGGCCCGGTCGGGGTCGGGCTCCGAAAGGTTCAGGCTCCGGAAGCGTCCGAAAGGTTCAGGCTCCGGAAGCGAGCGACAGGTAAACGGCGGCGAAATCGGTGATGGCGATCATCTCCGCGAGGGTCTCCAGCTCGCTGCCCTCCTCGGGTTCCAGCTCGCTGATCGCGGTGTCGTGGCCGAGGGCCAGCTCGCGCGCGGCCGGGGCGGCGGTCAGGCCGCCGGTCGGACGGTCGCGGAGGAGCACCACGCGTGCGTGGAGGGCGGGTGCTTCCTCGACGCGGTCGCGGAAGAAGTCGTCGGGGTCGGCGCTCGCGGCGAGCGGACCGGACAGCAGCACCGTGTGCGAGGCGAGCGCCTCCGGCAGCTGGGCGGCGAGGGCAGGGCGCCCCGCGAGTTCGGCGAGCGCGGAGGCGAAACGCCGGCCCACGGGCCCTGCGGCCTGGCCCTCGGTCCAGATCAGCGGGAGGGAGTCGGCCAGCTCGGCGGCGAGCGTCTTGGCCGGGTTGTTGTACGTGGCGATGGCGGGTCCGCAGCGCTCGGCGACGCGGTCGAGGCGGTCGGCGACCTTCTGCAGGGCGTCCGGCCCGGCGGCGACCAGGCCGGTGCGTTCCAGCAGTGCGAGCATCGGGGTGAGCAGCGCCCAGAGCACGCCGGGGGCGGCGGCGCCGAGGGGCACCTCCTGCTCGTACGGGCTGGTCGCCATCGGTACGAAGAGTCCGTGAGCGCCTTCCACGGCCTCGGCGACCGGCGTGCGGGGCGGGGCCACGGCGACGACCGTGCAGCCGCGTCGGTAGGCCTGGTCGACCAGGAGCGACAGGCCGGGTTCGGCGCCGTCGGCGGTGGCGATCAGGAGGAGGTCGACGGAGCCGGCCCAGCCGGGGAGTTCCCAGCGGAGGGCGCCCGCCGCGGGGGCCACGCCGGTGGGGTGGAGGCGGGTGATGGGGCAACTGGATCCCGCGAGGGCGCCGAGCAGGTCGGCGACGCCCGCGGAGGCCATGCCGGGGCCCGCGATCATGAGGGCCCGGGGGCGGCCGTCCGGTTTCAGGTCCGGGATGCCGGCCTCGGTGCCGAGACGGATGGCCGTGCGGACCCGGGCGCCTGCCTCGGCGGCGCCGCGGAGCAGGTCGCGGCGGTCCGCCTCCGACAAGGCGTCGGGAGTGTCTAGCAGCGATTCGTCGAGCATGGGCGGCAGCCTCCGATCGCCGGGTGCCCTGATGCGCCTTTTCGCCGGGTTTCCGGCTCGTGCGGGGTTACGCCTCGCGCGGGAGCGTGATCGCGTGGATCACGCGGGGCGGCGGGCCTCGTCGACGAGGAGTACGGGGATGCCGTCCCGGATCGGGTAGGCGAGGCCGCAGTCCTGGCTCGTGCAGGTCAGCTCGGTGTCCTCCTCCGTGAGGGGGGCGTGGCACGCCGGGCAGGCGAGGATCTCCAGGAGGCCGGCTTCGAGCGGCATGTCGGGGGTCCCTTCGGGGGGCGGGTTCGTGCGGTGCGGCCTGGTCAGAGTACCGCTGTGCGCGGGTTGGCGCCGGGGTTGGGGGCGGGTGCGCTTTTCGCCCCCGCCGCCCCTACCCGTCCCACCCCCACTCTCCGGCTGCGCGCGAGCGGGAGGTGCCCCCAGCGAGGGGCTGCGCCCCTTCGACGCCCGTCCGCGGGTCCGGTGGGGGCTGGTCGCGCAGTTCCCCGCGCCCCTTCAGGGCGCGGCTGTGCTCACGCCCTGATGATCGCCAGGACCTCGTCCCTCACCTTCGCCATCGTCGTCTCGTCCCTCGCCTCGGCGTTCAGTCTCAGCAGGGGTTCCGTGTTGGAGGGACGGACGTTGAACCACCAGTCGGTGGTGGACACCGTCAGACCGTCCAGGTCGTCGAGGGTGGTGTCCTCGCGGTCCTCGTAGGCGGAGCGGATCGCGGCCAGGCGGCCCGACTGGTCGGCGACCGTGGAGTTGATCTCGCCGGAGCCGGCGTAGCGGTCGTACTGGGCGAGGAGGCCGGAGAGGGGGCCGTCCTGGCCCCCGAGGGCGGCGAGGACGTGGAGGGCGGCCAACATGCCCGTGTCGGCGTTCCAGAAGTCCGCGAAGTAGTAGTGGGCGGAGTGCTCGCCGCCGAAGATGGCACCGGATCTCGCCATCTCGGCCTTGATGAAGGAGTGCCCGACCCGGGTGCGCACCGGCGTGCCGCCGTTCTCGCGCACCACCTCCGGGACGGACCAGGAGGTGATCAGGTTGTGGATGACCGTGCCCTTGCCGCCGTGTCTGGCCAGTTCGCGGGAGGCGACCAGGGCGGTGATCGCGGAGGGCGAGACGGCGTCGCCCCGCTCGTCGACGACGAAGCAGCGGTCGGCGTCGCCGTCGAAGGCGATGCCGAGGTCGGCGCCCTCCTCGCGGACGCGCTTCTGGAGGTCGACGATGTTCGCCGGGTCGAGGGGGTTGGCCTCGTGGTTCGGGAACGTGCCGTCCAGCTCGAAGTACATCGGGACGAGGTCCAGCGGCAGGCCCGCGAAGACCGTGGGGACGGTGTGACCGCCCATGCCGTTGCCCGCGTCGACGACGACTTTCAGGGGGCGCACGGAGGTCAGGTCGACGAGGCCGCGCAGGTGCGCCGCGTAGTCCTCCAGCGTGTCCCGCCGGGTGATCGTTCCCGGCGTGGCGGCCGGTGTCGGCGCTCCCGACTCGCTCCAGCCCTCGACCAGCTCGCGGATCTCGGCGAGGCCGGTGTCCTGGCCGACGGGGGCGGCGCCGGCCCGGCACATCTTGATGCCGTTGTACTGGGCGGGGTTGTGGGAGGCGGTGAACATCGCGCCGGGCAGGTCCAGCGCGCCCGACGCGTAGTAGAGCTGGTCCGTGGAGCAGAGGCCGATCTCGGTGACGTCCACGCCGAGCGCCGCCGCCCCGCGGGCGAAGGCCCGGGACAGGCCGGGTGAGGAGGGCCGCATGTCGTGGCCGATCACGACGGCATCGGCGCCGGTCACCTGGGCGAAGGCCGCCCCGAAGAGCTCGGCCAGGGGCTCGTCCCACTGGTCCGGGACCACCCCGCGTACGTCGTACGCCTTCACGATCGTCGACAGATCAGCCGCCATGGCCACGCCCTCCTGAAGTCCCCACCGGATCACCCCAAACTACCCGGGCGGGCCGACGGCCGACGGTGGGACCTCCAGGTCGCCGCCGGGGACGGCGCAGGTCCGGCGGAAGAGCCTCAGAGCGGAGGAGCCTCAGAGCGGAGGCTCGGAACGGAGGAGCCTCAGGGAAGCATCCATTCCAGTACGGGCGTGCTCTGCCCCACCACGATCAGGCACATCACCAGCAACAGTCCCAGACTCCACGGCAGTACCTTGCGCAGCAGGTCGCCCTCGCGCCCGGCGAGGCCGACGGCGGCACAGGCGATGGTCAGGTTCTGCGGGGAGATCATCTTGCCGAGGACTCCGCCGGAGCTGTTGGCGGCGGCGAGCAGTTCCGGGGACAGGCCCGACTCGCGGGCCGCGCTCACCTGGAGGGCGCCGAACAGGGCGTTGGCCGAGGTGTCGGAGCCGGAGACCGCGACGCCGAACCAGCCGAGCACGGGCGACAGGAAGGCGAGTCCCGCGCCGGCCGCCGCCACGAAGTGGCCGATGGTGGCGGCCTGTCCGGAGAGGTTCATGACGTGGGCGAGGGCGAGCACGGACGTCACGGTGAGGATCGCGAACCGCAGTTCGTGGACCGTCGCCGCCCACTCCCTGACCGCCACGCGCGCGTGGACCCCCAGGACCACGGCCGTGCACACCCCGGCGAGCAGCACCAGTGTGCCGCCGGTGGACACGATGGGCCAGGTGAAGACGTTGCCGCCCACAAGGTCGCCCTCGGGGGCCGCGACGTTCAGGAAGGGCCAGTCGTACGTCCGGGTCGCCCCGGCCAGCCAGTCCTTCACCACGGGGATCTGGGCGACGGAGAAGATCACGACGATCAGCGCGTACGGGGCGTAGGCGCGTGCGACTTCGCGTGGCGGGTCCTGCTCGTCGAGGTCCTCGCTGCGTACGCCGGTCAGGGCGGCGGAGCGTACGGGCTCGGCGGCGGGTCGGCGGGCGTGCGGTACGGCGACGAGGGCGCCCGCGCCCAGCAAGGCGGCACCGATGTCGGCGAGTTGCGCGGAGACGTGGTTGGAGGCGATGAACTGGCCGACGGCGAAGGCGAGTCCGCACGCGAGGGCGGGTACCCAGGTCTCGCGCAGCCCGCGCCGCCCGTCGACGAGCCAGACCAGGACCAGGGGCACGACGAGGGCGAGCAGCGGTGTCTGACGGCCGACCACGGACGCCACGGTGTCCAGGGGCAGTTCGGTGACCTGGGCGAGGGTGACGACCGGGGTGCCCATGGCGCCGAAGGCGACGGGCGCGGTGTTGGCGACCAGGGCGACCACGGCCGCCTTCACCGGTTCGAAGCCGAGCGCGACGAGCATGACGGAGCAGATGGCGACCGGCGCGCCGAAGCCGGCGAGGGCTTCCAGGAGCGCGCCGAAGCAGAAGGCGACGACGAGCGCCTGGATGCGCGGATCGTCGGAGAGCCGTCCGAAGGAGCGGCGCAGGATGTCGAAGTGCCGGGTGTGGACGGTCATCCGGTACACCCACAGGGCGTTGACGACGATCCACATGATCGGGAAGAGGCCGAATGCGGCCCCCTGGGCGGCGCTGGACAGCGTCTGGCCGAGCGGCATGCGGAAGGCGATCCAGGCGACCAGAACGGCCGCCACAAGGCCGATCAGGCCTGCCAGATGGGCCTTCAGTCGCACCCCGCCGAGCAGCACCAGGACGGTGACGAGAGGCAGGGTCGCGACGAGGGCGGACAGGCCGAGAGAACCGGCCACGGGTTCCAGTTGCTGGACGTACACGGGAGCCTCCCGGAATTCCGCGATGCGGAAGCGGCTTCTCACGGCACGGGCACCCGGAATGATCGCGTCCGCGCCGACCCGACGTCAACAGCCGTGCGCCACCGAGCGGGACGGCGCGAACGGAAAGAGCCACGGCTGCAATCGGCGACGGGGCACGACGGCGGGCAGGGCTACGGGGTCACCACAACGGCCCCGCGCGTGAGGTCAGTTGTCGGGCGAGCGCAGGACCCGGAGATGGCCGCGGCGGGCGACCTCCATCGGATCGGCCGAACGCGCGCCCCCACCGGCCTCGGCCGCACGCTGCTGCGGACGGGCCGCCTCACGCACGGCGTTGGCGAGCGCCTCCAGGTCGTCACCGCTGGGGCGCGCGGGGGCCGAGGCGTCCAGCAGCCGTACGACCTCCCAGCCGCGCGGCGCGGTGAGGCGCTCGGAGTGCTCGGCGCACAGGTCGTAGCAGTGGGGTTCGGCGTAGGTGGCGAGGGGGCCGAGGACCGCGGTCGAGTCGGCGTAGACGTACGTCAGCGTCGCGACGGCGGGGCGGCCGCAAGCGGTGCGCGAACAGCGACGTACAGGGCTCACGACGTTGGACGGTACCGCACTCTTGAGCGGGCCGCGACGACTCTGCACCAGGTCACTCCACCGTGTCGTGCTGTGAAACGCCCCACACGCCCCTCCGAACCCACCGCGTTGACCTGCAAGTAACCCCGCGTCCGGGATGCCGAACGGCGCCGAGTCCGATCAATTTTCGGCATAAACCAGGCCAATTGGCGTGAGTTCGCCGGTTCGTGGAGTTACGGAAACGAGCCCAACCTTGGCCGGAATGGTCATCCCGCGACAGGCCGTACGGCGCGCCGGGGCACCGCCGCACGGCGAGCCGGTTGGACATGCCGGGTCAGTGGCCTCGGGTCGGAAGCGCGGTCGGGAGTGTGGAGCCGGGCGGGCGGACCACGCGGGGACTACGCTTCACAGGTGATGGACAACCTCGTACCGCCTCGTGCCGCCTCCGCACCCGGGCCCCGCCGCCGAGATCGGCACGGCAGGGGGATGCGCGGGCCCATCGCGCCGCCGCAGGTGCCGCTCGCGGCGAGTCGTGCGGACGTGTTCGCTGATCTCGTGCAGGACTCCGTGGAGCGGCTGGAGCGGCGGTGGCCGCAGCTGGCTGACATCGACTTCCTCGTGCTGGAGGTGCCGCGGCTCGACGGGCCCTCCGACGGGGCGTGGAACGACGAGGCGGTGCCGCTCGGGGGGATCGTGGTGGCGCGTGAGGGGCGGCCGGCCCGGGTGGTCGTGTACCGGCGGCCGGTGGAGATTCGTACCAAGGGGCGGGACGAGCGGGCCGCGCTGGTGCACGAGGTCGTGGTGGAGCAGGTGGCCGAGTTGTTGGGGCTGAATCCGGAGACTGTGGATCCGCGGTACGGGGAGGACTGACTGGCGTGGCGGGGGGGGGGGCGCCCGGGAGGGTCTCGCGCAGTTCCCCGCGCCCCTGAAAGGAGCGGGGCCGCGCCCCGAGCTCTTCCAGACCCGCGGGGCCTGATCAGCCACCCCCTAACGCTGCAAGATCGACAGGTCCTGGCGGGCCTCCGGGACGGCCACCATGCCTCGGTCGTCCGGGAGGGTCTGGATGGTGAAGGCGGGGACGCTGTCGAGTTTGGATTCGAGGGTGCGTGAGGCGTGGACGGGGCCGCCGGACGTGGACTCCACGGTGAGGGCGTAGGTGCCCTTGAGGCCGTTCGGCGCGGGCATCTCGACGTTCTGGGTGGTGCCGGCCTTGATCGTGAAGGTCTTCGTCGTGGCCTCGCCACCCCCGCTGCCCGCGGACGCGGTGACCTTGACCTTGGCCGCACCGGTGGGCGCGGTGAGGGCCAGGGTGGTGCCCTTGGCGCGGTTGTCGGCGACCGTGGCGCGCGCACCGACCGCGCGGGTCGCCGGGATGAAGGCCGTCTCCCGGGCGACGCCCTTGCCCCGGACGACGCGGAGGGCGGCCACCACCGGGACGGCCCGGTCGGTGGGGGTGAGGATGAGGGAACCGGGCTCGCCGCGCGTGATGTCGCCCAGGTCGGCGGTGGCGGTCATGCCGCCCTTGACGTGCAGCGTCTCGTTGCCGGCCGGGGTGATCGGGCCGTTGGGGGAGGCGAGACGGAGCTTCAGGTCGGCGTCGGTCTCGCCGGGGGCGAAGGCGACGAGGGTGACCGAGGTGGCGTCCCGCGGGATGCCGGGGAGGACGAGGCTGCCGGCGGGGTCGGCCGCGGCGGACAGCCAGTCGCCGCCCTGCTTGTCGTCGAGGGCCTGGACCGCGGCGGCGACCCGGCCGCTGCGGACGTTGACATGGACCGTGAGGTCGGCCTCCTTCGCCGTGGCGAGCGTCGACAGCAGGACCGGCTCGTCGGAGCTGGGCTGCACCGTGATGCCGTCGCCGACCGTGGACTTCAGGGCGCCGTCCTTGCCGAAGAGTTCGATGTCGACGACGGCGGCCGAGTCGTCCGGGTTGACGAGGTGGACGTAGTCGGTGCGGCCCGCGGCCGTGCTCGCGCCCGGGAACCAGAACTCCGTGTCGGGGGCGGTACAGCTGACGCCGAGCAGCCCGCGGCCGGTGCCGGCGGCGACCTCGGTGGTCTCCTGGACCGTCCAGCCGGGCGCGAACTTCCCCTCGGCCGTGCCGATCAGCGCGGGCGAGTCACCGCCGTCGGTGTCGTCGGCGACGGGCTTGCCGGGCTCCTTGGCCTCGATGACCGGCTTGGCGGCCTTGTCCTTGCCGCCCTTGTCGCCCTTGTCGTCCTTGTCGCCGTCGTCGCCCGTGTCGGGGGTTGTCGATCCCCCGCCCGCCGCGACGAGTTCGGCGCCGCCTTCGCCGCCGGTGCCCTCGGTGACGGGGGTGAAGGCGGTGTACGCCGTCTCCGCGAGGTCCGAGGTGCTCGGCTGGGGGCAGAGCAGGCTCGTGCGCTGCACGGGCAGTTGGGCGGCCGCCTTCGCCGTGGTCTCGCCGCCCGAGGTGTCGGGCGCGGAGAGCGTGGCGAAGCCGGTGACGGCGGCGAGGGCGGTCGCGCCGGCGATCAGGGACAGGGTCTGGCGGTTCACTGCTGGCTCCCGTCGGGGCGCTCGGTGTCGGCGCCGGTGCCGTGCGACGGGTCGTACGTCGCGTCGTAGCCCTGGGCGTACGTCTGGTCGTACGAGGCCGTGTTGCCGCCGTAGGTGGCGTACGGGTCGTACTGGCCGCCCTGGTAGGGGTCGCCCTGGTAGTGCTGCTGGTCGTAGGTGCCCGTCGGGTACTGCTGTCCGCCCTGGTAGGCCGGGTCGTAGTGGCCGTACTCGGCGCCCACTGGGTCCCCGGTCGCCCACTCCCCGTACGTCTGCTGCTGCGGGACAGGGGCCGCGACCGGGGCCTCCGGCACGGGGGCCGGCAGGCCGGCGTCGGCGGACTGTTCGGCCTCCGCCTCCGCCTGGGCGCGCAGTCGGCGGGCGCGTCGGCCGTCGCCGGTGAGGTCCTGGGCGGGCACGGCGACGGGCTCGTCGGGGAGGTCGTCGTCGACGTCACGGCGGCGGCCGGGCAGGGCGAGGACCACGAGGACGACGGCGAGCGAGCCCTGGGTCCACAGCCAGCCGGTGTGGGTCACCGGGGCGTCGAAGGTGACGTCCAGCCTGCCGCCGTCGACGGGCAGTTGGAAGCCCTGGGCCCAGCCGTCGACCGTGGTCGGCGTGAGCGGCTTGCCGTCGAGGGTGGCCGTCCAGGACTCGTCGGCGGTGTCGGCGAGACGCAGGACCCGGCCCGAGCCGCCGGACGGAATGGTGGTGTGCACCTCGACGGGGCCCGCGGCGACGGCCCTGGGTGCGCCGGAGGAGGACTCGACGGTGACGCGCGCGACCTGACGGTCCACCCGCCACAGGGCGCTGCCGTCCTGCTGACTGAGCCTGCTCAGGCCGGGCGTGGCGTCCAGGACCCGGCTGACCTCGCGGGGCGCGCCCGGCCTGACCAGGACGTAACGCACGGCGAAGCCACCGAGTTCGTCGGTCTGGTCGGCGCCGGAGCCCGCCACGAGGTTGGCGACGACCTTGTCGAGCTGCTCGTTCTCCCCGGCGCCGACGGTGAGTTCGGCGTCGCCGAGGCGGACGCCGGAACCGCGGACCAGGGTGTAGCCGACCTCGGCGGTGGAGTCGCTGTCGAGGACCAGGGTGCGGGCCTGGTCGCGGGTGCCGCTCTCCTCGGCGACGAACGCGGGCACCTGGACGGGGTCGCGGCGCTCCAGGGGCCCGTCGGCGCCGCCGATCACCCATCCGACGGCGGCCAGCAACGGGCCGACGGCGGCGGCGAGCGCGATGAGCACGGCCACGGGCTGGCGCCAGCCGAAGCTCTGCTCGGCCACCCGGTGGCGGGCCCCGTCGGCGCCCAGGGTGGCGGCGGCGAGGAGGGCGATGCCGTAGACCAGGGTCGCGGGGCCGGCCCAGGTGGAGCTGTTGGAGAGGACCGCGAGGACGAGGGCCACCAGGGCGGCCGTCCAGGCGGTCCGGATCGCCGGCTGCCGCTCCGACCGCAGGAGGGCGGCCAGCGCCGCCAGGACGACGCCGATGAGCGTCAGCCCGCCGACCGTGCCGGGTCCGCCGGGGCTGACGCCGAGCAGGTCGGTCGCCGAGGCCGTGCTCGGGGCGTACTCCAGGCCGGCCTCCTGGAAGAAGCCGAACGGCAGCAGGGTCAGCGACCAGGGGGCGAGGATCAGCAGCGGGGTGCCCAGCTGGGCGAGGAAGCGCGGGCCGTAGGCGGTGAGCTCGCGGCGGCGGACGACGAGGAGCCCGAGGCCGAGGAGCAGCGCGATGGGCCACACGATCGGGGTGAACGCGGTGGTGATCGTCAGCAGCAGCGCGTACGCCCAGGTGGCACGCCAGCTGCCGCGCGCCCCCGTGCTGTTCGCGAGCCCGGCGGCCGCGGTGCCCGCGCGGGCGATGAGGGGCAGCAGGATCGCGAGGACGGCGGTGCCCAGGCGGCCGGTGGCGAGCGCGCCGGTGACGGCGGGCAGGAAGGCGTACACGATCGCGGCCCAGGCGCGCAGCAACCGGGACTCGACCAGCGGGCGGGAGGCGAAGTACGCGGTGAAACCGGCCAGCGGCACGGAGGCCACGAGCAGGACGGTCACCGCGAGTCCGGCGGAGCCGAACAGCAGCGAGGCGAGCATGGCCACGACGGCCAGATACGGCGGAGCGGCCTCGGCGCCGCCCGCGCCGACCGGGTGCCAGGCGTCCAGGTAGCGCGACCAGAGCTCGGCGGAGTCCGCGGGCGCGGGCAGCAGGGTGCCACCGGCCAGCGCGCCGCCTCCGAGCAGTCCGCGGCAGGCGACGAGCGAGGCGAGCAGCAGCAGAGCGAAGAGCACGGGCCCGGGGGCGCGTGCGACGCGCTTGAGCCGTGCGAACTGCTCGACCTGGAGGAACTCGGCGTCGTCGTCGCCGGGGCCCGACTCGACCGCGCCGCCGTGCCGTCCGGCCGGGGAGGTCTCGGCGTCGGAACGGCCGAAGAGATCACCGGCGGCCTGTTCGACGGTGGCCCGGACGGTCGCTCCGGGAGGCGGGAACAGCGGCCGCAGCTCGCCCTTGTCCAGCTGCGAGCGGCCTCTCCTGCGCCGCCCGGCGATGATCCGCTCGGGCCGCAGCAGCACGCTCAGCAGGCCCCGGATCTCGTCGACGGCCTGTCCGGGGACCTTGCCGACGAGGTACGCGACGATCCTGAGCAGGGTGCCGAGGACGATGCGCAGCAGCACCCAGGGGAGCTGCGCGGTACGGGAGTTGACGAGGAGGGTGTAGACCGCGCCCGCCTTGTCGACCATGTGCGGGGAGGCGGCGCTGCGGCCCACGCAGTCGACGGTGCGGCGCTCGCGCGAGGAGGCCTCGGCGTGTCGGACGACCGCCTCGGGGGCGACGAGCACGCGGTGCCCGGCGGCGGTGGCGCGCCAGCACAGGTCGACGTCGTCCCGCATGAGGGGCAGTCGGCGGTCGAAGCCGCCCAGTTCCTCGAAGACGTCGCGGCGGATCAGCATGCCGGCGGTGGACACGGCGAGGCTGGGCTTGACGTGGTCGTGCTGTCCCTGGTCCTGCTCGCGGCGGTCCAGGCCGGTCCAGCGGCGGCCGGAGTGGGCGATGGTGACGCCGACCTCAAGGAGCTGACGGCGGTCGTACCAGCCGCGCAGCTTGGGTCCGACGACGGCGACGTCGTCGCGGCCCAGCTCGCGTTCGTTCTCCACGACCCTCAGCAGCTGGGCCAGGGCGTCGGGTTCGGGGGCGCTGTCGTCGTGCAGCAGCCACAGCCACTGGACCGGCTCCCCGTGGGGGAGTTCGGGCATGTCGTACGCGTCGTCGCGCCAGCTGCGGGTGACCGGGTCCCAGCCGCTGGGGCGCCGGAGGTACGCGAGGTCGTCCTGGGTGAGGACGCCCGCGGTGCGGTTGGCCTCCTCGACGGCCTGGCCGAAGCCGGTGCGTCGGGCGAGGTGCAGGACGCGGTCCGCGCCGAGTGCGTCGGAGAGGAGCTGGGCGGATTCGTCCGCGCTGCCGGTGTCGGCCGCCATGGCGCTCTGCACGGGGCGCTCCTGGCCGAGCAGCCCGGCGAGCGCGTCGGGCAGCCAGCGCGCGCCGTCGTGCGCGACGAGGACCGCGGTCACCACGTGGCGTGGGAACTCGGGAGTGGCAGCGTCGTGGTGAGCTGCGGTGTGGCTGTGCACGGACATCGAGGTACGGGCCCCGGTTCGATGGACTGCGGTGGACGTCTGTGTCCGGCGAGGACAGCGGGACGTCTCGGACGAGGGCCCACACTAACGGCTGAGCAGCAGGGCGGCCCGCCGCCTGTGGACAACCCACGCGCGACGGGCCGGACATGTTCGGTTGTTTCTGTTCGACTGTTCCCGGGACGGGTCGGATGTTCCGGGACGGGTCAGACGGCTGCCTTCTTGAGGCGCCGGCGCTCGCGCTCCGACAGGCCGCCCCAGATGCCGAACCGCTCGTCGTTGGCGAGGGCGTACTCAAGGCATTCGGAGCGGACCTCGCAGGCGAGGCAGACCTTCTTGGCCTCGCGGGTCGAGCCGCCCTTCTCGGGGAAGAAGGACTCGGGATCGGTCTGGGCGCACAGTGCGCGCTCCTGCCAGCCGAGTTCCTCGTCCGCGTCGTCGACCAGCAGTTGCTGCACGAGCTCGGTCATGTGCGCCCCTCGTCCGTCTTTCGCGTCCCCGTCGTGCGGCCGTTACCGATTTCGGCTGAACGACACGAGTGAAATTACAAGTGTGCTGCTACGGGCGAGTCAAGCCGAGATCTGCTATTGAGCCCCTTATTCACTCTGCGGAACCAAGGCTATGCGGAAAGTGTTCAAATCGGCATAAACCCTGACAGCAGTGCGGCCGCAGAGGGGAGTTCTCACCGGATCACCCTTCCTTACGAGGAAAGACGCCCAGGAGTTCGATCTCGTTCCGGCTCGATCCCACTCGCTCGTTGCGGGATGTGCCCCATGTGTCCCCGACTCCCCCGGCACAAACCTTTCACCTCGCGGATGCACCGGAAGAGGTGAACGGGCATCCACATACCGGACGCGAAGTTGACAGCGGAGGTGTGAACCGCTGTGCTTGTGGGCATGCTCGCGCACTTGGCACTCACCGCGACCCGGACCGCCGGGTCCCACGGTGCTGCCCGCTGCCGCTGTAGCTGTTGCTGTCCCAGCTGTTGAGCCTTCCACGCTCCGGCTGCCACTGAGCCCGTCCCGGCTCGGCTGCTGTTCCCGCACGTGAAACCCAGCCCTCTCCCACGCACTCATCGTCGAGGACACCTCTCTTCATGAACAGCGACAGCGACCTCCAGATCGCCGGCGATCTCCTCGAAGTACCGCACCTCCTCCAGACGCCGCGCCAACACCCGGTCACCGTGGCCGAGTTCGCCGGACTGGCCCGATCCCTCGCCGACGACCGCTCCCGGTGGGAGCACCTCGTCGAGTACGACGCGACCACTCGCTGGTACCACCGGCTGCAGACCGGCCCCGGGTACGAGGTGTGGCTGCTGTCCTGGGTGCCGGGACAGGGCACCGGACTGCACGACCACGGGGGCTCCTCCGGCGTACTGACCGTGCTCGACGGCACGCTGACCGAGCGCACCGACCGGGGCACGCGCGTGCTCGGCGCCGGCGCGCAGCGGGTGTTCGCGCCGGGATACGCGCACGAGGTCGTCAACGACACGCTGGAACCGGCCGTCAGTCTGCACGTCTACTACCCCGGCCTGACGGACATGCCGATGCACACGAAGGCCTGCACGGCGGGGGCGGCGACCGTCACGGCCTGAGCCGGGCGCCGGGGCCCTGCGGCCCACCGCCCGCCGGGTGCGTGAAACCGGCCGTGATCGCGGCCGGGCGCCCCGCTGTCGTAGCCGCCTGCGAGACTGAGTGCCATGCGCATTGTGGTTCTGGCAGGCGGCATCGGTGGTGCCCGGTTCCTGCGCGGTCTGAAGCGGGCCGTGCCGGACGCGGACATCACGGTCATCGGCAACACCGGGGACGACATCCACCTCTTCGGGCTGAAGCTCTGCCCGGACCTCGACACGGTGATGTACACCCTCGGCGACGGCATCAACGAGGAGCAGGGCTGGGGCCGGGCCGACGAGACCTTCCACCTCAAGGAGGAGCTCGCGGCGTACGGCGTCGGGCCCGAGTGGTTCGGGCTCGGAGACCGGGACTTCGCCACGCACATCGTGCGGACGCAGATGATCGGCGCCGGATATCCGCTGAGCGCCGTCACCGAGGCGCTGTGCGACCGGTGGAAGCCGGGCGTGCGGCTCATCCCGATGACCGACGACCGCGTCGAGACCCATGTCGCCGTCGAGCAGGACGGCGAGCGCAGGGCGATCCACTTCCAGGAGTACTGGGTGCGGCTGCGGGCCTCCGTGCCGGCCGAGGCGATCGTGCCGGTCGGCGCCGAGCAGGCGAAGCCGGCGCCCGGGGTCCTGGAGGCCATCGCCGAGGCGGACGTGATCCTCTTCCCGCCGTCGAACCCCGTCGTCTCCGTCGGCACCATCCTCGCCGTGCCCGGCATCCGTGAGGCGATCGCCGAGGCCGGGGTTCCCGTCGTCGGCCTCTCCCCCATCGTCGGCGACGCGCCCGTGCGCGGTATGGCCGACAAGGTCCTCGCCGCCGTCGGCGTCGAGTCCACGGCCGCCGCCGTCGCCGAGCACTACGGCTCCGGGCTGCTGGACGGCTGGCTCGTCGACACGGTCGACGAGGGCGTCGTCGAGCGCGTGGAGACCGCCGGGATCCGGTGCCGGGCCGTCCCGCTGATGATGACCGACCTGGACGCGACGGCTCAGATGGCGCGTGAGGCGCTGGCGCTGGCGGAGGAGGTGCGGGGAGCGTGAGCGGCGGGTTCGGGGATACCAGCAGTACCAGCAGTACCAGCAGTACCAGCGGTACGAGGGGCTCGGGGGATACGCGGGGCTCTGTGGACACGCCGGGAGTCCCCGCCTCCGACGGTCTGCCCGGTCCCGCCTACCGGGTCTGGGCGCCGACCGGGATCCCCGAGGTCCAGCAGGGGGACGATCTGGCCAAGCTGATCGCCGCCGCCGAACCGCGGCTGGCCGACGGGGACGTGGTGCTCGTCACCTCCAAGATCGTGTCCAAGGCGGAGGGGCGGGTGGTCGAGGCGGTCGACCGGGAGGCCGCGATCGACGCCGAGACCGTACGGGTGGTGGCCCGGCGCGGGGCGCTGCGGATCGTGGAGAACCGGCAGGGGCTCGTCATGGCCGCCGCCGGGGTCGACGCCTCCAACACCCCCGCCGGGACCGTGCTGTTGCTGCCCGAGGACCCCGACGCCTCCGCGCGTGCGATCCGGGACGGCATCAGGGACGCGCTCGGCGTCGAGGTCGGGGTCCTGGTCACCGACACGTTCGGGCGGCCCTGGCGCAGCGGGCTGACGGACGTCGCCATCGGTGCGGCCGGTGTGCGGGTCCTCGACGACCTGCGCGGCGGCACCGACGCGCACGGCAATCCGCTCAGCGCGACCGTCGTCGCCACCGCCGACGAGCTGGCCGGCGCCGGTGACCTGGTGAAGGGCAAGGCCGCCGGGCTGCCCGTCGCCGTCCTCCGCGGGCTGGGGCACGTGGTGGCCGAGGACGCCGGCGAGGGGACGCGGGCCCTGGTCCGGGGCGCGGCGGACGACATGTTCCGGCTCGGCACCTCCGAGGCCGTACGGCTGGCGGTGACCCAGCGGCGTACGGTCCGGGCGTTCACGGGCGAGCCGGTGGACCCCGGCGCGGTGCGGCGGGCCGTGGCCGCGGCCGTGACCGCGCCCGCGCCGCACCACACGACACCGTGGCGGTTCGTGCTGCTGGAGTCCGAGGAGTCACGGATACGGCTGCTCGACGCCATGCGGGACGCCTGGATCGCGGATCTGAGGCGGGACGGCAAGAGCGAGGAGTCCATCGCCAAGCGGGTGCGGCGCGGGGACGTGCTGCGCAACGCGCCGTATCTGGTGGTGCCGTGTCTCGTGATGGACGGGTCGCACTTCTACGGGGACGCGCGGCGGGACGCGGCCGAGCGGGAGATGTTCGTCGTCGCCGCCGGGGCCGGGGTGCAGAACTTCCTCGTCGCACTGGCCGGGGAGCGGCTGGGGTCCGCGTGGGTGTCGTCGACGATGTTCTGCCGGGATGTCGTACGGGAGGTGCTGGGACTGCCGGAGGGGTGGGATCCGATGGGCGCGGTGGCTGTGGGGCATGCGGCCGGGGCGCCTCCGGCTCGGGGTGAGCGGGACGCGGGGGCGTTCATCGAGGTTCGGTGACGAAAGGGGGCGGTGGGGGCCGGGGCGCCTATGGTTCGGGGTGGCTCGGGTGCGGGTGCGCTGAGCTTCTCGCGCAGTTCCCCGCGCCCCTGAAAACACCCCTAGGCTCATAGGGCGCCACCTCACTACCTAGGACCTCCTCGTGGCTGGACGCTTTCCTCAGCGGCCCACTCGTACGACCGTGCGGGGTGGGCATGTCGCCGTGCCCGGTGGGGTGCCTCGGCAGGGGGTGGTGGCCGGGCGGCGGCGGACCTGGGTGCCCGAGGGGGCGCTCGATCTGGGGCTCGTGCTGGGGCCACTGCGGCGGGGGCCCGGGGATCCGACCTTTCGGGCCACGCCGGACGGATCCGTGTGGCGGGCCAGTCGTACGCCGGTCGGCGCCGGGACGCTGCGGGTCGCGCTGCGGGGCGGGGTCGTCGAGGCGGAGGCCTGGGGGCCCGGGGCCGAGTGGCTGCTGGACCAGGTGCCCGCGGTGCTCGGCGCGTCGGACGAGCCCGAGGCCTTCGCACCCCGGCACCGGATCGTGGCGATGGCCTGGCGGCGGCGGCCGGGGCTGCGGCTGACGCGGACCGGGCTGGTGCTGGAGTCGTTGATTCCGTCGGTCCTGGAGCAGAAGGTCACGACGGACGAGGCGTATCGGGCGTGGCGGTTGCTCGTGCGGCAGTTCGGGGAGCCGGCTCCGGGGCCCGTGCCGGGGCGGATGAGTGTGATGCCCGGGGCGCGGGAGTGGGCACTGATCCCGTCCTGGGAGTGGCATCGGGCCGGGGTCGACGACAAGCGGGCCTCGACGATCCTGCGGGCGGTCCGGGTGGCGGCGCGGCTGGAGGAGGCCGTGGGGATGTCGCCGGTGGATGCGCGGGCGCGGTTGGAGGTCGTGCCGGGGATCGGGCCGTGGACCTCGGCGGAGACCGTGCAGCGCAGTCACGGGGCGGCGGACGAGGTGACCGTGGGGGATCTGCATCTGCCGGGGATCGTGGGGTTCGCGCTGGCGGGGGACCGGAATGCGGACGACTCGGTGATGTTGTCGTTGCTGGAGCCGTACGCGGGGCAGCGGCACCGGGCGGCTCGGTTGATCCTGTTGTCGGGGCGGGTGCCGGCGCGGAGGGTGCCGCGGATGCCTCGGGGGGACATCGGGCGGTTGTAGCGCCCCCGCCGCCCCTACCCGTCCCCTCTTCGAGAGCTGCGCCCCCCTTTGACCCCCCGCTGACGGTTCGGTGGGGGTTCTCCGCGCGGTTCCCCGCGCCCCTGAAGGGCGCGGGGAACCCTGCGGTCACTGGTCCGACGAGAAGCGGAGCGCCCCCGTGGGGATCTGGGCGTCGCACCAGACTCGGACGCCGGTGCGGAGTTCGTTGTCGGCGCCAATGATCGCGCCGTCACCGACGACCGTGCCGGTGAGGACGGACCGTTCGCCGATGCGGGCGCGTACGCCGATGAGGGAGTCGGTGATGACGGCGCCGGGTTCGACGACCGCGCCCGCCAGGACGGTGCTGCCGGAGACCCGGGCCCCCTCGCCGACGAACGCGCCCTCGCCGACCACCGTGCCGCCGGTCAGCTTGGCGTCGCCCGCGACCCGGGCGGTGGGAAGGACCAGGCGGTCGCCGCAGCGGCCCGGGACGGCGGGGGACGGGGCCCTGCCCAGGACCAGGTCGGCGGAGCCCCGGACGAAGGCCGCGGGGGTGCCGAGGTCCAGCCAGTACGTGGAGTCGACCATGCCCTGGAGGTGGGCGCCCGCGACGAGGAGGTCCGGGAACGTCTCGCGTTCCACCGAGACCGGGCGGCCCGCCGGGATCGTGTCGATGACCGAGCGGCGGAAGACGTAGGCCCCCGCGTTGATCTGGTCGGTGACGATCTCCTCGGGCGTCTGGGGCTTTTCGAGGAAGGCGAGGACGCGGCCCGTGCCGTCGGTGGGGACGAGGCCGTAGGCGCGGGGGTCGGTCACCTGGGTCAGGTGGAGGGAGACGTCGGCGCCGGTCGTCTCGTGGGTGGCGACCAGTCGGCGGATGTCCAGGCCGGTGAGGATGTCGCCGTTGAAGACGAGGACGGGGTCCTCGGGGCCGGAGTGGAGGTACGAGGCGGCGTTGCGGATCGCGCCGCCCGTGCCCAGGGGCTCCTCCTCCGTGACGTACTCGAGGTGGAGGCCGAGGGCGGAGCCGTCGCCGAAGTGGGGTTCGAAGACCTCGGCGAGGTAGGAGGTGGCGAGGACTATGTGGTCGACACCCGCCGCCCTGGCTCTCGCCAACTGGTGCGTGAGGAACGGGACTCCGGCCGCCGGGACCATGGGCTTCGGAGTGTGCACCGTGAGCGGACGCAGCCGGGTACCTCTGCCGCCGACCAGGAGGATCGCTTCTGTCACCTGTCGTCTCTGCTTCCTGCCGGGACCGGCCGAACTGTCATTCGACCGGCCAGTGTATGCAGACCGTTCCATGGCGCCTTCGCGGCCGTGCGAATAGGTGTTGACGTGCCATGGGGCACGTCAACGGTGGTGTCCGTCGAGGGCGCGGCGGGCGCGCCCTCGGCGTGTGCTGTGTGTCGTGTCGGCGAGACCTCCGGCCGGTCACCGGCCCTGATAGCGGGCGGCCTCCGAGCGTGCCGTACCGAGCTTTCCGTAAAGGCGCCCCCCCGGGCACTCGGTCGCGAACCCGTCACGGTGACCGGAGATCACGTTCAGTCGCACCTTCTTACCTTTTGGGTAGAGATTGCCGCCACCCGAAGTGAGGTATGTCTTTCCCTTCGGGTTCGCACCGTAAAGACCGAGTTTCCAGGCTGTTAGTTGCGCGATCGCCTTGACCGACGCGGCGGGCGGCTTGGTGGTGCTGAAACTGCCGATGACCGCGACACCCATGCTGTTCGTGTTGAAACCGAGGGTGTGGGCACCCATGACCGCCTTCGCGACACCACCCGCGCGCCCCTCGTAGATGTTTCCGCACTTGTCGACGAGGAAGTTGTAGCCGATGTCGCGCCAGCCACTGCTCACTACGTGGTAGCGGTAGATACTGCGGATGACGGAAGCGGCCTGCGCGCACTTGTAGTTGTTGCCCGAGGCGGTGTGGTGCACGAAGGCCGCGCTGACCCGGTTGGTGTAGCGGAAGTCGCGCTCGCGCAGCTTCTCGTCGGCGCCCCAGCCGGCCCGCGTGACGATGCGGGGACGCGGACCGATGTACGGCTTGGCCCCGGGCACCGCGGTCGCCAGCCGTTCCACCGTCTCCTTGCGCGACAGCGCCGGGATCGTGGTGGAGCCGAGCGGCGCGAGGTCGGCGTTGACGGCGGAGGCGGCGGCCGACTCGGCGGTCAGCACGCCCAGCCTCGGGGTGTCCACGGTGCCGACGGGCGGGGGCTCGGCGGCGTGCGCGGCCCCGGTCACGGCCGCCGCTCCCGCCGCACCGCCGGGGGCGCCCACGCCGGGGTCGACCAGTTCCAGACGTAGGCCGTCCGGGAGCAGTTGGACGCCCGGGGCGGCCGTACGGCCCCGGGTCTCGGCGCGGACGCGCACCTCGACGCCGTCCGAGTCGCCGACCCACAGCGGAGCGGTGGAGCCGCGCACCCGGCCCGAGGAGCGTTCGGCGGTGTCCGGGTCGGCGGCGTGCTCGTGGTTGTGCGTCTCGACGTCCTGCCAGCCGGACCACCGGGCGGTGTCCGTCGCACGGGTACGGACCTGGACGCGGCCCTCCAGTTCGGCGTCCGGGTTGTCCCAGACGACGCCTACCAGGGAGAACGAGCGCACGTCCCGCTTGCCGAGGCCCTGTTCGGGGGCGGCGGGACCGAGGTTCCGGTCCACTCCGAGGGGGACGAGAGGAAGCGACTGGGTGCTGCCGGACGCCCGGGCGAGCGCGAGCGGGCGGGTGGGGGTCGAGGGCTGCGCCAGGGCCTGGGTCGCCGCGGAGGACGAGTCCGTCGGGGTCGCCGCGGAGGCCGTCGCCGGGAGTGCCGCCGGGAGGGCGAGTGCCGCCGCGCAGGTGACGCCGATCGAGGAGGCGAGGAATCGTGATCTACGCATGCGTCTGATCCTGGACATAGTCATACATATCTGTCCATCGCGGAATTGACGGGCCGTCGGCTCCACTCCGCCGAACCGGTTAGCCTTCCGGTCCGCCCGGACCCACGGGCGAGGCGGTCCCCGCGTACGCTTACGCGGATGAACGCCACCGACCGCACCCCTGCCGACCTGCTGCGATCCGCGCTTGCCACGGATCCGGCGCGCCCGCTGGTGACCTTCTACGACGACGCCACGGGCGAGCGGGTCGAATTGTCCGTGGCCACCTTCGCCAATTGGGTGGCCAAGACCTCGAACCTCCTTCAGGGCGAGTTGTCGGCGGAGCCCGGCGACCGGGTCGCGCTGCTGCTGCCGGCGCACTGGCAGACGGCGGTGTGGCTGCTCGCGTGTTCGTCGGTGGGGGTGGTCGCCGACGTCGGCGGGGACCCGGGGGCGGCCGACCTCGTGGTGAGCGGCCCGGACACCCTGGACGCCGCCCGGGCCTGCTCCGGGGAGCGCGTCGCTCTCGCGTTGCGGCCGCTCGGGGGGCGGTTCCCGCAGGCCCCCGCCGGGTTCGCCGACTACGCCGTGGAGGTGCCCTCGCAGGGGGACCGGTTCGTGGCGTACACGCCGGTGGATCCGGAGGAGGCTGCCCTGGTCGTGGCCGGGCGGGAGTTCAGCGGGGCGGAGGTCGTCGAGCGGGCTCGGGCGGAGGCGGAGGGCCTGGGGCTGACGGGACCGGGGTCCCGGCTGCTCTCGGGGCTGGGGTACGACACGTGGGAAGGGCTGGCCGCCGGGCTGTACGGGCCGCTCGCCACCGGGGGGTCCGTGGTGTTGTGCCGGCATCTGGAGCAGGTGGGTGAGGACGCGCTCGCCAAGCGGATCGAGAGTGAGCGGGTCACTTCGGTCTCCCGGTGACGCGGTCGCATTGACCCGCTCGCGATGACGCCGTGGGGTGTGGGGCGGGCGGGCGGCTGCAGGTGCGTTCTGGTTGCTCGCGCAGTTCCCCGCGCCCCTTCAGGGCGCGGGCTGCCCTCGCCCACCGGCCACAGGGCACCGCCCATCCCCCGTTCGGCCTAGCCCCGGCCGCCCTCACGCCCCCTCTCGCGCCATCGTCGTAAGAGCAACGACTCGCTCGTACGCCGTGAGGGGTGGCCGGAAGTGGACGACGTCGGAGGGCAGGCGCGTGGGCTCGGGCCCGGTGCGGGCGGTTCGCCCACCGGGCTCGGGCCGCGGCGTCGGCGTCGGCGTCGATGGGTGCGGTGGGCGGGGAGCGGCGCTGTCCTGATGGTCGTCGGAGCCCTGGGGGTGGGGTGGGCGGCGTACCAGAAGCTGGACGGGAACATCACCTCGGACCGGACGGCGGCGGACGAGCTGGCACGGTACGAGAAGGAGCGGCCGACGGCGCTGGTGCGGGGCGCGCAGAACATCCTCGTCATCGGGTCGGACTCGCGGTCGGGGGACGAGAACGGCGAGTACGGGCGGGATTCGGGCACCGAGCGGTCCGACACGACGATCCTGCTGCACCTCGCGGCGGACCGACGGAGCGCGACGGCGGTGTCGCTGCCGCGGGATCTCATGGTGGACGTACCCAGTTGCCGGCGGCCGGACGGAAGCCGCACCGAGCCGGTGTTCACCATGTTCAACTACGCGTTCCAGAGCGGCGGTTCGGCCTGCACGATTCGGACGGTCGAGCGGATGACCGATATCCGGATCGACCATCACGTCGTGGTGGACTTCAACGGTTTCAAGGAGATGGTCGACGCCGTGGACGGGGTCGAGGTGTGCCTCGCCGAACCCATTCGCGACAAACAGGCCGAACTGCGTCTGCCCGCGGGCAGGGTGAAGCTCGACGGGGAACAGGCACTGGGATATGTGCGGGCCCGCAAGTCGCTGGGCGACGGAAGCGACACCGAGCGGATCGACCGGCAACAGCGGTTCCTCGCGGCGCTGGCGGCGAAGGTGCGCGGCAATGACGTCCTGCTGAATCCCGTGAAGCTGTATCCCGTACTCGACGCGGCCACCTCGTCGCTCACCACGGATCCGGGACTGGCGAGTCTGCGCGGGCTCTACGACCTGGTGCGCGGCCTGCGCACGATCCCCGTGGAAAAGGTGCAATTCCTCACCGTTCCCCGGAAGTCGTATGCGTACGACGCCAATCGTGACGAGCTCGTCGAGCCGGCGGCGCGGAGCCTTTTCGCACGGCTGCGCGCCGACGCACCCGTTGCGGTGGCACGAGAACTGCCGGAGGGGACGCGGGAAGGGCATTCGGGAGAGCTTTCGGGAAGCCTCTCCGGGACACCGGACCCGGTGCCGACTTTCCGCGGCAGTACGGCCGCCGAGGAGGACTGCGGATGACTCCGGAGGGGTTCCGCAGGTAAAGCACACGTCAACACCAGGAACAAATGCTCTAGGAAATGGGCGGATTGCCCGGTTGTAGGGACGTGCAATTTGTCACCGCCGTCGCTCGGCGCCTGATCGTGCGGCTAGTGTGAGCGATCCGGTGTGTCAGGCCTTCCGGTCACGCACCACTTGCAGCGAGACCCGAGCGTCTTTTGAGGGGGAAGGCGCCGCGTGGCCCCGACGGAGGAATCAGACAACCGTGGACGCGCAAGGCCGTGGGCGGGCGGACGACATCGACCCCGCAGACCAGTGGGTACTCAACCCGAGCACCGGTGAATACGAACTGCGACTGACCCCTTCCGCACCGCAGTCGGCGGTGCCGAGGCCGCGTCGCGCGACGCCCGCCGCGGCGGGGGCCAGGGCCGCGGGTGGCGGTACGTCCACGCGCTCCGCGTCGGCGGGCACGGACACCCGGGAGATCCCCGACACGCTGCCGGGACCCCGGCGCCGACGGGGCACGCCCGAGGAGGACCCGCTGCCGGGTCGCCGGGGCGGCCGGGGCAAGAGCAAGCCCAAGAAGTCGACCGGCAAGCGGATACTGGTGTGGACCGGCGGCACGCTGGCCTTCGTGCTGGTCGGGGTGAGCGCCGCGGGCTACCTCTACTACCAGCACCTCAACGACAACATCCAGAAGATCTCGGACGACGGCGCGAGCACCGGCGGCTTCAGCAAGGACCGGGCCATCAACCTGCTGGTGATCGGCACGGACAAGCGGACCGGCGCGGGAAACGGAAGCTACGGCGACAAGGACAGCGTCGGTCACGCCGACACCACGATCCTGCTGCACGTCTCCAAGGACCGTACGAACGCCACCGCGATGAGCATCCCGCGCGACATGATCGTGGACGTCCCGGAGTGTCCGACGACGCAGGAGGACGGCTCGACCAAGGACATCGCGGCCACGCCCAATGTCCGGTTCAACACGAGCCTCGGCCAGTACGGCCGCACGCCGAGCTGCACGCTGCGCACCGTGGAGGAGCTGACCGGGATCAAGTCGGACCACTTCATGGTGGCCGACTTCAACGCGGTGAAGACGCTCTCCACCGCCATCGGCGGTGTCGAGGTGTGCCTGGAGAAGGACATCAAGGACTCCAAGTCCAAGCTGGACCTCACCGCGGGCAATCACACCATCGAGGGCGAGGAGGCGCTGGCCTTCCTGCGCACCCGCTACAGCGTGGGCCTCGGCAGCGACCTGAGCCGGATCGAGCTGCAGCAGCAGTTCCTCAGCTCGATGATCCGCCAGATGAAGTCCAAGGACACGCTGACCGATCCGACGAAGGTGCTGGACCTCGCGGAGGCCGCCACCAGCGCGCTGTCCGTCGACGACAAGATCTCCGACATCAAGAAGCTGGCCTCGCTCGGCCAGGAGGTCGGCAAGGTGAAGACGAAGAACATCACCTTCACCACCGTGCCGGTCGTCGACAACACCGACGGCGCGACCGTGCTGCCCACACCGGGCAAGGCCGAGCAGCTCTTCGAGACCATCAGGAACGACATCTCGCTCACCGAGGTCAAGAAGCAGAAGAAGGAGAAGGAGGCCGCGAAGCTCAAGGGCACGCGCGCCGACGCCTCCGAGGTCCGGGTCAGCGTCTACAACGGCGGTGCCGAGGCCGGCAGCGCACAGGCCACTCTCAACTGGCTGCAGAATGATGTCGGCGTGACCAAGTCGAGCCAACTCGGCAACGCCGACAAGACGTTGTCGAAGACGACCCTCGCGTACGACCCGGACCAGGCCGACCAGGCGCGCAAGCTGGCCGACCTCATGGGCCTGTCCGCGTCCGCGCTGAAGCCCGGCAAGGGCAACAGCGAGACCAACTCCCAGGGCCTGCCCTCGATGGTGCTGACCCTGGGCGAGGACTTCAAGGGAGCCGGGGTGCCGATCAGCGGGGGCTCCGCGGCGGATCTGGACGTCCAGAAGAACACCGCGGACAAGGAAAAGTGCGCCAGTTGATGACCTGACGGGGTCGTGGCGCGTCTAACCGGACGCGAGCAGCGCAAGACAGTCGAGACAGTCGAGAGATCCGGTGGTGCACCGGGCGGGCGCGACGACGCGCCCGCCCGGTCGGTTCTGATGTCGTCGAAGTGCCGTGGGGCGGCCTGTGCCCCGCGCCGAACCGTGTCCGCATGTCATCCGGTCGGAACACATGACGCGTTCAACAGAACATGAGTACATCCAGGTTGGGTTCTCGACGGTCCAACAGGAGGCGGGGACGGCCCCGCCACGGCAGGGTGGGGAGGGGCAGGGAGATGGTACGGAGCGACGTGCGCGGGGACAGGGGGCGACCGCGTGTCGATGAACCCGGCGAGCAGGACGGTGACCTGGATCCGAAGGGCGACTCGTCCGGCTCGGACGGCGACACGGACGTCAGGGTCCCCGCGCAGGGCGGACGGAAGCGCCGCGACGGCGGAGGCAGCCGGGGGCGCGCGAAGGCCCCCGGGAGGCCCCGGCGCAGACGTGCGCTGCGCTGGTCGGCGACGGTTCTGGCGGTCGTGATACTCGGCACCGCCGGTGCCGGCTATCTCTACTACCAGCACCTCAACGGCAACATCAAGCAGGAGAAGCTGAACCTCGGCGACACGAAGATCGCCGAGCCGACGCCGAACGCGGCCGGCCAGACCCCGCTGAACATCCTGCTGATCGGTTCGGACGCCCGGGACACCGCGGAGAACCAGAAACTCGGCGGCGCCAAGGAGAACTTCAACGGACCGGCCCTCGCCGACGTCCAGATGCTGCTGCACCTGTCCGCTGACCGCACCAACATGTCGGTCGTCAGCATGCCCCGCGACACCCTGCTGGACATCCCCAAGTGCACCGACCCGGACAGCGGCGAGGTGTACGAGGCGCTGACCCACTCGATGACCAACCAGTCGCTGGAGCGCGGCGGCCCCGGCTGCACGGTCGCCACCTGGGAGAAGCTGACCGGGATCCGTATCGACCACTTCATGATGGTCGACTTCTCCGGTGTGGTGTCGATGGCCGACGCGATCGGCGGCGTGCCGGTGTGCGTGGACGCCAACATCCACTCGCACACCAGCGACGGCAAGGGTTCGGGGCTGAAGCTGGAGGAGGGCACCACCTACATCAAGGGCAAGCAGGCCCTGCAGTGGCTGCGCACCCGGTACGGCTTCGAGGACGGCAGCGACATAGCGCGCGCCAAGGCCCAGCACCAGTACATGAACGCGATGGTCCGCGAGCTGCGCGAGAACGCCACGATCACCAACCCGAACAAGCTGCGCAAGCTCGCCGAGGAGGCCACCGACGCGCTCACCGTCGACGAGGGCCTCGGTGACGTCGCCGAGCTCTACGACCTCAGCATGGAGCTGCGCAAGGTCGAGCCGGCCCGGATCACGATGACGACGATGCCGTACACGTACGCCGGCGCGCGCGTCGTACCGAAGGAGGGTGACGCGGAGAAGCTGTTCCGGCTGGTGCGCGAGGACATCGCCCTGGACGGCAAGGACAAGAAGAAGACCACCACCACCGAGGAGGCGACCTCCGACGACCCGGCGGCGGCGAAGGACGACATCGGGGTGCTGGTGCTCAACGGCACCATGACCTCCACCCTCGACCCGGTCGCCGGCCGCGCGCTCACGGTGTCGCGGCTGCTCGTCGAGGACGGCTTCGCCAAGGCCTCGTCGTCCACCACGACCGCGGTCGTCGAGGACAAGACCGTCGTGCGCTACCCGAGCGCCGAGCTGGAGGGTGACGCCCAGGCGGTCGCCAAGGCCCTCGGCGTCCCGCTGAGCCAGGTGGAGAAGTCCACGAACGTCAGTGGTGTCACGCTCGTCGTCGGCGCCGACTGGCGCGAGGGGAAGACGTACGAGGCCGAGAAGGACGACGACACGACTCCCGAGTCGGCGGACGCCCTCAACGGTGCGAACAAGAAGGCCTGCATGAAGGTCAATCCGGCGTTCACCTGGTGAAAGCCCCAAGGCCCGGCACGTGCAGGCGGGGCCCCTCCCGGCCATGGGAGGGGCCCCGCTCGCACGTGCTCCGTGCTCAGCTCTCGGTCAGTACCGCCGGGCGGCGGGAGGCGATGACCTTCTTCGCCAGCGACCTGGGGCTGGTGAGGAAGCCGAAGCCCCAGGACATGTGCATGGTGGCGAGGGCGACGGGGATCTGGAGGCGTGCCTTGAGCGGCAGCCCCTTGCCCGCCGGGATCGAGCCCGCCACGATCGCCGCGAGATAGCCGCCGGGGATGACGAAGCCCAGCGGGGTCACCAGGGCGCCCACCAGGGTGCCGGCCACGATCGCGCACACCGCGGTCGGCGGGGCGAGGTAGCGCAGGTTGATGGAGCCCTCGTGGTAGCGGGCGACGACATGCCGCCAGCGCCCGTAGTCCTTGTACTGTTTGGCGAGCGCCTTCACGCTGGGCCGGGGCCGGTACGACACCCGCAGCTCGGGCGAGAACCAGATGAGGCCGCCCGCCTCGCGGATGCGGAAGTTCAGCTCCCAGTCCTGGGCGCGGATGAACTCCACGTTGTAGCCGTCCTGCCGCTCCAGCGCCTCGCGCCGGAAGACACCCAGGTAGACCGTCTCGGCCGGGCCCGCCTCGCCGCCGGTGTGGAAGGCGGCGTTGCCGACACCGATCTTCGAGGTCATCGCGGCGGCGACCGCGTGCTCCCAGTCGTTCTCGCCCTCGGCGTGCATGATGCCGCCGACGTTCTGCGCGCCGGTCTCCTCCAGGAGCCGTACGGCGGTGGCGATGTAGTTCGGCGAGAGGATGCCGTGGCCGTCCACCCGGACCACTATCGGGTGGCGGGAGGCCTTGATCGCGGCGTTGAGGGCGGCCGGCGTACGCCCGGTGGGGTTCGGGACGGTGTGCACGCGCGGGTCCTCGGCCACGAGCTCGGCGGCGATCTCGTCCGTGCGGTCCGTGGACGGACCGAGGGCGATCACGACCTCCATCTCGCCGGCGTACTCCTGCGCGAGGATCGCTTGGACGGCTCCGCGCAGATGCCGCTCCTCGTTGAGGACGGGCATGATCACGGACACGGCGGGGAGCTGCACGTCGGGCTTGGCGTTCATAGGGGGCTCACGTTACCGCGAACGGGGGACACGAACGCGCGCCGCCCGGTCGCGTGCGCGGGGCGCGGAGGCCGGGACCCTACGGTGCTCAAGGTTCTCTGACTTCTCCCCTTCCCCTGACCGGTCTCGCGGAGGTGTCCCCCGTGTCCGCACCGCCCCGCCGTCCAGCCCGTCCGCAGCAGCCCCGGCCCCCCGTGCCTCCCCGGCGAGGGGGCTGGGCCATGCGGGCGGTGACCACGCTCTCGGTGGTGGTGCTGGCCGCCGCGGGCATCGGGCACGCGGTGGTGACCCGCCTGGACGGCGAGATCAAGCGGGTCGACGCCTTCAAGGACATGAAGAACCGCCCCGAGGCGGGCCACGGCATGAACGTGCTGCTGGTCGGCACCGACGGGCGCGACCGGATCAGCGAGGAGGAGCGGCGCAAGTACCGGCTGGGCGGGGCCCCCTGCCACTGCACGGACACGATGATGATCGTGCACATCTCGGAGGACAGGGAGCGCGCGAGCGTCGTGAGCCTGCCGCGCGACTCGTACGCCGAGACGCCCGAGCACACCGACCGCGCCACCGGCAAGGTCCTGCGCTCCCACCCGATCAAGCTGAACGCGGCCTACGCGGAGGGCGGGCCGCAGCTGACCGTGCGCACGGTCGAGCACATGACCAAGGTGAAGATCGACCACTACGTCGAGGTCGACTTCACCAGCTTCATGCGGACCGTCGACGTCCTCGGCGGCGTCGAGATCTGCACCACCCGCCCCCTCAAGGACTCCTACACCGGCCTCGACCTGGACGCGGGCACCCATGAGCTGGACGGCGGCGAGGCCCTCCAGTACGTCCGTTCCCGGCACGCCGACGGCTCCTCCGACCTGGGCCGCATGAAGCGCCAGCAGCGGTTCATGGCGTCCCTGATGTCCCAGGCCACCTCCTCCGGGGTGCTGCTCAACCCGATGAAGTTCCGCGACATCACCCAGGCCGTCCTCGGTTCCGTCCGCGCCGACAAGGAGTTCGGCACCGGTGAGCTGATCGACCTCGGCCGCGCGATGCGGAACCTCACCCCGGCCTCGTCGGAGTTCACCACCGTGCCCATCGGACGTATGGGGTACGCGGTGGAGGGCGTCGGCTCGACCCTGAAGTGGGACGACACCAAGGCCGCCCGTCTCTTCGACGCCCTGCGCGACGACCGCCCCCTCGCGCCCTACAAGGCGCGCGGCACGTACGCGCTCGTCGACGTGGCCCCGCAGCAGATCCGCGTGCAGGTCGAGAACGGCACCGCCGTCGTGGGCCTCGGCAAGAAGGTCGACCGTCAGCTGGCCGCCACCGGCTTCCGCACCACCAGGACCCCGGTCAACGCCCCGCAGCCGAACGTCACCCGCACCCTGGTCTTCCACGACCCCCGCTGGGACCGTTCCGCCCGCTCCCTCGCGGCCGCGCTCCCCGGCTCGGAACTCCGCCCCGTCCGCGCCCAGGGCCCCACCCTCAAGGTGGTCGTCGGCACGGACTTCGAGCAGGTCCGCAAGGTACGCGCCGAGAACCCGGAGCAGGGCGAATCGGGAGTGGTGCGGGGCGACCAGGTGTCCTGCGCGCCGTAGGGGCACGGGTCCGGGTCGACTCGCGGCTCCGCCGCTCGGTGGCGTGAGCAACCCCATGCTCCCCGCACTCGCGCTCAAACCACTCGCCACTGATCGACAGGCGCCCGGCCCCCTACAAAACCGTGCAATTTGTGTCGGCTTCGCAACAGCCCTGCCTTTGTTTTTCATCGACCCTTGTAAAGGGCACAGCCCGACCCGGCACACTGGGGCGCATGAACGATTGGCCCGAGGGATGGTCCGGCAACAACCGCGGCGGCGACTACGCCCAGCCCGACGGACCGCGCGTGATGCGCCAGGTCCGTCGCGGCCCGTCGGCACCCCCTCAGGGTGGTGTGCCCCAGCAGCCGTCGTACGGCGACGCGCACGGTGACGGCTACGGCAACACCGGCCCCGACCAGTACGGCGGCGGCTACCAGAGCGACTACAACACCGGCCAGGTCTACGGCGCCGGGGGCGTGGGCGGCGGCGGACACGGCGGCGGCCGGGGCGAGCGCGGGACACCGAACTGGGGGCGCCGCATCAAGCTCACGGCGATCACGGTCACCGTGGTGCTGCTCGCGACGACGATCGGCACGTACTTCTGGGCCGACTCCAAGCTGAACCGCGAGGTCGACCTGTCGAAGGTCATCGACCGGCCGGAGGCGGGCGAGGGCACCAACTACCTGATCGTCGGCTCCGACAGCCGTGCGGGCCTGTCCGACGAGCAGAAGAAGGAGCTCCACACCGGGTCCGCCGACGGCAAGCGCACGGACTCGATGATGATCCTGCACACCGGTTCGGGCGGCCCGACCCTGATCTCGCTGCCCCGCGACTCCAACGTCGAGATACCGACGTTCGTGGGCTCCGAGTCCGGCAAGACGTACAAGGGCACCGGCCGCCAGGTGAAGCTGAACGCGGCGTACGCGGAGGACGGGCCCGAGCTGCTCGTCCGTACCGTCGAGGCCAACACGGGGCTGCACATCGACCACTACGTGGAGATCGGTTTCGCGGGCTTCGCGAACATCGTCGACGCGGTCGGCGGGGTCGAGATCGAGATCCCGAAGGGCGGCATGAAGGACACCAAGTCCGGTGCCGACTTCGAGGCGGGCAAGCAGACCCTCAACGGCGAGCAGGCCCTCGCCTTCGTCCGGACCCGCTACGCCCTCGCGGGCAGCGACCTGGACCGTACGAAGAACCAGCAGAAGTTCCTCGCGGCCCTCGCCAGCCAGACGGCGACGCCGAGCACGGTGCTGAACCCGTTCAAGCTCTACCCGACGATGAGCGCGGGCCTGGACACCCTGATCGTCGACGAGGACATGAGCCTGTTCGACCTGGCCGACATGTTCTGGGCGATGAAGGGCGTGACGGGCGGCGACGGCAAGTCGATGAACATGCCGATCTCCGGCAACTCCGCCAACGGCAACCTCCAGTGGGACACCGCGAAGGTGAAGCAGCTGGTGGAGCAGTTGAAGAACGACGAGACGGTGACGGTGTCGGGCAACTGACCCGGCGGCAGCGTGACCGAGGGGCATCCCGCGGCGGGATGCCCCTCGGTCATTCGACGTTCGGACGTTCGGGTGTTCGCGTGACGGGTCAGGCGGTCGCGCCCGCCATCGACCGGCACATCTCGGAGCAGCGGCGACACGCCTCGGCACAGCGCATCATCTGCTGATCGTCCGGCATGGACATACACGCCTCGGCGCACATGTCACAGGCGCGGGCGCACATCGCGCACATCTCGGCGGACAGCGGCGAGCGGCGCATCATCATGTCCGCGCACATACGGGTCATCTCGGCGCAGTCCATCAGGGCGCGCATGATCTGCATCTGGGCCTGGCCGCCGGCCTGCATGCAGGAGCTCATGGTCTCCTCGCACACGCCGTGGCACGTCATGCAGGCGTTGACGCAGTCCTGCATCTCCTTGCTCATCGCGGTCATGTTCCCGGCCTGCTGCGTCATGGCTCCTCCTGGGGGTGGGTGGGAGAGCGGGGTCCGGGGCCGGACCCGCGCACCTTCCGTCCTACGCCTCCCCGCCCCGGCCCGCCATCGGGCGGACGGAAACAATCCGCCCCGTCCGTCCCGCACGACGACAGCCCCCGGCGGGGTGCCGGGGGCTGTGCACGGACTACGCCCGAGGGGTTACGGGAGGTTGCGCGCCATCACGATCCGCTGGACCTGGTTCGTACCTTCGTATATTTGTGTGATCTTCGCGTCGCGCATCATGCGCTCCACCGGGTAGTCGCGGGTGTAGCCGTAGCCGCCGAGGAGCTGGACGGCGTCCGTGGTGACCTCCATGGCGACGTCGGAGGCGAAGCACTTGGCGGCGGCGCCCTGGAAGGTGAGGTCCTTGTCGCCGCGTTCGGACTTGGCGGCGGCCTGGTAGGTCAGGGCGCGGGCGGCCTCGATCTTCATGGCCATGTCGGCGAGCATGAACTGGATGCCCTGGAAGTCGGCGATCGGCTTGCCGAACTGCTTGCGCTCCTGGACGTAGCCCTTGGCGTAGTCGAGGGCGCCCTGGGCGACGCCGAGGGCCTGCGCGGCGATGGTGATGCGGGTGTGGTCCAGGGTCTTCATCGCCGTGGCGAAGCCGGTACCCTCCTCGCCGATGATGCGGTCGGCGGGGATGCGGACGTTGTCGAGGTAGACCTCGCGGGTCGGAGAGCCCTTGATGCCGAGCTTCTTCTCCGGGGCGCCGAAGGAGACGCCCTCGTCGGACTTCTCGACGACGAACGCGGAGATGCCCTTGGAGCGCCTCTCCGGGTCCGTGACGGCCATGACCGTGTAGTAGTCGGAGACGCCCGCGTTGGTGATCCAGCGCTTGACGCCGTTGAGGATCCAGTGGTCGCCGTCACGGACCGCACGGGTCTTCATACCGGCCGCGTCGGAGCCCGCGTCCGGCTCCGAGAGACAGTACGAGAACATCGCGTCGCCCTTGGCGAGCGGGCCCAGGTACTTCTTCTTCAGTTCCTCGGAGCCGGACAGGATCACGGGCAGCGAGCCGAGCTTGTTGACGGCCGGGATGAGGGAGGACGACACGCAGGCGCGGGCCACCTCCTCGATCACGATGACCGTGGCGAGCGCGTCGGCGCCGGCGCCGCCGTACTCCTCGGGCACGTGCACGGCGTGCAGGTCGTTCGCGACGAGCGCGTCCAGCGCCTCCTGCGGGAAGCGGGCCTCCTCGTCCACGGCGGCCGCGTAGGGCGCGATCTTCGCCTCGGCGAGGGAACGGATCGCGTCACGGAGCATGTCGTGCTCCTCGGACGGGCGGTACAGGTCGAAATCAGCCGATCCGGCCAAGGTCTCTCACGCTCCTGACGCTAACTACCGTTAAGTAACTCAAATTTTAAAGGTCTGCACACCCGACCGGTACGTGAGTTTGACGACAGACCGCGCGAACCCCCGGGGAATCTGCCCGGTCAAGGGCTCGAACACGCCCCGACTATGCTCACGTGCACGCATGCACGCGGCTGTGCACGCGTGCACAGCCCCACGGCCGGACACCACCAGGAGCACCCATGGCCCTCAAGATCACCGTGATCGGCACCGGCTATCTCGGCGCGACACACGCCGCGGCCATGGCCGAGCTGGGGTTCGAGGTGCTCGGGCTCGATGTCGTCGAAGAGAAGATCGACATGCTCCGGCGGGGCGAGGTCCCGATGTACGAGCCGGGTCTTGAGGAACTGCTGCGCAAGCACGTCGCCGGGATCGAGGGGTCCAGCGGGCGGCTGCGTTTCACGACCGACTACGCCGAGGTCGCGGCCTTCGGCGACATCCACTTCGTCTGCGTGAACACCCCGCAGCGGCACGGCGAGTACGCCTGCGACATGTCGTACGTCGACGCGGCCTTCACCTCGCTCGCCCCGCATCTGACGGGCCCGGCCCTGGTCGTCGGCAAGTCGACGGTGCCGGTGGGATCCGCCGACCGGCTGGCCGCGTATCTCGCCGAGCACGCGCCCGCCAGGGAGGACGCCGAGCTGGCCTGGAACCCGGAGTTCCTGCGCGAGGGCTTCGCCGTGAACGACACACTGCACCCGGACCGGATCGTGGTGGGCGTCCGCAGCGAGAAGGCCGAGAAGCTGCTGCGCGAGGTGTACGCGACGCCGGTCGAGGAGGGCTCCCCGTTCGTCCTCACCGACTTCCCGACCGCCGAGCTGGTGAAGACCTCCGCGAACTCCTTCCTCGCCACCAAGATCTCCTTCATCAACGCCATGGCCGAGGTGTGCGAGGCCGCCGGGGGCGATGTCGCCAAGCTGGCGGAGGCCATCGGGCACGACGACCGGATCGGGAAGAAGTTCCTGCGGGCCGGCATCGGCTTCGGCGGCGGGTGTCTGCCGAAGGACATCCGGGCGTTCATGGCGCGCGCCGGCGAGTTGGGCGCCGACCAGGCCCTGACGTTCCTGCGGGAGATCGACTCCATCAACATGCGCCAGCGCGGGCAGATGGTGGAGCTGGCCCGGCAGGCGCTGGGCGGCGGATCCTTCCTGGGCAAGCGGGTCGCCGTACTCGGCGCCACCTTCAAGCCCGACTCCGACGACGTACGCGACTCCCCCGCCCTCAACGTGGCCGGGCAGATCCACCTCCAGGGCGGCCAGGTCACCGTCTACGACCCCAAGGGCATGGACAACGCCCGGCGGATCTTCCCGACCCTCGGGTACGCCGACACCGCGCTGGACGCCGTACGGGGCGCCGACATCGTGCTGCACCTGACCGAGTGGCGCGAGTTCCGCGAGCTGGACCCCGCGGCGCTGGGCGAGGTCGCGTCGACGCGGCTCGTGCTGGACGGCCGCAACGCGCTGGACCCGGAGCTGTGGCGCCGTGCGGGGTGGACGTACCGGGCGATGGGGCGGCCCACCGCGTAGGGCCGCGTCGGCGGGGGCTCCGGCCCCCGCGCAGGACAGCGGAAGGTGACGCCGTTCCGGCCGAGGCTCAGTCGGCCGGAACGGCGTCTGTTCCCATTGTCCACGTTCTGGCGCCCGGCGGGGGCGAAGCGCTTACTTCGCTCGGTAGCGGCGCATCTTCGCACGGGCGCCGCACACCTGCATCGAGCACCAGCGGCCGCGGCCGGCCGGGCTGCGGTCGTAGTACGCCCAGTGGCAGTCGGGGGCCTCGCAGGCCTTGAGGCGTTGCCAGGTGCCCGCCGTGAGGGCCTCGGCGACGGCCGCGGCCACGCGGGAGAGCAGGGGGGCCGGGTCGGCGGCGGGGCGCAGGCTCGCGGAGCCGTCCTCGGCGGAGACCGCGACGACGAGCGGTGCCGCGGCCAGGAGGGTGCCCAGCGGGGTCACCGGCCGGTGCGGGGCGTGACCGGCGTGGGCCAGCAGGGTCGCGCGGAGGGATTCCCGCAGCTCGCGCACGGCCGTGAGGTCCTCGTCCGCCGCCAGACGCAGACCGGCGCGGGCCTGCGGGGTCTCCAGGGTGTCGGCGCCGGTCTCCAGGTCCAGCGTGTTCACCAGGCTCTCGACGAGGGCCAGGCCGCCCGGGGCGGACGCTCTCTCACTCATGCCGGTGACGTTACCTCTTAAAGGGGTGCATGAAGTAACCGTTACTGGTTACCCTCCTCATCAGGTAACCGAACTTCTGATGAGCAGAGAACGAGCAAGGAGAAGGCCATGGCCATCGCCACGCTGGATGTCGTCGTTCTGGACTGTCCCGACCCGGCCGCACTCGCCGGGTTCTACGCCGAGGTGATCGGCGGGAAGGTCACCGGGGAGGGGGACTGGGTGGATCTGGAGGTGCCGGGGGTGGGTGCGCGGCTGGCGTTCCAGAGGGCGCCGGGGTTCGTGGCGCCCGAGTGGCCCTCGGCGGAGCGGTCGCAGCAGTTCCATCTCGACCTGAACGTGGAGGACATGGACGCGGCGGAGAAGCAGGTACTCGCGCTGGGGGCGACGGTGCTGGACGCGGCGGATCGTGAGCGCGGGTTCCGGGTGTACGCGGATCCCGCGGGGCATCCGTTCTGTCTGTGCGCGGCGTGAGTGCGCGGTAGGGGCGGGAGGGGTGCGGGGAATCGGGCGGCCGCGGGTCGTCCGTGGCTGGTCGCGCCCACGCGGCGGAGCCGCATCCGGATACAGCCCCGCGCCCCTCATGGGGCCCGGTCGGCCCCGTCAGCCGTCCAGCTCCGCGATCCTCGCCGTGGAGGCCTCTCGGCGGTCACGTGCCGCCCTGGCCGTGAAGTCGGCGGTGCGCAGGACGCGTTGGACGTTGCCCCAGGTCAGGAGGGCGAGGTCGGTTTCGGACCAGCCTCGGTGCATGAGTTCGGCGACGAGGCGGGGGTAGCAGGACGCGTCGGTGAGGTCCCGGGGATGGGCCGCGCCGGAGTCGTAGGTGCCGGAGAGACCGACGCACTCGGGACCGGCGATCGCGCGGACGTGGTCGAGGTGGTCGGCCACGTCGCGGACCGAGGGGCCTGTCTGCTCCGCGGTGAGCGGCACCATGCACAGGCCCCGCGCCTCGCCCAGGGCGGCGAGGAGGTCGTCGGGGAGGTTGGCGGGGTGGGACCGCAGCGCGGCGGCCGCCGAGCGGGTGCACACCACGGGGGCGCGGGAGACCGCGAGCGTCCGGCGGACGGTCTCCCCGGAGGCTCCGGAGAGGTCGGCGAGGACGCCGATGCGGTTCATCTCGCGGACCACCTCCTCACCGAACCTGCTCAGCCCGGACTCGCCCGCCCAGGACGCGCCGGCGAGGGTGAGGGCCTTGAGGCCGAGCGTGTGCAGGGCGCGCAGGATGCCGAGGGAGTCACCGATCGCCGGGGCTCCGGCGGGGCCCAGCAGGACGGCGACGCGACCGCAGTTGCGGGCGTCGGTGGTCTCTCCGGCGCTGTACGTGAGCCGCAGTCCCTCGGGATGCGCGTCGACGACCGTCCGGACCAGGTCCAGCTGCTCCAGCGTGGCTCCCACGGCCCGCTCGCCCGCGAGGCCGTCCGGGAGGTGCAACGACCAGAACAGCGCTCCGATGTGTCCCTTGCGCATGCGCGGCACGTCGGTGTCCACACTGCCCTCGCCCAGCTCCAGGTCGTACCGGGGCAGCTGACGCAGGACCCACGGCAGCCCGCTGTATCCGTCGGCGACGGGGTGCTCGACCAGGAAGGCGTCCGCCTCGGCCAGCTCGGAGGAAGGGGAGGAAGCCGAGGAGGGCTCGGCGGGTCCGGCCACCACGACGGCTTCGTCACCGGGGGCCTCGGGGACATCCGCTCCACCGTGGCGGACGTCGGCCGCTCCACCCTGGCCGCCGCCGGCCGCTCCACCGTGGCGGACGTCGTCCGCCTCGCCGTCGTCGGGGTGGCCGCCGTCGCCGGGGGCTATCGGCTCCGCCGCCGGTGGGCGCCCGTCGCGTTTCCGCTCGGGCCCGGTGCGGGTCGGGGTGGGAGGCGTGTCGAGCTCGCCGGCCTCCCCTGCGGCTTGCAGTTCGTCCTGCAGATCTGCCATGGCGGACCTCCGTAGCCGTTGGGTGATCGCAGTACTCGTCACCGTGGCACGGAGGCCGCTCGCCTTCCTGGTGGGTGGGGCGTTCGGGTTGAACGGCCGCCGCGGGGCCGTCACTACGCCACCCGGGTGAGGTCCGGACGGCGCCGGGTGTCACCCGTCCAGCTGTTCCAGCGTCGCGTTGGACGGGCTCGTACGGGCCTGGAGGTCCCGGGCCACGTCCTCCGCCGCGCCCAGCACCCGGACCGCGTTCCGCCAGGTCAGCTTGGCCAGGTCCGGACGGGACCAGCCCCGGTCGAGGAGCTCGGCGATCAGGTTCGGGTAGCAGGAGACGTCGCCCAGACCGTCGGGGGTGAAGGCCGTGCCGTCGTAGTCGCCGCCGATGCCGAGGTGGTCGATGCCGGCCACCTCGCGCATGTGGTCGAGATGGTCCGCGACCGTGGACACCGTGGCGACCGGGCGGGGGTTGCGCTCCTCGAAGGCGCGGTGGACCGCCATCCCCTCGGGGGTGGTGTCGAGGTGGTGCAGACCGTGGGCCCGCATGTTCTCGTCGGCGGCGGCCGTCCAGTCGACGGCGGCCTGGAGCACGAACTTCGGCACGAACGTCACCATCGCCACTCCCCCGTTGGCCGGGAGCCGCTCCAGGACGTCGTCCGGGATGTTGCGGGGGTGGTCGCAGACGGCCCGCGACGAGGAGTGGGAGAAGATCACCGGGGCCGTGGACGTGTCGAGCGCGTCCCGCATCGTCGTCGCGGCCACGTGCGAGAGGTCGACGAGCATCCCCTCGCGGTTCATCTCCCGCACCACCGCCCGGCCGAAGGCCGACAGGCCGCCGACGGCCGCCTCGTCCGTCGCGGAGTCCGCCCAGGCGATGTTGTCGTTGTGCGTGAGCGTCATGTAGCGGACGCCGAGCGCGTACAGCGTCCGCAGCGTGGCGAGGCTGTTGTCGATGGAGTGGCCGCCCTCGGCGCCCATCAGGGAGGCGATGCGGCCCTCGGCGCGGGCCGCCTCCATCTCGGCGGCGGTCAGCGCGGCCCGCAGCTGCGCCGGGTGACGGTCGATCAACTGCCGTACGCAGTCGATCTGTTCCAGGGTCGCGGTGACGGCCCCCGGCAGGACTGCCGCGTCCGAGGGGACGTACACCGACCAGAACTGCGCCCCCACGCCGCCCGCGCGCAGCCGCGCGAGGTCGGTGTGGAGGAAGGCGCTCTGGTCGTCGGCGATGTCCCGCGCGTCCAGGTCGTAGCGGACCTGCTCACGCAGCGCCCAGGGCAGGTCGTTGTGCCCGTCCGCGACCGGGAACTCCCGCAGCAGTTCCCGGGCCGCCTCCAGCGATGCCATGGCCATCTCCCCCGTGTCCCCCGTGATCCCCGTCATGTCGGTTACGTCTACTTCCCGAAGCCGAAGCCGCTGCCCGCTCCCTCGACCTTGGTGCGCAGGCGCTTGCCCTTCTCGGTCGCCTGGTCGTTCAGCTGCTGCTGGAACTCCCGCATACGGCCGAGGAGTTCCTGGTCGTGCGTGGCGAGGATGCGCGCGGCCAGCAGACCGGCGTTGCGGGCCCCGGCGACGGAGACCGTCGCGACGGGCACACCGGCCGGCATCTGCACGATCGACAGCAGGGAGTCCATGCCGTCGAGGTACTTCAGCGGCACCGGCACGCCGATGACCGGCAGCGGCGTCACGGACGCGAGCATGCCGGGCAGATGGGCGGCGCCGCCCGCACCCGCGATGATCACCTTGATGCCCCGGTCCGCGGCCTCCTCGCCGTACGCGACCATCTCGCGCGGCATCCGGTGCGCCGAGACGACGTCGACCTCGTACTCGATCTCGAACTCGTCGAGGGCCTGCGCGGCGGCCTCCATGACGGGCCAGTCGGAGTCCGACCCCATGACAATGCCTACGACCGGGCTCATTCGGTGATCGTGCCTCTCAGGTAACCGGCAGCGTGACGGGCGCGCTCCAGCACGTCGTCCAGGTCGTCGCCGTAGGTGTTGACGTGACCGACCTTACGGCCGGGCTTCACGTCCTTGCCGTACATGTGGATCTTGAGCTGCGGGTCGCGGGCCATGCAGTGCAGGTACGCGGAGTACATGTCGGGGTAGTCGCCGCCGAGGACGTTGACCATGACGGTCCACTTCGCGCGCGGGCGCGGGTCGCCGAGCGGGAGGTCGAGGACGGCCCGTACGTGGTTGGCGAACTGCGAGGTGATCGCGCCGTCCTGGCTCCAGTGGCCCGAGTTGTGGGGGCGCATCGCCAGCTCGTTGACCAGGATGCGGCCGTCGCGGGTCTGGAACAGCTCGACCGCCAGGTGGCCGACCACGTCCAGTTCCTTGGCGATGCGCAGGGCCATCTCCTCGGCGCGCAGGGCGAGCGCCTCGTCCAGGTCGGGCGCCGGGGCGATCACGGTGTCGCAGACGCCGTCGACCTGCCGCGACTCCACCACCGGGTAGGCGACGGCCTGACCGTGCGGCGACCGTACGACGTTGGCGGCCAGCTCCCGCACGAAGTCGACCTTCTCCTCCGCGAGGACCGGGACGCCGGCGCGGAAGGGCTCGGCGGCGTCCTCGACCGACCGGACGACCCATACGCCCTTGCCGTCGTAGCCGCCGCGGACCGTCTTGAGGATGACCGGAAACCCCTCGCCCTCGGCGGCGAAGGCGGCCACGTCGTCGGGGTCCGCGACGATGCGGTGCCGTGGACAGGGCACGCCGATCGCGTCGAGCCGCGCGCGCATCACGCCCTTGTCCTGGGCGTGCTGGAGCGCGTCCGGGCCGGGGCGCACGGGGATGCCGTCCGCCTCCAGAGCCCGTAGATGCTCGGTGGGTACGTGTTCGTGATCGAAGGTGATCACGTCGCAGCCCTGCGCGAACGCACGCAGCGTGTCGAGGTCGCGGTAGTCGCCGATGACGACATCGCCGACGACCTGCGCCGCGGAATCCTGAGGGGTGTCACTGAGGAGCTTGAACCTGATGCCGAGCGGGATGCCCGCCTCGTGTGTCATACGAGCGAGCTGGCCACCGCCGACCATGCCGACTACCGGGAACGTCACGCCCCCAGGGTATCGGCCACGGAATCGGCCACTCCCGGGTGCCCGATTTCCCCGCCCATTTCCCCACCGGACCGCCCCCGGACCTCCCCCGTCCCCCGGCTGTGAGCTTCTGCACAGGCATTGCCCAGGGGTGCTGGTTAGCATGGCTGAACCAGTGGATTTCGACCGAAGATCAACTCATTTCGGATCGTTCAGATCTTTTCGGACGGGACAGCGGCCGGCTGACCACCGGCACGACACCGACCGGAACCTAGCTACGGGGGCCACACACGATGGGAAGTACCAGCTCGGGGCCTGATACGAGGCCCCGTGGCGCCCTGCGCCGCCGGCTCGACCTGCTCGTGCGCGAGGTCGCCAAGTTCGGCGCGGTGGGCGGTGCGGGGCTGCTGGTGAACCTCGGGGTGTTCAACCTCGTGCGGCACACCACCGAGCTCCAGGTGGTCCGGGCCAGCGTCATCGCCACGGTCGTCGCCATCGCGTTCAACTACGTCGGCTTCCGCTACTTCACGTACCGGGACCGCGACAAGAGCGGCCGTACGAAGGAGCTCTCGCTGTTCCTGCTGTTCAGCGCGGTCGGACTGGTGATCGAGAACGGGGTGCTCTACACCGCCACGTACGGCTTCGGCTGGGACAGCCCGCTCCAGTCCAACATCTTCAAGTTCCTCGGCATCGGCGTCGCGACCCTCTTCCGGTTCTGGTCGTACCGCACCTGGGTGTTCCGGGCCCTCCCGGCGCGCGAGACGGTGTCCCGCGCGGAATCGTTCCTCGAAGCGGAGCCCGCCCACCCGCCGACGGTCACGGGCAAGCGCCGCTGAGGCCCGCGACGTCCTGAAGGGGCGCGGGGAGCGGGGAACGGCGCGAGAAGCCCCCACCGGCCCCGCAGCCGCCGTCATGCGCCCCGGAAGGCCCCGGCGCGTCCGCGAGCCCCTCGCACCGACCACCGCGAGCCGAGCACGGAGAGCCGAGAGCCGAGAGCCGAGCGACCGTCGGCCTACCTGACCGGCCGGTCCTCGCCGACAGGCGTCCGCACCGGCGTACGCGACAGGAACAGCCCGAAGACCGGCGGCTGGGCCTGGAGCATCTCCAGGCGCCCCCCGTCGGCCTCGGCGAGGTCCCGCGCCACGGCCAGCCCGATGCCCGTCGAGTTGCGCCCGCTGATCGCCCGCTCGAAGATCCGCGCCCCCAGCTCGGCGGGGACGCCGGGCCCCTCGTCGGTGACCTCGATCACCGCCTGGTTCCCGGTGACGCGGGTGCGCAGCGCCACGGTGCCGCCGCCGTGCATCAGCGAGTTCTCGATCAGCGCGGCCAGCACCTGCGCGACCGCGCCCGGCGTGCCGACGGCCTGGAGGTGCCGCTTGCCGGAGCTGACGACGGCCCGCCCGGCGCTGCGGTAGGCCGGCCGCCACTCCTCCAGCTGCTGCTTGATGACCTCGTCGAGCTCGAAGGAGACGGCGGAGCCGTTGCGGGGGTCGCGTGAGTTGGTGAGGAGCCGCTCCACGACGTCCGTGAGGCGCTCGACCTGGGTGAGCGCGATGTGCGCCTCCTCCTTCACCGTGTCGATGTCGTCGGTGAGGGTGATCTCCTCCAGCCGCATCGACAGCGCGGTCAGCGGCGTGCGCAGCTGATGGGACGCGTCGGCGGCGAGCCGCCGCTCGGCGGTCAGCATGCGGCCGATGCGCTCGGCGGAGGAGTCCAGCACGTCCGCGACCCGGTCCAGCTCGGGGACGCCGTAGCGCTTGTGGCGGGGGCGCGGGTCGCCGGAGCCGAGCCGTTCGGCGGTCTCGGCGAGGTCGGTGAGGGGGGAGGCGAGGCGATTGGCCTGGCGTACGGCGAGGAGGACGGCCGCGATGACGGCGAGCAGGGCGACGGCCGCGATGATCAGCAGCGTACGGCCGACCTCACGGCTGACCGCCGAGCGGGACTCCTCGACCGTGACGATCTCGTCCTTCTCGCCCGTGGCCTGGTGGCTGATGACGTCGCCGACGGGCTTCTCGCCGATCTCGATCGTGGACTGGCCGGGGATCTCGATACGGGCGTAACGCTCGTCGCCGACCTGGTCCCGGAGGACCTCGGCGGTGATCCTCTCGTCGCCGATGATCCGGCTGTCCACGATGCTCGTCAGCTGGACAGCCTCGGACTCCACGCGCTCCTGCGCGCTGCTGCTGATCGTGCGGGTCTCGACGATGACCAGGGAGACGCCGAAGACGGCGATGACCACGAGGACCACGGCGAGGGTGGACTGGATGAGACGGCGACGCACGGTTGCCCTCCGGGCGGGGCGGGTTGTTCTGGGACCATCGATTGTGCGGCACCCGCGGCGGGGCCGAGCGTCCGTGAAGCGCGCGGGGAGCCGGGCGACCGCGAGGGCCGCGGGGAGCCGAGCGATCGGCTGCGGCGCACGCCCGGCCGGCCACACCACGCCCGGCCACACCTCGCGCGGGCCCCCAGCCGCTGGGCGCCCGGCTCAGCCCCCGACAGGCCTCAGTTCTTCTCGAACCGGAAGCCGACCCCGCGCACCGTCGCGATGTACCGCGGGTTCGCCGCATCGTCGCCCAGCTTCTTGCGCAGCCAGGAGATGTGCATGTCGAGGGTCTTCGTCGAGGACCACCAGGTCGTGTCCCAGACCTCGCGCATCAGCTGGTCACGGGTGACGACCCGGCCGGCGTCGCGCACGAGCACCCGCAGCAGGTCGAACTCCTTGGCGGTGAGCTGGAGCTCCTCGTCCCCCATCCACGCCCGGTGGGACTCGACGTCGATCCGCACGCCGTGGGTGGCGGGCGGCTGCGCCGGTTCCGCCGAGCCGCGCCGCAGCAGGGCCCGGACGCGGGCGAGCAACTCGGCGAGCCGGAAGGGCTTGGTGACGTAGTCGTCGGCGCCCGCGTCGAGGCCGACGACGGTGTCCACCTCGTCGGCGCGCGCGGTCAGGATGAGGATCGGCACGGTGTGGCCCTCGGCGCGCAGCCTGCGAGCCACCTCCAGGCCGTCCATGCCGGGCAGCCCCAGGTCCAGGACGACCAGGTCGACGCCACCCTGCATTCCGGCGTCCAGTGCGGTGGGACCGTCCTCGCGGACCTCCACCTCGTACCCTTCCCGGCGCAGTGCGCGAGCCAACGGCTCCGAGATGGACGCGTCGTCCTCGGCGAGCAGTACACGGGTCATGCGCTGATGGTAGTCCGCCGAGAACCGCAGGTGGAGGGTGATCGGCAAGCACGATTCACACCTTTGTCCAAGGGTTCTCTTACTCTGGCGGGGCATGATCCACTGCGGTGGGCGTTTCGTCCGGCGCCGGTGAAGATCCGCGTCGCCACGTGGACATGACGGCCGGGTTCGGTGGGGATCGCGCGTCGATCCCGTGAACGGGGCGTCGCCGCGCCGCGCCCTGTGCGGTCACCTCCTGCGCCTGCCCGAGATGAACCCTTGATTGACCTTCGAATATGCGATCACCGGGGTCTTCTTACCTGTGATCCGCCTCTCAAGTCCTTCCGTTTCCTGCGACCCCCTGACGTATGGTGACGGAACACCTGTAGCTACACGTGGGGACCTTTGGCGTCATATATGCGCTGAAGGTCTCTTTTGCGTGCGGAACAACCCTGTGGGCGCGCCCCCCCACGTGCGCCGTCCCGACCAGCAAGGAACGACCATGGCGTCCAGCCTGACGAAGGACCCGGCCGGCCGGGGAACCCCCGGCGCCGAAGGCACCTTCTTCGGCCACCCCCGCGGACTGGCCACTCTCTTCATGACCGAGATGTGGGAGCGATTCTCCTACTACGGCATGAAGGCCCTCCTCACCGTCTACCTGCTCTCCGGCGGCCCCGACGCCGGCAAGGGGAGCATGGACGGCGGCCTGGCCATGGATCTGGCCACCACCACCACGATCGTCGCCGTCTACTCGGCGATGGTCTATCTGCTCGCCATGCCCGGCGGCTGGCTCGGCGACCGCGTCTGGGGCCCCCGCAAGACGGTGGCGATCGCGGCCGTCACGATCATGTCCGGGCATCTGGTGCTCGCCCTGCCGGGCGGTCAGGCACCGTTCTTCGCGGGCCTCGCCCTGGTCGCGGCCGGCTCCGGTCTGCTGAAGGCCAACATCTCCACCATGGTGGGCCATCTGTACGACGGCCCCGAGGACCCGCGGCGCGACGGCGGCTTCACGATCTTCTACATGGGCATCAACGCGGGTGCCTTCTTCGCCCCGCTGGCCATCGGCACCGTCGGCCAGGAGGTCAACTGGCACCTCGGCTTCGGCCTGGCCGCGGTCGGCATGGCCATCGGTCTCGCCGCCTTCCTCGCCGGCAGCCGCACCCTGAGCCCGAGGAGCGACGTCGCCCCCAAGCCGCTGGCGGCCGAGGAGCGCGCCGCCTGGCTGCGCAAGGGCCTGCTCTGGCTGGCCGTCGCGGCCGTCTTCTACGGCGCCGTGGGCCTCAGCGGCCACTTCACCCTGAACTGGGCGATGATCCCGCTGACGGTCATCGGTCTGGTCGTCCCGGCCGGTGTGCTGCTGCGCATCAAGCGGGACAAGGAGCTGACCACCGCCGAGCAGTCGAAGATGACCGGCTACATCTGGTTCTTCGTCGCCGCCGCCGTGTTCTGGATGATCTACGACCAGGGCGCGTCCACGGTCCAGGCGTTCGGCTCGAACGACGAGAAGGTGGCCGGCTCGCTGCTCGGCTTCGACTTCCCGACCTCCTGGTACCAGTCGCTGAACCCGCTGTTCATCATGGCGCTGGCCCCGGTGTTCGCCTGGCTCTGGCTGTGGCTCAACCGCCAGGGCCGGGAGCCCGGCACGGCCGTGAAGTTCGCGATGGCACTGGTGCTCATCGGTGTCTCGTTCTTCTTCTTCCTGATCCCGCTGGGGATGGCCGCGGACGGCACCCTGGCCAGCCCGATGTGGCTGGTGGGCATCTATTTCATCCAGACCGTCGGTGAGCTGTGCCTCTCCCCCGTCGGCCTGTCGGTGACGACGAAGATGGCCCCGGCCAAGTACGCCAGCCAGATGATGGGCGTCTGGTTCCTCGCGGTCACCGCGGGCGACTCGATCACCGGCCTGCTCTCCAACCCGGCCGTCGGCGGCTTCGACCTCAGCGGCACCGGCATGGTCGCCGTCGAGGCCACCCTCGCCGTCCTCGCCGGCTTCGCGATCTACATGTACCGCAAGAAGGTCAGGGCCCTCACGGGCGACGTCAACTGAGACCGACGCCCGACGACAGAGCGTGGGACGGCCGCCGCACCTGGGGGTACGGCGGCCCTTTGACGTCACGTGCTTCTACGCCACCTGTTTCGACGTCACCTGCCTCTACGTCACCTGCTTCGACGTCACCTGCTTCGACGGGCGTCTGTGGCCGTGTCCGTATCCGTATCCGGTGTGAACCACGGAAGCATCGAGGGTGTGCGAGGCGGGGGCGGGGTGCGGGGTTGGGCGTGGGCCGCGGTCGACGGGGGTGGTCCGGGGACCCAGGCGGGGAGATCGGGGACGCGTAGCCTCCGACGTTTCCGTTCGGGAGTCTCGCGCCCCGGCCGTACGCGGTCCACCACCGCCATGCCGATCCGGAACAGCGCGGCGGGTACGACGAGACAGAGCATCAGCCAGAAGAGGGTGACGCCCCAGGGGCGGCCCACGTTCCACGGCTGCTCGGTGAGGACCCTGCCGCCGTACTTGAGGGAGACGGTGTAGCGGCCGTGGGCCCCGGCCGCGAGGTCGACGGGCAGGGTGACACGGGCCTTGCCGCCGGGCGGGACCGTGCCGCGCCACCGCTGTTCCTCCCAGCGCGGCGCGAACACACCGTGGGAGGTGCCGACCTGGAACACCGGGTCCTTCACCGGGGAGGTCCCGACGTTGCCGACGGTGAGGACCAGTTCGCGGGTGGGCGGCGCCCCGAACCAGGTCAACAGCCCGCTGGAGCCCGTCAGTCGACCGTCCGCCAGGAGCGACAGCCGTCCGCCGGTCACCTCCTGCGGCAGCGGCTCGACCGAGTGCCCGGCGACCTGGAACGCCGCGTCGGCGTCGGCCTTCGGCCCCGTGATGGTGGAGACGTGCACGACACACGGGCACGGCACCGGCGGCTCCGCGACCGGCAACTCCCGGCGGAATCCGCCCTTGTCGTCGGCGGTCACGGCCCGCCCGTCGGCGTTGGCACAGGAGTCGGTGCCTCCGGGCACACCCCTCGACGGCGTCGACCGACCGCAGATCAGCACCATCAGGATCGCCTTCGGCCGCCAGCCGCTCCCCGTCACGGTGACCGAACCCCCGGTCCCCGCCTCCGACTTGGACACCTTCACGGTCGGCTCGGCCGCGGCCGCCCGCCCCTGCGGCTGGGCGGCCCCCTGCGTCCGCGACTGCGCCGTCGCCTTCGCGGTCCCGTCCGCGAGGGGCGACAGGAGCGCCAGGGCAAGGGCGAGTCCCACTCCCGTGAGCACCCTCAGCGAGGGCGCGTGGGAAGTCGCGTACGGGGTCGAGCCCGAGAGCGCGCACGACGCCGGGGTCCGCCGCCTTCTGATCACGTTCGGCTCCCGTCAGCGACGTACCGCCTGGTTCCTGCGCGTCACCCACAGCACCCCCGCCGTGCCCGCGAGCAGCACCGTGCCGCCGAGCGTGCCGAGTGCGACCGCCGAGTCCAGCGGGCCGGTCTGCGGCAGCTCATCGCCCGAACCACCCGTACTCCCCGATCCGTTCGAGCCGCCCGAGCCACCGGTGTCGGACCCGCCCCCCGAACCGCCCGAGGCGCTCCCGCCCGCGGCGGTGACGTCGAGGGTCAGCGACGGCCCGGGATCGTTGCCCGGGGTGCAGGTGGTCACCGTGCCGAGGGCCTTGATGGTGAGCACACCCGCGGTGAACTCGACCTTGCCGGTCTCCTTCGGCGTGTACGTGCCGCTCAGGTCGTTGATCTTGATCGGTGTGTTGGCCGGGATCGCCTCCTGGTTCGCCGGCCCCGTCACCGTGAGCGTGCCGCTCTCGGCCCCGCCCAGTTCGATCGTGGCGCTGGGCGTCATCGCGCCCTTGCCCAGCTCGACCGGGCTGGACGACACACCCTTCTGCCACGACATCGTGATCTTGTAGCCGTCGCCGCTCTCGACCCCCTTGATGTCGATGGGCGACACCGCGGACTTGTCCCCGATCGGCGTCTTGCAGTTGTACTCGACGTCCACGACCTCGGCATGGGCCACCGGGGCGGCCATCAGCACCGCCGAGCCGGCCAGGGCCGCGAGGGACGCGAGCGCGGCGGTTCGTTTCTGGTACGTCCGGTACGACACCTCGGCACCCCACATTCTGACGGAACATCAGATCGGCGGCTCAAGGTACGCCGGGGCTCTTGGAGAAGGAAGACACGCGCAAGTGTCGGATGTGTGTCGATGAACCTGGGGCGACATCGCGGCGACGGGCCCCGGCTGCCGGCAGCACGCGGGAGGACCGCGTCGACGGCGGCTCCGCCTCGCGGGCACGAAAGGCCGGGCATGAGGCCGGGCACGAGAGGCTCCGCCTGTCGGGCGCGAGAGCGCGGGTCGCCCGGCGGCGGGGTGCGGGTCGCCCGGCAGCGGGTGCGGCCCGCCCGGCGGAGTTCGGCTAAGCGGGTGCCCCCAGCTCCGCCCACACCGTCTTTCCGGACGCCCCGGGAGCCCGTACGACCCCCCAGTCCAGACAGAGCCGCTGCACGATGAACATCCCGTGCCCACCCGGCCGCCCGGCTCGATGCGGTGTGCGGGGCGCCGGGCTGCCCGTCCCCCGGTCGGACACCTCGATGCGCAGCACCTTGTTGTCGCACCCGATCCGCAGCTCGGACGGACCCCCGGCGTGGAGGCAGGCGTTGGTGACCAGTTCGGACACCACCAGCAGCACGTCCTCGGCCGCGGCCCGCTGGTCCGCGGTCGCGGCCGGCAACCACCCCCACGCGTACAACGCCTGGCGGGTGAAGTCGCGGGCGAGCGGCACCACCCCGCTCTCGCCGTCGAAGGCGAGCCGACGGGGGAGGCGGCTCGCGGCGGGGGCCTCGGGCGGGTCTCCGCCTGGCACCCCGGAAGCGCCGCCGGCACCCGGTTCCGGGCCGCGGTCGCCCGGCGAGAAAGGCCGGGTGGTGCTCATCAGCGCTTCACCTCACCGATTCACCAGTTCACGATTCAGGACTCATCAAGGGTGCGGGACGAAGACCCGCGGTACATGCCGTTTCAGCTGTCATCCGTTGCGCCATCCGTACTTCCGTCGCACCTCGCCGTAGCGCCGAGCCGCCGGGCCGGGACCCGGTCGTCTCCGGGTCACCACCGACACGTTCAGGATGTCTCCTGCCCGAGCGAACCGTCAGAACACCCACGTTTTCGGCACAGAACCTGTGACGCGAATAACCCGGCGGTCGGAGTGCGACACCTGAGGGACGACCCGGGGCGCACGACCGGCCGACGCCACCGACCCGACGCCGTCGCCGTGACCGACGCGACATCGCCGACCGGTCCGGGCGACGCCACCCGTGACGATGGTCACGGGCGGGTCGGCCACGGCCCTAGTCGCCCAGGGCGGCCTCAAGCGTGTCGTGGACGGTGAACACCGCGTCCGCCCCGGTGATCTCGAAGACCCGCGCCACCGCCGGGAGCATTCCCGCCAGATGGACACCACCGCCCGCCGACTCCGCCCGCAGCCGCACGCCCAGCAGGACGTTGAGCCCGGTGGAGTCGCAGAACTCCAGGCGTGAGCAGTCCACCACCAGACGTGTGAAGCCCTTGTCCAGGCAGCTCTCGAGTGGCTCACGCAACAGATCGGCGGTGTGGTGATCGAGCTCACCCGCCGGGGTCACGACGGCGCTGGGGCCCTCTTCCCGCACCTCGACCCGTAGTCGGCCCGACTGTGCGCTGCCGACCGTCCCACGGTCCATGCCGTCTCTCTCCCGACCGTCGTGACTGCTGACTCGCCCTCGAACACTACGCCTTCTCCACACTCCCCGACACCTGAACAATCGCCCGCAAAGGGACATTTCGCCACAGGAGGCACTTGCGACGACGTCAGGAAACCGGGTAGGGCTAGTACTGACACCAATCGACACGGCCGGCTTTGGAGGCGCCGCACACCGCAGTGCACGTATTGGCATCGGCGGCCATATGCCGAGAACGATGGAGGACATCATGTCACCCCGGCTCGACGCATCGCATACCCAGAGGGCGACGTCGGCATCCGCCCCGGAAGAGACGCAGGACGACCTCGCCCACAATCCGGGCGACGCGCTCGCCGATCTGCCGGAGATCCCCCCGTACGACGAGGTGGGACCGGTGGACGCACGAGCCCTGTCCAAGACCCTCTTCGAGCGGCTCGAATCCCTTGAGGAAGGCACGTACGAGTACTCGTACGTACGCAACACCCTGGTCGAACTCAACCTGGCCCTGGTGAAGTTCGCCGCCTCCCGGTTCCGCTCGCGCAGCGAACCCATGGAGGACATCATCCAGGTCGGCACGATCGGCCTCATCAAGGCGATCGACCGCTTCGAACTGAGCAGGGGCGTCGAGTTCCCCACGTTCGCGATGCCGACGATCGTCGGCGAGATCAAGCGTTTCTTCCGCGACACGAGTTGGTCCGTGCGGGTGCCGCGCAGACTCCAGGAGCTGCGGCTCGACCTGGCCAAGGCCGGCGACGAGCTGGCGCAGAAGCTCGATCGCGCTCCGACGGTGGGAGAGCTGGCGGAGCGCCTCGGGCTGACGAACGACGAGGTCGTCGAGGGCATGGCGGCGTCGAACGCGTACACCGCCTCGTCGCTGGACGCCCAGCCCGAGGAGGACGACTCCGAGGGCGCCCTGGCGGACCGGATCGGCTACGAGGACCACGGCCTCGAAGGCATCGAGTACGTCGAGTCCCTGAAGCCGCTGATCGCCGAACTGCCGCCGCGCGACCGGAAGATCCTGTCCCTGCGGTTCGTGGCCGGCATGACGCAGTCCGAGATCGGGGACGAACTGGGCATCTCCCAGATGCACGTCTCCCGACTGCTGTCCCGCACGCTGGTACGCCTGCGCAAGGGGCTGACACTGGAGGAGTGAGCGTCGGAGCTCTCGGAGATCCAAGTCGGCCGGGTGCGGTGGGAGTCACGACACTCCTCACGTACCCGGCCGAACCGTTCTCGTCCCGACCCCTGTCTCACTCCCTCTCACCCCCTTACCGCAAGAAACCCCTTCCCCCCGGTTCACCTTCCGCCACTATGGTCACGCGCCAGACTGTTCGGTATGCCAGAAGCCGACTGGCGGACACGGGGGTGCGAGGAGGCACGAGGATGACTCGGGCTCGGGACGAGCGCCCCGGCGGCGACGACGGCCATGAGGACCAGCAGGACACCGGTGCGCCGGGCGCACGCCCCGACGGTGGGTTGGAGCACCGGCACGCGAACGCGTCGGACGCGCGGCTCACCGCGCTGTTGCGTTCCGACTCGCCGACCGCGTACACGGCCCTGCGCGAACTGCGCGAGCGCCACCACGCCTCGGTCCTCGCCTACGCCCGACTGTGCGCCGCGAGCGAGTCCTCGGCACGGGAGTTGGCGACGCAGGCGTTCACCGTCGCCACCAAGGAGACGGCGCGGGGGATCGAGCCGACCGTCCCGTGGCGCCATCGGCTGCTCCTGCTGACCGCGCGGGTCGCCGCCGGCTGGTCCGCGGACGGTGGCGCGACCGGTCTCGCCCCCGCCCTGCGCGTCGTGCTGGACACGGCGGGCCCCGGCGGCCGCGTCCCGCCCCTGCTCGCGGCGTTCGAACTGCTGCCGCCCCGGCCGCAGGGCCTCATCTGGTACGGCGTCGTGGAGCGTGAACCGGACGCCCGCACGGCCGTGCTCCTCGGCGTCACGCCCGACGAGGTGACGTACAAGCGGGAGTCCGCGCTCCACGCCCTGCGCCAAGCCTGTCTGCGGGTGCGCCTGGGCGCCTCCGACGACCCGCGCTGCCAGGACTTCCGCCGACTGATCGAGGAGTCCGTACGGCCGGACACCCCGCGCCACAGCACCGATCTGCAAGCCCACATGGAGCACTGCCCGCATTGCACCGGCGCGTACGAGGAGTTGTGCGCCCTGCGCGACAGCCCTCGCGCGACCCTTGCGGAGGGGCTCCTGCCGTGGGGCGGTACGGCGTACGCGCGGGGTGGCGCGGGCACGCGGGCCGAGGGTGACGACGGGGCCCGGGACGGTACGGGGCCGTGGGACGGCACCGGAGGGCGCGACAGGGCCGGGGCGGAAGCGACAGGTGAGGGCGCGGAGCGGGGGCTTGGGGCCGGGAGGGGGACAGCGCCGGGGTCCGGGTCCGGGGCGGGAGGCTGGGCAGAAGCGGGGACGGGCTCGGCGGCTGCGGCTGCGGCTGCGGCTGCGGCTGCGGCTGCCCAGGCCTCTGCCTCTGTGGCAGCGGCCTGGGCGGGGACCGGCTTCGGCTCCGGATCAGGATCCGGCGGAGCAGGCGGCTCGGGTGGCGGCTCCGACGCCGGTGGCAGAGAGCGAGCGGCGAGCGGCACCGGAGCGGAGAACCCGGGTGGTTCGTCGGCCGGGGCGGAGGCGTGGCCGGGCCCCGGCGTCGACGACCAGGCCCGCACGCCGACCGGAGCGGAGCCATGGGCCGCCCCCGGCCCCGGCGACCGAGGCGGCACGGGGGGTGGCGCGGAGGCGTGGGACGAGCCCGGATCTGACGCGCGAGTCGGCAGGTCGGCCGGTCCCGGGCCAGGCACGGCGGGTGTGACCGGGCGCGTGGACCGGGCCTGGACGACAGGTTCCGCCGGGGTCGGTGGCCGGGCCGGCGGGGTCGGTGGCCGGGCCGGCGGGCGGGACGGGGCCCGGGCGTCGGGGGCCACATGGTCGTCGTCGCGTCGGGTCGCGCTGACGTCGGTGGCCCTGGGGGTGGCGCTGGCGCCGCTGTTGGCGTTCCTGGTGTTCTCGGGCTCGGTCGGCTCGTCGTCCGACGACGAGGCGGGTTCCGGCGGTACGCCCGCCGTACCTCCCTCGGGCGCTGTGACCCCGACCGTCCCGCCGAGCCCCGCACCGTCCCCGACGCCCTCGGAGACCGCGAGCCCCTCGAAGCCTCCGCAGAAGGAGAAGCCGACGAAGAGCCCGAGCCCGAGCCCCAGTCGGTCGACGTCCGGCCCCACGAAGCCGTCACTGCCGTACGGGCCCCCGTTGAACGGTGCCTACACGCAGGTGGTGAACGCCTCGTCCGGCCTGTGCCTGGACATCCGGGGCGAGTTGGAGAAGGGCACCGACGTCGTGACGGCCACCTGCTCCTCGCGCGCCACCCAGCGCTGGCGGCTGGACTCCCACCGGGACGCCCTGCAGTCGTTCGCCGATCCCGATCTGTGCCTCGACAGCCGAGGGGCGACCGACGACGGTGTGGGCATCTGGGACTGTGACTCGCTCGACGGGGACAACGGCGACAACCTGCGGTTCGAGGTCGACTCCCGCGGAATGATCCGCCCGGCGATCGCGCCGGGGCACGCCGTGACCCCGGACGCGCTCGGCTCCGTCTCCTTCGCCGAGGCGTCCGGACGTGACGGACAACGATGGCGCGCGGGCGCCGGGCCGGTCCACAGCTGAGACCGGTCCACGTCCGACGCGGTCAGAGCACGCGTACGCCCCTGCGCCACACGCCCGTGACCAGGGGGACGCCCGGCCGGTAGGCGAGATGGACGTGGCTGGGCGCGTCCAGCAGCGCGAGGTCGGCGTACGCGCCCGGCGTGAGGCGGCCGATGTCGTCGCGGCGGAGCGCCCTGGCGCCCCCGGCCGTGGCCGACCAGACGGCCTCGTCCGGCGTCATCCCCATGTCCCGCACGGCGAGGGCGACGCAGAAGGGGACGGACGAGGTGAACGACGAGCCCGGGTTGCAGTCGGTGGAGAGGGCGACGGTGACGCCCGCGTCGAGGAGGCGGCGCGCGTCCGGCCACTGGGCGCGGGTGGAGAACTCGGCGCCGGGGAGGAGCGTGGCGACCGTACGGCTGTGCGCGAGGGCGTCCACGTCCGCGTCGGTGAGGTGGGTGCAGTGGTCCGCGCTCGCCGCGTCCAGTTCCACGGCGAGTTGGACGCCGGGGCCGTACGACAGCTGGTTGGCGTGGATGCGCGGGTGCAGGCCCCTGGCCCTGCCCGCCGTGAGGATCGCGCGGGCCTGGTCGCCGTCGAAGGCGCCCTTCTCGCAGAAGACGTCGATCCAACGGGCGTACGGGGCGCAGGCGTCGAGCATCTCGCCGGTGACGAGGGCCACGTACGCGGCGGGGTCCTCGGTGTGGTCGGGGGAGACGATGTGGGCGCCGAGGTACGTCACCTCGTCCGTGTGCCGCGCGGCGATGCGCAGGGCCCGTGCCTCGTCCTCGACGGTCAGGCCGTAACCCGACTTCGTCTCGAAGGTGGTCGTGCCCTGGCGGAGTGCCTCGCGGAGGTAACGGGTGAGGTTGGCCTCCAGTTCCTCGTCGGTGGCGGCGCGGGTGGCGGCGACGGTCGTACGGATGCCGCCCGCGCTGTAGGCCCGGCCGGACATACGGGCGTTGAACTCGGCGGTCCGGTCGCCCGCGAAGACGAGGTGGGAGTGGGAGTCCACGAAGCCCGGGATCACCGCCCGCCCACCGGCGTCGACGCGATTGTCAGTGGCGGGTGCTTTGCTTTGATCACCGGTCCACGCGATGCGTTCACCGTCGATGACGACGGCCGCGTCCTGGATCAGTCCGAGGGGGGAACCGTCCCCGAGAGAGGGGTCGTTGGTGACCAGGGCAGCGATGTTGGTGATGAGCGTGCTGGCGGTGCTCGCCGAGTGGGCGGGGCTGTCGGTCGTCGGGCTGCTCATGGCGTCCTTGGTTGCCTGGTCGGCGGTCGGTTCGGAATCAGGGTCGGGGGCCGGGCGCGCGGGCGGGCCGGCGGGGGTCATCCGCGCAGTGCGGCGACGGCGTCCGCGAGGGCTCTCGGCACATCCGGTACGAGCGCGTGCGCCCCGTCCCGTACGACGTGCCGACCTCCCACCACCGTGTGCGACACGTCTGCCGCCGACGCGGCGAATACAGCCGTCTCCGCACCGAGCCGTGGAAGCGGCCCCGCTGTCCTGACGGAGTCGAGCGCGATCGTCGTGAAGTCGGCGAGCGCGCCCGTCTCCAGGGCACCGGCGTCGTCCCAGCCGATCGCCGCGTGTCCGTCGGCCGAGGCCGCCCGCAGGAGGGCCGCCGCCGTCCAGTGTCCGCGGGTGCGGGTGCGCAGCCGCTCGTTCAGCTCCATCGCGCGCGCCTCTTCGAGCAGGTCGACGACGGCGTGGCTGTCGGAGCCGAGGGAGAGCGGGGAGCCCGCCCGTTGCAGGGCGACGGCCGGTCCGATGCCGTCCGCGAGGTCCCGTTCGGTGGTGGGGCACATACAGGTGCCGGTGCCGCTGTCGCCGATGAGGGCGATGTCCTCGTCGGTGAGGTGGGTGTTGTGGACGCCGGTGGTGCGGGGGCCCAGCACGCCGTGCTCGGCGAGGAGCCGGGTGGGGGTGCAGCCGTGTGCCGCGTGGCAGGCGTCGTTCTCCGCCGTCTGTTCCGACAGGTGCACATGGAGCGGGGCCCGCCGTTCCTCGGCCCATCGCGCCACCGTCGCCAACTGCCCGGCCGGCACGGCCCGTACGGAGTGCACGGCCGCACCGATCCGCGCGTGATCCCGGTCCTTGAGAACTGAACAGCGTTCGGCCCAGGCCTCGGCCGTGCCGTCGGAGAAGCGGAGTTGGTGGTGGTCGGGCGCCTTGCCGAAGCCGGCGGAGAGGTAGGCGGTGTCGAGGAGGGTGATCCGGATGCCCGCCTCGGCGGCGGCCTCGATGAGCGCCTCGCCCATGGCGTTCGGGTCGGCGTACGGGGTGCCGCCGGGAGCGTGGTGCACATAGTGGAACTCGCCGACGGCCGTGATCCCGGCCAGTGCCATCTCCGCGTACACGGCGCGGGCCAGGGCGTGGTAGGTGTCCGGGGTCAGCCGGTCCGCCACCCGGTACATGACCTCGCGCCAGGTCCAGAAGGTGCCCGAGCCGACCTGGACGGTGCCGCGCAGGGCGCGGTGGAAGGCGTGGCTGTGGGCGTTGGCGAGGCCGGGCAGGGTCAGGCCGCGCAGGACGACCGCGCCCGGAGGCGGGGTGGGCGTCCCGGTGCGCACGGCGGTGACGCGGCCGTCGGAGCCGTCGGTGGTCACCGTGAGGGCCACGCCTGGCTCGACGTTCGAGCCGAGCCAGGCGTGTTCGAGCCAGTAGGTCGTCTCCGTCACCTGCGGGCCAGCCCTTCCAGTACGTCGGCGAGCGCGGTCACCCCGGCCAGGCAGTCGTCCTCGGCGGCGTGCTCGGCCGGGGAGTGCGAGACGCCCGTCGGGTTGCGTACGAACAGCATGGCGGTCGGGACGGTCCCGGAGAGGATCCCGGCGTCGTGTCCGGCGCCTGTCCCGAGCACCGGCACCTTCAGATCGGCCGTGTCCCGGCCCAGGATGCGGGCGAGCTCGTCCCGCAGGGCGTGTTCGAACTCGACGACGGGCGTGAAGGACTCCCGGACGACGTCCAGTTCGATCCCGTGCTCCTGGGCGTAGTCGCGGGCCGCCTCCTCGATCGCGCGGACGACCGTGTCCAGCGTCGTCTGGTCCTCGGCGCGGGAGTCGAGCCAGCCGCGCACGAGGGAGGGGATGGCGTTGACGCCGTTCGGCTCGACGGAGATCTTGCCGAAGGTGGCGACGGCGCCGGCCAGCCGTGCCTCCCGGCGGGCGGCGAGCACGGTCTCCGCGTACGACAGCATGGGGTCCCGGCGGTCCACGAGTCGTGTCGTGCCCGCGTGGTTGGCCTCGCCGCGGAAGTCGAACCGCCAGCGTCCGTGCGGCCAGATGGAGCTGGCGATGCCGACGGCGTCGCCCGACAGGTCCAGGGCCCGGCCCTGCTCGACGTGCAGTTCGACGAACGCGCCGATCCGTGCGAGCCGCTCCGGGTCCGGCCCGATGCCCTCCGGGTCGTATCCGGCGGCTTCCATCGCCTGCGGCAGCGTGACGCCGTCCCCGTCGGTCAGCCGCCCCGCCTGCTCGACGGTCAGCCGCCCGGCGGCCAGTCGGGATCCCACGCAGGCCAGCCCGAACCGGGCGCCCTCCTCGTCGCCGAAGTTGACGACGGCGAGGGGCTTGTCGAACCGGGCACCCCGGGCGCGGAGTTCGTCGAGCGCGGCGAAGGACGACACGACGCCGAGGGGGCCGTCGAAGGCGCCGCCGTCGGGTACGGAGTCGAGATGGGACCCGGTGACGACGGCGTCCCCGGCGGCGGGATCGCCGAGCCAGGCCCACTGGTTCCCGTTGCGGTCGACCTCGTAGTGCAGGCCCCGGTCGCGGGCCTGTTCCTCGAACCAGGCCCGGCATTCGGCATCGGCCCCGGTCCACGCGAACCGCCGGTACCCGCCGGAGTCGGCATGCCGCCCGATGGGACGGAGATCCCGCCACATCTCGTGGAAGGAGGCGCCGTGGACGGGCTGCCGCACGGTCTGCGGGGCGCCGCCCCGCCCGGCCTGAGCCGCGGACGGCGACGAGCCCTCGGCCTTCACCGGGGAGCCGCCGTCGCGTCCGCTCTCGCTTCGGGTCACGCCTCGCCGCCCTCGCGCATCGGTACCCGTACGCCCCGCTCGTCGGCGACGGACTCCGCGATGTCGTAGCCCGCGTCGACGTGGCGGATCACGCCCATCCCGGGGTCGTTGGTGAGGACCCGGCGGAGCTTCTCGCCCCCGAGCTTCGTGCCGTCCGCCACGGTCACCTGGCCGGCGTGGATGGAGCGGCCCATGCCCACGCCACCGCCGTGGTGCAGGGACACCCAGGACGCTCCGGAGGCCACGTTGACCATCGCGTTCAGCAGCGGCCAGTCGGCGATCGCGTCGGAGCCGTCGAGCATGGCCTCGGTCTCGCGGTAGGGGGAAGCGACGGAGCCGCTGTCGAGGTGGTCGCGTCCGATCACGAGCGGCGCGGCCAGCTCTCCGGAGGCGACCATGTCGTTGAACCGCTCACCGGCCTTGTCGCGCTCGCCGTAGCCGAGCCAGCAGATGCGGGCCGGGAGGCCCTGGAAGTGGACACGCTCGCCGGCCATCCTGATCCAGCGGTGCAGGGACTCGTTCTCGGGGAACAGGTCGAGGATCGCCCTGTCGGTCCTGGCGATGTCGGCGGGGTCGCCGGAGAGGGCCGCCCACCGGAAGGGGCCCTTGCCCTCGCAGAACAGCGGCCGGATGTAGGCGGGGACGAAGCCGGGGAAGGCGAACGCCCGCTCGTAGCCGGCGAGTTGGGCCTCGCCCCGGATGGAGTTGCCGTAGTCGAAGACCTCCGCTCCGGCGTCCAGGAAGCCGACCATGGCCTCGACGTGCCGGGCCATGGACTCGCGGGCGCGCGTGGTGAAGCCGGCCGGGTCCTTCGCCGCGTACGACGCCATGTCGTCGAAGTCGACGTCCACCGGGAGGTACGCCAGCGGGTCGTGGGCGGAGGTCTGGTCGGTGACGATGTCGATGGGGGCGCCCATGGCGAGGAGCCGGGGGACGAGGTCGGCGGCGTTGCCGAGGACGCCGATGGAGAGGGGGCGGCGGGCGTCACGCGCCTCGACGGCCAGCTGGAGGGCGTGGTCCAGGGAGTCGGCCTTCACGTCGAGGTAGCGGTGCTCGATGCGGCGCTCGATGGCGCGGGGGTCGCAGTCGACGCAGATCGCGACGCCGTCGTTCATGGTCACGGCGAGGGGCTGGGCGCCGCCCATGCCGCCGAGGCCGGCGGTGAGGGTGATCGTCCCGGCGAGGGTGCCGTCGAACTTCTTGGCGGCGACGGCAGCGAAGGTCTCGTAGGTGCCCTGGAGGATGCCCTGGGTGCCGATGTAGATCCAGGAACCGGCGGTCATCTGCCCGTACATGGTCAGCCCGAGCTGTTCCAGCCGGCGGAACTCCTGCCAGTTGGCCCAGTCGCCGACGAGGTTGGAGTTGGCGATGAGGACACGGGGGGCCCACTCGTGGGTCTGCATGACGCCGACGGGGCGGCCGGACTGGACCAGCATGGTCTCGTCCTGCTTGAGGGTCCTCAGGGTGCGGACCATGGCGTCGAAGGAGCGCCAGTCGCGGGCGGCCTTGCCCGTGCCGCCGTAGACGACGAGCTTGTCGGGGTGCTCGGCGACCTCGGGGTCGAGGTTGTTCTGGAGCATGCGCAGGGCTGCTTCCTGCTGCCAGCCCAGGGTGCTGAGTTCCGTACCGCGCGGCGCTCGAACGGGGCGGGGTCCTGACACGGTCTGCCTCCTCGTTTTACAGCAACTATTCACATCCTGACTTGATGAATAGAGCTAGTCAATACGGTCGTAGGGCCAGCGGCGGCGCGCCGTGGATGTTTGGCTGGACACACTGGCCGTATGGGGCCGGACGACGACACGACAACGGGGGACGAGATGGGAGACGTGACGAACGGGACGGGCGGGGAGAGGCCCACGCCTCGGCAGGACGAGGGGGACGCCGAGCGCACGCTGCGGCTGTTCGACACCGACGCCGAGCGGGCGGCGCGGCGGGACGAGGCCGTGCGGGCGGCGGTGGAGCAGGGGCTGCTGGGTCCCGGCGAGCCGGTCGTCGCGCTGCTCGACGTGACCGGGATCCGGGCCTCGGCGGGGGCGCTGCGCAGGGCGTTCGACGCGGTGACGGCGCCGGGGACGCCCGTGCTGCACGCGTTCGCGGTGAAGGCGACGCCGCTCGTGCCCGTGCTGCGGCTGTTGCGCGAGGCGGGGATCGGCGCGGAGGTGGCGAGTGCCGGGGAGCTGGCCCTGGCGCGGGCGGCCGGGGTGCCGCCGAAGCTGACCGTGCTCGACTCCCCCGCCAAGACGTCGGCCGAGCTGCGGGAGGCGCTGGCGCTGGGCATCGCCGTCAACGCGGACAATCCGCAGGAGCTGGACCGCATCGACGCTCTCGTCCGGTCGGCCACCACCCGCTCCCCCCTCGGCATCCGGGTGAACCCGCAGGTCGGCGCGGGTGCGATCGACGCGCTGTCCACGGCGACGGCCACCTCGAAGTTCGGGGTGGCGCTCCGGGACGAGGGCGCCCGGGAGTGGGTCGTCCAGGCGTATCTGGACCGGCCCTGGCTGAGCCGACTGCACGCGCACACCGGGTCGCAGGGGATCCCGCTGTCGCTGATGACGCGGGGGATCACGGAGACGTACGAGTTGGCGGAGGAGATCAACCGGCGGATCGGGCGGCGGCAGATCGACACGATCGACATCGGCGGCGGGCTGCCGGTGAACTTCGCGTCGGAGGCGGCGACACCGACGTACGAGCAGTACGCGCGGCTGCTGGCGGAGGCGGTGCCGGGGCTGTTCGACGGGCGGTACGGGCTGGTGACCGAGTTCGGGCGGTCGCTGCTGGCGAAGCACGGGACGGTCGTGGCCCGGGTGGAGTACACGAAGAGCGCGGGCGGCCGGGCCATCGCGGTCACCCACGCCGGGGTGCAGGTGGCGACCCGGACGGTGTACGCGCCGGGGTCCTGGCCGCTGCGGATCGCCGCGTACGACGCGAAGGGGCGGGTCAAGGAGGGGCCGGCGGTGACGCAGGACGTGGCGGGGCCCGCCTGTTTCGCCGGGGATCTGCTGGCGGAGGCGCGTGCGCTGCCGCTGTTCGAGCCGGGGGACTACGCGGCCGCACTGGACACCGGCGCGTACTACTTCGCGCACCACTACGCGTACAACTCCCTGCCCCGGCCCGGGATCTACGGGTACGCGCCCGGGGAGAGGGGGATGCGGTTCGCGGTGGTGCGGCGGGCGCAGACCGTGGAGGAGCTCGTGGCGGAGGCGGGGGGACCGGAGCGGTCGAGGCTGCTGGGGCTCTGAGCGGCGCGTTCCAGCTCGGGGGAACTGCGGTGGGGCGCCCGGGGAACGCTGATCGCGCGGTTCCCCGCGCCCCTGGACCGCCTGGGCTGCCTGGGGGCGCCCCGTAGCGGCATGCGCACCCGTTCGTACGCCCCTCGCTCCCCCCAGAATGGCTGACGGGCGTCGTCTCGTCCGGGCTCGCCATGCGGGTCCGCCGCATAGGCCCACCTCAGCGCCCCGGCCTCCTCCTTGACCCCAACAGCGTGGAAAAGCAGGCAAGTCGACCCACCTTAGTCACCTGTCCGCATGTTCCGCTGGAAAATGCCAGATCCCTCACCCCTCGCGCACACGTTGCGTAGCGTCTGCGTCACTCAGCCGAACCGCAGGCAGGAGGGGAGCCACGGTGCCCGGAATCGACGAGTGTCTGGTGGAGGCCATGAGGCTGCCCGGCGCCTTGGGCGCCGCGGTGGTCGACTGGACCAGCGGACTGGCGCTGGGCACGGTCGGGGAGGCGCCCGGCGGTGACCACGAGACGACCGCGGCCGAGGCGGCGGAGCTGGCGCGGCTCGCGGCGGAGCACCGGGCGTTCGCGCCGGAGGAGGGTTCCGACTGGTCCGGGGCGGATCTGCCGGTCGAGGACCTGATCGTCAGCAACCGGGACACGTACCACGTGCTGCGGTTCGTGCGGACGACGTTCGACAGCAGTGTGTTCCTGCACCTGTGGCTGACGCGTACGGACGGCAATCTCGCGCTGGCCCGGATCCGGCTCGGCGAGATGGCGGGACGGCTGGTGCTGGCATGAGCGTGATCACCACACCGGCGCCGCCGCTGCCCGTGCGCGGGGAGCACTTCCGGCAGGCCGTCACCCCGATGCTGAGCCGGCTCGCCGCCGAGCGGGCCACCGGCGTACTGCTGCGCGAGAGCGGGTCGCTGTACCTGTCCGAGGGGAAGGTCGTGCACGCCGAGAGCCCCCGATCACCGGGCCTCGACGTGCTGCTCACCACCGGCGGCATCCTGGACTCCGACGGCTGGCGGGAGGCGGTCGACACGGCCGGGGCCGGGCTGCGGGTCGGGCGGTTCCTCGTGGACAGCGGCAGGGTCGCCCGGGGCGCGCTGGAGCTGTGCCACGCGGGGGCTCTCTTCGACGCGGCGTACTTCGTCCTCGGTCCGAGCAGTGCGCCGGCCAGCTTCCGTTACGGGGCCGCGCACTGGCTGGGACCGATCCGGCCGGTGCCGGTGGCCACCGTGGAGCGCGAGGCCCGGCGCCGCCGTGACCTCCTGCACCGCATCTGGCCCGACCCGGCGACGGACGAGGCCCCGCTGATCAGGGCGGTCGGGCTGGACGCGCCGCCGGTCCCGGCCCGGCAGGGAGCCGTACTCGACCAGGTCGACGGCTTCCGCACGGCCGCCGAGATCTCCCTGACCCTGGGTCGCCCCGCCTTCCACACCCTCGTGGACGTGCGAAGACTGGCGGCGGCCGGCCTGATATCCACGGCCCGCCACAGTCCGGTCCCGGCACCGCCGGTCCCGACCGGTGCGGACCACGCCCCCGCCGCCCCACGGGGCCGCGCCCCCGCAACCCACCCGGGCCTCACCCCCGCCCGCCCCCCGGACCTCACCCCGCCCCCCGGCCCGGACCGCTCCCCACTGCCCGGCCCGAGCCGGCGCACACAGGTCGACCCGCACCTCCTCACACCGGCCGACCCCAGCCTCCTCACGCCGGTCGACCCGGGCCACCTCACATCGGTCGCCCCGGGCCACCTCGCATCGGCCCATCCGGCCCACCCCACACCGGCCCGCCCGGCCCACTCCGGCCGCCTCGCGTCGGCCGACCCTCACCACCTCACAGCGTCCGCCCCGGGCCGCGAGCCGTCGGCCGGGCTCACGGCCGGTGTCGAGGCGGCACCCCCCGCCCCACCTTGGCTCACCACCCCAGACCCCGACGTGGCTCTACTGCAAAGGCTCAGGGATGCGCTGGAGGCCCTTTGAGCGGCAGCGGGAGCGCCCCGCCGAGAGGAGACTGCTCATGGCCGCGGAGGCCGAAGTCCTCGACGAACTGCACCGGTTGAGGGCCCGTGTACCCCAGTTGACCGGCGCGCTGGCGGCCAGTGTGGACGGGCTGGTCCTCGCCCACGACACCCCCGGTGTGGAACCCGAGGGCCTGGCGGCGCTCACCGCGGCCGCGCTCGGTGTCGCCGTACGGATGACGGACGCCGCCGGCCGGGGCGAGCTTCGCGAACTGCTGCTGCGCGGCGACCAGGGCTATGTGGCGACGTACGCGGCGGGTTCCTCCGCCGTACTGACGCTGCTGACCCAGGACCGGGTCAACGTGGGCCGGCTGCACCTGGAGGGCCGCCGGGCGGGCGGCCGGATCGGCGAACTGATGGACGCCCTGCCCGGGCCCGACGAAACGGCCGCGACCACCGCCAAGGGGGTCGCCAGGAACGCGGCCCGGTCGGTGGCCAGGACCGCCGCCGGGATCCCGGCGGCGCCCACGCCCCAGCCACCGGCCAAGGCCACGGTCAGGTCGACCATGCCCCGCCGGACACCCCGTCCCGCCACCCCACGCCCCACCCCCCGAACCACTCCCAACACACCTACCACCAGTGAGAGTTGAAAGGACACCGCACATCATGGCCAACACCGAGACCGCGTTGAAAGAGGCCCTCGCGTCCATCGAGGGCGCGACCGGCGCCGCCCTGGTCGACTACACCAGCGGCATGGCGCTGGGCACGATCGGCGGCAGCAAGGGGTTCGACCTCACCGTCGCGGCCGCCGGGAACACCGACGTCGTCCGCGCCAAGCTCCGCACCATGGAACACCTCGGCCTCAAGGGCGAGATCGAGGACATCCTGATCACCCTGACCGACGCGTACCACCTGATCCGCCTGATCACCGGGCGCGGCGGCAACGGCCTCTTCCTCTACCTGGTGCTCGACGCCAAGCGGGCCAACCTGGCCATGGCCCGGCACCAGTTGAGGCGGATCGAGGCGGACCTGGAGGTCTGACCGCTCCGACACGACGGCTCCGGCGGCGCCCCCCACCCGGGGAGCGCCGCCCGCGCGCACCTCGGCTACCGTGTCCGGCCTCGAACGACAAGGGGAGGGTGACCGTGGCGAGAGCGGTACGGGGGACGGTGCTGGCGCAGCTGGCACTGCTGGCCGGAGTCCTGACAGGGTGCTCGGAATCGGCGGGGGACGGCGACGCGAAGCCCTCGGTGAGCAGCACCGAGGCGGCGACCGCCGACGCGAAGGACACTGCCGACGCGAAGGACACCGCCGAGGACGCCGCGAAGAGCGGCGGCAGTGTCGGCGCGACCGGTTCCGCCTGTGAACTTCCGGTCACCTTCGACACGGCCGAGAAGTGGCAGCCGGAGGCCGTCGAGACCGGCCCGCCCGTCGACGGCGGCGGTTCCGAGGAGGACGAGCTCGCGGCCGAGCTGGCCGAGGGGCTGCTCCGGCAGGGCCCGTTCACCGCCGCGTGCGAGATCGACGCCAAGCCGGCCGGGAACATCGGCTTCATCCGGGTCTGGACCGGCGAGAAGGCTGCCGCGGAGGGGGACGCGGAGGCGCTGCTCAGGGAGTTCGTGGCGGCCGAGGGGAACACGAGCGAGGCGAAGTACGGCGAGTTCACCTCCGACTCGGACGTCTCCGGCACCGAGGTCGAGTACCTCTACACCAGCGAGGCCCTGGAGGAGACCAAGAAGGAGCGGGCCTTCGTCGCGGTCACCCCGGACGGGCCGGTCGTCGTCCATCTCGGTGGCCTCGACACAGAGGAGCACGAGCAGATGCTCCCGGCGTACGAGCTGGCCAAGCGGACGCTGAGCACGGCCTGATCACGGGTGCCGTCGAACCGCTGACGAACTCCGCCGAACCGCTGACGAAGCGCTGACGAAGCTCCGAGAACCGGTCTCGCAGGCATCCACGGCCCGCGACCGGGCAGGAGTCCCCCGGACGGATCACCGACCGGGGGAGGTTCTCTTTGTCCACCACCGAAAGCACGGCCGCAGGGCCGACGCCCGCCGAGGAGACCGGCCTCAAGCGGGTGCTCGGCCCCAAGCTGCTGATCCTCTTCGTGATCGGCGACATCCTCGGCACCGGCATCTACGCGACCACGGGCAAGGTCGCGGGGAAGGTCGGCGGAGCGCTCTGGCTCCCCTTCGTGATCGGGTTCGTGGTGGCGATCCTGACGGCGGCGTCGTACGTCGAACTGGTCGGCAAGTACCCGAAGGCGGCCGGGGCGGCCCTCTACACGCAGAAGGCGTTCAAGCTGCCCTTCCTGACGTTCATCGTCGCCTTCATGGTGATGTGCTCCGGCCTGTCGTCCGCGAGCGCCGCCGCGCGGGCCTTCAGCGGTGACTACCTGGACGAGCTGACCAACGGTGCCCTGCCGCCCACCCTCGTCGCCATCACCTTCATCGTCCTGCTGGCCGCCCTGAACCTGCGGGGCGTCTCCGAGTCGGTGAAGACGAACGTGGTGCTGACCCTGGTCGAGCTGACCGGCCTGGTGATCATCCTCGCGATCGGTGCCTGGGCGGTGCTGAGCGGTGACGGCGAACCCTCCCGCCTCACCGAGTTCGAGGCGAGCGGCACCGGATACGCCCTGCTCACCAGCGTCCTCGGCGCCACCGCCCTCGGCTTCTTCGCCTTCGTGGGCTTCGAGGACTCGGTGAACATGGCGGAGGAGACGAGGAACCCGACCCGGACCTTCCCGCGCGCGATCTTCATCGGCGTGGCCGTGACGGGCACGATCTACGTGCTGGTGGCCCTGGTCTCGTCGCTCCTGGTCGACGCCGAGACCCTGGAGGGCTCCAGCGGCCCGCTCCTCGAAGTGGTGAAGGCCGGCGGGGTGGACTTCCCGCACGAGCTCTTCGCCCTGATCGCCCTCTTCGCGGTCACCAACTCGGCCCTGATCAACATCATGATGGCTTCCCGCCTCTGCTACGGCATGGCCAACGAACGCATCCTCCCGCGTGGCATGGCCCGCGTCCTGCCCCGCCGCCGTACGCCCGTCGTGGGCATCGTCTTCGTCACCCTGCTCGCCATCGGCCTGGTCTCCACCGGCGAGATCGAGGGCCTCGGCGACACCACCGCGTTCCTGCTGCTCTGTGTCTTCGCCGTGGTCAACATCGCGGTCCTGGTCCTGCGCCGTGACCGGGTCGACCACGCCCACTTCCGGACGCCGACGGTCCTGCCGGTGCTCGGCGCCCTGACGGCCCTGATCCTGGCCGGCCCGCTGGCCGACCGCCCGGCCGACGTCTACATCCGGGCGGGTGTCCTCCTGGCCATCGGCATCGCGCTGTGGGCGGTGAACAAGCTGGTCCTCCGCACGCGAGGCGAATGACCGGCGGGCGACGGGCCGCTGCCCGCCCGAGGGCCGTGGGGGGGGAGCAGCGGTCCTCGTCCGGCCGACGCGCGGCGGCGCTACCGCCGGCGCCCGCCTCCGGGTGCCGCGTCGCCCGCTTCGATGCCCGTCAGCCGGTAGCCGGGCACCCGCTTGCCCGTGGGCCGCCCCGCCCGCCCGGACAGCCAGTCCACGCGGACCCAGAAGAGCTGCCCGGCGTCGAGTTCGCGGCGGCCGAGCCAGCTCGCCTTGAGGCGGAGGCCGGTGCCGAGGCCGGCGAGGAGCATCCCGCCCGCCGCCGGGAGCGCGAAGGACGAGCCCAGGGCGGCCGCGAAGCCGAGCAGCAGCCACCAGCGGTGCCCCCGGCGCCAGGCGCGCAGGGTCACGGCACGGTCCTGGAGGACGTCGTGCTTACCGGCGCGCACGGCTTGGCGCGCCGGCGTGAGATACCGGCCACGCCCCGCCCACGCCGCCACGGCCGTCGCGACGATGAACAGCACAGCCCCCGCCAGCACCCCGATCCGCCGTCCGGTCAGCCCCGACGGCAGGGCACCGACCCCGGCCGCGATCACTCCGAGCCACCACAACGGCGCTGCCCCGGCCCGCACCACGACGGCCACCCGAGCAAGCCCCTGCCCTCCGCGTGTCACTTCCCCGCCTCCCGTAGTCACCGGTCGTACGACAGTCGCGGGCACGGTAACCAGAGAACGTGAAACGCGCCTGAGAATCGCGGATCTCCCCGTCCGCCACGGCTGCCGGGCCCCTCCAGGAGGGTTACGCGACGACTACTCGACGAACAACCCCCTCGTCGCGGCCTTCGCGTCGAACTCCTCCAGCCGCGCCTGGGCCTCCGGCAGGTCGTCGCACATCGCCTCCAGAAGCACCCGGCCCAGCAGCATGGGGGCGCAGGCCGTGTCGAAGGCGAGCCCGGTACCGACGGCGGCGGGCAGCAGCAGGTCGGAGACCTTGGCGACGGGCGCGAAGGCGGAGTCGGCGACGGTGACGACGAAGAGCCCCGCTTCCTTGGCGTACGCCAGGGTCTCGACGACCTCGCGGGGATGGCGGGGCAGCGCGAAGCAGAGCAGCGCGGTCGCGCCCCCGCGCACGGCCGCGTCGATGCGGTCGTGGAGCATGCTGCCGCCCTCGTGCAGCAGCCGCACGTCGGGGTGGACCTTGGCGGCGAAGTAGGCGAATCCGTACGCCTGGGAGGCCGCGGCCCGCAGTCCGAGCACCGGCAGCGGGCGGGACGCGGCCAGCAGCCGCCCGGCCCGCGCCACCGGGGCGGGGTCGGCGAGCACCTCGGCCAGGTGCCGCAGGTTCTCGATCTCGGCCTCGACGGCCTGCTGGTACTCGTTGTACGCGGTGGTGTCCGGGGTCGGCTCGGCGGGCCCGACGTCCCGCAGGTGCCGGCGCAGCGCCGGGTAGCCGTCGAAGCCCAGCGCCACCGCGAACCGGGTCACGGACGGCTGGCTGACCCCGGCCAGCTCGGCCAGTTCCACACTCGACAGGAACGGCACGTCGGCCGCGCGCCGCACCATGCTGTGGGCGATGCGCCGCTGGGTGGGCGTCAGCCGGTGCCCCTCGAAGAGCGTCTGCAGCCGCGCGGCGGGACTGTCCGTCACGCCCGTGCCCTTGTCCGCGCTCATGACACGCTCCCCCTCAGTGGGTCCGCCTGGACGTCCGTCCAGATCTCGGTGAACCGATCGAGCAGTGCGGCCGCCGCACTCACGTCTCCCGTCAGCGGCCGGTCCGCCGGATCCGGGTCGAGCACGGACTCCGCCAGTTCCAGTGCGCGCCCGACGGGCAGTTCCGGATCCGGCCGCAGGTCCCGCTGGCGCAACGCCCGCACCGCCGCGACGAGTTCGCAGCCGACGACGAGCCGGTACGCGCCGCACGCCCGCAGCGTCTGCCGGGCGGCGAGCGAGGCGAAGCTGGCCTGTTCCTCGACGCCCCGGGAGAGTACAGCGTGGCCGAGCGACGCGGGCGCGGAGAAGGCCCGCAGGTCACCGAGGGCGGCCCCGGCGGCGTACTCCAGGATCATCACGCCCGAGGAGGCGGGCTCGTGGTCGGCGAGGAAGGGCCGCAGCCGGGTGTACGCGGGCTCGTTGAGCGAGGAGAGCCGGGAGGTCGACAGCCGGGCGACCTGGGTCGTGGCGAGTCTGAAGTGGTCCAGGGCCAGGGCGAGTTGGGCCTGGTAGAAGCCGCCGTGATGGTAGGCGGCCATGTCCTCGGGGCAGATCAGCGGGTTCTCCGCCGCCGCGTTGATCTCGATCTCCAGGACGCCCTCCAGCGCGTCCGCCGCGTCCAGGGCGGGACCGTGGATCTGCGGCAGGCACCGGAAGCCGTACGGGTCCTGGATCCGCCCCAGCGGGGGCGTGGGCCGGTCGGCCGCCCCGATCAGCTCCCGCATGCGCCGGGCCACCTCGCGCGACCCCCGGTGGGCGCGCGCGACGTGCACGGGCGCCGCGTACGCCTCGTGCGAGCCGTCCACGGCGAGGAGCGAGAGCGCGGCGACGACCTGGGTGGCCGCGATCAGCCCCCGCAACTCGTGCAGCGCGAGCGCGGCCTGCCCGAGCGTGAGCGCGTTGCTGCTGATCAGCGCGAGGGCGTCGTTGTTGTCGAGCGGCTGTGCCTCGGGCGCGCCGAAGCCGGATCCGTCGCCCCCGGCCCCGCCGTCCCCGGAGCCGGACCGCGCCCCCGGCACCCGCCACGGATGCTCCCCCGCCAGTGCCAGCCCCACCTGGGCCAGCGCCGCGATGTCGCCCGTCCCCACCGAACCGAACTCGTTGACCACGGGGTACGCCCCGCTCTTCAGCGCCGTGCAGAGCGCGGTGACCACGGTCGGCCGGAGCCCCGCGCCGCCCGCGAGCAGCTGGTTGGCGCGTACGGCGAGCATGGCCCGCACCTGCCGGGCGGGCAGTTCCTCCCCGATGGCACCGGCGTGACTGCGCAGCAGCCGCAGGCCGTGCTCCGCGGCGGCCTCGCTCGGCACGTCCTCGTTGCGGTTGGCGCCGACGCCGGTGGAGCGGCCGTACACGCGCCCGGCCGCCGCGATCAGCCGGGCGGCCTCCCAGGACTCCTCGACCCGCCGTACGGCCGCGCCGTCGGGCACCGGTCGTACGGCACCGTCGGCGAGCCGGACGACGTCGGCGACCCCCAGCGCACGCCCGTCCAGGACGACGAGCCCGGCCGGCACGGTCGGCACGTCGGGCACGTCGGGCACGTCGGCGTCGGCGGGGGCGCCCGTCGTGCCCATGATCCGAGAGGACATCACCCGCAGCCTCCTCAGCCTCAGCGGACACCACATATTCAGACACTGAGAACTCTGCATGAGGCTATGCAGGACGGGCAAGGGATGCCGGACGGGAAACCAAGGGTGGGAGTCGGTGACTCAGGTGGCGATCCTGGTCGGCCCGCCCGCATCCGTGGGTGCCGTACCCGGCCGCGCGATCACAGCAGGGACAGATGCCTGGTCAGCCTGGACACCTTGCTCCTCGGGCCGTGCACGATCACGCCGAGGTATTCGAGGTTCTCGGCGTGCGTGGCCTTCAGCTCCGTCAGATAGTCCTCGTAGTCACGCGCCCTGCGTGCCGTCTCGGTGAGGGAGACCAGCCGCACCTCGTCGGCGGACCGCGCCCGCTCCAGCAGGACGGTCAACTCCTGTGCGGAAGCGGTCAGTACAGGGATGGGATGCGTGTTGAGACCCGGGTGGTCGCCACCCGAGGCGTCCTCGCCGTCCCGCCCGACGGAGTCGCCGATCCGACCGCCGAGCGAGAGCGCGAGCACGGCCGCGGTGTTCGCCGCGTGGGCTGCCGGCAGGTCGTCGCGGAGGACGAGGGCGACTTTTGTTTGCATGGCCTTTCCTCTCAATAGCTGCTGTTTGAACACAACTTGCCGCCGAGGCTATCCGGATGACCGATAACTGATCGCATCTGCCGAACGTTTGAAGAAGCTGTATGGCACAATGAACCGCATGGACGAACTTGATTCGGCGATCATCCGGCATCTCCAGCTGAACGCTCGGCAGTCCAACCGCGAACTCGCCCGTCAGATCGGAGTCGCTCCGTCCACGTCGCTCGAACGAGTGCGGTCCCTGGAGGAGCGCGGGGTGATCACCGGCTACCACGCGGAACTGGACCTCGCCGCCCTGAACAGGCACTACCAGGCGTTCATCGCCGCGCAGGTCAGGCCCCTCAGCCGTACGGTCATCACCGCCTTCCAGGAGGCGGTCTCCAAACTCCCGGAAGTCGTCGGCGTGTTCGTCGTCGCCGGTGGCGACGACTTCCTCATCCACGTCGCGGTCCAGAACAACGAGGCCCTGCACGCCTTCCTCATGGACCGCCTCAGTCAGCGGCGCGAGGTCGTCGGGTTCAGAACGATCGTGATCTTCCAGCACGCCCCCACCGCGTTGCTGTCCGCGCTGCCGGAAGCGAACGCCCAGCGCCCCGCCGCGCCCTCGTCCGGCCGCGGTCCCCTGCGGGCGAGGAGCGCGGGGCGAGCGCCCACCGACGGCTGACGCCCGTCAGCGGGCCGCCACCAGCCGGCCCACCGCTTCCTCGATCACGTCCCCGTCCTTGCAGAAACTGAACCGGGCGAGCCAGTCGGGCGCACCCGCGCTCTGGTAGAAGGCGCTGGTCGGCACGGCCACCACCCCTGCGCGCAGGGGTAGTTCACGGCAGAACCGGGTGCCGTCCTCGTAGCCCCAGGGGCGTACGTCGACCTGGACGAAGTAGCCGCCCTGTCCCGGGAAGAACGGCAGGCCGGCCTTCCGCAGGCCCTCACACAGCCGGTCCCGGTTCCGCTCCAGCTCGTCGCGCAGCCCGTCGACCCAGGACATCCCGGACGTGAGCATGGCGGCCACGGCCCCCTGGAACGGCGTACCGGACGCATACGTCAGGAACTGCTTGACCGAGGCCACCGCCGACACCAGGTGGGCCGGACCGCATGCCCACCCGACCTTCCAGCCGGTGACGTTGAGCGACTTTCCGGAGGAGGAGATCACCAGCGTGCGTTCGCGCATGCCGGGCAGCGAGGCGATGGAGACATGGCGGAGGCCGTCGTACACCAGGTGCTCGTAGACCTCGTCCGTGACGACCGTCAGGTCGTGTTCCTCGCAGACGGCGGCGATCTGCGCCAGTTCCTCGGGCGTGAAGACCATTCCGGTGGGATTGTGCGGCGAGTTGAGCAGCAGCACGCGGGTCCGCGGTCCGACCGCCCTGCGCAGCGCGACGGGATCAAGGGCGAACCTCCCGCCGGTGATCGCGAGCGGGGCCGCGGTCACCCGGGCGCCCGCCATCCGGGCGCCCGCCGGATACGCGTCGTAGCAGGGGTCGAAGGTGAGGACGGTATCGCCGGGGTCGCACAGGGCCAGGAGCGCCGAGGCGACGGCCTCGGTGGCGCCCGTGGTGACCAGTACCTCGTCGTCGGGACGGTAGGCGACCCCGGTGGTCGCGAACCGGTGACCGGCCACCGCCTCCTTCAGCTCGGGCAGCCCGGTCGCCGGAGGGTACTGGTTGCGTCCCGCCGTGATCGCGGCCGCCGCGTGCTGGAGGATCTCCGGCGAGCTCGGCAGCTCCGGCACTCCCTGGCCGAGGTTGATCGAGCCGGTGCGCTCGGCGAGACGTGTCATCTCGGTGAAGATCGACGTCCCGAAGCGGTGTGTTCGTTCCGCTGGTACCCAGCTCACGGCCATGACGGTGACACTCCTCGCGGTTGCGGGCCGCCGGCGGCCCGGGGTGGGAAAGGTCGGCAGGCGGGGCGCGCGGCCCTCGGACATGGGCGGCGGCGCCCCTGGCGGCGCCGCGACGGGCAGGCCGGGCCAGGGGGCTTCTGATGGATCTCCGTGGAAGAAGGAGCGGCGTTCGGTGCGTGCTCTCGGCGTGCCGGGCGGAAGTCCTCGTAGCGGAGCTACTTGGGCTTTCGTCCGGTGCGGCGAGAGTGCGTGCCGGGCGTCGCGACGCCGCGGAGATCCATCAGAAGCCCCCTAGTAGCTGATCGGAACACTCGCCCGGGCCCGCCCCAGGGGGCCCGTCCGGACCGGACGGCAGGTCCTGTCCGGACGGAGAGCCACAGGTGTTCCCCATGGCCCCGGGCTCCCCTGCTCCGGCGGCTCGTAGCCGTCGAGGTTCAGCGCAGCACGACGGGCATTCTGGTGATGCCCTGGATGAAGTTGGAACGCAGCCGCCGGACCGGTCCGGACAGACCGATGTTCAGGCCCGGGTCGGTCATCCGGCGGAAGAGGATGCCCAGTTCGGTCTGCGCCAGCATCGCGCCGACGCAGCGATGGATGCCGATGCCGTACGAGAGGTGGCGGTTGGGGGAACGGCTGATGTCGAAGTCGTCGGGGCGGTCGAACTGCGACGGGTCACGGTTGGCCGACGCGTTCCACAGCGTGACCGAGTCGCCCTCGCGCACCTCGCGGTCGCCGATCCACAGGTCCTTCGTGGCCACCCGCATCACATAGGCGTTGGTGGAGCTCCAGCGCAGGATCTCGTTGATCGCGCTGTCCATCAGCTCCGGCCGGTGCCTGAGCGACTCGAACTGGCCCGGGTTCTCAAGGAGGGCGAGCAGGCCGGAACAGGCGGTGTAGGAGGACGTCTCGTTGCCGCCGACGGCGACGTTCATGCAGTTGTAGAGGATGTCCTCCTCGGGCCACGGACGCCCGTTGCGCTCGGCCTCGATCAGGAAGCTGACCAGGTCGTCCCCGGGATCGCGCCGCCGCGCGCGGACGATCTCCGCGAAGTACTCGAAGATCTCGGCCTGCGTCACGGCGAGGAGCAGCCGTTCGTCGTCGGAGGTGTCGACGTAGACGGGATCACGGAAACCGATCATCTTGCGGGTCAGATCGATCAGTTCGCGTGCCTCCCGGTGGGAGACACCCATCATGGCCATCACCGCGCCGGCCGGCAGCTCCGGGGCGATGTCGGTGGCGAAGTCGCACCCCCCGTCGGCCAGCGCCCGCTCCACCGCGGCGTCCACCAGCTCGGTGACCTGGCGGGCGATCCGCCCCAGCATCCGGTTGGTGAAGGCGCGGTGCACCACCTGGCGGATCTGCCGCTGCCGCGGCGGATCGGAGGCCACCAGCATGCGTCCCGCCGACGGGTCGGCCTGGCTGCGGAAGGAGCCGCCCAGCATGGGGCCGCCTTCGGAGCTGAAGCCCACATGATCGGTGTAGAGGCCAGCGACGTCGTCGTAGCGGGTCACGGCCCAGAACCCGCCGTCCTCCGTGGCGTGCCAGTGGACGGGGTCGTTCTCCCGCAGCCAGGCCAGCATGTCGTGGTGCCGTTGCTCGACGAAGGCGTCGGGATCGGTCAGATCAATGGTCAGTACGGTGTTCATGCGGTCGCCGACTCCTCACGCCTCATGCGGACGATCCCGGCCAGGGCGCCCAGTTCGCTGGTGGTCAGGATCTCCCGGGCGCTGATGTCCACGGCCAGCTCGCGCACCAGCCGGCGCTGCATGCGGAACGCGAGCAGCGAGTTGCCGCCGAGGGCGAAGAAGTCGTCGTGGACGCCTATCTCCTCGACCGCCAGCAGCTCGCTCCACAGCTCCGCCAGGAACTTCTCCGTCTCGTCCCGGGGCTGCACATGGTCCGCCCGGTGCCGCAGATGGGCGTCGAGTATCTCGGCGAGGCGCCCGGTGTCCCGCTTGCCGTGGTCGTTGGCGGGGATCTCCGCCACCTTCACGAGTGAGCTCGGGACCATGTAGTCGGGCATCGCTTCCTGCGCGTAGGCCCGCAGTTCCCTGAGGGACACCTCGTCGTGCGGCACCACCAGCGCCACCAGATGGCGGTCGGTGCCGGTGCCCGCCGTGAGTACGGCGACCTCCTGCAGCTGCGGATGGCGGGTGAGGATCCGCTCGACCTCCCGGGGCTCGACCCGGTAGCCGCGGATCTTGACCTGGTCGTCGGCGCGTCCCACATACCGCAGCGCGCCGTCGGAGCCGCGGAGGACCAGGTCTCCGGTGGCGTACATGCGGTTGCCCGTGGAGTGCGGGTCGGGCAGGAAGCGCTCGGCGGTCAGGCCGGGGCGGGCCAGGTAGCCGCGGGCCACGCCGGCTCCGAGGATGTGCAGTTCGCCGACCGTCCCGTCGGGCACCGCTTCGAGGGAGGCGTCGAGCACGAGCAGTTCGGTACCGGCCAGTTCACGCCCGATGGGCACGTCGTCCTCGCCGTCGGGGACACCGGCGATGCGGTGCGCGGAACAGGCGGTCGTCCCCTCCGTGGGGCCGTAGAGGTTGTAGAACTCGCCGGAGAACGAGCCGGAGAGCAGCTGGCGGCAGGCCTCGGGCAGGATGACGTCGCCCCCGGTGTGCAGGACCCGGAGCGTGGCGAACGCGTCGCGGTCCTCCTTGACCACGTGATTGAGCGCCATCGTCGGCACGAGCATCGCCGTGACGCGCCGGCGCCGCAGTTCCCGGCCGATGTCACCGGTGAGCAGGTCCGGCATGGTCGGCAGTACCACGATCTCCGCGCCCGCGGCGAACGCGCACCAGGTCTCGAAGTGGAAGGCGTCGAACGACAGGCTGGAGACGTGCCCGACCCGGTCCTTCGGGGTCAGCGCGGGCAGCGCGGGATTGGTCGCGAAGTGCACGATGTTGCGGTGCTCCAGCATCACGCCCTTGGGGGTACCGGACGACCCCGAGGTGAACAGCAGGCAGGCGACGTTCTCGTGGTGGACGTCGGGCAGCGGCTGCCGAGGCTCCGCCAGGCCGTCGAGGTCGAACTCCCATACGTCCGTGCCCGCCGAGGCGACCCCGGCGCTCTGTCCGGGGTCGGTGATCACGAGCGTGGGGCGGCTCTCGGTCAGCATCAGGTCGCGGCGTGCGTCCGGATAGCGGGTGTCGACCGGTACGTAGGCGGCACCGGCCTTGAGGATGCCCAGCAGGGTGACGAAGACGGGGGCTCCGCGCCGCAGGTGGTAGGCGACGCGATGCTCCGGACCGACCCCTCGCTCGCGCAGCAGGGCGGCCACCATGGTGGACCGCCGGTCGAGCTCCGCGTAGCTCAGGGAGGTCGTGTCGTCGCTGACGGCGGGCCGGTCCGGGTGGCGGCGCGCCGTGTTCCGGAAGAGCTCGACCAGGGTGCCGGGACTGCCGGGCAGCGCGGCGGACCGGTCGTGCCCGTCGTCGGTGAGCTGGTCGGCGTGGGCGACGCACTCCTCGCGCGAGCCCTCGAAGCCGGTGGGATGCCACCCGGGGGGCAGCGGCCTGCCGGAGGGCCACATGCTCGGTGTGCCGTCGTCGGCGCGGACCAGGCGGTACAGGTCGGGGGCAGTCTCTGCCGTCACAGATTTCTCCTTGGAAGAACGATCGGCGGGGCACCCTGGCGGCTTGCTCGCGGGCGTCCCTACAGGCCGTCGGCCAAGCGGCGTTCGGCTTCCTGAAGCACGTCGGTGCTCTTGTTGAAGGCGATGCGGACGTGGCCGGAGTCGGCGGTGTGGTCGCGGAAGAAGCAGCGGCCGGGCACGACGAGGACGCGGCGCCGGGTGGCGAGCCGCCGTACGAAGGTCTCGCAGTCCTCATCGGTGATCCCGCGGATGTCGGCCATGACGTAGCAGCCGCCCTCCGGCGCCCGGCAGGGCAGCCCGGCAGCGGTGAACAGGGCGACCATCCGGTCCCGCATCCGTGCGAGCTCCGCGGCCGGGCGCCACGAGACGTCCTGGAGCACTCCGGACGCGGCGACCGCCCGTTGGAGCGGGCCGCTCGCGCTGAAGCTGGTGGCCAGATGTACCGCGCGCAGCCGCTCGGTGATCCGCGGGTGGGCGCGTGTGTGCCCGATCCGCCAGCCGCTGAGGGCGTAGGCCTTCGACAGGCTGCCGATCACGATGCTGCGGTCCCGCAGCGCCGGAATGTCGGCCGCTGACACGTGTCGCCTTCCGTCGTAGACGAACGGCGCGTACACCTCGTCGGAGATGAGGGTCACGTTCCACTTCTCGCAGAGCGCGGCCAGTTCCTCCAGCTCCGGCCGTGTGAGCGTCCGGCCGGTGGGGTTGGCCGGGGAGTTGACGACCACGGCACGGGTGCGGGGCCCGAACGCGGCCTCCAGTTCCTGCGGATCCCAGCGCCAGTCCGGGGCTCGAAGGCCGACGTAGCGGGGTACGCCGCCGGCCAGGGCGAGCGCGGCGAGGAAGTTCTCGTAGAAGGGTTCCAGGAGCACCACCTCGTCGCCGGGATCGATGGTGGCCAGCATGGCCACGCTCAGCGCCTCCGAGGCACCCGTGGTGATGGTCACCTCGGTCCGCGGGTCGGGGCGGCCCGGAAGGGTGCCCGCGATCTGCTCCCGCAGCAGGAGGTTTCCGCTGGTGTCCTCGTACTGGTTGTCGCCGCGCAGCAGCTGCTCGGCGGCGGCGTCGAGGACGGCCCGCGGCGGCCGGGGTGTGCCCGGTACCCCGCCGGCCAGGTCGAGGGCGCCCATCTCCCTGCCCAGATGCAGGAGCTGCGCGAGGGAGCCGGCGGGCAGGGCACCGACGCGTGCGGCGCCGCGGGGCCGGGCGTCGGTCGGCGCGGGCACTGTGGTCATGTCGCCTCCTGAGGGGTCCGGTCGCGCGCGGCGGCCCCGTCATCCGGACGGATCGAGGGCAGCCAGTAGGGCCGTGAGGTCTCGTACGCGGTGATGGCGTCCGCCTCGCGCAGAGTGACAGCGATGTCGTCGTATCCGTTGAGCAGCAGCCATCGGGTACGCCCGTCCAGGTCGAACTCCCAGCTGCCGCCGCCTCCCTCGACCGTGCCGGCGGCGACGTCGATGGTGACCTCCATCGACGGGTCCCGCTCCGAAGCGGTCGTCAGCGTCTCGATGGCAGGCTCGGGCAGGACGACGGCCAGCAGCTGGTTCTTGAGTGCGTTGCGGCGGAAGATGTCGCCGAACCGGGACGACAGGACCGCGACGAAGCCCCAGTCGCGCAGCCCCCACACCGCGTGCTCACGGGAGCTTCCGGTGCCGAAGTCGGGCCCGGCCAGCAGCACACTGGCTCCCGCCCGCTCGGGGCGTTCGAGGACGAAGTCGGGTTCGGCCCGCCAGCGGCTGAACACGGCGTCCTCGAACCCCGACTTCGTCACCCGCTTGCAGAACTCGGCGGGCATGATCTGGTCGGTGTCGACGTTGCCGCGCCGCAGCGGGACGGTACGGCCGGTGTGGCGTACGAGCGGCCGTAACCCGTTCGGTGTCGATGTCACGTCAGGTCCTTCGGAGTGGCGAGACGGCCGGCCACGGCGGTGGCCGCGGCGACCGCGGGCGAGACGAGATGGACCCGGGAGCGTCCGCCGAGCCGGCCTTCGAAATTGCGGTTCGACGTGGTGGCGACCCGCTCCTGTCCACGCGCCCGGTCCGGGTTGAGCCCGGGGCACATCGAGCATCCGGGCAGCCGCCACTCCGCTCCGGCCGCCTTGAACACCTGGTCGAGGCCTTCCTCCTCGGCCCGCAGGCGTACTTCGGCCGAACCCGGCACCACCAGCATGCGGGTGCCGTCGGCCAGCCGCCGTCCGTGCAGCACGTCCGCCGCGGCGCGCAGGTCCTCCAGCCGGCCGTTGGTGCACGAGCCGACGAAGACCGCGTCCACGGCCACGTCCCGCAGGGCGGTGCCGGGTGTGAGCCCCATGTATTCCAGGGCGCGGGCCGCCGCCGCCCGTTCCCCCGCGTCCTCGAACTCCTCCGGTGAGGGCACGGTGCCCGACACGGAGACCGTCTGCCCCGGATTGGTGCCCCAGGACACCTGCGGGGAGAGGGACGAGACGTCGATGGTGACGGTGCGGTCGTAGACGGCTCCCTGGTCCGTCGGCAACGACCGCCAGTGGGCGAGCGCGTCCTGCCAGGCCCGGCCGGACGGAGCGTGCGGCAGACCCGACAAGTAGGCGAAGGTGACCTCGTCGGGCGCGAACATCCCCGCCCGTGCCCCGGCTTCGATGCTCATGTTGCACATCGTCATCCGGCCCTCCATCGACAGCGTGCGCAGGCCGGCGCCGCGGTACTCCAGCAGGTGCCCCTGGGCACCTCCGGGGCCGATCCGGGCGATGAGGGCGAGGATGAGGTCCTTGGGGGTGACGTCGTCGGGAAGGGAGCCGGTGAACTCCGCCGCCATGGTCCGCGGTCGGGGCAGCGACAGGGTCTGCGTGGCCAGCACGTGCTCGACGTCGCTGGTGCCGATCCCGAAGGCCAGCGCGCCGAAGGCCCCCAGCGTGGAGGTGTGACTGTCTCCGCAGACGGCGGTCATCCCGGGTTGCACCAGGCCCAGTTGCGGGGCGATGACGTGGACGATGCCCTGCCGGGCGTGGCCCATCCGGTACAACTCGATGCCGTGCTCCGCGCAGTTGCGGCGCAGGGTCTCCAACTGCAGTCGGCCCACGGGGTCCTGCAGTTCCCCGGTGTCCGTCGGAACGTTGTGGTCCTCGACCGCGAGCGTCCGGTCGGGGCGCCGGACCGTGCGTCCGGTCAGCCGCAGCCCGTCGAAAGCCTGCGGTGACGTGACCTCGTGCATCAGATGCAGGTCGATGTAGAGCAGGTCGTCCGTGCCGGCCGGGCTGTCGGCCGGCCGGGCCACCACGTGGTGCTCCCAGATCTTCTCGGCCAGTGTGCGTGGGCGCCCCATCACACCCCCGTGGCGGTCGCGGGCGTCACGGCGAGCTCCCGCGCGAGCCGTTCCCTGACCACCGAGAGCTCTTCGCAGTCGCCTCCGACGCGTTCTTCGACATGGGCCCGGTACAGCTCGGTCAGCTTCTCCTCGCTCACCTCCACGCCGATGCCGTCGAGGAGGTGGCGCAGCACGGAACGCCCCGAGTGGCGGCCGATGAGGATGGAACGCTGTCGTCCGAAGCGCGCGGGCTCGACGTACTCGTACGTGGCCGGATTCCGCAGAACTCCCTGCTGGTGGACGCCGGCGGCCGTGCCGAAGGCATAGGTGCCGAAGATGGCCTTGTTCCGGGGCTCCTCCAGTCGGATCACGTTCCGCAGGGCCGTGTACGCCTCGTACATCCCCTCCGTCCTGATGTCCGTACGCAGGCCTAGCTGTTCGCCCTTGTAGGCGAGGAGGGCGGCGATCTCCTCGAGTGCGGTGTTGCCCGCCCGCTCGCCTATGCCGCCGAGGGTGGCCTGCACCTCGTCGGCTCCGGCCCGCAGGCCGGCGACGGCGTTGGCGAGTGCCAGGCCGAAGTCGTTGTGGCAGTGGGTGGAGATGCGCACCGGGGAGGGCGCCCACTCACGGAACGCGGCGATGAGGTCGCCGTACTCCTCGGGCGTGAGGCAGCCGGAGGTGTCGCCGATGACGAAGCAGTCGGCACCCGCCTCCACGGCGCTGACGGTGATGTCGCGGAGCAGGTCGTGCTCGCCGCGGCTGGCGTCCTCGATGGGCACGGAGACGGACGTGACGCCGAGACCGCGGGCGAAGGCGACCGCGTCGACGACCTCGTCGACGGCTTCCTTCCGGGTGATCTGCCGCTTGTGCCTCAGGTGCAGGTCACTGCCCGTGGCCATCACCTGCACCTCGTGGTTGTCGACGCCGCCGGCCTCGACGGCCGTCTCGATGTCGGAGCGCACCGCACGGCAGAACGTGACGAACTTCGCCGTGGTCAGGTGCCGTGCTATCAGCCTGGTGGCCTGGAACTCGCTCGGGGAGGAGGCGGGGAACCCCGTCTCGATGGAGTCCACGCCCAACGCCTCGATGCGCAGGGCCAGATCGAGCTTGTCCTCCGGGCGCATGGCGTTCGCGGGAGCCTGCTCACCGTCCCGGAGCGTGGTGTCGAAAACCGAAACGCGACGTACCGAGGTTTCCTGCTGCATAGGCGTCCTTCCATCCGATACCCGGCTCGCCCGACACCCCGCCCCTTATTTATTGCGCCGCAGGGCAGAGCACGGCGCAGCAAGGGGCCCAAAGGGATTCGATTCGGAATCGGCGAGGTCAGGTATGCCCGTTGGGAGATGTACGGCATACAGAGAGAGAAGCTCTCTCGGAAAACGGTCACTGCGAGGCTACCCCACACGGTTGTAGCGGTCTATCGGATTCCTTGATTCACAGACTTGTTCACGCTCTCGACAACAGCCCTTCAGGAGGGGGACCGACAGGAGATCGACCGAAGATGATCTACCCGATGTGAGTTCCGTCGCAGATGACGTACTGCCCGGTGCGGGCTTGGCCGCAATATTTCTCATCGATGGGCGATTCCGCCGAACGGGCGGCGAGTAACACCAAACATTCCGTGTCCCATGTCGAATACATTCAGCCACCATGGAACCTGCACCCTCCTGGAAGCATCGACGGGTTTCCCTGAACTCCTTGACATACCCGTCGGCAAAGATGGCAAAGTCCTGATCGACAGAGGAAGGAGTGCTGCATGCCGGCAGCCGAGAAGAGTTATCTGCGCACAGGGAATCGGAACGCCGCGATCCGCTTGCTTGCTTTTCATCACGGCGGTGGTTCCGCTTTATCGTTCCTACCGCTCGCCCGGAGTCTTCCCGAGGAGTGCGAAACGTTCATTTTCGAACTCGCCGGGCGGGCGGGCGACGCGGACCGGATAACGGCGGCCGATTACGAGGAGGCTTATACGCGTTTCGCCGCCGACGCCGTGGACGTCGTGGATCGCCCCGTCGTCGTCATCGGCCACAGCCTGGGCGCGCTGTTCGCCCACAATGTCGCCTGCCTGCTGCCCGACGCGCAACGGGAGCTGGTGCGGACGGTGATCGTCTCGGCCTCGCGCTCGGCCGCGGCCACCGCGGAGACCGCGCCGATGCCGGCAGAACCCTTTGTCGTCCGCAGCCGCGCGTCACTGCTCGGGGAGTTGCGGAACTTCGGCGGTGTGCGGCCCGAATTTCTGGAGGACGCGGACTTCGTGGACGCCGCCGTCACCCTGCTGGGGCACGACCTGCACCTGGCGGACACCTACACGCTCCCGCAGCCCGGCCCGACGTCCGTGCCGCACCAGGTCTGGTACGGGACGGACGACGCCACACTGTCCCGGGAGGAACGGGCGCGGTGGAACGAGAGCTGCCTCGCGCCCCCCGTGCACCGCGGCTTTCCCGGCGGTCACTTCTACCTGTACGAGCGGCCCGAGGCGGGGGCCGCGCTGGCCGAACTCGTGGCCGGGACCGTGGCGGCCGCGGCCGGCTCCTCGGCCTGAGCGGCGGGGGCGGCGACGCCGGGCCCGGACGCCGTCACGGGTCCGTGCCGGCGTCGGTACAGCACCGCGCAGCCGGCGACGACCAGCGGCAGCACCAGCAGCCAGCCGCTGAACGCCATCACCACCAGGGTGAAGACGCCGGAGGCGGCAGCGGCGTACCACAGGGGGGTGCGGCGCGGCAGCAGTCGTAGCGAGGCGGCCATCCCGGCGACGGTGACCGCGGCCAGGAACGCCGACGTGACACGCATCAGCGGGTCCAGCGGCACGGTCAGCAGCGCCGCGACGAGTGTCAGGACGCCGGTGAGCACCGCCTGTACGGTCAGACTGCGGCGCGGGACCTGACCCGCGCCGCCGCCCTTGGCCAGCCAGCCGGGCAGCGCGCCGTCCCGGCCCAGCGCCGCCCCCAGCCGTGCCGCGCCCGCGATGAAGGTGTTGACCGCGCCCAGGCTCAGGCACACGGCCGCGGCCGCGGCCAGCCCGCGCGCGCCGGAACCGACACCGCGCTCCAGGAGCAGCATCAGCGGAACGTCGGAGCTGCCCGCCTGCGCCCCCAGCACGCCGATGGTGACGACGGACAGACCGAGGTAGAGCACGCCCACGGTGGTCAGGGTGATCGCGGTGGCCCTCGGCAGATGCCGCCGGGGGTCGGCGAACTCCGCGGACAGATGGCTCGCCGCCTCCCACCCGCTGAAGGCGTAGAACAGCACCAGGGCCGCCGAGCCGATCGACATCCAGCCCTCCGGCGCGAACGGCGTGAAGTGGTCCGCCGTGACGTGCGGCGCGGCCAGGACCGTGGCGCACACGAGGAGCAGCACCAGCAGGCCGACGAGCACCAGTTGCATTCGCCCGGACACCTGCAGTCCGGCGTAGTTGGCGGCGACGGCGACCATCAGGATGGCCGCGGCCGCCCCGTATCCGGCGCTCTGCGACAGGCCCAGGACCTCGGCCACGTAGTTCCCGCCCGCCATGGCGCCGGCCAGCACCCCCGCCGGCACCGCCGCGTAGAACAGCCAGCCCACGCAGGCGGCGGTCCGGGGACCGAAGGCCCGGGCGACGAAGCCGGCGACGCCGCCACCGTCGGGGTAGCGCGCGCCCAGCGCGGCGAACGTCACCGCCACGGGGATGCTGAGCAGCAGCAGGACGGCCCAGGAGACCATCGAGGCGGGGCCCGCCGCGGCGGCCGCGAGCGCCGGCAGTGCCAGTACTCCCGGTCCCAGGACGGCGCCGACGTACAGAGCTGTGCCCTGCCCCAGTCCGAGGCGACCCCCGTGCATGTGCTTTCCCCCTTCAGCGCCGTTGATCGCGGCGCTGCCTAGACGTGCGGGACACGGCGATGCATGGCCTTCGCCGATCACCCGTTCGGAGTGTAGGCAGCGACCAAGGCGACGGGCACGGATGCCGTACGAACGTTCGGCGCACCCCGGAAATACGCGTTCCCGCGCGAACGAGATTCGGTAATCCTCGTTTTCCGCCAGCCATTTGGCCACCCTGTCCGGCGGTCACGATCGCCTGTCCCCCGATGCCCGCCGAGTGGAATTCAGCCGCCCCATATCACCCGGCGGGCGCTCTCGTACACCCACGCGGATCCAGGCCGTCCCGGGTCGGCCATTGTGCGGTCACCCCCTTCACCCGACTGGAATCAGCCATTCTTCCGAAGCCGTTCGGGCAGGCCCCAAATCGGACCAGGTCAAGCCAGAGCAGCGGTGCGGAATTAGTGATTCCGCCAGCCTGGCCGAGTCCCGACGGATGAGTAATTCCAAATCATGAGACCGCGAAGTCGGCGATGTTTCCGGCGTTCCAACGGGAGGTAACGTCTCTCCAGCAGGATTCACACCTCGCGTGCAGAGCGTGTTTTCTTCCTGCCTTCTGGGCCGAGGAGTACGGCGCCTATTGCCCGTCTCCTCCGAATGCCATACCTCGCTCCATCACACCGTCCGGGCCCCCGAACGGGGCTGCAGAGCAGAAGAGGACAAAACAATGGCACGTATGGACCGGCACCCCGATATCGAGGGCCGCAGCAAACGACTGTGGATCAACGGCGACGGAACCTGCGACATCGAACTCGTCCCGAGTCTGCGTAGCTACACGTACGAGCGGGACGAGATGATTCCGGAGACCGCACGGCTGCGGCTCGACTTCTACGAACTGGCTGCGGCCAGACTCGCCGACAAGGGATTACGGACGGTCTTCCTGGAACGGCTGGGCGACATCACCTACCGCGCGTCCTACATTCCGGCGCCGCCCTTCGAAGTGATCGTGAAGAACTTGGCCACGGGTTCGACGACCCGGAAGTATCCCGGGCTCTTTCCGGAGGGCCACCGCTTCAACCCGCCGGTGGTGAAGTTCGACTACCGCATCGACCCCGAGGACCAGCCGATCGGCGAGGACTACCTGAGGGCGACCGGGATCGACGTCGAGGCGTTCCGTGCGGTGGCCCTGGAGTGCAACGCCTCGCTGCGCTCCTGGCTGGCCCCGCTCGACCTGTGGGACTTCTGCCTGGTGATCGGCGTCGACGGCGAGGGCCGGCCGGTCGTCAACTCCGAGATCTCCCCGGACTGCATGCGGCTGCGCGACGACGTCGGCAACCCCCTGGACAAGGATCTGTTCCGGCAGGGCGCCGCCCCGGCGACGATCATCGCGACCTGGACCGACCTGGTCCGCCGGGTCCTGCGATGACCGAGGCCGGTGGCGGCCGCACGGTGCTGGTGACCGGAGCCAACCGGGGAACGGGCAGAGCGGTCGCCGAAGAACTGCGCGCGGCCGGCTGGCGGGTGTGGGGCCTCGGCCGGACCCCGGCCGACCTGCCCGGGGTGGAGAACGTCCACTGCGACCTGCGCCACCCCGAGGACGTCGGCCCGGCCGTCCGACGAGCGGGCGCCCTGGCCGGCGGTCTCGACGCCGTCGTCGCCAACGGCGTGGAGCGTGCCCTGGGCGACCTGGCCACGCTGCCCCTCGAACGCTGGCAGGAGGCCGTGGACGTCAACCTCACCTCGGTGATCGCCCTGGTCCAGGCCGCCCTGCCACAGCTGCGCGCCCGCGGCGGCCGGATCGTCCTGATGGGCTCGCACGCGGGGACGCGGTTCTTCGAGGGAGGGGCCGCCTACTGCGCGACCAAGGCCGCGCTCAAGGCGCTCACCGAGGTGCTGCTGCTGGAGGAGCGCCGCCACGGAGTGGGGACCACGCTCGTCAGCCCGGGCGCCATCGCGAACCTGCCCGGTGACACCTCACCGCTCAAGATGGCCACCTCCTCGGTGGCGAGGACGGTCCGGTGGGTGCTGGAGTCGCCCGAGGACACGGTGGTCGGCGAGGTCGAACTGCGTCCGGCCCGGCTGCCCGAGGAGGTTCCCGTGACCGGCCTGGACCGGCTGCAGGCCGTATGAAGGCGGAGGAAGCCATGAGCGAGCCCGGTACCACCTGTCCGTCGGTCGACTGGGACGCCGGCGTCGGCATGCTGACCATCAGGGCGGACGGCCTCGCACCGCGCGCCCAGCGGGCCACGGTCACCTTCCACTCCCGCATCTGGATCTCGCTCGACGACCACGCGGAGCCCACCGCCGTCGACATCCTGGACGTCCCCGAGATCATGGCGCGGGTGGTGCCCCGGGCCCGGCGCGCCCGCGACGGGGAGCCGGCCGCCCGGCCCGGCATCCCGTGGCTGCTCGACCCGGAGAGCGACTGGGCGTGGATCCAGCTGGACGGCGGGCCCGACCGGAGCCGACTGGTCCGCGAGGGCCGGGTGGAGGTCTGGCTCACCGGCGAGCTGCCGGTGCGGGTGCGCCTGTGGGTGCCGGTGAGCGGAACGGCGGACCGCGTCGACGGGAGACCGCGGTGAACGGCGTGAACGGCGTGAACGGCGTGGGGCTGGTCTGTACCGACCTCGACGGCACGCTGCTGAACCGGGCGGGGACCGTCGGCCCGGTCACCCGTGCCGCCTTGGCGGAAGCGGACCGAAGGGGTCTGCCCGTGGCGTACGTCACGGGCAGACCCCTTCGTGACGCGCTCTCGGCGGTCCGGGACCACGGGTTCCGGGGCCTCGTCGTGTGCAGCAACGGGGCGGTGACCGCCGAGGCGCTCACCGGCCGGGTGCTGGACAGACGGGGGTTCACCGCCGAGGGCGCCGCGCGACTGCTGGAGCGGCTGCGTGCCAGGGTCCCCGGTGTGGTGCTGGGGGTGGACACGGTGGCGGGGCTCCGTCTGGAGCCGGGCTTCGCGGAGTTGCTGTCCGACTGCTGGGCCCATGAAGCGGTGCCGGACGCCGCGGTGGCGCTGTCGGCGGACGATCCGCCGGTCAAGGTCCTGGCCGTGCACGCCTCGCTGCCGGCCGCGCCGCTGGGCGAGTCGCTGGTGCGGCCGGGCGACGCGGTGGAGACGACCCGTTCGACGCCGTACTTCCTCGAGATCTCGCCGCGCGGCGTCGACAAGGGCGCGGCGCTGCGCCGGCTGGCCGGCCACTACGGGGTCCCGGTGCCGGCCACCGCGGCCGTCGGGGACATGCCCAACGATCTGCCGATGCTGCGGGCCGCGGGGCTCGCCGCGGCCGTGGCGAACGCCCATCCCGAGGTGCTGGCCGCCGCTGATCTGGTACTGCCCGGCAACGAGGAGGAGGGGGTGGCACGGCTCATCGAGGCTGTCTGCGCCACCCTGCCCGCCCCGGCCGTCCGGCCGGTCCTTTGACGGTTCCGGTGCCGGTGGCCCGGGCCGTCCCCGGTCCGGGGACGGCCCGGGCCTCCGTCCGTTCAGCCGGGGATCCGCTTGCGCAGCGCCGCGACGTGGGCGGGCGTGCTGCCACAGCAACCGCCGACCAGGGACAGGCCGTACCGGTCGGCCCGCTCGGCCATGAGGTCCGCGAACTCCTCGGGGCCGTGGCGGACGGGCACGTACCGGTCCACCGGTGCCCAGTCCGCGATGCCCGAGCGGTCCTCCAGATTGGGGTAGGCCCCGAAGGGAACCGGGCAGTCGTGGGACCACCGGGCGAGCACCTCGTCGGTGCCTTCCAGCGTGGTGCAGTTGACGCTGACGAGCGAGGCACCCGCCGCCGCGACCGCGCGTGCCGCGACCGTCACGGACTCGCCGGACAGCAGGGCGCCGTCCGTACCGCAGACGAAACTCACCCACACGGCCAGTCCGTTGCGCGTACAGCTGTCGACGACGGCCTCGGCCTCACGCACGGTGTTCATGGTCTCCGCCACCACCAGCTCGACGCCCTCCGCGGCGAGCTGACGCGCCATCCAGGTGTGCTCTTCCCGCAGTTCGTCCCCGGACGGCACCAGGGACGGCTGGTAGCAGTCCTCCACCGGGATCACCGACGCCGCGAGCACCGGCCGCCGCTCGGCTCGTCCCGGCCGGGACGAGCCGCGGGCCAGCGCCACCGCCCGGCGGACCAGGACCTCGGCCGCGTACGTGTCGGCCCCGGCCCGCAGCAGGGTGCGCCGGTTGGTCCGGAAGGTGATCGCGGTGGCCAGGTCGGCACCGGCGGCGGTGTACTCCTGGTGAATCGTGGCCAGTTGCCGCTGCCCCTCCAGATCCAGCAGTGCGGCGCTCGTCCACCACGGCTCGGTGACGCTGATCCCGAGCCGTTGCAGTTCCGTCCCCTTCGCGCCGTCGATGAGCACGGGCGAACCGGGGGACGGCGGGGTCAGCCCGGTCACCGAGGTCACCATGCCTCTCGCGCTCCCCCGCTCACAGCGCCCGTTCCAGGTCCGCGGCGAGGTCCCGTACGTCCTCGATGCCGACCGCCAGCCTGATCAGGTTGTCGCCGATGCCCAGCCGGCGGCGGGTCTCCGCCGGGATGGGCCGGTGGGTCATCAGCGCCGGGCACTCGATCAGGGACCGCACACCGCCGAGGCTGACGGCCACGGCGAACCGCTCGACCTTCTCCAGGAGTTCCGCCACGTCGCCCAGGTACTCGAAGGTGATGATCGACCCGAAGCCGTCCATCTGCCGCGCGGCGATCTCGTGCTGCGGGTGTGCGGCCAGTCCCGGGTAGTGCAGGGCGCCGATCTTCGGGGACTCGCGCAGCAGCCGCACCAGGTGCTCGGCCGACTCGTTCTGCCGGCGGACACGGAGCGACATCGTCTTCAGCCCGCGGTGCAGCAGGTAGCAGTCCAGGGCGCCGGGCACGTTGCCGGCCGCGGTCCGGTACCGGAAGAACCGCGTGTGGAAGTCCTCACTGTTGTGGACCAGAGCACCGCCGATGACGTCCGAGTGGCCGGAGATGAACTTGGTGGTGCTGTACAGCGAGATGTCGGCCCCCAACGCCAGGGGGCGTTGGACGACCGGGCTGGCGAAGGTGTTGTCGACCAGCACGGGCACGCCGAGGGCGTGGGCCCGTTCGCTGATGGCCGTCACATCGGCGACCTTCAGCAGCGGGTTGGTCGGGGTCTCGATCCAGACCAGCCCGGTGTCGTCGGTCAGGGCCGCGTCGAGGGCGTCGAGGTCGGTCAGATCGACGTACTCCACGGTGATGCCGTACCGGCCCAGCAGGTCGAACAGTAAGAACGTGCCCCCGTACACGTCGTCGGAGGAGATCAGTTTCTGGCCGGGCGAGAGCAGGCTGAGGGCGGTCGTGCCGGCGGCCTGGCCCGAGGAGAACGCCAGGGCGTACGAGGCGTCCTCCAGCGAGGCGAGGCAGCGTTCCAGGCCCTCGCGGGTCGGGTTCTCGCCGCGGCCGTAGAAGTAGCGCAGGTCCTGCTGGGCCCGTTGTTCGAAGGTGGAGGCCAGATGGATGGGCGGCACGATGTCGCCGGTGCCGGGATGGGGTTCCTGGCCGATCTGGACCAGCTTGGTGTCGAATTCCATGAGGAGGTCTCCTTCGGAGTCTGGCGGTTCGCCTCAACGGGGCTTGACGGCCCGTACGCAGTGCGCGACGCAGGGAACCGCGAGGCCCCCGCCGTCCGTTTCGAAGTCCTTGGCCGCCGTGGCGACGGCCTGGACGGTCCGCTGGTCGCGCTCGTCACCGAAGGTCTCCGCCAGTCTGGCCCTGAGCCAGCCGGGCAGCAGGTCCCAGGAGAACTCCACGAACTCCTCGACGTCGCGCGGGGTGAAGACGATCCGGCACTCCTGATGGCTCACGTCCTGGAAACCGGCCTTGGTGAACCGTGCGGCCAGCGCCTCGGCGTCGGCCATGCTGAACGGCCCCGGGGCGCCCGGCGGCGGGGCCGGCAGCCCGAGCCGGGCCGCGGCGACCCCGAAGGCCAGACTGAGCATGGGGACCTGGGGCGGGGTGCCCCACACCGCGGCCGTGAACGTGCCGCCGGGGCTCAGCGCGCGGAAGGCCGTGTGCAGCACGCGATCGGCGTCCGGCAGGAACATCAGGCTCCAGCGGCTGAGCACCGCGTCGAAGTCGCCTTCCCCGACGTCCAGTTCCTCGGCGTCCTGGCGGCGGAAATCGATGTGGGTGAGTTCCTGTTCGACGGCCCGGCGCCGGGCCACCGCCAGCATGCCCTCGGCCTGGTCCACACCGACCACCCGGCCCCCGGGCACCCGCGCGGCGGCGGCGAGGGCCGGCTGGCCGGTGCCGCTGCCGATGTCCAGGACCGAGCTTTTGGGGCCGAGTCCGGCCCCGTCGAGGAGGAGGCGTGTGACCGGCTCGGCACCCCGCTCGAAGAGCTCGTACCACTTGTCCCAGCCGGCGCTCAGTTCGTGCCAGTTGCGTTCCTGCTGCGCCTTGAAGGCAGACGCCGCGTTCTCGTTGTCCGTCATCGGTCGGACCGTCCTTTCCCGTGGCACCGCGCTGTTCAGAGGCTGAGGAATCGCTGGGTGGGGTGTTCGTTCGACCAGAAGCCCTTCTCGGCGGTGGCGACCCGCTCGACGAGCCGGTCCACCTCCTCGGGGGTGTTGTAGACCCCGAACGAGGCCCTCACGGTGCCGACCACTCCGAGGCTGTCGACGAACGGCATGGCGCAGTGAACTCCTGTGCGCACCATGACGCCGTGGGCGCTGAGATGATTGCCCACGTCATAGGGGTGCAGGCCGTCGACGCCGAACGAGATCAGACCGCCGGAGGGCTGCTGGGCGCCGAACACCCGGACGCCGTCCAGGGCGCGCAGTCCGGCGGCGGCGCGCGCGGTCAGCTCCGCGTCGTGATCGCGGACCCGGTCCATGCCGAGGGCGGAGAGGTACTCGACCGCCGCGGCGAGCCCGACCGCTCCGGCGATGTTCGGGGTGCCCCCCTCGAACAGGGTGGGCGCCTTCGCGACGGCCAGCGGCCCCTCGACGGTGACCTCCTTGACCATTCCGCCGCCGACCAGCAGCGGATCCATACGCTCCAGCAGTTCCGCCCGTCCGTAGAGCACGCCGATGCCCATGGGCCCGTACATCTTGTGCCCGGAGAAGCAGTAGAAGTCCGCGCCGAGGGCCTGGACGTCGACCGGTCGATGCGCGACCGCCTGGGCCCCGTCGACCAGCAGCGGCACACCGCGGGCCCGGGTCGCCGCCGCGATCTCCCGCACCGGGTTGACCGTTCCCTGCACGTTGGACACGTGCGCCACCGCGGCGAACCGGGTGCGGGGGGTGAGGTGCCCGGCGAACGCCTCCGCGGAGAGTTCGCCGTCGGCGTCGGTGGGCACCACGCGCAGCACGGCGCCCTTGCGCTCGCACAGGCGGCGCCAGGGCAGCAGGTTGGAGTGGTGCTCCATACCGCTGACCACGATCTCGTCGCCGGCCGACACCATCTGGGCGGCGAAGCCCTCGGCCACCAGGTTCACCGACTCCGTGGTGCCCTTGGTGAACACGATCTCCGCCGCGTCGGCGGCGTTGACGAAGGCGCGTACCGTCTCGCGCGCGGCCTCGTACGCGTCCGTCGCCCGCATGCTCATCGCGTGCACGCTGCGCCCGACGTTGGCGTTCGACTCGGAGTAGTAGCGGACGACGGCGTCGAGGACCTGACGGGGTTTCTGGGTGGTGGCGGCGTTGTCGAGGTAGGCCAGCGCGTGGCCCTCCACCTGCTGGGCCAGGACGGGGAAGTGATCCCGGACGTCGGAGGTCATCAGTTCACCTGCTTGAAGAGAGAGCGGAAGGCGGACATCAACTCGTCCGGCATCGGGACGGTCTTCTGCGGGGAGTACGGCCGCTCGGACGGCGGTACGTAGTCGGGGTCGGAGGGACCGGGCACGACTCCATTGGGCCGGCGCACGTGCGGGCCGAAGTAGAACCAGCAGATCTGCCCGACGGTCTCCGACAGCAGCACGGAGTGGCAGGCCGGGCGGTACATCTTCATGTGGTCCCAGGCGGCCATGAACTCACCGCGCGCGGTGAAACGATTTCCGCGCGCCGCGTGACCGAACGCGTCGTGCACAGCACGGAAGAGGTCGTTGAAGAGAAGTCTGGTCCCGCAGGAAAATACCGGCGAGGGTTCCAGCATGGGGTGATCGCCCGGACGCCGATCGCCCTGTTTCCCCTTTATCTGACCGTGCCCGTTCGCCGTCAGAAACACATAGAGTTTCTTGGTGGCGTACAAACGGTCGGACAGGGCGGTGGAAGAAGTGTACGGCTGCCCCTCGGAGAGCCACGGTTCGATACTGACTCCTTCATCCCGCAACACCTCGAACTGATCGAGGGTGTCTTCCTTCAGTATTTGATACTGAAGGGCCTCCTCCTTCGTCCCGGAAGTGAGCGGGGCCTGGTCGTACCAATTGGCTATCGACCGGCACACCACTCCGTCGAGATGGAGTGAGGCATTCCAGGACGGGTTCTTGTCAAGAGACCGGGACACGATGTAGTGGCGGGAGAGCCGCTGAAGATCGAGCTTCACGCAGGACCTCCCGTGCATCCCTGTCCACGTCTGCCGGACCCTGAAACCCGCCACTTCCGAGAAGTTGGCGGCCGGCCGGCTGCGAGGTGAACGGGAGGACACGGGAGGGAATCAGACGTCGCGCAGGTCGACGGGAGGGTTCTCGATAACGGTGTGCCTAACGGAGCGATGGGCGCTGTGCGCGAGTCCCTACGACATCGAGTCGTTTCTATCGGAGACACAGTGGTTCCCCCTTTCAGCGGCCTGAACGTATCTCCGAAAAGCCCTCCCGACAAGGCGTGACCATGTCCACTGCTTGAGATATTCCATGGAATGTGGCTGAAACACCCGCGCCGCGATCCTCACCATGGGGCGCGTCGCAACCGAACACCGTTCAATGATTGTCCGAAAGTAGATGCCTCATACACGGTATTCGCACTGCCATTGCGGGCCGTTCCGCTAGGCTCGCCGAGACCGGACCGATCCCATCGCCTGAAAGGCTGTGCCCCCTCATGTCCGAAGCCGGAGCACTCGATCGGGAGAGCACAGGAAGCCAGGTGGTGGCGAACAGAAATCGGCCCGGTGCGCTGGTGCTGCTCTGCGGCGTGCAGCTGATGCTGCTCCTGGACTTCTCGATCGTGAATGTCGCGCTGCCCAGCATGGAGTCCTCCGTGGGGCTGGGCGCCCTCGGCACGCAATGGGTGGTCGGCGCCTACGCGCTCGGCTTCGGCAGTCTGCTGCTGCTCGGCGGCCGGCTGGCGGACCTGCTCGGCAGGCGGCTGACGCTGGTCGTGGGCATCGCGGTGTTCGGCGTGGCCTCCCTGGCCGGAGGCTTGGCCACGGCTCCGGAACCCCTCATCGCCATGCGTGCCGCGCAAGGCGTCGGCGCCGCGCTGATCGCGCCGGCCGCGCTCTCCCTGATCACCACGGGCTTTCCCGACGAGGCCGAACGCAACCGGGCCCTCGGCTGGTTCAGCGCCGCGACCGCCAGTGGCTTCGCCATCGGGGTGCTGCTCGGCGGCGTACTCACCGAACTCGCGGGCTGGCGTGCCGTGTTCTTCGTCAATGTGCCGCTGACGGGCATCGCCGTGCTCGCGGCGCTCCGGGTGCTGCCCGGGACACCCGGTGCGCAGGGGAAGCGCACCTACGACCTGCCCGGCGTCATGCTGTCCGCCGCGGGATTCGTGGCCCTGATCAACGGGCTGAGCCAGGTGCCCGACGACGGTACGCACGCGGCGATCAGCATCACCGCCGGCATCGTCCTGCTCGTCGTCTTCGTGGTGGTGGAGGCCCGGTCGGCCTCCCCGCTGATGCCGCTCGGCATCTTCCGCAGCCGCGCCCTGAGCGTCGCCAACGTCGCCAGCTTCCTGATCCCGGGCGTCATGGGCACCACGGCCCTGCAACTGTCGCTCTTCCTCCAGCAGGTCCAGGGCCGCTCGGCCCTCAACACCGGATTCGCCTTTCTGCCGCTCGGCCTGTCCGTCCTCGTGGCGGGGCCCCTGTCGGCCGTGGCGGCCGCGCGGTTCGGGCCGAAGGGCGTCTGTGTCACCGGCGGCGCCCTGGTGGCCGCCGGAGTGCTCCTGCTCTCCCGGATCGAGGCGGACAGCGGGTACGCCCGCGACGTGCTGCCGGGCACGCTCCTCATGGGGCTGGGATTCGCCGCGTTCTTCTCCACCGCCATGATGGCGGCGACCGCCGGGGTGCCGGAGCAGCTGCAGGGTCTGGCCGGCGGAGTGCTCAACACCTTCCAGCAGGTGGGTACGGCGGCCTTCGTCGCCATCATGGTGAGCCTGGCGACCGCCCGCACCGAGTCGCTCGGAGCCCCCACCGCCGACCACCAGGCCGCCGGATTCCAGACGGCGTTCACCGTCGGCGCCGTCGTCGTCCTGGCGACCACGCTGCTGGTCGCCGTCGGCCTGCCCGGGAACAAGGCTGTGGCACGCACGGAAGCCACCGCCTGACACCGACCTCGGCCCGTGACCGTCCGCACCCGAGGTGCGCCGGCCATGGCCGATATCCACCAAGCCAATGTGAGAGCGAGGCTAGCCTTCCGCATGTCTGAACTGCCGAAGCACGATGTCAAGGACAAGGATCTCAGCGCACAGGGCGTGCGTCGGATCGAGTGGGCCGAGCGCAACATGCCCGTGTTACGCCAGGTACGGGAGCGGTTCGCCAAGGAGAAGCCCTTCCAGGGGGTCCGGTTCGCGGCGTGTATGCACATGACCACGGAGACGGCCGTCCTGCTGCGCACGCTGCAGGCCGGTGGTGCCGAGGTCGCGGCGTGCGCCAGCAACCCCCTCTCCACCCAGGACGACACGGTCGCGGCGCTGGTGGCCGAGTACGGCATCTCCGTCTTCGCGGTCAACGGCATCGACCGCGACGGGTACTACCGGCACATCAACTCCGCCCTGGACATCCGTCCCGACTTCGTCTTCGACGACGGCTGCGACCTCGTGAACACCGTTCACACCGCCCGCACCGAACTCCTGGAGACCATCAAGGGCGGCTGCGAGGAAACGACGACCGGTGTCGTACGACTGCGGCAGATGGCCGAGTCCGACGCGCTCCGGTTCCCGATGGTCGCGGTGAACGACACGGACACCAAGCACATGTTCGACAACCGGTACGGCACAGGCCAGTCGTCGCTCGACGCGATCATGCGCGCGACGAATCTGCTCTTCGCGGGACAGACGGTCGTCGTCGCCGGGTTCGGCTACTGCGGTCAGGGAGTCGCCCAGCGTGCCGCGGGCCTGGGTGCGCAGGTCGTCGTGACCGAGGTCGACCCGACCAAGGCGCTCGACGCGCTGATGCAGGGCTACCGGGTGATGCCGATGGGCGAGGCGGCCCGGATCGGCGACGTCTTCGTCACGGTCACCAGCAACCGGGGAGTGCTGCGCAGGGAGCACTTCGAGGTGATGAAGGACGGCGCCATCCTCTCCAACGCGGGTCACTTCGACATCGAGGTGGATGTCGCGGCCCTGGAGGACCTGGCGGTGGAGAAGCGCTCGCGCATCCGTCACCAGACGGACGAGTACCGGCTCGCCGACGGCCGCAGGCTGCTGCTCGTCGCCGAGGGAAGGCTCGTCAACCTCGGCGCGGCGGAGGGGCACCCCGCCTCCGTGATGGACATGTCCTTCGCGGACCAGGCTCTGACCGCCGAGTGGCTGACGGCCCACCACGCCTCCCTGGAGCCCCGGGTCCACGAAGTGCCGACCGAGATCGACAAGTCCGTGGCCCGACTGAAGCTGGAGAGCATGGGCGTGTCGATCGACTCGTTCACCGCCGACCAGAACGAGTACATGAATTCCTGGGAATACGGCTCCTGACCCCACTCCGGGCCCGTAGAGCCGACCGCGGGCCGGCAGGCGAAATCCGCCTGCCGGCCCGTCCGTCGCACCCAAAAAGGCCCACAGCGTGCCCCGTCTCAGGTGACGAGATCCCTATTGCGGAGCGAATACCCCGTCACTAATCTCTTGGTTACGAGTTCAGACGGGGGTTTCTGGGTGCGTATAAGTTCCGCAATACTGCCCGAATCGGGAGCGCAGCGCACACTGGCTCTGGTTACGCTGGCCAGTTCCACCGGGAAAGGGATATTCCTTACCTCCGGTGTTCTCTATTTCATTCGAGTGGTCGAGTTACCGGCCCTCGACATCGGAATCATCTTCAGCATCGCCGGGTTCGTGTCCCTGGCCCTCGGGGTTCCGTTCGGCCATGTCGCCGACCGGCGCGGCCCCCGGGCGGTCTTCGTGGCCAGCCTCCTGGTGAGCGCAGTCGCCACGGCCGCGTTCCTCCTGGCCCATGTCTACTGGTCCGTCCTGCTCGTCGTCGTCCTCGCGACAACGGCCCAGGCCACGCTCCTGGTGGCACGCGGCCCCATCATCAACGACATCGCGGACGGGCGACCGCAGGAGCTGCGGGCCTACATCAGATCCGTCACCAATGTGGGCATCGCCGTCGGGGCGATGACGGCCGGCTGGGCCGCCCAGGCGGACACCGTGCAGAGCTATCACCGTCTGGTGCTGCTCAACTGCGGCTGCTTCCTGGTGGCCATGCTGCTCGCCTTCCGGGTTCCGCGGACGAAGCCCGTGGTGGCGCCGGAGCGGGGTGGCCGGTGGATCGCGTTGCGCGACCGCCCGTATCTGGCCGTGTCGTTGATCGACGGAGTGCTCTCCATCCAGTACCGCGTGCTCACCGTCGCCCTTCCGCTGTGGGTGGTCGGTGCCACGACGGCCCCGCGATGGGTGATCTCCGCGGCTGTCGTGCTCAACACCGCGATGATCATCGTCCTCCAGGTCACCTTCAGCCGACGGGTCGATACGCCCCGGCGTGCGGCTCTGGCTCTGCGCCGGTCGGGGTGGGCCTTCTGCGCGGCGTGCGCGGCCATCGCATGGGCGGCGGGTTCCCCGCCCTGGGCCGCCGTGGCCCTGCTGGGAGCCGCGGTCGTCATCCACGGCCTGGGCGAGCTGTGGCAGGCCGCCGGGGGCTTCGAGGTGTCGAACGTCCTCGCCCCCCAACACGCCATCGGCCAGTACCTGGGCGTCTTCGGCATCGGCATGGGGCTGGCCGAGTCGTTCGGTCCGGCCCTGCTGACCTGGCTGTGCGTCGGCTGGGGGAAACCCGGCTGGCACGTCATGGGCGTGCTGTTCCTCGCCGCGGGCCTCACCGCTCCGGCGGTCGTGCGCTGGGCCGAGTCGACGCGGACGCGCTACGCGCCGGAGGCCGGCCCGCCGGCCCCGAACCCCGCTCTCCGTACCGAAGCCGTCTGACCGGTCCTACGGTCCGTCGCGACCGTCGCACCGCTCCACACTCCTGTGCAGTCCGGATCAACCCGAAAGGGGGCGGTTCCTCCATGGCCTCTCATCGTGCGGAACTGACGCCGCAGATGCTCCAGTACGCCGAGAAGTTCGACGACCGCGGTGAGATCCGCTGGCTGCCGTATCTGATGTACTTCCACGCGGCGGAGCACCACTCGGAGGTGGTGAGCACCGACCGGCTCGGCTTCCGCCTGTCCGAGGGGCGGGGACAGCGGGCTTCCGTCGGCGGACGGGTGCCCGAAGGTCCGGTCCGCCTGATCGCCGGCAGTTCCAGCGTCTTCGGGATCGGCGCCTCCTCCGACGCCGCCACGCTGGCCTCCCGGCTGTGGGACCGGCACGCACCCGGTGGGCCGTGGCTGAACTTCGGCGGCCGGAGCTTCAACTCCGCCCAGGAACTGCTGCTCTTCGTGCTGTACCGCCACCTGGTGCCACAGATCGAGGAGATCGTCCTGTTCTCCGGGTTCAACAACCTCGGACTCGCCCGGCTGCCCCGCTGGATGCAGGGGGACAGCGGTGCCTTCTTCAACGGCCACGAGTACTTCGACCAGGTGGCGGAAGCGCGGGCCCGCAAGCACAAGGGGGCCGGACACCCCCGGTGGCCCCGGCGCCGGACGCCGGAGCGGTCGAGCGCGGAACTGAGCGTTCCGGACCTGGGCGGGCAACTGGACCTGGCGGTCGATCTGACCGTCCGGCACCTCGACAACTGGAATCTGCTCGCCCAGGGTCTGGGAGCGCGGCTCACCTTCGTACTGCAGCCACTCGCACCATGGGTGCGTGAGCGGCCGGCCCCCCAGGAGAAGCTCCTTTTCGACGAGCTGGACGGCATCGCCAATTTCAGCGAGGCATACGGCGACATCTGCACCATCGACGTGGGGCGGCGCTACGCCGACCGACTGCGCCGCGGCTGCGAAAAGCTGGGCATTCCCTTCCATGACATGAACCCCGTTCTGGGTGCCGCAATCAGCACCACGGACTGGATATTTGTCGACCGGATTCATTTCACCGACGAGGGACACGACATCGTCGCCGGCCTGCTCGCCGAGCAGCTTGCTCTTCGGTGACCTACCGAAAGGAATTCCATGGGTTTTCTGCGCAGAATCTTCGACGCCCTCTTCCGGCGCCGCCGCACGAAGCGGGGCGACGACGCCTCCATCTATCCCATGTTCTAGGCAGGGAGACGGAACCGATGTCTTCGACAGCCCTGCGGACGACGGAAACCGGGCAGCCCGTCACGCCGGCCCCCTCGTGGGCCAGGTCGTGGTACGCCGCGTTCTGTGATCCCGAGAGCCCTCGCGCCGACCGGGTACCGGTGACCGGCATCCGCGACGCGATCACCCGGGCGGTGCCGTCGTCCGGCCCGGGGCCCCGGGACCTCGCGGCACTGCGCCGGGAGGTCGGAGCGTGGTCCGCCGACGAGGCGCGGGCCTTCCAGGAGCTGGCGGGCCGGGCCCACGAACAGGCCGTCGACGAGCTCGCGGCCCAGCGACTGGCGCTCAACTGCGCGCCGTTGTCCCTGGTGTCGGGAGCGTGGCTGCAGTGGCTGAGCGGCATGGCCAACGCGGACGATCCCCCGGCCCTGAGCGCACTGGCGCTGTACGCGTCGGATGTCGGCGTCGGCCATCCGCGCACGTCCCGGGGCCACGCCTACCTGTCCCTCCTGCAGCGGCTACGGGTGGCCGAGCACGCGGTGCCCGCCGTACGGACCGCACTGGATCCGAGGATCCAGGAGGAGGCCTTCGTCCTCCCGGCACTGCTGGGCCTGATGAGCAGACGGCCGGAGGACTTCCATCCCGAGATCCTCGGAGCGGACCTCTGCCTCCGGCAGGCCGGCCTGCTTCCCGCGCTCACGCCGCTGAGGACCCTGGTGGACGGGGCGGTCGACTGGGACGCGCTGGATCCCGGCAAGCCCCGCCGGCAGGGGCCGCGGGGTGGGCTGGAGGGCTGTCTGGCGGCAGTGGGCGCCCTGCCGGCACCGGCCTCGCGGGAGGCGGAACGGCGCGTTCTGGCGGGCGCCCACTGGGCGTTCACGGTGCTGAAGGAGTGGCACGAGGTGCTGCGGGCCGAGCTGGCCGGTGTCCTCGACCCGCAGCGGCAGGCCGCCGAACTCATCCGCCGGCGCGCCCGTGAGGGGGCGGTCTACCACCGGTCCTTCCCACTGGCGGGCCGGCCGCTCGCCACGTGGCTCGGCGAGGCCCGCGACGATCCCTACCCCCTGCTCGCCGCGCTCGCCACCAGCTCACTGGTGCGCCCCGGCCGTCCGCACCGCAGTCCCCTGGTGAACGGGCTGGTCGGTGAGCACGGTGCCATGTTCCGCGTCTTCACCGAGGACGACCTGGTGATCTTGCGCCGCTGGATCGCTTCTCTCCCGGACGACGACCCGCGGGACACACCGCCCGGCCGGGCGACCGGGCCCGTCGTACGTCCGAGCGGGCCCTCCGCCCGCCCCTGGTGCTTCCTCGAACCCGCCTGGGACGAGGAGCCGTATGAGGACCGGGCGCCCACGGATCTCCGGGAGGCGTACGTCCTGCTCCAGAGGCGGAGCCAGAGCCCGGCGGTGCGCCGCTACGCCATGGAGTACGTCCACGGGTGGCTCGGCCGGGCACGGCACCGGATGGGCAGGCACGACATGCCGCTGCCCGAGAGCTGGCCCGCCGAGGGACTGCGGCAGTGGCTGTCCGAGCAGCACGACCGGCACGCCGCCGAGTTCGAGCGCACCTCCGACGCCGGGCTCCCGTCGAGGGAGCGGTTGATCGAGTCCACGCTCCAGCTGGCCCCGCTGACGATGATCGACGGCGCCTGGCTGCAGGGGTTCACCGACTACGGCCTGGCCTCCTCGGACATCGGCCACTCCCTGTTCGAAACGTACTGGGACGAGCTGGGCAATGGTCATACGCGGCTCAACCATCCCCTCATCTACCGGGAACTGCTCGTGGACATGGGGGTGGAGCTGCCGCCGACCGGTTCCGCGGAGTTCGCGCGCTGGCCGGGGTTCCGGGACGGTTCCTTCGAACTGCCCGTGTTCTGGCTGAGCATCGGCCGCTTCCCGCAGACCTTTCAGCCGGAGGTGCTGGGACTGAACCTCGCCATGGAACTGTCGGGCGTGGGCGGCAGTTACCGGCGGGCCCGGCTGGCGCTGCGTGAACACGGCTTCAGCACACGGTTCGTCGACATCCACAACACCATCGACAACGTCGCGACCGGTCATTCCGCTTGGGCGGCGGATGCCATCGACACCTTCATGTCCTCGTCCGCGGCGGGCAGCGGCGCCCCGGCCAGGGAGACGGCATGGCGCCGGTTGCGTGCGGGCTATCGCTCCCTCAACCCTCCGACCGGCGTACACGCCTGGCTGGCGGACAGGCGGGCCCGGCGTCTCAGCAGGAAGCGTTGAGCGGAAAGGGAACAGACATGGCGGATCTGATTCTGGGCATCTCGGCGTACTACCACGACAGTGCGGCCGCCCTCGTCGCCGACGGGGTCCCCGTCGCCGCGGCGCAGGAGGAACGCTTCACCCGCAAACGGCACGACCCCGGCTTCCCCAGCCGGGCGGTGCGCTACTGCCTGGCGGAGAGGGGAGTCTCGCTCGACGACGTGGCGGCCGTCGCGTACTACGAGGACCCGGCCCTGAAGTTCCGTCGGGTCCTCGCCACCTACCTCGGCGCGGCCCCGCACGGGGCCGCCTCCTTCCGCGAGTCACTGCCCGAGTGGCTGTCGTGGAAGCGGGACATCGTACGGACGGTGCACGACAACCTGGCAGAGCTGCGGTCCGGGCGTGTCCCCGAGATCCATGTTCGTCGGCACCACGAGTCCCACGCGGCGTCGGCCTTCTTCCCCAGTCCCTACGAGTCCGCCGCGGTCCTGTGCGTCGACGGAGTCGGGGAATGGGCCACCACCACTCTGTGGCACGGGCGAGGCACCCGCCTGGAACCCCTGTCCGAGATCAGGTTCCCGCACTCCCTGGGGCTGCTCTACTCCGCCTTCACCTACTTCTGCGGGTTCAAGGTCGACTCCGGCGAGTACAAGCTGATGGGGCTGGCGCCGTACGGCACGCCCCGGTACGCCGACCTGATCCGCGAGAAGCTCATCGACATCAAACAGGACGGCTCCTTCCGGCTCGACATGCGGTACTTCGAGTACCTGGCGGGCCGGGTGATGACGGGCCGGTCCTTCGAGCGGCTCTTCGGCGGTCCGCGCCGCGAGCCGGAGGCGGCGCTGACCCAGCGGGAGTTCGACCTCGCCGCCTCCGTGCAGGCCGTGACCGAGGAGGCCGTCCTGGGCCTGGCGCGCCGAGCGCGGCACGTGACCGGCGAGAGCCGGCTCTGCCTCGCGGGGGGCGTCGCCCTGAACTGTGTCGCCAACGGCAAGGTCGTCGAGGAGCGGGTGTTCGACGACGTGTGGATCCAGCCCGCGGCCGGTGACGCGGGCGGAGCGCTCGGCAGCGCCCTCGCGGTGGCGCTCGAACGAGGGGCCGGCCGTCCCCATGTCGGCAGCGGCCGGGACGCCATGTCGGGGTCCCTGCTCGGTCCTTCGTACGGCGCCCGGGAGACGCGCGCGTTCCTGGACGGCGTCGGAGCCGTCTACACGGAGCTGGATCCGCGGGACACCCCTGGCGTGGTGGCCGGCCATCTGGCGCGGGGAGCCATCACCGGCTGGTTCCAGGGGCGCATGGAGTTCGGGCCCAGAGCCCTGGGCGCGCGGTCGATCCTGGGCGATCCGCGGGATCCGGACATGCAGTCGGCGATGAACCTGAAGACCAAGTTCCGTGAGTCCTTCCGCCCGTTCGCCCCGTCGGTCCTGCGCGAGGATGCCAAGGACTACTTCGAACTGTCCCAGGACAGCCCCTACATGCTGGTGGTCGCGCGGGTGTCCCCGTCCCAGCGGCTGGCCGTCGAGGAGCCGGCCGAGGGCGTCTCGGGCCTCGAACTGCTCAAGGTGCGGCGGTCCACGATCCCCGCGGTGACCCACGTCGACCACTCGGCGCGGGTGCAGACCGTAAGCGAGCGGGACAACCCCGCGTACCACCGGCTGCTGTCGGCGTTCAGGGAGAGGACCGGCTGCTCCGTGCTGGTGAACACCTCGTTCAACGTCCGTGGCGAGCCGATCGTCAACTCACCGCGGGACGCCTACACCTGCTTCATGCGCACCAACATCGACGTGCTCGTGCTCGGTGACCTCCTGCTGGAGAAGAAGGACCAGCCCGCGTGGCGCGAATCGGAGGACTGGCGCGCGGCCATTCCCCTGGACTGATTCCGCCGCCCCTCGGCCCCACCGCCCCACCGCCGCCGGACGGACCACCGTCGCGCGGCACCACATGATGAAGGAACCGATGCGAAACCTCCTGCTGTCCATCGCCTACTTCGCCCTGGTCGTCCCGGCCGGCCTGCTCAGCCGCCTGGTCAGGGACCCGCTGTCGCGCCGCATGGACCGGAACGCCGACACCTACTGGATCACCGGCCCCGGCGTGGGCGGGAAGGCGGCTGTCCGATGACGGCTCCCGCCACCCGCCCCGGGGCGGACGGTCCGGCCCGCGCACTCGCCTTCGTCGAGAGCAACCTCACCGGTACGGGCATGCAGGCACTGTGCCTGGCCCGGTCCCTGGGACTGCGCACCCTCTTCGTGACCTCGGACCTCGACCGCTACTCCGTGGACCCGGACACGGCCCGCACGATCCGCGCGTACGCGGACGAGATCCTGCACTGCGACACACAGAGTCCATCGGCGGTCGAGAAGACGCTGCGCACCTGTGCGACACCGGTGGCCGGTGTGATGACCGTCATGGAGTACTACGTCCCCACGGCGGCCGCCACCGCGCACCGCATGGGACTGCCCGGCCTCGCGCCGAGCGCGGCGGACGCGGCCAGGGACAAACGGAAGACCCGCGTACGGTGTGCCGAACGCGGAGTGCCCGTGCCGGTGTTCCGTTTCGTCCAGGACGCCGCCGGGGTGGACGCCGCGCTGGCCGAGACCGGCCTGCCCTGCGTGGTGAAGCCGGTCGACGAGTCGGCGAGCATCGGCGTCGCCCTCTGCCGCACCCGTGAGGAGGCCGTCGAACGGGTCGCCGACATCGCCGGCCGGCCGACCAACTCCAAGGGACAGCCCCGCGTCCCCGGCGCACTGCTGGAGGAGTGCCTCTTCGGACACGAGGTCAGCGTGGAGACGTTCACGTTCGAGGGCCGTACGACCGTGCTGGGCGTCACCGACAAGCTGCTGGGCCCGACGCCGCACTTCGTGGAACTGGGTCACACGTTCCCGTCATCCCTGAACGAGGACGCGGCGAGGGCCGCGGAGCTGGCGGTGGCGGCGCTGGACGCCATCGGCTTCGACTTCGGCCCGGCTCATGTGGAGGCCAAGCTGACACGCCGCGGACCCGTGCTGATCGAGGTCAACGCGAGGACGGGCGGGGACTTCATTCCGGATCTGGTGGAACACGCGACCGGTGTCCCCCTGCTCCGGGAGTCGGTCATCGCGCACAGCGGGGGGCGTCCCGACCTCACCCCCACGCGTGCGAAGGGGGCCGCCATCCGCTTCGTCGCCGGGCGGTCGGGAACGGTGGGCTCCGTCCCCGACCCCGAGGTCATGACGCACTTCCCGTCGGTCGTCGCCTTCCGCGCGAAGGCCGTGCCCGGGCAGCGCACCACCTGGCCGTCGCACAGCCACGAGCGGCTGGGGCACGTGATGACCTGCGCGGCCACGGCCGAGCAGGCCGCGGCGGACGCCAACGCCGCGCTCGCCCACCTGGCGCCTTCCTACCAGGACTGACCTGCCCGACCCCGGAGCCGTCCACGACTTCGACCACGGAGCACATCGTGTGCGTGTGCCGACGCCTCACCGGAGGAAAGACTCCTTGATCTATCTCGACCTGCTGCGAAGGCCGTCCGTGGCGCGCGTGCTGGGAGGTTCGCTGATCGGGCGGCTGCCCACCGCGATGACGGCGCTGGCCACCACCCTCACCCTGCGGGCCCATGGAGCCGACTTCCGGTTCGTGGGCGTGGCCTCCGGGGTCCTTGCCGTGGCCATGGCTCTCGGCGGGCCGTTGCTGGGCAGGCTCGTCGACCGCTGGGGGCAGACAAACGTCCTGCTGATCAGCGGCATGCTGTCCTGCTGTGGCATGGTGCTGATCGCTCTGACGCCGACCGACGAACCGCTGGTGCTGGTCGGAGCAGCCGTCACCGGTGCGGCCACACCACCGCTGGAGCCCTGTCTGCGCACGCTGTGGCCCGGGTTGGTCGGCCAGGAGAACGTGCAGCAGGCCTACTCCCTGGACGCCGGCGCGCAGGAGCTGGTCTTCATCGGGGGCCCGGTGCTCGTCGCGGCGACGGTCGCCCTGGGGCCACCGGAACCGGCCCTGGGCCTTTCCGCGTTCCTGTGCTTCACCGGCGTACTGATCATGGCCACCTCGCGTCCCTCACGCGACTGGCGGGGGCAGCCCGGCCCCCGCGACTGGCGGGGGCCGCTGCGCAGCCGTGCGCTCCTCGTGCTCTTCCTCGGTCTGGCCGGGGTCGGCACCGCCATCGGAGGGCTGAACATCGTCGCGGTCGCGTACGCCGAGCGGCACTCGGTGGCGGGGGGCGCCGGCACACTGCTGGCCCTGTCCGCCGCCGGCGCTCTGGCGGGGGCGGTGGTGTACGGGCGACGCACCTGGCCGATGGCACCGACGAAACAGATGGTGCTGTTCGGAACGGGCCTGACGGCCGCCTATCTGCTGGTGGCGACGATGGCCCCACCGTGGGTCATGATGCTGATCTGTGTGGCCACCGGGGTCTTCCTGCCGCCTCTGCTGGTGGTGTCCTTCAAGCTGGTCGACGGCCTCGCTCCGGCGGGGACGGTCACTGAGGCGTTCGCCTGGCTGATCACGCTGATGACCGTGGGCACCGCCGTCGGCTCCGCCATCGGGGGGACGGTTCTCCAGGCGGCGGGGCCCGGCACAGCCGCCGTGTCCACCGCGCTCGTCGCCCTGCTGGGCACCGGGTTCCTGCTGCTGTGCCACCGGCTTCCGGAGACCCGGCGGGTCGCCGGACCCGCGGCTGTGCCCGGATGAGGGGACTGCCGCGGGCGGCTGTGGGTCCGCCTCTCGCCCGGCCTTGTCCGCACCGGTGCGAGGACCTTCCGGCCGGGACACCCGAGCCGCTGGACGCCCCTGGCCACGGCGGGTGTCCCGCCCCGGGCCCGCCGAACACTCCTGGCTGAGGAACCGTGACAACAGGGGGGCTATCCCCAGTGTCAGGCGGCCCCCGGCTCCCTACCGTGAACGGCATGACCGGTAGGGAAGCCCGTGACACACGGCTCGGGGACACCGAGCTGAAGAAGGAACTCGCCGCCACCCTGCACGCCCGCAGAGAGCTGGGCGAGGACTACGAGTCAGCGCTCGTCGACTCGTTCCTGGAGAAGGTCGACCAGCGCATCGACGGCGTGGTCGACCGCCGGGTCCGGCGTCAGGTGGCCGAGCAGCAGATGGTGGTGGCCCGTGGCAGCCGCTCCCCCGACAAGTCCAGCGACAGCTGGGGTGAACGCTACGGCTTCGGCGTGGTCTCCCTCGTCGTCGCCATCCCCCTGTCCGGCATCGGCGGCGGGGTGGCCGACCTCGCCGGCCTGTTCGTCACCTGGGCGGGCATCGTCGGCGTGAACGTGGCCTGGGCGCTGCGCCACTCACCGGCCCTGGGCCGACGCCGGGGCAAGAACAGGGACTCGGACTGGGAAGAGTGAACCGGGGACCCGGACCGGGAAGAGTGACGCCGGCGCTCCCGGCGTGCCCGACGGAGACCCTCACCGCGTCGCCGGAGGAGATATGCGCGGGGACCGCCGCACCCCCGTGTGACGGGGGGCGGGACGACGGCGGTCCCCGCGAGGGACGCGGGCCGGGTCGGGACCGGGCTGACGCGTCCTTGGCGTCCATGGAGGTCCGGGAGCCGCTCCGGAGGTCCTTGGCGCCGTTTCGGTCGTCGGCCGGGGCGGGGAGCCGCTCCCGCCCTGCCGACACCCACTAATGTGCCGGACCCGTGTTAAGCGGGTGCTGCGCGGACGTGACGCGCTCGTACCACTTCTGCGAAGTCACACCCTCGGCTCGGGCAGATCTTCGGCGAAGAAGGGCGCTTCACGGGATTTTTTCTCCCGAATCAGGCGCCCCTCCCGACGCACGGCATGCGCCCTACGGCTTGACCCCGCCCTTGGCGAGGAACGCGAGCAGGTCCTGCCGGCTGACCACACCGGTCGGCTTGCCCTCGACCAGCACGATGGCCGCGTCCGCCGAACCGAGCACGGTCATCAGGTCACCGACCGGCTCACCGGAGCCGACCTGCGGCAGCGGCGCGGACATGTGCTTCTCCAGCGGGTCGTCGAGCGAGGCGCGCTGGGTGAAGAGGGCGTCCAGCAGCTCGCGTTCGACGACGGAGCCGACGACCTCGGCGGCCATGACGTCCGGGTGACCGGCGCCCGGCTTCACGATCGGCATCTGCGAGACGCCGTACTCGCGCAGCACCTCGATCGCCTGACCGACCGTCTCGTCCGGGTGCATGTGGACGAGGGACGGAATGGCACCGTGCTCCTTGTGGCTGAGGACGTCGCCGACGCGCGCGCTCGGGCCCTCGTCCTCCAGGAAGCCGTAGTCGGCCATCCACTCGTCGTTGAAGATCTTGCTGAGGTAGCCGCGCCCGCTGTCGGGCAGCAGGACGACCACGACGTCGTCCGGGCCGAGCCGCTCGGCGACCTTCAGGGCGGCGACGACGGCCATGCCGCAGGAGCCGCCCACCAGCAGGCCCTCCTCCTTGGCCAGCCGACGGGTCATCTGGAAGGAGTCCTTGTCGGACACGGCCACGATCTCGTCGGCGACGGTCCGGTCGTACGCCGTCGGCCAGAAGTCCTCGCCGACGCCCTCGACGAGGTACGGCCGCCCGGAGCCGCCGGAGTAGACGGAGCCCTCGGGGTCGGCGCCGATCACCTGGACACGACCGTCACTGGCGTCCTTCAGATACCGGCCGGTGCCGGAGATGGTGCCGCCGGTCCCCACACCCGCCACGAAGTGGGTGATCCGGCCCTCCGTCTGCTCCCACAGCTCAGGGCCGGTCGAGTGGTAGTGGGAGAGCGGGTTGTTGGGGTTGGAGTACTGGTCCGGCTTCCAGGCGCCGGGCGTCTCGCGGACCAGCCGGTCGGACACGTTGTAGTACGAGTCGGGGTGCTCGGGGTCGACCGCCGTCGGGCAGACGACGACCTCGGCCCCGTACGCCCTGAGCACGTTGATCTTGTCGGTGCTCACCTTGTCGGGGCACACGAAGATGCACTTGTAGCCCTTCTGCTGGGCGACGATGGCGAGCCCCACGCCGGTGTTTCCGCTGGTGGGCTCGACGATCGTGCCGCCGGGCCGCAGTTCCCCGCTCTTCTCCGCCGCCTCGATCATGCGCAGCGCGATGCGGTCCTTCACGGAACCGCCGGGGTTGAAGTATTCGACCTTGGCCAGGACGGTCGCCTGGATGCCCTCGGTCACGCTGTTGAGCCTCAGCAGCGGGGTGTTGCCGACGAGGCTGATCATCGAGTCGTGGAATTGCACCGTTGTCTCCGGAGCCGCAAAAGGGATGGTCGTAATGTCCCGCCAGCCTATGCCCCTGCCTCTCTCTTCTCCTCCCTGTTCACCACCCTCCGGGATTGGCCGAGGGCCGGTACGGGGCAAGGAGTGGGTGTACGGGTACGAGGAGGTGGCGGCGACGCATGACGAGCATGTCCAGAGCAAGGGTGGCCCGCCGCATCGCGGCGGGCGCGGCGTACGGCGGTGGCGGCATCGGTCTGCTGGGTGCGGCGGCCGTGGGGGTGCTGCTGGCCGAGGTGCGGATGGCCAGGCGGGTCGTGGGCAACGGGCACAGCCCGCACCCGCCGAGCGCGGAGGGCGTGTACGGCCACACGCACGGCAGCAGGTACGGCCGCGCGTACGGCTACGGCTCGTACGGCAGTTCGTACGACGTCCCTGACGATCCCCCGCTCCGTCTCGTCATGCTCGGTGACTCCACCGCCGCCGGCCAGGGCGTCCACCGGTCCCGGCAGACCCCGGGCGCGCTGATCGCCTCGGGGCTCGCGGCCGTCGCCGAGCGGCCGGTGCTGCTGCGCAACGTCGCGCTGCCGGGCGCCCAGTCGGACGACCTCGACCGACAGGTCGCCCTGGTGTTGGAGGACCCGGCCCAGATCCCCGACGTCTGCGTGATCATGATCGGCGCGAACGACGTGACCCACCGGATGCCCCCGACCCGCTCCGTCCGCCACCTCTCCGCGGCCGTACGGCGGCTGCGGACCGCCGGGGCCGAGGTGGTGGTGGGCACCTGTCCCGACCTCGGCACGCTGGAGCCCGTGCAGCAGCCGTTGCGCTGGCTCGCCCGCCGGGCCTCCCGGCAGCTGGCGGCCGCGCAGACGATCGGAACCGTCGAACAGGGCGGCCGCACCGTGTCGCTGGGCGACCTGCTCGGCCCCGAGTTCGAACAGAACCCGCGCGAGCTGTTCGGCCCCGACAACTACCACCCCTCGGCCGAGGGGTACGCGACCGCGGCGATGGCCGTCCTGCCGACGGTGTGCGCCGCGCTGGGCCTCTGGCCGGAGGAGGAGCGGCCGGACGTCAGCCGCCGCGAGGGCTTCCTGCCGGTGGCTCGCGCCGCCGCCGAGGCCGCGTCGGAGGCGGGCACGGAGGTGACGGCCGCGATGCCGACGGGGCCTCGTGGGCCGTGGGCTCTGCTGAAGCGGCGGCGTCGGCGGAGGGTGCCGGCGACGGACCCCGCGCCGACCGCAGCGGCGGAGGCGCAGCCGGGCGCCTGACGGCTCGGGGGCGCTGCGGGTGCGTGGGGGTTGCTCGCGCAGTTCCCCGCGCCCCTGAAGAAGCAGGGGCTGCGCCCTCAGGCTCGCGGGCCCCGGCCCCGCAGGGGCGCGGGGAACTGCGCGAGCAACCACGAACCACCCGCAGTCGCCCGATCACAGTCCGCCCCGCCCCCTGAGGCGCCCGACCGAAAAAGCAAGCGCTTAGAAAAGTGCGGTCGGAGTCACACCCTCATGCCCGTGACCCGGACCATACGTACGGGTAACTTCCCCCACAGCCCTGCTTTCCGTACTCCCGCCCGTCGCCCGACCACCGCCCCTCAACGAGGCGCTGCGCGCCGCACCTTCTGAACATGGAGCCGTGATGCCCGAAGCCGTGATCGTCTCAGCCGCCCGCTCCCCCATCGGCCGCGCTTTCAAGGGCTCGCTGAAGGACCTGCGCCCCGACGACCTGACCACCACCATCGTCGCGGCCGCCCTCGCGAAGGTCCCGGAGCTGGACCCGAGGGACATCGACGACCTGATGCTGGGCTGCGGCCTCCCCGGCGGCGAGCAGGGCCACAACCTGGGCCGGATCGTGGCCGTACAGCTGGGCATGGACCACCTGCCGGGCTGCACGATCACCCGTTACTGCTCCTCGTCGCTCCAGACCTCCCGCATGGCCCTGCACGCCATCAAGGCCGGCGAGGGCGATGTCTTCATCTCGGCCGGTGTCGAGGTCGTCAGCAGCAGCGCGCGCGGCACCAGCGACATCCACACCGCCCGCAACCCGCTCTTCGCCGAGGCCGAGGCCCGCACGGAGGCGGTCTCCAAGTCGGTCGGCGCCTCCTGGCACGACCCGCGCGAGGACGGCCTGCTCCCCGACCCGTACATCGCGATGGGGCAGACCGCCGAGAACCTGGCCCGCCAGTGGGGCGTGACCCGGCAGGAGATGGACGAGTTCGGCGTCCGCTCGCAGAACCTCGCCGAGGAGGCCATCGGGAAGGGCTTCTGGGAGCGCGAGATCACCCCCGTGACGCTGCCCGACGGCACGGTCGTCAGCAAGGACGACGGCCCGCGCGCCGGCGTCACCCTGGAGGCCGTGCAGGGCCTGAAGCCGGTGTTCCGCGAGGACGGCATGGTCACCGCCGGCAACTGCTGCCCGCTGAACGACGGTGCCGCCGCCCTGGTGATCATGTCCGACACCAAGGCGCGGGACCTCGGGCTCACCCCGCTCGCCCGGATCGTCTCGACCGGTGTCTCCGGCCTCTCCCCCGAGATCATGGGCTACGGCCCGGTGGAGGCCTCGAAGCAGGCCCTGTCCCGTGCGGGCCTCACCGTCGACGACATCGACCTGTTCGAGATCAACGAGGCCTTCGCCGCGCAGGTGATCCCCTCCTACCGCGACCTGGACATCCCGCTGGACAAGCTGAACGTGAACGGCGGCGCCATCGCCGTCGGCCACCCCTTCGGCATGACCGGCGCCCGGATCACCGGCACGCTCATCAACTCCCTCCAGTTCCACGACAAGCAGTTCGGCCTGGAGACGATGTGCGTCGGCGGCGGCCAGGGCATGGCCATGGTCATCGAGCGCCTCAGCTGACCGAGCACCCCCGCGCGGAGCCGTGACGACACGGACGCGCACCGTGATGCTGTGGCCCGGAGTCCCGGAATCGGTGGGGCTCCGGGCCGTTTTGTGATCCAATCTCCCCCAGGATGTGACCTATCTCCCCCCGGAGAGCGATTTACGCAGCTCAGAGCCGTTTCACCACCAAACATCGGGGCAAGATTCCTGCCCGATTCGTGACGTTACGCACTGACAGCTGGTTAGTCCGCCCTTCAAGCTGATGTAGGAAGTCGGGGGTCGACTTTGAACCGGGAGTACGTCAGTGAGCGCCATGCCGATCGCCTTGCTGCTCACCACGGCCGCTACCGCCGCCGTGGGCGTCGCCGTCCTGCGCACCCTCGTGGGTCTGCGCCGACAGGTCGCTGCCTTGCGCACCGAGCTGGCCGAGAGCCGGACCGCCGGGCCGCGCGCCCTGGTGCCGGCCGCTCGTCCGGCCGCCGACACGGAGGAGATACGCGCGGCCGTCGCCGAGGCCCTCGCCGAGGAGCGGGAGCGTGAGCTCGCCGAGGCCCGGGCCTTCTGGGCCGCCCAGGAGTCCCGCGACGTCACGGACACACCGCCGTTGCTGGGTCTGGCCGAGAGCGAGCTGTTCCTGCCCCGGCAGTCCGATTTCGCGGGCCTGGAGCACCTGGAGCCGGTGATCGAGCCCGGTCTGGAGAGCGACGACTTCGCCGGGGACTCCGCCGAGCTGGCCGCGGCCCGCCGCCGCCACCCCTCGCACCCCGATTTCGTGCCGGTGCAGTCACCCGTCACCAATGACCACGAGCGCACGGTCGCCTGCCTGGAGGACCTCGCCGCGTCCCGCACGGAGCTGGCCGACGTCCGCCCCGGCCCCCTGGGCACCCTCGACGTCTACGTCTTCGCCGACGGCACCACCCTGTGCATGACCCCCGGCCACCGCGAGACCGCCGAGCGCCTCGCCACCGCCCTCCAGACCGGCGACACCCCCGTCCTCCTGGGCGGCTCGGGCATCTCGGGCGCCTACACGCTCACCTTCGAGTGCGGCGCCGACATGGTCTACATCCTGGCGGACCGCGTCATCGCGTCGCTGTAGCGGTGTCCGAGTGGGGCAGCGCCCCCGAGCCGGTGGGCGCCGGCCTCACACCCCGGCCCGCTTCTGGGCCTCCTCCACCAGCGTGACGGCCTCGGCCAGCTGGCCCTCGTCCGCCAGGACCAGCGCGAGATCGTTTCCGGCGACGGTCACCTGGTCGGCCGCCGCGAACATCCCCGCGTCCGGCATCTCGTGGAACGGCCCGTCGGGCGTCTCCAACCGCTGAGCGCGCAGTGCCAACTCCCTGGCCAGCGCCAGCGCCTCCGCGGCGGCGCTCCGCTGGAGCCGGCTCTGCGGGGCCGCCCGCAACCGGTCGGCGAAATGATCCACGGCACGGGTCAACGGCGTCGTATCAAGCACGCCGCGAGAGTACGCGCCTCGGCCGGACTGTTGCCAACAGGCCGCCACTCAGGCAACGTGACCTGAAGGACCGGCTTACATTCCCTTTCGTCCGGAGGCGCCGATGTCCCAAGTCTTCTCCGAGGAGACCCATCGCAACCTGCTCGCCCGCATCCCGCACTGCACCGGTCGTGAAGTCTCCGACTGGATCCGCAAAGTCGACGAAGGCCCCGCTCTCTTCAATTTCGAGGAGAAGGTCAGCTGGCTCCGGCACGAGTACGACCTCGCGTACGGCCACGCCAAAGCGATCATTCACGAGTACGACCTGAGGAGGGCCGCGCGGAAGCTCCGGTGAAGCCGCCGAGAACCTACGAAGGGCCCCCGAACCGCGAGGTTCGGGGGCCCTTCATCAGTGATCCGGTGCGATCCGCCCGGTCCGGTCGATCCGTCCGGTCGACCCGTCCGGTCTAGTCGTCGCCGCTGAAGATGGCGACGAGGCGGAGCATCTCGATGTAGATCCACACGAGGGTCATGGTCAGGCCGAACGCGGCCAGCCAGGCCTCCTCGCGCGGGGCACCGTAGGCGATGCCGTCCTGGATCTGCTTGAAGTCCAGGGTCAGGAAGAACGCGCCGAGCAGGATCGCCAGGATGCCGACGATCGCGCCGAGCGGGCCCATGCTGCGCAGTCCGCCGTCGGGGGCGAGCCCGAAGACGACGAGCAGCAGGTTGACGGCCATGACGAGGATGAAGGCGATCGCGATGGTCATCCCGATGCGGGCGTACCGCGCGGTGACCCGGATCCAGCCCGCCTTGTAGACCAGGAGGGTGGCTCCGGAGACGGCCATGGTGCCGAGCACCGCCTGGAAGGGCGCGCCCTCCCACTGCGAGTTGAACATCTCGCTGAGCACACCGAGGAAGACGCCCTCGAAGGCGGCGTACGCCAGGATCAGCGCGGGCGAGGCCTTGCGCTTGAAGGACTGCACCATCGCCAGGACGAAGGCGATCAGCGCGGCGCCGATGGCCAGGCCGTAGCTCGTGGGCGACACCGGCAGGAGGGCCCAGGCGAGGACCGCGCCGACGACGACCGTGCCGAGCGTCATGGCCGAGCGCATGACGACGTCGTCCATGGTCATGGCGCCCGTGCGGGCCGGGGCCTGCGGCGGGGCGCCGTGCTGCACGCCCTGCTGGGCGTACGGGTTCGTCGCGTACGGGTTGCCGCCCTGCTGGGCGTAGGGGTTGCCCTGGGTGCCGACAGCTGCTCCCCCGGCCTGCGGCGCGGTGTTGAAGCCCGCGTAGCCGTTGTCGCGGCTGAACCCCCGTCGCGAGAAGACCGGGTTGCTGCTCCTCATTTCACTCCTCCATGGCCACCCTGCGTGGCCTTGGCTCAAGAGTAATAGGTAGGCAAAGGATTGACCCTAGTGCTTGGGGAGGATCTTTCCCTGCCATGTCATCGAACACGCTACGCGTCTCCCTGATTCCCCGCCCCGCCCCCCTCAACCCGCGACCAACCCGGTACACCCCCGCGATCTCTCGGAGATCACCCACCGTCCCCGGGATCTCGTCGCCCGCGGGCTCCTCGGGAGGGCCGGCGCGGTCCTGGGCGCGGCGGGCGCTCGGCGAGCGGGAGGGGCGCACCTTGCCGCGGGGGCGGGGTGTGGGGGTTTGGGGAGAAATGTTCAGAGTTGCTCGGAGTGCCCGGAACCGGACTTGAACCGGTACGCCCGCGAGGGGCAGCGAGGTTTAAGCTCGCCGTGTCTGCATTCCACCATCCGGGCAGGCCATGGGCTCCGCACTGAGGTTCCGAGCCTATCGGGGCGCTTCCCCCGAACAGTCGAAGAGCGGACCGATGTTGTCTTATTTTATTGACGTCTGAGGGTGCATCAGCCCACGGAACACGCCATCCGCACTTGCCAACAGCCTTCCGGACGGCGCGACCGGCCGTGTGCGGAATGACGGAATTTCACCGCCCGAACGAGCGGTCCCACCCGGAACACGCGCGGTGACGCGGTGACTCGTGTCGGTCGGGCGCCCCACTCCCCGGTCGGATCCCACCGTCATCCCCAGGTATGACGCACCCCCCGCCGGTCCGTCAGAAGTCTGCCCCCGGAACCGGAACAGCGGCTGACTACACGGCGCTCCTCCGTCGAGACGATGGAGCCACTCACGAAACGACAAACGAACGGCCCCGGCATGCCCGGGGCCCACGCCGGGCACGCGCCGGGCGGAGCCCCCGGCCGTTCGCGAACACCACAAACGCCGTCGTCCCGACAGGAGTTCCCACCCGTGACCACCACGCCCCTCGCCGACCGGGCCACCGCCGTGGCCGCCCGCGCCACGGAACTGTCGAAGGTCTACGGACAGGGCGAGACCCGGGTCGTCGCGCTGGACCAGGTCACCGTCGACTTCCGGCAGGCCCAGTTCACCGCGATCATGGGACCCTCGGGGTCCGGCAAGTCCACGCTGATGCACTGCGTGGCAGGCCTGGACACCTTCTCGGCCGGCTCCGTCCGCATCGGCGAGACCGAACTGGGCTCGCTGAAGGACAAGCAGCTCACCAAGCTCCGCCGCGACAAGATCGGCTTCATCTTCCAGGCGTTCAACCTGCTGCCGACGCTGACCGCGCTGGAGAACATCACCCTCCCGATGGACATCGCGGGCCGCAAGCCGGACAAGCAGTGGCTGGACACCGTGATCCGGATGGTGGGCCTGGCCGACCGGCTGAGCCACCGGCCCGCACAGCTCTCCGGCGGCCAGCAGCAGCGCGTCGCCGTGGCGCGGGCGCTCGCCTCACGGCCGGACATCATCTTCGGCGACGAGCCCACCGGAAACCTGGACTCGCGTTCGGGCGCCGAGGTGCTGGGCTTCCTGCGCAACTCCGTACGGGAGTTGGGGCAGACCGTGGTGATGGTGACGCACGACCCCGTGGCCGCGGCGTACGCGGACCGGGTCATCTTCCTCGCCGACGGGTGCATCGTGGACGAGATGCACGAGCCGACGGCGGACCTGGTGCTGGACCGGATGAAGAGGTTCGACACCAAGGGGCGTACGAGCTGAGGGAGTTCGCCCTCTCCGCCCCTCCGTCCCCCCTCCGCCCCCCCTCTGCCCCGCCCCGGCCCGAACCCGCCCCGACCCCGAAACAGGGACCCCTTCATGTTCCGTACCGCCCTGCGCAACGTGTTCTCGCACAAGGCCAGGCTTCTCATGACCGTGCTCGCGGTGATGCTCGGCGTCGCCTTCGTGTCGGGCACGCTGGTCTTCACGAACACCATCTCGGACGCGCTCCAGAAGAGCTCGGCCAAGGGCTTCGACCACGTGGACGTCGCGATCCGGTCGGACTACCGGCCGGACGAGGGCGACACCGTCGCCGAACAGCCGAAGCTCACCCCGGAGTTGCTGAAGAAGGTCCAGCGGGCGCCCGGCGCCGAGTCGGCGATCGGCGTGGTGAGCGGGTTCACCGCCCTCGCCGGCAAGGACGGCAAGCTGATCGGCGGCGGCTTCCAGTCGCAGGGCGGGAACTTCTGGGGGACGGACGATCCGCGGTATCCCGTCCGGGACGGCGGCCGCGCGCCCGAGGGGGCGGACGAGGTCGCGATCGACTCCGAGACCGCGAAGCGGGCCGGGTACGAGGTGGGCGACACCGTGCGGCTGTCCGTCGACGGCCCGGTCCTCACCCCGACCATCAGCGGCATCTTCACGACGGACGACGGCAATGTCGCCGCCGGCGGCAGCCTCACCCTGTTCGACACGGCGACAGCGCAGAAGCTCTTCCACATGGAGGGCGAGTACGACACGATCAACGTGACGGCGGCGCGCGGCACCAGCCAGGCCCAGTTGCAGAAGGCCGTCGACGAGGTCCTGCCGAAGGACGCCGCGTACACCACCACCGGTCAGAAGCTCGCGGACGACCAGGCCACGCAGATCGCCGCCGAGATGAGCGGCCTGAAGAACGCGCTGCTGGTCTTCGCCGGGATCGCCCTGTTCGTGGGCACGTTCATCATCGCCAACACCTTCACGATGCTGGTCGCCCAGCGCACCAAGGAGCTGGCGCTGCTGCGCGCGGTCGGCGCCTCCCGCCGCCAGGTGACCCGGTCCGTGCTGATCGAGGCGTTCGTGGTGGGCGCGGTCGCCGCCGTCACCGGTCTCGCCGCCGGTGTCGGCATCGGCGCCGGGATGCGGGCCCTGATCGGCGCCCTCGGCGAGACGGTCCCCGACGGCCCGCTGGTGGTCTCCCCCGGCACGGTCGCCACCGCCCTGCTCGTCGGCGTGCTGATCACGATGCTGGCCGCCTGGCTGCCGGGCCGCCGTGCGGCGAAGATCCCGCCGGTCGCGGCGATGAGCAGCGTCCACGCCAAGGCGACGACCAAGTCGCTCGTCGTACGGAACACGATCGGCGCGCTGTTCGCCGGCGCGGGCGTGGCCACCGTGCTGTACGCCACCACCATGAGCGGCTCGGACGGACAGGCGCCGATGGGCATCGGCGCGGTGACGCTGATCATCGGTGTCTTCGTCCTCACCCCTCTCCTGTCCCGCCCACTGATCGCGGCCGCCTCGCCCCTCCTGCGGGTCTTCGGGATCTCGGGCAAGCTCGCCCGGCAGAACTCCGTACGCAATCCGCGCCGCACCGCCGCGACCGCCTCGGCGCTGATGATCGGCCTAACGCTGATCACCGGGATGACGGTGATGGCGGGCAGCCTCCAGAAGTCCATCGGCAAGATGGCCGCCGACGCCATCAAGGCGGACTACGTCGTCTCGATGGCCAACGGCAACTTCCTCTCCCCCGACGTGGAGAAGAAGCTCTCCGCCACCGAGGGCGTCACCGCCGTCTCGCCGCTGCGCAACGCCGAGTCCCGGATCGGGGGCGAGACGGAGTACCTGACGGGCGTGAACGGCACGGCCATCGGGAAGGTCACCGACCTGCCCCTCGACAACGGGGCGTTCAAGGTCGGCGGCGGCGAGGTCGTGGTGGACGCGGAGACCGCCGAGCGGCGCGGCTGGAAGACCGGATCGGAGTTCACCGCCGGGTTCGCGGGGGGCCAGAAGCAGAAGCTGACGGTCGCCGGGGTCTACGAGAGCAACGAACTGATCCGGGGCGTCCTGCTGGACAACGCGACGCTCACGAAGCGGCTGCCGGCCGACGTGGACCCGGCCGACATGATGGTCATGGTCAAGACCTCGGCCGGTGCCTCCGACGCCACCAAGGACCGGCTGGAGAAGGCCCTCGGCGAGAACCCGGCGATCAAGGTCCAGAGCGGGCAGGACCTCTCCGACGACATCGCGAAGATGTTCACGCTGATGCTGAACATGCTCTACGGCCTGCTGGCCATGGCCGTGGTCGTCGCCGTCCTCGGGGTGATCAACACCCTCGCCATGTCGGTGTTCGAACGCTCGCAGGAGATCGGCATGCTCCGTGCGATCGGTCTCGACCGGCGGGGCGTCAAGCGGATGGTCCGTCTGGAGTCCCTGGTCATCTCCCTCTTCGGCGGTGTCCTCGGCATCGGCCTGGGCGTCTTCTTCGGCTGGGCCGCCGGCGAACTCGTCGCCAGCAGGATGCCGACGTACGAACTGGTCCTCCCCTGGGCCCGGATGGCCGTCTTCCTCCTCCTCGCCGCCACGGTCGGCATCCTGGCCGCGCTGTGGCCGGCCCGCCGCGCGGCGAAGCTGAACATGCTGGCCGCGATCAAGTCGGAGTAGCCGCGCGGGAGGTGCGGGAGACACCCGGACGGGGGCGCGTACAAGGCCGTACGCGCCCCCGTCCGGGCGTTCAGGCGCCCCAGGTCCGGGCCCTGAGCGGGAGGCCCGCCGCACCCCCTTCCGGGGGCCGTACGGCCAGTACCTGGTTGACGCCGAGGCGGTTGCGTTCGAAGCCGAGGGCGGAGGCGGCCATGTAGAGGCGCCAGACGCGGGCGCGGCCGGGACCGACCAGGGCGACCGCGTGGGCCCAGCGGGCCTCGAGGTTGGTGACCCAGGCGCGCAGGGTGAGGGCGTAGTGCTCGCGCAGGGACTCCACGTCGCGGACCTCGAACCCGGCGCGTTCGAGCTGGGTGACGGTGGTGCCGATCGGGGCGAGTTCGCCGTCCGGGAAGACGTACGCGTCGATGAAGCCGTCGACGGAGTACGTGCTCTCGTCGCGCTGCGGCCGCCGGGAGATCTGGTGGTTGAGCAGCCGTCCGCCGGGGGCGATCAGCCGGTACAGATCCTCGGCGTACTTCAGATACCGGTCCGCGCCCACGTGTTCGGCCATGCCGACGGAGGAGATCGCGTCGTAGGGCCCGTCGGCGACGTCGCGGTAGTCCTGGACACGGATCTCGACGCGGTCGGTGAGGCCCTCGTCGGCGACGCGCTTGCGGGCGTAGGCGGCCTGCTCCTGGGAGAGGGTGACGCCGACGACGTGGACGCCGTACTCGCGGGCGGCGTGCACGGCCATGGAGCCCCAGCCGCAGCCGACGTCGAGGAGCCGTTGTCCCGGGCTCAGGTCGAGTTTGCGGCAGATGAGGTCGAGCTTGTCGTGCTGGGCGGCTTCGAGGGTGGTGGTGCCGTCGGAGGCGGACCAGTAGGCGCAGGAGTACACCATCGACGGGCCGAGGACGGCCTCGTAGAAGTCGTTGCCCACGTCGTAGTGGTGGCTGACGGCTCGTCTGTCGGTGCGTCTGGTGTGCAGGTGGCGGGTGCGGACCTCCTCGCGGGGCGGTTCGGGCGGGATCAGGACGGCGGGACCGGCCAGCTTCAGCAGACCCTTGACGGCCGCCCGCGCCTCCGGGTCGCGCAGGGTGTCGGCGAGGCCACGGGCGTCCTCGTCCCGCTCCCACACATGTGCCGCCACCAGGTCCAGTACGGCGTACAGGTCGCCGTCGACACCGAGGTCACCGGCGACCCAGGCACGGGCCAGGCCCAGTTCGCCCGGCTTCCACAGCAGTCGGCGCAGGGCCCTGCGGTTGCGTACCACGAGTACCGGGGCCTCCGGCGGCCCGGCCGTCGATCCGTCCCAGGCCCGCAGACGGACCGGGAGCGGGGCCCCTGACAGCTGCTCGAACAGGGTCTTCAGCCGCGACGCGGCGTCCTGCATGGCGCACACCTCCGTGACAACAGATCCCGGAATGTCCAACGTCACGGTAATCACTCGCGGGGCCGTGCCGTATTCCCGCCGGGAGGTGTGTTCTTCGGGTGCGAGTGGGCGGGGGTGGCTCGCGCCCGGCGCACCACCGTGCCCCCGAGCCGTCGGGGGCACGCAGAAGGACCTCCCGCACCACGGATGGCGGGAGGTCCTTCGGGTCGGACAGAGGGTGACCAGCGGGTCAGGAGGCCTTGGCCTTCTCCCCGGTCTTGGCCGGAGCGGCGGCGACCGGCGCGGGCTTGGCGGCCTCGTAGAACTCCTCGCGGGGAGTCTCGATCGCGCCCAGGGAGACGACCTCGCGCTTGAGGAACATCGCGAGCGTCCAGTCCGCGAAGACACGGATCTTGCGGTTCCAGGTCGGCATCGCGAGACCGTGGTAGCCACGGTGCATGTACCACGCGAGGCGCCCGCGCAGCTTGATCTTCATCTTGCCCATGACGATCATCGCGACGCCCTTGTGGAGGCCGAGACCCGCCACCGCGCCCTTGTTGGAGTGCGCGTACTCCTTCTGCGGGAAGCCCCGCATGCCGGAGACCACGTTGTCGCCGAGGACCCTGGCCTGACGCAGCGCGTGCTGCGCGTTCGGCGGGCACCAGGCGTTCTCGACGCCGGCCTTGCGGGCGGCGACGTCCGGGACCTGGGCGTTGTCGCCCGCGGCCCAGATGTAGTCGGTGCCGGTGACCTGGAGCGTCGGCTGGGCGTCCACGTGGCCACGCGGGCCGAGCGGCAGGCCGTAGCGCGAGAGGACCGGGTTCGGCTTGACGCCGGCGGTCCAGACGATCGTGTTGGAGTCGACCTCCAACCCGTTCTTCAGCACGACGTGGCCGTCGACGCAGGAGTCCATGGAGGTGTTGAGGTAGACCTCGACCCCACGGCCCTCCAGGTGCTCCTTGCCGTAGCTGCCGAGCTTCGGGCCGACCTCGGGGAGGATCTTGTCGGCGGCGTCGACGAGCACGAAGCGCATGTCCTCGCGGGACACGTTCTTGTAGTACTTCGCGGCGTCGCGGGCCATGTCCTCGACCTCGCCGATGGTCTCCGCGCCGGCGAAGCCACCGCCCACGAAGACGAAGGTCAACGCCTTGCGGCGGACGTCCTCGTCGGTCGTGGAGTCGGCCTTGTCGAGCTGTTCGAGGACGTGGTTGCGCAGGCCGATGGCCTCCTCGATGCCCTTCATACCGATGCCCTGTTCGGCGAGGCCGGGGATCGGGAAGGTGCGGGAGACCGCGCCGAGCGCGATCACCAGGTAGTCGAAGGGCAGCTCGTACGCCTCGCCGACCAGCGGGGCGATCGTGGCGACCTTGCGGTCCTGGTCGATGGTGGTGACCCGACCGGTGAGGACCTCCGCCTTCGGCAGCACGCGTCGCAGCGGGACGACGACGTGCCGGGGGGAGATGCTGCCGGCGGCGGCTTCGGGGAGGAAGGGCTGGTAGGTCATGTACGACCGGGGGTCGACGACCGTGACGGTCGCCTCGCCGTAGCGCATCTTCTTGAGGATGCGCCGAGCTGCGTACAGGCCTACGTACCCACCGCCTACTACGAGGATCCTGGGACGCTCCGTGGTGCTCATGCCATCGAGTATGTACCCGCCATACGGGGGTCGCTCGTGCGCCCCTTCACAAGCTTCCCCACCCCCTCTGCTACACTCCGCGACCCCTGTTTCCCGGACCACGCCCCACCAGGGGACCGACCGGGGGGTTTGACCGTTGTCAAGGCCGCGTGAACTGCCGTTCCGGCCGCTCGAAGGCTCTGGACCACCCTTCGGTTTCACACGGACGAGACCCCCGCGAAACCCCGGCGGGGACGCCTTGTTGACCCCTGGGACCGCCGGAACGCTCTGCGGAGCCTCAAAACATCGCTCAACAGGGGCGATTCTCTTGTGAAGAACTTCACGAAGTTTCTCGGCGGCGCATCGACGAGGGGTGCCGGAGCACCCCTCGGACGCGCTCATACGTTATCCGAACAGCTCAAGCGAGGCTACCGGCGAGTAGTAAACACTCCCTCACAGGAGCCCGCGACCCTCCGGGAGGACCCCGGGGGCCACCCGCGAGCTACGCGACGGACCAGGCGATTCCGTCCAGAATGTCGTGTTCGCTCACCACGACCTCCGTCGCCCCGATCCGCTCCATGATCGACAGGAGGACGAGGGCGCCCGCCGCGATCACGTCCACCCGCCCGGGATGCATCGACGGAACGGCCTCCCGCTCGGCGTGCGTGGACCGCAGCAGCCACTCGGTGATCTCCCTGACCCGGTCGTACGGGATCCGGGAGTGGTGGATGGCCACCGAGTCGTAGGCGGGCAGGTCCTGGGCGATCGCGGACAGGGTCGTGACCGAACCGGCGAGCCCGACCAGGGTGTGCGCCTCGCTCAGCGGCACGTCCCGCTCGGCGAGGTCGAGGGCCGCCTCGATGTCGGCACGGATCGCGGCGACCTGCTCCGGCGCGGGAGGGTCGACGACCGCCCCGTCCCGGACGAGGTGCCGCTCGGTCAGCCGGACGCAGCCGATGTCCACCGAGCGGGCGCCGCGCACATGATCGTCCCCGACGACGAACTCGGTGGAGCCGCCGCCGATGTCCACGACCAGGTACGGCCTGGTGAGGTCGGTGCGGCCCGCCAGTTCCCTGGTCGCGCCGGTGAAGGAGAACTCGGCCTCCGCGTCGCCGGAGATCACCTCGGGCTCGACGCCGAGGATGTCGAACACCCCGCGCACGAACTCGTCCCGGTTCTCGGCGTCCCGGGAGGCCGAGGTGGCGACGAAACGGAGCCGCTCGGCGCCCAGCTCCTTGATGACGGCCGCGTACTCACGGCAGGCCGCGAAGGTCCGCTCCAGCGCATCGGGGGCCAGTCGGCCGGTGCGGTCCACGCCTTGGCCGAGCCGGACGATGGTCATCCGCCGGTCCAGCTCCACCAGTTCACCGGTGGCCGGGTCGCAGTCGGCGACGAGGAGCCGGATGGAGTTCGTACCGCAGTCGACGGCGGCGACCCGGGTCACTGGTCGGCCTCCTCGGAGGTCTCCGGCGCGGGCACCACGCACGGGCCCTTCGCCCACCACTCCGGCAGCATCGCGATCGCCTCGTCGCCCAGCGGGTTGACGCCGGGACCGGCGGCCAGCGAGTGCCCGACGAGGACGTGCAGGCACTTCACCCGGTCCGGCATGCCGCCGGCGCTCGGGAAGCCCTCCAGGACCTCGATCTCGTCGCGGCGGGCGATGTAGTCCTCGTGCGCGGCCCGGTAGGCGGCGGCGAGTTCGGGGTCCGTCTCCAGTCGCCGCGTCATCTCCTTCATCACGCCGTTCGCCTCCAGCGTGCCGATCGCGGAGGCCGCGCGCGGGCACGTCAGGTAGTACGTCGTGGGGAAGGGCGTCCCGTCCGGCAGGCGCGGCGCCGTCTCGACGACGTCCGGCTGTCCGCAGGGGCAGCGGTGCGCGATGGCGCGCAGCCCGCGCGGCGGACGCCCGAGCTGCTGCTGGAAGGCCTCGACGTCGGCGTCGGTCGGCTCGGTGCGCGGGGTGGGCGGCGGAGGGGTCTGCATAACCTGCTACTCAAGTCCTCGGTGTGGCTCATCGGTTGACGGTCACGAAGGTGGCCGTTCAGCTGTCGGCGGCGTCGGCCTTGTCGACCCCGTCCCAGACATTGGTGTACCAGGGGCGGTCGGCCGCCCCCTGTGTCGTACGGGACTGCTTCGCCGCGTCCGGGTCGATCATCGTGTAACCGGTCTCGCCCGGCATCACATAGTGCAGCCGCTCCCGGATGCGCTGCTCGGCGTACGCGTCGTCCTGCCAGCGCGCCTTGAGGTCACGCAACTCCTCGACCCGCTCTCGCGCCTCCTCGCGCTGCCGCTGCATGTCGGCGATCTCGGCGCGCTGGGAGACGTACTGCCTTATGGGATAGGCGAGCGCCACGATCATCGAGCAGAGGACGAGGGCGAGGAGCGCGGCCCGGCCGGTCAGCCGGGAACGGCGGGCCTGGCGCTTGGTCTGGGAGCGGTAGACCCGGGCGGCCGTCTGCTCACCGAGCACCTTCAGCCGCGTCGCGGTGGAGAAACGGTCCCGGTCCCGGTCCTTCACGGCCATGTCCCGCTTCCCCTTCCGCTTCTGCCTTCTCCCACGCGCACGCGCGTACGTCCCCGCACACGGTACGGGACCGGTACGGGGACGTACGTACGACTGGCTCAGGCTTGGCCCTCAACGGGTCAGCCGACGGCTCAGCCCTTGAAGCGCGGGAAGGCGCTGCGGCCGGCGTAGACCGCGGCGTCGTCGAGGATCTCCTCGATGCGCAGCAGCTGGTTGTACTTGGCGACGCGGTCCGAGCGGGCCGGGGCGCCGGTCTTGATCTGGCCGCAGTTCACGGCGACGGCGAGGTCGGCGATGGTGACGTCCTCGGTCTCGCCGGAGCGGTGGGACATCATGCACTTGAAGCCGTTGCGCTGGGCCAGCTCGACGGCGTCCAGGGTCTCGGTCAGCGAACCGATCTGGTTGACCTTGACGAGCAGGGCGTTGGCGGAGCCCTCCTCGATGCCGCGGGCGAGGCGCTCGGGGTTGGTGACGAAGAGGTCGTCGCCGACGATCTGGACCTTGTCGCCCAGCTTCTCGGTGATGGTGTTCCAGCCGGCCCAGTCGTCCTCGAACAGCGGGTCCTCGATGGAGACGAGCGGGTACGACGCGACGAGGTCGGCGTAGTACTCCGTCATCTCGGCGGCGGAGCGCTCCTTGCCCTCGAAGGTGTAGACGCCGTCCTTGTAGAACTCGGAGGCGGCGACGTCCAGCGCGAGGGCGATCTGCTCGCCGGGGGTGTAACCGGCCTCCTTGATGGCCTCGAGGATGAGGTCGAGGGCGGCGCGGTTGGACTCCAGGTTCGGGGCGAAGCCGCCCTCGTCGCCGAGGCCGGTGGACAGGCCCTTGGTCTTCAGCACCTTCTTGAGGGTGTGGTAGACCTCGGCGCCCCAGCGCAGGGCCTCGGAGAAGGACTCCGCGCCGATGGGGGCGATCATGAACTCCTGGATGTCCACGTTGGAGTCGGCGTGCGAGCCGCCGTTCAGGATGTTCATCATCGGAACGGGCAGCAGGTGCGCGTTCGGGCCGCCCAGGTAGCGGAAGAGCGGGAGGTCGCTGGCCTCGGAGGCGGCGTGGGCGACGGCGAGGGAGACGCCGAGGATGGCGTTGGCGCCGAGGGAGCCCTTGTTGTCGGTGGCGTCCAGGTCGAACATCGCCTGGTCGATCAGGCGCTGCTCGGTGGCGTCGTAGCCGACGAGCTCCGGGCCGATCTGCTCGATCACGGCGAGGACGGCCTTCTCGACGCCCTTGCCGAGGTAGCGGTTGGGGTCGCCGTCACGGAGCTCGATGGCTTCGAAGGCACCGGTGGAGGCGCCGGACGGAACGGCGGCACGACCCGTGCTGCCGTCGTCGAGGCCGACCTCGACCTCGACGGTGGGGTTGCCTCGCGAGTCGAGGATTTCCCGGGCTACGACGACGTCGATGGACGGCACGAGCATCTCCTTCATGGGATGTGACGCGGAACTGCGGGGCCCGCGGGCCCTGCGACTAGAGCCTAACCGCCCCGGGCTCGTCGGCAGCCGACCGACCGTCCCGTGGACAGACAGACCGTACCCATTGTTTCAGGCCGGAACAAAGGGGGGTGGGCCGGAAAGTGAACAGAAAGGCGGAGCGGCGCGGAAACGGCCGGGCCCGGGCGGGGCGACCGGGCATGAAAAAACCCCGCCCCGGTGCGTACGGGGGAATGCGCACCGGGGCGGGGAGCCCGTGGGGACGGGGGGACGGCCCTCACGAGGTCTTCACTATGGAGGACACGGATGTGAGCGGGCTGTGGTTCAGCCGGGAAGCGGCCCGAATTCTCGGCCCGGCCGAACCGGCCCCGCCTGCCCGGCCGTGGGGGACGGCCGTGGGGGCGGCAGGCGTGTGGCGACCGTCGCCGACGCCGCGGGTCAGCTCAGGTGGAGCTGCTGGCCCGGGTAGATGAAGTCGGCGTCGTCGATGATGTCCTTGTTCAGCTCGAAGAGCTTCTCCCAGCCACCCTTGACGTTCTTCTTCGCGGCGATGCCACTGAGGGTGTCGCCGGTGACGACCTTGTACTCGCCGTCGCCCTTCTTGACCTTCTTGCCGGTCGGGGTCTCGACGGTGGCGCGCTCGGAGGAGCGGGAGGCGCGGGTGTCCTCGGTGCTCTTCTTGGTGCTCTGCTGCGAGGAGCCGGAGTCCGAGGAGCCGGAGGAGGCGGCGGCGCCGTCGTACGAGGCGCCGGACAGGCCCTTGCCGCAGACCGGCCAGGCACCCTTGCCCTGGCCCGCGAGGACCTTCTCGGCGATCGCGATCTGCTGGGCCTTGGTCGCCTGGTCGGCGGTGGAGGCGTACTGCGTGCCGCCGTAGCCGGCCCAGGTGGAGGCGGAGAACTGCAGGCCGCCGTAGTAGCCGTTGCCGGTGTTTATGGACCAGTTGCCGCCGGACTCGCACTGGGCGACGGCGTCCCACTCGGAGGCGGTGGCGGCGGAGGCGCTGCCGGCGGCCATCAGCGGGGCGGCGATGGCGGCGGCGCCGGTGACACCGGCGACGGCGATGGCGCGAGCAGACCGATGAAGAACGGCCGGACGACGGTGCTTGCCCTTGCTGGAAAACAGCATGGAGAGATCCCCTCACCGACGCCTGCGAGGTGAGCTGTCGGGTTCGGGCCGGTTGAGTTGCCCGGCCGCGCACGCTCGCCTCTCGGCTCACGTCGCGCGGCTTCACCCCGAGCCGGTTCCGGACGTACGCCCCCGAAGGGCCGCAACCACCGGACCCGGCACTTACCTTGGGTCCCCCGCTCCTGCCTACGGCGCTTGACGCGACGACTGTTCCTTGCGGCCGTTGGCAGGATTCGGCGTACCGACCGCAGGGGCCCGCTGTGGCGAGCGGTCACGACCGTAAACACGTGATTGCCCGGATTTCAAAGACGATCAGGGGGTCTGTGATTCATCTCCCACCTAGATCAAAACGGGCATTCAGGGGCGAACAGTGACCTGAACTGTCGCTACTTTTCGCCCGTTTCGGCACCGACTTCGAGGGTCTGACCGGGAAGGATGAGGTCCGGGTCGGTTCCTACCGTGCCCTCGTTCTCGGCGTACAGCTCGCGCCACCCACCGGTCAGGTCCAGCGAGTTCGCGATCCGCGTCAGACTGTCGCCCGCGCGGACGGTGTAGGCGCCGTCCGCGGCCTCCCGCGCCGCGTCGCCACCGCGGGAGGCGTGACGGCCGGAGGGGGTGGAGTCGGCGGCGCGCGAGCCGTCGGTCACGTCCGCGCCGACCTCCGCGCCGGAGGCGCTCTCGTCGGCACTGGCGCCGCGATGGCGACCGGTGCCGCCTTCACCCTCGTCAGCCGAAGAGCCATCACTCTGTTCCGACTTGTCCGCTTTTGAACCCTCGGAGGCCGTGGAGCCGTCCGAGTCACCCGAGTCGGCGTCGGCGCCCGTACCGGTCCTGGCCTTGGTGGACCCTTCGAAGGCGTCGGAGGTCGAGTCGCCCGAGGCGTCGGAGTCGGTGGAGTCGGCGGACTTTGCCGAGTCGGCCCCGTCGACCTTGCCGGAAGAACCGGATGGATCCGAAGAACTAGACGAACCCGATGTACCGGACGAATCGGATGAACCAGACGGGTCATCCGAATCCGTCGAGTCGCCCGCGACGCCCGTGTCCACGTCGGCGGAACCCGAGTCACCGCCGAGGTTGTGGAGCAGACCGCAGGTGGCCCAGACACCGACGCCCTGGTCGGCGAGCACCTTCTCGGCGACGGCTATCTGCTGCGAACGACTGGCCTGATCGGCGCTGGTCGCGTAGTCGAGGCCGCCGTACTTCTCCCAGTTCGCCTGGGTGAGCTGGAGGCCGCCGTAGCGTCCGTTCCCGGTGTCCGCGCTCCAGAAGCCGCCGCTCTCGCACTCCGCCACCTGGTCCCAGGTGGTTCCGCTGGCCGCGCTCGCGCCGGTGGCGCCGAGCAGGGGGATCGCGATGGCCGAGCCGGTCACTCCGGCCGCGACGAGGAGGGCGGGAGCCTGACGGGGGCGACGGTGTCGACCGTTCCCGGAGAGCATGCGGTTGCCTTTCACGCGACAGCGGTGACCGGTGCGAAGGGTGTGGGGTGACCCCTTCGCACTGACGTGTGAACGTAGCGGGAGTCGATCAGTTGTCACAAGTCAATGCAGCGCAGATCACGTGAAGATCACAGACTTGAGGGAGTGTCACTTTCCGTCGCGGAATGGGGTAGTGCTACGGGCTGCCCGGGTACTACTACGTACCGCTTACGAACCGCGTCACGAACCGCTCCCGGACCGCCCTTGCGGGGTGAATTCCACCGGAAGCGTGCGCAACCCCCGCATGATGAGCCCTCCGCGCCACCTCAGATCGGCTGGATCCACCGCGAGTCGGAGGTCGGGGAGACGGGTGAGGAGAGTCGCGAGCGCGGTCTGGCCTTCGAGGCGGGCCAGCGGGGCGCCGAGACAGTAGTGGATGCCGTGGCCGTAGCCGAGGTGCTGGTTGTCACGGCGGGAGAGGTCGAGGGTGTCGGGGTCCCGGAAGCGGGCCGGGTCGCGGTCGGCCGCCGCGAGGACGACGAGGACGGGGTCGCCCGGGGCGATGTCCTGCCCGCCGACGGTGAGGGGCCGGGTCGCGAAGCGCCAGGTGGCGAGTTCCACGGGGCCGTCGTAGCGCAGGAGTTCCTCGACGCCGGTTTCGAGCAGTGCCCTCTCCCCGGCGGCGAGGGAGGCCTGGAGGCGGGTGCGCTGCTCGGGGTGCGTGAGCAGGGCGTAGGTGCCGTTCCCGATGAGGTTGACGGTCGTCTCGAAGCCGGCGAAGAGCAGGATGAACGCCATCGCCGCGGCCTCGTTCTCGGTGAGGTGCTCGCCGTGGTCGGAGGCGCGGATGAGCCCTGAGATGAGGTCCTCGCCGGGGGCGGGGTGCTCGGTGAGGCCTTCCCGTTTGCGGTGGATGAGGTCGGCGAGATAGCCGCGCATCTTCTTGACCGACCGCGCGACACCGCCCCTCGGGCCGCCGCCGTGCCGGATCATCATGCCCGCCCAGTCCCGGAAGTCGTCCTGGTCCTCACGGGGGACGCCGAGCAGGTCGCAGATGGCGTAGATGGGCAGGGGAAAGGCGAAGTCGTGGATGAGATCGGCTTCGCCCGTCTCCGCGAAACGTCCGATGAGCTGATCGGTCAACTCCTGCACCCGGGGGGCGAATTCGGCGACCCTGCGGGGCGTGAACGCCTTCGAGACCAGACGGCGCAGCCGTGTGTGGTCCGGCGGATCGATGTTGAGCAGATGCGTCATCAACTCGGCCTTGCGCTCACCGGGGATGCCGGTCTTCCCCTTGGCGTGGGCGGGCTCGTCGTGGTGCGCGGGGTTCTTCGAGAGACGCGCGTCGGCGAGGGCCTGCTTGGCATCGTCGTAGCGGGTGACCAGCCAGGCCTCCACACCGCTGGGCAGCCGGGTGCGGTGCACCGGGGCGTGCTCCCGGAGCCAGGCGTACGCCGGGTAGGGGTCGGTGGCGAACTCCCAGGTGAACAGCTCGGGCGCGGGAGGTCCCGTGGGGGTGCCGGTGGGGGTGGGTGCGGGCTGGTTGGTCACGCGTCGACGGTATCGGGCGGACGGGAGGCCTCCGTCGCGGCCGGGGCCTGCTCCGTCAGTCCGCCTCCACTGATCTCGCCTCCACTGATGTCGGCGTGCTCAGTCACGCGGCACGCGGACGCGGTCGAGCACGGGGTCGTACCCGAGCACCGGGCGGTCGTACGCGCCTTCCGGGCACATCACGACCGGTTTGGCGAGGTGACGGCCGAGGCGGCGCAGGAAGTCACAGAACGCGTCGAGCCGGTCCTGGCCCTGGATCTCCCGCAGGTCGATGTCGAAGTCGATCTCCTCGTCCGAGAGGAACCGGAAGATCGCCAGCATGTCCTCCGCCGGCCAGACCCTCAGCTGAGGGCATTCGGCGTCGCGCGGTCGTGCGAGGACGTGTGCGGCGCTCGGTACGGCGCGGGGTGTCGTCCCTTCGATGTACTCGTGCTTCCAGTCGCTCTCCGCGACGAGGTCGAGCAGCGCCTGCCAGTGCTCCGTCGCGGTGTCCGGGACGTACAGGTCCGGCAGGGTGCCCATCAGTTCGGGATCGAAGCTCTCCGCGACCTCGTCCCACATCAGGTCGGGAGTGCTGTCGCTCCTGGTCATGTCAGCCCTCGTCCAGGCCCTCCGCGGCTCGGATCGCGTCGCGGTAGGCGCGGGCCGCCGCTCTCAGGGCCGCTTCGGGGTCGGTGCCCTCGGCTTCGGCCCGGGCGGCGAGGGTGAGGAGCTCGTAGCCGATGTCCTGGCCCTGGGGCAGCGGGACGGCCAGGTCGGCGGTGCGGACGCGGGAAGAGAGTTTGGCGGCCAGGGCCAGGCCGGGCTGACCCAGGGGGATGCCGTCGGTCACGGACTCCCGGCGTTTTTCTATGGCCTTCGTGCGGAGCCAGTGCGCCTTGACCTCCTCCGGGGTGGTGGCCGTCTCGTCGCCGAAGACGTGGGGGTGGCGGTGGATGAGCTTGGTGACGATGCCGGCGGCGACGTCGTCGATGGAGAAGGGGGTGTCGGGGTCGTCCTCGGCGATGCGGGCGTGGAAGACGACCTGGAGGAGGACGTCGCCCAGTTCCTCGCGGAGTTCGTCGCGGTCGCCCTCCTCGATGGCCTCGACGAGTTCGTACGCCTCCTCGATGCCGTACTTGGCGAGGCCCTTGTGGGTCTGCTGGGAGGACCACGGGCATTCGGCGCGGATGCGGTCCATGACCTGGACGAGGTCGAGCAGGCGCGCGCCGGGGAGGTCGTACGAGGCGGGGAGCAGCTCCAGGGACGGCATCCGGACGCGGCCCGAGCCGGCGAGGCGGGCGAGGCCGTCGGTGAGGCGGGGTTCGCCGTCGGCCGTGGCCACCACGACCACCGTGCGGTCGCCGGCGCAGGCGTCGACCAGGTCCTCGGCCGTCGGGGTCGCCCGCTCGACCGTGACGCCGGCCTCGCGCAGGTAGGGAAGCTGGGGGTGCGCCTCGTCCGCGCACAGGACGCGGTCCGCCCCGTGCAGTGCCTGCCAGGCGGGCCAGGACAGCAGGCCGGGCGCCACGCGGTGGCTGGTGGTGAGCAGGACGACTCGGCCGGGGTCGGAGGACGACGTCCCGGGGGCCGTGGAGGCGGGGTCGCCGTCGGGGCGGTGTGCGTTCACCCCACGAACGTAACCCACGTCACCGACGACCCCCGAAGTTGTCCACAGCCCCCGCGGAGAGTACGGACGGGACCGGTTCGGCTCGGCGTCACGCCGGCTCCTGCGACCCCGTTCCCGTGACGTCCTTCACCCAAGGTGTCTTGGCCTCCAGCAGGCCGACGCGGCCGGAGGCCTTGTCGACGCCCCAGCTGCCGTAGCGGGGGTTGAGGTCGACGTCGAGTTTCTCGGAGGCCTGCGAGAGGGCCTTCCAGAAGACGGTGCCGCCCTCCTGGCTGTTCAGGTCGGCGCCGAGGGCGGTGGCGAGTTTCTGCACCTCGACATCGCTGCGGAGGCTGTCCTCCAACTGCTCGGGGGCGACGCTGTAGCGCTGCAGGTAGGCCGCTTCGAGGGCCTCGGCGCCGCCGGCCTCCGTCTCCAGGCCGGAACGGTACTGCTGGACCTCCTTGCGGGTGACGGTCACACCCGCGTCCTCCAGCGCCTGGTCGAGGACCTTCTCCAGGACCATGCCGTTCAGGGTGTTGCGGGTGAGGGCGCTGCTCTGGGCGACGACCTGCTGGTACTGGCTCTCGTCCGTGCTGGCGGCACGCTGGGCGGCGCGCACCTCGTTCACCCGGTTCTCCAGTTGCGCGACGGTGATCCGGTCGTCGCCGACGACGGCCGCCGCGCCGGGATGCGCATCGCCTCCGCAGGCGGTGAGGAGCGGCGCTGCGGCGGTGATCGCGGCGGAGAGGAGGAGCGCGGTGCGACGGCGGCGGTGCAAGTGGGCCTCCCGAGGAGATTGTGCGGCGGAGCACAAGGTCTTGCGGTGATCGATGGTAGGCAGTGGCCCTGCTCTCGGCCAGCCATTCGACCAACGATTCACGTCGACTTCGGGCACCCTCGCACCGGCAGCGTGCCACCACCGGCCCACGCGGGGCGTCGGGAGGCGCGGGTCGCCCGGTTCACCCCGGGATGCGAGGTCCGTCGGTGGGGTCAGCCCCGCATCTGACCCAGCCACTGCAGCGTGCGCCGCACCTCGCCCGCCAGCGGATGGCCCGGTCCCCGCAGCCGTTCCACGTCGAGCAGCAGGCGGCCCAGGGTCTCGTGGGCGGCGCCGCGGTCGCCGAGGGCGAGGAGCAGGTGGCCTATGCGGCGGCGGACGTCGAGGGAGAGCTCGGGGTCGCCGCCGACGTACTGGTTCTCGTAGTACGGCAGCAGGGAGCGGTACTCGGCGAGGGCCGCGGCCGGTTCGCCGAGTTGTTCGAGGCACTGGGCGGAGTCGTAGCGGTAGCGCAGGGCCTGGGTGTCGGCCTGGCCGGCCTCGGCGGCGCGCTCGTCGGCGAGGCGGCGCAGCTCGGGCAGGGCGCGGCGGTACTGGCCGTCGTCCATGAGGGTGGCCGCGTACTGCTTGCGCAGGGTGCGGACGACCGGTGAGTGCTCGCCGTGCTGGGCGGCGGCGGCCGGGAGGATCGCGCCGAGGATGTCGACGGCCTGGGTGATGCGGCCCTCGCCGAGGAGCCGCTTGACCTCGTCGACGGCGCCCGCCACATCGGGCTTGTCCGCCGCGGGCGCCGGGTCGGGCGCGGCGGAGGGCTGTGGCGCGGGGATGCGGGCGCGATCCGGCCAGGGGGCGTGCGGGCGCAGGAAGGGGCGCGTGGGGTCGAGCGGGGAGCCGGTGGGCATACCGCGCGCGGGGAGCAGCGGGAGGAGCTGTTCGTACGTCTCCTGGGCGGAGGACGGACGGTGCTGCGGGTCCTTGGAGAGCAGCCGCAGGACCAGGGCCTCCAGGTTCTCGGGGACCTCGGGGCGCAGTCGGCGGACGGGGACCGGTGGCTCGTAGAGGTGGCGGTGGAGGACGCCGAGGGCTGTCGAGCCGGTGAACGGGACGTTCCCGCTGAGCAGTTCGTGCATCAGCACACCAAGGGCGTACAGGTCGGTGTACGGGCCGACCGCGCCGCCCATGGCCTGCTCGGGGGCCATGTAGGCGGGGCTGCCGATGGGTGAACCGGTGTGGGTGAGGCGGGTGGTGTCGGTGTCCATGACGGAGGCGACGCCGAGGTCGAGCACGGTGACCGTGCCGTCCTGCTTGACCATGACGTTCCGCGGCTTGAGGTCGCGGTGGATGATCGGCACCGCGTGCACGGCGGAGAGCACGGCGCACAGCTGGGCGGCGACCGAGACGGTCCACTGCCACGGGTAGGGGTCGTGCTCGGCGAGGTGGTCGGCGAGGTCGGCCCCGTCGACGTACTGCATGACAAGGAAGAGCTCCTCGCCCTCGCTGCCCGCGTCGTGCACGGTCACCAGGCCGGGGTGGTCGACCTGGGCCGTGACGCGGCACTCGCGCACGAAGCGGCGGCGCAGTTCGTCGGCCTCCTGGCCGGCCACCTTGTCCGGGCGCAGCAGCTTCACCGCCACCCGCCGGTCGAGGCGCTGGTCGTAGGCCGTCCACACCTGGCCCATGCCGCCCTGTCCGATGATCGTGGACAGTTCGTAGCGACCGGTGATCAGGCGTCCGGTCCCCTGCCCCTGGGTCACCTGTCTCCTTCGTGCTTGCGGAGATAGTCACTGAGCTCGTCGAGTTCGGCGCGCACCTGGTCGATACGGGCCGGCCCGGGACGCTGCGGGTCCGGGGCCGGCTGGTGCTGCGGCGGGGGCTGCTGCCCCGCGGGCGGCTGCGGGACCGGCGGGGTGGGGGTGTAGGGCTGCGGGACCTGGACCGGCGGGTAGCTGTAGCCGGACTGCTGGGGGTTGTAGCCGGTCTGCCCCGAGTACGCGGTGGTCTGGGCGTACGGCGAGGGCGGGGCCGTCCGGGAGCGGCTGGAGTGGCGTATGTCCGCGTAGAGGTAGTACGCGACGATCGCCGCCAGGCCGCCGAGGAGCAGCGACATGCCGACGTCACCGCGCCAGGTGGTGAACTCCTCCTCGCCCGGGTCGGTGCCGATGATGTACAGCGTCACGATGATGTGGATGATCGCCAGGGCGAACAGCCACCAGTCGCGGGGCCTGCGGGTCACCGAGGCGAGCCGCAGCAGGCACGCCCACGCGAGCAGGCCACAGCTCATGACCGCGACCACCACGAAGATCACACGGAGTGTGACCTGGCCCCCCTGATCGGGGCCGGGGGGCGGTGTCGGCGCGTAGCCGTGGCCTTGCATGGCTGCTCCTGAGGGCCTGGTGAGAGCGGACGTGCGATGTCGTCCCGAGGGTATCGGTCGACCACGACATGAGGTCCAGGGTTGTGGACAACCGTTGTAGTACTGCAGTGCTGGTCACGCCCGCCCCGGGCGGAGCGGTTCCGTCCGGTAGGCGTTCGGGGCGGGAGGCGCGGGGGAGTTGGCGGGTCCGGAACCGCCTGTCGTCGGCTCAGTCCGGGGCGACGGTGCCGTCCGTCAGGCCGTCGTACATGCCGCGCACCAGGCGTTCGCCGAGCCGGCCGGCCCGGCGCAGGGCGTCCTCGAAGGCGGCGAGGGCACGGAAGCGTTCGCCGTAGCGGCGCTGCTGGTCCAGGGGCAGGCGGGGCAGTTGGAGGCGGCGGACGTCGAGCCGGGTCGCGGTGGAGGCGTAGCTGCTGGCCTGGCGGCTGTTGGCGGTGGAGCGCAGGAAACCGGCGACGAACCAGGCGTCGAGCGCTGCCGCGTCGGGGCGCAGCAGGGTGAGGTTGCGGCCGAGGGCGGCGCCCGCGGTCTCCTCGTCGATCACACGCGCGATCCCTCCGCCGCCGAGGACGGGGACGACGACGTCGCCGGCCTCCACGAGCACGGCGGGCTCGCCCGTCTCCGGCAGCGTTCCCGAGGGTGCCGTGCCGGCCAGGACGTCGTGGTCGGTGAGCACGCGCGCGTGCGGGCCGTTCCCGCCGGTGCGCAGCACCAGGGCTCCCCCGCGCGCGAGTTCGCCGACCGTGGTGAGCGGCCAGCGCGCGGGCCGCGCCTCCTCGGCGAGCGGGGGCGTCAGGTCGGCGGCCAGCCGCAGGGTCTCGCCGAGGTGTTCGCGTACGGCGGTCAGCTCCGCGGCGCCGCCGCCCGCGGCCGGGGGCGGCAGATGCCGGGCGGGGGCCAGGTCCACGTCGTCGTCGAGCAGGTCGATGACCGGCAGCGAACGGCTGAGCCCCGGCCGTTCCGCGGTCTGGCCCGTCCGGTCGAAGGGCCGCCAGGCGTCGATCACGGCGGTGCGCACCGCCGCCCAGTCGAACCCGCTCCGCCCCTCGGGCACGAGCCGCCCGGCGTCGACGAGCAGCAACTGCGGTGGCACCGACGCCTTGCCGGGCCTGCGCAGCACCCACAGGTGCAGCGGGATGTTGTACGGGGGTGCCGCGCCGACCGGCAGGGCGATCACGGCGCGCAGCGCGCCCCGGCGCAGCAGGTCGGCGCGGATCCGGCGCCCCGAGCGGCGGCTCGCGGCGGCCGGCGGCATCAGCAGCACGGCGGTGCCGCCGTCCTCCAGGCGGGCCAACGCGTGCTGCACCCAGGCGAGTTCGGACTCCGTACGGGCCGGGAAGCCGTACTCCCAGCGCGGGTCGTAGGCGAGTTCGTCGTGCCCCCAGTTGCGCTCGTTGAACGGCGGGTGGCACAGGACGGCCTCGGCCCTGAGGTGCTCGTACGCGTCCGCGCGGAGGCTGTCCCCCGGGGCGGTGCGGACGGTGCTCCCGGTGCGCAGGGCGAGGCGGAGCGCGGTGAGGGCGGCCAGTTCGCCGGAGCTGTCCTGGCCGTACAGCTCCTGGTCGGGGCGGGTGGCGGCGGCGCGCAGGAGGGCGCCGGTGCCGCAGGCCGGGTCGAGCACCGAGCGGGCGGGCCCGGCGAGTTCGGCCATCAGCTCGGCGAGCTCGCCCGGAGTGAGCGTGTACTGGCGCGGGTTGGCGTCGAGGTGCCGGGCGAGGAGGAACTCGAAGGTCTGCCGTGCGCCCAGGTCGGCCGCGAGTTCGGTGGCGCCGCGCAGCAGCGGGACCGAGGGCAGGATCTCGGCGGGTCGCGGCCGGGGCACGGCAGGCCCACCGGGCGGGCCGAAGCGCGGGGTGAGGACCTCCCCCAGCGCCCCGGACAGGATCCCGGCCAGTTCCCCGTCGTCGGGGACGGCGCTCAACTCCAGCCAGGTCAAGGGTCGTTCATGGAGGAGGAGCAGGGCGCAGCCCGTGTGCACCAGGGCGGTGACGGGCCCCTCCGGGTGACCGGTGACCTGCTGCCAGACGCGCTCCTTCAGGGGCACCTCGGCGAGCTTGCCCTGATCGCGCAGCCACTCCTCGACCTCGCTGAGCGCGAAGGCCGGGCTGGTCTCGGTGCCGCCGACCGGTTTGGGGAAGTCGGCATGCCGACGGCGCCAGTTGCTGACGGCGGCGCGACCCACCCCGGCGAGCCGCGCGATGTCCGCGGCCGTGACCTCTGTCCCGTTCCCCTGCACGCGCCCGGCTCCCCTCGTACCTGGTGGTGTGACGTCGAGCATACCGACGCACGCAAGATCTACCCCTTCACGCCGTGTACGCACAAGGTTCTGTGAACCGTGTTGACTCGGTTCACAAGCTCTGCTGTGATTGACCCATCGAACGACCGACCACCCGATTCGGATGGTCACACGTCGGCTGCGCTGTGTACTGGCGCACGCCGCTCAGCACCGCTCATCGATTCCCAGGGGGGAACACCCATGCGTCGCACCGCACTCGCCGCTCTCTGCATCGCCGCCGCGGCCACCCTGTCGCTCACCGGCTGTCTGCCCGGCGAGGACAAGGCCGACGGTCCCTTCGCGGGCCTGACCGGCGGCGAGATCGCCGACAAGGCCGTGAAGGCCACCTCGGACGCCGAATCGCTCCGCATGAAGGGCGAGATCCAGGACGACTCCGCCGGCGGCACGGTCCAGATGGACATGGCGATGAACAAGAAGGGCGACTGCGCCGGCACCATGAGCATGGGCGGCGAGGGCGAGGCCGAGCTGATCAAGGTCGGCGACACGCTCTACATGAAGTACGACGAGGCCTTCCTGCGCGCCCAGTCCAAGGACTCCTCCAAGGAGGAGGCCGACATGGTCGTCGACATGCTCGCCGGCAAGTGGACCAAGACGTCCGCGACCGCCGCCGATTCCAAGGACATCGCGAGCTTCTGCGACCTCGACACCGTCCTCGCCGACTTCGAGGACGTCGACTCCGGCGCCACGCGCGGCAAGACCGCCGAGGTCGACGGCACCCCCGCGATCACCCTCGACGAGAAGGACGGCAAGGACAGGTACACCCTGTACGTCGCCACCGAGGGCAAGCCGTACCTGCTGCGGGTCGTCAGCAAGACCGCCGAGGAGCCCGGCGACCTCGTCTTCACCGACTACGACGAGCCCGTGCCGGCCAAGGCCCCCAAGGGCAAGGTCATCGACCTCGACGAGGACTTCAGCTGACCCCTGCCGCCGCCGGGCGGCGGCACCGCCGAGGCGTCAGTCCGCGTGGAAGCGGGCCGGCGCCTTGGTCGGGTTGCCGCCGGTGGGGAGCTTCTGTTCGGGGCAGGTGGTCAGGACGCGCTTCATGGCGTCCTGTTCGGCGGTGGTGACCCACAGGCCGTACTTCGCCTTCACCGCGACCTGGGCCGCCACATAGGTGCAGCGGTAGGCCTTGTTGGGCGGCAGCCAGGTGGCCGTGTCACCGTCGCCCTTGCCGCGGTTGGTGCCGGAGTCCACCGCCAGCAGGTTGAGCGGGTCGTTGGCCAGGGCTATCCGCTTGCTGTCGTCCCACTGCTGGGCGCCCTTCTGCCACGCGTCGGAGAGCGCCACGATGTGGTCCACGTCGATCTTGCTGCGGCCCCGGACGTACGGCACGTCCTCCCCGGTGTACGGGTCCGGGTCGAGCACCCCGGAGACCACCGTGCAGTCGTCGTCGCGGAACTTCACCTCGTCCAGGTCGCGTTTGAGTATGTCGTCGCGGGTGTCGCAGCTGTTGGAGTCGGTGTCGGCCCAGGGACTGCCGAACTCGCTCCGGTCGTAATCGGTCTTGGGTGCCCGGCCCTTGACGGTCAGCGCCTCCGCCGCGGCGAACGCGTCACCGCCCCCGCCGGGGTTCTCCGGCGGCCCGGCCGAGCCGCCCGCGTTGTCCAGTTCGCAGCCGGTCGCGGCGACCAGTACCAGAGCGACGGCGGCGACCCCACCCCTCAGACGCACCACGCGACACCCCTTCCTCTGTCCTGTGCACGCACGCGGTCCTGCGTGGGGTTCCCCGTCTCCCCTGCTCAACACCGTAGCGCCCAGGCACGGGAGAAGGTCGGTCAGCGTACGTCGGGACACCTGACGGCGATCGTGGGCGACCGGGATCCCGGAGGAGATATCCCGCACGGCCACGGAGTCGCCGAGGCGTGACGGCCGACTCGCGGATCGCAGGTCGGCACCCGCTCACCGCAGAGGGCGCCGAGACGAGGCCGAAACGCGACGTCGGAGAGCCGAAACTTCGAACAGAAATCGACTCGCTCAAACATTCCGCGAACCGGTCCCCCCTGGGCATTCGACCTGTCGCACATCGCCAGGTCGGCCATCTCGCCAGCGCAGGCAGGGCAATTCAGAACTTTACGGCGCTTGGATGACATCCGCGCGATTCAACACGTTCACACTCTTGACACGCATCTACCGCAAGCATTCTCATGCTGCACGTTGGTTTCAGCCAGCTTTTGGTTGTTCTCGTGCTGTCCTGTCGTGAATGGAAACCCCCGATGCGTCGTGTCTGGCTCTTCCTGCTTGCCGTGCTGATAGGTCTCCTCCCGCAAACCCTTCTGATGGGCACCGCGCACGCGGCCACCGTCACGATCCCCAACGCCACCCAGTTCACGGACACCACAGGTGCCGTCGTGCACGCGCACGGTGGTGGCGTCATCAAGGTCGGCTCGTACTACTACTGGTTCGGAGAGAACCGCAACGAGGACAACTCATTCCGGTATGTGTCCGCGTACCGCTCGACCGATCTGAAGACCTGGGAGTTCCGGCGCCACGTCCTGACCCAGGCCAGTGACCCTGAGCTGGCCTCGGCCAACATCGAGCGCCCCAAGGTCATGTACAACGCCTCCACCGGCAAGTTCGTCATGTGGATGCACAAGGAGCTGGCCACCGACTACACCCAGGCCCGCGCCGCCGTCGCCGTCTCCGACACCGTCGACGGCGACTACACCTGGCAGGGCAGCTTCCGCCCGCTGGGCCACATGTCCCGCGACATCACCGTCTACACGGACGACGACGGCACCGGCTACATGATCTCGGCCGCGCGCGAGAACCGCGACCTGCACATCTACCGCCTCAGCCCCGACTACCTCACCGTCGAAACCCGTGTGCAGCTGCTCTGGCCCGGCCAACTGCGCGAGGCTCCTGCCCTGTTCAAGCGCAACGGCGTCTACTTCCTGCTCACCTCCGGCGCCACCGGCTGGCGGCCCAACCAGCAGATGTACGCGACCGCCTCCAGCATCACCGGCACCTGGAGCGCCCTGCAGAACGTCGGAGACGCCACCGCGTACGGCTCGCAGACCACGTTCGTCCTTCCCGTGCAGGGCAGCACGGGCACCGAGTACCTCTACATGGGTGACCGTTGGGGCAACTCCTTCAACCAGAACGTCAACGCCTCGAAGTACGTCTGGCTACCGCTGGAGTTCCCCACCGACACCACGATGACCATGGACTGGTTCGCGCAGATCACCGTCGACACCGCGGCCGGGAAGGTCGACGGCGTCGGCGGACCCTGGGAGACGATCACCGCCCGCCACAGCAACAAGTGCCTCGACGTCCCCAGCCGGTCCCAGGACGACGGCACCCAGATCACCCAGTACACCTGCAACGGCGGCATGAACCAGGCATGGTGGTTCAAGGACATGGGCAGCGGATACGTCCAGGTCGTCGCCCGGCACAGCGGCAAGTGCCTCGATGTGGCCAACAACTCCACCGCCGACGGCAACCCGATCATCCAGTGGACCTGCGGCACCGGCAGCAACCAGCAGTGGCGGCTCCAGGACGCCGGTGACGGCTGGCTCCGCCTCGTCTCACGGCGCAGCGGCAAGTGCCTCGACGTGCTGGACAGGTCCACCGCCGACGGCGCCAAGCTCATCCAGTGGGGCTGTGGCAGCGGCACCAACCAGCAGTTCAAGCGCGGCGCCTGATCACGCGCGCAGCCCTGACGTTCGTGCCCGCGGCCCCGGCCGGACTTCTCCGGCCGGGGCCGCGGTACGGACGCCGGGTCGTTCCGCAAGCGGTCGACAGCGAGGGACGACGATGGACGGCGATCGCCATCGACCGGCGAACGTCCCCTACGCCCTCACGACCCCAGGATCGAAGCCAGGAACTCCCCGGTCCACCCCAGCAGATCCCGCCCGACCAGCGGCTTGCCGCCCACCTTCGCCGTCTTCGGGCGCGGCACCAGCACCTGGTGCGCGGCCGGCTTGATGACGGTGCCCGGGTACAGCCGCTTCAGGCGCAGCTCCTGCGACTCCCGCAACTCCACCGGCGCGAAGCGGATGTTGGTGCCCTGGAGGACGACCTCGCCGACGCCGCAGGCGCGGGCCAGCATGCGCAGCCCGGCCACCAGCAACAGGTTCTCCACCGGCTCGGGCAACTTGCCGTAGCGGTCGACGAGTTCCTCGCGCACGGAGGCGATGTCGGCCTCGGTGTTCACGGAGGCGATGGCCCGGTAGGCCTGCAGCCTCAGCCGCTCGCCCGGCGCGTAGTCGTGCGGGACGTGCGCGTCGACCGGCAGCTCGATCTTCACCTCGAGCGGCGGCTCCTCCTCGATCCCCCCGGTCTCCAGCTGACGCCGGTAGTCCGCGACGGCCTCGCCGACCATCCGCACGTACAGGTCGAAGCCGACGCCCGCGATGTGGCCGGACTGCTCGCCGCCCAGCAGATTGCCCGCGCCCCGGATCTCCAGGTCCTTCATCGCCACGTACATGCCGGCGCCCATCTCCGTGTGCTGGGCGATGGTCGCCAGGCGCTCGTGGGCCGTCTCGGTCAGGGGCTTCTCCGGCGGGTAGAGGAAGTACGCGTAACCGCGCTCCCGGCCCCGGCCGACCCGGCCCCTCAGCTGGTGCAGCTGCGACAGGCCGAAGGTGTCCCCACGCTCCACGATCAGCGTGTTCGCGTTGGAGATGTCGATGCCGGACTCCACGATCGTCGTGGAGACGAGGACGTCGAACTTCTTCTCCCAGAAGTCGACGACGACCTGCTCCAGGGCCTGCTCCGACATCTGGCCGTGGGCGGTCGCGATCCGCGCCTCGGGGACGATCTCCCGCAGCCGGGCCGCCGCCCGGTCGATGGACTCCACCCGGTTGTGGATGTAGAAGACCTGGCCCTCGCGCAGGAGTTCACGGCGGATCGCCGCGCCGATCTGCTTCTCCTCGTACGGGCCGACGAAGGTCAGGACCGGGTGGCGCTCCTCCGGAGGTGTCGTGATCGTCGACATCTCGCGGATGCCCGTGACCGCCATCTCCAGCGTGCGCGGGATCGGCGTCGCGGACATCGTCAGCACGTCCACGTTGGCGCGCAGCTTCTTCAGCTGCTCCTTGTGCTCGACGCCGAAGCGCTGCTCCTCGTCGACGATGACCAGGCCCAGGTCCTTGAACTTGGTCTCGGAGGAGAACAGCCGGTGGGTGCCGATGACGATGTCGACCGCGCCCTCGCGCAGGCCCTCCAGGGTGCCCTTGGCCTCGGTGTCCGTCTGGAAGCGGGACAGCGCCCGGACGTTCACCGGGAACTGCGAGTACCGCTCGCTGAACGTGCCGAAGTGCTGCTGCACCAGCAGGGTCGTGGGCACCAGCACCGCCACCTGCTTGCCGTCCTGGACGGCCTTGAAGGCGGCCCGCACCGCGATCTCCGTCTTGCCGTAGCCGACGTCGCCGCAGATCAGACGGTCCATCGGGACCGTCTTCTCCATGTCCTCCTTGACCTCGGCGATCGTCGTCAGCTGGTCGGGAGTCTCGGCGTACGGGAAGGCGTCCTCCAGCTCCCGCTGCCAGGGCGTGTCCGCGCCGAACGCGTGACCGGGCGCCGCCATCCGGGCGGAGTACAGCTTGATGAGGTCGGCGGCGATCTCCTTGACCGCCTTCTTCGCGCGCGCCTTGGTCTTCGTCCAGTCGGCTCCGCCGAGGCGGTGCAGGGTGGGCGCCTCGCCACCGACGTACTTGGTGATCTGCTCCAGCTGGTCGGTGGGGATGTACAGGCGGTCGCCGGGCTGGCCGCGCTTGGCGGGGGCGTACTCGACGACCAGGTACTCGCGGGTCGCGCCCTGCACGGTCCGCTGGACCATCTCGATGTAGCGGCCGACACCGTGCTGCTCGTGGACGATGTAGTCGCCCGCCTCCAGGGTGAGCGGGTCGATGGTCTTGCGGCGGCGGGCGGGCATCCGGGCGCCGTCCTTGCCGGCCGCCTTCTGGCCCGACAGGTCGGTCTCGGTGAGCACCGCGAGCTTGAGGGCGGGGTCGACGAAGCCGTAGTCGATCGAGCCGCACGCCACGTGCACGACCGACGGGGAGATCTCCCCCAGCTCTGCCTCCAGCCGGGCCGCGACGCCCTCGCCGCCGAGCACCTCCACCGTGCGGGCGGCCGGGCCGTGGGCCTCGGTCACGAACACCGTGCGCCAGCCGTCGGCCAGCCAGCCCTTGGTGTCGGCGAGCGCCTTCGCGATGTCGCCGCGATAGCTCTCCGGGGCGTGCATGCCGAGCTTCAGGGTGTCCGCGTCGAGCTCTTCGTCGGCGGCGAACGGCGACACCGACCACCACATCATGTCCAGCTCACGGGCCCGGTCGCGGACGTCCGCGATGGACCACAGGGAGGCCGCTCCGACGTCGATGGGCGCCTCGCCGCCGCCGGCCGTGGCCGCCCAGGACGCCTGGAGGAACTCCTGCGAGGTGGCCACCAGGTCCGCCGCGCGCGTGCGCACCCGCTCCGGGTCGCACACGACCGCCATCGAGCCCTTCGGCAGGACGTCGATCAGCAGCTCCATGTCGTCGACGAGGACCGGGGCGAGCGACTCCATCCCCTCGACGGCGATGCCCTCGGCGATCCTGCCCAGGAGTTCACCCAGCTCGGGGTGGCGTTCGGCGAGGTCGCGGGCGCGGGCGCGCACGTCGTCCGTGAGGAGGAGCTCACGGCAGGGCGGGGCCCACAGGCCGTGCTCGGCCACCTCCAGCGATCTCTGGTCGGCGACCTTGAAGTACCGGATCTCCTCGACGTCGTCACCCCAGAACTCCACCCGCAGGGGGTGCTCCTCGGTGGGCGGGAAGACGTCCAGGATGCCGCCGCGCACGGCGAACTCGCCGCGCTTCTCGACCAGCTCGACCCGGGAGTACGCGGCTGCCGCCAGCGCCTCGACCGTACGGTTCAGATCGGCCGTCTCGCCGGTGCGCAGGGCGACCGGCTCCAGGTCTCCGAGGCCCTTGACCTGCGGCTGGAGCACCGAACGGATCGGGGCTACCACCACCGACACCGGGCCGGTCTCCGGGTCGTCGGGGCGGGGGTGGGTCAGGCGGCGCAGGACGGCGAGGCGGCGGCCGACGGTGTCACTGCGCGGGCTGAGGCGCTCGTGCGGCAGGGTCTCCCAGGCCGGGTACTCCGCGACGCCGTCCGGGGGCAGCAGGGAGCGCAGGGCCGCCGCCAGGTCCTCGGCCTCGCGGCCCGTCGCCGTCACGGCGAGTACGGGCCGGCCGGCGTCGCGGGCGAGGGCGGCCACGGCGAAGGGGCGGGCCGCCGGGGGGCCCACCAGGTCGATGTGGGTGCGGTGGCCGTCGGACGCCGCCCTGATCGCTTCCGCGAGGGGGGCGTCCTTGACTACGGCGTCTAGCAGACCGTGGAGGCTCATTCGGGGCGTTTCCCGTCCGGGTGGGCAAGGTGGGGGCTGATGGCTCGGGGCTTGCGGTTCAAAGCTGCGGTTCAAAGCTGCGGTTCAGGGCTGCGGTTCGGAGCCGGCCGCGGGGCCGTGGCTGGGGCTGCTGGGGCAACACGAACGCCCGGACCTCGTGTGACGGGCCGGGGGTGTCCAGGGTACGACGCGCGGGGTGGGGGCCGTGGACGGGTTTGGTCTCGCCCCCGCCGCCCCTACCCGTCCCTTCCTCAAGGGGCCGCGCCCCTTCGACCCCCCGGTGCGGGTCCGTAGGGGTCGCTCGCGCAGTTCCCCGCGCCCCTGAAAGGCGGGGGCTGCGCCCCGCGCTTTTCAGGGGCGCCTAGTCTCTAGTGCACCCCCGTCCCCACCCGAACGTGAGCCCCCATGGTCCCGAGCGCCCCGTCCACGAATTCGTCGGCGCTCATACCCGGGCCGGCCGCGGCGTCGGTCCCGCCCGTTGTTCCCGGCCGCCGCTTCTCCCTCGCCGGCCGGGAGCCGTACGTGCTCGCGCTCGTGCTGTTCGTGGCGTACGCGGCGGTGTCGGTCGGGCGGTACCTGCGGATGGGGACCCGCTCGTACGACCTGGGCATCTACGAGCAGGCGGTGCGGGCGTACGCGCACCTCCAGGCACCGATCGTCGAGCTGAAGGGGCCGGGCTACAACGTCCTGGGGGACCACTTCAGTCCGGTCACCATGCTGCTGGCACCGTTCTACCGGGTCTTCCCCACCCCCGTGACGCTGCTGGTCGTCCAGGCCGCGCTGTTCGCGCTGTCGGCGGTCCCGGTGACCCGGGCGGCGACGCGGATGCTCGGGCAGGCCCGGGGACTCGCGCTCGGGGTGGCGTACGGGCTGTCGTGGGGGCTGCAGAACGCCGTGGACTTCGACTTCCACGAGATCTGCTTCGCGGTCCCGCTGATCGCGTTCTCCCTGGAGGCGCTGCTGCGCCGACGCTGGCGGGCGACGCTCCTGTGGGGACTGCCGCTGGTGCTGGTCAAGGAGGACCAAGGGCTGACGCTGGCGGCGATAGCGGTGGTCGTCGCGCTCCGGGCCCGGCGGGAGGGATCGTCCCGCGTGGTGCCGTACGCCGTCGCGGTCGCCTCGTTCGGCGCGGTCGCCACGCTGCTCACCTTCACCCTGGTCATCCCGGCCTTCAACACCGCCGGCGCCTCCGACTACCTGACCAAGGTCGGCGGCTCCGGCCCCCTCGACGGCCTGGACGTCAAGATCCGCACCGTTCTCTGGCTGCTGATCCCGACCAGCGGACTGCTCGCCCTGCGCTCCCCGGTCCTCATCGCCGTACTGCCCACCCTGGGCTGGCGGTTCGTCTCCTCCGACGACAACTACTGGGGCACGGCCTGGCACTACAGCGCCGTCCTGATGCCGATCATCACCCTCGCGCTCGTCGACGCGCTCCCGGCCGCCCGGCACAGCTCCCGGCCGTGGCTGCGCTCGTACGCGATCCATCTGCCCACCGCCGTCCTCGCGGCGTCGCTCGCGCTGACGACCGCGCTGCCGCTGGGCACCCTGACCAAGGCGGACGCCTATCGGGTGCCGGCGGACGTCAGGGCCGTCGAGAAGCTGCTCGGCACCATCCCCGACGGGGCGACCGTCGAGTCCAACATCGGCCCCATCAGCCGGCTGACCTCCCGCTGCCGGGTCTTCTGGATCGGCCGGGCGAAGGGGCTCGCGCCCGACTACATCGTCTTCAACAACCGCTCGCGCTGGGTGAAGGACGTCCCCGGGTACGCCCGTCAGCTGCACCCGCGCGACACGTACACGCTGCGGGGCGTCATCCAGGGGTACGTGCTGCTGCAACGTACGTCCCCCGACCGGTCCTGAGGGCATCCGCGCGCACGTCCGCCGGTGGGCGCCCGCCCGCCGGAACGGGTGGAGCCCGGCGCCCGGAAGCCTCCGCTTCCGGGCGCCGGGCTCTCCCCCGGTTCCCCCGTGTCCCCGTTCCCCCGTGTCCGGTGGCAGCCGGTGGCTACTCGGTGGCGATCGCGTTCAGGACGTTCATGCGGCCCGCCCGGAACGCCGGGACCAGCGCGGCGAACAGGCCCACGAAGGCCGAGCCGATGAAGACCCCGATGATCGTCGGCCACGGGATGTCGAGGACGTTCAGGCCCTCCAGGGCGAGGAGCTGCTGCGCGGTGGCGCCCCAGCCCATGCCGAGCCCCAGGCCGAGGAACGCGCCGAAGAGGGCGATGACGACCGACTCCAGGCGGATCATGCGGCGCAGCTGGCGGCGGGAGAGGCCGATGGCGCGCATCAGACCGATCTCGCGGGTCCGCTCGACGACCGACAGCGCCAGCGTGTTCACGACTCCCAGGATCGCGACGATGATCGCCAGGGCGAGCAGGCCGTAGATCATGTTGAGGAGCTGGTCGATCTGGCCCTTCAGGGCCTCCTTGTAGTCCGTCTGGTCGCGGACCTCGTACTGCGGGTAGTCGTGCAGCGCGTCCTTGAGGGACTTGTACGCGGCCGCCTCCTGCCCCTCCTTCGCCGAGGCGAAGAGCAGCTGGTCGAGGGGCATCTTCTCGGCCGGGACGTACCTGGCCATCGTGTCGATGGAGGTGTACATCGCCCCGGCGTCGATGACGACGTCGCTGCTGGTGATGGCGCGGACGGTCAGGTCGGCCGTGCGGCCGTCCTTGAAGTCGACGGCGATCTTCGAGCCGAGCTCGATGCCGTGGTCCTCGGCGAACTTCTCGTGGACGGACATCGAGTCGGGCTTGTAGGCGTCGGCCAGCTTGCCCGCGACGACCTCGGTGGCGAGGTCGGTGGCGTAGCTCGGGTCGGCGGCGGTGATCGCCGTCTCCTTGAGCGTCTTGCCGTCGGGGGTGGTGAAGTCGGCCTGGGTCCACTTGTACTCGGTGACGCTCTTGACGCCCTCGGCCGAGCGGGCGGCATCCACGGCCTGCGGGGTGATCAGCTGGCCGGTGTCGGACTGGATGATGAAGTCCGTGCCGACCGTCTTGTCGAGCTGCTCGGTGGCCGAGGCGACCATGGAGGAGCCGACGACGGAGAGACAGGCGACCAGGGCGAGGCCGATCATCAGGGCGGCGCCGGTGGCCCCCGTACGGCGGGGGTTGCGCAGCGCGTTGCGCTCGGCCATCCGGCCCACGGGTCCGAAGGCCCGCAGGACGACCGCGCCCAGCACCCGCACCACCACGCCGGCGAGCAGCGGGCCGATGACGACGAAGCCGATGAGGGACAGGACGACCCCGCCACCGAGCCACATCGAGCCCTCGCTCGCCTTGTCGGCGGCGGAGGCCAGGTACAGGCAGTAGCCGCCGGCGCCGGTCAGGAGCAGTCCGATCACGGCCCGTACGAGGCCGGCCTTGGCGTCCAGCGGGGCGCCGGCGTCCCGCAGGGCGGCCATCGGGGAGACCTTGCCCGCGCGCCGGGCCGGCACGTACGCGGCGAGGACGGTGACGACGATGCCGAGGAGCAGACCGACCGCCGGGGTGGTCCAGGCGATGGTGAGGTCGTCGGTGGACAGGTTCATGCCGGTGGCGCTCATCAGCTTCATCAGGCCGATGGCCAGTCCGACACCGCCGGCGACCCCGAGGACCGAGCCGAACACGCCCAGGAGCAGGGCCTCGACGAGGACCGACCGGTTGACCTGGCTGCGGCTGGAGCCGATGGCCCGCATCAGGCCGATCTCGCGGGTCCGCTGGGCGACCAGCATCGAGAAGGTGTTGATGATCAGGAAGATGCCGACCAGGAAGGCGATCCCGGCGAAGCCGAGCATGGCGTACTTCATCACGCTCATGAACTCGCCGACGTCCTTGGCGTTGGCGTCCGCGATCTCCTTGGCGGTCTGCACCTTGTAGGCGCCGCCGAGCTCGGCGGAGACGTTCTTCTTCACCTGCGCGTCCGTGAAGCCGTTCGCGGCGGTGATGTTGACGTTGGTGTACACGCCGGTCTCGCCGACGAGGGTCTTCTGCGCGGTCTCGGTGTCGAGGTAGAAGATCGCGGCGCCCGGGTTGGTGACCTGGAACTCGGCGATGCCGGAGATCTTCGCCTGGTGCGTGCCGACGGCGCTGATCACGCCGATCTCGTCGCCGAGCTTCAGGCCGTGCTTGTCGGCGGTGTCCGCGTCGACCACGATCTGGTCGGGGCCGCGCGGCGTGTTGCCGGAGGAGATCTTCATGGTGCGGGCGTCGTTGGCGTTCCAGTTGCCGACGATGGTCGGGGCGCCGCTGGTGGGCGAGAGGTTGTCCTTGTCGGCGTCGACGACCGTCACCGAGGTCGAGAAGACGGTGCCCTCGGCCGACTTCACGCCGTCCGCGCCACCCACCTTGTCGACGACCGACGCGGGCATGACCGGCGGCTTGCCGTTGTCGGACTGTGTCTCACCGCTGTCCGAGGCGCCCTTGGCGCTGACCGTGACGTCGGAGGAGGTGGCCGCGAACAGCTTGTCGAACGTCGTGCCCATCGTGTCCGTGAAGACCAGGGTCCCCGTCACGAACGCCACCGACAGCAGGACCGCGATGGCGGAGAGCGCCATCCGTCCCTTGTGCGCGAAGAAGTTGCGCATCGAGGTCTTCATGACAGTCATGACGTACGCCCCCGGGCGTCGAAGTCCTTCATGCGGTCCAGCACGGCTTCGGCGGTCGGCTTGTACATCTCGTCGACGATGCGGCCGTCGGCCAGGTACAGCACCCGGTCCGCGTACGAGGCGGCCACCGGGTCGTGGGTGACCATCACGATGGTCTGGCCCAGCTCGTCGACCGACTTGCGCAGGAAGCCCAGCACCTCGGCGCCGGCCCGCGAGTCCAGGTTGCCGGTCGGCTCGTCACCGAAGATGATCTCCGGCCGGGCGGCCAGCGCACGGGCCACGGCGACGCGCTGCTGCTGGCCGCCGGAGAGCTGGGTCGGGCGGTGCTTGAGCCGGTCGCTCAGGCCGACGGTGTCGACGACGCGCCCCAGCCACTCCTTGTTCGGCTTCCGCCCCGCGATGTCCATGGGGAGGGTGATGTTCTCCAGCGCGTTCAGCGTCGGCAACAGGTTGAACGCCTGGAAGATGAACCCGATCCGGTCCCGGCGCAGCCGCGTGAGCTTCTTGTCCTTGAGACCGGTGATCTCGGTGTCGTCGAGGTGGATCTGGCCCGACGTCACGGTGTCGAGCCCGGCGAGGCAGTGCATGAGGGTGGACTTGCCGGACCCCGAGGGGCCCATGATCGCGGTGAACTGACCCCGCGCGATGTCCACGTCCACGTGGTCGAGGGCGACGACGCGGGTCTCACCGGACCCGTACGCCTTCACGACCTGCCGCGCCCGCGCGGCAACGGCCGTAGTCCCTCCAGTACCCCCGTGCCTGGTGATGGTCACAGCCGATGTCACGGTATGTCTCCTAAGTCGGGCAGCGGATGCCGCTGGCGTTGCGGTGCGTGGTGATGCGAGGTGGTGCGCTGCGATGCGAGGTGGTGCGTCGAGCGGTACGTCGATGAGTCTGGTCCCCGGAGGGGGTCCGGCGCGCTGGTGCCCAGCGCAGTCTTCCGCTGGGGAAAACCCCACCCCCACCGCTCCGGTGCACCGCCCCCCAGCGGCGTAAAGCCAGGTTAAGGACGGGAGGCCTTCCGTCTCGTCCTCCGGCGGTACGAACCCGCCCCCGGCCGTAGTACGGAGGTCCCCCTAGGGGTTCTCGCCCGCCGGGAGGAGACGGCCTCGGGGTTCACCTCCTCCTTCCGGTGCGACCAGGCTGCACCCTGCCGTGGCGTCAGGGTCAATGGCATGGTGGTCGGCGGCAGATAGGTGCAAGGGGAAGGCATCCGGTGGACGAGAATCAGGTGGGCGGCGTAAGACCCGCGGCACACGACGCGGCACGGCACCCCGGATCCGGCCGCCGAAGAGCCGTCACCGCCGCGCTGATGCTGGCCATGGGCCTGGCCGCGCTGGACGCCACCATCGTCTCGATCGCCGTACCGCAGATCGTCGCCGACCTCGGTGGCTTCTCCGTCTTCTCCTGGCTCTTCTCCGGCTATCTGCTCGCCGTCACCGTCACCCTCCCCGTCTACGGCAAGCTCTCCGACACCTTCGGCCGCAAGCCGGTCCTCGTCGCGGGCGCCGCCCTGTTCCTGCTGGGCTCGCTGCTGTGCGCGCTGGCCTGGAACATGGGCGCCCTGATCGCCTTCCGGATCGTCCAGGGCCTGGGCGGTGGCGCCCTCCAGGGCACGGTGCAGACGCTGGCGGCGGACCTGTACCCACTGGCGGAGCGCCCCAGGATCCAGTCCAAACTGTCCACGGTGTGGGCGGTGTCGGCGGTGGCGGGCCCCGGAGTGGGCGGTGTCCTCGCCACGTACGCGGACTGGCGCTGGATCTTCCTCATCAACCTGCCGCTCGGCGCGGTGGCGTTGTGGCTGCTGGTCCGTCATCTGCACGAGCCGCCGCGGGAGTCGACGGGCGGCCGGCCCCGTACCGACTGGGCGGGCGCCCTGACGATCCTCGCCTGCGGAGGGGCCCTGCTGACGGCGCTGGTGCAGGGCGGGGTGGCCTGGTCCTGGTTCTCCTGGCCCTCACTGTGCCTGCTGGGCACGGGAGTCGCCCTGATCGGTGTACTGGTGCTGATCGAGCGCCGGGCCGCCGAGCCGATCATCCCGGGCTGGGTGTGGCGCCGGCGCACGATCGCGGCGGTGAACCTGGCGCTCGGCGCGCTGGGCCTGCTGATGGTGGCGCCCACGGTCTTCCTGGCGACCTACGCGCAAGCGGTGCTGGGCCTGGCGCCGGTGGCGGCCGGGTTCGTCGTCTCCGTCTGGACGCTGACCTGGCCGTTGTCGGCGGCCCTCAGCCAGCACGTCTACCGCCGCATCGGCTTCCGCAACACGGCGATCCTCGGCATCACGGGTGCGGCGCTCGTCCTGTTCTCGTTCGCCCTCCTCCCCTACCCCGGCGAAGCCTGGCAACCGACGCTGCTGATGCTCCTGCTGGGCGCCGCGCTGGGGCTCTTCCAGCTCCCCCTGATCATCGGTGTGCAGTCGTCGGTGGAGTGGGAGGAGAGGGGCACCGCCACCGCCTCCATACTCTTCTGCCGCCAGACCGGGCAGACCCTGGGCGCGGCGGCCTTCGGGGCGGTCGCGAACGGGGTCCTGGCGTCCCGGCTGGGCGGCTCGGGAAACCTCGACGCCGTGACCCACGGCCTCGGCTCCGGCCCGGCGTCCGAGCCGGTCCGCCGAGCGGTCGCGGACGCGGTCCACGCGGTGTACCTGGGGGCGGGGGGCGCGGCGGTGGTGGCGTTGCTGGTGCTGGTGGGGGTGGCGCCTCGGAGGTTTCCGGTGCTGAAGGGCTGAGCGCGGTGCGGGGCGGGCACGCCATGACGCGTGCCCGCCCCGCACCTTTCACTTCTGGTCCGTCGTCCCGAACTTCCCGGCTATTGCGCTCCCTTTTCGAGATAGGGGGCGAGATCCTCCACATAGTCCCGGTGCTCGACGTGAATGCGAGTGTCGGGAATATCCCGGAGCGGAGTCAGGTCCGCGCCACCTATCCGGTCGGCGGTGTCCAGCTCGGACAGGGCGTGGAGCTGAGCCTCCAGGCACTCCCGTGACTCCTCGAAGGACGCCATGAGCGCCAGTGTCTCGGCGATGACCCTTGCCTCCTTCGGGGAGTAGGAGTTCATCCAGTCCTCGACACGGTCACTGCCTCTCTCGCGTAGCCGTGCGTCGTCGCTGACCAGTTCCCTGATCAGCTCGGCCAGTCTTCTGTTGCCGATACCCACCGCGCTCTCTCCGATCAGTACGGCAGCTTGTGCTGACTGGGCCAGGGAATATGGGTCGCGTTCGCGGCGGCGGCGTTGTAATTCTCACTGGCCGGCTTGTGGACGTTCTTGTGGTAGAGCTTACCGGTGATGTCCTGGAACTGATTTCCGATCTGAATGCGGACGATGTCGCCCTTGGCCGCGTTGCTGCCGGCCGGGGCGCTGGGGTCCGAACTGTGCACCCTGAGTCGCACCGTCTTGCCTGTCACCGGATCCGTCCACTTCCATTTGGCGCCCTTCGCCGCACCGCCCGGAATCTGCGTCCACTTCTCCGAAGTCGCGTTCTTGGGAAGGATGCTGAGCGGATCGGCACCGCCCTGGAGGTCCCACCCTCCGTCCTTGATCCGGGTCGCGGCCTTCACCTGGGGCACGTCGCCCTTGGGTGCCTTCTTGCTGGTGGTCTTGAACAGCTTCTTCGCGAGCGACCTCAGGAAGCCGATGCCCCCCGTGGCGAAGCCCGCCGCCTCGGCCGCCTTGTCCCCGGAGTCGAAGGCCTGCGAGTCGGTGTCCACGCCATGCTTCTCGACGAAGTCGTCGTACATGTCGGTGCCACCGCTGCAGTCCTCGAACCAGCAGACGGGGCTGAAGTTGGACATGGCCTCGAAGCCCGACACCAGGTTGTGGCCTATGCCTCCCAGGCTGTCCTTGAACGAGCCCTCCGCGCGCGGGTCCTCCGGCTCCACATTGGTGTTGCAGCCGGGCTTGTACGCCGGATACGTGGCGGAACAGTCCGTGCCGGTTCCGCCGCTGCTCGCGTAGTTGGCGCTGCCCATGGTGGACATACCGCCGGACTGCGCGGACGAAGCGGCCCGCCAGCGCAGGTAGTTGATCACCGCGACGATGATGCGGACGATGGCCCGGATCAGGGCGAAGATCGCGCCGAAGAACTTGCCGTCGGGGTCGGCGAAGGTGACGGGGTTGTTGTTGCTGTACGCGTAGCCGTTGATCTGCTGCGGATCGGTGACGTCGGCCACGGGGTCGACGCTGATGAACCGCCCGGTTGCCGGGTCGTACTCGCGTGCCCCGAGATGTGTGAGGCCGGTCGGGTCCTGGGTGCCTCCCACGAACCCCCGTTCACCCACCCAGGACTTGGCCGCCGCTCCGCGGGCCTCGCCGAAGGGCGTCATGTGCCTGCGGGTGACGGCCTGGGTCGCTGCGTCGACCTGCACACTCGCCGTGCCGTTGTGGTCGCCGGCGATCCAGGTGAGCCCCGCCGTCGTGCGGACCGCCACCGGCTGACCGCCGTGGCTGTAGTAGCGGGTGGCCTCGACCTTGCCGCTCGCCTTGTCGAGGCGCAGTTCGGTCTCACCCAGGTAGAGCGTGGTACCGGTCTTGTCCCGGCGGATCAGCCGGTTGCCGCCGGCGTCGTTCAGGTACTCGGTGGTGGTGCCGTCGGCCTCGGTGACCTTGTCGAGCTTGCCCTCCGTGTTCCAGTCGAGTCGCTGGGTCTTCCCACCCGTCGTACGGGTGACGGCGTTGCCGGACGGGTCGTAGGTGTAGCCGGACTCGGCGGTGACGGTCCCGGCCGCGTTCTTGGTCTCGGTCGAGGCCAGCGCGTGCGGACGCGGCTGGTCGGTCGTCTTGTACTGGTACGACGTCGTCTGCGACGTCAGATGGTTGGTGACCGACTTGCGATTGCCGGCCGCGTCGAAGGAGAACGACTGCCAGTAGGCCGCCGGTCCGCCGACGTTGCTCTTGGTGGGAGCCGTGGCGCAGTCGGCGGTGGTGGTCCAGGCGGCCTTCAGCCGACGGTGGCCGTCGAAGGTGAAGCACTGCCGGTCACTGGGGCTGGTGGCCCTGTCCTCGACCTCCACCGGGTTTCCGGCGAGGTCGTAGCGGTAGTACACGTCCGAGTCCGTGCCGGAGTTGGTCTCGGAGACCACGCTCTGGCGGGCCAGCCGCTTGGTGCCCGTCTCGTAACTCCGGTTGATCTCGGTCCAGTTCGCCGTGGACGACACGCCGAGTGTGACCCGGATCTGTTCGCCGGCCGGCAGGTAGTCCGTGTTCTGGACGATGCCGGTGAGGCCCTGGAGGGTGTCGGGCGACCCCTTCTCGGTGTAGCCGTACTCCAGGACCTCCTGGGCCAGACCGCCCATGGCGGGGATGGTGCGCTTCTTCTGTGTGCCGTCGAGGTTGAACTCGTTGGCGATCGTGTACACACCACTGGCACCGGCGAGGTCGCCCTCGGCCTTGCTGACCGTGTACTGCTCGCTCAGGACGCGGTAGACCTTGTCGTACTTGGCGTTGGTGGACGCGTAGACGTTGCCGGACTTGCCGCCCACGTACCGGATCGACGAGGTGAGCTGCCCCTTGGCGATGGAGTCGTACGTCCAGCGCGCCAGGTACCTGGCGTCGTCGGGGGTCGGCTTGCCGTCCACCACGGGGACCTTGCCGTCGAGCTTGCCCGTCGAACGGCCCAGCAGGTCGTAGGTGTAGCCGATGGTCTTCTTCCGCGCGTCCGTGGTCGCGACGACCTGGTCGAGGTCGTTGTACTCGGAGGAGGTCGCTCCCGCGTCGGGGTCGCTCGCGCTGGTCTCACGGCCCAGGAAGTCGAAGCCGTACGTCCAGGTGTTGCCGTCGTCGTCCTTGACGCCGGTGAGCCGATCGGCGTGGTCGTATCCATAGGTGAGCCGGGTGAAGCCGCCGCCGGCCGTGTTGCCGTCGTACTCCAGCTTCTCCACGAGCCGGCCGCGGGCGTCCACCCGCTGCCGTACCGCTGACGCGCCGGCGGGCGGCTCGACGACGGTGGTGTCGCCCAGGTAGGTGTGCTTGGTGCGGGAGAACTCCTTGTCGTTGACGAGGATCTTCTCCACCACGGGCCGACCCGCTCCGTCGTACTCGACCGCGGTCCCGGCCGGTGCGGCGGTCAGCAGATCGGCCAGTGCTCCGGAGGGCGCCTTGGTGTCCACGTAGTCGGAGACGGCCGAGACCTCCAGGCCGCGGGTGTCGTACTTCGTCTCGGTGATCACCCGGCCCGCCCCCGTCGCGGCGGGCGTCTGGGTCTGCCGCAGACGCAGCAGCGAGTCGTAGATGGCGTAACGGGTGTCGTACGTCTTGCCGTCGTTGCGCAGCGCCTTGGTCGCGACCCAGGACGCGGCGGTGTTCTGGACCTTGTACTCGAACTTCTGGTTCGGTGCCTGGTCGGCGGACCGGTTGCGGTCGGCGAGCCAGACGTCGGTGAGGCGGCCGAGGGAGTCGTAGGCCATCTCGGTCCGATTGCCGTTCGGGTCGGTGGTGGAGAGGTTCACCCCCCACTCCGGCGCGAGGTCCGTGGTGACCGTGTGGTCCAGCGCGTTGGTCTCGACCGTCCTCGTGAGCGGTCCGCCGGTCGCCGGGGTGTACTCGGTGTGCTTCATCCTGGTGCCGTTGGTGTCCCAGGTGTCGGTCACCCGCCCCAGGGCGTCGTGCTTGCCGGTCGTGACCGTCTGGAGCACGGCGGAACCGTCGGCCTTGTAGCCCGTGACGCGCTCCTCGCGTGTCGGGAGCCCCTTCGTCGGGGCCTTGCCGTAGGCCTGGTCGTCGTAGGAGGTGCGGACGTCCGAGATCACATCGGTCGTCTTCGGGTCGTTCGTCCGCTTCGGTGTGGCGTCGCAGCCCGTGGAGACCTTCTCCACCCGCTTCGGCAGCGACAGGATCCACGCCGTGTCGTTGACGGCGTACTCCGTGACGACGCAGTCCTTCTCGCCCGCCGCGTCGGTCTCCTCCTTCAGGGCGAGACCGCTCGTCGGGTCGTACGTCGTCGACTTGGTGGAGGTCAGCGTGGTGCCGCCGGTCACCGGGGTGCGGGTGACGGTGGAGGCGGTGCGGACCATGTACGCGTTGACCGTGCCGTAGGAGTGCTTGTCCGTGGCGGTCGTGCGGGACCAGGGGGTGTTGATCGTGCCGCTGGTCTCCGCGCCGTCGACGCCGTTGTACGTGATCTGCTCGCGGGCCTGGCCGGCGAACTGCTCGGAGTCCGTCACCGCCTTGCCCGTGGAGTCGGTGACCGTCTCCTTGCGGGTGGTGTCACCGGACTGCTTGTCGCCGTCCATGCCCCGGTAGTAGAGGGTCGTCGACTTCGAGCGGGTGCCGGAGGGCTCGCCGGTGGTCGTGGTGACCTTCTGGTAGCCGCGCCAGATGTTCCAGGTGCGGTACTTGGCCTGGGTGATGGGCGACTCGTCGTCGTACGCCCACGCGCCGCCGCCGCTGTAGGTGTAGTCCGTCTGCTTCAGCGGGGCGCCGCCGTAGGGGTCGGACTCGGTGACCTGGGTGACGACGTACTTGTGGAAGAAGTCGGTGCGCGGCTTGGGGTCGGTGCCCGGCGTCGGGTTGGACGGCGGTATCCACTTGACCGGGTAGCAGCGGCGGGTGTTGGAGTCGAGGTCGGACGGGACATCGCTGCCGGCGACGCAGTCCTCCTTGGAGTAGTTGACGGTGAGCTTGGAGCCGGTCTCCGACAGGACCGAGCGGACGCGCCACTTGATGAAGGGGGCGACGTCGTCACCGGTGCGGTCGACGCGGTTGTGCAGCTGGATGCCGCTGAACGTGACCGCGGGCAGGGAGGCGTCGGTGCCCGCCTTGCCGGTGCGCTTGATGGAGTCCAGCCACAGGCCGGCGTCGGAGCCGTCGCCCGGGTCGGGGAAGGTCTGCCCGAGGTGCCAGGCGTTGACGGCGCGGTAGTCGGTGTCGGCGCCGCCGGAGCCGTCGTACACCTGGGTGGTGACGTCGGTCAGGCGCTTGCGGGTGAAGAACGACGGGCTGGGCTGGTCGGTGCAGGGCTTGTCGGCGGCGCAGATCTGGTCGAACGGCACGTCCGGCCAGGCGTTGCGGTTCGACGAGGTCAGCGAGCCGCAGCTCTCGCCGCCGGAGACGGGAAGGCAGCGCTCGGCGACGGTGAACTTCACGCGGGCCGCGGCGGGCTGGGTGGTGGAGAAGATGGTGTCGGTGCGCTGGCCGTAGTCGACGCGCTTGAGCCAGCCGCCGCGGACGTACTCGGTGCCGTTGCCGGTGGTGCCGTTCTTGGCGTAGTGGTTGAGCTCCTTGTCGTACCAGTACGTCATGACGTTGCCGCGGGGGTCCACGACGTAGTCGAGGTTCCACCGCCAGGCCTGCGTCTTGGCGCGACCGGAGAAGGAGTCGCCGGAGGAGAAGCCGGGCTCGCCCGAGTCGTCGCCGAAGACCGGCAGCGTCCACACCGAGTTGGTCTCCGGCTTGCCCGAACTCCAGCCGGGCAGACGGTTCTTGCCGAAGACGTACTGGGTTCCGTCGGTCGAGGTGACCGTCCAGAACTCGCCCTTGTCGCCGTTCTCCCCGGTGTCACCGTCGTCGCCGTTGACGGCGCCGGTGTCGTGGACGACCCGCTCACCGTCGTCGCTCTTGGGCCGCCACTTGCCGTCGGAGCCCTTGACCAGGGGCGTCGACTTGCCGTTGAGGACGAGGGAGGCGTTGTCCTCCTTCCAGCACTGGTCGTACTTCTTGTCCTGCCCGTCGTCCTCACAACTGCCGTACGCCCGCTCGACGTACGACGTCGACAGGTCGAAGCCCTCGCCGATCCAGGACGACTGCGCGCTGGTGGAGGAGGTACGGCCGTCCACGCTCTGCGCGGAGTAGCCGATGGACAGGTTGGGCGCCGGACCGGCAGGGGCCGGCGGGGTCTCCAGGGGGTAGTTCCAGGTGAAGTCGCCGTTGGAGCCGCCGGCCGACCAGGTGGACGAGGACGCCAGCGGCGTGGCCTCGTAGGTGCCCTGGTCGGAGCCGGCCGCCGCGGACAGCGCCATCACCATGGCGGCCGGCCGGGCCTTGCCCGTCTTGGCCTTGGGCGGGGTGACCTGGGCGGTCACGGTCTCCGCCTCGGCGTCGTTCTCCGACGCCACCGGGGTCGTTCTACGGCACTCGGCCTTCTCCGGCGTCGTCAGCGCGCACGCGGGGAGCTGGACGAGACGCAGGCGGGAGGACCAGTTGCCGCTGTAGGCGTCGGCGAAGGAGCTGTAGTCGACCGTGGTGGCGGTCCTGGCCCCGTCGCCGCCGGAGACGGTGAACACCAGGCCGTCGATGCCGAGTCGGCCGGTGGCCTTGCGGCCGAGGACGCGCACCTCGGGCACCGCGGTCGCCTCGGTTGCCTCAGCCGTCTTGGCCGTGGTGGTCGTGGTGGCCGTGGTGGCTCTCTTGGTCGCCTTTACCGCCTTCGACGGCTTGACCGTCACGGCCGACGCGTCCGGCCACGTCACCTTCGCGCGGGCCTTGGCGAGCGTCTCGCGCGCGGCGGCCACGGTCGGGTCCTTGACCTTGGTGACCTTCGGGTCGAAGGGCCGGGCGTTGCCGTACTTGGCCTTCTGCAGGGCGGTGTGGTCGCGGTCGTCGTCGGCGGCGAGCGCCGGTGCGGCGCTCAGCAGCGTGGCGACGATCGCCGTGGACACGGGCAGCACGACGGACGCCAGCCGGCGTCGGCCCGCTCTGCTCCATGCCCAGCTTTTGGGCAGCAGTGAGCTGTTCCTGGACAACACGTGGGGAGTTCTCCCGGATCGTGGGACGAGGGTGTGCCGGGCGGACGGCCCGGCACACCGCTGGAAGAGGAAGGAGGTGGTCGGCTACTCGATCGGCACCGGCGGCTCGTCCACCGTCGCCAGCTGTGTGATCTCCGCGTCGGACAGCACTCCGGCGTAGACACGCAGGTCGTCGAGGCGGCCGGGCAGCGGGTTGCCCCATTCGCCGTTGTCGTGGCGGCGCGAACCGCCGACCATCAGGGGCCCGGCGGGCTGGTAGGTGTCCTCGCTGGGCACACCGTCCTCGTCGCCCTGCCGCTGTCCGGAGACGTACAGCTTGATGGAGCTGTTCACCGAGTCGAAGACGGCGACGACGTGCACCCAGCCGCCGGGCGCGTTGACCTCGTCGGAGGTGACCGTGGCGGCCGGGCCGAGCAGGACGTCCGTCTCGTAGCGCCCGAAGTTCCAGTCGCCGACGCTCTGGCCCTCCGGCTGCCGGTACCAGAGGCGGAAGGAGTTCCGTTCGGCGCCCGGGTGGGAGAAGACGGTCGGCGAGTGGGCGATGGTGGTGTTCTCCAGCCGCGACTGGGCGGCCAGGTCGACCCAGCCGGCCAGGGTGTAGCTGCCGGACTCGTCCAGGGAGACGGGCGAGGTGGCCCGGGAGTACTGGGCGGCGTCGAGCTCCAGGACACTGCCGTGGGCGGGGTCGTCGGTGGTGCCGAAGGCCGCGCCCTGTTCGAGGGTCAGGCCGTGACCCCGGCCGGTGGCGTCGACGGCGACGGTGCCGGAGGTCTCGTCGAAGCCCCAGTTGGCGAGCAGCGCGGGCTGTGTCTGCCCGGTGGCCGGGTTCTCGGCGTTGGCGATCGCGCCCATCTCGTTGTCGAAGACCACCCGGTTCCAGACCTGGATGTGGTCGAGGTCGCCCTCGAACCACGACGAGTAACGGCCGCTCGCCTTCATCCGGCCGACCTCGAAGGTGCCCTTGGCGGCCCAGGGGGTGGTGAACTCGGTGGCCGCCTGGAGCTGTCCGTTGACGTAGAGCCGGATCTGCTTCTTGTTGTGGTCGTAGACGCCCATCACATGGGTCCACGCGCCCACCACGGGCGGCTTCTTGGACTGGGCGCGCACGATCGTCGGCGCGTCGGCGTCGGTGGCGTACCGGTTGAAGACCCAGCGGTCCAGCGACTGCGAGAAGTACAGCTGGAAGGCGCCCGCGCGGGTGCCGCTCTGGGTGGCGACGGTGGAGATGTGGTCCTTGGAGGTCAGCCGCACCCAGCCGCCGACGGCGAAGCTGTTGGTGGTGTCGAGCACGGTGGAGGCGGTGACACCGCCCTGTCCGCTGACGTTGGCGGTGCGCAGAGCGCCGCCGAGGCGGGCCTTGTCCGTCCAGGTCGTCGACGTCAGGGTGAGCGTGCGGTTGTTGCCGGAGGAGTCCGCGGCGGTCGTACCGCTGCCCTCGTCGAACTTCCAGCTCGCGACCGGGTCGGAGCCCTTGGCCACCCGGAACTGGTAGTCGGCGTGCGGGCTGGCGTTGCCCGCCCCGTCGTAGGTCTGCACGCGCAGGGTGTTGGTGAGCCGCTTGTCGGGCGCGGCCTCGATCTCGTACGCGGGGGTGTTGGCGGTGAACGACTTGCTGCCGAGCTTCACGCCGTTGAGCCACCAGTCGTAGCGGCGGACGTCGCCGGCGCCGCCCTCCACCTTGAAGCCGGCGGTCATACCGACGCTGCCCTGCTCCGGGTCGGCGGCGTCACAACTGGTGCCCGCGCACTCCTTGTAGACGGTCGAGGAGACCTTCGGCAGCAGCGGGCCCTTGGAGTCCACCGTGAAGTAGCAGTAGCCCGACCACGGCCCGTAGAGGGAGTGGGTGTCGCCCTTCCAGGTGTACTTGTACTCGGTGCGGGCCCGGAACTTGTACGTGACCTTCTCGTCCAGGGTCGCGGTGACGGAGGTGCCGGCCGTGCCGCTGTCCGTCCAGGTGGTCGGCTTCAGCGAGGTCGCCGTGGTCGCGCCGCCCCTGTAGAGCTCGAAGTGGGGGCGCAGCGAGGCGTTGGAGGCGTCGCTCGACGTGGGCGTCGCGGTCAGCCGGGGCGTGGCGTCCCGGATCTGCGCGGGTGCCGTGGAGGCCGAGCAGGCGATCTTCGGGTCGGACATCTTCACCGAGGACGGCTTGCTGTCCGGCGGGGTGACGTAGGTGATGGACAGCCGGGGCTTGCGTGCGGACGTGGCCTCCGGGTCCAGCGGCGACATGAACTGCTTCCAGGCGATCGGGTCGCCCTCGTCGGCCCGCAGACCGAGCGTGGTCAGCGTGTCCTTCGCCTTCGCGGTGTGCGCGACGGCGGCGGTGGCGTCGAACTCGATGTCACCGTCCTTGCAGTCCACGGAGTGGCCCTTGGCGGCGGAGACCGTGTCGACCTTCGCGTGCCACTTGAGCGACCTGTCCTGCGAGTTCCAGGTGGTGGACGAGGAGATCTGGCTCGTGCGGTACAGGTTGACGTCGCGCTTGTCGCAGTTCGCCGACCAGATCGCGTACGCCGTGAAGGTGGCGTTGAGGATCTTCTTGCCGGCCACCCTGCGGGTGTCGAACTGGAACAGCGAGCGGGACTTCTTGTTGTCCACGTACGCGTCGTAGCCCACGCCGAGGGCGTGCTTGGTCTTCCAGAAGCTGGTGCCCGGCGAGTCCGACCACAGCGCGGTCCAGCCCGTCAGGGTCGCCTTGACCGCGGGCGGGTCGATGACCACCGGGTAGGTGGTGTCCCGGTCGGTCAGGAAGTCCTGGTCCGGGACGACGGTCAGGGTGTCGTCGGTGACCGCCGTGTCCATGACGGCCGTACGCGAGGTGGCGTCGGCGCTGAGGGAGTCGGCGACGGCGGCGGCGCCGAGGGAGTGGGCGCCGTCCTCGGCGGCGGAGCCCGACAACGATGCCGACCGGACCGACGAGGCCTTCTTCACCGCGGTGTCCGCCGAGGGCTCGGCCCCGGTGCCCGCGTCCCACATCAGCGCCGAGCCGCTGGAGACGACCGCGTACCCCGAGGCGTCCACGAACGAGGCCGCGCCGGTGTCGTCCGTGCGCACGGAGAGCCCCTCGGTCTCGACGGGGAAGCTCACCTTCCTCAGGGCCGGGTCGGCGGCGGCCTCGCGGCTGTGGACCACCAGGTGGTACGTGAAGCCGTCCGGGTGGGCCTGCACGGCGAGGTCCACGTCGGGGAGCACCGACCGGTACACGGCCGACGAGCCGTCGACCTCCGGCTCCGGCAGCGCCCACGGGGACGACACCGCGTACTCCTTGCCCGCCAGCACCATCCGGGCCAGCGGTTCGTCGGTGCCGCCGCCGGAGAAGCGGATGTCCTCGGCGGCGCGCGGCGCCAGGCCGCCGTCCGGGCGGGCGACGAGCGTCGTGTCGATGTCCGTCCACGCGCCGTCCTTGCGGACGCGTTCGGGCGAGGTCGACGTCTCGGCGGTGAAGGTCCCGTCCGGATGGGCGACGACCCGGCTGGTCGAGGACGTCAACTCGTCGACGGCGACGGGCTTTCCGGACGCGACGGCCCGTGCGGAGGCGCGTGCCTCGGCCGTGGCGGCCGGCAGCTCGTCGTCCTCCCAGAAGTCCTTGCCCCGTGCCCCGTCGTCGGCCGTGCGGCCGGTGTTCCCCGTGTCCCTGTCCGTGCCCGCCGCCTGCGCCGGTGCGGCTTGTAGGCCGCCGGCCAGCACGAGCACCGCGGAAGCGACGGTCATCGCTCCGCGCATGGCTCGACTGCGACTGTGTGGTCGCACTCTTCCCCCCGCTTTTTTATTTTTGGTCGTGCACTTGGTCGAAGGGGAGGGTAACCAGTGTCGTTTTGTTGACCAAGTGGCGATCGGTGAGGCACATCTCACACGGTGCGCACAGCAACTCCACAAGCCCCTTCTGACCCTCGTTCAAAAACCTGAGTTAATCCGGGTAACACCCCAGGTCAGCGCCAGATCCTCCAAGTAAGCGCATACCGACCGATCAGTTTGTCGAAAAGCTCGCGCTCCGCCGAACCCACGAGTAGCGTTCACGCCCGCCCCCCTCCCTGCGGTCCGTACCCGGACCCGAGCCGCGCAAGGAGACCACGGGATGACCGACGCGTTCTCGTCACCCCCGCACCAACCCCCGTACACACCGCACACCTCGTCCCCCTCGTACCAGACCTACCCCTGGGCCCCCCGGGAACCGGAACCGCGGCCGAACCCGGCCACCCCCCGCCACCCCTCCCTCGGCCACCACAGCGACCTGCGGGTGCTGCGCGGCGCGTACCGCTGGCAGCGGCGGGTGGCGACCCTGACGGCCCTCGGCTACTTCGTGCTGTTCCTCCTCCTGTCCGCCTTCGCCCCGTCGTTCATGACGAGCGAGGTCAGCGGCGGACTCTCCACGGGCCTGCTGCTCGGCCTCCTCCAGGTACCGGTGACCTGCCTCGCCATCTGGCTCTACGAGCACACCGCGCGCGTGCGCGTCGACCCGCTGGCCGACCGCATCCGCGACCTCGCGGCGGTCGACGCGAGGCGGGGGACGGTTCGATGAGCGTCACCGCCACCACCGCCCTCACCGCCGACGCCCCCTCGACCACGGCCGCGGGCGGACTCGCCGAGTTCAGCGGGTCGGCACAGGCCATGTCCCTCGTCGGCTTCACGGCGGTCGCCACCATCACGCTCCTGCTGTGCGTGATGACGGGCCCCGACCGGGACGACCTCGACGAGTTCTACACCGGCTACGGCTCGCTCTCCCCCATGCGCAACGGCCTCGCCATCGCCGGCGACTACATCTCCGCGGCGACCGTGCTGGGCACCGGCGGAGTGATCGCCCTCTTCGGCTACGACGGTGTCGTCCTCGCCCTGAGCACGGCCCTGTCCCTGATGCTGCTGATGTTCCTGCTGGCCGAACCCCTGCGCAACGCGGGCAGGTTCACGATGGGCGATGCGCTGGCCCGGCGGATGCCCGGCCGGTCCGTACGCATCGTCGCCTGCGTCGTCACGATCGCCGCGCTGATGCCGATGATGCTCGTGCAGCTCGCGGGCACCGGCGACCTGCTGGCGTTCATCCTCGGGTTCTCCAGCGACAGTCTGAAGACCGGCGTCGTGGTGATCGTCGGCGCGCTCATGATCGGCTACGCGGCGATCGGCGGCATGAAGGGCACCGCCCTCATCCAGATCCTCAAGATCGTGATGCTGCTCGGCTCGGGCGCGCTCGTCGCCGTACTCATCCTGCACAAGTTCGACTGGAACCCCGGCCTGCTGCTCGGCGCGGCGGCGGAGAAGAGCGGTATCGGCACCGGCTACCTCCACTCCGGACTGCAGTTCTCGGGCGGCCCGTACCCCGAACTCGACATGATCAGCGCCCAGTTGACAGTCGTCCTCGGCGGCGCCTGCCTCCCGCACGTCACCATGCGCATGTACACCGCGAACAACGCCCGCCAGGTCCGCCGCTCACTGTCCTGGGCGGTCCCCTCCGTCGCCCTCTTCGTCCTGATCATCTCGGTGATCGGCTTCGGCGCGACGGCCCTGATCGGCCGCGAGGTGATCGCGGCGGCCGACCCCCAGGGCAACACGGCCTATCTGCTGGGGTCGATGGCGGCGTTCGGGACAGAGGTGTCCACGGCGGAGACGCTGCTCTTCACCACCGTCACGACGGCCGTCTTCCTGACGCTGCTCGCCTCCGTCGCCGGCATGATCCTCGCCTGCGCCAACTCCCTCGCCCACGACGTCTTCGCGGCCCGCGCCCGCGAACCGCTCACCCCCCGCCGCGAGATGACCATCGCCAGGCTCTCGGCCTGCGCGGTCGGCGTCACGGCGATCGTCCTCGCCACGATGGTCCAGCACCGCAACCTCCAGCCCCTGGTCACCCTCTCCTTCTGCCTGGGCGCCTCCGCCATCGCGCCCGCCCTCGTCTACGGCCTCTTCTGGCGCCGCTACACCCGTACGGGCCTGATGTACACCCTCATCGGCGGCACCCTCTCCGTCCTCGTCCTCATGACCGGCACCAACCTGGTCTCCGGCTCCCCCCACTCCGCCTTCCCCCGAGCCGACTTCAACTGGTTCCCCTTCACCACCACGGGCCTGCTCTCCATCCCCCTCGGCTTCGCCTTCGGCTGGCTCGGCACGACCCTCTCCGGCCGCGCCAAGGCAGACGAACAACGCAGACAGTACGAAGCGGTGGAGGGCTGGATCCTGGCAGGCGCGACAAGAAGGGGCGACTGACGACCGCGGCCGGAGCACCGCTCAGGAACGAGCGGGCCTCCGGCCACCCTGAAGCCGCCGGGCACCAACGCCTTCCAGGGGCGCGGGGAACCGCGCGAGAAGCCCCACCCACCCGCACCCGACAACGCACCCCCGTGCCCCCTCACCCCCCACCCCCGCACCTACTCGGTCAACGCGGACAGACTCTCCCGGATGCAATCCATGTGCGCCCGAACGTCGTCCCACCTCTCCCCGTGCTCCCGCAACACCCGCTCGGTCTCCCGAGCCACCCACTCCTCCCGCCGCCGAGCCTCCGCCAACGCCTCGGCGGCCCGCTCCTCCGCCTCCTCCTGCATCCGCGCCGCATCGGCCTCCGCGTCGGCGAGCCCCTGCTCGGCCGCGAGCAGCTCCGCCTCCGCACGGGCGACCCGTTCGGCCAGCGCCGCATCGAACGCGGCCTCCCGCTCGGCGGCCTCCCGCTCGATCCCGGCCACCCGCTCGTCGTACTCCTTCTGGAGCTCCGCGAGCATCCCCTCCGCCCGCTCCCGCGTCTCCCGCAGCGCGGCCAACGCCTCGCCCCGCCCCTCCTTCACCCCCCGCCGGGCCTCGATCCGCAGCTCGTCGGCCTCGGTCTGGGCCGCCAGCAACACCTGCCGGGCCCGCTCCTCGGCCTCGCCCCGCACCTCGTCGGCGTACGCCTGCGCAGCCCCCCGCAGCCGCTGCCCGGCCTCCTCCGCCTCGGCGACGATCCGCCGCGCGTCCTCACGCCCGCCCTCGCGAACGGCCGCCGCCTCCTCGACACCGAGCTCGAACAACTCCCGGGCGCGCCCACCGAGCGCCTCGTACGTCTGCGGGGTGAGCCCGGCGACCGTCTCGCGCAGCAGGTCGAGGTCCGCGCCCATCTCCCGGGCCAGCACGGTCAGCCGGGCGGCCCGCTCCCACGCGGCGTCCCGGTCCCTGGAGAGGGCCGCCGCGTGGGCGTCGACCTCGTCGGGACGGTAGCCACGCCGTACGACGTCGAACTCGAAGTCATGGGGTGCCGTCGGTGCGCTGCTCATGCTGGGCCCTCTCCGCCGGACGCACACGAAATGATGATTTCGCGCCACATCTTGATGGATCGGACCAAAGTGTTCATAACGCGACACTCCGTGCGAGGTCACGGGAGCAGACGGCCGGACACCCGCCGGGCCCCCGCCCCGGACACGCGCGAGGGCCCGGCCCGGATCACCTGCGTGTCCGGGCCGGGCCCTCGCGTCATGCGTATGGCGGACGGCCGACGTGGAGGTCAGCCGCGACGGGTCACAGCAACCCGTCCCACATCTGCTCCAGCAGCACCGACCACCAGCTCTCCGGCGAGGCGAGCGCCGCCGGGTCGAGGGCCGCGAGCTGCGCCTGGAAGTCGACGGTCCAGCGGCCCGCCTGCTCCTGGTTGAGACCGAAGCGCAGCCGCCACATCCGGCCGAGCAGAGCCAGACAGCGCGCGAACTCGGGCAGGCCCGTGTTCACGAACTGCGGCGGTACGGGCGCACCGCCCGGCCCCGCCTCCACCGGCACGGCCACGATGTTCGCCGTGCCGTACTGCACACAGAGCGCCTTGCCGAAATCGCTGCCCATCACCAGGTACGAGCCCGCGTCCGCCGCCGGCTGCACACCCCGCTCCTGCGCCAGCTCCGCCAGCGTCGGCACCGGACGGCCCGGCTGGGCCTGCGCCCAGAAGAACGGACCCATGTCCACCGGCAGTCCGGCCACGACCAGCGTGTGCGCCACGATCGGCGGAACACCCTGCCGCGACACCGCCTGCTGGTCGAACCGGAACACCCCCGGCCCGAACGCCGCCGCCAGCTCCTGCCCGATCGCCTCCGGCGGGACCGGCGGCGCCGGCTGCACCGGCGGCAACGGCGCCCGCACCGGCGCGGGCCGCGCCGGACCGTCCGCGACCTGGTGCAACTCACCCTGATGGGCGAGGAGTTGAGCCATACCCTGCTGCCTGCTCGCGTGGTCCTTGCCGTACGGGGCGATGGACGTGATGCGCGCGTTCGGCCACTGCTCACGGATCATCCGCGCGCAGTACGCCCCCGGCAGCTCGCACGACTCCAACTCGGTGTGCAGCTCCAGCACGGCCTCCGGCGGGATGTTCATCCCGCGCAGCTCGTGGAAGATCTGCCACTCCGGGTGCGGCGTACCCGGCGCCGAACGCCGGATCACCTGCTGCTCGGACCCGTCCGGCGCCCGGAAGCGCAGGACCGCCTGGTAGCCGGGGCCCACGGTCGGCTGCCCGGCCGGCGGCTGCGGGTAGCCGTACGCCGGCGGAGCCCCCATCGGCGGCCCCGGCTGACCGGGCATCGGCTGACCGGGCATCGGCTGTCCGGGCATCCCGTGGGGAGCCCCCGGCGGCATCCCGGGCGGCCCGGGCGGCTGCGGGGCCCCGGGCGCACCGGGCGCACCGGGCGCACCGGGTCCGCCCACGGCGGGCCCGGCCAGCATCGTCGCCGCGTGATGCACACCACCGGCGGGCGTACCCCCCGGCGGATTCGGCGCACCGGGAGCACCCGGGGCACCAGGAGCACCAGGGGCGTGCGGACCACCCGGCTGCCCCGGAGCGCCAGGAGGCCCCGGCGGCAGCGGCGCACCCGGTCCGCCCACGGCGGGCCCGGCCAGCATCGTCGCCGCGTGATGCACACCACCGGCGGGCGTACCCCCCGGCGGATTCGGCGCACCGGGAGCACCAGGAGCACCAGGAGCGTGCGGACCACCCGGGCCACCCGGCCCGAGGGAGGAGACCATCTGGGTCGGCACGTACCCGCCCGCCGGGGTGCCCGGAGCGCCGGGACCGGACTGCGGCGGAGGCGTGGCACCCGGACGGGCACCCGGCATCCCCGGGACCCCGGGCGGAGCCGGAGGCGGCGGCGCACCGGCCGCACCACCCCGACGCGGCGGCGGCGCGGCCTTGCTCGTCGCGGCGTCGGCGATGTCACCGGCGTGGGGCGCGGGCGAAGATCCCGGAGGCGGCGTACCGGGCCCCTGCGGCCCACCCGGGCCCTGCGGATAGCCGTACGACGGCGCCCCGGGCGGCGGGGTCCCCGGACCCTGCAGAGCACCGGGCCCCTGCGGGCCACCGGAACCCTGCGGGTACCCGTACGACTGCGAGGCTCCCGGCGGCGGGGTGCCCGGACCGGACGGAAGCTGCTGTGACGGCTGCGCGGGGCCACCCTGCACGCCCCCGCCAGGACCGGGACCGGGGCCACCCATGGCCGGCGCCACCGTCGTACGCGGAAGCTGGCTGCCGCCGGAGATCAGCGCCGTCTTGGCGTCCGGCAGCGCGCTGGGCGGCGGAGTGTCGTCCGCGTCGCTCACCTCGGACAGCTGGGGCGCGAACACGGTGTCCGGCAGCGGCACCGAACGGTCGTCCTCGGCCTCCGCGTTGGTGTCCGTCCCGGCCCACGGCGTCGCCCCCGCGGGCACCGCGTCGTGCGGCTCGGCGTCCCTCGGCGGCACGGCGTCCCGCACCTCGTCCTCCGCCGAGGCGGCGGCCGGCCACGGCGTGGCGTCAGCCGGGGCGTCGGGCGCCCCACGGCCGGCCGAGGGCGACTGCCCGACCGGCCCCGCCATCGTCTCGGGCAGCGAACCACCGCCCCCGGACACCCCGTTGGCACCCGAAGCACCGGAACCACCCGTACCGGAGCCGGAATCGGCGCCGCCGGCCGCGGCGGGACGGGACCCGGCACCATCGGACACACCGGCACCGGCCCCCGCGCGACGGTCCGGAATCCCCATCCGGTCCGCCGCGTCCTGCAACCACTCCGGCGGAGTCAGCAGGAACGACGTCTGATTCAGATCCACCCGAGCCGGAGGCGCCGGCGCGGCGGCCGGAGCCGCCTCCGTACGGCCGTACTCCTCCTCGAACCGGCGGATCACCTCACCCACCGGCAGCGACGGCCACAGCGTGGCCTCCCCACTGTCCCGGGCGATGACCAGCCGCTGCGCGCCACCGTCGGAACGCGGACCGTCCGCCCGATCCTCCGCCCACACCACGAACCCGAGCTCGAACTCCCGCACCCGCACCTCACGGTGCTGATAGCCCGGCAGATCGCCGTTGATCCACTCCTCGGCGCGCTCCTGCGCCTGAGCGAACGTCACCATCGAAAACTCACTCCCCCGCGACCGGCACGGCACGCGCGAAGCCACCGTCCACCATCAGGTTGGCCACCGTCTCCAGTTCCGGCGGATTGCCCGCCAGCCGGGACAGAAACGCGTCGAAGTCCTCACCGGCGGGGAGCAGCAACCGCTCCACCCGCGCGGCCGGCGACCACGACGGATCGACATCACGGGCGTCGTCGTACGCGCAGAACCAGACCGACCCGATCCGGTCACCCTTCACCTTCACCGCGAGGATCCCGCCCTGCGCGAACGCCACGGCCAGATAGTCCTTGGTGAGATGGTCCCGCAGACACTTGTTGACATACACCAGGTCGTTGACCGCCGCCTCGTCCCGCACCGTGAAGAACGGCTGGTCGACCAGCAACCCCAACTCCGCGTCCAGCGCCGCCCCCACGGGAGCACAACCGCCCGCCGCCTTCAGGAACGACCGGTACGCGCCCGGCAACCGGTACCCGAGGTCCTCCTCGACCCCCTGCACCTGCGTCTCCGTCACCGCGACCGCCGACGACTTCGGCAACCCGAAATGCGCCGGCCGGGTCTCCTGCAACGGCCGCGTACCGCGCTTGTGCTGGTCGACGCGCGCCGTCGCGATACCACCGTGATGCCGCAACAGCGCCTTCACCTCGACCGGCACCAGCTCCAGCCGCCGCCCACCCGGCGCGTGATGCCACGTCCAGCCGTGCGGCGTCGCCACCGGCGGGATCGTGTCCCACAATTCGTGTCCGGACGCCGCCAACGCCGCGTTCGCGGACACGTAGTCCGTCAACCGCAGCTCGTCCACCCCGAACCCCTCCGGGGGATCGGCGATCTCCGCCGCGGCACGCGCGTAGGGCGAGAAGTCCGGATAGCCGTGCGCGTCAACACGGACACCCCTCGGATGACGCGCCGCCCGGACCGGGTCCGGAAACTGCACGACCTGCCCGGCGTAGGCCGCGTTCGGCGGCGCGGCTTGCTGCCCGAGCCGACCTGTCGTCATGGCGGTAGCCCCCTGCGGCGTTCTGTGAGACCTGTTCTGGCTGCGTTGTTGCTGTGTCGTACTGCACCCCGACAACAGAAAAGGCCCTGGTACGGCCCGTTCTGTCCGCCCTCGATCGCAAGACCGAACGGATCGCGGTTGTCGACAGCCTATGCGGTACGGCGACACCGGTCATCGGGCCTCCGCTTCCGTGACCAGCCGTCACACCACCCTCACGCAACGCCGAAGAACGGGCGTGTCGTACTGCCCCAGCTTCCGCACCGGCCACGCCGTTTGGCACTCTGTGTCCCCTGGCGGGGGATGCAATAGGAGGGGATCACGATCATGAGCGCGACACAGGCGGGACCATCGGGCGACCCTCGCATCGGCTGGAGCACCGCGGAACAGCCACACACCCCCGCCCTCCTCCACCGCCGCGACGGCATCCTGCCGACCGTGGCCGCGGCCCTCTCCGTACGCGGCGAGACCCTCACCGGCACCGCCGCCCGCGGCGACCAGGCCCCGCCCCTGCACCCCCTGGTCCAGGAATTCCTCGACTCCCTCGCCACCGACCGGCGCGACCGCTTCACCGGCCGCTGCGCCGAAGCCATCCTCATCTCCCGCCACATCACCGGCGCCGACGCGGCCCGCAGCAAGCGCGCCGCCCGCAGACCCATGTCCAACGGCGAGGCCCGCAAAGTCCTCAAGCAGGCCAAGCTCACCACCCGCCACATCCGCGAGGACGGCGACCCCCTGCACGGCGCGTTCGCCACGCCCTGCCGCTCCTGCGCCGCCCTCAGCGCCCACTTCGGCGTCCGCATCGTCGACCCGACCCAGGAGAACTAGGAACCCGGGCACCCGAAGAACACGTCAGAGAACACGACCCGCACTCGCCCGGCCACCACCGACAACACCCACGAACGACCTACCGAACCACCCGCGAACGACCCACCGAACCACCTACGCACGACCTACGCACCACCGACGAACAAAGGGCAGATGCACACAGACCGCACCTCCACCACGCGCTTCTCCGTCCCCGTCGACGCCGCCCTGCGCGCCGCCGGATGGCAACCGGGCCGCTGGGACATAAAGCAGGCCGAGATCTGGGCCGACACCCTGCGCGAGCACACCTCCCCCGCCGGCCACCGCCACGCGGTCTTCCCCGCCGCGGTCGAAGCCTGGGCCGAATTCGGCGGACTCCGCCTCACCGCCCAAGGACCCGGCCGCCGACTCGCCCCCGCCGACCTCCACCTCGACCCGCTGCACGGCCTCCACATGGCCCGCACCCTCGGCGACCTCGGCCGCGCCCTCGACACCGAGGTCTGCCCCCTCGGCCACGAAACCGCCACCCGCGCCCTCATCGCCATCGACACCGAGGGCCGCACCTACGCCCTCGACCACACCGGCGACTGGTACCTCGGCGCCACCATCGACACAGCCCTCACCACCCTCATGACCGGCACATCCCCGACCCGCCTCACAGCAGGCTGAACTCCCCGCTCGCACAAAGCCGGGAGCGCGCACCCGCAGCCGCCAGCAGGAGCACCCGAAGCCGACAGCAGGGGCACCGGCAGCCACCCCGGCGCCACACGCCCCCTACGTCGCCGGAATCACCGCGGACACCCGAAACCCCCCGGCATCCGTGGGCCCGGACACGAAAACACCCCCCAGCTCGGCCACCCGCTCCTTCATCCCGAGCAACCCGTTCCCCCCGCTGGGCAACCGCGCGGCCCCCGCCGCCCCCGGCTCCGGCGGCGGCCCGTTCTCCACCTGCATCGCGATCTCCGCCGCCCGATGCGCCAACCGCACCCGCGTCTTCGCCCCCGCCGCATGCTTGTGGACGTTCGTCAACGCCTCCTGCACCACCCGGTACGCCGTCTGCTCCACCTCGGCCGCATACACCCGCACCTCCCCCTCCACCGACAACTCCACAACCATCCCCGCGGCCGCCGACTGCCCCACCAACACCTCCAGCTCGGCCAGACAAGGCCCCTCCGCCGCCTCGTCCTCGGCCCGCGAAGCCGCCGCCGCAGCCGCCGCCCCCACCGCCGCCAACGGAACCGGCACCGACGCCGATGCCGACGCGGACCCCGGCCGCACCGCCGCCATCGACGAGAACCCCTCCCCCGACCGCAACACCCCGAGCATCTCCCGCAACTCGGTCAACGCCTGACGCCCCATGTCCCCCACCAGCGCCGCGTTCCGCACGGCCTTCTCCGGATCCTTCCGCGCCACCGCCTGAAGAGCCGCCGCGTGCACCACCATCAACGACACCCGATGCGCCACGACGTCATGCATCTCCCGCGCGATCCGGGTCCGCTCCTCCCCCCGAGCCCACTCCGCCCGCTCCTCCGCCCGCTCCGCCAGCAGCTGCAGCTCCCGCTCCAACGAATCCGCCCGCTCCCGCAGACTCTCCATCAACCGCCGCCGCGCCCCGACATACAGCCCCAGCAGCACCGGCGGCGCGGTCAGCCCGATCGCCATCGTGGACGCCAGGAACACGGCGAACGCGTCCCCGCCGCCGACCGCCCCGTCCCCCTGCAGATTGCTCCGCGTCGCCTCCACGAACCACACGATGAACACACCGGCGAACGCCATCCCCGACAACGCCCCGATGATCCGCCTCGGCGCCTCCGACGCCGCCAGCGTGTACAGCCCGACGAGCCCCATCAGATACCCCATCTGAGCGGGCGCGACGGCGATGAAGACCAGCACCACGGCCACCGGCCACATCCGCCGCACCAGCAGCACGGACCCGGCCAGCGCCCCGAAGACGACCCCCACGGCCTCCGGCAACGCGGCGTTCCGGGCGAACTCGACACCCTCGATCGAACACTCGACGGCCGACACCAGCGCCAGCCCGCCGTCGAGGGCGGCGCTCCGCCACCGCTCCCACCACCACGGCCCGGCACTGTCCCCCGTCCCGGCCGCGGTGTGGTCTTCCCCCGTCGTGGTCATACACCCAAGCCTACGTTCGAGCGCCCCCGCTTTTCCGGCGAGTTTCCCGTACTGGCCTACACCACACGCCACATTCGAACAGAAGCGAAACCGCCCGGTATCCCTCGAACAGCTGAATCGCCGACCGTTCGACCCCGGAACCCCGCATTCCGCCCGGACGGTATGCCCATGGCACATTCACACAGCAAGTACGCCGACTTCGAGGGGCTGCGGGAGCGAGCAGTCGCGCTGCGCCGCGAGGGCCTCAGCCGCCGCCAGATCCGCGACCGGCTTCACGTCGACAACAACGACATCCTCAACCGCCTCCTGGAAGGCGAGCCGCCGCCGGAGTGGACCAAGCGCCCCAACGCGAAGGACGACCTCAGGGCAAGGGCGAGGGAGCTACGCCTCCAGGGCTGGACGTACGACCAGATCCAGGTGGAGCTGGGCTGCTCGAAGAGTTCGATCTCACTGTGGGTACGAGATCTGCCGAAGCCGGAGCCGCGTTACACCCCGGAGGAACAGCAGGCGCTCATGCGGGAAGGTCTGGCCGTCGTCCGCCAAGCCCAGGCGGCCGATCGCAGGAATGTCAAGGCAGGCGCCACCAAAGAGCTCGGCAACCTGACCGACCGTGAGCTGTTCGTCCTGGGCATCGGGCTCTACTGGGCGGAAGGCGCGAAGAGCAAGCCGTACGCGCGCCGCGAGACCGTCAACTTCGTCAACAGCGACCCTGACATGATCAACGCCTTCCTGGCCTGGCTCGATCTGCTGGGCGTGGAGCGCAGACGCCTACGCTTCCGCGTGATGATCCATGAAAGCGCCGACGTCCCCGTGGCCGAGAGCTACTGGGCGGATCTGGTGGGCGTCGACCCCGAGGTGCTCCAGCCGACCACGCTCAAGAAGCACAACCCGAAGACCGTCCGGAAGAACACCGGTGAGGACTATCGAGGCTGCCTTGTCATCAGGGTGCAGCAGGGAGGCGACTTGTACTGCCGAATCGAAGGCTGGTGGAAGGGGATTGCTGCGGACGTCGCGGTTCGGCTCGGGTAGGGTTTAGGGCAGCTATCCGCCGTAGTGTAATTGGCAGCACGGCATCCTTTGGAGATGTTCGGTCTAGGTTCGAGTCCTAGCGGCGGAGCTGCCTGGTTCGGGTCCTGACCCCAGCAACACGGGTCAGGACCCGCTCACATTTCCCCCTCACAACGCCCCGGTATCCTGCGGATGTCAACCCCCACCGCACCCACAGCCGAAGGGCATCCCCGTGAGCGCAACCCGCCCGGCAGCCGTCGTCGTCCTCGCAGCGGGTGAGGGCACCCGTATGAAGTCGGCCACACCGAAGGTTCTGCACAGCATCTGTGGCCGCTCCCTGGTGGGCCACGTCCTCGCCGCCGCGCGCGAGTTGGACCCCGAGAACCTGGTCGTCGTCGTGGGGCACGCCCGCGAGCAGGTCACCGCGCACCTCGCGGAGATCGACCCCGGTGTCCGTACGGCGGTCCAGGCGGAGCAGAACGGCACGGGGCACGCCGTACGGATGGGCCTGGAGGAGCTGGGCGGTGTCGTCGACGGGACCGTGGTCGTCGTCTGCGGTGACACCCCGCTGCTCACCGGCGCCACCCTCCAGGCGCTCGCGGCCACCCACTCGGCCGACGGCAACGCCGTGACGGTGCTGACCGCCGAGGTCCCGGACGCCACCGGTTACGGCCGGATCGTGCGTGACGGGGCGAGCGGTGCCGTCACCGCGATCGTGGAGCACAAGGACGCCACCGAGTCGCAGCGCGCGATCCGCGAGATCAACTCCGGGGTGTTCGCGTTCGACGGCCAGCTGCTCGCGGACGCCCTCGGGAAGGTCAGGACGGACAACAGTCAGGGCGAGGAGTACCTGACGGACGTCCTGGGGATCCTGCGCGAGGCGGGGCACCGGGTCGGTGCCTCCGTCGCCGGTGATCACCGTGAGATCGCGGGGATCAACAACCGTGTGCAGCTCTCGGAGGCCCGCCGCATCCTGAACGACCGGCTGCTGACCGGGGCGATGCTGGCCGGGGTGACCGTGATCGATCCTGCCACCACGTGGGTCGACGTCACGGTGACGTTCGAGCAGGACGCCGTCGTCCACCCCGGTACTCAGTTGCTCGGGGCGACGCATCTCGCTGAGGGCGCGGAGGTCGGGCCGAACTCGCGGCTGAAGGACACGCGGGTCGGGGCCGGCGCGCGTGTCGACAACACCGTCGCCGACGGCGCCGAGGTCGGGCCGCAGGCGACTGTGGGACCGTACGCGTACTTGCGTCCGGGCACGCGGCTCGGGCTGAAGTCGAAGATCGGCACGTATGTCGAGACCAAGAACGCGAACATCGGCGAGGGGACGAAGGTTCCGCATCTGTCGTACGTGGGTGACGCGACGATCGGTGAGTACTCGAACATCGGTGCGGCGAGTGTGTTCGTGAACTACGACGGTGAGAACAAGCACCACACGACCGTCGGCTCGCACTGCAAGACGGGTTCGGACAACATGTTTGTGGCGCCTGTCACGGTCGGGGACGGTGCGTACACCGCCGCCGGGTCCGTGATCACGAAGGATGTGCCGCCCGGTTCGCTGGCTGTGGCCCGTGGCCAGCAGCGGAATATCGAGGGTTGGGTGGCACGTAAGCGTCCGGGGAGCGCGTCGGCGAAGGCTGCCGAGGCGGCGTCTCGGGAGGGCGAGAGCGAAAGCTGACTGGAAACAGGTGCGCCAAGGACGTCGTACCGTGATAAGTGCATACCCGCACCCCAGCTGAGCCTGCGATGTCCGCCTGCCCGGCTGAGAACCTCTGAGGAGACAGTGCTGTGACCGGGATCAAGACGACCGGCGAGAAGAAGATGATGTTCTTCTCCGGCCGCGCCCACCCCGAGCTTGCCGAGGAGATCGCCCAGCAGTTGGGTGTCGGGGTTGTCCCGACGAAGGCCTTCGACTTCGCGAATGGTGAGATCTATGTCCGCTACGAGGAGTCGGCACGTGGTGCGGACTGCTTCCTGATTCAGAGCCACACGGCTCCGATCAACAAGTGGATCATGGAGCAGTTGATCATGATCGACGCGTTGAAGCGTGCGTCGGCCCGTTCGATCACCGTCATCGTGCCGTTCTACGGTTACGCGCGGCAGGACAAGAAGCACCGTGGTCGTGAACCAATCTCGGCGCGTCTGGTCGCGGACATGATGAAGACGGCGGGCGCGGACCGGATCCTGGCCGTGGATCTGCACACGGATCAGATCCAGGGCTTCTTCGACGGGCCCGTGGACCATCTGTTCGCGCTGCCGCTGCTCGCGGACTACGTGGGTGCGAAGGTGGACCGGAACAAGCTGACGGTGGTCTCGCCGGACGCGGGCCGGGTGCGGGTGGCGGACCGTTGGTGCGACCGTCTGGGTGCGCCGCTCGCCATCGTGCACAAGCGGCGTGACAAGGACGTGGCGAACCAGGTGACCGTCCATGAGGTCGTGGGTGAGGTCAAGGGTCGGGTGTGTGTCCTGGTGGACGACATGATCGACACCGGTGGCACCATCTGCGCGGCGGCGGACGCGTTGTTCGCGCACGGTGCGGAGGATGTCATCGTGACGGCGACGCATGGTGTGCTGTCGGGTCCGGCGGCGGATCGGCTGAAGAACTCGAAGGTGAGTGAGTTCGTGTTCACGGACTCGCTGCCGACCCCGGGTGAGCTGGAGCTGGACAAGATCACGGTGTTGTCGATCGCGCCGACGATCGCGAGCGCGGTGCGTGAGGTGTTCGAGGACGGTTCGGTGACGAGCCTCTTCGACGAGCACTAGGGGTCGCCGGCGCCGGCCGGAGATCGTTTTGGGTACGGCCTTTCTCTCCGAGTAGACTGCGCGAGTTGCTCGGCGAGGGAGGCCGTACGCGTTTCCGTCTCAGGACGGTGGTGCGGCTGTCCGTTATCGACGCGCTCTTCGTAGCAGGCCGTTCGTGGCCGGGTGACCACGTCCGTTCCTATGTACGAGGAGTGATCATGTCCGAGGTGAAGCTCACCGCGTCGACGCGCACCGAGTTCGGCAAGGGTGCCGCCCGCCGTATCCGTCGTGACTCGAAGGTTCCCGGTGTTCTCTACGGTCACGGTTCCGACCCGCTGCACCTGACGCTGCCGGGTCACGACCTGCTGCTGGCGCTGCGTACGCCGAACGTCCTGATCTCCCTGGACATCGACGGCAAGACCAGTGAGCTGGCGATCCCGAAGTCCGTGCAGCGTGACCCGATCAAGGGTTTCCTGGAGCACGTGGACCTGCAGCTGGTTCAGCGTGGCGAGAAGGTCAACGTCGAGATCTTCGTGCACACGGAGGGTGAGCTGGCCCCGGGTGGCAACCTGCTGGAGCACGTCCTGAACGCGCTGCCGGTCGAGGCCGAGGCCACCCACATTCCCGAGTCGGTCACGGTGTCCGTCGAGGGTCTGGCGGCTGGTGACTCCGTTCTCGCCAAGGACATCCCGCTGCCGTCGGGCACCAAGCTGGGTGTCGACGGGGACACCGTCGTTCTCCAGGTTCTGGCCGCTCAGGCGGAGGAGCCGTCGGAGGAGGCCGCCGAGGGCGACGAGGCCGCGCAGGCCTGAGCCTCGGCTCTGTCATCGGTTCGTCAGCCGCCGCTTCCCTCGTGGGAGCGGCGGCTGGCGCGTATCAAGGAGACATGGACGTGACGACCGATCCGAGTGCCCCGTGGCTGATTGCCGGGCTGGGCAATCCTGGGCCCGAGTACGCGGCGAACCGGCACAACGTGGGGTTCATGGTGGCCGATCTGCTGGCCGAGCGGATCGGGGGGAGGTTCAAGCGGGCCGGGAAGGCGCAGGCGCAGGTGGTCGAGGGGCGGATCGGGCCGCCGGGGCCGGGGAATCGTCGGGTGATCCTGGCCAAGCCGATGTCGTACATGAATCTGTCGGGTGGGCCGGTGACCGCGTTGCGGGACTTCTACAAGGTGCCGGTGGGGAACATCGTCGCGGTGCATGACGAGTTGGACATCGATTACGGCATGTTGCGGTTGAAGCTCGGCGGTGGTGACAACGGTCACAACGGGCTGAAGTCGATGACGAAGGCGATGGGGTCGGACTATCACCGGGTGCGGTTCGGGATCGGTCGGCCGCCGGGTCGGATGCAGGTCGCGGACTTCGTGCTGAAGGACTTCTCCGCCTCGGAGCGCAAGGAGTTGGACTACTTCGTGGACCGGGCGGCGGACGCGGTGGAGTGTCTGGTGATCGAGGGGTTGGAGCGGGCGCAGGGGACGTACAACTCCTGAGGTGTTGACGTACATATCCCGTTTCGTCCGTCATCGCGCGCTGGCCTGCGGGAGTTGACCGACTGCGGTGCCATGGCCAATGATCCCCGCCATGCCTGACCGCAAAGCCCCCGCTCACCGTTCGCGGCGCCGTGCGCGCCCGAGCGGCGGTGGTGCGTCGGCCGCGCTGCGGTACGGGCGGCTGGCGGCCATGGGCGGGCTGGTGGTGCTGCTCCTGATCGCCGGGGTCTGGGGTTCCTGGGGCTGTGCCCAGCACGTGATGCTGAGCAAGGGGCGCGAGCAGGGCACGATGACCGTGTCCCGGTGCCAGGGCGAGACCTGCTGGGGGCCGTACGAGCCGGTGTCGACGGGGTCGCGGTCCCGGGATCGGGTCGACATCGAGCGGTCGGTGGCGGTGGAGACGGGTGAGACGTACACCGTGGTCGTGAAGCCGGGCAGCAGTGATGTCGTACGGACGGGTCCGGCGGGCCTGCTGCATGCCTGGGTGCCGCTCGGTGGGGCGCTGTTGTTGGCGGCGGTGGTCGTGGCGGGTGGGTTGCGGATGGTGCGGTCGGCGTGGGTGCTGGGCGGGCTGGGCGTCGCGCTGATCACGGCGGCGTGGGTGGCGCTGTGAGGCCGGTTCGCGGCTGACGGCCGGTGGGGGCTGGTCGCGCAGTTCCCCGCGCCCCTAAGAGCCCAGGCCCTGCGGCCTGGAAAGCACGGGGCGCAGCCCGTGCTTTTCAGGGGCGCGGGGAACTGCGCGAGTAGCCCCACCGGCCGTCAGCCGCGTACGGACCCTCCGAAGTGGTCAGCCCGTGTTGCGCAGCCCGGCCGCCACCCCGTTGACCGTGAGCAGCAACGCCCGCGCGAGCAGCGGATCGGCTTCCTCTCCGGCGGCGGCGGCGTCGCGCTGGCGCTTGAGGAGGGCGACCTGGAGGTAGGAGATCGGGTCGAGGTAGGCGTCGCGGATGGAGAAGGTCTGCTGGAGGACGGGGTTGGCGTCGAGCAGTTTGTCCTCGCCGGTGATGCGCAGGACCTCGCGGACGGTCAGCTCGTGTTCGGCCCGGATGGTGTCGAAGACGTGCTTGAGCTCGTCGGGGACGAGGGTGTCGACGTAGTGCTGGGCGATCCGCAGGTCCGTCTTGGCCAGCGTCATCTCGACGTTGGAGAGGAAGTTGCGGAAGAAGTGCCACTGCTCGTGCATCTCGTCGAGCACGGTGTCCAGGCCGGCTTCGCGCAGCGCCTTCAGGCCGGAGCCCACACCGAACCAGCCGGGCACGATCTGTCGTGACTGGGTCCAGCCGAAGACCCACGGGATGGCCCGCAGTCCGTCGAGGGAGACGCCCGAGCCGGGGCGGCGGGAGGGCCGTGAGCCGAGGTGCAGGTCGGCGAGCTGGTCCACCGGCGTCGACGCGAGGAAGTACGTCGGCAGGTCCGGGTCCTCGACGAGCTTGCGGTACGCGGCGTGCGCGGCGTCCGACACGACGTCCATGGCCGCGTCCCAGCGGGCCAGGGCGTCCTCGGACTGGCGGGGGGCGGTGTGCAGGGCGGAGGCCTGGAGGGTGGCGGCGACCGTCAGTTCCAGGTTCTCGCGGGCCAGGGAGGGGACGAGGTACTTGTCGGAGATGACCTCGCCCTGTTCGGTGACCTTGATCTCGCCTTCCAGCGTGCCCCAGGGCTGCGCGAGGATCGCGTCGTGGGAGGGGCCGCCGCCGCGGCCGACGGTGCCGCCGCGGCCGTGGAAGAGGCGCAGGCGTACGCCGTAGCGGTGGGCGACGTCGCGCAGGCGGCGCTGTGCCCGGTGGATCTCCCACTGGCTCGTGGTGATGCCGCCGAACTTCGACGAGTCGGAGTAGCCGAGCATGACCTCCTGGACGTCGCCGCGCAGGGAGACGAGGCGCCGGTAGGAGGGGTCGGCGAGCATCTCCTCCAGGATCGTGTCGGCGGCCTTGAGCTCGTCGGTGGTCTCCAGCAGCGGGACGATGCCGATCTTGGCCCAGCCGGCGTGGAGGTCGATGAGGCCGGCCTCGCGGGCGAGGACCGTGGCGGCGAAGACGTCGTCGGCGCCCTGGCACATCGAGATGATGTACGACTCGATGACCTCGGGGCCGAAGACGGCGAGCGCCTTCTTGACGGTCTCGAAGACGCCGAGGGTCTTGGCGCCGGCGGCGTCCAGCGGTGCGGGCGTGGGGGCCAGGGGCCGCCTCGACCTGAGTTCGCGGGCGAGGAGCTTGTGGCGGTACTCGCGGGGCATGTCCTCGTAGCGCCAGGACTCCTCGCCGAGTCGGTCGAAGAGCTGGCCGAGGGCGTGGTGGTGGGCGTCGGCGTGTTCGCGGACGTCCATGGTGGCGAGCTGGAGGCCGAAGGCGGAGAGGGTGCGGATGGTGCGGTTCATCCGGCCGTCGGCGAAGAGGCCGCCTCGGTGTTCGCGCAGGGAGGTCTGGATGAGGGTGAGGTCGCGCAGGAGTTCGGCGGTGCCGAGGTAGTCGCGGCCGTCCTCGTGCGGGATGCCCTTGGCGAGGCGCTGCTTGGTGTTCTCCAGCTTCTGCCGGATGCAGGTGGCCTTGAGCCGGTAGGGCTCCTCGGCGTTGAGGCGCTTGTAGCGGGGGCTGATCTCGGGCAGGGCCTCCAGGTCGGCCTGGAGGGAGGTCAGCAGTTCCTCGGTCGCGCCCGTGTAGCGGATGCTGTTGGAGAGGAAGCCGCGCAGTTCGTCGATGAGTTCGAGGGCGTCGTTGATGCCGTGTTCGTGCTGGAGGATGAGGACGTCCCAGGTCACCTGGGGGGTGACGTTGGGGTTGCCGTCGCGGTCGCCGCCGATCCAGGTGCCGAAGGTGAGGGGGCGGGTGGCGTCGGGGATGGTGACGCCGACGCGTTCCAGTTCGGCGGTCAGGTCCTCCAGGACGTCGCCGACGGCGCCCGCGTGCAGTTCGTCGAGGTAGTAGATGGCGTTGCGGGCCTCGTCGGCGGGCTCGGGGCGGACGACCCGGAGTTCGTCCGTCTGCCACACCAGGTCGATGTTCTCGGCGAGCCGGGTGTCGTAGCGGCGGCGGTCGGACTCGATGACCGGGGTCTCCAGCAGCGCGGCGATGCGCCGGAGCTTGTTGAGGACCGACCGGCGTGCGGCCTCGGTGGGGTGGGCGGTGAAGACGGGGCGGACGTTGAGGTTCCGGACGGTCTCGCGCAGGTGGTCGGGGTCGGCGTCCTTCAGGCGATCGGCCGTACGGGAGAGGAGGCCTCCCTCGGCGGCACGCCGTGCCCTCAGCTCGCGGCCTCGGTGCACCTGTTCGGTGACGTTGGCCAGGTGGAAGTAGGTGGAGAAGGCCCGGACCAGCTTGGCGGCGGTGTCCAGTTCGGTGCCGCGCAGCAGGTCGGCGGCGGCTTCACCGTCCTCGCGGGTCAGGCGGCGGACGCGCTCGACGAGTTCCAGGAGTTCGGGGCCCTCCTGTCGTACGAGGGTCTCGCCCAGTAGGTCACCCAGGCGCCGGATGTCGGCGCGCAGCTCGCTGCTGACCGTGGTGGTCTGGTCGTCGGCACTGCTCACAGGTGCGGCTCCTTGCAGTGTTGAAGCTCGGCTGAGGGGAACCCGGGTGGGGGTCCGGCGGTGTGGCCGCGGTGGCGGCCCGGCGGCCGGGCAGGATTCAGAGCGGACCGCGCTGTCCGAACGAGTCCAGGATAGGCGTCCACCTGGGCGCCCTCGGCGACGGGTGCCACTTTTGCGGCACTGAGTGCCACCTGTCCACCCGGCCCGCGCGTTACACCTGGACGCGCAGACCGGCGGGCCCTTGCCGCCCGGCACCACGCTGCCATACTTACGATGCCGTAGGTTACGGAACCGTAGGGAGAGTCGACAGGTCTCCCCCGCACCCTGTGGCCGCAGGCATCTCCCCCCGCTCTCCACCCTCGACCCCCCAGGGGACGCCCCATGAGCTCAAGGTCCGATGTGATCGAAGACGCACCGAATGTGACCGTTTCTCCAGACTCCGCAGCGACCGACTCCCCCACCTCGTCGGCCACGCTGGGCGGCGAGCAGAAGCGTTCGATCGAGCAGATCACCCTGCTCCTCTTCATCACCGTCCCCTTCCTCGCCCTCCTCGCGGCGGTGCCGCTGGCCTGGGGCTGGGGCGTGAGCTGGCTGGATCTCGGCCTGCTGGTGTTCTTCTACTACCTGGGCTGCCACGGCATCACGATCGGTTTCCACCGGCACTTCACGCACGGTTCGTTCAAGGCCAAGCGCCCGTTGAAGATCGCCCTGGCGATCGCCGGTTCGATGGCGGTCGAGGGTCCGCTGGTGCGCTGGGTGGCCGACCACCGCAAGCACCACAGGTTCTCCGACGCCGAGGGCGACCCGCACTCGCCGTGGCGCTACGGCGACACGCTCCCCGCCCTGTTGAAGGGCCTGTGGTGGGCCCACATCGGCTGGATGTTCGACGAGGAGCAGACCTCGCAGGAGAAGTACGCACCGGACCTGATCAAGGACCCGGCGCTCCGGGCGGTCTCCCGCCAGTTCATCTTCTGGACGGCCCTCTCCCTCGCTCTTCCGCCGCTGATCGGCGGGCTGGTGACGATGTCGTGGTGGGGCGCGTTCACCGCGTTCTTCTGGGGCTCGCTCGTGCGGGTGGCCCTGCTGCACCACGTGACCTGGTCGATCAACTCGATCTGCCACGCGGTCGGCAAGCGCCCCTTCAAGTCCCGCGACCGCTCGGGCAACGTCTGGTGGCTGGCGGTCCTTTCCTGCGGCGAGTCGTGGCACAACCTCCACCACGCCGACCCCACCTCCGCCCGGCACGGGGTGGAGCGCGGCCAGTTGGACTCCTCCGCACGGCTGATCCGGTGGTTCGAGGTGTTCGGCTGGGCGTACGACGTCCGCTGGCCGTCACGCTCGCGTATCGATTCCAGGCGCAACATGGGTGAGGACGGCTCCCGGCAGCGGAAGGCGTCCGCCGAGGCGGCATGATTGACGCCGTGGCGACCGACTCCAGCAGCACCCCGAGCAACGACAAGCCGCGGCGTGTGCGCCGCACCCGGATGACGGGCGCCGAGCGCCGTGCGCAGTTGCTGGAGGTCGGGCGCGCGCTGTTCGCCGCGAAGGGCTTCGAGGCCACGTCGGTGGAGGAGATCGCGGCGAAGGCCGGGGTGTCCAAGCCGGTGGTGTACGAGCACTTCGGCGGCAAGGAAGGGCTGTACGCGGTGGTGGTGGACCGCGAGATGAGCCGGCTGCTGGACATGGTGACCAGTTCGCTGACGGCCGGGCACCCGCGTGAACTGCTCGAACAGGCCGCGTTCGCGCTCCTCGACTTCATCGAGGAGTACACGGACGGTTTCCGCATCCTGGTCCGCGACTCCCCGATCCCGCAGTCCACGGGTTCCTTCGCGTCGCTGATCTCCGACATCGCCACGCAGGTGGAGGACATCCTCGGCCGCGAGTTCAAGAGCCGCGGCTTCGACCCGAAGCTCGCGCCGCTGTACGCGCAGGCGCTGGTCGGCATGGTCGCCCTGACCGGCCAGTGGTGGCTGGATGTCCGCCGGCCGAAGAAGGCGGAGGTGGCGGCGCATCTGGTGAACCTGGCGTGGCACGGGCTGGACGGCCTGAACCAGAAGCCGCGGCTGATCGGCCACCGGAAGAGTTGAGCTTGGGGGTGCGTGGTCGGGTGCGGTGCGTGGTCGGGTGCGGGTGGGTGGGGCTTCTCGCGCAGTTCCCCGCGCCCCTGGAAGCCCAGGCCCTGCGGGCCTGAAAAGCACGGGGCGCAGCCCCTGCTTTTCAGGGGCGCGGGGAACTGCGCGACCGGCCCCCACTCACCCGCACCCGACCACGCACCCGGAACCCCCGCCCCCGCCCCCTCAGGCGCCCTCGTCCACATCCTTCGCACTGAGCGCCAGCTCGTTGTTCACGGTGAAGTACGGCCGCACCCGCGTCCACCCCCGCTCACCGTGCTCGAACACCTGCCCGGGCACCAGATCGGTCTTCCGCCGCTCCACCACGTCACCCCCGATCCGCCCCACCGGCACGTCCCCGGCTCTCCCGTCCCCCAGCCGCAGATCCCACAGATCGTGCTCGACGCTCCGCCGAGCCATGAGCTCGCCGTACGGGACGGTGAACCGGAACCCCCGCTCCCCCACGGCCCGGGCGGCCACGGTGAAGTCGTACGCGCTGTCGACCCGGGACGCCACACGCACCACGGCACCCTCCGCGACGGCGGCGGTCACGGACTCGGCGTCCCCGAGGACCGTCCCGGTCACGGTCACCGCTCCCTCCCCCACCTCGACGGCGTCGATCTCGGCGTGCGCGGGCCGCAGCCACGTCCGCAGCGCGAGGAACCCGTCGACGGTCGGGTACGGGATCCACGCCCCCACCCCCCGCCGGTCGACCCGCGGCGGCCGTCCGACCAGCGCGGCCTGTTCCACCAGCCGTGCGCTCAGCCGTACCCGCTTGTTCGTGCCGCGCGGCGCGACGTAGCAGTCCCAGCGGCCCTCGGCGAGGGTGTGCTCGGCGGGGTGCAGGGTCGCCCGCACCACGGTGTCCGGGGCGTCGGCGCTCGGCAGCAGCGGCACCCTCGCCTGCCGCTTGCCGGGGTCGCGGCGCAGCCGGGCGACGAAGTCGAGGGGCCCGGCGGGCAGCTCGGCCGGGTCGAGGAGGACGGTGAGGCCGCCGTCGCCGGTGGCGCGGGCGTGCGCGGTGGGTGTGGGAGCGCTCCCGTCGGCCTCGGCGGCGGGGGCGGCCTTCGTGGGGCGGGGACGTACGGCGAGGGCGGCGAGCCGTTTCAGCCGGGCGGCGCCGCCTTCCCATCTGCGGCGCCGGGACCTGGAGAGCTCCTCGAAGAGGGTCTCGTAGCGTTGGGCGATGACGGCCGGGGCGTAGCTCTCGGCCTTCGTGAGGGCCGCCTTGCCGAGCCGTTCGCGCAGGGCCTCGTCGGTGACGACGCGGTTCAGCGCGTCGGCGTAGGCGTCGACGTCCCCGTCGAGCGGGACGAGGAGGCCGTCCTGGCCGTGGGTGATGATCTCTCCGGGGCCGTGCGGGCAGTCCGTGGCGACGACCGGGACGCCGCAGTGCATGGCCTCGACGATGGTCATGCCGAAGGACTCCATGTCGGAGGAGACGGCGGCGACGGCGCCCTTGGCCCATTCGGTCTCGATCGGGGAGACCGCTCCCATGAGGAACACCCGGTCGTGCAGCCCGAGGCGGTCGATCAGCTCGCGCAGGTTCTGCTTCTGCGGGCCGCGTCCGTAGATCCGCAGGGTCCAGCCGGGGTGGTCGGCGGCGACCTTGGCGAAGGCGTTCACCAGCCGGTCGTACCGCTTGATGGGGATGAGCCGGCCTGCGGCGACGATGACCCGGGAGTCCAGGGTGGACCGCTCGACGGCGGGGGCCCGGACGCCGTTGGGGACGCACACGATGGTGGTGCCCACGTCGGGCAGGGCGGCGCGGTACTGGGCGGCGTCGGCCTCGGAGACGGTGACGTAGGCGTCGAGTCCGCCGATCGCCCGGTTCTGGTCGCCGCGCAGCGGCTCCCGGTACTGGTCGAGGCTGAGGTGCTCCTGGCCGACCCGCAGATAGCGGCGCCGGCCGTCGCGGGCGAGATAGCCGTTGAGGTCGGGGCGGGTGGCGATGACGACGTCGGCCCGGGTATCGGCGAGGAAGCCGCCGATGCGTTCGTCCTGGAGCCCGGTGTAGGGCAGGTTCCCGGTGGCCCCGGTGTACGGGAACATCGTGCCGGGCCGCTGGGTCAGCGGGTGGTCGCCCTCGAATCCGGGGCTGCCTTCGCGCAGGTCGATCAGCGAGGTCAGACGGACGCGCGGGTCGAACGGGAGGGCGGGTTCGTCGCGGGAACGGTGGACGCTGACGACCTCCACGTCGTGCCGGTCGGCGAACGCGGCCGACAGGTTGGCGGTCGAGCGGATCGTGCCGCCGATACCGAAGGCGTTGTTGATCAGGAATGCGATCTTCATATGTTTTCCCCCTGGAGACCGCCCGAGCGCGGGCGGCATCGCGCCCGCACCCCCTGGCGGTCAGGCAGGGGCTGCGCACGGGCACGGCTATATACGCGATATGTGGTCGACAATCAAGAAATGAATGATTCGGCGCAGCGGAAATCGGCCGATCGGGGAATCCGCGCAGAGATACGCGGGCAGAACTCCCGACCGGACGACAAAAAGCCTATGTGGCGCACGTCACAAATCCCGACAAGCGCGCCGAGCGGCTCAGCAGATACTCACTGGCCCAGATCCCCCCTGGTCACAGCACGAACTCCCGCTTCCCCGAACAGCCGGCGGGAGACAACAAAAAGTGAACCGAGAATATATCCATCACAAAGGAAAGACCAAGAACAATATCAGCCACACCCGCAGCAGAGGCATCGGCAAGCACCGCAGAAGCGCCGGGAGGCGGTGCGCCGCATGGAATGCAAAACTCCGTTTCGGCTACGGAATTTCGAGGGAAGCGGGCCGCAGCGGGGTCGTTTCCAGAACGTCCGCCGCCATCCGTCCGGCCGGTCCCGCCGTCTGCTCGGCGATGCGCCGGAAGGTGTCCTGGGCCTGCCGCGCGGGCCACCCGGCCGGCAGATGCTGCACGGGCAGGCGCGGGTCGGTACGGATGACGCGCAGCCATTCGGCGACGAGGCGCAACCGGGTGGCGATCGGGTCGGCCTCGGCGACCTCGGCGGTGGTCCACCGCTTGTCGAAGGCGACGTACCCCGCGGCGAGGGTCTCCAGGTCCCAGCTCTCGCGGATCATCAGACCGATGTCGGTGAACTCGTCGGCCTGCGCGTGGAACACCTTCACATGCGCGTCCAGGCCCAGCTCGGAGACGATCCCCCGGACGTCCACCCGCCCGGGGGCGATCCAGAGCCCGCTGTAGAGGGCGCCGAACCCGGACCAGGTGAGCCGGGAGCGCAGGTCGTGCCGCTGGCGCTGCCAGGACTCGGGGAGGGAGAAGCCGAGGAGGGTCCAGGTGCCGTCCCAGTCCTCGTGCACCGCGCCGTCGCGCCAGATGCGCTGGCCGCCGTCGCGCAGGATGTCCTCCGCGTGCGGGGTGAGGCCGAAGAACATCCGCCGGCCCTCGCGTTGGCGCCGCAGCAGCCCCCGGTTGACCATCCGCGTGAGCGTCGATCGCACGGCCTGCTCGCCCGTGCCGACGCGCCCGAGTACGTCGATGATGCTGCCCGAGTACACCCCGAGGCCGCTCTCCTCCCGGTCCAGCACGTGGTTGCCGAAGAAGGAGAGCACCAGCGACTGCGGCCGCGGCTGCGGCACGTCGACGACCTCGGCGTCCAGGATCTCGTCCTCCACAGCGCAAGGGTACGGGGGCGGTTGGGGCCCGGTCAGGGGGCGGGGGCCGGGGCCCCGGCCCCTCTCGACCGGGGTTCACGGCACGTGACGGGTGTCGCGACACCCGTCAGGAGGCCACCTCCTGCTTCCTGGCGCCTTCGGGGGCCGCCGCCTCGCCCAGCGTCTCCTGGTGCGTCTCGCGTACGAACCACACGGTCACGGCGGTGATCGCGGCGCCGCCGCAGATCAGCAGGGCGACCGGGGTGCCGGAACCGCCGTTGGCGGCGACCAGGCTTCCGGCGATCATGGGGGAGAACCCGGCGCCGATCAGCGTGGCGAGCTGGTAGCCCAGCGAGGCCCCGGTGTAGCGGACACGCGTGCCGAACATCTCGGTCAGCAGAGCCCCGAGCGGCCCGTACATCACCGACTGGGCGATGCCGTGGCCCAGCACGACCGCGAGGATCAGCAGGCCCGGCGAGCGGGAGTCCACCAGCGCCAGGACGGGGAAGGCCAGGGCGGCCGAGGCGACGGCGCCGGCCAGGACCACCGGGCGGCGCCCGACCCGGTCCGAGAGCGCCGACGCGCACGGCAGCACCACCAGCGCCACCGCCGCGGAGACCGTCAGCGCGGTGAGCACCTGCGGCCGGGGGTACCCGATCCCGGTCGCGTACGAGATCAGATAACTGGTCAGCAGCGACTGCGCGGTGAACGCGCCGATGCCCACGCACGCCGCCAGGACCAGCGCCCTGGGCCTGCGCACGACCTCCAGCAGCGGCAGCCGGGCCTGCCCCCGGTCCTTCTTCACGCGGGTGAACAGCGGGCTCTCCACGACCTGCAGTCGCACGAACAGCCCCACCCCGAGCAGCACCACACTCAGCAGGAACGGCACCCGCCATCCCCACGCGGCGAACTGCTCGCGCGGCATCGCCACGACCATGGTGACCACCAGCGAGGACAGCAGGGAGCCCAGCGGCGCTCCCATCTGCGTGAAGCTGGACCACAGCCCGCGCCGCCGTTCGCCGGCGTGTTCGACGACCATCAGCGTGGCGCCGCCCCACTCGCCGCCGATGGCGATGCCCTGCAGCACCCGCAGGGTGATCAGCAGTACGGGCGCCCACACGCCGATGGTCTCGTAGGTGGGCAGCAGGCCGATGAGGAAGCTGGCGCCGCCCATCAGTCCCATGGTCAGCAGCAGCATCGACTTGCGGCCGAGCCGGTCGCCGAAGTGCCCGAACACGATCCCGCCCAGCGGACGGGCGACGTATCCGGCGGCGAACGTGCCGAACGCGGCGATCGTGCCCACGGCGGGATCCGCACCGGGGAAGAACAGCTCGCCGAACACCAGCGCGGCGACCGTTCCGTAGACGAGGAAGTCGTAGAACTCGACAGCGGTACCGAGCAGTCCGGACAGCGCCACACGACGCAACTGCCTTGTGCGCAGGGCCTGTTCGGCCTGCTCGGTGGGGTTGGGGAGGGGGGACGGGGACATGTGGGTCTCCCTGGAGCTGAGGGGGAACGAGGGAGGAACACCGCGAAGGTAGGCGCACATTCGCCTGCCGTCAATATTCTGCACAACATCGACCGGCCGCCTCGCCCCGCGAGGACCCCGCCACCCCTGAGGACTCGCGACCTGAACGACGGGGCTCAGACCGGCTCCAGGAACTCCAGCCGATTCCCCACCGGGTCCTCGGAGTAGAAACGCCGATACCCGGGCAGGCCGTCGTCCCAGATGACGACGGCCCCACGCCCGGCCAGCCGGGCGGCGAACGCGTCGATGCCCCGCACCCGCAGTCCGGGGTGGGCCTTCCTCGGCGGCCGGAAATCCGCCTCCACCCCGAGGTGCAGCAGCACCTCCCCCGACGCGAACCAGCACCCTCCCCGCACGGCGAGCGCGGGCGGCTTCTGGATCTCCGCCATCCCGAGGACGCCGACGTAGTACGCCCGCAGCCGGTCCTCCATGCCGGGCGGGGCGGCGAGCAGGACGTGGTCGACGGCGGTGATCATCGGCCGGTCTCCGGCTTGTGGGCGACGGTGAAGATGCGGCGGAACGGGAACGGGGTGCCGTGGGCGGTGGCCGGATACGCCTCACGGAGGGCGGTGCGGTACTCGGCGACGAAGGGCTCCGCGTCCGGGCCCAGTTCGGTGAGGACCGGGCGCAGGCCCGTCCCCCTGACCCAGTCGAGCACCGGGTCCTCGCCCTGGAGGAGGTGGACGTACGTCGTCTCCCACGCGTCGACCTCGCAGCCGAGGTCGGCGAGGGCGGCGTGGTACTCGACGGGGGTGTGCACCGCGTCGGCGTGGCGGAGGGTGTCGCCGAGGCGGTTCTCCCAGCGCGCGGAGTGCGCCAGTTCGCGCATGAGGCGGTGGCTGGGCGAGTCGAAGTTCCCGGGGACCTGGAAGGCGAAGGTGCCGCCGGGGACCAGGGCGTCGACCCAGGCGGGGAAGCGGTCGAGATGCCCGGGCACCCACTGGAACGTGGCGTTGGAGACGATCAGGTCGTACGGCTCCGGGGGCACCCAGGTACGGACGTCGGCGGCGGCGAAGTCGATGCCGCCGCCGCCCGGGGTGGGCCCCTCGTGGTCGGCCCTGGCCCGGTCGAGCATCTCCGGCGAGCTGTCGTACCCGGTGATGCGCGCGGTGGGCCAGCGGTCGGCGAGGAGCCGGGTGACGTTGCCGGGGCCGCAGCCGAGGTCGGCGACGCGGGGGTGCGCGGCGGGCGGGTCGGGGATGTGGGCGAGCAGGTCCACGAAGGCACGGGCGCGGTGACCGGCGTGCCGCAGGTACTGGCGGGGGTCCCAGGTGGGGTCGGTGGCGGGCATGGGGACGTCCTCCTCGTCGTCTCGTCATCGCTGACCTGTCACAGGCATCCCCACTCTCGACCGCACTTATCTCGAAGTCAAGAGACTTGCTCCTAACCATCTCTACATCAAGAGACTTCACATCGACACAACCACTACACTGATCGCCATGGAGGACGAGGTCGATCGGCTGGTCGCAGCGTGGCGCCGGGAGCGCCCCGACCTCGACGTGGAGCCGCTGGAAGTACTCAGCCGGGTGAGCAGACTGGCCCGGCACCTGGATCGCGCGCGCCGGCTGGCGTTCGCCGAGCACCAGCTGGAGCCGTGGGAGTTCGACGTGCTGACGGCGCTGCGGCGGGCGGGCGACCCGTACCAGCTCTCGCCCGGTCAGCTGCTCACGCAGACGTTGGTGACGTCGGGCACGATGACCAACCGTATCGACCGGCTCACGAAGAAGGGCCTGGTCGAGCGCCTGCCCGATCCCAGTGACCGCCGGGGCGTGCTCGTCCGGCTCACGGACGAGGGCCGGGACCGGGCGGACCAGGCACTCGCCGGTCTTCTCACCCAGGAACGCGCGATCCTGGCCGAACTCTCCCGCGCCCAGCGCGGCGAGCTGGCCGGCCTGCTGCGCCAGTTGACCGCCCCGTTCGACAACATCCCCGGCTAGGGGGTGTCGTCGCCGAGCGGGCCCTGCCGAAGACAGCGGGGTCCTGCACGCATCGGACCCCGTTCACCGGCGGATGTCAGGCGCTGCTGCTCTCCTCCGGCATGATCCGGCCGGCGGGCCCCAGGTCGACGGGCCCCACGCCCGCGCGTCGGGCGAGGGCCACGGCGGCGAGGGTGGAGTGGACGCCCAGCTTTCCGAGGACGTTCTGCATATGCGTGCGGACGGTGTGCGGGGAGAGGAACAGGCGCTCGGCGACGGCCTTGCGCCCCAGGCCCGCCACCATGCACCGGAGCACTTCCCGCTCACGCGGGGTGAGGGACTCGACGAGCCGCTCGCTCTCCGTGCGGTGCTTGCGCGCGGCGGTCAGCTCCCGCAGGACGCCGGTGAGCAGCGCGGGCGGCAGATGTGTCTCTTCGCGCAGCACACCCCGGATGACGGTGAGCAGCCGGGAGAGCGAGCAGTCCTTGGCGACCCAGCCGGACGCGCCCGCCTGGAGGGCCAGCGCGGCCCGGCGCGGATCGTCCTTCTCGGCGAGGACGACGATCCGTACGCTCGGCTGTCCCGAACGCACGCCCGCGACGAGCGATATGCCGTCCACGAGCCCGTCCTCGCTGCCGTCCGGCACGGGTACGGCGGTCGGCCGCGCGCCCGGGACCTGTGCCTGGCCTCCCAGATCGGCGTCGACCAGAAGCACGTCGAACTTGCGTCCTTCCGCCGCCGCGCGGTCCAGACAGCGCAGCGCGGCGGGGCCGCTGCCGGCGGCGGACACGTCGACGTCCGGCTCGGCGGCCAGCGCCGCCGCGAGCGACTCGGCGAAGATGCGGTGGTCGTCGACGACCAGGACTCGGATGCGAACCACTGAAACCCCCACTGGTCGGGGGACGACCGGCGCGAGTACGGCGCCCGGAGCGTGCCCCGGTTTACACCTGGGACGGGGCGTCGCAGCCGCACGGCCGCCGCCGTGCTGAACCGCTACCCCCACACCGGGCGTCGTACCCGACTGTCTCGCCCCCTGATCAGCACCGGCCCCCACCGGCGCTGTTCATCAGAGTAAGGCCGGGGGGCAGGAGCGGAAGCTAATTTGCAGAACTGGTTGTCCAGCGCGTTTATCGTGTGCCGCATGTTTCGTATGGAGACAGAAGTCGACAGGGAACGTGGCCAATTGCTGCTTTCCCGGCTGCGTGCCAGCAATACCGCCGCTTCGCCGATCCTCCGTGGGCTGCGCGGTACCCCCGGTGAACGCGACGTCCCGCTCCATGTGTGGGTCATGGACGAGGCGGGTGGACTCGTCGGCGGCCTCGTCGGGCACACCTGGGCGACCTGGCTCCACGTCACCTATCTCTGGGTCGACGAGCGCCACCGGGGAGAGGGTCTGGGCTCGCGCATCCTCGCCCGGGCCGAACGGCTGGCCGCCGACGAACGCGGCGCCCGCTCCTGCCGTCTGGAGACCTGGGACTTCCAGGCGCCGGAGTTCTACCAGCGGCTCGGCTACGAGGTGGTGTGCGTGATCCCCGACTATCCGCCGGGGATCACGGAGTACACGCTGACGAAGAGGCTGGGGTGAGCCGAGACCGACGAAGCCCCGGCTGACGCCGCTGCTACGGGGTGCGTCCCAGGTTCGTGACGAGGATGCGGATGACGTCATCGTGGACCAGATAGAGAACGCGGTAACGGCCGACCCGCAGGCGCCTGGCCTTGGAGCCGTAGACAGTGGAGTTCGCGGGTCGAGGTGCTTTGGCCAGGGTGTCCACTGCCTCGTACACAGCGGCGAGGCCCACTGGGTCGTCCGCGAGAAACCGCGCAGCCGCGCTCGTAGCACCTGGTTCCCAGATGATGCGGTAGATCACGGGCGCAGCCCCAGCATCCGCCCGACTTCCTCGTGCGAGATGCCTTCTTCGAGGGCGCCCTCGGCCTTGCGCCGCTCATAGTCGGCAAGAGCCAGGGCGTCTTCGAGATCCTCTATCACCTGCGGTGAGACAAGAAGCGCGGCCACGTGCCCGTGGTCGGTGAGGGCGATGGTCTCGCGGCCGTGAGCGGCCCGCCGGACGAGGTCGCCGAGTTGAGAACGGGCCGCGCTGATCGCAATCTCGGTCATGCGCCGATGATGCCACAAGGTTCACCTTGTGGCATCATCATGCACGTTTCACGTCAGGAGACCCGCCGCGCCCCCGCCGAGGGCACCGCCACGAAGACGCGCGGGGCCGTGAACGCGGCGTCGGCGAAGGCCTCCTCGACCGCCTTGGTGACCGCGTCCGCGTCGGTCGCGTCGACGAGGACGATCGCGGAGCCGCCGAAGCCGCCGCCGGTCATCCGGGCGCCGAGGGCGCCGGCGGCGAGGGCGGTGTCGACGACGAGGTCCAGCTCGGGGCAGGAGATGCGGAAGTCGTCGCGGAGCGAGGCGTGGCCCTCGACCAGGACGGGGCCGATCGCGCGGGTCTCGCCCGACTCCAGGAGGGAGACCACGCGCTCGACGCGCTGGTCCTCGGTGACCACGTGGCGGACCAGGCGGCGGACCTCCTCGTCGTCGCCGAGGCGGGCGAGGGCCGCGTCCAGCTCGTCGTAGGCGACGTCACGCAGCGCGTCGACGCCGAGCAGGGCGGCGCCCTTCTCGCAGCCGGCCCGGCGCTTGCCGTACTCGCCCTCGCTGTGGGAGTGCTTGACCTGGGTGTCGACGACCAGGAGCTGCATGCCCTCGGCGGCCAGGTCGAAGGGGATCTGCCGCTGGGACAGGTCCCGGGTGTCGAGGAACAGGGCGTGGCCGGTCTCGCAGCACGCGGAGGCCGTCTGGTCCATGATCCCGGTCGGGGCGCCGACGTAGACGTTCTCCGCGCGCTGGCACAGGCGGGCCAGCTGCCAGCCCTTGAGGCCCAGGTCGTAGAGGTCGTTGAGGGCGAGGGCCACGACCACTTCCAGCGCCGCCGAGGAGGAGAGACCGGCGCCCGTCGGGACCGTGGAGGTCAGATGGATGTCCGCGCCGGTCACCGCCGTGTGGCCCGCCTCGCGCAGGGCCCAGACCACGCCCGACGGGTACGCCGTCCAGGCGCGGTCGGCCTCCGGGGTCAGCGCGTCGAGGGACAGCTCGACCACGCCGCCCTCGACGTCGTCGGAGTGCAGGCGCAGGACGCCGTCCGTGCGCCGGGAGACGGCCGCGACGGTGGTGTGCGGGAGGGCGAAGGGCATGACGAAGCCGTCGTTGTAGTCGGTGTGCTCGCCGATGAGGTTCACCCGGCCCGGCGCGGCCCACACTCCCTCCGGCGCCGCCCCGTAGAGCTCCTCGAACCGCTCGGCGACGACGACAGCCTCGCTCATCCCCTGACCCTGACCTTTCCGTACTCGACCGACGAACCGGCTCGGCCGACGAACTGGCCGAGCCGGCACACTACTTGGCGCGCGGGGTGCGGATCCGCGCCTCTGCGGCGCGTCACGCGACCCGCGCCGCGCCACCCGCGTGGACCTCTGGGCCCGCGCCCGCGCGGACCACCGCACACACGCCCGCGCGAACCACCGCACACACGCCCGCGCGAACCACCGCGCGCGTGCCCGTGTGAACTACTGGGCCCGCTCCTGCGTGAACCGCCACGCGTCGGCCACGATCTCCGCGAGGTCCGCGCGCGACGGGTTCCAGCCGAGCCGTTCGCGGGCCGTGGCGGCGGAGGCGACCAGGGTGGCGGGGTCGCCCGCCCGGCGCGGGGCGACGACCTCGGGGATCGGGTGGCCGGTGACCCGGCGGACGGTCTCGATCACTTCGCGCACCGAGAAGCCGTTGCCGTTGCCCAGGTTGCAGATGAGGTGTTCGCCCGGCCGCGCGGCGTCCAGCGCCAGCAGGTGGGCGTCGGCGAGGTCGGCGACGTGGATGTAGTCGCGGACGCAGGTGCCGTCGGGGGTCGGGTAGTCCTCGCCGAAGACGGAGATCGCCTCCCGCCTGCCCTGCGCGACCTGGAGCACCAGCGGGATGAGGTGCGACTCGGGGTCGTGGCGCTCACCGCAGGAGCCGTAGGCCCCGGCGACGTTGAAGTAGCGCAGCGAGACGGCGCCCAGGCCGTGGGCGGCGGCCTCGCCGGTGATCATGTGGTCGACGGCCAGCTTGGAGGCGCCGTACGGGCTGGTCGGCCTCGTCGGCGCGGACTCCACGATGGGGGTGGTCTCCGGCTCGCCGTAGGTGGCGGCGGTGGAGGAGAACACCAGCTTGCGGACGCCCGCCTCGCGCATCGCGGCGAGCAGCGCCATGGTGCCGCCGACGTTGTTGTCCCAGTACTTCTCGGGCTTCACGACGGACTCGCCGACCTGCGAGAACGCGGCGAAGTGCAGGACGGCGTCGAAGGAGCCGTCGAGCCACTTGCCGGCGTCGCGGATGTCGCCCTCGATGAAGGACGCGCCGGCGGGCACGCCCTCGCGGAAGCCGGTCGAGAGGTTGTCGAGGACGACGACCTCGTGGCCCGCCTCCAGCAGATGCTGGGCGACCACGCTGCCGACATAGCCCGCGCCACCGGTGACCAGGTACTTACCGCTCATGAACTCGCTACCTCTCGCAGTCGCTCGGCCGCGCGCTCCGGCGGCACGTCGTTGATGAACACGTTCATGCCGGATTCGGAACCCGCGAGAAACTTCAGCTTGCCGGTGGTGCGGCGAATGGTGAAGAGCTCCAGATGCAGCGCGAAGTCCTCGCGCTGGACACCCTCGAACTCCTCCAGCGTGCCGAACGGGGCCTGGTGCCAGGCCGCTATGTACGGCGTCGGAGGCTCACCCTCGCCGAAGATCCGGTCGAAGCGCCTCAAGAGTTCCAGATAGACCTTGGGGAATTCTGAGCGCGCGTCCTCGTCGAGGCCGAGGAGGTCCGGCACCCGGTGGCGCGGGTACAGGTGCACCTCGTACGGCCAGTGCGCCGCGTAGGGCACGAAGGCGACCCAGTGCTCGGTCTCCAGGACCACCCGCTCACCCGCGAGTTCGCTCGCCAGGACGGCGTCGAACAGGTTCTCGCCGCCGGTGGCGTCCTTGTGGGCCGCCAGTGAGCGCAGCATCAGCGCGGTGCGGGGCGTGGTGAAGGGGTACGCGTAGATCTGCCCGTGCGGGTGCCCCAGGGTCACGCCGATCTCGGCACCGCGGTTCTCGAAGCAGAACACCTGCTCGACGGAGGGGAGGTGCGACAGCTCCGCGGTGCGGTCGGTCCACGCGTCCAGGACGAGGCGGGCCTGCTCGTCGGTCAGGTCGGCGAACGAGGCGTTGTGGTCCGAGGTGAAGCAGACGACCTCGCAGCGGCCGGAGTCACCGGCCAGCGACGGGAAGCGGTTCTCGAACACCACGGCGTCGTACGAGGAGTCCGGGATCTCGCTGAGCCGGTCGCCCTCGGAGGGGCAGAGCGGACATTCGTTCGCCGGGGGGTGGTAGATGCGGCCCTGCCGGTGCGAGGCGATCGCGACGGAGTCACCGAGCAGCGGGTCCCGGCGCACCTCCGAAGTGGTGACGGTGCGCTCCAGGGGCCGCTTGTCCACCGCGTCGCGCACGGTGTCGTCGCGCAGGTCGTAGTAGATCAGCTCACGACCGTCGGCCAGCCGGGTCGAGGTCTTTTTCACGCCGGACTCCCCATCCCACCCATCAAACAGAACCAAACACATCAAAGCACAAGTTCCGACGTTCGTCACCATCACAAACAAACAAAGATCACCAGATTGGAACTATTGGCTTCGTCGCCGACCGACCGCCGGTCCCGGCGCGACGCAGTCGGCCCCCGCCGGGGCGACCGGCGGGGGCCGACTGCGTCGTCCGTCGTCCTACGTGGTGGTGCGGTAGGCGCGGTGGATGGTCTGGGTCAGGGTGTTGCCGTCGGCGTCGGTGAGGGTGACGCGAAGGGAGACGGGGCCGGGCTTGGCGGGGCTGCGCAGCTTGAGCAGCTTGCCGTTCACGGCGGTGGTCTTCTTCCAGGTCCTGCCGTCGTCGTAGGAGACGGTGAAGGCCAGCTTGCGCAGCGTGCCGACCTTGGTGGCCGCGCCTTCCAGGCCGAAGGGCACGGTGAGGGTCGTACCGGCCTTGGCGGTACTGGCCGTCGACAGCTTGGGCGTGTAGCGGACGACGGTCAGCGGGAGCCGCTCGGGGGTGTCACCGGGGACGTGGGCCGAGGTGAAGGTCCAGGCGGCGGTCGTACGGGTGCTGACCGCGTACCGCGCCGGAGCGCGGGAGACGTCCACGGCGAGCTTGTAGGTGCGCTTGCCCGCGGGAACCGTGTACGCGTCACCGTTCAGAGGATCGTTCACAGCGAAGATCTTCCGGCCGTCGGCGTGGAGCGAACTCCTGGCCTTGGTGTGGCCGGAGGTCCCCAGGTTGCCGACGCCGTCGGAGAACAGCGGGACGTACGCCGTGAAGGTGTCGCCGACGCGTACCGCTTCGGGCCGGTCGAGGACGGTAGCGAGGGGGCCCGAGGGGAGGGTCGGGCCGAAGACGCCGGTGTTGAAGCGCTGGGTGTGGTCCTTGCCCGCCGCGTACGCCCTGGGGACGCCGGCCTGCGTGCTCTCCCACGTCGGCTCGCCCTCGGCGTCGGGGGCGCCGTACTGGCTGGCCTGGTAGAACCACTTGATTCCGTTGGGCAGGACGTAGTCGGTGCCGGTCAGCGGCAGACGGCCCGCGGTCGAGTGCTGGTTGTAGAAGCCGCCGTACATCAGCGGTGCGGCGGCGATGGTCGTGGTCTTGCCCTTGACGGGCGCACCGACGACGACCTTGACCTTGGTGAGCTGTGAGCGCTTGACGTTCTTGGTGAAGCCGGACAGGTCGCCCGTACGGTTCCAGGCCAGCCGGTAGTTGACGGACTTGTGGGTCCAGATGCCGTGGTACATCGCGGACACCTCGGCGGCCGGCGCCGGGGCACCGAGCTGTCCGACGCGGATGCTGCCGAAAGAGGGGACGTCGTACACGGAGGTGTACGGCTTGTCGTTGACGTCGACGTGGAAGAAGAACATCGCGCCCGCGGGCCTGGCCGCGCCGTCCGGAACGGTGATCTTGACCGGCTTCGTCTTCCGGGCGTCCATGACCAGGGTCGTGTCCTTGGTCAGCGCGAACTTCGGGTACAGCAGCACGGACCCTCCGGTGCCGGCGGTGCGGAGCATGCCTTCCAGGGCGTAACGCCCCTTCGGCAGACGGATGGTGACCTCGCCGTCCTTCTCGTCGGAGGCCTCCGTCCAGACGTCGTTGTCCAGGCCGTAGATACTCGTCAAGGCGTCGCCGAAGGCCTTGCCCTTGAGGTCGAGGTGCTTGATGGTCAGGTCGTACGACTCGACCTCGCGGACCACGCCGAGGGAGGTGCGCGCGGTCGTCGTGCCGTCGGCGGTGGTGGCGGTCAGCGAGCCGCCGAAGCTTCCTTCGGCCGTTCCCACGCGGGTGTCGGTGGTCACGGTGGCGGTCGCCTCACCGCCCGCCGGGACGGTGAGCCGCTGCGGGGAGACCGTGAACAGGCCCTCGACGGCGGGCTTTCCGTCGTTGCCGTAGGCCTCGGTGGCCAGGTCGAGGGTGACCGGCTCGGTGCCCGCGTTGCGGTAGGTGACGTCCTTGGTGACCGGCTGGTCGTCGGTGTGGGGGTACGCCTGTGTCCCGAAGCCCAGCGCGGTCGGACTGCTGGTGAGCCGCTGGTCGATCGCCCTGGCGACGTCCACCCGGCCGGTGCCCTGCGTGTAGGCGGAGGTGGCGGCGGTCGGCTTCGCGGAGGCGGTGAGGGCGGCCTTGATCTGCCGGCCCGTCCAGTCCGGGTGCTGCTGCGCCAGGATCGCGGCGGCGCCCGCCACGTGCGGGGTCGCCATCGACGTACCGCTCATGGCGACATAGCCGTCGGCGGCGGGGTCGCCCATGGAGCCCTCGGCGGCCTTGGCGGCGACGATGTCCACGCCCGGCGCGGTGACGTCGGGCTTGAGGAAGCCGTCGGGCGTGGGGCCGCGGCTGGAGAACTCGGCGATGGCGTCCGGGCGGTCGACCGCGCCGACGGTGAGCGCGGCGGCCGCGCTGCCGGGGGTGCCGATGGTGCCCTCGCCCGGGCCCTCGTTGCCGGCGGCTATGACGAACAGGGCGCCGGAACTGGCCGACAGGTCGTTGACGGCCTGCTCGACGGGGTCGATGCCGGGGGTGTCGGTGCCGCCCAGGCTCATGTTGACGACCTTGGCGCCCTGTGCGACGGCCCACTGCATGCCGGCGATGACGCCGGAGTCGTCGCCCTCGCCGGAGTCGTCGAGCACCTTGCCGACCAGGAGCCGGACGCCGGGCGCGACGCCCTCGTACTTCGCGCCCGCGGGAGACGCGGCCCCGGAGCCCGCGATCGTCGAGGCCACGTGCGTGCCGTGCCCCGCTCGGTCGACGGTGTCCGCGGCGGTGGAGAAGTTCTTCGCCGCCGCGATCCGGTCCTTCAGGTCCGGGTGCGTGGCGTCGACACCGCTGTCGAGGACGGCGACCTCGACGCCCTTGCCGTCGTAGCCCGCCGCGTGGGCCGCGGGCGCGCCGATCTGCGGCACGCTCCTGTCCAGGGTCGCCTTCACCTTCCCGTCCAGCCAGATCTTCCTGACCTTCGCGGAGCCGGTGCCGCTGGTGAGGGTCTCCCACAGGTCCGCGCCCTCGGACTTGCGGGCGCGGACGGCGTCGCCGTTGATGCTCGGCAGGTCCCGCCGGACGGTCGCGCCCGAGCTGCGGAACGTACTCGCCGAGAGGGATGCGCCCTTGTCGTAGGTGACGATCAGCGGCAGGTCGGAGCGGCGGGCGTCGTCGTAGCGCGAACTCACCAGTTGCGTCACGTCGAACAGCCGCCGGTCGGCGGTCCCGTTCGCGATCAGCGGTTCGGCGTCGCGCGGCAGCACGTACGCGTGGCCCTGGGCCTGCTGGACGCGGAAGGCCATCCCCTCACGGCCCTCGGCAGCCACCACGCCGGTGACCTTGCCCTCGGCGTCGAGGGTCACCCGGTCGCCGGTGACGAGGGTGACGGTCCTCGCGGGGGCGCCGGTGCCGGTGGAGGGCGCGGCCTGGGCGCTGTCGGGCGTGCTCGCCAGCAGCCCGGCGCCGAGCGCCGCCGCCAGGGCGGCCGCCAACGGGACGGTGGTGACCACGCGTTTCCTGCGCTTGTGCGACTTCAACTCAGGCCTTTCGACATGGTTCATGGCGATGCGCTCACCGGTTCGGGGCAGCATCAGGGCGCGGCGGAGCGACACGGTGGCCGCTCGGCCGCGTAGGGGGCGGAAGACCGCCGGAGAATCGGGTCGGACGAGGCGCCTGCCGGACGGTCAGACGAGGCGCTTGCGACCCCAGAGGATGACGAACGCCGCGATGCCGGCGGTCAGGGCCAGCAGGATCGAGGCGCCGAGCCACTGCATGGACGCCATCTGGGAGAACGGGATGTAGTCGACCGACCAGCCGACGACCTGTGCCTTGTCCAGGCAGGCTTCGCGGGCCTTCTCCGTGGCCTCGGCACAGCTGCCCCAGCCGATGAGGTCACCGGAGGCCGTGAGGTAGAACTCGTCCAGGACGTAGGCGTTGTCGGGCAGGCTCGGCTGGCTGTTCTCACCCACACCGTTGTGGCTGGTGACCGTGACGACGTTCCCGAGGGACGTCCGGACGTACGACCACACCACCTGCAGCGCGACGGCGAAGCCCAGGGTGACGACCATGGCCAGCAGGGTCCGGCGCAGCAGCATGCCGATCGCCACACCACCGAAGACGGTGAGCAGGGTGAGCGCCACGGGCACGGGTCCGCTGCTGTCGAAGGCGCCGGCTTCGGCCCAGGTCAGGACGTAGGACGTCGACTTCACCGGCGACCACCACCAGGTGAACGCGGCGGAGACCGCCGTGGCGCACACCACGACCACGAGCGCGGTCATACCGAGCTTGGTGGCGAGCCAACGGACGCGGCTCACGGACTGCGCGTTGACCAGCTTGGCGGTGCCGCTCTCCAGGTCGCCGGCGAGCAGGGGCGGACCGAGGAGCACGCCGATCACGACGGGCAGGAGCCCGAGCAGACCAGCGGCCGCGTTGAGTGGCTTCTGGTCGAACTTGTCCTCCCAGCCGGACGTGAGGTGGGGATAGCCGTACCCGTCGAGGTACGTGATCATTTCCTGGCGTTGGTGGACGAGCACCGCGACGGTGACCGCGGCGGCGGCCAGCAGCGTCCAGTAGGCGGCGCGGTGCTGACGCCAGACGAGCCAGTTCATGCCGCTGAGCCGGAGGCCACGGCCACGGCCGGCCTCTGCGGCGGCGGAGTCGTAGGAGGTGCTGTCGGTGCTGGTCACCGTGCTCATGCCGCCACCGCCTGCGGGGCGACGTAGGAACTGGGACTGATCAGCGGCGGGGCCTCGGGAGAGCGCAGATAGGCCAGCAGGAGCTCCTCCAGGTTCGGGGTGCTCGCCTCCCAGGGGCCGCCGGTGAGCGGCCCGTCGGGGCGTATCAGTGAGGTGAACTGCCGTCCGCTGGTGCGGGTCTCGACCACGGTGTGGTACGCCAGCTCCGGGGGCGTCCGTCCGTCGGAGTGGACCCCGGTCAGCACGGCGTGGGAGGTGCGCAGTTCGTCGACCTCACCGGCCAGCCGCAGCCGACCGCCCGCGATGACCAGCAGGTAGTCGCAGGTGTTCTCCAGCTCGGCGAGCATGTGGGTGGACATCAGCACGGTGGTGCCGCGCTCGGCGGCCTCGGCCAGCAGGGTGCCCATCAGCTCGTGGCGCACCAGCGGGTCGAGGTCGGACATCGGCTCGTCGAGGAGCAGCAGGTCGGGGCGCTTGCCGAAGGAGACGGCGAAGGCCACCCGGGTGCGCTGGCCGCCGGAGAGCGTGCCGATCTTCGCGTCGAGGGGCACGTTGCCCGCGCGGACGATGTCCTCGGCGGCCCGCTGGTCCCAGCCGAGGTTCAGCTCTCGCCCCATCCGCAGGGTCTCGGCGACGGTGAAGCGCCGGAACAGGGGCTTCTCCTGGGCGAGGAACGCGGTACGCCGAGTGGCCTCCGCGGACTCCGGGGCCGCGCCGAACACGCGCAGGGTGCCGGTGGTCGGCTTCAGCAGGTTGGCGGCGATGGCCATCAGCGTGGTCTTGCCGGCCCCGTTGGGACCGACCAGACCGCAGATCCGCCCGGCCAGCAGCCGGAAGGAGCAGTCCCGCAGCGCCCAGCCCCGGCGGTACTTCCGGCCCACCCCGCGGGCTTCTATCGCGGACGTGTCCGCCGGCCCCCCGTAGCCCGTTTCGTAGCTCGTCATGCGTGTCCCCTTGTCCCCGTGGTTCCTGTGGTTCCTGTGGTTCCTGCTGGTGTTGTGGTTCCTGCGGTTCCTGCTGGTTCTTTCGTCCCTGCTGGTTCTTTCGTCCCTGCCGGTCCGGCTGGTCCCGCGTGCTCGGCGGCAGGCCCGGTCCCGGCGTACCGCTCCTCCATCACCGACGTGACCAGAGCGGTCACGTCGTCCTGCTCAAGACCCGCCTCGCGGGCCCGGTCCATCCAGCTCTCCAGCTCGCCGCGCAGCAGCGAATCCACCGGCGCCTGCGGACGGGCCAGCGACTGACTCACGAACGTCCCCAGCCCCGGCCGCGCTTCGACCAGCCCCTCCCGCTCCAGCTCGCGGTACGCCTTGAGCGTGGTGTTGGGGTTGACCGCGGAGGTCTGCGCGACCGCCTTGGCGGTGGGCAACTGGTCGCCGGGCCCGAGTACGCCGAGCCGCAGCGCCTGCTTGGTCTGCTGAACGATCTGCTGATAGGCGGCGACCCCGCTCCGCCTGTCGATGCGGAACTCCAACCCCTTCACCACCATTTCACTAGTCGACTAGTGAATTGATGATGGAGCACAGATCGCGAACCTGTCAAAGCCCACAGGTCGGGGCACCGGTGAGGGCGTGAGGGGGACGAAACGCGTCGCGCGCGACGGGGCGGGGGTCACCACCGGAAGGACCGGCGGGTGTTCAGGGGATCCGCTCCGGTGACCCGGCAGCGTCGAACGGTCACGCGAAACCCAGGATCAGGCCTGACCGACGTCGTCGACGACCTGCCGAAAGGCCGTTACGTCTTCTGTCTGACGTCCTGGCAGAAGGGGGATGACGGACCCGTCCACCGATGCGCGTCCGCGGCCACGCGCCTGGCGGGTGTCGCGGGTGTCACCGACGGGTCTCTGACGACATGTCCAGAGCCGGGGGCCGCCGAAGGCCTCACTCAGCTCAAGGATGGCGCCGCCGCCTCGAAGATCGCGGCGGCGGACACTGCCGCTGGTGCGCCCACGTCCGGGACGCACCAGTGAGCGAACACGCCGGCCGGGTCAGGCTTGGTCGTCGTCGAACAGCTCGGCGGCGTCGGTGACGTCGTAGGCGCGGTCCACCCAGATCTGGAGGAGGTCGGGATCGGTGCAGTTGCGTACGCGCTGTCGGACGACCAGTTCCGCGAACACCGACGCGGTGTCGGGGTCCACGGTCTTCAGAACCGCCGCGAAGTTAGAGCAGGCCGGGGGGGAGCGCCCGGAGTAGACCTTCCGCCTGTGCGGGGCGGGGACAAAGGACCGCCGCCCCGCACAGGCGCTCGACCCCGGTACGCACTACCCGATCAGCGGAACAGATCCTCGGCGGCGGTCACCCGAAGGGCTCGTTCCGCCCAGATCATGAGCTGGGCCCGGTCAGGACAGTCGGTGACTCGTTCGCGGACGTGGTCCGGCACCGGGATGCCGCGCCATTCGAGGGTCTTGAAGATCATCTCGATCTGCGCCTGGATCCGGCCTTCCTCCCTGCCTTCCTCACGCGTCTGCTCAGCGAGTGGGTGTCGCCAGAAGTACTGCGTATCCGTCATGAGGTCCCTCCAGATCTGCTGTGCCTCGGGGTCCTTCAGGCACGAGTCGACGAACTGCACGAAGACCGCGGCGCTCTCCGCGTCGATGGTATGCAGGGCGGCCACCAGGGATTCCAGTATGGCGGCAGCCTTGGGGCCCTTGCCATGCGTCATCGCCGAGAGCACCGCGAGAGAAACGTCCCGCTCGGCCGCCCGCTCGTCCGCGATGACCGGTACGTTGTCCGGGCCCAGCACGAGCGGCCGTACCGTCAGAGAGGGACGTCCACGCACTCCGAGATGGATGGGCTGCGCCGCCCAGCGCGCCGTGGCACGGCTCTGGGTGATCACGATCAACACCGGGTCGCAGTGGTACTTCGCATACAGGTAGCTGAGGTAGTACGGCCAACTGCGCTGCTTGGCCTCGTCCTTCTTGCCCTGGGACTCGACGACCAGCAGATACGTCCCCTCGTCGGTCTCCGCCCGTAACAGCGTGTCCACGCGCCGCTCGACCGGTTCGATCTCCGTGAGGTCGACGTTCATGGCGGCGAACTCGCGCGGCTCGGGGAAGGGCACGTGCAACACCCGCTGCAGGGTGCGGGTGAGCAGCGAGGGGTCCTTCTGGAAGATGCGGTGCAGCGCCTCGTGGGGCGAGCTGACCATCGGATCTCCTTTCTGTCGGGATGCTCAACGAGCTACGCGGTCATCAGTTCGCACCACACGTATTTGCCTGGGTGACCGAACCGGGACGACGGCTGCCAGCCCCAGATGTCCGTGCACGCGCGTACGAGAGCGAGGCCCCGGCCGGTCTCCGTGTCGGGCTCGGCCAAGTGGCACGGGGGTTCCGGGGGTTCGGGGTCGGCGTCCCAGGCTCCGATCCACAGGGTGTTGCCCGACCAGCGGACGCGCAGGGCCGCCGGGCCCTTGGTGTGGAGCACGGCGTTGGCGATCAGTTCCGTGGCGAGGAGTTCGGCGGGGTCGAGGAGGGCGGCCAGACCGTGCGCGGTGAGGATCAGCCGGAGGGTGCGGCGGGAGACGGTGACGGCTCGGGGGTCGTGGGGGATGTGGAGGACGTACTCCCAGGGTTCGGCCGGCGCTTCGGGCATGGTTGAACTCCGTTCGGGGGCGGGGAGCTGTTCGGGCGGGTGGTGGCATTGCCTCAGCCGTCGCGGCAGGACGGAGTGGTGCGCTTCCGGATGCCCGGCGATACCGCAGAGTGCGCGGCGCATCACGGACGGTAGGGTAGAAATTAATACCCTCGCAGCTGTCTGCCGTAATCTGCACCCGAACGAGGAGTCACGGAGAGGCAGTTACTCGGATGACCATGCGGAACCAGCCCACGGCACGACAGGTGCGCCTGGGATCCGAGCTGCGCAAGCTGCGGGAGGCGGCGGGCAAGCCCGCCAAAGAGGTGGCGGGGCTCCTGGGAGCGAGTTCGGCCCACATGAGCCAGATCGAGGCCGGCAGTTCGGCGATCAGCGAGGAACGGCTGCGCAGGCTGGCGGCTCACTGCGCCTGCACGGACACGGAACTGATCGAGGCACTCGTGGCCATCGCGGCCGACCGCACGCGCGGCTGGTGGGACGAATATCGAGGCGTCTTGCCCCAGGTGAATCTGGACGTCGCCGAGGCGGAGCACCACGCGACGTTCCTGCACGAGATCGCCATCACCTACGTGCCTGGGCTGCTCCAAACCGCCGACTACGCGCGAGCGGTATTCAGTTACACACGTCCGGAACTGCCCGAGAGCGAGCTGTCTCCCCGGGTGGAACACCGGATGCGCCGACGCGCGGTCATCGAGGGCGGGAATCCACTGCCGTACGAGACGATTGTTCACGAATTCGCGCTGCGGGTCCGAGTGGCTGATCGGCAGACCTCGGTCCTCCAACTCCGCCGCATCCTGGACGAGATCGAGCAGGGGCACGCGGCGGTGCGCGTCATCCCCCTCGACCAAGACGGCTTTGCCGGTGCGGCCACCTCGATGATGTACCTGGGTGGCCCGGTGCCCCAACTGGACACCGTGCTGCGCGACTCGCCCACGGGCACCCTGTTCATCGACGCGGAAGCGCAGTTGAAACAGCTCCGAACACTCTTCCGTAAGGTGGAGAACGCGTCGCTGGATCCCGTCGCGTCACGGGACTTCATCCACCGCCTGTTGAAGGAGCTGTGAGCTGCATGAATCACGCGCTGCGCTGGCAGAGGTCCACGTTCTCCGGAGGCGGCGAAGGCAACACATGCATCGAACTGGCCTCCATATCGACCCACTTGCTCGGACTCCGTGAATCCGACTCTCCGGCCACCCACCTCCGCACCACCCCCACCCCCCTCGCCGGACTCCTCCGTCACATAAAGGCCGGTGGGTTTCCGTACGACAAGCTGAGGTAAGCCCCCGGCGACACGCGGGGGTTCACTGCATGGCGGGTGGGGACGCCCGTTTCTACGGTGGCCCCATGACCACCCCCCGCGCCCTCTCGACCACCGTCCTCGCCCTCGCGCTCGCCGTTCTCTCCGCCCTCGCCCCGGCCCACGCCCAAGCGGCAGCGGACCCTCTCCAGCGCGACGCCGACGCCCTGCGCGACAGCGGCGTGACCGGGGTCGCCGTGCGGCTGGACGGGCCCCGGGGAACGCGGGCCGCCCGCAGCGGTGTCGGGGACCTCCGTACCGGCGCACCCGTACCCCCCGCCGGGTACATCCGTATCGGGAGCACCACCAAGGCGTACGTCGCGACCGTCGTCCTGCAGCTCGTCGGGGAGGGTCGGCTGTCGTTGGAGGACCGTGTGGAACGGTGGCTGCCGGGGGTGGTGAAGGGGAGTGGGAACGACGGCAGCCGGATCACCGTACGGCAGCTGCTGCAGCACACCAGCGGGCTGCCCGACTACATCGCCGACGTCGTGCCCGAGCTGAGCGCCGCCGGGTATCTGAAGCACCGGTCGACCACGTACACCTCGCGGCAGCGCGTCGCCTTCGCCATGACCCACCCGCCCGTCTTCGAGCCCGGCGCCCGCTGGGAGTACAGCAACACCAACTACATCCTCGCCGGAATGGTGATCGAGGCGGTCACCGGGAGGGGGTGGGAGGAGGAGGTGCGCGAGCGGATCCTGCGGCCGCTGCGGCTCACGCGCACCTACGCGCCGGGCAACGATCCGACACTGCCCCGCCCCCACGCCCGTAACTACCAGCAGTTCGAGCCGGGGGTCGACGCCCCGATGACCGACACCACGCTCGCCTACCTCCCCTTCGACGGGGACGCCGACGGGTCGATCATCAGTACGGCCGCCGACACCAACCGCTTCTTCTCCGCGCTGCTCGGCGGCAGGCTTCTCGCCCCCGCCCAGCTCGCCGAGATGCGCCGTACCGTCGCCGTGCCGGACGCGCCCGGTGAGGTGCCGGGGGCCCGCTACGGGCTCGGGCTGGAGTGGACGCCGTTGACGTGCGGCGGCGGCTACTGGGGCCACAGCGGCAGCAACTTCGGGTCCTTGACGTGGCCCGGGACGACGGCCGACGGCCGTACCTCCGTCACCGTCGCCGTCCACAGCCGGCCGGGTGAGGAGGAGACCGCCGCGCGGCAGATCCGAGGCATCACCGACCTCATCGACCACACCCTGTGTGGACAGGTCAAGAGGTAGCCGGCGGGCCGGAAGCAGCCGCCGGGCCAAGAAGCAGCCAGCCTCCTACCTCTCAACCCCCGGCCCCTGCCGCACCGGCCCCGCCCGGTCCAGCAACCCCGTGCGGGCCGCCAGTGCCGCCGCCTCCAGGCGGGAGCCGACGCCCAGCTTCATCAGGACCCGTTGGACGTGCGTGCGGGCCGTCGACGGGGCGATGCCCATGCCCGCCGCGATGAGGCGGGTGTCCTCGCCGTCCGCGACCCGGACCAGCACCTCGACCTCGCGAGGCGTCAGCATCTGGAGCAGCCGCTGGCCCTCGTCGTCCGGCTGGGCGGCGGGGTTCAGCAGTTCGCCGAAGGCGCTCTGCAGGAGCTGTGGTGCCACCGCCGCCTCGCCCGCGCGGGCCTTCATGATGGCCCGTTCGACCCCCTCGATGCGCTCGTCGTGCCGGACGTAGCCCGAGGCGCCGGCGGCGAACGCCGCCGCGATGCCGCGCGGGTTGGGCACCGGTCCGAGGACCAGTACCGCCACCTGCGGGCGTTCGCGCTTGATCTTCACCACCGGGTCGAAGATCCCCGGCTCGGCGGGCGTCGCCGTGCCGAGCAGGCACACCTCCGGTGCCCTGCTGATCACCAGCTCCGCCGCGCCCGCGGCGGGCGCCGCCGCCGCCAGCACCCGGTGTCCCCGCAGCTTCAAGGCCGAGGCCAACGCCTCGGCCAGCAGTCGGTGGTCGTCGACCACCATGAGCCGCACTCCCATCGAGCCACCCCACCCCCCAGTCCCCCACAGTCCCCCAGATGGTTGCCCACTATGGCCGCCCACCGGACCTCGCGGACAGAAGCCCCCCGACTTCCCGTCGACTCGCCCGTCGACGCCCGCTCTTCATGCCCCCGGAAGCTACACGCTTGTTCGACGTTGCGCTCCCCCTACGGGAGAGAAGTGCCCGGATTACCGAAATTCCCTCCGATTCGAGCGTGATGCGGGATACGTGCACGGCCCCGCCCCTGAGCTGGGGCGGGGCCGTGGAACGAGGTCGAGGGGGCGCGTGGGGTTACTTCGCCCCGAAGCCGAGCGCCGTGTACTCCTTCTCGTCGTCCGAGTACGGCTTGCTGACGAGTTCCGAGCCGATGAACCACCGTCCGTCGGTGTAGAGCATCTCGCTCATCGTCGGCGTCATGGCGCTGATCGCGCGCAGCACCGACTCGGAGGCCGGGGTCTCCAGGAGCTTGGTCTGCTTCAGCGTCTTGCCGTCGACGGAGACGATCTGGGCACCCTTGTCGTACGGGCCGTCCTTGTAGGCGATGATGTTCGGCCCGTCCATCCGGATCGGGAACAGCTCGTGGTCGTCGCCCGCGTCCACGCGGTCACCGGTGGACTTCCCCGTGGCCAGCGAGAAGGAGACGATCTCGTTGGTGGAGCTGTAGGCGCCGGTGCCGTCGTGGCTCTTGGTCGGCATGTACACCTTGTCGTTGCCGACGGAGATGCCCCGGCAGGCCCAGACACCGCGGACCGGGCACTCGTAGTCGTACTTGTCGTCCGGGATGGAGATCTTGGCGCGCAGCTTGCCCTTGCCGTCGAGGGAGAAGATGTCGGTCGTGCCGGTCAGCGGGACGTCGCTGCCCGTCACCACACCGAAGACGACGGGGTTGGTGGAGATGACCTTGGCGCGCTGGATGCCGGAGGGCACCTTGTACGTCCACTTGACGCTGCCCGACTTCGGGTCGAGCAGCTGGATCTCGAAGGTCTCGCTGCCGTAGTCGCCGCACTTGCGGACCGCGATCAGCTGGGCGCCGCCCGCGTAGCCCTCGTCGGTGCACTCGCCGGCCTTCGGCGACCACAGCACCTTGCCGGAGTTGACGTCGAACGCGGCGCCACCGGAGTAGCCGCCGGCCGCGGCGACCGTCGTACCGGAGATGGTGACCTCGCCGAACGGCACCTTGCTGCCGCTGAGGTCGGCGCTCTTGGTCCACACCTCCTTGCCGGTCTCGACGTTGAACGCGGTGACCTCGGTGCAGGGCTGGCGGTCGTCGTTGTTCTTGCGCTTGGCCGACTCGGTCACCACGACGGCGATGCCCTCGGTGGTGATCTCACGGGAGCCCGCGCAGGTCTGGCCGGTCAGGTCCAGCGTCCACTTGGTCTTGCCGCTGTCCGGGTCGTAGCCGACGATCTTGTTGAGCGCGGACTTGGCGTACGTGGTCTTCGTCAGCCAGGAGCCCTTGACGCTGTCGATCTGGAGCTTTTCCTTGACCTCGTGCGCGGGCACCTGGAAGAGGATCTTCGCGCTGGGGCTGGACGGTGCCTTCTCCTGCGCCGTGGTCGGGATCTCCACGCCGCCGGACGACGAACCGCCGGACGAGGAGGAACCGCCGTCGTCGTCACCCTTGGTGTCGTCCTTGCCGCCGGAGGTGCCCTCCGAACTGGCGGTGTCCTTCTTGCCGTTGTCGTCGTCGCCCTTGGAGGTGGCGATGTAGACGCCGCCGCCGACGATGAGCGCGATGGCCGCGACCGCCGCGGTGATGATGATCGCCGCGGAGTTCAGCTTCTTCTTGCCGCCGGGGCCGCCGGGGGCGTGCCCCACCTGCGGCTGCATCGGCATGGTCTGCGGCTGGTAGCCGTAGGGCTGCTGCCCGTAGGGACCTGGCTGCGGCGGCTGGCCGTACGGGCCCGGCTGCGGGTGACCGTAGGCACCCGGCTGACCGGGCTGGCCCGGGTAGCCGTAACCGGGCTGCGCCGGTGGGGGCGTCTGCGGGTAGCCGTAGCCAGGGGCCTGCGCGGGCGGGCCCTGCGGCGGGGGCGTCGGGGCGCCGAAGCCGCCGGCCGGCGGGGGCGTGGGCGCGCCGAAACCGCCCTGCGGCGGGGCGCTCTGCGGGGGCTGCTGGCCCGGGGCCGGGGGCTGCGCGGGCGGCTGGTCCTTGGACAAGGACGGGGCCGGCGGCTGGTTCTGGGGCTGGCCCGGCGGCTGGTTCGGCGGCTGGTTCGGCGGGGGCGGCGGCTGCGTCATGACGTGGATTCCTCGGAGCGGATCTCGGTGGTCGGGTGGAGGACGAGCGGGGCTGTCACTTGCCGTAGGCCAGCATCAACTTCTCCTTCGCTTCGTCGGCACCACTCAGCAGGGTCGAGGAGATGTAGAAGCGCCCGTCCACGTAGTCGATGGCCTTCGAGTAGAAGGAACTCTCGATCACCGCGGCGCTCGCCGGCATCTGCAGCAGCTCGGTGGCGGTGGGGCTGCCGCCCGTGGTCGGGAACGACACGATCCGGCCGCCCGCGTCCGACGACGGCGCGACGTACGCGATCAGCTTCCCGCCCTCGGTCCGCAGCGGCTCCACCGCCGCGTCGGCGGAGGGCGACTTGACGCGCCACTTCTCCTTGCCGGTGGCCAGGTTCAGCGCGACGATCTCGTTCGTGCCGTCCTTCTCCTCGGTCGGCAGGTAGAGCGTGTTCGCGTCGCTCGCGACACCGGTGCAGCCGGCCAGGTCCCCGGTGAGGATCCCGCCGTCGCAGTCGGGGGCGAACGAGGCGTCCGAGTCGACCTGCGAACGGGTCGATCCGTCGGCCTTGAAGGTGGAGATGTTCCAGGTGTTCTCTTCCTCGTTGGTGAGGTAGAGGACGAGCGGGTCCACGGAGTACGCGTTCTCGACCTTCCAGCCCTTGGGGATCTTCCGCGTCCACTTGGCCTTGCCGGTCCGCGGGTCGAGCTCCTGGACCTCGTCGTGCTCCTTCTCCGTGGTCACCGCGCAGGAGGAGACGACGACCAGCCGCGTACCGCCCGCGAACCCGGACGGGTAGCAGGACTGGCCGTAGGTCTTCTTGTCGAACAGCTTCTTGCCGGTGTCGATGTCGTACGCCGTCCCGGACTGCGAGCGGCCCACCACGAGCGTGTCACCGGCGACGGCCAGGGAGACACTGTGGGCGCTGTCGAACAGGTCGCCCTTCTCCAGCTGGGCCGACCAGCCCTTGGCGCCGGTGTTCAGGTCGATCTGCTGGAGCTGGTCGCAGTCGGCGTTCTTCGAGGTGCTCTTCTGGTACGCGACCACGGCCCGGTCGTCGGCGGTCTCCTGCGGCGTGACCGCGCAGATCTTGCCGGGGAACTCGATCGGGTCCCAGGCCGGGTCGCCGTCACCCACGTTGTAGGCGAACAGCTGCTTGTACGCGGGCTTCACCGCGACCTTGTCGGTGACCCACAGGCCGGGTGCGCTCGCGCCGGAACCGGGGGCGTCGGGTGCGCTCTTGTACCAGAGCACCTTCGCCTCGCCGTCCTCGCGGTCCGCGTTGAGGTCGGAGATGTCGAGGTCCTCGCCGCCGTCGCCGCTGCCGTCGCCCGGGTTGACGGGCGCGGAGGGCGCGTCGGAGGGCTTGTCGTCCTCGGACGGGCCGGTGCTCTCCTTGGCGACCGGCTTCTTCCCGCCGTCGTCCCCGAGCTTCGTCACGGCGAACACGGCGCCGCCCACCACGAGCAGGGCGGCCACGGCCGCCCCGACGACCATCGCGGGCCTGCCCTTGAAGGGGTTCTTCGACCCACCGCCACCGCCACCGCCACCGACCGGCGGGGGCGTGGGCGCGCCCGCGTACTGCGACTGCGGGTAGCCGTAACCGGCTTGCGACGCGGGGTTGTACGGGCCGGGCTGCGCGTACGGGCCGGGCTGCTGCGGCTGGCCGTACGGGCCGGGCTGGGTGTACGGACCCGGCTGCGCGGGCGGCTGCTGCTGGGGCGGGTAGCCGTAGCCGGGGCCCGGTGCGGGCGGGCCCTGCGGCGGGGGCGTCTGCGGGTAGCCGTACGGCTGTTGTGGTTGTTGTGGTTGTTGTGGTTGTTGCGGGTGCGACGGCGGTGGTGGGTTCTGCGGTACTCCGTAACCGCCCTGCGGCGGCTGATCGGGTGGCTGAACCATCAGCGCTTTCCCCCTGTTCGCTGCTTTCGAGCCACCCGTGTGACCGCGTGGTATCGCTTCTCAGACTGTTCTCAGACGGCTCTTTCTATCACTGCGACGCGCTCGCACATGGGGCCGGTCGCTCCCCTGTTCCCAAGGGAGAACCGGCCCGTGATGCCCCCGTTACGCTCCTTCACGCCCCCTTCACGGGACGCGCGCGAGGCCTTGGCCTCGCACACCAGCCCCAACGACGGGTGGCCGCCCGGCTCGACCGCTACGCGTCATCCGCCAGTTCAAGCCACCGCATCTCCAGCTCTTCCTTCTCCCCGAGCAACGCCCTCAACTCGGCGTCCAACTCCCCCACCTTCGAGAAGTCCGTCGCGTTCTCGGCAATCCGCGCATGCAACTTCGCCTCCTTCTCGGAGACCTTGTCCAACTGCCGCTCGATCTTCTGGAGTTCCTTCTTCGTGGCGCGGGTGTCGGCGGCACTCTTCTGCGCGGCGTCGGCAGCGGGCTTCACGGCGACCCCGGCGGCCGCGGCAGCTGCCTCCTCCATGGCGTGGCGCCGCTCGATGTACTCGTCGATCCCCCGCGGCAGCATCCGCAGCGCCGCGTCACCGAGCAGCGCGAACACCCTGTCCGTCGTCCGCTCGATGAAGAACCGGTCGTGGGAGATCACGATCATCGACCCGGGCCATCCGTCGAGCAGGTCCTCCAGCTGCGTGAGCGTCTCGATGTCGAGGTCGTTCGTCGGCTCGTCCAGGAAGAGGACGTTGGGCTCGTCCATCAGCAGTCGCAGCACCTGGAGCCGTCGCCGCTCACCACCGCTGAGGTCGCCGACCGGCGTCCACTGCTTCTCCTTGTTGAACCCGAAGGTCTCGCAGAGCTGCCCGGCCGTCATCTCGCGCCCCTTGCCGAGGTCGACGCGGTCGCGGATCTGCTGCACGGCCTGGAGGACCCGCAGGTTCGGGTCCAGCTCGGCGACCTCCTGGGAGAGGTACGCGAGCTTGACCGTCTTGCCGGTGGTGACCCGCCCGGCGGCCGGCTGCTTCTCCCCCTCGCTGCGCGCGGCGTCCGCCATGGCCCGCAGCAGGGAGGTCTTGCCGGCGCCGTTGACGCCGACGAGGCCGATCCGGTCGCCGGGACCGAGCTGCCAGGTCAGATGCTTCAGCAGCACCTTCGGACCGGCCTGCACGGTGACGTTCTCCAGGTCGAACACGGTCTTGCCCAGCCGGGTCGACGCGAACTTCATCAGCTCGCTGGTGTCGCGCGGCGGCGGTACGTCCGCGATCAGCTCGTTGGCCGCCTCGACGCGGAAGCGCGGCTTCGACGTACGGGCGGGGGCGCCGCGCCGCAGCCAGGCCAGCTCCTTGCGGACCAGGTTCTGCCGCTTGGTCTCCTCGGTGGCGGCGATCCGCTCGCGCTCGGCGCGGGCGAAGACGTAGTCGGAGTATCCGCCCTCGTACTCGAAGACCGAGCCCTTCTGCACGTCCCACATCCGGGTGCACACCTGGTCCAGGAACCACCGGTCGTGGGTGACGCAGACGAGGGCGGAGCGACGTTCCCGCAGGTGGTTCGCGAGCCAGGAGATGCCTTCCACGTCCAGGTGGTTGGTGGGCTCGTCGAGGACGATCAGGTCCTGCTCCTCGATGAGCAGCTTGGCGAGCGCGATGCGCCGCCGCTCACCGCCGGAGAGCGGGCCGATGACGGTGTCGAGCCCCTGGGGGAACCCCGGGAGGTCGAGCCCGCCGAAGAGCCCCGTCAGCACGTCCCTGATCTTGGCGTTGCCCGCCCACTCGTGGTCGGCCAGGTCCCGGATGACCTCGTGCCGGACGGTGGCGGCGGGGTCGAGGGAGTCGTGCTGGGTGAGGACGCCGAGGTGGAGGCCGCCGGAGTGGGTGACCCGCCCGGTGTCGGCCTCCTCCAGCTTCGCGAGCATCCGGATCAGGGTGGTCTTGCCGTCCCCGTTCCGCCCCACGACGCCGATCCGGTCCCCTTCGGAGACGCCGAGCGAGACCCCGTCGAGCAGGGCACGGGTGCCGTACACCTTGCTGACGTTCTCGACATTGACCAGGTTGACGGCCATTACTCTCCTGCCACGGGGACGATCGACCCTCCAGGGTAGTCGGCGGGGCGTACGGGTGTGACGGGGCGGCGGGGGTCGCACGCTGGCGGCGGCCACGCCTGGTGAGCCTCTGTACGGGCTGGGTGCAAGGCGGTGGCCGGGTGCGGGTCCGGTGGGGCTTCTCGCGCAGTTCCCCGCGCCCCTGGGAAGCAGGGTCTGCGCCCCTCGCTTTTCGGGCCCCCACGCACCCACAGTCACCGATGTTGAGCGCCCCGGAGTCATTTGGCGTCGAATTGACAAGGCCGTGCGCCCCGGGGACATCACCACCCGGGGCGCACGGCAGTCCCGTGCGGCTCTACCGCTGCCGCTGTTGCTGCCGGATCCGCGCCGACGCCGGGGCCGACGCCGGGGCCGGGAAGTGGCCGTCGTCGGCCGGCTCCTGGTGGACGGGCATGTCGTCGCGGATCAGGTTCTCGGGGATGAAGACGGCCGCCGCGACGCCTCCGTCGGTCGACTGCCGCAGTTCGACGCGCAGACCCTGACGGTCGGCGAGCCGGTTCACCACGAACAGGCCGATCTGCTTGGCGTCGAGGAGGTCGACCTTCTCCGACCGGAGCTTGCGGTTGGCCTCGGCCATCGCCTCCTCGTTCATGCCGAAGCCGCTGTCCTCGACCTCGATGAGGATGCCGTCGCGCAGCCGGGCCGCGCGCAGCTGGACCTTGGTGGAGGGCGGGGAGAACGCGGCGGCGTTCTCGACGAGTTCGGCGAGCAGATGGATGACGTCGGCGACGGAGCCGCCGTTCAGCGACACCTTCGGTACGGCCCACACCTGGATCCGGGTCGCGTCCTCGATCTCGGCGACGGCGGCCCGCAGGACGTCCGTCAGCGCGATCGGGTCGCGCCAGCCCCGGCCGGGCGCGATGCCCGACAGGATGAGCAGCGACTCGGAGTGGCGCCGCATCCGGGTGGCGAGGTAGTCGATCCGGTACAGGTCGTACAGCTCGGCGTCGTTCTGCTGTTCCCGCTGGCGCTGCTCCATGACGCCGAGCAGGTCGAGCTGGCGGTGGAGGAGCACCTGGCTGCGGCGGGCGAGGCTGACGTACACCCCGGAGATGCCGCTGAGGAGTTCGGCCCGCTCGGACGCCGCCTTGAGCGCGGCCCGCTGCACGGCCGTCAACGCGGTGCCCACCTGCGCGAGTTCGTCACCGGCGAGCCGTCGCATCGGGGCCTCGGCGTCGATGTCGACGCCCTGCCCGGCGTGCAGCTTGCGCATCGCCTGCGGCAGCCGGCGCCCGGCGACCTCCAGGGCGGAGTTGCGCAGGTCGAGGAGTTCGACGATGAGGCCGCGCCCGACGCCCACGGAGACCAGCAGCGACAGGAGCACACCGGCGAGGCCGAGGACGACGGCGACGCCGGACGCGCCGAGCGTGTCCCAGCCGAAGACGTCCGCCTTGGCCGCCGCGCCCGTTCCCGCGTCCTCCTCGGCCGCGGCCAGGCCCTTCAGCACGGCCGCCGAGGAGGCGTCCCAGTCCTGCAGCACGGCCGCGGACACCGGTCCCGCCCCGGCGTCGGTCACCCCGTCCTCGACCTTGACGAGGGCGGCGTAACTGTCGCCGTCCAGCAGCACGTCGTAGGCGGGCCGGTGCTCGGCCTTGAGGTCGGCGACGGCCGGCCTCAGCAGCTCGCGCTGGGTGGCGACGGCGCCGACGAACCGCGCGTACTGCTCCTTGCTCAGCGTCCCGGACGCGGTGGCGGCGGCCAGCAGTGCCTGCTCGCGGGCCACGGCGTCCCGGACCCGGGAGAGTTCGAGGACGACCCGCGCCTCGGAGGTCGCGTCGGTGCCCTTCTCGCTGGTGAGCGCGCCCGTCACGGCGAAGGCGTGGTCGATGACGGTGGAGTACTCGGTGTACGCCGTCGACACCGCGTCCCGCGTACCCGAGCCGGTGGTGCCCGCGCGCAGGGCGGCGAGGTCGCTGAAGTCGGCTTCCAGGGTCTCCAGGCGGTCGGGCAGCCCCGCGTCGATGAGGGCGGCGTCCGAACTGGAGGAGCTGATGCCCGCGCGGAGCGCCGTCACGGTCTTGTCGGTGGTCTGCTGATCGGCCCTCAGGTTGTCGAGACCCGTCTCGGTGCGCCTGGCGGCGTACCGCATGGCGGCCGTCCGCTCGCCCTGCAGCGCGGTCACGAACTCGGCGACCGGCGCCAGCAGTTCGCTGTTGACGTCCTTGGCCCGCTCGGTGTCGCCGATGACGGCCACGGTCGTCACGGCGGCGTAGCTCCACAGCGCCATCAACGACACGACGGGCAGCATCAACAGGGCGACGATCTTCGCCCGCACGGATCTGGGGCGCAGCAGGCGGGTGGTTGCACGGAAGATTTTCACTGGCGACCTCGCTAGGGGAGGGAGGATCGAGCGCCCCGTCAGGGGCGCGGGGAACTGCGCGACCAGCCCCCACGGGCCCGCAGGTCAAAACGGCGCTCGTGGCGGGGCGCGCACGCGCTCACGCCGTCGACAGCTCGACCTCACGCAACAGTTCGTCGGCGAACGAGGACTCCGCCCGCTTCCCCGTCGGCGACAACGCCACGTACGCCGAGGTCAGGAAGAGGAACGACCCCAGCAGCACGGCCAGCGGGAACAGGAACTCCGTGGCCGTCGCCCCCGCCAACCGCGCGGTGCTGGGCGTGAGATCGATGGTCACGGCGTACATCGCGGTGTAGTGCATGCCGCTCACCGCGAGCCCCATCACGAGCGCGGCGACCGCGGCGAGCACGCCCCCGCGCACGACCAGCGTCAGCGCCAGCGCGGCGGTGGCGGCGACGACGGCGATCACCACGGAGGCGATGACCAGGGACGGGTCGTAGCCGATCTCGCCGTGCAGGTTGAGCGCGGCCATGCCGGTGTAGTGCATCGCGGCCACGCCGAGGCCGGTACCGAGGCCGCCGAAGGCCACGGCGCGGATCCGGGAGCGGCCGTAACCGGCGGTGAAGACACCGGCGCCGACCGCGGCGATCGCCATGACCAGGCTGAGAACGGTCATCGGGACGTCGTAGCGGATCGAGGTGCCCCGCACGCCGAAGCCCATCAGCGCGACGAGGTGCATGGTCCAGATGCCCGAGCCGATCGCGAACGACGCCAGCGTGAGCCAGTTCCGCTTGGAGGCGCCCTCGGCCTCAAGTGCCCTCACGGTGCAGCACAGTCCGAGCGCGAAGCCGACGCAGGCCATGACGAAGGAGAGGACGGGGGTGACCCATCCGGCGCTGAAGTGGTCGATGTGTCCCATGAGGAACCCCTCTCGCCCGCCGCGGGGACGACACCCCGCACACGGGAAGTACCGCCGGTAGCGAGGCACCGGGGATCGAGATCATGCCACCCGAGAATGACCGGCATATCGCCCGAAGCGGACCAGAAGGGAATTCCGTGAACATTAAAATACTGTGGCATGGGTTACAAACCGAAGGGTTTGTCAGACCAATGCGTGACCTGCACATTCCCTCCACCGGACCACTCGGGTCAGGCGCTTGACCGTGTGCCGCGACCAATGAGTTCCACCAGCGACCACCCGGCGAGCGTCATGACCACGGCCACCGGAGCACTGACCTGGACGGCGATCAACAGGGCCGTACGCCCCTCGAACAGCCCGCCGAATCCGACCATGGACAGCCCCAGCACCCCGAACAGACACAGGGTCACCCCGAGGGCGGCAACCGGTCCGGAATACGCCTCCGACCTGCTGGAACGGCTCGGCCGGGACGGCCGCGAGGGGCGGGCCGCAGGCCGTTCGAAGCTCCGGAAGGCGGCGACGAGAACCGCCGTGAGGACCGCCGCGAACGCGATCCGCAGGGGCAGTTGGGCCCACCAGGCACCCGTCGCGGGCGTGGGCAGGTCGACATCCAGGGCGAGCAGTACGCCGTACACCCCGAGCATGGCCGAAAGATGCCACAGGAACGCGGTCATCGAGATGCCGTTGGCCGCCACGACCGTCCGCCACACCTTCGGCCGCTCCAGCCACCGCGCGACCGGCCCGCGCACCCACTCCACCGCGCCGACCAGCCACAGCCCGTGGCACAGCAGCGCGAAGGTCGGCGGCGCCATGTTCGACACCTTCTCGCCCGGCATCCCGACCATCGACAGCGGATACGGCCCGTACGCCACCAGCAGCGCGGCCCCCGCGAGCCCGGCGCCGGCGAGCAGATACGGCCGTGTCAGCCGCCCGTCGGCCCGCAGGAAGCCCAGTTGGTGGATCGCGAGCCACACGAAGGCGAAGTTGAGGAACTCCACGAACGGCACGCCGAGCGCGAAGCGCGACACGTCCACGAGCGCGGCGGCCGCGACCAGCCCCGCGAACGCGCCCCACCCCCATCGCTCGTGCAGCCGCAGCAGCGGCGGGGTGAAGGCGACCATCGCCAGATAGATCCCGATGAACCACAGCGGCTGCGCGACGAGCCGCAGCGCCACGTCGAGCAACCCGCCGCCCTGTCCCGCGAGATGGAGGAGCACGGCGGCGGCGCCCCACACCCCTATGAAGACCATGGTGGGCCGCAGCAGCCGCTGCAGGCGGGCCCGGAGGAAGGCGGGATAGACGGAACCGCCGTCCGACGCCTTCCGGCTGAGCGAGCGGTAGGAGAGGGCGTGCGAGAAGCCGCCGACGAAGAAGAACACCGGCATGATCTGCAGGGCCCAGGTGAGGATCTGCAGCCGCGGCTCGACGGCGAGCAGGTTGCCCACCTCGACCCCGCCGCCGTCCCCGGTGGTCACGGCCGCCATCAGCCAGTGGCCGAGGACGACGGTGCCGAGGGAGGCGACGCGGAGCAGATCGACGTACCGGTCCCTGGTGGCCGGGGTGGCGGCGGCGAGTTCTCTCGCGCCCACGCTCGCGATGACGGTCATGGGAGTACGGTCGCGCGGGCGGCCGGGCGGGCGGCAGCGCTCCCGTACTCAACTCACCTCTGAGTACCTACGGTTGTCGCCCCTGGACCACGGTCGCCCCCGGCGCGGGCGAGGCGGCCACCCGCGCGGACGCGCACGTACCGGACGCGAGGAGACCCTCGGCGACGGCACGGGCCGACTCGGCGTCCCGGGCGAGGAAGGCCGTGGTCGGGCCCGAGCCGGAGACGAGCGCGGCGAGCGCGCCGGCCGCACGGCCCTCGGCGAGCGTGTCGGCCAGCTTCGGGAACAGCGAGAGGGCCGCGGGCTGGAGGCCGTTGGAGCCCGGCAGGAACGCGGCGAGCGCGTCCACGTCACCCTTGGCGAGCGCGTCGAGCAGCACCTGGGAGGCGACGGGCTCGGGCACGACGTCGTGCTCGTGGAGCCGGTCGAACTCGCGGTAGACGGCGGGCGTGGAGAGACCGCCGTCGGCGACGGCGAACACCCAGTGGAAGACCCCGCCCACGTCGAGGGGTCGCAGCCGCTCCCCGCGCCCCGTCCCGAGGGCGGCCCCGCCCACCAGACTGAACGGCACATCGCTGCCCAACTCGGCGCAGATGTCGAGGAGTTCGCCGCGCGAGGCGTTCGTGCCCCACAGCGTGTCGCAGGCCAGCAGCGCACCGGCCGCGTCCGCGCTGCCGCCGGCCATACCGCCGGCGACGGGGATGTCCTTGACGATGTGCAGATGGACGGCGGGCTCGATCCCGTGCCGTTCCGCGAGCGCGAGCGCGGCGCGGGCGGCGAGGTTGCTCCGGTCCAGGGGCACCTGGCCGGCGCCGGGGCCCTCGCAGGTGACGGTCAGTTCGTCGGCGGGGGTGGCGGTGACCTCGTCGTACAGCCCGACGGCGAGGAAGACGTTGGCCAGGTCGTGGAACCCGTCGGGCCGGGCACCGCCGACCGCGAGCTGCACATTGACCTTGGCGGGAACGCGAACGGTGACGCTCACGACTGACGGGACTCCTCGTGGTGGGCCTTGTGGTCGGCCTCTTGGTGGGCCTTGTGGTCGGCCTCTTGGTGGGCCTTGTCGTCGGCCTCTTGGTGGGCCTTGTCGTCGGTCGTGACGCGGTTCTCGGCGATGGCCGCGAACTCCTCGACCGTCAGGGACTCGCCGCGGGCCTGCGGGGAGACCCCGGCGGCGACGAGGGCGGCCTCGGCTGCGGCCGCGGAACCGGCCCACCCGGCGAGGGCGGCCCGCAGGGTCTTGCGCCGCTGGGCGAAGGCCGCGTCGACGACCGCGAACACGTCCCGCTTGTCGGCGGTGGTCTTGATCGGCTCCGTCCGGCGGATCAGGGAGACGAGCCCGCTGTCCACGTTCGGCGCAGGCCAGAAGACGTTGCGCCCGATCTTCCCGGCCCGTTTGACCTCCGCGTACCAGTTCGCCTTCACCGACGGCACGCCGTACACCCGCGAGCCCGGCCCGGCGGCGAGCCGGTCGGCGACCTCCGCCTGGACCATCACGAGGGTGCGCTCGATGGTCGGGAAGGTCTCGAGCATGTGCAGCAGCACGGGGACGGCGACGTTGTAGGGGAGGTTCGCGACGAGGGCGGTGGGGGCGGGGCCGGGAAGCTCCGTCACGTCCATCGCGTCCGAGTGGACGAGGGCGAAACGCCCGGCGCGGGTGGGCATGCGGGCGGCTATCGTCGCCGGCAGTGCGGCGGCGAGCACGTCGTCGATCTCGACGACCGTGACCCGGTCCGCCACCTCCAGCAGGGCGAGGGTGAGCGAACCGAGACCCGGGCCCACCTCGACGACGGTGTCCTCCGGGCGGACGTCCGCAGTCCGCACGATACGGCGGACCGTGTTCGCGTCGATCACGAAGTTCTGGCCGCGCTGCTTGGTCGGACGCACACCGAGGGCGGCGGCGAGTTCACGGACGTCGGCGGGGCCGAGGAGGGCGTCGGGGGAGGGGCTGCTCACGGCACCAGGGTACGGGGCGGGGGGCCGCGTCCGGTTCCTGGGCGCCTCAGGGCTCGGGGGTGCGGGTGCGTCGGCGGGGCGCCTCAGAGCTCGGGGGTGCGGGTGCGTCGGCGGGCGCGGGTCCGGTGGGGCTTCTCGCGCAGTTCCCCGCGCCCCTGAAAAGCAGGGGCTGCGCCCCGCGCTTTTCAGGCCCGCGGCCCCGCGGTCTTCCAGGCCCGCAGGGTCGGGGTCTTCCAGGCCCGCAGGGCCTGGTCTTTCAGGGGCGCGGGGAACTGCGCGAGAAGCCCCACTCACCCGCACCCGCCGACGAGACACGCACCCCGAGCCGCCAAGCGCCCTACCCCCGCAACCGCGCCCCGCAATGCGGCCAAGGACTCGCCCCCCGCTGGACGTACAACTTCTTCGCACGCATCGTCTGCTCCGCCGCCGACGCGTCCTGCGGCCTCCCGCTCCCACCGAGACTCCGCCAGGTCCGGGTGTCGAACTGATACAGCCCGCCGTACGTCCCGGAGGGATCGACCGCATGGGGCCGCCCTCCCGACTCGCACGCGGCGAGACCACCCCAGTTCAACCCCTCCGCCCCCGCCACGGACGTGGGCATCACCCTCGTCCCGACCTTCACGACCTGCTCCTGCGGCTCACGAACGACCTCGGCACGCACCAGCCTCGGCCGCTCCCGGACCCCGTTGACCGTCCGGAGCGCGTACGTGACCCGACGCACCCCCGGACGGCCGGCCCGCTCCACGACCTCGGTGCCCCGGAAGAGCGAGGGATCCTCGGTACGGCGCACCCGGAACGGAATCGGCGTCTCCCGGATCTCCTCGGATCCGGTCACCCGCAACACGGTCACCGTCTGCCCGTCCCGGGGGAAACTCGACCAGTGGACCGAGGTGGTGTCCTCCCCGCGCAGGGTGATCCCGGCCTGCTCCACGGCCTCCCCCACGGTCGCCGCGTTCGTACGGATCGTCCGCGTCCGCCCGTCCGCCATGATCGTGACAGTGCGCTCGGTGCGGACGTCCAGCTGCAGGCCCTCACGCCCGATCCGCCGGGAGCGCGAGGTCGACACGTACGCGCCCTCCGCACGCACCCCGAGCTGCTGCAGCGCCCCGTCCACCGTGTGGGCGGTCGTCCAGACCTTGCGCCGCTGCCCGTCGAGGGTGAGGGCGACGGGCCGCCCGTAGTGCACGGCGACCTCGTCCCCGCTGCTCAACGCCGTACCGGGGGCGGGCGCGACGACATCGTGCGCGCCGAGGGCGACCCCTTCGTCGGCGAGCAGTTCGGTGACGTCGTCGGCGAAGGTGTGCAGCGTGCGGGGCCGGCCGTCGACGGTCAGCTCGATCGCCTTGTCCTTCGCCACGAACGCGGAGGTGCCTCCCGCGAGGAAGGCAACGACCAGGGCCTGTGGCACCAGCCGCCGCAGCGAGCCGGACCGGTCGGCGGCCCGTCTGCGCCGCACGGCCCGCCGCGAGCCACTCCGGCCGCCCCCGCGAGCCGAGGCGTCCACCCCGTCCGGACCCTCGCGCCCTCCCTGGGCCTCCCGGGCCTCCTGGACCTCCTGGGGGAGCCGATCCTCATAGGCGGGCCGATAGGTGTCCGCGTACCCCCCGCGGGGCAGCGTCTCGGCCTCGTACGGCGACTGCGCATTGCTCACGACGACACGCTCCAGAGGTGATCCGGGTCCGGGTCGGGCGACGTGAACCTAGCGGACTCCGGTCACCCTCCAAAGCAACGCGGTCACTCAGTGTCGCGACACGGGCCGCTGATCATCTTTTTGGGTCCCCCGGACGGCCGACGGAACGTGACCCGTCAGTAATCGAACGCCCTCGCCGTGTTCGCCGCGACCGCCGTCGCCAGCGCGTCCTCGTCGATGCCCCGCACCTCGGCCATCGCCCGGACCGTGACCGGAATGAGATACGGCGCGTTGGGCCGTCCGCGGTACGGCGCGGGCGTCAGGAAGGGCGCGTCGGTCTCCACCAGGACGAGTTCGAGGGGCGCGACGGCGAGGGCGTCGCGCAGCGGCTGGGCGTTCTTGAACGTCATGTTCCCGGCGAAGGACATGAAGTAGCCGTGCGCGGCGCAGACCGCCGCCATCTCCGCGTCGCCGGAGTAGCAGTGGAAGACGGTCCGCTCGGGCGCGCCCTCCTCCTTCAGGATCCGCAACACGTCGTCGTGGGCGTCACGGTCGTGGATGACCAGCGCCTTGCCGTGCCGTTTGGCGATCTCAATGTGCGCGCGGAACGACCGCTCCTGGGCGGCCTTGCCCTCGGGCCCGGTCCTGAAGTAGTCGAGCCCCGTCTCCCCGACGCCCTTGACCTGCGGCAACGCGGCCAGCCGGTCGATCTCGGCGAGAGCGTCGTCGAGCGCCGCGTCCCCGCCGGGCGTCCGCGCGCCCTGCCGGGACCAGCCGTCCGGGTCGCCGTGGACGATGCGCGGCGCCTCGTTCGGGTGCAGCGCGACGGTCGCGTGCACGGCCTCGTACCGCTCGGCCGTCTCGGCGGCCCAGCGCGAGCCCTTGATGTCACAGCCGACCTGGACGACCGTCGTCACCCCCACGGAGGCGGCCTTCGCAAGGCCCTCCTCGACGGTGCCGGACTGCATGTCCAGATGGGTGTGCGCATCGGCGACCGGCACCCGGAGGGGTTCGGGGAGCGGGGGCGCGGCGTTCTTGTCGTTCGAGGGCATGCCCCGATCCTACGAATCGCACGATCGGGGCATGCCCCACAGGCTCGCTGAGCGGGGGAGGGTCAGCTCGCCTTGCGGTGGAACGGGTGCAGGAGGTCGGACAGGTGCCAGTGGTGGTCCTCCGCGGGCTCCGCCGCTTCCGGGGTGTCGGTGTCCGCCACCACGCGGGGCTTCGGCAGGTGCCGTCGACGCTCGGCGTCCAGCGCCGACGACACCTGCCCCGCCCGCATGATCCGGACGACATGACCGTCGCAGTTCTGGCACGTGGGCCGGGACAGCGGGGACGGCACGACCGTGCCGTCGGCCACGTACATCACGAAGTCGCGCCCCTGGGCGTCGTTGTGGTGCTCTATCTCGTACGACTGCTCCCAGCCGTGCCCGCACCGCATGCAGGCGAACGCGTACGACTCGTGAACGACGGCGGTGGCGGTGTCGCGCAGCACTGCGCGCTCTGCGATCTCGGTCATTGCCAGCTCCTCTGGTCCGCTGGACGGTGGGGACGTGACGTGTACGTCCTCACCACCCAGTTGACGCCCTGGCGGACCTGGAGGGCACCCCATCTGCCGACTGTTGAAGGGCATTTGGCCTCCCCTTGTGCGAAGCCCGTCGATACGAGGGCCGCCCTTTGCGCAGCTTTACCCGGGCATGGGCTGGGCACCGCGGAGACCACGGAGACTTCGGAAGGGGGATCTCAGGCCCGCGGGGCCTGAAGCCCTTCAGGGGCGCGGGGAACTGCGCGAGAAGCCCCACACCCACCCGCACTCCCACCCACCCGCACTCCCACCGACTCGCCCCCCTGACGAGACCGGCCCCCCGACACCGAGGCGCCCGGCCCTTACTCCGCCCTCTTCGCCGCCACCACCGCGTCGAACACCTCCCGCTTCGGCACCCCGGCCTCCACCGCCACCGCGGCGATCGCCTCCTTGCGCCGCTCCCCCGCCTCCTCCCGCACCCGGACCCGCCGCACCAACTCCTCGGCGTCCAGCTCCTCCGGCCCCCGCTCCGGCGCCCCCTCGACCACCACGGTGATCTCCCCGCGCACACCGGCCGCCGCCCACTCGGCCAGCTCCCCGAGCGGCCCCCGCTTGACCTCCTCGTACGTCTTGGTCAGCTCGCGGCACACGGCGGCCCGCCGCCCCGCGCCGAAGACCTCGGCCATCGCCGCGAGGGTGGCGTCCAGGCGGTGGGGCGCCTCGAAGTACACGAGGGTGCGCCGCTCCTGCGCGACCTCGCGCAGCCGGGCGAGCCGTTCCCCGGCCTTGCGCGGCGGGAACCCCTCGAAGCAGAACCGGTCGACGGGCAGCCCGGACAGCGCGAGGGCCGTCAGGACGGCCGAGGGCCCGGGTACGGCGGTGACCCGGATGTCCTTCTCCACGGCGGCGGCGACCAGCCGGTACCCGGGGTCGGAGACCGACGGCATCCCCGCGTCGGTGACCAGCAGCACCCGGGCACCGCCCACCAGCGCCTCGACGAGTTCCGGCGTACGCGCGGCCTCGTTGCCCTCGAAGTAGGAGACGATCCGCCCGCCGGGCTGCACCCCCAGCGCCTGGGTGAGCCGCCGCAGCCGCCGCGTGTCCTCTGCGGCGACCACGTCCGCCCCGGCCAATTCCTCGGCGAGCCGGGGTGGCGCGTCCGCGATCTCACCAATGGGAGTACCTGCCAACACAAGGATTCCTGTCACACCCCCATCCTCCCAGCCACGCCGATGCCGGGGCGAAGCCGAGGGGCGGTCAGGGACACCGATGGCCCTGGACGGGGCGACGTCCCGAATGGGCGCCGGCAACCCCGCTGCCAGCCACGACCCGCCCCCGGCCGCCCCCGCCGCACGCGACCTCGCGTGACGAGGTCACCCGGCCACATCCTCATCCCACGGGACTCCCACAGCCGTGTTCCCTACGATGGCGCGGTGACCAGTACCGCGTCCTCCACGGACACCCGGCAGGACCAGGCCACCGAAGACCCGCGGCCGTCGTGGCAGCACCGCCTGCGCCGTTTCGGCTACACGGCACCGCCGAGAAGCGACGTCCGCAGCCGACTGGTGCCCCCGTACACCCGCCCCAGCGCGCGCTTCTGGGCCGTCCTCGGGGTGCGCGAGGAGGTCGCGAACCGCCTCGTCCGCTGGTCGGCCTGGGGCGGCCCCCTGCTGGTCACGCTGGTCGCCGGGCTGATGCGGTTCCACAACCTGGGCAGCCCCAAGGCGGTGATATTCGACGAGACGTACTACGCGAAGGACGCGTGGGCGATCGTCCACCGCGGTTACGAGGTCAACTGGGCCAAGAACGCCAACGAGCTGATCCTCCGGAACGACGGGAACGTCCCGATCCCGACGGACGCGGCGTACGTCGTGCACCCGCCCGTCGGCAAGTACGTGATCGGCCTGGGCGAGCTGATGTTCGGCTTCAACCCGTTCGGCTGGCGCTTCATGACCGCCCTGCTCGGCACGCTCTCCGTCCTGACGCTGTGCCGTATCGGCCGCCGCATCTTCCGCTCGACGTTCCTCGGCTGTCTCGCGGGCGGCCTGATGGCGGTCGACGGCCTGCACTTCGTGATGAGCCGCACGGCGCTGCTGGACCAGGTGCTGATGTTCTTCGTCCTGGCCGCGTTCGGCTGCCTGGTCATCGACCGGGACAAGGCACGCCGACGCCTGGCCGAGGCCCTCCCCCCGGACGGCGACGGAGTCGTACGCCCCAACTCCCTCGTCGCCGAGACCACCCGCCTGGGCTGGCGCCCCTACCGCTTGCTGGCCGGCCTCTGCCTGGGCCTGGCGCTCGGCACGAAGTGGAACGCCCTGTACTTCATGGTGTTCTTCGGGATCATGACGGTGCTCTGGGACTACGCGGCCCGCAAGGTCGCCGGCGCCCGTCAGCCGCTGATCGCGACGCTCCAGCGCGACCTGGGCCTGGCGTTCCTCTCCACGGTCCCGGTCATGATCGTCACGTATCTGGTCTCCTGGACGGGCTGGATCCTCTCCCCGGACGACGGCAGCGGCGGCTACTACCGCGACTGGGCCGCGACCGAGGGCAAGGGCGGCTGGTTCAGCTGGCTGCCGGACTGGCTGCGCAGCCTGTGGCACTACGAGCACGCGGTCTACGAGTTCCACGTCGGCCTGTCGTCCCCGCACACGTACCAGTCGAACCCGTGGAGCTGGATCGTCCTCGGCCGCCCGGTCTCGTACTTCTACGAGTCCCCGTCCCCCGGCAACGACGGCTGCCCGGCGGACACCGCCGACAAGTGCGCCCGCGAGGTCCTGGCCATCGGCACGCCCCTCCTCTGGTGGGCCGCCGCCGTCGCCGTCCTCTACGTCCTGTGGCGCTGGTTCTTCCGCCGCGACTGGCGCGCCGGCGCGATCGCCTGCGGCATCGCCGCCGGCTACCTCCCCTGGTTCCTCTACCAGGAACGCACGATCTTCTTCTTCTACGCCGTCGTCTTCCTCCCCTTCCTCTGCCTCGCCGTCACCATGCTGATCGGCGCCGTCCTCGGCCCCCCGGGCGCCCCGGAACGCCGCCGCGTAGCCGGCGCGGCAGCCGCCGGCGTCCTGGTCCTCCTCATCGCCTGGAACTTCATCTACTTCTGGCCCCTGTACACGGGCCAGCCGATCCCCATCGACAACTGGCGCTCGCGGATGTGGATGGACACCTGGGTCTGACACCTGGGTCTCAAGCCTGGTCTCACACCTGGGTCCAGCGGTCGCCCGCGCCTGCGGCCACGTGCCCAGGCGTGGCCGGATTCCGGGTCGTGGTGGCCTGAATCCGGTTCAGTGGGTGCCCTGGGCTAACAATCAGGGCACACACAGGAAGCATTTTTCCCACGCGTTACTCCCCCGTGTTTACAGTGAGCCTCGGCAAGCGGTTTCTGAACGTGTTCAAAGACGCGTTCGGGGCCGGACGGGAAAGCCACTACGGGGTAACGGGGAAGGGGAACGCGTCATGCGCAAGGGGGTCAAGGTCGCCATAGTCGGCGGGGTGTTCGCCGCGATGGTCGGGGGCGCCGGGTACGGCGGGTACAACGTCGTGACCGCTCTCAACGGGGGCGGCGGGGGCGTCGAGAAGCGCACCGGGCCGCCCAGTGCGGACGAGGTGCGGGAGACCACGGAGAAGTTCTTCGCCGCCTGGGAGAAGGGCGACGCGACCACGGCGTCCTCGTACACGAACGACGCGGCGGCCGCGGGAGCCGTGTTCGGCAGCTTCGTCGACGCCGCACGGATCGCGGACGTCGAGATCGAGCCGGGCGAGCCCACCGGAGCCGGCGACCGGACCGTCCCGTACTCCGTCGCGGCCACGGTGTCGTACGACGGGAAGAGCAAGAAGCTCGCGTACAAGAGCCGACTGACCGTCGTGCGGGGGAAGACCACCGGGCGGGCCCTCATCGACTGGCGGCCGTCCGTCGTGCACCCCGAGCTGAAGGCCGGCGACACCCTGTTCACCGGGGAGGCGGCCGCGCCGCCCATCGAGGCCGTGGACCGGGACGGCAAGGTGCTGACCAAGGAGAAGTACCCCTCCCTCGGACCGATCCTCGACACCCTGCGCGAACGCTACGGCGCCGACGCGGGCGGCACCCCCGGAATCGAGCTGGGCATCCGCCACACCACCACGAACGCGGGCGACACCACGCTGCTGACCCTCGCCGAGGGCAAGGCGGGCAAGCTGCGGACCACCATCAGCGCCCGCACTCAGGCGGCGGCCGAGGCGGCGGTCGAGAAGTACGCCGAGTCGTCCGTGGTCGCGTTGCAGCCCAGCACCGGTGAGGTGCTGGCGGTCGCCAACCACCGCGAGGACGGCTTCAACGCCGCCTTCCAGGGCGAACTCCCGCCCGGCTCCACGATGAAGATCGTCACCGCCGCGATGCTCATCGACAACGGCGTGACCTCCATGAACGGCCCCGCCCCCTGCCCCGACACGGCCACCTGGCAGAGCCAGACCTTCAAGAACCTGCCGGGCCTGAAGGCCGACGAGACACCGAACGCCACGCTCGCCAACAGCTTCCAGCGGTCCTGCAACACGGCCTTCATCAAGCTGATCGACGAAAAGCCGCTGACGGACGCGTCGTTGACCGAGGAGGCGCAGGAGCGGTTCGGGATCGGCCGGGACGACTGGAAGACGGGCATCGCCTCCATGGACGGCAAGGTACCGCCGTCCGGCGGGCCGAACCGGGCCGCCAACGCCATCGGGCAGGGTGATGTGCTGATGAACCCGCTGAACATGGCGTCGGTGACGTCCACGGCGATCACGGGGCGGTTCCGGCAGCCGTATCTGGTGTCGCCCGAGCTGGACGACCGGAAGTTGGCCACGGCGGAGGGGTTGCGGGCCAGTACCGCGTCGCAGTTGAAGCAGATGATGAGGCTGACCGCGACGCAGGGGACCGCCGCGACCGTCATGGCCGATCTGAGCGGGGACATCGGGGCGAAGACCGGGTCCGCGGAGATCGACGGGCAGGCGGTGGCGGACAGTTGGTTCACCGGGTTCCGTGGGGATGTGGCCGCGGCGGCGATGTCGGAGGGGGGTGGCCGTGGTGGGGAGGCGGCTGGGCCGATCGTGGTGGATGTGCTGAAGGCCGGGGGGTGAGTGTGACCCGGTCACAGGGACTGGGGGGTGAGTGTGACCCGGTCACAGGGACTGGGCGGGTGCGGGTCCGGGTCGCGCCGTAGAGGGTGCGGTTCGTTGCGGGGTGCGGGTGGGTGGGGCTTCTCGCGCAGTTCCCCGCGCCCCTGAAAAGCAGGGGCTGCGCCCCGTGCTTTTCACCCCGCAGCCCCGTCCGATTTCCAGGCCCGCGGCCCCGTAGCCACCCAACCCGCAACCCCGGCCGCTTTCCAGGCCCGCAGACCCCTCGCTCCCCAACTCCCAGCCCCCTCGCTTCCGAGCCCGCACGGCCTGGGGCTTCAGGGACCCGGGGAGCTGCGCGAGAGGCCCCCAGTCACCCGTGCATCCAACGGGCGAACCCACGGAGTGATCCGCGGGACTCTAGGGTGGTGGTTCTCGTTGAGGAACGAGAGGCAGCCGGGGGCAGCGGAAGGTCGGGAGCGTGGGTAAGAGAAGGCGTGTCGACGAGCGGAAGGCCGCGAAGTCGGGGAGGTCACGGCGGCATCTCGTGCTGGGCGGAGTGGCGGTCGCGGCCCTCGGCGGTGGCGCGATGGCCGTGTACACGGTGTTCGGCGCCGGCGCGGCGGCCGAGGACGGCTCGGCCGACGCCAAGGCCGTGAAGAGCGGCCCCCTGTCCGCCGGCGAGGTCCGCACGGCCGCGACCACGTTCCTCACGGCCTGGCAGAAGGGCACGGTCGCGAAGGCGGCCGCCGCCACGGACGACTCGGCGGCCGCCAAGACGGCGTTGACCGGCTTCGCCAAGGACGCCCACGTCAAGGACGTCACCCTCACCCGCGGCAAGCGCTCCGGCGACAAGGTGCCGTTCACGGTGAAGGGCACGGTCTCCTTCAAGGGCACCGAGAAGCCGCTGACCTACAAGTCCGCCCTCACTGTCGTACGGGCGGAGAAGGACGGCGAACCCGTCGTCGACTGGCAGCCCTCCGTCGTCCACCCCGAACTCGCCGAGGGCGACCGGCTGGTGACCGGCGAGGCGGGCACACCCCCGGTGAAGGCCCTCGACCGGGACGGCGGCGAGCTGACGACGGAGAAGTACCCGTCGCTGGGCTCGGTGCTGGACGGGCTGCGGGAGAAGTACGGCAAGAAGGCGGGCGGCAAGGCGGGCGTCGAGCTGCGGATCGTCCGCGCCGACCCGGCCGAGGGCGGGTCGGACGACAAGTCCTCCGCCGAGCCCACGAACTCCACCAGGTCCACGAAGGAGAAGGCCGCCGACAAGACCCTGCTGGAGCTGAGCGAGGGCACCCCGGGCGAGGTGACGACGACGCTCAGCCCGTCGTTGCAGGCCGCCGCCGAGGAGAAGGTGGCCGCCACGAAGCGGGCGTCGGTGGTCGTGATGCGGCCCTCGACCGGCGAGATCCTGGCCGCGGCCAACTCCAGCAGTTTCAACGTGGCGTTCCAGGGCTCACTGGCCCCCGGCTCCACGATGAAGATCGTGTCGTCCGCACTGCTCATCGACAAGGGCCTGGCCTCGGCGAACAAGGGCCACCCCTGCCCCAAGTACTCCTCGTACGGCGGCTGGAAGTTCCAGAACGACGACAAGTTCGAGATCAAGGGCGGGACGTTCAAGGCGAGCTTCGCCCGTTCCTGCAACACCGCCTTCATCTCCCAGGCGAAGAAGCTGGACGACGACTCCCTGACCAAGGAGGCCCAGCAGGTCTTCGGGCTCGGCCTGAACAACTGGGCCATCGGCGTCTCCAGCTTCGACGGCGCGGTGCCGGTGCAGAGCGACGCCCCGATGGCGGCCTCGCTGATCGGCCAGGGCGGGGTGCGGATGAACCCGCTGAACATGGCGTCGGTGGTCGCGACGGCCAAGACGGGCGTCTTCAAGCAGCCCTACCTGGTCCCGCCGTCCGTCGACGACCGCACCCTGGCCACCGCATCGCGGCCCATGTCCGCCACGGTCCGCTCCCAGCTCCGCGAACTCCTGCAGTACACCGCCGCGGCCGGTACGGCGGCCGAGGCGATGTCGGGCCTCGGCCCGGACTACGGCGCCAAGACCGGCTCCGCCGAGGTCGACGGGCAGAAGGAGCCCAACGGCTGGTTCACCGCCTGGAAGGGCGATCTGGCCTCCGCCGGAGTCGTCCAGCAGGGCGGCCACGGCAGCGAGTCGGCGGGCCCGATCGTGGCCGCGCTGCTCAAGGCGGGCAGCGGCGGCTGAGCGACGACGCGGGCCGGGCGGGGGGCGAGGCGGGCGGGTGATTCAGTCGCCGGTCGCGTCCGTCCGCTGCACGGGGCGCTCCTGGATCGGCATCTCCTCGTACGCGTCGGACGCCGGTCGCAGACACCAGTCGAGCATCGACGGCCAGGGGCCGTAACCCGAGTCGGGGTTGAGGTGGGCCTCGCCGGGCAGCACGTCGGCGGGCAGGCCGAGGGGCCGCGCGTACGCCGTGGCCGCGCCCGGCAGGCAGTACGGGTCGTTGTCACTGCCGACGACCCGGGTGTACGTGGCTGACTCGGCCAGCCGCTCCGGCGTCAGCGGCGGCGGGGCGAACTCGGCGATCTCCGGCTGCTTCAGAGCGAACTCGGGGGACGGCGGAGCCACGAGGAGGACGCGGTCGACGGGGCCGGACAGGATGCCATCCCGGGCGACCGCGTGCAGCCACAGCAGACAGGCCAGGCTGTGGCAGACCACCGTGATCCGCCGACCTGCCAACTCGCCGAGCAGTGCGTCCAGTTCCGCGAGCCAGCGCTCCAGGTCCGGGTCGTCCGCCTCCGGGAGCTGGGGGTAGGCGACCTCGTGACCCAGGTCGGTGAGGCGGTCGGCCAGCCAGTGCTGCCAGTGGGTGGGCGGCCGGTGGTTCTGCCAGCCGTGCAGGATGAGGAAGGCGCGGGTTTCGTCGGCGGCCGGGGTTTCTGTCATCCCCCGATCGTCAGCGAAACGGATCTGTCGGTCCAGTGCCGTCTCTGTGGCTGGATGGGGGATCGAGGGGGCGTAGGTGAGCTGGGTGCGGGCCGGTGGGGGTTGCTCGCGCAGTTCCCCGCGCCCCTGAAAGCCTCAGGCCCCGCGCCCCTGAAAGCCTCAGGCCCTCGGGCCTGAAAAGCACGGGGCGCAGCCCCTGCCTTTTCAGGGGCGCGGGGAACTGCGCGAGAAGCCCCACCGACCCGCACCCGACACACGCCCCCAGCCACCCCCGCCCCCACCCCCACCCCCACCCGACAACCCAACCCCCACCCGACAACCCAGTCGCATGGCCGCTACACACACCACTACCGTGCCGAACATGACCACCGACGCGCAGGACACCGAAGACTCCGCCGCCCACCCCCGCTTCGCCGAGGCACTCACCACCCTCGGACTGGGCGAACTGCACACCCGCATCCGCCGTTTCCCGGAAGCCACCCGCACCGCGGCGGAAGCGGCCGCCGCCCTCGGCTGCGAGCTGAGCGAGATCTGCAAGTCGCTGATCTTCGCGGCGGACGGCGTCCCCGTGCTGGTGCTGATGGACGGCGCCTCGCGCGTCGACGTGGAGTTGGTCCGGCGTGAACTCGGCGCCACGAAGGTCACCCGGGCCCGCGCCGACGTCGTACGGGAGACGACCGGTTACGCGATCGGCGGGGTCCCGCCCTTCGGGCACCGGACGAGAACACGCGTCCTCGCGGACCGCTCGCTCCTCGCCCACGCGACGGTGTGGGCGGCGGCCGGCACCCCGTACACCGTCTTCCCCATGGCCCCCAAGGCGCTGATCGCGCACGCGGGCGCCACCCTGGTGGACGTCCGCGAGGGCGAGCGCGAGGCGTGACACCCCTCGTCACCGCGGCGGTCCTGCTCGCCGCCGTCACCCACGCGAGCTGGAACGCGATCGCCCACAGGATCACCGACAAGCTCGTCGGGTTCACACTGATCGCCGGCGGCGGCGCGCTGATCGGGTTCGCGATGGTGCCGTTCGTCCCACTCCCGGAGGCCGCGGCGTGGCCGTATCTGATCGCCTCGACGGTCATCCACCTCGTTTACTACGTGCTGCTGATGACGTCCTTCCGGCTGGGCGACTTCGGCCAGGCGTACCCGATCGCCCGCGGCTCCGCGCCCCTCGTCGTCACCGTCCTCGCCGCGGTCTTCGCTCACGAGGTGCCGGACGGCTGGGCGACGGGCGGCATCCTGCTGAGCTGCGCCGGACTGACCGGGGTCGCGCTGTGGGGCCTGCGCGGCGGCCGGCCGCACTGGGCGGCGATCGGGGCGGCGCTGGCCACGGGCCTGTCGATCGCCGCGTACACGGTCGTGGACGGTCTCGGTGTCCGGGCCTCCGGGTCCGCCATGAGCTACATCGCCTGGCTGATGGCGCTGGAGGGACTCGCGATCCCGGCGTACGCGGTCTGGCGGTGGCGCGGGGAGACGGTCGCGCTGCTCCGGCCGTTCGTCGGTGTGGGCCTCCTCGGCGCCGCCCTGTCCGTGGCGGCGTACGGGCTGGTCCTGTGGGCCCAGACCAAGGCCGAGTTGGCGCCCATCGCGGCCCTGCGGGAATCGTCGATCATCGTGGGCGCGGCGATCGGGGCGGTGTTCTTCAAGGAGCGGTTCGGGGCGCCCCGGCTGGTGGCGGCGGGGCTGCTGGTGGTGGGGATCGGGCTGATGCTGCGGGCCGGGTAGACGGGATACGTGCTGGCTAGGACTCGTCCGAGGGCAGGCCGCTCAGGTCCAGGACATCGGCCGCCGGCGGGGGCTGAATGTCCACAGGGTCACCGAAATCGCCGAACCGCGTGATTCGGCGGTAGTGGGAGTCCGTGTAGTCGATCCGCAGAAGGTACGGCTTGCCCTCTGCCGCGACGTAGTAGGTATAGGAAATGTCCTCGAACTCCGCGTCCTTCACTTTCACCGGGATGACCGGCTCGCCGTCGAGTTCGGTCGGGTTGTCCTTCCTCGTTTTGCCCAACGAGGAGGGGGAGTACGACCACGCGCAGTCGGCCAGGCCGTCAGCCCCCCTCGCCGCGCTCACCGGGCTCTTGAGCCAGGCTTTCTGTCGCATCGCGGGGACCGTCTTCCGCGACCACAACTGCAGGTACACGTCGTTGGGATGGATGTAGTCCGTCTCACCGATCCGGATCTGCTCCATCTCTGCCACCCCGGAGCCATAGGACGTGGTTTGCTTCCAGGTGCACCTGCTCTTGAGATCGGTCGTCAGGCGGCCGGAAGAGAGGTTGGCACCGCCCGAGGCCGCGGTGACATCCGTGCGGATGGTCACCGACGTGAGCGCCTTCATGGTGCGGTCGGCCTCGCCGAGCAATTGGTCGGCGGAGCGCGTGTCAGCCGTGTCAGTCGTGTCACTGGCGTTGGCACAACCGACCGCGACAGCACTCATGAACAGGCACAGCGCAGCGGTGATCGTCTTCGTGTTCGTGGGCACAATCCCCCCTGGCGTATAGGGCGGCACAGGCTACCGGAATAGATCGCTCCGCCTCCCGGCGGGCGTCCCAACCGGCCCCGACAGCCGCTCACGCTCCTGAAGCGAAGCCCGGCAAGCCTGCCCGGCAGGGGTCCCGCCGGCCTCGGAGCGCGCGGCGATCGGGGCGGTGTTCTTCAAGGAGCGGTTCGGGGCGCCCCGGCTGGTGGCGGCGGGGCTGCTGGTGGTGGGGATCGGGCTGATGCCGCGGGCCGGGTAGACGGGGAGACGGGACGGACACCGCCCAGACCCGCACGGACGGGCACCGCACAGGCCGTGCATCCGTCGGCGGGGAGGAGCACTCTGGAAAGAGCGGTTCCGGAGGTGATCGTGATGATGAAGACCGCAGTCGGATGGCACATCGAGCTGGAGTTCCAGGAGGACGATCAGCGCACCCGGGCGGCGGCCCTCGTGCGGCTCCCCGACGGGAAGGAAGTACGCGCCAACGGCTACGCCAGCCGCCACCAGACCGACGCCAATCAGCCCCGGGTCGGCGAGGAGATAGCCGGGGCCAGGGCCCTGAACGAGCTCGCCATGAAGCTTCTCACCAAGGCCCACGACGAGATAGACGAGGCATCGGGCCGGACGTCCCACCCGATAGCGCTCTGAGCCCCGTACCCCACCCCCCGGCCGTACCCGGCTGCGGGCGGTCGTCCCGCTGGGGCGGCAGGGGGTGGGCGCGGCGGCCCGTCGGCACCTCGCGAGCGCCGGTGGAACGAGGTCCGCCTGGTCTCGCGGTCGCGGCCCGCGGGTGCCAGGCGGCCCCGTTCGTGCCCTGTGGTTGACTGGCCCCGTGTTGCACGAGTCGGTCTTCCGGTCCGTGGACCTCCCGGTGGACGCCCGGTTCGAGGCCTGGGCGGAGCTGCTGCGGCAGACACACGCGCCCATGGACCTGGCCCCCATCCCGCTGTCGACGGCCGGCCGCGGCCACCACCCCGCCGCCGACTACCACGCGCACCAACGCCTGATCGCCCTCGGTGACGTGACGATCTGGCCCGCCACCTTCGACCCGATCGTCTTCCGCCGCACGCCGAGGATGGTCCGGCAGTCCGACCCGGAGACGTTCCATCTCTCCCTCCTCCTCCAGGGCGAGGGCGCCGCCAGCTGGGGCAGGCAGCAAACCGCGTACGAGGCGCAGGACTTCCACGTCAACTGCACGTCGATGGCGTACGAGATCCTCACCGGCACCGAACCGGTCACCACCGTCGGTGTCGAGATACCCCGCTCCCTCGTCGCCCTGCCCGCGCGCAAGGCGGACCAGGTGATCGGCAGCCGTCTGTCGGGCCGGGAGGGCGTCGGCGCGCTGCTCGCGCAGTTCCTGATGCGGCTGGCGGAGGACACCACCCCGTACGGGCCGGCCGACGCACCCCGTCTGGGCACGGTCGTCGCCGATCTGGTCACCGCGCTCTTCGGCCATGTCGCCGACACGGAGCCGCAGCTGACGCCGGAGGCCCACCGGCGGACGCTGCTCCTGAACGTCAAGGTGTTCATACGGCGGCATCTGGGCGACCCCGACCTCACCCCCGCGGCCATCGCGGCCGCCCACCACATCTCACGCAGCTATCTGCACCGGCTCTTCCAGTCGGAGGGCCTGACCGTCGCGACGTACGTCCGCGACCAGCGGCTGCGGAACGCGTACCGCGATCTCACCGCCCCCGACCCCGAGCTGCGGGCCACACCGATCCACGCGATCGGGGCACGCTGGGGGTTTCCGCGTGCGGCCGAGTTCAGCCGGGCGTTCCGTACGGCGTACGGGGTGCCGCCGAGTGAACTGCGGAGCCGGGTGGCCGTCGAGGGGGCGGTGAACAGTGGACTCGTTGCCAACTGACCGTGGACCGTCTGCCAACGACACGCGGGGGAATTCGGCGCATCCTGGTGAGCGCCGCCGCTGAGGGCGGCCGTCCGGATCTCCGGGATCGGGCCAGGACACCACGGGGGAGCCCTGGGCCGGTCCGGCCGCTCACCGTGACGGCCGCTCTCAGTGACGGCCGCCCTCAGTGACGGCCGCCCTCAGTGACGGGCTCTCGCCGTGACGGCTTCTCTCCCTGGCGGCCTGGTACCCCGCGCCCGGAAGGCCCTCATGGGCTGCGCCCCTCAGCCCTTCAGCCCTTCAGTGCCGCCTTCACCGCCGCCACCAGCGCCTGCGCCCTCGGGTCCGCCGTCACCGTCTTGCGGTAGCCGTTCGTGACGTAGCCGAAGGCGATGCCGGACTCGGGGTCGGCGAAGCCGAGCGGGCCGCCTCGGCCGGGGTGGCCGAAGGATGTCGGCGCCAGCAGCGGGGAGGCGGCGCCGTGGAGCATGTAGCCGAGTCCGAAACGGGTGTTGACGACCAGGACGCGGTCGGGGCCGGAGGACTCCTCGGCGCGGGCCGCCGCCAGGGTCGCCGGGCCGAACAGCCGTACGCCGTCGACCTCGCCGACGAGCGCCGCGTAGAAACGGGCCAGGCCGTCCGCCGTGGCGATGCCGTTGGTCGCCGGGAGCGCGGACGCGCGGTACGCGGGGTCGTTCTGATCGGGGAACGGGGTGATCGCGGCGAAGGCGCGACGCGTGAGGGAGTCCGGGTCGTCGTAGGCCTCGGTGACCGACCGCTTGGCGCGGACCCTGAGGCCGCCGGTGGGCTCGGGCGCCGCCGCCAGGCGTCCGGCGCGGCCGACCCGGCCCGTCGCCGCCACCGAGTCCGGCAGGCCCAGCCACAGGTCCCCGGCCAGGCCCAGCGGAGCGGCGATGTCGGACGCGATCCACTCGCCGGTGCCTCGGCCGGTCACGCGCCGGACCAGTTCGTCGAGCAGCCAGCCGTAGGTGAGGGGGTGGTAGCCGTGGGCGGTGCCGGGCTCCCAGGCGGGGGTCTGCGCGACGAGGGCCTCGGGGCCCCGGCGCGGGTCCAGGGCCTCGGCGGGGGTGAGGGGGTGGTCGAGGACCGGGAGCCCGGCCCGGTGGTTGAGCACCTGCCGCACCAGCACACCGTCCTTGCCGTGCGCCTTGAACTCCGGCCAGTACCGGCCCACCGGCGCGTCGAGCTCCAGTTCCCCGCGCTCGGCCAGCATCAGCGCGACGGCGGCGGCGACGCCCTTCGTCGCCGAGCGCACGATCTGGGCGGTGTCCCGCTGCCAGGGCTCGGTGCCGTCGACGTCCCGGGTGCCGGCCCACAGGTCGACGACCCTGCGCCCGTGCCGGTACACGACGACCGCCGCGCCCCGCTCGCCGAGCGCCTCGAAGTTGCGTACGAACGCAGCCCTGACCGGCTCGAAGCCCTCGGCGACCGTACCGTTCACGTCCACGTCGGCGCTCCCTGTCCGTTCCCTCGCCGTACTCGTCACGCCGTACTCGTCACGCTGTACTCGTCACGACGAACGGCTGCAACGTACACGCACGGCCCGGGATTCCCCCGCCCGGGGCCCGCCGAGCCCGAGAGAGCCCGGCTGGAGACCTCTGGAGCCCTCTGGAGAAGCCGCCTGGGTCCGCCAGGGTCCGCCTCAGCCGAGCACGATCGTGACGTCGATGTTGTCGCGGGTCGCGTTCGAGTACGGGCAGACCTGGTGGGCCGCGTCGACGAGCTTGGCCGCGATGTCCTGGTCGATGACCGGGAGGGAGACGCTGAGGGCGACGGCGAGGCCGTAACCGCGCTGCCGGTTGGGGCCGATGCCGACCTTCGCGGCGACGGTGGAGCCGGTGAGGTCGTATCCCGCGCGGCGGCCGACGAGGACCAGCGCGTTGTGGAAGCAGGAGCTGTACCCGGCGGCGAACAGCTGCTCGGGGTTGGTGCCGTCGCCGTCGCCGCCCATCGCCGGCGGCATCGCGACCTTCAGGTCGATCTGGCCGTCCTGGCTGCTGATGTAGCCGTCGCGACCGCCGTGCGCGGTGGCCTCGGCGACATACATGATCTTCGTCGGACGGGTGTCGGGCCGGTCCTCGCGAAGACCCTCCGGGCGGGCGTCGGGACGCGTATCGGAACGGGTCTCCACCGCGGTGTCGTCAGTCATTCCCTTGGCCTCCCCCGGGACAAGCGCGTGGCCTCCCCAGGACAGGCGCGCACGAATACATCGTGCACAAGGTACCGGGCGGTAGGCAGTACGCGGTTACCAGGGGGTAGTAACCACGGGTAACACAAGGTCACCGTCGGCCGCGCTCACCGGCCCGCCGCCTTGGTCGCCCGCGCCGTCAACTGCCACAGCTCCTCACGCAGCCGCGTCACCTCGGGGCCGTGCAGGCCGGTGGCGGCGGCGACCGTGGCGGGGACGGCCGCCGCGCGGTCACGGAGCTGTTCGCCGCGTCCGGTCAGGGTGATCCGCACCGAACGTTCGTCGCGCGGCGACCGCTCCCGACGCAGCAGTCCGGCCGTTTCCAGCCGCTTCAGCAACGGCGAGACCGTGCCGTAGTCGAGTCGCAGGGTGCCCGCCAGTTCCTTGACGCTGGTCTCCCCGTGCTCCCAGAGGGAGAGCATGACCAGGTACTGGGGGTAGGTCAGGCCGAGTTCGTCGAGCAGCGGGCGGTACGCGGCGGTGACCGCGCGCTGGGCCGCGTAGAGCGCGAAACACAACTGCTCGTCGAGGAGCAGCGAACCGTGCCGGGGCGCATCCGCTTGGTTTGTCACGGGGCCCATTGTCGCGGACGCGGTATTCGTCCGGGGGTGGGTGGGGGTCGCTCGCGCGTTTCCCCGCGCCCCGCCGTCCTCTGTCGGGCCGCCCTACCCCACCCTCACCGACCGCGGATCGAACCCGAACGGCAGCTCAAGCCGATGCGCCCGCATCAGGTCGTCGTCGACCAGGAGTTCACCCGTCGGGCCGTCCGCCGCGATGACCCCCTCGCTGAGGATCAGCGACCGGGGGCACAGTTCCAGCGCGTACGGCAGGTCGTGCGTGACCATGAGGACCGTGACGTCCAACGATCGCAGGATGTCGGCCAGTTCGCGCCGCGAGGCCGGGTCGAGGTTGGAGGACGGCTCGTCGAGGACGAGGATCTCCGGCTCCATGGCGAGCACCGTCGCCACGGCCACCCGGCGCCGCTGCCCGAAGGAGAGGTGGTGCGGCGGCCGTTCCTTGAACTCCGCCATGCCGACCTGTTCGAGGGCCCGGTCCACCCGGGCCTCCAACTCGGGCCCGGTCATGCCCGCCGCCGCGGGCCCGAAGGCCACGTCCTCCCGCACGGTCGGCATGAAGAGCTGGTCGTCGGGGTCCTGGAAGACGATGCCGACCTTCCGCCGGATCTCGGCCATGTGCCGCTTGCCGACGGGCATCCCGGCGACGGTCACCGTGCCCGCGCCCCCGGTGAGGATGCCGTTGAGATGCAGGACGAGGGTGGTCTTGCCGGCCCCGTTCGGCCCGAGCAGCGCGACCCGTTCACCGCGCCCGACGGTGAGGTCGACACCGAAGAGGGCCTGATGGCCGTCGGGGTAGGCGAAGGCGAGCCCGGCGACTTCGAGGGACGGGGCGACGGGGGGTTCGGACACGGTCACAGGCTCCATCCCAGCAGACAGACGACGAGCGCGGCGACCGGGAGGGCGAAGGCGTACGACCACTGCGCCCGGGACGCGGTCACCTCGTCGATGACGGGCATGGTGCCCGCGTACCCCCGGCTGATCATGGCCAGATGGACCCGCTCGCCCCGCTCGTACGAGCGGATGAACAGCGCCCCGGCCGACTTGGCGAGCACGCCCCAGTGCCGTACGCCGCTCGCCTCGAACCCGCGTGACTCGCGCGCGATCCGCATCCGCCGCATCTCGTCGGCGATCACATCGCCGTAGCGGATCATGAAGGACGCGATCTGGACGAGCAGCGGCGGCAGTCTGAGCCGCTGGAGGCCGAGGAGGAGCGCGCGGAGTTCGGTGGTGGAGGCGAGGAGGACGGAGGCGGCGACGCCCAGTGTCCCCTTGGCCAGGACGTTCCAGGCGCCCCACAGCCCGCTGACGCTCAGCGACATCCCGAGGACCTCGACGCGCTCGCCCTGCGCCACGAACGGCATCAGCACGGCGAACGCGACGAACGGGACCTCGATCAGCAGCCGCCGGAGCAGGAACCCGGCGGGGACGCGGGCCACGTACGCGACCACGCCCAACAGCACGGCGTACAGCCCGAACGCCCACATCGCCTCCCGCGGCGTCGACACCACGACGAGCACGAAGGCGAAGACGGCCGCGAGTTTGGTGTGCGGCGGCAGGGCGTGCACCGGCGAGTGCGCGTGCCGGTAGAGCTTGTGGACGTGGCCGGCGCCCATGTCAGGCGTTCTCGGGCACGGAGGTGGGGGACGCGGCGTCGTCCTCGCCGGTGCGCCGCTTGCGCACGGCCCAGAAGATCCCCGTACCGGCGACGACGGTGACGCCGACGCCGATCACGCCCGCGAGGCCGCCGGCCAGGCGGGCGTCGGTGAGGCCCTCGACACCGTAGTCGGCGAGCGGGGAGTCGGCGACGGCGTGGTCCTCGACCTTGGCGTCGAAGCCCTTGTCGGCGGCGACCTTCTCCAGGCCGTCGGGGCTGGCGGAGGCGTAGAAGCTGACGACACCGGCGAGGAGGAGGGAGGTGCCGAGGCCGGCGAGGATCAGCTTGCGGGGCGAGCGGGCAGCGGCGGGTGCGGTCGCGGTGGCCGGCTCGGCGGCGGGGGCGTCCACCAGCTCACCGTTCACCCGGAGCTTGAGCGGGGCGGTCAGGCCCCGGGCGCCGTGGACGAGGTCCGGGCGTACGGCGACGACGGCGCCGACCGTGGCGGCGGTGATCGCGGCCTCGCCGATGCCGATGAGGGTGTGGACGCCGACCATGGCGGTGAGGACCGAGCCGATCGGCACGTCCGTGGTGCCGCCGACCGCGTAGACGAGCGTGAAGGCGGCGGCCGAGGCGGGCACGGAGATCAGGGCGGCGACGAAGGCGGAGACGGTGATCGAGCGCCGCTTCCGGGGGAGGATCCTGACCAGCGCGCGGAAGACGGCGTAGCCGACGACGGAGGTGATCACCCCCATGATCGTGATGTTCACGCCGAGGGCGGTGAGGCCGCCGTCCGCGAAGAGGATGCCCTGCATGAGGAGCACCACGGACACACAGAGGACCCCGGTGTAGGGGCCCACGAGTATCGCGGCCAGGGCCCCGCCGAGCAGATGTCCGCTGGTCCCGGCCGCGACCGGGAAGTTCAGCATCTGCACGGCGAAGATGAACGCGGCGACGAGCCCGGCGAGGGGCGCCGTCCGCTCGTCCAACTCGCGCCGGGCACCGCGCAGACTCACGGCGACCGCAGCGGCGGCGACGACTCCGGCGACCGCCGAGACGGGGGCGTTGATGAATCCGTCGGGGACATGCATACGAGGGCTCGCTCTCCTGGCAGGGGGCCGGGCCACCGAGTGGGGACGCGCTGGCTGGAACCTTACGATGATAGAGCCTTATTGCGACTCTCTTGCAAGAGCGCGTACGGACCGATTAGCCAACGGGTCGCCGGACGCCCCGACTCCCCCGGCCGCCTTGCAGCGCTCTCGCGGCACCCTTCCAGGGCTTCCGGGCGCGCGCGGCCGAAAATATGCGACATTGGAGAGGCAGTGGACAGCGGATTCACAGCTTCTGCTTGTGTCACTCAGCGTGAGGAGCGGTTCGATGTCCGTCACCGTCGAGCAGTACGCCCGGGCCCATGTCGTCACGGACTCCCCCGAGGACCGGGACACCGTGCCGGTCCTCCTCCGCTACGACCCCGACAGCGCCGCCTCCGCCGTACACGTACGCCTCCCGGGCCCGGACGAGTGGACCTTCCCCCGTGAGCTCCTGGAGCGCGGCATCCGCACCCCCACCACCGCCGGTCCCGTGAGCATCTGGCCCTGCGGCCGGGTCCAGGCCGTCATGGAGTTCCACTCCGCCCGGGGTGTGGCGGTCATGCAGTTCGACACCAAGGCGCTGGTCCGCTTCCTGCGGCGGACGTACACGGCCACGCCGGTGGCGCACTGAGTGAGGCGTCCGGTGCGGGCCCGCGGGTATGCATGACGTCGACCGACACGCAGGCTCGGGTCGCCGGAAGCATGGGGGACTGGACGCATGGCAGCGCGGATGGACGACGCCACGGACACCGGGATCACGACGACGCACGGCGAAGGGCTGGCACCGCCGTACACACTCGCCGCGCTGTGGGTGGTACGGCATGGGCAGAGCACCGCGAACGTCGCGTACGCCGAGGCCGAGCGGACGGGGTCGACGCTGCCGCTGCCGGGCCGGGGGCCGGAGGTCCCCCTCTCCGACCTGGGCCGCGCCCAGGCCGGGGCACTGGGCGGGTGGTTGGCGGGGCTGGCCGGGGGGCGCGGGGCGGGCGGGAACGGGCCCGACCGGGCGAGCCCGGACCCGGCGAACGCGGACCCGGCGAACGCGGAGCTGGTCGGCCCGGAGCTGGTGGTGTGCTCGCCGTACGTGCGGGCGCGGCAGACGTGGGAGGTGATGGCGGGGCATCCCGGTGTGGTTCCGCCCCCGCTGCTCGTCGACGAACGGCTGCGGGACCGGGAGATGGGCGTCTTCGAGATGCACCCGCCGGCCGCGATGCGGGCCCGCGCGCCCGAGGAGGCGGCACGGCGGGCCCGCACCGGCGACTGGTTCTACCGTCCGCCGGGCGGAGAGGCGCTGGCCGATGTGGTGCTGCGGGTACGGGACTTCGTGGGCGAGCTGGACCGCGCCGCCCCCGGCCGCCGTGTCCTCCTGATCGCCCACGACGCGATCGCCGTCGCCGTACGCCTCGTCTGCGCCGGGGTCGGCGCGAGGGCCCCCGACCGGCTGCCGCCCGTCCCCAACGCCTCGGTCTCGTGGTGGGAGAACGACGGACAGCGGTTGCGGCCGGCGCGGTGGGGCGACACGGCGCACCTCGACCCACCGGGACCGGGCGGCTCCCCGGCTGCACCGGTTACACCGGCTACACCGGCACGGTGAGCGTGGCGGTGTACCCCTTGTCGGTGCTGCCCTCGACGGTGGCGAGCTGCTGGTCGTAGCCGTCGCTGAAGATCATGTCCGTCTCCAGGGAGAGTTCGCCGAGGTTGCGGACGCTGTCGCCGTAGCCGTCCGTCGCGTACACGGTGTCGCAGACGTCCTTGGGGAAGGCGAGCTGTGAGGTGGCGGCGATGTTCCGGGCGGCGGTGGCGTCGTCGAGGCTGTCGTAGACCTCGAAGTGGATGTGGGGCCAGCGACCGGTGTAGCAGCCGGGGAAGATCGAGGTGAAGGTGAGCCGGCCCTCGTCGTCGGTCTCCTGGACGCCGCGCAGGTAGTTCTCCTCGGTGACGCCGTCGGAGTAGAGGGAGTACCTGCCCTCCCGGTCGCAGTGCCACAGGTAGACGGCCGCGCCCTTCTTCGGGGTGTCACAGCCGGAGGACTGGTCGACGACCGTCAGCGTGATCGTCAGCGGGATGCCTTCGGCGACACCGTTCGACGAGCCGAAGCTCTTGGTGATGTCGCGCCGGACGACACCGCTCTCCGTGAGGACGTTCGGGCCGTTCGAGCCGTCTCCGGGGTACGGGCCCGCCGTCTCGCTCGGGATGACCTCGCAGTCGGAGCCGGAGGCGCCGGACGAGGACGAGGACGAGGACGAGCCGGAGGAGGCCGAGTCCGACGCGGAGCCGCTGCCGGACTCGTCCGAGGAACAGGCCGCCACCAGCGGGACCATGCTCGCTCCGGCCAGCAGTCTGATCATGCGGCGGCGGGCGAAGACGGGCAGGTCGTACGCGAGCCCTCTGTCGAACTCGTCGTCGTGGTGGTGGCCGTGGCCGTGGCCGTGGCTGCTACTGCTGCTCTTGGGTGCTGTGCTCATCTACGGAACCGCGCTTTCCGAATGTTCCCGTCATGGAATGCGCGTGATGCTATGAGTGATTCCTGTGTGAATCCCAGGACTTCGCCATGACGCTGTTGTCAGGCGTCGGTCTCCCCGCCGGGAGCGCCCCCCCCGTCAGCCTTACTGTCGTCGACGGCGCTCCTTGATCAGGTGGACGGCCCAGCTCCCGACCACGAGGAACCCGGCGTAGATCGCGCTCTGGACCCAGGTGAAGGGCGGGGTGCGCAGCTGGCCGACGAGCCAGAAGAGCACGAGGAAGACGGTCCAGTGGCTGAGCCAGAGCAGGCCCTCGAACCAGACCGGCAGGGCGTCGTCCCGGACGGGCGGCCGGGGAGGATCCCAGCGGAAGCCGCCGTTGCGCGCGTAATGGGCCTGGCGGCGGCGTTCGAAACGGCAGACGAGCCAGATGAACAGGCCTGCGCACACACCGACCGCAACCGCCTGGAGCATCCGCGCCGGATCGTGGAACGCGGACAGGGCCCACCCGAGCAGGCCTCCCAGCAGCACGCCGAAGACCACCCCGGCACCCACCGGATGCCGGGCCACGAACACCTGCACCCTCGGGGGCGGTTCCGCCCCACCGTGCCTCCGGTCGAACCTCAGGAACGCCTGCCGCAACCTCTCCGACCAGCCCGCCATCCCGCCCCACCCCTTCCCCGTTCCGCCCGTTCCGCCCGTTCCACCCGTCCGTCCGTCAGCCAGTGACTGTCGTCGACGTCGTCGCGTGATCAGCTTGGGGTGTGGAGACCATCATCGCCAGTGGCATAGCCGTGCTCGGGACCCTGCTCGGGTCGGGTCTGACGCTCGCCTTCCAGCAGCGCGCCACCGACCGGACCCACGAGTTCAGCCGCCGCGAGAAGCTCCGTCAGGAACGCCTCGACGCCTACTCCGTGTATGCCGGCGCGCTGATCAACTACCGCCGTTCCCTCGTTCACCTGTGGTTCTGCGAGCACGAACAGCCCCCGCCCGAGGACCCCGACACGGTCCGCGTCCGCGCGTACGACCTGCGGTCCGCCGCGCAGGAGGCGCTGTTCCGCGTGCAGATGCTCACGGCCGACGAGGACCTGAGCCGGGCCGCCGAGACCGTCCTCGCCGAGGTGACCGCCGTCGTCAAGACCGACAGCAGGCAGGAGTTCGTCGAGCGCCGGGTGCGGACCCGGGACGGCATCGCTCACCTCGTCAACACCGCCAAACAGCACCTCTAGCGTCGACGACGGCATCCGGGTCTCACGCCCCCACCGCCCCGTCCACCCCTTCCCGCAGGAGGTCCGCGTGGCCGTTGTGGCGTCCGTACTCCAGCAGGACGTGGACCATGACCATGCGGAGCGAGACCTCCTCGTCCCAGCGCGGCTGGTGGCCGACGAGGTCCAGTGACTCCGCCTCCCGTTCGATACGCCGCGAGGTCTCCACCTCCGCCTCCCACGCCCCGAACGCCTCCGCCCGCGTCGAGGCGCTCGCGTCGTACGCCGCCTGGAAGTCGATCTCCTTCGACCACACCATCGGCGCGTCGTGATCCTCGAAGACCCGGCGGAACCAGGCGCGTTCGACCTCCGCCATGTGCCGTACGAGGCCCAGCAGCGTCAGCGTGGAGGGGGGCATCGACCGCCGGCGAAGCTCCTCGTCCGTGAGCCCCGCGCACTTCATGGCGAGCGTGGCGCGGTGATAGTCGAGGAAGGCACGGAGCGTCTCGCGTTCGGTGCCGCGGTGGGGCGGTCCGACGCGGTCGTCATGAGTTCCCTCGGGCTCGCTGATCTCGACGAACTCGCCGATCTCGACGAACTTCTCGAAGTCCCCGAGTTCTTCGGTCTCTTCGGTCTCTTCGGTGTCTTCGGTGTCTTCGGTGTCTTCGGTGTCTTCGGTGTCTTCGGTCACCCGCCATGCTTACCCGGTTCACGCGAGAGCCGGTGAGGGCGCCCGTCCCCACGGGCCCTCACCGGCGGTCCTCCTCGCGCCTCAGACGCGGACCAGCGTCCTGTCCTCGTCCTCGTCCTCGTCGTCCTCGGCCCGCTTCCCCGCCGCGTCGTCGTGCGCCCGCAGGCCCTCACCCTCGACGTCGACGTTGGGCAGCGCGCGGTCGAGCCACTTCGGCAGCCACCAGGCCCTGTCGCCCAGGAGGGCGAGGACGGCCGGGACGATGGCCATGCGGACCACGAACGCGTCGAAGAAGACGGCGATGGCGAGTCCGAAGCCGATCATCTTGATCATCGACTCGCCGGAGCCGATGAAGCCGGCGAAGACCGCCATCATGATCGCCGCGGCGGCCGCCACCACCCGGGCGCTGTACCTGAAGCCCGTCACCACGGCCTGGTTCGGGTTCTCGCCGTGGACGTACGCCTCGCGCATCCGGGTCACGAGGAACACCTCGTAGTCCATCGCCAGACCGAAGACGACACCCACCATGAAGATCGGCATCATCGACATGATCGGGCCGGTCTCCTCGACCCCGATGAGCCCCGCCAGCCAGCCCCACTGGAAGACCGCGACCACGGCACCGAGCGCGGCCAGCACGCTGAGCAGGAAGCCGAGGGCCGCCTTCAGCGGCACCAGGATCGACCGGAAGATCACGATCAGCAGGAGGAAGGCGAGACCCACCACCAGCGCCAGATACGGGACCAGCGCGTCGGTGAGCTTCTGCGAGAAGTCGATGTTCATCGCGGTGGCGCCGGTGACCAGCACCTTCGCGTCCGTGTCGGCCGCCACGCCGGCGCCCGCGTCACGGATGGCGTGCACCAGGTCCTCGGTCTGCGTCGAGGACGGCTTGGACTCCGGGATCACCGTGATCATCGCGGTGTCACCGGCCTTGTTGAACGTCGCCGGGGTCACCGTCACGACGTCCTCAAGGCCCTTGATCCCGTCGGTCACCGCGTCGGCGGCGGCCTTCGGGGACGCGCTGTCCTGGGCGTCGACGACGACCATCAGGGGGCCGTTGAAGCCGGGCCCGAAGCCCTCGGAGAGCAGGTCGTACGCCCGGCGCTGCGTGGTGGACGTCGGCTGCGAACCGTCGTCGGGCAGGCCCAGTTCGAGCTGGGTGACCGGCAGCGCGATCGCGCCCAGGCCGACCACGCCGAACAGCAGCACGGCGACCGGACGACGGACGACGAAGCTCGCCCAGCGGGTGCCCAGGCTGGGCTTGACCACGGCGGAGCCCTCGGAGGAACCCCCGGCTGAGCTCCCGGCGGAACCCCCGGAGGATCCCTCGGCGGAGCCCTCGGCAGAGTTCCCGGCGGAGCCCTCGGCAGAGGCACCGGCGGAGTTCTTCGCCTTGCGGCGGCCCAGCAGTCCGCCCTTCTGGTCGGCCGGCCGGACCTTGCGGCCCGCGTAACCGAGCAGCGCCGGGATCATGGTGAGGGCGATGAGGACCGCGATGACGACCGTTCCGGCCGCCGCGAGACCCATCTTGGTCAGCATCGGGACGTTGACGACCGCGAGACCGGCCAGCGCGATCACGACCGTGAGTCCCGCGAAGACCACCGCCGAGCCGGCGGTGCCGACGGCCCGGCCGACCGCTTCCTCGCGCTCCCGGCCCTCGGCCAGTTCGGAGCGGTAGCGGGAGACGACGAACAACGCGTAGTCGATGCCGACCGCGAGGCCGATCATCAGGGCGAGGGTGGAGGTGGTGTCGCCGAGGTCGAGCGCGCTCGCGAGGGCGGTGATGGTGGAGACGCCGATACCGACGCCGATGATGGCCGTCAGCAGCGGCAGCCCGGCGGCGACGAGCGAGCCCAGGGTGACGACGAGGACGACGGCGGCGATGGCGAGGCCGATGATCTCGCCGGCGACGGCCGTCTCGGGCTCGGCCTGCAGGGCGTCACCGCCCATCTCGACGGTCAGCCCGGCGTCCTGCGCCTTGTGCGCGGTGGCCTCCAGAGCCTCCTTGGAGGAGTCCTTCAGCTCCATGGCCGGGACCTTGTAGGTCACCGAGGCGTAGGCGATCGTGCCGTCCCGGCTGACCGCGTTGGTGGTGAAGGGGTCGCTGACGGAGACGACCTCGGAGCCGTCGCCCAGTTCGCCGACGGTCTTCTCGACGATCGCCCTGTTGGCGGCGTCGGCCATCTTCTCGCCCTCGGGCGCCTTGAAGACGACCCGGGCGGTGGCGCCGTCGGCGCTCATCCCGGGGTAGCGCTGTTCCAGCAGGTCGAAGGCCTTCTGGGCCTCGGTCCCGGGGATGGAGAAGGAGGTCGAGCCCGCGGCGGGCGCGGTGGCGGCGCCGACGCCCGCGAGCGTCAGCAGGGCCACCCAGATCAGGGCAACGAAGTGTCGTCGCCGGAAGGCGAGTCGACCCAGCTTGTAGAGGAATGTGGCCACGGGGGCGTACTCCCGTTCAGGTCGTGGAGGTGCTTGAGGGCAGGACGGATCAGCCCGTGCCGTGGGGAGGAAGGAGGCAGGGCGGGGCAGGGTGGGGGTGATCAGCCCGACGACATGAGCGGGGTCGGACGGGTACGTGCCGAACTGCGGGGAACTACAGGGAGGTCGAGACGCCGAGAGCGGGGAGGACCACGGCGTCGAGGTACGACCGGAGGAAGCTCTGCGTGGGCGGCTGGTTCTCGATCATGCCCCGTGCGACGAAGGCGCCGACGAACATGTGCACCACGTAGTCGACGGCGGGGTTGTCCGGACGGACCTCACCCCGGTCGACGGCGCGCTGCACCACGCGGCGGATCTCCAGCATCTCCGGCTCGATGATCAGTTCACGGAAGGCCTTCAGCAGGTCGGGGTTTCCGTGCACCGCCATGGCCAGACCCCGCATCAGCGCGTTGTTCTGTTCCATGGCGCAGTCATCGGTACTCATCACCAGAGCGTGCAGGTCGCCCCGCAGGGATCCGGTGTCGACCGAGCCGATGTCGACACCCGGCTTGTTGTGCCGCATCGCCTTCGCGACGAGCTCGGCCTTGCCGCCCCACTGGCGGTAGAGGGTGGCCTTGCTGGACCGGGTGCGGGCGGCCACGGCGTCCATGGTGAGGGCGTCGTAGCCGACCTCGCGGAGCAGGTCGAGGACGGCCGCGTAGAGCTCGGCCTCGCGCTCGGGCGTGATCCGACTGCGGCGCGCCGTCGCGGTCTCAGTCATCCCACTCCCCTTGCTTCCAGGTTGCCGTTCGAGGCGACAAGGCTACCGGCCGTACGGCATGGCACGAATGACACCGGCCGGACGCTCCCGCTTCCCGAACGAAACGGTTTCGTACGCTTAAGAAGATACCCCGGGAGCCGAAGAAAACGAAACCGTTTCGTTCGTGTGGTGGGTCACGCGGGAGAAGTCGTGGGTCACGCGGCAGAAGTTGCCGGGGCCCCCGGACCGGAAAAGCATGGGTGGGTGAGCGACAGCTACGAGCAAGGAACGGGCCGGGACTCCGGCTACCTCCGCCACCCCCACCTCAGCGGCGACCGCCTCTGCTTCGTCGCCGAGGACGACCTGTGGCTGGCCCCACTGGACGGCACGGACCGCGCCTGGCGGCTCACCGTCGACCGTACGAAGGTCGCCACACCGCGTTTCTCGCCGGACGGCCGGCACATCGCGTACACGAGCTGGCGGAGCATCCTCCCGGAGATCCATCTGACCCCGGTGGACGGCGGCACCCCCGCCCGCCGGCTCACCTACTGGGGCAGCCCCGACACCGAGGTCCGCGGCTGGACACCCCCGACCTCCGACACCGGGGGGCGCTCGGACATCCTGGCCGTCGCCTCCCACGGCGAGCCGTTCTCGCACTTCACCTGGGCCTACAAGGTCGGCACGGACGGCGACCCCGGCCGCAAACTGCCCTGGGGCCCGGTCTCCGACATCCAGTGCGCCGAGCTCGACGGCGAGCGCCGCACCCTGCTGCTCACCGGCACGCCCCCGCACGAACCGGCCTCCTGGAAGCGCTACCGGGGCGGGGCCATGGGCCGCCTCTGGCTGCACGGCGAGCGGCTGCTGGCCGACCTCGACGGCCATCTGCACTCCCCCATGTTCGTCGGCGGCCGGATCGCCTTCCTCTCCGACCACGAGGGCGTCGGCAATCTCTACTCCTGCGCCCCCGACGGCTCCGACCTGCGCCGCCACACCGACCACGACGCGTTCTACGCCCGGCACGCGGCGAGCGACGGCACCCGGGTCGTGTACCAGTGCGCGGGCGAGCTGTGGCTCGTCGACGACCTCGCCGCCGACGCCGTCCCGCGCCGCCTCGACGTACGGCTCGGCGGTGCGCGCACCGGGCGGCGGCCGTACCAGGTGCCGGCCGCCCAGCACGTCGACGGCATCTCCGTGGACGACACGGGCCGGGCGAGCGCGGTCGTCGTACGCGGCAGCCTCTACTGGCTGACCCACCGCGACGGCCCCGCCCGGACCATCTCCGACACCCCGGGCGTCCGCGTCCGGCTGCCGGAGATGCTGGGCTCCAGCGGTCAGGTGGCGTACGTGACGGACGCGGACGGCGAGGACGCGATCGAGATCGCCCACCTCCCCGGAGCCACCGGCGCGCGCGAGCCCCGCCGCCTCGCCTCCGGCGATCTGGGCCGCGTCCTGGAACTGGTGTCCGACCCACGCGGCGAACGCCTCGCCGTCGCCTCGCACGACGGCCGCGTCCTGCTCCTGAGCGTGCCCGACAGGACGGCCGCCGCCGCGGGGACCGAGGAGTCGGACGGCGAGGTCGTCGAACTCATCACCTCCCTCAACGGCCCCGTCCGCGACCTCGCTTTCTCCCCCGACGGCGCCTGGCTGACCTGGTCCCACCCGGGCATCGGCCGCACCCTGCGCCAGATCAAGATGGCCCGCATGAAGGACCGGACCGTCGTGGACGTCACGAACGGTCGCTTCGAGGACGAGAACCCGGTGTTCACCCGCGACGGCCGCTACCTCGCCTTCCTGTCCTGGCGCGGCTTCGACCCGGTCTACGACGTGCACACCGGCGACCTGTCCTTCCCGCTCGGCTGCCGCCCCTACCTGGTCCCGCTCTCCTCCGCCACGCCCTCCCCCTTCGCCCTGAACCCCGACGGCCGGCCGGTCGCCGGGGGCATGGACCCCACCGAGGACGAGGACACCGTCGGCACGGTGACCGTGGAGACCGAGGGCCTGGAGAACCGTGTCACGCCGTTCCCCGTCACCGCCTCCAAGTACTCGGCGCTGTACCCGGTCGCGGGCGGCGGCCTGGTCTGGCTGCGCTGGCCGATCTCGGGCGCCCTCGGCGAGACCTTCGCCAACCCGGACGACATGACCGGGCGCCCGACCCTCGAATACTTCAACATCAGCAAGGCGAAGAAGTCCGAACTCGTCGAGCACCTGGACTGGTTCACGGTCAGCGGCGACGGCTCACGGCTCGTGGTGGTGGACGAGGGCGACCTGCGGGCCGTCCCCTCCACCGAGTCCGGCGACGGCGACACGACCGTCTGGATCGACCTGCGGCGCATCCCGCACGAGGTCGACCCGGGCGCCGAGTGGCGCCAGTCGTACGCGGAGGCCGGGCGGCTGATCCGCGCCTACTTCTGGGACCCGAGGATGAGCGGCATCGACTGGGACGGCGTCCTCGCCCAGTACCGCCCGCTGGTCGAACGGGTCGCCTCCCCCGACGAGTTCGCGGACCTGCTGAGGGAGGTGCTGGGCGAACTCGGCACCTCCCACGCCTATGTCTCCCCCGCCCGCCGCAACGAGGGCCCGCCGCACTACCAGCGCCGCCAGGGCTTCCTGGGCGCCAACTTCGTCCGCCGGGGCGACGACTGGACGATCCGCCGCATCCTGCCCGGCGACTCCTCCGACTCCAAGGCACGCTCCCCCCTGGCCGGCACCGGCATCCGGGAGGGCGCGGCCCTCACCCACGTCGACGGCCGCCCGGTGGACCCGACGACGGGCCCGTACCCCTTGCTGGCGGGCGCGGGCGGCACGACGGTCGAGCTGACCTTCGCCCAGCCCGTCGCCCCCCACCCGTCCGGGGAAGGCCCCGCGGACCCCTCCGACACGGAAGGGGACGACCGCCAAGGGGAGGACCGCCCCCGTCGCGTCGCCGTGGTCCCCCTCGTCGACGAACGCCCCCTGCGCTACCAGGACTGGGTCGCCAAACGCCGTGAGGTCGTAAGGGAGTTGAGCGGCGGCCACTGCGGCTACCTGCACATCCCGGACATGGGCGGATCCGGCTGGGCCCAGTTCAACCGCGACCTGCGCATGGAGGTCTCCCGGCCCGCCCTGATCGTCGACGTGCGCGGCAACGCGGGCGGCCACATCAGCGAGCTGGTGGTGGAGAAGCTGACCCGCACGATCCTGGGGTGGGACCTGACGAGGAACGCCCAGCCGGTGTCGTACGCGTCGAGCGCCCCGCGCGGCCCCGTCGTCGCCCTGGCCGACGAGGCGACCGCCTCCGACGGCGACATGATCACCGCCGCGTTCAAGCTGCTGCAGCTCGGCCCCGTCGTGGGCCTGCGCACCTGGGGCGGCGTCGTCGGCATGACCGGCCGCCACCAGCTCGGCGACGGCACGGTCATCACGGTCCCCATGAACGCCGCCTGGTTCGACGCGTACGGCTGGACCGTCGAGAACCGAGGCGTCACCCCGGACCTGGAGACCCTTCGTACGCCCCTGGACTGGGCCGAGGGCCGCAACACCCAGCTGGCGGCGGCGGTGGACCTGGCCCTCGAACTGCTGAAGTCCCACCCCCCGGCGGACCCCCCGGACTACACCAACGTCCCGAACAGGGCCCGCCCGCAGCTGCCACCGAGGCCGATCCCGTGACCGGCGAAGCGGGCGACGGCCACGGGAGCAGCCCCCGCCGCCTCACGGCTCCCGCCGCGGAGGGCCGGACGCGTGGGAGAGAGGCGGGGCGATCGCCTGCGCGTCGGCGCCCTCTGAGACCCACAGGGAGATGAAGAGCGCTGCGGTCGCCTCCAGGAGTCCCGCCCGTTCGAGGCCGCCACCTGAGACGGGTTCACAGCCCGTGTCCCGCACCAACGCGCGTACGCGGGCGAGGGCCGTCTCGTCGTCACCGCACACCGGTACGGCCAGGGGGCGCCCGTCGAACACGGGGGGCCGCATGCGCCACACATCCTCGTGGCAGAGGTTGAAGGCCTTGACCACCTGGGCTCCCGGCGCCGCCTCCGCCAGTCGCCGCGCGGCGGACGGGCCTTCCCCGGTCAGCAGCCGGAAGCCCGGCCCGACCGGGTTGGAGCAGTCGAGCAACACCCTGCCGTCCAGCGCCGGGCCCAACTCCCGTGCCACGTCCGCCCCCGCCCCGAAGGGCAGCGCGACCAGCACCACGTCCTGACCGGCCTCGGCCGCCGCCCGCAGACCGGCGGGCCTCGCGCCCCCACCGATCCGCGCCGCGAGCCGCTCCGCCTTGCGCGCGTCCCTGCCCCCGACCGTCACCTCGTGTCCGGCCCGCACCCAGTGGCCGGCCAGCGCGTCCGCCATGCCGCCCGTGCCCCACACGCCGATCCTCATCACGCTCTCCCCTCGCACCGCTCACGTCCGGTCAGGTCCGCGCACGTCGTCCGCGGACCGTCGCACCCACGCTAGGGAGGCGTTCGGGCACCATTCGGTACGTGACGACCGACGCCTTCCTCGCCGACTGCCGCGCCCGCCTGGCCTTCGACCTGCTCGCCAACACCTGGAACGCCGTGGTGCTCCGCGCCCTGCGAGACGGCCCGGCGCGCCCGGTCGAACTCCGGGAGCGGATCGGCGGCATCAGCTCCAAGGTCCTCACCGAGACCCTGCGCAGGCTCCGGTTCAACGGCCTGGTCGACCGACGGACGCCCCCCGACCGGCCCTCCCGGGTCGAGTACCGGCTCACCCCGCTCGGCCGCACCCTGCTGGGCCCCCTCGACGCCGTCGGCGCCTGGGCGTTCGAGCACGGCGACGAGGTCATGGCGGCCCAGGAAGCGGCCTGCCCGCGGGAGTAGTGGCCGTCCGGCGGAACGCGCGAACGCGGGGCACCCTCCGGTCAAGGAGGGCACCCCGCGTGTCACACGGCCGGGGCCGGGTGCGGGAGTTACACGTCGTAGTCCGCGCGGACGCGGTCTTCCTCGTCCCGCATCAGCCGCTCCGACTCCTCGTCACGCCGCCGCGCACCGCGCTCCGGCTGCCCGTGCTCGCGCTGGGGCCGGCCGTGGTCACGCTGCGGCTGCCCGTGCTCGCGCTGCGGCTGCCCGTGCTGCGGCTGCCCGTGCTGCGGCTGACGCTGGGGTTCGCGCTCACCAGGCCGCTGAGCCCGCTGCCGCTCCTCCGGCGACTGCCCGGCCTTCCGCTTCAGCTGCTCAGCCTTGTCCTGGAACTGGTCCTTCATGCCCATGTGGATTCACTCCCGTTTCGGGTGAGGGGATCGGGCCTCGACCAGACAAACACGCACGGACATCCCACGCATTTCGATCAGTTACGCTCGGTGACGCACCGCTATCGCGCCCCCGGATCCCCAACCCCCCGCGTCCGCTCGTCCGCCGCCCCGCCGGCCCCCACCAGCCCCTTGGCCACCCCGCGCAGCCGCGGCTCCATCCGTCGCACCTCGCGGGGCGCGAACGTCCCTATGAGCGCCGGGAGATACCCGCGTACGCCCTGCATCCCCCGCAGCCACCACTGCCCGTACACATGACTGGACCGCCGCTCGATCCCCGCGACGAGCCGGTCCACGGCCGGCCCCAGCGGATACGTCTTGCCCGCCGGCCACGGCAGCCGCTCCCGCAACTCCCGCAGCGCCTCGTCCTTGTCGGCCCCGCGCACCATGTCCGTGTCGGTCCAGGACAGATACCCGACCCCGACGCCCACGCCCTGGTGCCCGACCTCGGCCCGCAGACAGTGCGCGTACGCCTCGACACCCGACTTGGACGCGCAGTACGCCGTCATCATCGGCGCCGGGGTGATCGCCGCGAGGGAGGCGATCTGCAGCAGATACCCCCGGCTCTCGATCAGCGCCGGCAGGAACGCCCGCCCGGTGACGGCCGATCCGACGAGGTTGACCTCGATGACCCGCCGCCAGGAGTCGGGGTCGGAGTCCACGAACGGCCCGCTGTTGGCGACGCCCGCGTTGGCGACGACGATGTCGACCCGCCCGAACCGCTCCTTCACCTCGGCGGCGACCCGCGTCATCACCTCGTGGTCGGTCACGTCGGCGTGCCAGTACTGGCTCTCGCCGTACAGCCGTTCCGACACCCGCTTCAGTTCGTCCGGTTCGAGGCCGACGAGCGCGACCTTCACCCCCCGCACCGAGAGCTTGCGCGCGAGGAGTTCCCCGACGCCCCGCGCGGCCCCGGTGACGACCGCGACCCGCCCCTCCAGGGTGCTGCCGTTGCTCATGCGCCCGCCTCCTCCAACTCGTCCCGCCCAGCACGTACGTACATCGCCACCAGCTCGCGTATGCGCGCGGTGACCGCTTCCGGTGCCTCCACCGGTGTCATGTGTCCGACCCCGGTCAGCTCGCTCACGCCCACGCAGTCGGGCAGCGCGGCGGCCAGCGCCCGCGCGTGCACGGGCGGGGTCATCCGGTCCGCGGTGCCCACGACGACGGCCGTCGGCACCGTCAACCGCCGTACGCCGTCGTCGAGATCGAGCGAGTCGAGGACGTGCGACCAGGCGTGCCGCACCCTGGCCGGGCACGCGTGCACGATCCGCGCGCACGCCTCGACCATCACCGGTGACGAACCGGGGCCCATCGTGGCGTACTTGAGGATCCGCCGGGCGATGGGCGTGACCGGCCCGAGCGGCGCCCGGGAGCCGAGGACCTTCCGGGTCAGCCAGGTCCGCAGACGCCCCGGCCGCAGCGGCACGACCAGCGACTCGGCGACCAGCCTCGAACTGCCCGTGCTGCACAGCAGGACCGCCGCCGCGTGCTCCTGGAAGCCCGGCCGCCCGGCGGCGGCCATCAGGGTCATCCCGCCCATGGAGTGGCCGGCCAGCACCGCCTTCTCGCCCGGCGCGAGCGTCGCCGCGAGCACCGCCTCCAGATCGTCGGCGAGGCCGTCCGCGGTGCACGCGGCGGACGCGGGACTGCGGCCGTGCCCGCGCTGGTCGTAGACGACGACCCGGTGGTCGACGGCGAGGTCCCGGACCTGCGCCGCCCAGTACGCCGTCGAACAGGTCCAGCCGTGCACGAGCACCACCGTGGGCGCCTCCTGCGGGCCGTGCGTCTCGACGTGCAGCCGCGCCCCGTCGGCGGACACGGCCGCCAACTCCCGTACGGCGACGGGCGGCGCGTAGGGCCCGTGCTTCACATGGGTCAGTCGGGTCACGCGCCGGCCTCCACCTTCTCCGTGTCCTTCGCCCCGTCGGCGTTCCTCGTACCCTGCGGGGCCGGCCGCACCACCTCGTACTCGCTCAGATCGACCCGCCGGGTCGCGCTGCGGAACTCGGTGGTCGTGCCCGGCCAGACGGTCGTGTTGCGGCCGCTCGCGTCGAGGTACCAGCTGGTGCAGCCGCCGGTGTTCCACACCGTGCGCTCCATGCGCCGCTGGACCCTCCGGTTCCAGGCGTCCACGGCGTCGGGCCGCGCGTCGAGGGCCACCCGACCGCCCAGCACGTCCAACTGCCGTAGGAAGTCGGCCATGTAGGTGAGCTGGGACTCGATCATCAGGATCATGCTGGAGTTCCCGAGCCCCGTGTTGGGTCCGATGATCGTCATCCAGTTGGGGAACCCGGCCGCGGATGCCCCGCGCAGCGACCGCATGCCGCTGTCGGCCCAGGCCTCGGCGAGCGTGCGCCCGTCGGCGCCCACCACCCGGTCCGCGATGGGCATGTCGGTGACGTGGAACCCGGTGCCGAAGACGATCGCGTCGACCTCGGCGGCACTCCCGTCGGCGGCGACGAGCGTGGAGCCGTCGACCTTGGCCAGCCCCGAGGCGATAACGTCGACGTTCGGTCGCGTGAGCGCCGGATAGTAGGTGTTGGACAGCAGGATGCGCTTGCAGCCGATGCGGTAGTCCGGGGTGAGCCGGGCCCGCAGCTCCGGGTCCCCGACCGCCCGGGTCATGTGCCGCTTCGCCAACCGCTCCACCAGGCCCAGCTGGTTCGGCCGCTTGGTGAAGGCCTGCACCTGCAACTCCCGTACGCCCCACAGCAGTCCGCGCCGGGCCCGCGCGGTGAACGGTAGCTGCTTGTGCAGCCACCGCTCGGCCCCGCCGATGCTCCGGTCGACGCGGGGCAGCACCCAGGGCGGGGTCCGCTGGAAGAGGGTCAGCCGGCCGACCTCGGGCTGGATCGCCGGCACGATCTGGATCGCGGAGGCGCCCGTACCGATCATCGCGACCCGCTTGCCGCGCAGGTCGTAGCCGTGGTCCCAGCGGGCGGAGTGGAAGACCTTGCCGGGGAAGGAGCCGAGCCCCGGCAGTTCGGCCTCGGTCGGCACCTTCGGGTCGGAGAGCGGCCCGGTGGCGGAGACGACGAAGTCGGCGGAGTACGACCCGCCGCTGGTCTCGATGTCCCAGCACAGCCGCTCCGTGTCCCAGGCCATCCGCGTCACCTCGGAGTCGAAGCGGAGGTGCGGCCGCAGCCCGAAGGCGTCCGCCACATGCTCCAGATAGGCCCGGATGTGCTCCTGCCCGGAGAAGGCGCGCGGCCACTCGAAGTGGGGCGCGAACGAGAACGAGTAGAGGTGCGACGGCACGTCACACGCGCATCCGGGATAGTCGTTGTCCCGCCAGGTGCCGCCGACCGACCCCGCCCGCTCCAGGACGACGAAGTCGGTGATCCCCTCGCGCCGCAGCCGTACGGCCGCCCCCAGCCCGCCGAACCCGGACCCGACCACCGCCACCCGCACATGCGGCCCGTTCCCGCCCCTGTGCTCGCCCATCCGGTACCTCCACGCCTCATCGCGTGCGCACACCGCGTTCGCACCTGCACGTCCGCGCCAGTAATCACTGGCGCAGTGGGAGCGTAGGGCAGGACCGTACCGATGGGTAGGGGTCGCGCACTCTGGAGTTACCAGCGGTACGACATAGGCTGCGCGGGTGGCAGAAGACGGCGAGCGGCACGAGTACCGCATGGAGGAGCTGGCCGAGGCGGCCGGCATCACCGTACGCACCCTGCGCTTCTACCGGGAGCGGAAACTGATCCCACCGCCCCGCCGCGAGGGCCGCATCGCCTGGTACGACGACACGCACCTGGCCCGGCTGCGCACGATCGCGGCCCTGCTGGAACGCGGCCACACCCTGAGCGGCATAGCGGAGCTGGCCGAGGCCTTCGACGAGGGCCGCGACGTGGGCGACCTGCTCGGCCTCGGCGCACCCACCGAGGAGGTGCCGGTCCGCCTCACTCCCGAGGAACTCGCCGACCACTTCGGCGACCAGGCCACCCCGGAGAACCTCGCCGCCGCTCTCGACCTCGGCTATCTCGGCATCGACGGCGGCGAGATCGTCCACATCAGCCGCCGCCTCCTCGACGTCTCGGCCGCGCTGGTCCGCGAGGGCGTCCCCCTCGCCGACGTCCTCTGCGCCGGCCGCCGCGTCCGCGAACACGCGGAGGCCCTCGCCGTCCTCTTCACCGACCTCGTCCTCGCCCAGCCGGGCCGGACCCCCGAAGACCTCGCCCGCCTACGGCCACTGGCGAAGAGCGTGGCGGAAGCGGAACTCTCCCTGGCACTGGACCGGCGCCTGCGGGAGCAGCCGTAGGAGGCTGCGGGCCATGAATGCGCCCACCTTCCAAGGCATCATCTCGTAGACATATGCACCCCATCAGGGGCACTTTCCCCTAACCGCACAAGGATACGAGTTCAACATCCGAGAGTGAGATCGAAAAGGCCCCGGCGACTGTGCGACACGAGCTCTTGGAGCCGTGCGTCTCAGCAACCCGACCAGAGTGACCACCTCGCCGGACAGGCAGCGCGCCTGCATCCAACTACGCGCCGAGCCTCCGCACCCCGGCACTGATGGGCCACCGGGCGCACAAAGGCCAGACGGTCCGTGACACCAACGGCGCACCCGTGCCGATCGCCCCTCCGGTGCTCACCGAAGAGGAGTTCCAGGCCCTCCAGGATGTCCTCAACGCCCGCTCGAACGGTACTCGCGCCAAACGCCGGGAGACTTCGCTGCCCATCGGGGCCGCACACTGTGCCGGGTGTGGTGGCCGCATGTACTTCGCCACACGGAAGGCCTACGACTACGGCGACTACGTCTGCCGCGCCAGTGCTCGCGGCACGACGTGTCCCGCGCCCGCAGCCATGCGTGCCAGCCGGCTCGCTGAGTACACCGTCAGCCGCTGTCCCGAGGCGTTCGCCGTGGACGGCGAGGTGACACGCGAGCGACTCCTGAGCGACGCAGTTCGCGTCACCGTCGCCAAGGGACGGTCGGGCGGCGGGCCCGAGCGGCCGGCCGGACCCGACACCTCCCGCTGACCTTCACGGTCAGGACGCGTCTCTGATCCGCCCTGCGACGCGCGTGGGGGCGTGCCCATGCCGGCCCGCCCCCACGCTCCGTGTCACATGCCGAAGACGACCGTCACCGGAGCATGGTCCGACCACCGCTCGTCATGGCTCGCGGCCCGCTCCACGAACGCCTTCACTGCCTTGCTCGCAAGCCCCGGGGTCGCAACGGCAAGGTCGATCCTCCAACCCGTATCCCGCTCGAAGGCCCGCCCCCGGTACGACCACCACGAGTACGGCCCCTCGACATCGGGATGCAGCGCCCGCACGACGTCGACATAGCCCCCGTCGGCCTCGTCGAGGACCCGCCCCAGCCACGCCCGCTCCTCGGGCAGGAACCCGGAGTTCTTCTGGTTCCCCCGCCAGTTCTTGAGGTCGGCGGGCTGGTGGGCGATGTTCCAGTCGCCGCAGACCACCACCTCGCGCCCGTCGGCGGCGGCACGCTCGCGCAGCTCCTTCAGATAGGCGAGGAACTCGTCCATGAACCGGACCTTCTCGTCCTGCCGCTCGGTCCCGACCTCGCCGGAGGGAAGGTAGAGGCTGGCCACGGTGACACCGGGCAGATCGACCTCGACGTACCGCCCGCTGCCGTCGAACTCGGCCGATCCGAAGCCGATCCGGACCCGGTCGGGCTCACGGCGGCTGTAGAGCGAGACCCCCGCGCGCCCCTTGGCGGCGGCCGGCGCGTGCACGACGTGCCACCCCTCGGGCTGCCGCACCCCGGCGGGGAGCTGTTCCGGCTCGGCCCGCACCTCCTGCAGACACAGCACGTCCGCCGAGGTCCCGGCGAGCCACTCCACGAAGCCCTTCTTCGCGGCGGCCCGCAGCCCGTTCACATTCACAGAGGTCACAGTCAGCACCCGGGCACGATACCCGTCGCGCTGCGGAGCACCCTGGAGCATGCGCATGCATAGATGTACGATGCTTGACATGATTATCCGCCGGGTCCCCTTCGACCACCCCGACGCCGTCAAGCTGAACGACGAGGTCCAGGCCGAGTACAGCGTCCGCTACGGCGACGACGGCGACGCCACCCCCATGGACCCGGCCCACTTCGTCCCGCCGGCCGGGCTGTACCTGATCGCCTACGACCAGCACGGAAGCCCCCTGGCCACGGGCGGCTGGCGCAGCCAGGACACCAATGACGAGGGGTACCAGGACGGGGACGCCGAGATCAAGCGGATGTACGTCACCCCCGGCGCCCGGGGTCTGGGGCTGGCCCGCCGCATACTCGGTGAACTGGAGTCCGACGCCCGGGCCGGCGGCCGCACCCGCATGGTCCTGGAAACCGGCTCCAAGCAGCCCGAGGCCGTGGCCTTGTACACCTCCAGCGGCTACGAGCCCTGCGCGAAGTTCGGCTACTACCGTTTCCACGAACTGAGCCTGTGCTTCGCGAAGCCGCTCCACCCCTGACGCCGGGCCGGTAAACCCCGGTGCCCACCGGGGTGTCGGGCCCCTACGGTGTGCCTGTGAAGAAGAACACCCGCCTGCGCCGTCTCGTCGTGGGCGACACCACCTGGCACTGGACCGTCCGTCAACGCTCCCGAGTCGCCTACGACCACTGTCACCTGAAGCTGTCGCTCTACCCCGACGGCCCCCGGGGACGCCGTCTGGTCCTGCTCTTCAGCCCGGCGGAGAACCGCGCGGTCTCGAACTGCTACTTCGACTCCGGCGCCCTGGTCCGCCTGTCGGACCACACCTACCTCAACCTGCACGAGCCCGGCACGGTCCGCCGCCTCCTGGACGCCGCCGCCCCGAACCTGGCCCTCCACCCCACCATCCGAACGATCGAGCTGGACGGCTGGCCCTACTTCGACGCGATCACGGCCGACGCGATCACGGCCGACGCGAACACGGCCGACGCGAACACGGACCCGAACACCGGGCTGACGGAGGCCTGGGCTTCAACCCACCCCTCTGGCCCACCACTTGGCCCTGAAAACGACCAGAGGCCCGCTCCCCTGACGGGGAACGAGCCTCTGTGATGCGTGGACCTGAGGGGATTTGAACCCCTGGCCCCCTCGATGCGAACGAGGTGCGCTACCGGACTGCGCCACAGGCCCTTGCAACGAGTGAAACTCTAGCATCCCCATCGCGGTGCTTGGAAATCCGTTCCCGGGCGGCCGGAGAGCGGCCCGCGGCCGGCGCCCGGACGGCTCGCGGGCGGCTCGCGGGCGGCTCGTGGCTGGTCAGCGGGGCGGGCGGAGCCGGAGGGCGAGGGTCACTCGTTGGCCGCGCGCGGCCGGTCGCCGTCCTCGTACTGGTCGAAGAGCGGCGTACGCCCCCGCTCCCGGGAGCGGCGCGCGGACGCGGCCCGGCGGGCGTCGGAACGGGCGCCGTCGGGTGCGTCGGCCGCTTCCCCCGGGCCGGCGTCGTCCGCGTCCTCCTCGCCGCCGCACTCCCCCTCCGACGCGCGCCCGGAGGCGCTCGGGGAGTTCGCGGGGGTGCCCGACGAGCCGTGCGGGTCGGCGGCGCTGGAGCGCGCGGAACTCCACGCGTCCGGGGCGCCGAGGTCGACCCCGGACGTGGCCCGGGGCGCGACCGGCGCGGTGACGTACGTCGGGAGCGGCACCGGGACGGGGTCCCAGCTGTCGCCCTGGCCGGGCCGCCGCTGACGCTCACGCTGCTGGTCGACCCACTCGGCGTGGTCGGTCTGCTCGACGAGGGCCCGGCGGTCGGCCGCGAGCGCGGTCAGGTCGGCCCTGGTCTCCTCGCTCTCGGGTCCGTCCTCCGGCTCGTCGGTGTCCACCGGGTCCGGCGCGGGGCGCCGCCGCTGGGGCTGCCGCTCCCGCAGTCGCTGCGCCGCCGCCTCGGCCTGCCGCCGGTCCATGGTGTACGCGAACCGCTTCCGCTCCTGGCGGCGCAGGTGCGCGATGTAGGTGCTCAGGAGCACCGCCGGTACGGCCGGCGCCCACAGGAAGGCGAGTCCGCCGACCGCCGCGACGACCGCGCCGAGCGTGAAGGCGAGGAAGAGCATCACGGTCGTACGCCGTCGGCGCGCGAGCACCTTCGAGCGCTGGGCCCGCGCCTTGGCCTCCGCCGTGTCGTCCCTGCGTGCGCCCGCCGTCTGCTTGCCCGGCCGCTTCGTCCGCGCGGGAGCGGGCACTTGGGCCGCCCCCTGCTTGGGGGTCCCCTGCTTGGCCGCCGGCGCGCCGCTCTGCTGGGGCACCGGCTTCGCCTGCGCCGGTGCGGGGGCCTGCGTCGCCGGTTTCCCCGGCTGCCGCAGCTGCTGGCCCTGCTGCTGGCCCTGCTGCGGTGACTCACCCCGTTCCACCGGCAGTTGTGCCTTCGTGTGCTCCCGGTGCGGGGGCACGGCGAAGGCCCGGACGTCCACCGAGTCGGTGACGCCGTCCGGTTCGGCGCTGGGCTCCCCCTCTTCGGTGGAGCGCGCCCGCAGGTCCTTGGCGTATCGGCGCTCCATCCCCGCCCGGCCGGAAAGCAGCCGGATGGCGGTGCTGAAGCGTTCCGTCGGACGGGCTTCGTTCAGCTCGTCCTGCCTACGGAGCCACATCGGCACCAAGTAGGCGGCCCAGGCCCCGACGATGACTGCGTAGATGAGGCCGCTGCTGCTCACGACTCACACGGTAGAGGGGTTTGCGTGAGGCCATCCGCCAATTGAGCCGGTGTGTCGCACGATCTGGCTGATATTTCGAGCTTTTTTTGTGACCGATCCGATCAGCAGGCCACCGAGAGCGCGAAATTAACGTGCTGAGAACATGCCGAGAACGTACCGACTCGTTCAACCGATCGTTCACCCGGTCGCCGTCCGTGCAATTTTCTTCGAACACGTATTTCATTTATTGCGGCTGGCCGGGCTTGCCGGCGTCGGAACCCGCGTTCCGCGCGTTCCGCGCCCGTTCCCGCTGCCAGCGACCGAGCAGCCCCTCGGGCACCTCTTCGGCGGTGAGCGCGAAGACGAGATGGTCGCGCCAGGCGCCGTCGATGTGAAGATATCGTGGACGAAGGCCTTCCTCGCGGAATCCGAGTTTCTCCACGACCCGTCGGCTGGGCCGATTCTCGGGGCGAATACAGACCTCGATGCGGTGCAGTCCGACGGTCCGGAAGCAGTGGTCGACGACGAGCGCGACCGCTGTCGGCATCACACCCCGGCCGGCCACCGACTCGTCCACCCAGTAGCCGACGTGGCCGGAGCACATGGAGCCCCAGGTGATCCCGGCGACCGTCAACTGCCCGACCAGTCGCCCCTGGTACTCGATCACGAACGGCAGCATCCGGCCCGCGTTCGCCTCCGCCCGCAGATGGCGGACCATCTGACGGTACGTCGGGCGGTGCGCGATGGGGCCGCTGGGCGTGGGGGGCGGAATGGTCGCCTCCCAGGGCCGCAGCCAGTCCCGGTTGCGCCGGTTGACCTCGCGCCAGGCCCGCTGGTCGCGCATCCTTATGGGCCGGAGGACGACCTCGCCGTCCACCAGCGCCACGGGCCAGGATGGGCTGTTCAGCTCGCACCCCCACGGGGTCTGGAGGGGTCCTCCTCGGCCGGTGAGCCGCCGGGGGCCGGCCTCTGGTGGTCCCCGCCGCGGATCTGGTCGACGGCGTGGGTCAGCAGGGGTTCCAGGACGGCCAGGCCGTCCCGTACGCCGCCGGTCGAGCCCGGCAGGTTGACGATCAGGGTGCCGCGCGCGACTCCGGCGAGGCCCCGGGAGAGCACGGCCGTGGGCACCTTCTGCCGACCGTACGCCCTGATCGCCTCGGGGATGCCGGGGACCTCGTGGTCGAGGACCGCGCGGGTGGCCTCCGGGGTGCGGTCGGTGGGCGAGATGCCGGTTCCGCCGGTCGTCACGATCACGTCGTACCCGGCGTCGACGCCCGCCCTCAGCGCGGCCTCCACGGGGTCGCCGTCGGGCACGACCTGGGGGCCGTCGACGGCGAAGCCGAACCCCCTGAGTCCCTCGGCGATCAGGGGCCCGCCCCGGTCCTCGTAGATTCCGGCGGCGGCGCGGTTGGAGGCGGTCACGACCAGGGCGGCGTACGGCGCGGTGAGGGCGCCCCCGAGCGGTGGTTCCGCCGGGGCCGTCATGCCCGGCTCCAGTCGCCCGACTTGCCGCCCGTCTTCTCCTCGACGCGGACGTCCGTGATGACCGCGCCCTTGTCGACCGCCTTCACCATGTCGATCACGGTGAGCGCGGCGACGGAGACCGCCGTGAGGGCTTCCATCTCTACGCCCGTGCGGTCGGTGGTCTTCACGGTCGCGAGGATCTCGACGGCGTCGTCCGCGACCGCCAGGTCGACCTTGACGCCCGAGACCGCGAGCGGGTGGCAGAGCGGGATCAGGTCGGGGGTGCGTTTGGCGCCCATGATCCCGGCGATGCGCGCGGTGGCGAGGGCGTCGCCCTTGGGCACCCCCTCGCCGCGCAGCAGTTCGACCACCTTCGGGGAGACCAGGACCCGGCCGCTGGCGCGGGCGGTGCGCGCGGTCACGTCCTTCCCGGAGACGTCGACCATGCGAGCGGCGCCCGCCTCGTCGATGTGGGTCAGTCGGTCCTGCGGCGTACTCATGGTGGTGTGGCGCTCCCGGTCGGGGCCCGTCGCGGTGCGGCGCGCGGCCTGTTGTGCGCGACACGGTACGCCACCCTCGACGGTTCAGCCGAGCAGGACGACCTCCACCTCCGTACCGGGCTCGACCGACTCGGTGTCCTCGGGGATCACGATGAGCGCGTCCGCGTGCGCGAGGGCGGCGACGAGGTGCGATCCGGCACCTCCCACGGGGGTGACCTCGCCGTCGGCGTACGTGCCGCGGAGGTACTGCCGACGGGCCGCGGGCGAGGTCAGCGCCTTGGGGGCCCGCAGGGTCGCCGTGGTCGTCGGACGGTGGACGTCGTCGAGGCCCATCAGGGTGCGGATGGCGGGCCGGACGAAGAGTTCGAAGGAGACGTACGACGACACCGGGTTGCCGGGGAGCGCGAGGAGCGGGGTGTGGTCGGGGCCGATGGTGCCGAAGCCCTGGGGCTTGCCGGGCTGCATGGCGAGCTTGCGGAAGTCGATGCCGGCGCCTTCCTCGTCCTCGTCGCCGACGGACTCCAGGGCTTCCTTGACGACGTCGTACGCGCCCACGCTGACCCCGCCGGTGGTGACCACCAGGTCGGCGCGGACGAGCTGGTCCTCGATGGTGGAGCGGAGGGTCTCGGCGTCGTCGGCGACGGCCCCGACGCGGTAGGCGATGGCACCCGCGTCCCGGGCGGCGGCGGTGAGGGCGAAGCTGTTGGAGTCGTAGATCTGGCCGGCGGCCAGGGTGTCGCCCGGCGGGATCAGTTCACTGCCGGTGGAGAGCACCACCACTCGCGGGCGCGGGCGTACGCGTACCGAGGCGCGGCCGATGGCGGCGAGCAGGCCGAGCTGGGGCGGGCCGAGGATGGTGCCGGCCGCCAGGGCGCGTTCGCCGGCCCTGACGTCGCTGCCCTCCGCGCGCACGTGCGCGCGTGCCTCGGCGGCGCGGTGCACGGCGACCTGGCCGGTGGCGCCCTCGGGGCTCGCGCTGCGGGCGCGCATCCCGGAGACGGGTCCCTCGCCGAGGCCGCCGTCGGTCCACTCCACCGGGACGACCGCCTCCGCGCCGGGCGGCAGGGGGGCGCCGGTCATGATGCGGGCGGCCTCGCCGGGGCCCACCTGCGGCTGTTCGCTCTGGCCCGCCGCGACGTCGCCGATCACCGTGAGCACGGCGGGGAACTCCTCGCTCGCGCCCGCGACGTCCGCGACCCGCACCGCGTACCCGTCCATGGAGCTGTTGTCGAACGGCGGCAGTGACACCGGCACCGTGACGTCCTCGACCAGGACGCAGCCCTGGGCGTCGAGGAGTTGCAGTTCGATGGGCTCCAGGGGGTGGACGGTGGCGAGGATGTCCTCCAGGTGCTCGGTCACCGACCAGAGGTGGTCCCGGCCGGTGGTGCGGGTCGCGGCGGTGCTCAATGTGGCTACATCTCCTCGGCTACGTAACTGCGAAGCCAGGTCCGGAAGTCCGGGCCCAGGTCTTCACGTTCGCACGCGAGTCTGACAATGGCACGCAGGTAGTCGCCACGGTCTCCGGTGTCATAGCGCCGGCCCTTGAAGACGACGCCGTGCACGGGGCCGCCGACCTTCTCGTCCGCGGCGAGCTGCTGGAGGGCGTCGGTGAGCTGGATCTCGCCGCCGCGGCCCGGCTCGGTCCGGCGCAGGACGTCGAAGATCTGCGGGGCGAGGACGTAGCGGCCGATGACCGCGTAGTTCGACGGGGCGTCGGCCGGGTCCGGCTTCTCGACCATGCCCGTGACCTTGACGACGTCGCCGTCCTCGGTGGCGTCGACGGCCGCGCAGCCGTAGAGGTGGATCTGCTCCGGCGCGACCTCCATGAGGGCGATGACGCTGCCGCCGTTCTGTTCCTGGACCTCGACCATGCGCTGCAGGAGCGGGTCGCGGGGGTCGATCAGGTCGTCGCCGAGGAGGACCGCGAAGGGTTCGTCGCCCACGTGCGGGGCGGCGCACAGCACCGCGTGACCGAGGCCTTTGGGGTCGCCCTGGCGGACGTAGTGCATGGTCGCGAGGTCGCTGGACTCCTGGACCTTGGCGAGCCGGTGGGCGTCGCCCTTCTTCTGGAGGGCCGACTCCAGTTCGTAGTTGCGGTCGAAGTGGTCCTCAAGGGGGCGCTTGTTCCGGCCGGTGATCATCAGGACGTCGTCGAGACCGGCCGACGCGGCCTCCTCCACCACGTACTGGATCGCCGGCTTGTCGACCACCGGCAGCATCTCCTTGGGAGTCGCCTTGGTGGCCGGCAGGAACCGGGTTCCCAGACCCGCGGCGGGAATGACAGCCTTGCTGATCCTGGGGTTCGCCTCACTCATGGGCGGAACCATATCCGGCGCCTTTGTACGGAATCTGTGGCTCCGATGAATTCGTTCTCATATGAGCCGATTACGAAGAATACTGGAGCTACCTGTGGACCGGATGGGACCTGAACCGGAGCTTTCCAAGCGAATGTTGCGACGAGAGCTCCTCCTGATGAGGAGCGGGTTGACACCGGATGACGTCCGGGAAACGACGGGCGCCCTTGCGGGCCGGGCGCTCGGTCTGCCCGAACTGGCGCACGCGCGCACGGTCGCGGCGTACGTCTCGGTGGGGAGTGAGCCGGGCACTCTCGCGCTCCTCGACGCGCTCCGCGCGCGGGGCGTGCGCGTCCTGCTCCCGGTGCTGCTGCCCGACAACGACCTCGACTGGGGCGTCTACGAGGGAGAGGCCTCTCTCGCGCGCGTACGGCACGGCGGCCGCATGGAACTCCTCGAACCCGCCGGTGAGCGGCTCGGCCCCAACGCGGTGACCACCGCCGACGTCGTCCTGCTCCCGGGCCTCGCGGTCGACGCGCGCGGGATGCGTCTCGGACGGGGCGGCGGCTCCTACGACCGCGTCCTGGCCCGTCTGGACCGCGCGGGCGCCGACCCGGCGCTCGTGGTCCTGCTGTACGACACGGAGGTGGTCGACCGGGTGCCGGAGGAGGAACACGACCGCCCGGTGCACGCGGTGGTGACGCCCTCGGGGGTACGGCGCCTGACATGACGGTTCCCCGCGTCCCGAAGGAGCGCGGGGAACCGTGGCGGGCTGAGGGACTACGGCTTCAGCAAGAGCGTGTCACTGGTGCTGCCGTCGACCGCCTTGTCCGAGAACGACCAGGTGAGCAGCTCGCCCTTGACCCACTTCTCGGTCTGGTCGGTGTAGTGCGCGTTGTACGCGTGCCCGGAGGCGCCGGTGAGGTTGATCCACTTGGACTTGTCGAGGTCCCCGAGGTTCACCACCATGCGCATCGAGGGCACCCAGACGACCTCGTAGCCGCCCGCCGCGTTCCAGCCGGTGGCGTTGACCGTGGCCTCGCCGCCGCCCAGCTTCCAGGGGCCGCGGTTGAGCATGTACTGGAGGAAACCGGGGCCCTCGGTGCCGAGGGTCTGGTTCTTCAGGAACAGACGGTGCAGCCGGCCCCAGCTCCAGCTGTCGATGTCCTTGCCGAGCTTGGCGGTCAGCTCCCAACGGGCGTCCCGCATGGCCCGCTGGAACAGCTCGTCACGGGTGTCGGCGGCCTTCAGGTTGCGGGTCTTCGGCGTGGACCACCAGGCGTTGTCCTGGTCGTCGACGAGCCGGCGGACCACCTCGAACCAGCGGTCGCCGCCGTCCGGCTGCGCCTGGTCCGCGTCGCGCCTGCCGCACTCGCGCACCTTCTGGTCCTCGTCGGCGGGGCCCGTGGAGTCGACCGGCTCGACCGACAGGCACTGTCCCTCGACGCGCAGCTCCTTGGGCAGCTTGTCACCGAAGGCGAGCTTGAGGATGTTGCGCCAGACCGAGTTGAAGTACGCGGCGGCCGCCGAGTCGGCGTCCTGGGTGTAGTCCCAGCCCTCCAGGAGCTTCTGCGCCTCGCGGACGTGCTGGTCGCCGACGTCGATCTTGAGCAGCAGCGGCACGAGCAGCTTGGCGATCTCGCTGCTGTTGTCCATCTGCATCTGCCGCATGTCGTCGGTGGAGATCTTGCCGCCACCCTTGATCTTGGACTCGATCAGGCTGGTGATCCGCTGCGCGCGCGTGCCGTAGCCCCAGTCCGAGGTGAGCGTGTACGGGTACTTCTTGTCGACGACGGCCTGGTTGGCGGTGACGATGTAGCCGCGCTCGGGGTCGTACTCGTAGGGCAGTTCGTCCTGGTCGATGTAGCCGGTCCAGCGGTAGCGGGGGTCCCAGCCCGGGGCGGGCAGCGAGCCGTCGCCCTCGCCGCGGGTGGGGATCTTGCCGGGCAGCTGGTAGCCGATGTGGCCCTCGGTGTCGGCGTAGATCAGGTTCTGCGAGGGGACGTCGAACAGGGCGGCGGCCTCGCGGAAGCCGTCCCAGTCCTTGGCCTTGTTCATGGCGAAGACGGCGTCCATGGAGGTGCCGGGGTCGAGCGCGGTCCAGCGCAGGGCGATGCCGTAGCCGTCGCCCCGGTCCGGGGCGTCCTGGTCGACCGTGGCCTTCTTGCCGACCTGGACGAGTTCGTCGTTGCGGTCGGAGAGCAGGGGGCCGTTGTTGGTCGTCCGGACGACGATCCTCTTGGACGTGCCGCCGGCGACCTCGATGGTCTCCTCGCGGGTGTCGAAGGGCAGGACCTTGGAGCCGTACTGGTAGCCGTCGCCGGTGAGCTTCTCCAGGTAGAGGTCGGTGACGTCGACGCCGGAGTTGGTCATGCCCCAGGCGATGTCGGCGTTGTGGCCGATGACCACGCCGGGCATGCCGGAGAAGGTGTAGCCGGAGACGTCGTACTGGCACTTCGCGGAGACGGCCTTGCAGTGCAGGCCCATCTGGTACCAGACCGACGGCAGCGCCGCCGACAGGTGCGGGTCGTTGGCGAGCAGCGGCTTGCCGGTGATGGTGTGGTCGCCGGAGACGACCCAGGAGTTGGAGCCGATGCCGTTGCCGTTCACGCCGACGGCCTCGGGCAGGTCCTCCAGGACGTTGTAGAGGCCGTCCAGCTGGGTCTGGAGGGCTCCGGAGTCGGTGGACGTGCCGGCGGTCCCCGTACCCGTCCCGGTGCCCCCGGTGCCCTGTGTGGAGCCGTCGGCGCTCTGCGTCGACCCCGACCCGTCCGACCAGGTCTCGGTCAGCTCGTCGTACTGACCCTCCTGCACGATCGTCCCGTTGCGGCCGTAGGGGTACTGCGGGTACAGGTCGGCGATCTGCTTGGGGCCGAGGCGGCTGGTCATCAGGGCGCGGTCGATCTCGTCCTGCATGTTGCCGCGCAGGTCCCACGCCATCGCCTTCAGCCAGGCAACCGAGTCGACGGGGGTCCAGGCCTCGGGCTTGTAGTCGCCTGCGAAGCCGAGGGCCGCGTACTCGACGGAGATCTCGTCGCCGTCCTTGCCGGCCAGGTAGGCGTTGACCCCCTTGGCGTACGCGTCGAGGTACTTCTTCGTCTCGGCGGAGAGCGTCTTCTCGTACTCCTCCTCGGCGATCCGGTGCCAGCCGAGGGTGCGCAGGAACTCGTCGTTGTCGACCTGGCCCTCGCCGAACATCTCCGAGAGGCGGCCGGCCGTCATGTGGCGGCGCACGTCCATCTCGTAGAACCGGTCCTGTGCCTGGACGTAGCCCTGCGCCATGAACAGGTCCTCGTCGGAGGAGGCGTAGATCTGCGGGATCCCGTGGCCGTCGCGTTTGACGTCGACCGGTCCCGCCAGACCGTCCAGGGTTATCGAACCCTTGGTCTGCGGGAAGGAGGCGCGCACGGTGGAGACGGACCAGAACGCCCCGTAGCCGACGCCACCGATGATGGCCAGGACCAGGACGATCAGGAAAAGACGGACTTTGCGTCCCTTCTTCCTGCCGGACTTGCCGGACTGCTGGCCGGAGGGGGTGGTGTCGGTGGGCATCGCTGTCCTTGCTGTCCTAACACGAGCGGCAGGTCGGGCTGTGCTTTGTACTGAACGCTGGAGCAACCATAGGCGCAGGGCCCGACACGACTTGACGCGGAGTCGGGAACTGGCGCGGACGACTGTTCGATCTTGCCTGCGCAAGCGTCAAGAAATCGTCAAGAGTTAGGTAAGGTAACGAAGTACTCGCACTGACGTAACCGCAATCGCACGGTTTCCGTGATCGGCTTCGCATGCCCTCGCGCGCGCGTGCCCGCATCCAGTGCTCGGCACCCCACACTCGGAACCACGTGCGGTTCGGCAAGAAAGGTACGGCCCGCTGACTGTCCACGATCTCAACCAGCTCCTGCTCGTCTGCTCGCTCGTCCTTCTCGTCGCGGTCGCCGCGGTCCGGATCTCGTCGCGCAGCGGGCTCCCCAGCCTGCTCGTGTATCTGGGCATCGGCATCGCGATGGGCCAGGACGGCATCGGCGGGATCCACTTCGACAACGCCGAACTGACTCGGGTCATCGGCTACGCGGCCCTCGTCGTGATCCTTGCGGAGGGCGGCCTCGGCACCAAGTGGAAGGAGATCAGGCCGGCCCTGCCGGCCGCCACTTCACTGGCGCTGGTCGGAGTCGCGGTGAGCGTCGGCGTCACGGCCGCGGGCGCGCACTATCTGATCGGGCTGGAGTGGCGGCAGGCGCTCATCATCGGCGCGGTGGTGTCCTCCACGGACGCGGCGGCCGTCTTCTCCGTGCTGCGCAAGATCCCCCTCCCCGCGCGCGTGACGGGCACCCTGGAGGCCGAGTCGGGCTTCAACGATGCCCCGGTCGTCATCCTCGTCGTCTCGCTCTCCATGGCCGGGCCGATCGAACACTGGTACGTCCTCGTCGGCGAGATAGCGCTGGAGCTGGCGATCGGCGCGGCCGTCGGACTCGCCATGGGCTGGCTGGGCTCCTGGTGCCTCAGGCACGTGGCGCTGCCCGCCTCCGGCCTCTACCCGATCGCCGTCATGGCCATCGCCGTCGCCGCGTACGCCGTCGGCGCCCTCGCCCACGGCAGCGGCTTCCTCGCCGTCTACCTGGCCTCCGTGGTCCTCGGCAACTCCAAGCTGCCGCACTGGCCGGCCACGCGCGGATTCGCCGAGGGCGTCGGCTGGATCGCCCAGATCGGCATGTTCGTCCTGCTCGGCCTGCTCGTCACCCCGCACGAGATGGGCGACGACATCTGGCCCGCGCTCGTCATGGGCCTGGTGCTGACCATGGTGGCCCGACCGCTGAGCGTCGTCGTCGCGCTGACGCCGCTCCGGGTGCCGTGGCGGGAGCAGACGCTGCTGTCGTGGGCCGGACTGCGCGGCGCGGTGCCCATCATCCTGGCGACGATCCCCATGGTGAGCGGGATCGACGGCAGCCGCCGGATCTTCAACATCGTCTTCGTGCTGGTCGTCGTCTACACCCTCGTCCAGGGGCCGACGCTGCCCTGGCTGGCCCGCAAGCTGCGCCTCGGCGGCTCCGGCGACGAGGCCGCCGACCTCGGCATCGAATCGGCGCCCCTGGAGCGGCTGCGCGGCCACCTGCTGTCCGTCGCCATCCCCGAGAAGTCCCGTATGCACGGCGTCGAGGTCAACGAACTGCGACTCCCCGCGGGCGCCGCCGTCACCCTCGTCGTCCGCGACGGCACGTCCTTCGTCCCCCTGCCCACCACGGTCCTGCGCCGCGGCGACGAACTCCTCGTCGTCGCCACCGACCCCGTCCGGGACCAGGCGGAGCGCCGGCTCAGGGCCGTCGGCCAGGGCGGCAAGCTGGCCGACTGGCTGGGGACCGGCAACGGGGGGTCCCGGCGCTGAGGACGGGGGCGGGTCCCGTCACTGAGGGGCGGGGGCGGGTTCCGTCACTGAGGGGCGGGGGCGGGTTCCGTCGTTACGGGCAAGTTTCGCATCGTTCACACCCTCAGGATCGCGGGGTGCGGCCGCCCATGGTGCTCACTTTCACAGGCGACCCTCCCCGTCCCCCTGTACGATGAAGGCGCACTTGATCGGACCAACTCTGTCTGACGCAGAGCTGGCGCGACCGTATGGCGGCCGTCACGCCCCCTCTCGTGGGCCCGGCATCTACCGCAGTGGCGCAAGAGGACAGCTCTCGGCGCCCCCGCACAGGCGCGCTACCAGGCGGCGGAAAGGCACGGCCGTGGCATCCACGGTCTCCTCGAACACCTCGAACACCTCCAAGGCGTCCCGTCCGGGCTACGGGCAGCTGCTGCGCACCCGTGGCGCGTGGACGTTCCTCCTGCCCGGCTTCGCGGCCCGCCAGCCGTTCGCGATGCTGACGCTCTCCATCGTGCTGCTCGTCCAGCACACCACCGGCTCGTACGGCGCGGCCGGCGCCGTGGCCGCCGCGACCGGCGTCTCCATGGCCCTGTTCGCCCCCTGGAGCGGCCGTCTCGCCGACCGGCACGGCCAGCGGGCCGTCCTGATCCCCGGCATCCTCGTCCACGGCGCGGCCGGCCTCTCCCTGACGGCGCTGGCCCTGATGGACGCCCCCCTGTGGGCGCTCTTCGCCGCCGCCGTGCCCACCGGGGCCTCGGTGCCGCAGATCGGCCCCATGGTGCGCGCCCGCTGGGGCGTCAAGCTCCAGGACTCGCCCCTGATGAGCACCGCGGCCGCCTTCGAGTCCGTCACCGACGAGCTGACCTTCGTCCTCGGCCCGCTGCTCGCGACCGCGCTGTGCACCGCCGTGCACCCGGCCGCCGGCCTGCTCACCGAGGCCGCGCTCACCCTGATCGGCGGCCTGCTGTTCGCCGCGCAGCGCGGCACCCAGCCCCGTGTCGTTCCCGTGGCCCACGCGCGCGTGGAGCGGGTTTCCGCCCTGTCCGTCCCCGGAGTGCGTGTCCTGATCGTCACCTTCCTGGGCATCGGCTCCGTCTTCGGCGGCATGCAGGTCTCCCTCGCCGCCTTCTCCGAGTCGATCGGCGAGCCCGGCCTGAACGGTGTCCTGTACGGCGTGTTCGCCGCCGGCAACATGCTCTCCGGCATCGTCTGCGGCGCGATCGCCTGGAAGGCGGCCCCGCAGCGGCGTCTGGTCATCGGCTACACGGCTCTCGCGCTGGCCGCATCCGCCCTGTGGACCGCGGACTCCGTGCTCGTCCTCGCGGCGCTCGGCCTCCTGGTCGGGATGTGCATCGCCCCCGCCCTGATCACCGGCTACACGCTGGTCGACTCCCTGGTCCCGTCCGGCGCCCGTACGGAGGCCTTCACCTGGCTGACCGGCGCGGTCGCGCTCGGCCAGGCGGCCGCCGTCACGGCCGCCGGTCAGCTGGAGGACCGGCTGTGGACCGGCGCCGGATTCCTGGTGCCCGCGGCCGGTACGGCACTGGCCCTGGCGACCCTGTTCGCCCTGCGTACGCGGCTGGCGGGCAGCCCCCGCAGCCGGACCGTCGCGCGTGTCGTCGGTCACCGAGTGCCGGTGACAGTGGACTGATCCCCGGGGAATAGGTCACTATGGACCGTCGTTAGCACTCATCGAGTGAGAGTGCCAGGAGGAAGACCAGTGCCGACGTACCAGTACCAGTGCACCGAATGCGGTGAGGGCCTCGAAGCGGTGCAGAAGTTCACCGACGACGCCCTGACCGAGTGCCCCAGCTGCAACGGCCGCCTCAAGAAGGTGTTCTCGGCGGTCGGCATCGTCTTCAAGGGCTCCGGTTTCTACCGGAACGACAGCCGGGGCTCGTCGTCGAGCAGCAGCCCGGCGACGTCGAAGTCCTCCTCGTCCTCCTCGGACGCGAAGTCCTCGACGTCGTCCTCGTCCTCGTCGTCCTCCGACGCGAAGTCGTCGTCCTCGGGTTCTTCCTCCACCAGCAGCACCTCGGCCGCGTAGCACCTCGGCCGCGTAGCGCTTCGGCCGCATCGCGTGTGCGGCCGCGTGGTGCTCGCGCCGCGTGAGCGCTTCCAAGCGGCTTCCGTCCAGGACCCTGCCGTCGCACGACGACCTGCGGGGTCCTTGGCGTTTCCGGGCCCGGTTAGGGTGCGGGCATGGCGAACACGGAGCACGTGGACAACGGGGTCGGGCCGACGAGCGGGACCGGCACGACGGACAGCACGGCGGCGGCGGGACCGGCCGAGATCGGTGTCATCGGAGGGTCGGGCTTCTACTCCTTCCTCGACGACGTGACCGAGATACAGGTCGACACCCCCTACGGACCGCCCAGCGACTCCCTCTTCCTCGGCGAGATCGCCGGACGCCGCGTCGCCTTCCTCCCGCGCCACGGCCGCGCCCACCATCTGCCGCCGCACCGCATCAACTACCGCGCCAACCTGTGGGCGCTGCGCTCCGTCGGGGCGCGCCAGGTGCTCGGCCCGTGTGCGGTGGGCGGTCTGCGGCCCGAGTACGGACCGGGCACGCTCCTCGTCCCGGACCAGCTCGTGGACCGTACGAAGTCCCGCGCCCAGACCTATTTCGACGGCCTCCCCCTGCCCGGCGGTGCCGTCCCCAACGTCGTCCATGTCTCGCTCGCCGACCCTTACTGCCCCGTCGGCCGCAAGGCGGCCCTCGAAGCGGCACGCCGGTGCGACTGGGAACCGGTGGACGGCGGCACCCTCGTCGTGGTCGAGGGCCCCCGCTTCTCCACTCGCGCCGAGTCCCTGTGGCACCAGGCCCAGGGCTGGTCCGTGGTCGGCATGACCGGCCACCCCGAGGCCATCCTCGCCCGCGAACTGGAGCTCTGCTACACCTCCCTGACCCTCGTGACCGACCTCGACGCCGGCGCCGAGACCGGCGAGGGCGTCTCCCACGAGGAGGTCCTCCAGGTCTTCGCCGCCAACATCGACCGCCTCCGAGGCGTCCTCTTCGAGGCGGTCGCCGCCCTGCCGCCGAACGACGGCCGCGACTGCCTGTGCACGAAGGCGCTGGGCGGGATGGACCCCGGGTTCGATCTGCCGTGACGGGGTGACCACACCACCCGGCCGGGGTGAGGCCGCTGGGGGGGTGGGGGGAAGTACGGGGTGCAGGGTGCGCAGTGCGCGGTGCGGAAGTCCTCGTTCGGGTGGCGGGGTTTTCCACAGTCGTCGAGTGGTCCACAGGCCCCAGCGGGCTCCGCCGCGAAGCCTCATCGTGGGACCGCAAGCCGATCCCACACCGCAGGTGGTGACCCCATGTCCCGTTCCTCGTCCCCCTCCACGTCCACGTACTCGTCGTCCTCGACGTCCGCGTCCTCGTCGTCCGCGTACTCGTCCTCCCCCACCTCTCCCCGCCTCCCCTCCTGGGCCGCCGGCCCACCCGGCACCGATGCCCCTCCCACCTGCGAGGTTCCGCACTTCGCCCCGCTTCGGGTGAGCGGCGGAGCACATCGGCTCCGCCGTCTCGCCCGCTGCCGACGGCGTGCCATGGCCGCGGGTCTGGCGGTGACCGCCGCCGCCCTGTTGGCGACAGGCGCGGGCCCGAGGGACGCCGGACGGGTCAGGGGCCACCCTGTGGCCGACCCGGTCCCCGAGCGCCCCGCCACCGTGGGCACGGTGACCGCCCCGGTACGCATCGCCGACGGCGCGACGGTCCGGCTGCTGCGTCCCGGTGACCGGGTCGACGTGATCGCGGCCGAGGAGTCCGCGACGGGCGGCGCCGCGAGGGTCGTCGCCCGGGGTGCCCGCGTCTCCGAGGTGCCCACCGCCGACACGGCCGAGAGCGGAGCCCTGGTCGTCCTGACCGTCCCCCGGCGCACGGCGGCCCGGCTGGCCGGTGCGGGCGCCACGTCCCGCTTGGCGGTGACCCTGTGGTGACCGCGCGTCCCACCGTCGGGCACCGCTCGTCAAGTGCCACGAGAGAGGGACCCGGTTGGACACTCGGGCCCGGCCCTGACGTAGGTTGCGGAGTCGTTTGTCCCACAACCAGCGCAGAGAGGCCTCGTGGTGAGCGAGAAGAAGGATCCGAGCGTCTGGGAAGGCTTCAAGGCCTTCCTGATGCGGGGGAACGTCGTCGACCTGGCCGTCGCCGTGGTCATCGGCGCGGCCTTCACCAACATCGTCAACTCGGTGGTGAAGGGGGTCATCAGCCCGCTGGTGGGGGCGTTCGGCACGAAGAACCTCGACCAGTACCGCTCGTGCCTGAAGGCCCCCTGCACGGTGTCGGCGGACGGAACGGTCACCGACGGCGTCGCGATCCTCTGGGGCACGGTGCTGAACGCGACGCTCACGTTCCTCATCACCGCGGGCGTCGTCTACTTCCTGATGGTGTTCCCCATGGCCAAGTACCTGGCCCGCCAGGAAGCCCGCCGCAAGGCCAAGGAGGGCGCGCACGAGGTCATGGAGGTGACCGAGCTGGAGGTCCTGAAGGAGATCCGCGACGCCCTGGTGGCCCAGCGCGGTTCGGGCCACGACCGCACATAGCTCGGCGCTGTCAGATGTGGTGGGGCGGCTTCTCGTCGAGGAAGCGCTTCAGGTCGGCCGCGCCGTCGCCGCCGTCGCCGGACCGCTCGCCCCACCCGTGGTCCGTGTCGTCGGACGACGGCCGGCTGAGCGGGTCGTCGAAGACCAGCGCGGCCTTGGGGTCACGCGGTTCGGAGCCGGGGGCGGGAGCAGTACTCATGCCTCCAGAGTACGGCCCCGCGCCCGGACGACCTCCGGCGCCGGCCCCTCCCCCGGCTCCTCCTCACCCGCCCCGGGCCCGTCCGCGCACACCCTCGGTCCACCCCGGCACTGGTGAACACCTGAGCGAGAATTCCACCGGGATCTCTGGTGTGCTTGGCCCCATGACGTCAAGTTCCACGCCCCCGCCCCCCTCGGCTCCCGGCCCTTCCTCCGGCGCAGGACGGGCGCCGGTGCGCAGGCTCGTCGCACGGGGCCGTGGGGAGGAGCACCGGGTCGCCTCGCCGCTGGAGCTCTTCTTCGACCTGTGCTTCGTCGTGGCCGTCGCCCAGGCGGGCGTCCAACTGGTCCACTCCGTCGCGGAGGCACACGCCGCCGAGGGCATCCTCAACTACGCGATGGTCTTCTTCGCGATCTGGTGGGCCTGGATGAACTTCACCTGGTTCGCCTCGGCCTACGACAACGACGACGTGCCCTACCGGCTGGTGACCCTCGTCCAGATAGCGGGTGTACTGGTGCTCGCCGCCGGGGTCGGCCGGGCCTTCGAGGACCACGACTGGACCCTGGTCGTGCTCGGCTACGCGATCATGCGACTGGCGATGACCGCGCAGTGGCTGCGGGCCGCGCGGACCGCGACGGACGCGGAACGGGTCACGGCCCTGCGGTACGCGGGTGGTGTGGCGCTGTGCCAGATCGGCTGGCTGGGGCTGCTGGTCCTGCCGGAGCCGGCCAGACCGTGGCTGTTCCTGGTGATGGCGATCGCCGAACTGTCCGTCCCGCTGTACGCGGAGAGAGGCTTCCAGACGTCCTGGCATCCACATCACATCGCCGAGCGGTACGGCCTGTTCACCATCATCGTGCTGGGCGAGACGATCCTGGCGGCCACGGTCGCGGTGAAGTCGGCGGCCGACGAGAACGACGCGTTGGGCGAGCTGCTGCCGATCGCGGTGGGCGGGCTGCTGATCGTCTTCTCGGCGTGGTGGATCTACTTCACCGTTCCCATCCACGGCCATCTGCGCTCCAGCAAGGAGAGCTTCCTGTGGGGGTACGGCCACTACCTGATCTTCGCGTCGGCCGCCGCGATCGGCGCCGGTCTGGAGGTCGCGGTCGAGGAGACGGTACACAAGGCGCACATCTCCACCCTGGCCGCGTCGGCGGCGGTGACCCTGCCGACGGCGCTGTACCTCATCTCCGTGTGGGCGCTGCACGCCCGCCACTACAAGGTGGGGACGGCACAGCAGACCGTGCTGCCGCTCGCCGCGCTCGCCGTGGTGCTGTGCACGTTCCTCGGGCACTGGGCGGTGCCGGCGGCGGGCGTCGTGGCGACCGTGACGGTCGCGGTCGGGGTGGCGCTCACGTCCCGTGGCCACGGCACCCCGCACGCCCACGGGACGAGGGAGCAGGAGCAGGCCCCCCACACCAGGGGTTCTCATGGCAGTTGACGCGTTGACCGATGTGTCCGGCCTGCGGGTCGGGCATGCCACCCGGATCGGCGAGGGCTGGCTCACCGGCACCACGGTCGTGCTGGCTCCGGAGGGCGGCGCGGTCGCGGCCGTGGACGTGCGCGGCGGCGGGCCCGGCACCAAGGAGACGGACGCGCTCGACCCGCGCAACCTGGTGCAGAGGGTCGAGGCGGTGGTGCTGACCGGCGGCAGCGCGTACGGGCTGGACTCCGCGTCGGGTGTGATGGCCTGGCTGGAGGAGCGGGGACGGGGCGTGCGGGTCGGCCTCGACCCGGCACACGTGGTGCCGGTCGTGCCGGCCGCCTGTGTCTTCGACCTGGGCCGGGGCGGCGACTTCAAGGCCAGACCGGATGCCGCCGTCGGCCGGGCGGCGGTGGAGGCGGCGGACGCGAGCGGGCCCGGGGCGCCCGTGGCGGAGGGATGTGTGGGGGCCGGGACGGGGGCGACGGTCGGGCTGCTCAAGGGCGGCATCGGCACCGCGAGCACCGTGCTGGACTCCGGAATCACGGTGGCCGCGCTGGTGGTGGCCAACGCGGCGGGATCGGTGACGGACCCGGAGACGGGGGTGCTGTACGGGGAGTTGTTCCAGGGGCGTGCGACGTATCCGGCGCCGGAGGTGCACGAGAGTGCGCGGCGGCGGATCGCCGAAACCGCCGCGACGAGTCCCCCTCCCCCGATGAACACCACGCTGGCCGTGGTCGCCACCGACGCCGACCTGACCCGCGCCCAGGCCCAGAAGCTGGCCGGCACGGCACACGACGGCATCGCCCGCGCCGTGCGCCCCGTGCATCTGCTCAACGACGGGGACACCGTGTTCACCCTGGCGACGGGCGCGCGACCGCTGCCACCCCGGGCCGGCCCGCTCGCCCTGAACGAACTCCTCGCGGCAGGAGCGGACTTGGTGACCCGCGCGATCGTACGGGCGGTACGGGCGGCCGAGTCGGTGGCCGGTCCGGGCGGAGTGTGGCCTTCGTACGGGGAGTTGTACGGGAGGGGTTGAGGGGCGAGGGGCGAGGGCGGGGCCCGTTGCATGGCCACGGGGGCGGGGAGGGGGAGGGGGAGGGAGAGGGGGAGGCCCCCCCGGGGGGGTTGCGGGGCCGTGGGCGGCCGGTGGTTTCAGTCGGGTCGCTGGGAGCGATTGTCCCGGTTCTGTCACGTGATGCGCTGAGGCGGGAGGCGCGGGAACCCGCCGGGCCGCCGTTCGCTCTATGTCCACGTACCGGAGCGGATGACGTGGATCGCCTAGAAGCGAAGAAGCTGGAGCAGATCGTGACAAGGCCGAAGATTGCTGTACGGCGGGCACTGGGGACCTGTGCCGTGCTGGTGGTCGGTGCGCTGACCCTCACCGGCTGCGGCGGCGACGCCCAGGCCGACAACAAGAGTGATGGCAAGGGGACTTCGGCCGAGGACACGGCGGCGCGGATCACGATCTCGGCGAAGGACGGTTCGACGGGCGCGTCCATCAACGCGACCGGGGTGAAGGTCAGCGGCGGCAAGCTGACCGAGGTGGAGATGACCGTCGCGGAGGGCGGCGAGGCCGTGGCGGGCGAGATAGCCGCGGACGGGCGGTCCTGGAAGCCGAAGGAGCAGTTGGAGCGCGGCACGAAGTACCGGATCTCGGCGACCGCGAAGAACGCCGACGGCAAGACGTCGGCCGCCAACTCCATCTTCACGACCGTGTCGACGGCCAACAGCTTCATCGGCACCTACACGCCGGACAACGGCACCACGGTCGGGGTGGGGATGCCGGTGTCGTTCACCTTCGACAAGGCGATCACGGACCGCAAGGCCGTGCAGTCGCACATCACGGTGACGTCGAGCAGCGGGCAGGAGGTGGTGGGGCACTGGTTCGGGGAGCAGCGGCTCGACTTCCGGCCCGAGGAGTACTGGAAGGCCGGGTCCAAGGTCACGATGAAGATCGACCTGGACGGCGTGGAGGGCGCGAACGGGCTCTACGGGGTGCAGGACAAGACCGTCACCTTCACGGTCGGCCGGTCTCAGGTGTCCACGGTCGATGTGAACACCCAGACCATGACGGTCGTGCGGGACGGAAAGACGATCAAGAGCGTGCCGATCTCGGCGGGCAGCGCCGCGACCCCGACGTACAACGGTCAGATGGTGATCTCGGAGAAGTTCCGGCAGACGCGGATGAACGGGTCGACGGTGGGCTTCGGCGGTGAGTACGACATCGCGGACGTGCCGAACGCGATGCGGCTGACGACGTCGGGCACCTTCGTCCACGGCAACTACTGGTACAACAGGGGCAACCCGCCCTTCGGACGGCAGGGCACCAGCCACGGCTGCGTCGGTCTCGCGGACGCCCGGGGCGCGAGCAGCGACACGCTCGGCAAGTGGTTCTTCGACAATTCGCTGATCGGTGACGTGGTGACCGTCAAGAACTCCCCCGACAAGACGGTCGCGCCGGACAACGGCCTCAACGGCTGGAACATGCCGTGGAGCGAGTGGACGGCGGGCGACGCCATCTGACCACGTCGTTCCGGTAGTTCGTCGGGCCGCGCGGGAACCAACCGCGCGGCTCCGGCGTTTTAGAGGCGTACGTTTTCTCGGTTCCCGGACATGATGTCCGACCGAGGGGCTACGGTATGCACCCACAAGGTGACATGCAGCAACGCCGGGAGAAACCTTGAGCGTTCCGTACGAGACGGCAGCGTACGAGCCACCCGAGTCGCCCGAGTCTCCTGAGGAGCACCTCGCGCGACTCCTCGGCCGCGCCCTGAACTCCTTCGAGCTGCCCGACGAGGCGATACGGCAGCTCGACTGCGCTCTCGCGCACGACAGCTCGCTGCACTCCGCGCACTACAGTTCGGGGCTGCATCGGGCGACGTACCGGCACACCTGGCTGCTCGCCGACGGCTCGGCGGTGACCTTGTGGGAGCTGGTGCACAACACGGTGCCCGGCAGCGACATCCAGCACGAGGTGTACACGGACGACGAGGAGCTGCGGGCCGCCACCGCGCGGTTGCCGCTGCCGTCGGACGCCCCCGACTTCGAGCTGCCGGTCACGGTGGAGCTGGCGGCGTTGCCCGAGCCGCGTCACGAGTACGTGCCGGACGACTCGGCGGATCACGCCCGTCGGCTGCTGCGGCGCGCGGAGAACCCGGACCCTCCGGGGGACGAGTTGGCCACGCTGCTGCTGCGGACCGCGTTCGCGCACGAGATCACCCAGGCCTTCGGCCGCCCTCACCGCCCCGCGCGCCGGGGTCGGCCCGGCCTCAGCTTCTCGCTCTACGAGCATGCTTTCCTGCTCACCGACGGGCAGGAGATCTCCCTCTGGGAGGTCGAGCACACGGCCACTCCGGACGGTCGCCACATGTGCGAGGTGTACGCGTCGGAGGACGCGGCCCGGGACGCGATGGAACGCCGGGCGGGGACGCTCGGCTGACCGACGCCGGGCGGGGACGCTCGGCCGACCGACGCCGGGCGGGGACGCTCGGCCGACCGCAGGAAGGCGTCTCAGGCCAGACGGTCGTCGCTGAACTGGCGGGCCAGGAAGGCGAAGGCGTCCTGTTCCGCCGGCGTCAGCTCCACGTGTTCGACGTGGGGGCCCTTGCGGCGCTGATGGGGCAGGCCGCGCAGCCGCTGTCCGCGTCGGCGGGCCAGGTCGGCGAAGCGGCCGTGGTGGATCTCGCGGTCGCGGCGCAGTACCCGCACGAGCACAGCGACCCAGATGACCGCTGCGAGGGCGAGGGCGGCCCCGCCGAACAACTGGAGTATCGACACGTGCTCAGGCATGCCGTCCAGTAGACACCACCGGATGGGACTTTGAGCCCGGACCGTGACGTATCTCGCAGGTGCGGCTTACACGTCACACCGGTTGTAAAGGCGCCCAAAGGGGCGCACGGGGCGGAAACGCGGACGGCCGCGGCCCCCTCTCGTGGGAGGGGGCCGCGGCCGTCGTACCGGTCCCGGGTTCAGGCCGCGACCGGCTCCTTCGTCTCCGCCGTGGCGGCGGGAGCGGACTGCGGGGCGGCGCCCGGCTGGGTCTTGCGCATGCCCTTCAGGACGATGACCAGGCCGGCCGTGACCGCGGTGCCGATCGCGATGGCGAGGAGGTAGAGGAACGGCTTGCCGATCAGGGGGGTGACCCAGATGCCGCCGTGCGGGGCGCGCAGGGTCGAGCCGAAGGCCATGGCCAGCGCGCCGGTGACCGCGCCGCCCGCCATGGAGGCGGGGATGACGCGCAGCGGGTCGGCGGCCGCGAACGGGATCGCGCCCTCGGAGATGAACGAGGCGCCGAGCACCCAGGCCGCCTTGCCGTTCTCGCGCTCGGCGGTGGTGAACAGCTTCTTGCGGATCGTGGTGGCGAGGGCCATGCCCAGAGGCGGGACCATACCGGCCGCCATGACCGCCGCCATGATCTTCATCGCGGAGTCACTGGGGTCCTGCACGGCGATACCGGCGGTGGCGAAGGCGTAGGCGACCTTGTTGACCGGGCCGCCGAGGTCGAAGCACATCATCAGGCCGAGGAGGACGCCGAGGAGGATCGCGTTGCTGCCGGAGAGGCCGCTCAGCCAGTCCGTCATGCTCTTCTGGGCCTCGGCGATGGGCTTGCCGATCACGATCAGCATCAGGAAGCCGACGATCATCGAGGAGACCAGCGGGATCACGACCACGGGCATGATGCCGCGCAGCACCGGCGGGATCTTGATCCGCTGAATGCCGAGGACGACCCCGCCGGCGATCAGACCGGCGGCCAGGCCCCCGAGGAAGCCGGCGTTGATGTTGGCGGCGATCATGCCGCCGACGAAGCCGGGGACGAGGCCGGGTCGGTCCGCCATGCCGTATGCGATGTAGCCGGCGAGGACGGGGATCAGGAAGCCGAAGGCGACGGCGCCGATCTGGAACAGCAGGGCGGCCCAGCTGTCGACCTGGAGCCAGTCGAAGTGTTCGGTGACCGGCTTGGCGTTGTTGATCTCCCAGCCGCCGATCGCGAAGCCGAGGGCGATGAGGAGACCGCCCGCGGCGACGAACGGGACCATGTAGCTCACGCCGGACATCAGCCACTTGCGCAGCTTGGTGCCGTAGCCGTCGCCGGAGTCGCCGGCGCGGTCGACGGGGGTGCCGGGGCGGGCGGCGGCCGTGGTCTCACCGCGTTCGGCCTTGCCGCGGACCTCGGAGATCAGTTCGGCGGGGCGGTTGATGCCCGCCTTCACACCGACGTCGACGGTGGGCTTCCCGGCGAACCGGTCCTTCTCCCGTACGGGGACGTCGTGGGCGAAGATCACGCCGTCGGCGGCGGCGATGACGGCCGGGTCGAGGCGGGTGAAGCCGGCCGAACCCTGTGTCTCGACGACGATCTCGACGTCACCGGCGTCGCGGCCGGCGTTCTCCAGCGATTCGGCGGCCATGTAGGTGTGCGCGATGCCGGTGGGGCAGGAGGTGACGGCGACGATGCGGAAGGGACGGGCCTCGGCGGGGGCCGCCGCTTCGGGCGTCGTCGGGGCCGGGGTCGCCGGGGCGGGTGTCGCCGGGGGTGTGCTGCCCGCGGCGGCGTCGGGGGAGGCCGTTCCGCCCGACGCCGCCGCGGAGTCTTCGGTGCCCTCGGTGGCTTCGCCGCTCTCGGTGCCGTCGGTCGCGGCGTCGCCCCGGATCAGGGCGGCGGCGCGGGCCGCGTCGTCCACGGCGCGCAGCGCGTCCGTGAAGTCGGTGTTCATCAGCTGGCGGGCGAGGGAGGAGAGGATCGTCAGGTGCGCGTCGTCCGCGCCCGCCGGGGCGGCGATCAGGAAGATCAGGTCGGCGGGGCCGTCGGGTGCGCCGAAGTCGACGCCGGCCGCGCTGCGGCCGAAGGCGAGGGTCGGCTCGGTGACGTGCTCGCTGCGGCAGTGCGGGATGCCGATGCCGCCGTCGAGGCCGGTCGGCATCTGTGCCTCACGGGCCGCGACGTCGGCCAGGAAGCCGTCCAGGTCGGTGACCCGGCCCTTCGCCACCATGCGCTCGGCGAGGGCACGCGCCGCCGCTTCCTTCGTATCGGCGGACAGGTCGAGGTCGACCAGGTCCGCGGTGATCATCTCGCTCATCGCGGGCTCCTTCGCACGCGTATCGCCCGGGTGCTGGGGTGGGCGGGGGTGGGGACGGAAGTGTGGGGGGCGTGGGCCTCGGGGGCCGACCAAGGGAGGGTGGGGAGGGGGAGAAGGGGGGCTAGGGGTAAGGAAAAACGAAGGTTCGTTCGCGGGCGTCCGCTCACGGCTCTCATGACACCGGCTCCCTCAGCGCACGGTCCGCCGGAACCTCCGCCGTCACCGTCACCGCTGCCGGGTCGAGGTCGCCGGGGGTCGGCATGACGCTGCCCGGGAGCTGGACGGCGGCGGCTCCGTGGGCCACGGCCGAGGCGAGGGCTTCGGGGCCGTGGCCGCCGGCGATGAGGAAGCCGGCGAGGGAGGAGTCGCCGGCGCCGACGTTGCTGCGGACGGCGTCGACGCGGGCGGTGCCGAACCAGGCTCCGGAGGCGTTGACGAGGAGTTGTCCGTCGGCGCCGAGGCTGGCCAGTACCGCGGCGGCGCCCATCTCGCGGAGTTCCTCGGCGGCCTTGACGGCGTCGCCGACGGTGGCGAGGGGGCGGCCCACCGCTTCGGCGAGTTCCTCGGCGTTGGGCTTGACCACGTCGGGGCGTTCGCGGAGCGCGGCGAGGAGGGCCGGGCCGGAGGTGTCCAGGGCGATGCGGGCGCCGGCGGCGTGGGCGCGGGCGACGAGTTCGGCGTACCAGGAGGGGGCGAGGCCGCGCGGGAGGCTGCCGCAGCAGGCGATCCAGGAGGCGTCGGCGGACTGGGCGTGGACGGTCTCCAGGAGGAGTTCCCGCTCGGCGGCCGAGAGCTCGGGGCCGGGCGCGTTGATCTTCGTCAGGACACCGTCCGCCTCGGCGAGGGCGATGTTGGAACGGGTCGCCCCGGCCACCGTCACGCGTGCGACCTCGATGCCCTGTGCGTCGAGCAGGTCCGCGACCAGTGCGCCCGGCGCGCCGCCGAGCGGCAGTACGGCCACGGTGCGGCGTCCCGCGGCGGCGACCGCTCGGGAGACGTTGACGCCCTTGCCTCCCGGGTCCATGCGTTCGCCGGTGGCCCGGATGACCTCGCCGCGGTCGAGGGAGGGGACCTCGTAGGTGCGGTCGAGGGAGGGGTTGGGGGTGACGGTGAGGATCATGAGAGGTGTTCTTTCCGGCCGTCGGTCGGACCGTTGATCGCGTCGGCGGTCCGGCTGTCGGTCTGGCCGTCGGGTCGGCCGTCGGACCGGCCGTCGGTCCGACCGCGGGTTGCGCCGTGGCTCCCGCCGGGGGACTCGGTGCCGGGGACGCGCAGCACTTCGGTGCCCTCGCGTTCGATGGCGAGTGCGTCCTCGGGGCTCAGGCCGGTGTCGGTGATCAGCAGGTCCACGTCGCTCAGGTCGCCGAAGCGGGCGAAGTGCTCCTGGCCGTGCTTGGAGGAGTCGGCGAGCAGCACCACGCGGCGGGCGGCGGTCAGCGCCGCCCGTTTCACGGCGGCCTCGGCGAGGTCGGGGGTGGTCAGGCCGTGGTCGGTGGAGAACCCGTTGGCGGCCACGAAGAGGACGTCGGCGCGGATCTCGCCGTAGGCCCGGAGCGCCCAGGCGTCCACGGCGGCGCGGGTGCGGTGGCGGACGCGACCGCCGACGAGGTGGAGCTGGATGCCGGGGTGGTCGGCGAGGCGGGCGGCGATCGGCAGGCTGTGCGTGACCGCGGTGAGCGTGGCCTCCAGCGGGATGGCGGCGGCGAGGCGTGCGATCGTCGTACCGGCGTCGAGGAGGACCGTGCCGTCGTTCGGGAGTTCGGCGAGGGCGGCCTGTGCGATGCGGTCCTTCTGGTCGGTCGCGGTGCCCTCGCGTTCGGCGAGGTCGGGCTCGAAGTCCAGGCGGCCTGCGGGGATCGCGCCGCCGTGCACCCGTTGGACGAGGCCGGCGCGGTCGAGGGCCTTCAGGTCGCGGCGGATCGTCTCGGCCGTGACCTGGAACTCCTCCGCCAGCGACACCACGTCCACCCGGCCGCCGTCACGGGCGAGCCGGAGGATCTCCTGCTGCCGCTCCGGTGCGTACATGTCCGTTCGCCTCCGACTGATGCCCGATTCTGTGGTTTCGCTCGGAGGCTACGCCCGGATTTCCAAAAAGTAAACAGGTTCGGGCAACACTCGGGCCGACTCGGACATGATCGGGCGTCAGGAGGCCTCCGGCGCGCCCATACGGCGCGCGAGTGGGGCCTCGCACCCACGAAGGTACGGGGCCCCACTCGCGCGCCGACCGGTCTAGTCGGCCGCGACGGCCGACTCATCGGTCCCCTCGCGCTCGCCCGCGTCCGCGTCCGCGTCCGCTGCGGAACGTCCCGGCAGGGCGAACATCAGCAGGAAGATCGCGATCAGGACCGCAGCCACCCAGCCGAGCGCGTACTCGAAGGCGTCGACGTAGGCGGGGCCGAGGTCGGACGGCGCCGGACGGTCGTCCATGACGCCGAAGAAGACCACGGCGACCAGACCGAGCCCGAGGGCGTTGCCCATCTGCTGGACCGTGCTGATCAGCCCGGACGCGGAACCGGCGTGCTCACGCGGCACCCCGGAGAGGATCGCGTCGGTCAGCGGGGCGACGATGAGCCCCATGCCCGCGCCCATCACGGTCAGCGGGAGCGCCATCTGCCAGGGGGTGATGGCGAGGCCGTACCGTTCGGACTCCGCCAGGTAGAGGAGCACACCGGCCGCCATCAGCAGCGCGCCCGCCTGGAGGACCTTGCGGCCGAAGCGCGGGACGAGTTTCTGGACGGACAGCCCGGCCGCGACCGACACGGCGAGGGAGAACGGGATGCCGGTGAGGCCGGCCTTCAGGACGCTCCAGCCGAGGCCGGTCTGGAGGTAGAGGGTCCAGACGAGGAAGAAGACGCCGAGGGCGATGCCGAACACGGTCTGGACGGCGATACCGGCCGCGAAGCTCTTCACCCGGAACAGGGACAGTTCGATCAGCGGGGATCCGTCACGCGCCGACTTGCGCCGCTCGTACGCCACCAGCGCCGCGAACACGCCGAGCGAGCCCGCCATCGAGACGTGGCCCCACAGCGGCCAGCCCGTCTCGTGGCCCCGGGTGAGCGGGTAGAGCAGCATCAGCAGCCCGCCGGTGACGAGCGCGACGCCGACGAGGTCCAGTTTCAGGGCCTGCGGGGCCTTGGACTCGGTGATGAAACGGCGGCCCAGGACCATGCCCGCGACGCCGACCGGCAGGTTGATCAGGAAGATCGCCCGCCATTCGAGACCGAGCGGGTTCCACTCGATGAGCAGGGCGCCGAGCAGGGGGCCGGAGACCGCGCCGAGCCCCACGATCGCGCCGAACAGCCCGAAGACCTTGCCGCGTTCGTGGGCGGGGAAGGTCGCGTGCACGATCGACAGCACCTGCGGCACCATCAGCGCGGCGGTCGCGCCCTGCGCGATCCTCGCCGCCACCAGCATCTCCGGGTTCGCGGCGAGACCGCACAGCGCGGAGGCGAGCGTGAAGCCGCCGATGCCGAGGAGGAAGATCCGGCGTCGGCCGTGGATGTCGCCGAGCCGGCCGCCGGTGACGAGGCCCGCGGCGAAGGCGAGGGCGTAGCCGGCGGTGATCCACTGGATCTGGCTGAACGTGGCGAGTTCGCCTCGCTGGATGGAGGGGACGGCGATGTTGACGATGGTGACGTCGACGAGGTCCATGAAGGCGGCCGTCATGACGACGGCGAGGGCGATCCAGCGGCGGCGGTCGGAGTCCTGGGGTGCGGGGAGCGCCGTCTCCGTGGCCGGGACCGTGGTCGGGTCGCCGACGGTTGCTTGTGACTGATCGCGCCCACGTACCGGAGTCGCGGACGCATCAGTCCCGCGCCCCTTCAGGGCGCTCGTTGTCGAGGTCATACAGGGAAACCTAGAGGGCCAATAGGCCAGATCGTGTCCTACTTCTCCGGCATGCTCGGGGGCATGACTACGGACACGCCGGCGCGGCTCCTCCAACTCCTCTCCCTCCTCCAGACACCCCGCGAGTGGCCCGGGGGTGAACTCTCCGAACGGCTCGGGGTGTCCCGGCGTACGGTGCGCCGGGACATCGACCGGCTGCGGGAGCTCGGCTACCCGGTGCAGGCGACGATGGGGGCCGACGGCGGCTATCGGCTGGTGGCGGGGAAGGCCATGCCGCCGCTCGTGCTGGACGACGAGGAGGCCGTGGCGATCGCCGTGGGGCTGCGGGCCGGGGCCGGGCACGCGGTCGAGGGGGTGGACGAGGCGTCCGTACGGGCGCTCGCCAAGCTGGAACAGGTGCTGCCGTCGCGGCTGCGCCACCGGGTCTCCACGTTGCAGGCCGCCACCACTCCCCTGACCAGCGGTGACGGGGCGACCGTCACGCCCGAGACACTGACCGTGATGGCCTCGGCGGTGGCGGGGCACGAGCGGCTGCGGTTCGCCTACCGCTCCGGCGACGGGACGGACTCGCGACGCCACTGCGAGCCGTACCGGCTCGTCTCGACCGGGCGCCGCTGGTATCTCGTCGCGTACGACCTCGACCGCGCCGACTGGCGGACCTTCCGGGTGGACCGGGTCGAGGAGCCCTTCGCCACGGGCGCCCGGTTCACGCCGCGCGAGCTGCCGACGGGGAGTGCGGAGGAGTATCTGAAGCAGTCGATGTACCGGCGGCAGGAGACGTACGAGTGCGACGTCACCTTCGCCGCGCCGGCCGAGTTCATCGCGGCCCGGCTGCCCCGGTGGTTCGGTACGCCCGAGCCCGTCGACGAGCACAGCTGCCGGTTGCGGGCCTCCGTCGGGGACTCCGTGGAGTGGCTGGCGGTCCGGCTCGCGGTGGTCGACTGCGATTTCACGGTGCATCGGCCACCGGAACTGGTGGGGTACGTAAGGGAGTTGGGGGCCCGACTGGCACGGGCGGCGGGAGACGCCGAAGGGTGAGGCACGGGTGAACGGCGCCTACGGTGCCTACGGTGCCTCTGACGTGCGGGGACGGCCGTCGCGGGGCCTCCGGCGGAGTGGGACTCTGTGGCACAATCTGCCGTTCGGGTCACCCCGGGGTTCAGGTCCGGGGTGGCCCGTCGGCGTGCGGGGCGGCAACGGTGGCGGCAGCCGGCGGCAGCGCCAGCGCCAGCGCCAGCGCCAGCGCGAGCGGCCCCCGGAAATCGAGCCGGGCTTCGGCGCCAGGGGGGAGGCGCCGAAGCCCGGCTCTGGGAGAGTCCCGGCGCTGGGGGGAGAGCGTCGGGACTCGGCTTCGGATGACTGCGGTCGCGGCGGTCGAACTCCGGGTCCCGGGCCGCACGGCTCCGGGCCGGTGAAGTCGGCCCGGAAGTCTTGTGCCCCGGGAACGGGGAGTTGAAGCGACGTAGTACGGCCAAGTAGCGGCGTAGTACGGCCAAGTAGCGGTGCACTACGACCAATCGGCGGCCAGAGTACGACCAAGAGTGTGGGTGACGTGCGGTCAAGGCGTGGCCGACGTACGACCGGGGGCTGCGGTCGGCGTACGGCCGGGGTGGGCGGCGTACGGCGGTAGGCCGGGCCGGGCCCCGTGGCGGCCCCAGGAGGGCGGGCCGTTACGGGGCCCTGGTCGGTGCCCGGGCTGGATCAGGCGGCGGCGTCGAAGCCGGTGTCGCGGGCGAGCTTCTTCAGTTCGAGCAGGGCGTGCTTCTCGATCTGGCGGATCCGCTCACGGGTGAGACCGTGCTCCTTGCCGACCTCGGTGAGCGTGCGCTCGCGGCCGTCCTCGATGCCGTACCGCATCTTGATGATGGACGCGGTGCGCTGGTCGAGGCGCCCGATGAGACCGTCCAGCTCCTCGCTGCGCAGCAGCGTCAGCACGGACTGCTCGGGCGAGACCGCGGAGGTGTCCTCCAGGAGGTCGCCGAACTGGGTGTCGCCGTCGTCGTCCACCGACATGTTCAGCGAGACCGGGTCACGGGCCCAGTCGAGGACGTCGCTGACGCGGTCCGCGTTGGAACCGAGCTCGGCGGCGATCTCGGCGGGCTCGGGGTCGCGCCCGTGCTCGCGGTTGAACTCGCGCTGCACACGGCGGATCCGGCCCAGCTCCTCCACGAGGTGGACGGGCAGCCGGATGGTGCGCGACTGGTCCGCTATCGAACGGGTGATGGCCTGACGGATCCACCAGGTGGCGTACGTCGAGAACTTGAAGCCCTTGCGGTAGTCGAACTTCTCCACCGCGCGGACCAGGCCGGCGTTCCCCTCCTGGATCAGGTCGAGCAGGGGCAGGCCGCTGCGCGGGTACCGCCGGGCGACAGCCACGACGAGGCGCAGGTTCGAACGGATGAAGACGTCCTTGGCCCGCTCGCTGTCGGCGACGAGGGCTTCGAGCTCGTCGCGGGTGGCGTCCGCCCTGGGCTCCTCCTCGCCGTCGAGGATCTGCTGCGCGAACACACCCGCCTCGATGATCTGGGACAGCTCGACTTCCTTGGCGGCGTCGAGCAGCGGTGTGCGCGCGATCTCGTCGAGGTACATGCCGACCAGGTCGCGGTCGGCGATCTCGCCGCCAGAGGCGCGAACGCTGCGAGCCGCGTCGGTCCGGCCGGAGGCGGACGAACGACGAGCGGCGACGGCACGGGTTGCCATGCGTGCTCCCTTGCGATGGTGGGCTGGCAGGGTCGTATCTGGTCCTACGTGGGTCGTGATGCGGCCGCTCGGACACTCTCCCGAGTGCCCTGCTTCCGAAGGAAACAACGACTGGAATCAGGACAGAATTCCCAACCCATCCCACTATTTTTCTGATCTTGCAGTACCCTGTGCCGCCACAGGAGGAGGCGTGATGTCAGCGGAGTCCGCAGAGGTGCAGGTCAGACCAGGAGTCGAGACCGACCTCGCCGCTCTCACCGACATCTACAACCACTACATCCGTGAGACGCCCATCACATTCGATACCGCTGTCTTCACCCCGGAAGAGCGCCGCCCTTGGCTGCTCTCCCACCTTGAAGACGGACGGCATCGTCTGATGGTTGCCGCCGAGACGGGTTCACAGCGGATTCTGGGGTACGCCACGAGCAGCCCGTTTCGCGCTAAACAGGCGTACGACACCTCGGTGGAGGTGTCGGTGTACCTCGCCCCGGAGGCGGGCGGCCGGGGCGTGGGCACGCTGCTGTACAAGGCGCTGTTCGAGGCGCTCGCCGACGAGGACGTGCATCGCGCCTACGCCGGCATCGCCCAGCCGAACGTGCCGTCGACCCGGCTGCACGAGCGCTTCGGGTTCCGGCACGTCGGCACCTATCGCGAGGTCGGGCGGAAGTTCGGGCGGTACTGGGATGTCGCCTGGTACGAGAAGGGGCTGTAGGACCTCCGGGCTCACCGCTCGGCGGCCAGGGCCTCCCTCATGACCTTCGCGGTGGCGCGCGGGTCATAGCCCGCGGGTACCCCTTCGACCAGGATGATGTCGCCCTCGATGTGGCGTGCGCGCAGGGGGGCGATCTCCTGGTAGGCGGGCGAGTCCCACCAGCCGCGCGCCTCGTCGATACCGGGGAAGCCGATCACCACGACGGCCCCGGGCCAGCTCCCCTCCTTCACCTCGTGCGGGGTGACGTGCACGAGGAAGCGTCCGCCGTACGGCTCGAAGGTGGCGGGGATGCGCTCGATGTACTCGGCGATCTCCGGATGCGGGGCGGCGTCCTTCAGATGGGCGATGGCGTAGGCGGGCATGCGGGTCCCTCCGGTCGGTCGGGTCGGTCGGGCTGCGTACGCCGTCGAGCCTGGCAGGCGTACGGGCCCGGGTCGATGACCTGTCAGGTAAGCGACCCGGGCCCGTCAGGTGAGCGACCCGGGCCCGCACCCGCGCTCGCGGGTCGGCCGACCCCCGTGCCCGCGGGGTCAGCCGAACTGCACCGACCTCTTCGCCAGGCCCATCCAGAAGCCGTCGATCACCGACTTCTGGGCGTCGAGCTCCCCGGCGGCCTCGGCCGCGCCCATCGTGACGAAGAGGGGGGCGAAGTGCTCCGTGCGGGGGTGGGCCAGCTGTCCGGCCGGGGACTTGTGGAGGAAGTCGAGGAGGGCGTCCCAGTCCCGGGACTCCAGGGCGCGGTGGCCCCAGTCGTCGAACTCGGTGGACCAGGTGGGGACGCCGGGCTGCCTCAGGGCGGCGAGGTTGTGGGTGAAGAAGCCGGAGCCGATGATCAGCACACCCTCGTCGCGCAGGGGGGCGAGTTTGCGGCCGACGTCCATCAGCTTCAGCGGGTCCAGGGTCGGCATGGAGATCTGCAGGACCGGGATGTCGGCGTCGGGGTACATCTCGACGAGGGGCACGTACGCGCCGTGGTCGAGGCCCCGGTCCGGGATGTCCTGGACGGGGGTGCCGGGGGCCTGGAGCAGCTTGCGGACCGAGGCCGCCAGCTCGGGGGCGCCCGGGGCGCCGTACTGGACCCTGTAGTAGTGCTCGGGGAAGCCCCAGAAGTCGTAGACCAGGGGGACGGTGGAGACCGCGCCCAGGGCGAGGGGGGCCTCCTCCCAGTGGGCGGAGACCATGAGGACCGCCTTGGGGCGGGGCAGGGTCGCGGCCCAGCCGGCGAGTTCGCCGGGCCAGATCGGATCGTCGGCGAGCGGCGGGGCCCCGTGGCTCAGGTACAGGGCGGGCATGCGCTCGGTGGTGGCGGACATAGGGGTGACTCCCTCAACACATGCGCGACGCACACGACACACACGCCTCGGCGGGCCCGGCGGTCGCTTCTGTCTCCTTGGTCGCGCCCGGCACGCCAGGCGCTTGAGACCTCTCCCGACTCCCCAGTAGTTGAAGTCTCAATATTTGTTGTTTCACCTTACATCTCTATAGTTCAAATTTCAAGGAAGGCCTCGTACAGTGGGGGCATGAAGACCGCATCCGCCGACGAAGAACCCCGCTGGCTCACTGACGAGGAGCAGCGCACCTGGCTCGCCTACGTGCACGCCAAGACCCTGCTCGAAGACCATCTCGACCGCCAGTTGCAGCGCGACGCGGGCATGCCGCACCTCTACTATCACCTGCTCGTGGTGCTGTCCTCGGCGCCGCAGCGGCGGCTGCGGATGACGGAGCTGGCGATGCAGACGAAGATCACGCGATCACGCCTGTCGCACGCCGTGGCCCGGCTGGAGAAGAACGGCTGGGTGCGGCGCGAGAACTGCCCCGTGGACAAGCGGGGCCAGTTCGCGGTCCTCACGGACGGCGGGTTCGAGATGCTGTCCAAGAGCGCGCCCGGGCATGTAACGGCGGTGCGGCAGGCGCTGTTCGACCGTTTGTCGCCGGAACAGCAGAAAGCCCTCGGCGAGATCATGGAGATCGTCGCGGAGGGACTTCAGCCGACCGAGGCGGGCGCGGACCTGCCCTGGCTGCGTTAGAAGAACCTTTCCGGGCCTTTGCGGGCCTTTGCAGGCCTCTGCAAGCCTTTCCGTCCGGGGCGGGACGGGACGGGGCAGGCACGGGGTGGGAACGGGGCGGGCACGGGGTGGAGCAGGGACTCCCGCGCCCCTGCTCCACCCCGTTCCGTCATCGCCCGTCGAGTTCCCTGCTCAGTGGGCGATCACCGGGACCTTGACCTCGCTCGCGTCCTCGCCCTCGGCCGTGGTCGCCGTCATGTCGGGCTTGCCCGTCGTGACGAAGGTGAAGGCGATGGCGGCGGAGGCCACGAGGATGGCCACGGCGAACCAGATGGCGCTGGTGTAGCCGTTGACCATGCCCTGGAGCTGGACCAGCTGCGCGGCCGGCTTCGAGGTGGCCGAACCGATGTGGTCCGCGACGTAGGACGTGGTGGCGGACGCGGCGATCGTGTTCAGCAGGGCCGTACCGATGGCGCCGCCGACCTGCTGCGAGGTGTTGACCATGGCGGAGGCCACGCCCGCGTCACGCGGCTCGACACCGTAGGTCGCCAGGGACATCGCCGGCATGAACGCCGTACCCATACCGAGGCCGAGCAGCAACTGGGCCGGCAGGAGCAGACCGGCGTACGAGGAGTCGATCTCCATCTGGGTCAGCAGGAGCATGCCGAGGCCGGCGACCAGGAAGCCCGGGGCCATCAGCAGGCGCGGCGGGACCCGGGTCATGAGCCGGGTGCCGATCTGGGTCGAGCCGGTGATCATGCCCACGATCATGGGCAGGAAGGCGAAGCCGGTCTTGACCGGGGAGTACCCCTTCACGATCTGCAGGTAGTAGGTCAGGAAGAGGAACAGGCCGAACATCGCGATGATCGCGAGGCCGAGGGAGAGATAGACACCGCCACGGTTGCGCTCGGTGATCACGCGCAGCGGCAGCAGCGGGGCCTTGACCTTGGACTCGACGAACACGAAGGCCGCGAGCAGCACCGCGGAGGCGACGAACAGGGTGATCGTCATCGAGTCGCCCCAGCCGTCGGACTCGGCCCGCGTGAAGCCGTAGACCAGGCTGACCAGACCCAGGGTGGACAGGACCACGCCGGGGATGTCGAGCGGGGAGCGGTTGCGGCCGCCCGCCGGTTCACGGATGACGAAGTACGCGCCGACCGCGGCGATCACCGCGAACGGGATGTTGACGTAGAACGTCCAGCGCCAGTCCAGGTACTCGGTGAGGAAGCCGCCGAGGATCAGGCCCACGGCGCCGCCGCCACCGGCGATCGCGCCGTAGATGCCGAACGCCTTGGCGCGTTCCTTGGCGTCGGTGAACATCACCGCGAGGAGGGAGAGCGCGGCGGGCGCGAGCAGCGCGCCGAAGGCGCCCTGGAGCGCGCGGGCGCCCAGCATCATCGCCTCACCGGTGGCCGCGCCGCCGAGCGCGGAGGCACCGGCGAAGCCGATCAGGCCGGTGACGAAGGTCCGCTTGCGGCCCCAGAGGTCGGAGATACGGCCGCCGAAGAGGAGCAGACCGCCGAAGGCCAGCGCGTACGCGGTGATGACCCACTGGCGGTTGCCGTCCGATATCCCCAGGTCCTGCTGGGCGGACGGGAGGGCGATGTTCACGATGGTCGCGTCGAGCACGACCATCAGCTGGGCGAGGGCGATGAAGACGAGCGCTTTCCAGCGGTTGGCGTGCGCGTCGTCGGTTTCGGACGTCTTGGATGTGCCGACTGTTTTGGATGTGCCGACTGTTTCGGACATGGGGATACCCACTTCGGGACTTCGTGACGGAAAGATCGGTATCGGGTGACGGAAAAGGGCGTCGAGGGGTAGCGGCTCGTCGTCGGCGTCGACGACGGCCGTGAACTCAGCGGGTCAGGACAGGCGTCCCGGAGTCGAGGGCCAGGACTGAGGTCTCGGGATCGATGGCCAGGACAGGGGTGGGTCTCAGGACGGGCAGGGCCTCCGTAGGTCCTCCACGGTCACCGGGGTGCCGGGCAGTTCGGAGCGGGCCGGGGCGCGCAGTCCGTCCAGGAACAGTTGCAGATGGCGGTGGAGGAAGCGGTCGACGCCCGCGCACTGGGTGCCGGCCGGCGGCCTGCTGAGCTGGCTGACGGCGATCATCAGGTCGCCGACACCCACGTCGGGGCGGAGCTGCCCGGCGTCCCGGGCGCGCTGCATGATCCCTTCAACCTGCTCCTCCAGGCGCTCGCGCGCCGCCTCCAGGTCGGGGTGATGCTTGTCGAACGTGCTCTGGACCATCGGGCAGAGCGCGCTGACCCGTTCGTCGGCCGAGGTGTGCACGAAGCGCGAGAGCGCCTCGAACGCGTCACCGGTCTCGGTGAGCGCGACCTCGGCCGCGAGGGCCGTGCGGTCCATGACCGAGCAGACGACCTCACGGACCAGTGCGTCACGGTCCGGGAAGTTGCGGTACAGCGTGGCGTTGCCGACACCGGCCCGGCGGGCGATCTCGTCGAGCGGCACCTCGGGGCCGAACTCCACGAACATCTCCCGGGCGGCGGTGACGATCCGCTCCCGGTTGCGCAGGGCGTCCGCCCGGGGGCGAGCCACCTTGCGGCGCACGGCGGTGGCGGTGCTGCTCTCCACGGCGTACTCCTCTGCCTGATCCAGTGGTGTGGGGGGCGCCCGGTGACGATCCGGGGATGGAGTCCCCGTTTCGCTCGGACGAAGGGTTAAACGGGGAAACGTTCCCCGGTTATTTCCCCGCACCGGAGACTTTTCGAGTGACCTGAGTCACATGAGCGCGGGCGCAGCCCACGCCTCCGGAGGCGAACCCGCGTCGCTGAGGCGAACCCGCGTCGCCGGAGGCGAAACCCACGCCCCCCGCAGGTGAACCCCGCCTCCCCACGTCCCCCGCGTCCCCGGAGGTGAACCCCACGTTCGGACCTTCCAGCGCGCGCCCGCGCACCCGTCGACCCAGGGTGATCGAGAGGGCGCAGCCTTGTCACCGGACGGCTGCCGTGGAGCGAAGGGCGCGGGCATGCAGCAGCCGTTCCGCCGAAACGGGATACCTCCACGCCGGATACCTCCACGCCGGATACCTCCGCGCCGGATACGTCCGCGCCGGGCCGTGGCGCTCGCGTCCGTCACCGCCCTCACGCTCGCGGTCAGCACCTCCGCCGGGACCGGGCGCCTGATGGCGAAGGGCACGACGACGGCCGCGGGGGCCACCGCCGTGGTCCGCGGTTCGGCGCTCGGTCCCTGCATGATCCGCGGCCCGCTCGGCACCCAGATGTCCGAGGGCGTCCCGACCCCACCCGGCTACTCCCGCTCCACCGGCACGGTCCGCGCCCTCAACCTGATGATCGACTTCTCCGACGCCCCCGGTGAGGGCAGCGCGATGGCCCGCTTCGCGGAGTTCGCGCCCCAGACCCAGAAATGGTTCAGGACGAGTTCGTACGGCCGCATCGACTACCGTCCCGAGGCCCCGCTCACCGAGTGGCTGCGGATGCCGAGATCCTTCCGCTCCTACGACATAGAGCGCGGCGCCCCCTTCGAGCCCGGCTACCGCCGGCTGGTCGAGGACGTGGTGCGGGTCGCCGATCCGCTCGTGGACTTCCGGTCGTACGACCTCGTCAACGTCCTCGTCACCCCGAACGCGGGTCCTTCCGCCCTGGACACCGTCCTGTCGGTGACGTTCGCGGGCAACCGGGAGGCGCCGGTCGCGGACGGGGTGCCGGTCGCCAACGCGTCCTTCGTCTACAGCCGCCAGGACGACGGCTCGGGCTCGTACGGGGAGACCGGGTACCGGGTGCTCCCCCACGAGAACGGCCATGTCTTCGGCCTCCCCGACCTCTACACCCACGAGGGCGGGGGCGCGGTCGGGCACTGGGACATCATGAGCGAGGACTGGGGCGTCGACAACGACATGCTGGGCTGGCACAAGTGGAAGCTCGGGTGGCTCGACGAGACGCAGGTCTCCTGTGTGGCGACCGTCGGTTCCGCGGAGTACGTCCTGACGCCGCTCGCCACCGGGCACGGCGCGAAGCTGGTCGTCGTGCCGCTCAGCTCCCGCACGGCGTACGTAGCGGAGTTGCGGACACGGGCGGGCAACGACGCGGTGGTGTGCCGGCCGGGGGTGCTCGTCTACCGGGTCGACGCGGCCGTCGACACCGGCAACGGCCCCATCAAGGTCCACGACTCGCGGCGCGACAGCGGGGGGTGCACCCGCAGCCCCAACGTGCACGCGGAGTTGTCCGACGCGCCGTTCGTACCCGGCGAGACGTTCAAGGACGCGCGGGCGGGGGTGGAGATCGCTGTGGCGGGGGTGGATGTCGGGGGGAACCATCGGGTGGTGGTGAGTCGGCGGTGAGGGCGGGGGTGGGTGCGTGGGGGGTGGGGGGTGCGTGGGGGGGGTGCGTTGTCGGGTGCGGGTCCGGTGGGGCTTCTCGCGCAGTTCCCCGCGCCCCTGAAGGACCAGGCCCTGCTCCCCTGGAGGACCACGCCCTGCGCCGCTGAAGGACCAGGCCCTGCGCCGCTGAAGGACCAGGCCCTGCGCCCCTGAAGAACCAAGCCCTGCGGGCCTGAAAGACCACGATTCCGCGGCGCTGGATGACACCAGTTGCGCCCCTGAGAAGCACGGGGCGCAGCCCTCTGCTTCTCAGGGGCGCGGGGAACTGCGCGAGAGCCCCACCGGACCCGCGGCCGCCAAGGCACCCGCACCCCCGAGCCATCAGGCGCCCGGCACAGCGGCGCAGCCCAACCGCATTACCGTGAACCCATGCTCCCGAACGCCCCCGACGCGGCCGCGGCCTCCGCCTCCGCGCCCGCCGAAGCCGTCGCACCCCTGATGCGGGGGATCACCGTGCTGCGCCGGCTCACCGAAGCGGACGGAACGCTGAGTCCGAGCGCGCTGGAGAAGGCGACGGGACTGGCGCGTTCCACCGTGGACCGGATCACGGCGACGCTGGCCCGCATGGGCTACGTACGGCTGGACGGCCGTGACGCGGTCCTCGCCCCCCGGCTGATGGAGCTGGGCAACGCCTATCTGGCCGCCATCCGTCTCCCCCGCCTCCTCGACGCCCACGCGGACGCCCTCGCCGACGAGCTCGACGAGTCGGTGTCCCTGGCGGTCGGCGACCAGGACGGCGTCCGCTTCATCCACCAGGCCACCCGCCGTCGTGCGATGTCCCTCAGCTTCCGCATCGGCGACCTCCTCCCGGCCGAACGCACCGCGCCCGGCCCGCTGTTCGCCACCGAGTGGGACCCGGCCGACTGGGCCCGGTGGCGCGCCCGCCGCGCGGCCGACCCGGAGGGCCACGGTTTCCCGGCGGTGCCTCCGCGCGGCGGCGCCTACGACGACTTCGAGGACCGTACGGCTCGGGCGGGCGCCCAGGGGTGGGCGCTGGACGACCAGTTGATCGAACCGGGGCTGGTGGCGGTGTCCGTACCCGTGCGGGATCCGCGTACGGGACGGGTCGCGTGTGTGGCGAGCGTCGTCAGCCACACGAGTCGGCACACGGCGGAGTCGCTGCGCTCGACGCTGCTGCCCCGGCTGCGGGCGACGGTGGCGGAGATGGAACGAGAGCTGCGGGAGTCGAGAGAGGTACGGGATACGCGGGATTCACGGGATACGCGGGATTCACGGGATACGCGGGATTCACGGGATTCACGGGAGTCGAGGGAGGTACGCGGGGTCGGTGCCGCCGTCGGGGACGGCGGGCCGGGGTCCTCAGGGCTCGCCGCCTGGACGGGTGCCTCCAAGCAGGAACTGGGCCGGGAGTTCGTCGAGTCGCTCGCCCGGGGGCTCACCGTGATCACCTCGTTCGGCGAGGGCCGGGCCGCACTCACCCTCACCGAGGTCGCGCAGGCCACCGGGCTCGCCCGGGCGACGGCCCGGCGCGCGCTGATCACCCTCGAACACCTCGGGTACGTCGAGTCGTACGACCGGTTCTTCCGCCTGACGCCCCGGGTGCTGGGCCTGGGCTTCCCGCCCCTGTCGATGGTGCCCCTCCCCGGGATCGCCGCGCCGCACCTGACCGAACTCTCCACGCGCGTCCACGACTCGGCGTCCCTCGCGGTCCTCACCGGGGGCGGGGAGGAGGTGCAGTACACGGCGCGGGTCGCCACCAGCCGCATCATGAGCGTCAACATCACCCTCGGGACGCGGCTGCCGGCGTACGCGACGTCCCTGGGTCGGGTGATGCTCGCCGACCTGCTGCCCGAGGTCCCCCTGCCGGAGCGTCGCGCCCCGCTGACCCCGCACACGGTCACCGACCGGCGGGAGCTGCTGACCGTCCTGGAGCGGGTGCGGGACGCCGGATACGCCCTCGTCGACGGGGAGTTGGAGGAGGGGCTGCGGTCCATCGCCGTGCCCGTCCGGGAGCGGGGCGGGCGGGTCGTCGCCGCGGTGAACGTCGCGATGCACAGCAGCCGGCGGTCGGTCGAGGAGTGCGTGACGGAGGTACTGCCCGAGTTGCGGGACGCGGTGGGCCGGATCGAGGGGGAACTGGCGGTGGCGGGGATGTTCCGGCGCGTACCGGAGGTCTGACGTCCGCCGGGGGCGCCACGCGGTGAACCGGGGCACTGCGAACACCGTACGCTGGGCGCGTCAGCCGTACGCAGGCAGAGGAGACACGCCCCATGGCACCCGAGAAGCCGGCCAGGAAGCAGGAGGGGTTCCAGTCGGTCTGGACCCGGCCCCGGACCGGGCGGGAGCAGCCCGCGCTGAGCCGGGAGCACATCGTGGCCGAGGCGCTGCGGCTGCTCGACGAGGAGGGCATCGACGCGCTGAGCATGCGCAAGCTGGGCGCCCGCCTCAGCGCCGGCGCGACCTCTCTCTACCGCCACGTCGCCAACAAGGACGAGCTGCTGGAGCTGGCCGTCGACGAGATCTACGGCGAGATCGAGGTGACCACCACCCCCGACCCCGCGAACTGGCGCACCGATACGGCGAGTTGCGCCCACAGTCTGCGCACCACGATCCTGCGCCACCCGTGGCTCGCCTCCGTGCTCGGCGAGCTGGGCATGTCCTATCTCGGCCCGAACTGGATGCGGGTCTCCGAGGCCATGCTGAGGCTGCTGACCACCGCCGGGTTCCCCGCCGACGAGGCCGACCGGGCGCTCACGACGGTCGTCGCGTACGTCACCGGCACGGCCACCGCCGAGGCCGCCTGGCTCAACGTCCTCGCGCGCAGCGGCCAGGACGAGCAGAGCATGGTCGAACAGCTGTGGCCCGCCGCCGAGGAGGCCGCCCAGGACTATCCACTGCTGCGCGAGGGCTACGCCGAACAGCGCGGCACGGATCCCCGGGCGGCCCGGGAGGAAGGGTTCCAGTACGGCCTCGACCGGGTGCTGGACGGGTTGGCGACGCGGCTGAGCGGCTGAGCGGCTGAGCGGCTGAGCAAGTACAACGCCCCTGTTCCTCCTACCCGTTGACGCCCGTGTACTTGCTGAGGCTCCAGTTCCACAGCAGCCGGGACAGGACGAACGCGGTGAGGCCGATGAGGGGTGAGGCGACCGCGAGTGCCTCCGGCACGCCCATCGCGTCTCCGTGGCCCGTCAGTACACCGGCCGGGAAGTAGGCGATGAACGCGAGCGGCACGACGAAGGTGAACGCGGCGGACGCCGCCTTCGGGAGGATGCTCAGCGGGTAGCTGCCGAAGGTGCCCATCAGCTCCTCCAGCCACTGGCTCCAGTACGACGTGGCCGGGAAGTGGAACGCGGCGGCGGCCAGGGCCGTGAAGAGCGCGGCCTCCACCAGCATGCCGCCGAGGACACCGGCGACCACGTACGTGATCCGGCCCGCCGTCCAGTCCAGGGAACTGCGCTGGAGCGCGGCGACGAACAGACCGACCGCGACGACCAGGTCACCGATGGCGTTGACCGGGAAGAACGTCAGCTGGACCTGCCGGTAGACCGGCATCGGGCGGATCAGACAGGGGTCGACGACTCCTTCCTGCACGAGCATGTTCATGTACTGGATCCGGCCGAGGAAGAGCACGTACAGCCCGTGGGCCAGCATGCGCATGCTGGCGATGAGGAGCACGTCGGAGCTGGACCAGCCGCCGAGGCCGGGGAACCGGGTGAGCAGCACCGAGGCGAAGACGACGATGGAGACCTGCCAGATCGCTCCGACGGCGACACCCATCAGGAACTCGCCCCGGTACTCCAGCCGGGCCTTGAAGTTGAGCTTGGTGATCCGCCAGACGACGCGCCAGGCGTGCGCGGGCCCGTGGGGAATCGCCCGGGGAGCCGTAGGGGGAGCCCCCTGGGAAGCTCCGTGGGGAGCTCCGTGGGGAGCGGTGCTGTGTGTGGTCGCCATGGTCATCCTCCCTGGGACACGACGCGACGGCCGGCCAGGTCCCAGAGCCGGCGGGTGAGCAGCGCGAGCAGGACGACCCAGACGGCCTGGACCGCCAGCTGCCCGAAGGCGTCACCGACCTCGATCCGGCCGACGTAGATGGAGAGCGGCACACTGAGCGTCGCCTGGAACGGCAGGAACGAGCTGAGCGTGATGAACCAGTCCGGGAAGTACCAGAGCGGGGCGTACACACCGGAGAGCAGGTTCTGCGCGAAGACCAGGATCAGCAGGGCCGCCTCGTTGCGCAGGGTCCAGAAGCAGAGCAGGTCGACCAGCATCATCACGTAGTACAGGACGAGTTGGCCGAGCAGCATGCTCACCGCGAAGACCCCGGCCACCGAGGGGGAGGCGGGCGGAGGGACGACCCCCACGGCGAGACACAGTACGTATCCGGCGAGCACCCAGCAGAAGCCGTACAGCTGGTCGCCGAGGGCGCGCAGTGCGTAGTAGCGCTGGGGCTTCATCGGCCGCAGGTACCAGTAGACGATCGTCCCGAAGCGCAGATGCTGGATCACCATGTCGCGGCCCGCCTGCCGGTCGAGGCCGCGGATCCGGTTCGCGAGCACGGCGAGCACGGCGTAGCCGACTGCCTGGGTCTCGTCGAGCCCGGCGCTGGATTCGGTGTTCGCGTACAGCCCGCGCCAGAGGTAGATGACCAGGCAGACCTGGACGAAGAGCCGTACGGCGGTGGCGGACATCCGGGGCGGCGCGAGCAGTTCGCCCCGTGGGGTGATCCAGGAGACGCGGCGGGCCCGGGAGAAGGCGGCGGTGAGGCTGCGGAGTGTGGGGCGGGTGGGGGGTGAGGTTCGGGTGGGGGCGGACGGGGAGGTGGCGGTCATGGGTCAGCCGCCTTGGGGGGTGGAGGCGGAGTCGGGGGCGGAGTCGCCGACAGGGGCAGGGTCTGCGGTGGAACCGGCAGTGGAGGCGGCGGCGGAGGCGGCGGCAGTCGTTGCGGAGGCGACGGTGGCCAGGTGTCGGCCCTTCTGGGCCGGTACGTCGCTGAGGTAGGCGGCGCGCATGACGTCCTCCAGGTCGTTCTCCTCCAGCGCGAGGTCCGCGACCCGGAACCGCCCGATGATCACCTTGAGGGCCTCGTGGACGGTGGGGGCGTCCTCCCCGACCGGCCCGAACACGACCCGCGGCCCTTCCCGCCGCAGCACACCGATACCGGCGAACCCGGGCAGCGGAACAGGTCCGCCGGCCCCTTCGCCCTGCTCTCCCGTCTCGACCGACTCGACCGTCTCGACGTCGGCCGGGTCGGCGAGTGTGGCCCGGACCTGCCAGGTGCCGCCGAAGCGCCGCCGGATCTCCTGGAGGGAGCCGTCGAGGACGATCCGGCCGTGATTGATGAGCACGACGCGTTCGGCGAGGCGTTCCACCTCGGTCATGTCGTGCGTGGTGAGCAGGACGGTACGGTCGCGCTCCTCGACCTGATGCCGCAGGAACCGCCGTACCTGCTCCTTCACCACCACGTCCATGCCGATGGTGGGTTCGTCGAGGAAGACGACGGGCGGATCGTGCAGCAGCGAGGCGGCGAGATCACAACGCACCCGCTGCCCGAGCGACAGATGCCGGACCCGGGTGTCCCAGAACTCGGAGAGTTCGAGCAGCCCGTCGAACTCCTCGATGCGCTCCCGGAACCGCTCCTCCGGAACCCCGTAGATGTCCCGCAGGATCTCGAAGGACTCCCGGGCGGGCAGATCCCACCACAACTGCGTCCGCTGTCCGAACACGGCCCCGATGTTGTGGGCGTTGCGCTCCCGGTCCCGGTGCGGGACCACCCCGGCGACGAGTGCCTCGCCCGAGGTGGGCGTGAGGATGCCGGTGAGCATCTTGATCGTGGTGGACTTGCCGGCCCCGTTGGGACCGAGCAGCGCGAGCAACTCCCCTCTGCCCACACTGAAGTCGACGTCCTGCACCGCGACCTTGTCCACGCGCCGCGGACTGACGAGCGATCTGAGCGCCCCCGCGAGACCGGGTTGCCGCACGGTCGTCTGAAACACCTTGGACAGCCCACGCGCCTCGATCACCGCGGACAACGGCATCACTCCCCTTCACACGACCCGCTCGACATCTCGCCCGACACACCGTCCCGACACGCCACCCATACCGTCCACACTGTCCGATATGCCGAACGCCATTCGGAACGACTGCGGCATGCTAGGCCCACGCCCCGCTCCGGAAAACCGATTTGTTTTGCCGCCCCGACCTACCCACCCCACCCACCCCGAACGCCTCCTCCGCACCCGCCCACCACCCGCTACGCTGACCGGGCACCTTGCCTTCGTTGCCTTCGTGGGGCCTGCAGAAAACTCCGTCGTGAAGCCGGGCACGTTCTTGTCGGCTCGAAGGTTTCCTGGCACACGCACTGCTTCACCCGGATGGCGGTGAACGATGGTGTCGTACGTGCGCCCAGACTGGCAGTCAAGCGGCCTCGCCCCAGTGGACCGGGCCGCGCACGTACGCGGAGAATGCGTCGTCGTCGCTGGCGCCACGTGTAATGACCCGCAGCGGCAGAGTGGGCGACGCCTTCGTCCCTAAGTCCCGCTGCCGCAAGTCGGCTCCTCAGGTGTGAACACATCAAGGACTCGTACCGCCCGTGGCGCAGCTGACGGACCACGGATTCCGCGGTACCCAGGGAAGCCGGCAAGCACGACTATGCATATCCGATACCGTCCGAGTACCGCTGTGATGCCGAGACCGTCATTGTTCTGGCAGGTCAGCGGTGTTGGACTCAAGGCATGAAGAGGCTCAGCAACAAGGTCGCGGTCATCACCGGCGGCAGTTCAGGTATCGGACTCGCCACGGCGCAGCGGTTCGTCGAAGAGGGCGCGGTGGTCTATGTGACCGGCCGCAAGCAGCAGGAGCTGGAAGCCGCCGCGGCGAAGGTGGGCGCGATCGCCGTCCAGGGCGACGCGTCGAACCCCGCGGATCTCGACCGGCTGTACGAAACCGTGCGGGGCGACGGCCGCCAGGTCGACGTGCTGGTCGCGAACGTCGGGACCGCCGAAGTCGCCAGGCTCGAAGACGTCACCGACGAGCACTTCGACAAGACCTTCACCATCAACGTCAAGGGCACGCTCAAGACTGTCCAGAAGGCCCTTCCACTGCTCAACGACGGCGCGTCGATCGTGCTGGTGGGCTCGGTGTCGGGAAGCACCTCGGCGCCGGGGTTCAGCGTCTATGGCGCGTCGAAGGCCGCGGTCCGCTCGTTCGCCCGGGGATGGGCGAACGAGCTCAAGGGGCGGAATATTCGGGTGAACACGCTGGCACCGGGCACCACTGACACTCCCGGTATCGGGAGCGGAGTCGATGACGACACCAGGCGCGCGTTCATGACGCACCTCACGTCGCGGGTCCCGCTGGGCCGGTGGGGGCGGCCGGAGGAGCAGGCTGACGCGATCCTGTTCCTGGCCTCGGACGAGAGCAGCTACATCACGGGCTTCGAGCTGGTCGTCGACGGTGGCGCCACCCAACTGGGCGCCTTCGGCTGAGGGGTCCACATCCCGGCCGCCACGCTCTCGGCCGTACGAACGAACGCGTCACGCGTCGCGGCCGGGACGCCCTGCCGCCATGTCAGCGCCACGCGTGTCGGTGGCGCATCGACGACGGGAACAGCCACGACGGCGGATCCGATCCGGTCAGTCGCGCTCGCCCCCAGCGTCACGACCAGTTCGCCCATCGCGACCTTGTCGATGATCTGGTCGAGCACGATCTCCGCCGCACTCTGCGGCCACAGCGGCCGGAACAGCTCGTCCTGCACGACATCGGCAACCGAAACGGCCGGTTTCGCCGCGAAGGCATGGTCCAGCGGCAGCAACGCGACTGTTTGCACCTCGGCGACCTCGGAGGATTCCAGTCCGTCAAGCGGGACGTGGCCGCACATCAACGCGATGTCCGCCGCGCCGTTACGTACCAGATCGACCTGGTTCCGGGTGAACACGATCGCGACCTCGGCCGCATCCGGCCGGCGACGGTAGGCGCGCACCACCTTGGCCAGCAGCCCGGAACCGGTGCCCTGCCGCGCGGCCACCACCAGCCGGTGGGAGTTAACGCTGCGTTGGGCGCGCGACACAGCGATGTCCACCGCAGTCAGCGCTTTCCGGCTTTCGGCCAGGAACTCCGCGCCCGCCGCCGTGAGGACGACACGACGACTGGTGCGCGTGAGCAATTGAACGCCCATCCGGCGTTCCAGCCTGCCGATCGCCCTGGACAACGGGGGCTGCGTGATACCGAGCCGTTCCGCGGCCCGCCCGAAGTGCAGTTCCTCGGCGACCGCGACGAAGTACTCGAGCTCGCGTGTTTCCGGCCGTTCCATACCCACAGCTACCCATCAGTTGCCCGAGCTCACGTTCGCTAGGAGCCGTATCAGTTTCCCCGCCCCGGGGCGGCGGCACCAGGACCTTCGGTATCGGCTGAGGCGTTCCATCAACACGAAGAGAACCTGGCCCCTCGCCGTTCCTGCGGATGCCGCGCATTGGCGGCCGGAAGATATGGATAAGTCGTTCCGATTGGAGTAGCGTCAAGCGGAACCGCTGGTCCACTTGCGCGGTCGTCGCGCTCAGGCCGGTGACGGGCCGATCAGGCGGCGGGGTCCGGCCGATGGCGGTTGCTGTCGCTGACCCCGTCCGCCGCCGGAGGGGCATCGGGCTCCTGATGTGCGGCGTGATGGTCGATCTCACGTCCGACCGGTGCGCACTGTCCTGCTGACCGGCGGGGACACGGAACAGTCGGCCCGCACCCTCCAAGCCGTACGCCACGCGAGGAGAGCCTGCTTCACGCCGCCAGCGACAGCACCCGTCTGGCTCACACACAGCCGACCCGGCCGGGAACACCCCGCGAGCACAGACCGCGGCGAGTTCAGCGAGAAATCCGGCACGACGAGACGACGCCAGCCCCAAGTCAGCCGTCCCCAGCATCCGACTCCGCAACAGCCGCCGGACCGGCGCGAAGCATGGCCCGGTAGAGGGCTTCATGCTCGGGTGAGGCGGGCAGGGGGCCGCGGGACGGGGCCTCGAAGGACTGGACCAGCAGAGCGACGACGCGGCGCCAGGCGTCGGGGGCGGCGTCGCCGGTGGCGTTGACGACACCGGCGTTGGCCATGTGCAGCAGGACCATGTCCGAGGAGTCGAAGTCCTCGCGCAGCCGGCCCGTCGCCTTGGCCCGGCTGATGAGCTCCACCATGCCCTCGTAGGCCTCGTTGCGGCGCCGCTCCAGGGCTTTGGCGGTGGGGAAGGTCGTGATCAGGACGTCGGCGAAGCCGCTGTCGGCGGCTTGCATCGCGCAGGCGGTCTCGATGTAGCCGACAAACCCGTTCCAGGGGTCGGGGTCCTCCAGGGCCACGGCGACCGCGGTGGCGTAGGCGTCCATGCGGTCGAGGAAGACGGCGTCGACCAGCTCTTCCTTCGTGGGGAAGCGGCGGAACATGGTGGCGATCCCCACCCCCGCCTCACGGGCCACGGAGGCCATCGAGGCACCCAGACCGTCACGCGCGAACACCTTGCGGGCAGCGGCGGCGATCCGCTCACGGTTGCGCTCGGCATCGCTGCGCAAGGGTTGGGCGGCAGGGCCGTCGGGACGCTGGGGGCCAGGGGTCATACCCGGGAGTCTAGCAATCGGATTGCCCTATCCATTTTCGGTGATACAGTGGCGACAGTGAACCGGAAAGACCTATCCGGATCTCGATATGGATAGACCTATCCGAATACCTGCTCCTTCGACCAGCTCAGGAAAGGATCGCTGTGACCAGCATCGCCATCATCGGAGCCGGCCCCCAGCTGGGTCTGGCCATCGCCCGCACCTTCGGCTCCCAGGGCCTGGACGTCGCCCTGATCTCCCGCAACCGCGCCAAGCTCGACGATCTCGTCGGCAGGCTCACCACCGAGGGCATCACCGCCGCCGCCTTCCCCGCCGACGTCCTCGACCGCGACGCCCTCACCCAGGCCCTCAAGGACGCCGCCGCGAGGTTCGGCAGCATCGACGTCCTGGAGTACTCCCCGGTCGCGGGCCTCGCCACCACGCTGGCCACCCCGGCCGAGGCCGAACCGGCCCAGGTGCAGCACGAGATCGAGTTCCAGCTCTACGGCGCCATCACCGCCACCAAGGCGGTGCTGCCGGCGATGCGGGAAGCCGACGCGGGCACGCTGCTCTACACCACCGGCGCGGGCTCCATCGATCCCGTGCCGCAGGTCGGCAACGTCAACGCCGCCGCCGCCGCGCTGCGCAACTGGGCGATCAACCTCCACAAGGAGCTGGACGGCACCGGCGTCCAGGCCGCCCACGTCGGCATCGACGTGTCGATCGGCACGCCGGCCGTCCCCGGCTTCCCGACCGCCCAGCCCGAGGAGATCTCCCCGGTCTACTGGGAGCTGCACACCACCAAGCGCAACCAGGCCGAACTCGTCTTCAGCCTCTGAGATCGCACCAGGGCTCCGTCCTCTCCTCCTTCGCCGGAGCCGGATCGCGCCATCGCGCTTGACGCTGCGGCGGCGCGGTCCGAAAGAGGGTCCCGCCGCGTTCACTCCTCCCGACGCCTGCGGTGGGGACGTATGTCTCCGCTGGTGCGCTGATCGGCGTCATCAAGCGCACCGCCTTACTTGAGCTGCACCGCGCAGCCGGCGCCGTCCACGCTGTGCTGCCCGTCCTCGCATCCATCGCGCTGGGACTGGTCCGGGTGTCGTCCATCGCCCACGACGCCCCGACGTCGGCAGGTGAAGACCCTGGTCACCGTCCGGCAGCGGGCGCCCGTCACATCGGTGCACTCACCGAGCACCGATGCCGCGACACCGGGCCCTGCGAGGTCGCTCACGCCGCGCTCACCGGATCCTCGCCCGACCTCGCCCGACCTCGCCAAGGAGGCTTCATGACCTACGCGTACGACCCCGAGATCGCACCCTGGCTCGACCTGTTCCCCAACGGGCCGTTCGCCGACTTCCATGAGCTACGAGCAATGGGCGAGGCAGCGGTCCGAGGCGGCCTGCCGGTCTACGAGCCGGACATCCCGATCAGCACCGCCGACGTCACCGTCCCCGGGCCCGACGGCGCACCCGACGTGTTGGTCCGCGTCTACCGTCCCGCGGAGCACGACGGCCTGCTGCCCGGCCTGCTGTTCATCCACGGCGGCGGATTCATCATGGGCAGTGTCGAGCAGTTCGACGCCACCGCCACCCGCATCGCCGCGGAGGTCGGCACTGTCGTGGTCTCCGTCGAGTACCGGCTCGCCCCGGAACACCCCTTCCCCGCCGGGCTGGAGGACTGCTACGCAGCCCTGGCATGGACCGCGAAGTCGGCGAACGAACTGGGCATCGACCCCCACCGCCTCGGGATCGCCGGGGAGAGCGCGGGCGGCGGCCTCGCCGCCGCGGTGACGCTCCTGGCCCGTGACCGCGGCGGGCCCACGCCGTGCTTCCAGTACCTGGGCGTCCCCGAACTCGACGACCGCCTCCAAACGCCGTCGATGCGCACGTACGATGACGTACCGCTGTGGAACAGCCGTGCAACGCAGGTAAGTTGGGACTGCTACCTCGGCGAGGGACGCCGGGGCACCGCCGAGGTTTCGGCCTACGCCGCGCCCGCCCGCGCCCAGGACCTGTCCGGACTGCCTCCCGCGTTCGTCTCCGCCTGCCAGTACGACCCGTTCCGCGACGAGGACATCGACTACGCCCAGCGCCTCGCACACGCCGACGTCCCCACCGAACTCGTCCTCTACCCAGGAGTTCTGCACGGAGGCCTCATCCCTGAATCCGCGGTGGGCACACGCGTACTCGCCGACATGCTCGCCGCACTGCGCCGCGGCCTCGGCGCATGAGGCAAGTGACGAACACCCCTCGGGCCTCCTGACGGTGTCCGCGACCGCAGTGACCGAGGGGTCTTGCCCGCAGCGTCGGCCGACGCCCGCCGAGGAGAGTTCCGCACACTCGGACGCCTATCCGGTTCACGACACACAGCAGGCGTGTCCAGCCGACCGGCACCGGCTCCGGAGCCCGACCACCGCTCGAGACCGCCGCCCTCAGCGTGGCGGCTCGACGGCGTGTGCTCGCAAGGTGAGGAAGATCGTGTCGAGTGCGTCGAGGAGCGGCTCTTCGCTGCGGGTCGTCTTCGTCATCAGCAGCCCCCCTTGCAGAATCGCGAGAATCGAGCGGGCGAGCCGCTGCGGATCGGTGTCGGCCCGCAGCAGGCCCGCAGTGATCATGCGCTCGGTCCCGGTCTGGAGCAGGCGCTGCCAGTCCGCCATCGCTTCCTGGGCTGCCGCGGCGACCTGGTCGTGGCCGCCGGCGAGCTCATTGACCATCGAGCCGATGGGGCAGCCCCAGTAGGGCTGCGCCCTGTAGTAGGCCGTGATCGCCTCGCGCCACTTCTGCCACGCCTCCCAGGAGTCGAGTTCCTCCAGGGAGGGCCGTTGCGCGTCCAGCAGCCTCGCGGCCTGCCAGCCCGCGAGTGCGCTGACGAGGTCGGGCTTGCCTTCGGGGAAGTAGTGGAAGAGCTGACTCCTGCTCGTCCTCGTCGCAGCTCGGACATCTTCGAGCGTCGTCGCGTTCACGCCGCGCGCCAGGACGAGTTCTGCGGCGGCTTCGACGATGCGGGCGCGGGTGGCCAGTCCCTTGCGCGTGAGGCCCTCTGGAGTGCTCATGAGCTCAGTCTAGTAGTTCTGGACAGGCACGTCTGTTACTTTGGACATGGCCGTCCAAATAAATGGATAGGTCAACCCATTATCGCCCCCAAGGAGTTCTCCATGCCTCAGCAAGGTCGACCGACCCCCGTGATCGAGCGTGACCTGTTCATCGACAACGAATGGCGCCCGAGCGCGGACGGCCGCTCAGAGTCGCTGGTCAATCCGGCGACGGAAGAGCCGTTCGGCAGGGTCGCACTGGCATCGAGTGCCGACGTGGATGCCGCGGTGCGGGCCGCGCGGACCGCGTTCGACGAGGGGCCGTGGCCTCAGCTGTCCGTGAAGGAGCGAGCCGACTACATGCTCGCGCTCGCCGACGAGATCGAGCAGCACACGGACGTCATCGCCGAGTTGGTGATGGCCGAGACCGGGCTGGTCATCGGTGCCGCCCGCGGAAACCCTCTGGCCTTCGCCGGTCTGTTGCGCTACTACGCGAGCCTCGCCGACTCGACCGAGCTCCAGGAGGTCCGCACCGGCCTGAGCGGTGTCACCGCGCGCATCGAGAAACGGCCCGTCGGTGTCGTGGCCGCGATCGTGCCGTGGAACGCGCCGCTCGGTCTTGCCGCCTTCAAGCTTCCTCCGGCGCTCCTGGCCGGCTGCACGATCATCATGAAGCCGTCCGACTTCTCGCCGTTGAGCGCCGGCTACATCGCGGACGCCGCGCTCAAGGTCGGCCTGCCGGCCGGCGTGATCAACGTCCTCACCGCCGGTCCTGAGCAGAGCCAGCAGCTCGTCAGCCACCCGGGCGTGGACAAGGTGACGTTCACCGGATCGACGGGCGTCGGGCGCGCCATCGCCGCGGCCGCGGCGCCCACACTCAAGCAGGTCACGCTCGAACTCGGCGGAAAGTCCCCGGCGGTGATCCTGCCGGACGCGGATCTCGAACGGCTCGTCTACACCCTGCCGATCAACGTCTGCAACAACAACGGCGCGCAGTGCACGGATCCGAGCCGGCTGATCGTTCCGGAAAGCCGCAAGGACGAGATCGTCGGGGCACTGGCCGACGCGTTCGCACAGGTCAAGGTCGGAGATCCGCACGACCCGGACGCGGTGGTCGGCCCGATGATCAACAAGGCGCACTACGACAAGGTCCTCGGCTTCTTCGAGACGGCCCGGCAGGAAGGCGCGACATTCGCCGTCGGCGGTGGCCGCGCGCCCGGGTTCGACAAGGGCTACTACGTCTCACCGACCATCATCACTGACGTGTCGCCCGACTCCCGTGTCGCGCAGGAGGAGATCTTCGGCCCGGTGACCGCGGTGCTGACCTACCGCGACGAGGCCGAGGCGATCCGGCTGGCCAACCACACCGAGTTCGGGCTCAACGCTGCTGTCTACGGCGCTGACGAGCAGCATGCGCTGGAGGTCGCCCGCAAGATCCGCAGCGGTACGGTCTCGATCAACAACGGCATCACCATCGACCTCGGGGTGCCGTTCGGCGGCGTCAAGCAGTCCGGTTACGGGCGCGAACTCGGCCCCGAAGGTCTCGACGCGTTCTACAACACGCACGCGATCTTCCTCGATGGCGAGCCGGTTGTGACGCTCTGACGTCACGCGGACACCCCGGGTCCGACGACGCGGAGACGGACCCGAGCCAACCGCACGCCACCGCGCCGGAGGTTCCTCGACTCGGCGGGCCTCCGGTGCGGCCGGCGAGTGATCGAAGACAGAGCGCGAATCCAGAACGGCGGCTCAGCTGCCGGGGAATTTCTCCGCCGCGGCCCTGGGGCGGCATCCGTCGGACCGGAGCGAGGCAGGCCACGGCGATCACCGTGCGGACCCGCGAGGGCGGCCCAGAAGCTTGCCACGGCCCCTCCCGACAAAGATCGCCCCGCTGTACCGGGACCTGCCCGCCCAGACCAGCGACACCGCTTCGCGGTTCACGCCCGAGTTCCCGACTTTCCAGCCACCCGAGTCTTCCCCACATCCAGCAGAACGAGGAGCCATGTCCAAGGCATACGTCTTCACCGAGTACGGCGGTCCCGAGACGCAGACCTTCGTCGATCTGCCCAGGCCCGTTCCGGGGCCGGGTCAGCTTCTGGTCGCGGTGCACGCGGCCGGGGTGAACCCGGTCGACTGGAAGGTACGCGCCGGCTACCTGCGGGCGGTCCTTCCTCTGACACTGCCGGCAGTCTTGGGTACAGAGGTCTCCGGCGTCGTCGAAGAGATCGGCGACGGGGTCGAGGGGTTCGGGATCGGAGACGAGGTTTTCGGGGCCCTGCCGTTGGCCGGCGGCTACGCCGAACACGCGCTGCTGCCCGCCCAGACCGCGGCACACAAGCCGACCGCCGTGTCGTTCACGGACGCCGCGGCCCTGTCGGTGTCGGCGGCCACCGCCCACCAGGGCATAGACCGGCTGAACCTCACGCCCGGTGCCACCCTGCTGGTGAACGGAGCCGGTGGCGGTATCGGCGTCGCCGCCCTGCAGATCGCCCGCGACCTGGGCGTCACCGTGATCGGCACCGCCAGTCCGGGCAAGGCGGAGTTCGCCTCTTCCCTCGGGGCCACCCACGTCGCCTACGGACAAGGAGTGGCCGAGCGGGTAGCCGCGGTAACCCCGAACGGCGTGGACGCCATCCTCGACCTGGTCGGCGGCGACGCCCTGTACGCCGTCGCCGGTCTCGCCGTGGACAAGTCCAGGATCGTCACCGCGGTGGATCCGACGGCAGCGTCCGAACTCGGCGGTGACTACTTCCAGGTGGCGCAGAACGGGGAGGCACTCGCCCCTCTCGCCGAACTGGTCGAGTCCGGCATGCTCGACCCCCACGTCACGAAGGTCGCGCCCTTCACCGAGGCCGCGATGGCTCTCACTGCGGTCGAAGCCGGCCACTCGCTGGGGAAGACCGTCCTGAAAGTGCGGTGACGGACGAGGTCTGGCCGACCCGAAGGGGTTCCGCGGCATCCGCAGGCTCGTCGCGCTCAATTGATCACGGGAGCGACGACGCGGCACCATGCGGACACGGCGCCGACGTGCGGACCAGTACCGGACACGGGTCGAAGTCCTTGCGCAGAGGTCCTGTGCCCTTGGCGCGGCCGTCGAGTCCCACGGCCGCAAACGCCTCATTACGGCGCAACCCCAGGGCCCGTGGTCATCCGGTGCCCCGCTCCAGAAATCGGATCACCCTATCCACTTCCCGTGCTACGCTGCTCACGAAAACGGAGCGACCTATCCGAATCGGCGATGGGCAGAGCTCTCCAAGTGCTGACCCGTCGTACGGCTCGTACGGCCTGCACCGCGGGGGCCGTACTGCCGACACGGAAGGCACGGCCGAACTCTCACCGCCCGATCCACCGTGCCCCCATGACACTTCTGCGAAAGGACCGCCGTGACCAGCATGTCGTTGACCGATGCGGCACGCACGTGCCTCACCTCCAAGTTCGCCACGTTCTCCGGTCGCGCACGGCGCGCGGAGTACTGGTGGTTCTCGGTGCTGTACATGGGTGCCGCCGCCGTGATCGTCGGGGTCGCCTTCGCGATCGAGGCTCCGTTGCTCAGCGTCTTCCTGCTGCCGTTCATCGTGCCGATGCTGAGCGTCTCCGTCCGCCGGTTGCACGACACCGGCAGGTCCGGCTGGAGGATGCTCATCGCCCTGATCCCGGCCGTCGGCCCCGTCCTCTACCTCCTGGGCATGACAGTGGACAGCACCCCGGGCACCAACCAGTACGGTCCCTCCCCCAAGACCGCCGACCAGCCCGTCGGCTGAACCGGTCACGTGGTACGACGGTACGGAGACCGCCTCCCCCGGAACTACGCGAAGTCCGGGCTCCTCGCCGCCGCATGCCACGTTCGCGGTCGGTCGTAACGTCGCAGAGGCCCACGGTCGGAGACCAGAGCCCAGAGCCAGAGACGACGGAACGCACTGACGGTGAGGCTCCCGCCGCGCCCTCTCCGCGCGCCGGGAGCGTCGGGGTTTATCGGCCTGCCTGACGGCGGTTACCCGGCGTCAGAGGCACTCGATCCATATGGTGGCGGTCCACCAGGTGCCACCCGGATTCCCGACGAGGCTGCCCTGGCTGTCGTAGACGTAGCTGCCGCCACAGGCAGCGCTCGCGTTCGCCGCCGCAGCATCATTCGCCGCCTGCGGCGTCGGTCCGCCACCGGTCACCGAGAAGGAGCCGGCCGCGCTGGCGGCTCCGCTCGCGCCCAGCAGAGTCGCTATGGACAGGGCACCCCCGACAAGTGCCCCCATGGCCCTGCGCTTCATCGTTCCCGAGCGTCGCATGTTCTTGACTCCTTGTCAGTTGACGGAGGTCGCAGTTGATCTTCGTTTTGTGGGATTGCCGACTGGCTGTCGCTGCGGCCCCGGCGGAACCGCCTGCGGTGACGCCCTGAAAGGGCTGTCGGGTCTCTTCGTCGGTAGTGCCGTTCCAGCGCTTTGGTGACCCCGTGCTTGGAAAGCGCGCTGCGCCAACGGCACGTGACGTGTCCCGCCTCTGGTCGCGGCTCTTCCTCAACGGGCAGATGCTCGTCGGCGGGAGCTGCCAAGACGGCTCCCGCCGACGAGACACGACGACACCGTGGGGGTGATCAGGCGGGGGCTGGGGCGAGGACCGGGTGGACCACGCGGTGGGCGATCTTCCAGTGCCCGTTGTCGAGCCGGTAGTGGTCGTTCAGTTCCTGGATGTGTCCGGCGTTCGCGGCCGGATACAGGGCGGGGCCCTCGTCGACGGGGGTGGGGCCGGCGTAGGCGATGAAGGTGACGGTGCCCTGGGCGGTCCCGTCCCCGATGCCATGGAACTGTTGGTTGGTGACGAGGTGGCGGATTGTCACCTCGGGACCGGAACGGGCGTTGAGCACGTCAAGGATCTCGGCATGGCCGCGCAGCTTGCGTCCACGGACCTCGTACAGGGCGTCGGGGGCGAACAGTTCGAGGAGCTCGTCGTACTCACGGCGGTCGTAGCGGTGGAAGAAGGCCGTGTTCAGCCGGGCCAGCGACCAGGCCGTGACGTCCTCGGGAGTCATGCCTTCTCCCCCTTCGGAGTGATGGTGTCCGGGCTGGTGCGGGTCTTGAGGACGAAGTCGAACTCCATGGTCCGGTAGGGGCCCTGGAAACCGTGGGCGGCTATGTCCTCGGGGTTCTCGTGCAGGGCGGTGTCCGCCTGCAGGGCGGGGTGGGCCAGCTTCGAGCCGACGAAGTCGACGGGGATGACGGGGTCTCCCTTGAAGTAGATCTCGCCGAACCAGGGGGTGATCAGATCGGGGTGGTGGACCTCGTAGTGGATGTGGGCCGGACGGTAGAGGCTGCGGCCGAGGGCAGCGGCGGCCTCGACGACGCTGTCGATCGCCATGGCGTATTCGTCGGCGTAGGCGACGGGGGTGACGGTGGTGAAGGTGTAGTGGCCGTCGGCGTCGGTGAACAGGTGCCCGCGCAGGTTGTACTTGGGCACTCCGTCGTCGTACAGACCGGAGTAGTTGCCGTTGTTGGCCGCGTGGTAGATCTCCAGCCTGGCGCCCGCGAGCGGCTGACCGTGGCCGTCCAGAACGCGGCCGGACACGATCAGCGGGGTGCCGGGCTCGTCCGGCCGCATCGGCAGGGTGCCGGGGTTGTCGATACGCGGGGAACCGGGGATGACGGTGGGGCTCTTGACATCCTCGGAGGGGGTGTAGCCGTCCCGGCCACCCTGGAACAGCTCGCCGTACAGGGGCATGGCGACCAGCGCGAGGGGGGCGCCGGTGGCCTTCTGGAGCTGCTGGAACAGGTCGGTGACGGCGTTGAGGTCGTCGAAGGTCAGCCCTTCCTCGTCGCGGAGGCGGGCCAGGGCGTCCTTGAACGCCTCGACGAGACGTAACGCGCGGGGGTTGATCAGTGCCGGGTCGACGTAGGACGGATCGGTGGTCGTGGTCATTGCGGTCTGCTCCTTCATGGTGGGGGGGATCACTGAGGGCGGGCATCAGGCGCCCGGGGCATGAGGAGAGTCGGCGGACCACGGGCGCGTAAGCCGGTGGCGACGGTCTTCACGCCGCCGTCACTTCGGGCGGCGGCGGGGCTGGTTCCCCGCGGATGGCGAGGGCGACCTCGGCGGCGCGGAGTCCGCCGGATTGGTCGGCGGTCGGCCCGGGGGCACATCGCTGGGCTTGCGGAGGCGGCACCCGCTGGTCGGGGCGCCGAGCCGGTCGTATGGCGGAGATCGCGAGGCGGTAGGCGGCTGCCGTGGTGGGGACGGTTCCTGCTCATGGTTTCGCCAGCTCGGCGCGGATCTGGGGCAGCACTTTCGTGCCGAGGAGTTCGATGGCGCGCAGGAAGTCGCGCTGTGGCATGCCGCCGACGTCCATCTGCAGGATCTGGCGGGTGTGACCGAGCAGCCCGTGCAGGTGGAGGATGCGGTCGGCGATCTCGTCGGGGCTGCCGACGAAGACCATGCCGCCGGGTTCGATGGCTGCGGCTCGGTCGGCGCGCGAGGGAGCGGGGCGGCCCAGTTCGGCGCTGCCCTCGGCCATCATCCGGTGCTCGTACTCCAGGTAGGTGGACCGGGCCTGGGTGGCGGACTCGGCGACGAAGCCGTGCACGGCCACTGCGATGTCGGCCCGCTCGGCGGGGTGCCCGGCCTCGTCCCAGGCGGCGCGGTAGGCGTGCCCGTAGCGCGCCCAGTGCTCGGGCGTGCCACCGAGGACACCCAGGAACATCGGCAGCCCGAGCTCGACGGCGCGGTAGACCGAGTCGGGGCTGCCGCCGGTGCCGAGCCAGATCTTCAGCGGTTCCTCGGGGCGGGGGAAGACGGTGACATCCTGGAGCGGCCGCTTGCGGTGGGGCCCGTGCCAGGTGATGTTCTCGCCGGCGTTGACCGCCATCAGCAGGGCGAGTTTGGACGCGTAGAGCATGTCGTAGTCGTGCTCGTTGTGGTCGAACAACGGGAACGTGATCGTCGACGAGCCGCGTCCGGCCACGGCTTCGATGCGTCCGGGCGCGAGGGAAGCGGCGGTCGCGAGCTGCTGGAACACCCGGATCGGGTCGTCGGTCGACAGGACGGTGACCGTGGTGCCGAGCTTGATCCGGTGGGTGGTGGCCGCGGCGGCGTTGACCACGGAGGTGGGCGAGGACAGCGGCATCGCCCGCATGTGGTGCTCGCCCACCCCGAAGAAGTCCAGGCCCACCTCGTCGGCGAGCTTGATGGCTTCCAGTACGTCGCGGATGGCCTGGGCGGTGGGGCCGCGGCTGCCATCGGGCAGGCGCGGGGTGTTGCCGAAGGAGTAGACGCCGAGTTCGAAGGTCATGGCGGAGTCCTGGCTTGAGTTGCTGATGGCGGGCATGGCTCGCCGGTGGAGGGCGCGGGTGAGCCGGGAGGACAAGGAGCGCGGCGATGTCGGCGCCGCTCACAACGGAACCGACTCCCAGCGGCAGAGAGCTCGGACGACACCCCCTCGGCGCTACACGAGGCGGATGACGCGCTTGCCGCGGGCGTGGCCGGTTTCGGTGGCTCGGTGGGCGTCCTGGATCTCGTCCAGGGGATAGACGCGCTCGATGACCGGGCGCAGGTCTTTCCCGTCCACGTGATCGGCGAGGGTTTTCAGGTCCGCGCGTCGGGAGCTGGCCATGAGGAGGCGTACGCGCGGGCCGGGCAGGACGGTGGACAGCAGGGCGAACGTTATGGCGCCGGCGGAGGGCGAGGCGATGCGCCCGCCGGGGCGGAGGGCGCGGCGGTAGTCGCGGACCGAGGAGCCGTGGCAGTCGAGGACGGCGTCGAACTTCCCTTTCAGGGAGTTCGGTGGGGTGGTGGCGTAGTCCAGGGTCACGTCGGCGCCGAGTTCGCGGCAGAACGGGGCGTTGGCGGCGCCGGCGATGGTGGTGACGTGTGCTCCCCAGGCGTGGGCCAGTTGGACCGCCGTGCTGCCGACGCCGCCGCTCGCGCCGACCACGAGCAGTCGTTGCCCCGGGCGCAGGCGCAGGCTGTCGCGGAGGGCGCGCAGTGCGGTGACGCCGACCGAGGGCAGGGCGGCGGCTGCCACCAGGTCGGTGCCGCTGGGTGCGGTGCTGATGGACTGGGGTTTGGCCAGGAGGTATTCGCCGGCCGCGCCCGTTCGTCCGGAGAAGTCGCTGAGCATGCCCCACACGTGTTCGCCCACCGTGACGTCGCTGACCTTGCTGCCGAGTTCGACCACCTCTCCGGCGAAGTCGAATCCGGTGCGTTTGGGGAAGCGCCGCCCGGTCATCAGACGCATCGCGCCGGAGCGGATCTTCGTTTCGACCGGGTTGACACTGGATGCGTGGACCCGGACGAGCACCTGGCCCGGACCGGGGGACGGACGCGGGACGGTACCGACGGAGAGCACTTCGGGGCCTCCGTAACGGTCGTACTGGGCGGCGCGCATCATCAGTTGGTCAGGCGACATGGGCGGGCTCCTGGCTGGAGGTGCGGTGGGCGACGCGGATCGGGTTCACCAGCCGCAGAGGGGCGAAGCGGCCCCGGTCGACGACGACGGCGAGCACGCGCAGAACCGCGGTGACGACGGCTGAGGACTTGTTGCCGAATGAGTGGCCGCCGGCTTCGAAGGTCATGGCGGGTCCTGGCCTCAGTTGCTGATGGCGGGCATGGCCCGCCGGTAGCGGGTGTCGGTGAGCTGGGCGACGAGGAACGCGGCGATGTCGGCGCGGGTCATTGCGGAGGCGACCTTGTCGTGGCCGAGGAAACCCGAGCGGATGCGGCCGGTGGCGGGCTTGTTCGTCGGGTTGGTGATGCGGGCGATGGTGTAGTCGAGATCGGAGCCGGTGACGGCCTCGGTCATGCCCTTCAGTTCGGCCAGCGCGTTGGGGAACATCAGGCCGGCGGCGACGGGCAGCACCTTGTGCTTCCAGTGCGGCCTGTCCCGCGGATCGGCCAGCGAGGGCGTGGCCAGGCCGATGAACCGGGTGACCTCATGCGCCTCCATGGCCTGCACGATGGTGCGGGTTCCGTCCGTCACCTGGGTGCCGGTCGTGGACCGTTTCAGGGACGGGCCGAGCGCGCTGATCACCGCGTCGGCGCCACTGACGGCCTGCTCGACGGCATCGCGGTCGGACAACTGCCTGGCGACGACCGTGAGATGGGAGTGGGTCAGGGCGAGCTTGGCCGGTGTGCGGACCAGGGCGGTGACCTGGTGGCCGTCGTCCAGAAGCTGCTGGACGACCAGGCGGCCGATGGCACCGGACGCGCCGAAGACGGTGACACGCATCAGGGGGTTCCTCGCGGTGGCGGTCAGAAGGCGGAGGTAAGGAGGCGGGGTAAGGGGGCAGGACGGAGAGGGTCAGAAGCTGTACGGCCCGAAGCGGCCCCAGGCCACCAGGGCGGCCGGGATCAGCAGAGCGGCGTTGAAGGCGATCGCGCCGGGCTCCTTGCGGCGGGCGTGAGTGATCGCGGCCAGCACCATGACCACGATCAGGCCGGTCGCGGCCAGCGGGGTCAGCACGGGGGCGATGTCGGTGGCCGGGGGGAGGATCAGCCCGAGGGCTGCGGCGAACTCCACGATGCCGATGAAGCGGACGGTGCCCTGGGAGAAGTCGGCCGTCCAGGGCAGCTGGCCGGCCAGCTTCTCCTTGGGCTGGGTGGACTTCATGACGCCGGCCATGGCGAACATGGCGGCCAGCACGGCCTGGACTATCCACAAGAAGACGTTCACGTACGGATTCCTTACGGGAGGGGACGGGGCAGGGAGGAAGCGGATGTCCCTCCCGGGAGCGGGGTGAGCCGGCCGGTCAGGCGTTGAAGACGGCCTCGGAGCGGTCACGCTTTTCGTGTAGGTCCCAGTACAGGGGGGCGATCTGCTCGGGTGTGGCCGTCGGGAAGCCCTCCGGTCCGCCGTCGCCGATCCACACGTTGATCGCCACGTGGGCGGCGTGCACACCGCTGCCGGCCAGCTCCTTGTCCAGGTTGATGACCCAGTTGCGCAGGGCCGCGCCGGCGGCGTGGATGTTGCCGAGCATGGGGACGGGATCCACCGAACCGCCGCCAGTGGTGAACAGCAGGGTGCCGGCGCCCGCCTCCCGCATGGCGGGCAGCACTGTGCGGGTGGCGGTGACGGCGCCGTAGAAGACGTACTCGATCTGCGGCTGCAGGTTGTCCACCGTGGCCTCCGAGGGAGTGGCCAGGGTGAGGGCGGGCACCGGGGAGTGCGCGGTGGGCGAGTCTTCCAGCAGGGAGTGCGCGGCCGGCGAGTACTCCAGGACGTCGATGCCGCCGAAGCGGGCCTTGGCCGCGTCCAGGGCGTCCGTCAGTGAGGCGCGGTCCATCACGTCGGCGGGGAACGCGGCGGCCGTGATGTCTTCCTGGCCGAGCCGGCCGACCAGGGTCTGAAGCTTCTCCTTGGTCCGGGCGATCAGGGCGACGTCGAAGCCGCGGCTGCCGAAGGTGCGGGCGATGGCGAGGCCCATACCGGGGCCGGCGCCGACGATGGCGATGGTGGGCACGGTCGTTGCCTCTTCCGTTGGACGGGTGTCAGGAGCAGGAGACGGCGATCTTGCCCGGGGTGCTGGCGCTGAAGGCGGCGAACGCCTCCGTGGCCCGCTCCAGCGGGTAGGTGGCGGTGACCGGCACACGCAGCGCGCCGGAGGCGACCTGTTCGGCCAGGGAGGCCAGGAGCTTCGCGTCGGGGCTGGACATGATCGTATGGACGGTGACGTCCTGTCCCTTGACGTCGTCCTGGGTCAGGCCGGTGGCGGAGGCGAGCTGTCCGCCCGGCCGCAGCAGGGCGACCAGTTGGGCGCCGTCGCCCGCCAGGTGGAGCACCGCGTCCACGCCCTCCGGGGCGATCGCGCGGACCTGTCCCTGAAGGTCGCCGGTGAAGTCGACCACGTGGACGTCCGCGCCGGTCAGGCCGGTGACGAAGTCGGTCTGCGCGCCGGGGCGGGCGGTCGCGATCACCTTCGCGCCACGGACGGCGGCGAGCTGCACCGCCAGCGCGCCCACCCCGCCGGAGGCCCCGGAGATCAGCAGCGTCTCGCCCTCGGCCAGGGCCACCGCATCCAGGCTCACCTGGGCGGTGGCTCCGGCCACGCCCAGCGCGCCGGCGTCTGCCGACTTCACGCCCGCAGGGATGTGAGCGACTCCGTGTCCGGCGGGCACGGTGACGTACTGGGCCAGCGACCCGGCTCCCAGGTACGGCTTCAGCACGACACCGAAGACCGCGTCGCCGACCGCGAAGCCCTCCACGCCCTCGCCGAGCTCCTCGACGGTGCCGGCGAAGTCCTGGCCGAGGACCAGCGGGAACCGGTGCTCCATGAACGCCTGCGTGTAGCCGGCGGCGGTGGCGAGGTCGATGCCGTTAACCGAGGCAGCGGCCACCTTGACCAGCAATTCCCCGGCCGCCGGGCGAGGAGCGTCCACGTCGTTCACGGCCGGGGCCGAGGGGACGGATTCGAGCGTGACAGCGCGCATGACAAAACCCTTCGAAACAAGTGGACCAGGTGGCCCACTTTCACTGCCGCCCACCGTACAACAAAAACGGCCTGGCCGTTCCACTTGAGTAGAGTGGGGGCATGAACTCGCCCCCTTCCGACCAGACGCCGTGCCAGCAGCCCGGTACGGGACTGCGCGCCGACGCCGAACGCAACCGCGACCGCATCCTGGCCGCCGCCCGCCGCCTCTACGCCACCGAAGGACTCGGCGTCTCCATGGCCTCCGTCGCCCGCGAGGCAGGCGTCGGCAAAGCCACGCTCGGCCGGCGCTTCGCGACCAGGGAGGAACTCGTCAACGCGGTCTTCGCCGACCGCATGGACGCCTACGCCGACGCCGTCACCGCGGCACTCGCCGACCCCGACCCCTGGCACGGCTTCACCGGCTACCTCCACGCCGTCTGCGCCATGCAGGCCGCCGACCGCGGCTTCGCCGACGTCCTGACCATGACCTTCCCCGCCGCCAAAGCACTGGAAGCCCGCCGCGCCGAGTCCCACAACGGGTTCCTCGAACTCATCGCCCGCGCCAGGAACAGCGGACACCTACGCGACGACTTCACCCACCAGGACCTCGTCATCCTGCTCATGGCCAACGCCGGCGTCATCGCCGCCGCCGGTGACGACGCCCCCGACGCCTGGCGCCGCCTCGTCGGCCACATGCTCCGCTCCTACGCCGCACCCGGCGCACCGATCCCCCCGCTGCCCGAAGCGCCGAAGCCCACCGCCCTCTACCGCGCCATGGTCCGCCTCTCACGAACCGGCCCGGACACCGTCTAGGGCGGCAGCTTTGGCCCGTGGTACGCGTTCACGCCGTGACGGATGCCCACCCGGCAACGGAGGACCGCGCGCTCCGGTGTCGGCTGCGGCGCGGGGTCCTCGCCAACGGCCGTGCCGCCCCCTCTCGCCGTCCCGATACCACCGCACCGATCACGTTCGGACGTACAGGGCAGCGGAGGCACCTGGAACAGTCGAGCGACCAGCAGCCCCATCCGTGCCCGCAGCGCTGTGAGGTCGGGGCGGCGTCAGCAAAGCCGTCAACCGCGATTCATGCCAGGGTGAAGGCGAGAGTCTGCACGGAGTTCCAGGAGGGGACCTGTCCCCGAACAAGGGGTGACCTGCCCTGCCAGACACCAGCGCTACAGCACTCAGTGGCCCCACAAGCTGACGCATGGAGCAGAACGGTCCAACCGCCCTCGGCCGCTTCCCTCAGAACGCCCACCAATCATTCGCTACAGGCCACGGAAGTTGCAGCTCAGAGACGTTCAAGCTCGCCGCCCCGCTCTCCTGCCTCTATACAGAGGACAGCTGCTGGCGCGCATCCGCTACGCTATCCCTGGTCGGTCGTTGGTACGTCGTGTTGTCTGCTCAAGTGACCGCGCAGAGAGCATCGCACCACGTCTGACCAGCGGGCTTGTGCCCCTTGCCGAAGATCCACGTCCTGGGTCTTCAACAAGGTTTTCTACAAGCCCCCGCCTTCGTAGCTCAGGGGATAGAGCACCGCTCTCCTAAAGCGGGTGTCGCAGGTTCGAATCCTGCCGGGGGCACAGCGCATTACGCCGCTGACCTGGGGTTTCCTCCCCAGGGAGGCGTTCTATTCGGCCTCGGACTCGTCGTCCGGGGCCGTTTGCGTGAGCGGACGGGCCTCCAGACCCCGATATTTCTCTCAACGGATCAGCGCCATCCGGCACGGACTCCAGCCGGGCTCTTCGGCGTCGTCAGGCTCGGGCTCCGCTTCGGGGGCGGTGCTCTCGGAGGTCGCGGGGGCGCGGTACGAGCCGGACTGCGCCCCCGCCGCAGCCGCCCGCGAAGAGCAGCACCGACTGCGACGGTATGCACGGGGCGCTCCTGCTTCCGTGTTCCGCGCATACCCGCTGCTCACGGGCTGTGCGGAAACGGCAGCCCGGCCTCACGTCCGTCGAGGGTCTGGTGCGCGCGCTGACCGCCCCGTGGTTGCCCCCTTCCGACCACAGCACGGCCCAGCCAGCAGTGTTGAGCCGGCGCTGATACCCCCGACGCTCGCGGCTGCGGGGACATCAACTCTTCCTACGGGTGTCTCCGCCAAGCGGCTTCGGCTCCGCGTAGAGCGCTTGACACACCAGCCCGCGTGACGGCGGACAACCGCGCGGCCCACGCCAGGACCTCGACCAGGTGCTCGACCAGGTGCTCGACCGGCAGCACCCAGGTCGCAGCCTCGGTGCGCCTACTGCCGGACACTCTCGCCGCCGGTGAGGGCCGTGTCCGTGTTGCCGACGATCGGGAGCCGCACCGTGACCTTCGGCACGCCCGTGTCCGACGGCGTCTCGGCTCGCACGGCCACCCCCTCACCGAACGCGTCGCCCGCCGTCGCGGTCAGCTCCCCGGTGTCCGCGATTTCCAGGCGCGCCACCGGGCGGGTGGGCGCGGGGCTGGGCGCGGGCGAGCCGGGTTCGGTGCCGGGATCGTTCGGGCCGGGGCTCGTCGAACCGCCGCCGTCCGGCTGCGTGTTGCCCGGCTTCGTGGTGCCCGGGTTCGGTGTACTCGGCTCGGACGTACCGGGCGTACTCGGTGACGGGCTGGGGTTCGGCCCGTCGCTGTCGTCGCTGCGGCCGGTCGGCAGGACACCCGTGCCGTCCGGGACCGCGTAGGTGCCCTTGCGGTAGTACTCGAGCCACTTCAGGACCGTGTTCAGGTAGGCCTGCGAGTGGTTGTAGCTGAGGATCGCCGCGTGCAACTGCGGGGTGACCGACAGGTCGCGGTCACCCGCGCACAGGTAGCGGCCGGCGGCGAGCGCCGCGTCGTAGATGTTGTTGGGGTCCTTCTTGCCGTCGCCGTTGCCGTCAGATCCCCAGCTCGCCCAGGTCGAGGGGATGAACTGCATAGGGCCTACGGCGCGGTCGTGCACCGTGTCGCCGTCGTACGCGCCGCCGTCGGTGTCGGTGATCTTCGCAAAGCCGTTGCCGTTGAGGACGGGCCCGAGGATGGGCGACAGCGTGGTGCCGTTCGCGTCCACGCGTCCGCCGCGGGCCTGCCCGGACTCCACCTTGCCGATGGCCGCGAGCAGTTGCCAGGTGAGGTCGCAGCCGGGCTTGGACTCGGCGAGGGCGGCCTGTGCCTTCTGGTACGCGTGCAGGACGGTGACGGGTATGCCGGCTTCGGGCTCACCGGTGTTGGCGTCACCGTCATCGTCGCCCGTGCTGGGCATCTGGGCGGGGCTGTCGAGGGGCGGCAGATCCGTGTAGTAAGGGGAGTCGCCGGTCACGTCGGAGTCGGTGTCGGTGTCGGTGTCGGCCGCGGGAATGTCCGTGCGCTGCCGACCGCTGTCGGTCAGGCCGGGGGCCTGGGACGCGGTCAGGGCCGCGACCGCGGCCGCCGTCAGGGCGGCGGTCGCCGTCCCCTTGCGCAGCCGCCTGCCGAAGCGCGCCGCCGTTGCGAGAACCCCTCCCGTCGACGATCGGGCGGAGCCGTCCGCGCTCCCCGGCGCATCGGGCCGCGTGACACTACGACAACTGCACGTGGATACCTGTTCGTTCCTGATTCTCACCGGTTGTCAACCTCCGATTTCAGTGGTCGGTCAGGTCCAGGCCACCCGCATCGGCCCGATCGGCGCGTCCCGCACACTGGGCGGCGTTGATCGCGTCACGGTTACGGGACTGCACGATCCGAGCGGCAGGACCGGGGTGGTGCGGTGCGGTCAGTGGACGTCGGACGGCGGACGGTGGCCGGTGGCCAGCAACGCGGCAGCCGTCCAAGCACTGCCCAGAGCTGCGGCGTCTCCCGTCACAGTGCGACGGGCGTCCTCTCGGTGTGCGTGGCGAGCCACAGGTCCAGCAGCTCCGTCCGGCGGGTGGGTTCCCAGCCGGGCACGAGGACGACCGGGCCGCAGTGCCCGCTGAGCAGGCGGGCGTAGAACTCCCGTATCTCCTCGCCGTCGTACGGGTCCCGGGCCGGCGTGAAGAGCACGGCTCTGCGGCTCGTGACCGCGAAGAGGACGTCGGAGTGCAGGGACATGCGTGAATCGGGGTCCGCCGGGGGGCCGCAGACGCACCAGCGCACGCGGGCATGGTCGGTCCACAGCGTCTCTGTCACCGGTCTCCTCTGCGCCTCGGCCGTCCCGGCGCCCGTCGTCGCGCGCAACCCGTGCGCCAGGGCGGCGCGAGGGGGGGAGCATCCGGGTCGGCTGTGCTGTGTCCGGACAGAATCCCCACCGGGTCAGGTAGTTGCGGATGGTCGTGGTGCCCAGGACGACGCCGAACTCCCGGTGGGCCAGCGCCGCGAGGGACTGCCAGGTCCACAGCACGTCCCGTAGTCCCACCTTGTCGGGCGTCGTCGTCGTCATGGTCCGGAGCATCCAGAGCTGCCGGGCGGACGAGAGCGCCAGTTGGTCGCCCGGTCGTCGGCCGCGTCTGCGCGGGCGCAGCGCGTCGGAGCCCTCCAGCCGGTAGGCCCGGACCCAGGCCCCCACGGTCTGCCGGGAGACTCCGTACAGCCGCGCGACCTCCGTGCGCGGCACACCCGACTCCACGGCCGCGACGGCACACCGTCGCAGATCCTCAAGTCCGTCAACCGACAGTTTGCGAGCGTCGCGTGTGTTCGGCACGTTGTCGCGATCCTCCTTCGTCCGGGCCACCGCCGCGGCGACCCTTCAGGCGACCCTTCAGCGGACATCAACCGGAATGCGTACGACGTCCTGGTCGATGTCGGACGTGCGTACGGTCAGCGCCAGTTGCCACCGCCCGCGCAGGGGCAGTGAGAAGGCGCTCGAGATGTGGTGACCGGGGCCCGCGTACGTCAGGGGAACGCGGATCGGCCCCACCGAGGGCTTGCGCAGGCTGAACTCCGCCCGTACCTCGGGCACGTCCCGTGGCTGTCCCCGGGTGTCGAGAACCGCGAGGTGGACTTCGTTCACCCCTCTCGCCGCGGGGCTGACCACCACGGCGACGACACCCTTTCCGCTCCGCCCTCCGCTGTCGAAGGCGGCCGCCCGGCTGAACGGCACGGCGGTCCGGGGTCCGGCGGACGCCGCTCCCGCCGCGGGCCGCCGGCCCTGCCGGTCCGCCGAGGTCCCGCCGTCCGCGGTCGCCGGATCGGTGTTCGCCAGGACGGTCGAGACCGCGAGCAGGACGGCGGCGATCAGTGTCTCCGCCATCACCAGCCTCCCGAAGCGCCGGACCTGGCCGCCGTCCGGCCCCGGCCGAGTCGGCCTGCGCCGACCCTGGACCACCAACGGCGCCTGGCCGTAGTGGCGCCGCACCCATGCACGGGCCCCGGCGCCCAGCCCGACCAGCACCGCGACCAGGCACAACTTGCCGAGCAGGACACGTCCGTACAGCGTGCCCGGCAGTGCCGGCACACCGCCCAGCTGCCGCCAGGCCTGGAAGAGTCCGGTGGCCAGGAGCAGGACGACGCACATCCCCGCGACGCGCGAGAACCGGGTGACGGCGGGCTCCAGGACCGGGGCGCCGGGGGCGTCCCACGACCGCAGCAGCACCGTGCCCAGGGCGACGAGCCCGCCCGTCCAGACAGCCATGGCGACGAGATGGACCGTGTCGGCCGGCACGGCGAGCGCGGCCAGTGGGCCCGCTGCGCTGTGGCCCGCGAGGCTCCATGTCAGGGCGAGCGCGCAGCCGACGCCGAGCACGGCGACGGTGTTGCGTATCCGGCCCCGGCATCCGGGTCCGCACGAGGGCCCCGCCCCGAGTGCGTACTCCGCCCGGTCGCCCGGGACCGGACTGCCGGCGGTCACTCGCCGGCGGGCGAGGACCAGTCCTGCCGCGACGAGAGCGAGGAGCACGGCACGCAGCGCGAGCATCAGGCCCATGCGGCTGCCCAGCGTCGCGGCGATGAGGCGCCCGTCCAGGGCGGAGAACAGGGAGGTGCCCGCCGCGTACGGCCCGTAGACGAGCAGGGAGAGCACCGTCGCCGTCATGAGGGCGGACCAGCCGGTCCACACAAGCACGTGGACAGGGCGCCGCCGGATCCCGTCGGGCCGGCAGGCCGCGACGAAGAAGGCGGTCCCCACAAGAACGGCGAAGCCCACGAAAGAGACCCATCGCGCCGCGACGTGCAGGGCGACGGCCGCGGTCACCGAGCCGTGTTCCACGCCCGCGGACGGGCCGCCGGACGCGGGCGAGCTCCCGGCCGTGGGCCGGCCGACGCTGAAGGAGAACGTGCCCTGCACGGGGTGGGAGTCGGCGGAAACCGTGTGCCAGACGATGGTGTAGGTGCCCTTGGCCGACAGGGTCCGCAACCTGACCGCGACCTCCTCGGCCCTGCCCGCGGGATGCTCCGGCCGCCCCGTCGCGATCGTGTCGCCGTCCGGCGCGATGACGTCGACGCGGGTCAGGCCGAGGCTCACGGGTTCGGTGAACGACAGGGACACCCGTGGTGGAGGGGTGCCGAGCACCTGGCGGTCGGCCGGCGCCGTCGACACCACGGAGGCGTGGGCTCGGGCCGGGGTGGAGCCGGCGACCACGGCCAGCGCTGCCAGCAGGAGTGCGACGCATGCGTACACGGACGGGTGGAGCGTTGTTCGGTGCATCGTGATCTCTCTCGTCGGAGGCGGCAGGGGAGGCGCCGACGGCCTGGGGGACGGGGCTGTCGGCGCCCCCGGCTCTCTCAGGCCGTGATCTCTTCCTGCCTCGCCGCCTGGGCGGACCGCGTCGCGGTGGCCCGCCGCCCGGCCGCCGCCCAGCCGAGGGCGGCGAGGCCGACGGCCAGCCCGCTGCCGCCGAGCAGTCGCGACACCATGTCGGTGGCGGGCGCCTCCGCCTCGTACGAGGTCCTGGCCGCGGCCGGTGCCGCCGCCGTGACCGGTGCGGTGCTCTTCAGTGCGAGGACCGGTGCGGGGTGCTCGGGCTCGGCCTCGCCCTTCTCCGGGACGTCGATCCAGCGCACCACCTCGCCCCCCGAGTAGGTCTGCACCGCCTTGAAGACCAGCTCGGGGGCGTCCTCGGGAAGGGGCCCCAGGGACACGGGGAATTCCTGGAACTCCCCTGGGCGGATCGTGCCGCCCTCCCACAGGACGGACGTGACCGCCTCGGTGATCTCGTGGTCACCGTCCACGATCGGCTGCTTCAGTCGCTCCTTCTTCACCGTCACCTTCCAGCCGGGAACGGGCTGGACCGACACATGCCGCAAGGGGTGCTCGGCCGGGAAGGCTATCTCCACCCGCACGGTGAAGTCGGCGTCCCGCTCGTTCGGCACCCGGAAGTCGGCCTTGGTGAAGCCGCCGGGCTCGGCCGTCCTCGGGTTGACGGTGACGTGGGCGAAGGCACCGGGCGCGGCGAGGAGGACGACGGCGGCGGCTCCGGCGACGGCCGCGACCGACAGGCGGCGGCAGCGGCTGGACGGATGCCCGGGAGCGCGGGAAATCATGGGGATCGGTTCCTTTCAGCAGGGGACGGGGACGCGGGGAAGCGGGGACGGGGACGCGGGGACGGGGAGGGGGAGACGGCGGGTCGCTGTGCTCAGTTGATGAGGGGCAGGTCCGGTACGGAGACGACCGCCGGGTCGACCTGGAAGACGGAGACGAGTCCCGCCATGCCCTCGTGGGTCTCCGAGTGCGAGAAGATGTGGCAGTGGATCATCCACTTGCCCGTCGTGGTGGGTGTCCAGACGATGTCGTAGGTCTGTCCCACGCCCACGTTCAGCGTGTCCATCTCCTGCGGGACGGGCAGCGGCCGGCCGTCCTGCGCCACCACCGTGAAGTGGCCGCTGTGCAGGTGGATCGGGTGGATCATCTCCGGGCCGGTGCCGATCAGACGGATACGGACCTTCTCGCCCACCCGGGCGCTGAGGCGCTCGGTCGCCGGGAAGCTCTTGCCGTTGAACACGAAGCCCAGCGCACCGTCGCCGATCATGATGCGGTAGTCACGGTCGGCCCGGATGTCGCCGGTCCTCGGCACGACCTCAAGGGATCCGTAGAGCCCCTTGCCTTCCTGCTCGCCGTGCATGTGCGAGTGGTACCAGTGGGTGCCCGGGCTGATCGCTTTCCACTCGTAGGTGTAGCTCTCGCCGGGCTCGATCTCGGGCTGCGTGAGGCCGGGTACGCCGTCCTGGCTGTTGGGCAGGTCCATGCCGTGCCAGTGCACGGCTGTCGGCTCGGGCAGATCGTTCTCGACGACGATGCGGACCGGGTCGCCCTCGTTCACGCGGATCACCGGGCCGGGGACGATGCCGTTGAAGGCGTAGGCCTGGCGGACCTTGCCCGGCGCGGTCTCCCAGGAGACGGGCGCCGCGTGGAGCTTGAAGACCTTGACCCCGTCGACGACCTCGTAGGGCGCCAGTTGGGTGCCGTCCCCGAGGTTCTTGGCCTCGCCGGGCGCCCCGACCGCGGACGGGTTCGGCCGGTGCGGAGCGTCGGGTGCCACCTGCTTCATGAGGACGGGAGCGAAGGAGGTCAGGCCGATGACGACGAAGAACGCGGCGCTCGACGCCACGACGTGGGAGAGGCGGAACGTGCGGCGGGGTCCGGCCGGTGGAGGGTACGCGGGGTCGGGAGATTCCATGGAAGTGTGTCCTTCTCATGCGCTCATGAGGGCTCTGAGGAGAACCGGGGGGCCGCCCGCGGGCGGCCCCCCGGCCGTGGTGGATCGCTACGAGCACTTGCTCTCGTAGTCGATGGGGTTGCGCTGACGGCACGTCAGCTGGTCGTTGACCGCGTTGCCGGGCACGCGCTGAGCCCAGCCGTTGTAGACCAGCGGGACCGCGAGAACACCCTGCCCGCCCATGCCGGCGTAGCCGGTGATCTTGTCGTCCATCTTGGTGTTGTCGTCACCGGTCAGGAGCATCCGGCCGACGACCTTGGCGTCCGAGATGTCGCCGTCGCCGTTCGGGTCGACGTCGACGACGGACATGGCGTTCGAGAACTTGCTCGAGACGTAGCCGTAGTAGCCTCCGCCCTTCTTGGCGCCGAAGTTGATGCCGTGGCACCCGGCGTCACAGGGGAGGTACTTCACGATCTTGTCCGTCTTCGGGTCGATCACCGTGATGTTCGACGTCAGGGTGTTCGCCACCAGGAGCGCACTGCCGTCCGGGGTCACCGGCAGCTGGATCGGCAGACCACCGAAGTCACCCGTGGCGCCCTTGACCGGGTCGTAGTCGCCCCACAGGTCGATCTCCTTGTAGTGGGTCTTCGTGCCGCCGTCGACGCACGCGTCCTCCTTGATGGAGATGCACGAGACGGAGCCACCCAGGAAGTTGGCCTCGTACGCCTTGGCGCCGTCCGGTGTCATGCCGGTCGCGATCGGCAGTTCGCCGGTCTTCTCCTTGCGGATGCCGCCGGTCGGAATGTCCACGATGGTCGAGTCGTAGGTGTTCACGTTCGGCGTGACCATGTGCTTGGCGTCGCCGCTCATCCAGTGGGCGTGCGGGTGGGCGATCTTCTCACCCGGGGCCTGGACGGGAATGCGCCGGTCGATACCGGTGCCGCCCGGTGCCAGCTCCATGACCGCGCCGCCGCCGTTGAGGGCGACGTGCAGCTGGTCCGTGTCCGTCCTGGTCATGACGTGGGACGGGTCGGGGCCGACCTTGATCTGCCGGACGAACTCACCGGTCTTGCGGTCGAAGACGTCCAGCTTGTCGTTGAACCACTCGGTTTGGTAGATGTACTTTTCGTCACGGTCCGTCCACATATTGTGTGGGTTGTTCATGTTGATCTGGGGCAGCGCGACCTTGCGGTCGACGGTCCAGTCGGAGGCGTCGATCTTGGTGGCCGCACCCGGCTTGGACTTGCCCGCGAACTTCTCGAACTGGGTGTCCACCCAGACCTCACCGACGCCCGGGACGCTGGGCTTCTGGTTCGCGGCGGGGAGGGTCTTCGGCGTGTTGAACTTGTTCTTCAGGTACGCGTCCAGGCTGGGGACGAGCTCCTGCTTGCCGTCGCTGGTGTTCATCAGGATCGGCGCCGGCGGGTAGGACGGGTTCCACTGCGTGGCCTCGGTGTCGCTGTACCGCTGCCAGTTGGCCGGGACCGTGATGGTGAAGAACTTCTGCACCAGCTCGGCGATGATGTCGGCGTTGGACGGCACGTTCAGCGAGCGGCTGTTGACGCGCAGCTTCTCGCCGAAGTCCAGACCCGGGGTGAGCGGGTCGTCGACGACGATCGCACCGAGCATGAACGGGTGCACCTTGCACGCGAAGGCGTACAGGCCCGGCTCGGTCAGCTGGACGCTGGTCTTGCCGACGAAGGCGCCGCCCTGGTCGAAGGGGAAGCCCTTCGCCTTCTCCGGCCAGATGAGGCCGGTGACGGTGTGCGCCGAGGCAGCGGCGGGAGCCGAGACATCGAAGTTCGCCGTCACCGGGAGCTCGAGGTCGTTGGTCTCGGCGTACTTCTGGATGTCCTCCAGAAGCGGGAGCAGATCGGCGCCGACCGGCAGGTCGTCCAGCGTGGTCGGCGCGTTCGCCGGCTTGTCCTCCATCTCGTCGGACAGCTGGTCGAGCAGCGTGGCCGCCTCCTCGGCGCGGGGGTCGCCATCGGGCAGGGCCTTGTTGATGGCGTCCTTGGTCGAGTCCAGACCCAGCAGCTTCAGCGGGTCGACCCCGAGGTCGCCGATCAGCGGTGCGTCCGAGCCGTCGAAGTCGAACTCGTCGAGGCCGGGCAGGTCGCCGTTGAGCGCACCGAGGGCGTCGCCACCGAGCAGGCCGCCGTCGCCGGTCGCCTCACCTATCAGGGGGAGACCGTCAAGGTTCAGCCCCGGGAGGCTGGACGTGGTGCCGCTGATCGGTACGCGCGGCATCTCGGCCACCGCAAGGGCGCGGCCGCCGAACAGGTTGGTGTTCGTGTCGAACCACGCGTTCTGGTTGTCGGTGAGGTGGAAGGAGACGGGCAGGGGCCCGACGCCGACCGGGCCACCGCCCTCACCGTCACCGCCCGTACCACCCGAGGGCGCCGGGGAGGTGGTGCCCGTGGGAGGCGGCGTCGGTGTCGGGCTGGAGGTGCTGGTGGAGGTCGGGGTCGGCGAGGGCGACGACGAACCGCCGACGACCACGGTGCCGGTCATGTCCGGGTGGAACTTGCAGCGGTAGTCGAAGGTCCCAGCGGACGTGAAGGTGAAGGAGTAGTTCTCCCCCGGATCGAGGTCGGGTGAGTTCAGCGGTCCCCCGGTCACGCTGTGGATGACGCTGTCGTCGTTCGACCAGGTCACGGAGTCGCCGACCGCTACGTTCATGCTGGCCGGGTTGTACTGCAGATTCCTGATCGAGACCGGGTGCGTCGCCGCGGAAGCCGCGGGAGCGGTCACGGCCAGGACGAGCCCGCTCAAGGCGAGCGCCACGGCACCCGCCACAGCACGCGTCGTCCAGGGCCGGCGTTGCCGCCAGCCTCTGGACGAGCGCATGCGTGGCGCATTGAGAATGAACATTCTAGCCCTTCCCGCAATTAGAGATGAGTGCATCGGCAGACACCACCACAAAGGCTTCACAGTCGCCACTGGACATTCATGGAGCCGGGACTCGAAGAAATCCGATGAATCGCATCCCGTTCCACCTCTCAGCGGCAGCCGAGACTTCACCTTCACGGCATGGAGCGAAACATCTACCGAGCCCTTATGTCCCACTTATCTCTGCATTGTTAACCGAAGATTAATAGAGCTTCAACCTGGGTTCCGGGAGAACGTGAAGAGGACCATTGAGGCGTAATTACAACACCACCGAAAACAAATGGAAGACACGCTGGGCGAGCGGTCGAAGGGCGAAAGGATGGCGTTGCGACAGGTCAGGTCGGCATGGCGCTCAAACGAAAGTGTCAGGTATTTGCCTTCCAGGCTCGTGGCATGCCGGTCACGTTCTCCGGGAAGCATGGAAGGACCATGACGACCCCAGCAGAACCGGTTACCAACGGGATCGAACGCAGGGCCGTCAGCCTTAGCCAGGATTAATTCCGTGAACACTGGTCAAGGGAGCCGACTGAATGCCACCATGACAGCTCGAACACACGGTCCGTCGGCACCCCAGGGCCATGCTCGGCCCTCCGCGATTCACCGGATTCGGCCGTGCCCGACCGGCCGCACAGGACAGAAAGCGAGAATTCCCATGCCTCCCGCACTAGACGGTCACCGCGCCAGATGGTTCCTCTGGTCACTCGGCGTCCTGCTGCTCGCCACTGCCGGCGGTGCCGTCCTCGCGGCCGTCGGCGGCCCCGGGGAACCAAGCCCTGAGGAGCGCGCGCGGCAGGCTCTCCAGCCCACGCGGCACACGGTCGTCTACCAGGTCACGAGCCCCGACTCCACGTCAGCACTGATCACTTACCGGGCGAACGGCATCAACAACGACAAGAGCGTGGACAACGCCAAACTCCCGTGGAAGGAGGAAGTCACCATCACGGCAGGCCCCGGGGCGGCCGTGGCGCAGGTGATGGCGGCGGGCGGGAAGGCCGGGTCGGTCTCCTGCTCCATTCGCATCGACGGCCGGGTCGTCGACAAGCGGACCGCCAAAGGCCAGTTCACCGATGTGTCCTGCTCAAGTGTCGTGCAGCCTGGCGCAGAGTGACGGTGAGCAGATGCCGGGCGCCTCACTCCTCGACACCCGCCGACGCCCCGGAGCTGGACCGTCAGGACGGCACCCGGCCGCCAAAACACAGGAAGACAAGGAGAGAGGGAAAAGGAAAACGACACCGAGAGTCCAGCTTCTTATGCGAACAGAAGTCGGCGCTTCGACCAAGGATTTCTCCGACATGAGTAGGCAGCCCGCCTGTGTGGCACCGCCGATCAGACTCGGCACACAACCGGGACAGGGCGCTTATGGCACCACCGGGTGATTTCCGAAGATCAGGTCGAGCACGTACATCCCGCCGGAATACTGGCCGTAGCCATGGAGCTGGTTATCGGGAATGTTGCCGTGATCACGGTGGATCCAGCGCGAACCGTTCTGGTGGATGTCGCACTGATTGGCATGGCCGATACCGGAGACCGGGATTGTGATATGGGCTGCCAACGTTGCGCTCGACCACCGCGCGGGCGTGGCTCCCGTCGTTCCGCAACAGTCGGACGGAGAAATCCACTCCAGTTGCGGTGCGCCGGGAGTCGGACATGGGAACTGCCGCTGATCTTCTTGTGGCGTGGGGTCGGACTGATGCCCTTCGGTGTGAACGTTCAGGGATTCGGCCGGTAGCGGTGTGCCGCGGCCTCGGCACCGGAAATTTCCTGTGTCGTACACCATCCCCAGGTCGTCGCCGTGAAAACCGGTATTCGGAGCAGCTGCCGCTTTCACGCCCGATTCCATCGCCGGGGGAGTCAATGTACGGGTCCGGAATGGAGGCCTCGTGCGTGGTGCGGAACTTGGTCGACGTGCGGATGCCGGCGGGCGGAGTGCCGCCCGGTTCGGCGCCGCTCGGCGCTTCCTCGACATCGGTGATGGCCACCTCGCCCCCGTAGCGGTACCGGGCCACGGTGCGCCCTCGGCCACGGCCACGCCCTCGGCCACGGCCACGGCCACGGCCACGGCCACGGGAAGACTGCGATCGACGTCGATCCCGTACGCGCCCCGCCGTCCGGGCACAGCTCGGGTGCGGGCATCGGTTTCGAGGCGTTCGATGTCACGGAACAGAGCTTCGGCGCGTCCGCTCAGGCAATGGTCGATCGTGACGGTCCTTCGGCCGGCATGCCGGGTGTCACCGGCGGCGGCCGTGGGAAGGTGTTCGTCTCCCAGGGCCGCCCGTGTTGCGGCGCTCGCGTCTTCGGAACTGACGGGGAAGGCCGCCGCATCGGCTGTTCCCGGAGCGGCGGACAGACGGACGACGGCAGCGGTGCGACGGTCCACCTCCGCGGTGACTGCACGGGCACCGGCCTCGCCCGCTGCGATGGCCCGCCGACGGGGCGGCCGCAGCGCGTCACCGTCCAGGTGGCTGACGGCCTCCTGGCCGACGAACTGCCGGTCGGCGGAGAAACCCGAGACGCTGTCCTGGACGAAGCGCGGCGCGGCCTCGCGTGCCTGGTCGGCGGAGAACCTGTGGCTGCGGCTGCCGGTTCGGCTCCTGCATCGAGTCACGCGTAACTCGCCTCCTCACAGAGCCGCCTTGGCGGCAGCGGCGTGGATACGTCACCTGCTCTACGGGGACGAGCGGCGCGTGAGTCGCACGAGAGGAGAGATTTTTTCGAGAGAGTGCGCGGACGCTGTGACCTCAGCGCCGAGCCGGCGGCCGCATTCCCGTCGTCAGCGGTCCGGCAGCAATGTGGCAAGCGCACGGCCCGGCTCGATCGAGCGGAGCCGGCCCCGATGGGTCGAGCAGCGGAACCGGCAGCCGGGACGGGACTACGGCGGACACGTCCGGCCCCGTCGGCAGAGCCAGTTCGGGGCCTTCCGGCAGGGCGGGCAAGGTTGGCAGGGCAGGCAAGGTTGGCAGGGCGGGCAAGGTTGGCAGGGCGGCCAAAGTTGGCAGGGTTGGCAGGGTTGGCAGAACAGTGCCCCGCAGGTTCGACGGGGCCGCGGACGCCGGCGCCAGGGCACCCGCGGCCGTCCGCGACACCGGACCGTCCCCGAGCCCGACGGGAAGACCGGACAAGGCCGTCTCGGACGGAATCGATTCTCGCCCCGCTGAGGGCCCCGGACCTGCGGGGAGATACGTCACGTACGGACGCCGCGAAAGCGGATCCTCCTCGGTCTCCGCTTCGGAAGGTGCGCTCAGGGCCAGTCCCGCCACCGTCAGGGTCACCGCCACGGACGCCAACGCGGCTGCCTGCGCGGATGTCTGCGCGGCTTCCTTCACCACTCGCGGCCGCCCGCGCCACACCCAGACGGCGAGAACCAGTGTCGCCTCCAGTACGGCGCGGAGCGCCCTGCGGGCCCTGGCCAGAAGCGACCGAACCGCCTGGTAGCTGAGTCCGGTGCGCTGCGAAATCTGTGCGAGGTCAAAGCCCTGCGCCCGCAGGCTCAACACCTCCGCCTGGCGTAGCGGAAGGTCCGCGCTGTGGCCGGCAAGCCACTTCGCCTCCGCCTGGTCGCACACCGCCTCCTCCACCGTGGCGGGTCCGGCCGCGGCGCGCGCCGAACGGGCGTGAACATCGGCCTCGCGGTTGATCTGCCGATACCGGTCGACGCACAGCCGTATCGTCACCGATGTCAGCCACGCGCCCAGCCGGGCGTCGTCCACGTTGGCGTTTTCCGCCGCACGGACCATGGCTTCGTGTACCGCGTCCTCGGCGTCGTCCACATTCATGGACCGCCGTCGCGCCACCTTCAGCAAGGACTCACGGTGACTCAGCACCCGCTGCCAGCGATCGGCGGGATGCCCGTCCACCGAACGTCGCTCCGCAGGCTCATCGTGTCCGCTCACTGTCGCCTCTCACCCCGCCGAGATCACGTGCCGACCACCGCCCACGAACCAGCACAGCGCGAGGCCCGTGCGTGGGGGCTCCTGTCGATGACGCCGCAACGAACGGGTTCACAACCCAGTACCTCGGCGCGGCTCCTGGTCCTCTGAGTCGGGTTGCGCGCCCCGCGGAGTGGCCGAGGTCCGCGACATCGCCGCGGGCGAACAGGTGGGCACGCGCAGCGTCGTTGAGCTGCAGCCCGTCGGCGAGCAGTTCGGCGACAGCCCGCGACGGCCGGCACGGTCCGGCTTCCGCATCGTGCAGGTAGGAAGCGGACAGGCCGAGCGGCCGTGCGGCTTCGCGTAACCGCCAACCGCGCCGGAGCCTGGCCGCGTTCAGCATCGGGCCGAGTCCAACGGCCGGTATACGGCCGGGCTGTACAGCGAGAACATCTCCCATCGACAACCACCCCAGGTCAGAGGCTAGGCCGCCGCATCGTCGTCCCGATGTCTACGGCATTTCCTGAGCATTACAGGCCCGGCAGCGGCCTGTGGCGTGTGTGACAGCGGACAACAGCGCCCACGGCGCATCGGAGACCGGTCGGCGGATCCGCGCATCCAGCGGCCTCGAAGGGCTTCTGCGCCTTGGGCCCGTGGGAGTCGTCCACCTCCTTCGTCTTCCGCAACCGCCTCTTTCCACGCGGTGAGGTCGTGGACGAGGCGGGACAGGTTGAGGTGGTCGAGCCGGGCGTAGGTGATCGTCACGGTGGTGACCCCGTTGGTTGGGACGGTTCGACGTCGGCTGCGCGTGCGTCAGCCGAAAGCGGCGCGGATGTCGGCGTGCGCGCCGTTGAACGTCGCCGTGTGACGCGCTCAGCACCTGTGTACGCGGACCATGTGTCCCACGTCTTCCGACCGAGGTCGCGGTAGGTGGTGTGCAGCGCTTCGCGCTGGTGGTCCATCCACCGGGTCGCCGAGGGCTTCAGGGCATCGCCCAGCCGACCGTCCCAGCTGGCGGCGGACAGACTCGCGGCTGCCTCGTCCCTCGGTGTCGTCGGCATACGGGCCCAAAGCGGGTGTCGCAGGTTCGAATCCTGCCGGGGGCACAACGCATTACGCCGCTGACCTGGTATCCCGGCGCACTCAGGAGGACCACGCCGCGAGAAGTTCCGCCGGGCCGTACGCGGCGTCGAGCCCCGCGCAGTCGATCCCGCTGCGCGAGACAGCGATCACAGGTACGGGAGCAGGCGTGAGCGCGGCGCGGTGCCGGTGCAGCGCCGCGAGATCGTGCCGGTCGAACGGGGAGTTCTCCAGCCACTTCACCGAGCCCACGAACAACAGTTCCTTGGCGATCGGCGCGCGGTCCGCTCCCACGACGTCGATCTCCACATCGTTGGTACGGGTCCAGTAACCGCCGATGGCGGGGGCGGCCGGGAGGTTCGCGTCGGGCAGCAGCCGCGCCAACGCCTCGCGCACCAGAGGTTCAATGGCCCTGCCACGCCAGCTTGTCCAGTTTTCACGGATGCGCCGCAGTGTCAGGTCACCCCGGCCCCGCTCGATCTCTTCCATCGCCGGACCCAGGAGCTTCAGCCAGAAGCGGAGGTAAGGGTCCGCGACCCGGTAGCGACGATCCTTCGAAGGCCGCGTGGACACGGGAAGCTCCGCCGCGATCACCCGTTTGTCCGCGAGGATCCCCAGCGACCGCTGTAGCGGGGTCGCCCCGATCCCGCCGGCGGCGCGGGCGATGTTGGAGAACGTCCGCTCACCGCTGCCGATCGCCGAAAGAACGGTGCGTGCCTGGACCTGCTGGGGGAACTCCGCGGCGAGCGAGCGCTCCGCCGATACCAGCAAGGCCGAGACCGGATCGCTGAGCGCCGCCCGCAGGAACTCCCACATCCCGGCGCCGTGCGTCCACTCCGCACAGATCAGAGGCAGTCCACCGGTGATCAAGGCCGCGTCGAAGGCCGAGGCGGGATCGAGGCCGAGCATCTCGCCCACCTCCGCCGGGTTCAGCGGACCCAGCACCATCTCCCGTCCGCGCTGGTGGAACGGGCGTCCATAGCTGTTCAGCGCCTCCATCATCGACAGGTCGGAACCGATGAGAACCAGCAGAACCGGCTTTTTCTCCAGCACTCGGTCCCAGGCCCGCTGAAGCATGCCTTCGAAGGCGCCCTCCGCATCCATCAAATAGGGCACCTCGTCCACGACCACCACACTCGCCCGGTCGTGCGGCAGTGCCGCCGCCAGTACGTCGAAGGCCGCATCCCAACTCGCCGGACGGGCCGCGGACAGCAGATTCGCCAGCGGAAGGCTGGACGACTGCGCATCCTGGCTGAGCCGCTCCAGGTCCGCCCCCGGCGACGCCCCTGTGGCGGCATAGAAGAGGAACGGCGCACCGGACCTCTCGGCGAACCGCTCCACCAATCGCGACTTACCCACCCGGCGGCGCCCTCGAAGCATCACGCACCGCCCGGGCCGCTCCCCACCGACCCCGGCCGTCACCTTGCCCAGCTCGCGATCCAGCGTTTCGAGCTCATACCGCCTGCCCACGAAATCTGCCATGCCGCCGCCTCCCCAGTGCCACGCCTCCCGCAGATACTAACATCACAGTTAGCAACATTAGTGTTAGTTACAGGATGGGCTTGGGGAGGCACCACTCCCCCGGTGCACCCACGGGAGACGATCAGCCTTCCGCGCCCCGGCACGGTTCGCCATTGGACACCCCACGGTCACCGGATGCGTGAGCGGCGCGTGAGCGGACTGCACAACAAGAGCCGTCCTGACCCGGATGGACCGGCCGTACCAGGCGGCGCCGATCAGGCCGAAGAGCACCACGCGGCACAATCAAGCACCACCCGTCAGAGATTCGACCCCACTCCTAAAGCGGGTGTCGCAGGTTCGAATCCTGCCGGGGGCACAACGCATTAAGCCGCTGACCTGGGGTTTCTCCTCCAGGGAGGCGTTCTATTCGGCCTCGGGCTCCTCGTCCGGGGCCTTTTGCGTGAGCGGACGGGGAGTTGATCTCCCGACCGTCTCCCAACGGATCAGCACGTTCGGCACGGATTCCGTATCGGGCTCCTCCCCGTCGGCGGGTTCGAGCTCCGCTTCAAGCGGTGTTCTCGGAGGTGGCATGGCTTCGCGGTACGAGCCGGGCCGCGGCCTCGGCGATCGCCAGATCCGCCGCTTCAGGGAGCAGGCACTGCAGATCGTGGTTTGCCACGAGTGCCCGGAGCTGGTCCGGCCAGGTCTCCCGGATCGGTACAGCGAGAGCGGCCGGGGTACTCGGCCGTGCCGGTCGGGACGACGAATTGAACGTGAAGCGTGGCGGCAGAGCAGCGCTACCGCTCCGCATAGCGAAGGAACTGCCACCCCAGTACTGCCAGGGCAAGTGTCTGTGCGAAGGAGACGATCACGAGTAATGGCTGGACGGCGGCAGAGCACCAGAACGCGGTCACGCAGATCATCGGCAAGGCCAAGTACGTGAGCAGATCCACAGCGGTCTGTAGTCGCTTGCGCGTGGTGCGGCTCGCATCGTCGCGGTGGTAGATCTCCCAGCCGAACACTGCGCCGTGAGCGCCGCTGAGCTCGGCCAGCCGCGGTCCCAGTTGCTCGCGGATGTAGCGACCCACCGCCGAGATCTTCTCGTCGTTGACCAGGTAGGTCCAGCCCAGGACCAGGCAGATCACAGGGATGGTGAGCAGCAGTTGAGCCTGCCTGCTCTGGACGGTGATGGCCAGGACCGCGGTGGACGCGGCGAGCGTGAAGCAGAGCAGGTTGTCACGGAATCCTATCCGGGTTTTCTGCTCCTCCTTGATGCGGTCGTACTCGGCCAGCAGCAGTCTGCTCTCAGTGAGGTCTTCTGGGGCGGTCATGGCCATTCCTGAGCTGGGAACCCGGCTGGGCTGATGAGTGGGCGGGCAGGGCTCCGGCGCTCCGGCCGCTGCCCGCCCCAAGGACCCGGAAGAGTCAGTCGGCGGCGCGGAAGGGCGGCAGGTTGTTGGGGTTGTTTCGTTCGAGCCAACCCTTTCCGTCCGCCGCGATTCCCTCCAAGAGGCGGAAGGTGTGGGTGAAACCAGCCGAAGCGAGGTTGATCTCGGCGATTTCCCGGGCGTTTTCATCCGGTGCCAGTTGATGGGTGTCGGCGTCCTTGACACGAATGTTCCTGGCCGGCCCGTTGGTGAGGATGAGCTCCAGGTCGTAGCCAACATCGGTGCGTTCCGTGACCTGCACGGAGGAAAACGCGTCGAACCGATAGTTGCTTCGCTGCTCTTTCTCGCGTTTCGCATCGGTGAAATCGAATTCCGTGCTGATTTCACGAACGCCATCCTGAGTGACCAGGAAGAGACGGAAGTTGTAGCGCGAGTATCGCCAAGGACCGCCCTTCACCCGCCCTCGCTTGTAGGGGCGTGCGGGTGTCATCAGGATGGCGTGGGTAATCAGGTCACGCCAGGTGAGCTGGTGGTGGCGGAGCGCTTCGTCGACGAACAGCGTCTTGTCGCACGTGAGCCAGTTCTCCATTTCCAGCTCGCTGGGTCGCGTGGTGTCCAGGAACGACTTCCAGTTCTGGTACGCGACTTTCCGCGCGGTCAACTGCTCTTGATACTGCTGGGTTTCCTCGGCCATTCGGCGCTCTTCGCCTCGGGCCTCCAGCCACGAGAAAGCGGCCGCGCGTCCGGACAAGACCGCACCGACTACGGCCAGGACAGCCATCAGCAGCGACTCGCCGGAACCTGCAGCCACTGTTCCGAGCATGCCCAGAGTGGTGACGCCGAGAGCGATGAGGGCAATCACGCACAGCCCTTGCGCCACCGCAGCCGTCTGGTTCTGGCGACGTTGATCGAACAGAGTTCCTCTGTTGTGGCGGTCTCGGGCATCCTCGGCAAGATAGCGGATCAGCCAGTTGACCCGGTCCACGCTGATTCGGCTCTCGCGGTAGAGAAGCGCGATCTCGGCGACGAGGCTATTACGGATGTGGATGGTATGACCGAGCCATTCCTGCGGGGCGAATCCATGCGGCGCGCGGACACTGAAGTAATGGTCGAACGAATGACGGACGCGGTTGGTGAACCCGTCCCCGGGAGAGGCGGGATCACGTGGGTGCGGGATGTGGGGCTGAGCGTTCTTGGCCTTCAGCTGATGTTCCTGGTACCACCATCGGCTCCCGGAGAAGGCCGCGGCCAGGCCCGCACCGAGCGCCACCAGCAACTCGATGACGGCCGCGGCCGGATTCGCGATCAGCGCCAGGATCCAGAGGAATGCGCTGCTGACGGCGAACAGTCCGGCGCGGACCGGGAGGGCTGCTCGGGCGGCAGCGGCGGTGCTCGGACGGGGCAGCATGGCCCGTGCCCCGATCGGGTCGGGTTCGAAATAGGCCCAGACCCGTTTGACCCGTTCGTTGGCGAAGCGATCTGTCTCGGCCCGTTCGCGGTTCTCGGCCCACAGACCGTCCTTCAGACCTCCGGTGAGTACGAGGTCGAAGTGGCGGAGGATCACGTCACGCCGACGAGGTGACAGGGCCCGCAGCCGCTCCAGTACGCGTCTTGTCTCGCCATCCGCGGTGCTGAGCATCGCCAGCAGTTCGAAGGCGATGCGCAGAGCGTCTTTCCACTCTCCGTCGACGTAGTTCCGTACGAGCCCGGAAGCATGGTGCAGCCGATGGAGTTCTTCGGTGCTGAGGTCGTGGTAGGCGCGTCCACTGAGCATGGCGAGCACCCAGTGGAAACGGACCTCCGCGTTGTCGTATCCGTGAGCGATCGCGTCACTGATCATGTCGCGGGCGCGGCTGGGGATGCCATCCTCCAGGAAGCGGACACCGACGCTGTACTTCTCCTGAGGCGACGCATCAGGATGGACGAAGTAGACGTTGGAATCGTGTACGGTCTCGGCCTGGATTCCGACGGTGGAGTAACTGGCCGAATTGTTCGTGACAGGGCTGCCGTCGATCATGACAAGTCACCCGCCGCGACAACCAGTGGTGCCAGCCTGGAGACCAGCTCGGGAAACTCCGCGATCAGACCGCGTAACCTCTTGAGTGCCATGGTCGCCCTCTTGGACGATTCGGGCGTGCTCTCCCTTGCCGCCCGGCGGGCAAAGCCCAGTTCGGCCAGTGCCTCTCGGTAGGTGTCGTCGTCGGGGGCGCCGTCGGCGTGGTGACGATTCAAATGCTCCCGGAACCTGTCCAGTTCCGCGACCAAGTCCGCCGGACCGGTCACCTTCGGGTCCGCATTCACATAGACGCTGCTCCCGGTGACCGAGCCGGCCATGATGCCAACGGTGCTGTTGTGTGCGGTATTGCTGATGTGCTCCTTGAGTCCGTTGGCCGTACGTGCCCTGTCTGCCTGGGACATCGCGATCTGCTCCTGTTCTCCCACCAGTTCCACGGCCAGCCGTGTGGCGAATGCCGCCGCGCTCGCCGCCGCCCGTGGCTGCCAATTACGGTCCTCCGCGCTGCCCTTCGTACCGTCCGCCCGGTCGCTGATTCCTCGGATGATGGCCACCGGCGCCCCGTTGAGATGACCGGCCTGGGCCACACCGGCGGCCTCCATCTCGATCGCGAGCGCGTCGTTGTAGTGCTGCCGGATCCACCGCGCCTCGGCCGAGATCGTCGAGTTCTGCACGACCTCGCCGGCGGCGATCGCGCCGAAGTGCACGTGCGGCGCGCGCCCATGACTGGGTGCGTAGTCGGCCCAGTCGTTCACACGAGCCAGATGCGAGGCGAGTTGGCTGATACCGTGCGCCGTCTCCCACACGCGGGGACGGGCCTTGAGTCCGTCGTCCTCGCTGGTCCCACCGTGGTAGGCGTACACGTGTGTCGCCATCACCACGTCGCCCAGCCTGGCGGTGTCCCACAGGGCACCTGCGACGCCGACGAACAACACGGCCATCGGCGAAAACTGCTGGATCGCACGCTCAGCGATCACCGCGGCGGAATGATTCCCCTTGTTCGCCAGACCGAGCGCGACACGACATGAAGTGCCCTGCACGGTTCCCACCTCGAACCGCGTTCCACGCTCATGACGGTGAAGCTGTGGACCGGCCAGTTTCCGACGCACAGCCTCGTACTCGAGATTGAGGGCGGTGAGAATCACCACCAGGTCATTCGACATCTACTCCCCTTCCTCTCCCGTGTCCTCTTCCAACCCGGACGGCATAGGTCGGATCAGCGGTGGAGACAACACTGTCTTCGGCCCGGCTCGGTACAGCCGCGCGGGGCGTCCTCCCGTGGTTCTGCGTCCCGAGCCGGCGGGTATGATGAATCCCTTTACAGCCTGGACTTTCCGGTAGAAATTACGGGTGTCGAGTTCGGTACCCCAAACCGCCTCGTACACCTTCTGCAACTCGGCTATGGTGAAGAGTTCTCCGCAGAATGCGGTGGCCAGCGCCGAGAATTCGAGCTTGGTACGAGCGCGTTCGATTCCGTCCGTCACCATCCGGCGGTGATCGAAGGCCAGTTCCAGCTCACCGGACAGGACGGCTTCCGCCGGAACCCACGCAGCATCCACGGCATCCGTTCCCGCGACCGGTTCGGGGAGTCCCGGTGCGATCGCCAAGTAGGCCACAGAAACGACTCGTCCCCGTGGATCACGGGCTGCGTCCCCGTAGATGGCCAACTGCTCAAGATGCACCGACCGGGCACTCAGAGCGGTTTCCTCACTCAACTCGCGGTGGGCGGCGTCCAGGATCTCCTCACCAGCGTGATTGAGGAATCCGCCAGGCAGAGCCTGCATCCCCTGAAAAGGATCTTCGCCCCGCTCAACGAGCAGGACACACAGTCGCCCCTCACGCAGCGTCAGGATCACGAGATCGACCGTCAGTAGTACGGGGATGGGTGACCATGCGTCAACTTGCATAGGGGTTAAGCTACTTCAATTCCTGTCACTATGACAAGAAGGGGTGTACGGAGGCTGCTGGCGCTGTAGGCGGAGGCGCGCCGAGTCCTCGACTCGGCGCCCGCTCCGCGGCCTGGTGTGGGCCGATCGTGGTCAGCTGGTTCGGTGTTGCGTCGAAGCAGCTCGGGGACAGGTACTTGCGTTCCTGGAAGGTGTGGAGAGCTGTCTGGACCGACGGTCGGACGGGGCCACGTCGGTGGAGCCGGCGATCGCACGACAGGACAGACGCCGGACGAGGTGAAGTGCCGACCGTTTCGAATGGAGGAGAAAATGCCGGACCTCAACCTGTCCACTCCCCGGTGCATCGTGCGCAACACACTGGACGAGCCCCAGATCCAGAAGCTGCAGCCGCGCGCCAGCGACAAGTGGGTGCGCGGCATCGGACGGCCCAGGCACCTCGGCGACGCCGTAAGAGTGGCTCTCGCTCCGCCATCACGGCGGCGAGCGACATCTTCTGGGCTCGTTGCAGCCAACGGATCTCGGCCCAGTCCTCCAGTCAGCCTGATCTGCTCACGCCAGAACCATCGAATCCGACCGCGCTTCGGCGTTTCGGTGCGTCCCGCGGTCCGGGTTCTGCGACGGCTCACGTCGCCGAGTGGTGTGGCTGACAAGTCGACCGGCTCGCGTCGTTGCCGGTCGACCGGGGGGGTGGGCGTGAGCGAGATCAGCATGCCGCACGGACGGCAGACAGTACGCTGAATCCTGCGGGATCGGGCCCGCAGCACAGTGTCCGGGAGGTGCTTCATGACGGCCGAGATGGTGGCCCCGGCGTGGATGCATGAGCAGATCACGGCGGAGGTCTACGAGTCCTGGTCCGAGGAGCAGTGCGCCGGTATCGAGATCGTGGACGGGATGGTCGTCGTGAGTCCGAGCGCGTCCAAGCGGCACAACCGACTGGCGCGGATTCTCGCGAACGCCCTGGATGCCGCCGCGGGCCCGGAGTGGAACGCCGACACGGACTTCGACGTCCGGCTTCAGGACGTCCCGCTCACCAATCGTCGCCCGGACGTCGTCGTGTACCGCGCAGACACGATCGACATCACCCCGACCCGCCCTGAACACGTGCTGCTGGTCGCGGAGGTGGTGTCGCCGGGCTCGGAGACCACCGACCGGATCGTGAAGGTCGATCAGTACGCCAAGGCAGGCATCGGCTTCTACTGGCGGATCGAGCAGGCCGCGACAGGCGTGGCTCTCGTCTACACCTACGTTCTCGACCCCGCGACGAAGACCTATCGGGACGGAGACGTCTTCACCGGCGTCCTCAAGGCAGCAGCCCCCTTCCCGGTGGAGATCGACCTCGGCCAGATCTGACCATGCGCCGCTCAGCAGTCGGCAGCGCGTGAGCGATGCGTGAGCGGACGGTCCGCGACAGGGCGGCATGAGCCGGATCAAGTGGCTCGCCGCGCGGCTCTGACCAGGGCAAACAGCACCGTGCGGCAGCGCCAGGCACCACCCGGCAAGGATTCGATCCCACTCCTAAAGCGGGTGTCGCAGGTTCGAATCCTGCCGGGGGCACAGAGAAAGGGCCAGCTCAGGAGGGTTTCCTCCCAGGCTGGCCCTTCGTGGTGTTCGGGGTCGTGCCACACGCGTGCCACTACACGGCAGAGTCCTGGTGTGGGTAGGGGACTGCCTTCGGCACGAAGAGGCTCAGCCGAAAGGTGGTCGGTTGTGTCAGGCGCCCACAGAGCCTGTCCACCCGCACCGCCGTCCAGTCGATCTGGGCGTCCGACGCTCGGAGACGGCGGATATGAGCGTGCCAATCCGACTCGTCCTGGGTTTCGAAAAGCACCTCCCAGCGGCCCGCCTCAGGCGCGAAACGAGCAGCAGCCCGCTGCGTCTCGTCCTGCTGGTGACGTCTTCTCTTGCGCTGCCCTGGCATCTGCCAAGCATCGCCAGCATCGGCCGTGGCAGCAAGACCGTCACCCATCCCCTGGACCGGAGGTCCCTCCCCCACCCTCTCGGATCATGGTCCCAAGCCGGTCGGCGATGGCCCGGTCCCGGTCGCTGGTCATGTGCTGGTCGATCAGCGCGGCCCGGGAGCTGCTGTGCCCCATCCGCGTCATCAGCTCCCGCGTGCCGGCCCCGGCTGTCGAGGCCAGCGTGTTGCCCGTGTGCCGCAGATCGTGGAAGTGCAGCCCGGCCGTGAGGCCCGCGGCCTTTCGAGCCTTGACCCAGTCGTCCCGGAAGTTGCTCCGCCGCAGTTGCCCGCCCTGCGGTACGACGAAGACGTGCCCGTCGCGGCCAGGAGCGGCGAATTGCTCCAGGTGATGCGTGACCGCGTCGAGCAGTTCGGCCGGGAAGGAGACGGAGCGCACCCCGGCTGCGGACTTCGGCGCCTTGTCGAAGAGCCGGCCGTCCTGCAGTTCGGCCTGAGCCCGGCAGACGGTGACGGTCAACCCTTCCAGGTCGATGTCCCGGCGCCGCAGAGCCGCCAGCTCTCCGAACCGCAGGGTGGTGAAGGCCGCCAGGAGCACGAGCAGTCGGTAGCGCGGCGCGATGGAGCCGGCGACGGCGAAAACTTCCGCGACCGTGAGGATCGGCCGCTCGGGCACGTCGTAGCGGTCCGCGCCCTTGATACGGCACGGGTTGCGTCGGATCAGTTCGTCGTCCACGGCCGTGTTCATCAGGGCACGCAGCAACTAATACGCCTGCCCGCGCACGGCGCGGGCGCGCGCCGCCTCTGCGGCGCGGCCTGCCTCCTAATCGGGGCCGGTCCGCGCTCCTGCCTTCGTCCCGCGCGGACCGGCCCCGACACCCCCGCTCGCACACAAACAGCGGCAAGGTGACTGTCGTGGTACAAGCCGCCGCCAGGGAACACCTCTCACCGCTCGGCGAACGCACCAGTTCCGCAGCTGACCGAGACCCCGGCGACGACCCACACACCACGACACCTACCCAAACGCACCCACGTCGTTCTCGTCGCCACGCGCGACGAAACCGTTCGTCACGCTCATGGTCAACCCGGCCGGCGGAGACGGAAAGGTCCACGCGCTCTACAAGTCGTGGGGTACCCGGACGTCGGGCAGAGCCAGCCGTCACCGGCCTCACCGGTTCTCTCCGTGTCCACTGCACCCCGACCGAGGCGACCAGACCGAGCGCATGGAGCGGGCCGAAGATCGCGCCGATGGTGTCCATCATCCGCTCGAACCCATGCGCCCTCCAGGACGCTGGTGAGCGGCCCTCGTGAACGTGCGCTCCACCGGTCCAGCGTGGGCCGTGACCCGGTGAGCGGCAACAGTCGGCTCCTACAGGGGCGTCGGCTGTACGAGGCGGCCGTGGAAGACGAGTGAGGCGGCCTGTTTCAGGCGGCGGACGCGGATGCTGACCTCGTAGGCGTCGATGCCGTCGATGGCGGCGACGCGGGTGGTGAGATAGCGGTAGAAGTCTTCGGCGTCGCGGCAGATGACGCTGACCATCAGGTTGTGCCGGCCGCTGATGGCGCCGGCGAAGGCGACCTCGGTGTGCCGGGCGAGTTCCTCGCCGGCCTGCTTGAGGCGGGCGGGGGCGACGCGCAGCCAGAGGGTGGCGTTGAGGGTGTGGCCCAGGCGCTCGGGCAGCAGTTCCACGTCGTAGAAGAGAGTGCCGGAAGTCTCCAGGGCTTCCAGTCGACGGGCGACGCGCGCGTTGGACCAGCCGGTGAGCTCGGCAAGGCGGGTGTGTGTGGTGCGGCCGTCCTCAGCGAGGGCGTCCAGCAGCGGGGTGTCCTCGTCCGTGGGGGGCCGCGGCGGCCCCGCGGGGGTGGGTGGCCGGTCACCGGTGAGCTGCCGTACCTGGTCGGGGGTGAGGCCGGCGCCGTAGCCGGTCCATTCACTGGTGCCGGTCTCGCCGAAGGGGTGCAGGAGCAGGTCGATGCTGACGTCGAGGACGGAGGCCGAGCGGGGCAGCTGGCGCAGCAGGACGTCGTCGCGCTGAGCCTCGACGGGGGAGCGGATCATGCAGATGATCTCCGAGCCACCGGAGGCGAGGTTGGCATAGGCGATGTCCGGCCGCTTGGCCAGGGAGTCCGCCAGCGGGCCGACCCGATCGGGACGGGAACGGATGCGGGCCACCCAATGGGCCTGCCCGTACACCGCAGGGTTGACCAGGCCGATCACCCGCATCACCCCGCTGCGGCGCAGGGCGTGGTAGCGACGGGCGGCGGTCTGCTCCGACACGCCCGTCACCTCGCCGATGCGCCGGAAGGGGGCGCGGGGCGCACATTGGAGTGCGTGGAGGATTTTCCTGTCCACATCGTCGTTCACGGGGAGAGTTTGTCATCCGGTGGATCAGAGTGGAGGCTTTTGTTCGTCTCGGGCTGCAAAGTTCATGGTCGGAGGCGGCGCGGCGGATGCTGGGGCGTGTCCTTGAGGAAAGGCCGTGACTCCCATGAGCACGCGGTTGGTACCGGCCGTGGTCTGCCTCGGCACGTTCGTCCTGCTGATGCACCTGACCGCGGCGGGTGTGGGGCGACCCCACCAGGCGGCGTCGCGCACCGGTGCCTCCCTCATCCAGCGGGTCGTCGGTGACGTGGCTCCGGTGCCGGCGGCTGTGCTTGCGGGCGTCTGCGGGTCGGCTGCCCGGCGGGGTGTCGCTGCCGCTCCCTGACCGGCCCGGAGCGTCCGCCTCGCATCCCCCGGGCGCTCCGGGCCATGAAGCGGCGCTGTGCCGACGCGCCGACCGCACCACGACACACACGACACACACGACACGCGAGCAGCGCCTGATCATCAGAGAGGCATCCGTCCCCGTGCACTTCACCGTCGACGCCTTCCGCTCGACACCCCCGTTCGACATCCTCGCCAAGCTCTTCGGGCAGCCGGAGCACACCGACTGGCTCGACGAGAGCCTGTCGTGGAAGCAGACCTGTTACATCGGTGACTGGTCGTTCCTGCCGCAGACCCGCTTCCGCGGTCCCGGCGTACCGGAGCTGTTCTCGGGGATCTCGGTCAACTCCTTCCGGAGGTTCCCGGCAGGCGCCTCCAAGCACATCGTGCAGACCAACACGCACGGCCATGTCATGAGCGAGGGCATCCTGACCCGGCTGGACGAGGAGGACTACGTCTTCCACGGGCCGGGTGGCGACTGGGCCCGGTACAACCTGGAGCACGGCGACTTCAAGGCCACTGCCGAGGACGAGGACTGGTTCGTGTACCAGGTCTCCGGCCCCGCCTCGATCCCGCTGCTGCTGGATCTGACCGGCGACGAGCGGCTGCTGGACACCCCCTACATGCATACGGTGCCCATCACCCTCGCCGGGCACCCCGTCCGGGCGCTGCGGCAGGGCATGACCGGCGAGGTCGGGTTCGAGTTGCAGGGCCCGCGCGAGATCGGCGGCGCCGTGTACGACGCGGTCGTTCAGGCCGGGCAGAAGTACGGCATCCGGCGCCTCGGCAACCGGGCCGCGCCCGTCAACCACCTGGAGAACGCGGTTCCCACCCGGAACCTGGACTACCTGCCCGCCCTGTACGAGCCCGAGCAGGCCGACTTCCTCGCCCACCTGCTCGGCTCGCCCTGGCACATCCCGCGGGCGTTCATCGCCGGCAGTTTCCAGGGCGAGTCGCTGCGCGACTACTACCGTGACCCGGTCGAGCTCGGCTGGACCAGGCAGATCAGCTTCGACCACACCTTCCTCGGCGACGCCGTCCTCAAGGAGCGGCTCGCCGAGCCCGCGCGGGTGTTGCGCACCCTGGTGTGGAACAGCGACGACGTCCTCGACGTGCACCGCTCGCTGTACGGCGACGGCCCGCACCACACCTTCATGGACATGCCCCGCGACCTGCGCGGCCACCTGTGGATGGACCGAGTGGAGCGCGGCGGCGTCCCCGTCGGCACGGCCACCTCGCGCGGCTACAGCTACTACTTCCGCAAGATGCTCTCCCTGGCCGTGCTGAACGTCGCCGACGCCGAGATCGGCACGCAGGTCGACGTCGTCTGGGGTGATCCCGGCGACCCGGTCAAGCGCATCCGGGCCACCGTCGCCAAGGCCCCCTTCAAACGCGTCCGTTCACGCGATGGGCTACGCGCCCACCTGGCCGCGTACCGGGCCGGGTCCGGACCGGCCGCGTAAGCCGCGGGAAACCCCACCCACCGACGCCTCCGGGACGCCACCGGCGACATCCCGCAGGTCAGGGCTGCCCGCCCCGGCACGGCAGCCTCCGTGCATCAACCCCTGCCCCACCCAACCGACCGCGGCACACCACGCCGCACGGGAGAAAGCGGAGAATTTCCGTGAACGCCACCACAACGGCGATCAGGCCGACCGACCGGCGGGCGACCACCATCGTCATGGCCTGCCTCGGCGTGTTCGTCGCCTACCTGCCGATCACCACGGTCGCCGTCAGTCTGCCCGCCATCCAGCGGGCCCTGCACACCTCGACCGCCCAACTGTCCTGGGTCCAGGACGCGTTCGTCCTGCCCATGGCCGCGTTCATCCTCACCGCAGGCGTCTTCGGTGACGTCCACGGCCGCAAGAAGGTCTTCCAGGCGGGCATGTTCTTCTGCGCCGCCGGGGCGGCGGTCGCCCTGTGTGCGCAGAACATCCAGATGCTGTGGGCCGGGCAGGCCCTGGCCGGTCTGGGCTCGGCCGCTCTGCTGCCCACCACGCTGGCACTGATCAGCCACGCGGTGCCCGACTTCCGCGAGCGCGGCAAGTTCATCGGCATGTGGGCCATGGCCATGCTCGCGGCGCTGGCCGTCGGCCCGGTCATCGCCGGCGTCGTCCTCGACCACTTCGCCTGGCGCTGGATCTACCTGTTGTCCGTCCCCCTCGCGCTGGTCGCGATGGCCGTCGCCGCCCCGTTGCTGACCGACTCGCGCGCCTCGCACGGACGCAAGCTCGACTGGCCCGGCCAGATCACCGCGGCCGTCGCCGTCACCGCCCTGGTCTACGGCGTGATCGAGGGCGGCGCCGACTCCTTCACCGCCACCGAGGTGGTCGCCGCCCTCGCCCTGGGCGTCGTCGCGCTGATCGCGTTCGTCGTGGTGGAGAAGCGCAGCGACAGCCCCATGCTGGACCTGGCGGTGTTCCGCAGCGCGGCCTTCACCGCCACCGCCCTGGTCGCCCTGATCACCTTCCTCGGGCTGATCGGCTTCTTCTTCGTCCTCAGCCTGTACTTCGGCATGGTGCAGCAGCTCGGCACGCTGGAGGCGGGCGCGCGGCTGCTGCTGGTGCCGGTCGCCGCGATCGTGGCCGGAGCCCCGGCCGGGCGGCTCATGCACCGCGTCCCGACCCGCTGGATGATCAGCGTCGGTCTGCTCCTGATCGCCGGCTCCCTGCTGGCCATGACCAACCTCGACGCCGACACCTCCTACGGCTCGATCGCCTGGCGGCTGATCGCGCTGGGCGTCGGCCTCGGCCTCGTCACCACGCCGATGACGGCCACCGCCGTCGCCGCCGTGCCGCACCATCTGGCGGGCATGGCCTCGGCCGCCAACAACGCCTTCCGCCAGGTCGGCGGCGCGCTCGGCCCGGCCGTCCTCGGAGCCCTGCTGTCCACCCGCGTCGTGGACACCCTGCCCGGCCATCTCTCCGACGCCGGTGTGACCGGCACCCAGGCCCAGGCCATCGTCGCCACCGCGAAGGAGGGCGGCCTGGGCGCGGTCGCCGGGATGGACCTCGGCTCCACGGCCAATCAGGTCTACGGCGCCCTGGGCGACTCCCTCCTCGACGGCATGCGCCTGTGCCTCATCGTGGCAGCCGTCCTGGCCCTGATAGCCGCGGCTTGCGCGGTCGTCCTGCTGCGCCGCCCCGAGCAGCGGACCAGGACCGGCGCGGCGCGGACCGCCTCCGTGGCACAGCACGGCAACCCGGACGCATCCGCCGAGAACACCCAGGCGGCCGGCACCGCCCAGCCCTTGGGACACCGCCGCAGCTGACCGGGCGGCAGAGGGAAGGGCATCACCCGCGCCGGTCACACGGGCCGCGGAAGACGGCTGGGACACGTTCGTGCCGTAATGCGCCGATCAGGCAGAACGGACGCCACACGGCACGGTCGAGCATCACCCGGCCGGGACTCGATCCCACTCCTCAAGCGGGTGTCTCAGCTTCGCACCCTGCCGGGGGCACAGGAGAAGGGCACCTACGGACTCTCGTAGGTGCCCTCATCGATGTGTAGCCGCCGGCCCGCCTGGCAGGGGCTCAGGCGGCGTGCGGGGCTGGGAGTTGGCCGTCCAGGTGAGCGGGACCGTGTCGGCGCTCGCCAGGTCCTTCCGCGGGCTGCCGTCGCTGTGCGTGGCCGGCGCTGAGGGTTCCGAGGGTTCCCGTGTGGTGCGGGCGGAAGCCGACGCCCCACCGCCACCGGAGGGGGCCCGGCAGCGGATGTGGTGAGACCGGCGAGCGCAGGGGCGGATATGCCGCTCTGCTCGTCAACGGCCCCATGGACGAGTACGAGGCGAGGAGCATCACCCTGGAGCGGACCAGGGCGGTTCGCCGTCGGGTGCGGAGCCGCGACCAGCGTGGATGAGGTTCTCGGCACGGACCGGCCCCGGGGCGACGCGCTCGACCGCGCAGAGTCCGAATGTGGCGATCCGAATGTGGCGACAGGGGTGCGACCACGGGAGGGTGGTTGGCGGGGATTGATCAGGTGGCTGGTCAGGGAGTGGGAGGGGTGGTCAGGGCCGTGATCAGTTGGTGGGCTCGGGTCTGTTCGTTCAGGAGGGACTCGACCAACGGGCCCGTGCCCGGGTCGGGTGGAAAGTCGTCCATGGGGGTGGCTGTGGGGGTGGCCGTGGGAGGCGTCTTGGAGGGGGTGGGCCTCGCCAGGTAGTGGGTGAGGGGGTGGGGGTCGGGGAGGAGGTGGACGCGGCTGTCGGTCAAGGCTTTGTGGACCGAGGTGTAGTCGAGGCCGAGGCGGGTCAGGCGTTCGCCGCCCGTGTAGCGGAGGTCCGGGGTGGGGGCGTTCTCTCCCGCGAGATGCGGGTGGTGCAGTGCGACCTCGTGCGTGGCGAGGACCGCCAGGAGGACGTGTTCCGTGCCGACCGCGTCGGCGCCCAGGCGGTGTGCCTGCTCGTACGTCTCCAGGCCCACCCACTGGGCCGGACGCGACGCCCAGTTGATCCCGGAGCGTTTGAACAGCCACCGCTTCCAGAAGGGCAGATGACGGTAGTGGTCACGGCCGAGGAGTCTGTCGCGGGTGGCGTGCAGGAGGGGGCTCAGGCCGTCCGTCGCGCCGTCGCCCGTGCCGTCGAGGCGGGCTCGTACGGCTTGGGGGGTGATACCGCAGGCGCCGAGCAGTTCCACCGCGCGGTTGTCCTCGTCCAGCAGCGCCCGCAGCAGATGCGGTGCGCCGAACTTCGCCGCGCCCTCCCGTTCCGCGTGGCCCATCGCGGTGGTCAGCGCCCTGGCGGCGGCGCCCGTGAAGCGGTCGCGTCGGCCGTCGTCCTCGCCCAGCACCTCCCGCGCGTCGACGCTTTCCTCCGCGCCGTCGGCGGCGGTCCACGCGGCGTCCTGGTCCTGCCTGTGCCGTAACACCGCCAGCAGGGCCGTCTTCGTCGCCCCCTCGCTCGCGAGTGCCTCGCGCGCGGGTCCTCTGGAGGTGGTGATGCCGGCGAGCAGGTGCTCGGTACCGAGCGGGCCCCCGCTGCCCGACTGGGCGCCTCGCGCTGCCCCCAGGATGCCCACGGTGTTCCAGTCGGGCTCCTTGACCGCTTCCATGATCGCTTCCATGCCGCCTTCCCTCTTCTCGCTGGTCCTGACGCCCAGCCTCCCCGAGCGGGGCTGCCGGCCACATCGCCCCCGAGGCGGACCTGGGCGGGCCCGGCGTGCCTCTCTGGTTGCACGCGGCGCGGCTCTGGTTGCGCGCGAGGCGGGTCTGGCCGCACGTGGCGCGGGTCTGGCCGCACGTGACGCGGCCGAGGGTGGACCTCGGCTCGTCGAGGCCTCCACCCCGCCATCACGATCCAGCCACACCCTCTCCAAAAAACCGCGCACGTACGGGATGATTCACCCTTCAACTGCACCGTGTGGGGGGACCATGAGCCACGACATCACGCCACCGCCCATGCCGGGATTCGGGCCGCCGATGCCGCCGCAGCCGCCGAAGCCGCCGAGCGGGAACCGGACGAACCTGATCATCATCGGCTGTGCCGTCGCCGTCGTCGCCAGTGTCATCGGCACGGGCATCGTCGTGACCAACGACGGCGACGGGTCGGCCTCGCCCGCGCCGACGGTCACCGTCACGAAGACGGTCGCGGCGGAGGACGCCGACACCACCGGCGACGACGGCGGCGAGGGGACCGAGGACGCCTCCGAGGACGCGAGCGACACCGCGACCGACGACGACGGGGTCTTCGCCCTCGACGACGAGGTGATCTACGACAGTGACGTAGAGGTCGCGCTCTCCGGGTTCAAGCGCGGGGTGTCCAGCGAGTACGCGGTGCCCGAGAGCACGCCCTACGTCAAGTTCAGCATCAAGATCACCAACGGGTCCGACGTCACGGTCGACGCCAACGAGATGACCGTGAACTGCGCCTACGGCGACCAGGGCAAGGAGGGCGAGGCGATCTACGACGACGGCCTCGACGGACTGCCTGACACCCGTATCCTCGCCGGACGCTCCCTCACCGTTCCGTGGGCCTGTGAACTGCCCAAGGACGAGACGTTCCTCCAGGTCGAGGTCTCCCCCGACTGGGACTCCGAGGAAGCGATCTTCACCGGCGACGTGAAGAAGTGAGGGACGGGCACACTTGAGGGCAGTGCGTACGGTGCGTGCAGCACGCGCGGTGCGTCGTTGGGCACCCCCGGGAAGGATCAGATGTTCATCATCTTCGGCACCAAGGGATACCTGTACCAGCTCGCGATACTGACGCTGGTGTGCGGACAGTGCGGCAACCCCGCCGCGCACACGCTCAGGAAGCGGGTCACGAAGTTCACGCTGTTCTTCGTGCCGCTCATCCCGATCTCGACGAAGTACCAGACGCAGTGCACCTTCTGCGGAGCCGAGCAGAAGGTCAGCGCCGAGCAGGCCGAGCGGCTCCAGGAGCAGAGCGCGGGCGCGCACGGCGGCCAGTCGTACGGCCAGCCGCAGCAGCAGCCGTACCAGTCGTGAGAACGGCCCCGGGGGGTGAAACGGCCCCGGCCGCGAGAACGGGCTGAGTAAGTCAGCTGTGGGGCGACGCTCCTTCCGCCGGAGCCGGCACGGTCGGCACGGTCGGCACGGCCGGCGCGGTCGGCACGGCCGGCGCGGTCGGCGGCGGGCTCGCCGTCCGGGCCCGTCGGCTGTTCACCGGAGCGCCGGAGGAGCCGCGCTGGGCGCGCCCGGCCCTGTGAGCGATCCTCGCCCGAAGGTCGGCAAGCTCCACTTCATCGTGGTCGGCGACAACGACCGGGGCGGCAGCAGCAGCGCCGCCTCCGAGATCGCCGCGTGGGTCAAGCAGAGTGGGTCAAGCAGAACGGCGGTGCCGTGAGCGACCACAGCGGGAGGGCGGGCCCCGGATCCCTTCCGGTCGCCCGCCCCTGCCGTCCCCGGCGCGGGATACTGGCCCCATGCGGTGGCGAGGCCGGGGCGGTGTCTCCGCCGGGCTGATGTCGGTGCCGGCGTCGGTGGTGGCGTCCGTGGTGGCGTCGACCCTGGTGTTCGTACTGGTGTTCGTGCTGGTGGCTCTGGCCGGCTGTGCCGGAGGGGAGCGCGAGGGTGCCGCCCCCACGGCGCCGCCGACCACGGGCCGGTCCCAGGCGACGAGTCCCGATCCACCTCGTACGGAGGCGTCCCCCACCCCCACCCCGACGCCCGTGAACCCGGTCTCGATCCCGGGCCTGATCGCCCGCCCCCACACCGGCTCCGACCTGCGCCTGGGCGCCGTACTGGCCCGTGCCGCCGCGTACACCAGCCACGCCGTCACGTACGAGTCCGACGGTCTGACCATCTCGGGGATCATGAACATCCCCGAGGGCGAGGGCCCCTTCCCGGCGCTGGTGCTGGCGCACGGGTACATCGACCCCGCCGTGTACACCACGGGGCGCGGGCTGGCCCGGGAGCAGGATCTGCTGGCCCGCGAGGGTTATGTCGTCCTGCACACCGACTCCCGCAACCACGCCGGCTCCGACGACGACCCCGACAACGACGTGAACCTCCGCCTCGGCTACACGGAGGACGTCATCGGCGCGGCCCTGGCGCTGCGCGACTCCGGGCGCCCGGAGATCGACGGTGACCGGATCGGTCTGCTCGGGCGGTCGATGGGCGGAGGCGTCGTCTACAACACGCTGGTGGTGGCCCCGGGGCTGTTCGACGCGGCCGTGGTCTTCGCCCCCGTCAGCTCCCGCCCCGCCGAGAACATCGACCACTTCCAGCGCCCCGACGGCGACCCGGTCGTCGCGGAGATCGAGGCCGCGCACGGCACACCCGCGTCGAACCCCGCCTTCTGGCGCGAGATCTCGCCCCTCACCTACGTCGACCGCGTCACCGAGCCGCTCCTCATCCACCACGGCACCGCCGACACCACCTGCCCCCTCGTCTGGTCGGAGCGGACCACGGCCGACTTCGAGGCGGCCGGCAAGGACGTACGCCTGATCAAGTACTCAGGCGAGGGCCACACCTTCGGCCCCCAGTGGCCCACGTCCATGCGCCGCACCCTGGCGTTCTTCGACGAACACCTCCGCTGAAGAGCACTGCCTCTGAAGGGCACTGCCTCAGCCATGGGCCGTCGGCCCCGAGTCGGAGGACTCCCGGGGGCGGCGGGGCAGGCGGGGGGAGGTGGGGTGGAGGGGCGGGGGCGTCATCCAGGAGGCCGCAGCCGAGGCGGCGGCGACGAGGATGCTGATGTGTTCGGCGAAGTCGGGGCCGGGGAGGGGGAGTTCGAAGTCGGGGTTGTCGACGTAGCCGAGGGCGACGGCACCGGGGACGTAGTGCATGACGGCGTCGACGAGTTCGGTGCGGCGGGGCGGGACGGTGCGGTCGAGGTGGGTGAGGGCGCGCAGGACGGTGGGGAAACTGGCGTCGTAGGCGGTGGGGATGCCCGGATCGGGGACGGCCATCAGGGGTTCGGGGGCCGGGCGGGTGGCGATGCTCGTCTGGTCGCGCCACCAGGCCGCCGCGTCGGTGTCGCCCAGGATCAGGTGGTGGAGGTAGAGGCAGTACGAGGCGAGGTCGTCGCCGGCGCCGGCCGCGTACTGCCACCAGGAGCGGGCGCTGTCCCCGGCGTCGGCGAGCTGGAGGATGCAGCCGAGGACGCGGGCGCCGGGCGGTTCCGGCAGGTGCTCGGTGACGAAATCCTGGAGGGCCCGAGGGGTGGTGTGGGTCAGGACCGTCTCGCAGAGGGTGCGCAGATCGCGGGCGGCCATGGTGCTCGTACGGTCGTCGTGGGGACCGGGGAGCGGCAGCAGGGCGTCGTGACGGCGGACGCCGGGGACGACGTCGTGCGGCACGTGCGGCTCTTCGAGGAGCAGGGCACGGGCCAGGAGGGCGTCCATCGGGGACGTCGGAGGCGTCGGGGATATCGGGGTGGGCATCATTCCGGGGTCTCTCCCAGGTCGTTCTGGGGGTGGAGAGCTGCGCTCAGCGTCTTGCGGGCGTAGCGGTCGGCCGTGTGGACCGAGGCGATCGGGACGCCCAGGACGTCGGCCACGGCCGCGTGGTCCATGCCGCGCAGATACGTGAGGACCATGACGTCCAGCTGGTGGGCGGGCAGCCGGCTGATGGCCCTGAAGAGGGCCATCGACTCCTCGATCTGCGCGAACCGCGCCGTCGGCGTCGACAGCAGGCTCAGGGCGACGGTGTCGAAGGCGGTGCGGGTGAGCTCGGGGTGGCCGTCGGTGTGGCGGGCCCGGGCCATGACGCTCGCGCGCAGCACCGACCACGCGAAGGGCACCACGTCGGAACTGGCCAGCGCCTCGTCCCAGCGGAACCACAGCACGTCGAACGTCTCCGACACCGCCTCGCGCGCCTCCTCCTCACCCACGAAGAGCCGGGCGTAGGCGAGATAGGCGGCACGGTTGAGTTCGGTGAACGCTCGATGCTCCAGCGGGGGTACGGTCGGGCCGGTCGACAGGGCCGTCCCGGGGCCGGGCGGCCGGTTCGGGCGCTGCTGGTCCCGGCGGCTCTGGATGCAGCCGTCTATCCAGTCCGGCTTCTTCCGCGCCTCCAGCGCGGCGGCCATCCACAGCCGCCGCATCGGCCAGGTCGGCAGGTCGAGGACGTCCAGCAGACCGTAGGTGATCTCCCAGCGCGGGTAGCGGCCCGTGCCGCGCAGCAGTTCGGAGATCTTCGACTTCGCCCAGCCCGACCGGTCGCTCAGCTCGCTGATCGTCAGGCCGCTGGCCAGGAACCGGATCCGCAGGGGCTCCAGCCAGGCCCGGTGGGCTCTGCCCACACCCTCCGCTATCGGGCCCAGCTTCCGGCCCGGCTTACCCGCCGGCGCGCCCCCTCCGGGCCGCCGCGACAGGGACGGCGGGGTCACCCGAGGCGCTCCTCGTCACCCGGTACGCGCAGGGGTTCGTCGCTCGGCACGGGCCCTGCCGTACCGGTGGTCACCGGCACGGGCCCTGCCGTACCGGTGGCCATCGACGTCACGACCTGTTCCGCGCTCAGGACGAGCGCCGGGACCGCGGCGGCGGCCGCGGCCGTCTCCCCGACGGCGACGAGCACCACGCTCCACCCGAGGACCGTCAACAACACGATGACGGATAAGACTTGCCTTCTGGACATCGGTACCTTCCAAGACATACGTACGTCCGAGAGGTCCCCTCCGCGGTGCCGACGCGTCATCGGGGAGCCGGACGTCAGCATGCTGGGCCCGATCGCCCTGACGCCATGGCCTACGGGAATCGCGGAACAATGCGACCGCCGCGCGACAGCGCGCAAGGTACCGCTCCCCAGCGCACATCAGCCGCGAAACGTGTGGCAGTACAGGCTTTCGGGGCGAAGTTCCCTCTTCCCCGGTCGCCCGGCCCGACGGTCCGCATGATGGAGACCGCAGGCGCCCCGAGCGCCGGAACCTTCCCGTCCGGGAAGTCCTGCCCCTCGTGCCGATCAAGAAGGGGCAGCCCGCTCCCGCCCTGTCCGGTCAGGACGGGTGGGAGCGGGCGGGAGCAGGTGGGAGCGGGCGAAAACGGGTGGGATCAGGCGAGAACGGGTCGGAGCGGGCGGGAGCGGGCGGCCTCCCCTCCCGGGTTCCGCTCCGCGGGACACAGCCGCTGTCGGCTGCCGCGGTCTCCGACAGGCGGAAAGGCCGTCAGGACACGGACAGAGGCGGCGTGTGCCCTGCCCGCTCGTCCCGCCCCGCCGCCCACAGCCCCAGCGTCACCGTCCCCGAGGCGACCGCCAGCAGGGTCATCGCCGTTGCCGGGGAGGTCAGTTGAGCCAACGTGCCTGCCAGGGTCGCGCTCAGGCCCTGCCAGGTGAGCATGCCTGCGGAGTGCAACCCCAGTGCGTGGCCCGTGAGTTCGGGTGGGGTCAGGGTGAGGAGGTGGCGCTGCTGGACCAGGCTCGCGCCGAAGCCGACCGAGGCGAGGGTGGCGCAGCACGCCGCCGCGGGGGTCGGCGGGTGGAGGGCGAACAGCAGGTACGGGGTCGCCAGGAGCAGGAGGAGCGGGGTGGCCAGGCGGTCGCGTACCCGGGGCGGGAGGAGGCGGCCGACCGTCACGTCACCGACCAGCATGCCGAGCGCCGCGCAGGCGAAGAGGAGGCCCGCGCGGTCGGGGGCGTACGCGACGAACAGCGACTCGCAGCCGACGACGAGGCCGTTGGGGATCCACAGGCCCAGGAAGAGGCGGCGGCGCGGGGCGGACGACCACAGGAGGGCGTTCGTGCGCCAGGTCTCGGCGACGGACGGGCGTCCGGTGGCCCGTGGGGCGCGGCGGCTCAGGCCGAGGGCGGTACACAGGGCCGCCGCCGCGTACAGGGCCGCCGACACCAGCAGGGTGACCGCCGGGGAGAGGAGGGCCACCAGGGCGCCGCCGGTCGCGTATCCGGCGATCTGCGTCAGGCCGTGCAACATGTTGAACAGCGAGCGGCCGAGCGGATAGCCGTCGCCGGGGAGGATCTCGTTCAGCAGACCCCAGCGGACTCCTCCGCCGAGGGAGGCGACCAGGCCCTGGGCCGCGATCACCGCGAAGACCGTCCACAGGGGCAGGCCGGGCAGGGCGAGGGACGCCGTGCTCGCCGCGAAGACCACGGCCAGACCCGTCGTCGTCGCCCTCGGTGGCAGGCGGTCCGCCGCCGAGAGCAGGGTCGTCGCGCCGATCACCTGGGCGAGGGACGGGCCGAACATGCTGAGGGCGGACAGGAGGGGGGAGCCGGTCGCCGCGTAGACGGAGGTGCCGAGGGCCAGGCCGCCGATCGTGGAGGCCGCGACCTGGAGGGAGGAGGCGACGAAGAGAGGCGTGAACTCCCTTGTACGGAAGAGAGATTGATAGCCGCGCATGGAGAACGAGCCTGAGGCGCGCCGCCCCTCCCCCCGTAATGTTTCGCCCACACGCGAAAGTTCGGCCGGAGTGTCGAGGGCGGGGGTCGGACACGGGCTCGCGCCGCATCTACGGAGGCGTTCCCATGGGCTGGTGGCAGGTCAACGCCGACACCCTCGCCGGCAGCCGGTTCGTCGTCTCGCCGCTCGCGGAGACGTTCGCGAGCCTGAAGATACTGCACGCCGGGACGGGCACGCATCCCGGGGAACAGGCCTGGCTGCGGGCCCATCTCCCGGCCTACCGGGCCGCGTTGGCCGAGGACCCGCTCACCGCCCTGCTGATCCGCGCCGGGCTCGGCCAGGAGTGGATCGCCGACTTCCTCACGCCCGCGCCGCGCGAGGGCGAGACGTTCGCCACCGAGATCGCCCGGGTCCGGGCCGCCGACCCGGCCGCCGCCCGCGCCCACCTCACCCTCTCCCTGCGTGGCCCCCTGCCCGCCGCCCTGCGCCGGGACGACCTGCCCGCCCGTGCAGCCGACCTCCTCACCCACGTGTGGGAGGAGGCCGTACGGCCGTACTGGGAGCGGCGGCGGCGCGTGCTGGAGGCCGATGTGCTCGCCCGGACCGCGCGGTTGGGGCAGGGCGGCTGGGCGGCCGTGCTGGACGCGATGCGACCGGGGATGCGGTGGCTCGGCGAGAACCGGCTCCAGGTCAATCTGCACGAGTACCCGCCGCGGGAGATCTCCGGGGCGCGGCTGGTCTTCGTGCCGGTCACGCCCCAGCGCACGGGGTGGGTGGCGTGGGAGGAGCGCGAGCGGTACGCCGTCGTGTACCCCTGCTCGGGCGTCCTCGCCGACCCCGGCGCCACCCCCACCGACCCCGCCGTCCCCGCCGTCCCCAGCGCTCCAGTCGTTCCCCCCGTCCCGGCCGTTCTGGGTCCTCTCCTCGGGGAGACCCGTGCCCGGGTCCTCGTCCTCCTCGACTCCCCCAAGAGCACGACTCAGCTCTGCGCCCTCACCGGTCAGGGCCTCGGCTCCGTCGGCCGCCATCTGAGGGTGCTGCTGGACGCCGGTCTCGTACGACGCGGGCGGGCCGGCCGCTCGGTGCTGTACGTGCGGACGGCGGCGGGAGAGGTGCTGCTGCGGGCGGGCCGGGGGGCGTGAACCCGACCGGAGAGGGCGTGCGCCACCGGAGATAACATCCGTTTATGACTACTGACAACGCCGCCCCCTCCGTCCTGGACGTGCAGATCGACGCCCTCAAGGGCGGCCCCGCGGACCTCGCCCAGTACGCCGGCCAGGCCGTCCTCGTCGTGAACGTGGCCTCCAAGTGCGGTCTCACCCCCCAGTACACGGGCCTCGAAGCGCTCCAGGCCCGTTACGCGGCGCAGGGCTTCACCGTGCTCGGCGTGCCGTGCAACCAGTTCCTCGGGCAGGAGCCCGGCTCGGCCGAGGAGATCGCGGAGTTCTGCTCGGCGACGTACGGCGTCACCTTCCCGATGACCGAGAAGGTCGAGGTCAACGGGGAGGGCAGGCACGCCCTGTACGAGCGGCTCGTGGACCACGCGGACGCCGAGGGCCACACCGGCGACATCCGCTGGAACTTCGAGAAGTTCCTGATCGGCCGCGACGGCTCGGTCGTCGCGCGCTTCTCGCCGCAGACCGAGCCCGAGTCGGCGGAGCTGGTCGCCGCCGTGGAGAAGGCCATCGGCTGACGCCCGCGGCGCCGCCGTTGACCTTGCCCCTGGGGCAAGGGGCACCGTCCCTCTCGCCGGGCGGAGGGCGCCCGGTGACGGAGGATGCCCCAGTGACCCCCACGGACATGGACGACCTGCTCACCATCGGTGCCTTCGCCTCCCGCGCACGGCTGTCGGCGAAGGCGCTGCGGCTGTACGACCGGCTGGGGCTGCTCCCTCCGGCGTACGTCGACGAGGTGAACGGCTACCGGTACTACCGGGCCGGCCAGGTCGAACGTGCCCGGCTGGTGGCCCTGCTGCGGCAGCTCGACATGCCTCTCGCGCGGATCGCCGAGGTCGTGGGCCTCGTCGAGCGGGACGGCACGCGGGCCGCCGAGCGGCTGGCCGCGTACTGGGCCGGGGCCGAGGAACGGTTCGCGTCCCAGCGGACCCTGGTCGCCTACCTCCGTGGACGGTTGTCAGGAACGGAGTCAGGCATGGAAGAGACGTACGGGGCTTTCACGGTCGAAACGGTCGACATCGGCCCTCAGGTGCTGCTGACCCAGTCACGGCACACCCTCGCGGACGAGCTGCCCGCATGGATCGGGGCGTCGCTCGGACGGCTGGAGGAGGGCGCCGCGGCCTGTGGAGGGGTCACCGGGGCGCCGTTCGTCGTGTACCACTCCGAGGTGTCGATGGAGAGCGACGGGCCCGCGGAGTCGTGTGTGCCGGTGGCCGACGAGGGTGCCGCACGGGCCTGGGCCGCCGAACACGGGCGGGCCTGGGAGACCACGGTGCGCGTGGAGCCGGCGGCGCGGCTCGCGTACACCCGGATCAGCAAGGCCCAGGTGGCCCATCCGCAGATCCTCGCGGCGTTCGAGGCGGTCGAGCGGTGGATCGCCGCGCGGGGTCTGCGGGTCACCGGGCCGTGCCGCGAGATCTACTTCGCGGACTGGGACGCGGCGGGCCCCGAGGACCCGGTGTGCGACGTGGCGTTCCCGGTCGCATCCTGAGCGTGTAGTCCCGGGCCGTGTAGTCCCGAGCCGAGTAGTAGCCGAGCCGAGCGGTAGCCGAGCCGTGTAGTAAGCCGTGTGGTGCCCAAGCCGTGTGGAGCCGTGTGGTGCCGGTACGGCCTAGGGGTTTCCCTACGGCCGTACCGGATCGAGCAGGACCTGTCGGCCAACTGTCAGCGGGTGATTAGCGTCTACACCAACAAACGGACAACACCCGCCCGCACGAGTCGAACGGAACGGAAGAGCCGCAGTGGCCTTTGCCGAGCTGACCCCACGACGACCCGTCTCGCGTGCCGACGGGCCGTCGCCGTCGCGCGAGCCGTGGCGGGAACGCCACCGGGTGCCCCTCACGGCCGCCCTGTGCGCCCTGCCGCTGTACTTCGTGTGGTGGGCGGTCTTCGCGACCGGCGGCGGCGATCTGGCGGCCCAGGTGGCGTGGGCGGAGTTCGCGAAGACGTACCCGGACTCCGCGGTCAACCTGTTCTGGTACGGGGGACTGCACGCGGCGAACTACAGCGTGCTCTCGCCGTATCTGATGGCGGCGCTCGGCGTCGTCCTGGTCACGCTGCTCTCGGGGCTCTCCGCGTCCTGGCTGGTCGGCGAGGTCGTCACCCGAACGGGCGTACGCGCACCGGTTCCTGTCGCGCTGGCGGCGACGTTCTCGCTGTGGTGCCAGGTGGTGTCGGGCCGCTCCACGTTCGTGCTGGGCACGGCCTTCGCGATGGGCGCCCTGCTGGCGGTGGTGAGCGGGCGCACCGGGCGGCACATCGCGGTGGCGGCGGTGTGCGCGACGCTGTCCACGTTGGGGAGCCCCGTCTCCGGGCTTTTCCTCCTCGTGGTCGGCGCCGCGTATCTGCTGTGCCGTGAGTGGGGCCGGGCGGCGGCGCTGCTCGCGCCGCCGGTGACCGTCGTCGCCGTGACCACGCTGCTGTTCCCCTTCGAGGGCGAGCAGCCCATGGCCTTCAGCCGGATATGGCCGCCGGTCGTGCTGTGCGCGGCGGTGGTGCTCGTCGCGCCGAGCGCCTGGCGGGTGCTCCGCCTGAGCGCCGCGATCTACGCGCTCGGCGTGGTCCTCTGCTACCTGATCCCCACCCCCATCGGCACCAACGTCGAACGCCTCCTGGAACTGGCGGGCCCGGCGGCGGCCCTGGCGATCTGTCTGTACCGGGGCGAGTCGCGCACGGCCGACGCCCGCCTCCCCCTGTCCTGGTTCACGCCCCGGCGGCGGACGGTGGCCGGCGCGGTGGCCCTGGTGCTCTCGGTGACCTGGCTGACCGGCAAGACGACCGCCGACATCGTCACCAACACCAAGGTGCCCGAGTGGGCCGTGAAGACCGACGGTGTGGTGAAGGAGCTGAAGCGGCTGGGCGCCTGGAAGACCCGCGTCGAGGTGGTGCCGGCCCGCGACCACCGTGAGGCCGCCATCCTCGCGCCGTACATCAACATGGCGCGCGGCTGGAACCGGCAGGCCGACGTCGAGCGCGGCCGCCTCTTCTACGAGGGTCACGGCGGGACCGAGGTGCCCGAGGGGGCCTTCACGCCGGCCGCGTACAAGGCGTGGCTGTCGCAGTGGGCCGTCGGCTTCGTCGTCCTCGTCAACGGCGAGCCGGACGGGCCCGCCGAGCTCGAACACGCGCTGGTGAGCAGCGGGCCGGACTATCTGGAGCCGGTCTGGCAGGACGCCAACTGGAAGATCTACCGGGTGAAGAACGCGACACCGCTGGTCGACAGGCCGGCCACCGTCGTCAGTGCCGACGGGGCCAACCTCGTGGTCCACATGCCGCGGGCGGGCGAGGTCACCGTCCGCGTCGCCTACTCCCCCTGGCTCTGGGCCGACAACGGCTGCCTCACCGCGGACCGCGAGTCCAACGGCGACCTCACCGAGTTCACCCGCCTCACGGTCCACGAGCCGGGCGACGTACGCATCAGCTCCCAGTACGGCGGGCCGTCACGGACCACTGCCCTGGAGTGCGAGAAGGAAGCGGACGAGAAGGCGGTGCCGGGGGACGGCGAGGAGTAGGGCGGAAGAAGGCGCGGAAGAAGGCCCCACGCGCACGAAAGCGCCCCTTCCGTCGGCATTCGCCGTTATGACGGAAGAGGCGCCTCGGTTTCGGCCGCTCAGCCCACGCGGTTTCGGCCGGTCAGCTCACGCGGGTCAGCTTCGTGAGGAAGCCGGGCTCGGTGAGGGGCTTCTGGAGGGCGACGGGAACCTCGACGCCCTCGCCTGCGCCGTCGCCGACGATCAGTGTGCCGACCACGGTGCCCGACTCCGCCTCGTGCGGGATGGTCGCGCTCGCGTCGAGTTCGAGCTTGACGGTCTTGCCCGCCCAGCCGACCGCCGAGACGTTCTTCGTCGCCACGACCGGGGTGTGGCCGCCGAGCCCGTCGTCGACGTATCCGACGACGTCGCCCTTCTTCAGGATCGTGTCGGAGGTCAGCGCGTCCTGGGCGGCGATCATGGCGGTCTTGCTGACCGCGTTGACCGTGTCGATGATCGGCGGAGTGTGCTGGCCGAGGATCGCGCCGACGACGATCGCCGTCTCACCGCCGACCTCCTGCGTGCCCGCGAAGAGGAGGTTGCCGCCGGCGGCCGTGGTGGAGCCGGTCTTGATGCCGATGGCGTTGTTGTACGGGACGAGCCGGTTGTAGTTGTCCCAGCGCTGGCCCGAGGGGTCGTACCAGACGGGCAGCCTGGTGATGTCCGTCAGGGCCTTCATCTTCACCAGCTCGTTGCCGAGCTTGACCTGGTCCTCGGCGGTGGAGACGGTCGTCTCCTTCAGGCCGGACGGGTCGGTGTACGTCGTGTTCTTCATGCCGAGGTCCTTGGCGGCGGCGTTCATCTTCTTGACGAACGCCTCCTGCGAACCGTTGCTGTCCCAACGGGCGAGCAGTCGGGCGATGTTGTTCGCGGACGGAATCATGATGGCCGCGATCGCGTCGTACTGGGAGAGCTGGTCGCCCTCCTTGACGGTGTTGAGCGTGGACTCGCCGTCCTTGTCGTAGCCGCCCTCGGTCTCCGCCTTGGCGTCGACGGGGATGGTCTCACCCTTCGAACCCGGCTTCATCGGGTGTTCCTTGAGGATGACGTACGCGGTCATCGCCTTGGCGACGGAGCCGATGGCCACCGGCTTCTGTTCGCCGAAGCTGTCCATCGTGCCGATGCCGTTGACGTCCATCCAGCCCTGGCCCTCGTCGGGCCACGGCAGGGAGACCTTGTCGCCCTCGAAGGCGTACGACGCGTCAGCGGTGAGGGCCAGGGCGGGGGTGGGGAGCGGGCGTACAGCCTGTGCGACCGCGAATACGATCACCAGCAGGATCACCAGCGGGGTCCAGATCTTGACCTTGCGGATGATCGTCCGCACCGGCGTCTGGCGCGGTGGGGGCGTGTTCGTCAGCTCCGCCAGCAGGTCCAGCGGCGGCTTCGGGGGCAGCGGCTGCTGCGTCGTCCGCTCCGGGCCCACCTGCGGGATGGTCCGCGTCGCCTCCGCCGGGGCGGGGGGTGCCCCCGCGGGGGGCCTGGGCGTCGTGGACTCGTCCAGCGACTTCAGGGCGACGAACTTGCTGGTGCGCTCGGCGGGGGCGGGGGGCGCGGGCTCGTCCACGCCGACGCCGGCCTGGGCACCCTTGTCGCCGTGGGCACCCTTGTCGCCGTGGGCACCCTTGCCGTCGTCCGCGCCCTTGTCGCCGTCAGCACCGGTGGAGACGTCGGGGCGGCCGGGGCGGGCGTCGGTCTTGGCGGGCTCGGCGTCCCGGGGGGCGGCGTCGGTCTTGGCGGGCCCGGCGTCCTTGGGGACGGCGTCGCCCAGCTTGAGCATGGTGGTGGGCTGGTCCACCGCGGGCACCCTGGGGGCCCGGAAGATCGCGGTCGGCTGGTCCACGGCCCGCCGCGCCTCGGCTCCGCCATCGCCCACCGCGCCCCCACCCGCACCACCCGTGCGACTTTCGTCGTCACCCGCGGGTGGCCCTTGCGGGGCTTCCCCACCGTCGGCGGCCACCGGTTCCTCGTCGGCGGGTTCACGTGCGTCACGGCGGGCTTCGGGTACGTCGTCGGCCGCTTCCGGTGCGCCATCGGCGGGGACCGGTTCGCCATCGGCCGCTTCCGGTGCGCCATTGGCGGGTTCCGGTTCGTCGTCGGCAAACTCGCGCGCGTCGTCAGCGGCTTCGTCCGCGCCACCAGCGGCTTCGCGTACGTCGTCGGCGGCTTCGCGTACGTCGTCGGCTTCCGGTGCGCCATCGGTGACCTGACCGGTGACTTGATCGGTGACATGCCGTACGTCGTCACCCGCCACGCGTGCGTCGCCGGCACCGTGGGGACCGCCGGCAGCGGCCTCTCCCGCGCCGTCAACGGTCTCCCGTCCGTCGGGGGCCCCATCGGCCTCCGGGCCCGCCTCCTCCCCCGCAGCGGCCGCCCGAGCGGCATCGGCGGCCTTCGCGCCGTCCTCGGTCTCGTCTCCGTCGGGGGTGGCTGCGGCGTCGGGCTCAGACGTGGGCGCGGCGGCACCCCGCTCGCGCGGGTGAGCGTCACCACCGTCCTCGTCCTCGTCCTCGTCCTCGACCTCGTCCCCGGCCGCCGGTTCCGTGTCGGTGTCCTCGGAGGCGGCCCTGGTCGGTTCGGGCCCGTCGGCCTCCGTCCGCGTGGTGCCGGCGTCCGCCTGAGCCCCGTGCGAGTCCTCGGCACCCGCCTCCTCGGCACCCGCCTGAGCCGCGTCCGCCTCAGCCGCGTCCGATCCGGCCTCGTCCGGGTGCTCGGCGTCCGTCGCGTCGGATCGGTCGGACTCCGGCTCGTCCCGCCGCGTCCCGGCGGTCCTGGACCCGGCGGTCTTCGCCACCCCTGAACCCGTCGCGTCCGCATCCGCGGCCACGTCCGGTGTCGCGTCGTCCAGCTTCAGGCCCTCCGCCTCCGCCGCCTCAAGGAGCGCTCGGCGGGAGAAGACCGCTGTCGCCTGGTCGGTCTTCGGCGTGGAGGGCCGGGACATCGCGAGGCGTGGGTCCGGGGCGGGCGTGGGGGAGCCGGAGGACTGGCCCGGGACCGAGCCTCCGGGGTCCGGAACCGCTGGCTCGTTCCCCGGCGTCGACTCCGTCGACGACTCGTACCGCTTCGACCTGTCGGGGGACGTGCCCGCCACCGATGCCTCCTCCCGCGCGCCGCCCGTCCTAGGAGCGCGCGCCCAACCGAACCGTGAACCGTGAATCCGCGAATCCGTGAAAACCCGCCGCCCGGACACTAGTCACCGGCGCACCACCGCGCCGCGCCGCTGTCCGAACCATGTACCAGTGTCCTGTGTGCGGGCTTAACCCCTCCGGTAGACGAGAACGACATACCTACCGGTTCCACTACATTCCGGTCACGCACTCTCGACAGACCAATGTGAGAGGGGTCACCCTGTCATTCATCCACGCGGGGAGGCATGGATGGGCATGAGCCGCAGAACACTTCCGGAGGAGCTTCTGCTACTGGCGCTGGACCCGGCCACGGGTACCACCGCACAGCCGCAGTCGCTCGACCTTGGTCTGGCCGGAGCGCAGCTAGTGGAGCTGGCGCTGGCCGGACGGATAGCCCCAGACGGGGATCGTATCGCCGTGGTGTCCCCACGGCCGACTGGAGATCCGACTTTGGACTGCGCGTTGGAGTTGCTGCGAAGGCGTGGCGCTCCGGTACGTGCTATCCACTGGATTGGCGGGCCGCGTCTCGGGCTCCGCCAGACCTACCTCTCGCATCTGGAGCGGTGCGGCATGGTGCATGCCGTGGCGGGCCAGATGTGCGGAGTGCTGCCGACGACTCGCTACCAGGCGAGTCAGACCGAGATCAGCCGGGAGATACGAGCCCGACTGGACTCCGCGATCCGTACCGGCGTCCCGCCGGACCCGCGGACCGCGGCGCTCGCCGCCCTGGCGCACGCGGTCGGCCTCGGCAAGCACCTGTATCCGGGGAACGAGGGACGCTCGTCCCGCTCCCGGCTGCGGGACCTGATCCGGCACGACCCCATGGGTGGCCTGGTGGCCCACGCCGTCATGGACGTGCAGAACGGCGTGGCCGCACAGCCGCGTCGCAGCCCGGCACCGACCGGCCGTCAGGCCGCCCCCGGCGCCAGGCCGCCCGCACCGGAGCCCGCGCGCGGCGTTCCGATGCAGCCACGCCGTGGCTCGATGGCCCGCGTGGTGGCGCACTGAGAACCACCCGCACCACATGAACCACCTGCACCACGCGAACCACCTGCACACGTGAACTACTTGAAGCACCGAAGCACGCGCTGAAGCACGCGCTGAGGCACCGAGGTGCGTGTGGGAGTCGGACCCCAGAGCCGCGGGTCCCGGTCCCACCGCACCACGTGCTCCGCGCATCACGCACCGCTTCGCAACGCACCGCTTCGCAACCGCACCACCCGCACATCGCACAGCCCGCACCACTTGCATCGCAGGCACCGGACCGCTCGCAGGGACCCCAGAACCCGTCCGGGAGCCGCCGGTTCGCGCGGGGCGTGTGCGGCCGTACGTACGGCCGCACACGCCCCGCGCGACCGCATGTCCGCACCCTTCTCGCGCCCTTCTCGCGCCCTTCTCGCGCCTTTCTCGCGCCCCGCTCGCAGGTGTCCCGCGAACATCCGGCGGAGATCCCTCCACGACGGGAAAGCACCGGCGCAAACGGCGCGTGCGCAGCGCATATCCGCTGTTTTCCAGCGGTACTCAGCACCTTGGTGGCAATCTGCTCAGCAACAGATACACAAAGTAGAGGCCCGCAGCCGGAGGTGCACGTCCCGTGGCGTCCAATGTCAATCCCACCGTCAGGCGACGCCGGTTGGGCCAGGAGCTGCGTCGGCTCCGCGAGCTCAAGGGCATGACCGCCGAAGAGGTCGCCGAGCGACTGCTGGTCTCCCAGTCGAAGATCAGCCGCCTGGAGAACGGCCGCCGCTCCATCAGCCAGCGCGACGTCCGCGACCTCTGCGGTGTCTACGAGGTCGAGGACCAGAGAGTCGTCGACTCCCTGATGCAGATGGCCAAGGACTCCCGCCAGCAGGGCTGGTGGCACGCGTTCGGGGACGTACCGTACAGCGTCTACATCGGTCTGGAGACCGACGCGGAATCGCTGCGGGTCTACGATCCCCAGGTCGTCCCCGGGCTGCTGCAGAGCCGCCCGTACGCCGAGGCCATCATCAGAGGCGCGCTGCCCGAGACGTCGACGACCGAGATCGACAAGCGCGTGGAAGTGCGCATACGGCGCCAGGACCGTGTCACCACCGACACCAACCCGCTGCGGCTGTGGACGGTGCTGGACGAGGCGGCCCTGCGCCGCGTGGTGGGCTCCCGGTCGGTGATGCGCGAACAGCTGGAGCACCTCATCGAGTTGTCCCAGGTCCCCCATGTCACGGTCCAGGTGCTGCCGTTCGAGGTCGGAGCCCATCCGGGCATCAACGGCCAGTACGCCATCCTGGAGTTCGTCGACGCGGCCGATTCGAGCGTGGTGTACATCGAAGGGGTGACCAGCGACCTCTACCTGGAGAAGCCGCACGACGTGCAGAAGTACACCGTCATGTACGAGCATCTCCGGGCCCAGGCGCTGAACGTGGAGCAGTCACGGCAGTTCATCGAGAACGTCGCGAAGGAGTACGCGCGCTGATCTCCTCCCGGACAGCGAACTCCCCGACAGCGGACTCCGGACAGCGAACTCCCGGCCGGCGCCTCGCTTCTCGCCCCTCGGAGCGATTTCAGACGCCCTGGAAAGCTCCTGAACGAGGAAGCGCCGGAAGATACACCCTCCACATGGCCCAATGGAAGACCATATTGGAATATGCCACCCGCACGAGTGAATAGTCGCTTCGTCTGCCGATGCTGACGAGTAGCGTCGATCACGCCAGGAGGTCACCAGTCTTGGCGCAAACCGAACCGCGGGCTCCGATGGATCCCGCGGCGCGGCGACAGCAACTCAGCGACGAACCAGCACCGGAGCAGAAATGGCAATTCAGCAAGGCGCCACGGACAGGTGGGTCAAGTCCTCCTACTCCCAGGGAAACGGCGCGTGCGTCGAGATCAAGTCCCCCGTCCTGTCCACCATGGCGGTCCGGGACTCCAAGGTCACCGACGGCCCCACCCTGGCGTTCCCCGCCGACGCGTGGAACACCTTCGTCTCCTCGGTCAAGGCCTGAGACACGGTTCCGGCCCTCGACCGAGCGCCTGAACGACAACTCCACAAGCACCACCGACAGAGCCCTCTCGACCGGCCCGCCGTCCTGGCCGAGGGGGCTCGGCCTTGCCCGGACGTCCCTGGGCCCGGCCAGGGGGCCTAGCGCAGCCGGTCCACGTACCTGTCCGTCCCCGGCACCGTGGGGACGAACGGTGCCAGCAACTCCAGCCTTCCCAGCCCGCCTTCGGCGACCGCCTCCCCCAGTCCGCCGAAGGACGCCTCCCAGCAGTCGCGTGGGTCGGCCTCCAGGAACCAGAGGAGGGTCAGGCGGGTGTCGACACCCTCGACCTGCTTGACGTACGACATCCGGTCGAGGGGCAGCGGAGTGGGCCGGAAGACCGTGACCATCGCGGCCGGTGAACCGGCGAGCCGCTTCGGGAGGTGGCGGGACCGCAGCCACTCCAGCAACTCCGCCCGCTGCTCGGGCCCTTCGGCGTCGACGACCTGGAGCACGAGGCCCGCGTACGGATGGTCGAGGGCGTGGACGTCGCGTGGCCCGGCGGCACCGTCGCGGTAGACGGTCGCCTCGTGGTCCTGGAACGCGGTGAAGACATGCGTACGGTCCTGATAGACGCGCGCGTCGCGATTCAGCCGTTTGTTGATGGCGACGGTCCAGCGCATGTGGTCGTCGTAGCGGCCGTCGGTGATCCAGTACGTGGAGAGGTAGCAGCCGGCGGTGACCGGCTGGGCGATCGCCGACTTCTCGGGGACGCGGAGGAGTTGGAGGTCGCGGGTGGCGACCCAGCGGCGACCGGCGAACATCCAGGGCATGGCCATCGCGCCCGCGTAGTAGTGGTCGTCCTCGTACCAGCGGTTGTACGCGTACTCGTGGCCCGGGTGCGGCTCGACCATCGTGATCAGGGCGTGGCCGGGGCGGACGCCGTAGGGGCCGACGGCGGCCAGTTCGGCGTACGTGGCGCTGCGGGTGTCCTCGCTCCCGCGCTCGCGCCCACTCAGGTGCTTCCCCTCGCCCATGCGCTTCCCCTCGCTCATGTGCTTTCCCTTCCGTCCACCTGCGGTCGCCCATACTCTGACGCTCCGTCAGATAATGTGCCAGAGCCGGGAGGTCTCCGATGTCACTGCTCGCGGGAAGGACCGTCGTCGTCTCGGGAGTCGGGCCCGGCCTCGGCCAGCGGGTCGCGGCCGCGGTCGTACGGGACGGCGGGAACGCCGTCCTGGGCGCGCGTACGGAGGCGAATCTCGCCAAGGCCGCGGCGGACGTGGACCCGGACGGCGCGCACACGGCGTACCGGGCGACCGACATCACCGACGAGGCACAGTGCTCGGCGCTCGCGGCGCTGGCGCGGGAGCGGTTCGGTGGTGTGCACGCGGTGGTTCACGTGGCGGCCTGGGACAGCTACTTCGGAGGGCTGGAGGACGCCGACTTCGCCACCTGGCAGGCGGTCCTCGACGTGAACCTGCTGGGCACCCTGCGGATGACCCGGGCCTGCCTGCCCGGCCTGAAGGCGGCCGGCGGCGGCTCGGTCGTCATCATCGGCACACAGTCGGCGGTGGCCGCGCCCTCACAGGTGCGGCAGGCGGCGTACGCGGCGTCCAAGGGCGCGCTGACCAGTGCGATGTACTCGCTGGCCCGGGAGCTGGGGCCGCACCGGATCCGGGTCAACACCGTGCTGCCGGGCTGGATGTGGGGACCGCCCGTCGAGGCGTACGTACGGTTCACGGCGCACGGTGAGGGCGTGCCCGAGGCGGAGGTGCTGGGCCGGCTCACCGAGCGGATGGCGCTGCCGGAGCTGGCCACGGACGGGGACGTGGCGGACGCGGCGGTCTTCCTGGCGTCCGACCGCGCACGGGCGATCACCGGCCAGTCGCTGCTCGTCAACGCCGGGGAACTGATGCGCTGACCGCGGCGTCGGCCGAGGTGCCGACCCGGGTGCCGACCCGGCCTCGGCCGGTGTTCCGCCGTGCGGCGGCAGTGATCCTTTTCGGCCATTCGAGGTTCATATACATAAACCCAAGTCATCGCCCGGAACTTCTTTACCTCCTCTTGACCTTCCACTTCCTTGCCGTGGGCATGCCACCGAACCCAGAGTTCACATGCCTGACCCAAGTCTGAACCTGGCGGCGGACCCTGGAAGGGGGCCCATGAATAGTCTCGACTGGGCCGTGCTCATCGGCTACTTCGGTGTGATGGTCGCGATCGGCGTCTGGTCGCACAAGCGCGTGGACAACGTCAGCGACTTCTTCACCGCCGGAGGCAAGATGCCCTGGTGGCTCTCCGGCATCTCGCACCACATGTCGGGCTACAGCGCGGTGATGTTCACCGGCTACGCCGGCATCGCCTACACCTACGGCGTCACGTCCTTCGTGACCTGGTCGTTCCCGATCGCCCTCGGCATCGCCATCGGCTCCAAGCTGTTCGCGCCGCGGATCAACCGGCTGCGCTCACGGCTGCATGTCGCCTCCCCGCTCGAGTACCTGAAGAACCGTTACAACCTGGGCACCCAGCAGGCGTTGGCCTGGTCCGGCATGCTGCTGAAGATCGTGGACGTCGGTGCCAAGTGGGCCGCGATCGCGACCCTGCTGTCGGTCTTCACCGGCGTGTCCCTGAACCAGGGCATCCTGATCACCGGCACGATCACGGCCGTCTACTGCACGATCGGCGGACTCTGGGCCGACGCGCTCACCGAGTTGGGCCAGTTCGTCATCCAGCTCCTCGCCGGTATCGCCATGTTCATCGCCGTGGTGGCGAAACTCGGCGACTACGGCGGCTTCTTCGGCGTGTGGGACCACCCGAAGCTGGACGGCCACGCCGAACCGCTGGTGGGCCCCTACGGCACGGTCTTCCTCCTCGCCTTCCTGTTCATCAAGCTCTTCGAGTACAACGGCGGCATGCTCAACCAGGCCCAGCGCTACATGGCCACGGCGACCCCGCACGAGGCCGAGCGCTCCGCCCGGCTGTCGGCCGCCCTGTGGCTGGTCTGGCCGCTGGTGCTGTTCTTCCCGATGTGGATGTCGCCGCTGCTGGTGACGTCGGAGAAGGGCGACGGCTCCGACTCGTACGCCCTGATGACCGAACAGCTGCTGCCGCACGGGCTGCTGGGCCTCGTCATCGTCGGCTTCTTCTCCCACACGATGGCCATGTGCTCGTCCGACGCGAACGCCATCGCGGCCGTCTTCACCCGGGACTGCGCGCCGGTGATCTGGCGCCGGGCGCGAAGCTGGAGCGAGGGGCAGGGGCTGCGGGTCGCCCGGATCACGACGGTCGTCTTCCTCGGTCTGTCCATGGCGGCGGCGACCCAGGTCAACTCGCCCGCCTTCAAGGACATCATCACCGTCGTCATCAAGTGGGTGGCGGGTCTGATGGGACCCATGGCCATCCCGATGATGCTGGGCCTGCTGCGGCCGTTCCGGCGCTCCGGTCCGACGGCGGCGCTCACCAGCTGGGCGTGCGGGCTGTTCGCCTTCTGGCTGGTGAACTACCCGATCCACTGGAGCCTCGACGGCGGCGTGCCCCTGCAGTTCCAGGTGTCCATCCCGCTGGCCGTCTCGTTGGTCCTGTACATCGTCATCGGCTTCATCAAGCCCGAGGACACTCCCGAGCGGCTCGCGATCATCGAGACGATCAACTCGGACGGCGACGGGGACGGCCGGGGCGCGGCCGGGGCCGTGGCCCCCGTGCCGGCCCAGGGCAAGGACGCGTCCAGCCCCAGCGGGGTCTGAGGGCGAGGAAGCCGGCACGGAGGGTGCCGTGAGGGTCGTTCCCGGGGTGACCGGGGCGGCCCTCACGTGGGTCGGCGGACGTGGGCCGCGATCGCGCGGGCGCAGGTCAGGGACTCGGTGTGGGTGGTGTCGACCTCCAGGTCGTAGTGGACGCCCCGGTGGACGAGGTCCGCCTGGGCGACGGCCATGCCCCGGACCCGGTCGCCGCGGGCGATCTCGCGGGCGGCGGCCGCGGTGGGGTCGCAGCGGACGCCTACCCAGAGGACGCCCAGCGGGCCGTCGTGGTCGGACCGGCGGTCGTGGCCGTCGTGGTCGGACCGGCCGTACTGGTCGTCGAAAAGCTTCTGCCAGCGCTGCTGGGAGGCGGCTCCGCCGAGGAAGACGTCGTCGACGATGATGCGGGCGCCCGCGCGGGCCATGGCCACGATGCCCCGGGCCCAGGCCTGTTCCAGGGCGCGGAAGTCCGCTCCGACGGCGACCGCGCCATCGGCGGAGATGTCGAGGCCGCCCTCCGACGTCTGCATCCTCGCGGGCATGGCGTCGATGAGGGAGTCGACCCCGAACGTGAGCCACTGGTCGGGCAGTTCGGCCTGCAAGCACCGGACGATGCCGGACTTGCCCGAGCTGGAACCGCCGTTGAGGATGATCATCTGGGTGGTCATCGGGTCACGGTAGGACGCCTCGGCCACGGCACGAAAGCTATTTCGACGGCGGTGGGAGTGGGAGCGGGCCTGCCGGCCGGGGCGGCGTGCGGACCATGAACACGTCCACCGGGTCCTCGGTCTCCACGTGGAAGCCGTGACGCTCGTAGAGACGTCTGGCCGGGCTGCCCTGGAGGACGTTCAGGCGGACCGGTACGCCGTCGTGGTCGCAACGGGTGAGGAGGGTGCCGAGGACGGCTGTGCCGATGCCGGTGCCCTGGAGGCGGGGGGCGAGGTAGAAGTGCTCCAGCCAGTGCGCGTCGGCGGCCGGGCGGAGGGCCACGCAGCCGGCGAACGTGTCGGCGACCTCGATGATCCAGGTGTGGGCCGGGTCGAACGCGTCGCGGAAGCGGCGGCGGACGCGGTCGGGGTCGTAGCGGCCGAGGCGTTCGAGGTCGGGCCGCATGACCACGGCGCGCAGCTCGGCGACGGGCTCGACGTCCGTCGCCGAGGCCGGACGTATGTTCCAGTCAGCCATGATCACCACGCTACCCGGCCGTTGCGTCGCCGCTGCGCGGGGTTTGCGCCGGGCTTGCGCCGGGCGCTGCCGGGCTCTGTGGGTATTTCGGGTGCGCGTGCGTCGTGGCCGGGCGCGCAGTTCCCCGCGCCCCTCTGGGGTGGGCCGGGGGTGTGAGGCGTGCAGGCACGGCGGGCGTACGGCGTCCGCCGGGCTCCGTGGGTATTTCGGGTGCGCGTGCGTCGTGGCCGGGCGCGCAGTTCCCCGCGCCCCTCTGGGGTGGGCCGGGGGTGTGAGGCGTGCAGGCACGGCGGGCGTACGGCGTCCGCCGGGCTCCGTGGGTATTTCGGGTGCGCGTGCGTCGTGGCCGGGCGCGCAGTTCCCCGCGCCCCTCTGGGGTGGGCCGGGGGTGTGAGGCGTGCAGGCACGGCGGGCGTACGGCGTCCGCCGGGCTCCGTGGGTATTTCGGGTGCGCGTGCGTCGTGGCCGGGCGCGCAGTTCCCCGCGCCCCTTTCGGGTGGGCCAGGGGTGCGCGGGGGCTCTGGGTCAGGCTCGGGGGTAGCGGGTCAGCCAGCCTGGGACCGCTCCGGCGGGGGCGTGGAGGGCCGGGCCCTGGGTCATTTCCAGGGCGAAGTCGTCGGCGAGGACGAGGATGGTGGGGCGGCCCTCCAGTTCGGCGAGCCAGGCCGGCGGCAGGGCCGTCTCCCCGTGGAGGGCGCCGAGGAGGCCGCCCGTCAGGGCGCCGGCCGCGCCCGAAGGGCCCCCGTGGTTGACGGCGAGGCACAGACCCTGGCGGATGTCCTCGCCGACGAGGGTGCAGTACACGGCGACGGCCAGTACCCCGGCGGCCGCGCCGTCGCCGGACAGTCGCTCGACCACGGCGGGGGACGGCGTGCCCTGGCGGACGGCGGTGACGGCCTGCTGGAGGGCCTCGGCGACGGGCTGGTGGCCCGGGCGGGCGGCCAGCAGCACCAGGGTCTTCTGGACGGCGGCGTCGAGGCTCTCGCCGCGCGCGAGGGCGTGCACGATGACGGCGTACGAGCCGGCGGACAGGTACGCGACGGGGTGACCGTGGGTCTGGGCCGCGCACTCGACGGCCAGCTGGAAGACCAACTGGGGCTCCCAGCCCACGAGAAGGCCGAAGGGCGCGGAGCGGGCGGCGGCCTCGGCACCGGACGCGCCGGGGTTCTTGGGGGCGTCGAGGGTGCCCATGGTCCCGTCGCCCAGGCCGAGGAGGCAGATCAGGGAGGGGTCGCGGCGCGCGTAGAGCCACTCCTCGCGCGCGAGCCAGCCGTCGTCCTTGCGGCGTTCGTCGGGCCCCCAGTCCCGCTGGGTCGCCGACCAGCGCAGATACGCCCGGTGCAGATCGGTCGGCGGGTGCCAGACGCCCGTGTCCCGGCGCACCTGGGCGCGGATCAGGCCGTCGACGGTGAACAGGGTGAGCTGCGTGAGGTCGGTGATCGCGCCGCGTCTGCCGTACGCGGAGGCCAGATCGGTCAGCCACTCCGGGCCGTACGCCTCGCCGATCTGCGCCAGGGTGAGCTGGTCGACCGGCGCGCCCAGCGCGTCGCCCATGGCCGCGCCCAGCAGCGTTCCGCGCACCCGGCTGCGGAAATCCTGCTGCTCGACACGCCCCCAGACGGCACCGGCTGTCGCACCCACCCCGGCCTCCTCACGGCCCCTGCCCGATCCGTACGTCAGTACGTCAGTACATCCGTACGCCCGTACGGCTCGACAGTCCAGCACTGTAATAGAACGGGAACGGTCCGTTCAGGGCTCCGGACGAGCCTCAAACGTCTCGTGCACCACAACCCTCGATCTCCTCCAGTCGTCAAACGGGCGGATGCGCACAGCCGCCGTAACCGGGTCCGATTCCCGGAGAACTGGAGAATCCGCGCCCCTGAACAGCAGCCTTCGCGGCGGCCTTCGCGACAGCCTTCGCGGCCACCCTCAAGGCCCCGCTCCTCACCGCGCCGGCCGGCCCGCTGTCGTACGGGCCACCGTCACCGCTTGCGCGGCCCGGGTGTGTACGTCCGCGATCGCCGCGTCGCCGGGCCGCAGCTCCAGGGCCCTCTCCGCGTCGGCCAACGCCTTGTCCGCGTCGCCGAGTTCGAGGTGGAGGGCCGCGCGGTGGCGGAGGGCCCACGGGTAGTCGGGGAGGAGGGCCAGGGCGGTGTCGAGGTCGGTGAGGGCAGCGCCGTGGCGGCCGAGTTTGGCGTGGGAGACGCCCCGGCCGCCGTACGCGGAGGCGTACAGCGGGTTGAGGGCGATGGCCCGGTCGTAGTCGGCCAGGGCCTCCTCGTCGCGGTCGGCACCGCGCAGGGCGTCCCCCCGTTCACAGCGTGGCAGGGGGGCGTCCGGGTCGAGGGCCACGGCGTGGTGCAGATCGGCCAGCTGCCGCTCGTGCTCGCCCCGGGAGCGTCGTACGCGCGCCCGGCGCAGCAGAGCCCAGACGTACGCCCCGTCCAGCTCCAGGGCGCGGTCCAGGTCCGCGAGGGCCTCGTCGAGGCGGCCCTGCGCGTGCCGGGCGGCTCCCCGCGAGGCCCAGGTCGAGCGGCGTACGGGGTCCAGGGCCACCGCCCGGTCGAGGTCGGCGACCGCCGCGTCGGGGTCGCCGAGGAGGCGGTGGTAGTCGCCCCGCAGGACGAGGGTGTTCACGTCGTCGGGGACGAGCGCGTCGGCGCGGTCGAGGTCGGCCACGGCCGCGGCGTAGTCCCCGGTGTGCGCCCGCGCGACCGCCCTGCCCTGCCACGCCGTGACCGAGGCGGGGTCGAGGGCGAGCGCCTGGTCGTACTCGGTCACCGCCCGCTCGTGCGCCCCGTCCCGGTGCAGCGCGCGCCCCCGCAGGGCCCGCGCGTAGGCCTCCCGCCGTGCGTCGAGACCGGCCCGGAGCAGCAGGACACCCAGCGCGTCGTGGACGCCGCCGCGCTCCAGCGCGCCGTGCAGGTCGCGCCCCCAGCGTGCCGCGTCCTCGTCGGCGGCGTCCTGGCCCGCCTGCGTGAGGGCCTCGGCCCACCGCCGGGCCACCGCCTCCCCCTCCCCGCACGCGTCCACGACCGCTCCCAGCACCCCGGCGAGCGCCCCGCGCTCCCCCGCGCACAGCCGGTGGTACGCCTCGGCGAGCCGTAGCTCCCGCCACCGCTCACCACCCCACCGCTCACCGTCCCGCGACTCCCCGCCCGACCGGCCGGCCTCCGCCTCCGCCTCCGCCTCCGCCTCCGTGGCGATCTCGGTCTCCGCCCGCCACCCGGCGAAGGCGTCCGCCAGCCGCCGGTGCCGCTCGCTCCAGCGCCGGGGGGACCGCAGCCGCTGCAGCCTGACCATCGGTGCCCGTACGACGTCGTGGAACACCACCCGGTCCCCGCGATCGGTCACGAAGGGCAGGGCGCGCAGCCAGGCGAACAGCGCGTCCGAGCCGCCGTCGACGTGTCCGTCCGTCCCCGTGCCGGGAGCACCACCGTCGTCCGCCCCCGCCCCCGCGCCCGCGCCCGCGCCCGGGGCACCATCGCCGTCCGAACCTGCGCCCCGGTCCGTCGCTTCACCCGCCCCGGAGACCACGGCCCGGAAGACGTCCGCGTCCAGCCACCGGGGCAGCGCGCAGGTCAGTGCGGCGGCCCGGCGCACCGGGTCCGCCTCCCACTTCAGGAAGCGCTCCACGGCCATCGCACTGGCGTCGCCCGTCTCGGCGAGGTCGTCGAGGTCGGCGGGCCGGGCCTCGGCGAGGGTGGAGACCAGGACGGGCAACCCACCGGTGAGCCGCAGGACTTCGTCGACGACGGGCTCGGCGAGGACGCCCTTGGCGGCGAGGAGGCCGCGTGACTCGGTCTCCGTGAAGGGCCGCAGGGGCAGGTCGAGGACGAAGTCGGTGAGGCCGCCCCAGCGGGCGGCGTCCAACGGGCGTTGGCCCGCCGTGACGAGGACGACGTTGCCGGGGAGGGGGCCGTAGCGGTCGCCGGAGACGAGGTCGTGGAGCCACGGGTCGAGGAAGGCGCCGGTCCGTTCGTAGGTGTCGAAGAGGAGTACCAGCCAGGGCACTTCGGCGGCGACCGCAGCCAAGGCCTCCAACAGCGCGGGTGTGAGGCCGAGTTCCGGGTTGAGCAACAGCTCGGCTTCCTCGTGGCCGCGCGCACGCGATCCGAGTCCCGCTCGCAAACGGGCTGCCTGACGGACGAGTTGAGCCGGATCGACGGCGCCGGCGAAGGGGCCGACCACCGGGACGAGGCCCAACGCGACGAGCGTCGCCCGGGCGGCGGCCAGGCTCGCCGCGGACGGCTCGGCGGTTCCGGTGCGGCCCGACGGTGCGCCCCCGGACCCGCCCTCCTCCCCCGACTCCCCCGACTCCCCCTGCCCTCTCTGCCCGCCCGGCTCGCCCTCCGGCTCGGACAGCGCCACGGCGGCGGCCAGCTCGGCCTCGTACCGTCGCTCCCGGTGCGCGGCCAGCAGCCGTTCCAGCTCCTTGAACCGGTGTCCCTGCCGGGCGAAGCGGTCCGCGATGACGGCCATGGCCTCCGGCACGCTGCCGACGCCGTCGTCGACGTACGCGGTGAGGGCACCGCGCTCCTGGGCGATCTGCTCCAACTCCCTGATCAGGAAGGTCTTTCCGATGCCCGCGTTGCCGTGCGCGTGGAAGAGGAAGCGCCGTCGCTCGTCCTCGATGGGCAGATCGAAATTGGCTCGAAACGCTGCCCGTTCGCTGCCACGGCCGACGAAGCCCTGGCGGGTGCGCCGCCGGATCAGCTCCTGCATCGTGGGAATCGGCGGCTGCGCGCGCCCCATGCGAACTCCTCCGACCATCGTCCGACCATCCATGGATCTCCACGGATCTCCACGGTTTTCCGCCATCGGCGGCTCTCATTGTGATCCAACGCGCCGAAAAACGCCTGGGGATGATCCATGCTCACGCACATAGTTGGACCATGGCTGAATCCCAGACCCCCCGCGGCTCACTTCTCCCCCTTGCCTCCACCCTGCTCGTCGGCACGGTCGCCCTCTACATGGCGCTCGTCGCGTTCAGCAACATCACCGACTTCGGTACGAACCAGCAGTTCGTCCGCCATGTCCTCGCCATGGACACCACGTTCAAGGACGAGGACCTGATGTGGCGGGCCATCGAGTCGAAGGGCGTCCAGGACGCGGCCTACGTCCTCATCATCGTCTGGGAGACCGTCTCGGCCCTGGTCCTGATCGCGGCCACCTACTTCTGGGCCCGCGCCCTCGGCCACCGCACCTTCCACACGGCCCGCCGTTACAGCACCCTCGGCCTCCTCATGGTCCTCCTCCTCTTCGGCGCCGGCTTCATGGCCATCGGCGGCGAATGGTTCGTCATGTGGCAGTCCGGCGACTGGAACGGCCTCGACGCGGCCCTGCGCGTGTTCCTGCTGAGCGGAGTGGTCCTGCTGGTGACGTACCTGCCGACGAACGAGACCAAGGCGAGCTGAAGGAACCAGGCCCGGACGGCCGACCCGCCCACTGCCGGCGGTCGGTGGACCGCCGGCAGTCCGGGAGACGTCGCTCAGCAGAGGCAGGGCTCGGTGCCCCAGCCCAGTCCGTTGATCTGGCTGTCCTTCAGGGCGCCGGCGAACGCGTGCACCTCGTCGACGTCGCCGTGGAGGTACTCGCCCCAGCCGTCGCCGACCTGGGCCCGGCCGACCTGCAACGGGCCGGTGCTGGGCAGGCCGTCCGCGAGGTCGGCCGTGGCCCCGGTGGCGAGTTCACCGTCCAGGAAGAGCTTGATCCTGTCGGTGGCGTCGTCGTAGACGACCGCGATCCGGTGACCCTGCCCCTCGCCGCCGTCGGCCATCGCCAACTGCGCCACGACGGTCTCGGGGGCATCCGGCTCGTCCGCGTTGGGCATGATCAGCTGCCAGGCGTGCGTGGAGGGCTCGTACCGCACCCGGAACACGTCGGTGTGCTCACCGCCCTGGGACAGCACGGTCATCGGGCGGGTCGGCTCGGCGTCCGCGAGGCGTACCACCACGCCGATCGAGAAGCTGTCGGAGGTGTCGACGACGGGCCGCCGGGTGGCCGCGTGCCCGCTCTCGCCGTCGAGCGCCAGATGGCCGTCACCGACGAGCGCGTACGGCACCTCGGGGCAGTCGGGGTCGAGGTCCGGGACGCAGGAGCCGTCCGGGCCGCGGTGGATCGTCGCGCCCGTGCCCAACTGCAGCGGCGTTCCGCCGTCCTGCTCGGGGCTGACCCCGTCCGTCGCGTTCTCCAGCGACCAGTGGCCGAGGGCGCGTGGCTTGCGGTACCCCAGTTCGGCGGCCTCGTCCGGGACGACGACCCGGTCGTGGACCCTGACGTCGCCGAGCTCGCCGTGCCAGCGGTCGTGGTAGCCCTGCCCGTCCCGGGCGCGCCCGATCTGGAAGGCGCCGGCGTCCGCGCCGGGCGCCGCCTCGGTCTTCGTGCCGACCGCCCGGCCGTTGACGTACAGCTGCGCCTCACCGGTCTCGGCGTCGTACACGCCCAGCAGATGGGCCCACTCCCCGGCCTCGGGCGCGCCGCCCGTCATCCGGGCGCCGCCGACGGTGAACGACCAGAGGGGCGCCTCGCCCCGGGCGTCGACACCGAGCGCGAAGGCCGTGGTGTCCCCCGCGTCCTGAGCCGCGACGGTCATGTTCCGGTCGGTCTGCGCGGGCCGCGCCCAACCGCTGACGGCGAACGTCTTCCGGGGGTCGGACACGACAGGGGCACCAGGAGTGAGGTAACCGTGGCTGCTCCCGTCCAGGGTCGCCGTCGAGGCGAGAGCCGTGCCGCCGGGCGCCGGGCCGCCGAAGGTCACGCCCGCGCCGGCCTCGGCGGCGGTGCCGTTCTCGGCCGCGGCTGTGGTCGCACCGGCCGGGTCGGCGAGCTTCCAGTGGGCGACGGGGGCGCGGCCGGACTTCACGTAGAAGCTGTAGGAGGTCTCGCCGCTGCTGCGCCCCGCCCGGTCGATCGCGCGGACCGTCAGCCGGTCGGGCCCCGAGTCGAGCGGCAGGAAGGGGATGGTGACGGCTCCGCCGGGCTCGTCGGGCCGGACGGTGCCGTACGGGCCGCCGATGAAGCCGTACGTGTAGGCCACGACGTCGTCCGAGGGCGAGTCCATGGTGAAGTGGCCGTACACGCCGACGCCGTCCACCCAGAGGACGTCCTGCGGGTACTCGGGCGAACTGACCACTGCCTTCTGCGGGTTCACGTCGTCGATGACGAACTCGCAGGCGGAGCCGTCTCCTTCGGAGCTCCACGGCGACTTCGACGTACCGTCGTCGGCCCGGACGTGCCAGGAGACGACGGTGTTCGCGGGAAGGTCCTCCCACGGCAGCCTGAGGGTGAACGGTGTGCCCGACCACTTCGAGGTGGTCGTCAGGGTCCTGCGCTGCTCGGCACCCTCGGCGTCCGTCCACCAGAACTCGAAGTCCCCGCCGAGGGCGCCACCGCCGGTGTCGTACATGACCGCGTTGACCTGAGGCTGCGGATCGGCGATGTACGCCTTGCGCTCACCGGCTCCGCAGGCCTTGCCGCCCGTCTTCAGATCCCGCACGAGCGGCTGCTCGGGCGGCGGGTTCTCCGCCGCGTGGGCCACTCCGGACGTGGTCGCCATCATGGCCGCCACGGAGCAGCCCATCGCCAGCAGCGCACGGCCGCCGGATCTCTTCAACCCCACCAACTGTCCCCTCCCCTGTGAACCTTCCCCATGACCCGTGGGTCGCACGGGACGGTGGAGGCTAACAGGGGACACAGACACCGTAGAAAGGGTTTTCCGGCCGGTTCGTCGCGGGTGTGTCAGTCCAACACCGGCAGCAGCTCAGGCAGATGACCGTCGGAGACCTGGGCCGCCTTCTGCCGTTCCTCCGGGACGACCCCGTACAGCGTGGTGCGGGGGCGGGCGGGGCGGCCCGCCGTGTCCGCGACGGCGATCAGGTCCCTCACCGACTTGTAGGAGCCGTAGGAGGAGCCGGCCATGCGGGAGATGGTCTCCTCCATCAGGGTGCCGCCCACGTCGTTGGCGCCCGAGCGGAGCATCTCGGCCGCGCCCTCCGTGCCGAGTTTGACCCAGCTGGTCTGGATGTTGGGGATGTGGGGGTGGAGGAGCAGGCGGGCCATGGCGGTGACGGCGCGGTTGTCGCGCATCGTCGGGCCGGGGCGGGAGATGCCCGCGAGATACACGGGCGCGTTGGTGTGGATGAAGGGCAGCGTCACGAACTCCGTGAAGCCGCCGGTGCGTTGCTGGATCCCGGCCAGTGTGCGCAGGTGGCCGAGCCAGTGGCGGGGCTGGTCGACGTGGCCGTACATCATCGTGGAGGAGGAGCGGATGCCCAGCTCGTGGGCGGTGGTCACCACCTCGATCCAGGTCGCCGTCGGCAGCTTGCCCTTGGTCAGGACCCAGCGGACCTCGTCGTCCAGGATCTCCGCCGCCGTGCCGGGGATCGAGTCGAGCCCCGCCTCCTTCGCGGCGGTCAGCCACTCGCGGATCGACATCCCGGTGCGGGTCGCGCCGTTCACCACCTCCATCGGGGAGAAGGCGTGGACGTGCATGCCGGGGACGCGGGACTTCACGGCCCGCGCGATGTCGAAGTAGGCCGTGCCCGGCAGGTCGGGGTGGATGCCGCCCTGCATGCAGACCTCGACCGCGCCGAGGTCCCAGGCCTGCTGGGCGCGGTCGGCGACCTGGTCGAGGGAGAGCGTGTACGCGTCGGCGTCCGTGCGGCGCTGCGCGAAGGCGCAGAAGCGGCAGCCGGTGTAGCAGACGTTCGTGAAGTTGATGTTCCGGGTGACGATGTACGTCACGTCGTCGCCGACCGCCGCCTTCCGGACGTCGTCCGCGATCCGGGTGAGCGCGTCCAGCGCCGGTCCGTCCGCGTGCAGCAGGGCGAGGGCCTCGCCGTCCGTGAGCTTCGTCGGGTCGTCGGCCGCCGTCGCCAGCGCCGCCCGCACGTCCGTGTCGATGCGCTCGGGGGCCATGCCCGGCGCCGCCGCCTCGCGCAGGGCGCCCCAGTCGCCGTAGACGGAGTCGAAGTCCTCGCGGCGGTCGCCGGTACGGCCCTCGGTGTCGATGGCGGTGTGCAGATCCGTACGGCCGGCGGCGACGAAGACCTCCTCGGGCTCCTGCCACGGGTGGCCCTCCACCACCGCGTCCGGCAGCGCGAGCCCCGTCTCCGGGTCCGCGAGGGCCCGCACGTGCGGCAGGAGGCGCGGGTCCAGCCACGGCTCGCCGCGGGTCACGAACTCCGGGTAGACGCAGAGGCGTTCGCGCAGGTCGAAGCCGGCGGCCCGGGACCGCTCGGTGAGTTCCTCGATCTGCGGCCAGGGGCGCTCGGGGTTCACATGGTCGATGGTGAGCGGGGACACCCCGCCCCAGTCGTCGATCCCGGCGCCGATCAGCCGCTCGTACTCGCTGTCGACCAGGTTCGGCGGGGCCTGGATGCAGCCGGCCGGGCCCATGATGTGCCGGGCGACGGCCACGGTGGCGACCAGCTCGTCCAGTTCCGCGTCGGGCATGCCGCGCATCGCGGTGTCCGGCTTGGCGCGGAAGTTCTGGATGATCAGTTCCTGGATGCCGTGGTAGGCGCGGGACACCTTCCGCAGGGCGAAGAGGGACTCCGCGCGTTCCTCGTACGTCTCGCCGATGCCGATGAGGACGCCGGAGGTGAAGGGGACGGAGGAGCGGCCCGCGTCCTCCAGCACCCGCAGCCGGACGGCCGGTTCCTTGTCCGGGGAGCCGTGGTGCGGGCCGCCCGGCTCGGACCACAGGCGGGTGGCGGTGGTCTCCAGCATCATCCCCATCGACGGGGCGACGGGCTTGAGCCGCTGGAAGTCCGTCCACGACATCACGCCGGGGTTGAGGTGCGGCAGCAGCCCGGTCTCCTCCAGGATGCGGATGGAGATGGCCCGCACGTACGCGATCGTGTCGTCGTAGCCGTGCGCGTCGAGCCACTCGCGCGCCTCCGGCCAGCGGTCCTCCGGCTTGTCGCCGAGCGTGATCAGCGCTTCCTTGCAGCCGAGCGCGGCCCCCTTGCGGGCCACGTCCAGCACCTCGTCCGGCGACATGAACATCCCGTGCCCGGCGCGGCGGAGCTTGCCCGGCACGGTGACGAACGTGCAGTAGTGGCACTTGTCCCGGCACAGCCGGGTGAGCGGGATGAAGACGCTCTTCGAGTACGTGATGACGCCGGGCCGGCCGGCCTCCGCCAGCCCCACGTCCCGTACCCGCGCCGCCGAAGCGGCCAGGTCCTCCAGATCCGCGCCGCGCGCCTGGAGCAGCACCGCCGCCTCGCTCACGTCGAGCGCCACACCGTCACGGGCGCGTTTGAGTGCGCGCCGCATCGAGTTCTCGGTGGGGCCGGTGGGTCCGGTGGGTCCGTTTCCGGAGGTCGCGGAAGTCGTCATCCATCGAGCATACGAGCGACCGGATCGGCCCAGACAGCCACGGCGGGCCGGATGGACCGAGTTTCGTTACACGGTGTAATCGGCGACGTCGCGGCAGGCGATCCCGCCGACGACCCGACACCGGCGATAACCGGCCAGAAATAGCTCCCGCGATATCCGTCGAAAGGCCGACCGCAATTACCGGTCGGTAATTACCGAGGGGTAATCGCTGGCCGGTGAGAGACCGGTGAACACTCTGTGCGCAAGCCGAACAATGGCTGTTTTCCTATGCAGTTACTCGTGCCATGCGCGACTGCGAACTTTCTTTTTTTCTCAACTTCCGATCGAATACGTTCACTTGAACCATCACGCGTGTCACAGGCCACGGGCGTCACGGAAGAGGACGGTCCGCCATGCCCGCACGGCCGACCGCGTTCAGGAAGGACCCCCCACAAGTGACCAGCAAGCCCTGGACGTTCAGGGCCGCGGCAACCGGTGTGGCTCTGGCCACCGCCGCGGCGACGTTCACGATGTCCACCGTCACCACCACGCAGGCCGCCGAGGACCACGGGGCAGCCGCGTTCACCGGCCACCGGAGCCCGGCCGACGCCCATGACACCCACGGCGCACACGAGCACGAGCACGGGCACGACCTCGGTAGCCCGCTCAGCAGGACACAGGCCGCCCAGCGCGAGGAGGCCCTGAAGCAGGTCATATCCGGCGACGCCTCCGTCAAGAACCGTGACGGCTCCAAGGTGGTGCGGCTCACGAGCGAGAAGGGCGACCCCAAGTACGTCGAGCTCGGCCGCGAGAAGACCGACCGGATCTTCACGGTCCTGGTCGAATTCGGCGACCAGACGGACAGCACCTACGGCGGCACGCCCGGCCCGCTGCACAACCGGATAGCCAAGCCCGACCGCAAGAAGAACAACACGACGGCCTGGAAGGCCGACTACAACCGCGAGCACTACGAGCAGATGCTCTTCGGCACGGGCAAGAAGACCGAGTCGATGAAGAAGTACTACGAGAAGCAGTCCTCGGGCCGCTACTCGATCGAGGGCGAGGTGGGGGACTGGGTCAAGGTCCCCTACAACGCGGCCCGTTACGGCTCCAACAAGTGCGAGCCCGACACCTGTGTCTGGCAGTTCGTCGCCGACGGCGTCACCGCCTGGGCCGCGCAGCAGAAGGCCGCCGGGCGCACGGACGCCGAGATCAAGACGGACCTGGCGAAGTTCGACGTCTGGGACCGCGGCGACTTCGACGGCGACGGCGACTTCAACGAGCCCGACGGCTACATCGACCACTTCCAGATCGTGCACGCCGGTGAGGGCGAGGAGGCCGGCGGCGGAGCACAGGGCGAGGACGCCATCTGGTCCCACCGTTGGTACGCGTTCAGCGACGACTGGGACAAGACCGGCCCCGAGGGCAACAAGCGCGGTGGCGCCCCGATCGGCGACACCGGCATCTGGGTCGGCGACTACACGGTCATGCCGGAGAACGGCGGCCTCGGTGTCTTCGCCCACGAGTACGGCCACGACCTCGGCCTGCCGGACCACTACGACACCAGCGGCGAGGGCGAAAACTCCACCGGCGCCTGGACCCTGATGTCGGGCGGCTCATGGCTCGGCCGGAGCAGGACCGAGATCGGTGACCTGCCCGGCGACATGACCGCCTGGGACAAGCTGCAGCTCGGCTGGCTGAACTACGCCAAGGCCAAGGCCGGGAAGAAGTCCACGCACACGCTGGGCGTCGCCGAGTACAACACCAAGGACAAGCAGGCCCTCGTGGTCGAGCTGCCCAAGAAGCGGGTGAAGGTCGAGGTCGTGAAGCCCGTGGAGGGCTCGCGGCAGTGGTGGAGCGGCAGCGCGAACAACCTGTCCGCCACGCTGACCCGTTCCGTGGACCTCACCGGCAGGACCGCCGCGGCCCTGACGTTCGACGGCTGGTGGGACATCGAGAAGGACTACGACTACCTCTACACCGAGGTCTCGACCGACGGCGGCGCCACCTGGACCGCGATCGACGGCACCGCCGACGGCCAGCCGATCAGCCGTGACAGCGGCGGCAGGCCCGCCCTGGACGGCACGACGGACGCCTTCAGGAAGCTGTCGTACCCCCTGGACGCCTACGCCGGCCGGAAGATCGACCTGCGCTTCCGCTACAAGACCGACGAGTACGTGGCCCAGAAGGGCTTCGTCGCCGACCGGATCACCGTCACGGCCGACGGCACGCCCCTCTTCTCGGACAACGCCGAGACCGCGGACCCCGCCTGGACGGCAGCCGGCTTCTCCCGCTTCGGCGGCTCCTACACCACGGAGCACGAGCAGTACTACATCGCCGAGAACCGCCAGTACGTGTCGTACGACAAGGCCCTCAAGCTCGCGATCAACTCCACGGCCCCGGGCTGGGTGGAGCGCTACCCGTACCAGAACGGCCTGCTGATCTGGAAGTGGGACACCTCGCAGCTGGACAACAACACCAGCCGGCACCCCGGTGTGGGCCTGCTGCTGCCGGTGGACGCCCACCCGAAGGCCCTGAAGTGGTCCGACGGCGAGCTGGCCGGGAACGACCACCAGACGCACGACTCGACGTTCACCCTGGGCCGCACGGACGCCTTCACGCTGCACTGGGGCAAGAAGGTCACGCTGAAGGTCACGTCGAAGAAGGGCGTGTCGGTCTTCAACGACCGCACCCACACCTACTACGACAAGAACAACCCCACGGGCGGCGTCAAGATCACCAACACCAACACCAGGATCCAGATCGTCAAGGAAGCCAAGGACGGCTCCACGGTCACGATCCGGGTGGGTCCCGCCGGGAAGTGACCGGCAACGCCTGACGGCACCCCGAATCGGCCGCGTCCTCCCGGGAGGACGCGGCCGATGACGTCCGGGCGCTGAGCCCGAGGGGGAGGCGCCGCCCCCTGGCCCCGAGCCCTCAGGCGTCCTTCCCCAGGAACACCGCGTACTCGTCCAGCAGTCCCAGAACCTCGGCCTCGCCCGCCGGGGGCAGCTGCACCACGGCCTCCTCGATCCCCGACTCCGCGTAGTACGCCAGCTTCCCCGCACTCGGCTGCACCGCGTACGGCACCACCTGCAACCCGGCGGGATCGCGCCCGGCGTCCGCCCACGCCGCCCGCAGCACCGGCAGCGCCTCCCCGAGCCCCCGCCCCCCGATCGGCAGCCATCCGTCCGCGTACTCGGCGATGTGCGCGAACAGCTTCGGCCCAGCGGCCCCGCCGATCAGCGTGCGCGGCCCCACCACCGGCCCCCGCGCCTTCTGCACCGGCTTCGGGTACGCGGAGCTCGCGCGCACGCTCCCGAACTCCCCCTCGTACGCCGTCGGCTCCTCCGCCCACAGTGCCCGCATCAGCGCCATGCGGTCCCGCACCAGCTCCCGCCGGGTGCGCCACTCGACCCCGTGGTCGGCGGCCTCCTCGACGTTCCAGCCGTAGCCGAGGCCGAGGGTGAGGCGGCCTCCGGAGAGGTGGTCGACGGTCGCGATCTGCTTCGCGAGGTCGATCGGGTCGTGCTGGGCGACCAGCGTGATCCCGGTGCCGAGCCCCAGCCGCTCGGTGACGGCGGCCGCCTGGCCGAGCGCGACGAAGGGGTCGAGGGTGCGGCCGTACTCGCGGGGCAGGTCGCCGCCGGCCGGGTACGGGGTCGTCCGCTCGACGGGGATGTGGGTGTGCTCGGGGAGGTAGAGCCCCGCGAAACCGCGTTGCTCCAGCTCACGGGCGAGCCGGGTCGGAGTGATCGTCTCGTCGGTGAGGAAGATCGTCACGGAGATGCGCATGTGTCATCTGTAGCCGCTCGGGACAGGGATGTCCATACCGACCGGTCGGCACTTAGGGGAGCCGGCCGGCGGCCGCTCGTGAGGGGCGTCGGCCGGCCGGCACTGCGCGGAGCGGGCCGGCCGGCGCTCAGCGGAGCAGGCCGGCCGGTGGTGGCGTGGCCGTGCGAAGGGCGCGTTCGGCGAGGTCGCCCGTGCCGGCCACGTCGCCGAGGCGGTGGACGAGGACCCATCGACCGTCGTCGTACGCGGCGGCCACGACGGACGAGCCACGGGTGACGCCGTCGTGCCACCGGAGGGAGGGGCCTCCTAGCCAGGAGGGCGCCGGGTCGCCGAACCGGCGTTCCACGAGCAGGGCGACCAGGAGGTCCGCCAGCGACCGACAGCTGGACCACAGCCCGCCGGCCGGCAGGATCGCACCGGTCAGCGTCCACAGGGGACGCGGGCGGCCGAACAGGTCGCGCGGCACGAGCCGTCGCCCCTCCGGTGGGCTCGCCGTCATCGCCCCCGCGCCCAGCCCGAGCGGCACCAGGACGTGCGTGTCCAGCAGTCGCTGGTACGAGCACCCTGTCGCGGTGGTGAGCGCGAGCCCGAGCACGGCGTAGCCGAGGTTGGAGTACTCCTCCCGGCCCGACCGCCCGGCCGTCAGCCGGTCCAGGTCGCGCAGCGACTCCCGCAGGGCCGTCTCCGTGAAGCCGACGTACGGGTCGTCGGGCGGACCGGTGGGCAGGTCGTCGGGCCCCACGGGCAGCCGGGGCAGACCCGAGGTGTGCTCGGCGAGGTGCCGGAGGGTGATACCGGTCCCCCTCGGCACCTCGTCGAGGCACTCCTCCAGCGGGGTGTCGAAGCCCAGGTCCCCCTCCGCCACCAGCCGGGCCAGGACGGTGCCCGTGAGCACCTTGGTGAGCGAGCCGATCTCCACGAACCGGTCCGCGTCGTGGCCATGGGCGACCCGGTCGGTGATACCGGCTCCGCCCAGCAGACAGGTCGGTGTCCACACGCGCGCGCTCTCCCGCTCTCCTCGAAAACTGGCGATTCCCTTCCCTTGCCCCGCAGTTCACCACCGCATACGAAGGTGGCACGCACCACGCCACGCACCACCCCCATGCACCACCGCACACATCGCCACGCACCACGCACCACCGGCAGCACCACCCACGCCATGTCACTCACGACCGACCGGGGAGCAGCAGCATGTGCGACGACCACCACGGTGACGGGAACGGACTCGGAAGGCGCGCGCTGTTCGTGACGTCGGCCGCGGCCGCGCTTACGTTGGGAAGCGTGACCTTCTGGACGAGCGGCGCCGAGGCCGCGGACGGCGAGCAGGAGACAAGGACGATCAGGGGAACCCTCCCCACCGGCTCCCCCGATTTCGTGTATCTGCCGGTCGAAGTACCTTCCGGCGTGAGGGAGTTGAGGGTCTCCTACACCTACGAGAGAACGACCGTCCCGGCCGGCACCATGGGCAACGCGCTCGACATCGGTGTCTTCGACGAGCGCGGCACGGAACTCGGCGGCAAGGGCTTCCGAGGCTGGTCGGGCGGCGCGCGCACCGAGTTCTTCATCCGCTCGGACGAGGCGACCCCGGGCTACATCCCGGGCCCCGTACGCCCCGGCACCTGGCACATCGCGCTGGGCCCGTACACGGTGGCACCGGACGGGCTGCCGTACGAGATCACGATCACCCTCACCTACGGGCGGCCGGGCGCGGTGGTGAAGCCGGTGTATCCGCCGGAGCGGGCCAAGGGCCGGGGCCGGGCCTGGTACCGGGGCGACTGCCATCTGCACTCCTGGTACTCCGACGGCCGCCGTACGCCCGCCGAACTCGCGGCGCTCGCGCGGGCCGCGGGGCTGGACTTCATCAACAGCTCGGAGCACAACACCCAGTCCGCGCACGCCCATTGGGCCGAGCACGCGGGGGACGACCTGCTCATCATGCTGGGCGAGGAGGTCACGACCCGCAACGGTCACGTCGTGGCGCTCGGGATCGATCCGGGCACGTTCGTCGACTGGCGCTACCGGGCGCGGGACAACCGGTTCGGCACGTTCGCGCGGCAGATCCGCCGCGCCGGGGGCCTGGTGGTCCCGGCCCATCCGCACGCCACCTGCATCGGCTGCAACTGGAAGTTCGGCTTCGGCGAGGCCGACGCGGTGGAGGTGTGGAACGGGGCGTACTCGCCGGAGGACGAGGTGGCGCTCGCCGACTGGGACGGCATGCTCGTCGCGGCCGTCCGCGAGGGCCGTCAGGACTGGATCCCGGCGATGGGCAACAGCGACGCCCACCGCGATCCCGACCCCGTCGGCCGCCCCCAGACGGTCGTCCTGGCGGACGAGTTGAGCCGGGAGGCGATCCAGGAGGGACTGCGGGCGGGCCGCTCGTACGTCGCCGAGTCCAAGGAGGTGTCCGTGTCGTTCACGGCGTCCGGGGCGCGGGGCGAACACGCGGGCATCGGTGAGCGGTTGAAGGTGGACTCCGACACCCCGGTCACCGTCCGCCTGGAGGCGACGTGCTCCGCCGGGTGCACCATCCGCTTCGTCACCGACCAGGGCGTCCTGTTCACCTCGGCCGAGATCCCGGCGTCGGGCACCGGCTCGGCCCAGTGGCGCACGACGGCCTCGTACGCGGCGTACGTACGCGCCGAGGTCCGCCGGCCGCCGATCGTCCCGGGCTTCCCCGGCCCGCTGGCGGCCTTCACCAACCCGATCTTCCTCGGGCGGCGGCGATAGCGGTTCGGGCCAGGGCCCTAGGCCAGGGCCCTAGTGCCGCGACAGGCACTAGGTAGGGGGAACCCTCGTACGAAATACTCGTGTTGGGCTTTAGGTTTGGCTCGACACAACACGTGCGTCTGTCTCTGTGCCGACGCACCCGCACGGCGGAGGAGACGGCGCCCATGACCGATCACGCGACAACGCCCGACCCGGCGGTGGCTCCTGCGGCGAAGGAGAAGGTCGACACCTCGGTGCCCGCCTCCGCCCGCATCTGGAACTACTGGCTGGGCGGCAAGGACAACTACCCGGTGGACGAGGCGGCCGGCGACGCGTACGCCGGCGCCTTCCCCGGCATCGTGACCATCGCCCGCAGCAGCCGCGCGTACCTGCGGCGCAGCATCCGGCACCTGGTGGAGGTGGAGGGCGTCCGGCAGTTCCTGGACGTCGGCACCGGGCTGCCCACGGCCGACAACACCCACCAGGTCGCCCAGCGCAGCGCGCCGGAGGCGCGGATCGTCTACGTCGACAACGACCCGATGGTCCTCGCGCACGCCCGCGCACTGCTCTACTCCGCCCCCGAGGGCGCCACCGCGTACGTCGACGCGAGCCTCTACGACACGGACCGCATCCTGGCGGCCGCCGCCGAGACGCTGGACCTGTCCCGGCCGACGGCGCTGATCCTCAGCGGCATCCTGGGTCACGTCTCCGATTACGAGGAGGCCCGTGACATCGTGCGCCGTCTGCTCGCCGGCCTCCCCTCGGGCAGCTACCTCAACATCAACGAGGGTTCCCGGGGCACCGATCCCGACTACGAGCGCGCCCAGGACGCGTACAACGAGACGGGCGCCGTCCCGTACTTCCTCCGCCCGATCGACCAGATCACCGGCTACTTCGACGGACTCGACCTGCTCCCCCCGGGCGTCGTCTCCGTACCCCTGTGGCACCCGGACGACACGACGACGGGCGAGCCGAAGCCGATCGGACAGCACGGCGGGGTGGGCCGGAAGCCGTAGCCGTAGCACGTCGGGCGGCGGGGCCGGGGCCAGGGCCGGGGGTTTCAGTGCGACCCGGCCCCACCGCCGGTCCCGGCCCCGACTCCGGCCCCGGCCCCGGCCCCGGGCGGGGTCCTTGTCGCGCCGTCGTCCGCCAGGTCGGCCACGACGGCCGCGTGGTCGGAGGGCCATACGCCGTCGACGGGGCCGTCGCCCGCCCTCCGTACGGCGCGTACGTGGCCGAGTCCACCGGGCCCCGGCGGTCCGACATGGATGTAGTCGACCCGTACGCTCGGCCCGTACGACCCGGCGACGTACGGGTTGGCGAGGTCCCAGGTGGCCGACGGGGCGCCCGGCTCGGCGTACTCCCAGACGTCGAAGAAGCACTGGCCGGGCACGGCGGGCGCGGTCTTGTAACCGCCGAACAGCCGGATCTCGTCGGAGTCGGGCCAGGCGTTGAAGTCGCCGGTGATCACGGGCGGGTGGCCGGTGTCGCCGCCCCGGTGCCGGGCCACGAACTCGGACAGCGCGGTGACCTGGCGGCAGCGCTGCGCGGATGCGGCGGTCTCGGAGCTGAGGTGGGCGGTGAAGAAGGGGACGGGTGCGCCGGGCGCGTCGAGGAGGGCGTAGAGCGCGCCGCGCCCGCTGCCGCCCTCCGCCGTCGGCAGCCCGATGGCGTGCCGCTCCAGCACGGGCCACCGGCTGAGCACGGCGACACCGATCCGGACACCCGGGTCCCCGATCCGCCGCTGCCAGCGCTCGGGGTCGCCGTACTCGCCCCAGGTCCAGTGCATGCCGAGTTCCCGGGCGAGCCAACCGGCCAGGTTCTCCCGGTTCGTGCCGCTCGCCTCTCCCTCTCCCCCTCCCTCCTGCTCCCAGACCTCCTGCAACCCGACCACGTCGGGCCGCAGTTCACGCAGCACGGCGAGGATCGCCTTCTGCCGCTCCTGCCACGGCCCGAACCGCCACCACAGGTTCCACGTCACGACCCGCACCGACCATCCACCGCCTTCGCCCCGCACCCGATCCTGTACTCCGTACCTCCCACGCCCCGAGGAGAACCACGCCGATGTCCCGCGAAACCGATCGCAAACAGCGCGTCGTGACGGCCTTCCAGCGCCACGTCGCCAACCCGCTCCTGCGCAGGGTGCCGCTCCAGACCGTCCTGGAGACCACCGGCCGCACCTCCGGCCTCCCCCGCCGCACCCCCATCGGCGGCCGCCGTGTCGGCGACACGTTCTGGCTCGTCTCCGAGTACGGCGAGAAGTCCCACTACATCCGCAACATCAAGGCCGACCCCTCGGTCCGCGTCCGCATCCGGGGCCGCTGGCACGAGGGCACGGCCCACCTCCTCCCCGACGACGACCCGATCGCCCGCCTGCGCACCCTGCCCCGTGCCAACAGCGCGGCGGTACGCGTCCTGGGCTCGCACCTGCTGACGGTACGGGTGGATCTGCGCGGCTAGGGTCCGTCCGGCGGCCGGCAGCGGGCGCGGCCGGCCGCCCCAGAGGCATCGACCGGCAAGGGCTCCGGCCGGGTCCGCCCTGACCGGTACCTTGCCCGGGCGAACAGTCGAGGGGGACCGCCCCTACGGTTCGACGATGTGCCGCAGATAGGCGTGCGGGTCGGCGAGATAGCGGCGCCAGTGATCCACGACGCCGAGCTCCCGCCAGGCGACCCTCCGCATGCCGTGCTCGCCGACCTCGACGATGTCCGCGCCCGGCAGGGCGGTCAGCAAGGGTGAGTGCGTGGCACAGATGACCTGGCCGCCCTCCTTGGCCAACCGGTCGATGTGCCCGATCAGTTCGAGGCACGAGGAGAAGGAGAGCGCGGCCTCCGGCTCGTCGAGAACATAGAGCCCGGGGTGCAGGAACTTACCGCGGAATGCCGCGAGGAAGCCCTCGCCATGGCTGACCGAGTCCGGCGACAGTCCCTCCCTGCCCAGGGCGTCCAGCGCGGTCTCGGCCCGCAGGAAGAAGCCCTTGCGGGCCGACCAGCTGGTGGCCATACGGCGCCCGCGCGGGGCCGCGTCGAACCTCATCCGCTCGCCGAGCGCCGACTTGCCACGCGGGGAGGCGTAGCGCCAGTCGTGGGAACCGCCGTAGGAGTCCAGGCCGAACCCCTCGGCCAACGCCTCGACCAGGGTCGACTTCCCCGAGCCGTTCTCACCGACCAGAAAGGTCACCGGCGCGGTGAACCGCAGCCCTTCGTCGAGCAACTGCCGGACGCAGGGCACCGACCAGGGCCAGGCGTCCTCGTCGTGCGAGGAGAGGTGGGCATACGCGCGTTCGACGATCACTCGACCAGTGTCGCGCAGGCGCAGGACACGGACCCAACCCGAAGAGGTCAGCACGGGGGAGACAACTGGCCACCGATGTCACCGGGCGTGATGGCCGTCGGTGGCGTGATGGCCGTCGGTGACGTGATGGCCGTCGGTGACGTGTCCGCCTCGGCGCGCCGATCCACTGGTGTCAGTAGACGATCGACACGATCTGGCAGGCTGCTTCGGCCAGTTCGCGGTCGCCATCGATACGGGCGCGGGCCAGGGCGGTGTCCGGCTGGATACCGCGGGTGCACAGGCGCCATGCGGTCTCCGAGTCCAGGCCGATGAGCGCGGCGGGACGTTCGGTGTCCGGCTCGGCGAGCGACCAGACGTCCCCGGTGGCTGTCGCCGTCCACGTGCCACCGGCCGGGCCGTCGATCCGCACCTGGACCTGAGTACCGACCGGCGCGGCGACCTCGCGCAGGGTGTGGGGCAGGGCTCGCATGAAGGTGTCCAGGACCACGGACAGCAGGCGAGGATCGGGATCGGTGCCCCGGCCGATGGCGTGGCGAATCTGCTGACGATGGGTCCAGAACTCGGTGAAGTCGCGGGCGCTGTCCAGCCACATCGGCGCCGGATCGACGCCGGCCCATGACACTCCCAAGGATGGGGCGTCGGGGGCGGTGGCCTCGAAGAACCGGACGACCTGACCGCCGATCAGGTCGAGGGTGTCGGTGAGGGAGACCGGGCTCACCCGGCGCTGGGCGTCGACCCATTCCTGGTTGATGCGGTGGATGAACGCCTCCAGAGTCTCACCCGGCGCGAAGGTGGGGCCTTCCTGGTGACCGTCGCGGTCGCGGGCAAGCCGGCCGTAGAAGTCTCCCAGGACGTGGGCGGCAAGATCTCGCACGGTCCAGCCCGGCAGCGCCTCCTTGGCCCAGTCGGCGGGCGCCAGGCCACGCAGCGTGGTCATCAGCGTGGCCTGCTCCGGGGCGAACAGGGGGCGGGCATCGATCGGGGCACCCAGCCAGGGATGGCTCGGCACGTCATTGAGCTGGGCATCCATGGCTCAAACCTGGCAAACGAGCGACCGTTTCGCCAGTGAATATCCCACTCAGGCCACACCTTTCGGCTACGTTGCGCAGCCGGGCCTGACGCGAGATCGCGAAACCGGACTGAAGTATTGGCGCGGCGGTTTTGGCCCTGTCAGGTGTCCTCGGGCGCCAGCTCGAACGTGAAGTAGATGCTCAGCGTGTAGGGCTCGTCCTCGTCGTGCGCGAAGTCCCATGACACGTCCACCAGGAAGACGTCGTGCTCCTTCACCCACTCCTGGGCCTTCCTGAAGGCGTCCGCGGCGGTCGCTGCGGGAAACAGCTTCCTCGCCATGGGATGCACCTGGGACTCGGCGTCCGTGTCGTCGAAGCCCTCCGGAACGGCCAGGCAGAGATCGGGATCGGGATCGGGTTTCATGGAGTGCGCCCTTTCCGGTCGGTCGCCGGTACGAGTCGGGCGGAGGCCGACCCTCCGATCCGCGGCGCCGGGTAAGACCGCCGCACGCCCGAAACGGTTGCTTCACCCCTCTACGGCGCCGCAGTCGACCCACAACAACTTCCCGCCCCGCGAGACGCCGAGGTCGCGCAGCACGGACACGCCCCGATCCTCGGAGCAGGCCCGTACGAGACAGAGCCCCCGGCCGCGTTCCGCGTCGGCGTGGACATCGACACGTTCGTGCTCCGCTTCGAACCCGGGCGGCACCCGCCGGTCCCGGTCCCACACCCCCACCCGCAGCCGCCCGCCGATCCCCACCACCCTCAGCGCGTACTCCGCCGTGGTGTGCTGATGGGCGTTCGTCAGCAGCTCCGTGGCCAACAGCTCGGCCACCGGGCCGAGTTCCGCCAGGTCATGCGCCGCCAGCACGGCCCGCAGGGTGGCACGCCCCACTCCGGGGGAGCGCGGGTCGCGGGGAAGGCGCAGGGTGTAGTCGAGCGACGGCGATACGGTGGCCATGGAAGTCTCCGGTCACTGAGGGGAGTTGGATCGTGTCGTTGAGCAGTCGAAGTCGGGGTCGAGCAGTACCCAGTGGCCGTCGCCGCTCCGTCGAGCGGGGCACTTCTGGGTGGGGCGCCTGAGATCGAAGATAGGGCACGAGCAAATTGAATTTGCGGGACAACGAATGACTTCTCTCGATATCCGCTCGTCCGAGTGACCCACCAACTGAACAGACGTCCAGGAGGAGTTCACATGCCCGCACGGCCCCCCATGACCGCCAGGCGACTACGGCTGGCCGTAGAGCTGCGCAAACTGCGCGACCGTGCGGGCATGACGGCGACCGAAGCGGCTCGGGCTCTCGGAACCAGCCAGGGGCAGCTCAGCAATGTGGAATCGGCCCGGTTCGGCGTAAGTCCCGAGCGCATCAGGGCGATGGCCCGCATGTACTCCTGCGCCGACCAGGCTTTCGTCGAGGCCCTGGTGAGCATGGCGACCGACAAGACATTCGGGTGGTGGGAGTCCTACCGCGACGTACTGCCCTCAGGTTTGCTCGACCTCGCCGAGCTGGAACATCACGCCACCGCCATCCGGACCGCGTACACCTCGCACATGCCCGGCCTGTTGCAGACCGCCGATCACGCACGCGAGATCTTCCGCCATGTGATCCCCCCGCCCACTCCGCCCGAGGTCGAGCATCGCGTCTCGCACCGGGTGAAGCGGCAGGGCGTGCTCTACGGGCCGTTCGCCACCCCGTACCGAACCGTCGTCCACGAGGCGGCCCTACGGATGTGCGTCGGCGGGCGCACCGTGGCCGACGCCCAGCTTCGGCACCTGATCGACATGAGCGAGCGGGAGCACATCACGGTCCGCGTGCTCCCCTTCGAGGTGGGCGCGTTCCCGGGTTCGGGACAGTCCATCAACTACCTGGAAGGCCAGGTCCCTCAACTGGACACGGCCCAACTCGACCAGTTCCACGGCCCTGTGATGCTCGACGCCGAAGCACTCCTGGAGAAGTACCGGCGCCTCCTCGACATCGTGGAAGCCACCGCCCTGAGCCCCGAGAAGTCACGCGACCTGATCCACTCCATCGCCCAAAGCCTCTGAGGAGCCCCATGAGCACGCATCACTGGCAGAAGTCGTCCTACTGCCAAGAGGGGGACGCCTGCGTCCACATATCCGCCGACCCCACCACCATCCGCCTCACCGAATCCGCCGACCCCACCCAAGCCGTACTCGACGCCGCCCCCACCGCCTTCGGCGCCCTGTTGCGCTCGCTGAAGGAACGCCGACGTCGCGACTGACATCCTCCGCGTACTGACGGGCTCCCGTGTTCAACTGATCGCCGGACGGATTGTCGGGGCGGAGAGGCGGTTCGGAACGTGGCTTCCAGATCAGTGGCACGGGAGCAGTTGGCGGGTGCGGCGCGGGCCGCGCTGGGCGGCGGACGGCGGCTGGAGGCGGTCGAGCGGGTCGCGGGCGGCAGCAAGAAGGGCGTGTACCGCCTGGTGATGGACGACGCGACGACGGCGATCGCCTACCTGTGGGACGACGCCGAGAACTACTGGCCGGCGGCCGACGGGGACGACGACCTCACCGACCCGTTCTCGCCCGGCCTCGGGCTCGATCTGTTCGAGGCGGCGCACGCGCGGCTGGACGCGCTCGGCGTTCGCGTCCCGGCGATCCGCCTCGTCGACCGCGACGGCGCCCACTGCCCGGCCGACCTCGCGATCGTCGAGGACCTTCAGGGCGAGAGCCTGGAGGAGCTGCTCGCGCGCGACCGGCGGGCGGCCGCTCCGGTCATGGAACGGCTCGCGGAGTCGCTGGAGGCGATGCGGCTGCACCGGGCACCGGCGTACGGCAAGGTCGCCGTGGTCGACGCGGGCGGATCCTCACGCGGTACGTCGTGCGAGGGAGTGGTGCTCGACCGCGCGCTGCGGGACCTCGCCGAGGCAGCCGCCCGCGATCCACGGATCGCGGACGCCCGCGACCGGCTGGAGGAGCGGCTGCTGGGCCTGGCGGCGGCCGTGCGGCCACGCACGGCGTACGCGGTCGTGCACGGCGAACTGGGGCCCGACCACGTGCTGGTGGACGGGGACGGGAACCCCGTGGCGATCGACATCGAGGGCTCGATGTACTTCGACGTCGAGTGGGAGCACGTGTTTCTACGGATCCGCCTGCACGACGCCTACCGGCCCCTGGCGGTGGACGGATTGGACGAGGACCGGCTCGCGCTCTACATGCTCGCGCAGCGGCTCTCGCTGACGGCGGGGCCGTTGCGGCTGCTCGACGGGGACTTCCCCGACCGGGCGTTCATGGCGGGCATCGCCGAGCACAACCTGAAGCAGGCGCTGGAACTGATGCACGTCTGAATTCCCGGGGTCCCAGCCTGTTCGCCGAAGACGGGCTCAGTGAGTCGGTTCTGGGTGGGGCCCGGTAGTTCTCGCCCGAAAGAACAACGCCAAGTGGCTGTGGCCCAGCTCAGGGCAGCCGCAGGGGCCGATATCAGCCGTGTGCGGCTACTTCGTCGGCTGGGCCGCTTCCAGGAGCTGCTTCACCACGGTCGCGTTCTTGCCGTGGGCTTCCTCCTCCAGGCCCTGAAGTCCACCGGCGTTCTCCCCGGTGCTGGTCTTCCCGTCGCTCTCGCCGGTGCCGACCTTTCCGTCGTCGTAGGGCATCGCGTGCGAGGTGGCGCCCCACTTGCCGTCATCGCCCTTCACCAGCAGGGCGATGTACTTGTGGCCCTCCTCGTAGCGGGGCTCGCCCTGCCAGGCGAACTCCCGCTCGCTGCCGCCCTCCCACCACCAGCCCAGGAGCTCGACCGGGTAGGTCTCCGGCGCGGCCTCGGCACCGGGCTTGGACCACAGCACCTGATCGACCTTCATCGTCGCGGTGCGCGGGATGTGCCCTTCACCGTTGTCCTTCTTGTCCTCCGGCAGAGCACCCCTGCGTTCACTGCCGGGCACCATCTCGATCACGACGGCGTGGTCGCCGTGGGTGACCCAGTCGGACGCGGTCAGGGTCGGGAAGGCCACCGACCTGTGGGGCGCGACCGCCGGCGGCCCCTCGTCCCCGCCATTGGCGGTGGCGACACCGGCGAAAGTTCCACCGGCCACGGCAGCCACCGCGACAGCAAGAGCAGTCAAGCGCCCGCGCCGCGTCGCGGGCAGCCACCGCCGCCCCGCAGCGGACTGATCACTCTTCGCACGAAACATGAAACGGCTTCCTCTCATGTGGTCTGGCGCAGCCCGACGCCTCGACCGCCGCTCTCGTAGCTGCCGCAGCCGCCGTCGTCGACGGCCCTCATCGCTCTTGGGCCCCGTCCTGGACGGCATGGGTTACAGAGGCCGAACGGGCGCTGTCATTTCAGTGCGGCTGGGTTTCGCCGGAGTGGGACCCCAGCGGCCAGCCAGCATACGTTCGCCAGAAGTACGCGGCCTGGGCGGTAGTGCAGAGTGACCCCGACCGGGGGTGAGGAGCCTGCTCGGGTGCGCGCGGCCGGACAGCGTCATCATCAGGTTCATCACCTCCCGCGACAGTCCGTCGCAGATCCGGTTCCACGTCTCCCGGTCGCAGCCGCCCTCCCGGTGATAGTCGATCGCGAGCGTGACGCCCTCCATCAGCTTCTTCATCTTCGGGGCAACTCCGCCCAAGAGCTTCTGGATCTGCTCGTCGGTCAGGTCGTTCAGCGGCGGCCCGTCGGCACTCAGCATGGCCGCGACACTACCGATCCGCCCCACGGCTACCGCACCGATTCCCCCGAGATCACCCCTAGATCAGGGGCTACCGCGCGGCCTGGCGTTGTTTTTTCGGCGAGAACTACCGGGACCCTGGGTGATCCGGTACGACGCCCGCTGCGTCCGTCACACCGCCGGCGGCCGACGCGCCACGAACACGAACTCCCGGCCGGGCCGGTCGGGAGCGTCCCGTACGTCCTCCAGCACGTATCCGTGAGCGGCCAGCTCCGCCTCGATCTCGTGCCGCTCGCGGAATCTGAGGGTGGAGTCGGAGGTGAGCTGCTTCTTGTCGCCGTCGAAGGTGTCGAAGGTGTCGAAGGTGTAGTGCCAGCGGAAGGTGACCAATTGGCCGGTGACCTCGGTCAGCTCCACCCAGCTCTCGACCGTGCCGAAGCCCGGCACCTCGGCGACCCCGTACGAGTCCTCGCGATTCCACGCCTCCCAGGCCCGTCTGGCCGGGTCGCGGGTCTCGAAGACCAGGTGGCCGCCCGGTCGCAGGGCCTCGTAGGCGCCCGCGAGCGTCCGCCGCCATCCCTCCGGGTCCGTGATCGCCTGCGCCACGTTGGCCGTCATCGTCACGAGGTCGACCTGGAGCGGGGGAAGAGCCGTCGCGTCCCCGTGGATCCAGCGGACCCGGTCCGCCCCCGGTTTGGCCCGTGCGACATCGAGGGAGGCGCCGGCCGGGTCGATCCCGACGACCTCCACCCCACGGTCCGCCAGCAGCAGCGCGAACACGCCCGTCCCGCAGCCGATGTCCAGCACCTTCCTCGCGCCGAACTCCTCCGCGAGCAGGAGGTAGGCGTCCAGGTCGCCGCGATCGGGGTCGAGCGGGTCGTAGAGCTCGGCCAGCCGCCGGTCGTGGAAGATCTCGTCAGCCATGCGGCCCACGGTAGGGGGCGAGGCCCACCAACGATACGGAGGGCGCCCGCACCCGCGCCTCCCTCCCCCGACCGGAATTCACGCGACACGGCACGACCGCTCTGGAACGCTGAGCCGTCGGAGCCCGGGCGGCGCACAGTCACACACCGGGCACGGAACGCACCCTGCGGAAGCAGGCGCGAGGTATCCCTCACGCCAGGCGGCACGGCAACCTCAAATGCTCCTCTGAACCCGCCTGGCCGCCTTGTTGACCCTCTCGCCCCGGTGTCACGATCACGGCCTCGCCCACCACCAACGGGCCGAATGACGGGGGTCGTTCATGTCACGAGCATCACGCAGGCCGCACCGCGCCCTCACCACCGCCCTGGCGCTCCTCTCGGCAGCCGCACTCCTCTCCACCACCGCCTGCACCTCCGAGACCGGGACCGGGGAACGGCAACAAGGACGGTCGGCCGAGCAGCCACCGACGAAGGCGACAGCGACCCCGGACCCGACCCCGGACTCGGACTCGGACGAGGGCGACGCGCCACGTCAGTTGGCGGATCGGGCCCCTGCCCCCGTGGCCGACCGCGTCGTCCTACGCCAGGACAGGACGCGGGACAGCGCCCACCTGGAGTTCGGGGCGGCGAGGAAGGGTGAGGGCAAGGCCCTGACCGTCGCCGTGAGCTGCGAGGGCAAGGGCACGATCGAGGTCGTACTCCGCCCCACGGGCGCCTCGTTCCCCATGGAGTGCCTCGACGGTGAGGTGACGAGCATCAACAACGAGTTCGACATCGACGACTCGGACCGCGCGGGCACGGTCTCCGTCACCGCCGCACCGGGGGTGCTCTGGTCCCTGTCGATGGGCAGAGGCGCGCCGACCGCCGTCGACTGACGCGGCCGGTGGCCACCGGCCACCGGCCACCGAAGAATGTCAGCCCATGCTGCGCGCCGAGGACTGCTCGTCGTCGAGCTGGTGGTCCGCCCAGACGTAGGTCTCGGGCAGCAGGTCGGTGATGGCGACGGTGCGGAGGTGGTCGCCCTCGCCGACGATGACCTTGAGGGTGGGGAAGTAGTCGAGAAGGACCTGCCGGCACCGGCCGCACGGCGGCACCACCCCTCGGTCGCGGTCGCCCACGGCGACGATCACGTCCAGCTCGTATGCGCCCTGGGCGGCTGCCGTGCCGATCAGGACCAACTCGGCGCAGGGTCCTCCGGTGAAGTGATAGGCGTTCACGGCGGTGACGATCCGGCCGTCCCGGGCGCGGGCCGCCGCGGCCATGGTGTGGTTGTCGCCCCGGCAGCGCGTGCGGGCGACGTGGGCCGCGGCCCGGATGAGTTCGTGGTCGACGGGGTGGGTCTGCGTGGTCATCCGGACAGCCTCACGCGCCCACCCGCTCCAACACCAGCTCCACCGGCTCACCCGGGCTCGACTCGCACGTCACCCCGGCCAGACGATCGCCTGCGTCTCGCTGTACGCGTGCAGCGCGTACGAACCCACGTCGCGCCCCACCCCGCTCTGCTTGAACCCGCCGAACGGGGCCTCCATGTTGCGGCCGACCGTGTTCACGCCCACGCCCCCCGCCCGCAGGCGCCGGGCCACCCGGAAGGCCCGGGCGACGTCGCCGGACCAGACGTAGTCGATGAGGCCGTAGTCGCTGTCGTTGGCGAGGGCGACGGCCTGGTCCTCGTCGTCGAAGGGCAGGACGACGACGACCGGCCCGAAGATCTCCTCGCGGACGACCCGCATGTCGGGGGTGCAGTCCGCCAACAGCGTGGGCGCCACCCAGAAACCCCGCTCGTACGGCGGACGTTCGCCGCCCGCCACCAGCCGCGCGCCCTCCTTGCGGCCCAGTTCGACGTACGACTCGACGCGGTCGCGGTGGGCCGCCGAGATCACCGGCCCGACCACCGTGCCCGGCTCGCGCGGATCGCCGACCGGCAGTCGGGCGGCGTAGGCGGCCAGTCGGGTCACCAGCCGGTCGTACACGCCGCGCTGTGCGATCACCCGCGTCGGCGCCGTGCAGATCTGCCCGCTGTAGAAGGTGAACGTGGTGGCGATGCCGGCCACGGCCGCGTCCAGGTCCGCGTCGTCGAAGACGACCGCCGCGCCCTTCCCGCCCAGCTCCATCAGCTGGCGCTTCATCCCGCGCCCGCACACCTCCGCGATCCGCCGCCCGACCGCCGTCGAGCCGGTGAAGCTCACCATGTCGACGTCCGGCGAGTCCACGGCGGCCTCACCGACCCCCGCCCCCGACCCGCTCACCACGTTCACCACACCCGGCGGCACACCGGCGGCCTCCAGGGCCTCCGCCATGCGGTACACGGAGAGCGGGTCCTGCGGGGCCGGCTTCACGACCACCGTGTTGCCCATGGCGAGGGCGGGGGCGATCTTGCCCGCCGGGTTGGCCCAGGGGTTGTTGTACGAGGTGACGCAGGTGACCACGCCCACGGGCTGGCGCACGGCGAGGGCGCCCATCACGGCCGCCCTGCCGAAGGGCCCGGCCTCGTTGATCTGGGGCGCGATCGGCTCCTCCACCGGCTCCACGCGCGCGTACCGCTGGAACCGGGCGGCCCCCACCCCCACCTGCATGGCCCGCGCCGTCCCGGTCGTCGCACCGCTCTCGGCCTGGGCGAGTTCGGCGTACGGGACGAGGTGGCGTCGTATCTGGTCCGCCGTGCGGGCGAGGATCGCGGCCCGTTCCGCGGCGGGCGTCGTCGACCACGGGCCGAAGGCCTCCCGGGCGGCGGCGGCCGCCGCGTGCACCTGTTCCCGCGAGGCCTCGGGCGCCCACCCGACGACCTCCTCCGTCGCCGGGTCGACCACCTCGTAGTGCCCGCCGTCGGGCTCCACCCAGGAGCCCCCGATGAACAGCCGCCGCCGCTGCGAGGACTGCTCCGCGGCCCCCTCCGAAGACGCCGACCGGCTCACCGCGTACTCACCGTCCGCGTGTCCCGCCCGCTGCGCAGCACCTTGCCGGGCACGGCGCCGGTCACCATGTCGTCGCGGATCGCCTCGACGCCGTTGACCCAGACCGCCCGTACGCCGATCGCCTTGGAGTCGAGGCGCGGGCTGTCGCCCGGCAGGTCGTGCACCAGGGTGGCCTTGCCGGCGTCGACGCGCTCCGGGTCGAAGAGGACGAGGTCCGCATGCCACCCCTCCCGCACCTGACCCCGTTCCCGCAGGCCGAAGAGGCGCGCCGGGTCGTCCGTGAGCATCTTCACCGCCTGCTCAAGACCGACCAGCTTCCGGCCGCGCAGACAGTCGCCGATGAACCGGGTGGTGTACGGGGCGCCGCACATGCGGTCCAGGTGGGCGCCCGCGTCGGAGCCGCCGAGGAGGACGTCCTCGTGCCGCCAGGTCTCGGCGCGCAGGGTCCAGGAGTCGGGGTCGTTGTCGGTCGGCATGGGCCACAGGACCGTACGGAGGTCGTCGGCGGCGCAGATCTCCACCAGGCACTCGAACGGTTCCTGCCCGCGCTCGGCCGCGATGTCCCGCACGACCCGCCCGGTGAGGCCCTCGTTCGCCTCGCTGTAGGTGTCGCCGATGACGTAGCGCCCGAAGTTGGCGAGCCGTCGGAAGACGCCCGCCTCCTTCGAGTCCGCCCTGCGCAGCATCTCCGCCCGCACCTCGGGGTCGCGCAGGCGCTCGATCCGCTCGGGCACCGGCAGGCCGAGGATCGGCCCCCAGCCGGGGATCAGGTTCAGCGCGCAGAACGTGCCCAGCGACATGTTCATCGGCGTGAGGATCGGCATGGTGAGGGCGACGACCCGGCCGCCCGCCTTCCGTGCCCGCTCGCTCGCCTCCAGCTGCCTGGGTACGCGTTCGGGGACGGCCGAGTCGATGGTCAGCACGTTCCAGTTGAGGGGACGCCCGGCGACCGCGCTCATCTCGACGAAGAGGTCGATCTCGTCGTCGCTGAACTGGTCCAGGCACCCGGCGACGATCGCCTCGATCTGGGTCCCCTCGTGCTCGCCGACCGCCCGCGACAGTGCGATCAGTTCGGCGGGCCGAGCGTGCCGTGACGCGACCGGCTGCCCGTCCCCGTCGCTGTGCGTCGAGGACTGCGTGGTCGAGAGGCCCCAGGCCCCCGCCTCCATCGCCTCGTGGAACAGCCGCAGCATGGCGTCCAGTTGCTCGGACGTCGGCTGTCCGCCGATGGCGTCCGGCCCCATCACGTACCGCCGCAGTGCGCAATGGCCCACCATGAACCCGGCGTTGACCGCGATCCGCCCTTCGAGCGCGTCCAGGTACTCCCCGAAGCGGTGCCAGGTCCAGGGCGCGCCCTCCTCCAGCGCGACCAGGGACATCCCCTCGACCTTGGACATCATCCGCCGTGTGTAGTCCGCGTCCTCGGGGCGGGCGGGGTTGAGGGGCGCGAGCGTGAACCCGCAGTTCCCGCCCGCGACGGTGGTCACGCCGTGGTTGAGGGACGGCGTCGCGTAGGGGTCCCAGAAGAGCTGCGCGTCGTAGTGGGTGTGGGGGTCGACGAAGCCGGGGGCGAGCACGAGGCCGGCCGCGTCCTCGGACGTACGGGCGTCTTCGGTGACGGTGCCGATGACGGCGATACGGCCGTCCCGTAGCCCCACGTCAGCGGTGTACGCGGGAGCGCCGGTCCCATCGACGACGGTCACACCTCTGATGACATGGTCGAGCATGCCTCACCCCTCCGGGCGCCTAGTAACGATCGGTTACCGCAGTGCTTTCAGGGGCGCGGGGAACCGCGCGACCAGCCCCCACCGCACCCGCAGCCGCAGCCGCAGCCGCCGTACAACCTCATCCCGCCGCCCGGAACCGCGACGTCCGATGCACGGGATCCGTATCGATCTTCGGAATGACGTGCTCCCCCACCAACCGGATGGTCTGCAGAGTCGCCTCCTTCGGCACTCCCACCGGCAACCCGAAGCTCAACTGGTCCGCCCCGGCCTGCTCCCACCGCTTGCACTGCCGGAACACCTCGTCCGGATCGCCGCAGATCAGCAACTCTTCCTCGATGAGCAGTTCGATGAACTCCTCGTTGTACTCGGGCAGCGTCTCCGGCCACACGGGGAAGCCGTCGGGCCGGGGGAAGGTGTCGTGGTACCGGAAGACGAGCGACGGCAGATAGTGCAGCCCGCCGTTCACGGCGATCCGTACCGCCTCGTCGTGCGTGGGCGCGCAGATCGCGGTCGTCGTCACCATCACGTTGTCGTTGACGAAGTCCCCGACGGGCTCGGCGTCGACGATGGCGGTCTTGTACTTCTCCAGCACCCACTCCATGTCGGAGACCTTCTGCACACTGAAGCCGAGCACCCCGAGCCCCTTGTGTGCGGCCATGGAGTACGAGGGCGGCGATCCGGCGGCGTACCACATCGCGGGGTGCGACTTCCCGTACGGCTTGGGCAGGATCTTGCGCGGGGGCAGCGACCAGTGCTTGCCCTGGAAGCCGACGTACTCGTCCTGGAGCCACATCTTGGGGAACTCGGCGATGGTCTCTTCCCAGATCTCCTTGGTGTAGTTCATGTCGGTCACCCCGGGGATGAACCCGAGGATCTCGTGCGATCCGGCCCCACGCCCGCTGCCGAACTCGAAGCGGCCCTCGGTGAGATGGTCGAGCATGGTGACCTTCTCGGCGACCTTCACGGGGTGGTTGACCTGGGCGAGCGGGTTGAAGATGCCGGAGCCGAGGTGGATCCGGTCCGTCGCGTGCGCCAGGTACCCGAGGAAGACGTCGTTGGCCGACAGGTGCGAGTACTCCTCCAGGAAGTGGTGCTCGGAGGCCCACGCGTACTTGAAGCCGGACTTGTCCGCCTGGATGACGTACTCGGTCTCCTCCATCAGCGCCTTGTGCTCCGCGAGAGGGTCCGTCTCGGCCCGCTTGCCCACGTATCCCTGTACAAAGAGCCCGAATTCCAAGGAGGTTCACCGTCCTCAGCCGTACTCGGCAGTCGTCTCGGCAGTCGTCTCGGCAGTCGTCACGACCGTTTCTGACAGGACGTCAGATCTCGATACGGCCGACTGTTCCACCGGCCCCGTGGAGCGTCAATAGCTGACGCCCCGTCAGCTCCAAGGACTCGGGGCGCGGTCAGAGGCTCACGCCGGCCAGCCAGCCCCCGTCGATCACGAACGGCTGCCCGGTGATGTAGGAGGAGTCGGCGCAGGAGAGGAAGAGAGCGAGGCGGGCGACCTCCTCGGGGCGGCCGATCCGGCCGAGCGGTATGCGCTTGCGGTAGAGCTTGTCGACGGCCTCGGCGGACACCTCGTCGCCCGGGTCGGTCATCGCGGTGTCGATGGAGCCGGGGCAGACCGCGTTGACCCGTATGCCCTTGCGGGCCAGCTCCAGTGCGGCGACGCGGGTGAGGCCGACGATGGCGTGCTTGGTCGCGGCGTACGCGCCGACGTACGCCATGCCCGTCATCCCCGTGTACGAGGCGGTGTTGACGATCGTGCCGCCGCCGGCCGCCTCGATCTCGGGGGCCAGGCTCTTGATGCCGAGGAAGACACCGACCTGGTTGACCCGCACCACCTGCATGAACTCGTCGAGAGGGGTGTCGACGAGGGAGTTGAAGCGCAGCACCCCGGCGTTGTTGACCAGCCCGTCGACGCGCCCGTACGCCCCCTTGGCGGCGGCCACGGCGGCCGTCCAGTCGTCCTCGCGGCTCACGTCCAGGTGGACGTAGAGCGCGCCGATCTCCTTGGCGAGGGCCTCTCCCTGGTCGTCGAGGACGTCGGCGACGACGACCTCGGCCCCCTCCGTCCGGAACAGCCGCACCTCCTGCTCGCCCTGGCCGCGCGCGGCACCTGTGACGAGGACGACACGTCCGTCGAGCTTGCCCATGGGGACTCCCATCGCGGTGTGTTGGTCGAGGTCAGGGTACCGGCAGAGCTGACGGTGCGTCAGGTGTGCGGCAAGGGCTTGCTTTCGTGATCGCAAGTGACCGGAGAGTAGGGACATTTGACTCTGTCCACTGGCTGTACACGGCCCCAATAATCCTCCATCAGAAGGTAAAGCAACCCCCAAGGAGAGACAGTCATGGCAGCCAAGAGGCGCTTCAAGAACAAGAAGGTCCGATACTTGGCGATCGGCGCTTCACTCGTGACCGGCGCGGCCACCGTCACCGTACTACTGCCTTCGGCCAACGCCGCCGACGAGCCGAGTGTCGAGCGGATCATGAGGATGTGCGAAAGGACTGCCGTACTCAACGGCAAGCAGCAGACGACGCGCGATTTCGGGGGCGGCCTCGGGGACGGGTTCGAATCCGACACCTGTGATTTCGTCGAGACGAATTTCGAGGTCTTCGACGGTCCCACGGAGAAGGTCACCGTCGACTTCCCGAACTGCGAGCCGAACGCCACGGAACCGTCGAAGGTGACCACCGAGTTCTCGAAGGCGGTGGGCCAGGGCCAGGGCAAGTACACCGCCACCCAGCAGGGCGCACTCGGTGGGCTTTTCGGAGCCCTGAGCGGCGGTTGGGTGAAGCACAAGGGCACGCTGGACATGACCATCAAGACGGCCACCGCCAGCGAGTCGGAACAGCGGGAGGTCCCGGTCGGCAAGGTCATGCATGTGACGTTCACGCCGAAGATGCAGCGCATGACCGGCGAGTGGCGGGTTCACCTCGACGCCGACCCCGGCAGCTTCGCCGTGAACCCCTCCCCCGAGAAGAACTTCGTGGCGCCGGAGGTCGTCGAGGGCCCGGTCATCCTGGAGAGCGCCGCGGGCACGCCCGGACTCGCGGACGGCACCACCAAGGTCGTCCTGGAGGACTGCTGACCGAAGTCCGACGGCTGACGGCTGACCGTCGACGTGGCCCACCACAGGGGCCCCCTCCCCGCACCACCCCCATCTTTACCGGGACACCCCTCCCACCAGCACTTATCCCCCCTCATCACCCTTGCAGGAGACCCACATGACACGCACCGGGCGCAGCGGCAACCACCGCAGCAAGAAGAAGCGCATCACCCTCGCGCTGGCGCCGGTCGCCGCCCTCGGACTGGCCGTCCCGCTGATGTACAGCGCGGGCGCCGCCACCCCAGACGAGGTGGCCACCGACTGCCGCACGGACTCCGACAAGCTGGAGAACTGCGAGTTCGTCGACGTCCAGTTCAAGGCCAACAGCCTCGGCCCCAACGAGCGGGTCACCTCGGTGACCGACAACTGCGGCGTCAGCACCGCGGCGACGAAGACCTTCAGCGGCACGGCGTCGGTGACCCGCGTCATTCAACTGGAGGACGGTTTCAACACGGACGGCAGCACGAAGCTGGCGAGCTCCGTCTTCGAGATCGGCGTCAAGTTCGCCACACAGGAATTCAACATCAAGCGCGACGACACCACCTCGTCGTTCTCCTTCTCCCGGTCCGACACGGTCAAGGCGGACCACATCGCCTTCTTCATGTGGTCCCACAAGCGCACCGACGTGAGCGGCTTCCTCAAGGCCACCTACAAGGAGGCGCAGGACGGCCAGAAGGTGTTCTTCTCGCCCAGCGAGAACGCCACCAGCGTCCACGTCTTCTACCCGCAGCTCCTGCCGAGCGGAACGCCGGACGGCCGGCTCTGGTTGCGCAATGTGGAGTGCGGGACGCCCCAGGCCAACGGAATCATCAACAGTGAGGGCAGCGTCCGCGCCGAACCCGGATTCGGGGAGGGCGGAGAAAACGTGACCGACATCGAGGTTCCGCTCTCCGACGTCACCATTCAGTAGCGCCCGGAGAAACCCGAGTAATCCCCCGTGCCCTGCGCGGGGGATTTTTGTGCGGTCTCCGAAAAGCGTCTACATGTTCCCGACAGCGGTCAGTCAGGCGTTCTCATACGCGAACACCGGGGGTCGCTCCCAGCCATCTCAGTACGGCCTCCGTGCTCCCCCGGACATCCAGCTTGGCGTAGATGTTGCTGAGGTTGTTGCGGACGGTCTTCTCGCTCAGCGTCAGACGCAGCCCGATCTCCTGGGCGCCGAGGCCGGTGGAAAGAAGGTCCATGATCTGGCGCTCGCGGGGCGAGAGCAGGGAGCGCATGCGCTCCGTCGGCTGCCCCTGGTCCGGGAGTTGTCGTGCCGCGTCGCGGATGGCGGCGCAGGCCACGGGCGAGAAGTAGGTGTGGCCGACCGTGGCGGCCACGACGGCGGAGGACAGCATGCAGGTGCAGTAGTCGCCCTCGACCAGATAGCCGGCCCCGCCCCGGAACACCTCCACCACCGTGTCGGCGTCCTGCCGGGGGCTGACGACGATCACCGGGGCGCTCATGGGGCCCATGGCCTCCAGCAGCCCCGCGAGGGACTCCGACGGGTCCTCGCAGCGCAGGACCACGACATCCGCCTCGGTCTCGCGGAGTTCACGGTAGGGCGGCGGGACGAGGAGCGCGCTGCTCACGTACCGGTCGTCGGGGGCCGGCCAGTCGTCGTGCGGCCACCGGCCCGGGGCACAGGCCAGGGCGACCGACAGGCCCAGGGACGAGGGTGCCGGCCGATGGGGTGGGTGCGCCGCGACGCGGGAGGGGCGTGCGGGACCAGCTGAGACGGGGGTGCCTGCGTGCTGGGACGTTCTGACGTGCCGGGGGGATCGCACCTCGCGTGTCCTTCCGCCGAAGCCATGACTCCCCTACATACGTGACTGCGGCGCCAGTTGTTCGAAGTTTCAAGGACGAACCGCGAAGCTGTCTGACAGGTTGACCGCTCGGACCACCGTGACGGCCGAAACCGGCCTGTCCCGAACTTCGTTGCCGGGCACGGGAGTTAACGGACGAGCTGCGTGGGTGCGCGGAGACAAGGCCGCTCCGGCGGGGTCGGGCCCGGGTGCTCTGACCGCGCAGGATCGCCGCGTTGACGGACGTGGCGGTTCCGCCAGGTCGGACGGCGTCCTGACCAGAAGCCGGTCCGACATCCCGGGCATCAACCGACCCGCTGCATCGCCTTCCTGTGTCGATCCGCCATGGCGGCTCCGGACTCCCGGCGCGCCATCCTGCGCAGGACGGACGGAGCGAGGAGCAGCCCGGCGACCGTCCAGGCTCCGAGCACGCCTGCTGTCTCCAGGTGCCGCCAGGATCCACCGATCTCGGCGGCCACCGCCTCGGCCGGCAGCAACGCGGCCCGGAGACCGAGGCCGAGCCAGTACACGGGGAAGATCTGGCCGACGGTCTGCAGCCACTCGGGCAGCTTCGACAGGGGGAAGTAGATGCCCGAGATCACGACGAGTCCCATCACCGGAAGCATCAGCAGACCGATGGTGCGGGGACTGTCGACGAGCGAGCCGATGACGGCCCCCATCGGCAGGGTTGCCAGGAGACCGAGCGGCACCACCCACAACAGCGTCAGCAGCGGTCCCCCGCCCTGCCGGGCGACCCCGTCGACCAGGAACACACCGACGGCGAAGGGGAGTGCCATGGAGACGAGAGCCGTCCCCGACACCATGATGATCTTGCCGACCAGGTGACCGACCATGCCGTGGGGCACGGCCTTGGCCCGCAGCAGGGTGCCGTCCTCGCGCTCGGCGGCAAGCAGTTGTGCCGTGGTCATCATCCCGGTGAACGCGAGCGTCATCCCCAGCATGCTCGGCAGCATGAACGTGCCGGTCGAGATACCGGCACCCTTCAGCGGATCGTCCCTGACCAGGAACAGCGGCACGATGAGCAGGACCGTCCAGAGCACGTACCCGAAAACGTCCTGGCCGGTGGTGAAGGTCTGCCGGAGTTCTGTCCGGCCGCGCCGCACTCCCGCCTTCGCCGCGTACCACACCGGACTCATCGCGCTTCCTCCCCGAAGGCGTGTGCCGCCCGCTCGCCGGGGACACTCCCCGCCTCCACTTCCCTGACCATCGTCAGGTAGGTGTCTTCCAGGCTCGCCCGGCGCACCTCCAGCCCGCCGATCGCGTCGCCGTGCTCCTCGAACAGCCGACGGACGAACCGGGTGGGCTCGGCCGTCGCCTCCTCGAAGGGCCGCCCGTCCCGCGTCCAGCGCACCGTGGCCTCGGCCGACGCCTGACGGGACAGTTCCTCGGCCGCGCCGTCGGCCACGATCCGGCCGGCGGCCAGGATGAGGATGCGGTCGGCGAGCTTCTCCGCCTCGGCGAGGTCGTGCGTGGTCAGCAGAACGGTGGTGTTCTCGTCCGCGAGGCCTCGCACCAGTCCGTGGAACTCGCTCCTGGCCTCCGGGTCCAGACCCGCCGTCGGCTCGTCCAGGAAAAGCAGTTCGGGTCTGCCCACGATGCCGACGGCCACGTCGAGACGCCTGCGCTGCCCACCGGACAGGGTCCCGACCCGTTTGTTCGCCTGCTCGGTCAGCCCCACGGCGGCGATCAGCTCGTCGACGTCCCACGGCCGCCGTACCAGGGCAGTGGAGTACGGCGCATAGTACGAACCGAGGTGGGCCAGCAGTTCCCGCACCCGCCACTTGCCGTGGTCGCGCCAGGACTGCAACACGATGCCCAGGCGCGCGCGCCATCGCTCGTCCCCGCGCGCCGGATCGGTGCCGAGGACGGTCACGTCACCGGCCGAGCGCATCCGGAAGCCTTCCAGGACCTCAATCGTGGTCGTCTTGCCGGCGCCGTTCGGGCCGAGCAGCACGACGACTTCGCCTCGCCGGGCAGTGAAGCCGACCCCCTTCAGGACCTCCTGGCTGCGGTAGCGCATCCACAGATCCCGTACGTCGATGACCGTGTCACCCTCCGGCACCGGGCTGCTCCCAGCCCCGGATAAGTCATGGCTGATCGCCATCGGCGTTCCCCCGTCCGTCTCGTGGTCCGTCCTCCGGGATCAGGGACCGGAATCCATGCCGACGCCCGTGGTCATGGACGTCTCTACCGACTGGGCTGCTGTCATCGCCTCGCAGCAGCCGTTCGGGCCCTCCCCGGACGAACACGTTACCGAACGGTTCAGACAACTCACGCTGTTCCACCGACCCGGCGAACCTTCCCGGTCACCGCACGAGGGACCGCGGCTGACGCACCGGCACTCATGGACCAGGACGAGTGCGGGACTCGTGCGACGGGTGGGCGGTAGGGTCCGGAGGTGCGTTGATCTGCCGGGCGGTGGCCAAGTGCCGCCGCAGAGGGTGCGGGTGACCCCGACGAGTCTCGGGGCCGCCCGGTTCGGCATACCCGTCCTCCACCCACACCGGAGATCACGCCATGACCGCCCAGCGGCCCCTCATGTCCTATGACGCCTTCGTCGAACTCGCCACCGCCGACCCCGCCGTCGTCGGCCTCGTCCTCAAGGGCTCCCGGGCCCACGAGGGCATGACCACCGAGCACTCCGACCACGACCTGTACGTCGTCCTCGCCGAGGGCGCCGTCACGGCCCTCACCCGGTTCGCGGGGCACCGCACCCCCGAGCTGGATCTCGTCCTCCTCACCCTCGACGAGTTCCGCGCCGCCGGAATGCCCGGCTTCGAGCGGTACGCCCTCGCCCGCGCCCGGGTCGTGCTCGACCGCCTGGACGGAGGGATCGCCCGGATCCTGTCCGCCAAGGCCCGGCTCGACGCCGACGAGGCGGGCCGGGAGGCGGCCGCGTACCTCGACGCCTACGCCAACTCCCTCTACCGCTCGGTCAAGAACGACCGCGACGGCCAGGCACTCGCGGCCCGCCTCGACGCCGCCGACAGCGTCCGCTACCTGCTGGAGCTGCTCTTCGCGCTCGACCGGCGCCCCCGCCCCTATAACAAGTACCTGCGCTGGGAACTGACCCGCTTCCCGCTCCCCGACTGGGACACCGGCCACCTCCTCGACACCGTTTCCCACATCGCGGCGACGGGCGACGTGGCCGCGCAGCGCGAACTGTTCGCCCGGGTCGAGGCCGTGGCCCGGAAAGCCGGGCACGGGGCGGTGCTGGACGGGTGGGGCGAGGACCTTCGCCTGATGCGGCCGCGGCGGTAGCGGCGGCGTGATCACGGTCTCCTACGGGCCTGGGCACCGTTCTGGCCGAGCGGACGCGGGTCACGCCTCCTGATCAACGACGAACGACCCCTGCCCCAGAACTGTACGAAGCCTGCCCTCCGTTCGGAGGGATGCCACCGCCTTCTGCACTGTCGACGCGGCGACGTCGAACTCCGTGGCCAGGTCCACCACAGCGGGGAAGCGGCTACCGGGAGCATACGTACCGGCGTCGATCCGGCGGCGCAGTTCATCCGCGAGCTGGGGCCACACAGGCTTGCCACGGTCAAGATCCATGCTTCGAACGTATGCGTCTTCGCGTAATCGGGCGACCGCGAATGCGCGGATACGCGTATCCTCAGCATAGTCAGAACCCCGGCGGCCTGGCACGGCCCCGGGGCATGGCCCCCAGCTGAAGAGGAGCTGACGACAATGAGCATTATCCACGCGTTCTTGCGTTGGATGCTGGGCATCTTCGTGCCCGGCACCGGCAGGCGACGGAGAGATCTCCGACGCGCCGTTCACCCAACGCCTCTGCCCGAGGCTCCCGTTCCATCCGCGTCGCGGCTCTCGACCCCGCGATCTCCGTACAGCCTGGACACGAACACCCCTCTCGACGGCGCCGCCTCCCCCCTCGTCCGCCCCTACCTCGTCGCCGTCGAGCGGGAGCAGGCGCGGCAGTCGCGGCGGCGGCTCGCGCTGGTGCTCGCCGCCGACTTCGGCATCGACCTCGACCGTCATGTCGTCGGTGCCGAGCAGGTGGTGGCGTGTTGAGGCCGCCGCTGACGGGCGAGGCAGCGCGGTGAAGGCTGGGCGGTACCCCGAGAACGGGGCCTCCCGGTTGACCATCCGCGTCTACCGCGTCGACTCCGACAGTGAGCGCGTCGACTCCGTACGGCAGCTCACGGTCCTGAGGGCCCACGACCCCGAACGTGTTCGGGAGTCGCTCGACTGGCCACCTTGCAGCTGCTCCGGCTGCCGATCCGGGCAACTTCCGAAGCTGCCGTGAGCCGACACGGCCGGCCGCCTGTCCTCTGCCGCGTCGGCGGCATGGGGCAGGCGGCGCCCGCGGAATCCGGGGTCAAACCCTGACGACCTCGATGAGCGGCCCGCAGAGCACGCCGATGTCCTCGGTGCCGGAGGTGAGGGCGGTGACAGGCGCCCGGATGTCATTGCGAGTTCTCGAGCCGCATGAGGACGGAATACGCCGACTCGGCCCGGCGCGCGGGTACGGCGTCGGCATGCGCGTGGTCCAGGAAGCTCTGGGTTGCTCCGTGGTGGCGGATCCGGCCGCCGTCCATCAGGGTGACGGTGTCGGCTTCGTCGGCCAGATCGGCGACATCATGCGTAGACATGAGTACCGGAGTCTTCGCAGAGACCTCACGCAGCACGTCACGGAAGACCGTGCGCTGGTGAGGATCGAGCCCGGCCGTCGGCTCGTCCAACAGGATGACCCGCGCGTCATGAGCCAGGGCACACGCGATACCAACACGGCGCAGTTGGCCACCGGAGAGCTTGGCGGTCTTCTGGTCTGCCTGCTCGGCCAGGCCGACCTGGTCGAGGGTGACTGCTGCGCGCTCCCAAGCACCGGAGCGGCTCTCCCCCTTCAGCCAGGCGATGTAGGCCACATACTCGCGGGCGGTCAATTGCCTTGAGCTGGGCACCCGCTGAGGAAGCCACGCCACGTGACGCCGGAATTCACGGCTGGCGGAGGTCAGGTCCGTGCCGCTGAACAGGACTCTGCCCGAAATCGGGCACCCGTGGCCGTCGGGCACCCACACCAGCGCACGGTGATCCGCGGGCACGACACCGAGCGACGTCGCACGACTGGTCGACGTACGGATGTCCCCGCTGCCAAGCCGGGCGGGCAACGGAACCGCCGTCAGCTGTCCGCTACGCAAGGGCGCCCGTGACAGGGGCGGGCGGCTTCTACAACAGGGGCCCCACCTCGCCCCCGAACGCTCCCATCTGATCCGCGAGTTCACCCACGCCACGGCTCCGGAACCGCACCTGGATCTGATCCACCCCCATCGCGCGGTACGCGCGCAAGGACTCGGCCATCGCGGCCGGGCTCCCGGTGAGGGTGCGCCGCCCGACGTCCCAGGTCGGCTCACCCACGTACAGCGGCTCGGTGATCGCGCCGATGGTGAAGGGGCCGGTGGCGCCCGCCTCCTGCCGTAGTCGGCGGAGTCGGGCGATCTGGGCCGGGAGGCGGTCGCGCGGGTCGCCCTGGGGCAACCAGCCGTCGCCCCGGACGGCGGCCCGGCGGACGGCGGCCGGGGACGAGCCGCCCACCCAGAGGGGCACCCGGTCCTGGGCGGGCCGGGGCATCTGGCCCAAGTCCTCGAAGTCGTACCGCTTGCCGTGGTGGGAGGGGAATTCGTCCGGTCCGAGGGCGGCGCGCAGCGCGTCCACGCACTCGTCCAGCACCGCCCCCCGCCGCTCGAAGTCCACCCCCAACGCCTCGAACTCCTCCCGTACGTGCCCGGCGCCCACACCGAGGATCAGCCGGCCGGCGGAGAGATGGTCGAGGGTGGCGTACTGCTTGGCCGTGAGGAGCGGGTGGCGCAGGCCGACCACCGCGACATGGCTGAGCAGCCGGACCCGTTCGGTGACGGCGGCCAGGTAGGCGAGCGTGGCGACCGGGTCGTACCAGACGGTGCTCATCGCGGGCGCGAGACGGCGCGGGATGGCCACGTGGTCGCAGACGGCGACGTACGCGAACCCCGCCCGGTCGGCGGCCCGCGCGACCTCGGCCAGCTCCCGCGGCCCCGCGTCCGCCTCCCAGGGCTCGGCGTAGAGGGTGCTCTGCGACTGGACGGGGAGCTGCATCCCGTAGCCGAGCGCCACGCCGGTCCCGTTCGACGGGCGTTCCCCGGACCCGCTCAACTCGCGCTCCCCGGCCCCGCCCACAGCCCGTCCTCCGTCAGCCCCAGCAACTCGATCGCGTTCCGCCGCACGATCCGGTCCACCACGTCCGGGTCCAGGTGGCCCATCTGGGCCTCGCCCACCTGGCGGGACTCGGGCCAGGTGGAGTCGGAGTGGGGGTAGTCGGTCTCGTAGAGGACGTTGCCGACGCCGATCGCGTCCAGGTTGCGGAGCCCGAACGCGTCGTCGAAGAAGCAGCCGTAGACGTGGTCGGCGAACAGCTCCGACGGCGGGCGGTGGACCTTGTCCGCGACGCCGCCCCAGCCCCGGTTCTCCTCCCAGACGACGTCCGCGCGTTCCAGGATGTACGGGATCCAGCCGATCTGGCCCTCGGCGTACATGACCTTGAGGTTCGGGAAGCGTTCGAACTTGCCGCTCATCAGCCAGTCGACCATCGAGAAGCAGCAGTTGGCGAAGGTGATGGTGGAGCCGACGGCGGGCGGCGCGTCCGCGGAGGTGGACGGCATGCGGCTGGAGGACCCGATGTGCATGGCGACGACCGTGCCGGTCTCGTCGCAGGCGGCGAGGAAGGGGTCCCAGTCGTCGGTGTGGACGGAGGGGAGGCCCAGGTGCGGGGGTATCTCGGAGAAGGCCACCGCGCGGACGCCGCGCGCCGCGTTCCTGCGCACCTCCGCCGCCGCCAGCTCCGCGTCCCACAACGGGATGAGGGTGAGCGGGATGAGCCGGCCCCGCGCCTCGGGGCCGCACCACTCCTCCACCATCCAGTCGTTGTACGCCCGGACGCCGAGCAGCCCGAGTTCACGGTCCGCGGCCTCGGTGAAGGTCTGGCCGCAGAAGCGGGGGAAGGTCGGGAAGCACAGGGCCGACTGGACGTGGTTGACGTCCATGTCGGCGAGGCGCTGCGGGACGTCGTACGAGCCGGGGCGCATCTGCTCGTAGGTGATGATCTCCAGCTTGATCTCGTCCCTGGAGTAGCCGACGGCGGTGTCGAGGCGGGTCAGCGGGCGGTGCAGGTCCTCGTAGACCCACCAGTCGCCGATGGGGCCGTCGTCGCCGGGGGCGCCCATCACGGGCTTGAACCGGCCGCCGAGGAACGTCATCTCCTTCAGCGGCGCGCGGACCACCCGGGGGCCCGTGTCCAGGTACTTCTTGGGGAGCCGGTCCTGCCAGACGTTCGGGGGCTCCACCGTGTGGTCGTCGACGGAGATGATCTTCGGGAAGGGGGCCGGGGCGGTGGCGGGGCTGTCGGGATCCGTGGCGCTCGTCTCCAAGGTGTCCATGCCCGTTACGGTAGCGCCGATCTGACGGTCCGTCAGTAATGGTTCACCGGCAACCCCCCTGCGAAGAGCCTGTGCAGGCCTCGTGACATCCCTCGCGTCTCCCTGTGATCGACCTCTCGCACGGCTGACGGATCTGCCATGAACAAGGCAAACTGGCCTGGATATCAGAAGGCCTTAGGGGGCTGTCGATGGGCGGTGGACCGGGAGTGCCGGAGGTCGGTGGGCCGCGAGTGCCGGAGCAAAGGACTGCCGTGGACGCCGAGACCGTGCAACCGGACCCCGAAGCCCCGGCCGAGCTGCGTTTCAGCGTGCTCGGACCCGTGCGGGCCTGGCGCGGCGCCGAACCTCTCGCCACCGGTTCGCCACAGCAACGCGCCCTGCTCGCAGCACTGTTGCTCCGCGAGGGCCGTACGGCCACCGCGAGCGAGCTGATCGACGCGCTGTGGGGCGACGAGCCGCCGTCCCAGGCGCTGGCGGCGGTGCGGACGTACGCCTCCCGGCTGCGCAAGGTGCTCTCCCCCGGTGTCCTGGTCAGCGAGTCCGGTGGCTACGCGGTCCGCGCGCTGCCCGCCGGCGCCCTGGACCTCGCCGTGGCCCAGGAACTGGCGACCGACGCGGAGAAGGCCAAGAACTCCGGTGACCTGTGCCGAGCCCGCCGGCTGCTGAACAAGGCGCTCGGGCTGTGGGACGGCGAGGTCCTGGCGAGCGTTCCGGGGCCCTACGCGGAGACGCAGCGGGCCCGCCTCGACGAGTGGCGGCTGCAACTGGTCGAATCACGACTGGACATGGACCTGGAGCAGGGCTGTCACGCGGAGGCGGTCTCCGAGCTGACCGCGCTCACCGCCGCGCACCCGTTGCGGGAGCGACTGCGCGAACTGCTGATGCTGGCGCTGTACCGCAGCGGACGTCAGGCGGAGGCCCTCGCGGTGTACGCGGACACCCGCCGCCTGCTCGCGGACGAACTCGGCGTGGACCCGCGCCCGGGCCTGCGCGAGTTGCAGCAGCGCATCCTGCGAGCGGACCCCGGCCTCGCGGAACCCTCCGCTCCCCTGGCCCCCGAACCGGCCGCCACCCCGGTCCGGCCCGCCCAGCTCCCCGCCACCGTCCCGGACTTCACCGGCCGCGCCTCCCTCGTCGACGACCTCAGCGGGGTGCTGGCGGAGGCCTCCGGCGCGCAGGGCCAGGTGATGGCCGTGTCCGCGCTGGCCGGCATCGGCGGCGTCGGCAAGACGACCCTCGCGGTGCATGTGGCCCACCGGTCCAGATCGGCCTTCCCGGACGGCCAGTTGTACGTCGACCTCCAGGGCGCCGGCTCCCGCCCCGCCGACCCGGAGACCGTCCTCGGCTCCTTCCTGCGCGCCCTGGGCACGGCCGACTCGGCGATCCCCGACTCCCTGGCGGAGCGGTCGGCCCTGTACCGGTCGGTCCTGGACGGCCGCCGGGTGCTGGTCCTGCTCGACAACGCGCGCGACGCCGCCCAGGTACGGCCCCTGCTGCCGGGCACGGCGGGCTGCGCGGCCCTCGTCACCGCCCGGGTGCGGATGGTGGACCTGGCCGGCGCCCATCTCGTCGACCTGGACGTGATGTCGCCCGACGAGGCCCTGCGGCTCTTCACGAAGATCGTCGGCGAGGAGCGCGTCGCGGCGGAACGCACGGCAGCCCTGGACGTCGTCGCGGCCTGCGGCTTCCTGCCGCTCGCCATCCGCATCGCCGCGTCCCGGCTGGCGGCGCGCAGAACCTGGACGGTGTCCGTCCTGGCCGCCAAACTCGCCGACGAGCGGCGCCGGTTGGACGAGCTCCAGGCCGGCGACCTGGCCGTGAAGGCCACCTTCGAGCTGGGCTACGGCCAGCTGGAGCCCGCCCAGGCACGGGCGTTCAGGCTGCTCGGCCTCGCGGACGGCCCGGACATCTCGCTGGCCGCCGCGGCCGCCGTACTGGACCTGCCGCTGGAGGAGACCGAGGACCTCCTGGAGATCCTCGTCGACACCTCCCTCCTCGAATCCGCCGCGCCCGGCCGCTACCGCTTCCACGACCTCGTGCGGCTCTACGCGCGTGCATGTGCCGAGCGGGACGAACAGCCGTCGGGAGAGGAGGAGTCGGGGGAGCGGGAGTCGGCGATGTCACGGCTGCTGGACTTCTATCTGGCGACGGCGACGCGGGTGTACGCGATCGAGCGGCCGGGGGACCGAACCGTCGCGCATCTGGAGCGGAGCCGGTACGACGGCCGGGAGTTCGCCTCCGCCTCGGATGCGCTGGACTGGCTGCACGCGGAGGCGGAGCCGCTGCTCGCCTGCGTTCAGCAGTCGCTCGGAGCGTCCACCCTGCGACGGGCCGTCGACCTGCTGCTGGCCACCATCGATCTGGCGGAGTCCGGGGCCGGTTCCCGCCGCTACGAGACGACCGCGCTCGCCGCACGTGACGCGGCCGCGGCCCTCGGGGACGCGCACGCCGAGACCCGGGCACGCATCACGCTGGCCCAGGTCCTCAGCCAGGCGGGGCGTTTCGAGGAGGCGGAGAGGGAGGCCGAGCGCGCCGATCTCGTGAACCGAACGGCCGACGACCCCTGGACGAGCGGCGCCGCCCCCAACCAGTTGGGGATCATCGCCATCTGCACCGCCCGCTTCCCGGACGCCGAGGTCTTCCTGATCAGAGCCATCGAGGCGTTCCAGGCGGACGGCAACACACCGGGCGAGGCCAGCGCGGTGTGCAATCTGTCCCGTTCCCTCGCCTCGATGGGCCGTACCGCCAGAGCGGTCGATCTCGCGCAGCGAGGCGTGGAGATCTACGACGAGCTGGGGATGTCCGTACGCCTCGCGAACGCCCGCTACGCCTCGGGGATCGTGCTCACGCAGGCGGGCCGGCTCCCGGAGGCCCTGGAGCAGCTCGACGCGGCGCTGCGGATCTTCACCGAGAACCGTCAGCGGCTCTGGGAGGGAACGACCCACTTCCGGGTGGCCCAGGTTCACCTGGCGGCCCGTCGCCCCGCCCAGGCCGCCCGGCACGCCGAACAGGCGCTGTCGATCGGCTGCATCGGCGGCGACTGGATGAGGGCCAACGCCCTGACCCTGCTGGGCAGGGCGTTGATGGCCCTCGGCCAGTCGGACCGGGCCCGCGCCTGCTGGCGTGAGGCGCTCACGATGTACGAGCAGTCCGGCTCGTCCGAGGCCGCGGAGGTGCGCGGCCTCCTCCATCCGCTCGCGGCGGCGTGACACCCCTGGGGCGGGACGTTCATCGAACGTTTATGAGCGGCTGAGAGTCTCAGTCCATCGATCCGTCGCGTCGGGGGGCAGGCGGATCCGCAGGGCCTCATGGTTGACCTGAGGCCGTTCGAAACGCTGGTTCGGCGACCCCCGGGGGAGTCGCCGAACCGGCGCTTCCGCCGAGAAGCACCGTTCACTCACGGGGAGTTCCAGCTATGAGCGAAGAGAAGAAGAAGGACCCGGAGATCACCACGATGGACCAGCACGCGCCCGCCCCGCCGAAGAAGGACGGCGCGATCACGACGATGGACCAGCACGCGCCCGCGCCGCCGAGCGAGGAGCCGGAGATCACCGCGATGGACCAGCACGCGCCCGCCCCGCCCGCCCTCGACCTCGACGGCGGCAAGTAGGCGCACCGGACTTTCCGTACCCACGGGGATCGGCCGCGGTGGCGCGGAGGGGGAGCCACCGCGGCCGAGGTGTGTCCGGGCGAGAGTCCTTTCAGGGGAGGATCAGGATGAGCGCAGCGCAGGCCCGACCGGACGCTCCCGTCACCGCGCGGCCGGAGACGACACCGCCGGCGTTGCGGGCGGCCCTCACGCAGGTGGCCCCTCACCGTCTCGCCGAGATGGACCGGCAGAAGGACGAGGCCATCACGCTGGCGACCCGTACGCGCAGCCTCCGCCCGATCGCCCGGTTCCTCGAAACCTGGGCCGTGGCCATCGAGATCGCCCGCTTCCCCGCCTCCGCCGCGCGCCTGCGCACCGCCGAGCGCACCGCACGCACCGTGGACCCCGACGACCCCGCCTGGCGCGAGGCCATGGACGAGATCCACGCCCTGCACACGGCGGCCCGCAAGGCACTGAGCGACGACTGAACGACGACTCAGCGCGACTGAGCCGAGGCCTCGCCCCACCGGCACGGCCCCTCCCGCCGCCCGGCCCGGCCTGCCCGGCCCGGCCCGCGGCCCTCGGCGCCGCCCTCACCTCCCCCGCAGCTCCCCCTTCACCACCTTCCCGCCGGCGTTGCGCGGCAGTTCGCCCACGAAGTCGACCGCCCTCGGCACCTTGTAGTTGGCCATCTCCCGACGGGACCAGGCGATGAGGTCGTCGGCGGTCACCAGGGACCCCGGGCGGCGGACGACGAACGCCTTGCCGACCTCGCCGAGGCGCGGGTCGGGGACGCCGACGACCGCCACGTCCGCGACATCCGGGTGGAGACCGAGGAGTTGCTCGATCTCGGCGGGATACGCGTTGAACCCGCCGACGATGAACATGTCCTTGACCCGGTCGGTGATCCGCAGGTTGCCGTCCTCGTCCAGGACGCCTATGTCCCCGGTGCGGAACCAGCCGTCGGGCGTGACCGCCCGCGCGGTCTCGACGGGATCCTCGAAGTAGCCGCGCATGACGTTGAAGCCGCGGACGAGGACCTCTCCGGGGGAGCCGGGCGGCAGCGGGGAGCCCAGCGGATCGACGACGCGCACCTCCGCCCCCGGGACCGCCCGGCCCGACGTCGACGCGATCACCGACGGCTCGTCGCCGCGCCGGCACATGGTGACGATGCCGGACGCCTCGGACAGGCCGTACGCCGTCAGCACGGTGTCCACGCGCAGTTCGGCCCGCAGCCGTTCGACGAGTCGGAGCGGGACCACCGCCGCGCCCGTCACCACCAGACGCAGCGCGCCGAGGTCGTAGTCGTCGCGGGCGGGGTGGTCCAGGAGGGACTGGTGCAGGGTGGGCGGGCCGGGCAGGACCGAGACCCGCTCGGCCGCCACGTTGGCCATCGCCGTCTCCACGTTGAACACCGGCTGGGGGATCATCGTCGCGCCCCGCATGAGGCAGGCGATCACCCCGGCCTTGTAGCCGAAGGTGTGGAAGAACGGGTTCACGATGAGGTAGCGGTCGCCCTGCCGGAGGCCTGCCAGCTCGCACCACACCTCGTACGCCCGCAGGGTCTGCGCATGGGTGATCACCGCGCCCTTGGGGCGGCCGGTCGTCCCGGACGTGAAGATGATGTCGGAAGGGGAGTCGCCCGTCAGTCCGTCCGACCGCGCCCGCACCTCCTGCGCGCTCACCCCGTCGCCGCTGGCGAGGAAGTCCTTCCAGGTGCGGAAGTCGGCGGGGGCGTCGTCCGAGAGCACCACCACCTGTTCCAGGTGCGGGAGTCCGGGCAGCGGCCCCGGCCGCTCGCACACACCGTCGGCCCCCGGCGCCCGCAGCCGCCCGGCGTCCGCCCCGGCCGCGCGCCGGAGCGAGGCCACGTACGAGGTCCCGAGGAAGGTTCCGGTGACGAACAGCAGCCTGGCCCGGCTGCGCGCCAGCACGTCCGCCGCCTCACCGCCCTTGAAGCGGGTGTTCAGCGGGACGAGGACCGCGCCCGCCGAGACCGCGCCGAGCGCGGAGACGATCCAGTCGAGGGAGTTCGGGGCCCAGAGGGCGACCCGGTCGCCGGCCCGCACCCCGTTCGCGACGCACGCCGCCGCCGCGCGCTCCACCCGGGCGCCCAGCTCCGCGTACGACACCCGCGTACGCCCGTCGACGACGGCCTCGACCCCGGCGAACCGCCGGGCCGCCGCGCGGACCAGCCCCGGGACGGTCCCCCACTCCAGGTCACCGCGCCGTCCCTCCATGTCACCGCTCACAGCAGGCCTCCGTACCCGAGAACCAGTGTTCAAGTGCCCAAGTGCCCCGGCAGCAGCCGGACATCGGGAGCTGACTACCCGTCAGATTAGCTGTACCCTGACGGACTGTCAGCAGTGACAGCCCCTGTGCGGAGGTATGCTCCGCAACCCTGTGCGGAGGTGTGCCCTTATGGCTCCCATGGCCGTGCTCAAGGACGCGACAGCGATCGTCGGCATCGGCCAGACCCCCTTCGCCAAGCGCCTTCCGGAATCCGAACGGGCGTTGGCGTGCCGGGCGATCCTGGCCGCCCTCGACGACGCCGGGATAGCGCCGGACGAGGTCGACGCGCTCGCCTCGTACACCATGGAGGAGACCGACGAGGTCGAGGTGGCCAAGGCCCTGGGCCTCGGTGACCTCACCTTCTTCAGCAAGGTCGGCTACGGCGGCGGCGGTTCGTGCGCCACGGTCGCGCATCTCGCCGCCGCGATCGCCACCGGTCAGGCCACGGTCGGGGTCGCCTGGCGGTCCCGCAAACGCGGCTCCGGACCCCGCCCGTGGAAGAACACCGCGGTCCAACTCCCCACCCCGGCCCAGTGGACCCGCCCCTACGGCCTGCTGCGGCCCGCCGACGAGATAGCCATGCTGGCCCGCCGCCACATGCACGAGTACGGCACCACCCGCGACCACCTCTTCAACGTGGCCCTCGCCTGCCGCAACCGGGCCAACCAGAACCCCGCCGCGATCATGTACGAACGCCCGCTGACCCGCGAGATGTACATGAACTCCCGCTGGATCAGCGAACCCCTGTGCCTGTTCGACAACTGCCTGGAGACGGACGGCGCGCTGGCCTGCGTGGTGGTCTCCGCCGAGCGCGCCCGCGACTGCCGCCGCACCCCCGTCTACGTCCACTCCGCCGCCCAGGGCCTGCCCGCCCAGCACCACGGCATGGTCAACTACTGGAACGACGACCCGCTGACCGGCCCCGCCTGGACCGCCGCCCGCCACCTGTGGAAACACGCGGACCTCACCCCGGACGACATCGACGTCGCCCAGATCTACGACGCGTTCACCGCCCTGATCCCCCTGTCGCTGGAGGGGTACGGCTTCTGCGCGCGCGGCGAGGGCGGCGCCTTCACCGAGGGCGGCGCCCTGGAGACCGGCGGCCGGCTCCCCCTCAACACCTCCGGGGGCGGTCTCAGCGAGGCCTACGTGCACGGCTTCAACCTGATCACCGAGGGCGTACGGCAGCTGCGCGGCACGAGTACCGCCCAGGTCCCGGGCGCGGCGACCTGTCTGGTGACGGCGGGTGAGGGGGTCCCGACCTCCGCCCTGCTGCTGAGGAACTGAGGAGTCGAGGACATGCTCACACCGGTGGTGGACGACGACGGGGCCCCCTTCTGGGAGTACGCCGCGCGGGGCGAACTACGGATCCAGGCGTGCGCCGACTGCGGCGAACTCCGCTTCCCGCCGCGCCCCTGCTGCCCGCACTGCCGCTCCTTCGCGACCGAGTGGCGCCGGGTCGCCGGCCGGGGCCGCGTCTGGTCGTACGTCCGCCCGCACCCGCCGCTCCTCCCCGACTACGCCGAGCAGGCCCCGTACCACGTGGTCCTCGTCGAACTGACCGACGCCCCCCGCATCCGCCTCGTCGGCAACCTGGTGAGCGGGCCGGACGCCCGCCTGGACTCGGTGCCGGCCGAGCGGATCCGGATCGGGGCGAGGGTGCAGGTGGTGTTCACATCCACCGGCCTCCCCCAATGGGTACTGGAGCGGCCGTGACCCTGCGCACCACGACGGACAAGTCCACGGGCGTGGCCCTCCTGACCCTGGACCGCCCGGAGAAGCTGAACGCGATCGACCTGCCGATGGCGGAACAACTCACCTCGTACTGGCAGGAGTTGAGGTACGACGACTCGGTACGGGCGGTCGTCGTGACCGGCGCCGGCGAGCGCGCCTTCTGCACGGGCCTCGACCGGGACGCGGCGGGAGCCGTCCCGCAGCCGAACTCCCCCTACACGATCGAGGACCCCCTCCTCAGGATCGGTCCCAAGTCCAACGACTGCTGGAAACCACTGATCGCGGCCGTGAACGGCATGGCCTGCGGCGGAGCCTTCTACCTGCTGGGCGAGTCGGAGTTCCTCGTGGCCGATCCGTCCGCCACCTTCTTCGACCCGCACACCACCTACGGCATGGTCAGCGCCTTCGAGTCGATCCTGATGGCCCAGCGCATGCCGTACGGGGAGGCCGTGCGCATGGCGCTGCTGGGCACCGCCGAGCGGATGTCGGCGCGGCGGGCGCACGAGGTGGGGCTGGTGTCGGAGGTGACGGAACCCGGCGGCGCGGTCGCGGCGGCCGTGCGGTGCGCCGAGGTGATCGCCGGCCACTCGCCGGAGGCCGTCGAGGGCACGGTCCGCGCCTGCTGGGCCGCCCGGGAGGCGACGAGGGCGCACGCTCTCGCGTACGCCCCGCACCTGATTACGCTGGGCAACCAACCGCAGGCGCGGCAGGGGGAGTTGTTCGCCGCGCGGCGCAAGGGCGGGCACCGGACACGTTGAGGAGAGACGCATCGATCCGCAGGGCCGGAGACCGACTGCACTGTGCTGCGGTAGGGTCCGCCAACCTTGCCGAACCGATTCACGTCGTCCAGCAAGCCACGGCGCTCGAACCGCCGCAGCGCTCGAGATCGCAATGTCGACAACAAGGGAAATACTGTGCGCAGATCAGGCATCAATGGCGCGGTGGCTGCGGCGATGGCCGCATTCCTTGCCGGCGCGTGCGGGGAAAGCCCCGGAAGGGGGGGTGTGAGTCCTGACGGCGGAAACCCTTCAGCGCACAGCACGACCCGCGGACCGTGGACCGAGGCGGATCTCAAGCAAGTCGCGTTGGGCAGGGGCGACGGTGAGAGGTTCGGCAGCATACCGATGAGCACCAGCCCTTCCGAGAGACGAGCAGATCCCGTCGAGTGCAGCGCGATCGCCCAGACCATCGGGCAGAGCAGCAGTTCCTACGCGGCCAACGCTCGCATCAATCGGCAGTACAGCAGCAGGGGAACCCGCCCCGCGGTCGTCATGACGCTCGCTTCGCACAACCTCGGCGATGCGAAACGAGTGGTGGGGGAATTCCGTACGGCGGCCGAAAAGTGCACCGCCTACCAGGAGGACAGACGGTTCTTCGAGGATGTCGCCATGCGACCCGATCCCGGATACGGGGACGAGTCCGTCTCCCTGCGGTTGGTCGAGTCGGTGTCGTTTCCGGACGGCGTGACGATGCGGGTTCCCCATGCGGTGGTGGTGCTGCGGGAAGGCACCACGATCGCGGTGTTCCACAACTTCCAAAGACAGCGGGCGTCGGACGGGAAGAAGCGGCCCGGCGTTCCGGACCAGCTGGTCAAGGCACAGGTGGAGAAGATCCGAGAGTTCGACGACGCGAAGTAGCGGATGGAAAGGAACGTCGTCCGTCCGCGCCCATGCACGTGGTCCGGCCGGGCGGGCAGCCCCGGGAAGCGGACCGGGCCGAGAGGCAGCGCCGTCCGGGGCGGCCCGGTTCAGCCCCTCGGCTCGGCCTCCGGTTCGGCCTCACAACGGTCGACGGAGGCGGCCAGGGTTTCCTTGGTCATCTTGACCCGGGTGGTCGCCGTGTCACCGGCGGCCACCTCGACCGACCACTCCCCGCTCTCGACCGGGGCTCCGTGCTTGTCCACGAAGGAGACCACGACCCAGAACTCGGCGTCGACCGCGTTGGGGTTGGTCACCTCGACGGTCGCGTACGGCTGCCGCGCGGACGCGCACGTCACCAACCTCACGGTCGCCGACTCCAGTTGCGCCTCGCCGGAGCCCGTGTCCTCGGTGGCGGAGTCGTCGTACGAGTCGTCGTAGCTGTCGTCGTAGTCGTCGTAGTCGTCGTCGCTCTTCCCCAGACCGGACGTGCCACCCGAGGAGGAGGAAGAGGAGGTGTCGTGGTCCTGGGAGGAGGAACTGCAGCCGCCCCCACCGTCGCCGCCGCCGCTGGAACTGCTGCTGCCGCCGCCCGAACCGCGCCCCGTCGAGAACCCGGTCAGCGCGAGCACCACGATCACCGCCATCGACGCGAACTTCAGCCCGCGTACCCGTGTCCGCCCGTGCATGAGAGGCCCCTTCACTCGGCGCTGCGCGAAATGCCGGTCAGCTTGCAGGTGCCGCCGCCCGCCGCGAAGGCGGTGTCGTCCACCGAGCCCGCGACCACCTTGACGGGGAGGACGTCGGAGGAACCGGGCGCCAGGGAGCGGATGGCGCCGCCCTCGGTGGTGGCGACGATCTTGCCGTCGGCGTCCGTGAACTCGACGTCGAACTTGTAGGTGTAGGTGGTGCTGGAGCTGCTGTTGGTGGCACGGACCCGGGCGGCCAGACCGTTGTCGTACTCGCAGGTCTCGATCTTCAGATCCCTGGCGGCACCCCTGGAGCCGGACGTCCCGCCCGTCCCGGTGGTGGTGCTCCCGCCCGTGGTGGTCGTGCCACCGCTGTCACTGCCACCGCTGGAGCTGGACGAGGAGGACGAGGAGGATCCGCCGGAACAGCCTCCGCCGCTGGAGCCGCGGGCCCCGGTGAGAGCGAAGACGGCGATGCCGAAGACGGCGACAGCCCGGACATGACGAGTTTTCACGTTGCTCAACCCCCGTTGAGTAGCGTCGATTTGGTGTCACACCTGCAAACGGCCCACTCACGTGACAGGCGCACGTCACCCTAACAGCACGCGGAGCACCGTGGAGTCCGTGCCGACCGACGCTTGACGGCCTCTCATGGTCGAGGTTCCGCCGGCTCGGGCACACGGGGCAGCCGGACGGTGAACACCGCCCCGCTGCCGGGGGTGCTGTCGACGGTGACGGTTCCGTCGTGTGCCTCGACGAACTGCCGCACGATGGACAGGCCGAGCCCACTGCCTCCGGTGCGTCTGCTGCGGGACTTCTCCGCTCGCCAGAACCGTTCGAAGACATGCGGCAGGTCTTCGGGGGCGATCCCGTGCCCGGTGTCGCGCACGGTCAGGACGGCCTCGTCCGCCGTGTGCCAGGCGCTGAGGGTGACCGTCCCCCGCGCGGGTGTGTGCCGCAGCGCGTTGGAGACGAGGTTGCCCAGGACCTGCCGCATGCGCACCGGATCGGCGTCCATCCAGAGCCCGGGGCCGGCCTCCGCCCGCAGGTGTACGGCCGCGGCTTCGGCGCGGCTGCGATGGGCGGCGGCGACCTGGCCGATCAACTCGTCCGCGGCCAGCGGCTCCCGGTGCAGCCGCACCGTGCCGGCGTCGCCCGCGGCGAGGTCGCGCAGGTCGTCGATGATGTGCTGCAGTTGCAGCGCCTCGTCGTGCAGGGAGGCGATGAGGCCGGGGTCGGGGTCGAGCAGTCCGTCGCGGGTGACCTCCAGCCACCCGCGGATATTGGTCAGCGGGGTGCGCAGTTCATGGGCGATGTCGCTGACCATGGCCTTGCGCTGGGCCTCCATCTGTTCCCGGCGCGCGGTCAGGTCGTTGAAGGCGGCGGCCAGGAAGCCCGTCTCGTCCTTGGTGGTGACGTCGACCCGTGCGTGGTGCTCGGGCGGCTGCCGGGCGGCGGCGGTCAGCGCGCGCAGGGGGCGGACGAGACGGACGGCGACGAGGGCGGTCAGTGCGATCGTGACGGCCAGGACGAGACCGGTGACTCCGATGATCTTGTTCTGGTTGGCGGACGAGAGATCGAAGCCCGACCGCTGCTGCTCGCGGTCGCCGAGGTAGAGGGTCGCCGGTGGGGCGACGTAGGAGTCGAGCTGGGTGCGGCGGGCCGAGTCGAGACAGTTCTGCGTCTGCTGGTCGCCGATCGTCCTGTCGGAGATCCCGGGAACGACGTCGTCGCCGAACAGTGCCCCGAGCGTGGGGTCCACCTTGGGCAGCTCCTTGAAGTCACCCTGGAGGCAGCCGGTCATCAGCTTCCCGAGGGCCACCAGCGCCGTGCGCTCACTGGGCATCACCGCGTCGTCCGTCGCGTCGGCGCATTGCGCGACCACCGCCGCCGAGGTGCCGTCGGCGACGGCGACCGTACGGCCGCTGGGCATCCGCTCGGTGTGGCCACCGCCGCCGAACTTGGTCAGGCACGCCACCCGCCGCCGCGCCGCCGCACTCACCTCACTGACCTCGCCGGAGGACAGCCGATAGGGCCCCACCGCCCGCGGGTCGATGCCGGCGAGCTGGGCGCCGGGCTCGGTGTAGGTGTCCGTACGCAGCGGGTCGACGGTGGCCGAGGCACGGGCGGGCAGCGCGGTGCCGGATGCGGCGGAGTCGGCGATGAGCCGTCCGCCCGCGGTGGTCAGGGCGACGCGCCGGTCCAGGTTGCGCGACAGCGTGTCCACGGTGGACGTGACGCCGTCCCAGTCGGGATGGGCCGCGGCGTAGCCGCTGAGCCGGCGCAGGATGTCGGAGTCGTCGGAGAGCACCTGCCCGCGTTCCTCCTGGATGGCGCGGGTGGTGAGCTGCACGGCGAGCCAGGCGGTGGCGCCCACGGACAGCACCGCTATCGCCACGGAGGTGAGCAGCAGCCGTACCAGCAGACTCCGGTGCCAGGGGATGCGGGCGACGGGCGTCACGCCGTCCGGGCCGGTCATGCGGGGCCCCGGCCGCCCGGGGAACCCGGGCCTTCGACGAGTTTGTAGCCGACGCCGAACACCGTCAGCAGCCGTGCGGGGCTGCGCGGGTCGGGCTCGATCTTCTTGCGCAGGTTCACGATGTGCATGTCGATGGCCCGCTCGGTGGACGCCCGGTCGTGACCGCGGGTGTGTTCCAGCAACTGGCGGCGTGAGAAGACCCGTTCGGGCTCGGCGGCCATGGCGGTCAGGATGGCGAACTCCCCCGGGGTGCAGCCGACCGTCGCGCCGTCACAGGTGACCTCGTGCCGTACCGGGTCGACGGTGACGGCCCCGACCCGCAGCACGGGGGAGTCCTCGACGGGACGCAGGGTGCGGCGCAGCACGATGCGGATGCGGGCCAGCAGTTCCCGGGGGCTGTACGGCTTCGTCATGTAGTCGTCCGCGCCGAGGTCGAGGCCGAGCAGCAGATCGTCCTCGGCGGAGCGGGCCGTGAGCATCAGCACCGGTATGTCCGCGTCCTGGCGCAGCACGCGGCAGACGCCGAACCCGTCGAGGCCCGGCAGCATCACATCGAGGATGACCAGGTCGGGCCGGCGCTTGCGGGCCTCGTCGAGCGCGGCCGGACCGTCGGACACGACGACGGCCGTATGGCCTTCCCTGACCAGGAGCCGGCGGATCAACTCGGCCTGCATGCCGTCGTCTTCGGCGACCAGAATGTATGCGCACACGCAGGTGACCCTAGGCGTGCCGGGGCTTCGCCAGCACGGTGAACGGCCCGTCTGCGGTCCTTCCCACACCCTGACCACTTCCTGATATCCGCGCTCCACGCTGGCCCCCATGCACAGCGGAGAACCCACCCGTCGCACCAGCCCGGCCCGCACCGTCCCGGCCCGGTCCGCCCTGGCACTGCTGTCCGTCTCGTTGTGCCTGCTGGCCGGCTGCGGCACCGGGGGGTCGGACGCGAGGACCCCCGTAGGGGACCCGGCGAAGGCACCCGCACAGGTCGCCCGGGCGGCAGACACCGGTGAAGCAGCGGAAACCGGTGCAAGAAGCAAGGCCGCCGGAGCCGCGGACCCGAGCGCGGCCCCAGCGCCGACCGACCTGCCGGGCCTCGGCCCCCGGACGCTCGCCGAGATCCCCGACAACGCCCGGCAGGTCGTCCTCGTCACCGGAGAGGCCAAGAACTCCCCTGACGCGCACGTGGTGTTGTACCAGCGCACCGACGACGGCGGCTGGGCCGCCGGGAGGACCTGGGCCGCCCACAACGCGCTCAGGGGCTGGACCGACGACCACTACGCGGGCGACCTGCACTCGCCCACCGGTGTGTTCACCCTCAGCGACGCGGGCGGACTGCTCGCCGACCCGGGCACGAAACTGCCCTACGACCGGTCCGGCAGCTTCACCATCGGCGGCACCGGATTCGAGGGCGAGCCGCTCGCCGGCTCCTTCGACTACGTGATCGCAATCGACTACAACCGCAAGCCGGGCACCTCCCCCCTCGACTGGACCCGCCCGCTCGGCGCGAACCGCGGGGGCGGCATCTGGCTGCACGTCGACCACGGGGGACCCACCCACGGCTGCGTGAGCCTGGCGAAGCAGCACATGAAGGAACTGCTGCTCGCGCTCGACCCCGCGCTGCACCCGGTGGCCGTCATGGGCGACCACACGTCCCTCGCACGGTGACAACCACTACCGCGAACGACCAGTCCCGCGAACGACCAGTGCGTCAACGACCAAGCACGAACGAGCGAGCACGAACGAGCGAGCACGAACGAGCGAGCACGAACCGAGAGGAAATTTCAGGTGGAGTCAGGCGCGAGACGAAAAAGCGCGTTGGTCGCGGCGGCGGGGCTGGCCACCACCGCCCTGCTGCTGACCGCCCTCCCCGGCGAGTCCGCCCAGGGGGCCCCGGCCGGTACATCGGCCACCGGGAGTTCCCGGCCCGGTCCGCTGAAGACGGTGACGCTGGTCACCGGTGACCAGGTCAGGGTGGACGGTGCCGGAAAGGTCGCCGGGGTGGTGCGGGCGGAGGGCCGGGAGCGGGTGCCGTTCTCCGTCCGGATGGTCGACGGACACACCCGGGTCGTACCCGGTGATGCCGAACTTCTGCTGGCGCAGGGCAAGTTGGACGCCCGGCTGTTCGACGTGACCCAGCTGGTCGCCGACGGCTACGACGACGCGGGACGCGGCGACGTACCGCTGATCGTCACGTTCAAGGGCAAGAAAGCGCCCTCGATGTCCCCGTTCACCGGGGCCGGGGCCCGGATGGGCCGTGCGCTGCCCGCCGTCAACGGGAAGGCGATGCGGTCCGTCAAGAAGCGCGGCACCGACTTCTGGGACACCGTGACCGACACCGGTGCCGACGCGTTCACCGCCTCGACCGCGGTGGAGAGGGTGTGGCTCGACGGGCGGCGCAGGGCCGTCCTCGACAAGAGCGTCCCGCAGATCGGCGCGCCGACCGCCTGGGCCGCCGGGTACGACGGCACCGGCACCGGCACCAGGATCGCCGTGCTGGACACCGGCGTCGACACGACCCACCCCGATCTCGCGAACCGGGTGGTCGCCGAGCAGGACTTCACCGGTTCCGAGTCCGGCACCGCCGACAAGTTCGGCCACGGCACGCACGTGGCGTCCATCGCGGCCGGGACGGGCGCCGGTCTTCCCGCGGGGGACGGCGGCACGTACAAGGGTGTCGCCCCCGGCGCGAAGCTCCTGAACGGCAAGGTCCTCGACGACTTCGGCGGGGGCTCGGACTCCGGCATCATCGCGGGCATGGAGTGGGCTGTGGCCCAGGGGGCCGACGTCGTCAACCTCAGCCTCGGCCACTTGGACATGCCCGGTATCGACCCGCTGGAGGAGACGGTCAACCGGCTCTCCGCCGAGTCCGACACGCTCTTCGTCATCGCGGCCGGCAACGAGGGTACCGAGGGCGAGTTCGGCGAGGGGACCGTCGGCTCGCCCGGCAGCGCCGAGGCCGCGCTCACCGTCGGCGCGGTCGACGGGGCCGACCAGCTCGGCGACTTCTCCAGCCGTGGCCCGCGGGTCGGGGACGGCGGGGTCAAGCCCGACCTGACCGCGCCCGGTGCCGCCGTCACGGCCGCCGCGGCCGCCGGCAGCGTCCTGGAGGGCTCGAAGCCGTCCCCGGCACCCGGTTACATCACCGTCGGCGGCACCTCCATGGCGACCCCCCATGTCGCGGGCGCCGCCGCCCTCCTCGCCCAGCAGCACCCCGACTGGACCGGCGAGCGCATCAAGGCCGTCCTCACGGGCTCCGCCGACCCGGGCGCGTACAGCTCCTTCCAGCAGGGCACCGGCCGTACGGATCTAGTGCGGGCGCTGGACCAGAGCGTCGTGACCGAGCAGGGGCCGATCAACTTCGGCGCGCACCGGTGGCCGCACAACGACGACGAACCGGTGACCAAGCAGCTCACCTACGAGAATCTCGGTACGGAGCCGGTCACCCTGGACCTCTCCGTCGACGCCTTCTCGGTGGACGGCAAGCCCGCCGCCGAGGGCATGTTCGCGGTGTCCCCCCAGCGGCTCACCGTCCCGGCGGGCGGCAGGGCCAGTGCCGACGTGACCGCGGACACCCGTTCCGGCAGCGCCGACGGCACCTTCGGCGGCTCGGTGTCGGCCGTCTCGGCCGATGACGAGGTCGCGGTGCGCACCGCCGTCGGGGTGCGGCGCGAGGTCGAGTCGTTCGACCTGACGTTGAAGCACATCGACGAGAACGGCAAGCCGGCCGGCGACGCCGTCACCACCGTGGAGGGCCTCGACAGGGACTTCTACACCAGCTACGCCGACGCGGAGGACGGCGAGCTCACGGTACGGCTGCCCAAGGGAGACTACGGCCTCACCGGTGTGGTCCACCCCGACTTCACGTCCTCCACCCAGGCCGTACTGATGCGGCCGAAGCTGACTCTGGACAAGGACACCACCGTCACCGTCGACGCCCGGCAGGCACAGCCGCTGGACATCACCGTGCCCGACACGGCGGCCGAGAACACCGAGGCCACCGTCGCGATCCGCTACGAACGGGCCGCGGGGATGCCCAAGAACACGAGCGGGTACTGGCTCCCGACCTTCCAGGGCATGCGGTTCGGGCAACTCGGCCCCGAGGTGCCCGCCGAAGCCGCGTTCGCCCAGTACTCCGGTGACTGGACGACCCGGGACGACGAGGGCAGGCCGGTCACCTACCACCTTTCCTGGGACCGCCGCGGCGACCTGGGCGGCTTCACCGCCGAGGTGGAGCGGGAACAGCTCGCCGAGGTCGACTTCCAGGCGGGCGCACCCGCCGCGGGCAAGGACGTCCAGGTGGCCGCGAGTCCCCATATGCCCGACGGGGACCTCTTCGGCCGCTACGGCCTGCTGACGGGGAGACTGCCGCTGCGCACGACCACATACATCCTCGACAACGGCGTCAAGTGGTCCTTCGCCGTGCAGCAGAGCAGCGGTGACGGCGCGTTCGAGTACTTGCTCCAGGGGTTGCCCAGGACCTGGCAGGCCGGCCGGAGCCACACCGAGCGGTTCAACGTCGGCGTCTTCGGCCCGGCCCTCGGCGGCGGCGCGGGCTCCGTGGGCTCCGTGGGCTCCGTGGCGACGGGGAAGCCCGGTATCGAGCGGTCCGGGAACGTCGTCACGGCCTTTCTGCCGCTGTTCGGCGACGGCGCCGGGCACTACGACAGCGGCGGTGGATCCGCCTCGGCCGAGCGCTCGCTCCAGGTCGACGGCGAGGAGATCCCCCTCCGCTCCTCCCCGGCCAACAGCATCACCGAGTTCACCGTTCCCGACCGGGCCGGCGCGTACAGGCTGATCCTGGACAACTCCCGTGATCCGGGGCTCTCGACGGTCAGCACCCGTGTCAGGGCGGAGTGGACCTTCCGCTCCGCCAAGACCCCCGAGGGCGAACCGACCGCACTGCCGGTGTCGGTGATCCGCTTCTCCCCCGAACTGTCCCTGGACAGCACGGCGAAGGCGGGCGAGCGGTTCGATGTGCCGTTCGCCGTCGAGGGCGCGGCGGCCGGCCGGCAGCCCGCCAAGCTCGCCTTCGAGGTCTCGTACGACGAAGGCGCCACCTGGCGGTCAGCCGAGGCAGTCGACGGCACCCACCTGTCGCTGGAGCACCCGGCCGAGCCCGGCTCCGTCTCCCTGCGGGCCGAGTTGACCGACGACTCGGGCAACACCCTGGTCCAGACGATCGAGCGGGCCTACCTCATCACCAAGTGAGCTGACGCGGTACCTCTCAACCGGTCCCGTCCGGGGCGGTGTTCGACCACCTTCGACCACCGCTTCGGACGGGACCGAAAGCACGGGCGCCGCGGCCCCTGCTTCTCAGGGGCACTGGGCGCACCGGACGCCGCGACGCCACGGGGATCCATCAGAAAGGCCCTAAGACGTCCGCGCCGTCCCCGTCCCCTTCTCCGCGTCCAGCGCGTACACACAACGGTCCTTGCTGCACGCGTAGACGACGCCGTCCTTGACGACGGGTGAGCCCGTGATCTCGCCGCCTGTGGCGAGCTTCCAGCGCAGCCGGCCGTCGTCGGCCTTCAGCGTGTACAGCAGGTGGTCGGTGGAGCCGAAGTGGATGCGGCCCTCCGCCACCGACGGCGCGCCCACGATCTCGCCGCCCGCCTGGAAGCGCCACTTCGGCGTGCCCGTGACCGCGTCGAGGGTGTAGAGCCCCTTGCCGCTGCCGACATGGACGTGCCCGGCGGCCACGAGCACCGGCTCCAGCGAGGAGCGGGACTCCGTGGCGATACGCCACCGGTCGCGGCCGTCGGTCGCGTCGAGGGCGTAGACCGTGCCGAGGTAGTCGGCGAGGTAGACACCGCCGCCCGTGACGGCGGGACCCGGCGCGAACGTGGGGGCGGACAGAAACACCGCCGGGGCCTCGAAGTGCCAGCGGACATGGCCGCCGGCGATGTCGACGGCGAGGACGCGGCTCCCGGCGGCGATGTAGACGTAGCCGTCGGAGGCCGGGGTCAGCCGAACCGGGACGCCACCGCAGGAGGCCGCGTCGCCGATGGGGTACGACCAGCGCTCCTCACCCGTCCGGGCCTCCAGCGCGCGCAGCCGGGCGTCCTTCCAGATGTACACCGTGCCGTCCTGGACGACCGGCCCGGCCTCCGGGGACTCGAAGTCGGTCTGCGCGCCGGTGAGCTCCCACAGCTTCTGCCCGTTGGACGCCTCCCAGCCCTGGACGCCGCCGCCCCGGGTGGCGGTGACCACGGTGCCCCGGTCGGCCTTCAGCGAGTACACCCAGGCTTCCGTGGACAGCCGCCACAGGTCGGCGCCCTCGCGGGCGTCGAGCGCGAAGAGGGTCGGGCCGTCGGAGGCATGGATACGTCCGTCGGCGACCGCCATCGACCAGGCGACGTCCCGGGTCTTGAAGCGGCGCCGGCCGGTGGCCACGTCCAGGGCGTGTACCTCGAAGGAGGTGACGTAGACGAGGTCACCGGCGACGGACGGGGTGCCCCAGACGTCGTTCGACATGCGGAAACGCCAGGGGCGCCAGCCGGAGGCGGCCGGTTCCGGGGCGGGCGGGGCCACGGCGGGCGCGGGGTCGGCACCGTTCACGCCGGCGCGCGGCCGGGACCAGGACGCGGCGAGACCGGCCTCGGGAGGGGGCGCCTTCACGGCGGCGGCGCGGGCGTCGGCGACGCGCGGACCGGGCCCGATGGGCACCTGACCGCCGGCGAGCCGTACCGGTCCGGTGTCCGGGGCGCCGAGGGAGACGGGCGCGGGGTCGTACGGGGGCGGCGGCGGGGGCACGGGCGCGGGGCGGGCGCCGCCGCCGCTGCGTCCACCGGAGTTCTGCTGCTTGGGCGCCGGGCGTCCGCCGCGGCGGGTCTCGATCAGGCTGACCGTCTTCTCGGGCAGCCACGCCGACGCTGTACCGCTGTCGTCCGAGCCGGAGCCGAAGAGGTGCGGCGCGAGCTGCGCCTGGAGGTCCGCGGGGTTCGGGCGCGCGGTCGGGTCCATCTGCATACAGGACTCGATGAGGGGGCGCAGATCGTCCGGGAGGCCGGAGAGGTCGGGGCCCTCGCGCAGCAGCATGAACACGGTCTCGACGGGGTTGGCGCCGTGGAACGGCGCGTGCCCGGTGGCCGCGAAGACGAGCATCGAGCCGAGCGAGAAGACGTCGCTCGCGCCGGTCACGCTCCGCGAGTCCTTCGCCTGCTCGGGGGACATGTAGGCGGGCGTACCGACGGCGACGTTCGTCATCGTCAGACGCGTGTTCGACACGCCGGAGGCGATACCGAAGTCGATCACACGCGGCCCGTCCTCGACGACGAGCACGTTGGAGGGCTTCAGGTCGCGGTGGACGAGTCCGGCGCCGTGAATGGACTGGAGGGCTTCGGCCACACCCGCGGCGAGCCAGCGGACGGCCTGGACCGGCATGGGCCCGCAGTCGTTCACTATCTCCTCGAGCGAGGGCGCGGGGACGTACGCGGTCGCCAGCCACGGCACGGCGGCACGCGGGTCGGCATCGACCACGGCCGCCGTGTAGAAACCGGACACCGCGCGGGCCGCCTCGACCTCACGCGTGAAACGGACCCGGAAGAGCTGGTCCTCCGCGAGCTCGGTCCGCACCGTCTTGATCGCGACGCGCCGACCCGACGCCGAGCGCGCCAGATAGACCAGCCCCATGCCGCCGGCCCCCAGCCGTCCCAGCACCTCGAACGGCCCGATCCGCCGCGGATCGTGCTGCGTCAGCTGATCCACCACTTGCCCTGCCACCTCCCCGTACGGACCGCGTCACCCACGTTGTGCGCGCGACCCCGTGCAGCGTCTCACCACCGCACCGCCATGGCGGCACGCACCCCGATTCTTCCTGCTACCGGGGGCAGGTGCGAACCCGGGGGCGGATCGGGGTGTCTCAGGACAAAACCACGTTGTCCGCCCCTCGGGAAGTGGGAGCCCGGATGGTGGGACAGCACGACGGGCCGCGTACCACCGGCGCACAACCCCGTACGTCTGCCCGCCCGGCGCCCCCTTCACGCCCCGCGCGACCACCGGACCGCGGGTTGACCCGAGAACTGCCCGCAGCCGCCGCCTCAGCGGTCTTCCCGCTGGTCAGCGTCGCCCTCCGGACCGTTCACCGCGCGTTCCCCCGTCGGCCGCGCCTCGTCCTCGCGCTGGTGGTCCCCCTGTTGCCGGAGTTCGTCCGGACGCTGTTCGACCTGATCCGCCGCCCGCGGGGCCTCCCGCCAGCCGTTGTCGTCCCTCCGCTGGAGCAGCGCAAACGACGCCCCTTGATTGTCCGTGACGACCGCCACATTTCCGTACGAGGTGTCGAAGGGCGGCACCTGCACCCGGCCCCCGAGCCGGCTGACGGTCCCGAGCGCGGCCTCGCAGTCCTCCGTGCCGAAGTGGACCAGGAAGTGCGACGGCATCTCCGCCGGGAAGACGTCCGTGAGCGTGGCGCGGCCGAAGTCGGGGGTGGCGTCCGGGCCGAAGAGGGCGTCGTGGAAGAGGTGCGCGTAGAAGGAGTTGGCCGCCTTGGTGTCGCGGGTGTAGAGCTCGGCCCACGCGAACGTGCCGGGCTCGTGACGCCGACCGAAGCCGTGGTGCGCGGCGGCCTGCCAGAGGCCGAAGACCGCGCTCTCCGGGTCCGTGGCGAGCGCGGCCGTGCCGAGACGGCCGACCGGGGTGGGCGGGGTGATCACCTGGCCGCCGGCCGCGACGATCCGGGCGGTGAGGGCGGCCGCGTCCGGGGTCGCGAAGTGGACCGTCCAGACGGTGGGCAGACGGCCGTCGGGTTTGGGAGCGAGGGCGGCGACGGGGGCGCCCTCGACGCGCGCCCACACCTCGTGCGCGCCGTCTCCGGGCGCCACCTCGAAGGTCCACCCGAAGAGTTCGCCGTAGAACCGCTTGCCCGCTTCCACGTCGGGCAGCTGGGCGTCCACCCAGCAGGGCACGCCCTCGGGATACGGGGCGCTTCCCGTCTCGGCGGCGCCCCCCGTCTCATCGGCCATAGCGCCAACGTAAGCGCGCACGCCCCACCCCGCGCGCCGGGCGCGTCCGACAGCGGGGCGCGCGGGGCGGGGGCGCCCCCAAGGGGCGCGAGGAACTGCGCGACCAGCCCCCACCGAACCCGCACCCGAAAACCCCACCGAGGGGGTCAAAGGGGCGCAGCCCCTCGGTGGGGGCACCTCCCGCTCGCGCGAAGCCGAGAGTGGGGGGAGGGACGGGCAGGGGCGGCGGGGGCGAAAGAAAATGGCCAACCCACTCCCCGCTCACCACGCGAACCCCTTGGTGAAGCCCGTACTCCCCATTTGCAGTCGGCCGAATCGCGCTCCGATCACCCCTCGGTAAGCTGACGGCATGACAGGACAAGTGCGTACCGTCGACGGCCGCGTGGCCGGCCGACGAGGGCAGGCGACCCGGCAGAAGCTGCTCGACTGCCTCAGCGAGATGCTCAGCTCGTCGCCCTACCGGGACGTCAAAGTCATTGATGTCGCCCGGAAGGCGGGCACTTCACCCGCGACCTTCTACCAGTACTTTCCGGACGTCGAGGGCGCCGTCCTGGAGATCGCCGAGCAAATGGCCACCGAGGGCGCCGCGTTGACGAGCCTCCTCGAAGGCCGCTCCTGGGTCGGCAAGGCCGGCTGGCAGACCGCGCAGGAACTCGTCGACGGATTCCTTGAGTTCTGGCGCAAGAACGACGCGATCCTCCGCGTCATCGACCTGGGCGCCGCCGAGGGCGACAAACGCTTCTACAAGATCCGTATGAAGATCCTGAACTCGGTCACCAACTCCCTCTCGGAGACGGTCGCCGAACTCCAGGCCAAGGGCCGCGTCGACAAGGACGTGAACCCGGCGGCCCTCGCCGGTTCCCTGGTCGCCATGCTCGCCTCGGTCTCCGGCCACCAGAAGGGCTTCCAGACCTGGGGCGTGAAGCAGGCCGAACTGAAGCCCAACCTGGCCCTCTTGGTCCACCTGGGCATCACCGGCAAGAAGCCCACCAAGTAGCCAGGAGCCCCCGGGCACGCCCCCGGACGCGATTCCTGTCACGCAGACGGCACCCTCGCCCGAGGAGTGCCGCCTGCCGCGTTCACGGGACCGGGCCCCTGCGACTCACTCGGCACACGGCTCAGCGCCGTACGATCCGGAACACCCGGATCTCCCGGTCGACCCGCGCCTGGTACGTCGAGTACGGCGGCCAGAACCGCAGCAACTCCTGCCAGACGGCGGCCCGTTCCGCGCCCGCCAGCAGGTGCGCGGTGACGGGGATGTCCTGCCCCTTCCAGTTGATCTCGGCCTCGGGGTGGGCCAGCAGGTTGGCGCTCCAGGCGGGGTGGCCCGGGCGACCGAAGTTCGACCCCACGAGAACCCAACTCCCGCCGCCCTCCTCGGGCATACAGGCCAGCGGCGTACGCCGCGGCACCCCGCTGCGCGCGCCGGTCGCGGTCAGGACGACCCCGGGCAGCAGCTGCGCGCTGAGCAGCACGCGGCCCCGGGTGACCCGGTGCACCGCGCGGTCCAGGGCGGGTATGACGTGCGGCGCGACCCGGGCGAACGCGGGTGCCGAGGACACCTTCTGCACCAGCCGTACGCCCATGCCCTTGATCCCCTCGGTCATCCCCGCCGCGCTCCTCGAAGCCATCAGCCCCGCACCTCCTCGCGTACGCCCCGCCCGTCGAGTTCCCGACCACCGGGACCCCGTCCGTCAAACCCCCGACCACCGGGACCCCGTCCGTCAAACCCCCGGCCGACGCGGTCCCGGCCGTCGCCGTCGCGGCCGGCACGGTCCCGGCCTGCGCCCGTGAAGATCCCCGCCGCGTCGGCCGCCCGCCCCCGTAACCGGTGCACCGGCCCGAAGAGCAGTTCGTCCCCCGCGGCCCGCTTGAAGTACAGGTGCGCCTCGTGCTCCCAGGTGAACCCGATCCCCCCGTGGAGCTGGATCCCCTCCCCGGCGGCCACCCGCAAGGCCTCCAGGGCCTGGGCGAGCGCCAGCCCACCGACCCGTTCCGGGCCGGGCACCGGCACGCATCCCCCGTCGCTGCGGCCCTCCCCGGGGGGCTCGGCCGCCGCCCAGGCCGCGTAGTACGCCGCCGAGCGGGCCGCCCGCACCCGTACGTACACGTCCGCGAGCCGGTGCTTCACCGCCTGGAACGACCCGATCGGCCGCCCGAACTGCTCCCGCTGGCGCACATACGCGACCGTCCGCTCCAACGCCCGGTCGGCGGCGCCCACGGCCTCGGCGGCGAGCACGGCGGCCGCCGCGTCCCCGACACCGGCCAGGGCGCCCGGCACGTCCACCTCGTCGTCGTCGCCCAGCAACTCGGCCCGCACATCCCGCAGTTCGAGCCTGGCCACCGGTCGCGTCTCGTCGACGGAAGTCTGCCGCACCCGTACGACCCCGGCACCGGCACCGGCCCAAACGTCGACGCCACCGCCCTCCTCCCTGCCCGCCCGCACCAGGAACAGCAGCGTCCGCGAGCGGGCGTACCCCCCGGCGTGCGCGGCGACGACCAGCAGCCCCGCGCGGTGCCCGTCGAGGACCTGTCCGGCCTCCCCGTAGAGCCGCCACCCGTCCCCGGTACGTCGGGCCTGGACGCCGCCGGCCCGGCCGCCGCCGGACCACGCGCCCCTGTTGTCGGCGGTCAGAGCCAGTGCGGTGGAGAGGGCGCCGCCCGGTACCGCGAGGGCGGCGGTGAGCCGGCCGGAGGCGAGCAGGGGGAGCAGCTCGGCGCGCTGTCGCTCGGTGCCGAGGGCGAGGATCAGGGGGGCGACGAGGACGGACGTGGCCAGCAGCGGAGAGGGGGCGAGCGCCCGCCCCAACTCCTCCGCTGCCAAGGCGAATTCCGTTACCGAGCAGCCGACGCCGCCGTACGGTTCGGGGAGCGCGAGTCCCGGCAGCCCGAGCTGCTCGGAGAGGGCGGCCCACAGCCCGCCGTCGTACCCCTGTCCCGTCCGCACGGCGGCCCGGACCTCCTCCGGACCACAGCGCTTGAGCAGCAACTCCCGCACGGTGCGCCGGATCTCCTCCTGCTCGGCGGTGAAGCGGGCATCCATGGGCGGTCCCCCTTCCGTTCCCCCGGCCACGATCTCCGTATCTGACGGTCCGTCATATTAGGCGGGATGCCGACCGAAGCACAGGGCCGCCGCACAGGTTTGCGCAGCCCGAATCTGATGTACCGTCAGATTCATGACCCCTGCTGCGCCTTCCCCACAGGGACGAAAGGTCGCGGTCGTCGGCGTCGCCCTGTCCGACTGCGGCCGGGTGGACGACGCGACCCCGTACGCGCTCCACGCACAGGCCGCCCGCCGCGCCCTCGCCGACGCGGGGCTGGACCGCACGGCCGTCGACGGCCTGGCATCGGCCGGACTGGGGACGCTGGCGCCGGTGGAGGTGGCGGAGTACCTGGGTCTGCGGCCCACCTGGGTGGATTCCACGTCCGTCGGGGGCTCCACCTGGGAGGTCATGGCGGCGCACGCGGCGGACGCCATCGCCGCCGGACACGCGAACGTGGTGCTCCTCGTCTACGGCTCCACGGCCCGCGCCGACATCAAGGCGGGGCGCCGCACCGGCAACCTCTCCTTCGGGGCGCGCGGCCCGCTCCAGTACGAGGTCCCCTACGGGCACACCCTGATCGCCAAGTACGCCATGGCCGCGCGCCGCCACATGCACGAGTACGGCACCACCCTGGAACAGCTGGCCTCGGTGGCCGTGCAGGCCCGGACGAACGCGGCGGCGAACCCCGAGGCGATGTACCGCACCCCGATCACCGTCGACGACGTGCTGTCGTCCGCGCCGATCGCCGACCCCTTCACCAAGCTGCACTGCTGCATCCGGTCCGACGGCGGCGCGGCGGTCGTGCTGGCGGCCGAGGAGTACGTACGGGACTGCCGGCCGCCGACACCCGTCTGGATCCTCGGCACCGGCGAGCACACCTCCCACACGACCATGTCCGAGTGGGAGGACTTCACCGTCTCCCCGGCGGCGGTCAGCGGGCGCCTGGCCTTCGAACGCGCCGGAGTGCGCCCCGCCGAGATCGACTTCGCCGAGATCTACGACGCCTTCACGTACATGACCCTCGTGACCCTGGAGGACCTCGGGTTCTGTGCCAAGGGAGAGGGCGGGGCCTTCGTGGAGAAGGGCCGCCTGACCCTGACCGGCGACCTCCCCGTCAACACCGACGGCGGCGGCCTCTCCGCCCAGCACCCCGGGATGCGCGGCCTCTTCCTCCTCGTCGAGGCCGTACGCCAGCTGCGCGGCGAGGCGGACGCCCGCCAGATCCGCACCCCCACCGGCGACCTCCCCCGCCTGGCGGTCGCCTCGGGCACAGGTGGCTGGTTCTGCTCGTCGGGAACGGTGGTGCTGGGGCGGGGGTGAGCGGGCCGGAATAGCGGGCGTAGCCGGGGCGCTGAAGCGACTCGGCAGGCGAAGGCGCCCCCGAAACATCCCGGAGGAAGTGACATGGCACTGTCCCGCAAGGAGCGCGAGGAGTTTCTGGCCGAGGCTCATGTGGCCGCGTTGGCGGTGGACGCGGGGGAGGGTCGGGCCCCGCTGACGGTACCGATCTGGTACCAGTACGAGCCCGGGGGCGACATCTGGGTCATGACCGGCCGGGACTCCCGCAAGAACCGGCTGATCCAGGCCGCCGGACGCTTCACCCTGATGATCGACCGCCTGGAACCCACCATCCGCTACGTCTCCGTCGAGGGCCCCGTCACCGACACGGCCCCCGCCACTCTCGACCAGCTCCGGGAGATCTCCGCGCGCTACCTCGCGCCCGAGAAGGTCGACGGCTACGTGGACTTCTCCTCCTCGAACCACGGCGACCAGGTCGTCATCCGCATGCGCCCCGAGCGGTGGGTCTCGTCCGATCTGGGCACGGTGTGAGACCGTCCCACCCATGATCGAGCCCCCTTCCCGGCCCGAGGCCCAGGCCCAGGCCGCGCCCGACCCCGTCCCCGCCACGCCGTCCGAGTTCGTGCAGGCCCTGCGCGGGCTGCGCGTCTGGGATCCGCAGGTCAGCGCTCTGCCCCTGTTCGACCCGGCCACGGCGCCCGCCGAGCCGGTGTCGCTCTTCGCCACCTGGTTCGGGGAGGTGGTGGCGGCCGGGGAGGTGGAGCCGCACACGATGTCGCTGGCCACGGCGGACGCGGAGGGGCGGCCGGACGTCCGTACGGTGATGCTGCACGACGTGGACGCGCGGGGCTGGCACTTCGCCTCCCACGCCGGAAGCCGCAAGGGCCGGCAGCTCGCGCACCGGCCGTACGCGTCCCTCGGCTTCTACTGGCCCCTCCTCGGCCGCCAGGTAAGGGTGCGGGGCCCTGTCACGGTCGAGCCCGCCGAAGTCGCCCACGCCGACCTGCACGCCCGCTCGACGGGTGCGCTGGCCGCCGCTCTCGTGGGTCACCAGAGCGAAGTCCTCTCCTCGTACGAGGAGTTGGAGCGCGCGTCGGAGGCCGCCTGGGCACGGGCCGAGCGGGAACCGGACGTACCCGTGCCCTCCTGGACGGCGTATGTCGTGGAGCCGGACGAGGTGGAGTTCTTCCAGGGGGACACGCGGCGCCGGCACGTACGGCTCGACTACCGTCGGGACGGCGGCGGTTGGGCCACGGAGCTGCTGTGGCCCTGACCCGCGCGGACCGTCAGTGGTCCTTCTCCAGGTGCAGCTTGAGGAGATCGATGCCGTAGTCGCCGCCGTTGGGCGTGCGGATGATGGTGTGGATGTGCTGCTGGGTCGGGGTACCGCCCGGCCCGCCCATGCCGCCACCGCCACCACCGCTTCCGCGGGGGCGGTGGCCGTGAGCGTCGTGGGGGGTGTGGGTGTGGGCGTGGGTGTTCTCCGTCATGCGCCCAAGGTCGGGGGCGGAGCTGAACGGTTTCTGAAGTCCGGCCGTGGACGGCCTGTGCCCGCCCCGCCCGCCTCGGGCGCGGCGCGGACCGCCCTCAGACCTTCTCCCACACGGAGACGTGCTTGGTGCTGTCGTTCGTGAACGGCTCCCCCTTCCACCCCGCCCACCGGTCCCGCAACCGCATCCCGGCCAGCCGGGCCATCAGATCCAGCTCGGCCGGCCAGACGTACCGGAACGGGATCGACCGGTACTGCGTCCGTCCGTCGACGACCGTCACGTGGTGCGACCGCATCCCCTGCGTCGCCACGTCGTACGTGTCGAACCCCAGCCGCGTCGGGCCGACCCGGAACGGCACCGCGTTCTGCCCCGGCGGCAGTCTGCGCAGGTCCGGCACGCCGACCTCGATGACGAAGCGGCCACCCCGCACGAGATGGGATGCGGCGTTGCGGAAGCACTCCACCTGGGCGTCCTGCGTGGTCAGATTGCCGATCGTGTTGAAGACCAGGTACGCGACGGTGAACCCGGGACCGTCGACCCGTGCCGTGGCGAAGTCTCCGATGGTGACACCGATGTCGGCGCCGCCCGGCTTGGCCCGCAACCGCCGCACCATGGCCCGCGACAGGTCGATCCCGTGGACCGGCACGCCCCGCCGGGCGAGCGGCAGCGCGATCCGCCCGGTGCCGACGCCGAACTCCAGCGCCCGCGCGTCCCCTCCCGGCCCGCCCGCGAGACCGGCGATCAGGTCCACCACCGGGTCCACGGCCTCCGGGCCGAACACCTCGTCGAAGGGGTCGTCCGAGGCGTCGTCGTAGTACGCGGCCACGGCTTCCCCGAAGTACCCGTCGGGGTCGTCGACGGTCTCGTACTCTTCTCGGCTCTCCGCGCTCATCGAATCCCCTCCGGGGCCGGGTCGGTGGCCAGTCGTGCGTGCAGGTGGGCGTCCCGGAACGCGTCCTGGCGCCCCTCCTCGAAGGCCGCCCCGCGCATGAGCCCCTCGAAGGCGAACCCGCACAGCTCGGCGATGCGGCAGGACGCGCCATGGCCGACGGCGTGGTCGAGTTCGAGCCGGTGGATGCCGAGTTCGGTGAAGGTCCAGCGGGCGGCGAGGTCGAGGGCCCGGGTGGCGACCCGGCGGCCGCGGGCCTCGGGCAGCACCCAGTAGCCGACGACGGCCCTGCGCATATGCGCGTCGATCCCGCTCAGCCCGACCTGTCCGAGGGTCGCGCCGCTCTCCGCGTCCGTGATCCGGAAGGCCACGGTGGTGCCCTCCGCGTCGGACTCGGCCCGCCGCCGCAGCGACTCCCGGGCGCCCTCGAAGCTCGCGTCCCACACCAGGGGCGTGTTCCACCGCTGGAAGTCGGGATCGGTACGGCCCCGCAACCACGCCTCGACATCGGCGTCGGACTCGGCGTCCCAGGCGCACAGGCGCAGCCCGTGACCGTGCGGCTCGACGGAGGGCGGGCAGGCAGGATCGGGCGACGGGTCGGAGGCTCGCTCATCGGTACGGCTCACGCCCCCATTGAAACGCGCGGCCCTTCACGCCCGCACGCGAAATACGGGCACCACGAAGCCCCCGCTCTCCCGGAAGGCGACGTGGAGCCCCGTCCCCGCCCGCAGTTCCCCGCCCCCGTCCTCCCACTCCACGACCTCGGTCATCATCCGGGGCCCCTCGGCGAGGTCGACGACGGCGGGCACGTAGGGCGTGCGCTCCCCGAAGGGCGGCAGGTCGTTGCGGTGGACGACGGACCAGGTGTAGAGCACGGCGCGGCCGGAGGCCTGCTCCCATCGCACGTCCTCGCTCCAGCAGTAGGGGCAGAACTCGCGCGGATAGTGATGGGCGCGCCCACAGCCCGCCGCCCCGCACCGCCGCAGCAGCAGCCGCCCTTCCGCGGCGGCGTCCCAGTACGTACGACTGAGGCCGTCGACCTCCGGCAGATCGAACCGCACGCCCTCGCCACCCCTCACCACCGGGCTCCCTTCACCCGTCAGAACAAGCCCAGCGCGCTGTCGAGGGACCACGTCTGCCAGGACATCCCGAACAGCGCCACCACCGAGATGAGCGCCATCATCGAGTTCTGCCCCTGCTCGGCCCAGTCGTGGATCATCAGCACGAGATACAGGAGGTTGAGCACCAGACCGCCGACGAGCGCGATCGGCGTGAGGAACCCGAGGACCAGCCCGAGCCCGAGGGCGAGTTCGGCGTAGACGACGACGTAGGCCATGGCCTTCGGCCGAGGCCTGACCACCACGTCGAACCCTCCACGCACCGCTCCCCACCGATGCTTCTCCGCCACCCCCGCCGCCCAGGCGATCCCGGTCCCCTCCGCGAACCAGGCCCTCTTGTCCTTGTGCCGCCAGCTCTCCAGCCACCACAGCCCGAGCCCGATACGCAGCACGGCCACCCATTCGGCACCGCTGAGCCAGATCGTCTCCATGGACATCGCCCTTCCGCACCCACGCGGGTTTCTGACGGTACGTCAGTTCAGCGGACGGGGGGTGGATGCGCAAGAGACGCGGACCGGCCGACGGAACCCGGGGCGTGCAAGTGAGGCCCCGTCCGTCCCGTGTCCTGCCCAGGGCACGAACCCGATCGGCATGGCACGCCCGCACAACTTCGGCCAGACCCCCTGGCCGCGAGCCCGGGGGTGGCCGACCCCGGGAACGCAGGCCCTCCCCCGGCAGGGGGAGGGCCTGCGGCCCACCTGTCTCGCCGTCACCGCGTACGGCCACCACCTCCCCACACTCCGACCCACCTACGTCACCGATCCCACCCACCCCTCCTACACCCGTGATCAATCCGCAACCAATTCCGGTCTTGACCGAGACCCAACAAATGAGGGTGTGAATACGCTCAGGCACATGGCCGACTCCAGTGCATCCGCGGGACCCGCGACCCCTGCCCCCTCCGACCGCCCCGTCTACGTGATCGGCGGCGGACCCGGCGGACTGGCCGTCGCGCACGCGTTGCGGGTCCAGGGGGTGCGGGCGGTGGTGCTGGAGAAGTCGGACGCGGTCGGCGCGTCCTGGCGGCGGCACTACGACCGGCTGCACCTGCACACGACCCGGCGGCTGTCGGGACTGCCCGGCCTGCCCATGCCGCGCCGCTTCGGCCGGTGGGTGTCGCGGGACAACGTGGTGCGGTACCTGGAGAAGTACGCCGAGGTGCAGCAGCTGGAGATCGTGACGGGCGTCGAGGTGTCCCGGGTCGAGCGCACCCCGGACGGCACCGGCTGGCTGCTGCACGCCACCGGCGGCCGCGAGCTGACCGGCGGCGCGGTCGTCGTCGCCACCGGCTACAACCACACGCCCCACATCCCCGACTGGCCCGGCCGGGACTCGTACGGGGGCGAGCTGGTGCACGCCGCCGAGTACCGCAACCCGAAGCCCTACGCCGGCCGGGACGTCCTCGTCGTCGGCATCGGCAACACCGGCGCCGAGATCGCCGTCGACCTCGTCGAGGGCGGGGCGGCGCGCGTAAGGCTCGCGGTACGGACGGCCCCGCACATCGTGCGCCGGACGACCGCCGGGTGGGCGGCCCAGTACACGGCCGTCCTCGTACGACGGCTGCCGGTCGCCCTCGTGGACCGGCTCGCCAAGCCGATGGCGAAGCTCAGCGTGCCGGACCTGTCGGCGCACGGCCTGGCCCGGCCCGACACCGGCCTCTACTCCCGCGTGCGCGAGGGCTCCATCCCCGTGCAGGACGTCGGCCTCATCGACGCCGTGCGCAAGGGGAAGGTCGAGATCGTCGGCCCGGTCGAGGGGTTCGAGGACGGCAAGGTCGTCCTCGGCGACGGCACCCGCGTCGAGGTCGACGCCGTGATCGCCGCCACCGGCTACCGGCGCGCCCTGGAAGGCCTCGTCGGACACCTCGACGTGCTCGACGGACGCGGCAAGCCCGTCGTGCACGGCGCCCGCACCCCCGAGAACGCCACCGGCCTGTACTTCACCGGCTTCACCAACCCCATCAGCGGCATGTTCCGCGAACTCGCCCTCGACGCCGAGAAGATCGCCAAGGCGGTCGCGAAGACCGGCGGGGTCGCCACCCTCGACGCGATCACCGTACGGATCCGCACCGAACGCTGACCGACCGACGGCCGTCGGCGTGAAGACGGCCGTCGGTGGGCAGACGGCCGTCGTCACCCCGGCAGCCGTCGCCACCCCGGCAGCCGTCTGCGCACCGACGGCCGCCCGTCGCACCGACCGGATCGTCACTCATGGACGAACCCGGCCACAGGTCTGACCGCCGCCCCGCGTGGGTACAACCTCCTTACTGCCGCGTAACTTTGCTCGCACACCCATTCCTGACACAGCGTCAGTTCAGTAGTCTGAAATCTGACGTGTCGTCAGAAACGTGTACGTCGCCACGTCACTGAATTGGCTGTCACACAGGAGCGGGCGGACCGATGCTTGGATCAACCCACGGCACCCTCACCACCGACTCCCGCCGGGCCCGGGCCATCGCGTGCGGCGAACACCCCGCACAGGCCGTGCACGGCAGGCCCGCCGAGGCCGGCGACCTGGACGTCAGCGGACGCCCGCTGCACGCCGACGTCCCCGACCTGGACCGTTTCTTCCGCCCGGAGTCCGTCGCCGTCATCGGCGCCTCGGACACGGAGGGCCGGCCGAACAGCGGGATCACCCGGCAGTTGCTCGCCTGGTCCGAACGCGTCGGCGCCCGGTTCCACCCCGTGCACCCCACCCGCGAGTCGGTCTTCGGCATCCCCTGCGCGCCTTCCGTCGCCGCCCTGCCCGAACAGGTCGATCTCGCCGCGCTGCTCGTCTCCGACCCCCTTCCCGTGATCGGCGAACTGGCCGAGGCCAAAGTGAAGTTCGCCGTCGCCTTCGCCTCCGGTTTCGCCGAGACCGGCGCGGAGGGTGCCGCCGTCCAGGAACGGCTGGCCGCCGCCGTGGCCCGAGCCGACGGGCTGCGGCTGCTCGGCCCCAACACCAACCTCAACGCCTTCGAGCGCTTCCGCGACGACCTCGACGGCCCGGCGATCGCACTGATCACCCAGTCCGGCCACCAGGGCCGCCCCGTCTTCTCCCTCCAGGAACTCGGTATCCGCCTCTCCCACTGGGCCCCCACCGGCAACGAGGCCGACCTGGAGACCGCCGACTTCATCTCCTACTTCGCCGAACGCCCCGAGGTCGGCGCCATCGCCGCCTACGTCGAGGGCCTCAAGGACGGCCGCGCCTTCCTTCTCGCCGCCGACCGGGCCGCCCGGCGCGGTGTCCCCGTCGTCGCCGTCAAGGTCGGCCGCACCGAGACAGGGGCCCGCACCGCCGCCTCCCACACCGGCAAGCTCACCGGCGCGGACGCGGTGGTCGACGCGGCGATGCGGCAGTACGGAGTGATCCGCGTCGACGGGCTCGACGAACTCCAGGACACGGCCACCCTGTTGGCGCGGGCCCGGCGCGCGCGCATCCCGGGGTCATCGGCCCCGGGGGCAGCCACACCCACCCCAACCGCGCCGAGGCCGGCCGTGCCGAGGCCCGAAGGCGTCGTCGTCTATTCGATCTCGGGCGGCACGGGCGCGCACTTCGCCGACCTGGCCACCGAGGCCGGACTGCCCCTCCCCACGCTCTCCGAGGCCAAGCAGGCCGAGCTGCACCAGTGGATCCCCGACTATCTGAGCGTGGCCAACCCCGTCGACAACGGCGGCCATCCCGTGGGCGACTGGCGCGGCCCCCGCATCCTCGACGCGATCCTCGACGACCCTGCCGTGGGGGTGCTGATCTGCCCCATCACCGGCCCCTTCCCTCCCATGAGCGACAAGCTCGCCCAGGACCTGGTGGCCGCGGCGGAGCGGACGGACAAACTGGTGTGCGTGGTGTGGGGATCGCCGGTGGGCACCGAGGCCGCCTACCGCGAGACGCTGCTCGGGTCCTCCAGGGTGGCGACCTTCCGCACCTTCGCCAACTGCATCACGGCCGTCCGCGCCCACCTCGACCACTCCCGCTTCACCGCCGCCTACCGCTCCCCCTTCGACGAGGCGCCCCGCTCCACCTCGCCCTCCTTCCGCAAGGCGCAGGCACTGATGCGGCCGGGGCAGCAGCTGAGCGAGCACGCGGCCAAGCAGTTGCTGCGCGCGTACGGCATCCGCGTGCCGCGCGAGCAGTTGGTGACCAGTGCGGCGGCGGCCGTACGCGCGGCGAGTCTCGTCGGCTACCCGGTGGTGATGAAGGCGTCCGGCGCGAGCATCGCCCACAAGACGGAGCTCGGCCTGGTGAAGATCGGCCTGACCTCCGCGAGCCAGATCCGCGACGCCTATCGCGAACTCACCGACATCGCCCGCTACGAGGACGTGTCCCTCGACGGGGTGCTGGTGTGCCAGATGGTCGAACGGGGAGTGGAGATGGTCGTGGGCGTGACCCACGACGACCTCTTCGGGCCCACGGTCACGGTGGGCCTCGGCGGCGTCCTCGTGGAGGTGCTCCGCGACTCCGCCGTGCGGGTGCCGCCCTTCGGCGAGGACCAGGCCCACGCCATGCTCACCGAGCTGCGCGGGCGGGCCCTGCTGGACGGGGTGCGCGGGGCTCCCCCGGCCGACGTGGACGCCCTCGTGGAGGTCGTGCTCCGCGTGCAGCGCATGGCGCTCGAACTCGGGGACCAGATAGCGGAGCTGGACATCAACCCGTTGATGGTGCTGCCGAGGGGGCAGGGGGCGGTGGCCCTGGACGCGCTGGCGGTGTGCCGCTGAGCGCCGACGCACCCGGACGGCGCCCCGCACACCCAGGAGAACCATCACTCCCCGTAAGAATCGGAGCACCCACATGTCCGTTTCCCCCCTTCAACATCCCGAAAAATCCCGTGACTCATTGATACTGCACGCCACTGACAACGCCGTCTCGTGGATCACCCTCAACCGCCCCGAGGCGATGAACGCCATAGCCCCTGAGCAGCGAGAACGCCTCATCCAACTCCTCTCCGAGGCCTCCGCGGACCCCGCCGTGCGCGCGGTGGTGATCACGGGCACCGGTCGCGGATTCTGCGCGGGCGCGGACCTACGGGGGACGGCGACCGGCGGCGGATCCACGGCGGGAGTCGGGTCCACGTCGGGAGACGGCTCCACGTCGGGAGTCGGGCCCACGGGAGGCGGACCCACTGGAGGAGACGGGACGCGGGTGGCCGGTGACGTGGCGCGCGTGATCCGCCTCGGCGCCCAGCGCCTCATCGCGGCCGTACTGGACTGCGAGAAGCCGGTGATCGCGGCGGTGAACGGCACCGCCGCCGGCCTCGGCGCGCACCTCGCCCTCGCCTGCGACCTCGTCCTCGCGGCCGAAGGCGCCCGCTTCATCGAGGTGTTCGTACGCCGCGGCCTCGTCCCCGACGGCGGCGGGGCGTACCTCCTCCCCCGCCTCGTCGGCCCCCAGCGGGCGAAGGAGCTGATGTTCTTCGGCGACGCCCTGCCCGCCGCCGACGCTCATCGTCTCGGCCTCGTCAACCGTGTCGTGCCCGCCGAGGACCTGGAGAAGACGGCCCGCGAGTGGGCCGAACGCCTCGCCGCCGGCCCCACCCGCGCCATCGCCCTGACCAAACACCTGGTCAACACCTCCCTCGACACCGACCGCGCCACCGCCTTCGGCGCCGAGGCCACGGCCCAGGAGATCAACATGACGACGGCGGACGCCCAGGAGGGCGTGACGAGCTTCGTGGAGCGACGGAACCCTCACTACGAGGGCCGCTGACGACCACTGAAGAACCGTGACGGGCCTTCACTTCTGATGCTCCGTCAGTTTCAATGGTCGACGTGATGGGACACGCGGGAATGGCAGCCGCCGCCGTCCGCTACCTGAGAGCGGACCCGGCGAACAGGAGCCGCGGCAAGAGCGCCGCCCGGCCGGTCGTCGAGGCTCTGCCCCGCCCCGAACTGCGCTGCGTCGGCGAGCACGAGCGGGCACCGGTCGACCAGGCCGAGTTCCGGCGCGTCCTCGGGAACTTCGCGACGGGGGTCACGGTGATCACGGCCCCGGGAGCCCCGGAAACCCCGTCGGCCTCGGGAACCCTGGTGACACCGGCCCCGGCCCCCGCCCCGGCCGGCTTCGCCTGCCAGTCCTTCTCGGCGCTGTCCCTCGACCCGCCGCTCGTCGTCTTCATGGTCGGCCGTACGTCGACGACCTGGCCCCGGATCGCCCGCGCGGGTGTCTTCTGCGTGAACGTACTCGGCGCGGATCAGGGCGAGTTGTGCCGACGCTTCGCGGTGAGCGGCGCGGACAAGTTCGCCGGCGTCGCCCACACCCCGGCCCCCGCCACGGGCGCCCCCCGCCTCACCGACGCCCCCGCCTGGATCGACTGCACGATCCACGCCGTCCACCCCGGCGGCGACCACCTGATCGTGGTGGGCCGGGTGGAGGCGCTGGGCGCGGACGCCGACGCGATGTCACCGCTGCTGTTCCACAGGGGACGCTTCGGGGAGCTCAGGGCCTGAGGAAAGGCGGGCGCCACTCCTTCCGGGTGCACGCCACGAACCATGACCTCCTTCGAGCCACTCGACCGCGCAGGCTGAGGCGTCCCCCTGCCGCCCGACCCCGGCAACTCAGGCCACCGCCGCCCCCACCCTCCCCACCGGCCCGCGCCGTATCACCAGCGCCATCAGTGCCGCCGCCGCGCACAGCGCGCCCGAGGCGTACCAGACCACGTCGTAGGTGCCGAAGACGTCGCGGGCGAGGCCGCCGAGGAAGGCGACGAGGGCGGCGCCGACCTGGTGGGAGGCGAGGACCCAGCCGAAGACGATGGCACTGTCCTGCCCGTAGTGCTCGCGGCACAGCGCCATGGTGGGCGGGACCGTGGCGACCCAGTCGAGGCCGTAGAAGACGATGAAGAAGATCATCGGGAGATGGACCGTCGGCGCCAGCAGGATCGGGAGGAAGAGGAGCGAGACGCCCCGGAACGCGTAGTACACCGCCAGCAGTCGCCGTGCGTCGAAGCGGTCCGTGAACCAGCCCGAGGCGATCGTGCCGAGGACGTCGAAGACCCCGATGACCGCCAGCAGCGAGGCCGCCGCCGTGATCGGCATGCCGTGGTCGTGGGCGGCGGGCACGAAGTGGGTCTGGATGAGCCCGTTGGTCGAGGCGCCGCAGATCGCGAACGTACCCGCCAGCAGCCAGAACGGCTTCGTCCGCACCGCCGAGAACAGCACCCTCACCGCCCGCCGCGCCGCCCCCTGCACCGGCCCCGGCTTCGGCACGAACTCCTTCGCCCCGTACGGCTTCAGCCCCACGTCCGCCGGGTGGTCGCGCAACAGCAGCCAGACGAAGGGCACGACGGCCAGCGCGGCGAGCGCCACGGTGACGGAGGCGGGCCGCCAGCCTCGCTCGGAGACGATCCACGACAGCAGCGGCAGGAAGATCAGCTGCCCGGACGCCGAGGCCGCGGTCAGGATGCCCGAGACCAGACCACGCCGTTCGGTGAACCAGCGGTCGGTGACGGTCGCCGCGAACGCCAGCGCCATCGAACCGGAACCCAGCCCCACCAGCAGCCCCCAGCAGAGCATCAACTGCCAGGCCGAGGTCATCCACACCGTCGCACCGGCGCCGACCGCGATCACCGTCAACGCCACCGCGACGACCCGGCGGATGCCGAAGCGGTCCATCAGCGCGGCGGCGAAGGGGGCCGTCAGGCCGTACAGCGCCAGATTGATCGAGACCGCCGACGCGATCGTGCCCCGCGACCAGTCGAACTCCGTGTGCAACGGATCTATCAGCAGACCCGGCAGCGAACGGAAGGCCGCCGCACCGATGATCGTCACGAAGGTGACAGCGGCGACGAACCAGGCGCGGTGCATACGGACCCGGCCGGCACCGCCACCGACGGCACCGCCACCGCCACCGCCGATGTGGGCGTCGGCAGCGTCGCAGGGGCGGGAGTCGGCGGCGGCGTCGTCGGCTGTCTGGGTCATGCCGTCAAGCTTCCGACCTGCGGTCATCCCGGACGAGTGGCCGAAGGGACAGTGTTCGCTAGGATCGGGCCATGACCGCCGTCCCGCCGGCCGAGCACGCCCTCACCCCCGAGCACGCCCTCAGCCCCGAGCACACCCCTCCTGCCGGGCGCACCCCCGCAGCCGCCGGTCGGCCCTCCGCCCGGCACCGCGTCGTGGTGCTCGCCCTCGACGGCCTGCTCCCCTTCGAACTCGGCATCCCGCAGCGCATCTTCGGCAAGGCACGGGACGCGGCGGGACGACCGTTCTACGAGATCGTCACCTGCTCGATCCGGCCGCCCGGCCCGGTGGAGACGGACGCCGACTTCGCGATCCTCGTCCCGAACGGCCCGGAGGCCCTCGCCACCGCCGACACGGTCGTCGTGCCCGCCTCGTACGAACTCGGCCCGGTCCACGAGGAGGGCGTCCTCACCCCCGAACTGGCCGCCGCCGTCGCCCACATCCGCCCCGGCACCCGGCTGGTGTCCATCTGCACCGGCGGCTACGTCCTGGCCGCGGCCGGTTTCCTCGACGGTCGCCCGGCGACCACGCACTGGCACCACGCCGAACACTTCCAGCGGCTCTTCCCGAAGGTACGGGTCGACGCGGACGTCCTCTTCGTCGACGACGGTGACGTCCTCACCTCCGCGGGCGTCGCGGCCGGAATCGACCTGTGCCTGCATCTCGTACGACGCGACCACGGCACCGGCGTCGCCAACGACGTGGCCCGGCGCACGGTCGTACCGCCGCACCGGGACGGCGGGCAGGCCCAGTACATCCGGCGGCCACTGCCCGAGCCGAAGACGGCGACCACGACCGCCGCCCGCGCGTGGGCCCTCGGGCGGCTCCACGAACCGATCCAGCTGCGGGACATGGCCGCACAGGACTCCATGTCGGTCCGCACGTTCACCCGCCGCTTCCGCGAGGAGGTCGGCGTCAGCCCCGGCCAGTGGCTCACCCGGCAACGCGTCGAACGCGCCCGCCACCTCCTGGAGTCCACCGACCTCACCATCGACCAGGTCGCCCACGACGCGGGCTTCGGTACGGCCCAGTCCATGCGGCAGCACCTACAGGCGGTGCTGGGGGTGACCCCGACGGCGTACCGACGGACGTTCCGCTCCGCCGGGGCAGCCGGGCCTGTCGGGACCACCGGGGCGGCCGAAGGCCCCGGGCCCACCGGAGGCACCGAGGCACCGGGGCCGCTCAGAACGTGAGCACCGCCCGTGCCACCCGCCCCTCCCCCGCGTCCTGAGCCGCCTTCGCGAAGTCCTCCACGGGATAGGTGGCCGTGACCAGCTCGTCGAGGAGCAGTCGTCCCTCCCGGTACAGGTCGGCGTAGAGGGCGATGTCCCGCTGCGGTCGCGACGATCCGTAGCGACATCCGAGGATCGACTTGTCCAGGTAGAGGGAGGAGACGAGGAAGGAGGCCTCGGCGGTCGCGGCCGGCACTCCGAGGAGGACCGCCTGCCCGTGTCGGTCCAGCAGGTCGACGGCCTGGCGGATGAGGTCGACCCGGCCGACGCACTCGAACGCGTGGTCGGCGCCGGTGGGGAGGATGTCCCGCACCCCGTCCACGGACGACAGGAAGTGCGTGGCCCCGAACCGCCGCGCCACCGCCTCCTTCTCCGGGTTGGCGTCCACGGCGACGATCCGCGTGGCTCCCGCGATCCGCGCGCCCTGCACCACGTTGAGCCCGATCCCCCCGGCTCCGATGACGACGACGGCGTCCCCCCGGTCGACACGGGCCCGGTTGAGCACCGCGCCCACCCCGGTCAGCACTCCGCACCCGATCAGCGCGGCGGAGGTCAGCGGGATGTCCTCCGGTATCCGTACGGCCTGCACGGCCTTGACCACCGTCTGCTCCGCGAAGGCCGAGTTCGCGGCGAACTGGAACACCTCCCGCCCGCCCCGCGAGAACGGCCGCGTGGGCCGCCCGATCGCCCGTCGGCACATGGTCGGCCGTCCCCGGTCGCAGTCGGCGCAGGCCCCGCAGTTGGCGAGGGTGGACAGGGCGACGTGGTCCCCGGGCCTGACATGCCGGACCCCCGCCCCCACCTCCGCGACGACCCCCGCTCCCTCATGCCCGAGCACCACGGGAACGGGGAACGGAATGGTCCCGTCCACCACTGACAGATCGCTGTGGCAGAGCCCGGCGGCCGCGATCGCCACCCTCACCTCGCCGGGCCCCGGATCGCGCACGGTCAGGTCGTCGACGACCTCGGCGCGCTTCCCGTCGAACACCACTCCGCGCATGGCCTCCACCCCTCAGCGTCTCAGCCTCTCGGCTCCCTCGGCAGACCGAGCACCCGCTCGGCGATGATCGTGCGCTGCACCTCGTCCGAACCGCCGTAGACGGTGTCGGCCCGGCTGAACAGAAACAGCTGCTGGAACGGGTCCAGTTCGTACGGCTCGGCCGCCGACCACTCCCGCTGTCCGACGGCCGCCTTCGCGCCCCGCACCTCCATCGCCAGCTCTCCGAGCCGCCGATGCCACCGCCCCCACAGCAACTTGGCCACACTCGGCGCACCCGGCTCCGCGCCGCTCTCCGCCCCGCCGAGCGTGCGCAGGGCGTTCCACCGCATGGTCTTCAACTCGGCCCACTGGCGTACGAGGTGATCACGTACGACGGCGTCGTCCACCGCCCCGCTGTCCACGGCGGCCCGTACGACGTCGGCCAACTCCTGCTCGAACCCGATCTGTTGGGCGAGGGTCGACACCCCGCGTTCGAAGCCGAGCAGCCCCATGGCCACCCGCCAGCCGTTCCCCTCTCCCCCGACGACATGCTCCGCGCGGGCGTGCGCCCCGTCGAAGAACACCTCGTTGAACTCGCTCGTCCCGGTCATCTGCCGGATGGGCCGCACCTCGATCCGCCCCGGCTGGTCCATGGGCACGAGCAGCAACGACAGCCCGTGGTGGCGCTCGGAGCCCGCCTCGGTACGGGCCAGTACGAAGCACCAGTCGGCTTCGTGGGCGAGCGAGGTCCAGATCTTCTGTCCGGTGATCCGGTACGACCCGTCCCCGGCCCGTTCCGCCTTCGTCCGCACCCCGGCGAGGTCGGACCCTGCGCCGGGCTCGCTGTACCCCTGGCACCAGAGTTCGTCGCCGCGCGCGATCGCCGGCAGGAACCGCCGCTTCTGCTCCTCGCTCCCGAACGCGATGAGGGTGGGCGCGAGCAGCTTCTCCCCGATGTGCCCGGAGCGGGCGGGTACGTCGGCCCGCGCGTACTCCTCGGCCCACACCACCTGCTGGACGAGCGTGGCCGTGCGGTTCCCGTACCCGCCCTCGCTCCAGCCGAGCCCGATCCACCCGGCGGCGCCGAGCGTCCGCTCCCAGGCACGCCGGTCCTCCCGCACCCCGGCGTGCGCCCCCAACCACGCCCTCACTTCCGCCCGGAACGCCTCGTCCTCGTCACTGAACCCGAAGTCCATGCCGCCTCCAAGATGACCGCCGCCGTGATGGTGGTGCGTTGTCGGGGGGTACGGGTGCGTCGTCGAGCGCGGGTGCGTTGTGGTTGCTCGCGCGGTTCCCCGCGCGCCTGAAGACTCTGGGCGCCACCCATGCTGTTCAGGGGCGCGGGGAACTGCGCGAGAAGCCCCACCGGACCCGCACCCGCCGACGCACCCCCACCCCACCCCCTCACGCGTTCGGCCGCTCCCCAGCCGCCGCCGCCCGCGCCATCCCCTCCACCCGCTCCAGCATCGGCATCGGATCCACCCCCACCGCCCCCGGCAGAAACTCCGCGATCCTCTCCGGGGTCCAGCCCTCTTCGGCATACGCGGCACGCAGCTCCCGCGGCTGCGCCCAGACCGCGATCTTCGGCCCGGCGACCGTGTACACCTGCCCGGTGATTCCCGCCTCCCGAGCCCGCTCGGAGAGCAGGTACACCACGAACGCGGCCACCTCCTCCGGCTCACCGATCTCGGTCAGCTCCATCGGCACGCCCGCCGACATCCGTGTACGCGCGACCGGCGCCACCGCGTTCGCGGTCACCCCGTACCGGTGCAGGCCGAGCGCCGCGCTGCGCACCAGCGAGATGATCCCGCCCTTGGCCGCGCTGTAGTTGGCCTGCGACACGGACCCCTGGTGGTTGCCGCTGGTGAACCCGATCAGGGTCCCGGCCCGTTGCTTGCGCATGACGGCGGACGCGGCCCGGAACACCGTGAACGTGCCCTTGAGGTGCGTGGCGATGACCGGATCCCACTCCTCCTCGGCCATGTTGAACAGCATCCGCTCGCGCAGGATCCCGGCGACGCACACGACCCCGTCGACGCGTCCGTACGCCTCCACCGCCGTGTCCACGACCCGCTGCCCGCCGGCCATCGTGGAGATGTCGTCGGCGACGGCGATCGCCTCGCCCCCGGCCGCCTCGATCTCCTTGACGACGGTCTCGGCGACGGAGCTGGTGGGTTCGGAGCCGTCGACGGAGACGCCGTAGTCGTTGACGACGACCCGAGCGCCCTCGGCGGCGGCGCCGAGGGCGACCGCCCGGCCGATCCCCCGCCCCGCTCCGGTGACGGCGACGACCTTGCCTGCCAAGAAGTTTCCCACCCCGGCCCCTTCCCCTCATCGCGGTTTCTGACGGACCGTTAGATTTGCTCGCACGGCGATTCTACGACCCGTCAGATACGCCACCACAAGCCCTCGGGGAGGCCCGATGTCATCGCCCACGGAGTTCGCGGCGTTCACGGAGATCGCCAAGCGCGTGAACAACTGGGGCCGTTGGGGGGCCGACGACGAGATCGGCACCCTCAACCTGATCACCGACGAGGTCGTGCGGGAGGCGGCCGCCTCGGTCCGTTCCGGTCGCCGCGTCCCGCTCGCGCTGCCTCTCCAACAGGACGGCGTACAGACGGGGATGATGCCGGGCCGGGTGAACCCGCTGCACGCGATGGTGCAGATCAACCAGGAGATCTTCGGTCCGGGCACGGTCGCGTGCAGCGACGACGCGGTGACCATGGGGCTCCAGGCGGCGACCCACTGGGACGCGCTCACCCATGTCTCGCACTCGGGCCGGATCTACAACGGCCGCCCCGCGGACACGATCACCCCGCACGGCGGCGCGGCCTTCGCCGGGATCGACAAGGCGCGGCACATCGTCTCGCGCGGGGTCCTGCTGGACGTTCCGCGTGCCCTGGGCCTCGGCGACGACCGGCTGCCCGGTGGCCACGCCGTCACCCCCGAAGACCTGGACGCGGCAGAGGAGTTGGCGGGCACCCGGGTCCGCGCGGGCGACATCGTCCTGGTCCGCACCGGACAGATCCGGACCTACCTCGCCGGGGACAAGCACGCGTACGCGTTCCCGTCGCCGGGGCTGTCGCTCCGTACCCCCGAGTGGTTCCACGCGCGCGATGTGGCGGCGGTCGCCAATGACACCCTGACGTTCGAGATCTTCCCGCCGGAGGTCGAGGACCTGTGGCTGCCGGTGCACGCGCTCGACCTGGTCGAGATGGGCATGCCGCAGGGCCAGAACTGGAACCTGGAAGAGTTGTCCACAGCCTGTGGACAAGTTGGGCGGTACGACTTCCTGCTGTCGGCGATGCCGGAGCCGTTCGTCGGGGCGACAGGCACGCCGGTGGCCCCGATCGCCATCCTGTAGGGCTGCCGCCGCCCTGCGGGGCCACACCCCCAGGCCTCCACAGTCGGCCGGCGGCGCGCCGCTGCCCGCCCCGAGCACGGCACCGCGCGCCGCCATCCGGCTTCGGCCACCCGTCCTTGCCCCAGGGCCCTGCGGGGAGCCGGCGCCGCATCACGACCCACGCTCGTCGAGGGCCTCCGGCACCGGGACCCTCGTCGTCCCCTCGCGGCGAATCGCTGAAGACAAGCGTGATCAAACGGACAGGAGACGTCAACACCCGTTCGGGGACCGGCCGCGCGGAACCGGCGTCGCGACGGTGCGTACGGAAGCACGTCCCGGCGCACGAATCGGCCATCACAGGGGGACGGTTCAACGCCGTGCGCTCGCGCGCGGCGCATGCGGCGCGAGCGCGGGTGACCGGCGCACCTCGATCCTGCCCCTGGGGGCGGCACGGGTGGGCGACTCCCGACCCAGGGCCCTGAACCCGGACCTGGACCTGAACCTGTACCTGAACCTGGACCTGGACCTGGACCTGGACCTGAACCCGGACCTAGACCGCCTCGAACGCCAACCCGTCGCGCACCAGGCTCTCCCGGGCCACCGCCGCGACACCCGTCACCGCACTGCACGCCGGGTAGACCGCCGGGGCCACCGTCCCGCCGCCGACCCCGGATGCACCACCGGAGGCGCCCACACCACTCGCCGCCCCCGAAGTCCCCGGCGCCACCCGGTCCAGCTCGCACCAGATCCGCTTGCCGGCGCCCTCGTGGCTCCAGCCCCAGCGGTCCGCGAGCACGTCGACGAGGGCGAGGCCGCGCCCGCCCGCCTCCTCGCTGTCGGCGCACCGCGGGGCCGGCGGACACGCACTGCCGTCGGCGACCTCGAGGCGGACCTTTCCGACCACCCCGTCACGGAGTCCGGACAGCAGGAGCCGCAGCACCGCCGGACGGCCGGTGTGCACGACCGCGTTGGTGACCAGCTCGGAGACGAGGAGGATCAGCGTCTCGGCGAGCGGCTCGTCGTCCCCTATGCCGGACCCGCAGAGCCGTGCACGGGCCCATCTCCGTGCACGACCCACCTCTGCGGGGTCGGGCCGGATCTCCAGCTGCACTTGAAGCACCTGCACCGCTCACACCATCCGAACCGGCGGACACATCGCCGCACGCCCCTCAGGGGCCACGATCGTGGTCATCTGCTGCCTGGCCGACGCCACCGCCATCGACACCGTCGGCACCGGGATCACGGAACGTGATCCCCTTACAGGACAGCATGGTTGACGTACAGTCACCCCAACAAGCGCTTCGGGCATATTCCAGCGCGAAGGAGTACGCGTACGGCATACTGTGCGACGCTCATCACGGGGAGTCGAACAGACCGGGGCGTCGAGACTCCGGCCCACTTCACGAGCGCCGGGCACCGCCGGATCCGGGGCCGCCACAGGGGCAACACCGGCTCGGCTCGACCTCGGAACCACTCGCATCCACCAGAAGGTACCGGAGCGGAACTCCGACTCCAGGCCGTGACAAGTCACGCCTAGGACACAACACGGTATCAACGCTCGGTAATTCCGGTATGCCACGTTCCGCGACATTCGACCGAGCAGCCGCCACACATTTCCGTTCCCACCCTGGTCAGCGCGCTCAACCCGCTTCGACCAGCAGTTCCCCCGCCAACAACTCCTCACTCTCCGTGATCGATCCGCCACGTTCCGCCCGTACCCACGCCCGCTTCAGACACAGGTGTACGTCGGCCTCCCAGGTGAACCCCGAACCGCCGTGGACCTGAAGGGAGTCGCGGGCCCCGCGCACGGCCGCCTCGTCGGCCAGCAGCCGGGCCGCCGCGATGTCCACCGGATCGACGGTCACGGCGGCCGCGTACACCGCCACCCGCGCGACCTCCACCCGCACCAGCAGTTCGGCGCAGAGGTGCTTGACCGCCTGGAACGACCCGATGGGCCGCCCGAACTGCTCCCGGGTCCGGGCGTGTTGCACGGCGGCCTCGCAGGTCCGCGCGGCCGTGCCCACCTGCTCGGCGGCGGTGAGCAGTACGAACAGATCATCAGGGCGGACGGACGAACCGCCCCCCGGCACCCGGTGCAACGGCGTCGCCGGATCCACCGATCGCAGCGGTACGGCCCCGGCCGCGTCCCCGGTCACCACATCGGCCTCGTCCAGCCACTCCACCAGACCACCACCCCCGACAGCGGTCACCACGGTCTCCCCCGTCGCCGCGCCCGGCACCACGCCCGCCGCGAGATGGGTGGCCACGAGCGGCCCCGGCAACAGCGCGCGCCCCGCCTCCTCGAACACCAACACGGCCTCCGGCACCCCGAGCCCGACCCCGCCCTCGTCCTCGGCCAGCCGCAGGGAGAACAACCCCACCTCCCCCAACTCCCGCCACAGCCTCCGGTCCAGTCCGCCACTCCCGTCGACGGCACCGCGCAACTCCTCCGTCCTGAAGCGCCGAGCCAACACCTCCCGGAAGCCGCTCTTCAACACCCTCTGATCCTCGGTCAGTCGAAACCGCACAAGCCCACAGCCCCTCTTCACCACCGAGCACACCCGCTTCTCAGGGGCGCGGGGAACTGCGCGAGAAGCCCCACCGGAGCCGCACCCGCCAACGCCCCAGGCCCCCCACACCCTGAGGCGCCCTCGTCCCCCCTCACCCCTTCGGCAACCCCAAGATCCGCTCCCCCACGATGTTCCGCTGAATCTCCGACGTCCCAGCCGCGATCGTGTACGACAACGAACTGAGCCGATCGAGCACCCACCCACACCCCAGATCGAGCGCACCCGCCCCCAGCACCTCCGCAGCCAGCTCGTACAACTCCTGCCGCGCCCGCGAGTACCTCAGCTTGAACACCGAACCCCCCACCCCCGGCACCCCTCCGGAGGCCTCCCCCTCGCTCACGTTCCACTGCGTGAGCCGCCACAGCGCCCGGAACTCCGCGTTCAACCGCCCGAGCCGCCGCCGCACACCGGAGTCGTCCCAGGCCCCGTTCGCCCGCGCCTCCCGTGCCACCTCGACCAACACCCGTCGACAGGCGACCACTTCACCCACGAACGCCGTCCCCCGCTCGAACGACAGCGTCACCATGGTCACCCGCCACCCGTCGTTCTCCGCGCCCACCCGGTTGGCGACCGGCACCCGCACCTCGTCCAGGAACATCTCGGCGAACTCCGTGGAACCGGCGAGCGTGCGCAGAGGACGTACGGTCACGCCGGGCGCGTCCATCGGCATCGCCAGCCAGGAGATGCCCCGGTGCTTCGGCGCCTCCCCGTCCGTCCGCACCAGCAGCTCGCACCAGTCGGCGACTTCGGCGTGCGAGGTCCAGAGCTTGGACCCGCTGACCACGTACGCGTCGCCGTCCCGTCGCGCACGCGTCCGCAGCGAGGCGAGATCCGACCCGGCGTCCGGTTCGCTGAACCCCTGGCACCACACCTCCTCGCCCCGCAGGATCGGCGGCAGCCAGCGCGCCCGCTGTTCGGCGGTGCCCTCGGCGGCGATCGTGGGCCCCGCGTGGAGCAGGCCCACGAAGTTGGCGCCCACATAAGGGGCGCCCGCCCTCTCGGTCTCCTCCAGGAAGATCAACCGGGTGGTCGGCGAGGCGTCCCAGTGGACGTCGGCGTATCCGGCGTCGTACAGCGTCCGCTGCCAGCCGAGGTCATAGGCGCGCCGCCCCGGCCAGTCGTCGGGGGACGGCTTCGGCGGCAGCGAGGGGAGCGCTTTCGCGAGCCACTCCCGCAGCCGCGCCCGGAACACCTCCTCCTCCGGGCTGTAAGCGAGATCCATCAGCCGAGACCCTTCACCCGAGGACTTTCACCTGTCGAAGTCGAGGCCGAGCATGCGGATCGCGTTGCCGCGCATGAGCTTGTGGATCGTCTCGTCGTCGAGGCCCTTGACGTGGTCGAGGGCGACCTCCTTGGTGTGCGGGAAGGTCGAGTCGACGTGCGGGTAGTCGGTCTCGAAGGTCGCGTTGTCCCGGCCCACGACGTCCAGCGAGGCGATTCCGTGTTTGTCGCGGAAGAAGCAGCAGAACATCTGCCGGTAGTAGTACGTCGACGGCGGCTCGGGAATCAGGTCACGCACCCCGCCCCAGGCCCGGTGCTCCTCCCAGACGTCGTCGGCGCGCTCCAGGGCGTACGGGATCCAGCCCATCTGCCCCTCGCTGTAAGCGAGTTTGAGGGTCGGGAACTTCACCAGGACCCCGCTGAAGAGGAAGTCCATCATCGAGGCCATCGCGTTGTTGAAGGAGAGCGACGCCTGGACGGCGGGCGGTGCGTCGGGGGAGGCGGCCGGCATCTGGGAGCTGGAGCCGATGTGCATGTTGACGACCGTGCCGGTCTCCTGGCAGGCCGCGAAGAAGGGGTCCCAGTAGCCGGAGTGGATGGAGGGCAGGCCGAGGTAGGTGGGGATCTCGGAGAACGTGACGGCCCGGACGCCGCGGGCGGCGTTCCGCTTGATCTCCTCGACCGCGAGGTCGATGTCCCACAGGGGGATCAGGCAGAGCGGGATGAGCCGGCCGCCGCTGTCGCCGCACCACTCCTCGACCATCCAGTCGTTGTAGGCGCGGACGCAGGCCAAAGCCACTTCCTTGTCGTGTGCCTCGGCGAAGGTCTGCCCGCAGAAGCGCGGGAAGGTCGGGAAGCAGAGCGAGGCCTCGACGTGGTTGAGGTCCATGTCCGCCAGCCGCGCCTTCGGATCCCAGCAGCCGCGCCGCATCTCCTCGCGGGTGATCCCCTCCAGCGTCATCTCGTCCCGGTCGAACCCGACGGCCGCGATGTTCCGCTTGTACGGGAACTTGAGGTCCTCGTAGATCCACCAGTCGGTCGGCGGCCCGTCCGGGTCCATCGTGATCTGGTACTTCCCCCCGACGTACGCGAGCTCGCCGATCCCGGCGGTGAGGGGCTTCGGCCCCCGGTCGCGGTACTTCTCCGGCAGCCAGGTCTCGAAGAGGTGGGCGGGCTCGATCACATGGTCGTCGACGCTGATGATGCGGGGCAGTTCGGTCATGGGTCCCCTCCAGCGAGCCATTTCTGACGGACCGTCAGCTAGGTCCTCCCCAGCAGGCTAGTGGCGCACCTCTGGACCGACAAGGCGCCCGGCCCTACGCTCTGCCCACGATCTGACTATCCGTCAGCTTCTGGCGGGTGAGCCGAAGGGGCGCGTCGGTGTCGAGCCCGCGAGCGCGCGGAGGCCCGCGAGGTCGAGCAGGGTCGCGGGCTCGACACCGACTGGAGCGCCCCGCAGGCGAACCGAGCCTCAAAAAAAAAGGGGGTTACCGTGACCGATACCGCCCACGCGCTCAGCGAGTCCCGCACGCTCTGGGAACTCCTCGACCGCCGCGCCGCCCTCACCCCCGACCGGCCCGTCCTCCTCCAGGACGACCGCACCCTGAGCTTCGGCGAACTGCGGGCCCGCGCCGAGCGGGTGGCGGCCGGCCTGTACGACAGGGGCGTACGCCCCGGCACGGTCGTCGCCTGGCAACTGCCCACCCGGATCGAGACGGTCCTGCTCTCCTTCGCCCTGGCCCGCCTCGGCGCCGTCCAGTCCCCGGTCATCCCCTTCTACCGCGACCGCGAGGTCGGCTTCGCGCTCCGGGAGTCGAGGGCGGAGTTCTTCGCGGTGCCGGGCGAGTGGCGGGGCTTCGACCACACGGAGATGGCCCGGCGGCTGGACGCGCGCGGCGTCTTCGAGGCGTACGACCGCATCCCGGAGGGCGACCCCGGCACGCTCCCCGCCCCACCCGCCGACGGCACCTCCGTCCGCTGGATCTACTGGACCTCGGGCACCACCTCCGACCCCAAGGGCGTCCTGCACACGGACCGTTCGCTCATCGCGGGCGGCTCCTGCCTCGCCCACGCCCTGCGGCTCACCGCGGACGACGTGGGCTCCATCGCCTTCCCGTACGCGCACATAGGCGGCCCCGACTACATGGTGATGCTCCTGCTCTACGGCTTCCCGGCCGTCCTGTTCGAGCACTTCGCGCTGCCGGCCGCGCTGGAGGGGTACCGCAAGCACGGGGTGACGGTGGCGGGCGGGTCGACGGCGTTCTACTCGATGTTCCTGGCCGAGCAGCGCAAGCAGCCGGGCGAGCCGGTCGTCCCGTCCCTGCGGCTGCTCGCGGGCGGCGGGGCCCCGAAGCCGCCCGAGCTCTACCACGCGGTCGTACGGGAGATGGGGGTGCGGCTCACCCACGGGTACGGCATGACCGAGGTGCCGATGATCACGATGGGGGCGCCGGACGACTCGCCGGAGAACCTGGCGACGACGGAGGGGCGGCCGCCGGAGGGGATGGAGATCCGGATCGCCGAGGACGGGGAGGTTCGGCTGCGCGGGGAGGCCGTCTGTCAGGGGTACCTGGATCCGGCGCAGTCTGCGGCGGCCTTCGACGCGGACGGCTTCTTCGTCACCGGCGACCTCGGACATCTCACCGACAGCGGCCATCTGGTGCTGACCGGCCGCCTCAAGGACGTCATCATCCGCAAGGGCGAGAACATCTCGGCCAAGGAGATCGAGGACCTGTTGCACGGCCATCCGGCCGTCCAGGACGTGGCGGTGATAGGGCTGCCGGACCCGGAGCGCGGGGAGCGGGTGTGCGCGGTCGTCGAACAGCCGCCGGAGGCCGAGGCGCTGACACTGCCGGACGTCACCGACTGGCTGCGCGCGGAAGGGCTGTCCGTCCACAAACTGCCGGAGCGGTTGGAGGTGGTGGACGCCCTTCCGCGCAACGAGACCCTGCGGAAGGTGCTCAAGTACAAGCTGCGTGAGCGCTATTCATGACCGCCGCCGACCGCGCACGAACCACTGCGGACCGCTTACGACGGCTGGTGAACGGTTGTTGCGATGTCCCCGGCCGGGTGACTACTCGGGCACGGTGAAGTAGCGCGCGAACGCGTTGACGACCTCCACCTCGTCCACCTTGCCGTCGGCGTCGGTGTCGAGGGTGGCGGCGGCAGCGGCGGCGACCTCCGCGGAGGCGCCGAGGGCCTTGAGGACCCGGGCGGTCTCCTCGACGGTGGCCTTCCCGTCCCCGTCCGCGTCCGCGACGGCGAGGGCCGCGTGCAGGAAGGGGCGCGCGATCTCGGCGAAACGGTCGGGGTTGTCACGCAGCCGCTTGACCGCGCCGTTCACGAACTCGTCCCGCGTGATGCGCTGGTCGCCGTCCCGGTCCGCTATTCCGGCCATCCCCTGCCAGAAGGCCTCGGCGCCGCCGTACAGGGCCTGGCCCTTGTCCGAACGGGCGGTGGTGCCGAACTCGTTGAGAACCGCCTTGCTCGCCGCGCTGAAGTCCTCGCGGTCGATCCAGCCGTTGCCGTCCTGGTCGAAGGTGGCGAACCGGGCGGCGATCCTGCGCTCGTACTCGCTGCTGACCATGTCTCCTCGGGCCCGCCTTACGTCAAGTGGGGTGCTTCTCGGACGGAGCGTACGACGTCAGCGGCCCGGGCGGAGCGGGAAAGCGGCGCTTGTACCAAGACTGCGGGAATTCCGGGACAACTGTGTGGCCACCGGGACACCACCGCGTGGGACAGCTCACACGTGCGTACTGCTCATGGGGAGGGTGCGCGGTCAGGCCGACAGGGGGCCGGCCTCGTCGTCCGCGTCCGGCGCGACCGCCGAGAGGACGTCCGGATGGACGTCGAAGAGGCGGCGGACACCGAGGGCGGCGAGGACACGGTTGACGTGCGCGCCCTCGGAGGGACCGCCGCCCGCGTGGCCGTCGGCGGGGAGGATCAGCCGGAGACGCCCCTGGAAGGACCGCATCAGGCGGCGGGTGGCGACCAGCACGCCCACGCCGCTGGAGTCGCAGAAGACGACGGCGGAGAGGTCGAGGACGAGACTTCGGCGGCCGTCGGCCACCGCCTCGTGCACCCGCTGGCGGAGCACGGGCGACGTGACCAGATCCATCTCTCCGGACACGTGCAGCACGGCCCACTCGCCTTGCTCGCCGTCGGTCACTTCGAACGCCACCGCGATGCCTCTCAGTCGCCGAACCGGAAGCCACTGCACCGCTTCCTGCTGCGCGGCTGCCCCGCCGTCGTTCCATGAAACACCCCGCGCCCACCGAAAGCGCGGGGTAAGCGAGCCATTTCAGGGGCCTTTTCGGTGCGATTTCCATCGAGTACGGTCACATGTGATCGAATATTGATCACGAATGGCTTCGGTATCGATCCGATGTGGGCCCAGACGAGCGTCACTTGGTTGGATTCGCGCAGATCAGGAGCCTCATATGGTCGTACAGACATACGAAAGGCGGGTGGACGCCCACGTGGGCGGTGTGGAAACGGCTTACCCAGGAGGCGCATACCACCTCCGGCCTCGCGAGGGGCGCGCATTGCCATAAAGGGGCGTGCGCGGTCAGCGGTGCCGACTACATTCGGGACGGCGGTGCGCACAGGCTGGAATCGGGCCGGAAGCGGGCAGCCGACGGACCGCGGGCCGGCCGGCGCACGACTGGCGGACGACCGGGCGGGCATTCAAGGAACGGCGCAGGTGAGAGCAGGGTGAGGGGGCCGTATGGCGACGATGGACGCACCGCCCCGCTGGGACCGCAAGATGCAGCAGCGGCTGGCGCACGGCGAGGCGGCGGCGCTCGGTGAGCTGTACGACCGGTTCGCGTCCCTCGTGCACGGGCTGGCCCACCGCGTCCTCGGCGACGAGCGGGGTGCGGACGGCATCACCCGCGAGGTGTTCCTCCAGCTCTGGGAGAACCCCGAGGCGTACGACCCCCAGCAGGGGCCGCTGCGGTCCTGGATGGCGGCGCTGACCCACCGTCTCGCGGTGCAGCGGCTGCGGGCCACCGAGACCGCCGCGCTCGCCCGAGGCGGCGAGGGCACGACGGAGGACCTGGAACGCAAGGTCCACCAGGCGTCGGTGGCGGCCCGCGCCGACTACATCGTGCAGGCCATGCCCGCCCCGCTGCGGGCCGCTCTGGAGCTGGCCTATTTCCAGCGCCGTGACTACCGCCAGACCGCCACCGACCTGGGCGTCACCGAGGACGAGGCCCGACGCCGCCTCCGCCTCGGCCTCCAGCTCCTCTCCACCGCCCACGACACACGCCCCTCCGGCACCCCACCCGAACCCGGGCCCCTCACATGAACGCCACCCCGAGCCCTGACGGGCCACCCGAGCCGGAGAACCGGCGGCCCCCGGCCCCGGCCCGACCTGACGGACCCGCCGGTCCGGTCTCAGGACACTCTCCCGAACACGGACACCCCACGGCCCGCACCGCGGCCGGCGGCACGGCCGGGCCCGGTGGCCACGGAGGGCGACTCGGCTCCGGAGACGGGCGATCCGGAGACGGGCGATCCGGAGACGAGCCTGAGGACCGGCCTGATGACCGGCCTGATGACCGGCTTGAGGAGGGGCTCGGGGCCGACCTCGGCGGGCCGTCCGGAGCGAGTGACACCGGTGGCTCGGAGGGCACGGGCGGGCCGAGTGAGCCAGGCGGGCCGAGTGAGCCGACCGGTGCCGGGGACGGCGGTGACGAGCCGGCGGGCCCGCCCCGGATACCGCTGCCGCGCACCTCCGTGGAGGACACCGGAATGCCCCTGCCCGACGCCGTGCCGAACCCCACCCCGGCGCCGGGCTCCTCCGCCCTGTCCGGATCTCGCCCGCCCCTCGTGCTGGAGCACCGGGTGCTGAAGGCGCTGCTCGGGGCCTGGGCCCTGGCGGTGTGTTCGGCGGAGGAGGCGTTGGCGGTGGAGGAGCACCTGGGGGTGTGCGGAGGGTGCGCGGACGAGGCGCGGCGGTTGCGGGAAGCCGTGGGGCTGCTGCACCCGCCGGAGAGCCTCGACCTCGACCCGGCCCTGCGGACCCAGGTACTGGACGTCTGCCTGGGCCGCCGCCCGCCCCGCATCCCCGTCCCCCGCTGGGCCGCCCCGTACGACGCGGAGACGGCCCGGCTGGACGCGCTGCTCCAGGACATCGGCGCCGCCGACTGGCACGCCCCCGTACGGCTGCGCTGGTTCGAGGGCGAGGCCCCGGTGAGCCGTCGTACGACCGTCGCCGGGGTCATCGCCCACCTGCTCACCGTCGACGGGCTCGTCGCCGTGGCGCTCGGCCTGGACGACCCGCTCGGCCCGCTCGAACCCGGCCCCGACGAGCCGCCCGTCGCCGCGTCCCCGGCGGCTCGCACCGAGGCGTACTGGAAGGCGTCCCACTTCCCGCCCACCCGCGCCCTCCGCGCCCCCTGGCGGCAGCAGAGCCACGACATCGTCCGCACGGCCTCGTTCACGGGCGGCGGCCCCGACGGCTCCGACGCCTCAGCGCGCCTGACAGTCCCGTACGGCGGCTTCGAGCTTCCCCTCCAGGACGCGATGCTCGATCGGGCGTTCGAGTGCTGGATCCATGCGGAGGACATCGCGGAGGCCGTGGACTACCCGTACGAGCCGCCGTCCGGCCGCCATCTGCACGGCATGATCGACCTGGCCGCCCGCATGCTGCCGGTGTCGCTGGCCGAGCGCCGCCGGACCGGCCTCGCGTCCCCGCCCCCGTCCGGCCGCCACCTCGTACCGGCCGGCGCCCCGGGCCGCAGTCTCCGCCTGGAGATCGAGGGTTCCGGCGGAGGCGAGTGGCTGATCCCCCTCGACTCCCCCGCCGCCCTCGGTTCCACCGATCACGAGGTGGCCCACGTGGCCCTGGACGGCGTCGAGTTCTGCCGTCTCGCCGCCGGGCACGTACCTCCGGAGGAGGCGGCCGCCGGGCAGGGTGGCGACCGGGATGCCATCAGGGACGTGCTGTTCGCGGCGGCGTCCCTGAGCCGCATGTAGCGGGAGCCGGGGCAGCGGCGACAGCGCCGGAATGCGCTGGGCGTGCGCCGGGCACGCGGCGGGGACAGCGCTCGCGGGTCGGAGTTGCCGGACCAGCACCGCGTGACCGTCGCGGGCCGCCGCGCCGAAGTACTCCACCAGTCCTACGTACAGGCCCCGCGCCCTTTGCAGGGCCTCCAGAGCCTCCAGGGCCTCGTCGTCCTCCGCGCCGGGCGGACAGAGCCCCGCCGCGTCGACCTGGCCGGCGGTGAGACAGTGCCGACAGGGCCTGGCTAGGCGAAGACGACCGTCCGGCGCCCGTTCATCAGGATGCGCCGCTCGGCGTGCCACTTGACCGCCCGTGCCAGCGCCTGGCACTCCACGTCGCGCCCGACCGCGACGAGCCCCTCGGGCGTCACCCCATGGCCCACCCGCTCGACCTCCTGCTCGATGATCGGCCCCTCGTCGAGGTCGGCGGTGACATAGTGCGCCGTCGCGCCGATCAGCTTCACACCGCGCGTGTGCGCCTGGTGGTACGGCTTCGCGCCCTTGAAGCTCGGCAGGAAGGAGTGGTGGATGTTGATGATGCGCCCGCTGAGCTGCTTGCAGAGGTCGTCGGAGAGGACCTGCATGTAGCGGGCCAGCACGACCAGCTCGACCTTCTCCTCGCGCACGATCTGCAGCAGCCGCGCCTCCGCGTCCGCCTTGGTGTCCTTGGTGACCGGGATGTGGTGGAAGGGGATGTCGTACGACCCCACCAGCTCGGCGAAGTCGGTGTGGTTGGAGACCACGGCCGCGACCTCCACCGGCAGCGCGCCCGTGCTCGCCCGGAAGAGCAGGTCGTTCAGGCAGTGCCCGAACTTGCTGACCATCAGGACGATGCGCATCTTCTCGTCGGCCCGGTTGATCTGCCAGTCCATCTGGAAGGAGTCACCGATCGCCGCGAAGCTGGCCCGCAGCTTGTCCACGTTCACCGGTGCGTCCGCCGAGAAGTGGACGCGCATGAAGAACAGACCCGTGTCGTGGTCACCGAACTGCTGACTGTCCTCGATGTTCCCGCCGGTCATGAAGAGGTAGCTCGACACGGCGTGCACGATGCCCGGCTTGTCGGGGCAGGCGAGGGTGAGGACGTACTGGTCGGCGGGTGCCGCGGCTCGGGTGGACTGCTCGTTCATGCCCGACAGGGTCCCATATGGCGTACCCATGTCGGCAATCGTCCCGAAGACCGGACCGCGGGCCCCCGCGCCACCGCCCGGCGGGCTTCCCTACGCCGCCCTGGTCATGATCCGCAGCACTTCGAGCGTGCGCGGCGGGGTGTCCGGGTCCTCCCCGTCGCTCGCCGAGAGGCGTACGTGCGCCTCACGGGCGGCGCGGACGGCCTCGGGCCAGGCGTCGTGGTCGAGGTACGCGGAGACGGGTGCGTCCGGGCCGACCTGGTGCATGATCCGCAGCACGCGCAGCACGGCCGTGTCGACGAGGGCCGCCTCCTGGGCGTCACGGAAGATCGTGCCGACGTACTTCTCGGCGGACCAGTTGTCCAGCCAGGTGTCCTCGACCAGGCGGTACACGGCGTCGGTGACGTCCCCGTACCCGTCGACACCGGCCAGCCAGACGTTCTGCTGGAACGCGGGGTCGGAGAGCATGTGCAGCGCGGAGCGCACATTGCTGCGCCAGCGCCACCACGGCATGTCGTTCAGTGGCATGCCGCCCATGGTGAATGAGCGACGCCCACGACGGGAAGGGGTCTCCGGACCTTGGACGGTCATCGATCGCGCATTCCTCTCAGAAACCACTCGAAAATACGATCGTAGCTCCTCGCAATTCACCTCCCGGTCACCCCGCGTTGACCATCTGTCACGCCCGGGTTGGTGATGTGGCGGAATCGTGCGGAGCCATGACTGGCTTCCAGGCACGACGGACCCATCAGCCCCCAGGCCATCCCACAGGACTCACCAAACGCCTGGTCAGAGCCACCACGCTGACGGCGTGTGCCTCACTCGTCGCCGCGTGCGGGGTCCTCCCCGGTACCACGGGGAGTACCGGGGACGGCCCCGTCACCGTCATGACCTGGGCCCCGGAGAAGACGGCCGCCACCAACAAGCCGGGCATGCCCGCGATGGCCAAGGCGTACGCCCGCTGGGTCAACGCGGGCGGCGGCATCAACGGCCGCGAGCTGCGAATCCTGACCTGCAACGACCACAACGAGACCGTGACGGCCGCGAAGTGCGCCCGCCGTGCCGCCGACGAGGACGTCGTCGCGGTCGTCGGCTCCTACAGTCAGCACGGCCGTTCCTTCCTCGCCCCGCTGGAGTCGGCGGGCATCCCGTACATCGGCGGCTACGGCGTCACCGACGACGAGTTCGCCAGCGCGCTGTCGTACCCGGTCAACGGCGGCCAGGCCTCCCTCATGGCCGGCCTCGGCGAACAGCTCGCCGAGGACTGCGGCCCGGTCGCCCTCGTCCGCCCCGACTCGATAGCCGGCGACCAGCTGCCGCTGCTGCTGGACTCGGGGCTGCGTTCCGGGGGCCACGACGGGTCGGAGGACCAACTGGCCGCCGAGGACGCCACCGAGTACGGCGGGCACGCCCGGGAGGCGCTGCGGCGGGCCAGCACGGAGCCGGGCACGGAGGGGTGCGTGGTCCCCGCCCTGGGCGACCGCACCTTCACCTTCATGGACTCCTTCCGCCGGGACCGCGCGGACTTCCCGGACGTCCGTACGGGGACGGTGCTGGGCAGCGTCGACCAGACGGTGATCGACGCGACCGGGGGGAGGTCAGGGCCGTACGAGGGGGCGTACGTCACCGGCTGGTACCCGGTGGAGAGCGACAAGCGGTGGGACCGGATGAAGGAGGTGATCCGGGAGCACGCGTTCGGCGACAACCGGATCGACCCCGCGGACCCGGGCGTGCAGACCACGTGGATCGCGTACACCGTGCTGACGGCCGCCCTCGAGAAGATCGGCGACGGAGAGGTGACCTCCCAGGCGATCCGGCGTGTCCTCGACGACGGACTGAAGGTCACCACCGGCGGCCTGACCCCACCTCTCAGCTGGCGCTTCGAGGACCTCATAGCCTCTGCCGGCTTCCCCCGCCTCATCAACCCCGAAGTCACCTTCCAGATCGTCCGCAAGGGCCAACTGGTCGCGGCCCGAAGGAACTTCGTGAACGTGGAGAAGACGCTGGTGGAGGCGGAGAACTGACCGACGCCGCACGTGACGGCCCCGCCCGGGGTGCGCGGCGGCTCGGCCCCGGACCGGGCACCGCCGTCCCTACAGCTGGACCGCCTGGCGTTCGGTCAGGGTGTAGGTCTTGGCGATCTCGTTCCAGAGTTCCGCGGCCTTGGTCTTCTCGGCGCTGGCGGTGGCGCTGGCCTGGTTGCCGGCCTGGGTCTGGCCGGTGGTGCGGGCCTGACCCTTCTTGCAGCCCTTCTTCCCGGCGGTCTGGTCCGCCCACGCCGCGTAGTGGTTGTCCGCGGAGGCCGAGGCCTTCCAGGCCTTGGTCAGCGAGGTGGTCAGGGCCTCGTGGTTCGGCAGCTGGTCGACGGACAGCGCGCCGAGCCGGGTGACCAGGTCGTTGCGCTGCTTCGCCGCGTCCCGCAGATCGGTGGCGGCCTGGCCCAGGTTGGAGCACGTCTTGATGTCGGCGACCGCCTTGATCACGCTGCTCCGGCTGTCGCCGCTGTCGGCCAGCAGCTTGTCGAGCGCGACCGCCTGCTCGCGCGCCGGGTCCGCCGACGCGGACGCCGACTCCTCGGGCGCCCCGCTCGCCGACACGGGCTTGTTGTCGCTCGGCGACGAGTCGTCCCCCGACCCGGCCATCAGCGCGCCCGCCCCGATCCCGAGCACCGCGATCCCCACGCCGACGAGCGCGATCAACGGCACCCGCGATCTCGTACGACCGCCCCCGCCGCCCCCGCTCTCCCGTCTCCCGGAAGCGCGCCCGGCATGCCCACCGTGGCCTCCGTGGCCACCGGGTCCGCCGTGGCTGCCATGACCGCCGGGCCCGCCCGGGCCCCGCGGCGGCTGCGGGGCATGACCGTGGTCGATCTTCGGCATCTGCTGGGTGGACCCGGCGGCGCCACCGGCCCCCGGTTCGTTCCGGAAGAGGCTGTCGAACACGTCCGGCTGCTGCTGTCCCGGCTGCGGCCCCGGCGCACCGTACGGGGGCCGCTGCTGCCCCTGCGCGGCCACCGGCGGTATGTACTGCGTCGCCGCCTCGTCGGGATTCCCGGCGGACGCGCCGGGGACCGGCCGCACGGGGTTCGCGGCCGGCGGGAGGGGTCCGGCGCCGTTGTCCGGCACCCGTCCCAGATATGTCGTCGCGTCGCCCGACGCCGCCGGCGGCAGCGCGCCCGGCCCCACCGGCGGCAGGAACTGCGTGGCGGCCTCGGCGGCGGGCGCCTCCGTGACCACCGGCGGTATGAACTGCGTCGCCGCCTCGTCCCCCGGCATGGGCCCGGCCGCCGGCACGTACGGGATGTACTGGGTGGCTCCCTCGTCCACGGGCGGCATCGGCGCGCTCTGCGGCGATTGCGGCGACGCACCGGCGGACGGTACGGCCAGCTCTCCCGCGACCGGCGGCAACGGCGCACCTGCCCCGCCGTACCCCGCGCCCCCGTACGCCGCCCCAGGCGCCCCCTCGGGGGGCAACGGCATTCCGCCATGGGTGCCGTAGGCCTGCCCGGCCGGGTCCCCCTGAGTGGTGCCGTAGGCCTGACCTGCCGCGCCGCTCTGGGCCCCGTATGCCTGACCGGCCGCGTCGCCTTGAGTGCCGTACGCCTGACCGACCGCGTCATCCTGGGTGCCGTACGCCCCCTGCGCGCCGTAACCGGCCTGCGCACCCACCGTGCCGTACGCGTCCCGCGCCCCGTGGGCTCCCCATTCCGGCGCGGAGGGCGCGCTGTTCCAGTGGTCGGCCTGCGGCTGGGCGGGCGGCGCCGCGGTCTCCTCGGAGCCCCACGGCCGCTGCTGGTCCCACGGCTGGGCCGGGGCCGGCGGCAGCGGGGCCGGCGGCAGATCGCTCGGGTGGAGCGGCGCCCCACCGTCCGAGGGCAGCACGATGCCTTCGCGCGCGGTCCGCGCCGAGGGCTCCTCGCCCTGTCCACTCTGCGTCACCGAGACTCCTACGAATGGGGGACTTGCGGAATCGTCGACTCACGCTACCGGGTCCGGACGACACCCCACGCACCACCCGCGCCCCGACGAGGGGCGGAGCCCTCTCAGGGGCGCGGGGAGCCGCGCGATCAGCCACACCCGCCCGTAGCGGCGCGAACGACCCGAGTACCCCACCCGGAGCGCTCTACGCCGCCTGAAGGTCCATGCGCGCCCCGAACTCCCTCACCACCGCCTCCTCCCGGAACGGCTCCAACCGCTGCTGGAGGTCCTCCAGGTACTCGGCCCCCCGATTCGACCGCAGTGACCCCAGCAACTCCACCGCCTTCAACCCGGTGTGGCAGGCCTGCTCGACCTCCCGCTGCTGCACCTGTGCCGTGGCGAGCAGCACGTACCCGATCGCCCGCCGCCGCGCCCGCGACCGCGGATGCTTGGCCAACGACTCCTCGGCCCGCCGGGCGGCCGCCTCCGCCTGCCCCAGATCGCGGTGGCAGTGCGCCAACTCGTCGGCCAGATAGGCCTCGTCGAAGTGCTTGATCCACACCGGGTCGTCCCCGGACGACGGATCCGCCGCCTCCAGCGCCTCGACGGCCCGCCCCGCGGCCGTCTGTGCGCCGCGCGCGTCGCCCATCAGCGCGTGCCCGCGCGCCTCCGCCGCGTGGAACATCGACTCCGCGCGCGGAGTCGCCCGCCCCCGCGCCCCTTCCTGCGCCGCGCGCGCCAACTGCGCGATCTCCCGCGGGTTTCCGAGCTGGGCCGCGAGATGGCTCATGGACGCGGCGAGGACATAGCCGCCGTACGCTCGGTCGCCTGCGGCCTGGGCGAGACGGAGCGCCTGGATGTAGTACCGCTGGGCGAGTCCGGGCTGACCGGTGTCGACGGCCATGTACCCGGCGAGTTCGGTCAGTCGGGCGACCGCCGCGAACAACTCCCGCCCCACGGCTTCCCGGTAGGAGCCGGCCAGCAGCCCCGACACGACGCTGTTGAGGTAGTGCACGACGACCGGCCGGACGTGCCCGCTGCCGTACTGGTGGTCGAGGTCCACCAGCGCCTGGGTCATCGCGCGCACGGCCGCCACGTCGGCGAGCCCCACCCGGGGTCCCGCCGAGCGGGCCACCTGGGAGTCCGGCGCCGAGATCAGCCAGTCACGGCTGGGCTCGACGAGGGCGGAGGCGGCCACGGACGACCCGGAGAGGAAGTCCCGCCGCCCCACGTCGCTGCGCCACAGCTCACAGACCTGCTCGATGGCCCCCAGCACCGTCGGCGAGAACTGCAGACCGACACCGGACGCCAGGTTCTTGCCGTTGGCCATGCCGATCTCGTCGATGGTGACCGTACGGCCCAGCTTGCGGCCCAGGGCCTCGGCGATGATCGCGGGCGCCCGGCCCCGCGGCTGCTGTCCGCGCAGCCAGCGCGCGACGGACGTCTTGTCGTAGCGCAGGTCGAGTCCGTGCTCCGCGCCGCACATGTTCACGCGCCGGGCCAGCCCCGCGTTGGAACAGCCCGCTTCCTGGATGAGCGCCTGCAGTCGTTCGTTCGGCTGCCTGGCGACGAGCGGCCTTGCGGCCATGGCGTACCCCCTGTGGCTGTGGTGCCTTGCCCACGCACCGAGTTGACGTCTCTTCAGTGACCGCCTCCTGTCGCATACGTGTACCCACGTATCGAAAAGATCCGGCCTCGAAGATCAATGCCCCGCCGACATACCGAAGATGCGAGACATGCCAGAATTGCCGGGGTAAACACGGATGCTGTACCCCACACGTGGCTACCCGGCTCACTCCGTGATCCCTCCCGCGCGCCCCCGGGCATGCACCCATGCGCCCCGGCCCCGTTGACGATGCTCTCCCCCGCGCATGTGACATCCGTAACCCCTGATGACCGCTAGAGTTGTGTTCATCGTGGAAGAGACCATCGCGGGCCCTGAAGCTGCCCAAATCCCGAAGCAGCGTGGCGAATCGCTGCTGGACACCGCCGTTCGATACGCCGAAGAGCGCCATTGGGACGTGTTCCCCGGTACATGGCTGGAAGCCGTCGACGGGGTGCAGCACTGCTCCTGCGGCAACGCAGCGTGCGCCACCCCCGGCGCGCACCCGGCGCGCGAGGACTGGGCGACCCAGGCGACAGGCAGTGCGACCGTCGCACGCCGCCTCTGGTCGAAGCAGCCGACCGCGTCGATCCTGCTGCCGACAGGCCGTACGTTCGACACGATCGACGTTCCCGAGACCGCCGGTCTGCTGGCGCTGGCCCGTATGGAACGCATGGAGCTGACGCTCGGGCCGGTGACCTGGACACCGGACCGCCGCATGCAGTTCTTCGTGCTCCCGGGCGCGTCGGTCAAAGTCCCCGACCTCGTACGGAAGTTGGGCTGGTCGCCGCTCGCGCTCGACCTCAGGGCACTGGGTGAGGGCGAGTTCGTGGCCGCTCCGCCGACGCGCTACGGATCGCGGGGCGCCGTGCAGTGGGCCCGGCGGCCCACTCCGGCGAACCGATGGCTGCCGGACGCGGAGGAACTGATCTCACCGCTCGCCTACGCGTGCGGGCGGGACGGGCGTCGATAGCGCTCCGGGCACCGGGACGGGCGTCGGTCACGCTCCGGGCTCCGTGCTCCCGTGCTCCGGGACGGGCGTCGGTCACGCTCCGGCGGGGGCTGCGGGTCGGTTTCGCGACTGCGGGTGTTCGTGGTCGCTCACGCGGTTCCCGCACACCTGAACGCAGCCCCTGCTTTTCAGGGGCGCGGGGACCTGCGCGAAAAGCCCCCGCACCGGCACCCTCCGACGCACCGAACCCCCCGAGCCCCGACGCGCACCTCAGTCGGCCGCGTTCGCCCCGTCCACCCCATCGAGCCCGTCCAGGAACGGCTCGATCGCGGAGCGCCAGGCGTCCGGTTGGTCGTAGTGCACCAGGTGTCCCGCGTCGGCGACCTCCGCGTACTGGCCGTGGGGCAGCACCCGGACCATCTCCTGGGACTCGGCGCGCCCCAGTTCCCCGTCGAGACCGCGGACGACGAGGGCCGGGCAGCGCACCTGGGTCAGCTCCTCCCAGTGCGCGTCGTACACCCAGGTCTCACGGGTCGTCAGCATCTGCTCGGGTTCGAACACCGGCCGCCAGCCGTCGGGCCCCTCGTGCATGACCTCGGCGTAGAACTCACCCCGGGACGGGCTGGGACGCTCCACCCAGGGGTCGTCCTCGCCGAACCACTTGCGGACGTCGGCGAGCGTGGCGAACGGCAGCGGCCAGGCCTTGAACCAGTTCTCCCACTCGCGCTGCGAGGCGGCGCCGAGGGCCGAGGCCCGCATGTCGCAGATGATCAGTCCACTCACCAGGTCGGGGCGGCGGGCGGCCAGTTGCCAGGCGGTCAGCGCACCCATGGCATGGCCGATGAGGACGACCGGGGCGAGGCCCAACTGTTCGACGGCGGCCTCGGCGTCGTCGACGTAGGCCTCACGGGTGTACGCGGCCTGCTCGGGCTTCTCGCTCTGGCCGTGTCCACGCTGGTCGAGCGCCACGGCACGGCGGCGTTCGGAAAGCCAGCGGGCGGTGGGTGCCCAGTGCGAGGCGCGGCCCATGAGGCCGTGCAATAACAGCACCCCTGGCCGGGGCTCGTTCTCACCGGACTTGGGCGGGTCGCCGAACTCCCAGGCGGCGAGATTCACGCCGCCCGCTCCCGTCACGTCGATGCGCCGCACCATTGGCACCCCCCAGACTCCCGCCCGGACCGCTCGCTCCCGCCTCTCGCTCCCGCTTCGAGCCGGCCGGTCCACTCGTCCCAACTGCTGTCGTACCGCTGTCGTGCTGCTGCTTCCGTAGTGCATCCGCTGTCGCTTCCGCCCTGGCTCTCGCCGTCGCCTCGCCGTTGCTCCAGCTGCTGTCGTGGCCGTGCGCGCCGCTCGGACGACGAGCACTTGTGTTACAGCGTGCATATCGGTTGACACGTTACGTGTGGGGCGCGCGGATCAGTCATGGCGCGGGTCACACAGCGACACGCCGCACACGTTATCGAATACACATTCGAAGATGCCGCTCTTGGCGGCAACACCCCTCATTCGAGTGACCTCCCTCAAGGATTGCCCGCCGCCGCCGAGGGGAGATCTTCAACGGGAGGCGGACCGCTCGGGGAAAACGGTCCGAGGGGGATGACCCTGGGAGCTCGGGGCTCCGGGTCAGCACAGGGGAGGACAGGCCCCGGCGCCGCACGGCGCCGGGGCCCTCCTCACGTCCACGGCACATCCGCCCCGCCCCCTCCCTCACCACCGGAGATCCTCGTCTCGGGCGGCCAAGAGCCCCTCAGGTCATATGCCTCACGCGCAAGCCTCGCACGCGAACCGCCCGAGCGCTGCGATTCGGCGCAGTGAATCTCGGATTCGACGGGTTCCCGGATACGCCCCCGATACACCACAACTCCCCCTCCCGCATCGGGAGTTGACGGGGGATACGGACATCCGCCGAGACGGCCGGACAGCGGCCGGCAGAGGGTGCGGCCGCGTGGACGGGCGGATGGATGGATGGATGGGTCGATCGGTGGATGGGTCGATCGGTGGACGGATGGATGGGTGGGCGTGATTGTGGTGCCGGTGCCGGCCCGAGGGCGGGCCGGGATCAGGCCGGGCGGGTCAACGCTTGGCGACGAACACGTGTGACGCGACGTCCGCTTCCAGCTCCGCCGCCTCGCCGCCGCTGCCCACGAGGACACCGCCGGCCGCCTCCGTCACACTCACCACGGAGCCGGGCTGGACGCCCGCGCGGCGCAGCGTGTACATCAGCTGGGCGTCCGTCTGGATGGGCTCGCCGATCCGGCGCACGACGACGGTCTTGCCCTCCGTCCCGGGGTCGAGGTCGGCCAGCGACACCATGCCCTCGTCGAGGAAGGGGTCCGCGCCGTCCTTCTCGCCCAGCTCCTCCAGGCCCGGGATCGGGTTGCCGTACGGCGACTCGGTGGGGTGGCGCAGCAGCTCCAGGACGCGGCGCTCGACCGCCTCGCTCATTACGTGCTCCCAGCGACACGCCTCCGCGTGCACCTGCTCCCACTCCAGACCGATCACGTCGACGAGCAGACACTCCGCGAGGCGGTGCTTGCGCATCACGCGCGTCGCCAGCCGACGACCCTCCTCGGTGAGCTCCAGGTGGCGGTCCGCGGCGACGGACACCAGGCCGTCGCGCTCCATGCGCGCGACCGTCTGGCTCACCGTGGGGCCGCTCTGGTCGAGCCGCTCGGCGATCCGGGCGCGCATGGGGACCACACCTTCCTCCTCCAGCTCGAGGATGGTGCGGAGATACATCTCCGTCGTATCGATCAGTCCGGACATACGTGCCCCTCGATGAGATTCAGCCGGAGGCTTCGACGGCCACACCGGCTTGCTGCGGCTTGCTGCGCTGGCCCTGGACTCAATTCTTACGCATCCGACTGACAACCGGGTGGCGGCGGGGAAACGACGGCGGTATGACTCCGGTCAGGTGGCCGGTTTGTGACCCAGCGCCCCATTTTCCGGGACGCCCCGCCGACCCGCGGACGACGGGCGCAGCATATTGACACCCCACTGGTCCAGACCACTAACGTGACCGGCGTCACGGAGGACACGGAGAACACGACGGAAGGATCGACGCATGGGGCTGGACGGCGGCACGGCGGGTGGGCGGTTCCTCGACGCGGCGATCGGGCTGCTGGAACGCCTGCGGGACGACGAGGGAGAGAGGATCACCGCGGCCGGGGAGCTGATCGCGGACACGGTCGTCGCCGGCGGGCGCCTGTTCGCGTTCGGCGCCGGCCACTCGTCGCTCGCCGCCCAGGACCTCGTCTACCGGGCCGGCGGACTCGCGCTGATGAACCTGCTGGCGGTCCCCGGCGCCGTGGGCGTGGACGTGATGCCCGCGACCCTCGGATCGGCGCTGGAGCGGGTCGACGGGCTCGCGACCGCCGTGCTCGACAGCAGCCCGCTGCGGGCCGGGGACCTGCTCGTGGTGATCTCGCTCTCCGGCCGCAACGCGCTGCCCGTCGAGATGGCCTCGCACGCCCGCGAGCTGGGCGTGAAGGTCATCGGCGTCACCTCGGTCGCGTACGCCACCGAGACCACCTCCCGCCACTCCTCCGGCACCTTCCTCAAGGACCACTGCGACCTCGTCCTCGACTCGAAGATCGCGGTCGGCGACGCCGAACTCACCCTCGACACCATCCCCGCCCCCTTCGCCCCGGCCTCCACCGTCGTCACCTCGGCGATCCTGCAGTCCGTCATGGCCACCGCCGCCGCCTCCCTCGCGGACCGGGGCGTCGAACCGCCCCTGCTGCGCTCCGGCAACGTCGACGGCGGGCTCGACTGGAACGACCGGGTCATGCGGGAGTACGGAGATCGGATCTTCTATCTCCGCTGACTGCTCCCCCGGGTTCGTGGGAACGCTGAGAAGGGTGAGGAGGAAATCCGGCGTACAACGATTTCGTCCAAATCTTGCGCGAAGCAGATGTGGGCTGGGTCACGTTCGAGTTGAATGATGGCGAGTGAGCGAACCGACGCGCCGTACCAGCCGTACATGCGGACGCAACGCAGCCTGCAGGGGGTTCAGGTGAGTGCTTCCCGGCGTAGTGGGGCCACCGACGAACTCGGGCCCGACAAGCCCGAGCGGGACGGTCCGACGAACGAGGACACCGAGGACACCGAGGACATCGAGGGCACGGTGAACACCGAGGACACCGAAGGCACCGAGGGCTCCACGGATTCCGCGGACTCCGGTGGCTCGGACCTCCTCGCCGCCCTCCTCGACGGGATGGACGCGGCCCTGTGCGCCTTCGACGCCGACGGCGTCGTCACCCACTGGAACCGCGAGGCCGAACGCATCCTGGGCTGGAGCGCCGAGGAGGCGGTGGGCCGCCGCGGATTCGCCGGGTGGGCGGTGCGGACCGCCGACGCCGAGGAGGTCGAGGGGCGGCTGATGGCCGCCATGCACGCCAGCGGCCGACAGGTGCACGAGTTCGCCCTGGTCACCAAGGACGGCGGCCGCGTCCTCGTCCGCACCCAGTCCGCCGCCGTGCGCGGACCCGACGGCAAGCCCGTCGGCCTGTACTGCGCCTTCAGCGAGGTCCACACGCAGATCGACCTCGAACGGTCCATCGCCCTCAGCGAGGCCCTCTTCGAGGACGCCTCCTGGGGCGTCGTCCTCGTCGACGCCGACCTGCGCCCCGCCGTCGTCAACGCCCACGCCGCCCGCGCCCTCGGCATCGGCCGTACGGCGGTCCTCGGACGCCCCATCGGCGAACTGCTCGCCCAGGGCGCCGAGGAACTGGAGAGCGCCCTCACCCACGTCCTCGCCGAGGGCGCCCCGCCCGCGCCCGCCGAGATCTGGGTGGGCGTGCGCACCCCCGACGGCGAGAAACGCCGGTGCTGGCGCAGCGGGTTCCTCCGCCTCGCCTCCCCCCTCGCCGAGGAACCGGTGCCGCTCGGCGTCGGCTGGCTCTTCCAGGACATCACCGAGGCCAAACAGACCGAGCAGGAGGCCGCACAGCTCCGCTTCCGCGTCAACCAGCTCCACCGGGCCGCACGCGCCGCCGCCGAGTGCGAGGATCCCGGCGAGGCCGCCACCGTCCACCTCGACTTCGCCCTCGCCGGCTTCGCCGACCACGCCCTCATCGACCGCGTGGCCGGAGGCTCCATGGCCGACGGCGAAGGGCCCGCCCGGCTCGTCCGCGCCGCCGCCACGCCCTCCGGCCGGCCCGGCCCCAGCCATCTCGCCGGCCACGCCGGCATCCCCGTCCGCTACGGCCCCGGCCACCCGGCCCTGCAGTGCGTGGAGCGCGCCGGCTCGGTCCGCGCCAGCGCCGGTACGGCCGCGCCGGAGACCGCTCGCGAGTGGGCCACCGGGCGCCAGTGGCCCCCGGAGACCGTGCACGCCCTCTGCGCGGTCCTCCGCAGCCGCGGCCGCACCCTCGGCGTCGTCACCTTCCTCCGCGGCGCCGGCCGCACGCCCTTCGAACGTTCGGACGCCGTGTACGCGGAGGACGTCGCCATACACATCGCCGCGGCCCTGGACCTGGAGGCGCTGGAGAGGTCGTCGGAGTAGGCACACAGGCGGGCGCGGCCGCGCGGGAAACACCTCGCGGCCACCCGGCCGTGCGGCGCAGAATCGCCGCATGGCGATCATTTACCGCACCACGCTCACGCCCACCAAGCTCGAACTGCTGGCCGCCTGGCTGCCGACCCGCCCCTGGTACGCCGGCGGTCCGGCCGCTCCGGAACTGGCCAAGGCAGGCGGCTTCCGACTCGACGACCCGGAGGGCGAGGTCGGCATCGAGTTCATGGTCGCCACCGACACCTCCGGCGCGGCCCCGGTCCACTACCTGGCCCCCCTCACCTACCGGGGCGCCCCACTCCCCGGCGCGGAACACGCCCTCGTCGGCACCACGGAACACGGCGTCCTGGGCACCCGCTGGGTCTACGACGGCGCCCACGACCCGGTCCTGGTCGCCCAGCTCCTGGCCCTCTTCGAAGGCAGGGCCGAACCCCAGGCCCAGAGCCTCACCGACACCCCGGACCACGAGATCACCCACGCCTACGACGGCGACGGCCCCCTGCTCACGACCGCCTCGTCGGCCACCGACACCGCCGAAGCCACCGAGCTGCCCCTCGCCCCCGGCACCACCGTCCTCCAGCTGATCCGAGTCCTCCACCCCGACGCGCTCGACCTCACGCCCGGAGCGAAAGGCCAGGTCACAGGCCATTGGACCCTGCCGGAAGGCACCCGAGCCCGCGGGGTCCTCGCCGTACTGCGGTAATTCCTCGGCAATCCCCTCGGAAAATCACTTGAGCGTCCCCGGAGCGCTTCCTAAGGTGTGCGGTACACGAGAGAGGAGGTGGTTCGGCAGATGTATTGCAACCGGACGCGTGAGGTGGCTGCGGGCTAGCGGCCCTGCACCACACACAGTGCGGTGCCGGACCAGCGCGTGAGGAACGCGCAGCCGGCCCAATCTCAAGCAGTCACCCGACCCGCAGGCTCGCCGGTACGTCCGGCCGGCTTCTTCGGTCCTTAGGGGCCGGAGGGACCCAGAGCCTGCGGGTCGTCTGCGTTTCGTAGGGCGCAGTATGCTTTCACCATGCTTCCGATGCTCGTTCGACGCCGGCACGTGGACTTCGTGCGCGTCACGAGCATGGGCTGTCGGGCCTCCGTCTGAACCCCGGACCCGGCCCCAGCCCTCTCTTCTCACTCTCGGACGCATGCCATGACGTACTCAGCGACATCATCGTCGTATCTCCAGCTGCCCATCATCGATCTCTCCGCCGCCGATCGCGGGCCCGAGGCGCGGGCGCTGCTGCACGCGCAGTTGCACAGTGCCGCGCATGACGTGGGCTTCTTCCAGCTCGTCGGGCACGGGGTCGGGGAGGAGGAGATCGGGCGGCTCGACGCCGCCATGCGGGCGTTCTTCGCGCTGCCGGAGGCCGAGCGGCTCGCCCTCGACAACGTCAACTCGCCGCATTTCCGGGGCTATACCCGGACCGGGGACGAGCGGACGGGCGGCAGTCGGGACTGGCGGGATCAGTTGGACATCGGCGCCGAGCGTGCCGCCCGTGCTCCCGGTCCCGGGGAGCCCGCGTACTGGTGGCTCCAGGGCCCCAACCAGTGGCCCGCCTCCCTGCCGGAGCTGCGGACCGCCGCGCTCGCGTGGATCGACCGGCTCAGTGCCGTGGCGCAGCGGCTGCTGCGGGAGCTGCTGGTCTCCATCGGGGCGCCCGCCGGTTTCTACGACCCGGTCTTCGGGGAGCGGGCCCATCCGCATCTGAAGCTCGTGCGGTATCCCGGCAGTGCGGGGGACGGGGCCGACCAGGGAGTGGGGGCCCACAAGGACTACGGGTTCCTGACCTTGTTGCTGCAGGACCGGGTCGGCGGGCTCCAGGTGGAGCGGGCGGACGGGGTGTTCCATGACGTGCCGCCGATTCCGGGGGCGTTCGTGGTGAACCTCGGGGAGTTGCTGGAGGTGGCGACGAACGGGTATCTGCTCGCCACGAACCACCGGGTCGTGAGCCCGCCCGGGGCCACCGAGCGGTTCTCCGTGCCCTTCTTCTACAACCCGCGGCTCGACGCCCGGGTCGAGCCGCTGGTCTTCCCGTACGCCTCCACCGCGCCCGGGGTGACCGACGATCCGGGGAATCCGCTCTTCGCCGAGTACGGGTTCAACGAGCTAAAGGGGAAGCTGCGGGCGCATCCGCTGGTCGCCGAGCGGCATCACGCGGGGCTGCTGAGCCCCGCGTGACGCGGCGGGGGACCACCGGTACGACCGGTACGACCGGCTACCGGGCGATGTCCGCGTACCCCTCGATCTCCTGCGGGCTGCGTGTGCCCGGTCCCACGTAGCGGGCGGAGGGGCGCACCAGGCGTCCCGTGCGCTTCTGTTCGAGGATGTGCGCCGACCAGCCGGCCGTGCGGGCGCAGGTGAACATGGACGTGAACATATGGGCCGGGACCTCGGCGAAGTCCAGGACGATGGCCGCCCAGAACTCGACGTTCGTGGCGAGGACACGGTCGGGGCGGCGGGCGTGGAGTTCGGCCAGGGCGGCCTTCTCCAGGGCTTCGGCGACCTCGAAGCGGGGGGCGCCGAGGTCGCGGGCGGTGCGGCGCAGGACGCGTGCGCGGGGGTCCTCGGCGCGGTAGACGCGGTGGCCGAAGCCCATGAGGCGTTCGCCCTTGTCGAGGGCCTGCTTGACGTAGGCGTCGGCGTCGCCGGTGCGTTCGATCTCCTCGATCATGCCGAGGACGCGGGAGGGGGCGCCGCCGTGGAGGGGGCCCGACATGGCGCCGACGGCGCCGGAGAGGGCGGCGGCCACGTCGGCGCCGGTGGAGGCGATGACCCGTGCGGTGAAGGTGGAGGCGTTCATGCCGTGTTCGGCGGCGCTGGTCCAGTACGCGTCGACGGCCGCCACGTGCTTGGGGTCGGGCTCGCCGCGCCAGCGGATCATGAAGCGTTCGACGACGGACTGGGCCTTGTCGATCTCGCGCTGCGGGACCATGGGCAGGCCCTGGCCGCGGGCGGACTGGGCCACGTAGGAGAGGGCCATGACGGCGGCGCGGGCGAGGTCGGCGCGGGCCTGCTCCTCGTCGATGTCCAGGAGCGGTTTGAGGCCCCAGACCGGGGCCAGCATGGCGAGCGCGGACTGCACGTCGACGCGGATGTCACCGGAGTGGACGGGGATGGGGAACGGCTCGGCGGGCGGGAGGCCGGGGCGGAAGGCGCCGTCGACGAGGAGGCCCCAGACGTTGCCGAAGGAGACGTGGCCGACCAGGTCCTCGATGTCGACGCCCCGGTAGCGGAGGGCGCCGCCTTCCTTGTCCGGTTCGGCGATCTCCGTCTCGAACGCGACGACTCCTTCGAGTCCGGGTACGAAGTCGGACATCAGGCGGCTCCTCTTGATGTGTGCGACAGGCGGTTCCAGCACCATACGCCTGAGTGCCACGTTTGGGGAGAGTCCGCGGCACTCAGTGCCACTCCCTCTCCGGTCGGCCGTTCATACGGCAGGATGACCATGTGAACGATCACGACCCTGCTCTCATGCGCAAGCAGTACCGCGCCGACGGGCTCGACGAGAGCGAGCTGGCCGCCGACCCCATGGAGCAGTTCGGGCGGTGGTTCCTCCAGGCCGCGCAGGAGGGGGCGGTGTTCGAGCCGAACGCGATGGTGGTGTCGACGGCCGACGCCGCGGGGCGCCCCACTTCTCGTACGGTGCTGATGAAGGCGTACGACGCAGAGGGCTTCGTCTTCTACACGAACTACGACTCCCGCAAGGCCCGGGACCTGGCGGAGAACCCGTACGTCTCGCTGCTCTTCCCCTGGCACGCGCTGGCCCGGCAGGTGATCGTGACGGGTACGGCGCGGCGGACCGGGCGGGACGAGACGGCGGCGTACTTCCGGACCCGGCCGCACGGTTCGCAGTTGGGTGCGTGGGCCAGCGCGCAGTCCTCGGTGATCTCCTCGCGGGCCGAACTGGACGCCGCGTACGAGGAGTTGCACGCGCGCTATCCGGAGGGGGAGCAGGTGCCGGTGCCGCCGAACTGGGGTGGTTTCCGGGTGGTGCCGCAGAGCGTGGAGTTCTGGCAGGGGCGGTGGAACCGGCTGCACGACCGGCTGCGGTACGTGGCGGAGCCGGACGGGTCGTGGCGGGTGGAGCGCCTCAGTCCGTGACGCGGGTGGAGCGGCTCAGTCCGTGACGCGGGTGGAGCGGCTCGGGCCGTGACGCGGGCCGGGCGGTTCGGGTGCCGAGGGTCTCAGCCCAGTTTCTCGTCGAGCAGGGCCGCCCACTGGGCCACCACCTTGTCGCGGCGGCCGGTGTCGTCGGTGAGGAGGTTGGCGAGGCCGAGGCCGCGGGCCATGTCGAGGAGGCCCTGGACGGTTTCGCGGACGCCGGGGACGGTCTCGTCGGCGCGGAGGAGGTCGACGGCGATGCGGTGGGTCTCGCGGCCGACGCGGGCTTCGAGTTCGGTGACGCGGGAGCGGAGCTGCTCCTCGTTGGAGGCGGCGACCCAGAGGTGGAGGGCGGCGCGGAAGAGGGGGCCGGTGAAGAGGTCGACGACGGCGGCGACGACGGCCCGGCGGTCGGCGGTGCCCTCGGGGAAGAGGGCGCGCAGGGCGAGGGAGCGCTCTTCGGCGACGTACTCGACGGCGGCGGTGAACAGGTCCTCGCGGGTGCGGAAGTGGTGTTGGGCGGCGCCCCGGGAGACGCCGGCGCGTTCGGCGACGACGGAGACGGTGGAGCCGGCCCAGCCGTGTTCGGCGAGGCAGGCGACGGCGGCTTCCAGCAGGCGCTGACGGGTGACGCGGCTGCGGTCCTGCTTGGGGCCGCGATCCACGACCGGGCTTGTTTCCGTCATGCTCACAACACCCATCCCGGGTCCCGTCCTTCGAGGAACGCCGTCACGCCCTCGCGGGCGTCGGCGGAGGCGAACAGCCGGGACGAGAGGCTGGTCAGCTCACTCGCGTCCCGGTCGAAGTTCTCCAGCACCTTAGCCGTGAGCAGGCGTTTCGTCTCCGCCAGGGCCCTCGGTGAAGCGCGGCGCAGGCCGTCGAGGACGGGTTCGAGCAGGTCGTCGACATCGGCGCCGGCCATGGTGAGCACCCCGATGCGGGCGGCTTCGGCGGCGCCGAACCTCTCGCCGGTGAGGTAGTAGCGGGCGAGGGCGCGGGGGTCGGTGCGGGGGCGGAGGGTGAGGGAGATGACGGCGGGGGCGACCCCGATGCGTACCTCGGTGAGGGCGAAACCGGCGTCCGGGCCGGCGGCGGCGATGTCGCAGGCGCCGAGCAGGCCGAGACCGCCCGCGCGGACCTGGCCGGTGACGCGGGCGACGACCGGTCTGGGCAGGTCGAGGATGTGGCGGAGCAGCGCGACGATGGCTTTCGGGTCGGGCGGGTCACGCAGGTCGGCGCCCGCGCAGAACGTGTTCCCGGTGTGGGTGAGGACGACGGCGCGTACGTCGTCGTCCTCACCGCACCGGGTGAGCGCGTCCGACAGGTCCCGCACGAGCGTCGCGGAGAGCGCGTTGCGGTTGGCCGGGGAGTCGAGCGTGAGGGTGGTGATGCCCCTGTGGTGGGCGCGGTGCACGGACGGTGCGGTGTCGGTCACAGTCGTTCCCTGAGTTCGCGGCGGAGGATCTTCCCGGAGGCCGCGCGGGGCACGTCGGCGATGAAGGTGACGTGGCGGACGCGTTTGTAGGGGGCGACGCGTTCGGCGACGTACATCATCACCTCGCCTTCGGAGAGGTCGTGCGCGGTGGGCCGGCGGACGACGAAGGCGTGCGGGACCTCGTTGCCGTCGTCGTCGTAGTGGCCGATGACGGCGGCGTCGGCGATGCCGGGGTGGGTGACGAGGAGGGCTTCGAGTTCGGCGGGTGCGACCTGGAAGCCCTTGTACTTGATGAGTTCCTTGACGCGGTCGACGACGAACAGCCAGCCGTCGGCGTCGACGTGCCCGATGTCGCCGGTGGCGAGCCAGCCGTCGGCGTCGATCATGTCGGCGGTGGCCTGGGGGCGGCCCAGGTAGCCCTTCATGACCTGGGGGCCCCGGATGACGATCTCGCCGCGTTCGCCGACGCCGACCTCCTTGCCGGGGTCGTCGAGGGAGACGATCCGCATCTCGGTGCCGGCGATGAGTTTGCCGACGGTGCCGGGGGGTGCGGTGGCGGCCTGGGTGAGGGGGACCAGGTGGGAGCAGGGGGAGAGTTCGGTCATGCCGTAGCCCTGGACGACGGGCGGCAGGGAGAGGCGGGCGGAGCAGGCGGCGGCGAGCCGCGCGTCCAGGGGCGCGGCGGCGGAGAGGACGTGCCGGACCGTGGAGAGGTCGTAGCGTTCGGCGGCCGGGTGTTTGGCGAGGGCGAGGACGATCGGCGGGGCCACGTAGAGGTGGGTGATGCGGTGTTCGGCGATCGCCGCGAGGTAGCTCTCCATATCGAAGCGGGGCAGGACGACGACCGTGGCGCCGAGCCGCAGCGGGGCGTTCATCAGGGCGGTCAGGCCGTAGATGTGGAAGAACGGGAGCACGGCGAGGACGCGGTCGCCGGGGCCGGCCGGCATGACCGGTTCGAGCTGGGCGAGGTTGGTGGCGATGGACCGGTGGGTGAGCATGACGCCCTTGGGGACGCCGGTCGTGCCGGAGGAGTACGGGAGGGCCGCGATGTCCGTGACCGGGTCGATGTCGACGGCCGGTTCGGGCGCGGCGGAGGCGAGCATGTCGATCAGCGAGCGGTGACCGGGGGCGCTGTCGCAGACGAAGATCTCCCGTACGCCGCCGACGCGTTCGGCGGCGGCGCGGGCGGTCTCCAGGAGCGGTGAGACCGTGACGATCCAGCTCGCTCCGGAGTCATGGAGCTGTTTGGCCAGTTCGCCGGGGGTGGCCAGCGGGTGCACGGTGGTGACGGTGGCGCCCGCGCGGGTGGCCGCGTAGAACGCCGTCGGGTAGGCGATCGTGTTGGGGCTGTGCAGGGCGAGGACGTCGCCCTTGCGGACGCCCGCCTCGGCGAACGCGGCCGCGAGCCGCCGGTGGAAGCGGTCCAGCTGTTCGTAGGTGAGGGTCGTGCCGTCGACGCCGTCGATCAGCGCGGGCAGGTCGCCGAACTCGGCGGCCCGGCCCAGGACGGCGTCGTGGATGGGGAGTTCGAGGGGTGGGACGTCTGCGTACTCGCTGCGGAACATGGTTCCTCCTCGTGCGCTCCGACTCCTGCGGCCACGCTCAGGCTCCCGCTGCCGCTCTCCGGCGACGCGGGCGGCTCAGTACGACTTCGGCAGGCCCAGGGTCTGGTGGGAGACGTAGTTGAGAATCATCTCCCGGCTCACCGGCGCGATACGAGACACGCGCGCGGCCGTTATCAGCGAGGCCAGGCCGAACTCGGCCGTGAGGCCGTTGCCGCCGAGGGTGTGCACGGCCTGGTCGACGGCCCGCACGCACGCCTCTCCCGCCGCGTACTTGGCCATGTTGGCCGCCTCGCCGGCCGCCGCGTCGTCACCGGCGTCGTAGAGGTGGGCCGCCTTCTGCATCATCAGACGGGCCAGTTCGAGTTCGATGTGGGACTGGGCGAGGGGGTGGGCGATCGCCTGGTGGGCGCCGATGGGCTGCCCCCACACGGTGCGGTCGCGGGCGTACTCGACGGCTTTGCCGAGGGCGTACCTGGCCATGCCGATGGCGAAGGCGGCCGTCATGATCCGCTCGGGGTTGAGGCCGGCGAAGAGCTGGAGGAGACCGGCGTTCTCGTCGCCGACCAGGGCGTCGGCGGGGAGCCGGATGTCGTCGAAGGTCAGCTCGAACTGCTTTTCGGCGGCCCGGAGTTCCATGTCGATCGGGCGGTACTCGAAGCCGGGGGTGTCCGTGGGGACGATGAAGAGGCAGGGCTTGAGGGTGCCGGTGCGGGCGTCCTCGGTGCGGCCGACGATCAGGACGGCGTCCGCTCTGTCGACGCCGGAGATGAAGACCTTGCGGCCGGTCAGGAGCCAGTCCCCGGTTTCGTCGCGGCGGGCCGTGGTGGTGATGCGGTGGCTGTTGGAGCCGGCGTCGGGTTCGGTGATGCCGAAGGCCATGAGGCGGGTGCCGTTCGCCAGCGCGGGCAGCCAGGTCCGCCGCTGGGCCTCGGTGCCGAAGCGGGCGATGACGGTGCCGCAGATGGCGGGTGACACGATCATCATGAGCAGGGGGCAGCCTGCGGCGCCCAGCTCTTCGAGCACGATGGAGAGTTCCGCTATGCCGCCGCCTCCGCCCTCGTACTCCTCGGGCAGGTTGACGCCCAGGTAGCCGAGTTTGGCGGCCTCGGACCAGAGTTCGTCGGGGTGGCGGCCCTCTTTGTTGATCGTGGCCATGTAGTCGCGGCCGTAGCGGTTGCCCAGGGCGGAGACCGCGGCTCGTAGGGCCTTGTGTTCTTCGGATTCGAGGACCGGGGACATCGAGGGCTCCTAAGGGGGAGGGTCCAGTCGTTGCGTGGAGGGTGCGGGTTCGTGGGGGTTCGTCGCGCAGTTCCTCGCGCCCCTTCAGGTGGGCTGCTCCTCGACCACGGCCAGCAGGGCGCCCATGTCCACCTGCTGTCCCGGTGTCGCGTGCAGGGCCGTCAGCGTGCCCGTCACCGGGGCCGTGATCCTGTGTTCCATCTTCATCGCCTCCAGCCACAGGAGGGGTTGGCCCGCTTCCACGGTTGAGCCCGGCTTCAGGCCCTCCGCCACGCGGACGACCGTGCCCGGCATGGGGGCCAGGAGGGAGCCGGGGGCCTGTGGGGCGGTCGGGTCCGGGAAGCGGGGGAGGGCGGTGAGGGTCGTGGCGTTGACGTGGACGCGGTCGCCGTGCCGTGTCACCTCGAACTTCCGCCGGACACCGTCCACTTCGAGGACGACGCGACGGGCGTCGGCGTGGACGACACGGACCCCGTCCGCCTCCATGCCGTTCCTGGTGTGCCGGTAGCGGACCTCGTGCTCCTCCCCCGCCCTCGCGTACCGCTTGACCTGGGGCTGGGAGGGCACGTTGCGCCAGCCGCCGAAGCGGGAGCGGGGGCCGTCGTGGGCGTCGGCCAGGGCGGCGGCCAGCGGGGCGTACGGGTCGGGGGCCGGGGTGGTGAGGTCGGTGAGGTGGCGGTCGTAGAAGCCGGTGTCCATGCGGGCCGAGGTGAACTCCGGGTGGCGCAGGGAGTTCACCAGCAGCGCCCGGTTCGTGGTCGGGCCGTGGAGGGTCGCCCGTTCCAGGGCGCCCGCCAGTCTGCGGATCGCCTCCGCCCGGGTGGGGGCGTGGGCGATCACCTTGGCGAGCATGGGGTCGTAGTGGACGCCGATCGTGTCGCCGTCCTCGTAGCCGGTGTCCAGGCGGACGCCCTCGGGGACGGCCAGCCGGTGCAGGGTGCCCGTCTGCGGGGCCCACTCGCGGGCCGGATCCTCGGCGTACAGGCGCGCCTCGATCGCGTGGCCCCGCGCGCTCGGCGGTGCGGCGGGCAGGGCGTGGCCCTCGGCGACGCGGATCTGTTCGGCGACCAGGTCGAGGCCGAAGACGGCTTCGGTCACCGGGTGTTCGACCTGGAGACGGGTGTTCATCTCCAGGAAGTGGGCCTTGCCCGCGGAGACCAGGAACTCGACGGTGCCCGCGCCGGCGTAGTCGACGGCTCGGGCGGCGCGGACGGCCAGCGTGTGGAGTTCCTCGGTGAGCGCGTCGGACAGGCCGGGGGCCGGTGCCTCCTCGACGACCTTCTGGTGGCGGCGCTGCAGGGAGCAGTCGCGGGTGCCGAGGGGCCAGACGGTGCCGTGGGTGTCGGCGAGGATCTGGACCTCGACGTGGCGGCCGTTCTCCAGGTACGGCTCGACGAAGACCTCGCCGTCGCCGAAGGCGCTCGCGGCCTCGGCACGGGCGCTCTCCAGGGCGCTGTCCAGGTCGTCGAGGCGGCGTACGACGCGCATGCCGCGTCCGCCGCCGCCCGCCGCCGCCTTCACCAGGACCGGCAGGTCGTCCTCGGTGACCTCGCCCAGGGGTGCCAGGCCCATGAGTTCCTTGGCGCGGGTCTTGGAGGCCATGGCCTCGATCGCCTCGGGGGGCGGGCCGATCCAGACGAGGCCCGCGTCCTGGACGGCTCGGGCGAAGTCCGGGTTCTCGGAGAGGAAGCCGTAGCCGGGGTGGACGGCGTCGGCGCCGGCGGCGAGGGCCGCCTTCACGATGAGGTCGCCGCGCAGATAGGTGTCCGCGGGGGCCGCGCCCGGCAGCCGTACCGCCGCGTCGGCCACGCGCGCGTGGCGGGCGTTGTCGTCGGTGTCGGAGTGCACGGCGACGGTGCGGATGCCCAGCTCGGCGCAGGTGCGGAAGATCCGGCAGGCTATCTCGCCCCGGTTGGCCACGAGCACAGAGGTGATCACTGGTTCCCTCACATCCGGAAGACGCCGAAGCCACCGCGTGCGCCCTCGTAGGGCGCCGTGTGGATCGCGGACAGGCACAGGCCGAGGACGGTACGGGTGTCGCGGGGGTCGATGACCCCGTCGTCGTACAGCCGGCCGGACAGGAACATCGGGAGCGACTCGGACTCGATCTGCTGCTCCACCATCGCGCGCAGGGCGGCGTCGGCGTCCTCGTCGTACGGCTGCCCCTTGGCGGTCGCGGACTGCCGGGCCACGATCGACAGGACGCCCGCCAGTTGCTGTGGGCCCATCACGGCCGACTTGGCGCCGGGCCAGGCGAAGAGGAAGCGCGGGTCGAAGGCGCGGCCGCACATGCCGTAGTGACCGGCGCCGTACGAGGCGCCCATGAGGACGGACAGGTGGGGCACCCGGCTGTTGCTCACGGCGTTGATCATCATCGCGCCGTGCTTGATGATGCCGCCCTGCTCGTACTCCTTGCCGACCATGTACCCGGTGGTGTTGTGCAGGAAGAGCAGCGGGATGTCGCGCTGGTTGGCGAGTTGGATGAACTGGGCCGCCTTCTGCGACTCCTCGCTGAACAGGACGCCCCGCGCGTTGGCGAGGATGCCGACCGGGTAGCCGTGGAGGGCGGCCCAGCCGGTGGTGAGACTGGTGCCGTAGAGGGGCTTGAACTCGTCGAAGTCGGAGGCGTCGACGATCCGGGCGATGACCTCGCGGGGGTCGAAGGGCACCTTCAGATCGCCGGGGACGATGCCGAGGAGTTCCTCCGGGTCGTACTTCGGCGGCGCGGCGGGGGCCGGATCGGCGTACGCCTTGCGGTGGTTGAGGCGGGCGACGACCCGGCGGGCCTGGCGCAGGGCGTCCGGCTCGTCGACGGCGAAGTGGTCCGCGAGGCCCGACACGCGCGCGTGCATCTCGGCGCCGCCCAGCGACTCGTCGTCGCTCTCCTCGCCGGTGGCCATCTTCACCAGCGGCGGCCCGCCCAGGAACACCTTCGCCCGTTCCTTCACCATGATCACGTGGTCGGACATCCCGGGGACGTAGGCCCCGCCGGCGGTGGAGTTGCCGAAGACGACGGCGATGGTGGGGATGCCGGCGGCGGAGAGCCGTGTGAGGTCGCGGAAGATCGCGCCGCCGGGGATGAAGATCTCCTTCTGGGAGGGGAGATCGGCTCCGCCGGACTCCACCAGGCTGATGCAGGGCAGCCGGTTGGCGAGGGCGATGTCGTTGGCCCGGAGGGCCTTCTTCAGGCTCCACGGGTTGCTCGCGCCGCCGCGCACGGTCGGGTCGTTGGCGGTGATCAGGCACTCCACGCCCTCGACGACCCCGATGCCGGTGACGAGCGAGGCGCCGACCGTGTACTCACTGCCCCAGGCGGCGAGCGGCGACAGTTCGAGGAAGGGCGTGTCGGGGTCCAGCAGCAGTTCGATGCGCTCGCGGGCGAGGAGCTTGCCGCGCCCCCGGTGCCGGGCGACGTACTTCTCGCCGCCGCCCGCGAGGGCCTTCGCGTGCTCGGCGTCGAGTTCGGCGAGCCGGGCGAGCATGGCCTCGCGGTTCGCGGTGTGGTCGGGGGCGCCCGGGTCGAGGGCCGAGCTGAGGACGGTCACAGCAGGATCTCCGGTATGTCCAGGTGACGGGAGCGCAGCCATTCGCCGAGGGCCTTGGCCTGGGGGTCGAAACGGGCTTGCGAGGCGACGCCCTCGCCGAGGATGCCGACGATCTCGAAGTTGAGGGCACGGAGGTTGGGCAGCGCGTGCCGGGTGACCGGCAGGCCGGCCGTCTCCGGCAGGAGGGCGCGGAGCCGGTCGGTGGTGAGGGTGTGGGACAGCCACCGCCACGCGTCGTCCGTACGGGCCCACAGGCCGATGTTGGCGTTGCCGCCCTTGTCGCCGCTGCGGGCGCCGACGACGAGGCCGAGGGGCGCGCGGCGGGTGGGAAGCCCCTGTGGCAGGGGCTCCGGCAGGGGTGGCTCGGCGACGGGCCGCAGGACGAGGGTCTCGTCGGCCGGCGGCACGGGGAGCCGGCGGCCGTCGTGGAGGACGGCGAGGTGCTCCACGGTGTCCTGGCCCGCGTGGGCCGCCTCGAACACCCCGTAGGGGGCGCCCTTTCCGGGCGGGGCCAGCACGTGGAAGCCGGGGTAGCTCGCGAGGGCCAGCTCCACGGCGGCTCCGCTGAGGGCCCGGCCGACGGTGTTCTGGTCCGGGTCGCGGACGACGAGGCGGAGGAGGGCGCTGGCGGTCTCCTCGGTGCGGGCGTCGGGGTGGTCGGTGCGGGCCAGTTCCCAGTCCAGCTGCGCGGGAGGGGACTTGGCGGCGGCGAGCGCGGTCTCCAGCTGATCGCGGACGAGGGCGGCCTTGCGTTCGATCTCCAGGCCCGTCAGCACGAAGGTGACCTCGTTGCGGAAGCCGCCGAGCCGGTTGAGGCCGACCTTGAGGGTCGGGGGCGGGGCCTCGCCGCGTACGCCCTCGATACGGACGCGGTCGGGGCCGTCCTGGGTGAGCGTGATCGTGTCGAGGCGGGCGGTGACGTCGGGGCCCGCGTACCGGGCGCCGCCCGTCTCGTAGAGGAGTTGGGCGGTGACCGTGCCGACGTCGACGAGGCCGCCGGTGCCGGGGTGCTTGGTGATCACGGCCGTGCCGTCGGCGTGGAGTTCGGCGAGCGGGAAGCCGGGGTGGCGCAGGGCGGCCGGGGTGGACTCGTGGAAGAAGGCGTAGTTGCCGCCGGTCGCCTGCGCCCCGCACTCCAGTACGTGCCCGGCGACGACGGCACCCGCGAGGCGGTCGTACTCCCCGGGCCCCCAGCCGAAGTGGGCGGCGGCGGGCCCGGTCACCAGGGCCGCGTCCGTCACCCGGCCGGTGACCACGATGTCGGCGCCCTCCCGCAGACAGGCCGCGATGCCGAAGCCGCCGAGGTAGGCGTGGGCGGCGAGGGTGCCGGGGTGGACCGCGGTCAGGTCGTCGCCCTCGACGTGCGCGACCCGGGCGGGGATGCCGAGCCGTCCCGCCAGCTCCCGTACGGCGTCGGCGAGTCCGGCGGGGTTGAGGCCGCCGGCGTTGGCGACGATCCGCACGCCGCGCTCGTGCGCGAGCCCCAGGCACTCCTCCAACTGGCGCAGGAACGTGCGGGCGTACCCTCCGGCGGGGTCCTTCAGGCGGTCGCGGCCGAGGATGAGCATGGTCAGCTCGGCCAGGTAGTCGCCGGTGAGGACGTCGAGTTCGCCGCCGGTGAGCATCTCGCGCATGGCGTCGAAGCGGTCGCCGTAGAAGCCGGAGGCGTTGCCGATGCGGAGGGCGGCCGCTGTCACGGGGTGGATCCCTTCGCGGCGCGCCCGGTGCCCGGCGGGCCCGCGAAGGCCTGGGCGATGTCCAGCCAGCGGTCGGCGTCGGAGCCTTCGGCGCGCAGGGCGAGGTCGGCGCGGTGGGCGCGCTGGGTGACCAGGAGGCAGAAGTCGAGGGCGGGGCCGGTGACGCGGTCGGTCGCGTCCTGAGGGCCGTACGTCCACAGCTCCCCGGCGGGGCTGGCGAGTTCGACGCGGAACTCCTCGAAGGGCGGGGTCAGCCCGTGTACCCCGAAGGCGAAGTCGCGGGTGCGGATGCCGAGTCGGGTGATGTGCCGGAGGCGGTCGCCGGGGGCGATCCGGGGGACGCCCAGCGCGTCGGCGATGTCCAGGCCGTGGGCCCAGGTCTCCATGAGGCGGGCGGTCGCCATGGAGGCGGTGGACATGGGCGGGCCGTACCAGGGGAACCGCGCGCCCTCGGGTGCCGCGCGCAGGGCGGCCTCCAGCGCCTCGCGACCGGCCCGCCAGTCCGCGAGCAGTTCCGCGGGCTGCTTCCCGGCCCCGTCCTCGGCGCCCCTGTCCACGAAGTCCCCGGGCGCGGTCAGCGCGTTCTCGACCTCACGGGCGAAGGCTGCCTGGTCGGTCACCGCCAGCACGGACGAGTGGTCCGTCCAGGCGAGGTGCGCGATCTGGTGGGCGACGGTCCAGCCGGGCGCGGGCGTTGCGAGCGCCCACTCCTCCGGGCTCAACTCGGCGACGAGCAGGTCGAGTTCGTCGCTCTCGGCACGGAGATCGTCGATCACGGGCGTTGGGTCGGCCATGGAGGGAGCATGGCAGCGGACGCGGAAACAAGCAAGCGTGCTTGCATTTTCGGGAGGCGGCGACGGGGTGGGCCGAGCAGGCGCTGCGAGTCGCCCACGTAAGCTGCAAAAGGGGTTACAGGCCTGACTTAGTCCATTGCTTTGCACTATCAAGTCCTCCATACTGAACGAAGCCCTTCCTCCGCTCCTCTGGACGGTCTCCGTGACACTCCCCCGCGCTGAACAGTCCGCGCCCGCCGCCCCGGCCACGCCTCCGGTCGACCGCGTCGCCGGCGGCCCCCGCGCCGCGCGCGGCCTGGGCTCTCTCGGGCCCGTGGGGCTGGTGCTGGCCGGTGGCATATCGGTGCAGTTCGGCGGTGCGCTGGCGGTGACACTGATGCCGCGCGCCGGGGCGCTCGGGGTGGTGACGCTGCGGCTGGCGGTCGCCGCGCTGGTGATGCTGGTGATCTGCCGACCCCGGCTGCGTGGGCACTCGCGTACCGACTGGGGGACGGTGATCGTCTTCGGCGTCACCATGGCCGCGATGAACGGCCTCTTCTACCAGGCGGTCGCCCGTATCCCCCTCGGCCTCGCCGTCACCCTGGAGGTGCTCGGCCCGTTGGCGCTCTCCGTCCTCGCGTCCCGGCGGGCGGTGAACGCGGTGTGGGCCGGGCTGGCGCTCTGCGGCGTCTTCCTGCTCGGAAAGGGCGGAGGAGTCGGGGGCCTCGACCCGCTGGGCATCGCCTTCGCCCTCGCGGCCGGGTTGGCGTGGGCCCTGTACATCGTCTTCAGCGCGCGTACGGGGCGACGGTTCCCGCAGGCCGACGGGCTGGCGTTGGCCATGGCCGTCGCGGCGGTGCTGTTCCTGCCGCTGGGGATCGTCGAATCGGGGACGCGGCTCCTGGACCCGACGACGCTCGCGCTGGGCGCCGCCGTCGCCGTGCTCTCCTCCGTCCTCCCCTACACCCTCGAACTCCTCGCCCTGCGCCGCCTGCCCGCCTCCACCTTCGCGATCCTCATGAGCCTGGAGCCCGCGATCGCCGCCACGGCCGGTTTCCTCATCCTCGACCAGGCCCTGACCACCGTCGAGGCCCTCGCGATCGCCCTGGTCATCGGGGCGAGCATGGGAGCGGTGCGGACACAGGTGGGACGGGGGAAGGCAGGGGTTTCGGGGTGAGCGGGGCGAGGACGGTCCGGACCTCACGCCGGGCGGGGCGGCCGTACCGGTCGTACTGGCCGTACCGGCCGCACCACCGTCCCGCCACCCCGCCCGGCCCCTGCCGGTGATCGCGTCAGCGCACCGTGCCGCCCGGCACGAAGTGGACCGGGATGTACTGGTCGTACAGCCGCTCGTTCGTCGCCGTGAAGTCGGCGCGGGTGACGATGGCACAGCGCACGGTCTCGCCGCACACCTTGCCGTCCGCGATCCCGGGCCGGAGGTTCAGCGTCGTACGGAACTTGCCGCCCTTCTCGTAGGGGAGGGTGATGCCCGGCGTCCCCGCCCCGGTGTCGGTGATCCGGCGCGACGACCCGTCCTGCGCCTCACGGCCGGGCAGACAGGGGCCGGGAAGCGTGGTGTACGTCGAGGGGTCACCGACCCTGACGCCGTCCGGGATCACGCAGAAGGCGAGGAAGATGCCCTGCGCGCGGTTGTATCCGGCGCCCTTGACGTCGACGGTGCCGCCGGCGGCGGGCAGGACGACGGGGCCGGCTTTCAGCCGCAGCCGGAAGGTGTCGCCGTCGGCCGTGGTGACGGTCCGCTGCGCCTTGCCGGTCAACGGAGTCGCGGCAGCCGTTCCCGCCAGCGGAACCACGGCGGCGAGCCCGGCGGCGATGACGGCGAGCGTGCCGCGCAGCAGGTACCCGGGCCTCTGAGTGGGGGGTTTCATGAGGCGGAGGCCATCCCTTTCACTTATGTATTACTTGAGATCTGAAGTTCTTGATCCCATACCTAAAACACGACTGACCAGTAGGCAACGCCGAGCAAAGCCCTTCACACTTCACCCACCGGACCGCCACAGCGGTGCCTGGCGTCCGTGGCCCATGGGTCGTACCGGTCACTCGGCCATGAACTCGTACTCCAACTCGTAGAGATGGCCCGCCTTCACCATGACCGTCGCCTCGATGGGACGTTCGTCGTCGCTGTAGACGACGCGAAGGGTACGCAGCACCGGCAGGCCGCCGGGAAGGTTCAGCGCCTGGTACTGGTCCTGGGTGGGAATCCTCGCGGAGACGCGGTCCACACTGCGACGGGGTGGATGACCCAAGTCCGCGAGAAGGGCGGGAGTACCGCCCTTGATCTTGCGGCGATCCATCATCGCCGTATCGCGGACGATGTCCAACGGGTAGTACGACCGCACGAGTTCAGCGGGCTCGTCGTCGATGAGGAGCAACTGGCAGCGGAGCAGCGCCAAGCCGCCCTCGGGTAGACCGAGGGCCGCGCGGACGTCGGCGGGCGGACAGCACTCGACCACATCCAGCAAGTCACTGCGGGCACTCGCGCCGTGCTTGGCCGCTTCGGCGAGCCAGCGGTAGGGCTCCCCGGGCGCAGCCGGTGCCATGAACGCGGCGGGCCGCATGGTGCGCTGGCGGTGTTCTCGAACGGTGACCGCGGCTCCGGCCCGCCCCACCACCAGGCCCTCGTCCTTGAGGAGTTGGAGTGCCTTCTGCACGGTGGCGTTCGAGGCGTCGAAGCGGGTCTTGAGGTGGGTGGTGGAGGGCAGCTTGGCTCCGGGCGGGAGTTCGCCGCTCATGATGTCGTCGCGCAGGTCGGCCGCGATGCGCTCATGGAGGGAGCGGCGGTCGGAGGCGTCAGGTTCGGCCTTGGGCATCGTCATCCGACTCCGTTGTCGATCGCGATCTCGTAGCGCAGTCGCTGGCGCCTCGCCGGCATCACCATGCGGTCGACCTGGATCGGGCGGTCGTCGCGGTCGAGGGTGACCCTGGTCAGCCGGAGCACCGGTTCTCCCGGGGCGGTCCGGAGGGTCTCCCGCTCCTCGTCGTCCGGGTTGTCTGCTGTCACGTCCTCGCGGACGAGGGCGCCGACGTGACCCAGTCGCGCGAGGAGGGTCACGGCTCCGCCGGGGATCTTGGCGGTTCCGGCGAGGCCGGTGCCGCGGGCGATGCGGACCGGGAAGTAGGTGTCGGTCACTTCGTTCGGCTGGTCGTCGAGAAGGATCAGGCGGCGGCGTACGACGACAGTCTCACCCTCGGCCAACCCGAGCAGCCGCGCGACCTCGGCAGGTGCCTGCACCTCACCGGCGTACAGAATCCGCTGGGTCCCCCGACGTCCCTGGGCCGCCGCGTCCGCGCCCCAGGCGTCGCCCTGCCCCTTCTCCCTCGACGTCAGATACGGCATCGAGGTGCTGACCCAGCTGTTCTCGCTCATCGCGTCCTCCCGTACGACTGACGTCCCTGAACCTTGCCGCTTTACACGGTAAGCGACTTGGTGCCACTCTCCTGCCGAGAGCATCTCCACTATTCGCGAATAGCGATAAGCTACGCCTTGCTGGAAGCCTCAGGACAAAGGCGGTGCCCCACCATGCCCCTTCACGAAGGACACCCAGCGTGACCTCCAGGCGCCACATCGCCCGGAGTGCGTCTGCGAGCACCACCAGTTGTTTTCCGGCAACCGCGACATCAGACGACTTTGTACGCAAGAAGCCCCCGCGACGGGTGGAGCCGTCCGGGGGCGCGGTCACCAGCGAACCGTGATGGGAGCCAATGACATGACCGACCTTATCGGTCGCGTTCTCACCTGGGTGGGTCTCCTGCCCAAGCCGTGCGGCAGGCATCGCGCCTCCGGATTCCACCCGCGTCCGGAACCGATCGCCCCTCCCCCAGCCCTCGACACCTCACTCCCCGCCCATCGCAGCCCCTATGGCCTGGCCACGCCCCTCGACGGCGCCGCCACCGTTGCCGTACGCCCGTACGTCACGGCCCATGAGCAAAGGCAGCGGCGCCGCGAACTCGCCATGGCGGCGATGGGGTTCGACATGCCCGGCCCGTACTGGATCCATGGCACGGAGGTCGCGTGATGGAGCCGGAAGCGGAAACCGACACCGAAGCACCCGAACGTCCCGGTGGCGAGGTACGGCTGCTCCCCTGGGCCGGCCTCGAAGGCAAGCCCTGTTACGTCATCACCGACGACCAAGGCGGACCGATCTCCCGCCTCGCCGACAGCACCGAATCCATCCAGCTCAGCATGGGCACGGAACTCCTCGCCCACGCCCAGAACCTGCTCCCGGACACCCCTCGCGGCGAACTCCGCTTCCTGGCCGAGCGGTTGACCGAGGCACTCGGCGACGCACTCCGGGTCGCCGAGAGTCGTGGGCAACGGCTGCGGCGGCTGAACTGAAGGCAGGAGGGGTGAGGACGGCGGGCCTGTTCCCGCCGCCCTCGAACGGCGGCATCGACCTCCTCGGTCACGGCATCGAGCGCAGTGCCGGGTGCCGCGTGGTGATGCCCGGCGGCTGGAGGAGGGGTGGGGCTCGGGGCCGTGGGCGGCGGGCCTGAAGCGATCAAGGTCGATGGACCGGTCGGCGGCCCGGTCGGCGGCCGTCGCGGCCATCGGGCGGCGCTGTTGTATAACCGGCCTGTGATCTACCACGTCGTATCCCTTGGTGACTGGAACGCCCGAACCGACCAGCCGTACGCCCCCGCGTCGCTCCCGGAGGACGGTTTCGTCCACTGTTCTCCGGATGAGGCCACGACTCTGGCCGTCGTCAACGCCTTCTACCGGGACGCGCCCAAGCCGTTGCACGTGCTGGTCATCGACGAGGCGCGGCTGGACGCCAGGGTGGAGTTCGAGGCGGCGGCTCCCGCTCCGCCTCCGGGAGTCGGGACGGACGTCCTGTTCCCCCATGTGTTCGGCCCCATCGACCGTGACGCCGTCGTGCGGGTCCTGGAGATCCGGTGGGACGAGGACGGCCGCGCGGTGGGCCTGGGGGAGGGTCAAGGCGCCTGAGGTCTCTCGCCCGTCCGCGCTCACCTCACCGCCCCTCTGTCGCTGTTGGGCTCTCTGCCGCTGTCGGCCCCTCCTCCCCCAGCCCCTCCGCCAGCACCTCCGCCAGGTGCAGCCCCCGCCTTCCCGCCAGCTGCTCCAGCTGGGTCCGGCAGGAGAAGCCGTCCGCCAGGACGAGCGCGTCGTCGGCCGCGTCCCGGACCGCCGGGAGGAGTTGCTCCTCGGCGCAGGCCACGGAGACGTCGTAGTGGCCCTTCTCGAAGCCGAAGTTGCCTGCGAGGCCGCAGCAGCCGCCGCTGAGGTCGCCGGTGAGGCCGGCGGCGGCGCGGAGGCGGCGGTCGGGGGCGTCGCCCAGGACCGCGTGCTGGTGGCAGTGGGTCTGGCCGACGACCGGGCGGTCGACGGCGGGCGGGGTCCAGTGCGGCGCGTGGCGTTCGAGCGCTTCGGCGAAGGTGATGACCGAGGCGGCGAGTCGGTGGGCCCTCGGGTCGTCGGGGAGGAGTTCGGGGAGGTCGGTGCGGAGCGTCGCCGCGCAGCTCGGTTCGAGGACGACGACGGGGAGGGGGCGCGGGGCGGGGCCGGAATCCTCGTCCGGGAGCCGCCCCGGAACGGGGTCCAGGAACACGTCGAGCAGGTCGAGGGTGCGGCGCAGTACCTCGCGGGCCCGGTCGAGCTGGCCCGTCGAGATGTACGTCAGTCCGCAGCAGACCCGGCCCTGCCGCAGCGTGAACAGGGTGCGCGTGAGCCGCAGTCGGGTGAGGGCGGCCTCCTCGCCCGCCTTCGCCTTCCGCGCCCAGGGTGGCTTGCGCCTCGTCCGCAGCGTGGGCGGCACGATCACCCGCAGGCCGGCCGCCTCCAGCACCTTCAACGCCGCCTGCCCCACGGACGGCGAGAGGTACTCCGTGAAGGTGTCCGTCCACAGCAGCACCGTCGCCGTCGTCTCCTCGTCCGCCAAGTGGGCGGCGGGCTCGAAGGTCACGTCGGCGCCCGTCTCGGTCGGCGCTTCCGCCGGTTCATCCCGACGGAGGGGACGGCCCCTGGCACCGTCCGGCCTCGCCCGCTCCCTGAGCATCCGCTGGTACCAGCGCACGAACGGCACCCTCGCCGGCCGGGGCAACTCCCGCTCCTCCGCGATTCCACCCAGCCGTCTGGCGAGCGCGGCCAAGGGGCGCACCCCGGCCAGGAAGTTGACCAGTCCTGCCGTGCGCGTAAGGGCCACCAGGCGGAGCCACAGCGGCAGCCACCCCATCGCGTAGTGGGCGGCCGGGCGGCGGCGCCCCGCGTAGTGGTGGTGGAGGAACTCCGCCTTGTAGGTGGCCATGTCGACGCCGACCGGGCAGTCGGAGCGGCAGCCCTTGCAGGAGAGGCAGAGGTCGAGGGCGTCCCGCACCTCGGGTGAGCGCCAGCCGTCGGTGACGACCTCGCCGGCCAGCATCTCGTGCAGCAGGCGGGCCCGGCCCCGGGTGGAGTGCTCCTCCTCCCCGGTGGCGCGGAAGGAGGGGCACATGACGGCTCCGGAGGCCGGACTCACCTCGGTCGTACGGCACTTCGCGACGCCCACGCAGCGTCGTACCGCCGCGGAGAAGTCACCGCCGTCGTCCGGGTACGCGAACTCCACCGGCACGGGAGTGCGCGGGAGGACCGCGAAGCGGAGGTTGGTGTCCAGGGGTGCGGGGCGGACGAGCATGCCGGGGTTCAGGAGATCGTCGGGGTCCCAGACGCCCTTCACCTGCTCGAAGAGCCGGACCATCTCGGTGCCGTACATCGTCGGCAGGAGTTCCGCGCGGGCCTGGCCGTCGCCGTGTTCGCCGGAGAGGGAGCCGCCGTGCGAGGTGACCAGTTCGGCCAGGTCCTCGGAGAAGCGGCGGAAGCGGCCGACGCCTCTCGGGGTCAGGAGGTCGAAGTCGACGCGGACGTGGATGCAGCCGTCGCCGAAGTGGCCGTAGGGCGTGCCGCGCAGGTCGTGGGCGCGCAGCAGGCCCCGGAAGTCGCGCAGGTACGCGCCGAGCCGGGCGGGTGGTACCGCGCAGTCCTCCCAGCCCGGCCAGGCCTCGGTGCCGTCGGGCATCCGGGTGGCCGTTCCGCTCGCGTCCTCCCGGATGCGCCAGAGCGCGCGCTGCGCGGCGGGGTCCGTGACCACGAGCGCGTCGCCGGCCTCGGCCGCGCGGACCAGGGCGTCGGCGCGGGCCCGCGCCTCGGCGGGTGTGTCACCCCCCGCCTCCACGAACAGCCAGGCCCCGCCCGGCGGGAGGCCGGTCGCCCCCGGCGGGACGAGGTCCGCGGCCATGCCCTCCACCGTCAGCGGGCCGAGGGGCAGCAGACCGGGGGCCGCCTCGGCCGCCGCGCTCTCGTCGGCGTACGCCAGGACGGCGAGGGCACGCGCGCGGGGCGCCTCGACGAGCCGTACGACCGCTTCCGTGAGCACTCCGAGCGTGCCCTCGGAGCCGCAGAAGGAGCGGGCCACGTCCGCGCCGTTCTCCGGGAGGAGGGCGTCCAGGGCGTACCCGGAGATCCGGCGGGGGAGGTCGGGGAAGCCGGTGCGCAGACGGGCCAACTCCCGCTCCACCAGCGGGCGCAGGCCTTCCGGGGCGCCGGACCACCCCTGGGCCAGTCTCCGTGCGTCTCCGCTCCCGCCGATCACCGACAGCTCGCGCACGCTGTCCGCCGTGGTGCCCCAGGCGACCGAGTGCGAGCCGCAGGAGTTGTTGCCGATCATGCCGCCGAGGGTGCAGCGGCTGTGGGTGGAGGGGTCGGGGCCGAAGCGGAGGCCGTGCGGGGCGGCGGCCTCCTGGAGGCGGTCCAGGACCAGGCCGGGCTGGACGACCGCCGTGCGCGCCTCGGGGTCCAGGGAGACCAGCCGGTTCAGGTGACGGGTGAAGTCCAGGACGACGCCCGTGCCCGTGGCCTGTCCGGCGATCGACGTGCCCCCGCCGCGCGCGACGACCGGGACGCCGTGGTCGCGGCAGACGGACAGGACGGCCGCCACGTCGTCCGCGTCCCGGGGCGCGACCACGCCCAGCGGCACACGCCGGTAGTTGGACGCGTCCATCATCGTCAGCGCGCGTGCGGTCGCGTCGAACGCGGTCTCGCCGCGCACGCCCGCCGCCCGCAGCGCGGCCGACAGCGCGGCCCGCGACTCCGCCGCGTCCGCGTCCGCGTCACCTGCCGCCTGCCGCGCGCGCACGGCACCGCGGCGGCCCGTCGTGCCCCCGGTCTCCGTCATGCGTTCCAGGATGCACCCGACCACTGACAGTGACGACGCACGACCCCGAGGTGATCGTCCGGTCCGTGGACAGGCGGCGCGCCGCTCACCGGGCACGTTGGCCGGATTACGTGGAGCTAACCGGAAACCGGCCAACCGCCGTCACGAACTCCCATATAGTGACGCCCAATTGAGCACCAGACGTCGCTTCTCGTTCAGGGACCGACCGAGTTACCGACTCCAGGAACCGACTGCGTTACCGGGTTCAGAACCGACCGAGGACACCCGCCGATGACCGCGCCCAGCCCCCCACGCCCGCCGGGCGAACGCCCCGCCCTGCGCTCAGTCCTTCCGTTACCGCTGGTGACCGCCGTGCTCTCCGCGGCCGCCGTCGGCGCGGTCGTCGCGCCGGCGCCGGCGGACGTACGGACACCCCTCGCGGCCGGTGCGGGCGCGGCCGCGCTGCTGCTGACGCTGGTCGTCGCGGTCGCCGTGCACGCGCGCGTGTCGGTGCGGCTGCTGCGCCGGCGGCTGGACGCGGTCGCCCGGGACACGGGTCTGCTGCTCCAGGAACGGGCCAGGATGGCCGAGGAGCACGCCCAGGAACGCGGCCGGCTGACCGAGGAGTTCGTCCAGGAACGGGCCAGGATCGCGACCGAGTTCGCACGGGAGCGGGTGCGGCTGACCACGGAGGCCGAGCGCGAGCGCGAGCGGCTGTCCGACGAACGGGACCGTACGGCACAGGAGACCACGCAGGAGCGGTCCCTGCTGGCCGAGCGCGCCGAGCGGGCCGAGAGCGACCGCGCCGCCCTCCTCGCCGTGACCGCCAACGTGGCCGGCCGCATGCAGGCCCTCGCCACCGGCACCCTCGCCGACCTGCGGGCCATGGAGGAACGTCACGCCGACGAGGACGTCCTCGCCGACCTGCTCCACCTCGACCACCGCACCGCCCAGGCGGGCCGGCTCGCCGACTCCGTCGCCGTCCTCGCGGGCGCCCGCTCGGGCCGCCGCTGGGCACGGCCCATCCCCATGGAGTCGATCCTGCGGGGCGCGATGGGCCGGATCGGCGCCTACCGCCGGGTGCGGCTGCACTCCTCCAGCGAGGCCGCCGTCGCCGGCCACGCCGCCGAGGGCGTCATGCACGCGCTCGCCGAACTCCTCGACAACGCGGCCAACTTCTCGCCGCCGACCGCCGAGGTCCATGTGTACGTCGAGGAGGTCCCGGCCGGCGCGATCATCTCCGTCGAGGACTCCGGGCTGGTCATGAGCGACATCCAGCTCCGTCGGGCCGAACGCGCCGTGTCGGGCGAGGTGGCCGACCTCACGAGCCTCTCCGGCACGCGTCTCGGCCTCGCCGTCGTCGGCCGCCTCGCCCGCAAGCACGGGCTGAAGATCTCCTTCCGGCCGTCCGCGCGCGGCGGCACGGGCGTCCTGATGCTCATCCCGCAGGACGTCCTGGCGAGCACGATCCCCACGACCACCTCTCCCGCGTCGACGTCTCACACGGCGTCTCGCACGGGGTCCGCGCCCGTCCAGCCGCCGCCGTACGCGGGCGTGCGCGCCCCGCACGACCTGGACTCCGAGCCGACGCCCAGGCACGAGTTCCCGCCGGAGGCTCCCACCCCGCCGGTCGCCGACCCCGTGGCCGACGCCCTGATCGACTCCCTGTCCGGCTTCCGGCGAACGCCTTCGGCTCCGCCGACGGGCGCGACGGCCGACGCGCCGACGGGCTCTCCCGCGTACGGCGCCCCCTACACCTCGTCGTTCAGCTCCGAATTCGGCTCCGGCGGCCCGGCGTTCGACTCCGGGTACGCCGGCGGGTACGCCTACGCGCCCGGTCCGCACCTTGACGCCGGGTCCGAACCTCCGGCCACCCCCGACGAGGCCGCCGCCGAGACCGCCACCGAGACCGACGACGACACCACCGCCCCCGCCCCTTCCGACGCCCTCCCCCGGCGTCGGCGCGGCCGGTCCCTCGCGGAGGCGGAGGCACGCACCCGGGCGCAGGCCGCCGACGCCGAGGCCCGTCCGGAGCGCGTCTCCCGGCCCGCCGAGGACGCCGGCACCGGCGCGGTCCGCTTCAGCAGCTTCCGCCGCGCGGTGCGGGGCACGGGCGGGCTGGACCAGGCGTTCGTCCAGGGGACGGCCACGGGGGACGAGAACTCCACGGGGATGCGGGGCCCGTCGACGCCACCCGACCAGGCCGCCGCCATGGACCAGCACACGCACCCGGGCGCCGCCGTGGACCGGTACGTGCCCCCGGCCGGGCCTCCCGCACCGGAGGCCGCCCTGGAACCCGTACGGGACGCCGCTCCGCCCGCCGAGGCCGTACCGCAGCCCGAGTTGAAACCCGTACCTCAGCCCGAGTTGGAGCCCGTACGGGAGCCCCAGTGGGGGGCCGTGGGGGGAACCGCGTGGGAACCCGGACCGGAACCAGAGGCCGAACCCGTGGGGGAGCCGGCCTGGGCACCCGGGCCCGTGCCGGAGGCCGGATGGGAGCCCGAGCCCGCGCGAGGGCTCGCGTGGCAGCCGGAGGCCGCGAAGCAGGCCGCGTGGGAGGCGGAGGCCGCCGCCGAACTTCCGTGGGCACCCGACCCCGCGGGTGAGGCGAAGGGGGAGCTCGACCCGGTACGGGAGCCGGCCTGGGAGCCCGTACGGGACACCCGCCCCGCTCCGGGCGAGGACACCACGCCCACGCCTGACCTGGCGCCCTTCTCCTCCTACGGGGACCCGGCCACGGACTCCTCCGGGTACGCGCGGCCGGCCCCGTACACGGATTCGGCCCCGGAGGCGTACGCGCAGCCCATCCCCGACCCCGCCCCGTACGGGACGTCCGACCCGTACGCGGATCCGACCCCCGGTCCGGCCGGAGAGCCGCCCCGGACCCCGGCCCCCCGCCCGCACCCCCACCTGGAAGGCGACCACACCCCATGACCGGCACCGGCTCCACCGCCGACGACAGGCTCACCTGGCTCATGGAGGGGTTGCTGGAACGCACTCCGGGCGCCCGGCACGCGCTCGTCCTCTCCCGGGACGGCCTGAAACTGTGCCGTACGCCCGAGCTCTCCGTCGACCAGGCCGACCAGCTGGCCGCGATCGCCGCCGGCATCCAGTCGCTGTCCCACGGGGCGTCCCTCCAGTTCGGCGACGGCAGCGGGGGCGTACGGTCGGCGATGGCGGAGTTCCACGGCGGGGTCCTGTTCATCGTGGAGGCGGGCGAGGGCGCACATCTGGCCCTGGTGACGGACGAGGAGGCGGACGCCGGGCTCGTCGGGCACAACATGAGCGAGCTGATCGAACAACTGGGTGAACACCTGAGCGCACGGCCCCGCCATCCGACGCACACGGCCGCCGGTGGCACCACGGACACGACGACGACCGTGGCCACGGCCACGGCTCTGGCGCCCCGTACGTCATGAGCCGGCCCGGCAGGGACGACCTGCCCGACCGGCTGTACACGCTCACCGGGGGCCGCAGTCGGTCCGCGCCCGGAACACCGTTCGACCTGGTGACCCTGGTCGTCGCGGAGAGCCAGCCGACACCGGGCATGCAGTCGGAACACGTGACGATCCTGCGGCTGACGGAGCGGCCGACGGCGGTGGTGGAGATCGCCGCCGAACTGCGGCTGCCGGTGAGCATCACCAAGGTGCTGCTCTCCGACCTCCTCACGGCGGGCCGGGTCAGTGCCCGACATCCGAACCAGGCCACGCTGGTCGATCTGGACATTCTGGAGCAGGTGCTAGTTGGACTTCGCAACCTCTGAGAACGGCGACGGGCACTCCGTGACCGGCTCCACGCCCGCTCCCGTTCCTCTCTTCGGTGCGCGTTTCCGGGGTGAACCCGCGGCCCTGTACCGGGAGTTGCGGCGGGAGCACGGGGAGGTCGTGCCCGTGCTGCTGGACGGGGACGTACCGGCGTGGCTGGTGCTCGGCTACCGCGAGCTGCACCAGGTGACGAGCGATCCCGAGCTGTTCAGCCGGGACTCCGCGCTGTGGAACCAGTGGCCGCACGTTCCGGCCGACTGGCCGCTGCTGCCCGTGATCAGCCCGGAGCAGCCGTCGGTCCTCGGCACGGTCGGCGAGCGGCACCGGCAGCGCGCCGCGCTGATCGAGGAGGCGTGGGAGGCGGTCGATCCGCTGGAGCTGCGCGGTCATGTCGAGCGGTTCGCCGACGAGTTGATCGACGTGGTGTGCGGGGTGGGCGCGGCCGATCTGGTGGGGCAGTTCGCGGCGCCCCTGCCCGCGCGGGTGCTGGCGTTCCTGTTCGGCTTCCGGGAGGAGCACGCCCCCGGGCTGGTGGCGGCGCTGAACGACATCCTCGACGGCCAGGACCGGGCGATGGCGGCCGAGGAGTATCTGCGGACGGCGATGACCCGGCTGGTGGCGGAGCGCCGGCAGCGGCCCGGCGACGACGTGGTCTCGCGGCTCCTGGCGAACGCGCGTGCGTACGAGGTGACGGTGGAGGAGGTGACGCACGATGTGATGGTGATGCTGGCGGTGGGGCATCAGCCGACGGCCGACTGGATCGGCAACTCCCTGCGGCTGATGCTGACGGACGACCGTTTCGCGGCGTCGCTCTTCGGTGGGCGCAGCAGTGTGGCCGAGGCCATGAACGAGGTGTTGTGGGAGGACGCTCCCATCCAGAACGCGGCCGGGCGCTGGACCACCCGGGACACCCGGCTCGGCGGCCGTGTCCTCCGTGCGGGTGACCTGGTCCTGCTGGGCCTGCAGGGTGCCAACTCCGACCCGCGCGTCCGTACCCACGGCTCCGCCCTGACCGGTGGCAACAACGCCCACTTCTCCTTCGGTCACGGCGACCACCGGTGTCCGTTCCCGGCTCAGGAGACCGCCGAGGTCATCGCCCGAACGGGTATCGAGGTCCTCCTCGACCGGCTTCCGGACCTGGACCTCGCGGTCCCGGCGGATGCCCTGACGCGTCGGCCGTCGCCGTGGCTGCGGGGGTTGGTGGGGTTGCCGGTGCGGTTCTCGCCGGGGCCGGCCAGGGGGGCTTGAGCCCGGACGGGTCTCGCCCCCGCCGCCCCTACCCGTCCCATCCTCAAGGGGCTGCGCCCCTTCGACCCCCATGTGCGGGTCCGGTGGGGGCTGGTCGCGCAGTTCCCCGCGCCCCTTGAGGGCCTACGGCCCTTTCCGGGCGAAAGAGCAGGGGCGCAGCCCCGCTTTTTCAGGGGCGCGGGGAACTGCGCGAGATGCCCCACCGGACCCGCTCCCGGACCCGCACCCGGACCCGCACCCGGCAACGCACCCAGAACCCCCGGGCCGTCTCACCCGACGGACGACGTTTCGCCCGCGTTTCGCGGAGCCGATAGGCTCGCGGTCGTGGCTGATATCCAGATCCCCGCTGACATCAAGCCCGCCGACGGACGTTTCGGCGCGGGCCCCTCCAAGGTGCGGACGGAGGCGCTGGACGCCCTGGCCGCGACCGGTACCTCCCTGCTCGGCACCTCCCACCGCCAGGCCCCGGTGAAGAACCTGGTCGGCCAGGTCCGCGCGGGCATCAGCGAGCTGTTCTCCCTCCCCGAGGGCTACGAGGTCATCCTCGGCAACGGCGGCTCCACGGCGTTCTGGGACGTCGCGACGCACGGCCTGATCGAGAACAAGAGCCAGCACCTGACCTTCGGCGAGTTCAGCTCGAAGTTCGCCAAGGCCGCGAAGCTCGCCCCCTGGCTCGCCGAGCCGACGGTCGTCTCCTCCGACCCCGGCACCCACCCGGAGCCGGCCGCCGAGGCGGGCGTCGACGTCTACGCCTTCACCCACAACGAGACCTCCACCGGTGTCGCCGCCCCGCTGAACCGCGTGGCCGGTGCCGACGAGGGCGCCCTCGTCCTGGTCGACGCCACGTCCGGCGCCGGCGGCCTGCCCGTCGACATCGCCGAGACCGACGTCTACTACTTCGCCCCGCAGAAGTCCTTCGCCTCCGACGGCGGCCTGTGGATCGGCGTCTTCTCCCCGGCCGCCATCGAGCGCGCCGAGCGGATCCACGCCTCGGGCCGTCACGTCCCGGAGTTCTTCAGCCTCCCCACGGCGATCGACAACTCCCGCAAGAACCAGACGTACAACACCCCGGCCCTCGCCACCCTCTTCCTGCTCAACCAGCAGCTGGAGTGGATCAACGGCCAGGGCGGTCTGAGCTGGTCCACGGCCCGGACAAAGGACTCCTCGACCCGGCTGTACACCTGGGCGGAGGAGAGCAAGTACGCGAGCCCCTTCGTCACCGACCCGGCCAAGCGGTCCCAGGTCATCGGCACGATCGACTTCTCCGACGAGATCGACGCCGCCGCCGTCGCCAAGGTCCTGCGCGCCAACGGCATCGTCGACACCGAGCCCTACCGCAAGCTCGGCCGCAACCAGCTCCGCGTCGCCATGTTCCCGGCGATCGACCCGGCGGACGTCGAGGCCCTCACGAAGTGCGTCGACTACGTGATCGAGAAGCTCTGATCACACCCGTACGGCACGTACGACGTCGAAGGGCGCCCGGTGGAACCACCGGGCGCCCTTCTCGTCACCGTACGAGGTGATGCTCGGCCGGACGGGTCAGCCGCGGAAGCCGAGGATGCCGTGCAGGGTGGCACCGCTCGTGGCGGCGGTTCCCGGGGCCGTGCTCAGCGTCGACCGGGCCGACGCCTCCTGGGCGACCGCCGGCTTCGGGTCGGCCAGCTTCTTGCAGGTGGCGTCGACCTTGCCCTTGCCGTGCGGCACCTTGCCGTTGGTGAGGTAGGTCGCCAGGTACTTGTCGAGGCAGCTGTTGCCGCTCAGCGTGATGCCGTGGTTGCCGCCGCCCTGCTCGACGACCAGGCTGGAGTTCTTGAGCAGCTTGTGAACGGTGACGCCGCCCTGGTACGGGGTGGCCGCGTCGTCCGTCGCCTGGAAGAGCAGCGTCGCCGGGAGCTTGCTGTTGGCGACGTTCACCGGCTTCAGGGACTTGGTCGGCCAGAACGCGCACGGCGCGTTGTACCAGGCGTTGTTCCAGGCCATGAACGGCGCCTTCTTGTAGACCGCCCAGTTGTCCTTCTGCCACTTCTTCCAGTCGCGCGGCCAGGCCGCGTCACGGCACTGCACCGAGGCGTAGACGCTGTAGCCGTTGTCACCGGAGGAGTCGATGGCGGCGAAGTTCTCGTACGCCTCGACCAGCGGGTCGGCGTTCTTGTCGTTCACGTAGGCCGCGAACGCCTCGGCGAGGTACGGCCAGTAGCCGTTGTAGTAGCCGCCGGGGAGGAAGGTGTCCTCCAGCTCGGAGGCGCCCACCTTGCCGCCCGCGGGCTTCTCGGCGAGGGCGGCCCGCATGGCGTACCACTTCGCCTCGATCTTCTTCGCGTCGGTGCCGAGCTTGTACGTGGAGTTGTACTTGGCGACCCACTTCGTGAACGCCTTGTGGCGCTTGTCGAAGGCGTAGTCCTGGTCGAGGTTGTCCTCGTACCAGACACCGGTCGGGTCCACGATCGAGTCGAGCACCAGGCGCCGGACGCGCTCGGGGTAGAGCTTGGCGTAGACGGCGCCGAGGTAGGTGCCGTACGAGTAGCCGAAGTAGTTGATCTTCTTCGCGCCGAGGGCCTTGCGGATCGAGTCCAGGTCCTTCACGGCGCTGATCGTGTTGATGTACGGCAGGACGTCCTTGTGCTTCGTCGCGCAGGCCTTGGCGAAGGCCTTGGCGCGCTCGACGTTCGCCTTCTCTATCGCGGCCGTGCTGGGCACGGAGTCCGGGCGCACCGGGTTGAAGTAACCGGGCTTGCAGTTCAGGGCGGGCTTGCTGGCGCCCACGCCGCGCGGGTCGAAGCCGATGACGTCGTACTGGGCCGCGACCTTCTTCGGCAGCGACGAGGCGACGTATCCGGCCAGCGTCAGACCGCTGCCGCCGGGGCCGCCCGGGTTGACCAGCAGCGGGCCCTGGTAGGTCTTCGAGGTGTGCGGCACGCGGGACAGCGCCAGCGTGATCTTCTTCCCGCTGGGCTTCGCGTAGTCGAGCGGCACCTTCACCGACGCGCACTGCAGCGTCGGGTAGTCGTCCGTGGCGCACTTCTTCCAGGCGACCTTCGCGGCGGCGGCCTGGACGGTGTTCGCGGCGGACGACCCGCTCGCGTTGGCGGGCACGGCGCTGATGGTCCCGGCCAGGACGACGCCGGCGCCGCACAGCACGGCTGCGCTTCTTCTCATGGAGTTCTCTCGCAACGGTGAGGGGGGTTCACGGGCCGCGGGTACGCGGCCCGTGCGGCATGGTTCCCGAAGACCGCACCCCGCAAGAACTCATTCGACCAAGACTTGACCGAATTGAGTCATTGCTTACTCTCAAATACCTCACAGAAAGGGGCAGTTGCTCAGATCCAGGACACACCCTTCACACGACGAGGCCTTCGGAAGGCGACCCCGGGACACCCCTCACGACGCCGTGCAGGTCACGCTCGGCACACCCCCGCCCCCGGGCGCGCCCCCGAAGCCGAGACTCGCCGAACCGCCCGCGGCCAGTGCCCCGTTGTGGGCCGCGTTGGTCGCGGTGACCGTCGACCCGCTCTGGGTGTACGAGGCGTTCCACATGTTCGTCACCCGCTGGGAGCCGGGCCAGGTCCAGGTCACCTTCCACGAACCGATCGCGGTCGTACCGGTGTTGGTGACCTTCACCTCGGCGTTGAAGCCGCTGCCCCAGTCGCTGCTGACGGTGTAGGCGGCGGCGCAGGCGGGCGTCCCGCCGCCCGGGTCACCGGGATCCTCCGGGTCACCGGGGTCGGTGCCACCGCCCGGCGGGAAGCCCGGGGCCTTGATGCTCGTCAGGTAGCCGTCCTTGACCGTGTCCACCGTCTGCCAGTCGTCCTTCAGGATGCCGCCGGTGTCACCGGAGTTGGGGTTCCAGGACCAGAAGGTCCAGTGGAAGGAGTCCGAGCCGTGGGCGGAGGTCGAGCGCAGATACGTCACCAGGGCCGCCAGCCAGCGCTGGTCGATCGTGGACTGCAGCGTCGTACCGAACTCGCCGACCCACACCGGCGCGATGTTCTGCTTGAAGATGTAGCCCCAGTACCTGTCCCAGATGCCCGGCATGTTGGCCGGGAAGGACGGGTCGCTGAACCAGCTCTGCTGGGCGACGCTCGTGGCGTAGTCGTGGGCCGAGTACACCACCCGGTTCGCCACGTCCAGTTGTACGGGGTACCGGGCCACACCCATCAGGTTGCCGCCCCACCAGCCCGAGACCCCGTCGAACGTCTGGACGCCCTCGACGAGGATCAGCAGCTCGGGGTTGACGGACAGGACCGCGTTCCCTGCACGCTGGGCGGCCAGCCGCCAGTCCCTGGCCGTGTCGCCGCAGCCCCAGCAGGCGGGATCGTGGGGCTCGTTGTGCAGGTCGATGCCGACGACCGTCGGGTTCCCCTTGTAGCGGGTGGCCAGCGCCTTGAGGTTGGTGATCCACGTCGTCTCGGGGACGGCCGAGGTGTACCAGAGGGCCGACTGGCCCGCCGCGTCCGGACGGTGCCGGTCGAGGATGATCTTCAGGCCGCTCTGCCCGGCGTACGCGACGATCTTGTCCAGCACCTGGAGCGAGGTCAGGCCCTGGAGGTCGGCGTTCTTGCCGTCGGAGTGGTTGATGCTGTCCGGCATGGTGCCGGGCTTGAGGATGTCGTCGCTGTAGGGCATGCGGATGGTGTTGTAGCCCAGCGACTTCATCTGGTCGATCATGCTCTTGTAGTCGCGCGCCCACAGGCCGTGGGTGACGTGGTTGGCGGTCTCGAAGCCGAACCAGTTGACGCCGGCGATACGGACGGGCTGCCCGCTCGCGTCCAGGATCTGCCGGCCGCTGGTGCGCCAGTAACCAGCACCGGCCTCGGCGGCCTTCTCGACCGAACCGGCCGAAGCGGCCGCCGTGTGCGCGCCGCCGGTCAGGGGCAGCGCGAGCACGGCGGCGGCCGCGCACAGGGCGCCCAGGGTTCTCCGTAAGCTGCGGAACATATCGCTGCTTCCTCCTCGGGAGGCGCGGGTCCGGAACAGGTTGTGGGAGCGCTCCCACAACCCGCACCTCCCATGGAAGACAGGTCACATGGACACGTCAAGGCGTCCGGCGCCACCTGGTACACCGGACGCCCCGCGCGGTTTCCGTCCGCCGTACGTCACCGGCTCAGCTTCTGGAACCTCCGCACCGCCAGCGGCAGGAAGACCAGCGTCAGCACCACCGGCCACACACCGGCCATCAGCAGCGCGTTCTCCTCGATCCAGGAGTCACCGCCGCCGACCGGGGTGCCGAACAGGTCACGGGTGGCGGCGGCCGTGGAGGAGATCGGGTTCCAGGCGGCGATCCAGCCCAGCCAGTCGGGCATCAGCTGCGGCGCGACGAAGATGCTGGAGATCATGGTCAGCGGGAAGGCGACCGCGAAGAGACCGCCCGCCGCCTCCGGGTTGGGAACCAGCAGGCCCAGCCAGACGCCGATCCAGATGAGCGCGAAGCGGAGCCAGAGCAGCAGACCGAACGCGGCCAGGAAGCCGAGGCCCGCGTCCGGCCGCCAGCCCATCGCGAGGGCCGTCAGCATCATGATGGCCAACTCGGCGCAGGCGACGAGGAGATCGGTCACCCCGCGCCCCGCGACGACCGCCGACGGCGCCATCGGCATGGAGCGGAACCGGTCGATGACACCCTTGGTGGAGTCGTAGACCACGAGGGTCGCCGTGTTGATGAACCCGAAGGCCATCGTCATCACGAACATCCCCGGCATCAGGAAGTCCCGGTAGTCCCCGCCGCCGGGCACCTGCATGGCACTGCCGAAGACATAGCCGTAGAGGAGGACGGAGAGGATCGGGAAGCCCAACTGCCAGGCGATGTTGACCGGTTGGCGCCGGTAGTGGGTGAGGCCGCGGCGGACGATGTTCCAGACGTCGGACAACACCCAGTACATGCTGCCGCGCGCGCTCGACACCTCAAGGTCGACGGCGCTCGTGACGACCGTACTCGTGGCGACGGCCTTCGGATCGACGGCGGTCGGATCGGCGATCTTCGGATCGGCGGTCTTCGGATCGACGGTCTTCGGATCGACGGCGGTCATGCGGCAGCCCCCTTGTCGTTCTCGTCGGTCTTCTCCGTGCGGTGGCCCGTCAGACGCAGGAACACGTCGTCCAGGCTGGGCCTGCGCAGGCCGATGTCCTCGACCCGCACGCCCTCGTCCTGGAGGGTGCGGGCCACCTCGGTGAGGGCCGAGACGCGGTCGGTCACGGGCGCGTGGACGCGCAACTCCGTCTCGTCCGACTCCGGTTCGCCGTCCGAGACCCGGGCGACGACCTTCACCGCGCGCGGGATGTCGGTGCGCTCGGCGACGACGACCTCGATGCGGTCGCCGCCGACCGTGCTCTTCAGCCCGTCCGGGGTGTCGTCCGCGATGGCCCGTCCCTGGTCGATGACGGTGATGCGCGAGGCGAGCCGGTCGGCCTCCTCCAGATACTGCGTGGTGAGCAGCACGGTCGTACCACTCGCGACCAACGCCCTTACGGATTCCCAGACTTCACCCCGGCTGCGTGGGTCGAGGCCGGTCGTCGGCTCGTCGAGGAAGAGCACGGACGGGGCGAGGATCATCGAGGCGGCGAGGTCGAGCCGGCGCCGCATGCCGCCGCTGTACTTGCCGACGCCCTTGTCGGCGGCGTCGGTGAGGTCGAACCGGTCGAGCAGCTCGACCGCGCGCAGCTTCGCCCGCTTCCCGCCGAGGTGGAACAGCCGGCCGAACATCTCCAGGTTCTGACGGCCGGTCAGCACCTCGTCCACGGCGGCGTACTGACCCGTGAGGCCGATGCGGGCCCGCACCTCGCGCGGGTGCCGCGCCACGTCGAGGCCGGCCACCGTCGCCCGGCCGCCGTCCAGGCGCAGCAGCGTGGAGAGGATGCGCACGGCGGTGGTCTTGCCCGCGCCGTTCGGGCCGAGGAGGCCGTGCACCGAGCCCTCGCGGACCGTGAGGTCGAAGCCGTCGAGCGCGCGTTTCTCCCCGTACCGCTTCTCCAGGCCCTCCGCCCGGACCGCGTATCCGTCACCCATGAGTCCCCCTTCCGAAAAGAACTGGGTACACCGTACCCGATTGCGCGTACGACGTACCCAGTTTTTTCGCGAGGACCTAAACTCGGCCCCATGACAAGGGGCAAGAGCCGTACGGCGGCCGGTACGGCAGGCAGCACCGCAGGCGGTACGGAGACCAGCGGGAGCGGCGACATCGTCCGCACCCAGCAACTGCTCTGGGACACCGGCCCGCGCCCCAGTCGCGGCCCGAAGCCGGGGCTCACGCTGGACCGGATCGTGGAGGCGGCCGTCCAGGTCGCCGACGCGGAGGGGCTGCACGCCCTCTCGATGCGCCGGGTCGCCACCGAACTCGGCACCGGGACCATGTCCCTGTACCGCTACCTCCCCGGCAAGGCCGAACTGCTGGACCTGATGCTCGACCGCGTCCAGCGGCCCTCCGAGAATCCCGCCGACCTCGGCGACGGCGGCTGGCGCTCGGCCCTGGAGGCCATGGGCCGCGCCACGCTGGCCCTCTACCGCCGCCATCCCTGGCTCCTCCAGGTCAACCAGTCCCGCCCGGTCCTCGGGCCGAGCGCGCTCGACGGCATGGAGAAGGTGCTCTCCCGCATCAAGTCCATGGGGCTGACCGACCCCGAACTGATCTCCGCGGTCGTCGCCGTGGACGGCTATGTCGTCGGCGCCGCCCGCACCCAGCTCTACGCGCAGGAGGCGGAGCACCGCACCGGTCTCACCGACGCGGAGTTCTGGCAGGCCCAGGCGCCCGTCCTCGAAGAGCTCATGCTCTCCGGCCGCTATCCCGTCCTCGCCGGCCTCTCCGAGGACGCCTTCGGCACGGACTTCGACCACTTCGAGTTCGGGCTGCAACGCATCCTGGACGGACTGGAGGTGTTCGTGACCCGCCGCCGTGAGGGCGGGGAGGCCGGAGGCGAAGAGATCGGGGTCGCAGAGACCGGAGGCGAAAAAGTCGGGGTCGAAGAGGCCGGAGACGAAGAGGCCAGGGCCGCAGAGGTCGTTGGCGAAAAGGTCGGAGGCGAAGAGATCGGGGTCGAAGAGGCCGGAAGCAGGGAACCCGGAGACGGGTAGGCGGGTGCCCGAGGACGACAGGCGGCCCAGGCCGACAGGCGGCCCAGGCGCGAGCGGCCCAGGCCGACGGGTGACTCGGGCCGACAGGTGACTCGGGCGACGGGCGACTCAGGCCGACGGGCGGCGCAGCAGCCGCCGGAAGCCCCATACGACGACGACCGCGCCGGCCACGGCGAGCGCGCCGACCTTGAAGGTCGAGCCGGTGCCCTCGCCGTCGGCCTTGGCCGCGCCGGAGCCGCCCCCGTCGGAGGAGGACGAGCCGGAGCCGCCGCTCCCGGAGCCGCCGCCGGGCACGTCCCGTGCGACGACCGAGCTGCCGGACCCCTCACTGCCGTACATGATCTTCGAGCCGTCGGTGCGGAAGGTCACCGACTCCCCCTGCCGCTGCAGGGGGACGCTCAGCCGCTCGACCTTCTCGATCTTGCCGCCGTTCCAGTCGTAGAGGATGCCGCCGAAGTACGCCCGCAGGGCGAGCTGCTTGCCGTCCGGCGAGAACGCGCCGTCCGTGACCTCCAGGTCGGGGACGGACGCGACCTTCTTGAACACGTTGGTGCCGGAGGCGGACAGTTCCGCGGGGCCCTCGTACAGCGACCCGCCCGCCTCGTTCTTGTCGGCGATGTAGACCCGCCCGGTCTTCGGATGCACCATCAGCGCCTCCGCGTCCCGCGCCCCGTCCTCGTACTTCACGACGTACTGCGTGGCCTTGAGCGTCTGGTCCTTCAGCTCCTTCGGCTCCGGCAACTCGTAGATCCACACGTACGCCCACGTGCCGCCGAGGTTGTCGCCGATGTCGCCGACGTAGAGCTTGTTGCCGGGGCCCATCGAGATCGCCTCGACGTCCCTCGGGGTGCCCACGCCCGTCAGCGTGACCGTGGCGACCGTCTCGCCCGTCCCGCTGTCGACGGCGTAGAGGAACGCCCCGTCGTCGCTGTCGTTGTGGGTCCAGTAGACCCCCGGGTGCTGACGCGACGCGGCGAGACCGCTCGACTCGGTGATCCGCGAGTCCTGCATCGTGAAGCCGTCGTCGTCGGCGACCGCGGGCGCGGCCGGGAGGGCGGCGAGCAGGATCGCGGCGAGACCGGCGAGACCGGCGCGGGCCGCGCGGAACCCGCGGAACCGGCGGAGGGGGTGAGGACGGTTGAGGGGGCGACGGCGCATGGGCCCAAGCCTGCCATCTCGCTCCGCCGAGTGGAGCGGGGGAGCGCCGTGCGCGGTGGGGTGGGTGGGCGCGGCCCACGTGGCGGGGTTCACAGGGCTCTTCTCCGTCGAGAGGTCGTACCCGCCGGTAGCGATCGTTCATGATGAGCGGATGCTCAGGTTCATGCCCGTAGGCGACTCCATGACGATCGGCAGCGCGGGCGAACACACATGGCGCTACCGGTTCTGGCAGCACCTGCGCACGACGTACGACGACGGCCCCTTCAAGATCGTCGGGCCGCGCGAGACGCTCTACGACAAGGCGACGGACGCCCCGACGTCGTACGAGTACGCCGACACCGACCCGCGCTTCCCCCGCGCCCACCTCGCGGGCTGGGGCGAGGGCTGGCTCCACATGGCCCCGCTGATCGCCGACGCGGTCCGCAGCCACCGGGCCGACGTCCTCCTGGTCTCCCTCGGCCTCATCGACCTGGGCTTCTACACCAACGCCGAGCAGACCGCCGAGAACGCCCGCCGCTTCGTCGAAGCCGCCCGGGAGGCCGCCCCGCACATCCGCATGGTCCTCCTGCCGGTCATCCCGAACGTCCGCGCCGAGTCCGACGCCCCCTTCGCCGCCCAGGTCGCCCGCTTCAACGAACTCCTCGCCAAGACGGCCGCCGACCTCGACGAACCCCGCTCCCCGCTCCTGCTGGCCTCCCCGCCCCCGTCGTACGACATCCACGAGGACACCTACGACGGCACCCACCCCAACGCCTCCGGCGAACACAAGATCGCGGCGACCTTCGCGAACGCGATGCACGAGGCGTGGGACCTGGGGGGACCGTACGAACTGCCGTACTCCTGAGCCGTCGCGCCACGTAGTCGCGCCGCCCGCGCCCTGGTCACCGTGCGTATCGTTGTACTGCGCGGCCGTCTTCGATCGAGGGGCGGCCGGGGAGGAGCGCCACGATGACCGTCCTTGAAGACAGGATCGAGATGGCCGACATCAACGAGCAGACCCTGGACAAGCTGTTCGACCAGATGCACGTCCCCGAGGGCTACAGGGCCGAGATCGTCGAGGGGACCATCTACATGTCGCCGCAGCGGGATGCTCATTGGAAGACCATTTTCGCGGTTCTCCAGGCACTGTTGGAGGCATTCGGGAAGGGTGTGAACGCCGTGTCGGACGTCCGCATCGACTTCCCCGGTCAGCTGAACGGTCTCGCCCCGGACGTGGCGAAGCTGCGCGACGGCGCTGACAAGGACGCCAACGGCCGCTGGCGCTACGAGGACGTCGAGTTCATCGCCGAGGTCATCTCCAAAGACACCGCCCGGAACGACTACGGCCCCAAGAAGACCGCGTACGCACTCGCCGAGGTCCCCGTCTATCTGATCGCCGACCCCTACGCGGGCAAGTGCCGGCTGTTCACCCAGCCCAAGGACGGCGACTACGTCAGTGACCTGTCCATCACGTACGGCGGCGACGTCGACATGACCACCACCCTGCTCGGCCTGGTCCTTCCCACCGCCGACTTCCCGCGGGACTGACGGCGTCGCCCGCAGCCTCTTCGGGGGCACCCCGCACTTGATCGGCGGCCCCCCGCCCACTTGGATGTCCCGGTCGGACGCGGCGGCGACGGATGCGGGGCGGGGCGGATGACACGGGGCGGTGGGCTGGGGCGGGAGTTCCGGTGGCTGTGGGCGGCGTACGCGGTCAGCGCGTTCGGGACCCGGCTGTCGTTCGACGCGCTCCCCCTGATCGCGGTCCTGGTCCTGCACGTCGGCCCCACGGAGGTCTCCGCGCTGGCGGCCACCGGCCTGGCGGTGGGCGCGGCCGTGGCCGTACCGCTCGGCCCCTGGGTGGAGTTCCGCCGCAAGCGCCCGGTGATGATCACGATGGACCTGGTCCGCTGCGCGACCCTGCTGTCCGTCCCCGTCGCCTACGCCCTGGACCTGCTCACCTTCCCTCAACTCCTCCTGGTCTCCACGGTCGTCGCCGTGGCCGACATCACCTTCACCGCGGCGAGCGGTGCCTGTCTGAAGTTCCTGGTCCCCCCGGAGCACCTCGTGGCCGCCAACGGCCGCTTCGAGGCCACGACCTGGACGACGACCATGCTCGGCCCGCCCCTCGGCGGTGCCGCGATGGGTCTCTTCGGCCCGGTCGTCACCGTGCTGATCGACGCCGGCAGCTACCTCCTGTCGGCAGCGGGCATCCGGGCGATCGGCGGCGAGGAGCCCCGGCCGACCCGACCGGACCCGTCCACGAAGCCGACCGCGGGCAGCACCCCCCGGTTCCGCGCCGGGGATCTCCTCGACGGCTGGCGGTACATCCTCCGCGACCGGGCCCTGCGTCCCCTCTTCCTCAACTCCGTCCTGGTCAACTCCCTGATCATGGCGCCGGCGCCGCTGCTGGTCATCCTGATGGTGGGTCAACTCGGCTTCGCGCCCTGGCAGTACGGCCTCGCCTTCGCCGTCCCGTGCGTCGGCGGCCTGATCGGTTCCCGCCTCTCCCGCCCTCTGGTCGCCCGTTACGGCCAGGACAGGGTCGTCCGGGTCGCCGGAACCCTGCGGGCGTGCTGGCCGCTCGGGCTGGCGTTCGTCGGCGCGGGCCCGGCCGGCCTCGTCCTCGTCATGGTCGTCGAGTTCGGCCTGATCATCTGCATCGGCGTCTTCAACCCCGTACTGGCCACGCAGCGCCTCACCCGGACCCCGCCGGACCGCGTCGCCCGCACCCTCACCGCCTGGTCCGTCACCGGCAAGCTCACCACCGCCGCCATGACGGCCCTCTGGGGTCTCCTCGCCGCCGTCACCACCCCGCGCACCGCGATCGCCACGGCCGGCCTGCTCCTCCTGACGACCCCCCTGCTCCTCCTCACCCCCCGCCGCGGTGCCGAGCCGCCCCTCGTCCCCGCCCCGAACGACGACCAGGACCCACAGTCCCTCGCGAAGAACTGACACCCACAGTCCCTCGCGAACTGCAGGACTGACACCCATCAGCCCCTCGCGAAGAACCGACACCGACCGTCGCCACGAAGGCCCGGCGTCATGACCGCCGGGCCCATCGGGAAACGGTGTGACGGTCAGAACATCGTGTTGTCGTTCGCCGACGTCTCCGGCACGTCCTGGAGCGCGTCCCAGTGTTCGACGATCTTGCCGTTCCGCACCCGGAACAGGTCGACGACGGCCTGGCCGCGTTCGCCCGGGGCGTTGACGTAGTGGCTGTGGACGGCGACGAGGTCGCCCTCGGCGACGACGCGCTTGCGCGCGACGGCGAGGGAGGGGAACTGCTCGAAGTAGCCGCCCAGACCGGCCCTGGCCCCGGCCACCCCGTCGGGGATGTTCGGGTTGTGCTGGTGGTACTCGGGGCCCCAGTACCGGTCGAGCGCCGAGAGGTCCTTGCGCACCAGCAGCCGGTCGAAGGCCTTGGTCACCAGCTTCTCGTTGTACGAGGTCAGCCAGGCCGGCCCCGGCACGGCGGTGCGCGGACGGCTGACCGTGGAGAACATGTCGTTGCCGTTGGCGGAGGACTCCGGCACCTCCTGCCCCACGTCCCAGTGTTCCGCGATCCGCCCGCCCTGGAACCGGAAGATGTCGAAGACGGCGGAGCCCCGGCTGCCGGGCGTGAGCACGACGTTGGAGTGGACGAGGACGAGGTCGCCCTGGGAGATGACCCGCTTGATGTCGTAGGCGGCGTCCGGGAACTGCTGCACCATGGCCGCCGCGAGCCCCTTCAGCGTCTCGGCGCCGTCCGGGGCGAACGGGTTGTGCTGGATGTAGTCCGGCCGCACGTACCGGTCGACGACCGCCGTGTCCCCGTCCTCGAACACCCCCTTCAGCACCCGTACGGCCACGGACTTCTGATGGGCGAGCCGCGCGGCGTCCCCGTGCGGGGCGCGCTCGGCGACGGCGGCGGGCGGGGCCGCGGCGGCCGGTACGACGGCGAGGGTGGACGTCAGCGCGACGGCCGCGAGGACGGCGACGAGCGTGCGTCGGGCAGGCGTGGTGGGGGTCACGATGCTCCCATCTGGAGACTCAGCTTGAAAGTTCAAACATATGCTTACGAAAGGAAAGCACTAACCTCCAGTTAGCGCAAGATCCCTTCCGCTTGCCTAGAGCGCACTCCACCGCCTTGGCTGGACGGTCATGAGGTACACACAACTCGGACGCACAGGACTCAAGGTCAGCCGACTGGTCCTCGGCACGATGAACTTCGGTCCGCAGACGGACGAAGCGGACAGCCACACGATCATGGACGCGGCGCTGGACGCCGGAGTCAACTTCTTCGACACGGCGAACGTGTACGGCTGGGGCGAGAACAAGGGCCGCACCGAGAGCATCATCGGCAACTGGTTCGCGAAGGGCGGCGACCGCCGCGACAAGGTCGTCCTCGCGACCAAGGTGTACGGCAACATGGCGGCCTCGGCCGACGCCTGGCCCAACCACGACAAGCTCTCCGCGCTGAACATCCGGCGGGCCGTGGACGCCAGCCTCAAGCGCCTGCGCACGGACCACATCGACGTCTACCAGTTCCACCACATCGACCGGGCCACGCCCTTCGAGGAGATCTGGCAGGCCGTCGACGTGCTCGTGCGGCAGGGCAAGATCCTGTACGCAGGCTCGTCCAACTTCCCCGGCTACAAGATCGCCCAGGCCAACGAGATCGCCGCCCGCCGGGGCGGCACCATCGGCCTCGTCAGCGAGCAGTGCCTCTACAACCTCGCCGAGCGCCGCGCCGAGATGGAGGTCATCCCGGCCGCGCAGGAGTACGGCCTCGGGGTCATCCCCTGGTCGCCGCTGCACGGCGGGCTGCTCGGCGGCGTCATCAGGAAGGAGGCCGAGGGCGGTCGCCGCTCCTCCGGCCGTGCCGCCGACGCCCTCGCCGACAGCGGTGTACGCGCCCAGGTCCAGGCGTACGAGGACCTGCTCGACAAGCACGGCGTCGAACCGGGCGAGGCCGCCCTCGCCTGGCTCCTCACCCGCCCCGGCGTCACCGGACCGATCGTCGGCCCCCGGACGGCCCAGCAGCTCGACTCCGCGATCCGCGCGTCCGAGCTGACCCTGAGCGAGGAGCTCCTGAGCGCCCTGGACGAGATCTTCCCGGGCCCGGGTCCGTCCCCGGAGGCCTTCGCCTGGTGACCGCCGGCCGCCCCTGCCCTTGAGGGGCGCGGGGAATTGCGCGACCAGCCCTCACCTGGGAGGCGCGTCAGTACGGTCCGCAGTTCCCCGACGGCGCCGGAGCGCGGCGGTCACTTACCGAGCGCCGCCGCCACAGCCACCACGGCGAACATCAGCACGAGCACACCGGCCATGATCCGGTTACGGGTCTTCGGGTCCACCCCCCGAGCCTAACCGGCGGCCCGAACGGTCATCCGGCCGCCCCGAGCCCCCACCGCGCCACCGCCTCGTACCGCGGCTGCTCACCCGCCACCCCGGACGTCGGCAGATCGCTGCGCACCAACGCCAGCTCGGACACCGTCCACGGACTCCCGGCGAAGGCGTCGAGCACGGCGACGTACGGCCGTACGTCGAGATCCACCCGGCTGCGGGCCACCGTCAGATGGGGCGTGTACCGGCGGTGCTCCCCCATCGGCACCCCGGCCTTCCGCGCCGCCGCCTCCGCCCGGTCGGCCAGCATCCGCAGCGCGCCGACGTCCCCCTCGGCCCCCGCCCACAGCGCCCGCCCGTGCCCGAACCGGCCGCCACCGCGCACCGCCAGCCGGAACGGCTCGCTCCGGCCCGCGGCACGCTCCAGCCGCCGCGACAGCTCCGGGACGACGTCCTCCTCGACCTCCCCGTAGAAGGCGAGCGTGAAGTGCCAGCCGGGCGGCGCGGTCCACCGCAACCGGTCCGCACCGGCCAGCCGTTTCAACTCCCCGACCACCAGGCCGAGTTCATCGACCACCTCATCGGGCGGCAACACCGCGGCGAACAGCCGCACGGTACTCGTCGTACGCATGAGTGCCACCCTTCCAGCGCTAGGCCGCGCTCGTCACGGACACCGTCTGCTCCTCGGGCTTTTCTCCAGCCTGCTCCGCGTGGTCCGCGGCGGCTCGCCGGGCGGGCACGAAGCGGACCCGTGGGTGCCCGCGCCGCCACGCCACCGACAGTCGCATCCCCCCGGCCCTGACGAGGAACAGAGTGACGACGACCGTGGCGACCGTGGCGACGACACCGCCGGCGACGAAGCCGAGCCGGGCGCCGTACGCGTCGGTGACCCAGCCGGCGACCGGCGCGCCCAGCGGCGTACCGCCCAGGAAGACCATCATGTAGAGGGCCATGACGCGGCCGCGCATCGCGGGGTCGGTGTTCATCTGGATGGCCGTGTTGGCGGTGACGTTCACCGTCAGGCCGAACATCCCTATCGGGACCATCAGCAGGGCGAAGATCCAGTACGCGGGGGCCAGCGCCGCCACGATCTCCAGCAGCCCGAAGGCGAGCGCGCCACCGAGCAGCACGCGCAACCTGGCGGTGCCCCGGCGGGCCGCGAGCAGGGCGCCGGCGACGGAGCCGACCGCCATCAGCGTGTTGAAGAGGCTGTACGAGCCGGCGTCCGCGTGGAACACGTCGTCCGCGTAGGCCGAGAGCCAGACGGGGAAGTTGAAGCCGAAGGTGCCGATGAAGCCCACGAGGACGATGGGCCACAGCAGTTCGGGGCGTCCGGCCACATAGCGCAGGCCCTCGCGGAGCTGGCCCTTGGCGCGGGGGGCGCGGCGGACGGGGTGCAGGTCGCGGGTCCGCATCAGCAGCAGGCCGATGATGGGGGCGACGAAGGAGAGGCCGTTGTAGAGGAAGGCCCAGCCCGTGCCGACGGTGGTGATCAGCACTCCGGCGACGGCGGGGCCGACGAGACGGGCCGACTGGAAGTTCGCCGAGTTGAGGCTGACGGCGTTCTGCAGCTGGTCCGGCCCGACCATCTCGGACACGAACGACTGCCGGGCCGGGTTGTCGACGACCGTGGCCATACCGACGGCGAAGGCGGCCACGTACACGTGCCACACCTGCACCTGGTCCGAGAGCGTCAGCGCGGCCAGCGCCAGCCCCGTCACCGCCATCGACGTCTGCGTCACGAACAGCAGGCGCCGCTTGGGGAACCGGTCGACGAGCACGCCGCCGTACAGCCCGAACAGCAGCATCGGAAGGAACTGGAGCGCCATCGTCACACCGACGGCCGTCGACGACCCCGTCAGGCTCAGCACCAGCCAGTCCTGCGCGATGCGCTGCATCCACGTGCCGATGTTCGACACGACCTGCCCGACGAAGAACAGCCGGTAGTTCCGCACCCTCAACGACCGGAACATGGAGGCCCGCGAGGCCTCAGCCGCACCGGCCGGGGAACGGCCGGGCTCGGAGCCGTGCGCCGCCGGGCGGCGAGCGGGCGGGATGGCGGGCGCGGGCGGGGCGGCGACGTCGGGGCTCCCGGTCGCGGCGGGGCCCGTCGGCGAGCCGGGCGCGGTCGGCGAGCCGGAGTCCCCCGGTGTCTCGCTCTTGTTCACCTGGCCGGTGGTATCCGGCGGGGCCTCCGGTACGGCGGGGGTGGGCCGGGGCTCGTGGGTGGGCGGGGGTGCGGGGACGGAAGGTGTTCCGGGGCCCGTACTCAAAGGGGCTCGCCTCCTTGCGTGAAACGCGTGTACGTCATGGGGTTGCGTGAGCCTCACCGCTCCTGTTCTGTCTGCTGGTTTTCGGGTCGGCCCATGCCCGACCCCGAAGGCGCACGGGCTGTATGCCGGGGCGCACCGGCGGCTGCACCGGCGTGCCGCCCACGAAGGCGGCGCACCCGGCGGCCGGTCCCGGGATCAGAGGTGCGCGAGCTTCTCCAGCACCGGCGCGGCGGTCCGGAGCGCGGCCCACTCCTCCTCGTCGAGTCCCTCGACCAGGGACGCGAGGAACGCGTTGCGCTTGCGTCGGCTCTCCTCCAGCATCGCCTCGGCCCGCTCGGTCTGGGTGACCACCTTCTGCCGCCGGTCCTCGGGATGCGGCTCCAGCTTCACCAGCCCCTTGCTCTCCAGCAGGGCGACGATCCGGGTCATCGACGGCGGCTGCACATGCTCCTTGCGGGCCAGCTCACCGGGGGTGGCCGTACCGCAACGAGCGAGCGTGCCGAGCACCGACATCTCGGTCGGGCTCAGCGACTCGTCGACCCGCTGATGCTTGAGCCGACGGGACAGGCGCATCACGGCGGAGCGGAGGGCGTTCACAGCGGCCTCGTCGTCGCCATGGTTCAGGTCAGGCATGTTCTTTAGCCTAACTCATTACTCTCCCTAAAGACCACCGAAACTCCACAGCCGTGCCCGTGAGCCCCGCCACTCACGCCGATCCAATCCCCGGATCACTCATATGAGTGACTAGTACGCAGAACATGACACGACGCATCAGAGCGCACCTGACCCTCGTACACATGGGGACCACTGTGCTCAGCCTGCGGATAGACGAGGAGCTGCTCGAACGGCTCCGGACCCACGCGGCGAAAAGGGGAATGAGCGTCCAGGACTACGTGATCGGGACGCTCATTCGGGACGACTTCGACGAGCGGTTCCAGACCGCCGTCGACGAGACGGAGAAGTTCTACGGGGTGACCTGAGGGCCGGGGCGACGTGAGGGACCGAGGACCGGGGAGGCGGGGTCACCGGCAGCGGCCGCGTCCGCTCACGTCAGGCCCAGCGCCGGCATCAGGTAGTAGAAGAGGAAGACCGCCGACACCGCGTACATCGCGACCGGAACGTCGCGACCGCGCCCCGCGGCCAGGCGCAGCACGACGAAGGTGATGAAGCCCATGCCGATGCCGTTGGTGATCGAGTAGGTGAACGGCATCATCACCATCGTCACGAAGGCCGGGATCGCGATCGTGTAGTCGGCCCAGTCGATCTCGCGGACGGAGTTCGCGAGGATCAGGAACCCGACCGCGAGCAGTGCCGGAGTGGCCGCCTGGGAGGGGACCATGGTGGCGACCGGAGTGAGGAACAGCGCGACGGCGAACAGGCCACCGGTGACCACGTTCGCGAAGCCGGTACGCGCCCCCTCGCCCACACCCGCCGTCGACTCCACGAAGCAGGTCGTGGCGGACGAGGAGCTGGCACCACCGGCCGCGACGGCGATGCCGTCGACGAAGAGCACCTTGTTGATGCCCGGCATCTGACCGTCCGCGTCGGTCAGCTTGGCCTCATCGCCGACGCCCATGATCGTGCCCATCGCGTCGAAGAAGCACGACAGCAGGACCGTGAAGACGAAGAGGACGCCCGTCACCAGGCCGACCTTGTCGAAGCCGCCGAAGAGACTGACCTCGCCGAGCAGCCCGAAGTCGGGGGTCGCGACCGGGTTGCCGGGCCACTTCGGGGTGGTCAGGCCCCAGGAACCGGCAGGAAGCTTCGCGACGGCCTCGACGACCACCGCGAGCAGCGTCATCGCGACGATCGAGATGAGGATCGCGCCCGGCACCTTGCGCACGATCAGCGCGAGCGTCAGCAGCGCGCCGAGGGCGAAGACGAGCACCGGCCACCCGTTGAGATGCCCGTCAGCGCCGAGCTGGAGCGGCACGGTCGTCCTGGCGATGTCCGGGATCCGGGTGACGAAGCCGGCGTCGACCAGCCCGATCAGCATGATGAACAGGCCGATACCGATGGAGATGCCCTTGCGCAGGCCCAGCGGCACCGCGTTCATGACGCGCTCCCGCAGGCCCGTCGCCACCAGCAGCATCACGACGAAACCGGCCAGCACCACCATGCCCATCGCGTCCGGCCACGACATGCGCGGCGCGAGCTGGAGGGCGACGACCGTGTTCACGCCGAGCCCCGCCGCCAGCGCGATGGGCACGTTGCCGATGACGCCCATGAGGAGGGTGGTGAAGGCGGCGGTGACCGCGGTGGCGGTGACCAGCTGGCCGTAGTCCAGCTGGTGCCCGTACATGTCCTTCGCGCTGCTCAGGATGATCGGGTTGAGCACGATGATGTACGCCATCGCGAAGAAGGTGGCGAACCCGCCCCGGATCTCACGCGACAGTGTGCTGCCGCGCTCCGTGATCCTGAAGTAGCGGTCGAGGGAGAAACCCTGCGGGGACATACGAGACCTCATCCCCAACAGACCTTCAGGCGTTGTTGGAGTTTTCTACGAACAGAAGTGGCCAGTCAGAAACCGTTTCAGTATGAACATACATTGCGGCCGAAGCCATCTCCGCGCGTAGACCCCGGCGCCTCGTAAGCTGTGCCCATGGCGAAGTGGACCCCCAAGCACGAGGCACCGGAGCCCCTGGAAGGGCCCATCGTGCCGACCATCATCGGCGGCACGATCCTGTGGCTCGTCCTCTTCGTCGTCCAGCTCCCCTTCTACGGCTGGTACGAGGACCACGGGCACACCTGGTGGGTGTGGACCTGCCTGGCGGGCGGCGGACTCGGCTTCATCGGCATCTACTACGTCCGCAGACGGGACGCGGCGATCAAACGCGACGCGGCACGGAAGGCCACGGCCGAGGCCGAAGCCGACGAGACCGGCGAGACCGACGGGACCGACGGGACCGGCGGGACCGGCGAGACCGAGGCCGGCGACGTGGAGGCACGGCCCGCCACCAATTGAGCCCGACCGGCGCCTGAGCCCGACCGGCGCCTGAGCCCGACCGGCGCTTGAGGACGAGCCCGAAGGGCGACAGACGGGGGTCCGGGGGCGCGACCCCCGGGACCGGCATCAACCGAGGGCACCCACCGCACGCCGGGCACGTACGACCCCGGCACCACGGCGGAGCAAACCCTCCTCCCCAGGTCGGATCTTTCGCACACTCGGTGGGTGAACCCCCAAATCCGCACGTACCGTCGAATGCATGACGCACATCGACGCGGGCACCGACCTCGACCCTGTGCACCCCACCGCCGCCTCGGCCCCCCTGGACACGCGACGGGCGCGTGGTCTGACGGCCGCCGAGGTGGCCGAGCGGGTGGCCCGCGGCGAGGTGAACGACGTACCCGTACGGAGCAGCCGCTCCACGGTGGACATCGTCCGCGCGAACGTCTTCACCCGGTTCAACGCGATCATCGGCGTCCTCTGGGTGATCATGCTCTTCGTCGCGCCGATCCAGGACAGCCTCTTCGGCTTCGTGATCCTGGCCAACACGGGCATCGGCATCGTCCAGGAGTGGCGGGCGAAGAAGACCCTCGACTCCCTGGCGGTGATCGGCGAGGCGAAGCCCACGGTCCGGCGGGACGGCGCCGCCACGCCGGTCGGCACCTCCGAGATCGTCCTCGGGGACCTGATCGAGATCGGGCCGGGCGACAAGATCGTCGTCGACGGGGAGTGCGTCGAGACCGACGGGCTGGAGATCGACGAGTCACTGCTCACCGGCGAGGCCGATCCGGTCGTCAAACAGCCCGGCGACCAGGTGATGTCGGGCAGTTTCGTGGTCGCGGGCGGCGGCGCGTTCACCGCGACCAAGGTCGGACGGGAGGCGTACGCGGCCCAGCTGGCCGAGGAGGCGAGCCGCTTCACCCTCGTCCACTCCGAGCTGCGCTCCGGCATCTCCACCATCCTCAAGTACGTCACCTGGATGATGGTCCCGACCGCGATCGGCCTGATCATCAGCCAGCTGATCGTGAAGGAGAACGACTTCAAGGACTCCGTCGCCCGCACGGTCGGCGGCATCGTCCCGATGGTCCCCGAGGGCCTCGTCCTCCTCACCTCCGTCGCCTTCGCCATCGGCGTCATCCGTCTCGGCCGCAAACAGTGCCTGGTGCAGGAGCTGCCGGCCATCGAGGGCCTGGCCCGCGTCGACACCGTCTGCCTGGACAAGACGGGCACGCTCACCGAGGGCGGCATGGACGTCACCGAGCTGCGCCCCCTGGGCGGGACGGACGAGTCGTACGCACGCCGTGTGCTGGGCGCCCTCGGCACGTCGGACCCCCGGCCGAACGCCTCCCTCCAGGCGATCATCGACGCCTACCCGGACGGCGAGGACTGGCGCTGCACCGAGTCACTGCCCTTCTCCTCGGCCCGCAAGTACAGCGGCGCGGCCTTCAACGAGGGCGACGGCGACTCCAGCACCTGGCTGCTGGGCGCCCCCGACGTCCTCCTCCCCGACGACGACCCGGCCCTCACCGAGACCGAACGGCTGAACGAGGACGGGCTACGGGTGCTGCTGCTGGCCCGGGTGACCCGGGAACTGGACGACCCCGAGGTCGCGACGGGCGCGCACCCGGCCGCCCTCGTCGTCCTCGAACAGCGGCTGCGCCCGGACGCCTCCGACACCCTGCGCTACTTCGAGGAGCAGAACGTACGGGCGAAGGTCCTCTCCGGCGACAACGCGGTGTCGGTCGGCGCGGTGGCCGGAAAGCTCGGCCTGAGCGGCGACGTGGTCGACGCCCGCCGGCTGCCCGCCGAGCGCGGGGAGATGGCGACGGCCCTCGATGCGGGCACCGTGTTCGGCCGCGTGACCCCCCAGCAGAAGCGGGACATGGTCGGCGCGCTCCAGTCCCACGGCCACACGGTGGCGATGACCGGCGACGGGGTGAACGACGTCCTGGCCCTCAAGGACGCCGACATCGGTGTGGCGATGGGCTCCGGGTCGGAGGCGACGAAAGCCGTGGCCCAGATCGTCCTGCTCAACAACAGCTTCGCGACCCTGCCGTCGGTGGTCGCCGAGGGCCGCCGGGTCATCGGCAACATCACCCGCGTGGCGACGCTCTTCCTGGTGAAGACGGTCTACTCGGTGCTCCTCGCCATCCTGGTCGTCTGCTGGCAGGTGGAGTACCCCTTCCTCCCCCGCCATCTGACCCTGCTCTCCACCCTGACGATCGGCGTCCCGGCGTTCTTCCTCGCCCTCGCCCCCAACAAGGAGCGGGCGAGACCGCACTTCGTCCGCCGGGTCATGCGCTACTCCATCCCGGGCGGCGTACTGGCGGCCGTGGCGACCTTCGCCACCTACCTGATCGCCCGCCACCACTACACGGGCGAGGGCGCGCTGGAGGCCGAGACCAGCGCCGCCACCCTCACGCTCTTCCTGATCTCCATGTGGGTGCTGGCCATCATCGCCCGCCCCTACACCTGGTGGCGTCTCGGTCTGGTCGCCGCGATGGGGGCCGGGTTCCTGCTGGTCCTCGTCGTCCCCTGGCTCCAGGACTTCTTCGCGCTGCGCCTGGTCGGTACGACGATGCCGTGGACGGCGGTCGCCGTCGCGGCCGGGGCCGGGGCGATCCTGGAGTTCCTGTGGAGATGGGTGGACCGCCGCTTCCCCGCGTAGCACGGGCACCGCGCGCTGGGCGTACGCCCGCGCGGGAGCAGGCGTACGCCCGTAGGGGAAACCGGACCCGCCGCCGGCCGGCGTCCTCGCCTCTGACCACAACGGACCGTGCGTCCACTTCTTACGAAAGTCCGCTCCCGCTCTACGAAAAGGGCGCCGGCCCGGAAGAACCCGGACCGACGCCCCTGTCTCTCACCGCTGCCCGCGACCTACTTCACGTCGATCGCGTCGGCCGCGGAGGTCACGGCCGGCGTGGTGGAGGTGCCCGCGAACACGAAGCGGAACGAACCGTCGGCGGCCGCCTTGACGGTGGTCTTCAGCGCCCCGCCGGAGCCGGACTTGACCGTCTTGACGTCCTTGTAGGCGGACGTGCCCTTCTTCTTGAACTGCAGCTTCACGGACTGGCCGGTGTAGCCCGCGTACTTGAGGGTGTCCCAGTTGGCGCGGGTCAGCTTGCCGGAGACCGTGATGGTCTTGCCCTTCTTGACCGGCTCGGGAGAGGCGTTGACGGTCAGCGCGGACGCGCGCTTGACGCTGGCCTTGGAGTGCTTCTCCTGGATGTTGTAGTCGCCGTCCTTGCCCAGGGCACCGGCGAAGACGTGCCACTTGCCGGCCAGCACGTTGCCGTAGATGTTGTCCTTCGGGTCGGCGACGACGGTCACCTTGCAGGTGGACGTGGTCGCGTCGACGGCGGTGCAGGTGCCGTTGTCCGCGTCCGGGACCATCGCGCCCACGACATCGCCGGAGTCGATGTCGTTCCCCTTCCACAGGAACGCGTAGCCGTCCTCGATGCCCGACGGGTCGGTCGCGGTGACCGAGAGGGTGACGCTCTTCTTCTTGGAGGTGCCGACCACGATGTCCTTGCCACCGTTGACGGTGACCTTCTTGATGACGGTGTCGCCGACGATCTCGTCCGCGAGGGCCCCGAACGGCGTGACCGACGCCCCGAGGGCACCGGGCGCGTCATCGGCCTGCGCGGCCGGAACGGCGAAGGCGGACAGGGCGAGGGCGCCCGAGACGGCGATCACAGTGGCACGCATACGCATGTATTCCCCCGGTGGTGAGGTGGGGCCGACGGTCGTCGTGACGTGGCCCCGGGTGGTCGCGAGTCGGTTGACCCGCGGGCTCTGCGGTTGGGGGACGCGCCGGTTCGCCCGGCGCATCCCCCTGGGTCGAGCTGCTTACTTCACGTCGATGGTGTCGCCCGTGGCAGTCGCGCCCGCCGTGGTCGAGGTGCCCGCGAAGACGTAGCGGTACGTGCCGTCGACGCTCGCCTTGACGGTGCTGGACACAGCGCCCGTGGAGGCGGAGTTGACGGTCTTGACCGTCTTGTAGGCGGTCGCGCCCGCCTTCTTGAACTGCAGCTGCACCGGCTGGCCGCCGAGCGCGCCGTTCACCCCGGTGTTCCAGTTGGCGCGGGTCAGCTTGCTGGTGACGGTGATCGTCGCACCCTTGGCGACCGGCTCCGGCGAGGCGTTGGCACCCGCGAGCTGGGCGGCGCGCAGGACCTTGAACGACTTCAGGTTGTCCTTCTGGACGTAGTCGTAGTCCTTGGCCTGGGCGATCGCCCAGGTCTTCCACGTGCCCGCGACGGAGTTGATGGCGTTGTAGTTCGGCGTGAAGGTGAAGCTCGCCGTGCAGTTGGACTTGGTCGACGTCACCTTCTTGCAGGTGATCGGGTCCTTGCTCGGCGAGGCAGCGCTGTCGGCGGTGTCGATGTTCGCACCGCGGTACAGGTACGCCGTGGCCATGCGGTGGCCGGAGTTGTCCGTGACAGTGAACTTGAGCGTGATGGTCTTCTTGGCCTTCGCGCCGACGACGACGGCCTTGCCGCCGTTGACGGAAACACTGGTGACCTTGATGTTGCCGTACTTCTCGTCGGCCTGCGCGGCCGGAGCAGCAAGGGCGGTCAGAGCCAGGGCGCCGGTGACGACGACACCCAAAGTCGCACGCTTGTGCAATGTATTCCCCACGTAGAAGGGGACCCGCGGCGAAGATGACGCACGAAGTGTCGGCACACGGGGCCCGAGTGTCTGGCAGAGCCGGGTGGCTCACCAGATCAGACTCGGGGCTCGTGGGAATGGTTGTACGAGTTGTGAACAACCTTTGCGAATGTTGCGCGGATCACACCGCGGAGGTTTGGTCAGTCGAACCAGCGGTCGCGCGCCAACTCCTCTGTCCTGGACGGGTCTTCGAGCAGCGCGGCCACCTCGAAGCGACGCGGCCACTGCCCCGCCGCCCAGGCCAGCCCGGCCGCGACGCCCTCCAGCGTGGCGGCGTGCAGCACGCCGTCCCGGGTGCGGCGCCAGTCCAACTCGACACCGTCGACGACGAGTTCCTCGTGCTCGACGTACGACGACGGGGTGGCCGGGCCGAGCAGGACCCGCACCGACTCCGGTACGTCGTGCTCCGTGCCCTCCGAGTCGACGTCCCCGGTCACCGACTCGCTGAGCCGCCGCACCTGGAACAGCTCGGCCAACTCCGCGGCCCGCGAAGGCCGTACGGGGAGCAGCGGCACACCGGAGGTGAAGGGAAGCAGGTCGGGCGAGTCGACGACCACGGCGTCGGCCGCGTCCACGACGGTCACCTCGCCGTCCAGCACAGCGCGCAACTCATCGGGCAGGGTGACCTGTTCGGGGTCGAGGTCGGCCAACGCGCCGTACAGGCCGTGCAGTTGCGTGGCGGACACCGGGAGGCCGGGGTCGGCCAGACGGTCCAGCAGTTCGGCGGCGCCGCCCGGCTCGTCCAGCAGCGCGGCCACCGAGGTGCGCACGCCCAGCGCCCGCAGGACCTGCTCGTCGTCGAAGCCGGTGGCGTCGGCCTCGTCGTACAGGCCGCGCAGCAGCGGGTCGCCGCCGGCCGCGAGCAGGCCCGCCGGGCGGCGGCCGTCGAGGACGGGGTGGCCGCGCAGCCACCAGGCCGTGTAGGGGCGGACGATCTCGTGCGTACCGTCCGGGAGCAGGATGCGCACCGGCTGGACCAGCGCGTCGCGCAGCGGCGGGCGGGCGAGCAGGGCGAGCGCCTCCGGCCAGCGGTCCTCGTCGACGAGGTCCAGGTCGCGCACGGCCACGATCTCCGTCGCGACCGGCGGCACCGGGCTGTCCGGGAACCGGTCGAGGATGTCCTCGGACCACACGTCCACCGCGTCCAGCAGACCGGCGTCGTCGGGCTCGGCGAAGTCCCCGTCGCGCGGCTCCAGTTCGTCGGGGTCGAGGACGACGTCGGTGGCGCGTACGAGGGCGAAATTGGCGAGCACTCCACAGGCGGCCAGGGGCTGTTCGCCCCAGCGGTCGGCCAGTTCGGCGTCGACGAGGGCGAGTTCGTCCTCGCGCATGACCCGGGCGAACGGGCTGCCGGGGAGGACGAGCTCACCGGCGGGGGCCAGTTCACCGTCCTCGTCGGTCAGGGCGAGGGCGCCGAGCCAGGGCTCGTCCCCGGGGTCGAGGGCCGCGTCGCGGACCAGGGCGAGGACGAGATCGGCCAGTTCCTCGGCGTCCGGCCGTCCGTCCTCCTCGTCCCAGACACCGCCGTCGTCGTCCAGTGAGGCGGCCACGGCGGCCCGCACCTGCGGGGTGGTGAGCACGGCACGCGGGGTCGCGGGCAGCGCGCCCAGCTTCTCCAGGAGCGGATGCGCGGCGTCCGGGTGCGCCACCTTCAGCCCGAGGCGGGCCAGGGTGTCGGGGCGGGCCGTCTGCGGGCCGTCGGGGGTCGGCAGGAGGATCTGCCGGGGGCCGATGGCGGTCCGTCCGTCCGCGAGCGGCACGGGCAGGCCGAACAGCCGGTCCGGGTCGACCCCGGCGAGGCTGTCGTAGAGGCGCCGCCACCAGTCGGGGGCCTTCTCCAGCCCCGCGAGCCGGTCGATCGCGTCCCCCAGCGGCAGGCGTGCGACGCCCAACGTCCGCAGTTCCGCGCGCCGTTCGAGCCCGGCGGGCAACAGGCTGGGCAGGACGTCCGCGAGCACCCGCACGGTCTCGGCGCCGGCCCCCTCGACGACCTCGGCGTCACGCGGACGCAGCGCGGCGGACAACTCGTCCAGCTCGTCGTCGGGTTCGGGCGTCACGGCACGCGGCAGGAACGCGGTCCGCGGCAGCCGCTCCAGGATCGCCTGCCGCAGCGCCCCGTCCAGCTCGCCCTTGCCCAGCGGGCCGGGCACGAGGTCGATGATGCCCTCGCCGACCGGCTCCCAGGCCGCGAGGAGCGCGGCGTACGCGTCGGCCGCGCGCTGCACGAGGAAGTCGGTGAGCGGTCCGGGCGCCGCGTGCCGCCGCGTCGTGTCCAGCGGGAAGGAGGCGATGAGCAGTGCGGGGACCCCGAGGGCCTCGTCGCTGGGCGTCGGCGCGTGCACGACGGGGCTGGTGCGCGGCCGGACCGGCGCCCCGTCGGGCCCGGTCGGCACCGCCCAGGTGACGGACCAGTGCGGCCGCAGCCGCTCCTCGACGGGCCGGTCGGCGAGCAGCGCGGCCTCGATCGCCCCGTGCTCGGCGACGGTACGCCAGCGCGTCACCCCGTCCCGCGAGTCCTCCACGACGACGTACGCCCCCTCCACGCGCCGTCGCATCGTCCGTACCTCGTCGGCGCCGACCTCGATGACGACCTCGTCGAGGCCGGGCAGGGCCAGCAGCAGCGCGTCGTCGACCGCGTGCAGCAGACGCTCGGCGAGATCGGCGGCGGCGGTGTCGCGCAGCGGCAGGATGACGACGGTGTCGTACGAGTCCGGAGCGGTCCCCTCGGCCGCGAACGGCAGCCGCAGCAGCGGCACATGACCGTCACGGCGGCGGATCTCGTCGCCCAGTCCCGGGCTGTGCCGGGCGGTGTCGGCGGCGAGCAGCCGGGCCTCGGCGAGCGAGAAGCGGATACCGCCGTGTCGCCCGACGACGGCGGGCTCGTCGGTGACGGCGAGCACGGCGGCGAACCCGACACCGAACCGGCCGACCGCGCCCTCGTGGCCGCCGCCCTGGGTGTCCCGCTTCGCGGACGCGCGGAGCGTGGACAGCGACTCCACGCCTCCCGCGTCCAGCGGGGCGCCCGTGTTGGCCGCGACGAGGACACCGTCCCGGAGGGTCAGCCTCAGCCGTCCCGGCACCTTGGCCCGGGCGGCGGCGTCGGCGGCGTTCTGCGCCAGTTCCACGACGAGGCGGTCCCGGTAGCCGCCGAGGACGAGATCCTCCTCGGCGTTGGCGTCCTCGCGGAACCGGGCGGGGCTGGTCGCCCAGGCGTCCAGCACGCCCCGCCGCAGTCGCGCCGTCCCGAACGGGTCCGCACCCTCGGCCGCCGGCCGCACGAACTTGCTCACGGTTCACTTCTCCCTGTCGTGTGGTGGACACGAAGGTACCGGGTCGCCGCGCTGGCTAGGCCGTCTGTCCAGGGTGGTGGGGGTAGCTGGTATGTCGGCGGGTGCGGGTCGGGTGGGGGCTGGTCTTTCAGGGGCGCGGGGAACTGCGCGAGAAGCCCCACACACCCGCACCCGCCGACGACACACGCGCTCCCGAGCTCCCGAGCTCTCAGGCGAACCGGTGAACCGGTGAACCGGTGAACCGGTGAACCCAGTGATCCCGCGATCTACGAATGCCCCAGGTCCGCCTCGGACTCGACGTCCTCCGACCCCACCGGCACCGACCCGGAATCCGGGGCCGGCCGCAGCGGGAAGGGGTCCACCCGGGTCTCGTCGAGCCGCGGCGGAGCCGGCCGCGGCGGCTTCGGCATGACGGCCGCCTCGGAGTGGCCCCCGCACCCGTACGTCAGGGAGACCATCCGCCCGTCCGCCGGGGCGAACTCGTTCGCGCACACGCCGAAGGCCTGCCCGAGCGACCCCCCGATCGGCACGAGGAATCCACAACTCACACACGCGGCGGGCGCGGCCTGGGCCATCGCGGTCTTGGCCCCGAACCCCTCCTCCCACCGGTCCGCCGCCGTGTGCAGCCCGTACCGGGACAGGACACGGGCCCGGCGCATGCCCAGCTCCTCGGCGACCGCGGCGATCGACCCGCGGCTCGGCACGAGCGGCAGGTTCGCCGGCACCCCGCCGGTGACCTCGGCGTCCTCCGCCTCCACCAGCTCGGCCATGTCGTGCGAGACCGGGGAGTTGGGCAGCGGTTCGTCCTCGCCGGAGTACCCGGGCTCCAGCCGCAGGTCCTCGGCGTCGGTGGGCAGCAGATCGCCGGGGCCCATGTCGCCGGGCCGGAGCCGCTCGCTCCACGGCACCCACTCCGGCGCGAGCAGCGCGTCCGGGCCGGGCAGCAGCACGACCTCGTCCAGGGTCACGATCTTCGCGCGGGAGGCGCGGGCGACGGTCACCGCCCAGCGCCAGCCCCGGTAGCCCATCTCCTTGCACTCGAAGAAGTGCGTCACGACACGATCGCCCTCGGAGACGAGCCCCGCGTGCTCGCCCACCACACCGGGGGCGGCGGCCTCCTCGGCGGCGGAGCGGGCGAGGTCGACGGCCTCGGCACACAGACGGTCGGGGGTGCGGCTTCGCGTTGTCGCTGCGCTCACAGGTATCGCTTCTCTCCTACGCCGTCTCACGAGTGCGCCTCCCTCGGCGGGGGGAGCGGACGGAGCGGACCAGGGGGCCGCGTCGACGTCCGCGCCCGATCGCACTCGGGCGCACCTATGTCATCCATTCTGCGGGATGAACGAGAGGCGCGCGGCCGAGAACAACCGCCGCAGGCGCGCTATGCACGCTACCTTCTCCGAGGCTCCGCGCCCACACCGACGTAAGGGTTCCGCGATTCCGCCGCGCTCGGCTCCGGCCCGTGACGGGGCGTGAGGGCGGGCTTCGGGCAAGGTCGGCGGTTGGCGGGAAACCGCCGTGGCCTGCGGTCGGTTCCGCGACGGCCGGTACGGGAGCGGGGGCCGCGTGGGTATGCGCGGGCCCGGTGGGACCTCTCGCACAGTTCCCCGCGCCCCTGAAAGATCAGGCCCCGCCGCCCCTGAAAGATCAGCCCCCGCGGGCCTGAAGACGACGGCTCTGCGGGCGAGGGCCCCCGGCGGCCGATGAAAAAGCCCGGGGGCGGCCCCGCTTTTTCAGGGGCGCGGGGAACTGCGCGAGCAACCACGAACCACCCGCACCCGCCGACGAACCCGCACCCCCACCCCATGAGGCGCCCGGCCCCCCACACGCCCACCCCACGGCCATACGAGCGGTAACCGCACTACGCCCGGCCATCTCGGGGCACTATGACGGGGTGACCGGCGCCGAGCGGAGCGGAGCGCGCGGATCGGGTCGGGTGACCGGCGCGGTCCGCTCGGTGGGCCGCGCCCTCCACCTGCCGTTCACCGGCCCGGCCCGAGGCATCCGCAAGGCCACCCACGCCCACGGCGCCGGCGAGTCCGGCCTCGGCAAACTGATCGAGCTGCACGGGGTGAACGGCGCCGGCGACGTCATGATCACCGTCTCCCTCGCCTCCACGGTCTTCTTCTCCGTCCCCACCGACGAGGCCCGCGGCCGGGTCGCCCTCTACCTCGCCATCACCCTCGCCCCCTTCGCCCTGCTCGCCCCGGTCGTCGGCCCCCTGTTGGACCGCCTCCCGCACGGCCGCCGCGCCGCCATGGCAGGCGCCATGCTGGCCCGGGCGTTCCTCGCCCTGATCCTGGTCGGCGCCGTCGAGACGGGCGGAATCGAGCTCTACCCCGCCGCCCTGGGCGTCCTGGTCGCGTCCAAGGCGTACGGGGTGGTCAGAAGCGCGGTCGTCCCCCGTCTCCTGCCGCCCAAGTTCTCCCTGGTGAAGGCCAACTCCCGGGTCACCCTCAGCGGGCTGCTCGCCACCGGCGTCGCCGCACCCATCGGCGCCGGACTGCAGGCGCTCGGCCCCCGCTGGCCGCTCTACGGCGCCTTCCTGATCTTCGTGGCCGGTACGTTCCTCTCCTTCACGCTGCCCGCGAAGGTCGACTCGGCGAAGGGCGAGGACCGGGCCCTGCTCGCAGCGGACCCCGAGCATCTGCACGGCCCGCACCGCAGCAGCACGCTCAAGCGGCCGGGCCTGCGGACGGTCGGCCCGGCGGTCACCCACGCGCTCGCCGCGAACGCCGCCCTGCGCGGCCTCTCCGGATTCCTGATCTTCTATCTGGCGTTCCTGCTGCGCATCCACCCGCTGCCCGGGCAGAGCGCGGCCCTGTCGCTGGGCATGGTGGCCGTGGCCGCCGGCACCGGTAACGCGCTGGGCACGGCCGTCGGCGCATGGGTGAAGCAGCGCTCGCCGGAGCTGATCATCGTGACCGTCGTCGCCGTGGAACTCGCGGTGGCGATCCTGGCGACGCTGTTCTTCGGCACGTTCCTCATCGCCGCTCTCGCCGCGGTCGCCGGTTTCTCGCAGGCTTTGTCCAAGCTGTCGCTGGACGCCCTGATCCAGCGTGACGTCCCCGAACTCGTGCGGACCTCCGCCTTCGCCCGCTCCGAGACCCTGCTCCAGATGTCCTGGGTGGTCGGCGGCGCCATCGGGATCGCCCTGCCCCTCAACGGCACTCTGGGCATGGCCGTGGCCGCCGCGATCGTCGCCGTCGGCTGGGTCACCACGGTCCGCGGACTGCTCTCCTCCGCCCGGCACGGGGGTGCGCCCCGGCCCCGTGTGGCATGACCGACCCGGCACGCCGTACCCCACGTAGGGGCACCCCAGGACGGGCCAGATAGCCTTCGCCCATGACCTTCCAGCCCCGCGGCGGAGCCGCTCGTCGACACAGCCGTCGCGCCGCAGCCACTCTCGGCGCTGTCTCCGCCGGACTTCTCGTCCTGTCGGCCTGCGACGAGCCGACGCCGATGGCCACTGTCACGATCGGTACCGACTCGATCAGCTCCGAGGCCGCCTGCTACCGGACCCTCACCGCCGAACAGGCCAAGGAGTGCGCGCAGGAGAAGCCCTCCAAGTCGATCGAGCTGGCCCAGGGCGAGACCCTGCGCATCGGTGTCGACCCGGAGGTGTCGGAGACGGGCTGGGCCCTGTGGATCAACGGGGAGCAGGCCACCAACAACACGTTCGACAAGACGTACTGGGCCTTCGAGAACGCCGACCTCTTCGCCACCCAGCCCGGTCAGGCCGCCCAGAAGTCGCTGACCATCAGCGTCGTCGAGCAGAACGCCGAGGGCTCGAAGATCGAGGGCGTGTGGAACTTCGAGCTGACGAACCCGGACGCCTGATCCACCGCCGACACCCATGCGCATCCTCGTAGCCACCGCCGTCCCGGCCGAACGGGACGCGGTGGCACGAGCGCTTCGGGGCCCGGCGACCGAGACCCGCCTCCCGGCCGCCGCCCTGCACCGGTTCCGCCTCACGGCCCACGAGCTGGACGCGCCGCCGTCCGCCCCCCACGCCGAGCGCGGGACGGTGCGGGGCGCGCCGCTGCCCACCGACCCCCGGCAGGGCGCACGACCCGCCGGACAGCCGCACGCCCCGGCGAGCGCCGCACCCGACCCCGGTGGCACCCCGCCCCCACCGCCCACCGCCCCGGAGTACGACCTCCTCGCCGCCGGTGTGGGCCCCGCCCTCGCCGCCGCGTCCGTCGCCGGTGCGCTGACTGCGGCGGTCCTGGAGGGCCGGCCGTACGGGCTGGTCGTGTCCGCCGGGATCGCGGGCGGCTTCCTGCCCGAGGCACCCCTCGGCTCGCTCGTCCTCGCCGACGAGATCACGGCCGCCGATCTCGGCGCCGAGACACCGGACGGCTTCCTCCCGGTCACGGACCTGGGCTTCGGCACCGTCACCCACCGTCCGCCGCGGGACCTCGTCCGCGCCGCCGCGACCGCCACCGGCGCCCGCACCGGCACCGTCCTCACCGTCTCCACGGTCACCGGCAGCGCCGAACGCGCGGCCGCCCTGCGCGCCCGCCACCCCCGCGCGCTCGCCGAGGCGATGGAGGGCTTCGGGGTCGCCGAGGCCGCCGCCGCGCACTCCACGCCCGTCCTCGAACTGCGGGCCGTCTCCAACCCCGTGGGCCCGCGCGACCGCGCCGCCTGGCGGATCGGCGACGCCCTGACCGCACTCACCACGGCCTTCGGGAAGCTGACGCCCGTACTGGAGAGTTGGGACCCATATGAGCCCTGAGACGAGCCCTGAGACGAGCCCCGCGACCGCCCCCGGCGAAGCCGCCCCCACCGGCACCGGCGCGCTGCGGATGGCGTACTCGCCCTGCCCGAACGACACCTTCGTCTTCGACGCGTGGGCCCACGGCCGGATCCCGGGCGCGCCCACCCTCGACGTGACGTTCGCCGACATCGACATCACCAACGGGATGGCCGAACGCGGCGACCTCGACGTACTGAAGGTGTCGTACGCCGTCCTGCCGTACGTCCTCGACGCGTACGCGCTGCTGCCGTGCGGCGGTGCGCTCGGGCGGGGCTGTGGTCCGCTGGTGCTGACGCGGGAGCCGGGCACGGACCTCACCGGCCGTACGGTGGCCGTGCCGAGCGAGCGCTCGACGGCGTATCTGCTCTTCCGTCTCTGGGCGGCGGACACGCTGCCCGGCGGGGTCGGCGAGATCGTCGTGCTGCCGTTCCACGAGATCATGCCGGCCGTACGGGACGGGAAGGTCGACGCCGGACTCGTCATCCACGAGGCCCGCTTCACGTACCGGAACTACGGCCTCCACAAGCTCGCCGACATGGGCGAACACTGGGAGGAGACGACGGGACTGCCGATCCCGCTCGGCGCGATCATCGCGAAGCGCTCGCTGGGGCGGAAGACACTGACGACGCTCGCCGAGACGATCCGCGCCTCCGTCCGCGCGGCCTGGGACGACCCCGAGGCCTCCCGCCCGTACGTCCTGGAACACGCCCAGGAGATGGACCCGGCCGTCGCCGACCAGCACATCGGCCTGTACGTCAACGAGTTCACGGCCGACCTCGGCGAGGACGGCTACGCGGCGGTCAGGGGGCTGCTCACCCGCGCGGCGGCCGAGGGACTGGTACCGCCCCTCGGCCCGGACGCGCTCGAATTCCCTTGAGAGGGACGGGAGTCGGCGGGGCTACACGTCCAACTGATCCGCGACGGCGCGCAACAGACCGGCGATCTTCTTGCCGGCGGCACGGTCGGGATAGCGGCCCCGCTCCAGCATCGGCGTGATGTTCTCCAGCAGTGTGGTCAGGTCCTGCACGATCGAGGCCAGCTCGTCGGGCTTCTTGCGCTGGGCGGCGGCGACCGAGGGGGCGGGCTCCAGGATCGTCACGGAAAGGGCCTGGTCGCCGCGCTGACCCGCGACGACTCCGAACTCGACCTTCTGACCCGGCTTCAAGGTGTCGACACCGGCGGGCAGTACGGAGGAGTGGACGAAGACGTCACCGCCGTCGTCACGGGAGAGAAAGCCGAAGCCCTTCTCGCTGTTGAACCATTTGACCTTGCCGGTAGGCACGTCTGTCCTCGTCCTCGTACTCGTCGGAAACTGCGTCTGAAAAGTGTTCGTAGGTGTTCTGAGTGTGTTCTCGGTGTGCGCAAACTGCTCTGGACAGCACTACAGCGGGTCGTCGGACCCGCCGGTACCCAGCCTATTGGTCCGGGGGCGGGTGACAAGACGTCGGCCGACTGTTCCCTCGCGCTGGGAACTACCCTGGTCGGGTGCGTGACAAAACCCAACCGAATTCCGTCGAACCCGGTGACAGGCTGATCCGTGTCGGCGGCATCGTCTTCATCGTCGGCGCCGTGGCCACACTCGTCACCGTGGCCCCGCTGTTCCTCGGAACGACTCCGTTCCCCACGTTCATGTTCGTCCTGAGCATGCTCATGGGCGTCGGATTCCTCATCGCCGGTGCCGGAGTCCTGCAGTCCGTCGCGGCGGGGCGCAGAAGGGCCCGCGAGGCACGCTTCTAGCGGCCCGGGGGCGGCTCTACTGGCCGGGCGCCCCTCGGTGCGTGGCGAGCCACGCGGGGAAGGCCGTCAGGTCCGCGAGGACGACGTCGGCGCCCGCCTCGCGCAGCTCCCGCTCGTCACAGGGGCCGGTGGCGACGGCGACCGAGTACGCCTGTGCCGTGCGCGCGCCGCGTACGTCGCCGGTGTGGTCGCCGACGTACACGCTCGCGCCGTGCTCGCGCAGCGCGTCCGCCTTGGCCTCCGCCCACAGGTCGCCCACGACCACGTCGGGCTCGATGCCGAGGTGCTCCAGGTGCAGCTCGGCGTTCGGCTCGTACTTGGCGGTGACGACGATCGCCCGGCCCCCGGCCGCCCGGACCGCCTCGATCGCCTCCGGCGCGCCCGGCATCGCGGGGGTCGCTGCGATCGCGATCGCCGGGTACATCTCCCGGTAGAGGTCCGCCATGGCGGGGATCTCCGCCGCCGGGAACCAGTGCGCCAGCTCGTCCGCCAGGGGCGGCCCCAGCCGGGTGATCGCCAGGTCGGCGTCTATGTACGCCCCCGTCCGCGCGGCCAACGCCTCATAACAGGCGTGGATGCCCGGCCGTGAATCGATCAACGTCATATCGAGATCGAACCCGACGGTCAGCATGCGAGAGGTCATGCGTTCCATTGTGGGGTGGGGACGGTGGAGGTCCGACTGTGGGTGCGGGTGGGCGTGGGTCGCTCGCGCAGTTCCCCGCGCCCCTGAAAGCCCAGGCCCTGCGGGCCTGAAAAGCACGGGGCGCAGCCCCTGCTTTTCAGGGGCGCGGGGAACTGCGCGAGAAGCCCCACGCACCCGCACCCGAAGAACCACCGAACGCGGGCGTGAGACGAACCCACAGCTCACCGTGGCCGCTGCGACCGCCACAGCAGGTAGAGCGCCGACGACACGGCCGCCACCCGAAGCACCCACGGCCACGTCTCCGTCAACGCATCGCTCATCTGCCCCTGAGCGATCGGATCCCCCCAGCGCCCGTCACTGCGCCCCCACAGCCACACCACACCCCCCGCCGCCACCACGCCGGGAAGCCCCATCACCGCCCACTTCGACTCCGCGGGCGTCAACCTCCGCGAGAGATAGGCGATCAACCACCCCAGCCCCAGCGGCACCAGGCTCCCCATGACCGCCCCCGCGACCAGCAGCACGGCCGCCAGCAACAGCAGCGGATTGCTCCACCCCCCGCCCGCGGGCCGCAACCGGGGCAACGGCACCCGCCGCCGCCGAGACGACGCCTCCTGCTCCGCCTCGCCCGCCGCCACACCACCACCCGCCGAGGCCGCCGCCTTCTCGACGACCGCCCCCGCCCCGCGCTCCCCGTCCGCTTCCCCGTCCCCCTCCGTCTTCACCGGAGGCGGCTTCAGCAGCTCGGGAATCTCCACACCGCCGACGAACCCCGGCACGGAGTCCCCGAGGCCGAACCCGATGTCGCCGCCGGTTCCCCCGCCCCCACCGACCCGCCACCAGTCGGGCTGAGCGTCCCCCTCACCGAGCTCGTGCAGCGGGGCGAGATGCGGCGGAGCGGCACCGCCACCCGCCACCGGCGGCGGCACGGCATCGGCGGAACGCGGTCGCGGCACGACCCGGCGCAGCCCTCTGGACAGCCCCTTGGCCCGCTCCCCGGCGTCTCCCGCGTCCCCGGCGTCCTCGGTGGCCGCGTTCCCACCGGTCATCCGTTGCACGGGCACGGCGGCGGCCGGCGGCTCCGGTACGTCACCGGGCGCGCCCGCCGCCTCGACGACCTCGTCCGGCGTACCCAGGCGGGCGATGATGCGGCGCACGGCGGCCGGGCTGTCCACCGGCGCCTTCGCCCGTCGCCGGTCGATCTCGTCCCGCAGCCCCGACACCAGACGCATCCGCGTCGACGACGGCAACTGCCGTTGCTGGGCCAGGTCACCGACCCGGCTCAGATACTCGTAGACGACCTGGTCGCTCTCAATCCCCACGAAGCCCCTCCGGGGTTGGCGCGCGTACTTCCCAGACGGTATCGCTTCCCGTGGGGGGCGCGGTGAGGGGAAGGGGCGGCAGCCCTTTCCGGAGCGCGCGGCTGTGCCGGTCCGCCGCTCCGCCGCCGGGGCGCGAGGCCCCCACCGAACTCGCGGCCGCCCGAATGCACGCGCCCCCGGGCTCCTGGGGGCCCCGCTCCGACGCAGCCGCTACCGTTGGCCGGATGAGCACCGAGGAGCAGTTCCCCACGGAGGCGGCGCCCGCCGGTGGAGCCCCCCGTTCCCTGGCGGAAGCCCTGCGCGGGCGGGACGACCGCTCGCTCGCCGTGCTGCTCCGGGCTCGGCCGGACCTCATCACACCCGTGCCCACCGACCTGACCCAGCTGGCGACCCGCGCCGGGACGCGCGCGTCGGTCGTACGTGCCCTGGAACGTCTGGACCGGTTCGCCCTGCAGACGGCACAGGCCCTGGCCGTGGCGGCGGACCCGGCGTCGTACGACGAACTGGCCTCCCTGCTGGCCGGTGACGACGCGGACCCCGCCGTCATCGCCGCGCTGCCCCACGCCGTCGGCACCCTGCGCGACCAGGCCCTCGTGTGGGGCCCCGACGACCGGCTCCGCCTCGTCCGCACGGCCCGGGAGCTGCTCGCGCCCTCGCCGCAGCACCCCTCGCCCACCGGTCTCGGGCCGACCGTCGCGGAGGCCACGGCGGGCATGTCGCCGGGGCGGGTCCAGGAGATCGTCGCGGCCGCGGGTCTGCCGAGCACCCATGACTCGGTCTCGGCGGTCACCTCCCTCGCGGCGCTCTTCACCGACCGCCGCCGCATGGCCGCGCTGCTCGCCGCCGCGCCCGCCGAGTCCCTCGACGTCCTGACCCGGCTGGTGTGGGGGCCGCCGTACGGCCAGGTCACCGCCAACCCGGCGCCCCATCTGCGCTGGCTGCTGGACCGGGGACTGCTGCTGCCGACCGCCCCCGGCACGGTCGTCATCCCCCGCGAGGTCGCCCTGCATCTGCGGTCGGGCCGGGCGCACCGGGAGGTCCAGCCGGTGCCGCCGCCGGTGGAGGCGTCGGGCGCGCACCGTCCACAGGTTGTGGACGCGACGGCGGCCGGGCAGGCGTACACCGCGCTGGCGACCGTGGAGGAGCTGCTGAAGGACTGGGACGAGGGCGGCCCCGGCGTCCTGCGCGCGGGCGGGCTGAGCGTGCGGGACCTGAAGCGGACCGCGGTGGCCCTCGACCTGCCCGAGCCGGTCGCCGCCTTCTGGGTCGAACTCGCCTATGCCGCCGGGCTGTTGGCCTCCGACGGCGAGGCCGACGAGCGGTACGCCGCGACGCCCGCGTACGACGAGTGGCTGGAGCTGCCCGCCGCCGAGCGCTGGGCGCGGCTCGCCACGGCCTGGCTGACGGCGACCCGTACGCCGGGCGTGATCGGGGAACGGGACGCCAAGGACCGTACGTTGTCGGCGCTGGGCCCGGGGCTGGACCGTTCGGCCGCGCCCGAGGTGCGTCACCGGGTCCTCGCGCTGCTCGCCGGGCTCCCCGAAGGCACCTCGGCCACCCCCGATTCCGTCCTGGCCCGCCTCCACTGGGAACGCCCCACACGCGGCGGCCAGCAGTCCCACCAGGCCCCCGCGCAGCCGTCGCATTCGCAGTCACAGTCGCCGTCGCAGTCGCCTTCATCGGCCCCGTCGGCCCCGTCGGCGCAGCAACCGCCCGGCCGGTCGCGCCAGGGCGAGGACCTGCGGGCCCGGATCGCCCGGTGGACCCTCTCCGAGGCCGAGTCGCTCGGGGTCACCGGGCGCGGTGCGCTGTCCTCGCACGGTCGCGCGCTCCTCGGGCTCGCCCTTGAGGCCCCTGCCACGGCCGAGTTGCCGGAGACCCCGGGCGACAAGCTCCCCGCCCACCATGTGCCCCTGCCCGACCGTCCGGCGTCGTCCGCCGACCCCGTCGCCGAGCAGGCGGCGGCCGCCGCCCGGGCCGCCCGGCTGCTCGCGCCGCTGCTTCCCGAGCCGCTGGACCACGTCCTGCTGCAGGCGGACCTGACGGCCGTCGCGCCGGGCCCGCTGCGGCGTCCGCTGGCCGACACGCTGGGTGTGCTGGCGGACGTGGAGTCGAAGGGTGGCGCGACGGTGTACCGGTTCACGCCGGGGTCCGTACGCCGGGCCCTGGACGCGGGCCGCAGCGCCTCCGACCTGCACGACTTCCTGACCGCGCACTCCCGTACGCCGGTCCCGCAGCCGCTCGCGTATCTGATCGACGACGTGGCCCGGCGCCACGGCCATCTGCGGATCGGCGCGGCCTCGGCGTACGTCCGCTGCGACGACGACGCGATGCTCAGCGAGATCCTCGCCGACAAGCGGTCGCAGGGGCTCGGACTGCGCAGGCTCGCGCCGACCGTGCTCGCCGCCCAGGCCGACCCGGCGACGCTCCTCGACGGGCTGCGGGCGATGGGGTACGCGCCGGCCGCCGAGTCGGCGGAGGGCGACGTGCTGATCACCCGGGCGCTCGCCCACCGCACCCCTCCCCGGACGGCACCGGAGCCCGTCCCGGACGGTCCCCCGGCCCCGGACGACACCCTGCTGGGCGCCGCGATCCGCGCCATTCGCGCCGGTGACCTCGCCTCCACCACACCCCGCCGTACGCCCGACGGACCGGCCACCCCGCCGGGCGCCCTGCCGCGCACCGGCTCCGCCGAGACCCTCGCGACGATGCAGGCCGCCGTCCTCACCGGCGAGGCCCTCTGGATCGGCTACGTCAACGCCGAGGGCTCCGCCAGCCAGCGCGTCATCGCCCCGGTCCGTGTCGAGGGCGGCTTCGTGACGGCGTACGACCACACGGCGGACGAGGTCCGCACCTTTCCGCTCCACCGGATCACGGGCGTCGCGGAACTGGCGGACGACGCGACCTGACCCGCCGGGTCCGGGTGACGCCGTTGACCAAGCGCAGTTGATCAAGCCACCTCCCGGAGATCACCCGTTCGGGCGTACACCGGCTTTCATGCAGGCCACGCCCGGTTTTCCCCCTCATGGGCGAGCGCGGGTCGCCCGGCGCATCCTCTCCCGGGACGCTGGGCAGCCACTCTGTCTCCGATCGAGATCGACTCCCGCGCTCGAAAGGCCCACACATACGCATGCGCCCTCTTGCCAAGCTCGGCCCGCTCGTCTCCGCGTCCGCCGTCACCGCCGTCGCCATCGTCCTGGTGGGGGCGCTCGCCGCCCCGGCCGCCGCGAACCCGCCCCTGCCCCTCCCCGAACTCGGCACCCTCGTCGGCGAGGGCATCGGCGTGGAGGGGCCGTTGATCCAGAACGTCAGCCTGCTGAAGTAACCCGGCGCAGCCGGTAGCTGTCCCCTTCGAGGACGACGATCTCGGCGTGGTGCGCGAGGCGGTCGGCCATCGCCGCCGCGGCCCCGCCGAAGATCTCCTCCCAGCGGCCGAGCGGCCGGTCACTGGTCACGATCAGCGAGGCCCGCTCGTAGCGGTGCGCGATCAGCTGGAAGAAGAGCCGGGCGGTGTCCGTGTCGAAGGGGAGGTAGCCGACCTCGTCGACGATCAGCAGGGGGCAGGCGTCGAGTGCGGACAGTTCCTCGGCGAGCCTGCCCTCGGCCCGTGCCGCGGCCAGTCTGGCGGCCCACTCCGTTGCCGTCGCGAACAGCACTCGGTGTCCGGCCTGGCAGGCCCGTACGCCGAGCCCGATCGCGAGATGCGTCTTGCCGGTGCCGGGAGCGCCGACGAACACCACGTTCCGCCCGGTGTCGACGAAGTCCAGCGTGCCCAGCCGGGCCAGCAGCCGCCGGTCGAAGGAGCGCGGGTGCTCCTCGTCGAATTCCTCCAGCAGCTTGCGCGCCGGGAACCCGGCCGCTCGCACCCGCCCCTCGACCCCGGTCCCGAGGCCCGTCTCGACCCCGGTCACGGTCCCGAGGCCCGTCTCGACCACCAGCCGCGTCCCGCCCCGCGCGAAGCGGGTCTCATGCCTCTCGCGGCTGTCGTACCTCTGGCTGCCGTCGTACCTCTCGCGGTTCTCGTGCGAGGTGGCCTGGGCCGGGATCGGCAGCGGCGCCCGGGACACCACGGGGGCGGCGGCCACGGTCGGCTCGCTCCGTTCCGTCGGTTCGGCCGGACCGCGCGGGCCCCTCGGGTGCTTCGGCTCGTCGGACGGGGCGTGGTGGGAGCCGTGGTCCTTGTCCTCGCGCAACATCGGCCCCGACATGTAGGCCAGCAGGACCGCCGAGGCGATGAAGGCCATGTGGATCACCGTGCCCCACAGCAGCGCGTGGTGGGAGGTGTGGTGGACGTCCACGAACATCTGGAGCAGATGCACCGAGGAGATGCCCACGATGGCCGTGGCCAGCTTGACCTTCAGCACGTTGGAATTGACGTGCGAGAGCCATTCGGGCTGGTCACGGTGGCCCTGGAGGCCGATGCGGGAGACGAAGGTCTCATAGCCGCCGACGATCGTCATGATCAGCAGATTGGCGATCATGACGACGTCGACCAGTTTGAGCACCGCGAGCATCACATAGGTCTCGGTGGCGCTCCCGCTCACGCACCGCACGATTAACGTCCACAGCTCGTTGAAGAACTTGTAGACGTACACGCCCTGCGCCGCCACCAGACCGAAGTACAGCGGCGCCTGGAGCCAGCGGGTGGCGAACAGGGCGTAGCCGAGCGTGGTGCCCTGCGGGGAGACGGACGGGGTGACCGGGTCGGCGTCGGCCGGGGTGGGTGGGTGCACGGTTCGCATTCTTGGGAACCGCGGCCGCAAATCTGAATTCCAGCCACTCATCGGAATGAATAGACATCCAATAGGACCGGCGGTGACGGTGGTGGTGGGGGAAGGAGTTCCACACGGCCGGACGCCCCGCGGATCCCCGACGATCAGGCACACTGGACGTTTGGCCGAATCGAAAGGTGTCACGCGTGAACGGTCCCGGTCCCCTCATCGTCCAGTCCGACAAAACGCTGCTCCTGGAGGTCGACCACGAGCAGGCGGACGAGTGCCGTCGGGCCATCGCGCCCTTCGCCGAGCTGGAGCGGGCGCCGGAGCACATCCACACCTACCGGGTGACGCCGCTCGGACTGTGGAACGCGCGCGCCGCCGGCCACGACGCCGAGCAGGTCGTCGACGCGCTGGTGCAGTACAGCCGCTACCCGGTGCCGCACGCGCTGCTCGTGGACGTCGCCGAGACGATGGACCGCTACGGCCGCCTCACGCTCTCCAAGCACCCGACCCACGGTCTCGTCCTGACCACCACCGACCGGCCGGTGCTGGAGGAGATCCTGCGGTCGAAGAAGGTCACTCCGCTCATCGGGGCGCGGATCGACCCCGACACCGTCGCCGTGCACCCCTCCGAGCGCGGGCAGATCAAGCAGACCCTGCTGAAGCTGGGCTGGCCCGCCGAGGACCTCGCCGGGTACGTGGACGGCGAGGCGCACCCGATCGAGCTGGCCGAGGACGGCTGGGCGCTGCGTCCCTACCAGAAGCAGGCGGTGGAGAACTTCTGGCACGGCGGCAGCGGGGTCGTCGTACTGCCCTGCGGTGCCGGAAAGACCCTCGTCGGCGCCGGGTCCATGGCCCAGGCCAAGTCGACCACCCTCATCCTCGTCACCAACACCGTCTCCGCGCGGCAGTGGAAGCACGAGCTGGTGAAGCGGACGTCGCTGACCGAGGAGGAGATCGGCGAGTACAGCGGGACGCGCAAGGAGATCCGCCCCGTCACCATCGCCACCTATCAGGTGCTGACGACCCGGCGGAAGGGCGTCTACCCGCACCTGGAGCTCTTCGACTCCCGTGACTGGGGCCTCATCGTCTACGACGAGGTGCACCTGCTGCCCGCGCCGGTCTTCAAGTTCACCGCCGATCTCCAGGCGCGTCGGCGGCTGGGGTTGACGGCGACGCTCGTCCGGGAGGACGGGCGCGAGTCGGACGTGTTCTCCCTCATCGGGCCCAAGCGGTTCGACGCGCCCTGGAAGGAGATCGAGGCGCAGGGCTACATCGCGCCCGCCGACTGCGTCGAGGTCCGGGTGAACCTGACCGACTCCGAGCGGCTCGCCTACGCCACCGCCGAGCAGGAGGAGAAGTACCGCTTCTGTTCCACCACCGCGACCAAGCGGAAGGTGGCCGAGGCGATCGTCCGCCGCTTCGCGGGTCAGCAGATCCTCGTCATCGGGCAGTACATCGACCAGCTCGACGAACTGGGCGCCCATCTGGACGCGCCGGTGATCAAGGGCGAGACCAGCAACGCCCAGCGCGAGAAGCTCTTCGAAGCGTTCCGGCAGGGCGAGATCAACGTCCTGGTGGTGTCGAAGGTCGCGAACTTCTCCATCGACCTGCCGGAGGCCACGGTGGCCATCCAGGTCTCCGGCACCTTCGGCTCCCGCCAGGAGGAGGCCCAGCGCCTCGGCCGCGTCCTGCGTCCCAAGGCCGACGGCCACAAGGCCCACTTCTACTCCGTGGTCGCCCGCGACACCATCGACCAGGACTTCGCCGCCCACCGCCAGCGCTTCCTCGCCGAACAGGGCTACGCCTACCGGATCATGGACGCGGACGAGCTCCTGGCGGAGGGCTGAGGCCGGGCCCGGTGGGGCCGAGGGGGTGGGGCCGTGGGTGCAGCGCGCTCCACCCCCTCGGTCACCGATCTAGTGGAAGTCCCGGGAGACGACCCAGCCCTTCTTCTTGCCGGCCTTGCCGTAGTACCAGTTGTAACCGTTCTTGTACGTCTCGCAGTACACGCGCACATCGGTGCCGAGCTCAAGGAACTTGACGTCCTTGTACTTGTAGCCCGGACCCGACTGCATCGTGGTACCGGCGTAGTTGTTGACCATGTAGGTCGCGTCCTTGATGTTCTTCGTGCACGCGGACGAACCGACAGCCGCTGAGGCGCTGGGCGCGGCCACGACGGTGACGCCCAGGGCGAGTGCGGTGGCGGCGGTCAGGCCGCTCACCGCCGTGCGAAGGCGATGCGATGCGAAACGCATGAACAGTCCCCGTTTCCTTGATCGATTGAGCTGCGTCGATCATGCTGCCACAAGGAATCTTTGCGCCTGTAACGGGGGTTGGGGCGCAAGCGAACGAGGGGCGGTGCCGTGTCACCGAGGACGAAGGCCGCCTTGAGTGCGGGCGCGGGAACAGGGTGGTGAAGGCAGGGATGCGGGCAGGGGTGATCAGCGGGCCACGCGCGAGGGGCCGGAGTTCACCGGCGGCGTACGCCCGCTTCCTCCGCGTACTCGCCGAGGATGACCACGCCGAAGGCGGTGCTCGCGAAGACCTTGACGGCGCGCAGGACGTCGGCGAGGCGGTGACGGTTGTGGTGATCGTCGAGGCCGGTCGCGCCGGGCGGCGGACCGGGTCGGCCGGAGGCCGAGGCTGGGATGAAGGTCGCTGCACTCATGTCTCCATGGTGGAACGTCCGCCTTCGGATCGCGTCGGTCTGCGGAGTGAGTGCGCTGAGCCCTCGGCTCCCTCTCAGGTCCAGCCCGCCCCTAGTACCGGCGGTGTACGGACCCCCTAGGGGTACGGCGAAGAAATCCGTTGGCATGATCCCTCGCCCCTCACCTAAACTCTCCGCTCTTGCCCGCCTCCCGTCCGTGGAGCGCCACCGCCCGGACGGAAACCGGTCGGTCACCGCCGTCAGGCGTACCCCCAGCTCCCGCAGGCCCCCGGAGGCACCCCCTTGTCCGCGCAGCCCACCGCCGACCCCGCCGACCCCGCCGGCCCCGCCGCCCCCACCGACCCGCTCTCCCGTGAGCGCTCCCATCTCTCCGCCTCCCGTGCCGCGCTGCGGGCCATGCGGGAGGACGTGCAGGCGCTGGACATCAGAGACGTCACCGCGAACTGGGTGAACGCGGAGGTGCTGGCCCGCCAGATCGAGGAGCGGATCAAGGCCCTCGCGGACCTCAGCCACACCCCGCTCTTCTTCGGCCGGCTCGACTACCTCCACGCCCCCGGCGCGGAACGGGCGGAGGGCGCGGAGGGAGAGCAGTTCTACATCGGGCGGCGGCACGTGCACGACGCGGACGGCGACCCGATGGTCATCGACTGGCGTGCCCCTGTCTCGCAGCCCTTCTACCGGGCGTCCAGGACCGACCCCTTGGACGTCGGGCTGCGGCGCCGCTTCGGGTACACCGGCGGCGACCTCACCGCGTACGAGGACGAGCACCTCACCGACCCCGCCGAGGCGGCCACCACCAGCAAGCTGCTGCAGCAGGAGATCGAGCGGCCGCGTGTCGGCCCGATGCGGGACATCGTGGCGACGATCCAGCCGGAGCAGGACGAGATCGTCCGCTCCGACCTCGCCGGTTCCCTCTGCGTCCAGGGCGGCCCCGGCACCGGGAAGACCGCCGTCGGCCTGCACCGGGTCGCCTACCTCCTGTACGCCCACCGCGAGCGCCTGTCCCGCACCGGCACCCTCGTCATCGGGCCGAACCGCTCCTTCCTCCACTACATCGAGCAGGTGCTGCCCGCGCTGGGCGAGTTGGAGGTCAAGCAGGCGACCGTCGACGACCTCGTCGCCCACGTCGAGGTGCGGGGCACGGACGACGCGGCGGCGGCTGTCGTGAAGGGCGACGCCCGCATGGCCGAGGTGCTCCGGCGGGCCGTACGGTCGCACGTCACGCTGCCCACCGAGCCGGTCGTGGTCGTCCGGGGGTCGCGTCGCTGGCGCGTACCGGCGTACGAACTCGAAGACATCGTGCGGGAGTTGCTGGACCGGGACATTCGCTACGGGGCCGCCCGCGACGCCCTGCCGCAGCGGATCGCGCACTCCGTGCTGGTGCAGATGGAGCGGTCCGGTGAGGCGCCCGACGACCGGGTGCAGGACGCGGTGGCCCGCAACGCGGCGGTGAAGGCGGCTGTGAAGGCGATCTGGCCGCCCGTCGATCCCGCGAAGCTCGTCCTGCGGCTGCTCTCCGACGCGGACTTCCTCGCCGAGCACGCGGACGGGATCCTGACCGAGGAGGAGCGGAAGACGATCCTGTGGGCGAAGCCGGCGCGGAGCGTGAAGTCGGTGAAGTGGTCGGCCGCCGACGCCGTGCTGATCGACGAGGCCACCGACCTCGTGCAGCGGACGCATTCGCTGGGGCACGTGGTCCTCGACGAGGCGCAGGACCTCTCCCCCATGCAGTACCGGGCGGTGGGCCGCCGCTGCACCACCGGTTCCGCGACGGTCCTCGGCGACCTCGCGCAGGGCACGACCCCGTGGGCGACGCGGAGTTGGCAGGAGGCGCTGGCCCACCTGGGCAAGGCGGAGGCCCATGTGGAGGAGCTGACGGCCGGTTTCCGTGTCCCGACCGACGTCATCACCTACGCCTCCCGGCTCCTGCCGCACATCGCGCCCGGTCTGACGCCGGTCGCGTCCGTCCGGGAGAACCCGGGCTTCTTCGAGGTACGGCCGAGCGCCGACGACTCCCATGTGGTCGCCGCCTGCGAGGAGTTGCTCCGCAACGAGGGGTCGACGGGCCTCATCGCCGCCGACGCCCGCGTCCCCGCCCTCGCCGAGGCGCTGACGGCGGCGGGCCTCGCCTACCTGGCCCCGGGTGAGGAGACGACGCAGGAGACCCGCCTGACCCTGGTCCCGGCCTCACTCGCCAAGGGCCTGGAGTACGACTATGTCGTCCTGGACGAGCCGCAGGCCGTCGTCGACGGCGAGCCCGACGAACGGACGGGCCTGCGCCGCCTCTACGTGACCCTCACCCGAGCGGTCTCGGGCCTGATCGTCACGCACGCGGCACCGCTGCCGCCGCAGCTGGCCTAGGGGGTGCGCGCGACGGCCCCCGGCGACCGAGGTCACCGGGGGCCGATCAGCGGGTGTTCCGCCTACTTGAACTTGTTGCTGGTCGCCAGGTAGACCTGCTTGGCGTTCTTGCCGAGCCGGGGCCCGGTGATGAACGTCGAGCGGTCGCTGAGGGAGTTGTTGGAGACCAGGTAGGTGCGGCCCTTGTGGGACATGAACCAGGGGCCGCCGGAGGCGCCGCCGTTCATGGTGCAGCCGACCATGTACTGGGCCGGGTAGTCGCTCGGGTAGCTGTAGCCGAGGACGAAGCGCTTGGTAGCGCCCTGGCAGTGGTACATCTTCGAGCCGTCGTACGGGGCCTCGGCCGGGTAGCCGCGCACCTTCATGTTCTTGACCTTGTTGGCGGCGGGGGCGTTGAACCACACCGGCAGGGCCGAACCGAGGCGCTCCTCCAGGGACTTGGAGCCCTTCTCCGGCTTCACGTGCAGCACCGCGTAGTCGTACGCGGCGGCCACGGTGCCCTCGCTCGCGGCGCCGCCCTTGATCCAGGTGCCGGAGGTGGTGGCCCAGTCGGCCCAGGCGACGCCGTACGGGGAGACGTTGGCGGCGCGGTAGTTGGCCGACGCCTGGCCGATGTTCAGCTTGCCCGTGTTGTTGAAGGACGGGACGAAGGCGATGTTGCGGTACCAGCCGCCGCCCTTGCCCGCGTGCACACAGTGCCCGGCGGTCCACACGAGGTTGGACCTGCCCGGGTGCGCCGGGTCCTTCACGACGGCGGCGGAGCAGACGCTCGACCCCTGGGGCGTGGTGAAGAAGAGCTTGCCGACCGGGGGCGCGTACTTGTGGTAGGTCGCCTTGACCCTGCCGGCCTGCTGCTTCTTGACCTTGCCGTCGGGCAGCCAGACCTGGGTGGTCTTGCTCGAACCGGTGGCGGTGTTGCCCGCCTCGGCGATCGCGGGCAGGTCCGGCAGGTTCTCCTCGGCCTCGGCGATGCGCTCCGGCGTCCAGAAGTCCTCGATGTACGGGTTGGCGAAGTCCTCCGCCTTGGAGGCCCAGTCGCCGCTGAAGTCCTGCCAGCCACCGTCCTTCCACTTCTGCAGCGCGTCACCGTCGAGCTCGGTGGGCACGCCCTCCGGCAGCTTGAAGCCGCCGACGGTCGTGTCACCGCCGCTCTCGTTCTCGCCGGTGTCGATGTTGTCGCCCGCGTCCGCCTGGGCGGTGGTGGAGTCGGAGGCCTTGGCCCCGCTCTCCTCGGTCTTGCCGCAGGCGGTGGTAGTGACCATGACCGCGGCGATCACGGCGGCAGCGGCCGTGAGGCCGCGGCGGCGTATGAATGGCATGGAGCCCGTCCCCGTGTGATGAAACTTGTCATGCCCCCGCTTGGCTGGGGCGGAGACCACTATGCCCGCGCGCGAGCCCGCGATGATCTCCGGAAGTCCCTTCACGGCGACTTCGCACACAACAACTACGTGGCGGATATCGACCTGTGATGTGGCGCGTCCCCGCCCATCCCATCCCCCGGGCCGCAACTCACAGGTTCTTCACAATGATTGATTCTTCATCACTCCGACACCTCCGGCCCCTTGCGCACTACCCGCGAGTAGCGTCAATCTGACCTGCGCATGCCATCCCCCACGGCAGGCTCAGGAGGTCGCAGTGAAGACAGGTTCGCGCACGCGCACTTCGCATCGTTTCCGCAGATCCGCCGTGGTGCTCGGCGCCACCGTCGCGCTGGTGGTCGGCGTCGCCGGCAGTGCGTACGCGGCTCCGCCCGCCGCGCTGCCCGCCAACGCGGAGACGTTGGAGAAGACGTGGCAGCCGGCGTACGACTACGACACGGACGGCTGTTACTCGACGCCCGCGATCGGTCCGACGGGCACGGTCAACGGCGGCCTGAAGCCCACCGGTTCACTGAACGGCAGTTGCCGCGACCAGTCCGACCTGGACAACACCAACGGCTACTCGCGCTACAAGTGCAACAACGGCTGGTGCGCGATCATGTACGACCTCTACTTCGAGAAGGACCAGGCGGTCGCGGGCAGCAGCATCGGCGGCCACCGGCACGACTGGGAGCACGTCGTGGTCTGGGTGCAGAACGGCACGGCCCAGTACGTCTCGACCTCCGCCCACGGCGGCTTCACCGTGCACGCCGCGTCCTCGGTCCGCTGGGACGGCACCCACCCGAAGATCGTCTACCACAAGGACGGCATCCGGACGCACTGCTTCCGCCTCGCGGGCTCGAACGACGAGCCGCCGGAGAACCACGAGGGCACCTGGCAGTACCCGCCGCTGGTCGGCTGGAACGGCTACCCGGCCGGCATCCGCGACATCCTCGTCTCCTACGACTTCGGCAGCGCCAACTTCGGCCTCAAGGACGGCAGTTTCGCCTCGAACCTCACCAAGGCCATGCCGTCGGGGATCTCCTTCGACCCGAACGCCTGAGGGCAGGGCGGGGCTACGGCGCCCGGGACGTCAGTCGCCCCGGGTCCTCGCCCCCGCTCGGGCGACTCGGGCGTCCAGGGCCTCGCGCCAGTCCCGTACGGCCTCGGCGGCGACCGGCGCGGTCCAGCCGTACGGGCGGGCCGCGCCGCCGATGTGGAAGGCGTCGACGCGGGCGGCGCGCAGCCGGGGGATGTGCTCCAGGCGGAGGCCACCGCCGATCATGAGGCGCTGCGTGTAGCCGGGTTCCCCGCGTCTCGCGGCCTCGGCCAGCAGCACCGGCAGCCCGTCGTCCACGCCCTGCGCCGACCCCGCCGTCAGATACGTGTCAAGCCCCGGCAGGTCCGCGAGCTGCTTGCGCAGGGCGTCCCGGTCGGCGGCGCGGTCGATCGCCCGGTGGAACGTCCACGAGCGGCCGTCCAGCTCGGCGACCACCCGCTCCACGGCGTCCAGATCCGGCCCGCCGTCCTCCCCGAGGAACCCGAGCACGAACTCCTCGGCCCCGGCCGCCCGCAGGTCGCACGCGACCCGCACCAACGCGTCCACCCGCCCCGCCGCGAACCCGTCCGCCAGCCGCAGCATGACCCGTACGGGGATGTCGACCGCGGCCTGCACCTCCACGAACGTCGCGACCGTCGGGGTGAGCCCGTCGGCCGCCATGTCCGCCACCAGCTCCAGCCGGTCGGCACCTCCGGCCTGGGCGGCGACGGCGTCCTCGGCGTCGAGGGCGATCACCTCCAGAAGCGCGCGCGTGGTCATGGGGCCCCTTCCCTCGGGCTACACGTGACGACAACAGGTCTAGTCCAATTTAACAACTATCCGGGCTGTTGGACACGGCCGTCACGTTTCGCACGCGTCCGACCACCCTGCGCATCTACCCTCGAATCGGCGCGCAGCAACAAGACCGGCTGTACGAGAGGGAGTTGCCCATGCCCAAGCCCAGGACCATCGACCCGTCCCAGTCCACGCGGGCGATGTACGGCGCGGAACTGCGCCACCGGCGGGAACGGGCGGGCCTGTCCCAGGAGGACCTGGGGGCCGCGATGTTCATCAGCGGGGCGTACGTGGGGATGCTGGAGGTCGGGACGCGCCGGATGCAGCCGGAGTTCGCGAGGATGGCGGACGAGGTGCTGGGCACGGACGGGTTCTTCACACGGAACCTGGAGGCGGCGCGACAGTCCCCGTACGAGCATCACTTCGCAGATGTGGTGGAGTTCGAGGGCCTGGCGCTCACGATCAAGGACTGGGCGCCGATCCTGGTGCCGGGCCTGCTGCAGACGGCCGAGTACACGCGCGCGGTCGTCCGGGCCTACGACCCGTTCCTGCCGGAGGACGCGGTCGAGGGTCGGGTAGCGGCCCGCCGCGCACGAGCGCACATCTTCGAGAACCCGCGAAAGCCTCAGTACTGGGCTGTGCTGGACGAGATGGTCGTACGTCGCCCGGTGGGCGGACCGGCGGTCATGGCCGCGCAGTTGGAGCACATCGCGGCGATGGCCAGGCGCCACCGGATCATCGTCCAGGTGCTACCGCTGGCGGAGGGAGCGAATGCCGGGATGACGGGCATGTTCAAGCTCATGACGTTCGAGGACGCCCCTCCCCTCGCTTACGCCGACGGGTCCGAAACTGGCCGTCTCCAGGACGATCCTGCCGTAGTGACGCGTTCCACGCTGTCCTACGATCTGATTGGGGGTGCGGCACTGTCGCCTGGCGTGTCCCTCGCCCTGATCGAGCAGGCGGCCAAGGAGTACGAGGATGCGCAACGCACCCGATCTGAGGACCGCGACTTGGCGTAAGAGCAGCTACAGCGGGGGCAACAGCGCGGAGTGCGTCGAAGTCTCCGACGATCTCCCCGGAATCGTCCCCGTCCGCGACAGCAAAAACGCGACCGGCGATGTTCTCGTATTCCAGGCCGCCGCCTGGTCGTGCTTTGTCGCGGCGGCGGCCCGGGAACTCCGCGCCCCTCAGTAAATGGTGATCTGCTCGATCTTGTGAACCTTGCCGCTGGGGGAACCGGAGGCGAGGCCGAGGTCGAAGGCGTACCACTTCGGGAGGCGGCCCGAGTCCCACTGAGGGCCGCCCAGAACCGTGCGGTACTTGAAGCTCACCTCGTTGTTGCCGGTGTTCATCCAGCCCACGCCGTAGATGGCGACATCGATGGTGCCGGCGTTGGCGAAGCAGGGATTCACGCCGTCGACCTCGAAGTACAGGAAGTCACTCCGGTCCCCGCAGTCCACGCGGTTGATGGCGTGCGCGGGCAGCGCGGTGGCGACGGTGGCCGCCAGCGCCGCACCGGTGACACCGGCGAAGCGGAGCGCGCGGCGGGCGAGCGAACGGTTCATCGAGGACCCCTCTGGCTCTCACGACTGGGATTCGGCGAGTGAGAGGGTCAGAAGGCCCGTCAGGTTGCTTCGTATCGGGAAACTCGTCGCACCAATGCCCTTGAGGGCAGAGGCAGTTGCCCTCCCGTGCACAGTGAATTGCGAGTCCCATTTCCCGCTGTACGCTCTGCGATCAATTCCGGCTTCAAGCTTCAGAGATCGACGCAGAGGGAAGTCATGCGCAGAATCACAGCGGCCGTCGCCGCAGGTCTGATGACGTTCGCGGGACTGGTCGCGGCGGGCGCCCCGGCCCAGGCGGCGACGCCGACCGCCGAGTACGTCGCGCTCGGCGACTCGTACGCGTCCGGCGTCGGCGCGGGCTCGTACGACCCGGCGAGCGGCGACTGCAAGCGGAGCACGAAGAACTACCCCCACCTGTGGGCGGCGGCCAACCCCGAGTACACGCTGAAGGACGTCACCTGCAGCGGCGCGACCATCGCGGACGTACGGGCCGAGCAGTTGTCCGCGCTGAGCGCGTCGACGAACCTCGTCACGCTCACGGTGGGCGGCAACGACACCCAGTTCTCGACGGTGGTCAGGACGTGCCTGACCGACACCGAGAGCGCCTGCGCGCTGGCCACCGGGTGGATGTCGGCTGTCGCCAGGAACCAGCTCGTGGGTGAACTCAGCGGCCTCTACAAGGACATCAAGGCGCGCTCGCCGAAGGCCCTGATACTCGTCTTCGGCTACCCGCAGACGCTCTCCACCACCGGCGTGTGCTCCCCGATCGAGCTCAGCGCCAAGAAGCGCGCCGACATGAACGGGCTGGCCGACGCCCTCGCCGAGGGCACGGCGAAGGCGGCGGTCGACGCGGGCGTCCACTTCGTCGACATGCGCAAGCAGTTCACCGGCCACGGGGCGTGCGGCACCGACCCGTGGGTCCACGGCGTCAACACGTCCGACACGACGGCGACCTTCCACCCCAACGCGGCGGGCCACGAGAAGGGCTACGCGGCGAAGTTCATCTCCACCTGGGGCTGACCGACCCGTGACCGCGGCCGGGCTCAGGGATGGAGGATGAGCTCGGCCTCGGTCGCGCCGGCCAGCTCATATGACGTCCCGGCGGGCGGGCGGCGGCCCGAGTAGAGGCGTACGAGGGTGGAGGCGTCGCCGATGTAGCGGGCGGGCGGGGCGTCGCCGCTCGGGGCGCCGAGCAGCAGGGGCGTGTCGGTGTCGTCGAGGTCGGCGTGCAGCGGGCGGGTGCCGCCCACCCGGGTGAGGTGGGTCAACAGCTCCACCGCCAAGCCGAGTTGGGGACCGTCGTACGCGCCTGGCAGACTCCACGCCTCGCGTACGTCACCGGCGTGCACCCACTCGCCGAAAGCGACGCCGTCCAGGACGCCACCGGCGTCGGCGATGACCGGGCCCGCCTCGGTCATGCCCCGCTCCAGCGCGTCCACGATCCGCGCGACGGGCCACTCGACCCGCTCGGCGATGTCCCGGTCGTTCGACTCCGGGCTGAACACGCCCTTCTCGAGCCGGCCCTCCACCACCCGCGACAACACGGCGGAACAGTGCGCCAGCATGTCCCGCACACTCCACCCCGGACAACAGGTCGCCGCCCCGAAGTCCGCCTCCGGCCTCCCCCGCAACAGCGGCACCAGCGCGTCCCGCTCACCGGCCAGCAGCCGCGCGGGGAGTCCGGGGTCCCGTACATCGTGCGTATCAGCCACAGTCGTCATGCACCCCACGCTAGGGGCAGAGGGCCGCCGGGCGCACGACCACGGCGCACCACCACCAGCACGGCGCACCACCACGGCACAATGCGTACATGCCCGACTCCCAGTCCCCCGGCGAAGCCCTTCGCCACCGCTGGCTGCCCGCGTTGTCGTCGGCCCGGGACGGGGCCCGCCGCCCCGATCCGTTCCCGTACTGCGACAACCTGATCAAGCGCTGGTCGGAGCCCCAGCGGAAGTACCACACCCTCGACCACCTCACGGCGGTGCTGGACCGTATCGAGGTGCTGGAGGACCACGCGACGGACCCGGACCTCGTCCGTCTGGCCGCCTGGTTCCACGACGCGGTCTATCTGCCGGAGCGGTCGGAGAACGAGGAGCGCTCGGCCCGGCTCGCCGAGCGGGCGCTGCCGGAGGCGGGGGTGTCGCAGGAGAGGACGGCGGAGGTGGCGCGGCTGGTGCGCCTCACCGTCACGCACGATCCGGCCGACGACGACCCGAACGGGCAGGTCCTGTGCGACGCGGACCTGGCGATCCTGGCGTCACCGCCGGACGCGTACGCCGCGTACGCCGCCGCCGTGCGGGAGGAGTACGGCTTCGTCCCGGACGACGCGTTCCGAGCGGGCCGCGCGGCGGTGCTGCGTCAACTCCTCAACCTGCCAAGGCTGTTCAGGACGCCGTACGGACAGCGGGAGTGGGAGGCCCGAGCCCGGGAGAACCTGCGGACGGAGCTGGCGGAGCTGACGGAGCTGACGGGACCCACAGGGCCGGCCGACAGCTGAACCGGCGGCGGCTCCGCGCCGGGAATGCGACCCGGTGGCCGTCGGTTGCCCATGGATATGCCCTCACCCGCCGCCGCTCCGGACCACGCCGCCCGCTTCCGCATACCCCTCTCCGTCTACATCCTCGGCCTCGCCGTCTTCGCGCTCGGGACCAGCGAGTTCATGCTCTCGGGGCTGCTGCCGCCCATCGCCGAGGACATGGACGTGTCCATTCCCCGGGCGGGACTGCTGATCTCGGCGTTCGCGATCGGGATGGTGGTCGGGGCGCCCCTGCTGGCCGTGGCGACGCTGCGGCTGCCGCGCCGGACGACCCTCGTCACCCTCATCACCGTCTTCGGCCTCGGTCAGGTCGCCGGCGCTCTCGCCCCCAACTACGCGGTCCTCTTCGCCTCCCGGATCGTGAGCGCGCTCGCCTGCGCGGGGTTCTGGGCGGTCGGGGCGGCCGTGGCCGTGGCCATGGTGCCCGTCAACGCCCGGGCCCGCGCGCTGGCCATCATGATCGGCGGATTGTCGATCGCGAACGTGCTGGGCGTACCGGCGGGCGCGTTCCTCGGGGAGCACTTCGGGTGGCGCTCGGCGTTCTGGGCGGTGGCGGTCGCCTCGGCGGTCGCGCTGGTCGGCGTGGTCACGCTCGTACCGGCCATCCCGCTGCCCGCCGAGCGGCCCCGGCTCGCCCGGGAGGCCCGGATCTACCGCGACGGGCAGGTCTGGCTGTCCATCGGCGTCGTGGCGCTCGCCGCCGGTGGCGTCTTCTGCGCGTTCAGCTATCTCGCGCCGCTGCTCACGGACGTGTCGGGCCTGGACGCGGGCTGGGTGCCGACGGTGCTCGCGCTGTTCGGGATCGGGGCGCTGATCGGCACGGCGGTCGGGGGCCGGTTCGCGGACGCGCACCTCTTCGGGGTGCTGCTCAGCGGGATCGCCGCCTCCACGGTGCTGCTGGTCGCCCTGGCGCTGCTCGCCCAGTACGCCGTGGCCGCCGTCCTCCTCTCCTTCCTCCTCGGGGTGTCCTGCTTCTACACCGCCCCGGCCCTCAACGCCCGCCTGTTCAACGTGGCCGGTGCCGCCCCGACCCTCGCCGGTGCCACCACGACCGCCGCGTTCAACCTCGGCAACACCGGCGGCCCCTGGATCGGCGGCGTCGTCATCGACGCGGGTCACGGCTTCGCCGCCACGGCCTGGGCGGGCGGCGCCATCACGGCGGCCGCCATCGTCGCGACCGCCGTGTCCCTGCGCCTGCACCGGCGTACGCGGGCCTCCCGCCTGGTGGCCGGGAACGGTGACACCGTCGGCGCGGGCACCGTAAATCCGGTACGTACGGAGGCCTGACCACGCCTATCCTCGCCGCCATGCGACGAATGGGTGGGGAACAGGTACGGGAAGCCGTCGAACACGGTCTCGCGGTGCTGGGGGCGGTGGCCGACCGGGACTGGGAGGGCACCAGGGCCGGGCGGCTGGACTGGAACTGCCGGGAGACCGCCGAGCACATCGCGTCGGACCTGATCGCGTATGCGGCACAGTTGGCGGGGCGGCCGACGGCACGCTACGTACCGTTCGAGATCGACATGGCGGAGTGCGAGAACAACGCCGACGTGCTGGAGGTGATCCGCACGACCGGCGCCCTGCTCACGGCCACCGTCCACACCACCCCCCGCTCGGTCCGCGCCTTCCACCCGTACCCGTTCCGCGCCGCCGACCGCGAGGGCTTCGCCGCGATGGGCGTCGCCGAGGTGCTGCTGCACACGCACGACATCGTGGAGGGCCTCGGGCTTCCGGCGTCCGCGGCCGTGCCGCCCGCCGGGCTCGGCCTGTGCGAGTCCGTGCTCGCGCGCCTCTTCCCGCACGTCAGGCCCGGTGACGACCCCTGGGCGACGTTGTTGTGGGCCACCGGTCGTGGCGACCTGCCGGGCCGGGCGCCCGTCACGGAATGGAAGTGGAGCAACCCGCTGCACATCGACGCCGAGCGGCTCGTCCTCCAGGGCATCCACCCGGCCGCCGCGGCCGATCTCGCCGAGGGCGGCACCGGCGGCTTCGACTGGGTCGTGGGCGGCCCGGTCGACGGGACCCGGATCGGCGCGGGCCTGGTGTTCCAGGCGTACGAGGCGGGGGTGCACCGCCCGGAGTGGGGCATGTTCGTGCTCGTCCGCAAGGAGGACGGGCTGGCCGTCGGCGCGCTCGGCTACCACGGGGCGCCGGACGAGGAGGGTCGTGTCGAGATCGGGTACGACCTGGTCGAGGGGGCGCGCGGGCGCGGTTACATGACCGAGGCGGTGGGCGCGCTGACCGGCTGGGCGCGGGGGCGGAGCCGGGAGCGGGGGGACGTACGGTCGCTGTTCGCGGTCGTCGAGAAGCTCAACACCCCTTCGCAGAGCGTCCTTTCACGCGCCGGATTCGAGAAGGTGAGCGACGACTGGGGCGACGGGGAGCACGGGGAGCACGGCGGGCAGTTCGCGTACGAACTCCGGCTGCGCGCCTGAGGTACGCCGGGCCCGACCGCTCCGGGACCGGGTGAACACGCCGGACGCGGTCTTCGTCGACTGACCCACTCCCCCACTGCCCCACTGGCCCACTGACCCGTACGGGCGGCGCGGCCGATGCCGTTCCGGCCCTCAGGCCGAGGGCCCCCGGCGTTTCGGCCTGCGCAGCCCCGCTCCCGTCAGCCTGCGCAGCAGCTCCTTCGAGCCCACCTCCACGGCACCCGCCCGCACGACCTCCGCGTAGCGATGGGACGGGATGTCGTAGTGGTCGCGCTCGAAGGCGCGCTCGGGGATGCCCAACTTCCTGGCGAACGCGTGCAGTTCGTCGAAGGACACATCGCTCACCAGGTGGGACCACATCCGCCCGTGCCCCGGCCAGGTGGGCGGATCGACGTAGAGGGTCACGAGGACGCCGCCCCGCCGGGGGCATCCCCGAAGGCACCGGGGGACGGGACGCCCAGCGACCCCAGCGCCGCGACCCGCACCCCCGCCTTGTGGCACACCCACTGCGGATCGGGCCCGAGCTCCGGCTCGACGTCGAGGGCGTGCGGGTCGCCGTCGCCGCAGACCGGGCACAGGGGCCAGCGGCCGTACCGTTCGAGCAGGGCGTCCTGGACGTCCTGGGCGACGAGCCCGGCGACGTACGCCGCGCCGTCCGGCCACTGCTCGACCCACCAGCGGCGCTGCGCGACGGATTCCTCGACCATCGAGACGATGTCCGCCTCCGCGACTTTCCCGGACACCAGATCGGCGAGCACGAGGGCGCGAGCCGCGTGCAGCGTCTGCTCAAGGGGGCTCACGGGGTCACTGCTGGGGCTCATGCATCCATTGTGCGGCCCTTGACCATCACACCCGACAGAAAATATCTTTCAATATGTGAGCGATGACGTGAAGGAAATTTTCTCACCGGGGTCCGCACCGGTCGCGCCGCCCGCCCCCGCCGCCCTCGCGGCGAAGGTGCGGACGCTGGCGCCCTCCATGACCCGCTCCATGCAGCGCGTCGCGGAGGCGGTGGCGAACGACCCGGCCGCCTGCGCGGCGCTCACCGTCACGGGCCTCGCCGAACTCACCGGCACCAGCGAGGCCACGGTCGTCCGCACCGCCCGCGTCCTCGGCTACCCCGGCTACCGCGACCTGCGCCTCGCCCTCGCGGGCCTCGCCGCCCACCAGCTCTCGGGCCGCGCGCCCTCGGTCACGGCCGACATCGCGGTGGACGACCCGCTGCCCGACGTGGTCGCCAAGCTCGCCTACGACGAGCAGCAGACCCTCGCGGACACGGCGGCCGGACTCGACATGGGCCAGCTCGGCGCGGCCGTCGCGGCGCTCGCCGGTGCCCGGCGCATAGACGTGTACGGGGTGGGGGCATCCGGGCTGGTCGCCCAGGACCTCACACAGAAACTGCTCCGCATAGGGCTGATAGCCCAGGCGCACAGCGACCCGCACCTCGCCGTCACCAACGCGGTGCAGCTCCGCGCGAAGGACGTGGCCGTGGCGATCACCCACTCCGGCTCCACGGGCGACGTCATCGAACCGCTGCGGGTGGCCTTCGACCACGGCGCCACGACGGTCGCGATCACCGGCCGCCCGGACGGGCCGGTCTCCCAGTACGCCGACCACGTCCTGACGACGTCCACGGCACGGGAGAGCGAGCTGCGACCGGCGGCGATGTCGTCCCGGACGAGCCAACTGCTGGTCGTGGACTGCCTGTTCGTCGGAGTGGCGCAACGGACGTACGAGTCGGCCGCGCCGGCGCTGTCCGCCTCGTACGAGGCGCTGGCCCATCGGCATCGGATCGGGGGCCCCTCGCGGTAGCCGGGACGGCTGTCGCGGTGACCGCGGCCGACCGTCCCGACCGTCCGGACCACCACGGCGTCCGCCCTCGAAGGCACAGTCGCTCCACCCCGCACGAAATGAGTCGCCATGCCCCCCACCTCCCCGGACACCTCCGCACTCCCGAACGCCGCCGGCCTTCCGGGCGGGTCCGGCCTCCCGGGCGGGTCCCGCCTCCCGGCCGGCTCCGGCCTCCCGGGTGCCGCCCTGGCCAACCACCTGGCCGTGCGCGCCGAGTTGGAGTCGTTGACGACCGAGGCGTTCCGGCCGGAGCTGGCCGACATCGATCAGCTTCCGACGCTCGACATCGCGAAGCTGATGAACACCGAGGACGCGGGGGTGCCGACGGCCGTGGCCGCGCAGTTGCCGCTGATCGCGGCGGCGATCGACGCGATCGCGGAGCGGATGGGCCGGGGCGGTCGGCTGATCTACGCGGGCGCGGGGACGGCGGGCCGGCTGGGGGTGCTGGACGCGTCCGAGTGCCCGCCGACGTTCAACACGGCCCCGACGCGGGTCGTGGGCCTGATCGCGGGCGGCCGTGAGGCCATGGTCACCTCGATCGAGGGCGCGGAGGACTCGGCGGACCTGGCCCGCACCGACCTCGACGCGCTCACCCTGACCCCCGACGACACGGTGGTGGGCGTCTCGGCCTCGGGGCGCACGCCGTACGCGGTGGGAGCGGTGGAGCACGCGCGGGCGGCCGACGCGCTGACGGTGGGCCTGTCCTGCAACGCGGCCAGCGCGCTGGCGGCGGCGGCCGATCACGGCATCGAGATCGTCGTCGGACCCGAGCTGGTCACCGGCTCGACCCGGCTCAAGGCGGGCACGGCCCAGAAGCTCGTCCTCAACATGCTCTCGACGATCACCATGATCCGCCTCGGCAAGACCTACGGGAACCTGATGGTCGACGTGCGGGCCACCAACGACAAGCTCCGCGCCCGCTCCCACCGCATCGTCGCCCTCGCCACCGGCGCGACGGACGACGAGATCGAAACGGCCCTCACCGCCTCGAACGGCCAGGTCAAGAACGCCATCCTCACCATCCTGAGCGGCGTGGACGCCCCCACGGCGACCCGCCTCCTGACCGAGAACGAGGGCCACCTCCGGGCGGCCCTGGCGGCGGCGATGTCACGGTGAGACGCCTCGCGACGGCACCCTGCGGCGGCCCCTGACGCCCATGGAGGGAGGGTTGTCGGTGCCGCATGGCACCCTTCATAGGTCAGAAGAGGGTCCGCGAATACACCACCCCGGGGTGAGACCACCATGAACCACGCCCAGCTCACCGCCCTCGGCCGTGCCCTGCGCGTCCTCGGGGAGCACGGCGACGCGCTGAACGCCGACACCCCGGACGCCCGGCTGCACGAGGTGAAGGCCGACATCAAGCGAGCCCTGGAGCTGCTGGACGAGACGGTCACGACGGCCGCCCCCACCACCCGCTGCGCCGAGCATCCGAACGGCCCGGTGGACGAGGAGGCCCCCGACCGCTGCCTGCTCTGCGAGACCCGCCGCCGCGCCGCCCGCCGCACCGAGCTGAACGACAGCTACGGCCCGCCCCGCCCCGCCGGCCCCACCACCCCGGCCCCCTCCCGCTACGGCATCCGGGACGACCGCCCCGAACCCCAGCAGCGCTGGCTCCCGGAAGCGTGGAACGGCCAGGTCTGGCAGCTCTGCGGCACCCCCCGCCGCGACCGCCGCGAGGCCGAGCTCTACCTCGCCGCCCAGCGCCGGGGCCCCCGCCCCGCCATCGCCTACCGCCTGGTCCAGGAGTTCACCGACTACGACGTGACCCGCATCTGGGGCGAACCGGTCCGGATGGACATCGAGCCCCTGGGGAACATGTGAGCGCCCCCGGGCGCCCGAGAGTCTCGCTCAGCACGGCAGCCTCCCCTCCGCGTTGACCCGCCGCACCCGGGCCCGCAGCACCTCCCCCGGCGTGGCCTCGCGCAGCGCCTCCGGCGGGCAGTCCCACTCCCGCCCACCCCCGACCGGCCGCAACTGCACGTAACCGCCCTCGCGGCCCATCACCTCACCGAGCCGCCCGTCGCGCACGTCCACGGCGTACGACCGCCGCGGGGCGGTCACGTCTCGGCCGCCTTGCGCAGCACGGCGGCGAGCTTGGCGGCGACCTGGAGATTGCAGCGTCCCAACTCGACCAGGGCATAGGGCAGTTCACTCGCGCCGGTGATCGGGTCGACACGCAGGGAGGGCAGGATGATCCCGACAGCGCGCAGGGCCTGGTCGAGCTGCTCCACGGCGTCCTCGGTCGAGAACGCGGACCTGCGCCGGCCGTTCGCCGCTCTGTTCTTCACGTCGTCCATTCCTCCACGCTGGGTTGCCGATTCACCACACAGCGTGTCCGACACCGCCCTAACCTGGCCAGATACGACGCCCCAACAGGGGGACTGCTGTACAGGGAGTAGTGCCCATGCCAGGACCGAAGGACCTCGACCCGTCGTCGTCGCCGCGAGCGATGCTGGGAGCGGAGTTGCGCCACGCCAGGGAGCGGGCAGGGCTCAGCCAGGAGGAACTGGGCCAGCAGCTGTTCGTGAGCGGATCGTTCGTGGGGCAGCTGGAGGCGGCGGTACGGCGTATGCAGCCGGAGATCGCCCGCCTGATCGATGTCGCGCTCGACACGGACGACTTCTTCTCGCGCAACTGCCTGGCCATGGCCAAGTCCCGCTATCCCGAGCACTTCGCGGCAGCCGCAGAAGCGGAAGCAGAGGCCACCGCGATCAGGGAGTACGCCCCAACCCTGATTCCCGGCCTGATCCAGACGCCCGCATACGCACGAGCTGTGAACCGCGGCTTCGCCCCAACGGCACCGGAGGAGACGATCGACGAATGGGTGGACGGCCGCATTGCCCGCACCCGCCTGCTCGACGATCCAACAAAACCGATGCTGTGGGTGGTCCTTGACGAAGCGGGACTGCGCCGGGAGACCGGCGGCCGGGCCGTGATGGCGGAAGCCCTCACCCACGTCGCCCGCCTGGCCCGCAGGAACCGAATCGTCATGCAGGTGCTGCCCTTCAGCGCGGGCGCCCACACGGCCATGGGTGGTTCACTGAAGCTGATGGACTTCGACGACGCCCCGACCCTGGTCTACTTCGAGGGGCCCCGTGTCGGACGCCTGGAGGACGACCCGGGCCTCGTTTCCCAGCTGAAGCTCACCTTCGAACTCCTCGCAGCCTCCGCGCTCCCGCCCGAGAAGTCCCTGGCCTTGGTCGAAGCATTGGCGCAGGATTATGCCCATGAGGAACATCTCTGACCACGAGCTGGGCAACGCCATATGGCACAAGTCGAGCTACAGCGAAGGCGGCGGCGGCAACTGCCTGGAAGTCACCCTCTCCTCCTCCCCCCACATCCCCGTGCGCGACTCCAAGAACCCCCTCGGCCCGAAGCTCGTGTTCCGGGCGGAGAGCTGGTCCCTCTTCATCGAGGATCTGAAGCGAGCCTGACCCGCCAGGGTCCAATAGGTCAGGATCTGACCTACTCCCGTCCTAACGTGGCGTCATGAACACCACCGCGAACTCCCCCGCCCCGACCCTGCCCACCGACGAGCACGCCGACCTGCTGGAGGCGTTGGACAAGCACCGCGGCTTCCTGCGCCTCACCACCCGGGAGCTCACCGACGAGCAGGCCGGCCGGCGGACGACCGTCAGCGAGCTGTGCCTCGGCGGCCTGATCAAGCACGTCACGGCGATGGAACACAACTGGGTGGAGTTCATCCGCATCGGCACCTCGGCGATGCCCGACTTCACCGCGATGACCGAGGACGACTGGGCGCGGCGGGCCGACGAGTTCCGGATGCTGCCCGGCGAGACGCTGGCGGACGTACTGGACGCGTACGAGCGGACGGCGGCCCGTACGACCGAGGTGGTCGCCGCCCTGCCCGACCTGAGCGTCTCTCACCCGCTGCCGAAGGCCCCGTGGTTCGAGGGGGAGGCGAGCTGGTCCGCCCGGCGGGTGCTGATGCACATCATCGGCGAGACGGCCCAGCACTCCGGGCACGCCGACATCCTCAGGGAGGCCCTGGACGGCGCGAAGAGCATGGGCTGACGCGCGGGCGGAACCGGCCCCGAAGCTCAAGCCACCAGCCGCGAGCCCTCTTTTTTCGGAACGGGAGGTGGGCCTCAACCCACCCTCCCACCCGGCAAGTTGACGTCACGCGTTCGACTTGCCACGCACCGTGACGGTGCTGATACGGTGCCCGCAGACGAAACAGCCCCCGCCAGGTGCTACCAACACCTGCGGGGGCTTGACCTACGAGATCGAAAGCGACTCGATCCCCATGGCTGCTGCCAACTCTAGTGCTGCCCCCCTGCCCGCGCACGCGGACCCGCACCCTCCGCACCGTCACCCCATGGCCAACCCGGGCTACGGCAAGCGCGCCGCCCCCGGCCAACTCCCCCACACGGCACACGACTTCGCCGGCCTCCCACCCCGCGAAGCAGCGATCGCCGCGTACATCGACCGCCTCCCCGACGGTGCCGACATCAGCGTGAAGACGCTGGCCAAGGAGCTGCCGTACGGCCAATGCGCCCTGCGTACGGCCCTCAACAGGCTTCAGGACGCGGGCCACTTGCGCCGGGGCCGCGAACACCTGACCGCCAAGTCGGGGACGTCGCAGTGGATCACCCGAACGTGGTTCTCCCGTACCGCGCGCGACGACACCTGGTGGGCGAGGTTCACGCGGGGTGACGTACCCGAAGAGGAACCGGACCGAGCCCGTCCCACCCGCTCCCGCGCCCACATCCTGCTCGCCGCCCTGGGCCGTACGACGCCGGTCCTGACCCTGTCGCAGGCCGACTGCGTGGCCCTGGCCCCGCTCCTGACCCCGTGGTTCGAACGCGGCGCCACGGAGGAGCAGATCAACCGGGCCCTCACCAGCGGCCTCCCCACCCCCGTCCACAGCCCGGCCGCCCTCATCCGCACCCGTCTGCGCGACAAGCTCCCGCCTGAACCGGTGCCGTTGCCGGAACGCACCCCGGAGCCAGAGCTCTCACGTCCTCCCCTCCGCATGCTGGAATGCGCCCACTGCCGCACCCCGGGCCGCCCGGAAGCCCTGCCGGGCGGCGTCTGCGGCGCGTGCCGCGGCGAACGCGCCCCAGCCCACTCCAAGGCGCCCCTGTCCGCCGCCGCGGTCCGCACCCACGCGGCCCAGATCCGTGCGGCGATGTCACAACAGCCACGAGAGGGGACACCCGTATGACCGCTCCTACGGTCCGCCGACACCACGCCGGGGCACGATGGGAGGAAGGAGGCGACACCATGACCCCTGACACCGCTGAGCACCCGCAGATGTCCGTCGAGGACTTCGAGGAACTCGTCCGCAGGGCCCCCCGGGAACTGCGGAACCGGCTGGAGTTTCTCGGCGGGAGGCTGTGCGTCCGGCACGGCCCGCTCGACGTCGACGAGTTCGAGGAGCTGGCCGCCGTGGCTCCCGAGACCGTGCGGCTTGAGTACATCAACGGAAAAGTAGAGGTCAAGGCAGTGCCGGACGGCAAGCACACGTCGATCTTCATGTGGCTGCTGCGCCACTGCATGCAGCAGCGGCCAGACCTCGACCTCGCGCCCGAGCGTGGTGTGAAGGCAGAGGCATATCGGAAGGGTCGCGCCCGCACCGACGGCTTCCTGGCACCGGTGGACCACTTCGTGCAGGACGGCGAGTGGTCCGACCCGACCGGCGCCCTCATGGCCGTGGAGATCACCTCGCACGACCGCGACACCGACCAGCGCGACCGCGTCGACAAGCCCCTCGGCTACGCGGCGGCCGAGATCCCCGTCTACCTGCTCATCGACCGCGACAACACCACCGTCACCGTGTTCAGCGAACCGAAGGACGGCCGGTACCGGCAGACCGAGTCCCACCCGTGGGGCGCGACCGTCGAGATCCCGGCGCCCGTGAGCATCACGCTCGACACCGAGAAGCTCAAGGACTACGCCGACTGACCACTACCGGATACCGGATACCGGCTACCGGCCGCGCCCGCGGGTTCCCCGCCGGAGGCTCCTACTTGAAGGGAACGTTCACGCAGGCCAGCCGCGCCCCGGCCGTGCCGGCGTGCCCCGCGTGGGTGGAGGTGGCCGCCGTGTGGAGCACCACCGAGCGGGCCCCGTCGGCCCGGAAGCGCCAGTCGACGGTGGCGATCGAGCGGGCCGAACCGTCCTCGTTCGTCCGCACGTCGAGCCACACCTCGTTCTCAGGGTTGGCGTACGCCGGGTCGACGGACGGCTGGTTCGGGTCGAGCTCGTCCTGGTAGTGCGGCCCGGCGTCGGCGGGCAGCTTGCCGCACGGTTTGGTGTGGACGTGCGCGCCGTAGACGCGGTTCGCGGCGAGGTCCCGCAGCCGCAGCTCGATCCGCGTACCGCCGTCGCGCCGCAGCTCCTCCTTGACCTGCACCCGCCCGGCGACCGGGACCAGGGCGGTGTCGTAGGTGACGGCGGTCGCGACATCGGCGGTGTCGGCCGGGGCGAACACCGTCTTGACGACGACCTTCGGCACCGGTGCCTTCTTCTCGACCGTCTCGCTGGCGCCCGCGTTCGCGGCGACGCCGAGGCCGCCCGCGATGGCCGCGACGGCGGCACCGGCCGCGAGGAACCGCTTGTGCTTGAGGGTGAGCTTGTGTCGTGCCATGGGTATCTTGTCCGATTCGTGGGGGAAGGGGACCGTCAAGGGACGGTCAGCGCATCGGCGCCCCAACTCCCCGTGCAATCAGGAGAGTTGGGGCGCCGACGGCGCTGTGCCACGACACTACAACGACACATATGACGGAATTGGTTCGCTACCGCCGGGTACTGGGGAGACTTGGCGAAAGATCCCCGGCGCGGGCCCAACGCGGGCCCAACGCGGGCCCAGCGCGGGGCCCGGCACGAGCCCGGCGCGGGGGGCGACTCAGCTGAGCGACCCCAGCGCCGACGGCTCGAACGTCTTCAGCTCGTCGAAGCGGCCGCCGAGCACCTTCGCCGCCCACTCGGGGTCCTGGAGCAGCGCACGGCCCACGGCGACGAGGTCGAACTCCTCGGCCTCCAGACCGTCCAGCAGGTCGTCGATCCCCTTCGTCGTCGCCTCCTCGCCGGCGAACGCGGCGAGGAACTCCCCGTCCAGACCGACCGAGCCCACCGTGATGGTGGGCTTGCCGGTGAGCTTCTTCGTCCAGCCCGCGAGGTTCAGCTCCGAGCCCTCGAACTCCGCCTGCCAGTAGCGGCGCGTGGACGCGTGGAACGCGTCGACACCGGCCGCCACCAGCGGGTTCAGCACCGCCTCCAGTTCCTGCGGCGTCTCGGCGAGACGCGCGTCGTACGCCTCCTGCTTCCACTGCGAGTAGCGGAAGATGACGGGGAAGTCGGCGGACACGGAGTCCCGCACGGCCGCCACGATCTCCGCCGCGAACTTCGTCCGGGCGACCGGGTCACCGCCGTAGGCGTCCGTACGGCGGTTGGTGCGCTCCCAGAGGAACTGGTCGACGAGGTAGCCGTGGGCCCCGTGGATCTCGACGCCGTCCATGCCGATGCGCTCCGCCTCGGCGGCGGACTTGGCGAAGGCCGCGATGACCTCGTCGATGTCGGCCTGGGTCATGGCCCGGCCGCCTGCCGCCTCGGTGCCGTCGACCCGCAGACCGGAGGGGCCGAACACGGGGGCGTCCGGGAAGAGCTTGCCCTGCTGCCGGACGGTCCCGATGTGCCACAGCTGCGGCACGATCGTGCCGCCCCCGGCGTGCACGGCCTCCGCGACCTTCGCCCACCCCGCGAGCTGCTCCTCACCGGCGAACCGGGGCACCCCGTCGAGATCCCCCGCCGTCTCGTGCCCGACGTACGTCCCCTCGGTCACGATCAGCCCGACCCCCGCGGCGGCCCGCCGCCCGTAGTACGAGGCCACATCCGCCCCCGGCACCCCACCGGGCGAGAACACCCGCGTCATCGGCGCCATCGCGATCCGGTTCGGCACGGTCAGCCCGTTGATCGTGACGGGCCGGGACAGCACCTCGGCGGCGCGGGACGTGGAGCCAGTGGCGGAAGCGGTGGGGGCGGTGGAGGCGGTGGTCACGTGGGGACTCCTTGAGGGGGAGAGCGGAATGAATTCCATGCGCACGCATATAGCGCGCGCCTCTCCGCACAACCACACGACCGGCCACAGGATTCCGCCCCCGCTCCCGCGTCCACTGTGACCCCGAGCACACCACGTTTCCGGCCCGCGACGTGCCGGAAACGCCCGAGGGCGGCACCCCCTGTCTCCAGGGGGTGCCGCCCTCGGTGCGAAGGACGGTGATCGACCGGGGTCGATCAGAAGTCCATGTCACCGCCCGGCATGCCGCCGCCGGCGGGCGCGGCGGACTTCTCCGGCTTGTCGGCGATGACGGCCTCGGTGGTGAGGAAGAGCGCGGCGATGGAGGCGGCGTTCTGCAGGGCAGAGCGCGTGACCTTCGCCGGGTCGATGATGCCGGAGGCGATCATGTCGACGTACTCACCGGTCGCGGCGTTGAGGCCGTGGCCGACCTGGAGGTTGCGGACCTTCTCCACGACGACGCCACCCTCGAGACCACCGTTGACGGCGATCTGCTTGAGCGGGGCCTCCAGCGCGAGCTTCACGGCGTTGGCGCCGGTCGCCTCGTCACCCTCCAGCTCCAGCTTCTCGAAGACCTGGGAGGCCTGCAGCAGGGCCACGCCACCACCGGCGACGATGCCCTCCTCGACGGCCGCCTTCGCGTTGCGAACGGCGTCCTCGATGCGGTGCTTGCGCTCCTTGAGCTCCACCTCGGTCGCGGCACCGGCCTTGATGACGGCCACGCCGCCCGCGAGCTTCGCCAGGCGCTCCTGGAGCTTCTCGCGGTCGTAGTCCGAGTCGCTGTTCTCGATCTCGGCGCGGATCTGGTTGACCCGGCCGGCGACCTGGTCCGTGTCACCGGAGCCGTCGACGATGGTGGTCTCGTCCTTGGTGATGACGACCTTGCGGGCGCGGCCCAGGAGGTCCAGGGTCGCGTTCTCCAGCTTGAGGCCGACCTCCTCGGAGATGACCTCGCCGCCCGTGAGGATGGCGATGTCGCCGAGCATGGCCTTGCGGCGGTCACCGAAGCCCGGGGCCTTGACGGCGACGGACTTGAAGGTGCCACGGATCTTGTTGACGACCAGGGTCGACAGGGCCTCGCCCTCGACGTCCTCGGCGATGATCAGCAGCGGCTTGCCCGACTGCATGACCTTCTCCAGGAGCGGGAGCAGGTCCTTGACGTTGCTGACCTTGGAGTTGGCGATGAGGATGTAGGGGTCCTCCAGGACCGCCTCCATGCGCTCCATGTCGGTCGCGAAGTACGCCGAGATGTAGCCCTTGTCGAAGCGCATGCCCTCGGTGAGCTCGAGCTCCAGACCGAAGGTCTGCGACTCCTCGACGGTGATGACGCCTTCCTTGCCGACCTTGTCCATGGCCTCGGCGATGAGCTCGCCGATCTGGGTGTCGGCGGCGGAGATGGAGGCCGTGGAGGCGATCTGCTCCTTGGTCTCGACCTCCTTGGCCTGGTCGAGCAGGGCACCGGAGACGGCCTCGACGGCCTTCTCGATACCGCGCTTGAGGGCCATCGGGTTGGCGCCGGCGGCTACGTTGCGCAGGCCTTCCTTGACCAGGGCCTGGGCGAGGACGGTCGCGGTGGTCGTACCGTCACCGGCGACGTCGTCCGTCTTCTTGGCGACTTCCTTGACCAGCTCGGCGCCGATCTTCTCGTACGGGTCCTCGAGCTCGATCTCCTTGGCGATGGAGACACCATCGTTGGTGATCGTGGGGGCGCCCCACTTCTTCTCGAGGACGACGTTCCGGCCCTTGGGGCCGAGCGTCACCTTGACGGCGTCCGCGAGCTGGTTCATGCCGCGCTCGAGGCCGCGCCGCGCCTCCTCGTCGAACGCGATGATCTTGGCCATGTGAAGTGGTCCTCCCGGACTGGGGTGGATTGCTCCGGACCGCGCTGGCGCCCGCGACGGACGGCCTGCCTGCCTCGTGGTTCCTTGCCCCACCCGGCCTGCGGGCCTCACCGACCCGGTCCTCGTTGTCACTCTCACCTTCAGAGTGCTAACGCCAATGATTAGCACTCGACCATGCCGAGTGCAAGCGGCTCTCGATGATCCGCAGGTGAACGCGCCCCCGCGCGCCCCGTCGACAGACCCACGCCGCGGCCCGGATCAGCCCGTGCGCCTGCCGGGCCGGCGGCCCCACACACGAGAGGGCTCGCACCCCGAAACGGGGTGCGAGCCCTCCCATGAAGAACGAAGAACGTCGCTGCGTTGAACCCGGCGCGTACTTCAGCCGGCCGCCAGTCGGACCATGTCCGCCTGCGGCCCCTTCTGACCCTGCGAGATCTCGAACTCGACCCGCTGGCCCTCTTCCAGGGTGCGGTAACCGTCCATCTGGATCGCGCTGTAGTGGACGAAAACATCCGCACCACCGTCGACCGCGATGAAGCCGTACCCCTTCTCCGCGTTGAACCACTTGACGGTGCCCTGAGCCATGCCTAACTCCCCTATTACTGGCCCTTGCACAGATCCACACTTCGCGGATCCGGGTCAGACCTCACCCCCCAACGGTTGGGGGTGTGCGCCGGAACGCGTCGACCGCGGCCGAATGTATCTGTCCAACTGCCCTCTGCAACAGGTCAATCGGACGAGAATTCTGGACACGACCGGTCGGGAATGTACGAACAATTCGCCCGAATTCAGGGCAAGTCGGGCCCCACAAAAGGAACGAAATACGCAAAAGGCCTGCACACTTTGGCTACTTCATATAGGGCGTGCGGCGCGATCAAATATGCGACCGGCAAGGAATCACTACGGCGATCGGACCGGGTTCCCCAACTCTACAGTGCTCAACCATAGAGAATTGCCCCCTCCGCTTCTCTCACGGAGGGGGCAATTCGATGAACTCTCGGTAATCAAAGTTACCGACGGTTACTACCGACCGGTACGGCGCGGCGGTCAGCCACCGGCGACCGCGGGAATGATCGACACACCCGCACCGTCCGGCGTGGCCGTCTCCAGGCCCTGCTCGAACCGGACATCGTCGTCATTCACGTACACATTCACGAAACGCCGCAACTTGCCCTGATCGTCGAGCACCCGGGCGGCGATCCCGTTGTGGTTCTTCTCCAGATCGGCGATGACCTCGCCGAGGGTCGCCCCTTCGGCACTCACCTCGGCCTGGCCCCCGGTGTAGGTGCGAAGGATGGTCGGAATGCGGACGTTGACGCTCATGACTTGTGACCTCCGGTCGGTGCAGAAGAGTTGGGGGGCGGGACCGTGCTCAATGGGCGGCTACCGCCGCGTGGGCGCGACCAGCCCCCACGGACCCGCGGACGAACGACTGGCAGCCCTTACGCGAGACCGGCCGCACGGAACGAATCGAGGTTGGGCCGAATGGTCGCGGTGAGTCCGGTCCCGGCCACCGCGTCCAGCGTCTTCAGGCCGTCCCCGGTGTTGAGCACGACCGTGGTCAGCGTCGGGTCGAGAACGCCGTCCTCGATCAGCTTCTTCGTCACTCCGACGGTCACCCCGCCCGCGGTCTCCGCGAAGATCCCCTCGGTCCGCGCCAGCAGCTTGATCGCGTCGACGACCTGCTCGTCCGTCACGTCCTCCACGGCCCCGCCGGTCCGCCGCGCGATGTCCAGCACATACGGCCCGTCCGCCGGGTTGCCGATCGCGAGCGACTTGGCGATGGTGTTCGGCTTCTGGGGGCGCACCACGTCGTGTCCGGCCTTGAAGGCCACCGACACCGGCGAACACCCCTCGGCCTGCGCGCCGAAGATCTTGTAGGGCTTGTCCTCGACGAGCCCGAGCTTGATCAGCTCCTGCAGACCCTTGTCGATCTTCGTGAGCTGCGACCCGGAGGCGATCGGCACGACCAGCTGGTCCGGGAGCTGCCAGCCGAGCTGCTCGCAGATCTCGTACGCGAGCGTCTTCGACCCCTCCGCGTAGTACGGCCGCAGGTTGACGTTGACGAAGCCCCAGCCCTCACCGGCCGGGTCGCCGATCAGCTCGGAACAGAAGCGGTTCACGTCGTCGTAGTTGCCTTCGATGCCGACGAGCTCGCCGCCGTAGATCGCGGCCATGACGACCTTGCCCTGCTCCAGGTCGTGCGGGATGAACACGCAGGACCGGAAGCCGGCGCGGGCGGCGGCGGCGCCGACGGCACCGGCCAGGTTGCCCGTGGAGGAGCAGGACAGGGTGGTGAAGCCGAAGGCGCGGGCCGCCTCCAGGGCCTGGGCGACGACCCGGTCCTTGAAGGAGTGCGTCGGGTTGCCGGAGTCGTCCTTGACGAAGAGCTTGCCGGCGTCGACACCGAGCGCGGCGGCCAGGTTGTCGGCCTTGACGAGCTGGGTCCAGCCGGGGTTGATGTTCGGCTTGGTGGCCACGTCCGCCGGGACGGGCAGGAGCGGCGCGTACCGCCAGATGTTCGCGGGACCGGACTCGATCCGCTTGCGCAGCTCGTCCGTTTCGTAGGCGGAGTAGTCGTACGCGATCTCCAGGGGCCCGAAACACTCCTCGCAGGCGAAGACCGGCCCGAGGGATACGCGGTGACCGCATTCACGGCAGCTCAGTGCGGCGGCGGGGCCGAGGTCTACTGTGGAGTCGGTGGTGCTTGCAACTGTCTGCGCAGCCATGGAGGCGAGGCCCTTTCTCCTCATCTTCCTCACGACGCACTTCGCCGTGAGACGGATTTGGCACCTTCCCTAGCCGGGAGCCTCGCGGTTGCGATCGACGGTGATCGCCACGAGACCGGCTGGAGGGTTGCCGGGGCTTCATCGGGCCGTATCCCTCTGCCCCTCTGGATGAGCGGTATTTGGTTGTATACGCCGACGAGCCGCGACATGCGATGGTCACCAGCGTTGTCCAAGACTGTAACCGAAGGCCAGGACAGTTGAGAGAGCCGTCCGAACCGCGAGATGAACGCAGAGGAGCCGCGCACTGTGCTGAAGGAAGTCGAGCGCTGGCTGAGTACCCGCTCCTGGTCCATGGCCGACCGCCCGCTCCACCGGATCATGGCCGCGAAACGAGCCACGGGGCAGACGGTCAGCGTCGTCCTGCCCGCGCTGAACGAAGAGGCAACGGTCGGCGACATCGTCGCGATCATCCGCCACGACCTGATGCGGCAGGTGCCGCTCGTCGACGAGATCGTGGTCGTCGACTCCGGGTCCACCGACCGGACGTCCCAGGTCGCGGCGGCCGCCGGAGCCAGGGTCGTCCACCGTGACGACATCCTGCCCCGCGTCCCGGCCGTGCCCGGCAAGGGCGAGGTCCTGTGGCGGTCGTTGCTGGTGACGTCCGGCGACATCGTCTGCTTCATCGACGCGGACCTCAAGGAGTTCTCGTCGGACTTCGTCTCCGGGATCGTCGGCCCGCTGCTCACCGACCCCGGTGTCGACCTCGTCAAGGCGATGTACGACCGCCCCCTCGGATCCGCCGCCGGCCAGGGCGGCCGTGTGACGGAACTCATGGCCCGCCCCCTGCTCAACATGCACTGGCCCCAGCTGGCCGGCTTCGTCCAGCCGCTCGGCGGCGAGTACGCCGCCCGGCGCTCGCTGCTGGAGCGGCTGCCCTTCCCGGTGGGCTACGGCATCGAGCTGGGCATGCTGGTCGACGCACTGCACCTGGTCGGCCTCGACGCGCTCGCCCAGGTCGACGTGGGCGTCCGCAAACACCGCCACCAGGACGGGGCGGCGCTGGGCCGCATGTCCGCGGCGATCTATCGCACCGCCCAGCTGCGGCTGGCCCGGGGTCACCTGATCCGGCCGGTGCTGACGCAGTTCGAGCGGGGACGGGAAGGGTTCGAGCCGCGCACGTACTCGGTGGACCTGGAGGAACGGCCGCCGATGGTGGAGATAGGGGAGTACGCGGAGCGAAAGGCCGCTTGAGGAGGTGGGGGTGCCTCTTTCGTCGGCGGGTGCGGGTGAGTGGGGCTTCTCGCGCCCCTGAAAAGCTCGGGGCGCAGCCCCTGCTTTTCAGGGGCGCGGGGAACTGCGCGACAAGCCCCCACTCACCCGCACCCGACCACCGAACAGGCACCCCCCACCCCACCAGTCACCCGGTACTCGGCCGAACCGTACGTTTGACCGGCGAACCCAAGGGCTAGGTTGAGCCGTATGGCATCGACGCACAGCGCGCGGATCCTCGTCGCCTCCAACCGGGGCCCCATCACGTACACCGAGGACGAATCCGGCGCCCTCACAGCGAAGCGTGGCGGTGGCGGCCTCGTCTCGGGGCTCTCCGCGATCGACTCGGAGGCGGGCGCCGTCTGGGTGTGCTCCGCCCTCGGCGACGGCGACCGCGAGGCCGTACGCCGCGGTGTCGGCGAGCCCGGGGTCCGCATGCTCGACATCCCCGCCGACGTGCACCACGCCGCGTACAACGGCGTCGCCAACTCCACGCTGTGGTTCGTGCACCACATGCTCTACCAGACCCCGCTGGAACCGTCCTTCGACGCGGAGTTCCGGCGCCAGTGGGCGTCGTACGAGACGTACAACCGGGCCTTCGCCGAGGCGCTCGCCCAGGAGGCGGCGGACGGCGCGTCCGTACTCGTCCAGGACTACCACCTGACCCTGGTCCCCCGGATGCTCCGCGACCTCCGCCCCGACCTGCGGATCGGGCACTTCTCCCACACCCCGTGGGCACCCGTCGACTACTTCCGGCTGCTGCCCGACGACGTCGCCGCCCAGGTGCTCGACGGCATCCTCGGCGCCGACCGCGCCGCGTTCCTCACCCGGCGGTGGGCGGACGCGTTCAGCGAGTGCGCTCGCGCCGTCCTCGGCCCCGACGCCCTCTCCGGCACCCGGATCGGCGTGCACGGCCTGGGCGCCGACGCGGACTTCCTGCGGGCCCGCGCCCACGAGGCGGACGTCGACGACCGCATGGCCGCGCTGCGGGAGCAGATCGGTACGGCTCCCGACGGCACCCCGCGCCGCGCCGTCGTCCGCGTCGACCGCACGGAACTCTCCAAGAACATCGTGCGCGGCCTGCACGCCTACCGGCAGCTCCTCGACGACCGCCCGACCTGGCGCGAGCGCGTCGTCCACCTCGCCCTCGCCTACCCGTCGCGGCAGGACCTCGCGGTGTACCGGGACTACATGGCCGAGGTCCAGCGGGTCGCGGACGACATCAACGAACGGTACGGCACGCCGGATTGGACGCCGGTCGTCCTCCACCTCAAGGACGACTTCGCCCGTTCCCTGGCGGCGTACCGGCTCGCCGACGTGGCCCTGGTGAACCCCATCCGGGACGGCATGAACCTCGTCGCCAAGGAGGTGCCGGTCGTCTCCGACGAGGGGTGCGCGCTCGTGCTGTCGCGGGAGGCCGGGGCGTACGAGGAGCTGGGGGACGACTCGATGGTGGTGAACCCGTACGACGTGGTCGCTACGGCTGCCGCCCTGCACGAGGCGCTGTCCCTGCCGCCGGCCGAGCGGGCGGAACGGACGAAGCGGCTTGCCGGGGCGGCCACGGCGCTGCCGCCCACGCAGTGGTTCCTGGACCAGTTGAGGGCGTTGGAGGGCGCCTAGTAGCTCGGGGGTTCGGGTTCGTTGGCGAGTGCAGGCCCGTCGTGGTTGCTCGCGCGGTTCCCCGCGCCCCTGAAAGAGCTGGGGCGCCCCCTCGCCCCTGAAAGAGCCGGGCGCCCCCTGCCTATACGCGCTCGGCGATCGCCGCCAGCAGGCCTACGACCCCCGCCGGGCCGTCGACGACCAGGTCCGCCCGCTCCGACAGCTCCGTGACCTCCGTGCTGCCGCTGCACACCAGCAGGCCCGGGGTGCCCTCGGTGCGGAGTTTCTCGATGGTGGCGAAGGCGGGGAGGTCGCCGAGGTCGTCCCCGGCGTAGAGGACGGACTCGGCGGCGGTCTCCGCGAGGTGATCGCGGAGGGCGACGCCCTTGTCCATGCCCGGGGGCCGGAGTTCGAGGACCAGGCGGCCGGGTTCGACGATGAGGCCGTGGCGGTCGGCGAGGTCGGCCAGCGGGGCGCGCAGGGCTTCGAAGGCGGCCTGGGGGTCGGTGGCGCGGCGGGTGTGGACGGCGACCGCGCGGCCCTTCTCCTCGATCCAGGTGCCCTGCCGGGCACCGACACGGTCCAGCAGGCCGGGGAGCTCCGCGCGGACCGCGGCGACACCGGGGTGCGGGGCGGGGGCGCTGACGGTGCCGGTGACGGCGTCCCAGCGTTCGGCGCCGTAGTGGCCGAGGACCACGAGGTGTTCCAGGCCGGGGACGCCGGCGAAGCCGCCGTGGCGGACGGCGACGGAGGCGGGGCGGCCGGTCACCACGGCGACGGAGGCGACCTTGGGGGCGAGCGCGGCGAGGGCGGCGACCGCGTCGGGGTGGGCGCGGGCCTGTTCGGGGTCGGGGACGATGGGGGCGAGGGTGCCGTCGAAGTCGAGGGCGATCACCGTGCGGCCGGGTCGTTCGAGGATCGCGTCCAGCGCGGCCCGCCCGGCGGAGGTCACGGGTGTCGGCAAGGTGGCCTGGTGGTTCTCTGCGTCCTTGTGGCTGCCCATGGCGTCGACCCTATCCGTCATCTCTCCTCCCGGCGGGCCTCTCTCACCCTTCGCAGCCGGTTGACCGTGACCGGGTCGTGGGCGAGGGCGCGCGGGTCGTCGAGCAGGGCGTTGAGCAGCTGGTAGTACCGCACGGGTGCGATCCCGAGCCGCTCTCTTATGGCCCGCTCCTTGGCCCCCGGCCCCGCCCACCCCTGCCGCTCCACGGCGAGGATGGCCTGTTCACGGGGTTCGAGCGCGTCCATGGGACGACCGTAGCGGACGGGTGTGACAGGGCGCCTGACTGCCGTGCGCCCCTGAGAAGCACGGGGCGCACGGCAGCTGCTTTTTCGGGGGCGCGGGGAACTGCGCGAGAAGCCCCACCGGACCCGCACCCGCCGGCGAACCACGCACCCCCATCCCCGAGGCGCCCTAATCCTCGCGATCCGCCGCACTCGCCGTCTGCTGCAGCTGCTCCAGCACGACCCCGGGCTTCGCCCCCGGCCGCACCGCCCGCCCGATCTGCTTCTTGACCGCCGCGCTGACATCCGCCCAGGACGTCTTGCCCACGGGCGGCAACGCGGCGTCGGGAAGCGCGTCGAGGAAGGGGTGGAGGTCCACGTCGTCCGGGTCCGCCGCCATCTCCTCGGACGCGGACGCGGTCACCGGCAGCAGGTCGTACTCCCGGGAGAAGTCGAGCACGTTCTCGTCGCTGTAGACGAAGTCGAGGAAGTCACCGATCTCCTCCCCGTGCCCGTTCTGTTTGAAGGCCATCATCCAGTCGGCAACGCCCATCGTGGCGTGGCGTCGCCCGTCGTACCCCGGCATGGGCGCCGTCCCGTAGTCGACTCCCTCGGCGGCGGCCATCCGCATCAGGGTGGGATGCCCGTTGAGCATGCCCACCTCCCCGCGCGCGAACGCCGCGAACGCGTCGGCCCGGTTGAGCTCCGCCGGCGCGGTGGGCCCCGTGAGCCCCTTGTCGACCAGCTTGTCCTTGAGCCAGGTGAAGGTCCGGACGTTCTCGTCGGAGTCGATCCGGTAGGTGCCGACGTTGTCGGTGTAGCCGGCCCCGCCGCTGAGCAGCCACTGCATGGTCTCGGCCTGGGCCTCCTCGGGCCCGAGCGGCAGCGCGTACGCGGTCCGGACCCCGGCCTGGTCGAGGGCCGCCGCGTCGGCCGCCAGCTCGCTCCAGCTGCGCGGGGCGTCGTCGAGGCCCGCCTCGGCGAAGAGCTTCTTGTTGTAGAAGAGGACGCGGGTGGACGCGGCGAACGGCATCCCGTAGGCGACGCGCCGCACCTTGCCCGCGTTGGCGAGCTGGGGGAGGAAACCGGCCTGGACGGGGATGGAGAGCAGGTCGTCCACCTCGTAGAGCCGGTCGGCGGAGGCGTAGTCCGCGTAGGTACCCGCCTGCGCCATGTCGGGCGCCTCGCCGGCGGCGACCATCTCCCTGATCTCGCGGTCGACGTCGTTCCAGGAGTGGACGGTGACATCGACCGTGACGCCCGGGGTCCTCTTCTCGTACGCCTTCACGACCGCGTCCCAGTACTTCCGGGAGCTGTTGGCCTTGGAGTCGCCGTAGTCGGCGGCGACCAGCGTCAGGGTGACGCCGGGGCCGTCGGCCGCCGAGGCACCGCAGCCCGCGAGCGTCGCCATCAGCCCCAGCGCGGACAGTGCCGCCATCCCACTGTTCCTGCTGTTCCCGCTGTTCCTGACGCCCGTCTTCGTCCGCCGCTGTCGCTGTCGCACTCGTCCTGCCCCAACCCATCGCACATGCCCCGCGTGGAACAGCCTGGATCACCGGCTCCGCGCCCAAGGCCGTTGATCACTCAACTTCTCGAACTCTCCATAAGGTCTACACCACACTCTCCCATGAGGTCTAGACCATGTAAGTGGACTAGACCTCTCGCGGGTAGAAGGGCCACACTGTCCTCCGTGAGACATGTCATCGCCCTCGATGTGGGCGGCACCGGGATGAAGGCCGCACTGGTCGGGGCCGGCACCGCGCCCGCCGGGGAAGCACCCCCCGGCGCCCCCGTCCTGCTGCACCAGGCGCGCCTGGCGACCGGTCGCGAGCGCGGGCCGGAGGCCGTCGTCGCGTCGATCCTCGACTTCGCCGCCGAGCTGCGCGCGTACGGCGTGCGGCACTTCGGCGAACCCGCGGTCGCCGCCGGGGTCGCCGTGCCCGGCATCGTCGACTCCGAGCGGGGCACAGCCGTCTACGCCGCCAACCTCGGCTGGCGTGACGTCCCGCTGCGCGCGCTCCTCGCCGAGCGCCTCGGCGGCATCCCGGTCGCCCTCGGCCACGACGTGCGCACCGGAGGGCTCGCGGAGGGGCGCGTGGGCGCGGGCCGGGGAGCCGACCGCTATCTCTTCGTGGCGCTGGGCACCGGCATCGCCGGTGCGATAGGCGTCGACGGCCGGGTGGAGGCGGGCGCCCACGGCTTCGCGGGCGAGATCGGCCACATCGTCGTACGCCCCGGCGGCATCCCGTGCCCCTGCGGGCAGTACGGCTGTCTGGAGCGGTACGCCTCGGCGGCGGCCGTCAGCCAGGCCTGGGCGGAGGCCTGCGGGGAACCCGAGGCCGACGCGGCGGACTGCGCCAAGGCCGTCGAGTCGGGCGACCCGCGCGCGAGCGCCGTCTGGCAGCACGCCGTCGACGCCCTCGCCGACGGCCTCGTCACCGCCCTCACCCTCCTCGACCCCCGCACCCTCATCATCGGCGGCGGCCTGGCGGAGGCCGGTGACACCCTGTTCGCCCCTCTGCGCACCGCCGTGGAACACCGGGTGACCTTCCAGAAGGTCCCCACCATCGTCCCCGCCGCCCTGGGCGACACCGCGGGCAGCCTCGGTGCCGGCCTGATGGCCTGGGACCTCCTCGCCCCCACACACCCCACGGACCCCACGGCCCCTTCGGAGGTAACCACCTGATGGCCCCCACACTTTCCGGCACCGGGTCCGACAGGAGCGCCCCGTCAGGGGCCGCGCGTCCTGACGCCGGTTCCGACAGCACCCCTTCAGGGGCGCGGGGAACCGCGCGACCAGCCCCCACACACCCGCGGTCGCCGAACCCATCGCAGCCGTACGTCCTCGAAGGCGCCAACGTCGTCCTCCCCACCGGCACCGTGAAAAACGCCCGTCTCACCATCGACGGCACCAAGATCACCGAAAGCGCCCCCGAGAACGCCCACACCATCGACGTCCGCGGCCACTGGCTGGTCCCCGGCTTCATCGACCTCCACAACCACGGTGGCGGCGGAGCCTCCTTCACCTCCGGCACCGTCGACGACGTACTGACAGGCATCCGCACCCACCGCCTCCACGGCACCACCACCCTCGTCGCCTCCACGGTCACCGACGACATGGACGGACTCGCCCACCGCGCCGGCCTGCTCTCCGAACTCGCCGAACAGGGCGACATCGCCGGCATCCACTTCGAGGGCCCCTTCATCTCCCCCTGCCGCAAGGGCGCCCACTCGGAGGAACTGCTCCGCGACCCCGACCCGGCGGAGGTCCGCAAGCTGATCGACGCGGCGCGCGGCCGGGCCGCCATGGTCACCCTCGCCACCGAACTCCCCGGCGGCCTCGACTCCGTGCGCCTCCTCGCCGAACACGGCGTCATCGCGGCGATCGGACACACGGACGCGACGTACGAGCAGACGGTTCAGGCCATCGACGCGGGCGCGACCGTGGCCACCCACCTCTTCAACGCGATGCCGCCGCTCGGCCACCGCGAGCCCGGCCCGATCGCCGCGCTCCTGGAGGACGAGCGGATCACCGTCGAGCTGATCAACGACGGCACCCATCTCCACCCCGCCGCCCTCCAGCTGGCGTTCCGTCACGCGGGCGCCGAGCGGGTCGCGTTCATCACCGACGCCATGGACGCGGCCGGCTTCGGCGACGGCCTCTACACGCTCGGCCCGCTGGCGGTCGAGGTCGTGGACGGTGTGGCCCGTCTGGTGGAGGGCGGCTCGATCGCGGGCTCGACCCTCACCCAGGACCGCGCCTTCAAACGGGCCGTCACCGTGGACCGCCTCCCCGTCGAGGACGCCGTCGCCGCCCTCTCCGCCAACCCGGCGAAACTCCTCGGCCTCTACGACCGCGTCGGCTCCCTGGAGCCCGGCAAGGACGCCGACCTCGTCCTCCTCGACGCGGACTTCGAGCTCCAGGGGGTACTGCGCAGGGGCGAGTGGGTGGTCGATCCTCAACTGGGCTGATTCGTCTGGTTGTTGACGGAGGGCGAAGAGTGCGGCGGTTGTCCCGGGGGGCTGGGCCGACCGCCGCACTTTTGGCATGATCGAGCCTCCGCAACCGCGTCCGGGCGAGCGCACTCTGATACTCGGCAGGCGCGCTCACGAGCACCAAGGGGGTAGGCCCAGGTGATCCTCACGGTCACACTGAACACCGCTCTCGACATCACCTACCGCGTACGGGACCTCAGGACCCACGCCACGCACCGGGTGACCGAGGTCACCGAACGGCCCGGCGGCAAGGGCCTGAACGTGGCCCGGGTGCTCGCGGCCCTCGGCCACGAGGTGACGGTCACCGGTTTCGTCGGCGGCGCGACCGGCCGGGCCGTGCAGGACCGGCTCACGCACACACCGGGCGTCGTGGACGCGCTGGTGCCGGTGGAGGGCGCGACACGCCGGACGATCGCCGTGGCCGACGCGAGCGGGAACACGACCCAGCTCAACGAACCGGGCCCGCTCGTCACGCCCGCCGAGTGGTCCGCCTTCCAGGAGGCGTACGCCGATCTGCTGCGCTCCGCCTCGGTGGTGGCCCTGTGCGGCAGTCTGCCGCCGGGGGTACCGGTGGGCGCGTACGCGGGCCTGGTCCGTACGGCCCGCACGCTGTCCGTGCCGGTCCTGCTGGACACCAGCGGCGAGCCGTTGCGTCGCGGGGTGGCGGCCCGACCCGACATGGTGAAGCCGAACACCGACGAACTGGCGGAACTCACCGGCTCCCACGAGCCGTCCCGCGCGACCCGGGACGCCCGCCGCCGCGGCGCGCAGGCGGTCGTCGCCTCCCTCGGCCCGGACGGTCTCCTCGCCCACACCCCCGAGGGCCACTGGCGTGCCACCCCGCCCCGCCGTCTGCGCGGCAACCCGACCGGGGCCGGCGACTCTGCGGTGGCGGGCCTCCTGTCGGGCCTGGTCGACCGCCTCCCCTGGCCCGACCGCCTGGCCCGCGCGGTGGCCCTGTCGGCCGCGACCGTGCTGACGCCGGTGGCGGGCGAGTTCGACCGTCAGGCGTACGAGGAGCTGGTGGGGCAGGTGGCGGTGACGGGGGAGGTCACGGCGGCGTGAGGCTTCGGCTCCGGCGAGCGGACGTCAGCTCTTCCAGCCCTTTTCCAGGTACAGCTGGTCGAAGTTGACGTCGCAGGAGTTGCCGTCCTCGCAGGAGATCTTGACTTCGTTGCTGCCCTTGTTGAGCTGGATGGACGCGTAGGTGTTCGTCCAGCCCTTCTCGTAGTCGCCCTCGGGGCCCTTGGCGAAGTTGTCCAGGTTGAGCGGGCGGGTCTGGGCCGTGCCGTTGACCGTGAGGGTGGCGTCGGCCTTCTTGCCCGGGACTCCGTAGATGACGTAGAGCGTGTACTTGCCGCCCGCCGGGACGTCCTCCACCTTCCAGGTGATGGACGAGCCGACCGAGTTGAAGTTCCCCACATAGAACCCGCCCTCCGACTTCGCGCCGGGGACGTCGGAGGCGATGGCCGCGTTGCCGCCGAGGAGGAGGGTCTTGGCCTCGGCCTTGGGGAGTTCGGCGGTCTCCGCGTCCTTGGACTTGCTGGCCGACGGGCTGGGGTCGGTGCTCTCCTGGGTGGTGGGGCCGGTGGAGGCGCCGGTGTCGTTGCCCGAGGCGTTGTCGGAGTCGTCGCCGCCGAGCATGGCGACGCTGATGCCGATCACCACGGCGGCCACCACGGCGATCGCGCCGATGAGGAGGCCCTTGGTGTTGGGGCCACGGCCCCGGCCGCCGCCCCCGCCGTTGCCGTATCCCTGCTGACGCGTCGTCGGGGCACCGCCGGAGAAGCTCTCGGGGGCCTGGTAGTGCGCGTTCGGCTGGCCGGGGGCGCCCTGCGGCTGGCCGTATCCCTGCTGCGGGACCTGCCCGTACTGCGCGGTGGCTGCCTGCGGGGCCTGCTGGGTCTGCTGCCCGTACTGCCGCTCGCCGACCGGTCGCACCCGGTTGACCGCGTTCGGGTAGCCGTAGCTCCCGGTGGGCGGCTGGGCTCCTCGGGCCTGTCCGTCGGCGTAGAGGTAGCCGAACGGGTCGTCGTCCTCGGGCGTGCTCGCGCCGTTGTTGCCGGGCGTCATCCCTAGGTCTCCTCAGCGGTGCGGTACATGCGGTACGGGTGGCGGGTTGGTGCGTAGGGGTGTAGGAGAGCGAGCCTACCCGCTCGCAGTGACCCAAACGGGTGACTCGGACCTCATCGCCGGACCGGCACACCACCGACCAGGCGCCTTTCAGCCGCCATGGGCCGCTGACCTGGGCTTCTGCCCGGGTGTCTCCACTGTCACACGGGGGGCTATCCGGCCCGCCTGTGCTGTCTGGGACGAGATCGTTTCTCGACGTACATCCGCTCGTCAGCTGATTTCAACACCTCGTCCGCCGTCATTCCGCAGTGGGCCCATCCGATGCCGAAACTGGCACCGACACGCATCGCGCGACCGTCGACGCGAATCGGCTGGATGATCTCGTTGCGCAGGCGTACGGCGAGGTCCTGGGCGTCCGCGCGGCCGAGCCCGTCGGCGAGGACGACGAACTCGTCACCGCCGAGCCGGGCCACGGTGTCGCCGTCGCGCACGCCCCGGCTGAGCCGCCGGGCCACCTCGATGAGGACGGCGTCCCCCGCGTTGTGCCCGAACCGGTCGTTGATCGACTTGAACCCGTCGAGGTCGCAGAAGAGCACCGCGAGCCCCTTGGTCCCGTCGTCCCGCTCGTTCTCGGGCGCGACGGTGTGCACATGGTGGTCGAAGGCGTCGTACGGCCCACCGGCCGCGTGGAAGTCGAAGGCGTGCCCGGCGGCCTCGTACGCGTCGAACGACGGGTGCGGCAGCCGCGCCGCCTGCTCGGCGCCGAACTCCCCGAACTCCCCGTGCCCGCCGCCGTCCACCTGCTCACCGAACTGCCCGAAGGCCGCGTTCATCGAGTCGGCCGCCGCGCCTGCCGGGAGGGACTGGGGCCGCTGGCAGAGACGGGCGGAGAGGCGCGAGCGCAGCTCGGCGGAGTTCGGCAGGCCCGTGAGGGCGTCGTGCGAGGCCCGGTGCGCGAGCTGGAGCTCGCGCCGCTTGCGCTCCTCGATGTCCTCGACGTGGGTGAGCAGGAAGCGGGGCCCGTCGGCGGCGTCCGCGACCACGCTGTTGCGCAGCGACACCCACACGTACGTCCCGTCGCGGCGCCCGAGCCGCAGCTCGGCGCGTCCGCCCTCGGCGGAGGTGCGCAGCAGGGTGCCTATGTCCTCGGGGTGGACGAGGTCGGAGAACGCGTATCGCCGCATGGCGGAGGCGGGCCGCCCCAGCAGCCGGCACAGGGCGTCGTTGGTCCGCAGGATCCGGCCGTGCTGGTCGCCGCCCATCTCGGCGATGGCCATACCGCTCGGGGCGTACTCGAACGCCTGCCGGAAGGATTCCTCGCTGGCGCGCAGCGCCTGCTGCTCCCTTTCGAGCCTGACCAGTGCACGCTGCATGTTGGCGCGCAGCCGAGCGTTGCTGATCGCGATGGCGGCCTGGAAGGCGTACATCTGGAGCGCTTCGCGTCCCCACGCGCCCGGTCGGCGACCGTTCCGCGGCCGGTCCACGGAGACGACACCGAGCAGCTCGCCGCAGGAGGCGCCACCGGCGCCCGGGGTGTACATCGGCGCGAAGAGCCGGTCGGAGGGGTGCCACTCGTCCTCGAAGCGGGGCGCGGGGCCGTCGGTGTACCACTGGGGCACGTCGTCCTCGTCGAGCACCCAGCCCTCGGTGTGCGGTATGAACCGCAGGTCGCCCCAGGCCTCGCCCATGCTCAGCCGGCGGTCCCAGGAGGCGCGGGAGCCGACACGCCCGGTGATCAGGGCCTCGGCGGCGCTGTTCCCGGAGAGGGCGGCGACGACCAGGTCGCCGTCGGGACGGACGAGGTTCACGCAGGCCAGTTCGTAGCCCAGGCCGTTGACCACACCGTCGGCGACGGTCTGCAGCGTGTCGGCCAGGCTGCGCGCGGTGTTCATGTCCGCCATCACCTGGTGCAGCTGCCGCAGCGTCGTCAGACGGACGTAGGGCTCCGACTCGGTCTCCATTCGCCCTCCCCCCGAGATCTCGTGGCAGCTCCAGGCTCCAGGTAACCTGCGTAACCTGCCCGGCGTGCTTAACTCGCGGGCTTACAACCGCTTACAGTTCCCGCTTACAGGTTCCAGCTTCCCCGCCACTGAATCACAGCGCGAAGCCCACTCGGTACACAGGGTCAACAAAATATGGCTCCTGTGACTCAAGTCACAACGGAAGATGAGCAATTGAGTGGAGTTTATGCGTTTCCCCCGTGCGCTTCCTGAACAGAATTCAGAACTCTGTGTAGGCACTGTGAGCGGGGTTGAGCGGGGGTTGAGCGGGGCCGATCGACGCCTCCGGCGGCCGTCCTAGGCCGCAGGTCCGGGGGTGGGGTCGGACCCCGGACCGATGTGGGGGCCCGTGGCCGCGGGCTAGCGTGCGAGCGTGCCGAAGACCGTTCCTCTCGCAAACGCGCCCGTCGCCGAGCGCACCCCGGCCGCCGACGGTTCCCTCCCCTCCGGGCATGCTGAGGGGGTGAGTGAAGACGAGTTCCGTGCCGCGATGTCCCGACTGGCGGCGGGTGTGGTCCTGGTGACCGCGCACGAGGCGGCGCTGGACCCGGACGGGCCGCGCGGCGAAGACGTCGGCATGACGGCCACCTCCTTCATGTCCGTGTCCCTCGACCCACCCCTCGTGCTGGTGAGTCTCCGCGAGGGCTCCCGCATGGACGACCTCCTCGCCGAGCAGCCCCTGTGGGCGGTCTCCGTCCTCTCCGACCACCAGCGCACCGTCGCGGCCCGCTTCGCCATGAAGAACCGCGTGAGCGACCGCCTCCTCTTCGACTCCGTCCCCCACACCCGGGGCAGCACCAGCGACGCCCCTCTGATCGACGGCGCCCTCGCCACCCTGGAATGCCGCACCGAGCAACGTGTGGCGGCCGGCGACCACACCCTGGTCATCGGCAGAGTCCTGAGCGCGACCTCCCCGACCTCCGCGGGCACGGACACAGGCCCGCTCACACACTTCCGGGGCCGCTACAGGCAGCTGTCCCCGTAAGCCGAGCCCGTCAGGACCAGAGACCAGAGGTCGATCGGCGGCTTTCCCTCGTCGTGACGTGACACGTCAGCACTCCCCCGACGCGACTCTCCCGACGCGTCACGGCGCACCGATGTGACAGCCCTCAGCCCCAGTCCCGACCCGACCGACCCCGCTTGGTGTCGGAGCGCTGCTTCTTCTCCCGCAGCCGCCGTTCGTTGATCCCCCTCGGGATACGGGTCGCCCGCCGCGGCTTCGGCGGCGGCGCGGTCGCCTCCGCGAGCAGCGCGGCCAGCCGTACGGCGGCGGTCTCCCGGTTGCGCCACTGCGAACGGTGCTCGGAGGAGCGGACGCTGACCACCCCGTCGACGAGCCTCGACGCGAGCCGCTCCAGCGCCCGCGCCTTCCACACCTCGGGCAGCGCCTCGGTGTTCGCGAGGTCGAACCGCAGCTCGACCTGCGAGTCACTGGTGTTGACGTGCTGTCCGCCGGGGCCGGAGGAGCGGGAGAAACGCCAGATGAGCTCGGCCTCGGGGAGCGAGACGGAGCCACGGATGACGTAAGGACCGGACATGCCCCCATGGTCGCGCGAATGTCCGGTCCACGTCACGCCGTTTTCACCGCGCCCGGCCAGACTCGCGACGGACAGACGGACAGACGGACAGACGGACAGACGGACAGACGGACAGACGGAGCGGACAGACGGACAGACGGAGCGGACAGAGGCGGGAGGCCATGAGTAAAGAAAGTAAAAACCGCTGGAACCTCTGGCGCCCCTCCCGACGTTCATAGGGGTACAGGTAGCTTCGTCCCCGGCACGAAGCCCGTAAGGCACGTACGTAACGAGGGAAGGACTCCCAACCATGGCTGTAAGCCTGTCCAAGGGTGGCAACGTCTCGCTCACCAAGGAGGCTCCGGGCCTGACCGCCGTCACCGTGGGCCTCGGCTGGGACGTCCGCACCACCACCGGCACGGACTTCGACCTCGACGCCTCCGCGATCGCGGTCAACCCGCAGGGCAAGGTCTACTCGGACGGCCACTTCGTCTTCTTCAACAACAAGCAGACCCCGGACCAGACGATCGTCCACACCGGCGACAACCGCACGGGTGAGGGCGCGGGCGACGACGAGGCGATCAACGTCAACCTGGCGGGCCTCCCCGCCGACGTCGACAAGATCGTCTTCCCGGTCTCCATCTACGACGCCGAGAACCGCTCGCAGAACTTCGGCCAGGTCCGCAACGCCTACATCCGCATCGTCAACCAGGCCGGCGGCGCCGAGATCGCCCGCTACGACCTCTCCGAGGACGCCGCCACCGAGACCGCCATGGTCTTCGGCGAGCTGTACCGCAACGGCGCCGAGTGGAAGTTCCGCGCGGTCGGCCAGGGTTACGCCTCGGGTCTCGTCGGCATCGCCCAGGACTTCGGCGTCAACGTCTGAGTTCTCGGCACCGGCCGTCCGGGGCCGACGCCCCGCCCCGCCGCACCTCACCGAAGGCCCCGCCACGACACGGCGGGGCCTTCGGCGTCGTACGGGCCGGTCGACGGAACTCGCGTCCTACGGCCGGTGAGCGGGGCCTGGCGTCATACGCGCCAGTCGGCGGAGTACTGGATGTGCAGCGTCGCGGGGAGGCGCCGCCGGTTCCGTATCCGTGACCAGGGCCCGGGGTCCAGCTCGACGCAGAAGTGTCCCGCGTGCGGATACCGGTACGGGAACGACGGCGCCTGGTCGACGAGGCCGCGCAGCGCGGTGCCGTGCTCGCGGAACGCGGTGGGACTGCCCACGACGAACAGCGTGTGCGCCGCGATGTCGAAGGTTCGCCAGGAGGCACTGTAGATCCGTAGATCCGTGTCAGACCCGATCGATACCGTGCGGGGCATGCTGCTCCTCGAACCCCTCCGCACCGCCGAGGACGGAACCATCCCCGGCCCTCTCCTCGCCGAACTCACCGCCCTGCACGCCTCCAACCGCGACTTCTACGCCCTGAGCGGTGACTTCCCGGACGCGGACGACATCCGCCCCGAACAGGTGGCCGCGGCGCTGGGGATGGAGCTGGCCAACCCGGACGTGGAGATCCTGCTCGCACGCGAAAGCGAGGGCCAGGGGAAAGCGCAGGGGCAGGGTTCACAAGGGCAGGGACAGGTTGAGGGCGGGGCAGGCGAGGGGGGCGGCGGCGGGAGGGGCGGCGTTCGTCGGCTCGTCGGGGTCGCCATCACCCTCGCGCGGCATCCCGATCCGGCCGACCCGGACCCGTGGATCGGGTTGCTCCTCGTCGACGCGACGGCCCAACGCCGAGGGTACGGAAGCCAGTTGGCCGCCCTCGTCGAGGAACGCTTCCGGCAGGCGGGGCGGGCCGCCGTCCGGCTGGCGGCGCTCGACAACAACCCGGGCGCTCTGTCCTTCTGGACCTCCCTCGGCTACGAGGTCGTCGAACACCGCCGGGACCGTCAACTGGGGTGCCCCTGCACGGTGTTGCGCAAGACGCTGCGTACGCCACGCCGGGCCGCCCGGATCGCCGTACTCGAACCGGAGGGCGCCGTCTTCCTCTTCCAGTACCACAACTCCGAGGTGGGCCTGCACTGGGCCTTGCCGGGCGGCGGCCTGGAGGAGGGCGAGACCCCGCGCGAGGGTGCCGCGCGGGAGTTGCGCGAGGAAACGGGCTGGACGGACCTGGAGCCGGGCGCCCTGCTGTGCACCTGGGAGCACGACTTCACCCGCTGCGACATCCCCGTACGTCAGCACGAGACGGTCTACGTGGCACGGGGCCCACGCCGCGCACCGGTCGGCGGCCTCCTCGCCACCGCGCGCGCCGACGAGGGCATCCTGACCTGGCGCTGGTGGACCCCCGCGGAACTCGCCGACCCGGCGGCGGAGCCGGTCTGGCCGCCGGACCTGGCGCACCTGCTGGCGGCGTTCGAGCCGGCCGACGGCGCAGGAGCCGCACCCACGCCGTGACCACACCCCGGCCTCAGGCTCCCTGCCCCCTGCGCCCTGCCTCCTGTCCCCCTCTCGCCCTCTCTCGCCCCCTCTTTCTCTCCCTCTTTCTCTCCCTGTTCCTCAGGTCTTCGGCGGCTTCCCGTCCCCGTACAGCCAGTCCTCCCAGATCGGGGTCAGGTCGGCCTCCGGAGCCGCCTTCGCCGCGAACTCCTCCGCGTACGCGGTGAAGTCGGTCGTGTCGGCGTTGCCGTGGCGGTGCTCGGCCGCCCAGCCCCGGAGCAGTCCGAAGAAGGCGTCGTCGCCGACGGCCCGGCGGATCCTGTGCAGCACCATGGCCCCGCGTTCGTACACCGGGCTGTCGGAGATACGGGCGGCACTCGGCGGCTTCGCCGGCGGGAAGTCCCAGACGGCCTCGTCGTCGGCCGCGTCGTCGGCCTCGTCGTCGGCCGCGTCCTGGCGGTCGCCCTCGTACAGCGCGTCGAAGATCTCCTGGGCGCTGTCGCCGCCGTGGTCCTCCTCCCACAGCCACTCGGCGTAGGTGGCGAACCCCTCGTTGAGCCACATGTCCCGCCAGCTCTTCGGGGTGACGGAGTCGCCGTACCACTGGTGGGCCAGTTCGTGGACGAGGAGCGAGAGATCGGGAGCGCCGGGGAAGACGGGGCGGTTCTGGGTCTCCAGCGCGTACGCGACATCCCCGGGCCGGTCGACGATCGCCCCGGTGGAAGAGAAGGGGTACGGACCGAACCTCCCCTCTGCCCACCTGATGACCTCGGGGATCCGCCCGAGCACCGCCCGGCTCTCCTCGACCTGGGAGGGATCGACCGCGACGTAGACGGGCAGCCGCAGGCCCTCGACCGTCGAGCGGCGGATCTCGTACCTGCCGATCGCGAGGGTGGCCACATAGCTCGCCATCGGTTCGGCGGTGTGCCAGGAGAAGGTCGTACGGCCGTCGCGGGTGGACTCGCGCGTCAGCTCCCCGTTGGAGACGGCCCGCAGGCCCTCGGGGACGGTGACGGTGATGTCGTAGGCCACCTTGTCGGAGGGGTGGTGGTTGCCGGGGAACCAGGCCATCGAGCCCGTGGGTTCGCCGAGCGCGAGGACGCCGTCGGCGGTCGGCAGCCAGCCCTCCCGGGAGCCGTCCGGGTCGGTGATGGTCACCGGGGTGCCCGAGTAACGCACGGTCGTCCGGAACGTCTCCCCTGCGTCAAGCCCCTGCTCAGGAATGACGGTCAGCTCCTGCCCCGCCCGCCTCCACCGCGCCGCCACGCCCCCGACGGCGACCGACGCGACGTCCATCCCCCGGAGATCGAGGTTGAAGGAGCCGAGGTCCCGCGTCGCCCGCGCGGTGACGACGGCGGTGGCCCGCAGCTGGGCCCGCGCACCGGGATCGTGTCCGAGGGTGAGGGCGTAGTGGGTGACGTCGTACCCGCCGTTGCCGAGCTGAGGGAAGTACGGGTCCCGGAGGCCGGCGGAGCCTTTGGTCCTCCCGGCCTCGCCGCCACCGTCGGTGCACGACGTGAGTGTGAGGGCCAGCGCGACGGCGAGGAGCGCGGCCGGGACAACCCGTGCGGATCGGGACACGACGGCGATCCTATGAGGACATGACACCATCGCCTACGTGCTCGACATCGGCTATGCCCTCTCCAACCGCTTCCCCGATCCGCCGCAGACGGACTACCGCCGCGCGGACGTGTACGCGCTGCGGCACGACCTGTTCTGCGGTGACGTGTACCTCGCCGACACCAAGGCGGACCGGGAGCTGTCCACAGCCTGGGGATGGGTGCCGGTGCTGGACTTCGCGTGGGCGCTGTGCGACATCGTGGAACAGCTCGACCAGGACCCGGCCGGCTCCCGCGCCTCCCGGCCCCAGTACGCGGAACTCGATTTCACCGAGTCCACCGACCGCATGCTCTTCGAGCGCCGTTTCGGGTGGGTGGACGTCGAGTCGGACTGGATGCCGGCCGAGGAACCACCGCTGACCTTTCCCCACGCCGAGCTCCGCCGTGAGGCCCGCGACTTCCTCCACGACGTGATCGCCGACCTCTGCGACCTCCACGACGCCCTGGCCGAGAACCCGGCGATCTGGACCCTCCAGGCCCGCTTCCCGAGGGTTCCGTAGGGCGGTCAGGCAGCAGGAGCTGCGCCCTGCGCTCTCCCCTGAGGGGCGGAGGCCCGAAAGGGGCGCGGTGAACTGCGCGACCAGCCCCCACCGAACCCGCGGACGGACTCAAAGCGGCCCAGCCTCAAGTCCCACCGGCCCCCCCTCACTCACCCCCACCCCCCACTCACGTCACCCCTCCACCCGAATCCCCATCTCCCCAGCCAACACCGGCGCCAGATCCATCAACTGCGCCGCGCTGATCACCGCCCCCGACAACCGATCCACCCCCCGGGCGATCTCCACCGACGCGGCCTCCCGCAGATCCACGTCCACCAGACTCGCCCCGCTCAGGTCGACCCCTTTCAGGGCGCACCCCACAAACGCGACCCGCTCCAGCCGCGCGCCCCCGAAATCCGGCTCGACCAGCACACAGTCCTCGAACACGACATCCTTCAGCCGCGCCTCACGCAGATTGAGGAAGTCGATCTTCCCCCCGCGCACGAGCACCCGCTCCAGCACGGCCCCGTGCAACTGCACCCCACCGAGCCGAGCCTCCACCAGCTCGACGTCCCGCAACGTCGCCTCGGCCAGATTCGTCCCGATCCCCCGTATCCCCGTGAGGACGGAGTCGAGCACCCGGGCCCGGTGCAGTCGCGTCTCGTCCAGCGCGCACCCCGTCAGCGCGCAGTCCATGAACCGGGCACCCCCACCGTCCTGCCCGCCCAGGTCCTCCTCGCGGAACTCCAGCCCGTCATAGTCCCCGTCGGGCTCCAACCCCCCGCCCGCGAACGCCTCCAGCACCGGCAACCGCACCTCCGGCCGCCGCGCCGCCTTCACCACCGACCTCGCCCTCACCATCCCCTCATCGTGCACCCCACCACTGACAAGCCCCCTGACCTGCACGAAAACGCGCCCGGCCACCGCCCCCGCAGCCCCATGTCACATCCCGGCGCCCTCGATCCGTCGTACCCGCGAACAGCCACACAGCCACACAGCCGCGCAGCCGCGCAACCGGCTGACGGACACCGACCCGAGGGAGCCCCGTCATGCACGCCACCCGACCCCCCACCCCCCTCACCGTCATCGGCGGCGGCTTCGCCGGGCTCACCGCGGCGATCACCGCCGCCGAGGCGGGCGCGCGGGTCACCGTCCACGAGGCGCACCACACGCTCGGCGGCCGGGCGCGGACCGCCGAGGGGCCGTACCGGACGAACGAGGGACCGCACGCGCTGTACAACGGCGGCCCCCACTGGACCTGGCTGGCGCAACGGGACCTGATCGGGCCTCTCGCGCCCCTCCCGCCCCTGGAGACCTCCCGGTTGCGCCTGCACCACAAGGGCGTCCTGCGCCGGACCCCGCCGTTCGCGATGCTCAAGCTCCTCAGTCCCCGCCGCATGGGCCGGCCCGCGCCCGTCGACGTCGACTTCCTCACCTGGGCGACCGAACAGGCCGGCGAGGAGGCCGCACGCGCCGCCGCCAACTACGCGGCCGTGGCGCTGTTCCACCACGACCCGGGCTCCCTGTCCGCCGCGTTCGTACAGGAACGGCTGCGCCGGGCCACGAAGCTGCCGCCGGAGGCGCACTACCCGCGAGGCGGCTGGGCGAGCGTCATCGACCGCATGGCGGCCCGCGCCTGGAACCTCGGCGTCCGCATGGAGACCCTCAGCCGCGTCGACAGCCTCGACGCCCTCACCGGCACCGGCACCGGCGGCCACGGCACCCACACCCGCGTCGGCACCGGCCCGATCATCGTCGCCACCTCCCTGGACGCGGCCCGCCGCCTGCTCAAGGACGACTCGCTGACCTGGCCGAGCGGCCGTACCGCGCTCCTCGACCTCGCCGTCCGCACCCGCCGCGGCGACGCGTTCGCGGTCTCCGACCTGGACGCGCCCGGCTGGATCGAGCGGTTCACGGCCCAGGACCGCACCCTGGCCCCGGCGGGCGAGCAGTTGCTCCAGGGACAGTTCCCGATCGGTCCGCACGAGTCCCGGGCGGACGGCATCGCCCGCGCCGAACACCTGCTCGACCTGGGCTACCCCGGCTGGCGGGACCGCGTCACCTGGCGGCGCGAGGCGACCGCCAACGGCCGTACGGGCGCCGTCGATCCGGTCGGCACCAGCTGGCGCGACCGCCCCGCCGTGGACCGGGGCGACGGCGTGTATCTCGCGGGCGACCAGGTAGCGGCGCCGGGCGTGCTCTCGGAGGTGTCGTTCAACAGCGCCCTCGCGGCCGTCTCGCTGGCCCTCGGCAGAAGGTCGAGGAACACCCTTGACCTCAAGCATGCTTGAGGTCGGAGGCTGGGGTCCGCCAAGCGAAACCGGGCGAACACACGCCACGCGAGAACGACATCGCTCAAGGGGGCCCCTCCATGCACGCCATCCGTCTGCACGCCTTCGGTCCGGCCGAGAACCTGACGTACGAGAAGGTCGCGGATCCCGAGCCCGGGCCGGGCCAGGTCCGTATCGCCGTCGCCGCGGCCGGGGTCCACCTGCTCGACGCGGCCCTCCGCGAGGGCGCTCCGGGACCGGGACCGGCGCCGGAACTGCCCACGATCCCCGGCCGCGAGGTCGCCGGAGTCGTCGAGGCGCTCGGGGAGGGCGTCCCGGAGGTATGGCTCGGCCGGCGCGTCACGGCCCACCTCGGCTTCGTGCCCGGCGGCTACGCCGAACTGGCCGTCACCGAGGTCGAACGACTGCACGAGATACCGGAGAACCTCGACTTCGCACAGGCGGTCGCGATGATCGGGACGGGCCGTACGGTGATGGGGATCCTCCTCTTCGCCGCACTCGGCCCGGACGACGTGGTGGTGATCCCGGCCGCCGCCGGCGGAATCGGCACACTCCTCGTGCAGTACGCCAAGAACGCGGGCGCCACGGTGATCGGCCTCGCCGGCGGCCCCACCAAGACGGCCCGCGTGGCGGCGAACGGCGCCGACCTGGCCGTCGACTACACCGACCCGGCCTGGCCGGAGAAGCTCGCGGCGTACCGGGGCAAGGCCACGATCGTCTTCGACGGCGTCGGAGGAGCGGCGGCACGAGAATCCGTCGCCCTGCTCGCCCCCGGTGGCAGGCACCTGGTCTTCGGCTGGTCGGCGGACGGCATCAAGGACGGCGGCCCCTACGTCGTGGAGGGTCTCTCCGAGACGGTCCTCGGCGAGGAGATGCGCCGCAGGGCCGGCGGCCCCGACCCCATCCGCACCCTCGAACTCCGCGCGCTCGCCGAGGCCGCCGCCGGCCGCCTCACCCCGGCCGTCCACCGCTTCCCCCTCGCCGAGGCGTCCGCCGCCCACCGCGCCCTGGAAGACCGCGGCACGACCGGCAAGGTGGTGCTGGAGCCGTGACCGCCCCCACGACCCGCCCCGGCCGCGACACACCCCCGAGCCCCGGCCGCGACATGCCCCCGACCACCGCCCACGCGCCGGACACCCCCGGCACCCCCGACCCCCGCCGCTGGTGGGCCCTCGTCGTCATCGCGCTCGCCCAGCTGATGGTGATCCTGGACGCGACGATCGTGAACATCGCGCTGCCCTCCGCCCAGCGGGACCTGGGGATGAGCGACGGGAGCCGGCTGGGGGTCCCCCCACGCCCTTAAGGCAGTGGGGGAGGGTGATCACCTCGTACACCCTCGCCTTCGGCGGACTGCTGCTGCTCGGCGGGCGCGTCTGCGACCTGGTGGGACGCAAGCGGGCCTTCGTCGTCGGGCTCGTCGGCTTCGCCGCGGCCTCGGCGCTCGGCGGCGCGGCCGGCACCTCCGGGACGCTGTTCGCGGCCCGCGCACTCCAGGGCGTCTTCGCCGCCGTCCTCGCCCCCTCCGCGCTCAGCCTCCTCACCACCACCTTCGCGGACCCGACGGAACGCGGAAAGGCGTTCGGCATCTACGGTGCCATCGCGGGCGGCGGTTCCGCGATCGGCCTGATCTCCGGCGGGCTGCTCACCGAGTACCTGGACTGGCGCTGGTGCCTCTACGTCAACGTGCCCATCGCCGTGGTCGCCCTCGTCGGCGCGACCGTCCTCCTCCACGACCGCCCGGACCGCACCGGCGTCCGCCTCGACGTGCCCGGTGCCTTCCTCGGCTCCGCCGGCCTCGTCGCCCTCGTCCACGGCTTCGGCGAGGCCGAGCCGCGCGGCTGGACGGACACCCGCGTCCTGGTCCTCCTCGCGGCGGGCGTCACGCTGCTCACCGGCTTCGTCCTGCGGCAGCGCGCGGCCCGGCACCCCCTGCTCCCGCTGCACATCGTCAGGGACCGCGACCGGGCGGGTTGCTTCCTGACGATCTCCCTGGCGACCGCCGGCATGTTCGGGATGTTCCTGTTCATGACCTACTACCTCCAGGTCGTCCTCGCCTACTCACCCGTGCGGACGGGGCTGGCCTTCCTCCCCCTCACCGCCGCGATCATCACCGGCTCGACCCAGATCTCGGCCCGCCTGATGCAGCGCGTGCCGCCCCGGCGGCTGATGGTCCCGGGCGCGCTGCTGGCCTCGACCGGCATGCTGATCCTGACCCGCCTCACGGTCGACTCGTCGTACGCCACCGGCGTCCTCCCGGCGCTGATCCTGATGGGCCTGGGCATGGGCATGACCTTCATGCCGGTCTTCTCCACCGCCACCGCCGGGGTCGCCCCGCACGACGCGGGCGTCACCTCCGCGACGGTCAACACCGCCCAGCAGGTGGGCGGTTCCCTCGGCACGGCCCTGCTGAACACCATCGCCACCACCACCGGCGCGGTCTATCTCGCGGCCCACGGCCACACCCCGGCCGCCGTCCGCGAAAGCGTCGTCCACGGCTACACCGTCGCGCTCTGGTGGGCCGCCGGCATCCTCCTCCTCGCGGCCACCGTCGCCGCCACGATGATCACGGCGAAGGCCCCGAACCGCGCCACCGCACCGCAGCCCACGACGACCTGAGGACCGGCCAGACGCTCACCGATCAACACCCCGGAGGGGGCGGCCCGACAAGGCCGCCCCCCTCACCAATGCCATGCGCCTCAGCCCCGCCCCGCCACCCGATCCGCCCACCGCGCCAACCGCGACGACTCCCCGCTGTGCGAGGCCTCCTCGCGCCGATCGGCGGTGCGGTACGTCGCGTACATCCCCTGCACCCCCACCCAGCGCAACGGCTCCGGCTCCCACTTGCGCACCCGGTGGTTCACCCACGGCAGCGAGGTCAGCCCGGTGGCCCCACCCTGCCCGGAGTCCCGCAGCACGAGGTCGCGCAGGGTGCGGCCGGCGAGGTTGGTCGTGGCGACCCCGGAGCCGACGTAACCGCCCGCCCACCCCAGCCCCGTGGCCCGGTCCAGCGTGACCGTCGCGCACCAGTCACGCGGCACCCCCAGCACCCCCGACCAGGCATGATCGACCTTCACCCCGGTCAGGGAGGGGAAGAACCGCACCAAGATCTCGTACAGCGCCTCGATCGTCGCCGACTGCGTACGCCCGTCGTTGTCCGTCCGCGACCCGAAGCGGTACGGCACCCCGCGACCGCCGAGCGCGATCCGGTCGTCGGCGGTGCGCTGGGCGTACATGTACGCGTGCGCCATGTCGCCGAGCGTCGCGCGGCCCTCCCAGCCGATCGCCGCCCACCGCTCGGCCGTCAGCGGCTCGGTGACGATCATCGAGGAGTTCATCGGCAGCCAGGTCCGCCTCTGCCCCTTGAGGTTCGCCGTGAAGCCCTCCGTACAGCGCAGCACATACGGCGCCCGGACCGTGCCGTACGGCGTGACCACGTGGCCCGGCCGGATCTCTGTGACCGGCGTCGACTCGTGCACGGTCACCCCCAGCCCCTCCACGACGGCCGCCAGCCCGGTCACCAGCTTCACCGGGTTCAACCGCGCCCCGTGCGGCGTCCACGTCGACCCCACGGCGCCGGCGACCCTGATCCGCTCGGCCGTCTCCCGGGCGCCGTACAGCTCCCGATCGTCCTCCCCGTACGCCAGCTCATGCTCGTGAAAGGCCCTGAGCCGCCCCAACTGCGCGGGCGTACGAGCGACTTCGAGCACGCCACCCCGGTGGATGTCCGCCTCGACACCCTCCTCCCCCGCCACCCGCACGACCTCGTCGACGGTCTCGTTCATGGCCCGTTGCAACCGCACGGCGGCCTCCCGCCCGTGCAGGCGCGCATACCGGTCCCGCCCCGCGATCCCGTTGTAGAGCCAGCCACCGTTGCGCCCCGAGGCCCCGTACCCGCAGAACTTCTGCTCCAGGACGGCGATCCGCAGGGCGGGGTCGGCCTTCTTCAGGTAGTACGCCGTCCACAACCCGGTATAACCGCCCCCGACGATCACCACATCGACGGACGCGTCCCCCGCCAGCGGCTCCCTCGGAACGGGAAGACCGGCCTGCGCGTACCAGAAGGAGACCCCACCGTTGACGGTGCCCGCGATCGCGTTGCTCATGGCCGGACGCTAACCGTTCCCGACAGCGCCTGTCGCCTACGGATTCCGTGGCGCGAAGGCGTCCCCGAGCCGGAAATCCAAGGGAATCCGGGCGGTCGGGCGCGTAGTGTCCCCCGCATGATCGATGTTCCGGAGGAACTGGCCGAGACTCAGGAAAAGATCAACGGAGAGGCCGGCCGCAGGTTCGTCGCGGACCTCCCCCGCCTGACCGCCGACTTCCTGGACCGCTGGGGCCTGCGGCTCGACGGCCGCCCCATGCACGGCATGTGCGCCCTGGTCATCCCGGTGACGGCTACGGCCGACGGCACCCCGGCGGTCCTCAAACTCCAGATCCCCGACGCCGAGAGCGAGGGCGAACCGATCGCCCTGCGCGCCTGGGACGGCGACGGCGCCGTACGACTCCTGCGCCACGACCCCGCCACCGGCACCATGCTGCTCGAACGCCTCGACCCGGCCCGCATGCTCTCCCACGAGCCGGACACCCACCGGGCCGTCCTGGTCATCGCCCGGCTCCTGGCCCACCTCACCTCCACCCCGGCCCCACCGACCGTGCGCCGCCTGTCCGACATCTCGACCGACATGCTGGAACGCACCCCACCGGTCCTGGCCCGCATCCCGGACGCGTCCGACCGCCGTCTGATCGCGGACTGCGCGGCGGCGCTGCGCGAGGTCATGTCCGAACCCGGCGACCGCCTCCTCCACTGGGACCTGCACTTCGACAACGTCCTGGGAGCCGACCGTTCCCCCTGGCTGGCCATCGACCCCAAGCCCCTGGCAGGCGACCCCGGCTTCGACCTCTGGCCGGCCCTCAACAACCGCTTCGACCCGGCCGACATCCACTGGCGCTTCGACGCGATGACCGACGTCCTCTCCCTGGACCGCCCCCGAGCCCGCGCCTGGACCCTCGCCCGCCTCCTCCAGAACGCCCTGTGGGAGGTAGAGGAAAACCGCTCCCTGGACCCCGAGGACCTGACCCTGGGCCGCCACCTCCGCTGACCCGCACAAAACAAATCCCGGGCCGCGCCAGCGACCCGGGATCCGGAGCCCCCTGTCGGATTCGAACCGACGACCTACGCATTACAAGACCGTGCGCGATCATGTCGCGCAATGCCTCGTCGTGTCACCCAATGACGTTTGGGCTGATCAGAGCATGCGCAGCATGATGAACCCTGTCACCCTGTGATGCGCTGTCCAAAGGCGTCTGTCCACCGCCTGTCCACCGAGGGCTTGCTGTAGAGCGACCAGCAAGAGCGTCCCGAGCGCACAAAGTAGCTGTTCCGAGCAGTAGCAGGACAACCAGAACGCCTTGTCGTTCCCATACAGGCCCGACGACTTGCCTACCGTCGCGACGCGAAGGGCCGCTGATGTCGCACGAGGTGATCCGTCGGGTGTCTCGGACACGGACGTCTAGACCCGCCACCACCAGCCTCCACGCCCAAGCAGAGCAAAATGTGAGCGAGCGCTTCGACAAACATGACCAGGTGCATCGTCGGGGAGCGCGTGACGCACTCCCCGACGATCGTTGCTATCTGGATATGTAGGGGCCCCGAACTGTCAGACCACGGTTCGACGACCAGGGTCGTACGGATCCCAAGTGGAATCGAACAGCACCCCCAGCCCGTCGGCATGGACGGCAGTCCGTTCCGAGGGATAGACCGGATAGGCGCCGACGATCTCGATGAGATCCTGGGTGCCCGCACCCGGCGTCGTCACATCCACAGGGCCGGCGAGCGCCAACGGCGGCGGAGCCGAAGCCAGGACCAGACTGCTCAGATCCGAGGGCGGAACGTACGGCTTCTTGTACCCGATCACCATCCCCGCATCGAACGGGCACAAACCACGCAGAGCGGCCACGGTGAGAGCCGGCACCCTCGCCCATGCAGGATCGGTCGACCGCATCGTGATGCAGAGCTCACGAGCGGGTGTCTGCGCGTTCGCCCGGCGAAACGGTGACAGGCCATAGGTGAACCCGGTCACGAACCCGGGCTCGGGCACATCCGTGTACACCAAGGCGAGGACCGGCCCGTCTTCAGGCTCCCGTGGCGGAACATCCTGGATGTCCGGCGTGAGGTTCCCCCGCTGTGCTGGAGGTGCTGATCAGCTGGTCAGAGAGGGTTGACGGGGTTTCAGGTTCGTCGGTTCGGCCGTCGCCTGCTCGGCGTAGTGCTTCTCCTCGAACTCGATCGGGCTGAGCCAGCCGAGCCGTTCCTGGATGCGACGGGAGTTATAGAAGCCGTCGATGTACTCGAAGAGCGCGAGGTTCGCCTCGGCCCGGGTGGTGAAGACGCGACGACGCAGCCCCTCGGTCTTGATGAGCATCCACAAGTTCTCCGCGAGAGCGTTATCGTACGAGTCCCCGACCGACCCCATGGACGCCTGAACTCTCGCTCTCACCAGACGAGTTGTGAGCTTGATAGACGTATATTGGGCGAGTTCAACCGGTCGTTGCAACACCGAACTGTTGTAGTGAGCGTAGCTGCTCCTCGAAGACCTCGGCCGGGGTCTTCCAGCCGAGGATCTTTCGGGGTCGGTTATTGATCGCCAGGGCGACGGCTTCGAGGTCCTCGGCGGACCACCGGGACAGGTCGGTGCCCTTCGGGAAGTACTGACGCAGCAGCCCGTTCGTGTTCTCGTTCGTGGGTCGCTGCCAGGGCGAGTGCGGATCGGCGAAGAACACCTTCGTCCCGGTCTCGAGCGTGGCCTTGGGATCGCGGCGCGTGAAGCCCTTCCGCCGCGGGCTGACACCTGCGATGTCGGCCTCGCGCATCAGGCGCTCGACCCGCTTGCGGCCCACGTGGACACCCTCGCGCTTGAGGACGGCGTGCACGCGCGGCGAGCCGTAGTTGCCGCCGGACTCGGTGTGGATCTCCTTGATCCGCTCGGTCAGTTCGACGTCGCGGCGCCGCCGCTCGCACGGCTCCTTCTCCGCACGGCGCCACCGGTAGTAGGTGGAAGAGGGGACGTGCAGTTCCCGCACGACGCACTCGACCCCCAGGCGCGGGTGCTCGTCAACGAGCGCCGTCACCTGGGCCGGGTCGGGTCGAGCTGCGCCGCGAAAAAAGCCGAGGCCGTCCGCAGGACGTCGTTGGCCCGCTTGAGCTGGGCGTTCTCCTTGCGCAGCGCGGCGAGCTCGGCCCGCTCGTCGGTGGTGAGACGGTCGTCGCGCTCGCCGGCGTCGGCCTCGGCCTGGCGGATCCAGCCGCGCAGGGCCTCGGGATGCACACCGAGGTCGACGGCCAGCTTCTTGATCTGCGGCTTCGGGTCTGTGGTGCGATACATCCGCACCGCACGCTCACGCAACTCCAGCGAGTATTTCCTGGGGGCAGCCATGGTCAAAGGTCCTCTCATGAGTCCCATCTGACCCTCTGTCAACACACTCCGCATCCCGGGGGAACCTCAGTTCGCCAGGTCCACGGTCGCGGAACCCGCCTTCGGCCAAGTGGCCTTGAGGTTCAGCGGTTTCCCGTACCCCTTGGTGTGCTTGAGCAGGCTGGCCTGGCCATCCTGATCGACGACCGGGGTGGAGGCGACGTCCTGGGTCTTCGGCCGGCGCTTCTCCCGCGCCTCGTCGGGGTCGTCGCCAAAGGCTGGGGTGCCCTGAAGCAAGGTGACGGTCAGAGCCGAAGTGAGGGTGACGCCGAGGGCTTTGGCCCAGGGGTGTGTTCTGTGTCTGCGAGATGCGCGCACGCGCGCTCCCCCTCTGAGGTGCGGGCATGCTGTCAAGAACCCAGCGGCCCCACCGGAAACAGATCCGGCGGGGCCGCTGGGGCACTGTGAGGTCCCCTACCCGCGGTGTTACTCCGAACCGTCCAAGGAGTCACCTTCGGATGAGGTGCCGAACCCCATACATGCGACCACTTTGAACGGGTTCGGATCGAGGTAGATGGGAAAGAGGTATCCGGCTCGTTCGCGATCGTCCACGTAGGCCACAAGAAGGCCCTGCTCGCCCTTTTCGGCAAGACTCGCAAAGCATTCTGCGACCCCGACAACCGGCTTGCCACGCCGCTGCAGGCTCCTCACCCTCCTGCGAAGGATTCCCCGAAGCGTCGACGCCGGGAGGGGCTCGAGCCAAATCTCGAAACGCGCTCCAGAAAGCAGCGCGCTCTTGGCCTGAACGCTGGCCTCAGAGTCGGACTCGAATGCGGCAATCATTTCACTCGCGGATACTTCGTTCACTCATCGCCGCCTGACAGGTGACCAGGTTTCGCCGAAGTCGAAGCTGATGTCGTCGGCCCAGATTTCACCGACAATGAAATGCTCATCTTCGAAGAATGTCTCCCACTGGGAGCCGTGGATCTGAATATTTCTTGACGGCCCTATGGCGGGATCGATGTTTGCCACCCTGATGCGCAGCATCACACCTTCGCCAACCCATTCGTCCGACAGGTTCTGGGCACCGTCCACGGCAACGTCGGCGTCATCCGACCACGATGTGAAGTTAGTATCCGTTGCGTTTCCACCCGTGTGAGCGCGGATATCCGTGCTGGTTCCGCGGGGCACCGCACGGCCTCCCGCAGCGGCGTCATATTGGTGGTGGCCCCTGGCGAGACCACGATACAGATACCCATCCTGGTTCGATCCACAGTTGTGGACCAACACCGGGACGCTGCCCGCCACTACATAGTACGTATGGGCGTCATCGACGGTCAGGTTGTGGACGGTGGCCGAGCCGCTGGTCCGGTGTTCCACCGCTGTGATCTGGACCAGGGTGCCCGCGCTGGTGCGCAGCCACTGGCCGTTCTTCAGGTCGGTGGCGTCGATCCACTCGCCGAGTGCGGGGACCCAGAAGGGGTGGCCGTCGGTCGCGGTGATCGTGTCCGTCGCCGTGCCCTCGGTGCCGTCCGTGTCGACGGTGAGCTCGACCAGGTGCTTGAGGCCCTCGCCCTTGATCTCGGCGGTGACCGTCTCGGCGGTCGTCTCGCCGGTCTCGGGGTCCGTGGCGAGGACCTTGTCACCGGTCTCGACGTCTTCGATCGGTTTGGTGGAACGGTCGGCCATCAGGACGAGCGTGCCGGGGACGAAGCTGTTGCTCGTCTTGCAGGAGCCGCCGGCAGCGGGTGCGTCGGCGTCCTTGCCGCCCCCTCCGGTCTCGGACTTCTTCTCCGCGCCGTCGCCCTTCTTGCCGCCTGAGTCGCCCTTCTTGGCCTCGGGCGCCTCCTTGGCCTTGGCCGGCGGGGCCGGTGCGGGCTTCTCCTTCGGCTTCGGAGTGACCGGAGGCGTGACCTTGTCGGCCGCGTCGACCGCGTCCTCGGTCTTCTTGGTCGCCTTGGTGGCGGTCGACGCCGTGTCCACGGCGTCGACCGCCTTGTTGACGTACCGCGCGCCCTTCCCCGCCGTGGCCGCGTAGCCCGCGATGGGGATCGCCGAGGCGTAGGACAGGCCCGCGTCGATGTAGTTGCCCTCGGCCGTGTACCAGACGCCGTTGAGGAGGTCGGCGGGCTCGCCGAAGACCGGGACCAGGCCCAGGACATCGAGGGCGCCGTGACCGATCGGGCTGATCCAGGACTCGCCCCAGTACAAGCCCGTCGGGTCCGGGAAGGCGAGCGGGTTGTTGCGGCCGTACGCGTAGGCGTTGAGGTGCTGCGGGTCACCCACGTTCAGAACGGGGTCGGCGGAGACAAATCGTCCCGTCTCGGGGTCGTATGCGCGGGCGCCGAGCTGGATGAGCCCCGTCGTCGCGTCCGCCGTGGCGCCCACGAAGGACTTGTCGCCGGGCCACGCGCCCGCCGCCGGCTTGGCGCCGCGCACCTGGCCGAAGGGGAGGGTGCGGCGCTGTGTGATCGCCGAGTCCGCCGCCTTGATCGCGATCTCGGCCGTGCCGTTCTGGCCGCCGACCAACCAGGTCACCCCGGCAGTCGTCCGTACGGCGATCTTCTGGCCACCGTGCGAGTAGTAACGCGTGCCCGACAGGGAGTTCTTCGCCGTGTCGAGGCGGATCTCCTGTCTGCCCAGGTACAGCGTGACCGCGCCCTTCTCCTTGCGGAGCAGTCGGCCGCCCGAGGCGTCGTACACGTACGAGGTCTTGTTCGCCTCGTCCAGGTTGTCACCGGACAGGTACGGGGTGACCGCGCTCAGGCGGCCCTGCTCGTCCCAGTCCAGCTTCTGGTCGACCGCCGGCGAGAGGTCCGTCGCCGCCTTCGTGCGGCGGACGGTGTTACCCGTCTCGTCGTACCGGAAGGTCTGAGCGGCCGTCACCTCCTTGCCTGCGGCGGTCGTAACAACCTCCGCCGACTTCAGGGCGTGCGGGTGCGTGCCGCCCTTGGCATCAGTGGCCCTCGGTGCGTACGTCGTCTTCTGCGTGATCGCCGCGTCGCCGGTCGTGCCGGTGGCGTGGCGGACCTCGCTCGTGCGGTTGCCCGCAGCGTCGTAGGTGTAGGAGTGCCGGTACGGTGCCGGGCCGCCGACGGTCGCCTCACCGGCGCTGGGTGCGCAGGTGGTGGCCGTCTGGGTCCACGCGTCGGTCAGACGGCGCAGGTAGTCGTACGTGAAGCACTGGACATCCGCGGTCTTGCCCTCGGGCGTGTCCGCGATCTTCTGGATGTTCCCGGTGGCGTCGTAGCCGTAGGTGATGTCGGAGTCCGGGGCCTTGACGATCTCCCGGTCGATCCGGGCGCGCTCCAGGCGCCGGGTGCCCTCCTCGTAGGTGTTGGTCAGCCAGGTGTACTTGTCCGCACTGGCCGTGCCCAGCGTCAGCTGGAGCATCTCGCCGTAGTTGGAGTAACGGGTCTCGCGGGCGTAGTCCGTCGAGTCGCCCAGGGTGAAGGACGGCAGACCGGTCGCCGTGTAGCCCGTGGTGACCGTCTCCGCCGGGAGATCACCGGCCGCCGGAAGGCCGATGTCGTCGACCGAACCGTCCGCCTTGTACGACGCCGTCGCCGTGTACGTCCCGGCCAGCTTGCCCTCGGAGGCCGGGACGGTCACCGAGGACTTCGTCGGCCGGCCCGCAACGTCGTACGCGTCGACCGACGAGGTGTAGCCGTCGTCCCCCACCCACTTCGTGGCCGAGGTCAGACGCCCCTTGCCGTTCGGCACGGTCGCGCTGTCGTACTCCCAGGTCGTCAGCTTCTTGTCGCCGTTGTACAGCGAGCGCTGACGGCCCAACTTGTCGTAGTTGTAAGTGAGGGTGAGCTCGCGCTCGTTGCGGACCGTCTTCACCTGGTCCAGGTCGTTGTACGTCATCCACGTCGTACCCGCGTCGGGGTCGACCGACTTGGTCTGCCGGCCACGTACGTCGTACTCGGACGACCACACGTTGCCCGACGTGTCCTTCACCTCGGTGAGACGGCCCGCCGCGTCGTAGTCGTACGACGTCGTGTCCGCCGCGCCTGTAGGCGAACTGGCCTTGTACTCCAGGACCTTGGTCGTCTGCCCCTGCGCGTTGGTGTACGTCGCGGTCGGCGTGGCGCCCGTCGGCGGGTCGACCGTCGTGTGGTCGCCGTGGTACGCGGTCTTGGTGCGCCACTTCTCGGTGCCCGCGACGCGGAAGATCGAGTCCGTCGCCCGCCCGGCCGCGTCGTAGACCGTCTCCGTCTCACGAGGGGTGCCCTCGGAGGCGTCGACGACGTTCACGAAGGTCGTGCCGACGGCCGTCGTGTTGTAGAACGGGCCGATCTCCTTCACGGTCAGGCCGCGGGTGTCGTACTCGGTGGTCGTGATGACGCGGCCCGAGTTCGCGGCCGGGGTCTGCGTCTGACGGGGCCGCAGCAGGCCGTCGGAGAGCTGGTGGCTGGTGGCCACCGAGCCGTTGGGAAGGAGTGACTTGGTGGTGGTGACGACCGGGGCGTTGTTGCGGATCAGGTAGGCGTATTCGAGGCTTGGTGTGTCCGATGCCTTGGCGCGTCCCGGGAGCCAGACCTTCAGCAGGCGGCCGAGGGCGTCGTACTCCAGGTCGGTGCGCTGCTTGTTGGGGTCGACCGTGGCGGTGACCAGGCCCCAGCGGCGGTCCACCGTGGAGGTCGTGGTGTTGCCGAGCGGGTCCTCGACCTTCATGCCGGTGACCGGGCCACCGGTTGTCGGCGTGTAGGTGGTCTTCGTCGCGTTGCCCGCCTGGTCGGCGGACTCCACGACACGGCCGTGCGCGTCGTACTTGGCCGTCGACGTCGTCACGTACTGCGGGGTGCCGTCGGCCGTGTAGCCCTTGACCTTCTCGCTGCGCACCACATCGCCCTTGGTGGGGGTGGTGCCGTAGGTGTCGCGGTCGTCGTACCAGGTGCGGACGTCGGAGATCGCCTCACCCTGGTACGAAGTCGGCGCGCCGTCAGCGCAGTTGACCGGGACGACCGTGACCCGCTTCAGCAACGTGAGCAGGTTGGCGTCGGTGTTGCGGTTGTACGTGTTCGTCGTGCAGGTGTCGTCGTCCTCGGCCGCCAGGTCGCCGGAGTCGGAGGAGCGGGACAGCATGCCGTACGCGTCATAGAAGTGCTCGATGGCGGCGCGGCGGACCTTGCCGTCGTCCAACGCCGTACGCGTCTTCGTCGACTTGACTGCCGCGTAGGACGCCTCGTCCTTACCCTCCGTCGCCGTGGGCTCGGACTTCCACGGCGTGCTCACCGAACCGGTGATCTCCGCATCGCCGTTGAAGCTCCGCTGCTCCACGACGAAGCCCTGGTGGCGGGCGTCGTCACGGATCTTCGTGCCGTCGGTGGCGGTGACCGTCACGGACTTGGTGCCGCCGGACTCCTTCTCCCGGTCGCCGTCCATGCCCTGGAGGTAGGTGGTCTCGGTGCGGAGTTGCTTGCTGCCCGCCTCACCCGTCTTCATGGTGACCGAGCGGTAGCCGCGCCACTGGTTCCAGGTCTTCTTCTTGGTCTTGACGAGCTCGCTGTCGTCGAAGGCCCACGCGGCGCCGGAGTAGTCGTAGGAGGTGACCTTGTTGGGGCCGGTGACCGTGACCTCGTCCTCGATCACCGTGTCGACCACGAACTTGTGGAACCAGTCCTCCTTCTCCCCGACCGTCCCCTCCTTCGACCAGAAGGACGGCATACACCGCTTGGTGTTCGTCTCAGGGGTCGGAAGATTCGTCGGCGTGCACTCGGTCGGCTTGTAGTTGACCGAGATCGTGCCGCCCGTCTCCGACTGAATGGCCCGGATGCGCCACTTGTACATCGGCAGCCGGTCGTCGGAGCCGGTGTCGACGCGGTTGGCGTCCTGCCGCTCGTAGAACGTGACCTTCGGGAGCTTGTTCGCGCCGTCCTTGCCGGAGTGGGTGACCGACTCCAGCCACAGGGCCGGGGCGTGCGTGGTGTCGGCGCTCTGGTACTTGTGCGCCAGGTCCCACTCGTCGACGTCCCCGTACGTCTTGCCGTCGGAACCCAGGACCTGCGTCGTGACCTTCGCCAGCCGTTTGCGGGAGAAGAAGGTCGGGGACCACTGGTCCTTGCACTCCGTGTCCGAGGTGCAGATCTGCTCGAACGGCACATCCGGCCAGCGCTTGGCGGTGGACTCCTTCAGATCGCCCGGCTCACAGTCGGCGGCGGCACCGGTACAGCGCTCGGCCACGTCGAAGACGACCTGCGAGGGCGCGGCGGTCGTGTTCTCCTTGCCCTCCTGCTCCCCGTACTCGATCCGCTTCAGGTAGCCGCCGCGGTCGTAGGAGACGACCTTGTCGCCGCGCACGCTGTCGTACTTGTTCGTCTCGGTGCCGTAGTAGTACGTCATCGTGTTGCCGTGCACGTCGACGACGTAGTCGAGGTTCCAGCGCCACGACTGCTGGCAGCGGGACTCCTTGAAGGTGTCGGCGTGGCAGGGCTCGTCCTTGTCGTCGCCGAAGACCGGGACCTCCCAGGAGGAGCCGGTGAACTCGGTGTCGGCCGCCTCGCGCTTGCCCTTGCCGAAGTGGTAGCGGGTGCCGTCGGTGGTGGTGACGACCCAGTACTCGTTGTTGTTGTCGGCGTTGGAGCCGTCGTACTTACGCTCGATACGGGTGCCGTCGTCCTGCTTCAGACGCCACTCGTTCTCGCCCTTCTTGACCAGCTCACCGGCCCGGCCGCCGAAGTTCATGGTGGCGTTGTCGGAGTGCCAGCACAGGTCGTACTTCTGCGAACCCGCCTCGTCGTGGCCGTCCTCCGTGCACGAGCGGTACGAACGCTCAATGTACCCGGCGCTCAGGTCGAAGCCCTCACCGATCCAGGACGTCTGGTTGTTGCTGGAGGCCGTCCGGCCGTCCGTGGAGGCCGAGTTGTAGCCGAGACCCAGCTGCGGGGAGGGCCCGGCGACGGCGGGCGGCACCCGCAGCGGGTACTGCCAGGTGAAGCCGCCGGTCTGCCCGGCAACCTGCCAGGACGCGGACGGCGCCAGCGACGTCGCCGCGTACGAGCCCGCGCCGCCGGAGGCGCCCGCCGCCACCGCGAGCAGCGGGGCCCTGTCAGCGGGCAGCGCTGCCACGTCCGCGGTGAGTTTCTCCTCGCGCACGTCGTTGTCGGTCTTCAGCGGAGTGCTCGTCTGGCACTTGGCCGCCTTCGGCGTGGTCAGCGCGCAGGCAGGCAGCTCGACCAGACGCAGCCGCTGGGCCCAGTCACCGCCGTAGGCCTGCGCGAAGGCCGCGTAGTCGACCTCGACGGACACCTTGCCGTTGGTGGTGCGGCTGTCGGCCCGGGTGACCTTGAGGAGCAGGCCGTCGATGCCGGCCTTCTGCGCGGCGGCGTGACTGAGGACGTCAACCTTGGCCCGGGTGGGCGTGACGGCCGCCATCGCGGAACGGGTCATGCCCTTCGGCGTGCCGACACGGACCGGGAGCGAGCCGGCCTTGGTGCTCGACAGCGCGCCGCGCTTCTTGGCGTCGGAGCCGCCGAGATCGACGGTCGCGCTGCCCGCCTTCGGCCAGCTGGCCTTCAGGTCCAGCGGTTTGCCGTACGCCTTGGTGTGTTTGAGTGGGGTTGCCTGGCCGTCCTGGTCGACCACCGGCGTCGAGACGACGTCCTGGGTCTTGGGACGCCGAGCCTCGCGCGCCTCGTCGGGGTCGTCACCGAAAGCCGGGGTGCCCTGGAGCAGGGTGATGGTCAGGGCTGAAGTGAGGGTGACGCCGAGGGCTTTGGCCCAGGGGTGTGTTCTGTGTCTGCGAGATGCGCGCACGCGCGCTCCCCCTCCCGTATGGGTGTGAAAGTGCCCCGGGTGCCCGAGAAGTTCGGGCACCCGGGTGGACGGCTCTGGTCGGGAGCCGTCAGTGGTCGTCAGTTGTTCGCGAGCCGGAAGATCTCCGTCCCCGACAGCAGGCCGGGGACGAGTCGTACGTCGTCGATGTCACCGGCGAAGGGGTCGGACCAGTCGGCGCCGTACTGGGCGCGGCCGATGTTGAGGCCCTTCGTGGCGTTCCAGACGTCGGTGACAGTGGCGCTGCCCTGCTCCTCGCCGTCGACGAAGAGCGTGAACTTCCGGGCCACCGGGTCGTAGGTCCCGGCCAGGTGGACCCACTTGTTGACGGCGGCGGGGCGCTCGCTCGGTGCCATGGCGCGTACGAGGTCGGAGTCCGCCGTGTCGCTGATGTGCCGGCCGAAGATCCAGCGCTTGTAGGCGGTGGAGTAGTAGAGGTTGAAGCCGTTGCCCTGGCTGCCCGCCTGGCTGACCACCGAGATGTTCTTGGCCAGCGACGTGGGCCGCACCCACGCCGAGACGGTGAACGCCTGCCCGGTGTGCACGGCGGACACGGCGGTGGCGTGGTCGCTGGTGCCGTTGAAACGCAGCGCCCTGTCGGCCGGGTCGCTCGCGGAGTTGTTGCCCGCGACCCAGTCGGCGCCCTTGACCGTCAGGTCCCGGTTGTGGCCGGAGCTGTCGGGGGCCGTGGTGCCGGAGGTCTGGTCGAGGCCGTAGACGGCGGCGGCGCAGGTGTCGGCGAGGACGTCGGCGCAGGCGCGGTCGACGGTGAAGAAGTACTTCTCCAGCGGGCCCCGGTTGCCGGCCCGGTCGACGCTGCGGACGTAGAGCACGTTCGGCCCGAAGGTGCTGGTCGGCACCTCGATGGTGGCGTTGCCACCGAGAGCGGCAGGGTCGGCCTTGCGCGTGGGGGTGTCGTTGCCGAGGTCCCACTCATAGAACTCGACGTCGTTCTTGAAGACCGAGTCGGAGTTGCCGTTCGCGGAGAGGGTGAAGTGCCGCTTGGCGCCCGCCGGGAGGTCGGCCTCGCTCGCCACCGGCTCGACGCGCGGCTTGGCGTCGGGCCGCTCCACGTCCACCACGAACTCGCACCAGTCGGACCACTCGGAGTACCCGGAGTCCTTGAGCTTGCCGGTGGAGCCGTCGTAGGTCTGGGCGTGCCACTTGTAGCCGTGCCCGTGGGCCAGTTCCTTGACCGGGATCCCTCGCTCGAACCTGCCCTCGTTCTGCGGTCCGTCCTTGCCCTCGTAGACCATGGGCCGGCCGTCCACCTGGTCCCACACCCGGAAGGTCGCGGTCAGGTTCTGGCCGGTGCCGTCGGTGTACGAGTCGGCGTCGGTGCCGCTGACGGACATGGCCGGGGTCGCGTCCCGGATCCACGGCCGCTTGGTGTTGTCGGTGGTGCAGGTCTTCTCCTCCGGGTTGCTCAGCTTCTCCCCGGTGGGCTTGTTCGGACGGGTGTTGTACGTGACGACGAGCTTGGCGTTGTCCCCCCGGAACCGCTTCCAGGAATTGGGGTCGCCCTCGTCGGCAGCGCGCAGCGAGAACGCGATCGGGTCCTCCCCCGCGGCCTTCTTACGGACGGAGGAGGTGAGGTTCTCGTTGCTCTCGTCGGCGCTGTCCTCGAAGTCGACCCAGCTGGCCGGCGCATCCGGGCTACAGCTGTCGCCCCGCCCGTACGCGACGGACCGGTCGACCATCAGGTCGCCGTCCTTGGGCTTGTTGTTCCAGTTCGTGGCGGAGTCGACACCGCCTTCGGCGACCATGTGCAGGTTCACGGTGCTCTTGGTGCACGAGAAGGAGAAGGTCTCGTAGACCTCGAAGACCGCCTTGGAGATGGTGCGGTTCTTCCAGCCGTCGGTGGAGAACTGGAAGTACATCCGGTTCGTGTACGGCGAGCCGCTGCACACGTAGTAGATGCCACCGATCGTGTCGGCAGAACAGCGGCCGACGCCCTCGTCCTTCTTGAACTTGTGGAACTCCGTGCTCGGATTCGCGCTGGACACATACAGCCACTCGCTCTTCGACATGCCGGCCTCAGGGTCGATGTAGACCGGGAAGTCGGTGTCGGCGGCGGTGAGCAGGGCACGGTCGGGCTCGACGGTGACAGAGGACGCGGACACGTCGAGGGCCATGTCGGCGACCTTGGCGCCGGCGTCCGGCGCCTCCTGGGCGGGCGTGTCCGTGCCGGAAGCGGGAACGGCGCCGGCGGGAACCTCGGCGGCGGAGGAGTCCCACATCTTGGGTGCCTGACCGCCGAAGACACGCTCGCCGGAGGCGTCCACGGCCTGGAGACCACCGGTTGGGCCGGTGCCGAGGTCCAGGCCCTGCGACCGTACGGGCAGCCGCAGTTCGGCCAGTTCGGAGCTGTCGGCCGCCTCGGGGGTCTTCACCTCCAGGACGTACGAGTAGCCGGTGACCGAGGCGGTGGCCAGCAGATCCACGCCGGGGAGCACCTCGCGGTACTCGGCAGTGTCCCCGGACAGGACCGGCTCGGGCAGCGGCGTGGGCCAGCTCAGCGTGAAGGACTTACCCTCCTCGCCGAGCGTGACGAAGTCGGACGAGCCGGCCTTCGCGAAGGTGAGGTCGACGACGGCGGCCTTGGGACCGACCGTGCCATCCGGCCGACGCTCCAGGGTCGCGTCGGCCTTCACCCACGTGCCGTCGGGACGCTCCACCCGCTGCGGCTGGACACTGGTCTCGCTGGTCAGCGAGCCGTCCGGATTGGCGAAGACGAGCTCGTCCTCGGTACGCTGCTGAATGATCTCCACCGGCTCGCCGGTCTCAGCGGCCAGTACGAACGCGGCCTCCTCTGCCGAGGCAGGCGGCGTGCTGCCGACCGCGGTGGCCGGACCGGTGACGGCAGGCAACGCGCCCAGGACGACGGCGCCGCCAAGCAGCACACCGAGCGTCCGGGCAGCACGAAACCCCCGAAACCAAGGGTTGGTCATACCCTTGTCCCCCTCCAGGCTCTCCCCAGAGCCCGCTATGAAATTGATGTGGCCATGCCGTACAGCAGTGGCCAAAGAAACGTATGTGACTCCCTTTACCGGATCAAGGGCATTTCGAGACTGAACCGCCCCGCAGCCCGCCACCACACGCACCGCCGATGCCCACGCGCAGCCCTTGGCGCGGGAGGAAACACGCGACACGTAGGACCGATCCGCCCACGACGTTCCCGGAAGGCCGACCTTCATCATCCGCTTCGGCGCCTAGGACGAGCACCGGCTCCTGCCAACAACCGTCAACGCAGTCGCCCGCCACGGACCGGCACAGCACGCGTGAGCGCCTTCAACTCACTGCCCAGCTCTAACAGGAACGGCCACTACGAGTCCGAGGACACCATGCCTCACACGACGGCATCGCACCGGTAGCCCACTGCGCCCGACCTGAAGTTGTCCGGACCGGACAGCCCACCCCGCTTCCGACCGCCATCAAAGACGATCACATATTCACCCCGCCGGACCAGGCGCAGCGCAGGCCGCTGATGAAGCGTCAGGCACACCTGTCCACCGGTTGTCCACCGAACCTCATCGCGCACGCCTACCCCGCCCCTCCCAGACGAGCAAAAGCCCAGCTCAGAGGCTCAGTCCGTCTACACGGTCACGGAAACCAAACCCCCGACCCACGCATGACGATGCGCAGGCCCCAGAGGCGCAACTTAGGTCGATTCCAAGGTCAACGAAAACAGGAAACCCCAGGTCAAAGGCCTGACCTGGGGTTCACCACAGAGCCCCCTGTCGGATTCGAACCGACGACCTACGCATTACAAGTGCGTTGCTCTGGCCAGCTGAGCTAAGGAGGCGTGGCCCCCTCGTGGGGGCGCCCGTGCAGTGTACCCACGTCACAGACCGCACTTGTCGAAAATTTCCGCGAAGTTCACAGGGGCCCAGGTACTGACAGACCAGGTGAACGGAAGGTACCGTCCTGACCCAATCCACTCCCGTGGACTACACCACCGCGGCCCGGCCGTGGTGGATCACCACCTTTACAACGGATCGTCCGGCACGTTCCTGCCGGTGAAGGGGGCCTACGACCCATGGCCACAGTTACGTTCGACAAGGCGACCCGGATCTACCCGGGTTCCACGAAGCCCGCCGTGGACGGTCTCGACATCGAGATCGAGGACGGCGAGTTCCTCGTTCTGGTCGGGCCGTCCGGTTGCGGCAAGTCCACCTCGCTCCGCATGCTCGCGGGGCTCGAGGACGTCAACGGCGGCGCCATCCGCATCGGTGACCGCGACGTCACGCACCTGCCGCCGAAGGACCGGGACATCGCCATGGTGTTCCAGAACTACGCGCTCTACCCGCACATGACCGTCGCCGACAACATGGGCTTCGCGCTCAAGATCGCCGGCGTCAACAAGGCGGAGATCCGGCAGAAGGTCGAAGAGGCCGCGAAGATCCTCGACCTCACCGAGTACCTGGACCGCAAGCCGAAGGCCCTCTCCGGTGGTCAGCGTCAGCGTGTCGCCATGGGTCGCGCGATCGTGCGTGAGCCCCAGGTCTTCCTCATGGACGAGCCGCTGTCGAACCTCGACGCCAAGCTCCGTGTCTCGACCCGTACGCAGATCGCGTCCCTGCAGCGCCGCCTCGGCATCACCACCGTCTACGTCACCCACGACCAGGTCGAGGCCATGACGATGGGCGACCGCGTGGCGGTCCTCAAGGACGGTCTGCTCCAGCAGGTCGACACCCCGCGCAACATGTACGACCGCCCGGCCAACCTCTTCGTCGCCGGCTTCATCGGCTCCCCGGCCATGAACCTGGTCGCGGTCCCGATCACCGACGGCGGCGTGAAGTTCGGCAACAGCGTCGTCCCGGTCAACCGTGACGCCCTCAAGGCCGCCTCCGACAAGGGTGACACCACCGTCACCGTCGGCGTCCGCCCGGAGCACTTCGACATCGTGGAGCACAACGGCACCGTCGCCTCCACCCTGTCGAAGGACACCGAGGACGCCCCGGCCGGCCTCGCCGTCTCCGTCAACGTCGTCGAGGAGCTCGGCGCCGACGGTTACGTCTACGGCACCGCCGAGGTCGGCGGCGAGACCAAGGACCTCGTGGTCCGCGTCAACGGCCGCCAGGTCCCGGAGAAGGGCGCGACGCTGCACGTCGTCCCGCGTCCGGGCGAGACCCACGTGTTCTCGACCTCCACGGGCGAGCGCCTCACCGACTGACCCCCCGGCACGATGGGCGCGACCGGTCGCGAAACCACCGGCCCGCGATAAATCACCCAGGTTGACGAAGAAGGCCCCGCAAACCTCTGCGGGGCCTTTTTCCTTGCCGCCAACTACCCCGGCAAATAGGTCCATTTCGACCAGTGTGCGTCAACCCGCCAACCGGAGAACGGCGCTCAGGCATCCCCCATACCGGTGACCCAATGTCGCCATATCACTACCCCGCGCTACTCTCACTCGCGTGAAGCACACCCACACCTACACCCAACGGACGCGGCGCGGCCGCGGCCCCGCCCGCCGGATCGGCCGTTCCCTGGCCCTGGTCCTGCCCGTCGTCCTTGTCCTCTCCGGCACCCTCGCGGTCACCCGGGTCCAATGGACCACCACGGACCCCGACCAGTCGGTCCTCGCCGCCTCCGACGTGGCCGAGCTGAACTCCGCCGAGCGCGCCAAGTCCCGCGCCCCGCACGAGGTGCTCCGCGACAAGCTCCTGCTGGAACTCCAGGACGAGGACCCCGGAGTCGCCCTCACCCACCTCCAGGAAGCGGTGAACGAACGCCCGTCGCTCGCGAAGCACTGCACCTCCATCGCCCGCGCCCTCGGCCGCGCCGCCGTCCGCGCCTACGGCCCCACCCGGGCCCAGGGCTTCGCCCGCCCCGTCTGCGACACCTCGTACGCGACCGGGGTGGCCGCCCAGTTCGCCTGACCACCCCGGCGACCCACCGGGGCACCCCACCCCGGTGAACCCCCTCCACGCCGATCCCAGGGCCGTGCTCCCGCGAACGGGGCGCCACGTACAGTTCGGGTCATGACCGATCCGAACGCCGCGTCGCGCCCCGTTCAAGCCGTGGTCCTCGCCGGTGGCCAGGGCTCCCGGCTGCGTCCGTACACCGACGACCGGCCCAAGCCCATGGTCGAGATCCCCGGTACGGGCACGCCGATCATCGGCCATCAGCTCACCTGGCTCGCCGAGGAGGGCGTGACCGACGTGGTCGTCTCCTGCGGCCATCTCGCCGACGTCCTGCAGAAGTGGCTGGACTCCGCCGACCTGCCGGTCCGCGTCACCACGGTCGTCGAGACGGAGCCCCTGGGCCGAGGCGGAGGGCTCAAGTACGCCGCCGCCCACCTCCCGCATCCCGACCAGCCCTGGTACGCCACCAACGGCGACATCTGGACCCGCTTCTCACTCCGCGACATGGCGGACTTCCACACCGAGCGCGACGCCCTCGCCACCCTCGCCCTGGCCCGCCCGCGCATCCCCTGGGGCGCCGTGAAGACGGACGGCTTCGGCCGCGTCACGGACTTCATCGAGGCCCCGCCCACCACGTACGAGATCAACGCCGGCGTGTACGTGTTCTCCCCGGAGTTCACCGACCTGCTCCCCGCCCGGGGCGACCACGAGCGCACGACGTTCCCCCGCCTCGCCCGGGAACGCCGCCTCGCGGGCTTCCCCATCCCCCAGGGCGCCTACTGGCGGGCCATCGACACCGCGAAGGACCTGACAGAGGCAGCGAAGGAACTGGCGGCCCTGGGCCGCTAGGGCACAGTTCAGAGCCAGGGCCCAGGATCAGCGCGCCCAAAGGGCCGCGGGGAACCGCGCGACCGGCCACGAACAACCCGCAGCCGCCCGCGATCCGCTCCCCCGAGCTCTCAGGCGCCTTCTCACGTTCTCACGCACGACAAATGGGCCCCGCGCACCATCGCGCGGGGCCCATCACCACATCACCAGCCGAACGACCTACCCGAGCAACCCCCCGACCAGCCCGGGCTGCCCACCGGAAGAGCTCCCCCCGGTGGACCCTCCGGAGGACCCGGTGGCCCCACCGGTCGCACCGCTGGAGGCACCCCCACTGGAGCTGGGCCCCGCGGTGGTGCTCGGCACCTGCTCCACCGGCGCCGACTGCTGCGGCGGCGCCTGCCCGGTCGTCCCCTGCGTCTGGCTCGGCTGCCCCCCGGTGACCGCACCGGAGGAGGACCGCGTGGCCCCCGGCGTGGTCGCCTCCTGCGAAGGCTTGGCCGACGTGGCGCCCGCGGTCGGCGAGTTCGACGCGGACGGGCTGTTCTCCCGCCGCGCGCTCGGCTCACCGGGCAACGGCGACCCCGGCAACTCGTTGCGCGGCGCCTCTCCGGGACCGGGAACGACGATCCGGTCGGCGTCCCGCACCGCCCCGCCGAGCAAGGACCCGACGAGCAGCGTCAGTCCGACGACGATCGCGGTGACGAGCGCGCCCCGGCGCAGTACGTAGCGCCGCAGCTCCCAGATGTCGGCGCGCGGCCCGAGCGTGCGCCAGGCGCCACCGGCGAGCCGACCGTCGACGGAGTACACCGGCGCGCCCGCGATGATCAGCGGGGACCAGGCGGCCAGGTAGATGATGTCGGGCGTCTCGTAGACGGGGACGGTCTTCCAGCTGACGGTGACGAGCAGCGCGGCCGACAGCAGCGCCCCGACGCCGGCGGCGAGCCGCTGCCACAGTCCGAAGACGGTCAGTACGCCGACGATGACCTGGGCGAAGGCGATGACGAGGCCCGAGCCCACCGGGTGTTCGAGGGCGAACTGGCGCAGCGGCTCGGCGACCTCCCACGGGTGCAGCGTGTTCAGCCACTTCACCATGGAGCCGCGCTTGCCGCCGTCGAAGTAGTGCGGGTCGCAGAGCTTGCCCATGCCGGCGTAGATGGAGATGAAGCCGAGGAAGACCCGCAGCGGCAGCAGCACCACGCCGAGGTTCATCCGGCGACCGGGGTAATAGGCATGACGGACGGGTTCGTTGGCGGTCCGGCGTCCGCTCCGCCCCTCCTCGCCGTCGGCCCGGTCGTCGTACGGGTCCGTGAAGTCGTCGTCCCCGTAGGCGCCTTGGCCGGGGCCGTGAGCCGCCGGGTCGTAGCGGGGTTCGTCGTAGGCGCTGTCGACCGTGCGCATGGTGGGGAGCAGCCGGGTGCCGTCGCCGACGGCGTGATCGCCGTGGGTGCGCTGGCTGCCGACGATGGGCGTCTCCACGGTCTCGACCGTCAAGTCGGCGCCGTACCGCCCGCTTTCGCGGCCGTAGCGCCCGTCCTCGGTGTCGTAGCCGCCGACGCCCGTGCCGTCGACGCGGGGAATGACCTGGGTCGATCCCGTGTCGCCCAGCGGGTCGGGGAGGCCGACGCCCGCGCCGCGCACCGCCTGGAGGAGCCGGTGGGCTCCGGTGTCGTCGGGTGCGGACTTCCCGCTCCAGACGACCGGCGCGCGCCGGCGCCCGGCGGCGGGCGCGCCGGACCGCCCCGTCGTGCCCACGACGGGGATGCGCGTGGTTTCGTCGGTGGCGATCAGGTGCCGTGCGATGCGCGGGGACGCCCGCGTGGAGGTGCCCAACTGCACGCGGAAGCTCGCGTGGTTGACGATGACCTGCGCCGGATCGCTCGGCACCTTCACCATGCTCAGCGCGGGAGCGTCGTCGAATCCCGAGTCGAATCCCGACGAACGGTCCCCCGTGGGTGTGCGGGGTGTTCTGGTGTCCACACTCATCTAACCGAGTGACGTGTCGTTAGGACACTGCTTTGACCGCGCCGATCTGTCCGGACCCCGTCAAGGTGATCCAGAACGCCCCGAACCCCCGGCCAGGACCCCTGTTCAGGCCCTGCGCCGCGCCGCCTCGTACAGCACAACTCCCGCCGCCACACCGGCGTTCAACGACTCGGCCCCACCCGGCATCGGAATCCGCACCCGGAAGTCGCACGTCTCGCCGACGAGGCGGGACAGGCCCTTGCCCTCGCTGCCGACCACGATCACGACGGGCCCCTCCAGGGCCTCCAGCTCGCCCACCTCGGCCTCGCCGTCGGCGGCGAGCCCGACCACGACGACACCGGCCTTCTTGTAGGCCTCCAGCGCGCGCGTGAGGTTGGTGGCGCGTGCGACGGGCGTACGGGCGGCCGTACCGGCGGACGTCTTCCAGGCACCGGCGGTCATCCCGGCCGCGCGCCGCTCGGGCACGACGACTCCGTGACCGCCGAACGCGGAGACGGACCGGACGACGGCGCCGAGGTTGCGCGGGTCGGTCACCCCGTCCAGGGCGACGATCAGCGGGTCCTCGCCCTCGTCGAACGCGGCGGCCACCAGGTCCTCGGGGTGCGCGTACTCGTACGGCGGGACCTGGAGGACGAGCCCCTGGTGGTTGAGGCCGTTGGTCATCCGGTCCAGCTCGGGCCGCGGCGCCTCCATGAGGTTGATGCCGCCGCGCTCGGCCGCGAGTTGCAGCGCCTCGCGCACCCGCTCGTCGTTGTCGATGAACTGCTGGACATAGAGCGTCGAGGCGGGCACGCCCTCGCGCAGCGCCTCGACGACGGGGTTGCGTCCGACGACCATCTCGGACGGGCCCTTGCCGCCCCGGCCGCGCGGCACGGGGCGGCGCGCGGCCTGCTTGGCCTTGGCGGTGGCGATGCGATTCTTCTTGTGCTTCTTGCGCATCTCGGCGGGCGGCGTCGGGCCCCTGCCCTCGAGCCCCTTGCGCCGCTGGCCGCCACTGCCGACCTGCGCGCCCTTCTTGCCGGACATGCGGCGGTTGTTAGCGGCCATGACCTACCCGTCTCCTGAGAAGCGTGCGTGTGTCGTCATCGTGTACATGATCGTGTGTAGGTGATCGTGTGTACGTCATCGTGTGTTGCTCAATGCAGTGTGCCGCCCGGAGGCCCGGGCGGCACAATCGATCAAGGTGACCGGACGTCCGGCTCAGCGCGGGCCGAGCGTCCAGCGCGGGCCGTCCGGGCTGTCCTCGATGACCAGACCGGACTGGTTGAGCTGATCGCGGATGGCGTCGGCGGTGGCCCAGTCCTTGCGGGCACGAGCCGCCTCCCGCTGCTGGAGGACCAGACCGACGAGCGTGTCGACGACCCCGTGGAGGTCCTCACCCCGCTCGCCGCCGTCACCGGCCCAGTGCGCGTCCAGCGGGTCGAGGCCCAGGACACCGAGCATGGCCCGCACCTCGGCGAGCCGCGCCACCGCCTCTTCCTTGTCGTCGGCGGCCAGCGCGCTGTTGCCCTGCCGGACCGTGGTGTGCACGACGGCGAGCGCCTGCGGCACCCCGAAATCGTCGTCCATCGCCTCGGCGAACGCCGGCGGCACCTCGGCCGCGGGCTCGACGATCCCGCCGGCCTTCTCGACGACCCGCTGCACGAACCCCTCGATACGGGCGAACGCCGACTCGGCCTCGCGCAGGGCGTCCGCGCTGTACTCGATCATCGACCGGTAGTGCGGGGTGCCCAGGTAGTAGCGAAGCACGATGGGCCGCCAGTGCTTGACCATCTCGCTCACGAGCACCGAGTTGCCCAGCGACTTGGACATCTTCTCGCCGCTCATGGTGACCCAGGCGTTGTGCACCCAGTACGTGGCGAAGTCGTCTCCGAAGGCCTTGGCCTGCGCGATCTCGTTCTCGTGGTGCGGGAAGATCAGGTCGAGGCCGCCGCCGTGGATGTCGAAGGCGCTGCCCAGGTACTTGTGCGCCATGGCCGAGCACTCCAGGTGCCACCCCGGCCGTCCTCGGCCCCAGGGCGTCTCCCATGTCGGCTCCCCCGGCTTGGCCGACTTCCACATGGCGAAGTCCCGCGGATCACGCTTGCCGGTCTCGCCCTCGCCCGAGGGCTGGAGCAGGTTGTCGAGCTCCTGGTTGGACAGCTGCAGATACCCGGGGAAGGACCGCACGTCGAAGTAGACGTTCCCGTCGGCCTCGTACGCGTGGCCGCGCTCGATCAGCCCGCGCATCATCTCGACCATCTCGGTCACGTGCCCGGTGGCACGCGGCTCGTAGGTCGGCGGCAGGCAACCGAGCACGCCGTACCCGTCGTTGAACGCGCGCTCGTTCTCGTACCCGATCGACCACCACGGGCGGCCCTGGTCGGCCGCCTTCGCGATGATCTTGTCGTCGATGTCCGTGACGTTCCGGACGAACGTCACCTCGTACCCGCGGTACTCGAACCACCGGCGCATGATGTCGAAGTTGAGCCCCGACCGGATGTGACCGATGTGCGGGGCCGCCTGCACCGTGGCGCCACACAGGTAGATCGAGACGCAACCCGGCGTGAGCGGGGCGAAGTCACGGATCTGCCGGGCGCTGGTGTCGTACAGGCGAATAGTCACGCCCCCAAGCGTAGTGGCCCACCAGCCATGCCCCGAGCCCTTCACCCCAAGGACGACAGATTCGTGACGTATGCACACCCGGCACCGGTGCCTGCGCCCCGTTGACGGGCCGCAGGCCCGGCAAAGGGTCACGGGGAACTGCGCGACCAGCCCCCACCGGACGGACGCCTGGGGGTACAAGGGGCGCAGCCCCTTGAGGATGAGACGGGTAAGGGCGGCGGGGGCGCCCCCCGGGGGGTCACCCCACCCGCACGACCAACGCCGTGGCCACCGCCATCAGCCCCTCACCCCGCCCGGGAAACCCGAGCCCGTCGGTCGTGGCACCCGACACCGACACCGGCGCCCCCACCACCTCCGACAACACCCGCTGCGCCTCGTCCCGCCGCTTGCCGATCTTCGGCCGGGCCCCCACCACCTGCACCGCCACGTTCCCGATGACGAACCCCCCGGCCCGCACGATCCGCGCCGCCTCCGCCAGCAACGTCACGCCCGACGCCCCGGCCCACTCCGGCCGCCCCGTCCCGAAGTGCTGCCCGAGATCCCCCATCCCGGCCGCGGAGAACAACGCGTTGCAGGCCGCGTGCGCCACGACGTCCGCGTCGGAGTGCCCGGCCAGCCCCGGGCCCTCCCCCTCCCACTTCAGCCCGGCGCACCACAGCTCCCGCCCCTCCTCGAAGGCGTGGATGTCGGTGCCGATCCCGACCTGCGGCAACACCATGGAGCCCGGCAGCGACGCCGGCGCCGTCTCAGAACCCATCGTTCAGCCTCCTGCGCGCCAGAACCGCCTCCGCGAGCACCAGGTCCAGCGGTCGCGTCACCTTGAACGCCTCCTCGTGGCCCGGTACGACCACGACCCCGAGCCCGAGCCGCTCCACCATGCTCGCGTCGTCGGTCACCTCTCCGGTGACCGTCTCGTGCGCCCGCACCAGCGTCTCCCGGTGGAATCCCTGCGGCGTCTGCACGGCCCGCAGCCGCGCCCGCTCCGGCGTGGCGACGACCGGCTCCGGCGCCCCCGGCGCGTCCGCCGGCTCCACCTCCTTGACCGTGTCCGCGAGCGGCAGCGCGGGCACCACGGCCGGCGCCCCGTCCCGGACGGCCTCGATGACCGCGTCCACCGTGTCGACGGGCACCAGCGGACGGGCGGCGTCGTGGACGAGGACGATGTCGTAGCCGGGGGGCAGCGCGTCCAGGCCCTGCTTCACCGACTCCTGGCGCGACTCACCCCCGGGAACGACGAGGAAGTCGGTCCGCTCGGGCAGCGCGTGCGCGTCGAGGAGGGTCTTGACCTCGGGGGTGCCGTCGGGCGGCGCCACCACGATCACCAGGGACACGGCACGGGAGGCGGCCATGGCCCGCACCGCGTGGATCAGCATCGGGGTGCCGTTCAGCGCGCGTAGCGCTTTGGGGGCGCCCGGACCGAGGCGTACGCCCCGGCCGGCGGCCGGGATCACGGCCGCCGTACGGGTTGCCGTACCGGTTCCGGAGGGCGAAGGGCGCGATTCGTCAGACATCGGTTCCTGTCAGGTTTGTGTGCTCGGCCTACGTGGGTATGGCCACAGCGTGCCGGGCGCGACACCTTGACCGGACCCTTCCGTGACATCTGGTCGAGCCAGCTGCCCGGGCCCGGCACGCACAGTACGAGTACGAGTACCGCGTTCCCATGAGCACCGGGGCACGCCAAGTATCGCCAAGTATCAGGGACCCCATTCAGGCGTACGGCATCCGGGTACGAACATGCCGCAGCGCCCGGCGACATCACAAACGTCATCGGGCACCGCGGCATTTCAATGTGCTGCTGCACTGAACGACTGAGCGGACTGGCTGCCTGCCTCGGGTCAGTTCGGAAATGCAGTCAGCTCAGGACGCGAGGACCTCGTCGAGCAGAGCCTCGGCCTTGTCCTCGTTGGTGTTCTCCGCGAGGGCGAGCTCGCTCACCAGGATCTGGCGGGCCTTGGCGAGCATGCGCTTCTCACCGGCGGACAGTCCGCGCTCACGCTCACGACGCCACAGGTCACGCACGACTTCCGCGACCTTGATGACATCGCCGGAGGCGAGCTTCTCCAGATTTGCCTTGTAGCGACGCGACCAGTTCGTGGGCTCCTCGGCATACGGTGCGCGCAGCACCTCGAAGACCCGGTCCAGGCCGTCTTGACCGACCACATCACGTACGCCGACGAACTCCGCATTGTCCGCTGGCACACGCACCGTCAGGTCGCCCTGAGCGACCTTGAGCACCAAGTAGGTCTTGTCCACGCCTTTGATCTGGCGAGTTTCGATGGCCTCGATCAGCGCGGCCCCGTGATGGGGATAGACCACGGTGTCGCCAACCTTGAACGTCATGTGACAGGTACCCCTTCCGTGGCTATCCAGGGTAACACGGATACGGCGGGTTCTGAATGGCGTTTTCGCAGGTCAGGGCATATCTCGGGGCTTGACAACTGCAACAGGAACGTGCTGCGAGGCCCGAACGGAAGAGGGTATTCGCAGGTGGGAGCGGCTCTCCGGGCGGAGTGAAACGCGTACGTTACACGTATCCGGAGGGCGTCGGCGGCATCCTAACGTCCCGCTTTGTCCGACTCCAAGTGTGCGACTTCCGCTACTCCGTTCGGTGCGCGGAGTCGGGTACGAGACGAATCCGGAATTGATCAAGAAGTTCGATCCGCGGACCCTGTTCCGCCGTTACCGGATCGTGTTCTTGCGCTGTTCCGGTGACGTTCTGGCAGTTGATCGATTTTTCGTGGCGGCGCGCATTCCTTGGCGGAAATCAAGGACGCGGCGACGAGGGGATCGACGGTGGTTTTACGAATGCCGACCGGGGGCGCGCGCGGCGTGTCCGTCAATTGCTTCCGGTGACATGTCGCGGACTTGGGGAGGGTCGGGTGCGGCGGCGACAGGACGGCTCGGTAACCTAAGGCCGCTACAGACCACGTACCGCCCACGTTCTAGGAGTTGCCGCCGCCGTGAGCAGCAGCCTTCGACGCGGCGCCCTCGCCGCCGCCGCCATCGCGTTCTCGATCGCCTCACTCGCCGCGTGCGCCGCCGGCAGCAACGCCCAGACGCTGGAGATCAAGCCGGACAACGCCGCCACCAGCGTCGGCGACATCAAGATCCAGAACGCCATCGTGGTCACCCAGCCCGGCACCGAGACCGAGGGTCCCGCCGTGGTCTCCGCGACGCTCTTCAACACCGCCTCGACCGACCAGACCCTGGACTCCGTCACCGTCGAGGGCGCCGGCACCGCCGAGCTCACGCCGGCCAAGGGCAAGGGCAAGGGCGGCAAGGTCGTCGTCCCGGCCGGCGGCTCCGTGGTCCTGGGCGGCGAGGGCAACGCCTCCGCGGTCCTGTCGGAGGTCACCGACGCGGTCAAGGACGGCAACGCCCAGAAGGTCACCTTCGAGTTCAGCGAGACCGGCCAGGTCTCCCTGCGCGCCTTCGTGGTCCCTGCCGAGCACTACTTCGAGAAGTGGGGCCCGACCGACATCCCCGAGGCCCCCGCCACCAGCGCCTCCCCGTCCGAGGAGGCCACCGGCTCCCCCGCCCCGAACGGCACGGGCTCGCCGTCCGCCGACGGGACGACCACCGAGGAGGAGGGCACCGCCGCCGGCTCGACGGCCTCGCCGTCCACCTCGTCCTCCGAGGAGACCGCGGGCCACTGAGGCCGCCGAGGGTCACCGGGCCACCGAGGCCCGACGCCTATGTACGCCGAAGGGCGGCACCCCCTGAGAGGGGGTGCCGCCCTTCGGCGTACATGGGGGATCCGTCCGTCGGTCCGCGGCCCTCGGCCTGCGGCCTACGGCTCGAACTTGTAGCCCAGGCCCCGCACCGTCACCAGATACCGCGGCGCTCCCGGGTCCGGCTCGATCTTGGCGCGGAGGCGCTTGACGTGGACGTCGAGAGTCTTGGTGTCGCCCACGTAGTCGGCACCCCAGACGCGGTCGATGAGCTGCATACGGGTCAGGACTCGGCCCGCGTTCCGCAGCAGCATTTCGAGCAGGTCGAACTCCTTGAGGGGGAGGTCGACCTTGGAGCCCGAGACAGTGACCACGTGGCGGTCGACGTCCATGCGGACGGGTCCGGCCTCCAGCGCGGCCGGGGTGACCTCCTCGGGCTCGCCGCGCCGACGCAGTACGGCCCGGATACGGGCGACGAGTTCGCGGGAGGAGAAGGGCTTGGTGACATAGTCATCGGCTCCTATTTCCAGGCCCACGACCTTGTCGATCTCGCTGTCCTTGGCGGTCACCATGATCACCGGGACATTGGAACGGCCGCGCAGCTGACGGCAGACCTCGGTACCCGGCAGACCGGGCAGCATCAGGTCCAGCAGGACGAGGTCGGCTCCGTTGCGCTCGAACTCGTCGAGACCGTCGGGCCCGGTGGTCGCGATGGCGACCTCGAAGCCCTCCTTGCGGAGCATGTAGGACAGGGCGTCGGAGAAGGACTCCTCGTCCTCGACGACGAGCACTCGGGTCACGGAAGGACCTCCGGGGAGGGAAGCGGTCCGTACGGTTCGTACGGGGATCTGTCGGTGTGAGGCTGTCCGTCCTCGACGTCGAGGTCCGGGTGCTGGGCCGCGCGGTCACGGGGCGCGCCCGCCTCCGGCAGCCTGAGCGTGAACGTGGAGCCCTGTCCCTCCGAGCTCCACACCGTGACCTCCCCGCCGTGCGAGGCGGCCACGTGCTTGACGATCGCGAGGCCGAGACCCGTACCGCCGGTCTGGCGGGAGCGGGCCGGGTCCACGCGGTAGAAGCGCTCGAAGATGCGCTCCTTGTCCTTGTCCGAGATGCCGATGCCCTGGTCGGTCACGGCGATCTCGATATGGTCCCCACCGGGCGCGGACACCCGCCGTGCGGCTATGCCGACGCGGGTGCGGGCCGGGGAGTAGTTGACGGCGTTCTCCACGAGGTTGCCGAGGGCGGCGGCCAGCTGACCGCGGTTGCCGTAGACGCGCAGCTCGGCGGTGCCGCCGGCCCGGCTCCCGCCACCACCCTGTTCGAGCCCTTCGGGCGCCCCTGTGTTCGAGGCCATGGTGATCTGCTTGGTGCCGGCCTGGTGGCGGCAGCGGTCGACGGCCTCGGCGACCAGCTCGTCCACCCGTACGGGCTCGGCGTCCTCCAGCGGATCGTCGTTCTGCACCCGGGAGAGGTCGATCAGCTCCTGTACGAGGTTGGTGAGCCGGGTGGCCTCGATCTGCATGCGGCCGGCGAACCGTTCCACCGCCTCCGGGTCGTCCGAGGCCCCCATGACGGCCTCGGAGAGGAGGGAGAGCGCGCCGACGGGCGTCTTCAGCTCATGGCTGACGTTGGCGACGAAGTCCCGCCGCACGGCCTCTATCCGGCGGGCCTCGGTGAGGTCCTCGACCAGGAGCAGCACGAGCCGGGAACCGAGCGGCGCGACGCGCGCGGAGACGGCGAGCGCCTCGCCGCGTCCCGTGCCGCGCCGGGGCAGGTCCAGCTCGACCTGTCGTATCTCGCCGTCACGGCGGGTGTCGCGGGCCATCTTGAGCATCGGGTCGATGGAGAGCCTGCCGCCCCGCACGAGCCCGAGGGCGTACGCGGCGGAGCTGGCCTTGACGACGGCGTCCGACTCGTCGAGCACGACGGCGGAGGAGCGGAGCACGGACAGCACGGTGTCGACGCCGGGCGGCAGCACCGGGTCGGTGTGCAGGGAGGTTCGGGTGGGACGCTTCTGCTCGCGCTCGCTGAAGCGGAACGCCAGCATGGCGATGACGCCGGTGAGCACTCCGGCGATCGCTGCCGCTGCGGCGACCGCCGCGTTCACGTCCATGCATCCAGGTTAGGCACGAGGTCGGACATCCCCACAGCGATCGGAGGGCGACCTCGAACACTCGTCGCCCAGAGTTCACCTTGGAGCCAGTATTGGTTCATTTGGGGTGGCGGAAACGGACGCGTAAGGGCCGGAACGTGGGAGCGTGGGAATCGTCCGGGACCCCCGGTCACCGTTCGCCGTCGCCGTTTCACACGGTGGTCGGGGTACGGCCGTCCTGGGCCCGGCCTGGCGGGTCGGCTTCCGGAACGGCTTTCCTGGTTACCCACGAGCAGACGTACGTAAGAGAGGGACACCCTGATGCGGGACGCGTACCACGAGGAACTTGACTCGATCGGTGAGGGCCTGGTCGAGATGGCCCGACTGGTGGGGTCGGCGATCGGTCGCGCCACGACGGCGATGCTCGACGCCGACCTGAAGCTGGCCGAGAGCGTGATCGAGGCCGACAAGAAGGTCGACGACCTCCAGCACGACCTGGAGGCCCGCGCGATAGCCCTGCTGGCCCGGCAGCAGCCGGTGGCGACGGATCTCCGTATCGTCGTGACGTCGCTGCGCATGTCGGCCGACCTGGAGCGCTCGGGCGACCTCGCCCAGCACGTCGCCAAGCTGACCCGGCTGCGCTTCCCCGAGCACACGGTCCCGCGTGACCTGCACGCCACGATCCTGGAGATGGGCCAGCTCGCGCAGCGCCTGATGGCGAAGGCCGCCGAGGTCATCATCACCAAGGACGTCGACCTGGCGCTCCAGCTGGAGAGCGACGACGACGCGATGGACCTGCTCCACCGCACGCTCTTCCAGCACCTCATGGACGACCGCTGGAAGCACGGCATCGAGACCGCCGTCGACGTCACCCTCCTCGGCCGCTACTACGAGCGCTTCGCCGACCACGCGGTCTCGGTCGCGAAGCGGGTGGTGTACCTGGTGACGGGCGAACACGCGGACGAACTCCAGGCGGACATCCAGCCGGTGCAGCCGGTGGCGGGGGTGGAGGGGGCCTAGGTGCGGCCTAGGGGCGGGGCGCGCGGGGCCGGGGTGCGCGCGGGCTCTGGTGGCGTGGATCCGGCGCTCGTTGGTCGGGCGGGGCGTGTGGGCGCCTCCATGCGCCGTTGATGCGCCCGGCTGAACGGGCTTGGAATGGGGCAATCAACGGGCACGGGCACCAGGCTTTCGATGCTCGACTCCGCACTGCTCCTCTGCACTGCGTGTCGGCGCTGCGTGTCGGCGCTGCGTGTCGGCGCTGTCTGCACTGCGTGTCGGCACCGCATTGTCCGCATGCGTGTCCGTGCTCTGCCTTCCGTGCTTCGCCTTCCATCCCTTCGAGGAGGGACCATGGCCGAATCCCCCGCCAGCCCCAGCACGCCGGACCCGACACAGGTCCGGGACACCCATCAACCCGCCGACCGCAAGACCCTGCCTCTCTTCGGCGCCTGCGGCTGCGGCTCCGGATGTGGGTGCGGGTGCCAGTCCGGCAACCCGTGTCAGTGCGGCTGACGCCGACCAGCCGCGGCAGTTCTGCTCGTACGCGGGTGAAGGGGCCCGTCACTCATGACGGGCCCCTTCACTCATGCGCGCGTCACCCGTGTGCGCGCCGGCGCACGGCTACGACTGCGGAGTCGCCCGTACGGCCGTACGGGCGCAGCATGAGGAGGGGAGGGGGACAGAGAAGCGGGGCGAGGACGAAGGAGGTGCGGGTCATGACCAAGTTCATGGACGTCCACCACAACATGAAGGGCATCACGGAGGACCAGCTGCGTGCCGCGCACAAGGCCGACCTCGACATCGAGAAGGACGAGAACGTCCACTTCGAACGCGCCTGGGCCGACCCCAAGTCCGGCACCGTCTACTGCCTCTCCGAGGGCCCCTCCGCCGACGCGGTCCAGCGCATCCACGAGCGCGCGGGCCACAAGGCGGACGAGATCCACCCGGTACCGCTGACGATCTAGCGAGTACGGCGCGGACGAGGCGCCCACAACGAGCGTGCGTGGGCTCCGGGTCGGCGCGGTTCGCTTCCGCACGCCCTGTCCGATGACGCGGACGGGGTGGAACCATCCCCTTGCCGGAACCGGCAGGGACCGGCAGGAACAAGGGGGGTTCTGCAATGTCCGTAGTGATGTCCATGCACTGGCCTGAGGTGACTCCGGAGCAGTACGACACCGTGCGAGACGCGGTCGACTGGGAGGGGGTACCGGCGGCCGGGGGCCAGATCCACGTGGCCTGGTTCGACGACGAGGGGTTCCACGTCACCGACGTATGGGAGTCCCAGCAGGCGTTCGAGACGTTCTTCGCCGAGCGCCTGGCCCCCGTGATCGAGAAGGCGGGCCTCCCGGGCACGCCTCACACCACCTTCAGCCCCCTCCACCGCCGCTTCGTCGCTCCCGAGATCAACGGCGCCGCGTAGGACGACACGCACCGCCACCGGCAGCTGACGCCGACCCCGGCCCACGACCGACCACGATCCCTGGAGTTGTGGGGGATCTTGGTGACCTGGGGTGCTCGTCGCTGGCGGCCACCTGGGCGGCTAAGCGCCGGGGGCCCGGTACTGGACTTGCCCGGCTTTGCGCAGGGCATCCATGGTTTCGTCGACGGTCAGGAGAACGGTCGTCTCAAACGAGCTGAGTGCGCCGCCTCCGCTGATCGCCAGGGCGACCGCGGCCATGGAGACGTTGTCGGGGGCCTCCCACAAGCTGTAACCGTCGCGGGTGCCGAACGCGTACCAGAAGCCGTGGAGCTTGCCCCCGACGGACTCGATGTACGACTGAGCGGCCTTTGCGCGGTCCTCGGGGTGGCTGATGAGTCTCGCCCAAGTCTCCGGCGTGTAGCTGAACCTCGATAGATAGAGCGGCATCACGTCTCCCTTTCATCTCAGCAAGGGATGCCCCGCGGGGTGAGATACGCCCCCGAGGCCGCGCGTGTCTCCCCCGAACGGCCGGGATGATGACCGGCATGGCTGCCCTGAGCGAGCGACCCCGCCCGCATCATGTGTCTCCCCATCGGCAGCGTCGGCGTCCCCGCCCAGACGTTCGAGCCATCGGCATGCTCCGGCGGCCGGAGGTGGGGGCGACTCGACCGGTCAGTCCCAGTCCCCACTCGCAGCGTCGGCGCCCCGAACCGTGAGAGCCGCAGGTGGTCCGGCAGGATGCTCGGACCTGGTCACTTCGGGGAGGGAAATCCATGGACTCGACGGATGGCGTCATCAATCTGATCCACCTCGCCGACAGGCCCGGCACCAGCGGACACAGCGCCTCCGTGCGCATTCTGGGTCGCTATCGACCGGGGATTCTGACCGGCCACGACTTCCTCGACTGCGAGATCGTCGTCGAGGCGGAATCCGTCAACGCCAACTTCTCGGTGGCCCTTCTCCCTGAGGACCTGGAGGACGGGGAGGACGCCCTGGCAACCCTGGAGTCCGGTCGGTTCGCCCCGTGGCTCGTATCCGGGCGGACTCCTTCGATGAAGTTCGAGCCTGACGAGAGTGGCGGGCTCTGGGTGTCCGTGCACGACGGGCCGTCGTCATCACCGGGCGCCTCTGAGTGGCGGCGTGCTCGCAACGTCTGACGCCCGGAACAGGCATCCGACGGCCCACAGACGGCGCAGCCCGCCAAAAGCCCCCGCCCAGCGGAGAATCCGCGGGGCGGGGGTCTACTGCTGTGGGGTTACTTCTGTGGGGTTACTTCTTCTTGCCCTGGGTCTTGTCGGGGATCTTGGTGAGCTGGGTTTTTGCTGGTCAGGGACGGTGGGCTCGAGCGCCGAGTGGTCGTCGTTGGTCGTCCTTGGCCACTGTTGAGCGGCCTCGGACGGCCCAGAGACGGCCCAGCTTTGCCCGGTGCAGGGCCTCGTTCGACTGCCGGCCGACACCTTCGTCGCTGTCCGTCTCAGCCTCAGCCGACGAAAGCCCGCCACGACGGCGCGTCAGTCGACCGACCAGGCGCGCGTGTGCCTCGCTGCACCCCCACCGGCCTCAGCCACGCTATTGGTGCCGTCGACCAGAGCAAGCCGCGACCGCGGGACCGTGATGGCGAGGCATTGGGTAATGACTTCTTCGTCCCGAAGCAACTTGGACCAGGGGCTCCGCCTTGGGCTGGTGTGCCTCTCACCTGCGCAGACGGTCCGCTGGCGTTCGTGCTCGTCCGCCGCTGTTCGTCGGCGTTGTCACGCAGTTAGACACTCACCCTTGGCAGCCCGGCTGGGTCCGCTGCGTAGTCCGTATGGGGCTATCCGTCAAGAATCTTGGTACTGGCTGCGATCCCCCGGGAACGGACGCACCATGAACTGGCCCATCCTCATCATCGGCGCCGCGGTGGGAGTCGCAGGCACCGCCTTCCTTCTTGTCGGCTTGCTGCTCTTCCTCCGTGGCTCATCACGTGACACTGCGAGAGCTACGGCAGCGGAGGGCCAACAGTCGGTATGGGATGTCATCTGGTGGCTGCTCAAGAAGTCCTTCGCTATCGCCTTCGGCGGTGACAAGTACAGTCCCGCTCAGCGAGGGATGGCTCAGGGTTTGCTGATCATCGGTATTGGCCTGCTGATGCTCCTAGGAGGCCTGGGAATGATCGCGGGAGCAGTCGCGGCGGATCAGGCCAAAACCCAAGCAGTCGAGGTCTTGGCGCCCTCATCGGCTAGCTTCGAGAGCCGACAGCTTTGATCTTTCCGACAACGGCCACTTCGACAGGCACGCCCTTGAATACCGTCGGCAGATCTGGCCGGTCCTGAGCGCTCACAACGTTGACCTTGATCGCGTAACCGTCTGTGCCGCTTGTGATACCGACCCCATTCACTCGACGATCGGTAGCCAGGTACGCCGCAAGATCCTGCTGCGCAGCTCGCACCGTCTGCAGGTCGGTCATGTTTTCTCCTTGCTAATCAAGATAGCGTCGCTCCGAACCGGCTCAGTACCGGCTCGAGGGGGTTCACGTATGTGACGCCCATTCCATTGTGGCCGCCACTCGCACTGCGCGCGAAAAGGAGCCCCACGGCGTCGGAGGTACCAGAGTGCCACACAATCGCGCCACTGTCGCCATCCGAACAGAAAGGATCAACTCCATCCCCTTCGACTTCAAACTGCCCGTCGAAGCGGTACGCATTGCCGCCCTCATACTCGACCCATACGTCATCAACGATAGCTCTCACCATCCCGGTCGTGTGGTTAGTTGCTTTACCCAACTTCTCCACCGGCACATCAAGAGCTAGCGGGGCCACCCCCCGCAGATGGGGCGGGCTGGGTTCGAATTGGACGTCATCGTCCAATCGACAAGTGGCTGCATCCATGATGTTGGAGGCCGCGCGATGGGCTCGGAGTTTCTCGACCTCGGAGAGAGATCCAATGCGAGTGCACGGGGCAGCTGGCGACCCATCTTTCGTTCCTGGGTGCAGAATTGAGTCACCGATGTTACCCAAGTCGCACGCCGCAAGAACGTGATTGTTCGACAACACATGGTCGCCAGGTTGATCCCTCAGGGTCACGAAAGCCCCGAGCGTACCCGCAGTGACGAGCCCATGACCGATTGAGACGCCAGGTCTCAACGAAGCTACGCAAGCGTTCACTCGACCGATGAACTGGACATCGACCTCGTCGTGAGCCTCTTTCCTGATCCGCGCGGCTAGGGTATGTGTGCGTGGTGTGACGGATTGCACCCGCACTGCTATGCCGTACTTTCCAGGCTTCAGGACGGCCACCCCGATCCCGAAACCCCCGGTATCGGGGAACGAGGCTACGTGCATTGGCGACGGCCTTTCGGCCGCAGCCGCGACACAGAGTCGTCGCCCCAACCGCGCTACTACCGGTTCCTCGAGCCGGAAGTCCTCAAGCAGCTTGTCCTTCAGTTCGACCGCTGATTCGAGCTTCACTACGCCTCCCAGAATGCATTGGTGCGATCCGACTCGTCACAGGTGGAGGCCCGGCCCAGTTCTCATCTTCTCTCGGATCAGCCGGTGTTGCGACTTCTTAGACGCCTGGTAGGCAAAACGTGAGGTCGGTGGATCGGCTTTGGCTGGAGCCGCTTTGGGGCGATTGATCACGGCCCCGTAAGCTGATGGCGAGTCGGGCAGTCTGTGGACCTGCCCGTAAAGCACGATGTTGGGGCCATGATCTTAGAGGCTCGCCCCAAAGTGGCTGGCTAAAGCCGTGGAGCCGAACGCCCCAGCCATAGAGGGTTTCTCCACCTTATGCCCGCTGCCGCCAGCGCGCCGCCGGGCGCGGCCAGCCGGGGCGCAGACAGGAGGCAGGCCGCGCCGCAGAGGCGGCGCGCGCCGCGCCGTGCGCGGGCACTTGAACCAGTAGAGAAAGTTGTAACTCAGTCGGTCCGGTGGGGCGGTCGGGGCTTGAAGTCGTATGCGCAGGCCGGGAGTCCGGCGCTTTGGCGGTGTGCGAGGGGCAGGAAGATCACTGGTCGGATGGTCCATGTGATGCGGGTGGTGAAGAAGGTGACTGACACGGTGCAGGGTTCGGAGCGCAAGAGGGCTCGTCGTGTCTCTATGCGGCCGTCGTACAGCCATTGCCATGCCTGCTCAGATGCTTCCGGGTCGAATGCCGGTGAGATGGTGCGGAGCGCGACGGCAACCCATCTGTCGGCCTGGGGTGCCGTGTAGGCGTCGAAGGATGCGCGGAGTACCAACTCGCCCTCGTCGGTGAGGTCTTCGGTCCAGCATTCGCACCAGTAGCCCTTGCGGGCTTCGCCGTTCAGCACAGGTGGTCTCCCGGTCGGGTGCCGGTGAACAGTTCCGCGGTGACCGTGTAGCCGCCGTTGCTGCCGTGGACCACGACCCGGTGGGCGAGTGCGGTGACCATGCCGAGGCCCCGGCCGTGTTCGGCCTCGGCGTCCTGGTGCTCGGCCTTCGGGGCCGTCCCGGTTCCTCCGCCGTCCGTGACCGACAGGGCGATCACCTGGCGGGTCACCGCGAGGGCCAGGTGGAAGCTGCCGGATTCCATGCCGCTGGCCGTGTGGAGGATCGCGTTCGCGCTCAGCTCGCTCACGATCAGCTCGGCGTCGTCGGCCAGGGGAGATCCGCGCAGGATGTCGCGGGTCCAGCGGCGGGCCCGGCTCACCTCTTCCGGAAATCCTGGGCAAGTGAGTCCCCAGACCCGGGCGGTGCTCGTATACTCGTGCATACAAGTTCCTTCGTGCTGGTAGGCCGCCATGTACAGCGGGTTCGGGCTAGACGAGTTTCACGCCGTCGTGGGCGCGGATGGCCGGCGGGGATGCCGCGTCCAATGCGTCCAGGACGCGGATCGCGTATGCCTCGTCGGCAAGCTCGGTGACTTCTTCACGGGTGGCCCACCGCAGCGCGCGGGTCTCGTCACCGGTGGTCGGTGTGCCGTCGGCCGCCTCGCAGCGGAAGACCAGCGAGACGATCAACCCGGTCATGTTCTTGTAGACACCGGTCAGGGTCGCGGGAAGCGCGATCTTGATGCCGGTCTCTTCGAGCACTTCGCGCTGGAGGGCTTCAGGGAGGGTTTCCTCGCGTTCGAGGACTCCGCCCGGGGGTTCCCACTTGCCGTTGTCACGGCGTTTGATCAAGAGGGCCCGGCCCTGGTCGTCGACGATGACTCCGGCGACGCTCACGGAGTGCGGACGGTCAGTGCTCACGTTCCTCGGCCCTCTCGGCTGGCTAGGCTCTCCACCGTAGCAACAACAAACGCCCACTCGTCTAGATATCTAAAGGAGTACACGTGCCCTCTCTTCCTACCGGCTTCCTCGGCGATCTCGACCCCACGAGCGATCGTGCGGTCTTTCGGCAGATTGCCGACCAGCTGCGCGAGGCCATCGACCGTGGGCGGTTCAAGGAGGGTGAAAAACTGCCCTCGGAAGCGGAACTTGTTGACCACTACGGGGTATCCCGGATGACGGTCCGAAACTCCTTCTCCGTCCTCCAGGGCGAAGGGCTCGTGCACGCCGAGCACGGCAAGGGCGTCTTCGTCCGGCCCCGGCCTCCCGTGCGGCGACTCGCTTCCGACCGGTTCGCCCGGCGCCACCGCGAGCAGGGCAAGGCGGCCTTCATCGTCGAAGCCAACGCCGCCGGCAGTCACCCCCAGGTCGACAGTCTTGAGGTGAAGGAAGAGAAGGCCAGTCAGGACGTCTCGACCCGGCTCGGGTCCGTGCGGCGGGTGCTGGCTCGGCGGCGCCGGTATCTGCTCGACGGGCGGCCGGTCGAGTTCGCCACCTCGTATCTGCCGCTCGACATCGCGCGCGGTACGCCGATCGCTGAGCCGAACCCCGGGCCAGGCGGTATCTATGCCCGTCTCGAAGAGCTGGGCCATCGCCTCGACCACTTCGAGGAGGAGATTCGCGCCCGGATGCCTTCGCCCGCTGAGGTGAAGACGCTCCGGCTGGCCTCCGGTGTGCCGGTGATCCACCTGATTCGTACCGCCTTCGACGCCGAAGGGCGGGCCGTGGAGGTCTGCGACACGGTCATGGCGGCGGACGCGTACGTGCTGTCGTATCAGCTTCCGGCGACGTGATGAGGTGATGTGTGGTGGTGCGCGGGGGACGCTTCTCCGACTCGTACACCCCAACAGGCATACTCGTATAGACGAGTGGGCAAGTGGTGTGGCAGGGTGGTCCGCATGAGCCCGGAGATCGGGTTCACAGACCGCATCATATATAGACGAGTAGATGGGTGAACTACCTTGCGCACCATTCGTGTTGAGACCTCAGCCGCCACGATCCTGCTGACCGAGGCTCCTGAGCCCAAGGTCCGGGACCGGCAGACGGGCGAGATCGCCAAGGACGCCGTCAGCGGGGAAGCGCTGATGACGATCGGCGTCGTCTACATCGAGGACGGGGAGTCGTCGCTGGTCAAGGTCACCGTGCCGGAAGGCGGTGTGTCCGAAGGGCTGGCACTGGGGGCGCCGGTCTCGCTGCCGGGGCTGGTCGCCCGGCCGTGGGAGTCGGTGTTCAACGGCCAGCAGCGCCACGGCATCGCCTTCCGCGCCGCCGCCGTGACTCCGGCCGCCTTCCCGGCCGCCATGGGAGCAACCGCCTGATGTCCGATCTGGTGACACTTCTGGAGGTGGGTGGTCCTGTCGCCGCACTCGGTGGCGGGGCCGCCTACACCCGGGCCAAGCACCCCCGCGTGTACTGGCCCACGGTCGGCCTGCCGATATCCACCGCCCGGCTCCTCGGCTCCTACGGCTCGGTCATGGAGGCATGCGGGCTGACCGTGGCGCCGTCCCGGCTGCGGGTCCTCGCCGTCAAGGCCACCACTCGGCGGGAGGTCCGGCCGGTACCGCCGCGTCGGGGCATCATCCGGCCCACCTCGACCGGGCTGCGGCTCCGGCTCCGGCTCGCTCCGGGCCAGGAACCGGCGGACGTCGCCGCCTCGGCCGAGCGGCTGCGGCATGCCTGGGGCGTGCACGCCGTCTACGTGACGACGGTCAAGCCGGGCTTGGTCGAACTGCGCCTCGTCGGCTTCGACGTGCTGCGGAACGTGCGGATGCCTCGCAAGGCCAACGCCGAACTCCTCAAGGTGCCCGTGGCACTGAGGGAGGACGCGACTCCCTTCGTGCGCGATTACCGCACCATTCCGCATCAGCTCACCCTCGGCGCCACGCTGTCGGGGAAGTCCATGTACCTGCGCCACCTGATCACCGGACTCGCCCGGCAGCCCGTCGCACTGGTCGGCATCGACTGCAAGCGCGGTGTGGAGCTGGCGCCGTTCGCCTCCCGGCTCTCCGCCCTCGCCACCGATCCCGACGAAGCTGCCGAGCTGCTGCCCGCGCTCGTCAAGGAAATGGAGGACCGATACGACCTGATCAAGGCCCGGCAGGGCATCGCACCGGGCACCCCGGACGAGGAGATCACCTCCGACATCTGGGGCCTGCCCGACAGCGAACGCCCGGTGCCGATCGTGCTGTTCGTCGACGAGATTGCCGAACTCTTCCTCGTCGCCACGAAGAAGGACGAGGAACGGCGGGACGAGATGGTCACTCAGCTCATCCGCCTCGCCCAGCTCGGCCGGGCCGCCGGGATCTACCTGGAGGTCTGCGGTCAGCGCTTCGGCGCCGAGCTGGGCAAGGGCGCCACCATGCTCCGCGCTCAGCTCACCGGCCGGGTCTGCCACCGCGTCAACGACGAAGCCTCCGCGAAGATGGCCCTCGGCGACATCGCCCCCGAAGCGGTCTCCGCTGCCTGTGCTATCGCTCCCGAACTGCCCGGCCTGGCTGTGGCCGGTGACACCTCCGGCGGCTGGTCCCGCATCCGCACGCCGTACCTCTCCCTCGGCGCCGCCGCCGAGATCTGCCGGGATGCGGCCCATCTGGTGCCCGACCTTCCCGCGCTCAAGCCCTTCCAGCCCGACACCCCCGTGCGGCCCGTCGAGTCTTCGGCCCCGGCGGTGCAGCCGCGCCCGGTGACCGACTGACCTTCGCCCACCCCTCACCCCGGTCGGCGTGACCGCCTCGCGCCAACTCCTTACCCCTGCCATGCCCGAATCCGAAAGGAGCCGCATCATGCGCGCCCAACTGGCCCGTGTCGACGCGGTGCTCGTCCAGGCGCTCATCGCCGCCGCGCTGTCCTTCGCCCACCTGCACGACATCGCCTCGGCTGCCGGTCAGGACGGGTGGAAAGCGTGGGCCTACCCGGTCTCGGTCGACCTGCTGCTCGTCGCCGCCTGGCGCCGACTGCGGACCGGTGAGGCGAAAGCAGCCGGGTGGTGCTGGTTCGTCATCGCCCTCGCCGCCTCCCTCGGCGCGAACGTCGCCACCGCCGGCCTCCTCGACCTCAACGACGTCCCGGCCTGGCTACGCATCCTCGTCGCGGGCTGGCCCGCCGTCGCCTTCCTCGGTGGAACCCTCCTCGCCCACACCACCCCCGCGACAACCGGCGAAGACCACAAGGGCACCGAGGACACGGACAACAGCGTGGACCAGGAGGACGCGCCCGAACTCGCCCCCGAGGAACCGCCGCCGACACCACCGGCCATCGAGCCACCGCCGCCCGAACGGCCCGCCGTCGCCGTCCCGGCCGCCCTCGTCGAACACGCCCGCAAAGTCGCCGCCGAACACCACACCCGCACTGGAACACCCATCGACACCCCGACTCTCCGCGCTCGCCTCGGCGTCCCCGCGCCCATGGCCGAAGCCATCGCCGCCCACCTCGCCCCGACCGGAAGCTGACCCGTGCCCCTCTTCTGCTTCAACACCGCCGCCGACTACCTCGAAGCGGCCCGCGAGATGGCCGCCAGCGGCCGGACCACGCTGGCCCGGCTCCTCGCCGAAGAAGCCGCCGACCGCGTCACCGACCCCACCGAAGCCGCCCGCATCCTGCACGACTTCCCCGGCCCCAGCCTGCGACAGGAGGACTGAGCATGCCCAACCGCCGCTTCCGCAACGTCACCCGCATCGGCCCCGTCCAGGTCGCCACGTCCTACGACGGCCGGGGCCGTGAGAAGCACACCGCCGCCTGTACGGCCCCGCGCTGCGGCTTCTCCGCCGACTACGACAGCCGCGCCGCCGCCGAGCTGGCCGCCCGCACCCACCGCTGCCCCGTCCGCTGATCCTCCGAAGGGACCCCGCACACCGTGACCGTCAGCCTGCCGCTCGTCGTCGTCCTCGGCTTCTTCGCCTGGGGCGCGGTCAAGTTCCTCGGCGTCCGCACCTGGGTCGTCGTCCTGATCGCCCTCTTCGGCTTCTGGCTCTCGCAGACCTTCCTCGCCCCCGCCATCGAGTCCGGCACGCGTTCCGGCGTGGACGTCATAAACAGTTCACATGCCTAGACGAGTAGATGAGGAGAGTCTGACCGTGTTCCTGCCCAAGTACCCCGACAGCCCCACCCCGCCGCCCGCACACACCCACGCCCCAGCCGATCCGGCGCCCGCACGGCGCTCACTCCCGGCGGTCTCCATCAGTCCCGGAGTCGTGGCGGCCGTGGTCGTGGGCGGTGTCGTCCTCACCGCGCTCCTGGCCGCCGTCGCCGTCTCGGCTGTCTCCGTGGCCATCGCGGCCGTGGTCCTGCGCTCCCTGATCCGCGAGCAGAACCGGCGCTGAATGCGCACGCAGCCCGGAGCGGCGCACACGACCAAGCATCCGCCGCCCCGGGCCATCACTCCTGACCGAGCCAGTCAGAAGGAGAATCGCCATCTTCACCCGCACCACACCGCCCCCGCTCCCGGAACTCGCGAAGCTGGCCGAGCACGGCACCCTGCCCGGTATCCTCCGTCAGCTCTCCGGCCTCGGCGGCTGCGTCAACCCGATCCGCCTCGACGGCCACCGCACCGAGCACGACGTCGACACCACGACCGGTGAGATCGGCCGCGTCCTCCAGCACCTCGACTCCACCGACCTCCCGGCCGGCCAACTCCTCGTCCGCTGCAACAACCGCCGTACGACTCGGTGCGCGGCCTGCTCCGAGGTCTACCGCCGTGACACCTTCCACCTGATCACCTCCGGCCTGCGCGGCGGCAAGGGCGTCCCCGAACACGTCGCCACCCACCCGCGCGTCTTCGCCACCTTCACCGCCCCGAGCTTCGGCCCGGTCCACAACCGCCCTTCCAACGGGCGCCCCTGCCGCTGCGGCACCCGCCACGACCAGGACGACGCCGTACTCGGTACCTCGCTCGACCCGGACACGTACGACTACGAAGCGGCCGTTCTCTGGAATGCGCACGCCGGTCCGCTCTGGCGACGCTTCTCCACGTACCTGCGCCGGGAAGTCGCCAAGCGTGCGGGACTGTCACAACGCCGGTTCCGCGACCACGCCCGCGTCTCCTTCGCCAAGGTCGCCGAATACCAGAAGCGTGGCGCCGTCCACTTCCACGCCGTCATACGCATCGACGGCCCCATCGGCGGCGACACCCCGCCCCCGGCCTGGGCCACCGCCGAACTCCTCACCAACGCCATCGAGGCAGCGGCAGCCAAGGTGCGTGTCGACGGCCCGGCCATCGATGGACGCACCCACACCTTCGCCTTCGGTCGCCAACTCGACGTCCGCACCATCCGCTCCGCCGACTTCAACGACGGCCAGGAGCTGACCGAGCGGGCCGTGGCCGCGTACATCGCCAAGTACGCGACCAAGGGCGCCGAGACAGCCACGGGAGCTCTCGACCGACCGCTGAAGTTCGCCGCCGAGCTCGCCCAGCTCGACATCAGCGACCACGCCCGCCGCCTCATCCGAACCGCCTGGACCCTCGGCGCACGCAAAGACCTCGAACACCTCCGCCTCCGCGCCTGGGCCCACATGCTCGGCTTCCGCGGCCACTTCTCCACCAAATCCCGCCACTACTCCACCACCCTCGGCGCCCTCCGCGACGCCCGCGCCCAATGGCGCCGCGCCCAAGCTGCAACGGCCAACGAAGCGGCGCCCGACACGACGTACGTCCTCGCGCACTGGGTCTTCGCCGGAACCGGCCTGTCCGATACCGAAGCCTGGCTTGCCGCATCCCTCGAACCCGCCCCCGGAACAGAAGGAGAGCCGACCCATGGCTAAGCGTCATCTCGCCGTCGTAGAAGCGGCTGCCGAACCGCGCGCTCTGCCTTCGCGGTTCCTGACTCCACTGGACGTTGCCGAGATTCTGGGCGTGCCGGTCGAGACGGTCTACCAGTGGCGGCGGAAGCGCACTGGGCCGCGTGGCTTCCGGGTTGGCCGGCATCTGCGCTACGACCCCGTGGACGTCCGGGCCTGGGTCGAGTCCCTGATGGAAGGGGCTGCTGCCTGATGGCCGGGCACGTCCAAGACCGCTGGTACAGAACGGAGACCGGGCCGGATGGGAAGGCTCGCAAGGTCAAGACGGAGCGGTACGGCACTGGGTCCCGTTACCGGGCCCGGTACATCGGGCCGGACGGTACCGAGAAGTCCAAGAGCTTCCCCGACCGGCAGAAGCGGCTCGCTGATCAGTGGCTGGCGCACACTGAGGCTGACATGGCGCGCGGGCAGTACATCGACCCGCGTGCGGCTCGGATCACCTTCGAGCAGTACGCCGAGAAGTGGGTGACTCACGCGCCGGATCCGAACACCCAGGCTTCGATGGAGTCACAGCTTCGGTTGCACGCCTTCCCCTACCTGGGATCACGTCCGCTCGGCTCCTTCCAGCCTGCTCACATCCGTGACTGGGTCGGGAGGCTGCAAGAGAACGGCGTCCGGGGCTCGTATGCCCGGACGATCTACTCCAACGTGCGGGCCGCGCTGAGTGCAGCCGTGGACGACGGGCACCTTCCCCGGAATCCGTGTGCAGCTCGCTCGGTCCGGCCGCCGACGGTGGACGTGAAGCGGATCGCTCCCTGGACGCCTGAACGGGTCTTCGCCGTCCAGGCCGCCATGCCTGAGCGGTACCAAGCCATGGTTGACCTGGGTGGCGGCTGCGGGCTCCGCCAGGGGGAGATCCTTGGCGTCGCTGTCGACGCGATCGACTTCGAGTCGGACACGCTTCACGTGGTCCAGCAACTGAAGCTGAGCCGGAGCAAGGCGGTGTTCGCTCCGCCCAAGGGCGGCAAGCTGCGGGACGTACCGCTCCCTGGGCCGGTCGCTGATGCGCTCCGGGCACACATGAAGCGGTTCCCGCCGGTCGAGATCACCTTGCCGTGGAAGGTGGCGGACGGGCCTCCGGTGACCAAGCGGCTGATCTTCACCGGACCGCGCGGCGGGCACGTCTGGCGGACTTCACTCAACGAGGAGGTGTGGAAGCGGGCGCTGGCCTCGACCGGGGTGATCCCCGAGCGCAAGCCGGGCGAGTCCTACGCCGAGTCCCGCGAGAACGGCATGCACGCGCTCCGGCACTTCTATGCCTCGGTGCTCCTGGACGCTGGCGAGAACATCAAGGCCCTCGCCGAGTACCTGGGTCACTCCGACCCCGGTCTGACCCTCCGTGTGTACGCGCATCTCATGCCGTCCAGCCAGGAGCGCACGCGCAAGGCCGTGGCTGCGGTCTTCGACACGGCCCGGCCCGAGCCGTCCCACACCTGACGGCCCACAGACGGCCCAGCGCCAGCAAGAGGCCCCCTACCAGCGGACAACCCGCAGGTAGGGGGCTTGTTCGGCCCTGCTTACTTCTTCTTGCCCTGGTTCTTGACCGCCTCGATCGCAGCCGCCGCCGCCTCGGGGTCGAGGTAGGTGCCGCCGGGGTTCAGGGGCTTGAAGTCGGCGTCGAGTTCGTAGGCGAGGGGGATGCCGGTCGGGATGTTGAGGCCCGCGATGTCGGCGTCCGAGATGCCGTCGAGGTGCTTGACGAGGGCGCGGAGGGAGTTGCCGTGGGCGGCGACGAGGACCGTGCGGCCGGCCAGGAGGTCGGGGACGATGCCGTCGTACCAGTACGGCAGCATGCGGGTGACGACGTCCTTGAGGCACTCGGTGCGGGGGCGCAGCTCCGGCGGGATGGTCGCGTAGCGCGCGTCCGCCGCCTGGGAGAACTCCGAGTCGTCCGCGAGCGGGGGCGGCGGGGTGTCGTACGAGCGGCGCCACAGCATGAACTGCTCCTCGCCGAACTCGGCGAGGGTCTGGGCCTTGTCCTTGCCCTGGAGGGCGCCGTAGTGGCGCTCGTTCAGGCGCCAGCTGCGGTGGACCGGGATCCAGTGGCGGTCGGCGGATTCCAGGGCCAGCTGCGCGGTGCGGATGGCACGTCGCTGGAGGGAGGTGTGCAGCACGTCCGGGAGCAGGCCGGCGTCCTTCAGCAGCTCACCGCCGCGCGTCGCCTCCTTCTCGCCCTTCGGAGTGAGGTTGACGTCCACCCAGCCGGTGAACAGGTTCTTCTCGTTCCACTCGCTCTCGCCGTGGCGGAGGAGGATCAGCTTGTACGGTGCGTCGGCCATGGCCCCGAGCGTAATCGACGGCCGAGAACCACCACACGTCTGGCCGACAGACGGACAGGCCCGGCCGGCGTCCCCACCGTTCCCTGTCGGCCTCGCCCTCGACAGTTGACCGGAGTTGTTAATTGGGTGGCTCTCCGCGCGACCGCGTTCGTAAGTTGTGCTCACCGCTTTAGCCGCTTACGCCCGTGGGGAGTTCCATGCCACTCGTCGCTGCCAGACGTGCCGTCCGGGAAACGGTGTCGGGGCTGCCCCGCGACTTCTGGTGGCTGTGGACCAGCACGCTGGTGAACCGGCTCGGCGCGTTCGTCGCCACCTTCATGGCCTTGTACCTGACGCTGGACCGCGGGTACTCCGCCTCGTACGCCGGACTCGTCGCCTCGCTGCACGGGCTCGGCGGGGTCGTCTCGTCACTCGGCGGCGGGGTCATGGCCGACCGGCTCGGGCGGCGGCCCACGCTGCTCGTCGCACAGGTCTCGACAGCGGTGTCGGTGGCGCTGCTCGGCTTCGTGCGGGATCCCGTCGCGATCGCCGTCGTCGCCTTCCTCGTCGGCGCGGCCAGCAACGCGTCCCGCCCCGCCGTGCAGGCGATGATGGCGGACATCGTCCGGCCGGAGGACCGCGTCCGCGCGTTCTCGCTGAACTACTGGGCCATCAACCTCGGTTTCGCCGTCTCCTCCATGGCCGCCGGGTTCATCGCCGAGGTCAGTTATCGCGCCGGCTTCCTGATCGAGGCCGGGATGACGCTGACCTGCGCGATCCTCGTGTTCCTGAAGTTGCCGGAGTCGCGGCCGGAGAGCGGGACGGCGGTGGGCGAAGCCGGTGCCACGGACGCGGTCGGGCTGGGGACCGTGGTCCGCGACGGGCGGTTCATGGGCGTCGTCGGGCTGTCCTTCCTCGTCGCGCTGATCTTCCAGCAGGGGTCCGTGGGACTGCCGGTCGCGATGGGCGCTGCGGGCTTCACGCCGGCGGACTACGGTCTCGCCATCGCCGTCAACGGGGTGCTGATCGTCGCTCTGCAGATCCCGGTCACCCGGTTCATCGAGCACCGGGATCCTGGGCGGCTCCTCGTGGTCTCGTCCGTGCTCGCCGGGTACGGCTTCGGCCTCACCGCCTTCGCCGGTTCGATCGGGGTCTTCGCCCTCACCGTCTGCGTGTGGACCCTCGCCGAGATCGTCAACGCGCCGACCCAGACCGGCGTCGTCGTCCGCCTCTCGCCCGCACAGGGCCGTGGCCGCTACCAGGGCATGTACACGATGTCGTGGTCCGTCGCCGCGCTGGTCGCTCCGCTGATGTCCGGCGTCGTCATCGACCGGTGGGGCGCGCAGTGGCTGTGGGGGTTGTGCGCGGTGATCGGGACCGTGGCGGGGGCGGGGTACTGGGCGCTGATGCGCCGGATGCCGGAACCGGAGGACCGGATGCCGGAGCCGGAGGACCGGATGCCGGTACGGGAGGAGGGGGCTGCCGTCGCCTTGCCGGTGGAGGAGCCGACCGTCGGGGGGCCGGGCGGTGCGGAGCCTGACGGTGCCTGGCCTGGCAGTGCGCTGCCTGGCGTCGGGGAGCGGGTCCCAGTGGAACCGGTCCCAGGAGGAGCGCGATTGCCTGGAGCGCGAGTGCCTGGAGCGCCGGTCGTCGAGAAGCCGCTGCCCGGACCAGCCGCTGTGCCCGGGCAAGCCGTTGTACCCGGGCAAGCCGCTGTGGGGGAGGCCGCCGGTTCGGCCTGAGCGGCCGGCAGTCGGCAACCGCCGCCTCACGGGTGCATCCGCGCCCCCTTCACCACCTTGTCCACCCCGTTGCGCGGGCCGTAGACCGCCAACCCCACCAGGTCCAGCTCCCGCGTCGCGACGGCCCGTACGGCTGCCCGGTTGTCGCGGTCGTTCCCGGTGCCGAACAGGTCGGACGTGAAGAGCGCGCGGGGAAGGCCGCAGGACAGCACGCGCGCGTGCGCGGCCTTCAGGACCTCCTTCGTGGCCTCGAAGACGACGACCGGCTGCCGGAACATCGGGAGGTAGGCCGCCCCGTCGGCGTCCTCGTACGGCTCGCCGATCACCTCGGGGACCATCGGGCCGATACCGCTGACCAGGAAGGACGTGACGTTGAGGCGCTGCCAGGTCGCGAGGTCGTCACGGAGGAGGACGGCGATCTTGGTGTCGAAGCGGACGGGGGGCGGGGTCATGGAGGTCGAGGTCGCGCCAGAGGCCTCGTCGAGAGTCTCGCTGTTCATGGGATGAGACTGCCGATCGCCCGACGACCCCGTCTTGTACGTTCTTTGCATGGGTCCCCAGCGGTCCGCCTCCCCTCGGCGTGACGTCACCGCCTGGCGGCCGCGCGTGCCCGGTGTCGTCGAGGTCTTCCACGCGCACTACACGGAGTACGCGTACCCGATGCATGTGCACGACGTGTGGACGCTGCTGATCGTGGACGACGGGGCCGTGCGGTACGAGCTGGACCGGCATGAACACGGGACTCCGCACGGCACCGTGTCGTTGTTGCCGCCGTTCGTGCCGCACAACGGGGCGCCGGTGACGGAACGGGGATTCCGGAAGCGAGTGCTGTACCTGGACCCTGAAGCACCCCTGGCCGCGCTGGACGCGAGCCTCGTGGGGGCGGCCGTGGACGGGCCGGATCTGCGGGATCCCGTACTGCGGCGGCGGGTGGGGCAGTTGCACGCGGCGCTCGCCCGGCCGGGCGACGAGTTGGAGGCGGAGAGCCGGCTGGCGCTCGTCGGGGAGCGGTTGCGGGGGCATCTGCGGCCGGCGCCGACGTCGGGGGTTCGGGCGGGGGCTCGGTCAGGGAGTCGGTCGGGGCCCGCCGCCGGCGGTCGTACCGTCGCCCATCGGCTCCGTGAACTCCTCGACGAGCGGGTCGCGGACGGGATCACGCTGGAGGAGGCCGCGGGGACGGTCCACTCCCACCCCGCGCATCTCGTACGAGCGTTCGGCGCGGCCTTCGGTATCGCGCCGCACCAGTACCTGATGTCCCGGCGGGTGGAGCGGGCCAGGCGGCTGCTGTTGGAGGGCATGCGGCCGAGCGAGGCGGCGGCGGTGGCCGGGTTCTACGACCAGGCGCACCTGACACGGCACTTCAGGCGGTGGGTGGGGGTCACCCCTGGCCGCTACCGGAACGGTCGGCCGCCACGTCCCGCGTCAGGTGGCTGAACGCGTCCAGGTTGCGGGTCGGTTCGCCTCGGGAGACGCGCCAGGCGTACTCCTTGCGGATCGCGGAGGCGAAGCCCAGTTCCAGGAGGGTGTTGAAGGCGCCGTCGGCCGCCTCCAGGACCTGGCCCAGGAGGCCGTCGATGCCCTCGGGGGTGACGGCGGAGAGCGGCAGCCGGGCGGTGACGTAGATGTCGCCGAGCGGGTCGACGGCGTAACTCACGCCGTACAGCTTGAGGTTGCGCTCCAGGAGCCAGCGGTGGACGCCCGCCTCGTTCTCGTCGGGGTGGCGGATCACGAAGGCGTTGAGGGAGAGGGAGTGCCGGCCGACGATCAGGGAGACGGTCGTCGAGAGTTTGCGGGTGCCGGGGAGTTTCACGACGTAGGAGCCGGGTCCGGGGCTCTCCCACTCCAGCTCGGCCTCGTTGAGGACCTGCTCGATGATCGACGCTTCGTCAGCCATGGGGCGAGCGTACCCGCCGGTACGAGCGGGTCGACGGGGGAGCCGCGCGGAGCCGTTCCCCAGGGGCGGGCGGGGCTCACCCGTGGTGGGCGCGCACCCGGTGGCGGCGGTGGTCCTGCAGTGCCGCCGTGTACACGTCCGCGGTGGCGGCGGCCGCCGTGTCCCAGCCGAAGGACTCGGCGTGGCGGGCGGCGGCGGCGCCCATGCGGGCGGTGAGGTCGGGGGCGTCGGCGAAATCGCGCAGCACGCGCGCGTACGCGACGGGATCGTGGCCCTGGACCAGGAAGCCCGTCTCCGCGTCCCGCACGGCGACCGGGAGACCGCCGACCGAGGCCGCCAGCACCGGCGTACCGGCCGCCTGCGCCTCGATGGCGACCAGTCCGAAGGACTCGCTGTACGACGGCATGACCAGCACGGACGCCGCCCGGAACCAGTCCGCGAGCTGCTCCTGCCCGACGGGCGGCCGGAACCGTACGACATCGGCGATGCCGAGCCGCGCGGCCAGCTTCTGCAACCCCTCCGGCTTGGCGAGCCCGCTGCCGCTCGGCCCGCCGACCACCGGCACGACGATCCTCGACCGCAGCTCGGGGCGCTCGGCGAGGAGGACGGCGACGGCACGGAGGAGGACGTCGGGGGCCTTCAGGGGCTGGATACGGCCGGCGAAGAGGGGGATCAGGGCGTCCTGGGGAAGACCGAGGCGGGCCCTCGCCGCCGCGCGGCCGTCGGCGGGACGGAAACGGTCGAGGTTGACGCCCGGGTGGACGACGGCGACCTTGGACGGGTCGGCCTCGTAGTGGCGTACGAGTTCGTCGGCCTCCTCGGCCGTGTTGGCTATGAGGCGGTCGGCGGCGCGGACGATCTGGGTCTCGCCGATGACGCGGGCGGCGGGTTCGGGGGTGTCGTCGGCGGCGAGCGCGGCGTTCTTGACCTTGGCCATCGTGTGCATGGCGTGCACCAGGGGGACGCCCCAGCGTTCGGCGGCGAGCCAGCCGACGTGGCCGGAGAGCCAGTAGTGCGAGTGGACCAGGTCGTAGTGGCCGGGACGGTGGCCCGCCCACGCCTGCATCACGCCGTGCGTGAAGGCGCACAGCTGGGCCGGGAGCTCCTCCTTGGCCAGACCCTCGTACGGGCCCGCGTCGACGTGCCGGACCAGGACCCCGGGCGCCAGCTCGACTGCGGGGGGCAGCGCACCGGTCGTGGCCCGGGTGAAGATCTCCACCTCGATGCCCTGCGCGGCCAGCCGCTGCGCCAGCTCCACGATGTAGACGTTCATCCCGCCCGCGTCGCCCGTGCCGGGCTGGTGCAGCGGCGACGTGTGCACCGAGAGCATCGCGACCCGGCGCGGCTTCCGGTGCAGCCGAAGCCGCGCCGCGCCGACCGGGGAGCGTCGCCCGAGCCTGCTGACGTAGTGGCTCACGTGGCGTTCCTCCTCGCTGCGGGCATGCCGTGGGGAGGGCGTGGGGTCCCTCTCGGGAGGGGGAACACCGGATGAGACAGTTCCATTTCCTCTTTGCAAAATTATTGCCGAGCTTCGCTCAACCGTTCGAGCATCTGGGGAGTGGGGGCGGCAGGACCGGGCCCGGGGCGAGGCCCCGAGCAGCGGACATACGCTCACCTCATGGCCAGACCAGTCGGCACCGTGACGCGTGGCACCACCAACCCCAACCGGCTGCGCCGCATGGACCGCTGGATCGCGGCGACGCACGGCGCCGCACTCCGCCGCGCCGACGCCCCCCTCGCCGTCGACCTCGGCTACGGCGCCGCCCCCTGGACCGCCGTCGAGCTCCTCCGCCGCCTCCGCACGGCCGCGCCCCGCACCGAGGTCGTCGGCGTCGAGATCGACCCGGCCAGGGTCACCGCGGCAAAGCCCTACGCGTGCGAGGGCCTGACCTTCCGGCACGGCGGCTTCGAGGTACCGGTGCCGGGGCGCCCGACCCTCATCCGGGCGGCGAACGTGCTCCGCCAGTACGACGAGGACGAGGTCGCCGCCGTCTGGGAACGTCTGTGCGCCCGCCTCGAACCGGCCGCACCGCCCCCTCCCGGCACGCCCCCTCCCGGCACGCCCCGCACCGCCGCGGACCCCCACTCCCCCGCCGCCCCGTACCCCTCCGGGGGCTTGCTCGTCGAGGGCACCTGCGACGAGATCGGCCGTCGCCACGTCTGGGTCGCACTCGGCCCGGAGGGGCCCCGCACGGTCACGTTCGCCACCCGGCTCGGCTCCCTCGACCGCCCCTCCGACCTTGCCGAACGCCTTCCGAAGGCCCTCATCCACCGCAACGTCCCCGGCGAACCGGTCCACGCCTTCCTCCGCGACTTCGACCACGCCTGGGCGGCCGCGGCACCGTACGCCTCGTACGGTGCCCGGCAGCGCTGGATCCGCACCGTCCGCACACTGAGCGCGGACTGGCCGGTAAGGGACGGGGTGTCGCGCTGGCGTCAGGGCGAAGTCACGGTGGCCTGGGAGGCGTTGGCGCCGCGGTTCCGCTAGTCGACGGCGGGACGCAAGTCGAGCGACGGCCGGACGCTGGCCGGTCGACGGCCGGACGCCGGTCGAGCGGCGTCCGATCCGCCTTCCCCGCCCCCTCGCGCACTATGATTACGCAGAGCGACATTTTCGTGACGCACGGGAACGATCCCCTCGGGCCGTTCGTCACACAGGCGGGGACGATGTCACGCAGGTGAGAGCAGGGAGGGAAGAAGAGGTGGCGGGGAGACGTGAGTTCTTGCCCACCTCTGTCGCATTCCGCGACGCCGTGACACGATCACCCGGGCACCGGCAAGTTACTGACGGTTAATCAGTTCTGTTTCCATTGGGGTTGGGGGCAAGAGGCATGGGAGTCGGCAAGCGGAAGCTGACCATGGCGGCCGTGGCCGTGGTCTGCGCGATGACCGTCCTGGGCACACCGGTCACCGCGTACGCGAGCCAGACGAAACCGGCCGAGCCGACCCCGAGCCCGACACCCTCGTCCTCGTCCTCGTCCTCACCCTCTCCCGAGTCGACTCCGGTGACGAACGAGGAGTTGGAGAGCGTCCGGACGAAGCTGGAGGGCCTCTACCACGACGCCGCGGTCGCCACGGACGCGTACAACGCGGCCGAGGAGAAGGCCGACAAGCAGTCCGAGGAACTCGTCGACCTGGCCCACGAGGTCGTCAAGGGCCAGCAGAAGCTGGACAAGTTGCAGGATCTCATCGGCGCCGCGGCCCGCGCCCAGTACCGGGGCAGCGGTCTCCCGCCCGAAGTGCGGCTGTGGTTGAGCGAGAACCCCCAGGACTTCCTGGAGGGGGCGGACCGTCTGCGCCAGGGCCAGCTGGCGACCAAGGGTCTGCTCGCCGAAATGACCCGCACCCAGCAGGACTTGGAGCAGTACTCCAAGGACGCCTCCGCGCGCTGGGAGAAGCTGGAGACCAACCGCAAGGCCAAGGAGAAGGCCAAGAAGAAGATCAAGAAGCAGATCGCCGCCGCCGAGGAGCTGGAAGCACAGCTGGAGGACGACGAGCGGGAGCGGCTGGCGCAGTTGGAGGAGGAGTCCGCGCAGAGGTCACAGGCAGCGTGGCTGGACTCCGGCATACTCGCCGAGATCAACGGCAAGGCGTCGCCGCAGGGCAAGAAAGCCGTCGAGTTCGCCACGAACCAGATAGGCAAGTGGTACGAGTGGGGCGCCGAGGGGCCCGACACCTACGACTGCTCCGGTCTCACCAGCGAGGCATGGGCCGCCGCCGGGCTGACCGTCCCCCGCACCTCCCAGGAGCAGTGGCGACAGCTCAAGCACATCGACATCCAGGACATGCGACCCGGCGACCTCATCATCTACCACTCCGACGCCAGCCACGTCGCCATGTACCTGGGCAACGGCTCCATCGTCCACGCCCCCCGACCGAACCGAAAGGTGACGATCGCGGGCGCGGGCACGATGCAGATCCTGGGCGTCGTACGCCCGGACGCGTGAGCCGAGGCCTGAGCCGGACACGTGGCCGACGGGCTAGAGCCGAGGGCGGTGGCGGTGGCTGGTGGCTGGTGGCTGGTGGCTGGTGGCTGGTGGCTGAGCGTGAAGGTGTGGGCCGAGGCCTGAGCGGGACACACAGCCGGCAGGCGTGAGCCGGACGCGCGAGCCCCAGCCAGGGCGAGGCGCAACCGGACGCGCGAGCCGGAGCCGGGCCGAGACGTCAGCCGGAGGCTTGAGACAACCGAGCGACGGCCGCACCCACACCGGCACCGGCACCGCCTCGCGCCCCGCACCCCCGCGCCTCAACAACGCCCCGCGTATGCCACCCCCGCACCCCCGCACCCGTGAGCCACCCCACGTGACTCTCACCACCTTCCCCTTCGGGCTCAACCTCCGCCGCGTGACATACGTCATCCCAGGAGAAAGCCCTGCCATGTCCAAGTGCGGTACAGGATGCGGCATATGACGCCGGCTGTTTGCCACCCGGCGGCCTGCCGCCCATTCCGTTGCGGCGGCGCCTGACGCTATGGTCCCCGTCGGTGGGTCGAGGTCCCTCGCCCGCCGTGCCCTCGGGGGGAGGGAAGGAACCCAACACGATGCCCGTACCCGTACCGCGGCAGAGAGCGATCCCGGCCGCGGAGAGTGGTCAGGCGCACGCCGTGTCCGCGCCCAGCGGACTGTCCGGAGAGGGGGCTGCCCTGAACGCCTCGGCCCTGGCCCCTGCAGACAACTCCACAAACCCGCCCGGCTCCCACGCCTCCGGCACCACGGGCCCGGCCCCCCAGCCCGGCCCCACCAACCTCACGGTCCTCCTCATCGAGGACGACCCGGCGGGTTCCCTCAACGTGCCCGAACTGCTCGACTCGGCGGGCAAGCCGATCCGCGTCCGCGCCGCCCGCAACCTCACCGAGGCCCAGCGGCTACTGACCGACGACGTCAACTGCATCCTCCTGGACCTGGCGCTTCCGGCCCCGGTCCGTCCCACCGACCCGGACACCGAGTCGCCCGACCGCCCCGACGACGAACTCGCCGTCCTCAAGCATGTCCTGGCCCTGGCCCCCCGCCACGCCGTCCTGGCCCTCACCGACTCGGGCGACGCCGAACGCGGCGCGGAGGCGGTACGGGTGGGCGCGCAGGACTACCTGTTCCGGGACGAAGTGGACAGCCGCCTCCTGAGCCGCGCGATCCGCTACGCGGTGGAGCGCAAGCGTTCCGACACGGCCGAGCGCCGGCTCACCGAGTCCAAGCTGCGTGCCCAGGAGAACGCCCGCCTGGAACGCGGCCTGCTGCCGACCCCCCTCCTGGAGGGCTCGTCCCTGCGGTTCGCCGCGCGCTACCGGCCGGGCCGGTCCCGCGCCCTGCTGGGCGGCGACTTCTACGACACCGTCCGCACCCCGGACGGCACCGTGCACGTCATGATCGGCGACGTCTGCGGCCACGGCCCCGACGAGGCGGCGCTCGGCGTGGAGCTGCGCATCGCTTGGCGTGCGTTGACCTTCGCGGGGCTCTGCGGCGACGAACTGCTGTCCACGCTCCAGCGCGTCCTGGAGCACGAGCGCGAGAGCGACGAGATCTTCGCGACGCTCTGCACGGTCGACATCGCCCCCGACGGCCGCCGCGCGGGCCTCTGCCTCGCGGGCCACCCGTCCCCGCTGATCGCCCGCCACGGCCACGGCGGCCGTCCGGCCTCGCCGGCCGAGCTGCTGCCGTACGACAACGGCGGTCCCGCCCTCGGTCTGCTCCCGAACGCCCGCTGGCCGCGCACCCAGATCGAACTGGGCGCCGCCTGGAGTCTGATGCTCTACACCGACGGCCTGATCGAGGGCCGGATCGGCCAGGGCAAGGAGCGGCTGGGCCAGGACGGCATGGTGGAGATGGTCCGCCGCCAGCTCGCCGAGGGTCTGCGCGGCGAGGAGCTGCTGCGCGCCGCCGTGAACGAGGTCCGCGACCTCAACGGCGGCGAACTGACCGACGACGTGGCGGTCCTCCTGCTGGACCGGGAAACCTGACCCCGAGGAAGGTACCGGCCTCGGAGGATGGCCTGCCCTCGCAGCCCTCGGAGGAGGTCACCGACCGCCGTTGTACGGGCCGTACGGACCGTCGCTGCTGGAGCCTCGGCTACCGCCCCGGCCACCGCCGCCGGAGATCTGCCGCACCGCGGGACGTACGTCGACCACGTACACGATGCTGGCGATGAGGCCGATGATCGGCAGGAACGACAGGAGCGGGAACAGCAGGCTCACGACGAGCGCGATGCCGAGGATGACCAGCCAGAACACCTTGGTCTGCTTGTCCGTCGCGCGGAACGCGTCCTCCCGCCGGAACGCGGCGTCGATCAGCGCGAAAGCGGCGAGAGCGATCACAACGAGCTGCAACAGCCCCATGAACCCCGCGAAGCCGTTCATCAGCATGGTGCCCACCACCGCCCGTTCTGTTCACGCTTCCGAATGCCGACCGTTTCTCCCACGCGGTCACCGTACCCGTAGAACGGGCCGGCCACCCCAAAGGTGCCCGGCCCGTCTCCGTACCGCGAGGTACTGAGAGGCACTACACGCGTACCCCTCGCTCTGTCGCCGACTCCGTCATCGGCTATGTCGCCCACTGGGCGGTTCGCCCTGCCGCTTACTTGGCGGGCGGGGTGGTCTTCTTCGCGGCCGTCGTCTTCCGCGCGGGAGCCTTCTTCGGCGCGGTCTTCTTGGCGGCGGGGGCGGGCGCGGACTGGGCCGGGACCGGCTTCGCGGCCGTCGGCTCGTCCTTGACCTCGACCGGCTGGGAGTTCGGCTCGACGGCGATCGCGAGCTCCTCGATCTCCTCCGCGGCCTCGCCGCGCCAGGTCCGCACGGCCTGCTCACCGTGCTCGGCGACCCGCTCGTACGTCTCGCGGGCCTTCACCGCGTACTCGGCGGCGACGCCGACGCTGCGCAGCGCGATGTCCTGAGCGGTCTCGCCGAGCTTCTTCAGGTCGGTGTCGAGGGTGCCGATGATCTCGGTGACCTTGGTCTGGAGGTTCTCCTGGGTCTCCTTGACGCGGGCGGTCGCCTTCTCCTGCACGGCCTTCGGGTCGGTCTGGCGTACGGCGTCGATCTTGGCCGGCGCCTCGGCGCGCAGCTGCTCGACGAGGCCGGGGACCTTCTTCGCCTGCTGGAGGGCGAGGTCGGCGGTGCCGGCGGCGAAGTAGAAGGGGGTCGGGTCGCTGACGGCCTTGCGGATGTCGTCGGTGATGGCCATGGTGAGGGTCCTCCGGGTTGCTTGCAGCTGAGGGTTCTGTGTCGTTCCGGTCCGGTTCGACGGCTTCGTCGCGGTCATGATCAACTCGCCGTCCGCCGCGGACCGGCATCGCCGCCGTCGGCCGTACGAGGGCCGGGGGCCGAGGGTTCTTCGGCGCCCGCGGCATCCGTCGCTGTGCCAGTGCCGGCGCCGGCGCCGGCGCCGAGGTCGGTGTCGGTCTCGACGCCGACCTCCGACGCGACCCCGGCCTCGACGTCGACCTCGACCTCGAATCCGTTCTCCTTGCGGAAGGACTCGTAGATCTGGAGCAGCACCTGCTTCTGCCGCTCGTTCAGCGTGGGATCGGCGAGGATCACGGCGCGCGTCTCGACCTCGTCCCGGTCCCGCTCGGCGTCGAGGATGCCGGCTCGCACGTACAGCGTCTCGGCGGAGATCCGCAGCGCCTTGGCGACCTGCTGCAGCACCTCCGCGCTCGGCTTGCGCAGCCCGCGCTCGATCTGGCTCAGATACGGATTGGACACCCCGGCGGCGTCGGCGAGCTGCCTGAGCGACAGCTGCGCGTTCCGCCGCTGTTCACGCAGGTACTCACCGAGATTGCCGACGTTGAGCGATGCCATGCCTCCACCATGCCCCACCCTCGCTAACTATTGCAAGCACCTGCTTGCAATAGTGCGCTACACCACTCGTGGCTGAGCGAGATGGTGGAGCCGCCGAGCGTGGCAGCCCTCCGTGCGCCATCGGGCCGTCTTCCCGGAAGCCCGACCAGGGCGGTGCCCTGGTGATCGAATCGTTGCCGCGGCGCGCACAACCCCGCGCAGCGCTTCGCTGTCCCACCTTCAGTCGCCAGGATGCGTCTCCGGCCGATGCGCCTACGTGCTCCGGTCCGGGCTGTGAGGGAAAGGGTGGGCCGGGAAATGGGGAAGACGACGTGGAGAGCGGTGCTGGCCGGTGGAGCGGCGCTCGTGTTCACCGGCGTGGCGGCGGTGCCGGCCGGGGCGGCGGAGGGCGGGGTCTCCTTCAGCCGGGTCACGGTGAACGGCGGGAAGCCGATCGTGATCGGGGTCAAGGAGGAGGTCGAGGTGCGCGCGGCCTTCCGGATGACGACCAAACTCAAGTACGACTACGGGCCGACCGTGTTCCCCTACCGAGGAAAGCTCGAGAGCGGGGACACGCTGCACAGCGCCATCATCACCAGTGACTGCAAGGTCGTGGACAAGTCGAAGGGGATCTGCGACTTCGTGGAATGGCTGTATATCGACCCGCAGAGCTACGACTTCGGGAACGAGGACGCCGGCAGCTGGAGAACGGCTGCTCGGGTCTTTCTCGCCGGCGACGCCCACGACACCGACGACGAGAACCTCCCCCTGCAGGTCAAGCGGGCCACCCGCGTCACGGTCAACGCCTCGCCGGAGCCGGTCACGAAGGGGAAGACCATCACCGTGACCGGGCGGATCACACGGGCGAACTGGGACACCCACACGTACCAGGGCTACGCGGGCCGCACGGTGAGCCTGCAGTTCAAGGCGGCGGGCGCCTCCTCGTACACGACGGTCACGAAAGCGACATCGAGCAGGACCGGGGCGCTCAGGACCACGGTGAAGGCCACCGGGCCGGGGACGTGGCGGTGGACGTACTACGGCAACGCCACCTCCGGAGCGAAGTCGTCGGCCGGGGATCACGTCGCCGTGCGATAGGCGACGCGTGGACCGTCTCTCCTTCCGGCAGCTGGGAGCGGCGGCGGGACGGTCCCGCATTCGGCACCCGCGCGGCCGGTCCGCGTCCGTCGATCCTCTCCACCCGCATGGCCGGGAGATCTGTGGGAGATCTGTGGGAGATCTGTGGTGGAACGGCTCTACGGTCAGTTGTTCCGGTCAGCGCCCGGAGGCTCGTCGGGGAGTCAGGCGAGTACGCGGTCGGCGGTCAGCTTGCCGGGGGCGGCGATCAGGGTGCGCAGCGCCGCCGCAGGCAGCCTCAGCAGCCGCACGCCGAGCCCCTGCCCGCGTCGTGACCCGCACGGACGCGCCCCGGAACGACTGACCCCAGAGCTTCAGCGAGCCCCTCCGCCGGTTCGGCGGAGGGGCTCTGCGGGTGCGGCGGGACCCTGGGGGTTTCGGCGGACGGGCCCTGGGGGGCGGCGGAGAGCTCCGCGGGGTCAGTTGCGGACGCCCCGCTTGAAGGCCGACTTGGACCAGAGGTAGCCGGTGAGGCCGATGGCCGTGCACCAGGCCAGGGCGATCCAGCCGCTGTCGCCGATTTCGGTGCCCATCAGCAGGCCGCGCAGGGTTTCGTTGATGGGGGTGAAGGGCTGGTGGTCGGCGAACCAGCGCAAGCCGGTCGGCATGGAGTCGGTGGGGACGATGGCGCTGCCCAGGAAGGGGAGGAAGGTGATGGGCATGGGCAAGTTGCTGGCGGACTCGACGGTCTTGGCGACCAGGCCCATTCCTGCCGAGAGCCAGGTCAGGGCCAGGGCCAGGACGGTCAGCAGGCCGAGGACGGCGAGCCACTCCAGGGCGGTGGCGTTCGGTCGGAAGCCGATGGCCAGGGCAATGCCGGTGACCACGACGGCGCCGAGGACGGTCTGGACGAGGTTGCCCAGGACGTGGCCGGTGAGGAACGAGGCCCGTGAGATCGACATGGTGCGGAAGCGGTTCACGATGCCCTCGGTCATGTCCATGCACACGCTGAGGGCGGCTCCGATGCAGCCGGTGGCGACCGTCATCAGGATGATGCCGGGTGCGACGTAGTCGATGTAGGCGATGGAGTCGGCGTCGTCGCCCTGCGGCGCCTGCGAGCCCTGGATGCCGGCTCCGAGTGCGCCGCCGAAGGCGTAGTTGAAGAGGAGCAGGAAGAGGACCGGCATCATCACGATGGTGACGACGACGGACGGGTAGCGGATCGCGCGCTTCAAGTTGCGGCGGAACATGGTGACGGAGTCACGGGCCGCGTAGCTGACGCTGCTCATCGGGAGATCTCCTGCTGCTGCTTGTCGCCGGTCAGGGTGAGGAAGACGTCGTCGAGGTCCGGGGTGTGCTGCGCGAGCGCCTCGGGGGTGACGCCGGCGTCGTCGAGGATGTCCAGGACCGCGCGGAGGGTGGGGACGGTGCCGTCGGAGGGGATCTGGAGGGTGAGTTCCTCGTCGTCGCGGGCGGTCGCGGTGAAGTGGGAGGCGGCCAGTTCCAGGGCCTCGGGATCGGCGAACCTGAGGGAGATGTGACCGCCGGGGATCAGCCGCTTGAGCTCCTCCGCCGTACCTTCGGCGACCAGCTTCCCGCCGTCGAGCACGGCGATACGGTCGGCCAGTTGGTCGGCCTCCTCCAGGTACTGGGTGGTGAGGAAGATCGTCACGCCGTCCTCGTCGACCAGGGAGCGGATGATTTCCCACATGGTGCGGCGGGAGCGCGGGTCCAGGCCGGTCGTGGGCTCGTCGAGGAAGATGATGCGTGGGTCACCGACCAGCGTCATCGCCAGGTCGAGCTTGCGACGCATCCCGCCGGAGTAGGTGGCGACGGGCTTGCGGGCCGCCTCGGTGAGATCGAAGCGCGCAAGCAGGTCGGCGGCGCGGCGTCGGCCCTCGCGGCGGGACAGATGGTGCAGGTCCGCCATGAGCATCAGGTTCTCCTCGGCGTTGAGGAGGTTGTCGACGGCGGCGAACTGGCCGGTGACACCGATGAGTTTGCGTACGGCGTCGGGTTCGCCGTCCAGATCGTAACCGGCGAGGCGGGCGGTCCCGGAGTCGGCGGCGATGAGCGTCGACAGGATCTGGACGGTCGTGGTCTTGCCCGCGCCGTTGGGGCCGAGCAGGGCGAAGACGGTGCCGCCCGGGATGTCGAGGTCGATACCGCGCAGGACCCGCTTGTCGCCGTACGACTTGGTGAGGCCGGTGGCGGTGAGGCCGGTGGCGCCGGTGGCGGTGGCGCCTCCGGTGGTCGCAGTACTGGTCCTGGTCGTGGTCCTGGTCATGATCGTGGCGTGGTTCGGGTGCGGTGCGCTCGGGGCGCCTGACGCGCTGGACGCACTTGATGAGGGCATGACAGATAGCTCCTTGGCGGAGTGCGAGATGGGCGAGTGCGAGCAGAGAGCCTGCGGGAGCGGAGGAGAGGCGGGCTCGGCGGAGAAGTGCTGGGGCGGAACGGGGACAGGGCAGGGCAGTCAGTGCAGGCAGGGCAGGCAGGGCAGGCAGGGCAGGGGCTGCGGGCGACGTCGCCCGCAGCGGTCAGGCCCGGCGGATGTGGATGTCCCCGACCGAGGTGCGGGCGGTGACCTCCACCGTGTCGGCTGCGTCCCCGGGGCCGTCGGCGGAGCCCAGGGTGCTGCGCAGGACACCCACCTTGGTGTGGACGTCGAGCCACGCGGCCGTCGTCTCGGGGATGCCGACCTCCAGGTCGCCGATGGAGCCGCGCAGGGTGACCTTGCCGCGGGCGACCCGGCCCAGTCGGATGCCGCCGTTGGCGGACTTGGCCTCCACGTCGGAGTGGGCGGCGCCGACGTCGATGCGGCCGTTGGCGGAGGAGACCTCCAGCGTGCCGGTGACCTCGGCGAGTTCTGTGTCGCCGTTGCCGTTCTTGACGACCAGGCCGCCCTCCACCGTGCCGACGGTGACACGGCCGGCCGCGATGATCTCGACCGAGGCCGTGGCGCGGTCCAGGTGGACCATGCCGAGTTCGCTCCTCAGCAGCGCGGTGGTGGTCTCCTCGACGTGGAGGTCGCCGACCGAGGTCTTCAGCCGCGTCTCGCCGAGGCGCCCTGAGCAGTGGAAGTCACCGACCTGGGTGGTGCCCTCCAGCGTGGAGCCGGCCGGCAGGGCGACGGTGATGTCGATGCCACCGATCTTCCCGAAGGGCGAGTTCTTGCGCGGGCCCTTCACCGTGAGGACACCGCCGGAGCAGGTCACCTTCGTCTGGCTGACGGCCTTGAGGTCCGCGTCGGACGAAGGGTTGGCGGGCTGGACGTCGACGACGGTGTCGGTGCGGTCGGAGGCGATGATCCGGGTGCTGCCGATGGAGTACTCGACGATCGCGGTGATCGCCTTGGGGGTGTCGTAAGAGGGCATGACGGATCTCCCGTCCTCTCTGGAGGGGTGAGTGAGGGTGGCGTGAGGGCTAAAGGGCGAGTACCGGTACGAGTGCGGGTGGCTCTACGAGTGCGGGTGGCTCTACGAGTGCGGGTGGCGATACGGATGCGGAGGGCTCCAGTGGTGCGGATACGCGTGCGCATGCGAGTGGATGGCCGCGAGTGGTCGGCCCCGGGGCCCTGCTCCAGGGGTTCAGCGGACCCAGCCGGTGAAGTTGCGGTCGCCGGTCGCGCGGTTCGGCGCGGGGGCGGGGGGCGGGCCCGTGCGGGCGCCGGGTCCCGGGGTGAGGGCGGCGGAGGTGGCACGGACCAGCCAGGCGTTGACAGAGAGCCCTTCGCGACCGGCCGCCTCCTCCAGACGAGCCTTGAGGTGGGCCGGGAGGCGGAAGTTGACACGGGCCGAGGCGCCGTCGTCGCTCTCCGGCAAGGGAGGCGGAGCGGGTGCCTCGACCCAGGGCGCGGGCGCCTCCTGGGCCGGCGTGGACGGCAGGGTCACCACGAACTCCGGGTCGGCGCCGCGGAGTCGTACGTCGACCGAGCCCGGAGCCAGCTCTCGGGTGACCTCGCCCATCGCTGCCGAGAGGGCGGTGAGAAGGGTGAGGCGGGCGGCGGAGTCCAGGGGCGCGACGAGGCGCTCGGCCAGCGCACGGGCCTCGTCACCGCCGGCCTCGGCGGCGACGACGAGCTCCTGGCGGAGGCGGTCGACGTAGGGCGTGAGGTCCATGACGCCATCATGGCACACGCATGGCGCCATGTGAAGCCGGAGTGGCGCAGGCGGGATGCCGACGGCGCGACAGGCAGGGCAGGATTGATGCACCCATCGCAGGTCAGGCGCCTTTCGATGCCCGGCACACGACGAGGCGCCGACGGATCCCAAATGCACCTCCGATAGTCGGCGATCGCCCCCACCGGCACCACGTGACACCGGACGACACGGGATGACACCTGATGGCGCCTGATGGCGCCACGAGACGCCGCCGGGGCGGCGCCATGGTGCGCCATGACGGCGGCACCGGCGTGGCGTAGCGCGTCTTCGGGAAGGTGGCGTCACCCACGGTCCGTCGTTTTCCGGACAACGATCGGGGTGGCATCCTCGCCCGCCACCCCGTCCCCCGTGGCGCCGACGGTCCCGCCCCGAGCTGCCTCTCATGGAGGCCTTGAACCGTTCCTAGGGACTGAGCGGGAGTGAGTCCTGTTGCCAGGTCTCGTGCTCGGCCGAACGCCCCGGACGGTGTTGGGCGTTCTGGTTGCCCGCGTTCGCTCCGCGTCCGGGCGGCACGGATCGTGTCCGTGGTCCGGGGATGCGGGGGCGGGGTTCCTCACGCCCGGGAACACCTGGTCGGGCCTGGACGGTCCGATGCCCCACCGCATCACTCCGGTCGTGTGGGGGCGGTGTCGTCCGTCGCCGGATCGGGTGTCCCTGGGCGCGCCTTCCGATCGCCACGGCGGCAGCCTCGTGGCGGGTGGTGGTGCTGGTGAGGGGTTTTTGCCAGTGCTGGGCGCCCCAGCGGCTGGTGTAGGCCGGGTCGACGGCGATGACCGCGATCCCCGTGGCGTCGGCCATCGAGGCCAGTCGGGCGCGGAGTTTGCCGGTGGGCATGCCGGAGATCAGCCGGCGGAACCGCTTACGTCGTCCGTGTTTCTCCCGGGTCTTCTCGGCGGCGAAGTCCAGGTCCTCCACCGCGATCGCCTTCACACCACAGGTACGGGCCCAGTGCAGCAGGCGGGTGAGGGCGTGGCGGACCTGGGCGTCGCGGTGCTGGGCGGCGCCGGTCAGGTCGTAGAAGAAGCGGCGCGGGCTGCCGGTCGGGTTGCCGTGCCGGTCGAGGCGCCAGGCGGCGGTGGGGGTCCCCCCGCGCGAGCGAAGCCGAGCGTGGGGGAGGTCGGCGTTCATATCGACGCCGACCACGCCGTGCGCGAGCGCGGCCTCGATGGGGAGGGCAGGGGTGGGTGGGATCTGCCAGGAGGCGGTCAGATACCAGCGGTCCCGGCTGGTGTCGTAGCGGATGCGGTAGGCGATCGCCCGGTTCGCCGCGACGCGGTCGGCCCACTCGGCGCCTCGGTGCGCGAACGTGACCCGGCTCGCCAGGACGTACCGGCCGTGCGGGGCGTTCGCCAGCCGCGTGAGCGGCGCGGGCAGCTTGATACTCACCTCGCCGCCGGGGCTGACACGGATGGTCTCGTTGCCGTAGCGCTTGCCGGACTCGCCGTCCGCCTGGCAGAACCAGCGCTGGGCTTCCCAGCCCCGGCGCCACGCGGCCTCCGTGAGCCCGGCCTCGTCCAGGTGGTGGCGGGTGCGGGCCAGGCGCTTGCCGCCGCGCACCACGTGCACGATCCCGGCCTCGCGGTCGGCCCGCGCGGCAGCCAGCCGGTCCTGAAGCACCCGCAGCCGCCGCGACTTCGCATGCCACTCCCCCCGCGACCGATAGCCCCCCGGCGCCCGCTTGGTCCCCATCTGCCCGACCGGTAAGGACAGCCGGTGCTCGATCGTGCGGATACCGGCTTCCAGATTCTGCAGGTGCGCCAGCTGGCAGCGACGGGCCAGCCCCCACTGGTCGTGCGTGGCTTTGGTGATACTGCCCGCCCACCAGACACAGCACCTTCTCATCGTCCGACGTCAGGTGCTTGAGGCGGGTCTGGACAGCCACCCCACCGGGACCGGACGCGATGAACGACGCCGCCACACTCCTCAGCTCACCCACCCCGTCACCCCCGCCCGGCCCCACCCGAAGATCCCGTCGCCCTGGGAAACGAGCGCCGCCCAGGAAGGTCACGCATTCGATGAGAGAACGCCAGTTCCTCACTGCAACCGACACCACGGCCGAACCACATGACACGACACAGACCACCCACACTCACTCCCGCTCACCTGAACACCTTTGAACGCACTCCAGCAGCAGCTCCAAACCCTCGCCCTGGCGGAAAAGCACGAGGCATCTCGGCAGCGCGGGAAATCATGAGGCATGCGCCCGGATGACTGGCACCTCACCGAAGACGTCCACGAGTTCCTCTCCCGAGCCGGGGAGTTTCTGCGCTCGCGCCCCGCCCTGCACACCATGCAGCTGACGGTGACCGAGAAGCACCGAGCGAACGGAAAGCACACGCACACCGAAACACCCGTTTTCGGCCGACTGGAGCGCGACGGGGAGGTCCACGCCGGCTTCTACCAGCGCGCCGCGACCGGCCCCCTGAGCCTCACCTCCGTCACCCGGGAGCAGGCCGACGCGCTCGCCGCCCGCCTGGCGGACCTGAGTCACCCCGTTCCCGGCGTCAGCGCGGACCACGACGCGTCGACCACCTTCGCCGAGGCCTGGCAGCGGCGGACGGGCGCGGAGCCGGTGGTCACCACGCGGCTGCACCTCTACCGTCTCGGCACGCTCACCCCACCGGACCCCTTCCCGGAGGGCCGGGGTCGCCTCGTGGGCGAACAGGAGCGCGAGCACCTCATCCGCTGGTGCCGGGAGTTCTGCGTCGATGTCGGGGAGCAGTACTCGATCGACCTGATCGACGCCGGCGCCTGGGCCGACTCCCGCTTCGGCGACCGGAACTACACGTTCTGGGAGACCCCGGACGGCACCCCCGTCTCCATGGCCGCCTCGACCTCGATCGTCGGCGGCATGGTCAGGGTGGATCCCGTCTACACCCCGGCCCACCTCCGGGGTCGTGGCTACGCGGGGGCCGTCACGGTCGAGGCGAGCCGCGCCGCGCTGGACGCGGGCGCGAAGGAGGTCGTGCTCTTCACGGACCCCGGCAACCCCACCAGCAACGCCCTGTACCAGCGTCTCGGATACGTCCTGCTGACCAACTTCACGGTGTACGACTTCTCGTCCGCCGCGCCCGAGCCCGAGGCCGCGGCCGAGGCCGCCTGAGCATCGCGCGCGCTACGGAGCTCCCGGCAACGGGCCTGCGGGTGGGCGGGGTTCGTGTGCGCCGGAGGCCTGCGGAGGACCTGGTCGGCGGATGTGTACCGTGCCCCCGTCCAGGTCCACCCGGAAGGGCGGGTCCTGGGCCGGCCTGACGTTCTTCCGCACGCGCTCCTGTTCCATCCCGCGCTTGACGGCCTGGGCCCCGGGATCGATCTCCTGCACCAGCTCGGCGCCGAGGGAGGCCGGGGTCTTGGTCCTGCGCCAGTAGATCCAGCCCCTGGCCTCCAGGTCGGCAGGATCCGATCCGCGCCATGAGCCTCCTGACCGGCGGGAGGGCGGTTGGACGTTGGGAACCGGAGTGCGGTGGAGGCCGGAAGCCGGTGGGCCGTGAGGTGGGAAAGGTGGTGGACAAAGATCGTGCGGGCGGGAGACTGATGCCATGACCGCCGCCGACACGGACGCCAAGGCCGACCTCCACCACTATCTGCAATCCGCCCGCGACGCCCTGCTGTGGAAGATCGACGGGCTGTCGGAGTACGACGCCCGCCGCCCGTTGACGCCGACCGGCACCAACCTCCTGGGGCTCCTGAAGCACACCGCCAGTGTCGAACTGGGCTACCTCGGCGACACCTTCGGGCGGCCGTCGGGCGAGCCACTGCCCTGGCTCGACGACGACGCCGAGCCCAACGCGGACATGTGGGTCACCGCCGCCGAGTCCCGCGAGGACATCGTGGGCCTCTACCGCCGGGCCTGGGCACACGCGGACGCGACCATCGACGCGCTGCCGCTGGACACCGTCGGCCGGGTGCCGTGGTGGCCCGACGACCGGGACGAGGTGACGCTGCACCACGCCGTCGTCCGCGTGATCGCCGACACCCACAGGCACGCCGGGCATGCCGACATCCTCCGGGAACTCATCGACGGCGTGGTGGGCATGAACGAGGGCAACACCGGCATCCCGTCGCACGACCCGGCGTGGTGGGAGGACTATCGAGAGCGGCTGGAACGGGCGGCCAAGGAGGCCGACGGAAAGGCGTGAGCCGCGCCCGCGAAGGGGCGCGGCACGGCCCGAGACCGCACCCGCAGGCACGGCTCACGACGAATCCACAGGCGTGCCCCGAAGTTCTTGAGAATCGGCCGGAATTCCGGCCGAATACGCATTGCCCGGCCCGATCACGACCCCTTATCGTGGGCGTATGACTGCCGGGTCGGCCTTGAGCCGTGAGCGGATGGGTTACCCGGCCTCCGAGTGAGGCCGGGGCGGGCCAGGAGCCCGCCCGTTGAAGTTCCGCGCGCCTAACATCTTGCTCCAACACCCTTCTCCTTCCTCGGTGTTGCTGCGCGCGCGTCGAACTCCCCCTTCACGCTGCACCACACCACACCACAGCGCGCCGTATCACACGACAACGACAGCGCGCCGTATCACGCCGCGCATTCCGCCGACGCGCGCTCCCTCAACACAGCTTCCGTCGGCACGCATTCCGCAGGCACGCGTTCCGTCGGCACGCATTCCGTCGGCACGCCTTCCTGTCGGCAATGTGCTGACCCGCGCGCCGCGGCAATCACCCATGCCCGAATTCCGCGACGAACCACGTCGCCGTCCACCGAAAGCAGAGAATGCCCAACCCCTTCAACCAGCAAGTCATCGACGAATTCCGCGCCCGTCACGGCGAGGTCGGCGGCTATTTCGAAGGCGCCCGTCTGATCCTCCTGACCACCACCGGCGCCCGCACCGGCAACCGGCACACCACTCCCCTCGGCTACCTCCCCGACGGCGACGGCACGATCCTGGTCATCGCGTCGGCCGGGGGCTCGCCCCACCACCCCGACTGGTACCGGAACATCACGGCCCACCCCCGGGTCACCGTGGAGACCGGGGCCTTCACCTACGAGGCCGAGGCCGTCGTACTGCGGGGTGAGGAGCGGGACCGGGCATTCGCGCGGGCCGTCGAGGGTGATCCGGGGTGGGCGGAGTACCAGGCGAAGACGGACCGTACGATCCCGGTCGTCGCCCTGCGCGAGGTGCCCGTGGCCGGACCGCCGAACGTCAACGCCGACTCCATGGGCGAGGCACTCAAGGTCGTCCATGACGCCTTCCGCCGCGAACTCGCCCTGATCAAGAAGGAGTTGACTGCCAGTGGCGGCAGGGCCGGCCTCGGCGCCCAGCTCCGCGTCAACTGCCTCACCTTCTGCCAGGGCCTGCACAACCACCACACCGGCGAGGGCATGGGCCTGTTCCCCTTCCTCGGCGAACGCCACCCCGAGCTCGCCCCGACCCTGGCCCGCCTGCACGAGGAGCATGAGCGCATCGCCGCCCTCGTCGAGGATCTGCGCCGGGTGGTGACCGCCGAGAACGCCGACCCCGTTGCCGTGCTCCCCGAGATGGAGCGCCTCATCGACGAACTCGAAGCCCATCTCACCTACGAGGAGGAGCAGTTGATCCCGGTCCTGGAGGCCGCGACGAAACCCGCGGAGTGGGCGGCAGGGCGCGAGGACGAGACCGCGGCCTCGTGAGAGGGGCGCGCAAGCGGGTCCGTCGGACCGCGTGAACCACCGGCGAGCGGCGCACGAGCCCCCTGGGGGGAGGGAGATCGGGCTCGCGCCGCCGCTCACCGGCACCCGCTCACCGTAGCCACGACCTCGATCACCGAGGTGCCGGTACGGTCATGACTCCGCCGCCTTCCGGTAACACGCCCGCCACGCCCGCCCCAGCCGTCCCCACCCGGGCGCCGCACCGCCCCCGCCCCCGTTCCCGCCCCCGTCACCACGGCAACGCACGCGCGTGCACCACGTCCAGTCGCGACACCGCCCGGGTGAGGACGACGTACAGACGGTGCAGCCCCCGTTCCTCGGCGGCCGCGATCGCCGCCGGTTCGACGACCACGACATGGTCGTACTCCAGACCCTTCGCGACGCCCGCCCCCAACACCGTGACCCGCGCCTGCGGTTCGTCCGGGCCACCCGCGGTGATCCCGGCCTCGTCGAGCGCCTGCCACAGCCGTACGACGTCGGGTCCATCGGCCGCGATGACCCCGACGGACCCCTCATCCGCGAGCGCGTCCCGCACGGCGGCCACGGCCTCGGCGACGACATCCTCACCCAGAACCCACTGGCCGACCGTGACCGGCCCGGTCTCCGCCCCCTCTCCCCCTCCACCCCCCACCCTCCTGATCCGCAACTCCCCGTCCCTGCGCAGGGACCGGGCGGCGGGCACGTCCACCCCCAGGCGTCCCAGCAGCCCGTTCGCCAGTGCCACGACGGCCTGCGGCACCCGGAACCCGGTGGTCAGAGGGACGACCTGGGCGTCCGGCTTGCCCAGATGGGAGAGGAGGCCGCGCCAGTCGCGGGCGGCCCACGGGGTCGTCCCCTGGGCGAGGTCACCGAGGACGGTCACCGAGCCGTAGGCCGCTCTGCGGGCGATCGCGCGGCACTCCATCGGGGAGAGGTCCTGGGCCTCGTCGACGACGACATGGCCGTAGCCGTCGGGGTGGGCGAGCAGCCCCGCGACCTCGTCGAGGAGGACGAGATCGGCGGCCGACCAGCGGGCCGACCGCCAGGTACGCGGGGGCTTCGCCCAGCCGACGGCCTTCCGCTCGTCCGCGTCGAGCAGCCCCTCCGCCGCGTCGGCGAGCACCTCCGGGTCCCCGAGCAGCCGGGCCACGACCTCCTCCGGCCGGACCTTCGGCCATACGGCGTCGACGTACGCGCCGACCGGCCGCGACCGCGAGATCCGGTACAGCCAGGCGTTCGAGCGCGGCCCGGCCCGCCGCTCCGCCTGGTCCCGCAGCAACCGGACCACCCGTGCCCGGACCCGTTCCCGCCCGACGTCGTACGGCAGTTCCTCGGCCCGTACGTCCGCCACGATCCGCCGAAGTTCGTCCCCGGCCACCCGCCAGCGATGCGAGCCCTCCGCCAGGACTAGGGAGCCGAACGCCTCCCCCCGCTCCGACGCCTCCCCCCGCCCCGACCGGTCCCCGGACCCGCCGCCGCCCGCGACGCCGGCGTACAGCGCTCGTCGGAGCACCTCCGCCATCCGCGCGTCGTGCTTCACCACCGCCGCCCGCTCGTCGTCCTCCGCCCTCACCTCGTGCCGGGCGATCTCGTCCGTGACCGTCGACTGACGTACGCCCGTCTCGCCCAGCGCGGGCAGCACCTCCGCGATGTACGAGAGGAACGTGCGGTTGGGGCCGAGGATCAGCAGTCCGCCGCGACGGATGCGCTGGGGGTGGGTGTAGAGCAGGTACGCGGCGCGGTGCAGGCCGACGGCCGTCTTGCCGGTGCCGGGGGCGCCCTGCACGCAGACGGAGGTCGCCAGATCCGCCCGCACCAGATCGTCCTGCTCCGGCTGGATGGTGGCGGCGATGTCGCGCATCGGACCGAGCCGAGGCCGCTCGATCTCGGCGGCGAGGAGGCTGCCCGGGGACGACGTGCCAGTGCCGACGTCGGCGTCGGCGTCGGCGTCGGGCTCCGGGCCGGACTCGGGGCCGGGGCCGGGGCCGGGGCCGTTCGAGGGGCTACGGCGTTCCAGGTGCTCGTCCTCCAGCCCCGTGAGGTCGGCCGAGTCCCCCCGGCTCCCCGGCGCCCACCCGAAGCGACGCCGGACGGCGACTCCCTGGGGATCACGGGAACTCGCCTGGTAGAAGGCCCGCGAAACCGGTGCACGCCAGTCCACGACGAGCGGCGGCACGGCAGGGTCCTCGCTGATCCGCAGCCGCCCGAGGTGGTAGCTCTGCCCGGCGTGGTCGCTCCGCGCCCGAGCGGCGAAGTCGAGCCGCCCGAAGAACAGCGGCCCCTCCGGCAGCTCACGCATCTCCTTGGCTCGGCTGCGCAGCCGATACCCGAGCACCTCCGCGTCGGCGCCCGAGGCGGAGACGTCCTCGCCGACGACGACCTGCTCGCCCGCCCCTTCGACCATGGCGGCGAGCGCGGCACGGCAGTTGTCGTGGTACGCGCGTTCGTGGGCCAGGACGTCCTGGAGGAGGGTGGGGTCGCCGGCGGGGTCGGCAGGGGGGTCGGCGGGGTCGCGAGGCATCATTCCGCCGAGCGTACCAAAAATGCAACCGAGTTAAATTTATTACCGAGGATCACGCACTCTCGCGAGCACCCCGGGCGGGCCGCTGCTCACTGCGCCGGAAGCGTCCTCAGCGCATCCCGAGCGGCAGGGCCCCCTCCAGCCGCCCGAACACCCGCTCGGCAGCGGCGACGGCATCCCGCTCGACCTCCTCCAGCGGATCCCCCCGCTCCACCCGCCGCCGGTTCTCCTCCGCGAGCACCCGCCGTACGGTCACGATCTGCCCGGCGGCGACCCGCGCGTCGAGCCCGCCCCCGAGCACCTCGGCCAGCGCGGCCTCGGCCCGCTCCAGATGGCCGTACGCCCGCGCGACCAGCGACGGCGTCCCGTAGAGCAGCCGGTGGAAGGCGAGCACCTGCGGATGGTCGCTCAGCCCGGTCACCGGGTCCCGTCGGGCCAGCCCCGCCAGGAAGTGCGCCCGTACGGCCCCGACCACCGACTCACCCTCGGCCCTCCCCGCGACCACCCGCGCCGTCTCGTCCTCGTGATCGGCGATCCGGTACAGGACGAGGTCCTCCTTCGCCGGGAAGTACCGGAAGAGCGTCGGCTTCGAGATCTCCGCCGCCGCGGCCACCTCGGCCACGGACACCGCGTCGAACCCCTTCTCCAGAAACAGCCGGATCGCCACGTCCGACACCGTCTCGTACATCCGCCGCTTCTTGCGCTCCCGCAGCCCGCTCCCGCTCTCACTCATGGCGCCGAGCCTAGGGCGTGTTTCGGAAGTCCCTTCGTCGCCCGCAGAAGGGACTTCCGAAACACGCCCTAGGACCCCTGGGCACCGCCCGCGCGTGCCCGGAGCCACCGGGTCAGCGCGGCCTCGATCGCCGATACCCCCGGGACCTCCTCGACACCCAAGGGGTACGCGCCCTTGCTCAGCACGTCCCAGATTGTCCGGCTCGCCCGGCGGAGCAGGGACCGGTACGCCGTGGGGTCCGCCGCGGGTGCCAGGCGCAGCGCCTGTGAGGTGCGGATGACGTCGGTGAACACCGACTGCGCCTTCTTGTAGTCGAGGAGTTTCGGCAGGTCCTCCTGCCAGCCCCGGGAGCTTCCCGGCCGGACGCCCTCCACGAGCGCCCACCAGCGTTCCCTCATCCGCCGTTCCTGTTCCGGCGGGTAGCGCATCAGGTAGAGGTGGGTGGCGAGGTCGTAGAGCGGGTCGCCGAACATCGCGAGTTCCCAGTCGATGGCCCAGAGGCGGCGGTCGCGGTCCACGATGAGGTTCTCTCGGTGCAGGTCGGCGTGCAGGAGGCAGAAGGGGCGCTCGCGCAGGCCTGACACGTGCTTCCTGAGCTGCTTGAAGGAGTCGGAGTCCAGGTTCAGGTCCGCGAACAGGTCGCCGTACTCCGGCAGGTTGTCCCCGTACACCCGGTCCTCGGTGAAGCAGATCAGCCGGTCGAGGAAGCCCGCGCTGTCGCCCTCCCGCGCGCGGTCCCGCCGCTCGCACCTCCGCTTCACCAGCAGGGTCCGGGGGCGGACGGCGACCAGTTGCCCGAACAGGGTGAGGATCTGCTCGAACTCCTTCTCGGGCACCGTCGTGTCGGACGCGTGGAGCTCCCCGAGTGTCTGTCCTTCGATGAACCGCTGGAGGACGGTGCCCTCGACCTCGATGAGGTCGGGAATGTTGTCGATGCGCCCCTGGAGCTCGGTGAGCAGGCGCTCCTCCGAGTCGAAGCAGCGTCGGTCGAACCACAGCAGGCTCTCGCGCGGCTCACGGCACTTCCAGCGTCCACCCTCACCGACGGCGGACTCGGCGGGCAGACGGAAGACGTAGGTCTCGTGGTGGTAGCCGCTGAGCGGTCCCTCCACCCCACCCGGGTCGGCACTCATCTCACCGGCGCGGCGCCGCCCCGTGGAATCCGATTCAGCTGGCATTGCCCGTTCTCTCGCCGTGGTCGCACCCGTGGTGAAATCCAGGAAGTGGAGGCACGGTACTCCTCCGTGGGCGAGCATCGTGCCAGAAGCCGGGCATTGGCAGGTGGCGGTCCACCGGTTGAACGCTCACGCGCCCGGCCCCGTACTGACACGCGTCGCGCGACTGTCCGAAGGTGTCTCAGCCCTGAGGCAGGCGGTCGGCTGCACCACACTGATCACGATGACTGCCATGAACCCCACACTCGACGAGACGACCGAGCCGCTCCGACCGCGGCGGCTGCTCGGCGGGGCCCGAGCCGTCCTCCTCGACTTCGACGGCCCGGTCTGTGACCTGTTCGCCGGACGGTCGACCCGGCCTGTCGCCCTGGAGATCAAGGCCATGGCACGGGAGAAGTGGAATGTGCTCGACCCCGCCGTGGAGGCGTGCGACGACTCGCACGGCGTCCTTCAGCTCCTCGGGGACATGCTGGACCGGTCACGCAGGGACACCGCCCTCGACCCCGCCGTCCTGCGCACGGCGAGCGACATCGTCACGCGGTACGAGGACGAGGCCGCGGGTTCCGCGGTACCGGCACCGGGGGTTCCGCTGCTGCTGGACACCCTGCTCGGGCACGGGAAGCGGCTGGCGATCGTGACGAACAACGCGGAAGGACCTGTACGCAAGTTCCTCGAACTTCACGGGATGTCCCGGAAGTTCGAGGCGGTCTGCGGCCGTGACCCGCGTGAACCGCGCCGCATGAAGCCCGATCCGAGTGCGGTGCGGCTCGCCCTGGAGCGCCTCGGGCACATCGGGCCGGATGCCGCCGTGCTGATCGGCGACCAGCCCAGCGACCTCGGGGCGGCCGTGGCCGCCGGCGTACGGTTCCTGGGCTACTCGCCGGACCCCGAGCGGAACCGCCGACTGCGCCACGCGGGCGCGCACGCGGTGGTCACCTCACACGCCGAACTCATCGCGGCGTGCGCGCCTCGACCGGTCGGTCGCCCTCGTCCATGAGCAGGGTCGGTCGCCCTCGTCCATGAGCGGGGTCAGTCGCCCTCGTCCGTGAGCAGGGTCAGTCGTCCTCGTCCGTGAGCAGGCTCCAGACCGAGTCGAACCAGGCTTGCGCGGCATCGACGAAGACGGTCCCCTGGGACGCCGGATCGGTGTCCTTGACGTGGTGGGTGAGGGTGGCGCCCAGGCCGAGTACGTCGAGGGCGTCGACCTGTTCGCCCCCGCCCACCTCGATCGGGCGCACGACGACCGTGTAGAAGCCGTGCAGCGCTTCGGTCCGGTTGAGCAGATACACCTTGAAGGTCGGGGTGATCGGCGCGTGCCGGACCACGACCTCGACATGCGGGACCAGGCCCTCCCGCTGGAGATCCTCCAGCGCCTCGCGCAGCGATGACTCCTGCACCCGGGTGATGCCCCGAAGGCGCTCCTGAGGCCGCGTGTCCTTCTGGGACCCCATGGCTGTCGGATATGGCAGGGGCATCGACTCGCGGGGCAGAAGCATGCGCAGCACGATGCGCTCGGGTGTGATCTCACCGTCGCGTACGCGTTCGGCCTGCAGTCGGATGTGCGTGCTCAAGGACTCCGACGTCAGAGTGTGGATGTCCAGAAGCACTTCGTCGTGCTCGAAGGCGAAGTCGAAGAACGAGCGCGGTGTCACCTTGCCCGCTCCCCGGGGCCGCGCCCGCTGGGCACCCAGCACGCGGGTCCCGCTCCCCCGCCGGGTCTCGACCAGGCCTTCCTCGCTCAACCTGGCCAGGACCCTCCGGAGGGTGTCACGGGAGACTTGGAGTTCGTCGACGAGTTGCCGCTGCGGAGGGAGCGACGCCCCCGCCGGATACGTGCCGTCCTCCATCCCGGCCCGCAGCCGCTCCAGGGCATGCTCGAACTTGCTGCCGCCACCCGCGCCGGTCCGTGTATCGCCCACCTCCCGACCGTACCGCTCCCCGCCATCGGGCAAACCAGTTTCGGTCAGCGAGCAGCCCAACTGGTCTGCCAGTTAAGGGATCAGTCCAATCGGGAATACCAATTACAGGTCAATCATCGACCAATTGGACTGACTGCCGGGGGCAGTCAGCAGAACGGGGTGGAGAACATGGTGTTCTGGGAAGTGGTGGTGGCGGCCGTCCAATTCGTCGCGGCCCATCTGGTCGGGCGGACCCTCGGCCCTCTCGGGCTCCTCCTGCTGATGCTCGTGGCCGTGGCCCTCCGGATCGGTCAGGCGCGACTGGCCTGGTGGACGGCCCTTCTCTTCGTCCTCCTGATGGTTCAGGCCTGATCCGGCAGGTGCGTGCGGAGGACGTCCAGGACCGGTTTCAGGGAGTTCACCGTGTGGGAGAGGGGAACGCCCGCTTCGAGGAGGGCCTTGAGCTTGCGTTCGTTACGCGCGTAGCCCAGGAAAGCGACGCCGGCCTCGCGGGCGGCCTCGAAATCGGTGGGGGCGTCGCCGAGCATCAGGGACCGGGACGGTTCGGCGCCCATCGCGGTGAGGGCCTGGCGCAGGGTGTGGGGGTGCGGCTTCATACGGTCGAGGTCGCGCGTACGGCCGTAGATGTACGGGAAGCAGTCGGTGAGGCCGCGCGTCGCGATGTAACGGGCCGCCGCGAGCGCCGAGTTGTTGGTCGTGATGGCGAACCTGGCCCGCCGCGACCAGGTCCGGATGAGCGGGTCGGCCCAGGTGGTGGGGTACGCCTTGGGCGCGGCGGTCAGCTCCTGCTGGGTGAGCCACTTCTCCACGTCGGTGATCAGGTCGCTGCTCGGGTGGCGCCGGCCCAGACCCAGGAGAACCACCTGCGGGTCGGCCGTACTCCGCTCCCGCTCCGTCAGCAGACCGCCCAGCCCGCGCCGGTCGATCAACGCGACCAGATCTCGGGCCACTTGGTGCGCGGGATGCCCGGAGAACAGTCGACAGATCGGCCCGTCCAGGTCCCAGAGCACGAAGCGGACAGGGGTGATCAGTTCTCGAAGGGAGTCTGTCTCTTCCGTCACCGGTTCAGTCTGCGCCGTATCAGCCGTGTCAGGAGTCACTAGGAGAGTGTCAGGTCCGTCGTGATGGTTTCCCAGAGGGCGTTGAACCATTGCTGCGACTGATCGACGAAGGCGGCGTCGCGGGGGCCGGTCTCCTTCTCGAAGGAGAAGAGGAGGGACTGGGTGCCGAAGGCGTCGTACATCTCCAGGGGGCCGTCGGCCATCTGCTCCTCGCGCTTCATGAGCATGTAGTAGGCGATCAACGCCTCCTGGCCGTTGAGGAGGTAGAGCTTGACGGGCGGCGTGAAGGGGAGGGCCCGGAAGGTCACGCGGACGTCGAGCTTGTGCGAGGTGCGCAGGGCCTGGAGGTTGTGGCGCAGGACGCGGACCTGGGCGTTGCGCTGGTCGAGCCAGCGCTTGTGGACGGGGTCCTCCTCGTCGTCCTCGCCGCGCCCCTCCACCGGCACCGGGAAGGCCAGGTTGATCTTCCGGGAAGGGAGCAGGATGCGGACGTCGATGGACTCCGGGCGGATCGTTCCCTCATGGATACGGCGGACCGGTTCACCGAGGGCCAGCATCAGGGTCTCGGCGGTGAGGCAGGCCGCGTCGACGCGGACGTGCGGCGCGGAGAAGGCCTCGGCCAGGCGGGGGCCGAGGCCCACCATCGTCGGCTGCGGCTCGTGGCCCGTGGAGTGGCCGACCTCGGCGACCCGGGGCGGGCTCCCCTTGCTCACGTTGCTCAGCAGCCCGTCGTCCTGCAAGGCGCGCAGGGCCTGACGGACCGTACCGCGCTCCACACCGAACTCCTCCGCCAGTTCGGCCTGGGTGGGCAGGCGCTCGCCGGGCCTGAGGTCGCCGCCGCGGATGCGGTCCCGCAAGGTCGCGGCGATCTCCTGGGACGAGAGCTTTCTGCTGCCGTTCACTGCAACGTTCTCCTGGGTCACGACCAAACGCTACAACTCTCACCCATCTTTGGGGAGTTCACGGGAAGGTGGTTATAAACTTGAACCAAGTGGGAACCATTTAAACTAAGTTGGTTGCCAACTTGGCGAAGTTGGCAAAGTTCTCCGGCCCTCTCCACCGCTCTCCACCGCTCTCCACCGCTCTCCGCGGTTCTCCGCGGTTCTCCACTGATCTTCCCGCACCGCCCCGCCCGCGCCAGCCCTTCGGAGGAGGTACCACCATGCCCGCTGCCATCGCCCTCGTCTCCGCCCTCGCCGTCGTCGCCCTCCAGCGCTTCGTCGAATGGCGCTACGGCACCATGGGAATCGTCGGCCTGCTGTTCCTCACCGTCGGGTTGAAGGCGAACAACCACACGTGCAGCTCGATCGGCGCGGTCATCCTCGCGCTGATGTTCGCCGGACCGGCGATGTGATGCCGTCAGCCGGTGCTCGCGGCCGTCAGCTCGTGAGCAGCAGGTCCGAGCTGATGGTCTCCCAGAGCGCGTCGAACCACAGGCGGGACTGCTCGACGAAGGTCGTGTCCCGGGGCGCGGCGGCACCCACGCTCCGCTCGAACGCGAACAGTGTGGACTGGGTGCCCTCGGCGTCGTACATCTCCAGCTGCTCACTGTCCACTTCGGCCTCCTTCCGCTGCACCGTGTAGTACGCGAACAGCGCTTCCTGGCCGTTGAGGAGGTACAGCTTCACGGGCGGGGTGAAGGGCAGGGCCCGGAAGGAGACACGGACGTCCACACCGTGCGTGGACCGCAGGGCCAGCAGATTGTGCTTGAGCACCTGACCCTGGGCGTTGCGCTGGGCCAGCCAGCGGCGCTGCAGCCGGCCGTCGACCGACGCGTCGACCGGGGCCGGGAAGGCGAGCGGGATGTCGCGGCTGGGCAGCATCACCCGGACATCGACCCTGGCCGGTTTTATGCGCCCCGCGTGAATCTCGCGCAACGGCTCACCCACGGCGAGCGTGAGGGACACGGAGGTCAGGCAGAGAGCGTCGATCTTCACATGCGGCGCCGCGAAGGCGGCGGATATGCGAGGGGCAAGCTCCACCATCGTCGGCCGTGGGGCGGCCCCCGGACCACCGACGGCCGCCGCGCCCACACGTGGGGCGACAGTCGCCGGACTACCCTTGGAAACGTTGGTGAGCAGGTGCTCCGACTGCAGGATGCGCAAGGCCTGCCGCACGGCTCCGCGTTCGACGCCGAACTCGTCCGCCAGCTTCGCCTGTGTGGGCATGCGCTGTCCCGGTCGCAGCTCGCCGGACCTGATCCGGCCGCGCAACACGTCGGCCACCTCGTGGTGTGACCTCTGGGGCCGCTGTGACGACTTCCGCCCATCGACGGCCGTGCGTTCCCGCTCCACGCACAAACACTACAACTTCTCGCCATCTTTGGGCAGTTCGTGGGAAGGTGGTTATGAGCCGACTCCAAGCGGAGATAAGTAAGGTGAAGTTGGTCGCCAACTTTCGCAACATGGTTAAACTTTTGGATGGTTGGTGACTCTGGCAACTGCCACCGACCCTCGCACAGACCGACCGATCGACCTCCCTTCCGGAGGGGAGCCGGGAGTTCGACCGGTTCGCACCGCCACAACTGAATGGTTCAGCCACAACTGAATGCGCAGCCACAACCACAACTGAACAGCTCAGCACCGAGTAAGTGAACAGCTACGGATACCCGCACACACCGAGAAAGGTCCCCAGAGGCCCCACAGGCCTCAGAAGATGTCCGGGCACCATGGACGCCTGGACGTCCGCAGCAGGGCGTCGGCCACGGAGGCGGCGCCCTTCCGCTGTTCCCGCACCCGGCCGAGCGCCGCGAGCCGTACGGCCGACTCGTCGCCCAGCCAGAGCGTCGCCAGGTCCGCGGCTTCCAGGACGAGGTCGCCGTCCTCGCTCGTCGGCACACAACTCGCCCCGTCCGGTCCCGCGTCCAGCCGGTACCGCCCGCCCGCGAAGCCGTCCCTGTCCACGACCTCCAGCACCAACGTCCCGGTCCCCGCGTACGTACGCGCCTCCAGTGCCCGTACGACGTCCAGGATCCGTACCCACAGCCAGTCCGCGTGGGTGGTGACGCCCACGGCGCGCGGGTCGGGGAAGAAGTGCGGCAGAAGGTCGTCGGGGGCGCGCCAGCCACACTTGACCTTGGTGATCCAGTCGATCGAGCAGAGGTAGTGCCACAGGGCGCGCTCGGCGGCCGGGGTCGTCGCGATCAGCCAGTTGACGTCGGCCGTGTTCTGCGGCTGCTTCATCCGCCAGGTGTCGTCCGCCTCGTACGAGACCAGGCCTTCGACCTCGCCGGTCGCCGAGCGGTACACCGCGTAGAACGGTTCGGTCCAGTTGCCGTGGACCCGCAGGTCACCGGTGTTGATACGCCACCAGCGCTCGTTGCGGCTCACCGCGCCGGGCTGGGCGGCGCGCAGACGGTCGTGGAGGGCGGGGCCGAGGGCGCGTACGGTCGCGCCGTCGACGAGGTCGACCCGGCCGCCGTCCGCCGGGCCGGACCAGCGGGGGTCCAGGCCGGTACGGGGGACGTCGATGGTCCACTCGGTGGTCCAGGTGGCGGGGCCGAAGCCGTAGCGGCCGTAGATGGGGTACTCGGCGGCGATCAGGGTGGCGACGACGTCGCCGCGGTCCTTCGCGGCGGTGAGGTCGTGGGCCATCATCCGGGTGAGGAGGCCCCGGCGGCGGTGGGTGGGGCTGACCGTGACGTTCGAGATGGCGTCGGCGGGGACGGTGCGGCCGCCCACGGCGGTGAGTTCCTGGGGGAAGGAGCGGAAGGTCGCCACGGGCTGGGGGGTGGGGGCGGTGGGGTCGAACGCGGCGAGCGTTCGGGACGGGTCTATGTGGGACGAGCGGTCCTTGAGCTCCTGGGGGGTCAGGGTTTCCGGGGCTCGGAGGAAACCGATGTTCAGAGCGTTCAGCCAGGCCGGGATCTCGTCGTCGGTGACGGGGCGTACGGCTATGTCGGGGGAGGGGCTCATGGGGTCACGCTAGGGGGGCGTCGGTGGTGTGTCTCCGGTTTTCCTCGCCCCCGCCGCCCCTACCCGTCCCATCCTTAAGGGGCTGCGCCCCTTCGACCCCCACACGTCCGCCCGGTGGGGGCTGGTCGCGCAGTTCCCCGCGCCCCTGAGACGGCCGGAGGCCATCAGGGGCGCGGGGAACTGCGCGAGAAGCCCCACTCAGCCGCGGCCGACAACGAACCCTCTACGTCAGCAGATCATCCACCTGGGCCTCGCCCTCCCGGTAGCGGCGGGCGATCTCGGCGCTGCAGTCGTCCGCGGTGCGTTGCAGGTGTTGGCGACGGCCGGAGATCTGCTGCTCGTGGTGGACGAGTCGAGCGAGACCCGCGGTGAGTTCGTCGTCGGTGCGGGCTTCGAGGTCGGAGAGTGCGACCTCGTCCAGCATCTCGGCGGCCAGCCGGCGGTGCTCCTCGCCGTGCGGCGTGCCCACGGTGACGTGGCGGGCCGACGAACGGTGCCGGGCCGGGGCGTCCGTGAGGATCGCCGAGAGCCGGTCGACGAGCGCCGAGGGCTCTGTCGAGCCCCGCGCCGCGGGGTCCGCCGCACCGCCCCTGCGGGCCAGTTCGGCACGCAGGATGTCGATACGGCCCTGAAGCAGCCGCCGCAGATAACTGAGGTCGGCCTCGTCCCGCTGGGCGTCCCTGCGCAGGGTGCGCAGTTCGGGCAGCCGCAGCCGGAACAGTTCGTGCTCGGCCGGGTCCGGCGGCGGCAGTGGTCCGCTGTCCGTGCGCTGGACCGGTGGCCGACGGACGCCGGGGCCGGGCCCCGGCGTCGTACGGGTAGACGTCGCAGTCCCCGGGGGCTGCCCCATACTCGATGTGCTCATGCGCCTCAACCGTCCCCTCGACCGGTGTGTGTGAGCATCGTGCCACTCTCCGTGGCCGCTTTGTGACCGAGTCCACGCGATCCACCCCAGATGGTCGGTAATGGATCAATGAGAAAGACCGGGCAAAGCGCTCTTCAAACCCCCGTGATCACAAACCCCCCGTAAGGAGGACCCCCTGGCGTACGGCTGATGGACGGCGGCGGCATGATGGTCGGCATGCGTGCGGTGGTGCAGAGGGTCGACGGCGCGAGTGTCGTCGTGGACGGTGAGACGGTCGGGGCGATCGAGGGCGAGGGGCTGTGCGTCCTCGTGGGGGTGACGCACGACGACACCAAGGAGAAGGCGGCGCAGCTGGCGCGCAAACTGTGGTCCGTGCGGATGCTGCACGACGAGAGGTCGTGCAGCGACGTGGACGCGCCGCTCCTGGTGATCAGCCAGTTCACGCTGTACGGGGACGCGCGCAAGGGCCGGCGGCCGACCTGGAACGCGGCGGCGCCCGGTGACGTCGCCGAACCCCTGGTGGACGAGGTCGTCGCACAGTTGCGGGCGCTGGGGGCGACGGTGGCGACCGGGCGGTTCGGGGCGTCCATGCGGGTCTCACTGACGAACGACGGGCCGTTCACCGTGCTGCTGGAGATGTAGGACACCCCGGAACCGAGCGCGGACGCCTACGGCTCGACCACCACTTCCTGGGCCGCCGCCGTCGTGTCCGCCAGGAGCCTCGCGTCCACCGGGATGTTGCGCTTGACCAGGGCCAGGGCGACCGGCCCCAGTTCGTGGTGGCGTGCGGAGGTGGTGACGAAGCCCAGCTTGCGGCCCTCGGCACCGTCGTCCGCCAGACGGATCTCCGCGCCGCGCGGCGGGAGGTGTACGTCGCTGCCGTCCAGGTGCAGGAAGACGAGCCGGCGCGGGGGCTTGCCGAGGTTCTGGACGCGGGCGACGGTCTCCTGACCCCGGTAGCAGCCCTTCTGGAGGTGCACCGCCGTCCCGATCCAGCCCAGCTCGTGCGGGATGGTGCGGTGGTCGGTCTCGAAGCCGAGACGGGGCCGGTGCTGCTCGACCCGCAGCGCCTCGTAGGCGAGCAGGCCGGCGGCGGGGCCCGTCTTCTCCGCGTACGACTCCAGGTCCGCGCGCGGGAGGAACAGATCACGGCCGTACGGCGTCTCGCGGACGACCGTGCCCTCCGGGACCTCGGCGATCGAACCGGCCGGGAGGTGGACGACGGCGAAGTCGCCCGTCCGGTCGGCCACTTCGACCCGGTAGAAGAACTTCATCGACTCCAGGTACGCGAGCAGCGCCTCCTGGGTGCCGGGCTCTACGTGCGCCCAGACGGTGGTGCCGTCGTCGACCAGGTACAGCGCGTGCTCGATGTGACCGTTGGCGGAGAGGATCAGCGCCTCGGTGGCCTCGCCGGTGGGAAGCTCGCTGACGTGCTGGGTGAGCAGCAGGTGCAGCCAGCTGAGCCGGTCCTCCCCGGAGACGGTGATCACGCCCCGGTGGGAGAGGTCGACGAATCCGGTGCCGTCGGCGAGGGCGCGCTGTTCACGGAACAGGTCGCCGTAGTGGGCGGCGACGCCTTCGTCCACGCCCTCGGCGGGGACGGCGCCGGACAGGGACAGCAGAGGGCTTTTCATATGCCTAAGCCTACGACTTGGTACTTGAAGCCTTGAGGGTGCAGTTCTCGCACCGGCCGAAGATCGCGAAGTGCTTCATGTCGGTGTCGAACCCGAAGGTCTCGCGCAGTTTCGCCGTGAAGTCCGTCGCCACCGAGACATCGGCCTCGATGACGTTGTCGCAGTCGCGGCAGACCAGATGGATGTGGTGGTGCCGGTCGGCCAGGTGGTACGTCGGTGCCCCGTGCCCCAGATGGGCGTGGCTGACCAGCCCGAGCTCCTCCAGGAGCTCCAGGGTCCGGTAGACCGTGGAGATGTTGACCCCCGACGCCGTCTTCCTCACTTCCACGAGGATGTCGTCGGGGGTCGCGTGCTCCAGGGCGTCCACGGCTTCGAGCACGAGTTGCCGCTGCGGCGTCAGCCGGTAGCCGCGCTGCCTGAGGTCGCTCTTCCAGTCGGTGCTCACCACACCACGAGTCTAGGACTACTTGAAGAACGCGATGCCGTCGTCCGGCATGTCGTCCGGGAGGGCCTTGGCCCAGCGTTCGACGTCCTCGGCGGTGACGACCTTCTTCAGGTGCGCGGACATGTAGGGGCGCAGCTCGACGTCGGGGGTGGACTTCTCACCGACCCACATCAGGTCGCTGTGCACATAGCCGTACAGCCGCTTGCCGCCGCTGTAGGGACCGGAGGCCGCCGTACGCGCGACCGCGTCCGTGACCAGGTCGATCTGCGGCTTCTGCTTGGCCAGCTCGCCGTACCAGACCTCGACGACACCGTCGTCACGGGTCATGACGATCTCGACCTTGCGGTCGGCGTCCACCCGCCAGAACCCGGACTCGGTCTCCAGCGGCCGCACCTTGTTGCCGTCCGTGTCCAGCACCCAGGTGCGGGAGCGGTACTCCAGGAAGTCCCGGCCGTCGTGGGTGAAGGTGACCTCCTGGCCGAAGTTGCACTTCTCGGAGCCGGGGAAGTCGTGGACGCCCGCGCCGGCCCAGTCGCCGAGCAGGAAGGCGAGGGGGACGAGGTCCTTGTGGAGGTCGGACGGGATCTCGATCATGAGTGGCGGTTCCTGGGAGTCCTGGAGGTCCTGGGCGTCGGTCGGACGCGGGTCAGCGCTGGCCCTGGTACAGCTTCTTCACGGCCAGGCCGGTGAAGGCGAGAACGCCGACGGCGACCAGGACCAGCAGGGTCTCGAAGAAGATGATCACGAGGTGCTCCTCGATTGAGCGGGAGACGTGCGGTACGCACACAGGGCCGGACCCCAGCTTACGCGGCCGGGGTCCGGGGGCCGGCGTGAGGTCGGCCCTTGCCTCCCCGGGGGGCGTCAGCCGAGCAGCTGGCTCTGCAGGACCACGGTCTGCCAGAAGGGGACCGCCGGAGCCCCCGCCTCTCGGGACTGCAGGATCACCGCGTACACGTCCCCCGCCGAGACATAGGCCTGGCGGACCTGCTCGGCACCGTACGGCTTCGCCTCGGCATAGGCGGTCCGGCCGATCCCCGGCACGAAGGCCGCCTCCGGGAAGTCCTCGTCGTACTCGACCTCGCCCGCACCGCGTACCCGGTAGGTCGGGCTGACGTGGGCCAGGGCGTGGCTCGCCAGCTCGGCGTCCACGACGTTCGTCGTGTTGAACCGGAGCAGGTAGACCCGCGTCCGGGTGCCGTCCGGGGTGGTCCAGCCCCGGGCGGCGATGTGCCGCAGGCCGGTGTCGACGAGTTTCTGCCCCAACTCCTCGCGGTCCTCCGCCTCGAACTCCGCCAGATACTCCTTCACCGGCAGCCAGCCGTCCGAGCCACGCAGCGCTCTGTCCTCCTTCGCCCCCTCGGGCGCGGGCAGGACGAGGGCGCGCAGATCGGCGTGATGGGCTCCGGCCGGGTTGTCCTCGGCGAAGGGCTCCGGGCTTCCGGACGGCAGCGGCGGCCTGACGAGCCGGGGGAAGACCCAGCGCCCGTCCGACTCCGTGGCCAGACCGGGTACGTCCGTGCGCTGCGCCGTGGCGATCCCGTACGCCGTGGCCGTCACCACCGAGGCGAAGACGGCGACGGCGGCGGTCCACCGGAGGAGGGCACGCAGGACCCGACGTTCACGGCGGGGCGGGTGCGGGGGAAGGACCTGCGACGGCTCGGGAACCGGGGGCTGTGCCGGCCCGGTGGCAGGGGGCTCCGTGGCCGGCGGCTCCACGGTGTCCGCCGCCGAAGCCGAGGCGTCGTACGTCTCCGGTGTCTCCGGTGTCTCCGGCACGGCTTCTTCCGTGGTGCGTGACTGCTCGCTCATACGGACACCCCCTGTTCGGCGACACGGTCGAGCTGGGTGCGCAGAAGTTCTGCCGCGCCCCGCTTGTCGAGGGGCTTCGCCGCGCTCGCGGTGAGGGTGACGAGGACGTCGCCCGCGTAGGCGGAGCAGAACATCCCGTCCAGGGTCTTGTCGCTGCCCTTCGGGGTGAGGAAGCACCTCGCGTTGTCGTGGCCCTTGATCCGCGGGCCGTCGCGGAAGACGTCCAGCGAGGCGAGGAACTCGTTCTGGAACGTCGAACTGCCGCGCAAGGCGCTCCTGTTCTCCATGCGGGCGAGTGTGATGCTGACCGAGGAGATGCCCTCATCGGTCCGGTAGCCGAACGAATCCGTGCTGAAGTAGCTGCGCATCGCCATGCCCTTGATGCGCTGCCGGTCGATCTGCCTCTCCAGCCGCTTGCGCTGGGCCCGGGGCAGACCGCTCAGGGACTTCTTGCGCAGGGCCGTGGCCTGGGCGCCGCTGAACTCCGCGTCGGAGCCGAACTCCGCGAGATCCGGCCCCTGGACCCAGGTGTCGGTGCCGTACGGCACCAGCAGCCCCGCGAGACCCGGCTGTGCCGTCGCCTTCTCCGCCCGGGCCCGCGCCTCGCTCTCGCCCTCACCCTCGTCCTCGGGGAACTTCCAGTTCGGAGCGCCCGCGTCGCGGTCCGCGCCCCGTACGGTCACGACCGTGAACCCCACCCCGGCGATCAGGGCCCCCACGAGCAGCGCGGCCCCGGCGACCACCGCGATTCGCCGACGCGGCGCGGGCCGTCCGGTACCCGGCGCGGCCGTCTCCGGACCCTCCATCTCCGGACCCTCCATCTCCGGACCCGCCATCTCCGGACCCGCCATCTCCGGACCCTGCGTCTCCTGACCCGGCGGCTGCCCGGTCGCCTCCTGCCGCGGCGTCTGCTGCCCCGGCGTCTCGTCCGCGCTCACAAACGCTCCATCTGTCGCTCGGCCAGACCCATGATCATCTTCTTGGGGATCACCTTGGCGCCGTAGACCCAGATCTCCATCGCGACGTCCCCGCGCCAGGCGTGCGCCTCGGCGCTGTACAGCGGCTCGTATCCGGGCTCGGTGTCCGGCCGGGTGTGGACGTACGCCATCCCGTCCCCCGTGCCAGGGATGCCCCAGCTGTCGGTGTCCGGCTCCTCCTCCGCCCAGGTCTGGTGGTTGTTGCTGGAGTCGCCGGCGGCCATGCTGTTGTGCTGCCGGAACTGGACCAGCCTGATCTCCACCTGGTACGAGTTGCCGACTTCCCAGCCGACGACGGCTGCCCGGCGGAACTCGTCGTTGACGAGGGCACCGAACTTCTCGTTCGGATCGGTGAAGGCGTCGGAGTAGGCGGCCATGGTCATCCAGCCGTCGGCGCTCTCCAGCCACTCGGCCTTCTTGGCGCCCGCCGGCTTCTTCAGCAGAAGCCGGCGCAGATCGCCGTCCGTCTTCACCTTGCGGTCCTGGGCGGCGGAGAGCGGCTCGGGTCCCTCGCCCTCGGCCCGGTCCATCACCGGCTGCGAGAGCGGGGGCAGTGCGGTGGGCTCCCGGTCGGTCTGGACGAGGTATCCGGCACAGGTTCCGGCGATCACCCCCAGCACCGCCGCCGCGGCGACGAACAGGACGCCGCGCCCCCGGCGCCGCGCGCGGGCGACGGGCTCCGAGAACTCCCCTTCGGGTCTTTCCGGCACTTCCAAGGCACTCCCCCGCAGAACGTGAAGCGCGGACTCCTTATCCGCGCACAGGAGACCCATGGACCGCACACGGGGTTGCACCGAGGATGATCACGATTCGGACTAGGGCCCTTCTGATGAACCTCCGTGGAGGAAGGAGCGGCGTCGTGGGGACACCGCCCGCGCGAGCGCAGCCGAGCGTGGGGGAGCGTGTCGGCGAGCCGGCCGGAAGGCCTCGTACGGGACGTACTTGGGCTTTCGGCCGGTGCGGCGAGCGGGCGTGCCGGGCGTCCGACGGGGAGAACGTCGCCGGTCGCGGCACTAGCATGCGGGCATGGCGAAGAAGCTCGTGATCAAGGTGACGGCGGGGGCCGATGCCCCTGAGCGGTGCTCTCAGGCGTTCACGGTGGCGGCGGTGGCCGTCGCCAGCGGTGTCGAGGTGTCCCTCTGGCTGACGGGCGAGTCCGCGTGGTTCGCGCTGCCCGGCCGCGCCGCCGAGTTCGAGCTGCCGCACGCCGCCCCGCTGCCCGATCTGATCGACTCGCTGCTCGCGGGCGGCCGGATCACCCTGTGCACCCAGTGCGCGGCCCGCCGGGACATCACCGAGAAGGACGTCATCGAGGGCGTACGGATCGCCGGCGCCCAGGTGTTCGTGCAGGAGGCCATGGCGGACGACACCCAGGCGCTCGTCTACTGAGGGCACTCGTCCGGCGCGGGCCCCAGGTCCGCCGCCACCGGGCGTCCGGGCGTCCCGGATCACGATCGGCGTCTCTTGCCGTCCAGCTCGTCCCACCACTCGTCGGACTTCGGGTCGCCGGAGGGGTCGTCCCACCAGCGGTCGTCGGGGCCGCGCCGGTTGGCGACGACGGCGGCGAGCGGCGGGATGACCATGGCGACCACGCACATGCCGACCGCGACCGGGACCGACCAGAGGCGTACGACGCCCCAGGCCAGGACGAAGAGGGCCAGGCACGTGCCCATCATGGCGAAGTACAGGTGGCGCCTGCGGGCGTACATACCTCCAGCGTAGGTCCGCGCACGGCTGAGGGCCGCACTCCGTGGAGTGCGGCCCTCAGCTGTTCGACTGTTCGACGAGCCCGTCTCAGACGGCGATCGCGACCTCCGCCAGGCCGCCCTTCTCGGCGACGACGGTCCGGTCGGCGGTGCCGCCGGGGACGAGCGCGCGGACGGTCCAGGTGCCCTCGGCCGCGTAGAAGCGGAACTGGCCCGTCGCGGAGGTCGGGACCTCCGCCGTGAACTCGCCGGTCGAGTCCAGCAGACGGACGTAGCCCGTCACCGGCTCGCCGTCGCGGGTCACCTGACCCTGGATCGTGGTCTCACCGGGCTTGATCGTCGAGGCGTCGGGGCCGCCGGCCTTCGCTCCACACATGTCTTTCTCCATCAGGGGTCTGACCGGAAGGAAGGCCGGTCGGGACGAACGGGGGTGTGCGGGTACCGCTGGGTGCTTACTTGTTGGCGCCGAGCTCGATCGGGACGCCGACGAGGCTGCCGTACTCGGTCCAGGAGCCGTCGTAGTTCTTGACGTTCTCGACACCGAGCAGCTCGTGCAGGACGAACCAGGTCAGCGCGGAGCGCTCACCGATGCGGCAGTAGGCGATGGTGTCCTTCGCGAGGTCCACCTGCTCCTCGGCGTAGAGCTCCTTGAGCTCCTCGTCCGACTTGAAGGTGCCGTCGTCGTTGGCGTTCTTCGACCACGGGATGTTGCGGGCGGACGGGACGTGGCCCGGACGCTGCGACTGCTCCTGCGGCAGGTGGGCCGGGGCGAGCAGCTTGCCGGAGAACTCGTCGGGCGAGCGCACGTCGACCAGGTTCTGCGAGCCGATCGCGGCGACGACGTCGTCACGGAAGGCACGGATCGCGGTGTTCTGCGGCTTGGCCTTGTACTCGGTCGCGGGGCGCACCGGCACCTCGTCGACCAGCTCGCGGGCGTCCAGCTCCCACTTCTTGCGGCCACCGTCGAGCAGCTTGACGTTCTCGTGGCCGTACAGCTTGAAGTACCAGTAGGCGTAGGACGCGAACCAGTTGTTGTTGCCGCCGTAGAGGACGACCAGGGTGTCGTTGCCGATGCCCTTCTCCGACAGGAGCTTCTCGAAGCCCTCCTGGTCGACGAAGTCACGGCGGACCGGGTCCTGGAGGTCCTTGGTCCAGTCGATCCGGATCGCGTTCTTGATGTGGTTCTTCTCGTACGCGGTCGTGTCCTCGTCGACCTCGACGATGGCGATGTTCGGGTCGTCGAGGTTGGCCTCGACCCAGTCGGCGTCTACCAGGACGTCGCTGCGGCTCATGCTGTTTCTCCTCCGGGGCAGTTGCGGCGGGGCGTGCGGGTTGCCTCCGGCGCTTCGGCCGGGGCACGCAGGGGTGGGCCCTGGCTGGACAGGGCGGCATCGGGGAAACGCGACAGCGGAAAGCCGCCGCTCAGAAGGGGCGACAGAGCATGGCGGCGACGCGGCACAGGTCTACTGCCCGCCGCTTCGTGAGATCCGCCTGTCGCTTCATGAGTGTCGATCGTAGGGACGGACGGGCGGGCGTGTCACCGGCATGTCGTATGGTGAGACGCGATCGTCCGGAATGTGGGACGAAGTGGCTGCGGAGGCTGTGGTGGCGGGGCGGACGGGCCGTTGTAGCCGTCGTCACATCTACGGTACGGACGGCGTCGTCTCGCCTTTCGGACACCGCCGAGCGGCAGTACGGCCGAGGGAGAAGCCGACCGTCGTCCTACCCCGCCAGCCTGACGTTCGAACCCTTTACCGTGATCTCCACACCACCCGGCGCCGCCTCGACCTTGTCGAGCTTGATGCCGCCGGGGAGGTCGTCGATGGCCTGCTGGAAGTCGGTGATCGAACGGACGGCGTTCTCGGCGACGTCGGCGCCGCCCAGGCTGGGCAGCGAGTCGGCCTGCACCTCGACCTTGTCGCCCTTGACGCTGACGGTGCTGAGGACGGAGACGGTCTGGGGGTCGAGGGCCGGCGGGTCGATCTCGACGTTGACCTTGATCTTGCCCTTGCCGCCGTCGGAGAGGCCGACGACGCGGGCGGTGAAGCCGAGACCCACATCGGTGGGCTCCGACTTGGCGGCCTTGAGGAGCTCGTCGTACGCGATGGTCGCGGTGCCGGTGGCGCTGGTGGCCGTGGCGGAGCTGTAGTCGCTGGAGAACGTGACGCCGCGCATGGTCGCCTTCAGGTCGGCGATGCGGATGCTCTCGTCGGGCTTGCCGGTGCTCGCCTCGAAGTTCTCGATGCCGACCTCGACGTCGTCCAGTTCGCCGCCCGCGACCTGGGTGAGGAACGGGAACCCCTTGATGGACACGTCCGGGGTGCTCGTCAGGCCCTCGCTCGCCTTCAGCTGCCGGGCCGCCTCGTCCTCGGCGAAACCGACGGCCACGCGGTCCGCGACCACGAAGAGGCCGCCCAGGATCACGGCGACGATGACAAGTATTCGCAGTGCGCGCATCTCTCGGTGTTCCCCACGTAGTCCACTCGGCGGCCGAACGGTGTCTACGCGAGGGTAATCGGGCGGGCGTGAGGGCGGGGAGGGTCGGCCCGGCTTGTTGATCAGCTGTGACAGGGGGCGTTGGTGGGTGCGGATGCAGGTGCGGGTGCGGATGCGTGGAGCTTCTCGCTCACCCGCACCCGCACCCGGCAACGCACTCTCGTCAGACCAACGCGCGGCCCAGCAGATACACCGCCGGGGCCGCCGCCGTCAGCGGGAGGGCGACGCCCGCGGTGAAGTGGACGAAGCGGGAGGGGTAGTCGTAGCTGGCGACGCGGTGGCCGATGAGGGCGCAGAGTCCGGCACCGGCCCCGAGGAGGGCGCCGGACGTGCCCAGCTCGGTCGCACCGCCGACGGCGATGCCCGCGCCGGCGGCCGCCAGCAGCGAGACGACCACCGAGGCCGCGGTGGGCAGCGGCAGGGCGCGGGCCAGGACGGCCACCGCGACCGCGACCCCGCCGACCGTCACCGCGTCCGCCACGGCCGCCAGATAGCCGGTCGCGATGATCGCCAGCGCCGACGAGGCCACCGTCGCCATCAGGCCGTACATCCGCTCGTCCGGGTCCGCGTGACTGCGCAGCCCCAGCACGATGCCGAGCAGGACCCACACGCCGAGCGTCCCGAGGATCGCGGCGGGCGCGTGCTCCCGGCCGGCCGCGAAGAGGGCCGCGTCCGCCGCGAGGGCGCCCGCGAAGGCCAGCACGATGCCCTGCCGGGCCGGCCACATGCCGTTCAGCCGGAACCAGCCCGCCGCCGTCACGGCCTGGAGGACCACCAGGGGTACGGCGAGGGCGTACTCCCCGACCGCGGCGGCGCCGGCCAGCAGCAGGCCCAGGACGGCCGTGATCAGCGCCGGCTGCATCCCGGGCTCGATGATCGGCGACCGGCCCTCGGCCCGTGCCCGCTGGGCGTCGGTGACCCGGGTGTTGCCGGTGAGCGTGGGCGGGCCGTAGCCGGGCGCGGGATCCGCGGCAGCGTCCGGAGCGGCTTGGGACTGGGCCGGGGCTTGAGGCTGGGATTGAGGCTGCGCCTGGAACTGGGGCTGGGCTTGGGGTTGGTGCTGCCGGTGCTGGTGTGGCTGGTGCTGGGCCTGAGCGGCGTACTGGCCGCCGTACTGCTCGTTCTGGCCGTACTGCCCGTTCGGGGAACCGTTCGGGGCGTCCACCTGCTGAGGCAGGTACGCCGTCTCCGTCAGGTTGGCGGCGGGCGGGGTCTGGGGCTGGATCTGGGTCTCCCAGGTCTGGCCCTCCCACTGCTGGGTGTACTGCTGGGCGTGGGCGGCCTGGCTCTCGTCGTAGCCCTGCCAGTGCGGCTGCGCCTGGGGCTGCGACTGCTGGTACGCGTCGTAACCCTGCTGGCCGTGCTGCCCCTGCTGTCCGTGCTGCCCCTGGTGGCCCTGCTGTCCTGGGTGGCCCTCGTACCCGTACGGCTGGTTGCTCATGATGTGGGGGTCACCCTCCTGCGAACGGCGGGAGCACCTCGACCGTGCCGCCCTCGGCCAGACGTACCGTCTCATGCGCACGGGTACCCACGGGGTTTCCGTCGACGAGGAACGAGCATCGCCGCAGGACGCGGACGAGTTCGCCGGGGTGTCGGTCGCGGGCCGCGGTCAGGGCGTCCGCGAGGGTGGCCGCGTCGTAGGGCTCCTCGGCGACGCCGGCTGCGGACTTGGCTGCGGCCCAGTAGCGGACGGTGCCCTTTGGCATCTGCGTTCCTCTTGTATGAGTCGTGACGGGGTCAGGCTACGCCCCTGGCCGCGACCCCTTTCACCACCCAGTCCCCGACCCTCTCCAGCAATTCCCCGCTCGCCGCGTTCTCCGCGTGGCCCATGCCTCTCTCCAGCCACAGTTCGCCGTGGTCGCCCGCCGCCGCGGCCAGCGTCTCCGGATGATCGAGCGGGAAATAGCCGTCCCGGTCGCCGTGGACTATCAGCAGCGGGGTCGGGGAGATGAGCGGCACGGATTCCACCGGGGAGAGGGGGACGGGGTCCCAGTCACGGTGGTGGATACGGGTGCGGAAGCCGTAGCGGCCGAGGAGGCGGCCCTCGGGGCGGGTGATGAGCCAGTGGACCCGGCGCATGGGGGCCGTGCCCCGGTAGTACCAGCGGGCCGGGGCGCTGACCGAGACGACGGCGTCCGTGCCCGCGTCCGGTCGGGCCGCGTGGCGCAGGACGACCGAGCCGCCCATGGAGAACCCGACGGTGGCGACGCGCGTGTGGCCGAGTTCACGGGCCCAGCGGACCGCCGCCGCGAGGTCGAGCACCTCGCGGTCACCGACCGTGGAGCGGCCACCGGACCTTCCGTGGCCCCGGAAGGAGAAGGTGACGACGGACCCGTACCGGGCGAACACCTCCGCCACCCTTCGAACATGTGGACGATCAGCGTGACCCGTGAAGCCATGCGCGACGACCACGGCGAGATGGTCGGCGAGGTGGCCGCCCGGTGAAGTCCCGGTGCCGTCGGAGCCGTTGTATACAACGGCTTTTGGATCGTATACGGCCTCGATATTCACCCCGTCGTCAGTCCGTAGAAACCTGCGCAAAGGGGTTCGTGGCGGCCTCGAAAGGGTTCGATCGGCCGTCTCAGAGTTCGGAATGTCGAAAGATCGCGTCACATGACCTGCCGGACCAGCACTCATGTGGGCTATTCTGCTGGACAGAGGACTCGGGCAATGTCGCCCCCGGGTCCTTTCGTGCTTTAGGCAAGCTTGTATACGAGCGGAAAAACGCCAGGTGACCGCAGCTGTACAAGCCGCCGCCACACGCGTCCTCGCAGGGACCGAGGAGGAACCAGACGCATGAGTTCTCTGCTGCTCCTGACCAACGCCCTCCAGCCGTCAACGGAGGTGCTTCCGGCCCTCGGCCTGCTGCTGCACAACGTGCGCGTGGCTCCGGCGGAAGGCCCCGCTCTCGTCGACACCCCCGGTGCGGACGTGATCCTCATCGACGGTCGTCGTGACCTCCCACAGGTCCGCAGCCTGTGTCAGCTGCTGCGCTCCACCGGGCCCGGCTGCCCCCTCATCCTCGTCGTGACCGAGGGCGGTCTCGCCGCCGTCACCGCCGACTGGGGCATCGACGACGTGCTCCTCGACACGGCCGGACCCGCCGAGGTCGAGGCGCGCCTGCGCCTGGCCATGGGCCGGCAGCAGATCGTCAACGACGACTCCCCCATGGAGATCCGCAACGGCGATCTCTCGGTGGACGAGGCGACCTACAGCGCCAAGCTCAAGGGGCGCGTCCTCGACCTCACCTTCAAGGAGTTCGAGCTCCTCAAGTACCTCGCCCAGCACCCGGGCCGCGTCTTCACCCGCGCCCAGCTGCTCCAGGAGGTCTGGGGCTACGACTACTTCGGCGGTACGCGGACGGTCGACGTGCACGTACGGCGGCTGCGCGCCAAGCTCGGCCCCGAGCACGAGTCGCTGATCGGAACCGTCCGGAACGTCGGTTATCGATTCGTTACGCCCGAGAAGGTGGAGCGCGCCGCTGACGAGGCGAAGGCCAAGGCCGCCCCCTCAAAGGCGGAGGATGCGGACGAGACGGCGCCCCTGGACGCCGTGGAGATCGCGGCCGAGGCGTAGTGACGGGGAACCGCGGCGGCGTACGCACAGGTAACTCACAGGTGCGCCGTCGTACGCCCTGCCCAGGGCCGGTCCATCCGCGTAGACTCCGCGCGTGGCCAAGGTGACTCGGGATGACGTGGCAAGACTGGCGGGTACGTCGACCGCCGTCGTCAGCTACGTCATCAACAACGGACCCCGGCCGGTCGCACCGGCCACGCGCGAGCGTGTCCTCGCCGCCATCAAGGAGCTGGGGTACCGCCCGGACCGGGTCGCGCAGGCGATGGCATCCCGGCGCACCGATCTCATAGGCATGATCGTGCCGGACGCGCGCCAGCCCTTCTTCGGCGAGATGACCCACGCCGTGGAGCAGGCCGCCGCCGAGCGCGGAAAGATGGTGCTCGTCGGCAACACCGACTATGTCGCCGAGCGCGAGGTCCACTATCTGCGGGCGTTCCTCGGGATGCGCGTCTCCGGGCTGATCCTCGTCAGCCACGCCCTCAACGACAACGCGGCCGCCGAGATAGAGGCGTGGGACGCGCGGGTCGTCCTGCTGCACGAGCGGCCCGAGGCGATCGACGACGTGGCCGTGGTGACCGACGACATCGGCGGCGCGAAGCTCGCCGTCGACCATCTGCTCTCCCACGGCTACGCGTACGTCGCCTGTATGGGCGGTGTCGCCGAGACCCCGCTCATCGGCGACCCCGTCTCCGACCACGTGGAGGGCTGGCGCCGGGCGATGGACGAGGCCGGGATCTCCACGGAGGGACGGCTGTTCCAGGCGCCCTACAACCGCTACGACGCGTACCAGGTGGCGCTGAAGCTGCTGTCGGGCCCCACCCGGCCCCCGGCGATCTTCTGCTCCACCGACGACCAGGCGATCGGGGTGCTGCGGGCCGCGCGCGAACTGCGGATCGAGGTGCCGAGCGAGCTGGCCGTGGCCGGCTTCGACGACGTCAAGGAGGCGGCACTCACGGACCCGCCCCTGACGACGATCGCGACTGACCGTACGGGAATGGCCCGGGCGGCGGTGGACCTGGTGCTGGACGACGGGATCCGCGTCGCCGGCTCCCGCCGCGAACGGGTGAAGCTGTTTCCGTCGACGCTGGTGGCTCGGCGGTCTTGCGGGTGCGTGTAGCGCCTGCGCACAGCCCGTAGGGCTTCTCCACGGGGGCCGGCTCGGACGTCTTTATATGGGGCGAACGAGGTTCTGGCGGGGTTCTCAGGAAGCACTCAGGAAGGTCTCATGGTCGGGCGGCACGCTCTGAGTCATGACCGAGAGCTTCCGCCGCAGCGGCGAGTACGAGAACCCCTACCAGGGGCAGCAGCAGCACTCCGGGTACGCCGAGGGCGAGACCCGGCAGCAGCCCGCGTACCTCCAGCAGCAGCAGGCCTCCACCCCGGTGAACCCGGAGTGGCCGCCCCCGCCGGCGTACGACCCGGCGGCTGCCACCTCGGCGCAGGCCGCTCCCACCGCGCTCCTCAGCGAGCCGGTCTCCTCCGCCGGCACCCCGGAGTCCGGGTCGGCGCCCGCTCCGAGAAGGCGTACCCGGGGGCCGATCGCGCTGCTCGCGGCGGTGGCGTTCGTCGCGGCGGCGATCGGTGGCGGTACGGCGTACGGCATCCAGGAGCTGACCGGCACGGACACCGTGGCCTCCAGCGCCACCAGCACCAGCGTGGTGCCGACCAGCCAGAAGGGCACGGTCTCCGGGGTCGCCACAGCGGTCAGCCCGAGCATCGTGGAGATCAACGCCACCTCGAACGCGGGTGAGTCCACCGGTTCCGGTGTGATCATCACCAGCGACGGTGAGATCGTCACCAACAACCACGTGATCTCCGGCGCCTCCCAGATCAAGGTGACGACCAGCAACGGCAAGACCTACACGGCCGAGGTCGTCGGCACCGACAGCAAGAAGGACCTCGCCCTCATCAAGCTCCGGGACGCCTCCGGGCTGAAGGCCGCCACGCTCGGCGACTCCGACGGCGTCAAGGTCGGCGACCAGGTCGTGGCGATCGGCTCCCCCGAGGGCCTCACCGGCACCGTGACCAGCGGCATCGTCTCCGCGCTCGACCGTGACGTCACGGTCTCGACGGACGAGAGCCAGGGCCAGCAGCAGGGCGGTGGCGGCGGGCAGTGGCCGTTCGAGTTCGGCGGCCGGCAGTTCAACGGTGACACCGGCTCCTCGACGACCACGTACAAGGCGCTCCAGACCGACGCCTCCCTGAACCCCGGCAACTCCGGCGGCGCCCTCATCGACATGAACGGCAACATCATCGGCATCAACTCCGCGATGTACTCCGCCGCGGACGCCACCTCCTCCAGCGCCGGCAGCGTCGGCCTCGGCTTCGCCATCCCGGTCAACACGGTCAAGGCCGACCTGAGCACGCTGCGGGCGGGCGGGTCGGACTGAGGTCCGGTCCACCGACCAGGCAGTTCCCCTCCCGTCCCGCCGAGTCCCAGGAGTTCGACATGAACAGGCAGATCGCACAGATTTCGCACACCGTCGCAACGGCCGGCGACCCGGCCGGACTGGGCCTCGCCCTCGCGGTGGCGGCCGAACTGCACCCGGCGGTGACGAGGGCCCCCGAGGTGGCCTCCGCCGCCCGAGGCACGGCCCGCCGCGCCACGACGGCCCGCACCCACCGCCGTACGGTCCGCGGCTGATCACCACAGGCTACTGCGCGGCCGGGCGACGTGCGAGGCTAGGGCGGAACCGCGCGCACCCCTCAGGGGCGCGGGGAACCGCGCGAGAAGCCCCACCGGACCGGCACCGGGCAACGCACGGGAACCCCCACGGCGCCCCGGCCCTGTAACCCACCGCACCCGAGGACGAAGACCACCATGAGCCCCGCCGAAGGCGCCCCCGAACCCCAGCGCATCCTCATCGTCGACGACGAGCCGGCGGTGCGCGACGCACTCAAGCGCAGCCTCGCCTTCGAGGGCTACGACACCGAGGTCGCCGTCGACGGTGCCGACGCGCTGGAGAAGGCGACCGCGTACCAGCCGGACCTGGTGATCCTCGACGTACAGATGCCGCGCATGGACGGGCTGACCGCCGCCCGCCGGATCCGCGGCGCGGGCGACACCACGCCGATCCTGATGCTCACCGCCCGCGACACCGTCGGCGACCGCGTCACCGGCCTCGACGCCGGCGCGGACGACTACCTGGTCAAGCCGTTCGAGCTCGACGAACTCTTCGCCCGCGTCCGCGCGTTGATGCGCCGCAGCTCGTACGCGGCGGCCGTCGCCGCGACCGCCGAGGTGGACGAGGCGCTCACCTTCGCGGACCTGCGGATGGATCTGGCGACGCGGGAGGTCACGCGGGGCGGGCGTCCGGTGGAGCTGACCCGCACGGAGTTCACGCTCCTGGAGATGTTCATGGCCCACCCGCGCCAGGTCCTCACCCGCGAGCAGATCCTGAAGGCCGTCTGGGGCTTCGACTTCGAGCCGTCCTCCAACTCCCTCGACGTGTACGTCATGTACCTGCGCCGCAAGACCGAGGCGGGCGGCGAGCCGCGCCTCGTCCACACCGTGCGGGGCGTGGGGTACGTCCTGCGACAAGGCGGCGCTGAGTGAAAAAGCTCCTGAGCCGCTACCGGTCCCTGCCCATCCGGGCCCGGCTGTCGATGCTGGTGGCGGCGGCGGTCGCGTTCGCGGTGGCGGCGGTGTCGGTGACGTGCTGGTTCATCGTGCAGGGGAAGCTGTACGAGCAGCTCAATGACGACCTCGACAAATCGATGAAGATGCCGTCGTTGGAGCAGCAGGCCCAGTCCGCGGTCGAGAACTGCACGCAGACTCCGCAGCAGAACAACCTGTTCGGCCGGAACACCTATTTCCAGGTGGTCATGGAGGACGGAACGCCCTGCGTCATGGGCTTCTCCATCGGTACGGTCGAGGTCACGCAGACCGACAGGGACGTGGCCGCGTCCACCGGCCGCCCTGAGGCCGTCTACCACAACAGCACCGACTCGGACGGCAACGACGTACGAGTCAAGGTCGCCCCAGCGATCTACACCGACCCGATCTCCGGGGAACAGTCCAATGTGGCGCTGCTCGCCGCGCTCCCCCTCAAGGGCACCCAGTCCACCCTCAACGACCTCGCCCTGATCCTTCTCCTCGTCTCCGGCATCGGAGTCGTAGGCGCCGGCGCGGCCGGTCTGGCGGTGGCCCGTGCCGGGCTCCGCCCGGTCGACAAGCTCACGGAAGCCGTCGAACACGTGGCGCGCACCGAGGACCTGAGCATCCGCATCCCCGTGGAGGAGGAGAGCGAGGACGAGATCGCCCGCCTCTCCCGTTCCTTCAACTCGATGACGAGCGCGCTGGCGAACTCCCGCGAACTGCAACAACAGCTGATCGCCGACGCCGGCCACGAACTCCGCACCCCCCTGACCTCCCTCCGCACGAACATCGAACTCCTCTCCCGCAGCGAGGAGACGGGTCGCCCGATCCCGGCGGACGATCGCAAGGCCCTGCTCGCCTCGGTGAAGGCCCAGATGACCGAACTGGCCGCGCTGATAGGCGACTTGCAGGAGCTGTCCCGCTCGGACTCGGGCCAGCAGGGCGGCCGGCACCTCCAGATCGTCGACTTCCAGGAGACGGTGGAGGCGGCCCTGCGCCGGGCCCGGCTGCGCGGCCCCGAGCTGACGATCACGGCGGACCTGGAGCCCTGGTACGTCCGCTCCGAACCGTCCGCGCTGGAGCGCGCCATAGTCAACGTCCTCGACAACGCGGTGAAGTTCAGCCCTCAGGGCGGCACGATCAAGGTCTCCCTGGCCGAGGGTGTCCTCACGGTCCGCGACCACGGCCCCGGCATCCCCGCCGACGAACTCCCCCACGTCTTCGACCGCTTCTGGCGCTCCCCGTCGGCCCGGTCACTCCCGGGCTCGGGCCTGGGCCTGTCGATCGTGGCCCGCACGGTCGAACAGGCGGGCGGCGAGGTGTCCTTGTCGCGGGCTGAGGGCGGCGGCACGCTGGCGACGGTGCGGTTGCCGGGGGCGGCGGCTCCGCCCCCGGAGGGGCCCTGAGCGGTGGCCGGGGTGCTCGGGGTCAGTGGAAGCCGAGCATTCCGGAAGAGTCGATGTCGATGGCTAGGACGCCTGGCGGGTAGTCGTCCTCACGTCCTGTCAGGATGATGGACATGCCACCCGTCTCCAGATGCGGCGTGGCGACGTAGAGGGCATGGCAGGTATCGACTCCGCCCCACCCGTCACGCACCATTCCGCCCACCGTGACAGCGGCTGCCTGGCCGAGCGGGTCCACTTGGATGCCCGGCAGCGCGAGCAGTGCCCGACCGACGCCCTCGTCCTTCTCCTCCGCCCGCATGAGGCACAGGGAGGGGATGTGCAACCAGTCACCGGGGGTGCGCGCGACGTTGTCCGCGAGGCGGTGCAGGGCCTCGTGGCCGCGAGCGAGCGCGAGCGCCGCGTCGGTGTCGAGGACGATCACGCGGCGTGCCCCTGACCGGAGCGCGTCGCCCCACGGCCGGAGTGCATCTTCTCCGCAGCCATCGCGTAGATGTTGGCCAGCACGTCCGGACCGTTGTCGAACTCCTCGTCCGTGAGCGTGCACCCCATACGCTCACGCAGCACCTTGCGGGTAGCCGCGACCCGCTCCGCGATCTGCTCCGCCGTCGGCTGCTCGGCGGCCAGTTGCTCGATGAGCTGGCCGAGGGTCATGCCGCGTTCCTTGGCGACCTGGGCGAGATGATCGCGGGCCTGCTTGGAGACCTGGATGGTGGTGGTTTCTGCCATGGCTTCACCATAGCCCCGCCACGGCGCGAGCGCCCCGGTGCTGGGCCGCATTCACCCGGAGGTGCTCAGCCAGCCACGATGACCTTGACAAAGGCGGACCAGGCCCCTGCGGAGAACAGGAGCGGGCGGCCGTCCGGGATCTTGCTGTCCCGGACGGGGACTATGCCGGGGACTTCGTCGGTGACTTCGAGGCAGTTCGTGCCACCCCCGTCGCTGTACGACGACTTTCGCCAGACAGCGGTGCCGAGGTCGAGGGTCCGGTTCATGATCTGCACTCCTCCAGAAGCCGCTTGATGAACACGGTCGACTCGGCCGGAGTCAGCGCCGCGTCCCTGACGAGATCGTAGGACAGCCGGAAAGCCAGGACCCTGTCCGGATCATCGATCAACTCACCGATGCCGTTGCCCTCCGAGTAGGCCACGGCATCGCCGGTTCGTTGCCAGAAGAGCCAGAGGTGGCTGTCCATGAGGTCGTGCACCCCGGCCGTCCAGGGCACCACCTGAATCGCGACGGAGGGCAGTTCCGCAGCCTCCACCAAGTGCGCGAGCTGGTCCTCCCACACCTTCGCGTTCGGCACAGCCCGCCGTACCGCTCCCTCATCGAGGATCACGCGGATGCTCGGCGCCTGCGGGCGGTACAGCAACTCCTGCCGCCCCATACGCGCGGCCACCTGCTCCTCGACCTCCTCACTGTTGCCTGGCGTTGTCTGGGCTCCAGACAACCCTGACAACACCGTGCGGGCGTACTCCTCGGTCTGCAAGATGCCCGGCACCCGCAACTGGAACATCCACATGACCCGAGCCGTCGCCTCCAGCTCCATGAACGCCTTGTACTTGTCCTTGATGACCTCCTTGCGTGCGTCCCGCCACAGGCGAACCAGCAGGTCACCGGAGCCGTAATAGGTGTCCAGGTCTTCCATGACCGCCCGCTTGGAGAGCCTCTCCCCCTTCTCCAGGCGATAGAGATAGCTCTTGTCGTACGACGTCTCCGCCGCCAACTGCGTCAGCGTCTTGCCCGCCTTCTCCCGCAGGAACAGCAGGGTCCGCCCCAACGCGGCACGCCCTGATTCCCGCTTCCCGTCAACGACTTCGCCCATGTCACCCCTCGCCGTTGTCTGGGGCGCCAGACAACGGCAACCCCCTTCCCCAACGTACGGCGCACCCGTGACGATCAGGACACGAAAGGTAATCACCGCTCGTCAGGCCGACCCTGAAAAAACCCTGAGCCGGAAGTAGGGACACCCATATGCGCTCGCTCGTCGTACGGCTCTGTGAGGCACTGCTCCGCTGGGCCGCGCCCGACCCGGTGCCCCCCGAGGCGGAGGAAGCGCGGGAACCCGCCCCTCCCCCACCCCCACCCAGGTCCCCCGACGACATCTGGCCCTTCGAGCCCTACGCCAACCTCGTACGGCCCTACGTGCTCAGCCCCGAGGAGCTGTACACCAGCGGTATGCACAGCGTGGAGGCCCCCGCATGATGGACCGTCTGCGCCTGCTGCCGTGGACCAACCCCGACGGCAAGCCCTGCTATCTCGACCCGGACACCGCGCACCCCGGAGCGCTCTCCCTGCTGGCCGACAGCGTGGAGGCGTCCCAACTCGGTTCTGCCGATGCGGTGTTGGCCGGTAGCAAGGCCGTGCTCGGGGACGCGGCGGCCGGCGAGCGAGCTGTGCGGTTCGCGCTGACACGGGCCGTGGAGTCGTTGGAGGACGTACTGCGGATCGCCGTCAGCAGGGGGCGGCGCATCGGCGGCGCCGAAGCCCCCGAGGACCGCCCCTAGGCATGGGCGCTGATGCGCAGGACCCCGTCGGCGCCCTTCAGCGCAGCCTCGTCCGGCCCGTCCGCCGATACCGGGGCCGGACTCAGGGTCCACGTCGTGGCGCGCGGCCGGACCGCACCCCCGTGCCGGCCCGGCGTGGGCCCCGCCGGGTCGGAGGGGTCGTCGCCGTCCAGGCTCCCCGCCACGAACACGTACCGTTCCCCCACCAGCGGGCCCAGAACCGCGCCCGCGCCGTGCCAGTCGAGGTCCAGGTCGCGCATGCGCATGTGGCTGGGGCCGCGCTGGAGGTGGACGTTGTGGCCGAAGACCAGGGTCGGGCCGCGGTCGGCCTCGATGGCGCGGATGTCGAGGAGGTTCTCGACCATCAGCGCGTCGCGGGTGGCGAGCATGCGGGAGATCCGGACGCTCTCCTCGGCGGGGCGTGCCAGTTGCCGGTGGTACCTCAGGAGGCCGATCGCCGCCATGAGGTGGGCCTTCGCCCTGTACCACTCGGCCCGTGAGGTCGCCGCGATCAGCTGCGGCGCGCGGGCGTGGAACTCGGTGAGCATGTCGTCGGCCAGGCAGCGCAGCGCCTCGGCCTCCGGTGTGGCGCCGATCGAGCAGGCCGCGTCCAGCACCGCCTCGGTACGGCTCCACCGTTCGTCGTCACCGGCGAGGCTCGCGATGTCGAGGGCCGGGTCGGCGGCGAGGGCGAGGGGGGAGGCCAGACCCTCGTCGCGGGCCAGGTAGGCGCGGGCTGCTTCGAGACAGCGGCGCGGGCTGGGCGCGCTCATGTTCTCCATCTCGGCGTCGAAGCCGTGGAAGGCGAGGCGTTCCTCCGGCGGGCGGGTCCGGTTGTACTCGCGCATCCACGTGATCAGTTCCCTGTTGGGGGCCAGTTCGCCGCGGCCGAACGCGATGCCCTCCCGCATCACCTCGTCGAAGTCGCCGGTCCCGTCCCGCACATGGTCGTTCAGGGCGAGCGCGGGAACGCGGTCGGTCTCCAGGGCGATCGAACGGAAGCCCTCCTCGACGAGCTGGGCGAAGAGTTCGTTGCGGGCGTGCCCGAAGGCCGGTTCCAGGTGGGTCGGCTCACCGAGGGCCAGCAGGTCGCACGACGGGGTCACGAAGTCTCGAATGTCCTGACTCATGAGCCTCAATCGTATCCTTGAAAGATCGGTTGATACTTGGCGTCCCCTGGCGCGGCACGATGGCTGCCCAGAGGCGTACAGAGCACCCTCCCGTCCCGTAAAGTCTCAAACCGGTGATCAGCATGCGACCTTCCGACCTCGCCCGCGAGCACGGCCTCTCGACCCAGGCGGTCCGCAACTACGAGCGCGACGGGTTCATCCCCGCCGCCGAGCGGACGGGCAGCGGCTACCGGATCTACACCGAGGCGCACGCGGCGGCGCTCCGCGCGTTCCTCGCCCTCGTCCCGGCGTACGGCCACTCCGCCGCGGGCCGGATCATGCGTGCCGTGCACGAGGACGACCTCGACCACGCCCTGACGATCGTCGACCGTGGGCACGCCCAGCTGCTCCGCGACCGGGAGACCCTCGACGCGGTACGCGACGCGGTGGACCAACTGACGGCCGCCCCCACCCGCACCACCCGCACCACCCACACCGCCCACACCCTCACCGTCGGCGAACTCGCCCACCGGCTCGACGTCACCCCGGCGACCCTCCGCAACTGGGAGGACGCCGGCATCCTCACCCCCGCCCGGGACCCGCTCACCGGCTACCGCCTCTACCACCCGACCGACGTCCGCGACGCGGAACTCGCCCATCTCCTGCGGCGCGGGGGCCACCCCCTGGACCACGTCTCCGCCGTGGTCCGGCAGATCCGCACGGCCGGCGGCACCGATGCCCTCGCCGCCGCACTGGACGACTGGCGACGACGTCTGACCGTACGAGGCCTCGCCATGCTGGACGCGTCCGCCCACCTCAGCCGGTACCTGGGAGCACCCGGGCCACGCGCTGCGGGGCACGAAAAAAGCGGTTCCCCGCGCCCCGGAGGGGGCGCGGGGAACCGCGCGACCAGTCACGAACCACCCGGGCCCGACATCCGGACATCGGACATCCGGACATCCGGCCCTCGGCGATCCGGTACGACTAGTTGATGATCGTGATCCGGTTGGCCGCAGGCGGCGCGATCGGGTTCGTGGCCGAGGAGTTGGCGAGCAGGTACTGCTCAAGTGCCGCCAGGTCGTCCCCGCCGACCAGGTCGTTCGTGCCCAGGCCCAGCGTCGGGAAGCCGTCGCCGCCGCCCGCGAGGAAGCTGTTGGTCGCGACGCGGTAGGTGGCGGCCGGGTCGATCGCGGCACCGTTGAGCTTGACGGTGTCGGCGACGACGCGGTCCGCGCCGGACTTCGTCAGGTCGAGCGTGTACGTCAGACCGGACGACGGCAGCAGCACCTTCGGCACGGCGGTGTTCGTCCCGCTGACCTGCTCCTTGAGGATGGAGATGAGCTGGGCCCCCGTGAAGTCCTGGAGGTTGACCGTGTTGGAGAACGGCTGGACGGTGAAGCCCTCGGCGTAGGTCACCACGCCGTCGCCCTCGGTGCCCTTGGCCGCGTAGGTGAGCGGCGCGCGCACACCACCCGGGTTCATCAGCGCGAGGTCGACCTCGGGGTCGAGCGCCTTGCCGTACCAGTACTGCGCGTCGGCGATCAGGTCACCCATCGGGGACTCGGTGCCGGCGTTGGGCACGTCGGCGGATATGTAGCCGATGGCGCGGTTGCCGATGGGCGCGGCGAGGGTGTTCCACTTGCTGATGAGGGCCGTCATGTCGGCGGCCTTCTCGACGTCACGGGTGACCACGTGGTTCGCGGAATCCACGGCCGTGCGCGCGATGTCGCCGGTCTTGCGGTCGTACGTCAGCGTCGTGTCGGTGTAGAGGCGGCCGAAGGACGCGGCCGAGGTGACCATGCGCGGCTTGCCCGCCGGGTCGTTGATGGTGCAGGCGTACGCGGCGTGCGTGTGGCCGGTGACGAGGGCGTCGACCTTCGGCGTGATGTTCTTGGCGATGTCGACGATCGGACCGGAGATGCCGTCACCGGCGCCGGGCGAGTCGCAGTCGTAGTTGTACGACGTGGAGGCGGGGGCACCGCCCTCGTGGATCAGCGCGACGACCGACTTGACGCCCTGGCGCTCCAGCTCCTTGGCGTACTTGTTGATCGTCTTGACCTCGTCCTTGAAGGTGAGGCCCTTGACGCCCTCGGCCGAGACGACGCCCGGGGTGTTCTCCAGGGTCACGCCGATGAAGCCGACCTTGACGCCGTTCTTCTTCCACACCCAGTAGGGCTTCAGGAGCGGCTTCTTGGTCTTGTTGTCGATGACGTTCGCCGCGAGGTACGGGAAGTCGGCACCCTTGAACTTCTTGCCCTTGACGTAGCAGCCGTCCGTCGGGTGGCAGCCGCCCTTCTGCAGGCGGGCCAGTTCCTTCGCGCCCTCGTCGAACTCGTGGTTGCCGACGCTCGTGACGTCGAGGTCGAGCCCGTTCAGCGCCTCGATGGTGGGCTCGTCGTGGAACAGGCCCGAGATCAGCGGGGAGGCACCGACCATGTCACCGGCGGCGGCCGTGATCGTGTAGTCGTCGGCGCGGCGGGCTTCGCGCAGGTGCGTGGCGAGGTACTCGACACCACCGGCGTTGATCGTCTCGGTGTGGCCGTCCTCGTGGACGTGCGTGACCCGGCCCGAGGAACCGGCCGGCGGCTCCAGGTTGCCGTGCAGGTCGTTGAACGACAGCAGCTGCACGTCCTGGTACCGGCTCGGCTTGTCCGTGCCGGGCGGGTACTTCGCCTCACCGGCGCTCGCCGGGAGTGCGGCGGCCAGCGCCCCGACGGTCGCCAGCCCGGCCGCGACGGCGAGGGTCCGGTTACGGCGGCTTCTACGGCGCTGCGCTTGGGGTGTGGCTGACATGTGCCCCCCTGGTTCGTATGAGAGGTGAGAGAAACGTGAGATCGGCCCCGTCGGGCCGAAGCCTAGGGTCAACGCGCGTAGCGCGGCAGGGGGTTCATGGTTACGACCTGATTGCCGTCAGGGAGGACTGTTGACGAAACGGGATGAACAGCTCTCATGAAGTTCTCGCGAGGAGCCGCGAGGAGCCGCGCGAACAGCCACATTCAAGCCGCGCCCGCCGCACAGCAGAACCGACCGGGCTCATGGTCGCTCCCCCCACCGCACCCCCCGGTTAGTCTCGAACCCATGACCAGCGACGACACCGCCCGGCCCGGCGCAGCGGCAAGCGCAGCCGCCCGCAGTATCGAAACCCGCCTGGAACTCACCCCCGACCAGAAGGCCGCCGTCCTCGCCCTCCTCGACGAGGCCGCCCAGGTCGACGGCCAACAGGCGGTGTCCGAGCAGGGCCGCCTCCAACTCCGCGGCGGCCCCCGCGAAGGCGTGGCCCACCTCCTCCTCACCGTCGGCGACACCTTGGTGGGCTACGCCCAGTTGGAGGACAACGACCCCGTCGAGGCCCCGGCCGCCGAGCTGGTCGTCCACCCCTCCCACCGGGGCCACGGCCACGGCCGCGCCCTCGGCTCCGCCCTGCTCGCCGAGTCCGGCAAGCGGCTGCGCGTCTGGGCGCACGGCGGCCACTCCGCCGCCCGCCACCTCGCTCAGGTCCTCGGTCTCACCCTCTTCCGCGAACTCCGCCAGATGCGCCGCTCCCTGGCCGATTTCGACCCGCCCGAGCCGGTGCTCCCCGACGGCGTCACCGTCCGCGCCTTCGTCCCCGGAGCGGACGACGCGGCCTGGCTCGCCGCGAACGCGGAGGCGTTCGCCCACCACCCCGAACAGGGCTCCCTCACCCAGCGCGACCTCGACGACCGCAAGGCCGAGCCCTGGTTCGACCCGGCGGGCTTCTTCCTGGCCTTCCGGGGAGAGGAACTGGTCGGCTTCCACTGGACTAAGGCGCACGCCGCCGAACAGCTCGGCGAGGTCTACGTCGTCGGCGTACGCCCCGGCGCACAGGGCGGTGGCCTCGGCAAGGCCCTCACCACGATCGGTCTGCGCCACCTCGCCGCCCAGGGCCTGCCCACCGCGATGCTCTACGTCGACGCGGACAACAAGGCGGCCGTGACCGTGTACGAGCGCCTCGGCTTCGTGACCTACGAGACGGACCTGATGTACCGCAGCGAAACCTGACGTACCCGGAGTTTTCCACAGGCAGGGGGCGGTGTTGTTGACACCGCCCCCTCTCTTGCACCACCCTTTCACTACTCAATTAGTGAAAGGGTGGTTGTTCGAGTGGTCGAGTACCGCATCGACCGGCGCAGCGGTGTCGCCACCTACGTCCAGATCGTCCAGCAGACCAAACAGGCCCTGCGGATGGGCCTGCTGGAACCCGGCGACAAGCTCCCCACGGCCCGCGAGGTCGTGGAAGCCACCGCGATCAACCCGAACACGGTGTTGAAGGCCTACCGCGAGCTGGAGCGCGAGGGCCTGGTCGAGGCCCGCCGCGGCCTCGGCACGTTCGTACGGAGGTCGCTGGGCACCGCGCCCGTCGACTCCCCGCTGCGGGCCGAGTTGGACAGCTGGGCCGCACGGGCCCGGAAGAGCGGGCTCGAACGGGACGACGTGGAGGCCCTCTTCACGTCCGTACTGGACGAACACTTCACGACAGACAAGCGAGATCGGGGGGACCAGGCATGACGGGGACCGCGTTGGAAGTGGCCGCGCTCGGCAAGAAGTTCGGGTGGCGGTCCCGGGGCTGGGCACTGCGCGAGTGCACGCTGCGGCTGCCGTCGGGGCGGGTGTGCGCGCTCGTCGGACCGAACGGCGCGGGCAAGTCGACGCTCCTGGCCCACGCGGCGGGCCTGCTCGCCCCCACCGAGGGCACGATCAGCGTGCTGGGCACGACCCCGGCGGCGGCCCGCGAGCGCATCGCCTACGTCGCCCAGGACAAGCCCCTGTATCCCCAGCTGACCGTGGCCGAGACCCTGCGGCTGGGCCGCGATCTCAACACCCGGCGCTGGGACGCGGCCGTCGCGGAGCGGGTGGTGGAGGAGGGCGACCTGAACCGGAACGCGAAGATCCGTTCCCTCTCCGGCGGTCAGCGCACCCGGGTCGCCCTCGCCCTCGCCCTCGGCAAGCGGCCCGAACTGCTGCTCCTGGACGAGCCGATGGCCGACCTCGACCCGCTCGCCCGGCACCAGCTGATGGGCACCCTGCTCGCGGACTCCGCCGAGCACGGCACCACGGTTGTCATGTCCTCGCACGTCGTGGCCGAACTGGAGGGCTCCTGCGACCACTTGCTCCTGCTGGGCTCCGGACGCGTCCGGCTCGCGGGCCCGCTGGACGAGGTCCTCGCCGCGCACACCCTGGTCACCGGCCCGGCGGGCGACCTCGCTCCGCACACCGTGGTCGAGTCCCGCACGACGGGACGTCAGCTCACCGCGCTGATCCGCCCGCGGGGCCCGGTCGGCGGGGGCTGGCAGACCGCCGAGCCGACCCTGGAGGAGCTGATCCTCGCCCATCTGCGGGCGCCGGAGGCCCCGGCCCTCACGATCGACGACGCCGACGGGGACGCGGACGCGGACCGCGCGGACGACACCGACGGGGCCGAGACCCGGGGGGCGGCCGTATGAGCACCACGACCACCGAGGCCACGGAGACCATCGGGACCGCCCGTTCCGGGGACCCCGCCCCCGCCCCGGCCGTGATGACCCCGGCCCGGGGGCTGATCCGGGCGACGTTCCGCGTGCACCAGTCGGCCCTGTGGTTCTGGGGGCTGCTGGTGGGCCTCGCCGCCGCCGGACTGCTGTGGGCCGCCGGACCGGGCTACGACGCGGCCTGGGCGGCGTACGTGAAGAGCGGTTGCGCGGAGACCGACTACTGCACGATCGGCGCGGCCTACACGCGCTACGACACGGCCGTCTCCCTGGGCTCCACGGCCCTCACCCTCGCCCCGCTCCTGATCGGCGCGTGGGCGGGCGGCTCCCTGATCGGCCGCGAACTGGAGAGCGGTACGGCGAAGCTGGCCTGGACCCAGTCCGTCACCCCGGCCCGCTGGCTCGCCGCCAAACTCGCGGTCCCGGCGGCCGTGATCGTCTCCGGGACGGTCCTGCTGACCCTGCTGAACCGCCTGGTGTGGTGGCGCGAGGAGCGGCTGCGGCACACGCTGGGGACCCGGGACTGGTTCGAGTCCGCCATTTTCGCCGGTCACGGCACCGTCGCCACGGCGTACGCCCTGCTGGGCCTCGCGGTCGGTGTGTTCGCCGGCCTGCTGCTGCGCCGCTCGCTCCCCGGGCTCGCCGTCGGCCTCGTCGGCACCGGCGTCCTTGCGGGCACGCTCCAGTCGAACCGTCACCTGCTGTGGCCCGTCGACACCATCGTTTCCAAGACCGCGGACCGGGACTGGACCGGCGAGTTGGTCGACCGCGGCTTCGTCACCAGCACCGGTGAGCGCGTTTCGGACGTGGCGTGCACGGACGACTCCTGCGGCCGGACCGACGCCGTCAGCTTCTACGCCGACTTCCACCCCTCCTCCCACTTCTGGCCCCTCCACCTGGTCGAGACGGCCATCGTCCTGACCGCCACCGCCCTGCTGGTCTGGGCCGCGTTCCGACTGCTGCGCCGCCGTACGGGAGGGACCGTATGAGCACCGAGACCCTCACCACCGCGCCCCCGGCGGACACCGCCGCCCGCGGTGGCCTGACCTGGACCGTGTGGCGCGTGCACCGCCCGGCACTGCTGGCGTGGAGCGCGTACGTGCTGCTCATGGTCGGGTGGATGCTCTGGCTGCGGTACGTCACGGGCGCGGAGATACGCGCGGAGCGGGCCGCCTGCCGGAAGCTGGAGAACGGGTGCATCGACCTCGGGTCCGCCTTCGACTACGCCTCGGCCATGAGCTCGATCGGCACCTTGATCGCCTACTCCTCCTACGCCGTGGCCGCCTGGGCGGGGGCCTCACTGACCGGCCGTGAGCTGGAACGGGGCACTGCCCAGCTTGCCTGGACCCAGTCCGTCACCCCGGTCCGGTGGCTCACCGTCAAGCTCGCGGTGCCCGCCGCCGCGCTGACCGTCGGCATGGCCGTCCTGGTGCCGGTCTACCGCTGGGCCTGGTCCACGAACCGGGATCTGCGCGGCGACGAGTGGTACTACACCGACCCCTTCCTGAACCGCGGCCCCGCGGTCCTGGCGTACGCCCTGTGCGCGTTGGCCGTCGGCGCCCTGGTGGGAATCGTCCTCAGGCGCGCGCTGCCCGCGCTCACCGTGGCCCTCGGCTTCATGGTCGCGTTCCACCTCTGGTTCGACGTTCGGTTCGACGAGCTGTGGCCCTCCACGACGCTCCGCGGCACCGCCGCCAGCAGGCTGCCGATGACGGCGGACCAGCTGGAGCTGGGCGCCGTCACCGGCTCCGGTGCCCGCGTCGACGACCTGAGCTGCTTCGACGCCGATGCCGACGTCGACTACACCAGGTGCATGAGCGGAAAGGGCTTCACCGATCTGTACGCCGAGGTGCACCCGGCGTCCCACTTCTGGCCCCTGCACCTCGTGGCGACCGGCATCATCCTCGCCGTCGGGGTCCTGGCCACCGCCGCCGCCTTCTGGCTCCTGCGCCGCCGCACCCGCTGACGGCGCGCTCCCTGAGGCCGCACCCGGCCCGAGCCGCGACCCGGGCCCTGGACCAGGCACGCCCCTCCTACGGGGGGAGGGGCGTGCCGACGGCGTACGGCCGGTGAACGGCGGGTGATCACCAGAAGGCGTACGCCGGGGTGCGGCGCACGCCGGCGCAGAACCGGCGGTCCTCCCTGCGCTATCCCACACGTAAGGTCGCCGTAACCGGCGATTCAGACGGCCTTGCGACGCTTCCGCAATGAACCCCGTCGTGCCCGAGCCCTCGCCTCCCCCACGCAGCGGCCCAAGCAACGGGAACAGCACGGGGGACGACCCCCGCACGCCCGCGCCCGTCGCCCCGCACCACACCGCCGATGTCGTCGACGTCGTGGCGCGCATCGACGCAAACATCGCCGAGAACGCGGCCTCGAACGCCGCCTCGCGCGTCCCGGCACTCCCACCGGCCCTGTCCGACGCGCCTGTGATGCTCGCGGCGCGGAACAATGGTTCTATGAGCCAGTCCAACGCCCAGGCAGCCCAGGTCCAGCACGCGCAGCCGTCCGTCGGCTCCATAACCGGCCACCGCCCCCACACGGTGTCGGCCGTGGTGTCCGACCTGGAACCCGACATCGACGCCGACCTCGACGCGTACGAGGAGGACTACCAGGGCGGCGAACGGCTGCCGCAGGGCCGTTTCCTCGACCGGGAACGCAGCTGGCTCGCCTTCAACGAGCGTGTCCTGGAACTGGCCGAGGACCCCCACACCCCCCTGCTCGAACGAGCGAACTTCCTGGCCATCTTCGCCAGCAACCTCGACGAGTTCTTCATGGTCCGGGTGGCCGGCCTGAAGCGCCGCATCGCCACCGGCGTCGCCACGAGGTCCGCCTCCGGCCTGCAGCCCCGCGAGGTGCTGGAGATGATCTGGGCCCGCTCCCGCGAGCTGATGGCCCGGCACGCCGCCTGCTTCCACGAGGACGTCGCCCCGGCGCTGGCCGAGGAGGGCGTGCACCTGGTCCGCTGGAGCGAACTGGCGGAGAAGGAGCAGGCCCGCCTCTTCACGCTCTTCCGCCACCAGATCTTCCCGGTGCTGACCCCGCTGGCCGTCGACCCGGCGCACCCCTTCCCGTACATCTCGGGCCTCTCCCTGAACCTGGCCGTACGGGTCCAGAACCCGGTGACCGGCACCTCGCACTTCGCCCGCGTCAAGGTGCCGCCGCTGCTGTCCCGCTTCCTGGAGGCCTCCCCGGGCCGGTACGTCCCGCTGGAGGACGTGATCGGCGCCCATCTGGAGGAGCTGTTCCCGGGCATGGAGGTGCTGGAGCACCACGCCTTCCGGGTCACCCGCAACGAGGACCTGGAGGTCGAGGAGGACGACGCCGAGAACCTCCTCCAGGCCCTGGAGAAGGAACTCATGCGGCGCCGCTTCGGGCCGCCGGTGCGCCTGGAGGTCGAGGAGAACATCAACCAGGAGGTCCTGGACCTGCTGGTGCGCGAGCTGAAGATCAAGGAGTCCGAGGTCTACCCGCTGACGGGGCCCCTGGACCTCACCGGCCTCTTCCGCATCGCCTCCCTGGACCGGCCCGAGCTGAAGTACCGCAAGTTCGTCGCGGGCGTCCACCGCGACCTGGCCGAGGTCGAGTCGGCGTCCGCGCCGGACATCTTCGCCGCCCTGCGCAGCCGGGACGTGCTGCTGCACCACCCGTACGACTCCTTCTCGACGTCGGTGCAGGCGTTCCTGGAGCAGGCGGCCGAGGACCCGGACGTCCTCGCCATCAAGCAGACCCTGTACCGGACGTCCGGCGACTCCCCCATAGTCAACGCGCTCATCGACGCGGCCGAGGCGGGCAAGCAGGTCCTCGTCCTGGTCGAGATCAAGGCGCGCTTCGACGAACACGCCAACATCAAGTGGGCGCGCAAGCTGGAGGAGGCCGGCTGCCACGTCGTCTACGGCCTGGTCGGTCTGAAGACCCACTGCAAGCTGTCCCTGGTGGTCCGCCAGGAGGGCGAGACGCTCCGCCGCTACAGCCACGTCGGCACGGGCAACTACCACCCGAAGACGGCACGGCTGTACGAGGACCTGGGCGTGCTCACGTCGGACCCGCAGGTCGGCGCGGACCTCTCCGACCTGTTCAACCGGCTCTCCGGCTACTCACGGCGCGAGACCTACCGCCGTCTCCTCGTCGCGCCCAAGTCCCTGCGCGACGGGCTGATCGCCCGCGTCAACAAGGAGGTCCAGCACCACCGGGCCGGACGTCCCGCGCACGTCCGCATCAAGGTCAACTCGATCGTGGACGAGGCGCTCATCGACTCCCTGTACCGGGCCTCGCAGGCGGGTGTGCCGGTCGACGTGTGGGTACGCGGCATCTGCGCCATACGGCCCGGCGTCCCGGGCCTGTCGGAGAACATCCGGGTCCGCTCGGTCCTCGGCCGCTTCCTCGAACACTCCCGGATCTTCGGCTTCGGCAACGGCGGCGAGCCGGAGGTGTGGTTCGGCAGCGCCGACATGATGCACCGCAACCTCGACCGCCGGATCGAGGCCCTGATCCGGGTCACCGACCCGGCCCACCGGGCGGCGCTCAACCGCCTGCTGGAGACCGGTATGTCCGACACGACCTCCTCCTGGCACCTCGGTCCCGACGGCGAGTGGACCCGGCACTCGACCGACGCGGACGGACAGCCCCTGCGCAACGTCCAGGAGATGCTCATTGACGCCCGGAGGCGCCGGCGTGGCACAGCGACACCTTGACCCCACGAACACCACGGCCGCTCCCGCGGATGCCGTCGCCGGCTATCTGCGGGAGCGGGCCACGGAGTTCCTCCGCGCGCTGCGCACCCACCGGGAGACCGGTGGGGGCACGGCGTCCGGAGCCGAGGAGTCCACCGACGCGGCGCTCGCCCTGCGCCGCTCGGCCCGCCGCATCAGCGGCACGCTGCACACCTTCCGGCCCCTGCTGGACGCCGACTGGTCGGAGTCCCTCCGCCCCGAACTGGCCTGGCTCTCCGGCACGTTGGGCCGTGAACACGCCTACGCGGCCCGCCTGGACCGCCTGGTCACCGCCCTGAACCGGCTGTCGGGAGCGACCCCGTTCCCGGCCCAGGGGACAGCCCAGGGGACACCCTCCAAACCCGTCGCGGGCAGTCGTGCCACCGGGGCGGCACGACCGGGCGCGCCGGCACCGGGGGCCGCCGCCCCGCACGCCCACCCCGCCCCCGACCGCGGCAACCTCACCGTCGGCGCCGCGAAAGCCGGCGCCCTGCTGGACCGCCAGCTCACCCTCGCCCGCACCCGGGCCCACTCCGCGGCCCTCCAGGCCCTCGGATCGAGCCGCTTCCACGCCGTCGCCGACAGCGTCGCCGTCCTCGCCAGCGAGGTCCCCCTCACCCCCACCGCCACCGCCGCGGACCTCGGCCCCCTCGCCGCCGCCGCCCACGACCGCCTCCGCGACGCGGTCACCGGCCTCCCGCTGCACACCGCCGGCCGCCCCTACAACGCCGAGGCCCTCATCCACGGCCTCTCCCCGGACACCGCGCCCCACCCCCAGGACGCCCCCTGGCACCAGGTACGCCTCCTGCTCCGCCTCCACCGCTACGCCCTGGAGGTCCTGCACCCCGAGGCCGTCCCCGTCGACGTACGCCTGCTGGCGGCCGGCGAGGCCCTCAACCGCCACCGCGACGCCAGCGAGGCGGCCTCCGCTGCCGCGGCCGCCGCCCGCACCCCGCGTATCGCCCCGGCCACGGCCTACGCCCTCGGCGTCCTCCACGCCGACCAGCGCCACGAAGTGGAGGCATCCCGGTTCGCGTTCCAGCAGTGCTGGCAGAAGGAGGCGGTGAGCACGCCGTGACCGAGAACACCGACGCCGTCGTCCGGGCGGCCGGCTGCGTGCTGTGGCGCCGCGCCCCCGGGGGCGGCGGCCTGGAGATCTGCCTGGTCCACCGGCCGAAGTACGACGACTGGTCGCACCCGAAGGGCAAGCTGAAGCGCGCCGAGGACGCCCTCGCGGGCGCGCTGCGCGAGGTCGAGGAGGAGACCGGCCAGCGGTGCGCGCCGGGGCCCCGGCTGCCCACGGCCCGTTACTTCGTCAACGGCCGCGCCAAGACGGTGAGTTACTGGGCGGCCAAGGCGACCGGCGGCGACTTCGCACCGACGGCCGAGGTGGACCGGATCGCCTGGCTGGACCCGGCCGCCGCCCGCGACCGGCTCACCCAGCCCCGTGACCGCGAACTGATCGACGACTTCCTGGCGACCCTCCGCCACGCGTAGGGTCCCCGCCCCCGCACCGCACGCGTGGGGACCCCGACCCGGGCACCGCCACACGCCCGGTACCGCTACACCCCGCTCAGCGCGTGCCCCTCCGCGTCCGTCCGGGCCAGACTCCGCGCCCGCCGGGCCGGCCCGCGCCAGCCGCAGGTACAGCGCGCCACACAGAAGCGGCCCTGATCGACGGTGGTCGTACGGTGCTGCTGCGGGGGTATCGGCTCGTCCTGATGCGCCACACCAATTACGTTACCCAGGACAGGCATCCGAACCGTCCGCCCCGAGTTCCCGGGCGACCCGCCGACCGTCCGCCCCCTCCCGGCGTGACGACCTCCCCCGGCCGTCGTTATCCGAAACGACGGCAGGAACCCGGCAAACCCGGCAGGGGATCGGCAGGCGATGGTGACGCGGCGGCACAGCAGGACGGGCGCGGCACTCGTCGCGGCGGGACTCATCGCCGGCGCGACCGGCGTCACCGGCTGCGCCATCGGCGGCCTCACCGACGACCCCCTCCCCTCCGACCCGGTCGACCTGATGCACCGCGCCGCCCCCACCCTCGTCCGCGCGGGCAGCTCCAAAGCCCGTACGGAGATGGAGATGGCCACCGGCGGCACCCGGGTGACCATCCACGGCGAGGGCGTCTACGACTTCGGCAGACAACTCGGCCGGCTCAAGGTGCTGCTGCCGCACGACCCCGCCGGCCGCGACGAGCACCGCCCGATCACCGAACTCCTCGCCCCCGGCGCCCTGTTCATGAAGAACCGGGGCGCGGGCGTCCCCGCCGACAAATGGGTCCGCGTCGACACGGGCGCCCTCTCCGACGGCAATCTGGTCACCGGCGGCGCCACCGACCCGTTCGCCGCCGCCGAGGTGCTGCGCGGGGCGCGCACGGCGCGGTTCGTCGGGGAGACCGAGGTCGACGGCGTCCGGGTCCGTCACTACCGCGGCACCGCCGACCTCACGACGGCCTCCCGCGCGGCCTCCGAAGGCAACAGGGCCCCGCTGCGCGCCGCCGCCCGGGGCTTCGCCACGGCCCGCGTCCCCTTCGACGCCTACCTCGACGACGAGGGCCGCATCCGCAAGGTCCGCCACCGCTTCAGCTTCGTCAACGGCGGCGGACAGGGCACCGTCGCGGTCGCCTCGACGACGCTGCTGTTCGACTTCGGCGTCCCCGTCGCCGTACGCCTGCCGCGGCCCGAGGACATCTACGCCGGGAAGATCGCGGAGGAGTAGCGCCGGGACGCGGCGGACGGCGCGGGGCCGGAAATGGTCCGTTGGTGCCATGCGCGGGCTGTGGGCCGCTGCCTACCCTAGGAGTCGGTGACGGCAGAGAAGAGGTGATGCGCGTGGCTCCGGCAGGCGGTACGGCGGTTCAGGACCACGTGGCCCTCGCCGAGATCGAACTCTGCGGCGACCTCATCATCGCGGCCTCCACCACCGACGGCGACCGCCTCAGCCCCGACCGCATCGACGAGGTCCTGCGCGTCTGGGAAGAACGGGCCCACGAGAGCGAACCGCCCCGCTAGGGCGACCGGAAGCCCACACGCGGTGGCCGAAAAGCGCCCCCGTCAGCAGGCTCCCGAGCCCCCGGCCCCTCAGGTCCGCAGCAGCCGCCCGATCGCCTTCGTGGCCTCCTCCACCTTCGCGTCGACCTCGGCGCCGCCCTTCAACGCCGCGTCGGCCACGCAGTGCCGCAGGTGTTCCTCCAGCAACTGCAGCGCGAAGGACTGCAGCGCCTTGGTCGATGCGGAGACCTGGGTGAGTATGTCGATGCAGTAGACATCCTCGTCGACCATGCGCTGGAGCCCACGAATCTGCCCCTCGATGCGCCTCAGGCGCTTCAGGTGTTCGTCCTTCTGTTGGTGATACCCGTGGATTCCACGGTCGTGGTCGGTCACCACAACCGACTCCGCACCCGGCTCCACACCGTCTACGGCGGAGGGCACCTCGGCTCCGGCCCCTGTGGTCGTCATCGCAGCCTCCAGACATATACCCCTACCGGGTATATCGTATCGAACTTTGGCGGGTATACGCCCTGCGGGCAGCCCCCATGCCGGCCCGTCTGTCTGATGGGCGACACTGGGGGACGGCCCGTTAGCCGTGGCCGGATGATGCGCCTAGCATCAGCCTGACCGAAACCCATGCATACCGAGGACCCCACGTGCGCTTTCGTCTGACCCCCAGGGAGACGAGCTTCTACGACATGTTCGCCGCCTCCGCGGACAACATCGTCACGGGCTCGAAGCTCCTGATGGAACTGCTCGGGGCGGACATGTCCGCCCGGGCCGAGATCGCGGAGCGGATGCGGGCAGCGGAACACGCCGGTGACGACGCCACACACGCGATCTTCCACCAGTTGAACTCCTCGTTCATCACGCCCTTCGACCGCGAGGACATCTACTCCCTCGCGTCCTCCCTCGACGACATCATGGACTTCATGGAGGAGGCCGTCGACCTGGTCGTCCTCTACAACGTCGAGGAACTCCCCAAGGGCGTCGAGCAGCAGATCGAGGTCCTGGCGCGCGCCGCCGAACTGACGGCCGAGGCGATGCCCAGCCTCCGCACCATGGACAACCTCACGGAGTACTGGATCGAGGTGAACCGGCTGGAGAACCAGGCGGACCAGATCCACCGCAAGCTCCTGGCCCACCTCTTCAACGGCAAGTACGACGCCATCGAGGTCCTCAAGCTCAAGCAGATCGTGGATGTGCTGGAGGAGGCGGCGGACGCCTTCGAGCACGTGGCGAACACGGTGGAGACCATCGCGGTCAAGGAGTCCTGAACTCTTCATGGACACCTTCGCTCTGGTCGTGACCATCGGCGTCGCGCTCTTCTTCACGTACACCAACGGCTTCCACGACTCCGCGAACGCGATCGCGACCTCGGTGTCGACCCGCGCGCTGACGCCGCGCGCGGCCCTCGCCATGGCCGCGGTGATGAACCTCGTCGGCGCGTTCCTCGGCAGCGGTGTCGCCAAGACGGTCAGCGAGGGCCTGATCTCCACGCCCGAGGGCTCCAAGGGGATGGGCATCCTCTTCGCGGCCCTGGTCGGCGCGATCACCTGGAACCTCATCACCTGGTACTTCGGCCTCCCGTCGTCCTCCTCCCACGCCCTCTTCGGCGGCATGGTCGGCGCGGCCCTCGCCGGTGGTACGACGGTCTACTGGTCCGGCGTGCTGGAGAAGGTCGTCATCCCGATGTTCGTGTCCCCGGTGGTCGGCCTCGTCGTCGGCTACCTGGTGATGACGGGCATCATGTGGATCTTCCGCCGCGCCAACCCGCACAAGGCGAAGCGCGGTTTCCGGATCGCGCAGACCGTGTCGGCGGCCGGCATGGCCCTCGGCCACGGTCTCCAGGACGCCCAGAAGACGATGGGCATCGTCGTGATGGCCCTGGTCATCGCGGACGTCGAGGACTACGGCGACCCGATCCCGGTCTGGGTCAAGATCGCCTGCGCGGTCATGCTCTCCCTCGGCACCTACGCGGGCGGCTGGCGCATCATGCGCACCCTGGGCCGGAAGATCATCGAACTCGACCCGCCGCAGGGCTTCGCCGCCGAGACCACCGGCGCGTCGATCATGTTCATCACGGCCTTCATCTTCAAGGCCCCCATCTCCACGACCCACATCATCACCTCGGCGATCATGGGCGTCGGCGCCACCAAGCGCATCAACGCCGTCCGCTGGGGCGTCGCCAAGAACATCATCCTCGGCTGGTTCATCACGATGCCGGCCGCGGCCCTGGTCGCCGCGACGAGCTTCTGGATCGTGAACCTGGCCTTCCTGTAGACCTCGCCCCTTCAGGGGCGCGGGGAACTGCGCGAGAAGCCCCGCCGGGCCCGCACGAACTCCAGGCCCGCACGAGCCGACGAGAAAGGGCCCGCCCCCGGGAGCCGGGGGCGGGCCCTTCACCTACCTCGCGGCGGCACCGCCATGCAGCACCGCGAGGGGTCTTGGGGGGTCGGCCGGGACGACGCCGGCGCGGGCTCAGCCGAAGCGGCCGGAGATGTAGTCCTCGGTGGCCTGGACGGAGGGGTTGGAGAAGATCCGCTCCGTGTCGTCTATCTCGATGAGCTTGCCCGGCTGCCCGACGGCCGCGAGGTTGAAGAACGCCGTACGGTCGGAGACGCGCGCCGCCTGCTGCATGTTGTGCGTCACGATGACGATCGTGAAGCGCTCCTTCAGCTCACTGATGAGGTCCTCGATGGCCAGCGTCGAGATCGGGTCGAGCGCGGAGCACGGCTCGTCCATGAGCAGCACCTTCGGCTCGACCGCGATGGCACGGGCGATGCACAGCCGCTGCTGCTGACCGCCGGAGAGACCGGAGCCCGGCTTGTTGAGGCGGTCCTTGACCTCGTTCCAGAGGTTCGCGCCCTTGAGGGACTTCTCGACGATGTCGTCCAGCTCGGACTTCTTCTTGCCGCCGACCAGCTTCAGGCCCGCCGCCACGTTGTCGTAGATCGACATCGTGGGGAACGGGTTCGGACGCTGGAAGACCATACCGACCTCGCGCCGCACGGAGACCGGGTCGACCCCGGCGCCGTACAGGTTCTCGTCGTCGAGCATGACCTTGCCCTCGACGCGGCCGCCGGGCGTGACCTCGTGCATCCGGTTCAGGGTGCGCAGGAACGTGGACTTTCCGCAGCCGGAGGGGCCGATGAAGGCCGTCACGGTGCGGGGCTCGATGGCCATCGAGATGTCCTCGATGGCGCGGAAGGAGCTGTAGTAGGCGTTGAGGCCGCTGACGTCGATTCGCTTGGCCATGTGAATCACTGCTTCTTTCGCGAGGAATTCGCGGGGAATTCGGGGATCTGGTCGCTGGTGGCCGCGTCAGCGACCGGGCGCGCGGCGAAGCCGCGTGATTGTCATCGTGGGGCCTTCCAGCGGGCGATGCCGCGGGCCGCCAGGTTCAGGATCATGATGAACGCGATCAGCGTCAGCGAGGCCGCCCAGGCACGGTCGTACGCCGCTCCGGAACCGCCGCTCTGCTGGAACTGCAGATAGATGTACATCGGCAGCGAGGCCTGCGGGTCGGAGAAGGGGTTCGCGTTGATGTAGTTCGAACCCCACACCAGGAGCAGGACCGGAGCGGTCTCACCGGCGATACGGGCGACCGCGAGCATCACACCTGTCGTGATACCACCGATGGCGGTCGGCAGCACGATTTTGAGGATGGTGCGCCACTTCGGCACGCCCAGCGCCAGCGAGGCCTCGCGCAGCTCGTTCGGGACGAGCTTGAGCATCTCCTCGGTCGAGCGGACGACGACCGGCAGCATCAGGATGGTCAGCGCCATCGCGCCGGCGAAGCCGGAGGGGCCCATGCCCAGGATCAGGATCCAGGTGCTGAGGATGAACAGACCCGCGACGATCGACGGGATGCCCGTCATGACGTCGACGAAGAAGGTGACGGCCTTGGCGAGCCTGCCCCGGCCGTACTCGACCAGGTAGATCGCGGTCAGCACACCGATCGGCACGGAGATGACGGCGGCGATGCCGACCTGCTCCAGGGTGCCGAGGATGGCGTGGTAGATGCCGCCGCCGGGCTGCGAGGTGGCGACCACACCCATCGAGTGGGTGAGGAAGTAGCCGTCGAGGACCTTCACACCACGGCTGATCGTCTCCCAGATGAGGGAGGCCAGCGGGAGCACCGCGAGCAGGAACGCGACCCAGACGAGGCTGGTCGCCACGCGGTCCTTGGCCTGGCGCTTGCCCTCGACGCGCGCGGCGATGACGAACGAGCCGAGGACGAAGAGGATGCCGGCGATCAGGGCCCACTGGATGGAGCTTTCGAGGCCGATCGCGGCACTGATGCCGAGGCCCAGGGCCACCGAACCGGCGGCGACCGCCCAGGGGAACCACTTGGGCAGGGACGCGGCACGCAGGGTGCTCGGGCCCTTCGGGGTGAGAGTTGCGTTGCTCATGCGTTGGCCCCCGAGAACTCCTTGCGGCGGGCGATGATCAGCCGGGCCGCGCCGTTGACCAGCAGGGTGATGACGAACAGGACCAGACCGGAGGCGATCAGGGCGTCCCGGCCCATCTCGGTCGCCTCGCTGAACTTGCTGGCGATGTTCTGGGCGAAGGTGCCGCCGCCCGGGTCGAGCAGGCTGAGGTTGATCTCGAAGCTGGACGACAGGACCATCGCCACGGCCATGGTCTCACCGAGCGCGCGGCCGAGGCCGAGCATCGACGCGGAGATGACACCGGAGCGCCCGAAGGGCAGCACCGCCATGCGGATGACCTCCCAGCGGGTGGCGCCGAGGGCCAGCGCGGCCTCCTCGTGCATCCGCGGGACCTGGCGGAAGACCTCACGGCTCACGTTGGTGATGATCGGCAGGATCATGATCGCGAGCAGGATGCCGACGGTGAGCATCGAGCGGGGGGCGCCGCCCTGCCACTCGAGGATGCCGGTCCAGCCGAGGTAGTCGTTCAGCCAGCCGTAGAGCCCGTCGAGCTGCGGCACGAGGACCAGGATGCCCCACAGGCCGTACACGATGGACGGCACGGCGGCGAGCAGGTCGATCACGTACGCGATGGGGCCGCCCAGCTTGCGCGGGGCGTAGTGCGTGATGAAGAGCGCGATGCCGACCGCGACGGGGACCGCGATGGCCATCGCGATGACCGACGAGACGACGGTGCCGAAGGCCAGGACCGCGATGCCGAACACCGGCGGGACCCCGGTGGGGTTCCACTCGAAGGTGGTGAAGAAGTTGGCCTCGTCCTTGCTGATGGCGAGCGCGGCACGGTAGCTGAGGAACACGGCGATGGCCGCCATGAGCACCAGCAGGAAGATGCCGGACCCGCGGGACAGGCCGAGGAAGACCCGGTCGCCGAAGCGCGTGACGCCACGGGCGACACGCTTGTCCTCGGGGGTCTCGGAAGTCGGTGGGGTGCGGGGTGCGGGAGTGTCTTTGATCGATATGTCCATCAGGTTCTCCGGTCTGCGGAGCCATCGCCGTGAGGGCGGCGGCTCGGGGCGGAGCCGCCCGCGGTGGCGGGAGACTCCTGGCGGCGGTGCACCGGACGGTGCGGCCCAGTCCCGGTGGGGGCTGGGCCGCACTCAGGTCAGCTCAGTTCCGAGATGGTCGTACGGACCTTGGTGATGATCTCCTCGGGCATCGGGGCGTACCCGGCCTCGGAGAGCAGCGCCTGGCCGTCCTCGGACGCGATGTAGGTGAGGAAGGACTTGGTGGCGGGCAGGGTGTCCGCCTTGTTGCCCTTGTCACAGACGATCTCGTAGGTGACGAGGGTGATCGGGTAGGCGCCCTCGGCGGTGGGCGTGTAGTTGAGCTCCAGCGCCATGTCCTTGCCGGTGCCCACGACCTTGGCCTCGGAGATGGCCTTGGTGGCGTTCTCCACGGTCGCCTTCACCGGCTCGGCGGCACCGGTCTTGACGTCGACCGTGGTGATGCCGTCCTTGGCGTAGGAGAGCTCCATGTAGGAGATCGCGCCCTTGGTCTCCTTCACGCCCTGCGCGACACCGGAGGAGCCCTGCGCGGACTGGCCGCCCTTGGCCTGCCAGGCCTTGCCGCCCTCGTACTTCCAGTTGTCGGGGGCCGCGGCGATCAGGTACTTGGTGAAGTTGTCCGTGGTGCCGGACTCGTCCGAGCGGTGGAAGGCCTGGATCTTGAGGTCGGGCAGCTTGGCGTCGGGGTTCAGCTTCGCGATGGCCTCGTCGTTCCAGTTGGTGATCTTGCTGTCGAAGATCAGGGCGAGGGTCTTGGCGTCCAGGACCAGGTTGTCGACACCCGGGACGTTGTAACCGACGGCGATCGGGCCGCCGACCATCGGCAGGTCGATGCCCTGACCGCCGGAGCAGATCTCCTTGGAGGCCGTGACCTCTTCGGGCTTGAGCGCCGAGTCGGAGCCCGCGAAGGCGACCTGGCCCTGGGTGAACGCGGTGATGCCCGCGCCCGAACCGCTGCCCTTGTAGTTGATCACGACGTCCTTGCAGGTGCTCTGGTACTGCGCCACCCAGGCGTCGATCGCGTTCTTCTGCGCGGAGGAGCCGTCGGCCAGCAGCTGACCCTTGGCGTCGCCGCAGTCGATGTTGCCCGCGGCAGCCGTGCTCTCGCCGGTACCGCTCGCGCCACCACTGGTGTCGTCCGACCCGCACGCGGTGAGGGTCAGAGCGCCGGTGAGGGCGACAGCACCGAGAGAAAGGGCGCGCAGCCGGTTCTTGCGCTGAAGCTTCACTTTCGGGAGTTCCTTCCAGGAGCCGCCGTCCACATGGCGGCGTGCGAAGTCGTCGTATCAGCCTCGGGACCCGTTCCGCCGATGCCTTCGGTCCCTCAGACTGCTGTCGTCACGGGCTGCGAGGCCGCATTTCGGTCCACACCCCGCACCGGGTAAGGCCGAAATTAGGCAGATCAGGTGAAGCCGCCAATGGACGGAAGTGAACGGCGAGTGAACCCCTGCCGACAGTGCGGTGAGGTCACGGAACGCTTACGGGGAGAACACGTGAGGGTCCCGATACCGAACCACCCCCTCTCCGGACCATAACTCTCCGCACTCAACTAGCTACAGAGAGAAACCATCCCCAGTTGACCCCCACTCCACGCACCCCGATCCCCGGAAAGCCACACCCCGGGCCCCACCCCAGGGGCGCGAGGAACTGCGCGACGAGCCACCGACGACCCGCAGCCGCCCCCGCACCCGCATCCCCGAGCCCTGAGGCGCCCTGGGGGCGAGGGGCCGCCTCAGGAGGGGGCAGAAGGGGCGAGGAAGGGACGGGTAGGGGCGGCGGTTGCGCATCCTGGGAACCCGCACCCCACCAACCCCGTCTCGTCCCAAGAACCCACGCACGGCGCACCGGGAGAGGCCCCATGGAACGGCGCACATTCATAGGCGGCGCAGCCGCACTCACCACCACCCTGACCGCCTCCGCCTGCACCAACCCCGGCCCCACCCCCTCCCGCGCCACGGACACCTCCCTCCGCACCACCACGACCGGCGCCGGCACCCCCACCACCGCCAACTGGTCCGCCCTGGCCCGCGACCTGGACGGCCCCCTCATCCGCCCCGGCGACAAGGCCTGGTCCACGGCCCGCCAGCTCTACAACACCCGCTTCGACACCCTGAAGCCCACCGCGGTCGCGTACGTCGCCCACCCCGACGACATCCGCACGACCCTCGCCTACGCCAGGACCCACGCCCTCAAGGTCTCGATCCGCAACGGCGGCCACTCCTACGCCGGCTGGTCCTCCGGCAACGGCCGCCTGGTCATAGACGTGTCGAAGCTGAACAAGGTCCGCGCCTCCGCGAACGAGGCCGTCGTCGGAGCGGGCTCGAAACTCATCGACGTCTACCGCGCCCTGGCCGCGAAGGGCGTCACCATCCCCGCCGGCTCCTGCCCGACCGTGGGCGTCTCCGGCCTCACCCTCGGCGGCGGCCACGGCGTCACCTCCCGCGCCTACGGCCTGACCTGCGACAGCCTCACCCAGGCCACGCTGATCACGGCCGACGGCAAGCAACTGATCGCGAACGCCACCACCAACAAGGACCTCTTCTGGGCCCTACGAGGCGCGGGCAACGGCAACTTCGGCGTGGTCACAGAACTCCGCTTCCGGACCCACCCGGCCCGCCAGGGCGTCACCGCGTACCTCACCTGGCCGTGGTCCAAGGCCGCCGCCGTACTGAAGGCCTGGCAGGAGTGGGGCCCGACCCAGCCCGACGAGATCTGGTCCTCCTGCCACCTGGAGAACGGCGGCAGCCCGACCGTCGCCGTCGCCGCCTTCTCCCTCGGCTCCTACGGCGACCTGGAGAACGCCCTCGACCGCCTCGCCGACCGCGTCGGCACCCCGGCCCGCAGCGTCTCCCTCAAGCGGCGCTCGTACGAGGACGCCATGGAGGGCTACGCCGGCTGCGGCTCCTTCTCCGTCGACGCCAAGTGCCATCTCCCCGGCTCGACCCCGGGCCGCTCCCCCCAGGGCGCGCTGCGCCGGGAGACGTACGCGGCCCGCTCGGACTTCTTCGACCGCTCGATCTCCTCGGCAGGCATCCAGACCCTGCTGACCCAGATCACGGGGGTGAAGGGCGGAGCCGGCAGCATCGCCCTCACCGCCCTCGGCGGCCAGGTCAACCGGGTCTCCCCCACGGCCACGGCGTTCGTGCACCGCCGCTCCCGGATGCTGGCCCAGTACCTCGCCTCCTGGAAGAGCGGCACCTCCGGCACGACGGCCCAGTCCTGGCTCACGACGGCCCACAAGTCCATGACCCGCCACGCCTCCGGCGCCGCCTACCAGAACTACACCGACGCCACCCTGACCGACTGGAGGAAGGCGTACTACGGCGACGCGGCCCCCCGCCTGACCACCCTGAAGAAGAAGTACGACCCGAACCGCTTCTTCACGTTCCCGCAGGCCCTGTAGGGCCGCAGGCCTTCAGGGGTCCGCTACTTCAGGTTCCCGCAGCCCCTGAGAAGGCCGCAGGCCTTACAGGGGCGCGGGGAACTGCGCGACCAGCCCCCACCGAACCCGCAGACGGGGTCAAAGGACGGGGGTCAAAGGACGGGGGTCAAAGGGGCACAGCCCCTTGAGGACGGGACGGGTAGGGGCGGCGGGGGCGAAAAGAATCGGGCGAGCCCTCAGGCCGCCAAATCCCGCTCCTCCGCGGAAGCCGACTCGACCCGCGCCCCCGGAATCACCGCACGCCCCCCGTCACGCCCCCGAGCCCGCACGATCCACCCCACCCGGGCCGACCGCTCCACCGCCTTCATCAGGGGCGTGAGCAGAGCCATGGCGAGCGGCGACAGCAACAACGCGACCGCGGTCCCGAGCGCGAACCCCCCGATCACATCGGTCGGGTAGTGCACACCCATGTAGACCCGGATGAACCCACCCAGAAGCCCGATGACCAGCCCGACCATGCCGAACTTCCGGTTGGCGACGAACAGCCCCACCGCCATCGCCATGATCAGCGTCGCGTGATCGCTCACGAACGAGTAGTCGGTCTTGCCGGAGACCAGCACCTCCAGCCCCTCATGATCGAGAAAGGGCCGGGGCCGCTCCACGAACCCGCGTATCGGCACGTTCACCAGCACGGCGATCCCGGCGGCGAGCGGCGCCCACATCAAGGCGGCCACGGACGAGGCGGCATCCTCCCCGCCCCGCTTCCGCACGCCCCACCAGCACCACAGGATCAGCAGCACCATCGCGAAGAGGAGCCCGTACTCCCCCACGAACTCCATCACCCGGTCGAGCCAGGTCGGCGCGTCCTTGGCCAGACCATTGATGTCGTACAGCAGCTCGACGTCGGGGTTCGATCCGGCTTCAGCGGCAAGTGCGGCATGCGCGGCGAGTCCAGCCATCGTGCTGCGGCCCTTTCGTCATCGTTCTCGCGACCGCACCGTACGTGCGCCGCGCTTTGCCACCCCCGTGGTGTACGTAGGTGCTTCCGCATGGGCGTCAACGCGCTACGTCAAATAGGAACGCACACTCCTTCTCAATGCGTTCCACCCTCCACTGAATGATCACTCAGACGTTATCGAAGAGAGACACGTCTGCGCAGCTCAGGGCAGTGGTTAACGGAGAATTGCGGGACCCTCAGACCGGCGTGGGCAGCGCTTTCGCGCCATCTTCGGTGACCCGGGTCGCACCGAAGTAGTCAGGGGTGTCAATCGGGTCGAACCGGATGACCGCCCCGGTCCGCGGCGCGTCGATCATGTATCCGCCCCCCACATAAATCCCGACGTGCCGAATGGCCCGCGAGTTGGTGAGGTCGTCGGAGAAGAACACGAGATCCCCGGGCAGCAGCTCGTCCCGCGAGGGATGCGGCCCGGCGTTGTACTGATCGTTCGCGACCCGCGGCAGGGTGATCCCCACGCTCTTGTACGCCGCCTGCGTCAGCCCCGAGCAGTCGAAGCGTCCGCCCTGCTCAGCGGTACCGGTGCCACCCCAGAGATACAGCGTCCCGAGCTTCTTCTGCGCGTACGCGATGGCCCCGGCCGCCTGCTCGCTCGGATCGACGCGGCTCGTGGGCGCGGCGAAACTCTCCGACAACGTCTTGATCGTCTTGACGTAGTTCTGGGTCTCCTTGTACGGCGGAACACCCCCGTACTTGATCACGGCGTACGCGCCCGCGTTGTAGGAAGCGAGCATGTTCGCCGTCGGATCGCCGGGGACGTCCTTCACGTACTTCGCGAGCGAGCAGTCGTACGAGGCGGCCGATGGAATCGCGTCATTCGGGTCCCAGACGTCACGATCGCCGTCGCCGTCACCGTCCAACCCGTGCGTGGCCCAGGTCCCCGGAATGAATTGCGCGATCCCCTGCGCGGCGGCGTGGCTCTGCGCCTTCGGATTGAACCCGCTCTCCTGGTACAGCTGCGCGGCGAGCAGTGCCGGATTGATGGCGTCGCACAGATTGCCCCATTTCTGCACGAGCGCCTGATAAGCGGCGGGAACGGCCCCCTTGGCCAGCCCGACCGACTTTCCCCCGATCCCGGCAGCGAGATTCCCGGCGACCAGATAGACCCCGACTACCAGCACCATCACGAAGGCGAGCCCGGCGCTGCCGGCAGCGATCACCACGATCCACGCCTTACGCACCGTCAACCGCCCCTCACCGCGCGCCAGTCCACCGCCAGCAAGTGTAGAGGCGACCCCCCTTCTTAGGAATGATCACTCAACGGCACCACAGTCGACCCACAGCAGCTTCCCGCCCTGCGAGACACCGAGGTCGCGCAACACGGACACACCCCGCCCCTCGGAGCAGGCGCGCACGAGCCGCAACCCACGCCCACCTTCGGCGTCGAGGTCGACGGGCCGGTCATCCCCTTCGAACCCCACCGGCACCCGCCAGTCCCGGTCCCACACCCCCACGCGCAGCCTCCCGCCGACCTCCAGCACCCTCAGGGCGTACTCCTGCGCGGTGTGCCGATGAGCGTTGGTGAGCAGCTCGGCGGCCAGCAGTTCGGCGGTGGGGGTGAGTTCGGAGAGGTCGTGCGCGGCGAGCACGGCCCGGAGGGTGGCGCGGCCGACGCCGGGGGAGCGGGGGTCCCGAGGGAGACGAAGGGTGTAGTTCCAGGACGGGGATACGGTGGCCATGGAAGTCTCCGGTTACTGAGGGGAGTTGGTCAGATACTGCTCCTGAGCCCTAAACTAGCGGGACAGAGTTAATACATTCACCGATTCTTGGAAATCTCGTTCACTACCACCCGTGTGGGTGACCAGCGGCAACAAGGAGGTCGACAGCCTCGTGAGGGCCAACCCGACGGGCAGACAACTCCGCTTCGGCGCGGAACTGCGCAAACTCCGGGAACGAGCGGGCCTGAGCGCCACGGAGGCCGGTCAACTTCTGGGCATCAAGCAGACGCAGGTCAGCAACATGGAGGCCGGACGTGTGGGAGTGAGCCCCGAGCGCCTGCGCACCATCGCCTGCCACTACGACTGCTCGGACAAGCCCCTGGTCGAGGCCTTGGCAGCCATGACGTCGGACCGGAAGCGAGGCTGGTGGGAGGAGTACCGCGAGCTGCTTCCGACGCCGATGCTCGATCTGGCCGAGCTTGAGCACCACACCAAGTCGGTACGCGAGACCACCACAGCCCGCATTCCCGGCCTGCTCCAGACCCGCGAGTACGCACTTGAGATCTTCCGTCAGGCGGTCACCGAACTCTCACCTCCCGATATCGAGCACCGGCTCTCGTTCCGCATCAAGCGACAGGGGGTCCTCTACCGAGCGGACGACCCCACGTCGTACCAGGCGGTCATCCACGAGGCGGCCCTCCGCATGAAGGTCGGCGGCCCCACTGTGGCGCGACAGCAACTGGAACACCTGCTCGATCTGAGCGACCGTGAGCACATCACCCTGCGAGCCATCACCTTCGACGTCGGCGCCTACCCGGGGTCGGGGCAGTCGATCTCCTACGCACACGGCCCAGTACCGCAGTTGGACACCGTCCAGCTCGATCAGTCGCACGGCGCCGTGTTCCTCGACGCCGAAGCACAACTACACAAATACCGGACGCTCTTGGAGCGGATCGAAGCCGTGGCGCTGAGCCCGGACAAGACCCGCGACCTGATCCACAACGTAATGCGAGACCTGTGAGGGAACTCCCATGACCCCCTACTGGCAGAAGTCGTCGTTCTGCTCCGAAGGCAACTCCTGTGTCCACATATCCACCGGCCCCCCCGCCACCATCCACATAACCGAATCCGCCGACCCCACCCAAGCCACCCTCACCACCACCCCCTCCTCCTTCCGAGCCCTCCTCCACGTACTCAAACTCGACAAGGACCCCACCCGTGCCTGACATCCCCCCGGACCTCGACTGGATCCGCGCCGCCCCCGACGACGCCACCGGCCCCGGCCCCTGGATCGAACTCGCCTTCGGCGAGGGGAACGGCGAGGACGACCCCGAGGCCCCCGTCTACATCCGCGAGACGAGCGACCCGGACAACGTCGTGACGACGAACCGCCGCAAGTGGGACGCGTTCGTACTGGGCGTCCAGGCAGGCGAGTTCGACCACTTCGTAGAAGGCGTCGAGGGCTTCGAGTCGACGGTCAAGCCAGTGGATCGCTGAGGTCCTCCCACGTCACTTCGCGTGGATCGCGGCGGTGCACGCCTCGGGACGCATGACCACGGATACTGCGGCGCGACACCTTTCCCGACCGGAGGATCACCGGCAAGACAGGCGACAGCGGCGGCAACGGCGACCGCGCCCCCGGAGCCGCCCAGTCGCCCGACCCGTCCGGACGCCGGTCGCACCCGTACTCCTTCGCCTGCGCCCCCCTGACGGAGATCCGTAGGGTGTAGCCCATGTCGGACGACTCACCCCTGATACAGAGCCTGCGCCAGGCGGTCGAAGCGGCACCCGCCGACGTGCCCCTGCGGCTGCATCTGGCGGAACTCCTCCTGGACGCCGGCAGACAGGACACGGCCGTCGCCGAGGTGGCCGTAGCGCTGCAGCACGCGCCGGGGGACACGCAGGCGCGGGAACTCATGATGCGCGCGATGGCAGTCCCACAGCGGACCACGTCGTCCGCACCTGCGCCGGCGGCCGAGACGCCGACGTCCGGTCAGGAGACGGCCCGGACGCCGGAGGAGCGGCGGGGCGGGTTCGACTGGCGGGCCGCCGAGGAACAGGTCGGGGACGTCGTGCCGCCCAGGTTCGTGGAGGCACCGCTCGCGGCGGACGGGCGGAACGACCCGGGTGACGCGCCCGCCTGGGACGTCGAACAGCCCGGGACCGGAGAGGTCGGCAACGGGGACGGAGGCGGGGCCGGGGCCGTGCGCCTGGCCGATGTCGGCGGTATGCGGGAGGTCAAGGAACGTCTGGAGGCCGCCTTCCTCGCGCCCCTGCGCAACCCCGAACTGCGCCGCCTGTACGGCAAGAGCCTGCGCGGCGGACTGCTGCTGTACGGACCGCCCGGCTGCGGCAAGACATTCATCGCGAGGGCCGTCGCCGGCGAACTGGGCGCGAGTTTCCTGTCCGTGTCGGTCAACGATGTCCTCGACATGTGGATCGGGAACTCCGAACGCAACATGCACCAGGTCTTCGAGACCGCCCGCCGCCAGGCCCCGTGCGTGGTCTTCCTCGACGAACTGGACGCCCTGGGCGCGAAGCGCAGCCGCACGCTCCACAACGGCATGCGCAACACCGTCAACCAGCTGCTCACCGAGCTGGACGGCATCGACGCCGGAGCGAACGAGGGCGTGTTCGTGCTGGCCGCCACCAACGTGCCCTGGGACGTGGACATCGCGCTGCGCCGCCCCGGCCGCCTGGACCGCACCTTGCTCGTGCTGCCGCCCGACGCCCCGGCGCGCGAGGCGATCCTCCGCTACCACCTGCGGGACCGGCCCATCGTGAACGTCGACCTGGGCAGGCTGGCCAAGGTCACCGACGGCCTGTCCGGCGCCGACCTCGCCCATCTGTGCGAGGCGGCGGCCGAGAGGGCGCTCCTCGACTCGGCCCGCAGCGGCACCGTACGTCTCATCGGCATGAAGGACCTGCTCGCGGCCGCGAAGGACATCGTGCCGTCCACCGACCCGTGGTTCGCCTCGGCCCGGAACGTGGCGATGTTCGCCAATGAGGGCGGAACGTACGACGACCTGGTCGCCTACCTGAAGAAGAAGCGGAAGCTGTGACCACTCTGCATCCCGCGGTGGAGCGCGCCGACGCGCTCCTCGCCATCGACCGGCGCGACGAGGCCGAAGCCCTGATGAGGCAGCGGCTCGCCGAGGACCCGGAAGACATCCGCGCCTGGGTCAAGCTCGCCCAGTGCCACCTGGTGGAGCCCAAGAACGCGGACGCGGCGCTCGAGGCGACCGAGCAGGCGCTCACGCTCGGCCCCGAGGACGTCGGCGCGCTCGTCATGCGCTCGCACGCCCTGTGGGCCGCAGGCGGCGGACGGCTGCCGGAGGCGGAGAAGGTGCTGCGCGAGGTCGTGCGTCTCTCCCCGGAGGACTGGTACGGCTACGCCAAGCTCGCCGACACCGTCTTCACCGCCGAACTGCTCCGCCTCGGCCGGGCGGGCGGCGGCGCGGTCCGCGCGGACGAGGTGGACGCCGCTGCCCGGAGCGCCGAGGAACTGGCCATGGCCGCGCTGCGCCTGGGCCCCGAAGAGGTCTATGCCCACGAGGTGGTCTGGAAGATCGCCTCCCTGTCGGGCAACACGACCGTCGCCGACCAGATGGACGAGGCGATCCTCCGTCTCGACCCCCAGCACCAGTACGCCCTGGCCCGCCGGACCGAGAAGGCGGCGACCGCCCCGGGCGTCAAGGCAACGGAGGCGGCGACGCTGTACGCCGACGCGCTGAGCGCCGCCCCCGAATCGGCGTCGCTGCGCGGCAAGCTCGACGACGCCTCCTACCGCCTACTGCGCGGCGTACGCTGGCTCGCCCTGCTCTGCCTGGCCCTCGCCGGCACCATGCTCGACCTCTTCGCGGTGGAGGGAGAGACCCAGCGGGAGCTTCCGGTGTCCCTCGGCCAACGCCTGTGGACCCTCGTCCCCATGGCAGCGATCTGGGCTCTGGGCGCCCTGCTCAGATACCGCCGACTGCGCAACGGCATCCGTATCAACCTCCGCTCCCTGATCCGCCGTCGCCGCTGGCCCCGCATCGTCCTGGCCCAAGCCGCCTGGGCCATGCTCTGCGCACTTCTCATCGCCCAACTCCCCTGGTCCGACCGCACAGTGCCCCAGATCCTCTTCTGGACCGGCCTGCTGCCCACGGCCGCCACCATCCTCTTCGACCGGAAGAGGCGCGGCTGAGGAGAGGCCGAGGAGCGAAGGGCGGCTCGGGTGACGGGTCGCCCACGGGCATCCGTACGCTGTGCACATGGCTGACCTCTATGTGGTCGACGTCTCCATGAACCTCACGGCTATCCCGGCGCCAGGGCTCGATACCCGGATGACCTGCCACCTCGCTGTCTCCCCTGCGCGGGCGAAGTGAACATCGAAGGCTGGAGACACTCGGCGACATGATCGGCTCTGCTGCCCTGCCACCGAAGAAGCGCCCTGACCCGGTCGACGCCCTTGCCGTGCTCATCGCCGCCGGCCACGGCGGAGGCGGTGTTCTCACCTCGGATCGCGACGACATCGAGGCATATGCCGCGACGCTCCCCGGCAGCAGGGTTACCGCCGTGGCGATCTGACCCGGACCGGGGCCCGTCTTCCCGGGGAAGCGCCCTCAGGACTTGAAGCCGATCACCCCGAACCCGGGCCGCGACTCGGCATGGCGCAGCCACTGCAGAACCTGCGTGACCGCCTCCACGACCTCCGGCTCCAACGGCGGCGGAGCCCCGTCCTTCGCCTTGGTCGCCTCGAACTGCTCCAACGCCCGCAGACACTGCTCGTGCGTCCACTCACCGCAGCCCGGTATGTACGTGGAGGGAATCGGAGCCGGCAGATCGCTGTACCCGAACTCCTCCACGGACACGGCGGTGATCCCCAGCGCGCGCAACCCCTCGTCCACCACCGACAACCAGGCGCCCCGGTGCGGCGTGAAGCAACTGTTGTCCAGGAACGCCCCCGTGAGGGAACACAGCCGCTTGTACGCATACCCGAACTGAAAGGCATGCTCCTTGTCCTCACCGAACGGCCCCCCGTGCACGACGGCCCGCAACGCCTCGTACGCCGTCGGCGCCCCGTCCTCGATCTCGGACGCGAACCACTCGTCGTCCCGCGCCAGATCGTCCCCGAACTCGCTCCGCACGACATCCAGCAACTGCTGGTCACCGGACCCGACGAGCGCCCGGGTGGCAGCCACATCCAGCAGATACACACTCAGAGAAGAACTCATGCCCTCAACGTAGCCGTAGCCACTGACACTCCCTCAGCCGGAAAGCCGGGGTGCGAACTCGCCCTCACGGTGTCCATGTCACGCCTGCGGAAGGTGGGAAGTCGGGGTAGCCCTGACCCGTCCACGCCGCCCCCGTGACCTCGGTACCGGGGTCGGCGAGAACCGGTGCGCACGTCTCGTACGAGGCTCCGGGCGGGAAGCTCTTGGTCTTCGGGTAGGAATCGCAGGCGGCGAAAGTCCCGATGACCAGGAGCTGCCGGGCTGCGGTCCCGTCGTCGAGCAGCCCGCCCGGCGGGTCGACAGCCGCGTGGGAGAGATCGTTCTCGCCCGCGTTCTTGATGGTCGCCCGCACGTAGTACGGCGTCATCTCCTTGGCGTCGTCCTCCAACCCCAGCGAGGCCACATCCGCCTTGCTGCCCTTCTCGATGCCGGTGACGGTGACCTCGAGAATGCCCGCCTTCGTCCCCCCTTCGTACCTGAGCAGGGTCGGCTCCCCGAGCTGCGCCTTGGTCCCCGCCTTCGCCGTGCCGTCCTCGTTCACGCTGGACGTGGGGGACGGCGAGGACTGAGGTGAAGCGGAAGAGGAGGAGACATTCGAAGCGGGCTTGTCGTCGGCGGGACCTGCCCCCTCGCCGGAACCGCAGCCGCCGAGGGTGAGCAGGAGAAGGACCGAGGCCGCGCGCGGCGCCGGTAGACGACGAAGGCGGGTGGTCATGCCTGGCAGCGTATCTGTTGCGAGAATTGCCCCCGGGCGGGGTGGTGCCACGTCGGCTCGCGGGCGAAGCAGGCAAGGGGGCCGAGGGCGACGAGACCCTCGCTGTTGACGGCCTGCAAGGTCCGCGAGATCCAGGAGTTGCGCGCTGGCGGGCTCGTCCGGATGACCGAGCGCGTTTCACGATCCCTGTGCCCGCGGGCGGCTACGAGCTGAACCAGCAGGGCCCCCCGCACCTACCTGCTGCCCCCGCCACGAACTGTTCGCCGAGGCGTGGACCGCCTCACGCGTCTGAGCCCGGCGTCCCGGTGTCCGGGCCGCGCAGGGCCCGCACCCGGGACAGCGCCAACCTCCGCCATACCCGGTCGACTTCCGTGACGACAACCGTGATCTCTTCCCCGACCCGGACGACCTCGTCCGGCGACTCAACGGGCTCCACGGTCAGCTCACTGAGGTGGACCAGCCCTTCGATCCCATCGGCCACCTCGACGAACGCCCCGATCGACGCCACCATCGTGACCCGCCCCGGCAGACTCCGCCCCACCTGGACCCGGTCGGCGAACTCCTGGAAGGGATCCGGTTCCAAGGCCCGCAACGACAGCCGGGCCTCCCCGTTCCAGGTGTCGAACTGCAGAAACTCACAAGTCACCCGCTGCCCCACACTCACGACCTCTGAAGCGGCCCCAATGCGCCGCCAGGACAGCTCGGGAATGGTAAGGAAGCCGACCCCCGGAAAGAACGGATGTTCCGGCCCGTCATCGAGCGCGACGAACACCCCGAACCGCTCAACCGCCGCAACCGTCCCGCCGAGCACCTCCCCCTCCCGAAGCCCACCCAGAAACGCCCACAGAGCGGGAGTCTCCTCGGCCCCCAAACGCACCACCTCACCACCCTCCGCGCCCATCCTCACCCCCTCACTCAGGTCGGGAACTCGCCCAACCAGCCATGCTGCAGAAGATGCTTGGGGAGGTACTCGGACTCGACGTCGAGGGGAAAATCGCCGTCGAAGGCGAGGCAGGCGACGGCGAGGGGGCCGAGGGCGACGGTGCCGTCGAGCTTGGCTTCCCGCTCCTCGTCGCGCGTCCAGTACGCCCGATGAAGCTTCAACGCGTCGACCAACGCAGGCCCGAAGCCCTCCTCGTCCCTGCGGACAAAGGTGTAGAACAGGTTGATCGGCGGGTAGAGCACACCGTCCAACAGGTCACGCGGAGCGATCCGGGCCACGGCGGGATCCGACGCCTGGAAGGTCGCGGTGAGCTTCTCCACCAAGCCCGGCCTGCGCAGCCAGTAGGTCTGCAGGGTGTCCACCCAGTGGTAGATGTACTCGTCGTACTGCCCTTCAGGCGAACGCAACCGGTCCAAGGGGATCTCGCACAGCTCCGTCATACGCTGCTGGTCACGGCAGATGACGGCCAGCCAGAACGCGGTGAGCCACGTACCCGCATCGGCGGTCGGCAGGGGTCCGACCGCGGGCAGGGTTCGCAGCTTGTGATGGATGCGGCACTCGACCGTTCCTTCACTCACACCCGTCACGGCGAAGAGCGCCGAACCCAGTTGCATCGCGTTCACCGCGGCTTCCCAGGTCTCTACTGCCGCAGCCCGGGGATCGACGACACAACGGGCACGCAGGGCCATGACAGCGGTGCCGAAGATCGAATCGATCACGGCCGTCGACCCTTCGAGACGGTCGATCCCCTTGATCAGATGCTGGTTCACCCGCTCCGCGAACTGCTCGGCCTCAGGTCCTGCCGACCGCCCGTGCCTGGCGATGTGTACGGTCACGGAAGCGTCCCCTTGCTGATGTCGAACCGACGGTACTGGTAACCAGTGTAGGTCCCCGCGTTTTTCTCACCCTTGACGGCCGTGTATTCCAGCTGCTTGTTCTCGATGGCCCTTTCAATGGCGTCCACCAACTCGAATTCCCCTCGCCTCTTCATCGCCTCCAGAATGTCGTAGAAGTACTCCCTGCTTCCCTGGGAGACCTGCTTTCCATTCGGAAGTGTGCGCCTGCCGAAATCCGTTCTCGGACTGCTCTTGGCCTCGATGACGACGACCCGTCCGTCCTCGTGTGTCCACACCTGGTCGAACTGGTCGTTGCCGCTCTTCGGCCCGAGAAGAGGCTCGTCCGTGAAGTCGGGGTAGCGCTCGGCGATGTAGTGATGCCTGGCGGCGTTCTCGCCCAACGCCTCGGCCGCGTCGCCCATCGCCGTGTGGGATTCCTTGTACGCCCCCTTGGCCTCGCCCCAAAGCCCGGCCGATTCATGAGTCTGCTGGACCTGGTGGGCCCGGCCGGTGTCCGCCTTCCACTCCAACATGAGGTTGTCCCACCGGATGGCAAGGTGGCGGGTCCGCGCACTCTCCTCCAGCAGTCGAAGCCTGGCACTGCTGGACACGGTGTCCGCGCCCACGCTGATGTAATCGTCGTCGAGAAAATGCGGCTTGGGCGGCGCGGGAACGTCCTTGGCCCGGACCCACGGGGAACCCTCCGACACCCGTGTCAGCTGAGGCGGCGTCTGGCCGCTCTCGTCGTAAAGCTCCAGACTCCTGCGTGTGCCGTCTTTTCGGTAATAATGCTCGCGATATCCGGGTTCGTTGTTCGCCCGCCAGACCTGAATCTCCTCGATCTGCTCCCTCGTGAGCGACCCGCGCGGCCCATAGGGATTGCCACCCTCCCGCATGAAGCTTGGCCGCTCACCCGCGGTGTGCCCACCCGTACCGTCGCCGTCCGGCCGCGTCGTCCCGTCCGCTCCGTCCCCCGACACGTCGTCCCCGGCACGCCCCCCGTCACCCTGCCCGTCGTCACCGGTCCGTCCGAGATCTTCCAGTCCACCGCCACCGGAGCCACCCGAACCCCCTCGGCCCACCGGCGGGCCCCCGTCAGTACGCCCCCCGGAACCGGCCGGATGGTCGCCCCCACGCCCACCGACAGCCGCCGAGTCACCCCCGCGGCCTCCCACCGCCGCGGTGTCCCCAGCGCGCGTTCCCGTCCCGGCGCCCACCAGTTCGTGATCGTTGACAGTCCTCGGTGTCCCGGTCTCCCCTCCCTGCTGGTCCGCCCGCTGCTCCGCCGTCCGCTCATGCCGGATGGCGTCCAGGGACTCCCGTACGGTCCCGTCCGCGTTGTGCACGACCTGCGTCGTGGTGTCGAGGTAGACGACCTCCCCCTCGGGGGTCGTCATGCGAACGGAGTTCTCGGGGGTGAGGCGGGCCGGGAGGTCGTCGGCGATGTTCGGGGGATCGGCTATCTGATACGTGCCTTCGCCCAGCCTGATGTGCGTGCCGTTCGTGATCCCCCGCAGCCCGGCCATGACGTCACTGATCTTGACGGCCGTCCCGCCGATGCCCTTGGCGATGTACGTCATCGGGTCGACGATCCGCCCCGCCTTGCCCGCGAAGGAGATGGCCTTCGCGATCGCACCGGCCTTGCCGGTCGCCGCGACCGCTCCGCCCGCCCCACCCGTGAAAACCGTCGTCAGGACGTTGAACGTCACCGCGCCCGCCGCCCGCGAGGGGTTCTTCCCCCACTCGTCGTACGCGATCAGCGCCTTCCCGGTCTCCACGACCGCCGTACGGGAGTCGCGCAGCCAGGAGGGGAGCTTGTCGGCCGGGGTCAGCCAGTACGCGGCACCGAGCGGCGTTCCCGTGATCAGGATGCCGGTCGCGAGCTTGCCGAGGCCGACCCAGGCCTGGCCCGCCGCGTCCCAGCCGTTGAAGCCGACCAGGGTGCCGAGGCCCTTGATCGTGCCCCACACGCCGTCCACGACGAAGCCGACCGTGAAGTCCCAGGCGTGCTCGTGGAAGTAGTACCAGGGGTTGGACTCCTCGACGACGTCCCCCCACGGCAGACCGCCGGCGTTGTTCAGGTCCTCGGCGCGGTAGCCGTAGGTGTTCTCTTTGTCCGACCCGTCGCCGACGGCGAGCGGCTCGCCGCCGACCAGCGCGACGATCTTGTTGTAGCAGGCCCGCTCGGCCGCCTGGAAGGCGGTCCAGGCCGCGTTCACCGCGTTGCGGCGGGCCGTGTTCTCGTCGATGAGGTCGCCGTCGGCGACCCAGTCGTCGTCGTCCGCGACGCGCCGTTCGAACGCCGCCGCCTCCGCGCGGAGCGAGTTGAGCCGGTCGACCAGGGGCCGGACCTCGGCCGCGTAGTCGAGCAGCGCCTTGGAGACCGTGCCCAGCTCGGTCTGCAGGTCGTGGCCGGCCGCCGCGACAGGCGCGGTCGTCGCGAAGAGCTGGTCGGCCTCCGGGGCCTTGTAGAAAGGTTCCAGCAGGTTGAAGTTGGCGTCGATCAGCAGACCCGCGGCGCCGATCGCCATCCCGTCGAACGCGATGTCCCCGGCGTCCGTCTCCAGTTGCTCCAGATTTCCTGTGAACTCCGGTATCTCGGCCGAGACAACGGGCCTGTCCTCGCTCACGCCTACCCCCGTGGACGCCCTCGCAGATACGTTCCCTCAACTCGGCACCCGGCCCGCATGTCTGACGCTTGGACACAAGGCAACCCAGTCGATCATTTGTACCAAAATTGCGATCGCGATCCCATGCACTTCTGGCCAAAGCTCGCCCCCCGGAGGGCATCCGGGCCCCACACGCGACCCTTACGTCCAGATCAGGCACACTCGAACCCACGGAGAACACCGCAACAGCGACGAGACAGGGCCGACATCCCGTCAGAAGCGGGACAGACCCAGCCCCCTGAGGTCACAGAAGGGGAATAACGACGGAACCACACCACAGGTTCCGCTTGATCCTCATTGCCCGGCGTGACCTGCCGTGATACACAGAGTGACGATACGACCCTTCGTTTACCGTTCCGCGCCCCCCGTTAGGGGCCCGCGCGGGTCGGCGGCAAGGGATCCGTACGAAACCCGCCAATCAATGACGCCAAGTCGACATACGACAGCGTCATTGTCGGCGAGAATGGGCCCGACCTCTGCGCACCCGCGCGGAGGCGTGCGGAGCGGACGCCGAGGCGTACGCGTCGCACGACAAGCAGAGACATAAGCAGAGACAGCAGAACTACCCACTAGGGGCGGTGACTTACATGTTCGTTGCGGCCGACAAGGGCGACATCACCACCATCATCGGCGGAATCGCCCCTGACTGGGGGCCTTTCGGCGACCTGGGCAACGAGGCACGCGTGATGATCGAGGTCGTGATGGCGGTCGCCATCCTCCTCTGCCTCGGCATCGCGATCTGGGGTGCGGCCAAACAGCGCATCGGCGCGACCGCCCTCCGCGACACCTTCAGCGCCGAACAGGGCAAGGGCCTCATCATCGCCGGCCTCACCGGCGTCTTCATCATCGGCTCACTGGGCACGCTCTTCACCATCGTGTACGGCATGGCCGTGTAGCCCGGCCACCGCCGGCACCCGCCCCGGCCGGGCCACCGGCCTCGCCCGGTTCCCCTCCCACCCCACCCGTCCGTCGTGCCCACCGGCTGAGGTTGCGTTTCCCTGATGTCGAGTCTCCACACCGCGCCCGCGCGGGAACCAGCGCGGCTACCGTCGTACTGCTACGCCTTTCGGTACGACGTCGAAGTTGAAGGGGCGACCGCGGCATGAGTCTCGGCGACGAGCACGGCTACCGCGAGCCCTCGCGCTCCGGGGACGACGGGGCGTACGGGGGGTACGCGGGCACCGGCCAGACCCGGACCCGCCTCCCCGAGGGCGGCGACGACCCCTACGGCGGCGCCCCCCGCCGCCCCCGCTCCTCCTCCAGAAGCCTCGTCACCATCGTCGGAGTAGTCGTCCTCCTCATCGCCGCGATCGCCTTCGCGAACCGGGGGGGTGGGGGATCCGACACGGATGCGGGCTCAGGGGGCGACAAAGCGGAAACGGCACCGACCGCGGCTTCGGGGGAGCGACCGGTCACGACGAAGACCGGCGACATTCCCTCCGGCTTCGCCCACGACCAGCAGGGCGCCGAATCGGCGGCGGCCAACTACTCGGTGGTGCTGGTCTCGGCCGACATCCTCAAACCCGTACGACGGAGCGAGATCGTGCGGCAAGTCTTCACCGCCGACAAGTCGGCCGAGCTGGAAGACCGCCTGAACACGGTGTACGACACGGACTTCTTGAACAAGGTCGGACTGGACGATGACGGCAACGCACCGTCCGGCAGCACATACGTCTCACGCACCATGCCAGTCGGCACCACGACCACGAGCTACTCGGACAGCACCGCGACTGTAGAGGTCTGGTGTACAGGCGTATTCGGCATGGCGTCGGAGGACACGACCACCCCGGTCACCAGCGACTGGTTCACCATGTCCCTCCGACTGCGCTGGGAGAACGACGACTGGAAGGTCGACAGCTTCGCGCAGAAGGAAGGCCCCGCGCCGGTCAACGGCGACAACAAGGTCTCAACGTCCGACGAGATCTCGAAGGCCGTCGAGGAGTACGGAGGGTTCACCTATGCCCGGTAGGCCACACCGCGTACTCAAGGTCGCCACAGCCTTCGCAGCCGTACAGGCCGCAGTCGTCCTGCTGGCGACGCGTGCAGTCGCCGCACCCACACCATCACCCTCTCCCTCGCCCAGTGGCGACTCCTGCTCGCTGCTCTCCGGAGCAGCCAGGGAGTACTGCGAGAGCGACAACGGCGGTGGCGGCGGCGGCGGTTCGGGCAGTACCCCCAACGACCTCACCACCACCCTCGACCCCCTCTCCTCCCTAGCCCAAGGCTGCGCAGACGCCGCCTCCTGGACCGTCGACAAGCTCTCCGAAGCCGTCAACGAGACCGCCGACGTCGACTTCACGAACATGACGTTCCTGAAGCACTACGCGGTCGTCTTCGCGGCCTCCGCAATCCTCACGCTCGTGCTGTGGCTCCTCGCCGTCACGAAGCGGGCCGTCCGCGGCGTGCCGTTCACGACGGCGATCTCGGAGGCCATCGGCTTCCTCTGGCTGACCGTGCTCGCGTCGGCCTTCACGCCCCTGATCCTCTACACCATCGTCTCGGCCACCGACGGCGTCAGCGACATCATCGCCCGGACGACCGGCAACCAGACGGACACGTTCTTCGGGACGTTCTCCGAGGCCCTGAAGAAGGGCAACGACATCGGCGGCGGCCCCATCATGCTGATCCTGGTGTCGCTGGTCTCCATCGTCGCCGCCGGCGTGCTGTACCTGGAGCTGTACCTGAGGGCCGTCCTCCTCTACGTCGGCGCCCTCCTCGGCGTCGTCGTGTACGCCGGCCTCGTCGACAAGGACCTGTGGGGCCACGTCCGCCGCTGGGCGGGCATCATGATCGCGATCATCCTGGTCAAGCCCGTCATCGTCATCGTGCTCGGCCTCGCCGGCGCCCTGACCACCGAGGACGGCCCCGACTCCCTCGCCGCCGTCGTCTCCGGCCTCGCCATCATCCTGCTCGCCATCTTCGCCTCGGCGATGATCTACCGCTTCGTCCCGGGCTTCGGCGACGAGATCGCCAACTCCCGCAACAACCGCATCATGCGCGGCGCCGAAGGCAAGGCCGCCGCCGTGATCAGTTCCCCCGCCACCCTCGTCGCCCAGGGCATCAAGACCCACAGCTCCCGGGCCGACAACAACGGCTCGGGCGGCGGAAGCAGCACCCCCCGCCCGTCCAACCCCGCATCCGGCGGCGTGGCCGCCCACAGCTCGCGCAGCGCGAGCGGCAGCGGCGGAACTGTCCCCTCCGCCGCACCCCCGCCCCGCACGAGCCCGGTCAACACCCCCCACGCCGGCAACACCCGCAACAGCAACCGCACCGGAGGTGAAGGGCGTTGACGACCGAGTCCCACCACCTGTCCCATCCGATCACGCCCCGCCGTACCTATCTGATCGGCCGCGCCCGGCCGAACGCGATCATCGGCCGGAACCGCGAGTCCGGCGAGATCGCGTTGATCATCGCGGGCGCGTTCCTCGGCATGATGTGCGGCCTTCTCGTCCCGGTGCTCGTCCCGCGCATCGCCCTGCTGACGGGCTTCCCGATGCTGGCGCTGGCCGCGGTGTACGTGCCGTACAAGCGCCGGACCTTCTACAAGTGGTTCGAGATCAACCGCAGTTACAAGCGCAGCCTGCGCAGGGGCACGACGTACCGTTCCGCCAACATGGAGGCTGGCACCCGCCTCGACGGCCGTGAGGTCGAGGTCGGCCCCCCGCCCGGCATCGGCCGCATCACCTGGCTCGCCGCGCCCTTCGGCCCCGACGAGATCGCCGTACTGCTGCACGCCGACCGCCGGACCGTCACCGCCGCCATCGAGATCGAGGGCCCCGGCGTCGGCCTGCGCGACTCCGAGGACCAGGAAGCCCTCGTCGACCGCTTCGGCACCCTCCTCAAGCACGTGGCCAACGGCGACGGCTTCGTCACCCGCCTCCAGATGCTCGCCCGCACGCTGCCCGCCGACCCGGACGCCCACGCCAAGGACGTCGCCCAGCGCGGCGACGACCGCGCCCCCGGTTGGCTCCAGCAGTCGTACGACCAACTGCAGTCCATGGTCTCCACCAGCAGCGAGCAGCACCGCGCCTACCTCGTCGCGTGCATGCACTACACCCGCGAACTGGCCGCCGAGGGCCACGCCATGGCCCGCGCCGCCCGCCCCCAGGGCCGCAAGCTCGACAAGGACGCCGGCCTCGCCGTCGTCATGGCCCGCGAGCTGACGGACATCTGCTCGCGCCTCCAGGAGGCCGACATCCGCGTACGGCAGCCCCTCGGCCAGGGCCGCCTCGCCTCCCTCATCCACTCCATGTACGACCCGGACCACCCCATCGACCACATCCAGGCCATGACCAAGCGCAACGCCTGGCCGGCCGAACTGGACGCGATGGAGCCGGACTACCTCCAGGCCAAGACCCGCGAATCCTCCACCCGCGCCCCCTGGTGCCACGCCACGGCCTGGGTGAAGGAGTGGCCGATGACCCCGGTCGGCGTCAACTTCCTGGCGCCCCTCCTGGTCCACACCCCGGACGTCATCCGCACCGTCGCCGTCACGATGGACCTCGAACCCACCGAGGTCGCCATCGAACGCATGCTGACCGAGAAGACCAACGACGAGGCGGAGGCGTCCCGCGCCGCCAAGATGAACCGCACCGTCGACCCGCGTGACGTGGCCTCCCACTCCCGCCTCGACCAACGCGGCGAGGACCTCGCGAGCGGCGCCGCAGGCGTCAACCTCGTCGGGTACATCACCGTCTCCTCCCGCTCACCGGAGGCACTGGCCCGCGACAAGCGGACGATAAGGGCCTCGGCCGGCAAGTCGTACCTCAAGCTGGAGTGGTGCGACCGCGAGCACCACCGGGCCTTCGTCAACACGCTCCCGTTCGCCACCGGAATCCGAAGGTAGGGCCATCGCGATGCGGGACCATCCGATCCAACCGCACCTGGAGGTGAAGCGCTGATGAGGGACCCGATCTCCGCCCTCACCGACGCCTTCACGTCCTTCCTCTTCGGCAAGGTCGAGACGACCCGCCTCCCGGTCCGCACCTCCACCGGACAGGCCCAGGCGGTCTACCTCCCGACCGCGGCCCCCGGCCTCGGCGACTCCGGCGTGATCATCGGCCGCGAGGTCTACTCCGGGAAGGGCTACATCTACGACCCCTTCCAGCTCTACGGCCAGCAGCTCCCCGCCCCGCACTGGCTCGTCCTCGGCGAGTCCGGCAACGGCAAGTCGGCCCTGGAGAAGACGTACGTCCTGCGGCAGCTGCGCTTCCGCGACCGCCAGGTCGTCGTGCTCGACGCCCAGGGCGAGGACGGCGTCGGCGAATGGAACCTCATCGCGGAAGAGCTGGGAATAACTCCCATCCGCCTGGACCCGACCGCCGCCCTCGACATGGGCATCCGCCTCAACCCCCTCGACCCCTCGATCACCACGACGGGCCAGCTCGCGCTGCTCCGGACGATCATCGAGGTCGCGATGGGCCACGGTCTGGACGAACGCTCCGGCTTCGCCCTCAAGGTCGCGCACGCCTACGTCAACGAGACGATCGTCGAACGTCAGCCGGTCCTCACCGACATCGTCGAGCAGCTCCGTCACCCCGAGCCGGAGTCCGCCGAGGCGATGAACGTCGCCATAGACGACGTACGGGCCTGGGGCCTGGACGTCGCGCTGGTCCTGGACCGCCTGGTCGACGGTGACCTGCGCGGCATGTTCGACGGCCCCACCACCGTCGGCATCGACCTCGACGCGCCCCTCATCGTCTTCGACCTGTCCCACATCGACCGCAACTCCATCGCCATGCCCATCCTCATGGCGATCGTCGGCGTGTGGCTGGAGCACACCTGGATCCGCCCCGACCGGAAGAAGCGCATCTTCCTGGTCGAGGAGGCCTGGCACATCATCAACAGCCCCTTCGTCGCGCAGCTCTTTCAGCGCCTGCTGAAGTTCGGCCGCCGACTCGGTCTGTCCTTCGTCGCGGTCGTCCACCACCTGTCGGACGTCATCGACGGCGCGGCCGCCAAGGAGGCCGCGGCCATCCTGAAGATGGCGTCCACCAGAACGATCTACGCCCAGAAAGCGGACGAGGCCCGGGCCACGGGCCGCGTCCTGGGCCTGCCCCGCTGGGCGGTGGAGATCATCCCCACCCTCACCCCCGGCATCGCCGTCTGGGACGTCAACGGCAACGTGCAGGTGGTCAAACACCTCATCACCGAGACCGAACGCCCCCTCGTCTTCACCGACCGCGCGATGACCGAATCCTCCGTCGACCACCTGCTGGACGACGACGCCCTGCACGCCGCCGAGCTGGAGGCGGAGGAGCGGGCCGCCGCGTTCGTCGAACAGCAACTGAGCGAGGTCGACGGGTACGGCTCCTCCGAGTCGACGGTGGCTTGAGCGGACCAGGGATGAGCCGGAACGAGCAGGGGCAGGACGGGGAACGGCGTGAACGGCGTGAACGGCGTGAACGGCGCGGAGGAAGCGGCGTGAGCGGCGTGAACTGCGGCGAAGGACACGGCGTGAGCGGCGGCGAGCGATGAGACCGGACGACAGGCGCCCCCAGCAGGGCGGAGGCGGCATCCCCGACGGGCTGCTGATCGCCCTCCTCGGCTTCCTGGTGAGCCTGACCCTGCTGGTCTGGTCGGCCACCGGCCTCGCCGGCCTCTTCGCCCACGGCGCCTGGCCCGACGCCGTCACCTTCACCCGCACACCCCTGGCCGTGCGCAGCCTGGTCTCCGCCCCCCAGGACCTGCCCGCCGCCTGGCCGGACACCCCCGCCGCCCAGCTCTCCGGCTACGGCCTCTTCTGGGGCCTCTTCATCAGCCAGCTCATGGTCCTCCTCGTCCTGGCCGTCTTCACGATGGGCACCCTGGCCCGCTGGCGGGCCGTACGAGCGAGGGAGAAGGCGGCACGAGCCCAGAGGCAGGGCGGAGCGACGACAGGGAGACCGGTCCAGCACCCGGACCCGACCGTCGTCCCCGTGGAGCAGGCACCCCCTGCCCAGCCGTACACCGTGGACCACGCCCAGCACGAGGTTCCGCCCACCAGCACACCCGCCCCACCACACACCTCCGGCCGGGCCACCGGCCGGACCACCAGCCCCGGCGGCGGCCTCGCTCCGCCCGCCGGGTTCCCGGCTCCGCACCCGGCCCCCTCCACGTCGGTCCCCGAACCACGTCACAGCGCGTCCCCCGCCCCGGCGGCCGAGGTCGGCGCGACACCCCCACTCGGTGGGTCGGCGGCCGCGTCCCTCGCGGCCCCGGCCGGCGCACACACCACCCCCCTGACCACCACAACCGGCAGCACCGCACCCACCGACGCCGGCTGGGCGAACCCGGCCCCCACGGTCGTCCTCGGCCCCGCCGAGTCCCGGCGCCCGGTCGCAGCACAGGCCGTACGGGACGCCGAAGGACCGGCCCTCGTCGTCACCTCCGACCCCACGCTCTGGTCGGACACGAAGGACGCCCGCGCGAAGCTGGGCCCGGTCCTCCTCTACGACCCCGCGCACCGCTGCGACACCCCGGCCCGCCTCCACTGGTCGCCCATCTCCGGCTGCGAGGACAAGCCGACGGCGCTGGCCAGGGCCGTAGCCCTCCTCGCGCCCATCCGCCCCACCGCCAGGATCGACCAGGCGGTGGCGGACACCGCGGAGACCCTCCTGCGCAGCTACCTCCACGCCGCCGCCATAGACACCCGCACCATCCGCCACCTGCACCGCTGGGCCCAGGGCAGCAACGTCCAGGAAGCGGTCCGCACCCTGCGGACGAACCCGAAGGCGGCCCCCGGCGCGGCGGGCGAACTGGAGTCGGCCCTCACCTCGCACCCCGAACGCCGCGACATCGCCCAGCAGCTGACGGCCCGTGCCCTCTCCGCCCTCTCCACGGTCAACGTCCGCGAGGCCTGCGCCCCGAACCGAGCCGACTCCCTGGCGCTGGATTCCTTCGTGCACGAGGGGGGAACGCTCTATGTGGTCGGCGACCCCATCGAGGACCCCAAGGCGAACCCCTCCGCGATGCCTCTCCTGACGGCCCTCGCCTCAAGCGTGGTCGAGCGCGGCCGGCGCATGGCCGAACGGTCATCCTCCGGCCGCCTCGACCCACCACTCACCCTCGTTTTGGACGACGTGGCGGCCGTGGCCCCACTGCCCCAGCTCCCCGCCCTGCTGACCGGCGGCGCCGACCAGGGCCTCCCCACCTTGGCCCTCCTCCGCTCCCGCGAACAGGCCAGATCCCGCTGGCCGAACGCCGAACTCCCGCTGCCGTAACGACAGTCAGGAAGCATCCCCGCCCGTGCCCGTGCCCGCGTCCGAATCCGAGTCCGTGCCCGAGTCCGGCACCGCGTACCCGGCCACGGACGGCCACCGCACGGTCAGCACCACCGACTCCTCCTCCGCGACCCAGGAGTGGTCCACCCCGCGCCCCCAGACGACATAGTCGCCCTGCCGCTCCAACACGACGCTACGACCGGGGAACTCGACGCGGAAGCGGCCGCTGATCAGCACCTGCAGAGCAGTCCGTTCCTCACCACGGACCCACTGGGCGCGCGTGTCCCCCCGCGGATGCACACCCCACTTGATCTCCACCGCCTCACTCCGCCGCGGATCCCCCTCCGCCTTGAAGTGCCCGAGCAGCCAACCCCGGTCCAGCGCCGCGTCCTTGCCCGCATTGCCCACATACACGCTGTCGTCCATGCCGCCGAACGCTAACACCCACGCTCCGCGCCCCCGCCTACGGCAGCACGTACTCCAACTCCCGCCCCTCGTCCCCCTCGACGGACACCCCGCTGCCCACGAACCCGACCCGACGGTAGAACGCCGCGGCCCGCCCGTTCCCCTCGTTCACGAACAACCGCACCCGCTCGACGCCGGTCTCCCGCGCCCACCCCACCGCAGCGGCGAACATCGCCTCGCCCACGCCCTTCCCCCGATGCCCGTCCCGCAGGAACACGCCCACCAGATGCGCCTGCCGCCGCTCGACGATCCCGCCGAAGAAGTCCCGCGTCCCGGCCTCTTCCACGAGCACGGTCACCGTCCCGACCCACTCGCCGCCCCCGCCTTCCACCACGAACTGCCGCCGCTCCCGGACCCCCTCCGCAGACCTCTCCGCCCGCTCCTTCCAGAACCCGTCCGGCCGCGCCACAGCCTCCTCGTACGTCTCCAGAAACGCGAGATGAGCCACCGGATCCCGCAGCGCGGCCAGCCTCAACTCCCGCACCTCGCGCCACTCCTGGGCATGGACGGACCGGATCCGGTACCCCTGAGGCAGAACGGGGCTCTCAGCACGCGCAGGCAGCTTCATGCGGGCCACGGTAGTACCGGGGCACTACACCCTTCACCAGATTTCCGGCCGCCCCGACCCACGCCCACGCCTTGAAAGACTGTCCCGGAAACGCAGAAAACCCCTGCCGGTCACCCGGCAGGGGTCTTCTCAAGAATTGTTCGGCGGCGTCCTACTCTCCCACAGGGTCCCCCCTGCAGTACCATCGGCGCTGTAAGGCTTAGCTTCCGGGTTCGGAATGTAACCGGGCGTTTCCCTCACGCTATGACCACCGAAACACTATGAAACACTCAACCGCACCACGCTCTGTGACAGACGTGGGGTTGTTCGTGGTTTCAGAACCAACACAGTGGACGCGAGCAACTGAGGACAAGCCCTCGGCCTATTAGTACCAGTCAACTCCACCCGTTACCAGGCTTCCATATCTGGCCTATCAACCCAGTCGTCTACTGGGAGCCTTACCCCATCAAGTGGGTGGGAATACTCATCTCGAAGCAGGCTTCCCGCTTAGATGCTTTCAGCGGTTATCCCTCCCGAACGTAGCCAACCAGCCATGCCCTTGGCAGAACAACTGGCACACCAGAGGTTCGTCCGTCCCGGTCCTCTCGTACTAGGGACAGCCCTTCTCAATATTCCTGCGCGCGCAGCGGATAGGGACCGAACTGTCTCACGACGTTCTAAACCCAGCTCGCGTACCGCTTTAATGGGCGAACAGCCCAACCCTTGGGACCGACTCCAGCCCCAGGATGCGACGAGCCGACATCGAGGTGCCAAACCATCCCGTCGATATGGACTCTTGGGGAAGATCAGCCTGTTATCCCCGGGGTACCTTTTATCCGTTGAGCGACGGCGCTTCCACAAGCCACCGCCGGATCACTAGTCCCGACTTTCGTCCCTGCTCGACCCGTCGGTCTCACAGTCAAGCTCCCTTGTGCACTTACACTCACCACCTGATTGCCAACCAGGCTGAGGGAACCTTTGGGCGCCTCCGTTACCCTTTGGGAGGCAACCGCCCCAGTTAAACTACCCATCAGACACTGTCCCCGATCCGGATCACGGACCCGGGTTAGACATCCAGCACGACCAGACTGGTATTTCAACGACGACTCCACCCGAACTGGCGTCCGAGCTTCACAGTCTCCCAGCTATCCTACACAAGCCGAACCGAACACCAATATCAAACTGTAGTAAAGGTCCCGGGGTCTTTCCGTCCTGCTGCGCGAAACGAGCATCTTTACTCGTAGTGCAATTTCACCGGGCCTATGGTTGAGACAGTCGAGAAGTCGTTACGCCATTCGTGCAGGTCGGAACTTACCCGACAAGGAATTTCGCTACCTTAGGATGGTTATAGTTACCACCGCCGTTTACTGGCGCTTAAGTTCTCAGCTTCGCCCACCCGAAAGTGAGCTAACCGGTCCCCTTAACGTTCCAGCACCGGGCAGGCGTCAGTCCGTATACATCGCCTTACGGCTTCGCACGGACCTGTGTTTTTAGTAAACAGTCGCTTCTCGCTGGTCTCTGCGGCCACCCCCAGCTCACCGAGTAAATCGGATCACCAGTGATGGCCCCCCTTCTCCCGAAGTTACGGGGGCATTTTGCCGAGTTCCTTAACCATAGTTCACCCGAACGCCTCGGTATTCTCTACCAGACCACCTGAGTCGGTTTAGGGTACGGGCCGCCATGAAACTCGCTAGAGGCTTTTCTCGACAGCATAGGATCATCCACTTCACCACAATCGGCTCGGCATCAGGTCTCAGACTATTGCCAGGCGGATTTACCTACCTGACGTCCTACACCCTTACCCCGGGACAACCACCGCCCGGGATGGACTACCTTCCTGCGTCACCCCATCACTCACCTACTGCAAGTCTGGTTCGTCGGCTCCACCACTCCCCTTTGCCCGAAGGCTCCGGGGCGGCTTCACGGACTTAGCATCGCCTGGTTCAATGTTTGACGCTTCACAGCGGGTACCGGAATATCAACCGGTTATCCATCGACTACGCCTGTCGGCCTCGCCTTAGGTCCCGACTTACCCTGGGCAGATCAGCTTGACCCAGGAACCCTTGGTCAATCGGCGCAAACGTTTCTCACGTTTGTATCGCTACTCATGCCTGCATTCTCACTCGTGAACCGTCCACAACTCGCTTCCGCGGCTGCTTCACCCGGCACACGACGCTCCCCTACCCATCCCAGCGGGCGTTGGCCCTCATGCTGGAATGACACGACTTCGGCGGTACGCTTGAGCCCCGCTACATTGTCGGCGCGGAATCACTAGACCAGTGAGCTATTACGCACTCTTTCAAGGGTGGCTGCTTCTAAGCCAACCTCCTGGTTGTCTGTGCGACTCCACATCCTTTCCCACTTAGCGTACGCTTAGGGGCCTTAGTCGATGCTCTGGGCTGTTTCCCTCTCGACCATGGAGCTTATCCCCCACAGTCTCACTGCCGCGCTCTCACTTACCGGCATTCGGAGTTTGGCTAAGGTCAGTAACCCGGTAGGGCCCATCGCCTATCCAGTGCTCTACCTCCGGCAAGAAACACACGACGCTGCACCTAAATGCATTTCGGGGAGAACCAGCTATCACGGAGTTTGATTGGCCTTTCACCCCTAACCACAGGTCATCCCCCAGGTTTTCAACCCTGGTGGGTTCGGTCCTCCACGAAGTCTTACCTCCGCTTCAACCTGCCCATGGCTAGATCACTCCGCTTCGGGTCTTGAGCGCGCTACTGAATCGCCCTGTTCGGACTCGCTTTCGCTACGGCTTCCCCACACGGGTTAACCTCGCAACACACCGCAAACTCGCAGGCTCATTCTTCAAAAGGCACGCAGTCACGAGAACAAGGCAAGCCTTGTTCCGACGCTCCCACGGCTTGTAGGCACACGGTTTCAGGTACTATTTCACTCCCCTCCCGGGGTACTTTTCACCATTCCCTCACGGTACTATCCGCTATCGGTCACCAGGGAATATTTAGGCTTAGCGGGTGGTCCCGCCAGATTCACACGGGATTTCTCGGGCCCCGTGCTACTTGGGTGTCTCTCAAACGAGCCGCTGACGTTTCGACTACGGGGGTCTTACCCTCTACGCCGGACCTTTCGCATGTCCTTCGTCTACATCAACGGTTTCTGACTCGCCTCACAGCCGGCAGACTGTGAAAGAGAGATCCCACAACCCCGCATACGCAACCCCTGCCGGGTCTCACACGTATACGGTTTAGCCTCATCCGGTTTCGCTCGCCACTACTCCCGGAATCACGGTTGTTTTCTCTTCCTGCGGGTACTGAGATGTTTCACTTCCCCGCGTTCCCTCCACATACCCTATGTGTTCAGGTATGGGTGACAGCCCATGACGACTGCCGGGTTTCCCCATTCGGAAACCCCCGGATCAAAGCCTGGTTGACGACTCCCCGGGGACTATCGTGGCCTCCCACGTCCTTCATCGGTTCCTGGTGCCAAGGCATCCACCGTGCGCCCTTAAAAACTTGGCCACAGATGCTCGCGTCCACTGTGCAGTTCTCAAACAACGACCAACCACCCGTCACACACCATCTGCATGGTGCTTCACCGGGGTCGGCACTGAAGGCAGCCATACGGCCATACCCTCAGACACCCAACAGCGTGCCCGGCCGGCTCCCGCCCGGAGATCATGCTTTCCACACTCTTGCGAGCAGTACTAACAGCCTCCGACCCGTGAAAACCAGCCGAATAATCAACGTTCCACCCATGAGCAACCACCGCAGAACACTCGCCTGCGTTATGGCCCTGGATCCCTTGACGGGACCTAGATGCTCCTTAGAAAGGAGGTGATCCAGCCGCACCTTCCGGTACGGCTACCTTGTTACGACTTCGTCCCAATCGCCAGTCCCACCTTCGACAGCTCCCTCCCTTGCGGGTTGGGCCACCGGCTTCGGGTGTTACCGACTTTCGTGACGTGACGGGCGGTGTGTACAAGGCCCGGGAACGTATTCACCGCAGCAATGCTGATCTGCGATTACTAGCAACTCCGACTTCATGGGGTCGAGTTGCAGACCCCAATCCGAACTGAGACAGGCTTTTTGAGATTCGCTCCGCCTCACGGCTTCGCAGCTCATTGTACCTGCCATTGTAGCACGTGTGCAGCCCAAGACATAAGGGGCATGATGACTTGACGTCGTCCCCACCTTCCTCCGAGTTGACCCCGGCAGTCTCCTGTGAGTCCCCATCACCCCGAAGGGCATGCTGGCAACACAGAACAAGGGTTGCGCTCGTTGCGGGACTTAACCCAACATCTCACGACACGAGCTGACGACAGCCATGCACCACCTGTACACCGACCACAAGGGGGCGACCATCTCTGGCCGTTTCCGGTGTATGTCAAGCCTTGGTAAGGTTCTTCGCGTTGCGTCGAATTAAGCCACATGCTCCGCTGCTTGTGCGGGCCCCCGTCAATTCCTTTGAGTTTTAGCCTTGCGGCCGTACTCCCCAGGCGGGGAACTTAATGCGTTAGCTGCGGCACCGACGACGTGGAATGTCGCCAACACCTAGTTCCCACCGTTTACGGCGTGGACTACCAGGGTATCTAATCCTGTTCGCTCCCCACGCTTTCGCTCCTCAGCGTCAGTAATGGCCCAGAGATCCGCCTTCGCCACCGGTGTTCCTCCTGATATCTGCGCATTTCACCGCTACACCAGGAATTCCGATCTCCCCTACCACACTCTAGTCTGCCCGTATCGAATGCAGACCCGGGGTTAAGCCCCGGGCTTTCACATCCGACGCGACAGACCGCCTACGAGCTCTTTACGCCCAATAATTCCGGACAACGCTCGCGCCCTACGTATTACCGCGGCTGCTGGCACGTAGTTAGCCGGCGCTTCTTCTGCAGGTACCGTCACTTTCGCTTCTTCCCTGCTGAAAGAGGTTTACAACCCGAAGGCCGTCATCCCTCACGCGGCGTCGCTGCATCAGGCTTTCGCCCATTGTGCAATATTCCCCACTGCTGCCTCCCGTAGGAGTCTGGGCCGTGTCTCAGTCCCAGTGTGGCCGGTCGCCCTCTCAGGCCGGCTACCCGTCGTCGCCTTGGTGAGCCGTTACCTCACCAACAAGCTGATAGGCCGCGGGCTCATCCTTCACCGCCGGAGCTTTCCACCACCAACAGATGCCTGCAGTGGTTGTATCCGGTATTAGACCCCGTTTCCAGGGCTTGTCCCAGAGTGAAGGGCAGATTGCCCACGTGTTACTCACCCGTTCGCCACTAATCCCCACCGAAGTGGTTCATCGTTCGACTTGCATGTGTTAAGCACGCCGCCAGCGTTCGTCCTGAGCCAGGATCAAACTCTCCGTGAATGTGTACCCGTAATCGGGTGCAAACCACGAGAGCGGAACCACCGGAGGAATGATCCGATGGTTCACAGCGTCCTCGCTGTGTTTGTTTCAAAGGAACCTCGCCCCAACCGATGACCGGCCGGGAACGGGGTATCAACATATCTGGCGTTGATTTTTGGCACGCTGTTGAGTTCTCAAGGAACGGACGCTTCCTTTGTACTCACCCAAGCTACTCTCGGGCTTTCCTCCGGGCAGTTTCCCTTCGGTCTTGCGTTTCCGACTCTATCAGATCGTTTTCCGATCCGATTTCCTCGGTGCTTTCCAGGTTTCCGCTTTCGCGTTTCCCTTTCCGGCGGTTCCGACTCTATCAGATCCTTTCGGGCCTGATTCCCAGTCAGCGGGTGTTGCCTTCACGGCTGTTGGGCCGTTCCGACGTCCCAAACCTTAGCGGATCTGTCCGGCAGTTCCCAATCGGGCCTGTCGAACCCATACCGAACCCAAATCGAATTGAATTCGGGCACATCGAATTCGCCCCGCTTGGGAGATCGTGCTGGTTGGTTTGGGTGCCGCTTGAGCGGCGGAGGTGCTGTCGCAGAACCGTTACGGCCCCGCGGCAACCCGAAGAACTCTACGGATCACGGTGTGGACTGTCAAGCCTCCCCCGGGTGACCCCCGGCCAAACCTCGGCCGTCCCCCAGCGTACGGCCTCAGTCGAGGTCGGTGAGACGGCCGCCGGCGTCCGGCTGGGCGTGCTCGACGCGGCGGAGGAGTCGGGTCAGCACCTCGCCCAGGACGGTGCGTTCGAGCGGAGAGAGGTCCTGGAGAAGGTCCTCTTCGAATACCGAGGCGAGGCGCATGGCCGCCAGCCACTTCTCCCGACCGTCGCGGGTGAGCTCGACGATGACGCGTACACGGTTGTTCTCGTCGCGCTTTCTCGTCACCAGGCCCTCCGCGACCATGCGGTCGATGCGATGGGTCATGGCGGCCGGCGTCAGGCCGAGTCGCTTGGCCAGCTCGCTCGGGCCCATCCGGTACGGGGCACCGGACAGGACGAGAGCCTTCAGGACCTCCCACTCGGCGTTGCTGATGCCGAGCTCCGAGGTCTGCCGGCCGTAGGCGACGTTCATACGGCGGTGGAGACGGGAGAGGGCCGAGACGATCTTCTCGACCTGAGGGTCGAGGTCCTGGAACTCGCGCTGGTAGGCGGCGATCTGTTCTTCGAGTGTCGGCTCGGCGCTGCCGGAGGTGCCTGGGGTGTCGCCCATGGGCCGCAGTATGGCACGCCGCTGCTTGGCATCGAAGTCCTTCGGCGTGTACTGTTTAGGTCTAAGTTTTAGCTTCGAAGTCTTCACTGCTAACGCCTGTCCAGGTGGGCAGAGGGCTTCCCTTACCTAGGCAGGTGAACGTGACCAGGGGGATGGGCGCAGCGATGCGCCGGATTCACGTGGGCAACGCGCTCGGCGCGTTCGGACTCGGCTTCACGGTCCCGTATCTGTACGTCTATGTGGCGCAGGTGCGGGATCTCGGTGCGATGACGGCGGGGCTCGTGCTGGCGGTCTTCGCCGTCGCCGCGCTCGTGGTGCTGCCGTTCGCGGGGCGGGCCATAGTCCGGCGCGGGCCGCTTCCGGTGCTGCTCACCGCCCTGGTCACCGCCGCCGTCGGTTCGCTGAGTCTCGGACTGGCCACCGGTGCGACGACCGTGCTGGTGTCCGCGGCGGTGCTCGGGGCGGGGCAGGCCGTGATGCAGCCGGCGCTCGCGACGATGATCGTCGACTGTTCCGGTGCGGAGAACCGGTCGCGGGCCTTCGCCACACAGTTCTTCCTGCAGAATCTCGGGCTCGGGGTCGGCGGGCTGATAGGCGGGCATCTCGTCGATGCCTCGCGCGCGGGTTCCTTCGTCCTGCTGTTCTCGATACAGGCGGCGATGTTCCTGCTGCTCGTGGGTGTGATGGCGACCGTACGGATGCCGCGTGCGCCCAAGGTCGAGGGCGTGCCCGCGGAAGCCTCGGCCAAGGGGAGTTGGAAGCAGCTGCTCGGCAACCGGGCCATGGTGCAGCTGTGTGTGCTGGGCTTCGTGTTGTTCTTCGCCTGCTATGGGCAGTTCGAGTCGGGGCTCAGTGCGTACGGGGTGGAGGCGGCTGGGGTATCGACCTCCGCGCTCGGTACGGCGCTGGCGGCCAACACCGCCGTGATCGTGGTCGCGCAGTTCGCCGTGCTGCGGTTCGTGACGCGGCGCCGGCGGTCGCGGGTGATCGCGGCCGTGGGTCTGATCTGGGCCGTGGCCTGGGGTGTCGCGGGCTTCGCGGGACTCGGGCACGGGAGCCAGGAGATGGCCGTGGCCGCGTTCGTCTCGACGTACGCGCTGTTCGGGCTGGGTGAGGCGATGCTGTCGCCGACCGTCGCCCCGTTGGTCGCGGATCTCGCTCCGGCCGGGCTGGCGGGGCAGTACAACTCGGCCTTCGCTCTGGTGAAGCAGCTCGCGCTGGCTGTCGGTCCGGCGGTGGGCGGACCGATGGGCGCCTCGCTGCACGCGCCGTACATCGTGGCGTTCCTGCTGTGCTCGTTGGGGATCAGTGTGCTGGCGCTGCGACTCGGGCGGCAGCTCACGGCCGTGCAGGATCAGCCCGCGCTCGCGAGCAGCCGAGTGGTCGCCGGGAGTGGAGCCGCCGTCACGGATCCTGTGGCGGCCCGGGCCTGACGCCCCGGCCCTGAGGGGGGTCGTGCGCGGCGCCCCTCAGGTGGCTCGGGCTTCGGTCACGCGGAGCTTGTGGGCGGAGAGGACAGCGGCGAGCAGTACCGCGGCCTAGGTCGCCGCGGCGAGTACGCCCAGTTGCCACCAGGGCACGCTCAGGAAACCCGGAGATCTGGGAGGCGAGGACCACGGTGGGGATCACGGCGATGAGCAGGCCTAGCAGGGTGCTCACCCGCGTCGAGACCCGCCTCCACGCGGCCCGTGTCGCCTGGCGCGCGGGCGTCGACACCGCCCGCCGGGCGGACCTACCGGTCCCCGAGTCCGTGTGAGGGTCCGGGGCCGGACTGTGCCCCCGGCCCCGGCCGCTCAGGTGGGCCCCGGCAGGGCGAACTCGCACCACACCGCCTTGCCGCCGCCCGGTGCCCGGCGGCTGCCCCAGTTGGATGCGATGGTGGCGACGATGGCGATGCCGCGACCGGACTCGTCGGCGGGCTCGGCGCGGCGGCGCCGGGGAAGGTGGTCGTTGCCGTCGGTGACTTCCACGATCAGCCGGCGGTCGGTGCGGCGGAGCCGCAGACGCATGGGTGGGGTGCCGTGTTGCAGGGAGTTGGCGACGAGTTCGCTGGCCGCCAGGACGCCCAGGTCGTGCAGCTCCGGTGGGAAGCGCCAGCTGGTCAGGACGCCGGAGGCGAACGCGCGGGCGCGGGGGGCCGCTTCGACGCCGCCGAGGAGTTCGAGCGCCGCGTTGCGGAAGAGTTCGCTGTCGGGGCCGGTGCGGGCGGGGTGCTGGAGGACGAGGACGGCCACGTCGTCGTCGTGGTCGGCGGTGACGCCGGTCGAGCGGACGAGGCGGTCGCAGACGACCTGCGGGGTTCCGGTGGCGCCGGACAGGGCGCGTTCCAGGGCGGCGATGCCCTCGTCCAGGTCCTCGTTGCGGCGCTCCACCAGCCCGTCCGTGTAGAAGACGGCCGTGGAGCCGGGGCCGAGGGGGATCGAGCCGGAGGTGTGGGTCCAGCCGCCGGTGCCGAGCGGGGGGCCGGTCGGTTCGTCGGCGCGCAGGACCGTGCCGCTCTCGTCGCGGACGAGGATGGGGAGGTGGCCGGCGGAGGAGTAGACCAGGCGGCCCTCGTTGGGGTCGTGGACCGCGTAGGCGCAGGTCGCGATCTGGTTGGGGTCGATCTCCGTGGCGAGACCGTCCAGCAGCTGCAGGACCTCGTGAGGGGGCAGGTCGAGGCGGGCGTAGGCGCGGACGGCCGTACGGAGTTGGCCCATGACGGCGGCGGCGCGCACGCCTCGGCCCATGACGTCGCCGATGACGAGGGCGGTGCGGCCGCCGCCGAGGGTGATGACGTCGTACCAGTCGCCGCCGACGGCGGTCTCGGTGCCGCCGGGGTGGTAGACGGCGGCGATACGCAGGTCGTCGGGCTGTTCCAGTTCCTGTGGGAGGAGGGAACGCTGGAGGGTGACGGCGGTCTCGCGCTGGCGGCGTTCGCTGGCGCGCAGGCGTTCGCCGGCCTCGGCGTGGTCGGTGACGTCGGCGGCGAAGATCAGTACGCCGCCCTCGCTCTGCTCGGCACCGCTCGGTAGGGCGACGGGGGTGCAGGTGATCGTGTAGCTGCGGCCGCCGGGGGCCTTGCGGGACTTGACCGTGCGGGGTCTGGAACTGCGCAGGACCTGGTCGAGGAGCGGGAGGAGGCCGAGGGCGTCCAGTTCGGGCAGGGACGCGCGGGCGGGTTCGCCGAGCGGGCGTACGCCGAAGGCCGCGACATAGGCGTCGTTGACGTAGGCCGTGCGGTGGTCGGGGCCGTGGACGAGGGCGACGAGGGCCGGGATGCGGTCGAGGATCTCGCGGGTGGGGAGGTCGTCGACGGCGGGCACGGTCAGGTGGCCGTCCGGAGGGTCGTCGCTCTGCCGTTCGACGCGGGCCGCAGGCACGGAGCCTTCCCCGCGCCGGTCCGGGGTGACCGTGTGTTCGGTCCGCGCTGCGGCGCGGCGCTGCGTACCGGGGAGCCGGGCGCTCCAGCGCGTGAAGTTCACCGAATCCTTGCCTCGTGCCTCGTGTGGTCGTCTGTGGCCGGCTCCGGATCCGGCCGGTGGCCCGAGGGAAGCCCCGGGTGCGGCGGTGGGGGACGCCTGGTCGTGGGTAGTGGGCGAGGGAGTGGCCCCGCCCGGGATCATGGATCACGTCGCGGACCAGTCTGGCCGACCGGACCGACATCCGTCAGACGTCGGCCCGACCGGTGGAGTTCCGGGATCCGGTCAGGACGACCCCTTCGGGTTCTCAGGAGGCTTTCCACCGGCCGCGAGTTCGAACTCCGCACGGGGATGTTCGAGTGATCCGAGCGAGACGATCTCTCGTTTGAAGAGTCCGGAGAGGGTCCATTCGGCGAGGACGCGGGCCTTGCGGTTGAAGGTGGGCACCCTGCTCAGGTGGTAGACGCGGTGCATGAACCAGGCCGGGTAGCCCTTCAGCTTCCGCCCGTAGACGTGGGCGACACCCTTGTGCAGGCCCAGGGAGGCGACCGAGCCGACGTACTTGTGCGCGTACGTCTGCAGTGGTTCGCCGCGCAGGGAGCGGGCGATGTTGTCGCCGAGGGCGCGGGCCTGGCGGACGGCGTGCTGGGCGTTGGGCGCGGTCTCCTTGCCGGCTTCGGCGGTGACGTCGGGGACCGCGGCCGCGTCACCGGCGGCCCAGGCGTGCGCGACGCCTTCCACCGACAGCTCGGCGGTGCACTTCAGCCGCCCGCGCTCGTTCAGCGGCAGGTCGGTGGCGGCGAGGATCGGGTGGGGTTTCACCCCGGCCGTCCAGACGACCGTACGGGTCGGGAAGCGGGCCCCGTCGCTGAGGACGGCGACGCGGTCGGCGCACGATTCGAGGCGGGTGTGCAGCCGTACGTCGATGTTGCGGCGGCGCAGTTCGGTGACCGTGTAGCGGCCCATCTCCTCGCCGACCTCCGGGAGGATGCGGTCGGAGGCCTCCACGAGGATCCACTTCATGTCCTCGGGCTGCACGTTGTGGTAGTACCGCGCGGTGTAGCGGGCCATGTCCTCCAGCTCGCCGAGCGCCTCCACGCCGGCGTAGCCGCCGCCCACGAAGACGAAGGTCAGGGCGGCGTCGCGGATCGCGGGGTCGCGGGTGGAGGAGGCGATGTCCATCTGCTCGATGACGTGGTTGCGCAGGCCGATGGCCTCTTCGACGGTCTTGAAGCCGATGCCGTGGTCCGCGAGGCCGGGCACGGGCAGGGTGCGCGAGATGGATCCGGGGGCGAGGACCAGTTCGTCGTACGTCAGCTGCTCGGCGGCCGAGCCCTCCTCCTCGGTGGCGAGGGTGCTGAGGGTCGCGACGCGTTTGGCGTGGTTGATCGCGGTGGCCTCGCCGATGACGACCTTGCACTTGTCGAGGACCCGGCGCAGGGGCACGACGACATGGCGGGGCGAGATGGAGCCCGCGGCCGCCTCCGGAAGGAAGGGTTGATACGTCATATAGGGGTCGGGGGACACGACGACGATCTCGACGTCTCCGCGTCCGAGTTCCGGTTTCAGCTGTCGCTGCAAGCGCAGCGCTGTGTACAGCCCGACGTATCCGCCGCCGACGATAAGGATGCGCATCGGTTCCTTCACCATCCCATGACGCACCTTGCTCGTTGGTTTGTCCACAGGCCCGGCAATTTGTGTGACCGGTCGCCGTGCGGGCGCGGGGTTGGCCGATTTGCCGGCGCGAGCGGCATGTGCGCAGGTCAGAAGGTGTGAGACCGGTTGCAGGAGGGGGCGCAAACCGGACGTAAACCGCCCGTACTCCGATCGAGGGGCGCTCCGTGCGGAACGTGCCCCTTCTGAATTGACTCCCTCTCAACTATGTTCGTGTGTCGACGGGGTGTAGGGGGGATGCGTTCAAGAGGTTCGGTCGGGTCCGGGGTCGAGGTCGTGGATGTCGGGTCCGGGTCCGGATTCCGGGTGGTCCGCGACGGGCGGTCGGTCCGGGGACCGGGTCTCCGACGAAGGTGATCGGTGACCGCCGAGGACCTTGGACGCTCGTTCCGCCGCTCCGGCTTCCGATGACGGGGAGAGTCTCCGGGGGGAGACGTCATTACCGGGGGAACACGTATGCATATTCAGGAGTCCCATTGGTCGTCCGCGTCCACCATCGCACCCGGTGGTGCGATCGGCTCGGCGGGCGGCAACGGACGCGGTGACGGAGTGCGGTCCACTCCGCTCCGCGTGGACGCACAGCGCAACCTCGAGCACGTGCTGCGCGCGGCGCGCGAGGTCTTCGGCGAGCTGGGGTACGGCGCGCCGATGGAGGACGTGGCCCGCCGCGCGCGGGTCGGTGTCGGCACGGTGTACCGGCGCTTCCCGAGCAAGGACGTCCTGGTCCGCCGGATAGCCGAGGAGGAGACGTCTCGGCTCACCGAACAGGCCAGGGTGGCACTCGGGCAGGAGGAGGACCCGTGGCAGGCACTGTCGCGGTTCCTGCGGACGTCGGTGGCCTCCGGTGCCGGGCGGCTGCTGCCGCCGCAGGTGCTGCGGGTCGGCGTCGCCGAGGACGGGTCCGACGGGGTCGGCCAGATCGTCGTCGACGAGGCACGGGTGCCACAGCAGCGGATACAGCCGACGGCCGAGCTTCGGCTGGTGTCGGCGGACTCCGACGCGGGTGGCTCCGCCGCCGGCCTTGGCGGGCCGGTGGACGACGCCGGGGCTTCGGCGCTGCTCGAGGTGGTGGGGCAGTTGGTGGAGCGGGCTCGTGCCGCGGGTGAGCTGCGGGAGGACGTGACCGTGGCGGATGTGTTGCTCGTGATCGCGACGGGGGCGCCTTCGCTGCCGGACGCGGCGCAGCAGGCCGCCGCGTCGGCTCGGCTGCTCGACATTCTGCTGGAGGGTCTGCGGTCCCGGCCTGCCTGAGGCCTGACTGAGGCCTGCGGTCTCGGCCTGCCTGAGGCCTGCCGGCTGCCTGCCTGATCGTGGGCGGGTGCGAGTCGTTCACCAGGGGCGGCGCGGGGTGGTTATTTCGCCCCCGCCGCCCTTACCCGTTCCCGTCCCCAGGGGCACTGCCCCTTCGACCCCGGGAGGCCGCGTTCGCGGGTGCGGGTCCGGTGGGGGTTCTCGCGCCGTTCCCCGCGCCCCTTTCGGGCGCGGAATCGGAGACCGCGTTGCTCATTTGGGTGAACGCGTGGCCTGAGGTCTGGGAAGTCCCCTCGGACGAGTGGTATGCCCGTAGTGCTAGGGACTGAACAAAAGCCAATATGGCACGCTGCCCTGGTGTTCGGGACTGGGTCGGCTGGCGGCGGGGGCTTCCGCGATGGGTGTTGACGGGCGGGACGAGTCGAAGTCGGCGGAGGGGGCGGAGGCTGAGGCTGAGCCCCAGGTGCCGAGGCAAGGGGGGCGCGGCGTTCCGGCGCAGTGGGACCGTTCCGACTCCGGTGTGCTGCCGCCGCGGGCGCCTTCCGACGCCGATCTGATCGAGTGGATGCGATCGGGGGAGGACTCGGCGTACGAGGAGCTGTACCGGCGGCACGCGCAGGCGGTGCGTCGGTACGCCCGGACCTGTTGCCGGGACGCCCATACCGCGGACGACCTGACGGCCGAGGTCTTCGCCCGGATGTTGCAGGCGGTACGAGGCGGCTCCGGCCCGGAGCACGCCGTACGGGCCTATCTGCTGACGTCGGTGCGACGCGTCGCCGCGACGTGGACGAACTCCGCCAAGCGGGAACATCTGGTCGACGACTTCGCGGTGTTCGCGGCGCAGTCGTCGCGCCGGGCCGAGGTGTCCGACAGCGACACGCTGGACCTGGGGGCCGATGTGCGGGCGATGCACGAGGCCGAGCAGTCGATGGCGATGCGGGCGTTCCGTTCGCTGCCGGAGCGGTGGCAGGCCGTGCTCTGGCACACAGAGGTCGAGGACGAGTCGCCGAGCGAGGTCGCCACGCTCTTCGGTCTGGACGCCAACGGAACCCGGGTACTGGCCAGCCGGGCGCGAGAGGGACTCAAACAGGCGTATCTGCAGGCCCATGTGAGCACCACGCTCGCCGGGAACTCGGCGGAGTGCGGCCGCTACGCCGACCGGCTCGGCGCGTACGCCCGCGGCAGCCTGCGGACTCGGGCCGAGCGGGGGCTGCGCGCCCATCTGGAGGAGTGCGCGGCGTGCCGGCTGGCCGCCGGGCAGATCAAGGAAGTCGCGAGCGGGATCCCCGCCGTCGTACCCGTCGCGGTCATCGGGTGGTTCGGTGCGGCCGGGTACGCGAAGGTGGCCGCGCTCGTCGCCGGTGGCACGGGAGCCGGGGCGGCCGGGGTCGCGGGCGCGGCGGCCGCCGCGAGCGGCGGTTCCAGTGGCGCGGGGGCGGGCGGTGGGGCCGCCGCTGAGGGGCTCGGCGCGCCGGCGAAGGCCGGGATCGCGGTGAGTGTGGCCGGGATGGTCGCCGCGGCGGTGGCGCTCGCGCTGGCGAACGACGACGTGAGACCCAGGGAGCCGTTGGCCAAGCCGCCCGCCTCGCAGCCCGTCGAGGCCGCCCCGGAGCCGGATCCCCCTGCGCCGCCGGAGGAGAAGTCCGCGCCGGGCGCGCCCGCGAGGGTGGTGCCGGCGTCCGAGCCGCTGCCGACACCGACGCCGACGCCCTCCCCGTCGCGGGCCGCGACGCCGGCTCCCTCCGCGAAGCCGACCCCCGCTCCCACGCCCACCCCCACCCCCACCCCCACGCCGACTCCCGCACCGCCGAAGCCGTCCCCCACACCGCCCCCGCCGCCCGCTTCCCCGCCCCCGCCGCCTCCCCCGGCCGTCTACCGGTGGAACGAGCTGCGGTACGGCGTGCTCGGCGACGGCACCGAGCCCGAGATGCGCCTCGGCGAGAGCAGCTGGGTCTGGCAGCGGAACGGGATGTCGATCGCGGGGAAGCGGTACGCGAACGGGGTGACCGTGCACGGCCGCTCCTCCGTGACCATCGACCTCAACCGCCGGTGCGCCTCGTACCACGCGCTCGTCGGCGTCGACGACCTGACGCACGGCCTCGGCAAGGTCTCCTTCTCCGTCTACGGCGACGGGGTCCGGCTGTGGGCGTCCGGGCTGGTGCGGGCTGGGGATCCGGCGGTTCCGGTCCACGTGAACCTCAGCGGGCGGGAGACGGTACGACTGGTCGTCGAGCCGTACCGCCCCCACGACGCGGCGGTGCCGGCGGACTGGGCGGAGTCGTCGTTCAGGTGTGAGTGAGAGCTCGGACCGGGGTCACGGCGAGAGGGCCTTCACTTCAGGAGCGCCGTTCGCCTGCCTAATGCCGTGACAGGCAACGTCTGCCCGTTGAGGAGCGGCGTCCGGTGCCTGTCGCGGCACTAGTTCGCCGTCACCGTGTCGCCGTACGCCGTCGCCCCGCTCGTGGTGGAGGTCGATGTGGCCTTCCAGCGCCAGGTCCCCGAGGCATTGGCGGTGACGGTGGTGCGGAGCTTGCCGCCCGAGTCGGTGGTGACCGTCTTGACCGGGGTGTACGTGGAGGTGCCGGACCGCTTGAACTGCAGGGCGACGGAGCGGCCGGCGTGCGGCTGGTAGGTGTTGGTGTTCCAGTCGGCCCGCGTCAGGGCGCCGGTGACGGTGAGCTTGGCGCCCTTGGCCACGGGCTCGGGGCCGGCCTTGGTGGTGGCGAGCTTGGCCAGGCGCTTCACCTGGATCTTGGCGCTGGTCTCCAGGTCGTAGAAGTCGCTGTCGTTGGCGGCGGCCTCGGCGGTGAAGCGCCAGGTGCCCGCCGAGCTGTTCCTGAGGTCGTAGTAGTCGGTGCGGTTGGCGTCCAGGGTGAACTTGAACACGCACTTCATGGTGGTGGAGGAGGGTCTGGTGCAGTCGGCGGCGTGGGCGTGGATGATCCGGTCGTCGGAGCTGATGAGCTTGGCTCCGTAGATGCCCTTGATGCCCGACCCGTCCTTGGCCGTGGCGGCGACGCTGACCGTCTGGGCCGCGCTGACGCCCACGTTGAAGGTCTTCTTGTTGAAGTTCACCGAGGTGAAGACCGTGTCGCCCTTCGCGGTGTCCGCGTGGGCGGCGGCGGGGACGAGCAGCGAAAGCAGCACCGAGGTGCCGAGGGTGGCGGCGGCAGCCGTACGTGTACGCATGGTTCTCCTGGCACAAGAGCTACGCCACCTCGGGTACGCCATGCGTCGGAGGGCGCGTACGTGCACGTGAGGTGCTGGGGAGTCGGACGTCTGTCCGATCTCGATGAAGACCGTCGACGGACCCGGTTGGTTGTACGCATCCGGATGCTGAGATTCCGCTACGCCGGGCGCTCTTCGGCGGACCGTCCCCCGTTCACACCCGTCGCGCCACCCCCGCGCCCAGGGCGCCCCGCTGGGGCGTGATCCCGGCGGGGACCGCGCGCTGCCGGGCCGGGGTGCCGGTCCAGCAGGTGCCTCGGCGGGAGAGGAGGCGGCGGAGCCAGAGTTCGACGGCGACGAGGTCGGCGAGGCCGTCGAGGGGGAGGGGCTCGCCCTCGGCTGCGGCGCGGAGGGCCTTGCGGACGACTCGGGCCTCCACCAGGCCCGCCTGGGCGAGGAGGGGGGTGTCGAAGAGGGTGATCAGGGTGTCGGCGGCCCTACGGAGGCCGGTGCGGGCGGCCGCGGCGGAGGTCGCGTGCGACGGGGCGCCCCACCCGGGCGGGAGGTCGGTGACGCCGGCGCCCTCCAGGACCGTGCGGAGGATGGCGGCGCGGGCGCCCGGCTGGACGCGCAGGGCCTCGGGGAGGGCGCGGCAGGCGCGGACGACCTGGTTGTCGAGGAAGGGGGTGTGGAGGCGTTGGGAGCGGACCTCCGCCGCCTGTTCGAGGACTCTGATGTCGGCCGCGTGGCGGGCCAGGGCCGCGCGGGCGCGGAAGTCGCCGGGTCGCTGGCCGGGGCCGACGCTGGGGCGGCCCGTCGTCGCACCCAGGCGAATCGATACTTCTGCCAGGGCCTCCCCGGTCAGCCAGCGGGCGGCGGGGCCCGGTCTGGCCCAGGTGAGCGCCGCCAGGGAGGCGCCCACCGCGCCTCCGGGCTCCTCGAAGCGGCGCTGCATCAGGCGGGTGGCGAGGACTTCGACGCCGGAGCGGTACGGGGTGCGGGCCAGCTTCCGCGCGGCGCCGTAGACGCGTGCGGGGACCATCACCGAACCGTCGGCCTTGGCGAGGGCGGCGACCGGGCGGACCAGGTGGCGACGCTTGCGGTCCATCAGGAGGTCGGCCAGCCGGGCCGGGTGGGCGTCCAGGACCTGGCGGGCGCCGTAGCCGGTGAAGTGGTCCGCGCTGCCGGAGGCCAGGCGGGCGCGGTGGCGGGCGGCCGTCACCAGGGAGGGGCCCGGCTCGTCGGTGAGGGGGACCTCGAGGTCGGCGTACGGGAGGACCTCCTCGCCGCCGGTCACGACGACGTGGTGGAGGCGGGGGTTGGCGGCCAGGGTGCCCGCGCGTTCCAGTTCGGTCTCGCGGCCGGAGGTGGCCAGGTCGTTGAAGGTGACGGCGAGGAGGCGCTCACCGGCGCCCGTGCCGTGGCCGAGGACCGTGCCGGGGGCGCCGGGCAGGCCGGCGGCGAGCAGGGCCAGGGTGCCGGAGGCGGGGCCGCCGGAGACGTCGGCGCCGATACCGGGCACGGGCATGCCCCGGGCGGCCCGGCGCTCGGCGGGGCCCATGCCGGGCACCGGGCCGGGATCGACGTCGGGCACGTGCCGGGGGGCCGAGAGGCGGACCCGTACGGACTCCACGAGGGCGTCGCGGACGGCGTCCACCGCGCTGGCCGGGTCGGCGGAGGGGGCGGCGACGGCGAGGGAGGCGACCGGCTCGTAGCCGGCGACCTCACGGGCCCCGGCGCGCAGGATCAGTGCGTGCCCCGGAGGAATGCGGCGCACGCCGTCGTACGGAGTGGAGTCGTGGACGGCGTCCGGCACATCGGGGGCGGCCAGCAGAGCGGCCAGATGCCCGAAGTCGAGGTTGGCCTCGACGAGGTCGGCGAGGGGCAGGGCGGCGGTCGCGTACGCCGTGCCGCCCGCCCAGGGGGTGTGGAAGACCGGGCGCGCGCCCGCGAGGTCGCCGCAGACGGTCACCCGGCGGCCGACCTGGACGACGGCGGTGTAGCTGCCGGGCCAGGCGGTGAGATGGCGCAGGGCGCCACCGCGGGCGGCGAACAGGCCCACGCGCAGCTGCTCGTCGGAGGCACCGCAGATACCGAGGACGGCGATGCGCGTCTGGGCGTCGGCCTGCACGACCCGCACCTCGTCGGGACGCCAGTCGCCGACGGCCCACAGCGGATCGGGGCCGCCCCAGAGCAGGTGCGAGCCGACCGGCTGCACCGTCTCTCCGTCGGGTCCCGCGGCGCCGGCGGAGCCGTTGACGGGCGCGCCAGCGGCGGTACTGCTCCATCCCACCAACCACCGCATCGACGCCTCCACAGGCTGTGGACAACCGGTGCACCGTACGAACGGCTCCCATGCTGCCACGAAGGAGGCCTGTCGGAGGGCGCGCAGTGCGGCTTGCGCACCGGCAAGTGCGCCCCTGGGGCGCCTAGAGCGCTCCCCCGTCACACCCTCAAGTCGCCCCTGAGGAGGGGTGGTCGACAAAGGAGGACCCCGGGTCTACGACGTGAATGCGCCCCCGGTACGCTCCCCCAAAACACCTAACGCGCCCTCAAGAGACGTGGTCGGGGCGGTATTCACCCTCGACGACCACCGTCGATTTTCAGCCAAATCGGCCACGAAGGGCGGAGTTCACCCGATCCTCGCTCCACCCCCGATGGCGACTCAGCGTCAACGCACAGTCCGGGAGGCGGAGTTCGCCCCCCGGACCGGTCCGCCGCCCGCGGGGATGTAGGCGGCGGTGTCCCCCAGCCCACTGGATCCAGTACAGCGGGCCGACCCACGCACAACCATGGAACCGCTCCCCCGGTGGCCGGAGAAGAGCGCACGGACAGGCGCACGGCCACACAACGGGAGCACGTGACAACACTCCGTACTCCGCCCGCACTTTCGTACGGACCACAATCCCGCCATCCGGATTTGGGCCCCTTAACGCTTGGGATGCGGCGAACTACGCTGGGTTTACGAATGCCGCGTGCCTATGCCGCCGCGGCAGCCGTCTGTTCGAGGGGTGGCGCAATGTCCAGGGAGCAACGCGGGCCGAACGAAAAGCTCGGCGCCGTTCTCGCCCTCGCGGGAATCAGCAACGCAGGCCTCGCGCGTCGCGTCAACGATCTTGGCGCCCAACGCGGGTTGACACTTCGCTACGACAAGACCTCGGTGGCGCGGTGGGTCTCCAAGGGCATGGTCCCCCAGGGGGCCGCGCCGCATCTCATCGCGGCCGCGATCGGGCAGAAGCTCGGCCGCCCGGTGCCGCTCCACGAGATCGGCCTGGCGGACGCGGATCCCGCCCCCGAAGTGGGCCTCGCCTTCCCCCGTGACGTCGGACAGGCGGTGCGCGCGGCGACGGAGCTCTACCGCCTCGACCTCGCCGGGCGCCGCGCGGGCACCGGTGGCATCTGGCAGTCCCTCGCCGGATCGTTCGCGGTGAGCGCGTACGCGACACCCGCGTCACGCTGGCTCATAACCCCGGCCGACAGTTCGGTGGCGCGCGAAGCGGGCTCCGCTGAGGGCTCCGGGTCGCCGCTGAAGGTCGGCCACAGCGATGTGCGGAAGCTGCGGGAGGCCGCCGAGGACGCCAGGCGCTGGGACTCCAAGTACGGAGGCGGCGACTGGCGTTCGTCGATGGTGCCGGAGTGCCTGCGGGTCGAGGCGGCGCCGCTGCTGCTCGGTTCGTACTCCGACGAAGTCGGCCGCGCGCTCTTCGGAGCCTCCGCCGAACTCACCCGCCTCGCCGGCTGGATGGCCTTTGACACGGGTCAACAGGAGGCCGCGCAGCGGTACTACATCCAGGCGCTGCGACTGGCTCGGGCCGCGGCCGACGTGCCGCTGGGCGGGTACGTGCTGGCGACGATGTCGTTGCAGGCGACCTACCGGGGCTTCGGGGACGAGGGCGTCGACCTCGCGCAGGCCGCGCTGGAGCGCAACCGGGGGCTCGCCACCGCGCGCACGATGAGCTTCTTCCGGCTCGTCGAGGCGAGGGCGCACGCCCGCGCGGGCGACGCGGCAGCGGCCGGGGCGGCCCTCAAGGCCGCCGAGGGGTGGCTGGAGCGGGCCCGGGACGGCGACCACGACCCGAGCTGGCTCGGGTTCTACGGGTACGACCGGTTCGCCGCGGACGCGGCCGAGTGCTACCGCGACCTCAAGGCGCCGCGTCAGGTGCGCCGCTTCACCGAGCAGGCGCTGTCGCGGCCGACGGAGGAGTTCGTGCGGTCGCACGGGCTGCGGCTTGTCGTGTCCGCGGTTGCCGAGCTGGAGTCCGGGAATCTCGACGCGGCGTGTGAGCAGGGAGTGCGGGCGGTGGAGGTCGCGGGGCGCATTTCGTCCGCGCGCACGACCGAGTACGTGAAGGATCTGCTGCATCGGCTGGAGCCGTACGGGGACGAGCCGCGGGTCATCGAGCTGCGGGAGAGGGCGCGGCCGTTGTTGATGACGCCGGCCTAGGGTCGGGTGCCTACTCGTCTGCCGGGTTCGGGGTGCTTTGGCGGGTGCGGGTGCGTCGGGTTTGATCGCGCGGTTCCCCGCGCAGTTCCCCGCGCCCCTGCCGGAGCGCGGCTTCGTGCGGCCGGCATGCGGAGAACGTGACCAGCGCCATGTGGGCGGCTTCCGGGTTTGAGGGCATTGTCAGTGGTGCAGTGCACTATCGGAGTCGGGAGGTGGGGCGCGTGCGGAGCCAGGGCGCTTACGACTGTGATGTGCTCGTGGTCGGCGGCGGGATCGTCGGGCTGTCGACGGCGTACGCGATCACGCGGGCGGCGCCGGGCACGCGGGTCACCGTGCTGGAGAAGGAGCCGGGGCCGGCCCGGCACCAGACCGGGCGGAACAGCGGCGTCATCCACAGCGGGATCTACTACCGGCCGGGGTCGCTGAAGGCGCGGTACGCGGTCAAGGGCGCCGCCGAGATGGTGAAGTTCTGCGCCGAGTACGGCATCGACCACGCCGTCACCGGGAAGCTGATCGTCGCCACGGAGCGGTCCGAGCTGCCCCGGCTGCACGCGCTGGTCCAGCGCGGACGGGAGAACGGCATTCCGGTGCGGGAGCTGGGCGCCGCCCAGATCGCCGAGTACGAGCCGGAGGTGCGCGGGCTCGCGGCCATACACGTCGGCACCACCGGGATCTGTGACTTCGTGGGGGTCGCCCGTCAGCTCGCCCGCGCGTCCGGCGCCGAGATCCGCTACGGCGCCGAGGTCGAGCGGATCGACCGGCGGGCGTCACTGGGGGTCGCCGTGCGGGTGCGCGGCGGTGACGTCGTACGGGGGCGGGTCCTGGTGAACTGCGCCGGGCTGCACTGCGACGAGGTCGCCCGGCTGACCGGGGACGACCCCGGGATGCGGATCGTGCCGTTCCGGGGGGAGTACTACGAGCTGGCGCGGCCCGAGCTGGTGCGTGGACTCGTGTACCCGGTGCCCGATCCGGCGTTCCCGTTCCTCGGGGTGCATCTGACCCGGGGGATCGACGGAGGCGTCCACATCGGACCCAACGCCGTGCCCGCCCTGGCCCGGGAGGGGTACGGGTGGGGGACGGTACGGCCCCGGGAGCTGGGGGCGACGCTGACGTGGCCCGGCTCCTGGCGGATAGCGCGGCGGCACTGGCGGTACGGGGCCGGGGAGCTTCGGCGGTCCGTGTCCAAGAAGGCCTTCACCCAAGCGGTGCGGCGGCTGTTGCCGGAGGTCTCGGAGGGCGATCTCGTGCCTGCGGCCGCAGGGGTGCGGGCGCAGGCGGTGCTGCGGGACGGGACCCTCGTGGACGACTTCCTGATCCGCGAGAGCGCGCGGGCCGTCCACGTGCTGAACGCGCCTTCGCCCGCGGCCACCGCTTCGCTGCCCATCGGGCGGGAGGTCGGGGCGAGGGCCTTGGCCGCGCTGGCCGGGGCGTGAGAGGGCGTTCGGGCGAGCGGTGCCCGGCGTGGGCACGGGCGTGGGGACGGGCATGGAGACGGGCACGAGGGAGCCGCCTCCGTCAGGAGTCGTAAAATTGTGGAACTGTGTCTGACTCCACCGATGCCCCTGAGCCCCGCACCCCCGGTGCCTCCCTTCGGCACGCCCGTGCCAAGGGGGAACCTCGGTTTCCCGACGGGCCCAAGGCGGATCCCGCCGGGTCGCACTTCGAGCGGCGGATCCGGAGTTTCCAGCCGCGGCGGAGCCGGGTGACGGCCGGGCAGGCGGACGCCCTGCAGCGGCTGTGGCCCAAGTGGGGGCTCGACATCGACGGGCGGGCGCTGGATCTCGCCGAGCTGTTCGGGAACGACCAGCCGGTCGTGCTGGAGATCGGCTTCGGGATGGGCGAGGCGACCGCGCGGATGGCCGCCGCCGACCCGGAGACCAATGTCCTCGCCGTGGATGTGCACACGCCGGGCCAGGGCAATCTGCTGAACCTCGCGGACCAGGCCGGCCTGTCCAACGTCCGGGTCGCCAACGGCGACGCGATCATCCTGCTGCGGGAGATGCTCCCGCCCGACTCGCTGGACGGGCTGCGGGTCTACTTCCCCGACCCCTGGCCCAAGAAGCGTCACCACAAGCGACGGCTCATCCAACCGGAATTCCTCACCCTCGCCGCGTCCCGGCTCAGGCCGGGGGCGATCGTGCACTGCGCGACGGACTGGGAGCCGTACGCCGAGCAGATGCTGGAAGTGCTCACCGCGCACCCCGAGTTCGAGAACACCCGGGCCGACGGCGGGTTCGCGCCACGTCCCGGCTTCCGGCCGCTGACCCGTTTCGAGGGGCAGGGACTGGACAAGGGTCATGTGGTGAACGATCTGCTCTTCCGCCGCGTACAGCAGCGTGAGCAGGAGCGGAACCAGAAGCGGAAGCAGGAGCAGAAGCAGCAGTCCGAACTGCCCCCCACAGGCGCCTGACGACCTGCCTTCACAGCCCGGCGGGGCGTACCACGCGCCGTCGCGGGCGGCGCCCGTCCCTCGTTAGGGTCAATGCAATGGCCACCAGTTCCCCCTACCCGACGCACCCCAGCGGCCCGACCGGTGGGTATGTGTTCAGGCCCACCCGCTGGTGGCAGCGGAAGAGCGTCAGATACGGGGCGCTGATAGGTCTGCTCGCGGTCTCCGGGCTCGTCATCCTCGCGCTCGTCCGCGAACAGACCGGCACGGAGGGGTTTCTCGTCGGGCTGGGGCTCGCGGTGCTGCCCGTACCCCTGCTCATGGCGGCGTTCCGGTGGCTGGACCGCGTGGAGCCCGGGCCCTGGCGGAACCTGGTGTTCGCGTTCGCCTGGGGAGCGTGTGCGGCGGCGCTGATAGCCATCGTGGCGAACAGCTTCGCGACGCGGTGGATAGCGACGGCCACGGCCGACCCCTCGCACGCCGACACCCTGGGTGCCACCGTCATAGCTCCCGTGGTCGAGGAGACCGCCAAGGCCGCCGCCGTCCTGCTGGTCTTCCTCTTCAGGAGACGGGACTTCACCGGGGTCGTGGACGGCGTGGTGATCGCGGGCTTCACCGCGACGGGATTCGCGTTCACCGAGAACATCCTGTATCTGGGGACCGCCTTCGGGACGGACCAGCTCAGCGGGGGGAGCGGCCTCGCGTCGGTCACCGCGGCCACGTTCTTCGTGCGGGTGATCATGTCGCCGTTCGCGCATCCCCTGTTCACCGTGTTGACGGGGATCGGGTTCGGGGTGGCGGCGTTCTCCGCGGAGTGGCAGCGGGGGCGGCGGGTGCTCGTACCGCTGGGCGGACTCCTGCTCGCCATGGGGATGCACTCGGTCTGGAACGGGTCGGCGACGTTCGGCGAGTTCGGATTCTTCGCGGTGTACGCGGCGTTCATGGTGCCGGCGTTCGGGTTGCTGACCTGGTGGGTGATCTGGGCTCGGCAGCGGGAGTTGCGGACCGTGCGGGAGGGGTTGCCCGCGTACGCGGCCGCGGGGTGGCTGACGCCGGTCGAGCCGTATGTCCTGGGGTCGATGCGGGCTCGGCGGGTGGCGCGGGAGTACGCGGCGCATCACTTCGGGAAGGCGGGGGCCCGGTCGATCGCGGAGTACGAGGTGTACGCGACGAAGCTGGCCTTCCACCGGTATCGGGGGTTGCGAGGGCGGGCGGGGAGTGACTTCGCGCTCCGGGAGCGCGAGTTGCTGTTCGAGCTGTGGCGGAGGCGGGAGCTGGCTCGGCCGGCCATGGGCTATGCCGGGCGGGAGGTCGGGGCGAAGTACGCGTACGGGTACGGGTACGGACATGGGTACGGGTACGGGGCGTTCGGGGGGTACGGGTCGGTGTACGCGCAGCCCGTGGTCCACGGGGCGGTGTCGTATCCCGCGTACAACCCCTATCTCTCAGGAGGGCCCTAGGTGTGCCGTTCGGAGAGGTTGGTGACGCCGTCGGCCCACCGCCCCGGCGGCGCTCGGATCTGCCCAGCTTGCGAAGAGACGTCCTCTCCGAGGTCAACGATCGGACCGGACGCCACCCGCATTCCCCATCGCCACCGGCACGGCGCGCGCTAACGCGGCGCGATGGCCCCGAGCCAGCCCTCGACGGTGAGGACCTCGGCCCACTGCGGGAACAGCCTCTCGGTGAGCATCGCGTGGACCTCGGGGTCGGTGTCGAGGCAGGCGTCCGCCAGGACCGTGAGGCCGAAGTCCAGGTCGACGGCGTGCCACAGGGTGGACAGCACCACGGCGCTGGTGGCGATGCCGGTGAGGACGAGGCTGTCGATGTCGCGGGCCCTGAGCACCAGGTCGAGGTCGCTGCCCGAGAACGCGCTTCCCCGTCTCTTGGTGACCACGACCTCGCCCTGCCGGGGCGCGACGTCGTCGTGGATCTCGGTGCCGGGCTCACCCTCGGTGAACAGGCCGGCCCGCAGGACGTTCGCCATCACCTTGTTGCGGGGGCTGACCTGCGGATCGCCCGGCCGTAACCCCATCACCACGTAGATCACGGGAATGTCGGCCGCCCGGGCTCCGTCGATCGCCCTGCGCAGGCGCGGCAGATATCCGGAACCGTCGTCGGCGATGGCCACGACGTCCCGTTGGACGTCCATCACCAGGAGTGCGCTCTTCGCCATGCTTGCCGTCCCTTCTCCGGGAGAACAAGACGAACGCCGCGTGGGCCCGAGGGCGGACGCGGCGTCGCTGGTTCTGTGTGGGGTGGCGGCGGGCTACGGGGTGAGGCCCTTGCTGCGGAGCCAGGCCGCCGGGTCGATGCCGCTGCTGGAGCCGCCGGGGTGGACCTCCATGTGGAGGTGGGCGCCGGTGACGTTGCCGGTGGCACCGACGCGGCCGATGACGTCCCCGGTGGCGACCTTCTGGCCGACGCTGACGCCGATGGAGGACTGGTGGGCGTACCAGATCTCGGTGCCGTCATCGAGAGTGAGGACGGTCTTGTAGCCGTAGGAGCCCTCGTAGCCGGCCTGCGTGATGGTGCCGCTGTGGACGGCCTTGATGAGGGTGCCGGTGGGGGCCGCGAAGTCGAGGCCGGTGTGGTAGCCGGAGGACCAGTACGGGCCGGCCTGACCGAAGGTGGAGGTGAGGGTGTACGAGGAGGTGGGAAGGGTGAACTGCTTGGCCAGGGCGGCGAGGCGCTCGGCTTCCTTCTTGGCCGCGGCCTCCTCCTCCGCCTTCTTCTGGGCGGCCGCCTCCTTGGCCTCGGCTTCCTTCTTCTCCTTGGCCGCCTGCTCGGCGGCCTTCTCCGCGGCGGCGGTCTGCGCGGCCTCGGCGGCGGCCTTGTCGAAGGCGTCCTGCTGGGACTCGGCCTGCGCCATGATGCGGGCGCGCAGCGCCTCGCCGGCGTCGGCGGTGCCCTGCTCGGTGTCGGCGGCGATCAGACCCGCGCTGCTGAGGGGGGAGGAGGAGCCCTGGGGCTCCGGCTCGTCGGGCTCGTCCTCGAAGACCGAGCCGACGTTCGGCATGTCGGGCATCGATATGGAGACCGGGGCCTTGCCGGACTGCGCGCTGGCCATCCCGGCACCGCTGACGGCGGCTATGACACCGACGCCGAGAACGGTGGAGCTGCGGGCCAGTCCGCCCCGTGCGAGTACGCCGCTCTTCTTGGCGACGCGATGCCGGCCGCGGACGGGGCGCAGGGTGTCCTCGCCCGGATTCCACTCCTGCCAGGGGCCCTCGTTGTCGCTGTTGTAGCTGCCGTAGCCGAACGTCTGGCTCTCGCCGTCGCGTTGGGTCGGCACGAACGGGGCTTCGGTCGCGGACCGGTTCGACGCCACGTGGGCGTACTCCTTCCTTCCTTTTCGCCTACCGGGTTAGCTGACGGGTTCGGAGCAGGAAGGTCTCCTACGCGCGTAAACCGGTCGTGCGTACTGCCACGGCGGTTTCCGTGCGATTCACCCCAGGGTGGTGGTTCCCCGGTTCCCTTGCGGGATTCGACGCGTGAGCACGGAGCCGTCTCTTGTGACGGCTGGGACGACCGCGCTGCGTTATCGAACGTTAATAGACGCGAGTACTCCATTCCAAGCTGTTCTTAATGATCGTTCCGGCTTTCCCGCTGGACTTTACGGGTCATGAGGGGCCGAAAACGGGCGAGTTGACCTTGACTCACGAGTAACAGTCGCCCTGACGTGTCGTCAGTTGTTATACGGAGAACGGCTGGACGGACACGCTCAGTGACATCGGTACTCGGGGGGCACGGTGCGGGCGGCGATCTCGGTGGCCTCGGCACCTCAAGGGCGGCGGACCGCCAGGAGGGCCATGTCGTCCGTGGTGCGGTCACCCGTGTGTCGGCGCACCTCCTCCGCGAGCGTCGTCAGCAGGGTGCGCGGGGCGGTGAAGACACGGCCGGCGAGGCGTGCGGCCGGGTCGTAGAAGACGCCGTGCGCGTCCCGCGCCTCGGAGAGGCCGTCGGTGTAGAAGAGCAGCGTGGCTCCGGGCGGGAACACGGTGTCCTCCGCGCGGTCGGGCCAGGTGCCCAGGTCGTCCATGCCGAGCGGCAGCGCGGGCTGCGGGGCGTCCAGCGTGCACAGGGTGCCGTCGGCGTGCAGCATCAGGGGGGAGGGGTGGCCCCGGTTGACGATCCGGGCGTGGCCCGCGCCGTGCGGGAACTCCGCGAGCACGGCCGTCACGAACCCCTCGAACTCCACCGCCGCGTCCCTTCGCGTGGCCTCCCGCCGCGTCCCCTCCCGGGCCAGCGCCCGTTCCAGCCGCTGGACCACCGCTTCGAGCGTCGCCTCCTGCTCGGCCGCCTCCCGGAACGCCCCGATCAGCACCGCCACCGCCGACACCGCCCCCAGCCCCTTGCCGCGTACGTCGCCGACGATCAGCCGTACGCCGTGGGGTGAGTCCTGCACCGCGTACAGATCGCCGCCGATCGACGCCCCGGCCTGCGCGGCCTCGTACCGCGCGGCGATCTCCAGCCCGCCGATCCGCTCCTGCGGCACCGGCAGTACGGCCCGCTGGGCGGCCTCGGCGACCTCCCGGGCCGTGGCGAGGCGGGCGTCGCTGCGGCGGACGAGGCGGTTGATCAGGACGGCCAGTACGGCGACGGTGGCGACCGTGACGATCTCGGTGATCGCGTCCTCGTGGCCGGAGTCTTCGTAATAGACGCGTACGGCGCTGATGCCGGCCACCGACACGGCGCCGACGATCACCGTGCCGTACAGCGTGAAGAGCGGGGCCGTCACCAGGGGCGCGGCGGTGAAGAAGGGCACCGCGGTGAACTCGCGCGGGGTGAAGTGGTCGTAGAAGAGCCCGACGGCGATCAACAGCACGGGAAGGGCGCGGGCGAGCGTACGGGCGTACGAGAACCGACGCCCACCCGGCTCCCGCATGTCCTTCGCGCCCTCTCGCTGCCCCACGGATACAGGGTTTCCGGGGGTGGGCGGCGGGGCTAGTCGGTGGGGCCGAGTGGGCTAGGCCCTGCCGGAGGAGGTGCGGGAGGGCGGGCGCAGCGGGTGCCGGGGGGCTGGCGGGGCTCAGCCCGCCGAGAGGCCCGTCAGGCCGCCCGTCAGCTCGTGCAGGGGGAGGGTGTGCTGGGTCTGGAGGACCTTGGCGCGGAGGTAGCGGACGTTGTGGGCGGTGGTGAAGACGCCCGTGGGGACGCGGTCGCGGACGCTCACGCCGAGGTCGCGCAACTGCTGGGCCTTGTCGGGGTTGTTGGAGAGCAGGTCGAGCTCGTCGATGCCGAGGGCCCCCAGCATCTGGGCCGCCGCCGTGTAGTCCCGGGCGTCCTCCGGCAGTCCGAGCGCCGCGTTCGCCTCGTAGGTGTCGAGGCCCTGGTCCTGGAGGGCGTACGCGTCGAGCTTGTTGTAGAGGCCGATGCCCCGGCCCTCCTGGCGGAGGTAGAGGAGGACGCCGCCGCGGTCGGCGATCCGCTCCACCGCCTCGCGCAGCTGCGGGCCGCAGTCGCAGCGGGCCGAGCCGAACACGTCGCCGGTCAGGCACTCGGAGTGCAGCCGGACCAGCGGGGCCGTGCCGGGGGCCGGGTCGCCGAGGACGACCGCCAGGTGCTCCCGGCCGTCGACGAGGTCGTGGAAGGTGACCATGTCGGCGTCGACGCCGTAGCCGTCCTGGAAACGCAGCGGTACCCGGACGCGGGCACGCGGGGTGGCAGCGGGAAAGTCGGGCATGCGGTTCTCCGGTCCTGGTGCGGGGTGTCGCTGTGCTTCAGTTTTGAAGCACAGCGCTCGCAGCGACTCTAACCCGTGCTTCAAATTTCAAGCAACCGAATTGGGGATTCGTCACATCCCCGTCACGCACGATCCCGCTCGCCCTGCCCATTCGGATCCCGCTCGTCCCGACGGCTCGGACCCCGCTATCCCGCTCGTCCCGACGGCTCGGATCCCCGCTGCTCGTCCTGCTGGCCCGACGGACACGCGCGGCGGCGCCACGGAAGGTCGTCCGAGCCGGGGGCCGTCCGGGGGTCCCCGCCCTGGATCGCCGTCGCGATGGTCGCGCAGATCTCCTCGAACTGAGCGATCTGCTCGGGACTGAGGTGGTCGAAGACGGCCTTGCGCACCGTCTCGACGTGCCCCGGCGCCGTGCGCTCCAGCAGGGTCATGCCCTCGTCGGTGAGCACGGCGACACTGCCGCGCTTGTCCCACTGGCAGTCCTCGCGCCGGACCACGCCGTCCTTCTCCAGCCTGGTCACGACGTACGTCAGCCGACTGCGCGTGATCTTCAGACGCTCGGCGAGCTCGGTCATCCGCATCCGGCGCTCCGGCGCCTCGGAGAGACCGGACAGCACGGAGTAGTAGAGGTGCGGCAGGCCGGCCTCCTGCTGGAGCTGCCGATCGAGCGCGTCCTCCAGGAGGGAACTCGCGGCCACGTAGGCACGCCAGGCACGCTGTTCGTCGGGGGTGAGCCAGCGGGTCGTCATACGTACAGTGTAGTTATTGTTTAAAACTTGAACCAAGGGAGCGCGTCCATGCCCCAGCCCTACGTCCTGTTGTCCGCCGCCGTCTCCCTCGACGGCTTCCTGGACGACACCGGACCCGAGCGGCTGCTGCTCTCCGGACCGGCCGACTTCGACCGGGTCGACGAGGTGCGCGCGGCCAGCGACGCCATCCTGATCGGCGCCGGCACCCTGCGCACCGACAACCCCCGGCTGCTGGTCAACTCCCCCGAGCGGCGTGCGGCCCGGGTCGCCGCCGGGCTCCCCGAGTACCCGCTCAAGGTCACGGTCAGCGCGTCCGGCGAACTCGACCCGGCGGCCCGGTTCTGGCACACCGGCGGCGAGAAGGTCGTGTACACGACCGACAAGGGCGCGGAACGGCTGCACGGGCTGGGCCTGCCGACAGGACCGCAGGGCGTGGCCGTGGTCTCCGTCGGCCCCGAGCTGGAGTGGACGGCCGTCCTCGACCACCTCGGAGACGTGCGCGGCATCCGCCACCTCATGGTGGAAGGCGGCGGCCGGGTCCACACCCAGCTCCTCCAGCAGGGCCTCGCGGACGAGGTGCAGCTGGCCGTCGCACCGCTCTTCGTGGGCGAGGCGGACGCGCCCCGGCTGTTCGGGACGGGTGCCTACCCCGGCGGGCCGAAGAGCCGGCTGCGGCTGCTGGAGACCCGGCCGGTCGGCGACGTCGTCCTCATCCGCTACGCCCCCACGGTCCCCGGCACGGGCCCGGCCGTCTCCCCCGCCGACCGGCACTGGCTCGACCTCGCCTGCACCCTGGCCGCCGCGTGCCCGCCCTCGCGGACCGCGTTCAGCGTGGGGGCCGTCGTGGTCGCGGCGGACGGTACGGAACTGGCCCGCGGCCACTCCCGCGAGGGCGACGACCCCGTGGTCCACGCCGAGGAGGCCGCCCTCGCCAAGCTCGACCCCACCGACCCGCGCCTCGCCTCCGCCACGGTCTACAGCAGCCTCGAACCGTGCGCCCACCGCGCCTCCCGGCCCGCGCCCTGCGCCCGGCTCGTCCTCGACGCGGGCGTCCGCCGCGTCGTCACGGCCTGGCGCGAGCCGGACACGTTCGTCGAGGACGCGGCGGCGGGCAACGCGGTGCTGTCGGCGGAGGGCGCCGAAGTGGTGGTGGTGCCGGAGTACGAGGAGCGGGCGAAGGCACCCAACAGGCATCTGCTGGGCTGAGCGGGGCCGCCGCGACAGCCGCCGGACGGGGGCCGCCGTTAACCGTGTGCTCAGGGGTCCCGCGGATGGCGTACACTGGTTTCAACGACGCGGGGTGGAGCAGCTCGGTAGCTCGCTGGGCTCATAACCCAGAGGTCGCAGGTTCAAATCCTGTCCCCGCTACTGAAGGCCTGAGGCCGGAATCCGAAAGGATTCCGGCCTCAGGTGTTTGTGTGCTGCACGCCCTTGCGCCCCCTGGCCTGTCGGCTAGGGCTGGGTACGGCGGGCTGCCGCCACCGCCTCGGTGTAGAGCTCGCGGGTGAGGTCCTCCGGGGCGATACCGAGGTCGGCGAGCACGGCGCGGATGTCGTCGAGGGCCGCGACAACCTCGGCCTCCTCCTGGACCAGGGTCTCGACCTCCAGGAACGTGCCGTCCAACTCGGGGACCCGTACGAGGGTGGCGAGCAGCTGTCGCCCGTACGCCTCGAAGGCATGGCTACGGCACCGCTTCTCGAACACGATCGCCGGTACGTAGCCGAGGTGCTCCAGGATGGCGTGCGCGTTCTGCGAGTCCTCCACCCGCGTCTCGTACTCGGGCTTCGAACCGGACGCCTCGTCCACGGCGGCCCCCTTGAACGTGAGCAGCGTGCGCCGGTCCCCCGTGCCGTGGTCGGCCACGAACCGCAGCCGCAACTCCTCGTCCCGCGCCCGCAGACTGCCGTCGGGCAGGTCGTAGTACGTGTCCCGGTAGGACTCGGACCTGCCCTCCCCCAACTCGTCGAGCGCCCGCGCGACCACCTCCGGCACACGGACACGGGCCTTCAACTCCGCCTCGATCACGCCTGGCCCCTCTCCTCACCCTCGACTCCTCACCCTCGGCTCTTCCCCCGCCCCTTCCCTCCCACTGCCCCTCCGACCGCGACGCCGAGGAGATCCGGTCGTAGGGACGCCGTCGCCGTGACACACATGGGCCGTGTCGGCATGCCTGCCTCAGGACGGCGTGTGAGGCTCGGAATCGCGGCAGGCACCTCGGTCGCGGAGGCCTTCCGGGTTCGGTTCGGCGGTGGCGATGCGAGGAGGCAGTGCGCATGTCGGTGGAGAGGACCGGATCCGGGGCCGGGTCGCCGCCGGATCCGGTGGCGCTTCTCCGGAGCCGTGCGTACCTGGTGCTTCTGGCGATTGTCGCGCTGGTCGGCGTGCCCGTGTCCGCGGCGGCGTTCGGGTTTCTCGTCCTGGTCGGCGAGGCCCAGCCCTTGATCTACTCGGATCTGCCCGAAGCACTGGGGTTCGACGGAACGCCGGCCTGGTGGCCGCTGCCGTTGCTCGCCGTCGGCGGACTGCTGGTGGGGCTGACGGTCCGGTACCTGCCGGGGCACGGCGGACATGAACCGAGCGCCGGGTTCCAGCCGGCCGGTGCGCCCCCGCCCGTCGAACTGCCCGGGATCTTCCTGGCCGCTCTGGCGACGCTCTGTTTCGCCGCCGTCCTCGGGCCCGAGGCACCCCTCCTGGCACTCGGCAGCGGGCTCGCCGCCGGTGCCGTACGGCTGGTCAGACGCGACCCGCCGGAGCAGATGCGCGCGGTGCTGGGCGCGGCCGGGAGTTTCGCGGCCGTCAGCTCGCTGCTGGGGTCGCCGCTGCTGGGGGCGTTCCTCCTGATGGAGGCCTCCGGGCTGGGCGGGCCGATGATGACGATGGTGCTGGTGCCCGGACTGCTGGCCGCGGGGGTCGGCGCGCTCGTCTTCGTCGGGCTGGGCTCCTGGAGCGGGCTGGGCACCTACTCGCTGGCCCTGCACGACGTACCCGAAGCGACGCGCCCGACAGCGGCGGAGTTCGGCTGGGCGCTGGTCATCGGGCTGTCGGCCGCGCTCGTGGGTGTGGGCATCCGGTGGCTCGCCGTGCGGCTCCGCGAGCGCGTCGAGCGGCGACGGGTGCCTGCCACCGTGGTCATGGGCCTGGTCGTGGCGGGACTCGCGATCGGCTACGCGGAGAGCACGGACAAACAGGCGACCGACGTGCTGTATTCGGGGCAGACGGCGCTGGACCCCTTCCTCACCCACAGCGCCGCGTACTCGGTGGGCGCGCTGGCTCTGCTGGTGCTGTGCAAGGGCCTCGCCTATTGCGTGTCGCTCAGCGCTTTCAGGGGAGGCCCGATCTTCCCCGCGATGTTCGTGGGGGCGGCGGGCGGCATCCTCTGCTCCCATCTGCCGGGGCTGAGCCTGGTCGCGGGGTTCGCGATGGGCATCGGGGCGATGAGCGCCGCGATGCTGCGGCTCCCGCTGGTCTCCGTCCTGCTGGCCACCCTGCTGATCGGGGCTCAGGGGGTCACCGTCATGCCGCTGGTGATCGTGGCGGTGGTGGTGTCGTACGTCTCCACGGCGAGACTCACGCCGTCGCGCGATCCGGCGACGGCATCATCGCCTCCGGCACCGGGACGAGGGCAGTCCTGAACGCGATGCCGGAGGAAGCGGCGGCTGTGCCCCGACTCGGTCCATCAGTTCGCCTCCTGCTTTCCTCCGGGATAGAGAAAGGTGTAGAGGGCCACCGACAGGGCGGTGTACTGGTCCGCCGCCGTGGCCAGCTCACGGACACCCCGCTCGGTGAGGGGGACGGACCCCAGGGTCAGGCCGTCGCCGCACAACCCGCCGCCTCGCTGGGCGTGCTCTGCGATGGAAGCCCAGTCGGTGGCCTCCGGGGCATCGAACGGCGGGGCAGGAAGGAGTGCGGCTCTGGCACCGTCCGCGGCCCAGAAGGCGCACACCGGTCGGTACACATCGTGGGGGTACCCCTCCGCGGGCGGGTGTTCGGTCAACGCTTCCGCCAAGGCGCGGTAGTCGCTCGCATAGGCGTTCAGCGCGGCCAGACCGCCCTTGTCGAGCCATGCCCGTAACTGCTCCCGCTGCTCCGCCTTCTGCCGAGCCCGCTCTCCCTGTCGGCCCTGCGCGGTCGAGGGGTCCGCGAACGCCGCCAGTTCCCGCTGGCCGCTGAGCAGCAGCACCGGGGCCAGACAGGCCGCCACCACATACGCCGACCGCAGCATCCGGCGCCGCCACCGGACCTCGGGCGGGGCGAGCGGCAGCGCGCGCAGCGAGAGCACGATCAGCACCGTCAACGCCCCGGCAGGCACCGCCAAGGCCGCGAGAAGAGGGAGCAGCAGAAGCCGGGTCAGCTGCCACACCGGCCCGAACCGTGGGTCGCACCCGGCCCACAGCGTTGCCAGACCGGGCACGCAGCCTTCGGCCAGGGTGAGCGTCGTCGCAGTGAGCAGTCCGGTCAGCAGGCTCACCGCCCCCGCGCCGGCAGCCGACACGGGCCACCACGCGCCACGGGCGCGCATCGCCACCACGATCGAGACGACCGTCGCCACCGTGACCAGGGTCGCCGCCGTCCACAGCATCACATCCGGCAGCCACTGACCGCCTTCCATCGCCTGGGCCTTCGGCGGACGGAGCCCCGCCAGTACCGCCCGGCACACCACGATCGCAGCGGCTCCGGCCCCGGCGCACACAGCGGCGGGCAGGAGCCGACGCCTCCAGCGCTTCGCCGCCCTTTCCTGTGCGTACGCATGCCCGTACGAGCGTGTCCACCGCCGCCGCGGGACTCGTACCGGACGTCGGCTCACCGCTGCCGCCAGCAGCGTGGTGACCGTCACGGCGTAGAAACCGAGGCCGAGACCGTGCGGGGCGAGGATGGTGTGCACCATGATCCATCCGGGCCGGCTCTCCCAGAAGCAGTTCGAGACCACCGCTTGCGCGCCCGGCACACAGCCGTCGGCGGAGGCGAACACGAACGCCGCCGCCAGACCGGCCAGCAGCACCGAGCCACCGACCGCCAGGGCCATCGCCAGCCGGTGCCGTTCCGTCGTCGCGAACACCACGCACGTCGTGACCGCCACCGCCGCCAGGACGGCGAGCAGGCTGACCGCCGAAACCTGGGTGAGCCAGGCTCCGCCGCGGAAACCGGCGGGCGGGCGCGTACGGTGCAGCCACATCCGGGTTCCGAGCAGGACCAGCACGGTGAACGCGCCGCCCGCCGCCACCCGGGTCAGCAGCCACCGCATCGCGGGCACTGTCCCGTCGAGGTCGGGCCACGGCCCCAGCGGTCGCGCCCGCCGCAGCCACGACGCCGGGCCGAGCCCCTGAGGGCGGGCCCACACGGCGAGCGGGAACAGCCACAGCACGGTCCCGCCGACATGCACCATCGTCGAAGACGTGACCGGCGGCACATAGAACTGCCACTTGAGCACGGCCAGATAGGGCATCTGGTCCGGCGGCGTGCCGGGGTACACCTGGCCGAGCACGGCGTCCCAGTCCATCCGGGCGAGGAAGTCCCCGCCCGTGAAGAGGTGCCCGCGCGACGTCCACCAGGTGAACCAGCCGCCGTAGACCACGAGCAGCGCGGCCGTTCCGATCAGATGGCTGGGCACCAGGGAACGGCCCCGTGACGTCGTCACCCACAGCTCGGCACACTGGGCGGCCCACCACAGCAGGACGGCCGACCCGACGGCCAGGAGGAGGAGCACCTGCGGCGCCGGCGGTAGCCAGCCCGTGCCCGCGTGCCGGAAGGTGAGCAGTTCACCGACGCCCAGCCCCAGTCCCAACGCGAGCCCCGCTCGCAACCCGGACGGCACCCGCAGCCCGCAGGCCACCGCATACGCCACCGCCCGCCACACGGCGACTCCGGCGATCCCGGTGACGAGCGCGGCAGCCGTCCACTCGGGCAAGTCCGCGGACCATGACGTCTCGGATCCCGTCACATCCCGTATGGCCAGGTCGAGGTTGAGGGCAACCTGGGCGGTCACCACACCGGACAGGAACATGGTGGAGACCCGGACGCCGAACATGGGCCCGGGATCCAGCAGCGAGGTCGCCCGCTCCGACCATGCCGGATGCGCACGCCACGCGTCTCGCACCCGCCGCAGCCGTCCCTCGCCGGACCGCGAGTCGGGAGCGGGCAGCCGCCGGACGCCACCGTTCCAGCGGGCGGCGTCGATATCGGCGTACAGCTCGCGGGTGCGCAGCACGTCTCCGCGGGCCAGCAGGATCAGTGCGACCAGGAAGGCTACGTGGAACAGCCCGCGCAGCCCCAGCGACCAATGGGTCCGCCACACGTCGAGGGCCTCGGCCGGCGACTGGTCCCAGGGCATCGGGTACAGGGCGAGCAGCGTGTAGGGCAGGACCACGAGGACCGCGACCGAACGCCACAGGGCCTCGGTGGCGTAGGCGATCCCGACATCGCGGTTGCGGATGTGGGCCAGCTCGTGCAGGACGACGAATTCAAAGCCCTCACGGTCCTGAGCCCGCCGGACCAGCAGACCCGCGTGCAGGCACACGGTGCGCGAGCGCCGGTGCCCGAACGCCGACGCGCTGGCCGTCACGGCCGTCGGAGCCAGCCGGAAGGCCGGAGCCGGGGTGACCCCGGCCCGCTGGGCCAACGTGGCGAGTTCGCCGAGGAGGTCGGGATCGCCGATCTCGACAAGCCCGGCCCGGCGCCGCTTCCAGGCCGGTGCCAGCCAGAACAGCAGCCCGGCGGCGCCGAACACGGCGACCGTGCCGACGACCGTCCACAGCCACTTCACGTCCGCCTGCTGCGGGACGCTGAGGGACATCAGATTGATGGAGGCTGTCGCGATCAGGACGACGAGGAGGGCGAACCGCAGATGCGTACCTGCGGCGACCACCCGTCGGTCCAGGTCCGCGCCGACGGCCGCCGACGCGGCGGTACTGGGACTGTCGGTCACCCGGACTCCGGCTCCTGGTCCTCCTGTCGGACGGGCCGGTCCTCCGCCGAGGTCGCATCCCGGTCCACCGGTGTGGACAGCTGGTGGAAGACCGCGTTCGCGATCGCTGTGGCACGCGCCGTGCTCAGCCCGGCCTGCGCACACTGCGTGAGCACCGCCTCGCGCACCACGTCGAGTTGCTCCGCCGACAGCGGCAGCGTGATCTCGGGCTCGCTCTCCGGCTCCCGGCCCCGCAACCGCTGCCAACGAGACCTGACGGCCTGTGCCGAAGCCCGTACCGCCGAGGCCGCCGTCTCCCTGGCCGCTTCGGTGAGCACCAGCCACAGCACCGGTGTCACCAGCGGTACGACGACGTCCAGCCCGTAGTCGAGCGTGGAGGGCGACACGCGCCGCCCTCGGCCCATCGCCGCAAGGTGTCTTCTTCTGGCCCCGGGCTCCATTCGCTCGACCGAATCAAGCAGCACCAGTTCCTCTGGAGCTTGCTCGGTGATCACCTGACGAACAACACGGCCAACGGCAACAGCCATAAAAATCCCACAAGTTGACCCAACGGAGTGTGGGGAGTGTACAAGGAGGACTGATGCCCCCATGACCGCTTGCACGTGCCGCCACAGACAAGTCGGGCAGCCGAATGCCGGTCGCGGCGGCGGGCCGGTTCACCGCCGCGACCGGCCTCGGTTCACTGCCAGAACACCTCTTCCACGATGATCTGCGGGTCCTCGACGCGCCGGATGAAGGTGTAGATCATCCAGCCGTGTCCGCTGTCGAAGAGGAAGACGCGGGCCCCGTGGGGATCGCTGGACAAGACCGGCTCGACCTTCACACCGTCGGGGAGGCCCGCATCGGCGTCGATACCCCGGAAGTAGGGGTCCCTCGCCGTGACGAGTTCGGCTCTCGCGGCATCGATCATCTTCCGCACGTTCTCCGGGAGGGCGTCACGAGCGGCCTGGGCCTTCAGTGTCCAGTCCATCTGCCACGGCGGACCCATGAATCCGTTGTCGATCACTGGCCGGGCTCCAGCCGCCTCACCTGGTAGCGGATATGGGATGCCTCTTCGAGGAGCGCCTTGGCCTCGGCGATGTCAGTGGACCCCGAGGCGCGGTGATGGAGGTCCCTCATGTGGGCGTCCAGCTTCGGATCGCGGGCGATGGCGTACTCCCCCCACCAACGGGTCATGAACGCGGGCACCGTGCTGATGTCGTAGGCGTCGGCGACAGCCCACTTCCAGTGCTTGTCGAAGTCGGCGAGGAGCTGCGGGGCATGCTCGGCGATAGCCTCGCGCAGTGCCTTCGGGTTCCGTTCGGGCATCGGCGGGACGGCCGGTGTCGGTTCGGCGGCGTGGGCGGTCATGACCGGTGAACTCCTTCGACGCGTCGTCCTTACGACCATAGTCCGCCCCCTGTGTCCTGCGTGGCCTGCCCGCGGCAAGCTTCCGGCTGCTCTTCTTCCAGGACGTCTACGGCGTCCTCGGCCGCGGGCGGGGGGAGGCGCAGCCCCCGGGACTCGGCGACGCGCAGGGCGTCCGTCAGGCACTCGGCGAGACGGATGCCCGCGTAGCGGACCTCGGTGTACGGCGAGGCCGGGTCGTCCAGCACCGCACGGGCGAGGTCGAGTACGTCGGTGCCGTTGGCGAGTTGGGTGGCCTCCAGTTCGTCGGCGAGGCGGGAGAGGTGGCCGCCGTTGTGGTCGGTCACCAGATAGCAGGGTTTGCCCTCGGGCGACGGCCAGGGCAGGAGCCGGAGCGTGGGGGTGGGGGTGGGGGTGGGTGCGGGTGCGGGTGCGTAGGCGGGTACCGGCGTGCCGTTGACGCGTTCCATCAGACGGCCACCTCCCGCAGGCCGACCAGGTGCTGATCAAGGTCGATCCCGAAGTCCGCGGCGAGGACGAGCGCGAGACGGCGGCGCTGCTGGAGGGCGGCCTCCTCCTCATGTGCGGCGAGGTAGGGGCGGACCAGGGCGGACGTGGAGCCGTCGATCGGGGCGTGGAGGCCGTACGGGGAACGGTGACGGGGAAGTCCGGAGGGCGCGGGGGTGGGGGCTGGGTGCCGTACGGCGGTGACGTGCAGGCAGAGGTAGGGGCGGTGGCGGGTCAGGCGCCGTTTGCCGGTGCCCGGGGAGAAGAGGAGGAGCAGCCATTGGAGGGCGCGGGGGATAAGGTCGGTCATGTCGACGCTCCTTGTAAGCGTTGGCCGTGCCCCGGGAGGTCTAGTCCACCTCGCCGGGGTCTCTGTGGTCTCGACTGTAAGCCCATCATGACGAGTCAGGTAGCGGTATGACTCGGCAGGGAGAGGCATGACTCTTACTGCCCAACTATGATCACTCCTGACCGACTAACGTGCCGTCATGGCTGAAGACCAGGAGTGGCGTCCCGATCCCGCGTCCCGGATCTATGTGTACGTACAGATCGCTGAGCACATCGCCGAGCAGATTCGCGCGGGAAGCCTGCCGGTAGGCGCGCGTCTGGCCTCGGAGCCCGATCTCGCAGCCCACTACGGCGTCGGAATCAACACCCTCCGACGCGCGATCCGGGAGCTGCGGGAGCGAGGCATCGCCGACACTGTGCCCGCGAAGGGAACGTTCATCATCGAGATGCCCGAGTCCACCACTGACGGCTCGGAGACGAACGGGACCGCTGACTAGCGATCTTCGTCACCGCTCCGAATCCGAAAGCGACCAGTCGACCACCCACCCGCCCGGGGCAGAGCGTTTGAGGATGTTCAGCCTCGGGGCCGGATCGTCGTCCCGGGTGGTGACGGCGGCCAGCGCGGAGCCGTCGGGGAGCCAGACCAAACCCCGGTCGGCCAGCCGCTCGTGGCGCGGGAGCGCTGCGGACCACACGGGCTCGGTGCCGTCGAGGGGGTAGACGTTGACCTGCTTCCCCTTCGGGCCGGCGGACCGTACGCCGGTCGCGATCAGGGTTCCGTCCGGGGACGGTGCCACGGCGACGGGGGCCTGCTGCGTGAACCAGGCGCCCTTGTCCCCGAGCCCCTCGCCCTTGCGGGCGGTGAAGCCCTGGACGCGGTCCTCCGATCCGGCGGCGGTGAGGAGCCGTGAGCCGTCGGGGGTGAGCGCCAGGTCGTTGAGGTTGCTACCGCCGCGCCGCTCGTCGGCGTCGAGGCTGAGCTTGCCGTCGGCGCCGACGGTGTAGGCGAGGAGCCGGACGGGGCTGAGGTGCGGCTGGCTGGCCACGAGCGTCTGGCCGGTGTTGCTGGTGGCCGTACTGTCGCCGGCGGGCGCGGCGAGTGCGGGGGCCCGTTCGAAGCGGATGGTGGCGCCCTGCTGGTCGAGCTCCATCTCGGGCTTCTCGGCGGCGGTGTCGAGCCGCGCGATACCGCCCTCCCACGCCTCACAGCCGTAGCCGATCCACAGGACGGTGCCGGTGCGGGCCAGGTGCGTCGGGCAGAGGTGATTCTGGTCGGCTCCGGCGCGATACCGGGCGGTCTCCTTCAACGTCTCGGTATCGATGACGGAGACGGCGTCTCCTGCGGCGAGGGCGACGTACAACGACTTGCCGTCCTGGCTCAGCACCATGCCGTGGGCGCCTTGCTGACCGTCGATCAGCTGGACGTCCCCAGCGACACGGACCGTTCCACGCCCAGGAAGCCGCACGGCAGCGACACTCTGCCCGTCCGCGCCACCGCTGACGAACACCTGCCGATGCCCGCCGTCGACAACAGCGTCCCCGTACCCCGGCAACGGCAGCGCATCCCCGCGGCCCCAGCCGTGACCCGCGGCCGTCCCCTCAAGGGCGTTCACCAGCAGCGCGGCGCATCCCAACACGGTGGCGACCGCACTCGCTCTCCTCCTCTTCATCCCTACTCCTCTTCCACGATCCTCGCCGGGTTCCGGCGGCGAATCTCCAGCCCGAACACTCCACCACCGAGACTGAGGAGACTCCGGAGGAACACACCCACCGAGCGGCCTCTTTCGAACGAAAGCACGGCTCACTGAGGAGATGCACGCGGACAAGGGCGAATGGCTGATCGGCCCGCTCTGCGGGCCTGGATCGCTCGCGCGCTCAGCGTCGCAATCGCGCCTGAATCGCCTTCAGGCGCTCTCGCGAAACGGCCCGATCTCCCTCCCTCAGTCTCGAAATATGGTCCGAGTCACGTGCATCCGACAGGGCAGGGGAGACTGAATTCTGCTGGAATTCCGCCTCCTGGGCGAAGAAATCAACGCCGGGGAGATTCTGATCGAGTTGCCCCATCGCTGTCAGACATGCGTGTGCGCACTTGAGCGCGTCCTCGACGTCGCCACCAGATCGGTAGAGCGCCGCATATCTCAGCACAAGCACAGAATAGAAGGAGTAGATACCCGCCACATCGACGATCTCCTCATCGGACGGTACGAGCTCCCGAAAACCTTCCAGAGACGCCACATAGCCCCGGAAACGAGCCGCGGAAGTTTCAGCGCTCCAAAGATCTCCCAAAAGCTGGATGACGAGCTCTACATCACTGTCCCGGGAACGATCACTACCGGACAAGCCGGTGAACACCTGCCCCATCCGCTCCGCGCAGCTTGCCACGAAGGCTGCGACCTGTGTCTGCACGGCCCCTCGCAGGGTCGCCGCGACAGCTTCATCGACTACCACTCAAAGCTCCTCTGGCGGGTCGTGGATTTACCGCTTCCGGGATAAATGCCGCCCATCATCCTACCGTTCGTCCCTCGAATAAGCGGTGCGCACTCCCGCAGACAAACGTTGCGCGAGGCCCCACCGGCGGTGGGCTTCCAGCCCATTTTATTGATGAAGAGAAGGGCGTTCCGTTCTGCGTGAGCGCCCGGGATGTTGTCCGCCACAATCTCGCCTTTTCCGATCGCACCCAGCTGCGCCGGCGTCAAACCGTCACCGGATCCGGCAACGACGTTGATGGGCCCATGAGGAGTTTCCGCCCTGACCACCGCCACCGTACTCACATTCCTACGCACGTACTCGTCCGGCTCAGCGGCGTGAATTGCGCTCGCCCGTTCCGAGAGCTCGCAGTTGTGGACCAGAACTGGAGAGGCCCCCGCCAGCACAAAATAGGTGTGGAGGCCCGCGACAGTGAGGTTGTGGACCGCGGTCCCGCGTTCGCTATGGTCAACTGCCGCAACCCGTACGTACGTCCCCGCGGAGGTCCGCAGCCACTGCCCCGGCTTCAGATCGGCGGCCTTCGTCCACTTGCCCGTGTCACGGACCCAGAAGGGGTGGTTCTCCGTGGCGGTCAGCGCGCCGGTGCGGGTGGTGGACCGGTCGCCGTCGGGGTCGACCCTGACGCGGACCAGCTTCTTCTCACCACGCGAGGTGATCGTGTGAGTGACCTTCCGGGATCGCGGTTCGGAGTCGTCCGGGGCCGCGGCCAAGACGTGGTCGCCCTTGCGTACGGCCTCGATCGGCTTGGCGGTGCCGTCGGACATCAGGACACGGGTACTGGGTGCGAAGCTGGAACGGCGGCAGGTGGGGCCGAACGAGGTCTCCGGCGAGCCGTGTGTCTGCGGGGTCGGTTCCGTGGTGCCGGTACGGGACTGGGACGGGGTGTCCGGCACCGAGCCATCCGTCTTGTTCGCCTTGTTGAGCGCCGCGCCCCCGTCCAACGCCTCGTCGGCGTACTTGCCCGCCTTACGGGCCATCCGCGCCGCGCCGATCGCGTTCCCCACCACCGGGATCGCGGAGGAGAGGGACAGCCCCGCCTCGACGTAGTTGCCCTCCGCCAGATACAGCACCCCGTTGGCGACGTCGGCGATCTCGCCCACCACCGGGACCATGCCCACCACGTCCAGCACCGTGTGCGCGATCTCGCTCCACGACATGCCGAACAGGTGGCCGTCCAGCTCCACGTTGCTGATCGGGTTGCCGCCGGCGAAGCCGTAGCGGTTCTGGGTCCAGGGGTCCGTCGTCAGGTTCAGGTCGGACAGGGCGCCGTTGTACATGTCCCGGGACAGGAACTGGTTCAGGCCCGGGTTGTAGTCCCGGAAGCCCATGTCGTAGGTGCCCGAACCACCGTCCCAGCGGCGGGAGTTGAAGCGGTAGAAGTTGAAGGGCTCGGAGGCGGGGTCGGCCGAGGACGGCTTGTCGATGCCCGTGAAGGACTTCTCGTCCGCCTGCCCGTACGCCGTGTACCCGTACGTCGCCTTCGTGTCGCCGCTGTCGTCCGTGACGTGCTCGACGTCGTTGTGGGGGCCGTAGCCGAAGAAGACCGTGTCGGGGTCCTTCGTGCCCTCCGTGTCGAAGGTGACCTGGGAGAGCCGTTCGCCCGCCGGGCCGTACTGGTACGTCTTGCTGAGCTTGCCGTCCTTCTCCTCCGTGAGGAGTTGCTCACCCAGTCCCAAGTAATGGAAGTCGGTCGTCCGTTCCTTGTCGGCGCCTCCCGCGTCCGTGGTCGTGCTCGTACGGCGGTCGAAGGCGTCGTACGTGTGACGGGTGATGAAGGAGGTCGGGCCACCTCGCGTCTTCGGCGTGCGGTGTTCGATCAGGCGGTCGAAGCCGTCGTAGACGTTCTTCTGGGCTGGGTCGCCACCGGTCGTGACCTGGGAGAGGCGGCCGTACACGTCGTACAGGTAGGAGGATTCGACGCCCCCGGCGGTCGACGACAGGAGTCGGTCCCGGTCGAAGTCGAAGACGGACTTGACCCCACCGACCTCCTGCTCCACGACGTTGTTGTTCTGGTCGTAGCGGTAGGTCTCGGTGCGGTCCGGGCCGCCGTTCCCGTCCACCTTCTTGACCTCGGTGCTGCGGTTGCGCGCGTCGTACGTGTACGTCGCCACCGTGTCCAGCGTGCGCCCGTGGTCGTCGGCGTCCATCTTCAGTGAGGCGTCGCGGGTGCGGTTGCCGTCGGGGTCGTAGTCGATCTCGTGGCGGGAGACCAGCGCCCCGCCGCCCTCGTCCTTCTTCTCCTCCTGCACCGCCAACGCGCCGTCGAGGTAGTGCCAGTGGTCGACGGTGTTGCCGTTGTCCTTGGTCTGGCGGTTGACGCGGCCCGTCGGCCACCACGTGAACGTCGTCTTCTTCTCGTCGCCGTCCGTCGAAGGGCCCTTGGTCAGCGCCTCCGAGAGCAGGCCCAACGTGTTGTACGTGTAGTGGGAGCTCTCCGGGTCGCGGCCCGCCGCCGTCACCCGGTGGTCGGTGAGGTTGCCGTCCGGGTCGTACGTGAACTGGGCCGTGCGTGGTGTCTCGTCGCCCCGCGCGCGTTCCTCCACCGTGGACGGTCGGCCCAGCGGGTCGTTGGTGACGGTCCACGTGCGGGACGGCTCCGGCTCCGGGCCCTCGGCGATACGCGTGACCAGGCCGTCGGGGTCATAGGCGTAGTGGTACTCCCGCGCGTCCCCGGCATCGGCCTCGCGCTTCGCTCCGGGCTCGGTCTCCGCCCTCACCAGCTCCACCGCGTCGGCGAGCACCAGCCGCCCCGCGGTCTCCTCCGCGCCCGACAGCGTGACCGCGTACTCCTCGCCCGCCTTGAACGTGAAGCGGCCCAACTCCCGCCACCCGCCCCCACCCTCCGCACCACCGGAGGCGGTGCTCTGATCCACGGCGACAGTCGTCCTACGGCCGTCCTCGTGCGGGATCGCGAACTCCCCCCGCCCTCCCCGCTTCCCGTCCCGGTCGTGGTGGGGCCAGCGGGCCAGCACCCGGTACGTGCCGTCGCTCGGTACGGCGAGGTTCCAGGCGAAGGTGGCCGAGCGGTCCTCGGCGGGGTGCGCGTGGTAGTTCGCGCCGAAGACGTCCGGGTTCTCGTCGGGGTCGGCCTTCTCCAGCGTCCACCGGCCGGTCGGGGTCGTGCGGCCCGCGTCGGAGTTGTCGGTGAGCACGGTCTCGCGGCTCGCCGGGGTGCCGGAGTCGCGGTGCTGCTTCAGCTTGCCGTCCGGGTAGTACTCCCAGCTCATCGTGCGGTTCGCGCCGCCGCCGTCACCGGTGAGGGTGCGGCTGAGCTGGTTGCCCACCGGGTCGTAGGCGTAGTCGGTACGGATCTGCCAGGGGTCGGTGCTGCGGCGGAGCAGGCCGTCGTCGAAGTAGGTGTAGCGGGTCACGCTCCGGTCGGTGGACTTGCCGGAGGGCGGCGTGTGCACCTCGGTCAGCTGCCCCACCTCGTCGTAGACGTTCGTGACGTGCTGCGGGTCCTTGAGATCGGGGTTCTTCGGGTCGTGCGGCAGGATCTGTTCGGAGACCCGGTTCAGGGGGTCGTAGACCGTCTTCTGCGCCAGGTTCTCGTCGTCCTCCGCGACCGAGCGAGGCGTGAAGATCTTCGTCCGGTTGCCGGCCTCGTCGTACTCGTAGCGCGTCGTCCGGTACGTGATCCGCTCCTCCGGCAGCTCGCAGTTCTGTCCTTGCGGACAGGAGCAGTCGAAGCGGCGCTCGTCGCCCAGGCGGTGCGGGGCCCGGATCTCCACGGGTGCGCCGGCCGCGTCCAGCCGGGTCCTCGTCGTCGCCCCGCACTGGTCGGTGACGGAGATCAGATGGCCGTCGCGGTCGTAGCCGTTGCGCACCGCGTTGCCCTCGGCGTCGGTGACGGCGCTGATCTGGTGCGCCAGGTCGTACGTGAACCGCTGGTCGGGGACGGGTGGGCGGACCCGGGCACGGCCGCCGGTGACCGGCTCGGCCTCGGCGTTCGTGCGGGGACGGGTCACCGACGCGACGTTGCCGGCGCCGTCGTACACATAGGTCGTACGGCCCCGCAGCGGATCCGTGGTCTCGATCAGGCGGTGCAGTTCGTCGTAGAGGAAGACGCTGCGGTGACCGCGCGGAGTGGTCGCGGCGACGCGGTTGCCCACGCGGTCGTAGGCGTAGCGGGTGGTGCGCTCGGGGCCGTCGGGGGTGTCACGGGGGTCGGTGACGCTGAGCAGTCGGTCGGCGGCGTTGTAAGTGGCCGTCGTGACCGCGTCGTTGGGGTCGGTGGCGCGGACGACGTTGTCGTTGGCGTCGTACGCGGGCGCGGGAACCCGGATCCATCGCCTGCCCTCGTCCTCGGCTTGGAGGTCACGCGGCAGCACCGCGCCGAGCGGGCGGCCCAACAGGTCGTACTCGTAGCGGCTGGTGCGCCCCTTGGCGTCGGTGACGGCCGTGACGGCGCCCACGGCGTCGTAACGGAAACGGGTCTCGTGCCCCAGGGCGTCGGTCGCCCGTGCCGGGTGGCCGGTGGGACCGTGGTCCGCGAAGCGGGTGGAGTGGCCGCGCGGGTCGGTGCTCTCCAGCAGGCGTCCGCGGTCGTCGTAGACGTTGTACGAGGTGTACGGCGCCCTGCGCGGGCCCACGGTCTCCTTCGCCTTCCCGGCGGCCTCGCCCGTGTTGCCCCGCGGGTCGGTCACCGAGACGACGTTGCCGTACCCGTCGACACCGAACGTCCAACGGCGGCCCTCCGGCGAGACCTTCTCCACCAGGTCGGCGACATGGCCGCGCAGCGCGGTGCGGTAGGTCAGGCCGGTGGAGGCCCGGTCCTCGGGGTCCTTGGCGTTCTCCAACGGGCCGGTGATTTCGAGTGGGTAGCCGGTGCGCGGGTCGTAGCGCCAGGTCGTCACCGCTCCGCCCGGCTCCTCCAGGCGGCGGACGTTGTTGTCGGCGTCCCAGGCCAGCCTCGTCGTCTCGCCCTTGGCGTTGCGGGACTCCACGGCACGACCGAAGCCGTCGAGACGGAAGGCGGTGCGCTCACCGGTGGCATCGGTGACGGTGGTCCAGCGGCCCTTCGCGCCCCGGTCGAGGTGCCCCTTCGCACCCCGGCCGAGATGTCCCCCGGGGCCTTGGTCGAGGTGGGTGACACCGCCCAGGCGGTCGGTGATCGTCGTGACACGCCCGTGAGCCGCAGCCGTGGTGCGCGGGCCGGCGTGTCCGCGCGTCCCCTCGTAACCGAGGCGCGTGCGCCCGCCCTTCGGGTCCGTGACCGCGGTCAGGCGCGGGGTGCCGTCGGAGGACCGGTCGTAGTCGAAGGCCAGGGACCGGGCCACGCCCGAACCGGCGGCATCCGTGACCTCGCGCAGCAACCCGCCCCTGCCGTACGAGAACTCCACCCGCCGGCCGTGCACGTCGGTGACGGCCACCAGCCGCCGTGCCGCCGCGCCGCTGTCGCCGTACTGCAGGGTCAGGACCCGGCGCCCGGACGCGTCGGTCACACGGCGCAGCACGGGGGCCACCAGGAACCCGTCCCCGCCCCCGTAGTGGAACCGGAGGGTGTTGCCGTTGCGGTCGACGACGGCCGTCGGCCGTCCCCGCGCGGAGAAGATGAACTGGGTACGGTCGGGCCGGGTGAACACCCAGCGCCGGTCCGGAGCGCCACGGGTGCGCTGAAGGTGGAAGTGAACGCCCGCCGGGTGGGCGTAGTCCCAGGCGCGGGAGTCGGCGCTGCCGTGTCGGTCGAGGCGGAACGTGTGCCCCGTGCCGTCACCGTCGATCAGGTGTACGGACTTCGGGAAGCCCGGCACGCTGGGCAGACCGCTCCCGAAGTGCAGCGGTGACCCGAGGCGGGTGAGCGTGGACGCCGACACGGACCAGCCGGGCCCGGCGACGGTGTCGGAGGCGTCCTGGGTGTTGTGGGTCAGACGCAGGAAGGCGGCGGGGCCGAGGCTCGGGTGGGCGAACAGGTTCCAGCTCGTCGCCGCGTTTCCACCGGCCGCGTTGACGGCGATCCCGGCACCGACACCGGCTTCGGCGCGCGTGTACTGGTAGAACCGCTCCAGCCCCAGCCGGTCGGAGACGGGACGCTCGACGACGACCCGCTCCCGTGCCTGGCGCACCGGGCCGCCGGGAGGCTCGGCATCCGAGAGCCAGACCCGACTGCGCCGGTCGTACAGGTCCCAGGCGAGGAGGAGTGACGAGCGGGCCGGCCCGGAGCGGGGCAGAGCCGGCGCTCGTACGGCGGCCCGGACCTCGGCGGACTCACCCGGGGCCAGGTCCCGGGGAAGCGCGGCCAGGTGATCGGCGGGTCGCTCGCCCCGCCGGTACGCGTACTCCGAGCCGTCCGGCCGGTACCACCGCACCCCGAGGGCGATGTCCCGCGCCCGCCAGGGCTGTTGGCTCGTGTCCGTCACCGTGACCCGGACCTCGGCTCCTTCGCCGGGGCTCCACCGCTGTGGCGTGGCGGGCGCGAAGTAGGTCGCTCCGCGCGGCGGTTGCTCGTTCGCCCGGCCCGTGGAGGCGTCCCTCTTGCCCGAGGCGGGAGGCCGCCGGTGGGGCAACGGCTCCGGGGACGGGAGCAGCCCACCCGGATGCCGTCCGGGTTCCCCCCGCCACGCCGGAGCGGGTACGCCCGTCCCCGACCCACCTCCGTCCGAGCCGTCCGACCGGGCCGGGGCTTGCGCACCCAACAGGGTCGCCAGGACGGAGCCGATGACGAGGAGGACAAAGGGGAACCGGCTGCGGGGCATGCGTCAGCTCCATGCACGGGAGGGAATCCCGAGGCGACCCACGGACCTGATCATTACAGTCAGACAATAGGGAATTACATAGCGTGACATCCTGGCGCGGTGTGCGCCATCCGAACGAAAACGCCTTGGGCGGGTACGGCAGGAACACACCCGCGGAGCGATGGAGTATGGGCGGCGGGCGACCGCCACGGTGCGCGGCGGCCGGGGGATCTCCGCTCTGCTGCGTGCGCGCGGCCCGTCGACGGTGCCGCACTCGCGGCCCGATCACGACCGGGGCTGGAGGCGGGCGAAGTGCCCGGAGAACCGTTCGGACTGTTCGGACTGTTCGGACTGTTCGGACTGTTCGGGCCGTTCGGGCCGTTCGGGCCGTTCGGGCCGTTCGGACCGTTCGGACCGTTCGGACCCGAGAACCATCCCCGCGTGTCACGCATCCCTGCCATGTGCGCGCGTGAGGGCCCGCGGATACCGACGGGCCCGCTCACCTCAAGCGTCGGCCGGTGGATCGGACGATTCGTCGGCACGGCGGTATTCGGCGTTGATGCGCTGGGCTTCTTCGAGCTGGTCCTCGAGGATGATGATCCGGCATGCGGCCTCGATCGGGGTGCCCTGGTCGACGAGTTCACGCGCGCGTGCCGCGATACGAAGCTGGTAGCGGGAGTAGCGGCGGTGTCCTCCCCCGGAGCGCAATGGTGTGATCAGTCGCGCTTCGCCGATGGCCCGGAGGAAGCCGGGAGTGGTACCGAGCAACTCGGCGGCCCGGCCCATCGTGTAGGCGGGGTAATCGTCGTCATCGAGACGTCCTAGCGACTCGTCTGCTGTCATCTCACCTCTCTGTGGAACGCGTCGAGGGGCCTTGGTGCCGTACGGCACCAAGGCCCCGAAGGAACTGCAAACACCATCTGCCGACCTTAGTACTGCGTCGGCCTTCTACTTCCGCACAGCCGCCCGATACGCCGACGGGGGTGCGGGGATCGCAGATGCGTGACCGGAGACCACCTGCCTATCGATGTCCTGCGGTACCCGAGCTCATATCTCCGGCCCGGGCGATCCTGATGGCGCTCGACTCCTCCGTTCTTGCCTTGAACCAATTTCTTACCAAACGGGGACTGCGTACGGCGGCCCCTCATCACCGCAGGCCACCCGGTCCGGTCGTCAGTCCCGTCGCCGTCGTACAACAACCTGGCTCCGAAACTCCACCACCGCACCGTCATGCGTGTACTGCTGCCCGGCAGTTCGTGTCTGCCGGGGCTCTCTCGATCTCGGCTACGAGAGAAACGTTAATGAACCAAGTCCCCAATGTCTACTCCAGCGAGCATAGATTTTGGAGCACCAGGTGATGAGGTATCCCTCTCGGGGGTCTGCGCACACCTGGGACCGTCCGCAGCGCAGGTCCGGCGCACGGGTGAGCCCCACAGCCGCGGCAGCGGGGGTTCGGCGGGCCCTTGGCCGACCGTCCGGCCCGCGCCGCCGTAGGCCCCCGCGGTCACCCGCGGGGGCCTACGGCGGCAGGACCGCATGCGCCCGTCTTGCCGGCAGCGCAGCCGCCCGAGCCGCCCGCACGGGACGGTGCATAGAATCCGGTGCCATGCCGAAGCCTGACGAGCTGATCGTTGACATCGCCGCCCTTGTGGAGTCCGGGCACAGCAACCAGATGTCGCTGACCGTGGTCACCGGGGGTGCCGTCATCACCGGTCGCCTGGCTCCCGAAGCCGTGTGGAGGCAGAGGGTGTCGGAGGTACTGACGGACTCCGCCCACCTCAGCGAGTTCTCCGCCGTCTTCGACACCCCCGCGAAGAAGGACGGGCCACCCACGCACCTGCACTTCCATGTCGCCCGGATCCTGCAGGGCACGGTCGGGATCCCGGAGACCGGCGGGATGTACCGCGTTGCGATCGAGGAGGTCAGTGCCTGGACCATGGGCGACTTCAGCTACTCCGACCACTGACCCACAGGCGGCCCGCCGCGCCGAGAACGGCACGGCAAGCAGTGGGGGTTCTGCCGGCGCGCGCCGGCAGAACCCCCACTGCTGTTCGGCTCGCGCCGGTCCCGTCGGCCGGACGGGCATGGAAGTGCCGAGCGTCCCGGAAGCCTGCGACCGACTCAACGAGGTGATCGCGGCCGAGAACCAGGCCCGCAGTGGCTTGAGAACGAAGCAGCGCCCGACCCGACCGAAGCCGACTCAGGCGCTGCGTAGCAGGTCAGAGGGGATGTCCCCCACCCGCGAACCGTAGGCCCTGTGGGACTCGAACCCACAACCAATGGATTAAAAGTCCTGGCCATGGCGTGATGGGTGATTCCGGACGGTGCTTCGAGATCCGGAACCACCAGGTCAGAGCGCGTTCAGGCTCCCGGGCGATCTACCTCGTGACGGCTCGTGCTGCACCATCCGCTCACGCATCGCTCACGCAATAGAGGCTGCTGACCAGTACATTTGCTCCGTTTGGCGCGGCTCTACTCGCCGAGCAGACTCATCAAGCACGGCGCCGACGGCGGCCGGGATCGCGCGTGACCTCCGCGTGCGGAGCAGACACGAGGCCCTTCCACCCGTGATCTCAAATCGCCCGTTGACCTCCGCGAGCGCGGAGCGAAGGACGCGATCGGAGTGTGTCTCGAAGCCGGCATCGGGTGACCTCCGCAGGCGCGGAGCAGACGGAATCCCTGCCCCAAAGACTTGGGAATTCCTCGGCTGGCTTCCGCAAGGGCGGAGCGGACGTCGCCACCAACCTGGCGCTGGACTCCTGGTACGGGTGACCTCCGCGAGTGCGGAGCATCCTCGTTGGGGATCTCGGTGTACGCGGTGAGCTTCGGAGGACCTCCGCAAGTGCGGAGCAGACATCCCGAACCCAGGCGGCCTGCTCCCCTGCTACGGGTCACCTCCGCGGGCGCGGAGCGGACCGGGAAATGTTGGAACGCAAGACAGGCAAAGACGGATGACCTCCGCGAGTGCGGAGCAGATAGGTGCGTGGTCTCGGTTACGGCCGGCAGATACGGGTGGCCTTCGCAGGTGCGGAGCGGACAGCCTGAGGTTGGAGCGGCCGTCCTGCTACGCCGGTGGCCTCTGCGGCTACGGAGCAGACCAGATCCCGGACGACCAGGTCGTGAGCGAGCAGGACGGGTGACCTCCTTGGCGGACTCCTACGTGGCCAGACTGGCGAGGCCGGTCGGCGGGTGACCTCCGCGGGCGCGAAGCAGACGAAGGCTACGTCCGCACCGCCCCGCGCGGTACGGAGTGACCTCCGCAGTGCGGAGCGGACGTGCAGGACGCTCCCTGCCCCAGATGCGAAGCCGGGTGACCTCCGCAAGTGCGGAGCAGGCGGTTGGTGCGCACCGTCCGAGACGCTCAATGACGAGTGACCTCCGCGAGTGCGGATCAGTTGGGTGGCCGCGTCCGCCGCGATCGCCACCACCGGATGACCTCCGCAGGTGCAGAGGTGACGATGATCAGCGCAGCAGCGTGACCTCACCTTCCAGGGGACCTCTGCGAATGCGACGGAGCGGACATGCGGTCGTTGGGCGTCATCACGCCGTCGGACGGGTTCCCTCTCCGGGTGCGGAACGGACGGTGAGCCAATGAGCTCGGACACCTCTCTTTTCGGGGACCTCCGCGAGTGCGGAACAGCCGGCCCGGACCGCCTCACCCATGAACTGGTGTGCGATGACCTCCGCGCGTGCGGAGCAGAATCAGTCGGCGTCCATGCAGGGATGCACGGCAACGGGTTACTTCCGCGGGGGCGGAGCAGACCCCTCCATGATGGGCTCCTTCGCCGTCCTGTCTGGGTTACCTCACGCAGGTGCAGAGCGGACGAGCGCACCACCGCAGACGGCACCGCTGGCACGGGCTTCCTCCACGGGTGCGGAGCAGACTCTCCTACGCCGCCCTGAGTGGGCTTGAATTCCGGGTGACCTCCGTGGGTGCAGAGCAGCCACCAGCGCCGGTGTCGGCCACACCACCGGAACCGGTCAACCTCCGTGCGCGGAGCAGATGCTGCGCAATTCAACACGTATGTCCGCGACAACGGGTGACCTCCGCAGGACGGAGCAATTGCCGTACTTCGGAGGACGTCGGGCGCCTGCATGCGACTGACCTCCGCTGGTACGGAGCAAGCCCGTAGACCATGGCCCAGTTCCGCGGCCTCATCGAGGAACCTCCGCGAGTGCAGAGCGGACAGACGTCGGTTGGGCCGAAGGCGACCGGCAGCGGATGGCCTCCGCACGCGGAGCAGACACCCGACGCGGTGGTATCCAGTACCCGGCCGACGAGTTACCTCCACGAGGTGGAGCGGGCTCTTCTACTTCGGCCCTCAACTGCGCTGGGATCGGGATAGCCTCCGCAGGTCCGGAACAAACGACCGGCACGTCCTGCGCCAGATGAGCGAGGTCCGGCGAACTCCGCGAGTACGGAGCAGACACCTTGATGTCCGGCGCGGGGTCGGCGAAGTGCGGTTGACCTCTGCGAGAGCGGAGCAGACTTCGGCGCCCGTAGGGCAGTTCCGGGACCGCCGGGTGACCTCTGCAGATGCGGAACAGACCAGCTCGTCCAACCGCCCTCCCTCGTCGGCGGCGGGTGACCTCTGCGGGAGCGGAGCAGGCATGGGGAAGGCGCGCGCGAAGGCGCCGAACCCTGGGTGACCTCCACAGGTGCGGAGCAGACTTCCAGCCGAGGGACGCGTAGGTGGTGACGTCCGGGTGACCTCTGCGGGCGCGGAGCAGACAACTGCTGGCGCGACACGAACAACGCGACCAACGGGTGACCTCCGCAGGCATGGAGCAGCCAAGTAGCGGTCCTCCTTCAGGCCGTTGGTCGCCGGGTGACCGCCACGGGTGTGGAGCATCCGACGCCACCGCCCGGCACTACGAGGATCTGCCGGGGTGACCTCCGCGGATACGGAGCGGACTCGTTGGGGACCTCGGTGTATGCGGTTAGCCTCGAGTGACCTCCGTAGATGCGGAGCAGACATCGAATTGAGGGCAGCCATCCTGGATCAGCAGGCGACTCCGCAGGTGCGGAGCGAAGGACAAGATGATGCTCTATCCGGCTGGGGCCTTCGGGAGACCTCCGCGCGGGCGGAGCAGCCTTAACCAGCGCGTACGGTTCGCAGCCGTCGTACAGGTGACCTCTGCCGGTGCGGAGCAGGCATCGCTGCTCAGACGCGGACCCCGCAGCATTACGGGTGACCTCCGCGGATGCGGAGCAGACGAGGACTGGCTGTTCTTCTCCCACCTCGGCGACGGGTGACCTCCGCGGGGGCGGAGCAGACTATTCGTTGACGGTGTCCAGGAAGTCGCCGGCCGGGTGACCTCCGCAGGTGCGGAACGGACAAGAGCCACTTCGAGGTTTGGGAGCGCGAAGGCGGGTGACCTCCGCGGGTGCGGAGCGGACCCTTATTGACCTGGACAGCCAAGTCGGCTTTGCCATTTTGTTATCAAGGTGCGTGGCTCAGGGCCGGGGACCAGCCTGGTTACTGGCGTACGAGGCCGTTCTGTGGGTCGAGGCTGATGGCTCTTCCTGCTGCCCGGTAGGGGTTGATGGCGGTGCGTGTGACCGGGTGGGGGAGCAGGATGAGGTCGCGTAGGCCGGGGATGTGGGACCAGTTGTCGGGGGTGTGAGTGGCGGGGCCGCGGCCGGTGAGCCATTGGCTGTTGACGGGGATGGTGGCCTGCATGAGTTGGCGGATGGTGTGGCGGTCGTTGGGGTCGATGTGCTGGGGCAGGGCGGTTCGGGGGGTGTGGTGGGTGGGGTGGAGCCAGTGGCGGCCGTCGGAGGTGAGGTAGGTGGGCAGGATGCGGATGCTGTCGGCGCCGAGGCGGGTGGTGATCTGGTCGGGGTGTTCGTCGGTGTTGGTGAGGGGGTGCAGGTCGCGGACGGCTGCCGGGGCGGGGATGGCGGTGAGGTGGGCTGTGGCGGCGCGTTGGGTGTCGTCGGCGAGGCGGGCGGTGTCGTCGGCGCCCGCGAACTCGGGTCCGTAGACCTGGTCGACGATGCGTTGGACGTCTTGGGGGACGTTGACCGGTTCGCCGTCGAGGGTGGTGAGGAGGTCGCGGGTGCGGCGTAGGAGGGAGGCCGGGTAGACGTCTCCCCAGGCAGGCGGGGGGAGTTGGCCGGAGGGGATGAGGACGGCCAGGCGGGGTGTGTTCGCCCAGGTGGGGCGGTCGGTGCGGGGGTGGCGGTGGCCGCGGCCGGCTCGCTGGAGGAGGAGGGCGAGTGGGGCGAGGTCGCTGATGACGAGGTCGAAGTCGACGTCGAGTGACTGTTCGGCGACCTGCGTGGTGATCACGACGAATGGCCGGTTGGGGCGTTTGCCGTTGGGGCCGGTCCATCGTTGGAGGCGGCGGGTGATTGCGGTGCGCTGCCGGGCGGGCATCCGGGCGTGGAGGATCCGTACGAGGGGCCGGTCGGTGCTGGTTGCCCAGGTGGTGTCGAGGAGGTCGCGGGTGGCTTGGGCGTCGGCGACGGTGTTGCAGATGATCAACGCGCAGCCCTTGTGGGCCTGTTCGAGGGGGGCGAGGAGGTTGAGGACGGCGCGGGCGCGGCCTCGTGCGCGGTCCGGGTTGTGGGTGTGGGTGCAGGTGATGGTGTCGATGGTGAGCGGGTGGGCTCGGTTGGAGCCGAGGGTGGGTGAGGTGGTGATGGTTCCGGTGGTGTGGTCGGTGTGGGTCCAGCCGGGGTAGCTGGGGTTGATCGGTGGGGTGTCGTGGTGTCCGGCGCCGCGGCGGTAGGCGTGGATGAGGGCTGCGGCGGTGTCGCCGGTGACGGTGGCGGACAGCAGGACGACGGGGACGCCGAGTGCGCCGAGCCATTCGAGCAGGCGCAGGGTCAGCGCGTGGCCGTGGGCGTCGTAGGCGTGGACCTCGTCGATGATGACGGTCTTTCCGGACAGGCCGAGCCAGCGCAGGGCCATGAACCGGTGCGGGAGGACGGCGAGGGCGGCCTGGTCCCAGGTGCCGACGGCGATGCCGGCGAGGAAGCCGCGGTGGCGGCCGCGCAGCCATTCGGCCACGATGTCCGGGCTGCTGGTCGCGGTGACGAGCTGGTCAGGGGTGTAGTCGGCGTCCAGCCAGGCCATCGCGTGCAGCAGCGTGATGGGAGGCGGAGTACGGCAGTTGGCGCGGGCGTACGCGCGGACGCGGGCCCACATGGCGTCGGTGGTGGCCATGGTCGGCAGCAGGAAAGCCAGGCCCTTGGTGCCGGCAGACGGCCCCATGACGCGTTCGGCGAACAGGGCACATTCGGTTTTGCCCTCGCCGGGCGGAGCGGTGATCAGCAGTAGTCCGGGGCCGTTCTTCGCCAGGGCTGGGAGGGACTGGGCGAGGCTGGTCTGAAGGGGGTGCGGGGTCTTGCCGCGCAGGTGGGGGAAGAGGTTGCGAAAGCTGCGGGTGCGTCGCCAGGTGGGTGGGACGAGTTGGGCTTCGCGCAGTGTCTTGGGAGCGGCGCGGCGGGCGCGTCGTGCGTGGGCGTGCCAGTCGTGGGTGCGGTCGCGGTCCCAGCGGCGCTGGCGGGCGCGGATCCAGGGCAGTTGGGAGACGAGCCAGTCGGCAAGGATCACCAGGCCGGTGGTGACCGCTGCGGCGGGGCCGGTGGCCGGGCGGGTGGGCCAGGTGGGGGTGCCGAAGAGGTCGTGGATGAGGTGCATGAGGTGTTCGCGCTGCTCGTCCCACGCCTTCTCCCCCAGGCCGGGTGCGGCGGTGAGCGGGCAGGTGAGTTCGTTTCCCTGATGGGAGAGGGCGATCGGGTAGGTGCCGTGGTGGCCGCCGAGGAGCTGGCCGATCTGGTGGGCCGCACCGCGGGTGGGACGGCCGGTGAGCGGCAGACGGTGCAGGCGGTGCAGGAGTTCCGGCAGGACAAGGTGGGTAGCCCGCTGGTGGCTCGGACTGCTGACGTTGGCGGGTGCGGGTTCGTATCCGGGTTCTCCGGTGAGCGGACCGGCGCCCGGCGCGCAGCCCTGGAAGCCGGGAGTGATCTTGCCGAGGTCGTGGAGGCCGGCGAGGCAGATGACGAAGGTGCGGGCCTCGGGCTCGGTCAGTCCCCAGCCGTCGGCGATGACCGTGCGCTGGCGGGGGGTGAGGTAGCGGTCCCACAGGGCTGCCGCCATCACGGCGGCGTCGATGGCGTGGCAGCCCAGCGGATACGGGTGGGTAAGACCGCGTTCCTTGCCCCACAGCCGGGGCTCGAACGGAGCGGACACGCGCCCTGATTCCTTTCGTACGGACGGGCCACCCGGCCCCGGCGTCGGCCGGGGCTGGGTGGCAAGGACGGTGGGGGTCAGGGGCGGTAGGGGGCGATGGACAGCAGGCCCAGGCCGTAGGCGCGGCCCTGGCCGATGCCGGTGGTGATCGCGGTGCGCAGGGCCTCGGGGTCGGTGACGGTGGCGACGCCCTCGAAGCGCATCGCACGCAACCGGATCCCCTTGGTCTCACTGCGAGAGCCGAGCACGTCGGGCTGCGGGAGGTCGAGGACGAGTTGGTTGGCCAGTCCCGCCCGGCCGGCTTGGCGCTCCCACCAGGCCAGGGCATCCTCGCCGGAGACGGGCACGCGCCTGCCGCGCCGGGCGCCGGGCACCGGCACGCTCTTGATCGGGTTGGCGTCGATCCGGAACCGCACGACGCGGCCTTCGTCCACCCAGTTGAGCAGCGGGCCCAGGTCGCGGTATTCGACCTGGCTGGTGTAGCCGGAGGGCAGGGCGTTGCGGTTGATGGGCAGCGTGGACTGGATCAGCAGCAGCGCACCGGTCTGCTCGCGCTCGATGCGGTAGAGGGTGTTCGTGGCCGTCCTGGGGGCGGGTCCGAGGGCGTCGGGGAACAGGGCCTGGACGGTGGTGTGCAGGCGGGTGGCGTCCTTGAGGTCACGGTGGACGTCCCGGCTGCGGGCTTCAAGGTGGAGCCGGGCCAGGTGCAGCGTCTGGGTGGCGGCCGTCGGGGTGGTGGTCATGCGGCGGCTGCCTCTCGGTAATTGGTCAGTGCGGTGAGCCAGTCAGTGCCCCGGCCCGCGTCGTCGGCGTCGGGCAGCGGGCGTTGCCGCTCCCACACGGGGCGGCCCGTGAAGTGGCGGTGCGGGCCGGGCTGGTCGCGGATCTTCGTGTCCGGCAGGGCTCCGGGCTCGGGGGCGGCGTCGTAGAGGAATGTCACGGGCTCTCGGGCGCCGTACCGCGCTGGGGTGCGGTGCAGCGGCAGGCGGTCGAGTTCGGCCACCGGGTCGCTCACGTCGGACCGGATGAGGATCGGGGTGTCCGGGACGCAGGCACGGCGCCCCAGGTAGGGGGCGAACCGGGGACGCTGGAGGGCCTGGGTGCACCGGGCGAGCGTGGGCTGGGGGCCGGTGACGGCGACGGTGAAGGCGGCGTCGGTCAGGTATTGGCGCTGGGTGAGGATGGTGCCCTCCCTCAGCTTGCGGAACTTGCCGTCGGCGGTGGGCGGGGTGAGATGGCGGGGGTAGCCGCCGCCGACGGTGTGGAAGTCCATCTCCCGCTGGCCCGGCCGGTCCACGCGGATGGTGTAGGACAGCTCGGTGAGGTCGGTGTTGTCACTGTCGCGGGGTCGGCCCAGGCAGCAGGCGAGCAGTCCGGTGAGGCCGGAGCGGGTGGGCCAGCGGTGGGTGGTGCGTACTTCGAAGTCCGCGTCCGAGCCCCAGGACTGCAAGGGTCCGGACAGGTGGAGCAGGAGCCCGCCGCTCACGCCAGCTCCTTGGTGACGGTGTCGCTCACGCGAGTGATCAGCTCGTCCAGGCCGTCGAGGCGGTCGCCCAGCGCGTCGAAGGAATCGTCGGTCAGTCCGCTGTGGGCGTGGGTGATCAGTCCCCCTGTGCCCAGGAAGCGGTGGTGGGCCCGGGCGTGGTCGTTCAGCCGCTGCATGGAGCGGGGCAGGTAGCCCTCGGCGCTGTCGGGCACCGGGGTCTCGTAGGCGCCGACCAGGCTGACCGGGCGGTCCGACCGCAGTGCGGCGTAGGTCAGGTGCGGCACGGTGAACGGGGCGGTGCCGGAGGCTTTGGCCGGCAGGACTGTGGTGATGAAGGCGCGCATGAACTCTGCGAGTACGGCCTGGGCGGTCTGGGTGTCGCCGTCGAGGTTGCGCACAAGTTCGGTGACGTTCAAGGAGGTGTAGCGGTAGAAGGTGGCCGAGGTGTAGCGCTGGTCCCCCATGTGCCCGGCGCCGCGCTCGGTGCCCTCCTCTTCGAGGATGTCGTCGACCGCCGTGAAGTAGTCCAGCTGGGTGCTGGCCGCGTGGGTGCTCAGTCCGTGCGCCATCTGCACCGCGCCGTCCACGATGGAGCCGGACTCGTTGGCGAGCATGCGGCCGAAGGCGGCGACCGAGGCGTTCCTCGACTGAAGGATCGTGAGCACCGCCGCCTTCGGCAGGATCTTGGCCGCGTACCTGGCCAGCGGGCTGCCCTCACCAACGGCGGGCTCTTCCTCGTCGTCCGCTGCCGGTTCCAGGTCGGCGTCCGCCTTCCTGCGGGTCGTCCTCTTCGCCGCCTTCACCGCCTCGGCCTCGATGTCGTAGACCGCCTGGGTGATGTCGCCGCGATGTCCGTCGGCGAGGTCTGCCAGTTCGTCCAGGGCGCTCTCCGGCAGGAACAGCAGGGCATTGGTGCCACCGGAGTCGGCGATACCCAGCCCCTTCACCCCGGCCGCCAGAATCAACATCTGCCCCGCAGCCAGGGCCAGTTCCGGCTGCCAGCCGCGGGCTCCCAGCCGCTTGGCGACGGCCTGTGGCACGCCGCGGGTCCGCAACGCCCGGATGCCGACCGCCCTCTCCACAGCCGTACGGGTGTGCCGCTTGCCGTTCTGCGATGAATTGCGGGCGCGCATCACACCGCCGTAGCGCGCGGACTTCGGAGCCCCCTGCCGATCCCTGTTGAGATTGGAGTAGGGGTAGGACTGGATCAGGTGGAGGTCGACGTGCAGGCTTCCGGGGCCGAAGTTGATCACTTGGTCTTCTCCTCAGCGGTGCGGATGGTGGGGGTGTGGAAGGCGCGGGCCCATTCGACGCGGACGTCGTCCGCCCACTTCGGCCAGCGGGTCAGATCCCGCAGCAGCACCGGCCACTTGACGGGGATCTGCTGCGAGCGCAGCAGCGAGATCGCGCCGGGAAGCTCCCGGTACAGGTCCTCGCCGCCGAGTTCGGCCAGGTGCGACAGCGCGTCGGCGGCGTTCTCCCGGCGCATCGCGCCCGTGCGTGCGGCGCGGGCGTAGGACCAGCCCAGGTTCTGCCACATCTCCGCCGGTTTGACCGCGGGCGGCGGGTTCGACTTCGCCGTGCGGGGGTTGGGGGCGTCGTGGACCGCGTACAGGCAGGCCACGAGCAGATACGGCAGTTCGGCCTCGCGGGTGGGCGCGTAGGAAGGGATCCCTCCGGCAGGCAGCAGATGCATGTACAGCCGCCACGGGGAGGACAGTTCCTCGGCCAGGCCGTCACGCAAGGCGGCCCGGCCGCCCGGGGTGGCACACGCGCTACGGACGGTGCGCATGAACCGCTCGAACGACTCCAGCGGGTTCTTCTTGACCGACGGGGCGGGCGGGGACTCGGTGGTCACGCGGCCTTCGCCCTCCTTCCAGGAGTCCGGGGGTGGGTGAGCTGGGTGCGGGCCTGGGCCACCGGGTGCAACCCCTGCGGGGTGATCGCGGCCGGCCGGGTGATGGCGTCGTAGATCTCCAGGGCCAGGCCGCGAAACCGGGGCACCTCGGCGCTGTCGTGGCTGATCGCCGGCCAGAACAGCGCCTCGGCGCGGTCCCAGTACGCGGCGGTCGCCTCATCCGCCCACGGGCAGGACTTCTCACCGGGCGCCAGGTGCTTCCACACCGTACGAAGAGCCCTGGCCAGATCGGCCGCCGCGCCCTCCGCCGCTCTGCGGGTGTCGGCCACGCGGGCGGCGCGTTGCGGATGCCGGGAAGGAAGGAACGCGGCGATGCTCGCCGGGGTCGTCGCGGCGTACCAGTGTTCGTCCTTCTCCTGTTTCTCCTGGTGGCAGCCCAGCGCCCGCACGCGCACTGGCCCCAGCCCGTCAAGGACTTCCTCGGGAAGGTCGGCGAACGCGGACAGCCAAGCCGGAAGAATCTGCCCCTTGACGCCCGCCGCGGCGGGGTTCTTCGCGTGGATGAAGGCGTCGAAATCCCTCAGCAGGGAACGGCGCCAACTCGCCCGCACCGGGCCACCCTTGGCGCGGTCGATGACGAACGGATCCCGGGCCGCGGGCAGATCCGTCCGCGTGGCCCAGGCCACCCAGCAGCCTGTCGTCTCCGCTCCCGTCTCGTCCGCAGACAGCAGGACGTGGTGGGCGCTCCGGCCGGTCAGCAGCGAGACGGGCCCGCACACGGGTGATGGCAGCAGGGGGTCTTCGAGTTCCTCGCGCTCCCACGGCGCGAGATCCTGTGCCGGATCTTCTCCTCCAGTCGGCGGGGGGCACGCCAGGACGAGTGAGGTGAACAGACTGCCGCCCAGCGGGTGGAAAGACACCAGCGCCCGCAATGGCGCGGCCTTCATGTTCTTGGAGTTCACGCCGCCGTGCCGGCGCTGGGCCCCCGTGCCCGACGGGCCGTAGCCGCGCCAGGCGAGCAGCCAGCCCAGTGCCTCGCCCGACGGTACGGGCACCTCCTGCGGCGTCCGGTCCAGCCACGGCTGGTTCGATCCCGACGGCCTCGGCATCACCAGTTTCCCGGGCGGCGCCTGGCGCGAACACTCCGCCGCAAGACGCGGATCCTGGAGGAACGGCCGGTGCGGATCATAGAGATCGAACCGGTGCCGCCACCGGTCGAAGTACGTGTTCACGGCCCCCGCATCGAACCGGCCCGCCGACAGCAGCCCGTCGAAGCGCTCCTCCCACACATCCCGGTCGGACACATCAAGGCCGCCGGCGCGGACCGCGAGCGCGGTCAGAAGGCGCCGCAGCATCGACTCCACCGCCGGGTTCGCCACCTCAAGGTCCGCCACAGCATGAGCGGCCAGAAGTGCCGTGCGTAGACCGACTCCTCGGCGACCACCAGGCTCAGCCCCCGGCACCAAGGCCGCCAACTCCTCGGGATCCGCGTCCCGACGGAACACCAGCGTGACGCACGGCTGGTCAGCCGCGATGAAAGCACGCAAGATCCCCCCTCCTCCCACTCTCGGAAACGCCAACAGCGCCCGAACTCCGACGAGTTCACGCATAGTCGCCGACATCAAGCAGGGAGTGACGCTAAGGGGACGTATGGAACAGGCGCAACCGGAACCTCCGAACTCACCCCAACTGTCAGAGCCGCCCGATACAGTCCCGGTGGACACGCTCTGCACACACAGAGGTAACCCAGGGACGTATGGGGCAAATCTCCGCAATATCTCCCAGCTCCGCATCAGCGGAGACTCACACCCCCGCCCACCCGATCGGGTGACTTAAATGCATGTCCCACGACTGCGATAGGTCACGATCGAAAGAACGGGCTTGTCGTAACGCATAACAAAATGGCAAAGCACCCCTAACCATGCAGGTCAGCAAGGGTTGGCTCCGCGTCCGCGGAGGTGCCCCGAACTGGGAGTTCAGGTACAGGACGCGGTGCCGGTTGGCTCCGCGTCGCGGAGGTGCCCTGCCAATGGCCCAACTCTGGTGGGCGAGCGCATGGTTGGCTCCGCGTCCGCAGAGGTGCCCCGAGGGGCCGGTGCGCGGCGTAGAGAGTGCGTCCGTTGGCTCCGCGTCCGCGGAGGTACCCCGCGGGAGCAGGTGCGCCAGCTCGGCAACGCGGTGTTCGCTCCGCGCCCGCGGAGGTGCACCGTGCCGCGCCCACAACGACTTGAGCGTGCCGTCGTTGGCTCCGCGCCTGCGGAGGTCACCCGGTGGTGAACGCCCGCGTGAGAGGGTCGATTTGGTCTGCTCCGCACCCGCCGAGGTCGCCCGCACTGATCGACGATCAAGGCCAAGACCGTCGCGTTCGCTTCGCATCCGCGGAGGTCACCCGTCCTTGGAGTCCTGGCCAGAACATGAGGTTGGTTCCGGACGCTTTCCCCACGTCCGGAACCGCCTGGTCAGGAGCACCTCCCCGCACATCGGGCTTCGGTGCCTGACGGCTCCTGCCGGACCGTCCGCTCACGCAGAGCACCCCGCATGAACTGCACCGGAACACTCTGGACAGGCCGCACTTGCGGATCCATCCAAGATCACAAAAAGTAGGCTCAACCCTACAGACACCGGCCCGTTCGACGGTCAGCCTGGGCGCATCGACTCAGCCTCGTTTCTGTGGCGCGGATCTTCAAGATCAGCAAATGCATCAACTGTGATGCGGACACGCGCCCTCACGGCGGCGAGTCTTGTACGCGGCGCCTCAAAGAGGCTCGGCTCGTTGAGTTCAGCCGCATGTCTGCCTGATCGCGTGGGCGAAGCCGAGGGTGATCACGAAATGTACCTAGCGTGGTACAGACTTCGCGGCGCGAGGCGGAGAGGCTGGTGCCCGAGGTGAGGAGCATCCAATGAGCGGGCTCGCGGTGGAATTCGAAGTCATTGCTGCCATTTGTGCCGCGAGGGTTCTGATTCGCCAACTCCGAGGGCTGTTGGTGGACATCGGTAACGCAATCCGCGCTTGGCGCTCCGTGCGCGACGCCTTGCAGAACGAGCAGGAGGAACACCACGGCTGACCTCTGCGCTCGCTCCGACTTGGAGGCGGGCGGTCGGCACCAAGCCAGGGCGTTCGGCAGTCGCGCCGCTGCCACCACTGGGTTGGATCTCTGCGGCTGGCCTGGTGACAAAAGGGCGCGGCGTTCCGTTCGGAACGGAGTGGTGGCAGGGGCTTTCCTGGCCTGATCGCGCTTCTGAAGCGGTATACGCCGGTCGTACAGCGGGGTCCCTCGTGGCGGCGGGCCAGTTGCTACGGGAGCGAACGGCGCACTCTGGTGCGGTGGATGCCCATTGCGCTCGTTACAGTGAGTTCGCGATCGCCCACGGTTGACTACTCCGGCCGTTTGCGCAACGGGAGCGGGCCACGCAAGGGAGGGGAATACGCGCATGATTCAACGCCTGGCCATGGCCTTCGGCACGCTCTCCGCCGTGACACTGGCGTTGACGCGTCTCCCTCTGGAACTTGGCAAGTCGTGGGCTTCTGTGGCCCACTCCGCTCACACCAGCCGCCTCAGTTGAAAGCGAGCGCGCGGTAGACATTGCGGACATCCGTCAGGGGTTGGCGGTCGCGGGTGTAGTAGAGCTTGTTCGTCAAAAGAATTGCCCACCGTCGGCGCCGGGGTGAGATCCACATGCCGGTTCCCGTGAAGCCGTAGTGCACCCAGATGTCGTCGGCTGGATCAGCACCGGGGGCGGGGTGCCAGAACAGCCCACGTGCGGGGGCAAGTGAGCCGGTCTGGACGCTGAGCGACGCCTCGGACCAGGCAGACCCGAAGCCCGCTCGCTCGGGGACAGCGTTGTCGTCCAACATGTAGCGCAGGAAGCGGGCGAGGTCGTCGAGGACGGTGAAGGCGCCGGCGATGCCGCACACGCCGCCGAGGAGGCGGGCGGAGAAGTCGTGGGCGGTGCCCTTGAGGTGGGTGTTGGTGTCCGGGTCGAGTTCGGTGGGCGCGCACCGGGCGACCGTCGCGGCGGGTAGGGGGCCGAAGCGAGTGGCTTTCATGCCCAGGGGCTGCCAGGTCCGTTCCGTGGCGAGTTGGTCGAGGGGCTGGCCGGAGATGTGTTCGGCGAGGTAGCCGAGGATGAGTGCGGCTCGGTCGGTGTATTCGACGGCCTCGCCCGGTGGGCGGTGGAGAGCTTCGTGCAGTACGCCGTCGCGGATGTCCTGGGGGTCGGTGCCGTACAGGTTCTTCAGTTGGGCCCGTAGGGGGACCCCTGCGGTGTGAGTGAGGAGTTGGCGAGCCGTCACGGCCGCGAGCGGGTGGCCTTCGACCTCCATCCAGAACTCGCCCAGCGGGGAGTCGATGTCGAGTTTGCCCTCCTCGAACAGGGCTCCGACGGAGGACCAGACAGCGAGGATCTTGGTGAGGCTAGCGGCATCGAAGACGGTGTCTGGGCGCATCGGAGCATTCGGTTCGTCGGGGTCGAGAACTCCTGTGGTGCCTTGGGCTCGGATGCCCGAAGCGTCGCCGACGGCCCAGACGGCGCCGGGGTAGACCTTGTCGCGGACGCCTTCGTCGAGCAGGGCTTCGATGCGGTCGGTGCGGTACGTCATGGTCTCCCTGTTCGCCGTGGGCATCCCGTCGGCCAGCGTAGTGACGGGAGTGGAAGCGGTTTGGCAATGGCGTGTCGGACATCGGCCGGCCACAGCCGTTCAGGTGAGCTGGCGGCCCAGATCGGTCAGGGCCTGGGCGGTGGCGGAGAGCGGGTAGCGGGCGGCATTCGCGTGGCCGGCCCGACGCAGAGCCGGGAGCAGGCCAGGTGTGGTCCGTAGCCGGTCCAGGTCACGGGCCAGGGCGGCGGGGTTGGTGAAGTCCGTTGCCACGCCGGAGGCGGCAACGGATTCGCTGAGGCCGGGTACGGGTTGGTAGAGGACAGGGAGGCCGCAGGCTTGGGCCTCCAGTGCGACCAGGCCCATGGCCTCCAGGGTGGTGGAGGGCATGACCAGAAGGTCGTGCTCGGTGAAGGTTTTCCACAGCTGTGAGCGGCGGAGCCACCCAAGGTAGCGGGCTCGTACGCCAGCTCGTTGCAGCAGCGCGGTCAGGGTGTGGAACTGGGCTTGTGGTGCGGCGACGCTCAGTTCGACGCCCGGCACCGAGGCCAAGCTCTTCACCAGGGCCTCGACGCCCTTCTCGGCCGTGAGTCGACCCGCGTACAGCAGCCGCAGATGGCTCGTCGGAGAGCGGGAAGGCCGGGCCGGTGGGTCGGTGATCAGGTGGTCGGGGATGCCCCAGGGGATGTGGGTGATCTTGCGTCGGTTGACCAGTGGGACGAGTTTGCGGAGTTGGTCGGCCATCGCGCTGGTGGGGACGACGATGGCGTCGGCGGCCTTCGTCGTCTCATGCAGCACCTGGAGCTGGTCGCGGTGAGCCTCGGCGAAGAGCAGGTCGGTGCCGTGCACCAGGGCGATGCGGGGGTGTGTGGGGAGCGCGTGGATCAGGGCGGGGGTGGCGCCGAAGGTGAGGTGCTGCAGGTGCAGGACGTCGATCCGGGTCGGGTCGATCGCGGCCGCCAGTGCCGAGCGCAGGGCGGCGACGTATCGGCTGAAGGCTGAGCCCTCCAGGCACTTCCCGGGGACTTGGAGGAGGTCGAGGCCGGCCGGGAGGTGAATTCGCGGGCCGGTGGGGGCGAGCATGAACGCCCGCGCCGAGATGAGCGGTTGCTCACCCGTGTAGAGGTCAAGGAAGAGTTCGACGCTGCCTCCCGGGCTTCCAGCGGGCAGGTCCAGCAGGGTGGCGGCCAGCGGCCCAGCGGTCAGTTGCGGGGGCACCGGACTCCTCCGGGGTTCTCTTCGTAGAGGCGGGAGATGTCGATGCCGTCCGTCGCCGCGTACTTGGCATCCTGCTGCTGATAGCTGGCCGACGTGCCGAAGGCGCTGAGGAAGATGAGCTTGCCGAAGGTCATGCCCGCGTAGATGCGCACCGGCCGGGCGGCACGGATCTCCAGGGTCCAGCGAATGGCGTGGCCTTGGTGGCCGAGCGGGGCGGAGACGTGGACCCAGATGCCGAGCGCGCCGATGGTGCGGTCGCCGTTGAGCAGTTGTGCGTACGTCTCGGAGCCGGTCTTCTCCAGCGTGACGCCGAGATAGAACGCGTCCGGCGTCAGCACCAGGCCCGCGGCCGGGATGCTCTGCTCGGCGAACGCGGTTGGGACGGCTGCGTCCAGGTCTCCGTCGCAGATACGGATGGTGTCGCCGAGTCGCCAGTCGTAGGCGTTCGGGGAGAGTCGGGCGGGGTCGTACGGGTCGATCGTGATCTCGCCTGCCTGGATGGCGGCGCTGATCGCGGGGCCGGTGAGGATCACGAGGCGACCGCCTTGAGCCGGGCCGCGTCGCGCCAGTAGGCGGAGGGCTGCGGGCCGATGGCGGCCTGGTACTTGCCTTGGTAGGGGGCGATGGCGCCGGTGGAGACGAAGAACATGATCTGCCCGATCCGCATGCCCGCGTACACCCGCAGCGGGCGGATCGGGGAGAGCATCAGCGTCCACTGGCCGTGGAAGCCGATGTCGCCGATCGGGGCGGTGATCTCGACGAAAAGGCCAAGCCTGCCGACGGAGGAGCGGCCGAAGAGCAGCGGTACGTAGGTGTCGGAGCCGACCTGTTCGACGGTGTGTCCGAGGTACAGCTCACCGGGCCGGAGTACGTATCCGCTCTTCCCGATCGTGACCTCGTGGGTGGGGTTGGGGCGGTGGGCGTCGATCACGGTGTCGGTGTAGGTCAGCAGGGTGGGGCCGAGGCGGACGTTGTAGCTGTTGGGGTTGACCTGTTCCGGTTCGAAGGGCGCGATGGTCAGGCGTCCGTCGTGGGCAGCGGCGGTGATCTCGGGCCCGGTGAGGATCATTGCTCGCCTCCTGCAGCAGTGTCGTCAGCGCCAGCCAGGGGTGTGAGCAGGACGCTTCGTACGGCTTGGCCGAGCCGTAGTCCGGCTTGATGTGTCCGTCCGCCGAGGTGGCTGTCGGCGAGGTAATCAGTCGTCAACACGCTCCTCGTCGCCGGGCACAGAGGAGTGGGAGCGATGGCCAGAGGACCGACACGGTCGGTGAGGTGGCCGAGCAACTGCTCGTGGTCCTGGGTGGGGTCGTCGGGGAGGCGAGCGTGGACGAGTTGGTTGTCGAAGGGCTCGATGGTCAGCAGGTCGCCGAGGGTGAGCACTTCGCCGAGCGGCGTGGAACGCAGGGCAGTCTCGTTGAGGACGACCGCGTCCGCGCCGAGGCCCGAGTGCAGTCGGTCGGCAACCTCTGCCAGCAACTGGCGCCGGTCCAACGGGGCGTTGCGGTAGGGCTCGTTCACGATGCCGAGCGGGCTGGCGAGCGTCCGGCCGACGAGTGCGATCTTGTCCTGCACCGTGGCGAGGTCCTCGGGCAGCCCGTGAGAGCTGGGGAAGGTGCCCGTACGGGCGGCCCAGCCGGTTCCGACGGGCTCTGCGGTGGCGTATCCGATGCCGAGTTCGCGTCCTTTGACCACGAGGGTGTCGCCGACGGGTACGGGGCCGTACGTGTCGCTGTGGCAGTGCCCGGCGAAGATGACGTCCGCGAAGGGGCAGGCAGCGGCCAGCTTCAGGTCCTCGTCGAAGCCGGAGTGGGACAGCACGATCCAGGCGTCGGCACGGTGGTGGTGCTCGAGCATCGCCTCGCGCAGGGCCTGAGCAGGATCGGTGACGTGGTGACCGATGCGGTCGCCGACGGGGATCGCGGTGAATGCCTGAGTACCGATCACTGCGGTGACGGCGACGCGTCGGCCGGCGATCCGCTTGAGGCGTACGCGGTCGAAGAGTGGATTGCCGTCGTCGTCGGTCGTGTTAGCGCACACGGTCATCTCGCGCAGCCCCGGCTCGAAATGATGCCGCCAACCGTGATTCCCGGGGGCCAACAGGTCGTACAGGCTGGTCAGGATCTCGCGCTCGATCTGCCCGTGGCCGAGGCGGTAGAAGCCGCTGCCTTCGAAGAAGTCGCCGCAGTCCACGATCAGGCTCTCGGCCCTGGCGGCGTGGAGATAGGCGAGCATCGGTGCGGAGGAGGCGAAGGCGGAGTGGACGTCCGTCGTGGCGATGATTCGCCGTAAGTGCCGGTTCATGGCGTGACCTCGCAGATGTCGGCGCCGAGGGCGTACAGCTTGGTGGGAAGGTCGGCGTGGCCGCGTCGGAGCTGGTCGAGGCCGCCCAGGGTGGTGACGCCGTGCGCTGTCAGACCAGCGATGAGCAGGGCGGAACCCGTGCGGATGTCGGTAGCCTCCACGCCAGTTCCGGTCAACTGCTGCGGACCGGTGAGACGGCACTTGGTCGGCGACAGCTCGTGGATCACGGCACCGAGACGGGCCAGCTGTGGCACCAGGTTGCCGTGGCGGCCGGGGTTGATCGTGTCGGAGAAGAGATGAGTGCCGGGACGGGTGAGGGCCAAGGCCATCAGGGACGGCTCGAAGTCGGCATCCAGGCCACTAGGGGCGAGGGAAGCAATGGCCCGCAGAGACCGGCTCGTGGGACGGACGCCGGTCGCTTGGACCGTAAGCACGTCGTCCTCCATATCGGCAGGAACCCCGAGCCATCGCAAGGCCCTGACCAAGGGGACAACATCGTCACCGCGTACACCGCAGATGCGTGCGTCGCCGCCTGTGACCGCGACCGCGCAGGCCAAGGTCCCGGCCTCGATCTTGTCCCCGGGCACCCGCCAGACGATGGTCTCCATGGGAGCGGCCAAAGGCGGCGCGAGAGCAAGAAGCGCCTCACTGACTCGGCACTGCCAGCCAGCCGTCCGCACCGCCTCAACAACAGCCAGCACTTCCGGCGAGAGGTTGGGCATCCCCAGACGCAGTGGCCGTCCGGCCACGACCGCGCGAAGGAGAGCGGCGATGGTCGCGCCTCGGGAGCGGAAGGGCAACATGATCGAGACCGTTTCGGCCCGGGTACTGGCTGCTTCCACGACATAGCCGTGGTCGTCGATGGTCGTGCGGTCGCCGAAGCGTTCGTAGACCTTGAAGTGCTGCTCCATGCCGCGTACCCCGATCCGGCAGCCGCCCGGCCAAGGGAGGCACGCCCGGCCGTATGTGCCCAGCAGGGCGGGGACGAGGTAGTACGAGGCCCGGATGCGGGCGGCGATGTCGAGGTCGGACCCGGCTTGGGGCTTGTCGCTCGGCAGGATCGCCGCGGTGTGCAGGTCGCTGACGGGTCGGGCTGTGTGCCAGCCGGCCTGCTGAAGCAGGGCGAGCATCGTCTCGACGTCGGCGTTCGCCGGGACATTGCCCACGTGCACGGGGCGATGCAGAGCCGCCGCGGCTGCCAAAAGCGGCAGGGCTGCGTTCTTGGACCCGTCGACCGTCACGGAACCGGTGAGAGGGCTCCCGGGTCGGATGGCCACCACTTCGGCGGCGACTGGAGGGATCCGTACGGCTGTCAACCGTCAACTCCTTTGCAGAGGTACGTGTCGTGAGGGCTGGGCTGGGGCGCCGACCTTGAACTCGGCCCAGCAGCGTTTGCCGGACGGCAGCGGATCGACTCCGTGGCGATCGGCCAGGGCGGCGACGAGGAACAGGCCGCGCCCGCCCTCTGCCTCCGCGTCCGGCAGTCCGGCTCGTGGGACCTTGCGGTCGGCATCGGTCACCTCGATCAGCAGACGCTCGCCATTGAGGCGGGCGGCGGCTGAGATTGGGCCGTGGCCCGCGTGCCGTACCGCGTTCGTCAGCAGTTCGGCGGCGACCAGCTCTGCCGTGTTCAGCAGGTCCTGGTCGAGGGAGGCGTCCCAGCGCCGTATCCCGTTCGCGAGTTGCTGCCGCGCGGAGCGGGCGGCGGCAGGTGTGCCGTGAACGGAGAATCGGATCTGGTGCGCTTCCATGAGCTGCCTCCTGGATCGGTGCGGCTGCTCCACGCAACCGCTCCGGAGGCGAGCGGGACTACGCCGTGTGCCGGGGCTGCATCACTTATGCAGGAGCCGCATCGCGGTGATTTGCTGCTCGGTTACGCTCGGTTGAGCAGGCAGGATCGGCGACGGCAGGAGGGGCCGTGGCACAGATGGCCGAAGAACAGAGCGAGGCGAGACGGATCGGCGAAGTGATCCGTCAGGCACGTGTTTTACAGCGGCGCTCGCAGAAGGACGTGGCCACCGCACTGGGGTATCACCAGTCGAAGGTGAGCCGTCTGGAGAGCGGCAGGGGCACGGAGGACGTGCGCACGCTGCGCGAGATCGCGCAGGTGCTGGACATTCCACCGCACCGTCTCGGCCTCGCCGCCACATCTGACACCAGCCCCGCCGCTGAGCCCGGAACAGAGGACATGCACCGCCGTACCTTCCTTGCCGCGAGCGTGGCCGCGCTCGCGGCCCCGCCGTCGCCGTCATCGTCGTCGACCACTGCGCATCACGACCTGATCCAGGTTCTGATGCCGGGCACGAGCCCCGCCGCCACCGGCCAAGCCTTGGACATCGACGAGTTGCGAAACCGGGTGCGGGCAGTACGCCGGATGTTCTACGTGTGCGACTACGCGGAACTGGAGCAGGCCCTGCCGGGGCTGATCGCCGACCTGCGCCAGGCCGCCGGCGGTGGCTCCTCCGGCTCGGCGGAGGCGTCCGGGCTGCTCGCGACCGCTTACCAGACATCGGTGAGCCTGCTGCTGAAGCGAGCCGATCAGGGCAACGCCTGGCTCGCGGCCGGTCGGGCCATGGCCGAGGCGGAACGGTCCGGAGACCCGGTCGTCCTCGCCGCCAGTGTCCGCGTGCACGCCCACGTCCTCGTACGGGACAAGCACACCGCCCAGGCCGTGAACATGGTCCGCCACACCGCCGACCAGCTCACCGGCTCCTACGACCAGCGCTCCCCCCGCTACCTGGCGGCCGTCGGACTGCTCCTGCTGCGCGGGGCGACCGCCGCCAGCAGAAACGGCGACCGCGACACCACCCAGGACTTCCTCACCGAGGCCAAGGAAGTGGCCCGCTACGTCGCCTTCGACCAACCGGACGCCTGGGCGAACTTCAGCCCCACCAACGTCGCCCTACACGAGGTCAGCGCGGCCGTCTCCTTCGGCGACGCCGGCATCGCCCTGCAGACCGCCCGGCCCCTCATGCGCCGCCACATTCCCGTCCCCGAGCGCCGAGCCGCCCTCTGGGTGGAGACCGCCCGCGCCTACAGTCAGCAGGGCAGACTCGCCGACGGCTACCAGGCCCTGCGCATCGCCGAGAGCTGTGCGGCACAGGACATCCGCCGCCCGGCCGTACGCGAACTGGTCGCCGACATGGCAGCCCGCGACCGCCGCCGGGCCCTGCCCGAGCTGCACCACTTCAGCCGCCAACTGGGAGTGCCCGCGTGAGTGACCAGTCCGACAAGCCGTTCCTCCAGATCGTGGTCTGCGCGGCCGGAGTCGCCGGTGACGTCGGCAAACTGATCACCGCAGCACACGAGCGGCAGTGGGATGTCGGGGTCGTCGCCACGCCACAAGGGCTCGGCTTTCTTGATGTGGAGGCGGTGGAGCGTCAGATCGGACGCCCCATCCGCTCGGCCTGGCGCTCGGCGGGCGAGCCGCGCCCGACCCGGCCCGCCGACGCGATCGCGGTCGCACCGGCCAGCTTCAACACCGTCAACAAATGGGCCGCCGGAATCTCCGACAACCTTGCCCTCGGCATCCTGTGCGAAGCACCCGCCATGGACGTCCCCATCGCCGTACTGCCCTACCTGAACTCCGCCCAGGCCGCCCACCCCGCATACCGCCGGAACCTGGAGCAGCTACGCGAGATGGGCGTCCTGATCGGCTCGTACGAGCCACATCGCCCGAAGGCCGGCGGCGGGGCCGACCGCTACCGCTGGGAGGAAGTACTGGAGCTGCTCGCCCCCAGGCTGTCCGAGCGGTCGTGATCAGGGCTGCGTCGTGCGGTCACGCGTACAAGCTGGCACCGGTAGCCGGGCCCGTTCATCGCTTTCAGCCGGAGCGCTTGTCGCCGACCCAGAACCGGCCGCTGGCCTGCCCGAGTACCTCGTCCACCACATCGATGAGGGGTTCGACCTGCCCCTTGAGCGCCTCGCGGACGCCGTGGTGCAGGCGCAGGCTGAGCCCTGGTGCCGTGATGTCGAGACAGCGGGCCAGCCACTCTCCGGTTCCGTTCCAGGATCCGCCGATGGCCAGCGCCAGCTCACCGGTTCTCCGAGCCAGTTCGGTGGCGACACCACACAACGCGAGGAACCAAGAGCTATGAGAAGCGGGACCACCGGACACCGCGGCCTGTCCCACGAGGTCGAACGATAGGTACGCGCTCTCCTCACCGAAGCGATCAAGCCGTACGACGCTTCAGATCTCGTCAGCGTCAGCTGCGTCGCCGACGGCCCCGACGCCTGGTCCGCTCGGACCGTCCTCGACCACGGCGGAAAAATTGAGGTCGATCTCCCGGCCGAGCAGTACCGCGCCGACCTACCCGACTGGCACCACCCCACCTACGACGACCTCCTCCACCGAGCTGTCGACGTCCACCGCACGGGCCTCGACGCCTCCGACTCCAACGCCCACATGGCAGGCAGCGAACTCCTCGTCGACCAGGTCGCCGAACTCCTCGCCGTCTGGGATGGCCAGCCCGCCCGCGGCTACGGTGGCACCGCTGACGTCGTCACCTACGCGCGGCAGAAAGATGTACCCGTGAGCGTTCTGTGGCCCGACGGCGCCACCCGGGACTGAAACTACGGGCGGAACAGCGCCGCAGGGACTGAGTCGTTACTACACAAGGCGGAGAACGGGTCGCTGTTCCTGGACATCGAGCAGTTCACGAACCCGCTTGGGCGTCCAGGCCAGTTCATGGGCCAGTGCGGCCACCGAGAGGTCCGCTTCTTTGCAGGCCAGTTCGAAGGCTTGGCGCAGTAGAGACGGCTGCTCCCCGGAATAGTTCGATACCGACTCAGGGATGAAACCGGGCTGACCATCCAGCGCACGAAGCCGCTGATATGCGCGGCTGCTCGTGGCGTCGGAGATCAGGCCGAGTTCACGGCACCGGTAGACGAGCGAGTGGATGGAGACACCCCAGACCTGCCTCAGCTCGGCCAGACGCGCGAGATCCATCCGCTTCGGCAAGAGGGGCAGGATGCTGCCCTGGGGTGTGAGGAACTCGGCAGCGAAGGCGTCGGCCTCCTTCTCCTGTCGGCTGTCACCGGTGGCGTCGCCGTGAAGCACGAGGTGCCCGAGCTCGTGGGCGGCCGTGAAGCGATGGCGGTAGACGTCGTCCGCCCGATTCGCTGTGAGGACCACGAGCGGGCGCGCCGCCCTGGTGGAGAACGCGTCCACGGTCGCCGCCGAAGGATCGGACGCGGGCGGCATCACGACAACGATGCCGTGGGATTCCATACGTCGGACGAGGTGGGTGACCGGCCCATCCCCCATCCCCCAACGCCGCCGAAGCTCTCGTGCTGCCGCTGCAGGGTCGGTGGGCAGTTCCGCTCCGGGATGGACCTCGCCGCCGGCGAAGCCGGGCAGGTTCACCAGGGGAAGCTGAATCCGCCGTTCGAGGGCGTAGGTGAGTTCCCACACCTGTTCGGCGAAGGCCAGGGCGCGTTCCCTCTGCGACTTCGGTGTGCTGCGCAAGCTGCGGAAATGGGCCATGGAGGAGTCGAGCCGGTTTGCCGGACGGCCGACCAAGAAGAAAGTGGCAGGCACACCGAGCACTTCGGCAAGACGGGGGATGAGGTCCGGACGAGGACGGGACACCCCCGTCTCGTACTGGCCCACGGCCGCCGGAGTCACCCCAAGAGCCTGCGCGACGTCCTTCTTCGTCATCTCAGCCAGCCGACGCGCCTGCGTCAGACGGGTGGGATCGAAGCCGTCGGAAATGGCGCGGGGCGTGGTGCCCCGCTCCTCCAAGCCCGGGATGAGGTCTTGCTTAATCGTTCGCATCGTCTTCGCTGGTCTGGTCGTCGGCCGGCTCTGCTTCGGTCAGCGGCGGAACGTCACGCTGTTGATCAACGCTCGCACGCGACGACAGCGTAAACGTCGGCTGTGCCCCGCCGTCGAAGCTTGTCAGTTCCCGCTCGGACGAAGTTGCCTGCTTGGGGATCGTCCCCAGACGCTGGCCGTGGAAGGTGACGGTTTCCGGCAGTGGAAGCGGCTCCGGGAGGGTCGCCCACTCCAGGCGTCGCTCCGCTCCCAGCGCGGCCCTGCCCCAATGAGCCTCCAGCAGCTCGGAAGCGTTGCACGCGAAGGGAACCAGGATCAGTTGCGTACCGGGCGGCACAGCCGCGAGACCACCTCTGGGCTTCACCACCTCAGCGCTCTCGTCAAAGCCGTCCAGCTCGAACGCACCCTGCTCATGGGTGGGGGGCGGCGCGAAGTTGAACAACTCCTTCACCAAGCGGGACTCGCGAGGAATGCGAGCTGTACGTACGTCCGACTTGGTCTTCGAGTACAGGAACGGATAGAGCAGACCGTTCCCCACGATCATCAGCTCGAACGGGAACCCGAACGGCTTGACGGGAGTGGCGCCCGGCAGATCCTTCAACTCCTCCCACACCCGCTCGAACTGGCCTTGCCACCGGGCCGAGCCGTAGGTGTGGTTGGTACGCGAATCAGTCTGTTCCTGTGCTGCCTGGGCGTTCGCCTGCATGTTTCGCAGCGCCTGCCCGAGGCCCACACGGACCGCGGGTGCCTGCTCGCCGAACACATCGGTCGTCCAGGAGGGAAGATGCACACTCATGCGACGACTCCTCTGATCGGACTTCGCATTGGAGCAGTTAACCGGCAGGCGCACTTTAGTTGATGTCATAGATTTTGCACAAGTGCTTCTCCGTGGCGCGCGATTCGCACGGATGCCGCCTGTCTCGGAGCCGGTCAACCCCAAGCCGCACCGAGGTTGACCAGCCCTGAAGCGGCGGTCCAGCTGGCAGTTGAGAATCAGCGACGGCGCTGTACGCCCGCTACCAAGGGGAGAGGCGCAGGCTGCGGTGTCGTCCCGTACGAAGTGTGCGGGGTGGAAGCAAGGCCGGTTCGCGTGCTCGGCGACGGCGTTGCGGTGAGACGTTGGATGCGCCAGACCAGGACGCGTGCGGGCGAGTCCGCGTCGCCCAAGGCGCGCTGGTCGACTGCCCCTTGGAGGAGTTGTGCCGGATCGTGGCCAGCAGCCTCGGCTTCGGTGAGGGTCACCGCGAAGGCATCGAAGGCCGGGTCTTCTACGACTTGCTGAGCGTGGTCGGGCACGGCCTGGCGTAGGTGACGGATGTGCCGGTCCACGGTCTGCTGGGGCGGTCGGCGCTGGGCGAGGGCGGCCAGCGGCGCGGCTGCGGCTTGGTCATAGGCAGCCTGGAGGTGGAGCAGGCTCTGGTGGGCGGCTGCGACTTGTTGGTCGTGGTGGCGGAGCTGGTGCCAGCGGGCGGCGGCGATAACGGTGAGGATCGCGGCGTCGAGGAACATCGCCAGGGCTGTGCGGTCCTTGGGGGCGGGCTCGCGGAGTATGGCTCGTACGGCGCCGCGCAGGGCTCGGGCGTGGTGGTGTTCAGCCTGGATGCGGGAGCGGGTGGCTCGCTCGAAGGCGGTGGCTGCTTCTCGGAGTTGAGGACGCAGGTCCTGGGGCGCGATGAGAGGGAGGGAGTCGAGGGCTTCACCGAAGGCGGCTATGTGGGCTTGGGAGGCTTCGTCGTCGCTCTGGTCGAGGTGGTGGGAGATGCGTTCGGTGGCGGCGGTGGCCTGGTGCCAGGGGTCGGGCCTGCGTCGGCCTAGCTCGTCGGTGGGCTGTGCTTCGGTGTTCTCCAGGCGCTTTCGAATCTGAGGGAGGGACAGGTCGGGGGCGAGGTCGTAGCCGGAGAACCAGACGGGTTGTTTGTCGGCGGTGGTGGTGTCTTCGCTGGCGACCTTGTAGCCGCGTACGTCGCCGGAGGGGAAGTACACCATCTCGACGAGGACTCCGTCGGTGTGGCTGAGCAGGTGGACGAACTCCTCGACGCTTGAAGCAGCGGCCACGGCGGTCCGGATGGTGACGCGCAGGCGGTCGCGGGCGGGCTTGTCGTGGCCGGCGCGGCGGGCCTTCTCCTGTTCGGCGCGGGTGGGCCGCTTGGCGGCGGTACGGTCGCCGCGTGCGACGCGGAAGAGGCCGTACTCCTTCTCGACGGCGGCGAGTTCACGGTTGGCGTTGATGTAGTCGTTCCAGTGGCGTGCGGTGCTCAGGTCGCCGCGCACCTTGGTGGCGGCGATGTGGATGTGGTCGGGGGCGTGGCGGACGGCCACCCACCGGCAGCCGTCCGGGTCACCGTCCGGCGCGATCCCCGTGGCCGCCACGACGCGGCGGGCGATGTCGGCCCACTCCTCGTCGCTGAGGTGGCGGTCGGACTTGGCGGCCCGGATCGAGCAGTGCCACACGTGCTGCTCGGGGGCGCGGTTGAGCCGCCGGGCTTGCTTGACGTGCAGGTCGAGGTCGGCCACAAGGAGTTTCTTGGTGGCGGCGAAGTCGTCGGCGCGGCCGGGGTCGGGGGCGAAGCCGTCCCAGGAGGCGACCAGGTGCGGATCGGTGTGGTCCTTGGCCCTCTTCGTGTCGAACAGGTACCGGATCAGGCCCGCGGTGCTCTTGCCGCTGCTGATCTTCGGGATCATCAGGCCGCCTTCACGGTGACGGCCTGGTTCGCGGCGGACGCGATGTGGCGGACGGCGGCGCCCACCGCACTCACGGTCTGCTCGGCCTGGGCCAGGACGGCTGTATCCCCAGGGTGTGGATGACCGCCGGAGTTGACCTTCTTGGCGATCTGGTTGACGTTGTGGCCGATCTTGGCGACCTCTCGGCGCAGGGCGGTCAGCTCGTCGATGTAGTCGTCGAGCTCGGTGCGCTGGCCGGGCAGGCCGAGGTCACCGTGGACGTGGGCCATGACGACCGCGCCGACGTAGTGGGCGGCTGCGATGTTCAGCGACCGGGCCTCGGCGAGGATGTCGGCCTTCTCGTCGACGCTGTAGCGGACGTCGACGCGCTCTTTGCGCTGGACGGATTCACGCTGGCGGCGTCGGGCGACACGGTGCAGCGCGGCGGTGTCGGCGGCTCGCGGCAGCGGCACGGCGGCGGTGTCGGGCTGTTTCTCCTCGGGTGCCCCCTGGTGCCCGAGTGTCTCCGCCACCCCCGGGGCGGAGGCATCCCCGTTGCGGCCGTCCTTGGACGGTCCAACGGCATACCTTGCTGACGCGGTCGTGGCTGGCGCGGCGGTCATCTCCACCTGAGTGGTGGAGGGGTCGTGGGACGGGTCGTGCATGCGGGTTCTCCGTGGGGTGATCTGAGTCGTCGCACCCGTCGCATGCCTGGTCAAGGCAGGTACGGGTGAGGTGTTGAGGTTGGGTCGACTCGTCGCGAGTACGTGCTCCGTCCTCGTGCCAGCCCGCACGGGGACGGAAGATACGAGTCGAGAAGGGCGGGACGCCGGCGCGGCCGGTCTCAGCGCACGCCGACCGATGTCTTCTCCCCTTCGGTCTGCCGCTGGGCGGCAGCGGCATCCAGTTCGGCTTGCAGGATGGCCTTGATCCTTTCCGCCTCCGCCCTGCCGATGGTGCGGTTCTTGGCGCGGATGGCGTCTTCGATGTGGCGGCGGGAGGCCCGGTCACCGCGCCCCAGCCGTGCGGTACGGGCAATGGAGAGCAGCTCGTCGGGGATGGGGCTGGCGTCATCCCCTTGTGGCTCGGCTGTGGATCGCGCCACATCGGCAGAAGCGGTAGCCACATCGGCAGGGACGTCACCCGCGTCGGGCTGCGGCTGAGGTGGCTCCGGCGAACCGGTGTCGTCGTTGTGGCTCGACGTGGCGTGAGCCTGCCGCTCGGGCGTGGCAGGTTGGCGACAGATGACGATGTAGAGGTGGACAGCGCCAGCCAGGGCGAGCGGGGCGATGGCGGACAGGGCGCCGACCGTGTAGTCGTCGAGGCGCAGGCTGCCGATGTGGCGGGTCTGCTGGTTGAGACGGACCGCGTGTAGGGCGTTGGCCCAGATGCTGGTGATGGTGGCCGCCCCGACGAGCACCCAGACGTAGACGCGGGACCGAAGGGGCGCGGCGCGCAGCATGAGCAGGGCGCCGACGCCGATGGCGATGAACCCGTCGATCACGAGCGGGAAGGCGTAGGTGAGCAACCCACGGATGTGGACGGCGACGGCCATCTGCCGCAGGGCGTCATAGGAGAGCGCGAAGGCGAACGCGGCGAGCATCGCGATGCCGACGCGGATCGCAGCGGTGCCCGGTACAGCGGACGAAGCGGTGGTGGGGGAAGTCAAGCGCAGGCACTCCAGGTGGGGTTGGCGGCGATCACAGGGTGACGCGAGGGGGCGCGGAGACTCGTCCCACTCGTTGCATGCCTGCTCACAGCAGGTACGAGTGGACTGTTGATGTCGGGACGACTCGTTGCGGGTCCGTGACTCGTCCCCGCGCTGACCTGCGCGGGGACGAGTGCGACGGGTCGAGTCGGGTCAGGCTGCGGTGCCAGGCAGCGGCTCGGCCACCGGATCGGCAGGCTCAGCCGGAGGGCCCGGCTCGGGGCAGTAGCGGGCCCAGGTGTCGAGGAACTGGTTGCGCGCGAAGCCCTTGGCCTGGGAGCCGTCACCGAAGCGGCGGTTGGCCGAGCCGATGCCGTACGGCTTCAGCAGTACCTGCAGGCCACGGGCGGTCAGGCCGTTGGCGCCGTACTCCGCCCACGGCGCTTCCTTGTCCGCATTGAGGTGCTCCAGCAGCCGCTTCGTGCCCAGTACCGCCGGGTCGTTCTCGGCGGCGAAGGCCCTGCGGATACCGACCAGAAGCCGGGTCCGCAGCCCGCCTTCCTCGTCCTGCCCAACTTCGTAGTCGGTCATGGCGCGGCACGCGGTGCGAGCGAGCGCGGACCATTCGCCACCGGCGAGGTCGGCGATGATCACCAGCGGCTCCCAGGTGTCCGCCGCACGGTCCTCGACCGGCATCGGTGGCTCCATGTCCATCGCCAGGGCGTGCAGCGGCGTCAGCCAGGCGGCGAGCCGGTCGCGTACGGCGTGCAGGGCGGGGGTGTCCCGACTCGTACGGAAGGCCGCCACCTTCTCCCCCGCCGCCCGGCGGCGCATCCGGATGACCACGGACCGATCCATGATCGTGTCGGGCAGATCGTTGATACCGGCCAGCGCCGCCATGGCGAAGGTGGGGAATGCCTGCGGCTTGTGCTCCGGCCCGGAGACCCGAAGCGTGGGCCGGTTCCGTTGGTGCCCCGCGTTGAGCAGGCCGCGCAGGTCCTCGTTCTTCTCCGCTGCCTTGGCGGTGCCGAAGAGGGTGTCCGCCTCGTCGACCAGGAGGGTCGGCGGGTCCTCCTCGGTGATCGAACGGAAGATCGCGGCAGGGCTGGCGTTGACCGTGATCAGAGGGCTGCTCACGGTCTCGGTCACCACATCCAGCAGCCGCGACTTGCCGCACCGTTTCTCCGGAGCCACGATCGCCAGACGCGGTGCGTGCTGCCACGCGGGCTGCAGGTGAGTGGCAGCCACCCACAGCGTCACCGCGGTGACGGCCTCCTCGCTGGGCATCGCCACATACCGCTTGATCTGTGCCCGCAGGTCGGCGAGGACCTGCACGCCGTCGGGGGCGAGCGCCACGGCCGTCTCCTCAACCGGGCTTACGGACCCCTCCGGTTCGGGGACTGGAGTCCCGTCGACCGGCTGGTCGGTGTCGGCGACCGGCGGCCACGCAGTCTTGTCGAGGTCGGAATAGGGCTCGGCTCCCTCATGTTCCACAGGGCAGCTCCTCGTCTGGCGGTGGCGGGCTCGCGCGCCCTTCCCGCCGGGTTGGTTCTTCCAGGGCCGTTCGGGGGTGCTGAAGCCTCCGGCGTTGCCGCGCCGGAGGCTCGCTTCGTTCCCCGAGGGAACACGGACAGTACGTCCACGCCCTGACACAGTCCAGCGATTCTGTGTCAGCTCAGCGCAGAACCGTCTGCTAATCTGCCGCCCCTTCACGCCGCCAGGCCCAACAGCTCCAACAGATCCGCGGTCACGACCCGGTAGGCGTTGCCGAGCCGGAGCACCTTGCACGGGTACTCGCCCCGCTTCGCCAGCTCATAGCCCTTACTCCGGCCGAGCCCCAGCGCACGGTTGCCTGTTTCCAGGTCAACCGACACGGGGAGAGCGAGAAGCTCCTCCCGACTCATCCCCGTCGACCGTCCGGCCGTCTCGTCTTCACGCATGCAGTGCGCCCCTTTCGGTACAGCCCTCGGCGAACGCGCCCATCACGTCCGACTCCAAGCGGCTACCAACCATCATCGGGAAGCTAATGTGTCTGCATGACACAACGCGGTTTGGATGCTGATGAGGACGACGTCCCGGAGTGGGCGGATCGGATCAAGGCCAACGTGGCCGGCGAAGTCCGACGGAGAAGAAAGGAGATGGGATGGAGCGCACAGGAACTGGCGGACCAGTGCGAGCGACTGGGGCACCCCATCCCCCGCAACGTCATCGCCAACATGGAATCCGGACGCCGGGCCAACCTTCCCCTGGTGGACGTCATGGTCCTGGCCGCCGCCCTGGAGACGTACCCGGTCTGCCTGATCTTCCCGGTCGGCTACGTCGAGGAGACCCAGGAACTCCCATTCCAGGGCCTCGTCCCCACCTGGGACGCGCTACGCCGCTTCACCGGCGAGCAGGACGTGCCTGAGTACGACGCGGGCCTCGTCCCCAGCTTCGAACTCCACACCAGCCTCGTGGGCACCGCCCTGGCCGCTCTCGACGAGGCGGAACAGGCGGGGTTCGCCGCCAGAACGGCCACCACCCGCGCCCAGAAGGAAGAGGCCGAGAGGAAGCGGACCAGGTACGGCGACGAGGCCATCTCCGCGAAGTACACCCTCCGCCACCTCCGCCGCGACATGCGCGACGAGGGAGCCACCCCACCCGAGCTGCCACATGCACTGGGCGACGTCGACCCGCCCGCACCCGATGCCGACACCACCACGGAGGATCGCCTTTGAAGGGTTCAACCCACCGCCGCTGCTACTGCCGAGACCCCAAGACGGGCAAACCCCTCGGCAAGAACTGTCCGAAGCTCTCCAGCCGTAAGCACGGCTCGTACTCCATACGCCAGGAACTCCCGCCCCACGAGGACGGCACCCGCCGCTCCTTCAGCCGAGCCGGCTACGAGTCTCTGAAGGCCGCTCAGGCGGACCTCGACCACGTCCGCTCCCTGCTCGCCCTGGCGGACAAGGACGACCCGGACAGCCTCCAGCGCCTCGTCGCGATGCTGGAGGAGGTCGCGGTCGAGAAGGCCCCGCTGCCGGCCATCGAGGAGACCCGACGCCGCCTGAGGGCGGGTCTCGCCCTCCGTGGCAGCCTCACCGTCGGCGAGTGGCTCGACCAGTGGTTCGCCGCGAAGAAGCGCCGCAAGACCACGCTCAACGGCTACGCGTCCCACATCCGCGTCCACCTGAAGCCCCGCATCGGGCAGGTACGCCTCGACCGCCTCAACGTCGGTCACCTGGTGGAGATGTTCGACGCAATCGCCGACGAGAACGAAGTGATCGCGGCCGAGAACGAGGCCCGCCGCGAGCAGATCGCCCGCTGCAAGCCGAGCAAGCCCGGACGTCCCGTCGGAGCCGAGCGGAAGCAGCTCGCGGCCGAACGGGCCAAGCTGGCGGAGATGAAGCCGTTCCGGAAGATCACCGGCCCGGCCAGTCGTCAGGCGATCCGCCGCACGCTCCGCGCGGCCCTCAACTCCGCGATCGCCCAGCAGCTAATCACCTTCAACCCGGCGTCCCACGTCGAGTTGGAGTCAGGCAGGCGCCCGAAGCCCCTCCTATGGACGGATGAGCGAGTCCGGCGGTGGCGCGAGACGGGCGAGATCCCTGGACCCGTCATGGTGTGGACGCCGCAGCAGTTCGGCGCCTTCCTCGACGCAGCCGAGGGCGACCGCCTGTACGCGATCTTTCCCCTCATGGGCACGCGCGGCCTCCGGCGGGGCGAGGCAGTCGGCCAGGACTGGCACGAGATCGACCTCGACGCCGGCCTCGTCACTCCCGCCAAGGAGATCGTGGTGGACGGCTGGGACCCCTACGAGTCCGAGCCGAAGACGGACGGCAGCGCGAACACGATCGCGCTCGACAGCGTGAACATCGCCGCCCTACGCGACCACAAGGTCCGTCAGGAGAAGGAGCGCGCCGAGTGGGGCACCGCCTGGCAGAACACCGGCAAGGTGTTCACCAAGGAGGACGGCTCCTGGCTCCACCCGGAGACGGTCTCGGAAACGTTCCGCCGCATCCTCGCCACGACCGACCTGCCGCCCATCACCCTGCGGGACCTTCGCCATGTCGCCGCGACGCTCACGCACGGAGGCGGCGGCGACATCCATACGGTGAAGGAGACGCTCCGGCACTCCACCATCACGCTGACCTCCGACACATACACGAGCCTGCTCCCTGAGCTGGACCGCGAGATCGCCGAGAAGGCAGCGAAGCTGGTCCCCCGGTCACGTCCGGCAACCACCGATTCGTCCGCCACAGAGTGACTGAAGGCGCTAGTGGGTTCTGGCCACGGTTGCCTAGGCAACTACGCCAGCCACAGGCCACCCGCTCCGTCGGTGGACTTGATTGCGGTCCGGCCAGCTATTAGTAGGGTTCGTTGGGGAGTCGCCGGGCAAGTACCCACTCCTCGTCCCCGACACGACAGGTGATGACCAGTCGAACGGGGTGACCACGGTACTCGTCCTGCCAGGATTCCATCGTCTTACCCTCCATCCAGTGGCCGGGCCTGGTCCGCTCCATCTGGAACGGGTGGCCCCGACCCACGCGCAGGGCGAACGAGCCGAGGGTACGACCGTGCTCGTCGGCTTCGTTCACGCGGGGCGTAAACCTGAACGGCCCCCAGACGTGGTTCGAGATGTCCTCCGCGGTCACTCTGCCAGGTGTCAGGTTGCTGCGATTCTTGTCGTCATCATCGACACGAATGCTCACGAACTCGACCACCCCCAACTCGTCGGGGCCGGCCAGGTGCACGTTGAGCATGGAGTGGTCCTGGGACCGGTTCTCCATGCTTAATTCCAGCTTCGGCCGCCGCTCTTCGTGCCGCCGATCCCGTTCGATGCGGGTCAGCGTCTCCGCCGTGGCCGCAGACCGGCGGGCGGCCAGCCAAGCGCCGGCTGTCGCGATCGCGCCGAGCGCAGCGGTGGAAAAGGTGGCGATGTCTTCCCAGGGCACGCCGCCGGACGCCTAGTTCGCCGGCGTGGGCAGCTCGGTCAGATCGTCCTCAACGGCGACCAGCTCGGCGATCTTGGTGGCAACTACTGCCATCGAATCTTCCGCCGTGTCGAACCCGTTTCGGGATGCAAGCAGGGGGCTGACGTTCCGAAGTTCGCCGTAGGTCGTCCCATGCACGACAGGGAGTAGCAGGTTACGCGCAAGGAGCTCCGAGAGCTCTTTATCGGAGACGCCACCGCGCTCGAGGCGTGTCAGTAGCGCAGGGGTGACCAGGACGAGACCCGTACGCGACTTCGCCAGGCCCTTATCGATTTCCCGCATGAACGGTAGGCCGTACGGGATGTCCTTCTCGCTGAACCAGACCGACACGCCCTTGGTTTCCAGCAGGTTGCACAACTCTTTGGCAGACCCGCGCCGATCATCCCATGCGTGGCAGAGGAAGACATCGCGAAGGGCTGGCTGTTGACGCGCGCGCATCACGGTGGCGTCGCGAGCGGGAGTCAGGTCCTTCACCTCTGCAGGCGTGTAGGTCACAGAGGAGGTGCTCGGTGACCAAGGCGCTCGCGTTCTGCCGCTGCTGGAGCTGCCCCCACTGGTCGCGCCGCCCCCGCCACTGCTCTGCGACGTGTAAGCCGGCGGCGGATAGTAGGACCGGGACGGTGAGTACCCGTAGCCTCCGCCGCCGCACGCGGGGCACGCCGCACGTCCGCTGGCGGTCCGATGCCCCCGGCGTGGGGCTGTACAACGACTCATAACTACACGGTAGTCCACACGGCCCCGGAAGCCATCTCATTTACGGATAAGCCCGGGATCGTCGGCACATCCCAGCAGTTTGCGATTCCCTGCGGGGCAGAGACGATCAAGGCCGCTCACATGCACCGCAACTGTCTCTTGCCTGCGGCCGACGGACCTCGGTGTGGGGCGGCGACCTGTGCAGTCAGGCTGAATGGAATGGAGCAGGCCCCAGCCCCGAGCAGCCGCTCTCACCGGCACTGCCTCCGGTGGCCATGAACTCGCTCTCGCGCCCGTCGGGCATGCGAAGGATTCCAGGCGCCGCATCGAACAGGTCGACACCCTCTTCGTCGCGCACGAGGGTGATGCTCCCTGCCCAGGTGCTGTGACGGTCGTAGCTGAAGTTCTCCACCGTCGAGGGGTCCAGACGCAGTACGAGCGACGCGATGACAGAGGCCTCCTTGCCATCAGGGAAAACGACCGTAGCTGGCCCGACATAACGAGGGCGGCCGTCGTCGGGATGGAAGGGGGGGCGCGACGTCATGGCGCGAGGGTAGCGCGGGGCATGGGGGCTAATTTGGGATGACGTCCTCCCGCCGTCTCTGTTCCTCGGCACCGCCCTCGCCGAGCAGACCCCCGTCCCGGGCACATCCGCTCACGCATCGCTCACGCACGGCCCCGAAAACGAAGCAGCGCCCGACCCGACCGAAGTCGACCCAGACGCTGCACAGCAGGTCAGAGGGGTTATCCCCGCCACCCGCACCGTAGGCCCTGTGGGACTCGAACCCACAACCAATGGATTAAAAGTCCACTGCTCTGCCAATTGAGCTAAGGGCCCAGGCGATGTTGCCTCCCCGAGCATAGCCGGACGTGGCCGGGAGTCCGATCGGGTATCGGTGACCCGGCCGCGTCGGAGTGCCGCAAAAAGGTTCGCGGCAGAACAGAACGGGCGGAAGATCGGCGGAAGTCGGGCGAGTTGGCCGGGCCGGGAGCCGCCAGGCGACGAAGGTCAGGAGGCCCGGCCCGGCCCGTCCACGCATCGCGGGATCACGGGATCACGGGATCACGGGATCACGGATCGATCGGCTCCGGCGCCCCCTTCCGTGCCGCCTCCCGGGCCACACTGCGCTCGTGCTCGGGGTTGAGGAACCAGTGGCGGGCGGAGGCGGCCCACCAGATCGCCGCGAAGCCCAGCACCACGAGCACGGCGACGGGAGCGTAGTTGAAGTTCTCCCAGGTGACCGGGGAGAGCTGCGGAAGCATGAACAGCACGGTGATGAAGAGGACCCACACAACCGCGATCAGGCCGATCACCCGTGACCAGCGCCCCAGGTGCCAGGGGCCGCGCTCGAAGTCGTCGCCCTTGCGCAGCCGGAGCAGGGTCGGGATGACGTACGCGATGTAGAGGCCTATCACCGCGATGGAGGTGACGGCCGCGTACGCCGTGACATTGATCAGGTAGGGGAGGCCGAGGAGGAGCGCGCCGCCCGCCGCCAGCCAGACCGCCGCCACGGGGGTGCGCGTGCGGGGGCTGACCGTGTGCCAGACGCGCGAGAACGGCAGGGCGCCGTCGCGCGAGAAGGCGTAGATCATGCGGCTGTTGGCGGTGACGGAGGCCATGCCGCAGAAGAGCTGCGCGCCGATGATGACGAGGAGGAGCAGCTTGCCGCCGGTCGCGCCCAGCGCGTCGAGCAGGATCTGCGCGGGCGGCACCCCGGTGGCCGACTCGCGCGCGCCGTCGTAGGACTGGATGGCGAAGGTGAAGCCGAGGAGGAGGACGAAACCCGCCACCCACGACGTCCAGATGGACTGGACGATGCCCTTGGGACCGGCCGTCGACGCGTCGTGCGTCTCCTCGGTCATATGGGCGGAGGCGTCGTACCCGGTGAAGGTGTACTGCGCCATCAGCAGCCCCAGCAGCACCACGTACAGCCCGCTGCTCCAGCCCGTGTCGTTGACGAACTCGGTGAACACGAAGGACGCCGACTGATGGCTGTCCGGGACGATGACAAGCGCGCCGACGATGACGACCACGCCCACCACGTGCCACCACACGCTGATGCTGTTCAGCAGACCGACGATCCGGACGCCGAAGGTGTTCAGCAGGCCGTGCAGCAGGAGGATCGCGGCGAAGAGGAGGATCGTCCGGCCCGGCGTCACCTCGAAGCCGAACTCCAGGTTCAGGTACGCCGCCAGGAAGGACGCCGCGCCGAAGTCGATGCCGGCGGTCACGGCCACCTGGCCGAGCACGTTGAACCAGCCCGTGAACCACGCCCAGGCCGCCGCACTGCGCTCCGGCGCCAGTCGGTGGGCCCAGAAGTACAGGCCGGCGGAGGTCGGATAGGCCGAGCAGATCTCGGCCATGGCCAGACCCACGAAGAGCGTCATCAGACCGACCGCGACCCAGCCCCACGTGATCACCGCGGGCCCGCCGGTGTTCATGCCGAAGAGGTAGAGGGTCATACAGCCGGACAGGACCGAGATGATCGTGAAGGAGACCGCGTAGTTGGAGAACGCGGACATACGGCGGGCGAGGACCTGCGTGTAGCCCAGCTGGGCGAGCCGTTCCTCGTCGGACACCGAGACCGACACAGAGTCCGGGGCCGAAGCCCCGGCTGCCCCACGGGCTATGTCGTCATCTGTCATGCCCCCAGCAATTCCCTCTCCAGGGACGTGACATGCGCCACACCGTGGCCGAAAACCGGCGGGCGCGGAGGGGGAAAGGCGCAGGGCCCGTACGACCGGAGTCGTACGGGCCCTGCGAGGTGTGTCAGTCGGCGTCAGCCGTTGCGCTTCCAGCGCGGCTTCTCGTCACGGCGGCCGAAGGAGGAGCCGGTGCCGGTGCCGCTGCCGCTGCCCCGGTGGTCGTCACGACGGCCGTACGGGCGCTCGTGGCCGCCGGAGCGGAAGCCCGGACGGTCACCCTGACGGTCGCGGTTGAAGGGACGGTCGCTGCCCCGGTGCCCGCCACGCTCGTCGCGACGCTCGAAGGAACGGCCGCCACGGTCGTTGTCCCGACGGAACCCACCACGGTCGTTGTCACGACGCTCGAAGGAACGGCCACCGCGCTCACCGTCACGGCGCTCGAAACCACCGCGCTCGTTGTCGCGACGGAACCCACCACGGTCGTTGCGGTCACGGTCGAAGGAACGCCCGCCACGCTCGCCGTCCCGGCGGTCGTTGTCACGACGCTCGAAGGAACGGCCACCACGGTCGTTGTCCCGACGGAACCCACCACGGTCGTTGTCACGACGCTCGAAGGAACGGCCACCACGGTCGCCGTCCCGCCGGTCGTCACGGCGGTCGAAGCCACCGCGCTCGCCGTCGCGACGGTCGTCGCGACGGAACCCGCCACGGTCGCCCCGCTCGCCGCGGTCACCACGGTCGTTGTCACGACGGTCGAAACCGCCGCTGCCGTAGCCGCTGCCCCGCTCCTCGCGGCGCTGACGCGGCTGGTCGTACGAGGGCTGTTCGATGATCGCGACCGGGGCCTCGACGGACGCGCCGTCCGTCTCGACGCCGGCGGCGACGGTCTCCGCGGCGACGGTGGCCGCGGCGGCCGCGGCGGCCGCGACAGCCGCCTCCGGGTCCTCGCCCCGCTCCCGCGCGGCACGCGCGGTCAGCCGGTCGGCCTCCTCGCGCAGCTCGACGGCGCGACGCGTGGCCCGCTCCAACTGCTTGGTGAGGTGAGCGACTTCACGCTCGGCCTGCTGCGCGGCGTTGCCGGCGGACTCGGCCTGGACCTCGGTCATCGACCGGGCGCCCGTGATGTCGGCGACCTCGGGGTCGAACGTCGTACCGCCCTGGATGATGTGACGCCCGGCGTCGACGCCCGCGTCCTCCATCAGCCGGAAGATCTGGCGGCGCTGGTGCGGCAGGGAGAGGGACACGACCGTGCCCGTACGCCCGGCACGCGCCGTACGGCCGGCCCGGTGCAGGTAGTCCTTGTGGTCGCCCGCGGGGTCCACGTTGAGGACGAGGTCGATGCCGTCGACGTGGATGCCTCGGGCGGCGACGTCGGTCGCGACGAGCGCGTTGACGTAGCCGTCCTTGAAGTCCGCCAGCGTGCGGGTCCGCGCGCCCTGCGTCATACCGCCGTGCAGCGCGTCGGCCTTCACACCGGCGTCACGCAGCTGCTCGGCGATACGGTCGGCGCCGAGCTGGGTGCGGACGAAGATGATCGTGCGGCCCTTGCGGGAGGCGATCGCGGCGGTGACCGGCGCCTTGTCCTTGGGCTTCACGATCAGGATGTGGTGCGACATGGTCGTGACGTTGCCCTGGGCGCTGTCGACCTCGTGCGTGACCGGGTTGCTCAGGTAGCGCTTGACCAGCGTGGAGATCTCGTTCTCCATCGTGGCGGAGAACAGCATCCGCTGGCCGCCGGCCGGGATCTGGTCGAGCAGTTCGGTGACCTCGGGCAGGAAGCCCAGGTCCGACATCTGGTCGGCCTCGTCGAGGACGGCGATCTGGACGTTCTCCAGCGAGCAGGCGCCGCGGTTGATGATGTCGCGCAGACGGCCCGGGGTGGCGACGAGGATGTCGACACCGCGCTCCAGGGCGTAGATCTGGTTGCCCATCGACGTACCGCCGCAGACGACCTTCATCTTCAGGCCGAGGACGTCGCCGTACGGCTGGAGCGCGTCCGCGACCTGCATCGCGAGCTCACGGGTCGGGGTGAGGATGACGGCGCGCGGCTTGTGCTTCTCGGTGCGGCCGCCGGCGAGCGTCGCCAGGGTCGGCAGACCGAAGGAGAGGGTCTTGCCGGAGCCGGTGCGGCCACGGCCGAGGATGTCCTTGCCGGCCAGGGCGTCCGGGATGGTCGCCGCCTGGATCGGGAAGGGGGCGGTCACGCCGTTCTGCGCGAGCTTGCGCACGACGCCCTCAGGGAGACCGAGGGTCGCGAAGGTGACCTCGGGGGCCGCCGCCTCGACGGTGTCGTTCTCGCCGTTCTCGGGCACGACGACGTGATCAGTACTGGAAATGGACATGCGTATGCGAAACCTTCCGGAGTCTCGTCGGCACGCGCCCGTCAACTCCGTGATTCGCACACGACCGCCTCTATGCGGTCCGCCACGGCAAGGGAGAGTACGCGCCACACGGCGCGCTCTGCGGTGGCGCCGGGCAAATGGGATCAAACGATCTACCACCATACGCACCCACCACCCCTCAAGGCAAACCGAGGGGAGAGCCGCAGGTCAGGGGCGCGCGGCAGATCCATCGGCACTGCGGCAGGTCCGGCGGGGCTGCAGAGGCAGCACCCCTGGCGAGCTCCGGACCGAACCTGTGCGGGCGTGGCGTACGCCACGCGGACGCCCTCCCCCGCCACGACGCCCTCCGGACCGACCGCCGCGGGCTAGGCCGTGTTGCCCGCCTGCGGTGCCGGCTCCCGTTCCACCAGCTGCGCCCCCTGCTCGTGCGCGGACGACGACGGCTCGGCCGACGGCTCCGGCGACGGCGGGGGCTCCACCGGCTGCGTCGGTTCCGGCTCGGGCTGCACGACCGTCGGCGTGGGCGTCGGCTCGTCCTTCGTCGGCTCGGGCTTCTCCGGCCGCTCGCCCTTCCCCTCGTTCTGTCCCCCCTTGGGCGGCTTCGCCCTGCCGGACGGCTTGGCGGCCCCGGACGGCGACGCGGAGGGGGAGGCGGACCGGCTGACGGAGGGGTCGGGCGAGGCGGAACCACGGCGCTTGCCCTGCCCTGTCTGGTAGCCCGTGCCGCCTCCGCCCGTCACCGCGGAGCCCCCGTCCGGCTTCTCCCCGCCCGGCTGTCCCACGGACGGCGACGGCCCGGGTTTCCGCCCGTCGTCCCCCACGCTCATACAGCCGCCGGCTGCCGCGACGGCCAAGACCGTGGCGGCCAGACGGACGGATACGTTCAAGGCGCGCACGGCGGCCACCTCCGAGGGGGGCGGAATGAGGAGTCCCCCTGCCCAACTCCCGCCGCCCACAAGAAGACACGCGCAGCGGGAAGCCCCTACGCGCGCGGCCCGGAGGTGCCGCAATTCACAGCCCCGGCCGAGCGGTGCCCCCTCCCGAGGACACGGGGACCTGCGTGACCTGCACACACCCGTTCCCGCCCGAGACGGCAATCGACTCCCGAGACGGCAATCGGCCCCCCGGACCGGCTATCCGTACCCGAGCGCGTGCAACCGCGCGTCGTCGATCCCGAAGTGATGCGCGATCTCGTGCACCACGGTCACCTCGGTCTCCGCGACCACGTCCTCCCGCGACTCGCACATCCGCAGCGTCGGCCCCCGGTAGATCGTGATCCGGTCCGGCAGCACCCCGGCGTACCACTCACCCCGATCCGTGAGCGGAGTCCCCTCGTAGAGCCCGAGCAGCTCGGGATCGTCGGCGGGCGGTTCGTCCTCCACGAACACCGCCACGTTGTCCATCAGCCGCGTCAGCTCCGGCGGAATCCGGTCCAACGCCTCGGCGACCAGTTCCTCGAACTCCTCGCGCGTCATCTCCAGCACAGGGCCATTGTCATGCACGACCCCCGCGACTCGCCCCCGCATATCCGTCCTCCCCCCGGGCATACGGGACCAATGGCACGCGTCCCCGCCGCCCCGGCCACCCACGCCACCGACGCCGACAAGACCGACCACGCCCTGAGGACCGCCTTGCGGACCGCTCTCCACCGTGTCTCCCGGGCCATGCCACGGGCCCCTCGCGCCCTGGCCCGGCACTACCGCTCCCGCCGCACGCACCCGACCCTCGAACTGGTCCACCACCCCCACCCCTGGGGACGTGCGCTCGGCCTCGTCGCGGTCGTGCTGCTCGGCGCCTGGCTGGGCCTGCTGATCGTCGGCAACGTCCGCACCCCCGTCGGCCCCATGAACACGACGATGACCCTGCGCCCGTCCCTCACCGGCGGCACGAAGATCAACGTCTCCCCCCTCGGCGCCCTGGAACTGCGCAGCCACAACGCCCCCGTCCGCCTGGACGTGAACGTCGACCAGCTCGACCCGGAACGCGCCCAGGCCCTGGTCGACCACCCCGAGCGGATCTCCGGGCTGCAGGAGGAGATCGCCTCGGACGTGCAGCACGGCACCATCGACCTGGCCGTACGGTCGGGCGTCGCCGTCGTCGTCGGGGCCACCACCCTGGGCCTCGCCGTGTTCCGCCGCCCCCGCCGTGCCCTCGCCGCGGGCGGCCTCGCCCTCGCCCTGCTGGCCGGTGCCGGCGGCACGGCCGCCGCCACCTGGAACCCCAACTCGGTCCTGGAACCCAAGTTCTCCGGCCTGCTCTCCTCCGCGCCGTCCCTCGTCGGCAACGCGCGCAGCATCGTCACCGAATTCGACATCTACCAGAAGGAGTTGGCCCGCCTGGTGACGAACGTGACCAAGCTGTACGACGTCACGTCCACGCTCCCCGCGTACCAGCCGGACCCCACGACCATCCGCGTCCTGCACGTCTCCGACATCCATCTGAACCCCGCGAGCTGGAAGATCATCGCCTCACTGGTGGAGCAGTACGAGATCAACGTCATCGTCGACTCCGGCGACACCATGGACCACGGCAGCGCCGCCGAGAACGCGTTCCTGGACCCGATCGCCGACCTCGGCGCACCGTATGTCTGGGTGCGCGGCAACCACGACTCGCGCGAGACGCAGCGCTATCTGGAGGGCGTCGACAACACGCACGTCCTCGACGAGGGGAAGGCGGTGACCGTCGGCGGGCTGCGCTTCGCGGGGATCGGGGACCCGCAGTTCACCCCGGACCGCTCGACCGACAAGGCGGGCCTGCCCTCGGAGGCGGCGGCGGGACGGCGGCTGGCTCAGGCCCTGCGGGCCCAGAAGGCGGCCGGCAGCCCCGTGGACATCGCGGTCGCCCACAACCCGGACGCGGCCCGCGAGACGGACGGCGAGGTCCCGCTCGTGCTCGCCGGGCATGTGCATCACCCGGAGATGGAGGTCCTCGACCAGGGCACCCGCCTGCGTATCGAGGGCTCGACCGGTGGCAGCGGTCTGCGCGCCGTGGAGGGCAAGTACCCCGATCCCATCCAGGCCTCGGTCCTGTACGTCGACCGCGACACCCGGCGCCTCCAGGCCTGGGACGAGATCGAACTCGGCGGGCTGGGCCTGACGACGGCTGAGGTCAGCCGCCATCTGCCGAAGGAGAACCAGCCAGGGGCCGAACCCGGCGACGAGGAGTCCCCGTCCCCGTCGGGGAGCACGTCAACCGAGGAGTCCCCCAGCGGCCCGTAAACCGTTTTGGCGATACCTCCCGCCATCCCATATGCTTCTCACGTCCCCGACGCGCTGACGAAGCGCCCAGGCGGGCCGATAGCCCTCATCGTCTAGCGGCCTAGGACGCCGCCCTTTCAAGGCGGTAGCACGGGTTCGAATCCCGTTGGGGGCACGCAACACACTGTGCGAGACTAGTCCCGCACAAGCTTGGTCCTGTGGAGCAGTTTGGAGTGCTCGCCACCCTGTCAAGGTGGAGGCCGCGGGTTCAAATCCCGTCAGGACCGCTGGTGTTTCACGTGAAACATCGCGGCTGGGTAGCTCAGTTGGTACGAGCGATCGCCTGAAAAGCGATAGGTCGCCGGTTCGACCCCGGCCCCAGCCACAGCTAACGAAGACCCCCTCCGGGCAACCGGAGGGGGTCTTCGCGTGTGCGGCAAACGTGGGCGTCTCCGGCGCACGCCCGGCGGTTCGACCGTGCACCCGCGCCGGCCGCACGCAAAAGCGTTCGCCCCTCGTTTCCCGGAGGTGAGATCCTGGGTCGCGTATGTCCACTCACCCCGCCCCCGCCCCCGCCTTCGGCGCCCTCGCCCCCCGTCTGGCCGAGCTGTCCCTGCGCGACGCGCACCGGCTCGGCCGCAGACTCGAAGGCGCGCGCAAGATCCGTAAGCCCGAGGCCCGGGCCGCCGTTCTCGCCGAGATCGAGGCGGAGGTCGCCAAGGGCGAGTCCCGCATGGCCGAGCGCGCCGCCCGCGTGCCGGCCGTCTCGTACCCCGAGCAGCTGCCCGTCAGCCAGAAGAAGGACGAGATCGCGGCCGCCATCCGCGACCACCAGGTCGTCATCGTCGCGGGCGAGACCGGCTCCGGCAAGACGACCCAGATCCCCAAGATCTGTATGGAGCTGGGGCGTGGCGTGCGCGGCATGATCGGGCACACCCAGCCCCGTCGTATCGCCGCCCGTACCGTCGCCGAGCGGGTGGCGGAGGAGCTGCGGACGCCGCTCGGCGAGGCGGTCGGCTGGAAGGTGCGGTTCACCGACCAGGTCAACCCGGACGCCACCTTCGTCAAGCTGATGACGGACGGCATCCTGCTCGCCGAGATCCAGACGGACCGCGAGCTGCGCGCCTACGACACGATCATCATCGACGAGGCCCACGAGCGGTCCCTCAACATCGACTTCCTGCTGGGCTATCTCGCCCAGCTGCTGCCCAAGCGCCCCGACCTCAAGGTCGTCATCACCTCCGCGACCATCGACCCCGAGCGCTTCTCCCGCCACTTCGGCGACGCGCCGATCGTCGAGGTCAGCGGCCGTACGTACCCCGTGGAGGTGCGCTACCGCCCCCTCCTCGAAGAGGACTCCGACGACGCCGACCGCGACCAGATCACCGCCATCTGCGACGCCGTCGAGGAGCTTCAGGGCGAGGGCAAGGGAGACATCCTCGTCTTCCTCTCCGGTGAGCGCGAGATCCGGGACACGGCGGACGCGCTGATCAAGAAGAACTACCGCTTCACCGAAGTCCTCCCTCTCTACGCCCGGCTCTCGCACGCCGAGCAGCACCGCGTCTTCCAGCCGCACACCGGTCGCAGGATCGTTCTGGCCACGAACGTCGCCGAGACCTCCCTCACCGTCCCCGGCATCAAGTACGTCATCGACCCGGGCTTCGCCCGCATCAGCCGCTACAGCCACCGCACCAAGGTCCAGCGGCTCCCGATCGAGGCGATCTCCCAGGCCAGCGCCAACCAGCGCAAGGGCCGCTGCGGCCGTACCTCCGACGGTGTCTGCATCCGCCTCTACAGCGAGGAGGACTTCGAGGCCCGCCCCGAGTTCACGGACGCGGAGATCCTCCGGACGAACCTCGCCTCCGTCATCCTCCAGATGACCGCGGCCGGCCTCGGCGACATCGAGAAGTTCCCCTTCATCGACCCGCCGGACCACCGCAACATCCGCGACGGCGTCCAGCTCCTCCAGGAACTCGGCGCGCTCGACCCGGGTCAGAAGGACGTGCGCAAGCGCCTCACCCCGATGGGCCGCAAGCTCTCCCAGCTGCCCGTCGACCCCCGTCTCGCCCGCATGGTCGTCGAGGCCGACAAGAACGGCTGCGCCCGCGAGGTCATGGTGATCGCCGCCGCGCTCTCCATCCAGGACCCGCGCGAACGCCCCGCCGACAAGCAGGCCCAGGCGGACCAGCAGCACGCCCGCTTCAAGGACGAGACCAGCGACTTCCTCGCCTTCCTCAACCTCTGGCGGTACGTCCGCGAGCAGCAGAAGGAGCGCGGCTCCTCGTCGTTCCGGCGGATGTGCAAGCAGGAGTACCTGAATTTCCTGCGCATCCGTGAGTGGCAGGACATCTACAGCCAGCTGCGCACGGTCGCCAAACAGATGGACATCCATCTCAACGAGGACGACGCTCCGGAACAGCACATCCATGTCTCCCTCCTCGCCGGCCTGCTCTCCCACATCGGCATGAAGGACGTGAAGGACGCCGGGAGCGAGGGCGGCCGGAACACGGGGAAGAACGAGTATCTGGGCGCCCGGAACGCCAAGTTCGCAATCTTCCCGGGCTCGGCCCTCTTCAAGAAGCCCCCGCGCTTCGTGATGTCCGCGGAGCTGGTGGAGACGAGCCGCCTCTGGGCCCGTGTCAACGCGAGGATCGAGCCCGAGTGGGTCGAACCCCTCGCCGAGCACCTCCTCAAGCGCACGTACAGCGAGCCGCACTGGGAGAAGGACCAGGCGGCCGTGATGGCGTACGAGAAGGTCACGCTGTACGGCGTACCGATCGTCGCCCAGCGGAAGATCAACTACGGCCGGATCGACGCGGAGGCAAGCCGCGAGCTGTTCATCCGCAACGCGCTCGTCGAGGGCGACTGGCGCACGCACCACAAGTTCTTCGCCGACAACCGCAAGCTCCTCAGCGAGGTCGAGGAGCTGGAACACCGGGCCCGGCGCCGGGACATCGTGGTCGACGACGACACACTCTTCGACTTCTACGACCAGCGCGTCCCCGACCATGTCGTCTCCGGCGCCCACTTCGACTCCTGGTGGAAGCACAAGCGCCACGAGCAGCCCGACTTCCTGGACTTCGAGCGGGAGATGCTCATCCGGGAGTCGGCCGAGGCGGTCACGAAGGCCGACTATCCGGATTCCTGGCGCCAGGGACAGCTGAAGTTCCGGGTCACGTACCAGTTCGAGCCGGGCGCCGACGCGGACGGAGTGACGGTCCACATCCCCCTCCAGGTCCTCAACCAGGTCACCGACGAGGGCTTCGACTGGCAGATCCCGGGCCTGCGGGAGGAGGTGGTGACGGAGCTGATCCGTTCCCTGCCCAAGCCGATCCGCAGGAACTACGTACCGGCGCCGAACTTCGCGCGCCGCTTCCTGGAGCAGGCGGTCCCCCTTCAGGAGCCGTTGCCGGTGACGATGGCCCGCGAGCTCAAGCGCATGGTGGGGGTGCCGCTGACGCCCGAGGACTTCGACTGGACCCGGGTCCCCGACCATCTGAAGATCACCTTCCGGATCGTCGACGAGCGGCGCCGGAAGCTGGCCGAGGACAAGGACCTGGAGTCGCTGCGGCTGCGGCTGAAGCCGAAGGCACGCCAGGCCCTCTCCCAGGCCGCCGCGGCCACCGCCGAGCGCCAGGGCGGCGAGTCCGTCGAGCGGACCGGCCTGACCGACTGGACGATCGGCTCGCTCACCCGGGTCTTCGAGACACGCCGGGCCGGACAGCCGGTGAAGGCGTATCCGGCGCTCGTCGACGACGGGCCGAAGGCCGGCACCGTCTCCGTACGCCTCTTCGACACGGAGGCGGAACAGACGGAGGCGATGTGGAAGGGCACCCGTAGGCTCATCCTCCGAAACATTCCGGTCAACCCTGCGAAGTTCGCGAGCGAAAAGCTCACCAATGCGCAGAAGCTGGCGCTGTCCGCCAACCCGCACGGTTCGATCCAGGCGCTTTTCGACGACTGCGCGATGGCCGCGGCCGACAAGCTGATCGCCGACTTCGGCGGACCGGCGTGGGACGAGTCGTCGTACCGCAAGCTGTACGACAAGGTGCGCGCGGAGATCGTCGACACGACGGTCCGTACGGTCGGCCAGGTGCAGCAGGTGCTGGCCGCCTGGCAAGCCTGTGAACGCCGCCTGAAGTCCACCCGCAGCCCGGCCCTCCTGGCCAACCTCACGGACGTACGGGGGCAGCTGGACGCCCTCGTGAAGCCCGGGTTCGTCACGGAGGCGGGGCTGCGCCGGCTGCCGGACCTGATGCGCTATCTGGTGGCGGCCGACCGCCGGCTGCAGCAGATGCCGACCGGCGTCCAGCGGGACACGTCCCGGATGGAGAAGGTCCACGAGATGCGCGACGAGTACGCCTGGCTGCTGGAACAGCTGCCCCAGGGGCGGCCCGTGCCCTCCTCGGTCAAGGAGATCCGCTGGATGATCGAGGAGCTGCGGGTCAGCTACTTCGCGCATGCTCTGGGCACGGCCTACCCCGTCTCCGACAAGCGGATCGTGAAGGCGATCGACGCCGCTGTTCCGTAATCGGCCATGCACACCGGGTGAGTTCGACCGTGGGGCCACCGCTCCTGTACAGTCTCTTCTCGCAGGCCAGCGCGGCACCAAGGCGCGGACTGCGAAACCTGGTCCTGTGGAGCAGTTTGGAGTGCTCGCCACCCTGTCAAGGTGGAGGCCGCGGGTTCAAATCCCGTCAGGACCGCACGACGAAGAAGGCCCGCATCCCTCTGGGATGCGGGCCTTCTTGCTGTACGGCGGCCGGGTACGCGCCCCGCCGCCCCTATCCGCCCTCCCCCGCCCAGGAGCCGCGTTCCTTCGCCCCCTGTTCGCCCAAGAGCGCGGACTGCCGGGGCCGTTGGGCGTGCGCGGGGCGCCTGGGGCTGGTCGCGCAGTTCGCCGCGCCCCCGGGAGGGGCCTGCGGCCTCCCCTCGGCGCCGTGGGGGTTGACGGCGTCACATTCCGCCGGTACCTCAGATTCAGGGCCCAGAGACCCACGGAGGTGGCGTATGGCGGCGTCCGCTCGGCACGAGACTCGCGCATTACTCCGTGCTCACCTGTCGGCCGCCTCCTCGTACCGCCATCTCACCCGCCACTGCCCGATCTGCCACCGCCTGCTGCGGCTGGCGACGGAGCACCCCACGGGCGGCGAGGACGGCGCCGAGGACCCCACGGAGGACGAGACGCCCGCCAAGGCGTGAGACGCGTCCCGCAGGGAAAACACTCGGCAAGGGTGTGTCACGCTCAACTCCCGTCCCCTTTACCGCAGATGCCGCTCAGGTAACAAGGAGCCCGGCATGTGACGGGTGTCACTGAACGAGTTTTCGGATCGCCGGTTCTTACCAGTCCCCTACAACTAGTCAATTTAATATGTGCAATTGCACCAGCCCCCGGGGTCCCGCACAGGAGATCCGACACCCCTCCCCAGAGTCCGTCAAGCCCGCGCACAACCCGCCGCTTCCGGACCCGGAACCGACCCGGAACCATCGATTCCCCCTGGTCCCGCGCACAAAAAAGATCGCGCTGGACCCGGCGGAGTCCAGCGCGATCTACGACGCACCCTTGGCGCTTGCCTGACGATGCCCGGGAAGCCTGGGCCTCCCGGAAAGCTCTGTATGGCTCGGGCGTGGGATCTGTTGGGGCAGAACCCGCGTCGCTTGAAGCTGCTTGAGCGGTACTTTCAGGCTTCCGGCCGATTGGGGGACCAGCCGAAATGCCCTGTTGTGCGGTTGTCAGGCCTCGCTGCGCTGCTGCGGAATGCCCGCGAGCAGTGCGCGGACCTCAGCCTCGCGGTAACGGCGGTGTCCGCCGAGCGTGCGGATGGACGTGAGCTTGCCGGCCTTCGCCCACCGCGTGACCGTCTTGGGGTCGACGCGGAACATGGTGGCGACCTCAGCCGGGGTCAGCAGCGGCTCGGCATCAGGGGTGCGAGCGGTCATGAGCGGCCTCCTCGGGAGAACCGAACCTTCTCGGTTCTTTCCTCTAAATTCTGCACCTTGACCCGCGTTGCCCGAAATGGCGGACGCGAGTCGAGTCGGTTATAGGACGAACGGCTTGTCCTCGGCACTACAACTACACCATCCGTCCAGCCGCGTCGGCCAAACCGATGGAATTGCCCTCCCAGGTGTTCATCAGCGACGGATGCCGATGGACCATGCCATAGCGGACAGTCACGCCACTGTGACGATCAGTCACAGTGGCGTGCAGGAGTCACGAGACCCCCCAATAGCGTGCAATGCTGAGATTCCACCCATACGTGGGCAGAAGGAGCCTCCCCCGGGCTCCTTGTCCTATTTTGACACGAGGAGGTGCGTAAGAGGCAAGGCCCGCGTAAGTGCAATCCGTCACGCTTGGCGGCTTCTTGACACAAAAGCCCGGATCGGGACCTACGTCCCACGATGACACACGCAGGTCACTGCGTTGCGTCAAGCTTGGGTCAAGGGTGGACAGTTCACCATGGTTCGGCTTTCGTGGAAAGCCTTTTCCCATCGGCCCCACAAGTCACAAGTACGGACACGAGGTTCAGCCGGTTCAGCCGGTTCAACCGGTTCGGCCCGGTTCAGTTCGCCGAGCGCCGGTCCCGTACGGCCCGCCAGCGCTCGACGAGGCGCCCGTACGCCTCCCCGGCGGCGAGGCCGTCCCCGGCGCGCAGGGCCTCGATGCCCTCGGCGACGTCGGCGGCGGAGTGGTCGCCGTCCAGCTCGGCCGCCGGCAGGACGTGCACGAGGCCGCCGTAGTCCAGCTCGACGAGCGAGCGTGGATGGAACTCCTCCAGCCAGCGGCCCACGTCGATGAGACCGTCGATGAGCGGCCCCTCGTCGATGGCCTCCCGCAGGGTCCGCAGGCCCCGGGCCACGCGCCGCCGGGCCTGCACCATGGGAGTGCGATAGCGAAGCACCGGCGAGATCTCGCCGGATCCCTCCTCCCCCGACCCCTTCTCGTAGGTCCGCTCCTCGTCCGAGACGAGGACGAACCAGTTCAGGGGCACATGCCAGGTCGCGGTGCGGATCCAGGGCCGGGCGTCGGGGTTGCCCGCCATCCAGCGCTCGTAGTCCTGGCTCGCCTGGTGGCGCACCAGCGGCGGCAGCACCGCGTCCAGGACCGGGGCCGGCAGCTCCTCGGCCAGGTCGCCGAGCGCCTGCCAGCCGCGCAGCCGGGTCCGCCAGGGACAGACGCAGACCACGCCGTCGACCTCCAGCACGAAGGCGTCGTCGCTCTCGTGCACCGGCACCGGTACCGGCGGGGTCGGCAGCAGGTCGGCCAGCGAGCGGCGCAGCTCGTCCTGGTACGAGGGACGGTCGGGGCGCCGGGCGTAGCGGTCCCAGTGGCCGCGCTCGGGCTCGGGGAAGGCCGCCAGCGGCTCGTACACGCGGAGGTAGGACGCGTACGGGACGATCACCGAGGACACCTTGGGCACGCCTGCTCCCTCCCCCGGCTGCTACCGGGGAAACCTGCCGAACCCGCACACGGGCGGGCCGGAAAACTGTGCGGATCGCACCACGTCCGTACTCCGGCCGGGGGGTGATCCTGAGGCTGCGCCGCTGTACGGCGGACGCAGGCTCTACTCTCATGCTCACAGACCCCGCCACCCGTACGGGAGCCTGTCACCAACCGCCGCTTCTTACCCAGGAGTCACCACAGTGACCGAAGTATCTGACGGCGTCCTGCACACCCTGTTCCACTCGGACCAGGGCGGTCACGAGCAAGTCGTGCTCTGCCAGGACCGGGCCAGCGGCCTCAAGGCCGTCATCGCCATCCACTCCACCGCGCTGGGCCCCGCACTCGGCGGCACGCGCTTCTACCCGTACGCGACCGAGGCGGCGGCCGTCGCCGACGCCCTGAACCTCGCGCGCGGCATGTCGTACAAGAACGCCATGGCCGGTCTCGACCACGGCGGCGGCAAGGCCGTGATCATCGGCGACCCCGACCGGATCAAGAGCGAGGAACTGCTGCTCGCCTACGGACGGTTCGTGGCCTCCCTCGGCGGCCGGTACGTGACCGCGTGCGACGTCGGCACCTACGTCGCCGACATGGACGTCGTGGCGCGCGAGTGCCGCTGGACGACCGGCCGGTCCCCCGAGAACGGCGGCGCCGGAGACTCGTCCGTCCTCACCGCCTTCGGCGTCTACCAGGGAATGCGGGCCTCCGCCCAGCACCTGTGGGGCGATCCGTCGCTGCGGGACCGCACGGTCGGTGTCGCGGGCGTCGGCAAGGTCGGCCACCACCTCGTGGAGCATCTGCGGGCCGAGGGCGCCCAGGTCGTGATCACGGACGTGCGCGAGGACGCCGTACGGCGCATCCTCGAACGGCATCCGGAAGGGGTCCGCGCCGTCGCGCACACCGACGTGCTCATCCGGACCGAGGGGCTCGACGTCTACGCCCCCTGCGCGCTCGGCGGGGCCCTCGACGACGACTCCGTGCCCGTCCTGAGCGCCAAGGTGGTGTGCGGCGCGGCCAACAACCAGCTCGCGCACCCCGGCGTCGAGAAGGACCTCGCCGACCGCGGGATCCTCTACGCGCCGGACTACGTGGTGAACGCCGGCGGGGTCATCCAGGTCGCCGACGAGCTCCACGGGTTCGACTTCGAGCGGTGCAGGGCGAAGGCCGCGCAGATCTTCGACACCACTCTGGCGATCTTCGCACGTGCGAAGATGGATGGTATTCCGCCAGCCGCCGCGGCCGACCGGATCGCCGAGCAGCGGATGCACGAGGCGGCCGCGTCACGCGGTCGCTGACCCTCGGGGAAGACGTCGTGCGGCTTTCGCGCGGCGTCGGCGGTACCCGCCGGCGGCTTTAGAGAGAACTCTCACTTCCGTCGGCGGGTCGCCCGCCCAGAAACGGTTAAAATCACCGTTGACCAGCGGGGAAAGGGCTCCTCGCAGGTTCTGGGCACGGGCACGTCCTGCGGGCGACGTACCGTATGGGCGTGGGCTCAGGTACCGTGGAAGCCCTACGGACCGGTCTCTCCACGGAGAGCCCGTTCTAGATCATGAACGCGTGTCAAGACTCTGGGGCCGTCGAGCCCCGTCACCGAGGGGGTCGAGCCATGGGGCGCGGCCGGGCCAAGGCCAAGCAGACGAAGGTCGCCCGCCAGCTGAAGTACAACAGCGGCGGGACTGACCTGTCGCGTCTGGCCAGCGAGCTGGGCGCTTCGACTTCGAGCCAACCGCCGAACGGCGAGCCGTTCGAGGATGACGAGGACGAGGACGACCCGTACGCCCAGTACGCGGATCTCTACAACGACGATGAGGACGACGAGGACGACCAGTCCGGTCCGACCTCTCATCGTCGCGGCGCTTGACGATCTAGCCGCGCTCGACCCGGTCCGGGAGGGTTGCTCCGCCGGACCGGGTTTTGTGCGGTTTCGCTCCGCTCTGAGCGGGGGCGCCCAATAGCTCGCGTCCACCACACTTCGGCGGCCCCGGGTCGCGGTGGTGGTTGCTCGCGCAGTTTCCCGCGCCCCTGACGGTCGGGCCATCGGCCCTCGTCAGGGGCTTGCTGCCGTTCAGCCTCGTGCGTAGTCCCCCACCAGTTCCGCGCCCGTGGCGTGGCTGGCGCGGTCGGTGATCTCGCCCGCGACCCAGGCCTCGACTCCGCGGTCCGCCAGGGTGTTCAGGGCCACGTCCGCCGACTCCTCGGGGACGATGGCGATCATGCCCACGCCCATGTTCAGGGTCTTCTCCAGCTCCAGGCGTTCGACCTGACCGGTCGTGCCCACGAGGTCGAAGATCGGGGCCGGGGTCCAGGTGGAGCGGTCGACCGTGGCGTGGAGTGTGTCGGGGATCACACGGGCCAGGTTGGCGGCCAGACCGCCGCCGGTGATGTGGCTGAAGGCGTGGACCTCGGTGGTGCGGGTGAGGGCCAGACAGTCCAGCGAGTAGATCTTGGTGGGCTCCAGGAGCTCCGCGCCGAGGGTGCGGCCGAGTTCGGCGATCTCCGCGTCCAGGGAGAGACCGGCCTGGTTGAGCAGGACGTGGCGGACGAGCGAGTACCCGTTCGAGTGAAGGCCGGAGGCCGCCATGGCGATCACCGCGTCACCCGTACGGATACGATCCGGGCCGAGCAGACGTTCGGCCTCGACCACGCCCGTGCCGGCGCCGGCGACATCGAAGTCGTCCGGGCCGAGCAGGCCGGGGTGCTCGGCGGTCTCGCCGCCGACGAGGGCGCAGCCGGCGAGCACACAGCCCTCGGCGATGCCCTTGACGATGGCGGCGACCCGCTCGGGGTGGACCTTGCCGACGCAGATGTAGTCGGTCATGAACAGCGGTTCGGCGCCGCAGACCACGATGTCGTCCATCACCATGGCGACCAGGTCGTGGCCGATGGTGTCGTACACGCCCAGCTGACGCGCGATGTCGACCTTCGTACCGACGCCGTCCGTGGCGGAGGCGAGCAGCGGACGCTCGTAGCGCTTGAGGGCGGAGGCGTCGAAGAGACCGGCGAAACCGCCGAGGCCGCCGAGGACCTCGGGGCGCTGCGTCTTCTTCACCCACTCCTTCATCAGCTCTACGGCGCGGTCGCCCGCCTCGATGTCGACGCCCGCGGCTGCGTAGCTGGCACCAGTTGTCTCAGACATGACGGTGAGAACTTTCGTGTCGTCCTGCGGCAGGTAAGCAGGTGTTACCCGCTGTCTACGGGCTGTCTTACGGGCGACGGATCGCGTCGGCCGCGGCCGTGGCGGCGGGCCCTGCTGCCAGCTCGGTCTCCAGGAGCTGCTTGCCGAGCAGCTCGGGGTCCGGCAGCTCCATCGGGTACTCGCCGTCGAAGCAGGCCCGGCAGAGGTTCGGCTTGGCGATGGTGGTCGCCTCGATCATGCCGTCGATGGAGATGTACGCCAGGGAGTCGGCGCCCAGCGAGGTGCCGATCTCGTCGATCGTCATGCCGTTGGCGATGAGCTCGGCGCGGGTGGCGAAGTCGATGCCGAAGAAGCAGGGCCACTTCACGGGCGGGGACGAGATCCGGATGTGGACCTCGGCGGCGCCCGCCTCGCGGAGCATCCGGACCAGCGCGCGCTGGGTGTTGCCGCGGACGATCGAGTCGTCGACGACCACCAGACGCTTGCCCTTGATGACTTCCTTGAGCGGGTTCAGCTTCAGCCGGATACCGAGCTGGCGGATCGTCTGGGAGGGCTGGATGAACGTACGTCCGACGTACGCGTTCTTCACCAGACCCGCACCGAACGGGATGCCCGAGGCCTCCGCGTAGCCGATGGCGGCCGGGGTGCCGGATTCCGGGGTCGCTATGACCAGGTCGGCCTCGACAGGGGCTTCCTTGGCCAGCTTGCGACCCATCTCCACGCGGGAGAGGTACACGTTCCGACCGGCGATGTCGGTGTCCGGGCGGGCCAGGTACACATACTCGAAGACACAGCCCTTGGGCTTCGCGTCCGCGAATCGGGAGCTGCGCAGACCGTTCTCGTCGATGGCGATGAACTCGCCCGGCTCTATCTCCCGGACGTAGGCGGCACCGCAGATGTCGAGGGCGGCGGACTCGGAGGCGACGACCCAGCCGCGCTCCAGCCGGCCGAGGACCAGCGGACGGATGCCCTGCGGGTCGCGGGCGGCGTAGAGGGTGTGCTCGTCCATGAAGACGAGGGAGAAGGCGCCGCGCACCTGCGGGAGGACCGTGTGTGCGGCCTCCTCGATGGTCAGCGGCTTGCCGTCCTCGTCGACCTGGGCCGCGAGGAGCGCGGTGAGCAGATCGGTGTCGTTGGTGGCCGCGACACGCGGCGTACGGCCCTCCTGCTTGGGCAGGTCGGCGACCATTTCGGCGAGCTGGGCCGTGTTGACCAGGTTGCCGTTGTGGCCGAGGGCGATGGAGCCGTGCGCGGTCGCACGGAACGTGGGCTGGGCGTTCTCCCAGACGGAGGCGCCGGTGGTCGAGTAGCGGGCGTGACCGACCGCGATGTGACCCTGGAGGGAACCGAGCGAGGTCTCGTCGAAGACCTGGGAAACGAGGCCCATGTCCTTGAAGACGAGGATCTGGGAGCCGTTGCTGACCGCGATACCCGCGGATTCCTGGCCCCGATGCTGGAGGGCGTAGAGCCCGAAGTAAGTGAGCTTCGCGACCTCTTCACCCGGAGCCCAGACACCGAAGACGCCGCAAGCGTCCTGGGGGCCTTTCTCGCCGGGGAGAAGGTCGTGGTTGAGTCGTCCGTCACCACGTGGCACGCCACCGAGTGTAGGCGAGATCGCGCACCGGTCCGAATCCGGTGATCTCGCCCGCCCCGGTCCCCGACTGCGGGTCGTCGCACGTCACTTGTCGGCGACGGCTCCGACACCCGCGTCGTTTTCGCTGGTCAGCGTGATACTGCGGTGATCGATCCGATACTCCACCGTGCCCTTGAAGAGCTCCAGGAGGCTGCGTTCGGCGGCCATGAGTGAGTCGGAGCACATCTTACGAGTGGTCCGCGGGTTGCCGAGGGTGATCTCGTCCTCGCTCACCGTCGCCTTCGCGGAGATGTCGTTGCAGCCGACGCTTCCGCTCAGGGTGCCCGCCTTCTTGTCGAGGGTGAACCAGGCCTTGCCCCGGGCGGCCTCGGGGAGCGAGGTGGCGACGTCGTGGTCCACGAGGGAGTCGATCCGCCACGTGGTGCCGTACAGCTCCGCGGGCTTCTCCTCGGTCAGCTCGACGGTGTCTCCGTCGCCGCTGGTGAGGGTGAGCTTGCCGTCGTCGGTCGTCTCGGCCGTGAACCTCTCGGTGTCGAGGGCGCGGGCGAAGCTCTTCTCGAACTTCATCGGGGCGTCGCCGCAGGCCATCTCCGTGGACCGGGCGGTCTCGAAGTCGATGCCGTCGGCCTTGAAGGCGGCGGTGGAGCCGAAGGTGTTGCAGCCGTAGTTGCCGTCGACCTCGCCGTTGTCGGCGATCTTCAGATAGGCGCTGTCGGGGGCCTGCTCGGTCTTTCCGCCCACGGTCAGGCTGTCGACCTTCCAGCGGACGCCGGTGACCGAGGACTTCGTGGCGGCCGAGCCGACGTTGCCGCTGCCGGAGTCGCCGGCCGACTCGTTGCCGCAGGCCGCGAGCAGCGGGAGCGGAAGCAGGGCCAGGGCGGTGAGGGTCAGTCGCTTGTCCATGGCGGTGGGACGGGTGGGGTCCGTGGGTGGTTCCACCGGGTTGTCCGGCGGGCCCCGGTCATGGTGTCAGCGCATCAGGGGCAGCAGCCCGCTCAGGTCCGCCCGCTCGCCGCTCGCGCTGACCTCGGCCTCCTCCAGCGCGGCGCCCCACTCCACACGGCCGGTCGCGAGCCGGATCCAGGTCAGCGGATCGGTCTCGACGACGTTCGGCGGGGTGCCCCGGGTGTGCCTGGGCCCCTCCACGCACTGCACGACGGCGTACGGCGGGATCCGCACCTCCGTCGAGCCGCCGGGCGCCCGCGCGGCGAGGGTGTCGGCGAGCAGCCGTACACAGGTGGCGAGGGCGTGCCGGTCGTACGGGACGTCGAGGGCGGGGACGGCGGCGTTCAGGTCGTCGGTGTGGACGACGAGCTCGATGGCGCGGGTGAGGAGGTAGTCGTCGAGCAGCATGCCGCCGGCGCGGGTGTCGATGATCCGGCCCTGCGGGGTGGCGGCGAGGGCGTCGGTGATCCGCTGCTCCACGCCGGCGTAGAGGGCGACGAGGTCCGGGGTGGCCTCCGCCAGGCCGTGGCTGCCCTCGGCGACGGCACCGGCGTGGGCGGCGGTCGCGGAGGCGTAGTCGAGCGCGTTCAGCTCGGCCTTCGGGGGCTCGGGGCGTGCCAGGGCACGGGGGACGCTCTCCACGGCCATGGTGAGGTGCGCGGCCAGGTCCCGGACCGTCCACGCGCCGAGCCGGGTCGGCAGCGCGAGCTGCTCGTCGGTGAGGGCGCCCACGGCCCCCCGAACGTGCCCGAACTGGGCCAGGACGGCCTTGCGGGTCTTGGCGGGGTCGTAGGCGCGGGGGCGTTTCCTGGCGGGCGGCATGGGCTGAGCGTATGCGGCCGCGCCTGCGTGGACTCGAAAGTGTGGTCGACGGCGAAGTACGCCCCGCCCCGACGCCCACTGGCGACACTGTCCTTCGCCCGGAAAGGGGGCAACATGACGGTTATGGCCGAGCGCACGTCTCAGATGTCGGTGGAGGAGTTCGAAACGATCGCTTCCGCCGCGCCCGAGACCGTCACGTTGGAGTTCATCAACGGACGGATCGGGGTCAAGAAGGTGGCGGACGGAGACCACGACACGATCGTGACATGACTTGCACGACGCTGTATGCAGGCCAGGCCCGACATGGATCTGTATCAGGGCCGAGGGCTCAGGGTCGAGACCTATCGGCAAGGCAGAGCGAAACCGGACGCGGTGGTCACCCCCGAGGCCCACTTCGCGGGACACGGCGAGTGGGCCGCCCCCGAGGGGGCGCTCATGGTCGTCGAGGTCACGTCCTACGACTCCGACACAGACACCGACCGGCGGGACCGGCACGAGAAGCCGGCCGCGTACGGGCAGTCCGGAATCCCTCTGTACCTGCTGATCGACCGGGACTCGTGCACCCTCACCGTGCACAGCAGCCCGGACCGGCTGGTCGGCGGTTACCGTGACGTGCGCACCGTGAAGTTCGGCGAGAACGTGTCCCTTCCCGATCCGGTCGGGATCGAACTCGACACGGAGATCCTCAGGAACTACGTCCGCTGACCCCAGGACGCGGCGAAGGCCCCGCCGGATGCTTCCATCCGGCGGGGCCTTCGCCGTCGTACGCGGGACTACGCCAGCAGCGCCGGGATCGTGCCCTCGTGGGCCGTGCGCAGTTCCTCCAGGGTGAGGGTGAACTCGCCCTGGATCTCGACCACGTCGCCGTCCACGACACCGATGCGCGTGACCGGGAGCCCCCGGGCGCCGCACATGTCGTTGAAGCGGACCTCCTCGGAGCGGGGGACGGCCACGACGGCGCGGCCGGCCGACTCCGAGAGGAGGAAGGTGAACGCGTCCAGACCGTCGGGGACGATCAGGCGCGCGCCCTTGCCACCGAGCAGCGCCGACTCCACGACCGCCTGGATCAGGCCGCCGTCGGAGAGGTCGTGCGCGGAGTCGATCATGCCGTCGCGGGAGGCGGAGATCAGGATCTCGGCGAGCAGGCGCTCGCGTTCCAGGTCGACCTGCGGGGGCAGTCCGCCGAGGTGGTCGTGGACGACCTGGGACCAGGCCGAGCCGCCGAACTCCTCACGGGTGTCGCCGAGCAGGTAGAGCAGCTGGCCCTCCTCCTGGAAGGCGACCGGCGTGCGCCGGGCCACGTCGTCGATGACGCCGAGGACCGCGACGACCGGGGTGGGGTGGATGGCCACCTCGCCCGTCTGGTTGTAGAGGGAGACGTTGCCGCCGGTCACCGGGGTGCCCAGCTGCTGGCAGGCGTCCGCCAGACCGCGTACGGCCTCGGCGAACTGCCACATGACCGCCGGGTCCTCCGGCGAGCCGAAGTTCAGGCAGTCGGAGACGGCGAGCGGCTTGGCACCGGTGGTGGCGACGTTGCGGTACGCCTCCGCCAGGGCCAGCTGGGCGCCGTGGTACGGGTCCAGCTTGGCGTAGCGGCCGTTGCCGTCGGTCGCGATGGCGACACCCAGGCCGCTCTCCTCGTCGACGCGGATCATGCCGGAGTCCTCCGGCTGGGCCAGCACCGTGTTGCCCTGCACGAAGTGGTCGTACTGGCTGGTGATCCAGGACTTGGAGGCCTGGTTCGGGGAGGCGACCAGCTTCAGGACCTGCTCACGCAGCTCCTCGCTCGTCGCCGGGCGCGCCAGCTTGTTCGCGTCGTCCGCCTGCAGCGCGTCCTGCCACTCGGGGCGGGCGTACGGGCGCTCGTAGACCGGGCCGTCGTGCGCGACCGTGCGCGGGTCGACGTCGACGATCTTGCCGCCGTGCCAGAAGATTTCGAGACGGTCGCCGTCCGTGACCTCACCGATCACCGTGGCGATGACATCCCACTTGTCGCAGATCTCCAGGAACCGGTCGACCTTCTCCGGCTCCACGACCGCGCACATGCGTTCCTGCGACTCGCTCATGAGGATTTCCTCGGGCGAGAGGGTCGAGTCGCGCAGCGGTACGTCGTCCAGCGTCACGCGCATGCCGCCGGAGCCGTTCGAGGCCAGCTCGGACGTGGCACAGGACAGACCGGCCGCGCCGAGGTCCTGGATGCCGACGACCAGCTTCTCCTTGAAGGCCTCCAGGGTGCACTCGATGAGGAGCTTCTCCTGGAAAGGGTCGCCGACCTGCACGGCCGGGCGCTTCGAGGGCTTGGCGTCGTCGAAGGTCTCGGAGGCCAGGATGGAGGCGCCGCCGATGCCGTCGCCGCCGGTGCGGGCCCCGTAGAGGATGACCTTGTTGCCGGCGCCGGAGGCCTTGGCGAGGTGGATGTCCTCGTGCCGCATGACGCCGATGGCGCCGGCGTTGACCAGCGGGTTGCCCTGGTAGCAGGCGTCGAAGACGACCTCGCCACCGATGTTCGGCAGGCCCAGGCAGTTGCCGTAGCCGCCGATGCCCGCGACGACGCCCGGCAGGACGCGCTTGGTGTCGGGGTGGTCGGCCGCGCCGAACCGCAGGGGGTCCACGACCGCGACCGGGCGGGCGCCCATCGCGATGATGTCGCGGACGATGCCGCCGACACCCGTGGCCGCGCCCTGGTAGGGCTCGACGTACGACGGGTGGTTGTGCGACTCGACCTTGAAGGTGACCGCGTAGCCCTGGCCGACGTCGACCACGCCCGCGTTCTCGCCGATGCCGACGAGGAGGGCGTCGGACTGGGGGGCCTTCTCGCCGAACTGGCGCAGGTGCACCTTCGACGACTTGTACGAGCAGTGCTCGGACCACATGACGGAGTACATGGCGAGCTCGGCGCCGGTGGGCCGGCGGCCGAGGATCTCGACGACCCGCTCGTACTCGTCCTTCTTCAGGCCCAGCTCGGCCCAGGGCAGCTCGACGTCGGGGGTCGCGGCCGCGTGCTCGACCGTGTCCAGAGGCGTCCGGCTCATGCGTTGACCAGCTTCTTGAGGATCGAGGTGAAGAAGGGGAGGCCGTCGGTGCGGCCGGTGCCGATCAGCGGCTCCACGGCGTGCTCCGGGTGCGGCATGAGGCCCACGACGTTCCCGGCCTCGTTGGAGATGCCGGCGATGTCGTTGAGCGAGCCGTTGGGGTTGAAGTCCAGGTAGCGGAACGCGACCCGGCCCTCGGCCTCCAGCTTGTCCAGCGTGTACTGGTCGGCCACATAGCGGCCGTCCATGTTCTTCAGCGGGATGTGGATCTCCTGGCCGGCCGTGTAGTCGGTCGTCCAGGCGGTGTCCGCGTTCTCCACCCGCAGCTTCTGGTCGCGGCAGATGAAGTGGAGGTGATCGTTGCCGAGCATCCCGCCCGGGAGGAGGTGGGCCTCGGTGAGGATCTGGAAGCCGTTGCAGATACCGAGGACCGGCAGTCCCGCCTTCGCCTGCTCGATGAGCGTCTCCATCACCGGCGAGAAGCGCGCGATGGCACCGGCGCGCAGATAGTCACCGTAGGAAAACCCGCCGCACAGCACCACGGCGTCGACCTGGTGGAGGTCCTTGTCCTTGTGCCAGAGAGCGACGGGTTCGGCACCGGCGAGCCTGATCGCACGCTGCGTGTCCCGGTCGTCGAGGCTGCCGGGAAAAGTGACGACGCCAATACGTGCGGTCACTTTCCGACCTCCGCGACTTCCTCCACCTTGACGGTGAAGTCCTCGATCACGGTGTTGGCGAGGAAGGATTCCGCCAGCTCGTGGATGCGGGCGAGCGCGGCGTCGTCCACCGGTCCGTCAACTTCCAGTTCGAATCGCTTTCCCTGACGTACGTCGGAGACGCCCTCGAAACCGAGGCGCGGCAGCGCGCGCTGCACCGCCTGGCCCTGGGGGTCGAGGATCTCCGGCTTGAGCATGACGTCGACTACGACGCGTGCCACTGGCACTCCCGGTGTGTGGTGCTGAGCAGGTTCCTTCAGACTACCCGTACAAAATTTCTACGCGGGTAGATTCGTAGGAAACTACAGGGATTCCGGGTGACGGCGGTCACGATCAGGTATCGGACGATCACCGTCGCGAAAACTTCCGGGAAAGATCCCGGATCCCTATTGCGCGAGGGACACGCGGGCGGATTAAGTCTGTGTTCACATTGCAATGCCGGGCACTGTACAAATGAATTGGCAATAGCCGATACTTTGCCCAATTAACAGCCGGACAGCCGACATCTCCCTGACGTCAGGGCACGTCAACGGAGAGATGTCGCACGAAGGGACCGATATTCGTGGCGCAGCGTGTCGTGGTCACTCTCTCCGACGACATCGACGGCTCGGAAGCGGCGGAGACGATCGCCTTCGGACTCGACGGCAAGTCGTACGAGATCGACCTGAACGAAGCCAATGCCAAGAAACTGCGTAAGGCGCTCGCGCCCTACATGGAGGCCGGCCGCAAACGGTCGAAGTCGGGCAGTGTGTACAAGCAGACCCAGGTGGCCCCGGACCCGGCGGCCGTACGCGCCTGGGCCCAGGCCAACAAGCTGGAGGTCCCCGCACGCGGCCGGATCCCCAAGAGGGTCTACGAGGCGTTCGCCGAGGCACAGTAGGCGCGCCCCCGTCCGCCGTCCTCAGGGTCCGTCAGCGGGCCCCGGGGGCGGCTGACTTGGACGCCGGCGGCAACCGACTTGCGTTGCCCCCCGGCGGATCAGCTAGAGTCTGGAGCACGCCGAGGGGCAAGGCCGAAAGGCCCGGCTCACCGGAGTCACGCGGGTGTAGTTCAGTAGTAGAACATCCCCCTTCCAGGGGGAAGGCGCAGTGTGCAATTCCTGTCACCCGCTCTGATCACTTACCAACCACTCCAGTGGATCAGGTAATGTGGTCTTCGCGCCGATCGGTGAGAGCCGGTCGGAGGCAATGCGGACGTAGCTCAGTTGGTAGAGCGCAACCTTGCCAAGGTTGAGGTCGCGAGTTCGAGCCTCGTCGTCCGCTCTGGAAAGCAAGACCCCGGTCCACTCGACCGGGGTCTTCTTCGTGTTCCCACACCCGTGCTTCTCACTCTCCTCCCGCCCGCCTCCCCTCGTCTGACATTTGTCATGCCGAGTGATGACAGCGCGCACTGCCTCACGGCCCGTACCGCCGGGACGCTGGAGACATGAAGACGAACGGGCACGAGGACGTGAACACTCACGATCACGGGAAAGTGATCGAGGTCACCGACCTGCGGCGCGTGTACGGGGGCGGTTTCGAGGCCGTACGGGGGATCACGTTCTCCGTCGGCCGGGGAGAACTCTTCGCACTCCTCGGCACCAACGGTGCGGGGAAGACCTCGACGGTCGAACTGCTGGAGGGGCTCGCGCCGCCGTCCGGCGGCCGGGTGCGGGTTCTCGGGCACGACCCCTACGGGGAGCGCGCGGCCGTACGCCCCCGTATCGGAGTGATGCTGCAGGAGGGCGGCTTCCCCTCCGAGCTGACCGTCGCGGAGACGGTACGGATGTGGGCCGGCTGCACCAGCGGGGCGCGTCCCGTCGGCGAGGCGCTGGAGGTCGTCGGGCTCGGGCGGCGGGCCGGCGTACGGGTCAAGCAGTTGTCCGGGGGCGAGAAGCGGCGCCTCGACCTGGCACTCGCGCTCCTCGGGCGCCCCGAGGTGCTGTTCCTGGACGAGCCGACCACCGGGCTCGACGCGGAGGGCCGCCAGGACACCTGGGAGTTGGTGCGGGAGTTGCGCGACGCGGGGACGACCGTGCTGCTCACCACGCACTACCTGGAGGAGGCGGAGGACCTGGCCGACCGGCTCGCCATCCTCCACGAGGGGACCGTCGCCGCGACCGGCACCCCGGCCGAGGTGACCGCCTCCCAGCCCTCCCGCATCTCCTTCGAACTGCCCACCGGGTACTTCCTCGGCGACCTGCCGCCGCTCGGCGAACTCGGCGTCACCGGACACGAGGAGAACGACCGCATGGTGGTGCTGCGCACGAACGAACTGCAACGGGCGGCCACCGGGCTGCTGCTCTGGGCCGAGCGGGCCCAGGTCGAACTGCGCCGGCTGGAGGTGCGGTCCGCCTCGCTGGAGGAGGCGTTCCTGCGGATCGCGCGGGAGACGGCGGCGGCGGAGGCGGCGCGTGCGGGTGCGGGTGCGGGTGCGGAACCAGGCACGGGTACGGGAGCCGGTGGCCGGGGTCCGGGGGTCGGCAAGGGCCGGCGCGCCGGGACGGGAGCCGGATCCGCTACGGACTCGGGACTCCTTTCGGGCACGGGAACACGCAAGGACGGGATGACGGCATGAGCGCGACCACAGGCACCACGGGCACGGCGACGGGCGCGAGCGCGGAACCCGTCGTCACGGTCGGGACCACGACCCTCAGGGGCCGGATGACCGCGCTCGCCCGCGCCGAGCTGACGCTGCTGGGGCGCAGCCGGGCCACACTGTTCACGGCGTTGTTCATCCCGCTGCTGCTGCCGCTCAGCGTCCGGTCGGCGACGGACCAGATGGACCTGGCGGAGGTGGGGCTGAGCGTCGGGATGGTCATCCTCCCCGCCGCCATCGGCTTCTCCCTGCTCTTCGCGATCTACACCGCCCTCAGCAACATCTACGTCGTGCGGCGCGAGGAACTCGTCCTCAAGCGGCTGCGGACCGGTGAACTGCGTGATCCGGAGATCCTGGTCGGGGCGGCGCTGCCCGCCGTCGGCATCGGCGTCGCGCAGTGCCTGCTGCTCGCGATCGGCTGCACGATCCTGCTCGACATCGGAGCGCCGGCCGCGCCCCACCTGGCCGTACTGGGTGTGCTGCTCGGCGTCGCCCTGTGCGTGGCACTGGCCGCGGTCACCGCGAGCCTCAGCCGTACCGCCGAGAGCGCACAGGTCACCAGCCTGCCGCTGATGTTCGTCTCCCTGCTGGGATCGGGCATCACCGTGCCGCTCGAAGTGCTGCCCGACCGGGTGGCGTCCCTCTGCGAACTGCTGCCGCTCAGCCCCGTCATCACACTCGTGCGCGGCGGCTGGACCGGCGACCTGTCCGTGTACGACGCCCTGGGTGCCGTCGCCACCGCGCTGGCCTGGACCGTGCTCGCGGTGTTTGCTGTACGGCGGTGGTTCCGCTGGGAACCGCGCCGATGAGGGGAGTTGAGCCATGCGGGGGCCGGGGGCCTGGTGGCGGGGGAAGAGCACACCGGCCAAGGTGGAGACGTACACGCGGTGGTCGTTCCACTCGTTTCCGTTGATCGAGGTCGGCGGGTTCGGGGTACCCCTCTTCGGGCAGGTGCCGACGCGGCACGCCAGTTGGTTCTTCGTCCTGCTGTGCGCGCACGGCGCGCTCTCGTCCTTCACGGTCTCCAGGGCACTCGACGGGGTGCGCGGGAGCCGTGCGCAGCCCATACGCCTGCTCTGGGCCCTCGGGGTACTCACCGCGCTGGTCGGCTGCGTCGCGATGCTGCTCGCCCGCAGCGCGAACCTCGACGACGAGGCCCGCACAGCGCTGGGCGGCGTGTTCGGGGGCGTGCTGATCTTCGGCATCGGCACGCTCGCGCTCGGCGTGCACAGCCGTCGGCGTCTGTTGGCCCTGATCATGGTCTTCGCCGCGGGCGGCGGGGCGTCGGCCCTCGCCGTGGGGGCCGACGTTGTCTCCGCGCTGGCCGCCCTGGTGGCGGTGCTCTTCGGCACCACCATCATCTCCTTCACGTCCTACTTCTCCGCCTGGCTGCTGAAGGCCGTCTACGAACTGGAGGACGCCCGCGAGACCCGCGCCCGCCTCGCCGTCGCCGAGGAGCGGCTCCGCTTCGGGCGTGACCTGCACGACGTGATCGGCCGCAACCTCGCGGTCATCGCCCTGAAGAGCGAGCTGGCCGTCCAGCTGGCCCGCCGGGAACGGCCCGAGGCGGTCGAGCAGATGATCGAGGTCCAGCGGATCGCCCATGAGTCGCAGCGCGAGGTGCGGGAGGTCGTACGGGGGTACCGGGAGGCCGACCTCGGCGTCGAACTCTCCGGTGCACAGGGCGTGTTGGCGGCGGCAGGCATCGACTGCTCGGTCGACGGGGCGGACACCGCCGGGCTGCCGGGTGAGGTGCAGTCCGCGCTCGCCTGGGTGGTCCGGGAGGCGACGACGAACGTCCTGCGGCACGGGAACGCCGATCAGTGCGCTGTGGTGCTGCGGGTGAGAGAAGGGCAGGTGGTATTGACCGTGGAGAACGACGGGATTCGGGCGGGCGGCGGTGAGGAGGCGGGCGCCGGACGTTCCGTCGGATCCGGGGCCGGGACCGGGACTGGGGCCGGGACTGGGGCCGGGACCGGTTCTGGTTCGGGGCTCGCCGGGCTGCGGGAGCGGCTGGCGGTCGTGGACGGGACGCTGGAGGCGGGCCCGGTGGACGGCGAGGCCTTCCGGGTGGTGGCCCGGGTGCCGCTGGGGTCTGCGGGCTCTATGGACTCGGCGGGGCCGACCGGGTCGGTCAAGGCGAAGGGGGCGGGCTCGGCTTCGCGGGGTGCGGGAGCGGCCGTCGGGTCGGCTGTAGTACGGGAGAGCGCTTCATGACCGGCGTACCGGAGGCGGGGCGGCGGGTACGGCTGTTGCTCGCGGACGACGAGCATCTGATCCGGGGGGCGCTGGCCGCGTTGCTGGGGTTGGAGGACGACCTGGTGGTGATCGCGGAAGCGGCGAGCGGGCCGGAGGCGCTGGCGATGGCGCGGGCGCACGAACCGGATGTCGCGGTGCTGGATCTGCAGATGCCGGGCGCGGACGGTGTGAGGGTCGCCACATCGCTGCGGGCCGAACTGCCGGGCTGTCGCGTACTGATCGTGACCGGTCACGGTCGGCCGGGACACCTGAAGCGGGCACTTGAAGCGGGTGTGCGCGGGTTCGTCCCCAAGACCGTCAGCGCGCAGCGGCTCGCGGAGATCATCAGGACCGTACACGCGGGGAACCGTTATGTGGACCCGGAGTTGGCCGCCGACGCGATCTCCTCCGGGGACTCGCCGCTGACCGCGCGGGAGGCCGAGGTGCTCGAATTCGCTGCCGACGGTGCCCCTGTCGCGGAGATCGCCGAGCGGGCCGCGCTGTCCCAGGGGACTGTCCGGAACTATCTGTCGTCGGCGGTCTCCAAGCTCGGCGTGGAGAACCGGCACGCAGCGGTGCGGCTCGCCCGGGAGCGAGGTTGGGTATAGTAGGCCTCGCGCCACGGCGCAGCGCGGACGTAGCTCAGTTGGTAGAGCGCAACCTTGCCAAGGTTGAGGTCGCCAGTTCGAACCTGGTCGTCCGCTCGGCAAAGAAGACCCCGGTCCACTGGACCGGGGTCTTCTTCGTGTGCCGGGTGCGCTCGCGCGGCGGACTAGCTCCAGCTCGTACCCGTCAGCCTCTCGTACGCCTCCACGTACTTGGCGCGGGTCGCGGCGACGATCTCCTCGGGCAGCGGCGGCGGGGGCTGCTCGCTCTTGCGGTCCCAGCCCGAGGCTTTTGAGGTCAGCCAGTCGCGGACGAACTGCTTGTCGAAGGACGGCTGGGCGTGGCCCGGCTCCCAGAGGTCGGCCGGCCAGAAGCGGGAGGAGTCCGGGGTGAGCACCTCGTCGGCGAGGACGAGGGTCTCGCCCTCGTAGCCGAACTCGAACTTGGTGTCGGCCAGGATGATCCCCCGGTCACGGGCGATGTCCCGGGCCCGGCTGTACACGGCCAGCGTCGTCTGGCGCAGCTGGGCGGCGGTCTCCGCGCCGACCTGGCGGGCGACCTCCTCGTACGACACGTTCTCGTCGTGCTCGCCGACGGCGGCCTTGGTGGCCGGGGTGAAGATCGGCGCCGGCAGCTCGGAGCCGTCGACCAGGCCCTCGGGGAGGGCGAGACCGCAGACCGTACGGGAGTCGTTGTACTCCACCAGGCCCGAGCCGGTGAGGTAGCCGCGGGCCACGGCCTCGACCGGGACCATCTGGAGCGACTTGCAGATGAGGGTGCGGCCCGCCCAGTCGGCGGGGGCGCCCGGCGGCAGCTCGGTGCTCAGGACGTGGTTCGGGACCAGGTCGGCGAGCTGGTCGAACCACCAGAGGGACAGCTGCGTGAGGACCCGCCCCTTGTCCGGGATCTCCGTCGGCAGCACCCAGTCGAACGCGGACGTTCGGTCGCTGGCGACCATCACGAGGTCGCCCGCCTCGTTCTGGTACAGCTCGCGCACCTTGCCGGTGTGCAGGTGCACCAGGCCCGGAACCTGGATCGGCTCGGGCTTTTCTACGAATCCGGACACGGTTCCTCCCCGTGGTGATGTCCAAGTGGCTCGATTCTCCCGTATGGGGCGACCGATCTTGCCCAGGGGCTGCCTCGCCGAGAGTCGACACCGGTCTCGGTACGGGACTCAGTCACGTTTGCAGATGCGGTCCAGGAGGTTTGCGGTGGCTCGTTGGACGCGGGTGTCGACGTGGCCCGGTCGGTCCAGGGCCGGGGACCACGCGAACGTTCCGGATGCGAAGACCCAGGCTCCGGAGGGTGCGCGGTACAGGGAGGTCTCCTGGTGACGGACGACGTCGTCGGCGTCCCGGTACGGGGAGTGGGCGAGGAGGATGCGGCCCTGGTGCTCGGGGAGCGGCGTGCGCGGGAAGTAGCGGTCGGCCTCACCGGCGACCATGCCCTCCAGCTCGTCGTTCTCGTGGGCGCCGGTCGCGTCCCAGAGCCAGTGGTCGGCGTTGCGCACGACCAGGGGGTGGGGGTCGGGGACCCGGCCCTCGTACTGGATGCCCATCAACTGCTGCTCGGGGCGGTCGATTTCGCGCCACAGTGCGGGTTTGCCGGGACCCCGGCGTTTTCGGCAGGTGAGGAGGCGGTCGGGGGCCCCGGACGGGGACGGGCCCAGCTCCACCTGCCAGTACATGGTGTTGGAGGAGAGGAAGACGAGCGAGGTGCCGCTGTCCCGGGCGAGCTCGGCGGTGCGGCGCATCTGCGGCGACCAGTACTCGTCGTGGCCCGGGAAGACCAGCCCCCGGTAGCGGGCCGGGTCGACGCGGCCGGAGTGCAGGTCGCGGGCGTCGGCGTAGGCGAGGTCGTAGCCGTAGCGCTCGGCCCAGCGGATGAAGTCGTAGGCGTGGCCTACGTGCAGGGGGAGGCCCGCGCCGGCGTACGGGCGGTCGAAGGAGACGGTCGTCGCCGCGTCGGACTCGCCGAGCAGCCGTCCGTCCTCGTCCCAGGCGTGGTAGAGGCTGGCGCCGGTGCGGCCGTCCTCCGGATACAGGTTGTACGCCTGCCACGTGATGTCCGGGAGCAGGAGCAGCAGGTCGGCCTGGCGGTCGTCGCGGATGGTGAACGGCACGTGGGAGCGGTAGCCGTCGGCGGTGGTCAGGACCGCCACGTACGCGCCGACGTTCCAGTACGTCGGGATCTGCAGGCGCCACGAGAGCCACCAGTGGTGGCAGGAGACCGTACGGTCGGCGGTGAGGGGCGGGGGCTGGACGATGCCGGAGAGACGGGGGCTGGTGATGATCTTCGCCGCGCCGTCGCCGCTGTAGTGGCCGATGCGGTAGATGTCGACGCCGAATTCCTGCGGCGGGTCGACGGTGATGTGGAAGTCGATGGATTCGCCGGGGGCCGCCGCGCCCGTCGCGGTGAAGCCCTTGATCTGGCGGCGCACGTCGTCGGCGGAGCGGGGGCCGCCCGGTGCGGTGCGGGGGGCGGGGACGCGGCCTCGCGTGCCTGTGCGGCCGCCTTTGGCCGGGGTGTCGGGCTCCGGCGGGCCCGGCTCCACGTACCAGGGGACCACTTGGCCCGTGTCGTCGAAGTAGGTCACGTTGCCCCGTAGCCAGGGGACGGGGCCCTGACCGAAGGGGTCCGTCACCGCGTGGGCGAGTGCCCCCGATTCCCAACGCCGAATGTGGTGCTCCGAGCCCATGAATGGTCCCCTCCCTCGTCCCCCGTGAGCTTTCGCAAGCCCTTGCTATGTACGCGATCGGTCCCAGCACATCACATTACGCACGCGCTCCGTCACCGTTCGTTGCTAATTGGCGAGAGTGGAACAGCTGGCTCCGGGTGGGGAGTTGGGCTGGGTGGGTGGGCGGCGTGTGCTGCCGCAGGTGGGGCGGGGGCTCCGGCGGGTGGGCCGGGGCGGCGTGGTGATTCCCGTGCTTCAGACCAGGCGGACCGGCTTCTCCGGGCGGACGCCGAGGCGGCGGAGCCAGTCGCGGAGGGGTGCGGGATCGCCGTCCTCCACGAGGGTCAGGACCCTGGGGGCGAGGTCGGCCGCTCGTTCGCCGTCGACCAGGAGGGAGGGGCCGTCCAGCCAGTCCAGACCCGGGGTCGCGCCCGCCGTGTCCATCGCCGCGCAGCAGACCATCGCGGTGACGTGCTCCGCCAGCAGCTCACGGCCCGTGCGGGGCGGCTGCATCGGGAACAGCGGCAGCAGCCCGTCGTCCCACAGCGCCCGGTCCGGCCCCTGCGCCTCGGCTCCGCCGCCCGCGGTGGACACGGCAGCCGGGGCCGCGGCCTCCTCCCGCGCCAGCTCGGCGGTCAGCGCGGCGGCCAGCCCCGCGGAGCGGGCGTTGGCGAGACCGGGTTCGTCGTCGTCTGCACCCTCGCCCTCGCCCTCGCCGAGTTGGGATATGTGATGCCGGTCCGGCTCCCGGGCGGGGTTGTGCTCGTGTCGGCGGTCGGCGCGGGGGCCTTCGGCGGCCCGGTCGAGGTCGGCGGCGTCCCCGGCTGACGGCTCATGCCTGGCGGCGGTCGTCGGGGCGGGCCGTTCGTCGTCGGGCGCCGCGGTGCGGGGCTCGTGGTCGGCGGCGTATCCCTGGTGCCGTGCGTGGGCAGCGGCTTCGGAGGCCTGGTCCGTGGTCGGGGTCGGGGCGGGACTCATCGGGGTCGTCAGGGTCGTCAGAGTCGTCAGGTGGTTCAGCACCCGGGAGAGGGTGGGGCCGCCGGGGGCGGGACCGGTGGGGTCCGGGGCCGGGTCGCTCGTGGTGCGGCGGACGCCCAAGGTGTCGAGGACTCGGTGGAGTCGGGCCGCGTCGGTGCGCCATTTGCGGTCGACGACCTCGTCCGGGTACTCGTGCCAGTCGACCGGGGACCAGTCGGCGCCGGACTCGGCCGGGCCACCGTGGAAGAGGCGGGCCGCGAGCAGGGACGCGGCCTCGTCGACCGTGCCGGGCTCTTCGAGGAGGTCGCAGGCGGGGCGCTCGCCGAGCCGGGAGGCGAAGCCCTCGGCGAGGCGGTCTCGCCGGGACAGCTCTGTGAGCGCGGCGACGACACCCGCGTCCAGGCGGGACGGCCAGCGGCCCATCCGCCAGGCGGGCAGGGCGACCCGGGTGAGGAGGCGGTCCCAGCCCGCGTAGGCCAGGCCGACCTGCTCCTGGGCGACGATCCGCAGGCCGTAGTCCACAGCCTGTGCGCGCTCGGCCGCCGCCGCGGCGACCCCGCGCTCCATCTCGGCCGCGTGCCCGCGGCAGCCGCGCAGGAGCAACCGGGTGACCCAGCCGACCCCGGCCAGCACCGAACGCACGAGCGGTCCGTGCGTCGGCGAGGAGGTGACGGCCACGGCCGCGTCCAGCCCGCGCACGAAACGGCGGGCCGCAGCTATGTCCGGGTGCGCCGACGGTCCCGTACCGGCGACGACGGGGGCCAGCACCGCCCGTAGCTCTCCGACCCGCATCCACCACAGGAAGGGTGAGCCGATGACGAGGACCGGGGCAGTGGGCGGGTGATGCCGGCGGGGAGAGGAGAGGCCGGGCTCCGGTTGAGGACCGGACCGCAGGCCCGACCGCGGACCTGAGTGCGGGCCGGATGATGATCCGCGGGCGTCCGTCGTCTCGTCGGCCCGGTCGGTGCGCGCGGCGCCGGTGCCCGTGTCGGCGGACCCGGGACCGGCGGTCTCCGATCGGGGCGCGGGCGAGCGGTGGGACGGGTGGGTGCGGTCCTCCAGCCAGCTGTCGCAGTCCGGGGTGAGCGCTATCGCGGAGGGGGCCGGGACGTCGAGACGGTCCGCCAGATCCCGGACGAGACGGTAGAGATCGGGGGCCGCCTGTTCGGTGATCGAGACCGTGGGGCTCACCGCGGGCCGAGCGCGGGCGACGACCAGCGCGATGCCGGTGGCGGCGAGGAGCACGACGGCGGCGATGCCGCACACGATCCAGCTCGCCATGGACCAGCCCGGCCCCGTCAGATGGCCGGTCGACCCGCCGACCAGAAGGACGACGGCGGCCGCCGCGGGCAGCAATGCCACGGCCAGCGCCCTGCTGCGGACCCGCAGCACGGCGAGGGCCCGGGAGCGCGCGGCCTGCGCGCCCGCCTCCTCACCACCTGCCATACCGGTCACGACCCGACGTCACCCCCTGCTGTCCCGTGTGGCGCACACCGCGACGACTGCGACGACTGCTCGTCGCAGTGGTCACCGCCGAATGCCCTGACGTTGCTCACTCCCCCACTGTGGCACCCACCACTGACATCGCAATGCCGGTGAGCCAAGTGCCGGAATGCTTGCGCCGCACCCTAGTTGGGGGTCCGGCCGTCGTCAGCCGGATGGACCATCGCTCACTCGATGGAATGGCTTTGGGGAGAGGTGAATGACGCTGGGCAAGGATCGGGCCCCGGATTCCGAAGGAGATTCCAGGGGTTCCTGGGGGTCTCCGAGGGATTCCGGGGCCTGAGGTTCGTACCCGTTGGTGATGCTTCGCATGCGGATGTAGCGAAGAGGGTGGATGTGTTCGGTTGTGTGGAGGGTCGCAGGCGGGCGCGACGTCTCAGCCGGTCAGGCCTCGGCGGCTGCCTTCGCCGCGATGTCCGAACGGTGCTGGGACCCGTCCAGGCCGATCCGGGCGACGGCGGTGTAGGCGCGGTCGCGGGCCTGGGTGAGGTCCTTGCCGGTGGCCGTGACGGAGAGGACGCGGCCGCCGGCGCTGACGACCTGGTCACCGGCGCGCTTGGTGCCGGCGTGCAGGACGTACGCGTGCGGGGCGTCCACCGCGGCGACCTCGTCGAGGCCGGTGATCGGGTCACCGGTGCGCGGTGTGCCGGGGTAGTTGTGCGAGGCCACGACCACGGTGACGGCCGCGTCGCCGCTCCAGCGCAGGGGTTCGACGTCGCCGAGGCTGCCGGTGGCGGCGGCGAGCAGGACACCGGCCAGCGGGGTCTTGAGACGGGCGAGGACCACCTGGGTCTCCGGGTCGCCGAACCGGGCGTTGAACTCGATCACCCGTACGCCTCGACCGGTGATCGCCAGCCCCGCGTAGAGCAGGCCGGAGAACGGGGTACCGCGGCGCCGCATCTCGTCGACGGTCGGCTGGAGCACGGACTCCAGGACCTCGTCGACCAGCTTCGGATCCGCCCACGGGAGCGGCGAGTACGCGCCCATGCCGCCGGTGTTGGGGCCCTCGTCGCCGTCGAGCGCGCGCTTGAAGTCCTGCGCGGGCTGGAGGGGAACGACGGTCACGCCGTCGGTGATCGCGAAGAGGGAGACCTCGGGGCCGTCCAGGAACTCCTCGATGACGACCCGGCCGCAGGCGAGCGCGTGCTCGCGGGCCTGGGCGAGGTCCGCCGTCACGACGACGCCCTTGCCGGCCGCGAGGCCGTCGTCCTTCACGACGTACGGCGCGCCGAACGCGTCCAGGGCCTCGTCGATCTCCTCGGCCGTGGTGCAGACGTACGACCGCGCGGTGGGTACGCCGGCCCCGGCCATGACTTCCTTGGCGAAGGCCTTGGAGCCCTCCAGCCGCGCCGCCTCGGCGGACGGGCCGAACACCGGGATGCCCGCCTCGCGCACGGCGTCGGCGACCCCCGCGACCAGCGGGGCCTCCGGCCCCACGACCACCAGGTCGGCCTCCAGTCGCGTGGCCAGCGCTGCCACGGCGGCGCCGTCCAGTGCGTCGACCGAGTGCGACTCGGCCACCTCCGCGGTGCCCGCGTTGCCGGGGGCGCAGTGGAGTGCGGTGACATCGGGGTCGAGTGACAGCGAACGGCACAGCGCGTGCTCACGAGCACCGGTACCAATGACGAGGACCTTCACGGGCCCAGCCTAGCCGGAGGGGGCGGGGGGCTTTGTAGGGGCTTCCGAAGGGTGGGACGGCGAAGGTTTGTCGGATCGCACTAACGGGGTGGGGGCCACCCTCGCCCTCCCGAGTCGTGCGCCCGTACCCGCCGCGACACGGCCGCTCGCACGCGGCCCGCGCAACCCCGACCTCTCGCTACTCGTTCGCGATCTCCTCGACCACCGTCGCGCCGAGTTCGCGCACGATCAGTTCGTGGCCGGAGAGGGCGGACTCGTCGAGGTCGGGGTCGTCGTCCTCGGCAATGTCGTCCTCGGGGGAGACGGGCGGGGGCTCGGGAGCCGGGGGCGGTACGGGAGCGGCGGGCTGAGCGGCCGGAGCCGACTGGTGGGGCGCGGCCGTGCCCGGGGATGCCGGGCGGGAGGCCGGGGCGGGGGCCTGGGGCGGGCCGGGACGGGATGCCTGGGCCGGGGAGCCGCCGTAGCCGCCGCCGGTGCCGCCCCCGCCGTAGCCGCCGCCTCCGTAACCGCCTGCGGCCGGGGCGGGAGACCCGTAGCCGCCGGGGGCGGCCGGAGGGGCCGAGCCGCCCGACGTGTCGATGACGGCCTCGATCTTCCAGTGCACGTTGAACTGCTCGGCCAGGGCCGCCCGCAGGACGTCCTCGCTGCCGCTGCTCGCGAAGTTGTCGCGGGCGCCCGCGTTGACGAAGCCGATCTGCAGGGTCGTGCCGTCGAAACCGGCCACGTGCGCGTTCTGGCTGAGCAGGATCCAGGTGAAGCGGCGGCGGTTCTTCACCGTCTCCAGGATGTTGGGCCAGAGCGTGCGGGGGTCGGGTCCGCCCGGGGCGGGGTTGTACGCGGTGGTCGGGGCCGGGGCCGCCGCAGGAGGACCGGGCTGGGCGTACGCCGGGGGTGCGGGTGCGGCCGGGCCGGGGGTGGGCGCGGACGGGGCCCCGGGCGCGGAGCCGCCGCCGGCGGGCGCGGCCGTCGGCCATCCGCCGGGTCGGCGTCCACTGCCGGCACTGGCCGGGGTGGGCCAGGAGCCGGGAGCGGCGCCGCCGGGGGCGCCCTGCGCGGTGGGCGGGGGAGAGGACGTGGAACCCGCGCCCGGCTGGGCGTGGGGGGCCCTGCCGGAGCACCGCTCGCGGCGGCGGCCGGGGCGCTCGGCGCAGCCTCATGGGGTGCGGCCGGAGCCGCCCCAGCGGGGCCACTTCCGCCTGGACCGGCCGCCGGCCCGCCGGCGGCGCCCCCGGAGCCGTACGCGTCCGACGCCGGACCCGGCACAGGGCCGGCACCCGGCGCACCCGCACCCGCACCCGCACCGGAACCAGACCCGGCGCCCGCCCCCCGAACCGCGGCCCGAGCTGCCGCGGGCCCGCCGCCCGGCGGAACCTGTGCGGCGGCCGGGACCTGCGCCGTGTGCGGAGCCTGGGAGGTGTGCGGAGCCATGCCCATCGGCGGGGCCGCTCCCCCGTGCGCGTCGGGACCGGGCACGTACCCCATGGCCGGGGCGGCGCCGCCGCCGGAGAAGTTCACCCCTCGTTCCAGGCGGTCCAGGCGGGCCATGACGGACCGTTCGTCGCCGTAGGTGGCGGGGAGGAGTACGCGAGCGCAGATCAGTTCGAGCTGGAGACGGGGCGAGTTGGCGCCGCGCATCTCAGTGAGACCTTCGTTGACGAGGTCGGCGGCACGGCTGAGCTCGGCGGCGCCGAAGACGCCGGCCTGGGCCCGCATCCGTTCCAGGACATCGGCGGGGGCGTCGATCAGCCCCTTGTCGATGGCGTCCGGCACGGCGGCCAGGATGACCAGGTCCCGCAGCCGCTCCAGCAGGTCGGCGACGAACCGCCGCGGATCGTTGCCGCCCTCGATGACGTGGTCGACGACCTCGAAGGCCGCGGCTCCGTCCCCGGAGGCGAAGGCCTCGACGACCGAGTCGAGCAACGACCCGTCCGTGTAACCGAGCAGCGAGGTGGCCATGGCGTACGTCACGCCCTGCTCCGTCGCGCCGGCCAGCAGCTGGTCCATGACGGACATCGAGTCACGCACGGAGCCGGCCCCGGCGCGCACGACCAGCGGGAGGACACCCTCCTCGACCGGGATCTTCTCCTGGCCGCAGACCTCGCCGAGGTAGTCGCGGAGCGTGCCGGGCGGGACGAGCCGGAACGGATAGTGATGCGTACGCGACCGGATGGTCCCGATGACCTTCTCGGGCTCGGTGGTCGCGAAAATGAACTTGAGGTGCTCCGGCGGCTCCTCCACGACCTTCAGCAGCGCGTTGAAGCCGGCCGACGTGACCATGTGGGCCTCGTCGATGATGTAGATCTTGTACCGGCTGCCCGCGGGCCCGAAGAAGGCCTTCTCCCGCAGGTCACGGGCATCGTCGACGCCACCGTGCGAGGCGGCGTCGATCTCGATGACGTCGATCGACCCCGGTCCGTTGCGAGCCAGGTCCTGGCAGGACTGGCACTCCCCGCACGGGGTGGGTGTGGGGCCCTGCTCGCAGTTCAGACACCGGGCCAGGATGCGCGCGCTGGTCGTCTTGCCGCAGCCGCGCGGCCCGCTGAACAGGTACGCGTGATTGACCCGGTTGTTCCGCAACGCCTGCTGCAGCGGGCCGGTGACATGCTCCTGCCCGATGACCTCGGCGAACGACTCCGGGCGATAACGGCGGTACAGCGCGAGAGACGACACGCATACGAGGTTATAGGCGCCCACTGACAACCCGGCGCCCAAGACGACGAAGACCCCTCACGCACCCGCCAGAGCCAACCTACCCTTGCTGCCTTCCGGCCCTGGGGGAGTTCAGTCAGATAGCGCCGCGTGAGGGGCTGCACCCAGCCTACCCGATCCCCGGGGGCCGCCGACCCGCCTCCCCGCCCCTCCCTCCCACCTCGGCCCCACCTTGATCACCTGTCGTCGAACGAGTTCGCAAGCACCCTCCGCCGTCATGTAATGTTTCCGGCGGAGGATTCGCCTAGAGGCCTAGGGCGCACGCTTGGAAAGCGTGTTGGGGGCAACCCCTCACGAGTTCGAATCTCGTATCCTCCGCCAGTGCCTCACCGGGCACGATGTCGAAGGGCCCCGCTGTTCGCAGCGGGGCTCTTCGTCGTGTGTGGTCTCAGTTTTGGTCTCAGTTCCCAGTGCGGACGGCTGCGGGCCTAGGCGGATGGGCTGTAGCGCCCGTCCCGTCGAACAGGTCACAGTGTCGAGCCCGGGCCTCTCTTCAGCAGCCCACCATGGCAGGGCACCCGACGCTCCCGGCGTAAGCGCGGACGGATCCGAACTGGCTCGATCCGGGCCAGGAGAGCCCGTGCCACCAGGACCCAATCAACATCCTCGACCGATCGCTCCTCCGCTGGCCTACTCAGTCGTACACGAGTTCTTGCAGATGCGGGTCGCTGACACCAGTCCACCCGTTGTAGCCGAAGCCTTCCTGGTCAGCCATGCGCACGAGGAGCTTCAGGCTCTCCTCCAGCAGCTCAGGGCTGCCATCGAAGAGCGTCTGGCGCATTCCAGCGTCGCGGGTGATTGCGACCAGTGCAGGCTCGGTGCGCTGTGTCATGTACCGAGCGAAATTCGTATAGAAGTAGCGGGTTGCCGCCTTACCCGTTGCCCCCATAACGACCAGTGCGCCGAGCGCATCGAACTGGCACAGGCTGTTGAGCACGGCGTCGTCGTCAGGTGAGGCGTCAGGATGAAGGGCCGGCACTTCCCGGACCGTGTTGTGGGCTGCCGCGATCAGTCCCGAGCTGTGCGAAGCACCGGAGGCAAGTAGACCGGCGCGGGAACCCGTCGTCAGCCCGTGGCGAAGCCAACTGCCGAACCAGTCGAAGCCCTGATTGGTTCCCCGTCGGTCGGCGAGTATGCGGACCGCTGGCCAGTCTTGTAGCCGAACGGCGAGACCGCCAAGCCCGTAGACCCGCTCCAGCACGGACAACCACAGTCGCGGCCCAGTGAGGGAATCTTGGGCGGACTCGGGAAGGTCGTTGCCGAGGTCGTAGATGGAGAGCAAGGAGTCCGTGCCCTTGGTGGCCCACTGCGTTCGCTCATGGACGAGGCTCAATGCGGTGAAGCTGGTCACGCGATTCAGCAGGGTGGGCAGGTCTTCAGGCATGGTGGTGAGAAGCTCGCGGGCCTGTGCCGGGGCGGACAGCAAGAACTGCCGAAGCGGGATGTCGTCCTCGGCGCGCAGGTACTCCAGCACCGCGGCCTCGAACACTTCCTGGTCCAGCTGCCAGGTGAGAGCCGAAACTGATCGTTGACGTACGTGCTGGGCAGCCGCTCCGATAGCTCCCTGGGCTTCGAGTTCCTGGCGCAGCTCCCGCCGCCAGGTCTCCTTACGAGAGGCAATGGCCCGCTGCCACACGCCGACCACGTCACTCTGCTTCCACCGCTCACTGGAAGTGCCGTGTCGCACAAAGACGTCACCAGCACGAAAGACGGTGACCTGCTTCTTGCCGTCCTGGTAGGTGCCTTCAACCTGGAAGACACAACATCCATCCGCGCTGGGGGCGACGTAGAGCAGAACGAGCCACTTCCCGTCGAGACAGTGGGCAGCCGTGTGGATCGTGAGCGTCGGGATGTACTTCTGCAACTTGGGCCGCAGCGTCGCCTCGTCGAAGTCACGAATCTGGTTCTCGGAAAGCCGACCAGTGGGGTTGCCGTGATCGTCGGCGCCGATGACGAGGTATCCACCACTGGGCTCGGCCTGCATAGCCGCAACGTCCTTGGCGATATCCACGAGGTCACGACGCTCGGACAAGTCGAGGGCTTCTTTGTAGTCAAGAGCCCTCTGCTCCGACGCCTCCGCCAGCAGCTCCCGGAGCTTCTCCTCAGTCACCACAGGCTCTACAACCACAGCCACGCGCCAGCCCCCATCTGCACAGTCCAACCGCCGCATGCAAAGGAACTCATCCTAGGAGCACCACCCGGGCTCCGAGCGTTCTTCGGCGAGCTTTCGTCGAGTCGGTCAGCCCTCAATGAAGAGGTGATCAAGGTCATGCGCGGGACGGCTCGCAGAGCAGTACAAGGCCATCGAAGGAGCTGTCTGAAAGTGGCTCGACGCCAACGCCACTCGTTCGTGGACGGAGTCCGTGGCCGGATTCCTCCCTAGTAGGGTCGGGACGTGGCCACTCCTCTGCTCTCTGACACCGACCTGCACGCGCTTCCCGCCCTTCCCAGGGAGGCTGTGGAGCACGGCGAGGTCTTCACGCGACGCTGGGTGGTCGACCTGATCCTCGACCTCCTCGGCTACACGGCCGACAAGGACCTCTGTGACGCGAAGCTCGTCGAGCCGGCCTGCGGCACAGGTGCGTTCCTTGCCGCCGTCACCTCGCGAATCAGTGCCTCGTGCCGCACGCACAATCGCCCGCTCGAAGATGCGCTCGCAGCGGTCCGAGCTCTGGATCTACTGGATCGCAACGTGGAGCAGAGCCGTGTAGTCGTCGAGAAGCAGCTGGTGGAAGAGGGGTGGCAAACCGAGGAGGCCCGCCAGGTGGCAGCCGCCTGGGTCGAACAAGGCGACTACCTTCTCCAACCCGATGCAGACCACCGAGCCGACTACGTGGTCGGCAATCCTCCGTACATCCGTCTCGAAGACGTCCCCGACGATCGGATGGCGGCCTACCGCACAGCCTGCTCCACCATGGGTGGCAGAGCGGACATCTATGTCGGCTTCTATGAGGTCGCTCTGCGAAGCCTCAACCCCGGAGGGCGACTGGGCTTCATCTGCGCCGACCGCTGGATGCGGAACCAGTACGGCCGTCGGCTCCGCCAGCTGGTGACCAGCCACTTCAGCATGGACCTAGCCCTGGTCATGCACGACGTGGACGCTTTCGAAGATCAGGTTTCGGCCTATCCGGCGATCACGATCATCTCGAACCGGCCCCAGGGCGAAGCAGTGGCAGCGGACACGACTCGGGCGTTCGGCAGAATCCAAGCCCGCGAGTTCGCCGACTGGTACGCAAAGCCCGCATCGGAGTCGGTCACCACCACGGCGTTCCAAGCCGCCCGCATGCCGCACTGGTTCCCGGACGAGGATTCATGGCCAGCGGCCTCGCCAGCCAGGCTGGCGGTTCTGGAGGAACTCACTGAGCGCTTCCGGCTGTTGGAGGACGACAAGACCGGGACGCGTGTCGGTATCGGCATCGCCACTGGCGCTGACAAGGTCTTCCTCACGAAGGACGAGGACTTGGTCGAGAGCGACCGGCTGCTGCCCATGGCCATGGTCCGCGACACCACGAGCGGCGCGCTCAACTGGAACGGTACCTACCTGGTCAACCCGTGGACGGCCGAAGGCGACCTGGTCGAGCTCTCCGCCTACCCCCGGCTCGCCGCGTACTTCGAGGAGCACGGGGCTGCCTTGCGGAAGCGCTACATCGCGGTCAAGCAGCCTAAGCGCTGGTTCAAGACGATCGATAAGGTCGATCACCGTCTGACGCGACGGCCCAAGCTGCTGTTTCCGGACATGAAGCTGACGATCCACCCGGTCCTGGATCAAGGCGAGTTGTACCCTCACCACAACCTGTACTTCATCGTCTCGGACGTCTGGGACATGCGGGTACTCGGTGGCCTACTGCTGTCCAAAGTCGCGGAAGCGTTCGTGGAGGCGTACGCGGTCAAGATGCGAGGGGGAACGCTTCGCTTCCAGGCGCAGTACCTCCGCAAGATCCGCGTGCCCCATCCGGAAGCAATCAGCGAGAGCGACAAGACCGCCCTAGCGGAAGCGTTCGACAAGCGCGACGTGAAGGCTGCCACGGAGGCCGCCCTGCGTGTCTACGGGCTCGTCGAGCTGCCCGACTAGGGAGGGAACGGATCTTGACGGTCACCCGCCAAGACTTCGAGGACGCTATCGCTCAGTACTGGGGGGCCAAAGCGTCACAGAACGATCTGTCAGCCATCAAAAATGCTGTTGGTGCCGGCACCGCGGGATCTGTCCGTGGCGGCAAGCACTTCGACAGCGTGGCCGGTCTGATCTCCAAGTTCTTCCTGGAGGCGGGGTACCCGAAGGAATCGATCCGTGTAGACAAGGATCTCGAACTTCCAGGCCACTACCGCCCGTTGAAGAAGTGGGACATAGTCATCGCCCACGAAGGAACCCTCATCGCCGCCTTCGAACTCAAAGCTCTCGGTGGCCCCTCCTTCTCGAACAACTACAACAACCGGGTCGAGGAAGCGCTGGGGAGCGCAGTCGACCTGCAACGTGCAGCACTCACGGAGTGGTACCCCGGATCACGGCCTTGGCTCGGCTACTTCTTCATCATGGAGGACCACCCCAAGTCAAGGAACGCGGTTCGCCTGGCCTCGAACCCTGCGTACCCCCCGGAGGACATCTGGCAGGGCACGTCTTACCAAGACCGCTTCGCGATCTTCTGCAAGAGGCTGCTGGAAGAAGGGCTCTACAACACGGCCTGCTACATCACCTCCTCCAGGGACAACCCCAGCCCTGGAGAGCCCGAGGAAGCGTTGGACTGGCGCCACTTCTCCGCAGCGATCACGGGTCGGCTCGCAGAAATGAAGGCGCTGGGGATCCCCGCGGCCAACGCCAGCCAGCAGCACACTGACGGACTGTTCTGACCTGCCCCATACATGACTGGCCCGGAGTGCGACCTGTACCGGGCCAGTGTCAGCCCTCGTCTGTAGCCTCTAGGGCGATGGCCGCGATCAACACTGAGCGGGGGTAGCCAGGTGGCCGAGGCGCTAAGGGAAGCAGCTCGAACCTTCTGGGCAGAGGATCGTCGGCGTAGTGAAGCACGCATCAGCGCTACCGGCCCGGATGGCTCCCTAGCCAGTGCCGCGGCAGTGCGGCGCCCCTGGGCCCGTTTCACTGAGCATGTGGTCGAAGCCCTTGTCGAGCGTGGCGTCGATCGTTCTTGGATCCAGGTCGGCCGCGACGCCAGGCTGCCGGGAGCGTACGGCCTGAGCGGTTCGGCATGGGACCTGGTGGTGCGCAAGGACGGGATTCCGCTCGCAGCGGCTACTTTTACGCAACTCGGCGGGCCAGGATCCACGAATAATATCAATAACCGCATCCAAGATCTGACCTCGACTGCCTTTTCCGTCAGGCAGCACGACGATGACGATTTTCAACCTTACCTCGGGCTCTTCTTCATCCTTGAAGAAAGCGACCGCGTAAACGCCCCAACACGTAGGCCGGGAGAAAGCGGTGCCGCACGCAGCGGACCGTCACACAAGCAGCGGCTAGCCGAGACCTTTGCGCAGTTTTACAGCGACGGACTCTACGACAAAATCGCCTACGCCTCCTCCACCACCGGGGAGAATCCATCGCTCTACGAACCTCGCGCCGATATGTCCATCGAGGGATTCATCGAGGGCTTCGCGAAGAAAATACTGTCGCACTCCTTCAGCCCCCTCCTGAAGCTGTGGGGCGATCTGACGAAAGTTCCACCGCACCTTGACCGTTACCGAGAGGTGATTCGAGGAGGGCGGGGCATAAAGAAGGACTACAGCCTTGACCGCGTCCCCATCGAAGAAGGCGGTCAAGCGGCGGTATTCCGCGCCTCACATAAGACTTCGGGCGTCGAAGTGGCATTCAAGCGGCGGCTATCCCAACGGGAAAACCCCAGCGCCCGAATGCGCAGAGAAATCGATATAGCCGAGCTGCTAAATGACCACCCGAACTATATGCCGATCCTTGATTTTGAGCAGGATCACAGATGGTTCATTATGCCACTGGCTGAAGCGACGGCCGAGGAGAAGCGCGAACAACTGCGAGAATCTGATAACCTGCGTGAACTGATAGGTTCCATGGGTTCCATTCTGGATAAGGCGCACCAACAAGGCTGGATGCACCGCGACATCAAGCCCTCAAATATGCTTCTCCTCGACGGCCGGTGGACCCTCGCAGACTGGGGAGTGGTGCGGAGGCCACGGGGGCAAACGACCAAAGTCGGCCGGACGGGCCACTTTATCGGCACCGAAGGATTCGCAGCCCCCGAGCTCTTCATAAAGCCTCACGAAGACGCCACGGCTGCCAGCGACATCTACAGCCTCGGGCGAGTGATCGCATGGGCTCTCACTGGCGAGATGCCCCAATCGAATGTTGAACTGCTTCCTCCGCCCGGGCCCTGGAGGAACATCGTAAGAGCCGCGACGCAGCAGGAAGCCGAGCGTAGGCCACAAAGCATCGACGAGCTGCTAGATCTCATCGATCGCGAATTCAGCGAGCCTCATGAGCCGGCCGTAGCACGTGCCGAAACACTGCTTGATGCCGCCAATTCGGGAGAGTCCCATGCCACCGACGCGTTCCTTGAACTCATCGCTAGCCACCCGGACGACTACGGTCTGCACCTAGATGTTCTGCCTCGGCTGCAGCCAGAGCTCGCAGTACCATCGATGTCTCACAACTCCAGGCAAGCCATCACCCTATTGAGAGCATTGGCCAAGCACGTGGATGGCAACGGAACTAATCCGGTGAAATTTGGTGAAGCAGCGCGCGCCGTCACGTGGCTTCACGGAATAGCCATCAGTGCGGCCAGCAGCAATGAATGGGACCTCCTCGATGAATCCATCCGTGCCATGTGCGAATGGGACGGAAACTGGGATCAGTGGCGCCCACAAGACGCCATCAGGTCTTGGCTGTGCACGTTGAGAGGAGACGTCGCGAGGATCGTGGCCCCTGCATTTCGCGACCATCCGGATTCCGCGCGTCATTTCGCCGAGCTGGCGGACGATCGCGCTGTGGATCCAGGAATACGCCAAGCCATCCGTGCAGCCACTGAACGGCACAATTAATTGCAGTCCGGCAAGAAAGAGGCGTCGCCGATCCGGCCGTGCAAACTCACGGCCGGATCGGCGACGAAATTTAGCGACCTACCGCATCGCCGTACCTGGCAGGATTCCTCGACCGATCCACAGCCTGTGCGCATGCCTCGGCATAGGCCGTACAAACGGCACCCTTGTCCGTACCACGAACCTGAGCCTCTACTTCCTGGCCTGGGCGCCGTGTGGTGTGCCACCGGACCGGCAGGTCCGTGTACAGCTCGGTCTCGAACTCCCAGGCCAGCACGGACCACTGCTCATCGCGGCCGATGTTGAGGCGTTCGCCACCGGGCAGAAACACGGCGTGGGCATGATGAACGAGCCGGCGGTCGGGCATCCGGTCACGGATAGCCCGGACTCCACCAGGTCCCTCGTGCTCCCACTGTGGCCGGTCCCACTCCTCCACGTGCGCAGGCTTACCGGGGCGATCGGCGCCCCACTGGGAGACCACGGCTTGGGCGTGCTCGTGGTGGAGAAACGGAACATACCGCTCGCCGAGACAGGCCACGTACACCATCGGCTCCGCTGGTTCGGGGCCCTGGCTCAAGCCAGGCACGGAACCTCCAGGTGTCGGCGGGAATTGGTGAGGTGTTGAGCCCCAGATCAGGGCGCCGACCTTCGCGGCGGTCTGCTGGAGAACGGAACTGGTGAGGTGCTGGTACCGGCTGCGCATCCGGGCGGACTTGCCGGGCTCCCAGCCCATGATCCGGTCAACAACCGTGTCTGGGACACCAAGGAGGAGTAGCACGGTCGCCGCGGTGTGACGGGCGTCGTGGAGGCGCCCGTCACGGACGTTCGCCGCTTTCAACAGGTCCTTCCACTTGTGGAAGTCGGTGTTGGGGTTGAGCGGCTCGCCGATCGGCGAGGTGAACACGTACCCCTTCTCCTCCCACAGGTCACGGGCGAGCGTTCGTTCTCGCTCCTGTTCCTCCTTGTGCCGCCGCAGCAACTTGAGCAGCTCCTCGGGCATGCCGATAGGGCGCTTGCCGGCGCGGGTTTTGGTGTCCTTGGTCTCGCGCCGGATGTTGATCTTCTGCGGGCAGTAGCCGGGCTTGCTCCGTCCGCACTTGTCGCCGCAGCCGTGCTTGTATCGGGGTCGCAGGCGTCCTCGGCGTACGAGGATCACACCGTTCGCGAAGTCGACGTCCTCCCACTTCAGGCCAAGAACCTCGCCTTGACGCAGGCCGAGCGCGAGTGCGATGACCCAGCGGGCGGTGTTGCGCTGCTTGCCCGCTTCGAGGAGGAGGCGCTGGACCTCCTCGACCGTGTACGGCTCGACCTCCTCCTCTTCGAGCTTGGGGGCCTTGGCGATGGAGGCCGGGTTGGTGGTGAGGTGGCGGCGGCGTACGGCCTCGTTGAGCGCGGTGCGGATCGTGCGGTGCGCCTGGTGGGCGGTGCCGGCGGCGCTGCCGTTCGCCTGCATCTTGCGGTAGAAGCGCTCCACGTGCTCCGGCTCCAGCTTCTCCAGGCGGTGCGCGCCCAGGCCGGGTATGAGGTGGTGGTAGACCGCCACGCGGTAGCCGTCGATGGTGTTCTCGCCGACGCTGGGGGCGGCGATGTTCTCGACCCAGTGGGTCAGCCACGTTTGGACCGTCCAGCTCTGTCCAGCCTTGGCAACACCGGTGGAGTCGCGCTGTTTCTCCAGCTCGCGCACGACCTTGGTGACCTCGGCACGCGTCTTGCGGCTGACGTGGCGGCGGTCAGGGGTGCCGTCGTCCTTGACGCCGACGGTGACGCGGCCGTGCCAGCGTCCGTCCTTGCCGAGGTAGATGGACGAGGCGCCGTTGGGCTGGCGGGACGTGCTGGGCTTCTTGGGCTTTGCCATGCGCGCCCGCCTCAGGCCGCGGCGTCGAAGTCCGAGGCCCGAAAGCGACGGGCTAGGAATTCACCGACCGCCTCGGTGGGTATGCGGCGCAGGCTACCGATCTTGACGGAACGTATCTCCCCGGAGGAGATGTACTCGTACAGCTTGGTGCGGCCGATGCCGATCCGGCGGGCGGCTTCGGCGACGGTGAGGGCGACCAGGGTTTTGTCGCCGGCGGTTCGCCGCTCGGCCATCAGGGTGCGCAGGGCGTCTTCGGGGACGTCCAGGAGCTGGGCTATCTGGGATATGGGCAGGGCGGGCTGCGACAAGGGGGACTCCTCCCGCCGGCATCGCGGCGTCGCGGGAGCGGCAACTCCCGTCGGGCCTGGCCGGTGGCGTCGTTCAGGGATGGATGGTTGGGTGATCGGCGGCGACCTGGGGCGCCGCGCTCAGGGGTTTCTCGGCGTTCGTAGCGCCGTGGGTGGGGCAACGACCGACTACTCGTCGGCGGGTGGCTGCCCCTGGTTTCGCCGGCGTGCCTGCGAAGGGTGCAGGTTTCTCATCGCGGCTCGTTCTTCGAGTCGGAGGAGTTCGTCAACCTGTCCTCTCTGTTCAGGGCCCTTGTCCCCGTAGGCGTCGAGTTCCATTTGGATCTCGCGCAGGTGCATCTGGTTCCGGTCGATCGCCGCTCGCAGTTGGCGGTACTCCAGCGTCATCTGGACGTACGTCTGGGCGAGCTCGCGGACGCGGGGGGTGGCCAGCTCTCCTGGTGGTCCGGTCAGGTCCTGCATGGTGATGTCGAAGACCTGGCAGAAGCCGAGCGCCTCGTCGAGGTTGACCCTGCGACGGGGCTTGCCGCTCTCGATGCGCCAGATCGCCGACTGGTTGATCGGATGGCCGGCGGCGGCCATCTCCTCGGCGAGCTTCACCGTACTCCAGCCGCGGACCTCGCGTTCCAGCTTGATGCGTGCGGCGGCGTGATCCTCCGGCATCGGACGACCTGGGCCGGCGCGCTCCGTACCTTCCTCGCCGCTCATCCGCACCTCCCTTCACGCGACGACCGGGCCCACTGGGGCGAGCGTCCACAACTAAACATCATTGCGGAGTGAAATGCAAGGCGTTGCGCTTCCGAAAATCTGGGCTATGGTCATAGTCCGCTGTACAGCGGTGGACGGATCCGCACACGCGAGCGGCCCCGGTGCTACGAACACCGGGGCCGAGGTAGAGGCTCCACCGCACAACCATCCATCCCTGAACGATCGAAACCGGTACCGGCCGGGGTTGCCGCCCCATAGTGGCCTGCCGGGTGAGGAGCTCTATGCCTCAGGGTACGACCCTGCCGTCCGAGATGCCATCCCGCTTCGACGAGGGCGCCGCGCCGATGGAGCCTCCGTACAACGTGGACGCCGAACGCGCGGTCCTCGGCGCCTGCATGCACAAATCCGACGTCATCGACGTGGTCCGGCCCATCGTGGGAGAGGATGCCTTCTACCGGCCCGCGCACGAGACGATCTGGCGCGCACTCCTCGCCCAGCACCGCGAGGACAAGCCGACCGACCCGATCGTCCTGACCGAGCTGCTCCAGCAGCAAGGGGACCTGGAGCGCGTCGGTGGCCGTCCCTACCTGCATCAACTCGCCGACGTGCACTACGGCACCGGTGGCGCGGAGCACCACGCGGAGATCATCCGCGAGAAGGCCAACCTCCGCCGCCTGCTCGCCTCCGCGATCCACACCGTCCAGCGCGCCCAGGAGCCGGGCGCCGACCCCGAGGCGATCCGCAGCGAGGTCGAAGCGGAGATGCGGGCCGAGCGCGAGCGGGCACTCGCCTCGGGCCAGGGCCGACTGAACCGCTTCGCCGTCGACGGGTGGTCCTTCGTCAAGGAGACCGGCGCGGACGCCGAGCCCCTGTGGGGCACCCGGGACAAGACCGTCTGGGCGCCTGGCGAGAGCCTGATGATCGTGGGCGCACCCGGTGTCGGCAAGACCACCCTGGCCCACCAGGTGATCTTCGCCCGCCTCGGCCTGTCGGAGACGGTCCTGGAGATGCCGGTCGCCCCCAGCAGGCGGGTGCTCTACCTGGCCATGGACCGGCCCAAGCAGATCGCCAAGGCCATGGCCCGCCGCGTCTTCGACACCGACGAGGCGATCCTGCGTGAGCGGCTCGTCGTCTGGGAAGGGCCACTGCCCGCCACCCTCGACAAGGAGCCCGACCTCCTCGCCGACCTCGCCGCCGCCCACCAGGCCGACACCATCGTGATCGACAGCCTCAAGGACGCAGTGAGCACGATGGTCGACGACAGCCTCGCGGTCGCCTTCCACAACGCCCGCATGCGCGCCCTGCGAGGCGGTGTGGAGATCCTGGAGCTTCACCACCAGCGCAAGGCCACCGCCGACGCCCCGCGCGGCCAGCGCCCCAGCCTGGACCAGGTCTACGGCTCCACCTGGATCACCGCCGGCGCGGGCAGCGTCCTGTTCGTCACCGGCCGGGCGGGCGACCCCGCCGTCACCCTGCACCACCTCAAGACCCCCACCGGTGAGGTCGGCCCGCTGGACGTCACCCACGACCACAAGCGCGGCACCACCACGGTCGACCCGACCAAGGACCCCGCCGTTCTGCTGCGCAACGCTCCAGGCGGCATGACCGCCCGCGACCTGGCGACCGTCCTCATCGGTGGAGGCGACCCCGAACGCGCCGACGTCGAAAAGGCACGGCGCCACCTGGCCCGCCTGGTCGACAGCGGCCTGGCCACCAGGGCCGACGGCGTCGCCGGAGGAGCCGGAGGCGGGCAGCAGACCCGCTACTACGCCTCCTCCCGCCACCTCACCGCCGTCGGCTGAGCCCCCTGCCAGCCAGCGCGGAGCGATCACGCGACCGTACACGCGGCCCTCACGCAAGCACCCCGCCGTGAACCGTTCACAGCGCGCACGCTCGCCGCGAAACCGCAGGTAGAGCGATCACGCGAGCGTCCACGCCGTACACGTGCCCAGGCGATCACGCGCGGGCCCCCCTTTAGAAGGGGGCCCGCGTGAACGCCCCCTCCGTGAACGCCGCTCACCCCCACCCCCGCAAGCCTCACTCCCCCCGGAGCCCACGCCCTTGCACTCCCCTGCCCCGAGCGCCCCGGCAGCCATACGCGGCAGCCGCGTCGGCATGGCCCTGCTTCCGCTCGCCCCGGCCGCCGAGCACTCGTACCCGCTGGAGGTCGTCGCGTGAACCGCAATGGACGCATCACCCTCGTCGTCGGCTTGGTGGCCGTCGTCCTCATGGCCTTCCGGGTCTCGTGGAACGCGCTGTCCGACGTGGCCCGCGCCATCGGCGCCGACCCCACCGCCGCCGTGCTCTACCCGATCGTCATCGACGGGCTGATGGCCCTCGCGCTGGTCGCCACGCTCGTGCTGACCGGTAACGACCGGAAGTTCGCGCTGCGGGTCCTGGCGACCTACACGATCGCCAGCCTCCTGCTGAACTACGTGCACGGCCTCATCCCGGCCCTACACACCGAGTCGGTCCAGTGGGGCCGACTGGCCGACTGGGACCCCGCGAACTGGGCCCTCGTACTGCTGGCGACCTCGCTCCCGGTCGGGTCGATCTACTTCGGGTCGGACCTCGTGGCGAAGGTGCTGCACCACAACCCCGAGTCGGCTGACTCGGCCGAAGCAGCCTTTGCCCGGTCGGAGAGTCGGCAAGCCGACGAGCAGGCCACACGGTCGACGTCTGACCAGGCCGAATCGGCCCCCGAGCAGCTGACCGAGTCGGCCCCCGTGAAGGTCGCCAAGGCGCCCGTGACGAGGCCGACCCAGGCCGACGAGTCGGCCCCCGCCACCCGACCGCCCCGGTCGGCCGCCGCCGTGGAGTCGACCGGAGCCGCCCCGCGTCGGGCGACCGGTCGGGTCCGCGCCACCGCCAAGTCGAACGCCGACCGCACCCGCACCGACGCCGAAATCCTCGACGAGGCTCGACTCCTGACCGCCGAGTGGAGCGACGACCGGCTGACCGCGGAGCGTCTGCGCGGCGAACTACGGATCGGCCAGAAACGCGCCCGCGCTCTGCGCGACCAGCTGCAGGCCGAGCGCACCAGCCAGGCCGAGCCCACCGAGTACGACGGCGTCGAGGCCGAGCCTCTCGACGGGCTCGATGAAGCCGTCTCCCAGCGGCAGTGGGAGCTCGACACTGCCCCCGTCGGCTCCGCCTGACCCCGCAAAACGCACCTTCGCCCCACCTTTCCGGCTCCCCCGGAGCCCCCGCGCAGACAAGCACGGGGACGCAAGGCCGTGCGAAGCGAAGCACCCGACACCAGAACCCCACGGAGAACCGTTCCATGCACGATCCGCACCGCGAACTCGCCACCCCCCAGCAGGAGATGACCACCGGCCTGAACAGCGCAGCAAGCAAGGGCGTTGGACCGTCCATCGGCCGGTCCAACGCGGACTCCTCCGCGCCGGGGGGCGCGGAGGAGCAGCTCCGGCGCGAGGGCGCGCCGGAGCAGGAGTCGGGGGCGGGCGAAGACGTCGCTGCCGAGCAGCAGACACCTGTCGTACGCGCTGCCGACGAAGCCGCGCTCTATCGTGTCCTGCGCCGCCGCGAACGCTGTGACGACGGCCGTCGCGAGGCCCGTGTCGATGCCCGTTACAGCGCCGCCGAGAAGGCCGCGATCATGGCCAGGGCCAAGGCGATGGGCATCGCCGGCGCCCACCTGGTCGGCGCGGTCGTCATGGCCTTTGTCAACGGCGAGACGCACCTGCCCGACCAGCGCACCGCCTACGACGACGCCATCGACGAATTCGCCGCCCTGCGCACCGAGATCGCCCGGATCGGCACCAACGCCAACCAGATAGCGCGCCGTCTCAACTCCGGCGGTGATCCACACCCTGTGGACGCCGCCGTCCTGGGCCGGGCCGAACGCCTCCTGGCCACTGCCCGCGACGCGGTGAAGGCCGTGGACGAGGCCGCTTACCGGGCCGCCGGGCAGAAGGCGGGCCGGGCGTGATCGCGAACATCGTCAAACCGGGCAGCAACACCCGCGGCGTACTGAGGTACATCTTCGGCCGAGGTAAAGCCACCGTGCACAGCGACCAGCACATCGTCGCCTCCTGGGACGGCTTCGTACCCGACCCCGGCCCCGAAGGCAGCCCCGGCCACGAGGAGCGGATGGACCAGCTCGTCAAGGCCCTCGACCTGCGCGTCAAACAGGCCGGCGACCAGGCCCCGGAGGGGCACGTGTGGCACTGCTCGCTGCGCGCAGCGCCCGAGGACCGCATCCTCACCGACGCCGAATGGGAACACATCGCGCGCCGCATCGTGCACGCGACCGGCATCGCCCCCACCGGCGATCCGGACGGCTGCCGCTGGATCGCGGTGCGCCACGCCGACGACCACATCCACATCGTCGCCACCAAGATGCGCGGGGACCTGCGACCGCCCCGCAACTGGAACGACTACCACCGCGCCATGACCGAACTCACGGCGATCGAGGAAGACTTCGGCCTCACCCGCGTCCCCCGCGGACGCCAGGCCGCCGCCGGCACCCCGGCCGCCAAGCGCCCCACCCGCGCCGAGCAGGAGAAGGCCAAGCGCACCGGCCGAAGCAAGGACACACGTGCAGAACTCCGCCACGTCGTCCGCACGGCGCTCGCCCGCGCCGAAGACCTTCAGGAGTTCTTCAACCTGCTCGCCGACGCCGGCCTCCAGGTCGAAACCCGCACTCTGCCCTCCGGCGACCTGCAGGGCTACAAGGTCGCCCTGCCCGGCGACACCAACGACAACGACGAGCCCGTCTTCTACTCCGGCTCCAGCCTCGCCACCGACCTCTCCCTCCCTCAGATACAGCAGCGCCTCGCCGCCGCCGAAGCTCCCGCCACCGAAACCTCACCGGCCGGGCGCCGACCCAACCCGTGGCACCAGGCCGCCACGGCCACCGAACGCATCCGCCACCACATCGACCACAGCCCCGCCGACGTCGTGCAGGCCCATCTGGTCGCCTTCGGCGAGACCCTCTACGCCTTGCCCCTCTACGCCCCCGCCCATCTGAAGGCCGAACTCCACCGGGCCGCCGTCGCCTTCGAGCACGCCGCCCACACCCGTGCCCGCGTCGACCACCAGCACGCTCGCGCCCTGCGCGGCGCGATCAAGGCGATGCGCCACCACCCCGCCGACGGCAGCGGCCTGGCGATGCTCCTGGACGCCGCCATCCTCGTCGCCACCGCCGTACAGCGCCACAACGCGCTGCGGCACCAAGACCGGCAGGTCGCCGCCGCCCGCCAAGCCCTGCTCCACCTCCGGGCCGCCTACGACCAGACAGCCCCCGCACCCCTGGCGACCATGGCCGCCCACAAGCCTCCGGCCGGCGCCGTCCGCCGGTACGTCCAGCACGTCCGTGACGCTGTTCCGGCCTACGCCGAGCAGATCCTCGCCGAACCCGCCTGGGAGGCCCTGGCCGCCGCCCTCGCCGCCGCCGAGGCAGCCGGGCACGACCCGGCCGAACTCCTCCACCACGCAGCAGGGCGGCGCTCGCTGGGCGACGCCACGTCTCCGGCCAAAACCCTCACCTGGCGCATCCAACGCCTCGGTAACCGGCACGTGCCCGGCCGCCAAGCACGGGCCGCACAAGCCCGCAGCCCTCGCATCGCCCATGTCCCGTCCACAGTGCGAGCCACCGCCGCGACACCCCCCACATCCACGCCGCCGTCATCCCACACACACCGGTCGCGGTGACCCCGAGCACCCATCAAGCAGCGGCCGAGCGCGTCGCATTCTCACCGCCGGCCTCGACCCAACAGCCCTGGCACGAAGCCTTTCCGCCCTCCTCAACCCGCCCCTTCAACCAAGGCAATGCACGCCATGCCCCCCCGAATCACTCACCAGCACAAGCCGAACTTGCGACACCACACAAGGAACCGTCCATGCCCTCCTCCTCTGTTCGCCCCGAAGTCGTCCTCCTCATCACCGACTTGGACCTCGACCGTCACGAGGACCCGTCGCGCTGCTACCACCTCGACGGACGTCCATTCACCACCGCCGAGCACCAGCTGCTCTCCACCATGACACCGGCAGAGATAGCCGCCGCGAAGGCTCAGATGCGGCTTGAGGACGAATGGGAGCGTGAACTCGACGCGATGAAGGACGCCTTCGTCGAGTTGCTCATGAAGTACTTCGCCAGGCTTCCCAAGGGCTCCGTGGTCAGCGACGCCGTCGCCATCATGACCGACGAGGACCGCACGGAGTACGAGCGCCTGGTCAAGATCGTCACCGCGCAGGACACGATGGAGTACCTCGCCGAGCACGGCGAGAACTAACCGACCACGCTCCGACGGCGGCCCACCCTGTGGGCCGCCGTCGGCGTATGAGAAGAGCGGCTCTTGTCCGTCAGCGGACTCCGGCTGCGTCGTGCTGCGTGGGGCGCTGCGGCATGCGGGTGTAGCCCTCGCCCAAATCACTCTCGTTAAACAGGCCCTTGGCCAGTGCGGCCGAGGAACGCGGAACCGACGCCGGGGCATCCTCGCCGTCTGGGCGCACCGAGACGGTCGTCGAGGAGACCGGGTCTATGGAATCAGCACTGTCGGTCGAACAGCCCGTCAGGGCCAGGACAACGGTGACATTCAGGCTGAGGAAAATCATGGTGCGAAGGCGCATACGAACCCCTTGGTGGTCGGCGACGCGGACGGACTGACCAGGCCGGCCCTTCCGGGTACCGGTAGTGCGGAGGGGTTCCGGGGTTCAGTGGCCGAGGTGGCGCAGGCTCTCCTCGATCGAGGGGGGTGGGGTGGAACCGGTCGGCGGGACCGGAGTGGCGGTTGAACCAGGCCGCGACTAAACCAGGCTCCTTCGTCTCGTGGCCAGCCCGGCAGCGCAGCCACACCGAGTCATCACGCAGGCAGAAGACAATCCAGTCCCATACGTCCCGCACCCAGGGTACGTACGGACCTCGCCACCGATGACGAGCGCGGCAGCCAACGCATCATCACCCCAGCCACGTCCTGCCGGGACGTCGCCCGCAGGTCCGGGGACAGGAAGTCGGGCGCCACAGCCTCCTCCGCGGCCGGAGCCGGTGCGTTCTGCTCGGGGATGTCGGGCCACGGCTGTGTTGCCTGTAGCTGCTGCAGCAGCGCGTAGCCCGCACGCGGGGCGTCACGGAATGCGCGGTCCTCGCGAGCGCGTCGAAAGAACAAGATCTCTTCCTCTCTGTCATCTGGCAGGCACGGGAAACGTGCCGCCGCTAAGGGAAACTGGCGAGGAACCACACAACAGCGGCTCCGAAAGGGTCAGAGCTCGTCAGCTGCGGCGGACGACGGTGAGCCGGCCCTCGGCGCTCTCGGGAACGGTGCGGCGGGGCACCGGAACCGGCGACGCGAGCGAGGAGGCGAACGCGGCAACCAGGCCGTGCGGGACGCTGGCGCTGAAACTGGCGCACCACATATACGGGGCACCAGGAACAGGGTCCGCCCAAGCCTGCCAGCCCACCAGGTCGGGACGTGGGTCGGCGTCCTCGATGAGTGGCGGCAGCATCTCCAGGGACACGCTGGAGGAGAAGCCGGGGTCCACCGCGGTGGTGCGAGGCCGATCCACGTCACGGATCCAGCCGCGGACACAGAGCGCGTTGAGGACGGTCTCGGGCCCATCGAAGCCGATGTCGGGATTCTTATGGGTGTCGATCGCCACGAGGAGATCGGCGAGGGCCTCGTACGGGATGCCGGCGGTGAAGTACGCGTTCCACGCGGTCATCACGGAGGCGGCATGCGAGCGGGCGCTCAGCTGCCAGGCCACCGGCAGCCCACCCAGCTCGAACGGGTAGGCCGCAAGGACCCATTCGGCGCCGCACAGCCCGTCTGGGCTCACGTACAGCAGGGTGCTGCGGGCGGTGGGCCACATCCGCCAGCCGAGGCCGACCAGGGTGTCGCCGATCCGCTCGGCAAGCGCGCGATCGTCACCGGCCAAGTGGCGCGGCGTGACCCAGTACAACGGGGTCTGGCGAGTCGGGACGGGAGGGGTCGCTGGGGTGGTGCGAGTTCAGGGGCGCCTCCATGAGCTCGGAGATGGATCAGTCACCATCGAGGGGAATGGCTACAGGTCGTAGGCAGAGAGGCGTCGTATGAGGTCACAGACGTCGACCATCAAGCCTGTGGCCTCTGGCGAGGTGTTGCAGGTTGACATGCCACTGGCGCCAGGCACCAGCCCTTTCAGGATCTTTTATGTCTGCCTGGGGCGAACTGATGTCCTCTGCCATTCAATCGAGGCGTTTGACAGTGAACTCAGCCGTTAGCCCTTCACGCCCAGTCGGCTACTCGAACTTGGAGCCCCACCCGCACCAGCAGTGCCCTTGCTCAAGGGAGCCCGCCTCTATTTTGGCGAGTACGTGCTCCGACAGGACGGACAGCGGCCATGAACGACTAGGACCACAGCGGAGCTCGCGGACTTCCTCGTTCTGGGATAGGCGCCAATATTCCGCCATCGCCTGACAGCTCGGAATCTTCCAGGAAATACCATAAAGGATCTTTACGATGAAGCTGAACAGCGCGCTTTCCGTCGCATTTCCAAGGCTGTGGAACCTTGCGGGGCGGAAATAACTAGTCGATACTTCACCTTCGTCGGAGATTTGATGATTCGCTTTCAGTCGCGCCCAGTCACCAGGAGAGAAATACTCCTTCCCTGGAATTACTCGCGTGTCCCTTTCGTAGCAGGCCAGGTCGGCGATGCATAGCACGTCCAACAGGTCCCGAGGGTGAGCTGCGCGGTCCATGAGCCTTTTCAGGGCCCCATCCAGGGGTGTCGGCCAGTCCCTAAGAGGGTCGAGCCGAAATTCATAGTCCGGGCCCTCCGGATCGGCATGCGACGACCACTCACTACTGTGGGCGAGGACCCCGTAAATGATCGATGAATGAAGGTTTCCATATACGGACGGCTCGTTCTCGGGTGCGAGATCACGTATGAGCCGGGCATTTTCACCGATCTTAGAGAGGTCTCGTTGGCGAAGCGTGAGTTTGCACTCGAAGGCAGCCAAAACGCCAGATGCCAGGTATTGCTTCCTCCCCAAAAGTCGCTTCGGGTAGTTGGGGCTAAGCACCAGCACATCAACTTGAGGGCTGGAGCGACCGTCCACGCCGAGGATGCGTCCCTTGGTGACCACTGGGAGAGATGGCGGGAGATAGCCCTTAAGGATCTCCTGCCAATTGCTCTCAGCCTCATCGCCCGCTGTTCCCGGATCCTCCTTCGATCTGCGTGTGATCCGCGTGTATTCCCTCGCCAACTCTGTTGCAGTTTCCTCCATGAAGTCGTGGAGGTCGTGGTGTTGCCCTTCAGATGGGCCGTCGTTGCTGGCAAGCAAGTCAGTCACGAGCTGAGCATAGAGGTCGGGACTGGCATGCGGTCCATGTCCAGCTTCGGCGCCGTTGCCGATCAGGGGGACTGCTACATGGCCAAGGCATCCGTCATGGCCCCCTGCTGACGACTCGGCAGTCTGAGGTGACGTAGCGTCGGCACTAACCACCAGCGCCGGAGAAGACGGATCTTGGCTACCGCTCTGCCTTGCCTGCGCTGTTCGGCTCAAGGTCCGGCGCGGCAGGACACCGGGAGCCGGGAAACGATCTCGGACAGCACGGGGACACCCTCAACGAGATCAGGGGCACCTTCCCAGTCACCGTCAGTACGAGCAGACTCGTTGACATCCAACCTAGTCGGCCCAAGTCAGCTGGCTGCGCACGACTAACTTCGTTGCCGAAGGACAATTGATGTCCTTGGATAGCGAAGTGAGTCGAGCAACTCCTGCCCCGTCTCCGAGGATTTAGTCCCCGTCTCAGGTGATCCGGTCCGTTTTGCTCGTGGTCTCAGGTGATCTGGTTCGCCGACTTAGGAGCGGGAGTCCCTGGGCGTCCGCGCGGAATGCGTCCCGACTCGGTTTTCGGCCCCGCCCCACTCACCGCGGCCCTCAGCTACGGCCTTCGCCGCCAAGTTTCGAAACGCTGTTCGCCATTCATCCGACTGTCGCAGAGCAGTGACGTTTCGCTGCGACTGATCCGCGCAACACGCCACCGACGGCCATCCGGGGGCTCTACGCTCACTCGCTGTCTCGGGCAAGGGCCGTGTGCAAGGGGGCTTGGGTGACGCTGCTGAAGGACGATCCCACCTGGGTGGGCAGGTACCGCTTGGAGAGCCGGCTCGGGTCGGGGGGCATGGGGGTGGTGTACCGGGCATGCTCCGCGTCCGGTCAGGTCGTCGCGCTGAAGGTGATACGCCGTCAGTGGGCCGAGAGCCCGGAGTTCCGGGCCCGCTTCCAGCTGGAGGTTGCCGCCGCCCGCATGGTCCACAGCAAGCACACGGTGCCGATCATCGACGCCGATCCATACGCAACGGACCCGTGGATGGCCAGCCGCTACATCCCGGGACAGTCCCTCGCTGCCCGTGTACGGGAGCATGGACCACTCGACGAGCCGGAACTCCGCGCGCTGGCCTGGGCGTTGGCCGGTGCTCTGGGAGACATCCACCGGGCGGGGGTGGTGCATCGCGACCTCAAACCCGGCAACGTGCTGCTGAGCGAGCGCGGCCCGCTGATCATCGACTTCGGCGTCTCCCGAGCCGTCGACGGAAGACCCCTCACCGCCGCCGGCCAGATTGTCGGCACCCCCGCCTTCATGGCACCCGAACAGTTCACCACGCCCTCTGAAGCCGGACCGGCGGCCGATGTGTTCTCTCTGGGGTGCGTGCTCGTTTTCGCCGCGACCGGACGCAGTCCCTTCGACGCCGGCAGCGCCTACGCATCAGCTCACCTGAGCAGGCACGAGAAGCCCGACCTCAGTGCTCTGCCCGAGTCCTTGCACGACCTGGTCGCGGACTGCCTGCGGAAGCCTCCGGCCGAACGGCCCACCCCTGAAGATCTGCTGTTGGCCCTGGTTTCCTCCGAACCAAAGCGAACAACAGCCCGTCATGCAGCGGTTCACACGCTGCGTATCATCACGACCCGCTGGCTGAATCAACGGGTGCCCGCTTGGCTGATGACCCTTACAGTCCTGGCATCCGCGGCAACAGGGATCGGTACGGTGGCCCTCTGGCCGTCAACTCCAGCCTCCTCGCCGACGACCAGGTCCGCCGAGGAGGGCTGGCGCCCGTGGGAGGCACGCCTCACGGGGAACGGCGGCATCCAGCGGTGTACCGCATATGACGAAGTCATCTACTGTGTCACTGGCAATGGCTCCGTCGCCCGCATCAATACGTTTGACGACGGCCGCATCGCCTGGACGAGTGCAGCGCCCGCTGACCGGTACGCCAACTTCACATCCCCAAGGGGCGGCACGGTCGTACTTGGCGTCGCCCGCGGCATGGTGTTCATCGTCCGAGAGCGTGCCCGCGAGTTACCCGACGACGGACAGGAACCACTGCGCTCCCGGATCTACGCGCTGGATGCCGACACCGGTCGGACGCTATGGACCCGTCTCCTTCCCGACATCGCATTTCCGGAGGTCCCCCTATTCCAGGTCGCGCAGTTGGTGAGGGTGAGACAGACCCTGTACATCACGGACCCGGTCAAAAACGAGATCGTGGCGGTCAACGTGGCCACCCGCAGCACCCGGTGGAAACGGCCTCTCCGTACAGACGAGGTACTCGCCGCCACGTCCGACGGACTGTACGCCCTCCAGACACTGACGAAGCGCGGTCAACACCCCAAGCGCACCGCAATCACAGCCATCGAGCCGGCAACCGGGCACACAGCGTGGACCACGACCAAGAACGGGATTCTCGACTTCGCGGCTTCCGTACCGGGCGCCCTGTACCTGGCCGAACGCACGTCGAACGGTGGCGGTGCCAGGAACACCGCGGTGATCCGCCTCGACACCCGGACCCGCGCCGACGTGCGCGTCCCCGTCCCAGGAGGTTTCAGGTGCCGCTTCGCGCCAAGCATCACGCAAGGAGCCACCGACCACTATGGGGTGGCTGATCGCGACACCTTCTACCTTGAGGGCGACGACGGCGAGACCATCGCCGTGGACACCAAGAGCAAGACCACGCGGTGGCACGGTGAACCGGAGACACCTGGCACGTTGCCCGTGCCAACCCTCCTCGACAACCAGCTCCTCTACCCCACTTCCTATGGAGAGGTGATCGCCGTGGACACCCGTACGGGCGAGCCACTCTGGCAGACCCACCCGCGTGCCGCCGCTATCAAACGCCCATGGGGCTCATTGAGCCCGGTCATGGTCGTCAATGGCAGGCTGTATGCCGTCTCCGCCCGCAACAGCGTCTTCGCGGTCGATGCGAGCCCGCCCCCACCCACCCCTGATCAGCAAGCGTGATCCTCCTGCCGCTGACGGGCGTCTGTGACAAGTGCCCCGCTCCTCACACGAATGAAGGAGCGGGGTGAGGTCCCCCCGAACGGAAATATGAGCCAGCCCTGCGTCCCAACGAGCCGCGCTTGTCCTCCAGTCTGCCCTCAACAGCCCCTCGGAAATACTGAACGCGTGGCCCACAACGTGATCTCAGTTCGAAACAGCAGAGGCGGGCCAGATCAGCTGAGACAGCATCCGGCATTCACCCACCCGGGGCCACATCATCTGAGATTCCCGGCGTCTCCACGTCTCGGCTGAACTGGTCGCCCCATGTCAGGAGCCCGACTCGGAACCAGATCAATTGAGACGGGACAACTCCCGCTGATCTGACAACTGAGGGATAATCCGCATTGTTCACAAGGCCCTATCTACGCGAACGCCATCAGTGCTCTCTCTGCTTGGCATGCTCTACGAAGGCCGTCCACGTGGCTGGTTGGACTTCGATCATTCCCCGGCCACGTGCCTTGGTGTCCCGGACCATCACCGTGGTCGGGTCGTGGTCTGCTACTTCGACGCAGTTCTGCGTTTCTGTGTAGGAGCTGGTTCGCCAGTTCGCGGTCATCGGCTGCACGGTGCGCTCTCCTAGTCGTTCGGGATCTGGTCGTAGTGCTGGATCGCCGTGGAGATGAGGTCTCGGACGGCGGTGCCGTAGACCGCTGACTGCTTCAGGAGGGCGAACGCCTTGGTGTATAGCTCGATTTCTCGGGGCTGGGAGACGGAGAACTCCGCCGAGTAGGTCTCGACGAGGACAAGTCGGCTGTCGAACATCGAGAACGCGTTGCCCGGCCAGATGAGGGTCGGGGCGGACTTGGGGACGATGCCCAGGCTGAGGCGGGGAAGGCGCATCACCGCCAGGAGGCGGTCGAGCTGTCCCTTCATCACTTCTGGGCCGCCGAAGTTGGTGTAGAGGGCCTGTTCGCCGAGGAGGACGTTGAAGATGCGCTCGCCCTGGTACAGGTACTGCTGGCGTTCGAGTCGCTTCGCCACGGCCGCTTCGGTGTCGTTGGGTATCTCGTAGTAGCTGACGCCCTGTTGGAAGACCTCGGCGGCGTAGTCCGCGGTCTGGAGGGTTCCCCAGATGAGTGTGGGGTGCCAGATGCGGAAGACCTTGGTCTTGGCGTACACCGGGATGGCTTGGCGCTGTCGTTTCTCGACGCCGGTCTGGAGTTGTCGGCGCCATTCGAGCCACAGTTCGTCGACGTGGCGGACGATCGCGACCAGGTCGCCCAGTTGGTCGCCCTGGCCGGTCGTTTCGCACCAGACGCGGATGTCGTCCTCGCTGGGGCGCTGCTTGCCGTTCTCGATGCGGGAGACCTTCGACTCCTGCCACGAGGTGGCGCGCGCGAATGCCCGGCCGCTGGCGAATCCGGCGTCCTTGCGGAAGCCGCGCAGCCGGGCACCGAGCGCTTGCAGTGCCTCTTGTGCTTGGGTGCTCACGGGTCGGTCAGGGCTTGTACTCGGGGTGCGGGGTGGCGGCGGACCACAGCAGGTCCCGTAGGCGTACGCACTCGGCCACGGTGTTCGGGTCCTCGATCAGTTCCGACCCGAGCACCCTGCCGTCGGGTGCGAAGTGGCCCACGGCGAGCAGGCGGTCGTCGTACAGCCACCAGTCGTTGCCTCCCACGGGGAAGGTGATGCCCTCCGGCAGGCGGTGCCGGGGCAGCCAGCGGATCTCCTCGCCGGCCTTCTCGTTCTGGGCGGTGGTGGCATGCTCCCACTGGATGTAGGGCGTGTGCGGCTCTGTGACCACTCGGACGCGTCGGACGGTTTTCCCTTCACCCGTGACACACCTGATGAGCCGCGTCCAGGGTTCCATGTAGGAGTAGTCGACGGTCTCGCCGCGGAGCCAGCTCGTGAACGGGCTGTCCTCGTCGGGGACGGAGTAGTCGTCCCTCAGCTCCAGATGGAATGCGTCCTCCGCGAAGCTCTCAAAGAGCTGGTTGCGCTCGGCGCTGGAGATCAGCTCCACGCGGTTCCTCCAGTAGGGCGGTGATCGCGGCCTTGGGGACCTCGACCACGGTCTCGTAGTCCGGAATCTCCATCTGGGCCAGAGCCTCGGGGTCGGTCACCTCGCGGCCCTGGACGACGAACGTACCGTTCGGCGTGAGAATCATGATCGGATCCTCGACGCGCCTGATCTCCCCGGCGGCCAGGTCGTCCTTCGTGAGGTACTCGAACAGCTCTGTGGGCACCTCCACCGCCGTCTCCCCCTCCGGGATCTCAAGCTGCATCAGCAGGTCGTTCGCGAAGATCTTCCAGCCCTGGACGAGGTAGGTGTCCCGGTCTGTGGCGTACAGGGTCGGGCAGTCGCCGACCGTGGAGTTCTTACCAAGGAACCGTAGCTTCATGGTGGTTCTCCTGTCTGCTGCCTTGCTTGGGATTGCGCGACATGACGATGGTCGATGGACTGTTGTGGGCCGTCAATCGGCTTGCTGCAAACTCGCGCAATCTCCTTGGGACTTGGGTGACGGCCGCTCTACGTTCGTCTCCGAACCCGAGCAACCGAGGCAGCCGCCGCACGTTGCGGTACCGAGGGGAGATGCGTGGTGACCACCGTGACGGACAGACGCAAGGCTCCAGCCGTCGACAACCAGCCCATCGACACGGAGCTGATCGCGGACAGCACCGACGCTGCCCTGAGGATGAAGCTGGGCACCTCCACCCGCGAGAGCATCGACATCAGGACCACGGCCGTCATCGAGCAGCTGAACCGGCTTCTCGGCATGGACCTGGGCGCGGACGAGGACCCCGACATCAGGCAACTGGTCAGACGGGCGAACAAGCTGCTGGAGCTGTCAGAGCGTCCCACGAAGGAGACGCCGGCCTTCAGCGCCTTCTTCTACATGCGCGACGTCGCCAGTCTTACCCGCCGGCTGCTGTGGGTCTGCCCGGAGGCAGGCGGCCATGCGCCCTGATCACCCCGTGCTCCTTCACGCCTCTCCCGCGCCGACACGCGCCGTCTGCGAGCCTGAGTCCGGGTTCTGGTGCGAGTGGCGTCATACGGACGGGCGGCGCATCAGCTGTGCCGCGCAGCCGACCGCCGCTTCGGCTGTGCGATGGGCACGCATTCAAGTCCGCGTCATCGCCTCGGTCGCTGAGCCGGCCTTCATCGACCTTCTCGTGGACCGACGTGCCCAGAGCTGGCTGGACGCTGTCTCAGCTCTTCAACTGGGTGTGGATTTCACGCTGCCGCTCGCAGCGGGGCCGTGCTCCTTCGTGTGGCATGCGCGCCCCGTCGCCTTTCTGCCCCTCGTCGGCCGTAACCCGATGCCCCATCTCCCAGGAGGGGGCCCGCCATGGGGGTGAGGCCAGGAGAGTTGTGGAGCCGTTTCGACTGGGCGAACGGCAGCTGCTTCAGGTGCGAGCAGACGAACGTCCCCGTGACCGAGGTGGGCGAGATCGCGGTGGCGGGCACGGCGTTTCCTCTCTGTGCCTGCCAGTGGTGTGTCTTCAGGCTCGAACAGCTCCACTGGACGATGAGCGAGCGTGCCGCCCGCCAGCGGAATGCCCCGGCTCCCGCACAGCCCCGTCCCCTCGGCCAGTGGCCCACCAAAGCACCACTCAACAGACCGCCCGCCCACGTCGCGTAGGAGAACGGCCGCGTCTTGGGCGGGCCTTCAACCCCCGCTCCCGCTGTTCGAGCTGGAGGTATCCCCGACCTCAGAAGGACAGGTCACAGCGGGAGCGGGCCGCACCGCCACGAGAAGAGAGAGCCGCCTTGGCAACCGAGGAACCAGACGACGACACGTTGTTCGACCTGATCGGCGCCGTCGGTGCCGGAATCAATGCCAGTAAAGACGAGGGCCTTCCCCTTGACGTGCGCGCACTCGCCGCTGACCTGGCCGACCACACCGCAGACAGGCTGGCCCAGTTCAAGAAGACGACGTAGTACCGAGAAGGAGAATGCATGTGAATGACACTCCCGCCCCGATGTCCGAGACGGACAACGCCCCCGCATCCGAACAGCAGTTGCGTGATGCCATGGTGGAGCGGCTGATCGAACTGGGCGCCGCGCGCAGTGCCCGCGTCGTGGCCGCGTTCCGTTCGGTACCCCGGCACCTGGCCACCCCCGAAGTGGACATGGCCAAGACCTACGAGGCTGAGTTCGCGGCCGTCACGAAGACGGACCCGACGGGCGTGAACATCAGCTCGGTGTCCGCCCCGCGCATCCAGGCCATGCAGATCGAGCAGGCGGACATCCAGCCGGGGATGAGCGTCCTGGAGATCGGCTCCGGCGGAGTGAACGCGGCCTACCTCGCCGAGATGGTGGGCGGGCGGGGCCACGTCGTCACGATGGACATCGACCACGACGTCACCCGGCGTGCGGAGGACTTCCTCAAGACGACCGGCTACGACCGGATCGTCACGGTGATCACAGCCGACGGCGAGCATGGCGTGCCCGGCCACGCGCCGTACGACCGCATCGTCGTCACCGTGCAGGCCGCCGATATCCCGCCCGCCTGGGTCCACCAGCTGAAGGAGGGTGGTCGGCTCGTTGTCCCGCTCAGGATGCGTGGCATGACCCGCACGGTGGCGTTCATCCGCGACAGGGAGCGGCTCATCAGTGACGGGTTCGAGCTGTGCGGGTTCGTACCGATGCAGGGCGTCGGGGAGAACCGTGTGCGGCTGGTGCTCCTCCACGACGTGGAAGGGGAGGAGATCGCCCTTCGCCTGGACGGCCTTCCCGAGCCTGACGCCGAGGCCCTGCGTGTGGCTCTGGGCATGCACCGCGTCGAGGTGTGGTCGGGCGTCACGGTGGCCGGCGACGAGTCCACCGAGCACCTGGACCTGTGGCTGACGACCGCCCTCGACAACCTCCCCTTGATGGCTGCCAAGATCGGCGCACGGAAGCGTGGTCTGGTCGCCTCCGCGTCGCCGATCGGGGTGCCCACGCTGGTGGACGGAGACAGCTTCGCCTACCGCACCGCGCGCCCCACCGACGACCCCGACCGGTACGAGCTCGGGGCGATCAGCCACGGGCCGCAGGCGCGCAAGGTCGCGGACCGCCTGGCGGAGGAGATCCAGGTCTGGCACAGCGACCACCGGACCCAGCGTGCGCACATCGAGGTCCACCCGGCAGGTACGCCGGACGACCGGCTTCCCGCGGGCCGTCTCGTCGACCGACCCCACACGCGGGTCACGATCACCTGGTCGTGACGCCGTCGGCGGCGCCACGACCAGGCCGGCACAGCACATCCCACCCGCCTTTTCCCGTGAGGAGTACGTGATGGCACAGCAGAACCCCACGACAACGCTGAAGGCCGCGACCGACTACAGCACCAACACCGGGTCGGACTTCGACCTCAACATCGAGACCCTCGCCTCCGCCCCGGTCATCGGCTCGCTGCTGAACGACACCAGCGACAACTGCACCTCCACCTGCCAGTCCGCCTGCACCAACAGCACCTGCATCGGCGGCTGACCCACCAGGGGCCGGGCGAAATCTGACCCGCCCGGCCCCGCGCACCGCCGTGACGAAGAAGGAGGCACAGCGATGTACCACGCAATCGACGCGAGCATGATCCGCGCATCAGTCTTCCCGCTGGCGGCGACGCTTCCTCCTTGGCCCGACCTGGATGGGGAAACCCCCGCCGACGTCGAGCGCTGGCGCGACTGGATCGCCCAGGTCTGGGCGGACGACACCCGGGCTGCCGCAATCGAGTTCGCCGCGCCGCTACTCGCCTCCGCCATCCGCGACGTGCTCGACGGAGAGCGGCAACGGCCGCGCTCCGTCCGGCGCACCGCGGCCTCGCTCGCCCGCTACCTGCTGCGCATGCAGCACCGCGCCACACCGTTCGGGCTGTTCGCCGGCCCCGCCCTCGTGAGCATCGGCGGCACCGCTCGGGTGAAATGGGGGAAGGGGCACCGTGCTTTCGCCCGGGCCGATGCCGATTGGTTGAACGCCGCCATCACCGCCCTGGAAGGCAACCGGGAGGTGCTGCGGCGCCTGCCCGTGGTGGTAGATCCGACCTGCACGGTACGAGGCACTCGGGTGGCAGTACCGCACCAGTCCGGCACGAATGGCCCCACCGACACCACACTGCGACGAACCCAAGCCGTGGAAGCGGTGCTCACCTTGGCCCGTACGCCGATCACTGTCGGCGACCTCGTAACCAAACTCCTCGGCGACTACCCGGATACGCCGACTGCGGTGATCGAGAACATGGTGTCCAGCCTCGTCGCCCATCGCGTCCTGCTGACGAGCCTCCACTCCCCCATGACATGCGACGACGCGCTCGGACATCTCATCGCGCGGCTGGACGCCACAGGTGCCACCGCCACATCAGATAAGGCGGAGACAGCCGAGGAGCTGCGAAAGATCCACCAGCTCCTCACCCTGCACGACATCGCTGCCCAGGGTGAGCAGCAGGCTCTGCGCGTCCAGGCGGCCACGCGAATGAACACCCTCACCGGAGGCACCGCTCGCACCCTGGTCGTGAACGTGCGCCCCGACTGCGACATCATCCTGCCGACAGCGGTCACGCGGGAGGCGGAGCGTGCCCTGGAGGTCATGGCCCGCATCACGCCGTACCCGAACGGCTCTCCGGCGTGGCAGGACTATCGCGCTCGGTTCCTGGAGCGCTACAGCATGGGCGCGATCGTCCCCCTGCGCGACCTCACCGACCCGGACACCGGCCTCGGCTTCCCCGTCGGCTACCGCGGCACGGTGCTGAAGCGTCCCGTGCTGGCCACGACCCGCCGCGACGATCGCCTCCTCGCCCTCGCCCAGTCGGCGGCCCTGAACGATCGGCGCGAAGTCGTCCTCACCGAGGAGGACATCGAGGCCATGTCACTCGGCGAGCCCACCCAGGTTCCGGCGCACGTCGAACTGTGCTTCACCGTGCTGTCCCCCTCATTGGAGGACCTGGAGCACGGCCGGTTCGACTTGGTCACCGCCGGTCTGTCCCTCGCGGCCGGCACCACGACGGGCCGTTTCCTGACGATGCTGGACCAGCCGGACCGCGAGCGGATGACCGCCGAGTACGCCGCCCTGCCAACGCTGGCCGCCGGAGCCGTGCGCGGGCAGGTGTCCAGCCCACCCCTGCGTATCCCGACCCGCAACGTCGGCCGCGCCCCAGCCGTCGTCCCGCACGTCCTCTCGGTCAGCGAGCACAACCCGGACGCCACCCTCGATTTGGACGACCTCGGCGTCGTCGCCGACTCCCGACGCCTCTACCTGCTCTCCCTCTCCGCCGGACAGCTCATCGAGTCTTCGGTCATGAACGCCGTGGAACTCAGCAGCGCCACACACCCCCTCGTCCGCTTCGTCACTGAGTTGCACCGCTCTCACACCGCCGTCCTCGCCCCCTTCGCCTGGGGTGCGGCGGCCCGGCTGCCGTTCCTGCCCGAAGTCCGCGTCGGCCGCACCATCCTGTCCGCCGCCTGCTGGCGGCTGAACGCACGGGACCTCTCCGACGACAGTCGCGACTGGACGTTCCGTCTCACCGACTGGCGCATCCGCTACGGCGTGCCTCGTACCGTGTACGTCGGTGGCAACGACCAACGGCTCCGCCTCGACCTCGACATCAGCGCCCACCGCCAACTCCTGCGCGCCGAACTGGACCGCCACGGAACGGTGACCGTGCACGAAGCGCCCGACGAGGCGGCGTTCGGCTGGGTTGGCCGCGCCCACGAAATCACCGTGTCCTTCGCTTCCGACCAACCGCCTTCCCCCGCACCGGTCAATCGCACGACAACCGTCGTCAACCACGACTCCAGCCGCCTGCCCGGCGCCGGCGAGTGGGCCTACCTGAAGCTGTACGGCAACGCCGACCGGGCACCCGAACTGTTGACCGTGCACCTCCCGCGCCTCCTCCACGGCTGGGCCGCCGACGCACCGACGTGGTGGTTCACCCGCTACAACGACCCCGACAGCCACCTCCGGCTGCGACTCCGCCTCGCGAACCCGAACGCCTTCGGTGAGGTGGCGCAGCACGTCGCCGCCTGGGCCGGTGAGCTGCGTGCGGAGGGCCTGCTCCAACGGGTCCAGTGGGACACCGACGAGCCGGAGACCGGCCGCTACGGCACTGGCCCCGCTCTCACCGCCGCCGAACAGGTCTTCGCCGCAGACTCCGCCGCCGCCCTCTCACAGATGGCCCTCCCCATCTCCGACAGCCTCCGGCCCGCAGTTACCGCCGCCAGTTTCGTCGACATCGCCGATGCCTTCCTCGGCTCCCCAGCGGACGGACAGGCATGGCTGACGACGAACCTCCTGAAGAACGACGGCGAAGCCACCACCCGCGATGTACTCTCCGCAGCCGTCCGCCTTTCCGCCCCGGGCCCCGACCACGCGGCCCTGCGAGCCTTGCCCAACGGTGAGCACCTCGTCACGACATGGGCCCTGCGCCGCACCGCCCTGACTGCCTACCGCCAGGCTCTCGAAGCGCACGGTGCCGACCCCGCCGCGGTTCTGCCGTCCCTCCTGCACATGCACCACAACCGGGCCGTCGGCATCGCCCCCGACAGCGAAGCCATCTGCCGCCGCCTGGCCCGCGCCGCCGCCCTTTCCTGGACCGCAAGAAAAGAAGGAGCCCTGCGGTGACCACCGCTCCGCCCGCCCTGGACACGGACGCCACCCTCCGGCAGTCCCTCGCCCGAGGCTCCCTCGGCATTGCACTGCTCCACGTCGAACGCGCTCGCCAGGGCACCGGATCCTGGAAGACCGCCCATCAGCAACTCGCCGACATCGGCCCGCTCTTGGACGGCAACGAGACCGGCCTGTTCCTCGGCGCGCCCGCGATGACGTACGTGCTGCACTGGACCACCGTCGACAACATCCGATACACCGGCGCCCTGCAGACCCTCGACCGCATCGTTGCCACCCACATCCGACACCGACTGGCAGCAGCACACGCCCGCATCGACTGCGGCGAGCCGACCACCTTTGCCGAGTACGACCTCCTGCGTGGCCTGACCGGCCTCGGCGCCCTCCTCCTACGCCGCGCCCCCGAGGGCGACGAGCTCAAGGGAGTGCTGGAGTACCTGGTGCGCCTGACCGAGCCGCTCCACACCGCCAACGGGCGACCCCGCCTGGGCTGGTGGGTGAGCCACAGCCCCGTCAACCTCAGTGCTCGCACCCCCGACGGCCACGCCAACGCCGGCCTCGCCCACGGCATCACCGGCCCGCTCGCCCTCCTCGCACTCGCCAAGCTCCGCGGCATCACCGTGCCCGGCCACGAGAAGGCGATGCTGCGGATCTGCAGCTGGCTGGACCAGATACGCGTAAGCGACCACCGCGGCACCCGCTGGCCACGCTGGATCACCAACACCACCACCGTGCCCCCACACCTGGCCGCCCCTTCCTGGTGCTACGGCACCCCCGGTCTGGCCCGCGCCCAACAACTCGCCGCCCTTGCCCTGAACGACCCCGACCGCAAACGCATGGCCGAACGAGCACTCCTCTACTGCCTGGCCGACCCCACCCAGCTCGACCAACTCACCAGCCGCGGCCTGTGCCATGGCCTCGGCGGCCTGCTCCGGGTCCTCCAACGCGTCACCCATGACGCCGACGAACCACGAGCCTTCGTCCACCACCTGCCACAGCTCAGCGAACGCTTCCTGACCACCGAATCCCCAGCCGAGACCGGCTTCCTCAACGGCTCGGTCGGCGCGACCCTCGCCTTCCAGAACATTCAAGAAGGCACCCTCCCAACCAGCGACTGGGACGCCTGCCTCCTCCTCATCTGACCCCACCACCGGAAGGATCTAGATGAACCTGCCCGATAGCAGCACCATCGAGCAGGCCATCCTGGCCGTCCTCACCGGCACCCCGCTCACGGAAGCCGCCGAACGAGCGCAGACGTCGCCCGAGCATCTCGCCGAGGCCACCGAGCGCTACCGGGACGCCGGCCGGTCAGCACTCGACCCCCAACTCGGCAGCTGGCACCAGGTGAACATCGAGTTCACCGACTACCCCACAGCGGAACGAACCTTCCGCACCTACCTCCTGCCCGCCTTACGCACCGGGCCGATCGGAGCATGGTGGTTCGTGCGCAAGCACCCCTGCTGGCGTCTACGCGTCCAGCCGGGCCCGGGTACACGGATGGAGGACGCCGTCGCGCACCTCACCGAAGTACTCGACAACGCCCTGTCCTTGGGCGTCGCCAAGCGGTGCTGGCCCTTCCTGTACGAGCCGGAAACCATCGCCTTCGGCGGCCCGCACGGCATGGCACTCGCCCACACCCTGTTCCACACCGACAGCGTCGGAATCCTCGACTACCACCAGCACGTGACCGACAGCACCAGCGGGCTCCCCGGCCCCAAAGAGACCTCCCTCCTCGCCACCACTCTGCTGCTGCGTGCCGCCGGGCTGGAGTGGGGCGAACAGGGAGACGTATGGGGGCAGGTCGAAGCACTACGCCCACTGCCCACAGACATAGACCCCGACCAGGTCAGCAGCATGGTGGCCCCGGTACGGCGACTCTTGACGCTCGACGTCGGCCCCGCCCTCACCGACGGCCCACTCGCGCCGCTCGGGAACTGGGTGACCGGGTTGGAGCACTGCGGCCAAGCCCTCGCAGACGCAGCACGCGCGGGCAACCTTCAGCTCGGCTCGCGCGGCATCCTGGCGCGGCACATCCTCTTCCACTGGAACCGGATGGGCTTCACCACCCGCCAACAGGCCATCTACTCCAGGGCGGCCAGGGAGACGATTCTCGGTGGCCGGGAGCATGAAGAACATCGCGGCCGGCCTCCGCCGCAACCCCCGCGACCCTCGCCGCCCCCTCGCACTACTCGGCCTCGGATGATCACGAACCGGACGTCACGCGACTACGCCGAAGCCCTGCGCCGAAGCCCTGCCGCAAGAGGGCGATCAGGTTTCAGAACTGCGCATCCGGCTCTTTGTTAGATAGCTCACGGACAGAATCGAAGAAGGAAGACTGGGAGATCCCCATCTGCTCCCGGCGGTGGGGTGAAGGCCAGATCTTGCTTAGCACCCAGGCTGGCGCCGTCCACTCGCCTGAGTTGAGATACGACTCTTCGTCTTCGGCAGCGATCACGTAGGCCGGAAGGAGGTCGGGCATTTCATACGGGGCGAGGCTCCCGTCCCATTCGCACCGGAATTCCGCCGAATGCGACATAGAGTCCTTGGACAACGTGGCAGAGGCGCTCCAGTGCGGGTCCCCGTGCCCTTCCTCCGAGGTGAAAGTCAGTTCCCACCCTCCGACCTGCCAAGTCAGTTCACATCCGATCTCGGCGCCATCGAGCTCCTCGCGGTCGACGCCAGGGATCAACGACATAGCCTCAAGCAGTGCCGCGAAGGCGTCCCACGAATCGGAGAAGGCGGAATTTCCACTGAAGGCGTGGGCTTGACCTGTCTCACTGCGGGCTTCGGTCACCATCCCGTCGTCATCGATCGTGAACGCGAGAACGTCTCTGACCATTGCATGGGGGAATGTCTCAGAGTGAGTTACAGTCTCGCCGTTCTCATCGATCCTCATACCGGTGTACTCGAGTTCGACGCTGAAGAACACTTGCGCTTTTACGATGCCGGTCAAACGGTTGATCGTGAGATCACTCAAACCCGCGACATGATGGATGCGCCCTACGCTCACGTCCTGAACCTGGTCGTACTCCCACTCCCCAACGACTTCGTCCCCATTCGTGATCTCCCCCAGTACCAGGGCAGCGTCTCGCCCCTCCCCCGATTCAGGCGCATCGATGTGGACCTGCAAGAACGCAACGATGGAACTAGCCATCTCCTCCTCAGGGAACTCGTCAAGTACGAACAGTGCCGCGTCGAGGTGCTCCAACTTGACCATGTGCGGCTTCTGCAAGCCCCACGCCTTGAACGCTTGCTCGACGTCCTTGTCGCTGCCCACGACGATGAACCGGTCCACGTTCCGGCCGGCTTCTTTCAGTACTTGCCGGAGCCATGCGCTGTCCGCAGCTCCCGTTTTGACGTCCTGCTTCTTCTTCGCCGGCTGGCGCAACAGGATCTGGTCCTTAAGAGCCTCCCGCGCGATGTCCGGGTCGATCGTGAGAATGCGCACGGCGGGATTGAGCGTGGTCACCACGGATTCCACGGTGGCCATGACGGTCTCCCGCGAGTTGTACGGCGCCTCCGACGGAACCTCAAGGCCCGCTCGCCTCATGGACTTCTGTGCCCGGCGCACACTTGCCCGCTGCTCCTCCCAAGCGGCTGCCGCGTGCTCCGCCAGCTCCCATAGAACTGGCTCGGGCAGCCATACCTCCAGGTCAGCGAGTTCTGCACGCCTCGCCCACTCCTTAAGGACGTGAAGATCAAGCCCCCCGGAAGGGAATGAGTTCGTGTCGAACACGATGGCTACAAGGTGCTCCCGGACGGATTCAGGAAGCTGGTGTGACTTCTCGGGCTTCTCGGAGGCGGCCATGCCCGGAACTTTGCCTCATCCCTGACGCCGCCGTCGACGCGACCCTCGTCGCGAAAGCTCCGGCCGAGGCCAGCGCGCAGATGAGTCTCGCGTGGCAGCAGCCGCCCATCGCAGGGCGGGCTACGGTGACCGCCAGGGTGCGCATGGAAACCGGCTGGTCGACCACGACCAGGACTTTCCCCTTGCGCTTGAGGCGGGCGAACAGTTCCCGGAGCTGGGGCTCACCGTTGGGCAGCGGTTTGAACCTCCGCTCGGTGCGTCGCGCCGTCACGGGCCGACGTCTCTGGGGTCGTCCGCACTGGTACATCGTTCTGTCTCGGCGATGGGTGAATCCTGATTCAGCCGCGGTGATAGCGCGGCTGGCATGGCACCCGGAGCAGCACGTATACGTGATGCGGCTCCTGAACAATGAGGAGAACGCCAGCTGATCTCCGTGCGAGGTTCCGTTGCCGCTGTGACCCTCACACCGCCTCGGGACCGCCGCTCATCAGGGGCAACGTGGCCACCTCTGGTCTCAGTTTTGGTCTCATTCACCCCCGTCCGGAGCCGTCCGAACCGCCTCCTATCACTCGCGCCACCGCAGGTCAGGACGCCCACGGTCCCCGCCGGACCCCCAGACGAACATTTGGAAAGCGTGTTGGGGGCAACCCCTCACGAGTTCGAATCTCGTATCCTCCGCCAGTGCCTCACCGGGCACGATGTCGAAGGGCCCCACCGTTCGCGGTGGGGCCCTTCGACGTGCTCCGTCTCACTTTCCGTCTCAGGTGGGTTTTCCGTCCGGCTTCCCGTCGGGTTCGGTGGTCCCGGGTAGTCCCGCCAACTCCCGGCAGCTCCCAGAGGGCATCGCCGATCTGCTGCGCGGCCTTGCGGAGCATGGTCCACGTCACGTGCGTGTACCGGGCGCGCATCCGGGCCGCTCCCTCGGGCTCCCAGCCCATGATCGAGTCGATCACGACGTCAGGGACGCCGAGGATCAGGAGGACGGTCGCGGCGGTGTGGCGAGCGTCATGAAGACGGCCGTCCCGTACGCCCGCGTCCCGAAGCAGCCGCTTCCAGACGTGGAAGTCGGTGTGGGGACTCAGGGGCCCGCCAACCGGCGAGGCGAAGACGTATCCCTTGTTCTCCCAGTCCGCACCGGCCCTGATCCGTTCCCGCTCCCGGGCTTCCTGGTGCCGGCGGAGAATCTTGATCAGCGGATCGGGCAGACCGATGGTGCGCCGGCCGCACGGGACTTGGTGGACTTGTGCTCGCGGCGCGTCTGCTCCTTCTAGGGCAGTAGCCCGCCTTGCGGCCACACGGGTCGGCACCGCAGCCGTGCGCGTACTTCGGGCGCCGCCGGTTCTTACGGATGCGGACGTACCCGGCGGCGAGGTCGACGTCTTCCCAGTGCAGCCCCAGGGCCTCACCCTGCCGGAGGCCGAGAGCCAGGGCGACGACCCAACGCGCGCTGTCGCGGAGCTTGGCCGCCTCGACGAGGAGGCTCTGCACCTCTTCGATCGTGTACGGCTCGATGTGCTCCTCTTCGAGACGGGGAGCCTTGGTCTGCGTCCTTCGGTGGAAGCACTCCAGGTGCTCGGGCTCCAACGTGTCGAGCTTGTGGGCGCCCAGGCCGGGCACGAAGTGAACGCGTACGTCGACCTCGTCCCCGTCGTACGTGTTCTCGGAGACGTACGGCTTGGCGATGTTCTCGACCCAGTGCTCCAGCCAGGCCCGGGCCGTCCAGCCCTGGCCCGGCTTCCCGAGGTTCTCGTCGTCTCGCGCCCGCTCCATCTCGCGGACGGCTTTGGTCACTTCGGCCTTGGTCGTGCGCTCGGCCGCGCGCCCGACGCTGGCGACGCTGGCGACGCCGGCGACGCGGCAACAGACCGATGTGGAAAGCGAATTGACAGCTCACCTTCACCCCACCTCCTTGAACTCTCAATAAAAATTCCCGCCTCACGTGCCACACTCCGTGATCACCGGGACCACCTGGCGGATCGCGCGGTCGAACGCGATCGTTCGCCGCCGTAGCGCTGGTGCTTCAGCACCGGCAATGAGTCCCCGGGTAGTGACCGACCGCATGGGAGAGTTGCCTTGCAGCCCGTCCCATGGCCTTTCCGTATCAAGGAGACATGGTGACGACTTCTGCATGGGGCAGGAGGAGGGCAGCGGGGATGGGCGCGGTCCTCGCGGCCGCGAGCATCGTCGGCATGGCCTTCGCGGCGCCCGCGACGGCGGCGCAGGCGCCGAGCAACGGCTGGCCCGTGGCACTGACGCGGGTACCCGCCGGGGTGAACAGTGTTCTGCTGTGGTCCGCGTACAACTCCAGGTACGGGTGCGTCCAGGTCACCCCAGGCGTGGACAGGACGACAAATGTGAGGGTTTCCCCCACCGTCAACAGCAATCCGGTCACTCTCCGCGGAATGCTCTACAGCGGCCGGAACTGCGACGGCACATGGGTCGGCAACGCCCCGGAACAGGGCACCGTGCCGACTGATCAGCAATGGACCAACTACTGGTTCAGGCTGAGCTGAGGCCGCCCGAGCCCGGTGCTCCGGTACCTGCCTCCGTGGCACCCGCTCGGTGGGAGCCACCGGGTTCGGTATCGGCCTCAGCACCGTCCAACCCGTACGTGAGTGAGGCCGTCGGACTGCTGGCCGCCCTCGCTCCCACACTCGCCGCAGCAGTAGACGCCGCCTCCCGCCAAGCCTTCGTGACCGGCCGGATGCTTCAGCGGCGATCCCGTACGGCTCGCGCCCACTTCACGGCCACCGACGACCGGTCGTTCGACCAGTACATCCCGGTCCACTTCGCGCCGACGCCCGCAGCTAACTGAGAACTGAGCAGAACGGAACAGCAACAATGAACAAACGTCTTATCGGCATGGCCACCGTCGGCACTCTGGCGGTGGCAGCGACCCTGGCCCTCACGGCGGGACCGGCCGCGGCGGCGGACTGCAGCGTCGGCCAGAAGGGCTCTCGCTACGCCTGTGTCCAGGTCAACAACAAGGCGACGGATGTCAAGAGCATCCGTGTGGACAACGGAAACTGCGTGAAGGTCAACTACGCGACGCGGACCGCCAACGGGGGCACCAGGCCCGCCGACACCAAGTTGCAAGTAGCGGTGAGGGCCTACGACTCGGTGGAGGACAGGCCGCTTCTTTACACCTACTCGGACACCAATTGTAAATACCGGAACGCCAAGACAGTCGGCTGGGCGGGCGACTCCGACAGTTCCAACTACCGCATGGTGACCATCCAGCCGTAGCCGTCACCTCCGCATGGGACCCTCCCCCGCCCGGCGAAGCCGCAGCTCAAAGCCGTTGTCAGTGGTGCCCTCCCATCTCGTGAGCGATGGCACGGACAGGGAAGTGCTCGGGGCCGCGGTGGGCGGCGGACGGTCCCGTGCTGGTCTGGGAAGGCGGGCGGCGCAGTGCGCTGCCCCGGGGAAGCGCGTGGCCTTCGGAGCCGCGGTGCGCTCGACGCCGGCAGCGTCCACTGCCCCCTCCAAGCGCACACCATCACAGCTGAAGCCTTCGCTTGGGAGGCGGCCGGCCGGCTACGGCCATCCGTTGGCCGCGCAGCCGGGTCATGTCATTGACATCCGGCGTGAGGACGGCGACCGGGCCAGGCTGACGCGAGGCCGCTTCCGCGACGGTGGCGTCGATCGCGTACTTGTGTCCGTGCAGACCGGCGCCCTTGAGCGGTTGGGCCGCCGCCTCGGCCGCTGCCTCCGTGATCGGCTCCACCTCGACCCGGGAGAACGCCCATTGCAGTCGGGGCAGGTTCACCCTGGCGTGGCTCACCTCCACCATGGTGTTGGCGCTGACGACAAGGTCCGCTCCCATGTCGTGGAACACCTGGAACACCTGGAACATCGCCAGAACCTTCCGGTCCTCGCCACCCAGGCCGACCGCCCCTCGCTGTCCAGGACGACGGTCTCAATGTCCCCGCTCACGCGGCGCTCACGCGGCGCTCACGCCGCCGGCGGCCGACGTCGTACCGAAGATCCGCGCCCGCCTGACGCGTCGTGGGACCGGCCACGACGGCCTGCGCAGGGAAGTCCGGCGCCTCGTCCTCTACCGTGAGCAGCGAGACGAACCACTCCTGTCACGCCAGCTCGTCCAGCGGCGGCCCCGGCCACGCCGCAGCGATCGACCGTGAGCGCAGAGCCTCCCATGGGCTCACCTGGGCGCGGAGTGCAGTTCGCGTACCAACTGCGGGGTGAGCAGCTCGCCGGCGCGGTCGGCGAGGACGGCCATTTCGTAGCCGACGAGGCCCACGTCGCACCCTTCGGCGGCGAGGACGCCGAGGCAGCTGCCGTCGCGGATACGACCGACCATGAGGAAGCCCCCCAGCATTTCGATCATGACGAGCTTCATGCCGTGGAAGCCGTGTGCCGTCGCCGCGTTCTGGGCGAGGCTGGTGATGCCGGAGACGACGGCGGCCAGGTGGTCGGCGCGATCTCGGCCGAGACTGTCCGAGGCGGCCATGAGCAGGCCGTCAGAGGAAACGGCGACGGCATCGGTGACGCCGTCGGCGGTGCGCACGAACTCCGAGACGAGCCAGCCGAAACTCTGGACGGCGGTGGTCACGATGACGCTCCTTGGGGGTTTCTGGCTTCGGCGCGGGCGACACCTGCTCGGAAGCCGTTGAGCAGGGAGGAGACAGCGGGCCTGGCGGGTGGGGGTGAGGTGGAGGGGTCCTCCACGGGGGCGAGCAGGCGCCCGGGGAGGGCAAGGAGGGCGGACAGGCCGCCGCCAGGAGTGTCGAAGAGGTGGACTTGAGCGCCTTCACCGAGGCGGTGGGCGAGTCGGCCGACGACGAGGTGGCCGAGGAACCGGGTGGGTGCGGCAACGAGGGCCTCCTCGCCGGAGTCGGAGAGGAGGGCGCCCGCACGTGCTTTGTCGGCTTCGGACATGCCGATGCCGTGGTCGACGACACCGAAGGAGTACGTGTCGTCCTCGGTGTCGTACCAGCCGTGCACCTCGACCGGTTCGGTCGGGGGCGAGAAATTCAGTCCGTTCTCGATGAGTTCGGCGAGGAGGTGGGCGACATCCGCGACGGCGTGCCCACGCACCCGCACCGGCTCCACGGTCGCGATCAGAACTCGACGGTACTGCTCCACCTCGGCGACTGCGGACTGGACGACCTCCAGACCGTCGGCGGGTGCTGCCGTTGGCCTTGGCGGATTCTGCCCGGCCAGGACCAGCAGGCTTTCGGCGTTGCGCCGCATACGGGTGGCGAGGTGGTCGAGTTCGAAGAGCTCGGCGAGGGCGTCCGGGTCGAGTTCCTGCCGTTCCAGGCGGGTGATGAGGCCGAGTTGGCGACGTACGAGGCTCTGGTTCCGGCGGCCGAGATTGGCGAGTGATTCCGTGGTGTTGCGACGCAGGCCGGCCTGCTGGGCAGCCAGCTGGAGGGCCGTGTGTTCCACCTGCTGCAGGGACGCTGCGACCTCGGCGATCTCGGCCGCACCGCCCAGCAGCCGTGCATCGGGGGTGTCCTGCGCGTCCTCCGGCGTCAGGAGCTGAGCGGAGTCCTGCGGGGACTGCTGGATACGGGCGACGGCTGCGGGCAGTCGGCGGCGCGCCACGTCGTGAGCGGTCTCGGCGAGTCCACGGAGCGGGCGCGTGAGCGACCGGGAGGCGACAGCGGCGAGGCCCGCGACGAGGGCGGCGATGAGCGTGCCCGTGACGAGATAGGCGGCGAGGGCCAGTTCGGCGTCGTGGCTGAGCCGGTCGGCCCGGTCCCGCACGTCGTCACCGACCGACTGCTGGACGGCGTACAGATCGTCGACGAGTACGGTCATCGCCTCCCACCAGGTGCGGGCGTCGGCGCGCAGCGGGGAGCCGTCGGCGGCGCCTTCCGTCTGTTTCTCGTAGGCGGTGGCGCGTTCGGCGTCCTCGGTCGCGAAGGCCTTCTCCAGTGCCGCGCGCTGAGGTGCGGTGGCGACCTGCCGGAAGCGGGTGAGGGCGGCGACGCGGGTGGCTCGCACCTCGGTGAAGTCGATGTACTCACGGCCCTGGAAGGCACCTTGGGCGAACACACCGTTGAGGAGCCCGCGTTCGAGGGCGACGGACTCCTTGGCGGCAGCCAGCTCGCGCAACGCGGCCAGCCCGTCGCGCAGTTGGCGGTCGGCGCCGGTCGCGGTCTCCGCCACCGGATCGACGGCGTTCAGGGCGTTGACGGCGCTGGTGTAGAAGGTGAGGGTCGCGGCCTGGCCGGCGGTGCCTCTGTCGGCGGCGGATCGGATGTCGGCGAGACGCCGCAAGTGCCGCTGGACGACGTCCTCGACGGCGCTTTCGGTGCGCATTCCGCGCAGTGCCGTGTCAACGCGCTTGCGCGTGGCGGAAAGCGGTGGGCGGAACTCCTTCTCGCCGCCCAACAGGCCGTTGGTCAGGCCACGTTCGCGCTGCAGCTGGTGCACGAGGGCCTGGATGCGCAGGCTGAGGCCGACCTCGGCACGGGTCGTCCGGGCGTCGCCGAGGGCCTCGGCGCGGCCGTGCACGGCGAGACCGGCCACCGTCAGCAGCAAGCAGATCGGGACCGTGATGACCACCGCCACCCGGCCCCTGATGCTGCGCCAGCCAGGCATCGGCCGTCGCCCGGGATTCGTTCGGCCCCCGTGGCGGCGCACTGAACCACCCTTGCCTAATCTGCCCTTGCCGATCGAGGCAACCTTGCCGCGCAGCGGCCGTACGGGCATCCACACCCTCATGTCACGAAGCTAGTCCGCCCGCCGTAGCGGCCGGTTTCCTGCCTGTTAGACCGCGTGGGACATTCCGTTGCGCCGCTCTCACACCGCAGAGCAAGAGATTGTGACCGCGCCCATGGTCAGGCACAGGGGTGTGGTGTGGGCGGGAGCGTGACGAGCGTGACTCCTGTACACGACATCCCTGGCACGCGTGCGGCACTGGCCGGCCGACGATGTTGTTGCCTGAACGAAGTGAGGTGTCCTCCCCGCGACCTGCCATGGCCCCTTGACCGCGGAAATTCGCGTCAGGCCATCGAGGCGACTCACCGGTCGTGCGGAGGCGGCCGAGCGGGGCCTGTCGGCGTACGTCGCCGAGGCTCTGCGATGCAACGCGACCGGGACCGGGACCGGCTGCTGGAGCTGGTCGACTGGCTGCAGGAGGAACACGGCCCTGTCCCTTGCGGTACGCGGCGGCAGGAAGACGATCGCCTGGCTCGACCTCGCGGCGCGAGGGGAAACCGAGGTGGTGACGTCCCCGATGACGCTGGTCGAGGCGTACGGAGCACCTCGATGCCGTCGGACACGACGGTCTCGACTGGCTCTATGCGGCGAGACCGTCGGGCTGAACGACGTCGGGCGCGTTCCGCGTGAACGGCGTGGCCCACCGGCTGACAGACGGCGGGAGCCCTACGGCGGGCCGGGACACTCGTGCTGTCCCGGCCCGCCGTGGTTCACCTCGCCTCCGGGGCGGGGGTGCCGCCGGTGGGCCGTGTGCCTGTCGTCTCGGCCGCGGTCAGCGGACCGGGTTCCAGCCGTCGGTGCCCGCCAGGTACTTCTGTGCGGTGTAGTCCGCGGCCTCGGCGTCGGTCAGCTTCGGTGCGTTCGGTCCGATGCCGGCTCCCTTATCTCTGTTGTTGTACTCCCGGAACCGGGCCTGCTGCCAGTGGTAGTCGGGCATCATGTCGGTCCAGGGCTGCGTTTCCTTGATCATGTAGTCCAGACGGGTGTCACGGACCACCGCCTGGGGCCAGGCGTCCGGCGAGTTGTGCCACGGCCGGCCGAGGTAGTACGAATCGTTCGGCACACCACTGGAACCCACCTGGCTGCCGGTGATGAGGATCCCGTACTTCTTCCTGCGGTCGGTGTTCGGCGCAAGCAACGTGCCGCCGGGCCAGTCGTCCACCTTGATCTCGGACCGGTCGATCACCGCGGTGGCGTTGCCGAAGATGAAGTCCACCGTGCCCGTGATGTAGCAGTTGTAGAAGTACTGCCGGGCCTGGTCCGTGGGTGCGTTCCCCTTGACCAACAGGGTGTCCTGGCGGCCCTTGATCGTGACGTTGTCGAACACCTGCCGGTCACCTTTGGCGGCCACCGCGACGGCCTGGGTCTCGAACGGGCCGATCTCCGGGTGTGCCTTGGCATTGAACGTGTTGGCGATCGTGAGGTCCTGGACGGTCAGGTCGCGTGCCTTGAAGGTGGCCGTGGCACTGCCCTCGGTGCCGTACAGGCTGCCGTCGGGCCGGCGCGTCCCATGGGCCCTGTCGTTGTAGATGTACACATCCCAGGAAGAGACCCCCGGGGCGCCTTTGATGGTCAGGTGGGTCTTGTTGCTCGGGACGGTGATGGCCTCGCGGTAGATGCCCTTGTCGATGACGATGGTGTGGGCGACCCCGTCCGCGGGGACGGCGTTGATCGCGGACTGGATCGTCCTGTAGTCACCGGAGCCGTCGCGCGCCACGACAAACGTGCGGTCCGTGGTGAGCTGCCTCCTGGGCTTGCTGTAGCCGGCGTAGCCGTTGGCGACGTACAACACGCTCGCGAACTGGTACGCCCAGCGAAGCGTCTGCTCGACCAGATCCCCTCGGGAATTCACGGTCCATACGGTCAGGAGGTTCTCGGAGGGGTCGAAGCCGTCCGGGTTGGCCTGGGCGGCGGCGAAGTGATTGCTGATCGTGCCCCACTCGTTCTGCATGTCGACGAGGCGGCGGTCGATGGTCGTGTGCATGTTGTACGACTCCCAGTCGTCCTCGCCGAACGCTCGCTCTGCGAGCCATTCGCCGGTGTCACGGAGACGGGTGGCCTCGGAGATGAACTGGGCGAAGTACAGCGCCGCCGCGGCCCCGCGCTGTCGACTGGCCTCGGTACCGTCGGCGTTCCACAGGCTCATGGCGTGGTTCTCGGTCTCCACCCGCCCGTACTTCAGGGTGTAGCGGGACACGTTCCCCTGGGTCTGCAGGTTGACGTAGCTCGGCGACCCGTGCAGCTGCCGAGCTACGAGCGGCCGTCCGTCAGGGCCGAGGCGAGGTTCCGCCGGGACCTGCGATTCGTTCTCGGGACCGACGTAGTTGTAGCGGCCGTCGCGATCGAACCAGCCCACGAGGTACATGTCGCTCACCCGGAAACGGAGGCGCACCTCGTGGCTGTCCTCGGTGATGATGACGGCTTCGGTGAAACCCGAAGCCGCGGGGTTGGTGTGCTCGACGGTGAGTCTCGTGCCCTGGACCTCATCGGTCAGGCGCCTGCCGTTCACCTGCCCGTGATACGCCACGTTGTCGCGGAATCGATCGAGGAAGGCGCGGTAGTTGGCGCGCGTGGCGGTGGCGCCGTCCAGCCTGAAGATCGGCGTCTGGCCGGCTGCGGCGCTCGCGCTCTGCAGCCCGCCCAGCGGGCCGAGCAAGGTGGCGAAGATCGACAGCACGATCGTGGTCACGATCCATACGACGGTGGCCTCGCGGGCGCGGCGCCGGGGTGGAGGCGGTGGCTGAGGCACCCCCTGTTCGGGGAGCGCCGTGATGTCGGTGGCGGTCATGCGCTGTTCTCCAGATGACTCGGTGTGCCTGATGTCAGGCGGCCGGAGGCTGTCGGGGCCAGGTCCGGGGGCCGGGGGCCCGGGCTGACGTGACCGAGGCTGACAGCGCACACGTTGTTGCTCACCCCCTCCCAGCAGGGGAATCAATTGCGCGCGACACCGCCGGGTTGATTCGCGGGCCGGCTGCGCGGCTGTCATCAATGCCACATCCCGATGGAAACCGGTGACTCCGGAGCGCCAGGAGAATATGTTTAGCCGCCTTACGAATGCCTTTTCACCGCTCTGCGGCATCCGGACGGAAGCGAGGCGAACCGTGGCGCGTCCCGAGAGACCGCTGGATCCCGCGGCCGGCCCCGTGCCACGCCTCGCCCATGAGCTGCGGGAGCTGCGCCGGGCCGCGGGCAGCCCCTCGTACCGGACCATGGCCGACGCGGCGGGGTTCTCGGCGGCGGCGTTGTCCAGGGCCGCGTCCGGGACACGGCTGCCGTCGCTCGCCGTGGTCCAGGGGTATGCGCGCGCCTGCGGGGGCGACCCGGGCGAGTGGGAACCCCGCTGGAAGCGGGCCGAGACCGAGGCCGCGGGGAGGCGCTCGACGACGCCGGGGACACGGCGCCGCCGTACCGGGGGCTGTCCCGTTTCGAGCCGGACGACCGCGACCTGTTCTTCGGCCGGGACCAGCTGGCGGAGGAGTTGCGGGAGCTGGTGTGCGGCCACCGGTTCGCGGTCGTGTTCGGGCCGTCCGGCAGCGGCAAGTCCTCGCTGCTGCGGGCCGGGCTGATACCCCGGATACGGGAGAAGATCGCGGAGCAGGGCGGCCCGGCGGTGCTGCGCATCCTCACCCCGGGCCCACGGCCCGCCACCACGTACGGCCATCTGCTCGCCCCGGCCGGGGACGAGCCGGACAGCTGGGTGGTGGTGGACCAGTTCGAGGAGGTCTTCACCCTCTGCCGGGACCGGGAGGAGCGCGGCCGGTTCATCGACCTGCTGCTCGCCGCCCGGGACCCGGGCAGCCGGGTGCGCGTGGTGATCGCCGTTCGCGCCGACTTCTACGCCCGCTGCGCCGAGCACCGGGAGCTGGCGGACTCCCTGAGCCGCGTGTCCCTGCTGGTCGGTCCGATGAGGGCGGAGGAACTGCGTGAGGCGGTCGTCAAGCCCGCCCAGGCGGTCGGCCTCCTCGTCGAGCGGGAGCTGACCGCGCGGCTCGTCGAGGAGGTGCTCGACGAGCCCGGCGGTCTGCCGATGCTCTCGCACGCCCTGCTGGAGACATGGCGGCGGCGCCGGGGCCGGATGCTCACCCTCGCCGGGTACCAGGCGGCGGGCGGGGTGCGCGGCGCGATCGCGGCGACCGCGGAGGCGGTGTACGGGCAGCTGTCACCGGAGCAGGCCCGCACCGCCCGGCACCTGCTGCTGCGGATGGTCGAGCCGGGCCAGGGCACCCCCGACACCCGGCGCCCGCTCACCCGGGCCGACATGGCGGAGTGGGCCGCGTCCGACGTACCGGTGGTCGTGGACCGGTTGACCCGCGCCCGGCTGCTGACCGCCGACGAGGACGGCGTCCAGCTCGCCCACGAGGCGCTGATCACCTGCTGGCCGCGGCTGCACGGCTGGATCGAGGAGGACCGCGAGCGGCTGCGCCACCACCGCCGCCTCGCCGAGGCCACCCGCGCCTGGCTGGAGCACGACCGCGACCCCGGCGCCCTGTACCGGGGCACCCGGCTGGCGCGCGCGGAGGAGCTGTTCGGGGACGACGACAGCATGCTCACGACGACGGAGCGGGCCTTCCTCACCGCCGGACTGGACGGCCGCGAGGCGGAACTCCGCGCCGCCGCCCGCGCCGCGCGGCGCTCCCGGGCCCTGCTGGCCTCCCTCTCCGCCGTCCTGGCCGTCGCCCTGGTGGCCGGCCTGGCCGCCTGGGCGGAGCACCACGACAACCAGCGGCGCCGTACCGACGCGGCGGCCCGGCGTGTCGCGGAGGTCGCCGAATCCCTGCGCACCACCGACCCGCGCACCGCCCAGCTGCTCGGCGTCGCCGCCTGGCGCGTCGCCGAGTCGCCGGAGACCCGCCGCGCCCTGCTCGGCGCCCTCGCCCAGCCCGAGACGGACGCCTTCACCGACCCGACCCCCGACAGCGCCCCGGCCCGCTTCCTCACCCGCTCCGGCCGCACGCTGCTCAGCGCGGGCGGCGACACCTGGCACGCCTGGGACGTGAGCACGCACCGCCCGCTCGCATCGGACCGGATGCCCGACGGAACGCTCGTCGGAGCCGGCCCCGACGGACGGCTGCTCACGATCGCCGGGGACGACGGCGTACGGCTGTGGGACAGCTCCGCCGGGCGGTGGACCGGGCCGGCCCTGCCGGTCGACGCCACCGTGGACTTCGGCACCGACGGCCGCAGCTACGCGGTGAGCGGCCCGGAGGACGACCTGGTGCGGCTGTACTCGGCCGCCGACGGCACACCGCTGTTCGAGACCCGGGTGACCGGCCTCGCGAACGTCGCGCCGAGCACCGACGGCCGCCTGACGGCCGTCTGTCCCGCCGACCGCGCACCGCAGGTGTGGGACACCGCCCGCCACCGCACCCTGCCCGGCGCCTGGGAGGACGCGGGCGCCCTCTGCGACGACTACGCGACGCTGGTGTTCGGCGGTCCGGGCGACGGCGCCGACCGGTTCGCCGTGGCCTCCCCCAACGGCGTCCACGTCTGGGACGCCGCGTCCGGGCGCCTGATCGCCGACCTCCCGGACCCCGGCGTGCACAGTCTCGCCTTCAGCGAGGACGGGACGCTCCTGGCGACCGCCGACGACGGCGAGATCAGGGCGTGGCGCCTCACCTCGTCCACGCCGGACGACCCCGCCCCGGTGTTCCGCCACCCTCTGCACAACGAACACCTCTACGGCGGCCTCGCCTGGGACCCCGACCGGCCGCTGCTGCGCTACCTCGAAGGCGGCACCGTCCACACGCTGGACCTCGCGGGCGCCGTCAGCTCCGCGTGGCGCGAGCGCCCCCTGGACGCGGTGCTGCTCAGCCCGGACGGCCGCATGCTCGCCACCGCCGAACGGACAGGGGACACCGGCTACCGCTTCCACCTGCGCGACACACGCGACGGGCGGGTGCTGTGGACGCCGCCGCCGGTGCCCCTGCCCGTGTCGCGCGACCCGGAGCAGCCGGTCGTCGCGCGGGACACCACGGCGCTGATGGCCTTCAGCCCCGACGGCGGCACCTTCGCCTACGGCGTCTCCGCACCCGGCCGTCTCGTCGCGCCCCAGCGGTTCGTCCTCTGGCACCTGGCGCGCGGCCGCGCCCGCACCACACTGGACCTGACGACACCGCGGTCCGACGGAGCGGTCGTCACACTCGCCCTGGGCCCCGGCGGCCGCACCCTGTACGCCACGCGCACCTCCGGCATCGGCGGGCTGAGCGACGAGGTGTGGGACACCGCACGGCACCGGCGGGCCGCCGTGTACCCGGACGCGGCCGGCCCCGGGCTGGCCGTCCGCCCCGACGGACGGCTCCTCGTCGCCGACGACCGCTCGGTGCGCCTGTCCTCCGGCACGTCCCCCGAGCTCTCGACCTCGCCCGCGCGGGGCGCCGCCCCCATCGCCCACAGCCTCGTCCAGGGCGCCGAGACCGGCGCCCTCGCCTTCGCCCCCGACGGCTCCCGGCTCGCGGCGGGCGACGAGACCGGGCGGGTCACCCTGTGGGACGGCGACCTGAAACACCGCCTGGGCCCGAGGCAGTCGGCGCCCTCGCCATCAGTCCCGACGGACGCACCCTGGCCGTCGGCGGCGACGCCGGCACGCTCCAGCTGTGGGACATCGCCACCCGACAGCCCCTCGGCGGCCCGCTGACCACTCCCGGCGACGCCATCACGTCCCTCGCCTTCAGCCCCGACAGCACCACCGTCCACGCGGCGGGCACCCACGTCCCGCTCCAGCGCCACACCATCGACCCCGCCCGGGCCGTCACCCGGATCTGCGCACGCACCGGCGACGCCGACCTGACACCCGCCCAATGGCACACGTACATACCCGACGCGCCGTACCGCGAGGTGTGCGGCCACTGATTCCGGGGGCCGCCGGGCCGGGCCGCCGGGTCTCGGACGAGTTGATTCCTCCCTCGGACCGGGTTGGGCATCAACTCGCGCCGCCAAAAGACTGCTCGCAGCCGGTCCCACGGCTACCGACCGACCGCCCGGCCCGCACACGTGTGGTCCCGCATCCAACGCGCAAGGACGTAAGAATCATGCCCACCATCAAGAAGTGCCTCCTGACAGGCGCCGCCTTCGGTATGGCGATCAGCGGCCTGACCCTCGCCTCCGCCCCGGCCGCGACCGCGTCGACCGACGTCAACGGCACACACGACTGGCTGCTCCCGAACATGTGCCAGAACGGCTCCAACCGGAGCGGCCAGAGCCTCTGGTACTACAACGTCGACACCAAGCAGCTGCTCGACAGAAGCCGTGGAAGCGTGGGGAAGACGCCGGTCTGGCGGTACATCGGCGGCAGCAAGGCGGGAAACCGCTACGCCATGAACCCGGGCTGGCGTGAGATCAAGGGCCACTGCTACTACCCCGCGTCGTCCTCCTAAACGTACGAGGGGAGACAGACGGCGTACTCCGACGAGGTGACCAACTGCGCGCAGGGCGGCAACGTCAGCGAGCGGGTCGACCAGGCCTACAGCACGACGACGACCACCACGAAGACGGTGAACGGCAGCCTCAGCGTCACCCCCAACATCAGCAAGATGTTCGGGGTCGGCGTCGGTGCCGAGTTCTCGTACTCGTGGGCCTACGCCAAGACCGTCGGCTGGGGCCGTTCCGTCACCATAGACGTCCCGCCCGGCCGGACCGCGTGGCTCACCGCGGCGCCCATCAAGCGCGTGGTGCGCGTCAACCCGCACTTCTGGATCGACGAGTACAACTGGTACGACGGGACCGAGAAGAAGGGCCACGACAAGTGGGGCATCTACGGCACCCAGCGAGACATCGTGGACCGCAACTACTACTACGACGGCACGTCCGACGTGCTCCGCAACGGGCAGCCGGTGTTCAAGTTCTACAAGCACGACCGTGCGAACCGATCGGGTGAATGCCGGCGCTGAGACGCCGCCGCTGTCGCACGCCGAAGGGCCCCACCGTTCGCGGTGGGGCCCTTCGGGTGTGCGTGGCGGGGCACGGCCGGGGTCGGCCCGTCCTCGCCCTCGTCAGCGGGTGGCGAGGAGGTTGAGGGTGTCTATCACTCGGTTCGAGAAGCCCCACTCGTTGTCGTACCAGGCGACCACCTTGATGTGGCGGCCGTCGACACGGGTGAGGGCCGAGTCGAAGATCGACGAGGCCGGGTTGCCCGTGATGTCGGCGGACACGAGCGGGTCGTCCGAGTACTCGAGGACGCCGGCGAGCGGGCCCTCGGCCGCCGCGCGGTACGCCGCCAGCACCTCGTCGCGCGTCACGTCGCGGGCGACGGTCGTGTTGAGTTCGACGATCGAGCCGACCGGGACGGGGACCCGGATCGAGTCGCCGGACAGCTTGCCGTCCAGGTTCGGCAGGACCAGCCCGATCGCCTTGGCGGCGCCCGTCGTGGTCGGCACGATGTTGACGGCGGCGGCGCGGGCGCGGCGGGCGTCGCGGTGCGGGCCGTCCTGCAGGTTCTGCTCCTGCGTGTAGGCGTGCACCGTCGTCATGAAGCCGTGCTCGATGCCGGCGAGTTCGTCGAGCACCGCGGCCAGCGGCGCGAGCGCGTTGGTCGTGCACGAGGCGTTCGAGACGATGGTGTGCACGTCGGGGTCGTACGCGTCGCTGTTGACCCCGAACGCGAGTGTGACGTCGGCACCGTCCGACGGTGCGCTGACGAGCACCTTCTTCGCACCCGCGTCGAGGTGCGCCCGGGCGGCCTTCGCGGAGGTGAAGCGGCCGGTGGCTTCCAGGACGATGTCGACACCGAGTTCGGCCCACGGCAGTCGCTCGGGCTCGCGCTCGGCCAGCACGGTGATCCGACGGCCGTCGACGACGAGGGTGTTCCCCTCGACGGTCACCGGACGCCCGAGACGGCCCGCCGTGCTGTCGTAGGCCAGCAGCCGGGCGAGGGTGGCGGGCTCCGTGAGGTCGTTGACGGCGACGATGTCGAGGTCGCCGGCGCTGTCGCCGTCACGTTCGAGCAGAGCGCGGAGCACGTTGCGTCCGATGCGGCCGAATCCGTTGATCGCGATGCGAGTCATGAGTGGTGGTGTCCCTTCGATTCGCCACCAGCGTCGCGTGCGGCACACGGCCGTGACAGCGGCGTGATCGCCACGGTTCAAAAGGATCGCGCCACGGGGCGGCGGGCTACTCGCCCCGGGTGAAGGTGCGCCGGTACTCGCTCGGCGTGGTGCCGAGGATGCGCTGGAAGTGCGTCCTCAGATTCGCGCCGGTGCCCAGACCGACGTCGGCGGCGATCTGCTCGACGCTTCGCTGCGAACGCTCCAGCAGCTCACGGGCCAGGTCGATGCGGGCGCGCATGACCCACTGCATCGGCGTGTACCCCGTGTCCTCGACGAAGCGCCGCGAGAACGTACGCGGCGAGACCGCCGCATGCCCGGCGAGAACCTCAAGGGTGAGGGGCTCGCCGAGCCGGTGCAGCGCCCATTCGCGGGTGGCGGCGAACCGCTCGCCGAGCGGCTCGGGCACACTGCGCGGCACGTACTGTGCCTGGCCGCCGCTGCGATACGGGGCCGCGACCAGGCGCCGGGCCGCGTGGTTCGACGCGGCCACTCCGAGGTCGCCGCGCAGGATGTGCAGGCACAGGTCGATGCCCGAGGCGGCGCCCGCCGACGTCAGCACGCTGCCCTCGTCGACGAACAGGACGTTCTCGTCGACCCGGACGAGCGGATGCTTCGCCGCGAGCGCCCGTGCGTAGTGCCAGTGCGTCGTGGCGCGTCGGCCGTCGAGCAGGCCCGTGGCGGCGAGCGCGAAGGCGCCCGTCGAGATGGCGGCGAGCCGCGTGCCCCGGGCGTGGGCCTCGATCAGCGCGTCGACGACGGCCCGCGGCGGGTCGTCCCGGTCGGGGAACCGGTAGCCGGGGATGAAGACGATGTCGGCCCACGCGAGCGCGTCCAGGCCGTGGGCGACGTAGTACGACAGGCCGTCGCCGCCGGTCACGAGACCGGGGGTCGCCCCGCACACACGCACCTCGTACGGCATGCTCGCGCGCGTCGTGAACACCTGCGCGGGAATGCCGACATCGAGCGGCTTCGCACCCACGAGCACCAGGACGGCGACGCGATGCAGGCGGGAGGACGACGGCACGGGGACAGGGTACGAGGATCGGCGGGGGGGGTGGGTTGGCGCTTGCGCCCGACCGCGGGGCCCGTGGACGTGGACGCGGTCGTGGACGCGGTCGTGGACGTGGTCGTGGTCAGTGGGTGTGCGGCCAGTCCGGCGGCTCCGGCGTGGGGTCGGAGTGAGCCGTGGTGAGGCGGCGGTAGGCGGCGCGGGCCTGGAGGAGGCGGGCCAGGGTGGTGCCGGTGAGGGCGGCGGTGAGGAGGCAGACCAGCCAGAAGGTGTCGCGAGGGTTGGCCCAGGTCAGGACACCCGCGGGTGGGATGGCGAAGCCGTTGAGGAACAGCCAGCACAGGGCGGCCGTGCCGGGCGCCGCGATGAAGCGGGCGTGGACTCCGAGCAGTGCGGAGAGCAGGGACAGGGCCGCCAGGGCCAGGCCGGGGCGGTCCGTGCCCACCAGTGCGTTCAGGACGGCCACCAACGCCATCGCGCCCCCGAAGGCCGTCGCCCACACCAAGGGGGTGGCCACGGGTTGCGGGACGGGGCGCGGGCCGCTCCCCAGAGACACCCACTGGATCACGGGCGCGCTCCCTGGGTGTGGGGGCCTCCGGCTTCGGGCGGCAGGGGTATCCGCGCGGTGTGGAGGCTGCAGGCCCCACTTCTCGGGTGGGCGGTCGCGCTGGTGGTGATGGCCATGTGGGTGGTGGTGCTGGTCCGGGAGGCCGTTCCGTGTGCCGTCGGGGTGCCCGCTGTGCGGGGCGTGGGGACACCCGTGGGAGTCATGGTGGTGGTTCCTTTCGGTCAGCCCTCGATGCCGGGGTGGGCCGGTCCCGGGATTGAAGGGGATTGTTCCATCGCAGGGCCGACCTGGCGGTCGGACGCCGGTTTTCGAACTCTCGTTAGGGTGGCACCGACGGTTGTCCGATGACATGGCCGAATCAGACAGGGGGCCAGCCGTGGGTGCTCCACGCCTCAGTAGTACGCCGTTGCCGGGAATCGGGGTCCGGTACGACCTCACGACCAGGGAACACCGGCGGATCTCGGTGGTCGCTCATCGGGACGGTGCGCGGACGTTGAGCGCGTACCGGCAGGACGATCCGGACGCGTGCGCGCTGTCGGTTCGGCTCACGTCCGGTGAGGCGACCGCCCTCGTCGACGCGCTCGCGCCGGACCACCACAGCCCGAACCTGTTGTCCACCACGGAGTTGGGGCTGGTGGCGGAGCGGATCGAGCTGGCGTCGACGTCTCACTGGAACGGACGGGTCCTGGGCGACACCCGGATGCGGACCGAGACGGGCGCGTCGATCGTGGCCGTACTGCGGCGGGCCGAGGCGATCCCGTCCCCGACTCCGGACTTTCGGCTGGCCGGCGGTGACACGCTCATCGTGATCGGCACCCGGGAGGGTGTGGACACCGCCGCCGCGATACTCGGGCGGGAGTGAGCGGTCGTGCACTTCTCCGCTCAGGCGGCGGCCCAGTGGGGTGGGGAGACCGCGGCTCGGTCGGCAGGGCAGGCCGAGGAGTCCGTCGGACGGTTCCTCGCCGAGTCGGCCACCTCGCACTCCTCCGCCGTCTTTCTGATCGAGTTCGGCGCGATCATCCTCGGACTGGGACTGCTGGGGCGGTTCGCCGGGCGGTTCCGGTTGTCGCCGATACCGCTGTATCTGCTGGCGGGACTCGCCTTCGGGGAGGGCGGGTTGCTGCCGCTCGGGACGAGTGAGGGGTTCGTGGCGATCGGCGCCGAGATCGGCGTGATCCTGCTGCTGCTCATGCTCGGCCTGGAATACACCGCCAGCGATCTCGTCTCCAACCTCAGGACCCAGTACCCCGCCGGACTCGTCGACGCCGCCCTCAACGCCCTGCCCGGCGCCGCCATGGCACTGCTGCTCGGCTGGGGACCCGTCGCCGCCGTCGTCCTCGCCGGCGTCACCTGGATCTCCTCCTCCGGCGTCATCGCCAAGGTCCTCGGCGACCTCGGACGGCTCGGCAACCGCGAAACCCCCGTCGTCCTCAGCATCCTGGTCCTCGAAGACCTCTCGATGGCCGTCTACCTGCCGATCCTCACCGCGCTGCTCGCCGGCACGAGCCTCGCCGCCGGAAGCGTCACCCTGGCCGTCGCGCTCGGTACGGCCGGGCTCGTGCTGCTGGTGGCCGTGCGCTACGGCCGGCACATCTCCCGCTTCGTCTCCAGCGACGACCCCGAGAAGCTGCTGCTGGTCGTGCTCGGTCTGACGCTGCTCGTCGCCGGGCTCGCGCAGCAGTTGCAGGTGTCGGCGGCGGTCGGCGCCTTCCTGGTGGGCATCGCGCTGTCGGGCGAGGTCGCCGAGGGGGCACACAGTCTGCTGGCGCCGCTCCGGGACCTGTTCGCCGCCGTGTTCTTCGTCTTCTTCGGGCTGCACACCGATCCCGCCAGCATTCCGCCGGTGCTGCTGCCCGCGCTCGCCCTCGCCCTCGTCACCGCGCTGACGAAGATCGCCACCGGGTACTGGGCCGCGCGCCGGGCCGGTGTCTCCGCCAAGGGGCGCTGGCGGGCGGGCGGCACGCTCGTCGCACGCGGCGAGTTCTCCATCGTCATCGCCGGCCTCGCCGTCACCGCAGGCATCGAACCGTCCCTCGGGCCGCTGGCCACGGCGTACGTCCTCATCCTGGTGATCGTCGGCCCGCTGACCGCCCGGTGGACGGAGCCGGTGGCGATGTGGGTGACCGACCGACTGCGCGGGCCCATGCCGGCCGGCCCGGGAGAGGGAGGCGCTGCGTCGGAGACGAGCCGATCGGCGCCTCTAGCGCACGAGGCGTTGGACGAGCAGAGCGCGGCCGATCGGGCCTGAGGGGCCGGAGCGGCCACGTCACCCACGTCCACCCACCCCCTCACCCCCTCTCCCTCTCCCTCTCCCTCCCACTTCCTCTTCCTATTCCTCGCTGCCGCCCTCCTCGAAGCTCGCGAAGTACGCGGCGGCCATGTCCTCGTCGGCGTGGCCCTGGGCGGCGGCGCGGGCGAGGCGGTCGGCACCGGCGGCGGCCACGTCCAGGCGTACGCCGTACCGCTGCCCGGCCTCGACGATCAGGCGGGCGTCCTTGGCGGCGGTGGAGACCGCGAAGGAGGCAGGGGAGAGGCGGCCGTCGAGGATGAGCGCGGACTTGGCCCGCAGATAGCCCATGTCGAGCGGGCCGCCCTCGATGATCTCGAAGAAGGACCGCGGGTCGACATCGAGGGCCTTGGACAGGGCCAGGACCTCTCCGGCCGCGTTGGTGGCGGCCAGCACCCAGCTGTTGGCCACCAGCTTGAGCCGGGTCGCGGTGCCCGCCGCGCCGTCCTCGCCGGTCCACACCGTACGGGCGCCCACGGCGTCGAACACCGGCGTCACCGTGCCACGGCCGGCGACCGGACCCGCCGCCAGCACCGTCAACTGCCCCGCCTCCGCGGGCTGCCGTGTGCCGAGGACCGGGGCGTCGTAGAAGACCAGCCCGTGTTCGTCGGCCAGCGCGGCCAGTTCGGCGACGGCCTCCACCCCGGCGGTGGTGGACTGGACCCAGGCCGTGCCGGGGCTCAGCGCGGGCCCCGCCTCACCCATCACGTCCCGGGCCGCGGCCCCGTCGTACAGCACCGTGAGCACCACATCGGCACCCCGCACGGCCTCGGCCGGGCTTCCGGCGACCTGGGCACCGTCGGCGGCGAGCGGCTCGGCCTTCGCGCGGGTGCGGTTCCACACCCGTACGGTGTGACCGGCGCGGACCAGGTTGCGGGCCATCGCGGCCCCCATGATGCCGGTACCCAGGACACTTACGGTGAGCTTGTCAGTCATGACGTCAACTTCCTGCCGCGTACAGTGCGTTGGCATTTTCGCAGCTCGGGGAGGGGCGGGGGCGCCACGACACCGGGCGGGGCGTCACTTCGCGGACGCGGCGACGCGGCCTTCGGGCCGGTCGGGTACGGCCGGGTCCGGGCCCTCGGAACTCCGATGAGGGATCAGGACAGGTCCCGCCCCGGCCGCATGCCCGGCCGGTGCCGTGGGAAGACCGGGCCACGTGAGCATCGACACGAACTGGTCCTCGACGGGACCCACCGGCGGCCTGGACGTCCGCCCGGCCTCCGGGTACATCGGCGCCGAGATCCAGGGCGTCGACCTCGCCGCCCCGCTCGACGACGAGACGGTCGCCGGTATCCGGGCGGCGCTGCTCCGCTGGAAAGTCGTGTTCTTCCAGGGGCAGCGGCTGGACCACGCCGCGCAGATCGCGTTCGCACGCCGCTTCGGCGAGCCGATCCGGCTACGGTCGCGGGGCTCGGTCTCCCCCACCGGACACCCCGAGATCGAGACGACGGCCGACCGTCAGGAACTCGGCCGCAAGCACGGCATGGACCAGGCCGAGTGGCTGGAGCGCCGCCGCCACTCGACCCTCCGGGGCTGGCACGCCGACCACACCGCGCGCATCGACCCGCCCGCCCTGACCCTGCTCCGCGCCGAACGCGTGCCGCCGTACGGCGGCGACACCACCTGGGCCAACCTCGCGACCGCCTACGCGGGCCTGTCCGAGCCGGTCCGCCGGTTCGCCGACGGGCTGCGCGCCGAGCACCGGCTCGGCGTCGGCTACCTCGCGCGTTCCGGGCCCGACCCCTACCTCCGCCACCTCCAGGACCACCAGGTCGCCTCCGTCCACCCGGTCGTCCGCGTCCACCCCGAGACCGGCGAACGGGTCCTGTACGTCAACCCGTACTACGTCGAGAACATCGTCGACGTCACCCGGGCGGAGAGCCGCCTCCTCCTTGAGCTGTTCGTCGAGCAGATCACCCGCCCCGAGTACACGGTCCGCTTCCGCTGGGAGCCGGGGTCGGTGGCCCTCTGGGACAACCGCGCCACCGTCCACCTCGCCCCCAACGACACCGCCCATCTGGACTTCCCGCGCATCATGCACCGGGTCATGGTCGCCGGGGACCCGCCGGTCGGCGTGGACGGCACCCCGTCCAAGTCCCTGTGCGGCGCGCCGCTGCACGACCGGAGCGAGTAGCCGCGGCCGGTGCGCGGGCCGCGCCGGGTGTGCCGGCCCCGACCGGTGCGTGGGCCGCGGTCGTCGGCAGGTGCCCCCCGGTCGGCGAGTGGTCAGGACCCGATTCCGGGTAACCGGCACCCCATGGGTGATGTACTCGTCGGAACCTGCTCCTGGACCGACCGCGCGCTGCTGGCCAGCGGCTGGTACCCGCGCGGCCACCGCGACGCCGGGCCCCGACTCCGTTACTACGCCGACCGATTCCCGGTCGTCGAGGTGGACTCCGGCTACTACGCCCTGCCCAGCCGTCGCAACAGCCTTCTGTGGGCCGAGCGGACACCACCCGAATTCCGCTTCGACGTCAAGGCGTTCTCCCTTCTCACCGGCCACCCGACCCGCCCGGCGGCCCTCCCCGCGGACCTGCGCGAATCCCTCGGGGCCGACCTGCGCCGCGGGGCTCCCGCCGCCGTACTGGACCGGGTCTGGGACCGGTTCGCCCACGCCATCGAGCCGTTGCGGGCGGCGGGCCGGCTGGGTGCGGTCCTGTTCCAGTTCCCCCCGTGGTTCGCGCCGGGACGGCGGACGGAGGGGGCGGTGGACGGGCACGGGCCGGAGCAGACGCTGGAGGAGTGCGCGGCGCGTACGGCCGGCTGGCCCGTCTCGGTCGAGTTCCGGCACCCGGCGTGGTGGCGGGGCGAACAGGCCGACCGCACGGCGGCGTTACTGGCCCGGCTCGGCTTCGTCGCCGTGGGGGTCGACATGGCCCAGGGCCTGGAGTCCTCCCTGCCGCCGCTCGCCCCCGTCACCTCCCCGGAGCTCGCGGTCGTACGGTTCCACGGCCGCAGCCCCGTCTGGGGCACCGGCAGCAAGGAGGACCGCTTCCGCTACGCGTACTCCGAGCCCGAACTCGCCGCGTGGGCACCACGGTTGCGGGAGGCCGCCGAACAGGTCGACGAGTTGCACGTCCTCTTCAACAACTGCTGCGCCGACGCGGCCGTAAGGGCGGCGGAGACGATGCGGCGGATACTCGACCCGAGGTGATCCCCGGCGTAGGGCCCTAGGGCCCTAGCTCACCCGTACCGACTTCTCCACCGTGACCTGGTCGATATCCGTCGTGCGGACCGTGAGCTTCATCGTCCACGTGCCGGGCAGGGGGAGTTGGAGGGTGTCAGTGGCCCAGTATCCGCCGCGATCGGTGAGCTTCGCGTCGATCGGGCCGATCTTCTGGGCCTCCAGGGTGAACGTGAGCCGCAGTTCCGGGACGGTGGCGATGCCGTCGTCGGGGCCGAAGACCACGGCCTGCACGGAATTCTTGCCCACCCGCCCCGGGCCGAGGTCGATCTGGACCTTGCCGTGACCGTTCGGGGTGCCGACGTCGAAGGGGACCGTCGACGAGGAGGCCGTGACTCCGCCCGCCGCCTGGCCCGCGCTCTCCTCGGCGATCTCCGCCGCCGCGCGCCCCGGCAGGGTGCCCGTCAACACGGTGGTGATCACCAGCACGACGACCGCGACGGTGAACTCCGCGAGCACGGAACGCCTGAGTCCCTGGCGGGGCAGATCGCCGGGGGAGTTGTTCGACGTGTTCGAAGCGTCATCGCCGTCACTCTCATCGCCCGCGTCCCCGGAGGGCCGGTCGGCGGTGCGGTCGGCGGTGCGGTCGGAAGCGTCGACTTCGACGGCTCCCACCCGCTCGGTCGTCGCCCTCGCTGTCACCGCCACAGCCGACGAGGACGAGGACGAGGACGCCAAAGCCGCCGACACCGCCGCGGCCGCCCGCTCGCGGACCTCGCCCTCGCCCCGCTCCCTGCCGTCGACGACCACCTCACTGTCCTCGGCGACCGACTGGCTGTCCTCGGCCACCGGCTCACTGCCCGCGTCAGTCAGCTCACTGCCCGCGTCAGTCAGTCCACCGGCCTCGGCAGTCGGCTCACCGGCCGCGGCCCGCCCGGTGGTCTCCGCCGCCCCCAACCGCCCCGTCCAACGCCGCGAGAACGCCGCCGCCGCCAGCAGAAGCAGCACCGCGACCAGCTTGGCGACCAGGACCTCCCCGTACGCCGTGGAGGTGAAGGCGGACCAGGAGCCGAGGCCGCGCCACGACTGGTAGACGCCGGTGACGACGAGGACGACCACCGAGGCGAACGCGAGCCGGGAGAACCGGTCGACCACGGCGGCCGTCAGGGTCCTCGGTTCCCGGTACAGGACGGTCAGCAGCGCGGTCAGCCCGCCCAGCCAGACGGCCATGGCCAGCAGGTGCAGCACGGAGGAGGTCATCGCGACCGGCACCTGGATACCGGCGGAGGCATGCTCGGCGGCCGCCCAGGTCCCGGCGAGACCGACGGAGAGCAGCGCCCCGCACACGAGCGCGCCCTTCCCCCACTGCTGCCGGTACCCCTGGCGGCGTACGCGTACGAGGAGGAGGGCCGCCCCCGCGAGCAGACCCAGCCGGGCCAGCAGCGCGAGTCCCGGCCGGCTGACCAAGGTGTCGCGCAGGACGGAGAGGTCGAGGGCGGCCCCGATCCCGCTGCCCCGCTCGTACGGTCCACGGAGCAGCAACAGGGCCGCCGAGGCCAGCAGCAGAGCCAGCCAGCCGGCCGGCAGCAGCTTGCGCAGCACCTCGCTGGGCCCACCGAGCACGACCGCCAGGAAGAAGGTCACGCCGATGAGCAGGGCGAGGGCGCCGTACGCGAAGTAGCGGGTGATGTCGTAGAGGGAGGCGGTGAGGGGGTCCTCGGCGAGGTCGGCCGGGAGGACCGCGGCGGTCGCGGAGGGCTCGCCGATGGAGAAGATCAGGGCACCCGAGATGGGGTGGCTGTCGGCCGAGACCACCCGCCAGGCGATCGTGTACGTGCCGTCGTCGAGGCCGGTGGGGAGGGTGATCCGAGCCGTGTCGGCCCGGCCGTCCGCCCGCCCGGGCTTGCCCGTGTCGACCGCCCGGTTCTCCGGGTCGACGACGCGGATGGAGTCCGACAGGAGGCTTACCGACTCGGTGAAACGGAGGGTGACGTCCCGGGGAGCGGCGTCGAGGACGCTTCCGTCGACGGGATCGCTTCCCTTGAGAGCGGCGTGCGCGGACGCGGTACCCGCCCCGCCGAGGAGGAACAGGACCAGCACGGCGCCCAACAGCACCAGGCGCTGAACCCCTCGTCCCCGCCCGCCGACCCGTCCTGCGCAGCGGACCGCGAAGCGGCCTGCGGGTCGACCTCCGAGTCCGCCGGTGGCCCCGCCGGTTCCGTCATGTCGCTTCGCGCCTCTGTCCTCGCCGCGGGTCGCGGCCCGGTCCCGGGTTCGAACCCTGCCTTCGTCCCAGCCCCCGATCCCGTCGTCGACTGGGTCGCTGTACCTGCCTCGGTCCACGTAGTGCTCCGGATCCACGGTCGCCGGCTCTCGGACTCCTCGAACAGGTACGCACACCACGAACGCCGCGTTCAATACGATCCCCGTCCCTACCGGCCGCTCCGGCCCCGGCCACGTCCCGCCCGGGCTCCCCGCCGGGCTCCCGGCCGCCGTCCCTACGCCCGCCCGAGCTCCCCTATCTCCGCTGCCCGGTCCGGGTACAGCCGCGCCAGCTCCGCGGCGTCCCCGTGCTCGTACCCCTCGAACGTGAACCCCGGCGCCATCGTGCACCCGAACAACGTCCAGCCCTCACCCCCGCCCCCGGCACCACGGCGCCCGCCCTGAACCCGCGCACCCATCCAGGTCCCCGCGGGCACGACGTACTGCACGTGCTGTCCGCCGAGCACGTCCGGCCCGAGGACGACGATCCGCGAGGACCCGTCCGGGGAGAGCAGCAGCATCCGGAGCGGATCGCCGAGGTGGAAGTGCCAGATCTCGTCGCCGGGCAGTCGGTGCAGGGCGGAGTAGTCGCCGGGTTCGGTGGTGAGCAGGGCGACGATCGCGGTCCCCTCGGGCCGCCCGTCGCCCCGCTCGGGCCCGGCCCACGTCTGACGGAAACGTCCGCCCTCGCGCGGTATGGGCTCCAACTCGTAGTGCGCTATGAGGTCTTCGGGAGTCATCCGCCCGAGGCTACGCCCACCACCCGAACTATTGACCGAACACGGCCTCCCGCCGCAGAAACGCCAACCGGGCCCGCTTCTCGGGGAGATACACCTCCGGCAGATCGATCTCCGGCAGTACGACGACCGGCCCGGACTCGAACCCCTGGCGGGTGAACCGCGCGATCGCCCTCTCGTTCCGCTCGTCCGGATCCACGACGACCCGCCGCCGGTCCAGCCCGACGAACACGTACGACATGAAAGCCGCCAGCACCATGGACGACCACCCGGGCCGCGCTCCCCCGGCCCCGGCGGGCGCCAGCAGCACATGGACGCCGATGTCTCCGGGCTCGACGTCGTAGCACTCACCGACCCGGTCGGCCTCCGGCTCGTACGTCTGCAGAAGCCCGACGGGCTCGCCGTCGCACACCGCGAGATAGGCGTGGTGCGTGTCGAAGGCCTCCAGTCCCTCGTAGATCTCCCGCACCTGCTCCTCCGTGAGCCCGTTCATGCCCCAGAACGCGGCCCTCGGCTCCCGGACCCAGCCGTGCACCACCCCGGCATCGGCCTTCGCGTCCAGCGGCACGATCCGCACGGTCCCGAACCCGTCCACCACCTGCTCATGAACGGCCGCACGACCGGCGTACGGCGGACAGGACTCCTGCGCCCCCTGAAGGTCATGGTGTCCTTGGAAGTCCTGCTGCCCTCGGGGCTTCCGGGACTCAACGGTCATGGCGCTTCTCCTCGCTGCTGGGATCGGTGTCGTCGTCCTTGGTGAACTGGTCCCAGTCGGTGACGACCGGTACGAGATCCCCCCTGAGCCACAGGGGCAGTTGATCGCGGTGGTGGGCCGAACCGCGGACGCCGGAGGCCCCGAACGGCACCACCCAGAGGCTGTCCTCGCGCCGGGCCAGATCCCAGACGTACCGGGCGGCGGGCCCGCGAGCGCTGAGGTCGGTGATGCCGGGGACGGCGGAGGTACAGAGCACGCAGTCGTGGTCACCGGCGAGCCCGGGCTCGGGGACGGGGGCGGGGGCGACGGTCGGGCGACCGCCGGTACCGCCCGTGCCGGTGCCGACGCCGGGACACTCGTCCGTGCCGTCGTCCGCACCGCCGTCCTGGCCGCCATCCGGGCCGTCGTCCGGGAGCGCGCGCCACGGCACGAGCTTGTGGCTGTCGCCCCAGCGCCCCGTGTCTCGGCCGGCGACTTCCTCCAGCGCCTCCCGCACCAGGGCGACACGGTCGATGCCGTACAACTCCTCGGCCCTGAGCAGATGTTCGAGGGCGAACCCGATCCGCACGGTGAGCGACAGCCACGGGCGAAAGACCTCGGGGTACATCGGCGGCACGGCGAGCGCGGCGAAGGCGGGCTCCGCGGCGAGCCGCCGGACGACGGCCCCGCGCAACGCCGCGTACTCCGCCGCGTCGACGCTGTCGACCGCCATCCGCCGATCCCAACGCAGCAGCCGCTCGCGGAGCGCGACCGCGGCCGGGGTGAGGGCCGGCCCCTCTTCCTGGCCGCCGTTCGTACGAGCGATCGCGTGGTCGACGGGAGCTTCGGCGCGGGCGGCGGAGGCCACGATGGCCAACAGGGGTCCGGCGGAGGCCAGATGGGTGTCCATGTGGATCGTGGGCATGTCCGCGGCCGACCACACCGGCTTCTCGTCCAGCATCGCGCGGATGCGTTCCGCTCGATGCGGCGGGGCGAACTCGACGCCCAACGGGGCCGCCGGACCACGCTGGTTGGCCATCACCGCGGCCCCGTCCTCGAACGTGCCGTACGGCGTCTCGTGCCACCCCTCCCACTCGTGCCCAGGCTCCCAGGCCGCGACGACCCGCGTCCGGTTGTCCCGGCTCCGCACCGGAACCCGGCCCGCCACCCGATGCAGCACCCCGCCCCGCGTGTCCGCGGCCTGGACGACGTTCACCGGCTCGGCCCACCGGTCGAACGCCCGGTCCACGTCGGCGACTTCGCGGGCCCGGAGGAGGGGCAGCAGCGCCCCGATCCCGAGGTCCTCGGTGACCCGGGGCGGATACCGGAGGCTGAGGGGACCGACCGGGTCGGTTCCACCGGCGGCACGACCGGGAACAGACGTCTCCCCAGCCGCGGGATCCAGGCCCCCGATGACGACCGGACCCCGAGCGGTCTCGATCACCTCCACCTCGACGGGATCCCCGCCCGCGACCTCGATGACCTCCACATGCCTGTGCGCGGCCCGCCACACCCCGTCGGGGTCGAGCGCCTCGACGACACCTGGGCCCCCATCCCGCTCCCCCTCCCCCTCCCCGTCCCGGTGCCGCAGCCGCTCCCGGTACAGGTCCTGGTAGTCGGCCATGGCGTTGGTGATGGCCCAGGCCACGTCGCCGGTGTGACCGAAGTGGGCGATGCCGGGCATACCCGGAACGGCGAGGCCGACGACGTCGAACTCGGGGCACGAGAGGTGGATCTGCTGGTAGACCCCGGGCTCCTCGATGAACCGGTGCGGATCGCCGGCGATGACGGCCTGTCCGGTGGCCGTCCGGGACCCGTCGATGAGCCACCCGTTGCTGCCGGAGGTGGCGGGTCCGTCGGTGGCGAAGAGCCCGATCGCGTCCGGGCCGAGGTGCCGTACGGCCTCCTCGCGCCAGAGCTTGGCGGGGAACCCGGCGAACAGGATGTGCGTGGCGAGCCAGACCCCGAGCGGGTGCCAGGCCTCCCAGCGCCCGGGCACGAGCCCGACGCGATCGAACTCGGGCGCGCGCCGACCGCCCTCGACGAGTCCGTCGTTGACGCCCTCCACATACGCGCGGACCCAGTCGGCGCTCTCCGGGTCCGTGCTCTCCAGCCGGGCGAAGCATCTTCGGGCCGTGTCCTCCAGACGAGCCCGTCTCGCGAACCGGTCCCAGCCGAGGGAGTCCACGCCGAGGAAGGCGGCCGAGGTGCCCTGGACACGGTGGCGTTCGACCTCCAGCTGCCAGGCCCGGTCGAGGGCGGTCACCCGACCCTGGGCATGGGCGAGGGCACGGGCGTCGGCGGCGCGCAGGTGCGGAATGCCCCAGGTGTCACGAAAGATCCCGTACGTCGCCTGGCTCGAATTACTCCCCCGAGCATGCCCCTGCGCACCGCCGATGTCCCGCATCCCTGTATCCCGCCTGTGATTTAGGTTAGCCTCACCTAAGCAATCTGTGATCAAAGCGTACGTGAAGGGCGCAGAAGCCATGGGGCAGGGGCACGGTTGGGAGGGGGCGGTCCTCAAACTGCTCCGCGGGAAGGACTTCGTCTTCACGGTGACCGGTGCGGAACAAGTCACCGAGCACTACCGCCGGATCCACCTCACCGACGGCGGCATGCTCGCGGTGACCGGCGTCCACCCGACGATGTGGGTCCGCCTCTGGTTCGACGCCGCCGGCAAGCCGCACCAGCGGGCGTACACACTGGTCGACCCCGACCCGGCGGCCGGCACCTTCAGCCTGGAGTTCGCCCTCCACGCGGGTCACGCCGGCGACTGGGCGCGCGCCGCGAAGCCGGGCGACACCATCGAGGCCACGGTCCAGGGCACCGCCTTCACCGACCCCGACCCGGCCCCCTCCCACATCCTCGCCATCGGCGACCCGGCCTCCCTCCCGGCGATCAACTCCCTCTTGACCGCCCTCCCCTCGACCCCGGCGACGCTCTGGTTCGAGACGCCCACGAAAGCGGGGACGGCGACCGAGGTGCGGGCCCCGGCGTCGGTGGGGGCCCCGGAGTCGCCAGGGGCGTCGGGGTCGATGGCCGCACCGGTCGGGGCATCCGTGCAGGTCGGGCAGGGAAGCGGGCCCGGGGTGGAGGACGAGGCCGGGTCGGCGATGAAGACCGGGCACGGCGCCGAGGCTCCGGTCCACGTCGGCGCGCAAGACCCCACCGGGGCCCGGGACCAAGCCGAGGCCCCCGTCCCCGGCGCGGACGGCCTCCCCCTCCGGCTCGATCCCTCCCGCCACGACTTCCACCCGATCCCGCGCCAGGACGCCGGCGCACGTCTGATCGCCCAGGTGAGGGCCGACGCCCCCGCGCTCCTCGCCGACACCCCGGACCCCTACGTCTGGATCGCCTGCGACACGGCGACGACCCGTGCCCTGGCGGCGTACTTCCGCAAGGAGCTGGGCCTGCCGAAGCAGCGCGTGCACGCTCTGGGCTACTGGCGCCCGTGACGACGCCCGACCACCCCACCCGCACCGGCACGGCCCCGGCCCCGTGCCGTGACCCGGCCCCATGCCGTGACCCGGGGCCGGGCTGCGGCTCGGCGGTCGACGGGTGATCATCGGGGCATGAACGTCACTCTTCACCTCGCCCAGGACCCGGAGGCGGACGACCTCCTCGGCCGCAGTCCGCTCGCCGCGCTGGTCGGCATGCTGCTGGATCAGCAAGTACCGATGGAGTGGGCGTTCAAGGGCCCCTGGACCATCGCCCAACGCCTCGGCGCGACCGACCTGGACGCCCACGAGATCGCGGCGACCGACCCGGAGTCCTTCGCCGCGCTGCTCTCCACCAAACCGGCGGTCCACCGTTATCCGGGCTCCATGGCGAAGCGGATCCAGCAGCTGTGCCAGTACCTCGTCGAGCACTACGACGGTGACGCGAGCGCGGTCTGGCAGGACGTGAAGACCGGCAAGGAACTCCTGTCCCGCCTGGAATCCCTCCCCGGCTTCGGCCACCAGAAGGCCCAGATCTTCCTGGCCCTCCTCGGCAAGCAACTCGGCGTCCACCCCACCGGCTGGCGCGAAGCCGCCGGCTCCTACGGCGACCCCGACTCCTTCCGCTCCGTCGCCGACATCAAGGGACCCGACTCCCTGGCCAAGGTCCGCGCCCACAAGCAGGAGATGAAGGCAGCAGCCAAAGCGGCGAAGGCCTCCGGCAAGTAACGCCGGGCCGCTGGGCGGCCCGGCAGGCCCCGTGTGGAGGTGGCCTGCGACGGGAGAGAGCCTGCCGGGACCGGTCCAGGAGGGCCCGGCCGGCCCGGCCCCCTCCAGCCGCCCCGCAGAGCGTCGAACCGACGGAACTCCACGGCGGCCCGCACCGGGGAAAGGCTGCCTGGGCTCCGCCCCGGGGCCTCGACCTGCGGTCTGTCCTGAGGGCCTTGACCGGAGGTCCACCCCGAGGGCCCTGCCCTGCCGGTCCGCCCAGAGGGCCTTGAGCCGGAGCTCCGCCCCAAGGGCCCCGCCCTCCCGGTCCCCCCAGAAGGCCCCACCCTGCGGCTCCACCCCAAAAGCCCCGCCCTCCCGGTCCGCCCGAAGCCCCGCCCCAAGGGCCCTCGGCACTCCCCTACCGGTCCGTCCCAGAGGCCTCGACTTCTACGGGCCCACCCCGAAACCCCCGACCCGGGATCGTCTCGAGCACCTTGTCCTCGGGCTCCGACCCGAGAGCCCTGCCCCGAGGAGACCGTTCCGAGGAGACCGTTCCGAGGAGACCGTTCCGAGGAGACCGCCCGGAGCCGGCCCGCCCACAGCTGGAACCCATCCCGGAGGAAGCCCGCCGGGAGACGACGGGGACGAGAAGCGAAACGCCGCACCCTTCCTCTCCCTCGTACCCCCTCCCTCGTACGCCGAGTGAGCGGATCCCCCACCTCAGCCGGTGCGCGGACCTCCGCCTCGGGAAAACATCCCCCGTGCACCCCGTCGCCCGCTCCCGCCCCACGGACACCCCCCGTGCCCGAGCGAGGCGGTACGCCCGGCGCAGAACCTGGCTGCGGGTGCTCGCACTGACCATCGCGCTCCTCGTCCCCACCGCGCACGCCGCCACCCACGCCGCCGCCTCCCTCCCACCCACGCTCTCGAGCGAACTCCCCTCGACCGAGTACGACGTCCTCGAGAACGCCCCCCGCCCCCAGGCCCGCCACACCCACCGCCCGGTCGCCCCACCGCGCGCCACCCCGGTCGTGGCCCCCCTCCTCACACCGACGACCCCACACGGCCGCCCCTTCGCCCCCACCCCACCCTGGCCCCGGCCCTCGCACGCCCTGCACGCCCTGCGCTCCGTGGTCCTGCGCTGCTGAGAGAGCCCCAGCTCACTCATCCCAACGACCACCCCCAGCACAGGACAGGAGACCCCCATGCCCGCAGACCCCTACACGGTCCTACGCGCGCTCCTCCAGGCAGAGGCCCTACGCAGCGCCCACAACTCCGAATCCGAACGCACATCCGATCACCCTCACACCTCGGACACGGACGAGCAGCCGCGACAAGACCCGAACCACAACTGATCCACCCGCACCAACCCCCCTCACCCACCTACGGTGAAGCGCCCTGGACCCCACCGGTTCGAGGGCGTTTCACCCCTCCGCCCCACGGCCCCACGGCCCCCCGACCGGCGGAGCCCAGCGGGAGCCGCACACAAGTGCGACGGAAGTGCACCAGAAGCTCGGCTGAAGTTCGGACGACAGTCCGGAGAACCCCCGACGACACCTCGCGGCGAACTCTTCGCGCCCCCGAAAGAACCCCACCGAGCACCCACGAGCCCCACCGGACCCCCACAGAATGACCCTTATGCCCCACTTGGAGGCACCTTTTCCGGGGTCGCACTCCGTCGCCATGGCTGCGCCCGGAACGTCTCGCCCGGTAGGCTTTCCGTGTGATCTTCAAGCGCATCGGAAACGGCCGGCCGTACCCCGACCACGGCCGGGAAAGCACCCGGCAGTGGGCGGACGTCGCGCCGCGCCCGGTCCGCCTCGATCAGCTCGTGACGACCAAGGGGCAGCTGGACCTGGAGACCCTCCTCGCCGAGGACTCCACCTTCTACGGCGACCTCTTCGCGCACGTGGTGAAGTGGCAGGGCGATCTGTACCTGGAGGACGGCCTCCACCGCGCGGTCCGCGCGGCCCTCCAGCAGCGCCAGGTGCTCCACGCCCGCGTCCTCGAACTGGACTAGCCCTTCACCGCAGGCGGCTCCCACCCGCGCCCGGCCGATGGCCCGTTGGCCCTTTCGGGTTGGACTGCAGCGCGGTGAATGATCATCTAGTAGGCATCGTCGTCCAACGGCACTACGCTGCGCCCATGAGCATGCTGACTCCTCCTGGCATGGGCGGCCAGTACCGGATCACGGGGGACAAGTACCCGAGGCTGCGCCGGCCCAAGAGGCGTCGCAGGCTCGTCCTCGCGGTCGTCGCGTCCGCGACCGCGCTCGGCCTCGTCGGCTGGGGAACCCTGCAGCTCATCGACGTCTTCACCGGCGACGAGGACCAGGCCGCCGCAGCCGGCCCCAAGGCGGACTGCGCGACCCGGGTGAGCCCGTCCCCGAAGGCGAGCGGATCGGCCGGCACGTCCGGCAAGGCCGGTGCGTCGGCGAAGGGCTTCCCCGCGCCCGGCAAGATCACCGTCAACGTCCTCAACGCCACGCCCCGCGCGGGCCTCGCCAAGGACACCGCCGACGAGCTGAAGAAGCGCGGCTTCCGCATCGGGAACGTGGGCAACGCGACCAAGGAGTACGACAAGAAGGTCAAGGACGCCGCGATCCTGCTCGGCGCGAAGGCCGCCGAGGGCGCGGCGCTGCAGGTTCTCAACACCCAGCTCACCGGAGCGCGGCAGAAGACCGACGGTCGCACGAAGGCGACCGAGGTGGACCTGATCATCGGTACCGGCTTCAAGGCCCTCAGCAAGCAGAAGGACGCCGACAAGGCACTGGCCGACCTGACCAGTCCCAAGCCGACGCCCTCCACGACGAAGACCTGCTGAGCGGCGTCGGAACCCGTAGAGGATGCCGTGGGGGCTGTGGGCTCCCGTGGTTCCCTTACGGGTTCCGCCGGCTACTCGGCGGCGCCGTACAGCCGGTCGCCCGCGTCCCCCAGGCCCGGCACGATGTAGCCGTGCTCGTTGAGCCGCTCGTCGACCGCGGCGGTCACGACCGTCACGGGGGTGCCGGCCAGCTCGCGCTCCATGACCTCGACGCCCTCGGGGGCGGCGAGGAGCACCACGGCGGTCACGTCGTCGGCGCCGCGGGCGATCAGCTCACGGATCGCGGCGACCAGGGTGCCGCCGGTCGCGAGCATGGGGTCCAGGACGTACACCTGGCGCCCGGAGAGGTCCTCCGGCATGCGGGTGGCGTACGTGGAGGCCTCCAGCGTCTCCTCGTTGCGGATCATGCCCAGGAAGCCCACTTCGGCGGTCGGCAGCAGCCGGACCATGCCGTCGAGCATGCCGAGGCCGGCCCGGAGGATCGGCACGACGAGCGGGCGCGGGTGGGAGAGCTTGACGCCGGTCGTCGCGGAGACCGGCGTCGTGATGTCGACGAGTTCGGTGCGCACGTCCCGCGTGGCCTCGTAGGCGAGCAGGGTGACCAGTTCGTCGGCGAGACGACGGAAGGTCGGGGAGTCGGTGCGCCGGTCGCGCAGCGCGGTGAGCTTGTGAGCGACCAAGGGGTGGTCGACGACGTGGAGACGCATGTCCACAACAGTAACGGGGGTAGCACCTGCGAGCGCCCCCGCATGGTCCGTCCCTCCCGATGGCATCAAACCCGCTATCAGAGGGAAAGTGGGATGAACAGAGCGGCGCCTGAACGAGCCGAGGCCTGACGTTCGCCCACTCGGAACCGCCGCCGATCAGCAGCCGACGGCCGAGCGGGGGCACATGATCGACAAGCCAGCACGAACGGCGGGCGGAACCGCGAGGACCAGGGGCGGACCGGCTGGGACACCCCGCAGGGCCGAGCGGACGGCGGACCGTGCGCCTCAGAGGGTTCCTCAGGGGGTTGATGACGTGGCGGGGACGGTCGAGGGGACGCGCGAGACCGGACGGGACAACGGACGGGACAACGGACCGGAGACCGGTCGGGAGGCCGGACGGGAGACTGACGCGGCGCGACGACGACGGCGGGCGCAGTTCCTGCGGGAGCTGACGGAGGCGCGCGAGCTGCGTGACCGCGTCCAGCCCCGTCGCGCCAAGGCCGCACGCCTCCGCCACGCCATGCGCATGCGCACGTTCCGCTGGTGAAACCCGAGGCCCAAGAGGGGGGCCGGAGACGCCGTGAGGCGAGGTGGGACGCACCCACTGGGACCCATGTGTCGGGTTCGTGGGGTATGTGTGGGGCGTTCACGGGGTGGTCGTGCATATGCGGCCGGGAACTCCGCGTACGATCCGCTGGTGGCGGAAGCAGGTACGCAGGTGACGGCGGACCCACCGGCGATCGAAAGAGCCGGACACAGGGAGCCGAAGACGTCCCCTGTGCGCTCTGTTTCTGCCACGATTCCGAGTGGGTGGGGCTCGGACCGCAAGCCTCCCCATCCGCAACCTCCGCCGGGGGGACCCCCAACCGGCACACCTATGACCAGTGGGAGAGTCACGGTGTACTTCGCCGCACTGCTCGCGCGCACCGAAGACGGGTGGGAAGCGAGCGACACAGAGCTCGACGATGTGGAAACCCTGTCGGATCTGGCCGACCTGGCCCGTGAAGCCTCGCCCGACGACGACACGGTGCTGGTGCTCATCGAGCAGGAGGACGCGTGGTTCGGCGTCGTCCGCATCGATGGCGAGGACGACCCTCGTATCTACGTCTCGGACGCCGCAGCCGCTGCCCGCAGCAGCTACGGCGAGATCCTGCTCACCGACGAGCTGCTCGGGAGAGAGCCCGGCGACGAGGCCGACCTGGACGCCCTCGACCTGGACGGCACGGAGGACGGTGAGCCGGACGACGATGACGACGACACGAGCGCCGAGGCCGTGCCGCACAGCCCGGTCGGCGACACCGAGATCCTCGACGACCTGGGGGTGAGCGAGAAGGAGCTGCGCGCTCTCGACGCAGACGACGCCCTCGGCTCGATCGCCGACGCCCTCGGAGCGTCGGAAGTCCTGGAGACGGTCCGCTGACTCCGCCGAATCCGTCCGCTCCGCCGCCACGACCGCCTGGGGCCTCCCCCCGGTGACCGAGGCAACCGGCGCGACGGACGCAGAGGCATCGGAGGGAACCGACCCCGTACGCGACCCGTGGCGGGCCGCGATGCGGCTCGCCCTGGTCGAGGCCGGGCGGGCCGCCGAGGGCGGTGACGTCCCGGTCGGCGCGGTCGTCCTGTCCCCGGACGGCACGACCGTACTGGCCACCGGACACAACGAACGCGAGGCGACCGGCGACCCCACCGCCCACGCGGAGGTGCTCGCCGTCCGCCGCGCCGCCGCCGCTTTGAGGGATTCAGCGGCGCGAAGCGCCTCCGGCAAGGGTGGTGGCGGGAGACGGGCGGGCGAGTGGCGACTGACCGGCTGCACCCTGGTCGTCACCCTCGAACCCTGCACGATGTGCGCGGGCGCCCTCGTGCAGTCGCGGGTCGACCGCGTCGTCTACGGCGCACGCGACGAGAAGGCCGGAGCCGCCGGCTCCCTCTGGGACGTCGTACGCGACCGTCGCCTCAACCACCGACCCGAGGTCGTCGAGGGCGTCCTGGCCGATGACTGCGCCCGTCTCCTCACGGACTTCTTCCGCACCCGCTGACACCTGTCGGCACCGGCCTCCGGCCCCGCCCGATACCGATTTCAAACCACGCCACACCTTGCTGTAAGGTCTCCCTCGGTAGCGTGTCCGAGCGGCCGAAGGAGCTCGCCTCGAAAGCGAGTGTGGCGCAAGTCACCGAGGGTTCAAATCCCTCCGCTACCGCTGAAGAAGGGCCCCGTCGTCAGACGGGGCCCTTCCTGCGTTCCCCGACTCCGCCGCCTCTCCTACGAACGCATGATCGGGTTACACTCGCCGCCGACAAAGAGGACCCAAGCGGCCCACAGGGCACAAGAGGCGGGGGAGGCCGCGGTGGCGGTGCAGGGGAAGAAGATCGCGCTGTATGTGCTCGTGGTCTTCGTGCTCTACGTGATCATCACGGACCCGGAGAACGCCGCCGGATACGTCCAGATAGGGTTCGAAGGCGTCTCGACCGCCGCCCAGTCCATCGGCGACTTCTTCACCTGGATCGCCGACGGGGCCGAGTAGGGCCCTCGCCCCTCGCCCCTCGCCCAGCACCTCGTACGACCGTTCCGGAGCGCCCATGATCCGCCACCTGGTCCTCTTCAAGCTCAACGAGGGCGTCGAGCGTGACGACCCGCGGGTCGTGAAGGGCGTGGAGGCGTTCCGCGCGCTCGACGGCACGATCGGGGAGATCCGCTCCTGGGAACTGGGCTGGAACCTCAGCGACCGCCCCATCGCCTACGACTTCGCGATCAACTCGGCGTTCGACGACGTGGACGCGCTGCGTACGTACGTCGAGCACCCGGACCACCAGGCGGGCGTGGCGCTGTGGGGCCAGTTCGCGACGTGGATCATCGCCGACTACGAGTTCTGAGCCACACGCCCATCCCACTTCCGCCACTTCCGCCACCTCCACCCCCTCCGCATCGCCCTCCCCCCACCCTCCTCGTCGCCTTCCCCGCGTTCACTCCACGCGTCTTCTCCGCCCCGCGCTCTCGCAGCCCGGGGCGTTTTTTCTCAACACGGCTATATGTGGTGCTTGATCACAGTGCACATGTCTTGTGATGCTATGACCGCTTTTGACGGTTGAGTTGATGGATGAAGAGGTGGCGTTGACCGTGTCGGCCAGTACTGCGCCTCCCCAGGAAGACGTCCCCGCTCCCGATGCCGCACCGGCCCAGGTCACAGCCCAGGTCACGGCCCCCGCCCCGGAGAAACGTCGCGGCGCCGACACCCGGGCCCTCACCCAGCTCCTGTTCGGCGAGCTGAAGCATCTGGCGCCGGGCACTCCGGAGCACAACCGCGTGCGCGGGGCGCTCATCGAGGCGAACCTCCCGCTCGTGCGCTACGCGGCCGCCCGCTTCCGCTCCCGCAACGAACCCATGGAGGACGTGGTCCAGGTCGGCACCATCGGACTCATCAACGCCATCGACCGCTTCGACCCGGACCGTGGTGTGCAGTTCCCGACCTTCGCCATGCCGACCGTCGTCGGGGAGATCAAGCGGTACTTCCGCGACAACGTCCGCACGGTCCACGTCCCGCGCCGGCTGCACGAGTTGTGGGTCCAGGTGAACAGCGCGACCGAGGACCTCACCACCGCCTTCGGCCGCACCCCCTCCACCGCGGAGATCGCCGAGCGGCTGCGCATCACCGAGGAGGAGGTCCTGTCCTGCATCGAGGCGGGCCGCTCGTACCACGCGACCTCGCTGGAGGCCGCCCAGGAGGGCGACGGGCTACCGGGCCTGCTCGACCGGCTCGGCTACGAGGACCCCGAACTCGACGGCGTCGAACACCGCGACCTCGTACGGCATCTCCTCGTCCAACTCCCCGAACGCGAGCAGCGGATCCTGCTGCTCCGCTACTACAGCAACCTCACGCAGTCGCAGATCAGCGCGGAGCTGGGGGTCTCCCAGATGCATGTGTCGCGACTGCTGGCCCGGAGCTTCGCGCGGTTGCGGTCGGCCAACCGAATCGAGGCGTAGGAGCTCCGCTCGGCGGGTGACCGTCGGTAACCAGAACCCCTGGCGCAAGCGTGGATGGACCATGGGGCACACGGGGCGCACGAAGGCAGGCGGGGCGCACAGAATCGGCCATCGGTACGCGTGCGCAGGCCATGGGCGTGACCGAATGCGCTGTCGAGATATCACCGGTGAGAGCGAATCGCTCATTGAGGTTTCTTCAGGCTGATCTGCGCTGAAATCCTGTCAGAACGCCTGTTTCCAGGGCCTATTCACCCTCTCCATGTCGACATGTCACTACATCGCGTTGCCGACGTGTGACATTCTTCCCCCAGCGCGTTTGCCGTGGCCTCGCCGCCGGTATTCAGGTGGAGGCTGCGTTCCTTACGACGGAGCGTCCGCCGCGACCGTCCGCGACCCAAAGGGGGTGGCATGTCCGCAGACCAGGGCAGCTCGAAGGTGCTCACACTCGCCAAGAGCGAGACCGCGCCCGACGCTATCCAGGCCCCTCAGGACCTTCAGACGCTTGAGGACCTTCCCGGTCCCCAGGCTCCGCCGGCGTCTGAGTTCCCGGCCTTGTCGGCCTCGGCGAACATCGACACCCGCACCCTGTCCCGCTCCCTGTTCCTGCGGCTCGCCGCGTTGGACGAGAACAGCCCCGAGCGCGCCTACGTCCGGGACACACTGATCGAGCTCAACCTCCCACTGGTGCGTTACGCGGCCGCCCGTTTCCGGTCGCGCAACGAGCCGATGGAGGACATCGTCCAGGTCGGAACGATCGGCCTGATCAAGGCGATCGACCGCTTCGACTGCGAACGGGGCGTCGAGTTCCCGACGTTCGCGATGCCGACGGTCGTGGGCGAGATCAAGCGGTTCTTCCGTGACACCTCATGGTCGGTCCGCGTCCCGCGCCGCCTCCAGGAGCTGCGGCTGGCCCTCACCAAGGCCAGCGACGAGCTCTCCCAGAAGCTCGACCGCTCTCCCACGGTCACCGAACTCGCCGCGGTCCTGGGCGTGTCGGAGGAGGACGTGGTCGACGGCCTCGCCGTCGGCAACGCCTACACGGCGTCCTCGCTCGACTCCCCGGCCCCCGAGGACGACGGCGGCGAGGGCTCCCTCGCGGACCGCCTCGGCTACGAGGACACGGCGCTGGAGGGCGTGGAGTACCGGGAGTCCCTGAAGCCGCTGCTGGCGAAGCTGCCGCCGCGCGAGCGCCGGATCATCATGCTCCGCTTCTTCGCGAACATGACGCAGTCCCAGATCGGCGAAGAGGTCGGCATCTCCCAGATGCACGTCTCCCGCCTCCTCACCCGAACCCTGGCCCAGCTGCGGGAGGGCCTGATCTCCGACTGAGGGGCCATCGGCCTCGCGTTGACACGTGACCGCCGGGTTGCCCAGCTCTGGGGCAGCCCGGCGGTCGTCGTGTGCGCGTGCGCGCACTGAACGGCGTATGTGCTGGTGAGTGGGCGGGGCGGGTGCGTCGTGGTAGCTCGCGCAGTTCTCCGCGCCCCTGAAAAGCCGGGGCTGCGCCCGCGCTTGTGGCCCCGCTGGGGGCCCGGTCTTCTAGGGGTGCGGGGAACCGCGCGAACCACCCCACCGGAGCGCCGCCGAACCCACAGCACCCGTCAGTCGAACAGGCGCTCAGAAACCGCCCCCGCGGGCGAACCCGCCCCACGGGCTCACGCCAGCGCGAGCCACACCACCGCGGCCACGACCGCCACCGCCGCGATCACACCGACGATCACACCGACCCGCGGGCCGGACGACCCGGTCGCGGCGGCCTGTCGGCCCCCCGCCGGCGTCTCGTCGACGAAGGCGCGGAACATCTGCGTGCTGCCCGCGGGGTCGTAGTTGCCCTGGGGGCCCTGGTTGTCAGCCATGGCCCGAGACCTTAGCGAATCCGGGAGGACGGACCCAAGCGGGGTGGTCCGCCCTGGACGCTCCGAACGTTCTCCTTTGCCAAGACTTGGGCCGCTCCCACCCCGTTTTCATTTGCCTGTAGCAACCATCCAGATCTATGGTTGCCCTAAGCAACAAACACGGGAGGGACTCCATGGCCGGGCAAGCGCACTACGAGGAGCTGGCCCGTCAGCTCAGTGCGATCGGGGCCGTCAACCGGGAGATCGCACGGATGCTCCCCTACGAGTGCCCCGGTGGATCGGCCGGAGTGCTGACGCTGCTCGGCCGGCACGGCGAGATGCGGATGAGCAAGCTCGCCGAGCTGCTCTCCGTCGACATGTCGGTGACCAGCCGACACGTCGCGCACGTCGCCGAGCGGGGCTGGATCGAACGCCTCCCCGACCCGGCGGACCGACGCTCACGCGTCCTGCGCCTGACTCCCGAGGGACGGGCCGTGGTCACCGAGCTGTACCGGCGCACCAGTCGGCTGATGGCCGCCCGGCTGAGCGACTGGTCCGACGACGAGGTCGGACAACTGGCCCGGCTCCTGGGCCGGCTGCGGGAGAGCTTCGACGCCCCCGCGCCGCCCCGGACGCCCGCCCCACCGACCCGTACGTCCGTGTAGCGGCCACCACCACAACCCGTACACCCGCAAAGACCTGTAGGAAAAGGAAGCCCCATGGCAACGACCACACCAGCCGGTGTGCGGGCTCACGCCAAGCACGGAGGAGGACCCGCCAAGGGTGCCCCCCACAGCGGTGGCGACCACGCCCCGATGACACACCGGCAGATCATGGAAGCGCTGACCGGGCTGCTGCTCGGCATGTTCGTGGCGATCCTGTCGTCGACGATCGTGTCGAACGCGCTGCCGGACATCATCAAGGACCTGGGCGGCGGACAGAGCGCGTACACCTGGGTGGTGACCGCGTCGCTGCTGGCGATGACCGCGTCCACCCCGCTCTGGGGCAAGCTCGCCGACCTGTTCTCCAAGAAGCTGCTGATCCAGCTCGCCCTCGTGATCTTCGTGCTCGGGTCGGCCGCCGCCGGACTCTCCCAGAACGCCGGGACGCTGATCGGGTTCCGCGCGGTCCAGGGCATCGGCATGGGCGGGCTCTCCTCGCTGGCCCAGATCATCCTCGCGGCGATGATCTCCCCGCGTGAGCGCGGCCGGTACAACGGCTACCTCGGCGCCACCTTCGCGACCGCCATGGTCGGCGGTCCGCTGGTCGGTGGTGTCATCACCGACACCAGCTGGCTGGGCTGGCGCTGGTGCTTCTACGTCGGCGTGCCCTTCGCCGTCATGGCCCTCGTCGTGCTCCAGCGGACACTGCACCTGCCGGTGGTCAAGCGCAAGGTCAAGGTCGACTGGGCCGGCGCGTTCCTCATCACCGCCGCGGTCTGCCTGCTGCTGGTCTGGGTGACCTTCGCCGGTGACAAGTACGACTGGGTGTCGTGGCAGACGTACGCGATGGTCGGCGGCACGGCCCTGCTGCTCGTGGTGTTCCTGCTGGTCGAGTCGAAGGCGAGCGAGCCGATCATGCCGCTGCGGCTGTTCCGCAACCGGACGATCGCGCTGGCGTCGCTGGCCTCGCTCTTCGTCGGTGTCGCGATGTTCGCGGGCACGATCTTCTTCAGCCAGTACTTCCAGCTGGCCCGCGACAAGTCGCCGACCATGTCCGGCGTCATGACGATCCCGATGATCGCCGGTCTGTTCGTCTCCTCGACCGTCTCCGGGCAGGTCATCACCCGCACCGGCCGCTGGAAGGCCTGGCTGCTCGCCGGCGGTGTGCTGGTGACCTCGGGCCTCGGCCTGCTGGGCACCCTGCGCCACGACACCGAGTACTGGCACGTGGCGATCTACATGGCGCTGCTCGGGCTGGGCGTCGGCATGATGATGCAGAACCTGGTGCTGTGCACCCAGAACCAGGTCGCGCCGGGTGACCTCGGCGCCGCCAGCTCGGTCGTCACCTTCTTCCGCTCCCTCGGCGGCGCGATCGGCGTCTCGGCGCTGGGCGCGGTGCTGAGCCACCGGATCACGCACTACGCCGAGGAGGGCCTGGCCAAGCTCGGGGTCTCCGGCTCCGCGACGGGCCACGGCGAGATCCCCGACCTGGACGCGTTGCCCGCGCCGATCCGCACGGTCATGGAGAGCTCCTACGGCCACGGCATCGGAGACGTCTTCCTCTACGCCGCCCCCTTCGCCGTCCTCGCGCTCGTCTTCTCCTTCTTCATCAAGGAGGTCCCGCTGCGGACCACCGGAGCGCTGGCCCAGGCGGGCCAAGCGACCCAGGCGAGCCCGGCGGAGACGCCGGCCATGGTGTCCGCCGACTCCGCCCACTCCGCCGCGACCGCCGATCCCGAGGCAGCGGTCACGGCCTCGGGCGCGGCCTCGGCCACCGCCCCGGTGTCGGGCGTCGGCGGCGGTGTCGGTGTCGGTGTCGGTGTCGGCACGGGCATCGCCGTACGGGGGCAGGTCCGCGGGGCCGAGGGCGCGCCCGTGCCGCGGGCCGCCGTCACCCTGATCTCGCTCGGCGGGCGGCAGCTCGGCCGTTCGGTCGCGGGGGCCGACGGGGCCTACGCGGTGGACGCGCCCGCCGCCGGGTCGTACGTCCTGATCGCGGCCGCCGACGGCTTCCAGCCGCAGGCCTCCACGGTCGTCGTGAACGACGAGCCGGTCGCCTACGACATCCTGCTCAGCGGGACGAGCGGGCTGAGCGGTGTGGTGCGGGCCGTCGGCGCCGGACAGGGCGTGAAGGACGCCATGGTCGTGGTGACCGATGTGCGCGGCGATGTGCTGGCCAGTGGAGTCACCGGTGAGCAGGGCGAGTTCGGCTTCGGCGAGCTGGTGCCGGGCGGGGTGACCGTCGCGGTGAACGCCGCCGGGTTCCGCCCCCGCGCCCTGCCCGTCGAGGTCGGCGGCACCGGGGTCACCCGGATCGAGATCGACCTGGAGGCCGGGGCCCGGCTCCAGGGAGTCGTACGGGCGCCGGGCGGGGCGCTGGCCGACGCCCGCGTGACCCTCGTCGACGCGGCGGGCAACGTGGTCGGCACGGCCACCACCGGCGCGGACGGGGCGTACGCCTTCGCCGACCTGGACGGCGGCGAGTACACGGTCATCGCGACCGGCTACCCGCCCGTGGCCACGGCCCTGACGGTCAGCGGCCCCGGCGTCGACGGCCACGACATCGAACTCGCGCACCCCGGCGAGTAGTTCGCGCGGACACGACAGTTGAACCACTGGCCGGTGGAGCCACCCCCCGCTCCACCGGCCGGTCGCACGCTGAGGAGTTGACGCAGATGGCAACGACAGGACGGACCGGGCTGACCACCGGGCTGACCGCGAGGATCCGTACCCGGGACGGCTGGGCCGTGTCGCACGCGGTCGTCACGGTGACCGACATGACCGGTACGCAGGTGCTGCGGGCCGAGGCGGACGCCGAAGGGAGCGTGCACGACCCCACGCCGCTCGCGCCGGGCGCGTACACGGTGATCGTCACGGCGGTCGGCTACACGCCGACGGCCTCCAGCGCCCTGGTGACGGATGGGGGTACCTCCCGCTCGTGCGAAGCCGAGAGTGGGGGAGGACGGGCGGAGATCGGCACGGTCACGCTGGCCAGGCTCGGCGGCTCGGAACTGCCCCCGCCCGGGCCCTGGACCGTCGACCCCGCCCACTCCACCGTCGCCGCCGTGGCCCAGCACCTCGGTATCTCCAGCGTCCACGGCCGTTTCACCGACTTCTCGGCCTCGATCGAGATCGCCCCGACCCCCGACGAGGGGACCAAGTCCCGGGTGGCGGCGGTGATCCGGGCCGCCTCGATCGACACGGGGAACACGGTCCGGGACCAGCACCTGCGCTCCGCGGACTTCCTCGACGTCGAACGGCACCCAGAGATCACCTACGTCTCGACCGGCCTCACGCCCGTCGGGCCGGACCGCTGGACCGTCCACGGCGAGCTGGGCATGCACGGGGTCGTACGGCCGGTGGACCTGGACCTGTCGTACTTGGGCACCGGCGCGGATCCGTGGGGCGGCACCCGCGCCGCCTTCCGGGCGACCGCCGAACTCCGCCGTGAGGACTTCGCCATGAACTACAACCAGGTGGTGCGGGCGGGGATCGCGGCGATCGGTACGACGTTGAAGGTGGAGCTGGACGTGCAGGCGGTGCGGGGGGAGGCGCTGCCGCAGACCTGAGCGTGGGCACGCGCCGGCGTGGGCGTGTGGGTACGCATGACAGGGTCAGGCTCGTGGACCGGGCGAGGCCCTACGCTGAGCGGCATGGCACGGAACATCGCGACCAACACGTCGGTATCCCTCGAAGAGCTGCTCGACTTCGTACGCCCCCGGCACCGGGCGCTCCTGCTCACCCGGCGATCCGACGGCGGCCCCCAGGCCTCCCCGCTGACCTGCGGTGTCGACGGCTCGGGCCGGATCGTGGTCTCCACGTATCCCGAGCGGGCCAAGACCCGCAACGCCAAGCGGGACGAGCGCGTGAGCGTCGTCGTGCTGAGCGACGACTGGGACGGCCCCTGGGTCCAGATCGACGGCACGGCCGAGGTCCTCGACTCTCCGGACTCGGTCGAGCCCCTGGTGGAGTACTTCCGCAACATCTCGGGCGAGCACCCGGACTGGGACGAGTACCGCGAGGCGATGGTCAAGCAGGGCAAGTCGATCATCCGGATCACACCGGTGAAGTGGGGGCCGGTGGCGACCGGCGGCTTCCCGGCGCGGCTGGCGCAGGAGGGCTGAGGGGCCGCGGGGGCTGATTGGCCGGAGCCTGAGGGGCCGGGGGGCTGCGGTTCAGCCCCTCGTCGCCATCACCTCGATACCGGCGACGAGGGTGTCCAGGGCGTAGCCGAAGTCGCGTTCGCGCATCTCCTCGACGGTCTCGCCGCCGCGGGCCTCCATCAGGGCGGCGGAGTGCTGGATGACCTCATGGGGTTCCAGGGAGTCGGACACCGCGCTCATGGCGTTGCGGAAGTACTCCTCCTGGGTCATTCCGGCCGCGGCACAGCGCTGCGCGAAGTGGCCCTCGATGGTGCCGAAGCCGTACACGAACTGGGAGACCGCCGCGATGGCACCGGCCTGGCCGCGCGCGGGCAGCCCGGTGCGGCGGATCACGCGCTGCACGGCGAGCGAGAAGTCCAGCGCGTGCGGGCCGATGTTGAGGAAGGTGCCCGCGAGGGGCGACACCCAGGGGTGGCGGACCAGGACCGCCCGGTACTCCCCGGCCAAGCCGCGCAGTTGGTCCCGCCAGTCCTCGTCGGAGTCGGGCGGGGGCAGCCGCATCTCGTCGAAGGCCTGGTCGAGGGCCAGTTCCAGCAGGTCGTCCTTGGTGTCCACGTACCAGTAGACCGACATCGCCGTCACGTTGAGCTCGGCCGCCAACCGCCGCATCGAGAACTTGGCCAGCCCCTCGGCGTCCAGCAGCCGCACGGTCGTCACGGTGATCCGCTCCCGGTCCAGCCCCGTGGGCTGCCCACCCCGCCCGGCCCGCGCTTTCCTGTCCAGCCAGACGCTGGCCCGCGCGGCTCCGTCGGACCGACCGGCTCCCTTCACCATGACGCACCTTCCGAGACACACTTTTCTCCGCCGGAGACGATGCTAGGCGGGTGAAGACCCGGGAAGTGCCGCGCGCAGCGCGCACTCCAGGGGCGCGGGGCACCGCGCGAACCACCACGACGCACCCGCACCTGCACCCGCACCCGCACCCGCACCCGCACCCGCCGAACGGACGGCACCCCCCGAGCTACGCGGCGCCCACCAACTCCCGCTCCCCCTTCTCCGCCCTGCGCAGCAACCCCGCCGCCACCATCCCCCCGAGCAGCACAGCCACGGCTCCCACCAGCAGACTCGTCTCCAGCCCGGAGGAGAACGCGGACATCACCTCGGCCCGCTCGACAGCCGTGTCCGCACCCGCCAACGCCGCCGGCAACGACGCCGCCGCCACCGGAATCAGCGCCGCGAACCGGGAGTTGAGCACGGCCCCCAGCACGGCCACCCCCAATCCCGTGCCGAACTCGGCCAGCGTGCCGTTGATCCCGGCTCCCACCCCCGCCTTGGCCGGCGGAATCGCGCTCATGATCGCGTGTGCCATCGCGGGGTTGGCGACCGCGCAGCCGATCCCGATCAGCACCAGCCCGAGCAGCGTCCCGGCGTAGCCGCCGGTGGCCATCGTGGCGATGGAGACCAGCCCGCCCGACATCAGCACCATCCCCAGCGCGATGGACACCGGCGTCCCGAGCTTCGCCGTCCACTTCGCCGACAGTCCGGAGAAGTTGAGGACGACGACGACCAGGGCGAGCGGCGCGATCCGCAGCCCCGCCTCCAACGCGTCGTAGCCGAGCACGAACTGCAGATGCTGAGTGAGGAGGAAGAGGGCGCCCCCCATGCCGAAGGTGATGAGGACGACCCCGGCGACGGCACCAGTGAAGCGGCGGTCGCGGAAGAAGTGCGGGTCGAGCATGGGGTAGGGGATACGGCTCTCCCAGTACGCGAAGGCCGCGAGGACGACCGCCGCGACGACGGCCGTGGCGAGCACCCGGCCCGACGTCCAGCCGTGTTCGGGACCCGAGATGATCGCGTAGACGAGGGCGGTCATACCGAGGGTCGACAGCAGCGCGCCCGCCAGGTCGGGCCGGTCGCCCTGCGGGTTCTTCGACTCGGGGACCAGCGCGATCACGGCGACCACACCCAGCGCGGCGACCGGCAGGTTGATCAGGAAGATGGCGCCCCACCAGAAGTGTCCGAGCATGAGACCGCCGAGGAGGGGGCCGGCCGCGAAGCCGAGCGCGTTGACCGCCGCCCAGATACCGATCGCCTTCGGCTGCTCCTCGGGCGTGAAGATCTGCATCGCGACGGCGAGGGTCGTCGTGAGCAGCAGGGCGCCGCCGACACCCATCCCGGCCCGCGCGGCGATCAACTGCCCGGTGGACTGGGCGAGTCCGGCCCCGAGCGATCCGATGCCGAAGAGCACCAGACCCGCGATCAGCATCTTCTTGCGGCCGTAGCGGTCGGCCGCGCTGCCGGCGGTGAGCAGCAGACCCGACTGCACGAGCGAGTACGCGTTGATCATCCACTGGATGTCCGAGGTGGCGGCCCCCAACTCCTCGGTGAGGGACGGGATCGCCACGTTCAGCACGGTGTTGTCCAGCAGCACGGTGAGCTGCGCGAGACAGATGACACCGAGGATCAGCCAGCGCTGCGGGTGCCCCTGGGTGGAGGGCGCCGTGGAGATGGTGGGGGTCGACATGCTGTACACCGTAGAACAGTTCCTATACGGCGTACAACGCGGAAAGGGGCGGCGGCCCGGGGGTTCGTCCGCACCCCGGGCCACCGCCCCGCCTCTCGCGGCCTTGCCTACTTCGCCTGTGTCAGGTCGTAGAACGTCGTGCCGTCGACCGTCACCGACTCGAAGTTCTCCTGGACCCAGGAGCTGATCTGCGAGGAGGTGCCGTCGCTGCCGCCGCCCATCCCGCGACCGCCGCCGGAACCGCCGGAGATGAAATAGTGGATCTTGCCGTCCGCCACGTACTTCTTGAACTCCGCGAGGGTCGGGGACGGGTCGGTGCCGTTGAAGCCACCGATCGCCATGACCGGCTCGCCGGTGGAGAGCTGGTAGCTCGCCGCGTTCTGGGCGCCGATGGCGGCGGCCGCCCAGGTGTAGTCACTCGCGTTCTTCTCCAGCAGTTCCTTGGCCTCGTCGCTGACGGAGGTGCCGTTGATCAGGCCACCCATGCCGCCACCGCCGCCGCCACCCATGCGCCCGCCGTCACCGTTCTGGGTCTGACCGTTGCCCTGGCCCTGCTGCTGGTTCTGCTGGTTCTGTTGGCCCTGCTGGTTGTTCTGACCGCCGCCGAAACCGCCGGTCGGGGGCTGACCCATCTGACCGTTGCCGTTCTGACCGTTCTGGCCGCCCTGCTGGTTCTGGCCCTGCTGGCCCTGCTGGTTGTTCTGGCCCGGCATGCCGCCACCGCCGCCGGCGGGACCGCCGCCCATGCCGCCACCGCCGGGGCCACCGCCCATTCCGCCGCGGGTCGACGGACCGGCCGTCACGATCGAACCGGTGTGCCCCTCGTTGAGGGTGGTGAAGGTGTACGCCGTCGGGCCGGCCACCGCCGTGACGAGACTCAGGCCGACCACCGCCAGGACCAGTCGACGGCCCAGCCTGGCCACGAAGACCAGGCCGAGCGCGGCGACCAGACCGCCGACGAGCACGACCCACTTCAGCCAGGGAAGGTAGTCGGAGGAGCGGTTGAGGAGGACGTAACCCCAGACGGCCGTGGCCGTCATGGCGGCGGCCAGCGTGATCGACGCCCAGAACCTGTCCCGCTGGTCCCAGAGGAGCGCCGCGCCCATGCCGATCAGCGGCGCGATGTAGGGGGCGAGGGCCACGGTGTAGTACTCGTGGAAGATGCCCTGCATGAAGCTGAAGACCACCATGGTGATCAGCAGCGAGCCGCCCCAGAGGAGGAAGGCCGCGCGGGTGGTGTCGGTGCGCCGCAGCTTCCGCGTGGCCCAGATCGCCGCCCCCAGCAGGATCAGCGCGGCCGGGATCAGCCAGGAGATCTGACCGCCGATGGAGGAGCTGAACATCCGGTCCCAGCCGGTCTCGCCCCAATTGCCGCCACCGCCGCCCCCGCCCCCGCCGACGCTGCCGGTCTCCTCGCCGTTCAGGCGGCCGAGACCGTTGTAGCCGAAGGTCAGCTCCAGGAAGGAGTTGTTCTGCGAGCCGCCGATGTACGGACGGGAGGACGCGGGCCACAACTCGACGATCGCGACCCACCAGCCACCGGAGACGACCATCGCCAGCCCGGCGAGCAGCACCTGGCCGACCCGCTTCCTCACCGAGGCCGGTGCGAGGACGACGTACACGATCGCGAGGACCGGCAGGATCAGGAAGGCCTGGAGCGTCTTGACCAGGAAGGCGAGACCGATGGCGACGCCCGCCCAGACCAGCCACTTCGTCTGGGCCTTCTCCGTCGCGCGCAGTGTGCAGTAGACCGCGGCGGCCATCAGCAGCGCGAGCGCCGCGTCCGGGTTGTTGAAGCGGAACATCAGCGCGGCGACGGGCGTGAGCGCGAACACCGCCATGGTGATGAAGCCGGCCGTGGCGTTGAAGCGGCGGCGTACGGCCGCCCACAGCACCCCGGCGGTGGCGACGGCCATCAGGACCTGCGGGAACAGGATCGCGAAGGAGTTGAGGCCGAAGAGCCGCACCGACAGCGCCATCGGCCAGAGGGAGGCCGGGGGCTTGTCGACGGTGATGGCGTTGGCGGAGTCCAGCGAGCCGAAGAAGAAGGCCTTCCAGGACTGGCTGCCCGCCTGTACGGCCGCCGAGTAGAAGGAGTTGGCGTATCCGGAGGCCGTGAGGTTCCAGGTGTAGAGGCCGCCGATGAGCAGGAGGGTGAGGAGGAAGCCGGGGCGGACCCACCGGTTGTCCCCGGGCCGGCCTCTCCACAGGCGCTTGGCGAAGGGCTGCCCGGGCTCGCCCGAGTCGGGGGCCGGGGGCTCGGCGGGTGCCCCCGGAACCACCGGTTCCTGTTCGGCGTGTACGGCGGTCGAGGTGGGCTGGGTTCCCCGGTCGGGGCCGGGACCCCCCGGCCGGCTCGTCGTTTCGAACTGCGTCGTCATCGTGCGTTCCTCGAATCCTGATCGTGCGGGCGCACCGGCCGCATCTGCATGGTCGGCTCCCCCCAGGTGAAGTCCGCGGCTTCTCCGGCGCGGAACGGGGTCGTGGTGTACGTCGGCTGGAACCGGTCCTGATGGCCGTACGGCCCCGGCTGTCCCGGACGTACCGTCGCCGCGGTCGCGTGGAGCGGCGAGGAGGCGTGGCGCGGGGCGGGGTGGTGCGAGGAGGCGTGGTGCGGGCCGGGGTGGTGCGCGGCGACGACGGTCGAGCCCTCCGCGGGGGAGCCGTCGCGCCGGTCCGGGAAGACCCACGCCCGGAAGAGCAGGAACCGCAGCACCGTCGCCGCGAGGTTGGCCGCGACGAGGACCGCCAGTTCCGTGGAGTGCGCGGGGTCGGAGGTCGCCGCGTTCAGGGCGGCGAGCGAGCCGCTGGTGAGGGCCAGTCCGATGCCGAACACCACCAGCCCCTGCGCCTGGTGCTTGACGACACCGCCGCGGCCACGGACGCCGAAGGTCAGACGCCGGTTGGCGGCGGTGTTGGCGACCGCCGAGAGCAGCAGGGCGAGCGCGTTGGCGATCTGCGCCCCCGAGAAGACCCGGAAGCCGCTGTAGAGGAGCAGGTAGAACAGGGTGGAGAGGCCGCCCACCACACAGAAGCCGAGGAGTTGGCGGGCGAGGCCGCGCGGCACGTCCTGGATGTCACGGTCCCGGGGATCGTCCCCGAACGGCCGTGCGAGCCGGTCGAGCGCGAGGGACCCGGTGGCCAGCGCCTTGCCCACCCGCCAGACACCCTTGAGGTCGTCGGTGGCCGTCTTCACGATGTGGACGGTCGAGTTCGGGTCGTCGACCCAGTCCACCGGCACCTCGTGGATCCTGAGCCCGGCCCGCTCCGCGAGCACCAGCATCTCGGTGTCGAAGAACCACCCGGTGTCCTCGACCAGCGGCAGCAGCACCTGGGCGACGTCCCGGCGTATCGCCTTGAACCCGCACTGCGCGTCCGAGAACCGGGCCTGGAGCGAGCCGCGCAGGATCAGGTTGTACGCCCGGCTGATGAACTCCCGCTTGGTGCCGCGCACCACCCGCGACGAGCGGGCGAGCCGGGAGCCGATCGCGAGGTCCGAGTGGCCGGAGATCAACGGGGCGACGAGCGGGAGCAGGGCGTTGAGGTCCGTCGACAGGTCCACGTCCATGTAGGCGAGGACCGGCGCGTCGGAGGCGGACCACACGGTCCGCAGGGCCCGCCCCCGTCCCTTCTGCTCCAGCCGGAAGGACGTCACCTCGGGAAGCTCGGCCGCCAGCCGCGCGGCCACCTGCGGGGTGGTGTCCGTCGACGCGTTGTCCGCGATCGTGATGCGGAACGCATACGGGAACGTGCGTGCGAGGTGCTCGTGCAGTCTGAGCACGCACGGCTGGAGGTCCTTCTCCTCGTTGTAGACGGGGATCACTACGTCCAGGACAGGCGTACCGGCGTTTCCGGCCGGGAGGTGCTCCCGCGCCGGCAGGGTGCCGGGAGAAGAGTCGGTTCGCATGCCAACCACATTCGCGAGCCGCTCTGTTATGCCCGTGTGCTCACACTGTGGTGCGCCTGTGAGTCCGATTGCCGGCGTGTTGCGCCGGTCACCAGGTCGTTCCCGTCGAACGCGCCGTCGTGCTCGCCGTCGTACCGAAGGTCGTCGAGTTCCCAGTTCGCGGCGTCGTCGAGCAGCGGTACGTCCCGGCCGAGGGCCGGCAGATGCACGGTGAACACGGTCCTGCCGGGCACGCTGTCGACGGTCACGGCACCGCCGTGCGCGTCGGCGACGGCCTGCACGATGGCGAGCCCGAGTCCGGTCGAGCCGGAGGCCCTGGACCGCGACGAGTCCCCTCGCGCGAACCGCTCGAACACGTGCGGCAGCAACTCCTCGGGAATGCCCTGTCCGTCGTCCTCGACGTCGACGCACATCCACGGCCCACGCCGCTGCACGCGCGCGGTGACGGTCGTGCCCGGGGGCGTGTGCGTACGGGCGTTCGCCAACAGGTTGACGAGCACCTGCTGCAGCCGCGCCGCGTCCGCCGACACGAGCGCGGGCATGTCCGGCAGGTCGAGCCGCCAGCTGTGGCTCCGCCCGGCGACCCGCGCGTCGCTGACGGTGTCCACGACGAGGGGGATGAGGTCGGTCTGCTCGACCTGCAACGGCCGTCCGGCGTCGAGCCTCGCGAGCAGCAGCAGGTCCTCGACGAGCATGGTCATCCGCCCGGACTCGGACTCGATCCGCCCGAGCGCGTGCCGGGTGTCGGGCCCGATCTCCTCCCGGCCGCGCCGGGTCAGCTCGGCGTAGCCACGGATGGACGCGAGCGGCGTCCGCAGCTCATGACTGGCGTCGGCGACGAACTGCCGTACGCGCGTCTCGCTCTCCTGCCGCGAGTGCAGGGCGCCGTGGATGTGGTCGAGCATGCGGTTGAGCGCGGCACCCACCTGGCCGACCTCGGTGTGCGGATCGGTCTCGGAGACCGGCACGCGTTCGTTGAGGGTCACCTCGCCGGTGTGCAAGGGCAGTTCGGAGACCCGGGTCGCGGTGGAGGCGACCTTCCGCAGGGGACGCAGGGCGACACCGACGAGGACGGACCCGGCGATACCGGCGGCGATGAGGCCTGCGGCGGTGACGCTGAGTTCTACGGCTATGAGGGTGTTGAGGGTGTTGTCGACTTCAGTGGTGGGGAGGGCGACGTAATAGGCGCCGTTGTCACCGCTCCGGTACATCACGCGGTAGTCGCCGAGCCCCGTGATGGTCACGGTGTGGGCGTCCCCGTCCTTGGGAACACTGTTCAGCTCTGCGAGCTGGTCCTCGTCCATTGCGTACGCCGTGGCGCCCGTGACCCCGTTGTCGGAGGTCGACTCCTTGCCGACCATGCCCTCCACGGCGGTGCCGTTCGTGACCTTCGCCGCGATGGTGCCGATCATCTGCTGGGGGCCCCGGGTGACGAACTCCTCCAGGTCCGGCGGACCGGTCTCCTTCTTGAGGGGGTCCTGCTCGCCGTCGGGCTTGGGCTGCGTGGTGCCAGGAGGCAGGTTCTTGGGGCCGACGCCCGCGGCCCGACCCACCACCTGGCTGACGGAGTCGTCGAGCTGGTCGTACAGATGCGAGCGCAGCGCGACCGTCGTCACCGTCCCGATCACCGCGCACACCACCGCGATCAACGCCACGGCGGAGACGACGAGCCGCGTACGCAGCGTGCGCGGCTGTCCTCGCCTCAGCCCCGGCCTCAGCCCCGGTCTCGGCTGCCTCTGCGTACGCGTCCGTCGTCGCCCGCTCATGACGAGGCGGGCTTGATCAGGTAGCCGGCCCCACGCCGGGTGTGGATCATCGGCTCCCGCCCGGCGTCGATCTTGCGCCGCAGGTACGAGATGTAGAGCTCGACCACATTGGCCTGGCCGCCGAAGTCGTACGACCACACGCGGTCGAGGATCTGCGCCTTGCTGAGGACGCGCCGCGGATTCCGCATGAGGAAGCGGAGCAGTTCGAACTCGGTGGCGGTGAGGTGGATGTTCGCCCCGCCGCGCGACACCTCGTGGCTGTCCTCGTCGAGCATGAGGTCACCGACGACGAGCACGGAGTCGGAGCGGCGGTCGGCGGCGCCGGAGCGGCGGATCAGCCCACGCAGCCGGGCGACGACCTCTTCGAGGCTGAACGGCTTGGTCACGTAGTCGTCGCCGCCGGCGGTGAGCCCGGCGATCCGGTCCTCGACCGCGTCCTTCGCGGTCAGGAAGAGCACGGGCACGTCCGGCAACTCGCGCCGCAGCCGACCGAGGACGGTCAGGCCGTCCATGTCGGGCAGCATCATGTCGAGGACGACGGCGTCGGGCCGGAAGTCTCGGGCGGTCTGGAGGGCACCCGTGCCGTCCCCCGCACTCCGGATCTGCCATCCCTCGTAGCGCAGGGCCATGGACAGCAGTTCGGTGATCGACAGCTCGTCGTCCACCACAAGCACTCGGACGGGGCTCCCGTCCGGCCTCAGCAGTTCGGTGCGCCCCTGGGGCGAGGTCGTGGTCATGCTGGACACCTTGTCGGGGCCCCCTGAGAACACCCTTTCCGGAACCTGTGATTTTTCTAAGAAACGCACAGGCGCCTCTCAGGGAACACCTGGGAAGATCCCCGACTTCTCGGACGCCACCCCCGCCGACCAGCACTTTTCTGATCGATTCCACGGCGTTCCCCAGGCCGCCTCACCGGGGATCCACAGCCCCGCCACCACGGCTGGGGGCCCTGGGCCGACCCGCCCTGACACCGCTTTTATGCAAGCGCCGTCATGATCCGCCCTCTCCCCACGGAGCGCTGCGGCCCCACGCTCTGCCTGCCTGGAAAAGCCCCCTCCGAGCCTCAGAACAACCCGTCCTGCACGCTCCCGTCCCCCCTGCTCCGCAACTCCCGTACGGGCAGGGTGAGGACGCCGCGAGGCCCCTCGCCGACGGGTCCGGTGAGCTCCCACCCGGTCATGAGCCGTGTGTCGAGCACCACGACCCCCCGCCCGGTGGCCAGATGCAGATCGGGTCCGGCGACCGCGAGGATCTCGCCGCCCACGGACCCGCCCGTGACCAGCTCGGTCACCACGGCGTCGGCGGCCGGCAGCCCGTCCAGCCCGAACGTCCCGAAGTGATCGACTGCTTGGAAGGGAACGCGCTCCAACGACTCGGGCCATCCGGCGAGCGCCTGGGCCCGCCCATGCAGCTCAGCCAGCTCCTCGACGCGCTCCTCGACCGCCGGCAGATCGGCCCGCCCGACCCGCTTCTCGGCGTACGGGATCCGATCAGGCACCCCGAGCGCGGCCCGCAGCATCTCCTCCGACCGCCGCGCGGCCATCAGCGGCCCCCGCCCGAGCCATCCGAAGCAGACCGCCCCCTGCTCCAACAGCCGCGCCGGTCCCCGCTCGACGGCGGTGATCCCGACCTTCACCATGCCGGGCCCGAACCACGCGAGGTACACGTGATACGGCCGCGGGTCGTCGGCGATCGTGTCGGCGGCCACGGAATGCGCCCGGTCGAGCCGCGCACACTCCTCGCACCGGGCCCCGGTACTCCGCCCCGGCACCTCAGCCAGCACCGGACACGGGTTCCCGCGAGCACCGACGCACGTCCGCGCGTCGCTCACGACCCGGAAAGCCACCGACTTCCCCCGCGGCAGCGGACTCCCCCGTCCACCCGCCCACTCCAACGACGGCGCCCCGCCCTCGCCCCAGCGCAGCCCCGTACATCTCCACACGCGTGCCATCCCCCACGACAGTAGAGGGCACCACTGACAACGCGTCCGCACGACGGCCGGGGTGTGGACCTCGGGGCGGCACGACGCGGCCGTGGGCATGGCAAAGCCGGAGGGCGCGCCCCTCCGGAGCGAAACCCAGCGGCACTGCGGGTCAAGCGGTCGTGCGGCCGTCCGGCCCTCCGGCCGCCGCCGTCCTACAGCTTGCTCATCTTGCTGTACGGGCTGAGGATCCGCTGCCGCGCCGAACCAAAATCGACGAGCGCGGCGATCCCGTCCTCGATACCGATCACCCGGCCGAGACCGTACATGTCATGCGTGACCTGGTCGCCCACCGCGAAGTGCTTGGGAGGTGGGGCGACCGGGGCCTTGAAGGGACTGGTGGGCAGATAGCGCTTCGGTGCACCTGGCTTTGTCATTGCGACCAGTATGCGCCAACCATCGAGGACCCGGACTTGCCCCGAGCCTCTTGATCTTGGTCGCCGGAAAGCCGCACCGGGCGCGGCCCCCGGAACGGCCCTGTGCCGGTCCAGGTCAACGCTTCCGCCGCCCCCAGTCGGAAGCGGGAGCGTCCCGTCCCCCGCCTCGTCGGTCGAAGGAATCTGGAAACGTGAGGCGCATGTGGCGACGGGCACTGGTCGGACTCAGGCTCACCGTGCCTGTGGCAGCCGCAATGTGCACGTCCGTGGCCTGCATCGGCGCACAAGGGGGCGGTAGCCGACCAGCGGTGCGGACCAGGCTTTCTCGGGGCGGTCTGCCCGACGGACCTCCGTGCTCGCCCCGCACCCGGATCTCTCCACCAACCCTGCCGACATGACAAAACCAGAGGCCTCGTGGAGTGATCCACGAGGCCTCTGGTCTGCTGTGCACTCGGCAGGATTCGAACCTGCAACCTTCTGATCCGTAGTCAGATGCTCTATCCGTTAAGCTACGAGTGCTTGTTTTGTTTTTCCGCCGCTCCCGGTCCTTTCGGCCCGCTCGCGGCGACAGGAAGAACATTACATGACTGCCGTCGCCATGTGAAATCCGTTTGCTGCACCCCTTGTGACCTGGGAAAACACCTCATAGAGGTGGTCTCGGAGCAAGGCTGGGAACGACGAAGCCCCGGTCGCGTGGACCGGGGCTTCGGTGATCAAGCGCGGAGGCGGAGGGATTTGAACCCTCGATGGGATTGAAGTCCCAAACCGCATTAGCAGTGCGGCGCCATAGACCGGACTAGGCGACGCCTCCAGCACAACCGCCCGCGCGAGCGCGAGTGGTGCGTGCAGATGATGACACAGCCGGGTGGGCTGTCACCAATCGCCTCCCACGGTACTAGGCGGAGAGGCCGCAGGGCAAAGCCGTATGGCACGTCGGGAGTGGTGCGTCGCAGCGTCGGCGCGGGCGTACGCGGCGCGCGGCGGCAGCCGCAACCGTGGGGTGGGCGTGGCGTTAGTCAGGTCATGTCGCAGAGCCTTCCCGGCCCACACCCGAGCCGCCCCGCCGCCGCCCTGAGCCGGCTGTTCCTCGGCGCCCTCACCTCTCTCGCCGCGGCCGCCGCCGGCACGCTCGCGCCGGTGGCGCCCGACGCGTACGCCGCCGAGCCGGTCCCGCAGCCGTCACTGCCCATGCCCACCCCAGCCGTCGGCCCCGGCGACCGGTTGACCGTCACGGTGCGCCAGGCCGGTGGCGGGGCGGACGGGACGTTCGAGCTGCGGTGCCATCCGGAAGGGGGCAACCACCCGGACACGCGGGCTGCGTGCGGGCGGCTCGATCGCCGGACGACCTGGGGGACGGACCCGTTCGCACCGGTCCGGTCCGGCACCGTGTGCACGATGCAGTACGGCGGACCGGCCACCGCGCATGTGACCGGGACCTGGGCCGGACGCCGCGTCGACGCCCGCTTCGACCGCGGCGACGGCTGCGAGATCGCCCGCTGGGACGCCCTGGTTCCCGTGCTGCCAGGCCTCCGCGCATAAAGAGGAAGGGCGCGAATCCGGCCACCCCCGCGCGACGCGGACGCTCCCCTCGACGCCCGCGCACAGCCCGTACATATGTGCCTCCGTCAAGGTCCTCCGGCAAAACACACGGTCACGGCATCCCCGTCCGCGCGGTCACGGCATCTCCGTATGTTCGGTGTGCGACCTCCCTCTCATCCGGCGTCGCGAGCGCAACCTCTGCCCGTAGACTCCCTCGCGTGACACGTTGCGGGCCGGTTGGCAAGATGGCCACGGGCCCAGCGGTCGGCAAGGTGCGGTAACAGGGAGGAAGCGTCTCGTGAGCAGCAGGCCATCCCGAGGCGCTGCTCGCCTCGCAGCCATACTGGACGCACTGCCCGATGCGTTGGTGCTGGTCAACGCCAATGGGACCGTCGTCAACGCCAACACGATCGCGCTGGAGGCCTTCGAGGCACCCGGCACCGCCCTCGTCGGGCGCGGGTTGCTGGACCTGCTGCCCGAGTTCGACTCCCGGCTCATCCCGGGCTCCATGCGGCGGCCCGACACCATGGACCCGACGGGGCGGACCAAGCCGACCCGGATGATCGCCCGCCGGACCGACGGCAGCGAGTTCCCGGTCGAGGTCACAAGCGCGAATCTGGAGAACGGCCAGCAGGCGTACGACGGTTACGGCTACGCCAATGACGAGCTGCTCATGCTGGTCGTACGGGATCTTTCGGGCACTGTCGACACCGAGGCCGAACTCGCGCGTTCGCAACGGCAGACCGAGATGATCCTGCGGGCCGCCTCCGAGGGTGTCATCGGGACCGATACCGACGGGCGGATCGTCCTCGTCAATCCGGCCGCCGCTCAGATACTGGGGTATCGGGCCAGTGACCTCGGCGGACGTGAGCTGCACACGCTCGTGCTGCACTCCCGCGAGGACGGCGCCCCCTTCCCGTACACCGAGTCGCCGCTCGCGGACACCCTGAAGTCCGGGCGCAAGCACCGGGTGCGCGGGCAGGTGCTGTGGTCGAAGAACGGCGAGAAGGTGTCGGTCGATCTGACGACCGCGCCGGTGCGCGACGGGGATCAGCTCGTCGGCGCCGTGATGACGTTCACCGACCGGCGGCCGTACGACAAGCTCGCCGAGGAGAAGGACGCCGAGGCCGAGACGCACGCGGAGGAGCTGGAGCGGCTCGCCAAGGAGCACGCCGAGGAACTCGCGGGCGTGCGTGAGGAGCACGCCGCCGAGCTGGCCGAGCTGAGCGAGCAGCACGCCGAGGAACTCGCCGCCGGGGACGAGCGGTACGCGGCACTCGGGGAGCGCGAGAAGGACCGGTACGAGGCGCTGGCCGCGCGGCACGAGCAACTGCTCGCCGTGCTGGGCACCTCACTGCGCGGCCCGCTCGACCAGCTCCGCAGTGAGCTGGGCACGCTCGCCGCCGACGACGCCGGGCAGCTGTGGCCCGAGGCGAACCAGGTGCTGCACCATCTGACCGCCGGGTACTCCCGGATCACGACGCTCATCGACAACGTGCTCGGCTACCAGCGGATCGACGCCGGCGAGGACGACCTCGTGCGGACGGCCGTGATGCTCGACGCGGTCGTCGCGGCCGGGGTCGACGGAGCCGTGGAACTGGTCGGGCCGGGACGGGTGCAGTTCGCCGTGCACGCGCCGCCCATCGAGGCCGAGGTGGACCAGACGCGGCTCGCGACCGCCCTCGCGCATCTCGTCGCCGATGTCGCCGGTGTCGATGCGACGGGCAACGCGCCCATGTCCGTCGGCGGCTACATGGACAACACCGTCGTCGTGGCGGCCGCGCAGCGTGGTGAGGTCGTGCGCATCGAGGTGCGCGGGCCGTACGCCGGCGGCGACCCGGTGCACCAGCCGATCGTCCAGGGGATCGTGCGGGCGCACGGCGGTGTGCTCCAGACGGTCGAGGTGCCGGGGATGAGCGGCAGCGCGTACGTGTTGGAGGTGCCGCTCGGCGGTGGTGCCGGGGCGGTGCCCGCCGCGCAGTTGCCCGCAGCGACGGGAGTCGAGGCCGATTCCGGGGCCGTGGCCACCGGTGCCGAGGTCGCCCTGCCCGAGCAGGCCCCCGCCGGTGGTGGGCGGCGGCGGGCGCGGCGTTCGTCGGTGGACGCGTTCCTGGAGAGCGAGGACGCCGCCGAGGGCCGGGAGGCCGAGGCCGCCGCTGTCGCCCCGACCGGGCGGCGTCGGCGCAGGGCGGAGGAGGCGGCCGGTGCGCCGGGCGCGGCCGTCGACGCGGCCGGTTCCGGTGAGGGCGCGGGGCCCGCGCAGGGCGCCGAGGGCGAAGGCTCCGGGGGTACCGGGCGGCGGCGTGGAAGGGCCTCCTCGGCCGAGGAGGCCGGTGCGGCCGTGGCCGCCGAGGGCGCGGTCGTCACCGCGGCCGAGCACGCGGCGGGTGCCGCTGCCGCCGCCACCGGGCTGGGCGGGACCGTGCCGCCGCAGGGCGTCCCCGCCCCCGGCGGACGGCGCGCGCGCCGGGAGCCCGCCGCACAGAACGCGTTGCCGCCGGCCCTGCCCGCAGGGCCGGCCCCGGGCGCCGCCGAGGCGACCGACGACGCCTCCGCCGAGGCGGGCGGTGCCCAGCAGCCCACCGGCCGCCGCCGTCGCGCCCTGGGGGGCGGCGAGGAACGTGCCGCCGCGCCCGAGCAGGGTGCGCGAGCCGTCTTCGCCCTGCCACCGGCCGCGGCCGACCGGGGCCCCGATTACCCAGAGGCCACCGGCCTCGGCCCGGTCCCGCTGCCCGCGGCGCCAGGTGCCCCCGGCACACCCATGCCGATGCCCTTGCCCGCCGCGACCACCGCGACCACCGCAACCGCCGGGCCCGCACAGGCCGGGGAGGGGTACGAGGCCGGCCGGGGTGTCGCGGCCGCTGCGGGCGGAGTTCCCGCCGTCGGCGGGCCGGTGCCGGTAGGAGGGCAGGCCCCCATGGGTGGAGCCGTGCCGCCCGGCGGGCCCGTGCCGCCCGGGGGAGTCGCGCCCGCCGGAGGGCCGGTGCCTGCCGGAGGGCCGGTGCCTGCCGCCGGTGTCGGGCAGCAGTTCATCGGGGTCGGACAGCAGCTTCCTCAGAGCGGTCCGGGGGCGCCGGGTGGCGTCGCCGGGCCGGCCTCGGGGCTGGCGGCCGACGCGGGGCAGATGGCCGCTCCCGGTCAAACCACCGCCGAGCAGGCACCCGGTGAGGGCCACGTGACCGCTGCGGCGCCGGTGTCGGGTGCCCCGGCCGGGGAGGCCGACGACGGTCGCCATGACGCCGCGCTGCACAACCCCGGTGGCGACCACACCCCGCCGCAGCCGCACCCTGTGCCCGCGCCCACGGGCCGCCGCCGTGCGGTACGGCAGCCCGCCCCCCAGCAGAGTGACGGCGTGGGCACCATGGCACCGGGGCAAGGGGTGCCGGCCCAGAGCGCTCCCGCTCAGGGCATTCCCCCGCAGGGAGGACCCGGGCAGCCGGTCCCCGCGCAGGGGGCGCCGATGGCCGCCGCGCAGCCCGTTTCCGCCCAGGGGATCCCGGGCGGACCGCAGGCCGTGCCCGTGCAGGGTGTCCCCGGTGGACCGCAGCCAGTGGCCGCCCAAGCCGCTGGGGTGGCCCCCGGTCAGCCCGTTCCGGCGGGGATCGCGACCGCGCAGTCCGTCGCTCCGCAAGGGGTTCCGGGGGGCGCCGCTCAGGCGGTCGCCGGTCAGGCCGTTCCCGGTCAGGCCCTTCCCGGACAGGCGGCCACCGGGCAGCCTGTCGCGGCGCAGACCGCTGCCGCCCAGAACACCCCAGGCCAGCCTGCCGTCGGACAACCCGGTGCCGTCCAGGGAGTCGTCCCGCCGCAAGGGGCACCCGGTGGCCGGCAGCAGGTGCCCGCTCAGGCCGGAGCCCTCGGACACTCCGTCGTCGTACCGGGAGCGCAGGGCGTCCCGGGGATCCAGGCCGTCCCGGGGATCCAGGCCGTCCCGGGGATCCAGGCCGTCCCGGGGATCCAGGCCCCAGGGACGCAGGGCGCGCAGCCGGTCCAGGGCGTCGCTCAGCCCGTGCCCGTAACGGGGATGCCCGCAACAGGTATGCCCGGCGCCCAGCAGCCCGCCCCCGCTCAGGTCGCCGCCCCCGGAGCGGCTCAGCCGCAACAGCAGCCCCAGTCCTGGCCCGACCCGCGCCACGAGACCTCCGGCGCCGGTATCCCCGTAGCCGCTCCTCAGGCGCCCCTGCCTCCGCAGTCCACCCCGTCCTCGGGCACCCCGCTGCCGCCGGAGGTCGCGGTCCAGCAGCAGCCGCGCGCCGCACAGCCGTTGCCTGCCGAAGCCGCAGCCCCGGCACCGGCACCGGCACCGGCCCAAGCTCAGGCTCAGGCTCAGGTGCAGGCCGCGCCGAAGCCCCCCGCTCCCACCGCCACCGGCCCCACGGCCCCCGCTCCCGTCGACCCCAACTCCACCCAGGGCCGGTCGATCAGTGTGCGGACGCTCGGCCAGGGTGTCCCCTTCTCCCGCCAGGGCGGCCCCCAGGCACAGGTCCAAGCCCAAGGCCAGGCTCAAGCCCAGGGACAGGCACAACCACAGGCAGCGCAGTCCGGCGTACAGGCCGCCGCGCAGGCGCAGCCCCAGGCCGGGTCCACGCCTGCCCCGAACCAGCCCGGTGGTTCCGGCAGGCGCCGCAAGCTGGGGACGCCGCCCCAGCCGACCGGCGACCGCCCCGAGACGGCCGCGCGCCCCCACCCGCAGTCCACGCCGACCAACGGCACGGGTGTGCGCCTCGGCACCGGCCAGACCCCGCCCCCCGGCCAGGCCGCGGCCCAGCCGCAGGCGGCCGGGCAGGTGTCACAGCCGTCCCTCGCCGGTCAGATCCCGCTGCCGGCGCAGCCCTCGCTCGCCGGCCAGGTTCCGCTCCCGCCGCAGCCGTCCCTCGCCGGGCAGTCCCGGCTGGCGGGTCGTACGGAGGGTGCCGGGCGGTCGTACGCCATAGGGGCGCCCGACGAGAACGCGGCCGAAGGCCCCGAGCCGCTCGACGGGCCCGGCGGCGCGGTGGAGATCCCCGACCGGCCGCATCCGCAGCCGATGGACGACGAGTTGCCGCCGGAGCCGCTGGACAACCCGCGCCGGCTGCTGGTGTGGCCCGCGCCGGACGCGTCGACCCACCAGGCGCTGAGCGACCGCGGCTACCGGCCCGTGATCGTGAACTCCCGCGAGGACGTGGACGCCCAGATCGCCGCGTACCCGGCCGCCCTGTTCGTCGACCCGCTGACCGGCCCCATCACCCGCACCGCACTTCAGTCGCTCCGCCAGGCCGCCGTGGCCGCCGAGGTTCCCGTGCTCGTCACGGCGGGCCTCGGCCAGGCGACACGTGAGGCGGCGTACGGGGCCGACCCGGCCATCCTGCTGAAGGCACTCGCCCCGCGCGACTCCGAGCAGCACCCGCCGCGCGTGCTGCTCATCGAGGAGCACGCGGAGATCGCGCTCGCCCTGACCGCGACGCTGGAACGGCGCGGTATGCAGGTCGCGCGGGCGGCGTCGGACGCGGACGCCGTCACCCTCGCCGCGCAGATGCGGCCCAACCTCGTGGTGATGGACCTGCTCCAGGTACACCGCCGACAGGCCGGGATCATCGACTGGCTACGGGCGAACGGCCAGTTGAACCGCACCCCGCTCGTCGTCTACACCGCAGCCGTCGATCATTCCGAACTCCCGCGGCTGGCCTCGGGGGAGACGGTCCTGTTCCTGGCGGAGCGCTCGACGAGCCCCGATGTACAGACCCGGATCGTGGACCTGTTGGCACGAGTCGGTACGAACTGAGCCGCGGGCGGCGCGGACTGGGCCGCTAACGGCACGAACTGAGCCTGCGAACAGCAGCGGTCGGGGCGGTGTTTCACGTGAAACACCGCCCCGACCGCTGCTGTTCGGCTGACCGCGACGCGTCCTAGATCTGCGTCACGTCCAACGAGCCCTCCGCGTACTGCCTCCGCAGTACCTTCTTGTCGAACTTGCCCACGCTCGTCTTCGGCACCGACTCGATGATCGTCCAGCGCTCGGGGAGCTGCCACTTGGCGATGTGACCCTCGTCGGCGAGGAAGGAACGCAGGGCGGCGAAGTCGGCGGTGGAGCCCTCCTTCAGCACGACCGTGGCGAGGGGGCGCTCGCCCCACTTCTCGTCCGGGACGGCGACGACGGCGGCCTCGGCGACGTCCGGGTGGGCCATGAGCGCGTTCTCCAGCTCGACGGAGGAGATCCACTCGCCGCCGGACTTGATGACGTCCTTGGCGCGGTCGGTGAGGGTGAGGAAGCCGTCGGGGCTGATCGTGCCGACGTCTCCCGTCTTCAGCCAGCCGTCCTCGCTGAACTTGTCGTCGGGGCGGATGGGTTCCGCGCCCTGGCCGCCGAAGTAGGCACCCGCGATCCAGGGACCCCGGACCTCCAGCTCACCGGCGGACTGGCCGTCCCAGGGCAGGCGTTCGCCGCCGGGACCGGTGAGGCGGGCCTCGACGGAGGCCGGGAAGCGGCCCTGGGTGAGGCGGTAGGCGAGCTCCTCCTCCGAGTCGGCCTCGACATGGGCCGGCGGCCGGGCGATCGTGCCGAGCGGGGAGGTTTCCGTCATGCCCCACGCGTGGCAGACGCGCATCCCCAGCTTGTCGAAGGCCTCCATGAGGGCGGGCGGGCAGGCCGAACCGCCGATGGTCACCTGGGTGAGCGAGGCGACCTCGCGCGGGCGGGCGGTCAGCTCCGCGAGCAGGCCCTGCCAGATGGTGGGCACGGCGGCGGCGTGCGACGGCCTCAGCGTCTCGATCATCTCGGCGAGTGGGCCGGGCTGCAGGAAGCGGTCCGGCATCAGCATGTTGACGCCGGTCATGAAGGTCGCGTGCGGCAGACCCCAGGCGTTGACATGGAACTGCGGGACGACGACGAGCGAGAGGTCCGCGTCCGTCAGACCCATGGACTGGGCCATGTTGACCTGCATGGAGTGCAGATAGATCGAGCGGTGGGAGTAGACGACGCCCTTGGGGTCGCCGGTGGTGCCGGAGGTGTAACACATGGCCGCGGCGGTGCGTTCGTCCAGCTCGGGCCAGTCGTAGGTGGTCGGCTTGCCGGCGATCAGGTCCTCGTACTCGTGCACCTGGACGCTCGCCCCGGCGAGCAGCGACCGGTCGCCGGGGCCGGCGACGACGACGTGCTCCACCGGCTTGAGGTGCGGCAGGAGCGGCGCGAGAAGGGGGAGCAGCGAACCGTTGGCGATGATCACACGGTCGGCCGCGTGGTGCACGATCCAGGCGAGCTGCTCCGGGGGCAGCCGCAGGTTGAGGGTGTGGAGGACGGCGCCCATGGAGGGGATCGCGAAGTACGCCTCGACGTGTTCCGCGTTGTTCCACATGAGGGTGGCGACCCGCTCGTCACCGTCGACGCCGAGGTCCTCGCGCAGGGCGTGGGCCAGCTGCGCGGCGCGGGCGCCGATCTCGGCGTAGGAGCGGCGGTCGGGCTCGCCCTCGCCGGTCCAGGTGATCACCTGCGACGTCCCGTGGATGCTCGACCCATGGGTCAGAATCCTGGAGATCAACAGCGGTACGTCCTGCATGGTGCTCAGCACGGCGTCCTCCCGGGGCGGCTCTGCCTACGCGGTGGTAACGGTTGCGCTGATTCTGCTCACATACCGCTCGGTATGTCACTAGCTGTCAGGATGATCGATCAGAGAGAGTCGTCCGGAGAGCCGGTACCGGGCCGGACATGGAGCCTGACGCGGGAGCCACATGACAGCCCAACGAACGCGCTATCGCACGGGTTCCAGCTCGGGGTCCTCGCGCAGCTTGCCCAGCGCGCGGGACACCGCCGACTTCACCGTGCCGACCGAGACACCGAGCACCTCGGCCGTCTGGACCTCGCTCAGGTCCTCGTAGTACCTGAGGACGACCATGGCCCGCTGCCGCGCCGGCAGCTTCATGATCGCCCGCCACATCGCGTCGTGCAGCGCCTGCTGCTCGGCCGGGTCGGCGGCCTGGACCCCTTCGGGCTCCGGCAGCTCGTCGCACGCGAACTCGTCCACCTTGCGCTTGCGCCACTGGGAGGTCCGGGTGTTCAGCAACGCCCGACGGACATAGCCGTCGAGGGCCCGGTGGTCCTCGATGCGCTCCCAGGCGACATACGTCTTGGCCAGCGCGGTCTGCAACAGGTCCTCGGCGTCGCACGGGTTCGCGGTCAGCGACCGGGCGGTCCGCAGCAGCACCGGCTGGCGGGCCTTCACGTACGCCGAGAACGACGGGTACGACAGGTCCGTCAGGCCCGGCAGGGTGGGCCGGTTGGAGTGCGAACGGGCCGAGTGCGAGCGGGCCGAGGTCGACAGGGTCCGCGGCACTGGTGCAGCGGCCTGCGAAGCGCTGGTGCAGACGGGTGTGGTCATGGCTCCACGCTAGGAGCGGGCCCCGCCCGGCGGATCGGCCGCAGGTCCCGAAGACGAATCCCCCTCAGGTTGTAGGAGTGGGGCGGGCCTCACCTACTGGAGGTGGATGAACAGCCCCCAGGTACTGAGGGTGTACCCCTGAGAACCACCTGCCCACGGTGTACGGCGCCCCCGTCCCACCGCCCCCCCAGGATGCCCGAAGCTCCCCTCAGCCGCCCCGTCCGGACCGCTCACCCGTCCGTTCCCAGCACCAACCCCGAGGTGGGCACCCCCGTCCCCGCGGTGACCAGCACCCGCTCGGCACCGGCGACCTGGTTCACGGAAGTGCCCCGCAGCTGTCGTACGGCCTCCGCGATGCCGTTCATCCCGTGCAGATAGGCCTCGCCGAGCTGCCCGCCATGGGTGTTGAGCGGCAGCCGCTCCTCGGCGACGAAGTCCGCCGCCTCGCCCGGCCCGCAGAACCCGAACTCCTCCAACTGCATCAACACGAACGGCGTGAAGTGGTCGTACAGGATGCCCACGTCGATGTCGTCGGGGCCCAGCCCCGAGGTCCGCCGGAGCTGCCGGGCGACGACGCCCATCTCCGGCAGCCCGGTGAGGTCGCTGTCGTAGAAGCCGGTCATCTGCTGCTGCGCCCGGCCCGCGCCCTGGGCGGCGGCCACGACCACGGCGGGCGGCCTCGGCAGGTCCCGTGCGCGCTCCACCGAGGTGACGACGAGGGCCTGGCCGCCGTCCGTCTCCTGGCAGCAGTCCAGCAGGCGCAGCGGCTCGACGATCCAGCGCGAGGCCGCGTGCTCGTCGAGGGTGATGGGGCGGCCGTGGAAGTACGCCGCCGGGTTGGTCGCCGCGTGTCTGCGGTCGACCACGGCCACGTGCCCGAACGCCTCCGGGGTCAGCCCGTACGCGTGGAGATAGCGCTGCGCCGCCATCGCCACCCACGAGGCGGGGGTGAGCAGCCCGAACGGAAGCGTCCAGCCCAGGGCCACACCCTCCGCCGACGGCTCCCGGTGCCGTACACCCGACCCGAACCGGCGCCCCGAGCGCTCGTTGAAGGCCCGGTAGCAGACCACGACCTCCGCCACGCCCGTGGCGACCGCGAGCGCCGCCTGCTGCACGGTCGCGCACGCGGCACCGCCGCCGTAGTGGACGCGGGAGAAGAAGGACAGCTCGCCGATGCCGGCCGCCTGTGCGACCGTGATCTCCGGGCTCGTGTCCATCGTGAACGTCACCATGCCGTCCACGTCCGCCGGCGCCAGTCCCGCGTCGTCCAGCGCCGCGCGCACCGCCTCCACGGCGAGCCGCAGCTCGCTGCGCCCCGAGTCCTTGGAGAAGTCGGTCGCGCCGATGCCGACGATCGCGGCCCGCCCGCCCAGCCCGTCCCTGGCCCGTATGCTCACCCCGCCTCCCCCAAGGTCAGGGTCACCGTGCCGGTGACGTGCCGCCCGACGCCGTTGTCGCCGACCACCTTGACCGTGACGCTCGCGCCGTCGGTCGCCTCGACCGTGCCGGTCAACACCATCGTGTCGCCGGGGTAGTTGGGTGCGCCCAGCCGGATCGCCACCTTGCGCAGGACGGCGTCCGGGCCGAAGTGGTCGGTGACGTACCGTCCCACCAGCCCGTTCGTCGTCAGGATGTTCATGAACACATCGGGCGACCCACGCCGCCGCGCCAGCTCCGGATCGTGGTGCACGTCCTGGTAGTCGCGCGAGGCGATCGCCCCCGCGACGACGAGCGTGCGGGTGATCTCGATCTCCAGCGGCGGTATCACGTCCCCGGTCCCGACCCTCACGCCGACACCACCCCCTCCTCGGCCGCGCGGAACACCGGAAGCTCCAACTCCTCGTCACAGCGCACGAACTCGAGCCGTACGGGCAGCCCGATCCGCACCTTGTCGCACGGCACCCCGATGACGTTGCTGACCATCCGCACCCCCTCCGCCAGTTCGACCAGCCCGACGGCGTACGGCGGGTCGAAGGCCGGGAAGGGCGGATGGTGCATGACGACGTACGAGTACACGACCCCCTCGCCGCTCGCCTCGACCGTGTCCCACGCGGCCGTACCGCACGCGTTGCAGCCGGGCAGCCAGGGGAGGCGGAGCGTGGCGCAGTCGGCACAGCGCTGGATGAGCAGACGGTGCTGTGAAATCCCCTCCCAGAAACCGGCGTTGTCGCGATTGACGACGGGGCGGGGGCGGCGGGGCCTCTCCCGGGGCGGGGATGCCGTGGAGGATGGCGTCCGGTGCGACGGCGTCCCGGACAACGGCGTCCCGGACGACGGTGTCCTGGGTGCGTGGGCGGGCGCGTACTTGAGAATCCGGAAGCGGTGGGTGCCCACGAGTTCCTCGCCCACCCGCACATCCATCCGGGTCGTGACGAAGTACCCGGTGCCGAGCCTGGTGGTCTTCCGCTCGGACACCGACTCGATGACCGAGTCGAAGGTGATCTCGTCCCCCGGACGCAGCGCCCGCAGGTACTCCTGCTCGCAGTCGGTGGCGACGACGGAGGTGCATCCGGCGCCGTCGAGCAGCGCGAGGAGTTCGTCGTACGCCGGTGAGCGGGTCTCGTGGCCGCTCAGTCCGCCCATCGTCCACACCTGGAGCATGGCCGGCGGTGCGACGGCGTCCGGTCCGGTGTACGCGGGGTTGGTGTCCCCCATGGCCTCGCACCAGTGCCGGATCATGGGCGAGTTGACGGGATCCTTGCCGCGGCCGCCGAGGACGGCCGGGCGCCCCTCGTAGGCCTTGAGCCGTACGGACAGGTCCTCGACCATCGTGGAGCAGCCCCCTCCGACATTTCTGACTGCCCGTCAGATTGAGGGTCCGCCACCACGGCTGTCAAGGTCGCCGCAGTGCGGCGTGCGAACGCCCGCACCCCACGACGAAAACGCCTGTGCGGCGATGCCGAAGCACCGCCGCACAGGCGTGTCACACCCCACGAACATGTCCCACACGTCCTACGTCGTCCGAGGGCGGTGGCCTCGGGGCCGGGGTGACCTCATCCATCCGCCCCCGGCCCGACCGGCCGCCCTCACCAGGCTCACCAGAGGTGGGTGAAGCTGACGACCGCGTTGTCCTGGTCGATGGCCGTGAAGCCGGAGCCGTTGACCTGGGCGGTGTTGTTCTGGTTCGAGGCGCCCGAGCCGTTCGCCTGCTGCTGCGAGGTCGACGAGTTGCCGCTGTTGTCGTGGCCGACACCGCTGCCGACGATGTTCGCCACGCCGGCGTTCGATCCGTTGTCCGCGAAGGAGCCGTTGTCGGCCGTCGCGACGCCGGTGAACAGGACTGCGGCGAGCGGGAGCGCCGAGACGGCGGCGAGAACGCGGGCGGTACGGATGCTTGCCATGTGCATTTCCTCCAGGGCCTTTCACACAAGTACGGGTTGCGCCGAGGCAGTTGGCCGACCGTCCCGGTGCGGGTCTTCGTGTCTTCGTGTCTTCGACGTCGCGACTCAAGAGTTGCCCACCGAATCCCCGACGAACCACCCCGGAAGCTCCCATTCCCCCTGAAGCGTGATGACAAGTCGATAAACCCCTCTTGATCAAGGAACTCCCAGTTCAGACGGGATGACCTCGGCAACCGAACGCAAGATCAAGCGAGACAAGGGGTGAAGCGTTCCGGCACATTTCCGGCTGACCCGCGATCGGGCCCCCGACGACCGAAAGCGCACCCCGAACCCTCTTCCCTTTATCGAACATGAGTACGAACATGGGGGTATGGCCACCACGGACCGGCAGGCCAGCACCCTGGCCCTGGCACACGCGCTCTCCGCCGCCGAACGCGGACTGGCGGTGATCCCCCTGTCCCGCACCAAGCTCCCGGCCCTACGCTCCCCCCACAGACCCGCTTCGTCCCCCACTCCCACCTCCCCCTCGGCCCCTGCCCCTGTCTCTGCACCCGCCCCGTCCCTCTGCCATGGGGAGTGCGGGCGCTTCGGCCACGGCGTGTACGACGCCTCCACCGACCCCCGGCGCATCCGCGAACTCTTCGCCGCCGCCCCCTGGGCCACCGGCTACGGCATCGCCTGCGGTGTCCACCCCCACCACCTGATCGGCGTCGACCTCGATACGAAATCGGGCACGGACTCCTCGGCGGCCCTGCGTGAACTGGCCCTGCGCCACCTCTTCACGATCCCCGAGACGGTCGTCGTGCTGACGCCCAGCGGCGGCCGCCACCTCTGGCTCACCGGCCCACCCGACGTCGCCGTCCCCAACTCCGCCAGCCGCCTCGCCCCCGGCATCGACATCCGCGGCGCCGGCGGCTACCTCGTCGGTCCCGGCTCCCGCACCGACCACGGCGCCTACACCGCGGCCCCCGGCACCTCCCACCTCCCCCCGGCCCCCTGTCCACCGGCCCTGCTCCGCCTCCTGCTGCCACCACCGCGCACGGGCCTTTCCCGGACGACGGGCGGCCAGGGCAACGGCCACGGCCTCGTCCACTTCGTCCTGACCGCCCAGGAGGGGCAACGCAACACCCGCCTCTTCTGGGCGGCTTGCCGCGCCTACGAGAACGGCCTCGGTCCGGAGCTCACGAACGCCCTGATCGACGCCGCCGTACGCACGGGCCTGCCGGAACGGGAGGCGAGATCGACGATCGCCTCGGCGGCGCGGATGTCGAGGGGTGGTGGGTGACAAGGGGTGGTGGGTGACAAGGGGTGGTGGGTGACAAGGGCGGCGTGAGGGGCGGGCGGGGGCGGGGTGAGACGGGGGACCGCCACCCACGTTTCGGGACGCCGGTGGTTGGAAGAACTGAAGGTGCGGCGGTCCGGCGTGGCCCGGCCCGTGGGAGGAACAGCCGCTCCGGAGGCACGATGTGGACTTGGACAGGGAACACCGCCGGGAACTGCTCGCCGAGGTCCATCGGGAACGGGACCGACTGCTCCCACTCCGCGCGGAGGCGACGGAGACCACGATCGAACTGATGCGCACGAGCACGGGCCACGTCTCCGAACCCGATCTCGTGCCCTACCTGAACCTCATGTATCTCCTGACGGTCAAGCGGGCCTACGGCGACGACCAACTCCTGGCCTTCGCGCTCTCCTTGGCGAACTGGGCGGTCGTCGCCATCGACGAGGTGGCCAAGTGCACGGGCCGCACCGCGGAGCAGGTCATCGACCAGTACGAAACGGAAATCATCGCGGCACGCGAGTCGGCCCCGCCGGAGGAGGACGAGGCTGAGACCGAGGCGGATTGAGACGTGCCCCTGAGAGCGTCCCGCAATGTGCGCGCAGCACGGCGTCCTGGGCGCTTTTCGGGCGGCGGTGAAGTCAGTCCAGGTCGGTCGCCCACGCCGTGAGCGCGGCGAAGTCGTCGTTGGCGAGGCCGCGTCGGGGATCGATCCGGTGCAGTAGGGCGGGACCGTCGTGGTGTTCCCTCACCCAGGTGCGATCGGCTTCTGTGATCTCGTCGTCGATCCAAGCGAACGCACGGCCTTCCGCCCACGCGACGATCTCCGGCGTCTTCCAGAACACACCGCCGCCGGGCTGGGCCCGCGGCGAGGACCAGGGAATGAAGGGCAGCTCAGGCAGTCCCAGGACTGGCGCGATGAACCCGTTGGCTTCTTCTTCCCAGGTGGTCGCCCACACGAGGTCGTAGGGAAGGACATCCAGCGCCGGGCCGTGATCCGGGTTGAGCCAGACCCGCAGCGGCTTCACGGGCTTGTTCGGCAGCCCCCACTCAGTCAGCCGGCGCCGCTCGGCGGCCTCCCAGCGAGGCGTCAGCAGGCGATGCGTCCGATAGCCCTCGGGCCGACGGTACGGCTTGGCGGCATACGGGTTGAGCGGTCCGTCCACATCCAACAACAGCACTGGGCGCACGGACTCGTCCCCCTTGGTTCCGCGTCGCACGGTACCGGCCGATGACGAGACCGCCCAGTGAATTCCGGAGTAGGGATCTAGGGATCCAGGTATCTAGGCATCTCCGCAAGGCCGGGCTCCGCAGTGGTGGCAAGACTGTCACCTCAAGGGCGACGGCGTCCTCCACGCCATACTCGGCATCGCCCGCCTGCGCAAACCTCCACCGGAGTCAAAGATCATCCACGGGACGGCTCTCAGCCAACCGGAACCCTCACCGAGGCGGTTCCTCACGCCCGACATCGGGCCGCCGAATATCAGGACGACCGACATCAGGACGACCGACATCGGGACGACCGGCGTCGGGACGACCGGCGTCGGGACGACCGGCGTCGGGCTTCCCGGCCCGCGCCCGATCCGAGCCCAGCTGTTGCCTGAGCCTCTCCTGCGCCGAGTCGACCTGACCGCTGTGCTTCCCCTGCGTCCGCCCGTCGACGAAGTCACCGGCCTTGTCGATGCCCTGTCCAGCCTGCTCCTCATGCCCCTTCAGCATCTGCTTGAGCTTGCCCATCACAGACATAGCGGCTCCTTCTGCTGTAGACCCCCTCCCCACCAGAATCCGCGCCGCTCTCCCGCCCCGCATCTCGTAGCGCGCCACGCACCACATGGGCGCCCCAAACCGGGACGTCCTTTCGGACCAGCGCATTCACGCATCGACGGCTGGCAGGTTGGCCCACACACGGCCCACAGACTCCACGTCGACCGCGTGGGCACGTGGGCAAACCGCCCAGGGAGAAGCGGTACTGGTGGCGGCGTGGACCGACCGCGATCCGGCAGTTGGCCCGGCTACCCAAGACCACCGCAACCAGCGTCCCGCCCGAGCCCGCGCCGCGCGAGAAGTGGCGCCTGGCTGTGACATGCACGATCCGCTGGCCGGCTGGAACGCCGCACCTAGAGGAACTGCCCGAGTAAGACGCGCGAGCGCGCCCTGGTTCTTCTTTGAACTCCTGGGAATTCGGCTCGCTGGATCTTTGAAATCAGGACCGACGACCTCCGGGTCAACCTTGTTCAGTCTCGTACGTGCATCGGACCTCGTCGCATGTCGCACGAAGAGCCATGCTCAGGGTGTTACGTAAGGACTGTCACCGTAATGATCTCTGAGGTGCTGGTTGACCCGGTGGTTTTCCCCGGTCAGCCGCAAGCGGAGGGGCGCCGCTCGGAGTTGCTGACCGCCCTGCGAGACCACCAGCAATGCGACGAGGAAACGGGCCTGCCCGCAGGTGAATTGCGGGCTCGTACCACTCCGTCGACGCCGGACCGGTGAGCACGGGCTCATCCTGGTACGAGCACGTCACCGGCCACGCATCGATGAAGTGGCCGCGGACTGCGGCTAAGCATCGCGGCGGGCATCGCGGAATCGCCCGCTGTCGTGCCCCCGGTACTCGTCACCAGGCGGCACGCGCCCCGCGGCTCGCCCATCGTCGTCACGGATGGCTCGACCTGGCCACCCGCGAGGTCGTCGGCTATGCCATGGCCGACCACCACCGCGCCGAACTCGTCGTCGACGCCCTGGACATGGCTCACGGCCGGGGCCACCTGCAGCCCGGCTGCGTGATCCACAGTGATCGCGGAAGAGAGTACACATCGGCCCAATTCCGGGATCGAATAAGGGAGCTGGGTCTGCGGCAGAGCTGCGGGCGCACCGGATCATGCTTCGACAACGCCGCCGCTGAAAGCTTCTGGGCCCTGCTCAAAGAGGAGATAGGCACCCGGACCTGGCCCGAACGGGCCACCGCCCGCGCCGAGGTCTTCAACTTCATCGAGACCTTCTACAACCGCCGCCGCCTGCGCAAGCACAAGATTTTCGGCTACCTCACCCCAGCCGAGACCAGGCAGCGGCAACAGCACGCCCTCGCTGCATAACCATCGAGTGTCCGAGATCACGGGGAAACTTCACCCCTATCACGGCGTTCATGACGAGCCCGGGCGAAGCCTCGGCAACCCAACTCCACAAAGCTCAGGTCACCAGGAAGTTGCGACGGTGGGCAGGATGCTAGAGCGACGTCAAAGGCGGGACCGTCTCGGCAGAGCTGACTTTCATGTCCGTGCCGGGCCGTCTCTGGGCCGTCCGAGGCCGCTCGACAGTGGCCAATGGCGACCAACGACGACCACTAGGCGCACGAGCCTACCGAGCCTGACCAGCAAAAACCCAGCTCACCAAGATCCCCGAGACTCCGCCGGCCTGTTCTTCAAGCAGCGCCGACGGTGGACCACCAGGCCACAAGCCTGTCCGCCAGCTGGTCCACTTCTTGGGGCTGAGGCTCGAGAGCAAAGTGATCTTCAAGCTCAGACCCCAGGAACTCGCCGATCGATGCCCGCCCAGCCCCAGCATGCAGACGGGTGAGGAGGGGAGCGATGAGACAGTCGTACTCATCCTGGACGTCATCAGCGACGCCAATCGGGTCCCACTCGTTGAGCATGAAGCGCAGATGGCTGTGCACGTCTACGGGCTGCATGTCCTCATCCTGGCATGCGGTCGATTCAGTCGACCGGTCTTCCGCTGCGGGCCGTTCTGCCCAGCGCCACGGGCAGTCGGCCGTGCCCCATCCGTGCCCGATCGTGCGGGAAACCACGGGGACGGCGGTCGTCGGCGGGGACCGAACAACAGCAGGGCCCCTGACCTGGATGCCTGGTCAGGGGCCGTATTGCCTGGCGGTGGGTGTGGGATTTGAACCCACGGTGACTTGCGCCACGACGGTTTTCAAGACCGTTCCCTTAGGCCGCTCGGGCAACCCACCTGCGCCCCGCCCACCAGGGACGGAGCGGGTACAGCGTACCGGCTGCGGTCATGATCAAGAGATGGTGGTCCACGAGTGGCACGCCCACCACGTGGCCGATCGGCTACAACTGTGAGCGGGGGAGGGGCCCATGAAGCCGGAAATCTGGATCTCTGTGTCGGCGACCATGATCGCACTCGCTTCGCTCTGGGTGAGTTTCACGGAATCGAGAAACATCAGGTCCCACAATCGTCAGTCGGTGAGACCTCTCCTACAGATTCGGCGAGTGCTGAACTTCGAAGGGACAAGGACGGGGATCCAGCTCGTCAATGCCGGTCTGGGTCCGGCCATAGTCACCAGGAGCGTGGTCCAGGTGGACGGCGAGGTCATCGGTGAGTGGGACCTCAGGACCTACAGGCAGCTCACGCGAGGGCGTTCGGTGCACCCGAAGGTGTCGACGTTGCAACCAGGTGTTCCCGTACTCTCCGGCCAAGTCGTGCACCTGCTGTTTCTCGACGACTTCGACCAGCGTGACCACGCTTGGTTCTGGGCGCTCGTCAGTGAGCGTCTGATGGTCGAGATCTTCTACGAGTCGATGTACGGCGGCGAGAACTTCCGGGCCGTGCTGATTCCGCCATGGGAGACCCCTTCCTGATCCCTGCCCGACGCCGAGCCGTCCCCACCCACAGCGGACGGCTGAGGGAACGGGGACGGCTATGCGGCGATGCAGCGATGATCAGCTGTCGCCCTCGCGTTCCCCCAGCGTGACGTCCGCCGTGCGGGTCTTGCCGTCGCGGGTGTACGTGAGGGTGACCTTGTCGCCGGGGAGGTGGGTCCAGATTTCGCCGATGAGGGTGGGGCCGCTGTCGATGACGTGGTCGTCGAGCTTGGTGATGACGTCGCCGGGCTTGAGGCCGGCCTTGTCGGCGGGCCCGCCCGGGGTGATGGAGTCCGCGCCGCCCTCACCCGAGTTCGTGATCTTCGCTCCGCCCGTGCCCTCCTCCAGGGAGACCGAGGCGCCGATCACCGGGTACACCGGCTTGCCCGTCCTGATCAGCTGCTGGGCCACGTTCTTGGCCTGGTTGATCGGGATGGCGAAGCCGAGGCCGATGGAGCCCGCCTGGCCGGAGCCGAAGCTGCCGTTGCTGGCGGACTGGATCGCCGAGTTGATGCCGATGACGTCGCCCCGCGCGTCGAGGAGCGGGCCGCCGGAGTTGCCCGGGTTGATCGACGCGTCGGTCTGCAGGGCGCTCATGTAGGAGGCCTTGCTGCCGGAGGAGCCGTCGCTGGAGGCCACCGGACGGTTCTTGGCGCTGATGATGCCCGTCGTGACCGTGTTGGAGAGGCCGAAGGGGGCGCCGATCGCGATGGTCGAGTCGCCCACCGCGACCTTGTCGGAGTCGCCGAGCGTCAGCGGCCGCAGGTTCGACGGGGCGTTCTTCAGCTTGATGACCGCCACGTCGTAGCCCTGCGCGTGGCCGACGACCTCGGCGTCGTACTTCTTGCCGTCGGGGAAGGTGGCCGACACCTTGCCGCCGTCGACGGCCTCCGCCACCACGTGGTTGTTGGTGACGATGTGCCCTTCCTTGTCGAACACGAACCCGGTGCCCGTGCCACCCTCACCGTCGTTGCCGGACGCCTCGATGGTGACCGTGCTCGGCAACGCCGCGGAAGCCACGGCGGCGACCGTACCGGCCGCGCGCTTGACGTCTCCGCCGTTCTGGGAGGCCGAGACGGTCGTGGAGCCGGAAGAGTTGTCGTTGCGGTCGGCGAGCGTGTAGCCGATGCCACCGCCGACACCGCCCGCGACCAGCGCGGCCACGAGGATCGCGGCGATCAGGCCGCCGCGCTTGTTGCCGGCCGGCTTGGGGGCCGGCTGCTGCGTCTGCTGCCAGGAGGAGCCCCAGCCGCCATCGCCCGGGCCGCCGGGACCACCCGTGCCACCGGCGCCTCCGGCGGCGCCCGCGGTGCCGTACGCGCCGGCGCTGTCCCCGTACGCGCCGGCGGCGGCCCCGTTGTCCGCGTACGACGGGACGGCGGGCGGCGGCGGGGGCGGCCAGGAGGCGTCGGGCGCGGAGGATCCACCCGGCCCGGCGGGCCCGCCCGGACCGCCCGGTGCCTGGCCGTATCCGCCGCCGGGCACCTGGCCCTGGCTCGCCGCGTAACCGGGTGCCCCCGTGGACACCAGCTCGGGCTGAGGCTGCTGCGCCGTCGGCGGGACCGGCGGCAACTGGGTGGTCGGGGCGTTGTCGGCGGTCTCGGCCGAGGGGGCCGGGGCGGTGGTCTCCGCCGGTGCCGCGCTCGGCTCGTGCGTCGGGGCCGGCGCGGAGGCAGCGGGAGAATCCACCGGCACGGGAGGTGCGGACGGGGCCGGGGGTACCGCGGTGCCCTCGTTCTCGGTGCTCACAGCTTTTCTCCTCGGTCCACGGCTTCACCTTGTAGGCGGTCTACTGTTCTTGGTCGCACAGTCGCACAGAGGCTGTGCGTGAGTTCTGTATGCGGTCAGCTTTTCCCACGAGCCGTCAGGGCACCATAAGCGGTGTCTGTGGGTCCGGGACCATCCTTTATATAGGATCTATCGGACCAACCACGCGTACTGTGCGTACGAACCCGGTCGTCCACGGTCACCACCCCCACGCGTACCCCGTCACGGTGGCACCATGACGCGGTGACCCACGCACGACAGCTCCCGATTCAGGTCGTCGCCCACCGGGGTGCCTCCGAGGCGGCCCCCGAGCACACCCTGGCCGCGTACAAGAAGGCGATCGAGGAAGGTGCGGACGCCCTCGAATGCGATGTCCGGCTGACGGCGGACGGCCATCTCGTCTGCGTCCACGACCGACGCGTCAACCGTACGTCGAACGGCCGCGGCGCGGTCTCCGCCCTGGAGCTCGCCGATCTCGCCGCCCTGGACTTCGGCTCCTGGAAGAGCGGCGACGAGGCCCCCGACTGGGAGGTCACCCCCGAGGACCGGGCGGACACCTCCGTCCTCACCCTTGAGCGTCTGCTCGAACTCGTGGCCGACGCCGGGCGCCCCGTGGAGCTGGCCATCGAGACCAAGCACCCCACGCGCTGGGCCGGCCAGGTCGAGGAACGGCTGCTGGTCCTGCTGAAGCGGTTCGGCCTGGACGCCCCGGAGTCGCCCGCCAACTCACCGGTGAGGATCATGAGCTTCTCGGCGCGCTCGCTGCACCGCGTCCGGGCCGCGTCCCCGACCCTGCCCACGGTCTACCTGACGCAGTTCGTCTCGCCCCGGCTGCGCGACGGTCGGCTGCCGGCCGGTGTCCGGATCGCGGGCCCCTCGATCCGGACCCTGCGCAACCACCCCCTGTACATCGAGCGCCTGAAGAGCGCCGGGCACCAGGTGCACGTGTGGACCGTGAACGAACCCCAGGACGTCGACCTCTGCGTCGCATTGGGTGTCGACGCCATCATCACCAACCGCCCGCGCGCGGTTCTCCAGCAACTCGGCCGCTGAACACACGGGTTCCCACAACTCCGAACACACCGTTCCCGACAACTCCGCACACGCGCTCCGCGACCGTTCCGAACACGCCGCTGTTCACACCTGCGACCGCCCTGTCACCTCCCGGCGCCGCCCCCGCGCGGCGCTTGACGGAGGTAAGAATTCCGCCAAGACGGCCGGACCTCACCCAGGGACAAGTCGGCATATCGGGGACGAAATTCAGCCACTCAACTACGGGGTGTGCACCGGCGCGTTCGGTCCGTGTTCGAGCGTGAGGAGTGCGTCACAGCACGCTCGTTGGCCGGTTTCCAGTCCAGTCCAATGGGGCATTCACACCGTGGCGTGGGGCGAAGGAGGTCTCGGGGGTGGCGTTGGTGGTGGCACAGGAGGTGCCCACGTCGTCGAGCATGGCCGTACCCCATGGCCCTGCGGGCGTGGGGGAAGCAAGGCACCGGATGCGCGATCAGCTGCGCACTGGCGGTGTGGCGGAATCGGTCATCGACGATGCCCTACTGATCCTTTCCGAACTGCTCAGCAATGCCTGCAAGCACGGCAGGCCCCTCGGCGACGCGCTGGCCGGCGACGGTGATGTGCGCTGCGCCTGGCGGATGGATCCCTCGGGGCGGCTCACGGTCGAGGTGACGGACGGCGGTGGTCCGACCCGCCCCGCTCCGTCCACGCCCTCGGTCACCGCACACGGCGGCCGCGGGCTGAACATCGTCACGGCACTGGCGGACGACTGGGGCGTACGGGACGACGCCCGCGGTGAGGTCACGGTGTGGGTCGTCGTCCAGGACGACGTCTACCGCGCCCACCGCCGGGACGACTTCGCCACCCGCGTCATCGCACCCTCGGTCTCCGCACTCCCCGATCTGGACTTCGCAGACGCGTTCGACGACATGGACTGACCGAGGCCGGTCACCTACGGCCACGGGACCGGGCACATCCCGGCCCGAACCTCCGGTTCCGGGACGACTCGGTGCGTTGTCCACAGGGTCCCGTCGGGCGTCGTACGAGCGACTAGGCTCGCGCGGGTACGAGACGAGCCGTGATCGGGAGACACCCACGATGGCCAAGAAGCGACCCCACACGAAGGCCAAGCGCCCGCAGGGCACCGGCGGAGTCGGCGCCGCAGGCGCCGATGGGCAGGTTCCGGTTGTCGGCGCGCGCGAGCAATGCCCCTGCGGCAGCGGCCGCCGCTACAAGGCCTGCCACGGCCGGGCCGCCGCCCAGGCCGTGACCGAGCTGGTGCAGCGCCCCTTCGAGGGCCTGCCCGGCGAGGGCGACTGGATCGCGCTGCGCGAGCTGGTGCCCGCCGCGACCGTCGAGCTGAAGCTCAAGGACGCGCTCCCCGAAGGGGTCCCGTCGGTGACGCTCGCCACCGTCCTGCCCATGGCGTGGCCCGCGCTGCGCCGCGACGACGGCTCGGTCCTGCTCGGTCTGCAGAACGACACCGCCTCCGGTGACATCAGCCGCGACCTCGCCGACACCCTGCAGCGCGCCCTCGTCGCCGAACCGGGCACTCCGGTTCAGGGCCGGCGCGCTCCGGCCGACGGTCCGCGCCTGCAGGACCTGCTCGACCCCGAAGGTGAGTTCGAGCCAGTTGTGCACACGGGCTTCGAGTTCTGGGTCCCGGACACGGAGAACACGACTCCGGAGGTGGCCGCCTCCCTGGAGCGCGCCAACTCCGCGGCGATCCCGACGGTGAAGCTCGCGGGCGTCGACGCGGCCTACTGGTGCGAGACCCCGGAGAAGAACCACCTGCGCTGGGTCATGCCGCACGCCGAGGAGCGGCTTCTGGACGCGCTCGCCCGGCTGCACGCGGCGGGGCGTTCGAGCCTCGGCGAGGGCACCCGCCTCGTGGGCTCCTTCCGTGCTCACGGCCTCACCGTGCCGGTCTGGGACCTCCCCAGCGGGGTGGGCGCGGACGACATCGAGAAGCCGGCGGCCGAGTTCGCCGAGCGGCTCGCCGGTGCCCTGGCCGACGAGTCCCCGCTCACGCCGGAAGAGCGTCGGGCGCGCGGTGGTCTCACCAACCGGCAGGTCACGCTGAGCTGACGTCCGTTCCCGCGCCGAGGGGGCGGCCGGGCGACCGAGTGCGTTCGAAGTGTGGTGACTCCTGTCACAACTCCCCTACGTGACAGGCAAATTCGTGTCCGAATAGCCGAGATCGAATTTGCGAAGCGCCGATCTCTTGTTACGGTTCCATTAGCCCGGTTGCTGGTGCATCCCCCGTCGCCAGCAACCGGGTCTTTTCATGCCCGGGTTCCGGAGCGGCCCCACTGGGCGGATACGCCCTCGGCGTCAACGCCCCTACGAGTGGCCCGAGTTGCTCCCTGAACGCAGCAACAGCGGTCCCTCGCCGTCCGGTGCCGCGAACTCCGCGACGGCCGTGTACGCCCCCGTCCCGCCCCGCGTACGCCCCCTCGGTGTCTCGCACACACCCGGCTCGTCGTGCGCGCCCACGGCGCAGTGGATCCGTACGGTGTGCCCGCCGGGCGCCATCATGCTGAGAACCGAACTCAGTTCACGTCCGGTGGCGTTGCGGTAGTAGGTGCGGGCCCAGGTCCGGTCGCCCTGGGTGAGGACACACGTCTGCGCCTCGATGCCGTCGGGGGAGGTGAGGTCGGGACCGCAGCGGGCGGCGGTGGCGAGTCCGAGGCCGAGCAGCCGCGAGGAACCCTGGGCGTCGTCCGGGGCGTCGGCCTCGGCGTCGTCCGCGCCCCTCGCGTCCGGCCCGCCGGCACCGCCCGCCTTCTGATCGGCGCGGTCGGCGGACTTCTCGACGTCCCCGCCGGATTCGTCCGCGCGCCCGGCGTCCCCGTCGCCGCCCAGGGAGCCGAGGCCGGTGGTGTCGCCGACGCGCCCGGCGGCACGCCCCAGTTCGGAGGTGAGTGCCCGCTCGGGAATGGCAGCACGCTCGGTCGTGGAGGCGCGCTCGGTCGTGGAGGCGCGCTCGGTCGTGGGAAGGTCGCCGAGCGGGCCGGCGGAAGCGACGAGGGGGAGACCGAGGGCGACCGCGACCGCGACGGTCAGTCCCGCGAGACGGAGCCGACGCGGATCAGGCCCGCCGCGCGCCGACGCGGATGCTCTGCGGCTCCGGGGCGGGGGAGCACTGTGACGGCCGCGCGACGGGGCCCCGTGGCCCCCGGGAAGACGCTGCATGTGCGGAAGATAACGACCGACCGGGGGCGCCCGGCCCCGCGCGCGCCGGGCGGGCTCAGAACTCGGGCGCGCTCACACCCGTACGAGTGAGGGCGTCGACGACGGCGTCCACGACCGCCTCGACGTCGGGCACCCAGGGCGCGGCCGAACCAGGCAGTGGTGCCCGCTCCCAGCGGACCAGGCCGTGCCCGGTCTCGGAGGGGGGCAGGGCGAGATAGCCGCCCTGGCTGTGGAACCGGAGGGAGCCGGGGACGAAGTCCTTGGCGTAGAGCAGCTCGCCCAACTGCTCCATGGAGTACGGCGCGACGAGGATCGCCCAGCGGTGCGGGGCCGCGACGACGGGGCCGAGGCGCATGCCGGTGCGGTCGAGGGCGGCGAGGGCGCGCGAGGCGGCCAGGGCCGGCAGGCTCACGGCGCAGGGGGCGGTGCCTCCGGTGGCCAGCACGATCGGCGCGGTCGGCCGATTGGTCCACCACCAGCGGACCATGCGCTCGTCGGTGGTGGCGGCCAGCAGGCCGGGGTCGAAGGGGTGAGCGCCGGGCACCACGCACTCCGGGTCCGGGCAGGCGCAGCGGGCACGGCCCTGCGGGTCCGGCGCCACCCCCGGGAGTACGGGCCACTGCCATTCCGTCGCGAACGTCAGGGCCTGCTCAAGAAGCTCGGGCCTCCCGCCGTTGCGCTTGGACAGGAGCCTGCGTCGCTTTCCGGGGATCTCGCGCATGAGCGCTCGTCCTTTCCGTTGCACGCATGGCAACACCGTGGGTCACATCACAACATGTGTCGTTCACTGCACTGTGCGTACCTGCTGGCGCATCACACCCCTGTCGCGGACAAGGGGAACCCCTGCGGGCCGAGCTCGGTTACGTCCGCGTCCATCGCTTGCGTCGACTTGCGTCTGTCAAAAGCATGGGCATGGCGTAGGGGTGGCGGCGCCTGGCGTTTTGCTGTCCCGCATGTGCTCGCCGCCTCCGCCACGGGAGGATGGGGCTCGGTCGTCGGTGGATAGGACGCCCGGGTCCGTCGCCAGGTTCCGGGTGGCCTCCGCCGCCCCTGGTCTTCACCGGGTACGTACCCATCACGACCGCTGTGACGCTCTGTTGAACAAGGCCAGTCGACCTCAGTACACCGTTCACCACAACACTTTTAGGCCAACTTAGCTTTCTTCAAAGGACTGGACAAGAAGCCGACAGCAGTCCAACAGCGCCTCATGGACACCAGATATCCCAGCAGGACAATGCTGGACATCTCCTCACGAGTGCGTGTACATGTGGAGACACTGCTAGCGGCGCAGAATGACATGGGGGTTTGCGATGCTTTTGAGCAATACGCACCGGTCGGAAAGCCGGAAACCATGAACGCCCCTCACCCTCCGAAAGTGGCTGGAATCGATTCAACGGTTCCCTCCCCCGCACACACTGTCGCGCCCGCGCCCGTCACCCCGAGCACCTCATCGGCCCCTTCCGCCACGGGACCGGCCACCGGCCCGGGAGCCGTGCTCCAGGACAGACTCGCGGGCTGGGTCTCGGACCTCACGACGCTGCACGAACTCACCGAACGCCTGACCCGCACGGACTCACTCGACAGCGCGCTGACGGAACTCCTGCACGCCGGAGCCGCTCTCGTCGGCGCCCGCCGGGGTCTCGTCGTCCTGGAACCGGCCGACGGACTCGGCCCGGACACCACCATCGGCCTCGGTCTCGGCCGCGCCGATCTCGGGCACATCGAGACCGTGCCCCGCAGCTCCCTGCCGTACGGCCGCATCCTCGACGGACTGCCCGGCGGCGACGGCGAGATCGCCCAGCCCGACCTGTTCGCCGAGGACGGTCTCGACCCCCGCCACCGCGAGGTCGCGGCCCGGCTCGGGTACGCGGCGAGCTACGCGCGCCCTCTGTCCACGGAGAAGGCCGGGCGGCTCGGCGCCGCCGTCTGGCTGTACGACGAGCCCGCGGAGCCGGTGGAGCGGCAGCGGCATCTCGTCGGGCTGTACGCGCGCTACGCCGCCGAGCACCTGGCACGGCTCGTCGAGGTCGAGCGCACCCGCGCGTCCATGGCGACCATCGCCGAGGAGCTGCTGCCCTCCCGGCTGCCCCGTGTCTCCGGTGTCCAGCTCGCGGCCCGGCACCGCACAGGGCCGCGCGGCGGTGGCGACTGGTACGACGCGCTGCCGCTGCCGGATGCCGCGCTCGGCCTCGCGGTCGGCGCGGTCACGGGGTCGGGACCCAGCGCGGTTGCCGCGATGGGACGACTGCGGGCCTCGCTGCGCGCCTACGCCGTGATGGAGGGGGAGGACCCCGTCGCCGTCCTCTCCGATCTGGAGCTGCTCCTGCGGCTCACCGAACCGGCCCGCTCCGCCACCGCGCTCTTCGCCTACGTCGAACCCGCGCTGCGCAAGATCACCCTGGCCGGTGCCGGACACAGTCCGCCGCTGGTGATCGGCGAGCGGCGCACGGAGTACGTGGAGACGTCCCTGTCCGCGCCACTCGGCATGCTCGCCTGCTGGGAGGCGCCCAGCGTCGAGCTGACCGCCGAACCAGGAGAAACCGTCCTGCTCTACACCGACGGCCTCCTCCAGCGCACCGGCGAGCCCGTCGACCGCGCCTTCACCCGCCTCCACGCGGCCGCCGCCGGCGTCCCCCGGGCGCTGCGCACCGACCCCGGCGCCCTCGCCGACCACATCCTCCACACGATGCTCCCGGACGGCCTCGACGAAGCACACGGCGCGGAGGACGTCGTGGTGCTGGCGGCGCGGTTCGAGTAGGCGGACGCGGCCAGCGGCGGCGTTGCGCCCCGACGGGTTCCGCGTTGCGCGTCCGCGACGGGCTTCGTGTGACAGACGGCAGACGACGCACGACGGAAGACGGAAGACGGGCGACGGGCGACGGGCGACGAGCGACGAGCATCGTGGCGCTGCATGCCGTACACCGACCGCGTTCTGGGCGAGGCGCACCGCAGGCCGGGCGGCGGGCGGCGCGGGGGCGTGCGCGTCGGGTGCCGGACGGTCCCTTTGGCTGCTTCCCGTGAGGGGGCGGTGACCCCTTGTGAGAGGCGGTCACACGCCCTTCGGCGTCTCCGGTGCGACCGTACGATGGACGGGGTCCAGTGCCGTACCTAGGAGGATGACCGTGGCGGACGAGCTCGAGCCGGCGACCCCGGAGACCGAGGCGACCGAAGCCGAGGAGCCCATCAAGCAGCGCAAGAACGGCCTGTACCCGGGCGTGTCCGACGAGCTGGCCGAGAGCATGAAGTCGGGCTGGGCCGACACCGAGCTGCACGGTCTGGAGCCGATCGCCCAGGCCGCCGAGACCGCCGCCCGCCGTGCCGCGCTCTCCGCGCGCTTCCCGGGCGACCGCCTGGTGATCCCCTCGGGGAACCTGAAGACCCGCTCGAACGACACCGAGTACCCCTTCCGGGCGTCGGTCGAGTACGCGTACCTCACCGGCAACCAGACGGAGGACGGCGTGCTCGTCCTGGAGCCCTCGGGCTCGGGCGAGGGCCACGACGCGACGATCTACCTGCTGCCGCGCTCCGACCGGGAGAACGGCGAGTTCTGGCTCTCCGGCCAGGGCGAGCTGTGGGTCGGCCGACGCCACTCGCTGACCGAGTCGGCGGAGCTGTACGGCATCCCCGCCGCCGACGTGCGCGAGCTGGCCGACAAGCTGCGCGAGGCCACCGGCCCGGTCCGGGTCGTCCGCGGCCACGACGCCGGCATCGAGGCGGCCCTCACCGACAAGGTCACCGCCGAGCGCGACGAGGAGCTGCGGGTCTTCCTGTCCGAGGCCCGGCTCGTCAAGGACGAGTTCGAGATCGGCGAGCTGCAGAAGGCGGTCGACTCGACCGTGCGCGGCTTCGAGGACGTCGTACGGGTGCTGGACAAGGCCGAGGCGACGTCGGAGCGCTACATCGAGGGAACGTTCTTCCTCCGTGCCCGGGTCGAGGGCAACGATGTCGGCTACGGCTCCATCTGCGCCGCCGGCCCGCACGCCACCACCCTGCACTGGGTCCGCAACGACGGTCCGGTCCGCTCCGGCGACCTCCTGCTGCTGGACGCGGGGGTCGAGACGCACACGTACTACACGGCCGACGTGACCCGGACCCTGCCGATCAACGGCACGTTCAGCGAGATCCAGAAGAAGATCTACGACGCCGTGTACGACGCCCAGGAAGCCGGTATCGCCGCCGTGCGGCCCGGCGGCAAGTACCGCGACTTCCACGACGCCGCGCAGCACGTCCTGGCCGAGCGGCTGGTCGAGTGGGGGCTCGTCGAGGGCCCCGTGGAGCGGGTCCTGGAGCTGGGACTCCAGCGCCGCTGGACCCTCCACGGCACCGGGCACATGCTCGGCATGGACGTCCACGACTGCGCCGCCGCGCGCGTCGAGTCGTATGTCGACGGGACCCTGGAGCCGGGGATGGTCCTGACCGTCGAGCCCGGCCTCTACTTCCAGGCCGACGACCTCACCGTCCCCGAGGAGTACCGGGGCATCGGCGTCCGCATCGAGGACGACATCCTGGTGACGGACGACGGCAACCGCAACCTGAGCGCCGGCCTGCCTCGTCGGTCGGACGAGATCGAGCTGTGGATGGCCTCGTTGAGGGGTTCGCGGGGCTGAGTGGGCCGGCTGTCCGGCTGCGGGTCCGGTGGGGCTGGGCCAAAAAGGCAGGGGCGCAGCCCCGCTTTTTTCGGGGCGCGGGGAACTGCGCGAGAAGCCCCACCGGACCGGCACCTGGGGGTCAAAGGGGCGCAGCCCCTTGAAAACAACCCCTTGAGGGCAGCACTTTGAGGAGGGGACGGGTAAGGGCGGCGGGGGCGGAAAACCCTAGGCGGGAACCCCCGCGACGGTGACAGGCAGCGCGTCCACGAACAACGCGCCGGCCAGCAACGACCCACTCCCCCGCGGACTCCACCCCCGCTCCTGAAGATCCACGTCGAACGCGGCCAGAGCCGCTCGCCCCGCCGCCGAGCCCGTACCGCCCGCGTCGATCACCCCCCGCGCCCCCGCCTGCACATGCCGCAGCCCGTGCGGACCGGCGGTGTACAGCAACTCGGTGTCCTGCAGCGTCGACATGACCGTGAGCAGCGCGTCGAGCCGGGCGTCCGTCTCCGGCGTCCCCGCCGTGCGGGCCTTCGCGAGTACGTCCAACGCCCGCCGCACATGGGGGAATCCGGCCCGCGCCTCGCCCCGGGCCCCGGCAGCCCCGTACTTGGCGGAGACCGACGACCCCCGGGACGGCCGCCGCAGCGCGCGCCGGTCGGGATGCGCGGCGATCTTCTTCGCGGTGGCGGCCAGTTCACGCCCCCGCGCCCCGGGGTCCATGGCCGCCGCGGCGACCAGGAGCCCGAGCACCCAGGTGGCGCCCCGGTGGCCGCCCCCGGCGAGCCGCGTCGAGTGTTCGGTGCAGCGGCCGATCGCCCCGAGTTCGGCCCGGAGTTCGGGCGTCGCCGCACCGTTGCGGCGGGCGCAGGCCGCCATCGCCGTGAGGCCGGGCACCAGCGCCTTCGCCGACCAGCGAAGGGCACGGTGGTCCTGCCGGGTGATCCGGGCGCCGAGATCGCGCGGGTCGGGCAGGCCGGGCTTGGGCATGAGTTCCAACTGCCGGGTCAGCGCGGCCACCGCGGCCCACGCGAGCGTCTCGTCCTCGCGGCTGCTCATGGCCGTACCCTACGAGGCCGACTCGGCGGCCGTGGCGCTGTCGGTCGGGGCGTCCGTCGGGGGCTCGCCCGACGGCGGCGTACCGCCCTCGCCACCACCGCTACCGCTACCGCTACCGGCGCCCGTGTTCTCGGCGTCGGGGTCGATACCGAGGGTGAGGAAACCCTTGTAACCGCGGGCCGGGTTCGCCTTCTTCACGGCTTCGAGGGTGAGCAGGCCGCCGGCGGCGCCGCCACCGTCGTACACCATGTCGTCGTCGAGGGTGGTGTAGCTGCCGGTGTGCCGGGAGTAGGGCTCCAGCGTGAAGACCTGCTGGGCGATCTCGTCGTCGAAGAAGAACTGGCCGGTGTAGTTGACCTTGCCGCCCTCGTACGTGCCGTCCTCCTTCTCGCCGCCGGTGTGCACCTTGACATGGATGTGGCAGGTGCGCGGGGTGTACCAACCGGGGAAGATGGTCTCGAACTTGACGACTCCGTTCGCATTCGCGATCTGATAGCCGCGGAGATAGGTGGCGTCGTCGGCGGTCGAACCGTCCTCGCTCTCGGCGGGCGCCGAGCCGCCGGGATTCGCGGTGGTGTAGCCGGAGTAGTAGCCCCAGGCGTCGCAGTGCCAGATCTCCACGGCCGCGCCGGGTACCGGGGTGCAGCCGTCGGTGGCGTCCACGACCGTGAGCCGCAGGGTCAGCGGAACACCGCTCTTGCCTTCGGTGATGTCCTTGCGGACCAGGGCGCCGTCCAGGTAGTACGGGCCCTCGGTGACGCTCGACATCAGCGTCATGCACGCGTCGGCGGTGCTCGTCGTGGAGGCCGTGGCCGTCGCCTCGGCGGTGCTCGTCGTTTCGTCCGCGAACGCCGCCTGGTACCCGGCGACCGCCAGACCGCCGGCGGCAACCGTCCCTCCGGTCACCGCGAGGGCGCGGCGCCGCGTGATCGTTTTGCTTTTGTGGCTTCCCGTCATACCCGTGAAGTTAGGGACGCGGCCCGTCAGGGAGCTGGGGTGCGGCTGTGCGGGGGCTGAGAGTACTGAGAACCCCGAAGCCGCCCGGAAGGGGCGGCCTTCCGCTCAACTGCCGTGTTCGCGGCGGGTGATGAGACGGTTCTCACGTTTGCCGCCCCGAATACGGACGAGGCTTGTGGTGCCGTCCGAAGCGCTCCTCGGCGTCGGCTATCTTCTGGTCGCGACCAGCAGTCGACCGGATATTCGGCGCTGTTCGCCCGTTCGGCCGCTAACTTCTTCTGTGGCCGATGCACGAGTGAGAATTTCCTGTCGGCATCTGCTTCATCGAGCCGCAAGACTCCGCAACCCCGTCAGTTTCCACGCACAGATTGATGAGGTCCCCATGAACGCATCCCTCGACCCCACGGCCGAAGAGTCGGGAGCCACGGCCGCTGTCGGTCCGGAGCGGGTGTCCTTGGTGCAGTTGGCGGCGCGGAGCGGCGGCGCACTGTCGCCCGCCCTGACCCGTGCCATGGCGAACGGTGCCGAACGCAGGGGTCCGGCCAGGGTCGCGGTGGCGGCTTTCCAGTCCTCCGTCTGACACCGCCGCCCCCACCCACCCCGCCGGGACCACCGACATCACATGACCGTCATGGGCCGACCGCTCCTGCCGTTGCGTCAGTTCGTGCTGAAGATGCACAGTCGCTGCGACCTCGCGTGCGACCACTGTTACGTGTACGAGCACGCCGACCAGAGCTGGAGCCGTCGGCCCGTGGTGGTGTCGGACGAGGTCCTGCGCGCCACGGCGGAACGCATCGCCGAACACGCCGGGGCGCACGGGCTGGCCGCCGTCCACGTGGTCCTGCACGGTGGCGAGCCCCTCCTCGCGGGCCGGACCCGGCTGCGCAGGGCCGCAACGGAACTGACGAGCGCCCTGAGCGGCGTGTGCGAGTTGGACCTGCGGATCCACACCAACGCCGTCACGCTCGACGAGCGGTTCCTGGACCTGTTCGACGAGTTCGACATCAAGGTCGGTGTCTCGCTGGACGGCGACCGGGCCGCGAACGACCTGCACCGCCGCTACGCCGACGGGCGCAGCAGCCACGACCGCGTCCTCAGAGGCATCGCCCTGCTCAACCGGCCCCACCGCCGCCATCTCTTCGCGGGCATCCTCTGCACCGTCGACCTGCGCAACGACCCGGTCGCCGTCCATGACGCGCTCGCCGCGCTCGCCCCGCCCCGCGTCGACTTCCTCCTCCCGCACGCCACCTGGGACGCGCCCCCCGCGCGCCCGGCCGAGGACACCGACGGCACGGCGTACGCGCGCTGGCTGCTGGCCGTCCACGACCGTTGGACCGCGACCGGTCGCACCATGGACGTCCGGGTGTTCGACTCGGTCCTGCGGACCCTGCGCGGCGAGAGCAGTCTGACCGAGTCGTTGGGCCTGGCGCCCGCGGACCTCGCCGTGATCGAGACCGACGGCACCTTCGAACAGGCGGACTCCCTCAAGACCGCGCACGACGGGGCTCCCGCCACCGGCCTGGACGTGTTCGGCGACTCCCTGGACGAGGTGGCCGCGCATCCGGGCATCCTGGCCCGGCAGCAGGGGCTGGAGGGGCTGGCCGAGCAGTGCCGGGCCTGCCCGGTGGTGCGCTCGTGCGGCGGCGGCCTCTACGCCCACCGGTACCGCTCCGACGGCAGCGGCTTCCGCAATCCGTCCGTGTACTGCTCCGACCTGCTGTCCCTCATCACCGACCTCCGGGACCGTCATATGACCGACCAGTCCGCGCGGCCGGCGCTCGCCGACCACCACCTGGCCGAACTGGCCACCGGACGCGGAACGGGCGCCACGGTGGACCTGCTGGCCCGCCACCAGCTCGCCCTGGTCCGCGAGCTGCTGGGTCTCGTGCGGCACGAGACGACGCTCGCGCCGGCGACCGAGGTCGGCCGGCGGGCGTGGGACACGCTGACCGCCCTCGACAGCGAGGCCCCCGAAGCCGTGGACCGGGTCCTGGCCCACCCCTATGTACGGTCCTGGGCGCTGAGCTGCCTCGGGGCCCGTCCGTCGCCGGGACCGACCGGGAGCGTCGCGGAGGCGGCCGGGACGACGGCCGCGCGCGGGATGGCGGAGATCGCCGCCGCCGCCGCGCTGCGGGCCGGGCGCCGGGCGTCGGTGCTCGTCCCGGTCCACGCCGGGCTGGTGCGGCTGCCCACGCTCGGGACCCTGACGGTGGAGGCGGACGCCGAGCGGGCCCTGGTGCGTACCGACGTCGACGGCTGCACGGTCCACGTGGGCGACCGGACGTACCCGATCGCCCGGAGCGGCCCCGGGGACCCCGCCTGGCGGGGCAGCCGACGGTTCGACCTGGACGGCTGGTCCGTGACCTTGGAGGACACCGACCCCTGGCGGGACTGCCACGGCCATCCGGCACACCCCCGGCTCACCGAGGGCGAGGCCGAGGCGTGGCGGGCCGACCTGACCGACGCCTGGGCCTGGATCCGCCGCGAACTGCCCCAGTACGCGCCGGGCATCGCCGCCGGGCTCCGGACGATCACCCCGCTCACGCCCTCCCCCGAGGGCGCGGAGATCAGCTCCGCGGCCCGCGACGCCTTCGGCGCGGTGGCCATCGCGCGCCCGTCCGCGCCGGAGACCCTGGCGCTGCTCCTCGTCCACGAGTTCCAGCATGTGAAGCTGGGTGCCGTGCTGGATCTGGTAGACCTCCACGACCCGACCTGCGAGACGTTGTTCTACGCGCCCTGGCGACCCGACCCGCGCCCACTGGAGGGGTTGTTGCAAGGGACGTACGCGCATCTCGCGGTGGTCGACTTCTGGCGGGCCCGGTGGCGGGGCGGGGGCGGGCAGGAGGCCGAGGTGCGGTTCTCCCGGTGGCGGGACCAGACGGCGGAGGCGCTCGGGACGCTGACGGGCTCCGGGGCGCTGACGGAGACCGGGAAGCGGTTCGTCGCGGGGCTCCGGGAGGCGCTGGCGAGGGACGAGGTGAGCGCGGACGCCCTGCGGGCGGCCCGGCGGGTGGCGGAGGAGCACCGGCGCGCTGTTCGGCCGTAGCGGAGCGAGGGGAAGTACAGGGGGGTGCAGGGGGAGTGCAGGGGGGTGCAGGCGAGTGGAGGGGAGCCCGGCACCCCTTGCTTCCGCCTGCGTGTTCGAAAGCTGGCGTGTCGGTGGGCCGAAGCCGGGACATTGAGCCCGTTCGTCATATTCCACGTGCGCCTGCCCCCTTCCTACACTGAGGAAAGTCACCGGGCATCGGGGGGCACGGGTGCGAGGAGATGCGGCCAGGGGCGGCGGAAGCCCTTATTTCTTCCTCAGTTACGCGCACACGCCGCGAAATGACGCCGGTGACACCGATCCGAACATCTGGGTGAGAAAGCTGTACGACGGGCTGTGCGCCCACATCATGCAGATGACCGATCTGCCGCGCGGCGCGCGGGCCGGCTTTCTGGACCAGGGCATGGCGGTCGGCACCCGGTGGACGGACGAGCTGTCGGAGAACCTCGCGCGCTGCAAGGTGTTCGTTCCCCTGTACTCGCCGCGCTATTTCATCAGCGAGCAGTGCGGGCGGGAGTGGTGGGCCTTCAGCCAGCGGCAGATCAGCCACCGGGCCCGGGGCGGCGCCACCCGTGAGCACGCGATCATCCCCGCGTTATGGGTGCCCGTGGAGCCCGCCCAATTACCGCACGCGGCCAAGGACCTGCAGTTCAACCACGTGTCGTTCGGCCAGGACTACGCGGAGGAGGGGTTCTACGGCCTGACCAAACTCCGTTACCTCCGGGACGAGTACGAGCGGGCCCTGTACCGGCTGGCCAAGCAGATCGTGCACGTGGCCAAGGTCACCGAGCTGGACGAGGGGCAGACGTACGACGAGTACGAGTCGCTCCCCAGCGCGTTCGGCGCCTCGGGCCATCCCCCGGAGTTCGACATCACGGTCATGGCGTGCACCCGCTCCGACCTGCCGCCGGGCGGTGAGCCCGACTGCTACGGGCAGCTGCCGCGCGACTGGAACCCGTACCACCCGGCGTCGACGCGCCCGCTCGGCGAACACGCGGCGGACCTGGTGCGCACCATGGACTACAAGGTCAACATCGGGGACTTCGAGAAGGACGTGGACCGACTGCTCGGGCCCGGCCCGCCCCGCGCCCCCGGGCTGCTGCTGCTCGACCGGTGGGCCCTCGCATCGGCCCGGGGCCGGGAGCTGATGGAACGGTTGTGCGAGGAGCAGCGGCCGTGGATCAGCGTGATGATCCCCCGGTGCGAGGACGACTCCGGGCCGGCCCGGGAGAAGAGGCTGACGGCGCTCACCGAGAAGGCCCTGGCCGCGCGGACGACGGAGGGCAGCGGCCACCGGACCCTCAACGGCGGTATCCGCACCCTGGACGCCTTCGGCAACGAACTGCAGACGGCCGTGAAGCAGGCCGTCGCCTCCTACGAGGCACACGCACGGACCTATCCACCGGCGGGCCCCCTCGTCGCACCCCCGCGGCTGCGGGGCCCGGCGGACCTGGGCGGCTAGGGCCGTTGCGCACCGGGACTCACGGGAGTACGGCAAGAGCGGGTCGGACAGGGCGGAGGACGGCAGGCGCATGACGGAGAACCGCAACGGCACGGTCATCACGTTCTACTCGTACAAGGGCGGCACCGGCCGGACCATGACGCTCGCGAACGTGGCGTGGATCCTGGCCGCGGGCGGACACCGCGTCCTGGCCGTCGACTGGGACCTGGAGGCACCCGGCCTGCACAAGTTCTTCCACCCGTTCCTCAACCCGGCGATGCTGCGGGCCACCCCCGGGCTGAGCAATCTCATCGGCGACTACCGCCGGGAGGCGCTGCGCGACCTGCCCGAGCGCGCCCCGGACTGGCACCGCAGGTACGCCCGCGTCCGGCCGCACGCGCTGACCCTCGACTGGACGTTCCCCGAGGGCGGCAGCCTGGACTTCCTCTCCGCCGGGCGGCGCCACGACGACTACCCGGTGATCGGCAACATGGACTGGGACCTCTTCTACGCCAGTTACGGCGGCGGCCAGTTCTTCGAGGCGATGCGCGCGGACATGCGGCGCCACTACGACTACACCCTGATCGACAGCCGTACCGGACTCAGCGACCTCGCCGACGTCTGCACCGTGCAGATGCCCAACACCCTCGTCGTCTGCTACACCCTCAGCGGCCAGAGCATCGAGGGCGCCGCCGCCGTCGCGCAGAGCATCCGGGAGCGGTTCGGCCACAAGGGCATCCGCATCCTGCCCCTCGCCATGCGCATCGACCTCGGTGAGAAGGACAAGCTCGACGCGGGGCGCGCCCTGGCCCGGGAGCGCTTCGCCGGACTGCCCGTCGGTCTGGACGGCGAGCGGCTGACCGACTACTGGTCGTCGATGGAGGTCCTCTACCAGCCGTACTACGCCTACGAGGAGATCCTCGCGGCCTTCGGCGACCCGCCGAAGACGGCCAACTCCATGCTGAGCGCCTGCGAACGGGTCACCTCCGTCATCACCGAGGGCCGGGTCACCCGGCTCCCCCTGATCGGCGAGGAGAAGCGGGCCCGTTACAAGGCCGCGTACACCCGCAAGCGCCCGCTGCCCGTCTCCCGGCTGGTGCTGTACTACGTCTCCGAGGACCGGATGTGGGTCGACTGGCTGGAGTCGGTGCTGCGGGACGCCGGCTTCGACGTGGCGCCGATGGACGTCCGGGCGCTGCCCCAGGACGCCGGGGGACTGCCGGGGGACGACGGCCGGGCGGCCGGCGCCGAGGACACGGCCGACGGCTCGGAGCGGCTGCTCGCCGTGGTCTCCCCCGCCTTCCTCGACTCCCGGCGGGCGCGCCGGGCCTGGGAGGACGCCGTGCACGCCGACGGGCGCAAGCCGGGGAGCCGGCCGGTGGCGGTCCGCGTCGACGACGTCCGGCTCAGCCTGCCGCAGGCCTCCCGGGGCGCCATCGACCTCACCCGGCTGGACGAGGAACAGGCCTACCGGACCCTGCTGACGAGCCTCGACCACCCGGACGTCCTGTCCGCGCCGCCGCGCGGGGGCGCCCGCTTCCCCAACACCGGCACCCGGATCTCCAACGTCCAGCCCCGCTACCCGTGGTTCACCGGCCGCTCACCGATCCTGGACCGGCTGCGCGAGCGCCTGGTCAGCGGGCGCTCCGGGCAACGGCTGCCCCAGGTGCTGCACGGTCTGGGCGGGGTGGGCAAGTCCCAGCTGGCCCGTGAGTACGCCCACCGGTTCAAGGCGGACTACGACCTGGTGTGGTGGATCGACGCCGAACAGCCGGACCTCGTGCTGCCGAAGGTGGCCGCCCTCGCGCAGGAACTGGACCTGCCGGTCGGCGACGACGTCTCCGAGGCGGCCGAAGCGGCGATGAGAGCACTCCGGCAGGGCGACCCGTGCGCCCGCTGGCTGCTGATCTTCGACAACGTCCCGGACCTGAGCCGGGCGTTGCCGCTCTTCCCGGGCCAGACGGCACCCCTGCGGGACCACGTGTACGGCCACATCCTCGTCACCACGCGCGATCGGCCCGGCTCGACGCTGGTGCAGTCGCTGGAGATGGAGGTCTTCACCCGCGAGGAGAGCGTGGAGCACCTGTGCCGCCGGGTGCCCGGACTGCGCGACACCGACGCGGACCGGGTCGCCGACGCACTGGGCGACCTGCCGCTCGCCGTGGAGGTCGCGGCGGCCTGGCTGGAGGCGACGGCCACACCGGTGGAGGAGTACATCGACCAGCTGCGCGAGCAGTCCACCCGGGTGCTGTCGGTGCAGGAGGCGGTGAACGCGGTCGAGTACCCGTCCTCCGTCGGCGCCACCTGGAACATCTCCATCACCCGGCTGCGCGAGGAGTCCCCGGCCGCGGCCCGGCTGCTCGAACTGTGCGCCTTCTTCTCGGCCGAGCCCATCTCCATGACCCTGATCAGCAGCGACGCGATGATCGACGCCCTGCTGCCGTACGACCGGGACCTGCGCGCCCGCTACATGCTCGGCCGCGTCACCCAGGCCCTGAACCGCTTCGCCCTCGCCAAGGTCGACTCCGCCGACAACTCCATCCAGGTGCACCGGCTGGTGCAGGCGGCGGTGCGGGACAGTCTGGACGACCAGCGGTACGTGGAGACCATCCACGAGGTGCACCGCGTTCTCGCCGCCGCACGGCCGCGCGAGGGCGCCGTGGACGATCCCGCGCAGTGGCTCGGGTTCGAGGTGATCTGGCCGCATCTGATGCCCTCGAACATCCGCGAGTGCGCGGAGGAGGAGCCCCGCCAGCTGATGGTGGACCGCGTCCGCTACCTGGGCAAACGCGGTGAGCTGCAGGCCGCCCGCACCCTGGCCACCGACCTCGACGAGCTGTGGACCAACGAGATCCTGGACGCGGACGACGAGCAGGTCCTCAACCTCCGGTTCCAGCTGGCCAACGTGCTGCGCTCCCAGGGCGACTACCAGGCCGCGCGCGCGATGGACGAGAGGACCCTGGACGGCCAGCGCCGACTGCTCGGCGAGGACCATCCGAACATCCTCATGACCTCGGGCAGCCTGGCCGCCGACCTGCGCGCGCTGGGGCGCTACAAGGAGGCGCTGGACCTGGACCTGCGCATCCACCTGGGTTTCAAGGAGATCTTCGGCGACGACCATCCGCGTACGCTCTCGGCGGCCAACAACCTGGCCATCGACCTGCGGCTGGCCGGCGACAGCGAAGCCGCCCGCAGGCTCACCGAGGACACGGTCCGCCGCCGCACCGCGCTGCTCGGCCCGACCCATCCGTACACGCTCGCCACCAAGGGGCACCAGGCGCGCGACCTGCGGGACCTCGGCGACTACCGGACCTCCGCCGAGCTCCTGCGCGAGGTCCGCGAGAGCTTCGAACAGGTTTTCAATCCGGGGGTGCCCGAAGTCCTCCAGGCCGACAAGAGCCTCGCGGTCTCCCTGCGCAAGGCGGGGCGTACCGCCGAGGCACTGCGGATCACCGAGGAGACCTGGAAGACGTACGCCCGCTACCACGACCGCTACGGCAGCACCATCCCCGAGGTCCTGGCCTGCGGACTCAACCTGGCCGCGGACTACTTCGCCACGGATCCCGAGGACGGTCCGGCGCGGGCGGTCCACCAGGTCGAGGAGGTGCTGGACGGGTACCAGGACTCGTTCGGCGCCGAACACCCGTTCACCATGTACTGCTTCAACAACCTCGCCATGTACCACCGGGCCCTCGGCAACACCGAGAAGGCGGAGGAACTGAGCCGCCACGCCCGCGACTGTCTGGCGGCCACGCTCGGGGACGACCACCCCGCCGTCCTGTCCGCCGGCCTCAACCTGGCCAACGCCTACGGGGACCGGGGCCTGTACGACCATGCCGAGCGCTCGGAACGCCAGGCCGTGGAGGGGCTGCGCCGACGGTTCGGCGCCGACCACCCCGATGTGCTGGTCGGCATGGGCAATCTGGCGATCACGCTGCGGGCCACGGGTCGTGAGGAGGCCGTGCGGCTCCAGGAGAAGGCGGCGACCCGACTGACCCAACTACTGGGCCGGAACCACCCGGTGACCGTGCTGGTCCGCGACTGGCAGCGGGTGGGGAGGGACTTGGAGCCGCATCAGATCTGACGCGGACGTCCCGGAAGCCGCCAGGGGCGTCTCCGAGAAGAGAGGAGCGGAGCGGAGAGGAAAGGAGCGGCGCGGCGCGGCGCGGACTACACGGCCACCAGCGGTGCGCCGTCGCGCCACTTCAGGATCTTGTCGAAGCTGACGATCGCTCCGCCGCGGCCCGGCTTGTTGCCGATGTGGACGTGGTCGGCGAGTTCCCGGATGAGGCAGAGGCCGCGGCCGTCCTCGGCGTCGGTGGGAGCCGGGCGGACCGGGTGGCGGTGCGGGAAGCCCGGGCCCGAGTCGGCCACCTCGATCCGGCACTTCTCACCGTCGAGGTAGGCGGTCACCCGGTACGCCTCGGTGGCGGTGCCGGCCGGGATCGCGCCGCCGTGCTCGACCGCGTTGGCGCAGGCCTCACTGAGGGCGATGGAGAGGTCGTAGGAGACGTCCGGATCGACACCCGCGGTCTCCATCGTGCCGATCAGCAGCCGCCGGGCGAGCGGCACGCTCGCGGCTTCACGCCGCAAATGGAGTGACCACCAGATGCTCATGCTCCAGCCTCCCGGCCGCGGCTCGACATACCGTTACGTATTGCCGCCGAGGGCCGAGCGCAATCGCCCGGAACCCGTCTGTCCGCCCATACGGCGGATGCGTCCCCCGCACATTCGGTGTATGCGGACCGAACCCTTCCGAATCACCCACAACTTCCACCACTTCCTTGCAGGTGGTTGGGCGATGACCGCACTCCCTTGCAGCTGGTTGGGCGATGACCGCACTCCCTTCAGCTCCGCACGGCGATCAGCGCACCCGCACAGCCCGGAGCACCCCAGGTCTTTCGGACCGAACCCCCACATGAACACCGCCCCCCTCCCACCCCGTACCTCACCGCGTGAACCCGCCGAACCCAGCGGAGCGCCCCGGTGCGATGATGGGCCCGCCATGACTGCCCCCCACCCACGCCGGCCGACCGCCGCACGCCGCGCCCGCGCCGGAGGCGACCTCCGGGTCCTGCGGGCCGCGGTGTTCGCCGCGGTCTGCGTCGTGCTGGCCGGGGCCGGACACGCGCTCGCCTCGTGCGCGACGGTCCCGCTGTGGAGCCTGGGCGTGGGGTTCGCCGGCACCTTCTGCGTCGCCGCCGCGCTGGCCGGACGGCAACGCTCGCTCCCGGGCATCGCTGCGCTGCTGGCGGTGGGCCAGACCGTGCTGCACATCCTGTTCGGCCTGAACCAGCACGGGGCGACGGCCGCGTCACGCACCACGGAGACCATGGACGCCGCGCTCATCGAGCGCGCCGCCCGCTTCGTGTGCGGCACGACCGCCGCGGCCCTGAGCCCCGCACAGGCCCGGCGCATCCTCATCGACGCCGGGGTCGGCGGCACGCACGTCGCGCACGACCCCGCGGACGCCATGACGACCGCGCCGGGCTCCTCCGCCGCGCTCCTGCCGTCCCTGCCCATGCTGCTCGGCCATGTACTCGCGGCCGTAGCCGCCGGGTGGGTGCTGCGCCACGGCGACCTGGCGCTGCTCCGCCTGGCCCGGCTCGCGACCCAGGAACCGCTCGTGGGGTCGCTGCGCGGCGCGCTCGCGCTGGCGCGGGCCCTGCGGTCCGGGCTCCCGGGCGCGCCGGAGGCCGTTTCACGCGCCCCGCGAACGGTGTACGCGGCGCCCACCGCCATGCGGACGACCTCGCTCCAGCACACCGTCGTCCGACGCGGCCCTCCGACCGTCGCGCCCGCCTTCGCGCTCGTCGCCTGACCCGACGCACGCTCACTCCACACCAGGGAGAGGGAGTCCGTCACCCGGCGTCGAGATCCGCGCACCCGCTCCCGGCCCCGGCCCCGGCTCCGGCTCCGGCTCCGGCCCAGCGGCTCCGGACCCTGCGGCCCAGGCCTCGCGGCTCCAGCTCTGCGGCTCCCGGACTCGAACAGCGGCTCCCAGCCTCTGGTCCTGGTCCTGGTCTCGGTCCCGGCTCCGGACGTCGGCCCAGGCTCCGGCCCCGGCTGTCGGCTCCGGCCCTCGGCTGGGTGTCGGCTCGGCTGTCGGTCTCCGTACCGGCCTGGCCCGGCCCGGCTGGTCGGCTCACGGCGCGCGCTGTCCCTCGTCCTCTCTTCTCCCTCACTCACTGTGGAGTGTCACCAGTCATGAAGGCTTCTCGTATCGCCGCCGTCGGCGCCCTCGCCGGCTCGGCCGTCCTCCTCCTGTCCGGCCCCGCGTTCGCTCACGTCAGCGTCGCGGCGGAGGGCACGGCGGCCAAGGGCGGGTACGCGACCGTCAACTTCAAGGTCCCCAACGAGCGCGACGACGCCAGGACCACCAAGATCGAAGTGAACTTCCCGACCGACCACCCGCTCGCCTCGGCCCAGCCGGAGGCCATCCCCGGCTGGAAGATCCAGGTCACCAAGGCCACGCTCGACAAGCCGGTCGAACTGCACGGCGAGCAGATCGACGAAGCCGTCTCCAAGATCACCTGGACCGCCACCGGCGACGGCATCGCTGCGGGCTTCTTCCAGAAGTTCCCGGTCTCCATCGGTCAGCTGCCCGAGAACACCGACGAACTGGTCTTCAAGGCGATCCAGACGTACTCCAACAAGGAGGTCGTCCGCTGGATCGAGGTGCCGCAGGACGGCCAGGAGGAGCCCGAGAACCCGGCTCCGGTGCTCGCGCTGTCCGCCGCGTCCGACGACCACCACGGCTCGTCCGGCGCCTCCACCGCCTCCGACGAGTCGAAGGACGCCGACGACGCCGAGGCCGCGTCGAAGGAGACCACCGCCGCGCCCGCCGACAGCAGCGACACCACCGCCCGCGTCCTCGGCATCGTCGGCATCGTGGTCGGCGCCGCGGGCGTGGCGTACGGCGTCCTGGCCGGCCGTCGGCGCACGGACGCCTGAGTCTCCGGCTTCCCGCCAACTTCCCCTCGGCGCGCGCGTGGACGCCTCGTGCGCGCCGGGGCTCGAATCGACTGGACATTTCTCATGCGCACGAACACGAAGAAGAAGACGCTCGCGGCCGGTGCCCTGCTGGCCGCGGCCGTCCTCGGTCTCTCGGCCTGCGGCACGGGTGACGACTCCACCACGTCGGTCGCCGAGGTCTCCGACACCGGCCCGGAGCGGGCCGCCACGGTCCTGGACCAGCCGTTCACCAAGCCGGACCTGGTCCTCACCGACACGAACGGCAAGTCGTACGACCTCCGCAAGGAGACCGAGGGCAAGCCGACGCTGATCTACTTCGGCTACACCAACTGCCCCGACGTCTGCCCGCTCACCATGAACAACCTCGCGGTCGCCAAGAAGGAGGTCGCGAAGAAGGTGTCGAAGGCGGAGCTGGCGAACCTGCGGCTCGTCTTCGTCACCACCGACCCGGAGCGCGACACCTCGGCGGAACTGGGGAAGTGGCTCAAGGGCATCGACTCCGAGATCGTCGGCCTGACCGGCGACTTCGACGACATCCAGGCCGGCGCTCGCACCCTCGGCATCTCCATCGCCGCGCCGACCAAGGACAAGAACGGCAAGCCCGTCTCCGAGCACGGCACCCAGGTCATCGCGTTCTCGCCGAAGACCGACGGCGGCTACGTGCTGTACGGCGAGGACGCCACCGTGCAGGACTACGAGAAGGACCTGCCGAAGCTGCTCAAGGGCGAGAAGCCGTGAAACCACTGGCCGGCCCCGTCCTGATCACCGCCGCCGCGCTCGTCGCCCTGACCGGTTGCGGTGCCGGCGACTCCTCTTCCTCCGACTCCGCCGACTCCTCCGCCAAGCTGTCCGTGAAGGCGGCCTACATGCCGCAGCCCGTCACGGACTCCATGGCCGCCGGTTTCCTCGTCATCGAGAACGACGGCGGTACGGCGGACGAGCTGACCTCCGTCACCAGCGACCTCGCCCAGGACGTCACCGTCCACGAGACGACCGGGCAGTCCATGCAGGAGGTCGCGGGCCTGAAGGTCCCCGCCGACGGCGAACTCGTCCTGGAGAGCGGGGGAAACCACCTGATGTTCGAGAACCTGAAGCGCAAGCCGAAGGAAGGCGAGACGGTGTCCCTGCGGTTGAACTTCACCAAGTCCGAGGCCATCACGGTCGAGATGCCCGTGAAGTCGGCGACGTACCAGCCGACCAGCGGTCACTGAGGGAGGTAGCACCGGTGAGCCGGTTGAGGCCGTTGCTGTTGCTGTTGTTCGCCACCGTCGCAGCGCTGCTCGCCGGTGCCGTGCCCGTCTCCGCGCACGCCGCGCTGACCGGCAGCGACCCGCAACAGGGGTCGGTGGTCCAGGAGGCACCGGACCGGGTGTCGCTCACCTTCTCCGAGAAGGTCGCGATGTCCGACGGCTCGGTGCGCGTGTACGACCCCAAGGGCAAGGAGGCCGACACCGGTGAGGTCACCGACCTGGGCGGCAACAGCTACGCCGTCGGGCTGCACTCCGGCCTGCCCGACGGCACGTTCACCGTCACCTACCAGGTCGTCTCGGCGGACAGCCACCCCGTCGCCGGCGCCTTCACCTTCTCGGTCGGGGCGCCTTCCAAGACGACGGTCGCGGTGCCCGAGCAGGGGGCCGGAGGCGGGCTCGTCGGCGGCCTCTACGGCTTCGCACGCTATCTGTCGTACGCCGGTTTCATCCTGCTGGTCGGCGGCGCGGCCTTCGTGCTGGCCTGCTGGCAGCGCGGAGCGGGGATCCGGCCCGTGCAGCGGCTCGTGGTCTCCGGCTGGCTCGCGCTGACCACCGCCACCCTCGCGATGCTGCTGCTGCGCGGCTCGTACACCGGCTCCGGCAAGCTCGGCGACGTTTTCGACCTCGACCTCCTCGGCCAGGTCCTCCAGACGAAGACGGGCGCCGCCCTCGTCTCCCGTCTGCTGCTCCTCGCCGCGGCGGCACTGTTCATCGCGGTGCTGTTCGGCGCGTACGCGCGGCGGTACGAGGAGATCGAGGAGACCATCGGCACCGAGACCACCGGCACCGAGGGCTCTGAGGGCTCTGAGGGCTCTGCCGACGACGCGGACTCCGAGAACGACGCAGAGTCCGAGAGCGACGACGAGTCCCTCCAGCGGGACCTCACCTTCGGGCTGGCCATCGGCGGCGGCGTGGTCGCCGCGGGGCTCGCCGCGAGCTGGGCGATGGCCGAGCACGCCTCGACCGGTATCCAGACCGGCATCTCGATGCCCCTGGACGTCCTGCACCTCCTGGCGGTCGCCGCCTGGCTGGGCGGCCTGGCGACGCTGCTCGTGGCCCTCTTCCGGGCACCTGTCGACGCGCAGATCGAGAGGGGCGCCGTACGACGGTTCTCGCGGCTCGCGTTCGGCAGCGTGCTCGTGCTGACCGCGACCGGGATCTACCAGTCCTGGCGGCAGGTGGGCAGCTGGTCCGCGCTGACCGGCACGTCGTACGGACAGCTTCTCCTCGTGAAGATCGGGCTGGTCGCCGTGCTGGTCGGGATCGCGTGGATCTCGCGCCGGTGGACCTCGCAGCTGGCGGAGGCGCCGGCAGCGGTGGAAACGGAAGTCGCCGAGGGGAAGGAGGTCTCCGAGGAGGTCTCCGAGGCGAAGGAGCTGGCGCCCGCGCACGCCACGAGCGGCTCCACGAAGGCGACCGGCGAGGGTTCCGAGCGGGCCGCACAGCTCGCCCGGCAGCGGGCGGCGATGGCGAGCGCCCGCGAGAAGCGGATACGGAACGCGGATCCGGGCCGTTCGGGTCTGCGTCGGTCCGCGCTGGCGGAGGCGGGCGTCGCCGTCGTACTGCTCGCCGTCACGACGGTGCTGACGGCCACCGAACCGGGGCGCACCGTGGAGGAGGCCGAGGCGGCCAAGGCGGCCGTGGCACAGCAGGACAAGACGTCGGGGGCGCTGGCGCTGGACATCTCGTTCGACACCGGGGGCAAGAACGGCCAGGGCGTGGCCCGGCTGCAGATCGACCCCGCGCGGGTGGGCGCCAACGAGATGCACGTCTACGTCCAGGGACCCGACGGCAAGCCCTTCGACGTCCCCGAGGTGAAGGTCGCCTTCACCCTGGAGGCCAAGAAGATCGGCCCGCTGCCCGTGGTTCCCGACCGCGTCACCACAGGCCACTGGACGGCGAGTGGCGTACAGGTCCCCATGGCGGGCGACTGGAAGATCGAGATCACCGTACGGACATCTGACATCGACCAGGTGACCGTCAGCAAGAACGCGAAGATCGGCTGAAACACATCATGGCTGACCAGGACCTCGTCGAAGACGGCTCCGTGGCCCCGAGAGGGGCGCGGGGCGGTGCCGACCATGCGGCTTCCGCCGCGCCGACGCGAGCGACCACGCACGACTCACCGTCGCCGTCCGCGGGTGCGGAGCCGACGCGAGGGGCGGAACCGTCGCCCGGCCTCGCGAACGGGCCCCTCTCCCGGCGTCGGGTGCTCGGCACGGCCGGCGCGACCGGCCTCGCGCTCGGTGTGGCGGGCGGCGCCGCAGGCTATGCGGCCGGCTCGGCTTCCTCGTCCTCCTCGTCTTCCTCCGAGAAGGTCACCCCGCTGTCCTCCCTCGGCGCGGGGGAGGTGAGGTTTCACGTGAAACATCAGCCGGGGATCACGACCCCGCTCCAGGCCCGTGGCCATCTCGTGGCCTTCGACCTGGCCGCCGGGGCGGGACGCAAGGAGGCGGCGGCTCTGCTGCGTCGCTGGTCGGACACGGCCCGGCGGCTGATGGCGGGCGAGCCCGCGGCTCAGGACGACACGGATATCGCACTCGATGCGGGACCCTCGTCGTTGACGGTCACCTTCGGTTTCGGCCACAGCTTCTTCGCCCGTACCGGTCTGGAGAAGCAGCGCCCGGAATCCCTGGACCCGCTGCCGGACTTCTCCTCGGACCAGCTCGACAGGACGCGCAGCAACGGTGATCTGTGGGTGCAGATCGGGGCGGACGACGCGCTCGTCGCCTTCCACGCCCTGCGCGCGATCCAGAAGGACGCGGGCGGCGCGGCACGGGTGCGGTGGCAGATGAACGGCTTCAACCGCTCGCCGGGTGCCACGGCCCACCCCATGACCGCCCGCAATCTGATGGGGCAGGTCGACGGCACCCGCAACCCGAAGCCGACCGAGTCCGACTTCGACGAGCGGATCTTCGTGCCCGAGTCCGCATCACCGAGCACCTCCGGCGACCCCGCGTGGATGGCGAACGGCTCCTACGCGGTCGTACGCCGCATCCGCATGCTCCTCGACGACTGGGAACAGCTCTCGGTCAAGGAGCAGGAGGGCGTCATCGGGCGCCGGAAGTCGGACGGGGCGCCGCTGAGCGGGGGCACGAAGGCGACGGAGACAACCGCGATGGATCTGGAGAAGACGGACGCCCAGGGCAATCTCCTCGTCCCGATCAACGCGCACGCCCGCATCACCCGCCCCGACCAGAACGGTGGTGCGGCCATGCTGCGCCGCCCGTTCTCCTTCCACGACGGCATCGACGCGAAGGGCGTCCCCGACGCCGGTCTCCTCTTCGTCTGCTGGCAGGCCGACCCCCTGCGGGGCTTTGTCACCGTCCAACGCAAACTCGACCGCGGCGACGCGCTGTCGAAGTTCATCCGCCACGAGTCGAGCGGCCTCTTCGCGGTGCCGGGAGGCGCGGCGGAGGGGGAGTACGTGGGGCAGGGCTTGCTGGAGGGCTGACGACCCCGCTGCCGGGCCGAGGGTCGTACTGCTGGACCGAGGCCCATTAGGGTGAGTCCATGCCAGCCAGCTACGTGTACCTCGGCCCCGAGGGCACCTTCACCGAGGTCGCCCTGCGCACGCTGCCGGAGTCCGCGACCCGCGAGCTCGTCCCGATGGTCTCCGTGCCCGCCGCACTCGACGCCGTCCGCAACGGCGAGGCCGAGGCCGCGTTCGTCCCGATCGAGAACTCCGTGGAGGGCGGCATCACGACCACGCTCGACGAGCTGGTCGCCGGAGCCCCGCTGATGATCTACCGCGAGGTCCTTCTCTCGATCACCTTCGCGCTGCTGGTCCGGCCGGGCACCCAGCTCTCGGACATCAAGACGGTCACCGCCCACCCGGCCGCCCAGCCGCAGGTCCGCAACTGGATGAAGGCCAACCTCCCGCCCGACGTCGTCTGGGAGTCCGCCGCCTCGAACGCCGACGGCGCCCGTCTCGTCCAGGAGGGCCGTTACGACGCCGCCTTCGCCGGCGAGTTCGCGGCCTCCCGCTACGGCCTGGAGGCCCTGGAGACCGAGATCCACGACGCGGAGAACGCCCAGACCCGGTTCGTCCTGGTCGGCCGCCCCGCGCGGCCCGCCGCCCCGACCGGCTCCGACAAGACGTCCGTCGTCATCTGGCAGCGCGACGACCACCCCGGCGGGCTGCGCGACCTGCTCGGCGAGTTCGCCGTCCGTGGCGTCAACCTGATGCTCCTGCAGTCCCGCCCGACCGGCGAGGGCATCGGCAACTACTGCTTCGCCATCGATGCGGAGGGCCACATCTCCGACCGGCGGGTGGCGGAGGCGCTGATGGGCCTCAAGCGGATCTGCCTCCAGGTCCGCTTCCTCGGTTCGTACCCGCGTGCGGATGCCGCCACCGCGAAGGTACGGCCCACACTGCCGGGCACGTCCGATGCCGAGTTCGTGGCCGCGGCGGACTGGGTGGCGCGCTGCCAGGACGGCCGGTTCTGATCCGGCCCACCGCCGGTGCTACCTGTCTATTTTATTTGTCCACAGAAGTTATCCACAGGGCGCCTTCTCGACCTGGGGACAAGTCGACAACACAGCCCCACTCAGTCGACAAATCGCCTTCATGGGCCCTCTGTGTCCACAACCCCGTGGGTCACCCTTCGTCCATGTGTCTCCTCACGTCAATCCTTTAGAGCGACCCATTCCCCCGCGAATCCACTCGAAAGTGGGCGTGAAGGTGGTTTGGGTCGGGAATCCTCAAGGCGGAGCCCGATTTCCCCAGTGATCTTTCCCGGCGTCCACAGATCTTTCGCACAGCCTGTGGATAACTCTGCGGCACCGTGGATTCCTGTGGACGACCGATCCCCAAGTCCCTTGCGGCACAAGGAAGTCGAGTCAATCAGGCGCCGAACCTCTGCCCCCTTCAGGGGGTCGCGCCCCGGTTCATTGACTTTCACCGGCACCGGCCAGGCCCTGCCCACGTGATCGACATTCCAGCCAAAGATCCAGATAAAGGGCGTACAGCGAATTCAAGTCGTGGGCCGGAACCACGCACCGGTAGCCTTGTGGGGTGATTGACCTTCGCCTGCTCCGTGAGGACCCCGACCGTGTGCGCGCGTCCCAGCGCGCCCGTGGAGAGGACGTCGCGCTCGTCGACTCCCTCCTGTCCGCCGACGAGCGGCGCAGGTCGTCCGGCGTCCGCTTCGACGAGCTCCGCGCCGAGCAGAGGTCGCTCGGCAAGCTGATTCCCAAGGCCTCCGCCGACGAGAAGGCCGAGCTGCTCAAGCGCGCGGAACAGCTCAAGGCCGACGTCAAGGCCGCCGACGCCGAGCGCGACGCGGCCAACACCGAGACCCAGGAGCTTCTCCTCCAGCTCGGCAACCTCGTCCACCCCGACGTCCCCGTCGGCGGCGAGGAGGACTTCGTCACGCTGGAGACGCACGGCGACATCCGTGACTTCACGGCCGAGGGCTTCGAGCCGAAGGACCACCTGGAACTCGGCACGATCCTCGGCGCCATCGACACCGAGCGCGGCGCCAAGGTCTCCGGCTCGCGCTTCTACTTCCTGACGGGCGTCGGCGCCCTCCTCGAACTGGCCCTGGTCAACGCGGCGATCGCCCAGGCCACCGCGGCCGGCTTCACCCCGATGCTCACCCCGGCGCTGGTCCGCCCGCAGTCGATGGCCGGCACCGGCTTCCTCGGCCAGGCCGCCCAGGACGTCTACCACCTCGACAAGGACGACCTGTATCTGGTCGGTACCTCCGAGGTCGCGCTGGCGGCGTACCACATGGACGAGATCATCGACGCCGACCGCCTCCCCCTGCGTTACGCGGGCTTCTCCCCCTGCTTCCGCCGCGAGGCCGGTTCGCACGGCAAGGACACCCGGGGCATCTTCCGCGTCCACCAGTTCGACAAGGTCGAGATGTTCTCGTACGTCGCGCCGGAGGACTCGCAGGCCGAGCACCAGCGCCTGCTGGACTGGGAGAAGCAGTGGCTGACGTCGCTCGAACTGCCCTTCCGCGTCATCGACGTCGCCTCCGCCGACCTCGGCTCCTCGGCCTCGCGCAAGTTCGACTGCGAGGCGTGGATCCCGACCCAGGGCAAGTACCGCGAGCTGACCTCGACGTCCGACTGCACGGAGTTCCAGTCGCGCCGCCTGCAGATCCGCGTCCGTGACGGCAAGCAGGTCAAGCCGCTGGCCACGCTCAACGGCACGCTCTGCGCCGTCCCGCGCACCATCGTGGCGATCCTGGAGAACCACCAGCAGGCCGACGGCTCGGTCCGCGTCCCCGAGGTCCTCCGCCCGTACCTGGGCGGCCGCGAGGTGCTGGAGCCGGTAGCCAAGTGAGCGAAGCGGCAGCCACCGGGGGCTCCACGGACTCCGGCAAGACCACGATGTCCGAGGCGCCCGGCGCGTCCGGGGTCTCCGAACCGTCCGTGCGGCCCCCGGGCTTCCCCTACAAGCTGATCGCGACCGACCTCGACGGAACGCTCCTCGGTTCCGACGACTCGGTCTCCCCGCGCACCCGTGAAGCGCTCGCCGCGGCCACCGCGGCGGGCGCCGCCCACATCGTCGTCACCGGCCGGGCCGTCCCCTGGACCCGCCACATCCTCGACGACCTCGGCTACCGGGGACTGGCCGTCTGCGGCCAGGGCGCACAGGTCTACGACGCCGGAGAGCACCGGCTGCTCACGGCCGTCACCCTCGACCGGCAACTCGCCGCGGTCGCCCTCGCCAAGATCGAGGCGGAGGTCGGCCCCCTGCACCTGGCCGCCAGCCGCGCGGGCCTGGACGGCGAGATCCTGGTCGGTACCGGGTACGCCCTGCACGGCTCGCTCCCCACCACTCCGCTCACGGACGTGTCCGACCTCTGGGCGGCCCCACTGAACAAGATCTACATACAGCACCCCACCCTGACGTCCGACGAACTCACCGAGGCCTCCCGCCAGGCCGCCGGCGGCTTCGTCACGGTCGCCATGGCCGGTGAGGGCATCGTCGAGCTCCTCCCCCTCGGCCTCACCAAGGCCACGGGTCTCTCTCTCGCCGCCCGCCGCCTCGGCGTGAAGCGCACGGACACCATCGCCTTCGGCGACATGCCCAACGACATCCCCATGTTCACCTGGGCCACCCACGGCGTAGCCATGGCCAACGCCCATCCCGACCTCAAGGCCATCGCCGACGAGGTGACGTCTTCCAACGAGGACGACGGCATCGCCGAGGTACTGGAACGCCTGCTGCCCTGAGAACGAGGGCCACGGATTCCGGGCATCCCGTCGCCACTGCCTCGCGAGCCTCTCGGCACGTACGCCCGGCCAGACGACCCGGCCGAGCCACTGCGACTGCGACTGCGACTGCGACTGCGACTGCGACTGCGACTGCGACTGCGACTGCGACTGCGAACGGCGGAGGATGCACGGATCGAACGTGCGCGGGCAGAACCCGACCACGGCTTAGCAAGCCGGTGCCTTACCACTCGGCCAATCCTCCGGGTGGGCGGCCCACGCGAAGCGATTCGCGCGCTCGAAGCGGCCGCCCCGGGCAACTCCCCACTGGGGGGGGCGGACTCGACGGAGGGGTAACTACTCCGGAGCCCGCCGTGGGCTGCCCTACAGGGAACTCGGCGTACTGCGCCTGAAGGACAGCATCGCCGGGCTCCTCTCCCAGAACGTGGCGCCGACTCGATCCGGCGACTGGACATCAACCACTGTGCCCGGCAGCCGGGTTGTCCGCCACCGAATATCGGTCGCCCGGCCCTCGGCCACGCCGAACGGTCAACCGCGGCGCCACTTGCGGCGTCGCGCCTTGCTGAAGAACCACCCGGCGGGCGGTTCGTCCGAGCGCCAGGGCTGGGGATCCGGGGCCTGTCGCCGCCACCGCGCCGCCAACATCCTGGCCCGCGCCGACGGTTCGGCCGTATCGGCGGACCGTATGAAGTCCTCGTCCAGCACGAGGTCGTCCCAGACGTCCTCACCCGCGTCCCGCGTCTCGCCGCCGTCCGACGAGCCCTCCGACTCCGCTGTCATCCCCGTGCCCTCCCGCCCTCCGGCCGCCCTTCCTGGCCGCGTATTGCCCCGTGTTTCCGTCCTGCCAGTCTGCCTGGACGTGCGTGAAGCCTCCGTCAAGAGCAAAGGAGGGGCCTCCGGGGCGGATCGCCCCGGAGGATTCCGTCACTCCTCGCCGGCGAGCTTCAGCGTCCGCAGTTTCTGCCCCGCGTACCAGGTCGCGCCCGCGGTGACGACCGTCAACAGGACCACCGCGGTCGGCAGTCCGACGTCGGAGGTCACCAGACCGCCGTCGGTGACCTTCTGGGCGACGGCGAGGGCCCACTGCTGGACGCTGAGGGTGCGCGCTCCGTCCACCAGGGACCCGAAGAGGGTCTCCCAGACGAGTGCGTACACGAGCCCGAAGACGACCGCGTGCCGGGTGACCGTCCCGAGGAGCAGGAACATCGCGGCGTACGCGATCGAGGCGACCAGCGCCGCCACCGTGTACGCGACCGCGATCTGCTGCCCGTTGCCGTTCAGGATCAGACCCGCGATCAGCGTCGGCACGGCCGAGAAGGCCATGGTCACCGCGATCGCCACGATCAGCTTGGTGACGATGATCGTCGGCCGCTTCACAGGCTTGGCCAGCAGATACACCACGGAACCGTCGTCGATCTCCGGTCCGATCGCGCCTGTTCCCGCGATGACGCCGATGATCGGCACCATCGTGGCGAGCGCGAATCCGCCCAGGAGATCCGCGGCCACCTGGTCGTCGGCACCGCTCAGGGCGCGCACGGCCACGGAGAGCACGATCAACAGGGCGGGCAGCGCGCTGAGGATGAGGGCCCGGCGGCGGCCGAGCAGGGCCCGGTAGGTGAGCCGGGCGACTGTGGGGTCGTACATGTTCGGCCTCCTACGCCGCGACGAGATACGAGAAGACGGACTCGAGGGACTCGTCCGACGGTGAGACCGTGAGCAGACGGATGCCGTGGTCCCGGGCCACCCTCGGCAGCAGTGTCGTGAACCGGCCGAAGTCGACGGCCTGGATACGCAACGCGCCCTCGGTCGGATCCACTTCGATCCCGGCGGTCGACGGATCGGCGATCAGCGCGGCGGCCAGGGCCCGGTCGTCGCTGGAGCGCACCAGATAGCGGTGCGGGCGATCCGTCATCAGTCGGCGGATGCGCCGGAAGTCGCCGCTCGCCGCGTGCCGTCCGGCGACGATCACCTCGATGTGTGCCGCCAACTGCTCGACCTCTTCGAGGATGTGGGACGAGAAGAGCACCGTGCGCCCCTCGTCGCCCATCCGCCGCAGCAGGTCCATGAGCTGCATGCGCTGGCGCGGATCCATGCCGTTGAACGGCTCGTCCAGCAGCAGCAGTGACGGTTCGTGGACCAGCGCCGACGCCATCTTCACGCGCTGGCGCATGCCCTTGGAGTACGTCGAGATCTTGCGGTCCTGCGCGTACTCCATCTCCACCGTGGCCAGCGCCCGCTGGGCCGCCGTCGCCCCGAGGCCGTGCAACTCGGCGTTGGCGACGACGAATTCGCGGCCCGTGAGGAAGTCGTACATCGCCTCGCGTTCGGGGACGATGCCGATGTGCTTGTAGATCTGCTCGTTGCGCCACACCGGCGTGCCGTCGAGGGTGACGGAGCCCGTGGAGGGGGCGAGGAAGCCGCCCATCATGTTGATGAGGGTGGACTTGCCGGCGCCGTTCGGGCCGAGGAGGCCGGTGACACCGGGGCCGATCGTCATCGTGACGTCGTTGACCGCCACCACGTTGCCGAACCAGCGTGAGACGTGGTCGATGTTGAGCGTGGTCACAGCCCGACCTTTCGGTAGCGGCGCATCAGCAGGCCGTAGGAGCCTGCGATGAGACCCAGGACGACGAGGACGTAGAGGGCGCCCTGCCCGCCGGAGGGCCCGTGCCCGCCGGGGAAGGCCGAGGTGGCGCCCAGGAAGGCGGTCTGCACACCGTCGATCAGCGTGATGGGCGAGAAGAACCCGAGCCAGGGCACCGCGTCCGAGCTGTTCTGCTCGGTGGCGATGGCCTGGACGACGGACACAGCGCCGTAGGAGATGGTCAGGACGGCGATGACGGCCGCGATGCCGAAGCCCCGACGCGGGGTGACCGCCGAGATCACCAGGCCGATACCGGCGAAGAGGAGCGACAGCAACGCCACGGACACCAGTCCCTGTGCCAATCCCTTGGTCTGGTCGGTGAAGTCGAGCTTGGCCAGCAGCGCGCCGACGTAGAGCACGAGCAGGGGGACCGCCGTGAGGATGAACAGCGCCGAGGTCAGCGCCGCGAACTTCGCGCGGACGTAGTCGGCGGTCTCGATCGGGCGCGAGAAGTACAGCGGTACGGTCTTGAAGCGCAGGTCGCGCGAGACGGACTGAGGCGCCTGGGAGGCGACGTACAGGCCGATGACGGCCTGCATGATGACCGCGTAGTCGGTGTACTTGACGGGCAGGTCGTTGGCCTGGGTGGCGACCGCGACCGCCACCATGATGGCCGCCGGCACGCACATCACCGCGAAGAGGAGCATGGGCAGCACCTTGGACTTGGCCGAGCGGCCCAGTCCGTACGCGCCGCGCAGCGACTGCGAGTACAGCGAGCGCCGGGCGTAGGCGCGGCCGAGGCGGGGGCCGTCGTAGGAGCGGTATCCGATGTTGTGGATACGGCTCTGCTCGCCCGTGCGGGCGGGCTGTCCGCCACCGAGGGACGGTGCCTGTGCACCGTGCTGCTCAACCGCCATGGCCGACCGCCTCCTTTCCTGCGTCCTGGGCGCTCCGGGTGCCGCTCTGCTCGTCGTTGTCCTGGAAGACCTCGGCGATCTGGTGCCTGCGCTGCTCCATACGGACCAGGCCGAGGCCCAGGTCGGCGACGACGTCGCGGATCAGGTCGTAGGTCTCCTCGCCCTCGGCTGTGAGCAGCAGGATGTGCCCGGCACCCGGGAGGCCGCTGCCGTCGGAGACGGTGACTCCGCGCGCGTGGAGAGCCTGACGCAGCGCGCCGGTGCCGTCCGGGTGCTCGTCGCTGTCGGTGACCTCGATCGCGAGGGTCGCCGTGCTCTGGGTGAAGTCCCTGGTGGAGCTGGACCGCAGGAGCTTGCCGCCGTCGACCACGACCACGTGGTCGCAGGTGCGCTCCAGCTCGCCGAGCAGGTGCGAGGTGACGAGGACGGAGATGCCGAAGTCGGTGTGGATGCGGCGGATGAGGCCGAGCATCTCGTCCCGGCCGACCGGGTCCAGGCCGTTGGTCGGCTCGTCCAGGAAGACCAGTTGCGGATCGTGCACCAGGGCCTGGGCGAGTTTCACCCGCTGTTTCATGCCGGTGGAGTAGCCGCCTATGGGGCGGTACCGCTCCTCGTACAGACCGACATGGCGCAGGGTGTCCGCGGTGCGCTCTCGCGCGGCGGTCGGCGGGAGTCCGGACATGCGGGCCATGTGCACGACGAACTCGGTGGCCGAGACGTCGGGCGGCAGGCAGTCGTGCTCCGGCATGTACCCCACGCGCTCGCGGATGGCGCCGCCCTTGGTGGCGACGTCGAGGCCGAGCACCTCGGCACGGCCCTCCGACGCGGGGGACAGACCCAGCAGGATTTTGATCAGTGTGGACTTGCCGGCGCCATTGGCACCGACGAGTCCGGTCACACCGGGTCCGATGTCCACGGAGAGCCGGTCAAGAGCGGTCACCCTCGGGAACCGCTTGCTCAGGCTTTCGGTCGCGATCACAGTCACGATTTAGACATTAGGGGCGCGGGCCGCCGCGGTCGTCACCCCGCAGAGCTGTCTCGGTCTCACCCTCGAGTCGTACGGGCTCCTAGGGGGCGTCCACCGCCGGTCCCCCTAGGGGTCACCCTGAGGTCGAACACCCGGACGGAGCCGAGCCGTGCGCGGGCCGCCGTCATGGGAGGGAACGAACGGGGTCGCGGTTTCGTGCCCCCGTATTCGCCGCCTTCTTCGCCCGCCGGTTGTCCACAGCCCGAACGCGCCCGTTGACGCAGCCACCACTCACTGGCACATTCATTGGTGTCACATCATGAACACGGACCGTGATCGACGACGTCGACGGGGCAGTGACCACCGATGGACGGCCGAAGGGGGAGACATGACGGACGCGGGCACGCTCGAAGGTGCGCGGGTACGCAGGGTGCGCACGGACGGAATCGAGCTGAGCGTCGCCGAACTCGGCGACACGGAGCGTCCGACCGTCCTGCTCGTGCACGGCTATCCCGACTCCAAGGAGGTCTGGTCCGAGGTCGCCGTACGGCTCGCGGAGCGCTTCCACGTGGTGCTGTACGACGTGCGCGGCCACGGCGGTTCCACGGCGCCCGAGCCGCTGCGCGGCGGATTCACGCTGGAGAAGCTGACGGACGACTTCCTGGCGGTCGTGGACGCCGTCAGCCCGAACCGCCCCGTGCACCTGGTGGGACACGACTGGGGGTCGGTCCAGGGCTGGGAGTTCGCGACGGTCGAGCGCACCGAGGGGCGCATCGCGTCCTTCACCTCGATGTCCGGCCCCTCCCTCGACCACCTGGGGCACTGGATCAAGCGGCGGGTGAGGCGCCCGACCCCGCGCCGGATCGGCCAACTGCTGGGCCAGGGCGCCAGATCCTGGTACGTCTACGTGCTGCACACCCCTGTGCTGCCCGAGATCGCCTGGCGCGGCCCCCTCGGCAAGTGGTGGCCCGGCCTGGTCAGAAGGGCCGAGAGGCTGCCCCGGGGCGACTACCCCGGCGCGTCGTTGCCCACCGACGCCGCGCACGGGGCATGGCTGTACCGGGACAACCTGCGAACTCGTCTGACCGACCCCCGGGACGACGCGTACGCCCATGCGCCCGTCCAGCTCATCACCCCCCTGGGTGACCAGTTCCTCTCCGAGCGGCTCTACGACGACCTGGAATCGTGGGCGCCGCAACTCACCCGCCGCACTCTGCCCGACAAGCACTGGATCCCGCGCACGCGGCCGGATCAGCTGGCCGCGTGGATCACCGAGTTCGTCACGGCGACCGAGCAAGGGCACCGGGCGCCGATGGCCGCCGGGAAGCACACGGACCGATTCGGCGGGCAGTTGGTGCTGGTCACCGGAGCGGCCGGCGGTATCGGCCGGGCCACGGCCCTCGCGTTCGCCGAGGCGGGAGCACGCGTCGTCGCCGTCGACGTGGACGCCGAAGGAGCGGCCCGCACCGCGGAGTCGTCCCGGCGGGCGGGCGCGCCCGAAGCCTGGGCGGAGACGGTCGACGTCTCGGACGAGCAGGCCATGGAGAAGCTCGCCGAGAGGGTCGCCACCGAGTACGGCGTGATCGACGTGCTGGTGAACAACGCGGGGATCGGACTGTCCGGGGCCTTCCTGGACACCACCTTCGAGGACTGGCGCAAGGTCCTCGACGTCAACCTGTGGGGCGTGATCCACGGCTGTCGGCTCTTCGGCAGACAGATGGCCGAGCGAGGCCAGGGCGGCCACATCGTCAACATCGCCTCGGCCGCGGCCTATCTGCCCTCCAGGTCGCTGCCCGCGTACAGCACCTCCAAGGCGGCGGTCCTGATGCTGAGCGAGTGCCTGCGCGCGGAGCTGGCCGGGCGGAAGATCGGGGTGTCGGCGATCTGTCCCGGCATCGTCAACACCGGCATCACCTCGACCGCACGCTTCGCGGGGGTCGACGCCGAAGAGGAGAAGCGCCGACAGCGGAGGACCGCGAAGCTCTACGGACTGCGGAACTACCCGCCGGAGAAGGTCGCGGAAGCCGTTCTGCGCGCGGTCGTCCGTGACCAGGCGGTCGTCCCCGTCACCCCGGAAGCCCGCGGCGGACGCCTCATGTCCCGGTTCGCCCCCCGCGCTCTGCGCGCGCTCGCCCGCCTGGAGCCGCCGCTGTGAGCCGTCGGGACGAGCGGAGCGAGCAGGACGACGTGGCGGCGGGGGCCGTGTATCGCATCGACGACCTGGCGCACCGCAGCGGCACCACGGTCCGGACGATCCGCGCCTACCAGGACCGCGGACTGCTGCCCAGCCCCGACCGGCGCGGACGCGCGAACGTGTACTCCGACGCGCATCTGACCAGACTGCGCCAGATCGCCGACCTCCTCGACCGCGGCTACACCCTCGCCTCCATCAAGGAGCTTCTGGATGCCTGGGACACGGGCCGTGGTCTCGGCGGGATCCTCGGCCTGGCCGCGGAGGTCGAGGGGCCGTGGACCGACGAGAAGGCCGTACGGATCTCGCGGGCCGAGTTGGCCGAGCGGTTCGGTGGCGCCCCCGACGAGACGGCGGTGGCGGACGCGGTCGACCTGGGCGTGCTGGTGCCGGTCCCGGACGAGGAGAACCTGTTCCTCGTTCCGAGCCCCCAAGAGCTCGCCGTGGCAGCCGAGTTGCACGCCGCGGGCGTCCCCCTGTCCGCGATCGGGGATCATCTCAGGGAGTTGAGGGGGCAGGTCGAGCACATCGCCACCCGCTTCCTGGAGTTCACCACCGAGCACGTGTTCGCCCACGCCATCGGGAAGCACCAGCCGCCGACCGAGGCCGACGCGGTCGAGACGGCGGCACTCGTGCGACGGTTGAAGCCGCTCGCCCAGCAGACGGTGGACGCCGAACTCGCTCGTGCGATGCGGCTGTTCGCCACCCGACAGCTGCGCAGGCACCTCGACTTCGACGCCCCGGCCGAACGCGAGGAGGAGCCGCGTTCCGTGCTGATACAGGCGTCCACGATACGAGCCGTGGAGAGACTGGTTGGTCCGGAGCAGGTCTCGGCCTTCGTCACGGCGGCCGCCGAACGCGAGGTGCAGTCACGCACTTTGGACACACTGACAGCAAATATGCGCGAAAACGGATAAATTGATCAATCGACCTGAATCCGGCGGGCTGTTGTCCACAGAATCTTCAATTCCCCTGTGGATAACTACACTTGGCTGTGGATCAAACATCCGCGTCAAAATCAAGTGCGTGACGCGGGTCTCGCCAGGCACGCTGGCGAGATGAACGAACGACGTACCGTGAGAGTGTCGAAATACCTCTCGAAGCACCTGCGACACCAGCCGGAGCGGATCGGGCTCACGCTCGACGAGGGGGGCTGGGTCCGGATCGACACCCTCATGGAGGCGGCCGCCGCCCACGGTTTCCCCTTCACCAGGGCCGAGCTCGACCATGTGGTCGAGGCCAACGACAAGCGACGCTTCGCGGTCGAGGGCGACCGGATCCGCGCCAACCAGGGGCACACCGTCGAGGTCGACCTGGGACTGCCCCCGGCGACCCCGCCCCCGTACCTCTACCACGGCACCGTGGCGGCCTATCTGGGCGCGATCCGCGCCGAGGGGCTGCGCGCCATGAACCGGCACGACGTGCACCTCTCGCCCGACCGCGAGACCGCCACCCGCGTCGGCGCCCGCCGCGGCCGCCCCGTCGTGCTGTCCGTGGACGCGGGCGCCATGCACCGCGACGGTCACGTCTTCCGTGTCAGCGACAACGGGGTGTGGCTGACCGAGACGGTTCCGCCCCGGTACCTGCGGTTTCCGGAGTCGCACTGAGCGGGACCACTCGGCGGCTGCCCTTACGCTCGGGGTATGAGTCTGCGTCTGAGCACCGTGATCCTGCCGTACCTCCGCTGGCACGAGGGCGGCCGTGACATGTGGCAGCGGGCCGAGCAGCTCGGGTTCCACACCGCGTTCACCTACGACCACCTGTCGTGGCGAACCTTCCGGGACGGGCCCTGGTTCGGCGCCGTACCCACCCTGACCGCGGCAGCCGCCGTCACCGACCGCATCCGCCTCGGCACGCTCGTGACCTCGCCGAACTTCCGGCACCCGGTGACCCTCGCCAAGGAACTGATCTCCCTCGACGACATCTCCGGCGGCCGGCTCACCCTGGGCGTCGGCGCGGGCGGCACCGGCTTCGACGCCACCGCACTCGGGCAGGAACCGTGGACGCCGCGTGAGCGTGCCGACCGTCTCGCCGAGTTCGTCCCCCTGCTCGACCGGCTGCTCACCGAGGACTCCGTCTCGTACGAGGGCGACTACTACTCCGCCCATGAGGCACGCAACATCCCCGGCTGCGTCCAGCGCCCCCGGCTGCCCTTCGCGGTGGCCGCCACCGGACCGCGCGGGATGCGACTGGCCGCACGGTACGGGCAGGCCTGGGTGACCACCGGGGACCCCAAACTGTTCGAGACGGGCACACCCGAGCAATCGGTTCGAGCCATTCGCGGACAGGTGGAGAAGCTGGCCGACACGGCCGCGGCGGTCGGCCGCGACGCGGCCAGGCTCGACAAGATCCTCCTCACCGGTTTCACCCCGGACCGCGGCCGTCCCCTGGAGTCGCTCGACGCCTTCGTGGACTTCGCGGGCCGCCACGCCGAACTGGGCATCACCGACCTCGTGATCCACTGGCCGATCCCGGACTCGGACTTCGCCGCGGACGAGAAGGTCTTCGAGCGGATCGCCATGGAGGCCCCGGCGCAGTTGGCGTGAGCGCCCGCCCGGAGCCGGCGCTCCCGAAGCCGGCGCTCCCCGGGGACACCACGACTCGAAGAGGTGCCGACGGCGTGAACAGCCGTCGGCAACAGGCCAGACAGTGGGTCAGCCGGGTCTCTGATCACTCACTTGTGCGGGCGCCCGCACGACCGTGCGCGCATATGCGCGACAATGGGGTCCGTGACCTCAGCGACGCGACAGCCCGAGACCCCGGCCCCGACCGTCCCTCTCCGGCTCATAGCCACGGACCTCGACGGCACCCTGCTCCGCGATGACAAGTCGGTCTCCCCCCGCACCGTCGCCGCCCTCGCGGCCGCGGAGGAGGCGGGCGTCGAGGTCTTCTTCGTCACCGGCCGCCCGGCCCGCTGGATGGACGTCGTCAGCGAGCACGTCCACGGTCACGGCCTGGCGATCTGCGGAAACGGCGCCGCCGTGGTCGACCTGCACGGTGGCCCCGGCGCCCACCGCTTCGTCAAGGTCCGCGAGCTGGCGCGCGAGAACGCGCTCGACGCGGTACGGCTGCTGCGTGAGGCCGCGCCGGGCACGGTGTACGCGGTCGAGCAGACGTACGGCTTCAACCAGGAGCCCGAGTACCCGAAGCTCCACATGGAGATCCCCGACATCCTGGCGCCCGCCGAGAAGCTGCTGGCCCCGGGCGGTGTGGCCGATCACGAGCCGGTGCTGAAGATCCTCGCGTACCACCCGGAGATCGACCCCGACGACTTCCTCGCCACCGCCCGCATCGCCGTCGGCGACCGTGCCACCATCACCCGCTCCAGCCCCAGTGCCCTGCTGGAGATCAGCGGGCCGGGCGTCTCCAAAGCCAGCACCCTCGCCCTGTGCTGCGCCGAGCGCGGTATCTCCCACGAGGAGGTCGTCGCCTTCGGGGACATGCCGAACGACGTCGAGATGCTCACCTGGGCGGGCCAGTCGTACGCCATGGGCAACGCGCACCCGGACGTCCTCGCGGCGGCCTCCGGCCGGACCGTGGCCAACAACGACGACGGCGTGGCGGTCGTGATCGAACGGCTGCTGGCGGAGCGGCTGTAGAGACCCGTCACCCGCCTACAACGTCACCCCGTGCTTCCGCAGCCACGGGACGGGGTCCACACCCGAGCCCAGCTCCGGAGTGACCCGCACCTCGAAGTGCAGGTGTGGTCCGGTGGAGTTTCCGGTGGTGCCCGACTGGCCGATCCACTGGCCCGGGCCCACCCGGTCCCCTTGGTCGACGGTGACGGCGGCGAGGTGCGCGTACTGCGAGAAGTACCCGTCCGCGTGCTTGACGACGATCTCGATGCCGAAGGCGCCACCGCACGACACCTTCACCACGCGCCCCGCACCGACCGCCCGCACCGGCGTGCCGATCGGTACCGCGAAATCCTGCCCCGTGTGCCGACTGGCCCAGCGCTCACCGCCGCTGCCGTAACCCGCGGAGAGTTCGTAGGTGGCCACCGGGGCGACCCACGCGCTCGACGGCTCGCCGTCCGGCTGGTCCATACGGACCGCTCCCCGGCAGGCGCCGGCCGCGACCGCTTCGTCGGCCTGGCCCTGGAGCGTCCACTGCGCCACTTCGAGCTTCTGCTCGATCGCCTTCTTGATCCCGGAGAGCCCGGCCTTCCACTCCTCCAGCGCTCGCCACGCCGTAGCCGCCCTCGCCTCGTCCGCGGCGAGCCTCGTTTCCGCGCGACGACTCTTGGTCACGGCGTTGTTGACGGCCAGATCGGCCTGCCAGGCCGCCCGCTGACCTCGCATCAGCTCCTCGGGGTCCTCCGCGAACAGCATCTGCGCGGTGTACGGCACCCCGCCGCCCTCGCGGTACTGGGCACGGGCGATCCGGCCGAGGTCGGCGTTGAGCACGGCGATCTGCTTCCGCTCCTTCGTGAGCAGCTTCTCCAGCCGCACCGTCTTCGCCCTCTGCGCCTCCGCCGCCTGCCGCCCCGCCTCGTACCGTTGTGTGGCCACCGCGGCCTCCTCGAACAGCCGCGCCACCCGGGCGCTGATGCCTTCCTCGGCGGACGGGCCCGGAGCCCCGCCGCGATCACTGGCGGCCGCTGTCGGCCGGGCCGCGACAGTGGCCGAGGCACACAGCACCAGGGCGACGAGCAGCGAGTGTCGGCGAGAGAAGCGCATATCAGCGATCGTGGACCTGACCCGCGCCGTAGTCCTGTTCGAGTCGTACGGCCGGGGGACACTCTGCCCCGGACGGCTCAAGGAATGGAGCCGAACAGGGTCCGGACCGCGGGGCGTTCGGCGCGGACCCTTGCAGCCGCGGAAGACCCGTACCGCCCGGGCCTGATCAACGGAACTCAACGGGGCTCAACGGCCGACCGTACGCCGGGCCGACCGTCGGGCACCGCCGCAGCAGCTGCGGCGAAGCCGCTGGGCGTTCAGACGCCGGCCAGCTGCTCCCCCGCTGCCTCCCGTTCCACCATCTCCCGCAAGGGGCCGTCGACCAGGGCCAGTTCCGCGTAGGTCCCGCGCTGCGCGACGCGGCCCTCCGCGAGGACGACGACTTCGTCCACCGCATCGAGGCCGGCCAGCCGATGGGTGATCAGCAGGGTCGTACGGCCCTCGGTGGCGGCCAGCAGGTCCGCCGTGAGCGCGTCGGCTGTCGGCAGGTCCAGGTGCTCGGCGGGCTCGTCGAGCACGAGAACCGGGAAATCGGCCAGCAGCGCGCGTGCGAGAGCGAGCCGCTGACGCTGACCGCCGGACAGCCGCGCGCCGTGTTCGCCGATCAAGGTGTCGAGCCCGTCGGGCAGTTCGTCGGCCCAGTCGAGCAGCCGTGCCCGCGCGAGCGCGTCCCGCAACTCCCCCTCATCGGCGTCCTTCCGCGCGAGCAGCAGATTCTCCCGCACCGAACTGTCGAAGAGGTGCGCGTCCTGGGCGCACAGCCCCACGAGCCGCCGTACGGCGTCCCCGTCGAGCGTGTACGCGTCCACGCCGCCCAGCGCGTAGGTTCCCTCGCGCGCGTCCAGGAAGCGCAGCAGCACCTGCGCGAGCGTCGTCTTGCCGGCCCCCGAGACGCCGACCACGGCGATCCTGCGGCCCTCGTCGAGGGTGAGGTCCAGCGCGGTGAGCGCGTTCCGGTTCTGCCCGGCGTACCGTGCGCCGAGCCCTTCGAGCCGTAGCGGGAACGGCGACACCGGCGCCTCGGCCGGCTCCGCCGGTTCGCGGACGGGGTCGGGTGTGTCCAGTACCTCGTAGACGCGCTCCGCGCTCCTGCGCACCCGCTGGCGGAACTGGACGGCGAGCGGCATCCCCAGGACCGCCTCGAACGCGGCCAGCGGGGTGAGCACGACGACGGCCATGGCCACGCCGCTCAGCCGCCCGTCGACGACCGCCTGTGCGCCGAAGAGCGCTGTGGTGGCGACGGTGAGCCCGGAGACGAGCGCGGTGAGACCGTCCCCGAGCGCGGTCGCCGTGGCGGCTCGGGAAGCGATCCGGGTGAGCACCTGGTCGGCCCGGCGCGCCTCCGCCTTGCGCGCGGGCAGAGCGCCCGCGACGGCCAACTCGGCGGTGCCGGTGAGCAGATCGGCCACGTGAGTGGCCAGCACCCCACGGGCCGGCGCCAGCCGGTACTCCGCCCGCCGGGCCACGGCCCCGGTCAGGAGAGGAACTCCGGCCCCGGCGGCGAGCAGGCCGACGGCCAGAACTGCTCCCGCTTCGGGCAGCAGCCATGCGGTGAACCCGACGGAGGCGGCGGAGACGGTCACCGCGGCCCCGGCGGGCAGCAGCCAGCGCACCCAGTAGTCCTGCAGCGCGTCCACGTCGGCGACCAGTCGTGAGAGCAGGTCTCCCCGCCGGATCGTCCGCAGTCCGGCGGGTGCCAGCCGCTCCAGCCGCCGGTAGACGGCCACCCTCGTGTCGGCCAGCATCCGCAGCACGGCGTCGTGCGACACCAGCCGCTCGGTGTACCGGAACACCGCCCGTCCGATCCCGAACGCCCTCGTCGCCGTCACCGCGACCATCAGATACAGCACCGGAGGCTGCTGCGAGGCCCGCGAGATCAGCCATCCGGAGGTCGCCATCAGCCCGACCGCACTGCCCAGCGCGAGGCTGCCGAGCAGCAACGCGAGGGCGAGTCGGCCCCGTCGCGGCCCGGCCATCCGACGGACCCGGGCCGGAACGCCTCCGCTCTGCTCCAGCGGCAGGTCTTCCCCGGGTGTCGGCTCCGGAGCTTCCTGTCGTTCCGACCGAGCGGACACGGCGACCGCTCGGTCACGCTCGGCGGACGGTGCCGCCCCGCGCCCCGTGTCCTCCTCCAGCCGCACCACCCGGTCCGCCACCCCCAGCAGTGCCGGACGGTGGACCACCAGCAGCACGGTCCGGCCCACCGCCAGCCGCCGTACCGCCTGAACGACCTCCGCCTCGGTCTCGCCGTCCAGCGAGGCCGTCGGCTCGTCGAGGAGCAGCACGGGCCTGTCGGCGAGGAACGCCCGGGCGAGGGCGAGGCGTTGTCGCTGCCCGGCGGAGAGTCCGACGCCGTCCTCACCGAGGACCGTGTCGACCCCCGCGGGCAGGGCGTCCACGAAATCGAGCGCTCCCGCGTCGGCGAGCGCCCGCCGCACCGCCCTGTCGCCCGCGTCCGGTCGGGCCAGGCGTATGTTCTCCGCGATCGACCCGGCGTAGAGGTGGGGTCGCTGCGGCACCCAGGCCACGCGCGATCGCCACTCGTCCAGGTCGAGCGAGGCGAGATCGGCTCCCCCGACGCGTACACCACCCGCCGTGACCTCCGTGAACCCCAACAGGACGTTCAGCAGCGTCGACTTGCCCGCGCCGCTCGGCCCGACGAGGGCCACCGTCTCACCGGGGTCCACGGTGAAGGAGACGTCGGAGACGGCGTCGTACGACCGACCGGGGTAGCGGACGGTCACCCCATCGAAGCGGAGGTCACCCGCATCCGGCACCGCCCCGGTCCCGGACGCCGGCGGCGGCGTCTCCAGGACCTCGAAGATCTCCTCGGCCGCCGCGAGTCCCTCGGCGGCCGCATGGAACTGGGCTCCCACCTGCCGGACCGGCAGATACGCCTCGGGAGCCAGGACGAGGATGACCAGACCGATGTACAGGTCCATCTCGCCGTGCACGAGCCGCATACCGATGGTGACCGCGACCAGCGCGACCGAGATCGTCGCGAGCAGTTCCAGCGCGAAGGACGACAGGAAGGCGATCCGCAGTGTCCGCATGGTCGCCTGGCGGTACTCGCCGGTGATCCGCTTGATCGACTCGGCCTGGGCCTTGGCCCGGCCGAACACCTTCAGCGTCGGCAGCCCGGCGACGACGTCCAGGAAGTGCCCCGACAGCTGTGACAGCAGCCGCCACTGACGATCCATCTGCGAGCGGGTGGCCCAGCCGATCAGCACCATGAAGACCGGGATGAGCGGCAACGTTCCGACGATGATCGCCGCCGACACCCAGTCTTCGGTGACGATTCGCGCGAGGACCGCGACGGGCACGACGACGGCGAGACCCAACTGCGGCAGATAGCGCGAGAAGTAGTCGTCGAGCGCATCGACCCCACGGGTGGCGAGGGCGACCAGCGAGCCGGTGCGCTGTCCGCTCAGCCAGCCGGGCCCCAGTGCGGTGGCCCGTTCCAGTAGCCGCCCCCGCAGCTCCGACTTCACCGCCGCACTCGCGCGGTGAGCGGCCAGTTCGGTGAGCCAGGAGACCAGGGCCCGGCCGAGCGCGACCGCGGCCAAGAGAAGTAGGGGAGTGCGGAGTTCGGGAACCGACATTCCGTGCTGGAAGGCGCCGACCACCACCTCGGCGATGAGCATGGCCTGCGCGATGACGAGCGCGGCTCCCGCAACACCCAGTCCGACGACGACCACCAGGAAGAAGCGGGTGGCGCGCGCGTACCGCAGCAGTCGTGGGTCGATCGGTTTCACGTGAAACACCCTTTTCTCAGCAGGCATGTTTCACGTGAAACATGCCTCTTCCGCCTGGGTAGGTGCGTTTCACGTGAAACATCGTCAAACGCACCTCGTCGTCGGGACTCAGTGCACCGACTCGGCGATGTGCTGTGTACCGATCCGCTTGCGGAACACCCAGTAGGTCCACCCCTGGTAGAGCATGACCACCGGTGTGGCGATGGCCGCGCACCACGTCATGATCTTCAGGGTGTACGGGCTGGACGACGCATTGGTGACCGTGAGGCTCCAGTCCTCGTTCAGCGAGGACGGCATGACGTTCGGGAAGAGCGTCAGGAAGAGCATCGCGACGGCGGCCACGATGGTGACCCCCGACAGGGCGAACGCCCAGCCCTCCCGCCCTGCGCGAACTGCCGCCAGCGCCACGACCAGCGCGACGACCGCCACGACGGCAGCGACCAGGGAAGCACCGTCACCCTTCTCGATCTGCGTCCAGAACAGGAAGAGAAGCGCCAGTCCGGCCGTCACGACACCTACGCGCAGTGCCAGCTTGCGCGCCCGCTCACGAATGTCCCCGACGGTCTTGAGGCCGACGAACACCGTGCCGTGGAAGGTGAACAGCGCCAGCGTGACCAGACCACCCAGCAGGGCGTACGGGTTGAGCAGGTCGGCGAAGCTGCCGACATATTCGAAGTCCCGGTCGATCTTCACCCCGCGCACGATGTTGGCGAAGGCCACACCCCACAGGAAGGCGGGGAGCAGCGAGGTCCAGAAGATCGCCGTCTCCCAGTTGCGCTGCCATTTCTCCTCAGGCCGCTTCACGCGGTACTCGAAGGCCACACCGCGGACGATCAGGCAGACCAGGATGAGCAGCAGCGGCAGATAGAAGCCGGAGAAGAGGGTGGCGTACCACTCGGGGAAGGCTGCGAAGGTCGCGCCGCCCGCCGAGAGCAGCCAGACCTCGTTGCCGTCCCAGACTGGCCCGATGGTGTTGATGAGGACCCGCTTCTCCGGACGGTTCCGGGCCAGCAGTTTGGTGAGGACACCGACCCCGAAGTCGAAGCCCTCCAGGAAGAAGTAGCCGATCCACAGGACGGCGATGAGGACGAACCAGACGTCGTGAAGTTCCATGACTGTGCTCCCTTGGCCCGGTGCGGCCTAGTACGAGAAGGCCATCGGCTTGTCGGCGTCACGGGAGTCGCCGCCGATCTTCGTGGGCGGGTTGAGGTCGGCCTCCGTCAGTTCGGGCGGCCCCGCCTTGACGTACTTCACGAGCAGCTTGACCTCGACGACGGCGAGGATGGCGTACAGCGTGGTGAAGACGATCATCGAGGTGATGACCTCGCCCTGGGAGACACCGGGGGAGACCGCGTCCTCGGTGCGCAGCACGCCGTAGACGACCCAAGGCTGGCGGCCCATCTCGGTGAAGATCCAGCCCCAGGAGCTGGCGATCAGCGGGAAGCCCAGGGTCAGAACCGCGATGCGCCAGTACCACTTGGTGAGCGTCGGACCGAGGGCCTTCTTCGGCAGCAGTACGAGATGCGGAACCTCGTCGTCGCCGACCCGCAGGTGCTGCGGCAACAGGAACTTCCGACGGGTGAGCCAGAGACCGACCGCGCCGATCGCGACGGATGCCATGCCGAACCCGATCATCCAGCGGAAGCCCCAGTAGGCGACGGGAATGTTGGGCCGGTAGTCGCCGGGCCCGAACTTCTCCTGCTCGGACTTGTTCACGTCATTGATGCCGGGGACGTAGGAGTCGAAGTCGTCGTTGGCGAGGAAGGACAGCAGACCGGGGATCTCGATGGCGACCTTGTTGTGGCCCTCGTCGACATCGCCGTAGGCAAAGACGGAGAACGGCGCGGGCGCCTCGCCGTCCCACAGCGCCTCGGCAGCGGCCATCTTCATCGGCTGCTGCTTGAACATGACCTTGCCGAGCAGGTCGCCGCTGATCGCGGTGAGCATGCCGGCGATGACCACCGTGACCAGGCCGAGGCGCAGCGAGGTCTTCATCATCGGGATGTGCTTCTTGCGGGCGAGATGGAAGGCGGCGATGCCGACCATGAAGGCTCCGCCGGCGAGGAAGGCCGCAGCGAGGGTGTGGAAGACCTGGGTCAACGCGGTGTTCTGGGTCAGGACGAGCCAGAAGTCGGTGAGCTCGGCCCGGCCCTTCGCCTCGTTGATCCGATAGCCGACCGGGTGCTGCATCCAGGAGTTGGCCGCGAGGATGAAGTACGCCGACAGGATCGTGCCTATGGAGACCATCCAGATGCAGGCGAGATGGATCTTCTGCGGGAGCTTGTCCCAGCCGAAGATCCACAGGCCGATGAAGGTGGACTCGAAGAAGAAGGCGATCAGCGCCTCGAAGGCGAGCGGGGCTCCGAAGACATCACCGACGAAGCGGGAGTAGTCAGACCAGTTCATGCCGAACTGGAACTCCTGCACGATGCCGGTGACGACACCCATCGCGATATTGATCAGAAAGAGCTTGCCCCAGAATTTGGTCGCCTGGAGGTACTTCTCCTTCCCCGAGCGCACCCAGGCGGTCTGCAGGCCCGCGGTGAGCGCGGCGAGCGAGATCGTCAGGGGGACGAAGAGGAAGTGGTAGACGGTCGTGATGCCGAACTGCCATCGCGCCAGAGTCTCCGGCGCCAGAGCGAGGTCCACGTCTTCTCCTTACATGCCGTGGCACTGCGGCAGTTTGTCCCGCCTGTCACGAACATCTCTGGACAACCGGGACGCGCTTGTGAACGCGTTCACATTCACAAGCAATTATGACGCATGCCCGTTCGAGCATCGATAGGTGGGGGGTCCCTAAGTCCGTGCCGATGGACCTATGGCGCAAACAAGCACGTCAGCGCTACCGCACATGCGGAAGGGGTCCGGAAGACCCCGGACCCCTCACCGCCGAGAGCGACAGAGCGACAGAGCGAGCCGAACCCTAGAGCTCCTTGCGGAAGGCCTCCGTCACCTTGAGGAAGATGTCGTTGGCCTCGGTCTCGCCGATCGTCACCCGCACACCCTCACCCGGGAACGGCCGCACGACGACACCGGCCTGCTCGCACGCACCGGCGAACTCGACGGTGCGCTCCCCCAACCGCAGCCAGACGAAGTTCGCCTGTGTCTCCGGCACCGTCCAGCCCTGGCCGCGCAGCGCCTCGACGACCCGGTTCCGCTCGCAGACCAGCGAACCGACCCGGCCGAGCAGCTCGTCCTCGGCGCGCAGCGAGGCGACGGCGGCGTCCTGTGCGAGTTGGCTCACACCGAACGGCACGGCCGTCTTCCGCAGCGCGGCAGCAACCGGTTCGTGAGCGATCGCGAAGCCCACCCGGAGCCCCGCGAGACCGTACGCCTTCGAGAAGGTGCGCAGCACACAGACGTTCGGCCGCTCGCGGTAGAACTGGACGCCGTCCGGCACCTCGACATCCCGCACGAACTCGCGGTACGCCTCGTCCAGCACCACCAGTACGTCACCGGGTACCCGGTCGAGGAACCGTTCCAGCTCGGCGCGGCGGACCGCCGTACCCGTCGGGTTGTTCGGGTTGCAGACGAAAATCAGCCGGGTCCGATCGGTGATCGCGTCCGCCATCGCGTCCAGGTCGTGCACATCGCCCGGCGTCAAGGGCACCTGCACGGACGTGGCCCCGCTGATCTGCGTGATGATCGGATACGCCTCGAACGACCGCCAGGCGTAGATCACCTCGTCGCCCGGGCCGGAGGTCGCCTGCAGAAGCTGCTGGGCCACGCCGACCGAGCCGGTGCCCGTGGCGAGGTCCGTGACCGGCACCCCGAAACGGTCCGCGAGCTCGCTCATGAGCCCCGTGCACGCCATGTCCGGGTACCGGTTGAAGGACGCGGCCGACCCCATCACGCTCTCCAGCACGCCGGGCAGCGGCGGGTAGGGGTTCTCGTTGGAGGACAGCTTGTACGCCACCGGGCCGCCCGCCGCGGCCAGCTTGCCGGGCTTGTAGGTGGGGATCCCCTCCAGCTCGGCTCGCAGCTTGGGGCTCGTCTCGCTCACCGCAGTCCTCCTCGTCGACGTAATGCTTCTCACCTTATGAGGATTCGGCTCCCCTGCGAATGGCCTGTGGACAACCGCGTCCGTCCCGCGCCCACGCCTCCGTCGTCACACCCGCCCCAGGGGCATCAGCACACGAAGGTGTACGAATCAGGGGGCGCATCGCTCATGGACGTACGCGCCGGTGGCTCACGCCGTAGCGCGCATCACCCGTCCAGGTGAGTTGAGACCTCTTCGAAACATCAGTTACTTGGCAGGCCCATGCGCGTCGACAAGTCACGTCCTGACATGAGATCGCCCAACTCCCTTGCAATGCAAGGAAATTGCCCCTATGCGACCTTGCAGAAACGTGCCTGTCAACGAGTGCATATGCGTCCGCACTACCCCACCGCATGAGCCCTACTATCGGCTCGCCATGACAGCAGCAGGGAAGCACCAGGTGAGCCGCGCGGAAACTCCCCGCCGAGGCAGCCGGTCAGGGCGGGCGGGCATCCGGGATGTGGCCGCCGCCGCCGGAGTCTCCATCACGACCGTTTCCGACGCCCTCAACGGCAAGGGCCGGCTCCCGGACGCCACCCGACGCCATGTACGCGAGGTCGCCGACCGACTTGGCTACCGCCCCTCGGCGGCCGCCCGAACTCTCAGAACCGGCAAATCAGGCCTCATCGGCCTGACCGTGACCACATACGGGGATGAACCTTTCACCTTCACCGAGTTCGCGTACTTCGCGGAAATGGCGCGGGCCGCCACCTCGGCCGCGCTGGCCCGGGGCTACGCCCTGGTCATCCTCCCCGCGACCTCGCGGCACGACGTGTGGTCGAACGTCGCCCTGGACGGCACCGTCGTCATCGACCCCTCCGACCATGACCCGGTCGTCAGCGAACTGGTCCGCCAGGGATTACCGGTGGTCTCCGACGGCCGGCCGGCCGGCTCGCTGCCGGTCACCGCGTGGGTCGACAACGACCACGAGGCCGCCGTCCTCGGCATCCTCGACCACCTGGCCGACGCGGGCGCCCGCCGGATCGGACTCCTCACCGGCACGTCGACGGACACGTACACCCATCTCTCCACCACCGCATACCTGCGCTGGTGCGAGCGCGTGGGCCAGGATCCCGTCTACGAGTCCTATCCGGCGCACGATCCGTGCGCCGGAGCCGTCGCGGCCGACCGGCTGCTGGCCCGGCCGGACCGCCCGGACGCGGTCTACGGCCTCTTCGACCCGAACGGCACCGATCTGCTCGCCGCGGCCCGGCGTTACGGTCTGCGCGTCCCCGACGACCTGCTGCTCGTCTGCTGCAGCGAGTCCGCCGTGTACGCGACCACAGAGCCGCCGATCACCACGCTCTCGCTGAAGCCGCGCCGGATCGGCACGGCGGTGGTCCAGCTCCTCATCGACGCGATCGAGGGGGTCGAGTCGGACCAGCCGGTCGAGCAGGTGATACCGACGGAGTTGATCGTGCGGACCTCGTCCGAGCGGCGTCCACCGCGCACGACGGTCAGCCCGCCACGATCACCTGAAGCGGGTTGACGCCCCACTTGAGGATCCGAACGGGGATTGGGCGGGGAGAGCCCCGCCCAATTCGGGAGAAAACCGCGGTGAACTGGGGCCCTGCGCCATTTCACCACCCCTGGGTCATCACACGGCGCGATCCGCATTCCTATGATGGGCGCACACACCGCGGGCCGCTGCGACCAGGCAGTCCGATGCGGTGCAGATGCGGGCGATGGTGGTGGAGGGGTCGATGACTCAGGGGGCCGGTCAGGGACCCGAGGTGCGGACGCCGACGGTGCGCGATTTCCGCGTGCCCGCGTACGTCCACGAGGCCGGTCCGTACGGACACTCCGCGGACCCCGGTGAAGCCTCCGGGCCCGCCGAGGATCCTGAGGGCTACCCCGAGGGATACACCCCGACCCAGCGGGACCTTCCGGTGATCAACCGGGGCGACACCCTCCAGGTCGTGATCGACCCGGAGACCACGGCGGCCGAGCCGTCCTCCGCCCGGCCGAGCCCGCTCTTCGTCGTCGGAGACGTCCACGGCTACCTGGACGAGCTCCTCGCCGCGCTCCACGAGAAAGGCCTCGTCGACGCCGCGGGCAACTGGTCGGCGGGCACCGCCCGGCTCTGGTTCCTCGGCGACTTCACCGATCGGGGCCCGGACGGCATCGGCGTCATCGACCTCGTGATGCGCCTGTCCGCCGAGGCCGCAGCGGCCGGCGGCTACTGCAAGGCCCTCATGGGCAACCACGAGCTGCTGCTGCTGGGCGCCAAGCGCTTCGGCGACACCCCCGTGAACTCCGGCGCGGGCACGGCCACCTTCCAGGCCGCCTGGCTGCTCAACGGCGGCCAGAAGACCGACATGGACCGCCTCCAGGACCACCACCTCCAGTGGATGGCCCGTCTGGACGCCATGGAGGAGGTCGACGGCCACCTCCTGGTGCACTCCGACACCACCGCCTACCGCGACTACGGCGACTCCATCGAGGCGGTCAACGACACAGTTCGCGAGACCATCACGCGCAACGACCCGGACGAGGTCTGGGACCTCTTCCGCAAGTTCACCCGTCGCTTCTCCTTCCGCGACGAGGGCGGCGCCGATGCCGTGCGCTCGCTGCTCGAGACCTATGGCGGCACCCGCATCGTCCATGGTCACAGCCCCATTCCGTACCTCCTGGGAGAGGTCGGCTCGGAGGACGGCGAGGACGGCACGGGCCCCTCGGTCGACGGACCGTACACCTATGCGGACGGTCTGGCCGTCGCCATGGACGGCGGTGTGACCATGGCCGGAAAGCTGCTGGTCCAGGAACTTCCACTGCCTACCTGAGCCGTCAACGGGCAGGCGTCCCCCGTCGGAAGACTTCGCTGGCCAGGGGCCAATTTCTTCAAACCCCCTGTCACCGCCTGCCGTCACCGCTCTACCATCGGCTTATCCGTAGCAGGCTCCCCTCCGTTTCTGCCCGACGGCTCGTCAGCATGCCGAGCCACAAGCCCTACGGAGCATCGGGGGATGCACATGAACAGCGTTCCGCAGCACCTGCTCAGTGAGGACCGCCAGGAGTACGAGCGGATCCTCGGCGAGGCGCTGCGCTCCGCACCACACCGCCCGGAATTCGCCGCCGGTCTCCAGCGGCTCAACCCCGAACAGCTGCGCACCATGGCCCTCAACGCCTCGGCGATCATCACCGCCGCCGCGGCGACCGAATACCAGTACTACGTCAAGGTCCGCGACGAATTCCGCAGCCCGTCGTCGGCCACCACGCCTGCCGCCGAGGGGACGGCGTCCGGCTCCAGCGAGCCGGACGGCTCCACAGCGGGACTCGCCGCCACCGTGGGCGAGGTCACAGAAGCGGCCGGGGCGGGCGTCGGTGCCATCGCCGCGGTACTCGCTCCGGTCCTCGCCGGAACCGCGGCGGTGCTCTTCCTGCTCGTGGGTTACGTCATGAAAGTGCTCGACCCGGAGCGGGCGATCGCCGAGACCCTCCTCACCACGGGGTGGGTCTTCGGTGCGGTCACCGCGGCGGCGATCCTGGTGGCCGCCGTCGGGCTTCTGCTCACCGCCCTGCGCAACAACGCCACCGCGCTCCTGGACGAAGGAACGCGCAGCGAGCTGAACGAGGAGTTGACCCGGGCCAGGGAAGCCTGGCGCGAGGCTCTCCTGGAGCGCGGCATCCTGCCGTTCCTCCGCGATGCCCTCGCGAACCCGGGTCCGGCGCTGCTGCTCGAGCCGGACCGTCCGGCCCCGCCCAGCCGTATGCCGCACCTCGGCTACAACCGCCCGAGCTTCAGCAGCAGCCCCGAGAGTGGCAGCGCCGGCTCGCGGCCCAGCTACAGCAGCCCGGACTTCTCCAGCCCGGACTTCGGCGGCCCGGAGCACCAGCCGGACTGACAACCGGCCTGCGGCCACCGCCCACCCGCGGCGGCGGGCTCTCCCGGCAACCGGCCGGAAGAGCACCGCTCGTCGCACGGGGAGCGCGGCCCGCGCGGGCGGCAGGAGGACCCGCGCCCAGGCAGCGGGAGCCGCCAACGAGCCCCTCCCTCAGCCGTACGTGGTTGCTCCCGCCTACGTGCCTCAGTCGGCCATCGGCAGATAGACCCGGTTCCCCGCCTCGGCGAACTCCTTGGACTTCTGGGCCATGCCCGCCTCGATCTCGGCCCGGGAACCGCCGTGTTCACGACGGATGTCCTGGGAGATCTTCATCGAGCAGAACTTCGGTCCGCACATGGAGCAGAAGTGAGCCGTCTTGGCCGGCTCCGCCGGGAGCGTCTCGTCGTGGAATTCGCGGGCCGTGTCAGGGTCGAGGGCCAGGTTGAACTGATCCTCCCAGCGGAACTCGAAGCGGGCGTCCGACAACGCGTCGTCCCACTCCTGTGCGCCTGGGTGTCCCTTGGCGATGTCCGCCGCATGGGCCGCGATCTTGTAGGTGATGACGCCGGTCTTCACGTCGTCACGATTGGGCAGCCCCAAGTGCTCCTTGGGCGTGACGTAGCAGAGCATCGCCGTGCCCCACCAGGCGATCATGGCGGCACCTATGCCTGAGGTGATGTGGTCGTACGCCGGAGCGACGTCCGTCGTCAGCGGGCCGAGCGTGTAGAACGGAGCCTCGTCGCAGATTTCCTGCTGCAGATCGATGTTCTCCTTGATCTTGTGCATCGGGACATGTCCCGGGCCCTCGATCATGGTCTGTACGTGGAAACGCTTCGCGATCCGGTTCAGTTCTCCGAGAGTGCGCAGCTCCGCGAACTGCGCCTCGTCGTTGGCGTCCGCGATGGAGCCGGGCCGAAGGCCGTCGCCGAGGGAGTAGGTGACGTCATAGGCGGCGAGGATCTCGCACAGTTCCTCGAAGTTCTCGTAGAGGAACGACTCCTTGTGGTGGGCAAGACACCAGGCCGCCATGATCGAGCCACCGCGCGAGACGATGCCGGTCTTGCGGTTCGCGGTGAGCGGCACGTATGCGAGGCGTACCCCCGCGTGGACCGTCATGTAGTCCACACCTTGTTCGGCCTGCTCGACGACGGTGTCCTTGTAGATCTCCCAGGTGAGCTCCTCGGCCTTGCCGTCGACCTTCTCGAGCGCCTGGTACAGCGGCACCGTGCCGATCGGGACGGGGGAGTTGCGCAACACCCACTCGCGGGTGGTGTGGATGTTTCGGCCGGTGGACAGGTCCATGACCGTGTCGGCGCCCCAGCGGGTCGCCCAGGTCATCTTCTCGACCTCCTCCTCGATGGAGGAGGTGACCGCGGAGTTCCCGATGTTCGCGTTGACCTTCACCAAGAACCGCTTACCGATGATCATCGGCTCGATCTCGGGGTGATTGACGTTCGCGGGCAGTACGGCCCGGCCGGCGGCGATCTCCTCGCGGACGACCTCCGGCGAGACGTTCTCCCGAACGGCCACGTACTCCATCTCGGGCGTGATCTCCCCGCGCCGGGCGTACGCGAGTTGTGTCACGGCCCGGCCGTCGCGGCTCCGACGCGGCTGGCGCGGCCGCCCGGGGAACACCGCGTCCAGGTTGCGCAGCCCGCCACGCGGCGAGGTGTGCTTGATCCCGTCGTCCTCGGGCCGTACAGGACGGCCCGCGTACTCCTCGGTGTCTCCCCTGGCGATGATCCAGTTCTCGCGCAGGGGGAGCAGCCCCCGCCTGACGTCGGTCTCCGCGGTCGGATCGGTGTATGGGCCGGAGGTGTCGTACAGGGTGACGGACTGTCCGTTGGTGAGGTGCACCTGGCGGACCGGCACCCGCAGATCGGGGCGCGAGCCCTCGATGTACGCCTTGTGCCAGCCGATGGACTTCCCGGCCTCCAAGGGCTGTTCACCCTCGTTGTTCTCGCCCTCGGACGCGGTGGAAGCCCCGTCTGTCTGGCTGGAGGCAGGCGTGCGTGTGTCCTCGATGGTCATGAGACCTACTCCCTACGCCGGCATTACCCGGTAACAGGTTCAGCGGTCGACGCAGCGAATTCCGCCCGACGATGTTCCACGTGAAACATCGCGTCTGCGGAGGTCAGCGCCCTCTCAGCCCGGTGCTCCGAGCTCCCGCGTGTGCAAAGGTGCCTCCACGCTAGCGGCAGATGTGGCGCGGTGAACAGTGGGCATCGCTCGTTCTTGCGATGATCGGTCGGTGACCACGACGCAGCAGCCCCCGCCTCCACCCCCCGAGCCGCCCCACGGCCATGGCCCCGGAAACGGCCATGGGCATGGTTCTGGCGGCGGCCCAGGATACGGCTCCGGAGGCGGCCACGGCTCCGGAGGCGGAGATGGCTCCGGAGGCGGACATGGCCAAGGCCCGTCTTCCGGCGGCGGCCACGGCCATTCCCACAGTCATAGCCATGGCCCCGCCGCGCCCGTTTCGCAGCACCTGCGCAAGGTCATCGCGGCGGTGCTGATCCCCTTCGCGACCGCGGTCGTCGTGGGTCTCGTCGTGCTCTGGCCCGGCGGCGCCCCGGCGCACGAACGCACGGGGGTGGGCTTCGACCGGCAGACGCAGCAGGCCACCGTCACCAAGGTCGAAGAGGTCAGCTGCTCGTCGGTGAACGCCTCGGGAGACACCCCGACCGGCGACACGTCCACCGCCGAGGGCTCGTCCGCCCAGCAGCAGGCGAACGGCACCTGCAAGAAGGCCACGGTCCGGGTCGACACCGGTGACGACAAGGGCCGTACCTTCACGGAGATCGTTCAGCCGGACCAGTCACGGCAGTTGGAGCAAGGCCAGGAGGTCGTGGTCGCGTACGAACCCGCCGCGCCCAAGGACCTGCAGTACTCGGTCACCGATGTGAACCGGAAGTTCCCGATGGCACTGCTCGCCGGGATCTTCGCACTCGCCGTCGTGGTCGTGGGCCGGATGCGCGGCGTCATGGCCCTGGTGGCACTGGCCATCAGCTTCCTGGTACTGACCCTCTTCATCCTGCCGGCTATCTTGCAGGGCTCGAACCCGCTGGTGGTGGCAGTGGTCGGGGCCAGCGCCATCATGCTCATCGCCCTCTACATGTGCCACGGGCTCTCGGCCCGGACATCCGTGGCGGTGATCGGCACCCTGATCTCGCTGCTGCTGATCGGCCTGCTGGGTTCGGGGTTCATCGGCTCGGCCTACCTGACCGGTAACACCGACGACAACACCGGTCTGATCCATGGGCTGTACCCGACGATCGACATGAGCGGTCTGCTCCTCGCGGGCGTCATCATCGGCTCCCTCGGCGTGCTCGACGACGTGACGGTCACGCAGACGTCGGCGGTGTGGGAGCTGCACGAGGCCAATCCGACGATGGGCTGGCGGAACCTGTACCGCGCGGGCATCCGGATCGGCCGCGACCACATCGCGTCGGTGGTCAACACACTCGTTCTCGCCTACGCCGGTGCCGCGCTACCCCTGTTGCTGCTCTTCTCGATCGCGCAGAGCAGCGTCGGCACGGTCGCCAACAGCGAGCTCGTCGCTGAGGAGATCGTGCGCACGCTCGTCGGCTCGATCGGGCTGGTGGCCTCGGTGCCGGTGACCACCGCGCTGGCCGCCCTGGTCGTCTCCGCCGACCGCCCGGGCGCCCAGGAAGCGGCATCCGTGCCCGCTCCGGCCCGTGGCGGAAAGGGTCGCCGCCGCAAGCGCTGAAGCGTTACGGCACCCCGGCGGCGTAACGTTCAGCCCGCGCTCTGCTCCTCCGCCAGGATGCGGTCCAGCGCCTCGTCGAGGAGTGCGTCGAAGTCGGCGAGGGAACGCTCCTGCCCCAGCGGCACGAGCTTGTCCGTGCGGTCCAGGAAGGCCACCAGTGGCGCCGTGCCGACCCGGAACATCGCCTGGTCGCTTCCCACCTGAAGGCGGATCAGGACCTCGCCGAACGTCTCCGGATCGGCGGGCGCGATGTGGACGTCCCCGTCCCCGCACGGCCGGCCGACTCCGTCGATGAGCAGCTCCCGCCCGAAGGCCCAGGTAACCGGGGCATCACCAGGCAGGTGAAAGGTCAGCCGCACGGCATAGGGATCACAGGTCTCGTAACGCAGCTCCACCGGAATGCGGAAGGAGAGCTCCTCCGAGACGAGGAAGCTCATCATGACCTCTGCCTGTACCGACTCGCGCATCGCCTACCCCGCCGTGTTCGTCGACTGGCCAGGAATCATCCGCCTGACACCCCTGGAAGTTTGCTGAAAGTACACGAGAGATCACAAGGAGTGATTTTTCAGATGCTGATAGAGATCGCGAGTGTCCCTAGTAGCTTTCCGATCTCCGTCTGCAACTGGTGGGCCACCGGCAACAGACGGGCCGCCTGGTGCGAGGGCAGCGAGATGGCGAGGGTCCCGGCAGTCGTCCCGACGGTGATGGGAATCGCGGCGCAGACCGTCCCGAGGGCGTACTCCTGCTGTTCGACCACCGGTTCCATGCGTCCGAGGCGCCGGAGGCGCCGGAGCAGCGTCTCCTCGTCACGAACCGTGTACGGGGTGAGCGACTGCACCGGGTAGCGGTCCAGGTGGTCGCGGCGGGCCTCCTCGCTCAGTTGGGACAGCAGGCACTGTCCGATGGCGTGTGCGTGCCCCGTTTCACGGAAGTCGGCCCATTCCTCGACGGCCGGTGTGTTCGGGCTGTCGGCGACGCACAGGACCTCGATCTCGCCGTCCCGGTACGTCGCGAAGTAGACGGGCACGCCCAGGGCGTCCCGCCAGTGCGCCAGTGCCTCGCTCACCGTGCTGCGACGTTTCTGCTGCGCCCCGCTGCTGCTCAGCCGCTCGGCCGCCTCACCGAGGAAGAACAGCCCCCTGTCCCGGTGCAGATAGCCCTCGTGCACCAGTGTGCGGAGCAGGTGGTACGCCGTGGGCAGCGCGAGTCCGGCGTCCCGTGCCAACTGTTTGGCGGGCGCTCCGTGTTCCCGTTCGGCAACGGCTTCCAGCAGCCGCATCGCCCGCTGCACGGAACCGATCAGGGTGCCGGAATTCGCCTCCGGCACACTCGGCGGCGTTGGAGACGGGATACGGGCTCCCCTCCCCGCCTCGTGCCCGTGGGACGGCACAGAGCGCACGAGCCCTGTGGTCTGCGCCTGGCCCAGGAGCGGTGATGCCGGCGGCTGGGCTCCGGTACGAGGCGACGATGACGGCGTCTGCGCCTGTGCCAGAGCCGGCCCCGGGGGCGAGGCCGTGGCCGTCGCCGGGGCCGGGGCCGGGGCCGCCGGACGCTGCGTCCGCGTCCGGGGCGCGGACGGCACTGGCCGCCGAATGTTCTCCTCGCCCGGGGAGGTACGTGGCTGCACAGGGGGAGCCGGGGCCGTCGAGGGCATCGCACGCGGGGGTGGTGGGCCATGCGTCTCGGGGGCCCGGGCACGTGACTGCTCGGCAGTCGCAGGTGTCGATCGCGGGCCCGGCTGCGTAGGAGGAACCGCGCTCTGAGCCGACCGGGGGCTTGGCCTGGCGGGTGGGGAGAGCTGTTCTGCTGGTGCGGTGTCAGCCGTGGCCAAGGGTCACTCCCGAAGCGCGAGGAGGGCCACCCGTGCGGGGGCACGGGTGGAGATGCGCCGCCCGCGGGGATTGAGCCCGCGACGAGTTTCCGGACTCTAGCCGCCCCTCACCGCCCGCAGACGGCCCCGCCGGGAAACTTCCCCCTGGCGAGGGAACCTCACGTTCCTGTTACCGCCGCGCCCTGACGGGCTTCACCCACTCACGCCTCAGCCGTTGCACGGCGCTGACACCTCACCAGTCTCCCCGCGACGAGGACCCCGCCGTGAACTTCCTGACGACATAGATCAGTCCACCGACCAGGGCCACGAAGACCAGCACCTTGAAGAGCAGGCCCACCACGACCTGGACGACGCTGACTATCAGCCCTCCGAACACCAGCAAAGCGATGACCGGCATCGCGATCCACTTCACCCACCACGGCAACCCCGCGAAGATCTCCCGCATCGCCCTTGCTCCTTGTCTCCACCCGTCGCCCGCCACCGGGACACTGATTCCGGGCCTTCTGCTGTCCTGTCGTCGATGCTAGGCCCGCGCAGGAGCGTTCCGGGGGCTTCGCACCCCTTGTCCGTCCCTGATCGTCCCCCTAGGGAACGCCGAAGCGGACGTCAGCCCTCCGGCGGAGAGAACACCACGACGACCCTCAGGTCCTCGGTGATGTGGTGGAACTTGTGGGCGACCCCGGCAGGCACATACACGACACTGCCGCGCGCCACCTGAGTCGTCTCCAGCCCTACCGTGAGCGAGGCACGGCCGCTCACGACGAGGTACACCTCGTCCTGGCTGTGCGGCCTCTGCGGATCGAGCTCACCGGCATCGAGCGCGTACAGGCCGACCGACATGTTCCGCTCGCGCAGGAACTGCAGGTATGCGCCATCGTTGGCGGCGCGCTCCGCCTCCAGTTCGTCCAACCGGAATGCCTTCATCGACTTAGTCGCCCCTGCCCAGTACTCGTACCGATCGCTTCTGCCACGATCAGACACATGATGAATTTCCTAGTCAAGACGATCGCCAACGCGGGCGCCCTTGCGGTCGCGGTGTGGCTGGTGGACAAGATCACGCTGACCGGGGACAGCACGGGCAAGAAGGTCGGCACGCTGCTGCTGGTCGCCCTAGTCTTCGGCCTGGTGAACGCGGTGGTCAAGCCGCTCGTGCAGCTGCTGACCCTTCCCCTGTTCATCCTGACCCTCGGCCTGTTCACGCTGATCGTGAACGCCCTGATGCTTCTGCTCACCTCCTGGCTGGCCGACGTCCTCGACCTGAGTTTCCACGTGGAGGGCTTCTGGACCGCCGTTCTCGGCGGCCTGATCATCTCGATAGTCTCCTGGGCACTCTCCCTCGTCCTGCCCGACGGGGACTGAGGGCCCGGCATGACGTACCGAGTCTGCTTCGTCTGCACCGGCAACATCTGCCGTTCCCCGATGGCCGAGTCCGTCTTTCGCGCCCGCGTCGAAGAGGCGGGGCTCGGCGCACTGGTCGAGGTCGACAGCGCGGGGACCGGAGGCTGGCACGAGGGCGACGCCGCCGATCCGCGCACAGTCGCGGTCCTGGAGTCGAACGGCTACGGAAGCGTCCACGCGGCCCGGCAGTTCCAGGTCTCGTGGTTCTCCCGCCTCGACCTCGTCATAGCCCTCGACGAAGGCCACCTCAAGGCCCTGCGCCGCCTCGCCCCGACGGCGGCGGATGCGGACAAGATCCGCCTCCTGCGCTCCTACGACCCCGCCGCCGGAGACGACCTCGACGTTCCGGACCCCTACTACGGGGACATGGACGGGTTCGAGGAGTGTCTGGAGCTCGTGGAGGCCGCGAGCCCAGGTCTGCTGGCCGCCGTGCGCGAGAAGGTGGAGGTAGGTACCGCATGAGCACCGAGAACCCCGCTTCGGGCCTCGGCGAGGGCACCCGCGCGGTGCGCGCCGGACTGCCCGAGCCCGTCAAGCACGAGCCCACCCTCCCCGGGCCGGTCTTCGCCGCCCACTATCACCTGCCGGGCGAGCCCACGGGCCCGTACGCCTACGGACGCGACCAGAACCCCACCTGGACGCTGCTGGAACGGGCCATCGGCGAACTGGAGGCCCCCGGGCAGGACGACGTCGAGACGGTCGCCTTCGCCTCCGGCATGGCCGCCATCTCGGCCGTCCTCTTCTCCCAGGTGCGCTCCGGTGACGTCCTCGTCCTGCCGAGCGACGGCTACAACGTACTTCCGCTCGCCGGTGAACAGCTGCGGTCCTACGGCATCGAGGTGCGCAGCGCACCGACGGGCGGCGACGCCCAGCTCGACGCTCTGGACGGCGCCAGACTGCTGTGGATCGAGACACCGTCGAACCCCGGGCTGGACGTGTGCGACGTGCGGCGGCTCAGTGAAGCGGCACGTGCGCGTGGGTGTCTGGTGGCCGTCGACAACACCCTGGCGACACCACTGGGGCAGCGCCCGCTGGATCTGGGTGCCGACTTCGCCGTGGCAAGTGGAACAAAGCAGTTGACCGGCCACGGGGACGTCCTGCTCGGGTACGTCGCCGGGCGCAACCCCGCACTGATGGCCGGCGTGCGGCGATGGCGCAAGATCGTCGGTGCGATCCCGGGCCCGATGGAGGCCTGGCTCGCACACCGCTCGCTCGCCACCCTCCACCTGCGTGCCGACCGGCAGAACGTCAACGCCCTGGCGGTGGCCGAGGCGCTCAAGGGCCGGCCCGAGGTCACCGGGGTGCGCTACCCGGGGCTGCCCGACGATCCCTCGCACAAGATCGCCTCGCAGCAGATGCGGCGCTACGGGTGTGTGGTGTCGTTCACGGTGCCCACGCGCGCGCATGCCGACCGTTTCCTCGACGCGCTACGCCTCGTGGACGACGCCACAAGCTTCGGCGGGGTGCGCTCCACCGCCGAGCGACGCGGCCGCTGGGGAGGTGACGCGGTTCCGGAGGGCTTCATCCGTTTCTCCGCCGGCGCGGAGGACACGGACGACCTCGTGGCGGACGTACTCCGGGCGCTCACTGTTGCCGCCGACTAGCGCCGCGGTACGCACAACGGACGGTCCGAGCCTCCCCCCTCGTGGCTCGGACCGTCCCCGGTTCTGCGCGCGAAGAACCGCGCGAACAAGGCTAGTTGACTCTGTGTCAGTGTCCAATCACAGTAGCGACAGAGACCTATCGACTTATTTATAGTTGGGCGCTCCGGAGGCAGCGAGGGGAGGCGACCATGGATCTGGCCCTACTGCGGACGTTCGTGACCGTGCACCGGGCCGGTTCCTTCACCCGTGCCGCCGCCCTGCTGGGTCTTTCGCAGCCAGCCGTCACTTCCCAGATACGCACTCTGGAACGCCAGTTGGGCCGCCCGCTCTTCCTGCGCAAGGCCCGGGGGGTGACACCGACGACCATCGGCGACGAGCTCGCCCACAAGGCCGCGCCGCATCTCGACGCGCTGGTGGAGATCGCCGAGACCGGCCTCGACGACGACTCCTCCTTACGGACCCTGCACCTCGCCGGACCTCCGGAGTTCACCGCCGAGCGGGCCCTGCCCGCGCTCACCGCCCTGACCGGCGACGACGGCCAGGGCTTCGCGCTGCGGGTCTCCTTCGGGAACTCCGACGAGACGCTGGAGGGCCTTGCCGCCGGGCACCATGATCTGGCCATCACCACCGCGCAGCCGCGTGGTGCCCTGCTCAGCGCAACCCCCCTCTGCGACGAGGAGCACGTCTTGGTCGCCGCCCCGCGCTGGGCGGACGAGATCGGTCCGGGCAGGCTGGGGCGTAAGGGGGCGCACACACTGGAGGAGCTTCCCCTCGTCGAGGTACACGAGTCACTGCCCTTCGTCGCCCGCTACTGGGCGGCGGTCTTCGACGCCAGGCCCGGCACCTCCGGGACCGTCGTCGTCCCGGACCTGCGCGCGGTGATCGCCTGCGCGATCTCGGGGGCCGGGCTGGCCGTGGTCCCCCGTTATCTGTGCGCTTCCGCCCTGGAGCGTGGTGACCTCGTCACGCTCCTCGAACCCGCTGTGCCGCCGTTGCGGACCTATTTCCTGGTGGTCCGCACCGGCACCCTGGCCATGCCGCACGTCGCACGGGCACACGAGTGGCTGTTGGGGACCGCGGCGAACTGGTCCTGAGGCAATCTTGGAGCCCCCGCGCAGAGGGGGTACCTACTGCGGAACGGCCACCGACCGACCGCAGACCGACTGTGAGCGCCGGGGTGCCACTCTTCCTCGTCACGGTGATGTTTCACGTGGAACATGCGGGGCCACATTTCTCCCATGACCGTACGACCCGTGGTCAAGCGCACCGCCCGCGCCGTTCTGCTCGACGGCGACGACCTGATCCTGATCAAGCGGACCAAGCCGGGCATGGATCCCTACTGGCTCACGCCGGGCGGCGGTGTCGAGCCGGAGGACACCACGGTCGTCGACGCGCTCCACCGCGAAGTCCACGAGGAGCTCGGCGCCAAGATCACCGATGTGGTGCCCTGTTTCGTGGACACCGTCGAGCACATCGGCGAGGACGGCGGCGCCACCGGTGTGAAGGTCCAGCACTTCTTCGTCTGTCGTCTGGAGTCCATGGACCCCTCCAAGCGACACGGCCCCGAAGTGGATGAGCCTCTGGGGGAATACGAGATCGTGCGCATCCCCTTCACCCGGGTCGGCATCGCCTCCGTGCACCTCGTCCCGTTGTCGCTGCGGCACTACCTGGACGGGAACATCGAGGGCGTGCGGGCGATGCATGCGCCCGACCTGGGCTGACGATCCGCCGGTGATGCGTCACGCTCCCGGTCTCAGACGTCAGTCCCCGGCGGCCACCAGTTCCTCCACCGAGTCGTGGCGTATGCGGTCGGCGGAAATGCCGGCTGCCTTCAGCGCGTCCACACCGCTGCGGATCATGCCGGGCGGGCCGGAGAGGTAGGCGTCGTACCCGTTCCAGGGCCCGTGATCACGTATGGCGTCGGGCAATTGCAGCAGTCCGTGCTTGTCCACGACTGGACGGACGTCGAGCCAGGAGTTGCTCTGCTGCAGCCGAAGCAAGGTGTCGAGGTCGTAGAGATCCTGGCCGGTGCGGGCTCCGTAGAAGACCTCGACGGGGCGGTGCCGTCCGTGCTCGGCCACGTCCTCCACGATGGCCTTGATCGGCGCGATACCGGTGCCGCCGCCCAGACAGAGCAGGCCGCTGTCGCTGGTGTGGTCGACGGTCATCCCGCCGGCAGGCGGCCCCAGGCGCAGCACGTCCCCGGGCCGGGCACGGTGCACGAGCGAGTTGGAGACCCAGCCCGCGGCGATCGCCTTCACATGGAACGACAGCAACCCGTCCGAGCGAGGCGCGGAGGCGAACGAATAATGCCGCCAGATCCGCGGCCACCAAGGGGTCTCCAGGCTCGTGTACTGCCCGGCGAGGAAGGGGTAAGGCTGGTTCGGGCGGACAGTGATGATCGCTGTGTCCGCGGTTCTCAGATCGTGTGAGACGACCTCGGCGAGCCACCACGGTGGGGACCGCAGCTCGTCCGCGGCCGCCGCGTCGATCATCACCTGGGAGATCGTCGTGTACGTCCGCACCCAGGCAGCCTCGGTCTCGTCGTTCCAACTCGCCTTGGCGTACCGGCTCAGCGCGCCGATCAGACACTCGCCGACAGCCGGGTAGTGCTCGGCCTGGGTCCCGTACTTGCGGTGGCCACGGCCGAGATTCTGCAGGTAGTCGACGAGGACGGGAGTGTTGTCGATGTGTTCGGCAGCGGTCAGCAGTGCCTTGAGCAGGCGGTCGCGCTGGGCGTCCATCGCCGGGGGGAACATCGAGCGCAGCTCCGGGTGCTGAACGAAGAGCAGCGCGTAGAAGTACGAGGTGACCTTGTCGGCGACAGGTCCGACCTCGGCCATGGTCCGCCGGATGAGAACGGCGTCGGGGGAAGCGGTGGCGGTGTGTCCGGCAGGCTCGTCCGGCACGCAGGGGTCGAAGACAGAGTGGTCGGAGTCGTGATCCGGGGCCGGCGGAGGGCCCTGATCCGGGGCGGTCCGAAAGCTGCGCGGGTCGCCGGGAGGGAGATCCCCGCCGGTCTGTATTCGCTCCCGCGCGGCGCCTTCCCGGTTCTGCTGTGGGCCGTTCGGCGGCTCCTGGGAGCGGCCCACGGGTCGCAGGGCTGCGAGGCGGTTGCCCTCTGACTCCTGGCCTCCGCCAGGGGGCGGCGATGTGCGAGGCGTGAACCAACCGCCTCCGTCAGTGTCCCCCGAAGTACCGTTACCGGCCGACGTGGTGGTCGGAGCGTCCATGGTCTGCCTCGCCTCGAGCATCTTTCGGTCGATCTGCGTACGCCCTCCAGTCGGAAGTCGCACGTTTTCCCCCGCGGACGGCCTTGCTATTCCCCGTTCGTTCCCCGTCGACCAATGCGGCCACATTCAACCCGGGTTCCCGCTCCGTACGGACAAGTAGATGAGAGTGTGACGTGAGCCGCAGCACTCACGGCAGCGTTGCACAGCGCGCGAACGCCCCCGCCTGGTCACGGTAAACGCAGGTTCTCGATCTCCCTGTCCGGTTAGGCTGCATTGAGCTGCGTTCGCACCCCCGCCATGAGACGACTGCATCTCGCTTCGGACACGAACCGGACTCGACCCTACCGGCAGGGCGGTCACACACAAGTCCCCCCTGGGCCAGACCGGAATTCAACGGGTGCGAATCAGCGATTCCTTCAATTACCGGGCACGTCTCACTCATTCATAGGCACCCCACAGATCTTGCCGCTGAGGGCACGCAGACGAGCGACACTCCTCCGATCGCGTCCCGTTCGCGACCCTCGAATACGTCATGTCATGAATGCTGAGGCCAGCCGTGCCTGCACGCGTATGCCCAGAGATGGATGTTTCACGTGAAACATCCGTCCGCACGCTGTACGCGACGGTGTACGAGATGGCCAGAACAGCGCACAACGACGGCAAACCGGTGGACGCCAGGGGCGCGTGTCGGACAACCTGACCTGCGTGTCGACACCTTTCCCCGCTCCTCTGCCCATCCGCCGTCTGACGCCTCGCGATCTCACCGCCTGCGCCGACTTGTCCGAGGACCGGGGCTGGCCTCGCGAGGAGCACAAGTGGGGGCTGCTTCTGTCGGCCGGCACGGGATACGGCGTCGATGACCCCGAGGGCGGGCTGATCACCGCTTGCGTGGTCACCGAGTACGGCCCGGCGGGCCGCCCGGAACTGGGGGCGATCGGCATGGTGCTGGTCGCCGAGCGGCACGCCCGCCAGGGCATCGGCCGCCGCCTGATGCAACATGTCCTCGCGGAGATGGGCACGACACCGCTGACCCTGCACGCCACCCCGCACGGGCGCCCTCTCTACGAGGAGCTGGGCTTCAAGGTCACCGGACGGGCCGAGATGGTGCGCGGGCACTTCACGGCAGGGGGACCGGACTCCGCGGTTTTCACTCGCCCGGCCACGGCCGAGGATCTCATCACGATTCTTCGGCTCGACGAAGAGGTTTTCGGCACGGACCGCACCCACGTCCTCACCCGGCTTCCCGCCTTCGCCGACCAGCTGCGCGTCGCGGAGGAGAACGGCCGGATCATCGGATACGCAGCCGCCTGGCCCAACCTCAACGACCAGGTCGTCGGTCCACTGATCGCCCGTGACACGGAGGCGGCGAAGGCGCTCATCGCTTCCCTCGCCGCCCACACGGACCGACCGTTGCGCACCGACATCGACGTCCGCCACGAGGAGCTGCTGACGTGGGCGAAGGGCCGTGGCCTCGCTTCGATCGCCTTCAACTCGGTGATGACGTACGGGATCTCGGAGCTACCGGGTGACTGGGCCCGGCGCTACGCCCCGCTGACCGTGGCAGCCGGCTGAGGCTGGCACCCCGCGGTCTCGGCCCGCCGACCGTCAGTGGTGGACGGGTGCCCGCGGAGCGTCCGCTCCCGCAGACCCCGCGACGACCGTGCCGACGTTCTCCCTGCGCTCCAGCGCTGCCGCGACGAACGCCAGCACAAGGGCGCTCGCGGCGAGAGCGGCTCCGACCAAGGTGGGTGCCGTGTAGCCGAGGCCCGCGTCGATGACGAGGCCGCCGAGCTACCTATGTTCACGGCCGAGGCCAGTGTGGGTGCGCCGTGCGCCTGGTCGAGGACTCCTGCAACGGCGGTACGGTCGCGAAGCCCAGTGCGCCCACCAGGGTGAGGGCCACAGCGGCGGTGATCGTGTCATGTGTGGTGAGTGAGAACAGAGCGAGGACGACAGCCAGGGCGCCCAGCGAGACGTACAGCATGGGCATCAGCGCGCGGTCCGCGTACTTGCCGCCCAAGAGGTTGCCGCCGACCATGCCGAGGCCGAAGAGAACGAGGAGCCAGGTGACGGAGGAGTCGGCGAAGCCGGAGACATGCGTCATCATCGGCGCGATGTAGGTGACTGCCGCGAAGACCCCTCCGAAGCCGAGCACGGTCATCGCCATGGCCAGCAGAACCTGGACGTTCTTGAACGCCGCCAGCTCGTGCCGAAGGCGGACCTCTGCCGGCCTGGGCATCTCGGGGACCAGCCGGGCGATGCCCAGCAGTCCGACAACGCCCAATGCCGCAACTCCGGCGAAGGTGACCCTCCAACCGAGGGACTGCCCGATCAGAGTGCCCAGGGGGACGCCCACGACGTTCGCGACGGTCAGACCGCTGAACATCATCGCGAGAGCACCGGCCTTCCGGTGCGGGGCGACGAGGTCGGCCGCGACCACCGAGCCGATACCGAAGAAGGCGCCGTGTGCGAGTGAGGCGACGACACGCCCGAGGAGCATGACGGAGTAGGCGGGGGCGAGCGCGGAGAGCAGGTTGCCCACGATGAAAAGCGCCATCAGCAGCAAGAGCATCCGCTTGCAGGACACCCGCGTGCCCAGGGCGGTCGTGATCGGCGCTCCGAGCACGACGCCGAGGGCGTAGCCGGTCACGAGGAACCCTGCGGTGGGGATGGAGACATCGAAGTCGTCGGCGACCTCGGGCAGCACCCCCATGATCACGAACTCGGTCGTTCCGATGCCGAAGGCCCCGATCGCGAGGGCCAGAAGCGCAAGGGGCATGAGGGCGACACCTTCCAGAAGATTGCATATGCGCTTAACAAGCGTACGCAATACTTGCAGACGCTCACTATCTGCAGAAGCTGGCAATTGCATGGGGCGCCTATCCTGGGGGCGACGACTCTGGGACGGAGGAACACCGATGACAGCGACGGAACCCGCGCTCACCGCCCTGGCCCAGGGCTGGTGCGCTCTCTCCCTGTTGCACGGGAGGATCGAGGCCCACGTCGAACGCGCGCTGCAGGCCGGCCACGACCTGAGTGTGCGCGAGTACTCCCTGCTCGATGTACTGAGTCGCCAGCACGACGGTGAGGGCGGGCACCTCCAGATGAAGCAGGTCGCCGACGCGGTCGTCCTCAGCCAGAGCGCGACCACCCGTCTGGTCACCCGGCTCGAGGATCGTGGACTGCTCGCGCGCTACCTGTGCCCCACCGACCGTCGAGGCATCTACACCGATGTCTCCGAGGCAGGCCTGCAGCTCCTCGCGGCGGCACGCCCCACCAATGACGCCGCTCTGCGCGAGGCACTGGACGCGGCCGCGGAGAACCCCGAACTGGCCCCACTCGTCCGCGTCGTGAAGTCGCTGAACACGTCGGCGTAGGGTGCTGGCATGGGAGATCTGGACATACGCCCGGCGACCGGGGACGACATCTCGGAGATCGTCGCGATGTTGGCCGACGACCCCTTGGGCGCCCAGCGCGAGTCACCGGACGACCTGACCCCCTACCTCACCGCCCTGGAGCGTCTGACGGGTGACCCCCACCAACACGTGGTGGTCGCGGTCCGTCAGGGCCGTGTCGTCGGGACGCTCCAGCTGACGATCGTTCCGGGACTCTCCAGACGCGGCTCCACCCGCGCGATCATCGAGGGCGTACGGGTACACGCCGATGAACGCGGCAGCGGCCTCGGTTCACGGCTCATCGAGTGGGCGATCGACTCATCACGGGCTCAGGGCTGTCAGTTGGTGCAGCTGACGTCCGATGTCACGCGCACCGAAGCACACCGCTTCTACGAGCGGCTCGGCTTCGAGGCCACCCACGTGGGCTTCAAACTGCCGCTCTGAGAAGCGGCCGGGGATGGCTGCGGGGGTCCTGTTTCACGTGAAACATCGCGAGCCGGGACCCCGGCTGCACCAGAACCGTGCCTATGCGATCCCGCGCCACCCCTCGGGATCCACTCCACCGGGCACCGGAGCCCCTTCGTCGTACGGCTGACGGGTGAACACGAACGACCCGAGGTCCAGGTGACTCACGGTCCCGTCGGGCCTTCGTACGGCCCGCAGGAGCTCTCCGGCGAAGTAGCCGTTGAGCCCCGTCCACGTGCCGTCGTCGTTACGTCGGAAACGAGCACCGCGCAGGGTGGCGGCGAGCGGCTCCAACGTGAGACCTCCCTCGGCGGTGAGCCGCAGCACGAAGCTGTACGTCCCCCAGCACCAAGGGCCGACCAACTCCAGGACCGACTGGTCGACTTCGGTCAGCGGCCGCCACGGCTCGGGGATCCGCGGTTCGGCATCCGCCACGATGCGTACGAGGTCGGCAGCGACCTCCGACACCACCGGCCCAGAGGTGCAGTTGGTCAGCACGACGGCTGCCACATCGTCCTCGACGCTGATGGTGAGTTGGGCGAGGAAACCAGGCACAGAGCCTCCGTGACCGACGAGGAACCGGCCGTCTCGGTGCTGAAGCTGCATCCCCAGCCCGTACGCCGCTCCTGCCGCCACATCGGCGGCCTCCCCCGGCGCGGCCGGCGTCCGCATCTCCAGGACCGACTCCGTACCCAGCACCCGCTCGTCCCCCTTCGCCAGGAAGACCGCGAAGCGAGCCAAGTCTCCTGCTGTGGACCAGAGTTGCCCTGCGGGTCCCATAAGGCCCAGGTCCTCGACCTGCTCCGGCAGCATCACGTCCGCCCAGGGATGTACGGCCCAGCCACCCGCGTGCGGTGCCTCCGGGTGCCAGGTAGTGCGGCGCAGGCCGAGGGGTTCGAGAACCTCTCGTCGCAGAACCTCTTCCCAGGGAGCACCTCGCAGCTGCTCGACGAGCGCGCCGAGGAGGGTGAACCCGGGGTTCGAGTAGTGGAAGCGACGGCCTACGGGATGGCGGTGAGGCCGCTCCCCGAGAACATCGGCGAGTTCCGGGCGCAGAGACCCCGAGGTGCGCTCCCACCAGGGCGAAGGGGACTCCGCCGCCAGTCCTCCCGTGTGCGCGAGCAGTTCGGCGATGGTCGCCTCTCCCGCGCCGGTGCCCGGCAGATGCTTCTCCAGCGGGTCGCCGAGGTTCAGCGCGCCTTCGTCACGCAGCCGCATGACCAGAACAGCGGTGAAGGTCTTGGTGATCGAACCGATCCGGTACTGCACGTTCGTGTCCGGCCCGTGCCCCTCCACCGAGGTCCGTGCCCCGTTCCACACGGTCTGCCCGCCCCGGACCACCGCCGCGACCAGAGACGGTGACCGCCCCTCGGTCTGAGCGACGGCAATACGGTGCAGCAGGGCCCGGCGCGTGGCAGGAAGCAGCTCTTCGTGAGGTGTTGTCATGCGCTCAGTCCACCGGGCCAGGGCACCGGGAGTCGAGCGCATTTCGCCGGGTCAGGTCTGCGCCATGTCGACGAACCGCGAGTAGTGACCCTGGAAGGCGACCGTGATCGTGGCCGTCGGACCGTTACGGTGCTTGCCCACGATGATGTCCGCCTCACCGGCGCGCGGCGACTCCTTCTCGTAGGCGTCCTCGCGGTGCAGCAGGATCACCATGTCAGCGTCCTGCTCGATCGATCCCGACTCACGCAGGTCGGAGACCATGGGCTTCTTGTCCGTACGCTGCTCGGGACCACGGTTGAGCTGCGACAGGGCGATCACCGGCAGCTCCAGCTCCTTGGCCAGCAGCTTCAGGTTTCGCGACATGTCCGAGACTTCCTGCTGGCGGCTCTCGGACCGCTTGCCGCCGGACTGCATGAGCTGCAGATAGTCGATGATGACGAGCTTCAGATCGTTGCGCTGCTTCAGGCGTCGGCACTTGGCCCGGATCTCCATCATCGACAGGTTCGGGGAGTCGTCGATGTAGAGCGGCGCGGCCGACACGTCCGGCATCCGGCGAGCCAGCCGTGTCCAGTCCTCGTCCGTCATCGTGCCGGACCGCATGTGGTGAAGGGCCACGCGCGCCTCGGCCGACAGCAGACGCATCGCGATCTCGTTGCGCCCCATCTCGAGCGAGAAGATCACGCTCGGCATGTTGTGCTTGATCGAACAAGCACGGGCGAAGTCCAGCGCCAGCGTGGACTTACCCATGGCGGGACGAGCCGCGATGATGATCATCTGGCCTGGATGCAGACCATTGGTGAGCTGGTCGAGGTCCGTGAAGCCGGTCGGCACACCGGTCATCTCCCCCGACCGTGAACCGATCGCCTCGATCTCGTCGAGCGCGCCCTCCATGATGTCGCCGAGCGGCAGGTAGTCCTCGGTCGTGCGCTGCTCGGTGACCGCGAAGATCTCGGCCTGGGCTCTGTTGACGATCTCGTCCACGTCGTCGTCGGCCGCGTACCCCATCTGGGTGATACGGGTACCGGCCTCGACGAGGCGGCGCAGGACTGCGCGCTCGTGGACGATCTCCGCGTAGTACTCGGCGTTCGCCGCCGTCGGCACCGTCTGGACGAGCGTGTGGAGATAGGAGGCACCGCCCACTTTGGTGATCTCGCCGCGCTTGGTGAGCTCGGCGGCGATGGTGATGGGGTCGGCGGGTTCGCCCTTGGCGTAGACGTCGAGGATCGCCTGGTAGATGGTCTCGTGCGCCGGCTTGTAGAAGTCGGGGCCCTTGAGGATCTCGACCACGTCGGCGATGGCGTCCTTGGACAGCAGCATGCCACCGAGGACGGACTGCTCGGCGTCAAGATCCTGCGGCGGTACACGCTCGAAGGCCGAACCCCCGCCGTCCCACTCCCCGCTGTCCCGGCCCCGGTCGTGCCGGTCGTCTCGGCCCCGGTCGCCGTCCGGACGCCGGCGGGAAGGGGGCAGACGATCGCTGGGTCCGCTGTCGGCCCACGGGTCGTCCAAGGGCTCGGAAATGCTCACCGAGCGGCCTCCTCCCGTCCGCCGAGCGGACCTCGCCGTGCTTCTCATTTCTACGGCACGGCACTGACAAATGAGACGCCCAACTCCGGTTCTGGCGCGTCGGTTTTGCGAGGTTTCCGTGATCGGCCAGGGGAGTGGGCGCCGCACCACCGTAGGCCCGTCGGCACCGTCAGCCAATCTGGTTATCCACAGGCCATGTGGACGACGGCCCAGATGCTGTGGAGAACCCCGCAAAACCTGTGCACGACTCGGTGGACAGCCCTGTGAACAAGACCCCGCTTACGCTCGGAATACCGCCCTGAACTGGGCTTTTACCATCCACGGGCTGTGCAGAAGAAAAACTTTCCCGACCGGATCAAGATCATCACGGTAGGTGCACGAGAACACGCTCGACCAGGCAACATGTAACAGTCACTAGCGGATTGCATCTCTTACCTGTGGAAGATTAGATTGATGCTCATGACACAGGCTTCCGCGACCGGCAAGGCCACCCGGCGTCGGCACGATCGAGAGATCATCACGCTGGCTGTTCCGGCCTTCGGCGCGCTCGTCGCCGAACCGCTCTTCCTCATGGTCGACACCGCGATCGTCGGCCACCTCGGCACCGCGCAACTGGCCGGTCTCGGTGTCGCCTCGGCCCTCCTCGTCACTGCAGTGAGCGTGTTCGTGTTCCTTGCCTACGCCACCACGGCCGCCGTCGCCCGGCGCGTCGGAGCCGGAGAGCTGCGGGCCGCCATCCGCCAGGGCGTGGACGGGATCTGGCTCGCCCTGCTGCTGGGAGCAGCCGTCGTCGCGGTCGTCGTGCCCACGGCCCCCACTCTTGTCGCCCTCTTCGGGGCCTCGGACACGGCGGCTCCCTATGCGACGACCTACCTGCGGATTTCGGCGCTCGGCATCCCGGCCATGCTCGTCGTGCTCGCCGCCACAGGTGTCCTGCGCGGTCTCCAGGACACGAAGACCCCTCTGTACGTCGCCGTGGCGGGCTTCGTCGCCAACGGTGCTCTGAACGCAGGTCTCGTCTACGGGGCCGACCTGGGAATCGCAGGGTCAGCATGGGGGACGGTCATCGCACAACTCGGCATGGCTGCCGCGTACCTCTGGGTCGTGATCCGTGGCGCCCACAGACACGGCGCCTCACTGCGTCCGGACATCGGCGGCATACGAGCCTCGGCTCAGGCGGGGGCACCTCTGCTGGTCCGTACGCTCTCGCTGCGAGCGATCCTCATGATCGGTACCGGCGTAGCCGCCCGGCTCGGGGACGAGGACATCGCCGCACACCAGATCATCCTCTCGCTCTGGAGCCTGCTCGCCTTCGCCCTGGACGCGATCGCCATCGCCGGGCAGGCCATCATCGGCCGCTACCTCGGCGCGGGAGACGCCCAAGGAGCCCGTGATGCCTGTCGCCGGATGGTGCAGTGGGGAGTCACCACGGGTTCCTTGCTCGGACTCCTGGTGGTCGCTGCCCGCCCCCTGTTCATTCCGCTCTTCACCAGCGATCCGACAGTCCAGGAAGCAGCACTGCCCGCTCTGATCGTGGTGGCACTCGCCCAGCCGATCTCTGGCATCGTCTTCGTGCTGGACGGCGTACTGATGGGCGCGGGAGACGGCCCCTACCTCGCGCGGGCCATGCTCCTGACCCTGGCGGTCTTCGTTCCGACCGCCCTGCTCGTCCCCACCTTCGGCGGTGGCCTGACGGCCCTCTGGGGCTCCATGACGCTGATGATGGCGACGCGCATGTTGACCCTTTGGCTGCGATCCCGGTCCGGCCTCTGGATCGTCACCGGAGCGACCCGCTGAGAGTCCGGGCGATGCCTCGCGGTGAGAGCACAGCGAAGCCCGCTCCGTTTCACGTGAAACATCGCCCCCTAACATGTGTATGGGGCCGCACCCTTCAGGGTGCGGCCCCATACACCGCCTCAGCGAGCGCGACCCTTAGGCCGCGATGACCTCGATGTTGACCTTGGCGGCAACCTCGGGGTGCAGACGCACGGACGTCTCGTGAGCGCCCAGCGTCTTGATCGGAGCACCCAGCTCGATGCGGCGCTTGTCGACCTCGGGGCCACCGGAAGCCTTGATCGCGGAAGCGATGTCGGCCGGGGTGACGGAACCGAAGAGACGACCGGCGTCGCCGGAGCGGACAGCCAGACGGACCTTGACGGCCTCGAGCTGGCCCTTGATCTGGTTGGCCTGCTCGATGGTCTGGATCTCGTGGATCTTGCGAGCACGACGGATCTGCTCGACGTCCTTCTCGCCGCCCTTGGTCCAGCGGATCGCGAACTTCCGCGGGATCAGGTAGTTGCGAGCGTAGCCGTCCTTGACGTCGACGACCTCGCCGGCAGCGCCGAGGCCAGAGACCTCGTGGGTAAGGATGATCTTCATGTGTCGGTCACCCTTCCCTTATCGCGCGGTGGACGTGTAGGGCAGCAGCGCCATCTCACGGCTGTTCTTGACGGCCGTGGCGACGTCACGCTGGTGCTGCGTGCAGTTGCCGGTCACGCGACGGGCACGGATCTTGCCGCGGTCGGAAATGAACTTCCGCAGCATGTTCGTGTCCTTGTAGTCCACGTACGTGACCTTGTCCTTGCAGAATGCGCAGACCTTCTTCTTCGGCTTGCGCACAGGCGGCTTCGCCATGGTGATTCTCCTGTGTGATCAAGAAGTTTGAGGTACGGCCCGCCCTCGACCTCGATGACCGGTGATGCGGCCACGAAGTTTTAGAAGGGGGGCTCGTCCGAGTAGCCGCCACTGCCACCGGAGCTTCCGCCCCAGCCGCCGCTGCCGCCCTGGTTGCCACCGGCGGGAGTGCCGCTGGCCCACGGGTCGTCGGCGGGAGCGCCGCCACCCTGCTGGCCGCCACCGGGGCTTCCGCCCCAGCCGCCGCCGGCCTGGCCGCCACCGCCACCGCCGCCATAACCGCCTTGGCCACCACGGCCGCCTCCGGCGGTCTTGGTCACCTTGGCCGTGGCACTGCGCAGGCTGGCGCCGACTTCCTCGACGTCCAGCTCGTAGACCGTGCGCTTGACGCCCTCACGGTCCTCGTAGGACCGCTGCTTCAGTCGGCCCTGCACGATGACGCGCATGCCTCGCTGGAGCGACTCGGCGACGTTCTCCGCCGCCTGACGCCAGACCGAGCAGGTCAGGAACAGGCTCTCGCCGTCCTTCCACTCGTTGGTCTGACGGTCGAAGGTGCGGGGGGTGGACGCGACACGGAACTTCGCGACCGCCGCACCGGAAGGGGTGAAGCGCAGCTCGGGGTCGTCGACAAGATTGCCGACGACCGTGATGACGGTCTCGCCTGCCATGGGGGAACCTCTCGGCGGGTTTGCTGCTGGCTGCTTGTGCTGCTACTCGGATCCCGGGATCGACTGAGCGGGAAGGCTCAGTGGGTCTCGGGGCGGAGGACCTTGGTCCGGAGGACCGACTCGTTCAGGTTCATCTGGCGGTCGAGCTCCTTGACGACCGCAGGCTCGGCCTGCAGGTCGATGACCGAGTAGATGCCCTCAGGCTTCTTCTTGATCTCGTACGAGAGACGACGACGGCCCCAGGTGTCGACCTTCTCGACCTTTCCGTTGCCCTCACGGACGACGGAGAGGAAGTTCTCGATCAGGGGGGCGACAGCGCGCTCCTCCAGATCGGGGTCGAGGATGACCATCACCTCGTAGTGACGCATGTAGAACCCACCTCCTTTGGACTCAACGGCCACGGTCGTTCCGTGGCAGGAGGGTTGTGATGCGTACGCAACGGTATCGGCAGCCACTGACAATCGGGGCCCGATGGGGATCCCTGTCATGGCCTGGGCAGACAACGGTGCAGACGGTACAGACTACCTGCACACACGCTTCCGGTTGAAATCCGGTGGCGGTGACCGTCAATCTGTACACATCGGGTGTGTATGGCGCTACGATGCGCCGCCTTCCGCAGGAGGTGCCCCATGGCACAGACATTGCGACCCAACATCGCCGGCTCCCTGTTCGCCACCGACGACAAGCCCCACCCAGTGCAGGACACCCTGCTGGCCGTGACGCTTCTACTCGGGGCGGTCTCGTTCATCACGGCGATGTTCCACCATCTGCATCTGCTCAGTTCCTGGACGGGCTTGGTGGGAATTCTGACCGGCGCGTACGGGCAGTTCATCTCGGAGACGACCCGTGAGCGCTTCGGCCTGATCGTGGGTCTCGGTGCCTCGGCCGTCGGGTTCTTCCTCGGCATGGCCCACGGGGGTCTCTTCGGCGGCGTCATCGGCTGACATCGCGCCCTCGGTCGCACGGTCGGCGGACCGATCCCCATGCTGTCCGTCGTCTCACATCGGACCAAGCGGCCGAATAACACCACCTGACATCCTGACCGCGTCCTGGCCGGGCTCCAGGTTCCATACAGCCATTCGGGGCGCCCGCAGGGCGCAGTAGGCTTCGGCGCGAGAGCCGGAGCCCCTGTACCCATGGGGACACACCAGCCCGAGGAGCGCCCTGAATGAGCCTGACCCTGAGGACGATCAGCCGTGAGCAGCATCTGGCATACATCCAGAGCCTGCCCTCGGCTAGCCACATGCAGGTCCCGGCCTGGGCCGACGTCAAGGCCGAGTGGCGCTCCGAGAGCCTCGGGTGGTTCGATGACAAGACCGGCGAGATGGTCGGCGCCGGCTTGGTGCTGTACCGCCAGTTGCCCAAGATCAAGCGCTACCTCGCCTATCTGCCCGAGGGCCCGGTCATCAACTGGTTCGCGCCGAATCTCACCGACTGGCTGGAGCCGATGCTCGCGCATCTCAAGCACCAGGGCGCCTTCTCGGTGAAGATGGGCCCGCCGGTGATCATCCGGCGCTGGGAGGCCACCTCCATCAAGGCGGGCATCCAGAACCCGGACGTGAAGCGCCTGCGCGACATCGAGGCCGACTTCATCGAGCCGCGGGCCTTCGAGGTCGCCGACAAGCTGCGCCGTATGGGTTGGCAGCAGGGGGAGGACGGCGGGGCCGGCTTCGGTGACGTGCAGCCGCGCTACGTCTACCAGGTGCCGCTCGCCAACCGATCCCTGGAAGAGGTCCACAAGAACTTCAACCAGTTGTGGCGCCGCAACATCAAGAAGGCCGAAAAGGCCGGCGTCGAGGTCGTTCAGGGCGGCTACCACGACCTGGAGGAGTGGCAGCGGCTGTACGAGATCACGGCCGTGCGTGACCGGTTCCGGCCGCGCCCGTTGTCGTACTTCCAGCGCATGTGGACGGCCCTCAACACCGAGGACCCCAACCGCATGCGCCTCTACTTCGCCCGGCACAACGGCGTGAACCTGTCCGCGGCGACCATGCTCGTCGTCGGCGGACACGTCTGGTACTCCTACGGAGCCTCGGACAACATCGGCCGTGAGGTCCGGCCCTCGAACGCGATGCAGTGGCGCATGCTGCGCGACGCCTACGCTCTCGGCGCGACCGTCTACGACCTGCGAGGCATCTCCGACTCGCTGGACGAGACGGATCACCTCTTCGGCCTGATCCAGTTCAAGGTGGGCACGGGCGGCCAGGCCGCCGAATACCTCGGCGAGTGGGACTTCCCGCTGAACAAGCTGCTCCACAAGGCGCTCGACATCTACATGTCGCGCCGCTGACGCCCCCGTTTTTGCTTCCATACCTCTGATACACCGCAGCCACGAGAAAGGTTCCGGGACCGTCCATGGCGCTCACGCTGTATGTCGACACCGCGCGCTGGCGGGCACACCACAAGCACGTTCAGGAGCAGTTCCCGGGACTCGTCCCCGTCTGCAAGGGCAACGGCTACGGCTTCGGGCACGAGAAGCTGGCGGAAGAGGCCACGCGTCTCGGGTCGGACATCCTTGCCGTCGGCACCACGTACGAGGCCGCCCGGATCAAGGACTGGTTCAGCGGTGACCTGCTGGTGCTGACGCCTTACCGGCGCGCTGAGGAGCCCGTCCCCCTGCCCGACCGCGTCATTCGCTCCGTCTCGTCGGTCGACGGTGTGTACGGCCTCGTGGGCGCCCGAGTCGTCATCGAGGTCATGTCCTCGATGAAGCGGCACGGGGTGAGCGAGCAGGAGCTGCCCCAGCTCCACGCGGCCATAGAGAACGTGCGCCTGGAGGGCTTCGCCATCCACCTGCCCCTGGACCGCACCGACGGCTCGGACGCCGTCGAGGAGGTCATCGGCTGGATGGACCGGCTGCGCGCGGCCCGCCTGCCGCTGCACACCATGTTCGTCAGCCACCTCAAGTCCGAGGACCTCATCCGCCTCCAGCAGCAGTTCCCGCAGACCCGCTTCCGGGCCCGCATCGGCACACGGTTGTGGCTGGGCGACCACGAGGCGACCGAGTACCGCGGTGCCGTGCTGGACGTCACCCGCGTCGCCAAGGGCGATCGCTTCGGCTACCGGCAACAGAAGGCGGCCTCCGACGGCTTCCTGGTGGTCGTGGCAGGCGGTACGTCGCACGGAGTGGGCTTGGAGGCCCCAAAGGCACTGCACGGCGTCATGCCGCGTGCCAAGGGCGTCGCCCGAGCGGGCCTCGCCACGGTCAACCGGAACCTTTCTCCGTTCGTCTGGGGCGGCAAGCAGCGCTGGTTCGCCGAGCCGCCACACATGCAGGTGTCGATCCTCTTCGTGCCGTCGGACGCCCCGGAGCCGAAGGTCGGTGAGGAACTGGTGGCCCATCTGCGGCACACCACGACGCAGTTCGACCGGATCGTCGACCGCTGAGCCCCTGCCCGAACGGCGCGGGAGCCGGTCGCCGAGCGGATCAGCCCGCTGGGACGCATGCGGAGGGCCGGACACGAGATCTCGTGTCCGGCCCTCCGCATGCGTCCCAGCGTTGCCTCCCCCGCCCTGTTCGCTCAGAGCGAACTGCCTCCCGGGTCACGGCTGCCCCATTCCACCTGAGGCCCTTCGAAGGGCATCGCGTGTCTCGGGGGATGGGCTGCCGCACCGTACACATGGACATCCTCCGCGCCGTCGAGCACTCCGCCGGACGGATCGTCGTCACCAGCCCTGCGCACCGCGTCCCGCTCAGGCAGGAAGATGTCGCACACAACGACGACGCACAGGTAGAGCGTGCCCAACAGGTGAGCCATGATGGCAAGTTGATAACCCTCGGCAGGCAGGCCCTTGTGAGCGTCTCCGCTGGTCGTGTAAGCGAGGTACATCCAGATCCCGAGGAAGTACGCCACCTCGCAGGCCTGCCAGATCAGGAAGTCCCGCCAGCGGGGCCGGGCCAGCGCGGCGAGCGGGACCAGCCAGAGGACGTACTGCGGCGAGTAGACCTTGTTGGTGAGGATGAAAGCCGCGACGATCAGGAAGGCGAGCTGAGCGAAGCGTGGGCGGCGCGGGGCGGTGAGCGTGAGCGCGACGATGCCGACGCAGACGAGCACCATCGAGACCATCGCGTACGCGTTCGCCGTCTCGGCGGTGATCTGAATGTTCACCCGTTGCGAGATGACGAGGAAGAAGGAACCGAAGTCCACACCGCGCTCCTGGCTGAAGCGGTAGAACTTCGACCACCCGTCGGGCGCCAGCAACATCACCGGAAGGTTCACCGCGAGCCAGGCCCCCACAGCACCGAGCAGAGCGGTCGCGAACGCGCGCCACTTGCCCGCTCGCCAGCACAACACGAAGAGCGGTCCGAGTACCAGGAAGGGGTAGAACTTGGCGGCCGTGGCGAGCCCGATCAGCACGCCGAAGGCGAGGGGCCGCCGACGTGACCACATCAGCATCGCGGCGGCCAGCAGGGCCACCGCGAGGAGATCCCAGTTGATGGTGGCGGTCAGTGCGAAAGCGGGCGCCAGGGCCACCAGAAGCCCGTCCCACGGACGCCGGCGGTGAATGCGCGCGCAGCAGACCGCGATGACCGCGGCACACACCATCAGCATCCCGGCGTTGACCATCCAGTACCACTGCTCCTGGTCCTGTATGGTGCCGCTGCCCGGTGTGAGCCACGCGGCGACCTCCATGAACACACCGGTCAGTACCGGGTACTCCAGGTACTCCATATCACCGGGGATCTTGTCGAAGTACGGCACGAGTCCGTCAGCGAAGCCACGCCCCTGGTAGAGATGCGGGATGTCCGAGTAGCAGGCGTGCGTGTACTGGGAGCTGGCCCCGAAGAACCAGGCGCCGTCGTAGCAGGGCAGCTTCTGCACCATGCCCAGCGCGAACATGCCGATGGCCACCAGCGCGACGACCCGTACCGGCGTCCACCAGGACATGCCGAGCAGCGCCCGGCGCCCGATGGGGCCGCCGATCAGCTCACTGCCGGTCGAAGCGACCTCGTCCTCCCTGGTGGGCTGCACCGGCTCTAGCTCGTCCGTGCTCACTCGCGTCGTCTCTGCACTGGGCATGCCGCACATCCTGCCGTACGCGCCTAGGAATACGCCGAGGACCACGGCATCCCGTCGTATCCGGCGGCCTGTGTTTCACGTGAAACACAGGCCGCCCCCTGATCAGGTCTCCCGGGCATACGGCGAGGGCCACCGCACCTGATCGGTGCGGTGGCCCATGTTTCACGTGAAACATCCTGCTGGGACGGCAGCTAGCCGTCGTTGCCTCCGAAGAGACCCCCGTTCTGGTTGCCTCTCGAATCATCCTCCGACTCCGACGGCGTCGCAGTCACCCCACCGTCGATTCCACCGGTGTCCGTGCCGCCCGTGTCGGTACCACCGGGATCTTCGCAGGTGGGGTTGAACGGGTTGCGGCAGGTCTCGCTGGGCGTCGGCGAGGGCAGGATCTCGCTCTCGGTCGGCGTCGGGCTCGGCTCGGGCGACTCCTCCTCCGACTCGGTCACCGTCGGGGTGGGCGTCGGGTCCGGGTCGTCGTTGACGATCACACCGATCGGCTCCGGCTCCGGGAAGTCCTCCGCCGGCTGGCCCTTGAGCGCGGCCTCCATGTAGTCGTGCCAGATCTCGGCCGGGAACGAGGCACCGTGGATCGTCTCCTGGCCACCCGTGCCATACATCTCCAAGAACGTGCGGTTCTTGTTCGACTCGTCGTCGTCCATGCGGTACATGCTGATCGCCGTCGACAACTGCGGGGTGTACCCGACGAACCAGGCCGACTTGTTGCCGTCGGTGGTGCCGGTCTTGCCCGCCACCTCACGGCCGTCCAGCTGAGCCGACGTGCCGGTTCCCTCGTCGACGACGGTCTTGAGGACATCGGTCACGTTGTCGGCGACCTTCGACGTGAAGGCCCGCTTGGGTTCGGCGATGTCCTCGTGGTCGAACCTGGTCAGCCCCTCGTACTCGACGGTCTTGACCGAGAACGGTTCGTTCTGCTTACCACTGGCGGCGAAGGTCGCGTACGAACCCGCCATGCGGATCGCGCTCGGGTCGGAGATACCGATCGAGAAGGACGGGAAGCTCGTGCCGGTCAGACTGCCTTCCTTGAGGCCTGCCTCTATGGCTGCCTCCTTCACCCGCTCGAGGCCGACGTCCATACCCAGTTGCACGTAGGGAGAGTTCGCCGAGACCCGCATCGCCTCACGGAGATCGATCTGATACTTCGGCGGGCTGCCGTACGACTCGTCGCCGTCGTTGGCCTGCAGCCACTCCTTCCCCTCTTCGTTCGTCCAGATGTCGCCGTTGTAGTCCCTGATCTTGAGGTTGTTCTTCCCGCTGTAGAGGCTCTTCGGCGAGACGATGGTCCGCTCGTCCTGCGCCTGGTCGGGGTCGAGGTCAGGGTCACGCTTGCCCCAGGTCATGGCCGCCGCCAGGACATAAGGCTTGAACACCGAGCCGACCTGCGCTCCGGTGACGTCGGCGTTGTTGGTGAAGTGCTTGGTGGCGTCCTCGCCACCGTAGATCGCCTCGATGGCACCCGACTTCGGGTTCACCGACGCGCCGCCGAACTGCACATGGGTGTCGGTCTTCGGGCGCAGGTCCGGCTTGATGTTCTCCTTACGGACCTTCGTCACGGCCTTCTCGAGTTCCTTGACCTTCTTCTTGTCGAAGGTCGTGTGGATCTCGTAGCCGCCCTGCTCAAGCTGCTTCTGCGTGATGTCGGTGTTGTTGAGGATGTAGCCCTTGGCTGTGTCGACCAGGTAACCGATCTGGCCACCCAGCTGCGCGTTGGAGCGCGGAGGCTGGATCTCGGGGAAGTTGGGATACTTGGCCTTCTCGGCCGCGGACAGGTGCTTGTCCTTGACCATCTCGTTGAGGATCCAATCCCAACGTTCCGTGGCCCGCTTGGTGTTCGCCGCCGACGTGGCGGCCGGGTCGATCGCAGTCGCCCCTGCGGGGTCGTAGTACGTCGCGCCCTTGAGAACCGCGGCGAGGAACGCGCACTCGCTTGGGTTGAGCTTCTCCGCGCTTTTGTCGAAGTAGGTGCGGGCGGCGGCCTGGAGACCATAGGCGCCACGGCCGAAGTAGGCCGTGTTCAGGTAGCCGCGCATGATCTCGTCCTTGTCGACGGAGGCGCCCACCTTCACCGAGATGAAGAGCTCCTTCACCTTCCGGGACAGCGTCTGCGACTGATCGTCGAGCATGGCGTTCTTCACGTACTGCTGGGTGATGGTCGAACCACCCTGCGTCTGACCGCCCTTGGCCATGTTGACGACGGCACGGGCGATTCCCATCGGGTCGACGCCGCTGTCAGTCTCGAACGTCTTGTTCTCGGCCGACATGACGGCGTAGCGCATCGCCTTGGGAATCTTCTCGTACGCGATGATCTGGCGGTTGACCTCACCACCCGTCGCGACCATCTGCGAGCCGTCCGACCAGTAGTAGACGTTGTTCTGCGCTGTCGCGGCCTGAGCCGGGTCGGGCACGGCCACAACCGCGTACCCGATGCCGGCCGCCGCCACGAGGCAGCCGAAGAACCCGATGAACAGCCCTGTCACCTGGCGCCACGAAGGCACCCACCGCATCGCCCCGTACCTACCGGCGCGCGGATAGTCGATAAAGCGCTTTTTGCCGGGCGGGGCGGCACGCCCTCGGCCACGCCCCGGACCGCGCCCCGCGGGCTCAGCCGCTCTACGACGGCTGCCGCCCGGACCGGCGCCGGTACTTCTCTGCGCCGCACGTCGAGTCGCTGCGCGTCCCTCGTACGGGGACTCCTCACCTCCCGCAGCGTATGTATCGGAAAGTGACCCGCTGGCGCCCCGCGGTGCCGCGCGGCGGCCGGAGGAAGCCGACTGGCCGCGTCGGGCCGCGGCACGTCCGCCTCCCTGCGGCTGCGGCGGTTTGCGACGGTGCTCGCTCATCGAACGACTACTCCTCGGGCAGGCGCACCCGTGCGCGCCTGGAAACGGCGGCTGGTTTCCGGTCCCCCCGAAGTACGGATGCGGTCGTGTTGGCATTCATCCGTACCGCACCCAGGACGACGACGTGCTCACACGTCACTCGATTCCCAGTGGTGTGCATGCCGCACAGACTACGCACCGCCAAAACCCACTGAGCACCGAACTTCACCCCAAAACAGGCAACTTGCTTCCTACTAATCGGTGATGTGACCCCGTTCACCGGATCCCCACTTGTCGCATCCGTAGGGGCGTTCTATCGTCTTGATGTATCGAGTCGATACATCAGCTCGGCATAAATCGTGTCGGCGGGGCCAGCGGGAGACGGGAGGCGACGATGAGCCGACGCTCCGGGATACTCGAGTTCGCCGTCCTCGGCCTGCTCCGCGAAGCCCCGATGCACGGCTATGAGCTGCGCAAACGACTCAACACGTCGTTGGGTGTGTTCCGGGCGTTCAGCTACGGGACGCTCTACCCCTGCCTCAAGACGCTGGTCGCCAACGGCTGGTTGATCGAGGAGTCGGGTGGTACCCCGGAGGATGCTGCCGCCGCCCCGCTCACGGGTCGCCGCGCCAAGATCGTCTACCGGTTGACGGCGGAAGGTAAGGAGCACTTCGAGGAGCTGCTCTCGCAGACGGGTCCCGACGCTTACGAGGATGAGCACTTCGCCGCTCGCTTCGCGTTCTTCGGGCAGACCTCCCGGGATGTGCGTATGCGCGTCCTGGAGGGCCGTCGCAGCCGTTTGGAGGAACGGCTGGACAAGATGCGCGTCTCTCTGACACGCACCCGCGAGCGCCTCGACGACTACACGCTTGAGCTCCAGCGCCACGGGATGGAGTCCGTGGAGCGCGAAGTGCGCTGGCTGAACGAGCTCATCGAGAGCGAGCGGGCAGGCCGGGACCTGAAGGGCCCCGCCCAAGGAGATCCCGCTCGCGACACCACAGAGGGAGCGCCGGGCGCCCTGCCCCGGCCCGGGGACACCCCCGGACCGGATGCGCCCGGCGACACCACCACGTGAGGTCCCTGCCAGGACCTCACTCGTACACACAGGGAGCAACCGGAATGGGTTCGGTTCGCGTAGCCGTCGTCGGTGTGGGCAACTGCGCCGCGTCGCTGGTGCAGGGAGTCGAGTACTACAAGGACGCCGACCCGGCGTCCAGGGTCCCGGGCCTCATGCACGTGCGGTTCGGCGAGTACCACGTCAGTGACGTGGAGTTCGTCGCCGCCTTCGACGTCGACGCCAAAAAGGTCGGTCTGGACCTCGCGGACGCCATCGGCGCCTCCGAGAACAACACGATCAAGATCTGTGACGTGCCGAGCACCGGTGTGACCGTGCAACGCGGCCACACGCTGGACGGCCTCGGCAAGTACTACCGCGAGACCATCGAGGAGTCCTCCGAGGCCCCGGTCGACGTGGTCCAGATCCTTAAGGACAGGCAGGTCGACGTCCTAGTCTGCTACCTGCCCGTCGGTTCCGAGGATGCGGCCAAGTTCTACGCCCAGTGCGCCATCGACGCCAAGGTCGCTTTCGTCAACGCCCTTCCGGTCTTCATCGCCGGCACCAAGGAGTGGGCGGACAAGTTCACCGAGGCCGGCGTCCCGATCGTCGGTGACGACATCAAGTCGCAGGTGGGTGCCACCATCACGCACCGCGTCATGGCGAAGCTGTTCGAGGACCGCGGTGTGATCCTTGATCGCACGATGCAGTTGAACGTCGGCGGCAACATGGACTTCAAGAACATGTTGGAGCGCGACCGCCTGGAGTCCAAGAAGATCTCCAAGACTCAGGCCGTGACCTCCCAGATCCCCGACCGGGAGCTCGGCGAGAAGAACGTCCACATCGGCCCGTCGGACTACGTCGCCTGGCTCGACGACCGCAAGTGGGCGTATGTCCGTCTCGAGGGCCGTGCCTTCGGTGACGTCCCGCTGAACCTGGAGTACAAGCTGGAGGTCTGGGACTCCCCGAACTCCGCCGGTGTCATCATCGACGCACTGCGCGCCGCGAAGATCGCCAAGGACCGTGGCATCGGCGGCCCGATCCTGTCGGCGTCGTCGTACTTCATGAAGTCCCCGCCGGTGCAGTACTTCGACGACCAGGCTCGTGAGAACGTCGAGAAGTTCATCAAGGGCGAGGTCGAGCGCTGATCAGGCGTTCGTGACGGGCTGTTGAGGGTCCCCGGGTCAGGTGCCCGGGGACCCTCCGCGTATGTGAGGCTGTGCCCCATGTCCGTCGTGCGCGACCTGCGCGTCCTGCTCCGTTTCCGGGACTTCCGGCATCTGCTGGCCGTACGGCTGCTGTCACAGGGAGCCGACGGCGTCTACCAGGTCGCGTTGGCCGCGTACGTCGTCTTCTCGCCCGAGAAGCAGACGTCGGCAGCCGCGATCGCCTCCGCAATGGCGGTCCTCCTTCTTCCGTACTCCCTCGTCGGCCCCTTCGCCGGAGTCCTGCTCGACCGCTGGCGACGCCGCCAGGTCCTGCTCTACGGCAACCTCCTCCGCGCCGTGCTGGCTTCGGTGACAGCCGTCCTGGTCCTGAGCCACGTGCCCGACTGGCTCTTCTACGTCTCCGCGCTCTGCGTCACGGCGGTCAACCGCTTCGTCCTGGCCGGCCTCTCCGCTGCTCTGCCCCGTGTGGTCGACGCCGACCGCCTGGTGGTCGCCAACTCGCTCTCCCCGACGGCAGGAACGCTCGCCGCGACCGCCGGCGGCGGCCTCGCCTTCGCCGTTCGGCTGGTGGCATCGGATTCCGATGCCGCAGTGGTTCTCCTCGGCGCGGGCCTCTACCTCTGCGCGGCTCTGGCCTCCCTGCGTATCGCCCGGGAACTGCTCGGCCCGGATCCCGAACTGGTGCAGCCACGACTGGGCACGGCCGTAGCCGGCACCGCACGGGGTCTGGTCTCGGGTGTACGACATCTCGCCGAGCCGGGACGGCGGGCCGCTGCCTGGGCGCTGGCCTCGATGACGCTGATGCGCTTCTGCTATGGCGCCCTGACCGTCATGGTGCTCATGCTCTGCCGTTATGCCTGGTCGTTCGAAAGCTCTGGAGCGTCCGAAGACGAGGGGCTGGCCCTCCTCGGTCTCGCTGTGGGCATCTCGGGAGCGGGATTCTTCACGGCGGCGGTGATCACACCCTGGGCTGCGGGGAGGCTGGGCCCCGGCCTCTGGATCGTGACCTGCTCCGCGGCCGCCGCCGTGCTGGAACCGGCGCTCGGCCTGCCCTTCACGGAAGTGCCCATATTGATCGCGGCGTTCGTCCTGGGTCTGGTCACGCAGGGAGCGAAGATCTCGACGGACACGATCGTCCAGTCCTCCGTCGAGGACGGATACCGGGGCCGGATCTTCTCCCTCTACGACGTCCTGTTCAACATCGCCTTCGTAGGCGCCGCTGCCGTAGCCGCCCTGATGCTCCCGCCGGACGGCCGCTCCACCGCTCTGGTGATCACCGTGGCGGTGATCTACGGAGTGATCGCTGCAGCCATGGCCCGCTTCGGCTTGGCAAGGCAGCCCTGAAACAGAGAGCGATGTTTCACGTGAAACATCGCCCCGCGCTGATGCCGGTCGCAGACGACTGCCGGCCTGCCGTCAGGAAACCTGGGACGCCTGAGCCCACCACTCCTTGAGCGCTGTCACGGCCTCATCGTGTTCCATCGGCCCGTGCTCCAGACGCAGCTCCAACAGGAACTTGTACGCCTGCCCGATCACCGGGCCCGGACCGACACCCAGGATCTCCATGATCTGATTGCCGTCGAGATCCGGGCGGATGGCGTCCAGTTCCTCCTGCTCCTGGAGCTGGGCGATGCGCTCCTCCAGACCGTCGTACGCCCGGGAGAGAGCGTTCGCCTTGCGCTTGTTCCGCGTGGTGCAGTCGGAGCGGGTCAGTTTGTGAAGGCGGTCGAGCAGCGGGCCGGCGTCGCGCACATAGCGGCGGACAGCGGAGTCCGTCCACTCGCCGGTGCCGTACCCGTGGAAGCGCAGGTGGAGTTCCACCAGCCGCGAGACATCCCTGACGTGGTCGTTGGAGTACTTGAGGGCTGTCATGCGCTTCTTGGTCATCTTGGCGCCCACGACCTCGTGGTGGTGGAAGGAGACCCGGCCGTCGTTCTCGAAGCGACGAGTGCGGGGCTTGCCGATGTCGTGCAGCAGCGCGGCGAGCCTCAGCGTGAGGTCCGGGCCGCTCTCCTCGAGCGCGATCGCCTGCTCCAGGACGATCAACGTGTGGTCGTAGACATCCTTGTGCCGATGATGCTCGTCACGTTCCAGTCGCAGCGCCGGCAGCTCGGGCAGGACGTACTCGGCGAGCCCGGTGTCGACCAGCAGGGTCAAGCCCTCACGTGGGTGAGCGGAAAGGATCAGCTTGTTCAGCTCGTCCCGCACCCGCTCCGCCGAGACGATCTCAAGGCGACCGGCCATGTCGGTCATCGCCGAAACGACCTCGGGGGCCACCTCGAAGTCCAGCTGGGCGGCGAAACGTGCAGCCCTCATCATGCGCAGCGGGTCGTCGGAGAAAGACGCCTCAGGTGTGCCGGGGGTACGCAGAACGCGCGCCGAGAGGTCCTCCAGCCCGCCGTGCGGGTCGATGAACTCCTTCTCGGGCAGGGCCACCGCCATCGCGTTCACAGTGAAGTCACGGCGTACGAGATCGTCCTCGATCGAGTCGCCGTACGACACCTCGGGCTTGCGCGAGGTCCGGTCGTACGCCTCGGAACGGTAGGTCGTGACCTCGATCTGGTAGCCGTCCTTCTGAGCGCCCACCGTGCCGAACGCGATCCCGACCTCCCAGACGGCGTCCGCCCAGGGGCGCACGATCCTCAGCACGTCCTCGGGACGGGCGTCCGTCGTGAAGTCCAGGTCGTTACCGAGCCGACCGAGCAGCGCGTCCCTGACCGAACCGCCGACCAGGGCGAGCGAGAACCCGGCCTCCTGGAAACGGCGGGCGAGGTCGTCGGCGACAGGGGACACCCGCAGCAGTTCACTCACCGCGCGGCGCTGCACCTGACTCAGGGCACTGATGTCTTCGTTGGCGTTCGGCACAACTGAAAAGGGTACGGGGCGCCGGTGGCCGCGGTCGCCTCCATTGAAGGTGCACAAGGACTTCGCGCAGACGGCCCCCTCACCCACCCCTTTGATACGTGCACATACAGGGACAGCCCGGCCTCGTCGCTCGATCTTGTGGAGCGGACCGCGGCACTTCCTCTCAGCGCACATCGTTACCATGCGTGGACGCACATTCCGACGACCACTGACGACGACGAGGGACGGGCGAGCGCGTGGCCGAGGCGGCAGACTTCCAAGGGACGAGTCCCTCACCTGCCCGCCGGTGGCTGCTGCGCACCGGAGCCCTCTTCGCTGGGGCACCCCTGTTGGCAGGCCTGTTCCAGCTGGCCGGGACCCCGGCCGCGCAGGCGGCCCCGAAGGCCTCCCTGGCCGAGGCCACGGGATCGAACACCGTCGAGGTCTCCCTCGACTCGCTCAGCCCCAGCGTGCCCACCGACGGCGACACCGTCACCGTCTCGGGCACGGTCACGAACAAGGGCAAGCAGACCGTCACGGACGCCCATGTGGGCCTGCGTGTGGCCCCGGCCGCCGTGTCGGGCCGCTCGTCCATCGACGAGGCGGCCAAACGCTCCGGCTTCGAGCAGTACGCCGACGGGCCGGAGGTCGGCGGCAAGTACGTGGAGAAGTTCTCCGCGCTCGCCTCCGGCGTGGCCCAGCCCTTCACCATCTCGGTGCCCGTCAAGGAACTGGACCTCGGCGCGGACGGTGTCTATCAGCTGGGGGTCTCCCTCTCGGGCAGGACCGCCGCCGCTCAGTACGACCAGGTCCTCGGCATCCAGCGCACGTTCCTGCCGTGGCAGCCCGAGGAGTCGGACGCCAAGACGAAGACGACGTACCTCTGGCCGCTGATCTCCAACACCCATCTGACGGCCGAGACCGGTCCCGGCGAGCAGCAGACGCCCGTCTTCCTCAACGAGGATCTGGCCAAGGAGATCTCCGCGGGCGGACGCCTGGAGCAGATGCTGACTCTGGGCAAGGACCTGGACATCACCTGGGTGATCGATCCGGACCTGCTGGCATCGGTTGTCGCGATGACGGGCGGATACCAGGTCCGCAGCGGAGGCACGACCGTCGCGGGCCGGAATCAGGCTGTCGCCAAGGAGTGGCTGGCGGAGCTGGAGACCGCGGTTCAGGGCGAGGAGGTGATCGCTCTGCCCTTCGCCGACCCCGACCTCGCGGCGCTGGCCCACAACGGCAAGACGATCACCGGCTCTCTCAGCCGTCTGAAGGACGCCACCGATGTGGCCTCCGACACGGTCCAGAACATCCTCCGTGTCGAGCCGGAGACGGACTTCGCCTGGCCCGTGAACGGTGCCGTCGACCCGTCGATCGTCAAGGTCGCCATCTCAGCGGGCGCCGACAAGGTGATCGCCCGCAGCGACAGCCTGCAGGAGAGCAGCAGCCTGTCCTACACGCCCAGCGCGGCCCGGCCCATCGGCGGCGGCACCACGGCAGTGGTGGCGGACGCCCGGTTGTCGACGGCCTTCCAGGGCGACATGACGAAGGCCGAGAGTTCCACGCTGGCGGTGCAGCGATTCCTCGCCCAGAGCCTGACCACGGAACTCCAGAACAGCAAGCAGCGCAGCATCGTGATCGCTCCGCAGCGGATGCCGTCGGCCAGCCAGGCACAGACGATGGCGCAGGCTCTCACCGCGCTCCAGGGCGGAAACTGGTCGCAGCCTCAGGAACTCTCGGCCGCCGCCGCCGCGAAGCCCGATCCGAGCGCCAACACCAAGATCCCGTCTTCCTCGGCCTACCCCTCGTCGCTGCGGAAGCAGGCGCTGCCGAAGTCCTCTTTCGAGGAGATCCAGACCACGCAGGCCGACCTCGACCGCTTCAAGGTGATCCTCTCCGACCAGTCCCGAGTGGTCACGCCGTTCGGCAGGACCATGGACCGGGAGATGTCCACCTCCTGGCGCGGCCGTTCCATGGACGCGGCGGTCTACCGCAACGGCGTCCAGACGTACCTCAACTCACTCACCGAGCAGGTGCGATTGATCGAGAAGTCCGAGACGAAGCTCTCGGGCCGCAGCGCGACGATCCCCGTGACCGTCCAGAACAACCTTGTGCAGGGTGTCGACAACCTGACGCTGCGCCTCACGTCCAATGCACCGACGCGTCTGAAGATCGGTGATGACGACTTCGCCGAGCAGTCCGTCGACATCTCCGGCGGGCACAGCGAGTCGGTGAAGTTCACCACCAACGCCGAGGCCAACGGGCCGGTCACCGTCGTCGCCCAGCTCTACACGGCGGACGGCGAGAAGTATGGTGACGAGGTCAGATTCACGGTGAACGTCACCGAGATCACCGCCACGGTGATGCTGGTCATCGCCGGTGGCGTCCTGCTCCTCGTCCTCGCCGGATTCCGGATGTACACCCAGCGCAAGCGCGCCGCCGCCCGTCTGGAGACAGAAGGAGCCCCGACGGACGACGAGGCGTCGGAGAGCGCCCGGAGAGACGGCGACGCGAACACCGAGGCGGTCTCAGTCGTACACACTGCCGAGGAGAAGCCCCCGGTGAAGTCCGGGACAGATGAGCCGGAGCACGCGAGTGACCCGGCACCGGACACCGCTCCGGAAAGCGCCGACCCGTCCGGCACGGGTGAGAGAGTGGACCGTTGAGCGATTGTCGTGGCCGGTTGGCCCGGGGACGATGAGGTGGGGTAACCATGAACGCGCCGTACGACGGTGACCGCGGCCAGGGCGCGGCCGACTCGGGGTATCCCGAGGGCCCGCAGCCCGGGCCGGGCCAGGTGCCGCCGCAGCCCCCCGCGGACATGTACCTCCAGGACGCGTACGACCAGGACCCCTACCGCGCACATGATCTCGCCGCGCAGGACCCGGTGGCCGAGGCGCTCTACGACCGAGCCGCCCACCCGCCGCCGGCCCCGGGCACCTACCAGCCGCAGCAGCCGCTCTACGCTCAGCCGTCGGCGCCGCAGTACGCGCCTGACCCTCGTGTGTGGGCCCAGACGCCAGCGCCCGAGCCCGAGGGGCCGACCCGGCATCTGCCGTACGGCGACGACGCCCGTACCACCCAGTTCGTCGGTGTGGACGACCTGGTGACGCAGGCCGGTGAAGAGCGCCACGAGCCGGACGCCTTCGCCCATCTCTTCCGCGACCAGCAGCAGGGCGGCTCCCCTGTGGGGCAGCCGTCCGTTCCCGGTCCGGCCCCGGCCCCGAGCCCCGGGGCGGGCCGTCCGGACCGCGAGGAGCCAGCACCTGTTCCCACGCCCGCACCCGCCGCGAAGAAGGGCGGGCGGGCCTCGGGCCTGCTGAAGTCGAGCGCCGTCATGGCGGCGGGCACCATGGTCTCGCGCCTTACGGGGTTCATCCGCTCGGCGATGATCGTCTCGGCGCTCGGTCTCGCTCTGCTGGGTGAGTCCTTCCAGGTCGCCTATCAGCTACCGACGATGATCTACATTCTGACCGTCGGCGGTGGCCTCAACTCCGTCTTCGTGCCGCAGCTCGTCCGTGCCATGAAGGATGACGAGGACGGCGGAGAGGCGTACGCCAACAGGCTGTTGACCCTGGTCATGGTGATCCTGGGCCTCCTCACAGCGCTCGCCATGTTCGCCGCGCCACTTCTCGTCCGTGCACTGTCGACGCCTCTCGCCTCCGACGCCCAGGCCAATGACGTCGCTGTCACCTTCACCCGTTATTTTCTGCCCTCGATCTTCTTCATGGGCATCCATGTGGTGATGGGACAGATCCTCAACGCCCGCGGCCGGTTCGGCGCGATGATGTGGACGCCGGTCCTCAACAACATCGTCATCATCGTCACCCTCGGCGCGTTCCTCTGGGTCTACGGCAGCGCGGCAGACTCCGGCATGACAGTTGAGAACATCCCGCCGGAGGGCGAACGGCTGCTGGGTATCGGCATCCTCCTGGGCCTCGTGGTCCAGGCCCTCGCGATGATCCCGTACCTGCGGGAGACCGGCTTCCGGATGCGGCTGCGGTTCGATTGGAAGGGGCACGGTCTCGGCAAGGCCGCAATGCTCGCCAAGTGGACCATCTTGTTCGTCCTCGCCAACCAGGCAGGCGCCCTCGTCGTCACCCAGTTGGCGACCGCAGCGGTCACGGAAACCAAGATCGCCGGCACCGGTTTCAGCGCCTACGCCAACGCACAGCTCATCTGGGGCCTGCCTCAGGCCATCATCACCGTCTCGCTCATGGCCGCCCTCCTGCCCCGCATCTCGCGCTCGGCAGCCGAGGACGACGCCGGCGCCGTGCGTGACGACATCTCACAGGGTCTGCGCACCACGGCCGTCGCCATCGTGCCGATCGCCTTCGGCTTCGTCTCGCTGGGCATCCCGATGTGCACGCTGATCTTCGGTTCGTCCGGCACCGGCGCGGCGACGAACATGGGCTTCATGCTGATGGCCTTCGGGCTCGGCCTGATCCCGTACTCCGTGCAGTACGTCGTCCTTCGCGCCTTCTACGCGTACGAGGACACCCGGACGCCCTTCTACAACACGGTCATCGTGGCGGCCGTCAACGCGAGCGCCTCGGCGATCTGCTTCTTCGTGATCCCGGCCCGCTGGGCCGTGGTCGGCATGGCGGCCTCGTACGGTCTGGCGTACATGATCGGCGTCGGCGTGGCCTGGCGTCGCCTCAAGAAGCGGCTGGGCGGGGACCTGGACGGCTCCAGGGTCATGCGCACGTACGCGCGACTGTCCATCGCCTCGTTGCCCGCGGCGCTGCTCAGTGGTGCGGCCTGCTACGGCATCAGCCGGGCCCTGGGACAGGGCGTCGGTGGTTCGATGCTCGCACTCGTCGGGGGAGGAATCGTTCTGCTCGGTGTCTTCTACGTCGCCGCACGACGCATGCGCATCGAAGAGCTCAACTCGATGGTCGGTATGGTCCGGGGACGGCTGGGGCGCTGAGGCTGGGGTACGCGCACAACCATCGTCCGCCGACGCGTGTCGCTCATAGCGGCGGACTGTGGGCACAATTGGCTTTGGCGTCTTGGAACGCTCAACGGATGGGGAGGCAGGAACGACGGTGGCGGAACGGAGCACGGCTGCCGTCGACGTGGCAGACAACAGCGGCGACGAGCCGCTGACCGCACAAGCGGACCAGTCCACGGCCGACGGGGAGGCCCAGAACCGGGAGCGGGACACGGAAAGCTCGGCGAGCGAAGAGGCACAGGGGAGCGGTACCGAAAGCCCTTCGAAGACGACACCGCCCGAACTGCACAGCGGCCACAAGCTCGCCAGGCGCTACCGCCTCGAAGAGTGCGTCACCCGTCTGGACGGTTTCAGTAGTTGGCGTGCCGTGGACGAGAAACTCCGCCGCGCAGTCGGGGTGCATGTGCTGCCCGCCGACCACGCGCGCGCTCGTTCCGTGCTGGCGGCGGCCCGCTCCTCGGCGTTGCTCGGTGATCCCCGCTTCGTCCAGGTGCTGGACGCGGTCGAGGAGAACGACCTCGTGTACGTGGTGCACGAATGGCTGCCCGACGCCACGGAACTGACGACTCTGCTGGCCTCGGGTCCCCTGGAACCGCATGACGCGTACCAGATGGTCACGCAGATCTCCCACGCCATGGCCGCCGCGCACCGGGAGGGCCTCTCACACCTGCGGCTCAACCCGAGTGCGGTGCTGCGCTCCGCCGCCGGCCAGTGGCGCATTCGCGGTCTCGCGGTGAACGCCGCGCTGCGCGGCATCGCCTCGGACACCCCACAGCGCACGGACACCGAGGCGATCGGTGCGCTGCTGTATTCGGCGCTCACCCAGCGGTGGCCGTACGAGAACGACGCACACGGCCTCTCCGGCCTTCCCAAGGGCGTCGGTCTCATCGCGCCCGACCAAGTCCGTGCAGGCGTCCACCGAGGGCTGTCGGAGCTGTCCATGCGGGCGCTCGTCAACGACGGTGCCACCGCCTCCCGCCATGAGTCTCCGTGCACGACGCCGGAGGAACTGGTGAAGGCGATCGGTGAGATGCCCCGCATCCGCCCGCCGGAGCCCGCGTTCACCGCGCCGCCCGACTACCAGCACACGACGTACCAGCAGGGCACGTACGGCCGTCAGTCCCCCCAAGCCGGCATCACGCAGCCCCTGCAGACTCCGCCTGCCCCGCTGCAGAGCCGGACCGGCAAAGCCCTCAAGTGGGCCGTCTCGGCCCTGCTGATCGCCGCCCTCGGTCTTGGCAGCTGGCAGCTGGCCGACGCGCTGATGGGACGGGGGGGCCAGTCCAGCGAGCCGGACACGAGCCAGCAGACCGACGGCAGCGACAAGGGCACCGACAAGGCCAAGCCCGTCACGACGCTCAGTATCAAGGGCGCTGCGGAGTACTACCCGGACGGGAAGGCTCAGCACCCGGGCGATGTCGGCTTGACGTACGACAGCAGCGGGTCGACGTATTGGCGGACTTACTCCTTCAAGGGCGGTCCCACGCTGGCTCCTTACAAGCAAGGCGTAGGCATCGTCTACGACCTCGGCTCGGCGCAGGAGGTGTCGGCGGCCTCGATAGGGCTGTACTACTCCGGCGACCACACAACGGCCACGCTCTATGCGGCCGACTCACTGTCGTCGTCCGCCCCGCTCAGTTCCATGACGAAGATCGCCACAAACCAGACAACCGGGACGGAGCTCAAGATCTCCGCCAAGAGGTCGGTGAAGACCCGGTACGTTCTCGTTTGGCTCACGGATGTGCCCAAGGCAGACGGCGACGAGTACAGCGACCCCGGCTACAAGCAGGCGATCACCGACGTGAAGTTCATGGGCTGAGAGTTCACCGAGGAGGGGGGGTCCGATGGCGCACATCGCTGACCACAGCGGGGTAAGCGATCAGGATCTCCTGGCCCGCCATGTCGAGGGCGACCCCGACGCCTTCAGCGAACTCGTACGGCGGCACCGGGACCGGCTCTGGGCGGTGGCGCTACGGACCCTGGGAGACCGCGAGGAGGCCGCTGACGCCGTCCAGGACGCTCTGGTGTCCGCCTACCGGGCCGCCCACACCTTCCGCGGCCAATCGGCCGTCACGACCTGGCTGCACCGCATCACCGTGAACGCCTGCCTGGACCGCGCCCGCAAGACCGCCTCTCGCAAGACGTCGCCCGTCGACGACACCGAACGCCTGGAGCAGCTCCTGGAGCCGCACGAGTCGGCGTCCGCCCCGGCCGAGCGCAATGATCTGCACCGCCAGCTGCTGGAAGCCCTGGGCACCCTGCCGAAGGATCAACGGGCGGCGCTCGTCCTGGTGGACATGCAGGGCTACCCCGTCGCGGAGGCCGCACGCATCCTCGATGTGCCGACCGGCACAGTGAAGAGCCGCTGCGCCCGTGGCAGAGCCAGACTTCTGCCGCTCCTGACCCATCTCCGTGCGGATGGCGAGGGGGAGGGCGGCAAAAAGTCGGAGCGGGGAAGGAACCGGGCGCAGGGGACATCCGTCCCACCCGCAGCGGGAGCACATGATGCAGGGCCAAGCAATTCAGCTGCTGTGAAGGGCGGAGGTGGGCGAGCGTGACATCCACGACCGACACGGCCGGGCACCCGGAAGTCACGGAGATCTCCGACCTCAGCGAGGGTCTTCTGCCTCCTGCCCGCACTGCGGATGTCCGTCGACACCTGGACGAGTGCCCTCTCTGCTCCGACGTCTACGCCTCGCTGGAGGAGATCCGCAGCCTCCTCGGGACCTTGCCAGGGCCTCCCCGCATGCCCGACGACGTAGCGGGAAGGATCGACGCCGCCCTGGCCGCCGAGGCTCTGCTGAACGCCACGGCGCCCGGAAGCGAGACGACCGAAGAGCTCGCAGATGTCTCACGCACCACTGCGAGCGAGAACGGCGCGCATGTTTCACGTGAAACATCGCCTGCTGTGGATCGTCCCGCCGGTCATCCACGCGCGTCCACCGGCCCGGGCCGCACGAGCCAGAAGCGGCGCGGCCGTCGTAGGACAGTCATCGGTGCCGTCTTCGCGATCGCGGCCCTGGGCCTCGGTGCTGTTCTCGTCCAGTCGATCGGTGAGGACGACAGCCCTCCGGCCACAGCTTCCGACACCTTCTCCGGCGTCAAGCTGGAGAAGCAGGTCAAAGATCTCTTGGGCAAGACCGAGAGCGGAGGCCTTCCCGAACAGGATTCCTTCGGGACTGCGGCATCACCGGACAAAGGCACGAAGACGTTTCTCACCACCGACGTGCCCGGCTGCATCGCGAAAGGCATCGGAGACACCACAGGTGCGATCGCTTCCGAGCCTGGTACGTACCGGGGAGCTGAGGCGTACCTCGTGCTGCTGCCCGACCGCTCCGACGACTCACGCGTCACCGCTTACGTCGTCGACGCCTCGTGCTTGGAGAAGCCTTCGGAACCCGCTGGCGACGTTCTCGTGCAACGAACCTACGCCCGTCCCTGAGGACTGTCTCCGCACTGTTCCACCTTCGGCGACCCCATGACGGGGTCGCGCCTTCGTGTGCCCGGACACACCGGGAATGCGCGCCCCTTAGGATCCGTTGGGTGGGGTGAGAGTTTCGAGAGCAGCTCCCACCGGCAGTACGCAGCAGTCTCCAGAGACGAGGAATCAAGCCGTGAGCGACGTCCGTAACGTGATCATCATCGGCTCAGGGCCCGCCGGCTACACGGCAGCGCTCTACACCGCGCGCGCGTCGCTGAAGCCGCTGGTGTTCGAGGGCGCCGTCACCGCAGGCGGCGCGCTGATGAACACCACCGAGGTGGAGAACTTCCCCGGCTTCCGGGACGGCATCATGGGCCCTGATCTCATGGACAACATGCGCGCCCAGGCCGAGCGCTTCGGTGCCGAGCTCGTTCCGGACGACATCGTCGACGTCGACCTGAGCGGCGAGATCAAGACCGTCACGGACACCGCGGGCACCGTGCACCGCGCCAAGGCCGTCATCGTCACCACGGGCTCCCAGCACCGCAAGCTCGGGCTGCCCAACGAGGACGCCCTCTCCGGCCGCGGTGTGTCCTGGTGCGCCACCTGTGACGGGTTCTTCTTCAAGGACCAGGACATCGCCGTGATCGGCGGCGGCGACACCGCCATGGAGGAAGCCACCTTCCTGTCGCGGTTCGCCAAGTCCGTGACCATCGTCCACCGCCGGGACACCCTGCGCGCCTCCAAGGCGATGCAGGAGCGTGCGTTCGCCGACCCGAAGATCTCCTTCGTGTGGGACAGCGAGGTTGCCGAGATCCAGGGCGACCAGAAGCTCGCTGGTCTGCAGCTGCGCAACCTCAAGACGGGCGAGACGTCCGAGCTGCCGGTGACGGGCCTGTTCATCGCGATCGGACACGACCCGCGCACCGAGCTCTTCAAGGGTCAGCTCGACCTGGACGACGAGGGCTATCTGAAGGTGGCTTCCCCGTCCACCCGGACGAACCTGTCCGGTGTTTTCGGCGCTGGCGACGTCGTCGACCACACGTACCGTCAGGCGATCACCGCCGCCGGCACCGGCTGCTCCGCCGCCCTCGACGCCGAGCGTTTCCTGGCCGCCCTCGCCGACGGTGACCAGGTCGCCGAGCCCGAGAAGACCACCGTCTGACCCCGTCCACCCCACCGCACCAACCAGTTAGGAGCCCTCAGTGGCCGGCACCCTGAAGAACGTGACCGACGACTCCTTCGAGCAGGACGTCCTCAAGAACGACAAGCCCGTCCTGGTGGACTTCTGGGCCGCATGGTGCGGTCCGTGCCGCCAGATCGCGCCGTCCCTCGAAGCGATCGCCCAGGAGTACGGCGACAAGATCGAGATCGTCAAGCTCAACATCGACGAGAACCCGGCCACGGCCGCCAAGTACGGCGTCATGTCCATCCCGACGCTGAACGTCTACCAGGGTGGCGAGGTCGCCAAGACCATCGTCGGTGCCAAGCCCAAGGCAGCGATCGTGCGGGACCTTGAGGACTTCATCGCCGAGTGATGTTTCACGTGAAACACGAAGGGGCCGACCCAGGAGGGTCGGCCCCTTGGCCTTTAAAGCGGCCGCAGCGCCGGCTCCTTCTGCACGGCACCCAGAAGCCGGTCCAACGCCAGCTCGACGTCCTCCTTCCAGGAGAGCGTCGTTCGGAGCTCCAGCCGCAGCCTGGGATAAGTGGGGTGGGGCCGCACCGTCTTGAAGCCCACGGCCGTCAGATGGTCGGCGGGAAGAACACACGCCGGTTCCTTCCAGCGGGCGTCTCCGAAGGCTTCGATCGCTTTGAAGCCCCGTCGCAGTAGATCCTTGGCAACGGTCTGGACCATCACACGCCCCAGCCCCTGGCCCTGGTACCCCTGCATGATGAAGGCGGTCATCAACTGGACGGCGTCAGGGGATACCGGACTCGTGGGAAACGCTGTGGAGCGAGGCACATAAGCCGGAGGCGCATACAGCACGAAGCCCACCGGTACCTCGTCCACGTAGACGACCCGACCACAGGACCCCCAGTCCAGCAGGACGGCTGAGATCCACGCTTCCTTCTCGAGGGCGGGAGTCCCTGCCTTTACGGCAGCTTCGCCGCTGACTGGGTCCAACTCCCAGAAGACACACGAGCGACAGCGCTTGGGAAGGTCCTGAAGGTTGTCCAGCGTGAGCGGTACGAGCCGACGGCCCATGAAGGCTGTTCCTCGCTTCCTTCGCCCGCAGCGTCGCGAGCGGCTGTCAGAGCGCTCCGCTCCCTGAGCAGACTGCCGACGAATCCGCCGACGGCCCCGAGTCCCAGGCCTGCTGTGACCAGTCCGGAACGGCTCACGGTTCGCATGGCCCGCCTCTCCACAAAGATCCGCCAGGTCGATGCGCCATACCCAATCGCATCGTATCCACGATGCGATTGCCTAGATACCGCCTCAAAGCAAAGAGCGGGCTGTGTCCGGTATACATCGGACACAGCCCGCTCATGTGGTCGACGAGCCGAGGGCTGACCTGCGAATCGGAGGGTCAGACCTCCGGCTCCTCCGAGGTGTCGTCCAGGAGACTCTTCTGGAGAGCGAGTTTCTCGCCGGGAGCGAGAGTGCTCAGGATCCGTTCAAGATCCTCCGTGGAGGCGAACTCCACGGTGATCTTGCCCTTCTTCTGCCCCAGGTCGATCTTCACGCGCGTTTCGAAACGATCCGAGAGTCGGGTGGCGAGCTCACCGAGTGCCGGGGAGGGCACGGAGCCGGCCCGTGGGCCCTTGGACCGTGCCGTGCTCTTCGGGCGCGACCCCATGAGGGTGACGATCTCTTCAACCGCTCGCACCGAGAGGCCCTCGGCCACAATGCGGTGAGCAAGCTTGTCCTGCTCCTCTGAGTCCTCGACGGAGAGCAGCGCCCGCGCATGCCCGGCGGAGAGAACACCGGCTGCCACACGACGTTGCACCGCCGCCGAAAGCTTCAACAGACGCAGGGTGTTGGAAACCTGAGGGCGCGAGCGACCGATTCGGTCCGCCAGCTGGTCATGCGTGCAGTTGAAGTCCTTGAGCAGCTGGTCGTAGGCGAAGGCTTCTTCCAGCGGATTCAGCTGAGCGCGGTGCAAATTCTCGAGGAGCGCGTCCAGCAGAAGCTTCTCGTCGTCCGTCGCCCGTACGATCGCCGGGATCGCGTCGAGCTCGGCCTCATGGCAGGCTCGCCAGCGCCGCTCACCCATGATGAGCTCGTAGCGGGCCGGGCCCACTTGCCGTACGACGATGGGCTGGAGAAGGCCGACCTCCTTGATGGAGGTGACGAGCTCCTGCAACAGATCCTCGTCGAACACCTCTCGGGGCTGGCGCGGGTTCGGGGTGATGGAGTCGAGAGGCAGCTCGGCAAAGTAGGCGCCGATAGGTGCCGTGGGCAGTTCGCCTGCGGCATCAGGCGACAGCTCCTCTGTTTCACGTGAAACAGGCGGGAGCGTGGCCAGCTTCGAAGCCGCCACCCCACGCTCGGGAACGAAGACAGACGCCGGTGGGGTGGCGGCGGGTGCAGCAGCTGTCGGAGCCTCCTTCTCGCCCGTCGCGGCCGCTGGGATCAGTGCGGCCAGACCACGGCCCAACCCCCTCCGTCGATCACTCACTGGATCCCCTCCACCACACTCGGATTGTTCTGAGCACCAATGTGGGCGTGCGTCGGGTCGTACCCTACGCCCACGCCCTTCAGTGCGATTTCTCGTGCCGCCTCAAGGTAGGACAGGGCACCGCTCGATCCTGGATCGTAAGTCAGCACCGTCTGCCCATAGCTAGGCGCCTCGGAGATCCGGACAGAGCGAGGAATGCTCGTCCGCAGCACCTCTTCGCCGAAGTGGGTGCGCACCTCGTCGGCGACCTGGGACGCCAGGCGCGTCCGGCCGTCATACATGGTGAGCAGGATCGTCGACACATGGAGGACGGGGTTGAGGTGCCCCCGTACCAGGTCGACGTTGCGGAGCAGCTGGCCGAGGCCCTCCAGCGCGTAGTACTCGCACTGGATCGGGATGAGGACTTCCTGGCCGGCAACCAATGCGTTCACCGTCAGGAGACCGAGCGAGGGCGGACAGTCGATGAGGATGTAATCCAGGGGCTGCTCGTACGCCTGGATCGCCCGCTGCAGTCGGCTCTCTCGTGCCACCAGCGACACCAGCTCGATCTCCGCACCGGCGAGATCGATCGTGGCGGGGGCGCAGAAGAGACCTTCCACATCGGGAACGGGCTGGACGACTTCCGACAGCGGCTTGCTGTCGATCAGCACATCGTAGATGGACGGCACCTCGGCATGATGATCGATCCCCAACGCGGTGGACGCATTGCCCTGAGGGTCAAGGTCGACCACGAGGACACGGGCGCCGTGCAGAGCCAGCGAAGCGGCAAGGTTGACCGTTGTCGTGGTCTTTCCGACGCCGCCCTTCTGGTTGGCGACGACCATGACTCGGGTCTGCTCGGGCCGAGGCAGTCCCTCACCGGCACGCCCCAGAGCCTCTACCGCCAGCTGGGCAGCACGACCGATGGGAGTGTCGTCCATCGGGGGCGGTGTTTCACGTGAAACATCCTCCCCCATCGACTCGGTACGGGGACCGGGGACCGGATCGGTCATCGGTCCCGCGATGTTGGCGTCGGACCGCAAGGATTCACTCTCCTCGACTTCAGGCTCGCAATGAACAGAGCCTCCCATGCCTTCGGGGTCGTGAACCAGTGAGGCCTGGTGTTCTGTGGAGAATTCCACCTCTGTGGAAAACCCCGTTACCTCTCCGAGTGACCCAAGAGGCTTCCGGTCGCGCGGTTCGGCCGCAGCGCGGCCACGGCTGATGATGCCGTGCAGCAGTGAGCGACGTTTCACGTGAAACACGATGCCCAGCGGCAGAGGCCACGCTCGCGCGACACTCCGAGATGCATAGGTTTGGAAGCTTGTGTGGAGTACGACTCGTCGTCAGGACGGATCAGCGAACGTCCAGATCGATACCTAGCGGCGACGCCGTACCCGCCCTGTCCGCGCAGCCTTCGCCCGCTTCGCCGCGAAACGCACGCCACCCGGGCTCTCCCCGACCTCCACACGGACCACTGTGGACAGCGGATCGACCACACCCTCGCCCACATGGTGGATGGAGGTCGCTACCGCGCCGAGCTTGCTCAGGGCGGTGGCTGCGCTCTTCAGCTCCTCCTCCGCGGTGTCGCCCTTGAGCGCCAGCATCTCTCCGTACGGGCGCAGCAGCGGAATGCCCCAGCCGGCCAGTCGGTCCAGTGGCGCCACCGCTCGCGCCGTCACCACATGAACCGGCTGCAGCGTCCCGAGGACTTCCTCAGCTCGGCCACGGACAACGGTCACATGGTCGAGTCCCAGGAGTTCAACCACCTCGGTCAGGAAGTTCGTGCGCCGCAGCAGGGGCTCCAGCAGCGTGATCTTCAGATCGTCCCGGACAAGGGCCAGCGGGATACCGGGCAGTCCGGCACCGGAGCCGACATCGCACACCGTCACCCCCTCGGGCACGACCTCGGAGAGCACCGCGCAGTTCAGCAGATGCCTCTCCCACAGGCGGGGTACCTCCCGCGGGCCGATGAGCCCGCGCTGCACTCCCGCCTCAGCCAGGAGCTCGGCGTATCGGACCGCATCAGCGTAGCGATCGCCGAATACGTCGCGCGCCTGCTCGGGCGCAGGGGGGAGCTCCGCTGCCTCCGTCACGGGGACCGTCCTTCCGTACCGCAAGAGCGCACTGTGCGCTGACACCAGAACAACAGGCTGACAAAGTTCGGCCCCGCCTGCAGGCAGACGGGGCCGGAGAAGCGTACGTACCGAATCAGGCAGGCAGGACGACGACGAAGCGCTGGGGCTCCTCGCCCTCGGACTCGCTTCGCAGACCGGCGGACTTGACCGCGTCGTGCACGACCTTGCGCTCGAAGGGCGTCATCGGCTGCAGCTTCACGGGCTCGCCCGTGCTCTTGGCCTCGGCCGCCGCCTTGGCCCCCAGCTCGGAGAGTTCGGCGCGCTTCTTGGCCCGGTAACCGGCGATGTCCAGCATCAGACGGCTGCGGTCCCCGGTCTCACGGTGCACGGCCAGGCGCGTCAGCTCCTGGAGCGCCTCAAGCACCTCGCCCTCACGGCCGACGAGCTTGTTCAGATCGCGGCTACCGGAGTCGCTGATGATCGAGACAGAGGCACGGTCGGCCTCGACGTCCATGTCGATGTCGCCGTCCAGGTCGGCGATGTCCAGCAGACCTTCCAGGTAGTCCGCAGCGATCTCACCCTCCTGCTCCAGGCGGGTCAGGGTGTCGCCACCCTCGGAGGCGGCGGAGGTGGTGCCTTCCGTCACGGGATGGACTCCTTCTTACTTCTTGGACGGGGACTTGGGGCGCTGCTGACCCTTGCGCTGACCGGACTGAGCCTTGCTGCGGCCACCGGCACCGGGCTTGGGCGCGGCCTTCTTGGCAGCGGCCGCCGGCTTGGCGTCCTCCGGCTCGTCCGACTTGCTCAGCGAGGTGGGCTCGGTCTTCGGCTCGGCTTCGTCGGCGGTCTTCGCACTACCGGACTGACGCTGGGCCTTGGTCTGGCGCTTGGGCTGCTGACGCTTGGGGGTCGCCGGCGTACCGTCCTCGGCCGTGGCGACGGCCGAGGCCTCGCTCTTGATGACGGTGCCGTCAGCCTGGGCCGCGAGACCCTCCTTGCTCAGGCCGGTGATGAACTTCCGCTCGTACTCGTTGCGGTCACGACCCTTGGCGACGATCGCCTTGACGATCGCGCGCTCGCCGCGGCCGCGGGTCTTGCCGTGGTGCGTGACGTGCTTGAAGAGTCGCTCCAGGTAGGCGGCCTGCGCCTTGGAACCCGGCGTCGGGTTGTTGTGGATGACGTACATCTGCTGGCCCATGGTCCACACGTTGGTGGTCAGCCAGTAGACGAGGACACCGACCGGGAAGTTGATGCCGAAGACGGCGAACATGATCGGGAAGATGTACATCAGCATCTTCTGCTGCTGCATGAAGGGCGTCTTCACCGTGGTGTCGACGTTCTTCGTCATCAGCTGACGCTGCGTGTAGAACTGCGACGCCGACATCAGGACGATCATGATCGCGGTGACGATGCGGACCGTGGTGATCGAAGCGTCGAGTGCCTGGGCCTCGGCGGCGGTGTCCGTGAAGGTCGCGGCCAGCGGGGCACCGAAGATGTGTGCCTTCTGCGCGCTCTCCAGCAAGCTCTCGTTGATGACACCGATGGTGTCGTTGTTCGCGATGCTGTTGAGCACGTGGTAGAGGGCGAAGAAGAACGGTGACTGCGCCAGGATGGGAAGGCACGAGGAGAGCGGGTTGGTGCCCGTCTCCTTGTACAGCTTCATCATCTCTTCGGACTGACGCTGTTTGTCGTTCTTGTAGCGCTCCTGGATCTTCTTCATCTCGGGCTGCAGCGTCTGCATCGCCCGGGTCGCCTTGATCTGCTTCACGAAGAGCGGGATCAGGCAAATACGGATCAGGATCACCAAGGACACGATGGACAGGCCCCAGGCCCACCCGGTGTCGGCGCCGAAGAGGGCGCCGTACACGCTGTGGAACTGGACGATGACCCAGGAGACAGGTGTCGTGATGAAGCTGAAGAGGCTGGCAATCGTGTCCACTAATCATGCTCCTTGGGCATGGGACGGGGTCTCTGCGGCCGGGCCCGAGGAGGCCTGCCCCTCGGTGGCCGGTTCGGCGGCGGAGGTCCCGCCCTTGCGTGCACGCCAGGCGCCACGCAACATCTCGTGCCACCGTGGCCGTTTGCGCGGCGGGACATGGTCCACACCGCCGAGCGACCACGGATTGCACCGCAGGATGCGCCAGGCAGTGAGTGCCGTTCCCTTGATCGCACCGTGCCGGTCGATGGCCGTGTAGCCGTAGTGGGAGCACGACGGGTAGTACTTGCACACCGGCCCGAGCAGCGGACTGATCGTCCACTGGTACAGCTTGATCAGCGCCAGCAGCGGGTACTTCATCGCGCGCCCCCTCCCAGCAGCCGCCCTATGGCGGCATCCAGGTCTTGGGCCAGTTGTACGTGGTCGGCGTCACCCGATCCGGGCAGCGCTCGTACGACTACCAGGCTACCGGGGGGAAACAGGGCGACTCGATCGCGCATCAGATGACGAAGCCTGCGCTTCACCTTGTTGCGAACAACCGAACCACCGACGGCCTTGCTCACGACGAAACCCGCACGCGTCGGGGGAGCGCTCTCCCCAGGCGCGTGCGGGTCCGTGGCACCGCTACGTAGGTGAACGACGAGGAGAGGGCGTCCGGCCCTGCGTCCTCGTCGTACCGCGGTCGCGAAGTCCTCGCGCCGCCTCAGCCGATGCTCGGTAGGCAGCACGACGTCATGACCTGATCTGGATCAGGCGGACAGGCTGGCGCGACCCTTGCTGCGGCGGTTCGCGAGAATCGCGCGGCCGGCACGGGTACGCATCCGCAGGCGGAAGCCGTGGGTCTTCGCGCGACGACGGTTGTTCGGCTGGAAGGTGCGCTTGCTCACTCGGGGGCTCCAGAAAGAAATCGGTGTTTGCGGGTGCCGTCCTGGCTGTCACCGTGCGCCCACGAGTAGCTCGTATAAACGCCCGAGTGCACCGCTGTCCGATCACCTGACGCGATCTGTGCCCATCGGAGGCAGGCGGCAGCAGCCATCGACAACTCGACCTGGTTACGGTACGCGCGGCTACGCCATCCGGTCAAACCAGAGGTCACGGGGAGACACTATCCACAGGCTGGGGACAACAACTTGAACCGTACCGGTCGCCGTGACTACCGTGACTGAACTCCGATTCGTTCCCTTTCCTTTGGCTGTTGGGACCCGACCCGCTCAGCAGCACCTCGTCTCGAGTGCCCCACCCGAGTTCCAAACCGACCTGTCCCAGAACCACACGTTCGTGGGACCTGTGAGAGAGCGTGCCCTGTGGCTGACGTACCTGCCGATCTTGCCGCAGTGTGGCCACGCGTATTGGAAAAGCTCCTGGGTGAGGGCCGGGGCCAAGGTGTCGAGGTGAAGGACGAGCGCTGGATCAAGCGCTGCCAGCCGCTCGCTCTGGTCGCGGACACGGCACTTCTCGCCGTCCCGAACGAGTTCGCGAAGGGCGTACTCGAGGGCCGCCTCGCACCGATCGTCAGCGAGACCCTGAGCCGGGAGTGCGGCCGCCCGATCCGTATCGCCATCACCGTCGACAGCTCCGTGGGCGAGCCCCCGCCCCCGCCGGTCCAGCACCGCTTCGAGGAGCCCGAGCTCCCGTCCGTCCCGGCCCAGAACCGTGAGTCCTACGACGGCAGGGACACGTACGACAGCCAGGGGCGCGAGGGTCGCGGCGGGTACGAGAAGCAGAACGCCTACGAGAATCCGAACGGATACGACAGCCAGGGGCGTGACCCCTACGAGGGGTACGGGCGCCACCGGGCCGACGACCGTGGCCCGGGACGCGGCGAACAGCTGGGCAGCGGCCCCGGCGACCTGCTGCCGCCTCCGCGCACGGACCAGATGCCCACCGGCCGGTCGGATCAGCTTCCGACCGCGCGTCCCGCGTATCCGTCCGAGTACCAGCGGCCCGAGCCGGGCGCCTGGCCGCGGCCCTCGCAGGACGACTACGGCTGGCAGCAGCAGAGACTCGGGTTCCCCGATCGGGACCCCTACGCTTCGCCATCGTCGGACTACCGCTCGCAGCCGATGGACCGGTCACCGTACGACCAGCGCTCCGAGTACGACTCCGGGCGCCCCGACTACGACCAGCCCCGCGGCGACTACAACCGGCCCGGTGCCGACTCCGACTACCCACGACCGGACAGGCGTGAGCTTCCCGACCCACCGCCGGGCTCGGGACACGTGCACCGGGGCGGGCCGGCCAGCAGTGCGCCCGGCCCGCTGGCGGCGCAGCCCGCGCCGGCCCCCGGTCCGGGTGAGCCGACGGCACGCCTGAACCCGAAGTACCTCTTCGACACTTTCGTCATCGGCGCCTCGAACCGCTTCGCCCACGCGGCCGCGGTGGCGGTCGCCGAGGCGCCGGCCAAGGCGTACAACCCCCTCTTCATCTACGGGGAGTCGGGCCTCGGCAAGACGCACCTGCTGCACGCGATCGGGCACTACGCGCGCAGCCTCTACCCGGGCACGCGCGTGCGGTACGTGAGTTCGGAGGAGTTCACCAACGAGTTCATCAACTCCATCCGCGACGGCAAGGGCGACAGCTTCCGCAAGCGGTACCGCGAGATGGACATCCTGCTCGTCGACGACATCCAGTTCCTGGCGGACAAGGAGTCGACGCAGGAGGAGTTCTTCCACACCTTCAACACGCTCCACAACGCGAACAAGCAGATCGTGCTCTCCAGCGACCGGCCTCCCAAGCAGCTGGTCACCTTGGAGGACCGGCTGCGGAACCGTTTCGAGTGGGGTCTGATCACCGACGTCCAGCCGCCCGAACTGGAGACGCGGATCGCGATCCTCCGCAAGAAGGCGGTGCAGGAACAGCTCAACGCCCCGCCGGAGGTACTGGAGTTCATCGCGTCCCGTATCTCGCGCAACATCCGCGAACTGGAGGGCGCGCTGATCCGGGTGACGGCGTTCGCGTCGCTCAACCGGCAGCCGGTGGACCTCGGGCTGACCGAGATCGTCCTGAAGGACCTGATCCCGGGCGGCGAGAACGCGTCCCCGGAGATCACCGCCACCGCGATCATGGCCGCGACGGCCGACTACTTCGGGCTCACGGTCGAGGACCTGTGCGGCACCTCGCGCGGCCGCGCCCTCGTCACGGCCCGCCAGATCGCGATGTATCTGTGCCGTGAGCTGACCGACCTGTCGCTGCCCAAGATCGGCGCGCAGTTCGGCAACCGGGACCACACCACCGTCATGCACGCCGACCGCAAGATCCGCGCGCTCATGGCCGAGCGACGGTCCATCTACAACCAGGTGACGGAGCTGACGAACCGCATCAAGAACGGCTGACGACCCAGCCGACTGCCCGTCCGACCACACCGCTGCCTGACGTATGGAGAACACCGTCATACGTCACTGAGGGCGCCCCGGGACGAGTTCCCGAGGGCGCCTTCGGCGTTCCTGGACGGCTTCAGGCCGCCTCGTGGGGCGCTTCAGCCCATCTCCTGAGCGCCGCGGCCCGTCTTCCTGGACGGGTGCGGCCGACTCCGAGGGGGTCCCCACCGTCGCCGTCCCGTCATCAGGTGTTCGATTACCTGCGGCGTTACGGCCTTCCTCCACAGATTCGGGGACTTTCTCCCGTCCACACCCTGGGGACCGGGAAGTTATACAGATCGTGTCCACAAGGCGAGCCGACGCGAGATCATCGGTCCAGGTCACCCGCCTGTGGATCCGTGGACGAAAGATCTCCACAGGCTGTGGACAAAGCGAGGATCCACAGACTGTGGACGGAGTTGTCCACCGACGCCCCACAGGCTGTGGCCGGTTGTCCCCAGTGATCGTCGGCTTCTCCACATGCCTGTCCACTGTTCGGCAAGCCCAGGTGCCTCCTCACCGTGTCGAGTGAAAGGCGTCACATGAAGTTGCCTGGTTGGGCTGTGGGAAAGACGGGTAAACCTGGGGACGCCGTTGGGGAGAAGTGCCCTGCGGCTGTGCACGGTGTGTGCAGAACTTTCTGTTCTCCACAGATACCCCTGGTTGTCCACCGCCTCCACCCACAGGCACGGTGGACAAAATCTGCTGTCTGAGCTGCGAAAACGGGGTTATCCACGGTTTCCACAGGCCCTACTACTACTCCCAACTAGAGAGAGCTGGGAATCCGTTTCGAAGTGGGTCCTGTGCACAACTCGCTCTTCGCTGCCTGACCGCGCCTCGTCACGACTTGACCCCGAGCGGCTCCGAGTGTCAGTGGTGTGCGTCAGACTGTTCCCCGGTGTCCTTCCCGTCACAGGAGCCAGCGACACCGAGACAGACGACGAAGCCAGGCAGGGCGAGAAGCGCCGGCAACAGCAGGAGGCGGCAACAGTGAAGATCCGGGTGGAACGCGACGTACTCGCGGAGGCAGTTGCCTGGGCGGCACGCAGCCTCCCGGCCCGTCCGCCGGCGCCTGTCCTCGCCGGCCTCCTTCTGAAGGCCGAGGACGGCCAGCTGAGCCTCTCCAGCTTCGACTACGAGGTCTCCGCACGCGTGTCGGTGGAGGCCGAGGTCGACGAGGAGGGCACGGTGCTCGTCTCCGGCCGCCTTCTCGCCGACATCTGCCGCGCCCTCCCCAACCGCCCTGTGGAGATCTCCACAGACGGTGTACGGGCGACGGTGGTGTGCGGCTCCTCCCGGTTCACCCTCCACACACTGCCTGTGGAGGAGTACCCGGCGCTGCCGCAGATGCCGAACGCCACGGGCACCGTCCCGGGAGAGGTCTTCGCCTCCGCCGCAGCCCAGGTCGCCATCGCCGCGGGCCGCGACGACACGCTGCCCGTCCTCACCGGTGTGCGCATCGAGATCGAGGGCGACACGGTCACGCTCGCCTCCACCGACCGCTACCGCTTCGCGGTCCGCGAGTTCCTGTGGAAGCCGGAGAACCCCGAGGCGTCCGCAGTCGCCCTGGTGCCCGCCAAGACGCTCCTGGACACCGCCAAGGCCCTCACGAGCGGCGACAGCGTCATCCTGGCGCTCTCCGGCTCGGGCTCCGGCGAAGGTCTGATCGGTTTCGAGGGCGCGGGCCGCCGTACGACCACGCGGCTGCTGGAGGGAGACCTCCCGAAGTACCGCACGCTGTTCCCGACGGAGTTCAACAGCGTGGCCGTCATCGAGACCGCGCCCTTCGTCGAGGCCGTGAAGCGTGTGGCCCTCGTCGCCGAGCGGAACACCCCTGTGCGGCTGAGCTTCGAACAGGGCGTGCTGATCCTGGAGGCGGGCTCCAGCGACGACGCACAGGCTGTGGAGAGGGTCGACGCCCAGCTGGACGGCGACGACATCTCGATCGCCTTCAACCCGACGTTCCTGCTGGACGGCCTGAGCGCCATCGACTCCCCGGTGGCCCAGCTGTCGTTCACGACGTCCACCAAGCCTGCCCTGCTCAGCGGCAAGCCTGCTGTGGACGCCGAGGCGGACGAGGCCTACAAGTACCTGATCATGCCGGTGCGGCTCAGCGGCTGACCGGCCGGACCGGCCGGATGACACCGCGGTTTGGCCGCGGAAGTTGTCCACAGCGCTGTGGGGCCCGGTGATCCAGCGGGCCCTCGGCACGAAGCCGCAGGTAGGGGTGTACTTATGAGCGGGTATGCCCACAGGTGTGCGTGAGCGTCCGGGTTTAGGCTCGTGCGTGGGTACGCAGTTCAGGTGCCCTCCTGCCACGTCGCAACCTAAGGAACAACTGATGGAGCTCGGTCTCGTCGGCCTCGGCAAGATGGGCGGCAACATGCGCGAGCGGATACGCCGCGCGGGCCACACCGTCATCGGATACGACCGGAACCCGGATCTCGCCGATGTCCACAGCCTCGAAGAGCTTGTGGGCAAGCTCAAGGGCCCGCGGGTCGTGTGGGTCATGGTCCCGGCAGGCGCCGCCACCCAGTCGACCGTCGACGAGCTGGCCGAGTTGTTGGAACCCGGTGACGTCGTCGTGGACGGTGGAAACTCCCGCTGGACGGACGACGAGAAGCACGCCGATGAGCTGGCGGCCAAGGGCATCGGCTTCGTCGACTGTGGTGTCTCCGGTGGGGTCTGGGGCCTGGAGAACGGCTACGCGCTGATGTACGGCGGCGATGCGGAGAACGTCGCCAAGGTGCGCCCCGTCTTCGACGCGCTGAAGCCCGAGGGCGATCTCGGCGCGGTGCACGCTGGCAAGGTCGGCGCCGGTCACTTCGCGAAGATGGTCCACAACGGCATCGAGTACGCGATGATGCAGGCCTATGCGGAGGGCTGGGAGCTCCTGGAGAAGGTCGACTCGGTGACGGACGTCCGCGAGGTGTTCCGTTCCTGGCAGGACGGCACGGTCATCCGCTCCTGGCTCCTCGACCTGGCGGTGAACGCCCTCGACGAGGACGAGCACCTGGACGGGCTGAAGGGCTTCGCGCAGGACTCCGGTGAGGGCCGGTGGACGGTGGAGGCCGCCATCGACCACGCCGTGCCGCTGCCCGCGATCACGGCCTCCCTCTTCGCGCGGTTCGCGTCGCGCCAGGAGGACTCGCCGCAGATGAAGATGGTCGCGGCGCTGCGGAACCAGTTCGGCGGCCACGCGGTCGAGAAGAAGTAGCCCACGGCAAGAAGCAGCGCGCGGCACAGAAGACGCGCGGCACAGAAGAGAAGAACGAGCACACCACGGACGACGAGAAGTCGTCCACAGGGCCGCACGGTGGTCCACAACCCTGGGGGAGGTCGGCACCCGACCATGCACGTCACGCACCTGTCGCTGGCCGACTTCCGCTCGTACGCCCGGGTCGAGGTCCCGCTCGACCCGGGCGTCACCGCGTTCGTGGGTCCCAACGGGCAGGGCAAGACGAACCTGGTCGAGGCGGTCGGCTATCTCGCGACCCTCGGCAGCCACCGGGTCTCCTCGGACGCGCCCCTGGTCCGCATGGGCGCCGACCGCGCGGTGATCCGGGCCCAGGTGCGGCAGGGCGAACGGCAGCAGCTGGTCGAGCTGGAGTTGAACCCGGGCAAGGCCAACCGGGCCCGCATCAACAGGTCTTCACAGGTCAGGCCACGCGATGTGCTCGGCATCGTGCGAACGGTGCTGTTCGCGCCCGAGGACCTCGCGCTGGTCAAGGGCGACCCCGGTGAGCGACGGCGCTTCCTCGACGAACTGATCACCGCGCGGGCCCCGCGCATGGCGGGTGTGCGCTCCGACTACGAGCGGGTCCTCAAGCAGCGCAACACCCTCCTCAAGACAGCCGCGTTGGCACGTCGGCACGGCGGCCGCTCCATGGACCTGTCCACGCTCGACGTGTGGGACCAGCACCTCGCGCGCGTGGGCGCCGAGCTGCTCGCCCAGCGCCTCGATCTGGTCGCCGCGATCCAGCCGCTCGCCGACAAGGCGTACGAGCAGCTCGCACCCGGCGGCGGCCCGGTCGGTCTGGAGTACAAGCCCTCCTCGCCCGGTCTCGTCGGCCACGCGCGCGAGGAGCTGTACGAGCAGCTCACGGCGGCCCTCTCCGAGAGCCGCAAGCAGGAGATCGAGCGGGGCGTCACGCTCGTGGGACCCCATCGAGACGATGTGACCCTCAAACTCGGTCAGCTGCCGGCCAAGGGCTACGCCTCCCACGGCGAGTCCTGGTCGTACGCCCTGGCGTTGCGGCTCGCCTCCTACGACCTGCTGCGGGCCGAGGGCAACGAGCCGGTGCTGATCCTCGACGACGTGTTCGCCGAGTTGGACACCCGTCGGCGGGAGCGTCTGGCGGAGCTGGTCGCGCCGGGCGAGCAGGTCCTGGTGACCGCCGCGGTCGACGACGACGTACCGGACGTACTGACGGGGACGCGGTACACCGTGTCCGACGGGACGGTGGAGCGCGCATGAGCGGATCCGAGGGAACCCCCAAGCCGCCCGAGCCCTCCGGTGTGGACCTCGCGCGCGTGGCGCTGCGCGCCGCGAAGGAGGCCGCACGCGCGCGTGGCGAAGTCACCCAGCAGCAGAAGCAGGCACGACGTGGCGGCGGGCTGCGCTCCGGCGCGCGTGCCGACGGGCGCGACCCGATGCCGCTCGGTCCCGCCATCAACCGGCTGATCACCGAGCGGGGCTGGGAAACACCGGCCGCCGTCGGCGGCGTCATGGGCCGCTGGCCCCAGATCGTCGGCGACGACCTGGCCAGACGATGCGTGCCGGAGCGGTACGACGAGGACGAGCGCGTGCTGCACGTGCGGTGCGACTCGACGGCCTGGGCGACGAACGTACGCCTCCTCGCCCCGCAGCTGGTCGCGAGGCTCAACGAGGACCTCGGGCAGGGCACCGTGCGGCTCCTCAAGGTCCACGGCCCCGCCGGCTCCGCTCCGCGTTACGGCCCCCTGCGGGCCCCGGGAAGCACCGGTCCCGGCGATACCTACGGGTGACCGTAGTCACATTTCCAGGCTCTTCCCCAGCCCGTGACCGGCGGTCCTCGGGGCGTCGCCGGGCGCCCGCGTGCTCCTGCGTCGACGTTCGCGTGCGGATGCGAATGTCGACCTGACCCGGGAGTAGCAAAGGGTTGACACCCGGAAGCGCTGAGTGCCGCTGTGAGCCTCTTGGAGCCCCGCTCCGCATATGGGGAGTCGGGAGAGACCGGTTCAGGGCGGCACATGCGGACTCAGGTACCGGCAAACCCCCATCACTGTCGGCGCTACCGGTAGACTGGAAGCTAATCCCGCCCCATTCGTGGGGACCGCTTCGGAAACACTGTGCAACGCTGACAAAGGCTTCCACCGCAACATGCCGCAGCCGCTCCGGCAAACCCGCCAAGAGCCTGGCTTGTGCTGTGCCAGAAAGGGCGCTTCGTGGCCGATTCCGGCAACCCCAACGAGAACATCCCGTCCACCGAGGCCCTGGCCGGAACGGCCGAGGCCTCGCCCTCGGCGTACGACGCCAGCGCCATCACCGTCCTCGAAGGGCTGGACGCGGTCCGCAAGCGGCCCGGCATGTACATCGGCTCGACCGGTGAGCGCGGCCTGCACCACCTCGTGCAGGAGGTCGTGGACAACTCCGTCGACGAGGCCCTGGCCGGGCACGCGGACACCATCGACGTGACGATCCTTCCCGACGGCGGTGTCCGGGTCGTCGACAACGGCCGCGGCATCCCGGTGGGCATCGTGCCGTCCGAGGGCAAGCCGGCCGTCGAGGTCGTGCTGACCGTCCTGCACGCGGGCGGCAAGTTCGGCGGCGGCGGCTACGCGGTCTCCGGCGGTCTGCACGGCGTCGGCGTCTCCGTGGTGAACGCCCTGTCGACGAAGGTCGCCGTCGAGGTCAAGACCGACGGTCACCGCTGGACGCAGGACTACAAGCTGGGCGTGCCGACCGCCCCGCTCGCCAAGCACGAGGCCACGGACGAACACGGCACTTCGGTCACCTTCTGGGCCGACCCGGACATCTTCGAGACCACCCACTACTCCTTCGAGACGCTCTCGCGGCGCTTCCAGGAGATGGCGTTCCTCAACAAGGGGTTGAGGATCAACCTCACCGACGAGCGCGAGTCGGCGAAGGCCACCGCTGGGGCGGACGAGGCCGGCGAGGACGAGAAGCACGAGGTCAAGGCCGTCTCGTACCACTACGAGGGCGGCATCGTCGACTTCGTGAAGCACCTCAACTCCCGCAAGGGGGACGTGGTGCACCCGTCCGTCATCGACTTCGAGGCCGAGGACAAGGACAAGCTCCTGTCCGTCGAGGTCGCGATGCAGTGGAACAGCGGTTACAGCGAGGGTGTGTACTCCTTCGCCAACATCATCCACACGCACGAGGGCGGTACGCACGAAGAGGGCTTCCGCGCCGCGATGACCGGTCTGATCAACCGCTACGCGCGCGACAAGAAGTTGCTCCGTGAGAAGGACGACAACCTCACGGGTGACGACATCCGCGAGGGTCTGACCGCGATCATCTCGATCAAGCTGAGCGAGCCGCAGTTCGAGGGCCAGACCAAGACCAAGCTGGGCAACACGGAGGCCAAGACCTTCGTGCAGAAGGTCGTCCACGAGCACCTGACGGACTGGCTCGACCGCAACCCGGTCGAGGCCGCGGACATCATCCGCAAGTCCATCCAGGCGGCCACCGCGCGCGTGGCGGCCCGTAAGGCGCGTGACCTGACCCGCCGCAAGGGCCTCCTGGAGACGGCGTCCCTGCCGGGCAAGCTGAGCGACTGCCAGTCGAACGACCCCACCAAGTGCGAGATCTTCATCGTCGAGGGTGACTCCGCCGGCGGCTCGGCCAAGTCCGGCCGCAACCCGCAGTACCAGGCGATCCTCCCGATCCGCGGCAAGATCCTCAACGTGGAGAAGGCGCGGATCGACAAGATCCTGCAGAACCAGGAGATCCAGGCGCTGATCTCGGCCTTCGGCACGGGTGTGCACGAGGACTTCGACATCTCGAAGCTCCGCTATCACAAGATCATCCTGATGGCGGACGCCGACGTCGACGGTCAGCACATCAACACCCTGCTGCTGACCTTCCTGTTCCGCTTCATGCGGCCGCTGGTCGAGGCCGGGCACGTGTTCCTGTCGCGTCCCCCGCTCTACAAGATCAAGTGGGGCCGGGACGACTTCGAGTACGCGTACTCGGATCGCGAGCGCGACGCCCTGATCGAGCTCGGCCGGCAGAACGGCAAGCGCGTCCGGGAGGACTCGATCCAGCGCTTCAAGGGTCTCGGCGAGATGAACGCCGAGGAACTGCGCATCACGACCATGGACCAGGACCACCGGGTCCTCGGCCAGGTCACGCTCGACGACGCCGCCCAGGCGGACGAGCTGTTCTCGGTGCTCATGGGCGAGGACGTCGAGGCCCGGCGCCAGTTCATCCAGCGCAACGCCAAGGACGTCCGCTTCCTCGACATCTGAGTCGGTCTCAGCTGACCGCACCAGGAAGGATTCCCCCCAGCAATGGCCGACGAGAACACCCCAGTGATGCCTGAGCCCGCCGAAGGCGAGACGACGGTGCGCATCGAGCCCGTCGGGCTCGAGACGGAGATGCAGCGCTCGTACCTCGACTACGCGATGTCCGTCATCGTGTCCCGCGCGCTGCCCGACGTACGTGACGGTCTCAAGCCCGTCCACCGCCGTGTCCTGTACGCCATGTACGACGGCGGCTACCGGCCCGAGAAGGGCTTCTACAAGTGCGCCCGCGTCGTCGGCGACGTCATGGGCAACTACCACCCGCACGGCGACTCCTCGATCTACGACGCGCTGGTCCGCCTCGCGCAGCCGTGGTCGATGCGGATGCCGCTGGTGGACTCCAACGGCAACTTCGGCTCGCCGGGCAACGACCCGGCGGCGGCCATGCGCTACACCGAGTGCAAGATGGCGCCGTTGTCGATGGAGATGGTCCGCGACATCGACGAGGAGACCGTCGACTTCACGGACAACTACGACGGCCGCTCCCAGGAGCCGACCGTCCTCCCGGCCCGCTTCCCGAACCTGCTGATCAACGGCTCGGCGGGCATCGCGGTCGGTATGGCGACCAACATCCCGCCGCACAACCTCCGCGAGGTCGCGGCGGGCGCCCAGTGGTACCTGGAGAACCCCGAGGCCTCCCACGAGGACCTTCTGGACGCTCTGATCGAGCGCATCAAGGGCCCCGACTTCCCGACCGGCGCCCTGGTGGTCGGCCGCAAGGGCATCGAGGAGGCCTACCGCACGGGCCGTGGCTCCATCACGATGCGCGCGGTCGTCGAGGTCGAGGAGATCCAGAACCGCCAGTGCCTGGTGGTCACGGAGCTGCCCTACCAGGTCAACCCGGACAACCTCGCGCAGAAGATCGCCGACCTCGTGAAGGACGGCAAGATCGGCGGCATCGCGGACGTCCGCGACGAGACGTCGTCGCGCACGGGCCAGCGCCTGGTCATCGTCCTGAAGCGCGACGCGGTCGCCAAGGTCGTGCTGAACAACCTGTACAAGCACACGGACCTGCAGACGAACTTCGGCGCCAACATGCTGGCGCTGGTCGACGGTGTGCCCCGCACCCTCTCCCTGGACGCGTTCATCCGGCACTGGGTGACGCACCAGATCGAGGTCATCGTCCGCCGCACGAAGTTCCGGCTGCGCAAGGCCGAGGAGCGGGCGCACATCCTGCGCGGCCTGCTGAAGGCCCTGGACGCCATCGACGAGGTCATCGCGCTGATCCGACGCAGCGACACCGTCGACATCGCGCGCACGGGCTTGATGGACCTCCTGGAGATCGACGAGATCCAGGCCAACGCCATCCTCGAGATGCAGCTGCGCCGCCTGGCCGCCCTGGAGCGGCAGAAGATCATCCAGGAGCACGACGAACTCCAGGCCAAGATCCGCGAGTACAACGAGATCCTCGCCTCCCCCGTGCGCCAGCGCGGGATCGTCAGCGCGGAACTCGCCGCGATCGTCGAGAAGTACGGTGACGACCGCAAGACGATGCTGGTCCCCTACGACGGCGACATGTCCATCGAGGACCTCATCGCGGAGGAAGACATCGTCGTCACCGTCTCGCGCGGCGGCTACGTCAAGCGGACCAAGACGGTCGACTACCGGGCGCAGAAGCGCGGCGGCAAGGGCGTACGTGGCACGAAGCTCAAGGAAGACGACATCGTCGACCACTTCTTCGTGTCCACGACCCACCACTGGCTGCTGTTCTTCACCAACAAGGGCCGCGTCTACCGGGCCAAGGCCTACGAACTGCCGGACGCGGGGCGTGACGCGCGTGGACAGCACGTCGCGAACCTGCTGGCCTTCCAGCCCGACGAGGCGATCGCCGAGATCCTCGCGATCCGCGACTACGAGGCCGCGCCCTATCTGGTGCTCGCCACCAAGGGTGGTCTTGTGAAGAAGACGCCTCTGAAGGATTACGATTCGCCCCGTGCCGGCGGCGTCATCGCGATCAACCTCCGTGAGAAGGAGGACGGTTCCGATGACGAACTGATCGGAGCCGAACTCGTATCGGCGGAGGACGACATCCTTCTGATCAGCAAGAAGGCACAGTCGATCCGCTTCACGGCGACGGACGAGGCGCTGCGGCCCATGGGCCGTGCCACCTCGGGTGTCAAGGGCATGAGTTTCCGCGAAGGGGACGAGCTGCTCTCGATGAATGTTGTTCGACCCGGTACGTTCGTGTTCACTGCCACAGACGGCGGGTACGCGAAGCGGACCGTCGTCGACGAGTACCGCGTCCAGGGTCGCGGCGGCCTCGGCATCAAGGCCGCCAAGATCGTCGAGGACCGCGGTTCGCTCGTCGGCGCGCTGGTGGTCGAGGAGACCGACGAGATCCTCGCCATCACGCTGTCGGGCGGTGTGATTCGTACGCGAGTCAACGAGATCAGGGAAACCGGCCGTGACACCATGGGCGTCCAACTGATCAACCTGGGCAAGCGCGATGCCGTGGTCGGCATCGCTCGTAACGCCGAGGCGGGGCGGGAGGCGGAGGAGGTCGACGGCGACGATGCCGTGGACGAGACCGCCGAGGCTGCCGCGACGACCGGTACGGACGAGGGTGAGGCGCCCTCGTCCGAGTAGCACGAGGAGTGAGTCAGCGTGAGCGGAGCCACGGGCGCGGGATCGTCCGGTACTTCGGCCGGCACTTCGACCGGGTCGGAGGCGGACGGCGGCGGCCGTGGCTCCGCCGCGCGTGCGATGGACACGCACACGACCCAACTGAAGGCCATCAAGCCGGACGCGACGGATGCGGCCGCGCCCGCGCCGGAGAAGCCCGGAAGCCAGGGGGCAACCGTGACGGACACCCGTGGACCGCAGGCCCAGAAGCCCGCGTCCGGCAGTCCGGCCGCGGCCCAGGGCGGATCCGGCCGTCAGACCCCGGCACAGCCCCAGCCTCAGCCCCGCCCTCAGGTTTCCGCGCAGGCCGCTGCCTCCGCGCTGCCCGGTGAGCGGCAGTCGCAGCAGCAGGCCGGCCCGTACCACCCGCCGCAGGCCTACGCGCCGGCTCCGGAGGCTTCCTCCCGCAAGCCTCGTACGGGGGCGCGCACGACACCGCGCACACGCAAGGCGCGGCTGCGGGTGTCCAAGGCCGACCCGTGGTCCGTGATGAAGGTCAGTTTCCTGCTCTCCATCGCCCTCGGTATCTGTACCGTCGTCGCGGCCGCGGTGCTGTGGATGGTCATGAACGCGATGGGTGTGTTCTCCACGGTCGGCGCCACCATCTCCGAGGCGACCGGCTCGAACGAGTCCAACGGGTTCGATCTTCAAGCGTTCCTGTCGCTGCCCAACGTGCTGATCTTCACCACGATCATCGCGGTCATCGACGTCGTCCTCGCCACCGCCCTGGCCACCCTCGGAGCCTTCATCTACAACCTCTCCGCGGGCTTCGTGGGTGGTGTCGAGCTGACGCTCGCCGAGGACGAGTAAGGGCGCCTCACCGCGTCACGGTCGCCCTGCGGGTATCGATTTTGGGACTGCCCACGTCGTGCGCTAATCTTCAGGAGTCAGCGCGCGGGACACACACCGCAGAGCGCGGCGGGGCTATAGCTCAGTTGGTTAGAGCGCATCCCTGATAAGGATGAGGCCACAGGTTCAAATCCTGTTAGCCCCACCAGACGGAAGACCCCCAACCGATCTCGGTTGGGGGTCTTTGCTGTCGTCGGGTGACATAGGGCGTCCCGGACTTCGACTACGGACGGCTGGACATCCTGGTGGTCCCGGCCCACCGACAGAGGGTCGGGGCAGACTACTTACTTTCTCTCACCGGCTGCCCGGCACGTCCTGTGGACTGTGCTCGAAGGCCCCCACCCACGGAAAGACCCTCAGCCGCCTCCGGCTGAGGGTCTTCGTCGTTCACGGTCATCTACGGGCGTCGTACGCAAGATCGCCGCTGGGTCGGTGACTTCCTGCCGGGGATCAGAGCTGGAGAGGTGCGCCTGGATGCTCGGCCCGCGGCAGAGGGGCCTCAGGGGCGGCGACCTGGCCCGTGTCGTTCGTGGCGGTGTCCGTGGCCGTGTGCAGAGCCGTGCGGTGGCGGCAGGACGGAGAGGAGCCGTGGGCCTCGGCGCGGATGCGCTGTTTCATCGTGGGGGGCAGGGCGCGGTCGTGGGGCCGGGCCGGGAGGGTCATCGCCGGGGTCGTCGCGGGGGCCGCGCAGTTGCGGGTGGTCTCGGTCCGTGGCACCGCGGCCGAGGCCGTGGTCGTGACGAGTCCGAGCGCCGTGCACAGCGCGAGGAAGGCGGTGACGATGGCGGTCCACAGCTTCATGACCTTGTTCTGGGCCATGGCCCCTCACTTTCGGGTTGGGCGATTTGCGTACTTTCCTCATGATGTGTATGTGGGCTTCGAAATCATGGACCGACGTCCGTGGCGCGGAGTTCTTCGGATGAACACCACTCGGATGGGCGCAAGGAGGCCTGAGGAGTTGCAGGAAGCCCCGGCTCATGGGATCCGCCGGGGTGTGCGAGATGTGATGGACCTGTGTGATGAGCCTGCGATCGGAACAGTGGCGTCCGGTTCTACTACGGCTTTCCCTGGGGGAGTTGGAGGGTCGACGCAGGTCACCGATCGGTATCGGTCGGTGTGTATAGTCGGGCGCCAGAGGTCCCCTACGTCAAGGAAAGACGAGGTCGCGCGGTGAAGAAGCTTCTCCTGGTCGCACTGGCCGCCATCGGCGGGCTCCTCGTGTACCGCCAGATCCAGGCGGATCGCGCCGAGCAGGATCTGTGGACGGAGGCGACTGACTCCGTGCCCACGGGTTCGTGAACGTCGACATCAGTCTCAGAGCAGACCCCGGCCGCCCTGGCGGTCGGGGTCTTGTGTTGTCCGGGAGTACCTCTCCCCCCTTCCGGAACATATGCCGACATTCCGGCACACTTGGATTCGCTTTGGTGAACGATGTGCTTGCAGTAGCAAGGCGTCGGTCCGGGTAGAGGTCGTTTTCAGCCGCTCCTCCCCAGGAACGCGGGCATCAGCGCGCGCGGCCCGGCAGGATGGGCGCGTTCGGGGCCGTGACCACTGGTGGGGCCTCGGAGTCACGGTCGACGACGAGGGGTGGCGCTTGATGGCGCGGCGCACGGTCTGGTGGCGGGCTACGGCGGCCGCGGGAGCGGCTCTGTGCGTGACGACGGCGCAGACCGGCCTCTCCGTGGCGGCCGACGCGCCCACGCCGTACTCCTACGCCGAGGACGCGACGACGGTCGAGGGCGCCACGAGCAGCACGGGAGCCGTGCGGCTGGCCGCCGGCAAGACCTACCGGAGTTCCATCGGACCGGGCGGCAAGTTGTACTACCGCCTCGATCTCGGCGCCGCCGCCAACGCGTACGTCTCGGCCACGGCCGTACCGGAGGCGGGATCGGCGGTCGGCTCCGCGGACGGGGTCAGGGTGTCTCTGCAGGACGCCGACGCACACCGCTGCTCATACGAGACCGCCCGCTTCGGACCGACCCGCAGCGGGCACCCCGTCACCGCCTGGGCCTCGCGGGAGGTCGGCAGCGACGAGTACATGTGCCAGGGGGCCGGTGTGTACTACGTCGTCGTGGAACGGGTCGGCTCGGCCACCGGAACCGGTCCGGGAACGAGCACGGGCTCGGTTTCCGGCTCGGTGACGGGTTCCCCAGCGAAGGGCGCGTCGGAGAAGTGGGGGCTGGAGCTCGGCTTCGTCTCGGAGCCCGCTGTGACGAAGGGCGGTTCGACGAGCGCCCCCCAGAGCTGGGACTCCGCCTCGCCGGAGGCCGTGTCCGGTGACCCCGAGCCCCGTCGTGGCGGGAGCGGCTTCGCCACGGCCAGCCCCTTGGCCCAGGGCGTCTGGCAGGACGAGGTCGGCATCAGAGCCGGGGAGACGCTCTTCTACAAGGTGCCCGTCGGCTGGGGGCAGCAGCTCCACGCCATCGCCGAGCTGGGCAGTACGACCGAGGGCGACGGCTATGTGGGGAACGCGTTCGTCATGTCGCTGTACAACCCCGTACGCGGCTTGGTGGACGACAGGACAGCCAACTACGGGGGCGAGCAACGCTCCGTCGGACTGGATCCGCTCCCGCCCATCGCGTACGAGAACCGTTTCTCCCTCGACGGCGAGGTGGGCGGTATGCGGTTCGCCGGCTGGTACTACCTGGCACTGCACCTCGGGACGTCGGTCGCCGAACGCTTCGGAGACGGGCCGGTCGGGTTGACGCTGCGGGTGCGGCTGGAGGGCGAGGCGGGGGCCGGGCCGGGATACCTGGGGGCCACAGAGCCGCGGGGGGTCTTCGAGGTCACTGAGGGGGACCGGGAGGCCGCCGAGGACGGCACCACCGGGGACACACTGGAGGGGGACGCGGAGGAGGGCGGTGACGAAGGGGCCGCGGGGAGTTCCGGCGAGGGGGAGGACTCCGGGAACTCCTCGGGCAACGGAGACCAGCGCCTGGCCATGACCGTCGTCGCCGCGGGCGGCATCGGCACGGGGAGCCTGCTGGTTCTCGGGCTGCTGGTGTGGGCACTCGTGGCCCGCAGGCGGGCGTCGATCGCCACCGAGTCCGAACGACCGGGGGCGGGCACGGCTGCGCGGGGGCGGCACGGGGCGTCCCGAGGCTGGTAGAGCGGGCGGCGTGCCGGCCGGGGGGTCGGCTGAGGCGGGCGACGTCCGTGGTCGGCGGGCTGGCGGGAACGGTGGCTGGGGTCTCGGGAGCGACAGGCGTCCGCAGGGTCGGTGTGCGGGGATCAGAGCTGGCCCAGCGCCCAGAACCCCACCGCGAAGCAGACCAGGGCGACCAACAGGACCGGGACGACGACCTTGACGGGTGGGCCCGGGCGGCGCCGGGGAAGCGCCCTCGATCGACGTGGAACCTGCGGGGGCCGAGCGGTGTATGAACCAGTAGAGGCGTACGCGTGCTGCTGCACCGCCGAGGCCGGGGCCTGAGCGAGGCCCAGCGGTGGGTGCGACTGGGGGGAGGGCACATGCGCGGGTTCGGGGTGTTGCGCTGGGGCGGTTCGGACGGGCGTCCCGGCAGGGTGACTGGCGTGCTGCTCGGGTTGCTGTGGTGGGTGGCCCAGGCCGGGGGTGTGCTGCTCGACCTGTCGCGACGGCGCGTCGGCGGTGAGCACCTGAGGCGGGGGCAGATGGAAGCTGCCGGTGTCGGACATCGTCGAGGGCCGCGGCGGTGCAGGGGCGCGTTCGGGGCGCGGTGGTACGGCGGTGGGGGGCGGCTCCGGCGGCAGGTGAGCGGCTTGGGGCGACGACGCCGAAGACGCCGAGGACGCGGGGCCGGGATCCTGGGACCAGTGACCGGTTCCTGGTCCCGTGCCGGCGCCTGAAGTAGTGCTTGAGCCCATGTCCGTGGCACCGGTACCGACCGCGGAGCCATTGCCGGAGTTGGAGGAGCCTGTCTGGGGCGGGGCGGTGGAGGGCATGGGAGGCGCGGATACAGAGCCTGTGGCCGTGTGCGAGGGCTGAGGGGCGGCGCCCGGGAGCGGTGCCGGTAGCGCGGGGCCACTGCCGGGCTGGGACGGCGGATCCATGGGAGGCGGACCGTATGCCGGCGGATGGTGAGGCGGCGGCGGGGTTGCGTCAGATATGCCGCCGGTGCCGGCACCGGTGCTCGTGTCTGCCTTGTCGAGCCCCGATGCCCTGTGCAGGGGACCTTCGGGGGCGAACCCTTGGGGAAGCGGGCCGAGTTGGTCGAAGATCTCGACCAGCTCGTCGTCAGGCCCCGGCTCGGGAAGCAGCTCGGTGGCCGCGGCGAGGGCCTTGCGGGCGCCTGTGGCGGTACGGAAGCGGGAGTTGGGGTCCGGCTGGAGGAGCGTGGCGATGACCTGCCACAGCGGCTCGGGGATGCCTCGCGGCGCTTTCGGCGTGCCATGGGAGGCGAAGTGCTCGATGAGGGCCTTGGCGTCGGGCTTCGCGCCCTCCAGGAGGTACAGGGCGACGAGGCCCACCGCGAAGAGGTCGGCGGGGAAGTCCGGATCTGCGCCCAGCATCTGCTCGGGAGCGAAGTAACCGGGCGTTCCCACCACGTAGTTGGTCTCGGTCAGGCGGGGCTCGCCCAGACGCATGGCGATGCCGAAGTCGGACAGGCGCAGTCGGGGGCGGGCCGTGCCCGTGGCCTCCAGCAGCACGTTGGCGGGCTTGATGTCGCGGTGGATGACGCCCTCGGCGTGCACGGCGGCAAGGCCGGACAGGAGTTGGTCGAGCAGGCCGCAGACGTAGACGGGCGGAAGGGGACCGTAGTCGTTGACGAGGTTGACCAGTGAGCCTCCGGCCACCAGGTCCATGGTGAACAGGACCTTGTCGTCGTCGGCGGCCCAGCTCGCGGGGGCGAGCACATGAGGGTGGTCGATTCGTACGGCCTGCTCGCGGACGAAGCGCAGCAGGGCGTGCGCGTCACGCTGTTGCAGGACCTTTGCGGCCACATAGCGGCGGCGGCGGTGGTCCCAGGTGCGCCAGACCGCGCCGACTCCCCCGCGCCCGATCGGGTCGACCAGTTCGTACCGGCCGGCGAAGACCTCACCCATGGCTGTGCGTCGTTCCCCCTTCGGCTCCCCTCTTGGCTGCCCGTCGGCGGAGGGCTCGGCGCTCGCGCCGCCCTCCGTGGAGCCGGCTCGCACGTGCCCGGCTTCCCTCGGAGCTAGTACCCGCTTCTGTCCCCCTGCCGCTCTGTCCTGTTCCTGATTCCCGTTCTATGCGCGGAGCCTACGTCCACGACGTCGAAGCTCACGAGGGGCCTACAGACCCCTTGTCCCCCGCTTCGGCCTCGGCCCGGTCGCCGAACCCCCTTTCGGGGACCGGGCCTTGAGCTCAGTTCTGGTGGGACTGGTAGTGCGCCACCGCGTCCGAGGTGCGGCCCGCGCCGTACACCCGGAGGAACTCTGCCAGCTCCGGGTGGGTCGGGGCGAGGGTGTCCGCCGCCTCGATGATGTCGCCCGCGGCCGCCACCGAGCGAAGCAGCGACTGGATCTCGCGGACGACCCGCTTGACCGTGGGCGCCCCCGAACTCGTCGTCGACTGCGTGGTGTTGCTGAGCACCGATCCCCCCTGTGACTTCTTGATCTCATCCATGCGCTCGGTCGCCTCGGCAGCGCTCACGCTGCCGTCCGCGACCTGACCCGCCAGGTCCTGCAGCAACTGCACCCGCTGGACCACTGCCGGGTTGCCGATCTTGGCACGCTGACCGCTCATCAGCTGCGACAGCATCGGTGCGGACAGGCCCAGCACCCCCGCGAGCCGGGCCTGGTTGAGACCCAGGTCCTCGATGAGCCTACGGAAGAGCGCCCCCAACGGCTCTCCGTACCAGTTCCGCTGCAGCTCCCGGGCTCTTGCGGTCGCTTCCTGCTGTGCGGCGTCCATTGCGTCTCCCCATCGCTTCCCCAAATACCGTGGTTCGCTGTAGCGAACCACGACGAGCATCTTACGGAGAGTGGTCGTTCACGGGGACCCCCAATCTTTTTGCGAGATCCCGGGGGTGACCCGGTACTCTGGTCTGCGAAGCCTCCCGGTGGTCCTTCCTTCCGGGTGCACGCTTCCCTTCCGGGGCCTTAGCTCAGTTGGTAGAGCGCTGTCTTTGCATGGCAGATGTCAGGGGTTCGACTCCCCTAGGCTCCACAGCGGATTGACCGGGCCGGATGTCGTAGGACATCCGGCCCGGTCTTTTTTTGTGCCTCCGGAACCTCGGCGTCGGTGGCGTCTCGGGCGAGGATCGTCGCGATCGCTATGTGTGCACTTCGTAGAAGAAAGGCTGCTGGAGCGGGGCAATGGATCGTGGCACGTGTCGACATGCGCATATGCGAAACCAGTGTCCTGGGTCACAGTGATGGATGGCGGAATGTGCAGGTCACCCTTCGCAACCGGACCAATACATTCCGGTCGGAAGGGTGGCGGATCCCTGAGGGGCAGGGCTGTTTCACGTGAAACAGCCCTGTGGGGCAGAAGACCTTCAAGTCTTCTGCCCCACAGGGCTGTTGAAAGGTGTCCCGCCGAACGCATCCTCGTGCAAGGCCGAGTCGGGGGGATCCTGTCCTCCGGCGCCGACGGCCGTGGGAAAAGTGCCCTCGGCTGCCGGCATTCAGTCGGTTCTCAGTGGCGGTTGTCCCGGTCGGCGGCCTCGTCCTCGGCCTGCTTGGCCTGGACCTCGGGGTCGAGAACGGACTGGCCGCTGCCGTCCACGGAGGACAGGCGACCGGAGTCGGAGACTTCGGTGGCGGCAGGGGGCTCGACCAGCCAGTCGGGGTTGGCCTGCTTGTCCCACCACTTCCAGGCGGCGAAGGCGCCGCCCGTCAGCACGCCCAGGACGGCCAGGCCCTTGGCGGCGCGGCCGAGCCTCGCCCGGCGCTGCTGCCTGCGGACCAACCGCTGGATCTGTTGGGGTGAGACCTGTCCACGCAGTGCGGCCAGCGCCGCGACACTGCGGGCCGTGGCTTCCTCGCGGACGGGGCCGGCCGCGGCCACGGCCTGCTCGATACGTGGACGGGAGTAGTCGGCGGCCTGGCGGGCCGCCTTACGGGTGCGTGCGGCGGCTTCGTGGGCCGCGTGGTCGACCTTCGGCGGCACATGCGTGCGGGCCTGCTCCAAGCGCGGGACGACATGGGCGCCGTACTGGACGCGTGCCTGTTCCGCGGCCTGCGACACCTTCGGCGCGAGTCGTACACGTGCCTCTTGCGCGTAGTGCGAGGCCTTGTCCTTGGCCGTGTCGGCGTAGGGCGCCACCACTTCCGCGGCGTGCAGCACGCTGCCCTTCGCCGAGCCGGTCGCGGCGCGCACGCTGTCGATGCGGGTCACGGGATCCTCCTCCTCGGTGGCGTACGGTAATTCGACTTTCCACCCTTTTGGGGATCATGCCTCCCGGAGCGCTCCGGGGCATGTGCGGGCGGGCATCCGGGTCATGGCCGCGACTCCGGCCGACGTCGATCAGAGCCGCTCATGAACCCGTTCACGTGCAATAGAGGATGAATGCGGGGCAACGGGAAGTTGCTTACGACAGTGCCGACAATGCCACGGATCGCCGCGAAGCGCGCCGGTACCGGGGCTACTCGGCCGGTTTTCCGCGCGCCCGCCGTACAAGAGCGAGGGCGTCGGGGGACGCGCGGCGTCGTCCGTGCGAGGATCGGGGGAGTCACAGAGGACAACGGAAGGCAGATCGTGGCAGAGCAGCTGTACGCCACCCTGAAGACCAACCACGGCGACATCGAGGTGCGGCTGCTGCCGAACCACGCGCCCAAGACGGTCCGTAACTTCGTCGAGCTCGCCCAGGGCGAGCGTGAGTGGACCAACCCGGCCACCGGCCAGAAGTCCACGGACAAGCTCTACGACGGCACGGTCTTCCACCGGGTGATCAGTGGATTCATGATCCAGGGCGGTGACCCGCTGGGCAACGGCACCGGTGGTCCGGGCTACCAGTTCGCTGACGAGTTCCACCCGGACCTCGCCTTCGACAAGCCCTACCTGCTGGCCATGGCCAACGCCGGCCCGGGCACCAACGGCTCGCAGTTCTTCATCACCGTCTCCCCGACGGCATGGCTGAACCGCAAGCACACCATCTTCGGTGAGGTCGTCGACGCGGCCAGCCAGAAGGTCGTGGACGCCATCGCCGGTGCCCAGACCAACCCGCGCACCGACCGTCCGGTCAACGACGTCGTCATCGAGTCGGTCGTCGTGGAGACCCGCCAGGGCTGAGCCCTCGGGCAGTGGCTCCCGGGCCGAGCATCCTGTGGTTCACCGCGCGGACCGGACCCCGAAAGGTTCACAAGGTCCCGAAGGGAACCATTCGCCCCGCCCATCCGTAAGGATGAGCGGGGCGATGCGTTCACACAGGAGACGGAGGGGACCCGATGGATCAGGTGCCGAGCAGCCCGCAGGACGCGCAGGGCCTGCCCACCTGCTACCGGCATCCGGACCGCGAGACGGGCATCCGCTGCACCCGCTGCGAGCGTCCTATCTGCCCCGAGTGCATGGTGAGCGCCTCCGTCGGCTTCCAGTGCCCCGAATGCGTCCGCAACGGCTCCGGCACGGGCCACGCGCCCTCCGCCTCCGCCCCGCGCACCCTCGCGGGGGGCACGGTCACGGCCGACCCACGGCTCGTCACCAAGATCCTGATCGGCGCGAATCTGCTGCTCTTCCTGGTGCAGGAGGCCATCGGTGACTCCTTCACCGAGCGGCTCGCCCTCGTCGGGCAGGGATGGGATTCCGATCTCGGCTCATTTCAAGGTGTCGCCGAAGGCCAGTGGTACCGGCTGGTCACGTCGATGTTCCTGCACGGCGGTGTCATGCACATCGCCTTCAACATGCTCAGCCTGTGGTGGATCGGCGGCCCGCTGGAAGCCGCCCTCGGTCGAGCCCGCTATCTGGCTCTCTACTTCGCCTCGGGGCTCGCGGGCAGCGCGCTCACCTACCTGCTTGCCGCGCCGAACCAATTGACGGTCGGCGCGTCCGGCGCGATCTTCGGCCTCTTCGGTGCGACAGCTGTCCTCATGCGCCGGCTGAAGTACGACATGCGCCCGGTCATCATCCTGCTGGTCATCAACCTGGTCATCACCTTCGGCTGGTCCGGCATCGCCTGGCAGGCCCACGTCGGCGGCCTCGTCGGCGGTGTGCTGATCGGCTACGCGATGGTGCACGCACCGGGCGAGCGGCGGGCGCTGATCCAGTACGGCATGAGCGCGCTGGTGCTGGCCGCCGTGGTCGTCATGACCCTGCTGAGGACCGCCCAGCTGACCTGAGGTGATGGCGGACCGTCACCGTCCCGTCCCTGCTCGGGCACCGTTACAGCACTGTTGTCCACAGACTGTGGCGGATCTTGTGCATAGGGTGCGGGAACAGGTGTGCCCCCTGTCGCTCACCTGCGTTTTCGCAGGTCAGGCAGGGGGCGAACATGCTTGCGGGTGCCGGTAGGTCAGTCGTACCGGCGTCAACGCCCAGTGAGTTATCCACAGATCGTCGTTCTTTTTCCCCACTGTGGAAAACACCTGTGGATAACTCCGTGGATTGCTCTGGGGAGAACTACCTCCACCGAGCGGGGACCACTACTTCCACTGGGTCGAGACACCGAATCCGGCGGCGATGAAGCCGAAGCCGACCACGATGTTCCAGTTGCCGAGCGAGTCGATCGGCAGCGAGCCGTCCGTCACATAGAAGACGACGATCCAGGCCAGCCCGATCAGGAACATGGCCAGCATGACCGGTGCCACCCAGCCACTGCTGTTCAGCTTGATGTTCGTGGCCTGCTTGGACGGCGGCGGCGTGTAGTCGGCCTTCTTGCGGATACGTGACTTCGGCACGAGGGTCTCTCCTGTCGATGCGCTGCGTGGCCGCGCAGGGAACTGTGGCGGGCTCCGGGGCAGCGTACAAGGGGACACTGAATGCTCCCCCGGGCGTCCGTTAGCGTAGTGCTTCCGCGGCGCCTAAGGAGATAAGGGTACGTTGAGCAATTCAGCCGACTCCCCCGAGGCGGGTTCCGGCACCTCCCCCCGAGGCGGTTTCCGGCCCGTGCGCGTGCTCACCGTCGGGGTCTTCGCCCTCGCCGGACTGATCTTCTTCACCAGCTTCGACACGGCCAAGGGCACCAACATCCGTACGGACGCCTCTCTGCTGAAGCTCTCCGACCTGATCCAGGAGCGCAGCCACAAGAACGGGCAGCTCGACGAGTCCAACGCGGTGCTCCGGGACGACGTGGAGGCCCTCGCGGAGCGGGACGACGGCAGCACCGAGGCCGAGGACGCCCGGCTCAAGGCGCTGGAGAAGAACGCCGGCACCCAGAAGCTCAGGGGGCAGGCCCTCACGGTCACCCTCAACGACGCCCCGCCGGACGCCACCGCAAAACTTCCCGGCTACCCCGAACCGCAGCCCGACTACCTGGTCATCCACCAGCAGGACCTGCAGGCCGTGGTGAACGCCCTGTGGCTGGGTGGGGCCGAGGGCATCAAGGTCATGGACCAGCGGCTGATCTCCACCAGTGCCGTCCGCTGTGTCGGCAACACCCTGATTCTCCAGGGCCGTGTCTACTCACCCCCGTACAAGATCCAGGCGGTCGGTGACCCGGAGAAGCTGCAGAAGGCGCTCAGCGCCAGCGAGGCCATCCAGAACTACATGGTCTACGTGAACGTCTACGGGCTGGGCTGGAAAGTCACCGAGGACGGGCCGGTGACTCTTCCCGGCTACTCGGGCACAGTGGATCTGAAGTACGCCAAGCCCGTGGAGTGACGGCAGCCGGGGGACCCGTGTCGGTGCGCGTGATCGTGAGGACCGCCAGCGAACTCTGCATCACCGTCGGCACCCTGATCGTGCTCTTCGTCGTCTACGTGCTGTTCTGGACCGGTGTGAAGGCCGACACCGAGATGGACCGCCAGGTCGACCTGCTCCAGGACCGTTGGGCGAAGCAGCCGGTGCGGCCCACGTCCGGCCCGGGCTCCCCGGCGTCTCCCGAGCCGCCCGCCGCGTACGAGAGCGGCAAGCCCTTCGCACTCATGTACATCCCGCGCCTTGGTGCCACGTGGAACAAGCCCGTCCTGGAGGGCACGAAGGCGGACACTTTGAAGAAAGGACTCGGCCACTACGCGAACACCGCGCAGCTGGGACAGAAGGGGAACTTCGCGGTCGCCGGCCACCGCCGTACCTACGGCGATCCCTTCAAAGATTTTCCCAAGCTGCGTCCCGGCGACGAAGTCGTCCTGAGCGACGGCGCGGACTGGTTCACGTACGTCATCGACAAGGGGCCCTACCGGACATTGCCCACGGACGTCCAGGTCATCGACCCCGTGCCGGCGAAATCGGGCTTCACTCGCGCGGGGCGCTATCTGACGCTGACGACGTGCGAGCCGGAGTGGGGACACAGTCATCGGCTCATCGTCTGGGGCCATCTGGATTCCACACAGCCTGTGGAGTCAGGGAAACCGGAGGCACTACGCCGTTAGTCTGGTGGCGGTACGGCGTGAGTCCGGTGCCGTGGTGTGAAGGAAGGGACGGCATGTACGGCTGGATCTGGCGACATCTGCCGGGTAACGCGTGGCTGAAGGCGCTGATCTCCATCGTGCTGACCCTGGCCGTCGTCTATGTCCTCTTCCAATACGTCTTTCCCTGGGCCGAGCCCCTCCTGCCCTTCAACGATGTGACGGTGAACGACCAGTGAGTGCCGCCCGACCCGCCCGGGTTCTCGTCGTCGACAACTACGACAGCTTCGTCTTCAACCTGGTCCAGTACCTGTACCAGCTGGGCGCCGAGTGCGAGGTGCTCCGCAACGACGAGGTGGCGACCGCCCACGCCCAGGACGGCTTCGACGGCGTGCTCCTGTCCCCCGGGCCGGGCACTCCTGAGGAGGCCGGGGTCTGCGTGGACATGGTCCGCCACTGTGCCGCGACCGGCGTCCCCGTCTTCGGCGTCTGCCTCGGCATGCAGTCCATGCAGGTGGCGTACGGCGGTGTCGTGGACCGCGCGCCCGAACTGCTGCACGGAAAGACCTCGCTGGTGGAACATGAGGGCAAGGGGGTCTTCGCGGGCCTGCCCACCCCCTTCACCGCGACCCGCTACCACTCCCTGGCCGCGGAGCCGGCCACTGTGCCGGCCGAGTTGGAGGTCACGGCGCGCACGCACGACGGGATCATCATGGGCCTCAGGCACCGGGAACTGCCGGTCGAGGGCGTGCAGTTCCACCCCGAGTCGGTGCTCACCGAGCACGGCCACCGCATGCTCGCCAACTGGCTGGCCGAATGCGGTGACCAAGAGGCCGTGGCCAGGTCGACGGGGCTCGCCCCCGTGGTGGGCAGGGCCACGGCGTGACGGCACTGCGCCCCGAGCGTGAGAGTGCCCCCTACGGCGGCGAGGCCGCGTACGGGGGCACCGAGTCGTTCGAGGCGGAGGCCTTTCAGCCGGGAGCGCCGTTCGGGGACACGGCTGATCCGCGGCCGTGGACCGTTCAACAGGCCCCGCAGTACGGGCAGGACGACTGGTTCGGGCAGCCGCAGCCGTACACGGAGCCCGCGGTCGAGCCGTACGAGCAGTACGAGACCTACGAGCCGCTTCTCCAGCCCGCGTCCGACGGGCTGTACGAGACCTATGACCCGGTCGGCTCGGTGCGCGCCCCAGGCGGCATCCCGACCGAAACGGCCCTGCAGCACCCTCCGATCGACGAGGAGACGGTGGCACTGCGGGTGGAGGAGGCGCGGCGGATAGCTGCCGCGGCCGAGCCGATACCCGCGCCCCCGGCTCCCGGAGGCCGTGCGGCCCGCCGTAAGGCCGCCAGACGGCACGGGAGGCACGGGGGCTCCCCGGGGGCCCATGCCGGCCCAGGAGCCGCTCAGGGGCCCGAGGAGGGCTTAGGAGAGGGCGGGCTGTCGGCTGCGCCCCGCTCCAGGATCGAGGCGCGACGGGCGGCGCGGGCGCGCAAGCCCAGCGCGGGAGTGATCGCGAGCCGGGTCATCGGCGAGGTGTTCATCACCACCGGCGTGGTGATGCTGCTCTTCGTCACCTATCAGCTCTGGTGGTCCAACATCCGCGCCCATCAGCAGGCGGGCCGCGAGGCGACGAGCCTCCAGGAGGAGTGGAAGAGCGGCAAGCGCGCGCCGGGCGCCTTCGAGCCCGGGCAGGGCTTCGCCATCCTGCACATTCCGAAGCTGGACGTCGTCGTGCCGATCGCCGAGGGCATCAGCAAGTCGAAGGTCCTGGACCGCGGAATGGTCGGCCACTACGACGAGAACAGCATCAAGACGGCGATGCCCGAGGACAAGGCGGGCAACTTCGGTATCGCGGGCCACCGCAACACCCATGGCGAACCGTTCCGGTACATCAACCGGCTCAAGCCGGGCGACCCGATCGTCGTGGAGACGCAGGACACGTACTACGTCTACGACATGGCCTCGATCCTGCCGGTGACCCCGCCGTCGAACGTCAGCGTGCTCCAACCCGTGCCCCCGGGCTCCGGCTTCACCCAGCCGGGTCGCTACATCACGCTGACCACGTGCACGCCGGAGTTCACGAGCAAGTACCGCATGATCGTGTGGGGCAAGATGGTGGAGGAACGGCCGCGCAGCGAGGGGAAGCCCGACGCGCTCGTCCAGTAGGGGCTCGACCAAGGGCGGAAGAACTGTGGCAGTGACCACCGACGACACCGAAGAGACGACGGACGCGTCCGAGGCCACGCCGCGGCGCCGCGGCATGAGCCGGATCGCCTTGGCGGTCAGCGTCTTCGGTGAACTCCTCATCACGGCGGGCCTGGTGCTCGGTCTGTTCGTCGTCTACTCGCTGTGGTGGACGAACGTGCTCGCCGACCGCGAGGCGGACAAGGAAGCGAACAAGGTCCGCGACACCTGGGCCTCGGACGACGGCCCCGGGGCCCTGGACACCAAGGACGGCATCGGCTTCCTGCACGTCCCCGCCATGAACAACGGCGAGGTCCTGGTGAAGAAGGGCACCTCCACCAAGGTTCTCAACGGTGGTGTCGCCGGCTACTACACCGACCCGGTCAAGGCGACCCTCCCCAGCTCCGACAAGGACGGCAACTTCACCCTGGCCGCCCACCGCGACGGACACGGCGCGAAGTTCCACAACATCGACAAGCTCGAGAAGGGCGACTCGATCGTCTTCGAGACGCGCGACAACTGGTACGTCTACAAGGTCTACGACACCCTCACCGAGACCTCGAAGTACAACGTCAAGGTGCTCTCGAACATCCCCAAGGAGTCCGGCAAGAAGAAGGCCGGCAAATACATCACCCTCACCACCTGCACGCCCGTCTACACGTCCCGGTACCGGTACATCGTGTGGGGCGAGCTGGAGCGGGTGGAGCGCGTGAACGCGGAACGCACGCTGCCGAAGGAACTCCGATAGCGGCTCGGTTGGGCGCTGTCCTCTAGGGATGTTTCACGTGAAACATCCTGTTTCACGTGAAACATCGAGACGACGAAGGAGCCCCGGCAACCCCCTCGGGGAGGGTGCCGGGGCTCCTTCGTCGTACGGGGCAGAGGGCTCGGTCAGTCCCTCTGCCATGGGTAGGTGGCGCTAGTCGAAGAAGCCTCCGCCGTCGCCGCCGCCATTGTTGTTGTTGCCGTTGTTGCCGCCGAAACCGACCGAAGCGAGGGTGATCGTCGTCTGGGCCGGGTCGGCTTTGTTGCCGCCGTCCGGGTCCTGGTCGGTCACGAGCGCGGTGTCGCTCTGGTCGCTGCCGCCCGCGAACTGGATGTTGGTGAAGCCGGCCGCCTGGAGGATCTGCTTGGCCTGGCCCACGGTCCGTCCGACGACGTTCGGGACCTCGGCCTCCTGCTTCTCCTCCTCGGCCGCCTTGCCGATCTGGATGGTGACCGTGTCGCCCTTGTTGAGCTCGGAGCCCGCCTCGGGGCTGGTCGCGACGACCTTGCCGACGAGGTTGGGGTCCTGGGTCTCGACCTCGGTGCACGTGCCGACGAGGTTGTTGGCCGCCATCTGGTTCTTGGCTGCGTCACAGCTCTGCCGGGCCACGTCCGGGACGGTTTCCTTGTCCGGAGCCTTGGCGACCGTCAGCGTGACCGTGGAGCCCTTCTCGAGCTTGCCGCTGGCCGGGTCCTGGTCGATCACGATGCCGGCCGTGCGGTCGGACTCCTCGGTCTTCTTCTCGACCTCGAAGCCCTTGTCCTTGAGCTCGGCCTCGGCCTCGTCGAACTGAATGCCCTGGACGTCGGGGACCGTGACCTTCGGAGCGCCCGTCGAGATGACCAGGGCGATGGTGTCGCCCTTCTTGACCTCGGTGTCCGCCTTCGGGTTCTGCTCGCAGACGTTGCCGGTCTTCTGCTCTTCGCACGCGGCCTTGGTCGTCGTCACCTTCAGATCGACGTTGGTGGCGGCCTGTTTCGCCTCCGCCTCGCTCTGCCCGACGAAGTTCGGTGCCTTGAGGGTGTCGTTGCCGGTGCCGCTGCCCGAGAACATCCATTGGCCGATGAGGACCGCGCCGATCAGCACCAGGACACCTGCGACGACCAGGAGGATCGTCGAGGTGTTGTTCTTCTTCTGCTGCTGGCGGCGACGGCCCTGGCGGTCGTCGTAGCCGTAACCGTCGTCCGGGCCGACCGGAGGGAGCATCGTCGTGGCGCCGGCGTCGGCCCGCAGGGCGGTGGTCGGCTGGTCGTCCGGGTAGCCGCCGTAGCCGACGGAGCCCATGGCCGCCGTGGCCGCGACGGGCTGACCATCGAGGCAGGCCTCGATGTCGGCACGCATCTCGTCGGCGGACTGATAGCGGTAGTCCGGGTCCTTGACCAGGGCACGCAGGACGATGGCGTCCATCTCCGGAGTGATCTCCGGGTCGAAGACGCTCGGTGGTTGCGGCTCTTCCCGCACATGCTGGTAGGCGACCGCCACGGGGGAGTCACCGACGAACGGCGGGCGGACCGTCAGCAGCTCGTAGAGCAGACAGCCGGTGGAGTACAGGTCGGACCGGGCGTCCACCTGCTCGCCCTTGGCCTGCTCCGGGGAGAGGTACTGGGCGGTGCCGATGACCGCAGACGTCTGCGTCATCGTCATCCCGGAGTCACCCATGGCGCGGGCGATACCGAAGTCCATCACCTTGACCTGGCCGTTGCGCGTCAGCATGACGTTGGCCGGCTTGATGTCGCGGTGGACGATCTGGTTGCGGTGGGCGTACTCCAGTCCCTGGAGGATGCCGATGGTCATCTCCATGGCCCGCTCCGGCAGCAGCTTGCGGCCGCTGTGGAGAAGCTCACGGAGGGTGGAGCCCTCGACGTACTCCATGACGATGTACGGGATCGAGACCCCGTCGATGTAGTCCTCGCCCGTGTCGTAGACCGCCACGATCGCGGGGTGGTTGAGCGAGGCGGCCGACTGGGCCTCCCGGCGGAACCGGGCCTGGAAGGTGGGGTCGCGCGCGAGGTCCGCTCGCAGCGTCTTCACCGCCACGGTGCGGCCGAGGCGGGTGTCCATCGCGAGGTAGACCTCCGCCATGCCACCACGGCCGAGCACCTGGCCCAGCTCGTACCGGCCGCCGAGGCGACGCGGCTCTTCCATAGCTTCCTACCAGCCCTCTCCGTCGGTCCCGACCGCACCCATGTGTGGTCCGGCGGCTGTGCTCCGGGCATACGGTACCCGGCTCGCCTTCTGTGACCTGGCCAACCGCGTCACCCGATACAGGACCGGTATCGCAACGTGCACCGATGTGAAGGCGACGTGAGCGGCGTCACTTCTTGCTGTTGATCACTGCCTGCATCACACTCTTCGCGATCGGGGCGGCGAGACCGCCACCGGAGATGTCGCCACGCGAGGCGTCGCTGTCCTCGACGACCACGGCCACGGCGACCGGCGAGCTGCCGTCGCTGAGCTGGGCGTAGGAGATGAACCAGGCGTACGGCTTCTCCTTGTTGTTCACGCCGTGCTGCGCGGTACCGGTCTTGCCGCCGACGGTGACGCCGTCGATCTGAGCGTTCTGACCGGTACCCGTCTTGACGACGCTCTCCATCATGTCCTGAAGCTTCTGGGCGTTCTCCGGTGAGACTGCCTGGGACAGTGTCTCGGGGTCGTGGGTCTCGATGACGTCGAGGTTGGAAGCACGCAGCTGGTCGACCATGTAGGGCGCCATCAGCTCGCCGTCGTTGGCGACGGCGGAGGCGACCATGGCCATCTGGAGCGGGGTGGCCCGGTTGGAGGCCTGCCCGATGCCGGCCATCGCGTTCTGCGGGCGGTTGTCCTCGGGGTAGACGCTCTCCGCGGCGCGGACGGGAGTGTCCAGCGTGGCCTCGTTGAAGCCGAACTTCTCGGATTGCTCGATCATCTTGTCGTTACCGACGCTGTCGGAGAGCTTGCCGAAGACCGTGTTACAGGACTGCTCGAGCGCGTAGCGGAGGGTTGCGTTCTTGCACTCGCCGTGCTGGTTGGTGAGGGGGGTGGACGACTCCGGCAGCTTGTACGGGTCAGGCGTGTCCGTCTTGTCGTCGATGTCCGAGACGACGCCGTTCTCCAGTGCTGCGGCGGCTGTGACCACCTTGAACGTGGAGCCGGGCGGGTAGGTCTCGCGCAGCGCGCGGTTCAGCATCGGCTTGTCGGGGTCCTTCTCCAGCTTCGAGAAGGTCTTGCTGTCCTTGGTGCTGATCCCGGCGAACGTGGACGGGTCGTAGGACGGCGTGGAGGCCAGGGCGAGGATCGCGCCGGTCTTGGGGTCGAGCGCGGCGACGGCGCCCTTCTTGTCACCGAGGCCCTCGAAGGCCGCCTTCTGCGCGGCGGCGTTGAGGGTGGTGACGACGCTGCCGCCCTCCTTCTTCTTGCCGGTGAGCATGTCCAGCGTGTTCCGGAAGAAGAGCCGGTCGTCGTTGCCGGTGAGGATGCCGTCCTCGAGGCTCTCCAGCTGGGTGGCGCCGATGATCTGGGAGGAGTAGCCGGTGACCGGCGCCCACATCTCGCCGTTCTTCCAGGTGCGCTTGTACTTGTAGTCGAGCCCCTCGGAAGCGACGGACCCCGTGATGGCCTTGCCGTCGACGATGATGTCCCCGCGAGGCGTGGCGTAGCGCTCGATGGCGACGCGACGGTTGTTCTTGTCTGTGGCGAGGGAATCCGCCTGGACGTACTGGAGCCAGTTGGTCCGGATGAGCAGGGCGAGGACCAGGAGCCCGCAGAAGATCGCGATGCGGCGCAGGGGCTTGTTCATGACGGTCGGACCACCTGGGTCATCTCGGCGTCGGGGTTCGGTGCGGGTGCGGGCGCGGGCCGGCGTGCGGTGTCGCTGATTCTGATCAGGATGCCGATGAGTGCCCAGTTGGCGATAACTGAGGAACCGCCGTAGGCCATGAACGGCATCGTCATACCGGTCAGGGGGATGAGGCCCATGACACCGCCGGCGACGACGAAGACCTGGAGGGCGAACGCGCCGGACAGACCGACGGCGAGCAGCTTGCCGAACGGGTCGCGGGCGGCGAGGGCGGTGCGGATGCCGCGCTCCACGATCAGGCCGTAGATCAGCAGGATCGCCATCACGCCGGTCAGTCCCAGTTCCTCAGCGAAGGTGGCGAGGATGAAGTCGGAGTTCGCGGCGAAGCGGATGAGCTCGGAGTGGCCCTGGCCCCAGCCGGTGCCGAGGGTGCCGCCGGAGCCGAAGGCCCACAGGGCTTCCATGGACTGCGCGGAGTGGCCGACCACGGTCTTGGAGAGCTCCCACTCGCCCATGGGGTCCAGCCAGGCCTGCACACGCTGCTGCACGTGGATCTCGAACGAGGCCACGCCGACCGCGCCGGCCGCTGACATCAGCAGACCGAAGACGATCCAGCTGGTCCGCTCGGTCGCGACATAAAGCATGATCACGAACATGCCGAAGAACAGCAGCGACGTACCGAGGTCGGTCTCGAAGACCAGGATGAGGATCGAGATCGCCCAGACGACGATGATCGGGCCGAGGTCGCGGCCGCGCGGCAGGTACAGGCCCATGAAGCGACGGCTGGCCAGTGCGAGCGCGTCGCGCTTCACCATCAGGTAGCCGGCGAAGAAGATCGCCAGCACGATCTTGGCGAACTCGCCGGGCTGGATGGTGAAGCTGCCGACCTGGATCCAGATCTTGGCGCCGTAGGTGAGTTCCGCGCCGAGGCCCGGCACCAGCGGGAGCAGCAGCAGGACCAGAGCGCCGGCCATGGAGATGTAGGTGTAGCGCTGGAGGGTGCGGTGGTCCTTGAGGAAGATCAGTACGGCGATGAGGAGCGCGATGCCCATCGCTGTGTAGACCAGCTGATTGGTCGCCTTGCCGCCGGCCTGTCCGATCTGCTGGAGCAGCTTCGACTGGTCCAGTCGCCAGATGGCCACCAGCCCCAGTCCGTTCAGCAGCGTGGCGAGCGGCAGCATCAGCGGGTCGGCGTACGGCGCGAACTTGCGGATGACGAGGTGGCCGATGCCGGCCAGTACCCCGAGGCCGATGCCGTAGGCGGCGAGTCCGGCGGGCACCTGGTCGTTCAGGGCGAGACCCACGTTGGCGTAGGCGAACACCGGGATGACGACCGCGAACGCCAGCAGCGCCAGTTCGGTGTTGCGTCGGCTCGGTGTGCCGATCGCGCCGATCGTGGACGTGTGCTGCGTCGACGTGTTGGTAGGACTGCTCATGGTGTGCGTGGGCCCCTCGCGGCTTGCCTACTGCTCACCGCACCGTGAGACCAGCTCCTGCTCCTCCTCCGAGAGGGTGGGGCCGGCCGACGGTGTGGGTGCGGTCTGGTTCGGGGTCGGGGACGTCGACGGTGTCGACGTCGGGGACGGTGTGGCCTTGGACGTGAGGGAGGTCTTCGTGGTTCCCGTGACGCCGCCGGCCTCGCCCTCGCCCGTCTTGGCGTTGCTGTCCGCCGCCTCGCGGCGCTCGGCGTTCTTCTTGCACGCCGACGCCTGGGTGGACAGCTCTTCGATCTTCTTCCGGGCGTCGCCCAGACCGCCCTCGGCGATCGTGGCCTCGACCAGTTTCTGCTGGTAGGGCGGCAGGTACTTGAGTTCGATCTCGGGGTGGTCCTTCTCGACCTTCGAGAGCGAGATCCAGGCCAGGTCCTGGCTGATGCCGCGGTACAGCGCCACGTGGTCGTCCTTGGAGCCGACGTAATACTGCGTCTGCGTCCAGCGGTAACCGCCGTACAGGCCCCCGCCGATCACGGCGAGGGCGAGGGTGCCGAAGAAGGATCTCTTCAACCACCTGCGCTTCTTGCGCGGCTTGACGAAGTCGTCGTCGGAGTAGTCGCCGAAGCTGCCCGCCGCGGGCATGTACCCGGTGGTGTCGCCGGAGCCGGGAGGGCCGAACTCGCCGCCGCCCTGTCCGCGCCCCTGACGGCCGAGACCCGAGGCCCGGCCGGCGGGGGTCTGCATGATGCCGTTGTCCTGGAGGTGGAGCTGGTTCTCGGCGACGGCGCCGACCACGACCGGGGTGTCGGAGAGCTGCCCGGCGAGGGTGTCTCCGGTGTCGAGGTCGAGGACGTCGGCGACGATGACCGTGATGTTGTCCGGGCCGCCGCCGCGCAGCGCGAGCTGGATCAGCTCCTGCACGGTCTCCTGCGGGCCCTGGTAGCTGGCGAGGGTGTCCTCCATCGTCTGGTGGGACACCACTCCGGACAGGCCGTCGGAGCAGATCAGATACCGGTCGCCGGCTCGGACCTCGCGAATGGAGAGGTCCGGCTCCACATGGTCACCGCTGCCCAGCGCGCGCATCAGCAGGGAGCGCTGCGGGTGGGTGGTGGCCTCCTCCTCGGTGATGCGGCCCTCGTCGACCAGACGCTGCACCCAGGTGTGGTCCTGGGTGATCTGGGTGAGGACGCCGTCCCTGAGGAGGTAGGCGCGGGAGTCGCCGACGTGCACGAGGCCGAGTCGCTGGCCGGTCCACAGCAGGGCGGTGAGCGTGGTGCCCATGCCCTCCAGCTGCGGGTCCTCCTCGACCATCGCGCGCAGCTGGTCGTTGGCGCGCTGCACGGCGGTGCCGAGGGAGGTGAGGATGTCGGAGCCGGGGATGTCGTCGTCGAGCGTGACGAGGGTGGAGATCACCTCGGAGGAGGCGACCTCACCGGCCGCCTGACCGCCCATGCCGTCGGCGATCGCGAGCAGCCGCGGACCGGCGTAGCCCGAGTCCTCGTTGCCCTCGCGGATCATGCCTTTGTGCGATCCGGCGGCGAAGCGCAGTGACAGACTCATGCGCACCTCGCCCGTCGGCTCCGGGTACATCCGCACGGTGCCCACCCTCCGGTCGGGAGCGCGCCGGGAGCCCTGGTGGGGGCTGCCCCTGCGTGCTCGCTCCGCTCGCGCCTACTCATGATGTAGCACTACTTCCGCAGCTCGATGACGGTCTTGCCGATGCGGATCGGCGCGCCCAGCGGAATCGGCGTGGGAGTCGTCAGTCGGTTCCGGTCGAGATACGTGCCGTTGGTGGACCCCAGGTCCTCGACGATCCACTGGCCGTCGCGGTCCGGGTAGATCCGGGCATGCCGACTGGAGGCGTAGTCGTCGTCCAGCACGATCGTGGAGTCGTGTGCGCGGCCCAGGGTGATGGTCTGTCCCTGGAGCGCCACGGTCGTCCCCGTCAGGGTGCCCTCGCTGACGACGAGCTTGGTCGGGGCATTGCGCCCGCGTCGGCCGCCACCGCCGCCGGCGGGGGGTGCGGGCTGCTGGCCGCGCTGCTGCGGGGGCGCGGCCTGGCGGGCGGCCGCCTGTGGCCGCGCACTCTCCCGGCGCGACCCCCGCTGGGTGACACGCGTACCGAACAGGTCGCTGCGGATGACCTGCACGGCCACGATCACGAACAGCCACAGTACGGCCAGGAAACCCAGCCGCATGACCGTGAGGGTCAGCTCTGACATTGCCCCCGCTTCACCCTTCGGCTTGCCGGTAAATGATGGTGCTGCTGCCCACGACGATCCGCGAGCCGTCGCGGAGCGTAGCGCGGGTGGTGTGCTGCCCGTCCACCACGATGCCGTTGGTGGATCCGAGATCCTGGATCGTCGAGGGCGTTCCGGTCCGGATCTCGCAGTGCCGGCGGGAGACGCCGGGGTCGTCGATCCGCACGTCGGCTTCGGTGCTGCGCCCCAGCACCAGCGTCGGGCGGGAGATCTGATGGCGGGTGCCGTTGATCTCGATCCAGTAGCGCGTGCGCCCCCCGCCCGCCGGAGCGGCGGTCGGCCGCTGGCCGAGAGGCGCGGGGCGGCCACCGCCGGGCGGCGGCGTGGCGGGCATGGGCGGGGCACCCGCGGGTGCCGCGGCGGGCGGGTAGCCGTAGCCGCCGGGGCGGCCCGCGGCGGGGCTCGCCGGGGCTGCGCCCGAAGGGGCCTGCTGATTGGTGGAGGAGGCGAGCGTACGACTGCGCACCCGGTACAGACCGGTGTCGAGGTCGTCGGCCTTCTCCAGATGGACCTTGATGGGGCCCATGAACGTGTAGCGCTGCTGCTTGGCGTAGTCACGCACCATGCCGGCGAGCTCGTCGCCGAGCTGGCCGGAGTAGGGGCTGAGGCGCTCGAAGTCGGGCGTGCTCAGCTCCACGATGAAGTCGTTGGGGACGACCGTACGGTCGCGGTTCCAGATGGTCGCGTTGTTGTCGCACTCCCGCTGGAGTGCTCCCGCGATCTCCACGGGTTGGACCTCGGACTTGAACACCTTGGCGAAGGTGCCGTTGACCAGACCTTCGAGACGTTGCTCGAACTTCTTCAGGACTCCCATGGGGCACCTCCTCCGTCGTCACCGCTCTGCGTACCGCATCGGTACTGCTTACTGATCGTATCCACGCGCCGGGAAATCGGCTGGTTCCCCCTGTCGGCCCGGTCGACCGGTATCACCCGGCCTCGACGCCCACTGGAGTCCTCTCCCGGATTCCCATCGGAGCTCCTCTTCGAACTACCTCGCCCGAACTCTGCCAAGGATCGTAGAGGCGGCGCGAGACCAGTGTCCCGCACCGGACTGTGCGCCCCGTCCCTCTCCCGTGGAGATGGCGGGGACCGGTACGAGGTTGATACGTGAACCAGCACTCGTTGATACGTGACAGGAGCGGGCGTGTGTTCGGTCCCTACTGGTCGGCCGGTACCGGTGGTGTGGCGTGGGGTCCACCGCGAACAAGGGATGTGAAGCCACCCTCTCCAGCGTGCTAATCTTCTCGATGTCGGAAGGCCCCAGCGCCGCAAGGAACGGGGCCTGAGGACACACCCAATGCGCGGGTGGCGGAATAGGCAGACGCGCTGGATTCAGGTTCCAGTGCCCGCAAGGGCGTGGGGGTTCAACTCCCCCCTCGCGCACAGCGAAGCGGTCCCATCGTGATCACGATGGGACCGCTTCTTTTTGTCGTCGGACCTGCGTGCTGAGCGGCAGGACTGCTGGCCGTGCGGGGCCCCTGAAGTGTGAGGAGTCTCTCAGGGGATTCGGCAAGGGCTTTCGGCTTCCGGTGGTGCGGGACGGCGTGGGGGCGTGCCGCGCTCGGTATGCGCGGTCGGGGTGCCGGGGGAGTCAGCTAGACGTGAATCGTCGTAGATGTGGACACGAACGATGTTTCACGTGAAACGGTGCCGAGGGCATGCAACTGGCCGTGCGACATGGGTTGTTCGTCTCGGGAAACCCGTCAGAACCGTTGACGCTCGCCTGTCGCATACCTATCTTCTGGTCGGAAATTCGCACAACGTTCGCAATTTCGAACATGATGCTCGCTTTGTCCTACACCCCACTCCTGCCAGAGACGAGGCGCACATGGCACCGCCCCTCTCCAGACGTTTTCTCCTCCAGTCCGCGATTCTTGCCGCGGCCGTACCCGGGGTCTCCCTGGGGACGGGCGGTGGCCGCGCGGTCGCCGCCACGGTCCCGACGCCGTCCACCTGGTCGGTGCGGCCCTTCGAGCTCAAGGACGTGACGCTCGGCCAGGGCCTTTTCGCCGCCAAACGTCAGCTGATGCTCGACCACGGCCGCGGCTACGACGTCGACCGGCTGTTGCAGGTCTTCCGCGCCAACGCGGGACTCTCCACCAAGGGCGCGGTCGCCCCCGGCGGCTGGGAGGGCCTGGACGGCGAGGCCAACGGCAATCTGCGCGGCCATTACACCGGGCACTTCCTGACGATGCTGTCGCAGGCGTACGCGAGCACCGGAGAGCAGGTGTACGCCGACAAGATCCACACCATGGTCGGTGCGCTCACCGAAGTCCGTGAGGCGCTGCGCAAGGATCCACGCATGCTCGCCGTCACCGGGAAATGGGGCGGCGCGCACGAGAACGTCCGTGGCTCGTACCAGTACGTCGACCTGCCGGCCGCTGTGCTCGGCGGTGCCTCGGCGATCACCCTGTCGGTCTGGGTGAAGCCCACCCACAACGGCAACTGGCAGAGGATCTTCGACTTCGGCAACAACACGACCCGGTACATGTACCTGGCCTCCCGCAATGGCAGCGGGGTGCCACGTTTCGCGATCACCACCAGCGGTGCGGGCGGAGAGCAGGCCCTCAACGGCACCGCGGCCCTGCCGCTCAATCAGTGGAGCCACCTGGCCGTCACGATCAGCGGCACCACGGGCACCCTCTATGTCAACGGCACCGCCGTCGCCCAGAGCACCTCGATGACGCTCAACCCGTCCGTCCTGGGCACCCTGACGAACAACTGGCTGGGCCGCTCGAACTACCCCGACGACCCGGTTTTCGCGGGCGCCTTCGACGAGTTCAACGTCTGGTCGAGGGCGCTGACAGCGGCCGAGATCGCCTCGTTGCAGACCAACGAGGCGAAGAAGTCCTCCGCGGGGCTCGGCAACCTCGCGTCCTACTACTTCTTCGCGACCTCCGGCGGCACCTTCGACGATGCCTCCGGACGCGGCCTGACCGCCACGCTGCGCCGCACCTGGGGCGGACCGAGCCACCCCGGTTTCCTCGCCGCGTACCCGGAGACGCAGTTCATCGACCTGGAGACGCGGACCACCGCCGACTACACCAAGGTGTGGGCGCCGTACTACACCGCGCACAAGATCCTCAAGGGCCTGCTCGACGCCTACCTCGCCACGGACGACGCCCGCGCGCTCGATCTGGCCTCCGGCATGTGCGACTGGATGTACTCCCGGCTGTCCAAGCTGCCCGACGCCACGCTGCAGCGGATGTGGGGCATCTTCTCCAGCGGTGAGTTCGGCGGCATCGTCGAGGCGATCGTCGACCTGTACACGATCACTGGCAAGGCCGACCATCTCGCATTGGCCAAGCTGTTCGACCTCGACCGGCTCATCGACGCCTGCGCCGCCGGCACCGACATCCTGGACGGACTTCACGCCAATCAACACATTCCGATCATGACCGGTTACGTCCGGCTGTACGACGCGACGGGCGAGACGCGCTATCTCACCGCCGCGAAGAACTTCTGGGGCATGGTGATCCCGCAGCGCATGTACGGGATCGGCGGCACCAGCACGGCCGAGTTCTGGAAGGCTCGAGGGGTCATCTCGGGAACGATCAGCGACACCAACGCCGAGACCTGCTGCGCGTACAACCTGCTCAAGCTGAGCCGGAGCCTGTTCTTCCACGATCAGGACCCGAAATACATGGACTATTACGAGCGGGCCCTGCTCAACCAGGTCCTCGGCTCCAAGCAGGACAAGGCCGACGCCGAGAAGCCGCTGGTCACGTACTTCATCGGGCTGAAGCCCGGTCATGTCCGCGACTACACCCCCAAGCAGGGCACCACCTGCTGTGAGGGCACCGGCATGGAGAGCGCCACCAAGTACCAGGACTCGGTGTACTTCGCCAAGGCCGACGGCAGCGCGCTGTACGTCAACCTGTACAGCGCGGCCACGCTGAACTGGTCCGCGAAGGGCGTGACGATCGCCCAGAGCACCGACTATCCGCGGGAGCAGGGCTCCACGATCACCGTCGGGGGCGGCAGCGCGGCCTTCGCACTGCGGCTTCGGGTGCCCTCCTGGGCCACCGCCGGTTTCCGGGTGACCGTCAACGGCAGTGCGGTGAGCGGTACTCCGGCAGCGGGGAGCTACTTCACGATCCCCTCCCGCACCTGGCGCGCCGGGGACGTCGTACGTGTGACGATCCCGTTCCGGCTGCGGGTGGAGAAGGCGCTCGACGACCCGTCGCTGCAGACGCTGTTCTACGGACCGGTCAACCTGGTCGGCAGGAGCAGTGCCACGAGCTATCTGCCGGTCGGGCTGTACCGCAACGCGGGGCTCTCCGGTGACCTGTTGCCCTCCCTCGCGCCGGTGAGCGGAAAGCCGCTGCACTACACGTTGGACGGCACCGAATTCGCTCCCTTCCACGAGGGGAGCGAGGATCCGACCCACGCCTACGTCAGGCGCTCCGAGCCGAAGGTCGTCCTCGGAGGCACCGACTCGGGCGTCGCCAACCCGGTGAAGTCCGACGGGACGACCCTGTTGGACGAGATCTGGGCCGGGGCGCCGTTCGCCGACAAGGGTGCGCTGGTGGCGCGGGTGCAGGCGACGGTCGACTCCTGGGTGTCGGCCGGGCTGCTGAGCCAGGGCGACGGCCAGAAGGTGGTGACCACGGCTCAGAACGCCACGTACGCGGCCTGACGGCCCGGGCGTGCGGGTACGCGACGACGCGTGGTCACGAAGGCCCGACCACAAGGGCGGCCGTTCCCTGGCGGGGTGGCCGCCCTTCGGCGCCGGGCCGTGCCGACAGGTCGACGACGGCAGCACCCGGGTGTTCTCCCTGCTCGGCAAGTGCTGGACGGGGCTGATCGTGGCCGCGCTGCTGCCGCACCCGGCCCACTTCGTCGACCTGCGCAGGGCGATCCCCGGGATCAGCGAGCGCATGCTCTCCGACCGGCCCACCGAACTCGGCTCGGCCGGGCTGGTGGTGCGCGAGGTCGACGAAGGGCCGCCGCTGCGTGTGGTCCATCGGCTGACGGCGGCGGGGCGGCGCTGGAGCCGGGGCTCCAAGAACTCCAGGACTGGGCCATGATCCATCTGCCGAAGAGCTGGCCGTGCACGGGGACGGCACGGTAGTGGAGCGGCGGCCGGAACTGGTTTTCCACAGGTGTGGACGGGTGTGGCACGGAGTTGTCCACAGGGTCTGACGCGTTTCGGCCACCGGCTGTACCGTCGTCACGAGTTGATGTTCGTGCGTGGACGGGTGCGGGGGAGGCGGTCGCTGTGACCGAGGTCGGTGTGATGACGGCGGGGGCTGGGTCCGGATCGGAGCCGGCGGGATCAGGGCCGGGCGGGGTGGCGGCCGTGACACCGTCGGCCGCTGCGCGGGTGCCGGCGGTGACGGGGTTCGCTCGGTGGCCCGCGGTGGGGTCGCCCAAGGACGAGGGCAAGGCGCTGCGCACACGGGTGCCCCGTAGTGCGCACGCGGATCTGACGCTCACCACGGACCGTCCGGACGCGGTCTCCGCAGTCGAGGAGTCCAATCGCGGCCGGATCCCCGAGCTCACCCCGATACGGGTCGGCAGGATGTCGGCCAGCCCGTTCGCGTTCCTGCGGGGCTCGGCGGGCCTCATGGCCCATGACCTGGCCCGTACGCCCGTCACCGGCATCGGCGCCCAGATCTGCGGCGACGCCCACGCGGCCAACTTCGGCCTGTACGGGGACGCCCGCGGCGAGCTCGTCATCGACCTCAACGACTTCGACGAGACCGTGCACGGCCCCTGGGAGTGGGACCTCAAGCGCCTCGCCGCCTCGCTGGTGCTCGCCGGCCGAGAAGGGGGCGCCGACGAAGACGTCTGCCGCAAGGCGGCGTACGACGCCACGGGCGCCTACCGGCGCACCATGAGGCTCCTTGCCAAGCTCTCGGCGCTCGACGCGTGGAACGCCATCGCCGACGAGGAACTGGTCTCCTACACCGACGCCCACGACCTGCTGGGCACGCTGGAGCGGGTGGCGGAGAAGGCGCGCGCCAACACGAGCGGCCGTTTCGCGGCCAAGGCGACCCGGCAGGTGGAGGGCGGCGGCCGACACTTCGTGGACGCGCCGCCGGTGCTGCGACGCGTGGACGACAAGGAGGCCGCCGTCGTGGCCACCTCCCTGACGCAGTACCTGACCACGCTCTCGGAGGACCGCCACCCGCTGCTCGCCCGGTACGCCGTGCAGGACGTGGCGTTCCGCGTGGTCGGCACCGGCAGTGTGGGCACCCGCTCGTACGTCGTCCTTCTCCTGGACCACCGCGGTGAACCGCTCGTCCTCCAGGTGAAGGAGGCCCGACCCTCCGCACTCGAACCGCACCTGCCGACCGTCGGCTTCGAGGTGCCGGAGGTGGACCACGAGGGGCGCCGGGTGGTCCTCGGTCAGAAGCGTATGCAGGTCGTCAGCGACATACTGCTGGGCTGGACCACGGTCGACGGACACCCTTTCCAGGTACGCCAGTTCCGCAACCGCAAGGGCAGTGTCGACCCCGCCGCCCTGGCCGCCGACCAGCTCGACGACTACGGCCGCATGACGGGCGCCCTCCTCGCCCGCGCCCACGCCCACAGCGCCGACCCCCGCCTTCTCGCCGGCTACTGCGGCAAGAACGACGAACTCGACGAGGCGACGGCCACGTTCGCCGTCACCTACGCGGACCGCACGGAGGCGGACCACGCGGACCTGGTGGCGGCGGTGCGGGCAGGGCGGATCGCGGCGGAGACGGGGGTCTGAGGGCAGGGTGGATCTCTGAGGGCAGGATGGATCGTGGAGGGGAGGGTGTGAGGGCAGGGGTGACGGGGGCGGGCCGATAGGGCGGCCAGGGGTGTCCGAGTGTTCGCAAGGATGCGCGAAGGCCAGGTGTCCGGTGGCTTTCGGTTCGGCCGGGAGCCGTGGCCTAGGCTGGGTCGGGTGACGACCCCGGAAGCCGACCAGACACCGTCCGAGCGCTCTGCCGAGCCCGTGGAGACCGCGAGGCCCGACGCGAGTACCGAGCCCGGCGAGGCGACGCCGTCCGCCGAGGGCGACACGTCTGCTGAGGCCCCGGTGGCTGACGAGGCGCCGGTGTCCGCTGAGGGCCCGGCATCCGCCGACGGTGCGGGTGACGCCGGGGGCACGAGTTCCGGGCGGCCCGAGGAGCGGCTGGAGCGGGCCGTGCGGGCGGCCGAGCAGGCGTTGATCGAGTACGAGATCGCCGTGGAGACGTTCCGGGTCGAGGTCGAGAACTTCTCCCGGTTGCATCACCAGAAGCTCGGTCCCGTGTACGCGCGGCTGGACGAGCTGGACGCTCAGATCGCCGAGGCGAAGGCGGCGCGCACCGGTGACCCCGAGGACGTGCGCAAGGCGCAGGAAGCGCGAGCTCGGGTCATGCCCATGCCGGGCGTGGAGGAGTTGTTCCACGGCTGGATGGACTCGGAGGGCCTGTTCCCCGAGGCGGCGGCCATGCTCACCGACCAGCCCGTACGGTCCCCGGAAAGGGTGCGCCCGAGTGACGAGGCCCGCAGGCTCTACCGCGAACTGGTTCGCAAGGCACACCCCGATCTGGCGCGTGACGACGAGGAGCGGGAACGGCGGGACGAGTTCATAGCCCGGGTGAACGCCGCGTACGGCCGTGGCGACGAGGTGCTGCTGCGGGAGCTGTCCGAGGAGTGGGCGGCCGGGCCCGTGCCGGAGGAGCGCAGGCCGAGTCGTGCCGAGGAGCTGTACGCCCGGCTGGAATGGCTCGCCCAGCGCAAGGAGCTTCTCGCGCTCCTCGCCCGTGAGCTGGAAGAAGGCGCCATCGGCTCGATGCTCCGCCTCGCGCCGGACGACCCGGACCGCCTCCTCGACGAGATCGCCGACCAGTTGCTGGCGGAGGTCGAACAGCGTGAGGCGGAGCTGGCGGGGTTGGTCGGCCAGGACGGGTAGGGAGGGCAGGACCGTCGGGGGCGGTTGCGGCGGCTGAGGCGTTTGCAGTGGCTGAGGCGGGGCGGTCGGTCTGCCCGGGGGCGGCCCTGTCCGCTTGCTCCGACTGATGGGACCGCTCGGGCCGCCGAGGGCTTCGGACGTCGGCCGTTCGGTCGGGTAGCGTCGGAGGCATGCATTTCGGAGCGGGTGTGCCCACGGTCGAGGTCGGAGACCTCAAGGACGACGACTTCCTGCTGGACGTCCGGGAGGACGACGAGTGGCAGGCGGGTCATGCCGAAGGGGCGCTGCACATCCCCATCAGCGAGTTCGTGGCGCGCTACGGCGAGCTCACCGAGGCGGCGCCGCAGGACGGCAGGGTCCATGTGATCTGCCGCTCGGGCGGGCGTTCGGCGCAGGTCACCAACTATCTCGTCCAGCGGGGCATCGACGCCGTGAACGTCGACGGTGGCATGCAGGTGTGGGCGGCCCTCGGCCGTCCGGTGGTGGACGACAAGGGCGGGGCGGGCTTCGTTCTCTAGGGGACGCGGCGGGTCGGGGCGCGCGGAGAGAGCGTGCGGATCGGACGTGCGCGCCCCGCGTCGAGGTCTGCGTGTGACGCCTCAGCTCATGGGGTGTGCCGCCAGAAGGTCCCCGAGGGCCTCCTCGTGGGCCGCTGCGGGCCCCAGCGACAGTTCGAGCTGCTTGGCCCAGGCGTGATAGCGGTGCAGGGGATAGTCGACGTCGGCGCCGAAGCCCCCGTGCAGATGCTGTGCGGTCTGTACCACCCGTCGTACCCCCTCCGAGGCCCAGATCTTGGCCACGGCGACATCTCCGGAGGCGGGCAGCGCACCTCCCGCGCCCGAGGTGATGCGCCAGGCGGCCTGCCACAGCGTCGCCTCCATCGCGCGCAGGTCGATGAAGCGGTCGGCGGCCTGTACGGCGACGGCCTGGAACGAGGCGATCGGGAAGCCGAACTGTTCGCGCTTGCCGGCGTACTCACTGGTCATGCCGAGGACCCTTTCGCCCAGGCCGAGCGCCAGCGCGCATGTGCCGGTGGCCAGCAGCTCCCGCAGCCGTTCCCACGCGCCCTCCGCGTCGAGGACATCCCGGTCGGCGACCCGTGTCGCGTCCAGGCGCAGCTCCGCGAGCCGTTCACCGGTGGTGGAGATCTGCTCGGCGAGCGTCACCCCTGCGTGGAGGCGGGGGACGAGGGCGAGCACGGCACGGCCGTCGGCGGCCGCGACCGTGGCGGGGACGACGATGAAGTCCGCGTTGTGGGCCCAGGGCACCGCCGTCTGCACGCCGTCCAGGACCCAGACGCCGCCTTCGTCCCGGCGGGCGGTCACGGCGAGTTCGGCCGGATCGTGGCCCGTGCGGCCGTGCGCGGCGACGGTCAGGACGACCTCGCCCCTGCCGACGCGCGCGAGCAGCTCCGCCTTCAGCTCCTCGCTCCCATGGGCCTGCACCGACACGGCCGCCGCGCTGTTCTCCAGCAGTGGCCCCCTGGCCAGCACCTTCGCCGACTCGCGCAGGACCAGGCACAGCGCGATCGGGTCGAGCCCCGACCCTCCGTACGCGGGGTCGAGCAACAGGCTGAGCAGGTCCGCGTCGGCGAGCTTCGCCCACAGAGCCCGGTCGAAGTCGTCGGCCACCGCCCCCGGCACGAGCGACGGGCTGGGCACACCGTCCGGCGCGACCCCGGCGAACACCGCCCTCGCCGCCTCGGCCGCCGCCTGCTGCTCCTCGGTGAACGTGAAGTCCACGGTCCCGCCCCTTCCGTTTCGCCGATGACGGGGCGTCAAGATAGAACAGGTTCTAGAAGAAGGGAATGGTGTGAGGGGGCCGAGGCAGTGGCCGGGCGACGAAGGCCAGGTCGGACAGGCGGGGGCGTGGTCGGGGCGGCTGTCGGAAGAGAAGCGGGCCACACCGCGCCGTAAGGTGTCCCCCGCTGTGGATAACCTCATGGGTGCCGTGTGAGCGGTGTGACGATGTGACTGCTGTGGCCATTCGGGGCTGTGCCGGAGGAGTGCGGCTGAGTAAGTTCCGGTGGGGAAGTCGACCGGGTAGTGGAAATCGGGGAGCTGGGCGCAATGGACGCGAACGACGAGGTCTCGAACGCCCAGCGAGGGCGGGACGAGCCCGAGGGCGACGCGGCCTCCGCGAGCGATACGCCGCCGAGGGGGCGGCCGGCCGGTGAGACCCCGGCCCCGAGCGTCCTGCCTCCACCCCTGCCTCTGCCTCGGTCACCATCGGATTCGTTGTCGGGATCACCGGGATCACCGGGATCACCGGGATCACCGGGATCACCGGTTTCGCCGTCAGGGTCGGATGTGTCATCGGGGCCACCGGACGATTCGCCGGCGGAGTCGTTCCCGCACTCGCGACCGGAGCAGATAGCCGGGCCGGCGCAGCCGGCCTCCGGTATCGCCGCGCTGACGCTGCCGTACCAGATCGCCGTGGCGCTGGTGCTCGCCATCGTGGCCGTGGCGACCTGTGCGCATCTCGGGCTGGTGTTTCTGCACATAGCGCCCTCGAACACGTTGACGAAGCAGCACGGCCGGGCGGTGGACGAATGGGTCTACCCGGAGTTCGAGCAGAACTGGAAGCTGTTCGCCCCGAACCCGCTGCAGCAGAACATCGCGGTGCAGGCGCGCGCCGAGGTCCGCACCGCTGACGGAGAGGTGCGCACGACCGGTTGGTACGACCTGTCGGCGCTGGACGGCGCCGCGATCGACCACAATCCGGTGCCCAGCCACACCCAGCAGAACGAACTGCGCCGGGCCTGGGACTTCTACACCGCCACGCACGACGGTGAGCACCGCGCCACCTCGTCGCGCGGCGATCTGTCCGAGCGCTATGTGCGCCGCATCGTCGTGATGCGCCTCGACCGTGAGCAGGCCGACGGCCCCGGCGGTGAGATCGAGCGGATCCAGCTCCGGTCCCGTACCACCAATGTGCCGCCGCCCGAGTGGAGCGAGGAAAAGGTGACCGACAAGCCCGTCGTCCGTGAGCTGCCCTGGTGGTCGGTGACCGACGACGACCGGACGGACGCTGCGGCCGACGCGGCCGACGCGGCCGACGCCGACCGGGCCGCCACCGGCCGGACGGAGGCCGGCGCCGGATGAGTTCCATGATCCCGCCCCACCCGGTGCCGCCGGTGAGCCCCATGGGCCGCCTCGTCGCGGCGACGGCCAACGGCATCACCCGTGTCACCGATCGTGCGCTGGGCCCGTACCAGAGCGCGATCATCCGTATCGGCTTCTCCGCGACCTGGCTGCTGTTCCTGTTGCGCGAGTTTCCGCACCGGCGCGAACTGTACGGCCCGGACGGGCCCTGGAGCTGGGAGCTGGCCCAGCGGCTGATCGCGGACAACGACGCCTTCACGGTGCTGATGTGGTCCGACAGCATGGTGTGGTTCGAGATCGTCTACGCCGTCGCCATCCTGTCGACCTTCCTGCTGCTGCTCGGCTGGCGCACCCGCGCCGTGAGCGTCCTCTTCATGGTGGGCGTCCTCTCGCTGCAGAACCGCAGCGTCTTCATGGGGGACGGCGGCGACAACGTCATCCACCTCATGGCGATCTATCTCGTCTTCGTCCGCTGTGCCCAGGTCTGGTCGCTGGACGCACGGCGTGCACGGCGCGTGCGCGAGCGCCTGGAACGGGACGGCGGAGCGCGGGAGGACCTGGCCGGCCCCCTCCTGTGGGGTGTGCTCGGCTTCGCGCTGCTGGTGTCGACGTTCGGTGGTCTCGTCCCCGGGGGCCTGCTGGGCGGCTGGCTCACGTTCTTCTGGGGGCTGTGGGCGGTGCACGGCCTGTGGTGGGCCGCCGGACGCATCGAGTCGGACACCAAGCCGCGTGCGCTGCTCGACATCGTCGGAAATCTCGCGCACAACGCCGCCCTGGTCGTGATCATGGCAGAGGCGTGTCTGATCTACGCGGCGGCCGGCTGGTACAAGATCCAGGGCTCGCGCTGGCAGGACGGCACGGCCGCCTACTACCCGTTCCACCTGGACTACTTCTCGCCCTGGGCCGCGCTCTCCGACCTGATGTCGTCCAGCGGCACGATGGTGATGCTGGTGACCTACGGGACGGTGATCGTGCAGGTCGCCTTCCCGTTCACGCTCTTCAACCGGCGGGTCAAGAACATCCTGCTGGCGGTCATGATCACCGAGCACGCCGTGATCGCCGTCGTGCTGGGGCTGCCGTTCTTCTCGCTCGCGATGATCGCCGCCGACGCCGTCTTCCTGCCGACGCCCTTCCTGAAGCGTCTGGGTGGCCTGGTGGCACGCGCGCGTGACCGCGTCGTGCGTCGTGTGCCGCCGGGGAGCGGCCGTACGATCCCGGGCCCGCGCGGCCCGGGACAGCCTTCGCTCACCCAGGAGAAGCGGGAGAAGGGGGAGAGGCAGGAGGAGGGGGAGGCGGAGCAGCCCCACGTAGGCTTCACCGCATGAACGATCCGGTGAGCGCACCAGCGGACGGACCGGCCGACGGGCCGGCATACGGACCGCTGGACGGAGTGGCACACCGACCGGTGGTCGACGCCGTGAGTGGACCGCAAGCACGGCCGGTCGGTGACCCCGTGCGAGCCTGGCGCCGCCTGGTCGACACCGCCGTCCTGCTGGACGGTTTCCACACGCTCAAGCACGCCGTGCGCTTCGGCGCCGAGGTTCCGGTGGCCGTCACCGTGGACCGCGCGGCGGCGCTCGCCCTCGCCGACGACTTGGCCCCGGACGTCCAGGACCGGCTCGCGGGCCTCCTCCACGAGGTCCCGGAGGAGACGTACCGGAGCCTCGTGGCCCGCCCGCACCCCACTGCCGTCGCCGCCCTCGCCGTACGCCCCTCGCGCGCGGCCCATCTGGCGGCGCTCGCCCGTACGCCGCGCACCACCCCGGTCGTCGTCCTCGACAACCCGCGCAACCTGGGCAACGCGGGGGCCGTGATCCGGCTGGCGGCCGGTTTCGGCGCGACCGGCGTGGTCACCACGGGCACCTTGGATCCCTGGCACCCCACTGTCGTGCGCGGTGGGGCGGGCCTGCACTTCGCGACCGCCGTCGAACGCCTGAGTGTGGCCGATCTGCCCCCGGGCCCCCTCTTCGCGCTCGATCCCGAGGGCGACGACATCCGGGGGCTGAAGCTCCCGGACGACGCCGTCCTGGCCTTCGGCTCCGAACGCAGCGGTCTCTCCGCCGAACTGCGCTCCCGTGCCGACCACTTGCTGGCGCTCCCCATGCGTCCCCAGGTCTCCAGCTACAACCTGGCGACGAGCGTGGCGATGACGCTGTACCACTGGAGCGCGGGCGCCTTCTGAGGCGGCGGCGCTGAGGCAGCGCCCTCCAGGGGCGCGGGCCTCTACGCCTCGCGCCGGACCTCCACCACCCGGAAACGGTTGGCCACGAACGCCCCGTCGCACAACGCCGCGTTCGCCGCCGGATTCCCGCCGGAGCCGTGGAAGTCCGAAAAGGCCGCGGTCTGGTTCACGTAGACCCCGCCCGTGAGGTTCAGCGACAGCTGCGCGCACTCCTCCAGGCAGACCTCCTCGACGGCCTCGGCCACCTCGTCGGAGGTCGTGTAGGCGCCGACGGTCATCGCGCCCTTCTCGGCGATGGTCCGGCGAAGCAGGTCCAACCCGTCCGCCACCGAGTCGACCGCGACGGCGAACGACACCGGGCCGAAGCACTCGCTCATGTACGCGGCCTCGTCGTCGGTCCGCTCCCAGTACTTCCGCGCGCCGTCGAGCTTCACGATCACCGGCGTCCGGACGACCGCGTCCGGGAACTCGGGGTGGGTGATCTCCCGTGCGGCGAGCGCGACTTCGCCGAGTGAGGCGGCCGCTTCGAGACGGGCCTTGACGTCGGGGTTGACGATCGCGCCGAGCAGCGCGTTCGCGCGCGCGTCGTCGCCCAGCAGGCCGGCGACCGACTTGGCGAGATCGTTGACGACCTCCTCGTAGGACTTGGCGCCCTCGTCGGTGGTGATGCCGTCGCGGGGGATGAGCACGTTCTGCGGGGTGGTGCACATCTGGCCGCTGTACAGGGACAGGGAGAAGGCCAGATTGGAGAGCATGCCCTTGTAGTCGTCGGTGGAGTCGACGAGCACCGTGTTGACGCCGGCCTTCTCCGTGTAGACCTCCGCCTGGCGGGCGTTGGCCTCCAGCCAGTCGCCGAAGGACGTGGAGCCGGTGTAGTCGATGATGCGGATCTCGGGGCGAGTGGCCAGGTCCTTGGCGATGCCCTCGCCGGGGCGTTCGGCGGCCAGCGCGACCAGGTTCGGGTCGAAACCGGTCTCGGCGAGGACCTCGCGGGCGACCCGGACCGTGAGGGCGAGCGGCAGTACCGCGCGCGGGTGGGGCTTCACGAGGACCGCGTTGCCGGTGGCGAGGGAGGCGAACAGGCCGGGGTAGCCGTTCCATGTCGGGAAGGTGTTGCAGCCGATGACGAGGGCGATGCCGCGCGGGACGGGCTTGAACTTCTTGGTGAGCGCGAGCGGGTCGCGCTTGCCCTGGGGCTTGCTCCACGCCGCCTCGTCCGGGGTGCGGACCTGCTCCGCGTACGCGTAGGCCACCGCCTCCAGGCCTCGGTCCTGGGCGTGCGGACCGCCGGCCTGGAACGCCATCATGAAGGCCTGGCCGCTGGTGTGCATGACGGCGTGGGCGAACTCGTGGGTGCGGTCGCTGATGCGCTTGAGGATCTCCAGACACACCGCCGCGCGCGCTTCGGCGCCCGCGTCGCGCCACGCGCGCTGCCCGGCCTTCATGGCCGGCAGCAGCGTGTCCACGTCCGCGTGCGGGTAGGTGACGCCCAGCTCGATGCCGTACGGGGAGATCTCGCCGCCCACCCAGTCGTCGGTGCCGGGCTGGGCGAGGTCGAGGCGGGTGCCGAGCAGGGCGTCGAAGGCGGCCTTGCCCTCGGCCATGCCCAGGCTGCCGTTCTCGCCGTATGCCTTGGGGTGCTCGGGGTGGGGCGACCAGTACGCGCGGGTGCGGATCGCTTCCAGGGCCTGGTCGAGGGTGGGCCGGTGCTTGGCGATCAGGGCGTGCGCGGACGGTTCGGCGGCCATGCTTGACCAACTCCTCACGTCAGGAGCTCTTCATCGAGTCCTGACCTGGGCAGGAACAGGCGGACAGAGTTAGAGTAACCGAACGATCGGTCGGGACAAGGGGGTCCGCCGCATCTGTGGACAACCCCGTGCGGGAGGATCGCGCACATGACAGCACTCGACCTCAGCAGCCCCGTGGCCGTCGTCGGCGCCGGCACCATGGGCCAGGGCATCGCCCAGGTCGCGTTGGCCGCCGGCCATCCCGTACAACTGTTCGACACCGTCCCCGGTCGTGCCCGGGAGGCCGCCGAGGCCATCGGTGCCCGGCTCGACCGGCTCGTGGCGAAGGCCCGCATGACCGGTGCGGACCGGGACTCCGCGCTCGCCCGGCTGCACGCCGTCGAGAGCCTCCCCGACCTCGCGGACTGCGGCCTCGTCGTCGAGGCGGTCCTGGAGCGGCTGGACGTCAAACAGGAGCTGTTCCGCGCGCTGGAGGACATCGTCGGCGAGGACTGCCTGCTCGCCACCAACACGTCCTCCCTGTCCGTCACGGCCATCGGCGGTGCCCTGCGCAACCCGGGCCGTTTCGTGGGCCTGCACTTCTTCAACCCCGCGCCGCTGCTGCCCCTCGTCGAGGTCGTCTCCGGCTTCGCCACCGACGTCACGTCGGCCACGCGCGCGTACGAGCTGGCGCGCGTCTGGGGCAAGACGCCGGTCGCCTGCGCGGACACCCCCGGTTTCATCGTCAACCGCATCGCACGGCCGTTCTACGCGGAGGCCTTCGCGGTCTACGAGTCGCAGGCGGCCGAGCCCGTCACCATCGACGCGATCCTGCGGGAGTGCGGCGGCTTCAGGATGGGCGCCTTCGAACTGACCGACCTCATCGGGCAGGACGTCAACGAGTCCGTCACCCACTCCGTCTGGCAGGCCTTCTTCCAGGACGTGCGGTTCACGCCCTCGCTGGCCCAGCGACGGCTCGTCGAGTCCGGTCGGCTCGGCCGCAAGACGGGGCGCGGCTGGTACGACCACGCCGAGGACGCCGAGCGGCCCGAGCCGCACACCGCCGAACCGGTGCCCGCGCCCGCGTACGTCGTCGTCGAGGGCGATCTCGGCCCCGCCTCCGACCTGCTCGCCCTGATCCGGGAGGCGGGCATCCCGGTCCGCGAGGACGAGGAGGACCACGGCACCCGGCTCGTCCTGCCGAGCGGCGGCCAGCTGGCCCTCGCCGACGGACAGACCTCCGTGGAGTTCCGGGACGTCGTCTACTTCGACCTGGCGCTCGACTACCGCAGGGCCACCCGGCTCGCGCTCTCCGCCTCCCAGGACACCTCGCCGCAGACCCTCACCGAGGCCATCGGCCTCTTCCAGGCGCTCGGCAAGGACGTCAGCGTCATCGGGGACGCCCCCGGCATGATCGTGGCCCGCACGGTGGCACGGATCATCGACCTCGCGCATGACGCCGTCGCCAAGGGCGTGGCCACCAAGGAGGACATCGACACGGCGATGCGCCTGGGCGTCAACTACCCTCTGGGGCCCTTCGAATGGAGCCGCAGGCTGGGCCGGAACTGGGCGTACGCCCTCCTGGACGATCTGCACCTGCGCGACCCGTCCGGGCGCTATGCGCCGTCCCTGGCCCTCTACCGCCACGCCTACGCCTCCGACAAGCGGGAGGGCACCTCCTCATGACCACCGCCAAGCGCGACACGTACACCCCGGAGACGCTGCTGTCCGTCGCCGTCCGGGTCTTCAACGAGCGCGGCTACGACGGCACTTCCATGGAGCACCTGTCCAAGGCGGCCGGTATCTCCAAGTCGTCGATATACCACCACGTCACCGGGAAGGAGGAGCTGCTGCGCCGGGCCGTCAGCCGGGCGCTGGACGGTCTCTTCGGGATCCTCGACGAGGAACCCGCGCGCGTGGGGCGGTCGGTGGAGCGCCTGGAGCACGTCGTCCGGCGCATGGTCGAGGTGCTCATGAACGAACTCCCCTACGTGACGCTGCTGCTGAGGGTGCGCGGCAACACGGACACCGAGCGCTGGGCGCTGGAGCGGCGCCGCGACTTCGACCACCGGGTCGCCGAACTGCTGAAGGCCGCGGCGGCCGACGGGGACGTCCGAGGCGACGTGGAGGTGCGCCTCGCGACACGGCTGGTCTTCGGGATGATCAACTCGATCGTGGAGTGGTACCGCCCGGACGGGCGGGGCATGGGCGAGCGGGAAGTGTCCGAAGCCGTGGCCCAGCTGGTCTTCACGGGGCTGCGCGGCCAGGGCTGAGCGCCCCCTCGCGCAGCGCGGGCGCCGCCCGGGGCCGCTCAGCCCTCCGGTTCCACGTCCTCCTCCTCGAACACCAGCAGTGTCCGGGTGCTGAGCACCTCCGGGATGGCCTGGAGCTTGGTGAGGACGACCTCGCGCAGGGCTCTGTTGTCCGAGGTGTGCACCAGGAGCAGGACGTCGTAGTCACCGCCCACCAGGGCGATGTGCGCGGCGCCGGAGAGCTGGCGCAGTTGGTCGCGGACCGTGCGCCAGGAGTTCTGCACGATCTTGAGGGTGATGTAGGCCGAGGTGCCCTTTCCGGCGCGCTCGTGGTTCACGCGCGCCCCGAAGCCGCGGATCACGCCGTCCTCGATGAGGCGGTTGATGCGCGCGTAGGCGTTGGCACGCGAGACGTGGACCCGTTCGGCGACGGACCGTATCGAGGCGCGGCCGTCGGACTGGAGCATGCGCAGGATGTCCTGATCTATGGCGTCCAGCGGTCGAGGGGGCGGCAGGGCCGGGCCGTGCTCCGGCGGCTCGGCCATTTGTTCAGGTGCCATGTGCCCCCGCCTCTCCATCATGGACGTACTGCGTTCATTTGAGGCTGTGCAGAACCGTTTGTCCACAGCCTCGGGTCCCCTGTAGCCAAAATGCGTCAACGACCGAACAATCGGTAGGTGAGACGCGTCACAACCGTGCCGCGTCCCTGAGCCACTCCCACGAGGAGGTGCCGTATGACGGTCATGGAGCAGCGGGGCGCGTACCGCCCGACACCGCCGCCCGCCTGGCAGCCCCGCACGGACCCCGCGCCGCTGCTGCCCGACGCCCTGCCGTACCGCGTGCTCGGCACGGACGCGGCCGCCGACGTCGACCCCGCGCTGCTGCGCCGGCTCTACGCCGAGCTGGTGCGCGGCCGTCGCTACAACACGCAGGCCACGGCCCTGACCAAGCAGGGCAGGCTCGCCGTCTACCCCTCCAGCACCGGCCAGGAGGCCTGCGAGGTCGCCGCCGCGCTCGTCCTCGAAGAGCGGGACTGGCTCTTCCCGAGCTACCGCGACACGCTCGCCGCCGTCGCCCGCGGCCTCGACCCCGTGCAGGCGCTCACCCTGCTGCGCGGCGACTGGCACACGGGCTACGACCCGCACGAGCACCGTGTCGCGCCCCTGTGCACCCCCCTCGCCACCCAGCTCCCGCACGCCGTGGGCCTCGCGCACGCCGCCCGCCTCAAAGGCGACGACGTGGTCGCGCTCGCCCTGGTCGGCGACGGCGGCACCAGCGAGGGCGACTTCCACGAGGCCCTCAATTTCGCCGCCGTCTGGCAGGCCCCGGTCGTCTTCCTCGTCCAGAACAACGGCTTCGCGATCTCCGTCCCGCTCGCCAAGCAGACCGCCGCCCCGTCGCTGGCCCACAAGGCCGTCGGCTACGGGATGCCGGGCCGTCTGGTCGACGGCAACGACGCGGCGGCCGTGCACCAGGTGCTCACGGAGGCCGTGGCCCACGCGCGCGCGGGCGGCGGGCCCACGCTGGTCGAGGCGGTGACGTACCGCATCGACGCCCACACCAACGCCGACGACGCCACCCGCTACCGGGGCGAGGGCGAGGTCGAGACCTGGCGTGCGCACGACCCGATCGCGCTCCTGGAGCACGAGCTGACCGAGCGCGGACTCCTCGACGAGGACGGCATCCGGGCCGCCCAGGAGGCCGCCGAGGCGATGGCCGCCGACCTGCGCGCGCGCATGAACCAGGACCCCGTGCTCGACCCCATGGACCTCTTCGCCCATGTGTACGCCGAACCGACCCCTCAACTGCGCGAACAGCAAGCCCTGCTGAAGGCCGAGCTGGCGGCGGAGGAAGAAGGGGCACACCGATGACCACCGTCGCGCTCAAGCCCGCCACCATGGCGCAGGCGCTCACCCGCGCCCTGCGCGACGCCATGACCGCCGACCCCACCGTGCACGTCATGGGAGAGGACGTCGGCACCCTCGGCGGAGTCTTCCGGGTCACCGACGGCCTCGCGAAGGAGTTCGGCGAGGACCGCGTCACCGACACCCCGCTCGCCGAGGCGGGCATCCTCGGCACGGCCGTCGGCATGGCCATGTACGGGCTGCGGCCCGTTGTGGAGATGCAGTTCGACGCGTTCGCCTACCCGGCGTTCGAGCAGCTCATCAGCCACGTCGCCCGCATGCGCAACCGCACGCGCGGCGCGATGCCGCTGCCGATCACCATCCGCGTCCCCTACGGCGGTGGCATCGGCGGCGTCGAGCACCACAGCGACTCCTCCGAGGCGTACTACATGGCGACCCCCGGCCTCCATGTCGTCACGCCCGCCACCGTCGCCGACGCCTACGGGCTGCTGCGCGCCGCCATCGCGTCCGACGACCCGGTCGTCTTCCTGGAACCCAAGCGCTTGTACTGGTCGAAGGACACCTGGAACCCCGAGGAACCGCAGGGCGTCGAGCCGATCGGCCGTGCGGTCGTGCGCCGTACCGGCCGCAGCGCCACGCTCATCACCTACGGCCCGTCCGTGCCCGTCTGCCTGGAGGCCGCCGAGGCGGCCACGGCCGAGGGCTGGGACCTCGAAGTCGTGGACCTGCGCTCCCTGGTGCCCTTCGACGACGAGACCGTCGCCGCGTCGGTACGGCGGACCGGCCGCGCGGTGGTCGTGCACGAGTCCGGCTCCTACGGCGGCCCGGGCGGCGAGATCGCGGCCCGCGTGACCGAGCGCTGCTTCCACCACCTGGAGGCGCCCGTGCTGCGCGTCGCCGGGTTCGACATCCCCTACCCGCCGCCGATGCTGGAACGGCACCATCTGCCCGGCGTCGACCGGATCCTGGACGCCGTGGGACGCCTGCAGTGGGAGGCGGAGAACTGATGGCACAGGTGCTGGAGTTCAAGCTGCCCGACCTCGGTGAGGGGCTGACCGAGGCCGAGATCGTCCGCTGGCTCGTCCAGGTCGGGGACGTCGTCGCGATCGACCAGCCCGTCGTCGAGGTCGAGACGGCCAAGGCCATGGTCGAGGTCCCCTGCCCCTACGGCGGCGTCGTCACCGCCCGCTTCGGCGAGGAGGGCACGGAACTGCCCGTCGGGGCACCGCTGTTGACGGTGGCGGTGGGAGCGCCGGTCGCCGACGGCTCCGCCGGGCCGACGGGCGCGGGCGCCGCCGACGCGCACGAGGGCTCCGGCAACGTGCTGGTCGGCTACGGCACCGGGGCGCCCCCGGCCCGCCGCAGGCGGGTGCGGCCGGGGGAGCCGGTCCGGGCCGCGGGTCCAGCGGCGCCGACGGTGGCGCTCGGCTCCGCCGAGACGGCCGCCGCCCCGGTCACCGCTCCTGAGCAGCCGCACGGGCCGGGGTCGGCCGCCTCCCCCGAGCGTCCGCTCGGGCCCGTGCCGGTCATCTCCCCGCTCGTCCGCCGTCTCGCCCGGGAGAACGGGCTCGACCTGCGGAAGCTGCGGGGCTCGGGGCCCGACGGCCTGATCCTTCGGGCGGATGTCGAGCACGCGCTGCGGGCCGCCACGGCTCCGGTCGAGGCGTCCCGGGCCGTGAGCGCACCGCCCGTCGCCGCTCCGGTTGCCGCTCCGGTCACGCGGTCCGCGCCCGCCGCCGGCACCTCGTCCGGCACCCGGGTCCCCCTCCGAGGCGTCCGCGGCGCCGTCGCCGACAAGCTCTCCCGCAGCCGGCGTGAGATCCCGGACGCGACCTGCTGGGTGGACGCCGACGCGACAGAGCTGATGAACGCTCGCACGGCCATGAACGCCGCCAGAGGCCCGAAGATCTCCCTCCTGGCGATGCTCGCCCGTATCTGCACCGCCGCGTTGGCCCGCTTCCCCGAACTCAACTCCATGGTCGACATGGAAGCCCGCGAGGTCGTCCGGCTGGAGCAGGTGCACCTCGGGTTCGCCGCGCAGACCGAACGAGGACTGGTCGTCCCCGTCGTGCGGGACGCGCACACCAGGAACGCGGAGTCGCTCGGCGCGGAGTTCGCCCGGCTGACCGAGGCGGCGCGCACCGGCACACTGACGCCCGCCCAGCTGACGGGCGGCACCTTCACGCTGAACAACTACGGAGTGTTCGGTGTCGACGGCTCGACGCCGATCATCAACCACCCCGAGGCCGCCATGCTCGGCGTCGGCCGCATCGTCCCCAAACCCTGGGTGCACGAGGGCGAGCTGGCGGTACGGCAGGTCGTGCAGCTCTCGCTCACCTTCGACCACCGGGTGTGCGACGGCGGCACGGCGGGCGGCTTCCTGCGGTACGTGGCGGACTGCGTCGAACAGCCGGCGGTGCTGTTGCGGACGCTCTGATCACCGCCTTCGTCCGTCGGACCCGGCCGCCGTGCGCCGTCGGGCCCGACCGGGCCGGCGGGAACGCGCGGCCTCCCCGCGTTCCCAGTGATCGTGAAGGCACGCATACTCGGAGGGTGACCGCGTACGAGCCGCCGGGCGGCCCCGGTACCGAGGTGTTCGACGCCGTCGTGCTCGCCGGCGGCGCCGCCCGGCGGCTCGGCGGCACGGACAAGCCCGCCGTGCGCGTCGGCGGACGGGCGCTGCTCGACCGCGTGCTGAACGCCTGCGCCGGGGCCGCGACGACCGTGGTCGTCGCCGATCCCCGGCCCACCGCGCGGCCCGTGCTGTGGGCCCGCGAGGAACCCCCCGGCGGCGGCCCCCTCGCCGCGCTGGGTGCCGGACTCCGGCACACCACCGCGCCGTACGTCGTCGTCCTCTCCGCAGATCTGCCGTTCCTGGACGAGGAGACGGTACGGCGGCTGCTCGACGCCCTCCTGGCCGCCCAGGGGCCCGCCGACGGCGTCCTGGTCACCGACCCCGACGGCCGTGACCAGCCGCTCGTGGCCGCCTACCGGGCCGAGACCCTCCGCCGAGAACTCGCGCGGCTCGCCGTCGAGCACGACGGCCTGACGGGCCTCCCCCTGCGGCGGTTGACCGCCGCACTGCGCCTCACCCGCATCACCGACCCTCTCGCGTCCTTCGACTGCGACACCTGGGACGACATCGCCGCCGCCCGCGCACGGATCAGGGAGCATGGCCACGTGTTGGATGAATGGATTTCCGCAGTCAAGGACGAGCTGGGGATCGACCTCGACGTCGACATCACCGAGCTGCTCGATCTCGCCCGTGACGCCGCCCACAGCGTGGCCCGGCCCGCCGCCCCGCTGACCACGTTCCTGATCGGCTACGCCGCCGCCAAGGCCGGAGGAGGCCCCGAGGCGGTCACCGAAGCCGCCCGCAAGGCCTCCGCCCTGGCCCTGCGCTGGGCCGACGAGGCCACTGTCGAGGCCGCCCCGGACGGCAAGGCCGAAGCCGCCCCGGACGCCACTCCCCACCCCGGGCCCGGCGCCGGCCAGGACACCGGCCCGGCCGCCGGATGACCGCCCAGGACGCCGAGGAACTCGACGTGGAGGAGGCGCTGGCCGTGGCCAACGACAGGCCCGTCCGGGGACCGGCTGAGCCGCGCTCCTCCCGCGAGACCTCCACGACCGGTCAGACCGGCGCGCACCGGGCCAAGGACGATTCCCACCACCGGGCCACTTCCTGGCCCGAGGCCCGGGCCGTCGCCGAACGTGCCGCCCGCTCGGCCGGACGCCGGGTGCCCGTGTCGGTCACCGTCGACCAGGCCCTCGGCCTCGTGCTCGCCGCCCCTCTCACCGCCCTCACCGACCTCCCCTCCTTCGACACCTCCGCGATGGACGGCTGGGCGGTCGCGGGTCCCGGCCCCTGGGCGGTGCGGGAGGACGGGGTGCTGGCGGGGCACGCCGAGCCCGTACGGCTCACGGACGGGGAGGCGGTCAGGATCGCCACCGGCGCCCGTATCCCGCCCGACACGACCGCCGTCCTGCGCAGCGAGCACGGCCGCACCGACGACAAGGGGCGGCTGCACCCGACCCGCGACCTCGCACACGGGCAGGACATCCGCCCACGAGGCCAGGAGTGCCGCAGCGGCGACCAACTGCTGCCGGTCGGTACGCAGATCACCCCGGCCTCGCTCGGGCTCGCGTCGGCCGCCGGGTACGACACGTTGAGCGTGCTCCCCCGCCCGCGCGTCGAACTGCTCGTCCTGGGCGACGAACTGCTCACCGAGGGGCTCCCGCGCGAGGGCTCGATCCGGGACGCCCTCGGCCCGATGCTGCCCTCCTGGCTCCGGGCACTCGGTGCCGAGATCACCGCCGTACGCCGCCTCGGTGACGACGCCGATGCCCTGTACCGGGCGGTGAAGAAGTCCTCCGCCGAGCTGATCGTCACCACGGGCGGCACGGCGTCCGGACCCGTCGACCATGTCCACCCCACCCTGCGTCGCGTCGGGGCCGAACTCCTCGTCGACGGGGTGAAGGTGCGCCCGGGGCACCCCATGTTGCTGGCCCGGGTCAAGCCGGATCAGCACCTCGTCGGGCTGCCCGGCAACCCGCTGGCCGCCGTCTCCGGGCTGTTCACGCTCGCCGAGCCGCTGCTGCGGACCCTGGCCGGGCGCGTCGCACCGGAGCCGTACACGATGCCGCTGCGGGAGGCGGTGCACGGGCACCCGCACGACACGCGGCTCGTCCCTGTCGCTCTGCGGGGTGACGACGCCCTGCCGCTGCACTACAACGGCCCCGCTATGCTCCGCGGCATCGCCACCGCCGATGCCCTTGCCGTCGTACCACCGGGCGGCGCTCGTTCCGGCCAGGAGTTGGAGCTGCTCGATCTGCCCTGGGCGACGGCGGGCATCCAGGTGTGTTTCACGTGAAACGTCGATATGGCTCACCAGCCGTGCGACCAGCGGTGTTTCACGTGAAACGAAGAGCCGTCGGGGGCGGAGTGCAGCCAGGGGATGTACGCCGAAACGGGGAGTGTTTCACGTGAAACTTCCGGGCCAGGACGCGATCGCCCGCAACGCGGACGAGCGTCACGTGACCCACCAGGTGAGACTGCCGAAGAGAGAGATCGAGCGGCCTATCCGTCAGGTCGGCAAGCGACTGGCGATGGCCATCTTCGTGCTCGTCGCCACCGCCTTCATCGTCTATGCCGACAGCGAGGGGTACAACGACAACTCCGACGGTTCCGTGGATCTGCTCGACGCGTTCTACTACGCCACCGTCACCCTCTCCACCACCGGATACGGCGACATCACCCCGGTCAGCGATGCTGCCCGGCTCACCAACATCTTCGTGATCACGCCGCTGCGTGTGTTGTTCCTGATCATCCTGGTCGGCACCACGCTGGAGGTTCTCACGGAGCGCACGCGCGAGGAATGGCGACTGAACCGCTGGAGGGCGGCCTTGAGGGAGCACACCGTTGTCGTCGGCTGGGGGACGAAAGGGCGGTCGGCGGTCCAGACCGTCTGCGCGACGGGCCTGAGGAAGGAGCAGGTCGTCGTGGTGGACCCCAGCTCGAAGGCCATCGAGGCGGCGACCTCAGAGGGATACACGGGGGTGATCGGGGACGCGACCCGCAGTGATGTGCTGCTGCGGGCGGAACTCCAGAAGGCGCGGCAGATCATCATCTCCACCGCGCGGGACGACACCGCCGTACTGGTCGCGCTGACCGCTCGCCAGCTCAACCGCGGCGCGAAGATCGTGGCTGCCGTCCGGGAAGAGGAGAACGCGCCGCTGCTGAAGCAGTCCGGGGCCGATGTCGTCATCACCAGCGCCAGTGCGGCCGGACGGCTCCTCGGGCTCTCCGTGCTCAGCCCCGCCGCCGGCATGGTGATGGAGGACCTCATCCAACAGGGCAGCGGGCTCGACATCGCCGAACGGCCGGTCATAAAGGCCGAGGTGGGGCGAGGCGTGCGGGAGACGGAGGACCTGGTGGTCAGCGTGCTGCGCGGACATCGGGTGCTCGGCTACGACGATCCGTCCATCGGCCGACTCCAGTTGACGGACCGGCTGATCACCATCGTCCGGGCCACCCCGAGCACGAAGATCACCCCCGAGACCAAGCATCTGCCATAGCGGGAGCGGGAGCGGGAGCGGACATGCGAAAAAGGGGTGGCCCCGGGGTTCGGCACCCCGGGCCGCCCCTTTTCGAGCGATCGCCTACTTGCGGTTGTACAGCCGCATCGTGATCGGTCCGAAGACCAGCACGAACAGGGCGGACCAGCCCAGCGTCCAGGCGATCTCCGCCGTCGGCCACTCGCCCGCCATCAACTCACGGACCGCCGAGGCCAGATGCGTGACCGGGCTGTTGTTGACGAAGGCCTGGAGCCAGCCCGGCATGGTGCTCGGATCGACGAAGACGTTGGACAGGAAGGTCAGCGGGAAGATCACCATCATGCTGACGCCCATCACGGACTTCTCGGTGCGCAGCATGAGGCCGAACATCGTCCAGATCCACGAGAACGCGAACGAGAAGACGATGAGCAGCGCGACCCCGGCGACCACACCGACCACTCCGCCGTCCGGGCGGTAGCCGAGGATCATGCCGACGGTGAGCATCACCACTGACGCGATCGCGTAGCGCAGGGCGTCGCCCAGCAGATAGCCGACCATCGTCGACGGCCGCCAGATCGGCAGCGAACGGAACCGGTCGAAGACACCCTTCTCGATGTCCGTGTTGACCGAGATCCCGGTGTACATCGTGATCATCACGACCGACATCACCAGGATGCCCGGCAGCAGGAACTGGATGTACTGCTCCGGGGAGCCGGCCAGCGCCCCGCCGAAGAGGTACGTGTACATCAGCACCATCATGATCGGGAAGGCGGTGACGTCGAAGAGCTGCTCCGGCACATGTTTGATCTTGAGCATGGCCCGCCAGCCGAAGGTCAGCGACGCCGACAGGGCGCTGGGCCGCGGCGGGCGTTCCTTGGTGATGAGCAGCGCGGTGAGCGACTCGGTGCTGACGGGGGCGAGTTCCTTGTTCTCGGTGGTGGTCGCCGTGCTCATGCCGCTGCCTCGTCCTTCGTCTCGGGGGCGTCGACGGCCTGCGTGGCCGTCGTCTTGGTGTCGTGTCCGGTGAGGGCGAGGAACACCTCGTCCAGGCTGGGCTGGCCCAGCGAGAAGTTGTCGACGGTGATACCGGTGCGGGCCAGCTCGGCGAGCGCCCGGGCGGCGGCCTCGGCGGCCCCCTGTCCGCCTGCGGATCCCGCGCCGACGCGCGCCGTCAGCGCCACCGGGTCCGGCTCGCGCTGCACGTCGGCGTCGAGGGCGAGACGCAGCACCTCCTCGGCCTGCGGCCGCTGGGCCGCGTCGCGCAGCCGCAGATGGACGGAACCGGCACCCACGGACGCCTTCAGCTCGCCCTTCGTGCCCTCCGCGATCACCTTGCCCTGGTCGATGACCGCGATCCGGGACGCCAGCTGGTCCGCCTCGTCCAGGTACTGCGTGGTCAGCAGCACGGTCGTGCCCTGGGCGACCACCGCCCGCACGATGTCCCACACCTGGTTGCGGCTGCGCGGGTCGAGGCCGGTCGTCGGCTCGTCCAGGAACAGCAGGTCAGGGGTGTTGAGGATGGACGCGGCGATGTCGATACGGCGCCGCATGCCGCCCGAGTAGTGCTTGACCTGCTTTCCGGCCGCCTCGCTCAGCCCGAACGCCTCCAACAGCTGCCCGGCGCGCTGCCGGGCCGTCCGTTTGTCGTGGCCGAGGAGCCGGGCGAGCAGCACCAGGTTCTCGGTGCCGGTGAGGTCCTCGTCCACGGAGGCGTACTGCCCGGTCAGACTGACCCGGCCGCGTACCTCGTCGGCCTCCCGGACGACGTCGTGTCCGAAGACGTGCGCCTGGCCGCCGTCGGGCCGCAGCAGGGTGGCGAGCATCTTCACCGTGGTGGTCTTGCCGGCGCCGTTCGGGCCGAGGACGCCGTAGACCGTGCCGGCGGGCACGGCCAGGTCGACGCCGTCGACGGCCCGGGTCTCGCCGAACGTCTTCACCAGACCGGCGGTTTCGATCGCGAGGCCGGACGTCTGTGCGCTCATGTTGAGATCCTTCCGCGTACGGGGCCCGTGTCCGGGGCTACGCAAGGGGAGACCGTAGGGACCGCCGGAACTCATCGGTCGCCGCGCGGGAAAACGCGGGAAACACGATTGCGTCGGCTGCTTCCGCGCCGGGGCGAAGCGCGTCGGCGAGAACCCGTGCGGCCGTGGGGTCTCCACGGTCTCTCCGATGGGGGGCGATCGCACCCCGATTTCGCCTGACGAAAACTGTGGTGACGCAGGCCGGGGGCGTGGGGCGCGCGGGAGGTGGCCCCGGACCGGCGAAATCCGGGGGCGCGGGGCCGGGACAGGACCGGGACGGGGCGTGCGACCTGGGACACCGGGTACGGCGTCAGTGTGCGGGGCCCCTGCTCCACCAGAGGATGGTTCAGGGCCTCCCCGTCGCCTCTGGCCGTACCCATATGGCCAGGTCGCGCAGGGAGCCGGCCTCCCGGGCCCGGACCACGCACGGGATGCGTGTCGCCGCCCCGGGGTCGAGAATGCCGGGGACCTGGGGGTACCTCCCACGCCCTTAAGGCAGTGGGGGAGCGCCCAAGACCGTTCGGGGCGTGCGGCTGAGCGGGCTCACTCACGCTCAGTCCACAGGATCGGTAGCGTCCCTCTCATGCATGCGATCACGATTCCCGAACCCGGTGGACCCGAGGCCCTGGTGTGGGACGAGGTCCCCGACCCGGTGCCCGGCGAGGGCGAAGTGCTCATCGAGGTGGCGGCGAGCGCCGTGAACCGCGCCGACCTGCTGCAGCGGCAGGGGTTCTACGACCCACCGCCCGGCGCCTCCCCCTACCCCGGCCTGGAGTGTTCCGGCCGCGTCGCGGAGATCGGGCCCGGTGTGGCCGGGTGGAGCGTCGGTGAAGAGGTGTGCGCGCTCCTCTCGGGCGGCGGCTACGCGGAGAAGGTCGTCGTCCCGGCCGGCCAGCTGCTGCCGGTCCCCACCGGCGTCGACCTCCGCCAGGCCGCCGCGTTGCCCGAGGTGACCTGCACGGTCTGGTCGAACGTCTTCATGATCGCCCACCTGCGTCCCGGTGAGACGCTCCTCGTGCACGGCGGCTCCAGCGGCATCGGCACGATGGCCATCCAGCTCGCCAAGGCCGTCGGCGCGAAGGTCGCCGTCACGGCGGGCACCCAGGAGAAGCTGGAGCAGTGCGCCGCCCTGGGCGCGGACATCCTGATCAACTACCGCGAGCAGGACTTCGTCGAGGAGGTCCGGGCGGCCACGGGCGGCAGGGGCGCGGACGTCGTCCTCGACAACATGGGCGCCAAGTACCTGGACCGCAACGTCCGGGTCCTGGCCGTCAACGGCCGCCTCGCGATCATCGGTATGCAGGGCGGTATCAAGGGCGAGCTGAACATCGGCGCCCTCCTCGCCAAGCGCGCCGCGATCAGCGCGACCTCGCTGCGCGCCCGGCCCCAGGAGGAGAAGACAACCATCGTCGCCGCCGTACGCGAACATGTCTGGCCCCTGATCGCCGGTGGCCATGTGCGCCCGGTCGTCGACCGCGAGATCCCCATGGACGACGCGGCCACGGCGCACCGGGTACTGGAGGAGAGCGGCCACGTGGGCAAGGTGCTCCTGGTGGTGCCGTAGGCGAGGCCGGGGGGGCCACGCGGGCCCACGGCTCCGCTCAGTGAGACGTCTCCGGTTCAGTCCCGCCGTATGCGTAGCCCCACGAAGGCCAGTCCGAGGCCCATGCCCAGCAGGATGAGGCCGCTGCCGAGGGCGAAAACCCGCAGTACGGGCTCCTCGACGGTCGCGGTGCCGTGACCGGGTGAGACGCCGGGGACGGGCAGGGCGGCGTTCTGGGACGGATCGGGGGCGCCGGTGGGGTCCGGGTGGTCCGGTCGGGGAGAGAGCTCTTCCGGGGACGTGGAGGCGTCCTCCTCCGGTTCCACGGGGCCGGCGTCCGCCCTGCCCGGCCTTTCCCGGCCCTCGCCCGCGCGGCTGCCGGCCCAGGAGGTCGCGGGGTCGGGCTCGGCCGCGTACACGGCCGGCACGGCCCCCGTCACCAGAACGACGAGCAGCCCCGCGACGAGAACCGGTCCCGTCGCGCGCACCGAACGAAGCCAGGTAGCCACGCCCTCAGCGTCACACGCCCTGGGCAACCCGGCATCCCGGCATCGACGCACCGCGAACGTGGCCACGTAAACGGTGGATCACCCTGCGTGGGGGGCACCAGGGTGGTGAGGTGTACGCGTGCGAGAGAATGGCGGCATGGAGATGCCGAGGAACGAACGGTCGCCCGAACAGCCCCAGATCCTGGTCGTGGGCCAGGACGGCATGGCCGTGGGCGGCGGCGGAGGCGACGAGGACTCCCGCGAGGTCCCGGTGACGGAGATGGTGGAACAACCGGCCAAGGTCATGCGCATCGGCAGCATGATCAAGCAGCTGCTCGAAGAGGTACGGGTCGCGCCCCTCGACGAGGCCAGCCGGGCCCGGCTGAAGGAGATCCACGCCAGCTCGGTCAAGGAACTGGAGGACGGCCTGGCGCCGGAGCTGGTGGAGGAGTTGGAGCGTCTCTCCCTGCCCTTCACCGACGAGGTGATCCCGAGCGACGCGGAACTGCGAGTCGCTCAGGCCCAGTTGGTCGGCTGGCTCGAAGGCCTCTTCCACGGGATCCAGACGACGCTGTTCGCGCAGCAGATGGCCGCCCGGGCGCAGTTGGAGCAGATGCGCCGCGCACTGCCGCCGGGCGTCGGCGGCCACGAGGGCGACGACGACCCGCGCACGGTCGGCCGCTCGGGCGGCCCGTACCTCTAGCCTCCGCGCAGTCTTCCGGCGAAACCCCCCACCACGTACGCAAAGGGCCCGGCACACCGAGTGCCGGGCCCTTCCTACGTCTGCGGCGTCAGGACGGGTTACCCGTCGAGACCTTGAGGATGACCGAGGGCATGTCCTTGGGGTCGACGTCGTCGGAGGCCGCCGGGTACTGCTCCATGACCGTGCCCTCGCCGTACGTGTTCTCGTCGACCTTCTGGACGTCGTACTGCCAGCCGGCCGCCTGGAAGCACTTCTTCACCGAGTCGATGTTCTTGAAGGTGAAGTCCGGGAGCTCGATCTTGTCGGGGTCGTTGTACGACTCCACGGGCTCCGTGCACTCGGTCGAGTCGATGACCTTCGACGTGTCCGGCCCCTTGTGCCCCTCGACCACGGTCGGGGAGGAGGACGCGGTCGCGCCGTCGTCGCCGCCCTCGGCCTCACTGCCCGAGTTCAGGCTGAGCGCCACGATCAGACCGCCGATCGCGAGGACCGACACGGCGATCGCGCCCACGATGACGCCCTTGTTGCTCTTCCCGCCCCCGGAACGCCCCGCCGACATGGAGGACTGCTGGGGTGCGATGTTGTACGGCGGAGGGGTGGCCGAGCCCTGCTGCGGCGAGTACGCGGCGGTCTGCGGCGGCGTCTGGTAGCCACCCTGCTGCGGGTAGCCGTAGGACGGGGCGGGCGTCGGAGTCGGGGCGGGGGTCGGCGGACCGTAACCCCCCGTCGAGGGCGGCTGGTAAGGCGTCTGGACGCTGCCCGACTGCGGTGCGCCCGTGTGGTCGATCGGCGGGAAGACCGCCGAGGAGACCCCCGCGCCGCTCGCCGTCTGCACGCCCGGCACGATGCTCGGCGCGACGGGCTGGAGGGAGGCGGCGACCCGCAGGCACTCGTCCCGCATCGCCTCCGCGCTCGGGAACCGCTCGTTCGGGTTCTTCTTCAGCGCGCGGGCGATGATGGCGTCGACGGCCGGCGGCAGGGAACGGTTGACCGAGGAGGGAGCGACCGGCTCCTCCTGGACGTGCGCGTACGCGATGGCCAGCGGTGAGTCCGCCTCGAACGGCAGCCGTCCGGTGGTCAGCTGGAAGAGCATGATGCCGACCGAGTACAGGTCGGAGCGGGCGTCCACGCCCCGGCCGAGGGCCTGCTCGGGCGAGAGGTACTGCGGGGTGCCGACGACCATGCCGGTCTGTGTCATCGACGTGACACCGGACTGCATGGCGCGGGCGATGCCGAAGTCCATGACCTTCACGACGTTGCGCTTGGTCATCATCACGTTGCCCGGCTTGATGTCCCGGTGGACCAGGCCCATCTCGTGGCTGATCTCCAGCGCCGCCAGCACGTCCGCGGTGATCTTCAGTGCCTTGTCGGAGGGCATGGCGCCCAGCTGGGCGACGTCCGCGTCGAGCACCGAACCGAGCGGCTTGCCCTCGATGTACTCCATGACGATGTACGGCGTCGTCAAGCCGTCCAGATCGTCCTCGCCGGTGTCGAAGACCGACACGATGTTCGTGTGGGTGAGCTTCGCCACGGCCTGCGCCTCACGGCGGAAGCGCTCACGGAAGGCCTGTTCGCGGCCGAGGTCGGTGTGGAGTGTCTTGATAGCGACCTGCCGGTCGAGCACCGAGTCGTACGCGAGGTGGACGGAGGCCATGCCGCCCTCGCCGAGCAGGTCACGCAGTTGGTACCGGCCACCGGCTAGCGACCGCCCCGCGTACCGGCCCTGTGCGGCGTCCTGGCTCATCTTCCTGCGTCCCCCATCGGCGCGCGCGAAAGCAGCTGGCGTGGCTCCCGCGATCGGTGATCCCTGATGATTCCGGTGATCCTTTGTGCTATTCCCGGCCAAGTCTGCCCCAGGGCACTGACACGTCAAGCGCGGTGCCCGATCCGTGACCGTACGCGAAAGAAGCGTCGCGGAAGCGTTACAGGGGGCGTGCGCCCGGTACACAGAACTTGCACGAGTGCGCGCGCTGCGGGTTTCATGGCCGATCAACCTTTGAATCCACCTTGAATCCGTCGTGAACCCGTCGCGCATCCAACCCGGACCGGCCACTTGCGTGAAGGCTGTAGCGTGGCCGACGGAGACCGTAACAAGTACCGCGCGGACCGCGGGCAGAAACGACGGCGAGGACTGATGGCACAGCAGCAGCGCTCTCAGGGCCCGTCCGACCCCGAGGCGACTGGCGGCGGCATGTCGGACGCGCCGGAGTTGTGGGGCAACGGCGGGCTCGTAGGCGACGGCCGGTACCGGATGACCCACAGACTCGGCCGGGGCGGTATGGCCGAGGTGTTCGCGGCCGAGGACGTACGTCTCGGCCGGACGGTCGCGGTCAAACTGCTCCGTTCCGACCTCGCCGAGGACCCCGTGTCCAAGGCCCGCTTCACGCGTGAGGCCCAGGCCGTGGCCGGCCTCAACCACCACTCGATCGTGGCGGTCTACGACTCCGGCGAGGACGTCGTGAACGGCACCCCCGTGCCGTACATCGTCATGGAACTGGTCGAGGGCCGCACCATTCGGGACCTGCTGATCAACGCCGAGGCCCCCGGCCCCGAGCAGGCGCTGATCATCGTCTCCGGTGTGCTGGAGGCGCTGGCGTACTCGCACCAGCACGGCATCGTGCACCGTGACATCAAGCCGGCGAACGTCATCATCACCACCAACGGCGCGGTGAAGGTGATGGACTTCGGCATCGCCCGCGCCCTGCACGGCGCGTCGACGACGATGACGCAGACCGGCATGGTCATGGGCACGCCCCAGTACCTCTCCCCGGAGCAGGCGCTCGGCAAGGCCGTCGACCACCGCTCCGACCTGTACGCCACGGGCTGTCTGCTCTACGAACTCCTGGCGCTCAGGCCGCCGTTCATCGGCGAGACCCCGCTGTCGGTGGTCTACCAGCACGTCCAGGACATCCCGGTGCCGCCGTCCGAGACCTCGGAGGGTGCGGCGCCGCCGGAGCTCGACGGCCTGGTCATGCGCTCCCTCGCCAAGGACCCGGACGACCGGTTCCAGACGGCCGAGGAGATGCGCGGCCTCGTCCAGTACGGCCTGCAGATGCTGTACGACCAGGGCGGCCACACCGGCACCTGGAACACCGGGCCCGTCACCATGCACGAGGGCCGCCACACGCCGCCGGGCGGTATGTCCGGTACGACCGTCATGCCGCACCCGGGGGAATCGGGCACCTCGCAGATTCCGCAGCCGATCCTGCCGGGGTACGGCGGCGGTGGCCGGGACGACGGCGGCTTCGAGGGGAGCGGCAACCGGGGCAGCGGCCGCGGCAAGCTGTGGATCCTCGCCGTCCTCGCGGTGATCGCCATCGCGGCGGGTGTCGCCCTGGCGCTGAACAACAACGGCGACACCGGTGGCGGCGACACCGACACCACGAAGTCTCCGACGGCCACGACGTCCAGCAAGGACAAGGACCCCAGCGAGTCGCCCAGCGAGGAGGCGACCGAGGAGCCCACGGACGACAGCACCGACTCCGACAACGGCGGCGGCTACACGCCGCCGTACACGGAGGCGCCGAGCGTCACCCAGTCGCCGACGCAGACCCAGCCGTCGGAGGAGCCGACGACCGACGAGCCGACGACCGACGAGCCGACGACCGACGAGCCCACGGAGGAGCCGACCGAGGAGCCGACCGACGACAGCAGCGGCGGCGGGGACGCGGGCGGCCTGCCGGGCGGCATCGGCGGCGAAGAGGGCTGAGCGCGGTGGAGGGAGCCATCCGGGCGGGCCCCGCCCGGTGTGCCCCGCTCCGCCGTGAAGCGGGCTCGGCGTCGGCTCCACGAACGCCTCACTCCACGAACGCCTCACGCACCGCGTCGTACTCCCGTGTCCACCACACCACCAGCGCCGAGGCCGCGGGGAACTGCGGGTCGGCGCGGGTGTCACCGCGTTCGTAGCGCCAGCGCAGCATCCAGAAGTCGTTGAGCCGCTCCCACCACACGCGGTGCACGGCCGCCGCGAGCTCGGCCGGGGCGGCGCCCGCGGAGCGCCGGTACGCGCGCGCGTAGGAGCGCACTTTCGCCAGGTCCAGGGCGCCGACGGGACGTACGAAGAAGATCACCGCCGCCCGGACCGCCTCCTCCGCGCGCGGCTGCACACCGAGCCGGTCCCAGTCGAGGATCGCGGCCGGCACATCCGGGACGTCGTCCCGGTAGAGCACGTTGAAGGGGTGGAAGTCGCCGTGCACCCACCCCACCGAGCCACCCCTCGGCGGCCGCCGGTCCGCGTGGCGTTCCAGCAGTCGCCGCCGCTCCAGCAGTCGATGCCGGGCCAGCGCGTCGAAGGGGTCGGCCGGGCGGTGACGGCGCACCCGGTCGAGCAGTTCGTCCATGAGGGCGAAGGTGCCGACGGGATCGGCGCTCTCGGTCCCGACCGGCCCGGAGCATCCGGATGCCCCCAGAGGCTTTCGCGTCTCCCGGGCCCGTCGTTGCGCCGGGATCAGCCGCTTCCGTACGGGTGTGGCCGTCTCCTGCGTCGGCATCACCTGCTCCAGGCAGGCGTGCACGACGCCCAGCAGCGCCCCCAGACGGGCGCACTGCCCGAGAGTGAGCTGGCCGCCGTGCCGGTGGCGCCCTTCGATCCACGGGTGCAGGGCGTAGGCGTGGCCGGCGACGACCGCCACCGTGCCGCCGTCCCGTCCGGTCAGCGGCGGGGCGACGGGAACGCCCAGGTCGGCGAGGCGCAGGGTGGCCCGGTGCTGGCGCACGATCGCGGCCGGGTCGGCGGTCTCGGGGTCGAAGTGGTGCTTGAGGAAGTACCGCCCCCGGGTGGTGCGAAGTCGGTAGCCGCGATTGAGGAGCCCCTCGTCGACGGGTTCGCAGGCCAGTACGGACCCGGCGGCGTACTGCTCCAGCAGGGGGCCCAGAGGGGGCGTGTGGAGCACGGGGGGTGGTACAGATGAGCGCGGCACGCGCCAGATGTTAGGGCACACGCCGCGCCGCTGACCTCACGCTTGTCACACACAGTCGTTACTGATCACAGGGTGCATAGATCCGAACTGTGGCTCGACGCGCAGACATGCGAGCCGGCCGGTCGCCGTGCCGGAGGCGGAGCGGGGTGATCCCGTCGGCTGCACGGATGGAGCAACTTGCGCCACCGATCTCGCGGCCCGCCCCCGGCGAACTCTTCCCGTGGCCGGGGTGGCCGGGATAACGTGCCGGTGTTCCGGCCCCCTTGCCAGGCTGTAGCCAGTGCTGTGACCAGCAACTGTTCCCGACAGACGCGAACTACTTGGACCCCCTAGTACCGAATTAGTTGGAAATCCAAGGAAAATCGCAGGTCAGTAGGGGTTTCACAGGAATGTGGCGCACTGGGTAACGTGCCTTGTGCAGGGCGCTCGCCGGGGCACCTGTCACGTCTGTTCCCGGCCAAGGGCACCCACCCCGTGCACGGGCACCGGGATCAGGCGAGCCGTACTGGTCACCCGGCAACCCCGGGGGCCGGACCGACGGAGGAGCACACGTGACCGTGGAGAGCACTGCCGCGCGCAAGCCGCGACGCAGCGCCGCAGGCAAGACCGGCACCACCGGCAGCAAGGCGGCCGGCACCACCGGCACCAGGCGCGCCACTGCCAAGAAGCCGACCGACGCCCAGCCCGAACTCGTTCAGCTGCTGACGCCCGAGGGCAAACGCGTGAGGAACGCGGAAACCGCGGCGTACGACCCGTTCGTCGCGGACATCACCGCCGACGAGCTGCGCGGCCTGTACCGCGACATGGTGCTGACCCGTCGTTTCGACGCCGAGGCCACGTCCCTGCAGCGCCAGGGCGAGCTGGGCCTGTGGGCCTCGCTGCTCGGCCAGGAGGCCGCCCAGATCGGCTCCGGGCGGGCCACGCGCGAGGACGACTACGTCTTCCCGACCTACCGCGAGCACGGCGTCGCCTGGTGCCGCGGGGTCGACCCGACCAATCTGCTCGGCATGTTCCGCGGTGTGAACAACGGCGGCTGGGACCCGAACAGCAACAACTTCCACCTCTACACGATCGTCATCGGCTCCCAGACGCTGCACGCCACGGGTTACGCCATGGGCATCGCCAAGGACGGCGCCGACTCGGCGGTCATCGCCTACTTCGGTGACGGCGCCTCCAGCCAGGGCGACGTCGCCGAGGCGTTCACCTTCTCCGCGGTCTACAACGCGCCGGTCGTGTTCTTCTGCCAGAACAACCAGTGGGCCATCTCGGAACCCACGGAGAAGCAGACCCGCGTCCCGCTGTACCAGCGCGCCCAGGGCTTCGGCTTCCCGGGCGTCCGCGTCGACGGCAACGACGTCCTCGCCTGCCTCGCCGTCACCAAGTGGGCGCTGGAGCGCGCCCGCCGGGGCGAGGGCCCCACCCTGGTCGAGGCGTACACGTACCGCATGGGCGCCCACACCACCTCCGACGACCCCACCCGCTACCGCCACGACGACGAGCGGGTGGCCTGGGAGGCCAAGGACCCGATCGCGCGTCTGCGCAGTTACCTCGAGTCCGAAACGGACACGAACGAGGGATTCTTCGCGGAACTCGAAGCGGAGAGCGAGGCGTTGGGAAGGCGAGTGCGCGAAGTGGTGCGTGCCATGCCCGACCCGGACCACTTCGCCATCTTCGAGAACGCGTACGCGGACGGACACGCGCTCGTGGACGAGGAGCGCGCCCAGTTCGCGGCGTACCAGGCGTCGTTCGCCGATGTGGACGAAGAGGAGGGCAAGTAGCGATGACCACGCAGACAGCCGCACAGACGGCAGGAGAGAGCGCCGGGCGATCCGCCGTGAAGAACATGGCGATCGCCAAGGCGATCAACGAATCGCTGCGCAAGGCCCTCGAAGCCGACCCCAAGGTCCTCGTCATGGGCGAGGACGTCGGCAAGCTCGGCGGCGTGTTCCGGGTGACGGACGGCCTTCAGAAGGACTTCGGCGAGGACCGGGTGATCGACACCCCGCTTGCCGAGTCCGGCATCGTCGGCACCGCCATCGGCCTGGCCCTGAGGGGCTACCGCCCGGTGGTGGAGATCCAGTTCGACGGCTTCGTCTTTCCCGCGTACGACCAGATCGTCACCCAGCTCGCCAAGATGCACGCGCGCTCGCTGGGCAAGGTCAAGCTCCCCGTCGTCGTCCGCATCCCCTACGGCGGCGGCATCGGCGCGGTCGAGCACCACTCCGAGTCCCCGGAGGCGCTGTTCGCGCACGTGGCGGGCCTGAAGGTGGTCTCGCCGTCGAACGCGTCTGACGCCTACTGGATGATGCAGCAGGCCATCCAGAGCGACGACCCGGTGATCTTCTTCGAGCCCAAGCGGCGCTACTGGGACAAGGCCGAGGTCAACCCCGAGGCGATCCCCGGCCCGCTGCACAAGGCCCGCGTCGTCCGCGAGGGCACGGACCTCACGCTCGCCGCGTACGGCCCGATGGTGAAGCTCTGCCAGGAGGTCGCCGACGCGGCGGCCGAGGAGGGCAGGGCCCTGGAGGTCCTGGACCTGCGGTCGGTCTCCCCGCTGGACTTCGACTCCATCCAGGCCTCGGTGGAGCGGACGCGCCGCCTGATCGTGGTCCACGAGGCCCCCGTCTTCTTCGGCTCGGGCGCGGAGATCGCCGCCCGCATCACCGAGCGGTGCTTCTACCACCTGGAGGCCCCCGTCCTCCGCGTCGGCGGATACCACGCCCCCTATCCGCCGGCCCGGCTGGAGGAGGAGTACCTGCCGAATCTGGACCGGGTGCTCGACGCCGTCGACCGCTCACTGGCGTTCTGAGGGAGAGGTCCGTGACGACGATGACAGACACGTCTCCGCGCGAGTTCAAGATGCCCGACGTGGGCGAGGGGCTCACCGAGGCCGAGATCCTCAAGTGGTACGTCCAGCCCGGTGACACCGTCACCGACGGCCAGATCGTCTGCGAGGTCGAGACGGCCAAGGCCGCCGTCGAACTGCCCATCCCGTACGACGGTGTCGTACGCGCACTGCACTTCCCCGAGGGCACCACGGTCGACGTCGGCACGTCGATCATCGCGGTGGACGTGGCGGGCGGAGCGGCCCCGGCGCAGGCCCCCGCCGAGAAGGCCGCGCCCGCCCAGCCGACGGCGAAGCCCGCGGCGGAGCCGGCGGCCAAGAAGCCCGAGGGCCGCAAGCCGGTCCTCGTCGGCTACGGGGTCGCCGAGTCCTCCACGAAGCGCCGCCCCCGCAAGGGGGTCCCGGCCGCTGCCGCGCCCGCTGAGGACACCCTGTACGCGGCCACCGCGATCCAGGGCGTCCAGGGCGAGCTGAACGGGCACGGGCAGCACGGGATCACCGTCCCGCGTCCGCTGGCGAAGCCGCCGGTCCGCAAGCTGGCCAAGGATCTCGGGGTGGACCTGGCGACGATCACCCCGTCCGGCCCGGACGGGGTCATCACCCGCGAGGACGTCCACGCCGCGGTGGCTCCGCAGACGGCTCCCGAGCCCGTGGTGGAGGCGCCCGCGTCCCCCGCCGCGCCTGCCGTCGCCCCGGCGCCGGTGGCGTCGTACGACGGCGCCCGCGAGACCCGTGTTCCGGTCAAGGGTGTCCGGAAGGTGACGGCGGCGGCGATGGTCGGCTCGGCGTTCACGGCGCCGCACGTCACGGAGTTCGTGACGGTCGACGTGACGCGCACGATGAAGCTGGTCGAGGAGTTGAAGCAGGACAAGGAGCTGGCGGGCCTGCGGGTCAATCCGCTCCTGTTGATCGCCAAGGCACTCCTCGTGGCGATCAAGCGCAACCCGGACATCAACGCCTCCTGGGACGAGGCCGCCCAGGAGATCGTGCTCAAGCACTACGTCAACCTGGGCATCGCCGCCGCCACCCCACGCGGCCTGATCGTCCCGAACATCAAGGACGCCCACGCGAAGACGCTGCCCCAGCTGGCCGAGTCACTGGGCGAGCTGGTCTCCACGGCCAAGGAGGGCCGGACCTCCCCGGCCGCCATGCAGGGCGGCACGGTCACCATCACCAACGTCGGCGTCTTCGGCATCGACACCGGTACGCCCATCCTCAACTCCGGGGAGTCCGCGATCCTCGCGGTCGGCTCGATCAAGCTCCAGCCGTGGGTCCACAAGGGGAAGGTGAAGCCCCGCCAGGTGACGACGCTTGCCCTGAGCTTCGACCACCGGCTGGTGGACGGGGAGCTGGGTTCGAAGGTGCTGGCGGACGTGGCGGCGATCCTGGAGCAGCCGAAGAGGCTGATCACTTGGGCGTGAGACTCCCGGCTGGGTAGGCTGAGCACACAGGGGCGCCGCAACTTCGGATTGCGACGCCCCTGTGCCATGCCCGCTCTCGTGGGAAGGTCAGCGCTGGTTCAGCACGTACACGGGGGCACCGTCCTCCGCCGCACCCACGGGATGGATGCAGGCGTGCTTGCGCAGCAGCCGGAGGCACTCGTCGACGCGGTGCACCGACAGCCCCGTACGGGCCGCGATCGCTTCCAGCGGCTGCCGCAGCTCACCCTCCTCGACGAGTACCGGCGCGATCACCACGGCCACCGTCCACACATCCGTCGTCACGGACAACCGCTCGCGCCAGTCGGCCAGCACGGACTCGGTCGTGGGGTGTGTCTCGAAGGCGGTGGCGGTGGCGGCGGGGGCCGGGTGCTCGACGGCGAGGGCGTCGAGCCGGTTGGCGATGCGCTCCATCGCCTGGGCCATGGCCTGCTGGGCGGCGAGGCCGGCACGCTGCATCTCGACCATCTGCTGCTGCGTTTCCAGCATTTGCTGTTGCGCGTCCAGCATCTGCTGTTGCAGGGCGAGTGACTTCTGCTGGGCGACCGCCAGTTGCTCGTCCGCCTGGAGGTTGCGCTCTTCGAACCGGACGATGGCGTCGGCGATCTGCTCGGGCATGGCGTACGCGATGGGCGCGCCCGGTCCGACGGGCTGGACCTCGGCCTCTTCCAAGGTGTAAGAGCCTTCGCGCTGAACGGTCTCGATCACCTCTACGGCCCACTGCTTAAAGGGAGCCGCAGTGGGCTTCGTGCAGGCGGTGACGAGAAGGAGGAGGCCCTGAATATCGATAAGAATCAGGTCTCGACGCCACTCTCTACCTGCGGGAATAATGAGACCGTAAGTTCTGCTGACGGTCTCGAGGGCCGCTCGGTGTTCTGGTGGGACATGGTCGGAGACCGCTTTGCTGGGGCTGGTATGTCCTAGCTCCTTGCAGACGTCCACCGCCGGGAACCAATGCGTCCCGTCCGGCATGGTGAGTCGGCGGACGCGGGCTCCGGTGGCCGCGTACACGAAGTCGCCGGCGTCGATGGCGTCGTGCTGCGTCCGGGGGTCGGGTTGGTGCTTGCTGGGTTCGATCATGTGAACCACCTCCAACCCGGAACGTAGGGGGGAGGAATGGGCATATGCCAGCCAGCGCAACGATGTTCACTATTGCGAGGGAAGCCCGCCTGTTCGGCTTGCGATCCAGGCAAGAACCACGAAGGGGGCCGTCGCTGTCGAGCGACGGCCCCCTTCCTCGTGCTGGTGCGTTTAGAGAGTGGCGAAGCCGTAGTCCATCAGCTTCTTCACGTCCGCCGTGCGGGTGGTCGCGTTGGTGGACGTGAGGACGGTGCCCACGATCGTCTTGCCGTTGCGGGTCGCGGAGAAGACGAGGCAGTACTTGGCCTGGGCGCCGGAGCCGGTCTTCACACCGAAGGTGCCCTTCCAGCCGAGCAGCTTGTTGGTGTTCTCCCAGGTGTAGTAGCGGTAGCCGCCACTCTTGGTGGTCACCTTCTGCTTGGTGGTCTTCGTGCCCACGATCGACTTGAACGTGGAGTTCTTCAGCGTGTTGCTGGCGAGCTTGGTGAGGTCACGCGGCGTCGAGTAGTTCGAGCCGTTGCTGATGCCGTCGAACGAGTCGAACTTCGTGTTCTTCATGCCGAGGCTCTTGGCGGTGGAGTTCATCTTGGAGATGAACGACTTCACCCGCGCCGCACGCGTCGAGCCCGTGCCGAACTTGTCGGCGAGCGCGTACGCGGCGTCGCAGCCCGACGGGAGCATCAGAGCGTAGAGGAGCTGGCGGACGGTGACCTTGTCGCCGACGATCAGGCCGGCGTGGGAGGCCTGGTTCTTGACGATGTAGTCGCTGTACGCCTTCGAGACCGTGACCTTGGCGTTCAGGTTCAGGTTCTTCTGCGACAGCACGACCTTGGCGGTCATGATCTTGGTGGTCGAGCCCGTGGACCGCTTGGTGTCCGCGGCCTTCGTGTACAGGGCCTTGCTGTTGGCGTTGTTCCACACGAACCCGCCCTTGGCGGTGATCGTGGGCTTCGCGGGAGCGGCCTGCGCGGGAGCGGAGGTGACCACTCCGGTCGCGATCATCGCACCGGTGGTCACGACGACTGCAGCGGCTCTGCGGACACGTGCGCCCTTTATGGCGGTAATCAAGTCAAGTACCCCGATTGCGTCAAATGTCTGTGGAGCGCGGCCACTTGGGCTCCGGTTGCGGGCAAGCAGGGCCGCTTCTCGTGTGACAAGTGAGTAGCACAAAAGGTTGTGCTCCGGGTGAGGCGGGGATCAATTCGAGTCCATCTCACAGTCTTTTGACGGGTTCACAGTGGGTTCACGGCGGGTTCGGGGCCGGTTTCGGTACGGGCGTGCCGTCCCGGATCGTGGACGAGGGCGGCAATGCGTACGTGTTGTATCTATGCTGTGGCCATGTCCTCCGCCCCGGCTCCCGCCTCCGTCCCCGCCGTGAAGCAGCCCCCTGCCGCAGACCGCGTCTACGCCCACGTCAAGCAGGGTGTTCTGGAACGCCGCTACGAGGGCGGCACGCTGCTCACCGAGGGCGAGCTGGCCGAGGCGGTCGGCGTGTCCCGGACGCCGGTGCGGGAGGCCCTGCTGCGGCTGGAGGTCGAAGGGCTGATCAAGCTGTACCCGAAGAAGGGTGCCCTGGTGCTGCCCGTCTCCGCCCAGGAGATCGCGGATGTCGTGGAGACCCGGCAGCTGGTCGAGGAGCACGCGGTCCGCAAGACGACCCCGGCCTCCCCGCAGCTGATCGAGCGGCTGCAGAGCCTGCTGGAGCGGCAGAAGGAGCAGGCGGCCGCCGGGGACCTGGCGGGCGCCGCGGTGACCGACCGCTGCTTCCACGCCGAGATCGTCCGCAGCGGGGGGAACGAGATCCTCTCCCGCCTCTACGACCAACTCCGTGACCGGCAGCTGCGGATGGGCGTCGCCGTGATGCACGCCCACCCCGACCGCATCACCAAGACGCTCACCGAGCACGAGGAGATCCTCCGGGCGCTGCGCGCGGGCGACGCGGAGGCGGCCGTGGCGCTCGTGCACCGGCACGTCAGCTGGTTCTCCATGCTGGCGAGGGGGGAGGTCCGTTGAGCCGGCCCGCGATATCGGCGTCCGCCGGGGCCCTGCCCGGGGACCCGCCCGGCGGCCGCCGCGCCCTCGCCGTCTGGGGTGTGGGTGTCTCCGTCTACTTCGTCGCCGTCATCTTCCGTACGTCGCTGGGGGTGGCCGGACTCGACGCCGCCGACCGCTTCCACGTGGGCGCCTCCGCCCTGTCGACCTTCTCGATCCTCCAGCTGCTGGTCTACGCCGGCATGCAGATACCCGTCGGCCTGCTGGTCGACCGGCTCGGCACCAAGAAGGTGCTGACCCTGGGCATCCTGCTGTTCACGGCCGGCCAGATCGGCTTCGCGCTGTCGCCGTCGTACGGCATGGCGCTGGCGTCGCGGGCGCTGCTGGGCTGCGGCGACGCGATGACGTTCATCAGTGTGCTGCGGCTGGGCAGCCGGTGGTTCCCGGCCCGGCGCGGGCCGCTCGTCGCGCAGATGGCGGGCCTGGTCGGCATGGCGGGCAACCTGGTCTCGACGCTGCTGCTGGCCCGGCTGCTGCACGGGGTGGGCTGGACGGCGGCGTTCGCGGGCAGTTCGGTCGCCGGTCTGGTCGTGCTGGTCCTCACCCTGCTGTTCCTGAAGGACCACCCGGACGGTCACGAGCCCGAGCCGTTCCCGCACCACGGTGCCGCGTACGTGCGGCGGCAGATCGCGGCGTCCTGGCGGGAGCCCGGCACCCGGCTCGGGATGTGGGTGCACTTCACCACCCAGTTCCCGGCGATGGTGTTCCTGCTGCTGTGGGGGCTGCCGTTCCTGGTCCAGGCGCAGGGGCTCAGCAGGGGCACCGCCGGTGAACTGCTCACCCTCGTCGTCCTGTCCAACATGGTGGTCGGACTGGTGTACGGCCAGATCGTCGCCCGGCACCACGCCGCGCGGCTGCCGCTGGCCCTCGGGACGGTCCTCACGACGGCGGCGGTGTGGGCGACCACGATCCTCTACCCCGGCGACCATGCCCCGATGTGGCTCCTGATCGTGCTCTGCGCGGTCCTCGGCGCCTGCGGCCCGGCCTCGATGCTCGGCTTCGACTTCGCCCGCCCGGCGAACCCGCCGGAGCGTCAGGGCACCGCCTCCGGAATCACCAACATGGGGGGTTTCGTCGCCTCCATGACGACCCTCTTCGCCGTCGGTGTCCTCCTGGACCTGACCGACGACGACTACGGCATCGCCTTCTCCGCCGTCTTCGTCCTCCAGGCGCTGGGCCTGAGCCAGATCCTCCGGCTGCGTGGCCGCGCGGCCCGCCGTGAGCGGGAACGGCTGGTCGCGAGCCGGGTGGAGACGGTGCACGTACCGGCGTAGGGGCCCCGGGTGAAGGCCGGGGCCTCGGGGCCCCCGTGGCCCGGCGGCTAGACGGTCACCGCGAACGCGCGCAGGATCGCCGCGATCAGGTGGGGGTCGCCCTCGGCCTTGATGCGGTCGGCGACGAGGTCGGCGGTGACGCGGCCGCAGGCGAGGCGGACGTAGGTCTCCCAGTCGAGCGTGAGGGTGGCGGCGGGGCCGAGGGCGGGAGCGGTCTCCAGCGTGCCGCGTCCCTGGATGTCCACGCGGACGGTGCGGATGAACTCCACCGGGCCGTGCACGTCGAAGACGACGGCCGAACTGCGCGGCGCCTGCGCGTCCTCCGCGACCACCTTCGGCAGCACGGACAGCAGCTCGTCACGGACGACGTGCGCGCCCGGCGAGTCCAGGTTCCCCGGCTGCCCCAGGGCGGCGCGCAGGTCCTGCTCGTGGACCCAGACGTCGAACGCGCGGTTCCGCATGGCCTGTTCGAGGGTCAGCTCCGTGCCGAGCGGGCCCCGCACCTTGTGGCTCGGATCCCTCGACTCGTTCCGCAGTTGGCGGTTGCGCCGGATGATCGTGTACTCCAGCTCGGAGGTCATCTCCGGCGCGGTGTGGTGACGGCGGGCGTCGACCTGCATCTCCATGTAGCGCTGGTGTTCGGTCCGTACGTGGTACAGGTCGCGCGGCAGGGTGTGGATCGGCCGAGGGTCGCCGAGCATCTCGCAGTCCAGACCGATGACATGGGAGACCACATCGCGCACCGACCACCCCGGGCAGGGTGTCCGGCGGTTCCACTCGCCCTCCACGAGCGGCGACACCAGCTCGGATATCGCGTCCACGGAGTGGGTCCAGGCGTCGGCGTAGGGCTGAAGAGTGGGATGCAGACTCACGGAACGGGACCCCTCGGGCGGTCGGTACGTGTCAGTACGGTCGGTACGTGTCGGCTACGTGGGTGGTGGTCTTCAGTTGGGGGCGTCGGCGTTGACGGCGTTGAGTAGGTCGTCGGCGGCTGTCAGTGGGTGCTGTGAAACGTTAAGTTACGCTGCTGTGAGGCACCCCGGCAGTGCTTTCGTGTGACGATCGTAGGCCGGAGTGGACGGCTCGAATGCCAGGACGGTGGTACTGTGCGCGCCTCGCTCATCCAGATCGGCGTAGACGAGGACGAATCGGTCGATTCGCGCAGGCGGCGGGTGGCCGCGCTGGTACGGGACCAGGACGACGCCGATCTCGTCGTCCTCCCGGAGCTCTGGACCACCGGCGCGTTCGCGTTCGAATCCTTCGCCGAGGCGGCCGAACCCCTGGAAGGGGCGACGTACGAGGCGATGGCCAAGGCGGCGAGCGACACGGGCGTCTGGCTGCACGCGGGCTCGATCCCGGAGCGGGACCCGGACGGAACCCTCTACAACACCTCCCTCGTCTTCTCGCCCTCCGGCGACCTCGCCGCCGTCTACCGCAAGATCCACCGCTTCGGCTTCGACAAGGGCGAGGCCGTGCTGATGGGCGCGGGATCGGACCTGGTCACGCTCCGCCTGTCCGAGACGACCGTCGGCATCGCCACCTGCTACGACCTCCGCTTCCCCGAACTGTTCCGGGGGCTCGTCGACGCGGGCGCGGAGATGTTCGTGCTGTCGGCGGGCTGGCCGGAGCGCCGACGTTCCCACTGGACGCTGCTGGCGCAGGCGCGGGCCGTGGAGAACCAGGCCTACGTCCTCGCCTGCGGAACGGCCGGTACGCACGCGGGGGTCCCCCAGGCCGGCCACTCGATCGTGGTCGACCCGTGGGGCGAGGTCCTGGCGGAGGCGGGCCCGGACGAGGAGGTCCTCACGGTCGACCTCGACCCGACGAGGGTCGCGACCACGCGCGAGCAGTTCCCCGCGCTGAAGGACCGGCTGCTGGGGCTGGAGACACCGCGTCGTTGAACCCGCCGCTCATCCCTCCAGCGAAGTTGAGGTTCGGGACCCGTTCCGCAGCGCGCTGAGGAGCGCGTGGAGGGCGGTGGCCGAGGGCGACAGGATGGTGGCGGGGCTGTCGCTCTCGCGGAGGTGGAGGGTGGTGGGGGTGGTGGATATCTCCAGGCAGGACGTGTCCTCGCCGCCTCCGGAGAACGACGACTTTTGCCAGGGGGTGGGGGACATCGGCGGCCTTTCACAGTTCCTGGGCGATGCGGCGGATGAGGTCCAGGGAAGCGTCTTGCGAGAGCGCGGCGCTGTCAACGCGTTCGAGCTGGGCTCGGTAGTGGCGGAGTTGGGCCGGAGCGTCGAAGAACACCGCGCCGTGCGGCGTGTCCGTCTGCACGGTGTCCAACTGCGGGACAACTCCGCCGACGTACTGCATGGGAAAACCGGCGCCCGCGAATCCGTCCGCGGCGAACGAGATCACACGGAGGGTGACGTTCGTTCTCGTAGCGGCCTTGAGGAGGTGTCCGAGCTGCGCACGAGCAACCTTGGGGCCGCCGACTCGCATACGCAGAGCGGCCTCATGGATGATCACGTCGTACGGCGTTCCCGAATCGAGGACTTCCTGACGTCGCATCCGGAACGAGACGCGGGCCTCGCGGTCGTCCTCCGGTAGTTCCGGGCGCACGAAGGTCGAGGCCGCCCGCACGTGCTCCTCGGTCTGGAGAACTCCGGGGATGTGCACGGCCTCGAACAAGCGGACGTACGAAGCGTGATGCTCCAATTCGGCGAGGTCGAGCGCCCTGGGCAACAGGACGCCGCGGTACTCCTCCCACCAGCCCTTGCCGCGATCGTTCGCCATCTCGGCCAGCACATCGATGAGATGGGCGTCGTCGCAGGTGTACAGGCCGGCGAGCCTACGTAGCCGCTCCTCGCTGATTCCGAACCGTCCGGATTCGATGTGACTGATCTGGGTCTGGTTCACGCCGAGGAAGGCGGCGGCGTCCCGCGACTCGATGCCCGCTGCCTCGCGAAGCTTGCGCAGTTCGGCGCCGAGCCTCCCTTGGCGTGCTGTGGGGTTGACCCTCGGCGGCATGGCGGACTCCTCGTTCGTCGTACTTTTTCGGATCAGTTGAGCCGTATCAGGCTGAGCCGCTACGGTCTCAACGTATCTCACGGAGGGTGCCCAGACGGTCACTCATCCGCAACTCCCGCATGCCCTCCCCCGTTGGAAGTGCCACCCCGGTCATCGACACCGGGGCGCCGGACAGCAACGCGGACGGACAGGCGCGTGCAACCCCCTCACCTCCACCGGAGTTGATGCCCCATGCCCTCGTACACCCTCATCTGCCCACCCCTCGAAACCTCCCCCCACATCGCCCGCGACTTCGTCGCCACCGTCCTTCACGCGCTGCGCCTGGACCGCACCCTGGTCGACGACGCGGTCCTCTGCGCCTCCGAACTCGTCACCAACGCCTGCGTGCACGCGAAGGGCGGTGACGGCACCGTGCTGTGGCTGGCCGTGGAGGAGGGGCGGCTGCGGGTGGTGGTGTACGACGGGGACGAAAACCCGCCGGTGATAAGGGAACTGACGACTGAGACCTGGGAGCGGAGCGGCGGCCGGGGGCTGTATCTGGTGGACGCCCTCACCGAGGGCCGCTGGGGGCACGGCCCGGACATCCCGTACGGCGGCCCGACGCACCCGGTGGGCAAGGCGGTGTGGTTCGACCTGCCGGCGGACCTGCCCGGGGATCAGCCGGTGGACCTTCCCGTACGGCGAAGGGCGGTGCTGTGACCGACGAGCCGCGAACGCCCGGCAGGCGGCGCGAACTCGAATCGGCGGCCGTCGTCCTGGCCCTCGCACGGCCGATGGTCGACGACGGCGCATGCCTCACGGCCGACCAACTGCGCTGGATCGCCCGCCGCCTGGTCGAGTCCCTGGCGGTGGTCCTCGGGATCGCCGCCGGTCAGTGCGATCCCACGCCCGAACCGGGTGGAGGAGATGGGCGCCACGCCCCCACCCGCTCGATCACCCGCCCCTAGGGTCGGGCCGGTGGGTGGCGCCACCGGGTCGCTGCCGCTCGCAGAGCCGGACGACCGCGTTCTCATCGGGACTCTCGTAGGGCGTCTGGCGGCCTGACGAGTGGTTTCAGTCGTCCCGCTCCTTCTCTGCCAGGTTGATCACGCACACCGTGATGGCGATCAGCAGGGCCGGGTCCGCGTCGTCACGTACGACGTCGAGGCCGTAGGTCTCACGGACGCGCAGCCATCTGCGGGAGATGTGCGCGAGGAGTTCGCCCTCGTACTCGATGACGAACTCACGGTCGAGGATCTTGCCGCTGACGTCGAGTTCGGTGCCGTCCGTGAGAGCGACGCGGTAGTGGTTGCGGAGCAGGGAAAGGCGCTTGCGGCGGACGGTGGCGAGAGGGTGACCGTCCCGTTCGATCACCATCGTGTCGCGCAGTGCGAACATTTTGCGGCGGATGTCGATCAGTACCCGCCCCTGGTTGTCTCTCAGCTCGAAGGTGTCCCGCAGCCGCATGGCCTTGCCGTCGACGAGGAAGGCCTTTGTGCCGTGCTCGTCCTCGATCCAGTAGTCGTCACCGATGCCGAGGAGCCGGTCGCGTACGAGGTATCTCATGTCTACAGGCGTTCCCCCGCGCCCGTTCCGAAACGTCGCCTGTAGGCCGAAGGGCTCAGTCCGGTCTCCTGGCGCAGGCGCGCGCGGAGGTTCGCGGCGGTCCCGAGTCCGCTGCGCTCGGCGACCACGTCGAGCCGCTCCCGGGGGCCTGCGGTTGGAGGTCGTCTTCCAGGGGCGGGGCAGAAGCTCGACGAGCGGTACGGCCCGTCGACCAGGCTGCTCGTCTCCGCCACCCCGCCCGAGATGCCGCTCCGGGGCGGGGGTGCGGATCACGGCCCTGTCCCGCGCCCTCGAACTCGACCCGTCCACAGCCGAGGGCCTCTGGGGACACGGGGGCTTCCGCTCCTCGGCCAACCGGTGGCGCCGGCCTCCGTGTCCCAGTACGGCTAGTACTCCAGCAGTACTTCGTGGCTTGACCTGGGGAAACGTCGAGCGGTGGGAGTGTAGCGGGCGGGAAGTCGTCACGGACGGCTTCTGCCCGCACGCCCCTCGAAGGAGTGCCCCCGACGTCGGTAGTGGCAGCGGCGGGCCACCGCTTGGCGTCGTCGGCGCCAGTGCGACCAGCTCAACACGTGAGTGAGGGTGTGAAGGTCTCGGGGTGTGTGAGCTGCCAGGAGTCGCCGCACTTCTGCCACGGTGAGCTCGATGACCGCGGCATCCTCACCGGTGGATCCCCTTTTTCGGCTGCTCGCGCGCTCATCGCAACGAGGAAGGTGTGGGCGAGCATGGCCAGGGTGATGTGCCGGTACCAGCCCACGTAGCGGCGGACTTCGTACTCGTCCAGGCCGCACTCGTTCTTCGCTGCCTGGAAACACTCTTCGATCGCCCACCGGGCGCCAGCGACGCGCACCAGTTCGTCCACACCGACATCCAGCGGTGCGTAGCCGAGGTAGTAGGCGATCTCGTCCGGCCGACTCAAGCTGCGCCGTGCCAGCGCCCACCGTCGACGGATCAACACGCCGCCCTGGTGGTCGTACTCGACCACTGGGCGCAACTTGACGGCTGCCCAGTCGTATTCGCGCTGTCCCTTTGCGCCCGCGCCGCAGGAACGGCGTTCCCATGCCTGGTCGGGGGCCTGCTCGAAGGCCTTGTCGATGCGTGGGCCGGCCAGGGAGAACTGGGACTTGGGGACGGCCAGGACGTAGCCGACGCCGGATGTTTCCAGCATCCGGCGGAAGCGGTTGTCCTGTCCGTAGGCGGCGTCCGCCGTGACCCAGGCGACCGGCAGTGGCGAGGCCAGAGCTCTGCGGACGATCGTTGCCGCGAGGGTGTTCTTGGTGGCGAACTCCCGCTCGTCGGGGATCTTGGCGGCGCGGCATCGGTCACGGTCGTCCGTCCAGGACTTGGGCAGGTAGAGCTCCCGGTCCACCAGGGCGCGGCCGACTGTGCTGGTGTAGGCGGCGAAGACGCCGATCTGGCAGTTCTCGGTACGGCCGGCGGTGCCGGAGTACTGCCGTTGGACTCCGGCGGATGTAGTGCCCTTCTTCAGGAACCCGGTGTCGTCGATGATCAGTACCCCGTCGGGGCGGCCAAGGTGTTCGGCGACGTAGGTCTGCAGGTCGTCGCGGATGTCGTCGGGGTTCCAGCGGGCTCGGGAGAGCAGGTGCTGCAGGCCGTCCGGGGTGGCGTGGCCAGCGTGTTCGGCAAGTTGCCAGCTGTTTTTTCGGGCCACCGGGGCGAGCAGTGCGCGCACGTAGTCCCGCATGCGGCGGCGTGGTTCGACACGGCCGAAGTGGCGCCCGATGGTGGTGAAGAGGTGGTCCAGGTCGCGGTCCCAGGTCTCGGCTGCCTGTTCTGTGATCACGACCGGAGGCTTCCCAGGCCCGGGGCGACCTTGCCATCGGGGGCACTCCTTCGAGGGGCGTGCGGGCAGAAGCCGTCCGTGACGACTTCCCGCCCGCTACACTCCCACCGCTCGACGTTTCCCCAGGTCAAGCCACGAAGTACTGCTGGAGTACTAGTACCCCTGGTACCCACCCCGCTGCTGGCCGTTCTCGTCGACGACCGGAGTCGTGGGGGGCACCACCACCCGCCTCCGCTTCGCGATGCTGCTGAACGTCGCGACTCCGATGAGGCCGACGATCATGAAGATGATGCCGACCAGGTCGAGGTTGACCCCTTGCATGTCCCAGTCGGTGGCGAACGTGAGGATGGCCCCCACCGCGATCAGAATGATGCACCCGCCCAGGCCCATGAGTGTTCCTCCCTGTGTCCGGTTGGGTCGGCCGGTCGTTCCGGTCGTTCGGTCCTACCGGTTGACATCGGGTACCCGGACAGGCCGGTCAGTAACAGCGGTTGGGGGCGGGACGGGCGGGGACGGCCGGGGGTCAGCCCTCCAGGAAGGCCGACAGGGCGTTCGCCAGGAGGTAGGGGTCCTTCGCTCCGCACAGCTCGCGGACGCTGTGCATCGAGAGGATGGCCACGCCGATGTCGACGGTGCGGATGCCGTGCCGGGCGGCGGTGATGGGGCCGATGGTGGTGCCGCAGGGCATGGAGTTGTTGGAGACGAACGTCTGGAACGGCACACCGGCCTTCTCGCAGGCGGCGGCGAAGACGGCGCGGCCCGAACCGTCGGTGGCGTAGCGGTTGTTGACGTTGACCTTCAGGAGCGGGCCGGCGTCCGCGCGCGGGTGGTGCGTCGGGTCGTGGCGCTCCGCGTAGTTGGGGTGGACGGCGTGGCCGGTGTCGGAGGACAGACAGACCGTGCCGGCGAAGGCCCGCGCCCGGTCCTCGTAGGAGCCGCCGCGCGCGAACACCGAGCGCTCCAGCACGCCGCCGAGCAGCGGGCCGTCCGCGCCGGTGTCGGACTGGGAGCCGTTCTCCTCGTGGTCGAAGGCGGCGAGGACGGGGATGTGGGGGAGGTCGTCACCCGAGCCGGCGACGGCGGCGAGTGCGGCCGTACCGGCGTGCACGGAGAGGAGGTTGTCCATGCGGGGACCGGCGAGCAGTTCGTTGTCGCGGCCCAGGTACGCGGGCGGTTCGACGGAGTGGGTCATCAGGTCCCAGCCGGTGACCTCGCCGGCGGGGATGCCCGCCTCCTCCTCCAGGAAGGCGATCAGGTCGCCGTCGCGGATGTCGTCGCCGAGGCCCCAGACGGGCTGGAGGTGACGCTGCTTGTCGAGCTTGAGGCCCTCGGAGGAGACCGTCCGGTCGAGGTGGATGGCGAGCTGGGGGACGCGTAGGAGGGGTCTGTCGACGTTGACGAGGCGGCTGGTGCCGTCGCGCAGGGAGAGCCGGCCGGCGATGCCGAGGTCGCGGTCGAGCCAGGAGTTCATCAGCGGGCCGCCGTAGATCTCGACGGCGACCTGGCGCCAGCCGTGGGCGCCGCTGTCGGGGCGGGGCTTCACGCGCAGATTGGGGGAGTCGGTGTGGGCACCGATGATGCGGAAGGCGGTGTGGGGGTGGGCGCCCTTAGGGACGTACCAGGCGATGATCGCGCCCCCGCGCAGCACGTACCGGCCGCCGAGCGAGCCGTCCCACGCGTCGGTCTCCGAGACCTGCCGGAAGCCTGCCTTCTCCAGCCGTTCCGCGGCGCTCGCCACCGCGTGGTACGGGGTCGGGCTGCTCGCCAGGAACGTCATGAGGTCGTCGGTGTGGCCGCGATCGAAGCGTGGGGGTGTGCGCATGGGGTTCACCTTAACGACGTACGAGGGCCCGCTCCCTGGGGACGGGAGCGGGCCCTCGTGGTGAGCGTGTGGAGGAGGGGCGCCGGACGGACGGGCAGGGTCCGTCCGGCGCCACGACCCGGGTGCGGCCGGGATGCGGCCAGGGGTGAGACGGTCCAGGAGTGTCTAGAACGCCGCCTCGTCCAGCTCCATCAGGTCCAGGTCGACGCCCTCGGAGATCTTGCGGGCGAGGGTGACGCCCGGGAGGACGTTGGCCGCGAAGAACTTCGCCGCCGCGATCTTGCCGGTGTAGAACGCCTTGTCCTTGGCGGAGGCGTTCTGGAGCTTCTCGGCGGCGACGGCGGCACCCTTGAGGAGCAGGTAGCCGACGACGACGTCACCGGAGGCCATCAGCAGGCGGGTGGTGTTGAGGCCCACCTTGTAGATGTTCTTGACGTCCTGCTCGGTGGCGGCGAGGTCGGTGAGGAGGAGGCCGACGATGGCCTCCAGCTCGACGGCGGCCTTGGCGAGGTGCTCGCGGGCGCCCTCCAGCTGCTCGCCGCCCTCCCCGAGGGCCAGGAACTTCTTGATCTCCTCGGCGAGGCTGTTCAGCGCGGCGCCCTGGTTGCGGACGATCTTCCGGAAGAAGAAGTCCTGGCCCTGGATCGCGGTGGTGCCCTCGTAGAGGGTGTCGATCTTGGCGTCGCGGATGTACTGCTCGATCGGGTACTCCTGGAGGAACCCGGAGCCGCCGAAGGTCTGCAGGGACTGGGCGAGCTGCTCGTAGCCCTTCTCGGAGCCGTAGCCCTTGACGATGGGCAGGAGCAGGTCGTTCAGGGCCTCCAGGGAGGAGATGTCCTCGCCCGCCGCCTCCTTGACCTGGATCTCGTCCTGGATGGAGGCCGTGTAGAGGACGAGGGCGCGCATGCCCTCCGCGTACGCCTTCTGCGTCATCAGCGAGCGGCGGACGTCGGGGTGGTGCGTGATGGTGACCTTGGGGGCGGTCTTGTCCATGAAGTTCGCCAGGTCGGGGCCCTGGACGCGCTCCTTGGCGTACTCCAGGGCGTTGAGGTAGCCCGTGGACAGCGTGGAGATCGCCTTCGTGCCGACCATCATGCGGGCGAACTCGATGATGCGGAACATCTGGCGGATGCCGTCGTGCTTGTCGCCGATCAGCCAGCCCTTGGCCGGGTGGCGGTCGCCGAAGGTCATCTCGCAGGTGTTGGAGGCCTTCAGGCCCATCTTGTGCTCGACGTTGGTGGCGTAGACGCCGTTGCGCTCGCCCAGCTCGCCGGTCTCGAAGTCGAAGAGGTACTTCGGGACGAGGAAGAGGGACAGGCCCTTGGTGCCGGGGCCGTGGCCCTCGGGGCGGGCGAGGACGTAGTGGAGGATGTTCTCCTCCATGTCGTGCTCACCGGAGGTGATGAAGCGCTTCACACCCTCGATGTGCCAGGAGCCGTCCTCCTGCTGGACCGCCTTGGTGCGCCCGGCGCCGACGTCCGAGCCCGCGTCCGGCTCGGTGAGGACCATGGTGGAGCCCCAGGTCCGGTCCACCGCGATCTGGGCGATCTTCTTCTGGACGTCGTTGCCCTCGTCGTAGAGGATGCCGGCGAACGCCGGGCCGGAGGCGTACATCCACACGGCCGGGTTCGCGCCGAGCAGCAGCTCTGCGTACGACCAGATCAGGGAGCGCGGGGCGGTGGTGCCGCCGATCTCCTCGGGCAGGCCCAGACGCCAGTACTCGGAGTCCATGAAGGCCTTGTAGCTCTTCTTGAAGGAGGCCGGTACCGGAGCGGTGTTCGTCTCCGGGTCGAAGACCGGCGGGTTGCGGTCGGCGTCCGTGAAGGACTCCGCCAGCTCGTTCTCCGCGAGGCGGGCCAGCTCCTCCAGGATGCTCTTCGCGGTGTCCGTGTCCATCTCCGCGAACGGGCCGGTGCCGTACAGCTTGTCGCGCCCGAGGACCTCGAAGAGGTTGAACTCGATGTCGCGGAGATTCGACTTGTAGTGCCCCATGGCGACGGCTCCGTAAGAGGGATCGGCGAGGCACAGGATCCTCGCACCGGTTCACGTACCAACTAGTAGCTTGTGTGTCGATGATGCTACCCATCAGTAATAAGAAGCAACCCCGATCGGGTCATCTGTGACTCGTTACGCTTTGCCGCATGTACGGCTACGACCAGAGCGCCGGCCCCCAGCAGCAGTACGCCCCGCCGCCGCAGCAGCAGATGCCCGGGCAGATGCCCGGCGGCCAGATGGGGGGCGGTTACGGGCAGCAGCCACCCCTGTACCCGGAGCCGTCCCCACCCTCCCTCGCGGACGCGGTCCGGGCCTTCACCACCGGGCAGATGGCGGCGGAGGACTTCCAGCAGGTCTTCGCGACGTCCAAGGTGTACTGCCCGCGCGGCGACAACCCCGGGTTCCTGGCGCTGCACAACACCCAGCAGCCCGTGATCCCGATGTTCACCTCGCTCAAGGAGCTTCGCCGGTACGCCGGCAAGGAGTCCAAGTACTTCGTGATCACCGGAGCGGAGGTGATCGATCTGCTGCCGACCGGGTACGGCTTCGTCCTCGACATGGAGGGGGAGCACCGGATGGTGTTCGACGCGAAGGCCGTGGAGCAGATGGTGGAGTTCGCCATGCGGCGGATGTACGGGTAGCTCCGCTGATCGGGCCGGTTCCGGGTTCCGGGTTCCGGGTTCCGGCTTCCGGGTTCGGGGCGGTTGGTTGCGGTTCGTTGCGGGGTGTGGGGCTGTGGGGGTTCTTCGCGCAGTTCCTCGCGCCCCTGGTGGGCTGCGCCCGCTGAATCGTTTCTTCCGGTCTTGTGGGTCCCCTACTGTTCGCCGGTGACCGGGATCGCCTCCTCGCCGTTGGTCCGCTGGGGCCAGCGGCGTTCTGCTGTCCGGGGTCGCGCGGGAATGTGAGGGGTCCGCGTGCTGTTGGGCCTGGCAGGAAGTTCAATAGTCAACTAAACTGAGCGCACAAGGAGGTACCGACATGCCCGCAGTGACCGTCGAGAACCCGCTGATCCTGCCCCGTGTCGCCGCGCCGACCGACGCGGTGGCCCGTCCGGTGCTCGCCGTGACGACCGCGCCCAGTGGTTTTGAGGGCGAGGGCTTCCCGGTCCGCCGTGCGTTCGCCGGGATCAACTACCAACACCTCGACCCGTTCATCATGATGGACCAGATGGGCGAGGTGGACTACGCGCCGGGAGAGCCCAAGGGCACCCCCTGGCACCCCCACCGGGGCTTCGAGACCGTCACCTACATCATCGACGGGATCTTCGACCACCAGGACAGCCACGGCGGCGGCGGGACCATCACCAACGGTGACACCCAGTGGATGACGGCCGGCTCCGGCCTCCTCCACATCGAGGCGCCGCCGGAGTCCCTCGTCATGTCCGGCGGCCTGTTCCACGGCATCCAGCTGTGGGTGAACCTCCCGGCCCGGGACAAGATGATGGCCCCCAAGTACCAGGACATCCGCGGTGGTCAGGTCCAACTGCTCACCTCCGCCGACGGCGGCGCCCTCCTCCGCGTCATCGCCGGTGAGCTGGACGGTCACCAGGGGCCGGGCATCACCCACACCCCGATCACCCTGCTCCACGCGACCGTCGCGCCGGGCGCGGAGATCACCCTGCCGTGGCGTGAGGACTTCAACGCCCTCGCCTACGTCCTCGCCGGGCGTGGCACCGTCGGTGCGGACCGGCGGCCGATCCACATCGGTCAGACGGCCGTCTTCGGCGCGGGCTCCTCGCTCACCTTCCGCGCGGACGAGCAGCAGGACTCCCACGCGCCCGACCTGGAGATCGTGCTCCTCGGCGGACAGCCCATCCGTGAGCCGATGGCCCACTACGGCCCGTTCGTCATGAACACCCGCGACGAACTCCAGCAGGCGTTCGAGGACTTCCAGAAGGGCCGGCTGGGGACCATCCCGGCGGTCCACGGGATGACCCCCGAGGGGCTGTAGAGCGGGGCGTACCGCTGGGCAAATGGGGCTCTTCCTCGCTGATCGGGCCACCGGGAGTCGTCCGGGTTCACTGGGCCTCGGGTGATCATGCACACCCGGTCGACGTCTGGATAAGCACCGTCTCCGCCGCGTAGGTTCTGGCGTGCCCACCCCTTCGGCTGACCTCCGGAGCGGGTGGCGCTCACGGGGGAGAGCGCACCACTCGGATCCCGCCTCGGCCATCGGCCGGGGCGGGTTCAGTCCTGCCCGCTCCCCCGCCGCTCAGGCAGGGAAACGGGGAGAGACACCATGCGCAGGCCGTACCACGACGATGGATCCCGACGTCCGTCCGGCGCTTCCCCGATCACTTGAGCGCGCCGGCGCTGTCGTTCCTGAGAGGGTGCGCGACCGTCACGGAGGCCCGTTCGGCGGCCGCGGCGGCGGTGCGGCGGCTGCCGGTCTGGTCGGCTCCGGTGCTGTGGACGCTCGCGCTCGGTCTGTGGGGGCTGTCCCGGCAGCACAGCGTGTGGCGGGACGAGGCCGCGACCTGGCAGGTGGCGCGGCGGTCGACCGCCGACATCTGGCACATGCTGGGGCAGGTCGACGTCGTGCACGGGGCCTATTACCTGCTGATGCACGGTCTCTTCACCTGCTTCGGACCGAACACGACGACCCTGCGGCTGCCCTCGGTGCTGGCCATGGCGGCGGCCGCGGCCTGCGTCACGGTCATCGGCCGTCGGCTGGCCGGGGTCTGCGCCGGCCTCGGCGGCGGACTGGTGTTCGGACTGCTGCCCGCCGTGCAGTTCCACCTCCAGGAGGGCCGCCCGTACGCGCTGACGGCGGCCGGCGCGGGACTCTCGACGCTGCTGCTGGTGACGGCGCTCCAGCGCGGGCGGGGCGGCTCGGGGGCGCGCTGGGTGGCGTACGGGGGCGTGATCCTGGCGTGCGGGCTGCTGAACTGGCTGTCCTTGCTGATCGTGCCCGCGCATGCGGCGACCCTGGTGTGGACGCGGGTGCCGCGCGCGACCTGGGCGCGCTGGGCGGCGGCCTCGGCGGCCGCCGTGGCGGGTGTCCTGCCGCTGATCCTGTTCAGCCGGAGCCAGGCCGAGCAGGTGTCCTGGATACCGCCGCTGACCTGGCACATGCTGATCGGCCCCGCGGTCCTGCTGACGATCGGCGGCCTGGGGGCGCTGCTGGACCGGCCCCGGGTGGGGCGGCTGTCGGTGGCGGCCGTCGCGCTGCCGCTGCTGGCGGTGCCGCAACTGGGCCTGCTCGGCCTGTGCCTGATCCGCCCCCTGTTCCTGGATCGCTACGTCCTGTTCAGCATGCTGGGTCTGGGGATGCTGATCGGGGTGGCCCTGAGCGCGGCGGTACGGGCCGTCCGGCCGGGGTACCCCCGAACGGCTTCCTGGCTCGTCCCGGTGCTGGTCGGCGTCGCGATGGTGGCGCTGTTGCCGCATTCGCTGGCCAAGCGCTCTCCCGCCAGCCGGGTCGACGACGTCCTGGCGACGGCCGTGAACGTACGGCACCTGAAGCAGCCCGGCGACGCGGTCCTCTTCGCCCCGTCCGCGCGGCGCGACACCGCGCTCGTCTCCCCCGACGACTTCGCGGGCCTGCGGGACATCGCGCTGGCCCGGAGCCCCGTGACGTCCGGGACGCTCAAGGGCGTGGAGGCGGACCCGGCCCGGATACGGACCGCGATGCTGGCGCAGCGACGGATCCTGCTGGTCACCGACGCGCCCGGGGTCGCCCGGCCGCCGTCGGGGGGACGGGACCGGATGAAGGCCGCTGTGCTGGAGGAGCACTTCACCGTGGTGGCGGACGAGTCGGTGCGCGGGCGACGGGTGATCGTCTACGAGCGGCTTTGATCGGTTGGCGGCAGGGGACCCGGTGGGCTGGGTGGCCGATTCGGTCCGGCGGTCCGGTGGGCTGAGTGGTCGGCGGTTCGGTGGGCTGGGCGCCTCGGCCTGCCGAGGTGGCTCGATGAGAGAGGGCCGGTTCGGGGCCCTGTCACCCGGGCGGGGCCTCATCCGACGACACCCGCCGTGGGGCGTGGTGCCCTGGGGGTGTGCAGTTGCTCCCGGAACCCGTGCGGCGTGTGGCCGCGTGGTGTGCCGTCGTCCTGCTGGTGGCCGGGGTCGTGTACGTCGGAGTGCGGCTGTGCGTGGAGTTCCGGACGGCGGTGACGCCGGTGCTGCTCGCGCTGTTGGGGACCGCTCTGCTCGGGCCGTTGCACCGGAGGCTGGTCAAGGCGCGGGTGAACCGGTCGGTGGCGGCGGGGGTCACCTGCGTGGCCGTGGTCGCGGTCGTCGGTGGGGCCGTGTACATCGTGGTCGCGGCGCTCGTCGAGACGGGGGACCAGATCATCGCGTCGTTGCGGGACGCGGCCCAGGATCTCACCTCGCACTTCGGGGCGGCGGGGACCTCACTCGACGATCTGGCCGTCAACGCGAAGGAGTTGCTCAGCCGGTTCGGGGGGACGGCGGCGTCCAACGTCATCAGCGGGGTGAGCGTCGTCGGGGAGGCCATCGCCATGGCCGTGCTCGCGTTGTTCCTCGTCTTCTTCTTCCTGCGGGACTCGCATCGGGCCGTGCACACGGTGCGGGCGTTGTCACCGCGTGCGGGTGCGGACATCGTCGAGGCGATCGCCCGGCGGGCCTACGGGGCGGTCGAGGGGTTCATGCGCGGGACCACGCTCATCGCCCTCATCGACGCCGTCTGCATCACGGTCGGGCTGCTGATCCTGGACGTACCGGGGGCGGTCGGCCTCGGAGCGCTCGTGTTCGTGGGGGCGTACCTGCCGTATCTCGGCGCGTTCGTCTCGGGAGCGGTGGCCGTGCTGGTCGCGCTCGCGGACCGGGGGGCGGTGATCGCGATGTGGACGCTGGGGATCGTGCTGGCCGTGCAGGTGCTGGAGGGGCATGTGCTGATGCCGGCCATCCAGAGCCGCACCGTGCAGATGCATCCGGCGGTGGTGATGGTCGCGATCACGGCGGGGGCGTCGGTGGCCGGGGTTCTCGGCATGCTGCTGGCGGTGCCGCTGACGGCCGCGGCGTTCGGAGTGGTCCATGAGCTGAGGGAGCGGTTCGTGTAGTCCCCGGCGATGCCCCCTCGGTTCCTCACACCCCCTAGTTCAGGGATTCACCGAGCGACCCCTCCGGCGGTGGCGTCTCGTACAGCTCGAACCAGATGCTCTTGCCGTCGCCGCGAGGGTCCACGCCCCAGGCGTCGGCGAGCATGTCCATGAGGACGAGGCCGCGGCCGGAGGAGGCGAGTTCACCGGGGTGGCGCTTGTGGGGGAGGTCGTCGCTGGCGTCGGTGACCTCCACGCGCATCCTGCGCTTGCCGCCGTCGCCGGTCATCTCGGCGACGAGGAGGGCGTCGGCGTCGGTGTGGACGAGAACGTTGGTGAGCATCTCGGAGACGAGGAGGACGGCGGAGTCGACCTGGTCGCCGCAGGTCCAGTCGTGGAGGAGTTCGCGCACCTGCTGGCGGGCGCCGGAGATGCGCTCCGGCTCCGCCTGGGCGATGGTCAGGGCGGTGCGGCGGGTCGGCACGGAGAGGGCGCCGGTGTCGCGGCCCCGTCCCTCGCTTTCCCGGCACAGCAACAGCATCGCTATGTCGTCCTCGCGCCGGTCGGCGAGCGGGCCGGGCGTGTGGTGCGAGGAGGGGCCGTGCACCCCTTGGACGAGCGCGTCGGCCAACGCCTCCAGCCGTCCCGGCGCGAGCCCGCTCGGCTCCGGCCGATCGGCGGCGAGGGCAGCGGCCGGGGAGAGGGCGCCGGCGTTCGGGCGGCCGGATGCGGGGGGTCTCTCTTCCGGGGTGGTCGGCCGTTCCGACCCGGAGGGATCCGCTCCTGGCGGAAGCGCCCGCCGCTCTTCCGACCGCACCCCTCCGGCACCCTCGACGTCCGAGGCGCCCTCGACGTCCGAGGCCCCCTCGACGTCCGAGGCCCCCTCGACCTCGTACGGTGCCGCGTCGAAGGACTCCAGGATCGTGCGAATGCGGCGCCAGCCCGTGTCGAGGTCGTGACCGCCGGTTTCGATGAGGCCGTCGGTGCACAGGAGCATGGTCTCGCCCGGCTCCAGCACCAGCCGGGTCGTCGGGTAGTCGGCGTCGGGGTCGACGCCGAGGGGGAGGCCGCCCGGGGTGGGCCGGACGAGGACCGTCCCGTCGGCCATGCGGACCACCGGGTCGGGGTGTCCGGCACGGGCGATGTCCAGGACGCCGGACGCCGGGTCGACCTCGACGTAGAGGCAGGTCGCGAAGCGCAGGTCGGGGTACGCGTCGGCGGCGGAGTCGGTGATGCCGTGCAGGAAGCGCGAGGCGCGGGAGAGGACGGCGTCGGGGCGGTGGCCCTCGGAGGCGTAGGCGCGCAGGGCTATGCGGAGCTGGCCCATGAGACCGGCGGCGCGTACGTCATGGCCCTGCACATCGCCGATGACCAGGGCGAACCGGCCGCTCGGCAGGGCGATCATGTCGTACCAGTCGCCGCCGACCTGGAGTCCGCCGCCGGTGGGGACGTACCGCGCGGCGACGCTCATGCCCGGTATCTCGGGGCCCAGTGTGGGCAGCATCGTGCGCTGCAGGCCGTCGGTCAGTTCGCGTTCGGTCTCGGCCGCGCCGGCGCGGGAGAGGGCCTGGGCGAGCATGCGCGCGACGGTGGTCAGGACCGAGCGCTCGTCGGGGGTGAAGGTGACGGGGTGGGTGAAGCCCGCCATCCACGCGCCCATCGTGCGCCCGGCGACGGTCAGCGGCAGGAACGCCCAGGACTGGCGGCCGAACTGTTCGGCGAGCGGCCAGGCCGTGGGGTAGCGCGCCTTGTAGTCCTCGGGGGAGGAGAGATAGACGGCGCGGCCGGTGCGGACCACCTCGGCGGCCGGGTAGTCCGTCTCCAGCGGCATGTGGGTGAAGGGTCGTTCGTCACCCTGGTTGTGCCCGTGGTGGCCGATGACGGTGAGGCGGTCGGCCTCCACGCCGAAGACCGCGAGTCCGTCCGGCGAGAACCCGGGCATCGCCAGGCCCGCCGCGACCCGCAGCACCTCGGCCGTGGACCGCGCCTCGGCCAGCGCGCGGCCCGCGTCCAGCAGGAACGCCTCGCGTGAACGCCGCCAGTCGCCGGTGACGGACGGAGCCCGGACGGCGGTCGCCGGGGACGGCTCGGTGACCTCCTGGATGGTGCCGATCAGCTCGAAGGACTTGCGCACCGGGTCGAAGGTCGGCTTGGAACGGCTGCGGATCGTACGGATCACGCGGCCCCGTTCGTCCATGACCCGGATCCGTACCTCGGCGAGGGTGTCCTCGGCGACGGCGAGCTGCACGACCGAGACGATCTCGTTCCAGTCGACGGGGTGCAGACGTGAGCGCGCCCCGGCCTGGGTGAGGGTCGTCGGTTCGGCGGGCAGCCCCATGAGCCGGGCGGCCTCGGCGTCCAGCGTGACGGTTCCGGCAGCGCTGTCCCAGGTCCACAGTCCCGTCGCCAGGGCGGACAGGACGTCCCCTACGGTGGGCGGGGGCTCACCAGTGCGCATTGACCCACTCTAAGAACAGCTGATCGGACCGTGCCACCGAAGCTGTACCGGGCACCGAGCGGTGCCGGAAGCCATGACGGAGCCATGTGCCGACGAGGACCATGACCGAGCCATGACGAGAAACCACGACCGGTGGCGACGGAGGTGACGGCAATCGACGCTAGCGACAGTAACCGCTTGCGGTCCTGCCCATGGCTATGACCGTGCGTATCCGGTCAGGAGAACGGCGGCCGTGGCGTCGTCGCCTCGCCCTCGACGGTAAGCGCTGGAGCTCCTCGCCCCCCGGGGGAAATGGTGGGGAGCCGATCTCGGGGTGCCCGGTACCCTTGGCGTTGTTTCACGTGAAACAACGGCCATAGGGAACACCGGCCGTGAGGCACCCGCCAGATCCCCGATCAGCGAAGGCTGGATGAACGACGATGCATCGGTACAGGTCCCACACCTGCGGCGAGCTCCGCGCCTCTGACGTCGGCACCGACGTCCGGCTGAGCGGCTGGCTGCACAATCGGCGCGACCTGGGCGGCATCCTCTTCATCGATCTCCGCGATCACTACGGCATCACGCAGTTGGTGGCCCGTCCGGGCACCCCGGCCTACGAGGCGCTGGACAAGATCTCCAAGGAGTCGACCGTCCGCGTCGACGGCAAGGTCGTCTCGCGCGGCGCCGAGAACATCAACCCGGACCTGCCCTCCGGCGAGATCGAGGTCGAGGTCGGCGAGGTCGAGCTGCTCGGCGCGGCCGCCCCGCTCCCCTTCACCATCAACACCGAGGACGGGGTCAACGAGGAGCGGCGCCTGGAGTACCGCTTCCTGGACCTGCGCCGCGAGCGCATGCACCGCAACATCATGCTGCGTACGGCCGTGATCAGCGCCATCCGCCACAAGATGACGGCCCTCGGCTTCAACGAGATGGCGACGCCGATCCTGTCCGCCACCTCCCCCGAGGGCGCCCGCGACTTCGTCGTGCCGTCGCGCCTCAACCCGGGCAAGTTCTACGCCCTCCCCCAGGCCCCGCAGCAGTTCAAGCAGCTGCTGATGATCTCGGGCTTCGACCGCTACTTCCAGATCGCGCCCTGCTTCCGGGACGAGGACGCGCGCGCGGACCGTTCGCCGGGTGAGTTCTACCAGCTCGACGTGGAGATGTCCTTCGTCGAGCAGGAGGACGTCTTCCAGCCCATCGAGAAGCTCATGACCGAGCTCTTCGAGGAGTTCGGTGGCGGCCGGCACGTGACGTCGCCCTTCCCGCGCATTCCGTTCCGCGAGGCGATGCTCAAGTACGGCTCCGACAAGCCGGACCTGCGGGCTCAGCTGGAGCTGGTCGACATCACCGATGTCTTCGAGGGTTCGGAGTTCAAGGCGTTCGCAGGCAAGCACGTGCGCGCGCTCGCCGTGCCGGACGTCTCGGCCCAGCCGCGCAAGTTCTTCGACCAGCTCGGCGAGTACGCGATCGAGCAGGGCGCCAAGGGTCTGGCCTGGGTGCGGGTCGCCGAGGACGGTTCGCTGTCCGGCCCGATCGCCAAGTTCCTCACCGAGGAGAACGTCGCCGAGCTGACCAAGCGTCTGTCGCTGGCCGCCGGGCACGCCGTGTTCTTCGGCGCGGGTGAGTTCGAAGAGGTTTCGAAGATCATGGGCGCGGTGCGGGTCGAGGCCGCCAAGCGTGCCGGGCACTTCGAGGAGGGCGTCTTCCGGTTCTGCTGGATCGTCGACTTCCCGATGTACGAGAAGGACGAGGAGACCGGCAAGATCGACTTCTCGCACAACCCCTTCTCCATGCCGCAGGGAGGCCTGGAGGCCCTGGAGACCCAGGACCCGCTGGACATCCTCGGCTGGCAGTACGACATCGTCTGCAACGGCGTCGAGCTGTCCTCCGGCGCGATCCGGAACCACGAGCCCGACATCATGCTCAAGGCCTTCGAGATCGCGGGCTACGACCGTGACACGGTCGAGGAGCAGTTCGCCGGCATGCTGCGCGCGTTCCGCTTCGGCGCCCCGCCGCACGGCGGTATCGCGCCGGGTGTCGACCGTATCGTCATGCTCCTCGCGGACGAGCCCAACATCCGCGAGACCATCGCCTTCCCGCTCAACGGCAACGCCCAGGACCTGATGATGGGCGCGCCGACAGAGCTGGAGGAGGCGCGGCTGCGTGAGCTGCACCTGTCGGTGCGCAAGCCGCAGCCGAAGTAAGGCAAGCCTTTATCGGCGCTTTCCCGGAAAGGGACCTGAAGTCGTCCGTCGATTTCAGGTCCCTTTCGCATGGCCGGGGAAAAGAAGACCTTTTCTCAGCTCGTTGACAGGTTTCTTATCTAACTTCCCGGCGCATGACAGCCAATCAACAGAGTCACGAGGATCAGCAGGATCAGCAGGGGCGGCAGGGTCAGCAGGATGTGACGCGTCGCAAGGTCGTCGTGGCCGGCGCGGGCGCCGTCGCGGCGGTGGGCCTCGGCGGCGCCATGGCGGCGAACGCCTTCGCCGGAGAACAGAGAGGGCAGACGGGCGACGGCTCCGCGCCCTTACCGGAGGAGTGCTACCTGCTCACCTCCGTGAACATGGAGGGCCCGTACTACATCGACGCCGACAAGATCCGCCAGGACGTCACCGAGGACCGGGAGGGCATCCCGCTGCTGCTCCGCGTCAAGGTGATCGACTCCGAGACGTGCCGGCCGGTCCGCGACGCGGCGGTCGACATCTGGCACTGCGACGCGGTCGGTGTCTACTCCGGCTACGAGGACATGGGCAACGGCGACGGCGGCCCTGCCCCCACCGCCCCGCCTCCCACCGGCGACCCCTCCGGCCCGCCCCCGGGCGGCGGCCACCAGGAGCCGACGGACGACACGCGCTATCTGCGCGGCACCTGGCGGACGGACCGGCAGGGCTTCGTCACGTTCAGGACCGTCTTCCCGGGCTGGTACCGGGGCCGGTGCGTGCACATCCACGTCAAGGTGCACGTCAACGGCGAGTGGACGGACGCCGGTTACGAGGGCGGCAACACCTGCCACACCGGGCAGCTCTACTTCGACGAGGAGTCCGTCCTCGCCTCCGCCGAGGTCGAGCCGTACGCGTCGAACACGGCGGAGCGCACCACACTCGACGAGGACTTCATCTACGACGGCAACGGCGCCCGGGGCGGACTGCTGACACTGCGCTACGCCCCCCGGGACATCGCGAAGGGCGTGCGGGCCTCGCTCACGGTGGGCGTGGACCCCGAGGCGACCAACGAGGGATAGCCCGAGGGGCAGAGCCAGGTATATCCAGATTTTCTGCCGAGAAGGGGCTCGAAAGGGACGGCGATTTCGGGCCCCTTTTCCGTTCGCTCGGGAAAGCCGGGGAAAACCACAGCCCCTTCTCATCGCTTTGACAGTCCGACTCCCTAATTTCCTGGCCATGACGGGAAACCAGACCGGGAACGAGAAGGCCCAGGGGCCGAAACACAAGCGGGACCTGACGCGTCGCAAGGTCGTCGTGGCGGGCGCGGGCGCCGTGGCGGCCGTGGGCGTGGGCGGAGCGGTCGTCGCGACCGCCAGCGCGGGCACCACCACGAAGGGCAACGCCAAGCCCCTCGCCGCCACGAGCGCGAGCGCCGGGGAGGAGTGCTACAAGCTCACCTCGGAGACCACCGAGGGCCCCTACTACATCGACGCGGACAAGCTCCGCCAGGACATCACCGAGGACAAGGAGGGCATCCCCCTCACCCTGCGCCTCAAGGTGATCGACTCCGAGACCTGCAAGCCCGTCCGCGACGCGGCCGTCGACATCTGGCACTGTGACGCGCTGGGGCTCTACTCGGGCTACGAGAGTTTCTCCGAGGGCGGCGGCACCGCCCCCACCGACGCGCCCTCGGGCACCCCCACGGACGTGCCGTCCGGCACCCCGACCGGGGAGCCACCGTCCGGCGGTGGCGGCGGGGGAGGCGTGCACGAGGAGCCGACCAGCGACACCCGCTATCTGCGCGGCACCTGGAAGACCGACAAGCAGGGCCTCGTCACCTTCACGACGATCTTCCCGGGCTGGTACCGGGGCCGGTGCGTGCACATCCACACCAAGGTGCACGTCAACGGCGAGTGGACGGACGCCGGTTACGAGGGCGGCAACACCTGCCACACCGGGCAGTTCTTCTTCGACGAGGAGTCCGTCCTCGCCTCCGCCGAGGTCGAGCCGTACTCGACCTCCACGACCGAGCGCACCACCCTCGACGACGACACCATCTACGACGGCAGCGGCACCCAGGGCGGACTGCTCAAGCTGAAGTACAAGAAGAACGACATCGCCAAGGGTGTCGTCGCCTCCCTCACGGTCGGTGTCGACCCGGAGGCCACGAACACCGGCACGGACGGCTCCGTCCAGCCGGGCGCGTCGGAGACGGCGTCGGAGTCCGCCTCGGCGAGCTGACCCCGACCGGCGTACACCCGTGGCTGAGCGGCCGACGGGCGTACCCCCGGCGCACGCCGAAGGCCCGGAACCCCCTCCCCTGGGTTCCGGGCCTTCGCCGTGCGCGCGCCCCGGCGTCGGGTACCCGCTGGGGAAGTCATCAGGGGACGCACAGGTTTCTCGACGGGCGATCACAGGGGGAAGGGGTGTGATGGGACGTACGGGGTGAGTGGCCCGTACGGGATGTACGACCTGTACGGGACGGAACATCGAAACATCGAAACATCGAAACATCGAAACATCGGAACATCGGAACGCTGGAGGAGGCCATGAAGCTGGTCGTGCTGGTGGCAGTGTTGCTGATCGTCGGGGCGGTGGTCGCGACCGTCGCGCGGCGGCGGTCCGTGGAGGATCCGCGTCCGTCGTCCGACCTGGACGCGGAGGCCGAGGCCAACCGCTGGGTCGTACGACTGGGCGGCAGCCTGTCCGGTATCGACGTACGGGCCCAGGCCCGGGCGGGCGGCGGCGCGGCCGAGTCCCTGACCGAGGCCACCGAACGCCTCCGCACCGCCCGCGCCCAGCTGACCGGGGCCCGCACACCGGACGAGTACGCGCGGGTCACGCGGACGGCGGTCGAGGGACTGCGCCATGTACGGGAGGCCCGTGCGGCGTTGGGGATGGACACGGGTGCGGGTGCGGGGCCGGCCAGAGGGGCGATTTCGAATGCGAGTTCGAGCATAGGGCCGGGTGCGGAGTCGGGTGGGCCGGGTGGTGGCGGTCAGGGAGAGGTGGCGGCGTCGGTCCGTACGGCGATCAGCAGGCCGGTCGACCAGGTCAGCCGGGTCGTGCGGAAGTCCGCGCGGCCCTCCAGAGCCGCGAGCAGCTCGGTCACCGCCGCCCCGTGACCCTCCGGCCAGCCGGGCACGGGCGTCAGGTCGTCGACGACGTACGCGCCGCCGGGCGCCACCAGCCCCAGCGCGGCGTCGAGGTGGGTGAACTTGCCGGGCCAGGTGTCCGCGAAGACGAGGTCGAAGGGGGCGCCGTCGTACCGCTCCAGCCAGCGACCGCCGTCGCCGGTGACGAAGGTGACCCGCCCGTCCTCGGCGAACCGGTCACGCGCGACGGCCTGTACGGCATCGTCGAGCTCGACGGTGACCAGTGTCGCCGTCTCGTTCATCCCGCCCAGGAGCCACGCGGTGCCCTCGCCCACACCTGTGCCGAGTTCGAGGATCCGGCCGCCGGGGCGGGTGGCGGCGAGCGTGGCGAGCAGGCTGCCGGTGCGGGGTTCGCACGACATGGTGAACCCGGCGGCGCGGGCCGAATCCTGTAACTCGGGCAGGGTGGAGGGGAGTTGGCTGAGCCTGGGGAAGTCGTCCATGCGGGGATTCTGGGAGGGCGGGGGTGTCGGCCGCAACTCGATGGTGCGGAACTTCCGGTCCGCCGCCCGCGTCGTACCGATCATGACCATGTCGATCGACGCCACTCCCGCCGTGTCAGCACCCGTCCCCACGACCCTCGGGGAGGAGATCCTCCTCCTCTCCCTGGACGACACCACGGGTGAGGCCCGGCTGCCCTTGCGGACGCCCTACGCGATCGCGGCGGCGGCCCTGCTGGAACGGACGCTCTCCGGGGCGGACGGGGCGGACGGGGCGGACGCCGAGACCGATGCGGTCGATGCGGTTGATGCGGTCGACGAGGCCGACGAGGCCGACGGTTCGGGCAAGGGGGCCCTGCCGGACGATGTCGGGAAGTGGATCCACGAGCACAGCACGGCGGAGTACGAGACGGCTCTGCGCGGTGTCCTGGACAAGGGTCTGATCCGGAAGGAGAAGCGCAGGGTCCTGCTCGTCTTCCGCACCACCCGTTATCCGGAGGCCGACGGCACAGTGGAGTCCGCCCTGCGCGGGCGTCTGGCGGAGGTCGTACTGGAGGGCGCCGACCCGGACCCCCGCACCGCCGCCCTGATCAGCCTCCTGCACCACGGTGACCTGCACACCCTCGCCTTCCCGGACGCCGACTCCGACGACTCCCCCGCCCGGCGGCGCATGGCGGAGATCGCCGACCACCACTGGGCCGACCCCACCCTGCGCCGGATGGCCGAGACCGCGGCGGCCACGGCGGCGGCTCTCACGGCGGCGACGATGGCGATGACGGTGGTGGTGATCGCGGCGGTGACCTGACCCCCGGGACCTACCGTCTCCGGCTCACTCGGGTTCCTCCTCCGGTGGGGACGTCAGGGCCTCCTCCTCCAGGAGGCGTTCGGCGATGTCGTCGGCCCAGGTCTGGGCCCAGCGGCGGAGTCGCAGGACGGCGTCGGCGTCGAGGCCGTGGCGGGCGAACTCCCGGTCGTCGAGCCACTCGGTGCCCTCCAGCCGGGACTGGAGGTCGGCGAGGTCGAAGGCGGTGGACGTGGCGGAGGTGTGGCGGCGGGCCAGTTCCTCCAGTTCGACGGCGGTCCAGTGGGCGGTGGCCGCGTGCACGGCGATCAGGTCGCGGGCCGTGCCCCGGTCGGCCACGGCCCGCACCGTCGTGCCGACCACGTCCTCCAGGGAGAGGGTGAGGCCGAGAGGCGTCTCCACCGGTGGGTGCCAGAGGGTCTCCTTGAGGAGGTCAAGGGTGCGTTCCTCCGCCGTGGTGGGGTCGGTGACGAGGAGACGGGCGGAGAGCGGGGCCGTCTCCACCGTGCGCACCAGCCAGCCGCGTTCCGCCAGCCCCGCTCGCACCGTGGCCGCGATCCGCTCCATCGGCGCCGCGTGTTCCGTCGCCGTCTCCAGGTCCCGGCCGGGCGGCCGCGCCTCGACCAGACCGTGCGCCTGCGCCGCGTGGTCGCCGGTGAGGGCGAGCCCGTACGGGGCGCCGACGGCCAGCACGTCGCCGAGGAGATGGCGAAGCTGATCGGGGAGGCCGCTGACGCGCGGGTCCGTGGGGCCGTCGTGCACGCGCGGGTCCGGAGCGTCGGTGTGCGGCTGCGGGGCCAAGGGGTCGGGGTGCGGCTGCGGGTCCGAGGGGTCGGGGTGCGGGTGCGGATCCGGGGCATGGTCGTTCACGCGCGGGCCTCGGGGACGGCGGGGAGGGGCGGGAGTGGGGCCATGGAGGGATTATCACGGCCCCCGCGGTCATTCCCCGGTCAGTACGGCCGTCGCCCCACCCAGTTCCCCGGTGGGTCGAAGTTGGCGACCACGTAGGTCCAGCCGTTCCCGCACCTCGCCTTGGCCGCCCCGACCCGTGTCGAGGCACGCCGGACGAGCTGGGTGTAGTGGAGGCACTCCCGGTCGTTGACGCAGGAGTTGGAGGGGCGGTCGTAGTCGGACTTCTCGTCGAGCCACAGACGGGCCGCGTCCGCCAGCGAGTAGCGAGGGCTCGACCCCTTGGCCAGGTTCTCGCCGTACCGGCTGTTCGAGTGGACGAGCGCACAGTCGGCGACCCGCACCCGCGCCCAGGAGCGGGCCTGCGCGGCGACGGACTCGTCCCAGACCAGCGGGGGGACGCCGACGTCCGCCCGCGCCTGGTTGACGACCGACAGGAAGCCTCTGACCTCGGCTTTCGGTGCGGTCGCCGCGTTCGGGGCGGTCGCCACCGACCCGGCACCGGTCACCTCGACGCCCGTCACCCCGGCACCGGTCACCCTGGCCGCCGTCGCCGTGACCGTCTCCACGACCGGGGGCCGGGGGCCGACGGCCTGAGCCGCCCCCGGAGCGAGCGCCAGCGTCGCCGCCGCGGTCGCCGCGGCCATCGTCCGCGCCCTGTCCCGTCGCACCACTGGTGCCTCCTTCTGCTCCAACTTCCTTACCAGCGAAGCAACTTGTAGGGCAGCACGGGGACCGGCCGGGGGCGACCGGATCTCCTGCCACCCCATCGGGGGAATCACAGCGCGTACGGGTTTCGGCGGCCCGGTCCGTCAGGCCATTGCACCGTGACCTCAGGGCGGTCGCCCGCCGAGACGGTCTGTTGGGGAGGGGGTGACCGTGGGAGACACCGACGGGCGCCCGGGTTCACCTGTAGTTGGCCGGCGGAACTTCTCAAGTTCAGTTAAGGGAAGGCAAAGCGGGCTCAAAGGTTGACCCTCGATCGTCTTTTGACATGGACCAGACCCTTCTCGTGGTCGCCGATCTGGCCGCCATCTCCGTGCTGACCTTCGCGGTCTACTTCCCGCGCCACCACCGCCGGGACCTCATCGCCGCCTTCCTCGGCGTCAACGTCGGTGTCCTCGCCGTGGCGATGACGCTCAGCTCGTCGTCGGTCGGCATCGGCCTCGGCATGGGGCTGTTCGGCGTCCTGTCGATCATCCGGCTGCGGTCCAACGAGATCGCCCAGCACGAGATCGCGTACTACTTCTCCGCGCTCGCCCTCGGCCTGCTGGCCGGCCTCCCGGAGCAGGTCAACGTCCTGTCGGCGCTGCTCATGGCGCTGATCGTCGCCACGATGTACGTCGGCGACCATCCGCGGCTGTTCGGCCGCTACCGGCAGCGCAGCCTGCGCCTCGACGCCGCCTACACCGACGAGGACGCCCTGCGCGCCCACCTCGAAGTACTGCTGGGCGGGCGGGTGGTGAACCTCTCCGTGCAGAGCGTCGACTTGGTCAACGACATGACCCTGGTCGACGTCCGGTACCTCGTCACCGGCGAGGGCCCGCGCGCACCGCGCGAGGCCGACGGCCGGATCGAGCGGGAACAGGGGGTCCGGGCATGACGGCCCTGGACTCCGTCGCCCCCGTGGTCGGGGCGCTGCGCCCCATCGGCCTCGACGAACTCGTCGACCGCGCCGAGCTGCTGACCCGGCTGGACCGCAAGTACATGCTGCCCCTCACCGACCTGCCCCTCGTGCTCGGCGGGCTGGATGAGGACGTCCAGGTACTGGAAGTCGACGGCGAGCGGCAGTTCGCGTACCGGTCCGTGTACTTCGACACCCCGGACATGGACGGCTACCGGGGCGCCGCCCACCGCCGCCGCCGCCGCTTCAAGCTGCGGATACGGACCTACCTGGCGTCCGGGCAGCACTTCCTGGAGGTCAAGACGCGCGGCCCGCGCGGCACCACCGTCAAGCAGCGCGTCCCGTACGACGGTGAGCTGGGGCGGCTGGGCCCCGAGGCGCGGGCGTACGTCGACGACGTGCTCCGCGTGGCGGGCATCGACTCCCACGGCTTCCGCCTGGTGCCGGCGCTCACCACCCGCTACCTCCGCACCACCCTCTTCCTGCCGGGCAGCGGCAGCCGGGTCACCGTCGACACCGACCTGACCTGGGCGCTGCCCGACGGCGCCGAGCTGCGCACCCCCGAGCGGACCATCGTCGAGACCAAGGCGGGCCGCGCCGGATCGGGCGCCGACCGGCTGCTGTGGTCGCTCAGGCACCGGCCCTGCCCGGTCTCCAAGTACGGCACCGGGCTCGCCGCGCTGCGGCCCGACCTGCCCGCCAACCGCTGGCTGCCCGTTCTGCGGCGCCACTTCCCCACCGCACCTGCACTGAACGGGAGCCCCGCATGAACATCCGTATGAACTCGTGGAAGAGCAGGACACGGGGGTTCCGTACGAAGGCGGCCGCAGCGCTCGCCTCCGTCGTCCTCGCGACCGCCGCGCTGGCCGGGTGCTCCTCCGGGAGCGACTCCGAGGCGGCGTCGTCCGACTCGTCGTCGAGCGCGAGCGCGGCGGCGGCCGTGGACGGGACGCGGAACGCGGCGGCCGTCCTCGCCGACAACGAGGACACGCACGCCGAGGACGGTGACACGGAGTACGACGAGTCGGAGGCCGTGGGCATCGAGCTGAAGGGGGACTCGGCCTCCGCCGACGGCAAGGGAGTGGACGTCGACGGCTCCACCGTCACCATCACCTCCAGTGGGACGTACCTGCTCAGCGGGTCCCTGGACGACGGCCAGATCGTGGTCACCGCCCCCGAGGCGACCGTGACGCTGATCCTCGACGGGGTCGACATCTCCAGCTCCTCGGGGTCGGCGATCGCCGCGACCGAGGCGGAGCGGCTCGTGGTCGTCCTCGCGGACGGCAGTGAGAACAAGCTGAGCGACACCGACTCCTACGCCGACGACGCCGAGGCGAACGCCGCCCTGTACAGCGCGGGCGACCTGACGATCGGCGGCAGCGGCTCGCTGACCGTGACGGGCAACGGCAACGACGCGATCGCCGGCAAGGACGGCCTGGTCGTCGAGGGCGGGAACATCACCGTCGAGGCCGCCGACGACGGCATCCGGGGCAAGGACTACCTGGTGGTGAACGGCGGCACCGTCACCGTGACGGCGAAGGGCGACGGACTCAAGTCCGACAACGCGGACGAGGAGGACGCCGGTTACATCGCCGTCGCGGGCGGCACGCTCTCCGTCAGCGCGAACGGTGACGCTGTGGACGCCGCCACGGATCTCGTCGTGACCGGCGGCAGGCTCACCGTGCAGAGCGAGGCCTCCGACGACACCTCCGCGCACGGCCTGAAGTCCGGCGTGATCACGGTGTTGGAGGGCGGCACGGTCGACGTCTCCGCCTCCGCCGACGCGCTGCACGGCGACGCGGCCGTCCACCTCAACGGAGCCGACGTCACCCTCGCGGCCGGCGACGACGGCATCCACGCCGAGGGCGACCTCATCATCAGCAAGGGCACGCTGAACGTCACCCGCTCCAACGAGGGCCTGGAGGGCAAGGACATCCTCGTCCGGGGCGGCACCTCGAACGTCACCTCCGACGACGACGGCGTCAACGCGTCGGGCAGCGAGGCGACGTCCGAGGAGGAGCAGGGCGGGCAGGGCGGCTTCGGTGGCGGCGGTCCCGGCGGGGGCGGCGGTGGGGAGAACGTCGGCGATTACTCCGCGAAGGTCACCGGCGGCACGCTCGTCCTCAACTCGCAGGGCGACGGCTTCGACTCCAACGGCACCGCCGAGATCACCGGCGGCACGGTCGTCGTCAACGGTCCCGAGATGGGCGGCAACGGAGCGCTCGACGTCAACGGCAGCTTCACCGTCAGCGGCGGCACCCTCCTCGCCGCCGGCAGCGCGGGCATGGTCGTCGCCCCGGACGAGGAATCGGAACAGGGCTGGCTGTCGGCGACACTGGACGCGTCGGTCGAGGCGGGCACAACCCTGCACATCGTCGACGCGGACGGGAAGGTCGTGGCGTCGTACGTCACCTCGAAGACCATCCAGAACGTCGTGTACTCGGGCGCCGGGATCGAGAGCGGTGAGGAGTACACCGTCTACTCCGGCGGCTCCACCTCCGGCTCCGACACCGGCGGCCTCGCCGAATCCGGCAAGCTCGGCTCGGCAAAGAAGATCGCCACGGTCACGGCGGGCGAGGCCCCGGAGGGCGGCGGCTTCGGGGGCGGTCCGGGCGGGGGTGGGAACCGGGGCTGAGGGCTGCACGGAGAGGGGAGCCGGAAGTCCGCCATCGCCGCCGGGCCCTGTCGGCCTGGCGGCGACAGCGGTGCTGCCACACGTGACCGCCACTCAGCCGCTCGATGCCGCGATCGCGATGGCCCGATCACCTCGCAGGGGGCGGACCGGGGCTCAAACGAGGCCCTCACCGGACGGGGCATCGGCGGCCCCTGAGTTCTCCGGGCCCTCCGCGAAGAGTTCCTCCGCGTGCGTGACCGTGCCGGCCCGGTCGAGCCAGGCGCTGACTCGGGTGGGGTCGGAGCATGTGGTGATGCGTTCCCGGACGTCGTCGGTGACGGGAATGCCACGCACCTCCAGGACGCGCAGGACTCCCTTGGCCTCGCCCTTGGCCTCGCCCTCCAGGTAAGCCGTCTCGCGGACTGTCCCACGACCGGGGAAGTAGCTGACGAAGCTCATGATGTCCCTCCATTTTTCTCCGGCGGGAGTGCCCCGCAGATTGACTTCCAGGAACTCGTAGAAGTAGTCGGCTGCCTTCCCGTCCGTCTCCTGAAGGGCGCGGCCCATCGCGTCCAGTATGTCGTTGATCTGAGCGCTGCGGGCGTGTGCGAGAGCGGAGAAGGCGGCCATGGCGAGGTTGTTCGCCGCGGTCCTCGGGTCGGTGACCGCCGGAAGGTTGTCCGGCCCGACGACCATGGGGTGGGTTCGCTGAGTGATCCAGCCGCGCGTACCGCAGTCGAAGGGGCCTGACGCCCACTTCGCGGTGCGCCGATCCTGACAGACGACGAGCAGCAGTACGGGCAGACGGTACTTGGACTGGAGGTAGTAGACGTAGTACGGCCAGCTCCTCTCCTTGTCCGGCTTTCGCTCGCCCTGTACTTCGACGGCGAGCAGGAAGTCCTCCCCGTCGGACGGGCCGATGCGCAGCACGGTGTCCACGCGCCGCTCCATCGGTTTGGTCTCCGTCACGTCGGTGGTGAGCGCGTCCACGGTCGCCTTCTCCGGAAAGGGGAGGCCCAGCACTCCGAAGACGGGTACGAGGATCTCGGGCTTCTCCTGGAAGATGCGGTGCAGGCCCTCGTGGGCTGAAGTGACCATGTGGTGGAACCTACGGGCCATCTCGCACCGTTATGGGGTCACTTGAGGTGGGATCACTCTTTCGAGCAAGGAAGAAACGTTCACACCGCCGTGGTCAGCTCGCACCAGACGAACTTGCCGTCCGTGCGGTGGGGTTCGGCGGTGTGGATCGCCAGCGGCTCGGACGGCGCTTCATGCGTCGAACTCGCCCTGTCGCCTTCCCGCATACTCCTCCGCGAGAGCGACGACCCCGCCCGCATACTCCCGTCACCCGTCACGGCGCCGCCGCCCTCATACGGCACCTCGGCGGCTACGCCTGTGAGCCGAAGTTCTGGGTCCAGTAGTTGCCCGGTCCCGCCAGGCCGATGCCGATCTCCTTGAAGGCGCAGTTGAGGATGTTCGCCTTGTGGCCGGGGCTGTTCATCCAGCCGTCCATGACGCTGTCGGCGGTGCCGTAGCCGGCGGCGACGTTCTCGCCCGCCGTGCTGAAGCGGTAGCCGACGCGGGCGAGGCGGTCGCTCATGGACGAGCCGTCGGAGCCGGTGTGGGACATGTTCTGGTGGTCGGCCATGTCCTGGCTGTGGTCCTGGGCCGCCTTGGTCAGCTTGTCGTCCACCGTCACCGGTGAGCAACCGGCCTTCTCGCGTTCGGCGTTGACCAGGCTCAGCACCTGAGCCGTGGGACCGGAGGCCGCGTTCCCGGCGGAGGCGGCGGGAGCGCGTTCGGCCTGGGTGGCCTTCGGGGCGCTCGGCGGCGGCGTGGTCCTGGCCGGGGTGTCGGCGGCCTCGGGGGTGGACTTGGCCTTCGGCTCGGCGGACTTGGAGGGAGACGCGCTCGGCTTGGCCTTGGAACGCGACGGGCTCGGGGAGCGCTCCGGAGTGTCCGGGGTGCTCTCGGCGGAAGGCGTCACGGACGCGGAGGGTGTGGGCGACGGCGCCGGGGGAGCCGGGTCCGGCTTCTGCCCTCCCCACCAGGAGGAGGCCACACTGCTCCAGTCGCCGAGCCCCACACCACCGGCCCACGCGGCCGTGGGGATGCCCACGGCGCCCACGGCCACCACGAAGGCGGTGGCGACGGCTATCTTCCGGCGTTTCGTCCTCGGCTGCCGCGCCCCCGACCGTTTCGTCGTACGGCGGTGACTGTTCGTTCGTCCCGTGCGTGTCATGCGTGGCCTCACTGAATGGTCCGACTTCGACGCAATCGACCCCTTGGCAGGCCGTGGCCCTGGTGAGCCCGGTCATTATGGGGACCGCTCGGCGTACCGGGCAACGAACACGTGTGCTGCCGCCGCGGTGCGTCGGCGAGGCCTTTCGAGGGGGCCGAGGCGTACGTCCGCAGCGGGTCGCCGTCCGCGCCCGAGCCACCGAACCCGCCCTGGGAGCAGGCAGAAAGCTGTTGTCCCGACGCCGTCGGCGCGGGAGTCCCCGGCCCGGATGATCAGTTGGATTCGCCGTCTGTGCGGCAAATGCCGGATGGGGCTTCGAGGGTCGGCATTTGTCGCTTTACCGAAACGGATTGATCGGTTCCATCGTGTGCAATTCGGTCGTGACGCATGTCACCCCGATTCGAGGTGTGTGCGGGACGGGCGCAGACTGGATGGAGAAGCGGAGATCGCACAGACCCCGCGGTGATCCGGTCGTGGAGGAATCATGACGGCAGTCACGCGGACGGGAGCCCCCGTCGTGATCGAGGGTGACGGTCTTGAGGTACGCGTCCAGGAGCTCGGCGGCGGCATGTCCGTCGCCTTCATCAAGCTCCCGCAGGGCACCGACATGGCCCCGGCGCTCAAAGGACTCCCCGACGACCTGTGCCAGTGCCCCCACTGGGGGCAGGTCGTCAGCGGCCGGCTGAGGGTGCGCACCAAGGAGGGCGAGGACTTCTACGAGGCGGGCCAGGCCTACTACTGGAGCCCCGGCCACTCCCCGGAGGCCCTGGAGGACACCGAACTCGTCGAGTTCTCCCCGGCGAAGGAGTTCCAGGAGGTGATGGACCACATCAAGCAGTAGGCGGCGGTCGGCAGCCAACTCCCGTCCAGGTGACCGGAATCAGGGCGGCAACCTTTCCTCTTCCCGCGACCACACATGAGTCGGAACCCCCTTCACGGGGGCTCCACACGAACCACGTGTTCTCCCGAATCACGTACGTTACGTAAGGACTCATTCGTGGCCTCTGCCTCCCCGCGCCCGTCCCACCGCCGGTCCCTCCGCAAGCGGCGGGCCCTCGTGGCCTCCGCCGCAGCCGTGGCCGCCGCTGTCGGCGCCGGCGTCCTCGTGATGAACGCCAACGCCAGCCCCACCCCCACCCCCACCGGCCTGTACCACCAGGTGCTGCCCGCCAAGGACGGCTGGGCGGCGTCGGGTTCCGGCACGACCGGCGGCGCGAAGGCCGACGCGGCGCACACCTTCACGGTGTCCACCCGGGCGGAACTGGTGAAGGCACTGGGCTCCGCCACCGACACCACGCCCCGCATCATCAAGGTCAAGGGCACGATCGACGCCAACACGAGCGACTCCGGCAAGAAGCTGACCTGCGCGGACTACGCCTCCGGCACCGGGTACTCGCTCTCCGCCTACCTCAAGGCGTTCGACCCCGCGAAGTACGGCAAGAAGGTTCCGTCGGGCACCCAGGAGACCGCCCGCAAGGCCGCTCAGGACAAGCAGAAGAAGAACATCGTCCTCAGGGTGCCGTCCAACACCACCATCGTGGGTGTCCCCGGCACCAAGGCCGGCATCCTCGGTGGCAGCGTCCTGGTCCAGAACGTCAAGAACGTGATCATCCGCAACCTGACCTTCGCGGACACCCAGGACTGCTTCCCGCAGTGGGACCCGACCGACGGCTCGGCCGGCGAGTGGAACTCCAACTACGACTCCGTCACGCTGCGCGGCGCGACCAACGTCTGGGCGGACCACAACACGTTCACCGACGCGCCGACCTTCGACAAGACCGAGGCGACCCACTTCGGACGCAAGTACCAGGTCCACGACGGCGCGTTGGACATCACCAACGGCTCCGACCTGGTGACCGTCGAGCGCAACCAGTTCCTCAACCACGACAAGACGATGCTGATCGGCTCCAGCGACACCGACAGCACGGGCAAGCTGCGCGTGACGATCCACCACAACCTGTGGAAGGGGATCGTGCAGCGGGCTCCCCTGGCCCGCATCGGCCAGATCCACCTCTACAACAACGTCTACGACACCACCACGGTCAACGGCTACGCCCCCAAGTACAGCATCGACTCCCGCGCCAAGGCCCAGGTCGTCGCCGAGCGCAACGTCTGGAAGATCCCCGCTGACGCGAAGGTCGCCAAGCTGCTGAGCGGCGACGGCACGGGCTCGCTCGCGGGCACCGGCAACATCGTCAACGGCAAGGCCACGGACATCGTCGCCGCGTACAACGCCGCGAACTCCAAGAAGCTGAAGACCACGGTGAACTGGACCCCCGCCCTGACGGCCGGCCTCCAGACCGCGGTCACCAACCTGCTGACCGACCTGACCGGCACCACGGGCGCGGGCACGCTCCTCTAGCCGCCCGGCCCGCCACCCACGTGACGTCGTCCGGCCGTCCTTCTCCGGCGGCCGGGCGACGTCACCGTGCCCGTGGGGGCATGAACGGGCGAGCAGAGGATCGCCAGGATCGGCAATGTTCCCGAGGACGTGCTCCAGTGCGACACCACGGTCCTCCGGCAAGCGAGCGCATACGCAGCCGGGGCGCGCCCCGCGCCTGATTGCTGTTGGTGCGGGGTCCATGGGTGTGTTGCTTGGAACAGGGCGTCTGGCTGAGGGAAGCCGCACGCGACGGTTCGTCCACGCCGCGGCGGGCCCGTGTCCGCGTGTCCGGGTAGGGGCGGTCGGTCACACGACGTCGACCAGGACGCCGGGTGAGTAGGTGGCGGAGAACTGGGTGTTGCCGCGGTAGCGCAGCCACCAGGAGCCGTCCCGGGTGGCCGGGTGGGTGGTGCCGGTGAACCCGGACGCTCCTGTGGTCAGGGACCGCACCGGTTCCACGGTGCGGCAGGGCGTGGCGCAGAACTCCAGCTCGACGGGTTGGTTGATGCGGCCGACGTACTCGTTCGTCTCCCAGTCCGCCACCGTGAGCCGGCCGAGGAGCCCGAGGTTGCGGCCGGCGGGCAGGGGGTTGGGGGTGGCGGCGAAGGTGAGCTTGGATCTGCGCTGCAGTTTCATCACGTTCGGGAAGGTCGCGGTGGTGATGCTGCTGCCCGGGTCCTCGTTGAGGTTGTTGCTGGCCACCAGGGCCCACATCTGCCAGTTGCCCGCCCAGCTGTTGGTCACCTCGGCGCTGCCGGTTTCGATGCGGAACCACTCGGTGCACACCGCGGTGGTCGCGCTGGTGGGCGAGCAGCCGGGCGCCGGGTCGTTCAGTCCGTTCAGCCCCTGGGAACCTCCCGCACCCGAGGGGCCGTGGAGGTGGATCTCGACGCCGTTGCGGTAGATGCCGGCGTCCGCCCGGGCGGTGACGGTCACCTGGAAGGTCAGCGAATCGTTCGGCCCGAGCACGATGGGCCGGCCGTGGTTGACGGCGACGCTCAGGATCACGGGCGGGGTCAGGTCGTGGCCGTCGGCTGAGGCCGACGGTGCGACGGTGAGCGTGGTCAGTAGTGCGCAGACCACCATGGCGAGGGTGGCTCGCAGGGCGGGCCGGGGTCTGGTGCTCATGATGTGTCCCCCCAACTGGACGTCAGTGCGCGGAGCCTATGGGGGATCCGGCAGCGACCGGCACCTCCTGCGCCGGCACTGGAACACAGCCATGACACTTGTGACAGCTGCGGGCCGCGCGGTTGCCGGGGCCCGCCTGCGTCTACCGGGCCACGAACTGCGTGAGGATCGCCTGGACCTCGTAGATGTCCACACCCTTGGTGAACGTCTTCTCGATCGGTTCGTGGCTGCCCGACAGCCAGATCTTCAGCTCGGCGTCGAGGTCGAAGTGACCGGCCGTCTCGACCGCGAAGTGCGTGATGCTGCGGTACGGGACGGAGTGGTACTCCACCTTCTTGCCGGTGAGCCCCTGCTTGTCGATCAGGATCAGACGGCGGTCGGTGAACAGGATGGTGTCGCGGATCAGCAGGAACGCGGCGTGAACCTGCTCCCCGTGCCCCAGCAGACGTCCGTAGTCCTGCTGGGCCTTGCCGGGATCGACGGTGTGCGCGTTTCCGAACAGTGCCATGCCCTGGGAGACGCCCACGAGGACGTCCCGGGTTGCGAGCCGCCCACGGCTCAAGAGGCAGGGTCGTCTGTTCGGCGGCCGGTCCGAGGTACGTGGTCCCCGAGGCCGGGCGCATGCGCAGCAGTTCCTCGGGCTCCTCGAAGCGGACGTCATAGGCGGGTGAGTTCTTCGCTGTACCCGTCGTGACCTTCACCAGGCCGCTTTCGCGCAGCTCCTTGATACGTCCGGAGACGGTGATCTCCTGGTCGCGGTCGCGGTCGCGGTCCCTTGTCTCCCGGAGCCGTTTCACATGACGCCTGTTCGTCCGGCACGCCCCATGTCGGGGAGCCGAAACCCCTCTGGGAAGACCGGAAGCCCGGGAACGACAGTCGTTCCCGGGCTTCCGCCGCGTGGTAGCGGTGCGCTACGCGTTCGGCTTCTCCTCCAGGCGCGGGAAGAGGATCGCGCCCTTCGTGATCGTCGAGCCGGCCGGGAGTACGCCCCACTCGCCCGCCTCCTGGACCTTCTGGTCCGCGAGGGCGCCGAGAGAGGCCTCCGCGCCCAGGGAGTCCCAGAGCTGGGCGGAGGTGTCCGGCATGATCGGGTTGAGGAGGACGGCGACGGCGCGGAGGGACTCGGCGGCCGTGTAGAGGATCGTCGCGAGGCGGGCCTTGCCCTCGTCGCTCGTGTCCTTGGCGACCTTCCACGGCTCCTGCTCCGTGATGTAGCCGTTGACCTGCTTGACGAAGTCGAAGACGGCGAGGATGCCGCCCTGGAAGTCCAGCTCGTCGCCGATCTTCCGGTCGGCCTCGGTGACGGCCTTGGCCAGGCCCTCGTGCAGCGCCCTCTCGGCCTCGCCGTCGGCCGTGGCCTCCGGCAGGGTGCCGCCGAAGTACTTGCCGACCATGGCCGCGACCCGGGAGGCGAGGTTGCCGTAGTCGTTCGCCAGCTCGCTCGTGTAGCGGGCGGAGAAGTCCTCCCAGGAGAACGAGCCGTCCTGGCCGAAGGCGATCGCGCGCAGGAAGTACCAGCGGTAGGCGTCGACACCGAAGTGCGAGGTGAGGTCCTGCGGCTTGATGCCGGTCAGGTTCGACTTCGACATCTTCTCGCCGCCGACCATCAGCCAGCCGTTCGCCGCGATCTTGCCGGGGAGGGGCAGGCCCTGCGCCATCAGCATCGCCGGCCAGATCACCGCGTGGAAGCGGAGGATGTCCTTGCCGACGAGATGGACGTCCGCCGGGAAGGTGGCCTCGAACTTCTCCGGGTTCTCGTTGTAGCCGACCGCCGTCGCGTAGTTGAGCAGGGCGTCGACCCACACGTAGATCACGTGCTTCTCGTCCCACGGGATCGGGATGCCCCAGTCGAAGGTCGAGCGGGAGACCGACAGGTCCTGCAGGCCCTGTCGGACGAAGTTCACGACCTCGTTGCGCGCGGACTCGGGCTGGATGAAGCCGGGGTTCGCCTCGTAGTGGGCGAGGAGTTTGTCGCCGTACTCGCTCAGCTTGAAGAAGTAGTTCTCCTCGCTGAGGATCTCCACGGGCTTCTTGTGGATCGGGCAGAGCTTCTGGCCCGCGAAGTCGCCTTCGCCGTCGAGCAGCTCGCCGGGGAGCTTGTACTCCTCGCAGCCGACGCAGTACGGGCCCTCGTAGCCGCCCTTGTAGATCTCGCCCTTGTCGTACAGGTCCTGCACGAACTCCTGGACGCGGTCGGTGTGCCGCTTCTGCGTGGTGCGGATGAAGTCGTCGTTCGCGATCTCCAGGTGCTCCCAGAGGGGCTTCCACGCCTCCTCGACGAGCTTGTCGCACCACTCCTGCGGAGTCACTCCGTTGGCATCGGCGGTACGCATGATCTTCTGACCGTGCTCGTCCGTGCCGGTGAGGTACCACACCTTCTCGCCACGCTGACGGTGCCAGCGGGTGAGCACGTCGCCTGCGACGGTCGTATAGGCGTGGCCCAGGTGAGGAGCGTCGTTGACGTAATAGATGGGGGTGGAGACGTAGAACGCCTTGCCACCCTGCTTCTCGGTTCCAGTGGCCGCCATGCCGAAATCCTACTGGCCCGGTGAAGATCGACTCACACGCGTTTCGGGTGGCGGACGGGCCCCGGATCGCCCGGGGCCCGTCCGCTTGCCGGTGACTACGGGCGCCAGGTGGCGAGGATGCCCTCGTAGACCTCGGCGTCCGTGAGTTCGCGGGGGGTCTCGCCGGCCAGGAAGTGGGACGTGTTGGGCGTCTTCAGCTTCCGGAGGTAGTCGAAGGCCTTGTTCTCCGGGTCGCCGAACGCGACGAACGCGAAGTGGACGGTCGGGTGGTTCTTCGCGGCGTCCGCGAGCGCCTGGTTCGCCGGGGTCTTGGCGTCCGGGGCGCCGTCGGTCTGGAAGACGACGAGGGCGGGGGTGCCGGGTGCCGCCTTCTGGTGCTGGGCGAGGACCTCCTCGACGGCCACGTGGTAGCTGGTACGGCCCATGCGGCCGAGGCCGGCGTGCAGGTCGTCGACCTTGTTCTCGAACGCGTCGAGGGTGAGGTCGCCGGTGCCGTCCAGCTCCGTGGAGAAGAAGACGACCGGGACGGTGGTCTTCTCGGGGTCGAGGTGGGCCGCGAGGGCGAGGGTCTGCTCGCCGAGGGCCTGGGCGGAGCCGTCCTTGTAGTAGCCGCGCATCGAGGCGGACCTGTCGAGGACGAGGTACACCTTGGCGCGGGCGGGGGTGAGGTTCTGCTTGGCGAGGACGTCGTGGGCGGCGTCGTAGGCGGTGCGGAGGCCGGCGGGCACGGCCTCGGCTCCGCCGTCGGCCGCGTCCGTCTTCCCACCCGCACCACCCGTACCGCTTTCGTCGTCGGCCGCGGGTGCCACCTGTGGGGCACCCGCGCCGTCGGCGACCGCGGCTTCGGGGGTGGCTTCATCGGCCACGAGGACGAGGTCCGGGGTCTCGGAGGGCTCGGTGGGCTCGGGGGCGACCGGTTCGGCGGCCGCGGGTTCGGTGGCGACGGCCGGCTCGGCGGCGACCGGTTCGGGGGTGGCGTGCGGCTCCGGGGTGGCTTCCGGCTCGGTGGCGACGGCCGGCTCCGGGGTGGCTTCCGGCTCGGTGGCGACGGCCGGCTCCGGGGTGGCTTCCGGCTCCGGGGCGGGCTCAGTGGCAGCCTCCGGCTCCTCCGTGGCCGTCGGCTCGGCCGGCGCAGCGTCTTCGGCCGCAGCCTCGGGCTCGGCGTCGACGACGGGCTCCGGTTCGGCTTCCGCCTTCGGCTCGGCCGGCGCTGTGGCCTTGGCCGCGGCCTCGGGCTCCACCTCCGTTACGGGCTCCTCGGCGGTCCCCTCGGTGGCTTCGGGTGCGGCTGCGGTGACGGGGTCCGGCTCGGCGTCCGCCTTCGGCTCCGGGGCGGTGTCCGCCGCCTCGGGCGCGGCCTCGACCACCGGCCCGGGCGCGGCTTCGGCGACCGGGGCGGCCGGCTCCACGTCGGCGACGCCCTTGGTGTCGGCCTCAGCCTCCGCCTCGCGCTCGACCTCGTCGGCAGCCTCCACCTCGGCAGCGGCGGGCTCCCCCTCGGCAGCGGCGGGCTCAGCGTCGACGACCGGCGCGGGCTCGACGACGGCTTCCGCCGCCGCCTCTGCCTCTGCCTCTGCCTCTGCCTTCGGCTTCGCCTCTGTGGACGGCGCGGCAGCCTCCGCCTCGTCGGTGGTCTCGGAGACCGGCTTCGGCTCGGCCTCGACCACCGGAGTCTCCGCCTCGGCGGGCACCTCGGTCTCCGCCTCGGTCGGCACTCTGACCTCGGTATCCGCCCCGGTCTCCGCCTCGGCCGCTGGTGGCTCCGTCTTCGCTTCGGCCCGCACCTCAGCCTCAGCCTCGGGCTTCGGCGTGACCTCGGTCTTCGGCGCGGTCTCGGCCGCAGTGTCCGCCTCAGCCTCCGGAGCCTCCGGCTTCCCCTCGGCGGTCTCGCCGCCCCGCGGCTTCGGCACCGTCACGTTGTCGAAGGCCGCGGAGACGAGTTCGTCGGCGACGGAGGAGGTCGGGGTCGTGGTCGTGGTCGTCGTCGCGGGCTCGGTCGCCGGGGCCGGGACCCTCGGCTCGGCGGCCTGCTGCGTAGCGGCCCCCTCGGCCGCCGCCGCGGAGGTGTCCTCCGGTGCGGAATCCCGCTCCGCCTCCTGCGAAGGAACCGTGTCGCGCCCCTTGCGTGAGCGGCTGAACGCATTCCGCAGGAGAGAGAGAATGCCCATGTGCGCAACCCTTCGGGTGAGTTGAAGCCCGTCAATCCCTGGCCAGGACGGACACGTAAGGTTAGCGGCCGGGCGTGGCGATCTTGGGGTGGGGCAGGGGCCTTTCTCTATCCCCGCCACCCCGCGCTGTCAATACCGCCTCAACTGCCGCAGGTTCACTCCCTGTTCACCTGACGTCCCCGTTTTCGAACACACGCCCCTCTAGCGTCGCGCTCACACCCAAAAGGCACATAAGAGCATCGAGGAGCGCGCTGTGCGCAAGCTGCTGCCCATGATCGGCTCGCATCCCGGCGGCCGTTCCGCCCTGACCTGTCGGTTCCGCTGTGGCGACGCCTGCTTCCACGAGGTGCCGAACACCAGCACCAACGAGTACGTGGGCGACGTGATCGCGAGCGCGCTCAGCCGTCGCTCGGTGATGAGGGCCGCCGCCGTCGTCTCCGTGGCCGGCGCCGCCGGTACGGCCGTCTCGCTCGGCACCGCCCGGCCCGCCGCCGCGGCCACGTCGGCCGACACCGCCGGGTCCGCCGGGTCCGCCGGGTCCAAGACCAGGCCCAAGGCCGCCCGCGGTCTGCGCTACACCTCCGTCGCGCCCAACACCGCCGACACCGTGACCGTCCCCGACGGGTACAAGCAGAACGTCGTCATCCGCTGGGGCGAGCCGATCCTGCGCGGCGCCCCCGCCTTCGACCCGGAGAACCAGACGGGCAAGGCCCAGGCCGGCCAGTTCGGCTACAACAACGACTTCCTCGCGCTGCTCCCGCTCCCCGGTGAGCGCGGCCGCCGGCTCCTCGTCGCGAACCACGAGTACACCGACGAGGTGCTGATGTTCCGCGGCTACGACGCCGCCAACCCGACCCGCGACCAGGTCGAGGTCGCCTGGGCCGCCCACGGGCTGTCCGCCGTCGTGGTCGAGGAGGACCGGCGCACCGGCAAGCTCACCGTCGTGCCCCGGCACCAGCTCAACCGCCGGGTCACGGCGACGACCGAGTTCCGGCTCACCGGCCCCGCCGCCGGCTCCGACCTGCTGAAGACCTCCGCCGACCCGACCGGCCGCAAGGTCCTCGGCACCCTCAACAACTGCTCCGGCGGCACCACCCCCTGGGGCACCACGCTGCACGGCGAGGAGAACTTCAACCAGTACTTCGCCAACAGCAGCCGTGCGACCGACAAGCGGTACGGCATCGGCACGGGCGCCAGCGAGCGCAAGTGGGAGCGGTTCGACAAGCGGTTCGACGTGGCCCAGGAGCCGAACGAGGTGCACCGTTTCGGGTACGTCGTCGAGTTCGACCCGTACGACCCGACCTCCACGCCGCGCAAGCACACCGCGCTCGGTCGGTTCAAGCACGAGGCCGCCACCATCCGGCTGACCTCGGACGGGCGTCCCGTCGTCTACTCCGGCGACGACGAGCGCTTCGACTACTTCTACAAGTTCGTCAGCAGCAAGCGGATGAGGAAGGGGTCGAGCCGCGCCGTCCGCGAGCACAACCTCTCGCTGCTGGACGAGGGCACGCTCTACGTGGCCAAGCTGACCGGCGACTCCCCGGCGATCGAGATCGACGGCACGGGCAAGCTGCCGAGCGATGGTGAGTTCGATGGCTCCGGCGAGTGGATTCCGCTGGCCACCGCCACCGCCCAGGGCGCCGTCTCGCACGTGGACGGCATGACCGCCGACGAGGTCTTCGTCTTCACCCGGCTCGCCGGTGACAAGGTCGGCGCCACCAAGATGGACCGGCCCGAGGACATCGAGCCCAACCCGGTCACCGGCAAGGTCTACGTCGCCCTCACCAACAACTCCAACCGCGGTGTCGGCTCCCACCCCAAGGCGGACGAGGCCAACCCGCGCAACGCCAACAAGCACGGCCAGGTGCTGGAGCTCACCGAGCGCTGGAACCGGCCCGAGAGCACGAAGTTCGCCTGGCTGCTCTTCCTCGTCGCGGGCGACCCGAACGACCCGGCGACCTACTTCGCCGGCTTCCCCAAGGACGACGTCTCCCCGATCTCCTGCCCGGACAACGTCGCCTTCGACCGGTACGGCAACCTGTGGATCTCCACCGACGGCGCCCAGCTCGGCTCGCACGACGGACTGTTCGGTGTGGCGACCAAGGGGGAGCGCCGTGGTGAGCTGAAGCAGTTCCTCACCGTACCGAGCGGTGCCGAGACCTGCGGCCCGATCATCCAGGACCGCCGCGTCCTGGTCGCCGTCCAGCACCCGGGCGAGCTCGACGGAGCCACGGTCGAGAACCCGAAGAGCACCTGGCCCGACGGCGCGGGCACGTACGTCCGCCCGGCGGTCGTCGCGGTGTGGCGCGCGGACGGCTGCGACATCGGCGTCTGATGCTTCTTGCGTCCGATCCCGCCACGGAGCCTGATTCCTGAGGCGTCCAATTCCTGAGGCGTCCAGTTCCTCAGGCGTCCAGTTCCTCAGGCGTCCAGTTCCTCAGGCGTCCAGTTCCTCAGGCGTCCCATTCCTCAGGCGTCTGATCCCTCAAGCGTCTGATCCCTCCGGCTTCTGGTTCCTCCGGCGTCTGATCCCTCCGGATCAGCATCTGTGCGCTGCATACGAGAAATGCGGGCCGCCCCTCCTGTCGGAGAGGGCGGCCCGCACGTTCCTGCGCGGAGCGGGGCTCAGGGAGCCAGGCAGCTGACGCCCGGGGCGGCGGCCGGGTCCAGCAGGGCGGCCGGGTCGAGGAGCGCGGCCGGGTCGGCGAGCTCCGTCACGGCGGCCGGGGTCTCGGCGATGCAGGTGACGGTCCCGACCGGGTCCGGGATCGCGTGGGCGGCCGGTGCCATGGCGCCGGCGAGGGCGAGGGTTCCGAGCAGGACGGTCGCGGTGCGACGCATGAAAAATCCCCTTATAGGTAGGGCGGTTGAACAGGATTGATCATGACTGCTTTTCGGCTGCACATTCGCCCTCGGTCACCCGTGCGGGGATGACGTAACGATTCAGCGCCCTGCGTCGGGTTGACCTGGAGGGACCGCGGCTCAGCGGGGTGACGTGATCGTGCGGGCCGCCGCCACCTCCTGGCGGAGCGGCTCCAGCACGCTGCCCGGCGGTCCGCCGAGGTCGGAGCGGACCTCGTAGAGGGTGTCCGTCTTGCGGAGTCCGTCCGCCAACTCCCTCAGTTGCAAGGCCACTTGCTCGACCTCGGCGGCGGACGGCGGTTCCGCGCCCTGTTTGATCCGGACCCGCGCGGCCGTCGTCGCGTCCACGATCCGCTCGACCGCCACGACCAGCGGCCACCAGGCGGCGGCGCGCCGGCCGACGGGTGGCGGTTCGGTCAGGGCGCGCTGGAACTCCGTACGGATGGTGGAGAGGTCGCGGTAGAGGCGGCGGCGCGTCCGGGCCCGGTCGGCGGGGTCCGCCGGGGTCTGCCCGAAGGCGCGCTCGACGTACGCTGCCGTGTCGGCGACGGCGTCCGCGAGCCGGTCGCCGACCCGGGCGTGCCAGCTCTCCGGCCAGAGCAGATAGCCCGCGACGAGGGCGATCGCGCAGCCCATGAGGGAGTCGACGAGACGCGGGACGAGCAGGTCGCCGCCCTGGTGGTTGAGGGTGTCCGAGAGGAGCAGGATCACCGGGGTGATGGCGGCCGTCTGATAGCCGTAGCCCCGGGGCGTGAACACCGGGATGAGCGGTGCGAGGAGCAGCATCACCGGCACGTCCCACCAGCCGCGCGGCACCTCGGTGAGGATCCCGGCGGCGACCACCAGCCCCACGACCGTGCCGAGCGCCCGCAGCAGCGCTCGGGAGAACACCGACCCGAAGTCCGGCTTCAGGACGAAGGTGATGGTCAGCGCCACCCAGTACGAGCGCGGCACGGGAACGAGCGACACCAGGGCCTGGGCGATGCCGATGCACAGCGCGAGGCGCAGGCCGTAGCGCCAGGAGGTGCCGGAGAGGGCGACGTTCCGGGCGACCCGGACGGCGCGCACGCCCAGCGGCGCGGGGCGGCCCGCGCGGTCGCCGGCCTTCTTCAGCGCGTCCGGCGACTTCTCGGTGGCGACGTCGGCGGCGTGCCGCAGCGCCTGGTCGACCGCCCGCCCGATCTCGCTCCCGGGCTCCGGCAGCCGCAGCCCGAGCGGCCCCGAGTACCCCGTCTCCACGGCCTCCGCGAGATGCCGTACGGCCACCGGGATCTCGGCGGGCAGCGGACGGCCGGACAGCCGTACCGCGGGGGCCGCCTCCACCAGCGGGGTGATCGCGTTCAACTGGGCCAGCAGGCGTACGAGTTCGGGACTGCGGCCGTGGTGGCGGGCGCGGCGGGCGAGGACCAGGTCGTAGGACTGGTTGAGGGACTGGGTGACCAGCACCCGCGCGTCCTCGTAGGTGTCCTTGCCGTCGCCCGGGGAGCCCGCGGCGGTCCGGGCGTCCGGTGTCATCGTGGCGAGGAGGTCCGCGACCTTGCGGTAGGTGTCGGCGACCGCCGCCCGTTCCGGCACGCCCGCCCTGAGCGGCCAGGCGAGCAGGGCCAGGACGAGGACGAGGAAGCCGCCTCCGGTCATCAGCAGCGGGGCCAGCCACCACTGGCCCGGCATCGGCAGCCCCGCGCCGATCACCGAGTTGAGCAGCAGGAGGAGCCCCGACACGGAGGCCACGGCGCCGATCGACGAGATCATCCCGGAGACGAGCGCGACCCCGGTGAGGACCCCGACGGTGACCCAGCCCTGCCCGTACACCAGCGAACCGAGTGTGATGCCCACGGCGGCGAACAGCTGGGGGATCGCGATGTTCAGCAGCCGCATCCGGTACGCGGCCGCCGTGTCGCTGATGACGCCCGAGAGGGCGCCCATGGAGGCGAGCGCGCCGTACTCGGGCCGGCCGGCGGCGAGGCCGAGCACGAGGGGCAGCGTCAGCGCGATCGCCGCGCGCGCGACGGCCGGCCGGTTGACCGGCGCGGGCTGCGGCCGGAGGTTCCGCACCAGCCAGTCGGGCGGAGCGAGGCCGATGGGGAGGGTGCGGGGCATGCGCCCATTATCGCGGGGGTGATCGGGGTTTCCGTGGGGTGTGTGTGACCTTTTGGTTCACCCGCGCCGATGCAGCGCGAGGTCCACGGTGACGGCGTTGTGGTCGGTGCCGGACAGCCGGCGGAAGCGGACCTCGCGGGCGGAGAAGTCCTCCTCGGAGACGAGGACGTGGTCGATCTGGGCGCCGATCCTCGGGGCCGTCGGGGAGGGCCAGGTCGGCCTGCGGTCCTGTCCGGTCAGCCGGGCGGCGTCACTCATCCCCGTGTCGAGGATCGCGCGGAAGGCCGCGTGGTCCTGGGTGGCGTTGAAGTCCCCGGCCAGGATGGTGGGCGTCCGGGCGTCCTTCGCCGCGTACGCGCGCAGCGCGCCGAGCTCCCGCCGCCAGGTGTCCAGCTGTCCCGGCAACGGCGGCATCGGGTGCGCCAGCTGCAGCCGTACGGGGTGGCCCTCGACGTCGGCGACGGCGCCCGGCATGCCCATCGAGCCGGGGATCGGGTCGGTGGACTTCAGTGGGTACCGGCTGAGGATGACGGAGCCGGTGGAGCCGTAGCCCTCGACGGACCGGCGGTGCGGGTAGTCCGGGGTCCGGCCGCTCAGATCGCCGAGCGTGTCACGGAGCTTGGCCGAACAGGTGAGTTCGCACTCCTCGACGAAGACGATGTCGGGGCGGTCGCGGCGTACGGCCTTGACGAGGGCGTCGGTGCCGCGGCCGAACTGCACGTTCGACGTCATCACCCGCACCTCGGCGACTACCGGCCCGTTCGGCTCGCTCGCCTTGCCGTACGGCTCGATGTACCAGGCGAGGGCCCCGAGGAGCACCACGCCCCAGGTCAGGCCGAGCCAGCGGCGGGAGAGGAGCGCGAGGAGGAGGGCGAGGGCGGTGGGGGCGAGGAGCCAGGGCAGGAACGCGAGGAGTTGGGGGACCGGGGTGAAGGCGTCGATGTCGGCGGCGCGGGAGCCGACGACGAGGGTGACGCCCAGGAGGAGCAGGGTGGCGAGGAAGGCCTTGCCGCCGTGCCGCTTCCGGGGGCGTGGCCCGGCTGCGGGTGCGGGTTCCGGGGTGGGGTCCGGCCGCTCGATGGTCGCGCTCTCCACGGCCGGTGCCTTTCGCTTTTGGTGCGGGTCCTTTTGGTGCGGGTCCTTTTAAGGACGGGTGAGGTGAAGGGAAGGTTGCGCCGGGGGCGGGATCGGGGAGGGGTGCGCGGGCGGGTGCGGGCCGGTGGGGCTTCTCGCGCAGTTCCCCGCGCCCCTGAGAAGCGAAGCCGGGGCTGCGCCCGGCTTCGCTTCTCAGCCGTGGGTCCGTTGTCCTCCCGAGCTCTCGGACGCTCGGGTCGGGATTCACCCGGTGCGCGTCGGCTCCGGGGACGTCGCCAGGGACCACATCACGAAGACCGCGATGCCGATGCAGATGAGCGACCAGACGGGCGCGTACGGCAGGAACATGAAGTACTCGATGGCGAACAGCGAGGTCAGGGCGATTCCCACCGCGCGAGCCCAGTCGTGGCCCTGGATGACGCCCCACCCGGTGCCCAGGACGCCGACACCGATCACCAGGTGGATCCAGCCCCAGGTGGTGAGGCTGAACTCGAAGACGTAACTGCCGATGTTCGCGTACACGTCGTCCGTGGCGATCCCGGCGATGCCGTTGAGGATGCCCATGATGCCGATGACCATCATCAGGACACCGGCGAAGACCATCCCGCCGTGGGCCCACTCCGAGCGGGCCCCCCGGTGGGACATCGACGTCTCCTGCGACGTGGTGTTCGAGCGTGGTGCGGTGCTGTGCTGGGCCATGAGGGCCTCCTCCTGAGGATGGACAGCTCACCCGCATGCTCACGCGGCAGGAGGACGGCCGCACGTGGTGTAGGCCGAACGGGTGAAACCGGGAGGTGGGGGGAGTGGGAGGCCCGGGACGGGGAACCGGGGCGCGGCTCAGTCCAGGCGGGCCAGGAAGGCCCCGAGCGCCTTGTTGAACTCGTCCGGGCGTTCCAGGTTCGGCAGGTGGGCGGCGCCGTCGACGACGTGGAGGGTGGAGTCGGGGAGGGCGGCGTGCATGGCCTCGGCATCGGAGACCGGGGTGTACTCGTCGTCGGCGCCCACGACGACCAGCGCCGGCACGGTGACGCGGGTGAGCAACTCGCGGTAGTCGGGACGCTCGGCCCGGCCGCGCAGGGCCGCCGCGGCGCCCTCGGGGTCGGTGCCCGTCATCATGCGGCGCACCCGGGCCGCGACCTCCGGGTCCGCGTACGGCGCGACCATGCGGAACAGCACCTCGTCGGCGTACCCCGTCATGCCCTCGCGCAGCAGCCGGTCGGCCATGGCGTTCCGGGTCCGTCTGCCCTCCTCGGTCTCGGCGGCCGGGAAGGTGTCGGCGAGGAGGAGACCGCGGACGCGGCGCGGGAACAGGCGGTAGCACTCCATCGCGATCTGGCCGCCCATGGAGAGTCCCCCGAGGACGAACTCCGGGACCCCCAGGTCGTCCAGGAGTGCCGCGATGTCCTCGGCGAAGGTGGAGAGCGGGGTGACGCCCGGGACGACGGGGGACCGGCCGTAGCCGCGCAGATCGGGGGCGATGACGCGACGGGTGGCGTAGAACTCGGTGATCTGCGGGTCCCACATCGTGCGGTCGAAGGGGTGGCCGTGGACGAGGACGAGAGGGAGGCGGGCAGGCCGGCCTGCGGGGCCGGGTCCCCCTTTGTCCTCGTATGCGAGGAAGGTGGTCATGGAATCGACCCTAGGGTGCCCCAACTCCTCGGTGCAATAAGATCTTTACCCTCGGTGCAATGTGGTGGCAGGGCGCGGGCGGAGAGGCGGGACGCAGAGGCGACGAGAACGGCAGGACGCAGCGGTGGGAGAGGAAGAGACGAGGGAGAGGGAGAGTCGTGGCCGACTACCGGCGTATCGCCGATCGCATCGCGGAGGACATCGTCACCGGGCGGCTGAAGCCCGGTGACCGGCTGCCGCCGCAGCGGGTGTTCGCGCGGCGGCAGGGGATCGCCGGGTCGACCGCCGGGCGCGTGTACGCGGAGCTGGTGCGGCGCGGTCTGGTGCTGGGAGAGGTCGGGCGCGGGACGTTCGTGCGGGCGGCACCGGCGGCGTCGACGGGGCGGGCGCTGGCCGAGCCGGCGGGCTCGGCGCCGGTGAACCTGGAGCTCAACTACCCGTCCGCGCCGGGCCAGTCGGAGCTGCTGGCCACCGGGCTGGCGCCGTTGCTGCGGCCGGACGTGCTGACGGACGCGCTGCGTACGGCCCCCGCGACCGGTACGGCCGCGGCGCGCGAGGCGGCGGCCGGGTTGCTCGCCACGGCCGGCTGGCGCCCGGATCCGAGACGGTTCCTCTTCGCCGGGAACGCCCGCCAGGCTATCGCCGCGGCCCTCGCCCACCTCGTGCGGCCCGGGGGACGCGTCGGCGTCGAGTCCCTGACGTATCCGCTGGTCAAGGAGATCGCCGGGCGGCTGGGGGTGACCCTGGTGCCGCTCGCGACGGACGGGGAGGGGCTTCGGCCGGAGGCCGTGGCCGCCGCGCACCGGGCGGCGCCGCTGTCGGCGGTGTACGCGCAGCCGACGCTGCACAATCCGACGTCCGTGACGATGGGCGCCGGGCGCCGGGCCGAACTCGCGCGTGTGGTGCGGGAGTTGGATCTTCCGGTGATCGAGGACCGGATCTGGTCGTTCCTGGCGGGTGGGGACGCGGGCGCCGAAGGGGGCGGGGAGGCGAGCCGGAACGTCGGCGGCGGTGTCGGTGTCGGTGTCGGTGTCGGTGGTGCGGGGGCGCTGCCGCCGTTGGCCGCGTATGCGCCGGAGCGGGTGTTCGTCGTGGACGGGCTGTCCAAGCGGGTGGCGCCGGGGCTGACCGTCGGCTTCCTGGTGGTGCCGGAGGGGCGGGTCGAGGGGGCGGCGGACGCGCTGCGGTCGGGAGGCTGGGTGGCGGGGCGGTTCGCGTTGGAGGCGGGGGTGCGGTGGATCGGGGACGGGACGGTCGGGCGGCTGGTCGCGGCGAAGCGGGCCGACGCGGCGGCCCGGCAGCGGCTGGTCGCCGAGCACCTCGCGGGGTTCTCCGTGCGGGGGGACGCGCGGGCCTACTACGCGTGGTGGGAGCTGCCCGAGCCCTGGCGAGCGGACACGTTCTGCGCGGCGGCGGCCGAGCGGGGTGTGGCGGTGACCCCGGGGTCGGTGTTCAGCGTCGCGGGGGTGGGGCGGGGGCCGGCTTCCGGCGGCCTGGTGGCTGGTGCGGGGCGGGGGCCGGGCGCGATCGCCGGTGCCGACCGGGTGCCACCGCGTTCGCCCGTGCCGCCCCAGCGCCACGACCGCGCGCGGTCGAAGCGGCCGGAGGAGGGCGCGGCTTCCGCCGCCGACTGCGTCAGGCTTGGGCTTGCGTCGGTTTCTCCGTCGGTGTTGGCGGGGGCGTTGCGGGCGCTCGCCGATGTCGCACGAGGTGGCCGGTGAGCCAGGCGGTCGCCGCCACGGTGGTGCCGAGGAGGACCAGCCCCCAGGTCACCGTGCGCGGGGTGGCGGTGAGGGCGTCGTAGACGGACGGCGCGCCGGCGGCCGCGGCTTCCGTCGCCGACTGTGTCAGGCTTGGGCTTGCGTCGGTTTCTCCGTCGGTGTTGGCGGGGGCGTTGCGGGCGCTCGCCGATGTCGCACGAGGTGGCCGGTGAGCCAGGCGGTCCCCGCCACGGTGGTGCCGAGGAGGACCAGCCCCCAGGTCACCGTGCGCAGGGTGGCGGTGAGGGCGTCGTAGACGGCGCCGGCGGCCGCCGGGGAGACGTCCGGAGGCAGGTCGGCGAGCGTGAGGTGGCGCCCGAGGGCCACGGCGACGCCGAGCAGCGCACCGCCGAGCGCCGCGCCGAGACCCGTCGCGCAGACGGCCCGACGGCGCTGCGTCGCGACGAGTACGCCACCGGCGGCCAGCGCGAGCGCACCGACCGGAAGCCAGAACGCGGCGATTTCGAGCACGCGATACCCCTTTCGAAGTGGGACCAGTTCCGCGGCCGACAACACCTCGACCCGGGTGTGCGCGACCGGGATGCGATGGGCGAACGGCACGTGGTCGCGCACGAGCTGACGTTTGACGCGCTCGGCGACCGGCGCGAGGTCGAGCGTCACCGCCCGCGCGCCGCCGACGCCGGGCCCGCGCGCGCCCCCGCCGTCCGCGTCCTCCGCGCGCACCGCCTTCAGCACCGCGTCGTGCGCCGCCCGGTTCACCATGTGCCACGCCGTGCGGAACGCCTCGGTCTGGGTGAAGGAGTGCGCCGCGTCGTGCGTGAACTCCCGTACCGGACGCCGCAGGGGCGGCCCCACCCGGACCTCGCGCAGGATCTCCGAGGCGACCGCGTCCGCGAGCGCCTCCCGTACGTCCGGGTCGGTGGCCAGCGGCGCCATGACCGCCTCGTACCGCGTCCGGTCCGCGAGTTCGTACGTCGCCCACACGGCCAGCGCGCCCACCGGCGTGAGCAGGCAGGCGAGCGCGGTCAGTACGGCCGACAGGGCGCCACGGGCAGGGTGGGACACCCCTCCAGGCAAGACCCCCGCCCACGACCTCGCGAGCGCTCCCGCCCCACGTGACTGCGAATGGCCCCCCAGGACAAGCCGAACGGGGAGGGGGCCTTGCCGGGTCGGCACGTCCGACCGGCGGTGGAGTCCTCTCCGGTGGAGCGCTCACTCGAACGGGTGTTACCTGGAGAAAGAGTGCCAGGGGGTGGCGAAGGGGGAGTCGAGGAGGCAAGGCATGCGTAGCGATCCGCGAACTCCGAGTTCTTTCATGTCCTCGTGCATGTCCTCGTGCATGTCGTCGTGTTCCCCGGCCACTTCGGCCCTGCGGACCCTCGTCGCGGCCGGGATCACCGGTGGTGTGCTCGCGGTGTCGGCGCTCGGGACGACGGCGGCGGCCCACTCCGGCCACGCCGACCGGGACTCCGACGACTCCGTGCGGGGCACGATCGTCGCCCGCGGTGACCTCAACCTCCGCGAACAGCCGACCACGCACTCCCGCGTCGTCGGCTTCCTCGCGCCCGGCAGTCACACCGCCGTCGACTGCGAGGTCCGAGGCCAGAAGGTGTTCGGCGACCCGCACTGGTACTGGCTCGGGGACGCCCGCGGCTGGGTGAGCGCGGTGTACGTCGACACGCACGGCCGCTCGGTGCCGAACTGCACGGACCCGTGCCCGAGCTGGAAGGACTGCGATCCCTGCCAGGACGGGCACGGGAACGGGCACGGGAACGGTTCCGGGTCCGTCTCGTTCACGTGGACCTTCACGGCCTCCGGTACCTGGGAATGGCAGGAGGAGTGAGAGGGAGCGCGAGGACCGGGCGCACCGGGCGCACCGGGCGCACCGGACGGACGGGGTTGACCGGTCAGCGCATGCGGTGGCCCGTCGCGTCCTCGTGGGTGTAGTAGCGGTAGAAGGCCACCGCGAAGACCGCCGCCGCGACGGCGAGGGCCATGATCGTCGAGCGCAGCACGGTGTGCTGGGCGGCCTGACTGTAGAGGAACCCGAACGCGCAGCCCGCGAAGCCGCCCCAGAGGAGGGCGTGCGGTTCGCGCCGCAGCCGGGGTGCCACGGCCTGTACGGCGATGTAGAGCGCCGCGAACACGAACGCGGTCACGAAGCCGAAGAGGACGTTCCAGCCGGTGATGGGGCCGGCGTCGCGGTTCATCGCCGCGGCCCAGTAGCCGTAGACGAGGCCGAGGGCCACGGGCAGGATCCGGTTCGTGAGCCTGTGGGTGCGCTCACTGAAGACATCGGGCGTGGCCGGCCCCGCCGACCTGCCCGGGACCGAGGGACGGCCCGGGACCGAGGGCCTGCCCGGAGTCGCCGGCCGTCCCGGAGTTGGTGCCGATTGAGCCATGGGAGCACTCCTCTCTCTTCCCTCCCCCGCCACTCTCCGCCCCGTCTACCAGAGCACACCTGGGGAGGGCCGCCGGCAAGTCGGGATGCGGGGAGCGTGGGGGCGTGTTTCGCTGTGGGACATGCGGATGCGGATGCCGGTGCCGCTCGGGCGCCGGGAGCCGGACCCCGTCGTGCGGCAGCAGCCGCTGCGGATCCGCGGACGGAACGTCGCCTGGCTGCCGCCACTCGTCGTGCTGCTCGCCGTACCGGTGCTCGACTGGGTCACCGAAGGCGACTTCCGGGTCATCTCCTGGCTGGTGCTCGTGCCGGGCACGGCCGCCGCGGTCTGCCGGGTGTGGACGACGGCGCTGTTCGCGGTCCTCGCGCTGTTCATGTACGCCGTGGGCGACAGCTCCTGGTCCCACCAGGAGCGCACCGGCCTGCCCGACTTCATCCTCGTCGCCCTCGGCGGAGTCCTGTCCGTGCTGGCCTGCGCGGTACGGCTGCGCGGCGAGGAGCGGATGCAGCACATGCGGGCCGTCGTCGACACCACCCGCCGTATCCTGCTGCGCCAGCTCCCGCCGGACGTCGGCGGCCTCGACCACGCCGAGATCTACCTCGCCGCCGACAGCACGGCCCGCGTCGGCGGCGACTTCTACGACATCCAGCCCAGCCCCCACGGCACGCGCGTCGTCATCGGCGACGTCCAGGGCAAGGGGCTCGGGGCGGTGGAGGCGGCCTCCGTGCTGCTCGGCACGTTCCGCGAGGCCGCCTACTACGAGGCCGAACCGGACACCGTGGCCGAGCGGTTGGAGACCCGTATGGTCCGCCATGTGCGCTACTGCGCGCACGTCGGCCGCGCGGACGCCGAACGCTTCGCCACCGCCGTCCTGCTGGACTTCCCCGAACTGCGCAGCGAACGCACCGACTGGGGCCCGGACCTCACCGGCCTCGACACCCTCACCGTGGGCATCGTCAACTTCGGCCACGAACCCCCGTTGGTGCTCTCCCCCCGCAACGTGCGCTTCCTCCCCCTGCGGGACGGACTGCCGCTGGGGCTGGCCGAGTTGGCGCCGCGGGGACCCCGGGCGGTCACCGTGCGGCTCGCCGCCGACGAGACGTTGCTCCTGGTCACGGACGGGGTGACGGAGGCGCGTGACGGTCGCGGGGTCTTCTTCCCGCTCCGCGAGTACCTCACCCGCGCCCTCGCCGCCGGTACGTCCGCCCTCGACCCCGAGTCCCTGGTCCGCCTCGTCCGGGACGGTGTCCTCGCCCATACCGGCGGGGTCCTCGACGACGACACGACGATCTTCGCGGTGCGGCGGGCGTCGGAGCCGATGCGGCGGGCGCCGAGCGCCCCGGAGTGAGCGCTCCCGCCCTGCGCCCACCCCGCTCCTGGTCCTGCTCCTGGCCCTGCGACTGGCCCTGCTTCTGCCGTGCTCCTGCGCTGCTCCTTTCCCCCTTTGCACGCGCAGCGGTTACCGTGCTGGCTGGTGCGGGTGATCGACGGGGAGTCGGCCGGGAGGCCGGCGGGTGTCGATGACCGGCGATGACCGGCGACGACCGGTGACGGCGAGTCGATGGGGAGGGAACGATGCCCGGAACGGTGCTGCTGCTCGCGGCCTCGCCCATGGGCAAGGGATGCCTGGTGGACGCGGCCTCCGTGCTTCCCGTGCTGGCGGCCGTCACGCCCGAGGTGCTGTCCGGCACGGGGACGGCGAACGTCGTGGAACTGGCCGATCCGCTGGAGCCGCAGGCCGTCCTGACGCGGTTGCGCGCGGCGGCCACGGCGCCCGGTCCGCTCACCGTGTATCTCGCCGGGCAGCTGCAACTCGACCGCAAGCAGCGGCTCGTGCATCTGGCGCTGGCGCGCACGACGCCGGCGACCGTCCGGTACACCGCGTTCCCCTGGCACTGGATCGTGGAGGAGCTGAGGCTGCGGACGCCCGGTTCCACGACGCTGTTCGTCGATCTGCACGCCGACGCGGAGGTGTGGCAGCAACTGGCCGGGCGGCCGTTGGCGCTCGGGCCGGGGGTGAGTGTGTACGGGCGGGTCGCGCCGCCGGTCGGAGGGGTGCGGCGGGCGGTGGCCGTGCCGGGGTACATGAAGGCGTTGGCGACGATACTGCGCAGTGGGCAGCGGCCGGAGCCGGCCGTGCTGCACGAGCAGGTGCTCGCCCGGACAGGCGGTTACGGCGACCTGGTGATCTCCTACGACGCGACGGGCTCGGCGCCCGGTGCCACGCTCGGAGGCCTCGCCCCCGCCGACCCCACCCGTTCCCCTTCCCGTTCCCAGGGGGCTCGGCCCGCGGCTCCCGGAAGCCACCCTCCGGCCCCACCCGCGCCGCTCGGCCCACCCACGCCGGCGCGGCTCGCCCCCGCGACGGCCTTCCCCGCGACGGCCTTCCCCACCACCCCGGTGCCGCCGAACGCCCTTCCCGGACCCTCGGCGGCCGGATCGCCCGCGCCCCCGGAGCCTGATGCGGCCGTCGTCGATCCGCACGGTGCCATCAGCGTGGCCGTCGGGGCGGGACGGCATGCCGAGGCCGACGCCCTGGCCGCTCGGTGGGAGCAGGACGCCCTGCGGGAGTTCGGGGACGGGTCGGAGGAAGTGTTGCACTGGCGGGAGGTGCGGGCGGATCTGGCCATGTTCGCGGGCGACCCGGCGGGCAGCTGTGAGGCCTGGATGGGGGTCGCGCGGGCGCGGCTGGCGGCGGGGCGGCCGGCCCGGGACCCGGCGGTCGAGGCCGCGGTCGACCGGGCGCATCATCAGTGGGGACTGATCACGGACACCGTGCGCGCCCATGAACTCGGCGTCGATTTCGTGGAGTTGCGCGAGCGGGTCCCGGGACGACGCGCCGGTGCCCTGGAGCACGCCAGGCAGCATCTGGCCGAACTGCGGCGGCAGCCCGCTTAGGGTCATCAGAAGCGCCCTGGGCCTATTGCCCTGTGAGGTCGGCCCGGCACGTACCCGGTAGGCCGAGCCGGTCGATGAGCCGTCGTTCCGTTCGTCGTAGATCGATGAGCCGTCGATCAGGGCGAGTACCGGGCCGACCTCGGAGGGGAGTTGTACGAGGTCGCTCCGTGTGTGCACACACGGTGGACACCGCACGATGATCACTTAAGCGGTCGTCGCTCCGGAACGGATCGGAGCCGGATCAGAGGTCGATCAGAAACTCCCCATCCGTTGGCAAAGTCCTCCTCCTGCCACAACCGTTGGGCTATGCCGGTCGGTTCACCACGGAGCCGGGATACGGACTCTGAACCAGGCCCCCCGGTGCGACGGCTCGGACGGTTGCAGCGTGACCACGCCTCCGTGGGCTGTCGCGATCGCCGACACGATGCTGAGGCCGAGCCCGCTGCCGGCGGCCCGCGTCTCGTCCCCGCGTACGAAGGGGTCGAAGAGCCGGGCGCGGAGTTCGTCGGGGATGCCGGGGCCGTCGTCCAGCACCTCGATCACCCGGTGACCGTCCTCCGTGCCGAGCCCCAGCGTGGTCGTCGTTCCCGGTGGCGTGTGCACGCGGGCGTTGGCCAGCAGGTTGGCGACCAGCTGGTGCAGCCGCAACGGGTCACCGGTGACCGTGTGGTCGCCGGGGGCCAGCAACAGCCGTACGGGACGGTCGGGGTGGCAGTCGCGGGCGGCGGAGACCGCGTCGCGGCACAGCTGGGCCAGGTCCACGCAGGTCAGGCGGAGGGGCTGGCCGAGGTCCAGGCGGGTCAGCAGCACCAACTCGTCGATGAGCGTGCCCATCCGGCCGACCTCCGTGGTGATCCGGCCGAGCGCCTCCTGCCGCATCGGTTCGTACGCGGGGTCGCCGACCCGGGCGAGTTCGGCGTAACCGGAGATCGTGGTGAGCGGGTTGCGCAGTTCGTGCCCGGCGGCCGCCATGAACTCGCGCAGCCGCCGCTCGGTGTCCTGCCGCTCCCTGACCTCACGGCGACCGAGGCGGCGGGCGCCGAGCAGGACGGTGGCCAGGAGGGGGAGCGCGGCGGCCGTCTCGACCTGGAGCAGGTGGGCGACCGCCTTCCGGTCGTCGGCGGTGGATCTGGCGGTGACGACGTAGCCGCCCTCGTGATTCCGGCCGGTCCCCGTCGTGCGCACCACCTTCGCGCGGTAGCTCTCCCCGAACGCCGAGGGTGAGGACCGGGCCGCGTAGGCCTTCAGCCGGGCGGGCGTGAGCGCCGGGAACGCGGGCAGGCCGGCGGACCCGGGATGACGCTCGACGACCCTGCCCTTCTCGTCGAGGACGAGGACGAGACCGTTCTCGTCGAGGGGCGGGACCGGGAAGATGACCGAAGGGGAGGACGCCGTTGACGTCGCCGATGCGTCCGGAGCGGCCCCCTGCCTCCCGGGGCCGCCGAAGGCGACCGCGCCGTCGAAGCCGCTGGCTCTCGTGATCTCCCGGTCGGTGCGGGCCGTGAGGTGGTGGGCGAGGGTGTGGGCGGAGAGTGCGGCGACGGCGCCCAGCGTGGCGATGGTGGCGATCAGCCAGAAGCCGACGGTGCGTCGGCCGGTGCGGTGGGGGCGGATCGGCTGCTCGACAGGAGGCAGGGGACGCCCGGGAAGGGGGCGGGAGCGCGTGTCGTCCGACGCGAGCAGCCCGACCGCCCGGATGTTCTCCCCCAGCCCGGTGAACCCACTGAAGTCGTTCAGTTGGCGCACAGTTGGTAGCCCACTCCTCTGACCGTTCGTATGAGGGACTGGCCCGGCTCGCCCAGTTTGCGGCGCAGGTAGTAGATGTACGTGTCCACGACACCGGAGCCCTCGTCGCGGTGGTTCCAGACGCGTTCCTGGATCTGCCGCCGGGACAGGACGCGGCCGGGGTTCTCCATGAGGTAGCGCAGGAGGGCGAACTCGGTGGTGGTGAGGTCGACGGGGCGGCCGTCGGCCCAGACCTGGTGGGCGTCGGCGTCGAGCTGGACCGCGCCGGCGCGGAGGCGGTTGCGGTCGGGGTGGCCGCCACCGGCCCGGCGCAGCAGGGCGCGGACGCGGGCGGCGACCTCCTTCAGCTCGAACGGTTTCGTCACGAAGTCGTCCCCGCCCATGTCCAGGCCGCGCACCCGGTCGTCGACGCCGCCGAGGCCGGTGAGGAACAGCACGGGCACCGCGTTGCCCCGGTCGCGCAGGGTCCGGCAGACCTCGAAACCGTTCAGGTCGGGGAGGTTGACGTCGAGGAGGATCAGGTCGGGGTCGTACCGGGTGACGGCCTGCAGCGCCTGGCGTCCCGTCGCGGCGGCGGTCACCTGATGGCCGAGGAACTCCAACGCCATGGTGAGCATGGAGCGGATCCCCTCCTCGTCGTCCACGACGAGCAGTCGCCCCGCCGAACCGGCGGGCGGGACTGTTGAAGAGGCGGCGGGCACAGGCGTGGTCATGTCCTGTTCCTTTGCGACCGTGACCCCAAGTTGAGGTCTCAAGTTCGAACAGGGTCGTATCGTCACACGTACCCGCAGGTAAGGGAGAGTTCTTTCGGGACCATACGGAACCGCTCGTTCCCCACGACTCGCCGGCGGCGCGCGCCGCCGGTACGTCCGCCGTCGTGACACACCGGTGGCCCGCGGCGTCGGACGTCGCGGGCCACCGGGTGTGGAGATCGCCCCCGGCCGGGGGCGACCCCGCGTGCTAGCTGGTGTAGATGAAGTACTTCCAGGCCCCGTACGTCGTGGTGTTGACGTTGTCGCCGGATGTCGTGTCGTGGTACTCCGAGCGGAAGCGGAGGCGGACGTTGGTGGTGGGCGTGCCGGTGAGGGTCACGTCGGACTTGCCCGCCGTGCCGAGGGGGAAGTAGTCGGTGCCCCAGTCCCGCCAGGCGCCGTCGTAGTGGAACTGCAGCTGGAGCCGCTGCTTGCGCTCCGGGTAGTACGACATCGTGGTCTTCAGGACCGGGTCCTTGGACTTGTGGATGTAGTGGTACTTCTGGCCCCAGGCCGTCCGGGTCTTGTAGTGGCCCGAGATCGACGACGAGATGGCGACCTTGGTGTAGACGGTGTTGGTGACCGTCTTCGCCTTGTAGCGCGCGTCGCCCGCGAACTTCACCGAGAGCTTGGTGTCCCGCTTGAGGTCGACGGTGACCGACAGGTTGCCGTTCGAGTTGACCGTCCCCGACTTCACCAGCTTGTTCGGCCTGTCCGAGCCGTAGGGGTCGGCCCAGATCTCGACCTTGCGGTTCTTGTAGGTCGTGCCGAGGTGCGCGGTGAACTTCACGTCCGCGCCGTACGCGTACGTCTTGCGGTTCTTGTCCAGCGTCAGCGTCGGCGTCGCCCGGGAGACCTCGACGGTGTCGGAGGCGGACGCGGCGGTGTGCTGTGCGTCGCCCGCGTACGACACCTTGTAGGTGACCTTGCCGCCGGCCGGCGGGGTGTCCGTGAAGGAGAACTTGCCGCCGGTGCCCAGCGTCTTGGTGCCGAGCGACTTGCCCTTCGGGGACTCCATGTCGGTACGGGTGACCGTGAGCGGGGTGCCGGCGGGCAGCGCGAGGCCCGAGGTGAGCTTGCCGGAGACCGTGAGCGACTTGGCGCGGGTGGCGGTGGCCGGGGCGCTCACGGTGAGCGTGCCGGCGTACTTGCGGGGCTCGTCGAGCGCGTGGAACTCGATGTTCGCGCCCGACCCGCTCAGCACGAACAGCTTGGCGCCGTCGTGCGACCAGCTCAGGTAGTGACCGTTGAACGGCATCCAGCTGTGCGAGAGGTTGCGCACGCTGGGCGGCTGGGCCGCGCCGCCGCTGAAGACGTAGGTGTCACCGGTGTCGTCGGTGTCGAGGACGGTGGCCGCGACCGTGCCGTCCGGGGCCACCGAGACCGTCTGCGGCTCGGAGGGCACCGGGTAGGTGCGCACCTGCTCCAGGTCGGAGAGCCGGTACTCGGTCAGCGCGTTGTTGCCCGGCCCCGCCACGACGACCGACTGGCCGTCCGGGGTGAGGACGGCGTCCTTGTAGAAGCCGCCCTTCTCGGCGGAGGCGCGGATCACCGGTGTGCCGGAGGTGGTGTCGTAGACGACGATCGGGGCGGAGCTGATGCTGTCGTCGAGGGCCAGCAGGGTGCCCGGGTTGTCGGGGTCCGCGTAGAGCTTCGGCGGGTCGGACCAGTCGTGGCCGGCCGCGAGGTCCAGGCTCACCGTCGGCGTCTCGGCGGTCAGGTCGACCGCGCCGAGCCCGGAGTCCCAGTCGCGGCCCCAGCCGAAGTACAGCTTGCCGTCGGCGAGGGCCAGCCGGGAGGGCTCGCTGTTCTCGCCGGTCGGGTACTCCGCGCGCTGCGTGAAGTACTCGGTGTCGATGGCGACGATCTTGTCGGCGTCCGGGAGCGCGGCGTACAGCGTGCTCCCGTCCGGGCTCAGTTCGAGGTCGCGCACGCCGGTCAGACCGGCGATCGTGGCGACGACGTCGCCCCGGTAGTCGGCGACGACGACACGGTTGCCGTACGGGTCGGAGAAGAAGACGTGCTGGTGGGTGCCGTCGACGACGGTGTCGTCCGCCCAGTCCGACAGCGCGATGGGCTTGGTGGTGTCGGCGGACGCCACCGGCGCGACCGCGAGCGCGGCCGAGCTGAACAGGACTGCCAGCGCGGTGGCAGCCGGAAGAGTGCGCATACGCACAGGTTTCGAACCCCCCGGAACGAAAGAAGTGGGCGCGTCGTCGCGCGGGGCCGGTGTGTTCGACCTGTGCGGCGCGTGTGACGCGTGAGCGAAGACTAAGTCATGCCTCTGACAAGAGGGTCACAGGGGGTGGTAGGGAACTCAACGCCTTTACGGGACGGACGTCCACTCCGGCGCACGCGCCCTCCGCGCACCCCGCGCGCGGTCACCCGAACGGCCCTGAGCGCGCCGTCACCCGGTCGGCCCACTGCTATCCACAAGGGGAGGGGACGTATCCGACGTACCCGCGAAGGGGAGAACCACCCATGGTCAGCCTGTCCGTCGACCTGTCCGTCGACTTCACCCGGGGCTTGAACGACGCCTGGTCCAAGGTCGCGCAGTTCGTACCGCAACTCGTCGCCTTCCTCGTCATCCTGGTCGTCGGCTGGTTCGTCGCGAAACTGGTCTCCCGTGTCGTCGACCGCGTCCTGCGCAAGGTCGGCTCCGAGCGCCTCTCCGAACGTGCCGGAACGTCTCGGCTGCTGCGGGACTCCTCGTACGACCTGACCGGCATCCTCCGCCGGATCGTCTACTACGCGCTGATGCTGATGACCCTGCAGTTCGCGCTGGGCGTCTTCGGTCCGAACCCCGTCAGCGCGCTGATCGGCGACATCGTGGGCTGGCTGCCGCGCGCCGTCGTCGCCGTGGTCCTCGTGGTCGTCGCGATGGCCGTCGCGGGCGCGGTGCGCCGGATCGTCGGGGGCGCGCTCGCCTCCCTCTCCTACGGCCGCGCCCTCGCCACCGCCGTCTGGGCCTGCGTCGTCGGCCTCGGCGGCATCGCCGCGCTCGGCCAGGCCGGCATCGCCCAGGACGTCACCCGGCCGGTCCTCTACGCGGCGCTCGGCACCGTCGCCGGCATCCTCGTCGTCGGTGTCGGCGGCGGCCTGATCGGACCGATGCGGCAGCGCTGGGAGCGGATGCTGACCACGGTGGAGCGGGAGACCGTCCAGGCCCGGGGCAGCGTGGCGGCGTACCGGGCGAGCCGGGAGGGGACCATCGGCCACCAGGCCGGCTCCCGCGAGCGGGCGGACACGGCGAGCACCGAGAGCTGAACACCACCTGGACACCATCTGAACACCCCTGGACACCACGCATGACGGCGGCGGCGCCCGGCCCTCGATCGAGAGCCGGGCGCCGCCGTCGTCGTCGTTCCTGTGCGCCGCCACTGCGGCTGCCGTCGCCGTCGCGCAGACGGGTCAGCCCGCGCCGTTCGGGTCGAAGGCGATGCCCGCGGGCTTGGCGCGGCTCAGCTCGGTGGTGAAGCGGCCGTCCTTCAGCGGGAAGTTGGCGTCGCCCCAGGTGGCGTTCTGCATACGGGTCTGGAGGTCCGCCGTCCACGTGTTGCTCGTGCCCGGGTAGCTGTTCCAGCTGACCAGCCCCGGGAAGTCCCAGCCGCCGTTGCCCCAGGCCTCCGCCGTCTCACCGGACTTGGCGAAGCGGAAGGCGTGGGTGAGCGCGCCGTCCTTGTGGTAGACGACCTTCAGCCGGACCCCGTCCTTCGGGACCGAGGCGAACGTGGTGGTGGAGTAGCCGCCGTGCGCGGAGACGGACACGTACTCCGGCGTGCTCGCACCCTGCCGCACCCAGACCACCGAGGCCTCCCAGTCGTGCCGGTGCGAGGTGGCGGTGCAGTCGGCGCAGCTCATGTCCTTCTCGAAGTACAGGGTGTAGACGATGCCGCACCACCCGTTGTTGCACTTCACCCGCGAGTACGTGTTGGCCTTGCCGAGGTGGCCCGAGCGGCACTGGCCGGTGACCGGCCCGCTGTCGTCGAGGCCGCCGTTGAGAGTGCCGCTCGCATTGATCGCCGCAGCCGGGAAGCAGCTGTCGGAGTCGTAGTCGAAGACCGGCTGGAACGTCTTCTGGAAAGAGGTCGTGCTCTCGTTCAGCGGGGTCAGCACGGCCGCGTGCGCGCTGCCGGTGAACCCGATGGTCAGGGCGACGGCGGTGCCCGCGACCGCCGCGGCCCTGCCGAGGCGGCCGAGGCGCGATCGCACGGACTCCGTGGACCTCTTCGTAGCGTGGGACATCAGCGGTTTCACTCCACTCGGCTCAGCGTGGGGGACGCCGGTGATCCGGCTCTGCGGGACCGAGGCTGACAAGCGGAGAATTGATCGGCACCTACTTCGACAGGGGCAATCAACTCGAAGACAAGGCTCCCGAGTTGTTCGACCGGACGTACGGCCCCTGTCATCAGCACCACACTTCGCGCGCTCAGGGTTACGCGTGTCAACCTGCGTACGTATGGTGATCGCCGCTTGAACGGAAGTGGGTGAACCTGTGGGGCGTCCCGAACGACCGGTGGACCCGGGGGCCGGGCCCGTGCAGCGCCTCGCCCACGAACTGCGGGAGTTGCGCCGCGCCGCGGGCAGCCCGTCCTACCGGGCGATGGCCGAGGACGCGGGCTTCTCCGCGACGACCCTCTCCCAGGCGGCGGCCGGCGAACGGCTGCCCTCCCTCGCCGTCGTCCAGGGCTACGTCCGGGCCTGCGGCGGCGACCCGGCCGAGTGGGAGCCGCGCTGGAAGGAGGCCGAGGACGAGGCCGGCGCCGCCGTCGTCGAGGACTGCGGGGACCACCCGGCGCCGTACCGGGGCCTCGCCCGCTTCGAACCCGACGACCACGCGCTGTTCTTCGGCCGCGACCGGCTGGTGCAGGAGTTGGACGACCTGGTCGACGCCCACCGCGTCGCGGCCGTCTTCGGCGCCTCCGGCAGCGGCAAGTCGTCCCTGCTGCGCGCCGGGTTCCTGCCCCGGCTGCGCGAACGGATCGCCGGACGCGAGTGCGTCTCCGTGCTGCGGGTGTTCACCCCGGGCGCCCGCCCGGCGGAGACGTACGGGCATCTGCTGACCGTGGCCGACGGCGAGCCGGACAGCTGGGTCGTGGTCGACCAGTTCGAGGAGGTGTTCACGCTCTGCCGGGACGAGACGGAGCGCGCCCGCTTCCTCGACCTGCTGCTGACCGCCCGCGACCCGGACTCCCGGCTCCGGGTCCTCATCGCCGTGCGCGCCGACTTCCACGCCCGCTGCGCCGAACACCCCGGCCTCGCGGAGGTGCTGCGCCACGCCGGACTGGCCGTCGGCCCGATGACCGCCGACGAACTGCGTGAGGTGGTGGTAAGGCCCGCGCAGGCGGCCGGACTGCTGGTGGAACGTTCCCTCGCCGCGACCGTCGTCGAGGAGGTCCAGGGCCGGCCCGGCGCGCTGCCCATGCTGTCGCACGCCCTGCTGGAGACCTGGCGCCGCCGCCGGGGCCGCATGCTGACGACCGCCGCGTACGAGGCGGCCGGCGGCCTCAACGCCGCGATCGCGGCCAGCGCGGAGGCCGTGTACGGGGAACTGTCCCCGTCCCAGGCCACGGCCGCCCGGCAGTTGCTGCTGCGGCTGGTCGAACCGGGCCGGGGCACCGTCGACACCGGGCGCCCGCTGACCCGGGACGAGCTCTCGGAGTGCCCCCACCCCGACATCCCCGTGGTCGCCGAACGGCTCGCCCGCGCCCGGCTGTTGACCGTCGACGAGGAGGGTGTCCGCCTCGCCCACGAGTCGCTGATCGGCTGCTGGCCCCGGCTGCACGGCTGGATCGACCAGGACCGCGAACGGCTGCGCCACCACCGACAGCTCACCGAGGCCGCCCGCGCGTGGCTGGAGCACGACCGCGACCACGGCACCCTCTACCGGGGGACCCGGCTGGCCCGGGCGGAGGAGGTGTTCCCCGGCCATGTCGGCGACCTCGCGCTCACCGAGGTCGAACGGGCCTTCCTCACGGCCGCGTTCGACGCCCGGGAGGCCGAGCGGCGGGCCGCCGCCCGCACCACGCGCCGCTCCCGGACCCTGGTGGGCGCGCTCTCCGCGGTCCTCGCGGTGGCGCTCGTCGCGGGGCTCGCTGCCTGGCGGCAGCGCGACGACAACCTGCTCCAGCGCACCCAGAACACCGCGCGCCGGGTCGCCGCCGTCGCGGACGGCCTGCGCACCACCGACCCGCGCGCCGCGCTCCTCCTCGGCGTCGCCGCCTGGCGCATCGCCCCGCTCCCGGAGACCCGACGCGCCCTCCTCGGCTCCCTCGCCCAGCCGGAGGTGGACGCCTTCAGCGACCCCGCATCCGGCTACTCCTCCCAGCGGTTCCTCGCCGACTCCGGCCGCACCCTCCTCAGCGTCGACGACCGCACCTGGCAGACCTGGAACCTCGGCACCCGCCGCGCCACCGCCTCCGGCCGCCTCCCGTCCGGCGAGGTCCTGGCCGCGGGCCCGGACGCCCGCGTCCTCGCCATCTCGACGACGACCGGGTCCGGGGACGGGAGTGGGGAGGGGAGCGGTGGTGGGAGTGGTGGCGGATACGGGCACGGAGGCGTCCGGCTGTGGGACGTGCGCGCCGACCGGTGGACCGGGGGTGCGCCCCTGCCGTCCGGCGGGGAGGAGATCGCGTTCGGGGCGAGCGGGCGGAGTTATGTCGTGGGGGAGGGTGTCGCTGCCGGGCCTGCCGGGCCTGCCGGGTCTGCCGGGTCTGCCGGGTCTGCCGGGTCTGCCGGGTCTGCCGGGTCTGCCGGGTCTGTGGGTTCTGCGGGCGGGCGGGTGCAGGTGCGGTCCGTTGTGGACGGGGCCGTGTTGTTCGAGGCGCGGGGGGCCACTCCGGAGAACGTGGCGCCCAGTGGGGACGACCGGCGGGTGGTCGTGTGTCCGGCCGGGAAGGCGCCGCGTGTTCTGGAGGTGCACGGGCGGCGGGTGGTGCGCGGCTCGTGGGAACGGGCGCGCGGGGTCTGCGGCGTCGACTCGGCGGTGGTCTTCGGCGCGGACGGCCGCTTCGCGGTCGTGGGCGACGGCGAGGTACGGGTGTGGGACGCCGCTACCGGTGACCGGGTGGCCGAACTCCATGACCCCGGCGTGCGCTACGCCGCGTTCAGCCGGGACGGCGGCTTCCTGGCGACCGCCGGTTCCGCCGACGAGATCCGGGTGTGGCGGCTGTCGTCACCGGCCGCCCCCGTCCTCCGGCACCCCCTCAACAACCAGCAGCTGCGCGGCGGCCTCGCCTGGGACCCGGGAGCTCCCGTCCTGCGCTACCTGGAGGGCGGCACCGCCCACACCCTCGATCTGACGACCACCGTCACCACGGCCTGGCGCGACCGCCCCGTGGACGGGGTGCTGCTGAGCCCGGACGGCCGCCTGTTCGCCACAGCCACACGGACGGCCCCTGGCACGCCGACCGGCACCGGGAGCCGGGGTGATGGAGGAAGCGGCGCCGGCAAGGCGAGCCGCGAGGGCAGTGGCGTCGGATTCCGTTTCGAACTCCGCGCCACTCGCGACGGCCGCCTGATCCGCACCCTGCCGTCGGTGCCGACTCCCTCGCCACCGCCCTCCGACGAGTCGCCGGTCGGCTCCTCCGAGCGGCTCGCCCCGGCCGACGTCGTCCCCCGGATGGCGTTCAGTCCCGACGGCGGCAGGTTCGCCTACGGGGTGACCGGACCCGGTGTGCGGGCCGCGCCGCAGTGGTTCACCGTCTGGAATGTCACCCGGAACCGCGAACAGAGCGTGCTGGACCTGGGCCGTACCCGGTCCGGCACGGAGGTGACGGCGCTGGCCCTGACCTCCGACGGCCGCACCCTCTTCACCACCCGTACCTCGGCCGACGGCGAGCCGAGCGACGAGCAGTGGGACACGGGGACCGGCAGCCGCACCGACACCCCCACCGGGCGGGGCCTGGCCGGCACCCGCCTCGCGCTCAGCCCCCGCGACGAACTGGTCGTCGGGGACAACCGGGTGGCCCGCGGTGGCACCGGACGCAGCGTCGCGCTGGACCTCGTCCAGGGGGACCACGTCAGCGCGCTGGCGTTCAGCCCGGACGGGAGCCGCGTGGCGGCCGGCGACCGCACCGGCCGGGTCGCCCTGTGGGACGGCGACCTGCGCCGCCGGGCCGGTGTCCTGCGCAACGTCTTCCCGGCCCCGCTCGGCGACACCCCGGAGGCGGTCAGCGCCCTCGCCCTCAGTCCCGACGGCCACACCCTCGCCGTCGGCGGCGACGCCGGCACCGTCCAGCTCTGGGACACCTCCACCCAACAGCCCCTGGGCGGCCCGCTCCCCTCCCCCGGCGAGCGCATCGCCTCACTCGCCTTCAGCCCCGACAACGCGACCCTCTTCGCGGGCGGCGGTCACGTCCCCCTCCACCGCCACACCGTCGCCCCGGCCCGCACCGTCGTCCACGTCTGCGCCCGTGCCGGTGAGGAGGACCTGACGAGGGGCGAGTGGGACACGTACGTACCGGACGCCCCGTACCGACGGGTGTGCGGCTGAGGGGCGTACCCGAGCAGCCCCCAGCAGCGCCGCCCGGCTGGCCCACGGCACCCGCCCGACCATGCGCGAGCACGCGCGACGGCGGCGGCCCTGGCCGACGGCGACGCTCCGCAGAGAAACGTAACAGCACGCTCGTTCGAGTGAATGGCTTCGGATCCCGGTGCAGGCTTCCGGCCTACGCTGAGAGGGTCGCGCTGAGCGAACGGAGGTCTGTCATGCCGACGGCGGAGCCGATCATCATGCCGGGGTACCAGGGCGAGTACATTTACGGTCCCTATGACGACCCTGACGGCGAGTACGAGGAGCCCTTGCGTATGGGCGGCGTAAGCGTGGAGCAGGCCTTCGAGTTGTTCAGTGCGGCGGCCCCCGAGGGCTGGCGCGTGGAGCTGATCGAAGGGGAGATCTGCGTGACACCTCCGGCCAACGGGGAGCACGAGGAGATTGTGTCGGAGGTCAACCATCAGGTCGGCCGGAAAGTCCACGATGACTCGCTGCGGAACTTCACCGGCATCGGCCTGACCGTCCCCGGCTCCTCCGCGACAGGTCATGTCGTGCCTGACCTGGTCATCGCTCCCAAGGGAAGCTTCGGCGACCAGGAGGAGTGGCACGACCCCTCCCCCGTCCTGCTCGTCGCCGAGGTCACCTCCGACAGCACGGCCATCCACGACCGCGAGAAGAAGATCCGTGGCTACGCCCGCGCGGGCATCCCCGTCTACCTCCTCATCGACCGGGAGGAGGGGCAGGTGACCGTGTACTCGGAGCCCTCCGGCGACGAGTACGCCAAGGGCGCCCAGCACAAGATGGGTCTTGCCGTTCCCCTGCCCTCGCCCCTCGGCTTCGACCTGGACACCGCCGAGTTCTGAGCCGACGGAGGGCGACCGACCCCTGTCAGCGGGGGAACGCGTTGGCCGCCGTCATCAGTGCGGTGATCGCGAGGAGCGCGGCGGCGACGGAGCGGGCGTGGCGGGTGAGCAGGTCTCGGATCACGGGGACCTCCCTGCGGCTGACCGGGTGAGTTAAGCGCACTTAACGCGTCACTTAACGTAAGGCTTTGGCCTGCCAACGGCAAGAGGACGTTGGGGAGTTGGGCAAAAAGGCCGGTGTAAGCGGGGTTACTGGCATGCTTACGTCATGGCAGGCATGGCCGAGCGTGACGACCCCGAGGTCATCGGGCGCAGAGTGCAGCAACTGCGGACGGAACGGGGCCTCACACAGCGGCAGTTGGCGGAACCGGCGTACACCCCGGCGTACATCTCGACCCTGGAGGCCGGCCGGGTACGGGCCTCGGAACCCGCGCTGCGGCATATCGCCGAACGGCTCGGCATCGGCTACGACGAACTCGCCACCGGACGCCCCGCAGGCTTCGCCACCGAGCTGCGGCTCCGGCTGACCGGCGCCCAGCGCACGCTCGCCAGCGGTGCCGGCGAGGCCGCCGCCGAGGGGTTCACGGTCGTCCTGGCGGAGGCGGAGGAGTACGGCCTCGTCGCCGAGCAGGCCGACGCGCTGCTCGGCCTCGGTGAATGCGCCCTGGAGACCGGTGACCTGGAGACCGCCCAACTGCGGTTCGAGCAGGCCGAGCAGCGGCTCGGCGACGCCACGCTGCCGGCCCGTGTCCCCGCCCTGCGCGGCCGCGCGACCGCCCACTACCTCGCCGGTGAACTCCGCTACTCCTGCTATCTGTACGAGTCGACGCTCGACGAGCTCAACCGCAACGGCATGCACGACCCCGACGCCCTGCTCCTCCTCTACACGGGTGTCATCGCCCCCTACATGGACATGGGCGCCCACGCCCGCGCCGCCCAGGCCGCCGAGCTGGCCCTCGCGCTCGCCCCGCAGTCCGGTGACCCGGCTCTCGTCGCCCGTATGCACCGCTCGGTCGCCCGGGCGATGATCGCCGAGGGGCGGATCGCCGAGGCCGACGCGTCCCTCGCCAAGGCCTCCGAGCTCTACCGGCAGCTTCAGATCCGCACCGAGCTGGCCAACTGCCACTGGATGCGCGGCTACCTCCACGCCCAGAACGGCGACTACGCCCGCGCCGAGGAGGAACTGCGCGAGGCCCGCCGGATGCTCTCCGCCAAGCGTGCCGCCCTCTACACCAGCCAGGTAGCCGTCGAACTCGCCGACGTGCTGCACCGCCGGGGCAAGTCCGAGGAGGCCGCCGAACTGCTCCACGAGGTCCTCAGCGACCTCAGCTCCGAACGCGGCGCCCTGCACTCCGCCGCCGCGCACCGTCTGCTCGGCATCATCGCCGAGGACCGGCGGGACGCGGACGCCGCCGAGGAGCACTACGTACGGGCGCTGAGCCTGCTGGAGCGGGCCGGTGCCGCCGGTGACCTGGCCGACCTGTGCCGCTTGCTCGGGGACCTGTACCGCCGCACCGGCCGCGTCGAGGCCGCCCTCGACGCCTACCGCACGGGCCTCGGCCACCGCACGGCCCCCGGCACCACGACGCTCGGCCCGGCGCCCGCACAGCCGCCTCTTTGACGATTCCGGTCCACCGCACAGCCCCGCTCCATACCGTCCGGCTCCTCGTCTCCTGCCGCGCCGCCGACGCCAGCCCCTACAGGGTCGAGATCCGGGGCGCCGACGCCCGGCCGCCGACACCGGGGTCACCGTCACCGGCACCTGGCACCCGAGGGAGCGCCGGCATCGGGCGAGGCCTGGCCCCCGGTCCTGGACGCCGCTTCGGTGCGGCGGGCGGCAGAGCCGGAGAACCCGTACGAGAAGCGGTGACCCCGTGCCCGTGGGCTCAGCCGAGGTCCTGCGAGGCGACCACGCCGCCGTCCTTGTCGTACACCGTGACCTTGCGGGTGATGCCCCGCAGGTGCTCGGGGTTCGAGACGCCCTCCCCGACGGTCGCGAGCAGGTACCAGCCGCCCCACTCCTTGTTGCGGGCCAGCCGGACGACCGTGCCGTCGAAGATCCTGCCGTCGTACAGCTCGATCCGTACGCCGGCCGCCACGGTCGGGCCGCCGTGGTACACGCCGGTGAGGAAGACCTTCTCGGGGCCCCGCGGGGTCTCCTGCACCGAGACACCGGGCCGGCTCATGTCGATGTTGCCGTCGACCACGCTGCGGAACTCGGGTACCTCGGAGACGCCGGGCGTGTCCCCGTACTTGCCCTCCTCCGTCAGCCAGATCCGGGTGCCGTCGCCGATGCGCACCTTCTCGCCCGGCTCGACGACCCGCACCAGCCCGGTCACGGGGGTGGAGAGACGTGTGGGCGGCGGCGAGGCGGAGGCGCTCGGCTTCGGGTTCGGCGGGGCCATGGGCCGCACCGTGGCCGAAGGGCCGTCGGGGCGAAGGGCCACCACCGCCACCAGCGGGAGCAGCAGCAGCCCGCAGCCCGTGCTCAGCGCGGCGACCCGGCGTCGTCGCCGACGGCTGCGGCCCTCCCGCTCGATGGCCTCCAGCGGTACGGGCGGAGGCGTGAGCTGGTACGCGGCCTCGGCGAACGCCGCACGCAGCCGCCGCCCGGTGTCGCCGATTCCTGCCTCTACCCCCGTCCCTGCTTCCGCTTCCGCTTCCGCTTCTGTTTCTGTGCCTGTTTTCGCTGCGGTGTCCGGGCCGGTCCCGGAGGTCGGGTGGTTCATGGGCGGGCTCCGGGGACGGGTGAGGGTGGCGCCGGGACGAACGGGAGGGAGGGGACGGAGCCGTGGCCGCGGCGGTCCGCGTGGGCCGCGTCGGCGAACTCGGGGTGGGCGCGCAGCGCTTGCAGCCCCCGGCGCACATGGGTCTTGACCGTGCCGAGCGAGCAGCCCAGCAGCTGGGCGATCTCGCTCTCGCTGAGGTCCTCCCAGTAGCGGAGCACCAGCACGGACCGCTGCCGGGCCGACAGCGCGGCCAACGCCTGTGTGACGGCGACCCGTTGGGCGATCGACTCGGCGTGCCCGGCGTGCCGCTCGTGCACCCGCTCGGGCAGGAACGGGGTCAGCAGGTGCGCCACGCGTCTCTTCCGTACGCGGCTGATGTTGTTGTTCACCAGCGAGCGCCGTACGTAGAAGTCGACGTCGTCGCGGGGTATGCGCCGCCAGCGGGCGTACACCTTCGCCAGGGTGGTCTGCACGAGGTCCTCGGCCTCGTGGAAGTCGCCGGTCAGCATGTGCGCGGTGCGCACCAGACGGGGCCAGGCGGCGGTGGCGTACGCGGCGAAGTCGCCGGCCTCCGGTGCTCCGGGTTTCTCCTGCGGCACGGGCGACGGTCCTCGGGATCGGGAACAGGAACGGGAACGACAACGGGACAGGAAAGGGGAGCGGGCGGTGCGGGAGCGGGACGGTCACGCCCGCTCCCGCACCGCACGGCGGGTCAGCGCAGGCGCAGCTGGGAGTAGACGCCGCCCTTGGTGTCGAGGACGGTCACGCCGCGCAGGAACTCCTGCCCGTCGTCCACCGCGGGCAGGTCGGCGATGGCGTACCAGACGCCCCAGCCCGGCTTGCCCGGCAGCTCGATCAGTTGGCCGTGGACCGTGCCCGTGCTCGTCCGCACCGCCACGCGGGAGGCGGTTCCCTTGCCCCCGTAATAGACGCCGGAGAGGTAGTAACGCCCCTCGAAGGCGGACGCCTGGAGCGACACTCCGGGCCGGCTCCGGTCGATGTTGCCGTCGACGACGCTCCGGAACTGCGGGAAGTCGGGCAGGTCCGGCTCCAGCCAGTGCTTGCCCTCCTCCGTCATCCAGAACTCGAATCCCGGCGCGGCGACGACGTGTTCACCGGCCTGGACGATGCGCGGAGTCGGCGCCTTCCTGGCCACCGCCGAAGCGGCAGCGGCCTCCGCCACCGCCACCGTCGTACCGGCGCCGTGCGCCGCCTCCCCCCGCGAGGCGGCGTACGACGTCGTAGACGCCCCCGCCAGCAGCGTGGTCAGCGCTGCGGCGGCGACGAGTGTGTGCATCCGTGCCATGGTCATGAACGGACGACCCCCAAAGGTGTGTTGGTCCAGGTGCTTGGTCTGACACTCCTGAAACCCGGGAGGCCTACGGGACGGATGACACCGGCGGGACATTTTCTTCCGGCTCCCTCCCGGCGGCCCTCTCTCGGCGGTTTCTCTCAGGCACCTCGACCCAGTGCGCTGCCCTCCTGCCACCGCTCCCAGCTCAGGTTCCAGTCGCCGTAGCCGTTCCCGACGGCCACGGTCTCCTTCGAGCCGGTCACCTTCACCACGTCCCCCGGGATGACCTGGTCGTAGAACCGTTTCGCCGTGCCGTCGTCCGCGAGGCCCACGCAGCCGTGGGTGACGTTCTGCCGGCCCGCGTACGTGGTGGCCTTCGGGTTCTCGTGGAGGTAGGTGCCGGAGGCGGTGAGGTGGACGGCGTAGGAGTACCAGTCGGCGTACTCCTCGCCGTAGCCGACCGTGCGGGAGTCCATGAACACCTGGCGCTGCTTGTCGGAGACGACCATCGTGCCGTTCCAGGTCTCCATGCCGGGCGCGCCCGCGGTGATCGGGACGCGCTGGGTGCGGCCGTCCTTCTCGACGGTCATGGTGTGGCGGCGGACGTCGACCGTGGCGATCAGCGAGCGGCCGATGGTGAAGTGCCGGGTGAGGCCCGCGCCGACCTCGACGGTGACCTTCGTGCCGGGCTGCCAGTAGGTGCGCGGGCGGAAGTCGACGCGCTGCCCGTCCGCGAGGGTACGGTCCTTGACCCAGCTCCAGGAGCCTTCGGCGTCGACGTCCATGGTGACCCTCAACTGCCTTTCCACCGCAGCGCGTTCGGCTGCGGGGACCGGGAGGGCGAAGGTGACGGATATCGGCATGCCGACGCCCACGGTCTGTCCCTCGGCGATGTTCACCCGCACGCCGTCGAAGGCCGGCAGCGGCGCGGGACGGGCCCCCGCGTTCAGGTTCTTCCCCTGCGCGTCCCCCTGCGCGTCCCCTTGCGCGTCCGCCTCGGCCTGGGATCTCGGTATCTCGCTCGGACCCTCGACCCGCACTCCCTCCCCGCTCCCCGCGCAGCCCGTGAGCGCGAACGCGACCGCGCACGCGGCCGTCGCGGCGATCACGTGCACGAGACGCCGACGCGGCTTCGCGCCGGCACCCCGGCTCCTCCCGGCCCCGCTCCCGCCGAGCCGACTCCCTCCGGCCCCGGCCTCGCTCCTCCTGCCCCTGTTCCCCGTGGTCCTGCTCCCCTTGGCCATGGTCTCCCCCCAGTTGCCTACGGCGATGTGTTTCGATGGGCTGCGGCGTACGTTCGGGACCTGTACGCACGACGGGGGCGACCGGGTTGCATGGCGATGCACGGGACTTCGGACAACGGCGGGGGCATGACCGAGGAAGAGTTCGACGCGTTCTACGCCACCGCGTTCCCTCGTCTGACCGGCCAGCTCTACGCCTTCACCGGGGACCACGGCGAGGCGCAGGACGTGGTGCAGGAGGCCTTCGTACGGGCCTGGGACCGGCGGCGGGACTTCCTCGCGGAAGGGGCGCCCGAGGCGTGGATCAGGACGGTGGCGATGCGGCTCGCGGTGAGCCGGTGGCGCCGGGCGCGCCGCTGGCTGGAGCTGGTGCGTCGCGATCCGCCCCCGGAGCACGCGCCGGGACCCGATCCCGAGCGAGCGGTGCTGGTCGAGGCGTTGCGCAGGATTCCGGAGGCCCAGCGGATGGCAGTGGTTCTGCACCATCTGTGCGACTTGAGTGTCGAGGAGGTAGCCTCCGAGACCGGTGCCCCCGTGGGCACGGTCAAGGCCCGGCTGTCCCGAGGCCGGGCGGCGCTGGCGCGCGAACTGGGCCCCGGCAAGGGTGCGAAGGAGGACGGCCGTGTCCGATGAACTCACCGTCCGGCTGCGCGAGTTGGCCGCGACCGCCGAGTCCCCGCCGCCCGGGTCCGGCGCCGAGGTCCGCGCCACCGCCGGACGTCGTCGTCGGCGGCGCCGTACGACGGCCGCGGTCGCGGGCGGCTGCGCGGCGGCGGGCCTGGCAGCGGTCCTCACCCTGAACGCCGTCTCGCACGGCACCGAGCAGAGCCCCGCCACGGCCGCGAGCGTCCCGCCCAGTGCGACGGCCGACGCCCCCGACGCCACGGTGGACCTCTCGCGCCGCGTCCTCGCCGTCTCCGGGCGCGAACTGCCCATCTCGGCGGGCAGGTTGGAGACACCGACCCCGACGGGCCGGATGACCGTCACCGCCAAGGCCGACGTCAAGGTCGTCCACGCGGCGACGGTCGGCTTCGACGACGAGTACGACGTGAAGCTGATGTGGGTCCTGGAACTGGCCCCGGTCACGACGGGCGCCACGGGCGCCACGGGTACTACGGGTGCGCCGGGTGCCGCCGGCGAATCGGACCAGGCTGCGGCGACCGACGGGACCGACCCGACCGACGGGACCGACCCGACCGGCACGCCCGAGCCGACCGACGGGACCGGCGAGGACGGGCGGACGAGCGAAGCTCCGACCCGGATCCCGGGCTCCACCGCGGTCTGGATCGCCGCCCTCTCCGACAACGAGAAGGCCCCCGGCAACTACGACACCACCTCCGGCTGGATCGGCCTGCGCACCACGGACGCCCGCTGGCTGTACGACCGCCTCGACAAGGGCGCGACCGTGGAGATCCGGGGCACGACCCCCACCCCGCCCTCGACGGCCCCCACTCCCTCCCCCACCCCCACGCCCCGGGGCTGACCGGGCGCCCACGTACCCGAGAAGCCCTGCCGCCGTCCGGGGGACCACCTCACCCGTACGCCCTTGTCCCGCTGGTGGGCGGGCCCGAGCGGTGTTGGCGTAGGAACGGCAACGTCGTGCTCTCGGGAGGCTCCGCCATGCGTCGTCCGTACCGTGTTCTCGCCCGGGTCATGGCCCTAGGGATGCTCGCGGGGGCGGCGGCCTGCGTCGTGGACGACCCCGGGCACCCCCGCGGCTTCCCCGAGGCCGCCTCCGTCGACGAGACCACGGCCTCCGCCTCCCCCACCGCCCCGGCGACCCCCGCACTCACCGACGCCCGGGCCCGGAGCGCCCTGCTCCGCCAGGACGACCTCGGCGACGCCTGGTCCGGCACCCAGGGTGCGGCGACCTGGCGGGACGGCCTCCTCAAGGGCCGCACCGACCGCCCCGAGTGCCAGGCACTCCTCGACGCGGTCTACGCCGAGGACGTCCTCGGCGAGCCCAAGGGCGGCACGGCCGTCACCGGCTTCGACGACTACGAGTACGGCGCCCAACTGCGCTACCAGGTCGGCGCGTACGACAAGGCCGACGTCGACGCCCGGCTCCGCCGCCTCGGTCAACTCATCGGCACCTGCGAGGAGTTCACCATCACCGGGGTCCAGGGGCGGGAGTACGGCGCCGAGGTCGCCCCCGTCGAACTGCCCGGCAACCTCGGTGACGCCCGCCAGGGCCTGCGGCTGATCGTCAGCGGTGACGTGGAGGGCGAGGACAGCGCCCTCACCCTCGACCTGGCCACCGTACGCGTCGGCGACACCGCGGCCCTCCTCACCCACGGCGGCCTCTACGGCATCGACGACACGGCCACCACGGAGGCCGCCCAGGCCGGCATCAAACGCCTCCAGGCCCTCCTGAAGGAACAGACGGAGAAGAAGAACGAGAAGAAGGACCCGAAGAAGGACCCGAAGCAGGACAAGGACCCGAAGCAGCAGCAGGAGAAGAAGGACACGAAGGCACCCTCCGACGAGAACTCGTCCGAGGAGGGCTCCTCGGACGAGGCACGGGGGCGCCCCACCAGCCGCACCGGAGCCCTCGCCGCCTCCGCCTCTACTCCTCCAGCATCGGCGTGACCACGCTCCGCACGTCCTCCTCCGACACCGTGCTCTGCACGGCCCCGGCGATCCGGCCCGCGCGGTCGACGAAGAGGGTGAAGGGGAGGATCCCCGGGTTCACGAGGCCGTTCGGCAGCTTCAGGAACTGCTTGCCGCCGGGATCGTGCAGGCTCGGGTAGGACAGGTCGAGGTCCCGCTGGAAGGCGAGGGCGTTCGGCCGGGACGCGTCGGTGCTGACGCCCAGGACCCGCACGTCACGCGCCTTCAACTTCCGCTGCGCACGGTCGAGATCGGGCGACTCGACGCGACAGGGGCCGCACGTGGAGGCCCAGGCGTTCACGACGACGACCTGACCCCGGTAGTCGGAGAGCCGGACGGATCCGCCGTCGACGGTGCTGCCGGCGAAGTCGGGCGCCGCGGGCCGCTCGCCGACGGGGATGCTCTTGAACAGCCCGCCCCCACCGGCCAGTCGAGCTTCCCCCGACCGCGCTGACCCGCCGGCCCGTTCGGACTGTTCGGCCCGTTCGACGTCGGTCGGCAGCGGCTTCGGCGTGGCGCAGCCCGTCATCGCGAGCCCGGCCAGCACCACGCACAGGGCCGCACGGGGGTTCGTCTTCATCGCCGTACAGCTTAGGCAACAGCCCTGGGCAGCCTGCCGATCGGCCCCGTGGAGGCGGCTGGGACACTGCTGTGGTCACCGGTTGACCGCCGGTGACGCACGGGGATGCGAGGAGTACAGATGATCACGCCTTGGCGCAGAGCGGTCGAGTACGCGGCGGTGGTGACCCTTCCCTCATGGCTGTGGGGGGTGGCCGTGCTGAACGTGGGGGCCGGAGGGGAATGGCCGGCAGAACCGCTCTTCCCGCTGGTGGCGGTGGCCGTGCTGACCGTGGTCCGTAAGGCGCTTCCCGCGCTGTCGCGCTGGCGCACCGCGACCATCGACACGTCGGTGTACGCGGTCGTGTATCTGCTGTCCCTGGTGGCGAGCGGGTTGTGGGCGGGTGACGGGCCGGCCGACGCGGTGGACTGGGCCTTCGTGATGATGACCGTCGCCCTGCTCGACCTGCAGTTCCTGATGGCTCTCGGGCTGTGCGCCTGGCGCTACGACCGCCTCGTCCCGACGGCCCCCTCGGGTCGCCTGAGCGGTGGTCCCCGCGTGGTCTGACGCGGGTTCGACACCGTGTCGGCCGCGCCGGAGTCCGTCAGCGCGCGGCGGCGTCGGCAGTGGCCACGCACACGTCGTCCGGCGTCCGCTCGATCGGCCTCACCACGTCGCTGAGGTCCACCAGGACACCGTCGATCGCCGTGATCCGGTCGTCGACGAAGGCCTGTACGGCGGGGTCCCGGCCGTAGGTGATGAGGATGCGGTATCCGGAGCCGGCGGAGCGGTCCTCCCGGAACACCCAGTCGACGCCGTCGACCTCGACGCACGGGTCGGGGGTCTCGGCGGGCGGTTCCAGGCCGCAGCGCAGCACCACGCCACCGTTGCCCCAGGAGGCCACGCCGGCGACGGAGACCGGGTCGCGGGACTCGCCCGCGATCCGGTCGGGGTAGCGGTCGGCGATCCGGGCGCAGGCCGGGTCCTCGGCACGGGCGGCCGGCCGTAGGTCCAGGGCGGGTGAGGAGACCTCCCGGGCCACGAGCGGTACGGCGACCACCGCCGCGCCCATGGCCGTCCCGATCGCGATCCGGGCACGCCTCGACGGGCGTCTCATCCGTCAACTCCTCCTGCGGTATGTCGTGGTGGGACGGCGAAGGAGGGGCCCGCTGCGGGCCCCTCCGCTCAGACCGACATGTTCGCATTGACTCCGTAGGGCGTCCGAGTCGACAAGCCCGTCCTCACGGACCGGGCGGCCACGGCCCACGTCACCACCTGGACCGCCTCGGTCATCCACGGCTGACCGGCGGGCTCATCGAGCGCCAGGTGCCCGGCTTGGCGCCCCAGATGTACACCGCGTCGTCCTCGTGCATGACGCGCCACAGGCGTTCGGCGTCGGCGTAGCGGAGGTTCACACAGCCGTGGGAGCCGCCGCGGAAGAGGTCGTCGAGGACGCCGTGGAAGGCCTGGCCGTCGTTGAAGAACTGGGCGAAGGGCATCGGCGCGTTGTCGTACAGGTCGGAGAAGTGGTCGCGGTTCTTCCAGTAGACCGTGTGCCAGCCGGTACGGGTCTCCTCACCGTCCCTGCCGGTACGCGCGGGAACCGGCGCGTAGATCACCTGCTTCCCCCGCTGCACCCACACCAGCTGCCGGTCGAGGTCCACGCACGTCACCTGGTACGTCCGCACCGGACACTTCCCGGCCGCGTTCGGGTTGGCGCGGGCCTGCACCACCAGCATCGTGCGGTACGTGGCGAGGCCCGCGTAGCCGTCGGCCGGCTTCACGCCCGTACGTTGCTGGAAGGCGCGGATCGCCACGCAGTCGGCGGTGGACTGCCGGCCGTCCGCCGGGAGCTTGAGATGGCGCTCCAGGTCCCACTGGTAGGGGCCGGTCCGCGCCGTGCACTCCGCCGCGGGCGCCGAAGCGGCAGGCGCCGAAGCGGCAGGCGTCGACGCGGCGGGCGCCGATGCGGCGGCGGGTGCCGCCGTCCAGCCCAGCAGGGCGGACGACAGCACCGCGACCACACGTATCCGGCTCTTCTGTGTCCTGCCGGCCTTCCGTGTCCTTCGTCGTGTCAACGCGGCCTCCGGTACTCGCTCATTCGCCGAACCCCCTCCCAGAGATACGGCATCCGGCACGCCCCGGAGACGTCCTGCTGGGCCGAACGGGCACCGGCGTCAGCACTTCCTGCCCTTGCAGGTCTCGCCCCGCGCGTTGAGGAGCTTCACCAACAGCCCGTAGCCCTGGGAGGCGTTCCTCGGGGTGAGGACGTACGGCCCGGTGACCGGACGCCTCGGCTTGAGGTAGCCCTCGGGGACGTCCGTCTCCACCAGGTGGTAGGTGCCGGGCAGGAGCGAGCCGAAGGAGCAGCGGCCGGTGCGGGAGGTGGCGCAGTCGTTGACGAACCGGTCCTTCCTCAGGCCGTGGCGCTGCAGGCCGCGGACCCCGTTGGTGTCCTGCCACAGCTCGAACACCGCGCCGGGCAGGGGCTTGGCGCTCTTCTTGTCGAGCTTCAGCAGCGTCAGCCGCACCGACTGGGTGAGACCGGCGTCGACCGTGTGGTTCACATGGCCGGGGTCGCCGACCCGGACCGTGGTCCGGCCGTGGGCGTCGACGTCGGAGTCGATCGCACGGTTGTAACCGGCGCCCTTGACCGTCCACTTGAGTGAGGCGCGGCTCGGACGGCCCGGCAGCGCGTTCGTGTCGACGCCGCTGTAGTCGAAGGAGACCCGGTAGGTGGTGTTCGGCCGCAGCCCGCCCCGGTTCTGGCTGCCGACGTAGTACTCGCCGCTCGCGTCGGTGTACGTCACCAGGTCGGGGCCGGACGACGACGTCGGGTCGAGCGTCACCTTCACGCCCTTGACCGGCGGCTCGGACGGGTCCTGGATGCCGTCGCCGTCGGTGTCGAACCAGACGCGGTTGCCGACCTGGACGGGTGCCCGGTCGCAGATCAGCTCCAGGTCGGCGAGGCCGTTGCCCTCGCCGAACAGCATGGCGCGCTGCGCGGCGTCGGCACTCCAGGTCCGCTGGACCAGGAGGTTGCCCTCGGTCTTGCCCTTGGTGGCGTTCCAGCGGCGGACGCCCTGCTCCCAGGGGTGCTCGTCGAACGGGGAGTGGACCGTGCTCCACAGCTTGTTCCGGTACGGCAGGAGGGCCGTGCCGCCCTGGGTGACCTGGTCCTCGTGGGTGTCCGCGAGCCTGGTCGAGTCGGCGTAGAACTCGCCGTGGCCCGGCCCCTCGTCGTTGTGGGGGAGCGCGCCGTAGAGCCCGTCGCACCGGGCGTTGTTCTCCAGCGTGTACGTCGTACCGGACACGCACACCCGCAGCACGTCACCGGCGGCGACGGCCCTGACCTTGGGAGTGGTCCGGTGGGCGTTGAAGGGGTAGGTCGCCGTGCCCTGCATGTCGGCGAACCGGTCACGGAAGCCGAGGATCAGGTCGCCGTTGTCGGCGATCTCGATGTTGGACAGGATCGGCTGCGGCGCGGAGACGAAGGAGAGGCGGCCGGGTGTGGGAACGCGCTGGTTCCACGCCTCCCACATGGCGCTCAGCGGGCTGCCGACGGTGGAGGGCTTGCTGCAGCGGGGGGCGGTCGCGGGCGGCCCGGTGAACCGGTACGCGCAGCCGCGCGGGTAGTTCATCGCCGTCCGGAACAGCGGGCGGAACGAACCCCGGGTGAACTCGTAGACGTGCGAGGTGACCTGGGAGGGGTCGCCCCACGGGGCGCTCCTGGTGACGGTGTTCTCCGCGCCGCACACCCCGCCGACGAGCACTCGGCCGCCGCGCACCCCGATGCCGTACGGGTGCCAGTGGCCGGCGCACTCCTCCGGCCGGGGGATGACGTGCGAGCGGTAGGTGCCCGGGTAGACCCCGTCGCCGGTGCCGCGGATCGGCACGGCGTAGAGCCGGGAGTCGTTGAGGCTGACCGCGTAGAGGGTGTGGCCGTCACCGGAGACGTCGACGTCGCCGATGCCCTCCCGGCCGACCCTGCTGTAGACCGGGTTGTCGCGCAGCCAGTCGTCGGCCTCGTCGTGCTCGGTCAGCAGGCCCGGCAGGGTGACGAAGGTACTCACCCCGGAGGCGCTGTTGCGGCGGTAGATGGTGTTGGTCGCGCCCGCCGGTCCGTACGCGGCGTGCCGCTTGACCAGCGTGCCCATGTACGTGTTGCCGGTCCGGTCGTTGCCGATGCCGAACACGGCCCCCTGCTGCTGGTTGTTGGTCAGCCGGGTGACGGTGCCCCCGGGGTGGGTGTCGGAGAAGTTCCCCGAGAACCGCACCAGACCCTTGTGGGTGTCGGGCGCGTCACCCTTCGTCAGGTTGCAGGTCACCAGGTCCGGGTTCTCCTGGCAGTAGACCCCCGGCTCCCAGAAGCCGGTCGTGTACGTCGTGCTCCGGCCCCCGGAGACATCGACGAAACCGACGCTGCTGCGCATGACGCCCGGTCCCGTGCCGAGGCCCGCGACGGCGGGCTGCAGGGTGCGGGAGTCGGGGTTGTAGACCTGGACGCGGTACTTGCCGCCGCGCAGCGCCGAGGCCGCCGGCTGGAACCAGACGACGCCGTACACGTTGGTGGTCTGGGTCTCCACGGTGCCGTGGTCGTCGGTGAGCGTGACCCGCACACCGGCCCGGCCCTTCTCCACACCGTGGTCGTACGTTCCGTCCAGGTCCACGTCGTTGACGACCCGGACGGTCACGTTGCCGTCGCCGGGTGCCCTGCCGTCCGCGGTGCCACTGGTGCCGGGTGCGGCGCCTGCCGCCTCACCGGCCAGTCCGACCACCAGCGTCGCCGTGACGGCCAGGGCCAGACCCACACCCCCCGGTGTTCTTCGCTTCACCACGTCCCTCTTCTCCCTGATGTCCTGCCGTGGCGACGGAGCCCGGTGCCCGAAGCCGACCCCTGCATTCATATGAAGTGCCAACCGCCACTAATCAGGCTGAACGGGGCACGGGAGGGGGCGAGCCCGCCGGGCGCGATGCCGGAAATGTGGAGATTCGGGGGAGGGGAGGGGTGAGGGAGGGGTGAGGGAGGGGGTGGTGGAGTGGCGGAGGGCCCGGAGCCCGCCCGGCGGGTTCACCCGGACGGCTCACCGGAGGGGGGCTCGCATGGCGTACCCGACGGATTACGGCTAGACCGGACCGACTGGGGCGCAGCCCCCCGACCGGGTCGCCGTTGCCCGCCCGCTACGCCGCCGCTCGCCCGCCCGCTGCGCCGCCCCGCCGACCGACGAGCCGCCGCCCCGCCGACGGTCTGCGGTCGCCTGTTATCCGGCCGGTTCCCCAGCTGTCCACCGTCCCGCGGGCGACTCTCCGGCCGCCGACGGAGCGGCCGTCGGTCGTTGCCCCGTCGTCGTCGTCGTCGTCGGCGGCGGCGGCTGTTGGCCGGTCGGCTCGGCTGTCGTCGGATCCGGGGTCGACTGGTCCGCCAGGGACTGTTCCGCCCAGATCACCTTGCCCTCGGGCAGGAAGCGGGTACCCCAGCGCTGGGTGAACTGGGAGATGAGGAACAGGCCGCGGCCGCCCTCGTCGGTCGTGCGCGGGTGGCGAAGGTGGGGCGCGGTGGCGCCGCCGTCGAAGACCTCGCAGATCAGGGTGCGTTCGAGGACGAGCCGGAGCCGGATGGGCCCGGCCGCGTGCCGGATCGCGTTGGTGACCAGCTCGCTGACGATCAGTTCGGTGGTGAACGCCAGCTCGTCCAGCCCCCACGTCCCGAGCTGCCGCGAGGTGGTCTTGCGGGCCTCCGCGACCAGCGCCGGGTCGGCCGGCAGCTCCCACGACGCGACCCGGTGCGCGGGCAGCCGCCGGGTGCGGGCCAGGAGGAGCGCGACGTCGTCGGTGGGGCTGGCCGGGGCGAGGGAGTCCAGGACGCGCTGGGCGTGCCGTTCGAGGGAGGGCTCGGGCCGGGCCAGGGCGCGGCACAGCGCCTCCCGTGAGGCCTCGGCGAGCAGTCCGTCGGTGTGCAGGGCGATGACGGTGCCCTCGGGGAGGTCCAGTTCCAGCGCCTCGAAGGGCTGCTGGTCCACGCCCAGCGCGGGCCCCTCGGGAAGCTCGGGGAAGGTGACCGTGCCGTCCGGGGCGACCAGGGCCGGGGCGAACGGCCCGGCGGCGGCCATGGCGCACCTGCCGGACACCGGGTCGTGGACGACGTACAGACAGCGCGCCCCGACCGTCTGGCCGCTGCCCCCGCCCGGCTCGGCGCCCTCCTGCCGCGCCGACTTCGCCACCATGTCGTCGAGGTGGGCGAGCACCTCGTCCGGCGGCAGGTCGAGGTCGGCGAGGGTGCGTACGGCCGTACGGAGACGGCCCATGGCGGCGGCGCCGTCGATGCCGTGGCCGGCCACCTCGCCGACGACGAGGGCGACACGGGCACCCGAGAGCGGGATGACGTCGTACCAGTCGCCGCCGAGGCCGGTCAGTTCGTCGGCGGGCCGGTAGCGGACGGCGACCTCGGCCGCGTCCTGCTCGGGCAGCCGGCGCGGCAGCAGGCTGCGCTGGAGCACCAGGGCGGCGTCGCGCTCGCGCGTGTACCGGCGGGCGTTGTCGACGCAGACGGCGGCCCGGCCGACGAGTTCCTCGGCGAGACCCAGGTCGACCGCGTCGAACGGGTCCAGCCGGTCGCGCCGGAAGAACGTGGTGATGCCGAGCGTGATGCCGCGCGCCCGCACCGGCACGATCATCACACTGTGCAGTCCGAGCGCCTCCGCGGGCACCGCCCGGCCATCCGGGTCCGCCCTCGCCCACTCCGCCGACAGGGGGTCCAGCCGCGGCTCGGACCACGAACGGCCGTCCACCAGGGCGCGCACCGGCGGCGATCCGGCCGCGTAGGAGGCGACCGCGCCGACCTCCAGGTCGGCCTCCGGCACCCCGTCGTGCACGGACTGCTGGGCGACCCGCCGCAGGGGGACGGAACCGTCGCCGAGCACGCCCGGCTCGGCGCCGCGCAGCACCGAGTCCAGCAGGTCCACGGTCACGAAGTCGGCGAGCGCCGGTACCACCACGTCCGCCAGCTCCTGCGCGGTCCGCCGTACGTCGAGGGTGCGGCCGATGTGCTCACCGGCGCGGTCCAGCAGGGCGAGCCGGGTGCGGGCGCGGTGCCGCTCCGACACGTCGACCACCGTGTAGTACACGCCGATGGGCCGCCCGTGGTCGTCCTCCAGACGGGTGAACGACATCGCGTGCGCGGTCTCGCGGTACGGCGCGGACCGCACCCGGCCCACGTGCTCGTAGTCCAGCACCGGCACGCCCGATTCCAGCACCCGCCGCATCTGCGCCTCGATGCGCTCGGCGTCCAGCCCCGGCTGCACCTCCGCGAGCCGCAGCCCCACCCTCTCGTGCGCCCGGCCGCCGCCGAACCGCTCCAACGCCGCGTTCGACCACACGAACCGCAGATCCGTGTCCACGATCGCTATCCCGACCGGCGACCACGCCGTCATCCGCTCCAGCACGGTCCGGCTCATGTCCCAGCCGGGGGCTTGCGTGGCATCGGACACGAGAGCGACCCAGTGGGCGGGCTTGAGGGGATCGGGAGCGAGGGAGGGTGAGGCCGGGGCGGACGGCGAGGGAGAGGGGCGTGCGGGGGCGGACGGGGAGGGGGAGAAGGGCAGGCGGGCGGACGGGGAGGCGGTCGGGGGCGGGGAGTCGGGCACGGGGGTGGTCTGCCGGGCCGTGGGGCCACTGGAGTGCCGGGCGGCAGGCCAGGCGCGGCCGGTGGGGGGTGCGGGCGGCTGGGGGGCGCCCTGCGTCGCTGGTGGTGCGGTTCGGGGGGATGTGGGCCGGGGGGATGTGGTCCGTGGCGGGGCGGGCTTGGGCGGGCTCCCCGTGTTTCCGGGCCCCGCCCCCGTCCGGGTACTGGCACTGGCCTCCCGAGCGGTGGCACGCCCGACCTCGGACGAGGTCGCGAACCGGCTCGGGGGCTCGGACGGCGCGTCGTTTCGGGGCGCCTCGGGATATCCGGGACGCGGCGCGGGCCAGACGCCGGGGACCACTGCCGAGGCCGGGGCACCGACGGCACGACCGAAGACCCGCGACCCGGCCGAACCGGAACCGCCTGCCGAAGGGGCCGCACTCGCCGAAGACGCGCCACGCTCCGAAAGTGCTCCACCCTCCGAAAGTGCCCCGCCCTCCGCCTGACCCGGCGCGAGTGTCGACGCCTCGTGCGTGGGGACGACGCGGACCATCACCCTGATGGGGTGGCCGTCGCGGTGGCGGGCGGTGAGGAGGCCGGACCAGCCGCCGAGGGCGCGATGGGTTTCGGCCAGTGAGCCGATGCGTTCGCCGTCCTCGTCGAACAGGAGCGTCCGGACGCTGCGGCCCAGGATCTCGGCCGCGGGATACCCGAAGAGCCGCTCGGCGTCCCGGGTCCAGCTCGTCACGAACCCGTCCGCGTCGATCAGCAACGGCGCGGCGTCGGCCACGTCGAAGCGCTGACGGGAAACGGCACTGTCCCTGTCGGTCCCCACGGCGACCCTCTCTGTCGCTGAGACGCCCTCCGGCCCCATTATTCACCTTGTGTGATCGCAAGCAGGCCAACTTGTGACGGCGCATATCGCACGGCCGCACGCCAGGGCGTACGGACCGGCTCGCACCAGGCCCCGCAAGGCCCCGTCGAGCCCCCACCAGGCACCCGACCGCCCTCACCGAGCCCGCCAGGACCGTTTCGCGCTCAGGCGGGCTCGGTGGGGGATCGGGCGCAATAGGGACGAAGCCGCCCACACGCCCAGCCCGAAGCCGCCCCCGCGGCCGCCCCCGTTCCCACCCCCGATGCAGCTGTACGCCGCTAATGCGCCCCTGTACGCCCCCCGAGCTCCCCCATGCAGAATCGACCGCCCCCTCCGCGAGAGGGGTGCGGAGGGGGCAGTCGATGGCTGATTCATGCCTGTCACACGGCGGCAGTCCGTCCGTCCGGCAGTCCGTCCGTCCGGCAGTCCGACCGCCCGGTCGGCCAAGCGCCCGGCCGGGCCAAGCGCCACCGCCCGGCAGTCCGGCCGCCCGGCCCGGCCGTCAGCAGTCGCGGAACTCCGGCGACTGGTTGAGAATCTGCGACCGCAGCGAGGTGAAGCGGGCGTACGTCTCACCGCCGCGCGCCTCGGTCGGGAAGACCGCCACCCGGTGGCAGTTCTGGAAGGCGAGCGCCACCCCGAAGTGCCGCTCCAGGCTCCCCCGGATCGCGTCGCTGGACAGCGCCCGCAGCAGCTGGCCCCGCTCCTTCTCCGACGGCGGCGGAGTCTGGTTGTCGGCGAACGGCGCGGTACCCGCCCGCAGTTCACCGACGAGTGAGGCGATGAGTTCGTAGGCGTACGGCAGCGACGTACGCACCGTTTCCACGAACTCCTCCTCCCGCACCTCGCCCTTCTCGGCATCGGCGAGCAGCTGCGGAGAGACGTCGAGCGACATGGATGTTCCTGTTCTGGTCAGTTCTGGTCAGAAGGAGACTGCGGAGGGGGTGGTGGCCCCGGCGGAGGCCGGCGCCTCCGGTCCGTGGCGGAACTCGGGGTCCACCTGGGCGGCCAGGTCGTGCCCGGTGGCGTCGTTGGCCCAGGCGGCGGCGTTGCGGAGGTGGAACTCGACGGCGTGGCGCTGGAACGTGGCCCAGTCCTTGGTGCGGGCGTCGACGGCGTCCTTCAGCCGGGTCAGCGCGTGCAGGTTGTGGGCCTCCAACTCTCCCTGCTCCCGCCCCTGTTCCTGCGCGCGGACGTACGACGACTGCACGCAGTACGCCAACAGGTCGTCACCCACGTGCTCCTTGAGGAAGAGCAGGTCGTCCTCGCCGGTGACCTTGTTGCCGACGACCGCGATCGGGATACCGAACTCGGCGGCGTGCTCCCGGTACTGCCGGTACACGGAGACGCTCTTCCGCGTCGGCTCCACGACCAGGAAGGTCATGTCGAACCGGGTGAAGAGCCCGGAGGCGAAGGCGTCGGCGCCGGCGGTCATGTCGACGACGACGTACTCGCCGGGCCCGTCGACGAGATGGTTGAGATACAGCTCCACCGCGCCGAGCTTGGAGTGGTAGCAGGCCACCCCGAGGTCGCTCTCGTCGAAGGCGCCGGTGACCATGAGCGGCACGTCGCCCACGCGCTCGACGTGCCGGGCGTGCAGGTCGTCGTCGCCGAGGAGTCGCAGCAGGCGTGACCCCCGGCCGGGCGGGGTCGTCTTGACCATCGCCTCCCGGGAGACGATGCGCGGGTTGGTGCCGCGCAGCAGGTCCTTGATCTCACCGGTGCGGGAACTCAGCGGCGGGGCGGCGAAGTTCGCGTCCTCGTCCAGACCGAGCGCGTGCGCGAGGTGCTGGTTGATGTCACCGTCGATCGCCACGAGCGGCGCGCCCGACCGCGCGAGGTGCCGGGCGAAGAGCGCGGAGAGCGTCGTCTTGCCGCTGCCGCCCTTGCCTACGAAGGCCACGCGCATGGACCGTCACCCCGCTCGCTCTCGGCGGCACCCTCGACGCCGATAATGAAAATGGATGTCATGAACGTAGAGTCGGGAGCGGCAGGCGCCTTGTCAAATCCGTCCCCTATCAACTCCCTTGGGCGAAGAGATGAGTTGGCGAACCCTTTGCGGTGGGGCGACCTGCTCTTGGGGTGCGCGTGAGGCCCTCATGGTTTCCCGGAGGAACTGATTCCCTTTGTGCCCCATATGCGCCCCGTGTGTGGTGTGGATGTGTCTGACGGGCCGTCGAGGACCCGAGTCGGACCGGCCTTTCCCGAGGTTGACAGCCCTTACCCCTTGGTAAACGATGTCCACACCCTGTGGCTCAAGTGACCCCTGAGTCCGGTGTTTTCTTCGACCACTCACCCCCGGCGCGGCCTCCGGCAGCCTCGTGCTGCCGTGCTGCCGCCGCGCCCAGGGCCTCGTACGTACCGACGTTCCGAGTTCGAGAATGGGATCTGCATGTCCATAGCGAGACGTGTCATCGTGAGCCGCCTGGTGGGGACGGGCATCGCCGCTCTTGCGCTGACCGCGGCGGTCTCCGGTCCGGCCTTCGCCACCGGCACCCCCGGCGGCGACGGCTGGGGCAAGAAGAGCTACGCCCCCGGCGAGGGCGCGGGCACGGCCACCGAGACCGACCGCTGCGAGTTCTCGCTGGACGGCGTGACGTTCGCCGACTGGGTCAAGCTCGACGACCAGAACCTCAAGCCCAGCGACGACGGCAAGGTGCACATCAAGGTCCGCGCCGCCTCCGACGCCACGACCTGCACGGTCTCCCTCGCGTCCTACCTCGCCCACGGCCCGACCTTCGCCACCTCCGGCGAGCAGGTCTTCGTCGACTTCGACACGGTCACGGTCAAGCGGGGTGCGACGGACTCCCTCGACATCGCCGTCCCCGACGCGGGCTGCTACGCCCAGATCGACCTGTACCGGGGCGCCGTGAAGTTCGACGGCAAGCTCGACGCGAAGGACGGCTTCGAGCACGGCGACGTCCCCAAGGGCCCCGACCGCCCTGTCATCAAGGACAAGCTGATCGCGGCCTGGAACGGCGGCACGAAGGACTGCACGACGGAGCAGCCCCCGGCCGAGGAGAACCCGCCGGCGGAGGAGCAGCCGCCCGCCGAGGAGAACCCTCCCGCCGAGGAGCAGCCCCCGGCCGAGGAGAACCCCCCGGCGGACGAGAACCCCCCGGCGGACGAGAACCCGCCGGCCGACGACACCCCGAAGACCGAGTCGTCCCCCTCCCCGTCCCCCTCCGACTCCACCCCGGTCGCCCCGTCCCCCAACGGCGGCGACCCCGGCGACCTCGCCGAGACGGGCGGCGGCAACGCCATCCCGATCGCGATCGGCGCGGCGGGCCTGGTGGCAGCGGGCGGCGCGATCTTCATCGTGACCCGCCGCAGGGGCGCGGGCAGCACGGGCGCGTGACCGCCCCGTAGCCCTCGTCCCACCTGCCCACTGACGCGGCGCCCGGCCTCCTACGAGGTCCGGGCGCCGCTTCGCGTACGTGGACAAGGGGTGGCGGACGCCCCTCCTACGAAGTTGATCGCGTGGTCCAGGTGGCTCTGACCTAGTACTTCTCCTTCGGAGGGGCGGGATTCGCACCCACGACCTCTTCATCCAGAGCAACTTCGGTAGGCGTGCCGCCGTGAGAGGGCCGGCGCCTCAGGCCGCCATCAGCGCCGCCAGGGCGCGGTCCATTGCGGCGTTGAACTCTTCCGGTGCCAGCGGCAAACGGGACTTGACGTCCCGACTCCACCGGTCGGCGAGGACCTCGGCGGAGCCCGCCTCGACACCGTCGAGCGCCGCGTCGGCCAGGTCCGACGGAGCGATCTTGTCCACGGGCCAGCCTGCCGCCATGTCGGTGTCGGCCAGGCCGAGGTGTACCGCTGTGACGAGCGTGCCCTGCTCGGCGAGCTCCAGGCGGACGCCATTGGTCATGGCCCATGCGGCGGCCTTGGTCAGGTGGTAGGCATTGGCCCCCTTGCCCCCGAACCACGACATGGCGGAGAGGACGTTGACGATCGCGCCCCCGCCGTTCCTGGCGAGCGTCGGCGCGAACTCCCGGATCATTCCCAGGTGGCCGAACATGTTGGTCTCCAGCTCGTGCCGCACCGCGTCCAGCGAACCGGTCACCAGGTCGGTCCCCGTACTGATTCCCGCGTTGTTGATGAGTAGCGAGACGTCCGGGGCGGCCTCGGCGGCGGCCCTCACGGATGCGGGATCGGCGATGTCGAGGGGCAGCACCTCGACTCCGGGCAGGTCCACGGTCTCCGGACGGCGGGCCGTCGCGTAGACCTTGCGGGCGCCCCGTTCGAGCAGGCGCTGGGCGAAGGCGCGGCCCAGGCCGCGGTTGGCTCCGGTGACAAGGGCGACGGAGTTGTTGATGTCCATGGCCGGTACGCTAAAACCTGACGCTGGCGTCAGAGGCAACTGCTGGTCGTCAGGGCCAGGGGTGAGAGGAATCACCATGACTGTCACAGGGACCGCGTCCGAGCGGTTGATCCGCATCGGGGAGGTGGCACGAGGTGCCGGCGTCTCAGTGCGCGCCGTGCGCTACTACGAGCAGCAAGGGCTGCTCATCGCGGAGCGCAGCCCGTCCGGCCAGCGCCTGTACCGGCAGGACGCCATCCCCCTGGTCCGCTTCTTCCAGCAGATGTTCGCCGCCGGCCTCACCAGCCGAAGGATCACCGAACTCCTGCCGTGCTGGGACGCCGGGCACACCGACGCCGAGCAACGAGCCATGCTGCGAGCCGAGCGCGAGCGCATCCAGGCCAAGATCGACGACTTGCAGGCCGCCCTGGACCACCTCGACAAGGTCATCGCGATCACGGACACACACCCGTAGGCGCGCTCGGCCAGACCTCTCATCAGCGATCTGGCGTCGCTGTCTTGGGTTCAGGTCTGACCTGTCAGTGCCACTTCGCAGTCCAGTGTCTGTGTGAACTCTCGACCGCCCTGCCGATAGACGAACCTGCAGTAGCGGGCGCCCTGGTCGGGAAGGCTGGTGATCTTCAGCCTTGCCAGGTAATAGATGTCGCTCGACGCGTGGGGAGCTACTTTCACGGGCTTGTCGGAGTGGTCGCGCAGCGCAGCGAACGGTGGAGTCAATTCCTCGCCCTCCTTCACCAGCAGAGCCAGCCCTTCGGTGTCCTCAAGGCTGTAGGCACCGTATTGCAGGACCTTTATCCCTTCGGACACCTGCGTGATGGATGCCCCGGTGATTTCGATCGGCTCGGCGGACCTGTTGGTGGGTACGGGGAGTGCGAACCACCATGTCTCCCCGACCTTCACGTTCTCGCTTCCAGCGATCCCGTTCTCCTGGATGCCACCCTCCAACGCGTTCCCTTGATAACGCTGCTGCTCCTGCGTGGCACATACTGAGATGAGGAGTGCGGTTGCAGCTGCGAGGGCGACTGATTTGGCAATGGAAGATGCCGCGCTTGTTCTGTCCGGGACCATTCTTCCCCAATGTGTTGGCGGTCATGGAATCTACTCCTGTGGTCCGCACGGCAACAGGTTGTTGAGCTACTTCTGAGGTAGGGGCATGGCCGTCAACGCTGTTGCTTTCAAGGGCGGTTGGCGATGAGGTCACTTGGCCGTGCCTGCGAATGAGTAACCGGCCGCGTTTCTACGTATCCCCTGCCGAGTGCTCTCGGTGCGGAGAAGGCGAACGGAGATCAGGGCATGGTGAGGAAGCTGTCGCGGGGGGTTGCGTTGGCTGTGGGCCTGGGTGTCCTGCCCCTGGTGGCGGCGTGCAGTGGGGGCGGTGGTGACAAGGGCTCGGGCAAGGCGGGTGAGGAGTCCAGCCCGGTCGCCGCGGTCGTCGCGCCGGCCAGGGTCGAGGTGATCGCCGAGCTCACGGGGTGCGAGGTGAAGATCCGGACCGAGGCGGAGGAACTGCGTGAGGGTGTGTGCCAGACCTCTGCGGGCGACTACCTGATCACCACCTTCCCCAAGGACGAGCTGAAGGAGGTCTGGCTGGAGTCGGCCGCGATCTACGGAGGCAAGTACCTCGTCGGGCCGCGCTGGGCCGTATCCGCCAAGCCCAATGTGCTCAAGCAGCTGAAGGCCAAGGTGGGCGGCACGATCCGGGACCTGAGTCAGCCGAGTGCCTCGTAATCGCTGAGGGCGTACGCCGCCTCGTCGTCGATCGCGTCCTCGTCCCAGTCCATGGCGATGGAGACGGGACGGCCGTCCGCCGCGTGCGTGACGTCGACTGTGTCGGCGCCCTCCTCGCGTGCCGCCTCCACCTGCTGCAACAAGTCCGTGATGGTGGGTATGTGGTGCGGTGATCGGTCCACCACGTGGCGACCGCTGTCGTCGAGCCCGACGGCCTTCACTACCTTCCCGTCCCGGACCGTCACCCTGAACGTCCCGATCAGCGGCCGCTCGCCCTGCGTCGACCTCAGCGTGTAGGTGTAGGACGCCGGTTCCTTCCAGACGAGTGCCGATGGCTTCGTGGTCGTCGGCGACTCCTCCGAGCACCCGGAGATCGCGGAGATCGCGCACATCAGTGCCCCCGCCGTCGCGACGGTGGACAGAGCGCGGGGACGGGGTCGTACGGCAGTGGTCGTCGGCATGGTGTGGTCCCCTTCGAAGACGGTCACCACTGGGACGCCGGACGGGGCGGCAACGTTCGGTGGGTGGGTGGGGCGAGGCTCCGGTGCCGAGCTGCGGGCGAGCCGACACGTTTCCGGCCGTCCTCCGCGGAAGGCTCCGCCCGGGAGTCGGCCAGGGGCAGGATGGCCTCATGACGAAGTCGTCCGTACAGTCCGTCCGACGTTCCTCCTCCTCGTCCTCCTCCTCGTCCTCCTCCTGCTCATCCTCCGGTTCGGTGCTGTCGTTGTGGTCGCAGGACTCCGTGCTGTCGATCGGGTCGGTCGGCTCCGTGCTCTCCGTGGGGTCCGTCGGTTCGGCCTTGTCGATCGGTTCCATCGGGAGCGCACTGTCCGTCGGCTCGATCGGTTCCTCGCTGTCACTGATCTCGACCGGATCGTGGCTGAGTACGGGGTCCCTGTTCTCCGCGCAGTCCCGGTGGTCGGTGCTCTCGTGGCGCTCCGACGGGGGCTTCATGACTGCGGGAGCGGTGGGGGCAGCGGTGGTGGGGGTCGGGGGAGCCCTCTTGCTGAGCCGGCAGCGGCAGAAGGCGTGATCCCCGGTGAAACGCGATGAGCCCCGCTTCACGTGTCGTGAAGCGGGGCTCATTCTGTGGAGCGCCGGGCAGGCCTTGCACCTGCATTTCCCCGCAGGAAGCGGGGCGTCTTTCCTTGGACCACCAACGCATTGAGTACTACCGGGAGTTTGTTTTCCGGTGAGCGGCTCGAGATCAACTATAGCGGATCTTCGGGGTCGTTGCATCTCCCGCTCGGGCGGGTCACTGCAAGTACGCCTGGGCGGCGTACTCGACGCGGAGGGGATGCGGTAGACGTCCAGGGAGGCCGAGTCCTCGTCCAGGACCATGCCCGTGAAGGTCGAGGCGTGGCGCCCGGTGGCCAGCTCGTCCACGTGGCCCACGGTGCGGTCGAGCGGGGTGTCCGCGGGGACGCGCGCCCCGTTCGGTCCGCCCTGTCGGTCCGCCCCGTTCGGTCCGTTCCGTTCGATCTGCCCGCGCCGGTCCGGAGCCGCTGGGGCTCCGGACCGGCGCGAGGGCGTGCTCAGGCGGCGGAGCCGGATCCCGGCTCCGCCCCGGGCGTCAGTAGCCCACCCGGAACGTCGCGTCCGCCCGCTCCGTCGCCGTCGAGATCGGGTCGATGCGGAGCAGGTAGCCGCTGTGGCGGATGTAGCGGGTCGGGTTGTTGTACGAGCGGAACGAGGACCACGTGGAGTCGGCGAGGCCGGCGACGCGCGTGAACGTGGCGTCCGCGGCGAACGTCGACGTGCCGTCGTTCGCGTCCAGGCGGAGGGCGTAGCTGTAGTGGCGGAGGTAGCGGGTCGGGTAGTTCACCGACTGGAAGGAGACCGCCGAGGAGTCCGCCAGGCCCGGGACCAGCTTCCACTGGGAGTCCGGGAACGGGTCGAAGGGGTACTCGTCGATGCGGCCCACGAAGCCGCTGTGGCGGACGTAGCGGGACGGGTAGTTGTACGACTTGAGGCGGTTCCACGTGGGGGCGCCCCACTTGGCCAGCAGGTTGGTGTACTCCGTCGACGTGATCGGGTGGATGCCGCAGTGCTTGGAGTTGAGCGGCTGGGTGTAGAGCTTCTGGTCGAGGGCCGTCCAGGTGCCGGAGGCGAGGTCGTTGGACTGCCAGACGTAGAAGACTCCGTTGGGGGTGTACGTGTCCCCCCAGAGGTACCAGGCGGAGGACGTCAGGGACTTCACCACCGTGGGGGCCTCGGTGCCCCCTTGCGCGACAGGCGTGCTGAACGGCGTGAAGCTGCCCGGGGTGAGGGACGTCGACCGCGCGCCCACCAGTTGCTGGTTGCGCTTGTAGTAGAGGTAGTTGACGCCGTTGACACCGATGGTGAGGTTGCCGTCGATGATGTCGTAGCCGGGGTCGAAGAAGACCTGGGGGCTCGTCGACGTGACGAAGTCGGTGGTGTAGCTGACCATGATCACGTTGTGGCCGCTGCTGTTCACCGAGGAGTAGAGGATGCCGTACTGGCTGCGTGAGGCGTCCCAGTAGGCCTCCGGCGCCCAGCTGTGGGTGTTGGTCATGTCGTGGAGCTTCAGCCGCCGGTAGCCGGTGAAGGTCCGCAGGTCGGCGGAGTCCCAGACGTGGATGTACGTGCTGTTGTAGTTCCAGTCGGTGCCCTTGAGGTCCGTCGCCAGGACGACGAACGTACCGTCCTGCTTGCGCATCAGGAACGGGTCGCGCAGGCCGCCGGCGCCCTGGGTCGGGGTGACCAGGGGCGCGTTCTGGTTCAGCGGGGTCCAGTTCAGACCGTCCTGGCTGACGGCGAGGTGGAGGCCGTAGTCCGCCTCCAGCATGGTGGTGGACTCGGTGAAGTAGACCATCGCGTAAGCGGAGTCGGCGGCGTGGGCGGTGCCGGCGCCGAGGGTGAGCACGCCGGTCGCGGCCAGCGGCACGGTCGCCGCCGTGCCGAGGAACATGCGGCGGGAGAGGCCGGGCCCGCCGTTCATGTCGCTCATCTCGCTCATGTCAGGCTCCACTTCTGGTTGTTCTGGCCGTTGCAGGCCCACAGCACGAGCTTCGTGCCGTTGGCGGTGGCCGCTCCGAAGGCGTCGAGGCACAGTCCGGAGTTGACGTTCGTGATCGTGCCGTCGCTGTTGACGTCCCACTTCTGGTTGGTGCCGCCGTGGCAGTCCCAGATGACGACGCGGGTGCCGTTGGTCGTGCCGCGGTTCCAGGCGTCGAGGCACTTGTTGCCGTACACCACCAGCTCCTTGCGGGCGGAGTTGTAGGCCCACTGCTGGTTCAGGCCGCCGCCGCAGTCCCACAGCTGGGCGTCGGTGCCGTTGGTGATGGAGTTGTCGTTGATGTCCGCGCACCGGCCGGACTGCGTCCCGGTGACGAGTGTGGCGTTGGTGCCGGGCAGCGGCCGTACGACGATGCCTTCGAGGGTGGGCGCGCCGGAGAAGGCGATCGTGTTGGCGGAGCCCTTGGTCAGGCCGACCTGCACGGAGATGTTGCCGGGGCTGGAGCCGGTCGGCGGGAAGGAGACCTTGGTGGGGGTCTGGCCGTTGACCGTGAGGGTGGCGACCCGGGCGGCGGAGGTGTTGTTGGTGTAGGAGACGTCGACCGTCTTCAGGCCGGTGTTCCCGGCGACCACGCCGGAGAAGCTCGACGTGCCGTTGTAGGTGCTCGCCGACTGCTCGGTGCCGCCCTTGACGGTGAGCATGACCGAGGTGCCCGCCGGGACGCTGGTGGTGTAACTCGTGCCGGGCGTACCGACGTTCGTACGGGTCCACAGGTCACGGACCGTCGCCGCCGCGTTCGTCAGGCCGAGGTCGGACCAGCGGACGGTCATGTTCTGCGTGGTGGAGGTGCGGTTGAGCAGCACGACCGCGCGGTTGCCGGTGCCGGAGAGGACCTTGCCGTACACCTGGAGGCCGGTGGTGTCCTCGGCGACCTTGACGCCCTGGAGGCCGCGGGGGTCCTGGTCGACGGCGATGACCTCGGAGTTCTTGAGGATGTTCGCCGTCTCGGTGGTCATGGTGGAGAGGTCGTTGCCGGCGAGCAGCGGGGCGCCGGAGATCGCCCACAGGTTCATGTGGGTGCGGTCCTGGGCGGCGGTGAGACCCATGCCGACCATCAGCATGTCGGGGTCGTTGACGTAGCCGGTGTGCTGGGCCGTGGGGTGCAGGTTCCGGTCGTGGGCCGTCAGCACATTGCCGTACGTGAAGGTCTGGCCGTGGTAGAAGATGTCCGTGTTCGTCCGCCACATCGGGCCCATGCCCGGTGCCCAGTTCCAGGGGTTGGAGTAGCCCCAGTTGCACAGGGAGAGGGCGAGGGGGCGGCCGGTGGTGGCGCTCGCGGTGGCCACGGCGTCGCTGATCGCCTGGTAGGTCGTCTTCGGGTCGAGGCCCTCGGCGTCGCCGCCGCACCAGTCGACCTTCACGAAGTCGAAGCCCCACCGGGAGAACTGCGTCATGTCCTGGACGTAGTGGCCCTCGCTGCCGCTGCCGGGCGCGGCCGGGCGGCCGGTGGGGAAGTAGTAGCCGCAGCCGTCCTTGCCGGCGTCGGTGTAGATGCCCGCCTTCAGGCCCTTGCTGTGGATGTAGTCGGCGATGGCCTTCATGCCGCCGGGCCACTCGGCCTCGTCGATGGTGATGTTGCCCGCGCTGTCGCGCGTGCCCTGCCACCAGCCCTCGTCGATGTTGATGTACTCGTAGCCGGCCTCGGGCAGCCCGGCCGCGACGAACGCGTCGACCTGCTGCTTGATCACGTTGTAGTCGACCTTCGCGGCGAAGGCGTTCCAGGAGGCCCAGCCCATCGGGGCCTTGGGGACGGGGATTTGACGATCCGTCACCGCGACCGGGGCGGCGTCGAGTCGGGTGACGGGTGGGGCGGCCGAGGTGTCGGCCGCCGGCTGGGCCAGGAGCAGGGCGGCCGTCGCGGTCGTCGCCAGGGCGAGGGCGCGTACGGCGGCGTTTCTGCAACGGCGTCTGAAACCGGGGGAGTCGGTGCGGGGAGGGGGGTACATGCGGCTCCTTCGATGGATATCCAGGGATCGATATCTCGAACAAGGATCGGCTCACCGAACATTTCGGCTGGCCGAAACTAGAGCCGGAGGGGGCGGAAGTCAACGGGTGCGACACGGGTGGTTTTTGAACCGGTCACAAAGCGGTGGCAGGAGCCGGGAGCGCGTCGACGGACGAGCCCGGGAGCACGTCGACGCCGAGCCCGGGAAGGGCTCGGCGTCGGGGGTGGGTGGGGCGAGGTCAGCCCTTGTGGTCGGTCTTGTGGTCGGTCTTGTGGTCGGTCACCTTCGCGATCCACTTGATGAAGTCGGCCGCGTCCTCGTTCGCTCCGTGCCCGCCGTCCCAGTACATGGCGGCGTCGACGTCGTCGCCGAGGTTCTCCAGCCTGGCGGCGAGGTTGCCGACGACGGTGAGCGAGGTGTCGCTGTCCTTGGTGCCGACGCGGATCCACCAGTGCCGGGCGCGCCCCGGGTTGGCCTTCGCGAGGAACGGCATCGGGTTCATCAGCTTCAGCGTCTCGGGCAGGTCGCCGTCGAGCCGTGCGCTCGCGCTGCCCTCGTGGCGGAGGCTGTACAGGGTGAAGTGGCGGGCCTTGGTGGTGCCCTTGCCGAAGAGGTTGTTCTCGCCCGACGACAGGTCGAACGCGTCGAAGGCCGGGGCATCCTTCTTCCGGGCGCCGACGTGGGTGAGGAAGTCCGCCCAGGAGAAGGCGGCCCGGCCGCCGGACCAGGTGATGAAGGTGTTGCTCGCCAGGTACGTCGTCCGGTCCGCGTCCGACAGGGCGGCCAGGTACTTGGTCGCGGACGGCTCCAGGAACGTCTTCAGCAGGTACTCGTCGAGGTTCCGTACGGTCAGCGTGCCGAGACCCTTGGCCTTCAGCTTCAGCGAGGCCTGGTAGTCGGCGAAGGCCGCCGTGAGCTCCTTCGACACCGTCCGGTCGACGAGCGAGCCCGAAGCGAGCTTGTTGGCGCCCCAGTTCCACTCGTACGCCATGTCCGCGTGCTCCAGATCCGTGATCGGACACCAGTCGCCGCTGGCGAAGATCGCGTCGGAGGCGTCGGCCGCGCCGATCTCCTTCAGGTGCGCGTCGTAGAGCGGGCTGTCGCCGGACGCGCCGAGGAGCGCGGACAGGGCGCCGCCCGCGCTCGTGCCCGACGACACGATGCGGTCGGTGTCGCCGGGGATGCGGCCCTTGTTGAACCGCACGTACCGTACGGCCGCCTTGAGGTCCACGATGGCGGCCGGCGCGACGCCGTAGTACCGCCCGTCCGAGTCGACGAGGGTACGGCCGCGCGCGCCCGGCTCGACCACGACGTACCCGGCGGCGAGCGCGAGCTGCGCGTTGCTGACGGACTGGCCCCGCTGGTCGAGCTGGCCGTTGCCACCGGACTCGACCTCGCCGGAACCGGAGCCGGTGCCGGTGCCACTGCCCGTGCCGGTGCCACTGCCCGTGCCGGTGTCGGTGCCGCCACCCGGCATCCCGGTCATGCCTCCGCCGCCGACGCCCGTCGCCTCGGCCACCGACGAGGGCATATAGCCGCCCACCGCATTCGCGAACAGAATCGGTGCGTTCGTCGCGTCGACGGCCTTCCCGGCGATCTCCACGGGCACGCTGACGTTCAGTGACTGGTACGTCTCGTCGACCGGCTTCGTGACGTAGGTGATCGACTTGTAGAAGTGGTACTTCACCTCCACGTCACCGTCGTCGGTGGTGATCGTCGTCGTCAGCTCGGTGTAGTCGTCCTTGTCGAAGGCCAGGGCACCAGAGGCGGTGGCACCGGAGGACCCCGAGGACCCCGAGGACTTCGAGGACTTCGCGGAGCCGCCGTCCGACGCCTGCGCGCTGACGGCGAAACCGCCGACGGCCGCCACGCCCGCCGCCGCGCCGACCCCCATGATCACGTTCCTGCGCCCGACCGCCCTGTGCTTCACGGCGTCACTCCTTCGCTCGCGTCCTCATCCCGTTTCCGCTTGCGAACGTAGCGGACGCACCCGCGAAATCGTCAACAATTCTGTCGCATTCATCGTTGACGCACAGCGAGTCACAGGGGACGCACAGCGGCAGGCACGGCGGCAAGGGGGCCCGGGCGCCTACCGCGTCGACCGCTCCCGGCCCCAGGCGGCCAGCGGTTCGAGTGCGTCGTTGAGGCGCTTCCCGTCCTCGGTCAGCGAGTACTCGACGCGGGGCGGCACCTCGTCGTGGGAGACGCGGCGTACGACCCCGTCCGCCTCCATCTCGCGCAGATGGGAGGCCAACACCTTCTCACTGACACCCGGCAGCAGCCGGCGCAGCTCACCGAAGCGGCGACAAGGCTGCTCGTGGAGCGCCCACAGGATCAGGACCTTCCATCTGCCGCCGATCACCTCCATCGCGGTGTCGATCCCGCAGATGTGTCCCTCCGGTGCGCCCGGCCGGTTCAGCGTCGTCATGCCCCACCCCTTTGACGTGCTCGCTCACCTCAGGGTAACCACCCACTCCGAAGTACGTACTTGATCACCTTCCCGCCCGTGACCAGCCTGTTCGGCATGACACAGAACCCTTCCGAGAAGACCGCCGTCACCCTGCTGGGACTCGGCGCGATGGGCGCCGCACTGGCCCGTACCTGGCTGGCCGCCGGCCATCCGCTCACCGTCTGGAACCGCACCCCGGCCCGAGCCGCGGTGCTCGCCGCCGAGGGCGCGAAGGTCGCGGACAGCGCCGCCGAGGCGGTCGCGGCGAACACCCTGGTCGTCGTCTGCCTGTTGGACGACGCCTCCGTGGACGAGGCGCTGGCCGACGCCGACCTCACCGGCCGCGACCTGGTGAACCTGACCACCGGGACCCCCGCCCAGGCCCGCGCCCGCGCCGAGTGGGCCCACGGCCGGGGCGCCCGCTACCTGGACGGCGGCATCATGGCCGTCCCTCCGATGGTCGGCGTCCCCGAGGCCGGCGGCTACGTGTTCTACAGCGGCTCGCGGCAGCTGTTCGAGCAGCACCGGGAGACCTTGGGCGCCCCGCTGGGCACCACCTATGTCGGCGAGGACGCGGGGTTCGCGGCCCTGCACGACGTGGCCCTGCTGAGCGCGATGTACGGCATGTTCGCCGGGGCCGCGCACGCCTTCGCCCTGATCCGCAAGGAGGACATCGACCCCACGTCGTTCGCCCCGCTGCTCGCCGACTGGCTCGTCGCGATGGCCCCGTCGGCCCACCAGACCGCCGAGCAACTGCGCAGCGGTGACTACACCCGAGGCGTCGTCTCCAACCTGGCCATGCAGGTGGCCGGCACGCCGACTTTCCTGGCCACCGCCGAACAGCAGGGTGTCAGCCACGAGTTGCTCGGCCCCTACTTCGAGTTGATGCGCCGCCGACTGGCCGAGGGCGGCGGCGAGGAGGACCTGACAGGGGTGATCGACCTTCTGGTGCGCTGACGAGTGCCCCGGTGACAGGGAGCGAACGACAGGACGCCCGGCCGGGAGAGCCCGGTCGAGCGTCCTGTTGTAGGTGTCGGTGTCGGTGTCGGTGTCGCTGTCGCTGTCGGCTCCGGCAGGGGGCTATGCGGTCGCCGTCGGCCTCCTCGACAGCTTGGTGGCGAGGTCCACGTCCGTCAGTGGCCGCAAGCGGTATGTGTACGCGTAGTCGCGGTTGGCGAAGAGTTTGTACTCGTCGTGGGTGTGGGCGCCCCAGCTGTTGTCGCCGCCGACGCCCATCTGGCGGTGGTTGACGCGCAGGACGACGGTGTCGCGGGGGGTGAGGTGGTAGTCGTGCCGGAGGCCGGTCGAGAGGTCCTCCGGGGTGAAGAAGGAGGCGTTGACCTCGATCAGGGAGTCGCCCGAGACCAGGAGGCCCTCGCCGTCGCGGTCGGTCAGGGCGGCCCAGCGGACGTCGGTCTTGTTGCCGTTCTCCTGGGGGCGGATGTACCCGGACCACTGCTCGGCGACGCTGCCCGAGTAGAGGCCCACGTCGGTGCCGTTGTTGCGGTCCCAGTGGTTCTCCTCGGGGCCGCGCCCGTAGTAGTGCAGGCGGTCGAGGCGGCGGGGGAGGTGCAGGAGGGTGCCCACCTCCGGGATGTACGGGAGGGAGGCCGCGCCCGGGCGCAGGGTGTTGTCGACCTTGATCTCGCCGTTGCCGAAGATCGTGTAGGTGGTGGTGTACGACGACTCGGTCGTGGTCGGCAGGGTGCCGGTGACCTTGATCTCCACCGCCCGGCCGTCGGCCAGGGCCCGCACGGTCACGTTCGTCACCTTGCGGTGGGCGCCCGCGTCCCGCCAGGTCTGGTTGCGGGTGTGCTGCCCGTTGCCGTGGTCGTTGTCGGTGGGGGCCCGCCAGAAGTTGGGGGCCGGGCCCGAGGTGATCAGGCGCGTGCCGGCCGCCTTGTAGGAGGTGAGGACGCCGCTCTTCCTGTCGACGGTGACGGAGAAGCCGCGTCCCTTCACGCCCTTGCCGGCGACCGTGATCTCGTCCGACCCGTCCGTGTACGTCAGCTTCGGGACGGTCGCCAGCGGTGCGGGTGTCACCGCCGGGCTGCCCGCGTCCACCGGCAGCTGCTGCCGGGCCACCTCGAAGCCGGACTTGGCCCAGGGCGTGCGCTCCTTGGTGGTGAAGGAGAGTTCGAGGAAGTACTCGGTGCCGGGCGCGGGGGAGGAGGGGAGGCGGAAGGGGACGGTGATGTCCTTGGTGGAGAGGGGGGCGACGTCCAGCTGGGCGCGGGTGAGGCGGCCGTGCTGGATCTTCCTGCCGTCGGCCACCAGGGACCAACTGCCGTCGAACTCGCGGAGGTTGGTGAAGAGGTACTCGTTGGTGAGGGTGATCTTCTGCGAGGTCAGGGCGTCGGTCGCGGCGCCGGTGGCCGGGGTGGCGTGGATCGCCTGGTAGATGCGCTTGACCTCGGCCGCCTTGCCGGTGTGGCCCCGGTCGGCCTTGACGATGCCGTCCGCGACGAAGGCCCCGTCGTTGGGGTTGTCGCCCCAGTCGCCGCCGTACGCGAAAAACGAACGTTCCTTCGCGAAGCCCTCGCGCTTCCGCTCCCCCACCTTCACCGTCGCCGCGTCGAACCAGAACCGCACCCCCTCGTCCCCGGGCCCACGCCCCCCGGACGCCAGCTCGGCCCCGCTCAGGGCGCGCGCGTACACGCCGGCCCGTCGGATCGTGCCGCTGAACTCGCGCGTCGGGTTGTCCGTGTCGGTGCCGAGGGCGAGCGGCGCGGTGTTGACGCTCGGCCGGCGGGTGGTGGTGCGGGTGGCCTTCACCTCGCCGTCGACGTAGAGGGTGAGGGAGCCGGCCTCGGCGTCGAACACCCCGGCGACATGGTGTTCGCGGCCGGTCCAGCCGTCGGCCGGGACGCCCCAGCTGACGCTGACCCACTGGCCGCCGCCATAGATGAAGAACTCGACGCTGTTGTTGGTCTGCTTCAGCGCGTAGTGCGTGTCGCCCTTGGCGACGATCGGCTGGTGGCCGCCGGTGACGTGCGGGGTGATCCACGCCTCCAGGGTCAGCGAGCCGGTGAGGTCGAGGGCGGGGTCGCGGGTGAAGCCCGTGGCGCCGGAGAGGCCCTTGCTGCGGCTGAACGTTCCTGCGGCGGTGAGGAGTTGCCCCTTCAGGGCGCTCGGGCCCGCGTCCGTGAAGACGTGCAGCTTCGGGACCGGCCAGGTCAGTGACTGGTCGACGAAGTCCCAGATCCAGCCGCCCTGGAGGACCGGGTAGCGGCGGATGAGGTCCCAGTACTTCTTGAAGTTGCCGTTCGAGTTCCCCATGGCGTGCGAGTACTCGATCATCACGTACGGCCGCGTGTCCGAGGTGTCCTTGGCACGCTGCTCGACCCGCTGCGGGCTGTCGTACATCTCCGAGCGGATCTGGCTGATCGTCGGCCGGTCGTCGCCCTCGTACTGGATGACGCGGGTCTTGTCGTACGACTCGATCCAGTCGCGCATGGCGACGAAGGTGGAGCCGCCGCCCGCCTCGTTGCCGAGGGACCAGATGACGACGGACGCGTGGTTCTTGTCGCGGTGGACCATGGCGCGGGCGCGCGCCACGCAGGCCGTCGTCCACTCGACGTCGTTCCCGGGGTAGCGGTCCCGGATGCCGTGGGTCTCCAGGTTCGTCTCGTCGACGAGGTAGAGGCCGTACTCGTCCGCCAGCTCGTACCAGAGCGGGTTGTTGGGGTAGTGCGAGGTGCGGACGGTGTTCATGTTGAGCCGTTTGATGATCCCCATGTCCTCGACCAGGTCGGCGCGGGTCAGCGCCATGCCCCGGTCGGGGTGGATCTCGTGACGGTTGGTGCCCCGGAGGGAGACCGGCTGCCCGTTGATCCGCATCAGCCCGTCCTTGAGCGCGAACTCGCGCAGGCCGACGCGGTGGGAGAGGGTTTCGACGACCCTGCCGCGCGGGTCCCGCAGCCGGAGCACGGCCGTGTAGAGGGTGGGGTGTTCGGCGGACCACAGCTCGGGTGAGGGGACGGACTTCTTCGCCTGGACGGTCACGTCCTCTCCGACGGCCGAGGCGTCCCCGCCCACGGCGACGGACTGCACGAGGGGCCGGGACCAGACGGCGTGCCCCCGGGCGTCGTAGAGCTGCGTCTCGACGGAGTACGACCCCTCGTGCCCGGCGGCGTACGCGCGCACGCTCGCGGTGACCGACAGGTCGGCGGCCGTGTAGCCGTCGCTGAGCGGGGTGTCCAGCTTGAAGTCGCGCAGGTGCACGGCGGGCGTGGAGTACAGGTAGACCGAGCGGAAGATACCGCTCAGCCGGATCATGTCCTGGTCCTCCAGCCAGTCGCCGTCCGAGTAGCGGTAGACCTCGACGGCTATCCGGTTGGTGCCCGGCCTGAGGTGCTCGGTGATGTCGTACTCGGCCGGGTCGAACGAGTCCTCGTGGTAGCCGACGAGTTCGCCGTTGATCCACACGTAGTGGGCCGACTTCACGCCCTCGAAGTGCAGGAAGGTGCGGCGGTCACCGGCCGTCCAGTCCTTGGGCAGGTGGAAGGTGCGCCGGTACTGGCCGACGGGGTTGTAGCGGGTCGGCGCGGTCGGCGGCTGGGCCTCCTCGCCGAGGCCGTTGGGCCCCCACCACGGGTAGGTGATGTTGACGTAGATGGGGAAGTCGTAGCCGTGCAGCTGCCAGTTGGAGGGGACCGGGATGGTGTCCCAGTCGCTGTCGTCGAGGTCGGTCCGGTAGAAGTCCTCGTCCCGGTCGCCCGGCCGGTCCACGTACGCGAACTTCCACTTCCCGTCGAGGCTCAGCCGGTACGGGGAGCGGGTGCGGTCGCCGGCGAGGGCCTGTCTGACGTCCGCGTACGGCATGAGGGTGGTGTGCGGCGGTTCCGCGCCGACCTGGAAGAGCGCCATGTTGCCGGACCACTCGGGGGTGCCGGCGGCCGCCGTCCCGGTGCGGGGCGCGGCGTACGCGTCGCCGCCGGAGAGGGCGAGCGCGCCGAGGAGGGCGGCACCGCCCTCCAGCAGACGGCGGCGGCTCACGACGGGACGGACGGCGGGGGTGCCGGGGTGCGGCTGCGGAGGCGGTTGCGGGTGCGGGTGCTGCATTGCCGGGGCCTTCCTCGCGGTGACAGGGGGGTGCACGTACGGAGAGACGTGTGGGACGAGGAGCGTCGGTTGCTGTCCGATGTTGTTGAAAAACCGGGCCCACCCTAGGACTTCGAACAGAAGCGGATCAATGACTCTGTCGGACTTTGTGCGGTCGTGAGGGTGGGAGTGTGACGCCACGCGGGTGCCCACCCTGGTGTCGTCCGGCCCCCGCCCGTGCCGCCGCCTACGGTGCCCCCATGGTGGCGGGTGTGGTGTGGGCGTTGTGCGCGGCGGTGTGCATGGGAACGGCGACCGTGCTCCAGGCGCTGGGCGCGCGGCGGGTGGCGGCCGCGCGGGGCGACGGGGGTGCGCACGGCGACGCGGGGGCGCGCGACCGGGGGCGGACCGTGGTGGAGGTGCTGCGCGGCTGGCCCTTCCTCGCCGGTGCGGGACTGGACACGCTCGGCTTCGCGGCGCAGGTGGTGGCGTTGCGGCTGGCGCCGGTGTTCCTGGTGGAGGCGGCGGTGGCCGCGTCGTTGGCGGTCACGGCGGTGGCGGGCACGCTCGTCCTGGGGCTGCGGCCGCGGCGGGCCGAGTGGGCTGCCGTGGCCGTCGTCTGTCTGGGACTGGCGACGCTGGCGGTGTCCGCCGGGCGCGCGGGCGACGGGGACGGTGACACCTCGCTGCGGGTGGCGGTGCTGGTCGCGTCGGTGCTGGTGGTGGCGGGCGGGTGGGTCGTGGGCGGCCGGCTGCGGCGGGGCCGGACCGTCGTCCTCGGCGCGGCGGCGGGCCTGAGCTTCGGCCTCACCGCGATCGCCGTACGCCTGCTGCCGGACACCACCGTCCTCGGGGTACCGGCCCAGCCGTCCGCGTACGCCGTCGTCGTCTCCGGCCTCGGCGGCTACCTCCTGCTCGTGCAGGCCCTGCAGTCCGGTTCGGTGACGGCGGCCACGGCGGCGATGGTCATCTGCGAGACGGTCTGGCCGGGTGTCTTCGGGGTGGTGTGGCTCGGCGACTCCACCCGCGACGGGTACGCGTGGTCGGCCGTGCTCGGCTTCGTGGCCTGCGTGACGGGCGGGGTGGCGTTGGCGCGGTTCGGGGAGGCGGGGGAGGGCGGGGAGACCGCGGGTGCCCAGGGTGCGGGGGAGGCAACCTCGCGGGCGGTCGGTGGCGACCCAGAGGCGAAGTGAGGGCACGTGAAATCCCGCCCCCACCCAGGGAGTTCACCATGCGCACCAAAAGCACCCGCATCGCGGGACTGCTCACCGTGCTCGCCGCCGTCCTGGCCGTGCTGCTCGCACCTCTCTGACACCCTTCGTCCGCTGATCTCTGCGGGGCCATGACAGATGTCATGGCCCCGCTGTGAGAGCGGTCGTCCACGGGAAGGATGTAGCGCACACCGGTTGTTCGTGACAATCGCCTGACAGGGCCCGGGAGTTGACCGTCCGGGGCCATCGAACGTCAGGATCGAGGGGGACACGCCGTGCGCATTCAACGTCTCGTCGGGACCGCGCTGGGGACCACACTTCTGTTCGTCGCGGCGGTGCCCGGTGCCGTCGCCGCCCCGGCGTCGCCGACCGGGCTCGACAGCGCCGGGCTGGACAGCGCCGGGCTGCACAGGGCCGGGCTGCGCGAGACGCTCGACGCGGTCCACGAGGCGGGGATGTACGGCACGTACGCGTCGGTGCGGGACGGCCGGGAGCGCTGGACCGGCGCGTCCGGGCTGGCCGACGTGGACACGGGCCGCGAGGTGACCCCGAACATGCGGCACCGCGTCGGCAGCATCAGCAAGACGTTCACGGCCGTGGCGATCATGCAGCAGGTGGAGCGGGGCCGCATCCGCCTCGACGCCCCGGTCACGGACTACGTCCCCGAACTGTTCGAGGGCAGCGGCACCGACGGGGACGCCCGGGAGCGCGGGGACGCCGTCACCGTGCGCATGCTCCTCAACCACACCAGCCACATAGGTGACTACGTCCTCGGCGCATTCCCCTCCCTCGCCCAGAACTCCACCGCCAGCCTCGACGAGCACCGCTTCCGCTCGATCAGCCCGCGGGAGCTCATACGGCTGGGCCTCATGGCCCCCGCCACCGGCCGCCCCGGGGCGCAGCCGGGCAGGTACTCCAACACCAACTACGTCGTGGCCGGCCTGATCCTGGAGAAGGTCACCGGCCGGCAGGCGTCGACGTACATCTCCCGCAACGTCATCGACCGCGCCGGGCTGCGCCACACCTCGTATCCGCGCACCGCGTACATCAAGGGACCGCACTCCAGGATGTACGAGTCGTTCTACGGGCTCATCGACCCGCCCCGCGACTACAGCGTCTACGACATGTCCTGGGCGTACACGGCCGGCGCGATCGTCTCCACGACGGACGACCTCAACCGCTTCTACCGTCAGTTGCTCACCGGTGACCTGGTCCGCCGGTCGTCCCTCGCCGAGATGCGGCGCACGGTTCCGGTGGAGATCGCCCCGGGCGTCGCGATCGACTACGGCCTCGGTATCTACACCCTGGACCTGCCCGGCTGCGGGCGGTTCTGGGGCCACGACGGCGGGGTCTTCGGCGCGGGCACCCTCAGCCTCACCAGCGCGGACGGCGAGCGTCAGCTGTCCATGGGCTGGAACCTGATGAAGTACCAGCGTCTCAACGCGGACGGTACGGCGCTGGAGCCGAGCCCGATCGACGACGCGATCGAAGCCCATGTCGCCGAGGCGCTGTGCCCGGCCCTGGAGGAGCCGGGGACGGGTTCGGGGGTGGAAGCGGGCGACGGGTCCGGTTCGGGTTCCGGTTCGGGTGCCGGGATGAAGTCGCGATTCGCGGCGGGGGACGCGTGGCGGATCCTCCCGGACGGTCTGCTGGGTAGGACGCTTCCGTAACCGTCCTCGCACCGCAGGGAGCGCCCGCCTTGTCCACCTTCGTCATCTTCGACCTGGAGTTCACGACCTGGCCCGGGGCCATGGAGCAGGACTGGTCGGCCCCCGGCCAGCTGCGGGAGATCGTGCAGATCGGCGCGGTGCGGGTGGATGAGGGGTACGCCGTCGTCGAGGAGTACGAGACGCTGGTCCGCCCGGTGGTGAACCCTCGGCTCTCGCCGTTCTTCACCACCCTCACCGGCATCGACCAGCGGAGCGTGGACCGGGACGGCCTTCCGCCGGCCCGGGCCGTCACCGACTTCCTCGCCTTCTGCCGGGGCGGGCCGGTCCTCTCCTACGGCAACGACATGCTCGTCCTCGGCGAGAACATCGGCTGGGCCCGGGCCCGGGGCGAGGAGATCAAGCACAGTGCCCTCACCCCGGGCTTCCTCAACATCCGCCCGTGGCTGAACACCGTCGCCCCGGCGACGACGGGCGTCAACTCGGGCCGCCTCTGGCAGGCCCTCTCGCTCCCCCGTCCCGCCTCCGGCCACGAACACTCCGCCCTCTTCGACTGCCACTCCATCGCGGTGGCGCTGCGCCACCTGTCGGGGGCGGGGGTCGCGCTGCCGGAGGGTCTTCTGCGGGTCAGCGGGGTCAGCGGGGTCTGCGGGGGGAGCTGAGGAGTTCGGCACCGAGGGGGGAGAGCGTGTGCCGCACGGTGTTGCCCTGTCTGTGGGTGGAGACCAGCCCGGCCTGGCGGAGCACGGTGGCGTGCTGGCTCGCCGACGCCGCTGAGATGTCCGCGCGACGCGCCAGTTCACCGGTGGTGCTGGCATGCACGAGCAGGTGCATGACCGTCGCCCGGGTGCGGCCCAGCAGCGCCGCCAGGGGGCCGGGGCCCGCCTCGTCCTGCGCGGTGCCTCCCCCCGCCCAGCCCCGGCTGCGTACGGCGGGATAGACCAGCACAGGGGCCGTGTCGGGGTTCTTGAGCGTGATGGGGACGCCGAAGCAGAAGAACGACGGCAGGAGCACCAGCCCTCTGCCGTTGAGGAAGAGGTCCTGGTCCACGGGGTAGGGGAGTTCGAGTACGGGCGGTCGCCAGCGCGCCTGCGGGTGCAGCTGGGTGAGCAGCCGTGTGACGCCTCCCGTGGCCAGGGCGTGCAGACGGGTGGCCCGGTCGGCCTCCAACTGGGCGTGGACGGCACGCCAGTAAGGGGCCAGCGCTGTCCGGTGGTAACTCCGGACGGCCTCTCCGAGGGTCCTGAGGACCGCCACGTCACCGGCGGCCAGCGCACCCAGCCAGGGGGCCGGGGCGCGCCGGGGGGCCAGGTCGCCGAGATCCGCGCGCAGCCGGGTCCGCGTGGTGGCGAGCAGGATGTCGAGGGCTTCGTCCAGGCAGGAGATGCCCGCGGTCGGGGTGAGGAAGTCCGCCGAGTAGCCCACGGGCGGCGCCAGTTCGCACAGCATGCGGGTCAAATCCGCCGTACCGCCGAGAAGCCGGCCGCGGGTCCGGTCGCGCCACAGCCCGAACTCCCTGGTGCCGGGCCGCTTCTGCAGGGCGTGCAGGCTCAGCAGCACCTCCCAGAGCACGTCCGGCTCGGCGGCCAGGCGGGTGTTGCCCATGTCCTCGGTCGTGAAGTGGATGCTCAGCACGGTGTCCCCCTGTGGTCTGGATGACGCCTGCGGCACCAGGTGTCCGGCCGAGGGCCGGCCGGTGCTCGCGGCGTCGGTATGAGTGCTTATGAGCGCTGCTGCTTGCTTTGCGTGTCCGGTGTGTCGGCCTCTGGTCGTGACGTGCCACTTTCGGAGAGCACTGAAAGTCCTGGCACGTTCGTTCACCGATCAATCACGCTGGCGGCGTGAGCCCGGTCGCACCGGAGCCGACCCGCCCTCCGCTCGCACCCTCCTTCACGCCCCACGCGAGAGGACGTCATGCGCAAGGCCGCGATCAGCTTGCTCCTCGTGTCCGCCGTCGTCACCGGCTGCGCCGGCGCCCAGCACTCCCCGGCGAGCGCGGAACGTCAGGAGCCCGGTACCGCAAGGCAGTTGACCGACGCCGAGCAACTGCGGATCTCGGACGCGCAGCAACGCCTGATCGGCGGTTGCATGCGACGGCAGGGCTTCGAGTTCTGGGAGACCGAGCGGCTCAGCCTGGCGAAGAGCCGCACCCTCGGCTATGTGCTGGACGACGTCGACTGGGCCCGCACGTACGGCTACGGCAGTCGCCTGCAGGCCGAGGAGGCCGTCGCCCGCGCCGCCAACCCCAACCTCGCCTACCGCAAGCGTCTCCCCGAGCAGCGCCGCACGGCCTACGACGAGGCGCTCGACGGCGGGATCGACGCGCCCTCGATCAGCGTCGAGATCCCCGGCGGCGGCGGCACGGTGCGCAAGCGCCTGGGCGGCTGTGTGGCCGAGTCCGAGAAGAAGCTGTACGGGGACCCCCGGGAATGGTTCCGCGCGGAGAAGGTCTCCGGACACCTCCGGTCGCTCTACGTACCCAAGGTGCTGGCCGACCGGCGTTTCTCGGCGGCGCTGGAGGTCTGGTCGCGCTGCATGAAGCGGGCGGGCTACGACTACGAGGACCCGGGCGCCTCCCGTCAGGCGGCCGTCGCGCGGTCCGACCGGGTGGCCGAGCCCGGGGTCTTCGAGGCCGAGAAGAAGCTGGCCGTCGCCGACGCGACCTGCGCCCGGGAGGCCGACCTCCGCCCCATCGGCGAGGAGCGCGAGAGCCACTACCTCGACCAGCTGCGCGACCGCTACGGCGAAGCGCTCGACACGTACACCCGGCTCCAGCACCGGGCGCTGGACCTCGCCCGGAAGATCGTCGGCCCACGGGCCTGACCACACCAAGGAGTACACATGCGCAGACCAGCCATAGCCGCCGCCGTCGTCATCGCCCTGGCCTCCCTCGGGCTCGGGGCACCGACCGCGTCCGCCACGACGGCGGACGACAGCGTCTGCGGGGAGGAGTGGCCGAACAGCCGGGACGGCAATCTGAGGGTCTGGCAGGACTGGGGCTGCCAGGGCATCCTCCTCGGCACGACGCCGGGGAACGACCGCTTCTGGGGCGACAGCGGGACGGAGGGGGTGTTCAACTCACCGGACCACCTGGCGCCGTCCTCCGTGATGAACAGCGGGTTCCTGGGGGGCAAGGACGTCGTCGCCTTCTACGCCGAGAAGGACTACCAGTACCAGTTCGGCTACGTCTGTCTCGCTCCGGGAGAGCTGTGGGCCGACAATCTCACGGACAACTACTACCAGTCCGGTGCCGTCGTGAACGACAACATCAGGTCTCACCAGTGGGTCACCGCCTCCGCCTGCGGGGCGGGCACCTGGCTGACCTGATCTGACCTGACCTGAACTGAGGCCGGGGGCCCGTCGGCCTGCCGACGGGCCCCTTCGCCCGCCGACCCGAAACGACCCGAAACCCGCCAGGAGCCGTCATGTCCGACGAAGCCGCCACCCCGGTCCGCGAACTCCGACTGGTCGTCACCGCCGCCGACTACGACGCCGCGCTGCACTTCTACCGTGATGTGCTGGGGCTGCCCGAGCGGGCGGCGTTCTCGTCCGAGGGCGGGCGGGTGTCGATCCTCGAAGCGGGGCGGGCGACGCTGGAGATCACCGACCCGAAGCACGCGGAGTTCATCGACGAGGTGGAGGTCGGCCGCCGCGTGGCCGGCCACATCCGGGTCGCCTTCGAGGTGGACGACTCGACCGCGGCCACGGCGAAGCTGGCGGCGGCCGGCGCGGAGGTGGTCGCCGAACCGACCCGCACCCCCTGGAACTCCCTGAACTCCCGCCTCGAAGCACCCGGCGCCCTGCAGCTGACCCTCTTCACCGAACTGGGGTCGTGAGGGCCGTCACCGGAAGCAGCTTTGCATGATCATGCATTGGCATGCATAATAATTTCCATGTCCAAGGTCCTCACCTCTCTTCCGGCCGGCGAGCGCGTCGGCATCGCCTTCTCGGGCGGGCTCGACACCTCGGTCGCCGTCGCGTGGATGCGTGACAAGGGTGCCGTCCCCTGCACCTACACGGCTGACATCGGCCAGTACGACGAGCCCGACATCGCCTCGGTGCCCGGCCGCGCGAAGACCTACGGTGCCGAGATCGCGCGCCTGGTCGACTGCCGTGGCGCGCTGGTCGAGGAGGGCCTGGCCGCGCTGACCTGCGGCGCGTTCCACATCCGTTCCGGCGGGCGGGCGTACTTCAACACGACCCCCCTCGGCCGGGCCGTCACCGGCACGCTGCTGGTCCGGGCGATGCTGGAGGACGACGTCCAGATCTGGGGCGACGGCTCGACCTTCAAGGGCAATGACATCGAGCGGTTCTACCGCTACGGCCTGCTCGCCAACCCGCACCTCAGGATCTACAAGCCCTGGCTGGACGCCGACTTCGTCACCGAGCTCGGTGGCCGCAAGGAGATGTCCGAGTGGCTGGTCGCGCACCAGCTGCCGTACCGGGACTCGACGGAGAAGGCGTACTCCACCGACGCCAACATCTGGGGCGCCACCCACGAGGCCAAGACCCTGGAGCACCTGGACACCGGCGTCGAGACCGTCCAGCCGATCATGGGCGTCCGGTTCTGGGACCCCGAGGTCGAGATCGCCACCGAGGACGTGACGATCGGCTTCGACCAGGGCCGCCCGGTCACGATCAACGGCAAGGAGTTCGCCTCCGCCGTCGACCTGGTGATGGAGGCCAACGCCATCGGCGGCCGCCACGGTCTCGGCATGTCCGACCAGATCGAGAACCGCATCATCGAGGCCAAGAGCCGCGGCATCTACGAGGCCCCCGGCATGGCCCTCCTGCACGCCGCGTACGAGCGCCTGGTCAACGCCATCCACAACGAGGACACCCTCGCCCAGTACCACTCCGAGGGCCGTCGCCTCGGTCGCCTCATGTACGAGGGCCGCTGGCTGGACCCGCAGGCGCTGATGATCCGGGAGTCGCTGCAGCGCTGGGTCGGCGCGGCGGTCACGGGCGAGGTCACCCTCCGCCTGCGGCGCGGCGAGGACTACTCGATCCTCGACACCACCGGCCCCGCCTTCAGCTACCACCCGGACAAGCTGTCCATGGAGCGCACCGAGGACTCGGCCTTCGGTCCGGTCGACCGGATCGGCCAGCTCACCATGCGCAACCTGGACATCGCCGACTCGCGCGCCAAGCTGGAGCAGTACGTCGGCCTCGGCCTGATCGGCACCGGCAGCCCCACCGTCGGCGCCTCCCAGGCCGCCGCGACCGGGCTGATCGGCACCATGCCGGAGCTGCCGCAGGGCGGCGCCGAGGCCATCGCCTCGCGCGGCGAGGTCTCCGAGGAGGACGCGCTGCTGGACCGTGCCGCGATGGAGTCCGGCACGGACTGACCGCCGACGGGCGACGACGACGTAGGAAGAGGCCGGCTCGACGATGGACGTCGAGCCGGCCTCACGTCTGCGCCGTCGAGCCGACCTCGGATCAGGGCCGTCGCGCCGATCTCAGGTCAGCGCTTCGAGGACGCGGCTCTCATGAACCCCTACTACGAGCGCTCCGCGGTGCCTCAGTCGTTGTCCGTGTTCTTCTGGGAGTCGGACTTGTTCGCGCGGAGCAGTACGCCGCTCGCGACGTCGGTCGTCCTCGCCACACCGCGCGCCCAGCGTGGGGCGTCACCTCGCGCCGTCCAGTAGACGCAGACGACGCCGCCGAGCGCGAGAAGGAGGACGACGGACAGGATGAGTATGAGCACGGCCTTTGCTCGCTCTCTTGGGTGGGCGCCGAGGACGGCGGGTTCTGCGCGACGAGCGCGACAAAGGGGACGCCTGTACGCGGGGATTGGTTGCGTCGAGCAGAGCGCCCAGGACCCGTCGGTGTTTCCGTGCCGTGCCGCCGCCGGGACTCATCGGTGCGCCGACACGGGTCAGGCGCGCTGTCGCTGTCCCCGGCCGCGCAGGAGGCTGACGCCCGCGCCGAGTGAGACGACGCCCATGCCGATCGCCGTGGCCACGCCCTGGGAGCCGTCGACGACGAAGGGGGCGACCGCGGCGACGGCGAGGTTGAACAGGAACAGGAACCACAGGACGGGCTTGGAGGCGAGCAGGGCCTTCATGGGGGGCTTCCTTTCGGGAGGGAGAGGGAGGGGCAGGTCCGGAACGAGGTGGTGAGGCCGGAACGAGGTGGTGAGGCCGGCGTGACCTCGTGTCTCAACGATCTCGTTCGGCGGGCTTCGCCACGAGGGAGCGCTCTCCCGTATCGGAGGTGTAGCCCGCTACACCTCTGCGGTGTCAGTGGTGCGCGCTACGTTCCGGCCATGGGCATCTATCTGGTGAGCGTCGGCGCGGAGGATTGGTTCGGCGAGGGGGAGGGTGAGGACGAGGAGGAGGGGCGAGGGCGTGTCGCCTCGGCGTTGAACGAGGAGCTGAGGCGGCGAGGGCTGCCGGCCTACGAGTCGGTGCCCGCGGCGACGCCCGCGCGCGCTCCCCTCGTCCGTGGCTCGGGGCTGGCCTTCGAGGAGAAGCTCGTCCTGCCGATGGACGGGTTCGTCAGGCTGTGCGAGGCCCACCTCACGCGCGAGGAGCTGGAGACCCTGTGCGGCTGGACGGTGCTGGTGCCGTTGTCGCTGGAGGAGGACATCCGGCTGGAGGGCGTCGAGTCGGCGTATACGGAGGAGACCATGGTCGCCGGCGCCCCCCAGGTGCTGGCGCTCGCGGAGCGGCTCGCGGCGGCCGTCGAGCTGCCGACGGCCGAGGTCCCGGCGATGTGCGACAACCTCGACCTGACCCTGTGGTTCCTGGACGGAGCGGCGAAGACGCTGGCCGCCACCCGGCCGGGGCCGTGGGCCGAGGACCTCGACACGGCCTTCTACGTGGCCCTGTACCTGCGCGCCGCCCAGCATTCGATACGCCGCGGCTGCCCGATCGTCTACGTCTGAGACTCCTGCCCGGGGCGGCGGGCGTCGCAGGCTCCGGGGCTCCGTAGCTCTGTGGCTCCGTCCTCCCGTCGGCTGCGGAAACGGCCGCGGCTACGGGGCCAGCGTCGCGAACGCCTCGTCCAGGAGGGCCACCAGGTCGAGGGCGCCGTCGGACGCGGTCCAGTGGTCGAGCGCGATGGTGAGACAGTCGATGGCGGCGGCGGCCCGGACGTTCTCGGCGAGGGTCGGGGGCCCCGAGGAACCGTGGCGTTCGGCGAGGGCACGTGCCAGCGAGGGCCGCCAGTGGTGCTGCTTCTCCAGCTGGCGGGCGCAGAGCGCCGGGGTGTCCCGCACGAGCCGGGCGGTGGCGAGCGAGGCGACCGGGTCCTGGTGGTAGCGCTGGATGACCGTGTCGAGAGCCCGCCGCAGCGCCGTCCAGTCGTCCTCGTCGGCGGGGCGGGCGCGCAGCGCGTCGGCGAGCCGGACGCCGTGCGCGTCGAAGGCGCCGAGCACGGCGTCCTCCTTGGTGCCGAAGTAGCGCAGGAACGTGCTCCTGGACACCCCGGCGGCCGACGCCAGATCGTCGAGGGTCACCTTCTCGAAGCCGTCGCGCAGGAACAACTCGAAGGCCACCTGGGCCAGTTCCGCCCGTACGGCGGCCCGTGCGATGTCCCTGGTCTTCGTCCGCGCGGTCTCGCCAGGCCCCCTGGGTCCCTCGGACGCCGCGCCGCCCGCTGCGTTCACTTCGCTCACCCCGCGATGCTACCGCCCGGACGACCCTCGCTTGCAGGTGTGCGTCTAAGTGGCTAGCGTGACACTCAGTTTCACCTTTGGGATCCAACTTCACCGCAGACCGGAGATGTGTCGCCATGCCCAAGACCCTCGGACTCATCGGCAGCGGAATGATCGGCGGAACGCTGGCCCGGCTGGCCGTCGCCTCCGGCCTTGACGTCGTCCTGAGCAACTCGCGCGGCCCGGACACCCTCGCGGACCTGGTCGCCGAACTCGGCTCCCGCGCCCGCGCCGCCACGCCCGCCGAGGCCGCCCGGGACGGTGACCTGGTCGTGGCGACCGTCCCGCTGCGCGCCTACCCGCGGCTCCCCGCCGCCGACCTGGCTGGCCGGACCGTGATCGACACCATGAACTACTACCCGGAACGCGACGGCCGCCTGGCCGAGTTGGAAGGGGAGGAGCCGGACGGGGCCGGGCCGCGTGGGAACCGGCCTAGCTCCAGCGCGCTGGTGCAGCGGCATCTGGCCGACTCGTACGTGGTCAAGGCGTTCAACAACATCGACTTCCGGCGGCTGCTGACCGGCGCCCGGCCCGCGGGGGCCGCCGACCGCAGCGCCCTGCCGATCGCGGGCGACCACCCGGCGGCCAAGGCGGAGGTGACCCGCCTGCTCGACATGCTCGGCTATGACACGGTCGACATCGGCACCCTCGCCGACAGCTGGCGCAGCGAGCCCGGTACGCCGGTCTACGTCCAGCCGTACATGGCGGAACGCCCTGCCGGGCTCGGACAGGAGGAGGCGGGGCGTTGGTTCTTCGAGACCCCGGGTGTCCCCGTCCCGGCCGGCCGGGTGAGGGAACTGGTCGCCTCAGCGACCCGGGGCGAACCGGCCGGCTCCCGCCAGGCCCTCTCGGGGGACTGAACCGACGCCGGGCTTCCACCCCGAGGCCCTCCACATGTCCGGAGGCCGTCCTCACGCCCCGAGGGCTCGCCACCCGACGGCCTCGTCACCGCGTCAACTCGCCCTACGCACAAGGAATGAGCGCCCCATGACTGCCTCCAGCCCTTCTACGCCGCCCACGCCCGGGCACACCTCCCCCACCCCCCTCAACTCCGCGCGGAGCGTGCGGAGTCACCCGACGGAGATCCCCACTCCCGACGGGATCGTCGACGCGCACGTCTTCCACCCGGCCGGCGGCGGGCCGCACCCCGCCGTCCTGCTGTACATGGACGCGTTCGGGGTGCGCCCGCATCTGAAGGGGATGGCGGAGCGGCTGGCGGCGGCCGGGTACGTCGTCCTGCTGCCGAACGTGATGTACCGCGCCGGGCGGGCGCCCCTGGTGGAACTGCCCGCCTTCATCGACCCGGGGGCGCGGCCGGAGATCATCGAGCGGATCCGGCCGGCGATGCGGGGGCTGACGCCCGAGGCGTCGATGCGGGACGCCGGGGTCTACCTGGACTGGCTGTCGGCCTCGCCCCTGACGAACGGCGGCCCGGTCGGTATCACCGGCTACTGCGTGGGCGCGGGGCTGGCGCTGCGGACCGCCGGGACGTACCCGGAGCGGGTGGCCGCGGCGGCGGGGTTCCACGGCGCGTACCTCGCGACCGACGCGCCGGACAGCCCGCATCTCCTCGCCGACCGCATCACCGCCGAGCTCTACTTCGGGCACGCGGACAACGACTCCACCAACCCCGCCGACCAGATCGACCGCCTCGCCAAGAGTCTCACCGCCGCCGGCGTGCGCCACCACGGCGAGGTCTACGCGGGCGCCCACCACGGCTTCACCCAGGCCGACACCGCCATGCACAGCCCCGAGGCGACGGAACGCCACTGGACGGCACTGCTGGATCTGCTGGCACGCGCCCTCTGAGGGGAGCCGGGCCGGAGGTCACCGGGCCCCGGTCCTCCCCGCCACCTTCCGCAGGAACTCCGCCAGCGTTCGTGTGGCCGTGTTGTGGGCCGTGGCGGCGAAGAGCGGGTCGAGGTGGTTCATGCCGTCGTCGGACTCGTAGGCGGCGTACGGGACGCGGGACTCGGCGACGACGCGGCGGGCGCCCTCCACGACGGTTCCCTTGGAGTAGCTGGTCTGGAAGGCGTAGAGGGGTATGTCGAGGCCGGCGGCATGGCGCAGGCGCAGTCCGAGGGTGCGGGCGAGATCGGTGTCGGCGTAGGCGTCGCTCACGTCCAGGTCGACGGAGAGACGGGCCGGCCAGTACCACTCCCACACCCCGGGCACGGGCCCCGCGTACGCCTGCGCGACCCGCCCGATCGGCGTGATCCCGTCGTCGACCCACCCCCGTACGCCACCGCCGTCCCCTGCGGGGGCGAGGCGCCCGGAGTGGACGCTGATGTCGTTCGGCCAGCCGAAGCCGGCGTCGACGAAGCTGCCGAGCAGCGCGGCGTTGGTCACCGGGAACGGCACCCTCAGCGCGGCGGGCACCCGGTCCTGGAGGACGGAGCGGCCGTCGGGGTCGTGATGGGCGTACCACCCGGCGAGCTGGTACCAGATCTGTGTGCTCTCGGCCCGGTCGCCCAGCCCGACGCCGCTGAGGGTCATGTCGAGGACCCGCCCGCCCGCGATCGCCGCGAGCCGCTCCCGCACCTCCTCCGGCGAGTCCTGCACGGGCGTTCCGGTCCCCTCGAACGCGCCGCGCACGCCCCCGTCGAGGACCGCGAGCCCCGCGAGATCCCGGTACCCGGGTCGCCCGTCGAAGTCCCAGGCCGCGTATGCCAGCGCACTGGTCGCACCCCAGGAATGCCCGCCGAGCACGACCCGCCGCCGTCCACCCGCACGAGCGGCGAGCACCACACACCGCAGGTCGTCGAGGGCGCGCTCCAGCCCCCACCGCCCGACGTACCCGGCGGAGGCGGGCTCCAGGGACCGGTACCGTCCGTCGAGGTAGTAGCCCACGGGGTCGGCCGTGCCGCTCCCGAACCCGGTCCGGTCGGCAAGGTTCTCCTCCCGCCGGTCGAGGGCCCACACCTGCACCCCGGGCACCGAGGCCACCAGATCCCGGGCCATCAGCCGAAAGCCGTTGGCCGCCCCGAACATGCCGGGCACCAGCACCACGACGGTCTCCGCGTCCCGCGGCCCCACCTTCAGCACATGCACCCGATCACTACCGACGGGCCCGCCCCCGGCCCCGACCGCGACCGGCACATACCCCTCGCCCCCCACCCCGGCAGCCCGCCGCGGCTCCCCGCCCCCGGCGGCCCGGGCGCTCCCGCCCCCGAGCCCGGCAAGGGCCAGCCCGCCCGCCATCCCGCCGCTCAGGACCGCTCGCCGCGCCAGTCTCTTCGTCATGTCCGGTCGTCTCCTTGGGAGTTGGGGGGCAACGACTTCGGAGAAAGCTTCTCCCCGCCTGTGAACCGGGCTTCCACCGGGGTCCGCGACTCGACGACTCGACCGGATCGACGACGTGCTCTCCCGCTTCTACGGCTTCTCGTCCTCCTCCTCGTCTGCCTTCTCGTCGAGGGTGATCGCCGCCGTCGGGCAGACCGCCGCCGCCTCGCGGGCGGACGCGTGGTGGGATGCGGGGGGCGACGGATCGAGCAGGGCGACGACGCCGTCCTCGTCGCGTTGGTCGAACACCTCGGGGGCGATGAGGACGCACTGGCCCGCCCCACAGCATCAGGGGTCAGCGCTCCGGCGCGTGGGTGGGGCGTGCGTGCGTCAGTTCACGCACACGATCCCGAGCAGGCAGAGGCCCGAAGGGGATGTCGTCGCCGTGTCGGAGCTCGAACCGTCCGACGCGCCGGTGTCCGAGCCGGAACCGGAACCCGAGCCCGTGTCCGAGCCGCTTCCCGCTTCCGAGCCGTTGCCCGATCCGTTGTCCGTGCCGGCGCCCGTCCCCGACCCGGTGCCCGCGTCCGACGAGGAGCCGGAGTCGTCCGTGGCCGGCGGCGTGGTCGTGCCGTCCGACGGTGTGGCGCCGGTGTCGTCGGCGGCCGACCTACCGGCGCCGGAGGAGCCGGTTCGCGCCCCTTGAGCCGACGGCGTGGCCGAGTCCGTACGGGGTGAATTGGGCTGCTCGGCGCGGGAGTTCGACCGGTTCGCGGTGGAGCGGTCGCGTGCGGGGTCGCCGGACGGCGTCCACGGCGTGGAGGCGTCCGGGGTGCGCAGGACGTCGTCGGTCTCCGTGGTCGGCGTACGGCCGCCCTGCGAGCGTTGCTCCTCGACGGAGCCGAGGCTCTCGGCGTCGGGGGCCGTGGCCGCCTGTGTGCGGTCGGTGGACTGACGGTCCATGCTCATGACGGTCAGACCGCCGCCGACCAGCGCCACGGCGGTCGCGACGACGGCCCGGCGCTGGTTCTTCTTCCACCGCGCCAACTGACGCCGCCGCGCGGCCCGCCCTCGCGGCGCCACGGGAACACCCTCGACGTCCACGTGTTCCGTGTCGTCCACGTCGCGTACGCCGTCCAGGTCAGTGGGCCGGTTGCCGTCCACACGGTCCACGCCGTCCACATCGTCCACGCCGTCGAGGCCGGACATCCGCGCGAACGGGGCCGCGCTCCCCAGCGCCTCGTCCGCCGCGTACCCGTCCGCCGCGTACCCGCCCGTCGCGTACCCGTCCGCCGGCGCCCCGCCGTGCCACCCCTCGTCCGTCGCCCCGTACTCCCACGTCGGCGCCGGCAGCACCGGTGCCGACGGTGTCGTCGGCGGCATCGGGATCATCAGCGGAGCGGTCGTCGTCCCGGTGGGCCGGGACGGGTCGACGCGGCTGTCGACCGTGGCCGGGGCTATGTCGGGCGCGTAGGCGCCGCAACCAGGGCACACGAGGGCGCCGTTGAGATGTCGGCGACATGAGGAGCAGTAGTCCATCGAGGTCTTCCTGTGTTGGCATGCCGTCGACCCGCCGGGCCGCGGCCCGGTCGCATCACGTTCGCACGTGGGATCGAGCGGATCGAGCGGTCAGCAACGCTAACGAGGCATTCTCAGGGCTGTGTGCAGGCTGTGTGACGCTCCTGCGCGGATTCGCCGGGGACTTGGAACCGGTTCCGCAGGGATGTGCGGGCGTGTGTTTGAGCCGTGCTCGCCACACCTTTCGTCGAATTCCCTCTCAACAGGCAACCCGGGCACGTCATTTACCAATCTCACAGGTTGCTCACAGGATGAGCGGGTCGAGACCGGTCGGCCGGGGGTGCGTGGGGGTGCATCCGCGAGGCCTACCGGGCTTCGGCCGTCGTCCGTGGGCTGTCCAGTCCGATGCCCCTGACCAGGGCACTCGCAGACGAGGAACCGATGACCAGCCAGATGACCAGCCCCTCCAGCCCGACCGGACCGACCGATGCGGCGAGTTCGACCACCCCGACCGGGGGCAAGGACCGCCGCCGTCGCCTGAAGCGCCCGGGCCTCGCCGCCCTCGCGTCGCTCACCGTGGTCGCCGCCGTGGCCGGAGCCGCTCCCGGCGCCGGTGCCGCACCGGCCGCGACGCCCGGGAAGCCGCAGCTCAAGCTGATCGCCGCGTCGAACTCCGTGACGCTCACCCGCTACGAGTGGGACAACGGCGTCAGCCTCCAGCTCGGGACCTACCTCTCGGTCGACAACGCGCCCCTGGAGTTCCAGGTGACGCGGAAGTCGTACAAGGACCCGATCGTCGCCAAGCAGATCCTGCGCGACGGCAAGAAGACCAAGACGAAGACACTGCCGACGGGGACCGTCGACGACTTCTCCGGGCTGAAGGGCTTCCTGGAGGTCTCGGTCAAGAACGCGGCCGGGGAGGAGGTCGTGAAGAGCGAGGGCAACTTCTGCCCCAACAACGCCTCGGGCCGGATCCGCCCGGACGCCCCCGCCACCAACCACTATCCGCAGAGCTGCTCCACCAACCCGTGGACGCTCGGCTCGGTGTGGGGTGTCGAGAAGGGCTGGGCCACCAACACCACCAACTGGGACTACGACCGGACGGTGGACCTGCCGGCCGGTGAGTACACGGCCCAGGTCGGGGTCGCGAAGAAGTACCGCGACCTGTTCGGCATCCCCGACGACCGGCCGACCATCAAGGTGACGGTGCGGGAGGAGCGCTCCGAGGAGGGCGGGGAGGGCGGCGGCGTCGGCATGGCCCCGTCGAAGTCCTCGTCGTCCTCCGCGCACCACGGCGGTCACGGCGGCGGTCACGGCTCCGGCCACGACACGCAGTCCGCCCCGGCCGGACAGCCGGCCCCGGACAACCACCACTACGGCCCGCGCGGCGCCGACGCCCCGACGCCGCCCGAGATCTCCTACGCCCTCAAGGACCGGGGCCTGGCGAACCACCTGGGCGACGGCAAGGGCCACACCGACGGCTCCCGCATCGCGCCCGCGCTGCAGGCCGCTCCCAAGCGCCCCACCGGTAAGGCGGGCGCCCCGGCGAACGTCCCCAAGCCGGACCTGCGGTCGCTGCCCGCCTGGGACATCGCCATCACCGACGGCGAGGACGGCGACGTAGCCGGCAAGGACTACCTCGCCTTCAGCGCCAACGTCTGGAACGCGGGCCCCGCGCCGCTCGTCGTCGACGGCTTCCGCAAGCCGGGCGCGGACCTGATGGACTCGTACCAGTACTTCTACGACGCGAAGGGCAAGCAGGTCGGCTACGCGCCCGCCGGCACCATGGAGTGGGACCCGCGCGAGGGCCACGAGCACTGGCACTTCACGGACTTCGCCAGCTACCGCCTGCTCAGCGCCGACCAGACCAAGGAGGTGCGTTCCGGCAAGGAGGCGTTCTGCCTGGCCAACACCGACGCCATCGACTACACGGTGAAGAACGCCAACTGGCACCCGGAGAACACCGACCTGTCCACCGCGTGCGGTTCGCAGGACGCCATCTCCGTCCGTGAGGTCCTCGACGTCGGCTCCGGCGACACGTACACCCAGTACCGTCCCGGCCAGTCCTTCGACATCACCGACCTGCCGAACGGCACGTACTACATCCAGGTCATCGCCAACCCGGAGAACCGTCTCCAGGAGACCAACCACAAGAACAACATCGCTCTCCGCAAGGTGATCCTCGGCGGCACGGAAGGGGCCCGCACGGTCCAGGTCCCGCCGCACGACCTGATCAACGCCAAGTAACAGCGGCCGGTCCACTCGCGACTGCACGAACCCCCAGGCCCGCCCGGACCTGGGGGTTTCGCCGTACTACGAGGAGCCGCGCGCGGTTCTCACGCCTTGACCGCCGCTCCGGCCTCCCCCGCCCGCTCCACCGGGCCTCCGGCGCCCGCCCGCGCGGTGTCCGCGCTCCCGGCGTCCGGTGCCGCGACGGCCGCACGGCGCTGCGGGATGAAGGAGGCGAGGAGGAAGGCGAGGAGGGCGGCGCCGGCTCCGATGGCCATGACGACCTTGAAGCCGTTCTCGGAGGGGAGGGCGTAGCCGCCGAAGTCGGTGGTCATCTGGGCGAGGATGACACCGGCGAGGGCGCTGGCGAACGACGTGCCGAGCGAACGCATCAGCGTGTTCAGGCTGTTGGCGGCGGCCGTCTCGGACTCCGGCACGGCACCCATGATCAGCGCGGGCATCGCGCCGTAGGTGAAGCCGACACCGCCGCCGATGACGCAGGAGACGAGGATGAGGTGCCAGACCTCGCTCATGAGGACGATGTTGAGGCCGTAACCGGCGGCGACGATCAGGGCGCCGACCATCAGCGTCACCTTCGGCCCCTTGGCCTTGGTGAGCCCCGCGGACACGGCGGACATCACCATCATCACCAGACCCTGCGGCGCCAGCACCAGACCGACGGCCATCATGGACCTGCCGAGGCCGTAGCCGGTCGCCTCCGGCAGCTGGAGCAGCTGCGGCAGGACCAGCGACATCGCGAACATCGAGAAGCCGAGCGCCACCGAGGCCAGGTTGGTGAACAGCACCTGGGGGCGGGCGGTGGTCCGCAGGTCGACCAGCGGCTGCTTGGCCCGCAACTCGTAGAAGCCCCACGAGGCGAGGATCACGACCGCGGCGGCGAACAGCCCCAGCGTCGTACCGCTCGTCCAGCCCCAGTCGCCGCCCTTGGAGACGGCCAGCAGCAGCGAGACCAGTCCGGCGGACAGGCCGAGCGAGCCGACCAGGTCGAAACGGCCGCCGGTGCGGACCTTCGACTCCGGTACGACCATCAGGACCAGCAGGAAGGAGAGGGCGCCCAGGGCGGCGGAGGTCCAGAAGAGCAGGTGCCAGTTCCAGTTGTCCGCGATGAACGCGGCGGCGGGCAGCCCGAGGGCGCCGCCGACACCCAGCGAGGCGCTCATCAGCGCGGTCGACCCCGCGAGCCGCTCGGCGGGCAGCACGTCCCGCATGATGCTGATGCCGAGCGGGATGACGGCGGCGGCCAGCCCCTGCAGACCCCGGCCGATGATCATCGGGACGAGTGAGTCGGCCAGGGCGCAGACCACCGAGCCGGACACCAGCAGGACGATGCTGAGCAGCAGCATCCGCCGCTTGCCGAACATGTCGCCGAGCCGTCCCACGACCGGCGTGGCCACGGCCGCGGCGAGCAGGGTGGCGGTCACCGCCCAGGCGGTGTCGGACGCCGGCGCGTCCAGCAGTCTCGGCAGCTCCGGCACGATCGGGATGACCAGCGTCTGCATCAGCGCGACGACGATCCCGGCCAGCGCCAGCACCGCCACCACGGCGTTCGGCCGCGAGGGGGTACCGGCCCCCGCGACGGCGGGTCGGGGATGGGCGTGGGACATGGCAGGGCCTCCGTAGGAAGAACAGGGCGGGGCGAGAAGGGTGAGAAGGACGAGACGAGAAGGGGGCGTAACAGGCCGGCGTTTTGCTTGACTTAGTCAACCGTAAGTCTATTGCTTGACTTACGCAAGTTAAATCTGGTCGATGTCGAGGTCGATGTCGATGTCGAGGGCCGGGAGCGGCAGTTCGGCCACCACCTCGAAGCCGCCGTCGGGGCGTGCTCCCACGCGGAGGTGCCCGCCGGCGGAGTGGGCACGCTCCCGCATGCCGAGGAGGCCGTACCCGCCGCCTCCGGAGGAGGAGGGCCTGGGACGGGCGGTGCCCGGGCCGGCGGCGTCGTTGTCGTTGTCGTTGTCGTCGTCATTGGAGACGGTGAGGCGGAGTCGCGTCGAGGTGTAGGCGAGGTGGATGTCGGCGGTGCGGGTGGACGCGTGCTTCGTGACGTTGGTGAGGGCCTCCTGGATGATGCGGTACGCGGTGAGATCCGCGCCGACGGACAGCGGCCGGGCCTCGCCCTCACTGGTCACGGTCACCGTGAGACCGGCGTGCGCGAACGAGGCGGACAGTTCGGGGAGTCGGGCGAGACCCGGTGTGGTGTCGGCGGCCTTGCCCTCCTCCCCGTCCGCACGCAACAGCCCGACGGTGGCCTTGAGTTCGCGCATCGCCGAGGCGGTGGTGCCGGAGAGTTCGGTGACGAGCCGCGCGGCCTCGTCGGGCCGGGTCCGTACGAGGCGGCCCACCGTCGTCGCCTGGAGGTTGGCCAGCACGAGGTGATGGGCGACCACGTCGTGCAGATCCCGGGCGATCCGCATCCGCTCCTCGGTGACCCGCCGCTTGGCCTCCTCGTCCCGGGTCCGCTCGGCGTGCTCGGCCCGCGCCCGCACTGCCTCCAGATACGCGCCCCGCAAGCGCGTCGCCGTGCCCAGCGACGTCGGCAGCAGCAGCCAGGCCGTGGGTCCGAGCAGCTTCAGCACCAGGGGCTCCCCGTCCGGCCCGGCGACCAGGCCGGTCAGGACCAGGGCCGCGACACCGGCGAGGGTGAAGGAGTTGGCCGTCCTGCGGCTCGTCCGCACCGCCAGCGAGTACAGCGCGACCACCGACGGTGCCAGCAGGAGAACGGTGGGCAGATACCCGATCGCGCACGCGGCGACGGAGCACATCAACGTCACCACCACCGTCGTGCGCGGACGAGTGCGGCGCCCGAGCAGGGCCAGGCAGGACGCCCCCGCCAGCAGCACCCCCGGCCACCAGGGCGCGTCCGGTCCCTGGCCGGGCAGCGTGATCAGGCTGCCGGAGATGGAGCAGGCGAAGAGCGTCGGCACGAGGGCCGCGTCGGCGGCACGACGGAGGGCTTGAGGGATGGGGTCGGTGGTGCTGAGGGTGATGGTGGTTCCGTAGGGATCCATGGGTGGGTTTCCTGGGAGGGGGAGGGGGCGGACAGGAGGGGTGGAGAGCCTGCCGGTGTGGTGCCTGCCGGAGTGGTGGTGCACCGGTGGCCCGGCGGTGGAACGGGGGGAGTATTCCGGCCGCCGGGCCACCGATCGCGCCGTGCCCCGTCCCCACGGGTCCGGCGCGCTGGGGTCGCTCTCCGCTGGGGGCGACCCCGGTTCGAGGGCTCCTTATTGCTTGACTTAGGCAATCAGATGAATTTACTTAAGTCAAGCAATCTTGAGCCCGAGGAGGTGACCTGGTGGCCCGGCCGCGCTGCGGGCGTAGGCCGGGCCACCGGTCAGTGCCCTGTGTTCACCCGGTGTCCCGGCCCGCTTCGGGCGCTCCACCCGGCCGACGGGCATGCCCATGCCCTGACGGTGGCGGCGGCAGAGCCACCAGGGCCTCCGGTGGGACGGTGTGGTCGAGGAGGTGGAGGGGCGCCGGGCGGACTCCGGCCGCTTCGGCGGCGTGCCAGTGGGCGAGGGCGCGCGGGAGGTCGACGAGACCGTGGATCAGGGGGAGTTCCGCGCCGGGGTCCGAGGCGCTGTCGGGGGCGGAGCGGGTGAGGTGGGCGTGGAGGAGGGACTCCAGGCGGCAGGAGGCGAGGGTGTCGGGGAGGTGGAGCGCGAGGTGGTGCTGGGTGCGGGCGGTGGCATGGCCGGTGAGGGCGGCGGCCGGGAGATCCGGGGACAGGTGGGTCTCGGTGGAGTCGAGGGCCAGCAGGCCGCCTCCCACGATCAGCACGTCCCGCTCGCGCCTCATCCGCTCCAGGGCCCGCGCGGTGTCGAAACAGTGCGGGAAGGAGTCGTCCACGACGATCGTGCCGGGGCGCAGTCGGTCCACGTCCAGCAGGGCCGTCGGGCCGCCGCTGACCGCGGTGACGATGAGGTCGGACGTCTCGTAGACCTCGGTGGGGAGAGTTCGGGGGTCGGTGGACTCGACGACCCGTACGGCCGTCGTGGGGTGGTCGGCCGACAGGTCCGCCGCCAGGCGGTGGAGGCGGGGGGCGCTGCCGGGGACGTCGCAGAGCAGGAGGCGGGCCGGCGGGTGAGGGCTGAGGGAGAGCAGCAGACGCAGGGACGACGTGCCGATGGAACCGAGGCCGACGACGGCGAGGGTCAGCTCGGCCAGGTCCCGGTCGGTCGCCCGGAGGGCGGCCAGGACGGTTTTCACCACGGCGACGGTGGTGGCCGCGTGGCCGGTGGTGAGGGTGGTCGGAGGGGTTGAGGTGGTCCGTGGTGTGGATGTCGCCGAGAGTTCCCGGAGGACGTCGTAGCCGTAGCCGGTGAGGGACGGGATCATGCCGGCCAGGGAGACGCAGCGCGCGCCGAGGGACGCGGCGTGGTCCACGGCGCGGGCGGTCAGGGCGGGCAGTGTGCTCGGGCCCAGGTCGGTGGGGAGCGGCCCGGTCAGTTCGTCCGCGAAGAGAGGGAGCGAGACGAAGCCGGATCTGCCGAGGGGGGTGGTGACGCTCTCCAGGACTCTGGGGCGGCCGTCCGGGAAGAGGAGGGCGCGGAGCTGTGCGCGGCTCGGGACCGCGTGCGCGGGGAGCCCGGCGAAGGCGGCCAGCTGGTGCGGGGCCGGGAGGTAGCCGATGAGGGCCGAGTCGAGGGCGGCGTCGAGGGCACCGTCGAGGGTGGCGTCGTCGCGGCGGGGTTCTTCCAGTTGTCCGCGCAACTCCCTTGCGAGGCGATCGAGTTCGTCGGCGGTCACGGCCTTCGACGACGCGCGGGCCGTGATGCTCAGGCCCTCGCCGTCCGGGGCGGGGCGTACGGCCAGGAAGACGTCGGTGCCCACCGGTGGCGGGGCGAGTTCGGTGTCACTGTCGTCGGCCCGGAGCGACAGCGTGGTGTCGGGGGGTGCGCCGAGGGAGCTGAAGTCGAGGAACGTGAAGAAGAACTGGGCGGTACGGGGCAGCCCTTGGGGCGTACGGAGGTCCAGGGGGCCGGCGGCGCGGGCCGCGATCGTCTCGGCGGTGATACGGCGGAGGTCCTCGTCGAAACCCGGGGCGGGGCGGGTGCTGTCGGACGGTGGCACCGGGCGCAGCGCCACCGCCTCGGCGAACGGACCGAAGACCCGGTGGGCGTCGTCGGTGGTCTCGTCCCTGCCGGTCACGGCCAGGCCGAGGATCAGGTCGCGGCGGCCGGTGAGGGTGGCGAGGGCGCGGTAGTACGCGGTGAGGACGGGGGCGTGGAGCGTGGTGCCCGCCGTCCGGGCGAGGTGGCGCAGGGCCCGGGTGCGGTCGGCGTCGAGGGCGACGGTGGTGGTGTGGAAGGCGGGGGTGTTCCCGTCGGGGTGGGCCCGGAGGACGGGCGGGGTGTACGGGGCGTGCTGGCGGGCGCGGTAGTCGTCGGACGTCGGGTCCGGAATCGGTGCCGGGCCCGGAGTGCGGGCGTGTGTGGTGCGGCGGAGGACGTGGTCGCGGAAGGTGGAGGTGAGGGGTGCCAGGCCGTGAGGGAGGCCGCGTTCGAAACGGCCGTACACGGTGAGGAGTTCGCGCGTCAGGAGGGCCGCGCTGTAGCCGTCGCCGATGAGGTGGTGGGCGTGGACGAGGAGGACGTGTTCGTCCGGCGCGACCGTGAAGAGGCGCAGGCGCAACAGGGGCCAGGCCCAGGGTTCGAAGCGGCGGCTCGCCTCCTCGGCCGTCCGTTCCTCCACCAGGCCGGGGTCGGCCAGGGCCTCCGTCTCGACGGGAAGCCGTAGCGAGGCGGGGAGTTCCTGTTGCACGGGTGGGCGCGCACCGGACGGGAAGACCGTGCGGAGCATGGGGTGCCGGGCCATGAGGACGTCGACGGCTCGTTGGAACAGGTCCGGGTCCAGGGCGCCGTGGATACGGAAGCGGGCCAGCCAGGCGGGGTTGGGGCCGGTGCCGGACGCGAGCGTGTCGGCGAGGAGGAAGCCCTGTTGGGAGGGGGTGAGGGGGTAGGGCGTGAGGGGGGAGGAGGCGGGGGTGGGGATGTGTGCGGGTGCGGGTGCGGGGATGGGTGTGGGTGTGGTCTGGTGATCGGTCTGGTGGCCCTCGGCCGGGGTGGTGTCGATGGCCGTGGCCAGGGCCGTCAGGGTGCGGTGGGTGTAGAGGGCGGTCGGGCGAGGCAGTGCGGGGCGTTCGTGGCGTAGTCGCGAGAACAGTTCCAGCACGGTGATGGAGTCGCCGCCGAGGGTGAAGAAGTCGTCCTCGCGGCTGATCTCGGACGCCGGCAGGTCCAGCAGCGCGGACCAGGTGCGCGCCAGCAACTGCTCGGTGGGGGTCGCGGGCGGGGTGCGCCGGGGGTCGGGGAGCGTGGTCTCGTCACGGGGAGCGAGGCGGTTGCGGTCGATCTTGCCCGTGCCGGTCAGGGGGAGGGCCGGGAGGGAGTGGACGCGGGCGGGGAGCATGTACGGGGGGAGGGTGCGGGAGAGGAAGCCGCGCACCTCGCGGGGGTCGAGGCCGCGAGGGGCGGCGGTCTCGCCTCGGTGGTGCGTGCCGGTCCTGGGCTCCACGTACGCCTCCAGGCGTCCGTCGCGCAGCAGTACGGCCGCGCGGGAGACGCCCGGGTGGGTGAGCAGGGCGGCCTCGATCTCGCCGAGTTCCACGCGGTGACCACGGACCTTGACCTGGTCGTCGAGCCTGCCCAGGAACTCCAGTACCCCGTCGGCCCTACGGCGGACGCGGTCGCCGCTGCGGTACCAGCGGCGGCCGTCCCGCTCGGTGAAGGCGGCGGCGGTGAGGTGGGGATCGCCCAGGTAACCGGGGGTGAGTCCGGTTCCGGCGATGAGGAGTTCGCCGGGTTCGCCGGTGGCGCACTCGTGTCCGTCCTCACCGATGACGGCCAGTTCCGTACCGGCGATGGGGCGGCCGATGGGGAGGTGGCGGACGTCGTCCGCCGGGCGGGTGTCGATGATGTGGCAGGTGGCGTTGATGGTGGTCTCGGTGGGGCCGTAGAGGTTGGCGATCCGGCCGACGGTGCCCGGGAGGTCGAACCAGCGGCGTACATGGGCGGCCGAAAGGGCCTCGCCGCCCACGTGGACCCAGCGCAGGGCGGAGAGGTCGGGGACTGTGCCGCCGTTCCGGCGGGCGTGCTCCTCGGCGGCCGTGAGCAGCCGTTCCCACAGGGTGGGGACCGAGCTCCAGACCGTGATCCGGTCCGCCACGACGCGGTCGAGCAGGGCCTCGGGGTCGCGCAGCAGGTCGCGGGAGAGGGTGTGCACGGTCGCGCCGACCAGCAGGGGTGCCAGCAACTGCCGTACGGAGGCGTCGAAACAGGCCGACGCGGTCTGGGCGAGCCGGTCGCCGGGGCCGTAGCCGAAGGTGGCCAGTGACCAGTCGAGGTAGTTCGTCATCGACCGGTGGGTGATGGGGACGGCCTTGGGGCGGCCCGTCGAGCCGGAGGTGAAGATGACGTAGGCGATGGCGTCGGGGGCGGGGGGCGGGGGTGCGAGTTCGGGGGCGGCATCGGGTTCGTGGCCCCGAGGGGAGTCGGGGACGGGGTCGGGCACGGGGACGGGGGTGACGCCGTCCAGGGTGGTGGCCGTCGGACGGGTCGCCGGGTCGCAGACCAGGACGCGGACTCCCGTGCGGGACAGCTGGTCCCGGTGCCGGGCGGCCGGGTGGGTGGCGTCCAGCGGTACCCAGCCGGCGCCCGCCCGCAGGATGCCGACGACTCCGGTGACCGTGGCCGTGCCGCCCGGTTCCGTGAGGAGCCCGACCAGGTCGCCGGGGCGTACGCCGTGCGCGCGCAGCCGCGCGGCGAGGGCGGCGGAGGCGGCGTCGAGGGCGGCGTAGGTGAGCGTGGTCCCGTCGTCGGCGGCGACGGCGACGGACCGGGGGGTGGCGCGGAACTGGGCGCGGAGACGGTCCACGATGCCGCCGTCACCTGAAGCGACTGCGTTGTGGGGCGGGGCGGTCGCCGGGGCGGGGGGTGCCGTGGTGGCGGCCCGCAGTTCCGTGACGTACTCGTCGGCGAGGCGTCGTACGGTCTCGGGGCGGAACAGGTGGGCCGGGTGGTTCCACGACAGGCGCAGGGCCGCGTCGGCCTCCCAGCAGAGGAGGCCGAGGCGGGTGGCGGCGGAGGCGGTGGCCGCCGCCGTGGGGGTGACGGTGACGGGCCAGTCGGGGCCGTGGACCACCGGGAACCGGGCGAAGCTGAAGCCCGCCTCGGCCGCCGTGCGCGGTGCGGGGCCCGTGGTGGGGCGCACCTCGGACAGCAGCCGGGCGAAGTCCGTGCTGCTCAGGGTCGCGTGGGCCTCGGCCTCCCGCCAGATCCGTCGCAGCCGGTCGGCGAGCGCGGTGACCGGTTCGGCGGGGTCGACGTCCACGAACACCGGCAGGGTGTCGGCCAGCGGCCCCACCAGACGGTCGATGCCGACGACCGGCGACTCCCGCCGCGCCCGGGCCACATTGACCGCGACGGCGCGCCGTCCGCCCCACCGCGCCAGACAACGGCCGTACACCGCCAGCAGCAGGTGGAACAGCGACACCCCGTGCCGCGCGGCCGTCTCGCGGAGCGCGGTGGTCAGTTCCTCGTCGATCTCGGTGCGGTGGTGGGTGAGGGGTGGGGTGGGCGGTGCCTCGGGGTCGCCGTCGTACGGGAGGGAGGGGCGGGAGGTCGTGTGTGCTGCCAGGCGGGTGCGCCAGTGGTCCAGGTCCTCCGCGTACGACGGGGACTGGCGTTCGGCGGTCAGGGCGGCGGCGTAGTCGGTGAACTGGGCTGGTGGTGAGAGGAGTTGGGCGGGGTTCTCGCCGCAGGCCAACGCCGTGTAGAGCGACCAGAGTTCCTCGGCCATGAGCTTGAGGCTGAAGCCGTCGGCGGCGGCGTGGTGGACGACCAGGAGCAGGTGGGCGAGGTGTGCGTCGTCGCGGTCGTGGACGAGGACGGCTCGCACCGGGTCCTCCGTCCTCAGGTCGAACGGGCGGTTGCAGAGGTCGTGTTCGAGCTGCCGTGGATCGTGCGGGTGGGGGTCCCGTATCTCGTACCAGCGCGGTGCCGCGTCGACGGGACCCGCCGGGGCGGCGTACTGGTTCGGGCGCGCGCCTCCGTCGTCGGTGATCCGCATCCGCAGCATGGGGTGGCGTGCGGAGAGGTGGGCGAGTGCGTGGCCGAGGAGGGTGCTGTTCAGGGGGCCGCTGATGCTCTGCCGTACGTAGCCGTAGGCGGTGAGGCCCTCGTGGAGGGTTTCGGTGGTGTGGAAGGCGAGTTGGAGGGGGGTGAGTGGGATGAGTGGGGTGGTGAGCGGGGTGAGGGGGGCCTTGGTCGCAGGTGTGGGGTGGGAGACCGGCTGTGGGGTCGGGGTGGGTGGGGTCGTGGCCAGGTGGGTGGCCAGTTCGGTGATCGTGCGGTGTTCGAAGAGGAGGGTGGCCGGGAGGGGGCGGTCGAGTTCGCGTTCCAGGCGGCGGGCGAGGTCGACGGCGCTGAGGGAGTCCAGGCCGAGGGTGAGGAACGGTTCGTCGTCGCCGATGTCCTGCGGGGGGCGGTGCAGGGCGTCCCCCAGGAGGCGGCGTATGACGGTGGTCATGTGGGAGGGGCTGGGGGTGGGGGTGTGGGGGTGCTTGAGGGGGTGGGGGGAGCTGTTCGTGGGCGGGTGCGGGTTCGTCGTGGCTGGTCGCGCAGTTCCCCGCGCCCCTTCGGGGCCTGCGGCCCCTGCCGGGGAGCTGGGGGCGGGGGGCGTGTGGTGCGTGGCTGTTATCAGGACGTGGGCCGTGTCCAGGGTGAGTGCCCTGTGCAGGCCCGTCAGGGCTTCCCGGGCGGTCATGGGTGTGAGCGGGTGGGGGACCGTGTGGGAGCGGGGGTGGGGGCGTGAGGTCGTTCCGCCGGCCAGGCCCGTGTCGGTGACGGGGCCGAAGGCCATGCTCTGCCAGGGGCGGCCCGCGGCGCGTTCGGCGGTGGCGAAGGCGTCGAGGAAGGCGTTGGCGGCGGCGTAGTCACCGAGGGCGCCGGCCAGGCCCGGCAGTACGGCGGAGACGGACGAGAACGCGACGCATACGGCGTCCTCCTGGCCGTGCCGCCTCAGCGCCTCGGCGAGCAGCCTCGTACCGCGCACCTTCGCGCCGAGTACGGCCTCGATCTCGTCGTCCGGCTTGCCCCGCAGGCTGCCGGGGCGAGCCGTGCCCGCCGCGTGGAACACGGCGTCCAGGGGCGGCAGACCGGCCACGAGTTCGTCGACGGCGTCCGCGTCGGTGATGTCGGCCGCCTGGTAGCGGGCGAGGGCGCCCAGCGCGCGGAGTTCGTCGAGCAGTGCGCGGGGCGGGGTGAGGGTCCGGCCGGTGAGGACGAGCGTGGGTGTGCCGCGTTCCGCGAGGTCACGGGCGAGCGCGGAGCCGAGGCCGCCCGCGCCACCGGTGATCAGGTAGGTGCCGCTCGCGGGGAGAGGGGTGGGCGCGGGGATGGGCGTGGGGATGGGGATGGGGGTGCGAGTGCCCGTGGTGGGCGCGGTCGTGCGGGCGAGTCGGCGGCCGGCTCGCCAGGCGACCGTGCCGACGGCGTCCGCTTCGGCTCCCAACTCGCGCTCCAACGCTTCGAGTTGGGGGTCCAACCCGTCCCCGGTCGACAGGTCGATGCTCAGCGAGGTGAGGCCCGGATGTTCCTCGGCCAGGGCCAGGGCGAAGCCGTGCAGGAGTGCCTGTTCGGGGCGCGGGCGGTGGGACGGGTTGCCCGGGCCCGTGCCGGACTCCGTGCCGGACTCCGTGCCGGACTCCGTGCTGTACGCGTCCTCGGTGACGAGCAGCAGGCGGGTGGGCCGGGTCAGCGGTGTGTCGAGCGTGGCCAACACCTGGCGCAGGGCGGAGACGGCCATGGCGGTCTCCGACTCCGGGCTCGTGGTGCGACCGGTGCCACGGGAGGCATCGGAGGCATCGGAGGCACCGGAGGCATCGGCGAACCACAGCACGGCCTCCGGGGCGATCGCCCGGTCCGGTGCTTCCGTCCTGCCTTCGTAGGGGTCCGGCGTCTGCGTCGGGTCCAGCACCGTCACCCCGCGGCCCGTGAGCCGGGCGGTGAGGGAACGGCGCAGCGGGGTGTCGGCGCCGGTGAGGCGCACGGCACGGGGGCCGGGGGCGGCGGTCAGCGGGGCGTCGCGCCAGAGGAGGGGCCGTGGGGTGGGCGGCTCAGCGGGTGAGGGCTCTGACGCTGCTGCTTCGGGTGCCGGTGCCTGCTCTGGTGCCGGTGCCGGTGCCGGTGCGGTGTCGAGGCGTCGCGGCCAGTGGGGTGCGCGCTGGAAGGGGTACGTGGGGACGGGGACCCGCCGCCGTGTCGTGTCCCGGGCCGGAGCCGCCGGGGACAGCGGGGTCCCATGGGCCCAGAGCCGACCGACGGTGTCGAGCAGGGCGCCCGCTCCCTGCGTCGCCCCTTCGTCGGCCTCCAGCGCGGGCAGGACGGTCGTCTCGGCGGCTGTGACGGCGGGGTGGGCGGCGACGACCGCGTGGATCGGGGCGGAGAGGGAGGCTCCGGGGCCGAGTTCGACGAACGTGTCGTAGCCCTCGTCGAGGAGCCGGGCGACGGCGGGCCCGAAGCGGACGGGGCGGATCGCGTGGTCGCGCCAGTAGCCGGAGTCGGGGGTCAGGTCGGGGGCCCAGTGGCCGGTGACCGTGCTCAGGAGGGGGACGGTGGCCGGGTGCACGGTCAGGGCCTTCGCCGCGGTGTGGAGGGGGTCGAGCACGGGGTTCAGCAAGGGGGAGTGGAAGGCGTGGGAGACGGGGAGGCGCCGGGCGGCCACGCCACGGGCGGTGAGCGCCGCGACGGCTCGTTCGACGGCCTCGGTCCCGCCCGACAGCACGACCTGCGTGGGTGAGTTGACGGCGGCCACGGTGAGCGTGCCGTCGGAGTCGGCGACCAGGGCGGCGACGGTTTCCTCGTCTCCCCGTACGGCCGCCATCGCGCCCGGCGTGGTGAGCCTGCCCATCAGGCGCCCGCGTTCGGCGGCGAAACCGACCGCCTCGGCCAGGGGCAGGGCGCCGGCGACGCAGGCGGCGGTGATCTCGCCGACGCTGTGACCGACGACCGCGTCCGGCGTCACACCCCACGCGGCCAACTGCCCGGTCAGCGCCACACCGAACGCGACGAGCAGTGGCTGCGCCACCTCGGTCCGGGCCAGGGCCTCGGGCTCGGCGCCCTCGTCCAGACACCAGGCGGCCAGACTCCGCCCCAGCACCGGCCCCGTGAGGGAGGAGGCCTCCTCCAGAAGGTCCCGGAACACCGGCGCCGAGCGCCACAACTCCCTTGCCGGACCGACCTGTTGAGCCCCCTGCCCGGGCATGACGAACACGGTCTGCGACCGCCCCCGGACGTGTCCCGTCACGGTGCGCCCCGTTGCGAGCCGCTCCGCGAGGTTTCCCTCCGCCACCACGGCCAGTCGGTGCGGTCCCTCGTCGCGGGCGGTGTTGACGGTGGCGCACACGTCGCCCTCGTCCAGTTCGGGGTGGGCCCGCAGATGCGCGGTCAGTTCGGCGGCGGCCACCCGCAGGGCGCCCTCGGTCCGGGCGGACAGGGTCAGCAGGTGCGGGCCGTCGGCGACCGGAGCCGCCGTGCCGGCCGGTGTGCGTGGGGGCGTGGGTGTCGCCGCGAGCGGGTCGATGGGCGCCGGGTCCGTCACCGTCCTGTTCCCGCCGGGCCGGGCCGCGCCCCGGGGCGCCTCCTCCAGGATCGCGTGGGCGTTGGTACCGCCGAAGCCGAAGCTGTTGACGCCGGCGACCAGGGGGCGGCCGTCCGGGCTGGTCCACTCCTCCTGCTCGGTCACCAGGCGGAAGGCGGGCGCGGTGTCGGCCAGGAAGGCCGCGGGCGGGGTGGCGTGGGGGGACGGCGGGAGCGTGCGGTGCGCGAGGGCGAGGGCGACCTTGACCAGCGCGGGCATTCCGGCCGCGTTGAGCAGGTGCCCCACGTTCGTCTTCACCGAGCCGAGCCGCCGCGTGACCCCGTCGGCGCGGGGCGGGAACGCCTGCCCGAGCGACCGCGCCTCGACCGGATCACCGATCGGCGTACCCGTCCCGTGCGCCTCCACGTACGACACATCGGCCGGATCGACACCGCACTCGTCGTAGGCCCGGCCGATCACCTCGCGCTGCCCGCGCGGGGTCGGCGCGAGGAGGCCGAGCGAGCGGCCGTCGTTGTTCACGGCCGTGCCGCGGACGAGTGCGAGGACCGGGTCGTCGGCGGTGCGGGCGTCGTCGAGGCGGGCGAGGACCAGCGCCGCGCCGCCCTCCCCCGGGACGAATCCGTCCGCGTCGGCGCCGAACGCGCGGCACCGGCCCGTCGGCGACAACGCGCCCGTCGCCGCGAGGAGACGCCGGCCGGTCGACGTCAGGCCCAGGTTGACGCCGCCGACCACGGCGAGGTCGCACTCGCCGGACAGCAGGCTGCGCCGGGCCAGGTGCAGGGCGACGAGGGCCGAGGAGCAGGCCGTGTCGACGGCCAGGGCGGGGCCGTTGAGGTCGAGCACCTGGGAGACCCGGGCGGCGATCAGGTTGGGCAGGTTGCCGGTGAGGGCGGCGGGATGGCGGGTGAGGTCACCGTCGGCGGCCTTGGCGAGGATCTCCCGGTACCCGCTGTCACCGGTCGCCGCGAAGACCCCGACCCTGCGGCCGGCCCGCCGGGGCCCCGCGTACCCGGCCCGTTCCAACGCCTCGTGCGCCAGCTCCAGGAAGATCCGCGCCTGTGGATCGGTCGCCCGCGCCTCCGCGTCGTCCATCCCGAAGAAGCGGGCGTCGAAGGCCCCGGGATCGGCCAGGCGTCCGACGGCGTCCCCGCCGGACGCGAGCAGCTCCCAGAAGTCCTCGGGTGTGTCGCCGCCGGGAAACCGGCAGGCGACGGAGAGCACGGCGAGAGCACGGGCGTCGGCACCCCCACCGTTCCCCGAACGGGCCGCAGGTCCGCCGGCCGTGAGGGGCGCCCCGCGACGGGCCACGACGTCCGCGCCCGCACCCTCGCCCTCGTGCGCTTCCTCGCTCTTCGCCGACAACCCCCACACATGCCCGGCCAGTGCCGCCACGGTGTCGTGGTCCCGCAGAGCGCCCGGCTCCACCGTCACCGCGAACACGTCCTCCAGCCCGGCGAGCACGGCCATCGCCTTGAGCGAGGAACCTCCGAGGTCGAAGAACCGCTCCCGCAGCCCCACCTCGGACACGGGCACGTCCAGCACCCGCGCCCACACCGCCCGTACCGCCTCCTGGACCTCCCGCAGCGAACGGGGAGCGCCGCCCCTGTCCCCTTCCTCCGCCCTGCTGCCTTCCTCCGCCGTGCCGTCCACCACCACAGCCGCCGTGCCGTCCACCACCACGCCCGCCGTGCCGCCCTGACGGCCCCCGCCCGCCGTGCCGATCCAGCGGCCCTCGACCGCCGCGTACTCCCCGGCCTCGAACCTCGCCCGCAGCACCCCTCGCCGCAACTTCCCGCTGGTCGTCCGCGCGAACGCACCCGGCGGCAACGGCAGGACCCGTACGTCGTCGTGCCCGAGGACCTCCCGCAGCCGACCGGTGGCGGCGCGGAGCACCGGCGCGGCGGCCGCACGCGCGGGCCGTGCCCACTGCACGAACGCGACGACCCGCTCACCCCCGCCGTCCGGATCGGTGGACCCCACGACGGCCACGGCCCCCGGCGGCAGCCCCGGCGTCGCGGCGACCGTCTCCTCCAGGTCGGACGCGTGGAACGTACGGCCGTTGACGAACACGACGTCCTTGTGGCGCCCGGTGACGCACAACCGCCCGTCCCGCAGGAACCCGAGGTCGCCCGTGCGCAGCCAGCCGTCGTCGCCGAACGCGGCCGCGCTCGCCTCGGGCGCCCGGTGGTACCCGCGTCCCAGCTGCGGCCCCCGTACCTCCACATGCCCGACCCGCGACTCGCCCGCCGGGGCCCCGGTGTCACCGGTGATCCGGACCTCGCACCCCGCCACCGGCCGCCCGAGGTCCATCAACTCCACTGCGTGCGAACCGGGTTGAGCGTCCACCACCCGACCCGAGCCGAGCGCGTCCCGGTCCAGCACCAGCGGCGTCGCGGTCTCACCCAGCGGCGGTACGGTCACCGCGAGGGTCGCCTCGGCCAGGCCGTACACCGGCAACGGGGCGCGCGGATCGAGCCCCGCCGGAACCGTGAGGGCCGTGAACTCCCGCCAGACACGCGGGGCGATGGGCTCGGCGCCGACGAGCAACAGGCGTACGCAGCCGAGGTCGAGTCCGGCGAGCGCGTCGGCGGGGACACGGCGTACGGCGAGGGCGAGGGCGAAGTTCGCGGCCGAGAGGAGGGTCGCGCGGTGGCGGTCCACGGCCTCGAACCACAGGGCGGGCCGCTTCGCGAAGGACAGCGGTTCGATCCGTATCTGCCGCACACGCGCGGCCATGGGGACCAGATGCGTGCCGATGAGCCCCATGTCGTGGAAGTACGGCATCCAGGTCGCGAGCACGTCGTCCGAGGTGATCGCCATCGCGCTACGGATCTGGCGGAGGTTGGCCAGGACCCCGGCGTGGGTCAGCTCCACGCCCTTGGGGGCGCCCGTGCTGCCGGAGGAGAACTGGAGGAAGGCGATGTCGTGCGGGGCGGGGCGGTGAGGACGCCGGGGCGGGCGGCCGTGACGCAGCTCGCTCAGCCGCAACACGCTTGCGTCGAAGGGTAGTTGCCCGCCCGCCGACTCGTCGTCCGCCAGCACGGGCGGTCTGCCGAGGAGTTCCCGGACGGGGCCGATCCGGCGGGGCTCCGGGGCGAGGGGGACGGGGACGGCCCCCGCCGCCAACGCGCCCCAGAACAGGGGCTGGAAGGTGTCGCCCCGGTCGGCGACCAGGGGCAGCGGGGTGCCCGGTGTCACGCCCGCCGCGAGCAGGCCGCCGGCCACGCGCAGTGCGTCGTCGCGGAGTTCGGCGAAGGTGACCGTGTGCTCGGTGCCGTCCCCCCGGACGTGCACGACGGTCTGGTCGGGGGTTTCCCGCGCCGCCCCGAGCAACACGTCCAGCAGTGTCGAGCCCGCCCCGCCGTTCACATCTTCATACGATCTCTCCACCGTGTGGACACTACAAGCCGTTTCGGCCGGTGGGAGGCAGGGCCAGTCGCGGAGGACGTGGCCGGGGCGCTGGTCGGCGGTGAGGGTGGGCAGCGGAGGCCGGCCGGGTGGCGCCCTGGCTGGTCCACCCCCGGCGTCGGCGCGCTGCTGGACCGCCTCGCCGACGACCCGCATCCGCAGGTGCGGGAGGCCGTGGAGGCGGTACGGGAGGGGTGGTCGGAGACCCCCGCCTGCCCCTACGTCCAGCTGTGGGCCACGTCCACCACGAGGCGGTCGGAGAGCTGCAGCACCCGGAACGGCAGCCGGGCGCGGATGCCGACGCCGATCTGGGTCTCGCCCTCGAAGCTGCCGGCGAAGCGGGTGTCACGGAAGGTGCGGTAGCCGGTGAGGTTCACACCGGGCAGCGGTCCGGCCACGTCGCCCGGGTAGGCGACCCCGCCCGTCTCGGGGTCGTAGCTGGGCGCGGCGACCCGTATCTCCAGGATGGCCCCGCCCTTCACCGGGATGGGTTCGCCGGAGCCGACCTGGTGGAGCCGGTCGACGTACTGGACGAAGTAGCCGATGCGGTCACCCCCGTCGGGCACGTCGAACACGATGCGGTCGAAGCAGTCGTGCCGGCCGGTCCTGATGTCCGCCAGCGGCACGGCACCACTGTCGGGGCTGCCCTTGACGCCACTGCCCCAGCCCGTCGGGCAGGCCGCCGCGGCACGCGCGGCACCCCCCGGCGCGGCACTCGCGGTGGCCGCCGCCGTCCCTGTCGCGGTCCCGGCGAGCGCGAGCGCCAGAACCGCTGCTCCGATTCGTCGCATGTCGTCCCCCTTGTTCACGCAACGCTGTGGTAGCGCTGGTATCGGGTGAGACGACCGGGTATGGCGGAAGGTTGTACTCCGATCGCACGGAAGTGTCCCGGTATCGCAACAGCCCGGTGCGCCCCGCTCCCACCGCTACTTCTGGGCCACGGGCGAGCCGCTGTGTTCCGGGTGGCGGCGGCGGGCCGCCGGGGTGGGGGAGGGGACCTTGTGGAGGAGGGGAGCGGTGGTGGGGCGGCCGGGGCCGGACGGCTGGCTCACGTACCGGCTGTGCAGGCTGTCGTCGATCCGCCAGAGGATGCCGGTGGTGCGACCGGTGGGGGCCGCCGGGTCGAGTTTGGCGGTGAAGGAGGCCAGCCGGTCGTAGAGGGTGCGGGCGCGCGCTCCGGTGGCGGTCAGCTCCGAGGCGGTGGCCTCGTGGAGGGCGTCGAGGAGGTGGACCAGGTTGTGCCCGGAGAGCTGGACGTCCTGCATGCCGCCGTCCGCCTTGGTGATGCGGCCCGGCGGCAGGTTGGGGTTCGCGGTGAAGTGGGCCGCCCTGGTCGCGGTCGGGCCGACGCGGTCGTAGGGGTCGCGGGTGCTCTGGGTCCAGGCGGGCTCCCAGACGCCGAACGCCGTGCGGGCCAGGAAGGTCCAGGTGTCCTCGTGGCAGCGCAGGGTGAGGTAGGAGACGCCGGCCGCCCGCCGGAGGGTGTCGTTGTGCTGTTCGAGGGCCACCCGGTTCGCGGCGAGGGCGGCCCGCAGGATCACCCGGTCCTCCTCCCGCCAGCGCCGCTCCTGCTCACCACGCTGAGCCAGCAGATCCCGTTTGAGCTGCTGGTTCCTCGCGTACTGCTCGACGAACGTCTTGATCAACGTCTTCACTTGCTGGAACATCTCGAACATGGCGCCTGCTGGGGTCGGGCCGGACATCCTGGGGTTGCAGCGGCCCAACGACGTTCATCAGATCTTGGTAACGCGGATCGGCGGCCGTGCGTCGTCGCGATGGTCCCGCCGTGGACGAACGAACCGGCGCCCGTGTCGGCGCCGCCCGAGCCGTCCCCGTTTTCTGAGAGTTCGTCAATTATGCCTGTGCGCAGTGTGGTTGAGGCTCCCGCCCGACGCGGGGACCGCATCGCGGAGTGACTGTGGAATTCCTGTGGCGGACTGCCTTACGTGTGAGTAGAACGTTAGGGTCTGCCGTATGAACGCACGGCTGGCCCTGCTCAGCACGGTGGATCCGGGTGTCGCGGAGAGCGAGGTCTTCCGGCTGGCGCTCCAGCACGCGGTCGGCGAACTCGGCGCTCTCGGAGCGATGATCCACCTCAGGGGACCCATGTCGGCCCTGCGCCTGGTGTCGGTCACCGGCCTCCCGCCCGCCCTGACCCGCCCCTGGGAGATCATCGACCAGGAAGGCCCGCTGCCCCCGGCCCGTGCCCTGCACCAGGGCAGCGGGGTGTGGTCCCCGCTGGGCTCCATGGCCCTCGCCTGGCCCGGTACGGGGCTCGCCGCGTTACCCGTCACCGGCCGCGACCGCACGGTGGGCGCGCTCACCGTCCTCACCGGCGACCGGGGCGAACCCACCGGCCTGCAATGGGACTTCCTGCGTGCTGTCGTCGACTGGACCGAGGACCGCATGGCTCAGGCGCCCCCGCCGTCCGGCCCCGCACCGGCCGAACCGAACGCCGAGCGGCTGCGGCAGGCGCTGAAGGAGGTCAGCGTCGGCTCCTGGGACTGGGACATCCAGAGCGGTGACCTGATCTGGGACGAGGCCGCCCTGGAGCTGTACGGCACCCGGCCCGCCGAGTTCACCGGCAAGATCGAGAACTGGATGCGGATCGTCCACCCCGACGACCTCCCGCCCACCCTGGCCGCGGCCGAGCGGGCGATCCGCGACCACACCGTGTACGAGGCGGAGTACCGCGTACGGCGCTTCGACGGCACCTGGGGCTGGACCCGGGCCCGCGGCCGGGCCACCTACGACGAGCACGGCGCACCCGCCCGGATGATCGGCGTCGGCTGGGAGAGCGACGAGGCACGCTGCGCCCGGGACGCGGTCGGCCGGGCCCTGCGGCACATGAGCGACGGCTTCCTGGCCGTCGACGACGACTGGCGTATCACCTTCGCCAACCTGGTCGCGGAACGCACCCTCGGCCTCTCCGAGGAGGAACTGTTCGGGCGGTACCTGTGGGACCTGCCGTCCGTGCGCGAGACGTCCTGTCTGGAGACCCGCTGCCGGGCGGCCGCGGCCGGGGAGAAGCCCGCCGGGTTCGACGTCCATGTGCCGGACCACGACCGCGTCTACCACCTGCGGCTGGTCCCCGGGCCCGACGGCCGCACCATCTACTTCACCGACGTCACCGAGCGGCGCCGGCACGAGGAGGAGCGCCGCGAGGCGGAGCGCGCGGCCTCCGAACGGGCCGACCGCATCGCCGCGTTGACCGCCGCGCTCGCCAAGGCGACCACCTCGCAGGACGTCGTCGACGCGGTCGCCCTGCGGGTGCTGCCGCCGTTCGCCGCCAGCGGCCTGCTCGTCCAGACCGTCGAGAACGGCCGGCTCCACAACGTCGGCGCCGTCGGCTACGCCCCCGACTTCATCGAGCTCGTCAACCACCGCCCCCGGATGCCGTACGGCCCGGCCTGGGACGCCATCACCACCGGCGCCCCGATCTTCATCTCCTCACCGCAGGAGTACGCCGCCTACGTGCCCCAACACGCCCACCTGCCCGCCCGCGCGGGCAAGCAGGCCTGGGCGTTCCTGCCGCTGACCGCGTCCGACCACACCTTCGGCGTGTGTGTCGTCTCCTTCGACCGGCCACGCCGCCTCACCGACGAGGAACGCACCCTGCTGACCACGATCAGCGCCCTCCTCGCACAGTCCCTGGAACGCGCCCGCCTCTACGACCTCGAACACACCCGGTCCCGTGAACTCCAGCGCGCCCTGCTCCCGAAGGACCTGCCCGTCCTCGCCGCCTGCGAGTCGGCCGCCCGCTATCTGCCGGCCGGGCAGGGCATGGACGTCGGCGGCGACTGGTACGACGTCATCCCGCTCTCCAGCGGCCAGGTCGCCCTCGTCGTCGGCGACGTCATGGGCCACGGTCTGTCCGAGGCCGCCACCATGGGCCGCCTGCGCACGGCCGTGCACACCCTCGCCGACCTCGAACTGCCGCCCGACGAGATCATGGGCCACCTCAACGACATCGTCGGCTCCATGGGCGAGGACTCGTACGTCACCTGTCTGTACGCCCTCTACGACTCCACCACCCGGGTCTGCTCCCTCGCCCGGGCCGGGCATCCGCCGCCGGCCGTGGTCCTTCCCGACGGCACCGTGCGCTTTCCCGAGTGGACCGCCGACCCACCGCTCGGCGCGGCCGAACCGCCGTTCGAGACGGTCGAGCTGAGCGTGCCCGAGGGCAGCCTGCTGGTGCTCTACACCGACGGGCTGGTCGAGTCGGCGAAACGCGGCATCGACGAAGGCATGGCCGACCTGGCACGGCTGCTGCGCACCGCCCACGAGGACGGCACCGCCGCCGACCTGGAACGCCTCTGCGACACCCTCACCCACGGCCTGCTGCCCGCCGAGCACGCGGCGCCCGACGACGCGGCCTTCCTCGTGGCCCGGCTGCACGCGCTCACCGACGACCGGATGGCCTCCTGGTCCCTCCTCGACGACCCGAGAGCCGCCGGGCAGGCCCGCCGCCACGTCCGCGAACAGCTCGCCGCCTGGGGCCTGGAGGCCCTGGCACCCACCACGGAACTGCTCGCCAGCGAACTCGTCGGCAACGTCGTACGTCACGCCAAGGGCCCCGTCCGCCTGCGTCTCCTGCACGGCTCCACGCTGGTCTGCGAGGTCTTCGACGGCAGCCTCACCATGCCCCGCATCCGCAGGGCCGGCGACACCGACGAGGGCGGCCGGGGCCTGCAGCTGGTCACCGCGCTCTCCCAGCGCTGGGGCACCCGCTACACGGCCACCGGCAAGTGCATCTGGACCGAACAGTCCCTCACCGGCCCCGACCTCCGGCCCACACCCCCGTCCGGCCCGCCGCAGCACTCGCTCCTGGTCCCGGCCGACTTCGACGGCGACCTGGACAAGCTGCCTTTCGACGACATCGACATGGACATCGACATGGACGTCGACATGGACATCGACACGGGCAACGACAGTGACCTGCACAGTGACATCGACGTCGGCACGGGAAAGGGGCGAGGCGGCGCCCACCGGTGACCGTCACCACCGGTGGCCGCCGCCCCGTATCGGCAGGGTTCGCTCAGCAGTTGCGGATGGAGTGGACGGGGCCCCAATTCACGGCGTAGACACCGCCGTTGGCGGGGTAGGAAGCCAACTCGCCGCCGTTCGAACCGTAGACGCGGGCGACCGCGCCGCCGGTCTGGCTGTTCTGGGCCGTACGTGAAGTGGATCCGCAGCCACACCGGCCCGCTCCCCAGATCCGTGCGGCTCGACGTGCCGCTGACGTGTCGCGGACGCGACGCGGACGTGCGGAACCCCGGGGCGCTCGCCGTGGAGTGGAGGGGCGGGCGCCCCGGGGTTCGTGTTCGGTCGGCCGACCCGGGCCGCCGGCTCAGGGTGGTCGGCTCAGGGCCGTCGGCCCAGGGGCCTGGCCGGTCGACGTGACCGGCCGGTCGAGGCCGCCGGTCAGCCGACGAGGCTGGTCAGCCAGGGCAGTTGGTCGGTTGACGCGGCCGGTCGGCCGACGTGGCTGGTCGGTTGACGCGGCCGGTCAGGGCGACGCACCCGGTCAGCCGACGTGGCCGATCCGTCGACGGAGCCGGTCAGCTCGCGTCGCCGATGCGCTCGACGCGCTCGTTGACGCCGTTGCGCAGCTCGCTCAGCGTCGTGCCGGGCGGGGCCGTCTTCGGGGTCGAGGACGGCGGCTGGGTCTCGTCCGCGCAGGTGGTGCCGGAGGCCGGAACCTTCAGGTCGACGAGGTAGTTCACGACCGCGTCCGTCGCACAGGCGCTGCGGCCGAACGCCGTGTGGCCCTCGGCGTCGAACGTCAGCAGTGAGGCGTTGTCCAGCTGCCGGGACAGCGCGACCGCGTCCTGGTACGGGGTGTCCGGGTCACCGGTGGTGCCGAGGACCAGGATCGGCGCCGAGCCCTTGGCCCGGAAGGAGCCGTCGTAGCGGCTGGGCTTCTCGGCCGGCCACTGGACGCACGCGGTGGCGTGCTGGTGGTCGTAGGTCGGCGGACCGAACGCCATGGCCGGGCCCAGCAGCGGCGCGTCCTTCGCGTTGGCCGTGACGTTCCGCTCCAGCTTGCGCAGGCTCTTCGGGTACTCCTTGTCGACACACTCGACGACCACGTTCGGGCCGAGGAAGTCGAAGCTCGCCGGGGACGGCGGCCGCAGCAGGAACGAGGTGTTGTCCCGCAGCTGCGCCTTCTTCAGCGCCGCGCCGAGGGAGGGCCAGATGACCTTGCCCTCGTTGATGTTGAACATCAGCCGGTAGACCAGGGTGTAGCCGTTGGCCTTGCCGCCGCTCGCCGTGGTGACCGGGTTGGCGTCGAGGTCCTTCTTCAGCTGCTCGAACGCCCCGCGCGGGTCGCCGTCGCCGAAGCCGCAGGTCGCCTGGTCGGCGGCGCACCAGTCGAGGAAGCGGCCCATCGAACCGTCCAGCGCCAGGTACTGGGCCCGGTCGTAGGCGTAGGGGCGGTAGGCGTACTTGTACGGGTCGTACGCCGCGTCGAGCGTCAGGGCCCGCACCCGCTTGGGGAACATCGCCGCGTAGACGGTGCCGATGTACGAGCCGAACGACCGCCCGTAGTACGTCAGTTGCTCCTCGCCGAGGGCCTGGCGCAGCAGGTCGATGTCACGGGCGACGTACTCCGTGCCGACGTACGGCAGCAGCTCGCCCGAGTTGTCGAGGCAGGCCTGGTTGAACTCGGCGGCCTCGCGCAGCGCCGGGCCGAAGGCGTCCGGCCCCGGGACGCCCTTGGCGTCGGTGACGGCCTTGGTGTAGCGGGCGTCGTCGAAGCAGGTGAGCGCCGAACTGCGGCCGACACCGCGGACGTCGTAGCCGAAGACGTCGAACGAGTCGCGCAGGGCGGCCGGGAGGTCGTCGTAGTTGTTGCGGACGAAGTCCACGCCGGAGTTGCCGGGTCCGCCGGGCTGCATGAAGAGCGTGCCCTTGCGCTTGGCGGGGTCGGCGGCCTTCTTGCGGACCACCGCGAGCGTGATCTTCTTGCCCTGCGGCTCCCGGTAGTCCAGCGGGACGTCCGCGTTGGCGCACTCGTACCCGCCCTGGCAGTCGGCCCAGGTGAGCGTGGGCACGGGCGGCGGCGGGGTCTTCGCCGACTGCGGCTTCTGCGTCGTGCTCTGCGCGGCCATCGCCTGGGTCGCCGTCCCCGTCGCGGCGAGGACGAGCGCGGTCACGGCGGCACCGACGAGTCTGAGCCGGGAGGTACGTCTCGGTGTGCCCTGATACGTGGTCATGGATGTGTTCCCCCCTGGGAATCCGTGCTTCCTGGAACCCACTGGTCAATGTGGGGCCGGAGCATGTCTAACTGAGGAGAGGGGAAAAACGCCAGAGAGGTGCCGCCGTGGCCGACTTCCCACGCAATCTCTCCACTACCCGGCGGTAGTTACCGCTCGCGGCGATCGCTTCGTAATCTTGGGGCGTCCCTGGCCGGTGATCCAGTGCTGGGCCCGGCCGGACCCCCCACGAGCATTAAGGATCCGCGCACGTGTCAGTCAAGAACAGTCGTCTGAGGGTCGCCTTCCTCGCCGTGGCGGTCGCTGCCGCCGGTCTCGCCCTCGCGGGGCCCGCCGCGGCGGCCACGCCGCAGCCCGCCACCACCACCGTCTCCACAACCCCACAGGCGTCGTCCATACCCGTCGACTTCGTCGACCTCGCCACCAGCCCGCTCACGGCTGACGGCAAGAGCCACGAGGTCACCGTCACCTACCGCAACGACACGACGGCCGACCGGACCGTCGCCCCGCAGCTCCTGGTGGAGTCGCCGGACGCCGGCCCCTTCCTCGACCCGGCGGACGTCGAGGTCGAGCGCCGCACCGCCGGCGGCTGCTGGAAGGCCGTCGACCTCGGCAGCCAGACCGGCACCCTCTTCACCGACCTGACCACCGCCCGGCGCACGCTGGCGGCCGGCGCCACCCTGACCGAGGTCTACCGCGTCACCGTCACCGACCCGGCGGCCCAGGGCACGGTCCACCCGAGGATCGCCCTCTACTGACCGTCCCCGCACCGCCCACGCACCATGGGCCGGGCCCCGCTCCCCGGAGCGGGGCCCGGCCCTTTCCGGTCGGGGTCGGCTTTCTCCCCAACGCCCCAACTCCCCAACTCGCCTGTTGCACCTCGGGGGTCACCGGCTGGACCGCTTGGTGGCCCCGTGGCGACCGTTACGGCCCGCTCACCGGCACGGTCACCCTCACCTTCACCGGCGGCACGACCCGCACGATCGACAGCCCCGAACTGTCGTAGAGACGGGCGGTCGGCGGTGGGTGACGGGCGTCACACGCGTCCGTGTCACATCCACCCGGGGCCGGTCCGTCCTTGTGTTGTCACCGCATACGACGGCACAAGGAGCCCGCCATGGAAGCCCGTCTCAACCTGTTCGCCAACCCCGTCACCGGCAAGATCGTCAAGCACCTCGTCGGGGTCGACAAGGTGATCTCGGGGACGGAACTGCCCCGCTCCACACAGGAGTTGGTGAAGATCCGCGCCAGCCAGATCAACGGCTGCGGATACTGCCTCGACATGCACACCAAGGAGGCCGCGCACGCCGGGGAGACCACCCAGCGGCTGCACATGGTGGCCGGCTGGCGGGAGGCCAAGGTCTTCACCGACGCCGAGCGCGCCGCGCTGGAGCTGACCGAGCAGGGCACCCGGATCGCCGACGCGGCGGGCGGTGTTCCCGACGAGGTCTGGGAGAACGCGGCCAAGCACTACGACGAGGACCAGCTCCTCGCCCTGGTGGCGCTGATCGCCCTCATCAACACCTTCAACCGACTGAACGTGATGGTGCGGCAGCCGGCCGGTGACTACCAGGTGGGCATGCTCGGCTAACCAGAACCTCCATGAGGAACCCCCGGGCCACGGACGGACCCGGAGGTTCCTCATGGTCGAGCGACCGGCCGGCGGTCAGTTCCGGCGGCACCTGCCCACGTCGATCCGCACGATCTGCGGGTCGTGGTCGCTCGCCTGGTCGGCGAACTCGGCGTTGATGTGCACGACGTCGTAGTCGAAGTGCGTGACGGCCGGGCTGGTCAGGATGTGGTCCAGGGTCTGCGAGTTGCCCTCGTAGACGTAGGTGTAGCGCTCGGCGGCCGGGAGCGTGCTGATCAGCGGCTTCAGGACCTTGCCCGCGGTGAGCGCGGTCATGGTCTCGGAGAACTCGAAGTCGTTGAGGTCGCCGAGGACGACGGCCTTGGCGTTCCGGTCGGCCTTGAGCAGGTCCTTGACGAAGGTGTTGACCTCGGCGGCCTGCTGGTGCCGCTTGGTCTCGGAGCCGCGGGTCGGCTCCTGGTAGCGGCCGTGCAGGGGCTGGTCGCCGCCCTTGGAGCCGAAGTGGTTGGCGATGACGAAGACCTGCTCGCCGTGGAAGACGAACTCGCCGACCAGCGGCTTGCGGCTGCTGCCCCAGGCGTCGCTGGTGGGGTTGATCCGGCCCGGGGAGTAGGTGAGCCGGGCGCCCTTGCGGGTCTTCACCACGCTCGTGGCCGTGGTGGGAGTGGCGGCTTCGGCACCGGTCCGGTCGGTGAAGGAGACCCGCTTGGGGTTGAACAGGAAGACCAGGCGGATGTTGCCGCCGGGCTCGCCGCCGTCCTGGTTGTCGGCCGGAGCGACGTAGCGCCACTGGTAACGGGGGCCGCCGGCCGCGCGGATGGCGTCGGTGAACCGGGTCAGCGTGGCCTCGGAGGTCACCGTCCCGTCGTTCGTGGCGCCGTTGTCGTCCTGGATCTCCTCCAGGGCGACGATGTCGGGCGAGTTGAGGCTGACGGCGACGCCCTCGGCGAGCCGGTCGAACTTCTCCTGGCCGTCGAGCGCGTCCAGGTTCTCCACGTTGTACGTGGCGACCGCCAGCTCGTCGCCCTTCTGCCGCCGGGTCCTCTCGGCCTTCAGGCCGTTGTCGACGAGCGTGCCGAGCTGCGTGGCCTGGAGGTTGTAGCCGCCGAAGGAGGAGTAGTCGAGCGGCCCGCTGGTGGTGCCGGACAGTTCGTCACCGACGTCGGCCTGCGGGAAGGCGGTGGCGGTGTCGAGCGACATGACCTTCATCCGGCCGGTGCCCGGCTGGTCGTATCCGGAGTAGAGCGAGCCGCCGCGCGCGGTCGGGCTCTCCTCCGGCTTCACCGTCACCCACACCTCGTCGTACTCCGTCGTGGCGCCGACCACCCGGGTGTCGGAGGCCTGCACCCGCGAGCCCTCCAGCGCCTCGTAGAAGTCGAGGGCGTAGACGGCCGGTTCGAGCGGCAGCGCGTCGATGCTGCCCCCGCCGGCCGTGGGCACGTACGCGTCCGGCACGGTCGACGCGTCCAGCGTCACGGCCGGGGGCAGTGCGTTGCCGCCGGACAGCACGGTCGCCGTGGGCCCGGTGATCTCCGTGACCGACTGGCTGGTGCTGCTCGGGTAGTACTCGGTGACCTTGCCGCTGACGAGGACCGAGTCCCCGACCGCCACGGTCGGGTCCGCCGACCCGGTGTACACGAAGACCCCTTCACCGGTACGGGGGTCGGCGTCGGCCTGGGGGTCCTGGATCCAGTACCCCTTCGAGCCCGACTTCCGCACGCCGGTGACGACGCCGGGGACCCGGGTGACCGTCTGCCCGGTGAGCGGCGAGAGCCGGGTGGTGCCCTGGATGTCGTGCACGCGGAGGGGGCCGGGCTCGGTGGATCCGCCGCCGCCCCCGTCGCCGTCTCCGCCGCCACCCGAACCCGGCGTCTCGCCCGCCGAGTTGACCGGGGTCGGGGCGCCGGGCGCGAGGTCCGCCGCGTTGTCGTCGGTGTCCGCGAGGGAGGCGGCGCGGGCGACGGAGGCGGTGTTGGAGGCGCCGGCGGCCGGGCCGCTGCCCTCCCGGACGACGGCGCTGCCGTACCCGACGAGGTCGACGACGTTCGCGTCCGCCGCGCAGTCGGCGGCGGTCTTGCAGGTCAGCGGGGTGGTCCCGGCGACCAGGGCGATGGTGCCGCTGCCGGCGCTCATCGCGATCGACCCGGTGGCGTCGGCGGTCGGCAGGGCCGTCGTCCCGCCGGTGCCCGCCGCCTCGGCTATCAGATACCGGCCGCCGGGCGCGATCGACCCGCTCAGCGCGGTCACCTGCCACTGCGAGGACGCCGACGGCGACCCCGGCAGGTACTGCACGCTGTAGCCCGCCAGGTCGTAGGCCCCGGTCCCGGCGTTCCCCAGCTCGACGAAGTCCCTGACCAGGGTCGCCCCCGAGTTCCCTCCGCCGCCGTACATCTCCCCGATCACCGCACTCGCCGAGGGCGCGGCGAACGCGGCGGGCAGCACGCCGAACGCGAGAGCGCCGGCCGCGCCCACGGATATCAGCGGATAGGCGACGCGGCGCGCACGGGCGCCGCTTCCTGCGGGTCTGTCGGACATGGGCACGGCTGAGGGTCTCCTCGTACATCGGGCTTCGGGCAGATCGGGTATCGAACGTTCGAACGTCGGACCTCGGGTACGCCGAAGCGATGGCGTGGGGGGAGTCGGCTCAAGTTACGCGCGTAGAGGGGGAGTCGCCAAGAGGCCGTGGGTTAAATCCCGGGAACGAACGCCCTACTCCCCGTCCCGCTGGGCGAACTGGAGGGACAGTGCCCGCAGGACATCGGCCGTCGTCGTGTCGGTGCGCCCCTGGTCGTGCACCTCGGCGAGATGGACGAAGGCGTAGGAGAAGCAGTTGGCCAGGGTCACGATCGCCGGCGCCAGGGCGTCCGTGATGATGTGCGCGACCTCCTGGGCGGAGGCGTCGGCGGGCAGCTCGATCTTGGGCAGGGTCTCCACGAGCAGCGCGGAGACGGCCCCCGTCAACGCCACCTCGACACCGGGGTTCTCGCGAGCCTGCCGCCGCACCTCGACCGCCTCGGTGAGAATCCCGACGACTCGCTGCATGATCTCGGATCGCTCCATGGGGGGAGCTTAGGGCCCTTCCGACGGACCTCCGCGACGTCGCGAAGCCGCTTGTGCGCCCTGTGCCACCGACCGGTCCGCCTCGACCGCGCCCTGTGCCACCGACCGGACCGCCTCGACCGCGCCCTGTGCCACCGCCTCGACCGCGCCCTCAGCTTCACCCGCGCCGGGACGCGCGTCCCCGTCCGGAGGCGCCGGATAGAACTGCGCGTACCACCGCCGCAGCGCCCTGATCCCCTTCTCGTGCGGAAGCAGCACCGGCCGCGCCTGGTGGATCTTGTGGTCCCAGATCCGTACCTCCTCCCGCACCTCGCCCAGTGCCTCGGCGCGGAAGACGAGCTTGAACAGGGGGGTGAGGAAGGGGAGTCGGCGTGGCTTGCGGAGGTAGTACAGCATCCGCAGCTCGCTCGTACGGTCGTCGACGGGCGTGCTGAGCGCGACGGCGGTCACCGACAGCACCGGCCCGTGGGCCCGGACGACCATCACACCCGGCCCGTACATGAACGCGTCGAACGTGTTGTGGATGTCCCGGCCGAACACCCGCCGGCTGATCGTCCCCCGCGCCTCGGCGAACGGCCCGTCCTCCCGCCACTCCTGGACCGGCGGCTCGCTCTGCCCGTGGATGAAGTGGAAGTGGGACTCGTCGACGATGTTCTCGCGCATCTCCTGGATGTGGATCCGCGCGCGGCACGTGTCGTCGATGGGCGAGGCGAACCACCGGGACCTCGTCTCCTCGATCTCCGGCACCTCCCACGGGGGTTCGCCCGTCTCGCCCGACTCGCCCGACTCGCCCGACTCGCCCGGCCCCTTCGTCACGCCCGTCTCGTTCGGCCCGACGTACACGAGGACGAGCCCGCTGTGCTCGCGCACCGGGAACCCGCCGATCGACACCTTGGGCGTCCGGACGGCGAACGGTGCCTCCACACACCGCCCGTCCGCCCCGAAACGCCACCCGTGGAAGGGGCACTCCACCGTCCCGTCCACGACCTTCCCGCCGACGCCCAGATGCGCGCCGTAGTGCGGACAGTGCGCGTCGCGCACGGCGGCCCGCCCGTCGGCCCCGCGGAACGCGATCAGCGCCCGCCCGAAGTAGTGCAGGCTGACGACCTTCCCCGCCCGCAACTCCGCACTGCGCAGCACCGCGTACCACCCGTACGGCACGCTCGGCATCGGATACGCGTCGGCGCGCGGATCACGGTCCGGACCCCGACCCCGACCCCTGTTGTCATGGCTCCGGCACATTCGCATGCCGCCGATGCTAGGGGCCGGTGCGATCCGAACAGCCCAACTCCTGAGAATCTGTAGGTCAGTTGTCCTGATCGCGCCCGCTACGACGGCATCCCGTAGGCCGCCACCATCACGTTCATGGCCACCTGGTTCATGGTGCTGGCCTTGGCGTCGGTGGAGTTGACGCCGTAGACGAGGGTGCGGGAGCCGTCGCGGGTGGAGGCGATGGCGCTGTTGTAGCCCCAGCGCCCACCGGTCTTGCCCCACACCTCACGCCCACCCAGCACCTTGCGCGCCAGCCCCACGGCGTACTCGGCCGGCTTGCCCGTCCTGTGGTCCGTCACGTCCGGCACGGTGAACATCTCCTCCAGCACCGGCCCGCGCGGCACGACCCGCCCCCGGAACAGCGCCTTCGTGAACCGCTCCAGATCCGCCGTGGTCGAGACGATGTCCCCGGCCGCCCACCCGTCCGTCGCGCCCCACACGGTCACGTCCCGCAGCCCGGTCGTCCCGTCGTCGAGGGTCATCCGCTGGTACCCGTGGTTGTGCGGGCCGACGATGCGCGGGTCGGCCCCCGGGAAGTACGTGTCCCGCAGCCCGAGCGGCTTCAGCACGTGCCGCGCGACCTGGTCCTCGTACGAGTCCCCCGTCACCCGCTCGACGATCAGTCCGGCGACCGTGTACCCGATGTTGAGGTAGTGCTGCCGCGCTCCCGGCGCGAACTCCCGCTCCTTCGCCGTCGCCGACCGGACCATCTCCTCCGGGTCGTGGACGCGGAAACGGTTCGCGTACGCCCCCTCGACGGTCGTCCACGGGAAGTCGGGCGCCGGGATGCCGTGCGTGTGGTTGAGCAACTGCCGGACGGTGACGCCGTCGTACGACGCCGGAACCAGCTCCGGCAGGTACGAACGGGCGCTCCGGTCGAGGTCGACCTTCCCCTCGGCGGCCATTCGCAGCACCAGGGCCGCCGTGAACACCTTGGTCACCGACCCGGCCCGGAAGCGGCCCTTCGGATCGGCCGCCCGGCCGGTGGCGAGGTCGTGCACACCTGAGCTGCCGCGCCACACGCCCTCGCTCCCCCCGACCCGCACGAGGGCGGCGGTGGCGTCGGCGGAGGGCAGCCCTGCGATGGCGGCCTCCATGGCGGCGGCGAGGCCGGGGTCCGCCCGCGGCGGTGACTGTGCCTGCGACTGCGACCGTGCGAAGGCGGTGTCGGCGGTCGCGGTCGCGGTCGCCGCGGTGGCGGGCAGGACCGTCGGCCCCGCGGCCACTCCCAGGAGGAGGGCCGCGGCGATCAGTGCACGGCCGGTGCTCTTCGGGCTCTTCGGGCTCTCCGCGTTCTTCGTGCTCGGCATGGTCAACTCCGTTGATGTGAGCCGGTGTTGTGGTCGGCTCCATCCTTCTGACCGGCGGCTCCGCGCGGATCGCCCGAGCGAGCGGTCCTAGCGGCGCCGTTTCCTCGCCGACACGGGGGAGGACCAGGCCCGGGAGACTCCCCCGGGCGGGCGACTGCCGGCCCCGCGCGGGGGAACCGCGTCCTGGGACTCTGGTCCCGTGGCCGCGTCGAGCGACGTGCCGCCCGCCCCGAGCGACGCGTCACCCACCGCGATCAGCCCCGTCTCGTACGCGCAGATCACCGCCTGGATACGGTCGCGCAGGCCGAGCTTGGCGAGCACGTTGCCGACATGGGTCTTGACCGTGTGATCGCTGACGACCAACTCGGCGGCGATCTCGGCGTTCGACAGCCCTCGCGCCAGCAGCAACAGGGTCTCCCGCTCCCGCCCGGTCAACACGTCGAGCCGGGGGTCGGGCCGCCGGGCCCGGTCGACGGAGGGGGCGGGCCGCGTGTACTGCTCGACCAGCCGCCGGGCCACGGACGGCGCGAGCAGCGAGTCGCCCCGCGCGACCACCCGCACGGCGTGCACGAGATCGTCGCGCCGGACGTCCTTGAGCAGGAACCCGCTCGCCCCCGCGTGCAGCGCCTCGTACACGTACTCGTCGGAGTCGAAGGTCGTCAGCATGACCACCCGGCAGCCACCGCGCCCACCGCCCGCTCCATCCGCGCCGTCCGCGTTCTCCACTCCCTCCGCTGTCTCCACTCCATCGGTACTGATCGCCCGGCACGCCTCGATCCCGTCCATCCGTGGCATCCGGATGTCGAGCAGCGCCACGTCGGCCCCGCACCGCCGTACCGCCTCGACGGCCTCGACCCCGTCACCCACCTCCGCGACGACCTCGATGTCCGGCTGCACGTCGAGGATCAGCGCGAACCCGCTCCGCACCAGCTCCTGGTCATCGGCCACGACCACCCGGATCACCTGACCGGTCAACGCCCCACCTCCGCCGTCGCCACCACGGCCGGCGCGGCCGGCAGGGCCGGTACGGGTATCCGCACCCGCACCTCGAACCCGCGCCCACCGGGCCCGGCCCCGACCTCCGCCGTACCCCCGTGCGCGGCGGCCCGCTCCCGCACCCCGACGAGCCCGTGTCCACCGCCGCCGTACCCCGCCCGAGGCCCGCGCCCGTCGTCGAGCACAATCAGCTCCACATCGCTGTCCCCGTAGTGCAGTTGGACGGTGACGGTACGGGCGCCCGCATGCCTGACGGTGTTCGTCAGCGCCTCCTGGACGACCCGGAAGACGGTCGCCCCGACGGCCCCCGGCAGCCCCCGCTCCGCCCCCACCACCTCGTACCCGACCGCAAGCCCACTGCCCCGCACCCGGTCGAACAGCGCGGGCAGCTCCCCGACCCCGGGCTGAGGCGCACGGGGAGCGAGTCCGGGCGCGTACCCCTCCCGCTCCTCCGGGCGGCTCCCTTCATGGCCCCCTCCTTCTTCGCTGTCGCGCAGGAGGCCCAGCATCCGCCGCAGCTGGACCATGGCGTCCCGCCCCGTCTCGGAGATCGCGTCGAAGGCGGCCTCGGCCCGCTCCGGCGCCGTACGCACCGCCACGGGGCCGGCCTCCGCCTGCACGATCATCAGGCTGACGGCGTGGGAGAGGATGTCGTGCATCTCCCGTGCGATCCGGGCCCGTTCACGCGCGGCGACCTGCTCGGCCTCGACCCGATGGGCGCGCTGACGGGTGTCGGTGAGCCGACCGAAGACGTAGGCGGCCGCGAACACGAAGGCGGAGAAGGTCAGTTCACGCGCGGACCGGGTGTTGAGCCACACTCCCACGGGCACGGCGATCAGCACCAGCACGCCGCTGACCAACCGCTTCCAGGGCGGCGAGAGGACGGCGACCGTATAGACGATCACGAGCCCGTTGTACGGCAACGGCTGCCCGGGCCCGTCGAGGGCGAGCTTGTAGACCATGCTGGTCACCAGGATCGCCACCAGCACGGCGAGCGGAGCCCGCCGCCGCCACACCAGCGGCACCACCGTGAGCGTCATCAGCCCGTACGCCGCCCATGTCGCCGGCGCCAGCCCGGCCGCCCGGGGCACCACGAACGGCATCGTCATGGCCCCCTGCACCAACAGCGCGACCCCGACGTCGACCACCCACGGGTACTCCTCCGCGAGCACCCGCCCCCGCACCCACCAGCCCCGCGCACCACGCCCGGGCCCACGCCCACCCCGTATACCGCTCACGTTGTGAAGATACGTGGCGCAGCCTTCGCCGACCCTCGCGAACCCGTCGCCCCGAAGGCATCATGGCGATGCAGAGGCCGAGGGGGGCCGCACATGAGATCGCGCTGACCGCGGATCCATGGCAGGGGAGGGCACATCATGGTCGAACGCAATCAGCCGTACACAGCCATCCTGTTCAGGTTCGGCGTCCTGGTCGGCCTGTTGTACATGCCGGTGCTCCTCTTCCACCTGGGCACGTGGTTCCCGTTCGCCGGAGCCAGCGGTTACCTGCTCTGGGAGCTCGGCCGCCTGCACCGGGCGTTCGGCGAACACACCGGCCCCGGGAACGAGCAGCGGTCCGAGCAGCGCCGGGAGCCGACGACCAGCGGCAGCTGAGCGCTCAGCTGCCGGGTACCGGCGGCGGTGCCGTACTACGCCGCCGTACGAGCCGGGTAGGCACGAGAGTCGTCCCGTGCTCCTCGCTGTCTTCCCCAGGCCCCCCTCGATCTCCTTCCCCGCCCTCCCGCATCTTGCGGAGCACCCCCTCCACACACAGCCGCCCCACCTCCGCGAAGTCCTGGTGGACGGTGGTCAGGGGCGGCAGGAAGGACGCGGCCTCGGGAATGTCGTCGAACCCGACGACACTCACGTCCTCGGGAACCCGCCGCCCACGCTCGTTCAGCGCCCGCAACAACCCCAGCGCCATCTGGTCGTTCGCGACGAACACGGCCGTACAGTCCGCCTCCTCGGCGATCCGCAACCCGGCCCGGTACCCGGACTCGGCCGACCAGTCGCCCCGTACGAGAGGCGGCGCGTCCAGGACACCCGCCTCGGCGAGGGTGGCCCGCCACGCGTTCGCCCGCCGCTGCGCGGCGAACGAGTCCTCGGGCCCGGCCAGGTGCCACACCGTCTCGTGCCCCAGCTCCAGCAGATGCCGTACGGCGTCCCGCGCGCCCCCCGCCTGGTCGGTGTCGACGACGGTGTACCGGTCCCCGGCGTCGGAGTCGGCGACCACGACCTGCACCCCGGGTGGCACGGACACGGTCGCCGCGTCCAGCAGATGCACCTCCATGATCACGATGACCGCGTCCACGGCCAGCTCCCCGAGCCGTGAGAACGCCCCGTTCACCTCGTCCTGCGTCGGCACGGCGACGGGCAGCAGCGTGACGGCGTACCCCTCCCGCGCGGCGGACGTGGCGATCGCGTCGAGCGTGCGGATGTTGCCGAGGGTGGAGAGGGAGAAGGTGATCACGCCGAGCGTCCGGAACTCCCCGCGCCGCAGCGCCCGAGCCGCGCTGTTGGGCCGGTACCCCAGCTCCCGCATGGCGGCGAGCACCTGCTGCCGCGTGTCCTCGTTGACCCCGGCGAACCCGTTGGAGACCCGGGAGACGGTCTGGGCGGAGACTCCGGCGACCCGGGCGACATCGCCCATGGAGGGCCCTTGCCGGGGCCGCCCCGTACGTCTCCTCGTACGACCGTCGGTCATGTCCACCTGGGTTCCCCCGACTCTTCCGCCTCGCCCGCGACAGCCGGGTCGACGCATCGATCTTTGACGAATCCTTGACCGCCGAGATTCGCACAGTGTAGACATCCGCCTCAGTGGATGTTTACGTAAACATCCACCGCGACAAATCATACGAGAGCCCACCGAACCGCAACAGAAGCTCTCACCCGGAGCCTCAAGAGCCCCACGAGAGCCCTGTGAGAGCCCCACCAGAGCCACCCCCGCAGCGCCACCAAGAGCCTCACCCAGAGCCTCACAAGAAGCACCCCGCCGAACCGCACCACGCGGGCCCCGATCTCTATGTTCCGCCGGGACGCGGCACACGGAAGAGTTGGAGTACTCGAATGGCACACCGCACCCGTACGAGACGGCTCCTCGGGGCCATCGGCATCACGGCCCTGGCCACCGGCACGGCCCTGGCCACGACCTCCCTGCCGATGGCGCACGCCGACACGACGGCCGGCGCGTCGGTGACGGTCAGCCCCGACCCCTCCTACAAGGGTCAGAGCTTCGAGGGCTGGGGCACCAGCCTGGTCTGGTTCGCCAACGCGACCGGCGACTACCCGCCCGCGATCCGCGAGAAGCTCGCCAAGCTCCTCTTCGGCGAGGCCGGCCTCAACCTCAACATCGCCCGCTACAACATCGGCGGCGGCAACGCCCCCGACGTCAAGGACTACCTGCGGGCCGGCGGCGCGGTCGAGGGCTGGTGGAAGGCCCCGGCGGGCACCACCCGCGAGGACGTCGACTGGTGGAGCGCCGACGACAAGAAGGACTGGAACAAGAACGCGGACGCCACCCAGCGCTGGTGGGTCGACCGCATCAAGAAGGACATCACGCACTGGGAGACCTTCAGCAACTCCCCGCCGTGGTTCATGACGGAGAGCGGCTACGTCTCCGGCGGCTTCGACGCGTCGAAGGACCAGCTGAAGGAGGAGTCGGTCGAGGACTTCGCCCAGTACCTGGTCGGCGCCACCGAGCGCCTGGAGAAGGCCCACGGCATCAAGGTCGACACCCTCGACCCCTTCAACGAGCCCAACACCAACTACTGGGGCACCAAGCTCGGCGCCGACGGTCAGCCGACCGGAGGCCGTCAGGAGGGCGCCCACATGGGCCCCGAGCTCCAGCAGAAGGTCCTCAGGGCGCTCGGGCCGGTCCTGGACGACTCCCGCACCCACGCGAAGATCTCCGCGATGGACGAGACGAACCCCGGCACCTTCGCCACGAACTGGAACTCCTACCCCCAGGAGGTCCGTGACCTGGTCGACCAGATGAACGTCCACACCTACGGCACGAGCCAGCGCACCACGGTCCGCGACCTCGCCAAGGCCGCCGACAAGCCGCTGTGGATGAGCGAGGTCGAGGGCGACTGGGGCGACGGCCAGAGCTTCACCGACATGCGCCCCGGCCTGGGCCTCGCCCAGCGCATCGTCGACGACCTGCGCGAACTGGAGCCCCAGGCCTGGGTCTTCTGGCAGCCGGTCGAGGACTACGACAACATGAAGCCGGGCGGCGAGTCCGCCAAGGGCGGCAACTGGGGCTCGATCCAGCTCTCGTTCGCCTGCAAGAAGTCGGACACGCTCAAGACCTGCCCGATCTACACGAACACCAAGTTCGACACGGCCCGCAACTTCACGCACTACATCAAGCCGGGCGACCGCCTGATCAAGACCAACGACGAGTCGAGCACGGCCGCCGTGGCGAAGAAGGGCGACAAGGCGACGGTCGTCCACGTCAACAGCACCACCGAGTCCCGCGCGGTGACGGTCGACCTCTCGAAGTTCGGCAAGGTCTCCAAGAAGGCGACGATCACCCCGGTGGTCACGGACGCGGCCGGCAAGCTGATCCGCAAGAAGGCCGTCAAGGTCACCGGCAAGAAGGCGACGATCACGGTCCCGGCCCAGTCGGTGACGTCGTTCCTGGTGAAGGGCGTCTCGGGGGTGGCGGCGTCGAAGGCCGAACTCCAGGACAACCACACCTACACCTTCACGGGTGTCCAGAGCAGCAAGAACCTCTCCGTCGGCCCCGACGGCAAGAGCCTGGTCATCAAGACCCCGAGCACCGCGGCCGGCAACACCCAGCAGTGGACCCTGGACCGCATCGGCAAGGGCAAGACCGACAACCGCACGCGCTACGCCCTGACGGAGACGACGTCGCACAAGCGCCTGGCCATCCGCTTCGGCTCCCTGGTGGCCGAACGCGACACGGCCACCCGCGACGAGGCCGCCCAGTGGATCCTGTCCTCGACGGGCGACGGCACGTGGACCCTGGTGAACGTGGCCACCGGCGAACTCCCGGACGTCTACGGCCAGTCGACGACGGACGGCGCGGGGGTCGGGGTCTGGACCCCGAACTCGGGCCTGAACCAGCGCTGGAAGCTGACGGACGTGACGCCGGCCCCGGCTTCGTAGTCTCAGCTCCGCAGAGAAAGCCCCAGGTCGCGGATCGACCTGGGGCCTTCTCATGCCGTAGGCCGGCCTTTCGGCATTCGCATCGTCGTCAACCGGCGAACTCGCGCCACACGAAGGGACTATGTCGGAAGAAATACGCAACCCGAATTGCGCCATTGCCGTCGTAGGGGAGAAATCGGCAAATCGGCCCATTCAGGAGGTGGTGTCTTCGTGCGGATTCTTGACGGTGTTCGCGCAACGTCACGGGTCATGCGCAAGAGCAGGGGACCCGTGATCGCTGTCGCGGTGATTCTCCTGCTCGCCCGCATGGAGGACGAGATCGTGGAAGCGGGCCACTTCTGGCTCGTACAGGGCGTTCTCCTCGGCCTGGTACTGACCTGCTTCGCCGTCCCCTGGGCAGGCAGGAAGCTGGTGCGTGAGTCCGCCGAGGAAGAGCGGGCGAAATCCCGGGGGAAGATTCCCCCGGAGATCGAAGAGGAAATCCGCGAAGAAGGGCGTCAGGAGGAGCGGGCCAAAGTCCGTGCCGATCTTCCCAAGCAGGTGGCACGAGCGGTCGACGAAGTGTTGCAGCGCAAGGACGACTGATGAAGACGGCTGATTGAGCCGTCAAGAGAGAGTCGTGGGCGTCGTCCGCGATGGGCCCCTGGCCACCATGCGGGTTCAGGGGCCCGGTAGTTGATCGCTGCAATGCGTGACCCCGGGTGCGCGATCCCGGGTGCGCGACCCCGGGTGCGCGCCGGATGCCTGGCCCGGGATCCGGACAGGCCCATGAAGAGCGGAGTACACCTGGATTGCGAGTCGGCGACGGGCCGTATGGAAGGGTGCATTCCGCGCGATCGTCAACCCATGCCCGAACTCACCGAGAAAAAGCCCTCCGATGGAGAGGGTCTCCTCACCTCAGGCTGTCTCCTGCTGCTCGTACTGCTGGCGGACGCGGGGGCCGCGCTGGTGGTCGCCATCGTGCTCACCGCCCGGGGCCTGGGCCGAAGGGCCGCCGGCGCAGGACAGACAGCGACCGGCGTGCCGCCCGTGGACTGGGGGCCGGTGCTGGGCTTCGGCGCCCTGACCCTCGCGGTCGCCGCAACGGCCGTAGTGCTGCTGCGGATCGGCCACCAGGTCATCGGAACGGTGCAGCTGACACTCGGCGCCCTCCTGGCAGTCCATACGCTGGGGTACTGGCCCTGACTCGGCCGGACTCGAAGTGGCTGCGCCGGCGGGCGCCGCGCACTAGGGGAGAGCGGCTCACCGAGTCGGTCGTCTCATGCGCGCTCGCCACACCGACCTACTCACCGTCAGCCCCCACCGTCAGTCCCTCACCACCCACCGCGTCCCCTCCCAGCCTGTACCGCTCGGGAAAGTCGGGGTGGTCCACATGGACACGCGCGAGATCGAGCAGGTCGTCGCAGGGCCAGAGCTCCCCGTCGTACTGACAGTCGTCCCGGTCGTCCCAGGGTCGTTCGGGGTCCCCCTCGGCCGGACTGAGCGCGTGACGTCCCAACACGCGCCGCTTGGCCTCGACCTCCCGCAGGACACGTACGGGATCGTGCAGGGCCACATGCTGAGCGACCGCGGGCGGGAGACCATCAAGCCCGACCTGCCCCAACTCAACTCGTCCCCCGCGAGCCACCCACTCCCCACAAACCCCGCCCGGCCCGCAACGACGAGCCAGGTCGCCTTCCTCATCCAGACGCGCGTTCAGGAACGCCACCAGTTCATCGCTCATGCCGTCATCCTCGCCGAGAGCCTCGTTCGTCGGGTTGGGCGCCAGGGCGTCTTCACTCCGCACCGAGCGCACGCCGTGTCCCCGGGATGTCCGCCGCGTCGGCCAGACGGCGGCTGCGCTCGCGGACCAGGGCGCCGAGTCGGCGTACCGAACCGCCGACCTCAGCTCGTCATCGATCGAAACGGCTCATGGCCTCACCTTGGCACGGAGCGGGTCCGCGGACGATGTCGGTCATCTCTTGTCAGCGCATGCCTCTGCCTCCGCCAGGTACCGCGCCACCGGCCCCAGCGTCAGCATCCGTGCCTGGTTGGTCCCTGGAGGGTGGCGAGCCAGTCGGTCAGCAGGTGGTTGACCTCTTCGGGGCGTTCCTGCTGGATCCAGTGGCCGCAGCCATCCAGGAGGTGGGAGGCGGACAGGGCGGGGAGAGTAGTGGGGTAGGCGTCGATGGCGTCGGACATCCAGGTGGTGGAGGCGTCCTGGGCGCCGCCGATGAACAGGGACGGCTGTTTGATCGGGGCTCCGCGGTGCGGGGCGAGGTCTTCCCAGTCTCGGTCCATGGTGCGGTAACGGTTGAGTGCGCCGGTGATCCCTGTGCGCTCGAACTCCCCGGCGTAGACGTCGAGGTCGTCCTCGCTCAGCCAGGCCGGGAGCGAGCCGGCGGGGAAGCGGTCGCGCAGTCGGCCGCCGCCGCGGGTGACGAAGTGCGGGTCGGGCTCGCCCCGGGCGGGCATGGTGTCGGCGGACAGGGCCGCGTAGAAGCCCGCGAGCCAGCCCCGGATGTCGGGCTCGATCTCCGCCTCGGCGCGGCCGGGCTCCTGGAAGTAGGAGACGTAGAACTCCTGCTCAGGGCCGCCGAGCTGGCCGAAGATGTCGGTGGGGCGGGGGCCGCCGGGCGGGGTGTAAGGGACGCTCAGCAGGCCGACGGCGCGGAAGACCTCGGGGTGGAGCAGGGCGGAGGCGGCGGCGATGTTGGAGCCCCAGTCGTGGCCGACGACCACCGCGCTTTCCTCCCCGAGGGCGCGCACGACGGCGACGTTGTCCTCCACCAGGTCGAGCATCCGGTAGGCGTCGGTCGCCTCCGGCTTGGAGGAGCGGCCGTAGCCGCGCACGTCGATCGCCACCGCCCGGTGGCCGGCCGCGGCGAGGGCCGGGAGCTGGCGGCGCCAGGAATACCAGGACTCGGGAAAGCCGTGCACGAGCAGGACCAGCGGGCCGGTGCCCTGCTCGACCAGGTGCAGGCGCCCGGCCGGGGCCTCGACGGTGCGGTGACGGAGCTCGGCGGTCGGCTCGGGCTGCATGGGCTTCTCCTCGGATCGGGCGGGCGGACGCGGCTACCCATCGATCATGCGGCGCGGCACCCGCCCGACGCGATCAGCCTTGCCCTTCTGGCAAACTCGCAGCACAGAGCGGTGGAGCGGCACGGCAAGAAGGAGCGGGAAAGGTGGCAGTCGACGACGTGGACGGCACGCCGGCCGCGATGGGGCCCCGGTTGCGAGCCGCGCGCGAGCACCACGGCGCGACGCTCGCCGGTGTCAGCCACGCGACCGGCATCTCGACCAGCACGCTGTCGCGGATCGAGACCGGCCGGCGCAAGCCCACCCTGGAGGTGCTGCTGAACCTGTCGAAGGAGTACGACGTCTCCCTGGACGAACTGACCGGCACCGCACCCGCCCCCGCGGCCGAGCCGCGCGCTACGGCGCCGCTGAGCTTCGGCGACGACAAGGCGGTGCTGCCATTGACCCGGTACGTCGGCGGTCTGCACGCCCACAAGCACGTCCTGCCCGCCCCCGAGGACCCGCCCGCGCGGCCCCGTCAGGTCTCCCACGATGGCCACGAGTGCTGTGCGTTCTGTACGGGCGGCTGTGGCTCGTGCTCGGCGACCAAGACCTCATCCTGACCCCTGGGGATGTCGCCGAGTTCGACACCCGCACCCCGCACGGGGTGGCGAACGCCGGCCCCGGCGGTCCCGTCGAGTACCTGATCATGTTCGGACCGCAGGGCGAGCGCCTACGGCCGCGCACCCCTCCAGCTGCTGCTCGCGGGACTGGTGACGGAAAGGCTGCTGAGTGAGCAGCAGTGACAAGCCGCGGGCCGTGTTGGTGACAACCACGCTGCTTCATTGGTCTCATTCGCCACCTCATCCGGCTCGGCCGGTGACAACTACTGAGCTTCGCCTCAAACCCGCAGGCGACGGCCCCTTTCTGGCGAGACCTTCTCTGATCCCCGGAGCACACGAGCGGGCACCGTGCTTTCCTCGTCCGGATCCATGTGGGATCAGGAGATCGTGGCCGGCGGACCAGCCTGGCGGCACCGCCCGTCCGGAGTGGTGTTCCGGGAGGGGACGTTGATCTGTTGACTGCCGGGCATTCGCGGGTGGTGGCGGAAAAGGTCTGATTGCTGGTGCGCACTCGGTGACGGCGTCGCCGGACTGGCGGGCGGCAACGCCGGGCTGGCCTGGGCGGGGGCCGCCCGGCGGCAGGGCGGTCCGGCCACCGTCTTCGTGCCCGAGACGACTCCGGCGATGAAGGTCGCCAGGCTCCGTTCATATGACCGAGCGGCCGGGCGCGCACATCGCGTATGGCCCGGCCGCTCGGCACCGGTATGTCGTCGATCTGCCGGTCGCCCGGGTCGTCGCTAGGGGATGACTACGGTGATCGATATCCCGAGCAGCGCGACGGCCACGTCCCGGGAATTGGTTATCCCGAGATCACCCAGGACGCCCGCGTGCGTGCGCATGAGTGTGTTGATGACCTCGTCGTTGGGGTTGTTGACATGCCGGTGGGCGATCTCGGACATGGGGTCCCAGCTGTTCTCGAGCTCCAGGATGGCCGGCGACGGAGTCGCCGCCTCGGTGGTGTAGGTGTTGCGGATCAGCTCCTCGATCGGGCGGAACCGGGCGGCCTCGGAGATCGCCTGGATGAGAACGATCATGCCGCGGGCCTGCTGGGCATTGGTGGACCCGCTCCTGGACAGGTCGCGGACCGCCTGCCGGACCGAGTTGGGAGAGAGTGGGATGTTCGCGCGGTCGCCGACCTGGCGCTCCAGAGAGAGGTAGCTGCCGTCGAAGGGGGTGTCGTGCACCGAGGCCTGCAGGCAGGCCCCACCATTTGGTGCACAGTCCACGAGGGGGGGAGCTGGTTCGGGGTCTTCGTCCCTTTTTTTCGTATCGAGCCGGTTGTAGATGTTCTCGTTCTGGTTGAGCCAGCCGACGACGAACAGGTCGCTGGCGCGGATGTGCACCCGGATCCGGTTCGGGGTGCTCGTGCCCTCGTCCTGCACGCTGATGTCGACGCTGAAGAAGTCATCGGTGGCGTCGGGGCGGGTGCGGTGCGTCCTGTCGAGCACGAACCGGCCCTGTGACGCGCGCTGCCGCACCGCCTCCAGCATGGTGCTGTAGCGGGACGCGCCGGCGTTCCCGTTACCGATGTCCCAGGTGATGTCGTTGCCGTCGTTGGCCGCGCTGGCCTTCTCCTGGAGCTGGGGGATTACCGCGGCGGCGCCGCCCAGCAGGGTGGCGACGGCGAGGAAGGGGATCAGGAACTTCCCCTTGAACCACCGGGAGCCGCGCTTGTGCCCGCGGCGGCCCGCCCTCGGCGGCGTGGCTGGATCGGAGACCGAGTTCATCTGCGTGTAGCCCTTCTCTGCATGCCCGTCCCTGTAGGTCAGGGCCCTGTCGGGCAGGAGGCTTCTGTACGCCTCACTTTTCACAGAGACCTCAGAGGTTCACTAGGGTCAAATATCCCTACCGGTGGGTAATTGCAATATTTCGGGATGTCCGGGCACGACGCGCCCGGCAGTGTCGACGCCGACCGTGAGCAGGGAACACACCACCAAATGCGTCGGCTGGTAGGTCAGATCGCCACGGTCGGCGGCGGCCCGGAGCTGCGCGCCGAAGCCGTCCTCACGGCGCCCTGCCCCACTGTTGTGTGCGCGCCCGACGATGTGCGCTGCCCCCGGCGAGGCCTGGGGCGACTGGCGGCACTCCGGCGCGGCCGGCGGTGTCGGTTCGCCGTCGAGCGCTCGGCAGAGTGCGGCGTGCAGGTGTTCGGCCTCGGCGAGGGTGAGGGTGAGTTCGGTGTCGGTGGCGTGGCCGTCGGTGAGGGACAGGCGGAGCGGTACGGCGAGGCGGTTGTCGTCGGTGCGGCGTACCGGGCGGCCGGGTGGGTGTTCGATGGTCCAGCTCATGATGTCGCCGTCTTTCCGATTCGCGTGAGGCGGTACGTGCCCCACAGTCGGCGGCCGTCCTCGCGGCCGTCCTGGGCCTTGGGGGTGCCCTTGCAGCCGGCGGCGCACGTGCGGGTGTGCTCGTGCAGGAAGAGGCCAATCTGCTCGGCGTCAGTGTCGGTGAGCTGTTGACCCGTATCGAGCGGACCTACCACGACAGTGACGGACGCCCCGTGGAGGCGGCGGACATCACTGTTCCGGACGTACGATGGGAGATCGCCTACGAGATCCCTATCGAGACGCCCGCGCGGTGAAGTGCGGTGGGCGGCGCCTCAGGGCTGAGCCATGGCTGTAACGGTGCTTGAGGCGACCCTGGGTTGTGTCTGGCGCATCTTGAATCGAAAACCAGGCGGTATCCGGAGACCGAGCGCCCTAACGTGCAGGCATGTCACCCTCACTTGAGCGTCCCCCTTTGCAGGCCGACGAACGCACCGCGCTCATCGGTTGGTTGGATCTGCAACGACAGATCTTGAGATGGAAATGCGAGGGCCTGAGCGAGGCTGACGCGCACCGCTCCGTCATCCCGACCTCGCCGGCGATGACGATGGCCGGGATCATCAGCCATATGCGGTGGGTCGAGCACACCTGGCTGGAGGTGCTGTTCCTGGGCGGCGACAAGACGCAGAATCCGTCCTTGGTCGCGATGGGCGAGGACTCGGACTGGCGTACCGACGGCATCTCGCTGAAGCAGCTGCTCGCGGAGTACGAGGCCCAGTGCGTCCGAAGCAACGAGATTGTGGCCGAGGCATCACTGGACGACGTCGGCCGCCACCCCGACTTCCGCGCAGGCAACGCCAACCTTCGCTGGATGCTCATCCATCTCGTCGAAGAGACCGGACGGCACGCGGGGCACGCGGACATCGTGAGAGAGCTGCTCGACGGAACAAAGGGGTACTACTAGGTCTCTTGGTCTCTTCAGTGGGTCGTGACCGGGGCCGGAGTCAGATCGAGTCAACGGTGACGGTGCCGTTGAGAACGTAAGCGCGTCTGTGGAACCTCGTTCTGCGGGACATGTGCGAGACCTGGGGTACGAGCAGGCGGGCAGTAACTGCCTTTCCCTGACGCCCCGTTGTACGACGTCATGGTCCTCGTCCTGCCCTGAAGCCGTACATGTCGTGCCATACGTGCCGCACTTGGCGCCAGAGTCGTCGGGTCACCCATCACGCCGATCAGCTCAAACCTTGTAACAGAGGGTCGGTGCTGCTTCACTGTGGCGACCTACGGGCCGTGCGGCAGTTCTCGCAGTCTCCGCTGCCGTCATGCCGTCCTCCAGGAAGCGTGAGGCATGAAGGATTCAGCGCTGATCACCGCCGGCTTGCCCGTCGCGCTCGCCATCATCATGTTCGGTCTCGGGCTCTCGCTCACCACGGCCGACTTCAGGCGGGTGGCCCGTTCGCCGAAAGCGGTGGGGTTCGCGCTGACCGTGCAGATCGTGGTGCTGCCGCTGGTCGCCTTCGGGCTGGTCAAGGTCTTCGACGTGGACCCGCTGCTCGCCGTGGGCGTGATGCTGCTGGCCGCGTCCCCGGGCGGTACCACCGCCAATCTCTTCAGCCACCTGTTCCGCGGGGATGTGGCGTTCAACATCACCCTCACCGCGATCAATTCCGTGCTCGCGGCCGTCACCATTCCCCTCGTCACCAACCTGGCCATCAGCCACTTCGACGCCGAGGGCGACCTGGGACTGCAATTCGGCAAGGTGTTGCAGGTGATCGCCATCGTGCTCATCCCGGTCGGGATCGGCATGCTCGTCCGGAAGCGGTCCGCCGACTTTGCCGCCCGCGCGGACCGTCCGGTCCGGGTGTTCTCCATCGCCGTCCTGGTCGCCGTGTCCCTGGCGGCGCTGCTGGGAGAGCGGGAGAACCTCGCGGACTACCTTCGCCAGGTCGGCCTGGTCACCGGCATCTTCTGCCTCGCGAGCCTCAGCATCGGCTACGGCGGTGCCAGAGCCCTTCGCCTCGATGAGCCTCAGGCCGTCGCCAGCGCCATGGAGGTGGGGATCCACAACACCACCGTGGCCCTCACCATCGCACTGAGCATCCTCGACAGCACCGAGGTCGCCATTCCCAGTGCCGTCTACTCGGTTCTGATGTACGTCCTGGCAACTGCTTTCGGCTACGCCATCACCCGGACTCGCTCAGTGAATCCCTCGACGGTGGGCTGAGCGCGGGAGCACGGGAGCACGGGAGCCCGGACAGCCCTTGAGGGAGGGCGGGGTGTCGGAGGGGCCTGCCATCCGGCACCTCCGGCTCCGTTGGATGAACCAGGTGAAGCGGTACGCCGGTTCCTTCCGCTGACAGTGCGTCCGGCAAGAGGGTGCGCCACTGGCGCGTGCCTGGGCCGCCCAGGACTCACAGTGGTGATTTCGGTGGCACCGCTCTCCCCGCCCACTGATGGGGAGCGGTTGCAGAGCGGCCGACGTTCAACGCGCCGCCCGGAGGCAACACCAGGCACACCCGCTCCGCGCATCCCGGACCTCCGTCAGGCCGTCCGCAGCGAAGAGGCAGCGCGGCGTACAGCGGCGCCGCTTCCCTCTCCAGCCCCGAGCGTGGTCCGGCGGGGTCCGGGTGGCATCCCAGGGCATTCCCATGAGTCCATTTCTCGCAGGTCAACAAGGGTGGGACCGTTCTGCCGCCGGGGATGGGGCGACAGCTGTTGTGGTGATCCCCGGTGTCCTCGAAGCTTTGGGTGTCGCCCCGGCCGGGAGGCAACGACCGCCCCGGCAGCGGTAGGGCGACGACACCTTCCCCGTACCCGCGTACCGGGCACCTCTGTGCCCGAGCACCGGATGTGCGGCCTCCCGCACGCAGCCACTCAACGAATCAGAGAAGGAAGACGCACATGAACAGGAATGTCGCCGCACGCCGTCGTTCGGGTCTCCGCGCGGCCGCCGCCGGTCTCGTCCTCGCTGTCGGACTCGGCGTGTCGGCGCAGATGCCGGCGCAGGCGTCCGTACCTGCCTCGGCACAGTCGCCCACCGCCGTTTCGAAGCCGGCCGCCGCCGCGCCGAAGTCGGTCACCGGTACGTCCGGACACGTGGTGACCCGGGTCGCCGACTTCTACGGCGCGTACATCGACGCGAAGGGCGACTACGAGAACCCGGACGCCGCGTTGGCCAAGGCGCTCCGCAAGCACTACCTGACGCCCGACTTCGCCAAGCGGCTGGCGGCCTGGGAGAAGAAGAACGGGGCGGACGGCGTTCTGCGTGCCCAGAACATCCCGGCGCGGTGGACGGTGACCGACAACGGCAGCATGGGGCACGCACACGAGGTCACCGTCACGCTGACCTTCGGCAGTGGGAAGAACGCGCAGAAGACCAAGCTCTTCGTACTGGTGGAGCGGTACAACCACATCAGCGACATCGCGACCAAGAGCGCCCACTGACGGCGGAGCCCGCCCCGTCCGGCCCGACGGGGCACCCGCCCCGTCCGGCCGGGCAGCAGCCAAGGCCGGCGTGCGCGGCCGTGAACGCGACCCTCGGCGTCTGCGTATCGGACGTCGTCGACCATCGGGGTCCGGCGTGACGACTGCCGTCCTTCGGGCAACAAGGAACCATCCCCGCCCACCTGACGTGCAGTCATATCAGGGCCTGGGATGCGGAATCGCGGGCGGACGACAGGGGAACGATGTCGGTTCGGGACGATGCCGAGGAGTTCGCGGCGTTGCTGCGTCAGCTCAAGGACCGCACCGGCCGGAGTTACGGCTCCCTCGCCCGCGAGCTCGACATGAACGCCTCCACACTGCACCGGTACTGCGCGGGCGAGGGCGTGCCGCAGGACTTCGCGCCCGTCGAGCGGCTCGCGGGCTTCTGCGGGGCGACACCTCAGGAGCGGCTCGAACTGCACCGACTGTGGCTGTCGGCGGTGGCGGCCCGGCAGCGGGTGCGTACGGCCGGCTCGCCGGAGGCAGCAATTCCGGCACCCGCACCGGACATGGAGAGGAGTAAAGGCAGGGACACGGAGGCAGACGGGGACGGGGACGGGGAGAGGGAGAGGGACGGGGAGGGGGAGAGGGACGGGGACGGCGGCAGGGACCGGGACGGCGGCAGGGACCGGGACAGCCGATACGGCGACCGTTCGGGCTCCGCACGCCGCCGTCGACGGATCCTCGCGTCCACCACCGCCGCCGCTGCCTGTGCCCTGCTCGTCATCATCACCGTCGCGGGTCTGTCCGCCCTCTCCGGCGGCCACTCCTCCGGGACGGACGCGTCCCGCTCCGTGCGCCCCGGGGGCACCGCCGGGACGACCGCCGCCGGCTCACCCGGCCGCTCGGCGCAGCCTTCGGCCACGCAGCCGTCGGCCACCGAGCCCGCCGCCGACCCGCCCCTCACCTGGAGCGTCGACCCCCTGGTCTGGGACAAGGGCTGCGACCACGACTACGTCATCGACAAGCCGGTCGCGCAGGTGCCTCCGCCGCCGCTCCCGCAGGACGTCGAGGTGTGGGCCGCGACGCAGGGCGCGGTGCACGGGCGGCAGACGAAGGTGCAGATCTCCGTGCAGGGGCGGTCGTCCACGGCCGTGGTCCTGAAGGCGATCCACGTCAGGGTCGTCAGCCGCGGCACTCCCGCCGACGGCAACGCCCACTCCATGGGCCAGGGCTGCGGCAGCGACCTCACCCCCCGTCGCTTCACCGTGAACCTCGACGAGGACCGGCCCGTCGCCCAGCCGAAGGACGGCGCGAACGGTGCCGACGGCGGGCACATCATCCCGGCCGTGCGCTTCCCGTACCGTGTCTCCGCCGAGGATCCGGAGGTGCTGGAGGTCCACGCGACGACACAGACCTACGACGCCCGCTGGTACCTCGAACTCGACTGGTCCTCCCAGGGCCGCACCGGCACGATCCGCATCGACGACGACGGCCGCCCGTTCCACACCACCGGCATCAAGGGCATGCCGCACTACTGGTACGGCACGAACGACGCGGGAGAGCGAGCCTGGGTCCCGCTCGACAGCTAGCAGGAGCGACAGCTAAGAGGAGCGACAGCTAAGAGGGAGGCGTCATCGCATGACCATCGCCAAGGTCGTCCCGGCCTCGCGACAGCGGACAGCCATCGCGGTGACCGGGCATCTGGACCTGACCGAGAAGACCGTCCCACTCGTGCGTGAGGCGTTGGACGACCTGCTCAGACCGTACGCCGCGGACGGTCGCCCCGGCGGCCCCGGAGGCCCCGACGGCCCCGGCAGCTCCCTCGTCGGGGTGTCCTGTATCGCCAAGGGGGCCGACACGGTCTTCGCCGAAGCCGTGCTCGGTCTCGGCGGGCGGCTGATCGTCGTCGTGCCCTCGCGCGACTATCGGCGGAACACCGTCGAGCCTGCGCACGGGGACGCGTACGACCGGCTCGTCGAGGCCGCCGGGGAGGTCGTCGTGCTTCCCTACGAGACGGCCGACCGGGAGGCGTACGAGGCCGCCAACGCCGTACTCATCCAGCGGGCCGATCGGCTCGTGGCCGTATGGGACGGTGCGCCGCCCACCGGCAAGGGCGGCGGCACCGCCGATGCCGTGCTCGCAGCGCGGGGGGCCGGGATCCCCGTGGACGTCGTCTGGCCGGACGGGGCCGCTCGCGGCGGATGAACGTCGGGCTCAGGAGGTGGTCGTGAGGATCACCAGTCGTTGGGTCGCCCGGGTCATCGCCACGTAGTGGTCCACCGCTCCCTCGATGCCCTCACCGAAGGTTTCCGGGTCGATGAGGACCACGAGGTCGAATTCGAGGCCCTTCGACAGTTCGGGGGTGAGGTGGCGGACTCGGGGGGTCGGGGGGACGCGCGTCGCGGAGCTCGGCGCGGTGATCACGCACGCGGTTCCGTCGGTGGTGGTGGACAGCCAGGTGCCCAGGGTCGTGCTCAGGGCGGTGTTCAGGGCGGTGTTCAGGTCCGAGGGCAGGTCTGATGTCAGGTCCGAGGTCAGGTTCGACGCCAGGTCCGAGGTCAGGTTCGACGCCAGGTCCGAGGTCAGGTCCGACGTCAGGATGCGTTCGACCGGGATGCCGTTGCTGCGGATGGACGTCGGGACGTTCGCGTCGGGGAGGGCGGCCCGGATCACCGGTTCCGCCTCCGTCATGATCTCTTCCGGGGTGCGGTAGTTGATGGTGAGGGAGGACTGCGTGATGCGGTCCAGGCCCACCCTCTTCAGACGGTCCTCCCAGGACTCCGTGAAGCCGTGCCTGGCCTGGGCGCGGTCCCCGACGATCGTGAAACTGCGGGACGGGCAGCGCTGCAGCAGCATCTGCCATTCCGCGTCGGTCAGTTCCTGCGCCTCGTCCACGACGATGTGGGCGAAGGGGCCCGCCAGCAGGTCCGGGTCGGCGGTGTGGAGTTCGGCGTCGTCGACCAGGCTCACCTGGGCGTCCTCGCCGCGCAGCATCGTCACCAGGCCTTCGCCGTCGTCGCCGTCGGCGCCGGAGTTGGACACCGCCTCGATCAGGTTGTCCACGACCTGGGTCATGCGCTCGCGCTGGGCGGCGAGGGTGGCCGCGTGGCGGCGTTTGCGGCGGGCCGTCTCCGGGTCGCCCAGGCGTTGACGGGCGGCGTCGAGGAGGGGGAGGTCGGAGGTCGTCCAGGCCTGGGGGTCGTCGCGCTGGAGGCGCCGCACTTCGTCACGGGTCAGCCAGGGGGCGCACAGCCGCAGGTACGCCGGTACCGACCACAGGTCCCCCACCAGGTCCGCCGCCTCCAGAAGCGGCCAGGCCCGGTTGAAGGTCGTGACCAGGTCCCTGTTCTGGAGGAGGGCCCTGCGCAGGAGGGCGGGTGGTACGGCCGCCTCGGACTCGGCATCCCCGGCGGGATCGGCGGCGGTTTGCGCCTCGTGCCTGTCGGTCAGGATGGTGAGCAGTTCCTCCCAGACCTGGTGGCGGGCCTCGTTGTGCGGGGTGCCCGGTTCCGCCGCGTCGAAGGCCGCGGTCCAGTCGGCGGGGCTCAGCCGGATGTCGGACCAGGGTGTCGTGACCGTCATGCCCTCGGTGGGCGGTTCCTCGTAGAAGCGGACGGCCTTCTCGATGCCGCCCACCAGCGCCGCCGACGACTTCAGACGCGCCACCTCCGGGTCGGGCTCGACACCGGCCGCCGCCCCCTCCTCGACCAGGTCCCGCAGGATGCACGTCTGCACGCCCTCCTCGCCGAGGCTGGGCAGGACGTCGGCGACGTAGGAGAGGTACGGGCGGTGGGGGCCGACGAAGAGGACGCCGCCCCGGCGGTGGCCCAGACGGGGGTCGGAGTGGAGGAGGTAGGCGGAGCGGTGCAGGGCGACGACCGTCTTGCCGGTGCCGGGGCCGCCGTCCACGACCAGCGCGCCCCGGGAACTCGCGCGGATGACGGCGTCCTGGTCGGCCTGGATGGTGCCGAGCACGTCCCGCATGCGCTCGGACCTGTTGGTGCCCAGGCTGGCGATGAACGCGGACTGGTCGTCGAGGGCGGCGGTGTGGTGGTGGTCGGTGCGGCTGTCGAGTGCGGAGGAGGAGAAGATCTCGTCCCAGTAGTCGCTGACACGGCCGTCGGTCCAGCGGTAGCGGCGGCGGCTGGTGAGGCCCATCGGGTTGGCGTGCGTCGCGCCGAAGAAGGGCTCGGCGGCGGGGGAGCGCCAGTCGATCAGCAGGCGGCGGCCCGTGGTGCTGTCGGTGAGGCCCAGGCGGCCGATGTAGACGGGGGTCTCCGGGGCGTCCTCGGTCACCATGTGGCCGAGGCACAGGTCCAGGCCGAAGCGGCGCAGGGTGCGCAGACGGGCGGTCAGGCGGTGGATCTCCGTGTCGCGGTCCATGGCGTGCCGGCCCAGGCCGCCGGGGGCCCGCCGTTCGGCGTCGAGCTGCGCGGAGGCCTCGGCGATCGACTGGGCGAGGCAGGTGGCGAGGGCCGCGAAGTGCCGCTCGTCGGTCGAGATGAGGGAGGGGTCGGCTTTCGCGGCTAGTCGGTCGGGGAGGCGGAACGCGCTGGGGTTGGTGGGGATGGTCGGGGGGTTCATCTCATTGACTCCGAACGTCATGTGCGCGTGCTTCGAGTGTGGGGGTGCGGGCGGCGGTCCTGCGGGGCGGGGGTGCCTCGGGGGGTGGGGTGCGTCGTGACGGGGGTGGGGTGGGGTGGTGCCTTGTGGGCGGGGGTGCGTCACAGGGAGTGGGTGTGCCGCATGGCGTGGTGTGCCGTGGCCTGGGGGCGGCTCACGCCGGTCGTGGGGCCCGGAGTACCGGTCGTGGGCCCCGGCCGCCGGTCGACCAGCCCGCCAGTCACAGGCCCTGGCCCTGGCCCTGGCCCTGGCGCTGGCCCACCGGTCGTACGCCCCTGCCCGCCCGCCACCCCCCCCGCTCACGCCGGCACGGGCCCCGCTCACGCCGGCGCCGCCGACCCCCGCCGCTCCCTTCCGTACGTGTCGAGCAGCAGCCGCGCCGCCCGCGTCGCCCCGTCCGGCAGGACCATCCCGGCCACCTCGGCCGCCCGCGCCGCCGTCTCCGGCGCCAGGGCCGGCTTCAGTGCCGCCGACAGGGACTCGAACGTCGGGGTCGGGCCGTCGTGGGCCACGCCGATGCCCAGGTCGGCCACCCGGCCCGCGAAGTACGGCTGGTCCGCGCCCTGGGGCACCACCACCTGGGGCGCGCCCGCCCAGGTCGCCGTCGTCGTCGTACCCGCGCCCCCGTGGTGGACGACGGCGGCGACGCGGCGGAACAGCGCGTGGTGGTTGGCCTCGCCGACGACGAAGCAGTCGTCCCGGTCGTCGAGGACGGCCAGTTCCGCCCAGCCCCGGGAGAGGATCACGCGGCGACCGTGCGCGCGGATCGCCTCGACGCAGGCTCGGGCGACATCCTCCGAGCCGCCGATGGCGATGCTGCCGAAGCCGACGTACACGGGCGGCGCGCCCGCGTCCAGGAACGCCACCAGCTCGGCCGCGAGCGGTCTCTCGTCCGGCACGATCCATGTGCCGGTCTGCACGACGCCGTCGACGCCGAGGCCGAAGGACGGCGGTTCGCGTCGTACGCCCTCTGCGGCGGCCTCGACCTCCGGCGGTTCGCGTCGTACGCCCTCTGCGGCGGCCTCGACCTCCGGCGGTTCGCGTCGTACGCCCTCCCCCGCGACCTCGACCTCCGACGGCGACCTCCATGGATCCAGCACCGGATCCGTCGCCAGCCACGGCCGGTCGGTGAAGACGTGGTCGCGGACGTCGGCCACCGGTGGCAGGCCGACCGACGTCCGGTGGGTGTTGATCACGTCACCGAACAGGTCGTTCGCGCTCCGGGCGTCGAAGTCCCAGAGGGCGCGGTTGTCGGTCGTGTCCGTCGGCAACGGCCGCCCCGGCCGGGCCATCGGCGGATGGTGGGGCGACGGCAAGGAGACGGACTGGAAGCTCGCGTACACGTACGGAATGCCCAGCTTGTCGGCCACCGACCGCACACAGGCCGCGGCCGGGAGCAGCCCCGTCGCCACCAGGACGTCACAGCCTTCGGCCGCCTCGGCGACCGTGTCGAACTCCGCGAGCAACTCGGCCGCACGCCGGGGCACGCCGCCCGGCGTCGGCGGCGCCGCCGCGGTCATCAGCGCACGTACGGGGCGGCCGAACGGCACCAGCGGTACGCCGACACCTGCCAGCCGCCGCGCGAACTCCTCGTCCGGCGGCGCGCACACCCGCACCTCCGCGTCGAGTTCACGCAGCCGGACCGCGAGTCCCACCAGCGGCTCGACGCCCCCGCGCGAGTCGTAGTTCGCCAACAGCACACGCATCCAAGCGCCCCCGGTTTTCGTCGATTCAGGCTCAGGCCGGAGATTCTGCGGCACCACGGGGGCCTTGCCGCAAGCCCCCCGGTGCGCTATACGTTGAGAGTGGCAAGGAGTGCATGACCTCCTTGCCTTTGTCGTTTCCGGCTTCGTTTCCGGCTCGTGCCCGGCCCTCCGTCCCGCCTGCCGCCCCGGGGCCGCCGCTGTCGCGGTCCCCGCTACCGGCCGTCCGCGGCCCTTGCACCGCCGGCACCCGCTCCCGCCCGGCTCCCGAAAAAGTCCCCGGAAAAAGTCCCCCGGAAAAAGTCCGACGGCGATGTCGAGAACCCGAGTCCCGCTCCGTCCCCGGGTTGAACGCGACCACAATGAGTCGCACGAGCCCCGAGGAGTACGACGATGGCCAAGTACCTGCTGCTGAAGCACTACCGAGGCGCCCCGGCCCCGGTCAACGACGTGCCGATGGACCAGTGGAGCCCCGATGAGATCTCGGCGCACATGCAGTACATGAACGACTTCGCCGCCCGGCTGGAGAAGACCGGCGAGTTCGTCGACGGCCAGGCGCTCGCGCCTGAGGGGGCGTGGGTCCGCTACGACGGTGAGGGGCGCCCGCCGGTCACCGACGGCCCGTTCGCCGAGACCAAGGACCTGATCGCCGGCTGGATGATCATCGACGTCGACAGCTACGAGCGTGCCGTCGAGCTGGCCGGGGAGCTGTCGGCCGCCCCCGGTGCGGGCGGCAAGCCGATCCACGAGTGGCTGGAGGTGCGCCCGTTCTACGGCGTGCAGCCCACCATCACGGAGTGACAACACCGGTGTCCACCATGGACGAGGTCCTGCTCAGGAGCCTCACGCCCAGCGTGCTCACCGTCCTCGTCCGCCGCGGAGCCGACTTCGCGGCGGCCGAGGACGCCGTGCAGGACGCGCTGGTCGAGGCGCTCCGCGTCTGGCCGGCCGACCCGCCGCGGGATCCCAAGGGCTGGCTGGTCACCGTGGCCTGGCGCAAGTTCCTCGACGCGGCCCGCGCCGACGCCGCCCGCCGTCGGCGTGAGGACCGCGTCGAGGAGGAGCCGGTGGCCGGGCCCGCGCCCGCCGTGGACGACACGCTCCAGCTCTACTTCCTGTGCGCCCACCCGTCGCTCACCCCCGCGTCGGCGGTCGCGCTCACCCTGCGCGCCGTCGGCGGGCTCACCACCCGGCAGATCGCCGAGGCCTACCTCGTGCCCGAGGCGACCATGGCGCAGCGCATCAGTCGGGCGAAGCGGACTGTCTCCGGCGTGCGCCTCGACCGGCCGGCCGACGTCGCCACCGTGCTGCGCGTGCTCTACCTCGTCTTCAACGAGGGCTACTCCGGCGACGTCGACCTCGCGGCCGAGGCCATCCGGCTCACCCGGCAGCTCGCGGCCGCGATCGACCATCCCGAGGTGGCCGGGCTACTCGCCCTCATGCTGCTCCACCACGCCCGGCGCGCCGCCCGGACCGCGCCCGACGGCAGCCTGGTGCCGCTCGCCGAACAGGACCGCGGCCGGTGGGACACGCGTCTCATCGCCGACGGCGTGCGGATCCTTCAGGCGGCCCTCGCGCGCGACCGGCTCGGCGAGTTCCAGGCCCAGGCCGCCATCGCCGCTCTCCACGCCGACGCGCCCACCGCCGACGAGACCGACTGGGTGCAGATCGTCGAGTGGTACGACGAGCTGGCCCGTCTGACCGACAACCCCATCGTCCGGCTCAACCGCGCGGTCGCCGTCGGCGAGGCCGACGGACCCCGCGCCGGTCTGGCCGCGCTCGCCGAACTGGACGACTCCCTGCCCCGCCACACCGCGGTCGCGGCCCACCTCCACGAGCGTGACGGCGACCTGGCCAAAGCCGCACGGCTCTACACCGAGGCCGCCGACAAGGCCCCCAACCTCGCCGAACGCGCCCACCTCACCCGCCAGGCCGCCCGGCTCAACGCCCGCCGGTAACGCCTACCGCCCACGCAGCACGGCGTTCACATGCTCAGACAGGCGTCACTTCCTCAGATGATGTCTCCCGCTTTGCGCTGACCCTTCGCCCATCTCGGTTCATCCATGTGAACAAAAGTTTGCGCGTTCTATTGACGTGCTCAGTTCACCCCCGGACACTCCCTCCCAGGGAAAGCGCTTTCTGCATGCACTTCGGACCACATTCTGGATCTCATCCCTGGAGACCGAACGATGCAATCGACGCACGTGAGACCCGTCATGGCGATGGCGAGCGCAAGCCTGGTGGCAGGGCTGCTGGTCGCGCTGTCCGGTACGGCGGCGCAGGCCGCGACCACCCGGTACGAGGCCGAGACGGCACCCGCCGTCTGCACCGGGACGATCGACTCCGACTGGACCGGATACTCGGGCAGCGGATTCTGCAACGGCACCAACGCCGCCGGCGCCTACGCACAGTTCACCGTGTCCGCACCCGCATCGGGCACGGCGACCCTGTCCGTCCGGTTCGCCAACGGCACCACGGCCGCGCGGGCCGCGAGCGTCACCGTGAACGGAACGACCGCCGCGACCACGTCCTTCGAGACCACCGGCACCTGGACGGCGTGGACCACCAAGACGTTGACCGTGCCGGTCACGTCGGGCAGCAACGTCATCCGGATCAACCCCACTGCCGCCACCGGGCTCCCCAACATCGACTACCTCGACGCCAACGTGCCCGACGGCGGCAACACCACCCCGCCGCCGTCGAGTTCCGCCCTCTACGTCTCGCCGACCGGGACCGACAGCGCGGCCGGCACCGTCTCGGCCCCCACCACCCTCACCTCGGCCATCAGCCGGATCACGGCCGGCGGGACGATCTACCTGCGCGGCGGCACGTACGCCCAGGCGTCGACCGTCACGATCCCGGTCGGCAGCTCCGGGACCTCCGCCGCCCGTACGACCCTGACCGCCTACCCGGGCGAGACGCCGGTCCTCAACTTCTCCGCGCAGAGCGAGAGTTCGTCGAACCGAGGGCTGCAGCTCAACGCCTCGTACTGGCACGTCAAGGGCCTCGTCGTCGAGCGGGCCGGGGACAACGGCATCTACGTCGGCGGCAGCAACAACGTCGTCGAGCGCACGGTGACCCGCTTCAACCGTGACACGGGGCTCCAGCTCGGCCGTATCTCCTCCACCTCGCCCAGCAGCGAGTGGCCCGCCAACAACCTCATCCTGAGCGCCGAGTCGCACGACAACGCCGACTCCGACGGCGAGGACGCGGACGGGTTCGCGGCGAAGCTGACGACCGGGTCCGGGAACGTGTTCCGGTACGCCGTCGCCCACAACAACATCGACGACGGCTGGGACCTCTACACCAAGCCGGACACCGGACCCATCGGCCCGGTGACCATCGAGGACTCCCTCGCCTACGAGAACGGCACGCTCAGCGACGGCTCGCAGGCCGGCAACGGCGACCGCAACGGCTACAAGCTCGGCGGCGACGACATCGCCGTGAACCACATCGTCCGGCGCAGCATCGCCTACGACAACGGCAAGCACGGTTTCACGTGGAACAGCAACCCGGGCACCATGGCGGTCTCCGGCAACGTGAGCATCGACAACACCGAGCGGAACTTCAACTTCGACGGCGGTACATCTGTGTTCCGCGACAACACCTCCTGCCGTAGCGGGAGCGGGACGAACGACCGGATCATCGGCAGCTCCGACAGCTCCAACCAGTTCTGGTCCGGGACGAACGGGTCCCGGTGCTCTGCGTACTCCGGCGGGCTGCACTGGTCCTTCGGCAGCGACGGCAAGTTGAACGTCACCTTCGGCTGAGGGACGCGCGTGCCGTGCCGGTCGTCTCGACGACGGCCGTCACGGCACGCGCGTACGCCTCCGGGCGGGTCACATGGGGGATGCGGCCCGCGCACCCGACGTGGTGACCAGGCCCTGCGGCCCTGAAAGACAGCGGCCCTGAAAGACAGCGGCCTCGAAAGACAGCGGCCCTGCGGGCCTGGCCCTGCGGGCCCGACTCTGCGGGCCCGACCCTGCTTCTCAGGGCGCGGGGGCTGGGCGGGCGGCCACCACGACGCACCCGCGTCCGTAGGCGTTCGGCCCCGCGCCCGTAGGCGCTCACCTCCACGAGCCGTCGGCGATCAGCCCTGCGGCTCGCTGATGTTGACCATCCACGGGACGCCGAAGCGGTCCGTGCACATGCCGAAGACGTCGCCCCACATCTGCTTGTCGAGCGGGACGGAGACGGTGCCGCCCGCGGAGAGCTTCTCCCAGTAGCCCCGCAGTTCGGTGTCGTCCTCGCCGCTGAGGCTCACGGAGAAGCCGCCGCCGGGCTGGTACTCCATGCCGGGCGGGGTGTCGGCGCCCATGAGGGTGAAGCCGTTCGGTGCCTCCAGCATGCCGTGCATGATCTTGTCGGACTCCGGGGCGCCGGGCTGGCCGAAGTTGCCGAAGGTGTGCAGCGTCAGCTCGCCGCCGAAGACCTCCTTGTAGAACTCCATCGCCTGCCGGGCGTCGCCGTCGAAACTGAGGTACGGGTTGAGCCGCGAGACCATGAGAACCTCCCTGAAACGGACAAACGGGCGTACGGTCGGTTGGTCCGGAGACTAGCTCCCGGCACTGACAACGGCATGCCGGGAGCGGGAGCGGGGGCGGGGGCGGGGGGCGAGGGAGCCTCGGAGCGCGGTCAGATCTTCGTCGGCTCCAGGTCCGTGCTGGCTATCTGGGAGGCCGGCTTCCGGCGGACCGTGAGGAGGTCGGCGGCGATCGGGTCGTGGAAGTGCTTCCGGTAGAGCCTGACGTAGGTGCCGTCCTCGATCATGGCGTCGATCTGGGTGCCGAGGTCCTCGACGAGCTGCGGGACCCCCGGCGATCCACTGGGCGCGCGGCCTGGAGGCATACGGGACCGACCCCGGGATGCCGTTGGACCGGGTACCGGAGGAACAGGCCCAGCGGGAAGGGCTGTTGGAGGCGGCGGAGCGACGGTCGACGGCCCGGTCGGAGCCGGCGCGCAGGCTGCTGCACGCGCCGGAGTCACTGCGTACGGATCTGCTGGATCTGCTGGGCCGGGCCGCGCGGGCACTGGAACCCGATCTGGCGCGGGCCGCCCGGGCGATCTCGGGGCAACTGCCGGGGCTGCGCAGGGCGGTCGAGCACGACGGACCCGGCCGGGCGCTCGCCGCCCTGGACCCGGCGGCCTCGTACCGGGACGGGCCGCCCCGCGTGGTCTTCGACAAGTTCCACCACGGCATCGTGAACGTCGCCACGGCACCCGTCCCGGTCGTGCCGCCGGTGTTCGGCGGCCCGCACCTGCTGGTCAAGCACGAGCCGGGGTTCGCGGCGGTCGTGCAGTACCGCTGTTGCAGGAGACCGACGACCAGCCCGGTTGCGCGACCGTGCACCGGCGGTTGGAGGTGCTGCGGGACCCCGGTCGGCAGCGCATCGCCCGGGCCGTCGCCCGCGAGCCGCTGACCCCCTCCGAGTTGGCCACCAGGGGCGGGATGTCCCTGCCCCAGGTCTCCCGGCATCTGGCCCGACTGCGCGAGGCCGGCCTCGTCATGGTCGAGCGAGACGGCCGTCGCGCCTGCTGCCAACTCCACCTGGAACGCGTACGCCGCCTCGGCGACGACCTCCTCACGGCCCTCTTCCACTGACCGGTTTCCGCACCGGACCGGGTGGTTGTGGTCGCCGTCACCAAGGAGAGAGTGCGTCAAGTCTTCACAAAGTACCCGGCGGTAGTGCGAGCGACGACTGTTACTTTCTCTTTCAAGTTTTCCTCCCCCCACCGAGGTCCTCGCATGTCCAGTCCCACCCCCTCCCTCCGCACGAGCGGCCGGCACCGCAAGGCCAAGGCCCCGAACCCGGCGCTCCGGCGGGCGGCCGTGCTCGCCGTGGTCACCCCCGTCGCCGGCACGATCCTGGCCGGGACGTCCGCCTTCGCCGCCGACAAGACCACCGCGAAGGCGGCGACGACCGCGCCCGACGCCACCGCATCCGACGCCGCCTCGCTCGACGCCGCCGAACAGAAGATCGCGGACGACCTGGACACGCGCAGCCAGGACACCCGTCTCGGCAGCAGGCTCAGCGGTGTCGTCATCGACGCCAAGTCGGACAAGGTGGTGTGGGGCCACGACGCGGACACCGCGCTGATGGCCGCGTCCAACACGAAACTCGCCACTGCCACGGCCGCGTTGACGGTCCTGGGCCCGGACCACCGGCTCACCACGAAGGTCGTCTACGGCGACGGCACGCTCACCCTCGTCGGCGGCGGCGACCGCACACTGACCACCGACGACCTCGACGCACTCGCCAAGACCGCCGTCGCCGGGCTGAAGAACGCCGGGCTGACCTCCGTGAAGGTCCGTATCGACGACAGCCTCTTCCCGGAGCCGACCCTCGCGAACGGCTGGAACACGGGCTACTACCCCGACTCCGTCGCCCCCGTACGCGCCCTGGTCGTCGACTCGCACAACGTCGAGGACACCTCCCTCGACGCGGGCGGTGTCTTCGCGGGGCTCCTCGCCGAGCGCGGGGTCACGGTCGACGGGGAGGTCTCGCGCGGGATGGTCGGCAAGGGCGACGTGCCCGTCGCCACGCACACGTCCGACAAGCTGTCCACGATCGTGAAGCAGATGCTCAAGGTCAGCGACAACGACATCGCCGAGTCGCTGCTGCGGCTCACCGCGCTCGGCGCCGGCCGCTCCGCCACCTTCGAGGACGGGACCGCCGTCGTGCGTGACGTCCTCACCCGGTACGGCATCTCGCTCGACAACTTCGCGATGTACGACGGCAGCGGGCTGTCCCGCGCGACCCGGATCCCGGCGCGGACCATCGCCGACATCGTCGACCTAACCGCCGACCCCCGGCACGCGCAGACGCTGAAGTACGTCATCGACGGGCTGCCCGTCTCCGGTGAGGCCGGAGCCACGCTGGGCCCGGAGTTCGGGCGCTTCGACACCGCCGACTCCAGCTGCGCGGTCGGTCAGGTCAAGGCCAAGACCGGCACGCTCACCGGTGCCGTCGCCCTCAGCGGTCTCACCCAGGCCCAGGACGGCCGCTGGAAGGTCTTCTCGTTCATCGAGAACGACTCCACCGCCGGGGCGAACGACATCAAGGACGCCCTGGACGGCCTCGCGGCCACGGTCAACGGTTGCTGGGCGTAGCGCGCGCCCGCCCCTGAGCCCTCACGGACGCCGGCAGCGGGAACGCCCGGCGTCTGCGGGCGCGGGCGCTGTCCACAGCCTGTGGACAGCGCCCGCGCCCTGCACGCCCTGCACGCCCTGCACGCCCTGTGCGGCCTGTGCGGCCTGTGCGCCCCGCACCCGGCGACGACGACGCAGGACGCAGGACGGCCGACGACCCCGGCAGACCGCGCAACCCCGGCAGCGCCCCTCGCCAGCCACGGCCCGTGCTCCCAGGAGGTCCAACCTCACAAGTCCCGGCCTCCGGCGGGACGGGCCTCCGGCAGGGCCCACCCCCCGTCGGCGCCTATAACCCAGGTACGAGGAGGACCTCGGTCTTCAGCCGGACTCGGGGCGGGTCGGCTCCGCTCTAGCCTGGGGGCGCCATGATGCGGACAGAGGACGACCGGCTGCTCCCGGTCCTGTTGATCGTCGCCCAGGCCGTGGTGTGGCCCGGGGCGGCACTGGTGCGTGGGACCGTCCCGAGCGGGGCGGCCCTGCTGGTGGCGGCCCTGGTCGCCGGAGTCGTGACGGCCGCGCTGGCGCTGCGCCGCAGTCGCCCGGTGGCCGCCCTCGTCGTGGTCGCCGTCGCGTGCGCGCTGGGCGCGGGCCCGCTGCCCGTCGGGGCGACGGCCCTGCTCGGCACGGCGGGCGTCGCGCTGGCCCTGTACACCGTGGCGACCGAACGCGACACCTTCACCGCCGTGTTGTGCGCGGTGGCGCTCGCCACCTGGCAGTTCCTCCAGCAGATCAGCCTGCACGGCCTCAGCGACCGCGCCGGCCTCGACGTCGTCCTCACCGCCCTGCTGTACGCCACCGTCTGCGGCGCCGGTCTCCTCGTACGGCGGTCCCGGCGCGCACGGTGGGCGGCCGAGCAGCGGCTGAAGCGGGCCGAGTCGGAGCGGCATCGGCTGCCGGCGGCCGAACGGCGGCGGATGGAACGGGAGTTGCATGATGTCAGCGCCCACCACCTGACGGCTGTCGTCGTCACGGCGGGGGCCGCGCTCGGACTGCGTGACCAGCGGCCCGAACTGGCCGGAGAGGCACTGGAGTTCGCCGTCGAGACCGGCCAGGAGGTCACCCGTGCGCTCGGTGCGGTGCGGGCACCGGCGCCCTCCCGGGAGGACCTGCCGTCGCCGGAGGAACGGCTGCTGGACCTGGTCGCCGGGTTCCGCCGCCTCGACCAGCGGATCGACTGCGAGATCGACCCCCTGCCGGACGGGGCCGTCGCGGACGCGGCGTACGGCATCGTGCGCGAGGGCCTGACCAACGTGGCCCGGTACGCGCCGGGCGCGCACACCCGGGTGCGGGTGCGCTACGGCGACGCCCGCACGGACGTCGTGGTCACGAGCGCGGCGCCGCCCGCCGGGACGACGGCGCACGCCTCGGGCCTCGGGGGCGGGCGCGGCCAGGGCTTCCTGCGCTCGCGGGCGCGGGAGGCGGGCGGAACGCTGACCAGCGGGCCGACGGGGGAGGGCGGTTGGGAGATCCGGGCGGCGCTGCCCGGCCGGACGGCGGCGCCGGTGGAGGCGGCGTTCCCGCGCGGCTACCGGGTGGCGCAGCTGGTGGCCGCGGTCGGACTCGTCCTGCAGCCCCTGCTCCCGGCGCTGGTCATCCGCCCGGACACCGCCACGGCCACCGAACAGGCCTCCCCCGGCACCCTCTTCGCCCTGCTCGCCGCGGCCCAGGCCCTCACGCTGCTGTGGCTCCCCCGCGCCCCCCGGACCGCTCTCACCGCCCTCCTCGCCCTCCCCCTCCTGTGGCCCCTGGCCATGACCACGGCCCACTACACCGGCCCACCCCTTCTCCCCCCGGCCCTGAGCCTCCTCACCACCTGCGCGGCCCTCGCGACCCGGACGGCACGCAGGATCGCGGAGGACCACCGGGCAGCCACGGAACCCACGACAGCCACGGAACCCACGACAGCCACGGCCACGACGGAGCGGGCGGCGGAGGCGGCGGGCAGGGCGAGCGCGGCGGACGGCGCGGCGCGCGGCGTTCCGCACGGGATGCGCGAGTCGGTGGTGTTTCCGCTCGCGGCCGTGGTCGCGCACAGCCTCGCCGGGGTCGTCGCCGTGGTCGGGCGGGGGACCGGGGTTTCCGTGTGGGTGGTCGGGGTCGCGGTGTGCGGTGGGGTGACGGTCGTGGTGGGGGGTGCCGTGTGGGGTGGGGTGGTGCGCGGGCGGCGGGAGAGGGACGCCCGGGGGGCGCGGGACGAGCGGGTCGCCGTGTGGACCGAGGAGGCCGTGCGGGACGCGTGGGCCGAGCGGCGGCGGATCGCGGCGGGCCTGGAGACGACCGTGCTGTCCCGGACCGCCGACATGGTCGTGGAGGCACGGGCGGGCCGGCTCGACGCGGTCGCGGACCGCGCCCGCGAGGCCCTCGCCGCGATGCGCGCCCTGCTCGACACCGTCCGCGACGGCGAACGCGGCGCGGACCCCGCCCGCCGTCCGCAGCCCACCCTCCAGGCCCTCGACCTGCTCGCCCACCAGAGCCGGGCCACCGGCCGCGACGTCCGGATAAGGCTGACCGACCGGGTGCCCGAGCGCCTGCCCACGGCCGTCGATCTGGCCGCCTACCACGCCGCCGAAACGATCCTCGCGGCCGGTGGCGACCAACCCGCGATGCTCGAATTCGACGCGGACGACGGTACGTTGACGCTCACCGCCACCGGGGTGCCGCGCGCCGCGCGCACCGCCGTACGGGAGCGGCTGACGGCCCGCGTCGCGCCGCTCGGCGGCACCCTGACCACCGGCGGTCCGGACACGGTCCACCTTCGGCTGCCGCTCGCCGCGGCACCGGTTCCGCAGCAGGGCGACGCGACAGAGGACGAAGAGGGAAGTGACGGATGAGCCTCAGGGTGCTGGTCGTCGACGACCAGGGCATCGTACGGGCGGGATTCGCCGCCGTGATCGACGCGGAGGAGGACATGACGGTCGTCGGTGAGGCCGCCGACGGCGCCGAAGCGGTGCGGCTGGCCGAGGAGCTGGCACCGGACGTCGTCGTCATGGACGTACGGATGCCCCAACTGGACGGCATCGCCGCGACCCGCATCATCACCGGCCGGGACGACGCGCCCCGCGTCCTCGTCCTGACCACCTTCGACCTCGACGCGTACGTCTTCGACGCCCTGCGCGCCGGCGCCTCCGGCTTCCTCCTCAAGGACGTGCACGCCGCCGAACTGCTGGCCGGCATCCGGGTGGTGGCCGCCGGCGAGAGTGTGCTCGCCCCGTCCGCGACCCGTCGCCTCATCGGCCACTACGCGTCCGGCACGACGCCGGCGACGGCGGACGCCGGCAGCCTCCGTGCCCTCGACACCCTGACCGACAGCCAGCGAGGCGTCCTCGCCCTGGTCGCCACCGGACTCACCAACGCGGAGATCGCCGAGGAACTCGGCATCACCGTCGGCACCGTGAAGTCCCACGTCAACGCCCTGCTCCGCAAACTCGGCCTGCGCGACCGCGTCCAGGCCACGATCCTCGCCTACGACCTGGGCCTGGCCCGCCCGAACCCCCCGGGCACCCACCTCTGAAGCCCCCGAGTCGCCCAGGCTCACCCCGGGACGACCAGGACCACCCCGAGCAGGACCACCCCGAGACCACCAGGACCGCCCCATGACCGTGGAACCGACCCCTCCCGCGCCGCGCCGGCCCTTCCCGCGCCGCCGCCCCGGCCCCGGCGACCTCCTCGCCCTCGCCTACCTCGCGCTCTGCGTCGGTCTGCTGGTCTGGGCGCTGGCGGCGAGCTCCGACGACGGCTCGGGCGGGTCCATGGCGATGGTCGTCCCCATCCTGGCCACTGCCCCGGTCGGCTTCGTGTGGCTCGCCCTGCCGGACGGGGCCGCGATGGCCGTCGGCGCCGTGCTTCTCGGCGCCCTGGCCAACGCGGCCGTCATCGTCTGGTGCGGCCGAGCCCTCCGCCGGGGCCGCCGCCCGGATCCGCTGCCCTGAGCCGCGAAAGGGCGGCCCAGGGGCTTCTCGGAAGGCGCACGCGCCGTGTGGCCGGCCGGTGTCAGAGACCGAACTCCTGCGGGGACAGGCCGAGGGTGGCGCAGGCCTCACGGAGGACCTGCTCCTCGGTCTGCGCGATGTACCCGTCCGCGCCCGCGACCACGAAGCCGGTCTGGACGACGGCCCGCGCCTCCGTCGGCTTCTTCGCGGCCTTGGCGATCTCCGTGAGGGCCTCGGCCTTGCCCTGCTGGAAGTTGCGGGAGAGCTGGTCCACGTGCCGGTTGAAGCGCTGCCGCAGCTGGTCCGCGGGGAAGTTCTGCAGGACGTCGTTGTTCAGGATCAGCGACTCCACGTGCTGACGCTCGGCCGGGTCCACGTTCCCGTCGGCGGCGGCGACCAGCGCGCACATGGCCATGCTGGCGTCCCGGTAGGCGCCGCTCTTCAGCTCCGTCTTGAGGGAGGTGAGCTGGGACTTGAGCGCGCTCACCAGCTGGGCCTTCGAGCCGCCGGAGGACCGCCCGGAGCCCGAGGACCCGGCTCCCATGGCACCCATGGGGCCCGCCCCCGGCTGCCCGTGTCCGCTGCCGCTCCGCGCGCCCTGCGCCTGCTGCTGCAGACCCTTGGCCTGGTCCTTGATCCGATCCCACATCGCCATGCGTGCCACCTCGGCTTCAGCCCGTGTCGTGCCGGTCGTTCCGGTCGTCCGCGTGCGTTCCGCACGTCTCCCTGTGAACGCCCGTCACCCCCCTGGGAGTTCCTCGTGGGAACGGGCGCAACGTGTAACCTGTGGGTTACGCTTCTGGGGTGGACGAGCCGGGTGAACCGAACGAGCGGGACGGGCTGAGTGAGCCGGACGGACTGAGCCAGGTGGCCGACGCGATCGCCGATCCGGTCCGCCGCGAGATCCTGATGATGTTGCACCGCACGCCGCTGACGGCGGGCGACATCGCCGCCCGGTTCGCCATCAGCCGGCCCGCGATCAGCCGCCATCTGCGGGTCCTGCGGGAGAGCGGTCTGGTCCGGGACGAGCAGCTCGGACGCCATCGGCGCTACTCGCTGATCCGCTCCCGGCTGGGTGACCTCGCCGCCTGGCTCGCCCGGTTCGACACCGCGCGTCCCGACTGGTCACGGCGTCTGGCGGCGCTGGAGACCGAGGTCCACCGCGCCCGACGGGACCGCGTCCGGGCCGACCCCGCGCACGATCCCCACACCGCCCGCCACTTCGAGGAGGACACGGCATGACCCATGAGCCCACCGGACGGCTCGTCCCCACGCCGACGGGGCACGACCTGATCCTCACCCGCGTCTACCGCGCCTCCGCCGACGACGTCTGGGCGAGTGTCACCGAACCGGAGCGCACCGCCCGCTGGTTCGGCCCGTGGCGCGGTGAGGCGGGGCCCGGCCGCACGGTCGAGGTGCGGTTGGTGTTCGAGGAGTCGGCGCCCTGGTGCCCCGTGCGGATCGAGGCCTGTGAACCGCCGCGCCGGCTCGCCGTCTCGATGGAGGACGAGGCCGGATCCTGGTCGCTGGAGCTGCTGCTCTCCGAGGTCGACGGCACCACCGAACTCCGGCTGGTCCATCACCTCGCCTCCGCCGAGCACCTCGGCGAGACGGGACCGGGCTGGGAGTACTACCTGGACCTGCTCACCGCCGCGCGCACGGGCGGCCCGCGGCCCGACTTCGACGACTACTACCCCGCGCAGAAGGCGTACTTCGAGTCCCTGGCCTGAGCCCGTGCCGACCGGCTCAGCGGCCGTTGCCCTTCGCCGGGGCGCGGCGGCGTCCCTGCGACGGGCGGCTGCGACGGCCGCGCGACGCCGAGGTGGGGCGGGCGGCCGGTTGCTGGGTGACCGGCGGGGCGAGGACGACCGGGACGCCGGAGGGCGCCTGCGCGCCGGTGATGCGGTTCAGGTCCGCATCGCCCGAGCGGACCCGCGTGGTGGTCGGGGTGATCCCGGCGACCGCCATCAGCCGGGTCACGTCACGGCGCTGGTGCGGCAGCACCAGGGTGACGACCGTGCCGGACTCGCCCGCACGGGCCGTACGGCCGCCCCGGTGCAGGTAGTCCTTGTGGTCGCCCGGCGGGTCGACGTTGACGACGAGGTCGAGGTCGTCGACGTGGATGCCGCGTGCCGCGACGTTCGTGGCGACCAGGGCCGTCACGTCCCCGTCCTTGAACTGGCTCAGGGCCCGGTTGCGCTGCGACTGCGACTTGCCGCCGTGCAGGGCGGCGGCCCGCACGCCCACCGCCAGCAGCTTCTTGACCAGCCGGTCCGTCGCGTGCTTGCTGTCCAGGAACATGATCACGCGCCCGTCGCGGGCGGCGATCTCGGTCGTGGTGGCGTGCTTGTCGTCGTCCTCGATGTGCAGCACGTGGTGGTCCATCGTGGTGACCGCGCCCGCGGAGGGGTCGACGGAGTGGACGACGGGGTCGTGCAGGTAGTCGCGGACCAGCCGGTCGACGTTGCGGTCCAGGGTGGCGGAGAACAGCAGCCGCTGGCCGTCGGGGCGCACCTGGTCGAGCAGCGCGGTGACCTGCGGCATGAAGCCCATGTCGGCCATCTGGTCGGCCTCGTCCAGGACGGTGATCGCGACCTGGTCGAGGCGGCAGTCGCCGCGGTCTATGAGGTCCTTGAGCCGGCCGGGGGTCGCGACGACCACCTCGGCGCCGCCGCGCAGCACGCTCGCCTGCCGTCCGAGGGACATGCCGCCGACCACGGTGGCCAGCCGCAGCCGCAGCGCGCGGGCGTACGGGGTGAGGGCGTCGGTGACCTGCTGGGCCAGTTCGCGGGTGGGGACGAGGACGAGGGCCAGCGGCTGCCGGGGCTCGGCGCGCTGTCCGGCCGTACGGGCCAGCAGGGCGAGGCCGAAGGCGAGCGTCTTGCCGGAGCCGGTGCGGCCGCGGCCGAGGACGTCACGGCCGGCCAGGGAGTTCGGCAGCGTCGCGGCCTGGATCGGGAAGGGATCGGTCATCCCTTCGGTGCCCAGCGTCTCCAACAGCTTTGCGGGCAGATCGAGTTCGCCGAAGGTCTCCACCGCGGGCAACGCGGGCGTGACCGTGACCGGCAGCGCGAACTCCCCACCGGCGGCGACCGCGACGGTCCGCGCGCCACCGCCCCGACGGCCGCGGCCGGCCTTGGCCGCACCGGACCTGCCGGAGCCGTTCTTGCCCGCTGCGCCCTTGGCCTGGGTGCCCTTGGCGGTGTTTCCACGCCCGGCGGTGTTCTTCGCGTCCCCGCGGCCCGTGGTGTTCTTGGTGGCGTCCCCGCGCCCGGCGGCGTTCCTGCCCGCGCCGCTCCTGCCCGACCCGCCCTTGGCGGCCGCACCACCGGTGCCGCCCCCGGCCGAACGGCCCTGGGCGGTGCCGCCCGTCGCCGATCCGGCTCCGGCCGCACGGGAAGGAGCCCCTTGCTCGCCCGCCCCCGCGCCCTGCGAGCGTGCGCGGTTGCCCCGGGTCGCGCCGGTGCGGGCGGAGCCCTCCGTGCGGGACCGGGAGGAGCTGGTGCTGTTCGTACGAGCCGTGCGGTTCATGGGGACCTTCCTCGATGCGGCGGCGCTTGTCGCACACGAGCCGGGGCCCGCACCTTTCGGGCGCGGGCCCCGGCTCATGCGTACGCGTCAGAGTCAGGCGGGAACGATGTTCTCGGCCTGGGGGCCCTTCTGGCCCTGCGTGACGTCGAAGGTCACCTTCTGGCCTTCCTGAAGCTCACGGAAGCCGGACGTGGCGATGTTCGAGTAGTGGGCGAAGACGTCGGGGCCGCCACCCTCCTGCTCGATGAAGCCGAAGCCCTTTTCCGAGTTGAACCACTTCACGGTGCCGGATGCCATGCTGAAACTCCCTTGATGCAGTGCCCGGAGCCCACACTTTGCGGACCCGGTGTCGCAGCAACGGTTAGACCCGACGGGAAGATGAAGAAAGTCCCGGAAAGCCCCGGAAACAACAAAGAGTGCTCGTCGACGGAAGGTCGAAGAGCACTCAGAAGCCTCTGGTAACCAAAACTGCCACTTCAGGTCAAGATAGCACAGGCGAGGGGCGTCCGCTGTGTGACACGCGACCCAATTCGAGGAACACCCCCCGCCGAGGGCAGCCGGCTCCCGGGAGGAGTCAGCCCTGAGAGGGCGTCGGCGGAGCCGTGGGCGGGGAGGATTGGTCCGTTGGAGTGGGCTGTGCGACGGGCGCGGCCGGCCAGGGCTGTGCGGCCTGCGGCGGCTGCGGGGCTTGCGGCGGCGCCGGCTGCTGCGGCTGTGGAGCTTGTGGAGCCTGCGGCGGCTGGGGGGCCGGGAACGCCGCCGGGGCCGGGTATGCCGCCGGGGCCGGGTATGCCGTCGGGACCGGGTACGCCGTCGGGGCGGGTCCGGGGAGGGCGGTGGCGGTGGGGCGGCCGGTGGCGAGGACGGTCGTCACGGTCGCGCCGAGCGCCGACAGGAAGGCCAGCGCCAGCAGATAGGCGCCGACGCCGAGGGTGGTGGCCCGGTCGTCCCCGTCCCACTGCCCGTCGTTGACCACCTCGGTCAGCGCCGACAGCGTCGCGCCGAGGAGCAGCACCGCGCCGCCGACGCCCAGTGCGGGGCCCGGCCTGAGCCGGCGGGCGCGGCCGGTCAGGAGGAGCACGGCGGCGGCGACGGCGACCAGGGCACCGATGAGCAGCGGCACCCCGGTGAACCGGGTGACCGACTCCATCTCCTCGCCCGTCCCGCCACTGGTGTAGGACCACGCCTTCGCGACGACCTGGAAAGCCGGTTCCTCGTGCTCCTTGTCGAGGTACTGGACCGAGGTGTCCAGCGTGGTGAACGAGGCGCCGATGGTGAGGGCGGCGCCGAGTATCAGCAGCGCGCCCGACACCCGGTCGGAGACCGCCGCCGGGTTCCCCGGCGGGGTGGCGGGTCTGCCGTGGCCGACGGGCGGCGTGGTCGCGTACGGATAGGGGCCCCCTTGCTGCGGGGGCGGTGCCCAGCCGGGCGCGGGAGCCGACGGCTGGGGCGGAGGGGCGGGCTGACCCGCGTACGGGCCGGACTGTGTCGGTTCCGTCATCTTCCGATGATAGGGAGAGAAGATCGTGTGCAAAAGGTGAAGTGCCCATGGAGATAGGCGAGTTGGGGCTAGACTGCCTGCCCTTGTCTGACGGTGTGGATATCGGATCGACATACGTCCATCTCGAATCATCACTGTGCGACCAAAATTCGTTACTCTCCGGCCATGGCTCTCCTCGGTCGCCGGCGCGGCACGACCAGACTCGCCCCCGAACTCGACGACGCGGACCTCGGGAAGGTACGCAAGCGTCTGGTCGAGAGGGGGAGTTCGGGCGGTCGCAGTCTCGCGGTGGCCATGATCGAGCAGCTGTTGCGCGACACCGGCCGTGACTGGGACCGCAGGGCCCACCGGCTGAGCGTTCTCGCGGAGTCGACCTCCCCGGCCCTGCAGCGTTCCTGGGCGGAGGAGCAGGCACAGGACCCGGACGCCCAGTTGATGTTCGCGTGGGGTGTCCTGCTGCGGGCGCGGTACGAGGAGCAACCGGTGCCGGCGGAGACCCGGGAGGCGCTCGACGCCTGCGAGCACGCCGCCGCGCTGCGGCCGGAGGACCCCACTCCCTGGGTGGTGCGTCTCGGTCTGCTGCGGCTGTGGCGCCGGCCGAGTCAGGAGGTCTTCCCGCTCTGGGGCGAGATCGTCCGGCGTGATCCCTGGCATCGCGAGGCGCACTTCCAGATGCTCGGCTACCTCTCGCCGTGGGAGTGCGGCTCGCACGCGCAGACCGTCGACTTCCTCGACCAGGTGCGCACGGGGACGGCGCCCACGGCCCCGACGGCGGGTCTGGAGATCGCCGCCCTCATCGACCTCTACCAGGGCACCCTCGACCAGGGCGGTCTGGAGGCCCTCACCGCCGTCCACCTGTGGAGCCGCCCGAACGCGGTGGCGGCCCTGGACCGGGCCACGGCCGACTGGCCGCGCGCCGGGTATCTGACCCACGCGGCGGCCGTCGCCGATCTCAACCTGCTGGCGTACGCGTTGGTGCAGGCGAAGCGGGCCGGGGAGGCGGGGGAGGTGTTCCGGGCGATCGGAGGGCTGGTCACGGCGTACCCGTGGGCCCTGGAGAGCGGGGACCCGGTGGCGACGTTCGGGGCCTGGCAGGTGCGCGCGGCGGGTTGACGGGGCGCATAGCCGTGTGGGGCTGTGCGGGTGCGTCGGCGGGTGCGGCCCGGTGGGGCTTCTCGCGGGGCCATGGTCTTCCAGGCCCGCAGGGCCTGGGTTTTCAGGGGCGCGGGGAACTGCGCGACCAGCCCCCACCGGGCCGCACCCGCCGACGCACCCGCACCCGCACCCCCTCAACCCTTAGGCCCCTACCTTCTACCTCCTGCCCGGTGCCCCCGCCAGCAACGGCATCGCCATGCCCGCCAGCAGCGCCCCCGGCACCGCCAGGGCCAGCCACACCGCCGTGGTGGTGTCGCCGCCGATGAGGGTGGTGAAGTTGGCGATGATCAGCCAGATCGCGCCGGCGATGCCGCCGGCGCCCAGGGCGGGGGCGATCAGTGTGTTCCAGAGCCGGGTGTCGCCGGACCGCTCGTGGCGGAAGTAGACGATGACCGACACGGAGGTCAACAGGTACAGGAGCATGATCGCCAGGACGGCGAGACCGCTGAGCCAGGAGAAGAGGGTGAGGACGGGGTCCTTGCCCGCCAGGGCGAAGGGGAAGACGAGCAGGGCGGCGACGCCGGTCTGCACGACACCCGCGAGCCACGGCGACTGGCGGCCGTTGAGTGTGCTCAGCCCGCGCGGCAGCAGGCCCTCCCGGCCGAGGGAGAAGAGGTAGCGGTTGGCGGAGTTGTGGAACGCCAGGATGCTGGCGAAGAGCGAGGTGGCCAGCAGGATCGGCAGCGCGTCGCCCGCCCACGCGCCGAGTTCGGCGGAGACCGGCGCGGCGACGAAACCGGCCCCGTCCCCGGCCTCCAGCGCCTTGCCCGCGGCGGCCGCGCTGGAGGAGGCTCCGTGCGCCGAGATCAGCATCCAGGACGTGAAGGCGAAGAACACGGTGACGAGGACGACCGCGAGGTAGGTGGCCCGGGGGACCGTGCGGTGTGGCTCGCGTGCCTCCTCGCCGTAGATCGCGGTCGCCTCGAAACCGAACATCGACGCCACGGCGAACATCAGCGCCACCCCGGGGGCGCCGTCGAGCGCCGCCGACAGGGAGAAGGAGGAGCCGGGTGCCAGTCCCTCGGGGCCGCCGCCCTTGAGGAGCATCACCACGCCGAAGACCAGCAGCAGACTGATCTCGGCGAGCACGAACACGGCGAGCACCTTGGCGCCCACGTCGACACCGGTGGCGCCGAGCACCTGCACGACCACCATCGTGCCGAGCGCGAACAGCCACCAGGGCACGTCCGTCTCCAGGTACTGCAGGGCCAGCCCGTTCATCACGGCCCCGAACAGTCCGTACACCGCCGCCTGGATGGCGTGGTACGCGAGCAGCGCCACGCCCGCGCTGCCGGCGGCGGCCGTCCCGCCGAGGCCCTTGCCGACGTACGAGTAGAAGGCGCCCGCGTCGACGACGTGGCGGCCCATCGCGACGTAGCCGACGGAGAAGAGCAGGACGACCACCCCGGCCACGAGGTACATCGCGGGGACGCCCGGGCCGTTGCCGATGGCTATCGCCACCGGCGCCGCTCCGGCGACACCGGTCAGCGGCGCCTGTGCGGAGAGCACGAAGAAAAGGATGCCCAGGACGCCGAGCGCGTTCTGTTTGAGGGAGCCGGTGGACGCGTAACCGTCGCCGGCCGCGTGCCGCATTCTGGACGCACTTGTAGACATGCCTCACCTGTCGGGCGGAGGGGAAGAAGTTTGTTTTGGCTCAAACGAGCTGCCCCATGTTTGCCTCAACGCGCCTGACTGGCAAGGGAGTGACACGTGTAGGGCCACAGATTGTTCGGGTACGTACGACGTTCCGTGCGCACCCGGCGGGCGGGCACGCGAAAGCGGTGTCCGTGGAGGTGCGGGGAGCTGATGTCCACCCGGCGGCCAAGGAATAGTGTGAAAAGGATGTAGTGGGACATATCAAAGGAGAGAGGGCGGGCCCCGGTGGGGAACGGCCTCGCTGGGTGCGGGTCTCGGTGAGAGTGAGATGAGCGGACATGGAGCGGCGTGTCGTCGACGAATCGGGAGCGGGCCCCGGCCCGGACACCGCGCGTGAGGCGCTCTCCGCGCGGGTCACCGTCGACGAAGAAGGCATCGTCACCGGCTGGAGCGCCGGCGCCGAGCGCCTCCTCGGGTACACCCCGACGCAGATCCTGGGCCTGCCCGCGGCCCTCCTGCTCGCCGAGGAGCCTCCGGCGGACGAGCTCCCGCACTTCTCCGACCTGCCGCGATGGCACGGCACCCTGGTCCTCGGGCACCGCGACGGCCGCCGGCTGGAGGTCAAGGTCCTGGCGCACCACCGCACGTCGTACGGCGGGGTCCGCGACTGGTTCCTGGTCTCCGCCCTGTCGGACGAGCGGCCCCGTCCCGGCGACGACGCGCTCGCGCTGCGCGGCTTCCTCGACTCCCCGTGCTGCGCGACCTCGGTGCACGACACGGACCTGCGGTTCCGCGCGTCCAACCGGGGCTCGCGCGGAGCGCTGGGCCTGAGCGACGACGACCTGCGCGGGCTGCGCCTGGCGGAGGCCTTGGACGATCCCGCCGCCGGGGAGGTCGAGCGGCTGATGCGGCTGGCCCTGGAGACCGGCGAACCGCAGTACATGGAGAACCACGCGCGGGCCCCCGGGGAGAACCGCGAGCACGCCTGGTCGGTCGACCTCTACCGGCTGCAGGACGAGAACGGCCGCGTCCTGGGCGTGGCCTCCACCGGACACGACATGACCGAGCAGTACTGGGCCCGCAAACGCCTCCAGCTGATCGCCGAGGCCGGCCGGCGCATCGGCAGCACCCTCGACGTGACGCGGACGGCCCAGGAACTGGCGGACATCGCGGTCCCGGACCTCGCCGACTTCATCAGCGTCGACCTGCTGGCCTCCCTCGACGACGGCACCACCCCCTTCTCCGGGGCGGCGGGGGAGTACGGCCCGGCCCCGCGGCTGCCCGCCGCGGGCCGCGCCCTCGCCCTGCGGCGGATCGCCCACCGGTCCGTCCACCCGGGGACGCCCGAGGCGGTCGTCGCGCCCGGCGAGGTCGACGAGTACCCGGACGTGTCGCCGCCGGTGCGGAGCCTGCGGGCGGGGCGCGCCGTGCTGCACCAGGTGACCGAGCCCGAGATCGCCGACTGGGTGGCGGAGGACCCGCTGAGGGCCTCCCGCATCCGGGATTTCGGGTTCCACTCGGCGATGACCGTGCCGCTGTCCGCACGCGGCACCACCCTGGGCGTCGCCGTCTTCGCCCGCCACCGGCACCCCGACCCCTTCGAGCAGGACGACCTCGTCCTCGCCGAGGAGCTGGCGGCCCGGGCGGCGGTCAGCATCGACAACGCGCTGCGCTACACGCGCGAACGCGGCACCGCCGTCACCCTCCAGCGCAGCCTGCTGCCGCAGAGCCTGCCCGAGCAGACCGGGGTCGAGATCGCCTCCCGCTACCTCCCTGCCGACGCCCGCGCCGGGGTGGGCGGCGACTGGTTCGACGTGATCCCGCTCTCCGGGGCCAGGGTGGCGCTGGTCGTCGGCGACGTCGTCGGCCACGGCATCCATGCCTCCGCGACCATGGGCCGGCTGCGCACCGCCGTCCGCACCCTCGCCGACATCGACCTGCCTCCCGACGAACTCCTCACCCACCTCGACGACCTGGTGGCCCGCCTGGCAGCCGAAGCGGAGGCCGCGGAGGAATCCGCCGGGACGGCCGACCGCGGGCGGGGCGGCGGCACCGGGGGCGGCACGACCGGCGTGACCACCGGAGTCGTCGGAGCGACGTGTCTGTACGTCGTGTACGACCCCGTGTCGCGGCGGTGCACCATGGCGAGGGCCGGGCATCCGCCGCCGGTCGTGGTGGGTCCGGACGGCACCGCCACCCTGCTCGACCTTCCGGCGGGGCCCCCGCTGGGCCTGGGCGGTCTGCCCTTCGAGTCGCTGGAGACCGAGCTGCCCGAGGGCGGCCTGCTGGCCCTTTACACCGACGGCCTGATCGGGTCCCGCAGCGGTGAGGACGACGGCGCAGGCGTCGACATCGACGTCGGCATCACCCGCCTGTGCCAGACCCTCGCCGCCCCCGCCACGACCTCCCTGGACGCGCTGTGCGACCGGGTCCTCGGCTCCGTACTGCCCGAGCGGCCCACCGACGACGTGGCCCTGCTCCTCGCCCGCCCCCGCCCGCTCGACCCCGGCCGGGTCGCCACCTGGGACGTGGCCGCCGACCCCTCGGCCGTCGCCGAGGCCCGCAAGAACGCGCTCGGCCGACTGGACGCCTGGGGTCTGGGTGACGCTGCCTTCGTCACCGAGCTGGTCGTCAGCGAACTGGTCACCAACGCCATCCGGCACGCCGAGCCCCCCGTCCGGCTGCGGCTCATCCACGACGAGAGCCTGATCTGCGAGGTCTCGGACGCCAGCAGCACGGCACCCCACATGCGTCGGGCCCGCAGCTTCGACGAAGGCGGCCGGGGTCTTCTCCTGGTCGCCCAGCTCACCCAGCGCTGGGGCACCCGCCCCACCCCGACGGGCAAGACGATCTGGACGGAGCAGACCCTCGGATGACGTGCGGCCGTCCTACCGCCCGCCCTGCCTGGGGCCGCCGAGGGCGTCGGCGGCGTGCCGGGGGCCGGGCGCGGACGAGAACTGGCCGACGAGTTCACGGAAACAGACCAGCGCGGTGATCGGTGGAATTCCGACGATCACCATGGCCAGCAGGGAACCCGGTGACTGGCCGATGCACAACGCCACCGCCGTGCCGGACGAGAGCAGCATCACAGCCCAGGACCGCCGGGCGGTGCGCTGTTGCACCGCCGCCCGGACAATGGACAGCCCCGCCAGAAGCCACGGCCCGTACACGGTCAGGGGCCACCAGCGCGCGAGATGCTCCGACACCACCAGCAGCGCGATGTCGCGCAGTTGAATGTATGAATAGGATACGGACCAATAAAGCATGGTCAGTGCGCACACGGCGATAGTCGTAATCAAGAACGCGACGGGGACGATCCTCGGGTTCCTGGAGAAGAAGTGGGCACCCGGGCGGGGGCGACGTCGGCTGACGGGGCGGCGCGGGAGGTCACGGACGTCCGACAGCGTCGGGTCCGGAGCCAGCCCGTGCGTCGCATAGGCCATCTGGATCAGCTCGGCGTCCGGGTCCCCTCCGTCGGAAGCGGCCCGCGGACCGGGGAGCCAGATGGGCTGGGTGTCGAGCTGCTGAACCCCGTCAGGGTTTTGATTTACCGAATCATAATCGGTTCTCATTCTGAATCCTGCTCCATGAGGGATCCGCTTTTCCGGCTGGCACGCGGGAGGACGAGCCTGATTTTGGGCATTCGGGAGAATAGCGATCCGCGGTGATTTCCGCGAGGAGCGCACCACGGTGGATGGCCGTTGAAACGGTGAAGTCAGGGCCGGCTCCGAACGAGTGGACTCGCCGGAGTGTGTTCGGGGCAGAGGCTTTTGCCCAGAGCTCGGACGGTGACGCTTGCGCCTTCGAGACCCTGCTTCGGAGAAGGCGCCCGACATGCGACGCACCCCCTCCCGCCGTCCGTTCGCCGCCGCGCTGCTGGTGGCGTCCGTACTGGCTCCGATGGCGATGGCACCCGCGACGACCGTGCACGCGGCGGCCGACCGGTATGACGAAGGCCGGTACGACAAAGGCCGATACGACAAGGACCGGTACGACAAGAATGACTGTCCGCGCGGCGGTCTCGGCCCCGAACTGACCGCCCGTCTGGACGAAGCCGTCGCGGGCGTCCGCCGGGAGGCCGGCATCCCCGGCGTCACCGTCGGCCTGTGGATCCCGGGCCAGGGGTGCTACGTCCGGTCCACCGGGGTCGCCGACACCATCACCCGCCGACCCATGACCAGCGACCTGTTCCTGCGGATCGGCAGCGAGACGAAGACGTTCACGGCCACCGCGCTGCTCCAACTCGTCGACGACCGCAGGGTCCGCCTGGACGACCCGATCTCCCGCTACGTCCGGGGCGTGCCGAACGGTCACCGGATCACGTTGCGTCAGCTCGCGCAGATGCGCAGCGGCCTCTTCCCGTACAGCGCCGACCCGGACTTCGCACAGGCCCTGTTGAGCGACCCGAGCCGCTCGTTCACGCCGCGTGAGCTGCTCGCGTACGCCTTCCGGCACCCGAACACCTTCGCGCCGGGTGAAGAGTTCCAGTACTCCAACACCAACTTCGTCCTGCTCGGCCTGGTGGTCGAGCAGGTCAGCGGCAAGCGCTTCGCCGACTACCTCCACCAGCGGGTGCTGCGTCCGGCAGGGCTGCGCCGCACACTGTTTCCCGAGGGCCGCGAGTTCCCCGAGCCGCACGCGCACGGCTACACGAACCAGACGCTCAGCGGCGAGATCGAGGACGCCACGGACTGGAACCCCAGCTGGGCCTGGGCGGCCGGCGCGGTGATCTCGGACCTGCGCGACCTGCGCCGCTGGGCCGGGGTCGTCGCCACGGGGACCCTCCTCAGCCCGCAGACCCAGCGCGAACGGCTGACGACGCTGCCGACCGGCTTCCCCGGCACCGGCTACGGCCTCGGCGTCTTCGAGACCGGCGGCTGGATCGGCCACAACGGCTCCATCCCGGGCTACCAGAGCGTGACCGTCTACCTGCCGGCCCGGAAGGCCACCCTGGTGCTGCTGCTCAACACCGACGTGACCCACGAGGGCCAGGAGCCGTCCTCGCTGCTCGCCCGCGCGGTCACGGAGGTGATCACCCCGGACAACGTCTACGACCGCCCGGCGCCTCCGCGCTGAATGATTTGCCGTGAATATGCACGTATAAGCCGTGCCGGGTCGGCTACTCGCACAGCATGATGCGAACGCTGAGACGGCACAGAGGGCAGGGACGGCACGGTGGGCACCCCGGCTACGGCGGGCACACCGACCGGTTCGAGCGCGACGAGCAGGTCGAGCCCGGCGAGCACGACGGGCGCGGCGGGCGCGGCGAGGAGGCCGGGCGCCACGCGGCGGGCGAGACCGCGCGGGCACCGGCGGCCGGGCCCGACGAGGAGGTGGAGCGGCGGGCCCCGGACAGCCCCACCGACCTGCCCAAACGCTCCTGGTGGGCGGTGCTGAAGGGCACCCTGAAGGAGTTCAAGAAGGACGAGCTGACCGACCGGGCGGCGGCGTTGACCTACTACGGGATCCTCGCTCTGTTCCCGGCGCTGCTGGCGCTCGTCTCCCTGCTGGGGATCGTCGGGCGCTCGGCGACGCAGCAGGTGCTGGACAACATCCAGCAGCTCGCCCCCGGCGCCGCGCGGGACGTCCTGACCAACGCCGTCCGGCAGATGCAGGGCAACGCCGGGCTCGGCTCGATCATGGCGATCGTGGGTCTGGCGCTCGCGGTGTGGTCGGCCTCCGGCTATGTCGCGGCGTTCATCAGGAGCGCGAACGCGGTGTACGACGTCCCCGAGGGCCGTCCGGTGTGGAAGGTGCTGCCGGTCCGGGTCGGTGTGACCGTGGTGCTGATGGTGATGGCCGTGATCAGCGCCCTGATCGTGGTGTTCACCGGCGCCCTGGCCAAGGAGGTCGGCACCACGCTCGGGGTCGGTGACACGGCGCTCACCGTGTGGTCGATCGCGAAGTGGCCGGTGCTGGTCGTGCTGGTCACGATCATGATCGCGGTCCTCTACTGGGCCACCCCGAACGCCAAGGTCCGCGGTTTCCGCTGGATCACGCCGGGCAGTCTGCTCGCCCTGCTGATCTGGCTGGCCGCCTCGGCCGGCTTCGCCTTCTACGTGGCCAACTTCGGCTCGTACAACAGGACTTACGGCGCCATCGCGGGTGTGATCATCTTCCTGGTGTGGCTGTGGATCACCAATCTGGCGATCCTCCTCGGCCTGGAGTTCGACGCCGAACTGGCGCGTCAGCGTGCCCTGGCGGGCGGCCATCCGCCCCACGAGGAGCCGTACGTCGAACCGCGCGACACGCGTACGTGGGACGAGGAGGACCGACGGCGCCTCGGCGGCTGAAGGTTGCTGAAGGTCGCTGACGGCCGCCGGCGGTCGCTGACGGCCGGAGCGGGGGACGTCGGCGAGACACGCCCTCGGACGGACCATCGGGCCGGTTTGCGTGGCGCTTGGTCATATCTTGTGGAATATGACGAAATCGCATATTGGCTATCTGGCGTGCGTGGCGGCGGTCATCGGGATGGGGCTCGGGGCCGCCCCGCAGGCCGTCGCCCATCATCCGACCCATGTGGTCTTCCCGGGGGAGTCCATCCAGCAGGCGGTGGACGCGGCGGCGCCCGGGGACACCGTGCTCGTGGCCTCCGGCACCTACCGCGAGAGCGTCAGGGTGAGCACCCACGGCATCACCCTGCGCGGCATGGGCCCCCGCACCGTCGTCGAACCGGCCGTGAAGAAGGCCGCCGACGGGTGCGGCGACGCCGGCAACGGCATCTGTGTGATCGGGACGAAGGACCACAAGGTCGAGGACGTCACCGTCGCCAACCTGACCGTGACCGGCTTCACCGGGTCCGGGGTGTTCGCGCAGGACACCGACCGGCTGACCGTCCGGCACGTGACCGCGGTGAAGAACGGCGTGTGGGGCATCGCCCAGGAGCGCTCGGTACGCGGCGTGTTCCGCAAGAACACCGCCCGGGACAACGGCGACGCCGGTCTGTTCCTCGCGAACACCGTCAAGGCCGAGCAGGGAGCCACGGACAGCGGCGGCACCGTCGTCGCCCACAACCGCCTGGAGGGCAACCGGATCGGCCTCACCGTCCGGCGTCTGCGCAACCTCACCGTCGCGGACAACCACATCACCGGCAACTGCGCGGGCGTCTTCGTCGTCGGCGACGAGAACATGCCGAGGGCCGGCGCGCTGACCGTGCGCGACAACCTCGTCGACCGCAACAACAAGTCCTGCCCGAAGACCGCGCGACTGGACGCCCTCCAGGGCACCGGCATCGTGCTGACCGGCGCCGAGGACACCCTGGTGACGCGGAACCGGATCACCGGGAACGCCGGCGCCTCCCCGCTGTCGGGCGGCATCGTCGTGTGGAAGAGCTTCGTGGGCACCACCAGCGAGCGGAACCGGATCACCGAGAACGTCCTGGAGAACAACGCCCCGGCGGACATCGTCAACACCGACACCGCCGGCAAGGGCAACACCTTCTCGGGCAACACCTGCGCGGCGTCCAAGCCCGCCGGACTGTGCTGACCGGCCGGGGCCGTCCATGAACTCGAAGAAGGAAGGCGTCGCATGACGACCGCTCAGACCAGGCCGCCGGGGGAGCCGTCACCCCCCGCCCGCACCACGCGGACCCAGGCCGTCCACACGTCCGCGCAGGACACCCAGGCCGCCCCGCCGCCGCCCATGCGGTTCAGGGAGCTCGTGTTCGGCGCGGCGGTCGCCGCCGCCCTGCGCGCGGCGGCCCGGCTGGGGATCGCCGACGCCCTCGGCGACACCCCGCTGTCCGCGGAGGACCTCGCGGCCGCGGTCAAGGCCGAACCGAAGTCGCTGCGACGGCTGTTGCGGGCCCTGTCCTGCCACGGCGTCTTCACCGAACGGCCGGACGGGACGTTCGCGCACACCGACATGTCCCGGCTGCTGCGGGAGGACGACCCGCACAGCCTGCGCGCCATCGCCCTGTGGTGCACCGAACCGTGGACCTGGGACGCCTGGCCGAAGCTCGACGAGGCGGTGCGCTCCGGCCGCAACGTCGTCGAGGACCTGTACGGCAAGGAGTTCTTCGTCTACCTCAACGAGGACGCCCCGGAGTCGGCGGACGTCTTCAACCGGGCCATGACGACGTCCAGCACGCAGTCCGCGCGGGACGTCGCCGAGTTCCTCGACCTGTCGGGGAGTTCGTCCGTCGCCGACATCGGCGGCGGGCAGGGCCACGTGGTGGCGAGCCTCCTGGAGAAGCACCCGGCGCTGCAGGGCACCCTGCTCGACCTGCCGCGCGTGGTGGAGAACGCCGACCCCCGGCTGCGTCCGGGCGGCGCGCTCGCCGACCGCACCCGGGTCGTCCCCGGCGACTGCCGTGAGGCCGTCCCGGTCCGGGCCGACGTGTACGTCATCAAGAACATCCTGGAGTGGGACGACGACAGCACCGCCCGGCTGCTGCGCAACGTCATCGGGGCGGGCGGCCCCGGCACCCGGGTCGTCGTCATCGAGAACCTCGTCGACGACTCGCCGTCGATGCGGTTCAGCACCGCCATGGACCTGCTGCTGCTCCTCAACGTCGGCGGGGCCAAGCACACCACCGAGAGCATGACCTCCCGGTTGTCGGCCGCGGGGCTGGTCATCGACGACGTACGGCCGGTCAACGCCTATCTGCACGCGTTCGACTGCCACGTGCCCGGGTGACACGCACGGTGACCGGCACAGGCCGCCGGGCACGCGCGACGCGCGTGCCCGGCGGCCTGGCGGTGTTTCAGGAGCGGTTGTCCCGCTCCCAGCGGTAGAAGCACTTCGCCATCGCGTCCTTCGGCGAACGCCAGGTCGCGGGGTCGTACGCGGTGACGTACGCCGACAGCTGTTCGCTGATGGCCCGGAACTCGGGGTGTCCGGCCATCTTCGTGATGGCGGGCGTGGGGTCCCGCTCGGACTCGACGAGATGCATGTACACGTCGTCGAACTGGAAGAGGCTGCGCCGGGAGACTCCGATGAGGTGCGGCAGCTCCCCCCGGTCGGACTCCTCGAAGATCTTGGCGATGTCCGGGGCGGCGCCCGGGGCCATCCGGGCGACGATCAGGGACTGGTGCATGGGGTGTTCTCCGTCCGGCTCGGTCGGAGAGCGCTCGATCGCTCGGCGCTCAGTCGGTCAGGCCCGGCGCGGCGCCCTGTTCGGCGGCGGCCTTCTCGATGCGGTCCCGGATCAGGGCCATCTGGACCTTGGAGTTGCGGTTGATGTTCTCGGTCATCCAGTCGTCGTCGACCGGCGCGTCCGGTTTCATGGCGAAGTCCTGCGTCCACGCCATCCGGGTCCCGCCCGGGACCTTCTCGTACTCCCACAGGATGTTCATGTAGGCGAAGGGGCCCGTCTCGACGCGGCGGGCCTCCACGGTGAGCGTCTCGCGGTCCGTCTCCCGCTCCGAGACCCAGCTCCAGACCTTGCCGTTCTCGTCGGGGTGCATGGTCAGCCGGAACGTCACCCGGTCCCCCTCCTCGGAGAGGATCTCGGCGCTGGCGTACTCGCTGAACAGCCGGGGCCAGTTCGCGACGTCGTTGGTCATGTCCCAGACCAGGTCGACGGGCGCGGCGATGGTGATCTCGTTGTGCGTGTGTCCGGCCATGTCAGGCTCCTGCCATCAGCGCGCTGTTGACCTGTTCGAGGAACTGCCTCGGGCTCTTGGCCTTCTCCGCGTCCGGCGGCATCGGCGTGCCGTACCGGTTCTCCAGCTCGCCCACGATGCCGAGGAGGCCGAGCGAGTCGATGCCGAGGGCGTCGAAGCCGGACTCGTAGCGCTGCTGGAGCTCCTCCGGGGTGACGGTGACCCCGGCGGCCTTCTTCATCAGCTCGGACAGTTCTTCCACGGTGATGCGGTCACTCATGCGGTTTCTCCTTGGTGCAGAGGTGGAGCGTCGGTGCGGGGGTGGGGCGTCGGGTGGGGCGTCGGGAGGGGTGGTCAGGAGGTGTCGCCGGGGCCGAGCCGCAGCACCAGCGCCGAGTTCGACCCCATGAGTCCCCGGCTGAGGACCAGCGCCGTGCGCGGCTCGGCGGCGCGGGCGCGGACGGTGACGAGGTCGAGGTCGTGGCAGACGTCGAAGACGTTGGGGGTGGGCGGGATGACGCCGTGCTCCATCGCGAGCACCGCCGCCGCCACGTCCAGCACGGCCGCCGCGCCGTTGCCCCGGCCCACGGCGGTCTTCGGCGCCGTGACGGGGACCCGGGTGCCGTGCGCGCCGAGGGCGTCCGTGAGGGCCAGCGCCTCGGCCCGGTCCGCCGCCGGGGTGCCGAGGGCGTCGGCGAAGACCACGTCGACCTCCTCGGGGGCGCAGCCGGCCTCCTCCAGGGCGCCCCGGATCGCCTCGGCGAGGCCCGCCCGGGACTCCTCCCAGCGGGAGGCGCCGGTGAACGTCGCCGCGTGGCCCGCCAGGTACGCCCGTACGGGGGCGCCGCGTTCCCGGGCGGTCTCCTCGGCCTCCACCACGAGCATCGCGCCGCCCTCGGCGGGTACGAACCCGCAGGCCGCCGCGGTGAAGGGACGGTAGGCACGGTCCGGGTCGGCCACGGTGCTCAGCTCCGGGTAGCCGAGCTGGCAGACCATCGAGTAGGGGGCGAGCGGCGCCTCGGTCGCGCCGGTCACCATCACGTCGGTGCCGCGCCGCACCGCCCACGCCGCGTGCGCCACGGCGTCGAGGCCGCCGGCCTCGTCGGAGGCGATCACCCCGCAGGGGCCCTTGAAGCCCCGGCGGATGGAGATCTGACCGGTGCTCGCGGCGTAGAACCAGGCGATGGACTGGTACGGGCCGACGAAACGGCTGCCCTTGGACCACAGCTGTTGCAGCTCCCGCTGCCCGAACTCGCCGCCGCCGGAGCCGGCCGCGGTGACCACGCCCACCGAGAACGGGGCCGCGTCGGTCGCGGGCCGGTCGAGGCGGGCGTCGTCGAGCGCCTGGTCGGCGGCGGCCATCGCGAAGTGCGTGAACCGGTCGGTCTGGACGAGATAGCGCTCCTCGACCGCCGAGGGCGGGTCGAAGTTCCGGACCTCGCCGGCCACCTTGAGCGGCAGGTGCCCGCAGCCCTCGCGGGTGACCCGGTCCAGGACGCTGATGCCCTCCCGGGTCGACTTCCAGAACGTCTCGGTGCTCGTTCCGTTGGGCGCGACCACGCCGATTCCGGTGACGGCCGCGCGCCGAGGACGCCGCTTGCTCATCGTGTCTTCTCCCTCGGCAGACTCATGACCACCGCGGACTGGAAGCCGCCGAACCCGCTGCCCACGGAGAGCACATGGGTCAGCTTCCGCTCGCGGGCGACGCGCGGGACGTAGTCCAGGTCGCACTCGGGGTCCGGGGTCTCGTAGTTCGCGGTGGGCGGGACGACCTGGTGGGCCAGGGCCAGCGTGCAGGCGACGACCTCGATGGCGCCGATCGCGCCCAGCGAGTGGCCCACCATGGACTTGATGGAGCTCATGGGCGTGTCGTAGGCGTGCGCGCCGAGCGTGCGTTTGACGGCGGCCGTCTCGTGCCGGTCGTTCTGCTTGGTGCCCGAGCCGTGCGCGTTGACGTAGTCGACGGCCGTGCGGTCGATCCGGGCGTGGTCGAGGGCGTCCTCGATGGCCCGCGCCATCTCCAGGCCCTCCGTGGTCAGACCGGTCATGTGGTAGGCGTTGCCGAAGGTGGCGTAGCCCCCGATCTCGCAGTACACGTGCGCGCCCCGGGCCCGGGCGTGTTCCAGCTCCTCCAGGACGAGTACGGCTCCGCCCTCGCCCATGACGAACCCGTTGCGGTCGGCGTCGAAGGGGCGGGAGGCGTGGGCCGGGTCGTCGTTGTTGGGGGACGTGGCCTTGATCGCGTCGAAGCAGGCCATGGTGATCGGGGAGATCGGCGAGTCCGACGCCCCGGCTATGCAGATGTCGGCCCGGCCCTCCTCGATGGTGTGGAAGGCGTACCCGACGGCGTCGAGACCCGAGGTGCAGCCGGTGGAGACGGTCTGCACCGGGCCGCGCGCCTCGAAGCGTTCCGCGACGGTGGAGGCGAGGGTGCTGGGCGCGAACGCCCGGTGCAGATGCGGACCGGCCTCCCGGTGGTCCACGTCCCAGCGCCGGCCGCTGTGGCTGACCAGCACGTAGTCGTGCTCCAGCCGGGTGGTGCCGCCGACCGCGGTGCCCAGGGACACCCCGACCCGCCAGGGGTTCTCCGTGGCGAGGTCGAGGCCGGAGTCCCGTACGGCCTCCTCGCCGGCGACCAGGGCGAACTGGATGTACCGGTCGCAGCGGGCGATCCGGTCCGCGTCCAGTCCGTGGGCCGCCGGGTCGAAGTCGCACTCGGCGGCGATCCGCGAACGCAGCCCGGACGGGTCGAAGAAGGTGATGCCGCGCGTCGCCGTACGGCCGCCCGCCAGGAGGTCCCAGAACGCCGGGACGCCGATGCCGCCGGGGGCGACGATGCCTATGCCGGTGACCGCCACGCGCCTGGTCATGAGCGGACCTGGGAGCGTTCGGCCGCCCGTGCGGCGTGCGCCGCCTCCACCGGGATCGGTACGCCGTTCGCGTCCTCGGTGTCGACGTGGCCGAGCGGCGGGCTCGGGGCCAGCGGGCCGAGGTGGAAGACCATCCGGGCCTCCACGTTGCCGACGTTGCGGAAGCGGTGGCGCATGTGGGCGGGGATCAGCAGCCCCTGCTCGGGCCGGAGTTCGTGGGCCTCGCCGTCGAGGTCCACCTCCAGCTGTCCGCAGATGACGTAGATGAACTCCTCGGAGTAAGGGTGGTAGTGCTCGGCGATGCGGTCGCCGGGCGCCACGATGGCCACGCCCATGAAACCGCTGGTGGAGCCGACGGTGGTGGGGGTGAGCATGGCGCGCAGATCACCGCCGCGCCGGGTGTTGGGCTCGACCTCGCTGACATCCACCACTCTGGGATGGCGATTGATCACGACGTTCCTCCGAACGTGAGCTGCGTCGGACAGGGGCTGCATCGGCAAGAGGCAGTGCGACAGGGCGCAGTGCGGCAAGGGGGGTTCAGGCGTCGGGCGCCCGGCGGTCGGTGACGAGGTCCATGCGGGCGACCGTGAGCAGCCGGGCGGGGGCGGCGTCCTGCGGCGAGCCGTCCGTGCCGAGGGCGTCGCCGTCCAGGAGCGCCGTCAGCTCGGCCGCGCGGGCGCGGTCGGTGAGCCCGAGCACGGGGCCCGGGTCGGCGTCGAGGCCGCCGCGTACGTCGACCAGCCGCACCACGATGTCGTCGCGCTGGAAGATCGTGCTGCGCAGCACCGGGCCCCGCGGGTCGTCCGCCGCCGCCTCGTCCTGCCGGGCGAGCAGCTCGGCCAGCCGTAGCCCGCAGCCCTCACGGGCCGGGTAGTACAGCGCGTGCCGTACGGCGTCCGGGCTCTCCTGGCCGGCCGTCACATGGTGGACGGCGGGCAGCGCCGCACGGGTGAAGAAGACCCGGGCCGAGTCGGGGTCGTCGAGGTCCCGGTCCTGCTCCAGATAGGGGTTGAGGGCCTCCTCGACCGCCCGTACCTCGGGCTGCCGGGCGACGTGCCGCAGCGCTGCCAGCAGGTCGCCCCGCACCTCGACGGCGCGGACCACCCGGTTGCCGTGCATGAACAGGGAGGTGCGGCACAGCCGGGTGGTGTCGTCGACCCGGGGCTCCGGAGCGGCGTAGTCGGCGAGGATCCTGGCGACCTTCTCCTCGCTGCCCGGCTTGACGGTGAAGGTGAGCGCGTGCCGGATCAGGCCGTCGCCGATGCGGGGCGAGGGCTGCAGACGGCGCTCGCCGGCCTCGGCCTCCACCGCCGGGCCGCCGGTCTCGCGGACGATGTGGAAGCGCAGCGAGCGGGTGTCGCGGACACAGTTGTGCAGCGGCTTCACCATCTGCACGTGTTCCTCGCTGTTCACCCAGGTGAGGAAGGGCGGGGCGCTCTCCCACTCGCTGGTGATGAGCCATTGGGAGGGGTTCTCGATGGACTGGCACAGCTGGTCGCTGACGTGTCCGGGGACGGACGCGACCTGGTTGCACAGCTGCTCGTACGCCTCCAGGAACTGCTGCTGGGCACCGTCGTAGACGTCCACGAGGAGGACGACACGGAGCCGGGAGCCGTCGAAGACGGACTGGGAGACACGCTGCGACACCTGTCGCTTCCGTGACTCGGAAACACGTTCGGACGTGGTGGTCATCCTGCGCACATCTCCTCGGTGGGGGGCAGAGAAGGGCGAACGTCGGCCCGATCGGCGTGACGTCGGCGTGCCTCGATCCTGAGCCCGGCCCTGCGGGCGCGCGACTCGTATGCACTGCGCGGGTGACCGGTCCACCGGGCGGGTGATGGGGGTCCGGGCGGGTGACGGGGCCGCGGAGGGGGGTGCTGCCGACCGCAGGTCTCGCCGTGACCGGCCGGGCCGTCGTGCGGCGGCGCGGCCGGTCACGCGGCTATCGGGCCCGGCACGATCAGGCCACGCTTGTGGCGGTCTTCTTGCGGCGCACCGCGTACAGGCCGGTCCCGGCGACGGCCAGGACGGCCAGCCCGCCCGCGGTCACGGCCGGGGCGGCGAGGCCGCCACCGCCGGTGTGCATCCCACCGCTGGGCTTCTCGTGCTTGCCGCCCCAGGACTCCTCGTCCTGGCCACCGCCGTGGGAGCCGTTCTCCTGCTTGCCGCTCCAGGAACCGCCGTCCTGCTTCCCGCTCCAGGACCCCTCGTCCTGCCCGGCGTTGCCGGAGGCGGTCTTGTCCTGCCCCTTGTCGTGCTCCCCGCTGGAGGAGGAGTCCGTGCCGTCCCAGCCCCCGGACGCGTACGCGACGGGCGCGCCGAGCGCGAGGAGGGCCGAGGCCGCCGCGGTGGCCATGAGCATACGAACTGAGCGCATCTGACGATCCTTCCGCCGACGGGCGGGCAGCCGACACCTCGTCAGCTGTGATGACCCGCCCCCGACGTGATCAACCGTCAGACAGTCGTCGCGCCCCCACCACTCAAGAGGTTCACTCGGGTGAACCCGCCCGTCCGCCGGGCGAGTTCACGGGAGACGGGCTCAGGCCTTCGCCAGCAGCGTGGTCAGGACCTCCCGCAGCGCCGCCTCGGCGTCCGGGACCGGACCGGGCGCCCGCCAGGCCACGAATCCGTCGGGCCGGACGAGTACGGCGCCGCCGGGGGCCGTCCCGTGGACCGCCGCCCAGTCCGCGTCGCCCGCGGGCGTCAGGTCGGCGGCGGGGCCGTCGCCGACCCGGTACGAGGTCAGGGGGACGGACATCTCCTCGGCCAGCCGGAGGGCGGCCTCGTGCCACTCACCGTCGGCACCGGCACCGGCACCGGCAGTGGCTGGGGCGTCGGCGTCGCTGAGCAGGACGAGCGAGCGCTCGTAGAGGTCCAGCGTGGAGATGTGTTCACCCCGGTGCCGTACCGCCATGTGGGGCGCCCTGCTGCCCGGTGCGCCGGACAGGTCCAGGCGTTCCGGGACGACCGCGGACCCGGGGTCGGTGCCGAGGACGGCGCCCTGCGGATAGCGGTAGCCGAGGGCCACGTTGAGGATGCCGCGCTGCGGGCCGCCGCCACCGCCGACGCCGGGGGCCGGTGCGAAGCCGGGGTGGCTGTGCTCCACGGACCGGGCGGCGGCACGGGCGCTGGTCGCCTCCGCCACCGGGCGGCGCTCGGCGTCGTACGTGTCCAACAGGCCCTCCCCGGCCCAGCCGCCGAGCACCGCCGCCAGCTTCCAGGCGAGGTTGTGGGCGTCCTGGATACCGGTGTTGGAGCCGAAGGCCCCGGTGGGGGACATCTCGTGGGCCGAGTCGCCGGCCAGGAAGACCCGTCCCGAGCGGTAGCTGCGGGCGACGCGCTGGGCGGCGTGCCAGGGGGCCTTGCCGGTGATCTCGACGTCGAGATCCGGCACCCCGATCGCGCGGCGGATGTGCTCGACGCACCGCTCCTCGGTGAACTCCTCCAGGGATTCGCCGTGTTCGGGGTGCCAGGGCAGGTGGAAGACCCAGTTCTCCCGGTTGTCCACGGGCAGCAGAGCCCCGTCGGCCTCGGGGTTCGTCAGGTAGCAGACGATGAAGAGACGGTCGCCGACGACCTCGGCCAGGCCGCGGGAGCGGAAGGTGACGCTGACGTTGTGGAACAGGTCGCCGGGGCCGCTGTGGCCGATGCCGAGCTGCTCGCGGATCGGGCTGCGGGGGCCGTCTGCGGCGACGAGGTAGTCGGCGCGGACGGTGGTGTGCTCACCGGTCTCGCGGCTCTTGACGATCGCGGTGACACCGGAGGAGTCGCTCTCGAACGACAGCAGTTCGGTGTTGTAGCGCAGGTCGCCGCCGAGTCGTTCGGCGTGCTCGATCAGCACCGGCTCCAGGTCGTTCTGGCTGCACAGGCACCAGGAACTGGGGCTGAACCGGGCGAGTCCGCCGCCCGCGTCGATCTCCTTGAAGAGCCACTCGCCCGCGTCGCCGACGAGGGTGGGCGTCTGGAGGATGCCGTGGTTGCCGGACAGGGTGGCGGCGGCCCGGCGGATGCCCGGCTCGACGCCGGCCGTCCGGAACAGCTCCATCGTGCGGACGTTGTTGCCCCGGCCGCGCGGGTGGATGGAGGTGCCGGCGTGCCGCTCCACCAGGGTGTGCGGCACCCCCAGGCGGCCCAGGAACACCGAGGTCGACAGGCCGACGAGGGAACCCCCGACGACGAGGACCGGGATGTGGTGGGTGCGGTTGCCGGTGGGGTCGTTCCGATCGGGCCTCTGCCGCGTCTCGGGCCTCGGCCCCGTCTCATGGCTCTGCTTCATCGCGTTCATCGCTCAACTCCAGCGCTCGTGTCCGCCGACTCGGCCGGGTGGGGCCGGGGGCTTCATCCATGCCCCGCACCGGGAGAACGGGACCGGGCTTCACCCGCTTAGGGGGCGCTCGGCGGCGGTGCGGTGGGACCCCGGTCGCTCATGTACTCGGGTGCGGCTGAGTACTTGTGCTCTGCCGGGCGCGGGGCCGCGCCGGGAGTCTGGGCACATGAGCCAACGACTCCAGCACCCCTTCAAGAGCTGGTCCCAGCTGCGGCCGGCCCTCGTGACGGCCGCGTCCGCCCTGGCCCTGTGGGCCCTCTGGCTGGGCTCGGACCAGCGGCGTGATCTGCTTCCTGACGGTTCGTCGACCGGCCCGTACGAGGCGTGGCAGGTGCTCGGTCTGGTGCTGACCCTGCTGGTGCCGGTGTACTGGGCGGCGTCCCGGCGGCACATCGCGGGCGCGGTGGTCGGCACCACGGCCGGTCTGACCGTGGCCTCCTTCTACGACTGGTCCGACGACGCCAGCGGCCTCTACGTCATCGGCGTCACGATGGTGATGCTGGGGACGATCGCCGTGACCACCGGGGTGTCCTTCCTGATCGCGGCCATCGGGTCGCGGCCTCGGCCGACGGCGCCCGTGACGTCGTAGGCGGCATGGGCGGCACAGGCGTCCTAGGCTTCCCAGGCGTCGTAGGCCTCGGGGTCGAACCGTGCCAGGCGTCGGCGCATCCGGCCCGTGGACCAGGGCCAGCTGAAGCTGTTCACGCCGTTGACGTCGAGGTAGTAGCTGGAGCAGCCGCCCGCGTTGTAGACGGTGGACGGCAGGGCCTGGCGGACCTCGGCGCCGAACGCGGCCTGCACCTCGGGGCGTACGTCCATGCTGGTCCAGCCCGCCGCGCGGAAGTGCCGTACCGCGCCCGCCACGTACGCCAGTTGGGCTTCGAGGACCGCGTACGCCGAGGAGTGCCCGGTGCCGAGGTGTGGTCCGAGGAGGACGAACGCGTTGGGGAAGCCGCTGACGGTGGTGCCGAGATAGGCGTCCGGGCTGCCCTTCCAGTGGTCGTCGAGGCTGACGCCGTCGGCGTCGAACACCCGTCGGCCGATGGGCATGTCGAGGATGTGGAAGCCGGTGCCCAGGACGATCGTGTCGACGTCCGCGCGGCTGCCGTCGGCGCCGAGGACGCGGCGGCCCTCGACGGCCTTCACCGCCGTCGCGTGCACGGTGACGTTGGGCCTGGTCAGGGCCGGGTAGTAGGTGTTGGAAAGGAGGAGCCGCTTGCAGCCCAGGGTGTAGTCGGGGGTCAGCGCCCGCCGCAGATGGGGGTCCTTGACGGTGGCCCGGAGGTGCAGCGTGCCCACCTTCTGCACGGCGCGCAGGAGAGCCGGATGGCGGAAGCCGACCCCGAGGGCCTCCAGCGCCGCGTACTCCGCCCCGCGCAGCGCCCGTTGGGCCCCGGGGACGCTGCGCAGCAACCGGCGTTCGGCCCGTGGCACCGTGTGGTCGGGCTTGGGCAGCACCCACTGGGCGGTGCGCTGGAACAGGTGCAGCCGGCCGACGCGCGGCTGGATCGCCGGCACGAACTGCACGGCCGAGGCGCCGCTGCCGACGACGGCAACCCGGGCGCCGGTGAGGTCGACGTCGTGGCGCCAGCGCGAGGAGTGGAAGACCTCGCCGGGGAAGTCGGCGAGGCCGGGTATGTCGGGGAGCAGCGGTTCGTGCCAGGGCCCGGCCGCCGAGATCAGGAAGCGGGCCGTATAGGTGTCGCGGCCGGTCTCGACGTGCCAGCGGGCCTCGCCGGGGTGCCACTGCGCCCGGGTGACCTCGGTGCCGTAGCGGATCAGCGGTGTGATGCCGTACGCGGCGGCGGTGTCGCGGAGGTAGGAGCGGATCTCGGGCTGCCCGGCGAAGGCCCGGGTCCACTCCGGGTTGGGCGCGAAGGAGTACGAGTAGAGGGCGGAGGGCACGTCGCAGGCGCAGCCCGGGTAGGTGTTGTCCCGCCAGGTGCCGCCCAGGTCGTCCGCCTTCTCGACGAGGACCAGGTCCCGCACCCCCGCCTCGCGCAGCTTGACGGCCGCGCCGATGCCGGAGAGGCCGCTGCCGATGATCAGCGCCTCTACGTGGCGGGTCTCCCGGACCACAGCCCCGGCCGTGCGGTCGGCGGTCGCGGCTGCCCCGGGGGTCTCGGCGGGCCCGGGGGTCCCGCGGGATTCGGTGTTCTCGTGACGCTCGCGGTTCTCGTGACGCTCGCGGTTCCCGGGGTTCTCGGAGTGCGGCATCTCAGGCTCCTGTCGTCCGGGCGTCGACGGTGGGGACGGCGGCGCGGGCGGCTTCGCCGAGGGCCTCGCGGACGTGGGCGCGTGTCGTGCGCAGGGCGCTCTCCAGGACCGTCAGGCGGCGTCGGTGGTCCATGAAGTTGCCGCCCATCACCTCCAGGTCGGCTGCGTCGGGCTCGATCCGGACCACCCGGGTGCCCGTCGCCCGCAGCGCGGCGCACTCCGCGTCGAGCGTGCGGGTCATCACCCGGCGCAGCAGCCCCTCCGCCCGGCCGAGCCCCCGGCGCGGGCCGGGGGAGCGGGAGCTCATCGGCGCGACGACGTACACCTCGTCGAGTCCGCTCGGGACGAGCAGGTCGGCGGAGGCGGTGGAGAGGATGCCGCCGTCGGCGTACCGCCGGCCCCCGATGCGCACGGGCGGGAACCAGCCCGGCACCGCCCAGGACGCCCGGAGCGCGTCCCGCAGTGCGGCCGGGCGCGTGTCGGGGTGCCCGAAGACCGTACGGCGGCCCGTGTCGAAGTCGGTCGCCACCAGCCAGGTCGCCGGGTGCCGCACCCACCGTCCGGCGGGTGCGAGGGAGTCGGCGAGGGCGGCCAGCCGGCGGTTGTCGCCGCGGCCCTGGGGCAGCAGGCCGGACAGCCCGGCCACGACGGGGGCGGTGCCGCGCAGGGCGTGCCGGGCGAGCCGGGGTGATCCGAGGAAGGCCGCGGGCCGGGGCGGGAGCGCCCGGGGCGGGGTGGCGAAGTGCCGGAGGAGTTCGGGGCGGGCGTCCGGGCGGCCCAGCTGCGCGGCCAGCAGGCCCTCGACGCCGACGCCCGAGCCGAGCAGCGCCGCCACCTCGGCCCCGGCGGAGGTGCCCACGAGGACGTCGGCCTCGCGCGGATCCCAGTCGGTGGCCTGCCGCAGCGCGTGCAGGGCGGCGACCGTCCAGGCCGCGCCGAGCGTGCCGCCGCACCCCAGTACGAGTCCTCGGGAGGGTGTCGTGGGCGGCGTGTTCTCGCGAGGGCTGGGGCGCGGGCTCGGGGCGGTCATCGCGTTCACATCCAGTCCGGAGGCTCGGGTACCAGGGGAATCCGGATACCGATCCAGATACCGATGAGATCCGGATACTACTGGTATCCGAATTCCTTGGACAGCCTCCGGCAGGGATAGGATCCGGGGACTCCGAGCCACCTGGAGAGGGAGCGAGACATGGCCCGCCTCAGCCGCGTCGAGAGTCAGGAACGGACGCGTGAGCGGCTGGTCGCCACCGCGCGGCAGCTGTTCCTCTCCCACGGCTACGCGGCCACCTCGCTCAGCGACGTGGCCGAGACGGCTGGCTACTCCAAGGGCGCCGTCTACTCGAACTTCCGCAGCAAGGACCATCTGTGCCTCGCCGCCCTCGACGACATCCGGGCCGAGCAGCTGGCGCTGCTCACGGACGCCGTCATGGGCAAAGCCGGGACCGAGGACCGGCTGGCGGCCTTCGCCACCTGGGCCGAGGAGCACATCGGCGACGAGGCCTGGACCACGCTGGAGGTCGAGTTCCTCACCAGCGCGCGGCACGACGACGAGCTGCGGCGGGAGATCATGACGCGAGTGGCCGTGATCCGCGGCGCCCTCGCCCAGCTGCTCGACGCGCTGGCCCTGGAACTGGGCGTCCGTCCGGCGATGCCCGCCGACCGCGCCGCGATGACCCTCCTCAGCCTGGGGATAGGGCTCGGCGTCCAGCGCGTCGCCGACCCGACCGTCCCCACGGCCGTCCTGACCGAGACCCTGCGGCTCGTGCTGCGGATGGGTGACCGGGCTGCGGACTGAGTCAGGCCCGCCCCCGTGTCTCCGCCGCGCGGCGGGCGAGGGAGTCGAAGACCACGGCGACGAGCAGCACCCCGCCGGTGATCATGAACTGGACGGCCGGCTGGACGCCCAGCAGGGCCATGCCCGAGGCGATCGACTGGATGATCAGCACCCCGAGCAGGGCGGACCAGGTCGAGCCCCGGCCGCCGAAGAGGCTGGTGCCTCCGATGACGGCGGCGGCGATGGCGTTGATGAGCAGCATCCCGGAGCCCGGGACCTGGGTCGCCGAGGTGAGCCGGGACGCGACGAACAGACCGCCCACCGCCGCCAGGGTCCCCGACACCACGAACACCGCGATCCGTACGTGCGCCACGTCGACGCCGGACCGCCGGGCCGCCTCCACGCCGCTGCCCAGCGCGAGGACCTGACGGCCGTAGACCGTGCGCCGGAGGAAGAGGTCCGAGGCGATGATGACGCAGAGGAACATCAGCAGCGCCAGCGGAAGACCCTCGAAGCGGTCCAGGACGGCGACGGTGGCGAACGAGGCCAGCGCGAGCAGAGCCGTCCGGACCCAGATCTCTCCCCTCGCCCGGTACGGCATCCCCGCCGCGCGACGGCGTCTGCGGTCGCGGTGGCAGAGGAGGAGGTACGCGAGCGGGCCGAGCGCCGCCAGGCCGTAGGTGACGGCGGCGGAGCCGAAGGAGCGGCTGGTCAGCCGGCCGACCAGGCCGTCGTCGCTGAAGCTGATGGAGCTCTCCGGCCCCAGGAGGTAGAGCATCAGGCCGTTCCAGGCCAGCAGGCCCGCCAGGGTGACGACGAAGGCGGGCACGCCGATCTTGGTGAACACGAACCCGTGGAACGCCCCGGCCGCCGCGCCGCAGGCCACCGCGACGAGCACGGCGAACCCCTCCGGCACGCCGTGGTTCACGTTCAGCGCGGCGAACAGGGCGCCGGAGAGGCCGGCCAGCGAACCCACCGAGAGGTCGATCTCGCCGATCAGCAGGACGAACACGACGCCGACGGCGACCAGACCGGTGCCCACGATCTCGACGCTGAGGACGGAGAGGTTGCGCGGGGAGAGGAAGTTCTCGTTGAGGCTCTGGAAGACGATCCAGGTCACGGCGAGGGCGAGGAGCGCCGGCACCGGGCCGAGCTCGCCCTCGTGCACCCTGCGGCGCACGGCGTGCGCGTACGCGTGGGGGCGCTCGCCGTACCACCGCGGCCCGGCGTGCGACCGCCGCCCGGTGTGCGGCCGACGCCCGGCGTACCACCGGCGCCCGGAGCGTGACCGCCGCCCGGCGTGCGACCGGTGCGCGTCGTCCTGCGAGCCCCCTTCACGGGAGCTACCCTCTCCGTTCCCCCTCACGGCCATGTCTCCTCCGGGTCGGTCGTGGGGTGGCCCGCCGTGTTGTCCACCGCGCCGGTGACGGAGGAGATGATCTGTTCCTGGGAGGTCGTGCTGACGTTGAAGAGGCCGTTGTTGCGGCCGAGGCGCAGGACGGCGATCCGGTCGGCGACGGCCTTGATGTCCCCCATGTTGTGGCTGATGAGAAGCACTCCGGTGCCCCGGTCGCGCAGTTCCTCGATGAGGTCGAGGAGCTGGTTGGTCTGTTCCAGACCGAGCGAGGCGGTCGGCTCGTCGAGCAGCAGCAGCCTGGGCGCGCTCACGAACGAGCGGGTGATCGCGACGACCTGCCGCTGACCGCCGGACAGCGTGGCGAGCGGGACGCGTACGTCGGGGATGCGGATGGAGAGGGTGCGCAGCAGCTCACGGGTCCGGCGCTCCATCTCCACCTCGTCGAGGACGCCGAAGCGGTGGATCTCCCGGCCGAGGAAGAGGTTGCCGACGACGTCGAGGTGGCCGCACATCGCGAGGTCCTGGTAGACGGCCGCGATCCCGAGGTCCTGGGCGTCCTGGGGGCGTTTGATCTGGACGGGCTCGCCCTCCCACTCGATGACGCCCCTGTCGGGGGGACCGACCCCCGAGATCACCTTGACCAGCGTGGACTTCCCGGCGGCGTTGTCGCCGACCAGGGCGACCACCTCACCGGCCCTGATCTCCAGTTCGACGTCCACCAGCGCGTGGACGGCGGCGAAACGCTTCGAGACGCCGCGCAACGCCAGCAGCGGCTGGACCACCGGGTCACCTCCTGGTCGCGGGTGAGGGGGCTCATCAGCCTGGTGCGGCCCATCAGCCTGATGCGGCTCATGAGGTCGACGAACTGATGCGGCTCATGAGGTCGACGAGCTAGGGGCTCATGAGGTCGACGAGGCTCATGTGCCGAGCCCGGCCCGGTCGCACGCGGGCCGGAGCTTCGGGGTGCAGATCTGGTCGATGGTGTGCATACCGTCCTTGACCACAGTCTCCTCGATGTTGTCGACCGTCACCGCGACCGACGGGAGGAGGACCGCCGGGATGTCCTCGTCGGTGGGGCTGTCGACGGTGCCGGTGGCGATGGAGTCGACCGACTCGCCGCGCCCCAGCGCGACGGCCATCTCGGCGGCGGCGTCGGCCGCCGGCTCGAACGGCTTGTAGACGGTCATGTGCTGGCTGCCCTGGACGATGCGCTGGATGGCCGCGAGGTCGGCGTCCTGGCCGGTGACCGGCGGCAGAGGCCGTACCGCGCTGGCGTTGAGGGCGGAGACCACGGCGCCGGCGAGGCTGTCGTTGGCGGCCAGGACGCCGTCGATGTTCTCCGCGCCGAGGGCGGAGATGGCGCCGCTCATGTTGACGTAGCCGTTCTCCGGCCGCCAGCCGACGGTGTCGTACGACTTGCCGATCTTCACCTCGCCCTCCAGGACGGAGAGCGCTCCGCGCTTGTACCAGCCGGCGTTGGGGTCGGTGGTCGCGCCGTTCATCATGACGATCTGCCCGCCGTCCGCCTTGTCTCCCATGGCCTTCAGCAGTTCTTCGGCCTGGAGCTTGCCGACGGCGTCGCCGTCGAAGGTGACGTAGCCGGAGATGGGACCCTGGGCGAGCCGGTCGTAGGCGACGACCGGGATGTCGGCCCGGTCGGCGGCCTCGACCGACGAGCGCAGCGCCTTGGGGTCGACGGCGGCGACGATCAGGACATCGACGCCTTTGGTGATCATGGCGTCGAGCTGCTGCCGCTGGACGGCCGGCTCGGCCGTGGCGGCGACGGTCGCCGCCGGGCAGTCGGGGCACAGCTCCTTGAGCCGCTTCTCGATCAGGGGTCTGTCGAACTGCCCGAAGCGGGAGGCTCCGCCGCCCGGGAGCAGCACGCCGACGGTGAGGCTGTCACCTCCGCTGCCGCTCTCCCCGCCCCCGCCGCCACACGCCCCGGTCAGGACGAGGCCGACGGCGACCACGGCTGCCGCGCCCGCCCGACCGAGGGACCTACGTTTCACGGCCGAAAGGCCGACGCCGAGACCCATGTTCGGCTCCTTAGGGAGATTTGCCTGATCTTGCTCATTCTTGCCCCGTTATGGATGCCTCTCGCCCAGCGTAGTCAACAGCGTGGGGAGGGGTGGGGCGGGGCGTGGTGTCCCGGGGGCCAATCGATCGCGCTCGCCGGGAGGAAACCCCGACGATCGTTACGCGGCGTGGCAGCAGGAAGCCGTCGTGATCGACATCCGGGAGCCCACCCGAGGTTGCGGTGCCCGTGTGGGGCGCTGAGCATGGGCCGGGGGAGCCGCGACAGAGGCCGGTGCCCGTATGAACACGACCCGTGCGACCCGTACGACTCATGTCACTCATGCGACCGACCGTGTGGCGGGTGACGACCGCCCCCCGCTCTGTCTGGTCACCGGAGCCACCGGGTACATCGGCGGCCGGCTGGTGCCCGAGTTGCTGGACGCCGGGTACGCGGTGCGGTGTCTGGCCCGGTCGCCCGAGAAGTTGCGGGATCATCCGTGGGCCGGGCGGGTGGAGGTCGTGCGGGGGGACGTGACCGACGGGGAGTCCGTGGGCGCGGCCATGGAGGGCGTGGACGTCGCGTACTACCTCGTGCACGCGCTGGGCACCGGCCGGGGCTTCGAGGAGACCGACCGGCGCGCGGCCCGGATCTTCGGTGAGCGGGCGCGCGCCGCCGGTGTCCGGCGGATCGTCTACCTCGGCGGACTGACCCCCGCCGGAGTCCCCGAAGACGAGCTCTCGCCGCATCTGCGGTCCCGCGCCGAGGTCGGCCGGGTGCTGCTGGACTCGGGTGTGCCGACCGCCGTGCTCCGTGCCGCCGTGATCATCGGGTCGGGTTCGGCCTCGTTCGAGATGCTCCGCCATCTCACCGAACGGTTGCCCGTGATGGTGACCCCGCGCTGGGTGCGCACCCGTATCCAGCCGATCGCCGTCCGGGACGTGCTCCGCCTCCTCGTCGGCTGCGCGGGGCTGCCGGAGGACGTGAACCGGACCTTCGACATCGGCGGGCCGGACGTCGTCACGTACGAGCAGATGATGCGGCGGTACGCGGCCGTCGCGGAGCTGCCGAAGCGGGTCATCGTGCCCGTGCCGCCGCTCACCCCACGGCTGTCCAGTCTCTGGGTCGGGCTGGTCACCCCGGTGCCGGGCCCTCTCGCGCGCCCGCTCGTCGAGTCGTTGAAGCACGAGGTGGTGTGCGGCGAGCGGGACATCGTCCGGTACGTGCCCGACCCGCCGGAGGGGCCGGTCGGCCTGGACCGGGCGATCGCGCTGGCCCTGCGGCGCGTACGGGACGCGGACGTGGCGACCCGGTGGTCCTCCGCCGCGACACCCCGCGCCCCGAGCGATCCGCTGCCGACGGACCCCGACTGGACGGGCGGCAGCCTCTACTGCGACCACCGCGAGCGCACGGTCGCGGCCCCGCCGCGGACGCTGTGGCGGGTGGTGGAGGCGATCGGCGGCGAGAACGGCTGGTACTCCTCGTCCGTGGCCTGGTCCCTGCGCGGCTGGGCGGACCGGCTGGTCGGCGGGGTCGGACTGCGCCGGGGCCGCCGGGACGCCGCCCGGCTGCGGATCGGCGACAGCCTCGACTTCTGGCGGGTGGAGGAGATCGAGCCGGGCCGGCTGCTCCGGCTGCGCGCGGAGATGCGGCTGCCGGGCCTGGCCTGGCTGGAGATGACCGTCGACCGGGACGAGCAGGGCCGGACGGTCTATCGGCAGCGCGCCCTGTTCCATCCGCACGGCCTGGCGGGGCATGTGTATTGGTGGGGCGTCGCCCCCTTCCATGCGGCTGTCTTCGGCGGGATGGCGCGGAACATCGCGAGCGCGGCGGAGAGCGCCGCGGCCGACGCCGGGACCACGGCCCCCGAAGCGGCCCGTACCGCGCGTTGACCGGCGGTCGGAGGGCGATGGTCTCGGCCGCCGCAGGGCGCGGGCAACGCTGCGTGCCCCTGCCTTGCCGGGGCCGGGTCCACATCCGGCAGGGGCAATCGCATGCCATGTGACTCGGCTACGCGCAGGGCGTCAGCGAGGCATTCGGTGAGGCGGATCGCGGTGTACCGGCCTAGGGGCAACGCCGTCTGGGCTGAACTGTCGGCGAGTCATGGCTGCGGCCCGTGTGCTCCTTCGGTGTCCGTGGCCGCGCCGTGAACTTGCCGCCTCGCCGATCTCGTCGTCCTCCGCTGACGCTGGTCCCCCCGTCCTCGTACGGCCCCACGCGGCCCGGACCGTATCCCAGGCACCCCATGTAACCGCAGGTCAGAGGGGCTGGGATGGTTCCATGGCGCTCGATGGGCCGTCGGCTGTTGCGCCCGGCCGTCGTGACCGCTGATGCTCTTGGTGTCGCACCGACCAGGGCCGGGCCGACCAGCCGGCCCCGTCGGGGCATCCATGTCCACGCACCACTCACTCATTCACGGGGGAACACCCATGTCCATGCGTATCCGTACGAGCGCTCTCACCGCACTGGCCGTCGCCGCCCTCGCGGCGGGTACGGTCCTGACGGCTCCGGCGGCGGGCGCCGCGACGAAGGCGGCCGCGCCCAAGTTCCTGTCGGCGTCCCAGCTGCCTCCGCACCCGACGTCGTCCTGGACCGCCGGGCCGGTCACCGAGGGGTTCCCGGAGGCGCTCGGCGTCTGCGTGAGCACGGAGGGCGTGCTCGACTGGGACTACCGGCACCGCGAGTTCCGCACCGACCTGGACACCAACGCCGTGCAGCTGACCGTCGTGACGGGCTCGGCCGGCCAGGCCAAGGCCCTGGCGAAGCACTACGACGACCTGATCCGCACCTGCGCCGACCGACTGGAGGCGGCCTCGCCCGACGTCGACGCCGAGGGGCGGGACTTCGGCACGTTGCCGGTCGAGGAGGGCGCCCACGTCCGTGGCGTGAACACCGAGACGTCCTGGGGCGCCACCGACGTCGCCCTGCTGTCGGTGGGACGCGACGGCAGGACCGTCACCGTCGTTCAGTGGGGACAGATGGGCGACTTCACCGGCGCGCCCGTGGCCGCCTTCAAGAAGACCACGACCACGGCCGTCAACAAGCTGTACTGACCGGACGGCCACCGGAAAGGTGCCGGGGCCGTCCTCCCGCCAGGGGGGGGCGGAAGGACGGCCCCGTACCGCAGGGTCGGCCGGCCTTTCGCCGGGCTGCCACGCGTCCGGCAGGGATGCCGTCAAGTGCTCCCACGCCCCGTGCAGCGGCTCGCCCACGAATCCGAACCGCGTGAGCACCGCGACGTGGCGCCCGGCCTCGGCCCCGGCCCCGGCCCCGTTCCCGTTCTCGTCGTCGAGTTCGAGGGACGAGGCGGGGCCGTGGGCGGCGGTGGAGCGGGCCGCGTGGCAGGCGCGTACGCCCGTGAGGTCCTGAGTTCCCGGCAAGGGTGTACCCGGCACGTATACGGATGTGCCGCAGATGCACGGATGTGCCGCGCGCCGTTCCCCGGCCGCCCTGTCGCGCCGGACGGCCGTCAACGGCCCCGGCGCTCGATGAGGGCGGCGCACTCCTCGACCAGGCGGCGGGTCGCCCCGTCGACGAGGGTGAACGGCTGCAGTTCCGCCGCGACGTCGCCCAGCCGGCCCGTCAGGTCCTCGGCGAGCGCCGCACCCCCGGGACCCGTCTCGAACGCGGGGAGCAGCGCGAGCAGCATCCGCGCCCAGGTGCCCCCGAACTCGCGGAACCGCCGGCGCATCTCCGTCGCCTCCTCCCGGGAGGCCGAGGCGAACAGACAGTGCGCCTCGCGTCCCAGGACGCGCGCCGCCGGCGCGGCCGACGGGTCCGGATCGCGCAGCAGCCGGACGGCGACGTCGGCGAGCAGGGTCGCGAGGGCGGGCGCGCTCTGCGACCGGCAGCGCAGCGAGGGCGTCACGGTCGTGGCCCCGGCCGCCGGGTCGAAGGCGAGGTCGCGCAGGATCGACGGCACCTCGTCCTCGCCGAGCACGCGGCTCGCGGCGGTGATCGCGGCGGAGTAGGACGTGGGCGGCCGCCCGGTCCCGTGTCCGGCGGCCCGGCCGGTCAGGGACTGCCACTCCCGGGTGGCGGCGGCCTCGACGGCGGAGTCGATTCCGCGGGCCTCCCTCAGGAGGGCGTTGCCCTCGGCCGTACGGCCCGCGACGCGGAGGTCGAGCCCGTGGCGGGTGAGGGCCGACGCCAGGTCGGCGCGGTCGCCCGGCCCGTCCGGCAGGGCCGCGACCCGCGCGGTGTGCACCTCCGTCGCACCGGCGGCGAGGGCGATCTCGGGCCTGCCCTGCTCGGTGTGGACCCGCGCCGCGACACCGGCGGCCTGCCGCAGATACCGCCCGTGCGTGAAGGACTCGGCGGGCGGACCGGCGTTGACGGCCTCGGCCTTGGCGAGGTAGTACCGGACGGCCCAGTCCGCCGCGCAGACGGCGAGGTCCCGGTCGCCGTACTCGTACAGCACACCCGCGTGCATGCTGAGCACCCGGGCGAGGTCCAGGTTCAGGGGGCTGTCGCCGGCGTCGGCGCCGAGGCCGAGGTAGGTCATCACCGCCCCGTCCGACTCGACGACGGCGGACACGCCGTGCCCCAGCCGGGTCAGCGCCTGGGCCCTGCGGGCCTGGACGTCGGCGAGGAGCGGCGCCGTGCCGGGCTCGCCGGCCCCGGCGAGTCCCTCGTAGACGCGGGCGCACTCCGTGAGCACGTCGAGTGCCTGGTCCGGCCGGCCCGCGCCGGTCAGCGTCGAGCCCAGGCCGTACAGCAGGCTGCCGAGCATCCGCCGGGGCCCCCGGTCGTCCGGGTGCCGGTCGGCCAGGAGGTACGTGAGGCGCCGGGCCTCCTGTTGGAGCGGCACGGCCTCGGCGGGCCGTCCTTCGAGCATCCGCACCTGCGCCTCGGAGAACAGCTCGCCCACGCGCCGTCCGAGACCCGCGTCGGCGTCCTCGTCGTCCGGGCCCGTGCGGTGCGCGGGTGTGGGCTCCGGCTCCGTACCGTCCGCGGAGGTGCCGGACTTCGGCCGACGACGCCACTTCACACGACCACCCCGCCCCTGTCCCGACCCTTTCCTCCCCTCGCAACTCCCCTCTAAACAGCGCCAGTTGTGGCACGTCCCAGGGTGCGAGCCGGGGGTGGCGGGGGCGGCCCCGGGCCGGATCGCGAGGGGGTGGATCAGGGGCCGGGAGTCCGCCCGCCCGAAGCGGTGCGAACCTCTCCGAATCGTGCTGCCCCTCGCGTACATCCAAGCCCGCGCCGTGTGCGTCTTACAGGGAAGTCCGCTGCCCGCAAGGGGAGTTCAGAGGGAAGTTCACCGCCACCGGAGGACCCGATGCAACGTCGCCTCGTCATCTCGGCCGTCACCACAGCCCTGTGTGCCACCTCGCTCGTCGGCACCGTCACGTCCGCCTCCGCCGCCCCGCAGGCCGTCGACTGCCGCAAGGTGAAGTGCGTCGCCCTGACCTTCGACGACGGGCCGGTCAAGGACACCCAGCGGCTGCTGGGCCTCCTGAACGAACGGAACGTCAGAGCGACGTTCTACGCCGTCGGCACGAACGTCCAGAAGAACCCGGCGACGGTGCGCGCCGCGGCGCAGGCCGGCCACCAGATAGGCAACCACAGCTGGGACCACGCGAACCTGACCAAGCTCAGCGCCGCGAAGGTCAAGTCGCAGCTCTCCCGCACGGACACGGCGATCAAGCAGGCGACCGGCAAGAAGCCCACCACCTTCCGCGCCCCCTACGGCGCCCACAACGCCACCGTCCGCTCGGCCGCCGGGCGGCCGCTGGTGCACTGGAGCGTCGACACCCTCGACTGGAAGTACAAGGACTCGGCCCGGCTCATCAAGTACGTCAACGCGGAGACCAGGCCCGGTGACATCGTCCTCATGCACGACATCCACCGGACGACGGTCGACGCGGTGCCGGGCATCATCAAGGCCCTCAAGGCCCGCGGCTTCCACTTCGTCACGGTCGACCAGCTCTTCGCCCCCACCAAGCTCCCCGTCGGCAAGGTCACGTACCACAACCGTGCCGCCTACCGCCCCTGACCTGCGATTTCACCAGCAAGGCGGCAGTACGGCACCGGTGCGCCGCCCCGACGGCGCACCGCACCTCCCGCACCACCCGTATCTCACGTCTCTGCAACCATTCGTGTTCGTTCCGTTGACACCCCGCACATCCGCTCCTAATGTCTCGCCAACGTTCCGACCATGTGACGAGATTTCGAACGGTTGAAAGGCACGTGCCCGCGTATCACCGGAATCAGCCCCCCACGTGGTCGGCGTGCCGTGACACGGCCCGACCCGCAGGGCGGCGTGCCCCGGCAGCGGGGTCGGAAAAGCCGGTGCACGGCGAGCTCCGACGACCTCGGCGGCCCCGCGCGGTCCGCCCGGCAGCCGAGCGGATGTTCCCCGGGGCCGCCCGATCCGCTCCGTCGCCCTCCCACGGTCATCCGGCGCGCCGTCATCCTGCCCACGACGACCAGAACGGGAAAAGATCATCATGCGCAACCGAAGAGCCGTCCTCGCGGCCCTCGCCGGAGCGACCTCCCTCGCTCTCACCGTGTCCGCCTGTGGCGGCGAGGAAGGCGTGGCGGCCGACGAGGGCGGCACGATCGGTATCGCGATGCCGACCCGGGCCTCCGAGCGCTGGCTCACCGACGGCAAGAGCGTCGTCGACGACCTGAAGACCAAGGGGTACAAGACCGAACTGGTCTACGGCGACGACGACCCGAAGAAGCAGGTCGCGCAGATCGAGAAGCTGGTCGAGCAGCGGGTCGACGCGCTCATCGTCGCGGCCATCGACAACAAGGCCCTCAACGGGGTGCTCAGGAAGGCCGCCGCCGCGGAGATCCCGGTGATCTCCTACGACCGGCTCATCCTCGGCACCAAGGACGTCGACTACTACGTCTCCTTCGACAACGAGCAGGTCGGCCGGCTCCAGGCCCGTCACATCATCGACAAGCTCGGCCTGGAGGACGGCAAGGGCCCGTTCAACATCGAGCTGTTCGCCGGCTCCCCCGACGACAACAACACCAAGTACTTCTTCGACGGCGCGATGCACCTCCTCCAGCCGTACCTGGACAACAAGCAGTTGGTGGTCCGCTCCGGCGAGACGGACATGGACCAGATCACCACGCTGCGCTGGGACGGGCCCACCGCGCAGAAGCGGATGACCAAGGTCCTCGCCGAGTCGTACGGGACCGAGAAGGTCGACGCGGTCCTGTCGCCGTACGACGGCATCTCCATCGGCGTCCTCAACGCGCTGAAGGCGGACGGCTACGGCACCGCCGGTACCCCTCTGCCCGTCATCACGGGCCAGGACGCCGAACTGGCCTCGGTGAAGTCGATCATCGCGGGCGAGCAGTCGCAGACCGTCTACAAGGATCTCCGGCAACTCGCCGAGAGGGCCGCGAACATGGCCGACGACATCCTCAACGACGAGACCCCCGAGCTGAACAACAGGCGCGCCTACAAGAACGGCGTCAAGGCCGTGCCCGCCTACCTGCTCCAGCCGATCAGCGTCGACAAGTCCAACTACGAGTACATCCTGCTCGGCAGCGACTACTACACGGCCGAAGACCTGAAGTGATCGGTGTGGCCCGGATCACTCCCGGGGGTCGATGAGTTCTCCTGCCCGCGCCGGTCATGACGGACGAAGAACGACCGCGGGCCAGGCCTGGACAGGCCAGGACAGGAAGGGACGCGACCGTCATGACCGCATCTGTGAAGGGCCCCGCCAGTTACTTCCCCTCGATCGAGAAGAAGTACGGCCGCCCGACAGCGGAGTGGGAGGAACTGATCCGGTCGTCGCCGTTGAGCAGACACATGGAACTCGTCGCCTGGCTCAAGAGCGAACACGGCCTCGGGCACGGCCACGCCAACGCGCTCGTCGCCCACACGCTCGCCGAACAGGCCGGCTGACCCGGGCGGCTGACCCGGGCGGCTGCGTCGGCCGGCTGAACCGGGCACCCCTGACACCTCGTTCCCCGTCAGGGGCCGGTCGTCCCCTTCAGTACGGCCAGGAGTTCGCGCATGGCGGCCAGGCCCGCTCTGGCCTGGTCCGCGGCGCCGTCGAGGTCCCGGCGTTCGGCGTGCGCCGTCACCTCGTGCGCGTGGTGCAGCACGGCCTGACGCAACTCGGCGGCGATCCGCTGCCGCTCGGCGTGCGCCTCGACGACGGCGGACCACACCACCGCCGACAACGCGCTGTCCTCCCGCCGGGTGACGTACTCGCGACGCCTGCGGACGAGCACGCCCGAGCCCCAGACCCCGGCCGTCAGCAGAGCCAGGGGCAGCGTGAGGAAGACGGCGAAGAAGACGCGGAACCAGGGGCCCGGGACGTCCGCCCCGGCCGCTTCGGGGCCGTCCAGCGCGCCCAGTGCGACCGTCGTCGACGCGAGACCGGCCGCCACCAGCCCGATCGCCGGCCAGGTGCGACCGGCGGGCCCCGCGAAGACCGCCACCGCGTGCAGGGCGACACCCTCCGCGCAGACCCCCGCAACGATCAGCGTCCAGGCCACGTCCGACGGCAGCAGCCCCGACGCCAGGGCGACCGGCGGGATCCAGGCGGTGGCCAGCACCGCGAAGAGGACGGTCCAGGGTGCCCGGCGCCGCCACAGCAACGGCAGCGCGTGCAGGACGGCGGGCAGACAGGCCGTCGCGGTGGCGGAGGGCCGCTCGATGAGCACGGCGACGACCGGGAGCGCCGTCAGGGCCAGCACGGTCGCCACGTCGGCCCGGCTCCGGTGCGGCGACGACGCATCGGCCCCGGCTCCCGACGGAGGGCGCGGCAGCCGCGCCCGCACCGACCAGCCGGGAACGTCCGCGCGAGGCCCCGCCACGAGCGTCCCGCCGAGCCCGTCGGCCCGGTCCCGCATACCCGCGGTCCCCCGTCCGCCGCCGAGCCCTCGCACCGCCCGCGTTCCCGAACCGGGGGACGCGACCGTGGCCGAGGCGGCGATCGTGCCCGGAGCCGTGGTGGTGACGGGTGCGGTGGTGGTGACGGGTGCCGTCGTGGCGCCGGGGGCCGCCGTCGGGGCGGCGTGTGTCGGCGGTGTTCCGTCGTCCTCCACGAGGACGTCCAGTGTTCCGCCCGCGTCACGGATCACGACGCGTACGGTCGCGCCGGGGGCGTAGCGCAGCGTGTTGGTCAGGGCCTCGCGCGCGATGCCGAAGGCGGCCTCGGCCACCGGACCCGTCAGGTCGGCCGAGCCGGGGGCGATGTCCACGTCGACGCGCTGGCCCAGGCGTACGCATCCCGCCGCGAGTTCGGCGACGCGCTCCGCGAGCGGGCTCTCCTCGTCGGCCGCCGAGGTCTGCATCATCGTGACCAGCCGCTGGAGCGTGGCCACGGTCTCGCGCCCGGCCTCCGCCGCCAACCGCAGTGCTTCGGCGGTCAGTTGGGGGTTGCGGTCACCGACATGGCGGGCGGCGTTCGCGGTGACCACGACGGAGGTGAGGTGGTGCGCGCTGACGTCGTGCAGTTCACGGGCGAGCCGGTGGCGTTCCGTGGAGGCCGCGGTGACCCGGACGGCCTCGGCCCGCGCCAGCTCCCGTTCGGCCGCCCGCCGTCCGGCGAGCCACCGGCGGCGGCTGCGGCCTGCCCCCACGGTTCCGGCGTAGACCGCGAGACTCGCCAGGCCCTCGCCGCCCACGTCGACCGGGGAGTCGTACTCCAGCAGGGCCCTGCCCACTCCCGTGGCGACCAGTACGGACGCGACGAGGACGGCCGTCCGGGCGGGACGCAGCACCGCCACCGAGTACAGCGCGACCACCCCCGCCACCGCGGCGGCCAACAGCGCCCGGTCCGGCACGACGAGCCCGGCGGTCAGCAGGGCGTCGATGACGAGCGCCGCGGCGACCGGGAAGCGCCGGCGCACCCCCAGTACGGCGACGGCCACCACGGTCACGGCCGGGCCCACGGCGAGCGCCGCCGGCTCCACCGCCTGGCCGCGCGAGAGCGCGAGTCCCGGCCAGAAGGACAGCTGTGCAACCGCCAACAGCGCGGGCAGCAGCCAGTTCCGTAGGTGCCCCATGATGGCGTCGATCATACTTTCGACCCGCTGTCGGGGTCGCCCCTATCCCAGGTTGGATACGTGGGTCGTGCCCACGGCCGACGCGGGGGCCGTTCCCCACCGGGATGCTGAGGGACATGACGACGAGTCACACCCACGGAGTCGACGATCCGTCTCGGCCTCCCGCCCCGCACGGGACCCCGATCCCCACCTCGCTCTGGTACCCGCCCCCGGCACCGACGCCCCCGGCGCGGCCCGTCCCGTACCACCGGATGGCGAGGGCGGCCGGGGCCGCCGGGTGGTGGCGGCCGCTGCTGGGGACCGCCGTGGTGCTCGGCGGCGCCATCATCGCCACCGTGGCCGTGCTCGTCGGCGGCGAGATCGCCGGAGCGGTCCTCGACCGTCCCCGCGACGCCGGCGGCAACCTCGTCTGGGGCGGGACCGGCGACACCGCCCTGGCCCTGCTCTCCCTCGCCCTGTGCATCCCGGTGGTGCTGCTGGCCGCGCGATGGGTGCAGCGCCGCCCCGCCGGCACGGTGTCGTCGGTGACGGGCGCGCTGCGGTGGCGCTGGCTGGGGCTGTGCCTCGCGGTGGCGCTGCCCGTGTCCGGGGCGATCCTGGGCGGCTCCCTGCTCCTGCCCGCCCCCGAGGGCGGCGGGCAGGAGATGACCTGGGCCGGGCTGTCCCCGTTCCTGATCGGTCTGGCGACCGTCTGTCTGCTCGTGCCGTTCCAGGCCGCGGCCGAGGAGTACGTCTTCCGCGGCTGGCTGTCCCAGGCGGTCGGCGCCTGGTTCCGCTCACCGTGGGTCGCGGTGACACCGCAGGCGGTGCTCTTCGCCGCCGCGCACGGCTGGGGGACGCCCTGGGGCTTCGTCGACCTGGTGGTGTTCGGTCTCGTCGCGGGCCTGCTGACCATCCGCACGGGCGGCCTCGAAGCCGCGATCGCCCTGCACGTCCTCAACAACCTCTTCGCCATGGGTTTCCTGGCCGCGATCGCCGGAGGCCTGGAAAGCGACGAGACGGCCGCCGACATGGACGGGCTGATGCTGGCCGTCGACGTCCCGCTGGTCGTCCTCTACGCGGCGGTCGTCCTGTACCTGGCCCGCCGCCGAGGCGTCAGGACGCGTGGTCTGCACCCGGCGGAACGGGGGTACCCGGTACCGGGCGCGACGACCGCGCCCGGGAGAACCCCGTGAGCGTCTCCGATCCGCACTGGGGGCGACGGCATGCAGACCTTCCTGCCCTATCCCGACTTCCGGGCCTCCGCGCTGGTCCTGGACCGTCGCCGCCTCGGCAAACAGCGGGTCGAGGCGCTGCAGGTGCTCCGCGGCCTCATCGTGCCGGGGTACGGGTGGCGCAGGCATCCCGCCGTGCGCATGTGGGCGGGGTACGAGGAGGCGCTGGTCCGGTACGGCCTGGAGGTCTGCGCGGTGTGGCGCGAGCAGGGCCGTCAGGACAGCTGCGCGGCCACCCTGGTCGCCGACTTCGCCGCGTTCCGCCCCGACGCGCCGACTCGTGACCAGGCAGGACTGGCCGCCGCCGGGGAGCTCCCGCCCTGGCTCGGCGACGACGCCTTCCACCGCAGCCACCGGTCGGCGCTGCTGCGCAAGGACCCGGACGTCTACGCCCTGTCCTTCCCCGGCGAGCCGGACGATCTGCCGTACGTCTGGCCGACGTCGGACCGGGACCGGGACCGGGAAGGCCCCCCGCCCTCCGACGGGAGACCCGGCGCTGCCGCGTAGGGCTTGCCGTGCCGGGTCGCCTCGCAGGACCTGTCGTGCGGGCTTGCCGCGTAGGGCTCAGTGGTCGTCGCGGATGGTGGTCGCGATGCCGTTGCTGATGACGACCTCGGCGCTGACACCCTTCTTGGCGGCCGCCTCCAGCTCCGCCTCGGTGCACTGGGTGCCGCCCTGGCCGCCCTCACCGGTGTTCTCGTCGCCGCAGATGTCGCCGTAGCCCCAGATCTTGGTGTCCTCGGACACCGCCGTAGCGCGGCCGTGACACGGCAACACCTGTGCTGCGCACGGCAGTTGGCGGACGCGCCGCCTTGCGCCACGCGCACGGGCGCGCCCGCGGCCCTGGCGAAGCGTGAGGGCGAGTGGCGAGGGCGAGTGGCGAGGGCGAAGGGCGAGGGCGAAGGGCGATGTGGCGGGCGTCACGCGCTCCGAGAAATACCTGACGCGTCAGCTACTGTTCTCTCAGGTGAGTCGCTCGCAACCGGCGGGCGCCACACCCTCGCCGAGGATCTCCATGAAGCTGGTCTATGTCTTCGATGCCTACTGCGGCTGGTCGCACGGGTTCTCCGGCACCCTGAGCGAGGTCGTCGCCCGCCACCCCGGGCTGCCGGTCGAGGTCGTCTCCGGCGGGCTGTTCACCGGGTCGCGCCGGGTGCCGATCCGTCAGTTCGGCTACGTCCAGGGCGCCAACGCCCGGATCGCCGAGCTGACCGGCGCCGAGTTCGGCGAGGCGTACGAGCGGCTCATCGCCGACGGCTCGTTCGTGATGGACTCCGAGGCCGCCGCCCGCGGTCTGGCCGCCCTGCGGGCCGCCGCCCCCGACCGGGCCGCGGAACTGGCCGTCGAACTCCAGCGCGTGTTCTACGTCGACGGCCTCAGCCTCTCCGACCCGGCGACCTACCGGAAGATCGCCGAGGACGCCGGACTGGACGCCGACGCCGTGGTCACCGCGTTCGCGTCGCCCGGAGCGAAGGCGGCCGCCGAGGCCGACTTCCGCCGCGCCGCCGAACTGCGTGTCGCCGGCTTCCCCACGTTCCTGGCCGTCGACGGCGACCATGTCACCGAGCTCGCGCACGGCCGTGCCACCGCGGACGAGATCGACGCGCGGCTCGGGACCGCGGGCATCCGCTGACCCCCGTCCCCACTTTCCCACCTTCCCCGTCCCCACCTTCCCCCGTCCCCTCTCCCTCCCGTCCCACCCTCCCGCCCACCCCACGCCAAGGAGCCAACGATGAGCACCCTCTCCTACAAGGTCCTCGACCTCGACTTCCCGGCCGGCAGCAGGAACAAGACCGCCACCCTCGTCACCGGTGAGACCGAGGCCCTGCTCGTGGACGCCGCCTTCACCCGCGCCGACGGCCATCGCCTGGCCGCCGAGATCCTCGACTCCGGCAAGCAGCTGACCACCGTCCTCGTCAGCCACGGCGACCCCGACTTCTACTTCGGCGCCGAAGTGATCGCCGACGCCTTCCCCGACGCGGTCTTCGTCGCCACCCCGCTCGTCATCGACCACATCCACCACTCCTACGAGGGCAAGCTCAAGGCGTGGGCGGCCCTCGGCGCCAACCTCCCCACCCGTCTGGTGGACCTCACCCCGCTCACCGGTGACCTCACCCTGGAGGGCCACCGCTTCGAGCTCAAGGGCGGCCCGGCCGCACTGCCCGACCGCCACTACCTCTGGCAGGCCGAGTCCCGCGCCCTCCTCGGCGGTGTCCTGCTCTTCCAGCAGGAGCACGTCTGGGTCGCCGACACCCCCACCCCGGGCGACCGCGCCGCCTGGATCGACCTGCTGGACGAGATGGCCGCGCTCGACCCCGAGCTGGTCGTCCCCGGCCACCGCCTGCCCGGCACCCCGGCCGACGCCTCCGCCATCGCCGCCACCCGCGCGTACCTGCTCGCGTTCGAGGAGGAGCTGGACAAGGCCGCCGACGGCGCGTCCCTCACCGAGGCCCTCGTCAAGCGCTACCCCGACAACGGCATGCAGATCGCCGCGCAGATCGGCGCGAAGGTCGCCAAGGGCGAGATGAAGTGGGGCTGAGCATGAGCGAGTTCGCCCGTTCCCCCGCGCCCGCCGATGTCGTAAGGCGTCAGTACCTGGCCTCCGCGGCAGGTGACCTGGCGGCCCTGCGCGCCACCCTCGCCCCCGACGTGGAGTGGACGGAGATGGCGGGCTTCCCCCTCGCCGGCACCTACCGCACCCCCGACGGGGTCACCTCCAACGTCATGGAGAAGCTCGGCCAGGACTGGGACGACTGGACCGCCCACGACGACACCTATGTCGTCGACGGTGAGAACGTCGTCGTCCTGGCCCGCTACACCGCGACCAACAAAGCCACCGGCAAGCACATCGACGTCCGCGTAGCCCACCACTTCACCGTCCGCGGCGGCCTCATCGTCCGCTTCGAACAGTTCGTCGACACGGCTCTTGTCCGCGAGGCCATGCCGATCTGACCGCCCCCGGTGTCGAGGCTGCGTGCCGCGCGCCCGGCTCGGCACGCGGCACGTGCCGGGCCCCCCGGCCCCGTGAGGTCACCGCGGGGCGGGGTCTGTCGAGGAGCCACCCACAGCCCTGCTGGTGTCTGAGGTGCCACCGCCGGGCTCGCTGGGTGAGTTCAGGGTGGCGGGCGCGGTGGCGAAACGACGCAAGGTGCGCCGGGTGTTCCTGCCGCCGCCCAAGGTGCGCCAGTTCCACCACTTCATAGCTGTCGAGCGGGCTTCGATCGTGGCCCGCTGTACTGCGCAGGGCCGCTTCGCGCTAGCGTCTACGGACCGGACGGTGATCCGCACGGGCCGGTATGCGCTGGTACTGGACGGCGGTGCCCGGAGCCCGTCGTACGGGCGTATCGGTCCGGCGGAGCGGCGCCGCTTGGTCCGGCACTGGGGAACCGCTGTGGTTGTGGCTGGCCGATGAGGGGCGGCCGCTGGCGCCGACCGCATGGCAGGGGGCGTTCCGACGGGCGAATGCGCGGTGCGCTTCATGATCCGAGGATCGTGCGCTTCTGTTCCTCGAACTCGGCCTCCGTGAGCACGCCCTGGCTCTTGAGCTCGCCGAGCTGCTTCAGCTGTTCAATCTTGCTGGTCATGTCGGAGGCCGCCGGAGCCGCGGGCGGTTCGGCCTGGTGAGCCGGTTGCGCTGGGGGCGCCTCGTAGCTCTGCTGCTCCGCCCATCGTCCCTGCTGTCGGCGTGTCACACGGTTCGACACGGCGGTCGCGGTTCCGGCGACGACGGCGGTGCGCGCGACCCCGCGGATCAGACCTGGCATGGCGGTGTCCCTTCTGCCCTGGTGAGCTCTGCCTAGTGAGCGGCCTCGGTCGCGTCGAGGGCGGCGACGAGTGCGGGCACCGGGATCCGCCCTGAGGCGACCATCCGGGCCCCGCCGCGGCGCAGAGTGGCGGCGAAGGGTGCGGCCCACAGGTTCTCGTAGACGAGGATGCCGGCGGAGCTGCCGGGCTCCAGCGCGGTGGCCGCCTCCTCGATGTCGTCCTGGCCCAGCAGTCCCGACGACACGCCCTCGAAGACGGCCAGGTCGAGTTTGCCGTCGTCGGTGAGGTCGGCGATCTCCACACCGGTCACGGATCCGTCGTCGTCCTTCCTGACGAACATCAGGTCCAGGATCCGGATGAGGCCGCGGTCCACGAGATCGACGAGAATGGGGAAGCCCTCGCCGGTCATCCGATTACCGGGGAACTCGACGACCAGGTAGTCGATGGGGCCCACTTCGCCCACTTCTTCGAATTCGTCGCTCACGGCGTCACCTCTGGTACTCGCAACTTCCCCCTGTGACACCCCCGCTTCACTTCACTCCAATTGCATCATCGGGCCGCGGCTGTCGCACCTCGGTACGCCGGTCACCCGTCTGGGTTTGCCCCGGTCGCGCGTTGTGCTGCGCACGGATCTGCTGGTGGCCATGAGCGACAGTGGTGACGACGAGCTCTCGGCGCGTGAGCGCAGCGAGCTGGACGAGTTGCGGCAGCGGGTGAACGCACTGGAGAGCGTCGCGCCGCCCCGGGCGGCGCGGCATCATCCGTTCCGCTCGCTCGGCTCGGTCCTGCTGATCCTCCTCGCCGCGTTGCTGTCGCTGCTGTCCGTCGTCGCGGTGTGGGCGAACAGCATCGTGCAGGACACGGACCGCTACGTCGCCACCGTCGCCCCGCTGGCAAGCGATCCCGATGTGCAGAAGGCGATCACCAACCGGGTCACCGACGCGGTGCTGGCGCAAGTCGACGTGGACGCGCTGGTCAAGCAGCTCACGGACGCGGCCGCGCAGAAGGGTGTCCCGCCCCGGGTGGCCGAGTTGCTGAACGACCTGGACGGCCCGATCGAGAGCGGGCTCAAGCGGCTGGTCAGCGGCTCGGTGGAGCGCGTGGTCAGCAGCAGTGCCTTCGAGACCGTCTGGGTCAACGCCAACCGCAGGGCCCACTCGGCGCTGGACAAGGCACTGACGGGCCAGGCCGACAGCACGGTCAGGCTGGAGAACAACGAGGTCGTCATCGACCTGGGGCCGATCGTCGCCGACGTCAAGAACCGGTTGGTCGACGCCGGTTTCTCGCCCGCCGCGAGGATCCCGGCCGTGCACACGGACTTCGTGGTGTTCGCGTCGGAGGATGTCGGCAAGGTCAAGACGTACGTGCGCGTGCTGGAGATCCTCGGCGGCTGGCTGCCCGTCATCGCGTTGCTGATCGCGGCCGTCGGCGTGTACGTCGCGTTCAACCGGCGGCACGCGTTGATCGGGGCCGCACTCGCCGTCTTCGTCGCCATGCTGGTGCTCGGAATCGGCCTCACCGTCGCCCGTGACGTCTACCTCGACCATCTCCCGCCCGGCACCTCCCAGGCCGCCGCGGGATCCGTGTACGACGCCCTGGTCAAGTTCCTGCGGGCCGGCGTACGGGCGCTCGCCGCGGTCGCCCTCTTCACCGCCGCGGGCGCCTTCCTCGCCGGCCCGTCCCGGGTCGCCGTTCTCACGCGCACCGGCTGCCGGAGAAGCATCGGCGGTCTGCGCGATGTGGCGACATCGGCGGGGCTTCGTCTCGGCGCGGTCGGATGGTTCGTGCATCGCTTCAAACGCTGGATCGGGGCGGCCATCCTGGTGATCGCGGCCGTCGTCCTGTTCACTTGGAGCTACCCGACCACGGCGGTCGTGGTGTGGACCGCGGTGATCACACTGTTGGGCTTCGCCGTCCGTGAATTCCTGGATGCTCCCTCCGCGCCGCCCGCCGACTCACAGACTGAAGCCGCCGCACAATGACGCCTGTCTCCGGCTTATTCATGCGGCTGACGCGGTGAGGCCCGCCGCTCCGCCGGGCCGGGACCCCCTGTTTTTCGTGGCGCCGACGTTGAGCAGGTACGAGGTGGGGGAGGCGCTCATGGCCACCAGCGCCGCGATACGGGTCAGCAGGTACGCCTCGGAATCCAGACCGGATCGTTCGAACGCGTTCAGCGTCATCTGCACGAGGGTGTCGAAGACGGGCGCATGTGCCTCGCCCGGGGCGTCGGCACCCTCAGCCCCGATGGTCTCCCTGGTCATCCGTGGACTCCTTCCCTCCGGCTCGCTGTCCGTCGGTGTCCCACCGTTCAGTCGGTCATGAACCAGCCCCGCACCTGAGCCTCGTGATCGACGTAGCGTTCGCCGGAGACGTCGACCACGACCTTGTCGATCGTGCCTCCGGTGAACGGGAACGGTGCTTCGTAGTCGGGCGTGACCGGTGAGGCGTCGTCGCGACCCACGCAGATCCCGTCGCCGACGATACAGAAACTGCCGGGCTGGGTAACGATGTTGTGGCTGCCGACCTCCTGGTCGTCCACGTAGAGGGTGAGGGTGCCCGCGGCGCCGGGCAGCGCGGCGTCGGTGCTGCGGCCGTGCGCCGCGAACTCGGCGGTGAGCACGTGCTTGCCCGGCGGGATCTCCCGGTCGGCGTCCACGACCTGGAGGTTGCTGCCGACCCAGTTGTAGGCGTAGTGCAGGCGATGGTCCTTGACGTAGAGGCTGTGGCCGCCCGCCACACCGCCGTGGGCGTACAGCACGCCTTCGGCGTCGGCGGAGTCGACGTCGACCCCGGCGGCGATGGTGTACGACCGGCCGCTGGTCACGACGCCGGACTGTTCGGGCACCGACGCGGTGTCGGGGTAGTACACGTAGCGGTCGCGTTCGGGGGTGCCGTGGGGGCGGTCGGCCAGGACCTGTTCCAGGGCGGTGCGGTCGTCCAGTGGCAGCCCGTTGTAGATGCCGGCGTAGTAGTACCAGAGGCTCTTGAGGGTCTCCAGCCTGGCCGGTTCCTGCGCGGCCAGGTCCGTCGACTGTGCGCGGTCGGTGGTGAGGTCGTACAGCTCCCACACGTCGTGCGCGAAGTCGCCCCAGCCGCTCAGCGGCGGGTGAACCGTGCAGGCCAGCCAGCCTTCGTGGTAGATGGACCGCTGCCCCAGCATCGCGTAGAACTGCGTCTGCCGTCCCGGCGCCGCAGGGTCGGTGAGCGACGCCTTGAAGCTCTCGCCCTCGATCGGGTTCTGGGGATGGCCCTTGAGTACCTCGGGCGGCTCGATGCCGAGCAGGTCGTACAGCGTGGGCACCACGTCCACCGCGTGGACGTACTGATCGCGCACCTCTCCGCGGGCCTCGATCCCCGCGGGCCAGGCGACCAGGCACATGTCGGCCACACCGCCTTCGTAGCCGGCCCAGCGCTTCCAGTACGGGAACGGGGTGTCGAACGCCCAGGCCCACCCGGTGCTGTAGTGGTTGTACGATGTCGGACCGCCCAGCTCGTCGATGTGTTCCAGGGACAGCTCGGCCGGGGTGTCCAGGCCGTTGAAGAACCGCCATTCGTTGAACGTCCCGTTCGGTCCGCCCTCGCCGCTCCCCCCGTTGTCGGAGACGGCCACGATGATCGTGTTGTCGAGCTCGCCCGAGGACTCCAGGAAGTCGAGCACCCGGCCCAACTGGTCGTCGCTGTAGGTGACGTATCCGGCGAAGACCTCGGCCATCCGGACGAACAGCCGTTGCTCGTCACTGCTGAGGTCGTCCCAGGGCCGCACGGTGTCGAGCAGCGGCCACGGCTGGCCGTCCGGCCCGCTCACCGTGGGCTCGCCGTGCGGGTTGATCGGGGAGAGCCGCGTGTTCTCGGGCAGCAGGCCGAGTTCTTTCTGACGGCGCAGAATTCCGGGGCGGATCGCCTCGTAGCCCTCGTCGAAGACGCCCTTGTACCGGTCGGCCCACTCCGTGAACACATGGTGCGGTGCGTGGGCCGCGTCGAGGGAGAGATACATGAAGAAGGGCTTGCCGGGGTCGACGACCTTGGCGTCGCGGATGAACTCGATGGCTTTGTCGGAGAAGTCCTTGGCGATGTGGTAGCCCTCTTCGGGTGTGGCCGGCGGGTCGACCGGGTGGTTGTCGTGGATCAGGTCCGGGTACCAGCAGCTCGACTCGCCGCCGAGGAAGCCGTAGAACCTCTCGAAGCCGCGCCCCAGGGGCCAGCGGCCCTTGTACGCGGCCATATTGATTTCCTCACCGGGGGCGAGGTGCCACTTGCCGACGCAGTACGTGTTGTAGCCGCGCTCGCCCAGGACCTCCGAGACGAACCCGTTCTCGAACGGGATACGGGTGGAGATCCCGGGAAAGCCCGCGCTGAACTCGGCGATCGTCGCCATCCCGTTCGACGTCGCGTTCCGGCCGGTCATCAGCGAGGCCCTGGTCGGGGAGCACAGCGCCGTGGTGTGGAAGTTCGAGTAGCGCAACCCCATGTCGGCGATCCGCGACATCGTCGGCGTCTTCACCGGGCCGCCGAAGCAGTCCATCGTCCCGTAGCCGACGTCGTCCCACGCGATCACCAGCACGTTCGGGCTGTTCTCGGGCGCCTCGGGCACGAGGAACGGCGCCCAGTCGGGCTGCGAGTCACGGATGTCGAGAGCGATCTTCCCCTTGAAGGGCTTGGCCATGGCGGTTCTCCTCGTTGCCCCGAGTCCTGACCGGCTGCCTTCCACCGTGGCGACGTAAGGCTTCTCCTGCCTCACCCGTAACGGGTGACAGCGCTCCCCTCACGGCACACCGGCTCGCACCGGTGGGCGCTCGACGTCATCGCGCGGTGACGCGCCGCCGCCGGCCGGCCTCCGGGACGGGCTCCGTCTCGCGCAGCTCCCGTCCCGTGGCCATGGTCTCCTCGTGCCAGCGGCCGTACCGGTCGGCGAGGGCGACCGCCGAGACGCCGTGCAGGAGCACGCTCAGGCCGACGGTGACCGCGACCACCCTGCCCAGCAGCCCCACACCGCGGACATGCTCCTCCAGAACGAGCAGCCCCAGCACCACGGACGCCAGCCCCCGTGGCCCGAACCACCCGATGTACGCCACCGTGGGCAGCCGGAGCCCGCTGCCGGCGAGCGCGACGGCCACCGGCAGCATCCGTACGACGGTGAGGCTGAGCACGGCGTATCCGACAACCCGCCAGCTCAGGTCCTCCAGCGTCGGACCGAGCAGCACCGCGCCGAAGACGAGCAGGCTGACCGAGGCCAGAAGCCCGCCGAGGTGCTCGGTGAAGTCGGCGGTGCGGTCCGATCCCTCCGCCGGGGCGGTGGCTGCACCCGTGGCCCGGAAGCGGCGCAGGGCAAAACCGAAGGAGAACCCGGCGACCCAGGCGGCGATGAAGCCGCTGCCGTCCACCACGACACCCAATCCGTATGACGCCGCGGCGACGGCCGGGACGAAGAGCTGCGCCCACTCCCGCGAGACCCAGCCTCGCGCCCGCGCTGCCCCCAACAGCCGACCGCCGCCCGCGCCGACCAGCAGACCCAGCACCGTGCTCAGGACGAGCGCCCGCCAGAAGACGCCTGCCGCCCCTTCCTCGGCGGCGGACGTGCCCGTAATACCCGCCAGGAAGAGGACGAAGAACGGCAGCACCATGCCGTCGTTCAGACCGCTCTCCACGTTCAGCCCCTGCCGTACGAGCGGCGGAACCCGTGGACTGGTCATGGCGGTATTACCGAGGGCCGCGTCCGTCGGAGCGAGGACGGCGCCCACGAGCGCGAGCTCCCAGACGGTCAGGCCGGGCAGCAGGGGCCAGGCCAGCAGCCAGCCGGCCCCGATACTCAACGGCAGTCCGATGCCGAGCAGCCGGCCCGGCAGGAAGCCGCCGGATCTCAGGTCCCGTCGGCGCACGGTCATGGCGTCGGTGAACAGGACCAGGGCGAGGGCTGCTTCGAGCAGCGTGAGGATCTGCCCGGCGTTGTGCTCCTGATCGATGACATCGAGCACGGCGGGCCCCAGGAGCACCCCGCAGCCGACGAACACCATCGCCGACGACACCGGTGTCGACGCCAGCCGACGGGAGCCCAGCGCATACGTGGCGGTGACACCCGCCACCGCCACACCGGCCCAGGCTTCGCTGCTCATCGGCGGGCCTTTCATCCTCGGGCTTTCAGAGAACCAGCGATCTGCCTCCTGAACCTCACCCGTCACGGGTTAGAACCTTGTCCGGGGCGCCACCACATGCTCGGAGATGCAGCGCCGGGTGCTGCGGCTCACCGGCGAAGTGAGGAATCGCCCATGACCACGACCCGTCACCGCTCGGAAACCGCCGAGGTGACCGCCGGTGGACTGACGCTGTTCACCTGGCCTGCCGACGGCCCGCCGCGGACCCGACCGGCATGACACGCTCGCCTTCGCGGCCACCTCTGACGGCGTACGAGGGAGTCCCGCGCGTCACCCCTGCCGGATGGCGCGCTCATCGCCCCGGCCGCCCCATCCTGGGCCGATGAGCACCGTAGACCTTCCCGCCCCGACCGTCCGGCGCCACCCATTCCACCTGCTGGCCAAGCCCGCCGGAGCGATCTGCAACCTGGACTGCACCTACTGCTTCTTCCTGTCCAAGGAACTGCTGTACGAGGGCAGCAGATTCCGTATGGCGGACGAGTTGCTCGACGCCTACATCCGGCAGCTCGTCGAGGCGCACGGTCCGGTGCCGGAGGTGACGGTGGCCTGGCAGGGCGGCGAACCGACGCTGATGGGCCTGGACTTCTTCCGCCGATCCCTGGAGTACGAAAGGCGCTACGCCCGCCCCGGCCAACGGATCGTCAACACCATCCAGACCAACGGCACGCTCATCGACGCCGAATGGGCCCGATTCTTTCGCGACAACGACTTCCTGGTCGGGCTCTCAGTCGACGGCCCCCGCGAACTGCACGACGCCTACCGGGTCGACAAGGGCGGCAAGCCCACCTTCGACCGCGTCATGCGCGGGCTGGGCCACCTGCGCACACACGGCGTGCAGTGGAACGCGCTGACCACCCTGCACGACGCCAACGCCGGGCACGGCCGTTCGGTCTACGCCTTTCTCCGCGACTACTGCGGCGCCACCCACATGCAGTTCATCCCGATCGTGGAACGCACCACCCCACACGACCTGCCGCTGGCCAACGACGGCTGGGGCGCCCGCGCCAAGGACCGGCCCGTGTACCGACAGGAAGGCGACGAGGTCACCGACCGGTCGGTGACCGGGCAGCAGTACGGCCGGTTCCTCATCGACGTCTTCGAGGACTGGGTACGCCACGACGTCGGCCGCGTCTACGTCCAGATGTTCGATGTGGCACTGGCCAACTGGTACGGAGAGCAGCCATCCCTGTGCGTGCACTCCAGGACCTGCGGCAGTGCCCTCGCCCTGGAACACAACGGCGACCTGTACTCCTGCGACCACTTCGTCGAACCAGACCACCTGCTCGGCAACATCGGCGACCGGCACATGCTGGAGCTGGTCGACTCACCGCAACAGCGGAAGTTCGGCCAGGACAAGTACGACACCCTGCCCCGCTACTGTCACGACTGCGACGTCCGCTTCGCCTGCCACGGCGGCTGCCCCAAGGACCGCTTCGACGCCACCCCGGACGGCGAACCGGGCCTCAACCACCTGTGCGCCGGCTTCAAGGCATTCTTCCACCACGTCGACCGCCCGATGCGCACCATGGCCGGGCTGCTGCGGCAGGGGCGAGCTCCCGCACTGATCATGCGCGAGTACGTGTCCGCCGACGCCAACCGGCCGCACAACGCGCTCTGCCCGTGCGAGGGGGGACGCAAGTGGGCGCGCTGCCACGGCAAGCCGGTCCCGACGAGCCAACTGTAGGACGGGACAAGCCATGGCACCTCAGCCGTAGGCCCCCAACAACGGCCGCACTGTCAACGGCAGCTGAGGGCGCGAGGAGCGCCTGAGACATCCCGCCTCTGAGACACCCGTACAGGTCACATAACTCCGTCGGCGGTCCGCGCGAGCCCCACCGGCACCTCGACGGGCGTCGGCCGCCGGAAGTCCACCCGTACGGTCCCGGCCTCCCCCCGCCGGGCCGGCACCCCCGCCACATACCCGCCGAACGCCACCCCGGGATGGCCCCGCAGCAGGTCGGGCACCGTGATCGTCTCGATGTCGCTCATGCCGCCACTCCACCACAGCAGGCGGGGTGCCGAGCGTGGAGCGGGTGCCGGGAAACGAGGGTGCCGGGCCCGGCAGCCACATCCCGTGGCCGGTGTCAGCAGGTCTCGCCGAGGTGGCCGGCGGTGCCCTCGGGCACCACGTTCTCGTCGCGGCGGACGATGCTCAGTTCGCCGCCCCAGCCCTCGCACGCGTTCGCGAGACCCTTGGCCGTGTACTCGACGACGAAGACGTTGTCGTCGAACGCCTTCGCGAAATCGCCGCACTCGTCCCACTCGCCGCACTCCTCCACGACGGCGAAGTCCATGCCCACGGACGCGCGGTCGGGCGCCAGCTCCAGGGTGTTCTTCTGGGCGACGGCCAGGCCCTTCTCATGGGCGTGGGCCGACAGCAGCCTCATGAACGCCTTCGCCTGACCGGCCGTGAGATGGTCCGGGAAGCGGGTGAACGTGTCGTAGTTGTCGGGCTCGACCGCCTGGTACCCCTTGGCCGCGCACTCGTCGATCCAGGCGTTCACCCGGGAGGCGATGCGCTGCCGCTTGGCGGCCGTGCGGATGTCCAGGACCGCCTCGTTCCAGTCCTCGTCGCGGACGACCTCGCCGTCGGCGTCGCGCAGCAGCAGATCGGAGTCCCAGTCGTCCTCCGCGTCCTCCTGCGCCTGGAGGGCGTTGACGTTGCAGATGTTGTACGCCCCCGGCGCGGCCGGGTCCTCATGGCTACGGCTGACCACCCGCACGCCGGCCGGCAGGGTGTACGCGCCGCCGATCTGGTAGTCCCACCGCACGTGCTTCGGCGGCAGCACCACTGCGGCGGACCCCGACCCGGGTGTCGGCCCGGACCCCGACCGCGATGCCGGTGCGGAGGCGGAGGCGGAGGGGGAGGTGGGTGCGGTGGGCGACGGGGAGCCGTCGTTCCGGTTCGCTCGGTTCTGCTCCTCCGTCTCCTCGGTCGTCGTCATCAGCGTGAAGCTCAGCCCGGTGACGACCAGGACGGCGACGAGGCCGATGAGGACGCGCAGCCCTCGACGACCCTGACGAGCGGGGCGCCCACCGGAGGCGACCGGGGCGGCGGAAGCCGGTGAGCCTGCCGATGTCGGCGGTTCCGGCGATACCGGCGATACCGGCGATACCGGCGGTTCCGTCGACTCCGGTGAGCCCGTCGATTCCGGCAGCGTCAGAATCATGCGGTGCAGGTCGGCGACGTCGGGGCGGGCGGCCGGATCCTTGGCCAGACAGCGTTCGGCGATGCTCCTGAGCGGTTCGGCGACGCCGTCCAGGGCCGGCGCCTCATACATCACCTGATAGCCGGTCAGATAGGGGCTGCTGCCGTCGAACGGACGGGTGCCGGTGGCCGCGTACACCAGGACCGAACCCAGGGAGAACACGTCCGAGGCGGCGGTGACCTCCCGAGGCGAGGCGAACTGCTCCGGCGACATGAAGGGCGGGGTGCCGATCAACCGCCCCGTCACGGTGAGGGCTTCGTTGTCGACGGCGTGCGAGACGCCGAAGTCGATGACACGGGGGCCGTCCTCGGCGATCAGGACGTTGCTCGGCTTCAGATCGCGGTGCACCACGCCCGCCCGGTGAATGTCCCGCAGCGCCTCGACGAGGCCCAGCGCGAGCGTGCGCAACTCCCGTCCGGCCAACGGCCCGTCCTCGGCCACGACATCGGACAGGGTGCGGCCGGGCACGTACAGCGTCGCCATCCACGGCTGCTCGGCGTCCGGATCGGCGTCCACCACCGGCGCCGTGAACGCCCCGCTCACCTGGCGCGCGGCCGCGATCTCCTGCCGGAAGCGTGTGCGGAACTCCTCGTCCTGCGCGTACGGCGGGTGCACGACCTTGACGGCGACCTGCCGTCCGGAGGCGGAGCGGCCCAGGTAGACGATGCCCATGCCGCCGCTGCCGAGCCGGTCGGTCAGCGTGTAGCCGCCTATGGTCTCCGCGTCACCGGGCCTCAGCGGCATCGCCCGTCACCTTTTCCCTGTGCCGTGCCTTCGAAGGGCTGTTCAGTGGGATCAGAGTAGTCGCGCGTTTCCCGCGAGACAGCGCTTACCGAGACCCACTGATCCCCAGCCCGAGTGCCGCGTTGTTCACACCGCCATTCACATCGGGCCGCACATCGGGCCGCACGCGGGACCGCACACCGGACTTCACGTCCAGGCGGACCGGGCCTTCCTGACGTGCAGCACGTGCCCGTCCAGGGGAAGCGGTGTCCGGTCCACCAGGGCGAGGCCCGCGTCGGCGAACAGCCGGCCGTAGTGGTCGGCGCGCCGTTCGCGTCCGCCGACGTTGCACATCATGTGCAGATCCCAGGCGGTGGCCAGCGAGACCGAGCCGTCGGAGGGCAGGACGCGCTCGACGACGAGCAGGTCGGCGTGGTCGGGCATCGCGCGGGCACAGTGGCGCAGGATCTCGCGGCAGCGCTCGTCGTCCCAGTCGTGCAGGACGCGGGACAGGACGTAGACGTCACCGCCCGCGGGCACGTCCGCGAAGTCGCCGGTCACGAAGGAGCAGCGGGCGCCGAGACCCGCCTCCGCCAGCCGCAGGCGGGCGGCCTCGACGGCGTGCGGGCGCTCCAGCAGGACGCCGTTCAGGCGTGGGTGCGCGGCGAGGACGCGGCCCAGCAACTCCCCGTTGCCGCCCGCGACATCGACCACCGTGGCCCCGCCCGCCGCCGCGGCGGTGAGGGCCGGATGGGTGGGGAGCGGGTCGAACATCGCGGAGCCGGCGGCCATGGACCGGTCGAAGAGTTCCGCGAGTTCGGGGTCGCGGGCGAAGTGGTCGAAGTGGTTCTCGCCGAAGAGGTGCTCGAAGGCGACCTCTCCCGTGCGCACGGTGTGCCCGAGCCCGGCGAAGGACCGGTAGAACGGGCCGCCGTACATCAGCGCCAACGCCCGCATGGATCCCGGGGCGTCCGCCCGCAGCAGCGCGCCCGGTCCGGTGAGCCGGAAGCCGTCGCGGCCCTCCGCCACCACGCCCAGCATCACGAGATAACGCAGCAGGATCGCCAGGTTCCCCGGCCTCGCGCCGACCTCCCGCGCCAGCTCCGCCACGCCGATCCCTCGGTCGCCGTCCATGGCGTCGGCCACCCCGAGCTGCGCGAAGGCGGTCAGTGCCTGGGTCGTCCACGCCCCGGTCAGCAGGCGCAGGAGCGTTTCGGCGGGCTGCCGGGCGCGATGCTCGGCGAGGGCGTCGCGGTGGTCGCCGGGGACGTACAGCTCGACGCGCCGGTACCCGGCCTTGGCTTCGGCGGGTGCGTCGAAATAGAACACGGTGCCGTTCTCGTGCGCGTTGTAGCCGCCGCCGTCCGGGGTGGCTCCGTAGCGTGCGAAGGTCGCGCACAGGCCGCGCAGCACCAGGGGGTCGGGAGCCACGACGTCGAAGGCGAGGTGGGTCTCGTGCTCCCGCTCCCGCTCGTACGCGGCCAGCGTCTCCAGACCCGACCCCGGTGGCACGGTCAGCGCGAAGACCTCAACCGTACGGTGCTCCCCGTCCGCGCCGGCTACCTCGGGTCGCAGGATGCCGACGTCCAGCTCGTCCGCCGGCCGCCGATGCCGTACGGCCAGTCGCTCGCGTACGACGACGCTCGGCCTCGGCGACGGGACCGCGCCGAGCCCGCAGGCGGTGAGCATGGCACGCAACTCGGCCTCGTCCGACGGGAAGACGAGCAGCGCGGCATGGGAGAAACGACAGCGCTCCGCGAGCGCCCGCAGTTCCGGGCCGTCGAGTCCGGGCAGCAGCAGCGGGAGCAGTGCGGCGTTGTCCTGTTTCTTGACGAAGTCGACCGTCGCGCGCAGGCGGGACGTGTCGCCCGACAACGTCGTGATCATCGCGGGGATCCTCATTCGGGTGTGCGGAGGGGAAAGCGGAGACGGAGGGGGACTGGGACAAGGGGGCGTCATACGCCGACGTAGTGCTCGGCGAACCAGTCCTGCCGGCTGCGGGAGGTGCGCAGCGACGCGAGGCGGGAGCGGCGCAGGGAGTTGTGGAACAGGGACGGGCCGTCCGTGCCGGACGGGCCGTGCAGGAGCCCGATCATCCAGTGCGAGAACTCCTGCGCACGCCAGATGTGGGCGAGGCTGCGCGCGGAGTAGGCGTCGAGCCCCTTGGTGTCGCCGTGGTGGAGAGCGGCGATCAGGGCGCGCGCGAGCAACTCGGCTTCCAGAACGGCGAGGTTGGCGCCCTTCGCGGCGGACGGGCTGATGAGGCCGGCGGCGTCGCCCACCAGGAACAGCGAACCGTGGCGCAGCGGTTCGAGCACATCGGACTCCAGACCGACGACGGCCCGCTCCACGACGGGGCCCCGGTGCAGCGGGCCGTACTCCGTCGCCCGCATCCGCAGCTCCAGCTCGTCCCAGATCCGCTCGTCGGACCAGGCATCGGCCGGCGTCCCGCGCTCGCACTCCAGGTAGTAACGGGTGATCTCGCTGGTCCGCGCCATGTGCCCGGCGAAGCCCCGCTCGTGCACCGCGTACCCGACGGCGTCCAGACTGGGCGGAGCCTGGGCGAGCAGTCCCAGCCAGGTCACCCCGTGGTCCAGATGCTGCCGACGCGCCGAGCCGGCCGGCAGCGACCGCCGGGCCGCACCGTGCCGCCCGTCGCACCCGGCCACGTACCGGGCCCGCAGGCGGACGGGCCGCCCGTCCGCCTCGCGCACGGTCACCGAGGGCCGGTCCGTGTCGGCGTCGAGGACGTCCACCGCCTCGGTGGCGAAGTGGACCCGGCCGCCGACGGCCAGAAACCGGGTCAACAGGTCGGTGACCAGGTGCTGTTGGGGGTAGACGGTGTGCCGCTCGCCGCGCCCGAGGCCGCTGTAGTCCAGCCGGAACCGGCCGTCCTCCGTGCGGAACTCGCAGGTGCTGTGGGCCTGTCCACGCCGGCGCAGCCCCTCGTCCAGCCCGTGCCGCTCCAGGATCCGTACGGTGTGGGCGGCCAGGAACCCGGCACGCGCCCGCGTCTGGACGTGAGCGCGCTCGGCACGCTCCAGCAGGACGCAGTCGATCCCGCTGTCCTGGAGGAGATTGCCGAGCACGAGCCCGGCCGGACCGGCACCGAGGACGACCACATCGGCTGCTCGCCGGATCTTCCTATCTGTCACAGGAACGGATGGTAGGTGCCTGGAAGATCCCTAACGGACGAAAATCACCTGAACGAGAAGAGCGCAGACCGTGACGTGCTGTGAGGCGGACATGGTGTTGGCGGAGGACTGCCCTCAGGCGGCCGTGGCGGGGCGCGGTGTGCCGCGGAAGACCTGGCTGATGTGCCAGTCGAGATGGTAGGCCGCCACGGGGCGGACGCCCGGCTGCGGACCGACCAGGGCACGTCCCGCCAGTGCGAGGACCTGCTCGCGGGCGGCGGGGCTGTGGCCGACGAAGTGCTGGGAGACGAGGACGCGGTGGTCGCCGTCGACCCCGAGGACGCCCTTGTCGAAGAGCTTGTGATGGAGCGAGCACAGGCACAGCCCGTTGTCGACGTCGTCCGGTCCGCCCAGCGCCCACCACCGCACATGGGCGGCCTCCAGCCCCACCGGGACCGGGCCGAGCCGGCCGTCGTAGCCGCAGAAGGCGCACCGGTACTCGTAGGCCGTCAGCACCAGTTCGCGCATGCGCCGGTCCCGCTGCTTGCGTGCGGTCGAGATGGGGACGACCTCCGCCGGGTCCAGCTCCAGGCCGACGGCCTCGCACAACTCCCCGTGGACGGAGGGCGGAAAGTGCCGGTCCAGCAGCAATCGCGTGACGCGCGACAGCAGTTCCGGCTCGTTCCGCAGCGCGGCGCCGAATTCCGCCGAGAGCCGGCCGGTGGCGCCCGTCTCCCGGAGGTCCCGCACCCCGCTCCCGGGGCTGCCGAGTCCGCGATCCGTACGGACCTCCCACACGCCGTCACTGACCAGGTGGTGGAACGGGTACGCGGGCGACGTCCTGTGGGGTGGGCCGTACTCGGTCAGCAGACGCTGGAGGTCCTCCTCGACCGCGCTGTACCGCAGCTCGCCGTCGGGGTCCTGCTGGAACCGGCCGAGGGCGTGCAGGAGAAGCAACGGCTTGTGCGGAGCGCGCGTCCCGTTCCTGGTCCACTGCCTCAGCCCCGCTACGCGCTCCAGCCAGTCCATGGCCGCTGATCGTAGTGAGACCGATGGGCCGGAGGCGAGGGCCACGGGACGAGCGGGACGGCGATCGATGAGGTCGGCTGCGGCCGGAGCGGCCGGACAGGTGGTAAGTGACCTGCACGAAGTCGCTCCGGCCGCAGCCGACCTCATCGATCGCGAACGCGTTCGTCGCGGTGAGGGCGGTGAGGGCGGTCAGGGAGGCGGTCAGTGCCAGGGGCGTCGTCGTTGATTTCGCATCGTGTACATCAAGCCTCCCACCTGCGGGTGGACCGCACACCCGGCCACCGGCTCAGCCGGTCGCGGGGAGTTGGTCCCGGGATCGGCAGTCCCGGCAGTGGCTGTGTCCCGCGGAGCGGAAGCCCCGGTCGCAGCCGTCGCAGTTCCGCATTCTCAGGACCGCCGGGCGCTCCGGGGTCTCGGGGCTGCCTGTGTCCGGTGCGGTCAGTGGGGTCTCCTTGAGCCGGTAGGCGAGGATGCCGACCGGGCGGACGAGGAGGTCTGCCGGGAGTCGGGCGGTGAGGTGGTCGGTGATCTGGGTGGGCAGCAGGCCTGCGCCGAGCCAGCGGGTGACGGCCGGGGCGAGGCGGGCGGCTTCCCGCTCGGACAGGACGAGGCGGGGGTCTACCCGGCGGAGGCCGGCGAGTACGGCGACGGCTCGGGGGTCGGCGTCGGTGAGTGGGGCCGGTGCCTCAGTCTCGGTCTGCGTTTCCGGCTCCGCTGCATCCTCCGTCTTCTCTCCCGCCTGTACGGGTGCCTCAACCGTGTCCCGCACGGCCCCGGACGCGGGCGCGGGCGTGGCCTCGGCGGGCCGCTTCCGGGGGCGACGAGGCGTGGGCGGCCTGGGAGACCCGCCGGGATCCGGGTCAGGTCCGCCGCCGGGTACGTCGTAGAAGTACGTCCGGGTGCGGACCTGGCCGGTGGGCATCCGCTCGCGGCGGCGTTCCAGGTATCCGGCCGCTTCCAGTTCCCTCAGCGCTCGCGAGATGAGGATCTCGCCCTCGTCGAAGTGGTCGCACAGGGCGGTGATGCTCACGAGGGTGCCTGTGGGAAGGGAGGAGATGTACGTCGCGACACCGACCGTGACCGCGCTGCCGCGCCGCTGGGCGAGGGCGTTGGACATCACGGTGAAGTCGGCGGTCAGCCGGGTGCGTACGTGGATCACGCCGGAGGTGGGTGCTCCGGCGTCGGCGCGCAGGGGCGCGTTAGACTGCGAGTCAGCCATCGGGAAGGTGTTCTCTTCCTGATCGGTCAGGCCCTCGTTCGGGATGCCAGTCCCGGCGGGGGCCGAAGTCTTTGTGTGGTTGTCGCGGCGAACGTAACCGCCCGCATCCCGCGCCTGCAAGCCGGTCACCCGGACGGGTGACGGGGCCCTCGCGGCCGGGGAGGGTGGGTGGGCGGGTAGTTCTTTCCCCCGGTTCTTTGGGGAGGTCAGCGGCCCGCCGGACCCTCGCGGACAAGGGTCCGGTGAGCCCGGAAGACGGACGGCGGCCGGGGCCCGGCCGCCTCAGGGGCGGTGGTGCGGCCCGGCTTTCAACTCGCCTATGAACGCGGCCCAGGAGGCGGCGTGGAAGCACAGTGCCGGACCGTGCGGGACCTTGCTGTCACGGACCGGGACGACGGCCTCTCGGAATCCCTCGGCCACTTCCACGCAGTTGCCGCCCTCCTGATTGCTGTAGCTGCTCCTGCGCCAGGCGACGCCGTTCAGATCGGGATGGGACCTTCGCTCCACGGTGGTTGTCCTCCATCACGGATCGGATCATGTCGAGTGACATGAGCGGGGGCAGAGCTGCCGCCCTCAGCCGATCGTAGGTCAGCGCGAAACTCCTGACCTCGTCCGGATCCTCGATGAGTTGGCCGTAGTGCGCGCCCTCGGTGTAGGCGATCTCCGAACTGTCCGGCATGGTGAGCACCGTGAGCGAGCCACCCATGACTTCGTGCTCGCCTTGGTCGAACGGCAGTACTTGCACAGTGATGTGACGCTCGGTCGAGGTCGCGACCAGTCGCGCCAACTGCTCACGCATCACCGCATGGCCGCCGACCGGACGTCTGAGCACCGCCTCGTCGAGCACCACCCACAGCTCGGGCCGATCAGACGTACCAAGGCGCTCCTGTCGTCCCATACGAAGGGCGACCCGCTCTTCCAACTGCTCCTCGCTGCCGAGTGTCCGGCCGGTTCTCAGCACGGCCCGTGCGTAGTCCTCCGTCTGCAACAGGCCGGGCACCACATGAGCCGCGTACTCACGGATGACCACCGCCCGCTCCGCGAACTCCATGAACTTGCGCGACCAGTCCGGAAACGCCTCCCGGTACACGTACGGCCACAACTCGACCAGCAGGTCGTCCGCGCCGAGGGCCGCGTCCAGCGCACGCGCCAGCTCCAGCGTCGGCTTCGCTCCGGACGCCCGCTCGATCTGGGTGATCCGCGTGCTCACCACGTGCGTCCGGTCACCGAGTTCGGCCTGCGTCAGTCCGGCCGCCGTGCGGAGCCTGCGCACCCGCGCGCCGAACAGCGCCGCCATCGACGCGCTGGGATCAATTCCGTTGGCCAAAGCGTCACTTCCGTTCCTTACGGACTGAAAAGTAAGGCTGCGTCACCTGTCGAGCGTAGGGCGATCGGACGACTCTTGGATACGGAACGTGACGATTCGCGTACGCCGCGAGATGTCTCAGCTCGACAGACAAGGACGGACCAGCCGTGCTGACAGCAACCACCACCCGGGCAGACGAGCCAGAACTCCCCGCGATCGCCGAGCGGTTCGTCTCCTCTCCGCGAGGTGCGCGGCTTGCCCGGCACCTTGCCGTCAGGCGCATGGAGGAGTGGGGCTACCCGGCGGCGTCCGACGTGTCGTGCAGCGTCGCCCTCGTCGTCGGCGAACTCGCCGCGAACGCCGTACGGCACGGCCGAGTCCCCGGAGGGGACTTCGGTCTCCGGCTCGCCCTCGACCTGGCGGCGGGGCTGGTTCGTATCGAGGTCGCCGACGCCGCCTCCGCGAAGCGACCACCCGCGGCCCCGCCCTCGTCGTACCCCGAGGGCGAGTCCGGTCGAGGGCTGCTGCTGGTGGACGTCCTGGCCGCGCGCTGGGGATCGGAGCCTCGTCGCCCGGTGGGCAAGACGGTGTGGGCGGAGGTGCCCCTTGAGGTGCCAACTCGCTTGTAGGTAACTGCAATTGAGACGACCAGGTGATCGCCGAAAAGATTTCCCGCCGCACCGAACCTCCTCCGTGCATCGCGCATCTACAGGGGGGCAGGCGCGCACCGACCTTGTGCGCCGCTTCGTATGAGGGGAATCCGACGCTTCATGAAGAGCAAGCTGACCGCCGTGGCCCTGGCGGCGATCGTCGTCGCCGGCACCGCCGCTGCCGCCGCTCCGGCCTCCGCCGCCGCGCAGGCCGAGCCGACCCGCTGCCACACCGCGGACCTGAAGGCCGGCTTCGCCATGGGCGGTGACGCGAAGCCCGAGATGCAGCAGACCGAGAAGCAGACCCAGGCGTACATCTGGTTCACGAACAAGAGCGAGCGCACCTGCACGCTGTCCGGCTTCGCGGGGGTCGACATGGTCGGCGCGCAGACGACCGACGGCACGTGGTCGCTGGTGCGGTCCGCCCAGAAGCCGCAGAAGCTGACGCTGGAGAAGGGGGACACGGTGGACTTCAGCATCACGCTGCTCCCGGTGGCCGCGTCGACGCCCCGGGCGGAGAAGTTCGTCCCCGCGAAGTTCCTCGTGACTCCGCCGAACGAGACGGACCACTTCACCCTGACGTGGCCCTTCGGCGGCCAGATCCTCAAGCAGGACGCCGCCACCCGCCCGGCTACCTACCTCAACCCGATCGGCTTGTAGTCGGCGCGGAAGGAAAGGGGGTGGCCTCGCCCGACGAGGCCGCCCCCCTCAGCGCTCACGACCGGGGACGGCCCCGGACGGGCGGACCCGGAAGCCACCACAGACGACGAACCCACCGCCCACCGCCCCGTCCGAGACGAGCAGGGCGGTGAACTTGGACCGATGCCTTTCCGGGACAGGCACGAACGCGTCGATACCGGCGGCGGCGGCCGTGCCGCGTGCCGGGGCGGGGGAGATCAGAAGCTCGGAGTAATGGGACTTCACCTGCATGCCCAGGACATCCACGAACTCGACCTCCCCCGCCCCGCCGGCCACGCCTCCCGGCTCTGCCCGCAGCACGAGACGGCGATGTGACACCTCGTAGGACCAGAGCACGAAGGGCCGCTCGATGCGCAGGGGGAGGTCGAGGTCCAGTTCCTGCTCCTGGCCCGTGACTTCAGGTCGCACAGCGGTCCCCTCCGGAGTGCCTGAGGACGACGTCCCCGTGACGGTCGACATCGCAATCGGGCATGTCCATCGGGCATGTCCCTGGAGCGGAGGCCATGTCACCGGTCCCGTCGTGTGCTGGACGGTTGGAGGAGTTGGTCGACGGGGGCGTAGTCGTCGGTCAGGGGGCGGGCGTCGGCGGTCCAGGTCGTGAGGGGGGCGCCGGTGGTGATCCGCCAGCCGGTCCGGCGGGTGTCCAGCGCCTGCTGGGTCGCGCGCAGGTCGACGGGCCGGTCGGAGGCGAGCACCACGAGGTTGCCGCCCTCGGAGGTGGCCGTCGTGTCGAGGCCGATGTTCGCGGGGGCGCCGACGAGGGCGACGTGCGCGAAGGTCTCGGCGAGGGTCGCCACCTCGGCGCGGGCGAAGTCCAGGTCGCCGTGGTCGATGAGGTTGGCGACGTACAGGCCGTCGGGGTCGAGGACCCGTCGTACGTCGGCCATCGCCTCCACCGTGGTGAGGTGCCACGGCACGCTGACGCCCCCGAAGGCGTCGCCGACGACGAGGTCCCGGCTGTCGGCGGGCAGCGCCCGCAGGCCCAGTCGGCCGTCCTCCACGCGTACGTCGATCCCGGCCTCCGCCCGCAGGCCGAGCCGTTCACGGTCGATGCGTACGACCCCGCTGTCGATCTCGGACACGAGGCTGCGCGTCCCGGGCCGTGTGGCGGCGAGGTAGCGGGGGAGGGTGAGTCCGCCACCGCCCAGATGATGCGCGGCGAGCGGCTCCCGCTCGGGGAAGGCCGCGTCGACCGCCGAGGCGATCGCGCGCACGTACGTGAACTCCAGGAACGTCGGATCGTCGACGTCGACGTAGGAGTGCCGCACACCGTCCAGGACGAGCGTGCGGCCGCCGTCCCGGTCGGGGTCCGCGACGACCCGGGCGCAGTGGTACCTGGTCTCCGCGTCGCAGCCACCGGGCGCGACCGCGGTGCCGAGGCCGCCGGCGACGACCGCGAGGGTCAGGGCGGGGGTGCCGCCCCACCGGCGCGTACGCCACTCGACCAGCGCCGAGCCGACGACCAGCAGGATGCCGAGGCCGATCAGGATGCCGCTCACCGGCAGCCGCGACACCAGGACGAACCCGGTGAGGACGGTGCCGACGATCGCGCCGACCGTGCCGACGCCGGACAGCCGGCCGACCACCGTCCCGGTCTCGGCGAGGCGGGTGAGACGCAGCTTCGTCACCATCGGCGTCACCGCGGACAGCAGCGCGCCTGGTACGAGGATGGTCAGCGACGCGATCAGCAGTAGCAGCGCCGGTGCCCACTCCGCGGTGGTGCGCAGCACGGCGGGGGTGAGCGCCACGACCGCTCCCGACACCCCGAGCGAGGGGCCGATCAGGAGGCGCGGGTCTACCTGGTCGGCGAGGATCCCACCCAGCCAGGAGCCGACGGCGATCGCCGTGAGGGCGATGCCGATCACCATGGTGCTGGTCTCCAGGGTGAGACCGAGATAGGGAGCCAGCAGCCGCAGGGCGACGATCTCGACCACCAGGACCGCCGCCGACGACCCGAACACGAGCACGGCGGCGGTGTGGGAACCCAGTCCGGGGCCGCGAGGACTGCCCTCGGCGCCGGGTGAGGACGACGATCCGGTCACGGCCGCCATCCTCGCACGCACCGATCGACCGAACAGCACCCGTGGCTGACTGCCTGTCGGTTGTTCAGGTCCCGCCGCCGGAAAACCGTTGGCGGCGGACGTACGACCGCTGCTAGCTTCCCGGTGGCCGTGCGAGAGAACGAGGAGGTGGTATCCGTGAACGCAGTATCGACATGGGTGCTCCCCTCCGGGGTCACGGTCGGGCGATAGGTCGTCGTCCGGGAGCGCCGTTCACGCGCACTCCCGAAAGGCACGACCATGCGCTTCATTTCCGAGCAGCGCCTCGACGACGGCGTCCTCGAACGCGAATTCACCCTCGGCGAGATCCCCGGCACCCTGTGGACGCCCGCATCCGCCGCACCGCTCCCGCTGGTCCTGATGGCCCACAACAACGGCCTGCCCAAGGCGGACCCCCGGCTGGTCGCCCGCGCCCGGTACACCGCGGCACGCGGCTACGCGGTGGCCACGATCGACGCCGCAGGATGCGGTGACCGTCCCCGGTCCGCCGCCGACGAGCAGGTCCGGGCCGAGCTGGGGCGGGCGATGCGGGCCGGCGAGCCGGTCGACGAGCTCCTCGAATCCCTCGTCGGCCCGATGGTCGAGAACGCCGTCCCGGACTGGCGGACCACGCTGGACGCCCTCCTCCAACTGCCCGGCATCGGCGGCCCCGTCGGGTACTCCGGCGGTTGGGCGGCCCTCGGCATCCGGCTGGCGGCGGTCGAGCCGCGCATCGTGGCCGCGGGCCTCCACGCCGGGGGGTACGTGCCCCGCGCCCAGCGGGAGGAGGCCCGGCAGGTCACCGTTCCGCTGCTGCTCCTGTTGCAGTGGGACGACGAGGGGAACCCCCGGCAACGGGCCCTGGACCTCTTCGACGCCTTCGGCAGCAAGGAGAAGACCCTGCACGCCAACCTGGGCGGCCACACGGGCACGCCATGGTTCGAACTGGAAGACGGCTGCCGCTTCTTCGACCGCCACCTGAAGTGAGCCCGACCGTACCTCGGCACGGGGGGACCTGACGTCGGGTCCCGACAGTGGGCCCTGACAGCGAGTCCTGACGTCAGGACCCGCTGTCAGGGAAGTCCGCCGGCGCCGAGGCGACCGCGCCGAGCTCCCGGAGAGGTCCTGGCACGACCCCGCGCGCATCGCCGACTGGTCGCCACGGGCCCACGCCCGCGTCGCCAGGACACCCGGGCCGGCCTCGGTCCGAACGCCCGCACACCACGAGTCAGTTGATGCCGTAGGCCCCCAACTCCCCCTGCCTGCACGTGTCTTGTTGTGCACCAGGGGTGGAACGTGTGCGAATACTGTGCGAAGACGTGACAGGGCGATCGAATGTGCTCCCTTTGGGGCGTCGGGGGAGCCCGGGGCCCGTGGGGCCTCAGGGGCACTGACCATGAGGAGGAACGAGAAGTGATCCGTGTCTCGCGCGTGACGACCGCCGTGGCAGCGGTCCTCGCGCTGGCGCTGGCGGCGCCGGGGGCGGCGCTGGCGGCGCCGGAACCGGACCCCGGGCGGCCGTCGGCCGCCGCGTCCGCAGGACTTCCCGAGGGCTGGCGGACCACCGGCTCCGGGAAGTCGGCGGAGCTGGTGTGGCGCTCGCCCCGGAAGGTGCCGGTGGGCGACGCCCAGGTCGAATTCCGCAGTGGGGACCGCCTGTTGGGCACCCCCAGACCCGCCGCGGACGGGCGCACCTTCCGGCTGCCGCTCGACGGCGTGCGCCTCGGCAGCACCGACGACCTGCGGGTCGAGGCCGCCGGGCGCCGGCTGGACGCGGCCGGAGCGAAGGCCGCGGCCCGTGAGCGCCGCGCGCTCGACGCCGCGTCGGACGACCCGTCGCGCCTGCCCCGCGCGGCGACCGTGAACGAGGTCGATCCCGGTGTGCCCGGCCCGTTCCGTACGACCAGCGGCGAGTACTCCCTGCCGTCGGTCCACCTGCCCGGCTACGACACCGACGTCGAGATGAAGGCCGTGGTGGTCGCGCCGGAGGACGCCCCGGGCAGCCGCCCGCTGGCGCTGTTCCTCCACGGGCGCCACGCCACCTGCTTCCAGGGCGACGACCTGACCCTCGCATGGCCGTGCCCGGCCGACCACGAGCCCGTCCCGAGCTACCGCGGTTACCTCCACGACCAGCGACTCCTCGCCTCCCAGGGCTATGTGACGGTCTCGATCTCGGCCAACTCGATCAACGCCCAGGACTGGCAGGCCGACGACGCCGGCGCCCAGGCCCGCTCCTCGCTGATACGGCTGCACCTGGCCCACTGGGCGGACTGGGCCGCAGACCCGTCCACGGCCCCCGAGGTCGTACGACGGGCGCCTGGCGCCGACCTCGGCCGGGTGTTGCTGGTGGGCCACTCCCGTGGCGGTGAGGGCGCCGACAGGGCCGCGCTGGACAGCCTCACCCCGCCGCCCGCCGACAAGGACGGCTACCACGGCGAAACCCGCTGGACGATACGCGGGACCGTCCTCATAGGCCCCACGATCTTCGGCCAGAACCCCGCACCCGACGTGCCGTCCGTGACGATCCTGCCGGGCTGCGACGGAGACGTCATCGACCTTCAGGGCGAGCTCTACGTCGACGGCACCCGAGGGGTCAGCCGCGGCAGGGCCCTGCACAGCGCGGTCTACATGACCGGCGCGAACCACAACTACTTCAACAGCGAGTGGACCCCCGGCCAGGCCACGGCCCCGGCCGACGACGACTTCTCCTACGGCGGCGACGAGCACGACCCGCTGTGCTCGCCCGGCACCGCCACCCGGCTCACCGCCGAGGAGCAGCAGAAGGCCGGCTCGACGTACATAGCCACCGCGGCCCGGCTGTTCGTCGCCGGTGACGACCGGGCCCGCCCACTGCTCGACGGCTCCCCCGTGCGTCCCGCCTCCGCCGGGCCCGCCCGCGTCCTCACCCACGCCGTCGGCGCCGCCCGCTCGGGGGCCTTCCTCCCGGCTCCCTCCGCCACGGTCGGCGGCGGCCGGCTGTGCGCCCAGGTGGACCCGGACCCGGACGTCTCCTGCCTGGACCCCGAACTCAGGACCGCCTCACCGCACTTCGCCCAGTGGCGCAGGGTGTCACCCGGCAAGGAGCCGGACCGGTACGCGCTGGCCATGAACTGGAGCCGCGCCGGCACCGCCACCGAGCTCACCCCCGCCCGCCCGGTCTCCCTGGCCGGCGCGAAGTCGCTGAGCCTGCGCGTGATCGTCCCGCCGAACACCACCGGCACCGATCTTGACATCGCCCTCACCGACACCGCCGGCAAGCGGGCGGACCTGGGCCGGGTCGGCGTCGACGGTCTGCCGGGCACTTCCCGCACCTCCTCCTACTGGGCGCGCGAGGTCCGCGTACCCCTGTCCGCCGAGACCCGGGAGCGCATCGACCTCGGCCACGTCAGGACCCTCCACCTGACCCCGCGTACCGGGTCCGGGACGGCCTGGCTGGTGGACGCCCACGGCTGGCGCCCCGGCACCCCCGTCGTCGAGCCCGCGCGGCTGCCGCGCGTGGACGTCGGCGGGCTGACCGTCAAGGAGGGCGACTCCGGCACGCGCACCTACCAGGTGCCGGTACAGGTCTCGGGGTCGGGCAGCGGCGAGGTGCGGCTGTTCGTGGACGAGCCGGGCAGCGACCGGCCGGTCGCGCGCACGGTGGAGGTCCGGGCGGGCACCCGGGTCGACGTGCCGGTGACGGTCGAGGGCAACACCCGCTACGGCGCCGACGACCTCCACCGGGTGGCCGTCAAGACCGTACGCGGCGCCGTGGTCGGCTCCTACCTGGGCGGCGTCACCGCGGAGAACGACGACCCCCAGCCCACGGTGACCGTGACGCCGGTCGCCGACCAGGTCACCGAGGGCCGGCCACTGGTCTGGCGGATCAGCCTCTCCGCGGTCGCCGATGTCGTCACGTGGACGGATCTGCAGCTGCTGCCTGTTTCCGACGGCACCGAACTGTCCACCAAGGACGTCCCCGCGACGTGGCTGGAGGAGAACTTCAGGGCCTCGCCGGATCCCGAGCGCCCCCTGTCCGCTCTGCCGGACGGCGCGCTGCTCATGTCCGAAGTGCCCGCGGGAGGCCTGAGCATCGACGTGTCCGTGCCCACCGTCACCGATCAACTCGGCGAGGACACGGAGTCGCTGCGCCTGCGCCTGTGGACCTACGACGCCGACGGAGCGCCGGTCGAGGGCCCGGAGTTCACCGGCACGGTAGGTGACGCCTCCTAGCGGAGCACCCACCCCTCCCGAGAACCCATGAGGCACCGTCGCGTCTGCCCTCCCCCTCCCCGGGGGAGGGCAGACGCCGTCGCCACCCACCGGCCCGGGTGAGATGCGGTTGCCTGCGGTGGGCCTCCTCGATCAGGGATGCGCTTCTCGATCAGGGATGCGCTTCACACGGCAAGAACCCCGGACACCGTGTCTGTCTGCCTGGTGTTCCGGGAGGTAGCTTGGTGAGGAAAGCCCCTGAAGGAGGGCGATGCGATGCCGTGGTTCCTGTGGCTGCTCGCCGCCGCGGCGCTGGGTGCCGCGGAGTTCTTCACCCTGACACTGGTCTTCGGGCTGCTGGCGGGTGCCGCGCTGGTCGCCGCCGTGGTCGCCGGCCTGGGCATCGGCCTTCTCGGCCAGCTCGTGGCCCTCGGCGCGGGGGTGGTGGCGGGCCTCTTCCTCATCCGCCCCGTCGCGCTGCGGCACATGTCCCAGCAGCCGCTCGTACGAGAGGGCAGTGATGCCCTGATCGGCAAGCGGGCCGAGGTCATGCAGGAGGTCACCGGGACCCGTGGCCTGATCAAACTCTCCGGTGAGGAATGGTCCGCCCGCGCCCTCGACGAGAGCCTGGTGATCCCCGTGGGAGCGTTCGTCGACGTCATGGAGATCGAGGGCGCAACGGCCATCGTCTACCCCCGCGAACTCCTTCCGTGACCACCCTGCGAACTCCTTCCGTGACCACCCCGCGAACTCCGTCCGTGAACGGCTGAACACACAACAGCGGAGGCACTGTGGATCCCATCGTCATCCCCCTCCTCGTCGTGGCCCTTGTCGTGGTCTTCCTCGTGGCCTCCAGCGTGCGGATCGTCCCCCAGGCCCGCCGCTACAACGTCGAGCGGTTCGGCCGCTACCGCCGGACCCTGCAACCCGGGCTGAACCTGGTCGTGCCCGTGGCGGACCGGATCAACACCAAGCTCGACGTGCGCGAGCAGGTCTATTCGTCCGACCCCAGGCCGGTGATCACCGAGGACAACCTCGTGGTGAACATCGACACCGTCCTCTACTACCAGATCACCGACCCGCGGGCGGCTGCCTACGAGGTCGCCGACTACCTCCAGGCGATCGACCAGCTCACCGTGACCACGCTGCGCAACGTCATCGGCAGCATGGACCTGGAGGAGACGCTCACCTCGCGCGAGGAGATCAACTCCCGCCTCCGCGCCGTCCTGGACGACGCCACCGGCAAGTGGGGCATCCGGGTCAACCGCGTGGAGATCAAGGCCATCGACCCGCCGGCCACCATCAAGGAGGCGATGGAGAAGCAGATGCGGGCCGAGCGGGACAAGCGCGCGGCCATCCTGCACGCCGAAGGGGAGCGGCAGGCCAAGATCCTCACGGCGGAAGGCACGAAGCAGAAGGACATCCTGGAGGCCCAGGGCGCGCAGCAGGCCATGATCCTGCGGGCGGACGGCGAGGCCAAGGCGGTGGAGCTCGTCTTCCAGGCCGTCCATCGCAACAACGCCGACCCCAAGGTCCTGGCCTACAAGTACCTGGAGACGCTCCCGCACCTGGCGAGCAGCGACAACAACACGTTCTGGGTGATCCCCGGGGAGCTCACCGAGGCGGTTCGGACCGTCACCCGAGCCTTCGGCGACGAGACGACGGCAGGCCCTCCCACGCCTGGGCGACCTGCGGAAGCGGCCACCGCCGACGGCCGCGGCACCCCGGACGAGGCCGGGATCCCGCAGCTGGAACGAGGCTCGACGGCATCCCTCGACGCGGCCGCCGCCGCGGACGAGGCCGGGAAGCAGGCCGCCGCGGCGGTGAGCGACGCCAAGGCGGAGGCCGAGGCCGCGAAGTCGGCCCAGCTGCCGCGCCGGGCGCGGACGTCCGACGACTGAGCCCACGCTCCGCCGGCACCTTCACCCGTCACGTCGCCCGCATCGACCGTCACGCCGCCCCCGTGCGCCGCCCGGACCATCGAGGGCGACGCGACGCCCTGACGATCTCCTGACGTCGGTTGCGGTTGCGGTTGCGGTTGCGGGGGCGACGGAATCCTGCGGATCCGACTCCCTGCCCAACCGCAGCACGCTCGCGCCACCCGCGCCTCCTGAATCCGACACCGCCCCCGGAGGCGTCTGGCGTGCGAAAGGACGCCGGGCGTGGCGCGCAGCCAACGACCGATGATCAAGGGAAGTTCATCGAGCCGTGCGTACCGGCGGCATTCCGGCTCCCGCCCTTGTCGCGTCGGTGCCCCAGCTGGCCAGCATCCGTAGTGCCTCCGCGGACGGGGAGTTGGGCTCGGCGTGGTACGTCACCAGCATCTGTTCGTGGTCGTCGGCCTGGTGGAACGACTCGAGGCGGAGGTCGAGTTCGCCGACGAGCGGGTGGTGCAGGCGCTGGACGCCGTGGCACCTCTCCTTGACGTCATGGGTGGCCCACAGCCGCCGGAACTCCTCACTCTTCACGGAGAGTTCGCCCACCAGCGCGGACAGCCGGGGGTCGTCCGGATGGGAGCCGGCGTCCATGCGCAGCTGAGAGACGACGTCGTTCGCCTTGTGCTCCCAGTCCACGAACAGGTCGCGGTACTCGGGGTTCAGGAACACCAGCCGTGCCCAGTTCTGCTCCTGCGCGGGCAGCTCGGCCCAGTCGCCGAAGACCGCCGCGGCCATCCGGTTCCAGGCGAGGATGTCCGAGCGCCGCCCCACGAGGATCGCGGGGACGCCGTCCATGGTGTCCAGCAGCGTCCGCAGGGGACCCCGCACCTGCTGGGCGCGGCCGGCCGGCTTCTTCTTCTGCTGTTTCGGCTTCGCCAGGTGCGTGAGGTGGGCGTGCTCGGCGTCGCTCAGCCTGAGCGCGCGGGCGATGGCGTCGAGGACCTCCGCCGACACATGCCGCCCGTTGCCCTGTTCCAGCCGCGTGTAATAGGCCACCGACACCCCGGCCAGCTGCGCCAGCTCCTCGCGGCGCAGCCCCGGCACCCGCCGGTACCGTCCGAAGCTCCGCAGCCCCACGTCCTCCGGCTTCAGCCGGGCCCGCCGGGTGCGCAGGAACTCGCTGAGTTCGGCACGCGGGTCCAGAGCGCCGGCGGCGGGCTCGCGCACCGGTTCGGGGGATTCGTCCATGCCTTGAGTATCCACGGCCGGACGCACACCAGCCTGACCCAGCCAGTGGTAGGCATCGCGGGCATATGCAAAGCCGTGGCCTGTGTGGATGCGGGCCCGGCCGGGACGCTTGCCACCGTGCCCGGCCGGAAGGCGGCCGGGCAGGGAACCTCAGCTAGGAGAACCGTCGGCATGACCACTGTCGCTGCGTACGCCGCCCCCGCCGCGAAGGCTCCCCTGGAGCGCACCACCATCGAGCGCCGTGCGGTCCGCGAGTTCGATGTGCTGATCGACATCAAGTTCGCGGGCATCTGCCACTCGGACATCCACCAGGTCCGCGAGGGCTGGGGTGAGGCGATCTTCCCGATGGTCCCGGGCCACGAGATCGCGGGCGTCGTCTCCGAGGTCGGCCCCGGGGTGACCAAGTACAAGGTCGGCGACCGCGTGGGAGTCGGCTGCATGGTCGACTCCTGCAGGGAGTGCGACAACTGCAAGGCCGGCCAGGAACAGCACTGCGTACGGGGGGCTGTCCAGACGTACAACGGCATCGGTCGTGACGGAGAGCCCACCTACGGCGGCTACGCCACCCATATCGTCGTCGACGAGAACTTCGTCGTCCGTATCCCCGAGGGCCTGTCCCTGGACGTCGCCGCGCCGCTGCTGTGCGCGGGCATCACCACGTACGCGCCGCTCAAGCAGTGGGGCGCGGGTCCCGGCAAGAAGGTCGCTGTGGTCGGTCTGGGCGGTCTCGGCCACGTGGGCGTCAAGATCGCGCACGCGCTCGGCGCGGAGGTCACCGTCCTGTCCCAGTCGCTGCGCAAGAAGGACGACGGCCTGAAGCTGGGCGCCGACCACTACTACGCGACCAGCGACCCGAAGACGTTCGAAGAACTCGCCGGCTCCTTCGACCTGATCGTCTCCACGGTGTCGGCGCCGCTGGACCTCGGCGCGTACCTCGGCCTGCTCCGGACGGGCGGCGCCCTGGTGAACGTGGGCGTCCCGGAAGAGCCCGTCGTCTTCCACCCGTTCTCCCTCATCGGAGGCAACAAGATCCTCGCCGGGTCGATGATCGGCGGCATCCCCGAGACGCAGGAGATGTTGGACTTCTGCGCCGGGCACGGCATCGGCGCGGAGATCGAGCTGATCACCGCGTCCGAGATCAACGAGGCATACGACCGGGTCACCGCCGGCGATGTGCGCTACCGGTTCGTGATCGACACGGCGACCATCTGAGACCGGTCGAGCGTGTGAGGGCCCCGGAGCGGACGAGGCGGATTCCAGGGGTCGTCGAAGCACAAGGCGTCATCCGTCACCCACCACATCACCGGTACCACGGCAGGACATCACCGGTACCACGGCAGGACATCACCGGTACCACGGCAGGACATCACCGGTACCACGGCAGGACATCACCGGTACCACGGCAGGCCAACGCCTTTGACGGCGTGGCGTGCGTCAAGAACGGAGTACACCCCATGACCACAACACAGGCGACCGAGTCGAGGACGCCCCGGAGCGAAACGGCCGCAGAGGTGGTCGGCCGCCTTCGCGCGACGTTCAACACCGGCGTCACCCGCCCACTGGACTGGCGCGTCAACCAGCTGCAGCGGCTGCGGGCACTGCTGGTCGAGAACGGGCAGGAGCTGATCGAAGCGCTCTGGGCGGATCTGAGGAAGAACGCCGCCGAGGCGAAGACGCAGGAGATCGACTTCACGGTCGCCGACATCGACGAGGCACTGGCGAACCTCGAGAACTGGCTTCAGCCTCGCCCGGTGGAGGTTCCCGCCCACTTCGGTCCCACGACAACGGCCTACACCACGTACGACCCGCTCGGGGTCGTCCTGGTGATCGCTCCGTGGAATTTCCCACTGCACCTTCTCATCGACCCCATCATCGGCGCACTGGCCGCCGGAAACACCGTGGTGGCCAAGCCGAGCGAGATCTCGGTGCACACATCGGCAGTGGCTTCACGCCTCCTGCGGCAGTACTTCGACGCCGACGTCCTCACCGTCGTCGAGGGGGGCGCCGAGGAGACCACGGCCCTGCTGGCACAGCGGTTCGACCACATCTTCTACACCGGCAATGGCACCGTCGGCCGGATCGTCATGGCCGCGGCGGCCAAGCACCTCACCCCCGTCACGCTCGAACTCGGAGGCAAGTCACCGGTCTTCGTGGCGCCCGACGCCGACGTGGACGAGACCGCCAAGCGGCTGGTCGGCGCCAAGTTCGGCAACGCGGGGCAGCAGTGCGTAGCCCCCGACTACGTTCTGGCCGATCCCGCCACCGCCGCCGCACTGGTCCCCGCCCTCCGCGCGGCGGTCGAAGCCCAGTTCGGCTCCGCTCCGCAGACCGCGGCCGGCTTCGGCCGGATCATCAACGAGCGGCACTTCGACCGGCTCACCCGTCTGCTGGACTCCGGCCGGGCGGCGGTGGGAGGCCGGCACGACCGTGACGACCTGTTCATCGCACCGACGGTGCTCACCGATGTCGACCCCGCATCGCCGGTCATGCAGGAGGAGATCTTCGGTCCGATCCTCGCCGTCGTCGAAGTCGCAGACCTAGATGCCGCCATCGCCTTCATCAACGAACGCGACAAGCCCCTCGCGCTCTACGCCTTCACCGAGTCCGAGGCCACCAAGTCGCGCCTCGTGAACGAGACGTCCTCCGGCGGCGTCGCCTGGGGCCAGCCGGTGATGCAACTGCTCATGACCGGCCTGCCTTTCGGCGGCGTCGGCGAAAGCGGCATGGGCCGGTACCACGGCCGGTACTCCCTCGAGACGTTCAGCCACCTCAAGGCCGTCGCGGACGTCCCGCTCACCTAGGCCCGCGCTCTCCCGAGCAGGCTGCCCGACTGGTCATCGGCACCGCAGAAAGTGCCTCTGACCAGCCGAAATGGTGACTGCCGAGTCCCGGTCCCCGACAGCCCGCCAGGCCCATGCTGCCGCCTGTCCCGTCCACCCGACCCATTCTCCGAAGGAAGCTGCCATGACCACCGCGTTCGACCCGATCGACCTGAGCGGCAAGACGCTCGCCAACCGCGTCGCGATGGCGCCGATGACCCGCAGCCGCGCCGACGCTCCCGCCGCCACGGCGACGGAGCTGATGGCGACCTATTACGCCCAGCGCGCGAGCGCCGGCCTGATCATCACCGAGGGCATACAGCCGTCGGTGGGCGGCCAGGGCTACACCAACACCCCCGGCCTGCACTCCGCCCAGCAGGTCGACGCCTGGCGGAAGGTGACCGACGCCGTCCACGCCCAGGGCGGCACGATCTTCGCGCAGCTCATGCACACCGGCCGGATCAGCCACCCCAGTCTGCTGCCCGACGGACTCATCCCCGTCGCCCCCTCTCCCGTCGCGGCGGCGGGCCAGGTGTTCACCTACCAGGGCCCCCAGGACTACGTCACACCGAAGGAACTGGACCCCGACGGCATCGCCCAGACGATCGCCGACTACGCCGACGCCGCGCGCAACGCGATCGCCGCCGGTTTCGACGGCGTGGAGATCCACGGGGCGAACGGCTACCTGATCCACCAGTTCCTCGCCCCCAACACCAATCTGCGCACCGACAGCTGGGGAGGTGGCGCCGCGGACCGGGTCCGCTTCGGTATCGAGGTCGCCACGGCCGTCGCGGAGGCGATCGGCGGCAACCGGACCGGCTTCCGCATCTCCCCCGGCAACCCCTACAACGACATCGCCGAGACCGACCCGGCGGACGTGCTGGAGACCTACGCCACCCTGGTCGCCGGTCTCGCCCGGCTGGACCTCGCCTACCTGCACCTGGTCGAGAGCCCGGACCGCGTCCTGACCGCCCGGCTGCGCAAGGACTGGCCGACGGCGTTCGTCCTCAACCCCTTCACCCACCCCGAGACCACCGGGCCCGGCGCTCTCACGCACATCGAGGACGGCACCGCGGACATCATCGCCTTCGGCGCGCTGTTCCTGGCCAACCCGGACCTGCCCGCCCGCCTCGCAGCCGGCGGCCCCTACAACACCCCCGATGCCGCCACCTTCTACGGCGGTGACCACCGCGGCTACACCGACTACCCGGCGCTGCCCGCCGACAGCGCATGACCTGAAAAGCAGTCCTCGCCGGCGAGTGCGGCGAGGCAAGGGGGTGCGGGACGGTGAGCCACGCACGTACGACCTGCGCGGCAAGCGCTTCGCGGTCTGCCGCGGTCTGCGTGGTCGGCAACTCCCGCACCGAGTACGGGGCGACTCCGAGTCGGCGGGACGGTCCCCCTCACGGCCGTGCCGACCTCACGGTCCGCCGGGGAGGTCGGCCGACCCGGATCCCGCCCCGGACGGGGCGGCCGGGCGTCACACCGCGGCCGGTGCGACGGTGAGCAGCTTGCCCATCGCGGCCAGGACCGACGGCTCGACCCGGTAGTAGACCCAGGTGCCGCGCCGCTCGGAGGTGAGCAGGCCGGCGTCCTTCAGCTTCTTCAGGTGATGGGAGACGGTCGGCTGGGAGACGCCGACGTCGGAGATGTCGCACACGCACGCCTCGCCGCCCTCGTGCGAGGCGACCGCGGAGAACAGCCGCAGCCGTATCGGGTCGCCGAGCGCCTTGAACATCCGGGCGGCGGTCTCGGCCTCCTCCGCCGTGAAGGGGCGCTCGGTCAGCGGCGGGCAGCAGGGCGCCACGGCCTCGGCGGGTTCCACCAGCGGGAGCAGCTCGGGATTCGACATACGTCTATGTTGACACATGTCGAAGCAGCGGGGGAGGCGGAGGCGGCCGGAGTGGATGGAGGTGGATGGAGGTGGATGGAGACGGATGGCGTGGACGGAGGCTCGCGGGCGGCGCATCCGCCTGGATTCGATGAATGTCTATATTGACGCTTGCCGAATCAGGTGCCATGCTGGCCCCACAAGCCATCGACGAATGTCGAAGCAAGGGAGTCACCGTGAGCGCGTCCACCACCGACCAGCTGCCCGTCGTGGTCGTCGGGGCAGGCCCGATCGGCCTGGCCGCCGCCGCCCACCTCATCGGGCGGGACATCGAACCGCTGGTCCTGGAGGCGGGGCCGTCGGCCGCCGGCGCGGTCCGCGCATGGGCGCACGTGCGGCTGTTCTCCTCCTGGGCCGAGGTCACCGACCCCGCCGCGGAGAAGCTCCTGGCCCCCACCGGCTGGGTCCGCCCCGACGGCGCCGCCTACCCGACGGGGGGCGACTGGGTCGAGCGCTACCTCCAGCCGCTCGCCGACGTCCTGGGCGACAAGGTCCGCTACGGCGCCACGGTGACCGGCGTCGCCCGCGCCGGACGAGACCGCGTCGTCGACTCCGGCCGCGAGGAGCAGCCCTTCACCGTCCACATCCGGACCGCGGACGGCATCGAGGAACGCCTCACCGCCCGCGCCGTCATCGACGCCTCCGGGACCTGGTCCACGCCCGGCCCGGCGGGAGCGAACGGCCTGCCCGCCCTCGGCGAGCGAGCCGCCGCCGACCGCATCAGCTACCACGTCCCGGATCTCAAGGACCCGACGGTCCGCGCCCGTTACGCGGGCAGGCGCACCGCCGTCGTGGGTTCCGGCGCCTCCGCCTTCACGGCCCTCGCGCTTCTCGCCGACCTGGCCGAGGAGGAAGGCGACGGCACGCACGCGGTGTGGATCCTGCGCCGGGGGATCACCGGTTCGACGTACGGCGGCGGCGAAGCCGACCAGCTCCCCGCCCGCGGCGCCCTCGGCCTGCGGGCCAAGGCGGCCGTCGAGGGCGGCCACGCGAGCGCCGTCACCGGTTTCCGTACCGAGGCCGTGGCACGCGAGGGCGACCGGCTCGTGCTGGTCGCGGAGGACGGCCGGCGTCTGGACCCGGTCGACGAGGTCGTCGTCCTGACCGGTTTCCGCCCCGACCTCTCCTTCCTCGGCGAACTCCGCCTCGGTCTCGACGACCGCCTCCAGGCCCCGACCGCCCTGGCCCCGCTGATCGACCCGAACGTCCACTCCTGCGGCACGGTCTACCCGCACGGCGTGACCGAGCTGTCCCACCCGGAGAAGGACGTCTATCTGGTCGGCATGAAGAGCTACGGCCGCGCCCCGACCTTCCTCGCGATGACCGGCTACGAGCAGGTCCGCTCGGTCGCGGCCGCGCTCGCCGGGGACCGGGAAGCCGCCGAGCGCGTGGAGTTGACCCTGCCCGAGACGGGCGTGTGCGGCGGCGCCGGCCTCTTCGACGACCCCGACGCCGCCCAGGGCGGCAGCGGCGGCGGCTGCTGCGCCGCCCCGACCACCCCGCTGATCAGCATCGGAGCCCCGGCCTCGTCCGGCGGCTGCTGAACCACCCACCCTCACCAGGAGGTTCGCCATGACCCGCGTACAACTGGCTCTCCGCGTCCCGGACCTGCAAGCGTCCGTGGCCTTCTACAGCAAGCTCTTCGCCACCGAACCCGCCAAACTCCGGGACGGCTACGCCAACTTCGCCATCGCCGAGCCCCCGCTCAAGCTGGTCCTCATCGAGGGCGCAGAGGGCGAGGCGACCCGCATGGACCACCTCGGCGTCGAGGTCGGATCGACGGAGGCCGTCCACGCCGCCACCGCCCGCCTGAGCGAGGCGGGCCTGGCCACCGCCGTCGAGGACGACACGACCTGCTGCTACGCCCTCCAGGACAAGGTGTGGGTGCACGGGCCGGGCCAGGAGCCCTGGGAGGTGTACGTCGTCAAGGCCGACGCGGATTCCCTGGCCAAGCAACAGGGCAGCGCGTGCTGCGCCACCGACGCGGCGGGCGCCGACACGAGGGAACCGGCGGCGGCCACGGGCGGCTGCTGCTGAACGCCGCTCCTACCGCCGCCCCGTAGATCCGGCAAGGGCCCCGCAGCCTTCTAGGCTGCGGGGCCCCCGAGGGCTTCCGAGGCGGCCTGGAGGCGGCTGTGGGCGTTCGTGGCCGGGAGGGCGACCGCGACGGGACGAACATGGCAGGTGAAGCCGAGCCGGGCCATGGCCCGGGTGACCTCGCCGCAGGTGAAGTCGCGGCGGTCCTGACGGGTGATGACCGCACCGACCTGCATCACGGGATAGCGGCGGCGGCCGATGGTCACGGAGTCACCGGTGACGATCTCGGGCCTGACACCCGCCATCAGGGCCATCACTCCGGGCTTGGTCAGGTCGAACGGGTAGCGGGCGATGACGCAGCGCATGGTGCCTCACAGGGAGAAGGAGGAAGGAAGGACGACGGGGTACGGTGCGCCGAGGACGTCCCGCAGCCGGATGCGGTCGGTGTAGGCGGAGCTGCCGCGGTGCGCGGCGAGTTCGGCGCGGGTGACGGAGCCGGTGCGCTCGTCGTCCCCGTCGCACAGGATCAGGTGCTCCACACCGGCACCGGCCATGATGGACAGGGCCACCTCGACGGTCATGTCGTCGAAGACCCGTAGTTCGCTCGCGTCCGGGCGGTCGACCAGGGTCATGACGTCACGCGTGGTCGGCTTTCGATGCATCTGAAGCGGTGTCACGACTGCCTCCTGCGGTACGGGCGGATTCTGGGAGTGCGACGACTTCGCGCAGGCCGTTCGCGCCGGCGGTTCGCGCCGGCCGGCGACGGACGGTCGACCTGTCACGCGACGCGGCGATTCCCGGCGGCCCCGCCCCGGGCGGCGCGCCCTCGGCGGCCCCGGGCGGAGGCCGAACCACGGCCCGAGGCCCGCCGGGGCGACTCCGCGGGCGGCGCGGCGATGACGACCGGGACACCGGACGGGGCCTGGGCCCCGGTGATGCGGTTCAGTTCCGCCTCTCCCGAGCGCACCGCGGTGATCATCGGGGTGATGCCGGCCGAGGCCATCAACCGGCTCACCTCGCGGCGTTGGCGCGTCGTCACCAGGGTGACGACACTGCCGGACTCCCCGGCGCGCGCCGTACGGCCGCCACGGTGCAGGTAGTCCTTGTGGTCGCCGGGCGGGTCCACGTTGACCACCAGGTCGAGACCCTCGACGTGGATGCCGCGCGCGGCGACGTTGGTCGCCACCAGCACGGTCACCTGTCCGCTCTTGAACTGTGCGAGGGTCCGGGTGCGCTGCGGCTGTGACCTGCCCCCGTGCAGGGCGGCGGCACGGACTCCGCTGCCGAGGAGGTGGGTGGTCAGCCGGTCCACCGCGTGCTTGGTGTCCAGGAACATGATCACCCGGCCGTCCCGCGCCGCGATCTCCGTGGTCGTGCGGTGCTTGTCCGTCTCGTGCACGTGGAGCACGTGGTGCTCCATCGTGGTGACGGACCCGGCCGACGGGTCGACGGAGTGAACCACCGGGTCGGTCAGATAGCGGCGGACCAGCAGGTCGACGTTGCGGTCCAGAGTGGCCGAGAAGAGCATCCGCTGGCCGCCGGGACGCACCTGGTCGAGCAGCGCGGTGACCTGGGGCATGAAACCCATGTCGGCCATCTGGTCGGCCTCGTCGAGGACGGTGACGGCGACCTCGTCCAGCCGGCACTGGCCCCGCTCGATGAGGTCCTTGAGCCGCCCGGGCGTGGCCACGACCACCTCTGCCCCGGCCCGCAGCGCGTTCGCCTGCCGGCCGATGGACATCCCGCCGACCACGGTGGCCAGCCGCAGCCGCAGGGCGCGGGCGTACGGGGTGAGCGCGTCGGTGACCTGCTGGGCGAGCTCCCGGGTGGGGACCAGGACGAGGGCCAGCGGCTGCCGCGGCTCGGCGCGCCGTCCCGCCGTGCGGGCCAGCAGCGGGAGGCCGAAGGCGAGGGTCTTGCCCGAGCCGGTGCGGCCGCGGCCGAGCACGTCACGGCCGGCCAGGGAGTTCGGCAGGGTCGCCGCCTGGATCGGGAACGGCACGGTCACGCCGTCGTGGCCGAGCGCGGCCAGCAGCGGCGCGGGCAGGGCGAGATCGGCGAACGACTCGACGGCGGGCAGCGCGGGCGTGACCGTCTTCGGCAGGGCGAACTCGCCGCGGGGCGCGGCCTGTCGGGCGTGGTGGCCCTGGGGGCGGCGCCGGGTGCCGGAGCGGTCATGGGTGGAGGTGGTGCGTGACGGGCGTGCTCGGTTCATGCGGAACCTTCCTCGATGCGGGCGCGTATCAAGGAATTCCCGCAGCGCAAAGAACGGCGCAGAGAATTGCGAGAGCGTGCCGAATGGGGCAGGGGGGAATCACCCTGAAAATGCAGCGAGCTGGGGCCCGCACCCCAAGGTGCGGGCCCCAGCTGCGAAGTATGCGTCAGTGCCGTTGTCAGGCCGGAACGATGTTCTCGGCGGTCGGGCCCTTCTGGCCCTGAGCGATCTCGAACGACACCTTCTGGCCTTCCTGCAGCTCGCGGAAGCCCTGGGTGGCGATGTTCGAGTAGTGGGCGAAGACGTCGGCGCCGCCGCCGTCCTGCGCGATGAAGCCGAAGCCCTTTTCGGCGTTGAACCACTTCACAGTACCGGTGGCCATGTCATTTCTCCTTCGGAAACGGTGCTCGGAGTGCGCCTCGTGCGCTCTCCGTGTCGCCGTGATGATCAGCCCGTCGGAAAATGAACCTTTTGGCAACCACAACTGCAACTTGTCTCGACAGTAGCACGGAATGCTCGCCCGCCTGTCGCCGATAATTCCGCTCCACCGCCCGGCGCAAGAAATTCTCCCGCGCCCGTTTCAGATTTTCTCCTGCGAACCGACGGGTATTTCGCCACCTCGGCGGGTCGGGAGCGCGCTCACGAGGAGGCACGGTCCGAGTGCGCCGCCGGGCCGGTCACAGGGCCAGCACCGCGCGCACTCTGTTGCCACCCCCGGCGACCCGAACGATGTCGAAGCGCTGCGCCAGGCACCGCACCATGGCGAGACCCCGCCCGCTCTCGCTCCAGGTCGTCGGCGGCCGCACGACGGGTCGGCCCGGGCTGCTGTCGTAGACCTCGACGGTCACCTGTGTGTCGGACACCCGCAGGCGCAGCCGACAGGTGCCGCCGTGCCGTGTGGCGTTGGTGACCAGCTCGGAGACGATGAGGGTCGCGTCGCCGATGTGCTCGGCGTCGAGCCCCGCCGTCCGGCGGTCCGACCGGGTGAGGAACTGCGAGGTCAACTTGCGTGCCCTGCCCGCCGATTCGGCCTCGTCGGGCAGCAGGTACTCGACTTGCGCGGAACGCCTATGGGTACGCCGATGCGTACGCATGGCGGATCACTTCCCCTCCTGGGCCATCCGACCACCATGGCCGTGGCCGCTCGCCGGGCCGCGGCGTGTCCTGCCCGGCCGGGCCTGCCCGGTGCTGATGCCCGGTGCGGATGATCGCCAACCGGAAAGGGTGAGCCGGGCATCGCCGACGCCGCACGGTGCCTCACCGGAGGTCGTGTGTCCCCGGCGCGGTGGCGGCCGTAGGGGGCACACGCGGGCCGCACGGTCGGCAGGTCACCGGCACGGTCCACCGGCGCCGCCCTCGCACGGCCGTGCGGGAAGCCCCCGCTCCTCCGCCTCGGCATGCCGACAGGCGGGCCGCCCGAAGGGTGCTCGGTGGCCGTGCGGGCTGATCACCCTGGGGAGCCCGCCCGGCGCTTGCGGAGTCCTTCATCTGCTCGCCCCGCATCCCCCGCGTGGCGAGACCGTGGAGCGGACGACTGGCGGCCGTCGGAAGGCGCCGGGCAGGCGCTCGGCACGCGAAGCTGTGGTCGTTCGCGCCCGGCAGCCGCCCGGTTCAGGCGCGCAGCAGCCGCCCGGTGATCTCCCGGTACTCCCGGAGCGCGATCCGCAGTTCGGCGGACTGCGTCTCGGGGTCCCGGTCCTGCCAGCCCGTGCGCAAGGCGCTCCGCCGGTCCGCGAGGGCGTGCATCAGCGCGGCGGTGGCCTCGTCGAAGGCGGTCTCGGCCTCTTCCAGGGCCTTGTCCGGAGCGTCCGCGAAGGTGTTCAGGGCGTGTCCGAGGCGCCGGACGATCTTGTCCCGCTCGTCGGACGGGAGCAGTGGTTCCGGGCCCGTGGCGCGGCTCCCGGAGACGCCCGGGGGCCGGTCGGCGGGCTGCTGGGCGCGTGTCTGGTCGTACATCTTCGTGTGTACCGCTTCCGTTGCGTTGGGGGTCGCCGCCCGAGGACGCCCTCGGTCTTCTCGGCGGCCTGTTTCAGGCTGCCGGCAACCCGGTCGGCCCTGCCCTTCACGGCCCTGCGCCGTCCCGTCAGTCAACGTCCGGCGACGATCCGTGTCAACGCGCACCGGCCCGAGCGCCCCCATCGGGGGGGCCTGACCGGCGATCTCCGGGGGATTCCCGGCTCGGGGAGTACGGTCGGGCGAACGAGGGTGCGTCGTGCCCATCCGACAGGTCGTCTCCAGCACACCACCCGTCCACCAGGGGCAGCCCGTGGCCCCGGCCCGCACCTCCGTCCCAGCGGTCCACGCCGAGGCGGAGAAGCCCCTCCGAGGCACCCAGCCCCACCACGCCTGTCCCACAGCGCCCGGCACGGCGTCGACCGTCAGCCGCCCCCGTCGTGCTCGACGTCAACCACCCGATCGCGCACGGCAGTTGGCAGGAGCCATCATGACCACCGCACTGCAGGCCCCGCTTCCCTCCCAGCCGGTCCGCGCCTGCTCCTGGCCCCCCAGGGGGAGCTGCCCCGGGCCGTCGACGGCGCGTGGTGGCCCCGTTCGTACGACCTGCTCACCGAACTTCCGCACCTGCTGGCCGGGTTGCCGCGTACATGGGGCCAGATCACCAGTGTCACGGTCAGCGGGGCCACGTGGCCCGGCCGGATCCTCGTCTCCCACCAGGTCGTACGACTGCGCAGAATGCCGGGGGAATCCGCCCCGCGCACCGTCGTGCTGCTCGCACCCGGCCGGGGACGCCGGGACCTGCTGGTCGTGCCGCCGGACACGACCGAGGAAGCCGCGGAACCGCTCATGTCGGCCGCCGCGGGCGGTCAGGTCCGACCCGGCCCGTCGCTATGAGGCGGCGGCCGCCGCCGCGTCCCCGCGGTCGGCTGTCGCGTGTCCGTCGCCGGCCGGACCGGATCCGGTCCCGTACGACGGGGCGGTGCCGTCCGGCCGTTCCGCCGCCATGAGGGCGGACGCGGTGGACCGCGGACCGGCGCAGGCGCTCGCTGCGGCCATCAGCCGGGAGGCGGACGGGTCGGCGGTCTCCGGGGGGATCACCAGGAGGTTCCAGCGGACCACCGTGCCGGACAGCAGCAGGATCTGGTGCGGATCCAGCTCCGAGGTGAACCAACCGACCTGCACCACACGGCCGTTGACATAGATCCTGCGCGGAATGATCGGCCAGTAGCGGGGGTTGACGCCGATCCGGGTGACCCTCCCCCGCAGCGGGTCCAGTACGTCGGCCAGCGGGGGGAGTTCCTGTGTCAGATCACGTGTGCGGGGCCACCAGGCGCCGTGCGGTCGCGGTCCGACGTCTTCGCGGGGAGGACCGTCGGGTGCGAGGGCGAGGCGTGCGGGCGGGACCCCGAAGGGTGTGGCGCTCAGCAAGGCACGGTCGGTGGTCGCGGACATCGTGCGGACCCGTCTCCGGACCCCCTGCGCGGAGGCAGTCGTCCGGCGTCGTCGCTCACCAGGAACGACACCGGTATCGGTGCCGGCGCGCGAAGTGCTCCCGATGACCTCACGCTACTCCCCGAACAGACCGAACGCACCGCTCCGACCATCGCCTCACTCGTGCCGCCGGCCCTCGTCGTGGGAACGGCTGGTCTCCAGCCAGGACCGAGCGGGTTCCGCCGCGCGGGTGGTGTCCACGGTGAGGTCGAGGCGCGTCCCGCCGTCGGGGCCGGCGGGATAGCTGCGCTGCTCGGTGGCGTCGAAGCAACGGCGGAGTACCTCCGCGATCCGACGCGCGACCTCGGGCGAGGCGGCGACGACGCGGACCTCGGCGTGTCCGTCCGAGGGTGTTTCCAGGGACCGCATGGCGACCTCGGAGTTCGATGTCCCCGTACGAGACGGGCCGGATCTTTCACTCTACTCCCGCGGCCCCCACGGTCCCCGCGGCTCCTGCGCGTGACCGGCGGGCTCCCCGGCCGCTGTCGGGGGGGGGCGGGAGTACGGTGAGAACGAGGAGCCACTCGGTCCCCTCATCCCAGGTAGGCAGGCGAGTGCGATGGCCGACTCCGACTCCCCGAGGGTGACCAGACTCCTCCCGGACGCGGTCCACCGGGCCGTGCGGCCCGGGACGGTTGTCGTCCGGCTGGAGACGACGCATGACCGGCAGGGCGTGCTCGACGGGGTGTGGTGGCCCCGCTCCCGCGACATCGCCGCCGAACTCCCCAGCCTGATCAGCGCATTGACCGAGCACCTCGGCCCGGTCACGCGTGTCGGTCTGGACAGGGAAGCCTGGGAAGGGCTGCCGACGCGGATGACCATCGACGACCGCGTCATCCATATCGACTCCTTCCCGGTCGGCGACGACACCATCCTCGTCACCCGGGGCGAGCAGGATCTCTTCTCCCTCCTCGTGGTCCCGCCGGACGCGACGCCCGACGCCGCGCGCGCCGCCATGGCCGAGGCCGTCCGCGCAGGCAGCGGGAGGCGGGCCGAACAGATCCTCATCGACACCGGCGCCGGCACCGGGCGAGCGGAGCCGGGCGAACGGACCTGAGCGAGCGCACGGAAGCCCGGTGGGAGGAAGCGTCGCCGGTCACCCGGGCCGATGCCGCCGTCGTGGCGGTGGTCTCCGTGATCTTCAGGCCGCGGTCCCCGTGATGAGGACGGTCACGGTGACCGGGCCCGTGGCGCCGGTGGTGGCCGCGTCGGCCACGGCGTCCCGGACGGCGCGGGCGACTTCCAGCGGATGGTGACCGGGGGCGACCGCGAGTTGGACTTCGAGGTGCCGGCCGGGCGGATCGTCATGGTCCGCCACCATGACCGGGCGGCTTCCCCACACGGCGGCGAGGCGGGCGACGCCCGGAACACCCGTCACGACGTCCGCCAGCTCCCCGGCGACCCCCCGCAGGGATCCTGCTCCGGTCACCGGGAGTGAGTCTCGTGCGGCCGTGTCTTCCGGTGCGGGCGTCGTGCCCTTCGCCGCGGGCCGCGGCTTCACTCCCGTCTCCGGGCCTTCAAGGAGATCAGTGATGCGCAGATCAGCTGTCACGGTGGCCAGGCCGAGCTGTTCGCGGGCCGCGTCGAGCAGCGCGCTCCTCAACCGGTCGGCGGTCTCAGGCAGCGGCTGCGCGAGCGATGCCGTGCAGGCGGCTTCGATCCTGAGCGGGCCAGGCGGTAGCGCGCCGGTCGGCGGCCGGACGGCCGGCGCGGACACGGGCTCGTGCGGTGCCGGCCTGATGCGCAGGGCCTCCAGCCGGACACCGGGAATCCCGGCGGCCGCGCGCCCGACATCCCGGAGGGCCGCCTGCTCGGTGATCCATGTCCCGTCTTCGGGCCCGCCGAGCGGGAGGAACCGGCCCGGGGCGAACCGGTGCCGTACCGCCTGCGTCCACGCCTCGGCTTCCACGGCTTTCCACCCTCCTTCTTCCGGGGCCGCGATCCCTCCCCGCCCGCGCTGCGCCCGGAGTGTCCGCGAGGCCGCGGGCAGGGGCTCAGGCCACCCGTCCGACCACTCCACCTCACGGTCTGCAATACCATCAAAAGATATCAAAACGGCTGTAATCTTGAGGTGAGTCCTGTCTGGGTTTCATGAGGGAGGAATGTCCCGATGACTGAGAACACCGGCGTTGGACAGGGCGGTGCGCCCGGCACTCGCGGCCGGACGACCGTCGCCGATGTGGTGGTGGAGAAGATCGCCGGGATGGCGGCACGGGACGTGCCCGGCGTCCACGCCCTGGGCAGCGGATTCGCGCGCTCGATGGGATCCATGCGGGAGCGGATGCCTGGCACGGACAGCGGCAGGTCCGTCACGCGCGGGGTCAGTGTCGAGGTCGGAGAGCTGCAGGCCGCCATCGATCTGGAGATCGTCGTCGACTACGGCGTCTCGATCACGGACGTGGCCGGTGCGGTGCGCGAGAGCGTGATCTCCGCGGTGGAGCGGATGGCGGATCGGGAAGTCGTGGAAGTCAACCTCATGGTCAGCGACGTGCAGCTGCCCGACGAGGAGGACGAAGGGGCGGGGCGCCAGCGGATCCAGTAGCCGGGGCGGAGCAGCCCGCTTGAGTGAAGGAGCGCGTGATGAGCAGGGCCGTGGTGGGATTGATGGCCGGAATGGCGCTGGGTTTCGCCGCGTATTTCGGTGACTTCTGGGCTTTCGTGCTGGTGCTGGGGCTGGGCATCGTCGGTCTCGTGGTCGGGCGGTTCATGGAAGGTGATCTCGAACCGGGCGACTTCGTCCGCCGCCGGGACCGGCAGGATCGGATCCGCGACGACCGGCGACAGGCTCGGGGAGACTGGCGGCGGTGAGCGGGGAAGCCGACGAGCGTCCGGGCGTCCCCCGCGGGGAGCGCGGGGCGACCGCCGTCACCGACCGGGTCGTCGCGAAGATCGCGGCCCGGGTGGCGCGTGAGGCGCTGAGCCGGTTCACCGAGTCGGCCGGCCGCGTACCGCCCGGCCACCGGACGCCACAGGTGACCACGGCCGTGCGGCGGGCACCGGAACGGACCAGCGCGGGACGGGACGCCGAGTCCGCCGCCGGACGGCAGGCGGTGCTCGGCGAGGCACGGATGCGCATCACCGTCGAGCTCGGCTATCCGTCCGACATCGGGGCGCAGTGCGCCGCGGTGCGCCGGGAGGTCACCGAGCGGCTCAGGACTTGGGCCGGCATGGAGGTGTCCGACCTCGTGGTGTCGGTCGAGAGGCTGCACTCGGCGCACACGCGCCGCACGCGTCAGGAGAGGGTGAGATGAGCGCGAACACCTGGCGGCAGTCGACCGGCGACAGCGCCCCTCCCTCCGCATCCGGACCGGCGGCTCAGTCCGCCGATGGCACCCCGGAGGCGGGGACGGGCGCGGGTGCGACGACGGCGACGGATGAACCAGGCCGGCCGGCGCGCCGTTTCTGGTCGGGGCGGCGGATTTTCGCGGCCTTGGTGGCCCTGCTGTCCGCCGTTGCCGTCGGATTCCTCCTGTACGACGTGATCGCCGTCCGCGCGGGCCGGTCCGCGATGCGCTGGCGGCGGCGGCTCGCCGAGGAACTGGCCACACGGCCCCTGGACGACGTCTGGATGATCGTCGGGGCCGCCGTGGCGATGGCCCTCGGCCTGTGGCTCTTCCTGCTGGCCGTGACGCCGGGACTGCGCAGGCTGCTGCCCATGCGGCAGCTCACCGGCATCCCCGGGGCGGAGGACGTCCGCGCCGGGCTCGACCGCCGCGCGGCGGCCCTGGTTCTGCGCGACCGGGCCATGCGGGTGCCCGGTGTCCAGTCGGCGCAGGTCGATGTCGGCCGCCGGAAGGTCAAAGCCCGGGCACGAGCCCATTTTCGCGATCTCGAGGAGGTCCGCTCCGACCTGGAAGCCGAGCTGGGCGAAGCCCTGACGTCCTTGGGCCTGGCCCGGCAACCCACACTGGCCGTGCGCGTCCGGCGCCCCAAGAAGAGCTGAGGTGATCCTGATGCTCAGGACGGTGAACCGGGTGCTGCTCGGGCTTCTCGGTCTCGGACTGTTCGCCCTGGGCGGCGGCGTGCTGCTGGGCGCACTGGACCTGCAGCGCCACTGGGATTTCGACGTGCCGGGCTGGTGGCCCTTCCGTGGGCCGGACGATGTGGTGCTGGGCGCCTGGGGACGCACCCGGTGGCGGGAGGAAGGCTGGTGGTGGCCGACCGTCATCGCGGTGCTCGTGGTGCTGCTGGCCCTGCTGCTGTGGTGGCTCCTCGCACAACGCAGACACCGCCTGGACCGGGTCCTCGTCGACAGCGAGGACGGCACGGCGGCCCGGCTCGACGGCCGCACACTGGAGGACGTGATCGAGGAAGAGGCACAGGCCCTGGACGGGGTCTCGCGGGCTCACGTCCGGCTGACGGGCCGACGTACCGCTCCGACCGCGCGCGTACGGCTGCTGCTGGAGCCTCACGCCGATCCGGCGCGGACTCTGGGGCGACTGAGCCGGGAAACACTCGCACACGCGCGGGACTCGGCCGGCCTGGACCGCCTCCCCTCGAAGGTCCGACTCCGGGAAGCCCGCCACAGCGCCCGACGCACCGTCTGAGATTCCCTGGACGAAGCCCTCCGGGGTGGGGAGAGGAGAGCGGTTCAGCAGGCTTCCTGGTGCTGCCGGATCCGTGGACGTCGGCGTTCAGGGTCCCGTGACGCGACAGCGCGGGGCCGGGGCCGAAGGGGACGGGAGCTGCGGCCCGGACGGCGACGGTGAGGTTGAGGGAGGTGAAGGCGGCCCGGTGGGCGTGCTCGCTCCGGATGCCCGTCTCGTCCTTCCGGTACCCACCCCCTGAGCCGCGCGCCGCCACAGTCGTCCCAGCGCGCGGTAGAAGCGGTCCGGCAGGAAGACGGCGTCGGCGATGATCATCGCGCCGGAGAACAGGGGCAGCCCCATGAGTACCGCGATACCCAGGTGCATGCCCAACAGCAGGGTCAGAACGGGGTACTTGAGCCGCCCGAACAGGACGAACGGGAAGGCGACCTGCAACAGGACCGTCAGATGGCAGGCGATGGCGAGCAGTACGTCGTGCTCGTCCGCCATGAGCGAGAGGCCGGGCCAGGGCCGGAACAGGTCGAGGTTCAGGACGTAGTGAAGGGCGGTCCCGTTGCCCCAGGATCCGCCCTGCGCCTTGTACAGACCCGCGGACCCGTAGAGGAGGCAGACCTGGGCCGCGATGACGAACATCCCGCAGTTGTGCAGCACGGCGACCAGGGTCCGCCGGGAAGTACGGAGGTGATCCCGGAGCCCGCCCGCCGTCCGGTGCACCGGCAGGCGCGTCTCCGTACCCGCGCGGGTACGAAGCCTGGCTCTGCGCGCGTCGAGGGAGCAGCGACGGCCGCACGCGGTGAAGACGAGGTAGACGGCCATGAGGAGGATGAGGTTGTCCCCGCCGTCGGTCATGAAGATCGCCCTGCCGTGGAACGACGCGACCACGACCGCGAACAGCACGGACACCGCTCGGGTCCGCCACCCGAGGACGAACAGTGCCGATGTGCCGACGGCCAGTGCGTAACAGGCCTCGAAGTAGGCCCGGTTGTCGGACAGGGTGAGGAGGCTGATCCACCCCGTCTGGTCGAACAGCTGCCTCGCCAGCTCCGGCGTCCACGGTGATCCCGGACCCCAGATCTCGTCGCGGTGCGGAAACTCGCGCAACAGGAAGACGAGGTAGACGAGCCCGTATCCGATGCGCAGGACGGCTGCGGCGTACAGGGAGACGGGCCGCTCCGTCAGGACGCCGAGGCCCGCGTGCCACCGGTCGCGTGTGCGGTGCGACGCGCCCGCCGCCGTCCTCTCGGCCGCACGCGGGTCACGCGGCTCAGGCGGGCGCGGTGCGGGTACGTGCTCAGTTTCCAAGGGAGTCCGCCTTCACCTTCCACCAGGGCAGATGCCGCGTATCGGACGTTCTCGGCGCGACTGCGCCCGCGCCCGTGCCGCCCGCTGAGGCGGGCGCGGCGATGGGCACGGTGACCACCCGTAGCTGGACGGCCTCGAAGTTCCCGCCACGGTGGGCGGCGACGCGCTTCGAGGCGATGTTGGTCAGGTACCGCTGAATCATCAGTGCCCGCTGCGAGCGAGGCCGGTCGTCGCCACCGTGGGTTTCGAGGTAGGAACTCCAGGCTCGTCGCAGCATGTTCTGTGCCGTGTGACTCGGGAAGGGGTTGTGCTTCACGGCCGAGTTGTCCACAGCGGTCAGATCGAACCAGCCGCTCACCTGCTTGGCGCCGTCCGGGCCGGTGTGCACGGTCCTCACCGAGATCTGTCGGTTGACCGATTCCGGATCCGGGGCGAAGAGCCGCCAGTTCTGCTCGAACAGCGGGTGGACCCATGCGTCGACCTGGCGGCTGTACTGCTGGGAGAGCGGGTTCGGGGGCGCCACGTGCAGAAACACGAGGAGCGCATGGGCCAGGGCCGTCGCCAGGCAGAGGGCCGCGGCAGTACTCGTCAGCGCTTGCAGGAGGATCGGCGGAGGCTCCGATCGTGGCGGGGGCTTTTCCACGGATACTTGCTTGGATTCGGCGGCCGGTCTGTCCGTGGTTCTGTCGGCGGTTCTGTCCGTGGGTCTGTCCGTGGATTCTGTCGCGGATTCGTCCGCACCCGTCGACACAACGCCGTCCAACACGGCCTCACCCGGCCTTTCGATCCCGGCTTCTCTCACTGCTTCTCCTGAAGCTCGTCGGCGGCGCGCGACGGAATGGACAACGATCCGCCGCGCGCCGCCCGTCCCGTCAGGGACGCACGGGGGACTCAGCTACGAACGCTGCCGTGGCCGTCGCCCTCGCCGGACTTGCTGTCGTGCTCGCCGTGACCGCCGTGACCGCCGTGCTCTTCGTGCTTCCCGCCGTGGTCGTGCCGGCCGTGTTCTTCGGATTTCCCTCCGGGGCCGTGCTGGTCGTGCTCTTCGGGGCCGTGCTGGCCGTGTTCTTCAGGGCCGTGCTGGCCGTGTTCTTCGTGCTTTCCGCCGTGGTCGTGCTCCCCACCGTGGCCGTGTCCGGGCCCGCCGATCACGCCGCCGTCGACACCGCCGTTGACGCCGCCGTTGACGCCGCCGTTGACACCGCCGTTGACACCGCCGTTGACGCCGCCCGTGGTCCCGCTTGTCGTAGCACCGGCGACAAGGCCGCCGAGCGCTCCGCCAGTGGTGCCGCCCGTCGTCAGGACGCCGCCGAGGAGACCACCCGGGGTCCCACCGGTTCCGCCGCCCGTCGGCACGCCGCCGATGACGCCGACCGTGGTGCTGCCCGTGCCGCCCGTGGTGGCCCCGGCGATCACACCGCCGGTGACCAGACCGCCCGTGGTCGCGCCGGTCCCGCACGGTCCCAGGAAGATGTCGTTGGTGTCCAGCGTCACGGCGCCGTCACCCCGTGCGCCCGCATCGGCCAGCAGTCGGCCGTTGATGTCCGCCCCCGTGGTGGCGGTGATCGAGGTGTCGGCCAAGATGGTGCCCACGAAATCGGTGTTGGTGCCGAGCGTGGCCGAGCTGCCGACCTGCCAGTACACGTTGCACGGCGAAGCGCCGTTGACGAGGCTCACCGTGCTGTTCTCGGCTGCCGTGTTCAGGGTGGAACCGACCTGGAACACCCAGACGGCGTTGGGGTCGCCCTGGGCGTCCAGGGTGAGGGTGCCGGTGATCTGCGCGGAGCTGTTCGCCCGGTAGAGGCCCGGCGTCAGTGTCTGGCCGCCGTACTCGTGGGGAGCGTCGTTGTACACCGCGTCCGTCAGAGTCTGCCCGGCGGCCTGGTTGTACGCCGTGGTCAGGTCGATCTTCGCCTGGGCCGCGTGGGCATCGGCGGAGTGCAGGGTGCCGGGTGGGGTCACAATGCCGGGCGGGAACCCGGTGATGGCCGTACCGGGGCTCACGCCTACGTTGAGGCCCTGGACCACCGTGGGCCCGGTGTTGCTGACGGCCGCGCCGGCCAGTACTCCGTAACTGGCTGCCGTGCCCAGAGGCACGGGGGTGGCGATCGCGTGTGCGCGTGGCGGTGTCATAGCCACGACGACGGCGGCGATCACCACAGCCGTCACCGCCGCGATCCACACCGAAATGGTGCGCCGTACAGGCGCGTCAGGAATATGCGTCGTCATTGAGGTGGCCAGCTCCTTGAGGAAGGATCTCGGCGATTCTCGGCAGAATGGAATCGCCCGTATTCTGCCTTCGGCATATTACGCAGATAAGGAATGCGTCTGTGGAAACAGGAGCTGGTTTCGCTGAAGTGGAAGATGTTTGTGGAAGGTATGCGCAAATGATTAATGGGCTGAATGGCCCTGTAATCGGGGAGCGCCACCGATCGACGCTTCCTTCGGGCCGGTGCACAACGACCCCGGCGTATGCACGCCGGGGTCGCCCTTCCGGGCCGCGGCACGTGAGAGTGCGTTGACCCATTTGCCATTGTATGCCTGGTATGGGGGAGGTGTGTTGGTGTCGGGGATTCCCAGGCGCTCCGACTCGTCAACCGCGGCAGTCGCAGCCGGGACGGCACCCGCACGCGTCCGTCTCGGTGCCGACCGACGGCGTCGCCGAAGGGGCGGTCGGGGCGCAGCAGCCTTCGCCCCGCCAGGTGTCGCGGCCTTCCTTGACGGCGATCGCGGCGATGGCGAGGGCGGCGACGGGGTCGGCCCAGGACCAGCCGAGGGTGGCGTTGAGGACGAGGCCGGCCAGGAGTACGGCGGAGAGGTAGGTGCAGAGCAGGGTCTGCTTGGAGTCGGCGACGGCGGACGCGGAGCCGAGTTCGCGTCCGGTGCGGCGCTGGGCGGCGGACAGGAAGGGCATCACGGCCAGGGAGAGGGCGGCGAGCACGATGCCGGGGACGGAGCGTCCGGCTTCCCCGGTGCCGGCGAGGGCGCGGACGGCGTCGACGCCGACGTATGCGGCAAGGGCGAAGAAGGACAGGGCGATGATCCGCAGGGTGGTCTTCTCGCGGGCCTCCCGTACGGCGTGCTCGCGGGCGGAGAACTGCCAGGCGACCGCGGCGGCGGAGGACACCTCGATGACGGAATCGAGCCCGAAGCCGATCAGTGCGCTGGAGGAGGCGAGCGTCCCGGCGGTGATCGCGACGACCGCCTCGACGACGTTGTAGCTGATGGTGGCGGCGACCAGCAGACGTATGCGACGGGCGAGCGCGTCACGCCGGGCGGGGGAGGGCCCGAGGGGCAGTGATATGGAGGCCCCGGATGCCTCGGAGGTCATCAGCAGCAGCCCTTGTCCTCGGCGTCGGGGCAGGTCCTGTCCGCCTCGACCGCGACCACGGCGGTGCGCAGATCGTCCAGGGCATGGCCGAGGCGTTCGTCGGTCAGCTCGTACCGGGTGCGGCGTCCGTCGGGCACGGTGACGACGAGTCCGCAGTCCCGAAGGCACGCCAGGTGGTTGGACAGCCGCGTACGCGAGACGCCGATCGTGTCGGCGAGGTCCGCGGGGTAGGCGGGCGCCTCCCGGAGCGCGAGCAGGATGCGGCAACGGATGGGGTCGGCGAGCGCGCGCCCGAACCGGACCAGGACGTCGATGTCAGGGGCGAGAGTGAGCACCCTTCGAGAGTACAGCTAAACCTGAATTCAGGAATCCATGGATGCGCGGGCCTCGTACGGACCAGCGTGGGATCGAGGAGCGGATCAGCGCAGCCCGGCGAAGAGATCGTTCTCGGGTACGGCCGCGCCGGTGGCGTCCTGGACCCGGACGAAGGTCTCCATGCCCATCAACTCGCCGAACCTCTCCTTGCCCATCTTGAGGAAGAAGATGTTCTCGCCCTGACTGGCGTGCGCGGCCAACGCGTCGAACTTCTGACCGCTGAACGCGGTGGTGTCCACCCACGTGGTGATCTCGTCGTCGGGGAGGCCGATCTCGGCGAGCGCGGCGGCCTCGGCGGGGTCCGGCTCCGGCATGTCCTCACCGAACTCGCGCATGACTTCGCCGAACCGCCGCATCATCGAGTGGGGCATCGTGGTCCAGTACACCTTCGGTGTCAGCTCCGTCATCTCCAGCGCCGCCATCGTGATGCGATGGGCCTGGATGTGGTCGGGGTGGCCGTAGAAGCCGTTCTCGTCGTAGGTGACGACGACATCAGGCCGGTAGTGCCGCATGAGTTCCGCGAGCCGGGCCGCGCCCTCCGCCACGGGTGTCTGCCAGAAGGAGTCCGGGGCGTCGTTGGTCGGCCAGCCCGTCATTCCGGAGTCGGCGTAGTCCAGCATCTCCAGATCGCTGACCTTCAGGACGTCGCAGCTCGCCCGGAGTTCTTGACGGCGCATCGCGGCGACGGCCGAGGGGTCGTGCCCGGGGTCGCCCGGCTTGGCGCCCCCCGGTCCGTCGCCGCAACCGCCGTCGGTACACGTCACGAGCACCGTGCGGATGCCTTCCGCCGCGTACCGCGCGAGGACCCCTCCGGTTCCCGTGGCCTCGTCGTCGGGGTGGGCGTGCACTGCCATGAGCGTCAAAGGCCGGTCGGTCACGAAACAGTCCTCCTGCGGAATTACGTCCGGGTCCGAGTGCGCGGCGGGCGCACCACGATCTCGGGGACCGGATCCCGGTGGGACGGACGACCCCCTGGCCCTCCGTGTTCCCCGCCCGTGCGACGCCGCTCCCCGGTCGGTGCAACCTGCCGGCCGCGCCGGCTGTTCCCGGCGCGGCCGCTCGTACGGCGTTCACCGGGCTGTTCGGCTCGCGCGGTGCGGGGCGCGGCCTTCTCCGGCGACGACCGTCGGCAGCACGTTGCCGCCGGACTCGACGCGGCCGCCGGACTCGACGAGACCGTCGCGAGGCACGCACGGAAGGAAGTCACGGGGTCGGCAGACGCAGGGCGAGGAGGGCCACGTCGTCGGTGCTGCCGGGTGGCATCCGGGCCAGTAGTCCGTCGCACAGCGTGTCCAGCGGTGCGTCCGCGAGCGCGAGGGCGTGCCGGCGCAGCCGGACCAGGCCGGTGTCCAGGTCGCTGCCGGGGATCTCGATCAGGCCGTCGGTGTAGAGGAGGAGGGTGGCGCCCGGCGGCAGGGCCAGCGTGGCGTTCGGCCTGCTCGCGCCGGTGACAGGGGGAGCGCCGAGGACGACTCCCTGTCCGGCTTCGAGGTAGTGCGCCCGGCCGCCGGGGGTCAGGAGGAGCGGCGGCGGATGTCCGGCGCTGGTCCACCGCAGTGTCCAGGGGCCGGTCTGCGGGTCGCCTTCGACCCGGGCGAGGACGAGGGTGGCCATCGGGACGGTGGTGATGGCGGGCATCGCGTCGTCGAGGCGGTCGACGACCGCGCCGGGCGGTTCGGTGTGGTCCCAGGCCAGGGACCGCAGGATGCCGTGGAGTTGGGCCATCCCGGCCGCCGCGGTCAGATCGTGGCCCACGACGTCCCCGATGACCAGCGCGAGCGCGCCGTCCTTCAGCTCGAACGCGTCGTACCAGTCGCCGCCGACCTGGGAGCCGACCGGAGCGGGCTGGTAGCGGGCGGCCAGCCGCAGGCGGCCCGGCTGGGGGAGCGGGGCGAGCAGGTTGCGCTGCATGGCCTCGGCGACGGCGCGCTGACGGCCGTACCGGCGGGCGTTGTCGACGACCAGGCCGACCCGGCGGCCGATGTCGCTCACCACGTCCAGATCGGCGGTGTCGAAGGGGTGCGCCGGGTCGGTGCGCACCAGCGTCAGTGCGCCGGTGATCTCCCGCCCGGAGCTCAGCGGCACCGTGATGACGGACGTCGCGCGCACCGTCCGCAGGAAGTCGCTGTCGAGGGCGGACAGGGGAGAGCCGGGCGGGGCCGCCGGGGTCCCCGGGTCGTGCTGTTCCTGCCGCAGCACAGGGGGACCGCCGTTCAGCACCCGGACAAGCGGCGAGGGGTCTTTCTCCGCGGCCTCGGGAAGGTGCTCGCGCCCGCCCTCCAGGCCGGCGTCCCGGCCTCCGGGACCGGTCACCGTCACCCGGTGGATCTGCCCGGAACCGGCCCGCAGGTCCACCGCCGCCCAGTCGGCGAGGCGCGGAACCAGCAGGCGGCCCAGCCGGGCGAGGGCCTCGTCGGTCTCCAGGGTCTGGCCCAGTACGTCGGTGATCTCCGCGATCAGCGTCAGCCGCTCGTTGAGGTCCTCCAGAGCACTCGTATAGGCCGCACGTTCCCGGCGCGCGCCGTGGTCGACCGTGGCGTCGGTGAAGAGGACGGCCATGCCCTTGACGGAGCCGTCGGCCATCAGGGGAGAAGCGGACCAGGAGATCGTGACCAGGCGACCGTCACCGCGCATATAGCAGTCGCCCTCCCCGCGCGCGGCGGTTCCATCGGCCAGCGACTGGAGCAGCGGGCACCGCTTCCGCAGGAGCGTGCTGCCGTCCGCGTCCCGGTGCAGCATCTCGTGCGCGTCCACCCCGCGCATCGCGCGGGCGGCCCGGCCCAGCAGCCGTTCGGCGGCCGGGTTGACGTCGAGGATCCGTCCGGCCGGATCCAGCACCATCAGGGCGGTGCCCAGCTGCTCGACGACCTGCGGCCAGAAACCCGGCTCGGCCGCCGCCCGCGACGGCCCTTCGCCTCCCGCACCCTGCACCATGCCGCCCTCCAGTCATGGCGACCGTCAGCGGACAGGACGCCGTCCGGCGCGCCGGGCCGGCCGTACCGCGATGAAGGTCAGGTCGGCGACGAGGAGCACGATGCCGATGGCCAGAAGATAGCCCAGGCCGTCGGCTGCCGTACCGATTCCCGGCACACGGCCACGAGGGCGAGCAGAAGGAACACCGCCACCATCGACCCGATCACCTCCTCCGGACCGCGTGCCCGGGGTCAGCGGCGCGCGAGCTGACGTTCGCCCCCTGCTCCCGGCCGGTACGTCATGTCGTAGTGCCGGAAGATCTCTTCCTCCCCTTCGGCCGGCAGCACGTCGTCCGTCCCGATCGACGGGGCCTTCCGCACCTGCCCCCTGTCGTAGGGGACCTTGACGTAGCCGGGGCCGAGGACCGCGTCGTCGAGGGGGACGAAGACCAGGCGGTGGCGGGTCGGCAACCCGGTCCGGACGGTGGCCATGGCCGGTTCGTCGGTCGCCGTGTTCACATAGACCGCTTCGAGCATGCCGATCCTGCGCTGTTTCGGGTCGACCACGTCATGGTTGCGCCACTCGCGGATGTCGGCTGCACGGATCATGCCCCGCTCCTGTCTGTGTGCTCCGCCGGTGGTGAGAGGGCCCCGGCGGACCCATCTGTCATCGTATGACCGAAACACCCTGCCGTCATGGGGGGTGCTGTGGGGCGCCGCGCGCATCGGGCTGTTCCGCCGTCGGCCGGACGGTCTGCTCCCCGAACGGTCCGTCGGACCTGTCCGGGGAGTACGCTCGAAACTACCGAGGATATTTCGCGCACCGGCTTTCAGGCTCGTGTCGTTTTCGGCGATCGAATATGCCGGGCCGGTTGCGGTCGGCCCGGGGCAGGGTTCGCGTCATGACTGCGACCATCTCCCTCTCGCCGACGGCCGAAGCCGAAGACGGTCTCTCCTCGTCCTCGTTCTCCTCTTCCTCCTCGTCCTCTCCCCGTCTGTCGCTGGCTCCCGTGGGTCCCGCACCGGCTCTGCTGGACGGCGCCTGGTGGCCCCGCTCCCGCGATCTGGCGGCGGAACTCCCCTCTCTGACGGCCGTGTTGGATCCGCTGTGGGGGCGGATCACCCGGGTCACGGTGAATCCCACCCACTGGCCGGTCGTTCCGCGCAAGGTGCCCGTCGCCGGGCACGTGGTGAAGGTGGGCTGGTTCCTGTCCGAGCAGGACCCGCACGAACTGCTGTTGCTCTCCTACCGCACGGGCCGCTGGAACCTCCTGGTGGTGCCGCCGCAGACGTCCGCGGGCTCGGCCGCCTGGCTGATGGCCGCCGCGAGCGACCCCCTGGGCACGTCGAGCGCGAGCCGGTTGATGGAGGAGGCCGCGCGCCTGCGGACGGTGTCCGAGGCGGACCGGGCGCTGGAGGCGGTCTGGGACTCCGAAGGAGGACATGAGGCCGGCGAGCCGGTCGCACGTTCCCGGGTCCCGGGCGTGAGCGCCGCGATGCCGCGCCGGCAGACGGGAAGGTGAGCGTCGTGGAGACGTTCGTGACCGTGCTCGTGATTCTCGCGATGATCGCCCTCGGGGCGTACCTCATCCACCAGCTCAACTCGCAGCACGGCGAGCGCACCGCCGGCTTCCACTACGGGCACTCCGGGATGCCTGTCGGCGGGCCGACACCGTCGGCTCCGCGCAAGGGCCACGGCCGGGGCAGGGTGGGGACGGGCAGCGCCGGCCGTCGCCGCGACCATCGCGACGGCGGACGGGGGCGGCTCCGCCCCAGGCGCCGCATCCGTCACGGAGCCGGGTGACCTCCTTCCTCCGGCGGCACTCTGCCCCTGCAGCACTCTTCTCGGCAGGCACTCTTCTCCGGCAGCACTCTCCTCCGGCAGGCACTCTCGTCCGGCAGGTACCCCGCTCCAGGCTTGCGACAGTGCCTTCCGGGCCCCGGACGGCACCCCTTCAGGACACGATGCCCGCCGGGGCGCGGACCTTCCGTCCACCGATCCCGAGGCGCATCCCCGGACGGCCGATCCACCACGGCGCTCACCGACCGGGCTGCCGGACCGGACCGGTCGTTCACTCCTCACCACGCGCATCCCCCGCATCGGCGGTGCACCGCGAGGGCCGGACCCGGTCCTGCCGCGCGGCGGCACTCTTCCGACGGGCACTCCGAACCGAGGATTCATGCCCCTGCCCCAGCTGAACGTCCATCGGCGCGACCACACCACCCGCACCCTGATCACGCTCGCGGGGGAGATCGACCTGTCCACCGTCCCGCTCGTGTACGCCGCACTGGCCGGTTGCCTGCGCGACGGCATCCGCATCGTCGACGTCGATCTCACGGGGGTCCCCTTCTGCGACGTCAGCGGACTCAACGCGTTCCTCACGGCGTCCCGGCTCGGCGCTGATGACGGAGCGACCCTCCAACTGCACCATCCACCTGCGAGCATGGCCCGCGTCATCGAGCTGACCGGCTCCGGCTTCCTTCTCCACGGACCTCACGCCGTCCGATCCCCCTCACCCCGGGTTCCCGCCGTCGCGGGCGGTGCGCCGTGACCGCCCCGCTCCGCCGCGAGCCACCGCGGGGTGAGGGAAGCACACCGGATCCCGCCCGAGCGGTACGTCTGCGTCGGCTGAACCGCTGGCAGGCCGAGACCCTGCGGGAGGACCTGGCCGATCTGTACGTGGAGTCCTCCCGCGGGCAGGCGGGTCAGGAGTACCGGGGCCGGGAGGCGTTTCTGCGGCGGCTGACCGGTGACATCCGGCGGGCCGGGTTCGCCCTGCTCGTCGCGGAGGACACGGCCTTCGCCGGGTGTGCCTACGGGTTCCCCGTACCGCGCGAGGGGACATGGTGGAGGGGGTTCGACGGGGCCCTTCCGCAAAGCGTCGAACAGCTCACCGCGTCCGGACACGTCTTCGCGATCACCGAGACCATGGTGCATCCCCACACGGACGACCAGGACCTCGCCCGCCGGCTCCAGCAACGTCTGCTCGGCGACCACCACGCCTCGCTCGGGGCGACGCTGGTCGACCAGGCCGACACTCGGTCCTACGACACCCTCCTGTCGTGGGGATGGCAGGACATCGGATCGATCCGTCGACCGCCGGATCCCACGGCCGTCCGGCCGTCGGCCCCTCAACTGCTGCGGGTCCTGGTCCTTCCCCTCGGGCAACGCGGGGCCACCCACCCGGACGGCCTCGCCCACGAGAACCGCAACCAACGGCCCGACTGACAGTCGACGAGCGGTTGCCCATGCCCATGCCCATGGCGTTGGTGGGCAGGGCACCCGTGCCCTCGTGATCAGCCGGTGTGGACGCGTGGCCGGCGGGCGCGGTCCGGTTCGGCCTCGCGCAGGACCTCGCGGGTGACGGGGGCGACCTCGCCCTGACCGAAGAGGAGGAAGCGGAGGAAGTTGGCGAAGGGGCTGCCCTCGGTCCACTCGAAGTAGATGTGCGGGGTGCGGCCGGTGCTGTCGCGGACGTGGAGGAGGAGCGCGGCCAGCGAGTTGGGGATGGAGGAGGACTCCAGGGTCAGGACCCGGTAGCGGTTGTGCAGGACCTCTCCGCGCACGGCCAGGCCCGCCTCGAACTCGGAGGGGTCGGTGACCGTCACCTCGACGAACACGAAGTCCTCCTGCTCCGGCAGGTCGTTGTCCTGCCGGATCTGGTCGATCTTGTCGCGGTACTCGGCCGCGTCGCGCCGGTCCGGCTCGTTGGCGATGAAGCGGATACGGCGATGGGACATGTCCCGGACGAAGCGTTCCGCCATGCCGTCCAGTTCGACGCCGGTCACCCGGAGCTCGAAGGCGCGGGCGAGGCGGGAGAGGAAGGAGACCAGCATGATGCCCGCGATGAAGCAGGCGCCGATCTTCACACCGTCGGGGCGTTCGATGACGTTCAGGACGGTGGTGTAGAGGAAGACCGCCGAGATCACCGCGAAGCCGATGGTCCAGCCCCGTTGGCCGGCCTTGCGCGCGGCGATCGTCACCGCGATGGCGGCGGAACTGATCAGCACCAGCACACCGGTGGCGTAGGCACCGCCCTGGGCGTCGACGTCCGCGTCGAAGATCCAGGTGACGAGGAAACCGACGAGGGTGAAGACGATGACCATGGGGCGCACGGCGCGGGCCCAGTGCGGGGCCATGCCGTACCGGGGCAGATAGCGCGGCATCAGGTTGAGCAGGCCCGCCATGGCGGAGGCGCCCGCGAACCACAGGATCGCGATGGTGGAGATGTCGTAGACGGTGCCGAAGACGTTGCCCAGGTAGTCGTGGGCGAGATACGCGAGGGCGCGGCCGTTGGCGTCGCCGCCGTCCTCGAACTCCTTCTCCGGGATGAGGAGGGTGGTGATGAAGCTGGTGCAGATCAGGAAGACGCTCATGATGATCGCGGCGGCGGTCAGCAGCTTCTTCGTGTCCCTGATCCGGCCCCGGGGGTTCTCCTCGGTGTCGCCCGGGTCGCCCTGCACGTGCGGCATGACGGCCACGCCGGTCTCGAAGCCGGACAGGCCGAGGGCGAGCTTGGGGAAGACGATCAGTGCCACGCCGATCATGACGAAGACGTTGCCGTGCTCGGCGGTCAGCGCGCCGGCCCAGTCGGTGACGACATGGCCCTCGGTGATCACGTGCCACAGGCCGGCGACCACCACGACGACGTTCAGCGCGAGATAGACGCCCACCAGGGCCACCGCCACGCCGATGGCCTCCAGGAACCCCTTGAGGAAGACCGCGCCGAGCAGGGCGATGAGGAGGAGCGTGATCAGCAACTGCTTGTCGTGCAGGGCGTCGGCCAGGTGCGGGTTCTCCACGAGGTGGGTGGAGGCGTCGGCGGCGGAGAGGGTGATCGTGATCAGGAAGTCCGTCGCCGCGAAGCCCAGCAGGGTCAGGACGAAGAGCTTGCCCTTCCAGAACGTCAGCAGGCGTTCCAGCATCGAGATCGAGCCCTGGCCGTGGGGGCTCTCCTCGGCCACCCGGCGGTAGACGGGGAGCGCTCCCGCCAAGGTGACGATCACGAGCACGATGGTCGCCACGGGAGAGAGGAGACCGGCCGCGAGGGCGGCGATGCCGGGCTGGTAGCCGAGGGTGGAGAAGTAGTCGACGCCGGTCAGGCACATCACCCGCCACCAGCGTTGGCCCTTGTGCGGGGACTCCGGTTCGGCGTGCGGTCCCGTGTGGCCACGGGCCTTGCCCATGTCGGACAGACCCTGAAGCATCCACGTCCGCAGACGGCTCGGCGGAGAGTGCTCGGTGGTGGCCATCTGAATGCTCTCCCGGCGTGCGGCTCGTTCTCTTGCATACGTTTTCGGCCATCGCGCGGACAGCCGGATCAGCGTAGGCAGAGGGGCACACCAGGGCCCGTGGGATGAGTCACTCCACGGCGTCAAGCTTCCGTTAAGACCGGGTGCGAGGACGTCGACGGCCACGACGACGAGGGCGTTCGTTCGTGCGGTGACCCGGGCGGCCGGCGAGCCCGGGGCCGTATGGATCCCGTCAAGGGAGCGAGTCCCGCCGTCAGAGAGCCGTCAACGGCGGCCGATTCCGGCCGGTGGAGCGGTTTCCTCGAATCGTCCGTTCTTCCCGAATCTCACTCCAGGAGTTCGCGATGGCCGATGTGGCCTTCGTCGTCACCACGATCGCGGTGTTCGCGCTGGTGGCTCTCGTCGCCAAGGGGGTGACGAAGCTGTGACCGTCGAGAACGTCGTCGGCCTGGTCGTGGCCGTCTCCCTGCTGGGCTATCTCGTCCTCGCCCTGATCTTCCCGGAGAGGTTCTGACGGTGACTTCAGCCGCCACCGCAGCGGGCGACATGGGTCCTGTCCTCGCCGGCGTGCTCCAACTGCTGGCCCTCATGGGCGCGCTGGCGCTCGCCTACGTTCCCCTCGGCACCTACATGGCCCGGGTCTACTCCTCCGACCAGCACTGGCGCGTCGAGAAGTGGGTCTACAAGGGCATCGGCGCCGACCCCGACACGGAGATGCGCTGGCCCGCGTACCTGCGCGGCGTCCTCGCCTTCTCGGTCGTCGGCGTCCTCTTCCTCTACCTCCTCCAGCGGCTCCAGGGCGTCCTGCCCGGCTCGCTGGGCTTCGCCTCCATCGACGCGGACCAGGCGTTCAACACCGCCGCGTCGTTCGTGACCAACACCAACTGGCAGTCGTACTACGGCGAGCAGGCCATGGGCCATGTGGTGCAGGTCGGCGGGCTGGCCGTGCAGAACTTCGTCTCGGCCGCCGTGGGCATGGCGGTGGCGGTCGCGCTCGTACGTGGCTTCGCGCTCCCCCACTCTCGGCTTCGCTCGAGCGGGGGGACCCCCATCCGCTCCGGGGAACTGGGGAACTTCTGGTCGGACATGGTGCGCGGGGTGACCCGGATCCTGCTGCCGCTCGCGTTCGTCGCGGCGGTCGTGCTGGTGGCCTGCGGGGCGATCCAGAACTTCTCCGGCATCCACGAGGTCGGTCAGTTCATGGGCGGCTCGCAGCAGTGGAACGGCGGGGCCGTCGCCTCGACGGAGGCCATCAAGGAGGTCGGCACGAACGGCGGCGGCATCTTCAACGCCAACTCCGCCCACCCGTTCGAGAACCCGACCCCGTTCACCAACCTCTTCGAGATCTTCCTGCTGCTGGTGATCCCCTTCGCGCTGACCCGCACCTTCGGGATCATGGTCGGCAGCGTGAGGCAGGGGCACGCGATCCTCGCCACCATGGTCACCATCTGGGTCGGGTTCGTGGCACTGATGATGTGGACCGAGTTCGCCCACCACGGCCCGGCGTTCGAGATCGCGGGCGGCGCCTACGAGGGCAAGGAGGTCCGGTTCGGAGTCGGCGGCTCGTCGATCTTCGCCGTCTCGACCACACTCACCTCGACCGGCGCGGTGGACTCCTTCCACTCCTCCTTCACCGGCCTGGGCGGCGGCATCACCATGCTGGGCATGATGCTGGGCGAGATCGCGCCCGGCGGCACCGGCTCCGGTCTCTACGGCATGCTGATCATGGCGATCATCGCGGTGTTCATCGCCGGGCTGATGGTCGGCCGTACCCCCGAGTACCTGGGCAGGAAGATCGGCACCCGCGAGATCAAACTCGCCGCCTGCTACATCCTCGTCACCCCGGCTCTGGTGCTGGTGTTCACCGCCGCCGCGATGGCCCTCCCCACGCCCGGCCACTCGATGACCAACAGCGGCGCGCACGGATTCTCCGAGATCCTGTACGCCTACACCTCGGCCTCGAACAACAACGGCTCGGCCTTCGCCGGGCTGAACGCGGACACCCAGTGGTTCAACAGCACGCTCGGCATCGCGATGCTGCTCGGCCGGTTCGTGCCGATGGTGTTCGTGCTGGCGCTCGCCGGCTCGCTCGCCGAGCAACGGCCCGTGCCGGTCACGGCGGGCACCCTGCGCACCGAGAAGCCCCTGTTCACCGGGTTGTTGGTGGGCGCGATCCTGATCATCACCGGGCTGACGTACTTTCCGGCGCTCGCGCTGGGCCCGCTGGCCGAGGGGCTGGCGTCATGACCACCGACACGGCGAAGCAAGAGGACGCGATGTCCACAGCCACCACCCCGACCCGGGCGCCGCACAGCGACCTACCCACCGGGCACAAGCCCGCCGAGGGCCGCGTGGGCGCGGGCCTCTTCGACCCCGAGCAGCTGCTGAAGTCGCTGCCGGACGCCTTCCGCAAGCTCGACCCGCGGGTGATGATCAAGTCGCCCGTGATGTTCGTGGTGCTGGTCGGTTCGGTACTGACCACGGTCTTCTCCTTCAAGGACCCGACCGACTGGTTCGGCTGGACCATCAGCGCCTGGCTCTGGCTGACCGTCGTCTTCGCGAACCTGGCCGAGGCGGTCGCCGAGGGACGGGGCAAGGCGCAGGCCGACACCCTGCGCAGGGCCAAGACCGACACCATGGCCCGACGCATGGCCGGGGACGCCGAAGAGCACGTCCCCGGCACCGAGTTGAGGATCGGCGACCTGGTCGTCTGCGAGGCCGGCGACGTCATCCCCGGTGACGGTGACGTCGTCGAGGGCGTCGCCTCCGTGGACGAGTCGGCCATCACGGGTGAGTCGGCCCCGGTCATCCGCGAGTCCGGCGGCGACCGCAGCGCGGTGACCGGCGGGACGAAGGTCCTCTCCGACCGCATCGTCATCAAGATCACGACGAAGCCGGGTGAGACCTTCATCGACCGGATGATCAACCTGGTCGAGGGCGCGGCCCGCCAGAAGACGCCCAACGAGATCGCGCTCAACATCCTGCTCGCGTCCCTCACGATCGTCTTCCTGCTGGCCGTCGCCACGCTCCCGCCGTTCGCGGACTACGCGGGCACGCATCTCACGATGGTCGTACTGGTGGCGCTGCTGGTCTGCCTGATCCCGACCACGATCGGCGCCCTGCTGTCCGCCATCGGTATCGCCGGCATGGACCGCCTGGTCCAGCGCAACGTGCTGGCCATGTCGGGGCGGGCCGTCGAGGCCGCCGGTGATGTGTCGACGTTGTTGCTCGACAAGACCGGCACCATCACCCTCGGCAACCGTCAGGCCGCCGAGTTCGTGCCGGTCGAGGGCGCCACCGAGGCCGAGGTCGCCGACGCGGCCCAGCTGTCGTCGCTGGCCGACGAGACGCCCGAGGGCCGTTCCGTCGTCGTACTCGCCAAGGAGAAGTACGGCCTGCGCGAGCGCGTGCAGGGCGAACTGTCCGGCGCCGAGTGGATCGCGTTCACCGCCCAGACCCGTATGTCGGGCGTGGACGTCGACGGACGCAGGGTCCGCAAGGGCGCGGCCGGTTCCGTCATCGCCTGGGTGCGGGAGCAGGGCGGCACGGTCGCCGACGACGCGGGCACCCTCTCCGACCGGATCTCCGAGGCCGGCGGCACCCCGCTGCTGGTGGCGGTCGAGGACGCCGAGGGCGCGCGGATCCTGGGGGTCATCCACCTCAAGGACGTCGTCAAGGAGGGCATGCGGGAGCGGTTCGAGGAACTGCGCCGCATGGGCATCAGGACCGTCATGATCACGGGCGACAACCCGCTGACCGCCAGGGCGATCGCCGAGGAGGCGGGCGTCGACGACTTCCTCGCGGAGGCCACCCCCGAGGACAAGATGGCACTGATCAAGCGGGAGCAGGCCGGCGGCAGACTCGTCGCGATGACCGGTGACGGCACCAACGACGCACCCGCGCTCGCGCAGGCGGACGTCGGCGTCGCGATGAACACCGGTACGTCGGCCGCCAAGGAGGCCGGCAACATGGTCGACCTCGACTCCAACCCGACCAAGCTGATCGAGATCGTCGAGATCGGCAAGCAACTGCTGATCACTCGGGGCGCGTTGACGACGTTCTCCATCGCCAACGACGTCGCGAAGTACTTCGCGATCATCCCGGCGCTCTTCGCGGCCGTCTACCCGGGCCTGGACAAGCTCAACATCATGGGCCTGTCCTCGCCCGACTCCGCGATCCTCTCCGCCGTCGTCTTCAACGCGCTGATCATCATCGCGCTCGTGCCGCTCTCCCTGAGGGGCGTGCGGTACCGGCCGGTCAGCGCCGACAGGATGCTGCGGCGCAACCTCACCGTCTACGGCCTCGGCGGACTGATCGCCCCCTTCATCGGCATCAAGCTCATCGACCTGCTCATCTCGCTCATCCCCGGGATCGGGTGAAGGACATGAACGCCTCTCTCACGAACACCGCCCGACTGCTCGGGGCGGGCCTGCGCGCCCTCCTCGTGCTCACCCTGGTGACGGGCGTCCTCTACCCGCTGCTCGTCACCGGCTTCGCCCAGGCCCTCTTCCACGACAAGGCGAACGGCTCCGAGATCAAGGACCACACGGGCAGGGTCGTCGGCTCCTCACTCATCGGGCAGTCGTACAACCTGCCGCTGGAGAAGGGCCAGGAGACCCCGGAGCCCGACCTGAAGTGGTTCCAGGGACGTCCGCAGAACGGCCTCGGCAGCAACAGCGTCAACACCCAGTACAAGCTCATCCTGTCCGGCGCGACGAACCGGTCCGCCGACAACGAAGAGCTCATCCAGTGGGTGAAGGAAGCCAAGGCCGCCGTCGTCAAGGACAACTCCACCCCCGACCACAAGGTCGAGGCGTCCGAGGTCCCCGCCGACGCGGTCACCTCCTCCGGCTCCGGCCTGGACCCGGACATCTCCCCGGCCTACGCCGACCTCCAGGTCCACCGGGTCGCGGAGAAGAACGGCCTGCCCGTCGCCCAGGTCGAGAAGCTGGTGGAGAACCACACCGAGAACCGCACCCTCGGCTTCATCGGCGAGCCCCGGGTGAACGTCCTCGAACTCAACATCGCCCTCAAGGAACTCCTGGCGAAGGACTGACGGCGTCACGCGACCCACAGCGGAGTCGGCGGCCCGGAACACCCCGGCGCCGCCGACCCCCGCCGTCACCTACGGCACGCGCGTCACGCACGGCGGTCCGGCACTCATGACACGAAAGGTCACACCCATGACACGGGTGCTGGTGGTGGAGGACGACCCGCAGCTCGTACGGGCGCTCATCATCAATCTCCAGGCACGCCAGTACGGCGTGGACGCGGCCCCCGACGGCGCGAGCGCGCTCCGGCTCGCCGCCGCGCGGCAGCCCGACGTGGTCCTGCTCGACCTGGGACTGCCCGACATGGACGGCGCCGACGTCATCAGGGGGCTGCGCGGCTGGACCCGCGTACCGATCCTCGTCCTCTCCGCGCGCCAGGCGTCAGCGGAGAAGGTCACCGCGCTCGACGCGGGCGCCGACGACTACATCACCAAGCCGTTCAACATGAACGAGCTGCTCGCCCGGCTGCGGGCCGCCGTCCGCCGCACCGAGGAGGCGGCGCTCGATTCCGGTGCGACGTTCGTCGCGACGAACGGGTTCACCGTCGACCTGCTGGCCAGGAAAGCCGTACGGGACGGCCGCGACGTACGCCTGACCCCGACGGAATGGCATCTGCTGGAGCTCCTGGTGACCAACCCCGGACGGCTGGTCACCCAGAAGCACCTGCTCCAGGAGGTCTGGGGCGTCACCCAGGGCAACAAGACCAACTACCTGCGCGTCTACATGGCCCAGCTGCGGCGCAAACTGGAAACGGATCCCGCCCACCCCCGCTATCTCATCACCGAGCCCGGCATGGGCTACCGCTTCGAAGCGTGAACGAAAGGACGCAGACGAAGCCGGCACGCGGCACGGGTCTTGCGTCTCGCGCGGCGACGGTCGCGCATCTGCTCGTACGTCAGCCGCCGGTCGGTGACCGTGCGTCCGGTCACCTCGCCGAGGACGGCCGCGATGTCGTCGGCGTCGACGAAGCCCCGGAACGGGGGAGGCATGTGTCTCTGCCGTCGCTCGGCTGTTCCTCCGCTTCTTCCGCACCACGCTCGGAGGCGTTGCCACCAGTACGGCCGATCAACCCTCTTAGTCCTGCGAAGGCTCCACTCTTGATCTGACGAAGCTGAAAGGACTTCCCAATCGTGATGTCAAGCCGCTGCCGTGACGGGAGGTGAACCTTGGTAGCACTGTCCGTCACGCATCATCGCCCACAGCACATTGAGCCTGCGACGGGCGAGAGCGAGGAGAGCCTGCTTGTGCCCCTTCCCCTCGCTTCGTTTGCGCTGGTAGTACGCCTTGGAGGCGGGGCAGGCCGTGATACTGACCATCGCCGAGAGGTACATGCTCCGCAGCAGGCCGCGGTGGTATCGCCTGGGCCTGCGCAGGTTGCCGCTGACGCGGCCGGAGTCGCGTGGTCTGGGGGCCAGGCCGGCGAAGCCGGCCAGGCGGTCGGCACTGCCGAAGGCCTCCATGTCGCCGCCGGTCGCGGCAATGAACTCGGCGCCGAGTTTGGGGCCCATGCCGGGCAGGCTGCGGATCACCTCGCCGTGCGGATGCTCGCGAAACTTGGCCTCGATCAGGGCGTCGAGCTCGGCGATCTCCTCATCGAGGGCCATCACCCCCTTGGCGAGGCGGGCCACCATGGCAGCGGCCAGCTTCTCGCCAGGCAGCGCGGTGTGCTGGGCCTGGGCGGCCTCCGTGGCCGTCTTCGCCAGGGCTGCGGCGCCGCGGACCTTGCGGTTCTTCAGCCAGGTCTCGATCCGCTTGGTGCCGGCACGGCGGATCGCAGTCGGGGTCTGGTAGCCGGTCAGCAGCATCACCGGCCCTTTGTTGACCAGCTCCAGCGACCGCTCCAACGCGGGGAAGATCTCCAGCAGTTGGGCGCGGAGCCGGTTGATCTGCCGGGTGCGGTCGAAGACCACATCCAGGCGCCGGGTGGTCAGGGTGCGCAGGTCGACGGCGATCTCGTCGCCAGGCCGCAGCAGGCCGAGGTCCCGGCGGACACGGGCCTGGTCGGCGATGACGAATGCATCCTTCGCATCGGTCTTGCCTTCGCCCTTGTAAGTGGCCGAGGCCCGGTGGACCGCCAGGCCGGTGAGGTAGGCCATCGGCTGGCCGTGGCCGAGGAGCAGGCCGATCAGCAGTGCGGCACCGCCGTGGTTGAGGTCGACAGCCCACAGCACGTCGGTGGATATCTCCAGGACATCACCGATGAGCTGAAGCAGCTCGGTCTCGTCGTTCAGGACCCGGCGGGACAGCAGCCGTTCACCGTCCCCGTTGATCACCACGCAGTGGTGATGTTCCTTGCCGATGTCCACTCCGGCCCAGATCTCGGGCACGGCCACCTCCGCCAGCTCGCCGTCTCACATGTCACCCGCAGACGACCTCGCCGACGTTGTCCTACAGCAGCGATCGGAGTCGCGTCTCCCAATTGGCGGTCGAGTCGTCGCGGGGCTCCGGGCGGCCAAGTCCTTTGAGCCATCCAACGGCTTCCCTGTGACAGCCATACCCAGAATCCCTGGGCCCTCCGATCTTACGAATGACCGGAGCAACCACCCTTGAAAGGTAGGACACCGTGTGAGCGGGAATTTAGTCCGGGAACTCGCGGTGGTCTCTGCCACCGCGGTCACCACTGTCGGCGCCGTTGTGGGAGTCGGCCAGAGCAGCACCGGCCAGGCGGTGAACGACGCCGAAACGACGGCGAGCGGCTCGACCCTCCTCGCGGACATACCCATGGGGCAGCAGGCCCGGATACAAACGGCCTCCTTGACCCAACAGGCCGACGCGCAGTCCATCGCCGCGGACAACAGCGCGAGGGTGACCGCGGCGGAGGCGGCCCGCAAACAGGCCGCCAGGGACGCGATCGCCAAGCAGAAGGAGGCCGAACGGAAGAAGGCCGAACGGAAGAAGGCCGAGCAGGACGCCAAGGATCGCCAGGAGGCGCAGCAGGCCGAACGCTCGTCGACGAGCTCCTCCACCGTCGCGCCGCAGTCCTCGTACACCGTTGCCCAGGTCCAGGCCATCGCACGACAGATGGTGCCCGGCGATCAGTTCCAGTGCTTCAGCAACATCGTGGACCACGAGTCCGGCTGGAACCACAAGGCGGTCAACCCCTCTTCCGGGGCCTACGGTCTCGTACAGGCCTATCCCGGCTCCAAGATGTCGTCCGCCGGAGCCGACTGGCAGACCAACCCGGCCACGCAGATCAAGTGGGGCCTGAACTACATGAACGACCGCTATGGCAGCCCCTGCGACGCATGGGCGTTCTGGCAGGCCAACGGCTCCTACTGAGCCGACACCGGGGGCGCTGATGTCACTCGCCCCGGGGGTTCCTCACCGTTCCACGGTGAGGAACCCCCGTGCGGGGCGGGCGAACCGGTGAAGCTGCAGTTCCGTGAGAATCCGTTGGAAGGGGACATCCACCAGAACCCGGCGACAGCCCGTACGGCGGTGGCGTGCGACCTGCCGACGCCCGGCGGCCCGTACCGCTCGCCGTCACCTCGTACTCGACCGGGTGTGCAGGAACAGAACACTGGTGAGGGTGCCGAGGAGCACGATGGCGGCGTTCACCGCGATCGCGACCTTCAGACCGCCGAGGATGGCCGACGCTCCGGCGCCGGTCATGGCGGCCGTGGCGACGGCGCTCGTGATCGGTGTGCCCATGGTGATGCCGACCTGCTGGGTCATGGTGGCGAGGCCGGTGGCCAGACCCTGTTCGTGATCGGCGAGTCCCGAGGTGGCGGTGACCATGAAGCCCACGATGACGAGCATGTTGCCGACCCCACCGGCGGAGGTGCCGATCAGTAGCAGCCACATCCACGAGCGGTCGTCGCCGAGGCCGAGCAGCGCGGCCGTGCAGACGGTCTGCAGAATGCCGCCGGTGATCGTATGGGGCACGCGCTGCTCGCCGGGCACCTGGCGCCCGAGAGCCCCGACAGCCCGGCCACCCGCCCCAACCTGACCCGGATGCTGTTCCTGGACGAGCAGTACCGGGAGCTGTTCACGGACTGGAACGGGCAGGCCCAACTCGGCGTGGCCTCCCTGCGCCTGGTCGCCGGCCGCCATCCCCACGACCGTGCCCTCGCCGAACTCATCGGCCAACTCGCCATGAACTGCGACGAGTTCGCCACTCGCTGGGCCCGACACCCGGTGCGCACCTGCACCTCCGGGGTGAAGCACCTGCGTCACCCGCTGGTCGGCGCGCTGGACCTCAGCTTCGAGAACCTCGTCATACCCGGCGCCTCGGGCCAGCGCCTCATCGCCTACACGGCCGAGCCCGGCTCGCCGTCGGAGGCCGCGCTACGGCTCCTGGGCAGCGTGACGGCGCCGGTGGCAGAGGACCCGACGGCGGTACGGCGCTGACGTCCCTGCGGTGGAACGGTGCCGGAGCGTGGCGTGCGGCACTCACTTACCGCACTCCGCACTCCGCACTCCGCGCTCCGCGGCCCGCTCACCGGGACATTCCTGGAGTGCGGGCGGTCCTCGCCAGCCTTCCGGCAGGCCGCCTCGCGAACGACGGTTCGACCGGCGTGTCAGCGTGTGAGGTCGAACGTGGCGGCGCGGGGCACGAACGTCGTGCCTCCGTCCTTGGCCGTCGCCAGTGCCGAGACGTACCAGGTGCCCTTGGCCAGGTCGGCCGCCTCCCGCTTCGTGACCTTCAGCGTGTAGGTGCAGCGGGTGGTCTCGTCCGAGGTGCTCCGGCACTTGGCGCTCTCCACCGAGCGCAGCTCCGCCTCGGTCGGGTCGAGCTTCGAACTCGCGGGCCAGGCGAGGACCTTGAGGTCTCGGATGCCCGAGCCGTCGCTCACGTCCACGGTGTAGGCGAACGAGCCCGCGCTGGCGTCGGACGGAGCCGTGTAGCGAGCCGAGCCGTGCTCCAGGGTCGGCTCCGTGGGGGCCGAGGCCAGGGCGAGGCCGCCGACGGCCACTCCGCCGAGGGCGACGGCGCCGATGAGAGACGAGAAGAGAATGCGCTTGGACATGGGAGATCCCCCTGAATGTGTTGGAAGGTTGGGCCGGATACGCGGAAGAGCGTGGAAGAGCGTGGAAGAGCCGCTGGCAGAGCCGGTCTTGGAAGTCGTCGTAGAAGCGGTGGCCGACCGCGTTCTCGATGTGATTGAGCCTATGGCCGGGGGTGTGGAGCCGTCCTCGCGCTGCAGGACGAATGGCGCCTCGAACCACAGGTAGAGACTCTGCAACCCACGTAAGAGGCCGGACTCCGCCTGCGGCCGGAGGCGGGCCGCTCACCTGCGGACGTGGCCCCATAGCCTCACAGCCCTGATCCGCCCTGCATCGAACCGACGGCCGGATGTTCCCGGTCCTGCTGATCCGCGCCCAGGCCGTGGTGCGGCCGGGGGTGCCGCCGGTGCGCGGGTCCGTCCCACCCGGGTCCGTCCCACCCGGGTCCGTCCCTCGTCGTGGTCGCCGCCGCCTGCGCGCTGGGTGCCGGACCGCTGCCCGCCGGGGCGATGGCGGTGCTCGGGACCGCGGGTGTCGCGCCGGCTCGGTTCACCGTGGCGACCGGACACGACGCCTTGCCGCACGGTGGTCGACGGTGCTGGGGGCTCCGGTTGATCCGGGGCAGAACCCTCAGCGCGTCGCGATGCGGCCCATCATTCACTCATGCGGAATTGCAAAATTTCGCAATTAGCTAGATGCTGAGGTTGGCTGCACACGGTCCGGTAGTCGCGGACACACAGCCTTTGTGCCCGGCCCGCGGGGCGGGGTTCGCAGGGAAGCCGAGGGGTTGTGTCTGTTCCGCTGTACCAGGCCAAGGCCGAGTTCTTCCGGATGCTGGGGCATCCGGTACGCATACGTGTTCTGGAACTGCTGCAGGACGGGCCGTTGCCGGTGCGGGACCTGCTTGCCGCCATCGAGGTGGAGCCGTCCGGCCTGTCCCAGCAGCTGGCGGTGCTGCGGCGTTCCGGGATCGTCACCTCGACCCGGGAGGGCTCGACGGTGGTCTACGAGCTGGCGGGCGGGGACGTCGCCGATCTGATGAGGGCCGCGCGCCGGATCCTGACCGAGATGCTCGCCGGGCAGGGCGAGCTGCTGACAGAGCTGCGGGAAGCCGAGGGCGCGGCGCGATGACTCCGGGGATCAGCCGGGCCGGGGCCCGGCTCACCGCGCTCATGCCCGCCCGCGCCCACCTGGCGGACATGCGACGGGATCCGCGCAGGGACCTGCTCGCCGGCCTCACCGTGGCGATCGTGGCCCTGCCGCTCGCTCTCGGCTTCGGTGTCTCCTCCGGTCTCGGTGCCGAGGCAGGACTGGCGACCGCCGTGGTCGCCGGCGCGCTCGCCGCGCTGTTCGGCGGGTCCAACCTCCAGGTGTCCGGGCCGACCGGGGCCATGACCGTGGTGCTGGTGCCCATCGTCGGCGCGTACGGGCCGACCGGCGTGCTGACCGTCGGGCTGATGGCCGGCGTCATGCTCGTGGTGCTGGCAGCGCTGCGGGCCGGCAAGTACATGCAGTACGTGCCCGCGCCCGTGGTGGAGGGCTTCACGCTCGGGATCGCCTGCGTGATCGGACTGCAGCAGGTCCCGAACGCGCTCGGGGTGCCCAAGGCCGAGGGCGATCGTGTGCTGGTGGTGGCCTGGCGGGCCGTCGTGGAGTTCGCGAGGGATCCGAACTGGACGGCGGTCGGCTTCGCGGTCGCGGTGGCCGCCGTCATGCTGGTGGGCGCCCGCTGGCGGCCGACCGTCCCGTTCTCCATCCTGGCGGTCATCGCGGCCACGGCCGTCTCCCAGGTGGCGGGCCTGGACGCGGCGCAGCCGATCGGTGACCTTCCGTCCGGGCTGCCCGCGCCCTCACTCGGCTTCCTGGACCTCGGCTCGCTCAGCACCCTGCTCGCCCCGGCGGTGGCCGTGGCGGCGCTCGCGGCCCTGGAGTCCCTGCTGTCCGCCTCGGTGGCGGACGGCATGACGGTGGGGCAGCGCCACGACCCCGATCGCGAGCTATTCGGCCAGGGGCTGGCCAATATCGCGGCCCCGCTGTTCGGCGGCGTGCCCGCGACCGGCGCGATCGCCCGGACCGCGGTCAACGTCCGCACCGGTGCCGTGTCCCGGCTGGCCGCCCTGATCCATGCCGCGATCCTCGCGGTGATCGTGTTCGCCGCGGCTCCCCTCGTCTCCAGGATCCCGCTCGCCGCCCTCGCCGGCGTGCTGCTGGCCACCGCGGTCCGCATGGTGGAGGTCGGCTCGCTCAGGGCGATGGCCAAGGCCACCCGCTCGGATGCGCTGATCCTCGTCCTCACCGCGGTCGCGACCCTGGTATTGGACCTCGTGTACGCGGTGATCATCGGCCTGGTCGTCGCGGGTGCTCTCGCCCTGCGCGCCGTGGCCAAGCAGGCCCGCTTCGACCAGGTCCCGCTCGACCGCGGCGACCACAGCGCCGAAGAACACGCCCTCCTCGCCGAGCACATCGTCGCGTACCGCATCGACGGGCCGCTCTTCTTCGCCGCCGCGCACCGCTTCCTGCTGGAGCTGACCGACGTGGCCGACGTACGTGTCGTCATCCTGCGCATGTCGCGGGTGTCGACCATGGACGCCACCGGCGCGCTGGTCCTCAAGGACGCCGTGGAGAAACTGAAGCGGCGCGGCATCCTCGTCCTGGCCTCCGGGATCCGCACCGGTCAGCGCCAGGTTCTGGACTCCGTCGGCGCGCTGGAACTGCTGCGGCACGACGGCCGGGAGTACGACACCACCCCCGAGGCGATCCGGGCCGCCCGGGACCACCTGGCGACGACCGGAGTCCTGACGGCCGTACCCGCCCAGAAGCCCCGAACCCCCAGCGAGGAAGCCGTCCGATGAGCACTGCCCCCGCCCCCCTGCGACTGGTGGAGATCTCCGGAGCGGAGGCCCTGTGGCTGCTGGAGGGCAGCAGCCTGGGACGGCTGGTGTACCAGCAGCGGGAGCTGACCGTCGTACGGCCGGCCCGGCATGTGTGGGAGTACGGCCGACTGATCGCCCGGGCCCCCGTCCAGGCGGCGGCGATGCCGGCCACGGTGACCTACCACGTGGACGAGATCCGGGCGGTGCACGGCACCGGCTGGACGGTCACGGTCCATGGCCCCGCCGACGTCCTCGGCGACGCCGACGAGACAGACCATTACCGCCGCACCCTGCCGGGCTGGACGCACGGGCCGCACGACACTCTGCTGCGCCTGAATCCCCAGAGCGTCACCGGCTTCCGCCTCGCCCGCCTGGAGACATGATGGTCCCCGTTCTCGATGTCCTTCCGTACCGGCACGTGCTCACCCTGCCCAACGAGCCGTCCGCCGTCCGTCTCGCCCGTGAGACCGCCGAAGAGGCGCTGGCCGAGTGGGGGATAGATCTGCGCCGGCCCGTCGTGGACGCGGCGCTGCTGATCCTCAGTGAGCTGGTGACCAACAGCGTCCGGCACGCCGCCGAGGTGTCCCCGCAGATCACGGTCATGTATGCGGCGAGCGGAGGCCGTCTGGCCTTCGCCGTCCACGACCGCCACCCCCACCAGCCCTCGCTGCACCATGTCGCAACCGGCACCAGTGGTGGTCTCGGCATGGTCATGGAGCTCACCCGGCAACTCGGCGGCACCGTCGCCGTGCACGGCGACGCCGACGGCAAGAGCATCTGGACAACTCTTCCCCTCAACCTCGACGGGCCGCCCACGCAAGGAAGTTCACCGTCATGACCATCGAGTGGCGCTACACCGTCGAGGACGACTTCGGGGTGCTCTCCGTCGCAGGCCACCTGGGCCCGGCGGCGGTCCGTCGCTTCGAGGGAGCGGTCGGCTGGGTCGTCGCCCGCGGCACCGGGCCGGTCATCCTCGACCTGACCGGACTGCGCGGATGGTCCACGGAAGGCCGGTTGGCCATCACCGAGACCGCACGCCGCCTCGCGGGCACGGGCCGGAGCCTGGAACTGGCCGCCATCCCCGCCGACGGCTCGCTCGTCCCGCCCGGCGACTGCCCGGACCTCCCCGTCCATGGCGACCTGGCCACCGCCCTCGCCGCCCACGCCCGGCACAAGTCGCCTCCCGACGAGGCACAGCAGGCGTGGCGCACCGACGGCTGGCCCACCTGACCCCTGACCCCTGACCCCCGTATCCGCACACCGACCGAAAGACACCTGTGCCATGAGTGACAACCTTCCCCCCTGCCCCGAATGCTCCGGCGCCTACAGCTACGAGATGGGTGCGCTCCTGGTCTGCCCTGGGTGCGGGCACGAGTGGTCACCGTCTGCGGAGTCCGCGGACGGCGCCTCCGGAAGCAGGGTGATCAAGGACGCGGTCGGCAACGTGCTCGCCGACGGTGACACCGTGACGGTCGTCAGGACGCTGAAGGTCAAGGGCAGCCCGAGCGGGATCAAGGCGGGCACCAAGGTGCGCAACATCCGCCTGGTCGACGGCGTGGACGGCCACGACATCGACTGCAAGGTCGATGGGTTCGGCGCGATGCAACTCAAGTCCGGCGTCGTGAAGAAGGCCTGATCCGACACCGTGCTGTGCCGACCGCCCAGGTCGACGACCCGGGCGGCCTCCCCGTATGCCGCCCGATGGCTCCGATGGCTCCGATGGTCCCGACGGCGGCGATGGTGCAGGCGTCGTCCTGGCCGTCTGGATCCGAGCTGCTCTGGTCACTCGCATCCGGGTTCGGCGTGGCCGGTGCCGCAGGCGAGGATGGTCCGCGTGTTCTTGACGAGTGGGTGGTTGCGATGCGCCGTGCTCCGGCCGGAGGGGCCGTGCCGTTGCGTCGGGGAGGGGACGGCACGATGAGTACGCCGCTGTACCAACTGAAGGCCGAGTTCTTCAAGACGCTGGGCCATCCGGCCCGTATCCGGGTCCTGGAGCTGCTGAGCGAACGGGAACACGCGGTCGCGGAGATGCTGCCCGAGGTCGGTATCGAGCCCGCTCATCTGTCCCAGCAGCTGGCGGTGCTGCGGCGGGCGAATCTGGTCAAGACCCGCAAGGAGGGTTCGACCGTGTACTACTCGCTGACCAGCCCGCAGGTCGCGGAGCTTCTGCGGGTCGCACGGACCATCCTGTCCGGGGTGCTCGCCGGGCAGGCCGAGCTGCTGGCCGACCTGCAGGCCGCGCAGGGTGAGCAGAAGCCGCCGTCGTAGTGCCGACCCTCGAACAGCGGCCTTCTCACGGGAGTTGGACAGCTGGACGGCCATCCGGGGGAGCCACCCACGGCCCCGCCCGGGTGGCACGGCGCGTCGGGCCGGGTGGGCAGAGCATCGGCCGTCAGACGGAGCGCGTACACATCCCGGTCTAGGTCTGGGTCTGGGGCGGCGACGGGCCCGAGGTAGGTGTGGCCGGTGCCGTCGACCGTGATGTCGGCCGCCGGGGCGGTGAGGCTGGTCATCGGCGGCTCGCGGTGGCGGCGATGGCGGGCAGGACGGCGAGGGCGAGGATTCCGCCGGTGAGGGCGAGGACGGGGTAACCGGAGGCAGCCACGACGAGGCCGGAGGACAGGCCCCCGGTGGCACCTGCGATCGCGATCGAGACGTCGACCATGCCCTGGGTCTTGGCGCGGGTGGCCAGGGGCACGGTGTCGGTGATGATCGCGGTGCCGGCCACGAGGCCGAGGTTCCAGCCCAGGCCGAGCAGGGCGAGGGCAAGGGCGAGCGGGGCGACGGAGTCGGCGGGTGCGGTGGCGGCGAGGACACCCGAGGCCAGGAGGGTGATGCCGGAGGCGACGGCGACCTTGATGCGCCCGTAGTGGTCGGCGAGCCGTCCGGTCAGGGGCGAGGGCAGGAACATCGCGGCCACGTGGACGGCGATGACGAAACCCGAGGCGGTGGTGGTGTGGCCGTGGTCGTGCATGTGGACGGGCGTCATCGTCATGATCGCGACCATGACGAGCTGGGTGAGGACCATGATCAGCGCGCCCAGGACGACACCGGCACTGCGGCCCTGGGCCGAAGCCGTCTCCTCCGTACCGGTGGTGCCGTTGCCGAGGGACTGCTCGGTGTCGAGGGTCCGGGCGAGGAGCAGGGGATCAGGGCGCAGCCAGATCACCAGGACGAGGGCGGCGGCCACGTAGGCGACGGTGGCCAGGAGGAACGGCCCGGCCAGGCGGGGGATGCCGAGGGCGTGGGCGAGGTCGCCGGTCGACGAGGTGAGGACAGGGCCGACAACGCCGCCGAGGGTGGTGGCGACCAGGACGGTGGAGACGGCGCGTCCGCGGTGGGACGGGGCGGCGAGGTCGGCGCCTGCATAGCGGGCCTGGAGGTTGGTGGCGCTGCCGGCCCCGTAGACGAAGAGCGAGATGAAGAGCAGGAGGGGGTTGTCAGCGACGGCTGCGGTGACGACACCGGCGCCGCCGACCGCTCCCACGAGGTACCCGGCGGCGAGGCCGGAGCGGCGGCCCCGGGCCTGGGACATGCGGCCGACGGCGACGGCGGCGAGGGCGGATCCCGCGGTGAACAGGGCACTGGGCAGGCCGGCCAGGCCGGTGGAGCCGAGCATGTCCTGGGCCAGCAGGGCGCCGACGGTGATGCCGGCGGCGAGGCCTGCGCCGCTGAGGACCTGGGCGGTGACCAGGACGGTCAGGACGCGTCGCTGCGCCTGGGAGCGCGGGGATATCTCGGTCGGGGCGGAGTCGGTGTTCGTCAAGGAGGCTCTTTCGCTGGGGCGGCGGGGACGGGGAGCCGGGCCCGCCGCCGCGAGGAGAGGGCGGACGGCCGGGACGTGGTGGTCAGGAGGTGTCGAGGGCTTGGGCCAGGTCCTGGACGGAGTCGTGGGCGCCCTGACGCCCCAGGTGCGACAGCATCGCGTCGACCACCCGGGGGTCGACGCGGCTGGTGGCGTTGCAGTGCGGAGAGACCATCTCGTCCCGCGGCCTCAGACGCGCGGGGATCACGCCGCCTCCCCGGTGGCTACCGGCATCTGGGCGAGGCGCCACTCCAGCATGCCGTCGGTCAGCCGCACGGCTCGGCGGCCACGGGTGCTGAGCAGGCGTACGGCGTCGTGGGCCATGACGCAGTACTCGCCGCGGCAGTAGGCGACGACCTCGGCGTCGACGGGCAACTCGGCGATGCGGTCGGCGAGTTCCTCGAACGGGATGGAGATGGCGCCGGGGATGTGCCCGGCGGCGTACTCCTCGGCCGGACGCACGTCCAGGACGACGACCTCGCCCGCCTGCGCGCGGGCCAGCAGTTCCTCGCGCCCGACCCCCTCCGGCCGGTCGTCGCCGAGGTAGGCGGTGCGGGCGGCCTCGACGCCTGCCTGGTGGGTCTGTGCGACCCGGCGCAGCAGGGCGTAGAGGGCGGCGACGTCGTCTCCGGCCAGCCGGTAGTGGATGCGCACGCCCTCACGGCGGGTCGCCACGAGCCCGGCCTGCTTGAGGGTCTGCAGATGCGCGGAGGCGGTGGTCAGGTTCAGGCCGGCCGCCTTGGCGAGGGCGTCGACGGTGCGCTCGCCCTGGGCCAGCAGATCGAGCAGTTCCAGGCGCTTCCCACTGCTCAGCGCCTTGCCGGTGTGGGCGAAGGCGTCGTACAGCGCCGACCTGCGTGAGGGGTCTCCCATGACATCCTCCAGAAATCCATGGAACATTGTATTGGCGGGCGGGCGTTGTGACCACCCGGCGCCTGGAGCCGTGATCTGCGCGCCCTGCGCACCGCCGCCGAGCGGCGCGGGCTGAGCAGCGCCCACGCCGCCGACACCCACCTGCATGCCGACTTCCTCACCGCGCCCTCCAACTCGCCGCCGACGACGGCGCGGCCGTCCTGGCCTCCGCCGCCGGACACCGCGCGTTCCCGCACACGGCGCTCGCCGACGGTGACGAGACCGATCTGGGCGGGCCGACGCTGCGGGCCCTGGCCACCCCAGGCACTGCTGGTCGCCGTACGGGAGTTCACGGTGACCCATGCGGCTGCCCGCCCCGTGCCGCAGCCGGACATCAGACTGTCGCCACGCCAGCAGGAGGTGCTGGCCCTGGCCGCGGAAGCCCTGTCGAACAAGCAGACAGCCCGGAGTCTGGATATCCGGAATGTGCCACCACCGCTCGGAATGTGCCACCACGCGGGCGGGCTCGGCCGTGGACGGACGACGTCGCGGGTGCGAACAGCGCGTCGGCCGGGCCGACGTCAGCGGCTCGCGGAGTCCAGCGCCGACTGGAGTGACTGGCGGTAGCCCTCGCTGGTGTACGTGGCTCCGGAGACTGTGTCGATGTCCGCGCTCTGGGCGGTCAGCGCCTCTCTTGTCAGCTGCGGGATCGCGTAGCCGTTGATCTGCTGATCCCTCGGGCTGTTCCGGGGGTAGGCGACCGCGGTGACGTCGGTGAGTTTCCCGTTCTTCAGCGTGACGCGGACCTGGACGGGTCCGTAGCGGGTATGGACCGCGTCCCCGGTGAGGGTCTGGGTGCCCGTGGCCGAGCCGTTCGATCCACCCGACCCGGTTGTCCCGCTCGACGCGGTGACGGACGCGCAGGCAACGGGCCCCGGACACCGATGGACGTTGGAGCTGCCCGAGGAGCCGGTGACGGTGCCGGGCGACGCCCACCGTCTCCATCAGGTACTGGCCAACCAGCTGGCCAACGCCCGCCTGCACACACCTGCCGGCAGCACGGTGACCGTCTCCCTGGCGACCGACGGCACGACGGCCGTGCTGAAGGTCCACGACGACGGGCCGGGCGTCGCCGCAGAGGTACGGCCCAAGGTCTTCGAACGCTTCACGCGCGCGGACCGCCGCCGCACCGAGGGCGCGGGCGATGGCACCGGCACCGGCACCGGCCTCGGTCTGTCGATCGTGGCAGCGGTGGTGGAGGCCCACGGCGGGAACACCGCATGCGAAAGCGGCCCGGGATCGACCACCTTCACTCGTCCGTCTCCCCACGGGCGACGGGTGATCAGAAGGTGTCGCGCTGTCCCGGTCCCCGCGCGGTCGAACGCCTCCCGTGGCTGTGACACGTTGTCGTCGGCGGCGGACGGGAGGAAGCCGAAGGCGGTTGCGACCGCGGCGGTGAGCGACATCAGCGTGCCGCCGAGCGCGCTCCGTACGGCGACGCGCCGGGCTCGTACCGCGATGGAGACACCGGCCGTCCCGGTGCCGGAGCCGGGACGTCGTGCCTCGGCCGCCGATGGTCGGCGAAGCCACGCCGCTTCGCCGTGCCCCGGTGTCACCACTGCCGTTCTTCGCTCGTGATCGCACGTCGTGGCCGGTCAGGAGCCGCCGATGGCGGAGCAGAAACAGAACATAAATCCATATTTGTCTTTTGTCGCCCTTAGTCTGGAGAATGCTGATTGGTGCTTCCTTGACAAGGGATGCGGTGACGAGAGAGCAGCAGGCGCCCGAGCTGCCCGGCGCACGTGAAGCGGTACAGGCCGATGGTCTGCCGTTCCGGGTGTCTGTCCTGGCCGCTGCTCGCGCGATGGCTCGGGCCGCCGCCCTGACGGCAGCCCTGCTGGGCGCGGTGAGCCTGGCCGGATGGGTCGCCGACGTCGAAGCGCTGAAGAGCGCGCTGCCCGGCGACCTGGTGACCGTGAAGCCGAACACCGCCGTGGCCGTTCTGGCGCTGGGGCTCTCCCTGGCCATGGTGGCCACCGGTCCCGGCCGCCGACTGATGGTCGCGGCACGTGCGGCGGCGGCTCTGGCCGCCCTGATCGGCGTGCTCACCATCGTGGAGTACACGACCGGGGCGGGCCTCGGCATCGACGAGCTCCTCTTCACCGACGACACCGCGGGAGCGACGACGGGAACGCCCGGCCGGATGGCCCCCAACACGGCCGCGGCACTGACGCTCGGGGCCGTGGCGTCGCTGTGCGCCAGTACGCCCCGAGTCCCCGCCTGGTTCAGCCAGATCCCGGGCCTGGCCGTGGGGGCCCTCGGCATGCTCCGGCTGTACGGGGCCGCCTACGCGGTGCCCGAACTGGAGCGGTTCGGCGCCTACACGGGCATGGCCCTGCACACCGCGCTCGCTCTGGTGCTGCTGGGCACGGCCGCCTTCCTGGCTCGGCCGGACGAAGGTCTCGCGGGACTGCTCACCAACGCGGGCACCACGGGCGCGCTGGGCCGTTGGCTGTTCGCCACCGCCGTGGTCGTGCCGCCGCTGCTGGGCTGGAGCGTTCTGGCAGGCGAGGACGTGGGGCTGTTCGGGGCGCGGCTGGGCACCGCGCTGCTGGTGTGCGGCCACGTCGCCGTGTTCAGCGCGGTCATCTTCACGGCCCTGGTCGTGGGCCGCCGCGTCGAGGTGGCTCATGCCCGTGCCGAATGGCAGGTGCGGCAGAACGCGCTGCTGCAGGCCTTCATGGACCACACGCCGGCCGTGGTCTTCATCAAGGACCTGCACGGCCGCTTCCTGGCGGTCAACACGACGTTCGAGGAGAACACGGGCCTGTCCCGGGAACGGGTACTGGGCCGTCTGGACAGGGACGTCCTGCCCCCCGGCCTCGCGCGTCAGGCGCGGGCCACCGACCTCGCCGTGCTGACCGACGGCACCCCCGTGCAGCGTGAGGAGTCGATCACCCTGCCGGGGGGTCCACAGGACGTCCTCACCTCCCTGTTCCCGCTCAACGACGCGAACGGCACGCCCTACGCGCTGTGCGGCGTGGTCATCGACATCACCGAGCGGGTCGCGGCTCAGCGGGAGGTCCAACGGGCGCACCGGCGCTTCCGCGCGCTGCTGGAATCCGCACCCGACGCCACCCTGATCACGGACGGCCGCGGCACCATCGTCATGGCCAATACGCAGGTGGAACGCCTGTTCGGGCGTGCGCCGGGTGACCTCGTCGGGACCGAGGTCGTCGACCTGGTGCCCCGTCCTCTCCGTCGGCGGCACGGCGCCCTCCTCGGCGCCTACCTGCGCCTGCGCGCCCCGAAGCCGACGGTCATGGACAGGGAGCTGTACGGGCTGCACGGCGACGGCCGTGAGTTCCCCGTCGAGGTGAGCGTCAGCAGCCTCCGGGCCGAGCACGAGACCCTCGTGTTCCTGACCGTACGGGACATCACCGAACGCAGACGGGCCGAGGCCGAACGCGCCGAGCGCTACGAGCAGCTACGACACATCGCCTACACCCTGCAGCACAGCCTCATGGGCGAGCCGCCCCGCCTTCCGTACCTGCCCAGCGCCCACCGCTACCTGGCCTCCGTCCAGGACCCCGGCGTCGGTGGTGACTGGTTCGACGTCATCCCGCTCGGCGGGCGCCGCACCGGCGTCGTCATCGGCGACGTGATGGGCCGTGGCCTGGAGGCGGCGGCCGTCATGGGACAGCTGCGTGCCGCCTCCCACGCGCTGGCCCGCACAGGCACGTCGCCCAGCCGGCTCATGACCGGGCTCGACACGTTCGTCGGCGACCTGGCGGACCAGCTCGTCACCTGCGCCTACCTGGTGATCGACCAGGACGCGTGCGAGGTCACCCTGTGCTCGGCCGGGCACCTGCCCGTCATCGTCCTGCCCCCCGACGGGCCCGCCCACCGGCTGCCGGTACCGGTCGGTGTGCCGCTGGGCGTCAACGAGGCGTGCGGTGGCGAGGAGCTGTTCGAGGAGGTGACCCTGCCGCTGCCGCCGGGGAGCACCCTCGTGCTCTACACCGACGGACTGGTCGAACGGCCCGGCACCGACATCGAGGCCCAGATCGACGTGCTCGCCCACGCCCTCGAAGCCGTGCCGAAAAGCGTTCCCCCGGATCCGGAGAACCTCGACCGTGCCGCGGCCCGGCTGATCAGGACGCTCATCCCGGACACGGCCGCCCACGACGACGACGTGACGCTGCTGATGATCGCTGTGCCCGGGCCGGAAGGGGAGGACACCTGTGCCTGATCGCCGACGCGGTGCCCTCGCCGCAGAAAGCATTACGCGGAACGCATTACGCGGAACGCATGACGCGGAACGCGCAGGTCAACGCCGGATCGACGCGGCTCGGGGCCGCCCGTGGGCTGACGGTAGGTCAGCCGGGTGCCCTGTGGGAGCCGTGTCTCCGCGGGGCGGCCGACGTGCGGCTTACCGGAACGCGTCGAGCACGGTCGCACACCCCACGGGGCGGAACACGACCCAGGAGAAACCCGGCCGGAGACGGAGCAGCGGGAGACCGGGGGCGGGCCGGGGCGCGGGTTGCTCGTGGTCGACGGGGAGCCCGCCGTCGAACTCAAAGTGTTCGGCGCGCTGTGCTGTGACTGAACATTTCGGTCAGTGCCCCGGCCCCTTCTCGACCGACGCTATCGGAGCCACGCCTTCACCTTGTCGGGGTTGGCCGCGACCCACTTCTTCGCCGCCGCCTCCGGTGTCATCCTGTCGAGCGCGATGTACTTGGCGACGGTGTTCTGGTCGTCGTTGGTCCACGTGAAATTCTTCACCAGGTCGTAGGCAGGGCTGCCCGATTTCGCGAACCGGGTGCTGACGATCTTGTCGAGGTCGAACACCGGATAGTCGCAGGCGACCTTCGCCGGGTCCGCGTCGCAACCCTCGGTGTGCTTGGGCAACTCGACGTGGACCAGCGGCACCTCCGAGAAGAACCACTGTGGCTCGTAGAAGTAGCCGATCACCCACTTCTTGTTCTTCTCGGCGTCCCGGAAGGCCTGGATCAGCGCGGTCTCGCTGCCCGCGTACACCACCTTGAAGTCCAGTTTCAGGTTCTTCACCAGGGACTCGTCGTTGGTCTGGTATGACGGGTCGCCGTCGAGGAGCTGGCCCTTGCCGCCCGACTCGGAGGTCTTGAAGTTCGAGGCGTACTTGTCGAGGTTCTTCCAGTTGGTGATGTCCGGGTGCTTCTTCGCGATCCACGGGGGGATGTACCAGCCGATGATTCCCTTGTTGCCGGTCGGGCCGAGGTCGACGGCGGTCTTCTGCTCGGTGATGTATTTCTTCTTCAGGTCGTCGTGGCCCCAGTTCTCCAGGATGACGTCGACCTCGCCCGTCTCGAACCCCTGCCAGCCGATCTCCGCCTTCAGGTCCTTCTTGACCACCTCGCAGCCGAGTTCCTCCTCCGCGACGTGGGCGACGACCGCCGCATTGGCCTCGTAGCCCACCCACGGGCTGACCGCGAGGTCGAAGGTGCCGCACTTGCCCGAACTGCCGTCCGCCGCGGCAGAGTCGTCACCGACCTTCGCCCCACCGCAGGCGGTCAGGGTGAGACCGAGTACGGCCACCCCCGCCGCACCGGGACGCCACAGACTTGCTCTCTTCGCCATGGTCCTGCTCCTTGTGCGCCGAGCGCCTCGCGCCGTTGTTCGAGTAATCGATTCGAAAGGGGTCACATCAGGTCACGTCATGTCCAGAGCGCACCGGAACCCCACGTTGCCGGTTGCCGAGTCCGGGAACAGGCCCTGCCGCGCGGCGACCCGGTAGCGGCGGCAGTAGGACGCGTGGCAGAGGTAGGAGCCGCCCTTGGTGACGCGCTGCTGTCCGCCGGGGGCGCCGGGGGAGGGGGAGAACGGGTCCTCGCACCACTCCCAGACGTTGCCGGTGGCGTTGTACAGGCCGAAGCCGTTGGGTTCGAAGGCGCCGACCGGACAGGTGCCGTACCAGCCGTCGGCTGTCGGGTGCCGGTTCGGGAAGTCTCCCCGCCACACGTTCATGCGAGGGCGGCCGCCCGGCTCGAACTCGTCGCCCCAGGGGAACACCTTCGCGTGCAGTCCCCCTCGGGCGGCGCGTTCCCATTCCGCCTCGGCGGGCAGGCGTTTGCCTGCCCAGGCGCAGTAGGCGCGGGCGTCGTCCCAGTCGACATGGACGACTGGGTGATCCACCCGGTCCTCGCAGGTGGAGTGCGGTCCGTCGGGGTGGCGCCAGTCGGCGCCCTCGACCTGTCGCCACCAGGGCGCGCCCACCACTGCCCGGGTCGGCGGGAAGTCGTCCGGGAGCAGGCCCGCGAAGACGAACGACCAGCCGATCCGCTCGGCGGAGGTGCGGTGGCCGGTCTCGGCGGCGAAGCGCGCGAACTGTGCGTTGGACACCGTGCGGGCGTCCATCCAGAACGCCTCGACATACACCGTACGCACCGGGCCTTCCCCGTCGGCCGGGTAGGCGAGTGCGTCCTCGCTGCCCATGAGGAACTCGCCGGCGGGGACGGCCACCATGCCCTCGGTGGCCGCCGCGCGGACGGCGGACCGCCGGGGTCCCGGCGCCCGGTCCGCGGCCCGGCCGCCCGACGGCGTGCAGCAGCTCACTGGGCCCCCATGACGCGCCGGTGCAGTCCGCCGTCGAACTCGGACGACTCGGTGCTCCGGTCGTCCAGATCGATGCGCACCGTGTGCAGGATCCCGGTGAACTCGTTGTCGAGGACCGGATAGTCGTCGGTCACCGGTGTACTCAGGTCCACCCCTACGTCGAGCGTCTCGTCGAAGGAGAAGTAGTACGGAATGGTCCGCTCGACCCGTCCGGTCGCGTGCTTCTCACCGTCCACCAGGAGCACGGCGGTCCCGCCCTTTCCGAGCCCTCCGCCGTCGTAGGCGAACTCCAGCCGGATCTCGTGCCGTCCCGGTGCCAGGGGCTCGCCGCCGCGCACGGTGTACAGGTTCATGCCGAAGTAGTTGTAGGCGTAGGCCGGTCTGCCCCCGGTGAAGTACAGGGTCCAGCCGCCGAACCTGCCGCCCTGCGCGATGATCACGCCCTCGGCCGCTGTTCCGGGCAGGTCGACGTCCGCGGTGACGCTGTGCGAGCGGTTCTTGACGTTGAGGGTCGTCTCCTCGGTGAACCGCCGCATCCCCGCGCGGTAGGTGACGGACGTCCGGCCGCCGAGCAGATCGATGCGGCCGGCCATGGCGGGGTTCTCCCGCTCGGTGACCCGGTCGTCCAGGGGGAAGACCTGGTACTTCGCCGCCTCGATCAGGAACAGGTCCTGCAACTGCCGCAACCTCTCGGGGTGTTCGGCGGCGAGGTCGCGGGCCTGGCTCCAGTCGTGGTCGATGTCGTAGAGCTCCCAGACGTCGTCCGCGAACCGCCGCTCCTTGTCCGGCACCATCTCCCAGGGGATGCCGTGCCGGGTGACCGCCATCCAGCCGCCGTGGTAGATGCCCCGGTTGCCGCACATCTCGAAGTACTGGGTACGGCGGTGCTCGGGCGCCCGGGCGTCGGCGAGCGTCCGGCGCATGCTCGTCCCCTCGATGGGCTGCTGCGGCACCCCGTCCACGCTGAACGGCGCCGGGACTCCCACACAGTCCAGGATCGTCGGCAGTACGTCGATCACGTGCGAGAACTGGTGACGCAACCCACCGCGCTCGGGGACTCCCCGCGGCCAGTGCAGGATCATGCCGTCCCGGGTGCCGCCGAAGTGCGAGGCCACCTGCTTGGTCCACTGGTAGGGAGTGTTCAGTGCCAGCGCCCATCCCGCCGGGGCGATCGGGTAGCTGAGCGGGCCGCCGATCTCGTCGAGGTGGTCGATCATCTCGTCCGGGTCGTCCACGATGCCGTGCCCCAGCCGGTGCTCGACGACCGTCCCCTCGATGCCGCCCTCACCCGAGGCGCCGTTGTCGCCGAGGATGTAGAGGAAGAGGGTGTTGTCCAGCTCGCCGAGTTCCTCCAGCGCGTCGACGAACCTGCCGACCTGTACGTCGGCGTGTTCGGTGAACCCGGCGAACGTCTCCATGAACCTGGCCGCCAGCCGCCGTTGACTGCCGGTGAGTTCGTCCCAGTGGGGAACACCCTCGGCCCAGGGCGCGAGGTCCGCCTCCGGGGGCACGACGCCGAGTTCCTTCTGCCGCCGCAGGGTCATCTCGCGCTGCCGGTCCCAGCCGTGGTCGAACCGTCCGCGGTACTTCTCCTGCCACTCCCGGCCGACGTGCAGCGGAGCGTGCGCGGCACCCAGCGCGAGGTAGGTGAAGAACGGCCGCTCCGGAGTCAGCGTGCGCTGGGTGCGCACCCAGTCGATGGCGTGGTCGACGAGGTCCTCGGACAGGTGGTAGCCGTCCTCGGGCCGGCGATCCGGCTCGACGGGGGTGGTGCCCTGGTACAGCAGCGGGTACCAGTGGTTCATCTCGGCACCCATGAACCCGTAGAAGGTGTCGAACCCCTCCCCGGTCGGCCAGCGGTCGAACGGCCCGACCGCGCTGATCTCCCGCGGGGGTGTCTGGTGCCATTTGCCGAAGGCGGCCGTGCTGTAGCCGTTGCCCTGCAGGATCTGGGCCATGGTCGCCGCGGTGCGCGGCCGGAACCCGTTGTACCCGGGGGCCGCGGTGGTCATCTCGGTGGTGCCGCCCATGCCCACCGAGTGGTGGTTGCGTCCGGTCAACAGGGCCTGCCGGGTCGGCGAGCACAGGGCCGTCACATGGAAGCGGGTGTAGCGCAGCCCGTTGTCCGCGAGCCGCTGCGCGGCCGGCATCTCACACGGTCCGCCGAACGCACCGGACGTACCGAACCCGAGGTCGTCGACGAGCACGATCACCACGTTCGGCGCGTCCTCGGGCGGAGGGACCGGGCCGACGGGGGTGAAGGCGGTCTCCTGGTCGTGGACGTCCATCGCGGTCGTCAGGGGCCGACGGTTGTCCGGCCGTGGAAGTATGTGCCGACCGGCGTCGAACTCATTCATCTATTTCTCCGATTCGGAACCCGGCGGGGAAATGTGACGCCCTCTTGACGCGGCCGAACTACCGGCGTGACACGGCTGACTTCAGCGACCTCGGAAATATCTCGGCCCGCGATGCAGACAAAGTGTCAGCCGCCGCCGACGCCGGTCAACAAGGCGCCTTGAATTCTCGTGAACCGGTTTTGAATGAAGGCAATAGAAGGTTTCTATACCTGCTGCAGGTGTCAGTCCCGGGCGGGCGAGGCCGCCAGGTCCACGAACGCCTGGGCGGCGGGAGACAGCGGGCCCGACCGCCAGACCAGCCGGCCGTGGCGCAGCAACCGGGGCCGATGGGACAGCATCCGGGCCCCGTGCAGGGCTGCGTCCTGGGCCATCGAGGTCGGCAACAGGGCGGCACCTACGCCGGAGAGGACCAGCGGCACGATCATCGCGCGGTGCGCGGTCTCCACCGCTATCCGCGGCGTGACGCCCAGCGCGGCGCACACGTCGTCCACCGCGGCCCGGGTTTCGGTGCCCGGCGGGGTCACGATCAGGTCCAGTGCGACCAGTTCACGTGAGGTGATGGTGTCGCCCGCCGGATGCGGGTGGTCGGCGGGCAGTACGACGTGCATCTCCTGCTCCGGCAGGTCGACTCCACGCAGGTCCGCCGTGGTCACCGAGGCGTCCACCAGACCGAGTTCGCACTGCCCGGCCGCGACCATCTGCGCCACGGCAGGTCCCTGCTCCGGGTCGACCACACGCACGGAGACCTGCGGATGCGCGCGGTGGAAGCGCCCCAGCATGCCGGCCAGGGGGTCGACCGAAAGGGTCGTCTGCGAAACGATGTCGAGTCGGCCGCCGCTGAGCCCGAGGACTTCCCGGACCAGGGAACTGGCCGTGGAGAGGTCGCGCAGGACCTGCTGGGCCGGCCGGACCAGCGCCTCACCGGCCGCGGTGAGGGCGACGCCGTGCGGGAGACGGTGAAACAGTCTGCCGCCGAATTCGCGCTCCAGGGACCGGATCGCATGCGACAGCGAGGGCTGGGCGACATGGAGCGCAAGGGCCGCGGCGGTGAATCCGCCGTGCTCGACGACGGCTATGAAGTACTCCAGCTGGCGTCGTTCCATCTGCTCTCCATCTGCTCTCCGTCGGCTCTCCGTCGGCTCTCCGTCGGGTCCCCGCCGGGTCTGTGAGCATCCCAGGGCCGCTGCACGCCCCGGGTCGGGCGGGTGGCGGGAACAGTGTCCACCGGCTCAGCCGCGCGGGCGAGCCTTGCCCACGGTCGGCACTGAGGGCGGCCCACGGCGAGCGGCTGCGGACGACGGGCGCGAAGACGGTCGTTGCCAAGGCGTACCGCTCACTCGTACCGCCTACTCGTACCGCCTATTCGAAGGGTCGCTGATCGACGAGGGCATCGTGCGCGACGACCGCGGCGGCGCCATCGACGGGGCGGGCAACGCCGCACCCGACGGCGTCCTCGGGCCTCGGGTGAGGGCCAGGGCACATACTTGGCTAGCCACATGATTGCTGCTACGGTAGCTATGTGGCTAGCCACACTTTCTCTTGGACTTCCCCGCCGCCGGACTGAGGAGACCCCATGTCCCACAAGAACTCTCAAGTGAAGCCTCCGATCAATCAACGCGTGCTGACCCTCGGCATCACCTCTGATGCGCTTTCGCCGGACGATTTCCCGCCGGGGGTCGCGACGCTCGAGGAGCTGGCCGCCATGAGGAAGCGCAGCTGGGCTGCGCTCCAGGCCACAGGCATCGACGGCGAGGAGGGCTATGTCAGCCTGGACCCCGACGAGGCTGAGGCCGAGCTGCGCCGACTGTTCGACGGGCACTCGTTCGGGGTGGTGCTCATCGGCGGCGGCATCAAGAATGTCCCGAAGTACACCGTCCTGTTCGAACGGATCGTCAACGTGCTCATCGACCTCCAGCCCGGCATCCGGCTGAGCTTCAGCTCGCATCCGACGAACGTGCCCGACGCGCTGCGACGCTGGCTTGAGAGGTCCTGACAAAGTCATCTCATGGAGCCAGGTGTCGGACGTGGCGGTGGGTGATACCGGTGCGGCCGACGGCGCCGGCCACGGCCGGGACCTTGTCCGGCATCGGCAGCAACCGCGTGCCACGGCATGGCCGACCTTGTCTCCGTCGGCGCCCTCGCGCTCGCCAACCCGGACCTGGTCGAGAGGCTCCGCGCCGGCGCGCCGCTGAACCCCCCGACCCCGGGGACCTTCTACGGCGGCGGAGTGGCCGGCTACACCGACTACCCCACCCACACCGTCCGAGGAACCGAACCATGCCCACCCCCGAACACCGCATCCCCACGACGGCCGGCGCAGGACCGATGAGCTACGCGATCTTCCAACTCGCCCGCGCCCACCGCGCCTACGCCGCCACCCTGCTGCGCGAGGTGGCCCTGCATCCCGGACAGGAACTGCTGCTGATGCACCTTCTTGACCGGGACGGCCAGTCCCAGTCCGAGCTACTGGAATGCCTCGGCGTGGACCACTCCACCATCTCCAAGGCGCTACGCCGCATGCAGGACGCCGGCCTCGTCGTCCGCGAGCCGGCCGCGCATGACCGGCGCGTCATGGTGGTCCACCTCACCGACAAGGGCCGGGCGATGCGCGAGCCCATCGCGGCCCTGTGGCAGGCCCTGGAGGAGACCTCAGCCCGGGACCTCTCGAAGCAGGAGTCAGAGTCTTTCGTCCGTATCGCCTACGCCATCGCCGACGCGATCAACGGCCGCGCGCTGCCACGCGAAGAGTCCGAGTAACTCCCCTCGGCTTGCACCCCGGTTCCGGCCTGGAACGCACATCGCCTCCGGCGTTCCTGCGACGTGGACAGTGCTGCAGCGCACTCAGCCGCACGAAGGCGCGGTTGAACGGAGCCAGGCTCCGCGACTGCCGGAAAAAGCCCGGTGAGCCGAGCCGGCGGATGTGGCGCGCCCCCGCTCACCCCGGTACGTCACGGAGAACGGGCTGGTGCGAAGGTGTCTGCGGGCTGGGCGCGTGGCGTCCGGCTCTCCGGGGCCTCAGCCCGCAATCACCGTGACCTCAATGGGTGGTCGGCATGCTCGCCGAGGGTCGGTCAGGCCCAGGGGCTGACCGCCTTGAAGGAACTGTCGGCGCGGAACGTGGCGGTGTCCTGGAAGGTGTCGATGCGCAGCTCGTAGTTGTAGTGGCGGAGGTAGCGGCCGGGGTAGTTGTACGACTCCAGGCTGACCGAGCCGGTGACCGAGCCCGGCCGGGCGCAGAAGGTGGCGTCCTTGGTGAAGACGGCCGTGCCGTTGCTCGCGTCGGCGCGGACCCGGAAGTCCTTGTGGCGCAGGTAGCGGCCGGACGAGTCGCGGAACGAGTAGCAGGTGGGGTCGGCCAGGCCGGGGACGACGGTGAAGGTGGCGCTCTGCTTGACCGTCGGGGTGCTGGAGGAGGTGACCGGGTCGAGGTAGGCGAGGTTGTCGGAGCGGACGGCGGTGTAGCGGCCGGGGAAGTTGACCGACTGGAGTGAGCGGTTGGTGTGCGTCGGCAGGACGGTGCCGACGGAGACCGGGTCGATGCTGCTCAGGGTGGGGACGACCTTCTTGATCAGGCCGCCTGAGTCGAACTCCAGCCTGTCGACGGTGGTTTCGCGGTGGGTGCCGTCACCGCCGGGGATGGCGAAGCGGTGGTAGGCGATGTACCAGTCGTCGGTGCCCGGTACTTGGGCGACGGAGTGGTGGCCCGGGCCCTTGATGCCGAGCGTGAGGTCCTTTTCGAGGATCACGCCTCGCTTGGTCCAGGGCCCGGTGGGTGAGGAGCCGGTGGCGTAGGCGACGCGGTAGTTCTCGTCCCGGGTGTCGTTCTCCGACCACATGAAGTAGTAGGTGCCGTTGCGCTTGATGACGAAGGTGCCCTCGTTGTAGCCGCTGGGGGTGATGTCGGTGACCTTCGAGGCGTCGAAGGAGACCATGTCGTCGTTGAGCGGGACGACGTACGCCCGGCCGTTGCCCCAGTAGAGGTACCTTTTCCCGTCATCGTCGGTGAAGACCGCCGGGTCGATCATCTGGCCGGTGAAGGCGCCGCGGGCGATCAGCGGCTTGCCCAGGGGGTCCGTGAACGGGCCGGTGGGCGAGTCGGAGACCGCGACGCCGATGTTCGTGTCGGCGGAGTAGTAGAAGTAGTACTTGCCGTTCTTCTCGGTCGCCGTCGGGGCCCAGGCCCGGGCGTCGGCCCAGCTGACGTCGGGTCCGAGGTCCAGGATGACGCCGTGGTCCGTCCAGTGGACCAGGTCCTTGGAGGAGTACGCCTTGAACTTCGTGCCGCTCCAGCCCGCGAAGCCGTCGGTGGTCGGGTACATGTAGAAGGTGTCGCCGAACCGGACGAGGTTCGGGTCGGCGGTGAGCCCCGGAAGCACCGGGCTCTTCATCTCCAGCGCCTCGACCGTCCAGGTGCGCTTCTCGCCGCCCGAGCCGGTGACCTCGTACGTCACGGGGCTGGTGAAGTCGCGCGGGGTGCCGGAGGCCGGGCTGATGGTCGCGCCCTGGGCGATGGTGAACTGCGGGGCGAGCGTGGTGAGGTCGGTGCCCTCGGTCAGTGGGAGGGTGATTTCGCTGGTCGCGTCGTCGACGATGGCGTCGATCTTCAGGTCGGGGTGGGTGGCGGCGCCGATGCCGGTGGTGTTCCCGCTGACATCGAGAACCTCGCCGGGGGACAGCGCGCGGTCGTAGACGCGGAAGTCACGGATCCTGCCCTTGAAGAGCTTGTCGCTGGTGTAGACCGACCTGCCTATGTGGTTGGCCGTGGTGATGCCGGAACCGATGGAACCGGGGGTGAGGGTGACCGACGTGTTGCGGGCCTTCTCCACGCCGTCCTCGTAGAGAACGCCCGTGGTGCCGGTCTGGGTGTAGGTGACGTGCTTCCAGACCGAGCGCTGCAGCGCGGCGGAGGTCCGGGTGTTCTGCTCGGTGGACGAGTTCCCGGAGGCGATCGCGGCCCTGAACGAATTGCCGGTGGTGAACAGGTACCCGTTGCCGGCGCCGCTGCTCGCGGTGTTGCCGAAGCCGTAGAGGAAGTACGGCGTGGCCTGGGTGGCGTCGATCTGCACGTCCATCGAGACGGTGATCGAGTTCATGCCGCTCATGATGTTGTCCGGCACCTTGACGTAGGTGTCGGATCCGTTGAACGTCAGCCCCTGTCCGTTGCCCGACCAGCCCGCGGTGCCGTTGACGGTGCCGTTCCTGCCGTTGCCCGAGGAGTCCACCGCCACGGTCCCCGAGGTGGCGTCGAGTTTGTACCAGAGAGCAAGGCCGTCGGTGATCTCCGCCGCCTGGGCGGGGGCCGCCGGGCCGGCAAGGCCCATGAGGAGTGAGGCGACGGCCACGGCGGCCCCCGCCCGGGCCGGATAGCCCGGCCGGAATCTCCGAAGGCCCTGAGGTCTCACGCTGTGCATGGTTCACATCCCCTGAAGAAGACATGCCTGAGGAGCGGGACGCGGCACCTCGGCCGAGGTGCCGCGTCCCGCCGGGATACATGTGGTGTCGCGTTGCGCTCGCGGGTGGGATGCCGGCGCCTTTCCCGATCACGGGCGGGCGGCAGGGGGGGGCGTCGCCCGAGGGCGCCGGCATCCCGGTCGGGTCAGCTCGTCAGACGGAAGGTGGCGTCGCTGCGTCCCGTCGCGGTGGTGATCGTTTCGAGCTTCAGCTGGAACGCGTAGTGGCGGATGTACCGGTCGGGGCGGTTGTACGACTGGAACGACGACCAGGTCGAGTCGGCGAGTCCGGCGACCTGGCGGAAGGTGGCGTCCTCGGCGAACTGGGTGGTGCCGTCGTTGTAGACCAGTTGGAAGTCGGAGCCGTCGCTGCGCAGGTAGTAGCCGGGGAAGTTGACCGACTCGAAGGAGACGGTGCCGGAGCCGGCCAGGCCGGGCCGCGTCCGGAACTTGGCGTCGTCGTTGGTGACGTTCTGGTCGATGCGCACGTCGAAGTTGGCGTGCCGGACGTAGCGGTCCTGGAAGTTGAAGGACTGCAGCCGCCTGCCCGGGACGTTGGCCCAGCGCGCCTGGATCCGGGCGTCCTCGGCGGCCGTCAGGTTCAGGATCGAGCCGTGGCGCTTCTTGGTGCCGCCCAGGGAGTAGGTTCCGGACGTCGGGAGCTTGTAGGTGCCGGTGGCGGACGGGTTCGTCGTCGTGACCGGCATGTATCCCTTTCCGGCCGCGTACTGGTCGAGGTAGAGGGTCCACTCGTTGCGGTCGCGGAACTTCATCCACATCGGGCCCTCGACCTGGGAGCCGGTCAGGCCGATGCCGGAGAGGTTGCCGAGGCTGGTCCAGGTGCCGAGGATCGAGTTGCTGCCCTCGATCGTGATCTGGCCGTCGCCGGAAGCCCGTACGTAGCGGTAGTTGCCGACACCGGACGGGACCTCGACGATCTGGGTGTCGATGATGCCCTGGGTGCCGGGGCGGTCGATGTAGATCTGCGGGGTGGTGATGGAGCGGAAGTCGCTGGTGCGGGCGTAGTAGATGCGGTGCTTCAGTACGCCGTTGAGGGTCGCGTTGGTCGCCCAGTACAGGACGTAGTCGTTGGTGGCGGGGTCCCAGATCGCTTCCGGCGCCCACGCGTTGCGCCCGTCGGGGATGGCGCCGGCGACGTTCAGCAGCCATGGCGAGGACCAGGTGACCAGGTCCGTCGACTCCCAGACCACGAGGTTGCGGCTGCCGTTGGAGGTGGAGTCGCCCCACGACTGCCCGCAACCGATGCACAGGTCGGTCGCGATGATCCAGTACTTGCTGCCGTCGGGCGAGCGGACCAGCGCGGGGTCACGCACCCCTCGCGTGCCCACGGTGGAGCGCAGGGTCATCCCCCCACCGTTGAGGTCGGTCCAGTTCAGACCGTCCGCGCTGTACGAGAAGTACATCTGCTGACCGGTCGACCCCTCCCCGATGAAGTGCGTCATCAGGTATCCCGGATCGGCGGCGGCGGCCCGTTGAGGTGTGGTCACGACCTGGGCGGTGAAGAGCACGCAGGCGGCGACGAATATCGCCGCCAGCCTGGAGAGAACCGCGGGCATATTGGTTCCTGTCTTTGTGGAGTGCACTCATCAGGTGCTGGTGAGGTCGAGAGGAGGCCCGGCCTCCGTACCGTCGGGGCAGGGCTGGTTCCCGCGCGACGTGGGACGCCGCGTCATGACGGTCAGCGACCGCCGAACCTGGGTTTCCGCGTGAGCCTGGCAGCGGCCGGACGCCCTGCGGTGGCGGGCCGGGTGGCGAAGGCGGCGGAGACGGCCGGCGGAGGAGCCGGCTCAGAAGTGTGCCGGAGACGGATGCGCAACACGGGCTGTCTCCTTTGACGGCCATGGTTCGAAAAATCGAACATTGTTCGCAAGTTCGAGCAGAAGATAGATGTCGGTCAGTGGTACGTCAATGGAACTGGCCAGTTCGGTTTCCCGTGTTCGCACCCGTGACCGCTCGCGGCGGTGGGCACTCGCCTGACCCAGCCCTTGAGCTGCGGAGACCTCCTTGTGCGTTCGGACGGGTCGCGGGAATTCCTGCCGCGCAACCATCACGTGGCATCGAGAACAGGACAAATGATCGCGCCTGCGGCCAGGCTATTGAAATGATTCAAAGACGCTTCCCTTCCTTCTGGCCTCCGGATTGCTGCCCCGTTCGCCGCCCTCCCCGCAAGTCCCGCGCAGGAGCCCGCGATGCACGATGTAACGCGCCGGTGCGGGCCGTTTGCGCCTGGGCCGTGCGACGGTGCGCCGTTGAGCGCGAGGCGGCCGTGTGGTGTCGTACGTCGTTCGGGTGCGGCTGTCGAGGCCGTAAGGCGTGGTCGCTGTCGGCTCCGAACCGGCGCGCGAACTGAGGGGGATCGCTGATGGATTCGGACGCGCTACCGGGCTGGGACGCCGACGCGGCGTCGCAGGTGACACTGGAGCGTTTGCCTACCGTGGTGGGCGCGGGTGCCCTGGAGCTGCACATGGCTCCTGGCGGTCTGGTGGCAGCCGTCACTGGTGTGTGTGCTGGATCCGCTGGACCCTGGTCTCCGGCCGCGGGAGCTGGTGCTCGCGGTCGGCGTCGACGCGCGGTCGGCCCATGCGGTGGACGTCCTGCGGCGAGCGGGCGAGTGGGACGCCGCGGGGGTGGTCTTCGGGCCGGGCGGGCCGGGGCCGTCCGACTCCGCGTTGCGGACGGCTGCCGAGGAGGCCGGTGTCGCGGTCCTCTTCCGTACCGCGTGGTGCACCTGGGACCAGTTGGTGGGCGTGCTGCGGGCGGGGCTGGCGTCAGCCGGTGTTTCTCCCGGTCCCAAGGCGCAGGCCGTCGTGTTCGGGGACCTGGAGCGGCTGGCCGATGCGGTGGCGGCGCTCGCCGGGGGCGCGGTGACGATCGAGGACCCGGAGTCCCGCGTGCTGGCCTACTCCTCGACCGAGGAGGACGTGGATGATCTTCGTCGGCTGACGCAGCTGATCAGCACCTCCCTTGGCTCCTCCTGGCGGCTCACGAACCACCCAGCTCCGGGAACGAGCGCCGGCCCGAAGGGCGCGGTTGCGGGAGCACACGGAGTAGGCCGGCGACGGCCGAACAACTCGGGGGCGGAGGTGGCTCGGAGCGGCCCCTGCAACGCAGGCCTGCGTCAGTCGGGGCCGCTCCAGTCGAAGGGGAAGTGCTTGCTCGACTTGCCGGAGCGATCCCAGGAGAAGCCGAACGCGTTCGCCTGGTCGACGGTGGCCCGGCCCCAGGTGGCGACCTGGCCCGGCCCGACCTCGGCGCCCGGGGCGTTGTGGACCTGGACGCGCCCGCCGTCGGTGGTGGTCGGGCCGGTGAGTGCCTCGGCGACCGCCGTGACCCGGCCGGGGACCTCGGCCCGCCAGGTGGCGAGGTCATCGTCTATTTCCACGTGGATGGGAGCGACATCCATCCCGCGCATCTCGGGGTGGAACATCTCCCCGAACTGCGCAGGCCAGCCGCCCGCCTCGCCACCGAAGACGGCCCCGAGAGCACCGCGCTGCTGTTCGTCGGCGCGTTCGTCGAGGAACACCGCGGCGTAGGGGTCGCTGTGCTCGCCGGCCCAGACGTTGCCCGTGAAGGAGCCGAGCATCAGGACGTTGAGGCCGTCGAGCCGGACATCGCCGTAGCTGCCCTCCCGGATGTGCCAGACCAGGACGCCTTCGCAGTCGCCGTAGGTCGGGGGTTGTGCGAAGGTGCACGGGCAGGGGATGGCGCACTTGCACACATCGAACCAGTCGCCGGTCAGATGCCAGCGCGTCGCAGTGGCCTGTTCTGTCATCTCGCTTCCCTCCTGCCGAGCTCCGGGGAGCTCACTCGGAGTGGCGAGACCGCGTGTGCCGAGCCCGGTCCCGGGGACGGGACACGGTCTCCCTTCCAGCTTGCACCTCACGCCCCCTGCGCGGAACCCGGTTACGCGCAGGGATCACATGTCGTCCATCGACGGCATCGAGTCCTGCAGCCCGGGCAGCAGCCAGTCCTGGAAGGGCGCGAGCACGGCCAGAACGAGGAACGCCACGCCCACGACGCGCCCCAGCAGCACACCCCTGGGCGACAGCTTCTCCAGGAAGATCACCAAGGCCAGCCCCGCCATAGCCGCCACGTTCATCACGCCCAGCGGAACGAGGACGACCATCAGCCCGGCGCAGCAGCCGACGCAGTAGGCGCCGTGGTGGAGGCCCACCCGCAGGTCGCGGGTCGGCCCCCGGAAGCCGGAGTAGCGCACCAGATGGCCCAGGGGGTCGCGGCAGTGCCGCAGGCAGACGTACTTCAAGGGGCCGAGCTGGTAGAGGCCCGCGAGCAGGAAGGCGACCGAGCCGATCCAGCGACCGGCTGTGGGGTGGTCGTCCACGAGGCTGCCGGAGAGGGCCAGAGCGGCGTAGGCGAGCAGCCCGAACGCCGTCCACACCAGCAGATATCCGGCGACGAACGCGACGGTGCGGACGGTCCGGGCCCAGCCGGAGGACTGCCGGCCGATGCCCCGGACCCAGGTGATGGCCACCGGCGCCATGGACGGCAGCATCATGGCCGCCATCATCGTCACCCAGAGCACCAGGAACAGCGGCAGCGCCATCCCCATCGTGCCGGGCTCGACCCCCATGTCCTGGGCCTGGCCGATCGTCAGCACCCAGGCGGGGACGGCGATCAGGACCACGAGGAACCAGGCGGCCGCGAGATCCCGCGTGGGCAGCAACCCCCCACCCGTTCCGGTCGGGGCGACCGACCGGCCGGCTGTGAGAGCGGAACCCCGGCTGTGACGCATCGGCGTGTTCTCCTGCGGCTCCTTCCAGGAGAGCATTTCCCCGCCCTCGGCGCGAGCTGGTCCGGGCAGTTCTTCGCGAAGCTCTTGGCGCGCATTCCCATGCCTGCCCGCTTGACCGGCAGCGGCGGCCCGACGAGCTCTACGCTCTTGGCAGGAGCGGTCTCGACGGCGAGCCACGGGTGGCGGCAGTCATCCTTCAGGCGGCCTTGCGGGCGCGGACGGCGACCGCCACGGCGACCGCGTCCTGCCGCGCGGCCGGTACGAGGCGCCGCATGAGGGCGATCAACGCACGCCGTACAGCAGAGCGCCCCGCCGCCACAAGATCCTCAGGCTCGGCGGCGCTGATCACGACCGCCCCCGACCACCCCCGACCACCACTGCCCGACCTGGGCGCCAAAGGATGGTGCCCGTGTGTGGTCGCCGGGGGCGTATCGGCTCCGCGTTCCTTGCCGGGACTACGACTGGACGCTCTTCAACGCCTCGACCAGCAGCGTGACGGTGGCTGTACACCCCGTGCTGCATCGCGCTGGGCCGGGTCGCCGTCTTCAACCTGCCCGACTTCGCACGCACCGGCGGCACCGCGGCCGTCGTACTGGCGTAGGTCCTTTTCTGCCGGGGCGCTCGGTAACTGAAGTGACTGATGTGGCTACAGAAGCGATGGGGACTGTTGGGCGGGCATGGACGGTTTCGAGCGCAGGCCCGTGACTGCACGAGGTGATGGGTGCTAGAAAGGCCGAATGAAAGACCACTTTGTCCGAATTGGTCATATATCGCCACTGTGGTCACTGGCACGAAGGAACACCCGAAGCGTCGCGGGGCAGATATTCCTCCTGCAGGTGGCGCTGGTGGTGCTGCTTGTGGCATTCGCGGTCTTCGCCCTGGTCCTTCAGTCGCAGCGGCACACCGACGCCGGGGCCAAACGAAGATCCATAGCCGTCGCGCAGACTTTCGCACATTCCCCGGGCGTGCTGTCCGCACTGCAGGCCCCCGAGCCCGCGAAGGTCCTGCAGCCGCTGACCGAAGCGGGGCGCAAGTCCGCGGGCGTCGACTTCATCGTGGTGATGGACACGAAAGGGATCCGCTACACCCATCCCCTGCCGGACCGGATCGGCAAGCGATTCGTAGGAGAGATCGAGCCGTCGCTGGCGGGGAAGGTCTATACCGAAAGCGTGCAGGGCCCCCTCGGCGACGAGGTGCAGGCGACCGTGCCCATCCGGGACACGCGGGGCCAAGTGGTGGCCCTCGTTTCCGCCGGGCTGAAGGTCAAGAACGTGACCAGTCTGGTGGACCGGCAGATACCGATCATCCTGACCGCCGGTGCGGGCGCACTCGCAGTGGCCACCGCCGCCACCGTGCTGGTCGGCAGGCGGCTGCGACGGCAGACTCACAGCCTGGCCCCGAACGAGATGTCCCGCATGTACGAGCACCATGACGCGGTGCTGCACTCCGTACGCGAAGGGGTGCTCATCGTCAGTGGTGAGGGGCGATTGCTGCTGGCGAACGACGAGGCCAGGCGCCTCCTGGAGCTGGCCCCGGACGCAGAGGGGATGCAGGTGTCCCGGATGCCGGCCCTCGAACCCGAGATGGCGTCGTTGCTCAGCTCGGGCCGCGAGGCCACGGACGAGGTGCACCTGGCCGGGCCGCGGCTGCTGGTGGTCAACCAGAGGCTCACGGATCGCGGCGGAGGTCCCCGGGGCACCGTCGTGACCCTGCGCGATTCCACGGAGCTGCGGGCCGTGTCCGGCAGAGCCGAGATCACCGGTGAGCGGCTGAAGCTCCTCTACGACGCCGGACTGGGCATCGGCACCACCCTGGACGTGATCCAAACGGCCGACGAACTCGCCCGGATCGCCGTCCCTCGCTTCGCCGATTTCGTCACCGTGGACCTGGCCGACGCCGTACTGCACGGCGAGGAACCGGCGGCCACGGCCAAGGGAATGCGACGCGTTGCCGTATGCGGTATCCGCGACGACCAACCGCTCTACGAGAAGGGCCGGCTGATCGACTTCCTGCCCTCCACGCCCCAGGCACGCGGCTACGGCTCCGGCCGCTCGGAACTGGTGGCCGACCTGTCCACCGCGACGGGCTGGCATCTGCAGGACCCGGAGCGCACCGAGCAGATAGTGGACTTCGGCATCCACTCGCTCATCGCCGCTCCGATCCAGGCCCGCGGTGTCGTGCTGGGCTTGGTCAACTTCTGGCGCTCCAAGGAGCACGATCCCTTCGACCAGGAGGAGCTCTCGCTGGCGGAGGAGCTGGTGGCCCGTGCCGCGGTCAGCATCGACAACGCCCGCCGCTACACGCGTGAGCACGCTCTGGCGGTCACCCTCCAGCGCAGCCTGCTGCCGCGGGCCCTGCCCGAGCAGAGCGCCCTCGACGTCGGCTACCGGTACCTCCCGGCCCAGTCGGGTGTGAGCGGGGACTGGTTCGACGTGATTCCCCTGCCGGGCAGCCGCGTGGCGCTGGTCGTCGGTGACGTGGTCGGCCACGGCCTGCACGCCGCGGCGACCATGGGGCGGCTGCGCACCGCGGTGCACAACTTCTCCACGCTCGATCTGCCCCCCGACGAGCTGCTGAGTCATCTGGACGAGCTGGTCGGGCGCATCGACCAGGACGAGGCGTGCACGGAAAGCCCCGCCGCCGTGGTGGGCGCCACCTGCCTGTACGCGATCTACGACCCTGCGACGTGCCGCTGCACCATGGCGAGCGCGGGGCACCTGGCTCCCGCGCTGGTCCAGCCCGACGGGAAGGTCACCTTTCCCGACCTGCCGCCGGGTCCGCCCCTGGGGCTCGGGGGCATGCCCTTCCAGACCGCCGAGCTGGACATCGCCGAAGGCTCCCAGCTCGTCCTTTACACCGACGGCCTCATCGAGGACCGGACCCGTGACCTCGACGAGGGAATGGAACTCCTGCGGCAAGCCCTGACGGATCACACGGAGCGCGCGCCGGAGGAGAGCTGTCAGGCGGTGCTGGATGCGCTGTTGCCCGAACGCCCCACGGATGACGTGGCGTTGCTCATCGCCCGTACCCATGCGCTGCCACCGGATCGGATAGCCGAGTGGGACGTGCCCCCCGATCCGGCTGCCGTCGCCGGGGTGCGCGCCGCGGCGGCCGGCAAGCTCGACGAGTGGGGGCTGTCCGAACTGGGCTTCAGCACGGAACTGGTGCTGAGCGAACTCGTCACCAACGCCGTCCGTTACGGCGGCGAGTCGATCCACCTGAGACTGATCTACGACAGCAGGCTGATCTGCGAGGTGGCTGACGGCAGCAGCACCTCGCCCCACTTGCGGTATGCCGCGACGACCGACGAAGGCGGCCGGGGCCTGTTCCTGGTGTCGCAGCTGACCGAGCGCTGGGGAACCCGGTACACGCCCCAGGGCAAGGTGATCTGGGCCGAGCAGGCACTACCGAACAACTGAGCGCCCTTCGCCGGTTTCCGGCACGGAGGGGGAGAAGGGCGCCGCCTTCCGCACGTCCTTCGGCCGACAGTGGCGTCGTGCCCGTGCCGCCGCAGGGCTGCCGGACGGCTTCCGCTTCTACGACCTTCGTCACACCGGGCACACGCTGTCCACGCGCTCCGGCGCCGCGCTCAAAGACTCCATGGGTGCGCGCCGAGCGTGCGAAGAACCACACGGGCGACTCCGCGCACCATAGGGAGGAGGCCACCGGTACGCAGCGGGCCCGGATCGAGCCGTCTGCTCCCGGACCGGACGCCGAGGCGGGGTGGCCGATGAAAGGATCACCGCGAGGTGATCGACGCCATCGCCTTCAAGTTCCAGACCGGAACACAGTGGGTCCACCTGCCGAAGAAGTACGGCAATGGGCGAGGCGTCCACAACCGGCTGCGGATCTGGGCCATCGACGGCACCTGGGAGCGGGTGTTCACGACGCTGATGGCGCAGGCTGACACCGAAGACGACCTGAACGGGGCCGTCTCGGCGGACTCCACCATCGTGCGGGCCCACCAGCACGCCGCTGGGCCCGCAGAAAGAGACCCGGTCGGCGAGCCCGACGACCACGCCATCGGATGGTCCCGTGGCGGACTGACCACGAAGATCCAATGGGGACTACGATCTGGCGATTTCCTGCCGGAGCTGGTGGGTGAAGCGACGCAGGAGGTCCAACGTCTCTCGGAACTCGGCCCGGCGGTCGTCCCTGGCGTCGGTGGGCCGGGGGCCCCAGACCCGACGCGCGAGAGTATCGGCGAGATCGACGGTATCGCCGGCGCAGAGCAAGTAGAGGGCTGAGCGTGCTTCCTGCATCTGGTTCGCCAACTCGTTGGCTCCGGGACCGTCGCCACTCAGCTGTGTTTCCTTCAGGTGGTCCAGCAGCTGAACTACGGCCGTGTTGAAGCCGATCCCGGCTTTGAGCTTCTGCTCGCGGAGCCACATGTGGTCCTGTCGGCGCGCGGTGAACCACGAACCGAACACCGCCCCTATGAGGCCGATAGCGGCCCCGATGGCCACGGACAGGATGTTCTCCACGGTCAGCTCTCCCCGACGTACAGCGCCGCCAGGCTTCAGAGGCTGCCGGGGGCGCCGCACTCGACGAGCGCCCTCACATGCCAAGGGTTCGGTGATTCGAACGAAACGGCCTGGCCGGGTCCTTATGGTGCGGTTGTGGTGCGCCACCCGCTCACCGGTCTAGCAACAAAGAACCCCCGGGCCTCTGGCCTGGGGGTTTCGCATGGAGCGGGTGACGAGAATCGAACTCGCGCTCTCAGCTTGGGAAGCTGATGTTCTACCATTAAACTACACCCGCGTAAGACGCCGGTTGGTGCCGGTGTCGGAACGCTTGGTTACTTTACCTCATGTCGGGCCCCGCGCGCTGAAGCCGTGGGGCCCGGTGGCGTTTCGGGGGCGGGGATGGGGCTGCGGGGCGCGGGAGTTGGGGCGTACCGTGGAGGCGCGGAAGAGGGTCTGGGTGGGGCTCGGAACGGATCGGAGTGCCGCCTGGAGGGGCGTCCCGTTCATCCCGTAATGTGGCGCTTCGTCGTCAGGTCGACGTAGGTCGACAGCCAGACGCGGCTCTTGGGGAAGGGACTCTTGGACTTGATGGAGCGCACCGTCGTCCGTTGTGCCGATGGGCACGTGTTCAGCACCGCTTCGTTCCCGATGCAGCAGGCCGAGCGCCTCGGCCCCGGTCGGCTCATGCGCTGCCCGCGCTGTGCGCGGCTGCGCAGTGTCGTGCCGGTGGCGTTGGAGAGGCGGTAGTCACAGCTGCGGCCACGGCTACGTCCCTGTCACGGCCGTAGCCGTGGCCGCGGCCGTACGTGAGCCGTAGCGGCGCAGTCGTCGAGGCGCGCGGAGTCCGTCCTGATGGTGGGCGGTCCGCGCGTCTTGCGTATCCTCGGGGCGTGCTTCTCTCAGACAAGGACATCCGGGCCGAGATCGACGCCGGTCGGGTGCGGATCGATCCGTACGACGAAACCATGGTGCAGCCGTCGAGCATCGACGTGCGTCTCGACCGCTTTTTCCGGGTGCTCGAGAACCACCGGTACCCGCATATCGATCCCTCCATCGAACAGTCGGACCTCACACGGCTCGTCGAACCCGAGGGGGACGAGCCGTTCATCCTCCACCCCGGCGAGTTCGTGCTCGCCAGCACCTACGAGGTCATCTCGCTCCCCGACGACCTCGCCTCGCGGCTGGAGGGGAAGAGCTCCCTGGGCCGGCTCGGGCTCGTCACCCACTCCACCGCCGGGTTCATCGACCCCGGCTTCTCGGGGCACGTGACCCTCGAACTGTCGAACCTCGCCACGCTCCCCATCAAGCTCTGGCCGGGCATGAAGATCGGGCAGCTGTGCATGTTCCGGCTCAGCTCGCCGGCCGAGTTCCCGTACGGCAGCGAGCGCTACGGCTCCCGCTACCAGGGGCAGCGCGGGCCGACGGCCTCCCGGTCCTTCCTCAACTTCCACCGGACGCAGGTGTGAGCATGTCGAGCGCGCCTCCGGTCCGGGAGAACCTCACCTACGAGGCGTTCGGCACCGCCGTGCGCGAACTGGCGCAGACCATCGCCGACGACGGCTACGAGCCCGACATCGTGCTCAGCATCGCCCGCGGCGGGGTCTTCGTCGCCGGCGGGCTCGCCTACGCCCTCGACTGCAAGAACATCCACCTCGTGAACGTGGAGTTCTACACCGGCGTCGGCACGACCCTCGACATGCCCGTCATGCTCGCCCCGGTCCCGAACGCGATCGACTTCTCCGACAAGAAGGTCCTGATCACGGACGACGTCGCCGACACGGGCAAGACGCTCAAGCTCGTCCACGACTTCTGCCTCGACGCCGTCGCCGAGGTCCGGTCCGCCGTGATCTATGAGAAGTCCCACTCCCTCGTGAAGTGCGAGTACGTGTGGAAGCGGACCGACGAGTGGATCAATTTTCCGTGGAGTGTCTTGCCTCCAGTGCATAAGTCGGGAGAGGCCGCCAAGGCGAACAGGGAAGCGCTCTGAGCCGATGGGCGGCACGACAGCCCCTCGGCCTGGTCGTCGCGGGGCTCACGACCGTGTGGCGGTTCCGCATCCTGTCTCGTCGGACTCCCGCATGCGCGCGTCCATCGAGGTGCTGCGGTCGTACGGGTCGACCGCCGGGCCCTCTCCCGAGGGTGACGTCGCGCGCTCCGCGCCGAACTCGGGGGTGAAGTAGCCGGTGAAGGTGTCGCAGCCGCCGTTGGTGGTGTCCACCTTGTAGGAGACCAAGGAGAACGTGCCCGGCTCGGTGACGATCTTCGCCGGGTCGTCCCAGCTCATCACGACCTCGCGGCGCACGATGGTGCGGACGACCTCGTCGCTTCCCGCCTCGGCGCGGACGACCGGATAGACGTACGTGACATCGGTGGTCACCTCGACCGCGCCGCGCTTGCCCTCGCGGTACGTGATCCGTCCTCGTGTCTTGACCACATCCCCGACCAGTCGGACCTTCGAGTCCTCGAAGCGGCTGAACAGCAGCAGGGGATCGTTCTCACGGCTGGGTGCGCGGAACGCGGTCGCCAGGAAGTCCTGGACATCCCGCTGATGGGGATTGATCAACGCGATGGCCTTCTTCGGGCGTTCACCGCGCAGCACACCGGGATCCAGACTGGACGCGGCGAGGAAGTCCCGGCTCTCCTTGAGCGCCTGCGCGACCTGCGCCTTGCTCATCCAGCCGGTCGCCCGTGCCTCGGGCAGGCCGAGCGCGGCCTGCCCGTCACCCCACCGGGCCGCCGGCGAGCCCCTGAACGGCTCGTCCAGGGTGGGCTGTCGGACTGCCGCTTCCGTCGGCGGTGGCTGATCCGGACGTTCCGACTCCGCGGCGAGCGGTGTGCTCTCGCCGCCTTCGCCCGCGAACCATCCGGCCACCCGCCCCGGGTCCAGCGCCACGACCAGCAAGGCGGCCGCGACGATCAGACCGACCACGTACCAGCCCTTGCCTCTTCGCGGTCGGGCCGGTGAATGGCTCCGCCACGGCTCCGGCCTGGCGGTCTCCTCCCGCAGCCGCCCCGCCACCATGCGGGCCCGTGCCGACGGTTCCTCGGGGGCGTCCTTGCTCCCCGCCTCGGCTTCGCGGAGGAAGCGCTCCCACTCCTCGTCCGATATGGACTCCCCACCCTTGCCCACCCCGGGCCCCGCCCTTCTCGCTCACCGTGCCCCGCCCCAGGACCGGTCATTTTCGAGCATCATCACACAGCTCAACTCGGGCCGTTCCAGCCGCCGTCGGCGACCGGCCCGCGACGGCCGACGGCCCGTGACGGCCGACGGCCCGTGACGGCCGACGCCGGACGCCGGAAAGACCGGATGCCGGAAGAGAGGATGCCGGAAAGAGAGGAGGGGCTCCCGGCTTGTCGGCCGGGAACCCCTCACTCGTCGTGTCACCTGTTACCTGTTACCTGTCGCGTACTCGCCGCGGTCGCCGTGCCCAGCACGTGCCCGGCACGCGCTTAGAACGTGCCCAGCTTGATCAAGGACAGGATCGCCACCAGTTGGATCGCCGAGGCACCCAGCGCCTTCGGCCACGGGAGGTCGTGGGACTTGGAGACCATCATCGTCAGGAGGGCGCCCGCGGCGACCCAGGTGATCCAGCCGAGGATCTGGACGAACGAGGCGTCGCCGCCCGCGAACATCGCGACGACCAGGCGCGGCGCGTCCGTGAGGGTCATGATCAGCATGGAGAGGCCGACCGTGGGCTGCCAGGCGCCGTCGCCGCCGAGCTGGCGGGCCAGGGTGTGGGTGACCACGCCCAGGACGAAGATGCTCACCACCATCGTCACGCTGGTGACGAGCACGATCGGCACGACGGCCGAGAGCGTCGCCTTGATCGCTTCTTCGCGGGCGCTGTCGAAGCCGAAGACGGCCAGCAGGCCGTACAGGAACGACACGATGAGGGCGGGGCCCCACACCGCGTAGTCGCGCATCACCAGGAACGTCCGGTTGGGGCTGGTGACGATGCCCTTGAGGAGCGCCTTCCAGGGCAGCCGCGGGCCGAGCGGCGCCGCCGGGGCGTTGCCAGCGCGGTAGGTGTCGCCCTGCAGGTACGGGTCCTCGCCGACGGCGAACATCTGTGTGTGCCCCGGGTTGTTGGCGGCGTACGGGTCCACGCCGCCCTGGGGGTGCCCGCCGTCGTCGCCGAAGTACTCCGGCTCGCCGTGCCCGCCGTGCCCGCCGTGGTTGCCCTGTGTCCCGTAACCGCCGGGGCGTCCGCCGCCGTGCGTCTGCGGCCAGCCGCCCTGACCGCCGCGCCCGCCGCCGTACGGCGGTCCGGGGGGCGTCTGGGGGTAGCCGTACGACGGGCCGCCGGCCTGCGGGGCCTGCTGTCCGTACGGAGGGTTGTGCGGTCGCGCTTGAGGAGCGCCGTTGTCCCGGCCGCGTCCGATCCTGAATCCAGCCACGTCATCGAACGTACCTGGTCCCGGACGGCCGCGTGCCGGGCCGGGGCCAACCGGCCCGGCTTTGCGGCCGAGCTGTGACATCCCCTAAGGGATCGTCAGGGATGCGTGAGGGGTCGGCCGGACACGGCCCCCGCGCAGGTCGGCGGCCGTGTCAGCGGGCGCTCAATGGCTGCTCATGTACCTGCCGTACGACAGGGCCGACGACGGCGACGGCAGGCCCAGGTTCTTCGGGGTGAGGGCGTAGGAGCCGGTGACCGAGGTCTTCGGGAAGACCCAGACGCCGCCGGACCTCGCGTTCTCGCCCGGGGCGCCGACGGCCGTGTCCGGGGTGCCGTCCTGGTCGTAGTCGCCGGTGGCGACGGCCGCGCCGAAGGCGTCGTTCGTCTCCGCCGCGCCGGGGACGCGGGGACGGTCCTGGTGGTACGGCACGGAGGACGCCTCACCGAACTCGTCGACGATGCCGCCGACGTGGCTCAGCAGCAGGGTGGCCGCGCCGGCTGCCGCGCGGGTGCCGATGGCCTCGCCGGGGGCGCCCGCGACCAGGTCGTCGCGGCCGTCGTGGTTCCAGTCCAGCACGGCGAGGGAGGCGCCGAAGCGGTCACCGTCCTCGGCGACGCCCAGGACGCCGACGGTGTCCTGGTTGAGGGTCTGGGTGCGCAGGCCGAAGGATTTCTCGTCGCCGTAGAGGAGGTGGATGCCGCCGCCCTTGGCGTACGACTCCGGGCCGCACGGGTCGTCGATGTTCTCGTCGGCTATCTCACGGCACTCGCCGAGGGCCAGGTCGTCCAGTCCGTCGCCGTCGAAGTCGCCGACGGCGAGCGCGGAGGCGGCGCCGTTGTCGGAGTTCCAGGTGTTGGCCATGCGGCGCTCGGCTTCGTCCCACGTCCACAGCCGTACGTGTGACTGGGTGAAGGGGGCGTCGATCGTGTGGTAGGCGAGGGCGAGGTCGTCCGTGCCGTCGGCGGTGAAGTCGCCGGTGGCGAGGACCGGGGCACGGCCGCCCATCGGGGTGGCGAGGACGGTGGTGACGACCAGGTCCTCGCCGTTGTCGACGGCGGCACGCATGGCGACCCGGTCCCGGCCGCCGACCACCAGGTCCCGGCCGCCGTCGCCGGTCAGGTCCGCCGCCGCGACCGACCAGCCGTACGCCGCGTTCCCCGACGGGCCGGTGAGGGCGTTGGACGCGGGGCCCGTGCCGGTCCGCGCGCCGCCGACGACGGTGACCGTGCCCGCGTCCGCGCCCCGGCCGGTGACGTCCTCGCCGGGCGCGCCGACGATCAGCTCGGCGAGGCCGTCGCCGCTCAGGTCCGCGAGCAGTACGGAGGCGCCGAAGCGGTCGCCGGCCTCGGGGGTGCCGGGGACCTCGGCGGTGGACTGGCTGACCCGGATGCCGCCGTGCCGTCCGAGGCCCTTCGCGCCGCCCCAGACGAGGTGGACATAGCCGGCCTTGGCCTTGCCGTTCACGGTCGCGTCGGGGACGCCGACGGCGAGGTCCGCGTAGCCGTCGGCGTTGAAGTCGCTGGTCACGGCGGGGGAGGGGGCGGCGGTGGCGGCCGGCGCCAGGGTGAGGGCGAGGGCCGCCGTGGTGGCGGTCGCCACGGTGGCGGCGGCCAGGGCGTATGTCCGTCTGTGCACGGGGGGCTCCAGGTGGGTGGCCGGATGGCGGGGCCGAGATGGCCGGTTCACCTGTGTGACACCTGGAGGCCTCGTGGGGTTGTGCGGGCGGGGTCAGGGGTCAGGGGGCGGGTGGTCGAGGGCCGGGCCTACGACCAGAACTCGCTCTCCTTGTCCAGATCCTCCTGGCACTCGTCGATGTCCGTGATCCGGTCGCCGACGATCCGGAAGACGAGACAGCCGTTCTGCTCGATCCGCTTGCCGCCGCGCTCGGCGGTGTAGCGGTGCACGGAGACGGCGTGGCCCCGGCCGTCCACGCACACATGGCTGAGGGTGACGTCGAACGTCCCGCCGGTCTCCTCGAAGAGGCGCTGGTACAGGGCGATGATCGAGTCCTGCCCCTTGTGGTCGCCCGACAGCAGGTGGCTGCCGGGGACGTGGTGCGTGCAGTCCGAGGCCATCAGGCCCCGGAGGGTGTCCATGTCGCCCCGGGTGAAGGCGTCGTAGCCCTTGCGGACGAGCGCTGCGTTCGGGTGTTCGGCCATGGGGATCGCCGGCTTTCCGGATATCTGTCTGTTGTGCTTCTTTTATGTGATTATCGCCCCAAGTGGGGTGCTTCGCAGGCTAGGGCTGGGTGCGGGCCAGGAGGAGGAGCTGGTTGGGGGCCGGGTGGCGCGTGGGGTAATGGGGGAGTGCGGTCAGGCTCTGCCACGCCAGCCGCAGGGCCTGTGCGGCTTCCTCGTCGGCATGGTCTTCTAGTGGCAGGACGGCCAGGATGATCAAGGTGGCGAGAAGGGCTGAGCGGGCGCACGCCAGAGACCGATCGTCGGACGGGGACCACCGGTCGCGCATTGAGGTGAGGAGTGCGACCGTCTCGTCCAGCACGGGCAGTGTGCTGTTGTGCTGAGTCGCCCGTAGGCGCGCGCGGAGCTCGCGGAGGTCGGTGGTCGGATCCTCCGGTGGTTTCGGCGACGGTCCGGCGGGGGCCTCGGTCGCCACGCGTGTCATGAAGTCGTCGAAGCTCGCGAGGTCCGCATTCGCTCCGGGGAGGTACGTCCAGGCGGTGGACAGTGCGTGGAACGCGGCGGCCGCGATGCGCAGCCCCCCTGTGGTGGCGTTGTCGTCGAGGCTGAACACCAGGTCGAGGGCGGGGGCGATGCCGAGGGAATCGTCGAGGTCGGAGAAGACGGGGTTGAGGGCCGGGGCGTCGTTCAGCTCTAGATCGAGGGCGCCGTCGAGGGTGACGGCGAGGGGTAGCGCGGCCTCGACCGCCACGCGGAGGTCGAAGTGCAGTGTGTAGGCGCCGTTGGGGTCGTGGGTGAGATCGGGATCGAGCTCCCGGGCGCGAGTCAGGGTGCGCTCGTAGGCCTGGCTGAGGGCGACGGTGAGGGCGCGCCGGTTCGACAGTGCGTAGATGGCGGGGCCGTCGGCGATCGCCCGGTCCAGCTCGATGCTGAGGGCGGGGTCGACGATGAGGGCGGGGTTGATGGCGTGGAGCAGACGACGAGCCCGGGTGAGTGGCTTGTCGGCTTCTGGATCGGGCGTGCTGGGACCCGAGGCGGAGCTGTCCCGGGTGCTCAGGTGGGCACGGGCGTCGTCCAGGGCCAGGGCGAGAGCGAGCGTGAGAGGAAGCTCCAACGGTGCCAGGCCGGGGGAGCCGGGGATGTCCTCGGCGTGGGTGATCCCGGTGAGGAGGACCCTGGTACACCCCTCGATGTGGCTGCGGTCCTCGGCCGGGAGCGCCAGGAGCCGAAGGAAGGGCATGAGCCGTCGGCGGTCGGCGACTGGGCGGGTGCGAAGCCACGCCGACGGGGCGCTGTAGGGCCAAGGGGCTCCGTCAGGCCTGTGGAGGACGGTGCGTTCGGCGTGCCGGGCCCAGAGGGTGTGGTGGGCGAGGTCGACGGATGTGGCCGCGGCGGGGTCGTGGAGCTCTTCCGGTGTGGGCAGCCGGTAACCGGTGTCCCCGGTGACGGTGTTGAGCCAGGCGACGAAGCGTTCGGCGTCTCCTGCCTGCATGCCCACCGCGGCCCGGTTGTCGGCCTGGGACCCGTCTGAGGGAGCGGGGTCGTCATGGTGGCGCCCGGCCTCCCTCTCCTCGCGGACGAACTGCTGGTACACGAGCCGGGGAACGGGCCGTGCGCACAGGGCGGTGCTGTCGTCGAGCTGGATCGTCTCTCTCAGGCTTCTGGCGGCCAGAACCCCGATGAGCAGACGCAGCCGGGCGGCGTCCGCGGGGTCGTCCGTCCGTGCGGTCGCGATCTCGTCGACGCGTTCTCGGACGTCCGGGTCGACGGTCCTGGCCTGGTCGACGCAGTCCAGGGCCAGCGCCAGGGCGGGAACGGTGTTGCGGTCCAGGCAGGCGTTGATGACGGGTGTGGCGTCGTTGGCGGCCGACCAGAGCAGGATGGTCTCGCGCCACCAGGGGTCGTCGACATGGGTCGTCAGTACGGTGGAGTCGGTTCGTGAGTCGCCGAGCTGGGCGGCCGCCAGGTACTCCTGCAGCGTCAGGTGGGCGAAGCCGTACACGCCGCGTTCCCGTTCCACGAGCAGGCCGCTCTTGCGGGCCTCGGTCAGGAACACCTCGGCGGTCACCGTGCCCGGGACCTGGCGCAGCGGTCGGCGGATCGCGGTGGCCGCGTCACGCACCGGCCAGTCCCGCACCCTGGCCCTCATCATGGCCAGCGCCAAGTGCTGCGCGACATGCCGTTTGTGGGGGCCGCCGAGACCGGTGGCGTCGCTCAGGCCGCGGGCCTCGGCGCGGCGGTGGAGCAGTACGTCGCACATCTCCGCGTACAACTCGGCTCGGCTGCCGGGCAGTTGGCCACGGTAACGGTGGACGTTCGCGGTCATGGTCAGCAACAGCGGGTTGGCCGCCAGTTCGTACAGCGCCGGTTGACCGCGCAGCCGGGTCAGCAGGTCGGTGGCGTTCCTGTCCGCGATGGCGCGTATCTCCCGTTCCGTGCCCTGTCGGGCGCGGCTCTCCGTCGCGAACGCCCACTGCCGCAGGAAGAGTTCGATCTGCCGCCACGTGAATCGCCGTACCTGGAGCACCTCCGCTCCCGGCAGCGGATTCGTCTCGTAGCCATGGGGGCGGGACGTCACCACGTAGACGTTGTCGGGATGGCGCTGGATCTGGCGGGCGACCCAGGCCACGACCCGGTCGCGATCCGCCCGGTCGGCGACCTCGTCGAGTCCGTCCAGGAGTACGACACAGCCGCCCCGGTCGAGTCTTCGGTCCAGCCAACGCGCCGGGACCTTGCCCTCCAGCCAGCCGGCCGAGACCGCGACCGTGCCGAGCGTGGGAGGTTCGTCCGCCAGCAGAGCGGTGGCGTGGTCGCGGAGGTACAGCAGCACCGGCAGTCGGCGTCTCCACGGCCGCCAGCGGTGTTCGCACAGCCCCAGGGCGGTGTTGCGGGCCAGGGTCGTCTTGCCGGAACCAGGACCGCCGATCACCGCCAGCACCCGGGACGCCGCATCGCGGTCGGCGTCCCGGAGGACCGACTTCAGGCTTCGGCGTTCCCCGCCGGACACCGAACCCAGGTACGGCTCCCGCGTGGTGTTGTGCAGGGGCTGGGGTACGACGCTCACGTCCACGTACACCTGCCGCATCCGGAACACGAACTCGCTCTGTGTCGCGATGCCGACCGTTTCCATGTCCCGGACGCTGGCGCGGAGTTGACGGAGGTAGACCCTGCGTCCGCCGTGCGGGGTGGCCTCGGTGGCGGCGGGGACGGCCCGCTCCGAGAGCAGGAGGCTCAGGACGCCGAAGCCGAAGGCGGCGTACATCCAGGTCCAGCTGAGCGTTCCGTTGTTCAGCACCTGGTTCGTCGCCACGCCGAACGAGAGCAACAGCCCCGCGCCGCCCAGGACTCGGAGCGCCTTGCGTACGTCCGTCATCCCCACCCCGTGGTCGTCCGTCGTCAGCCGGGCTTCAACTCCGTACCCAGTTCACACCAGATGTACTTTCCGCTGTTCCCGTTCACGGTGAACCACCCCCAGTCGTCCGCGTAGGCGTCGACGAGATGCAGGCCTCGGCCGGAGGTGGGGGTGAGTGCGGGGGTGGTGACCGTCGGGGGTGTCGGGTCCGTGTCCCAGGCGCCCAGGCGGAACGAGCGGCCGGACTGGCGGAGCTTCAGGGCCGCCGGGCCGGTGGTGTGACGCAGGGCGTTGGTGAGGAGTTCGGAGGCCAGCAGCTCCGCCGGTTCGACGAGGGCGGGGAGGGTGTGGGTGGTGAGGATGTCGCGGAGGGTGCGGCGGCTGATCGCCACGGCTCGGGGGTCGTGGGGGATGTAGAGGGTGTACTCCCAGGCGTCGGGCATGGGGGGCTCCCGGTGAGGCGTACGGAGGGGTGGGGCGCTTCGGTGGCGGGCGGTGGCATTGTCGCCGCCGCCGTGGCAGGGCGGGGCGGTGCGCTTCCGGGGTCCCGGGATTCCGCAGCGTGTGCGTCGCGTCACTGAATGTAGGGGTGAATACTCACCCCGGTCAAGCTGGACTGGGATACTGGTGCCTCCAACTGTCGGGAGGGAAGGGCCACATGCCGGCCAGAAGCATCGTCACCGCACGCCAGGCGCGGCTGGGCGCCGAGCTGCGCAAGCTGCGGGAACGGAGGGGGCAGTCGATCCGGGAGGCGTCCGATGCCACGGGGATCGCGCAGAGCAAGATCTCCATGATGGAGTCGGGCAATGTCGGCGTGAGTGCCGAGCGCGTGCGGTACCTGGCCGGGCAGTACGCCTGTGACGACGCCGCCCTCGTCGAGGCGTTGGCGGCCATGGCGACCGAGCGCGGGCGGGGCTGGTGGGAGGAGTACCGGGAGCGCGTACCGTCGGGGTATCTGGACCTGGCGGAGCTGGAACACCATGCCGCCCACCTGACCAACTTCGAGTGCGTGCATATTCCTGGGCTGCTGCAGACCGAGGGACAGGTACGGGCGATCTTCGAGGGCTCGGTGCCGAGGCTTTCGGAGGAGGAGCTGGAGACGCGGGTGGAGTTCAGGTTGCGTCGGCAGCGGGCTCTGGAGAGTGTGCGGTACCTGGCGTTGGTGCATGAGGCGGCGCTGCGGATCCGGGTGGCCGACCGGAAGGTGGCTCGGGAGCAGTTGTCGTATCTGTTGGAGAGCGAAGTCGCGGTGCGTGTGGTGCCGTTCGATGTGGACGGTTTCGCCGGGGTCGTCGATCCGGTGGTGTACGCGGGCGGCCCGGTTCCGCGGCTCGACACCGCCATGGTGGACAGTCAGCATGGCAGTGCCTTCCTGGACGCGGAGGCTCAGCTCGGGCGATACCGGCAGGTGCTGCGCAAGGTGGAGGCGGCGGCGTTGGAGGTCGTAGAGTCCCGCGAGTTCATCCACCGACTCGTACGAGAATGCTGAGGGGTCAGGGCATGGCGGACGGCATGGTGTGGCGTAAGTCCTCGTTCTCCAGCGGCGGTGATGCGGCCAACTGCCTTGAGATCGCGGCCCATCGCGAAGCTCTCCACCTCCGTGAGAGCGAGGAGCCCGGCCGGGTGGTGCGCTCCACCCCCGCCGGGCTCGCCGCCCTCATACGTGCGATACGTGAGCCGCGTTACTGAAGCATTCCCGTGACGACGTCACCGTTCACCTGCTGCACGCCCGTCGTCGTCACGCCCTTCGAGGTGCCCGGCAGGCGCAGCGAGCTGTTGTCGCCCATGACGTACAGGTCCGCCATGCCGTCGCGGTCGGTGTCGCGGAGGCGGACCGTGTGGCCGACGTAGTCGCCGGTGGCCAGGGCGCCCGGGACACCCGGTGAGTTGCGGGCGAACCACTGCGAACCCTGAGCCCCCAGGCCCGACTTGGCGCCGTACAGGACGTGCACCCCGCCCGCCTCGTCAGCGCGGTCCGGGCTGTGGTGAGGGTCGTCGTCAGGAGGGTGCTGCGGCTGCTGCGCACGGGGAGGGAGGGCCCGCATCCAAAGTGGATGCGGGCCCGAACTCTGGTTGTGCCTGTGGCGGTCGCCCGGGTCAGTTGGCCGCGTTCGCGCCGAAGACCGGCTGGCCGGAGGTGGAGACGCCGACCGCGGACGGGGCGATGGAGCGCGAGCCCGTCGTGGTGATCTTCGTACCGTCGGAGGGCAGGTAGAGCAGGGAACCGTTGAAGTCGTTCTCGCCGTATGCGCCGACCGTCAGGTCCGCCTTGCCGTCATTGGTGAGGTCGGTGAGCTTCACGTCGCTGCCGAGGCGGTCGTCCGTCTCGTCCGAACCGGGCACGCCCGCGGTGGACTGGGCGAAGTACTGGTAGCCGGAGGTCGTGTTCAGACCGGATTCCGTGCCGTACAGGATGGTCAGGGCGCCCGCGTTGACGACACCGCCGAGGTTCTCGCCGGGGGCGCCGACCACCAGGTCGGTCTTCCCGTCGCCGTTGACGTCGCCGAGGGACAGCTCGCTGCCGAACCAGTCGCCGCGCTCGGAGGAACCGGGCACGTTGCCGCTGTTCTGCGTCACCGCGACGGTGGTGCCCGGGCCGCCGGCGGTGCCGTAGACGACGTGGACCTTGCCGCCGGTGGACGACTCGGGCACCGAGGGCTGGCTGCCGTCCTTCGACGGGTCCCAGTCCTGGCCGGTGACGATGTCGCCGTAGCCGTCGCCGTTGATGTCGCCGATGCCGGTGATGATGCCGCGCTTCAGCTCCTGCGCGCCCGAGGCGCTCAGGCCGGAGGCGCTGCCGGGCACGTACCAGTTGGTGTTGTAGTGGTAGTCGCCGTCGGTCTCGTAGCCGTTGACGACGAGGTCGGTCCGCTTGTCACCGTTGACGTCGCCCGCGCTCATCACCAGCGTGCCGGTGCCCTGGCCGGAGAGGATGTCGGTGGTGAAGCTGTAGCGGCCGCCGTACGCGCCGGACTTGCTGATGCCGCCCTTGAAGACGTACACCCGGTTCGACGAGGAGCCGACCGCGAGGTCCTCCTTGCCGTCGCCGTCGAAGTCGCCGGACGCCAGCGCGGTGCCCCAGTAGTCGTGCGAGGAGACCGCCGGGTCCTTGACGGTGGTGGCGCCGGACAGGCCGTTCGCCGAGCCCCAGACGATGAGGACCGTGCCGCCGTCGGTGTCGCCGTCGACGTCCTCGCCCTGCGCCGACACGGCGAGGTCGTCGTAGCCGTCGTCGTTGTAGTCGCCGTACGCGCTGACCCAGCCGAAGGCGTCGTTCTTCTCGGCGCTGCCGGGTACGCCGGTGGTGTTCTGGCTGATCGTGGCGCGCTTCGTCGAGGTCACGCCGCTCGCCGAGCCGTACAGGGCGACGATCTGGCCGGCGCCCGTGGCGCCGCCGACGGTGGCGTTTCCGGCCGAGTACGCGACGTCGCCGTAGCCGTCGCCGTTGAAGTCGGCCACGGGCTGGTGGACCGAGTCGGCCGCCGTCGCCGTCACGGCCGAGAAGGTGAGCAGACCGCCCGTCAGCGCGGCCGCGGAGGCCGTCGCGAGGGCGAGTCGCAGATGCTTGTGCATGCGGGAATCTCCTGCTGCATGCGGACGTCTGGCAGACGTCCGCAGTCAATGGGGTGCCCTTTCTGTCCGCGTTGCCCGGAGTTCTCCGGGAGTTCACGGGAAAGTTGGCGAACAGGAGACCGGTGAGGGGACGGGAGGGTTGCACGGAAGTTCGAGAAAATTCTGTGACCTGTGCGACAGGGGGGTGCGGGGGTGTGCGCTGGTGGGTCGTCCGAACGTTTTCCCACGGTCGTGCGTCTGCGTGGCGAGGCAACGACGGACGAGCGGTCGAACCCGTGGGAGACAAGATGCTGAGCGGTACCCGTGTACGGAGCGCCCTGGCCGCCCTGGCGACGGTCCCCCTGGCCGTCGGGTGCGCGGCCCTGGGCACAGGGGGCACGAGTTCGGCCTTGTGCGTGTTCGCCGTGGACTACGACGACCGGCAGTACGTCGAGGCGGGCGAGGTCGGCTACACCCTCGGCGCCGAGGTGGGCACCGCGCGGGACTCGGTCTGCGAGGACCAGGGCGGTGGTGAGGAGGACCAGGTGGCGGCCGAGGACCTGACCGTCTACGCGGCGTACGCCGTCGAGGGCGTCGACACCGGGGACGCGATCGCGGTGCGCGAGTCGCCGGGGGACGAGGTGCGCGTCCTGGTGCACGCGGTGGAGGACGAGGGGGTGCGGGCGGCGGTCGAGCGGGTGTTCGGGGAGGGGAAGGGCTCGACTGACGGTGAGGGGGATGTCGGCGGCACCGACAGCGCCGGCGGGGAGGCGCCCGCGAAGTGCGCGTTCGTCGTGGAGTACGGAGGGGACAGCTACAGCGACCGCGGCGAGGTGGAGTTCGAGTTGGGGGCCAGGGCGGGGACGGCCCGTGCGGTGCCCTGCGGGGACACACCCGGCGAGGTCGACGCCACGGCCGAGCCGGCGGTGTACGAGGCGTACGAGGTCAAGGGGCTGGACCCGGCCGACGCCGTGGCGATCCGCCTCTCGCCGGAGGAGGAACCGTTCTTCGTGGTGCGTATGAGCGACGACCTGCCGCCGGAGATCGAGAAGCTGTTCCCGGCCGAAGAGTTCTGAGCCGCACGGGCTGTGACGGCCGGGCTGTGACGGCCGGGTCATGACGATGCCCCCGGTCCGAACCGGACCGGGGGCATCGTCATGACAACTGCCGTGCACGCGCGGCTACTTCACCGGCTGCGGCTCCGGCTCGCTCTCCGTCTCCGCCGTGCCCGCCGGGGGCTCGTCGTCGTCCGGGGCCGGGGTCTTGACGGACTCCAGCAGCAGCTGGGCGACGTCGACGACGGTGATGGACTCCTTGGCCTTGCCCTCGTTCTTCTTGCCGTTGACCGAGTCGGTCAGCATGACGAGGCAGAACGGGCAGGCGGTGGAGACGATGTCCGGGTTGAGGGAGAGGGCCTCGTCGACGCGCTCGTTGTTGATGCGCTTGCCGATCCGCTCCTCCATCCACATCCGCGCGCCACCGGCGCCGCAGCAGAAGCCGCGCTCCTTGTGGCGGTGCATCTCCTGCTGGCGCAGGCCCGGGACGGCGGTCATGATCTCGCGCGGGGGCGTGTAGATCTTGTTGTGGCGGCCCAGGTAGCAGGGGTCGTGGTACGTGATGATGCCCTCGACCGGGGTCACCGGGATCAGCTTGCCCTCGTCGACGAGGTGCTGGAGCAGCTGGGTGTGGTGGATGACCTCGTAGTCGCCGCCGAGCTGCGGGTACTCGTTGCCGAGGGTGTTGAGACAGTGCGGGCAGGTGGCGACGATCTTCTTCGCGGACTTCGGCTTCGCCGACTCGGGCACGACCTTGCCCTCGTCGTCCATCTCCTCGCCGAACGCCATGTTCAGCGCCATGACGTTCTCCATGCCGAGCTCCTGGAACAGGGGCTCGTTGCCGAGACGGCGGGCGGAGTCACCGGTGCACTTCTCGTCGCCGCCCATGATGGCGAACTTGACGCCCGCCATGTGGAGCAGCTCCGCGAAGGCCTTGGTGGTCTTCTTGGCGCGGTCCTCCAGGGCGCCGGCGCAGCCGACCCAGTACAGGTACTCGACCTCGCTGAGGTCCTCGATGTCCTTGCCGACGACCGGGACCTCGAACTCGACCTCCTTGAGCCACTCCAGGCGCTGCTTCTTCGCCAGGCCCCAGGGGTTGCCCTTCTTCTCCAGGTTCTTGAGCATCGTGCCCGCCTCGGACGGGAACGCGGACTCGATCATCACCTGGTAGCGGCGCATGTCGACGATGTGGTCGACGTGCTCGATGTCGACGGGGCACTGCTCGACGCAGGCGCCGCAGGTGGTGCAGGACCACAGGACGTCCGGGTCGATGACGCCGTTCTCCTCGACGGTCCCGATCAGCGGCCGCTCGGCCTCCGCGAGCGCGGAAGCGGGCACTGAAGCCAGCTGCTCCTCGGACGCCTTCTCCTCGCCCTCCATGGTCTTGCCGCCACCGGCGAGGAGGTACGGGGCCTTGGCGTGCGCGTGGTCGCGCAGCGACATGATCAGCAGCTTCGGCGAGAGCGGCTTGCCGGTGTTCCAGGCCGGGCACTGCGACTGGCAGCGACCGCACTCGGTGCAGGTCGAGAAGTCGAGGATGCCCTTCCAGGAGAACTGCTCCACCTGGGAGACGCCGAAGACGTCGTCGTCGCCGGGGTCGGTGAAGTCGATCGGCTTGCCGCCGGAGGTCATCGGCTGCAGGCCGCCCAGCGCCGTGGCGCCGTCCGCGTTGCGCTTGAACCAGATGTTCGGGAAGCCGAGGAAGCGGTGCCAGGCGACACCCATGTTGGTGTTCAGCGAGACCGTGATCATCCAGATCAGCGAGACGCCGATCTTGATCATGGCGACGAAGTACACCAGGTTCTGGAGGGTGCTGGGGTCGAGGTCCTTGAAGGCGAGGACCAGCGGGTACGAGGCGAAGTAACCGGCCTCGTAGTGGTCCACGTGGTGGATGGCGCCCTCAAGGCCGCGCAGGGTGTAGATCGCGAGGCCGATGGTGAGGATGACGTACTCGACGAAGTACGCCTGCCAGGCCTTGGAGCCCGCGAAACGCGACTTGCGGCCGGCCCGGGAGGGCAGGTTGAGCAGCCGGATGGCGATCAGCACCAGGATGCCGAGGATCGTCATCACACCGATGAACTCGATGTACATCTCGAACGGCAGGAAGCCGCCGATGACCGGCAGCGTCCAGTCGGCCTGGAACAGCTGGCCGTATGCCTGGGCGAGGGTCGGCGGCAGCGTCAGGAAGCCGATCGCGACGAACCAGTGGGCGAAGCCCACGATCCCCCACCGGTTCATCCGGGTGTGGCCGAGGAACTCCCGGGCCAGGGTGATCGTGCGCGCCTTCGGGTCGTCCGTACGGCTGCCCGCCGGCACCGGTTGACCGAGCTTCACGAACCGGTAGATCTGCGCCACGGCTCGGGCGATGAGCGCAACGCCGACCACGGTCAGGACCAACGACACGATGATCGCGGCGAGTTGCATTTCGGGGCTCCTCGGGCCTGCGAGGGGTTTTCTCCGGGGTACCCGCCCGGGTGCCTCGGAGATCCATGGAGATCATTACTAAGCGGTAACTTATGCAGTCCGTCTGAGACTACCCAGTTCTTCAGCCGCACTGTAGCCAGGGGGGCGGTGATCTGCGTCGCTGAGGGTTGCCTGAGTGCGGGCCTGTCGGGGCCGGGGTGGGGGTCTGCGGACATCCGGGCGAACGTGCTGTTTCAAAACGATCGTGTTATTCATAAGAAATTGTGACATTCACCCCTAACGTGGATCCGTGCTGTACGGAATCCTCGCTGCCGCGTCCGCCCTGTTGCTGACCGCCGTGCTCTCGGCGACCGTCCGCGTGCCCGCGCTGCGGCTGGGGATCGTGGAACGCCGGCGCGGGCGGCGGGTGCCGTTGCTCGGGGGTGTCGCCGTGATGGGCGGCGTGGGCGCCGTGGCGTGGGTGGGGGAGTGGAGCGGGGTCGCTCCGCTCGGGCGTGAGGCCGGATGGCTGATCGTCGTCGGGGCGGGGCTCGGGGTGTTCGGTCTGCTCGGTGATGTGTGGCGACTGCCGGCCGTGGTGCGGGCGGCGGGGGTGGTCGTCGGCGCCGCGGTGGTGGTGCCATACAGCGAACTCGGCGTGCTGGGCGGGATGGTGGGGGTCGTCTGGATCGCCCTGGTGGTGCACGGGTTCAAGGGGATGGGACGTTCCGACGGGGTGCTCGGCGTGGTCGGCGCGGTCACCGCGTTCGCGTTGAGCGGGTGCGCGGCGGCCGAGGTCATGGACGGGCTGGCCACGCTGTTCAGCGTGCTGGCCGCGGCGCTCACCGGGTTCCTGATGCACAACTGGCCGCCCGCGCGCGTCGTGCTCGGCACGTGCGGGGCGTTGTTCGTGGGCTTCCTGCTCGCGGGGGGTGTGCTGCACGTGTACGCCGTCGGGTACGGGGCCGGTGTCGGGGCCCCCTTCGCCCTCACGGCCGTGGCGACCGCCGACGCGGTCCTCGTCCTGGTCTCGCGGAAACGGGCGGGGCGGGAGCTGTGGCGGGGCGGGCCCGACCATCTCGCCCACCGGCTGCGACGGATCGGGCTCACGCCGCCCGGGGCGGTGGTCGTGATGGGGGTCGCGGCCGCGGGTTCCACGGGTGTGGGGCTCGCCATCCACATGCTGTGGACCGAGCCGCGCACCGCGTGGTGGGTGGCGGGGGCGACCGCCCTGGTCGTCCTGGGGATGCTCTTCGTCCCGCCCGGCACGGCCAGACCGTCCCCCACCGCCGCGCGCCCCGCCCCCACGGGCATCCACCGCCCCCGCCCCACCGGCGTCCACCGCCCCACCATGACCCGCCCGGTCCCCACGGGCGCCCACCGCCCCTCTGACCGGGTCACCCGCCCCCGCCCCATCCCCGGAGGCCGCGCCCCCGGCCCCGTGTCCCGCCCCGGCCGCTTCCGCGAACAGGAGGCGGCGGAGCTGGGGCGGAGGGGGTGGGTGGGATAGGGGGCCGGGGGCGCGGCCTCCGGGGACGGGGCGGGGTGGTGGCGCGGCTGATGGGGCGGGACGGGGTGGGTGGCTGAGCGAGTGTCGTGAGGAGGGCGGAGAGGCTGTTGGTCCGAGGTGGGCGGCTGCGGCGCGTGGAGAGTGGCGGGATCTCGCTGTTCGGTACGGCGCGACCATCGCGGACCGCCCACCGGCGGCCTCCGGCCGTGCGCCACGGGCCTCTGCTCAGCCGTCGGCGACGCGCCCCGGCGCACCACCGCCGTGGCGTCGCCCGGGGGGCGGAGGTCAGGGGGACGGGCTGGTCCGTGGGCGTACGGCGACCACTGCTCGGCGCCCCTCGATTGGCGCCCCTGTGGACATATAAGCGCAGGTCAGCAGATGGTTGCGTATAAGGAAAACATAAGAGTTGAGCCCCCTCGACTCAGCTCTGTTGACCCAGCGGTGGGCGTCATGCACACTTGAGTCCGTTCCACTCAAGTCATTGTTGGAGGAATTGAAATGGCACGTGCGGTCGGCATCGACCTGGGCACGACTAACTCCGTCGTCAGCGTTCTGGAGGGCGGCGAGCCCACCGTGATCACCAACGCCGAGGGCGCCAGGACCACGCCGTCCGTCGTCGCCTTCGCCAAGAACGGTGAGGTGCTCGTCGGCGAGGTCGCCAAGCGTCAGGCGGTCACGAACGTGGACCGGACCATTCGGTCCGTCAAGCGTCACATGGGCACGGACTGGAAGATCGAGCTCGACGGGAAGCACTTCAACCCGCAGCAGATGAGCGCCTTCATCCTGCAGAAGCTGAAGCGCGACGCCGAGGCCTACCTGGGCGAGAAGGTCGCGGACGCGGTCATCACCGTCCCGGCGTACTTCAACGACTCCGAGCGTCAGGCGACGAAGGAGGCCGGTGAGATCGCGGGTCTGAACGTCCTGCGCATCGTCAACGAGCCCACCGCCGCCGCCCTCGCCTACGGCCTCGACAAGGACGACCAGACGATCCTGGTCTTCGACCTCGGTGGCGGCACCTTCGACGTGTCGCTCCTGGAGATCGGTGACGGCGTCGTCGAGGTGAAGGCCACCAACGGTGACAACCACCTCGGTGGTGACGACTGGGACCAGCGCGTCGTCGACTACCTGGTGCAGCAGTTCCGCGCCGGCCACGGTGTGGACCTCGCCAAGGACAAGATGGCGCTGCAGCGTCTGCGCGAGGCCGCCGAGAAGGCGAAGATCGAGCTCTCCTCGTCCACCGAGACCTCGATCAACCTGCCCTACATCACCGCCTCCGCCGAGGGCCCGCTGCACCTGGACGAGAAGCTCACCCGGGCCCAGTTCCAGCAGCTGACGGCCGACCTGCTGGAGCGCTGCAAGACGCCGTTCCACAACGTCATCAAGGACGCCGGGATCGCCCTCTCCGAGATCGACCACGTCGTTCTCGTCGGTGGGTCGACGCGTATGCCGGCCGTCGCCGAACTGGTCAAGGAACTGACCGGTGGCAAGGAGGCCAACAAGGGGGTCAACCCCGACGAGGTCGTCGCCATCGGTGCCTCCCTCCAGGCCGGTGTCCTGAAGGGCGAGGTCAAGGACGTCCTGCTCCTCGACGTCACCCCGCTGTCCCTCGGTATCGAGACCAAGGGCGGCATCATGACCAAGCTCATCGAGCGGAACACCACGATCCCGACCAAGCGGTCCGAGATCTTCACCACGGCCGAGGACAACCAGCCGTCCGTGCAGATCCAGGTCTACCAGGGCGAGCGCGAGATCGCGGCGTACAACAAGAAGCTCGGGATGTTCGAGCTCACCGGTCTGCCGCCGGCGCCCCGTGGCGTCCCGCAGATCGAGGTGTCCTTCGACATCGACGCCAACGGCATCATGCACGTGACCGCGAAGGACCTGGGCACGGGCAAGGAGCAGAAGATGACCGTCACCGGCGGCTCCTCGCTGCCGAAGGACGAGGTCGACCGGATGCGCCAGGAGGCCGAGCAGTACGCGGAGGAGGACCACCGCCGCCGCGAGGCCGCCGAGACCCGCAACCAGGGCGAGCAGCTCGTCTACCAGACCGAGAAGTTCCTCAAGGACAACGAGGACAAGGTCCCCGGTGACATCAAGACCGAGGTCGAGGCGTCCGTCGCCGAGCTGAAGGTAGTGCTCAAGGGCGAGGACACCGCCGAGATCCGCACGGCCACCGAGAAGGTCGCGGCCGTCTCGCAGAAGCTCGGCCAGGCCCTCTACGCCGACGCCCAGGCCGCGCAGGCCGCGGGCGGCGAGGCCGGCGCCGGTGACGCCAAGGCCGACGATGACGTCGTCGACGCCGAGATCGTCGACGAGGACCGTAAGGACGGTGCCGCGTGACGGAGGAGACCCCGGGCTTCGACGAGCAGCAGCCGCAGTCGGCTCAGCCGCAGCAGCCTGATGTCCCCTCCGGCTCCGAGGACGCCGAGTCGAAGGCCGCCCCCCAGGAGGGGGCGGCCCCGGCCGGGGACGCGGCAGCGACGGCCCAGGTGGCCGGTCTGACGGCGCAGCTGGACCAGGTGCGTACGGCGCTCGGTGAGCGCACGGCGGACCTCCAGCGCCTCCAGGCCGAGTACCAGAACTACCGTCGACGGGTCGAGCGCGACCGGATCACGGTCAAGGAGATCGCCATCGCGAACCTCCTGACCGAACTCCTGCCCGTGCTCGACGACATCGGCCGGGCGCGGGAGCACGGCGAACTCGTCGGCGGCTTCAAGTCCGTCGCCGAGTCCCTCGAGACCGTCGCCGCGAAGATGGGCCTTCAGCAGTTCGGCAAGGAGGGCGAGCCCTTCGACCCGACGATCCACGAGGCCCTGATGCACAGCTACGCGCCCGACGTCACCGAGACGACGTGCGTGGCGATTCTCCAGCCGGGGTATCGCATCGGCGAGCGCACCATCCGCCCCGCGCGGGTGGCCGTGGCCGAGCCCCAGCCGGGGGCGCAGCCCGCCAAGGCCGAGGGCTCCGAGGAGCAGGCGGCGGGTGCCTCCGGTGCCGACGACAAGGAGAGCGGTGGCCCGGACGAGGGCTGACGCCGACGGCGTCGTACACGGCGAGGTGCGCGGCGGCGTGCACGGTGAGCGGAAGGAGGGACGTCGAGGATGAGTACCAAGGACTTCATCGAGAAGGACTACTACAAGGTCCTCGGCGTCCCCAAGGACGCCACCGAGGCCGAGATCAAGAAGGCGTACCGCAAACTCGCCCGCGAGTTCCACCCGGACGCCAACAAGGGGAACACCAAGGCCGAGGAGCGCTTCAAGGAGATCTCCGAGGCCAACGACATCCTCGGTGACCCCAAGAAGCGCAAGGAGTACGACGAGGCCCGCGCCCTCTTCGGCAACGGTGGCTTCCGCCCCGGACCCGGCGCCGGCGGCGGCTCGTTCAACTTCGACCTGGGCGACCTCTTCGGAGGCGGCGCCCAGGGCGGTGGCCAGGCGGGCGGCTTCGGCGGGGGCATCGGCGATGTCTTCGGCGGCCTGTTCAACCGGGGCAGCTCCGGCACCACGCGGGTGCAGCCCCGGCGCGGCCAGGACATCGAGTCCGAGGTCACGTTGAGCTTCACCGAGGCCATCGAGGGCGCGACCGTCCCGCTCAGGATGTCCTCGCAGTCGCCCTGCAAGGCCTGTTCGGGCACCGGCGACGCCAACGGCACACCCCGGGTGTGCCCGACGTGCGTCGGCACCGGCCAGGTCGCGCGGGGCTCCGGCGGCGGCTTCTCCCTGACGGACCCCTGCCCGGACTGCAAGGGCCGCGGTCTGATCGCCGAGCACCCCTGCGACATCTGCAAGGGCTCCGGCCGCGCCAAGTCCTCCCGCACCATGCAGGTCCGGATCCCGGCGGGCGTCTCCGACGGCCAGCGGATCCGGCTGCGCGGCAAGGGCGCCCCCGGCGAGCGGGGCGGCCCGGCGGGCGACCTGTACGTCGTCGTGCACGTCGACCCGCACCCGGTGTTCGGCCGCAAGGACGACAACCTCACGGTGACCGTCCCGGTGACGTACCCCGAGGCGGCGCTCGGCGGAGAGGTCCGGGTCCCGACCCTGGGCGGACCGCCGGTCACCCTGAAACTGCCTCCGGGCACCCCCAACGGCCGTACGATGCGGGCCCGGGGCAAGGGCGCCTTCCGCAAGGACGGCACCCGTGGGGACCTGTTGATCACCGTCGAGGTGAGTGTCCCGAAGGACCTGTCGGGGAAGGCTCGTGACGCGCTGGAGGCGTATCGCGAGGCGACCGCGGGTGAGGACCCGCGAGCGGAGCTGTTCCAGGCCGCGAAGGGAGCATGAATGTGATGGACGGCCGCCGTAGGAACCCTTATGAGCTGACGGAAGAGACACCGGTGTACGTCATCTCGGTGGCCGCCCAGCTCTCCGGTCTGCACCCGCAGACCCTGCGCCAGTACGACCGTCTCGGCCTGGTCTCCCCGGACCGCACCGCCGGGCGCGGCCGTCGCTACTCGGCCCGTGACATCGAACTGCTGCGCACCGTCCAGCAGTTGTCGCAGGACGAGGGCATCAACCTGGCCGGCATCAAGCGCATCATCGAACTGGAGAACCAGGTCGCCGCGCTCCAGTCGCGGGTGGCCGAGATGGAGGCGGCCCTCGACGGTGCCGCCGCGGCCATGCGCCAGCGCGAGGCCGCCGTCCACGCGTCGTACCGGCGCGATCTGGTGCCCTACCAGGAAGTGCAGCAGAGCAGCGCGTTGGTGGTGTGGCGGCCGAAGGGGCGACAGGCGTCCGACTGACGGTTCGTCAAGTACGGTCAGGGGCCCGGAGGTTCAGGTGAACCTCCGGGCCCCTGCTGTGACGTCTGGGTGGGATCGCTGTGGTCCTTGGGGCCTTGGGGCGTGCGAGGGGACCTCGCGTGCTCAGGGGGCCAGGGCCACCCAGGCGTCGCCGGGGGGCGATTCGGTGCCGTCGGCGTGGAGGGCGGTCACCCAGTAGAAGTGGGTGGTGCCGGCGGCGGCCGTGGTGTCGGTGTACGACGTGCCGGTGACCGGGTCGGCGGTCAGGGGCTCGTAGGCGGCTGTGGCCGGGTTCCACCGGTACACCCGGTAACCGGTGATGTCCGTCCCGTTGTACGAGCTGGACAGCTCCCAGGTGAGGTCGACCGCGGCCGCGCCGTCGGCGGCCCGTGCGTTCACGCTGACCAGCCAGTCCGCGGGGGTCTCCACGGTGGGCCGCAGGTCGAGCTCGGTGACGGTCGTGGACACCATCTTGTCGGCCGACGTGTAGTTGGAGTTGCCCGAGGTGTCCACCGCGTCCACGAAGTACGTGTGGTGCTCGCCGTCCTGGAGGTTCGCCGCGTCGACGAGCCGGCTGGTGCCCGCCTCGACCGTGCCCACATGCGTGTACCCGGTCCCGTCGTCCACCGTGCTGACCCGGAACACGTTGTACTCGGCGAGGTCGGCGACCGGGCTGTCGTCCCAGTCCAGGACCGTGCCGTACTCGGTGGCGGTGGCCGTGAACCCGGTGACGAGCGGCGGGGCGGTGCCGTCGCCGTAGCCGTGGGAGATGGTCTGCGAGGGGGCCGACTCCCGGCCGAGCGCGTCGACGGTCGTCACCCAGTACACGTAGAACCCGTCGTCGGGGCTCGGCACGACCGTGGTGTCGGTGCAGGTGTAGCTGTACTTGGTGCCGTAGGCGGTGTCGGCGAGCTTCGGTTCGCAGGGCACCACCTGGGAGTCGACGACGTCGAAGGTCCCGGTCGCCTCGTCGAAGCGGCGCTCCTCGCGGTGGACCCGGAACTCGGTCGGCGCGTACGGCGACACGTCCCAGCGCAGATCGACGCCGCCGCCGTCCTCCGGCCGGTTCTCCGTCTTCCAGAAGTAAGGCACCGCGAGCGGCCTGGCGATCGACACCACCGACGAGTACGCGGTGTTGCCCGCCGCGTCCGACACCGCGACCTTGTAGTACGAGGTCTCCCCGTACGGGGCGGTGGCATCGGTCGCCGAGTTGCCCCAGGGGCCCTTGACCTCCTCGAACGGCCCGTCGGGCGAGGCGGCCCTCAGCAGCCGGTTCGTCTCGGCCCCCTCGGACATCCACCAGAGGGACACCCCGTCGAGGGAGGACTCACCGCTGACCTTCAGATCCCGGACGGTCGGCGGGATCCGGTCCACCGTGGTGACCAACTGATCGGCCGTACCCGCCGACCCATTGCCCGCCCTGTCGTAGGCGCGGACCTCGTAGTAGTACGCCGCGCCCGACTTCGGCAGCCCGGTATCGGTGTACGAGGTGGAGGTGGTCGTCGCGAGCGGCGTGCTGCCGAACGAAGCGCCCTTGAGCCGCCGGTAGACCTTGTACCCGGCGAGGTCCATCTCCTTGTTCTTCGCCCAGGTCAGCTTGGCCCGGCCCGTCTCCGAGTCGTACGACACCGAAGTCCCGGTCGGGACAAGGGGCTTGACCGTGTCGACGGTGGCGGAGGTGCGGGGCGTGTACGTGAACTTGACCTTGGCGGAGCCGGTCCAGTTGACGTAGTCGACGCGGAGGGTGTGCTTGCCGGAGGGGATGGTGAGGTTGAGGGTCTTGGAGACGGTCGTGGTGCCGTTCTTCCAGAGGTCGATCTTGCGGGCGCCGGTGGTGCCGGGGTCGAGGTAGACGCGGATGCCGTCGAGGCCGGTGGCGGAGAGGGTGAAGGGGCCGCCGGAGCCGAAGTCGCGGGTCACGGTCCAGCGGACGCCGAAGTTGTTGGACGGCAGGCCGGTGGCGGGAGCGCCGGTCCCCCAGTTCTGGTCGATCGCGCTGTCGCAGTCCGTCTTCTTCGGGGTGCCGGAGAAGGTGGTGTTCGCGAAGAACTGCCGCTTGAAGACGGGGGAGGTGCACGTGACGGCGGCGGACGCGGGCGCGGAGGCCGCGGTGAGCAGCCCACCAGCGGTGGCGAGCACGACAGCGGTCGCGCCGGCCGTACGTCTGACTGGGGTTTTCGGGATCACTTGGGTCCTTCTGCGCCGGTGCCTGGGTGGGATGCCTGGTGCCTGTTCGTCAGCGGTCAGGGACCTACCGCCGACGAACAGACAGCTGAGGTGGGGGATTGGTTGTACGGGGCCGTGGGGCGCGTGTGTCGGTCGAGGTCCGGGCCCCAGGCGCCCAGGTATCGGGCCGCCTCCTCGTAGGGAGCGCGCGTTACGCGTCCGGTGCGCCGACCGGTTCCGTCAAGGTGACGTACGAGAACTCCTCGCCTGTGCCGAAGCGGGAGTTGCCATGGATGTCCACGGCGATGACCGCCCAGCGGACGGTCTCGCCGCGAGAGCCGTACAACTCCTGGACGTGACTCAGGGGTTCATCGGGGTCCGTCCATCCCGCGTGCACCGAGTTCCACAGCTCGTACTGCCAGGTGCCGTCGACGAGTTGGCCCCGGTAGACGTCATAGTGGTCCACCTCGTCCGCCTCGGGGTTGCTTCGCCATGTCAGCTCGACATCCTGACCGACGATGGCCCCGGTCAGGCCGGTGACGGCCGCCGGGGCGAGGCCGGCCGTGGGAGCCACGGCCGTGGCCGATGCCGAGGCGGCGGACTCGTTCTCGGCGAAGTCGACCGCGGTCACCGTGTAGGTGTACGTAAGGCCGTGTCGAACGCCGGAGTCCACGAACGACGTCTGCGTGGAACGCACCGTGTCCACGAGCTTGTTGCCGCGGTAGATCCGGTAGTGCGACAGATCCTGGGCGATCGGAGTCTTCGGAGCCTGCCAGGTCAACCCGATGCCGGCCGCCGGTTTCGTCGTCGCGGTCAGACCGGTGGGCGCGGAAGGGGCGTGATCACCCCGCGAGACGTGGGTGCCCGCGGACTTCGCTGACTTGTTGCCGGCCTCGTCGACCGCGGTGACCCAGTAGCTGTAGTCGAGGTTCTCCTTCACCGTGGTGTCGAGCCAGGAGGTGGACGTCACCTTCGCCACCTGGACCACGGGGTTGTCGCCGCCGTCGTCGTCCCAGCGCCGGTGGACGAGGTGGTACGCCGCGCCCGGCACGGCGTTCCACGCCAGCGTGACCCCCGGCTGCCCATCGGTCGCCTCGACATGGGAGGGAACGGGGGGCGGGGTCCGGTCGACCGTCGTGACCGACCGGTCCGCGCTGCCGGCCGACTCGTTGCCGGCCTTGTCGTAGGCGCGGACCTCGTACACGTACGTCTCACCGGTCTTCGCCAGAGTGGCGTCGGTGTACGCAGAGGAGCCGGCTGCCGTATCGGTCAGTCTCTTCCAGCTGTCACTGGTCGCGGGGCGACGAAGGACCCGGTATCCGGCCAGGTCCATCTCCTTGTTCCTGGACCAGGCGATCTTGGCTTTGCCGGTGGCCTTGTCGTACGCCACGGTCGGGGCGGTCGGCGTCAGCGGGGCGACCTTGTCGATGGTGGCGGAGGTGCGGGGTGTGTAGGTGAAGTTGACCTTGGCGGAGCCGGTCCAGTTGACGTAGTCGACGCGGAGGGTGTGCTTGCCGGAGGGGATGGTGAGGTTGAGGGTCTTGGAGACGGTCGTGGTGCCGTTCTTCCAGAGGTCGATCTTGCGGGCGCCGGTGGTGCCGGGGTCGAGGTAGACGCGGATGCCGTCGAGGCCGGTGGCGGAGAGGGTGAAGGGGCCGCCGGAGCCGAAGTCGCGGGTCACGGTCCAGCGGACGCCGAAGTTGTTGGACGGCAGGCCGGTGGCGGGTGCGCCGGTGCCCCAGTTCTCGCTGATCTCCGCGTCGCAGTCCGTCTTCTTCGGCGTACCGGAGAAGGTGGTGTTCGCGAAGAGCTGCCGCTTGAAGGTGGGGGAGGCACAGGTGACGGCCGCGTTCGCGGACGTGGCGGTCACCGCGAGCAGGCCGCCTACGGCGGCGAACACGACTACGCCCGCCACTGCCGCCGTCGAGCGTCTGACTGAGGTCATGGGGTCCTTCAGGGGATGCCGATCGTCGTCGGCAGGGGACACCGCCGACGACGATCAGACGATTGGGGTGGGGGGATGGTTGTACGGGGTGGGTGAGACGGGGGAGGAAGGAGGGGCGCGAAGGGGGTGGTGAGAGCCAGGGCTTGTTGAGCGAATCGTTGCTGCGTCACCAGTTCGAGTGAAGTGGAGCCGTTTTCGCAGGTGAGCCACGGTGGCCGCCTAGCGTGGCGGCGTTGCTTGTGGGTTGAGCACGCCAAGCCCACACTTGAGAGGAGGTGCCACACCATGACCGCGCTGATGCATGAGAGGCCGGAGGCCATGCCTGAGATCAGGACCGATCCCGAGCCGGTCTCGTCCCTTTCCGAACTGGACGAAGTCGTGTGGCAGGCATGGAAGGCCATCGAACTCCCCGAGGGCTACCGAGCCGAGATCATCGAGGGAGCCATCGAGTTGTCGCCCACCGGCCGTCACTCGCACAGTCAGACGGTGAACCTCTTCCGGGACGACCTGGCCGATCACCTGAGGGGTGGTGACTTCGTCGCGAGACAGGACGGGAACATCATCCACGAAGGCCGCGTGTGGGTACCGGATCTGTTCGTTGTGCCGCGGGACAGCGAACGGTACGTGACCGCTGACGGCCTGGGCATTGTTGCCTCAGCCGTTCGGCTCATCGTCGAGGTCGTCTCTCCCGGCAAGCACAATCAGGACCGCGACCGGATCAGGAAGCGCCGTGAGTACGCTCGCGCGGGAATTCCGGTGTACGTCACCATCGATGACTACGACGGCGGGGGCGCTGTCACGCTCTTCACCAGACCGAGCCCCGAGAAGGCGGACTGGGAGGACATCCACCGTGTCCCCTACGGCACGGAGGTCGTCATCCCGGAAGGGCCGGCCAAGGGCTTCGTCATCGGCGAGGCGATCACGGGGCCGAAGCGGGACTGAATTCCGGCCCGCTCCGGTGACGTCCTCGGGGCCCCGGTCAGTCGCCCACGCCGAGCCCTGGGCCGGGGCGCTCGTGGCCGGGCGGCAGCTGCCGGGGCTGCTGGGTGGTGGGGCGGGGCACGCCGGATGTGCCGCGTGGACGCATGCCGACTTCCCAGAGGGGGATGTCGGGTGCGGCTCGGTCGGCGGTGGGTGTGGTGGGCTGCGGCGGGGTGGCGCTCGCGGGGCCTCCGGCCGGTGTTTCCGGCTCCGTCTTCGTGGCCGTTTTCGGGGCCGCGCCGAAGCAGTTGTCGATGCGGGCCTTGCCGGGGCTCAGGTCGGCGGTGAGGGCGTCCATCAGCGGTGACGATGGCAGGACGTCGAGTACCGTGCGGGCGTCCGCACCGCCCCGCTCTGCCTGGGTCAGCCAGGCCCGCAGCTCGCCCGCGTGGGGCAGGCCCTCGTCCTCCAACTCCCGCAACCGGTCACCGATCAGCCGCACGGCCTCGCTGCGGCTCTCCACGGCGTGGTCCCCGCGTGGCATGCCGGGGACGACTTCGGGGGTCAGACCGGTGGCGATGCTCGGGACGCCGTCGCAGGCCACCCACAGCGGGGGGTGGGGCATCCTTGCCGTCCACCGCCGGTCGCTGGATCTCGGCGAGGAGTTCGCCGTCGCGGCCGAGCCGCAGGCGGGCGTGGCCGTTCACCACGTCTCCCCTGGTGGCGAGCTGGTCCTCCCAGATCCGTACGGCCTCGACGGGCAGGCGGGGCCCGGGGTGCTCGACCGTGGTGTGCGGCCTCGCCAACATCGACAGGCACAGCACCCGGCCCGGCGGCACCGACTCCGGGGAGTGACCCGCCGAACTGTTCGCTATGCGGGGGACGCGGGCGTCTCAGGAGAGGGCGGCAGGGTGTCGGTGACGAACCAGCCCCGCTGAGGTACCGCGTCCACCCAGCCTTCGTCGGCCAGCAGGCCGAGCCCTCGCCGCACGGTCGTCCGGGCGATCCCGTACCGCTGCACGAGCTGGGCTTCGCTGGGCAGCATCCGCCCGGGCTGCCAGTCACCGCGCTGAATCTGAGCGCGGAGGATCCCTGCCAGCTGCCGGTATGGGGTCAGTGGCGCGCCGTGGTCGATGTTGCCGTCAGGGCTCACGCGGTTGGCGCTTCCCCGGAAGCAGGCGGCAACTGGTCGGCCACGAAGGTCCCCAGCCCTACTTCGCCTCGCGTCCAGCCCTGCTCCCGGACGTGCCGCATGGCCTTCGCCGCAGTCGCGTTCACCACACCGAACTCCTGCGCGATCTCCAGAGTGGACGGCACCCGGCTTCCCGGTGGGTAGGTGCCGTCCTCGATGCGCCGGATGATCTCCGCTGCGATCTGCCGCCACAGCGGGCGCGTACGGTCAAGATCCATGAATCTAGCGTGGGTGACCATGGCTTTCCGTGCATCCGTGGTTATCTGCGGTTATCCACGGGTATGGTGGACGCCGAACGTACAGCGGCCCCGACGGGAAGCGGCTACTTCCGTGTCGGGGAGGGTCGATGGGCTGCCGTTGGTCCGGCCGTACGTCGTCCTCTGGGAGTGCGAGCGGGACGAACTCGATCGGCGGCGGCTTCAGCGGGCGCGTCGTCGGGCGGCGGTTCTGGCGACGCTGGGGCAGGACTACTGCCCGTGGGAGGCGGCCGTATGAGCGGGGCGCGGCTGCGCAGGCTCGGTGTGGATCCGGTGACCGGCCGGGAGGCCCTCGCGGACACGTGCCCCGGTGGCCTCCTCGAAGCACTGGCCGACGTGCACGCGTTGAAGGCCGCCGCCGTGCTGGTGACGGTGGTGGGTGCCGTGCTGGAGGCGGGAAGGGCCTCGGACGCCGAACTCGCCGCCTTCGTACCGGCGTTGTGCGGGGCGCTCGAAGAATGCGTCCGCATCATGACCGCGGACGCGGACAGGGAGTGACGGCGAAAGGGAGTCCGGCCGCAGGGCCGTGACGCCGGTGGGTGGTCAGGGCTCCTCCCTGGCCACCCCCTGCTTGCGGTGACGTATCTGTCGTGACGGACCGACAGCTCAGCTCAGCTCCGCCAGCCTCTCCTCGATGGGCCCGGCCGAACGCAGGCGAATGGCCTCTTCGTACAGCTTCCGTTCGTCCTTGTGGTCCAGCCACGGATAGCGGACACGCCAGCGGTCGACGACGTACTGCAGCAGGTCGAACCGGCCTGCGGCAGCGATCGTGGCGGCGGCGACCAGGCTCTGTCTCGTCGAGAGCTGCGTCTCAGCCGCGTCCTGGTAATTGCGCTGCCGCACCGCAATCCCTCCGGCGGCGGGTACCGCCGCTGGTTCAGAAGGTGCAGACGGCCCTGTGCGCCCATCCGGTCGGCGACCACTGCCGCCGCCGACGGCGTGGCGCTCTGGAAAAGCCGGACGAACGTCTCGTCGAACTCCTCCTCGCCTTTCGTCACTGAGAGCCACCCGACTGCTGACCGGGCCAGTTCGGCGGCGGACCCGGGGCCCAGCTGCCCGGAGACTGGGGCGGCTGGACCGGGGGCATCCACTGGGCCTGTGGGGCAGCCGGAGCGTACGGCTGTTGAGGTGCCCCGGTGTACGGCTGTTGGGGCGCCACCGGGGTCTGTACGGGGGCGTAAGGCTGCTGCGGAGCGACATACGCCTGATCGGCGGTGATGGCGGGAGCGGGGATGTACTGCGGCGGTGTGTCGAAGCGGGGCAGCGGCTGCGTGCTCACCCGGTCCAGGAGGACGACGTTGGGGTTGCAGTCGCCGGCGTGCACCTGGACGGCGCCGCCGGGCTGCCGTTCCACCACCAGCAGGTTGAACTCGGCGAGCGACTGGAGCTGTGTGGGTTCGAGGGCGTACTCGTAGACGCGCTGCCGCCCGGTCGCCAGGCTCGTGCTGTCGCTGTCGCCGGTCGTGTGGGTGGTGGACTCGTTCGTGGTGTGGGTGACGCTCGTGGAGGTGCCGGTCGTCTCGCTGTAGCTGCCGCCGGAGTTGGTGGAGTCCGACGTCGAGAGCGGGTTGAACCAGCCCTGGTAGGTCGTGGAACTGCTGCTGCCCCAGTTCCGGCCGTACGTCTCCGAGTGGCTGGTGGTGGTGCCGCGGCTGACGGAGGAGCCGATCGTCTTGGCGACGGAGGTGTTGACGGTCCGGCCCTCGGTGTCCGTCAGCGAGTGCAGGACGAAGGAGTGGTGGCGGCCCAGGAAGTCGGCGGCGACCGTGGCTTCCTGGTGGTTGCCGAGCCGCATGAAGGCGACCGTTCCGCCGCCGATGAGCTCCTCGCCGGCGTCCCGCAGATGCGAGTGCACGAACGTGAGTTGGGCGCCCCGACGCTCACACACCTGGGCCAGTTGTTCGAGGTGACGACGTTGGAGGCCCTGCTCGCCCAGCATCACCACGACGCACGGGGCCTCCTCCTGGAACGAGGAGAGCCGCCGCATCACGCTCTGCAGGGCGAGGTCGGCCAGCAGCTCCGCGCTCGCCGAACCCGCGCCGAAGTCCAGTGCGACGCACGTCAGATAGCCGGGCCCACGCCCCTCACGGGCCGTTCCCAGCTGCTCCAGTGGGTGCACGAAGGACGCCAGCCGGATGAGGCTGTCCCGCAGCTGGTCCTTGTTCTTGTCGCTGAACAGATCGTCCGCGATGCGGTTGCGCTCCTCCCTGCTGAGCGCCTTGGCGTCGTCGGCCTCACCCACCAGGACGCGCAGCCCGGCACCGAGCCGTGCCAGGGACACGTCCTCGCCCAGCGCGCCGCACAGTTGGGTGAGGATCCGGGTGTAGACGGCACGATCGGCCCGGGCCGACTCGGGGCTGTCCCCGTGGATGGCCTCGACCAGGGCCTGCACCAGTTCGTGCGGCGCGAGCCCGCTCACGATGCCGCTCTCCGCCATACGGCTGGGCAGCAGCTGCACGTCCACGGGCACGCCGCCCGCCTCGGCGAGCACGGACAGCTCACGGCACACCAGGGCCTGGGTCAGGTCCAGCACGATCAGCGGCCGCTGGCGCAGCGTCGAAGCGCCGAAGACCGTGAGGAAGCCCTCGCGACCGCGCTGGCTGCCGCCGAAGACGTCCAGCCGCCGGGTGCCCGCTCCGAAGGGCAGCGCGCCCCAGGCGTCCAGGCCGGCGATCCACTGCGTCTGCTGGGCCTCGTGGAGTGTCCAGCGTTGGTGCCACGCCTGCCAGTCGTTCTGGAAACGTTCCTCCAGCGCCTTCGCCTGGGCGGTGCGGGCACGGGTGGCGGCGGTGTACCGCAACGAGGCGTAGAGGGCGCGCACCACCAGGATGCCGACGATGACACCGCCGATGGTGAGCATCACCGTGAAGAGAAGGCTCAGCAGGTAGAACACCACGGCGACGACGATGCCGATCCTCAGCGCGGAGCTGATGCGGTCCTTGCGGTCCAGCCTGGCGGCCTGCACACGGTTCTCGTAGCTGCCGTCCAGCTCCGTGCGCTGCGGCTCGGCTTCGACGAACGGCTGACGGAGCGACTCGGGGTCGCGGTAGGTCCAAGCGACGCGCTGGCCGGCGTCGAACAGTCTTTGATACGGGCCGAGTTGCCCGGCCTCGGTGTTCTCGATCGTCATGGGAGGGCTCCAGGCCGGTCAGGCGACGAAGGTCTCGATCGCGCGTATGCGCTTGTGCAGCGGCGGATGTGTGGACATGAGGCGCGCCATCGTTCGCTGCTTGCGGCGGTCGTCGTCGGCTCCCGCCGCGTGCCACGCGGTGAACACGGATACCAGGAGCGGACCGTAGCCGATCAGGCCCGCGAACCGGTCGGCCCGCAGCTCACCCTGGCGCCCGGACCAGGCGAGCAGGAACGGTACGGCGTAGAGGGCCAGCGCGGCCGGGAAGGTGAACAGCAGGGCGATGGCCAGTATCCCGAGGAAGATCACGAACAGTCCGGCGAGGATCTCGGAGATCGCGGCGAGGACGCGGATCACGAGCCGCAGGGCACTCATGACGAGCCGGGCGGGCACGGCGTACCAGTGGCCGAGCAGCCCGGCCCACGCGTGGCCGCCGACATGATGGCCCAGCTCGTGGGCGAGCACGGCGGCCAGTTGCTGGGGCGGGAGACTGCGCATGGCGCCGCGCGTGACCCCGACGATGTGGCCCGCGGCGGCGGAGGCGTTCAGCTCGTCGGTGTCCTCCATCCACAGGTCGTACTTGGACCCGTCGACGCCGGCCCGCTGGGTGACCTCGTACCAGATCGGCTGGAGTACGGCGAGTTCGCTGCCCAGGGGTTCACGCATCTTGAAGTACAGCTTCGCCAGGCCGCGTTCGGTCGGCCGGTTGAACACCAGGGCACCCGATGCGAGCCAGGCGACGACGAACGCCACGTCCACACCGCTCGGCATGGACAGCGAAATCAGGAACATCACCAGCAGGCTGCCCAGGAAGAGGGGGAGGTTGAGCAGCAGGGTGGTCACGGAGGAGGAGTCGGCTCCGCGGCGAACCTCGGGGGTGCCCACCGGAGCGTGGGCGGCGGGGAACTCGGCACCGGGGGTGGTGGAGACGGGGGCGGGCACAGGTGGTGGGGGCGGTGGCGGTGCGTGGTGCACGGGCTGGGGCGTCTGCGGAAGCGGTGCCTGCGGAGCCGCGTACAGCGGGTGGTGGGGTGCCTGGGGTGCCTGGGGTGACATCTGCGGTGTGCTGTACGGCTGTTGAGGCGCTTGAGGGGGCGCCGGATAGTGCGGCTGCTGCGGGTGCTGCTGCGGGTGCGGGTGCGGGTGCGCGTGCGGGGGCGGATACGAAGGCTGATACGGCGGCGGCGCGAACTGCTGGGGTGGAACCGCCTGCTGGGGTGGAACCGCCTGGTAGGGCGGCTGCGCAGGAGGCGGGTGGGCCGGGCCCGGTGCGTACGCCTGCGAGGGCTGGGCCGGGGCACCGTACGGCGGCATGGCAGGCGGTGCATCCGGAGCCTGGTACGCGGGCGGCACCTGGTGCGGCTGGCCGGGGGGAGGGTAGCCGTGGGGGAAGTCGCCCTGGGGAGGATGGCCGGGGCCGACCGGCCGGCCCGGTTGGTGCGGATCGACGGGATGGGTCACGTAAGAGGTCCGCCCTGGGAAGGAAGTGGGCCGAAAAGGCAGCCACATGTGGACAGTTGAGAAATGACCGTCCCGAGGGCGGCAGCACGTACGCCTCTGGTGATGTGAACTCGCCCCCGTGACCGCCGAAGCGGCAGCCAGTCATTGATTCGCAGCCGAAACATGCTGCACGAATTCGCCCCCTGAGTCCAGTTGGAACCACCGGTAACGAAGTCACAGTTGCAAGGCTTGGCCTGGGACCCGACCGGCTCTAGGGTGTAGGCGCAAGATCGACAACGGGGGAGACGTTGCGAACCGCACTGCTTGCGCACGATTCTGGTCAACTCAGCGATGATGCACGTTTATTCGCGTTGGCTGACAACTCCGGCAACTGGGGCGGTCCGCCGGTTTGCCGGAGTGAAGTCGGCGAAGGGGCCGCTTCTTGCGCCGCCGTGGAGCGGCACGGCAAAGGGGCTGCTTTTTGTGCCGCCGTGGAGCGGCGCGGCAAAGAACCTGACCGTCCGCATCCTGTGAGCCCGGCCCGGTATCGCGGACGCGCGGGCCAGTCGTATCCGGTCGGGACACAGCGGCCGCGGCTGCGCGCCGATCAGCGAGCGAGAGCGGGCCGTACCCCATGAACACCACGCCGTACGGCGGCACATGGCAGCGTTTCCTCGACATGGACGCCTGCCTGCTGCGAGAGGTCCCTCGCCAACGCCTCACGGACGACCGGCCAGGCGGTCCCGGCGACGACCTGCACGCCCAGCGGCTCGCCGCCCTGGTCTCCGCGCATCACGCACGGCGCTCCGAAGACCCCACGGGTGGTGCGGTGTTCGTCGGTTGGGCGCGCCGCGCGGCGGACCGGCCCATCGACGTGATGGTCGGAGGGAGCGCTCTGCTCGGCGGCCGTGCCGACGCCGACGGCGGCAGCACTCTGCTGCGACTGCCCGCCGGCGCACGCGGTCTGACCCAGCCGACGGGAACCGCGGCGTCCCTGTTCGCCGGCTTCCCGCACTGGAGCGCCGTCGCGGGTGTGACCGACGGGCTGCTCGTCGACGCGGAGCCGAACACCGGGGGGAGCGGCGCCGCACGTCAGCGGCCCAGCCTGGAGGACTGCCTCCTGGCGGTGTGGCAGGAGCCCTTCGCCTGGATGGTGTTCGCCGAACCGGTGCCCGCCGACGAACTCGACGACCTCACCGGCGACATCGCCGACGAACAGCGCCGCGCGATGTCCAAGGCGGACGGCTCGCCCGAGTACGCCATCGCGGCCGCCCGGTTGGAGCGACGGCACAAGGACCTGGCCAGGGCGGCGGCCACCGGACTGTGGCGGATACGCCTGCTGGCGGGCGGCCGTACGTCGCAGGAGGCGGCGCGTGTCGCCGCGCTGGTCTGCGCTTCGGCGGACCTGGAGGGGCTGCCCTACGCGCTCCGGCCGACCGGGCGGGTCGGGGACCTGCCCACGGCGCTCGGCGGCGCTCTCCCCGCCCCCGAGGAGTACCCCTTCCACGCCGGATCCGATCTGCTGGCAGCTCTGGCCCGGCCCCCCGCGCAGGAGATACCGGGCGTGCGGTTCGCGCTGCGCCCGGAGTTCGACGTCACCCCCGAGACCACCGGCCGTCCGGTCACGGCCGACACCCCGCCCCCGGTCCGGCTCGGGTCGGTGCTCGACCGCAACCGCAGCCCCGTCGGTGACCTGGAACTGACCCGCTCCACCCTCAACCGGCACACCTTCGTGTGCGGGGCGACGGGCGGCGGCAAGTCGCAGACCGTGCGCGGCATGCTGGAGGCGGCTACCCATGCGGGCATCCCGTGGCTGGTGGTGGAACCGGCGAAGGCGGAGTACCGGTTCATGTCGGCGCGGCTCGGCGACACGAGCGAGGTCGTCGTCATCAAACCCGGCGACCCCGACGCCCTCCCGGCCGGCCTGAATCCCCTGGAGCCCTCGGCGTTCGCGAACGGTGAGCGCTTCCCCCTCCAGACGCACCTCGACATGGTGCGCGCCCTGTTCCTGGCCTCCTTCGACCCGCAGGAACCGTTCCCGCAGGTGCTGAGTGCCGCGCTGACCCGCTGCTACGAGGACCTGGGCTGGGACCTCACCCTCGGCGAACCGCTCGTGCCCGGCACCGAGCCCCGCTACCCCACCCTTGAGGACCTGGAGCACACGGCCCTGAAGGTCGTGACCGACATCGGTTACGGCAAGGAGGTCGCCGACAACGTCCAGGGCTTCATCAAGATCCGCCTGGCCAGTCTGAGGCTCGGCACGACGGGACGATTCCTGGAGGGGGGCCGCCCGCTCGACTTCGGTGAACTCCTGCGCCGCAACGTCGTCTTCGAGATCGAGGACGTCGGCGACGACAAGGACAAGTCGTTCCTCATGGGCACGATCCTCATCCGGCTCGTCGAGTACCTGCGCATGGAACAGCGCGTGACCCGTCGACTCTCCTTCCCCTTGCGGCACTTGAGCGTCTTCGAGGAGGCGCACCGGCTGCTCCGCCGCTCGGAGGAGGGCGGCGCGAGCGCCCACGCGGTGGAGATGTTCGCCGGTCTGCTGGCCGAGATCCGCGCGTACGGCGAGGGCCTGGTCATCGCCGACCAGATTCCCTCCAAGCTCCTCCCGGACGTCATCAAGAACACCGCCGCCAAGGTGGTCCACCGCCTTCCCGCCCAGGACGACCGCGAGGCGGTCGGCGCGACCATGAACATCACGGCGGCCCAGTCCGAGTACCTGGTCACCCTGCGGCCGGGCGAAGCCGCCGTCTTCACGGACGGTATGGACTACCCGCTGCTGGTCCGCATGCGGGACGGGACGGACCGTGAGGACGCGGGGGCGATCCGGCCGGCGTCGGCGGCCGCGCTCACCGGAGAGCGCAGCCGCGCGTGCGGCCCCTGCTGCACCCCTGAACCGTGCACCCTCCGCGACCTGCGCAGGGCCCAGCGGCTGATGGACCAGCCGGAGCTCCGGATCGCGTTGTGGGCGGAGATGGCGGTGGCGGCCCATCTGCTGGGGTGGACGACGCCGTTGCCGGGGGAGGCGATGCGAGAGGCATTCGCCCCGTACCTGGCTACCGATGATGACCGCCGTCTGTTGAGCTGCGCGATCGGCCAGGCGGTCGACCGCGCGGTCCACAGCCGCGTCGGCGCGCCCACGGCCCCGGAGGCGCTGGCCGAGCATGTGGCCGCGATGATGCGCGGCCAGCTCGACGGGGAGGATCCGTGTCCGGTGGGTGAGCCCCGGTTCAGGGCGCGGAAGGGAACGAAGACGCGGGAGTACTACCACGGTCGGTATACGCCTTCCGTGCTGGAAAAGATCGTCGGGTGCTCCGATCCGTCGGAGGAGTGGGGATCGCGCTTCGGGCGCGCGCTGGGCTGCTTCGAACGAGTGATCAGGAAGCCGCGGACAGGGCAGGACAAGGGGGCAAGGAATGAGTGAGATCAAGGGCGAGGATCCTCACTCGGCCACGGAACTCACCTACGAGGGGGCTGACGGTCCCCCGTCCTGGCAGGCGGACGAAACCGGCGAACCCGCTGAACCTGCCGTGATCGATGCCGCCCACGACCCGTACGACTCAAGTGATGGGCCGTCTGACGAGGGGGAGCCGGAAGAGCCCCCCGAACCGGATCGCCTTGCTGTGGCCAAGGACCGAGATGTTGATCTGAGCCAGCTCGGAGTGGACGTCGTCTGGCGCGAAGGCCAGGAACCTCTCTACCGGAGCGACAACCGCGAGCCGGCTGAGATTTTCGCCAACGGCTTCGAAGCGCGAGACCTCTCGAATACAGATCTACGTCAATACGTGCGGGAGGATGACCCGTCAGCGTTCGTGAGTACGTCGTACCGCGAGGACATCGGTGACGATTTCGGAGGGAAGTACACTTACGAAATCGACGCACCCGGAGGGATCGACGTCAACAAGACGCTCGGTGCCCATCCGCTCTCGTACGAGGAAGAGGTTGCCTTCCCCGGCGGGGTGCGCAGCGAGTACGTCAAGTCCGCCGCTCCTTACGATTACGGAACCGGCGAGCTCGGTGAACCCATCTCGAATCCACACTACATACCCGAGGGTGAGCGTGTCCGAGGCAACTGAGGTCTTGTACGACAAGGAGATCTCTCTGGTCGCACATGACGGGGAAAAGACCGGCAGGCTTCTGGCCGAGTTCAAGGGATCCGATTACACGGTCCGCGTCACGTGCGGCTCACTGTCGTCACGTCACACGGCTTGGAACCTCTTTCAGGCTTTGGCGCAGGTCCGGGAAGACCTGGAACAGCACGGCCTGAAGCCGGCGGTCGAAGGGGCCTGCATCGATGTCTATCCCAGCAGGATGGCCCTTGAGATGGGGGGTGGCCGACGGGCGTACCACTGGGCAGGCGGCGGCCGTCCGGCGACCGTGGACATCTTCGACGACGTACCGCCCGCGGATCACGCACGGCTGGTATCGGTGAACGCACAACGGATCGCGCACGAGCAGCGTCAGGGGAGCCGAAATGAATGAAGGCGTGGGGGTGCGGATTCCTCCGGTGACCGACGAGATCCGTGCCCAGGCCGCCGCCCAGCCGGACGGCTGGGTCTACGCCATCGATTCGTACTTCGACCCGAACGGGGAGGTTCCGCCGTACGGCGTGGTTGGTGCCTGGAAGGTCGATTCGCAGGGTCGGCTCACCGGAGAATTCAAAAAGAACCCCAACTACCGTCCCTCGCCTCGCACACTCGGGATGGCGGAGCCCACCGACCCGGTGGACGCGGCCATTCAGCTGGCGGCGGTCGGCTATGGCTCCGAGGCCGATCTGAGACGTGCCCTGCTGGACGCCGTTGTATACGTGGGCCTTGACGTGCAGCACGTCTCACCGATTGTGATCCACACGAGTTCTTCCCAGGCCGCGAACTCAGCAGGAGAACTGCGGCAGATCCCCTTCCGTGAACTCCTGCCAGGCCTGCCTGAGGACGCCGTCCTCAGGCTGAACCCCGGTGGTTCGGCGTCCGTGAACATCCCCGTGGCCGACTTGAGCGGTGCGATGTGAGCACCATTGGACCTGCTTGGGGAAACTCGACCGCATCGAGCACCTCCACTCCCGAGCGGCGACTGGACGGTGGTTCTGTCCCGCGTGGAGTGAGGTCTGGTGAGTGAGCTGTACGCGGCGGAGGAGGGACACGACGCCGGGCTCGCCGCAGAGGCGCTGACGGTCCCCGCGTCAATGGAGCCTGTGGATTCGTGGGCGGAGCCCGAAGAGCCTCAGGACTTCGAAGCGCCCGAAGGGAGCGAAGCATCTGAGACACCCAAAGCGCCCGAGGAGGCTGAAGGGGCTGTCCAAGAGCCTGAGGCCTCGGAGGGAAGTGAGGATCCGCGAGAATCCGAACCGTCTGGGAGCGAGGAATCGCCCGGGGTTGCCGAGGACGCTGAGCAGTCGGAAGGGGCAGATCAGCCCGATCAGCCCGATCAGCCCGATGAGCCCGATGAGTCGGCCCAGTCCATCGAGGCTGTCGAAGCCGAGGGTACCCACGAGCCCGACGAGCCCGCGGATCGGAACGAGGCGCCGGACACCGCCGAGGCAGAGGATGTGAACGAGCCTGCCGCACCGTCGGCGGAGGACGGCGAGGGGGGCGCGGCCGACGCTCCGGAGTCGGGGGACGAGTCCGATAACCCGCTGGCCGACGTGGCAGAGGCCCTCGGCGAGCGCCATCCCGAGGTGGCTTCGGTGATCACCAAGCTCGGTGCGGACGACGCGAACAGGCTGAACGTGATCGAGAACCTGAAAGATCCTGAGGGCGGGGGCGCACGGACTCTGGAGATCATTCAGGAGCTCGCCGAGGGCGAGACCCTGGAAGGGCGTTCCTTGGAGGAGTACAGGTCGGAGAATCCCGGGCGGGGACCCCTGTTCGAGCCCGTGGAGCATGAGGTGAACTTCGAGCCCGACGGGACGTCCCGCAAGAACGCATACGTCGAGCAGGCCAAGTCGGACGACCCGGTGCGAGCCCTCGGAGCCTCCATCGAGGACGGCGACCGTGACGCCCTGGAGGACTACGGCATGAGGCTGCAGAACGAGGTGGAGCCGGCCGTCTACGAGGACGTGACGAGCCTCCTCGAGAAGGCCGACGATGCCGAATTGAGCATCCGCACGAAATCCGCAGACGGCCTGGTCGACAAAGTCAATAGAATGACAGAGGGGAGCGAGGGTCGAAAAGCCCGCCCGGATTACGAGATCGGGGACGTCATCGATGCCGTGGGGGCAAGAATCACCGTCGAGGACACCGCCCAGCTCGAATCCGTTCTTGAAAAGGCCAAGGGGCACTTCGGTACCGGTGAGGGCGGGCGCCTACTGGAGGTCGAGAACATGTACGCGGAGCCCAAGAGCGGGAATCCGAGCTACCGTGTCATTCCCATGGTCGTAGCCATCGAGGTCGGCGGAAAACCGTACACATACGAACTCCAGCTCACGACAGAGCGGGCTTCCGTGGCCGCCGACCTTGAGCACAACACCGTGTACAAGTCGCATATCGAAACGACTCCGGCGGAGCGCGACGTGATGCGTAGGATGCAGGCAGAAGCGGCGGCGTTGGATCAGGAAGAGACTCGCAGGAGGTACCCGTGACAGATGAGACAGGGTCGAAGTTCGTCATGATCTCGACGTTCCGCAGAAGGACCGCGGACGGATTTATGCTCGCTGCTTTCGTCATCGACGAGAGGGAGTGTGAGTCTCCCGCGGAAATGAAGTCGATCAGGAACGAAGCCCTCACCGAGATCCAGCGTCGACGCATCGCCGGAGAATTCGAGACCCGCAGGGCGAAGGCCGGCGAGGTGCCGTCGACCCTGCCTCGGTGGGCGGAATACAAGAGGCAGCTGGAAGCTGCGGACGAGGAGTCGTCTTGACCCATCGGGTGTTCGGCGCGTGGCACGACTGGGACACCGCCCGTCGACACTTGGCGGTGCTCGCTCCTGAGGTGTCGGCGCAGCGCCTCGGGGAAGCCGTCGCGTTCGCCGAAGAGGCCCACGGGGATCAGAAGAGGCCTGCCGGTGAGCCTTATGTGGAGCACCTCCTGGAGGTGGTGGAGATCCTCGTCTCGGGCGCGGGTGTTCACGACGAGGACCTGCTGGTCTCGGCCGTCCTCCACGACGTCGTGGAGGACACCGACCGCACTGCCGAGGAGGTCGGTGAGCGGTTCGGCCCCCGGGTCGAGGAGTGGGTGGGCTGGGTGACGAAGCCGAACCCCGAGGCACACGAGGATCCTGCGGAGGTGCGTGACCGCTACCTTCTGAGCCTGCGATCCGCCCCGCCGGAGGTCCTGCTGCTCAAGCTGGCGGACCGGTTCAGCAACGTGCAACGGCTCGACACGCACCCGCGGCCCGAGAAGCGGCGTTCCTACTACCGTGAGACGTGCCGCCACTTGGTACCTCTCGCCGCGGGGGTTCCGTGGTTCGAGGCGGCCTTCGAGGAGTGGCGGGAGTTCTACCGCCACCTGGAGGACGGGGCGCCCCCGGCGACGGCCTGACGTCCGCCGCCGGCGCCGATGCCCGGGCATGTGGGCCGACGCGTCGTCGGATGCTGCCCGTCTGACCGCGCCCAGACCGGCTACGGTTTGACGAAATCCCTCAGAGGCGTGCCGTGGAAGAGGCTGGCTCCGGGACCGTTACGGCACATCGCTGGGCCGACTCGACGGTACCCGCACACCGCTTTTCGACGGAGTGCCGACGCGGGAGCAGACCAAGCACGTCGCTCCGCTCCCACACCTGTCGGCCTCGTGAGAGTCCGGGCCGATGGTGGTACCGAGCCCGTCGGCTCAGTCCAACTGTTCCGTCGTCCCGTCCGGGTGGATCAGGAGGCGGATCGCGCCGCCGTAGCGGTTGTCCGTGATCGTCGCCGGGGTGGGGGCGCCGAGTTGTTGGGCGCGTTGTTGGAGGATCGACAGGACGACGTCCTGGATGTCGCCGTAGGGCGGGGCGGTGACCGGGACGCCGTCGATGAGGCCGGCGTTGGGGGAGAAGACGTGGACCTGGGCGTCGGACGCGGCTGAGGGTGCCGGACCCTGGCTCGGGATCGGTTCGGTCATCGGGGGCTGGTGTTCCTTCCGGCTCAGGTCAGGCGCTCTTCGCCTCTCCCCGCTCGGGGAGGATGGTGTCGTCGACGTCGTGGACGTCCTCGATGTTCAGGGCGTCCAGGACGCGAGCGTACGTGCCGCGTGAGAGACGTTGCAGGCGACCCGACTTGACCAGCGCGGACAGGACGTTGCTGATGGTCTTCGACGGGTCGCCGTACACGCCCGAGGGCAGGGCGCGCAGGACGTCGCGGGCGGAGAAGGCGCCGGGGAAGCCGGCGACGGCCTTCTCGACGGCCGCGCGGATGCTGGGGGTGGAGGGGGCCCGGCGGGTCTGTCCCGTTCCTGCTCCCGCTGCGGTCCTCACGGGCGGATGGCCACCGTGCAGGGGGTGAGCCGTGGGCGTGACCGGGCGCGGGAGGCGGTCGTGGATCTCGCGGACGGCCGTGCGGATGGTGTCCAGGCGGGCGTCGCCGGTGTCGTCGGAGGCGGCGGCCAGCATGGTGGCGACCTTCTCTATGTTCGCGAGGGTGGCGGCGAGTTCGCGCAGCAGCGGTTCCAGGAAGTCGCGGCGGAGCGCGGCCACCGGGTCGGTGGTGGCCAGGTCGACGGAGACGGAGCCGGTGAGGGGGCGCCGGGGAGGGAGGGGTGCTCCGTCGGCGTCCGAGGGGGCTTCGGCGTTGTCGGGGAGCAGTGACTCGACCGCTTCCCGTACGGCCGGCAGGTCCCGCGGGGCTTCGGTGGCCGGGTCGGCGCCGCCGGGCATGCACGCCAGCATGGTGACGAGCTGTTCGAGGCTGGTGAGCGCGGGCAGGGCGGAGCGCACCAGCGGGCCGAGCACGGCCTCCCGTACGGCCAGGGCGGGATCCTCGTACGAGAAGGTGATCCGTTGCCCGGCCTCGGCCGCTGCCATGGGTTCCTCGCTCCTGCCGTTCGACGGTCGGGACGTGTGCGACGGCCCGCCAGGAGGGGCCGTCTGTCTGTGGGTTGGCTGTGTGGTGGTGTGCGATTGCAACAGTGATGGCAACGCGGCGCGCGGCGGGCCTTCCCTCAACATGCTTTGATCATGGGTCAGTTGACCCTGAAGTCCCTGGAGCTGGTCGAACGCGTCGAGGATCCGCTCCAGTTCGGGAAGGTCCGGAGCGGTCGGCCGACGGGTTCCGGAGTGGGTCGCCGAGGACTCGTCGGCGCGGGACCTGAGCCGGGTGAGGCGCCGGGGGAGCGAGCCGGAGTCGAAGCGGACCGCGGCGTGGGCCGGCAGGTCGCCGTTCTCGTCGCCGAGGCCGAGCATGCGGCGCAGCGCGCGCCGGTCCTCCCGGGTGGTGGCCGCCGTGTAGCCGTACGGCTCGGCGTACGCGACGGCGTCCTGCAGACATTCCGCCCAGAGCGGGCAGGAGGCGCACAGGTCGCGGGCGGTGCGGAGGAGGACGAGGTGCTGGCGGCGCTGATCGGGTGGGATGCCGGGTGCCGCCGTCATCGGGGTGTCCGGGCCGTGGAGCCCGTACGGGTGCTCCGAGTTGTCCAGCAGCGGGTGTTGGAAGACGTCCGGCCGACGCCGACAGGGCAGAGCCGCGTCGGGTATGTGGGCCTCCCGGGCGACCGCCTTGCGGGCGGGTCGCGCGGGCAGCCTGGCCAGCGTCGTATGGCTCGCCATACGCATGAGTAATAGCCCCCGTGGTGATCCGTGATCGCGGGGGACTCTAGAACACATTGTCAAACTGTTGCAACGCATGTGCAAAGTGCTGGCCGGAAACGAACAGTGCCGCGACGAACCGTTCACAAGAGCCTCAACTGTCCGCCGTTTTCCGGGCGTCACGAGGACGCGGCCGACGTATCGCCTGGCCCAGCCTGCTGACCCGGGCCGCCATGGCCTTCGCGGATGCGCCGCGCACGGCGAGCACCCCGAGCACGCCCACGAAACCGATGGGCACGCCCGCCTCTGGCGCGAACATGCCGACGACGGAGCCGATGACCAAGATCACATCGGCGAGCACGACCGTGACCCCGCGCCGGCCCGGGTGCTCCTTCACCATCCACGCGCCGAGCAGGGCCATGCCGGTCAGGGCCCAGTAGCCGAAGGCGGCGGTCCCGGTGACGGCCGCGCTCGTGGTCATCCGGGCCGATTCACCCACCGCCGAGAAGTAGCCGGTGAAGGCGGCGGTGAGGATCGTGGAGGCGAGGGCGAGGAGGAGTTGGGTACGGCGGCGCAGCAGCCAGAGGGCTCCGCCGAGGAGCAGCACGGCGCAGACCATCACGAAGGACGAGCCGCTCTGCGAGGCGATCATGAAGAGGGTGTAGGCGCCGGCCAGGCCGAAGACGATGCGGGGGAGGAGGCGGACTGCCCAGGGGTCGTTCTTGTCCTGGTGGAGGAGGCGGCGGAGGCGGGACGGGGGCGGGGCGTCGGTACCTACCGGGGTGCCGACGCGAGGGCGCTGCGTGCGGCTCAATGGACCGGTCACTCTCCCATGCCGACGGCGGGCGTCTGCTCGAGGGCGGTAGAGACGGGGGCGGGGGCGGCGGAAGGGGCTGGTAGGGGGTGGGCTTCAGAGCGACTCCGGGCATGAACTGGGCACCTGCGACGGCTTGCGCCGAGGTCTCGTGCGGCTGGAGTGGCTGAGGGCCAGTCCGGGCGTTCACCTCGACGCCGGGGAGAAAGGCACCGTGAGTGCTGACGACGGGGTCGGACTTCGCGCGGGTTGCGTGCGCCCATGCCAGGTCGGTGGAGCTGGGTAGGGTCACCTCGTGGTCCGGGCGGATGACTTTGATCTCCTCGACGTATTTCTCGACATCGGCGGCTCGTGCGGGGCCGTCCATGGCCGCCACGCGGGCACAGACCTCAAGGACAGCGGCGCGCTGGGCCTCTGGAGTGGGGAGCGACTTCACGTGATCCAGGTCGAGGTGGCCGGCCTTGGTGAGCGGTGTGTACTTGGGGTCGTTCTCGTCGTACCCGAAGGTGTGCACCTGCGCGCGTACGGCCTGGGACGTCAGCAACTCCTGGGTCTCCGGGGCGAGACCCGTGTACTTGTCCAGCGGCGGCGGGTACATGAAATTGATGATGCCGAGCTTGCCGTCCTGGCGGAGCTGTCGGGATTCCGTCTGGTAGGCGACGGTGGCCGGGTTGAGTTCGGCCATGAAGAAGAGTGCTTCGTTCTCGGTCTTCGCGGCGTACCGCTGGGAGAGCGCGTCCCATGCGCCGGATGCCAGGGCCTTGCCTTCAGCCTCGTCCATTTCCAGGACGTTATGGAGAGCCTGGTCCCACAAGTAGAGTTCGCTCAGCTCTTTTCCGCCGGGCGTGCCCTCCAGGTATCGAACGGCGTTGGTGTCTCCCGCCTCCAAGTCGGCGTAGGCTCCGGCGACGTGCATGCTGGGGATACATTCGCCCTGGCCCAGCCCCGGGTGCTTGTCGAGGATCCAGGACCAGAAGGCGGATTTCGTGTCCGGGGCGGGGAGTTCGACATCCATCTTGTCGATGAGGCTGACCAGGTAGGAAGGCAATTTCTCCTTGAAGTCCTCGGCTTTGATGCCTGACTCCAGAGCACCTGCCCGCAAGTCTCTGAGGATCTTCCTGGCCTTGGTGTCAGAGATCCCTGTGTCCAGCACGGCCAATTCGTGCCGGGTGCGGGCCTCTGCGACGACCTCATCAGCCAGCTGGTCCTGGCTCACACGTCCTCCGGCGGGTAGCAGTTGATGTTGATGAGGGCGCCGCGCTTCTCGCCCGGGAGAGGGGAGATGCCCAGGTTCACGGTGAGAACGGTGACGCGATCCTCAGGCCCCGCGGCCGGCCACACGGCCATGCGGTAGGGGTCCATGTCCTCCAGTCGGTCCTCGCGCTGAACAAGCCAGTGGTGCTCGATCGGGGGCTCGGGGAAGGTCGGGTCGTCCCAACTGCCCGAAAAGACGGGCTCGCCGAGCACGGTGCGGGCTGCCGCCTCGAACGCACTCCATGCCTCGGCGGCCCGTCCCAGCACCAAGTCGTTCTCGTCCGCGTTGTCGGCCCGCAGGTGCCAGGAAGTCCAGTTGAGGTTTTTCACGGGCGCCCATCCACCACTGTGCACGGGGTACAGCGCCATACGCTGCCCTGTCGCACTGTGCACGCTCAGGATCCGTTCACCGGCCAGAGGGCGCCAGCCGAACAGCGCGCACCAATCGTCCAACGCTTGTCCGGGGCTCGGAGGGCCCGCCCAGACTGCGGGCCAGTCCACGTGCTCCAGGCCCTTGAGCTCCTCAGCCAGTTGCTCAGGGCTGCGGTCGATCCTGAGGGTCGTCATCGTCTGTTGCCTTCCTCGTCTTCCGGACGGCTCCGGTTCACCCGTGCCGTGCCTGCCGCTCCGCGTCCACGTGCGCTGGGTCGTGGCAGGCCAGCACGATCCTCGCATCGGCCGGGACCGGGCCGTGCGGGGTGACCGCGCCGAGCGTCATCCGCAGCTCGACGAGGGGTGCGTGGGGCGGGAGGAAGCGCCACACTGCCACTCGGTGGGGGTCTTGGTGCTCCGTGCGCCAGCGTGCGTCGGGCCAGGGCTGTGGGCCGGGCAGTTCCGGGAAGTCCGGGCTGTCCCACGTGCTGTGGTGGGTCGGGTTGCCCAGGTAGCCGCGCAGCGCGTCGAAGTGGGCCTGCCAGCGGATCTCAGAGAGATCCGTGACCTGGTCGTTCTCGGACAGGTCCCGGGACCGGGCTGCCCACAGCGTGTACTCGGCGCGGGTCACGGGGAGGGTCGGGCCGGGTGAGACGAGGTGCAGGCGGCTGCCCAGCGAGGTGCGGACGCGCAGGCCGGACTGGAACCACAGGGGGTGCCAGCCGAAGCCCGCGCACCAGTGCGCGCGCTTCTCCGCGTCCGCGGGGACGCCCGCCCACACCGTGGGCCAGTCCACGCCGGTGAGCCGCTGCATCTCCCCGACCAACTGGTCGGGGGTGCGGTCGGCGGTCAAGGCGGGCATGCTGGCTCCTCGGAGTGGATGGTGTGCCGGGGGAGGACAGGGGCGGCTAGACGCGACCGCTCGGGTCACGCGGGTCCCGTGGGGTCGGGCGCGGTGAGGGCGGAGTCGGATCCGCCGGAGCGACCCGGCGCGGTGCCGGTTCCGGCTCAGGCTCCTTGCGCGGTGCCGGTGCCGGTGCCGGTGCCGGTGCCGTGGGCGCGGGGCTCGGCGCGGGCCTGGGCGACGGCTGCTGGGTCTGCGCGCCGCTCGAACCGCTGACGCGGCCGCTGCGCCTGGAGCCGGCGGAATCCTGCCCCTCCGGCTCCTGTTCCGGCTCCGGCTCCGGCTGGGGTGACGGCGTGTTGGTGTTGTTCGCCGCGCGGGCTGCTGCCCTGTCCGCTCGGGCGGCGCGTGCGTCCTCCTTCGCCCAGTAGGCGGACTGGTTCTGCTCGCGCTTGGACTGGCCGAGCCAGCCCTTTTCCTGCATCTTGCCGCGCCCCTTGCCCTTGAAGATGGCGCGGTCCACCGCCCAGGCCGTGCCCTTGGCTGCCGTGCCCGCGACTCTCCCGCTGGTCTTGGGGGCATTCAGCATGGACTTCTCGCCCTTGGCGACGATCTTGTCGCTACCCCCGCTCGCCGCCTCCCGGATACCCAGCGCGTCACCGCCGCCGCCCGCGAACTCGGGGCTGAAGTTCCCGGCGAGCAGCTTCTTCAGCATCATGACCACGGCAGCAGTGACCAGGACCAGCATCAACAGCTGCGTACCCAAAGCGATCTGGGCCGGAAGGATCATCTGGTACAGGACGAGCAGGAGCGTCAAGATCACTCCGAACCCTGCACGCAGCACGAAGCTGTGAACGAACGTCTCCAACCAGCCCTTGAGCAGTTTCTGCTGTGAAGGATGGATACCGAGTGTGGCAACCAGGGGAAGCATGATGATCAAGATCAGCGTGACCGCGTGCCAGAGCAAGGTGAGCGCGCTGAGGACGAGGACCATGACGCCGACGATGAAGGCGGCGACGAGGGAGTAGAAAGCGATACCCACGCGGTCGGTGGCGTTCTTGCCCGTCCAGTCGTCAAAGGCCACCGGGTAGATGCTCTTGTCCGGAGCGTCTTCGCTGACGGCTATGTTTTTTCGAATTCCTTGCCACTCCACGAATTTGTCGACCTTGCCTCGTGTCGGGTCGACGTTGGTCGTGGACTGGGTGACGGCCTGACGTACACGAAGATCCGCACAGCGAGGGCTGCCAGGTGCTCCCCAATAGCAGTCGTACTTCGTGACGGGGCTGTCAGGGATAAGAGTGGTCGGGACTGTCTCCGGGCAGACGTCCTTCACGGAGTTCGATCCGTCCCTGTTGTTCCTGAAGATGCATGTGTTGCCGGGTTCTCCGAACTGTCCCAGCGCCCAGGGGCGGAACGCCAGTGTGTCGTACATCGCGCAACTGGAGAGGCGAAGTCCTACCGCTCCTCTGTTGTCGTCGAGGTCGCACGGGGGCTGGGGCTCACCTGACACGCCGGACAACACTGTCGAGGTGAGCGTGGAATTGGCCTCTGCGATCCATTTGTCGGCACCTGACACGAACTTGTCGTAGTTGGTGTCGTACAGAACGGCCATGACCGCGATCGTGGTCAACGCGGTCCAGGAGATCCCGGCCCAGACCTCCCGCATGTCGCCCTTGCGCCACTTGGAGAACACCCAGAGACCGACCAGCACGATCATCACCGGGACCGCGGGCCTGAGAACGTGGGTCTTGAGCGTCGTGACGGCGCTGTCACGCCCCGCGTAGAGGCCGGCGAACGGGCTCGGGTTGGAGGCCATCTCCTTGACCGAGATGGAGAACCGGGTCAGGACCTTGGTGCCGTAGAAGACCGCGTTCGCGATGCCGTTGTTGACATAGGCCATGACTTCACAGTCATCCGCCCCGCTGCCGTATTCACCGTTGCTCTGAGCGGCGTTGCCCTTGCCCTTGAACGTCATGGACCAGTTGAGGCCCCGCATCCCGTTCAACTCGTACAAGGTGTACTTGCTCGCATCCTTCGACTGCACCGTGTAGTCGTCCGGTACCAAACCTTTTTCGCTCTTGAGGTCACTGAATGGCGAGGAGCCCCACTGAAGGACCGCGGGTATGAACCCTTCGCCGTTACTGCCGGGAGAGTCCTTGTGGTAGCTCTCGTCCCCCGTGAAGTCGCAGGCGAAGTCCGCGGACGCGGATTTAGGAGCGGCCAGAGTGAGGGCGATCAGCGCCAGCACCAGAAAGAGGCCGGCGCGGACGGCTGCGCCGACATTTCGGATGCGACGGCTCAGCGCGTGACGCGGGGGCATCGAAAGTCCTATCGGAGACGGATGAGGTCAACGGCGAAAGCGGTGGGTTCTGTGGCCGTCAGACAAGCGGGATGTAGTTGCTCATGACGCATCCGTCGGCGAGTCCGTCGATCTTCTTGTAGCCGCTGGGAGTGGTGAAGCCCGGCTGGCAGCTCAGAAACATCATCTTGCTGGGGGCCAGTGCCTGGCCCGTCTCGTCACTCACCGGGGCTACGGCGAAGTCCTGACCGATCACCCACTGCTTTTCGGCTTTTGCGCTCTGATCCTGGAACTTTTGCATGTCATTGAGGAGGAACAGCGTGATGTCGTCGCCGTTCTCGTCGAAGCAGTGGGCACGTTCCTTGATGCCCCACGCCGGATCCCTGGCTTCGTCCCGCATGTAGTCCCAGTCCGCAGGGTCGTCCTCCAGGTCTTGACAGGCTGCATGCTCGTTGATAAGGGAGGCAAGGGAGGCCATGTCCGAGGCGGAGGGGAGTCCGAGGTCCGCCAGGGGGTCGTCTTCGCCGCCGCATCCGGTGAGGAAGACCAGCGCGGTGAGGGCGGCCGTGCCTGCCGTGAGTGCTCGCTTGATTCGCATCAGTCTGCCTACCGGTCCAATGGGTCGAAGAGATGGGTCGTCGGCACTCGGCCGCTCGCCAGTGAAGTCTGCGAGCGATGGCTCTCGGGAGGTCGGAAGCTCGGGTGGTGGCCCTGAGCGTCCTTCACCGTCCCAGTGCTCGGGTCGTCTGCTCCCCGCGAACCGGTGGCGCGCAGGGCAACCGACGTGGCGGCCAGGGTGGAGGTTCTGGTCGACAACATAGGCACGGTCTCCTCGGCGGACGGTGGTTCGGGGCGGGTCACGCGACCGACGGTTCCGGCGCGGCCGACCGCGTCGTCGTCGCCGGGTCCTCCGCCGCCTCCTGCAGGAACGTCCAGTCCCAGACGCTCAGCGGCGGGTTGACACCCTGGCGGGCCGGGCGGGTCGTGCCGTTGGTGTCCGTGGCCGCGAGGATCTCCTTGAAGACCAGGTCGACGGCGACCGTGCCGACGCGCTTGTCGGCGTCGCGCTGAAGGCAGACACCGGTGCGGAGTTCCTGGAGGGCGTTGACGACCTTCTGGTCGTCCTCCGGGCGGCCGAGCAGCGGGGCCACCAGGGACGCCTCCTGCGCGGACTTCTGCTTGAACGCGAAGACCGTGTGGATCTGGTTGGCACCACCGCTGCGGGCCTCGGAGTCCTCGATCTGGACGAGGTCGATGGCCTGCTGGGTGATCAGGACGGTCACGGCCATGTACGAGCGGCCCTGCTTCAGGGCGCGGCGCATCAGGTCGCGGCCCGACTCCGTGGCCGTGACGACGTACGCCTCGTCCACGAACAGCGCCTTCGGCCGCAGACCGATCTCGCCCGTCACGGGGTTCTTCTCGTAGCCGACGTCCAGCATCTGGCTGCCCAGCTCCACGACCGCCATCAGGGCCGTCGCCGCGAGGCGCTCCGCCGGGTTCCAGCTGCGCGGGTCCGACGCCGCGGGGGACTGGAAACCGCGCAGGGTGATGACCGTACGGCGCTTGCGCATCGCCGAGAGCGGCTTCGGCTGCTCGGAGAAGGCGAGCCGGGCGTAGGGGAGGGTGCGCAGCTCGGTGAGGAGCATCTGCGCGAGCTTCAGGTCCTTCGTGGCGTCCCGGTCGCCCGTCGCGAGGGCGTGCTCGTACGCCGTCACGACCTCGTCGACCACCTGCCACAGCGTCGGGCGGGGCACCTGCGCGTCCGCGTCGCGGGCCGTCAGGCCCTGCTCGACGGCCTGACGGATGGCCGAGTTGTAGCGGCCGACGACCGTGGCCATCGCCTCGATGACGGGCAGGCGTACGCGCTGGTAGTCCTCGTCGCCGAGGAAGCCGCGCAACATGGACTCCGCGAGAAGGCGGCCGGCCGGGACGTCACGGGCGATCACCCACGGGTCCAGCACGCCCGCCTGGCCCTTGAGGAGGTCGACGACCTCCGTCTCCGCCCAGAACTCCGGGTTCACCGGCTGGAACCGGCTCTGCGGGGTGCCGAGGAGTCCCGCCTCCGCGTCGGCGGAGAACGCCGGGTCGTTCACCTGGGAGCCGAATGCCAGGTAGTAGCAGAGCTGGGCGAAGTCGGTCTTCGGGTCGATGACCAGGCAGCGGACGCCCGACTCGGACTCCTCGTAGAACTTCTGCAGGGCCAGGGAGGACTTGCCACCACCGGACGCGCCGACGATGGCGAGGCCACCGCCGTCGTTGCGGGCCGGGCCGACGTGCAGGGAGTAGTGGACCGGCATCTTGCCCGCCCAGCCGACCAGGTTGCCGACCCAGCCGAGACGCTTTCCGGAGCGGTGCTCGGGGTTGTCGCCCAACTCCGTTCCGGCGGTGGGCAGTCCGGCACCCAGCTGCTCCACCTCCTGCAGGCGCAGGTAGGGGGCGATGGGGAGCTTCGGCGCGTCGCCCGGGAGCTGGGACTGCAGCAGACGCCACTGCTGGCGGGTCGGGCGCAGCAGGGTGACCTTGAGGTCCTGCTTGAACTGCATCTCCAGGACCCGGCGGCGGCGCTCCAGCTCCTTCACGCTCGGAGCCGAGATCGTGAAGCGGATCTGCGCCTCCATCCCCGGCATCTTGTGCTCCTCGATGTCGTCGACGAGCTCCTGGGCGCGGGTGACCTGGTGAGCCAGCTTGGTGTCGGGGCTGCGGCCGGAGTTGGCCATGTCGTTCATCTCGTCGACGAGGTTGCCGCGGATCTTGTCGGCGCGGTCTTTGAACTTCAGGTACGGGATGAGCGTGAACCGCATGTCGATCTCGACCGGGAAGTCCACGTGCTGCGCGGCGTACCGGGCCCACGCCGTCGACTGGCGGAAGCGGGTCTCCGCAGGCCAGTTGGCGGCGACCAGGGTGGTGGTGTAGCTGGTCTGCTGCTCGCCGGTGATCTCGTCGTACTGGTTCAGGACGATGTGCGTCTTGCGGTTCTCACCGGAGAAGTCGACGACGAGGTCGAAGGCGTTGGGGCCCCAGGCGCGCGAGCCGAGCACCGGCTCGGGCGGGACCGGCAGGTCGCCGTGGAGCGGTTTGCGGATCAGCCAGACCAGTTCTTCGCGGGTGAGAGGGGTGCCCCGGAGGGTCTCCAGGCTCTCGTGGACCTCGGTCGCCACCTGTGTCCACTCCGCGACGACGGAGGGCGACAGGTACTCGTCGGAGACCCCGGTCGCGGTCGCGGCCACATGGTCGGCGGCGCCCCGTACACCGCGGAGCAGGCCCGGCTCGTCGTACGGCTCGTCGTCCTCGGACATCACCCCGGAACCGCCGCTGTTGCGCTTGAGCGAGCCCAGCTTCACCAGGAGGACGTTGCGCTCCCGGTTGGCACCGATGCGCTCCTGGTACTCGGCTTTGCGCAGGTTGTAGGCCTTGTAGTTGTCGGTCGGGTCCCAGGCAATCGCGTTCAGGTCCTCCGCCCAGGTCAGCGCGGTGATCGGCTGGTACACCTTGCGGTAGTGGCACTCGACGTTGCGGTCACCGCGGGCGAGGTTGAGCAGACCACGCGGCGGACCCTCGGCCATCGCCTGGAGTTCCTGGGCGTTCAGGTACTCGTCGATGGCGTTGGGCAGGACGAGGCCGGTCCACACCGAGTCGCCGTGGACGAAGATCATGTCGTCGGCGTAGCGGTACGGCAGCCGGAGGTCCTCGCGTCGTGCCGAGGCGCCCGCCCCGGAGGACGACCTGGAACGGCTGGACGAGTTCGCCCGACTTCCGCCGCCCTGGCCAGGCTTCTTGCTCGACGTGGCGGCCATGATCATGGCGACCACGAAGAAGGCGGCCGCCCCGCCCAGAAGGATCAACATGAACATGGACATGGAGGAGTCATCCTGCGGTAGTCGGCTTGGTACGGGGGTGGATCAGCGGGGGAACCGGCCTGTTCAGCGGGGTGCCGAGAAGGCCGTACCGCGTTCGGCGGCCGCCCTGCGGGCCTCTTCGTAGCGGGTCTGCCAGCGCGGTCCTCCCGGGTTCCAGAGGATGACCTGCCAGTGCAGTTCCTCCGGCTCCTGGTCTGCGGAGAGTCCCTGCAGCCGCTTGGGCTGGAACCACCAGTCGGTCCACACCACCAGCTGCTGGCTCAGCGTGAGCGCCGAGGGCAGCGGGCGGCCCCAGACGAAGTAGACGGCGAACGGCGGCCCGAAGTAGAGGACCGACGTGAGCATCGACATGCCGAGGAAGGGGAGGAACGCGGAGAGGGTGAACAGGATGATGAGCCACACCAGCCCGAAGCCGAAGGCCGCGCCTAGCGCCGGCAGCAGCAGCCCCGGAAGGGGGATGTTGCCCCAGTTCCAGATCCGCTTCGGCCGGTTGACCAGATCGGTGTGGTCGTAGGCGACCAGTGGCTCGGGCGCGTCCTGCGCCATCGCGACCAACTCCTCCCGTTGACAGCGCTATGGACCGGCCGTCAGCTGCCGTTCCCGTTGCCGATCTGGTCGCCGAGGGAGATGAGCAGGCCGGCGAGGCCACTGGCGCCACCGATGACGAGGGCGGCGAGTGCGATCATGCCGAAGCCCTGGAAGGCCTCGCGCATGCCGTCGCCTCGCTTCATCGACATCAGCATGCGGATGCCGAGGACCAGGAGGGCGATGACGGCGACCAGAGTGCCGGCGCTGGTGAGGATGCTCTGCACCTCGCCGAACATCTCCTCCATCTTGTCGGTTCCGTCGCCTTCGGCGGCCAGGTACATGGTGGTTCCTCTCGGGTGGAAAAAAGCGAGTATGAGGGTGGGGCGGGGGCGAGGGGCGGTCAGGGCTTCTGAGGCTTGTCGTCCCCGGACGGCTTGGATGTGGCGGAGGGCGAGGCGGAGCCGGACGGGGACGCCGACGGCGCGTCGGTGTTCCCCTCCGGCGCGGTCTCCTCGTCGGAGTCGGCCCGGCCGCCCTCGGCGTCGAGCACACCGCCGCGGATGTCCTTGATGAACCAGCCCTGCGCCGTGTTCACGACGGTCATCCGGTAGGCGCGGCTCACGTTCGTGCCCTTGGGGTCGCCCCAGGTGACACTCACGCGGAGCTGCACGGCCTGGCCGTTGCCGTAGGTGTAGGAATCGGCGCCCTGGAGGCTCTTGGGTACCAGGGCGACCACGTCGTCGACCGTCGGGTCCGTCAGCCGGCCGGCCAGGCCGGCGGTGGCCACCTCGGTGGCGCCGGGAGCGGCGAAACGGGCCATGGCGGTGGAGTCCGACGCGCCCCACGCCTCGAAGTAGCCCGGCAGCACCTTCTCCTGGAGCTGTGCCGCGAGTTCGTCGTCGACGACCTCGTCGTCGCTGAGCTCGGGCACGTCCGCGCGGGCGGGCAGCGGCATCTGGCCGACGTCGCCCGCGACGCGCAGACCTTCGCCCGTCGCGAGGTCCTTCACATACACGGGCACGGTGAGCGTGGTGAGGGAGCCGTCGTCGCTACGGACCTGGATCCCGAGGTAGCGGCCGCGGTCGCCGTACTCGGGAAGCTCCTCGAGGGTCCCGTCCCAGACGGCGGACAGAGCGGTGTTGGACCCCTCCCCGCTCCAGCCGCACTCGGAGTCGACACCGGAGGAGGCGTAACGGGCCAGGTTCTCGCGGCGGTCCGCCTCCGTCTCCGGCGAGTACGTCATGCACAGCAGCGCGTACTGCTCGGCGAAGGTCGCCGCCTGCTGCGTCGGGAACTCGGTCAGGCGGTACTTGGCCGCGTCGTCGGCGTCGAGACCCGCTGTGACGGAACCCGACGACGCGCCGACCACCAGCCCCATTACTCCGCACGAACCCAGCGCGAACACACACGTGGTGATCAGCAGGGTGGCGCGCAGCGCGACGTGCGTACGGCGCCCTCCGGCGGCGGCCCGGCCGCCGGGCTTGGGGACGTCGAAGTCGCGGGCGGGGCGGGACTTGGCGGCGGTCGGGGCCGAAGCGGGCCCGGTGGCGGTGGCCGGTGCCGGGGCGGCCGAGGTGCCGGCGCGGGTTCCCAGGCTGAGGGTCTGGTTGCTGACCGCGGGTGCCTGGGGTGCCTGGGACGAGTGGGGTGCGTGGGCGAAGGCCGAGGCCGCAGGCGGGGCGGACGTGGCGGCGGGGGCGGCTGCCGTGCCGCCTTTCTTGCGCTGCTCCTTCGCCGCCTTCTTCTGCTCGTACGCGGCCTTGCGGGCCGCCCGCTCGCGCTCGCGCTTCTCCTTCTTCGACTCGCTCGCGGGACGCGTCTCACGCGGCGGCAAGGCCGGTACGGCGGCCTGCCCGGCCTGGGGCGTGTTGCGCACCCAGGCGGCGGCGACCTGGGCGCGGGCCGCGTCGGAGGGCAGCTGCTGCGGCTGCGGGTGGGAAGGCTGCGGGGCGGAGGGCTGAGCCTGGTGCGGGGCCGAGGGCTGACCGTGCCCCTGTGTCTGCCATGCCTGCTGTTGGGGCTGTTGGGGAGGACCGAAGGACCCGGGCTGGCCGGAAGGCTGGCCTCCGCCGACCGCGCCAGCAGGGCTGTTGTGGTCTGTCATCGAGTCGGTTACTCCAGCGAGTCGGTTCCCCGTCCGCCTCGGCGGGCACGACCGCACCGCACGACGGGCCCTGGCCCAGCCAGGTGCGCAGGCAGTGTGACAAAGACCTGTCACCGGACCGCCGTCGAATTCCTCGTCGGGAGACAGTGGATTCCCGCACCGGGGAAGTCCGGGAAAACGGTCGGGAAAAGTGTCAGGGACACGCCGGGACCCCGCTTGGCCGCTCCCACCCGTCCTGGGCCCACAATGCGCAGGGCACGTCGGCCGTACACACGACGTCCCCGACCGCACCTGGACCCGACGGACCCGGCGAAGGACGACAGTTGACCGACCACAACGGGCACCCGCAGCCGCCGCAGCCCGACCCGCGCGCCTGGGGTGCTCCCCAGCAGAACCCGCCGGTCCAGCAGGCACCCGCCACCGCTCCCGTCGTCGTACCGGCGCCACAGATCCACCCGGCCGACCGTGCCTGGGTCGACGGCTACGAGCCCGGCGACCCCTGGCAGGCGCGGCTCTGTGTCGAGACGCCGTACGGCACCTTCGCCTATCCCCTCACCCCCAACACGATTCCCGAACTCCTCGAGCAGATGGTCCTGGTGGCCCAGGAGCAGCAAGGCCTGCCGGTCGGTTTCGACGCCGAGTCCGAGCCCGAGTCCGAAGCCGAGGCCGAGCCCAGGACGCGCCCGGCGAAGGCTGGGGAGACCGGCGAGGACGAGCAGGACCAGCCCGCCGGACTCCACGGCGGCCGCGCCGCGCGGCTGACCGGCTGGGCCCTCGTCCATGACCTGTGGGAGCGCGAGGATCCGACGGCGCGGATCGTGATGGGCGCGATCGTCGTGGTGCTGTTGCTGCTCGGTATCGTCCTGTCCTGATCGCGTCGTCGGCGCGCGGGTGGTGCACATCAGTCGCCGCTCGGGCCCCACCCCGCTCGGGCCCCAAGGCCTCCGCCCCGGCCCGTGGCACTGACCCGTCCGCCGCCCCGGGCGCCGGAGCAGCAACCCGCAGGAGTGGAACCATGACCGGTACAGAAGCCGACGCCGAAGAGCCGGAGTTCTACTTCGCGGACGTCTATCTCTTCGTCTCCGACTACCTGGCCCAGATGGTCCGCCGTCGTGTCAACGGCTCGTCGGCGACCTGGTGTCCCAAGTGGTGGGAGCACCCCGAGGCCGGTGCCCGTCTCTCCGCGCTCTGGCTGGCGTGGGAGCACCTGCGGCAGGACCCGGCGCTCGGTATGTCGACGTGGTGGCTGCATCATGCCGACCCCCATCTCCGGGTGCTGATGGACGCCGACTCGGGCCCGTTCGCGGCCTGTTCACCCAAGGACGGGCACACGGCGTACCCGTTCGATCCCCTGCCGGTGGATCCGCGACCGGAGTGACGCCCTCGGGCTTTCCCCAAGCCCGCTCCCATTTCCCGGCCCATTCCTCGCCGGGAAATGGCGAGCCTCTCCCGCCCCCGCCTCCCCCTACCGTGTCCCGGTCAGCGCCCGACCGCCGTACCGGCACAGCACAAGGGAGTCACGGGAACCGTGGAGTTGCCTGCCGAGAACAAGCGCACGGCATTGTTGGCTCTGGCGGTGCTCGGCGCTCTGCTCGCCGCCGCGCTGACGGTGTTCATCGTTTTCGACGGAGACGACGAGGACGCGGGTGGGGGGAACACTGCATCGGCGGCACCCTCCGCGGAGAAGTCGGGTTCCGGCGGGGCTGACGCGGACTCCGGCTCGGACGAGCCGGGCGACGCCGAGGCGTCTCCCATCGTCGCCCTCTCCGAGGTGGACGAGGCCCACACCGTCATGGCGAAGTACATGGCCGGTATCAACACCTACGACTACAAGAGCAACGCCGTCGCGTGGGTGCCCCCGCTGCTGGAACTCACCACCGGCGACACCCGGATGAAGCAGTTGACCACGCTGCCCTCCGGCAAGACGTGGGCGACCTGCCAGGCGGAGCAGTGCGAGTCCAAGGGCACGGCCGTCGTCGTACGCGACGCGGTGATCTCCGACGATCTGGTGCGCGACAGCGGCCGCACCATCTCCAGCCTGGTCAAGGCGACTTCCACGGTCACCGCCGGCGGACAGTCGACCACGGAGTCCAACGAGTGGCTCGTGACCGTCCAGGAGGACGGCGGCAGGTGGGTCGTCTCCGGGTTCGACATCTTCGGCCTCGGTGACGTGGGTGCCTCCGAAGAATCGGGGGAGTGAGCCCGCCATGGTGGCACCTGCCGTACTGGCGGCCGCGGCGAAAGCCGCGAAGGTCGCCAAGACCGCCAAGGCAGCCGGCCAGTTGGCCGCCACCGCCCGCGGCTCCAAAGGCGGAGGCGGCGGGGGCAAGAAGAAGAGCACCTTCAAGTGGTGGATCTTCCTCGGCGGCGGCGGCGGGGGCCTCGCCATCGCGGGCATCTGTCTCGTCCTGCTGCTCATCGGAGGCATGATCGGCGGCGTCGGCAACGGCGCCACGAACGCCGCCTGCGGCGACTACGCCGAGAACGCCGAAGCCGGTAACACCGGCGACGCCGCGGCCACCAACCCGGTCATGCCGGCCGGCAAGATGTACATGCCGAGCGAGACCGCGCGCAACGAGATACCGCCCAAGATGATCCTCGCCTCGATGCGCGCCGCCGCCCGCTACGACGGCCTCGACTGGACGCTGATCGCCGGGCAGATGTACCAGGAGACCAAGTACGGCCAGGACCCCTCGGCCGCGCCGGGCGGTGCCAACTCCCTCGGCTACATGGGTATTTTGCAGTTCGGCAAGCCGGCCTGGACGGACTACGGGGACGACGGCAACGGCGACAAAAAAGAGGACCTGTACAACATCGACGACGCGGCGTACGCCGCCGCCAACTTCCTGCACGCGAAGAAGGCGGAGACCCAGCCGTTCAAGGCGCTGCAGATCTACTCCGGTTCGGTCGCCTCCAACACCATCTACCCGCGCGTGGTCCTCACCCAGGCCGCCCGGTACCGCGGTGCGCTCACCGGTGACAAGGACCTCATCAAGCGCTGGTACGTCCATCTGAAGGAAACCATCGAGAAGAACCCCGACTTCCCTACCCTGGGCAAGCAGTCGGACATCCCGGAGCCGGTCGGCAACGACGCCCAGCCGGACAAGGCCCTCAGTGTCGCCGCCACCTCGCCCCGGTCCTGGTCGACCCCGCCGCTGAAGGGCGAGACCGAGGACGTCGTCTCCGCCATGGCGCCGGTCGCGCACACGGTCGTGAGTGGCACGAGCGCCACGAACCTCACGCCGGTCTCCTTCCCCGACGCCAAGCCGCCCACCGCCGGCAAGGACTGGCAGTGGCCCATGAAGCGGGGCACGTACCAGATCGGCACGCCCTATCACAAGAGCGGCGGCATGTGGAGCCTCGGCTACCACACCGGTCTCGACCTGGTGGCTCGCAGCGGCACCCCGATCTACGCCCCGGCGGACGGCAAGGTCGTGGCCGCGGGTCCCGGCGGGTCGTACGGCAACATGACGAAGCTACGGCACGAGGGCGGCGTCATCACGCTCTACGCCCACCAGACCTCGTTCAACGTGTCCGTCGGCGACTCCGTCAAGCGCGGCCAGCAGATAGGAACCGTCGGCGCGACCGGCAACGTCACCGGCCCCCACCTGCACTGGGAGGTCCTCGTCCCGGGTGTCGACAACCCCTTCGTGGGGGGCCAGGACCAGGGCCCCGGCATGGTCGACCCCGAGGAGTGGCTGGCGGGACGGGTCACCGCCAACCCGGACTACGGCACGGTTCCCGGTTCCGACTCCGCCGATCCGGCCCGCGACACCACGTACGCCGACTGTGCGAAGGGCGGCAGCGGCGCGGCCGTCGCCCCCGACGGCGCCGGCGCCTCCGGTGTGCTTCCCGACTCCGACGACCCCGTGATCCGCGCGGTCCTCGGCTGGGCGCAGCGCGGCGTCGGCGTCCCGTACGTGTTCGGCGCGCCGCGGCTCCAGGGGCAGAACCCGACCAGCTTCGACTGCTCCAGCTTCACGCAGTGGGCCTACTACATGGCCAGCGGCGGGAAGATCGACATCGGCGGCACCACGTATGTGCAGGAGCCCCGCCTGGAGAAGTACGAGGTGCAGCTCTCCGAGGCACAGCCCGGTGACCTGATCTTCTTCCGGCCGGAGGGCGACAACCTGTCCGGGCACGTGGGCATCGTCTGGGACCCCAAGAGCAAGAAGATCATCCACGCCCCGCGCCCGGGCAAGAACGTCTCCTTCAGCACCTGGGACGTCCAGGACAAGATCACGGGCGTCTACCGCGTACCGATCCCGGCGGGCACCAACGCGGTCGAGGGCGACGGCAAGGCAGAGGCATAGCAGAGTTCAGGGCTCGGTGCGGGGCCCGGGATCCCGCCACGCGACCGCTCCCCATCTCCCCACCCCGTACAGAGCAAGGAAGTTGATGAAGACACGCACTGCTCTCGTCGTCGGAACCGTCCTGTCCCTGGGACTCGTGACCGGCTGTGGCGGCGGTGACGAGGACGCCGGGACCGGTACGAAGGCCAGCGGAAGCCCGAAGGCGTCCGCGTCGGCCGGCGCGGACGGCAAACCCGTCTACAAGGGGAAGCGGATCCCGGGGCTGGCGGCGAAGCCCGCCTGGGCCCTGGCCCAGAAGGACGGTGAGGAGTACTCGTGTCCGGGTGACGCCGCCTTCGACGGGCAGGACGAGAAGGGCTTCCCGACCGTCCAGGAGGGCGTCTGCCAGGTGGGGGACGCCTTCGTCCTGGTCCAGGACCGCACCGTGCCGGACGAGGAGTCCGAGACGGAGACGCCGACGGTGCACCTCGTCGCCCACTTCTTCGACGCGGCCACCGGTGAGAAGCGCAAGTCCCTCACCGTGAAGTGCGCGTACGACCCCGCACTGGAGGAGCAGCCCTCGCTCGACACCCTCGTCCAGGTGGGCGAGTGGAAGGACGGTTCCCCCGCCCTCCTGATCCGTACCTGCGAGAACACAGAGGCCAGCGGCCTGAAGGCGGCCACGCTCAAAAAGATCTACACCATGTACGACCCCAACGGCAGGGAACTGGGCAGCTCGACCCTCACCGGTGAGGGCAACAGGGACCTGCCGGTGGTCCGGGGGCACGTCGAGATGCCCGACGGCGAGGTGACCTTCGCCCCGATCGGTGGCGGCAAGGACTTCGTTCTCGAGCGATTCCTGGCCGACGAGACCATCTTCGGCACCGGCCAGGGCTATGTCGCCAAGTACGACGGGCCGTACTCCTCTCTGCGGTTGGCCGAACGCACCACGGGCGAGACCATCTGGAACACGGACGACGACGTCACCCCGCCCCGTGAACTGCGTGGCGACGGCGATGACGTCAAGGACGGCCACAAGGACCTGTTCCCGCTCCGGGGCGACCGGGCGACGCTCATGTGGACACCGCTGGGCAGCAGTGAATCGGTGATCACCACGGTCGACCTGCCGACCGGACGCACCATGGCCACGGGACCGTCCGTCGAGGTCAGCCTGGCCACGACCGACCTGGCCGAGATCGTCGTCTCGCCCGACGGCAAGACGGCCGTCTGCAACTTCGGTGAGGGCGCGCTCGCCTGGAACACCGAGACCGGCGCCGAGCTGTGGCGCCAGGAGGCGGACGAGAAGAACATCAAGCCGTTGCAGATCACGCCTGGCGGTGTCCTCTACGCGACGCTCGACGACGGCGAGACCGCCGCTCTGGCCGCGGACAGCAAGGAACTGCTCGGCATGGTCCCCGAGGGGACGGAGCTCCCCAAGGCGTTCTCCAGCAGCGGCTACGCGCTCGTCGACACCGCCGACGGCCTTTTCGCCTTCGAGGCCGAGAGGGCCTGACCGGCCGTTCCGCCAGTTTCGCCCCCACCCCCAGAAAGGACGGACCCGCGGGTGACCGCAGAACAGCAGAAGAAGCCCCGCGCCGAGGACGACTGGACGATCGAGATCGTCATCGTCGTCGCGATCGTGCTCCTGGGGGTCGTCGGCGCCTGGCTCGCGGCGAAGATCGGCGCACCGTTCGCGGACGCGCCGGCGCCCGCGTCGAACCCGCTGACGTTCCTCGTCGCCCTGATCAAGGGCGACTACAGCTGGCCGGGCTCCCCCGCCAGCGCCGTCGCCGCCGGTGAGGCCGTGCTGCTCGGCATCCTCGGGGCCGCCGCGTACCGGGTGGTCCAGCGGTTCAAGAAGAAGCACAAGGTCGACGGGGCGGCTCAACACCTCGCCAAGGGCGAGGAGTTGGGCAAGCTCACCATGAAGGGCGCGGCGGCCACGGCCGAGCGGCTCGGTGTGAAGGCGCGGACGCCCGGTGTCTTCATCGGACGGTCCGTCAAGGGCCGTCAGCCGCTGTTCGGTTCGTACGAGGACATGCACGTCGACATCTGGGGCCCGCGCACCGGCAAGACGACCCGACGGGCGGTCCCCGCCATCCTCGACGGGCCCGGCGCGGTCCTCGTCACCTCCAACAAGCGGGACATCGTGGACTCCACCCGGGGCCCCCGTTCCGCGCGAGGCCCCGTCTGGGTCTTCGACCCGCAGCAGGTCGCCGCCGAGGCGCCCACCTGGTGGTGGAACCCGCTGTCGTACGTCACCGACGTGGCCAAGGCCCGCAAGATGGCCGACCACTTCGCCAGCGGATCGCGGGACGCCAACGCCTCCACGGACGCCTTCTTCGACCCGGCGGGTCAGGACCTGCTCGCCAACCTCCTCCTCGCCGCCGCCTGCGGCAAGATGCCGATCACGCAGATCTACAGCTGGCTGTCCAACCCCAAGGACGACACCCCGGAGCGGATCCTGCGCGGCTCGGGCCACACCATGGCCGCCGACGGCCTCAACGGCGTCCTCACCGCCCCCGACAAGCAGCGCAGCGGTATCTACGGTGTCGCCCAGCAGATGGCGTCCTGCCTGATCAACCCCGAGGTCAACCGCTGGGTGACCCCGCCGGCCGACCCGAACGCGCCCGAGTTCGACCCGCACGCGTTCGTCCGCACCGCCGGCACCCTGTACTCCCTGTCCCGCGAGGGCCGCGACTCCGCCGGACCGCTGGTCACCGCGCTCACCGTCGCCGTCGTCGAGGCGGCCGAGGAGTACGCCACCACCCAGCGCGGCGGCCGCCTCCCGCTGCCCCTCGTCGGCGTCCTCGACGAGGCCGCCAACGTCTGCCGCTGGCGCACCCTGCCCGACCTGTACTCGCACTACGGCTCGCGCGGCATCATCCTCATGACCATCCTCCAGTCCTGGGCACAGGGCATCGAGGTGTGGGGCGAGCGCGGCATGGAGAAGCTGTGGTCCGCCGCGAACATCCGCGTCTACGGCGGCGGCGTCTCCGACACCCGCTTCCTGGGTGACCTCAGCGAGCTGGCCGGCGAGTACGACCAGCGCGAGTACCAGGCGAGCCGCGAGTCGGAGTTCGGCGGCTGGAGCGGCAACCGCACGGTCAGCGAGTCCGTCAGCCGCCAACGCGTCCTCGGCGTCTCCGACCTGGGCGCCATGCCCCCGGGCCGCGCCCTCGTCCTCGCCTCCGGCACCAAGCCGGTCCTCGTCGAGACCATCCCGTGGTGGGAGGGGCCGTACGCCCGCGAGGTCCAGGAGTCGCTGCGCAAGTACGACCCCGGGGCGCGGTGAGCACGGGCCCGGCGCACGCTTGAGCGGTCCGGGCAAGCATGAGGTTGAGGATGAGGCCGGGGCGGACGAACCGCCCCGGCCTCACACGTCATACCTCGATTTCGCCGCCGCGCGGCCCCGACAGATCCGGCGGTGGTTGCTGCGCACCCGCGGACCGTCCCGGTGCGCTCTCCCCGGCACCGTGCCCTGCGGCGGGCTGGCCCTGGTCCACGCCCACCTGCCACAAGGGCGTCGCACTCTCGGCGGGAGCGGCACCGCGAGGGCTCCCGGCCCCGGCCCCGGCCCCGGCCTGGGTCTGGGTCTGAGGGAGGCCGACTTGCCACAGGGGGGTCGGATTCTCGGGCGATGCGGCACCTTGGGCGTTCTCGGCCCCGGCCCCGGCCTGCTGAGCGCTCCGCGCGTTCTGTGGCAGACCCGCCTGCCACACTGGCGCCGGAGCGCCGGGTGCCTGACCCTCCTGCGCCGGCCCGTCCCGCCGCACGCCGACCCCGGGTCCCGGCTGCTCCTCCATCGCGGGCGGCGCCTGTTCCGGCGCGTCGGGCCTGAGCAACTGCCCGTTGGGCCCCTGCACCGTACGAAGCAGGTCCCGTTCCTGAGCGGTGATCAGAGTCCGGGGGTCGCGGTGCGGCAGCGGCGTCTGCTCCATCGCGGCCTGGACGGTGGCTTCGGCGGCGTGCTCCCAGGAGTACTGCTGGAGGATCTCCCGCATATGCAGCGCGCCGGCCTGCCGCGCGGGGAGGTCCTGCCGGAGCTCACGAATCGCCCGCATCCACATCTGTGCGCGGCTGCTGCCGTCCGTGGGCTCGGTCACCACGCACGGCCGGCCGATCTCCGGTGGGAACCGCTCGGGATCCTGGAGGAACTGCGCGGCCCCGCTCTCCTCGTTGACGAGAACGGGGACGCCGTGCCCCAGCCCCTCGGACGCCACCATGCCGAAGCCTTCGTGCTTCGACGGCATGATCATCGCGTGGGCGGCCCTGATGTCCTCGTTGAGTTCGTCCACGCTCGTCGTACGGGGCTTGACCGTGACGTTTCCGCCGGTGAGATCCTCAAGCCTCTCGAACTGTTCCTCAAGCTCCTCGTGGCGGATGCCACGGACGGTGAGGTGGACCCGGAGACCGGCCTCGTTCAGTTGCTTCACCGCGGTCGCGGCATCGTCCACGCCCTTGAGGGGATCCCCGACGCGTCCCATGACCAGGAGATTCAGCGTCTCCGGCGCGGGGTCGTGCTGGACCGGATCATAGATCTTGGTGCCCGGAACGAATTCGTGGGAATGCGGAACGTTCACGCCCTCCGCGGAAAGATCCCTGCTCGCCTGTGCCAGGAGCGGGCCGACCCCGGCCACGACGTCCGAACGCTCCATCAGCTCACGTTCGATCGCGGAGTCCTTGGCGGCCTTGGCCTCGGCCCTCTCGGGCGTGAGGCCCCGTACGAACGGAAGCCGCTCGGGGCTCGTGTGCAGGAAATGCACCAGGCGCGCGTCCTGGTACCAGTTCTCGCGCAGACCGGCGGCGGCCGGTCCGGAGAAGCGCGAGTGGCCGATGATGATGTCGTACGGCTGGGCCGCAGGATCTTCCAGTCCGTACTGCTGTGGGTCCCGGCCGGCGAGTTCTTCGAGCCATTCCCGCCGTTTCATCGGCCTCGGTTCGCCTCCGGCACCCGGACCCGGGTCGATCATCGGTGGCTGTGTCTGCACCGTCCTCTGTATGCCCTCGTGCGCGGGCATATCGGGATTGGCCGTGAACAGTGTGACGTTGTGCCGACGGGCGAGAGCCTCGGCCAACTCCTGGTTGAACACCTCGGCACCCCCCTCGCCTCTGCCGCTGTTGTCAGAGACGACGAGAATGTTGTAGCGCGCTTCAGACACCGTTTCCCCCGTATTCCTCAGTCATCCGTCCCGAGTCAGAAGCCGTACGTCTCCCTGAGTTCGCGGCCGATGCCCTGGGCGATGAAGTCCGTGAGGTCGTAGGCGGAGAGATGCACGACGCCGCACTGGGCGCCCGGGTGGATCCTCGCCGCGTACTCGTCCAGAAGCTCCGCCAGGATCTCCGCGCGGACGGCGGAGATGGCGACGTCTTCGGGGTTCCCCTTCTCACGGAAGATGCGGCGTTCGTCCGCGTGCGGAGCCCTCGGCTTCCGGCCCAACTCCACACTGCGCACAAACCCCTTGGCCGTGCCCGTGATCGGCCGGGGGTCAGGCCGGCCCTCGGTCCACGCCACCCCCAGCAGCGTGTGCACCCGCGGATCGATCGTCTCGTGCCGTTCCCGCCAGTACAGCCCCGACCGCCCCGCCAGCAGGTTCTGCAGATCGTCGGCCGCGATCGTCGTCGCGGGATTCACCGAGAAGTCCCCGTGATCCCGCATGTCCTTCAGGGACGGCAGGTTCTCCGAAGCACGCCAGGCCGCCCGGGACATGGTCTCGTACCGTGTCTGCAGGTCGTCCACGTCGGACGGCCGGTGGAACACCCGCGCCACGTCGACCGTGCCGACCGGGTGCGGGGTCGGTGTGGGCTTGCCGATGGCCGCCCGAAGCTCGTCGGCCGCTTCGTGCAGCAGACGGCTCAACTCGGCCGTGTCCGCGCCGATGGTCACGGCGGGACGTCCCGCCGCCAGCCGGTGGACCAACTCGTCGAGCGGGCGACACAGCACCATCATGTGCCCCTCGGGGATCACCACGGTCCGGCCCGGCACCATGTAGTCGTCCGGGTAGGGCTCCATCCGCGGCTCGTAGGGGCCGGGATCCTCGATCAGCCGGGCCGTCCACTCGGCGACCGCCTCGGCGAAGGTGATGGGTCGGTCGACAGGACCCGCGGCCCGACGGGAGATCAGATGACGTACGGGATCGGACGGTTCACCGGCCTGCGGCTCGGGTGCCTCGGAGACGCTGAGGGCCGCCTCCAGTTCCCGCCAGGCCGCCCGGCGCTCCTCCGGCCACCCGCCCCCCGGGCTGTCCAGGCGCCACACGCGGGTCTCTTCCACCCACATCATCCGCGCCGCCGCCGAGTACACGAGGTCGTAGGCGTCGGCAAGCTGCATCTGGCCGCTCATCCCGGCTCTCCTTCACGACTGATCAAGTAACTTCACATTCTCACACCGCGCTTCAGCGAAACGGTGAAGGCCAAATCGGTGTGAGCGGGTCCTTCGGTGAGCATGCGGCGAAGGCCGAAGACGGCTGTCTGCACCCGCCGTTCGGCTTCGGGCAGCGCTGAACCATCGGGTGCGGGGCAACGTCTCACCAGGGGAAACGCGTACGTCGCCGGTTGGGGAGGCACTCATGGCCATGGTCGGACTGTTCTGGATCGCCGAGGACGGTGGCGTGTACGTCGGGGCGCAGCCCGAGGGATACGGGCCCGGGGTGCGGCTGACGCGGGACTGGGTGGAGGGGCTGGGCACGGGGCAGAGCGCGGTGTGGGGCTGGTCGGAGATCCGGTCGGCGACCGTGCGGTACGTGCGGATCCGGTCCAGTGCCCGCCTGCTCGCCACCACGGCCGTCGACCTCGTGACCAACGCCGTCGCGGGCGGCGGGGATGCCGCGGCCGCGTTCGAGGTGCACCTGGAGACCGCCGACAGGACCGTCGAGCTCAACGCGCAGTCGGCCGCGGCCCTCGGCGGTTACGTCCAGTCCGAGTACGACCTCTCCGTCGCCCTGCTGGACCGACTCGTGGCGGGCACGGCGGACGTCGAGACCCTCGCACGCTGGGGCCGCGCCCACGCCGCCGAGGGCACCCCGCGACGTGAGCAGCGCGAGGCCCTGCTGCGGGAGTGGGCGACCGAGGCCTGAGCCGCCGGGGGCCGCGCCTCTCCGAGTTCTGGGGAACCCCGTTCCCCTCGTCCGCCGTCCCCCACAATGACCACTGGACACCGGGACACCGGAGGGACACATGACCGCACGGGACACCCCACAGGGCGCTCCACGGGACACCGCACGCGGCACCGCACGGAACAGCGGTGTCTCGGTGACCCACGACCTGGAGCCGCACGACTGGTCGAACGAGGAGACCGCGGCGTACGAGGCGGCGATCGAGGCCGTGAACGGCGCGGTCGGCGCCTACAGCGCGACGATCGCGGCGGAGGAGGCCAAGGACGTCCCCGACCCCGCCGTCATCGAGGCCGCGCGCACCGCGCAGGGGCGCCTGGCGCGGGAGCGCGAGGGGCTGCGCTCGGCCGACCGGGAGCAGATCGCCGAGGCCCGCGCGCGCTACGCCCAACTGGCCCGCGAGGTCCTGGCGGACCTCACGTGACCGGCCCGGCCGAGCGCACGACCCCTCCGGGCGATCGGGCGCCCGAGCCGCCCGCACGCGTGATCGACCCCGCCGAGGTGGAACGGCACCGGCTGTCCGACGCCGAGAACCGGCGGATCTTCCGTGAGCGGATCGTCCCCGACCTCCTGGCGGGCCGCGTCGCGCAGGAGACGCCCACCGTGGTGTTCCTGGTCGGCCAGCCCGGCGCGGGCAAGAGCCGGGTCACCGAGATGGTGGCCATCGCCCTGAACCGGCACGGCGGCTTCGCCGACGTCGACAGCGACCTCTACAAGCCGTACCACCCCGCGTACGCCCGGCTGATGGCCGAGGACGACACCCTGATGGCTGCGTACACCCGCGCCGACGGGCGGGCCTGGATGGCCCAGGCCGAGGCGTACGTCCGCGAGCACGGGCTGCACGCGATCATCCAGGAGACCTCGCAGAACGCGGCGGCCGTGGAGGAGAAGATGCGGGCGTACCGGGACTCCGGCGCCCGTGTCGAGGCCCTGTTCATGGGGGTGCCGCAGGCGATGAGCAACCAGGGCATCGTCAACCGGTACTTCGAGCAGCTCGCCGACCGGGGCCAGGGGCGGCTGACCGTGCAGTCCAACGCGGACGAGTCCTACGCCGGCATCCTCGAACTCGCCGACCGCGTGGACCGGGGCACCCTCGCCGACCTCGCGAGCGTCTACCGCCGGGGCGAGAGCAAGCCCCGCTACAGCAACTCCCTCGACGGCACCGGCCACTGGACCGGCCCGCCCGAGCTGCGCCAGGCCCTCGCCACGGAGCGGGACCGCCCCTGGACGGCGGCCGAGAGCGACTCCTTCGTCACCACGCAGCTGCGCCTGCGCGAGAGTGCCCGGGCCCTGGGCCCCGAATGGCCGGACCGACTCACCCGCATCGAGGACCAGGCCCGCCCCCTCCTGACCCCGACCGCCGCCGCCCAGCTGCCACCCGCGACACCCGCGACACCCGCGACACCCACGACACCTACGTCCCCCGCGCCGCCACCGCAGGCACCCCAGGCACCCCAGGCGACAGCGACGCCCTCACCCTCCCCCTCGGCCGCCGCCGCGCGCTCCCGCAGCACCCCACGCTCCGGCGGCCCCGCCACCCCGGGACAGGCCCCGGCCCCCGGACAGGGGCCCCGCCCCGTCCCCGGTCGGGCGGCGTCGCCCCCGCAGGGGCCGACCGGCCCCGACCCCAACCGACGCGGCAGGTAGCGGCCGGCGGTCGGCAGACAACGGCCGGCAGACGGGCGGCCAGCGGCCAGCGGACAACAGACAGCGGCCAGCGGACAACAGACAGCGGCCCGGTCGACCGGCGCGGCAGAAGCGGCAGCCGCCCGCCGACCGGCCTGCTCGACCGGCTCGACCGGCCCGGCCCGCTCGACCGGCCCGGCCGTGAGGTCCGCCACCCTCCTCACCCGTCCCGTCAGCCGGAGGAGCGGGTCGGCCCGGCGCGGCCGGTGGTGATCCCTGTCGCAGTCGGCCGCCGCCGCGCCCAGCCCGACCACACTCGCCCACCGCCTTGACCTGCCCCCTCCACGACGAACCCCGCCCCGACCCCCGCCCCGACCCCCGCACTCCCTACTCCCACAACCCCCGGCAGTACGGTGGACATTGGCGCGCGGCGGCATCCGGCGAGGCGTCGCCGGCCCGTGTCAGGGTGAAGGGCGCGCGGCGACACGGAGGGCCCCTTGCTTTACCCTCTTCACACCGAGACCACACAAGGCTGTTGTCATCTCGTTAAGTGATTGGTCCTTGACGCTGAGGTGATCACCGCGTTGGCTTTCAGCCACCTGGGTCGCAGTGCTGCGCCCACGCCCGGAAGGCCCTTGATGTGAACGCCCGTACCACCAGCACCACCCCCAGCACCCGTATACGTCGTCGCACCACCGCTCTGCGCCGCACCGCCACCGCCCTCGTCGCCTCGGCCGCAGCCGTCTCCCTCGCCTCCTGCGGGGTCTCGGACATCGGCGACAGCGCGGAGGCGAGCCCCACGAAGGGCGACGACATCACGGTGGGTGTGCTGTTCCCCGACAAGGACACCAAGCGGTACGAGCAGTTCGACTACCCCAACATCAAGAAGAAGATCGCCGAGCTGACCGACAACAAGGGCGTGACCAAGTACGCCAACGCGGAGAAGGACCCGGAGACCCAGAACAGCCAGTTCGAGCAGATGATCGCGGACAAGGTCGACATCATCATCGTCGACGCCGTGGACTCCAAGGCCGTCGCGCCCGCCGTGCAGAAGGCGGACGACGCGGGCATCCCCGTCATCGCGTACGACCGGCTGGCCGAGGGCCCGATCGACGGCTACGTCTCCTTCGACAACGAGCTCGTCGGGCAGGTACAGGGGCGCTCGCTGGTCGAGGACCTGGGTGACAGCGCCGCCAACAAGATCGTCATGATGAACGGGTCGCCCTCCGACCCGAACGCCGCCATGTTCAAGGACGGCGCGCTCTCCGAGCTCCAGGACAAGGTGACGATCTCCGAGTCGTTCGACACCAAGGACTGGGACCCCAAGGTCGCCAAGGTCAACATGGAGCAGGCGGTCGCCAAGCTCGGTGTCGACAACATCGACGCGGTCTACGCGGCCAACGACGGTATCGCCGGTGCCGTCATCGACGTGCTGAAGACCGCCGGTGTGGCCAAGGTGCCGCCGGTCACCGGGCAGGACGCCGACCTGGACGCGGTGCAGCGGATCCTCGCGGGCGACCAGTACATGACCGTGTACAAGTCCTTCCCGACGCAGGCGAGCGCCGCCGCCGAGATGGCCGTCGCCAAGGTCCAGGGCCGCTCCATCGAGTTCGACGCCCTCGCCAAGGACAGCGTCGACTCCCCGACCACCAAGAACATCCCGGCCCAGCTGGTGCCCCCGGTCGCCCTCACCAAGAACAACATCGAGGACACGGTCATCGCCGACGACATCTACACCGTCAAGCAGATCTGCACCGCCGAGTTCAAGTCCGACTGCGACGCGGCCAACCTGAAGTAGCCCAGCAGCAGCGCGGTCAGCCGGAGGTAGCCCTCAAGCCACCCGAGTGAACTCGATCGTCACCTCCGGGGGACCTCCGGCCACCCCTCGGTAGATGCCCTTGTGGGGCGTCACGTCGTCGTAGTCGCGGCCCCGGCCGACGACCACGTGGGACTCGTCGGCGGGGACGCGGTTGGTGGGGTCGTAGCCGGTCCAGTCGCCCGCCCAGTACTCGATCCAGGCGTGGCTCTGGCCGGCGACGGGGCGGTGGAGTTCGGCGTCGCGCTCCGGGTGGAGGTAGCCGGAGACATAGCGGGTGGGCAGGCCGAGGCCGCGGAGCATGCCGAGGGTGAGGTGGGCGATGTCCTGGCAGACGCCCGCCCCCTGCTCCCACGCCTCGAACGCGCTGGTGTGCACACCGGTCGCGCCCGGCACATACGCGACGTGGTCGGCGACCAGGGCCGAGACCGCGATCGCCGTCTCGTGCGCGGAGAGGCCGTCCGACGCCTCCCGGGCCCGGTCCAGCAGGCCCTGCGGGAGCGTCGTACGGCCCGTCGCCGTCAGGTACTCCAGGAGGCGGGAGTCCGCGGCCGCCCGGCGGATCTCCGCCCGGTCCGGCGCGTCCGGGAGCGCCTCGGGCGGGGACGTCTCCACCAGGCTCGTCGCGGTGATCGTCAGGTCGGAGTGCGGCTCGATGAGGTCGAAGCCGGTGACCTGGGTGCCCCAGTAGTCCCAGTACGACCACGTGGGCGTGGACGGGTTGACCAGGACCCGGGCGTCCAGGGTGGTCTGGCCCGGCAGCGTCAGCGGCGTCATCCGGACCTCGTTGTGTGAGGAGGCCGCGGGCTGCGCGTACGCGACGCGGGTGGTGTGCCGGATGCGTAGGCGCCGGGTCGCCCGAGGAGCCGTGGCGGGCATGTTCATCGTGCTCACGCGCCTTCCTGGGCCCACTCGACGGGGCCCTGGTACGGGAAGAACTTCTCGGCGACTGCCTCCGCCGAGGCCATGCACGCCTGCTGGAGGTCGCGCAGCAGCGCCGGCAGCCCGGCCTCCAGCGCCTCGGAGTCGAGGTATTCGAGGTGGGTGCGCAGGGCTCCGATCGGACGCCGGGCCGGGTCCTGGCGGGGGCGGCCGAGCGCCGCCAGGCACTCCTCCGCCGTGGTGAGGGCGTGCAGCGCCGAGCGTGGGAAGTTGCGGTCCAGGAGCAGGAACTCGGCCACCTTGGGGCTGTCGCCGAAGCCGCCGTGCACCCGCGCGTACGCCTCGTCGGCGCCGCTCGCGCTCAGCAGGGTCGGCCAGTCCGGCGCGTGCGCCGCGTCCAGCACCCGTACCGACAGCAGCCGCACCGTCATGTCCACCCGCTCCAGGCTGCGGCCCAGCACCACGAAACGCCAGCTGTCGTCGCGGCTCATCGTGGAGTCCGCGAGCCCGAAGAAGAGGGCCGCGCGACGCCGTACCAGCTCCAGATACGCGTACGGGCCGCCCGTGCGCCGCGCGGCCGTGCGCTGGTCGGCGAGCGCGTGCCAGGTGGAGTTCAGGCACTCCCACATCTCCGACGACACCGCCTCGCGGGCGCTGCGGGCGTTCAGCCGCGCCGCCCCGAGCGCGCCCTCGATCGACCCCGTCGAGCGGGCGTCGAAGGCCAGCCGGTCCAGCACCTGCTGCATGTCGCAGTGCTGGTCGGGCGCGTCGACGCCGAGGATCGCGTAGAGCGAGCGGCAGGCCGCGTCCTCGTCGCGCCAGGGGTCTTCGAGGAGGCGGTGGAGGTAGGCGTCGAGGATGCGGCCGGTCGCGTCGGCCCGTTCCACGTACCGCCCCGTCCAGGTCAGGGCCTCGGCTATCCGGGAGAGGATCACGTCGTTCACTGCTGCTGCGCCCCTTCCTGGGCGACCACGCGGGTGCCGTCGGGTCCGAGCTGACGCGGCGCCTTCTGCGGGAGCGGGCCGCCGGTCTCCGCGGGGCGCTGCTCGGCGGGGCCCTCGGCGAGCACCCAGGTGTCCTTGGAGCCGCCGCCCTGGCTGGAGTTGACGATGAGGTTGCCCTCCTGGAGGGCGACGCGGGTGAGTCCGCCGGGCAGGACCCACACCTCGCTGCCGTCGTTGACGGCGAAGGGCCGCAGGTCGATGTGGCGCGGGGCCATCCGTTCACCGGCGAGGGTGGGGGAGGTGGACAGGGCGACCGGCCGCTGCGCGATCCAGCCGCGCGGATCGGCCGCCACGGCCTCCCGGGTGCGCTCCAGCGTCTTCCGGTCGGCCTTCGGCCCGATGACGATGCCCTGCCCGCCGGCCCCGTCGACCGGCTTGATCACCAGCTGGTCGAGCTGGTCGAGGACCGCCTCCAGCTGTCCGGGCTCGTCCGGCCGGAACGACTCCACGTTCGGGAGAATCGGTTCCTCTGAGAGGTAGTAGCGGATGAGGTCCGGGACGTAGGTGTAGAGGAGCTTGTCGTCCGCGATGCCGTTGCCGACCGCGTTCGCCAGCGTCACGTTCCCCGCCATCGCGGCGCCCATGATGCCGGGGCAGCCGATCACCGAGTCGGGCCGGAAGTGGAGGGGATCGAGGAAGTCGTCGTCGAGGCGCCGGTATACGACATGGACCGGCATCTCCCCGCGGGTCGTCCGCATCCACACCCGGTTGCCCCGGCAGACGAGATCGTGTCCCTCCACCAACTGCACGCCCATCAGCCGGGCCAGCAGGGCGTGTTCGAAGTAGGCGGCGTTGCTGGGGCCGGGGGTGAGGACGACGACGCGCGGGTCGCCGATCCCGCCGGGCGCGGCGGCCCGCAGCGCGGCGAGCAGCCGCTGCGCGTACCCGTCCACCGGCACGACGTGCTGCTCGGCGAAGAGGGACGGGAACACCCGGGTCATCGCGCGCCGGTTCTCGATGACGTACGAGACCCCGGACGGCACCCGGACGTTGTCCTCCAGCACCCGGAAGTCGCCCGCCTCGTCCCGTACGAGGTCGATGCCCGCGACATGGATACGGACCCCTCCCGGGGGCTCCACACCGTGCGCGGCCCGGTGGAAATGGGCGGAGTTGAGGAGCAGCCGCCAGGGCACCACGCCGTCCTCGAAGGCCCGGCAGGGCCCGTACGCGTCGGCGAGGTACGCCTCCAGCGCGCGTACGCGCTGGGCCACTCCGCGCTGGATCAGATCCCACTCCAGGGCGTCCAGGATGCGCGGCACCAGATCCAGCGGCCAGGGTCTCTCCTCGCCCGCGAAGGCGTACGTGACGCCCCGGTCGGTGAACGCGCGGGCCATCTGGTCCGCCCTGAACCGCAGTTCGGCCGGCTCGATCGGCTGGAGCGCCGCCAGCACCGGCTCGTAGGCGGCCCTGACCTCACCCGGCCGCTCGAACATCTCGTCCCACGCGTCGGCCAACGCGTACGCGTCAAATATGTCCGCCATGGCCCGACGGTAAGCGCGCTCCGTAACGCCGCGATCACCGGAGCGTTTCCGCCGTCTTGCGGGGACGGCCACGACCTGCGGAAACGGAGGGTTTGAAGTACGGCCGGGTGGGGGATGCGGGGTGCGGCCGCGCGCGGGGAACAGTCACCGGGGTCTCCGTCCGACGACCTGCCGTTCGCGCCGGCGTGCGGGGGCGCGGGCACGCGGGGCGCGGGGGTGCAACGGCCCCGGCGCGGCGCGGGTGTGACGGACCGAGGCGTGCGCGGGGCGCCTCCGTCGTTGACTTCAGCGAGATTCATGCGAGGAAGCCCAGGCGTTTACGCCTGGGAGGAATCGCATCGTGTGGTGGCGACGCGGAGCGTCGCAGTGTCCGGGAGTTCGGGCGCGGAGCGCCCGTAGGGCTGTCTGGCGAAGCCGGGGCACTGTCGAACGTACGGCCGGGCGGGTCGCTGAATGGTGGGACAGGTGTACGGAAGTGGTCTGTTTGTACGGGCGGCTGTGTAGGTTCGGGTGTCATGAAGCTGGTGGTGCAGGTCAAGCTGTTGCCGACGCCCTTACAGGCGGCGGCGCTCGAGGCGACTCTGCATGCCTGCAACGAGGCGGCGTCCTGGGTGTCTGAGGTGGCTTTCGCCAAAAATGTGAAGCGGAACTTCGCGCTGCGCGAGCACACCTACCGCGAGATCAAGCAGCGGTGGGAATTGGGCGCGCAGGCTGCCCAGCACGTCATCAAGAAGACCTGCGACGCCTACCGCACGCTGGCGGCGAATGCGAAGGCCGGGAACCTGGGCAAGCGGTGGTCCAAGCGGTACCTGCGGGCCACCGAGAAGCCGATCACGTTCCGGCCCGAGGGTGCGCAGCCCTTTGACGACCGGATGCTGTCCTGGCAGATCACCGACCGCACCATCTCCATCTGGACATTGTCGGGGAGGGTGAAGCAGGTGGCGTTCACCGCCTCCCCGGAGCAGCTGGCCCGTCTGGCCCTGTACCGCAGGGGCGAGTCCGACCTGCTGTACCGGGACGGCATGTGGTTCCTGAACGCCACCTGCGAGATCCCCGAAGCCGAACCGAACGCGGATCCGGAGGGTTTTCTCGGCATCGACCTGGGCATCGTGAACATCGCCACGACCTCGGACGGTCAGATCATGGCCGGGCGCGAACTCAACCGGGGTCGGCTGCGCGAACGCACCCTGCGCACCAAGCTGCAGAAGAAGAACACCCCGTCCGCCAAACGCCGGCTGAAGAAGCGGCGGCGCAAGGAGTCGCGGCGGGCCAGAGACATCAACCACAAGATCGCGAAGCATGTGGTGGCCGAGGCAGAACGCACCGGTCGCGGAATCGCCCTCGAAAAACTGACGGGCATTCGCGAACGGGTACGGCTTCGAAAGCCCCAACGGGCCACCCACTCCAGCTGGGCCTTCGCTCAGCTGGGGGCGTTCATCGCGTACAAGGCCAAGAAGGCCGGGGTGCCGGTGGTGTACGTCGATCCGGCATACACCTCCCGCACCTGCGCCGAGTGCGGCCACATCGACAAGGCGAACCGCGCCTCACAGGCGTGGTTCGCGTGCCGGTCCTGCGGATTCGTTGATCACGCAGACCGCAACAGCTCCCGCAACATCCGCGCCCGCGCGGAAGAGTTGTGGCGACGCGGGGCGCAGTCAACCGCCTCAGTCCCGCCCCCGACATCCGAGGGCGGGACAGGACGCAAGCGCAGCACCACAACCAGTGGCGCCCGCTCTGCAAGCCCGGGACTTCAGTCCCGGGTCGTTGACCTTGTTGCAGAGCGCACTACCTGAGGGGTGGAGAAAAGCGAACATTACCCCTCCTATAGGGGCATAACCCTGGCGCAGCCGTGTTGCGGAGCCGGTGCGGGCCGCGCATAGTTGCGCTGCGAAGGGCTGGAACCGGGGGTGAATTGGGTGATGGCCGGGCACGCGACCGAGGAGCATCCGCACGGTGCCGACCGGCTCTGCGCGGCCGGGGACCGGGTGTACTCCAGGGCCGTACGGCGGGGCCGTGTCCCGCGCGCGGACGCCGACGCCGTGCCCTGTCTGCTCGAACTCGCCCTGCTGCACCCCGACCCCGACGACATGGGCTGGCTGGTGCCGACCTCCCCGCAGGAGGTCATGACCCGGCTGCTGCGCGGCGTCCACGCCGAGGTGAGCGCCAGTCAGGCACGGATGGGCGCGGCGGTCGACGCCGTCGAGTGGTACGCCGGGCTCGGCAGTTCCCGGGGCCCGCATCCGGCGGAGAGCGCGGCGATCCGGGTGCTCGACGGGCTGTCCCGGATCCGGGCGGCGATCGACGAGGCCACCGACCGCTGTACGACCGAGGTGCTGACCGTGCAGCCCGGCGGCATCCGGCGCGAGGACGAGCTGCGCGAGGGGCTGCACCGGGCGCTGGCGATGTGCCGCCGGGGTGTGCGGATGCGGGACCTGTACACGCATGTGGCCCGGCACGGGCAGGGCCTGCACAACTACATGGAGCTGATGGGGGAGTCGGCGGAGGCCCGCACCCTGGACGAGGTCGTGGAACGCCTCATCGTCTTCGACCGCACGGTCGCCTTCATCCCCGCGAACTCCGACCGCACCATGGCCCTGGAGATCCGCCACCCGGCACTGGTGGAGTACCTGGTCACCGTCTTCGAACGCCTGTGGCGCCTCGGCGTCCCGCTCGCCGCCTCCCTGCCCTCGACCGGCGTCGCGGGCATCACCCACCGGGAACGGTCCATCGCGGCGCTGCTGGCGGAGGGCCACCAGGACGCGGTGGTCGCCGAGCGGCTCGGCATCAGCGTCCGCACCTGCCGGGCCCACATCGCCCGCCTCTCCGAACGCCTGGGCGCGGCCAGTCGCACCCAACTGGGCGTCCGCATCGCCGAGGCAGGCCTGGACGGGCCGCCACGCACCACGTCGGCGGACGACCCCCTCAGGGTGCCCGCCCCTACGACGTCGATTCCCGCTCCAGAATCCCCGACTGCCCTATGAGATAACCGAGTTGCGCCCGGCTCTCACTGCCGAGCTGGGCGGCCAACTTGGCGATGTGGAGGCGGGCGGTACGGACGTTGAGCCCGAGCCTGTCGGCGATGGCCGTGTCGGTGTGCCCCTCCACCAGGAGACGGGCGATGGCGCGTTGGCGTGGGGTGATGCCGTCGATCACGGGGAGTTGGACGGCGTCGGGGTACATGGGCGTCGCAAGGTGCCAGAGGCGGTCGAAGGTGGTGGCGAAGAAGGAGATCAGGGTGGGATGGCGGATCTCCAGGGCCAAGGTGCGCTCGGCGTCGGCGGGGATGAAGGCCACTGTGCGGTCGACGAGGATGAGGCGGTCGGTGACCTGGTCCAGGGTGCGGGCCTCGGCGTCTCCGCGTAGTTGTTCATAGCGGTCGAGGACGAAGGGGGAGTGCCGGAGGGTGTGCGGGTAGAGCGTGCGGATGCGGGCGCCTCGGGCCAGCAGGGCCTGATCGCGGCCGATGGAACTGGCTTGCCCTTCCTGGCCGCGCGTGCCGTGTTGGTGGGTGTGCGGCTGAATGCAGAGCATTTCCTGCTTCGCCTCGGCCATGGCCTCGGTGATGGCGGTGTTGATCTGCTCGACGCCGCTGAGCAGAGTGATCGCCGAAGCGCCGATGTCCGCTGGTGTCCTCGACCGCTCGGCGGCCCGCAGCAACGGCTCGAAGACCGTCGCCAGCCACTCCTCCCGGCGCCGTTCCTCGGCGATCCGTTCCTCGATGCCACGCAGCAGCCGGTGCAGGGCGGTCGCGGGAGATGCTGGCTCCAGCCAGGACGGGTCACCGATCACGGGGTGCAGCAGTCCGGCATCGATCAGACAGGGTGCGGCCTTGGCAGCTTCGTCGCGTATTCGTCCCTCGCGCAGGGCGTGTGCGTACACCTCTGTGCCGGCCTCGCACATGTCGTCCGCCGTGTGGCTCTGGTGTCCTCCCGCGATCACTGCTTCGTATCCTCCTGCTTGAGAATGCCGGACTCAGCGATGCGATAACCGAGTTGCGCCCGGCTCTCACTGCCGAGCTGGGCGGCCAACTTGGCGATGTGGAGGCGGGCGGTGCGCACGTTGAGACCGAGCCGATCGGCGATGGCCGTGTCGGTGTGCCCCTCGACCAGGAGGTGGGCGATGGCGCGTTGGCGCGGGGTGATGCCGTCGATCACGGGCAGCTGGACGGTCTCGGGGTACATGGGAGTGGCCACGGCCCAGAAGCGGTCGAAGACCGTGGCGAGGAAGGAGACCAGGCCGGCGTGGCGGATCTCCAGAGCCTGTGTCCGGTCCTCACTGGCGGGGACGAAGGCCACGGCCCGGTCGACGATCAGAAGGCGCTTAGTGACCTCGTCGAGGGTGCGGACCTGAACGTCGCCCACCAGCCGTTCGAAGTGGGCGATGACTCCGAGGTCGTGGCGGGTGGTGTCCTGGTAGAGCGTGCGGATGCGGCAGCCCCGGGCGAGCATCCGCTGTTCGCGGGGGAGGCCCAGATCGTGCAGACGTGTGGCGGAACGTCTGCCCCCCGGCTGGATGGTGAGCAGTTCTTCCTGGGCTTCGTCCATGGCCAGTCCGATGGCCTCGTTGATCCGGTCGAAGCCGGCGAGGAGGCCAATGCCCGGAACTTCCGCAAGTGATTCGGAACGGCTGTCGAGGGCCAGTAACGGCTCGAACACCTCTGTCAGTCGAGCCTCCTCGTGCCGTCGCCGGGCGATGTCCCGGGCGCTTTCGTGCAAGAGCCGTGGCAGCGCCAGGGTCGGTGCCAGTGGGTGCAGCCAGTGGGGGGCACTGCTGTCCGGACGCAAGAGCCCGAAGTCGAGCAGGCAGGGCGCGTGATCGGAGTCCTCCACCGGGATCCGGCCCTCGCGTAGCGCCCTCGCGTACAGGTCGAACCCTGCCTTGCATAACTGCGCCGGTCCGTGCCCGTGGCCCTCGGCGACTTCCTGTAACCGCTCCCCCATAGCGTTCAGCTCTCCTGCTCCAGTATCCCCGACTGGGCGATCAGGTAGCCGAGTTGGGCCCTGCTGCCGCTGCCGAGCGCGGTCGCCAGCTTGGCTATGTGGGCGCGGCAGGTGCGGACGTTCATGCCGAGGCGGCGGGCTATGGCCTCGTCCACGTGGCCTTCGACGAGGAGCTTGGCGATGGAGTGCTGGATGTCCGTGATGCCGTCGGGGGCCGTCTCGTAGGGGGCGCCGGCTGTCAGTGGGACGGCTCGGCCCCACATGAACTCGAAGACCTTGACCAGGTAGCGCACGAGGCCCGGATGTCTGAGTTCCAGGGCGACCTGCTGGTCGTCGCGGGTGGGGATGAAAGCTACGGTGTCGTCGCAGATGATGAGGCGCTCGACCAACTCGTCGATAGTGCGGTATTCCACCTTGCCGTCGGACAGCCGCGCCACGTACGCCAGCTTTTCAGGGTTGTGCCGGGCCGTGTGTTGATACAGGGTGCGGATCCGCACACCACGTTCGATCAACGGTCTGTCACGTTCCAGCCCTTGGAGCAGGTTGCGCTCCGATATGCGGTTGCTCGGCTGGACCGTCAGCACCTCGATCTGGCACTCGGCGGTGGCCAGGTTGAGAGCCGTCTGTATCTGCTCTCCGCCTTCCAACACTCTGATGGCGTGGGTCGGGGCGGACACCTGGGCGCTGAGTGCCATAAAGGGTTCGAACGCGTCGCTGAGCTCGATCGACCGGCGCCGCTGTTCGGCGATCTCGCGCTCTATCGGGTTGAGCCGCTGGGCCAGTGCGACCGAAGGGGGAACGGGACGGAGCCAGTTCGCGTCATCGGGGTCGGGATGGAGCAGGGGGAACTCCATGAGGCAGGGGGCGGGCTCAACCTCCTCGCGTGCGATGCGTCCCGTCCGCAGTGCGTGTGCGTAGAGACGTGCTCCCTCGTCGCACAGATTGGCCACCGTGTGGGGATGTGTCGCTTCAGCCCGATTCTCCACCAAATCTCCACCCCCCAGGGTCCTGAACATGCAGGAACATGATGCATTGATTATGTGGCCATGACGTGCCCGAATGAGCCATCGTCGTACTCGACGGGGGAAGAGGGGACCTTCAAGTGAGGACGAAGCCGACTATGCGTAAGAGAATGCTTCGCTCGGTGCTTGTCGCCGCCTTCTCCACCGTTGTCGTTTTCGGAGCGCTGAGTGCCCTCTCCGAGACGAAGGGTGACAATCGCGCGGACACCAGTTGGCCGGCGGTTGCGGAGTCGACGACACTGGCGCGGGCCGCGGACACCAGTTGGCCGGTGCCCCCGGCTGATGACGGAGCAGGGGGCTGATGTGACCACTCCTCCCGACGACCGTTCTTTCCGGCGCGAAATGGCGACCGCCTATCGCTCCGGTTGGCACTTCATCGACCTGGCCACCGCCATCCCCCACAGCGGTGACTCGTTGATGGTGACCGTGTTCGGTGAACCGGTGGTGGTGACCCGGGACGAGGACGAGGACATCCGGGCGTACCGGTGTCTGCGGCGACCGCGCGGCGCGCCGCAGCCAGTGCGGTGTGCCGTTCGGTACGGGATGGTCTTCGTCAATCTCGACCAGCGCGACCACCGGCTCGCCGAGCCGGAGACCCAGGCCTCCACGGCCGTCTCAGCCACCCCCCGCAGTGCCTGAAGCGATTCCCCCGTCGTTTCAAATCGCTCAGGCGCTTCCCCCCAGCAGCGGCGTCACCGTGACCTGAACACGGTGACGCCGCTGCAGGTTTAGGGCGACATTTCAGGATGTCCCCCGGTATCGGAACCACCCCACCCGCCCGCCCATCTGTCCGAAAAAAGGTCAACCGGAAGCGGACGGTCACCCTCGGGGCGTCACCGCCCCCGTCTCACCCCCGCCCCAGCGCCCCCGTCAGCTCGATCTCGATCACCACGCGCTGCGGATTCGGCCGCGGATCCCTGCCGTACCGCTCCGCGTACCGCCGCTCGGCGTCCGTGATCCGCTCCCGGTCCGTACGGACGAACGCGCGCCCCTCCAGCGTGGCCCAGCGCTTGCCCTCCATCTGGCAGACGGCGACCCGGGCCCCCTCCTCCCCGGCCAGGCGCACATGCCGTGCCTTCGCGCTCGTCGAACTGGTGATCACCCGAGCGAGACGCGCCCCGGGTTCGTATGTCACTCCGACGGGCACCACATGGGGGCTGCCGTCGGCGCGGAGGGTGGTCAGGGTGCAGAGGTGGCGCTCCTGCCAGAAGGCCAGATAGGCGGCGTCCGGGGCGCCCGGGTCCACTCGGTAGGTACTCACGGTCGTGGAATCTAGCGGTGGATACGACTCCGGGCCCGGACCGCCCCCCCGGCCCTCCGGACCGCCCCCCGGCCCTCCGGACCGCCCCCCGGCCCTCCGGACCGCCCCCGACTCCCTCGATCCAATCCCCGGGATGCCTCCCGACTCCACCTTGAGTGGAATAGACTCAACTTTATGCACGTTGCCCAAGTCACTGTGGCCGACGGCTGACGCAAGGAGGGAAGCGCGAACGTGGACGCCGAGCTGACCAACAGGAGCCGGGACGCGATCAACGCGGCCAGCAACCGGGCCGTGTCCGAGGGACACCCCGACTTCACCCCCGCCCACCTGCTGCTGGCTCTGCTCCAGGGCCAGGACAACGAGAACATCACCGACCTGCTCGCCGCCGTCGAGGCCGATCAGGCGGCCGTGCGCGCGGGCGCCGAGAAGGTCCTGGCCGGTCTGCCCAGCGTGACCGGCTCCACCGTCTCGCCGCCCCAGCCGAACCGCGAGCTGCTGAGCGTCGTCGCCGAGGCCCAGGCCAAGGCGAAGGAGCTCGGCGACGAGTACGTCTCCACCGAGCACCTCCTGATCGGGATCGCGGACAAGGGCGGCCAGGCCGGGGACGTACTCTCCCGGCAGGGGGCGAACGCCAGGAAGTTGCAGGAGGCGTTCCAGAAGGCAAGGGGAGGACGCCGGGTGACCACCGCCGATCCGGAGGGCCAGTACAAGGCCCTGGAGAAGTTCGGGACCGACTTCACCGCCGCCGCGCGGGAGGGCAAGCTCGATCCCGTCATCGGCCGGGACCAGGAGATCCGGCGGGTCGTGCAGGTGCTCAGCCGCCGTACGAAGAACAACCCCGTCCTTATCGGTGAGCCGGGCGTCGGCAAGACCGCCGTCGTCGAGGGGCTCGCCCAGCGGATCGTCAAGGGCGACGTGCCCGAGTCGCTGAAGAACAAGCGGCTGGTCGCGCTCGACCTGGGCGCCATGGTCGCCGGGGCGAAGTACCGAGGTGAGTTCGAGGAGCGGCTGAAGACCGTGCTCGCGGAGATCAAGGACTCCGACGGGCAGATCATCACCTTCATCGACGAACTGCACACGGTCGTCGGCGCGGGCGCCGGCGGCGACTCCGCGATGGACGCCGGCAACATGCTGAAGCCGATGCTGGCCCGCGGCGAGCTGCGCATGGTCGGCGCCACCACCCTCGACGAGTACCGCGAGCGCATCGAGAAGGACCCGGCGCTGGAGCGCCGCTTCCAGCAGGTGCTGGTCGCCGAGCCGACCGTCGAGGACACCATCGCCATCCTGCGCGGACTCAAGGGCCGCTACGAGGCCCACCACAAGGTGGTGATCGCGGACGCGGCGCTGGTCGCCGCCGCCACCCTCTCCGACCGGTACATCACCTCCCGCTTCCTGCCCGACAAGGCCATCGACCTCGTCGACGAGTCCGCCTCGCGGCTCCGGATGGAGATCGACTCCTCGCCCGTCGAGATCGACGAACTGCAGCGGTCCGTGGACCGGCTGCGCATGGAGGAGATGGCCCTCGACAAGGAGACCGACGCCGCCTCCCGCGAGCGCCTGGAGCGTCTGCGCCGCGACCTCGCCGACAAGGAGGAGGAGCTGCGCGGCCTCACCGCCCGCTGGGAGAAGGAGAAGCAGTCCCTCAACGCCGTCGGTGAACTCAAGGAGAAGCTGGACGAGTTGCGCGGCCAGGCCGAACGCGCCCAGCGCGACGGCGACTTCGACACCGCCTCCAAGCTCCTCTACGGCGAGATCCCCACGCTGGAGCGGGCGTTGGAGGAGGCCTCCGAGGCCGAGGAGGAGGCCGCCGCGTCCAAGAACACCATGGTCAAGGACGAGGTCGGCGCCGACGACATCGCGGATGTCGTCGCCTCCTGGACCGGCATCCCGGCCGGCCGGCTGCTGGAGGGCGAGACCCAGAAGCTGCTCCGCATGGAGGACGAACTGGGCCGCCGCCTCATCGGCCAGGGCGAGGCCGTGCGCGCGGTGAGCGACGCCGTACGACGCTCCCGCGCGGGCATCGCCGACCCGGACCGCCCGACCGGCTCCTTCGTCTTCCTCGGCCCGACCGGCGTCGGCAAGACCGAGCTGGCGAAGGCCCTCGCCGACTTCCTCTTCGACGACGAGCGGGCCATGATCCGCATCGACATGTCGGAGTACGGCGAGAAGCACAGCGTGGCCCGGCTGGTCGGCGCGCCCCCCGGCTACATCGGCTACGAGGAGGGCGGCCAGCTGACCGAGGCCGTCCGCAGGCGCCCGTACTCCGTGGTCCTGCTCGACGAGGTGGAGAAGGCCCACCCGGAGGTCTTCGACATCCTCCTCCAGGTGCTGGACGACGGTCGGCTCACCGACGGCCAGGGCCGCACGGTCGACTTCCGCAACACGATCCTGATCCTCACCTCGAACCTGGGCAGCCAGTACCTGGTCGACCCCGTCACCACCGAGGCGGAGAAGAAGCAGCAGGTCCTGGAGGTGGTCCGGTCCTCCTTCAAGCCGGAGTTCCTCAACCGCCTGGACGACCTGGTCGTCTTCTCCGCCCTGGACAAGGCGGAGCTGCAGCGCATCGCGAAACTGCAGATCGACCGCCTCGCCAAGCGCCTCGCCGAGCGCCGCCTCACCCTGGAGATCACCCCCGAGGCGCTGGCCTGGCTCGCGGAGGAGGGCAACGATCCGGCCTACGGCGCCCGCCCCCTGCGCCGCCTCGTCCAGACCGCGATCGGCGACCGCCTCGCGAAGGAGATCCTCGCCGGCGAGGTCAAGGACGGCGACACGGTCCGGGTGGACACGTTCGGGGAGGGAGAGGGCCTGATCGTGGGGCCGGCGCCTCGGGAGGGGACGGGCAAGACGCTGTAGTCGAAAGAATTCTCTGGTCGCGGCCCCGGGACAAGGTACTTCGGGGCCGCGCAGCTGTGCGGGGAGACCTGCTATTCAGGGTGAGTATCGAGTCGACAATCCTTTCTTGACGTAACCTCCAGGCAGGCGAGCTCGTTCCTCCGGCAGGGAGGGATGTCGTATGAAACGAGTTCTGGCCGTGCAGCGCATCAGCCGTGACACCGAGGCGTCGTCGGCGCTCACTCGGCAGGACGAGGCGCTCACCCTGGCGGTGCGGCGGGGCGCCTACACGGAGGCGGGGCGGGTCGTCGACGCCACCGTGTCCGGCGCCGTCAATCTTGATCAGCGCCCCAGTCTGAGAAAGTGGCTCACCGATCCGCTTGTGCACGAGTGGGACGTCCTCATGGTCACCGAACAGGACCGCATCACGCGTGATGACATGCACTGGTGGCACTTCGTCGACTGGATTTTGAAGAACGGGAAGGACATCGAGGTTCTCGACGATCCGATGTTCGACATCCACTCCGAGGACGGACGGATGCTGGCGGGCATCAAGGCGGCCCAGGCAGCCAAGTACCGCAGGGCAGTTCAGGCCAAGCAACTCGACCGCACGCAGTTCTTCCGCGAGAACAGGCTGTGGAACGGCGGAGTCTGGCCCTTCGGCTACCGCGCTGAGGTCTTCTCCCACCTGGGAGAGCCCCGCAAGCGTCTGGTGGTCGACCCGTGCACCTCACAGCTCGTGCGCGAGGCGTACGAGCGCGTTGTCCATGGCCAGGACACGGTCTACGCGGTGGCTCGGGACTGGAACGCGCGAGGCGTGCCCAGTGCCCGGGACCATCAGCGCAGGGAGCAGAACAAGGATCTTCCGCAGCATGAGCGCAGGCCGGAGAAGGGCACTCTCTGGACTGTGACCCCCTTGCGCAACATGCTCAGGTCGCCCGCGCTGATGGGTGTGATGCTGCATCGTTCCGAACCCGTTCTGGACTCGGACGGGCAGCCCGTGGTCTGGGCGGACCCCCTCCTGACTCCCGAAGAGTTCGCGGCGCTCCAGGACGCCGTCATCACCGAGAGAAGCGTTCGGGACACCGGGCCGGTCAAAGGCTGGCGGACCCCATTGCTCGGCGTGGTCTTTTGCATCTGCGGCAGGCCCATGTACGTACGGCATCAGAAGAACCGTCTGGCCGACGGAACGGCGAGGGTGCTCACCTACTACCAGTGCCGTTCCATCTCCGAGATGAATCGCTGCGAGGCCCCTTCGACCTGGCGTGCCGAGAGTCTCTACGAGACAGTGGAGCGGCGTTTTCTGGACAAGGCCGGTGCGCTGACCGAGACGAAGCGCGTCTACGTACCAGGACGGAACCACACGGCGGCCATTGCCGAGTTGCGTCATGCTCTCGTCAACCTCACCGCGGCCGTCGGGCAGGCAACCGGCCCGGCGGCTGTGGAGGTACTGACCCGCCAAATGGACGAGTATGCGAAGACGATCGTGAGGCTGGAGACCGAACCGGTGGTCCCCGCCCGGTGGATCGAGGAGCCGACCGGTGCGGTCTACCGCGAACGCTGGAGCGCGCAGAGGGACTGGGAGGGCCGGGCGGCGATCCTCCTCAAGGCCGGTGTCCGCTACTTCTGTGAGGGAACCCACAGGTCGGGCGCCGCGCACATGTACCTTCCCCTGCCGCTTCGGCGCCGAGCGGGAGACCCAGACCCGAGCGGAGCCGCAGGGGCCGACGACGGGAGCGACTGTCCGGAGGAAGGGTTCCGCCAGTACTTCCTTGAGCTTCGGCAGGCCAGGGGAATGGGGCCGGGATTCTGGCACTCCCGTCGTTGATCCGACGCGCAGGGCAATCCTGTCGGCGGCGGCAGTTGCCGGGCAAGGGCCAAGAGAGAGAGGGTGGGATCTGTACGTCTGGTCTCCGCTCTGCGACGGCCGGACGAGCCAGACGACTGCAGGAGTATAAAACGTATGTCAATCGACCCGTCCTCGATTCCGAACTTCGGGGGCCAGCCCGAGCCGCAGCCCCAAGGGCCGGCGGGCCCCGTCGTCCCGGATCAGGACCTCGTGAAGCAGCTCCTGGACCAGATGGAGCTGAAGTACGTCGTCGACGACGAGGGTGACCTCGCGGCGCCGTGGGAGGAATTCCGTACGTACTTCATGTTCCGTGGCGAGGGTGACCAGCAGGTCTTCTCGGTGCGCACGTTCTACGACCGCCCGCACCAGATCGACGAGAAGCCGGCCCTGCTGGAGACGATCGACGACTGGAACCGCCGCACCCTGTGGCCCAAGGTCTACAGCCACACCCACGACGACGGCACGGTCCGTCTCATCGGTGAGGCCCAGCTCCTGATCGGCACCGGCGTCAGCCTGGAGCACTTCGTCTCGTCGACGGTCAGCTGGGTGCGCGCCGCCATCGAGTTCGACAAGTGGCTCGTCGAGCAGCTCGGCCTGGCCGAGGACGTCGACGAGGCCGACAAGCCGAAGGACGACGAGGGCGACGAGTAGCCGCCCCGCACACCTCCGCGGCCCCGGTGGCCCTCCACCCCCGGGGACGACGGGGAGGCCTGGCCCACGACGGCCGGAACAGCCCCGCAGACGCAGACAGGCGTAAGACGTACGAGAGCCCGGCCGGAGCGCCCGCCACCGCGGCGGTGTGCCACGGCCGGGCTCTCTTAAGTCCGGGCCGAAGGGAGCTTCAGAGGCGAGTTGAAGGCCGGGCGCTGTCGCCGCCCCTGAGTCGGCCGGGCCCCGGCCGTCGGCCGTCTTCCCGGCTCACCGGGCCCTTGTCCACGAGGGTCCGGCGGGCCACTGACCTCCCCAAAGAACCGGGGGAAAGAACTACCCGCCCACCCACCCTCCCCGGCCGCAAGGCCCACGTCACCCGTCCGAGTGACCGGCTTGCAGGCGCAGGATGCGGGCGGTTACGTTCGCCGTGACAACCGCAAACAGATACGGCCCCCGGCCGGGACGGCAATCCCGAACGAGGGCCTGACCGATCAGGAAGCACCAACCTTCCCAATGGCTGACCCGCAGTCTAACGCGCCCCTGCGCGCCGACGCCGGAGCACCGACCTCCGGCGTGATCCACGTACGCACCCGCCTCACGGCCGACTTCACCGTGATCTCCAATGCCCTCGCCCAGCGGCGCGGCAGCGCGGTCACGGTCGGTGTCGCGGCGTACATCTCCTCTCTGCCCACCGGTACGTGCGTGAGCATCACCGCCCTGTGCGAGCACTTCGACGAGGGCGAGATCCTCATCTCGCGCGCGCTCAGAGAGCTGGAAGTGGCCGGATACCTGGAGCGTCGGCGCGAGCGAACGCCTACCGGGCAGGTCCGTACCCGGACGTACTTCTACGACGTACCCGGCGGCGAACCCGACCCGGATCCGGACGGGTCTCCCAGGCCGCCCGAGCCGCGTCGCCCCCGGAAGCGACCCGCAGCTGCCACGCACGCGCCCGCGTCCGGGGCCGTGCCGGACACGGTGGGAACGCCCGGACCGGCGGAGGGGAAGACGGAGCAGGCAGCGGAGCCGGGAGCGACCGAGACCGCGGCTGAGACCGAGGTTGAGACCGCGGCGGAGGCGGAGGTACCGGTCCCGCTCGCCGACGTCGACCCCCGAGCCATCGCCGTACTCGCCGGTCTCCGCCGGGTCGACCCCCGCCTCGTCCTGTCCGAGCGGGAAGCCGCCCGCCTCGTCCCGGCCGTCACCCGGTGGCTCGGGGCAGGCCTGCTGCCCACCCAGATCACCGACCACCTCACCGCCCGTCTCCCGGCAGACCTCCTGGTCCGCCCGGTCGGCATCCTCGCCTACCGCCTCAAGGAGACACCCCTGACCGCACCGGAGGCCAAAACCGTCGAGACCCCAGAACGCCCGGTGGTCATGGAGATGCGGAACTGCGACGGCTGCGACCGGGGCTTCCGCTCCGCGGGACACAGCCACTGCCGGGACTGCCGGTCCCGGGACCCACTCCCCGCCGCCGTCTGAGACGACAGCGACTCAGCACGCCTGTCCACATCGACTTCTCCGCCGACGAGAACTCCGCCCCCGATCTGGCGATCCTTCGTGAGGACGCCCGCCGGGAGGGCATGCGCTACCGCTTCGAGGACGTCCTGCTGATCTCCGAGGCCGTCTGGTTACATCGCGGCACACACCCACGAGTACGGCACGGGCAAGCTCCCCATCCCGCTGGCAGACGGCCGGACCTTCACTCTCGACCTGGACGAACTCCCGCGTCCCGAACCCGAGTCGGACGCCCGGTGACGTCCGACTCGTAGCGGGCTGGGCGTTCGCTCGCGCCCGCGAGCGCGGGCGAGGAGCCGGCGGAGGCGGCCCAGCGGCGCCACTGACCGGCGTCGACACCGCCGGCGTCGAAGGCGGGTCGGCGGCCTCGTGGAGGACGGCCGTAGAAGACCGCCTCCGCCTTGCCGTGCCACTCACCCCACTCCACCACCCGCACCCGCCGCTTGCCCGAGGCCGTCGAGAATGAGGTCCAGCCCGAATTCGAACTCGTCACCGTAGGCGTATCCGGGGCGCATGACATGGACGGTCGCCATCTCGGTCAGGTACGGGTACTCGCCGTCGTCGAAGCCGCTCATGATGGACTCCGCCAGTTCGGCGGTCTCGGCCGGGGTGTCGAAGGGCAGGGTCTTCTCCTGCAGGGCGAACCCGTAGATGTAGCTGTCGAGCACCGAGATGGCGTGGGCGGTCAGGGTGAGGGAGAACCCCGCCTCACGCAGACAGCCGAGAACGGCATCGTGGTGCCGCAGGGTGGCGGGGCCCGGGGCGGATCGCGACTCCATCAGCCCGATGGCCCAGCGGTGGCGGGACAGCACCTCACGCATGGAGATCGCCCGCCGCCGCATGGCCGGCCGCCAGTCGTCGCCCGGTGAAGGCAGGTCGACCTCGCCGAAGACCAGGTCGACCATGCCGTCGAGCAGGTCCTCCTTGTTCGCCACGTGGTTGTACAGGGACATCGCCTCGACACCCACGGCCTCGCCGAGTCTGCGCATGCTGAGCGTCTCCAGGCCGCCGGTGTCGGCGAGTTCGACGGCGGCATGCAGCACCCGTTGGCGGCTGAGCGTCTCGCGGGGCGGCTGTGTGGTGCTGCGGCGGGACACGGCGGACGGTCACTCCCTCTTCCTGGACTCCAAACGTTGACGAGCTTACGCCGTAAGTGCTCTACTTACGGCGTAAGCACAGGCTTACGGTGTAAGTGCAGACTTACGTTGTAAGTAAGTGAGGGAGACGGACCCCGGGAGTAGCGACATGCGGAACATGAGCGAGGCGACCGCGCCCGCCGGTGCGACCGAATTGATGGCGGCCGTCGTGCAGGAGCGGTACGGAGCCGAGCCGGAAGCCGTGCTCCGGACGGCACAGCTCGCCCGGCCCCGTGCCCGGCCGGACCAGGTACTGGTGCGGGTGCGCGCGTCCAGCGTGGACCGGGGCACCTGGCACACCATGGCCGGCCTGCCGTATCCGGTCCGGGCGGTGTTCGGCCTGCGCCGGCCGAAGTATCCCAACCCCGGGCGTAACCTCGCGGGTGTCGTCGAGGCGGTCGGCGCCGATGTCACCGGGTTCGCGCCCGGCGACGAGGTGTACGGCACGGCGGTCGCCGCGTTCGCCGAGTACGTCGCCGCCCGCCCCGACAGGCTCGCTCCCAAGCCGGCCGGACTCACCTTCGAGGAGGCGGCGACGGTGCCCGTCAGCGGGCTCACCGCGCTGCAGGCGGTACGCGACGAGGGCCGGGTCCGGGAGGGGCAGCAGGTCCTGATCACAGGAGCCGCCGGAGGCGTGGGCACCTTCGCCGTCCAGCTCGCCCACGCCTGTGGGGCCCAGGTCACGGCCGTCGCGAGCACGCCCAAGCTCGACGCGGTACGGGCCCTGGGCGCCGACCGCGTCCTCGACTACACCCGTGAGGACTTCCTCGCCGACGCGCGACGCTACGACGTCATCATCGACATCGCCGGCAACCGCGGCCTCGGCGACCTGCGCCGCGCGCTCACCCCCCTCGGCCGGCTGATCATCACAGGCGGCGAGACGGACGGCGCCTGGCTCGGCGGAACCGACCGCCAGCTCCGTGCGCAGATGCTCTCCCCGTTCACGAGACAGCACCTCGGCACCTTCATCTCCTCCGAGCACGCCGAAGGACTGCGCGACCTGACCGCGTTCATCGACGCGGGCACGCTCAAGCCCGTCGTGGACCACGTCTACCCGCTCGGCGAGACGGCCGCGGCCGTGCGGCACCTCCTCGACGGCCGCGTCATCGGCAAGCTCGCGCTGGTCCTGTCCGGCCGGTGACCCGAGTGGCCCGGGCGCGGCGACCGAGCGTGTCGCCCGGTGGCCCCGAAGGCGGCGTGCGGCAAGGATGCCGGATCAGCGTGTCGGTGCGGTTGCCCGGCGCGGTCAGCGACTTGAGTCGGGCGGCTGCGTCCGCCAGCACCTCAGTACGCTTGCAGAACGCGAAGCGCACGAAGGGTGCGCCGTGCTCGCGGTGGTCGTAGAAGACCGCGTTGGGGATGGCGACCACCCCGCAACGCTCCGGCAGGGAGCGGCAGAAGGCGAAGCCGTCGTTCTCGCCGAGGGGGCGGATGTCGGTGGTGATGAAGTACGTGCCGGCCGGGCGGAAGACCTTGAACCCCGCCTGCTCCAGACCGCCCGCCAGCAGTTCGCGCTTGGCCCGCATGTCGGCGCGGAACTCCTCGAAGTACGAGTCCGGCAGGCTCAGGGCCTCGGCGACCGCGTACTGGAACGGCCCCGACGCCACGTAGGTGAGGTACTGCTTCGCCGAGCGCACCGCCGTCACCAGCGCGGGCGCGGCCGTCACCCAGGTCACTCCTCGTTGGCCTGCCTATTCCTCTTCCTATGTCGTGCGACAGGCCCCGCTGCGGATCTCCGGCACCGGCGGTGAGCGGGCCGCGCAACCCGTCCGGTCCGGTCTGGCGGCCGTCCCGACGGGCTCGGTGACACGGCACTGACCGTCGTATCCTGACCGCACACGGGAAGGAGCCGTTGATGGGCGTCGACGCGATCGTGCACACCGAGTTCCCCAAGGGGTACACGGTTCTGTTCGGGGCCGACGGAAAGGTGATCATGACCCCGCAGAGCGAAGAGCACTCCAGCACCATCAGGTCGATGCAGATCGACTCCGCTCTTGCCCTCGGCCGTCACGCGAAGGTCACCTCCGATGTCTACATCGACTTCCCCGCCGACGAGAACTCCGCCCCCGATCTGGCGATCCTTCGCGAGGACGCCCGCCGGGAGGGCAAGCGCTACAGCTTCGAGGACGTCCTGCTGATCTCCGAGGTCGTCTCGACCTCCTCCGCACGCCAGGACTACGACGACTGCACCGCGAAGTACGGCCGCTACGGAATCCCGATCTACCTCGTCGTGGACCCTTACGCCCAGGAAGTCGTCCTCCACACCCAGCCGACCGCCACGGGTTACATCGCGGCCCACACCCACAAGTACGGCACGGGCAAGCTCCCCATCCCCCTGGCCGACGGCCGCACCTTCACCCTCGACCTCGACGAGCTCCCGCGCCCGGAGCCCGAGGCGGACGGCCACTGACGAGGGACTCCCCGCCGGCCAGGCCACGCCAGGCCCGTGCCGTTCCGTGCCGCGAGCGCGTGCGACGAAGTCCGTTTCGCCGCAAGGAGGTTCGAAGCCGCGTTCGCTGCGGGCGACCACCACACGCACTGCCCTGAGGTAGCGGGCCCGCTCGTCCTCGGCCGAGTTGCCGGCCCCGGTTCGGCGATAGCGTGGCACGGCAAGGACTGCTGCTGACAGGTTGGACGAGTTTCATGCGGATGCGGTTCGAACCCGAGGCCGAGGAGGAGTTCGAGGCGGCGTGCGGGCTGCTGGTCGACCGCCTGGTCCGCTGGGCCGGGGAGCAGGGGCTGCCGGTGGACGGGTTCACTGCCGAGGCGGCCCTGGACTACCGACACCGGGCGACTGCCGACGGCCGACTGGGGCTGTGGGAGCCGCGCCATGTGGAGGAACTACTGCTCTCCTGGCTTCCCCAGCAGGTCACCGAGCTTCCCGGGGAGGAACGCGGCGACGCCCCGGGCACCTTGCGGACCCTGCTGCGCTATCTGCACGCCGCGCAGTTGGCGGACCCGCGCGGCCCCTCACTCCAGGATTCCCTTGCCGCGGTCGACAGGGTCGCGGACCGGCATCTGGCGGCGATGACGGACCGCACGCGCTGGGGACTGGCGAAGTTCTGGGCGATGACGGCCGCGGAGCAGGGCGTGGACGTCCAGGACGGGGCGGCGTTTCAGCGCTTCGCGGACCGGGCGCAGCGTGGGGAGGTCGCCTACGATCAGCAGGCCCTCGCCACGATCATGGAACGGCGGCTGACCGGCCGCGCGCTGTCCGGCGTGACCCGGGCCGAGCCGCAACTGCCCGTGATGCTTCCCCCGGACGACGGACTGCGCCGCCGGGCAGAGGCGTCGACGACCGTGGCGCAGTTGCGCGGACTCGCCGAATGGGCGGGGCAGGGCGGCCGACCGGTGACGGCGACGGGACGGCTGCGGATGGCGGAGGCCCGCGAGCTGGTGGACGTACTCGGCACCGGCGACAAGATCGAGGGGGTGCGCTCCTCTGCCGACCTGCCGCAGCTGGGCCTGCTGGTGGAGTGGGCGAAGAAGGCGCGCCTGGTCCGGGTGGTCAAGGGGCGGTTGTACGCGGTGGCCAAGGCCCGGCCGGTGCTGGCCGACCCGCTCCGGCTGTGGCTGCGCGCCTTCGACGCGTGCTTCGAGCTGCGGCAGGCCCTGATCGGGGCGCGTAGCGGCTGGCACGTCGAGTCGATGCTCTTCGACGTCTACGAGGACGTCCTGGAGGATGTGCTGAACACGCTCTACAGCCTGCCGTACCCGATGCCCTGGCCGCGACTGCGCGACACGGTGCACCTGGCCTATCGAAGCTCCTTCCAACTCGACCGCGGGTTGGACCTTCAGCACCGGATGTGGTTCGAGCACGCCGACCGGGACCTGCGCGCGGTGCTCGATCTGCTGGACGACCTGGGCGCGATCGAGCGTGACCGGGGGATGGCCGATCCGGTGTTCCTCGACATCGACCTCTCCGATGCCGGTCCCGAGCTGCTCGCGGACATGCCGCCGGAGCTGGCGGAGCTGCTGGGCGTCGCGGGGGCGGCAACGGACCCGGCGGCGCGGGAGCGTGCCGATGCCCGGCGAGAGGAGCTGACCGCCGGGCCGGTCGAGCTCATCCGTCTCACCGAGCTCGGTACCCGGGCCGTACGACAGCGGTTGCTGGCGGCCGGCAGGGACGCCCCGTTGGTCGGTGAACTGGCCCAGGCGCCGGCGGCCGGCCTGCTGGGGGTGCTGGCCGAGGAGTACGACCCGGACGCCGCCCGCACGGAACTGGCCCGCTGGATCACGGCCCGCGGCGAGCGGGAAGTGGCCCTGCGCCAACTGACCGACGCCGTAAGGACCATGACCTTCCGCACGCGTGCGCAGGCGATGCTCGACGTGCTGCCGGCGGCGTTGCCGGACGGTGAGGGCGAGCGGCTGCTGCACACGTTGCGGCGGGACACACAGCTGGCGCCGTCGGCGCTGAACGCGCTGGCGCACCGTGAGTTGCTGTCCCCCGAGGACATGACCGATGCCGAGCAGCTGCTGGTGCTCGCCGAGAGCCTGCTTCAGCTCGTGGAGTTGGCGGGCGGCGGGGACGGCGCCGAGGAGACGCTGCGCGCCCAGGGCCTGCAGGCCAGGGACGCGGTTGCCGCCGCGTTGGACTCCGCGCACCCGGACCGGGCCGGACTCGACGAGCTCAGGCAGCTGGCGGCCCGGGCACTGGGTACCCACGGCGCCCGCACCGGCCGCGCGCGGAAGGCCCGGCGCTCGTCAGGCAAGAGCGGCCGCAAGCGGCGCCGCTGACCGGGCAACACCGCCTGCCCCCCAGGTGCCGGGTGCGCCGGCACTGGCACGGAGCCGGGCGGAGGGAAACCGATGGGTCCCGGCGTCGTACTTCTCGGTGGCGCGTTACCGTCGGGGTCGTGGATGAGGGATGGGGCGAGGACGGGCTGCGGGCCCTGCGTGGCGCGCTCCACGCGTAGGACGGAGTGGCGTTGCTTGCGGCGTTGCGTCGTGGACCCGTGCGTGAGGTGCTGCAGCTGGCCGGCGATGGTGTGGCCGGGGCCGCGGCGCAGGGCCTGCCGGGGACTGCGGAGATGGCGGCCTTGTTTCTCGGCGCGCTCCTGGAGCGCGGCTTCCGGGGCGATGAGGAGCTGGCGGACCGGTTGCGCGCGGCCACGGGAGACGCGGCGGTGCCCCTCCTGCGCCCGCTCGCGGTCGATCTGGAGATGCTCGCCATGCTGCTGGAAGGCGACCCGGCCGAGTCCGGTGGCCGGATCGATCTGTCCACCGGGGAGTGCTGGCCTGCGTTCACCGATGAGCTGGGGCCTGGGCCCGAGGCTGAGGAGGACGACGATCCCGAGCGATGGCTGTACGTGCCGGCCCCGGGATCCCGGGCCGGTTACCGGGACATGGAGCTGTTCATCGAAGAGGTCGAGGACGTCGCCCTTGCCGACAGGCTGCGGATCGCCATGGGCGGGCGGGGTACCTTCCGGCGCTTCAAGGACGTCCTCGCTGGTGACGAGCGCTCCTGGAGCCGGTACCACCGGTTCCGCGATGAGCGACAGCGCGGACGGGCCCGCGCCTGGCTGGCCGAAGAGGGCTACTGCCCGCACATCACCTTCTTCGTAGAGCCCAGCTCGACTTCGTACCCTTCGGGGCCGGTATGACTCGTTGCTGCCCCTGTCCTGCATGATCCGGGGGCGCTGTCAGCGGGCCTGGCGGCGCCGGTTGATCGCTGATGGAAGCGTGTACGCCGACAGGCGGGTTGCGTGACATGACTGCCGAGCACCGGTGTCCCGACTCGACCAGGCGGCAGTCGGGTGCGGGTGCGCGGCGGCTCGGAGCAACCAGGCCGTGTGGCCCGTACATACGCTGGTACGTCTGTGGCTGTCAGGCGGCCAGCGTCTTGAGTCGGGAGGCCGCCTCCTCCAACACGCCTGTCCGCTTGCAGAACGCGAAGCGAACAAAGGGGGCGCCCTGCTCGCGGTGGTCGTAGAAGACCGCGTTGGGGATGGCCACCACGCCCGCCCGCTCCGGCAGCGCACGGCAGAAGGCGAAGCCGTCGGTCTCGCCGAGGGGGCGGATGTCGGTGGTGATGAAGTACGTGCCCGCCGTCCGGTACACCTCGAAGCCGGCGTCCGAGAGCCCCGTCGCCAGGAGGTCGCGCTTGGCCAGCATGTCCGCGCGAAACGCCTCGAAGTAGCTGTCGGGCAGCGCGAGCGCCTCGGCGACGGCGTACTGGAACGGCCCGGACGCCACATAGGTGAGGTACTGCTTCGCCGAGCGCACCGCCGTCACCAGCGCGGGCGCGGCCGTCACCCAGCCCACCTTCCACCCGGTGAACGAGAACGTCTTGCCCGCCGACCCGATGGTGACCGTCCGCTCCCGCATCCCCGGGAACGACGCCAGCGGCAGGTGCTCGGCGTCGTCGAAGACCAGGTGCTCGTAGACCTCGTCCGTCACCACCAGCAGGTCCCGCTCCACCGCCAGCTCGGCGATCGCCGTCAGCTCCTGGCGGTTGAGGACCGTCCCGGTCGGGTTGTGGGGCGTGTTGATCAGCAGCAGGCGCGTCCGGTCGGTGACGGCGTCCCGCAGCTCGTCGAGGTCCAGCCGGAACCGCCGGTCCCCGCCCGCGTCGCCCGCCCCCTCGCCGGACCCCTCGGACGGCCGCAGCGTCACCGGTACGCGCGTCCCGCCCGCCATCGCGATGCAGGCAGCGTACGAGTCGTAGTACGGCTCCAGGGCGACTACCTCGTCGCCCGGCTCCAGCAGCCCGAGCAGTGCGGCCGCGATGGCCTCCGTGGCACCGGCGGTGACCAGCACCTCGGTGTCGGGGTCGAATGTCAGTCCGTACCGTCGCCGCTGGTGGTCGACGATCGCGGCGCGCAGCTCGGGCACGCCGGGACCCGGCGGGTACTGGTTGCCACGGCCGTCCCGCAGCGCCCGTACGGCCGCCTCGCGGATCTCCTCGGGGCCGTCCGTGTCCGGGAAGCCCTGCCCGAGGTTGATCGACCCGGTCTGCAGGGCGAGCGCCGACATCTCGGCGAAGATCGTCGTCCCGAACTCGGCGAGCCGCCGGTTGAGCGGCGGACGAGGGGTGCGGGCGGGGCTTGCGCTGGAGGTCATGGCCGTCATCCTGCGCCCAAGCTCTGGAGTTCCTCAACTCGGCTTTGACCGGTGACACGCCAGGGCATCCCCACGTCACGCACGGCCCACGGGGGGTCTGCACGGGGGAACGAAAGGCAGGTGCCGCGATGGAGATCTTCTTCTTCCTCTTCGTGGGCGCGGTCGTCGTGATCGGCCTGGTCTCGGGGGGCCGGGGCTCGCGGCCGGGCCGTCGCCGCTCGCACAGCTGGTCGGACGACAGCGGCTCGTCCCACAGCGGCGGGGGGTGGTGGTCCTGCGGGGGCGGCTCGTCCTGTGGCGGCGGTTCCTCCTGCGGCGGTGGTGGCGGAGGAGGGGACTGAGCGACGGTCCTGTTCGGCGGCAGCCGGCCGCGCGGGCAACCGGCGCGGGAGACAAGCTCTGGACTTGCTCAATTCGGCTTTGAGCGGTCGTCGGCGGGGGCATCCCCGCCACACGCAAGTGAGCGAGGCACCCACGGGGGGTCGCTTCGGGGGACACAAGCAAGGAAGAGGGGAGGGTGGGCCATGGCGGAAGTCGGTTTCATCCTGGTGCTCAGCGTCATCGGTGTGGCCATCGTCGTCGGAGTCGTCAGGAGTTCCAGGCGGCGCGGCCGGCGCGGCAGCTGGTGGGCGGGCGGGGGCTCGTCCGGGGGATCGTCGTCCAGCGGATCCTCGTGCGGCAGCGGCAGTGGCTCGTCGTGCGGAGGCGGGTCCTCCTGCGGCGGAGGCGGCGGCTGCGGCGGCGGCAGCTGACCACGCGCTTCGAGCGGGCGTGGTCGGGGTCGGGGTCGTGGTCGTCGGCGGGGACATCCCCGCGACACACAAGTGAGCGAGGCACCCATGGGGGGTCGCTTCGGGGGACTCAGGAACAGAGGGGAGGGGTGACGCCATGAACGCGATCGCGGTGATCGGCATCATCCTGGTGATGGTCTGTGTGGTGACGGTGATCGTCGTGGCCGTCAACCGCGGCAGGGCGAACGCGGCACGTACGGCGGCACGACGCCGTCAGTCGTCGGGCCGGGGCGGCAGCGCTTACCGCGGCGGCCGGGGCAACAGCGGCTCCGACCACAGCGGCTCCGACAGCAGCTGGTGGGTGCTCGGGGCGGCCGCCGTCGGCGACTCGGGATCGTCCCACTCCTCGTCGAACGACGACCGCGGTTCGTCGTCCGGCGGTGGTGGCTCGTCCTGCGGCAGTAGCAGTGGGTCCTCGTGCGGCAGCAGTAGTGGCTCGTCCTGCGGCGGCGGGTCCTCCTGCGGTGGCGGCGGGGGCGGATGCGGTGGAGGCAGCTGACACGGGGCAGCCGAGCTCCACGACACGAGCGCCCGCCGGGACGAACTTCCCGGCGGGCGCTCGCGTGTGCAGCTCCGCAAACGGGGCAGGCGCAGCGGTGTGGTGACGCTTCACGCCTGAGTACGCCGGGTGGGCCCGGTTGTCCGGCAGGCGCTCCCCGACGTTCGCGCGCCCGGCTCGGTGGGCGCGCGGGGAGCACGTCGGTCGCCGGGGCGCACGCCTGGTTGAACAGTTGAGCTGGGCAGCCCTCGGGGGGATGGAAAGCACGTCAAGTTGGGTAAAAACGCTGTGGTGGCGCCACAGTTCATGATTCCCTATAAATCGCCAACGCAGCCCCCCGGACGTCCCTCCCGGCAGGCCTGACCTGGCTGACCGGACCGACCGGGACGTCGTCCTCACCCGACCTGGCTGACCGGGCCACATCTCCCGGTGCCGACCGGGGTGCGCCGGACCCACTCCTCTTCTCTTTGCGTCGCTGCGGAGCCGATCCATGCTCACGACCCTGAACACCGCCTACACCGACACGCGCGCGGCAGACCTCGCCTGGGCCCTGGGGCGTGAGCCGCTGCCCGCGCTCGCCACGCTCGATCTCGAACTCACCGGTGCGAAAATGCAGTTGAGGCTGCTCGGCGCGTCCCACCAGGTGCTCCTGGAGGAGGAGCGGGGCAGCCACTGCTCGGAGACGGTCGCGTGCATCCCGGGATCCAGCACGCCGCTCCCGCTCGGAGTGGCCAAACGTGTGGGTGATTGGGAGTACGAATTCGCCGCCCGGGTCGAGGTCCTCTCACCGGGATCCTTCGCCGGACGTGCCCAGGAACTCCTGGCGCTCGTCTCCGACCATCCCCATGGGCTGGCCGGTGTCTTCCCCGGCAGCCCGCACGCGTTCACCGCGATGCTCGCGCAGCGCCACGAGGGGCAGGTGCACTGGCGTACCTGGCACGCGTATCCACAGGACGGGCAACTGGTGGCCACCAGAACGAGGGTGGGGGTGAGGGTGCCGGTGACGGTGGCGCTGTGAGGGGTGGGTGACTTGGTTTTGGGTGGGTGGGTGGGTGGGTGCGGGGTGGGGTGGTTGTGGTGTGTGGGCGGGTGCGGGGTCGGTGGGGCTTCTCGCGCAGTTCCCCGCGCCCCTTAGAAGACCAGGCCCTGCGGGCCTGAAGGACAGCGGTCCTGCGGGCCTGAAAGCGGGGGGCGCCCGATGCTGCTTCTCGGGGGCGCGAGGAGCTGCGCGGGCGCCACGACGTGCCCGTGCCCGCCCAACCACCCGAACCCCCGAGCCATCAGGCACCCGCCCACGCGTCGCAGACCACTCGTGTGGGTGACCCAGCGCAGCGTGACCGTGACGGTAGCGTGCCAGGAGTGATCGAGCCGCACGCCCCCGCACCCCCCGGCGCCCCTCCCCCCTGGCGCGGCCACGGCGGCCCGGGTGCCCAGGCGTGGCTCCCCGTCCGCCCGGGAATCGGCCGCTTCCTCGTCCTCGCCGGGGTGTTCGTCTGCGCCGCCTGCGGACTCGTGTACGAACTCGAACTGGTCGCCCTCGCCTCGTACTTGATCGGCGACTCCGTCACCCAGGCCTCCGTGGTCCTCTCGGTCATGGTCTTCGCCATGGGCATCGGCTCCCTCGCCGCCAAACGCCTCCGCCCCCGCGCGGCCCTCGGTTTCGGCGCCATCGAGGCCGCCCTCGCCCTCGTCGGCGGCTGCAGCGCCCTCGCGCTGTACGCGGCGTTCGCCTGGACCGGCGACTGGGGCGGCATGTGGGCGAGCGGCTCCCGCTATCTCCTCGTCGCCTTCTCCCTGGCCATCGGCCTGCTCATCGGCGCCGAGGTCCCGCTGCTGATGGAGCTGATCCAGCGCATCCGCCGCCAGGACGCCGGCGGCGCGGTCGCCGACCTGTTCGCGGCCGACTACGTGGGCGCACTCGTCGGTGGTCTCGCCTTCCCCTTCCTTCTCCTCCCCTGGCTGGGCCAGCTGACCGGTGCCCTGCTCACCGGCACGGTCAACGCCCTCGTCGGCGGCGCGCTCGTCCTCGGCCTGTTCCACCGCGACCTGAGCCGCCGCGCCCGCTGGCTGCTGCTGGTCACCAACCTCGCCGTCCTCGGCCTCCTCGCCACCGCCGCCCTGCACGTCGACGACTTCGAACGCGCCGCCCGGCGCGCGGTGTACGGCAAGGACGTGCGGGTCGCGTTGCAGACCGGCCGTCAGGAGGTCGTCCTCACCGGCGGCCTGGACGGCCGCCCGCTCTCCCTCTTCCTCGACGGCCGGCTGCGGATCAGTGGCAGCGACGAACAGCGCTATCACCGCGCCCTCGTCCACCCCGCCCTGGACGCCGGACCGCACGCCCGCGTCCTCGTCCTCGGCGGCGGTGACGGCCTCGCCGCCCGTGAGGTGCTCCGCCACGACGGCGTACGCCAGGTGGACATCGTCGAGATCGACCCGGGCGTGGTGCGCCTGGCCCGCACGGACCCGGCACTCTCCGCGCTCAACAGCCACGCCTACGACGACGCGCGGGTCCGCGTCCACACGGAGGACTCCTTCGCCTGGCTGCGCGCCGCCCGGCCGGCCGAGCCGTACGACGTCGTGATCTCGGACCTCCCCGACCCCGGGATCACGGCGAGCACCAAGCTCTACTCGCAGGAGTTCTACGGGCTGGCGCGCGAGGTCCTGGCGGCCGACGGCCGCATGGTGGTGCACGCCGGGCCGGTGGCGTCCCGCCGGCGGGTGTTCTGGACGGTCGACGCAACCGTCCGCGCCGCCGGGCTGCGCACCACGCCCTACCGTGTCACCGCCGCCGACCCCGGATTCGTCACCGGCCCCGACCGTACGGCCCACACCTCCGGCGCCCCCTACGACTGGGGCTTCGTCCTGGCGACCCGCCCCGACGACCGTCGCCCACCCCTGGCCCTCGGCACCGGGACCACCCGGCTCACCGCCGCCGACGGGGTGCGGGACCTGCCGCCGTCGACGCTGGTGCACCCGAGGTACGGGGGCTGAGGCGTTGGTCGTGCGCGTGTCATGCGTCCGGTGTGTGGCGTAGGACGTAGGGGACGTGGTGGGGCGCATGGGGCCGCGCGGGCGGAACACGAGCAATAACGCGTATGTACGGGTGCGGTGCGGGGCCTCGTGGGTAGGCTCGACTGCCATGGAGCATGAGGTGTTCGTTCCGGTTCCCGTCGGCCGCCTCCGGGAGGCGCTGTCCGACCCCGAGCGGGTGGCCCGAGCGGTCCCCGGGCTCCAGCAGGACGTGGGCACGCCGCCCGTCGCCGGTCGCCTGAAGGTACGGGCCGCGGGGCACACCATCACCTACCGCGGCACCCTGCGCGTGACCCCCCGGGAGGACGGCTCCTACGCCGTGGAGGGCGACGCCGCCGAGGTCCGAGGCTCCGGCACCGTGAAACTCACCCTCACTCTCCGCCTCGTCCCGGCCGCCGAGGGCACCACCCTGGCCTGCTCCGCCACCGCCAGCGCCACCGGCCGCATCAGCGAACTCCCACCGGACCCGGTGACCTCGGCGGCCACCCGCCTGCTGGAGAAGTTCGCGGAGAACCTGGCGGCCGAGCCCGAGCCCGAGCCCGCCTCCGAGCCTGAGCCCGCCTCCGAGCCCGAGCCGAGGCCGACGGCCGCGGACACGGCGACACCACCCGAAGGCCCCCGGCCCACTGAGGACACCGCCGACCGAGACGAGCGCGACGAGCCCCGGACACCCCCGAAGAACGAGCCCCCGGCCTCCGCCGAGGACGAGCCGGCCCCTTCCCTCTTCGAGGCCGACGTGCCGCCGTCGGCACCGGACCCCTTCGGCGAGGGCGGCTACGTCGCCGACGACGAGCCGCCGGCCGAGGCCGCGCACGCCCGCCGGACGATGATCGGACGCAGCGCGGAGGAGGTCGACCACGCCCCGCCCCGCGGCCGGTACGCCCCGGTCCCGGCTCCCGAAACCGTCTCCGCGAGTGCCACCCTCCGCTGGGCGGCCCCCGCGGCGGCCCTGGCCGTGGCCTCGGCCATCATCGTGAGCCGCGCCCTGCGCAAACGCCGCTGACCCGACACCCCCCACGGATCCGCCGGGGCCGGGACGGTCGGGCAACTCCCCGGTGCGATCGACCAGTAGGGTCGAGGGGTGAGTAGTGAAGAGATCACGTTGGCCGCGGGTGACGCGGAGGTCGTGCTGGCGCCGGCGAACGGCGGCCGGGTGGCGGGGCTGCGGGTCGGTGGGGTCGAACTGCTGCGTCAGGGCGAGCGGTTCGGCTGCTTCCCGATGGTGCCGTGGTGCGGCCGCATCCGCGACGGACGCTTCCTCAGCGGCGGTTCCGTACAGCAGATGCCCCTGAACGCCCCGCCCAACGCCATCCACGGCACGACCCGCGAGGGAGCCTGGCGCGTCGCCCGCCACGACGCCACCGAGGCCGTCCTCACGTACGACCTGGTCGACCCCTGGCCCTACCCGGGCCGCGTCACCCAGGTGTTCACCCTCGCTCCGGACGCCCTCACCCTCACCATGTCCGTGGAGACGTACGACTCCTCCTTCCCGGCGCAGGTCGGCTGGCACCCCTGGTTCAACCGGACCCTCGGGGACGGCGGCGAGGACGTGCGGATCGACTTCCACCCCGCCTGGCAGGAGGAGCGCGGCGCGGACCACCTTCCCACCGGCAACCGCGTCGATCCCCGGCCCGGCCCCTGGGACGACTGCTTCGGCATGCCCGACGGCGTCGACGTCACCCTCACCTGGCCGGACCGGCTGGAACTGAAGGTGACCTCGCGGGAGGAGTGGGTCGTGGTCTACGACGAGCAGGCGGAGGCCGTGTGCGTCGAACCGCAGACCGGCCCGCCCAACGGCCTCAACACCCACCCCCGCCTGGTCACCCCCATCGACCCGCTGGAAGCGGCCACGACCTGGACCTGGCGTCGCCTGTAAGCGGACATAAGGGCCCCCTTAAGCTGACTGCCATGACTGACGTGGACGTACGTGGATCTCTGCTGCGGCAGATCAAGGACAAGGCCGTGGTGCACGGCAAGGTGACCCTGTCGTCGGGTCTGGAGGCGGACTACTACATCGACCTGCGTCGCGTCACTCTCGACGGCGAGGCCGCCCCGCTGGTCGGGCAGGTGCTCCTCGACCTGACCGCCGACCTCGACTTCGACGCGGTAGGCGGCCTCACCATGGGCGCCGACCCGGTCGCCGGCGCCATGCTGCACGCGGCCGCCGCCCGGGGCCGCAGGCTGGACGCGTTCGTCGTCCGCAAGGCGGCCAAGGCGCACGGTATGCAGCGCCGCGTGGAGGGGCCGGACATCAGCGGGCGTCGCGTCCTCGTCGTCGAGGACACCTCCACCACCGGAGGCTCCCCGCTCACCGCCGTCGAGGCCGTCCGCGAGGCCGGTGCCGAGGTCGTCGCCGTCGCCACGATCGTCGACCGCGCCACCGGCGCCGCCGAGAAGATCGAAGAGGGCGCCGGGGTGCCGTACCGGTTCGCGTTCTCGAAGGACGAACTGGGACTCGACTGAGGTCGGCACGCCGGGCGGAACACCAAGGTCATGGGTTACCGAACAGTTCCGGACACCCTGGCCGGAGCATCGGGTCCCGTCTGGAAGGATGGGGCCGACGATGACGTCGCAACCCTAGGTCAGGGACCGTAAGCACAACGCCACCCGCACATACAAGGAGCGGACCATGCCCATCGCAACCCCCGAGGTCTACAACGAGATGCTCGACCGGGCGAAGGCAGGCAAGTTCGCCTACCCGGCCATCAACGTGACCTCGACCCAGACGCTGCACGCCGCGCTGCGGGGCTTCGCGGAGGCGGAGAGCGACGGCATCGTCCAGATCTCGACCGGCGGAGCCGAGTTCCTGGGCGGTCAGTACAGCAAGGACATGGTGACGGGTTCCGTCGCCCTCGCCGAGTTCGCGCACATCGTGGCCGAGAAGTACCCCGTCACGGTCGCCCTCCACACCGACCACTGCCCGAAGGACAAGCTGGACGGCTACGTACGTCCGCTGCTGGCCGTGTCGGAGGAGCGGGTCAAGGCCGGTCGGAACCCGCTGTTCCAGTCGCACATGTGGGACGGCTCGGCCGAGACCCTCGCCGACAACCTCTCCATCGCCCAGGAACTCCTCGCCCGCGCCGCCGCCGCGAAGATCATCCTGGAGGTCGAGATCACCCCGACCGGTGGCGAGGAGGACGGCGTCTCCCACGAGATCAACGACTCCCTCTACACGACGGTCGACGACGCGATCCGCACCGCCGAGGCGCTCGGCCTGGGCGAGAAGGGCCGCTACCTGCTGGCCGCCTCCTTCGGCAACGTCCACGGCGTCTACAAGCCGGGCAACGTCGTCCTCCGCCCCGACCTCCTCAAGGAGCTGAACGAGGGCGTGGCCTCCCGCTTCGGCAAGGAGTCCCCGTTCGACTTCGTCTTCCACGGCGGCTCCGGCTCGACGGAGGAGGAGATCCGCACCGCCCTGGAGAACGGCGTCGTCAAGATGAACATCGACACCGACACCCAGTACGCCTTCACGCGTCCGGTCGCCGCGCACATGTTCCAGAACTACGACGGCGTCCTGAAGGTCGACGGCGAGGTCGGCAACAAGAAGACCTACGACCCCCGCACCTGGGGCAAGCTCGCGGAGGCCAGCATGGCCGCGCGTGTCGTCGAGGCGACGCAGAACCTGCGCTCGGCGGGCCAGAAGATCAAGTAGCCCCACCGCTCAGTCCCACCGCGTAGTCCCGCGTAGTCCCACCGCGTACGTCACTGTCGTACAGCGAGCCCGGTGCCGTGTTGGCGCCGGGCTCGCCGCGTGTGCGGGGGCGGCTGTATACCTGATCCATGCCCGACATCCGGCTCGCCTCGCCCCAGGGCAAGTGGGTCCTCTTCACCACGATTCTCGGCTCCAGCATGGCGCTGCTGGACTCCACGGTCGTCAACGTCGCCCTGCCCCGGATGGGGGAGGACCTGGACGCGGATCTCGCGGCCCTCCAGTGGACCGTCAACGCGTACATGCTCACCCTCGCCGGTCTGATCCTGCTGGGCGGCGCTCTCGGCGACCGCTTCGGCCGCCGCAAGGTGTTCGTCATCGGCGTCGTGTGGTTCGCCGCCGCCTCCCTGCTGTGCGGTCTCGCGCCGAACGTCGGCGTCCTGATCGCGGCCCGCGCGCTGCAGGGCGTGGGCGGGGCGCTGCTCACCCCGGGCTCGCTGGCCCTCATCCAGGCCTCGTTCCATCCCGACGACCGCGCGCGGGCCGTCGGCCTGTGGTCCGGCTTCGGCGGCATCGGCGCGGCCGTCGGCCCGTTCCTGGGCGGCTGGCTGGTGGACGGCCCCGGCTGGCGCTGGGTCTTCCTGCTGAACGTCCCCCTGGCGCTCCTCTGCGTGCCCGTGGCCACCCGCCACGTCCCCGAGTCGAGCGACGGCCGGGCCCACGAGGGCCGCTTCGACGTGCTGGGCGCGTTCCTCGGCGCGTCGTCGCTGGCGTTGGTGACGTACGCCCTGATCGAGGCGGCAGAGGGCTCGGTGGTGGTGACCGTCTCGGCCGTCGCCGGGGTCGCGGCGGGCGTGGCCTTCGTGTACGTCGAACACGCTCGCCCGGACCCGATGATGCCGCCGGAGATCTTCGCCTCCCGCCAGTTCACGACGGTCAACCTGGTCACCCTGTGCGTGTACGCGGCGTTCGGCGGCTTCTTCTTCCTCGCCGCGCTCCAGCTCCAGGTGGTGTCGGGGTACTCGGCACTGGGCGCGGGCACGGCCCTGCTCCCCATCACGGTCCTGATGCTCCTGCTCTCCTCCCGCGCGGGCGCGCTCGGCGAACGGATCGGCCCCCGCATCCCCCTCACCGTCGGTCCGCTGCTGTGCGCGGCGGGCATGCTGCTGGCCCTGCGGGTGGGGCCGGACGCGTCGTACGTCCTCGATGTCCTGCCCGCGCTGCTCGTGCTCGGCCTCGGCATGGTCACCCTGGTCGCGCCCCTGACCGCGACGGTCCTGGCCTCCGTGGACACCGAGCACGCGGGCCTGGCGAGCGGCATCAACAACGCGGCGGCCCGCGCGGCCGGTCTGGTCGCCGTGGCCGCGTTGCCGCTGATCGCGGGGATGGGCCCGGAGGCGTACCGGTCGGCGACCCAGTTCGACGAGGCGTTCGGCACGGCGATGATCGTCTGCGCCGCGACGCTGGTGGTGGGCGCGGTGCTGTCCTACACCACGATCCGCCGACCGGAACCGGACTGCCGCCACCCCGAGTGCCGGACGCACTGCGGGGTGGTGTCACCGCCGCTGGAGGCGGGTGAGGCGGGGGCGGGTGGCAGAGGGACGGGGGACCCGGGGGCGGGCGATCCGGAGGTGGGCGGTCTGGAGGGCGGCGGCCGGGAGAAGTGAGGAGAGCCCGGTCCGAGGGGGCGTCGACGGGCCGGTGTCCTGGGTGGGGAGGGTTGACGGCCGGTCCTGGGTGGGGTGGGCCGACGAGCGGGTCTCTTGGGTGGGGTGGGCCGACGAGCGGGTCTCTTGGGTGGGGCGGGCCGACGAGCCGGTCTCTTGGGCGGGACGGGCCGACGAGCGGGTCTTTTGGGTGGGGCGGGCCGACGAGCCGGTCTCTTGGGCGGGACGGGCCGACGAGCCGGTGTCCCGACCGGGGGACGAGGGGGCCGGCCCGTCCGCCGGGCCGACTCCGCGCCCGGTGAACCACCAACCGGGCCGTGCCACGACGCGCACCCTCATGAGCCAGACTGGAACCCATGACGATTCACGAGAACCTCCTCGGGGGCCCGCCCCCGACGCACCTCCCCGACGACCCGGAGCCCCGCGAACTCCTCGCGAACGGCACACCGCCGGCCGACGTCGCCGCGAAGTACCCCACCTCCTCCCTCGCCTGGGCCCGGCTCGCCGACGACGCGTACGAGCGGGGCAGCGTCGTGGAGTCGTACGCCTACGCCCGCACGGGCTACCACCGCGGCCTGGACGCCCTGCGCCGCAACGGCTGGAAGGGCCACGGGCCCGTCCCCTGGGAGCACGAGCCGAATCGCGGCTTCCTGCGCGCCCTGCACGCCCTCGCCCGCGCCGCGGGAGACATCGGCGAGCAGGAGGAGTACGAGCGCTGCTCCCAGTTCCTGAAGGACTCCTCCCCGACGGCGGCGCAGATGCTGAGCTGAGCGGACGTCGCTCGCTCACTGAGCCGACCGGAGGGTCGTTCGCGCAGGTCCGCCTGGTGTGACCAGGCGGACCTTGCGGTGCGGGGGTGGTATCGCCGACCATGCCGGTGGGGACCGGGGCCCCCGTGTCGGAATCGGCAGGGGCGGACCGCTACCCGGAGTACACAACAGGAGACAGCGATGTCCCAGCAGGCTCAGCCCCATGAGGCTTCGGAGCCCGAGACCCCGCATCTCGACTTCCAGGGCACGACCCCGTACGAGGACTACGTCCAGGCGGATGTCCTCACCCACCTCCAGCACCCCCTCTCCGACGACCCCGGCGAGATGGTCTTCCTGGTGACGACCCAGGTCATGGAGTTGTGGTTCACCGTCATCGTCCACGAGTGGGAGACCGCGACCACCGCGCTCCGGGGCGACGACGTGGCGAGGGCCAGGGACGCGCTGAAGCGCTCCGTACGCGAACTGGAGGCCCTGAACGCCTCCTGGCGCCCGCTCGCCCAGCTCACCCCCGCCCAGTTCAACTCCTACCGCGCCGCCCTCGGCGAGGGCTCCGGCTTCCAGTCGGCGATGTACCGCCGGATGGAGTTCCTGCTCGGCGAGAAGTCCGCCTCCATGCTCGTCCCGCACCGGGGTGCCCCCCGCGTCCACGCCGAGCTGGAGAAGGCGCTGCACGAGCCGAGCCTCTACGACGAGGTCCTGCGGCTGCTGGCCCGGCGCGGCCACGCGATCCCCGAGTCCGTCGTACGCCGTGACGTCTCCCAGCGCTACGAGCCGTCCCCCGAGGTCGAGGAGGTGTGGACCGCGTTGTACTCCGGCGACCCGGACCACGAACTCGCCCGCCTCGGCGAGGCGTTGACCGATGTCGCCGAGCTCGTCTGGCGCTGGCGCAACGACCACCTCGTCGCCACGCGCCGTGCGATGGGCTCCAAGGCGGGCACGGGCGGCTCCGCCGGTGTGGCCTGGCTGGAGAAGCGCGCCCGCAAGAACGTCTTCCCCGAGCTGTGGACGGCGCGCTCCCATGTCTGAACTCACCGCACTCAGTGCTGAACTGGCCTCCCGGGCAAGGGAGTTGGACGAGGCCGACGAACTGGCCTGCCTGCGCAGCCGTTTCGTCCTCGACGACGCGGTGTACCTCGACGGCAACTCGCTCGGCGCGCTGCCGGTGTCGGTCCCCGGCCGGCTCGCGGACGTCGTGTACCGCGAGTGGGGCGAGCTGCGCATCCGTTCCTGGGACGAGAGCGGCTGGTGGACCGCACCCGAACGCATAGGCGACCGCATCGCCCCGCTGGTGGGCGCGGCCCCCGGCCAGATCGTGGTCGGCGACTCCACGAGCGTCAACGTCTTCAAGGCGGTCGTGGCGGCGGTCCGGATGGCGGACGAGGAGGGCGAGGGCCGACGCGACGAGATCCTGGTCGACGCGACGACGTTCCCCACGGACGGCTACATGGCCGAGTCGGCGGCCCGTATGACCGGCCGCACCCTCCGCCCGGTGACCCCGGCGGAGGTCCCGGCCGCCCTGAGCGACCGTACGGCCGCCGTCCTCCTCAACCACGTCGACTACCGCACGGGCCGCCTGCACGACCTCCCCGGTCTGACGGCGGCGATCCACGAGGCCGGTGCCTACGCCGTCTGGGACCTCTGCCACAGCGCGGGCGCCCTCCCCGTCGGCCTCGACGAACACGGGGTCGACCTGGCGGTCGGCTGCACCTACAAGTACCTCAACGGCGGCCCCGGCTCCCCGGCCTACCTCTACGTCCGCCGAGACCTCCAGCCCCGCTTCGACTCACCCCTCCCCGGCTGGACCTCCCACACCGCCCCCTTCGCGATGCACCCGAAATACGAGCCCGCACCGGGCGCCGTGCGGGGCCGGGTCGGCACGCCCGACATCCTGTCGATGCTGGCCCTGGAGACGGCACTCGACGTCTGGTACGGCTGGAGCGGCGGGGGCGACGCGGGCCCGGCCCAGGAGGCCGGGGCGATGATCGAGTCGGTCCGCGCGAAGTCCCTCGCCCTGACGGACTTCTTCCTGCGCTGCGTAGCGGCGTACGTCCCCGAGGGCCGCGTCGAATCCCTCACGCCGACCGCCCACGCGGAACGCGGCAGCCAGGTCGCCCTCCGCTGCGACGACGCGGGCGACATCATGAAGCGCCTCATCTCCCAGGGCGTCATAGGCGACTTCCGTCACCCCGACGTCCTCCGCTTCGGCTTCACCCCGCTCTATGTCACCTTCGCCGACACCGAACGGGCGGCTCGGGTGCTGGCGCAGACGTTGGAGGGGGCGGGGTAGGCCGCGGGGGAGGGGCAGCCGCGGCCGCAGCGGCAGCGGCAGGGGCAGCCGCTGCGGCTGCGGGGGACCTCTCCGGTGGGCCGCCGCGCGGCCGGGGCGGCGTACCCCTTGGGCCGCGCGCTCCCGGCGGCCGTTCCTGTTGCGGGCGGTCGTGCCGCTGGGGCGATGGGGGAGGGTGGGCGCAGGCGGCACCCGGCAAGCGCCGGTGAGCGAAACCCGCCTCCGCCCAGCCCCAACCCCGGGCCACCCACCCGCACCCGTCCACCCTGCACCCCTCCCCCCTGCACCCACCCATCCCGCACCCGTCCACCAAGCCCCCTTCCCCCGGGGGCCGACCCCCACCCTGACCCCCCGTCACATCCCCGTGTCCGCCCACGTCACCGGCCTGATACCGTCCCCGCCAACGGCAGGCGCCCTTTCCCCGGCACCCGCCCACCCAAACCCTTCCAAATCCGTTTCACCCCCGAGAGGTTGGCGCATGCCGGACGACGACGCCGCAGCCCGCGATGCCGCCGAAGAGGCATCCGCCTTCTCGCACCCCCCGGTTACCCCCGACGCCGTCGCCACCTACGGCGACCACCCCGACCAGGTGATCGACTTCTACGCGCCCCGCACCGCCACCACCGAGTCCGGCGGCGCGGCCACAGCCACCGTCCCCCTCGTCGTGGTCCTGCACGGCGGCGCCTGGCGGGCCCCCTATGACCGCCGGCACATCACCCCCTTCGCGGACTTCCTCGCCCGCCACGGCTTCGCGGTGGCCAACGTCGAGTACAGGAGGGGCAGTTCACTCCCCGCCCAGACCGGCCCCACCGGCACCCCCGAGCCGGTCGCGGGCCGCTGGCCGGAGACGTTCGACGACATCGCCGCCGCCCTCGACGCCCTCCCGGACCTCGTGCGCGACGCCCTGCCCCAGGCCGACCCCCGCCGCACGGTCCTCACCGGCCACTCCGCGGGCGGCCACCTCGCCCTGTGGGCCGCCGGCCGCCACGTACTGCCGCCCGACACCCCGTGGCGCACCGACCGCCCCGCCCCCCTGCGCGGCGTGGTCGCCCTCGCCCCCATCGCCGACTTCACCGTGGCCGAGAAGCTCGACGTGTGCGGCGGCGCGACCACCCAACTCCTCGGTGGCCAGGACAAGTTCACCCACCGCCGCCCCTACGCCGACCCGGCCCTCCTCCTCCCGACGGGCATCGCCACCACCCTCGTACAGGGCCGCTCCGACATCGTCGTCCCCCAGGCCGTCGCCGAGGCGTACGCCGACGCCGCGGCCAGGGCGGGCGAGGTCGTGGGACTGACCCTGCTGGAGGACGTGGGCCACTTCCCCCTCATCGACCCGGCGGCGGACGCCTGCGCGGTGGTGGTGGAGGAGATCGCCCAGCTGGCCTGGTGAACGACGGCGCCGAGCCCCCTCCGGGGTTCCCGCCCCCGCACTCGTACCCGTAGTACCTGAGACGGATCCGGACAGACCCTCCTCACTGGTGACGACGGCGTACCCGCCCTCCGCCTACCGTTTTCCCCGTGACCGAGACGACCCAGACGCAGACGATGCCTCCGCGGGGCGGGGGCAGGCCGAGCAGCAGCCCGGAGTTCAGGGTGGCGATGGACGCCTGGCGCAGGCTGAGACAGGACCTGATAGACGACGCGTTCGCCTACCGACCGATGCCGCCCATGAAGATGGACGGCCCGTTCACCAGCAGCCTCTCCGGCCGCCTCCGTGACTACGTGGCCTGGACCCCGCACGCCGCGGTGGTGATGGCGGGCCTGCTCTCGGCGGCCATCGCCGCGTCCGCCACCGACGGCGACGGGATCGCCGCGATGATCGCGGCCGCCTTCGCCCTGCTCCCGGTCCTGCTGACCATGGTCAGGCCGGTGGCCGCCTTCTGGGCATCCATGATCGCCACCCCTCTGACCTCGGTCTTCAGCGACATGTGGGACGACTGGCCGTGGACAGCCGGCAGCTTCGCCGCCCACCTCGTGGTGATGACGGTGGTGGCCCTGCGCAGCCGGCCGCGCATAGCCGCCTGGATGTGGGGCCTGACCGCGGTGTACGGGATGTTCATGGAAAGCACCATCGGCGGCGGTCACTACGCGTCGAACACGGGCCCCCTGCTCGTCATCTCCGCGATGTCCCTGCTGGCCGTCTCCGCGCTGACCATCCGGCGCACGGCCCAGCGGGAGGTGACCGCCCAGCAGACGGTGACCGAGCACGAGCGCTCCCGGCGCACCCTCCTGGAGGAGCGCACCACGATCGCCCGCGAGCTGCACGACGTGGTGGCCCACCACATGTCGGTGGTCGCCATCCAGGCCGAGGCCGCGCCCTACCGCGTGGAGAACCCGCCGCCGGAGCTGGAGCAGGCCTTCGCCACGATCCGGGAGAACGCGGTGGCCGCGCTCACCGAGCTGCGCCGCGTTCTCGGGGTCGTCCGGGCCGAGGACTACGAGGCCCCGGACGCCCCCCAGCCCACCCTCGCCGACCTCGACGGCCTGCTCGCCAACGTGCGGGAGGCCGGACTCACGGTCGACAAGGCGGTCACCGGAGCCGTGCGTGAGCTTCCGCAGGGCGTGGAGCTGTCGGCGTACCGCATCGTGCAGGAGGCCCTCAGCAACACCCTGCGCCACGCACCGGGAGCGTCGGCCCGTGTGGAGATCGGCTATGTCCTGGGCGGCCTCGGGCTGCGCGTGGTCAACGGTCCGTCCCCGGAGGTGACCCTGGTGAAGTCCACCCACGGCACGGGGCACGGCCTCACCGGCATGCGGGAGCGCGTCACCATGCTGAACGGCGAGATGACGACGGGCGAGACGGAGGACGGCGGCTACGAGGTGACGGTGTTCCTGCCGGTGGCCGGCGCGAGCGAGGCCGACGCATGACGATCCGTGTGCTGATCGCCGACGACCAGATGATGGTCCGCGAGGGCTTCTCCGTGCTGCTCGGCGCGATGCCGGACATCGAGGTGGTCGGCGAGGCGGTCAACGGCCGGGACGCGGTCGCCCGGGTCCGGGAGCTGTCGCCGGACGTCGTCCTGATGGACATCCGGATGCCCGAGCTGAACGGCATCGAGGCCACCCGCGAGATCGTGGCCTCGGACGGCGGGGCGAAGGTCCTGGTGCTGACGACGTTCGACCTGGACGAGTACGTGTACCAGGCGCTGCGCGCGGGGGCCTCCGGCTTCCTCCTCAAGGACGCCTCGGCCCGCCAACTGGCCGACGGGGTGAGGGTGGTGGCCGCCGGTGAGGCCCTTCTCGCGCCGTCCGTCACCAAGCGGCTGATCACCGAGTTCTCCAAGCTGGCCCAGTCGCCCCGCCCCTCGGCGGCCACCCAGCTGGCGTACGGCGAACTCACCGACCGCGAGACCGAGGTCCTGGTCCTGATCGCCCAGGGGCTGTCGAACTCGGAGATGGCGGAGCGCCTGGTGGTCGCCGAGTCCACGATCAAGACCCATGTGAGCCGGGTCCTGGTCAAGCTGGGCCTGCGCGACCGCACGCAGGCGGCGGTGTTCGCCTACGAGGCACGGCTGGTCACGCCCGGCTGACGGGGCTCCGAGGGCGGCTTTGCCGAGGTCACGCGCCGGTTCCCCCTGTTCATCCGGCCCGCTCACGGGTTAGCGTCCGGTCATGGCACCTGCATCCGACCCCGCTTCCGACCTCGCCTTCGACCCGTGGGACCCCGACTTCGTGGCCGACCCGTACCCCGCGTACGCGGAGCTGCGGTCCCGGGGCCGGGTGCGGTACTTCGAGCCCACGAACCAGTGGCTCGTCCCGCACCACGCGGACGTCTCGGCGTTGCTGCGGGACCGGCGGCTCGGGCGGACGTACCAGCACAGGTTCACGCACGAGGACTTCGGCCGGACTGCCCCGCCGGCGGAGCACGAGCCGTTCCACACCCTGAACGACCACGGGATGCTCGACCTGGAACCCCCGGACCACACCCGGATCCGGCGGCTGGTCTCGAAGGCGTTCACCCCGCGCACGGTGGAGCAGCTGCAGCCGTATGTGCGGGAGCTGGCGGGTGAGCTGGTGGCCGGACTGGTGGAGGCGGGCGGGGGCGACCTGCTGACGGATGTCGCGGAGCCGCTGCCGGTGGCGGTGATCGCCGAGATGCTGGGCATCCCCGAGTCGGACCGGGCGCAGCTGCGGCCCTGGTCGGCGGACATCTGCGGGATGTACGAGCTGAGCCCGTCGGACGAGACTGCGAAGCGGGCGGTGCGCGCGTCGGTGGAGTTCTCGGAGTATCTGCGGGAGCTGATCGCGCACCGGAGGGCGGAGCCGGGCGAGGACCTGATCTCGGGTTTGATCGCCGCGTACGACGAGGGCGACCGCCTCACCGAGCAGGAGATGATCTCGACCTGTGTGCTGCTGCTGAACGCGGGCCACGAGGCGACGGTGAACGCCACAGTGAACGGCTGGTGGGCGCTGTTCCGCAACCCGGACCAGCTGGCGGCCCTGCGCGCGGACCACTCGCTGGTGCCGGCGGCGGTGGAGGAGCTGATGCGGTACGACACCCCGTTGCAGCTGTTCGAGCGCTGGGTGCTGGACGACATCGAGATCGACGGGACGACGGTCCCCCGGGGCGCGGAGATCGCGATGCTCTTCGGCTCCGCGAACCACGACCCGGCGGTGTTCGCCGACCCGGAGAAGCTGGACCTCACCCGGCGGGAGAACCCGCACATCTCGTTCAGCGCGGGTATCCACTACTGCATCGGCGCGCCGCTCGCCCGTATCGAACTGGCGGCCTCGATGACGGCGCTCCTGGAGAAGGCCCCGACCCTCGCCCTCGCCACCGAGCCGACCCGCAAGCCGAACTTCGTGATCCGGGGACTGGACGGGCTGGCCGTCGAGATCTGAGGACTACGCCCCACCGCCCGGCCCCGGCCCCGGTCCCGGCCCCGGTCCCGGCCCCGGTCCCGGCCCCGGTCCCGGCCCCGGTCCTGGTCCTGGTCCTGGTCCTGGTCCTAACGGTCCTGCTTCTGCACCCGGCTCCGACCCTGGCCGTGCGCCCGCCCCGGACGCTCGGCCTGCCGCTGCCCCCGTCCCTGCCCCCGTCTCTGCCCTCGTCTCTGCCCCCGACCTCCGTCGTCGGGCCACCAGGAGCGCGATCGCCAGGCAGACGGCGGCGGGGAGGGCGGCGCCGGCCAGGGCGACGAAGGGGAGTTCGGTGGCGAGGACGGTGTAGTCCATGTCCTCGCCCTCGAAGCCGCCCCGCAGATGCCGCTGAGTCCGGTCCGAGTTCCCCCAGGCGAGGGTCGCGGCCACCGCGCCCACCGCCGACAACGTGCACCCGCCGCACCCGGAAACACTCTGCCGATCCAACCCCGGCCCCCTCACCCGATCCAACCCCGGCCCCCTCGCACGACCCGGCCCCGGCTCCTGACCGCTCCGGTCGGTCCCTGCCCCGCCGGACGCGTCCCGCTCCACGACGGTTCTGTCCTCAGACGCTGATGTCCCGTCGCCGCAACCCCGCCAGACCCCCCGCGACCAGCACCACCGCGAGCCCGGTCAGTGTCAGTACCGGCGTCCAGTCCATCGTGCCGCCCGGCAGCTTCGGGAGGTGACCGAAGGGGGAGAGGTCGAGGAGGGCCTGGGGGGCGTTGAGGGCGGGGCCGATCCAGCCGATGAGGAGGACGGCGCCGGCGAGGCCCCAGGCCGTCGCCGCCGCCCGGGGGGTGAGCCCGTGGAGGAGGACGGCGGCGCCGCCGATGACCCACACCCCGGCGACCTGGACGAGGCAGGCGCCCAGGATCGGACCGGCCTCCTTGCCGTAGCCGAGGGTGAAGCCGAGACCGGCGAGGAGCATGATCCAGACGGTTCCGCCGAAGGCGACGACCAGATGCCCGGCGGCCCAGCGGAGCCGGCTCACCCGGTTCGCGAGGAGCGGTTCGGCGCGCCCGGAGGTCTCCTCGCCGTGCAGGCGGAGCACCGCGCCGACGATGTACAGCGCGGCGACCAGACCGAGCATGCCGATCATCGACGCGAGGAAGGCGTTGGTCAGGCCGGACTGCCCGCCCATGCGTTCGAAGATCTCGCGGGCGGCCTCGTTGTCGCCGACGAACTCGGCCGTGCCCTCGGTCAGCCCGCCGTAGACGACTCCGGCGAGGAAGAACCCGATGCTCCAGCCGAGGACACTGCCGCGCTGGAGCCGCCAGGCGAGCGCACCTGCCGTACCCAGCCGGCCGTTCGCCGGTCCCGGGCGGGTCGGCAGGAAGCTCATGCCGACGTCGCGGCGGCCGGCGAGCGCGTACGCCACCGTGCCCTGGATGGCTGCCGCCGCGATGAACAGCAGCAGCACCCACCACCGCTCCTCCGCGAACGAACGCTCGTTTTCGAGCCACCCCAGCGGCGACACCCAGGTCAAGAAAGACGAACCTTCGTTCTCGGAGGCGTCACCCGCCGCCCGCAGCACGAACGCCGCCCCCAGCACGCCCGCCGTCAGCCCCCGAGCCAGCCGCGCGCTCTCCGTCAGCTGCGCGACGACCGCCGCCATGGTTGCGAACACCATCCCGACGCCCGCGATCCCCAGCCCGAAGGCCAGTGCCCCCGCCGCGCCCTGCCCGGCCAGCCCGAGCGTGACGAGCAGCGCGAGCCCGCCGTTGGCGACGGCCGCCGCGAGCAGGGCGGCGGTCAGCGAGGCCCGGCGGCCGACCATGCCCGACGCGATCAGCTCCTGGCGCCCGCTCTCCTCCTCGTCGCGGGTGTGGCGGATGACCACGAGGAGGCTCATGACGGCGGCGAGGAGACCGGCGTAGACGCCGACGCGCCAGGCGGTCAGGGCGCCGAGGGAGTCGTCGAAGACCGGCCCCACCAGGGCGCGCAGCGAGGAGTTGGTGGTCAACTGCCGCATGAGGTCGGCGCGTTCGGCGGCGGTGCCGTACAGGGCCTGGAGGCTGTTCGGCATGGAGAGGACCATCAGCCCCGTCACCGCGACCCAGACCGGCACCATCACGCGGTCGCGGCGCAGGGCGAACCTCAACAGGGTTCCCGTCCCGGCCAGTTGACGGCTGCCGCCGGACCGTACGGAGAGCGGCTCGGTGAGGGCGGTGTCGGCGGTCGTGGTCATCGCGCGGCCACCTCCTCCGCCTGGTAGTGCCGCAGGAACAGCTCTTCCAGCGTCGGCGGCGTCGAGGTCAGGGACCGTACGCCGGACTCGGTCAGCGAGCGCAGGACGGCGTTGAGTTCGGCGGTGTCGACCTGGAGGCGGACGCGGTTGCCCTGGACGTCGAGGTCGTGGACGCCGGTGAGGTGGGCCAGGCCGCCCGGAGGGCCCGCCAGTTCGGCGGTGACGGTGGTCCGGGTCAGATGGCGCAGGTCGGCGAGGGAGCCGCTCTCGACGGTGACGCCCTTGCGGATGATGCTCACCCGGTCGCACAACTCCTCGACCTCGCTGAGGATGTGCGACGACAGCAGGACCGTGCGGCCCCGGTCGCGCTCCTCCCGTACGCAGCGCTGGAAGACCTCCTCCATCAGGGGGTCCAGGCCCGAGGTCGGCTCGTCCAGGATGAGCAGGTCGACGTCGGACGCGAAGGCGGCGACGAGGGCGACCTTCTGGCGGTTGCCCTTGGAGTACGTGCGCCCCTTCTTCGTGGGGTCGAGTTCGAACCGTTCGACGAGTTCGGCCCGGCGACGGGCGTCGAGCCCGCCCCGGAGCCGTCCGTAGAGGTCGATGACCTCGCCGCCGGACAGGTTGCGCCAGAGGGTCACGTCACCCGGCACGTACGCGATCCGGCGGTGCACCTCCACCGCGTCCGTCCACGGGTCGCGGCCCAGCACCCGCGCGGCGCCCGCGTCGGCGCGCAGCAGACCGAGCAGGACGCGGATGGCGGTGGACTTTCCGGCGCCGTTGGGGCCGAGGAAGCCGTGGACCTCGCCGGTCTCGACGCTCAGGTCGAGGCCGGCCAGAGCGTGGGTGCGCCCGAAGGACTTGTGCAGTCCGGTGACCTCTAGGGCGGGGTTGGCCTTCGTCATGCTTCAGAACGTACGCTTACTTCAGAAATTTGTGAAGTTAAGGAAACGTATGAATCGCCGGTAGGCTGGCTGAGGGTGTCGAAAGAGGGTGCCTGAGCAGTGCGCGCAGTGTCTGACCAGGGGAGATGATCCAGGGATGGTGGAGTCGAAGGCCGAGGTGGAGGTGCCGGAACGGGACCCGGAGTCGGTCTCCCGTTTCGTCGAACACTTCGCGGCGCAGCTCGTCGAGGCCGGGGTGCCGCGCATGCCGGCCCGGGTCTTCGCCGCGCTCCTGGCCTCCGACACCGGCGCGCTGACCTCGGTCGAACTGGGCGAACAGCTGCGGATCAGCCCCGCCGCCGTCTCCGGCGCGGTCCGCTATCTCGCCCAGGTGCACCTGGTCTCACGCGAACGCGAACCCGGTTCGCGCCGTGAGCGCTACCGCGTCCACAGCGACCAGTGGTACGAGGCCCTCACCAACCGCGAGGCCATCATCAAGCGGTGGGAGGAGGCGCTGCGCGAGGGCGTCGCCAGCCTGGGCGCCGACAGCCCGGCGGGCCGCCGACTCTCCGAGACCCTCGCCTTCTTCGAGTTCATCGAGACCGAGATCGAGGCGATGATGGGCCGCTGGCGCACCCACCGCGACGAACTGTTCGGCCGGGACTGACCGGCGGCCCGTTCATCGCCGACGACAGGGCCTGGGTGCGTCCCTGGCGGCAGCCTCCCCGGCACCCTCGTCCCCAACCTCGCCGACGGCGTAGCTCCGGCTCCGGCGCGCCGGAGCCACACCGGAGCCACGCCCAGCCGGGCTCAGTCCGAGCTGTTCCGCCGCGCCGCTCCCGCCGCCTTCCTGGCCGCGCGGTGACGTTTGGCCAGCCGCATCGAGTGCAGGCACGAGACACCGTCCCTCCGGCACGCGTCCACGCAGGCCACGGCATGGTCCAGCCAGTCGCTGAACGTGGCCAGGACGGGGTCGGTGGGCGGGGCGGAGCCCCCTGCCGGTTTCGTCGTTTCGTCGGTCATGCCGTACGTCCCTCCCCCAGGTACGCCGTGACATACGCCCGCACGAGGCCTCCCTCGTCTTCTTCACCCACGTGTGGACCACCCATGAATACGGCGCGCACGGGCAACGCTCTCATCGGCCGCCTCTCCCAGCAGGGCTCGCGTGGCGGAAACGGCAACCACCGGCCGTACGTGGCCCGATAGCGCTCCGCCCGGGCAGCCCAACGCCGCCACCGCCCGCGGTACGGGCTCAGCGCCGCCGCGCTCACCGCGCCCGCCCCGGGATCACGAAGTACGCCCACACGCACTTGGTGAACGGCCGCGCTTCGTGCCCCCACCGTTCGGAGAGCGTGTCGACCAGCACGAGTCCGCGCCCGCCGTCCCGTTCGGCGTCCCCGTCCCGCAGTGTCGGCACCTTCTGCTTGTCCGGATCCGACACCTCGACCAGTACGCCGCAGCCCCGGACCGACACCACCACCTCGACCTCGGCGCGGGGCACCCGGCAGTGCCGGACCGCGTTCGTTACGAGTTCCGTGGCCACGGTGGCGACGTCATGGGCGAGTTCACCGTCGAGCGCCCAGTCCTTGAGGATCCGCCGCACGTGGGCGCGGGCTTCGGGGACGTGTCTTCCGCGCTTGGGGATACGGAAGGAGTCGCGACGTGGGGTGAGAGCGGGCATGGCTAATAGACCCCCTGACGTGCAGTCAAGTAGCGCCGAGTAGTGGTGCGCTCACTCTGAGGTTAGAGTGCGAGCCTGCTTTTCAGCAACAAGATGAAGAGCATGTATGCGAAGGAGTGGATTGCTGGGAGCCGTCATCGCCCTAGAGTGGTGGCTCGGAAACCTCGCCGGAGAGGGGAAGCAATGCCCGCAGGGGGACGGCCGACCGTACGCAGTAGGCGACTTGGCGCCGCGCTCAAGAGGTATAGGTAGGCCGCCAAGCTGGATCAGCCGCAGGCGGCGGACGTACTCGGGGTGCATCAGACTCGGATCAGCCGCATAGAGAGCGGGCATGTGACCGCACGCATCGTCGAGATCCGCGTGCTGCTGAACGCGTACGGCGTCGACGACCCCGAAGTCCTCGCCAAACTGGAGGACTTGGCGAAGAGGTCCAAGCACCGCGGGTGGTGGCTCGAACATGCGGAGCACCTGCGGCCGAATTACCTCGACTACATCTCTCTGGAGGGCGACGCGACGCACATTCGGGTCTGGGCGCAGGTGCTGATGCCGGGCCTGCTGCAAACGCCCGCCTATGCCGAGTCCGTCATCACCTCTGGGCCCAGCTATGTCCCTCCGGAACGCGTGGCCCAGTTGGTCAAGGTGCGGGAAGCGCGGCAGGAGAAGATCGACGAAGGGGAGACGGCGTACACGGCCATCATCTGGGAGCCCGTGATCATTCATCCTCTGGTGCGTGCCGAGAGCCACCGTGAGCAGCTCGAACGCATCTTGGAAGTCGGGCAGCGGAAGAATGTGACCATTCAGGTCCTCCCGGTGAGTGCGGGGACACTCGCCGGTGAGATCTCCGCGTTCGCCTCCTTCAGCTTCGACGCCGAACCGGTCGTCGAGGCCGTGACGTTGGACAACCTGCGGGGAACCTCGATCCTTGAGGCGCCCGAGGATCTCGCCGCTTACACCCTTGCCTTCGACCAACTACGATCGGCCGCGCTGGCACCGGACGCGAGCGCGCAGCTCATTCGGCGTGCACTACAAAGAAGCAAGGACGATGCATCGTGACCCCTGAGTTCATAGGCCCCTTCCGGAAGTCTTCGTACTCCACGTCACAAGGCGAATGCGTCGAGGTCGCCCCCATCTCCACCGGCGGCCGAGCCATCCGCGACAGCAAGAACCCCCACGGCCCCCTCCTGCACATCTCACCCGCCGGATGGCGCGCTTTTCTCGGCGCCGTCGCCGGGACGGTCGTGCCGCGCTGACTAACATGGAAAGGTAATCCCGTAGGGATGCCCCCGTGCCGGAACCCCGGCTCGATTACGGCGAGCCGGGGTTTCCGATACCTGGGTATTCCGGGGTGTGTGCTTGCCTTCTCGGTTATCACCAGTGGCCGTTTCCGACGACGCGGAAGCTGCCGATGAGGAGCTGTCCCTCCCGGTCCCCTTCGACCGCGCTGCTGGAACTGTGCGGTCCGACCGTGGCGACGGGAGCCCCGTTGTCGCAGGTGATCCCGTTGAAGAATTCGACGGTCCTGTCGCTGTCGTTCCGGATGTTGAAGCTGCTGGCGCCCTCCTGACCGCGGCCCTGGTTCTGGCCCTGGCCCTGGTTCTGGTTCTGGTTCTGGCCCTGCCCGTGGCGCACGTTGACCACGGCGATGCAGGACCCCGGCTCGGCGCCGTACACGCGCTCGTTGACCTGAATCTGACCCTCGTCCCGGCGGTGCTCGCCACGACCCGCGCCGCGGCCCTCGTTGCCCTTCCGGGGGCCGTTGAAGTTGTCCGACGCACCCGCGTCGGCCGGGGCGTTGGCGGCGTTCGAGCCGGCGCTGGTGCCCGTGCCGTTGCCGCCGCGGGGGGCCGGGGCGGCGTCGGTGATGGCCGAGGCGGACTTGGGGGCCGACTCCAGGGCGGAGCTGGCGTAGGTGACACCGGTGGCGGCCGCGACTGCCACGCCGACGGAGGCGGCGATCACTGTGATCTTACGAGTGCGCAATGCACTTCCCCTTCTCTTCGTTCTCGTCGACAGGACCTGCCGACGAGAACGAACGTAATGACGGCCATTTCCGCTGTCATGTCGAGGAGGGCTGAGGTGGGGTCGGAAAAGAGGCCGAATGGGCGCATGGATTGTCGCTCCGGAGGGTGACGGTCGGCGTGCCTGACACCTCATCAAAATATGGCAATGAGCTGGTATTTCGAATCGCGGTCGGCTCTACACCGGCGCGTGCTGACGTGTCGTCACCCTGTTGGAGGCTGCGGGTATGCCTCGCTCGCTGTTCTCGCGCTGATCGCACGTCAGGTCGCGTCCGCGGCGCGCACCTGACACTCGCTCAAAATTCTTTTCCGATAAGCGACCGAGGCGGCGTGTCGCGCGCTCGTACCGCCTCCCAGCGCATAAAGTGGTCCGCCTTCCGGTGAGGCTCCCGGCACCAGCACCACCGCCCCAGTCGGCGCGCCGGGCGATCACGGGGCCTGACTGAGGCGGCGCTCAAGGGGTGTGCGGTAGTGCGGGGTGGTGCACAGGTCACAGGCCCCGGATCGGCCTCATGGCGTCGAGCAGCAGCCGGAGTTGGGTGGCGTCGTGGCGGTTGCCGGGGCGGGCCCGGGCGGCGGCCCGGACCCGCGTGGTGCCGGTGATCAGGATTTCGCTGCGGACCCGTTGTCGGACGGCTCATCGGCCTTGCCGCCCTGGTTCAGCATGCCACCGAGGGCGCTGAGGTTGCTGCCGCCACCGGTCACGAGGGGTGCCGCCTTGCCGGCAGCGTCGACGGCGATCTGGGCCATCTTCTGCAGGTGTTCGGTGGCGGTCTTCATGGCGGCCTGGGCACGTTCGCCGGCGTCCTTGTCGTTGCCGGCAGCGGATTCGATGCCCTTGGTGAGCACCTGGCTCATGTTGCTGAGGCCGCTCATGTCGCGGAACAGGTTCGCGGTGGCGATGGCCTGCGCCGCTTGTAGGGCGGTCGGGTCGGGCATCGCCGCGAGCGGCGTGAACTTCGCCTGGGAAGCACCCATACCGGCCGCCGTGACGTCGAGGTTCTGCGCCCGCGACGCGGTGGAGACCGGTGCGATGTCGGCCGGCGTGATCTGGATGGGCGAGTCCTTCCAGTTCCAGAATCGGGTGAGGTCGATCTTCTCCGCCGAGTTGGCCCGGCCCAGTACGGCCTCGGCGAAGACACCCTTGGTGGCGATGGCGATCGTGTTGGTCACGGGTGCCCCGAAGGTGGCATCGCCCGGCTGCCGGGCCTTGGTCCACGCCTCTCGTTCCTGCTCACTGCCGAAGTTCCACCGGAAGCCGAGATAGTTGCCGGTGGCAGCGACCGGCTTCGGATCCAGCAGCGTGCCGAGCAGGACAGGCGCAGCGTTCGAGCCCGGCGGGGTGTACGAGTAGTTGGCGAGGATGCGGCTGAGCGTCAGCTCGTCGGCGTTGGCCCACACGGCCTGGCTGTAGTGGCGGCGGTTGTCGTTCAGGTGGTCCAGGACCGCCTGCGGCACGTTCCCGCCTCGTACGTGGAAACCGAGCGACGCGACATAGGTGCGGGTGCCTGACTTCACCGTCGAACCGAACAGCCCGCAGATGGCCGCGCCACCGGCATCCTCGGTCAGGTCGGGTGCGACGGTGGTGGTCTCGGCGATCCCGAAGTTGGCCACGCCCGAGGTCATCGTCAGGCGCAGCCCGGCGAGGCTGCCGCGGGCGGCCGTACCGGACCAGGCGTCGACGGAGATCAGCTTGTCGGCGCCGCCGAAGGCGTAGGACGCGCGCTGCAGAACGCCGGAGCCGCCGGTGTCGCCGCAGCGGAAGGTGTGGCCCGGGAAGACCACCTGGAGGCTGCGTATCCCGAACTCGTCGTACCAGACGTCGATCTTGGACGCGTAGGGAGAGTCGGTCTTCGGCGGGACGTCGAAGGAGATCGGCGCCTCGCGTGCGGCGGTGAGCAGCCGGAGAACGTACCCGGTGCTCGTCAGCGCCCAGTACTCCCCGCCGACGGACGAGACGACATCCACTATCCCGGGGACCCCGGAAAAGTACTTGGGGGCAGTCCAGGCTGTCGCACCAGGCTCCACCACGAGGGCCTTGCCGTCGGTCGTGATGCCCCAGAGCACGCCGTCCGGGCCGGCGGACAGGCGCTGCACGTTCGGCGCCGGAGTCCGCTCCACCCAGTTGGCGCCGCTGCGCTCCCACGTCTGTCCCTGTCGGCAGTACCACACCTTGTTCTTGCCGACGACGGCGACATCGTCAGCCGTGATGCTCAGGTTCTGCGATACGCCGTTCGGGTCGCGATGGTAGAGCGAGCTGTCCGTGCCGATGAGGACGAGCGTGCCGTCCGAGCCGCATGCGAGGCTCAGTCCCGCCCAGCCCTGCGGGTCGTTTCGCCAGGTCGCCCCGTCGAACTGCACGAGCCGCCTGTCGCTCCTGAGCGCCCACACGGTGTTCTTGCCCGGCGCGATGCGGATCAGTTCGCTGTTCAGTCCGGTGGTCGGCATCGGGTTCCACTGCCGGGCCACCGGATCGAACCTCACCGGACTGCCGTCGGACTTGCGCACCCCGTACACGCCCATGGCCGAAGCGGCGATGTCGGCCAGATCCACCCCGTCGAACACCTGGGGGACCGACGGCGTCTCCGGTGCCAGGCACGCGTCGAGCTTACGCACAGCGGTGTCAAACGGGTTGGCGGCCCGTATCTTCGCCGCCCAGTCGGCCGGCGCCACCGATGCGAGCACCTCCTTGTACCGCTGCAGGCTGGTGTAGTTGAAGGTGAGCTCCTGCAGCGGAATGAACAGGCAGCGCTCCAGCTTGGTCGGCTTGGTCGTCACGTTGTAGACCTGGACGACCTCGTAGTACTGCACCGACATCGCGTGCATGTGGTTGTAGTTGGTGACGACGCGGGTGACGACCTGGTCCTTCTCCGACTGCGTCGTCTCACGCACGACCGTCATGTTCCGGCTGCGGGCCGCGGTCGCCAGCTGCTGGGTCCGCGCGCTGATACGCTGCGCCGCCTCCTCCGCGACCGACTTCACGCCGGTGGAGCGCGACACCGCTGTAGTGAAGCCGGTGTTCGACGACTCACCCCAGTTGCCGCCGGCCCCCATACCGAAGAACGCGACGCCGATGCTGCCGCCGGAGCTGGACGACTTGCTTGCCTGGGATGCCTGGGACGTGCCGAACTGCTCCTCGCGGGCGATCGCGTTCGCGACCTCGCTGATCGACCGGTTCTGGTCGGTGGTGCCCAGCAGCGTTTCGTTCTCGGAAGCCGTCTCGGTGCCGGTGGCCTTGGTGCTGCGCTGCCAGTCGACGACCGCGACCTTGGTGCTTTCGCCCGGTGCGAGTGCGAGGCTGTGCAGCAGTCGGCCGAGCGTGACGCCCTGGGCCGACCAGCTCTGTTCCGTCGTGACGATCATGCCCTCGGCCGGCCGGTCGTAGAACGGCAGGTTCTCCTCGCCGAGGTCGATGGCACCGGTCAGCTTGCGGGCGGGTTTTGCTCCGGGGATGTCGGTGAGCACCACCGAGCGGTACCGGACGATCTCCACCGGGTAGTTGCCGGTGGTCGGAAGCAGGTCCTTCGGCGTCGGTCCGTCGAGCATCGCCTTGTCCACTTCGAACTTCGGCGAGGTACTCGGCGGCGTCGTCTTGCTCGCCGGGGTGGTGCCAGACGTTCCGGTGCTCGGACTACTCATCACGATGCCCGTCTGCGAGGACGATGGGGAAAGGCCGGCATGACCGCCGCGACGTGGAGTGCCTGTTCCGAGGACGAATCACGCCTTCCAGGTCGCTCGAAAACTACACAGCCCGATTACGGAAAAAACACACTTTGCCAAACTTGGCCGGAACCAGGTGCCCAACGGAAATCCCTCCCTCAACGCCGTTTCCAGGCACCCCCCACTACCGGACGCCTGCCGAAACGCCTTGCCGTCCGGAGCGAAGACCACTGCTGCCGCCAGAACCCATTCGGTCAGGGGTGCCGGCATCCGCCTTCGGAAGCTCGGAATCCCTTTCTGAACAATCAGTAACTTGTAGAGAATCCCGACGAGATCCGGCCCCACCGCCCTTGGAGGGCGGAGGGGCTGTTCCACAGGCACATCGAACGGTGGAAGGTCGGATAGGCCGCCGACTTCCATCCGGCGGACGGCGGCAGCGCCGGCGGACGGGTTGGAGTCGTCGACGGCCGGTCACACCTGACAAAGGGGGGGGCAGTATCGCCTCGGCCATGTCCCTGGCCGGCAGTCGCGACTCCCGTGGCGGGAAACAGCCGGCCACCGCCGCCGTCGCCGCCCTGAAACACTCGCTCCCGCGAGCACCCAGCAGGCCGCTCACCAGCACGAATACGTCAACGAACAGGAACTACAGCTGCCGGGACCGACTCACCAGCACCTGGTGGAAATCGTGACCATCGCGGTCTGCTTCTGGGCTTGCTTGTCGTTCTCGTAGCTCTGATTGACGACCTCGGAATGCTTGTACCTGATCTCGCCGGACTCGCATTGGCGCTTCGCCGCCCACTCTGCGGTTTCGCGCGCGGTGGCGATCAAAGCATCCATGGACATGAACTGGCCACCATTGGAATATGTGTTCGTGACGGTAGCGCTCCCCGTCACCTTTGCTTTACTGGGCAGCCCTGCGGCGGCCGCAGGGCCACTCGCCGAAAGTATCGTTCCGCCCACTATGGCGGCCACGGCCAGAGCCCTTACGGAAAGTAAACTCTTCACGCTTGACAACCTCTCCATGCATGAATGGCCTCGCATGTCGCGAGACTTGACCCGCTGATCTTCGCGATCTTGGCTGGCAGGAGAGTACCCCAAAAAGTATATGAACTTTCAGCAACTTGATTGGCGGCTCATCGAGCTTGATAGGGGAGGCAGGCGTCCGCGAGCGCGCCTGGTGGTAGCACAACGTGATGGGAGTCCATTGGTTGGTGCGGTTGCGGAAGCCGTAGACCTGGCGGGCTTCGAGCTTGATCACGCGTCCGCACTCCGGGCACGCCCGCGCGCCCCGCACCCCGCATGCGTCACCCTGCGTCACACGGCCCTGGCTACAGCGAGCTGACACCTCATCATGTTCGATGGGTGCAGATCTTGTGAGGGTGTCTGGTTGGCCTGCTGATCGACTGCCCCGCCGTGGTGACCGGGCGAGGAGTTTCGTGGCGATCAGCGAGTGGGCGGCCGAGGCCCCTCGGGACGTCCTGGCCCGGTTCGGTGCCCACACCGTGACAGCCCTGTCCGTGCACATCCCGCCCAGCGGCGCGACGGTCCGCCGGGTCATCAAGGACCCCTGCCCCGGCGGCCTGGCCGACCTCCTCGGCCATGACCCGTCCGGCACCCACCGGGCGCCCCTTGCAGACCCTCACCCCGGCAGCGTCAGCCCCCACGCCGCCTCCCGGACCGTCCACGTCCGCGTCCGTACCGGGCCCGCCACCAGGGAATCCGCCCGGTAGCGGAAGTCCGCGCCGGACACGGTCACCCGCCGGCCTATCGCGTGCAGCGGGGCCGCCTCGGCGCCCACCGACACCGGCCGGATCTCGACATCGGCGCCGCCATGGACGTTGGGCGTGATGGACACGACCTCCACGGGCTGGTCCAGGTCGACGAGGATCACGCCGTCCACCTCCACCCGCAGCCGCGAGGGCCCGGCCCCGCCCCCGGCGGCGACCCGTATGCGCGAGGGCCGCAGCGGACGCGACATCCGGGCGGGTATCGCCGATCGCGTCGACAACGTACGGGCGAGAGACTGCGGCCAGGCGCGCAGCCAGGAATGATGGCCGGACGACGACGGCGACGCACACCCGTCGGCCGACCCGTCGGCCGACCCGTCGGCCGACCCGTCCCCGGGCTCCGGCCCCCTGGCCGACCCCGTGCCGCTGCCCGCCCGCGGGCCCGTCCGCGCATCCGCCTCCGAGCCTGTCCCCGATGCCTTCCTCGGGTCCGTGCCTCTGCCCGGGCCCGACGCCGCGCCCCTGCCGGGCCCCGGCGCCGGGCCCGGCGCCGTCCCGCCCCCCTCCGGCAGGTCCCGGGGCGGCGCGCCCGGCACGCCCGGCAGGGCCGGGATGCGCAGGGCGCCCAGGACCACGCCGTCGCTGTCGTCGACGAGCAGATCCAGCCGATGTTCGACACCGTCGAGGACGGCGCGGGCCGCCGCGACCGCGCCGGTGGGCACGCCCAGGGAGTGGGCGAGCCCCAGGGCGGAGCCCACGGGCACCAGGGAGAGGGCGCATGCCGCCAGCTCCCGCCGACGGTGCAGAAGAGCCACCGCCCGCAGCAGCGCGCGGTCGTCGCCGACCACCACCGGGCGCCGGGAACCGCGCCGTGAGAGGGCCCGCGCGAATTCCTCGGGCCCTTCCGGAAGGCACACCTTCGTACTCGCCGCACCCGCGCTGAGCACGTCTTTCGCGATCCGTACGGCCTCGCCGTCCGTGCGACGGGCGAGGGGATCGATCACCACGAGGAGCTGGTCGTCAGTCGCCACCTCGGTCCTGCCTCGCTTCCTCGGGTAGCATCTTTGTGCAAGAGCCCCTTGCGCTATTGCGCCAGGGGCTTCGTCTATTCCGGGGCATCCGGGTCCACAGTGTGCGGCCAACGACGGTCGCGGCGCACGCGACGGTAATGAGCCATCGCGTACGCCCCCGACCTTGGACATGCCCCGCCCGGAAGGGGTGTACGCGCGTGCCCGCACTTGTGCTGCTCGGTGCTCAGTGGGGTGACGAAGGCAAGGGAAAGGCGACGGACCTGCTAGGTGGGTCCGTCGACTATGTGGTGCGCTACCAGGGCGGCAACAACGCCGGCCACACGGTAGTCGTGGGTGACCAGAAGTACGCCCTCCACCTTCTCCCTTCCGGGATTCTCTCCCCCGGCTGCACGCCGGTCATCGGCAACGGCGTCGTCGTCGACCCGTCGGTCCTGCTCTCCGAGCTGAGCGGTCTGAACGAGCGCGGCGTCGACACGTCCAAGCTCCTGATCAGCGGCAACGCTCACATCATCACGCCGTACAACGTGACGGTGGACAAGGTCACGGAACGTTTCCTCGGTAAGCGCAAGATCGGTACGACGGGGCGGGGCATCGGCCCGACCTACGCCGACAAGATCAACCGCGTGGGCATCCGGGTTCAGGACCTGTACGACGAGTCGATCCTGACGCAGAAGGTCGAGGCGGCCCTCGACGTCAAGAACCAGCTCCTCACCAAGCTCTACAACCGCCGCGCGATCGCGGTGGACCAGGTCGTCGAGGAGCTGCTGGGCTACGCCGAGAAGCTGGCCCCGTTCGTCGCCGACACGGTCCTGGTCCTCAACCAGGCCCTGGAGGACGACAAGGTCGTCCTGTTCGAGGGCGGCCAGGGCACGCTCCTCGACATCGACCACGGCACGTACCCCTTCGTGACCTCGTCGAACCCGACCGCCGGTGGCGCCTGCACGGGCGCGGGCGTCGGCCCGACGAAGATCAGCCGGGTCATCGGCATCCTCAAGGCGTACACCACCCGGGTCGGCGCCGGTCCGTTCCCCACCGAGCTGTTCGACGAGGACGGCGAGGCGCTGCGCCGCATCGGCCACGAGCGGGGCGTCACCACCGGCCGTGACCGCCGCTGCGGCTGGTTCGACGCGGTCATCGCCCGCTACGCGACCCGCGTGAACGGCCTGACGGACTTCTTCCTCACCAAGCTCGACGTCCTCACGGGCTGGGAGCAGATCCCCGTCTGCGTCGCCTACGAGATCGACGGCAAGCGCGTCGAGGAACTCCCGTACTCGCAGTCCGACTTCCACCACGCGAAGCCGATCTACGAGACCCTGCCGGGCTGGTCCGAGGACATCACGTCGGCGAAGTCCTTCTCCGACCTCCCGAAGAACGCCCAGGCGTACGTGAAGGCGCTGGAGGAGATGTCCGGGGCGCCGATCTCCGCGATCGGGGTCGGTCCGGGCCGCGACGAGACGATCGAGATCAACTCGTTCATCTAGTCCTCCCGTTCCTCCGCTCTCCCCACACGAAGACGGCCGACCCGGCGACGGTGTCGGCCGCCTTCGTGTGTCGGTGTCGCGGCCACCCGGGACGACCTGCGGGCGCACCCGGGGCTGTCGGGCGGCGAGTGCGGTGCACAGGATCTGCCGCCCGTGCGACCGGGTCGGTGACTGCCCGGTCTGACGGGGCACGTCTTCGGCTACCCGGTGGGCCGGCTCCAGCGTCTGCCGCCGATCATCGGCCGGGGAAAGGACCTCACCCGCTGCCGGGTCTCGGCCGCTGACGCGCGTCCGGTCCGCAGTGCCGTCCCGGCACGGTGATCCGGGTTCAAGGGTCGAGGAGCCGGGTGCCGGGCCGCGGGCGCCCCCGCGGGTGTTCGGGGAGAACGGCTCCCCGAACACCCGGCGGCCGTGCGGCGGTGACTCAGTCCCGACAGGTGAAGACGTCGCTCGCCTGGCTCTTCGGAACCTGGCAGCTGGTCGTCCGGGATGTGCCGTCGTCCAAGATCCAGTTGATCCTCACCTGGCCCTGCCACCAGCGAGCGGTGTCGGTGACGCAGCCGTTCCGGCCGAAACGCCAGTACTCGCCGATCGCGAAGTTGCCGTTGTGGTCGTTGCCGTCCGCTGTCGCGTAGCCGGCTTGGCCGGCCGAGCTGCAGAACTGGACGCGCTGGCCGCTGCCTCCCGCCAGCGCGGTCTGCGGAAAGGCCAGGCCCGCCACGGCCACGGCGGTGACGGTGAGGGCGAGCACGGCAGTGCGGCGGCGTGGGGTGGTCCGGGGGGTGGTCAGGGGGATGGTGGGGTGCGACGACATGGGACAACTCTCCAGTTGTGTGTGGGGGAGAGAGATGAAGAAGATCATTCTAGTCCCGTACATCGCTCATCGTTCGTTCATACCGGGTCGCCGACTGAACATGGCGCATATAACGGGCATATCATTGGAAGATGCGCTTGTTCGTGCATGCTTGACCAGCTGAGGAAGGTGAGTGCGATGCGCGTCATGCTCAGGGCACGGATGGACACGGAGAAGTCGAACGAGGCGATTCGCAACGGCACGTTGGGGAAGCTGATGCAGGCCTCCATGGAGCAGGTGAAGCCGGAGGCGGCCTACTTCACCGCCGACAACGGGCAGCGCACCTGTTACATGGTCTTCGACATGCAGGACAGCTCGCAGATGCCCGCGATCGCCGAGCCGTTCTTCCTGGAACTGGGCGCGGATGTCACCTACACCCCGGTCATGAACCCCGAGGACATGCAGAAGGGCCTCGCGGCACTGGGCCGCTGAGCGCGAGGGCCCCTCAGCTGAAGACGATCATCGAGCCCTGCGCCAGGCTGCGGGTCGCCGCCGCGTGCAGGCCCAGCCAGACGTGCCGTTCACGGGCGAACGGGCTCGGGTCGTAGGGCGCCGGGACGGCCGGCTCCTCCAACTCCGTGGGCGCGCGCGGTGCCTCGGGGGGCGTCGGCGGGTTCGCCGGGTCGATGCCGATGGCCGGGGCGACGAACTCAAGTTCCCTCAGCAGGCCTTGGGAGGAGCCCAGGGGGCCGCCCCCGGCGAGGAGTTCGTCGCTGGAGAGGGGCTGCGGGAAATCGACGGGGACATAGGCGCCCGCGTGGTCGTAGTGCCAGACCAGGTGCGACTGCTGGGCCGTGCCCTCGAACATCTCCAGGAGCTGTTCGTAGTCCCCGCCCAGCGCGTCCACCGGCGTCACCGCGAGGCCGCACACCTGGAGCAGATAGGCGCGGCGCAGGAAGTGCAGCGCGTCGTAGTCGAAACCCGCGACGGGGGCGACCTCTCCGGTCAGCCCCGGCATGTACTGGTAGACCGGAACCGGTGGCAGCCCGGCCTCGCCCAGCAGTTTGTTGTAGAGCGCGAGTTCCTCGGCGAACGGGTTGTCGGGCGTGTGGCACAGCACGTCGACGAGCGGGACCAGCCAGAGGTCACAGGCCAAAAGAGAGCTCCTCGCGTCATCCGGCACGCACACGCACGGTAGGGATACGTTCGCGTACGGCACACAGTGGTCAGGGAAGCGTAGTCGCTGAGGGCGCCTTCAGTCCCCTTCGTGCAGGTCCCATACCCACACTCCGGCCACCCACCTCCCGGGTCGGCCGACGAGCTTGTCCACCGCCTCCCGCAACTGCTCGTCGTACGGCTGCGGGCGCAGGACCAGCGCACCCGCGTGCCAGTACGCGAAGTCCCTGCGCGCCTGCGCCTGCCAGTTCTCCCCGATCACCGGGACCTTGCCGGTGTAGCGGACGTCACGCAGCAGGTTGGAGGTGTGGCGGGGGACGGCGCCGTAGATGCCGACGCGGTCCTCGCCGAACGGGCCGTTGAAGTAGCCGCCGGGCATCCGGAACCCGAAGTCCGCCGTGGTCTGCCAGCGCAGAGCCTCCGCGTTGCCCGGGTCCGGCAGCGGCACGGGCACCAGGGTCTCGCCGGCCCCGGTGTCGACGTACGACGCCCACGTGCCGTCCGAGAAGAACGCCGGGACCTCCGCGCGTTCCACGGACTTCAGCGGGGCCGGGACGATCGGCAGCAGGGCGAGGGTCACCGCCATGAAGCCGACGTAGCGCGTGCCGAGGGCGGGGGTGGCCGCCAGGCGTTCGCAGGCGATCGCCAGCAGCATGCCCAGCACCGGGGCGCAGATCATCGCCACCCGGCCCTCGATGACCGACTCGAAGAGGGGCTTCTCGGCCAGCAGCGCCCACGGGCCGGGCAGGACGAGGTCCGTCTGCGGGAGGCGGATCTCGGGGCCCAGGGAGAGCACGGCGGCGGCTAACGCCGTGCAGGCCAGCGCCTTCACCAGAGGGCGCTCCCACAGCCGTACGACGATGCCGAGGGCCAGCAGGACCAGGGGCCAGCCGTAGAAGGCGTTCTGCTCGGTGATGTTGAGGGACAGCGCGTCCGAGCGGTCGCGGTCGCCCGCGAGGAGGGAGCGTTCGGCGAAGGAGAGGAGCGCGAGCGGGCTGTTGCCGGAGTTGGCGCCGTGCGCGATGTTCCCGTAGCTCTGCGGGCCGAAGAACTGCCAGGAGAGCGGGAAGGTGACGATCGGGAGGGACACGAGGACCGCGATGCCGAGGCCCTTCAGCAGCGGGCGCCAGGAGTCGCGTGCCACGTCCCGGCGGAGCAGGCCGTACGCGACGGCGAACAGCAGCATGCCCATGGCGGCGAGGAGGAGGGGTTCCTCGCCCAGGAATATCTGGTAGGCGGCCATCAGGCCGAGGACGATCCCGTCGTGCCGGGTCCGGGCGCCCGTGCACAGGCGCAGCGCCCGGTCGACGATCAGCGGGATCATGAACAGGACGACGAAGTTCGGGTGCGCGTTGGCGTGGCTGACCATCGGCGGCGCGAACGCGGCGAGGGCCGCTCCGGCGAAGGCCGCGCCCCGGTGCCGTACGACCCGTTCGACGATGAGCCAGTACCAGGCGGCGGCCGTGGCGGCGAGGCCCAGGGTCATGACCAGGGCGAGCGAGACCGCCGGGCCCAGGAGGAGCGTGACGGGCGCGAAGGGCACCGACAGGCCGAGCATGACCGTGTTGGCCATGAGGTTCACGCCGTCGGGGAAGCCCTGGAAGGTGGTGAAGAGCGGGTTGCGGAAGTGGACCAGGTTGTCGGCCGTGACCGCGAAGAACCACTCCCACTGGTTCTGGTCCTGGAGGGAGTCGGGGAGGTAGCGGCCGTTCGGGTCGATCCAGCGGCCGATGTAGAGGGCCACCGCCATCAGGAGGAAGCCCAGGACCGCGAGGACGTCGGCCCGGCGGACGGAACGGGCGCGCAGGACGGCGAGTTCGCCGAGGACCCGGGCGTAGTCCCCCGGGCGGATCTTCGAACCGGGCTGGTGGGACCAGCGGACGGGGACCTCGGCGACGGGCCAGCCGCTGCGGTGGAAGTACCGCAGGATCTCCACGTCGATCCCGAACCCGTCGAGTCGGGAGGCGGCGAAGGCCTCGCGGGCGCGGTCGCCGTCGAACAGCTTGAAGCCGCACTGGGTGTCGCGGATGCCGGGCACCGCGACGCCGCGTATCAGGAAGTTGCCGGCCCGGCCGAGCGTCTCGCGCAGCCGGTGCTGGTGGCGCTCGATGCTGGCGCCGGGCGCCTCGCGCGAGCCTATCGCCGCCGTGTGGCCGTCGGAGAGCGCCTTGTCGAGCCGCTCCAACTCGTCGATGGGCGCGGAGAGATCGGCGTCCGTGAGCAGGACGCGGCGGCCGTGCGAGGCGAGCACACCGAGCCGCAGGGCATGGCCCTTGCCCCGGTTGCGGTCCCCGCCGGAGACCAGCTGCACCCGTGCGTCGCGGGCGGTGACGGCGGCCACGACCTCGGCCGTCGCGTCCGTCGACCCGTCGTCGACGACGATGATCTCCCAGCGGGCGGCTGCCTCGGTGGCCGAGAGATGACTGATGATCGCGTCGAGCGTGGGGGCGAGGCGGTCCTGCTCGTTGTAGGCGGGGACGACCACGGAGAGGTCGACGCTCAACTGCCCGCCGCCCGTCCTCGGGGACGTGCTCATCCGTCCGCCAGTCGTTCCACAAGCGTCAGGGACTGCTCGTCGTATCCGGCGATGATCTCCTGCGCGCTCTGCGCGTCCCGGCGGGTGAGGGCGTCGACGAGATCGGTGTGGTCGGCCCACAGGCGGCCCTTGAGATCGTTGGTGCAGTGGCTCTCCTGACGGAGGTACTGCACCGCGCACACCCAGGACTGCACGCGCAGCCGGTGCAGGAAGTCGGTGAGGTACGGATTGCCGAACAGGGCGCTCAGTTCGCGCCAGAACCGCAGGTCGTAGCCGATGAGGATGTCCAGATCGCTGGCGGTGGCGGCCCGCCGCGCCTCCTCGCCGCGCCGCCGGACCCCGGCGAGCGCGGCGGCCGTACGGGGGTCGACCTCGCGGTCGCCGAGCCGTCGGAACATGCCTTCGGTGACCAGGATGCGAGCCTCGACCATGTTCCGGTAGTCGGCCACCGAGTAGGCGTGGACCTCGAAGCCCCGGTGCTGCACGGCGTCCAGCAGACCCTGCGCGGACAGATCCACCAGGGCCTCGCGCACGGGTGTCGCCGAGACGCCGTACTGCTCGGCGATCTCCTTGACCGTGAACTCCTGCCCCGGCTTGAGTCTGCCGGCCAGCACCTCGTCACGGAGCGCGTCCGCGAGCTGCTGCCGCAGGGTGCTTCGGGTCACGGCGCCAACGCCGCCGCCGGTGCCGGGCATCGTGGTCTGGGTCCCCCATCCGCGTACGCGTACGCATCCTGTGCGTGCTCTCTCAGTTCTCTTACGAGCACGTCACCTTACGCGTTCGGTTTTCGCGGAGGTGTTTTCACCCTTCTGCCCGGCACCGCCGACGTCCAGGGCCTCACACGGTGTGCTCGTCCGCCACGGACAGGGCCGCGTCCAGGGCGGCGAGGCCCTCCTTGGCCTCGGCCTCGGTGATGTTGCACGGGGGCACCACGTGGGTGCGGTTCATGTTGATGAAGGGCCACAGGCCGTTCGCCTTCGCGGCGGCGCCGAAGGCGAGCATGGGCGCGTTCGCCTCGCCGGTCGCGTTGTAGGGGACGAGCGGTTCGCGGGTCTCCTTGTTCCGCACCAGCTCCAGCGCCCAGAACATGCCGGTGCCGCGCACCTCGCCCACCGAGGGGTGCCGCTCGGCCAGTTCGCGCAGCGCCGGGCCGACGAGGGAGGAGCCGAGGGCGGCCGCGTTGGTCACGACGCCCTCCTCCGCCATGACGTTGATCGTCGCCACGGCGGCGGCGCAGGCCAGCGGGTGGCCGGAGTAGGTGAGACCGCCGGGGTAGGGGCGGCGGGCGAAGGTCTCGGCGACGGCGGGGGAGATGGCGACGCCGCCGAGGGGGACGTAACCGGAGTTGACGCCCTTGGCGAAGGTCATCAGGTCGGGCACGACGTCGAAGAGGTCCGCCGCGAACCAGGTGCCCGTCCGCCCGAAGCCGGCCATGACCTCGTCGAGGACGAACACGATCCCGTACTTGTCGCACAGCTCCCGGACCCCGGCCAGATAGCCCGGCGGCGGCACCATGATCCCGGCCGTGCCCGGGACGGTCTCCAGGATGATCGCGGCGATCGTCGACGGCCCCTCGAAGGTGATCGTCGTCTCCAGGTGCTCCAGCGCGCGGGCGCACTCCTGCTCCTGGGTCTCCGCGTGGAAACGGGTGCGGTAGAGGAACGGCGCCCAGAAGTGCACGACGCCCGCCGTGCCGGTGTCGGAGGCCCAGCGGCGGGGGTCGCCCGTGAGGTTCACGGCCTGCTGGGTGCCGCCGTGGTACGAGCGGTACGCGGCGAGGACCTTGGGGCGGCCGGTGTGCAGGCGGGCCATGCGGATGGCGTGCTCGACCGCGTCGGCGCCGCCGTTGGTGAAGAAGATCTTGTCCAGGTCGCCGGGGGTGCGCTCCGCGATCAGCCGGGCCGCCTCCGAGCGGGCCTCGACGGCGAACGCGGGGGCGAAGGTCGTCATGGTCGCGGCCTGCTCCTGGATGGCCGCGACGACCTTCGGGTGCTGGTAGCCGATGTTCGTGTAGACGAGGCCACTGGTGAAGTCGAGGTAGCGGTTGCCCTCGTAGTCCCAGAAGTAGGAGCCCTCCGCGCCGGCGACGGCGAGGGGGTCGATGAGTTCCTGTGCGGACCAGGAGTGGAAGACGTGCGCGCGGTCCGTGGCCTTCACCTGGGCGCCGGTCCGGGGGTCGGGGCGAGGGGTCATGGGGTGAGGCTAGGGGTGGGGTGCGGGCGGGGGACATCGGCTTTGTGTCTGCGTGCGGTCGGGTGGGCGCGACAGTGTGTCGCCCCCGCCGCCTCAAGGGGCGAAAGCACGGGGCGCGCCCCTGCTTTTCAGGGGCGCGGGGAACTGCGCGACCAGCCCCCACCCAGCCGCAGTCGAAGCCGACCCTATTGACAGCACACTGTCGTAATGCCAGCATACTGTCATGAGTAATCGGAAGCCTGTTCATCTCGCCGTGTACGACACCTACGCCGACTGGGAGACGGGACACACCACCGCGTGGCTCGCCCGGGGTGGGTACGAGGTCCGTACGGTCGGGGCGGGGACCGCCGCCGTGCGGACGATCGCGGGGGTGCGGATCCAGCCGGACGAGGAGCTGGGGGAGCTGCGGCCCGAGGACAGCTCGCTGCTCGTCCTCACCGGCGCGGACCTGTGGGACGCGGGCGACGGACTCGCGCCGTTCGCCCGCAAGGCCCGGGAGTTCCTGGCGGCCGGCGTGCCCGTCGCCGCGATCTGCGGCGCGACCGCCGGGCTCGCCCGGGAAGGGCTGCTGGACGACCGGGAGCACACCAGCGCGGCACCCTTCTACCTGGCGGCCACCGGATACGGCGGCGGTGAGCACTACGTGGACACGGACGCCGTCACCGACGGCTCCGGACTGCTCGTCACCGCCGGCCCCACCGAACCCGTCGCCTTCGCCCGTGAGGTCCTCCGCCTCCTCGGTGTCTACGAGGGCGAGGTCCTCGACGCCTGGTACCGCCTCTTCCACGACTCGGACGCGGAGGCGTACGCCGTGCTGGAGGCGGCCGGAAGGTGAGCCGCGAGCAGCAGGACCTCCTCAGCCGCGCCGCCCTCGGCGTCTTCCGCCTCAACGGCCAGTTCCTCTCCGTCGCCGACGAGCTGGCGCGCCCGGCAGGGCTCACGGCCGCCTGGTGGCAGGTGCTCGGCGCGGTGCTGCCCGAGCCGCTGCCCGTCGCCGGGGTCGCCCGGGCCATGGGCATCACCCGGCAGAGCGTCCAGCGGGTCGCCGATCTCCTCGTCGACCGGGGGCTCGCCGCGTACGTGCCGAACCCGGCCCACCGCCGCGCCAAGCTCCTCACGCCGACCCCCGCCGGGCGCGCGGCGATCGAGCGCATCGACCCGGGGCACGCGACCCTGGCCGCCCGCCTCGCTCAGGCGCTGGGGGAGGAGGAGTTCGCGGCGACCGTGCGGGCGCTCGAACGGTTGTCGGGTGCCCTGGACGGCCTCGCGACGCCACCGGACGCTGTTACGGAACCGTAGACACCGCCCCATCCGCCTCCCCGTACGGCCGCACTACGATCGGTCCGTTGCGCACGTACGCGACGTAGACGACGTTGATGAGGTTGCCGACGTAGGCGACGTACCCGTACGTACATGTACACGGATACGTACGCGTCCACGGACGCGTCGGGGACGGCACGGGGAATCGGGGGGACGGTGGCCATGGAGAAGCTCGGGCCCGGGGATCCACAGCGGATCGGGGCGTACCGGCTGCTCGCGCGGCTGGGGGCCGGCGGGATGGGGAACGTGTACCTGGCCCGGTCCGAGCGCGGCCGTACCGTCGCCGTCAAGCTGGTCCGGCGGGAGCTGGCGGAGCAGGAGGAGTTCCGGGCGCGGTTCCGGCAGGAGGTGCGGGCGGCGCGGCAGGTGGGCGGGTACTGGACCGCGCCGGTGCTGGACGCGGACACCGAGGCGGGCATTCCGTGGGTCGCCACCGGATACGTCGCCGGGCCGTCCCTCCAGGCCGTGGTCGGCAGGGACCACGGGGCGCTGCCCGAGCGCTCGGTACGGATCCTCGCGGCGGGGCTCGCGCACGCGCTGGAGGACATCCACGCGGCCGGGCTCATCCACCGGGACCTCAAGCCGTCCAACGTGCTGGTGACCATCGACGGGCCGCGCGTCATCGACTTCGGGATCGCGCGGGCGCTGGAGACCGTCACGGACGGCGGGCTGACGCGCACCGGCGCGCTCGTCGGGTCGCCGGGCTTCATGGCGCCCGAACAGGTGCGCGGCGACCGCATCACCCCCGCCTGCGACGTCTTCTGCCTCGGCTCCGTCCTCTCCTACGCGGCCACCGGCAACCTGCCGTTCGGCGCCGCCAACTCCGGTGTCCACGCCCTGATGTTCCGCATCGCGCAGGAGGAACCGGATCTGGAGGGGCTGCCGGAGGGCCTGTACGACATCGTCCGCGACTGCCTGCGCAAGGACCCCGCCGCCCGCCCCACGCTGGCCCAGATCCTGCAGCGCACCGGCGCCGAGGACACGGTCTTCGCCGGCCGCTCGCGCGACCCGTGGCTCCCGAGCGCCCTGGTGGCCCAACTGGGGCGGCACGCGGTGCGGTTGCTCGACACCGAGGATCCTCAGGATCCGGAGGAGACGAGTGGTTCCGGTGGGGCGGCGGGCCCGGGGGGAGCGGCGGCGGCTGCGGGCGGCTCGGGTGCGGGCGGCACGGGAGCGGGCGGCACGGGTGCGCCGGGCCGCGGGTCCGAAATGCCGGGAGGTCCGGAGGGTGGTGGTCGGTCGACGGCTTCTCCGGCCTCGACTCCGCCCGCATCTCCGTCGGTGAGCCCGTCGGTGGCCGGCGTCGCGAACTCGGCGGCCGGTGCCGCTGCCCAGAGCCCGCCGTCGGCCGAGTCCACATCCGTGCTGCCGGCCGGGTCCGCGGGGCCGCCGCCGTCGGCTCCGCCCGTGTATCCGCTGGGCGACCCCCATTCTCCGTACGGCGGCTCCGGTGCGTCCGGAGCCCCGGACGCGGGCGGGAGGCCTGGGCCGACGACGCCTCCCGGTGTCCCCGGCTCTCCTGCCGAGCACCACCCCGCCGCCACGCGCGAGGGTGCCGTACCGCCTCCGCCGGGGGCACCGGGTGGGGAGCCGTTGGACCGGATGCCGACGCGGAGCGTGGGCGCGGCCGGATCACAGCCCCCTCCGCCGACCGCGCCGCCGGGCGCGGGCCCCGGCGGCTACGCTCCGGGGCCCGCGCCCGGCGGATACGGCTTCCCCCAGCCGTACACCCAGCAGCCCGCCGCCGGGTACGGGCAGCGACCCGCACCCGGCCACGGTCAGCAGCCCGGCATGGCCCCCGGCCCCGGCCCCGGCCCTGGTCCCGGATACGGCTACCCGCAGGGCGGGCCGCAGGCGTCTTACGGGGCGTACGGGGCGTATGGGCAGGGGCCGTACGGGGGCGGCCAGGGGTTCTCAGGCGCCGGCGGGGCGGGGCTGGGCGCGACCCCGCCGTACGGGCCGGAGCCCCTCTACGGCCCCGGGCCCGGCGTTCCCCCCGAACCGGAGCGCGGGAGCCGGCGCGCCTCCGTGCTGCTGGTCGCCGTCGCGTTGGTGGTCGCCCTCGGGGCGGGCGGCTCGGTGTACGCGTTGATGAAGAAGGGCGGCGACGGCGGCGAGGAGGACGACGCGAAGGGCGGTACGCGGACGAGCGCGCCCGAGACTCCGGGGCCGGCGACCGACGAGCCCACCGACCCCGTGACCTCGCCGGACCCGACCACCGAGTCACCCGACGCCGGCACGATCCCGGAGGACTTCCTCGGCACCTGGAACGCCACTCTCGACGGCTCCGACGGCTCGGACACCCGTCAACTGGTCATCCAGCAGGGCGAGGTCGGCGACACGGTGCTCTCGCTCACGGCGGACGGTCCGCTCGAAGGCGGCGGCACGTACCACTGCGTGTTCGAGGCGGCGCTGACGGACGAACCGGACGACGAGGGTCCGCTCCGGATCGGCCCCTCCACCGTCACCACCGGCGAACCGGCCGAGTCCTGTTCCCCCGGCGCCGCCACCACCGTCACCCTCCTGCCCGACGGACAGCTCCGCCGCGTCGACACGGCGGGCAGGTCGGTGACGTACACGAAGGCGGACTGAGGACCCAGACGCCTGCGGGCCTGAGAAGCAGGGGCGCAGCCCCTGCTTCTCAGGGGCGCGGGGAACTGCGCGAGAAGCCCCACCGGACCCGCACCCGACAACGCACCCATCCACCCGCACCCATCCACCCGCACCCATCCACCCGCACGCGGCCCCTACCGGGCCTCCGGCGGCCGCTGCCGAGGCATGTTCGGGCGAGCCCCCGGCGGCAACGGCACCCGCCCGTTCATCGCGCCCTCCGGTCGCGAGACGGATCCCCCCGCCCGCATCCCCAACGGCGCCGCCCCCGTCCGGAACTCCAGCATCCAGTCCGCCGTCTCGGCCCGCACCAACTCCGTGATGTCCTCGGAGAACCGCCGCAGCACCCCGAGACACCGCTCGGCGGCCTCCCCGGCCGTCCCTTCGGCCGGCCCCAGCACCTCGCGCGCGCTCTCGGACGCCCAGTCGAACCGCAGCATCTGCAGCCGTCGCTGCACCGCCTGGGCCGTGGCGACGTCCCGCATCCACCCGGAGGTGACACCGAAGAACCGATCCACCGCCACGCACCCCACACAGGACAGCAGCGCGAGATACCCCCAGGGTGCGACCCCGCCCACCGCCCCGGTGAGATCGAGCAACGGCAGCGCGGCCCCGAAGAGCGCCCCGGTCGCCGCCCCGATCCGCAGCACCCGGGCCGCGAGCCGTTTCCACACCCGGTCCGCGAGATACCACGCGGCGGTCTCCAGCGCCGCCCGCTCCACCCAGTGGTACAACTCCTCCAGTCGCTCCGCCGGCGCCCCCCAGTCCCCCTGCGGGAACGGCCGCCCGGCCAGATCCCCGACCCACGGTCCGGTCGCCGCCGTCCACGGCTCCGCCCACAGCCCGGACCCCTCACCCCGCCCGTCCTGGGGTCCCCCCTCGGGCTGCATCTCCGGCTGGCTCACCCGGCACTCCCTACGTACGTACGGCGCTCACGCACCACCCTGACGCGGCCGGACCCTTCCTACCGCCCAATGGGTGGCGAAGATGGTGTTTTCACCGCTTATCCCCTGGAAGATGCCCTTGATCGGATATACGAATCCCCGCCGACTCACTCGAAAGAGTGGCGCGGCAGAGGCCGTGCCGACCACGTAGGCTCGTTGCGACCGCAAGAAGGTCCACGGGGCGCCGAAAGAACCGTCCCCGCGGACCTCCGCAAGTACTCGTGCGAGGGAGCTGAACGTGATCCCCGGTGGTGGCCAGCCCAACATGCAGCAGCTGCTCCAGCAGGCCCAGAAGATGCAGCAGGACCTGGCGAGGGCACAGGAGGAGCTCGCGCGCACGGAGGTCGACGGCCAGTCGGGCGGCGGCCTGGTGAAGGCCACCGTCAACGGCTCCGGCGAACTGCGCGCCCTGAAGATCGACCCCAAGGCGGTGGACCCGGAGGACACCGAGACCCTCGCCGACCTGATCGTCGCGGCCGTCCAGGCGGCCAACGAGAACGCGCAGACCCTCCAGCAGCAGAAACTGGGCCCCCTCGCCCAGGGCCTCGGCGGCGGTGGCGCGGGCATCCCCGGCCTGCCCTTCTGACCTCGCCCCCGGCCGGCTCCCCACCCGTTCCTCTCCGCGCTCCGCGGCGCGACCTCCCCTCCGAACTCCTCCGCACCCCCGTGCGAACCCATCCGTGCCCGGTACCGCCTTCCTCGGAGCGGCGGCGGCCGACTACGGTACGTACTGAAAGACACCAGGAAGGACGGGCAGTCCGTGTACGAAGGCGTGGTCCAGGACCTCATCGACGAGCTGGGGCGGCTGCCCGGCGTCGGTCCCAAGAGCGCGCAGCGGATCGCCTTCCACATCCTGCAGGCGGAGCCGACGGACGTGCGGCGGCTCGCGCAGGCCCTCCTCGAAGTGAAGGCGAAGGTCCGTTTCTGCGCGACCTGCGGCAACGTGGCGCAGGAGGAGCTGTGCAACATCTGCCGCGACCCGCGCCGCGACCCGTCCGTCATCTGTGTCGTCGAGGAACCGAAGGACGTCGTCGCGATCGAGCGCACCCGCGAGTTCCGCGGCCAGTACCACGTCCTCGGCGGCGCGATCAGCCCGATCGAGGGCGTCGGCCCCGACGACCTGCGCATACGGGAACTGCTGGCCCGCCTGGCCGACGGCACGGTCACCGAGCTGATCCTGGCCACGGACCCGAACCTGGAGGGCGAGGCCACGGCCACGTACCTCGCCCGCATGATCAAACCCATGGGCCTCAAGGTCACCCGCCTGGCCAGCGGCCTCCCGGTGGGCGGCGACCTGGAATACGCGGACGAGGTGACCCTCGGCCGCGCCTTCGAGGGGAGACGATTGCTGGATGTCTGACGCCACGCTGCACGCGACGGGCCACAACCCGGACGACTTCGCCGTCCAGATCGCGGACCAGATCGAGAGCTTCCTGGTCGCCGTCACCGAGGTGGCCAAGGGCGACGAGCCGGACTCGGCCGTGCCCTTCCTGCTGCTGGAGGTCTCCCAGCTGCTGCTGGCCGGCGGTCGCCTCGGCGCGCACGAGGACATCGTGCCGGACGAGCGCTACGAGCCCGACCCGGGCCCCGAGCCGGACGTCGACGACCTCCGCGAACGCCTCGCCGCCATGCTCGACCCGGTCGACGTCTACTCCGAGGTCTTCGACCCCTACGAGCCCCGCAAGGCGCCCGTCCCGGCCCGGATCTCCGACGACCTCGCCGACGTCATCGCCGACCTCCGCCACGGCATGGCCCACTACCGCGCGGGCCGTACCACCGAGGCCCTGTGGTGGTGGCAGTTCTCCTACTTCTCCAACTGGGGCTCCACGGCGTCGGCGACCCTTCGGGCCCTGCAGTCCCTCGTGGCGCACGTCCGGCTGAACCAGCCCCTCGCCGAGCTGGACGGCCTCGACACCGACCAGGAACTGATGGGCGACGAGACCCTGGAGTTCGAGGCGGGCAAGGTCATGGCGGAGGAGATCGCGGCCCCGCTGGGGTTGCGCGAGGCCAAGTAGCCGCGTCGCCCTCGGGCGTCCCGTGACCGCGCGGGGGGCTTTCCCAAGGGGTGCTGCGGGTGCGGGTACCGGCGGTAGCGTAGGCACCGTCGTTGTACGAGACGTCCGTACGTCTTCTCGCACCCGCTCGTACCCCGCCCGCCCCCCGACAGGAACCGGACCCAGTGACGTGACCGTTCTCCTGCTCCTTCTCGTCGCCGTGGCTCTGACCGCCGCAGTGGTGGGCCCTCGTGCCCTGCTCAGGGCGAGGTGGCCCGAGCGGGAACCCGTGGTCGCGCTGTGGGCGTGGCAGTGCCTGGTGGCGGCGGCGCTGCTGAGCTGCCTCGCGGCGCTGGTACTGGGCGCTGCGGCGGTGTTCGAGACGGTCCGCACGCACGCCTTCGCGCCCGCGCCCCCGGCCGTGACCGCCGCCTACGACCTCACGGCGGCCCCGCCCTGGACGGCCGTGCTGACCCTCGCGCTGGCCTGCGGGGCGGCGTGGAGCGGAGCGATGCTCGCCCGGGAGCTGGTCGAGGCCCGGCGGCGTCGGCAGCTGCGCCGGGCGCATCTGCGGGAGCGCGCCCCCGACCTCCCGGCGGGCCTGCCGCAGGCGCGGGGTCCGCTGCTGGTGCTGGAGGACGAGTACCCGGACGCGTGGCTGATGCCGGGCGCGCCGCCCCGACTGGTCGTCACCACGGGAGCGTTGGGCAGGCTGAGCGACCGTCAGCTGGACGCGGTCCTCACCCATGAGCTGGGCCACGCCCGTGCCCGTCACGACTGGCTGCTCCACCTCTCCACCGCCCTCGCCACGGGCTTCCCGCGCATCCCCCTCTTCGCCCACTTCGCCGACCAGACCCACCGCCTGGTCGAACTCGCCGCCGACGACACGGCGTCGCGTCGCTGCGGCCACCTCACCACCGCCCTGGCCCTCATCGAACTGAACCAGCACCGGGGGGTGTTGAGCTGCTCCAACACCCGTCGGCTGCTGGGCGACCGGGTGGAGCGGCTGCTGGAGCCGCCGCCCCGCCTCGACCGCACCAGCCGCGCGGCCACCACCACGGCCGCCGGGCTCCTCGCCCTCCTCCCGCTCCTCATCGCGTTCGCGCCGGCGCTGGGGACGCTCTAGTACGGCTGCTGTTCCTGGAGGAAGTCCATGAGCACGGCGGTGAGTTCGGCGGGAGCGTCCTCCTGGACGAGGTGCCCCGCACCGGCGATCGGCTCGAATCGCGCGCCGGGGATGAGACCGGCCAGCTCCCGCCCCTTCGCCAGCGGAATCCACCCGTCGTCCTCGCCCCAGCAGACCAGGGCCGGGATGCCGATCTCCCCGTACCGCCCCTGGATCTCGTCCGTGTGGGCCTGGTCCGCCTGGGCGATCTGCCGGTAGAAGGCGGGCTGCCCGTGTTCGCCGAGCCACGGCTGGACGAGCCGGTCGAGGACGGTCGGGTGCAGCCCGGGGCCGCTGGCGGAGCCGACGTACTCCCGTACGAGGGCCCGGTGCAGTGCGGGCGGCAGTTGCTCGAAGACCTCCGCGTGACGGCCCAGCAGCCGGAAGGCGGGCGAGCCCCACGGCGCCAGCGCCACGGGGTCGACGAGGGCGAGCGCGCGGTAGCGGGCCCCGTGCAGCAGATGCGCTCGCAGGGAGACGGCCCCGCCGAAGTCGTGCGCGACCACGAAGGGTTCGTCCGTCCCCCAGTGCGCCAGCAGCTCGGCGAAGACGCGTCCCTGCGCGGCCAGGGACACGTCCTGGCCGGTGTGCATGTCCGACTCCCCGTACCCGGGCATGTCCCATGCGAACACCTGGTACCGGTCGGTGTCGGCCAGCGCCTGGGCGATGCCGCGCCAGACGTAGGAGGAGAAGGGGGTGCCGTGGCAGAGCACGACCGGTTCCTGCCCGGCCTCCCCGATCGTGCCCCACCGCACGGCCCCCGACGCACTACGGAAAGTCTCAGTCAGCAGCACTTCGCTCATGGCTGTCGGTTACCCCACGGAACGCCGTCGTCACTGCGGTGCGCAGCGACTCCCGTTCCACGAGGTGATCCTGCCCGACGGCTACGCCGCCGCAGGCATCAACCCGTACGAGGAGAAGTTCGCCGGAGTACGCGGACCGACTCCTTCGGCCCGCACCGCCTTGCCGAGTCACCGTCCCGTCACCCTCCGTGCTTTGGGTGATCCCTGGCCGCCCCCTGTACGTCTCCTGCACGGCCCCTAACCGGCGTCACGCGAGTCTTGAGTCACTTCCACCGCACAGAAAGCGGAGGCAGTAACACCCCACACTCGCACAGGAGATCGCGATGACCCGCAAGAACCGGATACGCGCCGCCATCGTCACCGCCACCGCTCTGGTCACCGCCGGCACGGTCACCGCCGGTGTCAGCATGGCCGGGGCCGAGGCCGCGCCGAAGAAGCCCTCCAAGAAGGAGATCGCGGCGCTCTTCGACGGCTGGAACAAGGCGCTGCAGACCGGCAGTTCCAAGAAGGTCGCGGACCGGTACGCGAAGGACGCGGTCCTCCTGCCGACCGTCTCCAACAAGATCCGTACGGACCGCGCGGGCCTCGTCGACTACTTCGACCACTTCCTGAAGAACAAGCCGGTCGGCACGAAGACCAAGACGATCATCAACGTCCTGGACGCCAACTCCGCCATCGACACCGGCTCCTACTACTTCATCCTCACCGACCCCAAGACCGGTGAGAAGAGGAGAGTCGACGCCCGCTACACCTACGAGTACGAGAAGCGGAACGGCGTGTGGAAGATCGTCAACCACCACTCGTCGGCGATGCCCGAGGGCTGATCGGAAGTAGTCCCTCCCCAGTCGTGGCTGAGCCACACCCCCCGGCTCAGCCACCCCCTTGTCGCGCCGCGCGCAGCGTGAGCGCGACGCACAACCCGCCCCCGGGGGCGTCCTTGAGGGCCACGGTCCCGTTGTCGTCGGTGACGAGTTGCTTGACGACGGCGAGGCCGAGGCCCGACCCGGACTTCCCGGTGAGGCCCTGACCGCGCCAGAAGCGGTCGAAGGCGCGGGACTTCTCGGCGTCCGACATACCGGGCCCCTCGTCCAGCACCGAGAGCACCACCTCGTCGCCCCGGGTCTCCACCGAGACCGTGATCGTCGCACCGTCCGGCGAGACCTCCAGGGCGTTGGAGAGCACGTTGTCCAGGACCTGGTCCAGATGACCGGGACTGGCCAGCACGAGCGGCCGGCCGTCGGCACTCCCCCTGAGCGTGATGGTGACTCCGCGCTCGTCGGCGGCCGGCCTCCACACGTCCAGGCGCTCCTGGATGACGTCCCGCAGGGAGAGCGGTTCCGCCGCCGTCACCTTCGCCTCGGCCCGTGCCAGCACCAGCAGACCGTTGACCAGGCGGCTCATCCGGACCACCTCGGCGGTCGCCTGCTCCACGTCCTCCCGTACGAACTCGTCGTCCACCCCGTCCGCGATGTTGTCCAGCGACAGCCGCAATGCCGTGAGGGGGGTGCGGAGTTGGTGGGAGGCGTCGGCGACGAAGATGCGCTGTGACGCGATCAGGGTGTCGAGCCGTTCGCCCGCCTGGTTCAGCGTGCGCGCCAGGGTCTGTGTCTCCTGGGGGCCCGTCACGGGGGAGCGGGCCGTCAGATCGCCGTCGCTCATCTTGCTGGCCATCTCGTTGAGCTGGCGCAGCGGAGCGGTCAGGCGCCGGGCGGCGAACACGCCGATGACCGCGGCGGCCAACAGGACCACGACGGCCAGCGCCGCCCGGAAGCCCCAGATGGTCCAGAGGCGGTAGGTGAGGTGGTCGGTCGAGAACATGATCCGGACGGCACCGACGACCTCGTCCGTCTGCGTCTCCCCGTCCGGCGAGCGCTCGAAGGCGGGGACGGTGACCACCAGGTTCTCGCCCCAGATGAAGTCGGAGCCCCAGTCGACGGTGCTCTCACCGCGTTCCAGGGCCCTGGCCAGCGCCGCGTCCGCCGTCGGCTCCCGCAGCCTGTCCGGCGCGCACCTGTCGGTCGCGGTGACCTCGACCTTCTCCTCGTCGGGCGGGTACGCCCCGGCGAGCTGCGCCAGGGCCTCGCAGGACGCGGTGTCGCCCACGCCCAGCAGCCGGGCCATCGTCTCGGCCTCGCGCTGGACGGCCTCGCTGGTGTCGTCCCGCAGCTGATCCGTGAGCGTGAACGCCACGGGCACGGTGAACAGGGCGATCGCCACAGCCACGAGGAGCACGTAGCTGCGGATGAGCTGACGGATCATGGCGTGCCGTCGCCCTCACGGGCGGAGCCGGCGGTCTCGGCCGCCTCGGCCGCCTCGGTGACGATGAGCCGGAACCCCACCCCCCGCACCGCCTCGATCGTGATGGCCCCGGCGAGCTTGCGCCGCAGCGCGGCCACATGGACGTCGAGCGTCTTCGTCGGGCCGAACCAGTTCGCGTCCCAGACCGCCTCCATGATCTGCTCGCGCGACATCAGGGCGCCCGGCTCCTCGGTGAGGAAGGCGAGAAGGTCGTACTCCTTGGGCGCGAGCGGCACCTCCGTACCGTCGAGGTGGACGCGCGCGGCCTTGCGGTCGACGGTGAGGCGGGGGCCGTAGCGGTCGGGGCCGGGGGCGGGCGCGTCGGCGGCGCGCGGCTGCACCCGGCGCATCACGGCCCTTATCCGGGCGATCACCTCGCGCACGCCGAACGGCTTGGAGACGTAGTCGTCGGCGCCGAGCTCCAGTCCGACCACCCGGTCCGTCTCGTCGCTGCGGGCGCTGATCACGATGATCGGCACCTGGCTGCGGTCCCGCAGGGCCTTGCAGACGTCCAGGCCGTCGGTGTCGGGCAGCCCGAGGTCCAGGAGGACGACGTCGTACGGGCCGTCGTACGACAGCGCCGCCCCGCCCGTGTTGACCCACTGCACTTCGAAGCCGTATCGCAGGAGCCCTCGTCGCAGGGACTCGGCGACCGGCTCGTCGTCTTCCACCAGAAGTACGCGCACGGCCATGACCTTAGTGCTTGAAAGTTGCGGTTCCGCCGCCGAGAGAGCCGTCCATGGGCTCCCGGTGTGACTCCAGGCACTTTTCCCCGTCCGCGCCGACTGTTCGGCGACGACCTGGGCAGAGACGTTCCCGGAGCGGTCGAGGGTCCGTGGCGAGAAGCCGGGTGAAACCGGTGGAAGGCCCGGAGAAAACCCAGGCGATCAAAGGGTGAGCGGGACATCTCACCATGCGATACCAGGGAAGGGATATTCGACCGCTCGATAGACTGAGCCGACCGCCGCAGCACGTGTGAGTACGTGTGTATGTGCGGATAAGGGACTGAAACGGAGCGAGGAGCGCACGTGGGCCTTGTCGTGCAGAAGTACGGAGGCTCCTCCGTAGCCGATGCCGAGGGCATCAAGCGCGTCGCCAAGCGGATCGTGGAAGCGAAGAAGAACGGCCACCAGGTGGTCGTCGTCGTTTCCGCGATGGGCGACACGACGGACGAGCTGATCGATCTCGCCGAGCAGGTGTCACCGATGCCTGCCGGGCGTGAGTTCGACATGCTGCTGACCGCCGGAGAGCGTATCTCCATGGCGCTGCTGGCCATGGCGATCAAAAACCTGGGCCACGAGGCCCAGTCGTTCACCGGCAGCCAGGCAGGCGTCATCACCGACTCCGTCCACAACAAAGCCCGGATCATCGACGTCACGCCGGGGCGCATCCGGACCGCGCTGGACGAGGGCAACATCGCCATCGTCGCCGGGTTCCAGGGTGTCAGCGCGGACAAGAAGGACATCACCACCCTCGGCCGCGGCGGGTCGGACACGACCGCCGTCGCGCTGGCCGCCGCGCTGGAGGCCGAGGTCTGTGAGATCTACACCGACGTCGACGGCGTCTTCACCGCCGACCCGCGGGTCGTGAAGAAGGCCCGGAAGATCGACTGGATCTCCTCCGAGGACATGCTCGAACTGGCGTCGTCCGGTTCGAAGGTGCTGCTGCACCGCTGTGTCGAGTACGCCCGCCGCTACAACATCCCGATCCACGTCCGCTCGTCCTTCTCCGGACTGCCGGGCACCTGGGTCAGCAACGAGAAGCCAGAGTCGCAAGGGGACCACAAGGTGGAGCACGCCATCATCTCCGGAGTCGCCCACGACGTCTCCGAGGCCAAGGTCACGGTCGTCGGCGTCCCGGACAAGCCGGGCGAGGCCGCCGCGATCTTCCGCGCCATCGCGGACGCCGAGGTCAACATCGACATGGTGGTGCAGAACGTCTCCGCCGTGACGACCGGGCTGACGGACATCTCCTTCACCCTCCCCAAGACCGAGGGCCGCAAGGCCATCGACGCGCTGGAGAAGAACAAGGCCGGCATCGGCTTCGACTCGCTGCGCTACGACGACCAGATCGGCAAGATCTCCCTGGTCGGCGCGGGGATGAAGACCAACCCGGGTGTCACCGCGTCCTTCTTCGAGGCGCTGTCCAACGCGGGGGTGAACATCGAGCTGATCTCGACCTCCGAGATCCGTATCTCGGTGGTCACACGCGCCGACGACGTGCCGGAGGCCGTGCGCGCCGTGCACTCCGCCTTCGGGCTCGACTCCGACAGCGACGAGGCCGTGGTCTACGGAGGCACCGGACGATGACGGTCCGTTCCTCCCGCGCGGACGACGGCGGCATCGGTCACGGCGTCGACCGCTGATGGCCGTGGATGCCGGGCGAACCGGCAGGCCGACGCTCGCGGTCGTGGGCGCGACCGGGGCCGTCGGCACCGTCATGCTCCAGATCCTGTCCCACCGCGCGGACATCTGGGGCGAGATCCGTCTGATCGCCTCCCCGCGCTCGGCCGGCCGCAAGCTGGCCGTGCGCGGGGAGCAGGTCGAGGTGACGGCACTGGCCGAGGGCGCCGAGGAGGCCTTCGACGGGGTCGACATCGCCCTGTTCGACGTACCGGACGAGATCGCGGAGCACTGGGCGCCGATCGCGGCGGCCAAGGGCGCGGTCGTGGTCGACAACTCGGGCGCCTTCCGGATGGACCCGGAGGTGCCCCTCGTCGTCCCCGAGGTCAATGCCCACGCCGCCCGGAACCGGCCGCGCGGGATCATCGCCAACCCCAACTGCACGACCCTCTCCATGATCGTGGCGCTCGGCGCGCTGCACGCCGAGTTCGGGCTGCGCGCCCTGGTGGCCTCCTCGTACCAGGCGGTCAGCGGCGCGGGGCGGGCCGGCGTGGACACCCTGCGCCAGCAGATCGCCCTGGTCGCCGGTACGGAACTGGGGACCACCCCCGGTGACGTGCGGCGGGCCGTGGGCGACAACACCGGGCCGTTCCCGGAACCGGTGGCGCTCAACGTGGTGCCGTGGGCCGGGGACCTCCGCGCGGACGGTTGGTCCTCGGAGGAGATGAAGGTGCGGGACGAGTCCCGCAAGATCCTCGGGCTGCCGAAGCTGCCGGTGGCCGTGACCTGCGTACGGGTGCCGGTGGTCACCGCGCACTCCCTCACCCTGCACGCCCGCTTCGAGGGCGAGGTCACCGTCGCCAAGGCGCGGGAGATCCTCGCCACCGCCCCCGGGGTCGTCCTCTTCGACGATCCGGGCGCGGGGGAGTTCCCGACGCCGGCCGACGTGGTCGGCACCGACCCCACCTGGGTGGGGCGCCTGCGCCGGGCCCTCGACGATCCGACGGCCCTGGAACTCTTCGTCTGCGGCGACAACCTGCGCAAGGGCTCCGCCCTGAACGCCGTCCAGGTGGCGGAGTTGGTGGTCAGGGGGGCCTAAGGCGCCTGGGGCCTGGGGTGGCTGGGGTAGCTGGGGTGCCTGATGCGCCTGAGATGCCTTATGCGCCTGGGGTGCCCGGGGCGCCTGGTCGCTCGGGGGGTGACGGTTCTCGGGCGACCGCCGGGCGTTCGTGGTTGCTCGCGCGGCTCCCCTCGCCCCTGAAAGACCAGGCCCGCGGGCTCGCACGGCGTGGGGCGGGGCCCCTGCTCTTCCGGGGCGCGGGGAGCCGAGCGAGGAGCCCCCAGCGATCCGGTCCCGCCGACGAGCCCGCACCCGCCGCCCTACAGGCCTCCCGGACCGCGGCGTCGGCCCCTGTCGGTGGTGGCGTGTAAGTTCTTCGAGTCGGCGGTGCCACGGGCGGAGGATTTCCGGCCGGACCGTCGCCGGATTTCCGGGTTGATTCAGGCCTCCCGGTGATCGAGGATTTTCCTCCCCGTCCGCCGCAACCGCGCGGCGGACGGGGAGCGTCTTTACTGGGCGCCCTTCGGCGGGGCTGGGCGCCAACACTTGGGGCATAGGGGAAGAGCTGGTACGCATGAGGGCGTTCGACGCGCTGTCCGGTGTTCGGTGGGTCGTACCGATGGCTGCGCGCTGCGTGCCGGGGGACAGGACCGCCGTACCGAACAGCGCACATGCCGTACGGACACATGTGCGGTCTGACGCAAAAGTGATGCCTGTTCCGTACAACCCCGACGGGGGGATGCGGGTCCAACAGGCGTGGCAGAGGTTCTCGATTTCACCGCGGTACAGACGAGGGGCACCGCCCTTCGTCCACCCCGCCGTCCCCGCGTGCCCGGTTCGGCCGGCGGCATGCCGGTGATCGCGCCGATGCCCGCGGCGCGGCCGACCCGCATACCCAGCCAGCGCGACGGCGCGGACGACACGTCGACGGTGCCGGCCTCCGGTACGACGGTCGACCACCTGACCGAGACCTACCGCGCGCACTACCGGTCGCTGCTGGGCCTCGCGGCGCTCCTCCTCGACGACACCGCCTCCTGCGAGGACGTCGTCCAGGAGGCGTTCATCCGCGTGCACTCGGCGCGCAAGCGAGTTCGCGACCCGGAGAAGACGCTCGCCTATCTGCGCCAGACGGTCGTGAACCTCTCGCGCTCCGCCCTGCGCCGCCGCATCCTCGGCCTGAAGCTGCTGTCGAAGCCGATGCCCGACATGGCGAGCGCGGAGGAGGGCGCCTACGACCAGCTGGAGCGTGACTCCCTCATCAAGGCGATGAAGGGGCTCCAGCGGCGGCAGCGCGAGGTCCTCGTGCTGCGCTACTTCGCCGACATGACCGAGGCCCAGGTCGCTGAGACGCTCGGCATATCGCTGGGTTCGGTGAAGGCGTACGGCTCGCGGGGCATCGCGGCACTGCGCGTCGCCATGGAGGCGCCCGCATGAGCACGCACGGCAAGCACGACGGTCCCGACAGGCACGACGGTCCCGACAGGCACGACGGTCCCGACAGGCACGACGGTCCCGACAGGCACGACGGTCGGGACGAGCTCGGTGCCCGGAGGCGCGCCTCCTGGGGGCGCCGGGACGAGGACGAACGCGCGGAGCAGCGCGGGAACGAACGCGCGGAGCAGCGCGGGCGGAACGAGCGCGTCGGGGGGCGCGGGCTCGAGGAGCACGAAGAAACGCAATCGCACGCTGGGAACGGAACTGTGAATCACGGCCCCGAAGAACAAGGCCCCCACCCCGAGGGCCAGGATCTCGAAGGCCACGCTCCGCACGACTCGCGTGAGGACGACTCGCGGTCCGCCGGCCTGAATTCGGCCGACCCGGGTACGGACGACGCGGCCGCGGACGACGCGGGCACGAGTTCCTCGGCACCGAACGGCTCGGCACTGAAGGGCTCGGCACTGAAGGGCTCCGCGGCCGCCGGCTCCGGGCTGAACGGCTCCGGGTTGAACGGCTCCGGGGCGAAGGGCATCGGCGGGTTCGAGCCCGACGAGCTGGTGCTGCGCAATCTGCTGCACCAGGCGGTGTCGGAGATCGAGCCCAGGGACGGCACCCTGGAGCACCTGCGGCGAGCGGTACCGGCGCGGCGGACCCGCAAGCGCCAGGCCGTCGTCGGCATGGCCGCCGCCGCGCTCTTCATCGGCACGGCGATCCCGGCCCTCGTGCACGTCTCCAACTCCACCGGCTCCGACGTCAACCCCTCCATCATGGGCAACGGCTCGCACAAGCCGGAGACCGAGGGCCAGTCCAAGGGCCAGACCGGCGGGAACGGTTCGCCGGGGGGCTCCTCCGGCGGGTCCAAGGGGTCCGACAAGAACAAGGACAAGCACAAGGGCGACACGGGCAAGGGCCAGAGCACCGGCTCCACGGGCGGCACCCAGGCGACCCCGACGGCCGCTCCCTCCACGTTGTGCACGGCGGATCAGCTCGGCGGTGGCGGGAGCGTGGGCGCACCGGACTCCGGCGGAGCCGTCTACGGCTCGTTCCGCGTCTCCAACATCTCCGGCACGAGCTGTACGGTCACCGGCGCGGGAGCGGTGAGTGCCACCCCGCAGGGTGCCGCGGACGGGTCGAAGATCACCGTGGCGACCCATGTCGCCGGTGACGCGGCGGCCGGACTGCCCGACCCGGCGCTGTCCCTGACACAGCTGGTGCTGGCGCCCGGAGCGGCCTACGAGGTGCGGTTCGCCTGGGTGCCGTCCGAGCCCTGCCAGACCACCGGCGGGACGACCGGCGGCGGCACCGGCGGTACGGATCCGTCAGCGGACCCGACACCCACGGGGGAGGCGACCCCCGGCACCACCACCGACGGCTCCAACTCCGTCTCCACCCAGCTCGTCACCGAGGACGGCGTCGTCGACGGCAGTGTCCTCGTCTCCCACACCGCCGAGGGCGGCGTCGCCGGCTTCTCGACAGCCATCACCAACGCCTGCGCGGGCGTGGTCTACCGGACGGGCCTGCTGGCGGCCACCTGACGGGAGCCGCGGTCAGCGGTTCCCCCGCGGTCGCGCGAGTGCCGCCGTCCCACGTCCTGCCGCGAGTCCCGCCGGTCCTCCGTCCTACGGGGTCGGCTTGCGTCCTCCGTCCTACGGGGCCGGCTCGGCTTCGCGGGAGCGGCTCTCGGTGGCGCGGTCGCCGCCGTCGGGCTCGTCGCCGCCCCGTGCCGCAGTGCCGGAGCCGTCTCGGTCCGGTTCGACGGTGTCGGGCAGCAGCCCCAGTTCCGCGTCGCGGATGAACTCGACCTCGCGGCGGAGCAGGCGGAACCACATGAAGACGACGAAGCCGGCGAAGACGAACCACTCGCCGGTGTAGCCGAGGTTCTGGAAGGCCTTGAGGTCGAGCCCGGTGTTCTGCGGCGCGGTCGCGGGGACGGCCTTCATGCCCGAGTCGCCCTTGTCCAGGGTGATCCAGGCGTCGTACAGGTCGTCCGGCACGAGGTTCACCAGCGTCGCCGCGCTGATCGCCGAGGTCTGCCCGGCCGGCAGCCCGCCCTGGACGGGCACGCCGTTCGACCCCGGAGTCTCGGATGCCTGCAGCGAGCCGGTGACGGTGACCTCGCCGGAGGGAGCCGCCGGGGCGCGGTCGGCGTCCGCGGTGCCGGGCAGCCAGCCCCGTACGACCGGCAGGGCCTTGCCCTCGTCGGTGCGCAGCAGCGTCAGCACGTAGAAGCCGGTCCTGCCGTCCACCTCACGGTCGGGCACGAGGAGTTGCTCGCCGTACCGCCCGCTCACGGTGGCCAGTTCGCCCGAGGTCTCCTTGTCCACCGGCAGCAGCCGGTCCAGTGGGCGCGCCGGGGCCCGGTCCGCCGGGTCGATCCGCTCGGTCGCCGCGCGATGGTCCTGCATCCGGTCCTCGAACCGGCTCAGCTGCCACGAACCCATGAACACGCAGAACGGGATGGCGAGCAGCACGAAGACGTTGATCCCCCACCATCGGGGCGTCAGCAGGAACCGGTACACGCCTTCCACCGTACGGTGCCCGCGCGGGGTCCCCGGCTCCGGGGTCGCCCCCTCAGTACCGCTCGACGAGGTGCTCACGCCCGGCAGGCGGCTCGTACGGCTCGGGCCAGAAGTCCGTGATCGCGACTATCCGGCCGTCCTCGTCCCCCGTGAAGAAGGTGATCGCGTACATCTCCTCCGACCCGACCGTGACATGCGTCCGGCTCACCGCCTGCTCCCGCTGTCCCGGCTCGGCGACGATCCGCTCCACCCGGGCGTGCCAGTCGCCCGGGTACTCCCGGTTGAACTCCACATACCGCTCCCGGCCGCGGATCCGCTCCCTCGTCTGCGGCAGTTCGTACACGACGTCCTCGGCCAGCGTCTCGGCGAACGCCGTCCAGTCCCGCTCCTCGGCGGTGGCCCAGAAACGCTCGACGGTGCTGCGGAGATCGGTGTCGCGGAGATCAGCGCTGCGGAGATCAGCGCTGCGGAGATCGGTGCCGCGGAGATCGGTCGTGGGAGTCGTGCTCGGTTCTGTCCCTGGTGTCGTCGAGGTCATGCGGCGAGTCTGCACCCGGCCACTGACAATCGGCCCGGCCGCCGGCCCGCGACGGCCGAAGTTATCCACAGGCTGGGGACCTCGTCGGCACTTTGTCGTGCGGGCCGGGCAATATGGGGCCATGACTGAGAGCAACGGGTCCACCCCGCAGCAGCAGAGCGGGTTTATGCCCGACTGGGAGAAGAGGTTCCGGGCACCGAGGGTGTCCCTGCCGGACTGGGCGGAGGACGCGCCGCACCGCTCGCTGTTCGTCTCCAACGCCACGGGCACGTACGAGCTGTACGCGTGGGACCGCGCCACCGGCGAGCAGCGCCAGGTCACGAACCGGGCCAACGGCACCACGGACGGTGTGCTCTCGCCGGACGGCGAGTGGATCTGGTGGTTCGACGACAAGGACGGGGACGAGTTCGGCGTCTGGCGGCGCCAGCCCTTCCACGGCGGCCCGGACGAGGAGGGCGCCCCGGGCCTGGAACCGTCCTACCCGGCGGGCCTGGCCCTCGGCCGTGACGGCCGTACGGCGGTCGTCGGCCGCTCCACCGACGAGGACGGCTCCACGATCCATGTGTCCCGGCAGGGCGAGGCCCCCGTCGAGATCTACCGCCACCGTGAGTCGGCCGGAGTCGGCGACCTCTCCCACGACGGCTCGCTGATCGCGATCGAGCACACCGAGCACGGCGACGCGATGCACGCGGCCGTGCGCGTGGTCCGGCCGGACGGCACGACGGTCGCCGAGCTCGACGACACCAAGGGCGGCACGGTCGAGCTGGGCCTGGACGTGTTGGGTTTCGCACCTGTCGACGGCGACACCCGGCTGCTCATCGGCCACCAGCGGGGCGGACGTTGGGAGCCGCTCCTCTGGGACGCCGTCTCCGGCGAGGAGACCGACCTCGGACTGGCCGACCGGCTGGAGGGCGACCTGAGCGCCGAGTGGTATCCGGACGGCTCCGCGCTGCTGGTCGCCCACAGCTTCGAGGCCCGCAGCGGGCTGTACCGCTACGACCTGGCGACCCGCGCCCTGGACCGCGTGGAGACCCCGAGGGGCACCGTGTCGGGAGCCACGACCCGCCCCGACGGCAGCGTCGAGTACCTGTGGTCCTCGGCCGCGGAACCGCCGGTCGTGCGCTCCACGACGGGCGAGGTCGTGCTGGACCCGCCGGGCATGAAATCGCCCGGCTCGGTGGCGGTGGAGGACGTCTGGGTGGACAGCCCCGGCGGCCGTGTGCACGCCCTCGTCCAGCGCCCGGCGGGCGTGTCCGGCCCGTACCCCACGGTCTTCGACATCCACGGCGGCCCGACCTGGCACGACAGCGACTCCTTCGCCGCCGGGCCGGCCGCCTGGCTGGACCACGGGTACGCCGTGATCCGCGTCAACTACCGCGGCTCCACCGGTTACGGCCGTGCCTGGACCGACGCCCTCAAGCACCGGGTCGGTCTGATCGAGCTGGAGGACATCGCGGCGGTCCGGGAGTGGGCGGTGGGTTCCGGCTTCGCGGATCCCGACCGCCTCATCCTCACGGGCGGCTCCTGGGGCGGCTACCTCACCCTCCTCGGTCTCGGCGTCGAGCCGGACGTCTGGGCGCTCGGCATCGCCGCCGTTCCCGTCGCGGACTACGTCACCGCGTACCACGACGAGATGGAGGCGCTGAAGGCCATGGACCGCACGCTCCTCGGCGGCACGCCGGAGGAGGTCCCCGAGCGCTTCGAGGCCTCGTCGCCCCTGACCTACGTCGACGCGGTGAAAGCCCCTGTCTACATCTCCGCCGGCGTCAACGACCCCCGCTGCCCCATCCACCAGATCGACAACTACGTCGACCGTCTGGCCGGCCGGGGCGCCGTCCACGAGGTGTACCGCTACGACGCCGGTCACGGCTCCCTGGTCGTCGACGAACGCATCAAACAACTCCGCCTGGAACTCGACTTCGCGGAACGCCATCTGAGGGAGCGCGCCCAGCGGTCGTCACCCGCGTAGTCCCTGGAGATCGGCGGTCGGGGGGAGCACTCCGCGGGGCGCCGCGACCTCGGCTACGTCCCCCTCTGCCACTCGTGGCAGACGGCCGTGACCGCCGGGCCGGGCGTGGAAAGCCACCCGTGAACGGCACGCGGGGGCCGTCCATGCCCGGCAGCCGGCAGCCGGCAGTCGGCAGCCGGCAGCAGGCAGCCGGCTGCCGACCGTCGGCAGCCGACCGCCGGCAGCCGACCGCCGACCGCCGACCGCCGGCAGCCGACCGCCGACCGCCGGTCTCGGACGCCTCAGGCCGCCACCAGCGCGCCCTCCTCCTCCCGCGCCCCCTCCGCCGCCGCCAGCAAGCGCACGAGTGTGGTCCGTGCCCGTGCCACCCGCGACCGCACCGTCCCGACGGGGCATCCGGTCAGTTCCGCCGCGTCCTCGTAGGAGAGGCCCAGCATCTGCGTGAGGACGAACGCCTCGCGCCGTTCCTCGGGCAGCGCGCCCAGCAGATCGGCCAGCGCGATGCCGTCGTCGAAGCCGGGCAGTCCGCGCGGCTGGGCGTGCTCGACGGCCAGCCGCCAGTCCGGTACGTCGGACAGCCGGGGCCGGGCCGCCGCGTACCGGAAACTGTCGGTCACCGCTCGGCGGGCGATGGACAGCAGCCACGTACGGGCGGAGCAGCGGCCCTCGAACCGGTGCAGGCTGCCGAGCGCCCGCAGGAACGTGTCCTGCGCGAGGTCGTCCACCGCCTGCGGGTCCGCGCAGAGGTGGGCGACGAACCGCTGGACGTCGTGGTGGAGTGCGCCGACGAACCGTTCGACGGCCTCCGGGTCCCCACCGCGCGCGGCGAGCGCCCAGGCGGTTATGGACTCGTCGGTCGTGGACCGGGAGGCTCGCGGGATCGACGCGGGCGGGGGAGTAAGGGTGATCACCTGATGTCCTTCTCGGGTCGTCCGGGACCGGGGCCATCCGCCGACACGGGCACGTGAGAGCCACATGGCCGCACAGCCACGCTCCGCACGGCCGCCCTGCCTACGGCCGCCCTGCTTGGAGGCGCCCGGAGGGCGGGGGCGGGCAGGCAGGAGGGCAGGTGCGTGCGTGCGGACGTGCGTGGCGCGTGGGAACGCGTCCGGTGGTCCGGTGGTCCGGTGGTCCGGTGGTCCGGTTGGGAGGGAAGCCGGCCGTACGGCACGCGGTGTGGGCGGCGTACGGCCGAAGCCCGGGGAGCGAGCCGTGGTGGCTGCCCCGGGTCACCGGCTGTCGTCAGCTGACAGCGGTCCCGGCGGGCGGACCCCGAGAGGTGATCGCATGGACGAGAAGGAGCCGACGCGGTGAGCGGTCCGTACGGCCGCGCCGTACCCGGGGGCGCGGCCGCTCCGCCGCGACCGGCAGCGCGAGCGACAGCCGCAGCGGTGCGGCCAGCCAGCCGGCCACCGCCCGCAGCAGTGTGAAGGCGGCGCGCTCGCCGTGCGCCAGCCACAGACCGCACAGCAGCGCGGCCAGCAGATGCGCGGCGAACATGCCGGACGAGGACGCGTACGCGCCGTCCAGGAGGTAACCGGTGGGGTCCACATGGTCCATGTGACCGGTCGGGCCCATGTGGACGGTGTGATTCATGTGGGCGGAGCCCATGTCCATGGCGCCGTTCGCAGTGCTGTTCGCAGCGCCGTTCGCAGCCCCGTCCATGGCGCCCGCGCCCGCGGAGCCCGACGGCTGTGCCAGCTCGAAGCCCCCGTGGAGGGCCGTCTGCGCGGCGACCACCACGGAAGTGATCAGCGGGAGGCCGCGCTCACGTCCGGCCAGGCACCAGCCGGCCGCACCGGTCGCGGCGGCCCCGACCGCCAGGGCCCACCAGGGGACATGACCACCGGACATCATCACGTGGCCCAGGGCGGCGAGCAGCACACAGACGGCCGCGAACATCGCGGCGCGTGTCGTGCGCGTACCCCACCCTGCGGTCATGGCGCCCCATCCTCGCATTCGGACACCGCCGTCACCCCGTCCCTCTTGAGTACGGATTTCCACCCGCCGTCGCACTCACACCGGCAACTGTGATCCGGATCACTGAGGAACCGGCCGCCCGTATGCGGCAGTCTTCTGCCTCGTGGGGAGCCCTTCGCAGCACAACAGCCGTACCGGTCCGGGCCGACAGTCTGGTCCGGCGGACCCGGGCGCGCACATGGTCGTCTGCGGGGACGACGGACTGGCGCACCGGCTCGCCGCCGAACTGCGGACCGTGTACCGGGAGCAGGTGACCCTCGTCGTGCCGCCCACCGCGCGGATCGCGCGGCGGCCGGTCGTCGGACGCGCCCGCACCGCCGCCGCGCTCCTCGACCGGGTGACGGCGGTCGTCAACAGGGCGGCGGGCAACGGCGATCCGACCACCGGTGACCGGAGCGCCGGGACCGGAGAGGGGACCGGCCGCGCGGCCGGCGAGCGAGGCGACCGGAGGGAACGGGGCGACCGGGGCGAGGGCAGGAACAGCCCCCGGGACGGCGGTGAGCGGGTCCTGGAGGCGGGGGAGGCCACCGAGGCGGTGCTCGCCGAGGCCGGGGTCGAGCGGGCCGCCGCGCTGGCCCTGGTGTACGACGACGACGAGACCAACATCCGTGCGGCCCTCACCGCCCGCCGCCTCAACCCGCGTCTGCGGCTCGTCCTGCGGCTCTACAACCGTCGGTTGGGCCAGCACATCGAGGAACTGCTCGACCAGGCATCGGCGTTGGCGACCGGCGGCACCGCCGACGGAGTCGACGGTTTCGGCGCCTCGACGACGGTCCTGTCCGACGCCGACACGGCCGCGCCCGCACTGGCCGCGACCGCCGTGGCCGGAACCAGCAAGGTCGTCCAGACGGACGGACTGATGCTCAGGGCCGTGGAACGCCCGCCGGGCCGGGCGAGCCAGGGGGCGGGCGGCCAGAGCCCGGGAGGTCAGGGGCCGGGAGGCCTCTGCACCCTCGCGCTGCTGTCGGCCACCACCAACGACCCCGCCGGAACCGAGGGTTCCGAGGGCAGCGGGGAACGCGGTCCCCAACTCCTGCCCGACGAAAGGGCGGTGGCGGCGGCCACCGGGCGCGGCACCGTCGTCCTCGACACCGTGCGCTACACGGGAACCGCGCTGCCGCCCGGCCGGTCCGGCGGCGGTCCGCTCGGGGCCTTCGGCTCGCTGCTCTCGCGGCGGCTGCGGTGGTCCCTCGCGGGGATGATCGGGTGCGTGTTCGCCCTCGCCGTCGCGCAGATGGTGATCACCGGGGAGCATCCGCTCCAGGCGACGTACGCGACCCTCCTCGACCTCTTCGGAATCGCCGACCCCGCGACCGACCAGAGCGACTCCCGGCAGATCCTCCAACTTCTCTCCGGCCTCATGGGTTTACTCCTCCTGCCCGTGCTCCTGGCCGCCGTCCTGGAGGCGCTCGGCACGTTCCGCAGCGGGACCGCCCTGCGCAAGCCGCCGCGCGGTCTGTCCGGACACGTCGTCCTCCTCGGCCTCGGCAAGATCGGCACCCGCGTGCTCGCCCGCCTGCGGGACCTCCACATCCCGGTCGTCTGTGTCGAGGAGGACCCCGAGGCGCGCGGCCTCGCCGAGGCCCGTCGGCTGCGGGTGCCGGTCATCCTGGGCGACGTGACCCAGGAGGGCGTCCTGGAGGCCGCCAAGATCCACCGCGCCCACGCCCTGCTCGCCGTCACCAGTTCCGACACGACGAACCTCGAAGCCGGCCTGTACGCCCGTTCGTTACGCCCCGACCTGCGCGTCGTCCTGCGCCTCTACGACGACGACTTCGCCACCGCCGTCTACCGCACCCTCCGCGCCGCCCACCCGGGCGCCCTGACGCGCAGCCGCAGCGTCACCCACCTCGCCGCGCCCGCGTTCGCCGGCGCGATGATGGGGCGCCAGATCCTGGGCGCGATCCCCGTCGAGCGCCGGGTGCTCCTCTTCGCCGCCGTCGAAGTCCGCGGTCACCGGCGCCTGGAGGGCCGGACCGTCGCCGAGGCGTTCCAGGCGGGGGCGTGGCGAGTGCTGGCCCTCGACACGGCGGCGTCCGGGGAGCCGGGTCCGGAGCGGCCCGCCGGGCCGCCGCCGGGTTCGGGGCTGATCTGGGACCTGCCGCCCACGTACGTCCTCCGGGCCGAGGACCGTGTGGTGCTGGCGGCGACGAGACGGGGGCTGGCGGAGCTGCTGGGGAGGCGGGCGGGGGCGGGAGCGTAGCTGAGGGTCCAGTCTCTGAGGGTTCAGCCCCTGCGGGCCCAGTCCCTGAGGGCCCAGTCCCTGAGGGCCCAGTCCCTGCGGGCCGGGAAGACCACGGTCGCGCGTCCCTGGGAAGCGCGGGGCGCGGCCCCTGCTTCCCAGGGGCGCGGGGAACCGCGCGAGATCCCACTCATCCCCCACTCACCCGCAACTCACCCCCCACTCACCCGCAGACGACCCCGTGCACATCCCACGCCGGGAACGGATCGTCGAGGGCCACCTCACGCAGAACCTCGTCCTCCGTCACCAGACATCCGGCCAGAGCCGCCCGCAGCGCGTCTTCCCGCAACCCCGTCCCGATGAACACCAACTCCTGTGCGAACGGGGCCTCTTCGTCCTGCGCGGCGGTCGGTTCGAAGCGCGCCACCGACCCGGCCTGGGACCACAGCCCGATGACCCCCGGCCTCCCGGCGAGCGTGAAGAACCCCTTGGACCGCAACACCTGCCCGAAGGCACCACTGTCGAGGCCCTCGGTCACGAAGTCCCACAACCGCCCGGGATGGAAGGGCCGTTCGGAGCGGAACACGGTCGACGAGATGCCGTACTCCTCGGTCTCCGGCACGTGCTCCCCGTTCAGCTCCCGCACCCACCCCGGTGCCTGCTGGGCCCGTTCGAGATCGAACGCCTCCGTGCCGAGCACGTCCTCGACCCGGACCCGCCCATGGCTGACCGGCACGATCCGCGCCGCGGGATTGAGCCGTGCCAGGGTCGCCGCGAGCCGTTCGGCGGTCGCCGTGTCCACGAGGTCGAGCTTGTTCAGCACGATCACGTCGGCGAACTCCACCTGGTCCATCAGCAGATCGCTCACGGTGCGCTCGTCGTCCTCGTACTGGTCGAGCCCTCGCGCGACCAGCTCGTCCCCGCCCGCGAGCTCCGGCAGGAAGTTCACCGCGTCGACGACCGTCACCATGGTGTCGAGGCGGGCGAGATCGCCGAGCGTGGCCCCGTCGTCGCGCGCGAAGGCGAAGGTCGCGGCGACGGGCATCGGCTCCGAGATCCCGGAGCTCTCGATCAGCAGGTAGTCGAAACGCCCCTCCCGCGCGAGGCGGTCGACCTCCTCCAGCAGATCGTCGCGCAGGGTGCAGCAGATGCACCCGTTGGTCATCTCGACGAGCCGCTCCTCGGTGCGGGACAGCGCCGCCTCGCCCCCGCGCACGAGCGCGGCGTCGATGTTGACCTCGCTCATGTCGTTGACGATGACCGCGACGCGGAGCCCCTCGCGGTTGCCGAGCACATGGTTGAGCAGGGTGGTCTTGCCCGCGCCGAGGAACCCGGACAGGACGGTGACGGGCAGCCGTCGGTTCGTCATGGTCGCGCTCCCTGTCCCCCTCCTCAGCCCTCGGGGTGGATCAGCCCGCGCTCGTACGCCTTCAGCAGCCGCTGCGGTACGAGGTGCGTGGTGCCGTCGACCGTGAACGGCACCAGCTGGGGCGTGCTCGCCTTCCACTGGGCGCGACGGTGCCGGGTGTTGCTGCGGGACATCTTCCGCTTGGGTACGGCCATGGGGTCCTCCTCCACAGGGTGATGGACCGGAACGCTACATGAAAATGGATCCCATTACTAAAAAAGGGTTCCGGGGGCCGTGAGCAACCCCGGGCCGGGCGCCGTATGGGAGGAAAGGGTCGAACAGGCCCGCTCAGCGCAGCCGTTCCCTACGGAGGTACCGTCCCCCGTGGCCACAACCAAGGAAGAAGTCCCCCGCCGAGGTCGGCATCTCGACCCACCCCTCCTGCTCACCATGCTGCTGGTCCTCGCGGTGGTGGCGCAGGGCCCGCTGCGGGGCCTGCTGTCCGCGCCCGTGACCCAGAGCTGGATGACCGTGTTCGTCGCGGTGGTCGTGCAGGCCCTGCCGTTCCTGGTCATCGGGGTGCTGTTGTCGGCGGCGATCGCGGTGTTCGTGCCCGCGTCGTTCTTCGTCCGCGCGCTGCCGAAGCGGCCCGCCCTCGCGGTACCGGCGGCGGGCGTGGCCGGTGTGGTGCTGCCGGGCTGCGAGTGCGCCTCGGTGCCGGTCGCGGGCGCCCTCGTACGCCGGGGTGTGACGCCCGCGGCGGCGCTCGCCTTCCTTCTCTCCGCCCCCGCGATCAACCCGATCGTGCTGACCGCGACCGCCGTGGCCTTCCCGGGGAACCCCGAGATGGTGCTGGCCAGGTTGGTGGCGAGCCTGCTGGTGGCCTGCGCGATGGGCTGGCTGTGGCAAGGGCTCGGCCGCGGCGAGTGGATGCGCCCTCCGGAGCGGCCGTCCTACGAGGGCCGGGGCAGGGGCGCGGCCTTCTGGGGCTCGGTGCGACACGACGTGATGCACGCGGGCGGATTCCTGGTCGTCGGCGCGATGGCGGCGGCCACGCTCAAGGCCGTCGTCCCGGCGAGCTGGCTGAACGCCGCCGCGGACAACCCGGCGATCGCGATCCTCGCCCTCGCCGTCCTGGCCGTACTGCTGTCGATCTGCTCGGAGGCGGACGCGTTCGTCGCGGCCTCCCTGACCCAGTTCTCCCTGACCTCCCGGCTGGCCTTCCTGGTCGTCGGCCCGATGATCGACCTGAAACTCTTCGCCATGCAGACCGCCACCTTCGGCCGTGCCTTCGCGCTCCGCTTCGCCCCCGTCACCTTCGCCCTCGCGATCCTCGTGTCGGCCCTCGTCGGGGCGGTGCTGCTGTGAACCGTCAGGCACAGACCGTCGTCCTCTTCCTCACCGGCGGAGCCCTGCTCCACGCCGGCTTCACCGACCTCTACCTCCGCTACGTCAAGGCCGGCCTGCGCCCCCTCCTCATCGGCGCGGGCATCGTCCTCATAGCCACCGCCGTGGCCACGCTCCGGTACGAACGCCGGGCGCGACACCAGGACGACGAACGATCCACGCAGAACGACGAACGGTCCACGCAGGACGACCCGGATGCCGCCCACGGCGAGGCGCACGCCGCCCCTGACGAGCCGCACGCCCACCGCGAACCCCGGGTCTCCTGGCTTCTCGTCCTCCCGCTGCTCGCCCTCGTCCTGGTGGCCCCGCCGGCCGCCGGTTCCTACACCGCGATGCGCACCGGCACGGCCCTCCAGGAGCAGCCCTGGGGCTATCCCGCCCTCCCCGCCGACGGCACCCTCCGCCTGAGCGTCGCCGACTACGCGGGCCGCGCGGTCTACGACGAGGGGCGCGCTCTCGCGGGCCGGCCGCTGAAGGTCACGGGCTTCCTCGCCTTCGACGACTCCGGCACGCCGTATCTGGTCCGCATGGCCCTCAACTGCTGTGCCGCGGACGCCCAGCCCGTCAAGATCGCCCTCACCGGCGACCTCCCCGCCGTGCTCCAGCCGGACACCTGGATCGAGGTCACCGGCACCTACACGCCGAAGCGGACCGAGGATCCCCTCAACGGCACCGCCGTCCCCTACCTCCGGGTCACCACGACCAAGCCGGCGAAGGCACCGCGGGACCCGTACGACGAGGCCTGGAACGGCTGAGGCGTGTGTGTGGGGGAGCGGGGGGAGGCCCGGAGGGCATGAAAGGGCCCGGTCGCTGGCGACGGGGGATGCACCAGCGACCGGGCTATGGCCAAGGCTAACAAGGCTGTTCGCGGGACGGGAGCCGACTGGTCGATAGCGTTGACAAGTTGTGATCGGGATCACGCGAACCCGCGGCCCCGTCCGGCCCGCCCCCGACCCCGCCCGACAGGCCGGACGGGACCGGTGAGAAGACGTGAACGCGCTGATCAGAGGCTTGTCAGGCGTCCTCGCACGGTGGCTCGTAGGACAGCCGTGGCAGGTACTCGTCCCACTTCTCCCGCGTGAGCACCCCGCGCGTCGACGAGCAGATGTGCCGTACGGCGTCGTCGACGTCGAGATTCCACAGCCGTACGGTGTCGGCGCCGCTGGAGACCCCGAGCATGTCGCTGTCCGGGCTGAAGGACAGGAACTGGCCCGTCTTGGCGTTGGGGCTCATCGCCCGGCCGATGGGAGAGGCGTCGGCGGGGCGGGAGACGTCCCAGAGGTGGACGGTGCTGTCGTTGCCGCCGCTGGCGAGGGTCCGGCCGTCCGGGCTGAAGGTCAGCGAGACGACCGTCTCGGTGTGGCCGACGAGCGGGGAGCCCAGGCGCGTCGCCTCGCGGGGGTCGGAGACGTCCCAGAGCCGGACCATGTCGTCGCCACCGCCACTGGCCAGGGTCCTGCCGTCCGGACTGTAGACGAGGTCGCTGACCGCGCCGCGGTGGGCGGTGAGGGGCCCGTCGACGTGCCGGGACCGGGCCGGGTCCGCCACGTCCCACAGCCGGATGGTGCCGTCCGCGCTGCCGCTGGCGAGCGTACGGCCGTCCGGGCTGAAGACGAGGGCGAGGATGTAGCCCTTGTGTCCGGTGAGGGGCTTGCCGAGCGGGACGACATGCGACGGGTCGCTGACGTCCCACAACCGCACGTCGTGGTCGCCGTAGGAGGTGGCCAGGACCCGCCCGTCCGGGCTGTAGGCCTGCGCGTCCGTGTACCGGATCCGCAGCGCGAGCGGCGATCCGCGCAGGACGGGGCGTGCCGGGTCGCTGACGTCCCACAGATACAGCGCCCGGTTTCCGGCCACGATCGAGAGGGTGCGCCCGTCGGGGGAGAACGACAGCGAGCGATTGCCGCTGTCCTTGAGCGTGAACGCCTTCCCCAGCAGCACGGGCCGGCCGGGCTCCGCCACGTTCCACAGCCGGATCCGCCCGTCGCGCCCGGCGGTGGCCAGCACCCGCCCGTCCGGCCGGAACACCCCGTTCCGGCCGGCCATGTCCGAGGTCGGCAACGACCACAGCCGGACCTTGCTGTCACCGCTGCCGGTGGCGAGGGTCCGGCCGTCCGGGCTGAACCCCAGGGCGAACATCTCCCCGCTCGCCCCGGCCAGGGGCTCACCGACCTGCGACGGATACGCCGGGTCCTCGACGTTCCACAGACTCGCCGTGCTGTCCGCGCTGGCGGCGGCGAGCGTCCGGCCGTCCGGGCTGAAGGCCACGGACCAGATGGGGCCGGTGTGCCCGGTGAGCGGCGCCCCGAGCGCACTCGCCCGGCGGGAATCGGCCACGTCCCAGAGCCGGACGGTGTTGTCCGAACTGCCGCTGGCCAGCGTCCGCCCGTCGGGACCGAAGGCCAGCGAGTGCACCACACTCGTATGGCCCTTGAGCACGGTGCCCAGCGCGCGCGGCGCACGCGGGTCGGCCACGTCCCACAGCCGGATCGTGTTGTCGTCGCCCCCGGTCGCCAGCGTCTTCCCGTCCGGACCGAACGCGACGGCGCGTACGGGAGCGCTGTGCCCGGTGAGTGGCGCGCCGAGCTCCCTGGCGTGCGCCGGGTCGCTCACGTCCCACAGCCGTACGGTGCGGTCCTCGCCCACGGACGCCAGCGTCTTCCCGTCCGGGCTGAAGGCGATCAGGAAGATCGTGCCGTCGTGCCCGGTCAGCGGTGCGCCCAGCGCGCGCGGCGCACGCGGGTCCCGCACGTCCCACATACGGATCGTGCCGTCGTCGCCGGCGCTGGCGAGCGTACGGCCGTCCGGTGCGAAGACCGCGCTGCTCACCCAACTGGTGTGCCCGGTGAGGGGCTTGCCCAGGGCCGTGGGCCGGGACGGGTCCGCCACGTTCCACAGCCGTACGGATCGGTCGTAGCTGGCGGTGGCCAGGTACTTCCCGTCGGGGCTGAAGGAGGTGAGGTAGACGGCACCGCCGTGGCCGAGGAGAGGGGTGGCCAGGGGCGCGTTGACGATCGAGACGAGCCGGTTGTCGGTGCCCTCGTCGTCCGGCCGGAGATCGTGCGCCACCAGGTCGAGCTGGGCCGACAGCGACGGATCCGAGTACTGGACCCGATCGGCCTGGGCGACCACCTGCTCGAACACCGCGTCGTTGCGCTGCTGCCAGGCCACCACCGCCGAGCCGACGGCCACCAGGGCGAACGCCACCAGCGCCGCCACGGCACTCCGCCGGATCCGGACGGTACGCCGGTGCAGCCGGACCGACGCTGCCAGGAACTCCACCGCGCTCCGGGTCAGGAAGGCGCCCCCGGTGTCCCCGACGTCTCCGGGGTCCTTGGTGCCCCCGCTGCCCCCGCTGCCCCCGGCTTCCCTGGTGGACTTCGCCCAGGTGTGCGCCTGTTCGAGCCGCGAACCCCGGTAGAGCAGCGAGGAATCGCGGTCGGAGTCCTCCCAGGCGCGGCCGTCCTCCTCCAGCCGCTGCCGCAGCAGATGGTCGTTGCGGCCCTCGTCGATCCAACTCCGCAGGCGCGGCCAGGCGTGCAGCAGCGCCTCGTGGGTGATCTCCACGGTCTCCGCGTCCAGCGTCAGCAGCCGGGCGCGGGCCATCGCCTCCAGCGACTCCTCGGTCTTCTCCGGGTCCGCCGAGCCGTCCGCGAGCTGCCGCCTGGTGCCCCGGCGCCGGGTGGCCTGGGTGTCCTCTCCCAGCCGGACCAGCCGCAGCAACAGCAGCCGTGCCGCCGAACGGGCCGCCGGGTCCAGCCCCGACCAGGCCCGCTCGGCGGTGGCCGCCACCGCGCCCTGGATACCGCCGGCTGCCCGATAGCCGGCCAGCGTCAGCCGGCCCGCCTTCCGCCGCTGCCATGTCACGAGCAGGGCGTGCGACAGCAACGGCAGCACGCCCGCGTCGTGCGCCCCGCGCGGCCCGTCCGCGCTCACCTCCCGCACGATCAGCTCCGCCAGCCCCGGTTCCAGCTCCAGCCCCACGGCCTTGGCCGGTCCGGTCACCGCCTCCCGCAGCTCCGCCGTGGTCAACGGCCCCAGCACCATGTGCCGGTGCTGCAGAGCGTCCGCCAGCTCCGGATAGCCGAGGCACTGCTCGTAGAAGTCGGCCCGCACGCCCAGCACCACGACCAGGGGCGCCGCCCCGCCCTCCTCTCCGGGCGTGCACGCCGCACTGAGCAACTGCACGAACGTCCGCCGCTCCGCCTCGTCGGAGGAGAGCGTGAAGGTCTCTTCGAACTGGTCGACGATCAGGACGGGGCGGAGGGGGGTTGGGGTGGGGATGGGGATGGGGGTGCCCCTGGTCTCGCTGCCGCTGCCGCTGCCGCTGCCTCGGGCGCCGCCGTCCCGGGCTTCGCCGCTGCCGCCGCTCTCCTGGCTGCCGCCCCTCGCCTCGCCGCCCCTCCCGTCGCCGCCATGGTGCTCGGTCCCGCGTCGGCGTGCCCACGTCGCGACGGCCTCTCGTACCGCCTCGGCGAACATCGGCGTACCGGGCTCGTAGGCGGCGGACACGACCTGCCCCAGCTCCGGTATGTGACGGGTCAGCTCGCCGACCGGATCGGCACCCGGCACGAGCTGGAGCACCTCGCCGACCCTCCGCCCACCGGCGGTGCCCGCGCTCCCGAGCCCTGCGCCTACCTGGCCGGCGTCACCGTCGTCCAGGGCACCGCCGCGCACGGCGGGCACGAGCCCTGCATTGAGCAGTGAGGACTTTCCGGCGCCCGAGGCACCCACGAGCATGACCAGGCCGCCGGTGCGCCCCGCCGCGCGCAACTGCTCGACGAGCGCATCGGTGCTCCGCTCCCGCCCGAAGAACCAGCGTGCGTCCTGCTGCCGGTACGAGGCCAGTCCCCGGTAGGGGCAGACACCACCAGGAAGGGACGAGCCCTCGCCGGCAGGCTGCTCGTCCATGCCGGCGCCGGACGCGGCGGTCGCGGTGCCGGACGCGGAGTCCGCCGGGCGCTCCCCGACGGGATCGGCCAGGGCCCGCTCCCAGAGCCGCTGCCACTGGGCCATGTCGTACAGCCCCTTGGACACCGGAACGGGCCGCGCACGCCGGGCCTCGGGGATCAGCACCTGCAGTACGGAGGCGAGGGCGGCGAACTGCGCGGGGACGTTCCGGGCCCGTCGCCAGTCACTGATTCGCTGGGCCGAGACCCGTACGGGGCGCCCGCGCTCATCGACCCGCTGGAGCCGGACGACCGACTCGGAGACGCTCTTGAGGGGAGGATTGCCCGCTTCCTTGTACAACAGCGCGAGACGTTCCGCGAAGGCCGTGCGTGCCTCTGAGTCGTGACTCAAGGCATCTACCCCTTAACTTCCCCCACTACGTGGACATCCGGACCGGAAAACTCACCTTGCTGGTCTGACCTGCGGAAACGCCGTCACCGGACACCAGGGCCTTTCTCTCCCGCCAGCCCCGAATGGCAGGATCGGGCCCGAGCCGCCCACGCCGGTGCACTGCCCGCAGGGGCCACCGGCGTAGCGCCCGCACATCCGATCCATCATGCCGCACGCTTCCGGCCACCCTCAGCGACGCCCCCAGCCACAACCTCCTCGATCCGCGTCCCCAAGCGCGGATCGACACCCCCGCACCGTTCGGCACCGGTCCCCACGTGGGGAGGGACCGGTGCCGAACGAAGCGGCCCCAGGGCGCCGTCGCGGAACCGGGCACATCGAACGGGAAGCGAAGACAGGCTCCAGGGTGGCCGGGCCCACCCCCGCGGAACCCGGCCACCCGGCTGGGAGGTCTCTCATGGCCCGTGCCGAAGACAGCTGATCGGAGCCATGGAACACTCTGGTGTGAGTGACCCCCGTAGAACGTACACCGTAGTTGTGGGCGATCGTCAACTAAAGTTGAGCAGAAGCCACCACGTTCCGCGCTCACGCACACCAGAGTGGACACAGCGGCGATCAGGACAGGACGTACCGGACGTGACAGACGACGAGCCGCGCACCTTCGCGCAGTTGCTGGACCACCTCTTCCAGGAGGTCCACCCGGCGGGTCGCGGGCCCTACACGTACGCCGAGGTCGCCGAAGGGATCCGAGAGGCTTCGGGCGACGAGGGCAAGGGGCTCACCGCGAGCGCGATCCAGCAACTGCGCACCGGTGCCAAGAAGAACCCCACAAGGCACACCATCAAGGCGCTCGCCGACTTCTTCGGCGTGCCCGCCGGCTACTTCGTGGACGAGCAGGCCGCCCATCGCACCCGAGCGGAGATCGCGGTCCTCGCCGCCATGCGGGACCAGAACGTCCGCACCGTGGCCCTGCGCGCCAACGGTCTCAGTGCCGAGACCCTCCAGATGGTGACGGCGGTGATCGAGCAGGCCCGCATCCTGGAGGGCCTTCCGGGCGAAACACCCTCGAACGGCCTCGACTTGGACAATTAAGCGGGCGCGGGGCGCGGGGCGCGGGGCGCACCTGGCTGCTGGCCGCTGCCGGCCACCGGCCCACCACGGGCCACCGCCCCGCCGCCAGCCGCTGACTTGGACCTGGGCCCGGACCCGGACCTGCACTTGGACCCGGACCCGGACCCGGACCCGGACCCGGACTTGGACCGGACCCGGACCCGGAGTGCTCCCTGGACTCGAACCGGCCCCGGACAGTAATTCGGCCTCAACCCGAAAATCAGCCCCGGACAGGAAACCGGCCCCGGCTCGAAAACCTGCCTTTGCCCAGATGAAACGCGCCCTCACCTGATGGGCGAATCGCGAGATCCGGCCATTCGGCCAGAGCGCCGAGATTCCCTTGGACCGGCCTGCGTGTTCGCCTAAGCTTTCGAACGATTCGGTGCCGGGGATCCCGGATCGCACTCCGGCCTTACGGGGTCACGCCGTCAGCGGCCAGACCCGAGCAACGTCAGGACCGGACATGGACCTTGAGCGGTTACGCCGCGCTTGCGAAGAACGCGTGGACGCGCTTCGGCTCCCTCACCGCTTCAACACCCGAGACCTCTGCGACGCCGTGGCGGAGATGCGCGGCCGTCCGATCATCCTGAGGCCGCTGAGCACCCTCGGCGCGATCGACGCACCCTGCGGGATCCGCCTGGAGACACCCGACGCGGACCTCCTCTTCTACGAGGAGGGAACGTCCGCCCTGCACCAGAACCACATCCTCGCGCACGAGGTCAGCCACATCATCTGCGACCACCCCGGCACGCTGGAGCTGGACGCCGACGCCTTCCGCGCCCTCGGCTTCAACCCCACCCTCGTGCAGCGGATGAACGGACGCACGAGCTACTCCACGGACGACGAGCGCGAGGCCGAGACGATGGCCACCGTCATCCGGCAGCACATCTACCGCGGACGTGAGTTACCTCCCCGTGAGCCCGAGAAGGGCGCCGAACGCTGGGAGGCCCTGTTCGCCAAACCCACCAGGAAGGGCCGTCGGCGCCGATGATCGACCTCTTGTTCGCAGGCGTGGCCCTCGTGCTGCTGCTCGCCGCCGGGTACTGGGTCCGGGGCCGGGGCGGCCACCGGCCGACCGGCACCTGGGCCATGGCGGCACTGCTCGTCTCCTTCGCCTGTGCCTTCGGCTCGTACGTGTCCGTCGTGGAGAACGCCGTCGAAAGCGTCGTCCCCGACGGCGGGCGCCTGCTCAGCAACTCCTTCACGCTGACCGCCGCGACCTCCGTCCTGGCGTTCATGCTCCAGCTCGACCAGGAACCCGACGAGGCCCGGCGGAACATCCGACGGCGCGTGCTCTTCCTCGGCATCTCCGTCACCGCCATGACGGTGCTGTTCACCGCCAGCCAGTTGAACGACGATTCACCCCAGCTGTACGCGCTCTACGTGCTGATCTACGTCACGTACCTCAGCGTCACCGCGAAGGACTTCGGCACGCAGACCTGGAAACAGGCCGGCCACTCACGCCGCAAGAGCCAGCGCGTAGGACTGCGCATCACCTCCGTCGGCTGCGTCTTCGCCCTGCTGTACGCCGCCTACAAGGTCTTCGGCCTGGTCTCCATCGGGCTCGAACTGGACCTCCTGCCGCACGGCGTCCGATGCTCGACGCCCATCAGCCCCGTCCGCTGCGTGTTCAGCGTCACGGCGCCGGCGGTCGCGGTACTCCTCGTCACCGTGGGGCTCACCCTCCCGGCGGTCGTGTGGCCGTTCAGCCAGTTCCTGCGCCGTCGCTGGGAGTCGAGGTCGTTCGCCGCGCTGGCCCCCCTGTGGAAGGACATCACCGACACGACCCCTGAGGTCGTCCTGGGCCCGGCGGGGTCGCAGCACGTGGACGACTCCGACTTCCACCTCCACCGCCGGGTGATCGAGATCAACGACGGAGTGCTCGCCCTTCGCCCCCACCGCTCGGTGCGCGTCCAGGAGAGCGCCGAACGGGCCGTCGCCGCACGCGGCTTGACGGGAACCCAGGAAGGAGACGCCATCGTCGAGGCCGCGATCCTGCGCGCGGCCGTACACGCGAAGACAACGGGAAGCGAACCCAGAACGGGAAGCGAACCCAGAACGGGAAGCGAACCCAGAACGGGAAGCGAACCCAGGACCGGAAACGAACTTAGAACCGGAGCCGCACCCGCGCCCTCCAGAACCGCCTCCCGAGCGGGCAACCTCCGAGCCGAGACCGAATGGCTGCTGCTCGTAGCCCAGGCATACACCCAGCACGAAACCACCCCCACCACCGACCCCCTGGCACCGTCCGGAACGGATCCCCGAACGTGACCAACCCGCCCCACCCGACCGAAGCCCCCCACCCGACCGAAGCCCCCCACCCGACCGAGGCCCCCCACCCAACCGAGGACCCCCGCCCCACCAGCGCAACCGACCCGTTGCAGGACCCCGCATTCTTCGCCGACCCCTACCCCACGTACGCCCGCCTGCGCGAAGCGGCACCGGTACGCAGGGTACCCACCGGTTCAGGAGGCCGCCACAGCTACCTGGTCACCGGCTACACCGAGGCCCGGGAGGCGTTCACCGACCCCCGGCTCTCGAAGGACACCACGAAATTCTTCGCCGGTCGGCCGTCGCAACGCGATCTCCACCCGGCCGTCTCCCGGAACATGCTCGCCACCGATCCCCCGCACCACGCCCGGCTACGGGCGCTGGTGACGAAGGCGTTCACCACCGGGGCGGTCGCCCGGCTGCGCCCCTACATCTCGGGCCTCGTCGACGAGTTGCTCGACGCATGGCCGGACCACGGAACGGTGGACCTCGTCGCCGACCTCGCGGTCCCGCTGCCCGTCACGGTCATCTGCGAGCTGCTCGGGGTGCCCGAGTCCGACCGCGCATCCGTACGCACCTGGTCGAGCGACCTGTTCGCCGCCGGAGACCCGCGACGGATCGACGCCGCCTCCCACGCCGTCGGCGACTATATGACCGCCCTCGTCGCCACCAAGCGCACCGCACCCGGCACCAGCCTGCTCGACGACCTCATCGCCGTACGCGACGGCCAGGACCGCCTGTCCGAGGACGAACTCGTATCGCTCGCCGTACTTTTGCTGGTGGCCGGCCACGAGACCACCACCAACTTCATCGGCAACGCGGCCCTCGCCCTCCTCCGGCACCCGGAATCACTCGCGCGACTGAGGGCCGAGCCGCAGCTCCTCGGCAGCGCGCTGGACGAGCTGCTGCGCTACGACTCGCCCGTCGGGATCGCCACGTTCCGCTACAGCACCGAGGCACTCACACTCGGCGGTACGGAGATCCCCGAAGGCGCCCCGGTCCTCATCGCACCCGGCGCCGCCAACCGCGACCCGGACCGATTCCCCGATCCCGACCGCTTGGATCTCACCCGCCCCGCCGCAGGACACCTCGCCTTCGGCCACGGCATCCACCGATGCCTGGGTGCCCCTTTGGCCAGAGCCGAGGCCGAACTCGCCCTCCACGCCGTCATCACCCGCCACCCCCACGCCAGCCTGGCGGCCCCCGTCGAAACCCTCCCCTGGCGCCACACCCGCCTGACCCGAGGCCTGAAGACCCTCCCGCTCACCCTCTGACCACCCACACCCCACGCCCCACCCAGGAACCATGGACGGTGCGTTCGCTGTCGTGTCATGTCGTGCACACATCCGAGCCGAGTTCCACCTCCTGTCTTCCCTGGGCGTGCTCCGCCTTGCTCGGCGTCGCCATGGGCTGCGCCGCCTGGTCACTGACCGTCTGGGCACGCGCGTACTGCGACGCGGGTTACGACGCCGGCGGACGCCTCGAACTCAACTTCCTGCTCACTCTCGTCGTGGGAGCCGAGGCGCTCGTCGGGCTCGTGGCACTGGCCATCGGCCGACGCCTGACGCTTCGCGCACCGAGGGCACTCCGCGCCGCACTGCCGACGCTGCTGGTCGTCGTGGCGACGGTCGGGCCGGCCTGGTGGCTCTTCGCAACCCGAGGCACCCTGGACGGCTACCCCGGCGACTCCGGCCTCTGCCCCACAAGCAACGTCCCACCCCAGTGGCCCGCCTGGCTCCCCGCCTGACCACCGCCCCACGCTCTTCGAGGCCCGAGGCCCGAGGCCCGAGGCCCGAGCCCCGTGCCCACTCCATCGACGCCGGGACCACCCAGTCGCACGCGCGGCACGCCAGGGTCTGTACGGTGAGCGGTGTAACTCCCGAGCTGGACGCGAACGGGTGCGACGACGTTCGCGTGGTCACCAGGGACGGCGCCCTCGGCGCCGAGGAGTTCAGCCCCTACGACCGCATGATCGCCGCCGTCGGCATGTGGGACCTCCCCGGAACCTGGTGGGACCAGCTCGCCGTCGGCGGACGCCTCGTCGTCCCGCTGCGATGGCGCGGGCTGTCGCGGTCCGTGGCGTTCCGACGCGAGAAGGACCGGATGACGTCCGACTCCGTGAAGATGTGCGGCTTCCTCCCGGTGATCGGCCAGGACGGAGAGCGGAACGACTACATCGACGACGACCGGTTCGTCAGGCTCTACTGGGACGAGGACCAGCCCATCGTCCCGGAACTCCTGCGTGACGCCCTCACCCGACCGAAGACGGTCGTCTGGACCGACGCGACGGTCGGCCCCGTCGAGTCCTTCGACGGCGTATGGCTGCGCCTCAGTGCCACCGAGCGAGCGACCTGCCGTATCACCGCGAATCCCGCGGCGATGGAGGCCGGCCTTCACCGCCCCGCCTCGCCCGCCCTGAGCCCCGCCCTCGTCGAGGGTGACTCCATCGCGTACTTCACCCTGGAGCGCACCGCCGCAGACCCGGGCACCGAACCCCGGTTCCGGCTGGGAGCCGTCGGCTACGGCCCGGCCGGCGCCGATCTCGCCGAGCGGATCTGCGCGCAGATCCGCGCCTGGAGCCCGGCCAGGACCGTCGAACCCGCAGTCACCGCCTACCCCGCGGACACACCGGACAACGACCTCGCCGACGGAGCCGTGATCGACCGGCCTTCCGTACGGCTCGTCATCACCTACTGACGTCGGCGGGCGCGGCCGTCGGCAGTTGCGGCTGCGCCACCGACACGAGACGAAACGAGAGCAGAGCGGCGTCGGAGCCCTGTGGTCAACCCTGCGCAAGGTTCAACTCGCAGTCGGTGCACCGCCGTACGGCCCGTCGGCTCTGGTTGCCCGCGGTGGCGGTCGCCGGAGAAGCAGTACTCAACCGCTCCCAGAGCCCAGGTGGAGGATTCGTGATCCACCCCCACCGTGGCGGCCGTACGTCGTCCTCGGTCATGTGGTCGCACCAGCCGGGCCTGTGCGCGCACCGAGCCGGGGAGATCAGGATCGTGTCCTCCGGGTGAGTACGCCACTCCCTCTTCACGAACGTGCCTACCGAACGCGAGGGCGCCGACGCGGACGAGCCCGGCGGACATTCGCATCCGAGCCCGATGACGATCTTGCTGCCGCACTCCTCGCAGCGCTCCTCTTTCACTGGTCTCGTACCACCCTCACGCGGTGCCGGAGTCGACCCGGTAGACGATCTTCCCGTCGGACTCGGTGAACCCGCGCGACTCGTAGAAGGCCCGTGCGCCTGGGTTGTCGCGGTCAGTCATCCATTCCACCCGGCTGCACCCGGGGCGCGCGGCGGCCAGGGCGCGGAGTTCGTCCATGAGGCGAGCACCGATGCCCTGCCGACGCAGGGTGTCGCGGACGTAGAGCTCCTTCAGGAACAGGGAGTGCGAGGAGCCGGTAGCCGGCCAGAGGAAGGAATAGGCGGCGAGGCCCACGATGTCCCCGGTCTCGTCCTCGACGAGCAGGGCGGAAGCCAGCGGTGGCACGCCGAAGAGGGCTTCTTCCACCTGGAGGCGGCGCTCCTCGATCGGCTGGATATCTGTGTCGGCGGCCCCGTAGAACCGCTCGATCTCCTCGATCAGCCCGGCCACGGCCGGGACGTCCCGCTTCTCCGCGGGACGGATCGTCACGGTCATCGGCGCCTCCTGTCCTTCCTCGGTTGCTTCGGTCGCTGCTGCACTCGTTCGTTCCAACGCGTGATCCCCTCCTGGCGGTACGGGGCACGCGTCTACGGCGGCGATGCGGCCTGCGCGTAGGGGTTCCAGCCGTGCTGCCGCAGGGAGCTCTGGACGTGTCGGATGAGGTACTCCAGGTCCGTGCAGTAGACAGACGGGTTCCGGTAGCCCTGGGCTTCGCTGAAGCGGTGTGGGAGGTAGCCACCGCCGCACACGTCCACGAGTGGGCAGGCGCGGCACTGCTCGGCGAGCGCGTCCTTGCCGTGCTGCCGGTGCAACAGCTTCGGATGCGACAGAGCTTCGTCGAAAGAGTGGCGGAGGACGTCGAGCCCGAGCCAGGTGGCACCCTCCTCGACCGACCGCAGGGTGTCCACGGCCTCGATGGAGCCGTCGGACTCGATCACGACGCTTGTCGGCGGGGCCAGGCCGAGCGTCTCCACCGAGCCGCGCACGCCAGAGCTGAGGGCCACGATGTCTTCCAGCATCCGGACGCTGTGCCCGTACTCGGGCCGGGCGAGCCAGGCGTCGTACACCCTGCTCATCCACAGCCCGTACTCGGGCACGCTCGGGTCGGCGCGGTGCGGCGGGTCGTCGTGGGTCGCGTGCGGCAGGCCGAAGTCGACCACGGGCGGTTCGAACGCCGCCAGGTAGTCGTGGACCTCCACGGGGTCGTTGGCCAGGTCCACGACGGCGAGCAGCCCCGCGAACAGGTGTGGCCGCGACCGCAGGAGTTCGATGCCGCGCATGGCGGAGGCGGCGCTCGACCGCCCTGCGTGGGTCAGCCGGTGCCGGTCATTTGCACGTGGCGGTCCGTCGAGGCTGACGCCGACCGCGACCTCGTACCGCTCGAAGAGGTCCAGCCAGGCATCGGACAGAAGAGTTCCGTTGGTCTGGAGCTCGAAGAGGACCCGGGTCCCGGCCGGCGCAGCGTCCCGGACGGCCTCAAGTAGACCGGCCATGTGCCCGACACCGATGAGAAGCGGCTCCCCGCCGTGCAGTACGACGTGGACGGTCCGAAGGCGGTGTGCGGAAGCGTGTTCACCGATCCGCCGGGCCGCAGCCCGGGCCACAGCGAGGTCCATTCGGGCGGGCAGGCGCCGCGCCGCCTGGTCCTTGGAGTTGAAGACGAAGCAGTAGTCGCAGTCGATGTTGCAGCGGTTGGCGACCTTGAGGATGAACGTCTGAAAAGGTACGGGGCCTTCGGGTTCTTCAGGTTCTGTCATCGAGCGGACGTGCTCACAGCGGCCAGGGCCAGATGAGCGAGGCCGCGTGGGCACCGGCACCGACCGGGCCCGTCGCGCCCTCCTCGGCCTCCAGCCGCTGTCGAACGCGGGCGGCCACGCGGTCCAGGACGGCGGTGCCGGACGCCGTCGGCTCCACGGACGCCGGGCCGACGGGCGTGATGGTGCATGGCTCGGTGACGGACGCGGGTGGCGGCATTCAACGCTCCTCGTGAGGTACGTGCCGGAGGCGGCACAGTGCGACGGGGTTGAAGCGACAGATCAGCCGGAAACGTAGCATCCTCAACATCCCACCTGGCACAGGAAATTCGGCCACGTGGTCGGCGTCAACCGGACCGTGACACCAGCAACCGTTCGATGTCGTTCACGGCCGCGCTCACTCCCAACCGCCGGTACACGGTCACGGCGGCTCGCAGCGAGCCCACGCCGTGACCGGGCCCGTCAATCGTCCAGTCGCATCGGCCGATGCCCTCCAGCGCCCGAGCCTCCTCCAGCGGGCAGCGGATGTCCCGGGCTAGCGTGAGCGCCTGGTCGAAGTGCCCGCGAGCGGCCGCCGATTCACCGGAGGTGAACAGCAGCATCCCCCAGTGGTTCAGTACCTCTGCCTCGCCGCACCGGTCGCCCAGGCCCCGCAGGATCTGCAAACCGCGTTGGAACGCCTCGATCGCGCCGTCGCGCTCACCGACGATGCCGCGCGCCACGCCCAGCTCGCTCAGCGAGGCGGCCTCACCTCCGCGGCTGCCGAGTTCGCGGTAGACGTCCAGGGCCTCCACCAGAAGCCGGATCGCCTCTGTCGCATCTCCGGTCACACGCTCCACGACGCCTAGCTGGCGGACGCTGGTCGCGCGGCCGAACCGTTCACCGAGCTCGGTGAAGTGCGTCAGGGCCTGGCTGTGTGCCGTCCGCGCTCCCTCCATGTCTCCGGTCAGTCGTCGGACGACGCCCAACTCGTTCAGCGCGTACGCCTGGTGCACACGATCGTCCAGCTCCAGGTAGATGTCGAACGCTTCCCGGTGATGCCGCGCGGCCAGGTCGTACGCGCCCATGAGGCAGTGCACGACGCCCAGGTCCCGCAGGGAGTTCGCCTCCCCGTACCGGTCACCGAGTTCTCGGTAGATCGCCAGGGCCTCGCTCTGGGCCTCCACCGCGGTGTCGAACCGGCTCATCTGCCGGTGTGTCATGCCGAGATCCGCGAGCGCGTTCGCCTGTCCGAGCCGGTTCCCCAGCTCACGGTAGAGGGCGAGGGCGTCGGTCTGGGCTCGGGCCGCGTCCTCGTTGTCCGCGGTCAGGTACCAGACGATGCCGAGCTGGTTGAGTGTGTCCGCCTTGCCGCGCCGGTCGTCGACCGCTTCATACGCCGTCACGGCGTTGTTCAGGGCCTCGATCGCCTGTGGGTAGGAGGCCATGAAGCGGCGTACGACACCGAGTTCGGCGAGAGCGTCGCCCCGGGCCCGCTGGTCGCCGGTATGGCGGGCGGCCTCGGCGGCGGTCCGATGGAGCCCGACGGCCTGGTCCCAGGGGCCGGCCTGGCGCAGGAAGGGCGCCATGGCCGCGGCGAGCCGGACCACGAGGTCGTACAGGGCGAGGCCGTTCGCCCGCCGGACGCAGGCCAGGATGTTGGCCCGCTCGGTCTCCAGCCAGCTCAAGGCGTCCGCCCGCGACTCCAGGGGCGGAGTCTCCACCCGCGAGGCGCCGTCCGGCGCCGGTGGCACTACGGCACCACTGCGCCCGATGTGCCCGTTCACGACGGTGAGAGCGGCCAGGTAGTAGGCGCACACACGCTGTACGGCCTGTGCGTGGTCCATGCTGTCCCCCTCGGCGGCGAGACCGCGAGCGTAGTCCCGCAGGAGATCGTGCAGCCGGTAGCGACTCCCCGGTTGTTCGTCGATCAGGTGGTCGTCGTAGAGCGCCTCGAGGTGCAGACGGGCCACTACGACCGAGACGTCACCCAGAGCCGCACCGACGTGCGGGTCGAGATCGGTGCCGGGGAATAACCCGAGCCGCCGGAAGAAGCGCTGCCGCTCCGGCGCGAGATCCCGATAGGAGAGATCGAACGTCGCGGTGACGGCGCGCTCCCCGGCGCGCAGCTCTCCCAGGCGGTCCCGCGCCGCCACCAGCCGCCCGCGCAGGTCCTCGGCGTTCCAGGACGGATGGTGCCGCAGCCGTGCCGCGAGAAGCGACACCCCCAGAGGCAGACACCCGCACAGCCGCACCAACGCGTCCACCACATCCCGGTCGAACGTATCGGCCGGCCGCCCACTGAGCCGTACGAAGAGGTCGACAGCGTGATCCGGCGGCAGTGCGTCCACCGACATGACCACCTCCTCGTTCGCCACCAGCCGCTTGCGGCTGGTCACCAACACCAGGCACCCGCTCCCACCGGGGAGCAGCGGCTCCAGCTGCCGGTAACTGGCCGCGTTGTCGAGAATCAGCAGCGCCTTCTTGTCCGCGAACCTGCTCCGCCACATGGCGGCCCGGGCCTCCGTGACCGCTCCGACGTCATCACCGACGGGAATCTGCTGCGTCGGCACGCCGGCGGCCGCGAGAAGCGAGGCGAGCGCCTCGCCGGCCTGTACCGGAGTACGCCCCGGCGTGTGTCCGTTGAGATTCACGAAGAGCTGTCCGTCGGGGAACCGCTCCGAGAGCAGGTGGCCGGCGTGCACGGCGAAGGTGGTCTTCCCGACGCCGGGCATGCCGTCGATCACGTGAACGGGCAGACCCTCGCCGCGCTCCTGTGAGGCCCGCACCGAGCCCACCAGCCGCTCCAGCTCCGCGGCACGGTCGGTGAACGCGGCGGTGTCGCGTGGCAACGAACGCAGCACCTGGGCGGCCCCCGGCGGCCCCGTTCCATCCTCCGGTCGCCCCGGCGGGGTGGGAGGCCGCGTCTCGGAGAGTCCGGCGAGCAGGGCCGTCAGCCCCGCCATCGTCACACCCAGCACGACGAACGAGAACCAGGCGTGCTCCTGTAACCACCCAAGCCAGCCGGGCCACCGCGACTCATCGGACACGGCGTTCGTGACGAGCCCGACCAGCATGGTGGTCAAAGCGCAGCCTCCGGCGACGACGGCGATCGCGATCCCGCGCCGGAGTCTCATACGGAGGCCCCAGCAGCCGAGGGAGCGGCCGATTCCCCCCTGGTGCCGCTGATGAGACACCACGCACTGCCAACCGACCTGGTCACGAAGGCAACCCCCGAGTACGACACCCCAACTTCCCTAACCGAACAGTCCTCGTAGACCTTGGTCAAGGGCGCCTCTGAGCCACGGCGTGCACCAGCTGCCGCAAGGCGCGCTGGCCCACGGCCACCGCACCATCTTCAGTGGGCGGTTCGTAAGGTGATGTCTGTTTCTTGCTGAGGTGGGAGCAAGGACGCTGGTGGAGGTTCTGCCGGCTATTGCGTCCTGGCGAAGTTGCCGGTGTCGGCCTCGGTGAGGATCCCGAGTTTGACCAGGCGTTTCAGCTTGGCGCGGGTGCCTTCGACGTTCTTCGGTTGCAGTTCGTGGCCGAGGGCTTCGCAGACGTCCTTGGCCCGTAGCGGCCCGGTCGTGTGGTTGAAGGCGGCGAGGATGCGGGGGTAGTCCGGGTGCTCGGGCAGGTCCGGCGCGACGGTTGGGAGCCGGTCGGCGAGGCCGGTGACGGTCTTGCGGGTGATCGTGAGGTGTTCCAGGTGCGTCTCGGCCTCCCGCCACCGGGTCTGCAGGTCGTCGATCTGTGCGCGGAGGTCGTCGGCCAGGGCGCGGGCGGCGTCTTCCTGGAGGTCCAGGGCATCGAGCAGGGGCCGGATGTTCACGCTGCCACCGCCTGTGCCGTGCGCCAGGTGGGGGCGTTCGCGCCGGTGAGGCGTCGGGTCATGACGTGGGTCATCGCCCAGTAGACGCGGGAGGCGGAGGAGGAGGGGCGGTGCTCGTAGTCGCGGACCAGGCGCCGGTGCAGTATCAGGATCCCGTAGGTCTGCTCGACCCTCCACCGCTTCGGCTGTGGCACGAACCCCTTGTCCTGCGGGTTGCGTGCGACGATCTCGACGTCGATCCCCAGGCCGGCGCCGTGCAGGACGACCTGGTTCTTGAAGCCCTGGTCGACCAGGGCTTTGCGGACGGTTCCGCCGGCGTGCTGGGCGACCTGGTTCAGCAGGATGATGCCCGCGGTGTTGTCGTGGGTGTTCGCGGCGAGGACGACGACAGCGATGACCAGGCCGAGGACGTCCACGGCCAGGCCGCGTTTGCGGCCCGGCACCCGCTTGGCCGGATCGTGGCCGCTCGTGGCGGCGGGGACCCCGGCGGCCACATGGACACTCTGGGTGTCCAGGACCACCAGGGTCGGGTCCTCTAATCGCCGGGCGCGCTCCCGGACCTGGCAGCGCAGCAGTTCATGGATGACCTGGTCGGTCCCGTCGTCCCGCCACGCGGCGAAGTAGTAGTACGTCGCGCTCTTCTGCGGCAGGTCGTGCGGGAGATAGGCCCACTGGCAACCGGTCCGCCCCTGGTAGAGGATCGCGTTCACGATCTCCCGCATGTCGTAGGCGCCCTGGTGGCCGCTGACAGAGCGGTGCCGGTCCTTCCACGCGGTGATCACCGGCTCGATCAACGACCACTGCTCGTCCGATAAGTCACTCGGATACGGCTTGCGTTCACTCACCCGATCACATCAACAGATCAATAGCCGCGGACCGGCGGGTTCCGCCCCGCCACCACACCATCAGGCGACACCAGATCAACCCAAAAGCTCACGAACCGCCCACTCAGAACTCCACGCAACCTCTGATGATCACGCGGTGGCTGCTTCCCTATCGGCCCCGGCCACGACCTGCTCAATCGGCTCGGGGCCTACTCGGCATCGCGGGTCGTGGCCTCGGATCCAGTCGGTTTCGTAGACCTCGTGCCAGTACTCTCGCTCTTCTTGCCCGCCTCGATAGGGGCGTAGCGCCGCCGTTGCAGCTCATCGCGTTCAGCGTCCGGGATCGTCATCGACTCGGCAAGCACGGCGGCGAGCGCGTCCACTTGAGTGTTGTCCACGTCAGCGTGGAAGAGCCACCGGATGTTCTCGTCGCGCGTGATGAGGTCGATCGCCAAGCGCGCGCTTCTGTCCTGTGTGGTCGTTGCTCGGACGTATCGCACTTGGTCAATCGGGATGTCTTGCCGGATCTCGGCTTGCTCAAGGAATGCGTTCGTCTTGGCCGTGATGATGCGGCGATCTGTGACGGCGACCAGTGTCTTTGCCGCAGCCTTGTCCCTCGCTGCCGCCAATTTCTCCTTCGCTCCGCCGACGATCGCAGAAATGGGACCGAGGGCATCGAGCTGGTCGGGGAAGCCGAGGACACGTAGAGCCTCACCGTCCTCGAGTAGCCATCGCAGGATGCGAAGGTACGGCTTGAGATCCAGCGATTTGGGTGTACAGACGACGCCCGGAGCCTTGAGCGGAGGGGCCGGCGGATGGAGAGCGTCGGCAAGAGGCTCGACCGCCTCCAGAAGACGGGCGGAGGTTTCGCGGGCTGCCTTCACGTCCTTCCGCTTCCCCGGCAGCGGCCATGCGTCGGGTCCGGGGAGCTCGGCGGTGATCCGCAGCTCCCGCGTCAGCGCGTCGACGAGGCTCGTCGACTCGGCGAGAGCGGAGTCGAACTCCGCGCGGGTGTCGCGCGCGATGACCTCGGCGTACTGCGCCTCGGCGGCGTCTTCGCGTCCAGCGGCTCTCGCCCTTGCGGCGCGGAGCGCGTGATACCCGGTCCATGCCTTGAGGGAGGACAGGAGGGCGTAGGCATCGAAGGCGATCGCCTCGGCGTTCGTCTGCAGATACTCACGGTGGCTGCGTGCGTCGGCCCGACCGATCTGCCTGACGTGGTCGCGGACGTTCCCCTGGTAGAGCTCAAGCTGCTTCTGCAGCAGCGCTCCACTGCCCGCGACGTCCTCCCACAAGGACGTCGGGACCGATTCGATCTCTCGCGCCTGGTCGACGGCGCGATCGATGGCGGCGACGAGCCCCGTCAGCTCGGCCCACTGATCCTTGCGGATGGTGGTGAGGACTTGACTTGTCACCGCGAGGTTGGTCCTCACGAGGCCCGAGACCTCACTCAGCATCATCTGAAGGCCGACCATGGCCAGCGCCGGCCCGATCGAGGCCGCGGTCTGCGCCTTGCTCACCGCATTCACGGAGTAGAAGCGGGCCTGATGCAGGATGCGGCCAGGAACCATCACCGCTCCGAGGTTCCCGCCGTCCTTGGCGGCGAGCGTCGCGCCGCTCTTCAGCAGGGCCTGTGCCGTGTCGCCGATCCTGTAGAGCCCCTGCACGCTGGCGAACGCGTTTCCGAGATTGCCGACCACGGTCGCCGCGTTCCCGATCGAGGCGAGGATCGCTGAGATCTGCTTGCGGTCGGCAGCCGGCACGATCCCGAAGTCGATCAGATCGGGCTTCAGCTCCGGCGGGACCTCACCGGCGACGACAGCCACCCCTGGAAGCACCTCCACCAGGACCGTCGACGCCGTCGTCGAGTCGATGTCCGAGTCGGACGTCGGATCGTCCACAACAGGTGAGTCGGCGGTATTGCCCCGGCCGTTCTCGTCAGGCTCGGCGATCTCCGTCGAGTCCGAAGGGTCCTGCATGCGATCTCCTCCCCCGAAAGCGCGCGCAACGGCCGGACCTCGTCGGCGTTGACTGCCGAATTCTACGGCTCAACGCCCTGCGGTTCAGCCCGAATCCGCCGGGCTGATTCCGCACTGGCTGGTGCCAGCTGAGCTCCCCAGGGCTCCGCTCCGGATGAGTGGATCAGCGCAGTCCGGCGAAGAGATCGTTCTCGGGTACGGCCGCGCCGGTGGCGTCCTGGACACGTACGAAGGTCTCCATGCCCATCAACTCGCCGAACCGCTCCTTGCCCATCTTGAGGAAGAAGATGTTCTCGCCCTGACTGGCGTGCGCGGCCAGCACGTCGAACTTCTGGCCGCTGAACGCGGTGGTGTCCACCCACGTGGTGATCTCATCGTCGGGGAGGCCGATCTCGGCCATCGCGGCGGCCTCGGCTCCGGCATGTCCGGATGAAACTCGCGCATGATCTCGCCGAACCGCTGCATCATCGAGCGGGGCATCGTGGTCCAGTACACCTTCGGTGCCAGCGCGGTCATCTCCAGCGCCGCCATCGTGATGCGGTGGGCCTGGATGTGGTCGGGGTGGCCGTAGAAGCCGTTCTCGTCGTAGGTGACGACCACATCAGGTCGGTAGTGCCGCATGAGTTCCGCGAGTCGGGCCGCGCCTTCCGCCACGGGGGTTCCCCAGAAGGATCCGGGGGCGTCGTTGCTCGGCCAGCCCGTCATCCCGGAGTCGGCATAGTCCAGCATCTCCAGATCGCTGACCTTCAGGACGTCACAGCTCGCCTTGAGCTCTTGACGGCGCAGCGATGCGACGGCCGCCGGATCGTGCCCGGGATCGCCAGGCTTGACACCCCCCGGTCCGTCACCGCAACCGCCGTCGGTACACGTCACGAGAACCGTGCGGATGCCTTCCGCCGCGTACCGCGCGAGGACCCCTCCGGTTCCCGTGGCCTCGTCGTCGGGGTGGGCGTGCACCGCCATGAGCGTCAAGGGCCGGTCAGTCATCAAGCAGTCCTCCTGCAGAAATACGTCTTGGTCCGAGTGTGCGGCGGGCGTACCGCGATCCCGGGGCCCGGATCCTGTCGGGGCAGACGACCTTGTGGTCTCCGAGTTCCCCGCCCGTGCAGCGCCGGCCCCCCCGGTCGATGCAACAGTGCCGGCCGGACCCGCTGTTCCCGGCGCGGCTGCACCTCTCAGCGCCAGGTCGGATCCGACTTCCATCCGGCACCAGGCGTGAGATTCCGACGCGAAACTGGAGACCCTACCTGTCCATCTATCCACCAGTTCTGTCCTTTGACATCGAAGTTAGTCGTGTGCAGCCCCCTGACCTGGGCCGACTAGGTTGGATGTCAACGATTCCCCGGTTACCCGTGCTTGTCCGGTTCGGCGTCGGCGAAGGCGCGGTATCCGCCGAGATCTCGGGCTGGGCGAGGACGTCGCCGCGGTGTACGACTCGGACCGGCCCCCGGGCCATCATCGGAAACTGATCCGCCGGCGTAGCGAGGTCGTGTCGGACATTCAGCAAGACCGCCGTCGTCGTCATCACCGCGAAGTCCGCCGGGCGCAAGGTCTTCGGCCTCGCCACCGCAGGCGTCCGTCTCGCTTGACCTCTTGCGCGTCAGTCCGGCAGCCAGTGCAGCTCGTGCGCCAGGGTTTTGGCGACGGCACGGATGCGGCGGTGTAGCGGCGACTGCTCGCGTGGGAGGACCAGGTGGATCGTCAGGCTGGGCGCGCCTCGCAGTGGTCGCCAGGTGAGACCGGCCGGTTGTGCCGTGGCCGCGGCTTCTCCGGCTGGGGCGAGGGTGACCCCGTCGCGCAGGTCGCGCTGAGACATGTCGAAAGAGACTGCGGGCGTGTGGAATCGGGGGTGTGGTCGGGTGTCTCTGAACAGTGCGGACAGCTGATCGTGGATCACGGGGTTGGCCGCACGGTCCGGGAGCCGCAGCGGATACGCGGCCGCGTCGGCGATCTCGATCTCCGGGTGTTCGGCCAGCGGATGGTGCTGCGCCAGCTGGACTCCGACGCGCATACGCCGCAGCAGGAACCGGCGCACGCCACGGCCCGGCTGTTCACCGCGGGTGATCCCGGCATCGATGCGGCCGTCGGCGACCGCGGGGGAGATCTCCGGTGTCGCCATCGGGACCGCGCCGACCTCGAGTCCGCTGTTGCCGCGAATCAGCCTGTCCACCAGGGCCGGTGCCGTCTCGGCCCCGGCGCTGAGGCTGTATCCGATGCGCAGCGTGCCCAGTTCACCGGCCGCCGCGCTCCGGGCGGTGTCCCATGCCCGGTCCAGCGCCGCCAGCGCGGGCGGCGCGGACTCCGCCAAAGCCGCACCGGCCGTGGTCAATACGACGCTACGCGTGTTGCGGACCAGCAGGGCCGTACCGAGTTCCGCCTCCAATCGGCGCATCCGGGCACTGAGTGCGGGCTGCGCGATACCGATCCGTGCGGCCGCGCGGGTGAAGTTCAACTCCTGCGCCAGCACCAGGAAGTACCGCAGGCTCACCGTATCCGGCGCCACGTGCCCTCCCTGCCGATTGATAAGGATCCGTTCTGAGCCTATCCCGAACCGGTCTTTCCCTTGGCCTCAGATCAAGCCCTAACCTGCGCATATGGCGATGCAACTGACCGCGGTGCCCGTCGCCGGGATCGATCTGAGTGTCAATTCGAAGTCGGACGTGTCCGGCCCAACACAGGAGGTTTTCCATGGCCAAGGGCTACTGGGTCAGTGTCTACCCCGCCATTTCCGATCCTGAGAGGCTGACTGACTACAACGAGCTGGCGGGTCTGGCTGTCCGGGCTGGGGGCGGGCGCGTCCTGTCCAATTTCGGTCGAGTCGTCGCCCACGAGGCCGGAATCACCGAACGCGTCGTTCTGATCGAGTTCGACGGCTTTGAACAGGCGGTCGCGGCATACGAGAGCGAGGCATACCAGAAGGCGCTGGTGGCCCTCCCCGACGGCTTCGAGCGCGACTTCCGCATCGTCGAAGGCATCGACTGACCGGCGGGCCCAGCCATCGCTGGGCATCCGTCACCTGACACGCACACGGTGCTCAACGACGACTCACGAGACGAGTTCGAAGCCATGCCCCGCGTCCCAGTTTGTCGTCGACGTCCTCGACGGCCTGATCCCTGTCGGGCGGATCGAAGAAACGACGCGACGTCCGGGCCAGCTGGACTGTCTCGCTGACCTCGTCGACGAAACTGCTGGTGGTGGCCTTGCCGATCTTGTTGGTGCTGAAGTGGGTGAACCACAGATTGCCGTCCGCACCGGCGGCAATCCCCACCGACGTGGAGTTCCCGACCGGCACGTCGTCCTCCGTGACCACCCCGGCAGGGGTGATCCTCCCGATCTGGACGTCCTGGGGCTGGGTGAACCAGACGTTGTCCTCCGGGCCCGCGGCGATGCCCTGAGCCCGGCCGGGCACGCTGTGCTCGGTGATGGTCACCACCGCGGATCCCGGGATCGCCTCCACCCCGCGCCTGTAGCGGAGCGCTCACTTCCTCCTCGGCTGGCCCGGGTAGAACCCGGCGGGGCGGAGCCGGGTGCCGGTTCTGTAGTCGTGTGCAGTCCCCTGACCTGGGCCGACTAGGTTGGATGTCAACGATTCTGCTCGTGCTGACGCTGTTCGGGATCGTGTGTATCGGATGTAGTGGCGGATGCTGTCGTATGTGACCAAGTAGTCGTGGTGGTCCATGAGTTCTGTCCAGATCTGCCTTCCGTTGAGCTTCCTGCCGATCATTCCCTCGACCAGGTCGGCGAGTTCCCCTGTGATGGGGTCGGTCAGCGGACTCGTCTCTGCGGTGATCAGGCGTGGGACGGGTCTGTACGGTGAGCGGTGTAACTCCCGAGCTGGAAGCGACGGTTGATGACTGACGTGACGAGTGACGCCGAGGTGCGGAAGGCCGTTGTGAGTGGGGCGGGCGCCGTGGATGACGGGCTGGTCGCCGAGCTGGTGGCCCGGGCCCAGGCCGGTGGGGTGAAGCTCACCGGGGAGGGCGGCCTCCTGCAGCAGCTGACGAAGCGGGTGCTGGAGTCCGCGCTGGAAGGCGAACTCACCGATCATCTGGGGCACGAGTTCGGTGAGCGGGCCGAGGGCGGCCGGGAGAACTACCGCAACGGGCACCGGCCCAAGACGGTGATCACCGAGTCGGGGCCGGTCGAGATCGCGGTGCCGCGGGACCGGGCCGGGTCGTTCGAGCCGCAGCTGGTCAAGAAGCGTCAGCGGCGTCTGGGCGGGGTGGACGAGATGGTCCTGTCGTTGTCGGCGAAGGGGCTGACGCACGGGGAGATCTCCGCACATCTCGCTGAGGTGTACGGCGCGGAGATCTCCAAGTCCACGATCTCCACGATCACCGACAGCGTGATGGCCGGCATGACGGAATGGCAGAACCGTCCGCTGGACAGCGTCTACCCGGTCGTCTTCATCGATTGTGTGAACGTGAAGGTCAGGGACGGTCAGGTTGCCAACCGGCCTGTCTATATGGCGGTGGCGGTCACCGCCGAGGGGCACCGGGACATCCTGGGGCTGTGGATCGGCGACGGCGGGGAGGGCGCGAAGTACTGGCTTCAGGTCCTGACCGAGGTCAAGAACCGCGGCGCGGCCGATGTCCTGATGCTGGTCTGCGACGGCCTGACCGGCCTCCCGGACGCCGTGAACACGGTCTGGCCTGCGACGATAGTCCAGACCTGTGTCGTTCACCTGCTGAGGAACAGCTTTCGTTACGCGGCCCGGCAGGACTGGGAGAAGATCGCGAAGGCGCTCAGGCCCGTCTATACCGCGCCGACCGAGGAGGCCGCGCTGGAGCGGTTCGTGGAGTTCACTGACACCTGGGGCGGGAAGTATCCGGCGATCGTCCGGCTCTGGGAGGCGGCCTGGGCGGAGTTCGTGCCCTTCCTCCGGTTCGATGTGGAGATCCGCAAGATCGTCTGCACCACGAACGTGATCGAGAGCATCAACGCGCGGATCCGCAAGGCCGTCCGGGCCCGAGGGCACTTCCCAACCGACCAGGCCGCCCTCAAGTGCGTCTACCTGGCAGTCATGAGCCTGGACCCGACCGGCACCGGACGCAAACGCTGGACCATGCGCTGGAAGGCCGCACTCCAAGCCTTCGACATCACCTTCGACGGCCGGCTCACCGCCGGACGCCGCTGAACAAAACCGACTGAGTTCCACCGTTCGCTACACAGACCCCCCCGAGGGAGATCGCCGAGACCCGCGGCTGCTCGGCCTGGTGGGTCAAGGACCGCGCACGCCGGCGCCTGATACCGCACACACGAGTCGGCCGCGCCTACCGCTTCACCGCGGACCACCTCGCCGTGATCATCCGCATCCACGAGGAGCCGGCGCCACAGCGAGCCCAGAGGACGCCGTCACCGGCCAGTCCGCCGGAGTCGGCTATGACGCCGTCGCGTCCGACTCGGCAGGCGCGGCCCTCCACGTCCTCCGCCCCACGTCTCAGGGCTCGACCGCCCCGCAGGTCCCAGTACGGCACTGCTGCGTAGCTGTACCCGGCACATCCGAGAAAGGAGGGGATGCGAGGCGTGGGCTTCGCCGAGAAGCGCGGCAGTTACTGGCGCGGTCGATACAAGGCCAGCGAGGGCAAGTACGGCACCGTCGTCGACCCGACGGGCGCGGTGGTCAAGTTCGCCACCAAGCGGGAGGCCATGCAGGCCGCGGACGAGGAAGAGGCCAAGGTCCGGCGCGGCACCTGGCGCGACCCGGCGGCCGGACAGGAGACCTTCGGCGAGTACGCCAGCCGTTGGTACGACGCCCAGGACCTGGCTGCGTCCACCATGCAGAACTACCGGCGCCACATCGAGGAGCACCTGCTCCCTGAGTTCGAGGACAAGGCCCTCGCCGGCATCCTCCGCACGGACGTGGACACCTGGGAGAAGCGGGAGAAGGCCGTCTACGCGGCATCCAGTGTCAAGACGTGGCGCTCGACGCTCCACCTCATCCTGGAAGACGCCGTGGACGAGGGCCTCATCGCGTCCAACCCCGCAGCGAAGCGGCGCGGACGCGGCAAACGCGCCGGCCGCTCCCGCGACCGCGGGCCCGAGAAAGTGATCACCGACCCGCTCGGTCTGCTCTTCATCGCCGAACGCGCAGCCCTGCTGTCCGGCCGCGACGACGAGTTCGTCGCCGTGATCCTCAAGGGCTACACGGGGATGCGGTGGGGCGAAATCGTCGGGCTGGAGACTGAGTTCGCCCGACCCGGCGCCATACGCGTGGAGCACCAGCTGTACGAACTGGACTCGGGCGAGCTGACCCGCTGCCCGCCCAAGGACGACAGCTACCGCACCATCGACGCGACGGACTGGCTGTCGGCCCTGGTCGCTGACCACATTGCCCGTACGAAACCGACGCCGTGCCCCTGCCACGGCAAGCGCTACGTCTTCCACGGCCAGGGCACCGCCCGCACCGGCGGGCACACCGGTGCCAAGCTGGTGGACGTCGCCCGACGCGCGGGCGTTTCCACCGGCACCGTGTCCAACGTCCTCAACCACCCGGAACGCGTGCGGGAGGACACCCGCGCCTGCGTCGAACTCGCCATCGCCGAGCTGAACTTTGTCCGCGGCGGCATGCCGACGGAGAACGCCGCTCATTGGCGCCGCAACGGCTTCGCCACCTGGCTGTTCGCGCCTGCCACCTCCGGGTGGTACCCGAAGAAGGCACCTCAGGAGACCCGCCCGGTCCCGCTGCTCGGCGAGCCCTGGCCCGGCATCCCGGTCCGTGGCCGCAACGCCCATGGCCGGGCCGACGCCTGCTGGCTGCCCGTCGCCAGAGGGCTCACCCCGCATGGCCTGCGCCACTCCCACCGCACGCACATGGAAGACCTCGGCACCGAGAAGGTGCTGATGGACGAGCGCATGGGCCACATCGACGGCTCGGTCTCGGCACGCTACGCCCACGTGACCCCTGGCATGCGTGAGCGTCTCAAGGTCGGCCTGACCGTGCAGTGGGAAGCAGCGCTCGATGTCCGTCGGCGCCTGCACCCGCGCTCGCCGGTCGCCGTACTCGATCGGCTGCTGCGCGCTCGTGCCACGACGATGGCCTGATGGTCGGGAGACGGCTCCGATTACCTCGAACGGAGCCCGTCTTTTCCGATCTCGGCGGAAGGCACGAGAATGGAGTACGGTCACCAAAGATCCGATGGGGGCGGAGAGGAGGAACGCGGTGTCGTATGAGCCCAAGCTGGCCGCGGCCCTTTCCGGCGCCACGCTGCGGCAGCTCTCTCACTGGCGCCGCGCTTCCGGCACGAAGGGCGCGCTCCTCGTTCCGGAGATCTCCGACTCACGCCCGATCCTGTATTCCTTCCGCGACGTGGTGGCGCTGCGGGCCTGCGTGAAGCTTCGCAAGGAGACGTCGCTGCAGAAGATCCGCAGGGCCGTTGACACGCTCCGAGAAGACCTGGGCGAGCGTAAACACCTGTCCTCCTACGTGCTCGTCGCGGGACCGGACACGATCTATCTTGCGGAGCCCGAGCAGGCGGTCGATCTGATCAGGGGCGGGAACGTGGTCATCCACCAGTTGGTGGATGTGCTTGCTCCCTTCTACAAGGACGGCCGGCACATCCCTGATCTGCTGAAGCCACGCGACCACGTCGCCGTCGACTCTGCTGTGCGTGGCGGTGAGCCGGTCATCGAAGGAACCCGGATTCCCGCCGCAGAGGTAGCGGCCTTGGTCAGGGACGGTGTACCCCCGGACCGGGTCAGCGACTTCTACCCAGGGGTCAGCGCGGCAGCCGCACGCGACGCGGTCGATTTCAGCGACTACGTGGATAGCTACGTCGATGGCTCTCGGCAGGTTGTCGCTTGAAGCTGCTGCTCGATGAGAACGTCCCCAGGCCCATGGTCGAGATCGTGCGCATTCTTCTGACCGCGCACGACGTGGTGCACGTCCACGAGCTGGACGGTTGGGCCGGCACGAAGGACATCGAGCTGTACGCGAAGGCCAGGTCGGAGGGCTTCCAGGCGATCATCACCAATGACGCCAAGCAACTGAACCGGCCCATGGAGGTCGAGGCGATCGCGCGGTCGGGACTCCATCGCATCCAGTACCGCCAGAACAACAAGCATGGCGGCTTGGTCGGCCTTGGCACCGCCATCGCCACCGTATGTGCGGCGCTTCCTCACGCTTTGGCCGAACTGGAGGAGGCGGACGGCCAGCGACTCGTCTCCCTCACGGCCGTCGATCCCTCCCGACGCAGCCGATTGCAGGTCACGGACCCTGCTGTGGAGCCGCCGAAGCACTGGCCACGTCGCTGAACACGACGTCTACGACGGCTGCACCGCCGACATCAGCCGGGGCCGACTGCCTGGCTCGATGCGTAGTGCGCGTGATTGAGCGGATTCCTCCCCGTCGCTTGGGATATCCCTGCCAGGATCGGACGCGTGACATACGTAGTGACTGTGGACGCCCGCATCCCGGAGGGCACTCCGGAGATGGACCCACTTCAGCGCGCCGGCGCCGTGGCGCTCATTGAGGACGGCTTCGACTCGGTCGAAGCCATCGAGGGCCCCGACGGCATGGAAGTTGACCTCCTTGACAGCATCGTGGCCGTCTACCCGGGCGGAGCGCTTCTGAAGGTGTTCGTGGATGCTCCGGCTCTGGAATTCGCCGAGGAGGCTGCGCGGTCGGTCGTGGGTGAACTGCTGGAACGGTCTGAGCTGTTGGCTGACTGGCAGATCGAGCGATGCGAGGTCGAACTGCACCCGGATCTCGCCCAGGAGAGTCTCGCCGCCGCCGACGGTCCCGACGCCCCGCCCGATGATCCGGCTGACCGTAAGGCCCGGCATGCCGAGCGTCCCACGGTCGAGGACGACAGCGAGGGCTATGACGCCACGGCGGAAGCTGAGGCAGTACGCGGTCAGATGCTGGCACTGGCAGACGAGCTGCGCTCCTTCCCGCCCGTGATGTTTGGCGTCCTGGACGACGAAGACGATGAGGAAGAAGACCGTGACATCGAGTTCGCCGTCTCGCCGGAGGACGCCAAACTCGCCGCCGGTGCCTTGGTGTACGCGACGGAAATCTTGGTGGACGAGCTGTTCCGAGACGTGCAGACCCTGACGGAGGAGGACACCACCGCTGCGGAATGCGACGGCCCCCTGTGGCACTTCGAGGACCTTCCCGAGCGATACGCCCTCCAGTACGACGCCCGCTTCGCCCGCCGCTTCCTGGTGACGGTGATCGCCATGACCACCCGCTTCACGGATGGCAGCTTCCAGCAGCTGAGCTGCGTCGCCGAGGAACTCGCGCTGAAGCTGTTGCTGAACGAGACAAACGTGACCCTGGAGACCTTCGGGCTGCTCGACGACGGCGTCTCGGCCGCGCTCGACTCGTTCGCGAACAACGTCTACGAGGACATGGATCACGAGTGGCTCTACGACGATTCCATGGACGGTATAGACGAGAGCGCCGTCGGAGCGGCTCTCGGCGTCGCACCGATGGCGTTCAAGGCGTGGTTCACTCCGTTCAACGAGGGCAGGTACGTCCACCCGTCCGCGGCTGATGAACCGGAGGGGGCAGCGCAGTGAGTTGTCCCGCTGCCCGCCCCTTACACAGCCAGGTTCTGCCGGAGCCACGGGCCTGACATCGAAGACGAGCCGCTGCTTCACTCACAGGTCGAACAGTGCGTCGCCCGCATCCGATGTCGCCTTCAACGCCTTGGTCGCCTCTATGGGCACGGGAAGGATGCCCGCTGTGGTCAGGTCCGTCACCGTGATCAGTGGGCCCGTGCACACCTCATTGAAGAGATCGGCCTGTGCCGGCTCCTCGCGCACGAGCAGGCCGAGGACATTCAGCAGCTCCAGCAATTCCGTGGTCCATGAGGGAAGCCAGCGCCGAGCGAACTCATGGTCCAGTTCGAGTCGCCGCTTGCCGGCGGGATTCTTTCGGCGGTAGCCAAACCACTTGTCGAGAACGTTCATCCCGGACACTTCGTACTCCCGGACCGCGCGAGGCACCGGACTGATCCGTCCACTGCCGACCCACAGGTCCTGTGTCACGGGGTCGTACGCCAGCTTCTCCGGCATGGCTTCCGCATGGTCCGGAATCTCCGCGACGCATCGGGGGCGGTCGCGTGGTAGCAACACCCTGCCGTACGGCCTCCCGGCCGTCTCATCGGCGTACCGCTCGCCGTAGGTGTGCAGCCACAGGACTCGCTGGCCGATGGCAACCGCCCGCTCCCACAGGTAACGGTCAGCGGTGAGGGGTATCCGGGCGCCCGGGACTTCGAGGTCTTCCTGGAATCGAGCTGTGTACTCCGGGTGGGACGCGATGGCGGCGATGTAGGCCAGCAGGTCTTCGGCGACGACCGGTACGCCGAGCCGCCCGGAGATCAGGGGGAGCAGACCGGGCGTGACGTTGGGCAGCGTACCGGCGGCGTTGCGGTAGAGAGGACGGGCGCAACCGCTGCGGTTGTTGAAGTAGTGCATGTCGGGAATGAGGGCGCTGAAGACCAGTGCTGGCCCGTTGACCACCGGGTGGGCGTTCTGCTCGATGGTATAGATCTGGCGGTCGCTACGGACTCGCCAGAGGTCTGCTCTGCCGCGTTCCATCAATCGGCTGTCCGGCAGGACATATTGCCGGTCGAACGACCGGAATCCGATGCGCACCGTTTGAGCGTTTGTCCTGTGCTCGGTGGCGAGTGTTGTCCGTCCATGAGATTCGACCCCCGGCAGGGGCGGGACATTGTCATCAGGCGTTCGCTCTCCCGAGTTTCCGAGCATCTCGGCACGCCGCTCGGTGTCCGCAGCGACAAAGCGCCGCCACCGTTTGTGGAGCGTGTCCTCGTCCGGTGCATAGACCCACATGCGCCCCGGGGTGACGCCACGGGACGACCACGGCATCAGGTCTCTCAACTGCGGGCAGGACTCCCACAGATCGCTACCGGGTGGCAGGAAGGCATCCGTCCCGCCCGTGGCGCACTCGCGCCATTCGGGGTCGTCGAGCCTGAGGGTCGTCAGGCGTTCGATCTTCTCGTCGCGGCGCCCGCCGACCTTGAGGTGTCTTACCTTTGCGGTCTGCCGGTCTGTCCGCGGCCTGGGGCTGTCCCGCCATCGTACAAAGATCGCGATGCACAGCTCCTGGGCGACCTGAGGGAAGATGCGGGTCGCGACATCCGCGCGGTGGCCCTCCGGCGACAGGTCGATGATCCAGCCCTCGTCGGCGGTTTCCCGCAGGTAGCGCCGCATTCCGGCGAACGCCCGCCCCTTGAGCCATGCCTTCGGTGTGATCAGGGCGACGACACCGAATGGAGCGTCGTCGTGTGCGTCGAAGACCTTCCAGGTAGCCCAGCGCCAGAAGTAGACGTAGAGGTTGGCGATCTTCGACTCGTACCTGCCGTTGCCAGGTTGCCGGAAGGCCCCCAGCGGGGCGGGGATGTCCGCCTCGGGCTCGCCTCGTTCCACCCACTTGCCGGCGCCCCGACTCGCGGCGTCGTGAGGCGGGTTGCCCATGACGACCATGACACGCTCGTCCCGCTTGACCTGGTTGGCCTGGCGGCGGGATTCGGCGAGCGCCCGGTAGGTATGGGGGATCCAGTTGAATTCGGCTGTCGGGCTGTCCAGGGCATCAGCCACCAGCAGCCTGAGGCCCTGGGAGGGGGCCGCGGACCCGTACTGCTTGAGCATGGCGTGCATGCGCAGTTCTGCGACTGCGAATGGACCGACCTGCATCTCGAAGCCGACCAGCCGACGCCCCACCATCTCTCGCAGACGCGGGCCCACCGCGCCCGGGCCCTCTTCTTCGGCGATCGTCTCGGCAGCGAGCTCCAGTGCCGACAGCAGGAAAGTGCCGGTGCCCATGGCCGGATCGACAAGGACCACATCGGGAGAAGCGAAGCCGGACGGAATACGGAATCCCTCCCGTCTCAGGACGTCCTCGACCAGCCTGGCCATGGCCGAGACGACACCACGCGGTGTGTAGTACGAGCCGGTGCGTATCCGCAGCTCAGGGTCGTAGATGTGAAGGAAGTGCTCGTAGAGCAGGAAATAGGCGTCGCCCGTTCCGTCGTCGAGCACGTCCCATCTGACCGCGCCGATGACACGGAGCAGTGTGTTGAGCGTGGTGGACAGTCCAGCGACCGAGTCTCCGGCGAGGGCGTCAAGTGCCTGGCCCATCAACGAGTGCTTCTTACCCAGCTTCGTGGCGATACTGTGCATGGTCTCGCCCTCGAAGGTGATCTCCTCCACCCGAGCGAGCAGAAGGGCGAACACGACGGCCTGGCCGTACTGTTCGACGAACTCGGCGTCGGTCGCCTCCGGGAACAGCAAGTGCCGCCAGTCCTTGGCCAGTTTTGTAAAGGCTGGCAGACGGCGTCGGCTTTTTTCCTGCGCGATCGCCTCACCGACCTCTTCTGACAGAAGCTGGCAGAGTCCGGCGACTGCTCGGATGAGCTGGCTCGTGGTGCGGGGTGTCTGCGGCTTCCAGGTCAGGAAGTCGTACAGCACCCGCGCAAGCGCCCCGTCGGCGGGAGCAAGCCGGGCGCCGGAGGTGAGGACCGAGCCGCGCATGTTGGCTACTTCGCCAACCTGCTGGCCCTGCTGGTGGACAGAGAACGCGTTCCCGTCACAGAGCAGTACGTTGTTGAGCAACCGCAGTTTCGCCCACTGTTCGGCGTTGCGGCCTGTGTAGACGGACGGGTCGGCCTCGGTGCCCGGCTTCTTGAGCTCGATGTAACCGACGAGAGCGCCGCCGACCTCGACCGCATAGTCAGGGCGGGCTCCCATGTCGACGAGGGGAACTTCGCCGATGAGGATGACGTCCAGACCCAGGCCACGGCACACAGACCGGATCATGTTCTCCAGCGGCCCCCGGAGCTGGTCCTCCTGCCACCCGCTGCCTCTCAGCTTTGGCGTGACCTCCGCTCCAAACGCGGACACAGAGGCTTGGACTGCCTGTTCGAAGCTGTCATGGATCCTGCGTCGGGCACTCATACCGCCCCATCCCCCAAGGCGGGCAGATCCGGCCGACGTCAGGTCGGTGCGGCTATCTGCCGCACCTTGCTCCCGTCGGGGTCGGACTTCATTCCGGCCCTCGCTGTTCCATGACCGTAGGAGGGGAGCGCGGGGCGCAAGGAAGGTGCATGCGAGGGCGCACGGAGGCGCGTATGCGCGCAATATGCGCCCATGTCGGACTGGAGCTGAGACGTTGGATGCGCCAGGTCAAGGCCGTCGCGAGGCGGCGGGCGCTGTCCAGGGGGTCGTCTGGTGTTCAGCCGGATTGCCGAGACGAACCAGCAGCACGACTCCGGAGCGCATGGTGCCCAGTTAACGAACGCGCACATGAGAGGGATGCGGTGACGCGGTGATCAGGTGGGTGCGGCTCCTGCACGCTGGGAGAGCCCGATCAAGATCTTCTCCCAGATCTCTCCCAAACGATCTCCAGAAACCCGTCAGGGGCCTGATCCACTCACTGGATCAGGCCCCTGACCTGGTACTTCACTGTCGGGGTGGCGGGATTTGAACCCACGACCTCTTCGTCCCGAACGAAGCGCGCTGCCAAGCTGCGCTACACCCCGATTGTCGCTGCTTGTCGCGGCGACGTCGTTTACTTTAGCCCACCGGTGGCCGGAGACGAAATCCGGTTTTCGGGGTGGCGGTCAGGGCGGTCGGGGCGCCCCCGGCGGGGGTGCACCGGGTCGGGGCGGAGGTGGTCGACGACGACGAGGAGGAGGGCGACGGCGCAGAACGCGAGGCCCAGGAGGAGGGCGTTGCCGAGGACGCCCTTGTAGCCGTGGCGGTCGACGTCCAGGAACGGGTAGAGGTACGGGGCCGGCCAGTCGGCGGTCACCAGGGCGGCACGGCCGAGCGTGGACGCCAGGTACACCAGGGGGTAGAGCAGCCAGGTCACCGCGTGGATCAGGCGGGGTGGGGACGGGCGGGTCAGCAGCAACCAGTCCGCCACCACCGCGAGGGGGATCACGGTGTGGAAGGCGAGGTCGGTCAGGGTGAGCCAGCCGGTCGGGGCGACCGGGGCGCCCGTCGACGTCACCGTCATGGAGAAGGTCGACGGGGCGTTCGTGAGGAGCAGGTGGTACACCGACGCCGTGATCACGGCGTAGAAAACCGTGCCACCCGTCACCGCCGGTGGGAGGGGACGGCGGGCCGACCAGGCGCGACGTGCCGAGGCGGCGAAGACCAGTGCCACCAGGGCGCTGCTCTGGACCGAGAAGTGGCTGAACGCGCGCAGCGGGCTGCCCAGCACCATCTCGGTCACCACGGCCGCTGCCGCCGCCAGCGCGACCAGGGCACGGTACGTCCCCGCAAGCGGGCGTCGTGCCGGTGCCACCACAGCCGTCGCGGGGACGACGGACGTCACCGGCGCGGGCATGCCCGAGATCGCGGGCAGGTCGGGGATGTCCCTCGGTATCGGTGCGGTCATGCGCTCACGCTAAGGCGGCAGGATGAAACGGGCGATCCGGGGCGATCCGTACGGGTGGACGTCCGTGTGGGAGGCGCCCTGCACGCCAGGGCCCCGAACCTGCACGCCAGACCCCGAAGAGGGGCCTCGCCGTGCCGCAGGCGCAGCCCTACACCTCCCGCCCCACCAACGTCAGCAGCGAAGCCTCCGGCGGACACGCGAACCGCACCGGGGTGTAGCGGTTCGTGCCGCAGCCGGCGGAGACGTGCATGTAGGCGGTGCGGCCGTCGGCCGTGTGGGTGGAGAGGCCCTTGACGCGGTCCGTGTCGAGATCGCAGTTGGTGACGAGGGCGCCGTAGAAGGGGACACAGAGCTGTCCGCCGTGGGTGTGGCCGGCGAGGATCAGGGGGTATCCGTCGGCGGTGAAAGCGTCGAGGGTGCGGAGGTAGGGGGCGTGGACGACGCCCAAGGAGAGGTCGGCGGAGTCCGACGGACCACCGGCCACCCGCGCGTACCGGTCCCGCTTGATGTGCGGGTCGTCCAGGCCGGTCAGCTCGACCGACATGCCCTCGACCTTCAGCGTGCTGCGGGTGTTGGTGAGGTTGAGCCAGCCCGCCCCGTCGAAGCCGTCCCGCAGGTCCTCCCACGGGTTGTGGATGGCGCCGACCACCGGCTTGTTGCCGTTCAGGCCGTGTCGTCCCTGCACCTTCTCCAGGAGGTAGCGCGCGGGGTTGCGCAGCTTCGGGCCGTAGTAGTCGTTGGACCCGAAGACATAGGCGCCGGGGAACTCCATCAGCGGGCCCAACGCGTCCAGCACCTCGGGGACGCCCTCGGGGTCGGAGAGGTTGTCACCGGTGTTGATCACGAAGTCGGGGCGCAGCCCGGCCAGGGACCGCAGCCAACGCTGCTTCTTGCGCTGCCCGCTCACCATGTGGATGTCGGACACCTGGAGTATGCGCATCGGCCGCATGCCCGGTGGCAGCACCGGCACCGTCACCCGCCGCAGTCGGAAGGAGCGGGCCTCGAAACCCGCCGCGTACACCACACCGGCGGCACCGACCGCCGCGATCCCCAGAGGTACTCCGTATCGCGCTCGCATGTGTCCATCGTGTCAGACCCCGCCGAGCCCGAGCGCCCGCCTGTGGACAACCGTCGCCCACCATCGCCGATCGTCACCGATCGTCAACTCTCCCTGTGGACAACCCACTCCGGCTTCCGCACCCGATCCGCACACACCAGCGAAATCAAGGCGCGCTTCTCACGCCACACCTGCGACAATCGACGCCATGACCACGCTCAAGTCGAAGCTGCAGGAAGACCTCAACGCCGCCATCAAGGAGCGCGACGAGCTCCGCTCCTCGACGCTCCGGCTGACGCTCACCGCGATCACGAAGGAAGAGGTCGCGGGCAAGGAGAAGCGTGAGCTCTCCGACGACGAGGTGCTCAAGGTGATCACCAAGGAGGCGAAGAAGCGCCGTGAGGCCGCGGAAGCCTTCGCCCAGGGCGGTCGTACCGAGTCGGCCGAGCGGGAGAAGGCGGAGGGCGAGCTCCTCGCCGAGTACCTGCCCAAGCAGCTGTCCGACGAGGAGCTGCGGCAGATCGTCGTCCAGGCCGTCGAGGAGGTGCGGGCCGCCGGTGCCGAGGGGCCGCGCGCGATGGGCCAGGTCATGAAGATCGTCAACCCGAAGGTGGCCGGGCTCGCCGAGGGCGGCCGTGTCGCCGCCATCGTCAAGCAGCAGCTCGCGGGCGGCTGAGCAACCCACCGGCCGGCGTCGGCCCTCCGCTCTCCGCCGGGTCCTCCGGCTCGCGTCGGCCGCCGGCTTCCTCCAGCCCTCCCACACGACGGCGGTGGGGGCGCCCCTTCTCCAGGGGCGCCCCCACCGCCGTATCTCTTGGTCCACCGCCATGGCCGTCAGCGGACCGCCGACCTGACCACGACCGTCACCGAACCGTCGGCACGACCACGACCGTCACCGAACCGTCGGCACGACCACGGCTCTCACCCGAACCGAGGCCACCACCGCGGCTCTCGTCCGAACCGCGGCGTATCCCGGTCGGTCACCCGAACCGCAGCCGTATCCCGCTCCGTCACCCGAACCCGCCGTTGCCGTTCCCGTTGTTCCCGCCGTTCGTCTGGCCCTGGATCCAGTTCTCCGGGATGGTGAAATCCGGGGTCGGGAAGGTGGTGCCGCCGTCAGCGCCGCCGATGAAGCCGTCGTTGTCGCCGTCGTCACCGTTGCCGTTGTCGTCGCCGTTCCCGTTCCCGTTGCCGTTCCCATTGCCGTTGTCGTCGTCCCCACGGCCACGGTCCGGCCGCTCGTCGGGGATGTAGACGCGGTTGAAGTCGGGGTTCGGCCTGCCCTCCAGCGCGCCGGACATCATGTCGCGCCAGATCGGGCCGGGGACCCGGCCGCCGAAGACCTTGTCGTACCGTTCGCCGCCGATGGTGATGTTCACCATGCGGCGCTTGTGCGCGGGGTCGCCGACCCAGACGGCACCGGCCATGTTCGGGGTGTAGCCCACGAACCAGGCCGCGTAACGGAAGTCGGTCGTACCGGTCTTACCGGCGCTGGGACGGCTGCTGCCGAGGCCGGCCTCCCTGCCCGTACCGTCCTCGACCACGCCCTCGAGCAGGGTGCTGATCGTGTCGGCGGTCTTCTCGGACATGGCACGCGAACACGTCGACTTCGGGACCTCCAGCGACTTCGACTTCTCGCCGACCCGCTGGGTGATGGAATCGATGGCGACCGGCGTGCAGTACATCCCGCGCGCGGCGAAGGTGGCGTACGCGTTCGCCATGGTCAGCGGGGACATCTCCTGCGTGCCGAGCGCGATCGACGGGGCCTGGTCCATCTTGCGGCCGTCGGCCCGCTCGACGCCCATCTTCCCGGCCATCTTCGTCACCGGGCAGATGCCGATGTCCGCGATCATCTGCACGAAGTAGGTGTTGACCGACAGCGCGGTCGCCTTCTCCATCGAGTACGGGCCGACCTCGCTCGCGCTCTCGTTCTCGAGCTTCGCGGCGTTACTGCCCGTGCCGTTGCGCCAGGAGCCGCCGTCGCAGGTGGAGATCGGGCTCGGATACGCCATCTGGTACGGCGCGGAGTAGATCTTCCCCGGGGACATGCCGTCCTCGATGGCCGCCGCGGCGACGATCGGCTTGAACGTCGAACCGGGCTGGTAGCCCGCTCCGCCACCCATCGACTCGTCGACCGAGAGGTTTATCGACGTCTCGTTCTTCTTGGTGTCCAGGCCGTACGGCCTGGACTGGCCCATGGCGAGGATCTTGCCGGTGCCCGGCTCCACGATGGTGGCGGCGGTGGCCACCTCGTCCTTCTGCCGGACGTGTGCCTTGACGGAGGCCTGGACCGACTTCTGGGCCTGCGGGTCCATCGTCGTCCGGATGGTCAGACCGCCCTGGTTCCAGATCTTGGCCCGGTCCTCCTTGGTCTTGCCGAAGATCGGGTCGTTCAGGAAGACCTCGCGGACGTAGTCGCAGAAGAAGCCCGCGCCCTTCACCGCGGTGATGCAGCCGTTCTTCGGCTTGCTGATGTCGAGGCCGAGCGGCTTCTTCTTGGCCTTGTCGGCGTCCGCCTGCGAGATGTCGCCGACATCGGCCATGCGCTGCAGCACGGTGTTGCGCCGCTTGGTGGCCTCCTGCGGGTCGTTCACCGGGTCGTACCGGCTGGGCGACTGCACGATGCCGGCGAGGAGCGCGGCCTCCTCCACGTCCAGGTCCTTGGCGGACTTGGAGAAGTAGCGCTGCGAGGCGGCCTCGACGCCGTAGGCCTGCTGACCGAAGAACGTGATGTTCAGGTAGTTCTCGAGGATCTTCTTCTTGCCGAGTTCCTCCTCGAGCTGGATCGCCTTCTTCAGCTCGTTGATCTTCCGGCCGAGGGTCTGCTGGGTGGCCTGGGCGACCAGCGTCGGGTCGTCACCGGCCTCCTCCACCGCCACGTTCTTCACCAGCTGCTGCGTCAGCGTGGACGCGCCCTGGGCGACACCGCCCTCCCGCGCGTTCCGGTTCAGCGCGCGCAGGACGCCCTTCAGGTCGACCGCGCCGTGCTGGTAGAACCGGGCGTCCTCGATGGCGATGATCGCCTGCTGCATGTACGGCGAGATCTCCTTGAGATCGACCACCGTGCGGTCGCGGCTGTACACCGTGGCGATCGAGTCGCCCTTGCTGTCGAGGATCGTGGTGCGCTGGCTCAGCGGTGGCTGCTTGAGGTTGGCGGGGAGCTCGTCGAACCCCTCGACGGAACCCTTGGCCGCCAGCCCGAGGGCGCCGACCGCGGGCAGGGCGATGCCCGCCATCACGGCACCGGCGAGCACGCTGACACCTAGGAACTTGGCGGCCTGCTGTGTGGGGGACAGACCACCACCCGAGCGCTTGTTTGGCATGAGGGCAGCCTAATCCGTACCGATGACCGTTCCGAAGGAGCGGGTGGGTCCAGAGGGGTACGGGTGCCGGATCGTGACATCCGTTGCCCACGGTGCGACGGCGCCGAGGCGTGATGGTGCCGACGCGTGACCAGAAGAAGAGAACATGAGCGGTTGTCTACGTTCTCATTCGCCGGACACGCGCGCAGGCCTTGGCCTAAGCTGCTCTCAACTGTCACAGCCGTAGGCCCTTGTATCAAGTACGTCCAGCGAGCCCGAATCGTTCTGACGTTCTTACGATTTTTTTCCGGTGCCGTGTCCGAATCCACCTCGTGTGTCATTCGGTGTCCGTTGTGACGCATGTCAACTGCCCCGTTCTGACGGGATAGTCACGTATGTCCTCAGGTCACTCCCGCGGGTGATCTGCCGCTTACGCATAGTCCGTTCGGGCCATTCAAGATTGGGCCCGAAGGGGGTGTTGCGCTGTGCCCACCTTCCGTAACGTCCTCAACTGGCGGCGGTGAATATGCCGCTGCCGCCGTGGGGGAGCCTCGATTCGGGAGAGGACGGCGCCGGTATGGGCTGGGTAACCGACTGGAGTGCGCAGGCTGCCTGCCGCACTACCGATCCGGATGAACTGTTCGTTCAAGGAGCAGCGCAGAACAGGGCCAAGGCGGTGTGCACCGGATGCCCGGTGCGGACGGAGTGCCTGGCGGACGCGTTGGACAACCGCGTCGAGTTCGGCGTGTGGGGAGGAATGACGGAGCGCGAGCGCCGCGCACTGCTGCGCAGGCGACCGACCGTCACGTCGTGGCGCAGGCTGCTGGAGACCGCGCGCACGGAGTACGAGCGTGGCGCGGGCATTCTGCCGCTCGACGATGACGAGATGTACGAGAACTACGCGGCGGTGAGCTGAGAGCGAGGCCCCTTCCGGGCCACGTCGGTCGAGGGCGCCCTTGAGGTGTCGGCGCGTCGGGCAGGTGTGCCGGCTCTCGGGTGCCCCGAGGCGTGGATCGGTCTTCTGGCCACGGACGGCTCCTCAGCCTTCCGCCAGCCAGCCAGGCAGGCAGGCAGGCATGCAGTGAGTCAGCCAGGCAGCCAGTCAGTTGTCGGAGGTGGGCAACTCCGGCCTTATGGCCGCGAGCCGGTCCCCGATGTCCCGCAGACCCGCCAGGTCGTGGACATCACCGGGCAGCGCGGCCACTTCGGCCACGGGCACCTCGGGATGAAGCGCGGTGAAGCGGTCACGCGTGCGCTGTTCCCGGGAGAGCAGACGCATCCGCTCGGCATGCAGTCTGAGCAGGCCGGACGTGAGTTGTTCCACCGTCAGGTCCGGGGCGGGGGAGCCGTCCTGCGGACCGGTCGTTGCGGGAGATTCCGGACTGGCTGAACTGTCGTACGTGTCGGGAGAGTTACGAACTGCTTTCCCGTCCATCTGATCCACAATGCGGGGCTCGTCAAGATTTTCAGCGGCGGCGAGCGCGCGCTCGGCGGACAGCTGGGCCGCGCCGCTGCCATGGACACGGTTGAGCACCAGTCCCGCCAGTGGCATGTCCTCGGCCGCCAGCCGCTCCACGAAGTACGCCGCCTCACGCAACGCGTCCCGCTCCGGCGCCGCCACCACCAGGAAGGCCGTGCCGGGTGCCTGGAGCAGCTTGTACGTGGCGTCGGCGCGCGTACGGAAGCCGCCGAACATGGAGTCCATGGCGGCCACGAACGTCTGCACGTCCCTGAGCAGTTGACCGCCGAGCAGCTTGCCCAGGGCGCCCGTCATCATCGACATGCCGACGTTCAGGAACTTCATCCCGGCCCGCCCGCCGACCTTCGCGGGCGCCAGCAGCACCCGGATCAGCTTGCCGTCCAGGAACGAACCCAGCCGCTTCGGTGCGTCCAGGAAGTCCAGCGCCGAACGCGACGGCGGGGTGTCGACGACGATCAGGTCCCACTCGTCACGGGACCGCAGCTGGCCCAGCTTCTCCATCGCCATGTACTCCTGCGTGCCCGCGAAGCCCGCCGAGAGCGACTGGTAGAAGGGATTGCTCAGGATGGCGGAGGCCCGGTCGGGGTCCGCGTGCGCCTCGACGATCTCGTCGAAGGTGCGCTTCATGTCGAGCATCATGGCGTGCAGTTCGCCGTCCCCGTCGATGCCCTTCACCCGGCGCGGGGTGTTGTCCAGCGAGTCGATGCCCATGGACTGGGCGAGCCGCCGGGCCGGGTCGATGGTGAGCACGACCACCTTGCGGCCGCGCTCGGCGGCCCGGAGTCCGAGGGCGGCCGCCGTGGTCGTCTTGCCCACACCGCCGGCGCCGCAGCACACCACGATGCGGGTCCGCGGGTCGTCCAGCAGGGGGTCGACGGCCAGCGGCCGGGTCGAGCTGATCACGCGATGTCCGTCGGGCGCCTGGGTCAGGGCGTGGTCGAGGTCCGAGGCGTGGTCGTGCGCCGCGTCGCGCGAGGCGGCCGGGTCCGGAGTCATGAGATCCCTTGCTGACGCAGTTCCGTGGCGAGTTCGTACAGGCCCGCGAGGTCCATGCCCTCGGCGAGCAGCGGCAGTTCGTGCAGCGGCAGGCCCAGCTCGCCCAGTACCGACCGCTGTTCGTGCTCCAGGGTGTACCGCTCGGCGTACTCCTCGGCCTGCACGAGCAGCGGCTCCACCAGCCGTTCGGCGTTGCCGCCGCGCCGCGCGCCGCCCAGGCCCGCCGTGGACAGGGACTTGGCGACGGCCGTACGGGGCACCGCGCGCGCGAACTCCAGCTCGTCGGCGTCCAGCACCTCCGGCCGCACCATGTTGACGATGATCCGCCCCACCGGCAGATTCGCGGCCCGCAGCTCGGCGATGCCGTCCGCCGTCTCCTGGACGGGCATCTCCTCCAGCAGAGTCACCAGGTGCACGGCCGTCTCGGAGGACTTCAGGACCCGCATGACGGCCTGGGCCTGATTGTGTATCGGGCCGATCTTCGCGAGGCCCGCCACCTCGTCGTTGACGTTCAGGAAGCGGGTGATGCGCCCGGTGGGCGGCGCGTCCATCACCACGTAGTCGTACGTGAACCGCCCGCTCTTCTCCTTGCGGCGCACCGCCTCGCAGGCCTTGCCCGTCAGCAGTACGTCCCGGAGACCGGGCGCGATGGTGGTGGCGAAGTCGATGGCACCGAGTTTCTTCAGGGCCCGGCCCGCCCCGCCGAGCTTGTAGAACATCTGGAGGTAGTCCAACAGGGCCAGTTCGGGGTCGATGGCCAGCGCGTACACCTCCCCGCCCCCGGGGGCCACCGCGATCTTCCGCTCTTCGTACGGCAGTGCCTCCGCCTCGAAGAGCTGTGCGATGCCCTGTCTGCCCTCGACCTCGACCAGGAGGGTGCGCTTCCCCTCGGTCGCGAGGGCGAGCGCGAGTGCGGCGGCGACCGTGGTCTTTCCGGTCCCGCCCTTGCCGCTGACGACCTGGAGCCTGCTCACGTATTCGAGCCTAACCAGTCCGCGCGCGGCATACGCGGGAGGCTGTGGACAACTTGTGCCCTCCTCGCCTGTCGGCCCCCCACCTGTCGGCCCACGCGCGGCCCACGCTCCTGGGTGCTCCTGCCCGCCCGCCCAGGTCGTCACGCCCACCGGGACGGCGACGGAAACCCGTGCCGGACGGCGAGGAACCGGTGCCGGACGGCGGCCGGGCAGCGGATAAAGTCGGCCACATGACCAAGTGGGAATACGCAACCGTGCCGCTGCTCGTCCATGCCACGAAGCAGATTCTGGACACCTGGGGCGAGGACGGCTGGGAGCTCGTCCAGGTCGTGCCCGGGCCGAACAACCCCGAGCAGCTGGTGGCCTACCTGAAGCGGCCCAAGCCGTGAGCGCCGTCGAAGCGAAGCTCGTGGAACTCGGGCTGAGGCTGCCCGAGGTCGTCCCGCCGCTCGCCGCGTACCAGCCGGCCGTCCAGTCCGGCGTGTACGTGTACACCGCCGGGCAGCTGCCCATGGTGGACGGCAAGCTGCCCGTCACCGGCAAGGTCGGCGCCGAGGTCACCCCCGAGGAGGCCAAGGAGCTCGCCCGTACCTGTGCGCTGAACGCGCTCGCCGCAGTCAAGTCCGTGGCGGGCGACCTGGACCGGGTCGCGCGCGTGGTGAAGGTCGTCGGCTTCGTGGCCTCGGCCTCCGACTTCACCGGCCAGCCCGCCGTACTGAACGGCGCGAGCGAACTCCTCGGCGCCGTCTTCGGCGACAGGGGCGTCCACGCGCGCAGCGCGGTCGGTGTGGCGGTCCTGCCTCTGGACGCGCCGGTCGAGGTGGAACTCCAGGTGGAGCTCACCGAAGCCTGACCGCCACCAAGATCGCGGAGGCTCACTCGAACATCAGCCCGTTACGAGTTAGCCTCCGCCCATGGCAAACGGGCAGTGGTACCCAGCCGAGTGGCCGGACCGCATCCGCGCACTCGCGGCCGGCACGCTGACACCGGTGACCCCCAGGCGGGCCGCCACCGTCATGCTGCTCAAGGACACGGCCGACACCCCGGTCGTGCACATGCTGCGCAGACGCGCCTCCATGGCCTTCGCCGGAGGCGCGTACGCGTATCCGGGCGGCGGGGTGGACCCCCGCGACGACGACCACCAGATCCGCTGGGCGGGCCCCACGCGCGCGTGGTGGGCGTCCCGCCTCGGTGTCGACGAGACCGACGCCCAGGCCATCGTCTGCGCGGCCGTCCGGGAGACGTACGAGGAGGCGGGCGTCCTGCTCGCCGGGCCGAGCCCCGACACCGTGATCGGGGACACCACGGGCGACGACTGGGAGGCCGACCGTGCCGCGGTGGCCGCCCGGGAACTGTCCTTCGCCGAGTTCCTGGAACGCCGGGGGCTGGTCCTGCGCTCCGATCTCCTCGGCGCCTGGGCGCGCTGGATCACCCCGGAGTTCGAGGCCCGCCGCTACGACACCTGGTTCTTCGTGGCCGCCCTCCCGCAGGGCCAGCGCACCCGCAACGCCTCCACGGAGGCCGACCGCACGGTGTGGATCCGCCCCCGGGACGCGGCGGACGGCTACGACAAGGGCGAGCTGATGATGATGCCGCCCACCATCGCCACCCTGCGCCGGCTCGCGGAGTACGACTCGGCCGCCGCCGCGCTCGCCGCCGCACCCGCCCGCGACCTGACACCCGTCCTCGCTCGGGCCCGCCTGGAGAACGACGACGTGATCCTCTCCTGGCCGGGCCACGACGAGTTCACCAAGCGTGTTCCGGCCGCCGGAGACCCCACATGACCGCGGCGACAGCCCTCCCGAGCCGGTCGAGCGGCCGGCCCGAGGATCCGCCCGCGTTCCCCGCACCGCCGTGCGGGCGCCGGGACGCCGCGCCCGCCCGCGGCCGACACCGCGGCACTCCTCCCATCCCGCTGGAAGGCCCCTCCGCATGACCGACGCAGCAGCCCTTCCCGGCCAGCCCAGGGGCGGTGTCCTGTCCGGCCCCGCCACGGCGCGCGCCGTCAACGTGCTCGCGCCGAACGCCTCGGTGATGACGCTGGACGGCACCAACACCTGGATCGTCTCCGAACCGGACTCCGAACTCGCCGTCGTGATCGATCCCGGTCCGCTGCACGACGCTCATCTGCGCAACGTCGTCGACACGGCGGAGAAGACCGGCCGGCGCATCGCGCTGACCCTGCTCACGCACGGCCACCCCGACCACGCCGAGGGCGCCGCCCGCTTCGCCGAGCTGACCGGGACGAACGTACGGGCCCTGGACCCGACGCTGCGGCTCGGCGACGAGGGACTGGGCACGGGTGACGTCATCGCGCTCGGCGGCCTGGAACTCCGTGTCGTCCCGACCCCGGGCCACACCTCCGACTCGCTCTGCTTCCACATCCCGGCCGACCGGGCCGTCCTGACCGGTGACACCGTTTTGGGCCGCGGCACGACCGTCGTGGCCCACCCCGACGGTCGTCTCGGCGACTATCTCGACTCCCTGCGCCGCCTCAGGTCCCTCACGGTCGACGACGGCGTCCACACCGTCCTCCCCGGCCACGGCCCCGTCCTGGAGGACGCCCAGGGTGCCGTCGAGTTCTATCTCGCCCACCGCGCCCACCGGCTGGCGCAGGTCGAGACGGCCGTCGAGAACGGTCACCGCACCCCGGGCGAGGTGGTCGCCCGCGTCTACGCGGACGTGGACCGCTCCCTCTGGCCCGCCGCGGAACTCTCGGTTCGGGCACAGCTGGAGTATCTGACCGAACACGGCCTGATCTGACCGCTCCCGAGCCTGAGCGCCCGCCTCCGGGCTTCAGGGCACCCGGGGTGTCACACCGGGCCTCCGTGCCCTCGCGGGCCCCAGGGGCCCCTCCCAGGCGCTTCCAGGGGGCCGAGAGCGCGTCGCGGCGCCTCTGGACACGACAAGGGCGCTTCTGGACACGACAAGAGGGGGCCCGCCCCGAGAAACGAGACGAACCCCATCGGCGTACGGGTGGCCGCAGCGACCACGGCCTGACGTACCTGGCGGAACCGGTGTACCGCCGGCCCCGCGTCAGCGAGACCGCTTGGCCAGTCGCTCCACGTCCAGCAGGATGACCGCGCGCGCCTCCAGGCGCAGCCACCCGCGCTGCGCGAAGTCCGCCAGCGCCTTGTTCACGGTCTCCCGGGACGCGCCCACGAGCTGCGCCAGCTCCTCCTGGGTGAGGTCGTGCACCACATGGATGCCTTCCTCCGACTGCACCCCGAACCGGCGGGAAAGATCCAGCAGCGCACGAGCGACCCGCCCGGGCACGTCCGAGAACACCAGGTCGGACATCTGGTCGTTGGTCTTGCGCAGCCGCCGCGCGACCGCGCGCAGCAGCGCCGCCGCCACCTCGGGCCGCGCGTTCAGCCACGGCTGGAGGTCACCGTGGCCGAGGCCCAGCAGCTTGACCTCGGTCAGCGCCGAGGCCGTCGCCGTCCGCGGACCGGGGTCGAACAGCGACAGCTCGCCGATCAGCTCACCGGGGCCGAGCACGGCCAGCATGTTCTCGCGGCCGTCGGGCGAGGCGCGGTGCAGCTTCACCTTGCCCTCGGTGACCACATAAAGGCGGTCACCCGGGTCGCCCTCGTGGAACAGAGCGTCACCGCGCGCGAGGGTCACCTCACTCATGGAGGCGCGGAGCTCCGCGGCCTGCTCGTCATCGAGCGCCGCGAAGAGCGGGGCGCGCCGCAGAACGTCGTCCACGAGTTCTCTCCTTGTCGACCTGCTCAGGGGATCTTGCTCCCCGTACTACCAGGGGACCGTGTTCCCCATCTTGCCGGACGGTCCAAACAGTGTGATCTGTCACAAGGATGCCGCACACATGTCCCGGGGTATGCGTCAGGGGTCCAATTGGGGGCCGATCTTCTGGGCCCGGGGCGGATGTCGGTGCCGGGCTTTAGGCTGGCCGGGTGTCCAAAACGCCGGTGAGAGCACGGGCCGAGGGGGCTGGGCGGGTGGTTGTACGGCGCGATTCCGCTGTGGGCGAACAGGGCCCCACGGGAGCGAACAAAACGGCAAAGGCGACGAAGGTGTCCGATCCATCAGCGGCGGAGAATCCCGCCCGGAAGACCACGGCCCCGGCGAAAGCGGCTCCGGTGAGGAAAGCGGCCCCGGTGAAGAAGGCCGCCACCGCCCGGAAGGCGGCAGAGGCGGCAGAGGCGAAGGCGGCCGTGACGCGAGGGGCTCCCTCGACCCGGAGAAAGGTCCCGGCGGTCAAGCCCGAGTCCCGGACGGCCCTCGTCCGCCGTGCCCGTCGCATCAATCGCGAACTCGCCGAGGTGTATCCGTACGCGCACCCGGAGCTGGACTTCGAGAACTCCTTCCAGCTGATCGTGGCGACGGTCCTGTCCGCGCAGACGACCGACCTGCGGGTCAACCAGACGACACCGGCGCTCTTCGCGAAGTACCCCACCCCCGAGGACCTGGCCGCGGCCGACCCGCAGGAGGTCGAGGAGATCCTGCGACCCTGCGGGTTCTTCCGTGCCAAGACGAAGTCGGTGATGGGCCTGTCGAAGGCCCTGGTGGACAACCACGGCGGCGAGGTCCCCGGTCGTCTGGAAGATCTCGTCAAGCTGCCCGGCGTGGGCCGCAAGACCGCCTTCGTCGTGCTGGGCAACGCCTTCGGCCGCCCCGGCATCACCGTGGACACCCACTTCCAACGGCTCGTACGGCGCTGGCGATGGACCGAGGCGACCGACCCGGACAAGATCGAGGCCGCCGTCGGCGCGCTCTTCCCGAAGAGCGAGTGGACGATGCTGTCGCACCACGTGATCTTCCACGGCCGCCGTATCTGCCACGCCCGCAAACCGGCCTGCGGCGCCTGCCCCATCGCCCCGCTCTGCCCGGCGTTCGGCGAGGGTGAGACGGACCCGGAGAAGGCCAGGAAGCTGCTGAAGTACGAGAAGGGCGGTTTCCCCGGCCAGCGCCTCAAGCCTCCGCAGTCCTACCTGGACGCGGGCGGCATCCCGGCCCCGCCCCTCGGAGCCGCCGGATGACGGACCGCACCGGGCGCCCGGACACGCACACCACCGCACCCGTCCGCCTCACCGCACCCGTCCGCTTCGGCACACACGCCGGCGCGCACATCTCCCTCGCTCCGTACGCCGTCTCGCGCCCTTGCTCCGGATCACGCCCTCCCCGTCCCGGTCTCCGCCACCCACAAGGGGGACGTCGGGTTCATGTGGAACGATCAGCGGTCCTCCGGGCGTTGGGACCGGAAGAACGACGGGGGTGGCTATGACACGCGTGAGCCGGACGGACGGCGGCACGGACACCGACAACGGGCACCACACGGGGCGGCACCACGAGTGGGCCCAGCACGTCGTCCTGGACAAGACGGGCCTGCCCTCCTGGCTGGACCCGGTGGTGCGCGCCGCCGAGACGGTCGAGCCGCTGCAGCTGAGCCGCTTCCTGCCGCCGGAGAACGGCTCGGGTCGGCAGTCGGCGGTCCTGATCCTGTTCGGCGACGGCCCGGACGGACCCGAACTGCTGCTCATGGAGCGCGCCGGTTCGCTGCGATCGCACGCGGGCCAGCCGTCCTTCCCGGGCGGCGCCCTCGACCCCGAGGACGGCGACCCGCAGAGCGACGGCCCGCTGCGCGCCGCCCTGCGCGAGGCCGAGGAGGAGACCGGCCTCGACCCGGCAGGCGTCCAGCTCTTCGGCGTGCTGCCCAAGCTCTACATCCCGGTCAGCGGCTTCGTCGTGACCCCCGTCCTGGGCTGGTGGCGCCGCCCCACCCCGGTCCGCGTCGTCGATCCGAACGAGACGGCCCGCGTCTTCACCGTCCCCGTGGCGGATCTCACGGATCCCGCCAACAGAGCCACCGCCGTGCACCCCCGCGGGTACGCAGGTCCGGCATTTCTGGTCGAATCAGCCCTGGTGTGGGGTTTCACGGCCGGAGTGATCGACCGTCTGCTGCACTACTCGGGCTGGGAGCGCCCCTGGGACCGGGAGAAGCAGGTCCCGCTCGACTGGCGCTCATGACAGGGTGTCTGCCGTGCTGCGTCTTCTGGGGCCTGCTGCGTCCCCCTGTCGCCGCGCGGCGGACCGGTTCCCCGGTCGGCCTGTAGTGATCGCGTAGTGACGAGGCGAGGCTTGAAGCGGTGAACGTGCTGGACATCCTGTTGCTGGTCGCCGCCGTCTGGTTCGCGATCGTGGGCTACCGACAGGGCTTCGTCGTCGGCATCCTCTCGGTGATCGGCTTCCTCGGCGGCGGTCTCGTCGCGGTGTACGCCATGCCCGTGATCTGGGACTGGATGACCGACAACTCCGAGGTCAGCACGGCCGCCGCGGTCGTGGCGGTGGTCATCGTGATCGTCTGCGCCTCCGTCGGCCAGGCGCTGACCACCCACCTCGGCAACAAACTGCGCCGCTACATCACCTGGTCCCCGGCCCGCGCCCTGGACGCCACCGGCGGTGCCCTCGTCAACGTCGTCGCGATGCTCCTGGTCGCCTGGCTGATCGGTTCCGCACTCGCCGGAACGACCCTGCCGACGCTCGGCAAGGAGGTCCGCAACTCCAGGGTGCTGCAGGGCGTGGCCGGTGCCCTGCCCACCCAGGCGGACACCTGGTTCGCGGACTTCTCCTCGGTCCTCACGCAGAACGGTTTCCCGCAGGTCTTCAGCCCGTTCTCGAACGAGCCGATCACCGAGGTCCAGCCCCCCGACCCCGCACTCGCCGGCAGCCCGGTCGCCCAGCGCGCCAAGCGATCCATCGTCAAGGTCATGGGCACCGCCCAGAGTTGCGGCAAGGTCCTCGAAGGCACCGGCTTCGTCTTCGGCGAGCGCCGGGTGATGACCAACGCGCACGTGGTCGGCGGGGTCGACGAACCCACCGTCCAGATCGGCGGCGAGGGCCGCAAGTACGACGCCAAGGTCGTCCTCTACGACTGGGAGCGCGACATCGCCGTACTGGACGTGCCCAGCCTCAAGGCCCCCGCGCTGCAGTTCACCACCAAGGACGCCGTCAGCAGCGACGACGCGATCGTCGCGGGCTTCCCGGAGAACGGCGCGTACGACATCCGGCCCGCGCGCGTGCGCGGTCGCATCACGGCCAACGGCGCCGACATCTACAAGCGCGGCACCGTCCACCGTGATGTGTACTCGCTCTACGCGACCGTCCGCCAGGGCAACTCCGGCGGCCCGCTGCTCACGCCCGACGGCAAGGTCTACGGCGTGGTCTTCGCGAAGTCCCTCGACGACCCGGAGACGGGCTACGCCCTCACCGCGGACGAGGTCGAGGAAGACATCGCCAAGGGCCGTACGGCCAACCAGCAGGTGGACAGCGACAGCTGCGCGCTCTGAGGCCGGGCGGGGCCGGTGGTGCGAGGTCCTGTGCGGGTCGCCCCGTACGGGTCAGGGACGAGGATGGCGCAGCCGGGCCGAGACCCAGCGGGCCCGGCGGCGCAGGATGCGCGGAATGCCCAGCCGGGGATCGGTGCCCTGCAGTTGCGGACCGCCCCTCTGGTGGGAGCTCAGGCCCGAGGCCGAGCGGCGGTTGCGTGCTGCGTCACTGTAGTCGTGCGTCCAGCCCATACCCCGACGTGTGCCCCCGCCCCAAGGTCGATAACCGCCCCCAGGCCCCCCAATTGGCCTATGCGCCGGGCAAGTGGCCCTCCGTGGAACAGGTGTTCACGTCCGGATAGCGGGCGACCTGGCCGACTCACCGGTCGGGCTCGGGATCCTTCAGCCAGTTGATGAGTTCGGTCGAGAACGCCACCGGGTCCTCCTCGTGGGGGAAGTGTCCCAGACCGTCGAACAGCCGCCAACGGTACGGCGCTTCGACGTACTCCCCGGACCCGGCCGCACTGCGGGTGCGCATCACCGGGTCGAGCGAACCGTGCAGGTGGAGGGTGGGCACCCGGACCGGCCGCTTCATCCGGCGGTTGAACTGGATGCCGTCCGGGCGGGCCATGGACCGCACCATCCACCGGTACGGCTCGATCGAGCAGTGCGCGGTCGAGGGGATGCACATCGCCCGCTGGTACGCCTCCACGGCCTCGTCGTCGGGCAGCCGCGGCCCCGACCAGTCCCGGATCAGCCGGCCGACCAGGGCGCCGTCGTCGGCGGTGAGCTGCCGCTCGGGGATCCAGGGCCGCTGGAATCCCCAGATGTAGGAGCCCGCGGAGGTCTGTTTGACGTCCGAGAGCATCGCCGAGCGCCAGCGCCGCGGGTGCGGCATGGACGACACGGCGAGCCGCCGGACGAGCTTGGGGCGCATCACGGCCGCCGTCCACGCCAGATAGCCGCCCAGGTCGTGGCCGACCAGTGCGGCGTCGGGCTCGCCGAGGGACCGTACGACCCCGGTGATGTCGAGGGCGAGGTTCGCGGGGTCGTAACCCCGGGGTGTGCGGTCGCTGCCGCCGACCCCGCGCAGGTCCATCGCCACGGCCCGGAAGCCCGCGTCCGCCAGGGCGACCAGCTGATGCCGCCAGGTCCACCAGAACTGCGGGAAGCCGTGCAGCAGTAGCACCAGCGGTCCGTCGCCGACTTCCGCGATGTGGAAGCGTGCGCCGTTGGCGGCCACGTCCCGGTGGATCAGCTCCTTGGCACCGGGCACGTCGAGCCGTACGGGAGACGCGGGCTGATTCCAGGGGGCGGCCGGGGTGGTCGCGGGGTCCGTCATGACGTCGAGCGTGCCACAGCCTCGACGGCGCCGTCGGCCGGGGCGGGCCGACGGGGGTGCGGCTTGGCGTTCTGCAGCACACCCGCCGTCTCCTTCATGGAGGCGGCGACCTTCTGCGGGCCCTGGCCCTTCTTGGCCTTCTTGGAGAAGACGACGCCGATGAGTGTCAGCACGAGGGCGACCACGACGTTCGCCGCGAACGACAGCAGGAAGCAGATCGCCAGGTTCCACTCGCTCCAGGTGCGGATGCCGTACGCCAGCGCGAAACTCAGCATCGGCAGGGAGAAGATCAGCACCGCGCCGGCCGCGGTGAACGCCCCGCCGCCGATCACTCCTCGCTTGACGTCCTGCCTGAGCTGGGCCTTGGCCAGCGCGATCTCGTCGTGCACCAGCGCGGACATCTCGGCCGTCGCCGAGGCGACCAACTGGCCGACGCTGCGTTCGGCTCCGACCGGGCTGCCGTCGGGTGCGCTCATCGGGGTCTCCCTCATATGCGTTTGTACGGTCCTGTGTACGGTCCTGTCAGATCATGCCGGACCGTCGTCGCCGACGCCTGCCCCGCCCGCCACTTCGGCAAGCCTGCGATGTTCTGCGGCCTTGCGTTCGTAGATCTCCGCCATGCGCAGGTGGTACGCCGGGTCATCCTGCTCGTAGATGTCGGGGATGCCGTCGAGGTCCTCGTCGCGCTCCTCGGCGGCCCACAGGGCCTGGTACTTGGCGTTCCGCAGCTTCAACAGGACGGTCGCCAGGACCGCCGCGACGAGGGAACCGGTGAGGACGGCGGCCTTGACGCTGTCGGTGAGCACCTGGTCTCCCTCGAAGGCCAGTTCGCCGATGAGCAGCGACACGGTGAAGCCGATCCCGGCGAGGGAGGAGACGGCGAAGACGTCCGGCCAGGCCAGGTCCTCGGAGAGTTCGGCCCGGGTGAAGCGCGCTGCCAGCCAGGTCCCGCCGAAGATCCCGACCGCCTTGCCGACGACCAGTCCGAGAACCACGCCGAGCGTCTCCGGCTGCGTGAACACCTCCGCCAGCGCTCTGCCCGACACCGCGACCCCCGCGCTGAACAGGGCGAACAGTGGCACAGCCAGACCTGCCGACAAGGGGCGAACGAGGTGCTCGATGTGCTCGCCGGGGGAGTGCTCCTCCCCTTCGCGCCGGGTGCAGCGCAGCATCAGCCCCATCGCGACACCGGCGATGGTGGCGTGCACGCCGCTGTTGTACATCAGCGCCCAGACGACGAGCGCGAGGGGAACGTAGACGTACCACCCGCGTACGCCTTTCCTCAGCAGCAGCCAGAAGACGGCGAGACCGGCCAACGCGCCGCCCAGCGCGGCGAAGTTCAGGTCGTCCGTGAAGAACAGCGCGATGATCAGGATCGCGAACAGGTCGTCGACGACGGCGAGGGTGAGCAGGAAGGCGCGCAGCGCGTTCGGCAGGGAGGTGCCGATGACGGCGAGCACGGCCAGCGCGAAGGCGATGTCGGTGGCCGTGGGCACCGCCCAGCCGGCCAAAGAGCCGCCCCCGGTGAGGTTGGTGAGCGTGTAGACGAGCGCCGGAACGACCATGCCGCACAACGCCGCGATCACGGGCAGCGCGGCCGTCCGGGGGTCCTTGAGGTCACCGGCGACCAGTTCGCGCTTGAGTTCGATGCCGGCGACGAAGAAGAAGATGGCCAGAAGGCCGTCGGCCGCCCAGTGCGCCACGGACAGGTCGAGGCCGAGCGCTGCGGGGCCGAAGTGGAAGTGGCTGACGCTCTCGTAGCTGTCGTGCAGCGCGGGCACGTTGACCCAGACCAGCGCGGTGACGGCGGCCAGGAGCAGCAGCACACCGCCGACGGTCTCCGTGCGCAGCGCGTCCGCCACGAAGGTCCGCTCCGACAGGGAGAGCCGGTCGAGAACCCTGCGGGTGGGGGTGGTGCGGGACGCGGCCACGGTGGGACCTCCGGTCGGTGGACAGCACGGAACACTCGCCGACCAGACTTCCCGGCACACCTGTTCTTTAGCCTACCTAAGGGGCACCCGGCGTGCCGGTCGCCGGGTGCCCCTGGGAGGTCGTACGGGGCGCGTCAGTCCTCGCTGGGCGCCGCCGGCAGCTTGGCCTGGATGAGGTCCATGACCGTGGAATCGGTCAGCGTCGTGACGTCGCCGAGCTGACGGTTCTCCGCCACGTCACGCAGCAGCCGCCGCATGATCTTCCCGGAGCGGGTCTTCGGCAGCTCCTGAACCGGCAGGACCCGCTTCGGCTTGGCGATCGGGCCGAGGGTGGCGCCGACGTGGTTGCGGAGGTCGGCGACGAGGCTCTCGTCCTCGGCGTTCGCCGTGCCGCGCAGGATGACGAATGCCACGATCGCCTGCCCGGTGGTCTCGTCCGCGGCGCCGACCACGGCCGCTTCGGCCACGGACGGGTGCGAGACGAGCGCGGACTCCACCTCGGTCGTCGAGATGTTGTGGCCGGACACGAGCATCACGTCGTCGACGCGGCCGAGGAGCCAGATGTCCCCGTCGTCGTCCTTCTTCGCCCCGTCACCGGCGAAGTACTTGCCCTCGAACCGCGACCAGTACGTGTCGAGGAAGCGCTGGTCGTCCCCCCAGATGGTGCGCAGCATCGACGGCCACGGCTCGGTGAGGACGAGATAGCCACCACCGCCGTTCGGCACCTCGTTCGCCTCGTCGTCGACGACCGTGGCGGAGATGCCCGGCAGCGGCGTCTGCGCGGACCCCGGCTTGGTCGACGTCACACCCGGCAGCGGGGAGATCATCATCGCGCCGGTCTCGGTCTGCCACCAGGTGTCCACGATCGGCGTCGCGTCGGCCCCGATGTGCTTGCGGTACCAGATCCACGCCTCGGGGTTGATGGGCTCACCGACGGAGCCGAGGACGCGGAGCGAGGACAGGTCGAACTTCGCGGGGATGTCGTCGCCCCACTTCATGAACGTACGGATGGCCGTGGGCGCCGTGTAGAGGATCGTCACCCCGTACTTCTGCACGATCTCCCAGAACCGCCCCTGGTGCGGGGTGTCGGGCGTGCCCTCGTACATGACCTGCGTCGCGCCGTTCGCCAGCGGTCCGTAGACGATGTACGAGTGGCCGGTGACCCAGCCGACGTCGGCCGTGCACCAGTACACGTCCGTCTCCGGCTTGAGGTCGAAGACGGCGTGGTGGGTGTACGACGTCTGCGTCAGGTAGCCGCCGGAGGTGTGCAGGATGCCCTTGGGCTTACCGGTGGTGCCGGACGTGTACAGGATGAACAGCGGATGCTCGGCCCCGAACGGCTGCGGGGTGTGCTCGCTGCTCTGCCGGTCGACGATCTCGTGCCACCACACGTCACGGGAGTCGTTCCAGGCGACGTCCTGGCCGGTGCGGCGGACGACGAGGACGTGCTCGACATTGCCGGCCCGGTCGGCCGCGTCGTCCACGGCGGGCTTGAGAGCGGAGGGCTTGCCGCGCCGGTAGCCGCCGTCGGAGGTGATGACCACCTTGGCGTCCGCGTCCTGGATGCGGGTCGCGAGCGCGTCCGCGGAGAAGCCGCCGAAGACGACGGAGTGCGCGGCGCCGATCCGGGCGCAGGCGAGCATCGCCACGGCCGTCTCCGGGATCATGGGCATGTAGACCGCGACCCGGTCGCCCGCCTGGACCCCCAGCTCCAGCAGTGCGTTGGCGGCCTTGCTCACCTCGTCCTTGAGCTCGGCGTAGGTGATGGCCCGGCTGTCTCCGGGTTCGCCCTCGAAGTGGATGGCGACCCGGTCGCCGTTGCCGGCCTCCACGTGCCGGTCGACGCAGTTGTACGCGACGTTGAGTTCGCCGTCCTCGAACCACTTGGCGAACGGCGGGTTCGACCAATTCAGCGTCTCGGTCGGCTCCTTGGCCCAGGTCAGCCGCCGGGCCTGAGCCGCCCAGAAGCCGAGCCTGTCAGCCCTGGCCTGCTCGTACGCCTCGGCCGTGACGTTGGCGCTCGCGGCCAGGTCAGCGGGCGGCGCGAAGCGTCGCTCCTCCTTCAAGAGGTTGGCCAGGCTTTCGTTGCTCACGACATCTCCCTTGCGGTGCTTTGCCGGGGCGTCCGTTGTGTCCCAGGCCACAGCTCATCAGACCCGGACCCCCGATGACAAGGGTCTTCTTCGGATTGGTTTAGACCTGTGGGCGGGTGGCCCTGCGGCCAGGACGCCACCCTTTCCCACGGACCCGGAGGGAGATCGGTTCACGCGCGCGTGTCGTGCAGGACCGTCCCGGTGGGGTCGGACGGGTCGGTCGTGCCGGTGACCCGATCGAAGACTCCGCTCTCGGGTGCTTCCCCCGTGAGCAGGTACGCCTGTGCCTCGCCCACGTGGAAGTACATGCCGTGCAGTTCGAGCGCCCCCTCGCGCAGTGCGCGGGCGACGGAGTCGTGGGCTCTCAGGTGTGCCAGCTGCTGGACGATGTTGGTCAGGCACAGCTGTTCGACGGCGTCGGCGGGTTCGCGACCCGCGAGACGGGCCCAGGGGCGGTTCTTGTCGGTCGCGCGCTCCAGGCTGGGCCGGCCGTGGCGCAGCCAGCGCTTGAGAGGGGTCTGGGCGCCGTGCGGATCGGTTGTGAGCAGGGCCTGCATCGCGCCGCAGCCGGAGTGCCCGCAGACCGTGATGGACCGTACCTTCAGCACGTCCACCGCGTACTCGATCGCCGCGGCCACCGAGTCGTCGCCGCTCTCCTCGCCGGGCAGCGGCACGAGGTTGCCGACATTGCGCACGACGAAAAGGTCGCCGGGACCACTGGAGGTGATCATCGACGTGACGAGCCGGGAGTCGGCGCAGGTCAGAAAGAGCTGCGACGGCTGCTGCCCCTCGCGCGCCAGCCGGGCCAGCTCCCTGCGGACCAGGGGAGCCGTGTTGCGCTGGAACGCGCTGATGCCGCGGGCCAGTTGATGACCGCTCGGGCCTTCGGCCGCCTCCTCCTGCGGCGTGCCCGCGGTCGGGGTGACCGGGGCCTCGCACTGGTGGTTGCGCCAGGGCGTCCAGGGCCGGCAGCGGCAGCCGGCCGCCGAGGTGCTCGCGGGCTCGGCGATCCGGGTGCCGGCGCGGCCGGTGATCTCCACGGTGCCGCCCCGCGCGTGGTGGGCGTGCTGCCAGTCCTGCAGTGACTCGTAGGCCGCGTGGTCCATGAAGGACCCGTCCAGCTCCACCACGGTGGCGGCCCCCACGGGGACCTGGTGCAGGGCACGGCTGAGGCGGGGCACCGCCAGGAACGTCAACTGACCGCGCACATGGACGTGATGGACTCCGTCCCTCTCGTCGCGGGTGATGCGGGTGCGGGTGAGGCGGTGCAGGGCGACGCCGACGGCCACGGCGATACCGAGCGCGACGCCCTCCAGGACGCCGAAGACGACGACGCCGAGGGTGGTGACGGCGTAGACCAGCACCTCGCGGTGGCGGCTGACCGTGCGGATGTGGTGCAGGGACACCATCTGGACCCCCACGGCCATCACCAGGGCGGCCAGCGAGGCCAGGGGGATCAGCTCCAGGACGGGCACCAGCAGCAGGGTGGCCCCGACCACCCAGACGCCGTGCAACATCGTGGAGTTCCGGCTGGTGGCGCCGGCACGGACATTGGCCGTGCTGCGGACGGCGACGCCGGCGATCGGCAGGCCGCCGAGGGCGCCGGAGACGACGTTGGCCGCGCCTTGGCCGCGCAGCTCGCGGTCGAGGTCGGAGCGCCGTACGTCGGTCCGCCCGGCCGCCAGTTTGTCCATGGCGACGGCCCCGAGCAGCGACTGCACGCTGCACACGAGCGTGGTGGTGAGGACGGCCGCGACGAGGCCGAGCACCGGCCCGTCGGGCACGCCGGCCAGGGCGTGGCTCCGCCAGGACGGCAGGTCGACCTTGGGCAGGCTCAACGCGGCGACCGCGGCCGTCGCCGTGGCGCCGGCGACCGCGACCAGGGCGGCCGGGATCGTGCGTAGCTGCCGACCGACGGGGCCGGGGAGCCGGGGCCAGGCGAGCAGCAGGACGAGGGTGAGGACGCTCACGGAGACCGCGGCGGGTTGCAGGTGCGCCAACTGGGCGGGCAGCGCCCCGATGTTGGCGCTGACGGAGCTCTGCGGGGTGCCGCCGAGCACGATGTGCAGCTGGGCGACGGCGATGGTGACGCCGATGCCGGCGAGCATGCCGTGCACGATCGCGGGGCTGACGGCGAGCGCCGAGCGGGCCACGCGCAGGTGGGCCAGGCCCAGTTGGGACAGACCCGCGAGGACGGTGATGGCACAGGTGGTGCGCCAGCCGTACTGGTGGATGAGGTCGGCGGTGACGACGGTGAGACCGGCCGCGGGGCCGCTCACCTGGAGGGGGGATCCGCCGAGGCGTCCGGCCACGATTCCGCCGACGGCGGCCGCGACGAGGCCGGCCTGGAGCGGTGCGTCGGTGGCGAGGGCGATGCCCAGGGACAGGGGGAGGGCGATCAGGAAGACCGCGATGGATGCGGACAGGTCGGCGGCCGAGACATGGAACCGACGGCGCGGTCCGTCCGGCGGGCTGTGCGGTCGGTGATCACGCTCCGTTCGGTTCGAGTCCGGGTCGGTGGTGTGGGTGGGGACGCAGGCGGACATGTTCTCCCGTCTCCTCCGGGGCTGCGCGGACGCGTCGGTTCGCGGCCGTGGGGCACGGCGTTCAACGGCGGGATTCCTCAACGCTCAGTAAACGAATCGTAATGCAGGGTAAAGGACACGCAAGAACATTAGCCGCAAATAGGTCATTAGATCACTCGTGAGGGTGAATGAAGCCTTTCATCGGCTTGTCGTATTAATCATGATCGGAACTCTGTGTGACCTTGGCTGCTCTGCCCCTGAGCGAAGGAAGGTGGGCGGGACATGGCCGTCACCCAGAGGATCGCCGCCGGAGTCACGCTCGCCGCGACCTGCGCCGCGGCGCTCGCCGGATGCGGGATCGGTGAGCCGACGACGACCGCCGGCTCACCCGGCGCGAACACCACGGAGCAGGAGGGTCGGCAGGGCGGGCCCACGAAGGGAGGTGCCCCGGCGCCGCCCAAGGCCGCGGTCCGGCTGATCGGCGACGGCTCCACCGCCTATACCGGGCTGCAGCCGCACCTGCCCAGGCCGGAACGGCTGAAGCCCGGTCAGCGCCCCCCGCAGTTCGTGGTCTTCTCCTGGGACGGCGCGGGGGAGGACGGTCAACGGCTCTTCTCGCACTTCCGCGAGGTCGCCCGGGCCAACGACGCGACCATGACGTACTTCCTGAGCGGCGTGTACATGCTGCCGGAGGAGAAGCGGGACCTGTACCGGCCGCCTCAGCACTCACCGGGCCGCTCCGACATCGGGTTCAACGACGTTCGCGGAATCAAGGACACCGTGGACCAGCTGCGCGGCGCGTGGCTGGAGGGCAACGAGATCGGCACCCACTTCAACGGCCACTTCTGCGGCCCCGGCGGTGGGGTCGGCGAGTGGTCGGTCGAGGAGTGGAAGAGCGAGATCGCCCAGGCCAAGTCGTTCGTGAAGGCCTGGAAGACCAACACCGGCACGGAGAAGGCCGAGCCCCTGCCCTTCGACTACGACAAGGAGCTGATCGGCGCCCGCACACCCTGCCTGGAAGGGCAGGCGAACTTCATGCGGGCCGCCCGCGAACTGGGCTTCCGCTACGACACCAGCGGCGTCAGGGCCCAGGTCTGGCCCGAGAAGAAGGACGGGCTGTGGGACCTGTCGATGCAGTTGGTCCCCGTCCCGGGGCGGGACTTCGAGACGCTGACCATGGACTACAACTTCTACGTGAACCAGTCCGGCGCCCGGGCGGGGGCGCCCGGCCGACGGGAACAGTGGGGCGACCAGTTCCGTGACGGACTGCTCGCGGGCTTCGAGCGCGCCTACGAGGGCAACCGGGCGCCCCTGATCATCGGCAACCACTTCGAGTCCTGGAACGGCGGCGTCTACATGCGCGCCGTCGAGGAGACCATCGAGGCGGTCTGCGGCAAGGCCGAGGTGCGCTGCGTCTCCTTCCGGCAGCTCGCCGACTGGCTCGACGCCCAGGACCCGAAGGTCCTGGACAGACTGCGCGGCCTGGGTGTCGGCCAGTCCCCGAAGGAGGGCTGGAAGGCCTTCCTGTCCGCCGGACCGGCACCGGCCCCGAAGGGGGTCCCGGGGGCGCCGGCGGCCAGGCCGTAGCCGCACTCACACGGCGGCGGCGACCTCTTCTCCGAGCACGAACTCGGGGTCGATCTGCGCGGCCAGATCGACCCCGGTCCTCTCGTTGCCCCAACTGAAGGCGTTCTTCAGGTGGAAGTGCGCCATCTGACGGGTGTAGCGCTCCCAGTCGCGCAGCTCGTACGTGGCATCGGCCGCCTCGTGCAGGAGGCGCAGGGAGCGGCGGTTGGCCTCCTCCAACTGCTCGAAGCGGGGCGGGCGGCCCTTCTCCAGGGCGCGCACCCAGTCCGAGTGCCCGAGGGCGACCAGCAGGTCGTCCCCGACCTCGGCGCGGAGGAAGTCGAGGTCGTCCTGGCCGTGCACCTTGTTCCCGACGACCTTCAGGGCGACGCCGTAGTCGGCGGCGTACTCCTTGTACTGGCGGTAGACGGAGACCCCCCTCCGGGTCGGTTCGGCCACGAGGAACGTCATGTCGAAACGGGTGAACATGCCCGACGCGAAGGAGTCGGAACCAGCCGTCATGTCGACCACCACGTACTCGTCGCGACCGTCCACCAGGTGGTTCAGGAACAGCTCCACCGCTCCCGTCTTGGAGTGGTAGCAGGCGACCCCCAGATCGGCGTCGGTGAAGTGGCCGGTGACCATCAGACGGACGGCCCCGCCGTCGAGTTCCACCGGGCGGGCGCAGGCGTCGTAGATCGCGTTCGGCTCGCAGATCCGCACCAGACGTGAGCCGTCGCCCGGCGGGGTGGTCTTGATCATCGTCTCGGCGGAGGCGATCCGCGGGTTGGAGCCCCGCAGATGGTTCTTGATCAGCGCCAGCCGCTCGCCCATCGCGGGCAGTTCGGTGGCCTCCGACTCGTCGAGGCCGAGGGCGACGCCCAGGTGCTGGTTGATGTCCGCGTCGACGGCGACGACGGGAGCCCCGGAAGCGGCGAGGTGGCGGATGAACAGGGAGGACAGCGTGGTCTTGCCACTCCCGCCCTTCCCGACGAAAGCAATTTTCATGTTCACTAACGGTAGTGGGCTGGGCGCCAAGGGTGTTCGCGCTGTCGGGAAGACCACTCCTTCGAGGGGTCGGCCGCCCATGCGCGTAGGGTCGTACTCATGAGTACGACAGGTGCGGCCGCCGATCCGCTCGCGGCCCTGGGAGAGCTTCCCGGTGTGGCCGAATCCGTGGAGTCCGTGCGCAAGTCGGTGGACCGGGTCTACGGCCACCGCGTCATGCGCCGTCGCAGCAACGCGGTCACCTCCGAGGCGGCCCTGCGCGGCGCGCGCGGCTCGGCGGCGCTGTCCGGCGCCGACTGGGCCCTCGAAGAGGTGCGGCGCCGTACGGACTTCAGCGGCCAGGACGGTGACGACGAGGCCCGCGCCGTGGGTGCCGCACTGCGGCTCACCGCCGAGGCGGGCCAGCTGCTGTCGATCTGGCGGCAGTCGCCCCTGCGGGTGCTGGCCCGCCTGCACCTCGTCGCGGCCGGAAGCGACGACGCGCGCGTGGGACGTCCGCGACAGGACGGCGAGACCGTCGACGAGCCGCTCGTCGAGCTGCCCCTGCCGGGCGCGGCGGAGGTCGCCGGCCGGCTCGACGGCCTCTCCGAGCTGATCATCAAGGGCAGTTCGGCCCCGGCCCTGGTGACTGCCGCCGTCGTCCACGGCGAACTGCTCGCCCTGCGGCCCTTCGGTTTCCACAACGGCCTCGTCGCCCGCGCGGCCGAGCGGATCGTCCTGATCGGCAGCGGCCTCGACCCCAAGTCGGTCTGCCCGGCGGAGGTCGGCCACGCGGAACTCGGCCGCGCCGCCTATCTGGCCGCCCTCGACGGCTACGCCTCCGGCACCCCGGAGGGCATGTCCGCCTGGATCACCCACTGCGGCAGGGCGATCGAACTGGGTGCGCGCGAGTCGACGGCCGTGTGCGAGGCGCTGCAGCGCGGGGCGGCGTAGAAATCCGCGAGGCGGGCGGCGGGAAACCCCTGGAAAAGGGTTGCGGCGGTACGAGAATTCGTACCGCCGCTGGCATGTCCACCCGGTTACCAAGCGTCCTCGATATATGCCCATCAGGCCGGGAACTATGGCCCGTGACCTGGTGCGGCTGGCCCGTAATCGACGGGTCGACGTCGCGTGGGTGCCCGGTGTTCATGCTGGGTCCGTGGGGCCAAAATGAGTTGTTAAAGGTGATCCTCTCGGATGTCCTTTGGTCTCGCGGGCCTTGAATCCTTTCTACTCCAGGGACCGGTCAAGCGGAACCCCTCGATGCGCTTCTTTACTTTTGGGTTCAAAGAGGGTGAATCGGCTGCCGGGGTGCGGACCGCCGTTCAGGCGGTCGCCACACGGCGCCGACTCGCGTACCAGACGAGGCCGGCGGTGGCCGCCGCGGCGCCTATGGCGGCCGCCGCGAGCAGGGCGGGTCGCGGCCGTACGGCCAGGCGCTGCTTGAGGCGGACCGGGCGGTGGAAGTCGAGAATGGGCCACCCGCGCGCGAGGGCCTCCTTGCGCAGCGTCCGGTCCGGGTTCACCGCGTGCGGGTGGCCCACGGCCTCCAGCATCGGCAGGTCCGTCGCCGAGTCGCTGTACGCGTAGCAGTGCGCGAGGTCGTACTCCTCGGACTGGGCCAGCTCCCGGATCGCCTCCGCCTTCGTCGGCCCGTAGGCGTAGTACTCCACCTCGCCGGTGAAACAGCCGTCGTCACCGACGACCATCCGGGTGGCCACCACCCGGTCCGCGCCGAGGAGCTCGCCGATCGGCTCGACGACCTCGGCGCCGGAGGTGGAGACGATGACGACGTCCCGCCCCGCTATGTGGTGCTCCTCGATGAGGGAGGCGGCCTCGTCGTAGATGATCGGGTCGATCAGGTCGTGCAGGGTCTCGGCGACGATGTCCTTCACCTGTTGGACGTTCCAGCCCCGGCACAGCGCGGACAGATACTTCCGCATCCGTTCCATCTGGTCGTGGTCGGCGCCGCCCGCGAGGAACACGAACTGCGTGTACGCCGTTCGCAGGGCGGCCCTGCGGTTGATCAGGCCGCCTTGGTAGAACGACTTGCTGAAGGTGAGCGTGCTCGACTTCGCAATGACCGTCTTGTCCAGGTCAAAGAAGGCCGCTGTGCGGGGCAAGGAGTGGTTTTCCACGGGGCCGAGCATATGCGCCCGCCATTCGGGCTAGGCTGGGGCGCGTGGGTTTGCCTGAGAGGCCTCTCGGGTACACCATGGAAGTCACGGATCGTTCGCGACCGTGCTAACCCGGTCCGGCTCCTCCCCCCCCGAGTCGGCCGTGGAGACGACCCCCACTCTCCCCCCCGGTGGGGGTCGTCGCATGTCCGGACGCGTTTCCTCTCCCCTCTCCAGCCCGCGAGGCGCTCTCGTGCCCTCGTGGGCTTTCCTCTGCCCCGGCACAGGATCCGTCACCATCCGTAGCCGTGGGGCTGCGCTGTGGAAGTCGTACAAGCGTCGCCTGTTCGGGTGACTGCGATATCCACAAGGGCTGAGTTGTCCACAGTTATCGACCAAGATCCACACGATTTCGCAGACCGCTGCACCGTGATTCCAGCGCGTCCCGACGACGGCGAGTTCATGGCTGGTTCCGTTTCGCGGATGCGTAGCGCCGGATTCCGCCGACCGCCTCCGCAGCGGCCGATCTCCGGTGCGTCACACACGAGTTGAACGGGGGCGTCGGGAACACCGGGCGCCCGCGTTCACGCAGCGAAAGGGGCTGGAGATCGTGGCGGGAGCCATCACCGACGACCGGTCGTCCGCCGCCGAGGGGCGGCAGGGCAGGCCGTTGATCGTCACCGAGGACGTGGAACTGCTGGACGACCTGCTGCGCCTGTGCGCGGCCGCGGGCGCCCGGCCGGAGGTCCACCACGGGGTGCCCGAAGGGCGGGGCCGGTGGGAGACGGCGCCGCTCGTGCTCGTCGGGAACGACGCGGCGCGGCGGTTGCGCGGGGCCGCGCGCAGACGGGGAGTGGTGCTCGTCGGCAAGGACCAGGACGACTCGGGGGTCTGGCAGCGGGCCGTGGAGATCGGCGCCGACCACGTCCTGGTGCTGCCGGACGGCGAGCAGTGGCTCGTCGACCGCATCGCCGACGTGGCGGAGGGCGTCGGCAGGCCGGCTCTCACCGTCGGCGTCGTCGGCGGTCGGGGCGGTGCCGGCGCGTCCACGCTGGCCTGCGCCCTCGCCGTCACCTCCGCGCGACAGGACACCCGCACCCTCCTCGTGGACGCCGATCCGCTCGGCGGTGGCCTGGACGTGCTCCTCGGCGGAGAGAGCGCCGACGGACTGCGCTGGCCGGCCTTCGCCGCGTCACGCGGCCGGGTCGGCGGCGGCGCGCTGGAGGAGTCGCTGCCCGAGGTGCACGCCCTGCGCGTCCTCAGCTGGGACCGGGGCGACGCCGTGGCCATTCCGCCCCAGGCCGTCCGCGCGGTGCTCGCTGCGGGCCGGCGGCGCGGCGGAGCGGTCGTCGTCGATCTGCCGCGCCGCGTCGACGAAGGCGTCGCCGAAGCCCTCGCCCAATTGGACATCGGGCTCATGGTCGTCCCCGCCGAACTGCGTGCCGTCGCGGCCGCCTCGCGGGTCGCCTCCGCCTTCGGCATGGTCCTGCGCGACCTGCGTGTCGCGGTCCGCGGACCGTACGCCCCTGGCCTCGACGACCACGAGGTGGCCCGCCTCCTCGGGCTGCCGCTCGTGGGTGAAGTGCCCACCGAGGCCGGGTTGCCCGACGGCGGCAAACCACCGGGAGGCATCCCACGCGGACCGCTCGCGCGGTTCTGCGAGGGCTTCTGGGCGCGCGCGGCGGTTCGGGGTGAGGCGGCGTGAGCCGGGTGCCGGGCAGCGGGGAGCCATGCGTGGCGGGGCCTCGCGGGCGCTGTGCGAGCGAGGGCGGTGCCGTATGAACGGGATGCCCGACGACGGTCTGCTGGACGGTGTACGGCAGTGGCTCGTCGAGAGCGGGGCCGAGCCGACGCCCGCGCGTGTGGCGCAGGCGCTGCGCGAGCGGGGCCGGGTGCTCGGGGACGCCGAGGTCCTCGGGGCGGCGGAGCGGCTGCGGTCGGAGCTGGTGGGAAGCGGGCCGTTGGAGCCGCTGCTCGCCGATCCCTCGGTCACCGATGTGCTGGTGTCCGCGCCGGACCGGGTGTGGGTGGACCGGGGCGGCGGCCTGGAGCTCACCGGGATCTCCTTCCCGGACGCGGCGGCCGTACGACGGCTCGCGCAGCGCCTGGCGGCCGTCGCCGGACGCCGACTGGACGACGCCCGACCGTGGGTGGATGCCCGGCTCCCGGACGGCACCCGGCTCCACGCGGTGCTCCCGCCGGTGGCCGTCGGTTCCACCTGCCTGTCCCTGCGGGTGGTCCGGCCCCGCGCCTTCACCCTCGCCGAACTGGTGGAGGCGGGCACGGTGCCGCCCGGCGGCGACCGCGTTCTGCGGGCGCTGATCCGCTCCCGGTTGTCGTACGTCATCAGCGGTGGGACCGGGACCGGGAAGACCACGTTGCTGAGCGCGCTGCTCGGTCTGGTCGACCCCGGCGAGCGGATCGTGCTGGCCGAGGACTCGGCCGAGCTGCGGCCCGACCATCCGCATGTGGTGCGGCTGGAGGGCAGACCGGCGAACCAGGAGGGCGTGGGTCTCGTCGAGCTGCAGGACCTGGTGCGGCAGGCGCTGCGCATGCGCCCGGACCGGCTGGTGGTCGGCGAGGTGCGCGGACCTGAGGTGGTGTCCCTGCTGGCCGCCCTGAACACAGGCCATGAGGGCGGCTGCGGCACGCTCCACGCCAATGCCGCGGGCCAGGTGCCGGCCCGTCTGGAGGCCCTCGGAACTGCCGCGGGGCTGGACCGGGCCGCACTGCACAGCCAGTTGGCGGCCGCGTTGTCGGTGGTCCTGCACCTCGTACGGGACCGGGACGGCCGACGGCGGATCGCCGAGGTGCACGTGCTGGAACGGGACGGCTCGGGGCTGGTGGTGACCGTACCGGCCCTCCGCTGGGGCGAGAAGGCGTTCGTGTACGGGCGGGGCTGGGAGCGACTGCGGGGGCTGCTTCGAGGCGGGGCGCAGGGCCAGGCCGAGGGGCTTCTGGACGGGCGGCACGGTCGGGATCACGGGGTGTTGGACGGGACGCGCTGTCGGGATGACGCGGCCTCGGACGGGGTGCGCAGGCGGGACGGCGGATTGCCGGGTGGGGCGAACGGCCGGGCCGGTGACCATCTGGAAGGGAGTGAGCGGCGGTGACAGGGGTCGGGGAGATCTCGGGGGCGGTGGCCGTGATGTGTGCCGGGGCCGCGGCCTGGATGTCGGACGAGGGACGGGGCGCCGGGCTGCGGCGGGCGCGGTCGTTGCTGCCGGGGGGCGGAGCGGTGGGGCCGCCCATCTGGAAGCGGGTCGTCGGCCGGGTGCGGACCCTGGGAGCCGAGTGGTGGGCGCCGGTGGCCGGGTTGGTGATCGGCGTGCTCGGGTCGTCGGTGTTGCCGGTCGTCGCGGGAGCGGCCGGGGTGCCGTTGCTGAGGCGGGTGCGGCGGGCGGCGCGGGAGCGTCGGGCCCGGGAAGGGCGCGGCGATGCCGTGGTCGCCCTGTGCGCGTCGCTCGCGGGGGAGGTGCGGGCCGGGCGGCAGCCGGGCGAGGCGTTGACGCGGTCCGCGCGGGACTCCGGAGGGCTGGGCGAGGCCCACGGCGCGGTGCTGGCGGCGGCTCGCTTCGGCGGGGACGTGCCGGGTGCCCTGGCGGACGCGGCGCGGCAGCCGGGCGCCGAGGGGCTGCTGGGGCTCGCGGCGTGCTGGCGGGTGGCCGTCGACCGGGGCGCGGGCCTCGCCGCCGGGCTGGACCGGCTGGAGGGCGCCCTGCGTGCCGAGCGGGACCAGCGGGCGGACCTGCGCGCCCAGTTGGCCGGCGCGCGATCGACGGCCGTCATGCTCGCCGGGCTTCCGGTCCTGGGCCTCCTGCTGGGCACCGCGCTCGGTGCCGACCCCCTGCACGTGGTGCTGCACAGCACGGCGGGGATGGGCTGTCTGCTCGTCGGTGCCGTGCTGGAGGGCGTGGGCCTGTGGTGGGCGCTGCGGATCGTCCGGGGAGCTGAGGCGGTGTGAGCGGGGAGGTTGTCCACAGGCTGGGGGTGGCCGTCGTCGTGATCGTGAGCCTGTGGTGGCTGGTCCGGTCGTTCGACACCGCGCAACGCCGGCGAAGGCTGCGCGGTCGGCTGACCACGGTACTCGCCCTCGTGTCCGAGCCACCCCGGTGCAGCGTTCTGCCCCAGGGGCTCGTACGGCGATGGTTGCCGGTCGTCGGCGCGGTCTGTGCCGGGTGGGTGCTCGTCGGTGGCCTCGTGGGACTGCTGCTGGGGCTGGCCGCCGGATTCGGGGCCTGGCAGTGGCTGAGAAGGGCCCGGCGTGCGAACGGCGACCCGGGCGAGGCGTACGACGCCGCCGTGGCCGCACGCCAACTGCCTCTCGCCGCCGACCTGCTGGCCGCCTGCATCACGGCCGGGGCGAGCCCGGTGGTGGCCGCGCAGGCCGTGGGCGAGGCCCTCGGCGGACCGGTGGGCGGACGGCTGGCCAGAGGGGCGGCGGAGGCGCGGCTCGGGGGAGAACCGGCCGAAGCGTGGCGTTCGTTGGCGGCGCTTCCCGGTGCCGAAGCCCTGGCGCGGCTCCTGGAGCGCGCCGACGAGTCCGGCGTGCCGGCCGCCTCACCGGTCGCCCGCCTGGCCGCCGAGGCCCGCGCCGAATGGGGCCGTTCGGCGACGGAACGGGCCCGCCGGGCCGCCGTGATGGTCACCGCACCGGTGGGGCTGTGCTTTCTGCCCGCCTTCATCGCAGTGGGTGTCCTGCCGGTGGTCATCGGGTTGGCGGACGGGCTGTTGGGAGGAGGCGGGCGATGACGGGGCGGACGTCGGCGGGCGGTGCGCGAGGGCCACCCGGAGGACCGGAAGCGGCCGACGAACAGCGGAGATCAGCGGACAGACCAGTGGTCGACGGAACAGAGCCTCACGGGGGTTGAGATGAACAAGGCGGTACAGGCGCTGCAGGTAGTGGGAGCAGTGCGGGAAACGGTGCGGGTCCGGGTGGTGCGGGCCGTGCTGTGTCGGGTGCGGGCGGCCCGGAGGGATGCGGGGATGGTGACCTCCGAGTACGCGGTGGGGATCATCGCGGCCGTCGCCTTCGCCGCGGTTCTGTACAAGGTGGTGACCAGCGGGCAGGTCCAGGCGGAGCTGCAGCAGATCGTCGGGCGGGCCCTCAATGGCGGGGCGTGAGCCGCGACGGCTTCGCGGGGCGCTGGGTGGTGACGACGGGTTCGTGACGGCGGAGGCGGCCATGGCCCTGCCGGTGATGCTGCTGTTCGCGACGGCACTCGTGTGGGCCCTGCTCGCCGCCTGCGCGCAGATCCAGGTCGTGGATGCCGCTCGGGCCGGTGCCCGGGCGGCGGCCCGGCAGGACCCTCCGGGTGCGGTCGTGGCGGCAGCGCGGAAGACGGCGCCGGAGGGGGCGGAGGTGCTCGTGGGCCGGGAGGGCGACTTCGTACGTGTCGTGGTCTCGGCCGGTGCGCCGGGGCCGGACGGTCTGGGCCTCGACCTCAGCCATGCGGCCGTGGCGCTGGCGGAGGAGACGGTGGGGGAGGTGGGCGGGTGACCGCGCTCTGGTGGCGCGGCCGGTGGCTCAGGGGCGCCCGCTCGGCCCCGGGGCAGGCGGCCGGTGCGGACAGGGGTTCCGCGACCGTCTGGGCGGTCGGCGCGATCGCGGTGCTGTGCGCGGTGTTCGGTGCCGTACTCGCCTTCGGCCAAGCGGTCGTGATCCGGCATCAGGCAGAGGCAGCGGCCGATCTCGCGGCCCTTGCGGCCGCCGACCACTGGATGAGAGGAGCCGAGGGGGCCTGCGCGACGGCGGAACGGGTGGCGAAGGCACAGGGCAGCCGACTGGTGCGCTGCGAGGTCGAAGGAGAGATCTCGGACGTCACGGCCGCCTCCAGGACGGGCCCGCTCACCGCCGAGTCCAGGGCACGTGCGGGGCCGCCGGGCCCGACTTCCGGCTGGGAGGCCCACCGGAGAGCCCCGTAGGAGCGCGCCTCAGAGAGGGTGGGGAGCGGAGCGGCCAGCCCCGCACGACGGCAGTAGCCAGATCCCGGCGGTCCCCGAGTCCTGAGGCGCTAAGAACCCCCGGGTACCAAGGCTCCCCCGCATCCGAAACACGCCTAGGGCACCCGCCCCTCCGTCGGAGCCCCCGGTGCGGTGCGCAGCAGTTCGGTCAGGAGGCGTACGGCGCCCCGTTTGTGCAGCGGGTCGTTGCCGTTGCCGCACTTGGGGGACTGGATGCAGGACGGGCAGCCGGCGTCGCACTCGCAGGAGGCGATGGCCTGGTGGGTGGCGGTGAGCCAGGCACGGGCCGTGTGGAAGGCGCGCTCGGCGAATCCCGCGCCGCCCGGGTGGCCGTCGTAGACGAAGACCGTCGGGAGCAGGGTGTCCGGGTGGAGCGGGACCGAGACGCCGCCGATGTCCCAGCGGTCGCAGGTCGCGAAGAGGGGCAGCATGCCGATCGAGGCGTGTTCGGCGGCGTGCAGAGCGCCGCCGAGGATCTCGGGGCCGATCCGGGCCGCGTCGAGCTGGTCCTCGGTGACGGTCCACCAGACGGCGCGCGTGCGCAGCGTACGAGGAGGGAGGTCGAGTTTGGACTCGCCGAGCACCTCGCCGGTGATGAGGCGGCGACGGAGGAAGGAAACGACCTGGTTGGTGACTTCGACGGAGCCGTAGCACAAGCGGCCGTCACCCCAGGGGACTTCGGTGTCGGTTTCCAGGACGGAGATGGAGGTGGTGTCGCGGGCGACCGTCGAGTAGGGCGGCTCGGCCTGTTGGACGAGCGCGACGGAGTCATCCAGGTCCAGTTCGCGCACCAGGTAGGTGCGGCCCTGGTGCAGGTGGACCGCGCCCTCGTGGACGCTGGTGTGGGCGGCGCCCGCGTCGACCGTGCCGAGGAGCCGGCCGGTGCCCGTTTCGACGACCTGGACGGGGCGACCGCCCTGGCCCCGGATGTCGGCCAGGTCAGCGGCCCGTTCGCGACGGGTCCAGTGCCAGGCCTTGGCCCGGCGGCGGAGCAGTTTCGCGGCCTCCAGCTGCGGCAGCAGGTCTTCGCAGGCGGGGCCGAACAGGCCGAGGTCCTCGTCCGTGAGAGGTAGCTCCGCGGCCGCGGCGCAGAGGTGGGGGGCGAGGACGTACGGGTTGTCGGGATCGAGGACGGTCGATTCCACCGGTCGGTCGAACAGGGCCTCGGGGTGGTGGACCAGGAAGGTGTCCAGCGGGTCGTCCCGGGCGACGAGGACGGCGAGGGCGCCCTGGCCGGAGCGTCCGGCGCGGCCTGCCTGCTGCCACAGGGAGGCGCGTGTGCCGGGGTATCCGGCGATGAGGACGGCGTCGAGGCCGGAGATGTCGACGCCGAGTTCGAGGGCGGTGGTGGCTGCGAGGCCGAGGAGCTCGCCGGAGTGGAGGGCGCGTTCGAGGGCGCGGCGTTCCTCGGGGAGGTAGCCGCCGCGGTAGGCGGCGACACGACGGGAGAGGGAGCGATCCACTTCGGCGAGGCGTTCCTGGGCGATCACGGAGATCAGCTCCGCGCCGCGCCGGGAGCGGACGAAGGCGACCGAGCGGACGCCCTGGACGACGAGATCGGTGAGCAGGTCGGCGGTCTCGGCGGTGGCGGTACGGCGCACCGGCGCGCCCTTCTCGCCGTGCAGCTCGGTGAGTGGGGGCTCCCAGAGGGCGAACACCAGTTCGCCGCGGGGTGAGGCGTCGTCCGCCACCTCGGTGACCGGGACGCCGGTGAGGCGGCCGGCGGCGACCGAGGGCTCGGCGGCGGTGGCGGAAGCGAGGAGGAAGACGGGTTCGGCCCCGTAGCGGGCGCACAGGCGGCGCAGGCGCCGCAGCACCTGGGCGACGTGCGAGCCGAAGACGCCGCGGTAGGTGTGGCACTCGTCGATGACGACGTACTTCAGGGCGCGCAGGAAGGAGGACCAGCGGGGGTGGGAGGGAAGGATCCCCCGGTGCAGCATGTCGGGGTTGGTGAGGACGTAGTTGGCGTACTGGCGGACCCACTCGCGTTCCTCGACGGGGGTGTCGCCGTCGTACACGGCCGGGCGGACGGCGTTTCCGAGAGGTTGTGAAAGTTCCTTCACGGCCCGGCACTGGTCCGCCGCGAGGGCCTTGGTGGGGGCCAGGTAGAGGGTGGTCGCGCCACGGCCGTTGGGGGCCTCGGAGCCGTCCAGAAGGCGGGAGAGGACCGGGACCAGGTAGGCCAGCGACTTGCCGGAGGCGGTGCCGGTGGAGACGACGACCGATTCGCCGTCCAGCGCGTGCTCGGCGACGCGTGCCTGGTGGGCCCAGGGATGTTCGATTCCTGCGGCCTGAACGGCGGCGACCACTTCCGGTCGGATCCGGTCGGGCCAGACGGCATGGCGGCCCGCACGTGGGGGCACATGCTCCGTATGAGTGATGCGCGAAGCCCGGCTCGGCCCCGAGGCGAGCCGGTCCAGGACCGTGCCCGGCGAAGGGCTGGAGGCGGTGTCCGTCGGGGTTCGATCGGATCGGTGATTCTTGGCCATCGGCATCGAGTGTGTCACCGGCGTGACGGACAATGGAGCCAAGGCGTCGTGCACGCCTGCCGGTAAGTGATTGAATGCCATCGCGGCTGGCGAACCGTCCCGGGGGCTTTCAAGCCGAGGTGTCCCGAGGGGCGAACGCTCGATAGCAAGGTGCTGGAGGATCCGTGGACCTGTCCCTGTCGACCCGTACCGTCGGCGATCGTACGGTCGTCGAGGTCGGTGGCGAAATCGACGTTTATACCGCGCCCAAGCTGCGTGAGCAGCTGGTCGAGCTGGTCAACGACGGGAGTTTCCACCTCGTCGTCGACATGGAGGGCGTCGACTTCCTCGACTCCACCGGGCTCGGCGTACTGGTGGGCGGCCTGAAGCGAGTACGGGCCCATGAGGGCTCGCTGCGCCTGGTGTGCAACCAGGAGCGGATTTTGAAGATCTTCCGCATCACCGGTCTGACCAAGGTGTTCCCGATTCACACCTCGGTCGACGAAGCGGTGGCGGCCACTGACTGATCACGTCCGTCCGGGCCCCGTGCCCGGACGGCCACAGACAAGTGAGGAGGACCGGGCCCGAGCGGTCCGGCCTTCCGACAGCACGCCCGTAGTTCCGAGGGGGATGCATGGCCACCGTTGAACTCCGCTTCAGCGCGCTGCCCGAGCACGTCAGGACCGCCCGGCTGGTGGCGGCAGCGGTGGCGCGCAGGGCCGGAGTGGACGAGGCCGTCCTCGACGAGGTCAGGTTGGCCGTCGGCGAGGCGTGCACCCGTGCCGTCGGACTGCATCAGAGCAGCGGTATCTCGGCGCCGGTGCGGGTGTCGCTGATCGAGGAGGAGAAGCAGTTCTCCATCGAGGTGGGCGACGAGGCGCCGCACGCCGTTCCCGGTGACCGGTCATCGGGTGCCGGCGGGGATGCGGACGCCGAGATCGAGGAGGACGACATGGGCCTAGCGGTCATCAGCGGCCTCGTCGACGACGTGGAGGTCACCGCCGACGAGAACGGCGGGCTGATCCGCATGACCTGGCCGACGACTCCGTCGGTCGCGGTCGTGCCCTGATCGTCCGTTCTCACAACTTCAAGTAGTACCGCGAAGGGCCCTGCTGAGCAGGGCCCTTCGTGTTTTGTTCGGCATTTATTCTGATCACCGTCCATCGGAACACCGGAATTCGTGAAGGAATTCACGATCATTCACGTGATAATTGATCAAGTGTCAACGCCTTTGAGGCGTTACTTCTTTCGAGTAACGTGGTCGGGTATGGATCATTTGCTCAAGAGCATGTGAAGGCCAATTCCGTTTCCCGTGCACTGTTTTGATCAGGTTCCCCTCCCTACAATCCGTCCACATCTTGAGCTCAGCCCAAGCGTCAAGGAGGACGAATGGCGGGGCTTTCTACCCCTCAAAGGTTTGACCACACCGCGAACTTCGCAGCCGCGGTGCTCACCGACGACAACCGGATCATCGTCATGGTGATCGGCGTCGTGGCCCTGGCAGCACTCGTCGTCGCCGGGGTCCTGGTGCGCCAGGTGCTCGCGGCGGGTGAGGGCACCGACAGCATGAAGAAGATCGCGACGGCCATCCAGGAAGGCGCGAACGCCTATCTGGCACGGCAGTTGCGTACGCTCGGCGTATTCGCCGTCGTCGTGTTCTTCCTGCTCATGCTGCTGCCCGCGGACGACTGGAATCAGCGCGCCGGGCGATCGGTGTTCTTCTTGATCGGCGCGGCGTTCTCGGCGGCCACCGGCTATATCGGTATGTGGCTCGCCGTGCGCAGCAATGTGCGCGTCGCCGCGGCGGCCCGGGAAGCGACACCGGCGGAAGGTGAGCCGGAAAAGGATCTCACCGCCGTCTCGCACAAGGCGATGAAGATCGCATTTCGCACCGGCGGCGTCGTCGGCATGTTCACGGTGGGGCTCGGCCTCCTCGGCGCGTCCTGCGTGGTCCTCGTCTACGCGGCCGACGCACCGAAGGTGCTGGAGGGCTTCGGCCTCGGAGCCGCGCTCATCGCCATGTTCATGAGGGTCGGCGGCGGCATCTTCACCAAGGCCGCCGACGTCGGCGCCGACCTGGTCGGCAAGGTCGAGCAGGGCATTCCGGAGGACGATCCGCGCAATGCCGCGACCATCGCCGACAACGTGGGCGACAACGTCGGCGACTGCGCGGGCATGGCGGCCGACCTCTTCGAGTCGTACGCCGTGACGCTCGTCGCCGCGCTGATCCTCGGCAAGGCGGCGTTCGGCGACTCCGGACTCGCGTTCCCGCTGATCGTGCCCGCGATCGGCGTGATCACCGCGATGATCGGCATCTTCGCGGTGGCACCCCGCCGCACCGACCGCAGCGGCATGTCCGCCATCAACCGCGGGTTCTTCATCTCCGCGGTGATCTCGCTGGTGCTCGTCGCCATCGCCGTCTACGCCTATCTGCCCTCGTCGTACGCCGACCTCGAAGGGGTCACGGACACGGCGATCGCGGGTCACGAGGGCGATCCGCGGGTCCTCGCGGTCGTCGCCGTGGCCATCGGCATCCTGCTGGCCGCGCTGATCCAGCAACTGACCGGCTACTTCACCGAGACCAGCAGGCGTCCCGTCAAGGACATTGGCAAGAGCTCGCTCACCGGCGCGGCCACCGTCGTCCTCGCCGGTATCTCCATCGGTCTCGAATCGGCCGTCTACACCGCCCTGTTGATCGGCCTCGGCGTCTACGGGGCCTTCCTGCTCGGCGGTACGTCGATCATGCTCGCGCTGTTCGCGGTGGCGCTGGCCGGCACCGGCCTGCTCACCACGGTCGGCGTCATCGTGGCCATGGACACCTTCGGGCCGGTCTCCGACAACGCGCAGGGCATCGCCGAGATGTCCGGCGACGTCGAAGGCGCGGGTGCGCAGGTGCTCACCGACCTGGACGCCGTCGGCAACACCACCAAAGCCATCACCAAGGGCATCGCCATCGCCACGGCCGTCCTCGCCGCCGCCGCGCTCTTCGGCTCGTACCGGGACGCGATCCTCACGGCCGCGAACGACGTCGGGGAGAAGGTCTCCGGCGAAGGCGCGCCCATGAACCTGATGATGGACATCTCGCAACCCAACAACCTCGTCGGGCTGATCGCGGGTGCCGCGGTCGTCTTCCTCTTCTCGGGGCTGGCGATCAACGCGGTCTCACGGTCGGCGGGCGCGGTGGTCTACGAGGTGCGGCGGCAGTTCCGCGAGCACCCCGGGATCATGGACTACAGCGAGAAGCCGGAGTACGGCCGGGTCGTCGACATCTGCACCAAGGACGCCCTGCGGGAACTGGCCACGCCCGGTCTGCTCGCCGTCATGGCGCCGATCGCGATCGGGTTCTCGCTCGGGGTCGGCGCGCTCGGCGCGTATCTCGCCGGTGCGATCGGGACCGGGACGCTGATGGCGGTGTTCCTCGCCAACTCCGGTGGTGCGTGGGACAACGCCAAGAAGCTCGTCGAGGACGGCCATCACGGCGGCAAGGGCAGCGAGGCCCATGCCGCGACCGTCATCGGCGACACCGTCGGGGACCCGTTCAAGGACACGGCGGGACCGGCCATCAACCCGCTGCTGAAGGTGATGAACCTGGTCGCACTGCTCATCGCGCCCGCCGTCGTCCAGTTCAGCTACGGAGAGGACAAGAGCGTCGCGTTGCGGGTCGCCATCGCCGTGGCCTCGATCGCCGTCATCGTCGGCGCGGTGTACGTGTCCAAGCGACGCGGGATCGCCGTGGGTGACGAAGGCAACTCCGAGCGGATGGCCAAGTCGGCGGATCCAGCGGTGGTTTCGTAGGCGGTCTTACGACCTGCTTCGCCTGGGGCCAGCTCAAGGGGCGGGCGGACGGCGCGTGTTGACGCGTCGGCCGTCCGCCCCTCGGCCGTGGCGGTGGTGTCCGTGAGCCTTCTCTCTCTTGGTGCAAACGGTTACAAAAGGGTGCACCGGGGGTGCTCGGCACACAGGTGTCGCCCATCCGGCGTGTATGTTCCGGGGCCGAGAGCCATGGAAGGGACCAATCCGGTGAACAAGAAGCTCGCGGCCGCACTGTCCGGCGGTGCGGTACTGGTACTGGCGCTGTCCGGCTGCGGCGGCGACGACGAGACGAACGACAAGCTGAACTCCTGGGCCAAGGAGGTCTGCGACTCGGTGCAGCCGCAGATCAAGAAGATCGCGGCGGCCAACGCCTCGATCCAGAAGGAGACCTCGGACGACAGCGCGCCGGCGGACGTGCAGAAGGCCGACTCCCAGGGCTTCCAGGACATCTCCGACGCCTACAAGGCGATGGCGACGGCCATTCAGCAGGCCGGCGCGCCGGACGTCGAGGACGGCGAGAAGAAGCAGAAGGCCGCGGTGGCCGAGCTGAACCAGCTGTCCACGGCTTACGGGGAGCTGAAGAAGAAGTCCGACGCCCTGAACATCAAGGACCAGGCGAAGTTCGCGGACGGGCTCGAAGGGGTCGCGACGGAGCTGGAGAAGCTCAGCAAGACCGGGAGCGACGCGCTGAAGGAGCTGGAGAAGGGGGAGGTCGGGCAGGCGATGGCCGAGCAGCAGAGCTGCAAGTCCGCGACCACGTCCGGCGCTGCCTCGGCACCGGCTGTGCCCACGAAGAGCTGATCCGGTCGCCCTCGGCCGTGACGTGAGCCGGGCCGGGGCTTGAGTGTGCGCCAGAGGTCGCTGGTGGGCGAAGGCGGAGCCGACGCCCGATCTCGCGCCCGGCGGTCGGGGCGGGCTGGGATGGGTTCCGCGGCTCGGCGGTGACGAGGCGCCGCCGCGCCCGCCCGGGTCGCCCCTGGGGCCCTTCCGCCCCCGGTCGAGAGTGTGTGGGGCGCGCTGCCGCGCCAGGGGAGGACGCGGGGTGCCCGCGACCGGGTCGGGTCACGTCGCGCGGCTACGCTGGGCGGTGTGAGTGACTCCAGACTGTCTTCGTTGCCCTCTGTCGATCGGTCCGATGTCGCCGCGCGGTTGCGGGAGGCGTTGCTCGGTGCCGAATTCACCGCTGACGGGTTGCTCGAGCTGCTCGGTGCCTCCGCCTACGCGGCCCTCGCGCGGAGTGAGGTCGTGCCGGCGCTCAGGGCGACGCGGGGCGACACGGCGCTGGAGGCGCTGGTGCGGCTGTTCCTGCTGCAGGAGCCGGTCGTACGCGCGCGCGTGGAGGGCGTGCTGCCTGTCGACGCGTGCGTCGAGAGCGGATGGCTTGTTCGGGTCGGTGACGACGGGGACGAGGTCGCCGCCACCGTCGACGTGCGGCCGTACGGCGGCCCCGACGGCGAGGACTGGTTCATCGTGTCCGACCTGGGCTGCGCCGTCGGCGGGGCCGGGGGGATCGGGAGCCGGGACGAGGGCGTCGTGCTGGGGGTCGGTGGGGCGTCCACGACGCTGGCCGGCATCACCGTACGGACGCCCGTCGCCGCGGCCCTCGACCTCGGGACCGGTTCCGGCATCCAGGCGCTGCACGCCGCACAGCACGCCACGCGCGTGACGGCGACCGATCTCAACCCGCGCGCGCTGCACATCACGTCGCTCACACTGGCGCTCTCCGGAGCCCCCGCCGCCGAGCTGCGGGAGGGCTCGCTCTTCGAGCCGGTCGGGGCGGACGAGACGTACGACCTCATCGTGTCGAACCCACCGTTCGTGATCTCGCCCGGCGCCCGGCTGACGTACCGCGACGGCGGGATGGGTGGGGACGACCTGTGCCGCACGCTCGTCTCGCAGGCGGGGGAGCGGCTGAAGGAGGGCGGGTACGCGCAGTTCCTCGCCAACTGGCAGCACGTGGAGGGGGAGGACTGGCAGGAGCGGCTCAGGTCGTGGGTCCCGCGCGGCTGCGACGCGTGGATCGTGCAGCGCGAGGTCCAGGACGTCACGCAGTACGCCGAGTTGTGGCTGCGGGACGCGGGCGACCACCGCGGTGACGTCGCCGAGTACCAGGCGCGGTACGACGCGTGGCTGGACGAGTTCGAGGTGCGGAAGGTCAAGGGCGTCGGGTTCGGGTGGATCACGCTGCGGAAGTCGGCCGCCGCGGGGTCCGAGCCCTCGATCACCGTGGAGGAGTGGCCGCATCCGGTCGAACAGCCGCTCGGTGAGACGGTGCGGCAGCACTTCGCGCGCGTCGACTACCTGCGGGCGAACGACGACGCCGCCCTCCTCGCGGCACACTTCCGGCTCACCGCCGAGGTCGTCCAGGAGCAGGTCGGGCTGCCCGGCGCCGAGGACCCCGAGCATGTGGTGCTGCGTCAGAACCGTGGCATGCGGCGGGCCACGAAGGTGGACACGGTCGGCGCCGGATTCGCCGGTGTGTGCGACGGCACGCTCAGCGCCGGACGCATTCTGGACGCCATCGCCCAACTCGTCGGCGAGGACCCGGTGGCCCTGCGCGACCGGACCCCGGTCCAGATCCGCCTCCTCGTCGAACAGGGGTTCCTCGAACCGGCCCGGTGACCCGCTCGCACCGGCGCGGGGCCTGTCCGGGCAGGGGCCACCCCGGCGGCGCACCCGGTGACGATTTCCGGACCGTACGGTGACCGAACCGGTGCCCCGCCCGGCGCCCGTTCCCGTGACGTACGGGGCGCATTCGTGCCACTGGGACGCGTGTGTCCCTTCTGGCTGGATTGGTCGGTAAAAGGCCTCCTGTCAGTGGTGCGTGCGAAGCTATTTTCAAGAGACGGATTCGACGTGTCCTCGGGGGAGGCACGCGCTGTCTCTGGGGGATCGGGGGGTCGCGATGGCGGGGGATACGCCGGAGCAGGGCCAGGGAAGGATCATCAACGACCGGTACCGGCTGCTGCGCACCCTGGGCGCGGGCGGCATGGGCCGGGTCTGGCTCGCGTACGACGAGGAGTTGGCCTGCGAGGTCTCCATGAAGGAGATCTCCCTGCCCGACGTCCCGAGGGACACGACCGAGCCCGCCCAGCGCATCGCCCGGGCCCGCAGCGAGGCCCGGCACGCCGCGCGGCTGCGCGGTCATCCCCACGTGGCCACGGTCCACGACGTGGTGCTCCACGAGGGCCTGCCGTGGATCGTCATGGAGTACGTGCCGGACGCGATCGACCTCCAGGCGGTCGTACGGCAGCGGGGGCCGCTCTCGCCCGAGCAGGCCGCCCGGGTCGGGCTCGCCGTCCTCGACGCCCTCACCGCGGGGCACCGGATCGGCATACTCCACCGGGACGTGAAACCGGCCAACATCCTGCTCGCGGCCGACGCCTCGGGCGACCCCTACGCGCGCGTGCTGCTCACCGACTACGGCATCGCGCTCCAGCCGGAGTCCCGCGAACCCAGGCTCACCGCCACCGCCGGCATCCTCGGCACCCCCGGGTATCTGGCGCCCGAGCGGGCCCGGGGCGAGCCGCCGACGCCGGCCGCCGACATGTTCTCGCTCGGCGCCACGCTGTACGCGGCGGTCGAGGGCCGCGGCCCCTTCGACCGGCACGGCGAGTACGCGACGCTCACGGCCCTGCTCGGCGAGGAACCGACGCCTCCCGCCCGCGCCGGTGAACTGGCGCCCGTCCTGCACGGGTTGCTCATCAAGGACCCCGTGCGCCGACTCTCGCCGGAGGCCGTGGCGCGCGGCCTGGAGCGGGTGGCCGCCTCGGGCGGCGAGTCGACCCCGCCGGGCTGGGGTGCCACCCCCGCGTCGGCACCCGGCGCGTTCGGGCCGCCCCCCGGAACGCCCGGGGCTCCCGCCACACCCGGCACGCCCGGTGCTCCTCCGGGGTACGTGGCGAGCGCGCCGCCGGGGTACGTGGCCGCCGGGCAGCACGGCCTCGGGGGCACGCCGAACACACCGGGCCAACCCCACACGCCCGGTCCACCCCACACGCCGTACACACCGCACACCCCGGGGGCCCCGCACACGCCCGGCGCGCCCTCGGCGCCGAACACGCCGAACACTCCCGCCGGTGGCCCGCCCACACCGGGCGGCGCGGCGGGCGCCCCCTCGCCGTACGACCCGTGGCGGCAGGGACAACAGCCGCGCAGCCCCTACGACAGCTACAACCCGTACGGGGGCGGCCCGTCCACGCCCTACGGGAGCCCGGCGAGCGGCGGGGCCACGCCCTACGGAGCCACCCCCGGCGGTCGGCCGTCGGCGTACGGCGGCGCCGGAGGCGGTCAGGCGCCGCCGGGGTACGGCGCCACCATGGGCAACCAGTCGCTGCCGTACACGGCCAACGCGTCGGCACCGTACGGCACGGCCGGCGCACGGCCGCCGGGGAACGCGGGGTTCCCGACCATCACGGCCGGGAGCCCGCCGCCGCCCGGTGGGCCGAAGCGGAAGACGCCCGCGGCGGCGGTCGTCGCGATCGTGGTCGCCGTGCTGCTCGTGGCGGGCGGCGGTACGTGGGCCGCGGTGAACCTGACGGGCGGCCCGGACCCCAAGCCCTCCGACACCCCGGACGCGCTGGCGTCGCCGCCGCAGTCGGAGTATCCCTACGGCAAGCAGGCGGCCCTCAAGAAGGCCCTGGAGGTGGGGGACTGCGTCAAGGCGGTGTGGACGGGGACGGCGTTCGACTCGGTGCCCGACCTCGGGGTGGTGGACTGCGACGAGGACTGGCCGGACGGCCAGGTCGTGGCGATAGAGACGGCGTCGGACCCCTCCGACGCCAAGGCCAGCGGTGCGCAGCGCTGCGCCAGCCAGGCCGACCCGATGGCCGAGGCCCTGCCCGACGCGGACGTCTACGCGCTCGTCCCGACGAAGGAGGGCTTCGCCGCGGCCAAGGGCGGTACGGCATGTCTCGTCCTCGGCAAGCACGTCCCGATCGGCGGCGAGGTGGGCCGACTCCGTGACGTGGGCACGAACCTGTGGCCCACGCAGATGGCCGTCGGTGACTGCTGGGACTACGCGACCAGGGAGGACGAGGGGTACGACGCCCCGCTGACCGACTGTGCCGAAGCGCACACCGACCAGGTCGTCGGATCGGTGCAGGCACCCGACAACATGACCTTCGCCGGCGCCCTCGCCGAAGGCGGAAAGCTGTGCACCAACAGGTTCGAGTCGAGTTGGGCGCCAGGAGCTGACCTGATCGTGTCGGGATGGGTCTCCGCCGAAGAGGAATGGAAGAAGGGCTTCAACAAGGTGGTGTGCACGGTGCGCAACGCCGACGTGTCGCAGACGACCGGGAAGATACCCACGCCCGGCTCGGTCTGAGCGTCCGGACGCCTCGCGTTCACCTCGGGTTCGCGCGCTCGCTTCCCGTCCGTGCCAGCCTCCCGTCCCGGGGCAGTCGAGGGGTGGGAGGACGGGACATGGAGAGCGGTCCGGCGATCTTCGTGGGAGTGGTGTTCGCCCTGTTCGGGGGCGGACTGCTGCTGTGGACCGCGAGGCGGTCGCGCCTGGGCGAGCCGGTCGCGCAGGGGGTGCGTCCCGTGATGTCGACGACCCTCGCGAGCGTCGCCGCGGTCACCGCCCTGGCGCTCGGCGTATGGTGCCTCACCCGCATCTGAGAGGGCCGGGCGGACGGGGCCGTTGAGCGAGTGGGGTAACCGAGATGTGACCCTCCGCATAGGCCCCGAACGGATCGCTGAAGACGCCGGGCGGCAGGAATGGCGGTAGTCGGGTTACCGTTCGAGTGGCCGTTGCGGGCTTTTCCCGTTTGACACGGGGGCGGGATGTACCGTCACACTCCGCAGCGTCAGCATGACCCGACCCCGGGCCGACCGCCGAGCCCCGTGCGAGGCAACGGCTTCCGGGGGCGCCCGCCCCGGGAAGCAAGCCTGGGGAAACCCAGCGTCGACCGGAGAGAAGAGCGAAGTTGTCCCCGACCAGCGAGACCGCGAAGGGCGGCCGCCGACTCGTGATCGTCGAGTCGCCTGCCAAGGCGAAGACGATCAAGGGCTATCTCGGCCCCGGCTACATCGTCGAGGCGAGCGTGGGGCACATCCGCGACCTTCCGAACGGCGCCGCGGAGGTGCCCGAGCAGTACACCGGCGAGGTGCGCCGCCTCGGCGTGGACGTCGAGCATGACTTCGCGCCCATCTACGTCGTCAACGCGGACAAGAAGGCCCAGGTCAGGAAGCTCAAGGACCTGCTGAAGGAGTCCGACGAACTCTTCCTCGCCACCGATGAGGACCGCGAGGGCGAGGCCATCGCCTGGCACCTCCAGGAGGTGCTCAAGCCCAAGGTCCCGGTCAAGCGGATGGTCTTCCACGAGATCACCAAGGCCGCGATCCAGGCCGCCGTCGCCAACCCGCGCGAGCTGAACCAGCGCCTCGTCGACGCCCAGGAGACCCGCCGCATCCTCGACCGCCTCTACGGCTACGAGGTCTCGCCGGTCCTGTGGAAGAAGGTCATGCCGCGCCTGTCGGCGGGCCGCGTCCAGTCCGTCGCGACGCGGCTCGTCGTGGAGCGGGAGCGGGAGCGGATCGCCTTCCGCTCGGCCGAGTACTGGGACCTGACCGGTACCTTCGCGACCGGCCGCGCCGGTGACGCCTCCGACCCGTCGTCGCTGGTCGCACGCCTGCAGTCGGTGGACGGCCGCCGCGTCGCCCAGGGCCGCGACTTCGACTCGCTGGGGCAGATCAAGGGCGCGAACGTCCTCCACCTCGACGAGGCGAACGCCCGAGCGCTCGCCGCCGCCCTGGAGAACACCCGGTTCGCGGTCCGGTCCGTCGAGTCCAAGCCGTACCGCCGCTCGCCGTACGCCCCCTTCCGTACGACGACGCTCCAGCAGGAGGCCTCGCGCAAGCTCGGCTTCGGGGCGAAGGCGACGATGCAGGTGGCGCAGAAGCTGTACGAGAACGGCTTCATCACCTACATGCGTACGGACTCCACGACGCTCAGCGACACCGCCGTGGCCGCCGCCCGCGCCCAGGTCACCCAGCTGTACGGCGGCGACTACCTGCCGGCGCAGCCGCGTACGTACGCCGGGAAGGTCAAGAACGCGCAGGAGGCGCACGAGGCGATCCGCCCCTCGGGTGATCGTTTCCGCACGCCCGCCGAGACCGGGCTGACCGGTGACCAGTTCAAGCTGTACGAGTTGATCTGGAAGCGGACCGTCGCCTCCCAGATGAAGGACGCCACGGGCAACAGCGTCACCGTCAAGATCGGTGGCACCGCCTCCGACGGCCGGGACGCCGAGTTCAGCGCCTCCGGAAAGACGATCACCTTCCACGGCTTCCTCAAGGCCTACGTCGAGGGCGCCGACGACCCGAACGCCGAGCTCGACGACCGTGAGCGTCGGCTGCCGCAGGTCAACCAGGGCGACCCGCTCTCCGCCGAGGAGATCACGGTCGACGGGCACGCCACCAAGCCCCCGGCCCGCTACACCGAGGCGTCGCTGGTCAAGGAGCTCGAAGAACGCGAGATCGGCCGCCCGTCGACGTACGCGTCGATCATCGGCACCATCCTCGACCGGGGCTATGTGTTCAAGAAGGGCACGGCGCTCGTGCCGTCCTTCCTGAGCTTCGCCGTGGTCAACCTCCTGGAGAAGCACTTCGGGCGGCTCGTCGACTACGACTTCACCGCCAAGATGGAGGACGACCTCGACCGCATCGCGCGCGGCGAGGCCCAGGCGGTGCCGTGGCTGAAGCGGTTCTACTTCGGCGAGGGCCCGGGCTCCGGCGGCACGGCGGCCGAGGCCGGCAACGGCGACGGCGACCACCTCGGTGGACTCAAGGAACTGGTGACCGACCTGGGCGCGATCGACGCGCGCGAGGTGTCGTCGTTCCCCGTCGGCAGCGGCATCGTGCTGCGCGTCGGGCGTTACGGCCCGTACATCGAGCGTGGGGAGAAGGACGCCGAGGGGCACCAGCGCGCCGACATCCCCGAGGACCTGGCCCCGGACGAGCTGAGCGTCGAACTGGCGGAGGAACTGCTGGCCAAGCCCAGCGGCGACTTCGAACTGGGCGCGGACCCGGCGACCGGCCACCAGATCGTCGCCAAGGACGGGCGCTACGGGCCGTACGTCACGGAGATCCTGCCCGAGGGCACGCCGAAGACGGGCAAGAACGCCGTCAAGCCGCGTACGGCCTCGCTGTTCAAGTCGATGACCCTGGACACGGTCACCCTGGACGACGCGTTGAAGCTGATGTCGCTGCCGCGCGTGGTCGGTGCCGACGCGGAGGGCCAGGAGATCACCGCGCAGAACGGGCGGTACGGGCCGTATCTGAAGAAGGGCACGGACTCGCGTTCGCTGCAGTCCGAGGAGCAGCTCTTCACGATCACTCTCGAAGAGGCGCTGCAGATCTACGCCCAGCCCAAGCAGCGGGGGCGGGCCGCCGCCAAGCCGCCGCTGAAGGAACTGGGCGAGGACCCCGTCAGCGGGAAGCCGGTCGTGGTGAAGGACGGCCGTTTCGGGCCGTACGTCACCGATGGCGAGACCAACGCGACCCTGCGGTCCGGGGACAGCGTGGAGGAGATCACGCCCGAGCGCGGCTTCGAACTGCTGGCGGAGAAGCGGGCGAAGGCGCCCGCCAAGAAGACGGCCAAGAAGGCGCCGGCGAAGAAGACGGCGACCAAGAAGGCCGCGCCGGCGAAGAAGACCGCCGCCAAGAAGACCACCGCTTCGAAGACGGCCGTGGCCAAGAAGGCGGCTCCCGCGAAGAAGGCGGCAGCGAAGAAGGCGACGTCGGCAGGGGAGAGCGCCTAAGTAGCTCGGGGGTGCGGGTGGTGCGGCGGCTGCGGGATCGTTGTGGTTGATCGCGCAGTTCCCCGCGCCCCGGGGGCGGCTGTTGTGCGCCGTGGCTGGAATCTTCACCTCGGCTGCGCTGAATCTGCGCCCTTTACGCGACTTGGTGTCGAGGTGTGTGTGCGCTCGGGCGCTGCTTCTGGGTGTCGGTGGGTGCCGATAGGCTGAAAGCATGATGCGAGCCGAGCAGCCGACGGCCCACAACCCGGCCCCCGATGACGCCCTGGCAGCCGACTCCAGGGAGCGCGCCGTCCGGGCGCTGCTGCGCCGACCGCAACTGAAACGGTTGTGGAGCGCTCAGCTCGTGGGCGGTGTGGGCGATGTGCTCGCGCTGCTCGTGCTGGTGCTCCTCGCCTTCCAGGCTGCGATCGCCGAGGGCTCCTTCGGCGGCGGCTACCGGGGCGTCGCCCTGACAGTCGCGACCGTCTTCGGAACGCGCGCCCTCGCGACCCTGCTCTTCGGTGCCGTACTCCTCGGGCCGCTCACCTCTCTGACCTCGCAGGACGGCCCGCTCGACCGCCGCTGGACCATGGTCGGCGCGGACGGGCTGCGGGTCCTGCTGCTGATCGTCGCGCCCCTGTGGATCGACTGGACGCCCGACAACGCGCTCGCGATCCTGCTCGTCACCGTGTTCGTCGGCGGTGTCGCCGAGCGGTTCTGGACGGTCTGCCGCGAGAGCGCGGCCCCCGCGCTGCTGCCCGCGCCGCCACTGGAGGGCGCGACCGTACGGCCGCTGCCGGACCACATGGACGCGCTGCGGCGCCTGGCCCTGCGCACCGGATTCGTGGCCGTGCCCCTGGCGGCCGCCGTCCTCGTCCTCGCCTCGCTGCTCAACAACCTGCTGGGCGCGGGCCTGGACTGGTTCGGGCAGCACCAGGCCGCGCTCGCCTCGTACGTTGCCGCCGGGCTCTTCGCCGCCTCGCTGTCGGTCGTGACCTTCCTCGACCTGCCCAAGACGCGTACCCCGCGCGCGCGGTCGCCGCTGGAGGGGCTGCGCCGGCCCAAGACCGGCACCGGTGTGGACAAGGGCCGCACGGGCGCGATCCCGCTGCTGGTGCCGGCCTGCGGGGCCGTCGCGGGTGCGGTCGCCGCCGCCGTCGCCGTCGCCGTGCTGCACGCCAAGGACCTGGGCGGCGGGCCGGTGATGTACGGGCTGTTCGTCACCGCGCTGACGGGTGGCGTGGTCGTCGGGATCCGCCGGGCGCCGTCCGTGCTGCCCGCGCTGTCCCGGCGTCGGCTGCTCGCCCTCGCGATCGCGTTCACCGGCATCGCGCTGCTCGCCGCCGGCCTGACGCCGGACGTCACGAGCGTCGTGCTCGTCCTCGGGCTCGCCGGTGCCGGCGCGGGGATCGCCGCCAACACCGGGCACACGCTGCTCGACCAGGAGGCCGAGGACTTCCGCCGGGCCCGCACCACCGAGCATCTGCACGCCGTCGTACGGGTGTTCGTGGCGCTCGCGGTGCTCGTCGCTCCGCTGGTCGCCGCCGTCATCGGGCCGCACCGGCTGGAGAGCGGCAAGTTCGTGTTCGCGCACGGCGGTGCGGCGTTTACGTTGATGCTGGTGGGGGCGTTGCTGCTGCCGGTCGCCGCGTTGGTGCTCGCCAAGGTCGACGACCGGTCCGGGGTGCCGCTGCGGCAGGACCTGCGGGACGCGCTGCTGAAGGGCGACGATCCGGTTCAGGCGCCCGCGGCTTCGGGTTTCTTCATCGCCCTGGAGGGCGGGGACGGCGCCGGGAAGTCCACTCAGGTCGAGGCGATCGCCGAGTGGATCCGGGCCAAGGGGCACGAGGTCGTGGTGACGCGCGAGCCGGGGGCGACTCCGGTGGGCAAGCGGCTGCGGTCGATTCTGCTGGACGTGTCGAGTGCCGGGCTGTCGCACCGTGCCGAGGCGTTGCTGTACGCCGCGGATCGTGCCGAGCATGTGGACACCGTCGTGCGGCCCGCGCTGGAACGCGGCGCGGTCGTCGTCTCGGACCGGTACATCGACTCGTCCGTCGCCTATCAGGGGGCCGGGCGGGACCTCTCACCCACGGAGATCGCCCGGATCTCGCGGTGGGCGACCGACGGGCTCGTGCCGCATCTGACGGTGCTGCTGGATGTGTCGCCGGAGGCCGCGCGCGAGCGGTTCACCGAGGCGCCGGACCGGTTGGAGTCGGAGCCTGCCGAGTTCCACGAGCGGGTGCGGGCGGGATTCCTGACGCTGGCCGCCGCGGATGCCGGGCGGTACCTGGTCGTGGACGCCGGGCAGGACCCGGAGGCCGTGACGACCGTGGTCCGGGCTCGGCTCGACGTGATGCTGCCGCTGTCCGAGGCCGAGGTGAAGGCGCAGGAGGAAGCTCGGCGCAAGGCCGAGGAAGAAGCGCGGCGCAAGGCCGAGGAAGAGGCCGCGCGGAAGGCCGAGGAGGAGCGCCTGGAGCGGGAGCGCCAGGAGGAGCTCGCCCGGCTGCGCGCCGAGGAGGAGGAGCGCAAGCGGCGCGAGCTGGAGGAGGCTCAGCGGCGCGAGGCGGAGCGGCAGGCGGAGGAGGCCCGGCAGCGGGCCGAGGAAGCACGTCGTCGAGCCGAGGAGGAGCAGGCGCGGCTCCTCGCGGAGGAGAAGGCGCGGGCCGAGGCGGAGGAACGGCGCCGGGTCGAGGAGGAACGTCGTCGTCAGCAGGCCGCGGAGGAGCAGCGGCTGCGGGACGAGGCGGAGGCGCGGCGCCTGGAGAAGCAGCGGAAGGCCGAGGAGGCCTTGCTGCGGGCCGAGGAGGCTCGGAGGGCGGCCGCTGCCGCGGAGGCCGACCGGGCCGCGGCGGTTGCGGCCGAGGCGGAGCGGGCTGCGGCGGAGCGTGTCGAGGCCGACCGCAAGGCGGAGGCGGAGCGGGTCGCCGCTGCGGCTGAGGCTGCGCGGGTCGCGGCCGAGCGGGGGGCCGGGGCTGAATCCGGTGCCGGTGCCGGTGCCGGTGCCGGTGGTCATGGCGATGACGCGGTGACCGTGGCCACGCCGTTGGTGACGCCGACGAATGCGTCGGGTGGGCCGGTGGACGAGACGGCTGTCTTGCCGCCGGTGCGGGGGGACGCGTCGGGCGCCGACTCCGAGACGACGGCGAAGTTGCCGAAGCCGTCGGTGCCGTCCGCGGGGGCCGCTGCGGAGGATGAGACCGCGCTGTTGCCGCAGGTGCCCTCGGGTACGACCGATGAGACGGCTGTCCTGCCGCCGGTGCGGGACGATCGGGTGCCGCCGGGATACTTCCGGGACGAGCGGCCCGCGGCGGACGGGTCGGACGCGGTCGACGGGTCGGACGCCGTGGATCGGACGCGGGAGCTGCCGCAGGTCGACGAGCAGGGAGTGCCGCGGCGCCGGCCTCGGTCGGACTGGGCCGAGGAGACGCCGTTGGACGATCTGCCCACGTTGGCGGACGAGTTGTTGGGGCCGCACGACGAGGACGACGCCGATGAGCGGCGGGGCTGGGGGCGGCGCCGACGCTGAGGTGGGCTGAGACGCGGTGGCGGGGTGCGTGCCATGGGTTGCGGATGACCGGTACGCGCGCCACCGCCGGTACGCGTGACGCCGGTGGTTCTTCGGGTCGGGGCCGTGCCGGTGCGCCAGCCCGTCGCTTGGTGCTCCACTGCTCAGGGGGGAACCTCCGGGGTCTCTGGTCTCTGGGCCGCCGTGTGCGACGGGCTTGACGCACCGGCCGGCCCCTTCTGTGCGTGGGCCCGCCCCGCAGCGGTGCCTTTGCGGCCTTGTGTCCGTGCTCGCGGCCGGTCCGCTGCCCCCGTGCGGGGGCAGCGGTTTCGCGCCCTCGGTCCGCGTGTGGGGCTGGGTGTCAGTGGGGTCGCGCACAATGGGGCGCGGTGAGGGTGTTGTGGGACGGAGGCGGTGGGGCATGGCTGTGTGGGACGACCTGGTGGGGCAGGAGCGGCTGAGCGCGCAGCTGGACGCGGCCGCTCGGGACGCGGACCGGATCGTCACGGCGGCGGAGCAGGGGACCGCGCCTCCGGAGGCGTCCAAGATGACGCATGCGTGGCTGTTCACGGGGCCGCCGGGGTCGGGGCGGGTGACGGCGGCACGGGCGTTCGCCGCGGCGTTGCAGTGCGTGAGTCCGGACCGGGCGCTCGGGGGAAGCCCCGGATGCGGGTTCTGTGACGGGTGTCATACGGCGCTGGTGGGGACGCACGCGGATGTGAGCACCGTGGCGGCGGTGGGCACGCAGATCCTCGCCGACGACATGCGGGACACGGTGCGGAAGTCGTTCACGTCGCCGGCGAACGGGCGCTGGCAGGTGATCCTGGTCGAGGACGCCGAGCGGCTGAACGAGAAGTCGGCGAACGCGGTCCTGAAGGCCGTGGAGGAGCCCGCCCCGCGGACGGTGTGGATGCTGTGCGCGCCCTCGTTGGAGGACGTGCTGCCGACGATCCGGTCGCGGTGCCGGCATGTCGGGCTGCTCACACCGTCGGTGGACGCCGTGGCGGACATGCTCGTACGGCGGGAGGGCATCGAGCCGGAGGCCGCGGCGGTGGCCGCGCGGGCGACCCAGGGGCACATCGAGCGGGCCCGGCGGCTGGCCACCGATCCGCGGGCCCGGGAGCGGCGGGCCGCTGTGCTGAAGCTGCCGTTGCGGGTCGAGGACATCGGCGGGTGTCTGAAGGCGGCGCAGGAGTTGGTGGACGCCGCTTCGGAGGAGTCGAAGCAGTTGGCCGAAGAGGTCGACACCAAGGAGACCGAGGAGCTGAAGGCGGCGCTGGGCGCGGTGCAGGGCGGCCGTATGCCGCGCGGCACGGCGGGCGTGATGAAGGACCTGGAGGACAAGCAGAAGCGGCGGCGTACGCGCGCGCAGCGGGACAGTCTCGACCTCGCGTTGACCGAGCTCACCGGGTTCTACCGGGACGTGCTGGCTCTGCAGCTGGGCTCCCGGGTGGCGCTCTCCAATGTCGAGGTGCGAGACAGCCTGGAGCGGTTGGCGCGGGGAGGCACGCCCGAGGCGACGTTGCGGCGCATCGACGCGGTCGCGGCGTGCAGAGAGGCGTTGGATCGCAACGTGGCGCCCCTGCTGGCCGTGGAGGCGATGACGATGGCCCTGCGCGCCGGGTGAGGTGACGGAGGGCGGGCCGGGTACGGGGGTGGTGGTCTGCGCGGCTGGTCTGCGTGGTCTGCCTTACCGGGGCCGGTCTGCACGGTCTGCTGTGGGGGGTGGTCCGCGCGGTCTGTCTGCGGGGTGGGGGTGCGTTCGGTTGACCGCGTCACTCGTACGAGGAGCGTTCGTTGCTGTTCGTGATGAATTGCGCGGTTCTGGTTACGCTCGCGAGATGCACACCAGGCGTACTTCCCGGCCGCACCGGTCCCTGCGGGCCGGCGGCGCGTTGCTCGCTGCCGCCGCGCTGCTCGTCGCGGGCTGCTCCTCAGGCCACTCCAGTGCGGCGGCCACGACCGTCGACGGGGGGCCCGCCCTCGGCCCGCTGCCCCGTGCGACTCCGTCGGCTCTGGCCCCGTACTACGAGCAGAAGCTGAGCTGGCGCGACTGCGAGACACCCGGTTTCCAGTGCGCCACGATGAAGGCGCCCCTCGACTATGCGAAGCCGGGCGAGGGCGACGTCAAACTGGCCGTCTCGCGGCGGAAGGCGACCGGCCCGGGGGAGCGGCTCGGCTCGCTGCTGGTCAATCCGGGCGGTCCCGGCGGCTCGGCGGTCGGCTATGTGCAGAAGTACGCGGGCATCGGCTACCCCGCCAAGGTCCGGGCGCGGTACGACATGGTGGCCGTCGACCCGAGGGGCGTGGCAGGCAGCGAGCCGGTCGAATGTCTCACCGGGCGCCAGATGGACACGTACACGCAGACGGACCTCACCCCGGACGACACGGAGGAGACGGGTCGGCTGGTCGCCGCGTACAAGCGGTTCGCGGAGGGGTGCGGGGAGCGGGCGCCCAAGCTCCTGCGGCACGTCTCCACGGTCGAGGCCGCCCGCGACATGGACATCCTGCGGGCCCTGCTGGGCGACGAGAAGCTGACGTACGTAGGTGCCTCGTACGGGACGTTCCTCGGTGCGACGTACGCGGGGCTGTTCCCCGAGCGGGTCGGCCGACTGGTGCTGGACGGCGCGCTGGACCCGTCGCTGCCCGCCCGCAAGCTCAACCAGGAGCAGACGGCGGGCTTCGAGACGGCCTTCCAGGCTTTCGCCCGGGACTGCGTGGGGCGGAAGGACTGCGTGCTGGGGCGTACGCCGGCACAGGTCGCCGAGAACCTGCGCGCGCTCTTCGAACGGCTCGACGCGCGGCCGCTCGCGACAGGTGACGCCGACGGGCGGCGGCTCGGCGAGTCCCTCGCCACGACGGGCGTGATCGCCGCGATGTACGACGAGGGGGCCTGGCCCCAGCTGCGCCAGGCACTCACCGAGGCGGTCGAGAAGGACGACGGCGCGGGCCTGCTCGCCCTCTCGGACAGCTACTTCGAACGGGCACCGGACGGCACCTACTCGAACCTGATGTACGCCAACGCCGCCGTGAACTGTCTCGACCTCCCGGCCGCCTACGACACCCCCGAGGCGGTCGAACGGGCCCTCCCCGAGTTCGAGAAGGCGTCGCCCGTCTTCGGCCGGGCCCTCGCTTGGGCCTCCCTGAACTGCGCGTACTGGCCGGTGAGGCCGACGGGCGGGCCGCACCGCATCGAGGCGAAGGGCGCCGCCCCGATCGTCGTCGTCGGTACCACGCGCGATCCCGCCACGCCGTACCGCTGGGCAGAGTCCCTCGCCTCTCAGCTCTCCTCCGCCCGCCTCCTCACCTACGACGGCGACGGACACACCGCCTACGGCCGCGGCAGCGACTGCATCGACTCCGCGATCAACACCTACCTGCTCCGCGGCACACCCCCGACCGACGGAAAGCGCTGCTCAGCGTCCTGATCATCGACCTCTGCGACGTCTGGGCCCGGTCGTCCCCGGGGTGCTCCGACCCGTGGTTCGGAGCACCGCGGAAACTGTGTAGACTTACCGACGTTGCTGATCGCACCATAGTGCGGACAGCGCGCCGCCTTAGCTCAGATGGCCAGAGCAACGCACTCGTAATGCGTAGGTCTCGGGTTCGAATCCCGAAGGCGGCTCTTGTAAAGCCCAGGTCCCATAGTGGTGGCCTGGGCTTTTGTGTTGTGTGACGTGGGAAGACCCCGTACCCGCCATGGCTGGGTACGGGGTCTTCCTTCGGCGTCGCGCGGGGGGTGTTCCGGCGGGGGGATGGCGAGAACGGACTCCCGTGCGTGACGCGTTTCTGGGGGAGGCTCGTTCGGTGGTCGTGTGAACGAGGTGGCAGTCGAGCGAGGTGTCAGTCGGTTCCGGGGCGGGTCGTGGGGAAGGCGTGCTTGCGGGCGGCGATCACCACCAGGAGGACCGGGGCCATCAGTGCGAGAACGCTCCACGGGAAGGACTTGGGGCCGAGGCCGTCCAGGAGGATGCCCCCGACCGCCCCGCCGCCGGCCATGAACGAGTTCCACGTGGTGACCAGCAGGGCCTGTCCTCGGTCGCCTCCCGCGTCGGTGACGGCGGTCTGCAGGAGCGTGGTGACGCCACCCCAGCCGAGGCCCCACAGCACCATCGCCGTGTAGACCACGATCATGTTCCCGGCCAGCGCCGCCAGCAGGACGGAGGCGACGAGGAACAAGGCACTGCTGACGATGGTCAGTTGACGCAGCTTGCGGTCGACCAGGGCGCCCGTGATCCAGATGCTCACCACGGACGCGATGCCGAAGACGAGCAGCACGATGTCGCGGGAGCCGCCCATGTCGTAGGCGTCGAGGAAGGTGGCGATGTAGGTGTAGAGGATGTTGTGGGCCAGCACGTAGGCCGCGACCACGAACAGGACCGCCGCGACCCCCGGAAGGGACAGGGCCTTCAGGATGGGCTCGCGGGCCTCCGGCCGTTGGCCCGGGGCGTCCGGGACCGACACCATGATCCACCCCAGCAGCGCCACGGAGATCACCGTCACGAGGCCGAAGGTCATGCGCCAGCCGAAGAGCCCGCCGAGGAAAGTGCCGAGCGGGATGCCCAGGGACAGGGCCAGCGGGACGCCGGCCATGGTGATGGCGATGGCCCTGCCCTGGAGGTGCGGGGGCGCCAGACGCCGTGCGTAGCCGACGAGTTCGGCCCAGACCGCGGCCGCGGCGACACCGGCGAGGAGCCGGAACACCATCGTCAGGGGGTAGTTGGACGAGAGGGCGGTGACCAGGTTGGCGACCGCGAACACCGTCACCGCCAGCAACAGCAGTTGCTTGCGTCGCCAGGCCGCCGTGGTGACCGACAGGGGGATGGCGGCGACGCCGGTGGCGATGGCGTAGACCGTCAGGGCCTGGCCCATCGCGGACTCGCTCACCGACATGTCACGGGCCATCTCGGGAAGCACACCCGCCGGGAGCGCCTCGGTCAGAATCCCCATGAAGGCTGCTGTGGCCAGAGCCAGAAGCGGTGAGAGGGGCAGCTTCCGATTGTCTGCTGCTGGAGCGGAATCGCTCAGCAGCTCTGTCTGGGATGTTGACATGGTTGTATCCTCAAACCCTCACATCGGTGTGAATGTCAAGCTCGTACGAAAGAGGTGGGTCACATGCGGATCGGGGAGCTGTCCGAGCGGACCGGAACCCCTCGTCGGCTGCTGCGCTACTACGAGGAGCAGGGCCTGCTGGTCGCCGACCGCGCGCCCAACGGCTACCGGGACTATCCCGAGGGCTGTGTGAACCGGGTCCTGCAGATCAGAGGACTCCTCGACTCCGGACTGCCGACGCGGATCATCAAGCAGATCCTGCCGTGCATCAACGACCCCCGGGCCATCCACGTCTCCGACGCGACGCCGGAGACGATCGCCGCCCTGGAGGGCGAGCGCCAGCGCATGACCGACCGCATCGAGTGCCTGATGCGCAGCAGGGAGGCCATCTCCGGCTACCTCGAGGCCGTCCGCCGCGAGTCGGTCGTGGCTGCCTGACCGTACTGGACGGGGTTGGCCAGTACGACACCGTGGCTGCTCACGTCGATGACCATCCGGTCACCGTCCTCGATCCGGAAGCCGTCGTGGTAGGTGGCCTTGTCGGCGCCGAGCAGCAGGTAGTTGACCAGCCCCGGCTGTCGCAGAATCGGGTGCGACAGGACGTACGCCGTCATGTCCTCGACGCGTTGGTAGAGGGAGTCCCCGCCGCAGCTGAAGTCGCCCTCCCAGGCCGGGGCACCGTCACGCTCGATGGTCACCCGGCCGGTCACCGTCCGCGGCGGCTCGTCGAGGAAGAGCCAGGGTGCGAGGGAGGTCTCGCAGAGCTTGGCGTACGGCGTCCAGGCCCACGGGTTCTTCAGGTGCACGCCGATGTCGTTGAGGTCGTTGCCGAAGGTGTACCCGGCGTAGTGCGGGACGCCGTCGTCGTCGTTGACGTAGACCAGGGCGACCTCCGGCTCCTCGATGAGCCAGATCGGATCCGCCGGGGTGATCAGGGGTTCGTCCGGCATGCGCAGCCAGGAGCCGAAGCCCTTCTGGTAGTAGTTCGGCGGGGTGAACTCCTCGTCGGGGGACGGGTCGTGGTCGAACTTGGAGCGGTGCGTGCCCATGAAGCCGTTGACCAGGGCGTTGTTGGTGCTCGTCGGCAGCAGCGGAGGAAGGAAGCGCAGTTCCGGGTCACCGATGGTCACCTCGACCGTCTCGGCGCCCTCGGTCACCGCGGCGAGGACCGCTTCGGGGCCGCGGGCCGCGATGACGGCGGCGCGTACCTGCCCCTCGGTCACCCGGTGCAGGACATGGGTGTCACCGGGGGCCGGTACGCCTACGCCGGCGTACCGCTGACCCTTGTACTCGCATTCGAAGAGGATGGACATGGCGGTGAGGGATCTCCTTAGAGGGTGGTGAGGTCGGTCAGGACCTCGGTGATGCGGTCCAACGAGGCCTTGACCCAGGGCAGTCGGGCCGGCTCGTCGGCGGCCAGTGCCGCGAAGCGCTCGGCGTCGGTCCCGCCGTACAGACGGCTGGTGGCGACCCGGATCCGCAGCGAACGGTCCTCCTCGCCGAAGGCGGTTCCCGGCAGCAGGCCCACTCCGTACCGTTGCGCGAGGAGGGTGGCGAGGGCGTCGGCGCCGTGCACGTCGTGCGCCCCGGCAAGGTGGTCCCGGAGCGGCTCGAAGTCCGGGTAGAGGTAGCAGGTGGCCCGCACCGGGGCGAGTCCGGCGCCGGCGGCGGTGAACCGCTCGGCCACCGCGCGCACCACCACCTCGTGCAGTCGCCGGGCGGCTGCGACGTACCCGACCACCTCGGGCGGCTCCTCGAAGGCGTAGGCCGCGGCGCTCTGCACCGGGGCCGCGGTGCTCGACCAGATCTGGCTGGCGATGCCGACCAGCCTGGTGAGCGCCTCGTGCCCGAGCGGGCTGTCGGGGAGCCGGGCGACCCCGAGCCGCCAACCGCCGAGCGCCAGGTTCTTGGTGAGCCCCGTGGTGACCACGGTCCGCTCCGGCGCGAAGGCCGCCGGGGAGACCGCGCGGTCCGCCGGGTCGAAGACGAGGTCGCAGTAGATCTCGTCGGAGACGATGACGAGATCCAGGTCCCGGGCGGCCCGCGCCAGTCTCTCGACCGTGCCCGCGGTGGCGACGGTGCCGGTGGGGTTGTCGGGCAGGGTGACCACCACGCACCGCGGGTCCCGACCGGCGGCACGGGCGCGGGCCACCGCCTCGCGCAGGGCCGCCGGATCGGGCACACCGCCCTCGCCCGGCAGGACGGGCACCGGGATCGGCCGCGCCCCGACCAGCCGGGCCTGCGCCGCGTAGCTCACCCAACTCGGCACCGGCACCACCACATCGCCGCCGACCGCCAGAAGCAGGGCGAACAGCAGTGGCTTGCTGCCCGGTCCGCAGACCACCAGGCCCGGATCGACGGAGAGGTTCCGCCGCCCCCAGTAGCCGGCGACCGCGGACCGCAGCCTCGGGCTCCCGGCCACGGACCCGTAGGCGTTGCGATCCGCCGCCGCGGCGAGCCGCTCCCGCAACGCCGGCAGCACGGGCAGGCCGATCTCCCCGCTGGCCAGGGAGAGCACCTGCTCCCCGGCACGCTGCCGTCGAGCCAGCGCCTCGTCGGCGGCGAGGGTCGCCGACATGGTGACGGGCACGCGTGCGGTCATGGTGGGCTCCAACGAATCGAGCGGGGCTGATGGGTGGCCGGGCGGGGCACGCCCGGACGGCGGGGAGGGAGGCGGCGAGGTCACGCGCCGGCGAAGCGCTCCCGCAGTTCGACCTTGCGGACTTTGCCGGTGAGGGTCTTGGGCAGGGCCGTGACGATCTCCAGGCGCTCCGGGTAGAAGCGGGGGTCCTGGCCGGCCTCCCTCAGGTAGGCGCGGATCTCCTCCAACGTCACGGTGGCGTCGCCGCGCGGGACGACGACCACGAGGATCGGATCGTCGACCGTGCCGTGGGGACCGACGAGGGCGGCCTCGGTCACCTTCGGATGCCGGGAGAGGATCGCCTCCAACTCGGCCATCGGTACGACGATCCCGTCACGCAGGATGGTGTCCTTGGCGCGGCCCAGGATGCGGATACCGCCCCGGCCGTCCTCACGCGCCACGTCGCCGGTGTCGAACCAGCCGTCCTCGGTGAGTTCGGCGTCGAAGGCGTCCTGGTGCTTGTAGTAGCCGAGAGCCCGCGACGCGCCGCGAGCCCGCAGCCGGCCCACCGGGGCCCGCTTCGAGGGGTCGTGGCACAGGTCGATGCGGATCTCCATCGAGTCGATGGGCCGCCCGTGGCTGTGCGCCGCCCAGTCCTGGTTGTAGTCGAGCCGGCTGATGGTGACGGGACCGAACTCCGACATGCCCCACACCGAATACGTGCGGGCTCCGAAGGTCTGGCGCAGTTCGTCCACCAGCGGCTGGAGCACCGGAGCGGCGCCGGTGACCGTATGGCGCAGACTGGACACGTCGTGCGGATCGATCCGCTGGGCCCTGGCCACACCGGAGAGCGTGGGCGGCGGACCGTACAGCAGGGTGGCGCCGTACCGCTCGACCAGGTCCAGCAGGCCGGTGTGGTCCCCGCCGTCCTGGAAGACGACCGTTCCGCCGAGCATCACCCCGGCGAGGACGCCCTGCCCGAGGCCCGAGTAGTGCACCAGCGGGGTGGTGACGACGACCACCAGGTCGTCGCGGAGCATGAAGGTGTCCACATAGCCGCGCACACCCGAGTGCACCGTGTTCTGGCTGTGCACGACTCCCTTGGAGAAGCCGGTCGTGCCGGAGGTGAACAGCACCACGAACGGCTCGTCGGGCCGCAGCTGACGGCCCTCCAGGTCGGCCGTGCGCCGCTTCTCCCAGGGGGTGGCCACGAAGTGGTCGTGGAAGTCGAGGGCCCCTTCGGGAGCGTGCCCGTCGACGACCACGACGTGGTCGAGGGGAAGTTCCTCCTTGAGCGCGGTGACGGTCTCGGCGAGCGGAAAGCCCTCCCATTCCGGCACCGTCACGCACACCTTCGCCTCGGTGAGCGCCAGTCGGTGGCGCAGTTCCTCCTCCCGGCAGACCGGAGCGATCGGGCAGATGACCGCGCCGACCGCCATGCAGGCGAACATCAGCGGCACCATCTCCCACCGGTTGGGCAGCTGGACGGCGACCACGTCGCCGCGTCGCACGTCCAGTTCGAGCAGCGCCCCGGCGAACCGGTCGGTCAGCCGCGCCAGTTCGGCGTAGTCGAGGGTGTCGGTGCGGGCCTCGTCCAGACGGCGTCCGGCGACGGCCAGCTTGCGCGGCCGTTCCCGGGCCTGGCGACGCAGGTCGTCGAGGAAGGTCTCGTCGCGCCACCAGCCGCGCCGCCGGTACTCCGCCATGCGGTCCGCGGCCGACGCCGTGGCCAGGATGGCTGTGGTCGTCGAGGTCATCCCCGCTCCTTGCGGCGGGTCTCCAGCAGTTCGGGCAGCGGGTCGCCGGGGTTCGCGGCGCCGATGTCCAGCAGGTCGCGGGTGTTGCGGCGCACGCGGTCGCCGATCCAGTCGAAGACCCATGCCTTGCGGGCCTCGGCCGCCAGATCGAAGGGGACGACCCGGGTGACGGCGAGGGCGGCCGAGCCGGCCCCGCCGATGTTGGCGATCACGCCCGGTACCAGAGTGGCGCCCGAGGCCCGCGCCTTCTCCCGAGCCTCGGCGCTGGAAGCCAGGTTCGCGCCCTCGACCACCAGGTGGGCCCGCAGCCGGTGCGCGTTGTCGGCGTTCAGCGCGTTCTTCTGCGCGGCGAGGACCAGCAGGTCGGCGTCGACGTCGAGCCAGGCGTCCGGCTCGGTGGAGCAGGTGACGTCCTGGGGCAGCCGGGAACGGTCGATCAGCCCGAACTCGTCGGTGACGGCGATCAGGTCGGCCACCGGCAGCCGGTCCGCGCTGACGGTGCCGTGCACATCGGCCACGCCGACGATCACGTGCCCGCGCTCCTCCAGGAACCGGGCGACCGCCCGGCCCACCGCTCCGAATCCCTGAACGACGATCCGGGCGGGACCGGTACGACCGTTCGCCTCCAGGGCGGTGACCGCTGCCACCCCGACCCCGTGGCCGGTGCAGTCGATCAGGGGCTCGTAGTACGTCCGCCAGTCGATCGGCATGTCGGGTGCGCCCAACCGGTAGCGGGGGTCGTAGCCGGCCTCGGCGAAGAACACGGCGCGGTCGGCAGGGGTGACACCCATGTCGATGCCGAGGTGGATCCCGCCGTGCAGCAGCGGTTTGACGGTGCGGCCGAAGGTGCGGAAGGTCTCCTCGCGGTCGGTGCCGTCGGAGACGATGCCGCCCTTGGCGCCGCCGATGGGCAGGCCGGCGAGGATGAACTTGTGCGTCATGTCGCGGGCGAGACCGGCGACCTCCTCCTCGGTGACCCCCGTGGTCATCCGTACGCCGCCCATGGCCAGGCCGTCGTAGAGGGAGTCGACGACGACCCAGCCCCTGAGCGCGCCGCCGCTGCCGTTCAGGTGCACCGTGAATGCGGGGTCGTGCGGGGTTTCCAGATCACTCATTGCCAATCCTCGCTACGTAGATGTGGGTCACTGGTAGAGCTGGGCGAATCCGCGCAGGATCTCCAGGCCGTCCCCGCGGAACTCCAGGTGCGCCTGCGAGCCGAGGATCCGGCCGTCGTCGGAGCGCAGGAACTCCACGGGCGCGTGCTCGGACCGGCCGATGGAGCGGAAACCGGGGGGCGCCTCCTGGAGGTAGAGGGTGTGCCGGTGGAAGACGGTCACCGTCGGCTTCACATGGGTGAAGAGCGGTTCCTCCTTGTCGACCTGGACCTCGTAGCCGCCGACCCGCTGGGGCCCCTCGGCGAGTCGGCCGCCCGCCGCGACCGCGAGGATCTGCATGCCGCCGCAGATCCCGAAGACCGGCACGTCGGCGCTCATGACGAGGTCGATGAGCGGCTTGTAGTAGTCGCGGTCGTAGGCCCGCACCTTGGTGCCGCTCAGCACGATCGCCTGATAGCGGCCGTCGAGCCGGTTCGGCACGGAGGCCGCGTCGACCGCCTCGGTCTCCGAGCCGAGTTGCTCGAAACGCTTGCGGAGCTGCTTCAGCGACAGCGTTCCGTTGTTGACGACGAGTACTCGGGACTGCGCCACGCGCATGCTCCTCACGTTCGGGTGATGACGGTGCCGGTGCGGGCGGCGAGCAGCTCGGTGACCGGCGCGCTGCCGATGACGACGCGCTCCACGCCCTGCTCCAGGGCCTCGCCGGCGGCGCGCAGCTTCTTGCGCATGCCTCCGGTGGCGCCCTTGTCGCGGAACTCGGCGGCGGCCCGCGCCGTGATCCGTCGCACCGGCTCGCCGTCGATCAGCAGATGGGCGACATCGGTGACGAGCACCAGGTCCTCGGCGCCGGTGGCGCCCGCGACGGCGGCGGCGGCCCGGTCGGCGTCGGTGTTGACCTCCTGGCCCGCCGCGTTCCTGGCCAGCGGAGTGACCAGGTAGGCGTGCCCCGGCTGGAGGTTCTTCAGCGCCGACGGGTCCACCCCGGTGATCGGGCCGACCAGGTTCTCCAGCTCGACCAGCTGCTTGTTCCGCCACCACCAGCGCTCGCCTTCTCCGGCGGAGACGAGGCCGTCACTGCCCAGGAGCCGTTCCGCGGTGATGCCGCGCTGTTCGAGGCGGTCGAGGACGTCCTCGCCGAGGCGCAGACTGACGGTCTTGATGTCCGAGATGACCTCGGGCGTGGTCCAGCGGCTCTGATTGCCGTACCGGTCGCGCAGGATCGCGGACGGTTCGCTGTGGCGCGGGCTGAGCTGTTTGAGCGGCTTGGACCAGCCGTGCACCAGGACCAGCGGCCGCTGTCGGCCGTGCCGGGCCAGGTCGTCCCACCAGTCGCCGGCGAGATCGTCCAGGCAACTGCCGCCCAGCTTCACCACGGTCGGGGTCCGCTGTGTGATCGTCTCGCTCATGCGGGCATCACCGGCTGCATCGTCAGGCCGGTCTCCTCCGGCAGGCCGAACCGGATGTTCATGGACTGGAGGGCCTGGCCCGCCGCGCCCTTGACGAGGTTGTCGAGGGCGGCGAGGACGACGATCCGGCCGCCTTCGTCGTCGTACAGGACCGTCACATCACAGAAGTTGGAGCCCAGGACCGCCTGCGGATCGGGCACCGGGATGAGCGTCTCGGTGTGCCGCCGCACCCGCACGAACCGGTGCCCCTTGTAGAAGCGCAGGTAAGCCCGCTGGAGTTCGCGGCCGTCCACCTCGTCGTCGGTGAAGACGTAGGTGCTGGCGAGCAGTCCGCGCACGTGCGACACCCCGTACGCCGACATCGTCAGCGAACCGACGGTGCCGGGCTTGCTGTGTTCCAGGAAGTCGCCGACCTCGGCGGCGTGCCGGTGCCCCGTGGGGGCGTACGGTGCGATCGCGCCGTTGCGCAGCGGGTGCAGGTCCGGCACGCGCAGCTGCAGGCCGCCGCCGCTGGACCCGCTCTTGCCGTCCACGACCACGGTCTTCAGGTTCAGGCCGAGGCCGAGGGTCAGCGGGGCGAGCCCGAGGGTGATCGCCGTGGCGTAACAACCGGGTACGGAGATCAGCGGGGCGCCGGCCAGCTGGTCGCCGACGAGTTCCGGTACGCCGTAGACGAAGCGGTCGGCGAGTTCGTCCGACCGGGTGGCCTTGGGGTACCAGCGCTCATGCAGCCGAGGGGTGCGGATACGGAAGGCGCCGCTCAGGTCGACCACGCACGGGACGCGGTCGGCGAGGAGCGCGGCGAGTTCGGCCGAGGCCGGGGCCGGCGTGGCGAGGAACACCACGTCACACCGCTCGGCCACGGCCTCCGCCGTGACGCGCTCGACGGTCAGGCCCAGGTCGAGGCGGAGCCCGGGATGCAGCTGGGCCGGGCGCCGGCCGGCGCTGGAGTTGCCGCCGAGGAAGGTCAGTTCGAGTTCGGGATGCTGGCTCACCAGCCTGATCAGTTCACCGCCGGTGAGCCCGGAGGCGCCGACGATTCCCACGCGGATCATGCGTATGTCTCCTGCAGGTGACGGGCGATGGCCGACGGGATGTCCGCCCCCGTCGTCGATGCCACCCCACGCCAGGCGGGGGCGTGGTTGACCTCGTTGACGACGTGGCCCGATGGCGTCTTGAAGAGATCGACTCCGTAGATGCCCTCGCCGAGTCGGTCCACGACCCCGTCGACGAGCTTCTGCACCTCGGGGTCATGGGCGAGGGCCCGGCTCTGGTTGCCGAGCGCCGCGTTGCTGCGCCAGTCGGCTCCGGCACTCTCGAACTCGGCGGCGGCGACGATTCGTCGGCCGACGACCAGAGCGCGGACCGAGCCGCCGCCCAGATACGGCTCCACCAGACAGGCCTGCTCGAAGGCGTGTCCGAGGTCCTCGACGTAGTCGTACACGGACTGCGCCAGGTCGGCCTCGCGGACCAGGGTGACGCGCTTGCCCATGCCGCCGTAGACCGGCTTGAGCACCACGGGCAGGCCCAGGTCGTCGAGTGCCCGAGTGAAGTCCTTGCGGGACAGGGCGAGCCGGAAGTCCGGCACCGGCACGCCCGCGGAGCGCAGCTCGGAGCGCAGCACCAGCTTGTTCTCGCAGGCGTGGATGGCCCCCGCGGAGTTGAGGACGGGCACACCGCCCGACTCGGCCAGCGTGGCGAGCAGCCCGCCGCGGGTGTAGCTGCGGCTGCGGACCAACAGGGCGTCGTAGCCGTCGATCGACGGGGCCTTGGTGTCCCCGAGGCACAGGGACTCGTCGTTGACCCAGTCGATCCGGAGACCGAGGTCCGGGGCGCGACGGATGAGTTCGCGTTCCTCCCAGCCGACCCGGTCCGCGACGATGGCGACGTTCAGGGGCATGTCACTGGCCCCAGTCGCGCAGCTGTACCTCGACCATCTGCAGGGACAGCCGGCCGTTCTGGATCTCCTCCACGCGCAGCGTGAGCATGCACTCGGGGCAGGAGAGGGTCTCGCCCTGAACCATCGGGGGCACGGTCAGGTCGGTTTCGCACTCGGGGCAGTCGCCGGTGAGGAGGGCGGTGGACATGGATCAACTCCGGATTCGTCGTACGGGATCGGGGTGGCACGGACCGGCCTGCCCCGGTGAGGGCGTGGGTTCAGGCGGCCTGGAAGTCGATGGCGGCCTTGCGGATCGTGTCCCGGTCGAGCAGCGGGCCTCCGTCGCGCTCCTGCCGCTCGATGAGCCACGGGGTGAAGGCGTCGATGTCGACGGACACACCCGATTCGGCCAGGGCCCACTTGACGAGGGCAGGGGTGAGGCGCGTACGGACCCGCAGCTCGCGGGCGTTGCCGACGAGTTCGGCGGGCAGCGTCTCGTACGCCTCCGGGTGGGTGAGCTGGCCCGGCAGTTCATAGGCGAACGCGTGCGGTGTGGTCGGTCCCGACTGGAAGGAGTCGCCGAGGCCGGCGCCCTTGAGGGCGACCCGCGACAGCTCGGTGAGGTGGCTCAGGTCGAAGCGGGTGTCGCCGTGGATGACACGCAGTGAGGTGAGCAGTTCGGCGAGCGGGGCGTTGCCACCGCGTTCGCCGATGCCGCCGACGGTCGCCGAGATCCACTGCGCGCCCGCGCGGACGGCGGCCAGGGAGTTGGCGACGGCCATGCCGAGCATGTTGTGCGAGTGGATCTCGATCTCGGAGCCGTCGATCGCGGTGAGGTCGGCGATGACCTCCTCCATCTGCCAGGGCGACAGGTAGGCGACGGTTTCCGCGAGCCGGAACCTGTCGGCCCCCGCCTCGAAGCCGGCGGTGACATAGGGGACGAGGCGTTCCCTGGGCGTACGGGCGCCGTCCTCGCCGCTGAAGGTGACGTGGAAGCCACGTTCCTTGGCCTGCGTGATCGCCGAACGGGCCAGCGTCTGCAGGAACTTGGCGCTGGGCGAGCCGAGCTTGAGCTTCGCGTGCTGCTCGGAGGTGGGGATGGAGTACATGATGTGCCGTACGCCCAGGCGCTCGGCCTCGTCGAGGGCCTTCGCGACCTGCTGGCGGTCCCGCACCACGACGAGCGTCATGCTGCGTTCCGGGCCGACGGCCTCATGGGTGGCGAGGACCAGATCGGCGTCCTTGGAGCCCGGACCGGACACCATGCCGACCTCGACGAGCTCGATCCCGGTCTTCACCAGCAGGTCCGCGATGACCGCGGCGTCCTTGGGGCCGAACTCGACGCCGGCCATGTGCGCGGAGTCCCGCAGGGTCGCGTCAGACAGATGGGGCAGCCTCGGAAGACTTCCCCCGTGCTCTGCTACTGCCATTGCTCTTCCTCCTTTTGCAGGGCCGCCAACCATGGTGGACGGCGCAATGTGAGGAGACAACGGCTCTTGTGTCAGAGCATTGTCAAGGACTGTGCTGAAAAGTCCGCGCGAGTCATTTCTGTGAACTGTCCGCAGGATCGCTGAAAAATCTCAAATCCGCACCGAGAATTGTTCGAATTGCTGGTTATGGTGACCGGGCCCGTTTTCAGTGGATGGGAGTGGAGACTTCGATGGGAATTCCGCATTTCCCCACAGGCGAGTGGGCCCGGGAGCTCGCCGACCGCCTCGCGGGACCGACCACCGCCGAACGCGACCGCGAGTGCCGCTGGGACCCGCGGCTCTTCGCCGAGCTGGTCGCCGCCCGGCCCGGCCCGGGCCTCGCCGGTCCCTTGGTACCGCCCGACCTGGGCGGCGCCGGCCTGTCGGCCACCGAGGCCGTCGACCTGCTGGCGGGGCTCGGTGAAGGGGCGCGCGACCCGGGCCTCGCCCTCGCGGTCGCAGTGCACGCGGTGCTCGCCACCGTGCCCCTGCGCGCCTTCGGCACCCCCGGGCAGCGGGAGCGGTACCTGCCCCGGATGGCGTCGGGCGAGTGGGTGGGCGCGCTGTCGCTCCAGCAGACCCAGGGGGCGTCCCTCGCCCCCACCGTCACCGTCCGGCCCGCCGCGGAGGGGGCGGGCGGCTGGGTGCTCACCGGCGAACTGGACCTGGTCGCCGGTGCCCCCGTGGCCCATCACTTCCTGGTCGTCGCCGCGCACGACGACGGCCGACGGACGGCGTTCGTCGTGGACCGGGCCGGCGAGAGGCTGTGGGTGGACGAGGCCCGCCCGGCCGCGATGCCCACCTGCCCCTGGGGCCGGTTGGTCCTGGACGGCCGCGCGGTCGCGGACACCGCGGTGCTGGGCTCGGTCGGCGGCGCGGCGACCGAGGTGGAGCCGCTGCTGGCCGTGCTGGACTGGGTCTTCTCCAGCGCCCCCTGGCTCGGCCTCATCCGTGCCCTGACCCGGGACGCCGTCGACGGCGCCCGCGAACGACGGCTCTTCGGACGGCCGCTCCACCACGACCAGTCCGTCCGGTTCACCCTGGCGGATCTGGCCGCGCGCTGCGAACTCGCCGAGGGAATGCTGTACCGGGCCGCTGAGCAGTTCGACTCCGGCGACCGGCCCTCACACCAGGACGCGGCGGCCGCCCGGCTCTTCGTGGCCGCCGCCGTGCGCACGGTCACGGACGCGGCCGTGCGCTTGTCCGGCCCGCTCGGCCTCTCCGGCGACCACCTGGTCGGACGGGCGCACCGGGACGGGCTGTTCTTCGCCGGCACCGGGGGCGGCACGGAGGTGCTGCGCCCGGTGATAGCGGCGTCCCTGCTGGAACTCGGCTGAACATGCCCGACACGAGGTCAACCCGAGGAGCGCGTACGAGATGACCAGCACCACGCATGCGGACTACGTGAGCGGGAACCGGGCCGTGCCCGACTTCCCCGACTTCCCCGCCTTCCCCGGCATCGCCGCACGAGCCGCAGAGACGGACGCGACGGGTCGCATACCGGCCCAGAACTGGAAGGAGCTCGCCGACAGCGGCTACCTGCGGCTGTTCCACCCGCCGGAGATCGGCGGCACCGGCGCCGACGGACTCACCCAGGCCGATGCCATGGAGGCGCTGGCGCGGGCCTGCCCCGGCACCTACTGGGCGGCGACCGTGTCCACGCTGCTGTGCGGCAAGCTGATCTCCACCTACGGCGACCTCCGACACCACGAGCCGCTGCTGCGGGCCCTGCTGTCCGGGGAGCGGCTGGCCGCCTTCGCCGTGGTGGAGCGTACGGCGGGCAGCGACGCCGGCACCTACCGGACCACGGTGCGGCCCGCCCGGGAGCCCGAGGGCGGGTTCGTCATCAACGGAGAGAAGTCCAGGATCACCAACGCGCCCGTCGCCGACGTGGCCGTGGTACTCGCCCGCAGGGAGCGGCTCCCCGGAGACGACGGCCCCGACTGGTGCCTCGCCTTCGTCGACCTGAACCAACCCGGCGTCGAGCGGTACGAGATCGCGCACATGGGGCTGCGGGGCATGCCGTGGGGCGGGATCGTCTTCACCGACGCCCACATCGCCGCGAGCGATGTGGTGCCGGTGCCGTTCGGGGAGCTCGCCGAGGGCATGGCATGGGGCTGGCTGAAGAACTCGTTCGCGGCCATCGCCGTCGCCGAGTCCGCCCTGGCCGCCTCGGTACGGCATGCCAGGGAGCGGGTCTCGTTCGGTCGGCCGCTGGCGCACATGGAGGGTGTGCAGGCGCAGCTCGCCGAGTCCCGCGCCCAGATCGACGCCGCCCGGTTGCTGGCCCGCCGGGCGATGTGCGCGCGCGTCGAAGGCCGCTCGGTCCGGGATCTGATCGCGATGCTCAAGATCTACGCCACCGAGATGGGCGTCGAGGTCGCCGCCCGGGCCGTGCAGATCCACGGGGCGACCGGCGTCACCCAGGGCCATGAGGTGGAACGCCTCTACCGCGACGCCCAGATGAACGTCATCGGCGGCTTCACCTCCAACCGGTTGCGGGAGCAGGTCGCCGAGAACATCGGCCTCGGCCCCGCGGTCTACAGCGCCTTCGACTGGGTGACCCCGGCCGGCCTCGGCCAGGACCCGGCCGGGCTCGACGGATCGCCGTACGCGCAGGGGGCCGTGACGTAGGTGACGTAACCGAATACCGACGGATCGATCGCGCCGGCGCGGGTCCGAATTCCTTTCGGGGTTCGGACCCGCGGTGGCGTTCTCACGGAATTCGTCAGCCGTGTCCCATGCGGTAACCGACGCCGCGGACCGTGATGATCCACGAATGCGTGCCGAGTTTCGCCCGCAGGCTGCGCACGTGCGTGTCGATGGTGCGGCTGGAGTCCGCCCACCCGGTTTCCCAGACCCGTGCCATCAGTTCCTTTCGGGAAATGACGCTTTCGGGTGTGGCGGCCAGGGTGTGCAGTAATTCGAATTCTTTGGCGGTGACGTTCACCGGGCGGTCGTGCAGGCGGACCTCGCGCGTTCTGCTGTCGATGTGCAGCGGGCCGAGGCAGAGGGGCCGGGACCGCTCCGTCCGCGGGCGGGCCCGGCGCAGTACGGCTTCGATGCGCGCCAGCATCTCGCGCTCACCGCACGAGGTGACCACGCAGTCGTCCGCGCCGGCCTGCAGGGCGAGGACCCGGTCCAGTTCGGTGTTGCGGGCGGTGACGGAGATGATGGGCTTGTCGCCGGCCTGCCGTATCGACCGACAGACCTCGAGACCGTCGATGTCGGGAAGATCGAGGTCGAGCAGGACCAGGTCCGCCTGCTGATGGGCGTTGAGCGCCTCTGCTCCGGTGACGACGCTCTGGGCGTGGTACCCCTGTCGGCGCAGCTCGCGCGCCCTCGCCTCGGCGGCGTCGGCGTCGTCGCCGACTATCAGCACGCGAGTCGTGTCCGGTTGCGCAGCGTGCACTGCCATCGCTCCCCCTCCTTACACGCCAAACTTCCCATCAATAAAAGAACACACGTCCTGTTATTTGTACAGTGAACCGCCAGCGTCATATCGGTATGAACTATGGCGAAACGGTCAAACTCTTACGTCACATGGAGCCGGAGGGCGCAAGAAATCCGAAATATCACTCATATCTGGCACTCGAAAACAGGACTCTGGAGGCGTACACTCGCTCGACAGAGCCCAACCGGGGGGTCCGGGTGGCCGGAGGCGTGACAGCGCGCTCATGGCCGCAGATGGGTGAAGCTTGGCGTGCGACTTGTCGTCACGCCGCGGTGCGGGGGTACGCTAATGCAAATGAAGCGAGGCTTGGACGCGCAACGGCTCCGGGTGTCCACCCGGAGCCGTCCATCGGGGTCGTCCGACTCTCACTCGTGTTCGGGCGCTTCCTGTCCGCGGCTCTCCCGCAGGAGCCGTTCCGCCCGGTGGGGCGACAGGTCGAGTCTGGCCAGCACCGCCGGGGTGACGATGCTGGGAAGCAGTAGCTGATACAGGCCCGCGATCTCCTCGGAGAGGTCCAGCTTCTCCTCCAGGGCTTCCGTCACCAGTTGCACGCCGGTCCACGCGCCGACGAACGCTCGCGATATGGCGGCGGGGTCGGCGTGACCGAATAGTTCTCCGCTCTCCTTGGCCTCGGTCAGCAGTGTGTGTCCGAGGGTGACCCAGTCCGGCCATCGGGTGCCGAAGAGTCTGCGTGCCTTGGGGTCGACGGCCAGTCGGATCGCGGCGCGCAGTATCGGTTCCCTGGGTAGCCGGTGGGCCAGCAGCAGTCCCAGATCCACCCACTCCTGCATTTTGAACGCCTGGGGGCTGAACCCTTCGCGGGTCACGGCCTCGTCCAGCACGGCACGCGCCATGTCCTCTTTCGACGCGAAGTGGAAGTACAGGGCCCCTCGGGTCAGTCCCGTCCGCTCGACCAGCGCGGCGATCGTCGCCGCGTCGTACCCCACCTCATTGAACAAGCTCGCCATGCTCTCCAGGATTAGATTGCGAGTGCGAATCGCACGATCCTGCCTCACCACCCGACACCTTCCAGCGGTCCGTTAGATCAGTCGATCGGCACTCACCGAAGGATCACCCATGAGTAACCGAATGCTCGTTACTTTATCAGCGCACCCCACGTGGGCGGGCTCGGCGCCTGTGGAGACATTGCAACAAGGGGAAACGGTGGTCGGCGCCATCGGTGCCGTGCAGCCCGCGCTCCATGGCGCTGTGGACATGGCGAGACTGGGCGAATACACGCATCTCAGACATGACTCGGCGATCGTCGTCAGAGACTGGCGTCGGACAGGACCGGACACCTTCACCGTCGCGGCCCGCTGGCCCGGGTACCGCGGCCCCGGCCGGTACGACCCTCGGCTCCTGGCGCAGACCATCCGGCAGAGCGGACTCCTCGTCGCGCACGCCGAGTACGGGGTGCCGACCGGGCACCAGACGCTGCTGAGCAACCTCCGCATCACGGCCGAGGCCGGATTCCAGGCTCGGGAGGCCTCGGACTTCGAGGTCGACATCGCGGTCACCCGATCCGGCAGACGCTCCGCGAGCCTGGGCATGGAGTTCCGCATCCGGCGGGACGGTGCCACCGTGTGCCTCGCGGACACGGAGTTCGGCTGGGTCTCCCCGGCGGCCTACCGCCGGGTGCGCGGCCCGCACCTCACCGTCGCATGGGGCGAGTGGCCCGTGCCGGAGCCCATCGACAGCCACCTGGTCGGCAGGGCCGACGACAGCGACGTGCTGCTGGCGGCCGGACCAGCCGACCACCAGTGGCAACTGCGCAACGACGTCTCCCACACCTTGCTCTTCGACCACCCCGTCGACCACGTCCCCGGTCTCGTCCTGCTGGAGGCCGCGCATCAGGCCGCCCACGCCGCCGCGGGCCCGACGCCCGTCGAACTCACCGACATATCCATCGGCTACGAGCGGTACGTGGAGTTCGACGAGCCCTGCTGGATCGAGGCCCGGCGCCTGCCCACCCTGCTGCCCGACTGGTGTGCCGTCGTCGTCACCGGACGCCAGGGCGGAGAGGTCGCCTTCCAGGCGCGCCTGCGAGGGCTCCTGACGTAACCCGGCGGCATGGCGCACCGCAGGCGGCGGACCCCGCCGCCTGCGGTCGCCCTCGGCGACGCCGGCCATGTCGTCGGTGGCTGTCGTCGGTGGCTGTCGTCAGTGATTGACGAACCCTCCGTCGACCGGCACTACAGCGCCCGTCAGGAAGGGGCAGCGGTCGCTGAGCAGCCAGGCCGCGGCCTCGGCTATCTCCTCCGGCTCGGCGGTACGTCCCTGCGGCGTCAGCGAGTTGACCCGCTCCTCCAGACCGGGGTTGCGGGCGAACCAGTCCACGGTGATCTCACTGCGCGTGGTGCCCGGCGCGACCGCGTTCACCCTGATGCCCCGCGTCGCGTACTCGTCCGCGGCCGCCCTGGTCAGGCCGACCACCGCGTGCTTCGAGGCGATGTACGGCGCGGCGGCGGGGATGGCCACCACACCGGCCACGCTGCTGTTGTTGACGATCGCGCCGCCCCCGTGCGCCAGCATCGCGGTTATCTCGTGCCGCAGGCAGTTCCAGACGCTCCGCACGTTGACGTCCATGATGGTGTCGTACACGTCGTCCGTCATCAGATGCAGCGGAGTGCGGTCGCCGCCGATCCCGGCGTTGTTGAACGCCCCGTCCAGTCGCCCGTACTCGGCGACGGCGAAGTCCACCGCGCGGCCCGCGTCGGCGCTCACCGACATGTCGCCCACCACGTACGACGCCTCGGCCCCCTTGTCCCGCAGTTCACTCACGAGCGCTGCCAGTCGGTCCTCCCGACGAGCGGCCAGCACCACCACCGCGCCCTCCCGGCTGAACACCTTCGCCGCCGCGGCGCCGATGCCGCTGCTCGCACCGGTGATGAGGACCACCTTGTCCGCTAAAAGATCACTGATCATGGCCGCAGTCTCTCAAGGTGTTCCGGGCCCGGTGGGGCGTGCGGCGATATTGACCTTCGGCCGGACGACGCGGGACGAGGTACGGGCGGGGCACGGCGCAGGGGGTTCGGCCGGCTCAGCGGCCCACCTCGTGGTGGTGGCCCGTCGGGCCCGGGAGGGGTTTGAGGTCCACCTGGATGCGGTGGGTGGAGTCGTGGCTGACGGTGCCGCCGAGGCGGGCCTCGACGACGCCGAGGCGGAGGCCCGCGCCGCCCTCGCCGGAGCGGTGGAACTGGACCGCGAACTCCAGGCTGACCTGCTCCACGCTGAACCGCCAGTCGCTCGCCGCGCCCTCGGCCTGGGCTCGGGCCAGTTCCGCGCGGACCGTGCCGATGGCCTCGGCGAGGCCGACCGGTTCGGTATCGCTCATGTCAACACCCCGTCGGATTCCGTTGATTGACCGATCCAAGTTGGTTCACAAGTCTAGGGACGCGGCCTGCCCCGCGCGTAGTGTGAGGCAGCATGGGGGAATTGCGTGCGGACTGGAGACTCCGGCTGCGGCGCGGGAGTGCGCGGGGCCCCATCTGCGGCGCCGGGGTGCTCGTCGATCAGAACACCGTGTTGACCTGCGCCCATGTGGTGCGGCACCCGGATGCCGTGATGTGGGTGGAGTTCGCGGAGAACAGCGAGCTCGAACCGGTCTCCGCGCGCGTCCTGCCCGGCGGTTGGCTCGCGGGGAGCGACGTCGGCGGAGGGCGCGTAGGCCAGGCGGTCGGCGAGCCGGTCGGCGACGTGGTCGGCGAGGATGTCGCCGTACTGCGGCTGGACAGCCCCCGGCCTCAGGCGCGGCCCGCCCGGCTGGAGACCCGGCTGTGGGGCGGGATGGAGGTGTCCGCCACCGGGTACGCGGAGGGCTTCGACGACGGGATGAGCCTGTGGGGGCGTATCGGTGGGGTCAGCGGTGAGCGGGTGCAGCTCGACGCCGTCACCAAGGCCGAGGTGGTGCGCCGGGGGTTCAGCGGGGCCGCCGTGTGCACCCGGCCGGAGGAGGGGCGGGCCGCCCGGGTCGTCGGGCTCGTCGTCAGTTGGCGGGGAGACATGGGCGAGCTGTTGCCCGAGAACAACCGGCTCGCCTTCTCGTATCTGATCCCCGTCGCGCGTATCGCCGAACTGTCGCCCGTGATCGCTGAGTTGTGCGGCCCCCACGCCTGGGACCACGACTTCGAGGAGCGGCTGACACGGTGGTTCGGCGACGAGTGCGCCGACGAGGAGCCGGTGAAGGTCACCGTGGTGCCTCCGGGGAGCGGGAAGGAACGGTCCCTGCGGCATCTCGTGCACCGGGCCGATCTCGTCTACCGGGGTGGTGGGTCCAGTCGGCCCGACCTCGCCGATCACGCGCTGGGACACATCGCCTTTCCGCCCGGACGGTATCTGGCGTACTGGGACTGGCTTCTCGGCACCCGGCCGCCGCCGGGGCGACCACCCGCCCTCGTGGGTGGGCGGCGGGTCACCGTCGTGGTCGACGGGCTCGACGAGGAGCCCGAGCCGGGTGCCTTGATCGCGCTCCTCGCCCGATTACGGTCGCTCGGCTTCCGGCTGCTGCTGGTCTTCCGGCAGGAGGGGGGCACCGGCTGGACGGCCGCCCGCGACGACCTCCTCGCGCCCGCGCTCCTCGACCACGCGGACGCGCTCCTCGCCCGGCTGGAACGGGCGGAGTTCAGCCGCGCGGTCCGGCACGGTGTCGTCGACAGCGCCTCCCTCGGCTCCCTCACCGAGACGGCCGAACGGCGCCGGGGCGAGCGGCGGTCGATCGACGCGGCTGGGGGGACTGGGGGGAGTGGGAGTGGGAGTGGGAGTGGGGGGAGTGGTGGGTTTGGTGAGGGTGGCGGGTTTGACGGGGGTCGTGGGTTTGACGGGGGTGGTGGGGTCGGCAGGGCCGGTGGGACCCAGAGGGATCGTGTAGGCCGCGGGGCTCATGGGTTCGGTGGTGCCGGTGGGGGCATGGACCCGCAGCAACGGCTGGCCCGGCTGCGGGAGTTGATTCGTACCCTCCGCGCGGATCTGCGGCGCATCGGGGAGCGGGCGGGTGGGGAGCGGCCCGTCGCGGAGCAGGCACCTGGAGGGGAGCCTCCCGGAGAGCGGGCATCGGGTGGGTGGTCAGCTGGAGGGCGGCCCACCGGAAAGCGGGCATCTGGCGGGCGCGCGGACGGAGCGCGGCCCAGCGGGGAGCGGGCAGCCGGCGGGTGGCCCACCGGAGACCGGGTGTCCGGTGACCGGCCTTCCGGCGACTGGCCTTCCGGAGGCCTCACATGAGGTTCACCGCCCGCTTCGGGCCGGGGACGGGAGGCCGAGGGAGGAGTGGCCCGGGGACGGGAGGCCGTGGGGCGGGTGACCCGACCGCCGGCCGAGGGATGCATGGGCTGCTGGGGACGCATGGCCAAGGTGTGCCGGGCCCGGCGGCTGCCCGAGGTGAGGGTGGCCCGGGGGCGTATGGCCAAGGCGCGCGGGGCGCTGGGGCGGGTGGTCCGGAGATGCGTGGCTCGGCGGCGGGTGGCTCGGAGGTGTACGGCCCGGCGGCTGCCCGAGGTGTGGGTGGTCCGGGAGTGCATGGCCTAGGCGTGCGGGCCCCCGGGGTGGGTGGCTCGGTGGCGGGTGGTCCAGGGGTGGGTGGCTCGGGTGCGGGTGGTCCGGGGGTGCGTGGCCTGGAGACGCGTGGTGCGGAGGGTGGCCGACGTGTGGCTGGCGCGGGGACGCACGGCCAAGGCGCAGGCGCCCGGGAGACCACCCGAGGTGCCTCCGGGACGGGTGGTTCGGGCGGCCCGGGTGCGGGGGGTCCGGGTGTGGGTGGATCAGGGGCGGAGGGGCTCGGGGCGCGCGGTTGTCCGCATCGGCGGTTCACCGGTGCGCCGTGTGGCGGGACCCTGTTGCCCACCGGGTACTGCGCCGTGTGCGGGCGTGCGGAGGGCGGCCCCCGGCTGCCCGCACTGCCCGAGGAGCCGCGGGAGTTCGGGCCCGCCGAGTTGCTCGCGTTGCCCGAGCGGGCGTCGCGGCCCGCCCAGGAACGGCTCATCCATCCCGAGGCACCGCTGCGTGTCCGTATGGTCTGCTCGTCCGCCGAGTGCGGCATCACCTTCGCGCCGCCCTACACGGTGGGCCCGGTGCCGGTCGAGGGGTACTGCCCGGCCTGCGGCGAGCCCTACTCGTACCGGCCCGAACTCGCCGAGGGCGACGTGCTGCGCGACCAGTACCGGATCATGGGGCCCATCGCGCACGGCGGCCAGGGCTGGGTGTACCTCGCCGAGGACACGCACCTCGGCGACGTGGTCGCCGTGAAAGGGCTGCTCAACCGGTACGAGCAGGACGGGGCCAGGCTCGCCGACCTCGAACGCCGCAACCTCGTCGCCATCCGCCACCCCCGTATCGTCCAGATCCGCGACTTCGTCGCCCGGCGCGACGACTCCGGGCGGGTCACCGGCGGGTACATCGTCATGGACGACGTCGGCGACGGCACCCTCGACAAGGTCGTCAAGGAGACCCGACGCGGGGAGTCCGTCCTCGACATCGAGCACGTGGCCGCGTACGGCTGCCAGATCCTCGAAGCGTTCGTGCATCTGCACGCCGGTGGTGAGAAGGGCTTCGTGTACGGGGACATGAAGCCCTCGAACGTGGTGCACCACGGCGACGGCGTCAAGGTCATCGACCTCGGCGGCATGCGCGAACAGGGCCAGGAGCAGCCGCCCGCCCATGTCACCCCCGACTACATGGCACCCGAGACGGCGTCCTCGCCCATGCCCACCACCGCCCACGACCTGCACACGGTCGGCGTCACCCTGCGGGAACTCGCCGGCTGGGCCGTCGACGAGGTGCCCGGCCTCGGCACCGCCTCCTTTCGCGAGGTCATCGACCGCGCCACACGCACCGATCCGGGTCTGCGCTTCGCCGATGCCCGCGAGATGGCCGGCCAACTGCGCGGCGCCCTGCGGGAGATCCGCGCCCTGCGCGGCAAGAACGACCCGCCCGAACCCTCCGACTACTTCCGGCCGTCCCCGCAACTGCTCGGCGCCCGGCTCGGCACGGTGCAGGGCATCGAGCACTGGCTCGACCGCCCCCGGCGCGACCGGTACGACCCGCCCCTCGCCCCCGCCCTCGACCTCGGCGCGCCCACCCTCACCGAGATCGCCCGCCGGCTGCCGGTGCCCCGGCGGTACCCGGGCGATCCGCAGACCACACGGTTCGAGGTCAGCAGCGGTTACGACCCCGGCCGGCTCCTCGACCAGGAGGAGGGCAAGCCGCCCTCGGTGGAGATCCGCCTGCACAACGTACGGGTCCTGCTGGGCCGGAACAGCCGGGACGACCTGGAGCGGGCCCAGGAGGAGCTCGACACCGCCGACTCCATCCCCGGGCCGTCCGCCGTCCGCCGGTGGCGGCTGGAGTGGCACCGCGCGCTGGTCGCGCTGCGCCGCGCCGACCTCGACGCAGACCCGCGCCAGGTCGCCGTGGCCAAGCGCCACTTCGCCGCGGTCCGCCTCGAACTGCCCGGCGAGTACGCGCCGAAGCTGGCCCTCGCCTACTGCGGGGAACGGCTCGGCGACGACACGGCGGGGCCGACGGCCAAGGAGCTGTACGAGGCCGTGTTCGCCCGCAACCCCGCGCACGGGGGAGCGGCCCTGGGCCTCGCCCGGCTCGCGCTCCGCGCGGGCGACCGCCGGGCCGCCCTCGACGTCCTCGGCCGGGTCCGTCCCGGCACCCTGGACCACACCGTCACCCGGATCGCCTCCCTGCGCATCCGCGCGGCCAGGCTGCCCCGTGACAGTGATCCGCTGCCCGCGCCCACCGAGGTCGACACGGCCCTGGCCGAACTGAGCGACCTCGTCCGCCGGGAACCGGGCGCCGGCGGGCCGAGCCTGTCCGAGGACGAGGCGCTGCGCCTCAGCACCGAACTGCACGAATGGAAGCTGGACGCGCTCCACAGCCGCGGCGACCGGCCCGGCCCGGGAGGAGCGGGAGGAGGGCGGCTCGATCCCGGCAGCCTGCGGCGGCTGAGCGCGCAGGAGCGGGAGCTGCGTGCACGGATCGAGTCGCTCTATCGCCAACTGGCCGCCCGGCACGCGGAGTCGTCCGCCGCGCACGAACACCTCGTGGACCTCCTCCAGGCGGTACGGCCGCAGACCGTGGTCTGACCCGCTTGGCCGTGTGGCGGGGGCCTGTGGCACGGGGGAGTCGAGCGAGCCGAGGGGCCTGAGGAGAGCAGTGGGCGGCGTCCATGTGGTCCGTACGGCGACGAACGGGGAAGGAACGGTGACGCACGACATGAGCGGACGCGTGAGCGGGCACATGAGCCGGGGCGGGAGCGGGCAGACGGGCGGCGGGCGTGGGGGCGGGCGTATGGAGCGTCGTACGGGTGGTCAGGAGCGTCGTGCGGGTGGGCCGGGGGAAGGGCGCGCGAGCGGGCGTACGCACGGTGGGGCGGAGGCGCGTGAGGGCGGACGCACGGGCGGCCACGCGCGGTCGGCGCGGCCGCCCGAGATCCAGGTGCGGGTCGACCTCGACGGCGATGTGCGGCCGCACCGCAGCGCGAAGATCGAGGCGCATCTGCGCGTGGACGTGACCGCCGGGGGCGCGCCCGCCGAGCTGCCCGCGATCGAGCTCGCCGTAATCATCGCGGTCGATGTCGCCGAACCTCTCCGCGGGGTCGTCCGCCACGCCCTGCAGGCCGCGCTGCGCAGCCTGCCCGACGGCATCTCGTTCACCGTGCTCGGCGCCGGCCCCGAGCCGGTCCCGTGCCATCCGCGGGGTGACGCCGAGTGGGCCGTCGCCGACCAGCGAGAGAAGCGCCGGGCCGCCTTCGCCGCGGGCGCGATACCGCTGCACCGGGACGGCCCGCGCCCCGCCGGGTACGCCGTCTGGGCGGCCAGGGCACGCGCCCTGCTCGCGGCCCGCCCACTGTCCGTACGCCATCTGCTGCTGATCACCGACGGCAGCAGCGGACCGGGCGAGACCCGGCTGGACGAGGAACTGGACGCCTGCGCCGGGCACTTCACCTGCGATGTGCTCGCCGTGGGCGCGGACTGGGCGCCCGACCCCCTGCTCGCGCTCGCCGAACGGCTGCACGGTACGGCCGAGTTCGTGGACGATGGGCTCGGCCAGGCGATCACCGGCGCCGTCCGGCGGTTGCGCCGGGTGCACGCCCCGCAGTTGCCGATCGAGGTGACCGTACGGCCCACGGTGCGGCAGGTCGCCCTGAACGAGAAGGCGCCCCGGCCGCATCGTCTCGGCGGACTTCCCCAGCCCGGTCGGCCCCACCGCTGGAGCTTTCCGACGTACCAGTGGGAGCAGGGCGGGCGCGACTATCTGCTCACGCTCGTCGCCGACGCCGACGGTGATCCGTTGGAGACGTGGCTGCAGTTCGCCATGGTCTCCGTCGGGGACGTCCACGCGCCCGTCACCGCGCGCTGGCACCGGCCCGAGCAGCCGCCGCCCGAGGTCGCGGCCAGGGGTGACAGTGTGCGCGACCAGAAGTCGACCACCGTGATGCGGGACGCGCTGCGCCGGGGGCTCGTCGCGCTCAAGGACCGGCGCCGGGACGCCGCCGAGGGGCACCTCGGGCGGGCGGCGCGGCTGGCGGCCCGGTTCGGCACGGACTGGGTGCTGGACGAGATCGGCGCGGTCGCCGACATCGAGGACGCGTCGGCGGGGCGGGTCCGGCTGCGACCGGCCGCCGCCGTCGACGCGTCCACGCTCGGCCCGATGATCCTGCGTGCCGGATCCTGGCCCGTGCCCCTGCCCGACACGGCCGCTCCGCAGCCGGGCGCACGCTGCACCCGGTGCGCCGCCCCGGCCGGGGGCGAGGCCCGCTACTGCATAGCGTGCGGGGAGAAACTGCTGTGACGGCCGGACAGGGCGCTTCCGGGAGCGGGCGCTCGGGGTGGGCTCTTCGCGACGGGCGCCGGCGGTGGGGCCTTCGCGGCGGGCGCTCGGGGTGGGCTCTCCGCGGCGGCTGGTCTGCCTGGGCCCTTCGCGGCGGCTGGTCTGCCTGGGCCCTTCGTGGTGGCTGGTCTGCCCGGGCCCTTCGTGGGGAGCCTTCGGCCGGGGCTTCGCTGGGCGGGCGGTTTCTCGGCGCGGCCCGGCGGGGGCGAGCCGCGGTCGGCGGCGACCGGAGCCGATCCCTCCCCTCCGTCGCCCCGAGCGAGGGCCCGGCGGTGGCTCTACGGGAAGGGACCGCGTCGTCCGCACGGCTGTCCGCACGGCCGTCCGCACGGAGGCGGTGGATCGCGTTCTTCGGCTTCTCCGCGTCCGCACGCCCGGGTGGGCCCGCGTTTCTCGCCTCCCGGAGTGCTTCCTCCCGGAGTGCTTCCTCCCGGAGTGCTTCCTCCCGGAGTGCTTCCTCCCGGAGTGCTTCCTCCCGGAGTGCCTCCTCCCGGAGTGCCTCCCCCCGGCGGGGGAGGCCGTCGTACTCCCTCGGTGGTTTCTGGCGGCGCCGGTTGGGGCGGTGGCGGACGCGGCGGTTGCTGGAGGTGCATCTGGTCGTGCTGGCCGTCTGCGCGCTCGTAGCGGCCGGGGCCCTGTTCGTGTCCTGCCGGCAGATCCAGAGCGGCGCCGCGGCCGTCGCCGACGAGGAGGCGCCGGCCGTGCAGGGGCTCGCCGCCACCCGGCTCGCGGTGCTGCGCGCCGACCGCGAGGCCCGTGCCCTGGGCGAGCGGGAGTTCGTCGACGTGGCGGGCCGCGGCGAGACCTACCGGGCCCAGCTCTCCGCCGCCGATCAGGGACTGTCCAGGATCGCGGACCGCACGGACCAGGACCTCGGCACCGTCAACGGGCTGCTCGCCACCTACAGCAACTCCCTCACCCTCGGCACGGTCATGTACCGGGACCAGCCGCTCATGCGGCACCAGAAGCTCACCGAGGCGCGTTCGCTGCTCACCCGCCGGGGCGTCGGACTCGTACCCCGTCTGGACGACATGCAGCAGGTCCAGATGAAGCACGCCGAGGCCACCGTCACCGAGGGGTGGCTGCAGCGCGGCGGCTGGTGGACCGCCGAACTAGCTCTGGTGGCGCTGGCGTTCACCCTCCTCTCCGCGCTGTTCGTGCTGCGCGACCGCTGCGGCAGGGACTGGAACCCGTATCTGCTCGCGGCTTTCGCCCTCACCGTGCTGCTCGCCGTCGTCCCGCTGCTCACGATGGAGTCCGCCCAGGACGACCTAGACCGTGTGGTCGGGGATCTGCGGGAGATCACCCAGGAATCCAGGGATTCCTGCTGCGGCCTGGAGTTGGAGCGCGCGCAGCGGACCGTCACGGCCAAGTCGGAGGAGGTGCGGAGCGTCCTGGCCGACGACGCCTGGACCGACCGGGTGTACCAGGGCACCCTGACCGGCGGTCTGCTGATCGTCGTCCTGCCGGTGATCGGCCTCGGCCTCCGGCTCGACAGCGACTACTGGAGGCGGCGGTGACCCGGCGGTTCAAGGTGCTGGCTCTGCTCGCGGCGCTGCTGCTGGTCTGCGCCGGCGGCATGGTGGCGGTCTGGTCGGAGCGGGACGACGAACCGGTGACCATTCTCGGGCCGTGGACCGACAAGCAGGGCGAGCAGTTCGAGGACGTGCTGCGGAGCTTCGGCATCCCCTTCGAGTACCAGGGCACCGCGGCCCAGCGCGAGGTGCTGCTGTCCAAGGTGCAGTCGGGGGAACCCCCGGACATCGCGATCATGCCGGGTGTCGGTGAACTCGCCGAGTACGCCGACCAGGGCCTCCTGAAGTCGCTGAACGGTCTCTACGCCGCGGAGGAGTACGGTGCCCCCTGGAAGCCGGTGAGCACACCCCGGGAGGACGCGTACTGGGTGCCGGTCAAGGCGGACCTGAAGAGCATCGTCTGGTACCGCGAGGGGGAGCGCCCCGCGAACTCGCCCGCCTCGCTGCAGAGTTGGTGCATCGGCATGGGCGACGACGGAGCGTCCGGCTGGCCCGGCAGCGACTGGATCGAGGACCTCGTGCTGCAACGGGAGGGCCCGGAGGTCTACGGCAAGTGGGCACTGGGCGACGCCACGGTGCCCTGGACGGGGGCTCCGGTGCGCGGGGCGTGGGAGGCGTGGGCCGGTCTGCTCCGGCAGGACGAGGCGGCTGCCGGGCGCGCCCTGCTCACCGATCACCGCGGTGCCCCCGGCGAGCACGGGCTGCTCTTCGACGGTCAGGACGGGTGCGCGCTGGAGCACCAGGGTTCCTTCGCCCGCTCCTTCTACGGGGACAAGGGGCGGCGGGCGGGTCTGATGGACTCCGCTCCCCTGCTGCCCGGCGGCGGCTACCGGGTCCGGGGCCACGAGGTGACCGGTGACTTCGCCGCGCTGTTCAGCGACCGTCCCCGGGCCGGTGACCTGATCGAACGGCTGGCCTCGCGGGAGGGTCAGCGGAAGTGGGCCGAGGCCGCGGACGTCTTCTCGGCGAACCGGCGGGTGCGACCTGAAGGCGGCCCCGTCGAAGAGGAGATCGCCGAACGCCTCACCGGCTCCGGCCCCCGCTGCCTCGACGCCTCCGACGTCATGCCCCCCGCCGTCCGCGACGCCTTCTACGAGGCCGTCCTCCTGACGATCGCCCGCGCCGCCGCCGGGGAGGACCTCGACGTGCCGGGACTGCTGACCGACGTGCAGAACGTGGCGGAGACGCAGCCCGACCGGCGGGCGCCGTTGAGGACGGTGTGCAGTACGTAGTCAGCGGGTGTCGGGCTGGGCGGCGTGGAAGGTGCGGCGGTAGGCGTCCGGGGGGACGCCGAGGGTGCGGTTGAAGTGGCGGCGGAGGGTGGCGGCGGTCCCCATGCCCGTGGTGGTGGCGATGGCGTCGATGCTGTCGGCGGTGGTCTCCAGCAGTTCCTGGGCGCGGCCGATGCGCTGGGTGAGGAGCCACTGGAGGGGGGTGGTGCCGGTGGCCGCGCGGAAGTGCCGGGTCAGAGTGCGGGAACTCATGCTCGCGTGGCGGGCGAGGTCCTCGACGGTCAGGGTCCGGTCGAGGCGTGCCAGGGCCCAGGGGAGCAGGTCGGTCAGCGGATGGTCGCTCCGCGTGGGGACCGGGGCGGGGACGAACTGGGCCTGGCCGCCCGAACGGTGTGGGGGGACGACCAGCCGGCGGGCCACCGCGTTGGCGGCCGCCGAGCCGTGGTCGAGGCGGACCAGATGCAGACAGAGGTCCATCGCGGCGGCCTTGCCCGCCGAGGTGAGGACGCTGCCGTTGTCGACGTAGAGGACGTCCGGGTCGACCTCCACCTCCGGGTATCGGGTGGCCAGGACGTCCGTGTGTGCCCAGTGCGTGGTCGCCCGGCGGCCGTCCAACAGGCCCGCGGCGGCCAGCACGAACGCGCCGGTGCACAGCGAGGCGATCCGCGCGCCCGCCTCGTGCGCCGCGCGGACCGCGTCGACCAGGTCGGCGGGCGGGGCCACGTCCAGATCGGCCCAGCCGGGGACGATCACCGTGTCGGCGTGCGGTAGCCGGTCCAGGCCGTGGTCCGGCTCCAGGCGGAAGCGTCCCACGGAGACGGGGCCCGGGCCGCAGAGGGCGAACTCGTACCAGGGGTCCACCAGGTGCGAGAGGTCGGAGCCGAACACCTCGTAGGCCAGGGACAGTTCGAAATGGAGCATGCCGTCGGTGACGGCCAGCGCGATGGTGGGCGGGTCCGGTGAGGGCATGTCGGAAATTGTACGGGGCTCGTCGTTTCAGACACTCGTGGTGGGTGGCCGTGGTCGGAAGGATGGTCGTCAGGCGGGGCGGTCGACGCTCGGTCGACGGTGACGGTGACGGTGCTGGTGCCTGTGCCTGTGCCTGTGCCTGTGCCTGTGCCTGTGCCTGTGCCGGTGACGAATGACGAATGACGAATGACGATGGGGAGAGCTGATGAGTGCGGGGCGTACGGTCGCGGTGTTCGGGGCTTCCGGGCACACCGGGCGGTTCGTGGTGGCGGAGTTGCGGGCGCGGGGGTTCGTGCCGCTGCTCGTCGGGCGGAACGCGGAGAAGCTGCTGGCGCTCGTGGCGGGGCAGCCGGGCCCGGAGCCGGGGCAGGGGCCGCAGGGGTGGGTGCGGGTCGCCTCGGTCGATGAACCGTCCTCGCTGGACCGGGCGTTCGCCGGTGCGGACGCCGTGGTGAACTGCGCCGGGCCCTTCGCGGAGACGGCCGCGCCGGTGATCGAGGCGGCCTTGCGCGCCGGGATTCCCTATGTGGATGTGGCGGCCGAGATCGAGGCCAATCTCGACACGTTCGCGGAGTTCGGGGCGAAGGCGCGGGCGGCGGGGGTCGTCGTGGTGCCCGCCATGGCCTTCTTCGGCGGGCTCGGCGACCTGCTGGTCACCGCCGCGACCGAGGCGGCCGGCTGGTCGGCGGCGGACGAGGCGCACATCGCGTACGGGCTGAGCGGATGGCACCCCACGGCGGGGACACGGGACGCGGGCGCGGTCTCGCGGCAACGCAGGGGCGGGCGACGGGTCCGGTACGCCGACGGACGGCTGGAGTACCGGGACGACGCGGCGCCGGCCACGAAGTGGGACTTCCCCGAGCCGATGGGGACCCGCGCCGTGATCGGGGAGTTCAGCATGGCCGACATCGTCACCGTGCCCAGCCATCTGCCCGTCCCCGAGGTGCGGACGTACATGACGGTCGAGGCCGCGCGTGATCTGGCGGCCCCCGAGACCCCCGCACCGGCCGCCGTCGACGCCCACGGGCGGTCCGCGCAGACCTTCGTCGTCGACGTCGTCGTCCGGTCCGGGGACGTGGAACGGCGGGCCACGGCGCGCGGACAGGACATCTACGCCGTCAGCGCGCCGCTCGCGGTGGAGGCGGTACGGCGGGTGATCGAGGGACGGGTGAAGGGGACCGGGGTCCTCTCGGCCGGGGCGGCGTTCGACGCGGCCGACTTCCTCCGTGCGCTGTCCGGGCACGTCTCGGTGGAGGTGGAGTAGGTGTGGGGGCTGGGGCCGCAGCCGGGGGCCGGGGCGGTAGACGGGGACATGGGAAAGGGCCCTAGGGGGTGTTTCGAAAGTCCCGCACAGCACCCACGGCGCCCGGCACGCTCCCCCACTCTCGGCTCCGCTCGAGCGGGAGGGACCCCCACCGCCGCACCGGCCGACACCCCAAGTACGTCCAGTACGAGGGCTTTCGTCCGGCACGCCGAGAGCACGCACCGGACACCGCGGGCACCGCGGGCACCGCACAAGACTTTCGAAACACCCCCTAGTCCTCGACGGTCGGCGTCCCGGCTGCCGCGCCCGGCACGATCAGGCCCGTCTCGTACGCCACCACCACGGCCTGGGCGCGGTCGCGGAGGCGGAGTTTGGCGAGGATGCGGGCGACATGGGTCTTGACGGTGGCCTCGCTGAGGCGGAAGTGGGCGGCCAGTTCGGTGTTGCTGAGGCCGGTGGCGAGGGACCGGAGGACCCAGTTCGCGGGGGGTGAGGGGGGCGAGGTCGCGGTGGAGGGTGGGGGTCTCGGCGGCCGGGGAGACGAAGCGCTCGATCAGGCGGCGGGTGATGGCGGGGGACAGGAGCGCGTCGCCGGTGCGGGCCAGGCGGACGGCGGCGACCAGGTGCTCGGGGGTGACGTCCTTGAGCAGGAAGCCGCTGGCGCCGGCGGTGAGGGCGGCGTAGACGTAACGGTCCAGGTCGAAGGTGGTCAGCATGAGGACGCGGGGCGGGTCGGGGACCGTGCCGGAGAGGATGCGCCGGGTCGCCTCCAGGCCGTCGGTGCCGGGCATGCGGATGTCCATCAGGACGAGGTCGGGACGGGTGCGACGGACCGCCTCGACGGCCTGTTCCCCGTCGGCCGCCTCCGCGACCACGTCGATCCCGTCGGCGGAGAGGATCATGCCGAAGCCGGTGCGGACCAGGGCCTGGTCGTCGGCGATCACCACCCCGGGCCGGTCCGCCTCTGCCGGGTACGCGGCAGAGGCGGACCGGCCGTCACGGGTGCTCCTCAAGGGGCGGGGCGCTTCGGGGCGCCCTTTCGGAGGGTGGGTCAGGCGGGCCCAGTCGGTCGAGTGGTATGACCGCCTGGACGCGGTAGCCGCCGGTCGGGCGGGGGCCCGTGCGGAGGGTGCCGCCGTGGACGATGAGGCGTTCCCGCAGGCCCAGGAGGCCGCGGCCCGTGCCGGAGGCGGCCGCGGGGGTGGTGAGACCGCCGGTGTCCGTGATCTCCAGGCGGAGCGCGGTGGGCGTGTGGTCGACGGTGATCCGCACCCGGGCGCCCGCGGCGTGCTTGACGGTGTTCGTCAGGGCCTCCTGGACGACGCGGTACGCGGCCAGGTCGGCGCCCGGCGGCAGCGGGGAAGGGGTGCCGGTGACGATCAGCTCCACGGGGACGCCGGAGGCCCGGACGCGCGAGGTGAGGGCCGGGAGCTGACCCAGGCCCGGTTGCGGAGCCAACTCGGTGTCGTCGGCCGGCCCTTTCCAGGGGCCGGAGCCCAAACCGGAGCCGGAGCTCAAACCAGAATCGGAGCCGGAGCCGGAACCGGAGCCGGAGCCGGAGCCGGCACCCAAACCGGAGCCGGAGCCGGAGCCGGCACCCAAACCGGACCCGGAGCCGGACTCGGTGCCGGTGCCCGCACAGGAGTCCCACCCCGAGCTCGTGCCGGAGTCGGCACCGTTGGAGCCCGGCCAGGTGCCCGAATCGGTCGGGCCTCTCCACGCACCGGTCGGGCCCGTCTCGGCGGCAGGGGGCCGATCCTCCTCGGTCATCGTCAACAGGCCCATCACATGGCGCAGTTCCGTGGCCCTCCGGGGTCACCGGGGTGACGACCGTGGTGGCGTACGAGGGCGACTCGGCGTGGGGCGCGCCCGAGCTGGTCTCGGGGCACTGGCTCGACGGGCCCGGACAGGCGGTGGTGACCGCGCGGTTCCTGACGGCCGCCGGGATCGGGGTCGGGGACACGGTGACCCTCGACGAGAAGGGCCGACGAGCCACCGTACGGATCGTCGGCGAGGCCTTCTTCACCCAGGACGGGGGCATGACCCTCCTCACCTCCACTGCCACCCTCGCCGAACTCGGGCTCGGGGACGAGGCGTTGCCCGGCCGGTTCCACGTGCGGACCGCGTCGGGCACCGATCCGGGGCAGTACCTGGACACGCTGAACCGCGCGCTCGACGGCGCGGGTGTCGCCGCCCTCGCCCACGCCGACAGCGGCAACTCCTCCAGCGTGATCGTGGCCATGGACGCGCTGATCGGGATGCTCACGCTCATGCTGGTCGTGGTCGCCGGGCTCGGTGTCCTCCACACGGTCGTCCTCGACACCCGCGAACGGGTCCGCGACCTCGCGGTCCTGAAGGCCCTCGGTATGACACCCCGTCAGACCGTCGCCATGGTCGTCACCTCCGTCGCCGGGGTCGGCCTGCTCGTCGGGCTGGTCGCGGTCCCGGCCGGGATGGCCCTGCACGGCATGGTCACGCCGTTCATGGGAGACGCCGTCGGCATGACCCTGCCGGAGACCGTCCTCGCCGCGTACGACGGGCCCGTGCTCGCCCCCCTCTCGCTGGGCGGGCTGGTCATCGCGGTGGCGGGCGCGCTGCTGCCGGCGGGGTGGGCGGCGGGGACGGGTACGGCCAGGGCGCTGCGCACGGAGTAGGAGGCGACGACTCCCCGAGGGGTGTCGAGCAGTGATGTCAGGCAGCCGTCGGAGGAGGTGGGCGCGTACGAGGAGTCGTTCCCGGGGCCGAGGGCCGGGGGCCGGGGGCCGAGGGCCGAGGGCCGGGGTGCGCGTGGCGGAGCCCGCCCGCGCACGCCCAGGAGCCCGCCCTCGCACGCCCACCCGCCTTGCTCGGCACGGGCGTTGACCCGCGTCGTGCGCAGCAGCAGAATGAGCCCCCATCCGCTTGAGAGCGCTCTCAGAGGGCGTTCGGAACGCGGCTCCGGGCGGGCCTCGCACCGCGGCCCGCACCCCCCACCTCGTACCGGCAAGGGAGACCCATGACCGGCAGTACCGGCAGTACCGGAAGCAACGGCAGTACTGGCAGCACCGGAAGCACCGGCGGAACCGGCGGAACCGGCGGACGAGCCCGCGCGTTCAGCCGCCGCAGCCTCCTCGGTACCGGCCTCGGCGCCGCGGCGGCGCTCACCGTCGTCGGCCCGGGCCCGGCCCACGCCGCGTCCGGGGTGTCCGGGGTGTCCGAGGCGTCCGGCGGCTCGGCCCCGCGGCGCGGGCACGCCTTCCTCGCCGCCGCCATGGACGCCTACCCCGACCACGGCGACGTGCGGCTGGCCCAGAGCTACACCGACCAGGCGGGCCTGTTCAGCACGGCCTTCACCTACGACAACGCCCTCGCGATCCTCGCCCACCTCGCCGTGCGCACCGAGGACGGGCGGGCCAGGGCGGTGGCGCTCGGGGACGCGCTGATCTACGCACAGGAGCACGACCCGGCGTACGACGACGGCCGGCTGCGCCAGGCGTACAACGTCGGGCCGTACGTGTACTACGACGGCGTACCGCAGCCTGACGGGTTCGTCCGGGCGGACGGGACGGCCAACGTCGGCACCCAGTTCGGCTTCACGGGGACGGCCGTGGGGGACATGGCCTGGGCGGGGATCGCGCTGAGCGCGCTGGCCCGGCGGACCGGCGCCCGACGGTTCCTGGCCGCCGCCGTGCGGATCGGGGAGTGGATCGAGCGGACCGGCCGTACCGACGAGCCCCTCGGCGGCTACAAGTTCGGCGTGAACGGGGCGAACGAGAAACTGCCGTTCACCTCGACCGAGCACAACACCGACCTGATCTGTCTGTTCGGACGGCTCGCACGGCTCACCGGCGACCGGGTGTGGTGGCAGCGGCGGGCCCGGGCGGAGGCCTTCGTGAAGGGTATGTGGGAGCCCGGCCGGGGCGCGTCCGGCGGCTTCTTCTACACCGGCACCAACGACGGCGTCACCGTCAACAAGTCACCGATCCCCGAGGACACCCAGACCTGGACCCACCTCGCCCTCGACTCCGACCGGTACGCGCGCTCCCTCGACTGGGCGGCCCGGGAGCTCGCCGTCCTCGACCACGCCGAGCGCCGCAACAGCACGGTCCCGGCCGGGCAGTCGTACGAGGGCGTGACCTTCAGCTCGGCCAGTCTCCTCGCGAACGAGGACGCGCCCATCGCCGAGTTCCAGCCCAAGCCCAACCGCAACGGTGTCTGGTTCGAGGGCACCGCCCATCTCGCGCTCGCCCTGCGCGACCGGGGCGCACGCGGCGATGAGACACGCGCCCGGCGCCTTCTCGCCTCTCTCGAACGCGCCCAGGACTTCCTGGGCACCGCCCAGACCGTCGGCGGCCGCGCCCTTCCCGACCGTTCCGGCGTGGTCTCGGCCAGCAGCCCCCTCGACACCGGCTTCGGGTTCGGCTACTACCCGTACCGGCACACCGGCGCCACGGCCTGGTACCTGATGGCAGCGGTCCGCTCGAACCCGCTGCGGGCCTGATACCTGCGTCCGCACCGGGACCTGGAGCGCTGACCAGCGCTCCAGGCACGGGAGTTGACACGTCCCGTCACGGTGGGAGAGAGCGTGTGACGCCGACGGTCAGCTCTCTCCGCGCCTCGCCGTGCGCTCCTGGTGTCCCGCCCGGTCGGGCCGCCCCGCGTATGACAGCGGCTGCGGCACCACGCCGAACCACAGCTCGGGCGCCCACCGGCGCAGGGCCCGTTCGTAGGGCCCGTGGGTGTGGGGGAGGCGGATGCGGTAGCGCAGGCGGGGCAGTCCGGGCCGGAGCGGTTCCGTGTCACGGACGAACTGCCACAGCAGCGGGTCGTCGCGGTCGATCTCGTCCCGGGGGCACAGTTCGACGGTGGAGATCTGGTGCGTCCAGTAGACACCCACTCCGGCGAGCGAGTCCCAGCGGATCAGCGCGATCTCCTTGCCCCGGATCCACCAGAATCCCGTCGCGTCGAAGGCTGCCACCCATCGGCGGGTCCGCCAGGCGGAGACGACCGGAACGGCGAACAGCAGCGCCATCAGGATGAACAACACGGGGCCCCAGATGGCGAACAGGCCGTCGCTGTCGCGGCCGTACACCGCCTCGACCACGCCGAGCCCACCCGAGACGAGCGTCACCGGCACGAACAACAGGCTCCAGAGAAACCGCCGCCGACCGTACCGCACGACCGTCGCGTCGACAGCCGGCTCCGCCCCAGAGATCATGGGGCGGGACCCTAGCCGAGGAACAACACCCCCACCAGAGCCGCGACTGCCCCGGTCCGCTCGCACCTGTCCACCGGAGTCGTCCTCGGTCGCCCGTCACCTCAGCCGGGCGACGCGGTGCCGCCGTCGAGGAAGTCGTCACCTCAGTCAGGCGTGGTCCAGCCGTCGGCGAAGTCGCAGAGGCGGGTCATGCCCGTGAGCTCCCGGTCGGGGGCGTACGCGGGGCGGTCCGACTCGTGGACGACGGTGTCCACCCAGCGTTGGTAGGGGCCGCCGGGCGCGGCAAAGGGCGCCGCGTGTGCCGTGCCCAGACGGCTGTCGACGTACAGGAGGGCCCCCAAGGCCACGGGCTGGTCGTAGCGGAGGTCGGTGCGGGGCAGATACCGGTTCAGGTAGGCGGCGAGGATCTCCGCGTCCTCGTCGGTGCCGAAACGGGCCAGGGCGAAGCAGTAGCCCAGGCCCGCGTACACCGTCTCGTCGGCCAGCAGCAGTTCACCGAGGCGGGGACGGTAGGAGGTCCGCCGGGATATGCCGATCAGCCACGCGGCGGTGAGACGGGGCCGCCAGCCCTCGAAGAGCAGGGCGTCCAGGTCGGTGTCCGTGATGGACGCGGCGTCGGCGAGCAGAGGGTGCAGGAACCGCCTCCGGGTGGCCCCCTCGAACCGCAGGAACCGGCCGCTCAGCAGTTCCCCGTACCGGCCGATGCTCCGCCGGTCGGCGCGCGGCTGGACGTACCGCTTGACAGCGTTCCACCGGGCCGCCTCCTCCGGCGTCATGGCCGGCACGCGCCACACCCGCGACCCGCGCAGCTCTCTCCGCGATCTCCGCTCCACCATGCCGGAAGCGTAGATCCAGGCCGCCGGCTCCGGAGAAGGCCGTGAACGCGGTGAGTGCCGTGCAGACGGTCGCAGGGGGAAACGGTCGTGCAGGGGCGGAAACGGTCGTGCAGGGCGGAAACGGCCGAGAATGATCGGCATCGGCGATGGGCCTGATCCGTAATCAAGTGCGCGGGGGACGAACGGAGTCGGTGGAGTGGCGCTGGCCGCGCGGCGGGACGGCGAAGGGCCTGAACAGCGAAGTCGAGGAGTCGATGCGAAGTCTCCGGCGTGAACGACTAGCATCCCGGCCGTAAACAGTCGGTGGAGGACGGGATCCGGGTCGACGGTTCGTCGGCCGCGCCGGTCGTCGTCGGCGGTCCGTGGACGGAATGGGGTTGGTGTCGTGGTGGAGGCCGGGCCTCGGGTCGCTGTCGCCGTGGTGACGATGGGCAATCGGCCCGCGGAGGTGGACGCGCTGCTCGCCTCCGTGGCCAAGCAGGATGTCGCCCCCGAACGCATCGTGATCGTGGGGAACGGCTGCCCCCTCCCCGAGTTCGCCGAACGGCTGGACCTGCCCGGCGAGGTCACCCTCATCGAGGTGGACGAGAACCTCGGCTGCCCCGGCGGCCGGAACGTCGCGCTGGAGCGGCTGCGCGCTTTCGGTGACGTCGACGTCGTCGTCGAACTGGACGACGACGGGCTGCTCGTCGACGCCGATGTGCTGCGCCGCGTACGGGACTTGTACGCGGCCGACCCGCGCCTCGGCATCGTCGGGTTCCGGATCGCCGACGAGCACGGCGAGACCCAGCGGCGGCATGTGCCGAGGGTGGGCGCGAAGGACCCGATGCGCGGCGGTCCGGTCACCGGGTTCCTCGGCGGCGGGCACGCCCTCTCCATGGCCATGCTCGGCGAGACGGGCGACTGGGCCGCCGAGTTCTTCTTCGCGCACGAGGAGACCGACCTGGCGTGGCGGGCGCTCGACGCCGGCTGGACCGTGCTGTACGCCCCCGAACTGCTCCTCCAGCACCCGAAGACCTCACCCGCCCGGCACGCCATCTACTACCGCGTCAACGCCCGCAACCGCGTCTGGCTCGCCCGCCGCCGCCTCCCGCTCCCCCTCGTCCCCGTCCACCTGGGCGTGTGGGTCCTCATCACCCTGCTGCGGATGCGCTCGGTGGGCGGTCTGAAGGCCTGGTTCAGCGGCTTCGTGGAGGGCTGGCGCGAGTCGGGCGGCGAGCGTCGGTCCATGAGCTGGCGGACCGTCTGGCGCCTGACGCGACTCGGGCGCCCACCGATTCTGTAGGGCCGCGCCGATTCTGTGGGCGGAGCCGCCCGTCGATCCCGTGGCGCACAGCCGACCGTCGATCCCGTAGGGCCGTCCCACGCCACATCCCGCACACACGAGTGCCCCGGTCGTTCACCCCCGCCGACCGGGGCACAGCGCTTTGTGCGGTTCCGGGATCCGGCAGCGGCGGCGGCACTCCCCCGAGCTACGCGTCTCACGCGTGCGCCGTCGCCGCCGGATCCGATGAAGTGATCACATCAGGTCCCGCCAACGGATCGCTAACATGAGCCCAACGGTTCCACGAGGAGCCGTACGGGAGGCGGCGGCAGGTCGCCGCGGGGTAGGCCCGGAACGACGGTGCGGAAAGGCAGCGGACGGGTTCTATGCGGGACGGGCTGCGGTTCGGACTGCTCGGTCCGCCGGTTCTGTACGGGGCCGGGGGCGCGGATGACACCGAAGTAGCCGGGGGCGCCGCGGGTTCCGGCGGCGGCCGTGCGGCCGGTGGCGGCGGGGGCCGCACGATCGGCGGCTCCGGTGGCGGCGTACGGTCCGTCGGCAGCGGCAAGATGCGCGCCCTGTTCGTCGCACTGCTCCTCGAACCCGGGCGGGTCGTCTCCGTCGACACCCTGAAGGACGTGCTGTGGGACGCGGCGCCACCGCCCTCCGCACAGGCCTCCCTGCAGAACCATGTGACCCGGCTGCGCAGGCTGTTGGACGACCCCGAGCGGTTGCGCGCGATCCCGCCCGGTTATCTGCTGCGGGTGGACGAGGGCGAGTTGGACGTCCGCGTCTTCGAGAGCCACGCCCGTGCCGCCCGCACCGCCCACGCCGAACGCGACTGGGCCCGGACCGTACGCGAGTCCACCGCCGCGCTCGCCCTCTGGCGGGGGAAGCCGCTCGGCGGTCTGCCGGTCGAGGAGTTCCGTGCCCAGGCCTTCGTCCAACGCCTGGAGGAGGCACGGCTGTTGCTCCTGGAGCGACGCTACGACGCCGAACTCCACCTCGCGGCCGACAGGGCGGGACCCGGCGGGGCGGAACCCGGCAGGGCGGAGGCGGAACCCGCCGGGGCGCACGCGCTCGGCGCGCTCGCCCCCGAACTCGCCGCCCTCGTGGCCGAGCACCCCCTGCGCGAGGCCTTCCACCGCCTCCTCATGCTCGTCCTGCACCGCACGGGCCGCCAGGCCGAGGCCCTCGCCGTGCACCGCGACCTCCGCGCCCGCCTCCTCGACGAACTCGGCGTGGAGCCGGGCCACGCCGTACGCGACGCCCACGTGGAGATCCTGCGCGAACAGCCCTCCGAGCCCCGCCCGACACCACCCGACCTCCCTGCCGAGGAGCCGCCGCCCCGCCCGGCCCAACTTCCGCCACCCCCGGCCTATTTCACTGGCAGGTCAGAGGTACTGGCGGAGCTGCGGCAGGAGTTGGCCGGGGACGCAGGTGACGAGACCTTCGCCCCCACCCCGCCAGGGTCGCGGGGAACTGCGCGACCAGCCACAACGAGCCCGCACCCGCCGACGCGCAGTCTCCCCCGAGTTCAGAGGCGCCCCGCCTCGCCGACGGCGGTCATCAGCGGCATGGCCGGCGTCGGCAAGAGCGCCCTCGCCCTCCACCTCGCCCACGAACTCGCCGAACACTTCCCCGACGGCCAGCTGTACATCAACCTCCACGGCGCCACCCCGGGCATGACCCCCCTCACCCCCGCCCAGGCCCTCGCCGCCCTCCTGCGCGACCTCGGCACCGCCCCCCGACGCATCCCCGAACACCCGGACGCGGCGGCCGCGTTGCTCCGCTCGACCCTCGCCCCCACCCGGACCCTGATGGTCCTGGACGACGCCGCGAACGCCGCCCAGGTACGCCCCCTGCTCCCGGCGGGCCCCGGCTGCGCGGTCATCGTGACGAGCCGTTCGCCGCTCACCGCGCTGGACGGCGCCCACCGCTTCCCGCTCGCCCCGCTGTCGGACGCCGAGAGCGCGGCCCTGCTGCGGGCCGCCTCGGGCCGCGCGGCGGGTCTGGACGCCGCGCACCCCCTCGTCGAACTCACCGGCCGCCTCCCGCTCGCCCTCCGCGTCGTCGCGGCCCGCCTCGCCGCCCGGCGCGCCCTCACCCCGGACGCGCTGGCAGGGCAACTGGCCGCCACCGAAGGGAGGTTGCGGCACCTCGAATACGACGACCTGAGCGTCCGCCGCTCCCTCGCCGTCGCCCACGAGGCCCTGCGCGCCTCCGACCGCGAGGCCGACCGGGACGCTGCCCACGCCCTCCGCCGCATCGGCGCCCTCGACCTGCCCGCCTACGGCGCACCCCTCCTCGCCCGCCTCACCGGCACCGACGAGTCCCGCGCCGAGGCCGCCCTCGACCGCCTCGTCGACGTGGCCCTCCTGGAGGAGACGACGTACGGCCGGTACGTCCCCCACGACCTCGTACGTCACTTCGCCCGTGAACTCGCCGACTCGGCCACCGCCACCGAGACCGCCGCGGCCGTGGAGCGAGCCCTGCGCTGGTACACCGGTCGCGCCCGGCAGAGCCTGCTGGTGATGCTGCCACCGGGGTACGAGCGCGACGAACGCCTCCGCACGAGGCCGGCGACGTCCGAGCCGGCGGGCGCGGCCCCGGCTGCGGAATCCCCCGAGGAACGCCCGCCCACGGAACCGCCCTTCACCTCCGCCGAGGAGGCCTTCGCCTGGGGAGACCGCGAACTCCCCACCATCGTCGCCCTGGTGGATCGCTGCGCCCGCGACCACGGCGACGGTGACGGCCGCACCGAGGGCACGGCCGGGACGGGCGCGGCGGCACTCGTCCCCACCCTGGTCCGTCACCTCTTCCCCTATCTGCACCGGGGCGGCCGGCTCGCCGAGCTGGACGTGCTCGGTGGGCACGCGCTGAACGTGGCGCGGTCCCTCGGCGACGACGAGGCGGAGGCGTTCGCCCTCACCGACCGCGCGGGACTGCACTTCATGTCCGGCCGGGCCTCGGAGGCGCTCGCCCTCAACGACGAGGGCCTGAAGCTGTGGCGCCGCCTCGGAGTGGTGTCGTGCGTACGGCGCTGCCTGAACAACCGGGGGCTCGTACTGGAGAGCCTCGGCCGGTACGAGGAGAGCGAGGAGACGCTCCGGCAGAGCCTGGAGCTCTCCCGGCAACTCGGCGACCCCTACGGCGAGGCGGTGACCTTCAGCCACCTCGGCAACCTGTACAAGCACACCGACGCGCGCGCCGCCATCGCCCACCACGAACGGAGCCTGGCGCTGGGCGAGATCGCCGACAGTCTCGTCGTACGGCACACCGCGCACTGCAACATCGGCTACGCGCACCTCCGCCTCGGTGAACCGGCCGCCGCCGTACGCAACTTCGAGCAGAGCCTGCGCATCCTCGGTGACGACGAGGACTGGCAGGGCGAGTCCAAGTCCCGGCTCGGCCTGGTCCGGGCCCTGCGCGAACTCGGCCACCCGGACCGCGCGGCCCAGGAGTGCGCCGTCCTCCTCGATCTCGCCGAGCGCCGCGCCGACCAGTACGCCGTGGGCCTGGCCCGGCACCAGCGGGGGCTGCTGCTGCGGGCCGGGGGCCGTACGCAGGAGGCGTACCGCGAATGGGAGCGCGCACAGTCGATCCTCGACGGCACGGACTCGACGGTGGCGGTGGAGCTGAGAGAACTACTGAAGGACCGCGCTGTGTAGGGGCGCGGGAAGTGGTTGACCAGCCCGGGCGCGGCGGATCGCCAGGGCACGGGCCGGCCGGAGCGCGGCCTGCTGATCCGCGCCGCGTCCGGCAGGACCGTGCCCTGGCTGTGCACGGGTCGGATTACCTACCGACTACGCCATGTGGTTCTGTTCTCTACCACTCGACCGTGGCGGTTCGTGTACTGCCGTTCTTCGCATCCGCCGGAAGGACGTAGCCACGGCCGGTCCACCTGTCCGTGTCGGGGTCCCAGCGGGTGGGGAAGGTGCTGATCCTCACGTTCTGGCCGGTCTTCCACCACCAACTGGCGGTGTGGCAGCCGCCGTTCGCCTTGATGGTGTCACCCTCGTAGTAGGTCGTCCATGCGTTGTCCTGGTTCAGCCCCTCGATCTGGTACACGCGGTCCCTGTCCGTCGAGTTGCAGACCTTGACCTTGACCGACGGGTACGTCGCGGCCTGGGCCGTTCCGGACAGGGCCAGGCCGGTGATGCTGACAGTGGTGAGAGCGACTGCCGAAATCGTGCGCAATATCTTCGCCATTTGATTACACGCCTCTCTCCTGGATATATCCAGGATCGTTTTCTGTGGGGGTGGCGGCGTTATGTGGGCCGGATAAGCAGGGGTAGGCGCTGCCGAATGGCCCACGCATGGGCTCCCTCGGTGTTATCGAGGAAGTGAGGAAAACAATTACGCATTGATGCTTGAAGTGTCAAACGATCACTTGGCTTTGGCTGACGATCTGTCACCGTGCCTTCAAAGCAAGGGCTTTGTCGTTCTCGCGGTCGGTCCGGTGCACCTGGTCGGGGCCTGTCGGCCGTGATGGTGACTCGCACCGGAACCAGCAGCTTCACGCGAAGGTACGGCTCCCGGTGGTCATGGAGTATCGAGTTCGCCGATCACCACAAACGCACGAGCGCGGGGGAACGGAGCGACCATTTCCCTGCAACCCGCGCCCATGAGCCGGCACCGCTGTACCTCGGTCGATCGTGCTCACTTCGCGTCCGCATAACACTCGACCACCGCCGTGGTGAACGGAAACCGCACCGGCGTCTCCCCGAACGCCAGGCGCCCCGACAGCTCCGACGCCTCGCGGATCGCCGCCACCACGGCCTCCGCCTCCCGCTCGGGACAGTGCACGATCACCTCGTCGTGCTGGAAGAAGACCAGCTCGGCCGCCATGCCGTCGAGGGCGCGGCGGAGGGCCGCGAGGAGGAGCAGGGTCCAGTCGGCGGCGCTGCCCTGGACGACGAAGTTGCGGGCGAAGCGGCCCCGGGCCCGGGAGTTGGTGGACGCGTACCCGGGTACCCATTCGTCGCCCTGCCCGCGCTCCCGGGCGTCCCGGTCACCGTCGTCCTGCGGGAGGCCTGCCTCCTCGCCGGCGTCGTCGGAGGCACCGGCCGCCGGTGGACACGTACGCCCGAGCCAGGTCCGTACGAGCCGGCCCTCCTCGCCCGCGCGGGCCGCGTCGTCGACGTACTGCACCGCACGCGGGAACCGCCGGCGCAGCGCGGCGAGATTCTTGAGCCCGTCCCCGGACGTCTGCCCGTACACCGCACCGAGCACGGCGAGTTTGGCGTGCTCGCGGTTTCCGGAGAAGGCGCGGTCGGAGACGGACTGGTAGAGATCGGTGGGGCGGCCCGCGACCTCCATCAGCCCGGGGTCACGGGAGATGGCTGCCAGCACCCGGGGTTCCATCTGGTCGGCGTCGGCGACGACGAGCCGCCAGCCGGGGTCGGCGACACAGGCGCGGCGGATCACCTTGGGGATCTGGAGGGCGCCCCCGCCGTTGGTGGCCCACCGCCCGGTGACCGTGCCGTGCGCGAGGAACTCGGGCCGGAAGCGGCCGTCCCGGACCCAGTCCTGCAGCCAGGACCAGCCGTGGGCGACCCAGATGCGGTACAGCCGCTTGTACTCCAGGAGGGGCTTCACGGCGGGGTGGTCGAGGCTCTCGATCTCCCAGCGCCGGGTGGAGCGGATCCGGATGCCGGCCTGGGCGAAGGCCTTGACGACGTCCGCGGGGAGATCGGGCCGCACCCGCCGCCCGAACGCGTGCGACACCTCCTCGGCGAGTTCGGCGAGCCGGCGCGGCTCGCCCCCGCCCGCGTACCGCTCGCCGAGCATCTCGTGCAGCACGTCGCGATGGACATCGGCCCGCCAGGGCAGCCCCGCCCGGTTCAGCTCGGCGGCGACGAGCATCCCGGCCGACTCGGCGGCGGTCAGCAGCCGCATCCGGTCCGGGTGGGCGGTGGCGTCGTGCCGTCGCTGCTGGTCCGCGTACACCTCGACGAGGTCGGTGAGGGGGACGTGGACGGGGCGGGGCTCGAACAGGGAAGGCTGGGCGCCGGTGTCTGCGGAGCGGAGGGGCGGATCCGGCGGGACGGGTGCGTTGCGCAGACGGGCGAGAGCGGCGGCGGCGGAGCGGGGTTCACCGAGACGCCCCTCGTGCCCCAGGAGCAGGCTCTCGGCGTCCTCGATGTCATAGCACCGCTCGACTCGCACCCCCGTGGCGAGCAGCCGCGGATACACCTCCCCGGTGGCCCGCCACACCCACCGCCCCACCTGCGGCCCCCGCCGCCGCACCGCCTCGGCGAGATCGGGCTCCCAGGTCACGGCCCCCGCGAGCAGGCCGTCGGGCCCGAGCGGGGCGACCTCCACACCCCCGTCCTCGGCCGTCGCGAGCACCCACCGGTCGGTCATGGGTGCGAGTGTGACAGGGGGGTCTGACAACCCTCCTACTTCTACTCCTGGCCCTGGCCCTACTCCTGGCCCTGGCCCTGGCCCTGGCCCTGCACGATCGCCTGGAGGGCTCGGGCCACGTCCGCCTCGGTGGCCTCCTTGGTCACACCCAGCCCGCTCAGCACTCCCTCGCCGTTCTCGAACTCCAGGAGGGCGAGGAGGATGTGCTCGGTGCCGATGTAGTTGTGGCCGAGGCGGAGGGCCTCGCGGAAGGTGAGTTCGAGGACCTTCTTGGCGTCGGGGCCGTAGGGGATGAGTTCGGGCACCTCGGCGGCGGCCGGCGGCAGGACGGCTGTCGCGGCTTCCCGTACGGCCTCGGGGGAGACGCCCTGCGCGACTAGCGCCTTGGCCCCGAGCCCCTCCGGTTCGGCGAGGAGCCCGAGGGCGAGGTGGGCGGGCAGCCCCTCGACGGCGCCGGCTGCCTTGCCCTCGTTGTGCGCGGCCGTGACCACGTTCCGGGCGCGCGGTGTGAAGCGGCTGAAGCCCTGGCTGGGGTCGAGATCGCCCTCGCCCTTCGGCACGAACCGCTTCTGCGCGGCCTGCCGGGTGACGCCCATGCTCCGCCCGATGTCCGTCCAGGAGGCGCCCGAACGCCGGGCCTGGTCCACGAAGTGGCCGATCAGATGGTCGGCCACGTCGCCGAGGTGGTCCGCGGCGATCACCGCGTCCTGGAGCTGGTCGAGCGGTTCCGGGTGCACCTTCTTGATGGCTTCGATGAGCTCGTCGAGACGGATGGAGGCGGTGACTCGCGGATTCGTCGTCATGTGTCAACCGTAGGTTGACGGTGGAGGGGTGTCAACCCGAAGTTGACACTCTGGTCTCGCTTCGGCGCCGTCGCCAACCGCATCGCCAGCCCCGCGAACACCGTCCCGGTGAAGATGTTCAGCCCCCGTGCCACCCGTGCCACAGGGCGACCGAATTCCACCACCTGAGACCCCGACGCCCACCCCGCCCCTGACGGGGCGCGGGGAACGGCGCGCCCAGCCACATCCGCCCCGCACACGCCCTCCAACCGCGCCCCACCCTCTGATGCGCCCGTCCTATCTCCCCCCGGCCCCGCGGACGCCCACGCCCACGCCGACGCCCACCACCGCCACCATCCCGCCCACCCCGACGCACGCCCCCACACACGCCCCGAGGACCTCCCACGGCACCGCCACCCCCACCGGTGCCGACAACATCCCCAACGCCCCCGCCACCCCGGCGAGATTCACCACGGTGACCGCGGCCCCCAGCAGCACGCCCACCACCACCGCGACCAGGGCCTCGCCGACCACGACCACCCGCACCTGCCCCCGCGTCGCCCCGGCCAGCCGCAGTGACCGCAGCTCCGTGCCCCGCGCCGACGTGGCCATCAACAACGTCCCGGCCAGCGAGATCCCCGCGTACACGAGCGCGATCCCCAGCACCACGAGAAACCCCAGCCGGGTGTGCGCCTTCGTACCGGGACGGTTCGCCGCGAGCCACTCCTCGGCCGTCCGGACCGTCCAGCCGCCCGGCTCCGACCGCGCCCCTTCCAGCGCCGCCGCCACCCCCGCCCGGTCCACCCCGTTCCCGACCCGCACGTCGACCCGGTCCACCACGGCCCCACCCGCGTTCGCGGCCGTCACATACGCCCCGTTGTCCCCGGTCCCCTCCGCGAGCACCGCCGCGATCCGCAGCCGTACCGGCCGCCCGTCCCCGAGCCACACCCGCACGCTCTGCCCGACCTCGTGCCGCTCCCACTCCTCGTTCACGACGATCGACCGGTCGTCGAGGTCCCGTACGTCCCCGGCGACCACCGGCAACCGCGCCACCGTCGCGAGGCCCGCCGCGTCCGTCACCGCCCGTGCCTCGGACCGCACCAACGCGGTCCCCTCCTCCACGACGTACACGGCGGTGGAAGCGGACCCGACCACCGTCGCCCCGTCCCCGACGGCGCCCCGCACCGCCTCGTCCCGCAGCCCCGTACCCCCCTCACCCGTGACCACGAAGTCGGCCCCGGTCCGCGCCGCCGCCTCCGCGCCCTTCGCCCCGGCCACCGTCCCGGCGGCCCCCAGCAGCGACCCGGCCAGCGCGACGGTCACCAGCACCGGCGCCGCGACGGCCGCGGTGCGGCGTACGGAGGTGGCCGCGTTCTCCCGGATCAGCAGTCCGGCCGCCCCGGGCAGCGCCGCGCCCACCAGCCGTACGACCGGCCGCACGAGCAGCGGCGCGAGCGCGGCCACCGCCGTGATCAGCAGCATCGGCTGGGTGGTGTACGTCTTCCGCTTCAGCAGCTCGGCGGGATCGGTCCCCAACTTCCAGGCCAGCAACCCCAGTCCACCCACCAGCAGCAGGGACCCGATCACCCGGCGCGACAGCGGCAGCACCCCCGTGTCCACCGACGCCTCGCGCAACGCCTCCACGGGCCCGATCCGCCCGGCCCGTCGCGCCGCCACCCACGCCCCCGCGAGGGCCACCGACAGCCCCGTCCAGAAGGCCACGTGATACGGCCACACCACCGCCTCCGGCACCGTGAACCACGTCGGCGCGACCCCGCCGTCCACCAACTCCCGCACCAGCGGCGGCGCTCCCCACGCCCCCAGCGCACACCCGGCGCCGGACGCCACGACCCCCACCGCCACGGCCTCGCCGAGCAGCAGTCGCCGTACCTGCCCCGGGGTCGCGCCCGCCATCCGCAGCAGTCCGAACTCCCGTCTGCGCAGCGCCACCACGAAGGCGAACGTGGACGCCGTCACGAACACCGACACGAACGCGGCGACCCCGCCGGCCGTCCCCAGCAGCGAGTTCACGGCGACCAGCGCCTCCGCGTCCCGCTCGTACGACGGATCCACCTGCCGCCGGGCGTCACCGGTCAGCACCCGCGCACGCTCCCCGACCACGGCCCGCACCTCGGCCACGGGCGCGTCCACGCCGACCGCGTCCACGCCGGCCGCGTCAGCCCCGCCCGTGCCCGCCGTCACCGGCCCCAGCTTCCGCAACTCCGCCAGCAACCGTTTGTCCACAGGGTGTGGACGGGCCAGCTTCTGCGACACCCGGGCCGTGCCCGGCCCCCGCCGCACCTCCACCGTGAGTCTGTCCAGGCCCGCCACCACGACGGGGGAGGAGCCGAAACGCTCCGGCGCACGCGCGGGCGGGTCGAGTGACGCCGCGAGCCCCAGCCCCATGGCCGTCATCACCCCGACCCCCACCATCACGGCGACGAACGACCCGAGCAACGCGGCCCACCGCGTACGCAACGACGACAGGGTCAGCACGTCACACCCCCGATGGCGCCGTTGTCGGCCGCCCGCTCCAGCGTCGCCGTACGCTGCGTCCCCGCCGCCCGCTCCAACCCCGCCATTCGCGCCGCAACCGCCTCGACCGACGGCCGGACCAACTCCCCGTTGACCCGTCCGTCGACCAGGAACACCACCCGGTCCGCGTACGACGCGGCCACCGGATCGTGGGTCACCATGACCGTGGTCTGACCCTCCCTGTCGACCAACTCCCGCAACAGACAGAGCACTTCACGGCTGGTGGTGGTGTCCAGCGCCCCGGTGGGCTCGTCCCCGAAGAGAACGGCGGGGCGGGTGATCAACGCGCGGGCCAGGGCGACCCGCTGCTGCTGTCCGCCGGACAGCTGCGTGGGCCGGTGCCCGGCCCGCTCGGCCAGCCCCACCCGGGCCAGGGCCTCGCGCACCGCACCCCGCGAGGGGCGCCGCCCGGCGAGCCGCAGCGGCAGGGCGACGTTCTGTGCGGCGGTCAGGGAGGGGAGGAGGTTGAAGGCCTGGAAGACGAAACCGATCCGCTCCCGGCGCAGCAGCGTCAGCCGCCGCTCGCTCAGCCCGGCCAGCTCCACGCCGTCGACCCGCACCGTCCCGCCCGACGGCCGGTCGAGGCCCGCCGCGCACTGCAACAGCGTCGACTTCCCCGACCCCGACGGCCCCATCACCGCCGTAAAGGTCCCGACCCCGAAGTCCAGGTCCACCCCGTCGAGGGCGACGACCTCGCCGTACGCCCGCCGCAGCCCCCGCACGCGTACGGCCGCGCCCCCCGTCTCCCCGTCCCCTGCCGACACCCTGCCCGCCTTCGCGGCGGCCCTGTCTCTCTCTACCGTGGTCATGCCCCAAGCGAACCGTCCCCGCCCCGCCCGCACACGACCCCTGAAGGGCGTCCTGAGGGTAGGGCCAGCCCCACCCCCACCCCCAATCCCCGCCCCCGGAACAGAGCCCCCCACCCCATGACACGATCGAACACGTGAGTACGACCAGCACGGTGGACCGCGCCTTCGAGGCGGCGCTCTACGCCGACACCGACGCCGCCCTCGACACCGGCGCCTCCCTGCTCGCCGCCGACCCGGCGGCCGACGCCGAACTGGCCCGGCGCGGACGGGAGTTCGTCGCCGGGGCCTGGCGGCGGGGCTGGCAGCCGGCCGACGTCGTCCGGTTCGCGCGGCGCGAGCTGGAGGACGAGCACGTACGGCTCCTCGCGCGGCTGGTCGTCGAGGAGCACGAGGACGCGCGCGCGGGCGCACGCCCCCAGCCACCCGGCCCCCGCTGGTCCGCCCAGCTCGACGAGATCAGGGAACTCGCCGCACACCCCACCCGCGCGGACCGCTTCTCGCACGCCACCGCGGCCCTGGAGCTGTACCGCCTCCTCCTTCGCCTGCCCACCCTCGAACCCCTGGATCGCCCGCGGGAGGCCGGTGCCGCGAAGAACTCGCCCCACCCGGAGTCCCGCATGCTCAGCAGGATCCGCGCGCTCCTCGCCAAGGCGGAGGCGACCGGATTCCCGGAGGAGGCGGAGGCGCTCAGCGCGAAGGCGCAGGAGCTGATGGCACGGCACAGCATCGACGAGGCGCTGATCGCGGCCCGCGCGCACAGCAAGGACGCGCCCGGCGCGTGCCGGATCGGCGTCGACCCGCCCTACGAGACGGCCAAGGCGGTCCTCCTCGACGCGGTCGCCCGCGCCAACCGCTGCGAGGCCGTGTGGAACGAGGCCCTCGGTTTCTCCACGGTGGTCGGGTTCGAGGCCGACCTGGAGGTGGTCGAGCTGCTCCACACTTCGCTCCTCGTGCAGGCCACCACCGCCATGACCAAGGCGGAGGCGGTCCAGCGCAAGGGCGGCCGCAAGCGGACCAAGACCTTTCGGCAGTCCTTCCTGGCCGCCTACGCCCACCGCATCGGAGACCGGCTGGCGGCGGTCGCCGAGGCCCAGGTCGCCGAGGCGCGGGCCGCCGAGGAGGAGGCCGGGAGCACCGGAGCGGGCGCCCCGGAACCGGACCTGCTGCCCGTCCTCGCCGCCCGCGACGTCGCCGTCCACGACGAGTTCAGCCGGATGTTCCCGGACACGGTCACCACCCGCGTCCGAGGCGTCAGCGATCTCGTCGGCTGGCAGCAGGGAGCGGAGGCGGCCGACCGTGCCCAGGTCAGGGCACGGCCCCGGCTGCCGTCATGACAGGGAGACCGGCCCTTACCGTCACCGGGGCCCGGCCCCGGTGACTCAGTCGCCCGTCGGCAGGAACGGCCCCACCGTCGCCTCCAACGTGCTCTCGGACTTCACCGCGACCTCGGCGTCCGGCCACTTGAAGCTGCTGACCTTGCTGTCTCCGGGCAGGGTCAGCTTCAGCTGATCCACGGCGGCACTCTTCTCCGCGTCACCGGCGACCCCGCGCACGTAGGAGATGGAGAAGATCATCGACTGACCGCCCTGCAGCGTCACCTCGGTCTCCTCGGACGCGCCCTCCTGCGGCTGGAGCGCCCACGACTTGTCGCCGGCGAACAGGTCGACCCCGGCGAGACCCTTCAGCGTGCAGGCGGCGTCGCCCTTGTTGGTGACCGTGACCGGGACGGCCCCTTCGTCCCCGGCGGCCGGTGCCGCACTGCTGGGACCGACCTCGAAACCGACCCGCGCTGCCGTGCACGCGCCTTCCCGCGCGCTCTCGGTGGTGGCGGCGGCCCCGGTCTTGCCGTCGTCCCCGCCGTCACCTCCCTCACCCCCGTCACTCCCGCTACAGGCGGTCAGCGTGAGGGCCGCGAGAAGGGCGGCGGCGATGGCGGTCGGAGCGGTGCGCATGGGGTTCCCGGTGGAGTTCGTGGCTGTCACAGCACAGCCGGCGGTGGTGTGAACGTGCGAACGGGCCACGGAACCCGGAGGTTCCGCGGCCCGTCCCCACATGATCTACGACCCGAGCGCCGAGCGAGGCACATTCCCCAGGCTCACCGCCCGAAGGCGCCCCGGTGCCCGCGTGCCCGCGTGCCCGCGTGCCCGCGTGCCCGCGTGCCCGCGTGCCCCCGTGCGCGTTGCCCCCTTGCCCGAAGGCGACCCGGCCCGCGGCCCTACGACCCCGCGCTCGCCGTGGGCAGATCCGTCGGCAGCCCGGACGGCATCGACCCCTCCGCCTTCCGGTACGTCTCCTCGCCGACGCCGCCCTCCCAGGTGATCGTGAGGGACTTGGCGCTCACCTTGTCCACCATGCCCTCGGTGCGGTCGTCGCTGCCGTCCTGGCACTTGAGGCTGATCATCTGCATGTCGGCCGTGTCGGAGACCTTGCCGCTGCACACCGAGGTGCCCACGAAGACGGCGACCTCGCCGCCGTTGACGAACAGGGCGACCGGCTTGCCGCCGGTCGTGGCCAGCCAGTTGCCCTGGAGTTCGGTCTCGGCGCCGGAGGAGTCCCCGGAGCCGCCGCTGTCCGAACCCTTCGTCGCCGAGGGGGCGGCCGACGACTCCTCGGCTCCGGAGTCACCGTCGCCGCCGCCGCTGCACGCCGTCAGCAGGAGCGCGGCCGCGAGCCCGGCCACCCCGGCCACGACACGCAGCCGCCGACGGGCGGAGGAAGCCCCGGAATCCCCGGAGGCCCCTGAAGTCCCGCTCAGCGGCATTGCCGCCGTCGCCGTGGTCGTCCTAGTCGCCGTAGTCACTGGAGTTCTCCCGAGAGTGTGGCCGGATCAGGTCGCCGCCGGCGACAGCGGCAAGCTACCAGCAGCGGCTTTGCGACAGACGGCCGGGAACTGTGAGAACTCCGAGGACGACAGGACGCCCTGCAACGCCCTGTAGCAGCCCTATAGCGCCCTGCAACGCCCTGCAACGCCCTGCGACGGACTACCAGGACGACTTGCGCACCCCCGGCAGGTACCCCGCGTGCGCCTGCTCCCGCAGACTCACCCGGGACAGCCCGAACGTCCGGAAGTACCCCCGGGGCCGCCCGTCCACCTGGTCCCGGTTGCGGACGCGGGTGGCGCTGGCGTCGCGCGGCTGGGCGCGCAACTCCCGCCGGGCGGCCTCGCGCTCGGCGTCCGTGGCGGACGGCCGCCGGATGATCTCCTTCAGCTCGGCCCGCCGCTCGGCGTACCGGGCGACGATCTCCCGGCGCTTCTCGTTCTTCGCGATCTTGCTCTTCTTCGCCATCAGACCCGCACCCCCCGCGCGCGGATCCGGGCGACCGCGGCCTCGACGCCGATGACGTCCACGGTCTTGATCCCCTTCGCGCTCAGCCGGAGCCGCACATGGCGGTTCTCGCTGGGCAGCCAGTACCGCTTGGACTGGATGTTGGGGTCGAAGCGGCGGGACGTACGCCGGTGGGAGTGCGAGATGCGGTTGCCGAAGCCGGGCTGGGCTCCGGTCAGCATGCAGTGGGCGGACAAGGTGACGCACCTCTCTCGATCAGTTGATGCAAATGGAAGTCATTTTCAGTAACATACCAGCATGGCACGCAACGAACTCCGGCCGGTCATCAAACTCCGGTCCACGGCCGGCACCGGCTACACCTACGTCACGCGCAAGAACCGCCGGAACGACCCGGACCGGCTGACGCTGCGCAAGTTCGACCCGATGGCGGGCCGTCACGTCGACTTCCGAGAGGAGCGCTGAGGCGCCGATGAAGAAGGACATCCACCCGTCGTACGGGCCCGTCGTCTTCCGGGACCGTGCCGCGAACCACACCTTCCTCACCCGCTCGACGATGACGAGCGAGAAGACGATCGAGTGGGAGGACGGCAACACCTACCCGGTGGTCGACGTCGAGATCTCGAACGTCAGCCACCCCTTCTACACGGGCACCGCGCGCGTGCTGGACACGGCCGGCCGCGTGGAGAAGTTCGAGAAGCGGTACGGCGCCGGGAAGAAGCGAGGCTGACCGACGTGACCCAGCTGTCTGTCGCGATCGTCGGCGGGCTGCACGCCGACGCCCGGCGGGCCGCCGTCGAGGCGCTGCTCGCCGGGGTCCCGGGCAGCGTCGCGCTGCACCACGACCTCTCCACCGCCGTCGACGGTCCGGACGCCAAGGTCGTCCGGACCGTCCGGGACGCGGCGGGCCTCATCTCCACCGGTGAGACCCCGCTCGTCAACGACTGCGCCTGCTGCGCGCTGCGCGAGGACCTCGTCCCCGAGCTGGAGCGCTTCGCCGACGCGGGCCTCACCCGCCTGGCGGTCGTCGAGCTCTGGGACTCGGTCGAGCCGAAGGCCATGGCCGAGGTGGTCGCGGCGAGCGGGCTCCGCCTCACCTCCGTGATCACGGCCGTCGACCCCGCCCTCCTCCTGCCCTACCTCGGCAACGGCGACGACCTCGCCGACCGAGGCCTCGCCGCGGCCACCACCGACCAGCGCACGGTCGCCGACACCTTCGCCCGCCAACTGGAGTACGCCCCGATCCTGGCCGTACTCGACTCGGCGGAGGCGGACGACGAGGACAGAGCCCTCCTGGCGCAACTGCACCCGACCGCACAGAGGGTCCCCATCGAGAGCCAGGGGGCGCCCCTTGCTCCTGAGGGGCGCGAAGAACTGCGCGACCAGCCGCGACGCACCCGCACCCCGCAGCGCACCACCACCCCCATGGCGCCCCCCGGTTCCCTGCTCGCCGCGGCATTCGCCGGCTTCGACGTGGACGCCGCCGCAGCCGCCCAACACCCCGCGAGCGCCCTGCTGCCCACCGACGCCGACGAGCACGGCGTCACCACCCTCGTCTGGCACCGCCACCGCCCCTTCCACCCGGAGCGGCTGTACGCGGCGCTGGAGGACCTCTGCTGCGCGGCGGCCCGCAGTCGCGGCAGGTTCTGGCTGGCCGAGCGCCCCGACACCCTGCTGCACTGGGACGCGGCCGGCGGCGCCCTCTGTGTGGAGTCGGTGGGCCCCTGGCTCGCCTCGCTCCCGGACGCCGCCTGGGACATGGTGCCCCCGGTGCGCCGTGCCGCCGCCGCCCTCGACTGGCACCCGGAACACGGCGACCGCTGCCAGCACCTCGTCTTCACCTCCCCGGGCCTGGACCGCGACGGACTTGAACGGCTGCTGGAGTCCTGCCTGCTCACCGACGCCGAGTACGCCGCCGGCCGCGCCGCCTGGGAACGGCTGCCGCGCCCCTTCGACACCTTCCTGGAGGTCTGAACCGCCATGCCCCGCAAGCCGGAGCGCAAGCCCGCCAAGTCCCGCCCCAACCCGCTGGACCAGGCGAAGATCACGTACATCGACTACAAGGACACGGACCTCCTGCGCCGCTTCATCTCCGACCGGGGCAAGATCCGCAGCCGCCGCGTGACCCGTGTCACCGCACAGCAGCAGCGACAGCTCGCGCGGGCCATCAAGAACGCCCGCGAGATGGCTCTTCTGCCGTACGCCACGCGCTGACGCATCCCGACGCACCCCGACGCACCCTGACGCACCACCCCCCACCCGGCCCCGGGGAGGCTCCACGACCTCCCCGGGGCCGTCCGTTTTCCGCCATTCCGCGGACACCGCTCCCGCCGCCCTGAACCTCCCGGATCCCCACCCCGTACGGAGAGATGTAGGCCCGGATGGAACAGGATCGCCATGTCTTACGTCTCTCTGGTGCTGTAACCGAGAAGACACCCCGCGTGCACGTGCATCCGCTCATGCATCGGCACGTGAACAAAGCTATGATCCGGGGCAGTTGACCACTGCATCACTGGCAACACGGACATCACTGGCAACACCGGTCACACCAGAGCCAACGCGCGTCGAGCGCACTACTGCACCACCCCGGGGAGCGACCTGTGGACCACGACGTGTACGGCGTGGATGACGTGTACAACGGCATGGCCGCGACGGAGCTGACCGAGCTCCACGCGGTGGCCTGGCAGAAGAGCCGGCACAGCAACTCGCAGGGCAACTGCGTGGAGTTCGCCCGGCTGCCCGGCGGCGAGGTGGCGGTACGCAACTCGCGCTTCCCCGACGGCCCGGCGCTCGTCTACACCCGCGCCGAGATCGAGGCGATGCTCCTGGGCATCAAGGACGGGGAGTTCGACCACCTGGTCGGGTGAGGCCCGCCCGGCGGCGGGAGGCCTGCGGGACCCGCCGATGTGACACGCGTAGAACCGCGGCGCCGAAAAGCGCCGCGGTTCATCGACGGGCGGACGGGCGGCCCGGCACCGGCTCCACCTGGAACAGCGCCCACACCACCTTGCCGCTGAGGGCGCCCCCCAGCGGATGCCAGCCCCAGCTGTCCGCGAACGAGTCGACCAGGAACAGCCCCCGCCCCGACTCCGCCGAGAAGTCCTCGGAGTCGCCCGCGACCGGGCTGTCGTGACTGGGGTCGCGCACCGCGCACACCAGCCGCTCGCTCCAGCGCATCAAGTGCAGCCGTACGGGCGGGTCCTGGGCCGGGCACGCGCCGTTGCCGGCGGGCAGGCCGTGCCGCAGGGCGTTGGTGACGAGCTCCGAGACCACGAGGCAGACGTCGTCGAAACGTTCGTCCAACCGCCACTGGTCGAGCGTGCCCCGCGTGAACTGCCGTGCCTCGCGCACCGCTTCGTAGCGGGGCGGCAGCGCGCAGGACGCGGCGTCGGACACGGTCGCCGGATCAAGTGGCGGAAGTCCCTGCCGTAAGGGTTCGAGCATGGTCGATCCATTCGTCCCCATGCGAGGCACTCCCGGGTGTTCGCGGTCGTTGCGATGCAGCGGTGGCGCGGGACCATGGTTTCTGATGCGTACAGCAGATGCAAGGGCAGATGCACGTGCACGCGCCCGAATTGGACCTTCACATACCGCTTGCTGAACATTTCTTCTGTCACTTCACTCCCTCTCGACGGGCTCCGGCCGGCGCCTTCCTGGCAGCTGCCTGGCAACTGCCTGACGGCTTCCTGGCCGCTTCGTGACGATTTCCTGTGTCCGCGGGGTGTTCTTCGCGACGCGTCTCGGCCACACTCCCTTCTTTCCTCCCTCGCCTCATCCGTCTCAGCTGTTGAAGGCTTTCCATTTCTGTAACCGGACGAGTGCGGATCGGAGTGGTTTAGTGGCAGACTGCGACCCTTGAAGAAGTTGGGGAGGCTGGACGAACGTGGGCGCCGGTGAATCGAGCGGGTCGGTGGTGAGGCGGATGCTGCTGGGCTCGCATCTCAGGCGGCTTCGCGAGTCGCAGGGGATCACCCGGGAGAAGGCCGGGTACTCGATCCGCTCCTCCGAGTCGAAGATCAGTCGGATGGAACTCGGCCGGGTCAGCTTCAAGACCCGTGACGTGGAGGACCTGTTGACCCTCTACGGCGTCACCGACGAGACCGAGCGCACCTCGCTGCTCTCCCTGGCGAAGGAAGCCAACGTCGCCGGCTGGTGGCACAGCTACTCGGACGTCCTGCCCAGTTGGTTCCCCACCTACGTCGGTCTCGAAGCGGCGGCCCACCTCATCCGCAGCTACGAAGTCCAGTTCGTGCACGGCCTGTTGCAGACCGAGGCGTACGCCCACGCGGTCGTCGCCCGGGGTATGAGGGGCGCGAGCGAGGCGGAGATCGACAAGCGGGTCGCCCTGCGCATGGAGCGCCAGAAGTACCTGGTGGCCGAGAGGGCCCCGCAGTTCCACTGCGTCCTCGACGAGGCCGCCCTGCGCCGGCCGTACGGCGACCGGGAAGTGATGCGGGGGCAGCTCCAGCATCTGATCGAGATCTCGGAGCGCCCGAACGTGACGATCCAGGTCATGCCGTTCAGCTTCGGCGGCCACTCCGGCGAGAGCGGCGCCTTCACCGTGCTGAGCTTCCCTGAGTCCGACCTCACCGACGTCGTCTATCTCGAACAGCTCACCAGCGCCCTCTATCTGGACAAGGGCGAGGACATCGCCCAGTACGAGCGGGCGATCAAGCGGCTCCAGGACGACAGCCCGTCCCCGGCCGAGAGCCGGGACCTGCTGCGAGGGCTGCTCCAGCTCTCCTGAGCCCCGCCCGGCGGCCCACCGGCGACACACCGGGGTTCCGGAGCGAGTCTTCACAGAGTCTCCCGAGTAGCTCTCCAACTCCCTTTACCCACAAGTACGATGACGAGTGATCAATCTTGATCGATGCCGACTGATTGAGGATCACATGTCGTCCTACTTCACCGACCTGGCCCAGCAGTACATCGGCGGCGAGTGGCGCCCGGGCTCCGGCTCCTGGGACATCATCGACTTCAACCCGTACGACGACGCGAAGCTCGCGTCGATCACCATCGCCACGGTCGACGAGGTGGACGAGGCCTACCGGGCCGCCCAGGCGGCCCAGAAGGAATGGGCCGAGGTCAACGCCTATGCGCGTCGCGCCGTCTTCGAGAAGGCCCTGAAGGTCATCGAGGAGCGTGAGCAGGAGATCACCGAGGTGATCATCGCCGAGCTCGGCGGCACGTACCTGAAGGCCGGGTTCGAACTGCACCTCGCCAAGGAGTTCCTGCGCGAATCGATTCAGCTGGCGCTGCGTCCCGAGGGCAGAATCCTTCCGTCGCCGATCGACGGCAAGGAGAACCGCCTCTACCGCGTGCCGGTCGGCGTCGTGGGCGTCATCAGCCCCTTCAACTTCCCCTTCCTGCTCTCCCTCAAGTCGGTCGCCCCCGCCCTCGCCCTCGGCAACGGCGTGGTGCTGAAGCCGCACCAGAACACCCCCATCGCCGGTGGCACCCTGGTCGCGAAGATCTTCGAGGAGGCCGGCCTGCCCGGCGGGCTGCTCAACGTCGTCGTCACCGACATCGCCGAGATAGGCGACGCCTTCATCGAGCACCCCATTCCGAAGCTGATCTCCTTCACCGGCTCCGACAAGGTCGGCCGCCACGTCGCCACCGTCGCCGCCCAGAACTTCAAGCGCACCATCCTCGAACTGGGCGGCAACAGCGCCCTGGTGGTCCTGGACGACGCCGACATCGACTACGCCGTCGACGCGGCCGTCTTCTCGCGCTACGTCCACCAGGGCCAGGTCTGCATGGCCGCCAACCGCGTCCTGGTCGACCGCTCGGTGCAGGACGAGTTCACCGAGAAGTTCGTGGCCAAGGTGAAGTCCCTGAAGGTCGGCGACCCGAGCGACCCGAGCACGGTCATCGGCCCGGTCATCAACTCCTCCCAGGCGGACTCCCTCAAGTCCGTCGTCGAGCAGGCCCTCGCCGAGGGCGCCACCGCGCTCGTCCACGGCTCCACGACCGACAACCTGGTCGAGCCGTCCGTCCTCACCGACGTCCCCGCCGGCTCCGCCCTCCTCCAGCAGGAGGTCTTCGGCCCGGTCGTCTTCCTGATCCCCTTCGACGGGGAGGAGGAGGCCGTCCGCATCGTCAACGACACCCCGTACGGCCTCAGCGGCGCCGTCCACACCGGGGACATCGAGCGGGGCGTGCACTTCGCCAAGCAGATCGACACCGGCATGTTCCACGTCAACGACGGCACCGTCCACGACGAGCCCCTCGTCCCGTTCGGTGGGGAGAAGCACTCCGGGATCGGCCGCCTCAACGGCGAGACCACGGTGGACGCGTTCACCACCCAGAAGTGGATCTCGGTCCAGCACAAGCGGAGCTTCTTCCCCTTCTGAGGGCGTCCCGTTCCGGGCGCCGAGGACCACGACGAGGCCCGCCGCGCGCTGCTCGAAGCGGCGGGAAGCGGCGGGAAGGGGTGGGTGACGGACGCCGGGGGCCCCGGATCGAGCGGTGGCGTCCGGGAGCCGGGGGCCGAGAAACCGGGTGCGAGCCGGGGTGATCCCGCCTGGTTCTACGCTGGGCCCATGTCAGCGATCCGTCTTCTCGTGCTCGGCGCCGTGCGCCAGCACGGGCGGGCCCACGGCTACCAGGTGCGCAACGACCTGGAGTACTGGGGCGCGCACGAGTGGTCCAACGCCAAGCCCGGCTCGATCTACCACGCGCTGAAACAGATGGCGAAACAGGGGCTGCTGCACGCGCACGAGATCGCCCCGTCCACTGCAGGCGGACCGCCCCGCACCGAGTACGAGATCACGGAGCAGGGCACCGGGGAGTTCCGCAAGCTGCTGCGCGATTCCCTCACCGCCTACGACCAGAAGCCGGACGTGCTCTCCGCCGCGCTCGGCTTCATGGTCGACCTCGACCGCGAGGAGGTCCTCGGACTCCTCGAAGAGCGCGTGCGGACCATCGAGGAGTGGCGCAAGTCCGTCACCGAGTACTACACGCCCGAGGAGGGCCCCGCCCAGCTCGGCCACATCGGCGAGATCATGAACTTCTGGGTCACCTCCGCAGACACCGGCGCCCAGTGGACCCGAGGCCTCATCGAACGCATCCGCGGCGGCGCCTACACCTTCGCCGGCGAGGGCGAACCATTCGTCGGCGTCCTGAGGGAGGGCCAGGAGAACCCGTACGCGACGGGGGACCGGCATCCACAGGATCATCATTAATCAAGTTTGACTAGCAGGTGGTCTCCAGGTACCTTTCAGGCGAGTAGTCAAGTTTGACTAATGAGGGGGGCTCATGGCCGATCCATCGATCACCGTCCAAGGGGTGCGCAAGAAGTACGGCGCCAACGGCGGCAAGGTCGCCCTCGACGGCCTCGACCTCCAGGTCGCCCGCGGTACGGTCCACGCGGTGCTGGGCCCCAACGGCGCCGGCAAGACGACCCTGGTCCGCATCCTGGCGACCCTGCTGCGGCCCGACGCCGGCCGGGTCGAGGTCGCCGGGCGCGACGCGGTGACGCACGCGCGTGAGGTGCGCTTCCGCATCGGCCTGCTCGGCCAGCACGCCGCGCTCGACGAGGAGCTCGGCGGCCGGCAGAACCTGGAGATGTTCGGCCGCCTCTACCACCTGGGCGCCCGCCACGCGCGCGTGCGGGCCGGTGAGCTCCTGGAGCGGTTCGGCCTCGGCGACACCGGCCGCAAGGCCGTCAAGCAGTACAGCGGAGGCATGCGGCGCCGCCTCGACCTCGCCGCGTCCCTCATCACCGAACCGGAGGTGCTCTTCCTGGACGAGCCGACGACCGGCCTCGACCCCCGCGGCCGCGCCGAGGTCTGGGACTCCGTCCGCTCGCTGGTCGGCGGCGGTACGACGGTCCTGCTCACCACCCAGTACCTGGAGGAGGCCGACCAACTCGCCGACCGGATCTCCGTGGTCGACGGCGGCCGGGTCGTCGCCGACGGCACGGCGGACGAGCTGAAGCGCCTGACCGGCGGCGACCGCATCGACGTCGTCCTGCGCGACGCCGGCCAACTGGACGCCGCCGTCGGCCTGTTGCCCGTCCCCGCGGGCGACGTCTCGGTCGACACCGACCGCCGCCGCCTCAGCGCCCCGGTCACCGACCGCATGACGGCCCTCACCACGGTCGTACGCGCCCTCGCGGACTCCGGCATCGAGGCCGAGGACATCGCCCTGCGCCGCCCGACCCTGGACGAGGTGTTCCTGCACCTCACCGGGGGTGACCGGGCGGACGAGAACGACCGGGCCACCGGCGACCACCGAGTGAGGGAGGCCGTATGAGCACGCACACGACGTACACGATCCGGCACGGCGGTGTCGGCGCGTACGCGCTGACCGACTCCTGGACCATGACCCGCCGTGAACTCGCCCACTGGGCACGGCAGCCCGTGCAGCTGCTCGTCGGGCTGGTCTTCCCCGTGATGCTGCTGCTGATGTTCGGCTATCTCATCGGCGGCGGCCGTGGGGTGAGCGGCAGCTACCTCGACTATCTGGTCCCCGGCATGCTCGCGCTCACCATGGCCTTCGGTCTGGAGGGCACGATGCTCGCCGTCACCCAGGACCTCAACAAGGGGGTGATCGACCGCTTCCGCTCGATGCCGATGGCCAACGGGGCGGTTCTGGTGGGCCGTTCGGTCGCGGACATGCTCCAGTCGGCGGTGGGCCTGGCCGTCCTCATGGCCGTCGCGTTCGCGCTCGGCTGGCGCGCGCACGGCGGCCCCGCGGCCTTCCTCGGCGCGGTGGGTCTCCTCCTGCTCTTCCGCTTCGCCATGCTGTGGATCGGCATCCACCTCGCGATGCTGGCCGGCAGGCCCGAACTCCTCACCGCCGTGCAGATCCTCGTCTGGCCGGTCGGCTTCCTCTCCAACGCCCTCGCCACCCCCTCCTCCATGCCCGGCTGGCTCGGCACGGTCGTCGACTGGAACCCGATGTCCCACACGGCGACGGCCGTGCGCGACCTCTTCGGCACGCCGGGCGCCGACGCGGACCACCTGTGGACGGCGATCGCCTGGCCCCTGGCCCTGCTGGCGGTCTTCTTCCCCCTGGCGGTACGCAGGTTCGCCCGCCTGAGCAAGTAACGGCCCGAGCCGAACAGGCAGGGGCGCAGCCCCCTGCCTGTTCAGGGGCGCGGGGAACTGCGCGAGAACCCCCACCGGACCCGCACCACACCCACCCACCCCCCATTCCCCCATCCCCCCAATCCCCCGCGAAGGCGGTCGAAGGCCCAGGGGCCCTAGTGGTGAAACCCCGTCGCCGCCCCCTTGTCCCGCACCGCCGGCCCCGACTGCCGCCGAAGTTCGGGCAGCAACCGCCCCAGGTCCTCGAGAAACAGCCCCGCGAGATCGGAGGTGAACCCGTTCCGGCACACCACCCGCAGCACGGACAGATCCTCCCGGTTCTTCGGAAAGGTGTACGCCGGCACCAGCCACCCACTCTCCCGCATCCGCCGGGCCACGTCGAAGACGTCGAACGCGGTGACCCCCTCCTCCGTCGTGAAGGCGAACACCGGCAACTCGTCCCCCCGGGTGAGCAGCCGGAAGTCCCCGAACTCCGCCACCTCCTCCGCGAGCCCCGTCGCCACGTCCCGCGTCGATCGCTGCACGGCCCGGTAGCCCTCCCGCCCGAGCCGCAGGAACGTGTAGTACTGCGCCACGACCTGCGCACCCGGCCGGGAGAAGTTCAGCGCGAACGTGGGCATGTCCCCGCCCAGGTAGTTCACCCGGAACACCAGCTCCTCCGGCAGCTCGGCGGCGGACCGCCACAGCGCCCAGCCCACCCCCGGGTAGACCAACCCGTACTTGTGCCCGGAGGTGTTGATGGACGCCACCCGGGGCAGCCGGAAGTCCCAGGCCAACTCCTCGTCGAGGAAGGGCGCGACCATCGCACCGGACGCCCCGTCGACATGGACGGGCACATCCAGACCCGTACGTTCCTGGAGGTCGTCGAGAGCCGCGCACAGCTCGGCGATCGGCTCGTACGACCCGTCGAAGGTGGAGCCGAGGACGCCCACCACCCCGATCGTGTTCTCGTCGCACAGTGCCGCGGCCGCCGCCGGATCGAGATGGAACCGGTCGCCCTCCATGGGCACCTGCCGGGCCTCCACCTCCCAGAAGGTGCAGAACTTGTCCCAGCAGACCTGGACGTTGATCCCCATGACCAGGTTGGGCCGGGCGCCCGCCGACGGGTAGCGGTCGGCGTTCCGCTTCGCCCACCGCCGCTTGAGGGCCATCCCGGCGAGCATGCAGGCCTCGCTGGACCCGGTGGTCGAGCAGCCGACGGCGGCGCCCGGATCGGGCGCGTTCCACAGATCGGCGAGCATCGCCACGCACCGCCGCTCCAGCTCGGCCGTACGCGGGTACTCGTCCTTGTCGATCATGTTCTTGTCCCGGCACTCAGCCATCAGCACCCCCGCCTCGGGCTCCATCCAGGTGGTGACGAAGGTGGCGAGGTTCAGCCGTGAGTTGCCGTCCAGCATGAGTTCGTCGTGGACGAGCCGGTACGCCGTCGAGGGGGCCAGCGGTGCCTCGGGCAGCCGGTGCTTGGGCGGGGCCTCGGTCATGCCGCCCACCGGGTTGGCCTGGCCGTAGAAGGCGTTCACGGCGAGCCGGTGCCCGTCGTGCCGGTCGCGCCCGGGGTCCTGCGGGGCGGCGCTGTCCCATTGGTGCAGTGGCATGTCTTCGACGGTAGGTCGGCCCCCGCGGAGGCGCATCTCACACGCGCGCGGAGGGGGTGCGGGTGGCCCGTGAGGATGATGTGTCGGTCATATCGTCCGTCCATTACGCTGCCGAATGCACACCACGTATGACAAGAGCGAACACAGCAGGTGGAGTTGAGCGTCCCGCGGACCCACGTGCGTGACCGGGGAGGGACGGCGGAGTTGCCCACCCTTGACTATCTGATCAACGAGCGCCGACAGCTGAGGCTGCGGTTCCTCCAGCCCGGCCACGCGCCCCGCCACGGCGCGACCAGGGTCTCCGAGGTCGTCGCCCGGCCGCTGACCGAGGCGCCGCACACGCTCGCCGACCTCTCCGCCGACACCCCGTTCGAGAACGGGACGCTGTTCCTGGTCACCCTGGACACGCCCCGGCCGACCCCGGCCCATGTCCGGACGCTCGACCACCTCATCCGCCTCCTGGACCGGCGCAAGGCGGCCGGCCTCGTGATCGGCACCCCCGGCCACGACCTGAGCACCCTCCCCGATGCCACCCTCGCCGCCGCGAACCGCCTGGAGCTGCCCCTGCTCGCGACCTCCGCCGAGGCCACCGCCTGGGCCCACGTGAACGAGGATCTGCGGCTGCGGCGCGCCCAGTTCGCGGAGCGCCAGGTCGCGCACCTCGACGGCCTCCTCAACCGGCTTCCGGCCCGCCTCGCCGACCCCACGGCCGTACGGCGCATCGCCGACTGGCTCTCGGTGGCCCTGGACGCCGAGGTCCTCGTCACCTCGGCCCGGCGCGGCGTCCTCGCGGCGGCGCCCGACAGCGCGCCCGCCGCCCTGGCCCACGCCGTCATCACCGGAGCGCACGGCGCACAGGGCGCGCTCAGCGGCGCCATGCACACCCGCATCGTGTCGATCTCCCCGGGCGCCCCCGGGACCCCGGGATTCCCGGACGGCGATGACGAGGCCCGGCTGGCCATCGCCTCCCACGCACCCTTCGACAGCGCGGCCACGGCCCTGATCCAGCACGCGGCGAAACTCCTCGGACTGTGCGACCAGGCCCGGCGCGAGCACCAGGCCAGGACCCAGACCCCGCGGGCGGTGCGGCACGCCGCGTTCCAGCTGCTCATGCGCGGAGAAACGGTTCTGGCGCAGGTGGTCTACACGGGCGCGGCACAGGCCCTGCTGGACACCGACACCGCCCGCGTCTTCGTCGTCGACACCGGACCGCAGGAGCGCGAGGCCACCCTCAGCTGGTGCGAGCGGGCCCTGGCCGAACAGGCCATCGTGTCCCCGTGTCCGGGCAAGCCGAAGCACATCCTCATCCTCGACCCCGTCCGGGAGAGCGACCGGGTCGAGACGGTCCTCAAGGAGATGATCGCGGCCCGCGAGGGCCATCTGATGGGCCAGAGCCGACCGCACCCGCTCGCCGAGACCGCGGTCGGCTATCTGGAGGCCCTGACGGCGGTGGGCGACGCGGCCGGGACCCCGCACCGCATCCGGTTGGGCGGTTCCAAGGCCAAGTTCGCCCCCCTCCTGCCCAGGCGGGCGGCGAGGGCCTGGGCGGCGGCCCTGATGTCCCCGCTCCTGGACGACTTCCCGGGCCGGGGCGACGAGCGCAAACTGCTGCTGGAGACCCTCCCGACCGCCCTCAGCTTCAAGCACACCGAAGCCGCGGGAGGCCTCGGCGTCCACCGCAACACGGTCACCCAGCGCCTCAACCGGGCCGGGAAGATCCTCTCCCTCGACCTCCGGGGCTCCGCCAACGACCGCATCCTGACGCTGCTCGCCCTCGACATCCTCGCCCTGCCGCACCCGGAACCGGACGCCGACACCCCCGCCCTGCCGCACCCGCACCCAGACCCGGACCCGGACACCGCCGCCCCCTCCCGGCCACCCACCTTCGCGGCGCTGATGGCGGCCGCGGCCGAGGACGGCGGACCGACGGCCTGGGCGGAGGAACGCCTGCGCCCCGTACGGGCGGATCAGCGCGACCTCGTCGAGACCCTCTGCGTCTGGCTGGAGAACAACCTCAGTACCAGGGAGACCGCCCGCGCCCTCGGCCTCTCCGAGGCCACCGTCCGCAATCACACCCGGGACGCGGCCGGTCTCCTCGGCATGGACTTCTCCACGAAGATGGTCGGCATCACGGACACCGACGTGGTGACCGTGGCCGACATCGCGCTCGCCCTGCACGTGCTGCTGGGCCGCCCGGCCCTGGTCCAGCCGCCCCGGCCCTGACCCCGGGCCCGCGTCACCCGGTCGCCATGGACCGAACCCGCGCACGTGCCCCAACACGTGCACGGGCAGCTCGGATGCCCCCGCGGGAGAGGCGGCCTGGTCCGGCCCGCCGACGGCACGCCCGGCCCGCACCCCCGTGCCGGGCCCAGCGTCTCGTCGACGCACCCACCGTAGGAAAACCGCCGGGAGCGGGCCATTGCACAAGTGCACGGTCCGCGCGCCAGGGCTTCGCGTTGTGCACAGTGAGACGCGTGTGACCCGTCGCCAGTGCGTTTCACGAGCCCCGAGCCTTGCGGAAGTGCACAGTCCGCTACCGCCCGCCGCCCGCCGCCCGCCGTCCGGCACAAAAGACTTGCACCTCACGTCACGTGAGGCCCCAGCCTGGAGCACGTACCGACAAGGGAGCGGAAGCCATGAGCCACACCGTGGGACAGGTCGCGGGCTATGCCGGGATCACGGTGCGCACGCTGCACCACTACGACGAGATCGGCCTCCTCGTACCGAGCGAGCGCACCCACGCGGGTCACCGCCGCTACGGCGACGGCGACCTCGACCGGCTGCAGCAGATCCTGTTCTACCGGGAGCTCGGCTTCCCCCTCGACGAGGTCGCGACCCTGCTCGACGATCCGGCGGCGGACCCGCGGTCCCACCTGCGCCGCCAGCACGAACTGCTGACCGCCCGGATCGAGAGACTGCAGAAGATGGCCGCGGCCGTGGAGCACGCCATGGAGGCACGCACAATGGGCATCAACCTGACCCCCGAGGAGCGGTTCGAGGTGTTCGGCGACAAGGACCCCGAGCAGTACGCCGAGGAGGCGGAACAGCGCTGGGGCGGCACGGAGGCGTACGCGGAGTCGCAGCGCCGCGCGGCCACGTACACCAAGGAGGACTGGAAGCGCATGCAGGACGAGGTGGCCGACTGGGGCGCGCGCTACGACGCCCTGATGGCCGCCGGCGAGGAGCCGACCGGCGAGGCGGCCATGACCATGGCCGAGGAGCACCGGCAGCACATCGCCACCTGGTTCTACGACTGCCCGTACGAGATGCACCAGTGCCTCGGCGAGATGTACGTCTCCGACGAGCGCTTCAAGGCCTTCTACAACTCCACCCGCCCCGGCCTCGCCGAACACCTGCGGGACGCGATCAACGCGAACGCGGCCCGCCGGCGCCCCTGATCCCACCTCTGACCGCACCCGTGACCACACGGCTTGGTCTCAGTGCGGCCACAGGGCACTCTGGGGGAACCCGTGGAACCTAGTGGGGTGACCGTGCGTTGATAGCTTTGGTCACCCCTATGGGTCCCACCCCTGTGCGACCCGCCCTCGTGGGTCCCCACCCACAGGCGTTCACTCTTCCTCACCCCCCAGGAGCCCGGAACCGTGCAGACGATCGCCCTCGGACCGAGCTGGCTGGATCCGGACTACCTGCTCAACTCGTTCGGCATCTGGGGCCTGCTCCTGATCGTGTTCGCCGAGTCCGGCCTGTTCTTCGGGTTCTTCCTGCCCGGCGACTCGCTGCTGTTCACGGCCGGCCTGCTGATCACCACCGACCAACTGGACTTCCCGCTGTGGCTGGCGATCGTGCTGATCTGCGTCTCGGCGATCCTGGGTGACCAGGTGGGGTACATGTTCGGCAAGAAGGTCGGCCCCGCGCTCTTCAACCGCCCCGACTCCCGCTTCTTCAAGCAGGAGAACGTCACCAAGGCCCACGAGTTCTTCGAGAAGCACGGCCCGAAGTCCCTGATCCTGGCCCGCTTCGTGCCCATCGTGCGGACGTTCACCCCGATCATCGCGGGCGTCAGCGGCATGCGGTACCGCACGTTCCTCGTCTTCAACGTCGTCGGCGCCATCCTCTGGGGCGCGGGCGTCACCCTCCTCGGCTCCTGGCTCGGTCAGATCGAGTTCGTGCACAAGAACATCGAGGCGATGCTCATCCTCATCGTCTTCATCTCGGTGCTCCCGATCATCTTCGAGCTCCTCAAGGCGAGGAAGGCGAAGAAGAACCAGCCCGCGCAGCCCCAGCAGCAGTCCGCCCCCGCCCCGGTCATGGACGACGCGACGACCCAGCTCCGCCGCATCCCGCCGACCGACCAGCCCCAGCAGCAGCCGTACGACCCGAACCAGGGCTACGGCAACCAGGGTTACGGCGGCCAGGGCTACCAGCAGCAGGGCTACCAGGAGAACTACGGCCACCAGCAGCCCCAACAGCAGCCCTACGCCCAGCAGTACCCGCAGGGCGGCCAGTACCCCCAGGGCGGCCAGTACCCGCAGAGCCAGGACCAGAACCAGCAGGGCTACCAGGGCCAGGACTACCCGAGGTACTGACCCGCAGAGCTCACCACCCGCGCCTCCGCCATCCGGGGGCGCGGGTTCTTCTTTCTCTGGCGCGGGGAACCGCGCGGGAAGCCCCACCGAACCCGCGGCCGCCAACACCCCGCATCCCGGAGCCGGCTGTCAGGCGCTCAGAACCCACGCGTCCTCTTCGCCGCCTTCCGCCCCGCCCGAGCCGCCCCCGGCAGGAACAGCCGGAACACCTCGGACCCCAGGTTCACCCCGATCGCGATGGCCATCGCCAACGCCGCCGCCTTCGTCAGCGACACCAGCCCCGCGTCCACATCGTTCTGCGCGAGGCCCAACAACCCGAAGTAGGTCGCCGAACCCGGCAGCAGCGGCCCGATCGCCGCGGTCGTGTAGGGCAGCGCGGAAGCGAACCGGTACCGCGACAACAACTGTCCGAACAGGCCCACCAGCCCCGCCGCCACCGCCGTGGAAGCCACCGGCGAGATCCCGCCCGCGTCGTGCATGGCCCCGTACACCGCCCAGGCCACACCGCCGTTGAGGGTCACGGCCAGCACGGTGGATCGTTCCTGCTGGAGCAGCAGCGCGAACGTCAACGACAGCAGCATCGAGGCCCCGAGCTGCAACAACGGCCGTTCCGCGCTGCCGAGCGCCGCGTCCGGATGCAGCTCGGCGCCCAGCTTCACACCGAAGTACAGGACGAGCAGCACCCCCACCACGATGCCCACGAAGAGGTACATGACCTCCAGGAGCCGCGCGGAGGCGGTGATGTAGAAGCCGGTCAGGCCGTCCTGCACGCCCGCCACCAGCGCCCGCCCGGGCAGCAGCGCGAACAGCCCACCGGTGATGACGGCGGACGCCTCCACGTCCACGTGCGCCACGGTCAGCGTCACCCCGATCGCCGCCGGGGGCATCGCCGCCACCAGGAACTGGTAGAACTCCGGCAGCCCCCGCCCCGAGCACAGCCACGCCAGCCGGTCGCCGAGCATCGCACCGAGCGCCGCCGCGACGAACACGACCACGCCACCGCCGACCAGCACGGACGCGGCCCCCGCCAGCAGCCCGCTCGCCAGGGTCAGCGTCCAGCCGGGATACGGATGCCGGTTGCGCCGTATCTCCGCGAGCCGTCGGTAGGCCTCCTCCAGCGAGATCGCGCTCTCCGGATCGCTGAGGTCGTCCACCAGCCGGAAGACCGCCGCGAGCCGGGTGTAGTCGGTGGCCCGGCGCCGGACGATCCGGGACGCCGTGACCGGGTCGTCCACCAGCGACGGCTGGTAGGTGACCGACAGCTGGGTGAAGGTCACCGTCGGCTCGCAGCGGTCGAGGCCGTAGGACCGGCACACGGCGAACATCGCCGCCTCCACGTCCTCCGCGCCCTCACCGCCCGCCAGCAGCAGTTCACCGATCCTCAGGGTGAGGTCGAGCACACGCGGGACGGCAGGCCCCGTGTCGCCCTCGGCGCGCGCCGGCGGCTCCGGCGCGGGCCGCTCCGCCACCGGCATCCGCAGCATCGTGCGCATCCGGTCCTGCCACGGCACGTCCTTGGTCAGACTGACGGCCGGAATCCCGCCGGCCGGAGTGAACGCGACCGGCGCGTGCCGCGCGTTGTAGGTCCGCGGCAGGCTGAACGCGGACCCCTCGTGCTCGTCGGCGAGCCCCTCGGGCGGCGCCAGCCCCTCCGGAAGGGCGAACTCGGAGGTGGTGTGCGCCTCGGCCTCCGCCCCCGAGGCCGGCACATCCAGCCCCGCCGGGATCGCGAACTCCGAGGTCACCGACGCGTCACCGTCGATCCCCAGAGCGAATCCCACCGGCGCGAAGGCACTGCCCGCCTCGTCCGACACCGGCTTGCGGTCCTCCTGCGGCCCGCCGTCACCGGGCTCCGTCACTCCCACTCCGCAGCGCTCCCTGTACGACACCTCAGGTACGCCTCAGTATGCGCACCGACACCCACGCATACCCGAACGGGCCACGCGCCCCTCCTGGGGACACGCGGCCCGTTCGCGGAATCGGTCGGCAAGACAGCCGAGGAACTCAGGGGGTCAGTGACCGCCCTGCTCCTTGAAACGCTTGTACGACTTCTCGACCTCGGCCTCGGCCTCGGCGCGGCCGACCCAGTCGGCGCCCTCGACGGACTTGCCGGGCTCCAGGTCCTTGTAGACCTCGAAGAAGTGCTGGATCTCCAGGCGGTCGAACTCCGAGACATGGTGGATGTCACGCAGGTGCTCCACCCGGGGGTCGGTCGCCGGGACGCACAGCAGCTTGTCGTCGCCCCCGGCCTCGTCCGTCATCCGGAACATGCCGATCGCACGGCACTTGATGAGGCAGCCCGGGAAGGTCGGCTCGTCCAGGATGACCAGCGCGTCCAGCGGGTCGCCGTCCTCGCCGAGGGTGTTCTCGACGAAGCCGTAGTCGGTCGGGTAGGCGGTCGAGGTGAAGAGTCGACGGTCCAGGCGGATCCGACCGGTCTCGTGGTCCACCTCGTACTTGTTCCGCGAACCCTTCGGAATCTCGATCGTGACGTCGAACTCCACCGGTGACTCCTCCATGATCAACACATAGTTCTGGTGGTTAAGTGTCCCTCACGCAGGTGTGTGATCGCGAAAGGGGCTGGTGGTCGTGCGGGAGCCGAAGGTCTGGCAGGCCGCGAGACCGCGTGTGGTGCGGGTGGTGCACGGCGTGAAACCGGGGATCGTGCGCGTCACGCGCGCCGTGAAGCCCGGTGCCGCGCGCGTCGCACAGGTGGTGAAACCCGGCGTCGTACGCGTCACGAGCGCCGTCACGGCACGCTCTTCGCGGCTCGCGGGGAGCACGAAGAAGCTCACGACCCTCCAGTTCACCGCCGGCGCGGCCACCCTGGGGCTGGTGTTCTCGGCCGGGGCGGTGGCCGCCGCCGGACCCTGGGACTCCTCCGGTCAGCGTAAGGCCGAGCACGACTGGGCGGCATCGCGCGAAGGCCAGGGTGGCGCAGATCACGGACGCGGTTCCGGCGCGTCGTCCGGTACGGCGGCGGGGGCGCCCAAGCCCGCGCCGAGCGCCCCTTCCGTCCTGGCCGGCCTCGGCGGTGTCTCCGGCGCGGGCTCCGCGCCCGATTCCGCCGCCCTGGCGGCCCGCCTGGACCCGCTGCTGAACTCCTCCGTCCTGGGCCCGCGCCGCGCGGCCTCCGTCGTGGACGTCGAGACCGGAGAGCAGCTGTACTCCAGGAACGCGGACGAGGCCCTGACACCGGCCTCCACCACCAAGATCGCCACGGCGGCCGCGGCCCTGTCGGCGGTCGGCCCCGACCACCGCATCGAGACCCGCACGGTGCTGGACCCCGACTCCGCCGAGGTCGTGCTCGTCGGCGGCGGCGACCCCACCCTGACCGCCCACAAGGACACGGACGGGTACGCGAGCCTGCGGTCCCTCGCCGACGAGACGGCCGCCGCCCTCGACAAGCGTCACCTGAACGAGATCACGCTCGCCTACGACACCTCCCTCTACGAGGGTCCCGAGCAGCACACTATCGGCGTGAACGGCAACCTCGCCCTCGTCGTCCCGCTGATGGTCGACGAGGCCCGCCTCGACGGCTCCTCCAGCGGCAGCGCGGACCGCGCCCCGAACCCGGCGGCCGACGCCGCCGCCGAATTCGCGGACCTCCTGGAGGACCGGGGGGTCAAGGTGAAGACCGAGGGCTCCACCACGACCGGGAAGAACGCGAGGGAACTTGCCGCGGTCTCCTCCCCGCCCCTCTCCACCCTGGTCGAACGCATGCTCACCAACAGCGACAACGACATCGCCGAGGCCCTCGCCCGCCAGGTCGCGCTCGCGACGGGCGAGCAGCCGAGCTTCGAAGGCGGCGCGGCGGCCATCAGGAAGGAACTGAAGAAGCTCGAAGTGCCTCTGCAGGGCGTCGCGTTCGCGGACGGCAGCGGCCTCAGCCGGGGCAACGCACTGACCCCCGCCCTCCTCACCGCCCTGCTCGCCGAGTCCGCGTCCCCGGCCCACCCCGAACTCCGCCCCGTCCTCACCGGCCTCCCGGTCGCCGGCTTCACCGGCACCCTGCGCGGCCGCTACCCCAGCGACGCCACCGGCACCGGCGTCGTCCGCGCCAAGACCGGCACGCTCAGCAACGTGAACACCCTCGCCGGCACCGTCGTCGACGCCGACGGCCGCCTCCTCGCCTTCGCCTTCCTCGCCACGGAGACCCCCCTGGAGAACACCGACCCGGCCAAGAAGCTCCTGACGGACGCGACCTCGTCCCTGGCGACCTGCGGCTGCCGCTGAGGCGGGATAGGCAGGGAAGAAGCACGGGGCGCAGCCCCTGCTTCTCAGGGGCGCGGGCAACTGCGTGAGGACCCCCACCCACCCGCACCCGAGTCGCAACCGAACCCACCCCTGTCCCACGGCCTGCCCCAAGCGGCAGTGCTCACGTACGGTTGACAACATGACTCGCATCGGTGGTGCCGAGATGGTCGACTGGAATCTCGCGGTGGCGACCGCGACCCGGCTCGTACGGCCGGGCCCCGAGGTGAGCCGCGACGAGGCCAGGGCCATCGTCGCCGAGCTCCGCCGACACGCGAAGGCCTCGGAGGAACACGTCCGCGCCTTCACCCGCATGCTCCCCGACACGGGCGACGACACCCCTGTCCTCGTCGTCGACCGCCCCGGCTGGGTCCGGGCCAACGTCGCCGGCTTCCGGGAACTGCTGAAGCCGCTGCTCGACAAGATGCAGGAACGTCGCGGCAACACCCCCGGCGGAGCCGTCCTCGGCGCCGTCGGCGGCAAGGTCACCGGCGTGGAGCTGGGCATGCTCCTGTCCTTCCTGGCCTCCCGGGTCCTCGGCCAGTACGAGACCTTCGCCCCCGCGACCCGCGAACTCCCCGCGGGCGAGAACGGCGGCGGCCGACTCCTGCTCGTCGCGCCGAACATCGTGCACGTGGAGCGCGAACTCGACGTGCAGCCCCACGACTTCCGCCTCTGGGTCTGTCTGCACGAGGAGACGCACCGCACGCAGTTCACGGGCGTCCCCTGGCTGCGGGACCACCTGGAGGGTGAAATCCAGTCGTTCTTGGGGGAGACCGAGGTCGACCCCACGACCTTCCTGGAGCGCATCAGGGAGGCCGCCCAGTCACTCGCGGGGGGCCGCCCCGAGGGAGAGGTCGGCGACGACGGTCACTCGATCGTGGAGTTGGTGCAGACCCCCGCCCAGCGCGAGATCCTCGGCCGGCTCACCGCCGTCATGTCTCTCCTGGAGGGCCACGCCGACTTCGTGATGGACGGCGTCGGCCCGGCCGTCGTGCCCTCGGTCGCCGAGATCCGCGAGAAGTTCCAGCAGCGCCGCGCCAAGGGGGCCTCCCGCCTGGACCAGGCCCTGCGCAAGCTGCTCGGTCTGGACGCCAAACTCCGGCAGTACCGGGACGGCGAGCGGTTCGTACGGGCGGTCGTCGAACAGGTCGGTATGGACGGTTTCAACCGGGTGTGGACCTCCCCGAACACCCTGCCGACCAAGGCGGAGATCGCCAAACCGGCGGACTGGGTCGCGCGGGTGCACCGCAAGGCGGAGTCGTGAGCCGTGCGTGAGCGTGGTGAACGAATCCGGCCGACGGCAGGCAAACGCCCCTCCAATCACCCGTCCGAGGGACCGTGAGCGAGGGGTAGGCGTGCAATGCTCGGGGAAGGGCCCGGTTCTGTCACCATCTACACACTCTGAGTGACCGAACTCGGGCTCACCCCCCGACAATTTCATGAAGGGAACCGGACATGGGTCCCCACCCCGCGGTCGCGGCGATACGCCTGGCGGTCCGCCGCGTACTCCACGACCTCCTCACCGAACACCACACGAACACCACCCTCCACGCGCCCGCCCACGCGCTCCCGGGCGCGCCCTCCGACACGGGCGCACCACCGGTGCACACGCCCCCCACGGCCGTACCCCCCGCGGCCGTGCCCGTCGAGGTCAGGCGCGGCAGTTCCGCGCGCCCGCGCGCCGCGCGCACGGGGGCCGCCGCACACGAGCGCCCGCTCGTGCTCGTGGCCTGCTCCGGCGGCGCCGACTCCATGGCGCTCGCGTCCGCCCTCGCCTTCGAGGCGCCCAAGCTCGGCGTCCGCGCCGGCGGCATCACCGTCGACCACGGTCTGCAGCCCGGCTCCGACCTGCGCGCCGAGGAAGTCGCCCTGCGCCTGCGGGAACTCGGCCTCGACCCGGTCGAGTCCGTCGCCGTCACCGTCGGCCGCGGCGGCGGCCCCGAAGCCGCCGCCCGCGACGCCCGCTACGCCGCCCTGGACGCCGCGCTGGAACGCCACGGCGCCACCGCCGTCCTCCTCGGCCACACCCGCGACGACCAGGCCGAGACCGTCCTCCTCGGGCTCGCGCGGGGCTCCGGCATCCGCTCCCTGTCCGGAATGGCCGCGGTCTCGGGGGCCGACGGCCGCTACCGGCGCCCCTTCCTCCAACTCGACCGGCAGACCGCCCGCAAGGCCTGCATGGTCCAGTCGCTGCCCGTCTGGGACGACCCGCACAACGCCGACCCCGCCTACACCCGCTCCCGGCTCCGCCACGAGGGCCTGCCCGCCCTGGAGAAGGCGCTGGGCAAGGGCGTCGTCGAGGCCCTCGCCCGTACGGCCCAGCTCTCCCGGGACGACGCCGACGCCCTCGACACCTGGGCCCGTCAGGCCGAGGCCTCCGTCCGCGACGCCGCGGGCCTGCTGGAGTGCGCCAAGCTCTACGCCCTGCCGCCCGCCGTACGCCGTCGGATCCTGCGCCGGGCCGCCATCGAGGCCGGTGCCCCGGCGGGTTCCCTCTTCGCCCGGCACATCGAGGAGATCGACCGTCTCATCACCGGCTGGCGCGGTCAGGGGGCCATCAATCTCCCCGGCCGGGTCGTCGCCCAGCGGCAGGGTGGCAGACTGGTGATTCGGCAAGGCTGAAACCGGACGCCGAGGGGGCCCGCGGGGCGGGCCCCGAGCCCCCGCACAGGAGGCGGGCGTCCGGGAGCGGCCCTGGGACGACCGAAAGTGATGCGGGTGGACGCGAAAGACATGGGCACCGACCTCAAAGAGGTGCTCATCACCAAAGAAGAGATCGATGCGAAGCTGGTCGAACTGGCCGCGAAGATCGACACGGAGTACGCGGGCAAGGACCTGCTGATCGTCGGTGTCCTCAAGGGCGCGGTGATGGTCATGGCGGACCTGGCCCGGGCCCTGTCCACCCCGGTCACCATGGACTGGATGGCTGTGTCCTCCTACGGCGCGGGCACCCAGTCCTCGGGTGTGGTGCGGATCCTCAAGGACCTCGACACCGACATCAAGGGCAAGCACGTCCTGATCGTCGAGGACATCATCGACTCGGGGCTCACGCTGTCCTGGCTGATCTCCAACCTCGGCTCCCGCGAGCCCGAGTCCCTGAAGATCTGCACCCTGCTGCGCAAGCCCGACGCCGCCAAGGTCGCCATCGACGTGGAGTGGGTCGGCTTCGACATCCCCAACGAGTTCGTCGTGGGTTACGGCCTCGACTACGCCGAGAAGTACCGCAATCTCCCGTTCGTCGGTACGCTCGCGCCCCACGTCTACGGCGGTTGAGCCAACCCCCGTAAGACGCTCGGGAACCCCAGCGGGTTTCGTGCCGTTGGACCATGCGAGGACGGTATCGCCGACAGTCCCCTGCGGCTTCGGGTGACAATGCTGGGGTACCGTCCGAAGAACAGTCTTTTATCAAACTCACTATGGCAGGAGGGACGGGGCGGCACCGCTCCGTATGGATGGACGTGAAGCGATACTTCCGTGGGCCAGTCATGTGGATCGTGCTGGCCGTCCTTGCCGTGGTCGTGTTGATGCAGGTCGTCGGCTCGTCCGGCGGCTACAAGACGGTGGACACCGGCCAGGTGGTCCAGGCGATCAATGACAACAAGGTCAAAGAAGCCAAGCTGACCACCGGCGAAGAGTCGACCATCAAGGTCCAGCTCAAGGACGGCCAGAAGATCGAGGGCAGCTCGAAGATCCAGGCGAGCTACATCGGCGACCAGGGCGTCACCCTCGCCAACACCCTGCAGGACAAGTTCCAGAACAAGCAGATTCCCGACGGCTACACGGTCTCCCCGACCAAGCAGAACGCTTTCGTCGGAATCCTGCTGTCCCTGCTCCCCTTCGTCCTCATCGTGGTCGTCTTCCTGTTCCTGATGAATCAGATGCAGGGTGGCGGCTCCCGAGTCATGAACTTCGGGAAGTCCAAGGCCAAGCTCATCACCAAGGACACCCCGAAGACGACGTTCTCGGACGTCGCCGGTGCGGACGAGGCCGTCGAGGAGCTCCACGAGATCAAGGAGTTCCTCCAGGAGCCGGCCAAGTTCCAGGCCGTCGGCGCCAAGATCCCCAAGGGTGTGCTGCTGTACGGCCCGCCCGGTACGGGCAAGACGCTCCTCGCGCGCGCCGTCGCCGGCGAGGCGGGCGTCCCCTTCTACTCGATCTCCGGATCCGACTTCGTCGAGATGTTCGTCGGTGTCGGTGCCTCCCGGGTCCGTGACCTCTTCGAGCAGGCCAAGGCGAACGCCCCGGCGATCGTCTTCGTCGACGAGATCGACGCGGTCGGCCGCCATCGCGGCGCCGGCCTCGGCGGCGGTCACGACGAGCGCGAGCAGACGCTCAACCAGCTGCTCGTCGAGATGGACGGCTTCGACGTGAAGGGCGGCGTCATCCTGATCGCCGCCACCAACCGCCCGGACATCCTGGACCCGGCCCTCCTGCGCCCCGGCCGCTTCGACCGCCAGATCGCGGTCGACCGCCCGGACATGCAGGGCCGTCTGGAGATCCTGAAGGTCCACCAGAAGGGCAAGCCGGTCGCGCCCGACGTCGACCTCGGCGCCGTCGCCCGCCGCACCCCCGGTATGACGGGTGCCGATCTCTCCAACGTCCTGAACGAGGCCGCGCTCCTCACGGCCCGCAGCGACAGGAAGCTGATCGACAACCACATGCTGGACGAGGCGATCGACCGTGTGGTCGCGGGCCCGCAGAAGCGGACCCGGATCATGTCGGACAAGGAGAAGAAGATCACCGCGTACCACGAGGGCGGACACGCCCTGGTCGCGGCGGCCTCACCGAACTCCGACCCGGTCCACAAGATCACGATCCTGTCGAGAGGCCGTGCCCTCGGCTACACGATGGTCCTGCCGGACGAGGACAAGTACTCGACCACCCGCAACGAGATGCTCGACCAGCTCGGGTACATGATGGGTGGCCGCGCCGCCGAGGAACTGGTCTTCCACGACCCGACCACCGGCGCCGCGAACGACATCGAGAAGGCCACCAACCTGGCCCGCGCGATGGTCACGCAGTACGGCATGACCGAGCGCCTCGGCGCCATCAAGTTCGGCGGCGACAACACGGAGCCGTTCCTCGGACGTGAGATGGCTCACCAGCGCGACTACTCGGAAGAGGTCGCCGCGCTCGTGGACGAGGAAGTCAAGAAGCTCATCGAGAACGCGCACAACGAGGCCTGGGAGATCCTGGTCGAGAACCGCGACGTCCTCGACAACCTGGTCCTTCAGCTGCTGGAGAAGGAGACGCTGGGCAAGGAGGAGATCGCCGAGATCTTCGCCCCCATCGTCAAGCGCCCGCCCCGGCCCGCCTGGACCGGTTCCTCCCGCCGCACCCCGTCCACCCGTCCGCCGGTGCTCTCCCCGAAGGAGCTCGCACTGACGAACGGCGCCAACGGCGCGGCACCGGCGATCACCACCAAGGCGCCCGCCGAGGCGACCCCGGAGGAGAGCACGGAGAGCTGACGCCCCACCGATGAGAACCGGCCACCGGGAGCCTGCCCGCTCCCGGCCCAGGCCGACTCGTCAGGCCCGGAATGATTGCCGTGCCCCCCTGGTTCTAGCCTGGGGGGCGCGGCATTTTCGTATGGCCGAAAAAGGGCCGCAAGAAGGCCGAGGACGAGACGCGTCATCCGCACGTGTCACAGGCTCAGGAGCGAGGCACGACATGACCGACCCCGTGACGCTGGACGGCGAGGGCACCATCGGCGAGTTCGACGAGAAGCGCGCCGAGAACGCCGTACGGGAGCTGCTGATCGCCGTCGGCGAGGACCCCGACCGAGAGGGGCTCCGGGAGACGCCGGGGCGGGTGGCGCGGGCGTACAAGGAGATCTTCGCGGGGCTGTGGCAGCAGCCGGAGGATGTGCTGACCACCACGTTCGACCTCGGTCACGACGAGATGGTGCTGGTGAAGGACATCGAGGTGTACAGCACCTGTGAACACCACCTGGTCCCGTTCAGGGGCGTCGCCCATGTCGGATACATCCCGTCCACCAGCGGCAAGATCACCGGTCTGTCGAAGCTGGCGCGGCTCGTGGACGTCTACGCCAGGCGCCCGCAGGTGCAGGAGCGGATGACGACGCAGATCGCCGATTCGCTGATGGAGATCCTGGAGCCGCGCGGTGTGATCGTGGTCGTGGAGTGCGAGCACATGTGCATGTCGATGCGGGGCATCCGCAAGCCCGGCGCGAAGACCATAACGTCGGCGGTGCGGGGCCAGCTCAGGGACGCGGCGACCCGCAACGAGGCGATGAGCCTCATCATGGCGCACTGACCTCCTCCGGTGTCGGGAGCGGCGGAACGCGGCCGGTGCCGGGGGCCTAGGCTTGACGCATGAGCAAGCAGAACCGGCGTGGGTGGGTGGCCGGATTGCCCCGGTGGGACCGTTGCGCGGTCATGGGCGTCGTCAATGTCACCCCGGACTCCTTCTCCGACGGCGGCCGTTTCTTCGACACCACGGCGGCGGTCAAGCACGGCCTGGACATGGTCGGGGAGGGCGCGGACCTGGTGGACGTCGGCGGTGAGTCGACCCGCCCCGGTGCCGCCCGTGTCGACGAGGCGGAGGAACTGCGCAGAGTCGTCCCGGTCGTCCGGGGGCTGGCCTCCGAGGGTGTGACCGTCTCCGTGGACACCATGCGCGCGTCCGTGGCCGAACAGGCCCTCGCCGCCGGAGCCGCCCTCGTCAACGACGTCAGCGGCGGACTGGCCGATCCCGCGATGATCCCGGTGGTCGCCGACGCCGGCGCCCCCTTCGTGGTGATGCACTGGCGCGGCTTCCTGGAGGGCGGCAACGTCAAGGGCGTCTACGACGACGTCGTCACCGAGGTGCTGGAGGAGCTCCACGCGCGCGTGGCGGCCGTCCTGGCGGGCGGTGTCGCCGAAGACCGGGTCGTCGTCGACCCGGGCCTGGGCTTCTCCAAGGACGCCGAGCACGACCTCGCCCTCCTCGCGCACCTCGACCGGCTGCACGGCCTCGGTCACCCCCTGCTGGTCGCCGCCTCCCGCAAGCGGTTCCTCGGCCGGGTGCTGGCGGGCTCCGAGGGCGCCCCGCCGCCCGCACGGGAACGGGACGCCGCCACGGCCGCCGTGTCGGCCCTGGCCGCACAGCAGGGCGCCTGGGCGGTCCGCGTGCACGAGGTCCGCGCCACCGCCGACGCGGTCCGTGTGACCCGCGCCATCGAAGGGGCCCGGGAGCGGTGAGCGCTCCCCACACCGACGTCGAACAGGTCGAACTCGCCAACCGGGCCTTCTACGAGGCCATGGAACAGGGCGACTTCGAGACGCTCTCCTCGCTCTGGCTGGCCCCGGCCGACGTGGGCGTGGACGAGGAGTACCACGACCCCGCCGAGACCGGCGTGATCTCCTGCGTCCACCCCGGCTGGCCGGTGCTCACCGGGCGCGGCGAGGTGCTGCGGTCGTACGCGCTGATCATGGCGAACACGGAGTACATCCAGTTCTTCCTCACCGACGTGCATGTGTCGGTCACCGGCGACACCGCGCTCGTCAGCTGCACCGAGAACATCCTCAGCGGGGGTCCGGCGCCGGACGGCAGTGACGAGCTGGGGCCGCTCGTGGGGCAGCTGGTGGTCGCCACGAACGTGTTCCGTCGCACATCCGACGGCTGGAAGCTCTGGTCGCACCACGGTTCCCCGGTCCTGACGGAATCCGACGACGACGAGGGCGAGGAGTCGTCTTCCTGAGCGGAGCCGCCTTCCTGAGCGGAGTCACCTTCCTGAGTGGGCCGGCGGTCCGTGAGGCCCAAGGGGTGATTGGGAACACGGGTGCGCGGGTAGGGGCGGCTTCCGACCCGTGAGCCGTGGCGTTCCCTGGGAAACGCTCGATGAACCCTGTCCGTATGGAAGTGGAATCGGGCCTTCCGGGGGTGAGCGCTGTCAGTGCCCGCAGGTAGATTCGAAGGTGGCCGGTGTGCCGACCGTGCTCGGACGACACGGAGGACATCGGCCGTTCCCGACGACTGCAGGAGTGATTCGCGTGGATCGTGTCGCGCTGCGCGGCCTCAGGGCCCGTGGGTACCACGGGGTGTTCCCGGGTGAACGCGAGGAGGGCCAGACCTTCGTCGTGGACCTCACGCTCGGGCTGGACACCCGGCCGGCCGCGGCCGACGACGACCTGGCGAAGACCGTGCACTACGGGATCGTGGCGGAGGAGGTCGTCGCCATCGTCGCGGGCGAGCCGGTGAACCTCATCGAGACGCTCGCCGAGCGCATCGCCCAGGCGTGTCTGCGGCACGAGGTGGTCCAGGAGGTCGAGGTCACCGTCCACAAGCCGAACGCGCCGATCACGGTCCCCTTCGACGACACGACCGTCACCATCACCCGGAGCCGAGTATGACCGCGTTCTTCACCGAGGGTCAGAGCGACCCGACCGTACAGCCGGTGCCGGCCTCCGTCGTGCAGAAGGTGGACGAGGCCGACACGACCCTGCACAACCCCCGCCGGGCCGTGATCTCCATCGGCTCGAACCTGGGCAACCGGCTGGAGAACCTCCAGGGCGCCGTCGACGCCCTGGAGGACACTCCGGGTGTCCGCGTCAAGGCCGTGTCTCCGGTGTACGAGACCGAGCCGTGGGGTGTGGCCCCGGGCAGCCAGCCCTCGTACTTCAACGCGGTGGTGGTTCTGAAGACCACCCTGCCGCCCTCCTCGCTGCTGGAGCGGGCCCAGGCGGTGGAGGAGGCCTTCCACCGGGTGCGGGACGAGCGTTGGGGCCCGCGCACATTGGACGTCGACATCGTGTCGTACGCGGACGTCGTCTCCGACGACCCGGTACTGACCCTGCCGCACCCGCGGGCGCACGAGAGGGCCTTCGTCCTCGCGCCGTGGCACGACGTGGAGCCGGAGGCCCAGCTCGTCGGCCGCGGTCCGGTCGCCCTGCTCCTCGACGGCATCACCCGTGAAGGTGTGTCGCCCCGCGCCGACCTGGAACTCCACCTGCCCGAGTAGTCGTTAAGGTCTACCGGGTCGGGACCATCCCCGACGCACCGTCGGGACCACCGGCCGGGCCGACCACCCGGCGCCGTGGGGCCCGGCGTCCGTGGACCATCGGGCTCGTCGAAGGGGCATCGTGAAAGAGCTGCGCATCAGGACGCTGGCCGCGGTGTTCGTGGTGGCGGGGGTGCTGTCCTGGGCCGGCGCCCGGCTGTGGAACTCGGTGGACACCCTGCCGAGCGTCCCGCTGGCCGCCCCCATCGTGCTCGCCCTGATCGCGGCCGTCCTGACGGCCACCGCGCTGTCCCTGCGCAGCCGGCTCAAGGCCCAGCGGGAGCGCCGGCCCGAGGCCAAGGGCGTCGACCCCCTGATGGCGGCCCGCGCGGTCGTCTTCGGCCAGGCCAGCGCCCTCGTCGCGGCCCTCGTCGCCGGGATGTACGGCGGCGTCGGCGTCTTCCTCCTGGAGTACCTGGAGGTCCCGGCCCGTCGTGACCAGGCCATCTACGCCGGCTTCTCCGTCCTCGCGGGCATCGGCGTCATAGTGGCCGCCTTCTTCCTGGAGCGCGTCTGCAAACTCCCGGAGGACGACGACACCAATGGCGGGGCCGCGCGGGCGGTGTAGCGCCGCGCGGGTGCGGGTGGTGCGACCTGCCGCGGGCGGGCCGCACCCTTCACGCGGCGCCGCGCGCCGGGTGTTCCGTGGAGCGCACCGCGTGGGCACAGGGGGCCGGAGTCTTCGTGCGGCGGCGCAGCAGGCGGGGCAGGGCGAGATTCACGAAGCCCTCGGCCTGCATGGCGGCCAGGCCGATGCGGGGGAGGTCGCGGGAGGCGGCGTAGACGACGAAGCGGGGTTCCCAGCGGGGGCGGAACTTGGCGTTGAACTTGTAGAGCGACTCGATCTGGAACCAGCGGGAGAGGAAGACCAGCAGGCCGCGCCAGGCACGCAGGACCGGGCCCGCGCCGATCTTCTCGCCGCGGGCCAGGGCCGAGCGGAACATCGCGAAGTTCAGGGAGACCTGCCGGACGCCCAGGCGGGGGGCCGCCTGGAGGGCCGCCACGATGAGGAGTTCGTTCATGCCGGGATCGGCGGAGCGGTCGCGGCGCATCAGGTCCAGGGAGGCGCCGTCCGGACCCCAGGGCACGAAGTGCAGTACGGCCTTGAGATCGCCGTACGGGCCGGGGAGTTCGTCGGCCTTGTGCGCGGTGGCGATGAGGCAGTCCCCGTCGGCCGGGTCGCCGACGCGGCCGAGCGCCATGGAGAAGCCACGCTCGGTGTCGGTGCCGCGCCAGTCCTCGGCGGCCCGGCGGATCCGGTCCAGCTCGGCCTCACCGAGGTCACGGACGCGCCGTACCCGGGTCTCGTAACCGAGGCGCTCGATGCGCTTCACCATTTGACGCACGTTGCGCATCGCACGTCCGGTGAGGGAGAAATCCGCGACGTCCACCACCGCCTCGTCGCCCAGTTCGAGAGCGTCCAGGCCGGTCTCCCGGGTCCAGACCTCCGCGCCGGTCTCCGAGCAGCCCATGACGGCCGGGGTCCAGGAGTGCGCCTTCGCCTCGTCCATGAAGCGTTCGATCGCGCCGGGCCAGGCCTCGACGTCGCCGATCGGGTCGCCGCTGGCGAGCATCACCCCGGAGACGACGCGGTACGTCACCGCCGCCTTGCCGCTCGGGGAGAAGACGACCGCCTTGTCGCGGCGGAGCGCGAAGTGGCCGAGCGAGTCGCGGCCGCCGTGCTTGTCGAGCAGGGCGCGCAGGTGTATCTCGTCGTCGTCGGTGAGGCGGGCCGCCGGGTGTTCGGGGCGGAAGGCCAGGTAGATGGTGGTGATGGCGGTCAGCAGACCGAGGGCGCCGAGGGAGAAGGCCACTGTCCAGGACGTGGTGTCGGCGTAGTCGACCGGACCCTCGAAGCCGAACAAGCCGTAGATGACGTGCTCGAGCCGGTCGGCGAGGCTCGGGTCGCCGACCATGCGTCCGGGGTGGGCGCTCACGACGATCAGCCCGAGGACGATCGAACCGGCGCCCATCAGCACGAAGTTGGTCAGTGCCCGCCAGCGGCTGGTGGGGTCGGGCAGGGCGCGGAACTCGTCGCGGTGCCGCAGCAGCGGGATGAGCAGCGCGAGCGAGACGAGCACGCCGACGAGCGAGTGACGGTAGGTGAACTGGGCGATCGCCCCGGCCGGGAGCAGGACCACGGCCGCCCGCCAGGCCCGCCGCTTGCGCCGGCGCAGACCGTGGGCGAGGAGCAGCAGCAGGACGCCGACGCTCAGGGAGAGGGCCGCCGCGAACGGGCCGAGCGCACCCGGGAGCACCTCGGCCAGCGCGTGCATACGGCTGTTGCGGAAGCGGGGGAACACCCCCGCGGCGATGTCCACGAGCCCGACGAGTGTGCAGGCCCTGGCGACCAGGGCGGGTACGGCCTCGGGGCGCGGGCCGCGCAGCGCGCCGCGCAGTGCGCCATGCACCGCGCCCCGGCGCGTGCTTTTCAGCTGTCGGTCGGCGCTCGGCGCGAGTCGGTCCGACCGGACCGGAACCCCACCCGACATTTCCCCATCTGTCCTGACAGACATCGCATCCCGTAGTTCCGCGAGAGAGCTTGGATCCGGTGCCTTTTCCGGCATCCGGCGACATTGCGCCCTCTAGGACGGTGCCTTGGCGGGGGAGGTTCACTCTCCATCGGAAAGCTGAACCAAAGGGCAGGGAAAGACAAGGAAAGAAAGGTCGGCGGGGGACAACCCGATGGGTCTTACGAGCAACAAGGTGCTGGCCTTGGCGGTGCTGTCCGCCGTGCTGCTGTTCATCGGCACGGTGTGGCTGTGGCCGCGGTTGGCCCGGCGCGGATGGAAGGCGGTCGGCGGTCGGATCGTCGTACTGCTGGCCACGCAGGTCGCCGTCTTCGTGTCGGTCGGCCTCGCCGCCAACCAGGCCTTCGGGTTCTACGCCAGCTGGGCCGACCTGCTCGGCAGGGAGACCGGGCAGGGCGTGGTCGTCGACCATGACGGGGCCGAGACCGGGGGGCCGTTGCGGGTCGTCGACACCCGGCAGGTGAACGTGGCCGGCGGCGGTCGTCCCACGGTCGGCGGCCAGATCCAGAAGGTCGAGATCGTCGGCCGTACGAGCCGGATCGCGAGCCCGGCGTACGTGTATCTGCCGCCGGAGTACTTCCAGCCCCGGTACCGCACCCGCAGCTTCCCCGCCGCGGTCGTCCTCACCGGCTACCCGGGCACCGCCGAGGCGCTCATCAAGGGTCTCCACTTTCCGCAGACGGCCCACGCGTTGGCCCGGGACGGGAAGGCGCAGCCCATGATCCTGGTCATGATGCGGCCGACCGTGGCGCCGCCGCGCGACACCGAGTGCGTGGACGTCCCGGGCGGGCCGCAGACCGAGACGTTCTTCGCCAGGGATCTGCCGGACGCCGTGGGCCATCACTACAGGGTCGGGAAGAAGCCCGGCAGTTGGGGTGTCATCGGCGACTCGACCGGTGGCTACTGCGCGCTGAAACTCGCCATGCATCACCCTCGGGTGTTCGCCGCCGGCGCGGGTCTCTCGCCGTACTACAAGGCGCCGATCGACCCGACGACCGGTGATCTCTTCCAAGGGAACAAGACGCTGCGGAACGAGGCGGACCTGTTCTGGTATCTGAGGCACCGTCCGGCGCCGGACACCTCTCTGCTGGTCACCAGCAGCAAACAGGGGGAGACCAACTACAAGGCCACGCTGAAGTTCATCGAACAGGTGAAGGAGATGCGGCCGACGCGGATCTCGTCGATCATCCTCGACAGCGGCGGGCACAACTTCAACACGTGGCGCCGGGAGATCCCGGCGACGTTGCAGTGGATCAGCGGGCGGTTGAGCGACCGGTGAAGTCGGCCGGTGAAGCCATCGATGAAGGGGGCGATGAAGGGGTCGGTGAGGAGGTCGGTGAGGAGGTCGGTGAGGAGGTCGGTGAGGGTGGCCGATGACGGGCGGTGCGGCGTCGTGAAGAGCGGGTCGGTCACGGTCCGGCGACGGGGCGGCGACGACTTCGGTAACGGTTCGGCGGCGGGTTCGGCAATTCGTCGAATTCACCGGCGGGGAAAGGGGCGGATGCGGCCAAGGTGTATCCGGATTCAATGGGGTTGATCCAGTGGAGGAGCCGCCGGTGAGCGCATTGGCGCACCGGCGGGGAGGAAGCTTGTGAAGGCTTGTGAGAGGTGAGAGGGGCGGCTGAGTTTTTGCGGCCCGGGGCACCATCATTCGCCTACGCGCGGTAAGTTTCTGGCCATGCCACGTGGACGTCACCGCCATTCACCGCCTCTGCACAGGCTGCTGCCCCCCACGGCGATCGCAGGCGTCTCGCTCGTCTGCGCCCTTGGGCCATGGATGTTCTCCGAGCCGGCGGTGCTCCGGGTCACCGCCGCCGTCGCCGCGGCGACGGCAGCGGTGGGCGCGGCGGTCATGCGCCGTTGGGACGTCGAGGCGGGCAAACGCGTCGCCGACCTCACGCGCGCGCGGGCGAGCGACGAGTGGCGTCACGAGGAGAAGGTCGCCGAACTGGAGACCGACCTCGACGAGTCCCGTGAGCTGCGCACCAAGCTGGAGCACAAGCTCCGCGCCAAGCGCACCGAACTGGCCAACCTCCGCAACGAGCACGCGGCGCTGCTGCGGCGTTATGCCACCGCCGAGACCGAGCGGGCCAGCGCCCTGGAGGGCCGCCGCCTGCTGGAGATCGAGGCGACCGTCCCCGAGGACGCGCGGGCGTTGCCGACGTCCGGTGCGGACGCGGGCGACGGCGACGGTGACGGTGACGGCGACAAGACCACGGCGGCGTCCCGGACCTCGACGGTGCCGCCCCAGGGGGCTCCCTCGCCGGGGGCGCCCTGGGCCTCGTGGGAGACGGCGTCCAAGGCCGCGGCGGCGAGGGTGGCGGAGCAGGGGACGACGGGCGAGGCGGGTGCCGGTGGCGGTGCCGGCTCGGGTGCGGATGCGGAGGCGGAGAAGTCGGTCCTCTCGGTGTTCTCGCCGGCCGGTTCGTCGCTCTTCCTGCGTGCGAACTCTGCGTTGGACCGGATCATCACCCAGCGGGGCTCGGTGCCGAGCGAGAAGGGCGAGGCGGACGACGAGGGCGACGCCGAGCCCGTAGCGGCCGGGGCCGTGGAGGAGAGCACGTCCGAGGACCTCGAGCCCGAGGGCTCCGAGTCCGAGGGCTCCGCTTCTGCTGATGCGGGTGCTGATGAGTCCCTCGGTGGCTCCGCGGACCAGCAGGTCGATGAGTCCGTCGATGAGTCGGCGGGCGGGTCGGTGGATGAGTCGGTGGAGGCGCCTGTCGACGGTCCGACGTCGGCCGAGTCCACCGAGCCCACTCAGTCTGCCGAGTCCTCCGAATCCTCCGAGCCCACTCAGTCTGCCGAGTCCGCCGGTGCGACGGCCAAGGACGAGGGCGAGGGATCGAAGGGTGATTCCCCGAAGGGCCCTTCTCCCAAGGGTGACCCGGACGGGCCGACGGACGGGGGCACTCGGCAAGGACGTTCCGCCGAGGCGGAGGAGGAGCCGGTTCCGGTGCTCACCGCCGAGGAGGGCGACGCGGTGGGGAGGTCGGCGGCGGCCCGGGGGCATGAGCGCGCGGCCGGTGGCCCCGTCCCCGTGGTGGCCGCACCGGTCAGGTCCACGGGGGTGGGGGAGTTGACCCGCGTGGAGCCCGCGGGGCGTGCGGGGCAGGGACAGCAGGCCGAGCCGGCTCCGGCGGCGCCGGCCGCCCTTCCGTCGGCCGGTCACTTCACGGTGCCCACCGCCGTGGCGGTCGTTCCGGCGGCGCCGCAGCGGCGGACGGCCGTGGAGGGAGGGTTCGACTTCTTCGGTACGCAGAAGGCGGCGGACGCCCTGGAGGCCGTGCAGAACGAGGACCTCGCCGACGTGGTCGGTCAGGAGGCCCTCGCGCTCCACAAGGCCGAGTCCGAGGCCCAGTTCAAGCGCGTCGACGAGGCCTCCCGAGGGATCGGCCAGGTCATCGACCTCACCGCGTACGACGAAACAGAACAGATCGACGTACAGGGCCTCCGCACGGCGGCGTCCTAGTCACCGGCCCGCCCCGACCGCGGGCCTCGTGCCGTCCCTTCGGCCGCCCGACCTCTCCCGGCGGGCGGCCCGGGCGACCGTGCCGCCACCCGGCGAGCCCCGGTGGCGCAACGGACCCGCGCGCCCTACACCATCCACCGGTCGGGCAGCGCCTCCCGCCGTCCCGTCCGTGACCGTTCCGCCTGGGCCCGCAGCAGGTCCGCCGCCTCGCCCGCGTCGCGCAGTCGCGCCGTCACGGTCTTGTTGGCGCCGGTGTCGACGTGGACGTCGGCGAGCCCCTTGTACCGCTTCCAGGGCCCCTGCGACAGCCGTACGCTCTGCACCTTCGCATGCGGTACGAGGTCGAGCCGGCGCCGCAGCAGCCCGTGCCGGGCCGCGAAGACCGTGTCGCTGACGGCCAGCCCGTACCCCCGCCACCACCACGGCACGCACCACCGCGCCCGCCCCGGCGGCCGTTCGAGGGCCGTCGCGTCCGGCACGCTCACCCCCGGCAGCACCCGCGCGATGACCGACTCGGCCACCGCACGCGGCGCGACGGGCAGGAGAACGGAGTTGGTCGAGCCCGCCACGTCCAGCTCGACCCGGACCCACCCGCGGCGCCGCCACAGCAGCGGTTCGACGACGCGCACGGTCTGCACGCGGCCGGGCGGGACCGTCTCGTGGGACCGGTCGAGGAGTCCGTGGTCGATGCGGAGCCCGTCGGGGGAGTCGCCGACCGTCCAGTCGTACTCCCCGACGAACCGCCCCACGCTGCTCGCCCCGGCCGCGCCGAGCAGCGGCAGCGCGGTCGCGAGGACGGTCCACACGCTCTCCGTGGCGAACCACAGCACGGACGGCACGACGACCGCGGCCACGAGGGTCCACCAGGTCGCGCCGGTCAGGACGAGGGACATGGCCAGCACGCCCGCCGGCACCCTCAGCAACTGCCGTACGGGCGCCTCGCCGACCTCGTGCGCGGTGTCCGGCGCGAAACCGGCCGCGCGGGCCAGGAGTTCGGCCCGCAGGGCGCCGGCGTGCGCCTCGCCGAGATAGGCCAGCTCGTCCTTCTTGTCGGTGCCGACGACGTCGAGTTTGAGTTTGGCGACGCCCGCGATCCTGGCCAGCAGCGGGCGGGTGACGTCGATGGCCTGAATGCGTTCGAGACGGATGTGGGCGGTGCGGCGGAACACCAGTCCGGTACGGATGCGCAGTTCGCTGTCGGTCACCGCGAAGTGGGTGAACCACCAGGTCAGGAAGCCGTAGAGGGCGGCGGCCGGAACGAACACCGCGAGCCCGATCAGCAGGGTCGTCGTGTCGAGCCGCATCAGCTGCCGCTGCGCGCCGTCCGGATCGTGCACCCCCCACCCGATCAGCACCGCCACCGGTGCCCAGGCGCGCCGCAACGGCGTCACCGGATGCAGCCGATGCTCGACGACCGGTTTCTCCGCCCCCGCGGCGCCGTCCGCCGGTATGGTCTCCGCCCCTGCCGCCCCTGCTGCTCCGTCCCTCCGTACGGCCTCCGCCCCCGCCACGCCGTCCGTCCGTCCGATCTCGTCCCCCACCGTGCCGTCCGCCGGTACCGTGCCGTCCCCCAGCGCGCCGTCCGCGTCCTGTGCCGTCACCGTCACAGCCCTGCCGATCGGGCCTCGCCCAGCTGGGTGAGGTGGTCGCGCAGACGTTCGGCCTCGGCCGGGTCGAGGCCCGGGATACGGGCGTCCGTGGCGGCCGCGGCCGTGTGCAGCTGCACACTCGCCAGGTTGAAGTGCCGCTCGACGGGACCGGAGGTCACCTCGACCAGCTGCATGCGCCCGTACGGCACGACGGTCTCCTCGCGCCAGAGCACACCCCGGCTGATCAACAGGTCGTCGGCCCGTTCGGCGTACCGCCACGACCGCCAGTTGCGGCCCAGCATCGGCCACCCCCAGAGCAGCAGTCCCAGGGGCAGGAGCGCGAACGCCGCCCAGGGCGGCCCCGCCAGCCAGCCCAGCAGGACGGCCGTACCGACGGTGATCGGCACCAGCCACACCACCAGCAACAGCCGCCTCATCCGCAGCAGCCCGGGCGGCAGTCCCGTCCAGACCGGCTCGTCCTCCGCGCGCTCGGCGCCGTCCTCCAAGGTCCCCGTCTCCATTCCGCCAGCGTACGTACGACAGACTGTGTCCATGACTCCCCCGACGGAGACCCGAGAGACGACGGTCGGTATCGGCGGTGCCGCCGAGAGCACGGACATGGTGCTGAACATCGGCCCGCAGCATCCGTCCACGCACGGTGTGCTGCGGCTGCGGCTGGTCCTCGACGGCGAGCGCATCCAGCACGCCGAGCCGGTCATCGGCTATATGCACCGGGGCGCGGAGAAGCTCTTCGAAGCGCGTGACTACCGCCAGATCATCATGCTCGCCAACCGTCACGACTGGCTCTCCGCCTTCTCCAACGAACTCGGCGTCGTCCTCGGTGTCGAACGCATGCTCGGTATGGAGGTCCCCGAGCGGGCGGTCTGGATGCGCACGCTCCTCGCCGAGCTGAACCGGGTCCTGAACCACCTGATGTTCCTCGGCTCGTACCCGCTGGAGCTCGGCGGCATCACCCCGGTCTTCTACGCCTTCCGGGAGCGCGAGGAGCTCCAGAACGTCATGGAGGAGATCTCCGGCGGGCGGATGCACTACATGTTCAACCGGGTGGGCGGTCTGAAGGAGGACCTGCCGGCGGGGTGGACCGCACGCGCGCGTGCGGCCGTCGCCGACGTCCGCTCCCGTATGGACGTCTTCGACGACCTGGTGCTCGGCAACGAGATCTTCCGGGGCCGCACCCGGGACGTGGGCGTCCTCTCCCCTCAGGCCGTGCACGCGTACGGGGTCAGCGGCCCCATCGCCCGCGCCTCCGGCGTCGACTTCGATCTGCGGCGCGACGAGCCGTATCTGGCGTACGGCGAGCTCCAGGACGTCCTTCGGGTCGTCACCCGGGACGAGGGCGACTGCCTCGCCCGCTTCGAGTGCCTGCTGGAGCAGACCCACAACTCCCTCGCCCTCGCCGACGCCTGCCTGGACCGTCTGGCCGACCTCCCGCCCGGTCCCGTGAACCAGCGCCTGCCGAAGGTCCTCAAGGCCCCCGAGGGGCACACCTACGCCTGGACCGAGAACCCCCTCGGCATCAACGGCTACTACCTCGTCAGCAAGGGCGAGAAGACCCCCTACCGCCTCAAACTCCGCTCCGCCTCGTACAACAACATCCAGGCCCTCACGGAACTGCTGCCGGGGACGCTGGTGGCCGACATGGTGGCCATCCTGGGCTCGCTGTTCTTCGTGGTGGGCGACATCGACAAGTAGGGCGGGCCCTGGGCAGGTCCCAGGCCCTTGCCTTAGAGGGTGTCCTGGGCGAGCGGGTCCGGGATCCCGACCGGCTGCAGCAGCCAGCCGAAGTCGCCCAGGCCGCCCGGAGCGGTCAGCTCGGCGGCCTCGCCCGCGCCCGCGAGGGCCCGTACGTACGCCGCCGGGTCGGTGGTCGCCAGGGAGAGCGGTGGACGGCCGCCGGTGACCCCGAGGGCGCGCAGGGCCTCCCGCTGGGTGAGCAGCCGGGCCCCCGGCAGCGCGCACGCGTCCAGTGCCACATGCGCGGTGATGTCGCACGACCCGTCCGGGACCGGCGTCGTCTCCCGTCCGTCCCGGAACCCGGTGAGCGTCCCGAAGGGGGGCCGGGAGCCGGCGAGGTGCGCGTAGTCGACGGCGACGGCGAGCCCCCGCCCGACGCCCGCGACGGCGGCGGCCCACGCCCGGTCCCGGGGCAGCCCGACCTCTGCCCGCAGCCCCTCCCGCGGGGCGAGTGGCCACCACCGGTCCAGCCACTCGGCCTCGGCCCCGCCGACGGGCGCCCCGAGCGCCTCGGCGCCGTCCTCCCGTACGAGCACCAGCCGTGCCACGCCCGCCGCGTCCACCTCGACGACCTCCACGGGCACGTTGTCCAGCCATTCGTTGGCGAACAGCAGCCCCGAGACCCCCTTCGGCGGCTCGGCGACCCACTCGATGCGGTGATCGAGCCCCGGGGGCCGGTCGGCCAGTTCGACGGCGTACGCGCGCGTGCGGGACGACACCTCGGCGGGGAGCGCGTCCACGACCCCGCCCACCAGCTCGCCGTGCCCGGCCCCCAGGTCCACGAAGGCCAGCTCGCCGGGCCGCCCCAACGCCTCGTCCACCCGGCACAGCAGCCGCGCCACGGCGGCCGCGTAGAGGGGCGAGGCGTGCACGGAGGTCCGGAAGTGCCCGGCGGGCCCTTCCGGACGCAGGTAGAAGCCGTGGGGCCCGTAGAGGGCCTCCTGGGCCGCGGTGAGCCAGGAGCGCGTCATCACGTCAGGCTAAGCGGAACGGCTAACGCCGCCTCCACCTTGGGGAGTACATGCCCCAGTCATGGATCGGCCCTCCGGTTGACCCGTGCACACCGCCCGCTTCCCTACGCTGGGTTACGTGCAGCGCCTCTATGACTTCCTCCGCCGACACCCGACATGGGTCGACAGCTTCTGGGCCGTCGTCCTGCTCGGGGTGACCCTGGCCGGCGGAGCGATCGACCCGGACTACGCGAGCGACATGAACGAGACCGCGTTCGTGGTGATCACGCTCGTGCTCTGTCTGTCGATCGCCCTGCGGCGCCGTATGCCCGAGAAGATGCTGATGCTGGCCGCCGCGGCGGGCATCGCGCAGCTGATCCTCGACGTGCCGAGAATCCCGGCCGACTTCGCGATGCTCGTGGTCATCTACACGGTCGCGGCGAACGGCGCCCGCTGGGCCTCCTGGTTCGCCCTGGGCGGCGGCCTGTGCGCGGCGTCGCTGGGACAGCTGCGCTGGACCGAGGACGACACGAGCACGATGGGCAACGCGGTGCTCGCGCTGTTCCTGACCGTGCCCTTCGCCCTGGCCTGGGTGCTCGGCGACTCGTTGCGCACCCGTCGCGCGTACTTCGCGCAGCTGGAGGAGCGCGCGGCCCGCCTGGAGAAGGAGCGCGAGGCGCAGGCCAAGGTCGCGGTCGCCGCCGAGCGCGCCCGGATCGCCCGTGAACTGCACGACGTGGTCGCGCACAACGTGTCCGTGATGGTCGTCCAGGCCGACGGTGCCGCGTACGTCCTCGACGCGGCCCCGGACCAGGCGAAGAAGGCCCTGGAGACGATCTCCTCCACCGGCCGGCAGGCGCTCGCCGAGATGCGTCGCCTGCTGGGCGTGCTGCGTACCGGTGAGCACAAGGAGGTCGGCGAGTACGTCCCGCAGCCCGACGTCGACCAGATCGACGACCTGGTCGAACAGTGCCGGGTGGCCGGACTGCCCGTCGACTTCAAGATCGAGGGCACCCCGCGTCCGCTGCCCAGCGGGGTGGAGCTGACGGCGTACCGCATCGTCCAGGAGGCCCTCACCAACACCCGCAAACACGGCGGACCGAACGCCGGTGCGAGTGTCCGGCTGGTCTACTTCGACGACGGCCTCGGTCTGCTCGTCGAGGACGACGGCAAGGGCGCGCCCCACGAGCTGTACGAGGAGGGCGGCGTCGACGGCCAGGGGCACGGCCTCATCGGGATGCGTGAGCGCGTCGGTATGGTCGGCGGCACGCTGGACGCGGGCCCCCGCCCCGGCGGCGGCTTCCGGATCAGCGCCCTGCTGCCCCTGAAACCCGCGCACTGACACGGTCGTGCCGGCGACTGACACCTGTGGACGCCGACATCCGGCCTGTGACATCCGATCTGTGACACCTGACCTGTGACATCCGAACTTGTGTATCTGACATCCGACATCTGATCTGTGGACGGAAGAGGACCCGATGGCGATCCGCGTAATGCTCGTCGACGACCAGGTGCTGCTGCGCACCGGGTTCCGGATGGTGCTGGCGGCCCAGCCGGACATGGAGGTCGTGGCGGAGGCGGGCGACGGCGTCGAGGCCCTCCAGGTCGTACGGTCGACCGAGGTGGACGTGGTCCTCATGGACGTCCGGATGCCCAAGCTGGACGGGGTCGAGGCCACCCGCCGTATCTGCGCGGAGCCCGACCCGCCCAAGGTGCTCATCCTGACGACCTTCGATCTCGACGAGTACGCCTTCTCCGGGCTGAAGGCGGGCGCCTCCGGCTTCATGCTCAAGGACGTGCCGCCCGGCGAACTGCTCGCCGCGATCCGTGCCGTGCACAGCGGCGACGCCGTCGTCGCGCCCTCCACCACGCGGCGCCTGCTAGACCGGTTCGCCCCGATGCTCCCGAGCACCGGCACGGAACCCAAGCACAAGGAGCTGGAGCGCCTCACGGAACGCGAGCGCGAGGTCATGATCCTCGTCGCCCAGGGCCTCTCCAACGGCGAGATCGCCGCCCGCCTCGTCCTCTCCGAGGCCACGGTGAAGACCCACGTCGGCCGCATCCTCACCAAGCTGGGCCTACGGGACCGCGTCCAGGTGGTCGTCCTGGCGTACGAGACCGGGCTGGTGCGGGCGGGCGGGCACGGCTGAGGCAGGCGGGCACGGCTGAGGTGGTCCGCGTGCGCCGAGGCGGTCGGCGTACGGCACGACCGGCTCGGCCGGTCACCTGAGCAGCCCCTCCAGGAAGTCGCTCCCCAGCCGGGCCACCACCGCCACGTCCAGCTGGTGGAGCACGTACCGGCCCCGGCGGCGCGTCGTCAGGAGGCCCGCCTTCTTGAGGACGGCCAGGTGCCGGGATATCTCCGGCGGGGTCATCCCCAGCATCTGGGCCAGCTCTCCCGTGGTGTTCGCGCTGCGGGCCAGATTGCGGCACAGGCGCATACGGACGGGGTGGGCCAGCGCCGTCATGCGCAGGGCGAGCTGCTCGACCGTGAGCGGGGCGGCGGGCTCGGCCGCGCTCACGGGGTACTGGATCACCGGCTGCCAGCCGAACCGGTGCAGGACGGTGAGATGGGGCCGGCCCAGGCTGGTCGGCACGAGCAGCAGGCCGCCGTCACCCGTGTGCGTACGGCCCTCGATCAGCTTGTCCACCACGATCCGCCCCGCCGCCCCGCCCACGCCGTCCAGGGTCAGTGAGGGCGACACGGCACCCAACGCCTCGGCGAGCCCCTTGTGCCGCAGCAGCTCGCTCTTGTGGCGGGCGTCCGAAGCGAGCGGGTGGCACAGCCGCGACCAGGTCTCCGCGAAGAAGGCTGCGTCGCAGTCCTCCAGGAACTGCCGCAGCCAGGCCCGCACACCGGGCGGGTCCGCCAGCAGCCGCCGGGCGAACCGCAGTTGCCGCGGCCCGCGCGCGGCCGCCAGCTCCAGGGCGCGGCGCCGCATCTCCGCATCGGCCAGCGGGCCGGGCCGCCGCGAGTCGTACGCGTATCCGGGGGAGCAGACGAACTCCAGCCCGGCGTCCACGAACTGGTCGTCCGTCAGTTTGTCCAGCAGATCGAGGTCGTCGGCGAGCGTCGCGCCCGGGAGGGTGTCCCGGCCGGGGATCCCGGCGAAGGGCATGAACAGGTCCGAGAACGACGTACGCCACAGGAAGTCCGCCTCGGACATCCGGTCGGCGAGATGCGCGTCGAGCCGGGCGGTCACCCCCGTCACCCAGCCCTGGAGCCCCGGGTGGTGGCCGGGCTCCGACAGCACGTGCAGCGCCATGCCGAGCTCGGCCAGCGGCGAGGGCGCGACGGCCACCTTCTCCCGCCGCAGCCCGGTGATGTCGATGCGCACACTCATGGCCCCATGGTCCCCCCGACCACTGACACCGCCCCCGCCACCACCGACGTCACCCGGCCCCCCTCCCGTCCGGCGGGCCCTATTCGCGGGCCACCTTCTCCACCAGGCCCACGAAGTCCGCCACGGCCCCGTGGACGTCGTCCGCCGTCCACTCCAGCGCCGCGGCCCGCACCTCGATCTCGGTGACGGCCAGTCCCGGCCCGCCCCGGTCCCACGCGCGGGCGAAGAGCAGCGCGCCGGTCTGCTCGCCCTGCCGGACCGCGGCCTCCGCGGCCACGTCGACCTCGTACGGCAGCCAGACCTGGAACTCGTGGGTGTGGGGCTCCTCGGGGTGTACCCGGGCCCAGGGCACCCCCGCCGCGGCGAACCCCTCGCGCAGCGCGGCGGCGACCACGCGCGCGTGGCGGACGTACTCCGGCAGCCGGGGCAACTCGCGCTCCAGGCCGACGAGGGCCGACAGGGCGGTGGGGAACTGCTGGAAGAGCTGCCCGCCGTACCGGTGCCGCCAGGCCTTCGCCTCGTCGATCAGCGCGGCGGGGCCGGCGATCGCGGCGCCGCCGTAGGCGCCCAGCGACTTGTAGTACGACACGTAGACGCTGTCGGCGAGGGCCGCGATCTCGTCGACGGGGCGGCCGAAGTGAGCGGTGGACTCCCACAGCCGGGCCCCGTCGAAGTGGACCACCGCCTCCCGCCCGCGTGCCGCCCCGGTGACCTCCTCCAGCTCCTCCCAGGAGGGGAGCAGGAAGCCGGCCTCCCTGAGGGGCAGTTCGAGCATCAGCGCCCCGAAGGGCTCGTCGAGACCGCGTACCTCCTCGGCGGTCGGCTGCCTCGGCTCGCTCGTCAGCCGCACCGGACGCAACCCGCTGACCTGGCTGAACGCATGCCGCTCGTACATCTCGGGGTGGGAGAGGGCGTGCAGGGCGACGGCCGGGTTCCCGGTGCGGGCCGCCCAGCAGCGCAGCGCCACCTGCTGGGCCATCGTGCCGGTCGGGAAGAACGCGGCCGCCTCCGTGCCGAGCACCGCGGCGGTCCGCTCCTCCAGCGTCTCGACGACCCCGTTGCCGTACATGTCGGCGGTCCGGTCCAGGTCGTACACGTCCCCGGCCGCGTCCAGCAGCGCCAGGCGCTCCCGCACCGTCGCCAGCGCACTCGTCCGGGCCAGCACCCGCTCGGCCGCCCGATGGGCGACCTGCCGCCGCTCGTACCGCTTCAACGCCGCTTCGCTCATCCTGGGATCATCCCCTCGGGCCGTCCGGCCCGGCACCCGGATTTCGAGCCGAACCGTCCTCGCGTCCGGGCCCGCGAACACGACCTGCGGAAACGGCCCGCGACCGCCCACAGCCTGTGGACAACCGAACGCCGCCCGAACCAATCGCGTTAACATGACGAGAAATCGTCCGGTACCCAGAGCGGACTGGAACGGGAAGGCCACCACCGAGTGAGTACATTCCAGCAACCAGAGCCGAAGGACCGCCCCGCGCGGCTCGCCGTCGGTGTCGTCGGCGCCGGTCGGGTCGGCCCCGCGCTGGCGGCGTCGCTCCAGCTGGCGGGTCACCGGCCGGTGGCCGTGTCCGGTGTCTCCGACGCCTCCCGGCGGCGGGCGGCCGAGCTGCTGCCCGACGTCCCGCTGATGTCCCCCGCCGATGTGCTGGGCCACGCCGACCTGGTCCTGCTGACCGTCCCCGACGACGCCCTGCCGGGGCTGGTCGAGGGCCTCGCCGAGACCGGATCCGTACGGCCGGGGCAACTCCTCGTGCACACCTCGGGGCGGTACGGCGCGAAGGTGCTGGACCCGGCGCTGCGGGCCGGGGCCCTGCCACTGGCGCTGCACCCCGCGATGACGTTCACGGGGACCGCGGTGGACGTGCAGCGGCTCGCCGGGTGCTCCTTCGGGGTCACGGCCCCGGACGAGCTGCGGATGGCCGCCGAGGCGCTGGTGATCGAGATGGGCGGCGAGCCCGAGTGGATCGCCGAGGAGAACCGCCCGCTCTACCACGCGGCCCTCGCCCTGGGCGCCAACCACCTGGTGACCCTGGTCGCCCAGTCCATGGAGCTGCTGCGCACGGCCGGGGTCACCGCCCCCGACCGCATGCTCGGCCCGCTGCTCGGCGCCGCCCTGGACAACGCCCTCAGGTCCGGCGACGCGGCCCTCACCGGCCCCGTCGCGCGCGGGGACGCGGGCACGGTCGCCGCCCACGTCGCCGAGCTGCGGGCGCACGCCCCGGCGACCGTCGCCGGATATCTGGCGATGGCCCGCGCGACCGCCGACCGGGCCCTCGCCCACGGCCTGCTGAAGCCGGAGCTGGCCGAGGACCTGCTCGGGGTGCTCGCGGGCGACCCGGACCGCACCGCCGGAGCGGGCGGAACCGACGGGACCGAAGGGGACGCCCTATGACGATCACCGTGCTGCGCACCGCCGACGAACTGCACGCACGCGCGCGTGCGGGACGCCGCGCCGTCGTGATGACCATGGGCGCCCTGCACGAGGGGCACGCCACCCTGATCCGCGCCGCGCGCGAGATCGCCGGCGGCACGGGCGAGGTCGTCGTGACCGTCTTCGTCAACCCCCTCCAGTTCGGCGCCGGCGAGGACCTCGACCGTTACCCGCGCACCCTGGACGCCGACGCCAAGCTCGCCGAACAGTCGGGCGCAGACGTGGTGTTCGCCCCGTCCGTGGAGGAGGTCTACCCGGGCGGCGAACCCCAGGTCCGGATCACCGCCGGCCCCATGGGGGAACGCCTGGAGGGCGCCTCCCGCCCCGGGCACTTCGACGGCATGCTCACCGTCGTCGCCAAGCTGCTCCACCTCACCCGCCCCGACGTGGCGCTCTACGGCCAGAAGGACGCCCAGCAGCTCGCCCTGATCCGCCGCATGGTCCGCGACCTGAACTTCGGCGTGGAGATCGTGGGCGTCCCGACGGTCCGCGAGGCCGACGGCCTGGCCCTGTCCAGCCGCAACCGGTACCTGTCCACCGAGGAGCGCCGCACCGCCCTGGCGCTCTCCCAGGCCCTGTTCGCCGGCCGCGACCGGCACGCCGCGCAGGAGGCGCTGCGCGCCCGCGCCCGCGAGGTGCCCGCCACGCGCGCGCGTGCCGAGGCCCTGAGCGCGATCGGCGAGTCCCGCGCGGCCGCCGACGCGCACGCCATGGCCAAGGCGGCCCCCGGCGGCCCGGCCGCCGTCCGCGCCGCCGCCCGGCTGGTCCTCGACGAGGCCCTGCGCATGAAGCCGCCGATCGCCCTGGACTACCTGGCCCTGGTCGACCCGTCCGACTTCACCGACATCCCCGACGACTTCACCGGCGAAGCCGTCCTCGCCGTCGCGGCCCGGGTGGGGACGACCCGGCTGATCGACAACATCCCCCTGACCTTCGGAGCCGCCTCGTGACCAGCACAGGCATACGCCCGCCCGTCGCCCACCACCACCCTCGAACGGGAGCGCTTCGCGCTCGCCCCCACCTACCTGCGCCCGCACCGGGCTGGTCCATCGACGCCGACGTCGTGGTCGTCGGTTCGGGCGTGGCCGGCCTCACCGCCGCGCTGCGCTGCGAGGCCGCCGGCCTGCGCACGGTCGTCGTCACCAAGGCCCGCCTCGACGACGGCTCCACCCGATGGGCCCAGGGCGGCATCGCCGCGGCCCTCGGCGAGGGCGACACCCCCGAACAGCACCAGGACGACACCCTGGTGGCCGGCGCGGGCCTGTGCGACGAGGAGGCCGTACGGCTCCTCGTCACCGAGGGACCCGACGCCGTACGCCGGCTGATCGCGACCGGCGCCCACTTCGACGAGTCGGAGGAGGGCGGCCTGGAGCTGACCCGCGAGGGCGGCCACCACCGCCGTCGCATCGCCCACGCGGGCGGCGACGCCACCGGCGCGGAGATCTCCCGGGCTCTCGTCGAGGCCGTGCGCGCGCGTGGCGTGCGGACCGTGGAGAACGCGCTCGTCCTGGACCTGCTGACGGACGCCGACGGCCGCACCGCCGGAGTCACCCTGCACGTCATGGGCGAGGGCCAGCACGACGGCGTGGGAGCCGTGCACGCCCCCGCGGTCGTCCTCGCGACGGGCGGTATGGGCCAGGTCTTCTCGGCGACCACCAACCCGTCGGTGTCGACGGGCGACGGTGTGGCCCTCGCCCTGCGCGCGGGCGCGGAGGTCTCCGACCTCGAATTCGTGCAGTTCCACCCGACCGTGCTGTTCCTCGGCGCGGACGCGGAGGGCCAGCAGCCCCTGGTCTCCGAGGCCGTGCGCGGCGAGGGCGCCCACCTGGTCGACGCCGACGGCACCCGCTTCATGGTCGGCCAGCACGAACTGGCCGAGCTGGCGCCCCGGGACATCGTCGCCAAGGGCATCATGCGCCGCATGCAGGAGCAGGGCGCCGAGCACATGTATCTGGACGCCCGGCACTTCGGCGCGCACATGTGGGAGCACCGCTTCCCGACGATCCTCGCCGCCTGCCGCGCCCACGGCCTCGACCCGGTCACCGAGCCCATCCCGGTCGCCCCGGCCGCCCACTACGCCTCCGGCGGCGTCCGCACCGACTCCCACGGCCGCACCACCGTGCCCGGCCTGTACGCCTGCGGCGAGGTCGCCTGCACCGGGGTCCACGGCGCCAACCGGCTCGCCTCCAACTCCCTCCTGGAGGGCCTGGTCTACGCCGAGCGCATCGTCGCCGACATCGCCGCGGCCCACGCCGAGAACGGCCTCCACGCGCGCGTGCCCCAGCCCGTCCCGCACGCGGAACAGCCCGCGCACCCGCTGCTCGCCCCGGAGATACGGTTCGCGATCCAGCGGACCATGACCGAGGGCGCCGGCGTACTGCGCTCCGAGGCGTCCCTGGCCACCGCCGCGGCCGCCCTGGACCGGCTGCACGCCCAGGCCCGCGACGCCCTCGCCGAGAACGGCAAGACGGCCGAGCCCGGCGTCGACACCTGGGAGACCACCAACCTCCTGTGCGTGGCCCGCGTCCTGGTCGCCGCCGCCCGGCTGCGCGAGGAGACCCGCGGCTGCCACTGGCGCGAGGACCGCGCCGAGCGCGACGACACCGCCTGGCGCCGCCACATCGTCGTACGGCTGAATCCGGACCGGACGCTCGCCGTACACACCACGGATACCGCAGACTTCCCCCCGACCCGGCAGCACCAGCAGGAGCAGTGACAGACGTGAGCACTCCCGACTTTCCCCTCGCCCAGAGCGGCGGCTGCGGCGACGGCTGCGCCTGCGGCGCGGACGACGGCCTCAGCGAGGAATACCTGGAGTGCGGGCTCGATCCCGCGCTCGCCCAGCTCCTGGCCGACGCCGGACTCGACCCCGTGGAGGTCGAGGACATCGCCAACGTCGCCATCCAGGAGGACCTCGACCACGGCGTGGACGTGACCACGGTCGCCACGATCCCCGAGGACGCGCGTGCCACGGCCGACTTCACCGCCCGCGAGGGCGGCGTCGTGGCGGGTCTGAGAGTCGCCGAGGCGGTTCTCTCGGTGGCCTGCTCCGACGAGTTCGAGGTCGAGCGGCACGTCGACGACGGCGACCGCGTCGAGGCCGGCCAGAAACTCCTCAGCGTCACCGGCGCCACCCGCGACCTGCTCACCGCCGAGCGCAGCGCCCTGAACCTGCTGTGCCGCCTCTCCGGCATCGCGACCGCCACGCGCGCGTGGGCCGACACCCTGGAGGGCACCAAGGCGAAGGTGCGCGACACCAGGAAGACGACGCCGGGGCTGCGTTCCCTGGAGAAGTTCGCGGTCCGCTGCGGCGGCGGGATCAACCACCGTATGTCCCTGTCGGACGCGGCCCTCGTCAAGGACAACCACGTGGTCGCGGCAGGCGGGGTCGCCCAGGCCTTCGAGGCAGTGCGCCGGATGTTCCCCGAGGTGCCCATCGAGGTCGAGGTCGACACTTTGCACCAGCTGCGCGAGGTCGTCGACGCGGGCGCCGACCTGATCCTCCTGGACAACTTCACCCCGATCGAGTGCGAGGAGGCCGTCTCGATCGTCGACGGCCGCGCCCTCCTGGAGGCCTCGGGCCGGCTGACCCTCACGAACGCGAAGGCGTACGCGGACACGGGCGTCGACTTCCTGGCCGTCGGGGCCCTGACCCACTCGTCCCCGATCCTGGACATCGGCCTCGATCTGCGCGCGGCCGAGTAGGGACGGGGACGGGCCATGCTGCTGACGATCGACGTGGGCAACACCCACACCGTCCTCGGTCTGTTCGACGGCGAGGACATCGTCGAACACTGGCGCATCTCCACGGACGCGCGCCGCACCGCCGACGAACTGGCGGTCCTCCTCCAGGGCCTCATGGGCATGCACCCGCTGCTCGGCGAGGAGCTGGGCGACGGCATCGACGGCATCGCGATCTGCGCCACCGTCCCGTCGGTCCTGCACGAGCTGCGCGAGGTGACCCGCCGCTACTACGGCGACGTCCCCGCGGTCCTCGTCGAGCCGGGGGTGAAGACGGGCGTCCCGATCCTCACCGACAACCCGAAGGAGGTCGGCGCCGACCGCATCATCAACGCCGTCGCCGCCGTCGAGCTGTACGGCGGGCCGGCCGTGGTGGTGGACTTCGGTACTGCGACCACGTTCGACGCGGTCAGCGCCCGTGGCGAGTACGTCGGCGGTGTCATCGCGCCCGGTATCGAGATCTCCGTCGAGGCGCTCGGCGTCAAGGGCGCCCAGCTCCGCAAGATCGAGGTGGCCCGGCCGCGCAGCGTCATCGGCAAGAACACGGTCGAGGCGATGCAGTCCGGGATCGTGTACGGGTTCGCGGGCCAGGTCGACGGTGTCGTCAGCCGCATGGTCCGCGAGCTCGCCGACGATCCCGCGGACGTGACGGTCATCGCGACGGGTGGGCTGGCACCGATGGTGCTGGGCGAGTCCTCGGTGATCGACGAACACGAGCCGTGGCTCACGCTGATCGGGCTGCGCCTGGTCTACGAGAGAAACGTGTCGCGCCTCTGAGGGGGCGCCTCACCGGATGCCGGTCAGGGGCGCGGGGAACTGCGCGAACGGGGTCCGGGGGAGCCCCGGGTCCATGCCGGGGGGGTCGAAGGGGCGCGCAGCCCCTGGGTGGGGGAGGGACGGGTAGGGGCGGCGGGGGCGAAAAAACCCGTCCACGTGGGTGGAACCACCGGCGCCACGCCCCCTCATCCCATCTGTTTTGTCTGATTAGCGCGTATCGTCGCCGCATGCCCACGCCCCACGGAACCCGCGGCGGCATGGCGTTCGGCGCTGAGGAGCTGCGTGTGCTCCGTCGTGCCCTCGCCCTCGCCCTCAACCCCAGCCCCGTCTCGGCGGAGGAGGTGCAGGACTGCCTCCGGCTCGCCGAGTCCGTCGACGAGGCGACCCGCGAGGACGCCCGTCTGAGGGCCTTCCTGCTGGCCGACCTCGCCCGGTACCGCGCCGCGCTCCCCGGCACGGTCACGGGCTACGCGGCGCTCCTGACGGAGGCCCTGGACGCCGGGTACCACCCTCATCCGGACGACCTCGCCGCCCTGCGCGCCCTGCGCGGCAACCCCACCGCCGCGTCGCTCCTGGAGCGCTGCCGCCCGCTCGTCGCGCAGGACGTGCGCGCCCGTTTCGCGGGGCGCGCGGCCACCTCGGCCGTCGTCGTCCCCGCCTCCCGCTCCGCCTCGGGCCGCTCGTGGCTCCGGCTCACCGCGCTCCCCGGCGGTCTGGCGGAGCAGGACACCCACGCGCGCGCCGCCGGAGAGCCCGCCCGGCCGAAGCCCGCCCGGCCGGCCCGCCCCGCCGAGCCCGCCGACCCCGCCGACAAGCCCGGTCCGGTGCCCCGCCCCGACGCCCCGCGCCCGGCCCGCCGCCCCATTCCCACCCCCGGCGAGGTCTTCCCGCCCAAGCGGAAACCGGCCGCCCCGCCCGCGAAGCCGCCCCAGCAGCTGGCCGCCGTCTAGCCCTGGCTACCCTGGACGCATGGACTACGTCTCCGCGCTGCTGCCCCCCTTCGTGATGGCCGTGCTGTTCATCAGCGTCATCCGGGTGATCGTGAAGACCCAGGGCGGCCCCAACAAGGCCAAGGAGGACGCGATGGTCGACGCGGCCCTCGCCCGCGCGGAGAACGTCCGCCAGGCCGGCGACCGTGACTCCCGGGGCCCCGGCGCCTGACCCGCACCGCTCCGCCCCGTCGGCGTACGACTCGTGTGTTTTTCGAGTCGTACGCCCTTTTTGTTCTGCATCTTGGGGTTTCTCCGGATAGTGTGCGGAACTGTGCCTCGCCCATTGGGAGAACTCGAAGACGCGGTCATGACGCGGGTGTGGAAGTGGAACCGCCCGGTGACAGTTCGGGAAGTCCTGGAAGACCTCCAGCGGGAACGGTCCATCGCGTACACCACCGTGATGACCGTTCTGGACAATCTCCATCAGAAGGGCTGGGTGCGCCGGGAGGCGGAGGGCCGGGCCTATCGATATGAGGCGGTCTCCACTCGTGCCGCCTACGCGGCCGCCCTCATGAACGAAGCCTGGTCGCAGAGCGACAACCCCGCCGCCGCGCTCGTGGCCTTCTTCGGGATGATGAGCGAGGAACAGCGACAGGCGCTCACCGACGCCGTACGCATCGTGCAGGGCCCGGGCCCCGCCAAACCCGAACCCGCCGAGCCCGCCGCCCCCGTGCTCGAAACCCCTGTTGAAACCGCCGGCGAATCCGTCGAATCGTCCGGCGAAACACAGGGCACCCCCGGCGAATCACCGGATGTACCCGGGCGATAGCGTCCGCTCATGCCAGCAACGCCTCCCGAAGCCACCGCAAAAGCCATCACCGTCAGGCGGGCTCGGACCAGCGATGTCCCACACGTGCGCGACCTCCTCGACTCCTACGTCCAGCGCCGCATCCTGCTCGACAAAGCGACCGTCACGCTTTACGAGGACATCCAGGAGTTCTGGGTCGCGGAACGGGACGACAACGCCCAGGTCGTCGGCTGCGGTGCGCTGCACGTCATGTGGGAAGACCTCGCGGAAGTCCGCACTCTCGCGGTGAACCCGGACGCCAAGGGTCTCGGTGTCGGTCACCAGTTGCTGGAGAAGTTGCTGCACACCGCTCGCTGGCTGGGTGTTCGACGGGTTTTCTGTCTCACCTTCGAAGTCGAGTTCTTCGCGAAGCACGGCTTCGTGGAGATCGGCGAGACTCCCGTGGACACCGATGTCTACGCGGAGCTGCTGCGTTCCTATGACGAGGGCGTCGCGGAGTTCCTCGGTCTCGAACGAGTGAAACCGAACACCTTGGGCAACAGCCGGATGCTTCTGCATCTGTGATCGCCGACGGAGACCAATTCCGCTGAGGCGTTCCATGAGCCCTTCCCGGGTGAGCTCCCGGTGAGGGTCGCCTTGCCCACGGGGCCTATGTCCGAAACGCGCATGTTTCCGGTCTTCCCCGGGCTCTCGTCCTCTCCGGGGTCTCTCCCCGGTCTCTCCCAGGGGTTTGTGTTTTTCCTGGAAAAGCGGTTTGCTTTCCGACGTACTGCAGTACTGCATATAACAGGGGACGTGAAACAGCGGCGCTCGCCGCAGGCCCTCGGCCCTGAAGTTATCGATGAAAGGAAATCCGGTGGCACAGAAGGTTCAGGTCCTTCTTGTCGACGACCTCGACGGCGGCGAGGCGGACGAGACCGTGACGTTCGCGCTGGACGGCAAGACGTACGAGATCGACCTCACGACCGCCAACGCGGACAAGCTTCGCGGCCTTCTCGACCCCTACGTCAAGGGTGGTCGGCGTACCGGAGGCCGTGCTGCGGGAGGGCGTGGCAAGGCCCGTGCCGCTTCCGGCGGCAGCCAGGACACCGCGGCCATCCGCGCCTGGGCGAAGGAGAACGGCTACGAGGTCAACGACCGCGGTCGCGTCCCCGCCTCCATCCGCGAGGCCTACGAGAAGGCCAACGGCTGAGATTCCGACGGCCCGGTGCTCGCGCGCCGCAGCCGGACGCGGTGGCAGTGCGTCGCCACCGTGTCCACCACTCGCACGAGGTCGGGGGCGCCCCCACCGCCCCCCAACGCCGACATGCTCGGCAGCGAGGGTTCGACCTCGCACTCCGGCTCGGGGGGCCGCAGCCACTCGGCGGCCCCCTGTGAACCAGCCTCCCCGCGCACGCCCCCACGCTTTCCGGCTCCGTCCGGAGGCGTCGGCGCCACCATGTGACCGCCCGTTCCGACGGCAGTGAGGTCCAGGTCGAGGCCGCCCCAGTCCAGCCACTGCAACAGCCCCGGCAACTCTTCCGCGCTCCCGGCCGCGACCAGCAGCAGCATCCGCCCGCCGCACAGCGCCACCGGTGAGCCCGGACCGGGCACCGGCCCCAGGTGCCGCAGCGCCGCGACCCCCGCTTCCACCGGTACGTCGAGCACATCGAAGCGCAGGCCCGTAATGAGATGTACGGGCGTCCCGGGCACGGTCGCCCAGCCGAGATCGTTCTCGTACCACCACCGCACCGCGTCGCACGGGGTCTCACCCGGGACATCGCGCGAGGCGGCGGCCGAGGAAGCGCTCGGGTCGAGCGGTCGGCGGGGAAGGGGGACGATGGCCATGTCAGGAGCAACCGGGCGAAGAGGCCCAGAGTTACGCTGGGTCTCGGCGTGGATGCGGAGAGTTCCGGGAAAGGGGGCGTTCCCCAGTGTGCGGTGACGCAAGGATGTTCGCCCTTAGCGGAGGGAACCGGTGCATCCGGCATGGAGTGTCAGTGCCTACGGGTAAGACATCCCTAGTGGGAGGGGGCGACACGCAGGAAAGGCCGTCTCACGTTCGCCATCGGCGTACTGATGGTGAGGGTAACTGCCTGGCCTGCGGGAACATCGTCTCGCACCATCGGGTTGGAGCAGATGTCGGCGTTCGGGGTCAGGAGGCCAAGGACGGTGTCGGCAGTTGGAATGAGCGGTCCCCGCTTGCGGGACTAAGCTGCGGAAGGACAGCGAGGGGAGCGTCCCCTCACTGCCTGACCGCTCTGAGGAGCGATTAACGATGTTCGAGAGGTTCACCGACCGCGCGCGGCGGGTTGTCGTCCTGGCTCAGGAAGAAGCCCGGATGCTCAACCACAACTACATCGGCACCGAGCACATCCTCCTGGGCCTGATCCACGAGGGTGAGGGTGTCGCCGCTAAGGCCCTGGAGAGCCTCGGGATTTCGCTCGAGGCGGTCCGCCAGCAGGTGGAGGAGATCATCGGGCAGGGGCAGCAGGCTCCGTCCGGCCACATCCCCTTCACCCCCCGTGCCAAGAAGGTCCTGGAGCTGTCGCTCCGCGAGGCCCTTCAGCTGGGCCACAACTACATCGGCACGGAGCACATCCTGCTCGGCCTGATCCGTGAGGGCGAGGGCGTCGCCGCCCAGGTCCTGGTCAAGCTGGGCGCAGATCTCAACCGGGTGCGGCAGCAGGTCATCCAGCTGCTCTCCGGTTACCAGGGCAAGGAGACCGCCACCGCCGGCGGTCCCGCCGAGGGCACCCCCTCCACGTCCCTGGTCCTCGACCAGTTCGGCCGGAACCTCACCCAGGCCGCTCGTGAGTCCAAGCTCGACCCGGTCATCGGGCGCGAGAAGGAGATCGAGCGGGTCATGCAGGTGCTGTCCCGCCGTACCAAGAACAACCCGGTCCTGATCGGTGAGCCCGGCGTCGGCAAGACCGCCGTCGTGGAGGGCCTCGCCCAGGCCATCGTCAAGGGCGAGGTGCCCGAGACCCTCAAGGACAAGCACCTCTACACCCTCGACCTCGGCGCGCTGGTCGCCGGCTCCCGCTACCGCGGTGACTTCGAGGAGCGCCTGAAGAAGGTCCTCAAGGAGATCCGCACCCGCGGCGACATCATCCTGTTCATCGACGAGCTGCACACGCTGGTCGGTGCGGGTGCCGCCGAGGGCGCCATCGACGCGGCTTCCATCCTGAAGCCCATGCTGGCCCGCGGTGAGCTGCAGACCATCGGCGCCACCACGCTGGACGAGTACCGCAAGCACCTGGAGAAGGACGCGGCCCTGGAGCGCCGCTTCCAGCCCATCCAGGTCGCCGAGCCCTCGCTCCCGCACACCATCGAGATCCTCAAGGGTCTCCGCGACCGGTACGAGGCGCACCACCGTGTCTCGATCACGGACGAGGCCCTGGTGCAGGCGGCGACGCTCGCCGACCGGTACATCTCGGACCGCTTCCTGCCGGACAAGGCGATCGACCTGATCGACGAGGCCGGTTCCCGGATGCGCATCCGCCGGATGACCGCGCCGCCGGACCTCCGCGAGTTCGACGAGAAGATCGCCGGTGTCCGCAGGGACAAGGAGTCCGCGATCGACTCGCAGGACTTCGAGAAGGCCGCCTCCCTCCGCGACAAGGAGAAGCAGCTCCTGGCCGCCAAGGCCAAGCGGGAGAAGGAGTGGAAGGCCGGTGACATGGACGTCGTCGCCGAGGTCGACGGCGAGCTGATCGCCGAGGTCCTCGCGACCGCCACCGGCATCCCGGTCTTCAAGCTGACCGAGGAGGAGTCCTCGCGTCTGCTGCGCATGGAGGACGAGCTCCACAAGCGGGTCATCGGCCAGGTCGACGCCGTCAAGGCGCTGTCGAAGGCGATCCGTCGTACGCGCGCGGGTCTCAAGGACCCGAAGCGTCCCGGTGGTTCGTTCATCTTCGCCGGCCCGTCGGGTGTCGGTAAGACCGAGCTGTCCAAGGCGCTCGCCGAGTTCCTCTTCGGTGACGAGGACGCGCTGATCTCCCTCGACATGTCGGAGTTCAGCGAGAAGCACACGGTCTCGCGGCTCTTCGGCTCGCCCCCCGGCTACGTGGGCTACGAAGAGGGCGGCCAGCTGACCGAGAAGGTCCGCCGCAAGCCGTTCTCCGTCGTCCTCTTCGACGAGGTCGAGAAGGCCCACCCGGACATCTTCAACTCGCTGCTGCAGATCCTGGAGGACGGTCGGCTGACCGACTCCCAGGGCCGGGTCGTGGACTTCAAGAACACGGTCATCATCATGACGACCAACCTCGGTACCCGGGACATCTCCAAGGGCTTCAACCTGGGCTTCGCGGCCTCGGGCGACAAGAAGACCAACTACGAGCGCATGAAGAACAAGGTCTCGGACGAGCTCAAGCAGCACTTCCGGCCCGAGTTCCTCAACCGTGTCGACGACGTCGTCGTCTTCCCGCAGCTGACGCAGGAGGACATCCTCGCGATCGTCGACCTGATGATCGGCAAGGTCGACGAGCGCCTGAAGGACCGGGACATGGGCATCGAGCTCTCCCAGTCCGCCAAGGAACTGCTGTCCAAGAAGGGGTACGACCCCGTGCTGGGCGCCCGGCCGCTGCGCCGGACCATCCAGCGCGAGATCGAGGACACCCTCTCCGAGAAGATCCTCTTCGGCGAGCTGCGCCCCGGCCACATCGTGGTCGTGGACACCGAGGGCGAGGGCGAGACCCAGATCTTCACCTTCCGGGGTGAGGAGAAGGCGGCCCTGCCGGATGTGCCGCCGATCGAGCAGGCGGCCGGCGGTGCGGGACCGAACCTGAGCAAGGACGCGTAACCGCTGCGCTCGGCCTGAGCGAGCAGAAGGGGCTGCCCCGGGACTTCGGTCCCGGGGCAGCCCCTTTTTCGTGTCGGAAATGAGTGATGCGGGCCTCGTAGTCGGCGTCACATTCCCGAGTTCTTTCCGGCCGGTACCGGTGACGTGCCGCACAGGTCATTTGTCCGGTACTAGGTGAAATAGTGGTGAACCGTTGACGGGCAAAACGGACATTAAGGCCTCGCGGTCGGGGATTCGCGTCGTGCTGTGCAGGTGAGGGGTGGTTTGGGGGTGGGTGTCAATGAGAGGGGTGATTTCTGTAGACCTACGACGTTCGGTCGTAGGTCACACGTTTGGGGGGTTTCGGGGGGTCGGGGTACCAAGGTGTCGTCCCATTCGGCGGCCGCAGATGCGTGCCGGGTGGGATTCGTGTCCACCGAGGCACGTTCCCTGTCTCCGTCCCCCGTGAGGTACTCCATGTCGCAGCGTGTTCGCACTCCCCGTTCCCGTATGTCCCAGCTCCGTGTCCGCGCCGCCGTGGCGGCCGTGGGTGTGGGTGTCTCGGGTGTGCTGGGGGCCGGGGTCGCGGCCGCCGCCGGTGGTGCCCAGGCCACGAGCGCCGGCACCGCCACCGTCCAGACCGCCGCCGCCAAGAAGGCGGCCTCCTGGGTCGGCCCCGTCAAGGGCTACAAGCTGAGCGCGCGGTTCGCGCAGGCCGGCAACATGTGGTCCGCGAAGCACAGCGGCCAGGACTTCGCCGTCAAGAGCGGTACGGCCGTCGCCGCGGCGCACGGCGGCACCGTCGTGAAGGCCGGCGGCAATGGTGCCGGTGACGGCCCGGCGTACGGCAACGCCGTCGTCATCAAGCACGGCAACGGCACGTTCTCGCAGTACGCCCACCTGTCGAAGGTGAACGTGAAGGCCGGGCAGGTCGTCAAGACTGGGCAGCGCATAGCCCTCTCCGGCAACACCGGTAACTCCAGCGGGCCGCACCTGCACTTCGAGATCCGTACGACCGCGAACTACGGCTCGGCCATCGACCCGGTCGCCTTCCTGCGCACCAAGGGCGTCAGCATCTGAGCCGCTCGTGCCTGAGGCCGTGGCCGGTCAGCACGGGCCGTAGTCCTGGCCCGTGCCGCACATCGGGGTGTCGGCGTAGTAGTCGTTGAAGTAGAGGATGAGCACGATCATCGCGATCACGACCGCCACCGCGCCGGCGAGGCCGGCGACGTGGTGTCTGCGGTCGTGGGCCTCGCGCTCCTCGTCGGTCATCCGGGCGTAGTCGTCGGCGTTCATCCGGGCCTCCTCGTGCGGGTGTCCGGGAGGATCCCGAAAGCTCTGAGGGTCTACCCGGATGCGACGGCCCTCAAGGGCGTCCGGTTCCGGCGTGCGCCTGAGTCACCAGATCGATCGCGACCTCCAGGACGGCCTTGCGCTTCTCCTCGGGGTCGCCTTCGACGTCCTGGAGGACGAACATGCCGGCGTGCATCGTGAACAGGGCGCTCGTGCAGCGGACCTGGTCGGTCAGGGCGGCGTCCGGTTCCTTGATGGTGTCGATCAGCCGGATCATGCGGTCCTTGAACGTCTCGCCGACGCTCAGCTCGCGCACCGTCGCCTGGTTCTCCTGCATGAAGCGGAAGAGCGGGGCGACGTCGGCCAGGGCCACGCTGTAGCGGCGCAGGATCTCCCTCTTGGTGTCGAGTGTGCGCGGCTGGGTGCCCGCCCACTCGATCAGTTCGTCGATCGGGCGCTGCAGGTCCTGGAAGAGGCCGATGAGGATGTCTTCCTTGGTCTTGAAGTGGTAGTACAGCGCCGCCTTCGTCACGTCGAGACGTTCGGCGATCTCCCGCAGCGAGGTCTTCTCGTAGCCCTGCTCGGCGAAGAGTTCGAGGGCGACGTCCTGGATGCGCTGGCGGGTGTCGCCGCGACGCTGCCGCTTCGGCGTCGCGTTCGTCGCGCCCGTCGCGTCCTGTGCCGTGCCGCTCATCCTCGTACTCCTCGCCGTTCGGATGGCCCGGGTCGGTCGGTCAAGCCTCGGCCAAGCCCGTCAAACTTACTTGACGCCCGGCTAGTTAGGGGCCTAGTTTCCCTCAGTGTAGACAACTAGCCGGTCGGCAAGTAAGTGCTCGGATGCTCCGGGGGGAGTGGAGGACCGCGATGGATGCGGAGAAGAAGAACGAGGTGAGCGGTGGGGCCGAGACGGACGGGCCGCAGCCGCGCAGTGTGCGGGTGGTGCTGCTCGCGCTCATGATCGCCATGCTGCTCGCGATGCTCGACAACATGATCATCGGGACCGCGATGCCGACGATCGTGGGTGAGCTGGGCGGTCTCGAGCATCTGTCGTGGGTCGTCACCGCCTACACGCTCGCGACCGCCGCCTCCACGCCCATCTGGGGCAAGCTCGGCGACCTCTACGGCCGCAAGCGGGTCTTCATGGCCTCGATCGTGATCTTCCTGATCGGGTCCGCGCTGAGCGGGATGGCCCAGGACATGGGCCAGCTCATCGGGTTCCGCGCGGTGCAGGGACTCGGCGCCGGCGGGCTGATGGTCGGCGTCATGGCGATCATCGGTGACCTGATACCGCCGCGGGAGCGCGGCAAGTACCAGGGCATGATGGCCGGGGTGATGGCCCTCGCCATGATCGGCGGGCCGCTGGTGGGCGGGTCCATCACGGACCACTGGGGCTGGCGCTGGTCCTTCTACATCAACCTGCCGCTCGGGATCGTGGCGCTGATCGCCATCAGTGCCGTGCTGCACCTGCCGAAGCCGTCGCGCGAGGGGCGCTCGGCGCGGGACATCGACTATCTGGGCGCGGCCCTGCTGACCGTGGGCATCACGGCGATCGTGCTGGTGACCACGTGGGGCGGCACCGAGTACGCCTGGGGGTCGGCCGTCATCATGGAGCTGATCGCGCTCGGGGTGACCTCGCTGGTCGGGTTCGTGATCGTGCAGAAGCGGGCGGCCGAGCCGGTGATCCCGCTGCACATCTTCCGCAGCCGGAACTTCACGCTCATGTCCGTGATCGGGTTCTTCACCGGGTTCGTGATGTTCGGCGCGGTGCTGTTCCTGCCGCTGTACCAGCAGTCCGTGCAGGGCGCTTCCGCGACCAACTCCGGGCTGTTGCTGCTGCCGATGCTGGGGGCGATGCTCGCGGTGTCGATGGTGGCCGGGCGGGTGACCACGAACAGCGGCCGCTACAAGGTCTTCCCGGTCGTCGGGAGCGTCCTGATGATCGTGGGGCTGTTCCTGCTGGCGCAGATGGACACCGGGACGAGCCGGGTGACGTCCGGGCTGTTCATGGCCGTGCTGGGTGCCGGTATGGGATGCCTGATGCAGATCACCATGCTGGTCGCGCAGAACAGCGTCGAGATGAAGGACATGGGCGTCGCCTCGTCCACGACCACGCTGTCCCGGACCCTCGGGTCGTCCTTCGGCGTCGCGATCATGGGCGCGTTGTTCAACAGCCGGGTGCAGGACGTCATGGCCGAGCGGGCCGGGGCGCTGGGGTCCAGCGTGACCGAGCAGTCGGCGCAGCTGGACGCGGCGAGTCTGGCGAAGCTGCCGGAGGCCGCGCGGGAGGCGTACCAGTACGCGGTGTCCTCCGGGACGCACTCGGCGTTTCTGCTGGGGGCGGTTGTCTCCGTGGTGGCGCTGGTGGCGGCGGTGTTCGTGAAGGAGGTGCCGTTGCGGGGGGCCGGGGGGTCTTCTGCGGCGGATGCGTCCGATGGGGGTGGGGCGGCTGGGGCCGCTGGGAAGACGGGGGAGGCCGGGGCGAAGGAGGCTGCGGCGGCCGTCTGATGGTGTGAGTGGGCCCCCTGAGTTCGCGGTTGAGCTCGGGGGGTTCGGTGCATTGGCGGGTGCGGGTGCGGGTGCGGGCGTGGGGCTTCTCGCGCAGTTCCCCGCGCCCCGGAAAAGCAGGGGCTGCGCCCCGTGCTTTTCACCGCCCTACCCCGTCGCGTCGTTCGACATCGGCAGCATCGGGTAGCTTCCCGTGTTCGTCGGGGCGTGTTCCGGGAGCCAGAGGACGGCGACCGCGCCCTCCGCCGGGACCGCGTCCGGGGACCCGGGCGGGCGGACGTTGCGGAAGGTGAGGCGGGCACCGAGGACGCGCGCCTGGCCGGCGGCGATGGTGAGGCCGAGGCCGTGACCCTGGCCGGCCCGGTCCGAGGCGCCGGTGCGGAAACGGCGGGGCCCGTCGGCGAGGAGTTCCTCGGGGAAGCCGGGGCCATGGTCGCGGACCCGGATGACGCGGCCCTCGACGGACACCTCGATCGGCGGTCTGCCGTGCTTCGCCGCGTTGGCCAGCAGGTTCAGCAGGACCCGCTCAAGACGGCGGGGGTCGGTCGTCACCTCCGACTCGTGCACGACCTGCACGCGCACGTCCGCGTTCTTCGCCGCCACCCGCCGGGCCACGAACTCACCCAGCATGATGTCCTGCAACTCGGCCCGCTCGGAGGCCCCGTCGAGGCGGGCCACCTCCAGCACGTCCTCGACGAGCGTGCGCATCGCCTGGGCCCGGTCGCGGACCAGCTCGGAGGGGCGGCCCGGGGGCAGCAGTTCCGCGGCCGTCAGCAGTCCGGTCACCGGCGTACGCAGCTCGTGGGCGATGTCCGCCGTCACCCGGCGCTCCGCCTCGATGCGCTGCCGCAGAGTGTCGGCCATGGCGTCCACGGCCCGCGCCAGCTCCGCGGTCTCGTCGCGTACGACACCGCCGATAGCGTCCTGCACCCGTACGTCCGACTCACCCTTGGCCACCTCGTGGGCGGCGGCCGCCGCCTTGCGCAGCCGACGGGACATCTGTCCGCCGATGAGGACTCCGAGGGCCGAGCCGCCGAAGACGACCGCGATCGAGCCGATGAGCAGGGCCTGGTCGAGGTCCCGCATCACCGCCGAGCTGTGGTCGGTGAAGTCGGTGTGCAGGGACAGGACCCGCTTGTCCTTCAGCGGGACCGCCGCCCAGATGTCGGGCACCCCGTTCTCGCCCTCGGACACGTAGGTGGCCCGGCGACCCTCGCTGACCTTGGCCAGCAGGTCCTTCGGGATGTCGGGGTCGTCGAGCTTGACCCCGAAGGCGCCGGACTTCAGCGGGCGGCCCGACTCGTACATGCGCTGGGCGACCTGGATGCGCTCGTTGGCGAGGTCGCGTGAGTTGTCGAGCATCGAGACGCGTGCCGCGTTGTGCACGACCAGGCTCAGCGCGACCGCCACCAGCGCTCCGACCAGAGCGATCGCCGCGCTCAACTGCCAGCGCAGCCCCGTCCGGATGCCCGAAGCGGACCCCGTGCCCGAAGCGGGCCCCGTGCCCGACGCGGACCTCGCGTCCGGTGCCGGCCTCGCCCCCGATGCGAGCCCGCCGAACGGGCGGCCGGCGGCGGCGCGTGTCGCCTCCGGCGCCCGCCGCCCTCCTCGTATCCCCCTCGACTCCATGTCGGTCCCGTCCCCGCTCAGGCCTTGAGCTTGTAGCCGAAGCCGCGGACCGTCTCGATCCGGTCCTGGCCGATCTTCGCGCGCAACCGCTGGACATGGACGTCGACGACCCGGGTGTCACCGCCCCAGCCGTAGTCCCACACGCGTTCGAGCAGCTTGTCACGGGAGAGAACCGTGCCGGGGGCGGACGAGAACTCCAGCAGCAGCCGCATCTCGGTCGGTGTCAGCGCCACCGGCACCCCCGACTTCCGCACCTCCATGCCCTCGGTGTCGATCACCAGTTCGCCGAAGGTGAGCACCCCGCCGGTGCCCGCGGCCCCGGCCTCCTCCGCCTTGGCGTCACCGCCGCTCGCGTGGCCGAAGCGGCGCAGCACCGCGCGGATCCGGGCGACCAGGACCGCGCCGTCGAACGGCTTGGTCACGTAGTCGTCGGCGCCCGCCTCCAGGCCCAGCACCACGTCGATCGAGTCGGCACGCGCGGAGAGCATGATCACCGGGACGGTCGACTCGTCCCGGATGCGGCGGCACAGGGAGACCCCGTCCAGGCCCGGGACCATGACGTCGAGGAGGGCGATGTCGGGCCGGTTCGCACGGAACGCCTCCAGCCCCGACAGTCCGTCGGGCATGGCCGTGACCGCGAATCCGTCCCGCTCCAGGGCGAGCTGGGTGGCCTCGCGGATGACGTCGTCGTCCTCGACGAACAGGACATGGGTCTGCTCTGCCATCCGGTGATCTCGCTCGCTCTCGGTCGAAGGGTGTCGGGTTGGTCGGGAAGGGCGGGTGGGTCGGGTAGATCGGGTGGGGCGGGGGCGGCTGGACTCGGCTCAGCTCGACCCGGGAGTCGCCGACTCCGCGCCGCCCACCGCGGTGCTGTACTCGGTGCGCGTGCTGGAACGCTGGACGAAGTCGTCCTTGATCCAGCGATAGGTGGTCACTTCCTCGCTGGTCGGATACGAGGAAGGGTCGCCATTCTCGTACAGCTGCCGGGTGACCAGGAGGTCGCCCCGGTCGATCTCCGCGTAGACGGGGGGCTGTTCGGACAGGAAGACGCTCCGGTACGTCCCCTTCTTCTCCGCGCGGTACACGTACGACGCCACACCGACGGCGTCCGCGCAGGTCATCACATTGACCACGAGGTCGTCGGTCGAACCTCCGGTCAGGTCCCCGTACGTCACGTCCACCGGGTACTCGTCGGCCACGCACGGCCTCAGGTCGCTCTTGACCGCCTTGCTGACCTCCGGGTCCGCGCGGACCATCCGGACGACCTCGGCGACACTCGGGTGGTCGCCCTCCCCGTCGGCGTCCGCCGAACCGGAGACGGACGGTGTGGCCCCGCCCGCCGCGAGGGAGTCGCTGTCGGCCGGTCCCTCGTCCCGGGCACCGGTGCCGCCCGTGCCGCAGGCGGACACGGAAAGGGCGAGGGCGGCGAGCACGGCCACCGCCGTGATCACCGCCTTCGTGGCCCGCCTGACCCCCGGACGGGGGCCGGCCGCTGTGCTCAGGCCGCGCAACGCTCCTGCTCCTCGCTCGCTTCGAGCGCGCGGGCGGCGCGCTCTTCGTGGTCCCGCGACTCCAACTCCTCGCGGAGTCGGGCCAGCGCACGGTGCAGCGTGCTCTTGACCGTGCCGGCCGACATGCCGAGGGCGGCGGCCGTCTCCTCCGTGGACATCTGCTCCCAGTGTCGCAGGACCACGACACTGCGCTGCTTGGGTGCCAGCACCTTCATGATGTCCATCAGGAGGGCGCGGTCCGCGTGCTGCTCGGTGGAGTCGTCGATGCAGGCGTCCGGCAGCTGCTCGGTCGGGACCTCCTCCAGCTTGCGGGCCCGCCACCACTCCGTACGCGTGTTGATCATGACCCGGCGCAGGTAGGCGTCCGCCAGCCGCTTGTCCGCGATGCCGTCCCAGCGGCCGTACGTCCGTGCCAGCGCCGTCTGCAGCAGATCCTGGGCGTCCACCGGGTCCGGCACGAGCCGGCGGGCGCTGCGCAGCAGCGCGTCCTGCCGGGTACGGACGTACTCCTCGAATTCGAGCACCTCGCCGTGCGCCATGATCAACCGCCTCCGTTCCCCGTTTCCGACGTCCGCGCTGTGGCGCGGTGCCGGCTGTCCGCCGCTTCGTGTGCTGGTGCGTGCCGCATGCGATTCGCGGTGCGTACCGCTCGTTCCGCCGGATCCGCCGGTTCGTTTCGCGGGTTCCTGCGGTACGCCAATGAAGCTACGGAGGGGTTGTCACGGAGACGTCCGAGGCAGCCTGCGGAGAACGCTCGGCTGTCCGTCGGTTGTGTAACAGAAGGAGGAACGGGGTAAAGCGGAGTGGGCTTTCAGGGGGAGATGGGCCGGTTTACCCCGTCGGTGACACCGGTGGGTCAGGTGAGGGGGAGGCGGTAGAGGCCCCCCGGGAGGGGTTCCACGAGTCCGTCGGAGACCAGCCCGTCCAGGGCGCGCGCCCGCTGCACCGGCTCGTCCCACACCCGGTCGAGCACGGTCTGCGGCACCGGCCCGATCGCCTCCCGCAGAACGGCGAGCAGCTTGCCGCGCACCTGGCGGTCGGTACCGGCGTACGTCTGACCGCGCCGCGCCGGACCCTCGTGCGCGGGCTTCCCCGCCAGCCGCCAGGCGCACTGCCCGGCGATCGGACAACGCCCGCACGTCTCGTTCTTCGCCGTGCACACCAGCGCGCCCAGCTCCATCGACGCGGCCGCCCACCGGGACGCCGTCCCGTCGTCCTCGGGCAGCAGGGCCCGGGCCAGCTTCCGCTCGGCGGCCGTGGTCGCGTTCGGCGGGTACTGCGTGCCGCTCACCGCACGGGCGAAGACCCGCCGCACGTTCGTGTCGAGCACGGCGTGCCGCTGCCCGTACGCGAACGACGCCACCGCCGCGGCCGTGTACTCGCCGATCCCCGGCAGGGCGAGCAGCTGCGCGTGCTCGCGTGGTACGTCGCCGCCGTGCCGTTCCGTTATGGCCACCGCCGCGCCGTGGAGCCGCAGTGCGCGACGGGGGTAACCGAGCCGGCCCCACGCGCGCACCGCCTCACCAGGTGGTTCCTTGGCGAGGTCCGCCGGACGGGGCCAGCGCGCCAACCACTGTTCGTAGACGGGCAGTACACGGTTGACCGGTGTCTGCTGAAGCATGAACTCGCTGACCATCACCCCCCATGGCCCGGCCTCCGGTCGCCGCCAGGGCAGATCACGGGCGTGCGTCTCGAACCAGGCGATCACCGGGGTGTGCAGATCGGTGGCCGTGGGGGTGGGGGTGGAGGTGGGGGTTACGTCGGCAGGGCTGCTCTGAGGTTTCGTGGGTGCAGTCATGGCACGGTCGATCCTGCCATGCGGGATGTAGTGGGGGCGGGATGCGGGGCCTGGTCGTCAGTCGGCCGGGTGCCAACCCAACGCCGGCCCCAACCTCGTCGCGATGTCCGTGAGGATCTGGACGTAGTCCTCGTGCGCGAAGGTGAACGGCAGCGCGAAGGCCACCTCGTCGATCTCGCGGAACGCGACGTGCGCCCGCAGCCGCTCGGCGATCTCCGCGGACGTGCCCACCAGGTCCGGCGCGAACAGGAGCCGCCCCGGCCCCTGCGGCGCGGTGGTCCGGGGCAACCGCTTCGCCGCGTACGCCTCGTACTTGGCGCGCTGCTCCGAGTTCGCCGAGTCGGTGGGGATGACGACGAGGCCCTGCGAGACCCGGGCCCGCTCGCCGTCGGGGTGGTGCGCGCGGAACTCCCGGATGTGCGAGCGCTGGATCTCGGCGAAGTCCACCGTCCCGGAGGCGGCCGCGGTCCCCGGCTCCGCGGTCCCCGGCTCCGCCGCCACTCCCTCCACCGGCCCCTCCGCCTTCACCACGCTGCTGGTCAGGAAGTTCATCCCGTTCTCGCCTGCCCACCGCGCCGACCGGAGGCTGCCGCCGCCGTACCACATCCGGGCGCCCAGCCCGGGGGAGTGCGGCTGGACCCGGTCGGAGAAGACCTCGAACCCCTCGATGCCGCTGAAGTCCGTGGCCGCCTCGCCGCGTACGAAGCCCAGGAGCCGCCGGACCCGTTCGAAGCCGAAGTCCTCCGCGTCGGCCGTGTCCGGGTAGAGCGCCGCCTTGACGGTGTCGTAGTGCATCGGCGGTCCGACGCTGACCCCCGGGTTGAGCCGGCCGCCGGAGAGGAGGTCGACCGTGGCCAGGTCCTCGGCGAGCCGCAGCGGGTTCTCCCAGCCCAACGGGATGACGGCGGTGCCCAGTTCGATACGGCTCGTGCGCTGCGAGGCGGCCGCGAGGACCGCGACGGGGGAGGAGATGCCGTACTGCAGATGACGGTGGCGCAGCCACGCGCTGTCGAATCCGAGCCGCTCACCCAGCTCGATGATCTCCAGGGTGGACTCGTGGCCCCGGCGCGGGTCGGCCTCGTCGAACAGCCCGATGGTCAGGAACCCCAGCTTGCGCAACGGCCTCGACGCCGGTGCGCCGGCGCCGTTCTCCACGGTCTCGGATCCGGCCATGGTCTTCTCCAAGTCCTGCGACGTGCTGCGGTGGTGGGGACGATTGTGGCAGGTGGGTCGAGGCAGGCGCCGAGTGGACTCGGTGTCGGCGGAGCGTGTGTTCCGTGAACGGACGTGGAGGGACGGAGAGTTGGTGCTGATCGCGCGATCCGAGGGCGGTCACGGATCGTGCCCGTACGGGCTCTGTGATCACACACCGCGATCACGGGGCGGTCAGTCGCGGCGATCACGGGAACGACCGGGATGATGATCCGGAAAAGTTGAGGTTTCGGGCGGCGGGTGGGGCCAGCGAAGTGCCGGATCTCTCGTACAGTTTGCGCCGTGGGATCTCTGCGCAATCCGATCGGGCCGCTTCCCTCCACCATCTACTGGCGCCGGAGGGCCGTTCTGCTGACCGTCGTCGGTCTGCTCGCGATCCTCGTCGTGTGGGTCGTCACCGGCGGTGGCGGAGACGGCGACAACAACGCGGGTGAGCCCGGCGGTAAGAATCCCGTGACCTCGATCACTCCCGGGCCGTCCGGTTCCGGTCCCGCGATCAGTGAAGCGCCGGGCGGACGCGACGAGTCGGGTGACGAGTCGAGCTCCGGGGGCGACAGTTCCGGCACCGGTTCGGGCGAGGGTTCGGGGTCCGGCTCCGGCTCGGGTTCCGGTGGTGGGGACACGACTGCCGGCGCCGGTGCGGCGGGTGGGGGCACGTCCGACGACGGCGGCAAGAACGGGAGCAGCTCCGGCGAGCAGGTTCCGGCGGGGTCCAGTCTGCCCAACTGCACCGCCGGGGCGGTGAAGTTGACCGTGCGCAGCGTGCGTAACGCCTACGAACCCGGGGTGAACCCGACGTTCGAACTGATCGCCCGCAACTCCTCCGGTGGGGACTGCAAGCTCGATCTCGGGCCGGACAACACGGTGGTGACGATCACCCCGGCCGACGCCGACGACACGTTCTGGGCGTCCGACGACTGCCATGAGACGGCGGGCAGCCTGATGTTCAAGGTGCCGGCCGGTGACCGGGTCACCTACACCGTCGAGTGGAACCGCGACCCCAGCGCCCCCAACTGCGCCACCCCGTCCCCCGGTTCGGCCACTGCCGGGACGTACCTCGTCGAGGCGAAGGCGCCGGGGCTGGCCACGGCCCGGACGTCCTTCGTGCTGGAGAAGGACTGACGGACGGGGGCGGGCGGGCCTGAGGGCTGCGTCCCCGGATCCCCTGTCGGTCTTCGGCCTTGTCCTCGACCTCGACCTCGTCCGGTGTGGGCTGCCGTGGGGCGGTCGGTCAGACGTAGCGTTCCAGGATCGACGACTCCGCCAGGCGGGACAGGCCCTCGCGGACGCTGCGGGCTCGGGCCTCGCCGACGCCGTCGACCGTCTGCAGGTCGTCGACGCTGGCGGCGAGGAGTTTCTGGAGGCCGCCGAAGTGCTCCACGAGGCGGTCGATGATGGCGCCCGGGAGGCGCGGGACCTTGGCGAGGAGGCGGAAACCGCGCGGGGAGACGGCCGAGTCCATGCCCTCGGGGGAGCCGGTGTAGCCGAGGGCGCGGGCGACCGTGGGGAGTTCGAGGAGCTCGGCGTGGGTGAGGGCGTCGAGTTCGTGGAGGGCCTGGTCGACCGTACGGGAGCGTTTGGCGGTGGGCTCGGGCACGTAGTCCCTGACCACCAGCTCGCGTTCCGGTTCGACGCCCGCGATCAGTTCGTCGAGCTGGAGGGCCAGGAGACGGCCGTCCGTGCCCAGTTCGACCACGTATTCAGCGATTTCGGTGGCGATGCGGCGGACCATCTCCAGTCGCTGGGCGACCGCCGAGACGTCCCGGACCGTCACCAGGTCCTCGATCTCCAGGGCGGAGAGAGTGCCCGCCACCTCGTCCAGACGGAGCTTGTAGCGCTCAAGGGTGGCGAGGGCCTGGTTCGCGCGGGAGAGGATCGCGGCCGAGTCCTCCAGGACGCGGCGCTGTCCGTCGACGTACAGCGCGATGAGGCGCATCGACTGGGAGACCGAGACGACGGGGAAGCCCACCTGCTTGCTCACGCGGTCGGCCGTGCGGTGCCGGGTGCCCGTCTCCTCCGTGGGGATCGTCGGGTCGGGGACCAGTTGCACGCCCGCCCGGAGGATCTTGGAGAGGTCCGAGGCGAGGACGATGCCGCCGTCCAGTTTGCACAGCTCACGCAGGCGCGTGGCCGTGAACTCGACATCCAGGACGAAACCGCCCGTACACATGGCTTCGACGGTCTTGTCGGAGCCCAGCACGATGAGTCCGCCGGTGTTGCCGCGGAGAATCCGTTCTAGCCCGTCGCGCAGGGCCGTGCCTGGGGCCACGGCGCTCAGTGAGGCGCGCATCAGGCCATCGGCACCGGAGCTCCCACCGGACTTTCCGGGAGCTGCTGCCCGGTCGTTGGCTGCCACTGCACTCCTCCGGTCGCAGGTTCTGGGGCGCTCCCGTTTCGCACACGTGGTTCGTACGGACGGGCGAGACCTGGGCAAAGTCTACCGGCGGTCCTCGTCGTCCCGTGGGGCCTCTCGCCGACGGGATCGGGGCAGTACCCGCAGCGCGTCTCCCATGTCGGCCACTTCCAGGACCTTCATACCGGGAGGAACCTTGCCGGGATCGGACGGAACGAGCGCGTGGGTGAAGCCGAGGCGGTGTGCCTCGGACAGCCGGCGCTGGACGCCGGTGACTCTTCTGACCTCGCCCGCGAGGCCCACTTCGCCGATCGCCACGAGGTTCTTGGGCAGGGGGGTGTCGGTCGCCGCGGATGCCAGGGCCAGCGCGATCGCGAGGTCCGCCGCGGGCTCCGACAGCTTCACGCCGCCGACCGTCGCCGAGTAGATGTCCCGCTTGCCGAGGGCGCTGATCCGGCCGCGCTGCTCCAGGACCGCGAGCATCATCGAGACCCGGGAGGTCTCCAGGCCGGACGTGGTCCGGCGGGGGGAGGGGAGCTGCGAGTCCACTGTGAGCGACTGCACTTCCGCGACCAGGGGACGGCGGCCCTCCAGCGTGACGGTCAGGCAGGTGCCGGGGACGGGTTCGTCGCGGCGGGTGAGGAACAGCCCGCTGGGGTCGGTCAGGCCGGTGATGCCCTCGTCGTGCAGCTCGAAGCAGCCGACCTCGTCCGTGGCGCCGTAGCGGTTCTTGACGCCGCGGACCAGGCGGAGGCGGGCGTGCCGGTCGCCCTCGAAGTGCAGGACCACGTCGACGAGGTGCTCCAGGAGGCGGGGGCCCGCGATGGCGCCGTCCTTGGTGACGTGGCCCACGAGGAGCGTCGACATGCCGCGATCCTTGGAGGCGCGGATCAGGGCGCCGGCGACCTCGCGGACCTGGGCCATGCCGCCGGGGGCGCCGTCGATCTCCGGGGAGGCGACGGTCTGGACCGAGTCCAGGATCAGCAGGGACGGTTTGACCGCGTCCAAGTGGCCGAGGACGGCGGCGAGGTCGGTCTCGGCGGCGAGGTAGAGGTGGTCGTGGAGGGCGCCGATGCGGTCGGCGCGCAGGCGGACCTGGCTGGCGGACTCCTCGCCCGTGACGTACAGGGTGGGGTGTTCGGCGCTCGCGGACTTGGCGGCGGCGTCGAGGAGGAGGGTGGACTTGCCGACGCCGGGCTCTCCCGCGAGGAGGACGACGGCGCCGGGGACGAGGCCGCCCCCGAGGACTCGGTCGAGCTCGGGGACGCCGGTGGAGCGGGCGGTGGCCTGGCGGCCGTCCACCTGGCCGATGGGGACCGCGGAGGTGGTGACGCGGCCCGGGGCCGTCGTACGGACGGCGGGGGTGCCGTACTCCTCGACCGTGCCCCAGGCCTGGCATTCGGGGCAGCGGCCCAGCCACTTGGCCGTCTGCCAGCCGCATTCGGTGCAGCGGTAGGACGGGCGGTCCTTCGTGGTCTTCGTACGGGCAGCCATGGACGAACCGTAACGGAGGGCACTGACATCTCAGACCGTCGGCCGAATGGCTTACGTGGGGAAGGGCGTTGTGGGGTGGTGGGTCCGGCGGTGGATGGGGCCGGGCCGGGCCGGTGCGTGGAGCCCGTCGCCTGGTGGCCTACGGGCTTCCACGCACCGGCCAAGTCGGCCCGGCCGTTCTTCTGCTCGGCCGCCGTCCGTCCCATGACGGACGGCGGGGCCGGTTTCTACGGGCGGCGGCCGATGGTCAGTTCGGCCGGGCGGTACGGGACGTAGGCCGCGCCGTCGAGGTCGAGGGCCGTGGCGGCGGACTGGAGGGCGGTCGGGGTCGCGGAGGTGCCCCAGCGGCCGGTGTCGAGACGGGACTCCAGGGCGTGGAGGGCGGCCACCGTCTCGGCGGTGGTGAAGGTGCAGTGGCCCTGGCGCTCGACGTAGGCCTGGCGGAGCTGCGCGGCGTCGCCGGAGGCGCGGACCCGGGTGGCGAAGCGGGACTCCTGTTCGACGGGGACGAGGCCGTCGGCGGTGGTGTGGATGTTGAGGAGGGGGACGGCGAGGCCCTGGCCCGCGGAGGACGTGCGCAGGCCGGCGGCGACGGCGGCCGGGTCGGCGGTGATGGTGGCGTTGGCGGTCAGGTCGCGCAGATCGGCTCGCAGGTCGAGGCCGGCCTTCTTGTAGAGGGCCTTGACCAGGGGTGCGTGCTGGGAGCCCGCGAGCACGCGCGCGTAGTCGACGCCCTTGTTCCCGGAGTTGTTGCCGCCGAGGGCCTTCTCCACGTGGAAGCGGGCGAGCTCGACGCGGTTGAGGATGCCTTGGGCCAGCCACTCGTACTGCTGGGCCTGCTGCTCCTCCCGGTCACCGGCGGCGGGGCGGTCCTTGCCGGGCGCCCAGGTGGGCAGGTTGAGGTAGGCGGCGGCGAGGGCGATCCGGGCCCGGCCCTCAGGGGTCTTCTGGGCGGCGACGACGGCGTCGGTGAGCTGTTGGCCCGTGGCGGCGCCCTCGGCCTCGGAGGCGAAGTCCACCAGCTTCACGGGAGTGCCGGGGAGCAGGAGCCGGGCGATCGTGTACTCGGCGTCGAGCTGGTAGGAGTGCAGGTCGTTGGCGCCGGCCACGAGACCGCACAGGCCCAGGGCGCCGTCGATCCCGCCGGCGCCCGAGCGGGCGAGCCGGGCGTTGACCAGGCCGCCCATGGACTGGCCGATGGACAGGGTGCGGGTGGGTTCGCCGATCCTCTCGGTGACCGCGGCGACGGTGGCGACCTGGTCGCGCTCCGCGCTCTCCAGGGCCCAGAGGGTCTCGCTGGTGTCGTAGGAGGAGCCGGTGAGGGCGTAGCCCTCTTCGAGGAGGCGGAGGCGTACGGCCTCGCGGGGGGCGTTCTGGGGCACCGTCGAGCCGAAGCCGTGGCTGAAGACGATCAGCGTGCCGTTCCAGTTCTCGGGGACGTCCGCTATCCAGGTGGCGCCGTCGGGGAGGGTGCCGTTGAGGCGTTCGACGGCGGGCGCGGCGGTCAGGGGGGCGGCGGTCGAGACGGAGGCGCCGGTCAGCGAGAGGACGACGGTCGCGGCCAGGGCGGCGAGGGCTCGGCTGGTGGAGCGGCGGGTGGAGCGTCGGGTGCGTGCGGCCATGGGGGTGGGGCTCCTGTCGACGCGGAGGAGGGGGGACGTTGCCCGCTCGTACTTGGGAGTAGCTCGGACCACAAAGGAAGGTAGGGCTATTTTCTGGTGGCAGTCAATAAAGTGCACAACATTCGGCCATGGTTCCCGCGCGCCGCGGAATGCGGGATTCCTGTCCCCTTATGAGGGATCGTTTCACCCGTACGGAGTAAATGTGCTCAAGGGGCGAGAAGGTGCTGGTTCCGGGCGCCTACCGTCCATGAATGATGAGCATCAGTCCGGAAACCTCGACCCGCACCACCGGCGCACACCGGGCGCACCGTGAGGCGCGCGATCGGGCGGCGGCGCGCGCGGTGGCGCAGCGCCCGCCGGCGCGCTACGAGCCGTACCTGGACGGCCTGTTCACCTACTGCATGTCCGTGCTGTGCGACCGCGACGCGGCCACCGCGGCGCTCGCCGACGTGCTCGCGCTCGCCGAGCGGCGCCGGGGGCCGGACACCGCCGACGACCGCCGGGCCTGGCTGTACGCACTGGCCCGCTGGGCCTGTCTGCGCAAGCTCGCCGAGGTCAGGCAGAAGCGTCCGGGCGCGCGTGTCTCCGCGCGCCAACCGGTGCACGGCGGTGGGGCCGAGAAGGCGCACGCCGAGAAGACGCGCTCGGAAATGACGCGCCCGGAAGCGGCGCGCTCGGAGAAAGGGCGCGCGGAGAAGGGGCGCGCGGAGAAGGGGCGCGCGGAGAAGGGGCGCGCCGCCAAGGGCGCCGTGAGGGCCGTCGTCCTCTCCGAGGACGAGGAACGGCAGCGGCGGCGTGAACTCGCCCTGCTCGCCTGGCCGGAGGTGGCCGGCACCACACCCGAGCAGCGCGAGGCCCTGGAGCTGGCCGTACGGCATCAGCTCACCGCGCATGAGGTCGCCGCCGTGCTGGGCATGGACGCGACGGCCGCGCGGGAGCTGCTCGCCTCCGCCGCCTGCGAGGTGGAGCGCACCCGGGCCGCCCTCGCCGTCGTCGAGACCGGCGCCTGCGCGAGCGTCGCCCTGCTGACCGGTGACCATCAGCTCGTCCTGAGCGCCACCCTGCGCCGCGAGCTCGTCCGGCACGTCGACGACTGCCCCGTCTGCCGTCGCGCCGCCGAGCGCGCCGTCCCCGGCCGCTGGCCCGGCACCACCGTCACGCCCGCCGCGCTGCCGGTGCTCGAAGCGCCACGCGCCGCCCTGGGTCCCGCGATGGCCCATCTCACCCGCGCGCGTGGCGGCGCCCCGCGCTTCGACCGGCGTGGCTTCCCCATGGACCCGCGGGACCGCGCGGCCCGCCGGGAACGGCTGCGCGCGCGGGCCGTGACCACCACCGTCGTCGCCACCGTCGTCGCCGCGCCGGTCTTCGCCCTCTGGGCCGCCTACCGGGGCGCCCCCCTCATCGGCGAGGGGAGCGACGGCCGCTCGGTCAGCGCGGGCGAGGAGCAGGGCGACGGCGACGGCACCGTCGGCGACGGCGGTGGCGACGCATACGAGAACGCCGGCAACGCCCGGACCAGGCCCGACGCCCGCCACAGCCGGGGGAAGCACGCGTCGGACGACGTGTCCGTGGAGGTCAGCCAGGGCAAAGGGCGGGGCGCACTCGCCGTCGCCGCCGCGAACGACGGCGACACCACCCTCATCACCCTCAGGGCGACCGGTGACTCGTCCGTCCGCTGGTCCGCCCGCACCGGCGCCGACTGGCTCTACCTCAGCCAGTACTCGGGCACCCTGAAACCCGGCGAGTCCCTGACGATCAAGGTGTACGTCGACCAGCTGAGCGAACCCACCGGGTACTGGACCGCGCGGGTGACGCTGGACCCATCGGACGCCGTGGTGACGATCGAGGGCTACGGTCCGGCTCCGACGCCGCCGGTCGACCACCGGCCGACCCCACCGGTCCCGGACCCGGGCCCGCCGAGGCCCACCGCGCCACCGCCCACTCCTGACCCGGACCCCACGCCCACCGGCCCGGCCCAGCCGGACCCCACCCCGCCCCCCACCGACCCGGCCCCCACGGACCCGGGCGGCCCCACGACACCACCGGGCGACGGAGGCGGCGACCCCCCGCCGGCGTCGTAGACCGGCGGGGAGGGAGCCAGGGAGTCAGGGAGGGGGCGAGAGGGGGAGCCGAGAGGGGACCGATGGTCCTTTCCTCACTCCCCGGACGGGAAACGGCCCGCTGCCGCCGCCCGTCGGCCTATCGACCTGCGGCAGTTGCCGGACCAGACGGACCAGACGGACCAGACGGCTCCGCCGGATCCGCAGGGTGCGGCGCCACCAGGGGCAGTCGGGAGGCCAGTCGCTGTTCGCACAGCTCGACCAGGCGGTCGTACCCCTCCTTGCCCATCAGTTCGATCAACTCCGGGCGGTACGAGACGTACACCGGGTCGCCCGCGCCGTGCGCCGAGGTCGCCGAGGTGCACCACCAGTGCAGGTCGTGACCGCCGGGGCCCCAGCCGCGACGGTCGTACTCGCCGATCGACACCTGGAGCACCCGGGTGTCGTCGGGCCGGTCGATCCAGTCGTAGGTGCGGCGGATCGGCAGCTGCCAGCAGACGTCCGGCTTGGTCTCCAGCGGCTCGCGCCCCTCCCGGAGCGCCAGGATGTGCAGCGAGCAGCCCGCGCCCCCGGCGAAACCCGGGCGGTTCTGGAAGATGCACGACCCCTTGTACGGGCGGGTCTGCCGGTCGCCGTCCTCGTCCTTCGAGACCCAGCCGGACTCCGTGCCCACATCGTGGAACTGCCAGATCTCCGGAGTGAGTCTCGCCACATGCTCGGCGACGCGTTTCTCGTCGTCCTCGTCCGAGAAGTGGGCGCCCAGGGTGCAGCACCCGTCGGCCGCGCGGCCCGCCTGGATGCCCTGGCAGCCGCTGCCGAAGACGCAGTTCCAGCGGGACGTCAGCCAGGTCAGATCGCAGCGGAAGACCTGCTCGTCGTCCGCCGGATCAGGGAACTCCACCCACGCGCGCGCGAAATCGAGCCCCTTCTCGTCCGGCACCGTGGACTCCGCCGAGCCCTTCGCCGACTTCGGTGGCCTGGTCGCCGCCTTCGCTCGCGAAGAGCCGCCGGCCGCAGCCGCTCCGGACGCCGCTCCCGCTGCCGACTTGTCGGCCTTTGCCTTTTTCGTCTTTGGCACCCGTCCAGGGTACGGCGCCCGAAGCCGCATCGAGGACGGTCCACGCCTCCGCTGGCAGTAGCGTTCCGCCCATGAGACTCGGTGTCCTCGACGTGGGATCGAACACGGTGCATCTGCTGGTGGTGGACGCACACCCGGGCGCGCGCCCTCTGCCCGCGCACTCGCACAAGGTGGAACTGCGCCTTGCCCAACTCCTCGACGAGGCCGGGGCCATCGACCCCGAAGGGGTCGACAAACTCATAGCCGTCGTCCACGAGGCGCTCCAGGCCGCCGAGGACAAGGGCGTCGAGGAGCTGCTCCCGTTCGCCACGTCGGCGGTGCGTGAGGCCAGCAACGCCGACGACGTCCTCGCCCGTGTCAAGGACGAGACCGGCGTGGAGCTCCAGGTCCTCACCGGCTCCGAGGAGGCCCGGCTGACGTTCCTCGCCGTCCGCCGGTGGTTCGGCTGGTCGGCCGGCAAGCTCCTCGTCCTCGACATCGGCGGCGGCTCCCTGGAGATCGCCTACGGCATAGACGAGGAGCCCGACGCCGCGGCCTCGCTGCCGCTCGGCGCCGGCCGCCTCACCGCCGGCTGGCTCCCCGGCGACCCGCCCACCCCCGACGACATCCGGGCCCTGCGCCGCCATGTACGCGCCCAGATCGCCCGTACGGTCGGGGAGTTCAGCCGTTTCGGGGCCCCCGACCACGTCGTCGCCACCTCCAAGACCTTCAAGCAGCTCGCCCGTATCGGCGGCGCCGCCCGCTCCGCCGAGGGGCTCTACGTCCAGCGCGACCTCAAGCGCGGCGCGTTGGAGTCCTGGGTGCCCAAACTCGCCGGCATGACCACCGCCCAGCGAGCGGCCCTGCCGGGCGTGTCCGAGGGGCGCGCCAACCAGCTCCTCGCCGGTGCGCTGGTCGCGGAGGCCGCGATGGATCTGTTCCAGGTGGAGACGTTGGAGATCTGTCCCTGGGCGCTTCGGGAGGGTGTGATTCTGCGGCGGCTGGATCACATGGGTACGGCGTAGGGCCCAGGTGGGACGTGTGGTCGGGTGAGTCGTCGGGCGCGGGTGCGAGGGGCTACTCGCGCAGGTTCCCGCGCCCCTGAGAAGCAGGGGCTGAGCGTCGTTCTCACCCCGCGGCCCCGTGGTCTTCCAGGTTCGCGGGGCCTGGCCTTTCACGCGTGCGCGCCCCCGACGGCGCACGGGCGAGGCCCCACCCCGTAGGCTGTGCCGCGTGGCAGAACCCGTACGGATCCCGGACGCGAAGGTCGCCCTGTCCACGGCCTCCGTGTACCCGGAGTCGACGGCCACGGCCTTCGAGATCGCCGCACGCCTCGGGTACGACGGCGTGGAGGTCATGGTCTGGACCGACCCGGTCAGCCAGGACCTGGAGGCCCTGCGCCGCCTCTCCGACTACCACCAGATCCCCATCCTCGCCGTTCACGCGCCCTGTCTGCTGATCACCCAACGCGTGTGGTCCACCGACCCGTGGGTCAAGCTCCAGCGCGCCCAGGCCGCCGCCGAGAAGCTCGGCGCGAGCACGGTCGTCGTCCACCCGCCGTTCCGCTGGCAGCGCCAGTACGCGCGTGACTTCGTCACCGGGATCTGGCGGATGGCGAACGAGACGGACGTCCGGTTCGCCGTCGAGAACATGTACCCCTGGCGCTACCGCGACCGCGAGATGCTCGCGTACGCCCCCGACTGGGACGTGACGAAGGACGACTACCGGCACTTCACGATCGACCTCAGCCACTCCGCGACGTCCCGCACCGACGCCCTGGACATGGTCGGCCGCATGGGCGACCGCCTCGGCCATGTGCACATGGCGGACGGCAGGGGGTCGGCCAAGGACGAGCACCTCGTCCCGGGCCGCGGCAGCCAGCCCTGCGCCGAACTGCTGGAACGTCTCGCCCTGAGCGGTTTCGACGGCCACGTCGTGATCGAGGTCAACACCCGCCGTGCCATGTCCGCCGCCGAGCGCGAGGCCGACCTGGCGGAGGCACTCGCCTTCACCCGGCTGCATCTCGCCTCCGCCGCGCGGGTTCCCCGACGGTGACCCCGGCCACCCCCCGCCGCAGGGGCAGGCCCTCCCGCACGGAATCGGCCGACACGCCCGCCGCCCGCGACCGCATCCTGGCAGCGGCCCGCGAGGAGTTCTCCGAGCGCGGCTACGACAAGGCGTCCGTACGCGGCATCGCCAAGGCCGCCGGGGTGGACTCGGCGCTGGTGCACCACTACTTCGGTACGAAGGAGCAGGTGTTCGAGGCCGCCGTCACCCTCTCCTTCGGCCCGGCCATGCAGGCTCCCCAGGCCGTCGAGGAGGGGCCGCTCGACGGTGTGGGCGAGCGGCTCACCCGGTTCGTCTTCGGTGTCTGGGAGAACCCCGCCACCCGTACGCCCCTGCTCGCGATCGTCCGGTCCGCCGTGAACAACGAGGCCGCCGCCGCCGTCTTCCGCCGCATCATCGCCACGCAGGTGCTCCGCCGTATCGCCGACCGCCTGGAGGTACCGGACGCGGAGCTGAGGGCCGAGCTGGCCGCCGCGCAGCTGGTGGGCATCGCGATGCTGCGGTACGTGATCAAGGTCGAGCCGGTTGCGTCGGCGGACCCGGAGCAGATCATCAAGAGGGTGGCCCCCGTGGTGCAGGCGCACCTCACGGCGCCCTCTTAGTGCCCGGAACCTCGCGAGCGACCGCCACGCGCCCGCAGCCGCGAACCGAGACAGTCATCCCGTATTCCGGACAAGCTGTCCGACCCTTGGCGCAACGGGCGTACGCTCGACTCAGTCAGAAGTCTCTGATCGCAGTCTCAGAAGGTCCCCTGAAGGAGCGAGCGCGATGCCCGAGCTGAGGTCCCGCACAGTCACCCACGGCCGCAACATGGCGGGCGCCCGCGCCCTTATGCGCGCCTCCGGTGTACCGGGCGCGGACATCGGCCGCAAGCCGATCATCGCGGTCGCGAACTCCTTCACCGAGTTCGTGCCGGGCCACACCCACCTCCAGCCGGTGGGCCGGATCGTCAGCGAGGCCATCCGCGAGGCCGGCGGCATCCCGCGCGAGTTCAACACGATCGCCGTGGACGACGGCATCGCGATGGGCCACGGCGGCATGCTGTACAGCCTCCCCTCCCGCGACCTGATCGCGGACTCGGTCGAATACATGGTCGAGGCCCACTGCGCCGACGCCCTGATCTGCATCTCCAACTGCGACAAGATCACCCCGGGCATGCTGAACGCCGCGCTGCGGCTCAACATCCCGACCGTGTTCGTCTCCGGCGGCCCCATGGAGTCCGGCCGGGCGACCCTCGTCGACGGCACGGTCCGCACGCTCGACCTGGTCGACGCGATCTCCGACGCCGTGAACGACAAGATCTCGGACGAGGACATCCTCCGCATCGAGGAGAACGCCTGTCCGACCTGCGGCTCCTGCTCCGGCATGTTCACCGCCAACTCGATGAACTGCCTGACCGAGGCCATCGGCCTCTCCCTCCCGGGCAACGGCTCGGTCCTGGCCACCCACACGGCCCGCAAACAGCTGTACATCGACGCGGCCCACACGGTCATGGACATCACCCGCCGCTACTACGACCAGGACGACGAGACGGTCCTGCCGCGCTCGATCGCGAACTTCGCGGCCTTCGAGAACGCCATGGCCCTCGACATCGCCATGGGCGGCTCCACCAACACGATCCTGCACCTGCTGGCCGCCGCCCAGGAGGCGGGCGTCCCCTTCGGCCTCAACGAGATCGACGCCGTCTCGCGCCGCGTGCCCTGCCTGGCCAAGGTCGCGCCGAACGTCGCCAAGGACCGCACGTACTACATGGAAGACGTGCACCGCGCCGGCGGCATCCCGGCCCTGCTGGGCGAGCTGCACCGCGCGGGTCTGCTCAACGAGGACGTGAACTCCGTCCACAGCCCCTCCCTCGCCGACTGGCTCAAGACCTGGGACGTGCGCGGCGGCTCCCCGTCCCCCAAGGCCGTCGAGCTGTGGCACGCGGCCCCCGGCTGCGTCCGCTCCGCCGAGGCGTTCTCCACCTCCGAGCGCTGGGACACCCTGGACGAGGACGCCGAGGGCGGCTGCATCCGCTCCGCCGAACACGCCTACTCCAAGGACGGCGGTCTGGCGGTGCTGAAGGGCAACCTCGCCGTCGACGGCTGTGTCGTGAAGACGGCCGGCGTCGACGAGTCGATCTGGACCTTCGAGGGCCCGGCGGTCGTCTGCGAGTCGCAGGAGGAGGCCGTCCAGAAGATCCTGCTGAAGGAGATCAAGGAGGGCGACGTCGTCGTCATCCGCTACGAGGGCCCCAAGGGCGGCCCCGGCATGCAGGAGATGCTCTACCCGACCTCGTACCTCAAGGGCCGCGGCCTGGGGAAGTCCTGCGCGCTGATCACCGACGGCCGTTTCTCCGGCGGCACCTCGGGCCTCTCCATCGGCCACGCCTCGCCCGAGGCGGCCGGTGGCGGCACGATCGCCCTCGTCGAGGACGGCGACCGCATCCGTATCGACATCCCGAACCGTTCGATCGAGCTGCTGGTCGACGACGCCGAACTGGCCCGCCGTGAGAAGGCGCTGAACGGCGTCTACGCCCCGAAGAACCGGGAGCGCAAGGTGTCGGCCGCGCTGCGGGCGTACGCCGCGATGGCCACCAGCGCCGACAAGGGCGCGGTGCGGGACGTCAGCAAGCTGGGCTGAGGGCTGCCGAGGGGCCGCCGAGGCCCGCACGCCGGTTGTACGACCGAGGGCCGTTCCCCGACGGGGAACGGCCCTCGGTCGCGCAGGTGGGGGAGGAGGCGGTCCACGTCGTACGTAGGGTCGGTCGGCCGCCTCACCAGCTCGCCGGATCGTTCCCGTCCAGCCCGAGCACGGTCCCGTCGGGTGCGCCCGCGCAGACGCGGCCGTCGATGACCACCGGCTCGGGCCGCGCACTGGTGATCCGGTCCGAGTCGCCCAGCCGGGACGCCGTCTCCCCGCTGAGCCGGCCCTTCCGCGCATCCACCGCGAGCAGGCGCCCGTCGGACGAGGTGAAGTACACGTACCGGTCGCCGACGACCGGCGTCGAACCCCGAGCGACCCCCGTCTCGGTCCGCCACAACTGCTTCCGCGCCTTCATGTCGACGGCCACGAGCGCGCCGCTCGCGCCGCTCAGCAGATACACGACGTCACCCCGCACCACCGCATGGGCCTGTTCGAGCCGTACGGGCAGCTCGACCCGGACCGTCTTCCCGGTGCCGGGGTCGTACCGGAGCACGGCGACCGTGTCGGGGTACGCGCCACCGATCGAGGCGAAGAAGAGCGAGCCGTTCCGGGCCCCCACCGGTTCCAGCTGACCGTCCAGCCGGGCGTCCCACCGCACGTCACCCGTCTCCGGGTCCACCGCGGTGACCCGCGTCCGGGCCCCCGCCCCCTCACCGGTGACGCTCGCCACGTAGGCCGACCGGTCACCGTCGAACGCCGTGAAGTACGCCTCCGGCTGCCCCGGGATCCGGCGGCTCCAAGCGATGTCACCGGTGGCACTGTCCACACCGGTGACCGTTCCGTCGGCGGCCGTCAGCAGCAGCGTGCCGCCCGCGTATCGCTGGGCGCCGTACGCGGAGACGTCCCGCTCCCACCGCACCTTGCCGGTGTCCGGGTCGAGTGCCTGGACCCGTCGGCTCTGGCCCGTCAGCACGTGCACGAGTCCGCCCGACTCGACGGGCGGGGCACCCGCGCCCAGCGCACCCGCGTCGTCGACGGTGTGCCGCCACAGCACGCCGCCGTCCGCCGGATCCAGCGCGGAGACCAGCCCCCGCTGCGAGCACAGCAGCTTCCCGGCCCCGTACGAGCACTGCGGCGCGCTTCCGTTCTTCGCCGCGGGCTTGGTGGCCCAGGCTGCGAGTGCGGGCGCGGCGGCCGCGGCGCGACTGGCCCGCGGCGTGGCCGTGGCCCCGTCCGCCCGCCCACCCTCACCGCCCAACACCCGCGCCGAGACGAACCCCCCGACCGCGACGACCACCAGTGAGGCGGCGACCAGAACGGCCCGCCTGCGCAACCGCCGCCCGGCGCGACCGGTCCCGCTTCCACGCCCGCCGTCGGGGGACTTTCCGGACCCGCCGCGACCACCGCTGACACCTGTGCCGGTGTCTGTATCGGCGCCCTTGCCTGTGCCTGTGCCGGTGTCTGTGCTGGTGCTGGTGCTGGTGCTGGTGCTGGTGCCTTTGCCGGTGGCGGAGGCCGGGGCCGCTCCCGTGTCTGCCACCGCCCCGGTGTTCTCGCCCTTGCCCCGCCCTGTGTTTGTGTTGCCGTACTTGTTGCCGTGCTCGTCGTCGTGCTCGTCGCCGTCTCGGTCGGCGGTCCGGCCAGGACCGGGGACGCCTGTCCACCCCGCCCCTTGTCTCTCTTTCTCCCGCTCCCTTTCCCGATCCCTCTCCCGCTGGCTCGGTATGAAGGTCTGCGTGTCGTACGAGGCGGCCACGGACCGGAGTTCGCGCATCAGCTCGTCCGCCGTGGGCCGGTCCTCGGGCTCCTTCGCTAGGCAGGCGCGGACGAGGGGCGCGAGGTTCCCGGGTACGCCGGTGAGGTCCGGCTCGTCGTGGACGACCTGATAGGCGACGACGTAGGGGCTGTCGGAGTCGAAGGGCCCGCGCCCGGTGGCCGCGTGCACGGTCACCGAACCGAGGGCGAAGATGTCGGCGGCGGGCCCGACCTCCCTGGGCCGCCGGAACTGCTCGGGGGCCATGAACGGCGGTGTGCCGATCAACTTCCCTGTCTCCGTGCGCAGTTCACTGTCCTTCGGCCGGGAGATGCCGAAGTCGATGACCTTGGGGCCGTCCTCGGCGAGCAGGACGTTGCTGGGCTTGAGATCCCGGTGCACCACGCCGGCGCGATGGATGTCGCGCAGGGCCTCCGCGAGCCCCGCCATCAGCCGCCGCAACTGTCCAGGCGGCATGGGCCCGTTCCGCTTCACGTGCTCGGCGAGGGTCGGGCCGGGAATGAAGAGGGTGGCCATCCAGGGTCGGGGACTGTCGGTGTCGGCGTCGACGACAGGCGCGGTGAAGGCACCGCTGACCCGCCGGGCGGCGGCCACCTCTTGCCGGAAACGCCCCCTGAACTCAGGGTCCTTGGCGAACTCGGCATGCACCACCTTCACCGCGAGCCGCAGTCCCGAGGTCGAGCTGGCCAGATGGACGACACCCATACCGCCGGACCCCAGACACGACTCCAGGCGGTACTGGCCGGAGTACTCAGGAAGTTCCGCTTCCGCTCCCGACCCGGTGCCCCGCTGCGGTGCCATGGGTCCACCCCCGTGCTGTTTCGGCCGCCCCCGCGACGCTCGGAGCCTAGTCGATGACATCTACGGGACAGAGGCGGCTTGCTAGCCTTCGCGTGCGAAAAACGCACAGGTGTGTGTGTCCTGATTCAGGGGTATCAAAGGGTCTCCATGGCTTGCATGGGGACCAAACGGGGTTCGAACGTGTTTCAAACGGGGGGAGTTCAGCCATGTCTGTCGAGCATGTCGAAGAGGTCACCGGCGACGGCGAGGGGGAGCAGTCCGCCATGGTGACGGCCGGCGCGGCCGCGGTCACGGCAGCCGTCCGGTACTACTCGGTCGCGCCGGGCGTCCGCGTCAACGTCCGCAGCGGCCCGAGCACCGGCTACGGCATCGTCCGAGTCCTCTCCGAGGGCGCCAGGGTGCCGATCTACTGCCAGACGCCGGGCCAGACCATCACCGGCCCGTACGGCACCACCAACGTCTGGGACAACATCGACGACGGCCAGTACATCTCGGACGCCTACGTCTACACCGGCAGCGACGGCTACGTGGCCGGCCGCTGCGGCTGACCCGGCGCGGGGCGTCCGGCGCGCGCACGCCGCACGGAACTCGCCGCGGTACCACCACATCCGGTACCGCGGCGTCCGGTGGCCGGCGTCCTGTGCCCGATGCCGCCGCCCAGCCCTCTCCGACCCGGGGCGATAATCGACGCGTGAGCGATGAACCGAAGAACATCCGGGCGGAGCGGCGGGAGCGGCAGGAGCAGCAACAGGAGTCGGCAGCGCCCCAGGGGCGCCAGGCGCCCTCGACGGCCGGGGCGACCCAGGCGGGCCCTCGTCCCGAACCCATCCGTTTCTTCGGGACGACCTGGCTGAATCACGACGGCAACTATCCGGCCCGCCGCGCGGGCGTCACCGCGGGCTCGCTCGCCGCCGTGGTCGCCTCCGGTCTGGTGCTGCGTCTGGCCTACGAGGGCCTGCAACTGGCAGCGGTCGGCGGCTTCGTCAGCATCCTGGTCGTCATCATGTTCGCCACCTGCAGCGCCCTGGCCTTCGGCCACACCTGGGGCTCCTACACCACACGCCCCGACCCGGCCCGACAGTCCTCCCTGCGCGGCCTGCTCACCATCGGCTTCCTCGGCTCCCTGACCGCCTACTTCCTCCGCTCCCTGAAGGAGGCCCCGGGCGAGTCCCTCCACCGCGAGGAATACACCACGGCCCGCGAGCAGTACGACCGCCGCACAGCCAAGCGCACCGGCAACCCGTCGAAGCGCCGCCGCCCCTGACGGCAGCCCCGTCAGTGGCGAGGGGAACTGCGCGAGGGCCCTGACAAACCAACGACGAACCCTCCCCAACGCTCCTCATCCCGAGTGAGGATGCCCCCATGGCGACCTCCCGTCCTCACCCTCGCGCCCACCCCTTCCACACCGCCCGAGCCCACTCCTTCAACAACGCCGCAGCCCAGTACGCCGCAAACCGCCCTTCCTACCCACCCGCCCTCTTCGACACCATCGAAGCCCTGTCCCCCCACCCCCTCCACGGCTCCCGCACCGTCGACGTAGGCGCCGGCACCGGCATCTCGACCACCCTGCTCCACTCGCGAGGCGCCCACGTACTCGCCGTCGAACCCGGCGCGGGCATGGCCGCCCAGTTCCGCCGCACCCACCCCCACCTCCCCCTCGTCCGAGGCGACGGAAACGCCCTCCCCATCGCCACCGCCTCCACCGACTTCCTGACCTACGCCCAGTCCTGGCACTGGACCGACCCCTCCCGCTCGGTCCCGGAAGCCCTCCGAGTGCTCCGCCCCGGCGGAGTGCTCGCCCTCTGGTGGAACACCGACGCCGTCGACATCCCCTGGATCGCCGACGCCACCACCCGTATCCACCGCTTCCTCGGCGTGGACCCCGACACCCCGATCGAGAAAAGCGTTTCCGGGGCACCCGCGGCCCTCGCCGACGCGGCGGGACACCTCGACTTCACGCGCCGCCCCATCCGTTGGAGCCGCGCGGTCTCCCTCGACACCCATCTGGCCAACATCGCCAGCCACTCGGCGTTCCTGGTCCTGGGCGAAGACGCCACCGCCGAGTTCTTCACCGAGGAACGAGCCCACCTGCGCAGGCTTTTCCCCACCGAAACCATCGAGGAGACCTACGACGTGGACCTGCTCCTGGCCATACGCCCCTGAACGAGCCCCGCTCGAACCAGCCCCTGTGCCCCTCTTGCATCAGCCCTTTTCTAAAGGGCATCGCCTGCCGTCCCAGCCCCTCCTGAACCCCGCCCCCGGCCGTCTCACCGCACCACCCCCACATCCCCTTCCCCTCCCTCTCGCACCCCGCGATCCACGGCCAATCCCGCCCCCCATGCCTCCAGAGCCGCCGCACACGCGTGGTCCACATGCCACAGCCCGCTCAACTCCAGTCGCACACCTCGCTCCCGAGGCACCCCTTCCAGCGCGTCCAGCAGCTTCGGCAGCCGCAGGAACGTCGCGTTCCCGACCACCCGCACCACCACCTCCGTGTCCCCCCGGTCCTCGATCTCCACATGCACCTGGCTGATGTCCCACGCGGTCTTGGCCACCGCCAACGCGAGCCCCACCAGCACTCCCTCGAAGAGGTTCCAGGCCACGATCGCCAAGGCGGTCACCCCCAGCACCACCACCTCCCCGCGATCCCGCGACCGCCACAGCACCCCCAACTCCCGTACGGGCACGAGCCGACACCCCGCGTACACCAGCAGCCCGGCCAGTGCCGCCACGGGGATCCCACCGAGCACCCCGGGCAGCAGAGCGGCGAAGACCAGCAGCCACACCCCGTGCAGCACCCGTGAGGCCTTGGTCCGCGCTCCCGCCCGCACGTTCGCCGCACTCCGTACGATCACCGCCGTCATGGGCAGTGCCCCGAGCGCCCCGCACAGCATGTTCCCGGCGCCCTGGGCGACCAACTCCCGGTCGTAGTCGGTCCTCGGGCCGTCGTGCAGCTGATCCACGGCCGCCGCGCTGAACAACGACTCGGCGGAGGCGATCAGCGCGAGGGCGAGAACGGTCCCGACGACCCCGGCCTCCGCGAGCAACCCCAGGTCATCGACCGTCGGCACCCGCACGGCCGCCAGCAACCCCCGCACCTCGACGCGTCGCACGCCCAGGTCGAACACCCCGGTCACCAGGGCCGCACCCCCGACGGCCACCAACGGCGCCGGCACGAAACGAGCCCCGCGCCGCCACCGAGGCCACACCACCAGGACGCCGACCGTGGCGCCCCCGAGCGCGAGCGCCACGGGATCCACGGCACCGGGCAACGACCCCCACCCCGCGAACTTCTCGATCCCCCCACCCCCGGGCGCGGCCACATCACCCATCGCGTACACCTGCCCCGCCACCAGCACCAGACCGATCCCGGCGAGCATCCCCTGCACCACGGCCACGGACACGGCCCGGAACCACCGCCCCCACCGCAGCACCCCCAACCCGATCTGCACCACCCCCGCCCCGAGCACCAGCACACCGAGCGCCGACAGCCCGTACGCCCGCACCGCCTCGTACACCAGCACGGTCAGCCCGGCCGCCGGCCCACTCACCTGGAGGCTGCTCCCCGGCAGAACACCGACGACCAGTCCTCCGACGATCCCCGTGACCAGCCCCAACTCCGCTGGCACCCCCGAAGCCACCGCGACGCCCACACACAGCGGCAACGCCACGAGAAACACGACGACCGAGGCGGCCAACTCCCCTCGCCACGGCACAGCCCCCGCGCCGCGAAGCCACGGCCGGAGCCGTAACCGTGCCTGAAACGGCCCCAAGGCATTACGCACGAGCACACACCTCCGGTAGCCGACGTTCGATCAGGAGTGCCCGGCAGGAGATGCGCGGTCCCCAGCCAGGGGAGAGAACCCGACGGTGATCACGAGGACTCACGACGGGTGACCGCCGCGCAGATCACCCGGACGACACGGCATGGCCAAGAACCCTCCGAATGGCCACGCTCCGCAACCAATTGTCACCCAAAGCGAGCATCCTCCGCACCCCTTCACCGCGATCACCGCTCCGCAGCGGAAGCGCACACCCCCGGAACCCCGCCCTCCGATCACCCCGCCAAGCGCCCGCGCCCCTCCCTGCTCCCGCCGCGCCGCCTCCCTGCCGCGCGCGCCCCGCGCTCAGCGCGGTTCCTGCCGCGCCCTTCCTTGACGACACCCCGACCCCTGCGCAATATTCATCACATGATGAATTACCCTCCGAAGGAGACGCCACCCCAACCCCCCGCCCCCGCCGGCGCTCCTCCACGCCCTGCCATCCACGCCCAGGGCCTCACCGTCGCCCGAGGCCCCCGCACAGTCCTCCGCAACCTCGACTTCGCCGTCCCCCCGGGCCAGATCACCGGCCTCCTCGGCCCTTCCGGCTGCGGCAAATCGACCCTGATGCGAGCGATCGTCGGAACCCAGGCCAAGGTCACCGGCACCCTCGACGTCCTCGGTCACCCCGCAGGCGACGCCACCCTCCGCTCCCGCATCGGCTACGTCACCCAGGCCCCCTCGGTCTACGACGACCTGACCGTCCGCCAGAACCTCACCTACTTCGCCGCGATCCTCGACCCCGGCCGCGCCGCCGCCGACCGCCGCGACGAAAACGTCACCCGGGCCATCACCGACGTGGCCCTCACCACTCACGCCGACGTCCTCGCCGGCAACCTCTCCGGCGGCCAGCGCAGCCGGGTCTCCCTGGCCGTGGCTCTCCTCGGCACGCCCGAACTCCTGGTGCTCGACGAGCCCACCGTCGGCCTGGACCCCGTCCTGCGCCGTGAACTCTGGAACCTCTTCGACACCATCGCCGCCGAGCGCCGGGCCACCCTCCTGATCTCCTCCCACGTCATGGACGAGGCCGAGCGCTGCCACCGCCTCCTCCTCATGCGCGAGGGCGAGATCCTCGCCGACGACACACCCGAGGCCCTCCGCACCCGCACCCGCACGGAATCCGTCGAAGCCGCCTTCCTCCACCTCGTCGACGAGGCCACCGCGACCACGACCGAACCCACGACCACGGCCGCGACCGGCACACACCAGAAGGAGCAGGCGCGATGAGGACGACACCGAGCGACTCCGCCACACCCGCGGTCCCACGACCCAGGACCCTCAGCTACTCCCGCACGACCGCCACCGCGGCCCGAGTCCTCCGCCAACTAGGCCATGACACCCGCACGATCGCCCTACTGATGCTCATCCCGTGCGTGATGCTCTTCCTGCTCCGCTACGTCTTCGACGGCAACCCACGCGTCTTCGACTCCATCGGCGCCTCGCTCCTCGGCATCTTCCCGCTGATGACGATGTTCCTGGTGACCTCGATCGCGACCCTGCGCGAACGCACCTCCGGCACCCTGGAACGCCTCCTCTCCATGCCCCTCGGCAAAGGAGACCTCATCGCCGGCTACGCCCTGGCCTTCGGCACCCTGGCGATCATCCAGTCCGCCCTCGCCACCGGTCTGGCCGTCTGGTTCCTCGACCTGGACGTCATCGGCTCACCCTGGCTGCTCCTGATCGTCGCCCTCCTCGACGCGCTTCTGGGCACCGCTCTCGGCCTCTTCGTCTCGGCCTTCGCCTCCTCCGAGTTCCAGGCCGTCCAGTTCATGCCGGCCGTGATCTTCCCCCAGCTCCTCCTCTGCGGCCTGTTCACCCCGCGCCCCGAGATGCATCCCGCCCTGGAAGCCATCTCCAACGTCCTCCCCATGTCGTACGCCGTCGACGGCATGAACGAAGTCCTGCTGCACCACGACATGACCGCCACCTTCGTCCGCGACATCACGATCGTCGCCGGCTGCGCCCTGCTGGTCCTGACCCTGGGAGCCGCCACCCTGAGGCGCCGGACGACATAGCGCCCACCCAGCACCTGCCAATGGCGGCACGCCCCGTATGCGGCACCCGACATCCCGCCCACCGGACACCGCAGCCGAAGCCCCCTCCCCGGTGCGAGGATGGCCCCAGGACGACGCACCCCCGGAGGGCACCCGCACCATGAGCCAGAAAGTCGCAGTCCTCGGCACCGGCAAGATCGGCGAGGCCCTGCTCAGCGGCATGATCCGAGCCGGCTGGGCTCCCGCGGACCTCCTGGTCACCGCCCGCCGCCCCGAACACGCCGAGGAACTCCGCACCCGCTACGGCGTCACCGCGGTCACCAACGCCGAGGCGGCGAAGACCGCGGACACGCTCATCCTCACGGTCAAGCCCCAGGACATGGCCACCCTGCTCGACGAACTGGCCCCGCACACCCCCGCCGACCGCCTGGTCGTCAGCGGCGCGGCGGGCATCCCCACCTCCTTCTTCGAGGAGCGCCTGGCCGCAGGCACCCCTGTCGTCCGTGTCATGACGAACACCCCCGCTCTCGTCGACGAGGCCATGTCCGTGATCTCCGCAGGCAGCCATGCGAGCGAGGCCGACCTCGCGCACGCCGAGGAGATCTTCGGCGCCGTCGGCAAGACGCTCCGCGTCCCCGAGTCCCAGCAGGACGCCTGCACCGCCCTCTCCGGCTCCGGCCCGGCGTACTTCTTCTACCTGGTCGAAGCCATGACCGACGCGGGCATCCTCCTGGGTCTGCCCCGCGACAAGGCCCACGACCTGATCGTCCAGTCCGCCATCGGCGCGGCCACGATGCTCCGAGACAGCGGCGAACACCCCGTCAAGCTCCGCGAGAACGTCACCTCTCCCGCGGGCACGACGATCAGCGCCATCCGCGAACTCGAGAACCACGGAGTACGCGCCGCACTGATCGCCGCGCTGGAGGCCGCCCGCGACCGCAGCCGCGCCCTGGCCTCCGGCAACAACAGCTGACGCCGCCCGCGGTCAACCGGCCAGAAGACCGATCGCCCGATACGCCTGATCCACCCTCGGTCGAGCCATCTCTCTGGCCTTCGCCGCACCCATCCGCAGCACCCCCTCCACATACGCAGGATCCGCGCACAACTCCTTGTGCCTCTCCTGTACGGGCCTGAGGAGCTCGACCACGGCCTCTGCGGTGTCCTTCTTCAGCGCCCCGTACGATTCATATACACCGCTCAGATCCTCGGGGTTCCCACCCTCACAGGCCGCGAGGATCTCCAGCAGATTGGCGAGCCCCGGCCGCTCCTCCCGGTCGTACACGACGTCCCGCCCGCTGTCGGTCACGGCCCGCATGACCTTCTTCCGCACCACATCCGGTTCGTCCAGCAGATAGACGATCCCCGGCCCGACGTCGTCCGTCTTCCCCATCTTCGACGTCGGATCCTGCAGATTCATCACGCGCGCACCGACCTTCGGCGGTGTGGCCCGAGGCACGACGAACGTCTGCCCGTACCGCTGGTTGAACCGCACGGCCAGATCCCGCGTCAGCTCCACATGCTGTGTCTGGTCGTCCCCGACCGGCACCTCGTCGGTCCCGTACGCCAGGATGTCCGCCGCCATCAGTACCGGATACGTCAGCAGCGACAGCCGGACACTCCCGCCCCGCTCCCGCTCTCGCGCTGCTTTCTCCTTGTACTGGATCATCCGCCGCATCTCGCCGTCCGTGGCCACGCACTCCAGCAGATACGAGAGCCGCGCGTGCTCGTCCACATGACTCTGCACGAAGACGGTGCACAGCTCGGGATCCAGCCCCGACGCCAGCAACAGCGTCGCCGCCTGCCGACTGAGTCTGCGCACCCGGGCCGGATCGTGGTCCACGGTCAGCGCGTGCAGGTCCACGACGCAGAACAGCGCGTCCGTCCGGTGCTGGTCGACCTCGGCCCACCGCCGCACGGCTCCCAGGTAGTTCCCCAGCGTCAGATGCCCCGTCGGCTTGACCCCGCTGAAGACCCGTGTCATCTCTCCACCTCCTGATCAGGGCCGCCGCCACCGGGTGGCCGATCCTCAGGAGGGAGAAACGAGAACGGCCGCCGGGGCGGCGGCCGTTGAGTACATACGTGAGTACGGCCGCCGTCAGGCGGCCCACCACTGCTGGCGACACGTACGCGTAGTCATGAGGGTCAGGCTACGCCTGCGAGAGGCCGGCCGACAGCGAGTTGACACACCCCGAGCCGGTACGTAGTGTTCTCCGGGTTGTCCGACGTGAGCGCCGACCTCGGTCGGTCCCCGGACAGCCACTTCGCAGGTAACCACCAACAATCGACGATCCGTCGTCGTGCCCTTGGTATGCGTATTTGCGAAATGAGGAATCCGCGTTCGAAAGGGCGCAGCCCCCGATTAGCTCGGGAGCCGGGAATCCGCTAAAGTCTCACTCGTCGGAACGGCCCAACGGCCGTGAAGACAACACCCGCTGACTGGGAATCAGGCCCGAAAGGATCTGATAGAGTCGGAACCGCCGGAAAGGGAAACGCGGAAGCGGAAACCTGGAAAGCGCCGAGGAAATCGGATCGGAAAACGATCTGATAGAGTCGGAAACGCAAGACCGAAGGGAAACTGCCCGGAGGAAAGCCCGAGAGTAACTTGGGTGAGTACAAAGGAAGCGTCCGTTCCTTGAGAACTCAACAGCGTGCCAAAAATCAACGCCAGATATGTTGATACCCCGTTCCCGGCCGGTCATCGGTTGGGGCGAGGTTCCTTTGAAACAAACACAGCGAGGACGCTGTGAACCATCGGATCATTCCTCCGGTGGTTCCGCTCTCGTGGTTTGCACCCGATTACGGGTACACATTCACGGAGAGTTTGATCCTGGCTCAGGACGAACGCTGGCGGCGTGCTTAACACATGCAAGTCGAACGATGAACCACTTCGGTGGGGATTAGTGGCGAACGGGTGAGTAACACGTGGGCAATCTGCCCTTCACTCTGGGACAAGCCCTGGAAACGGGGTCTAATACCGGATACAACCACTGCAGGCATCTGTTGGTGGTGGAAAGCTCCGGCGGTGAAGGATGAGCCCGCGGCCTATCAGCTTGTTGGTGAGGTAACGGCTCACCAAGGCGACGACGGGTAGCCGGCCTGAGAGGGCGACCGGCCACACTGGGACTGAGACACGGCCCAGACTCCTACGGGAGGCAGCAGTGGGGAATATTGCACAATGGGCGAAAGCCTGATGCAGCGACGCCGCGTGAGGGATGACGGCCTTCGGGTTGTAAACCTCTTTCAGCAGGGAAGAAGCGAAAGTGACGGTACCTGCAGAAGAAGCGCCGGCTAACTACGTGCCAGCAGCCGCGGTAATACGTAGGGCGCGAGCGTTGTCCGGAATTATTGGGCGTAAAGAGCTCGTAGGCGGTCTGTCGCGTCGGATGTGAAAGCCCGGGGCTTAACCCCGGGTCTGCATTCGATACGGGCAGACTAGAGTGTGGTAGGGGAGATCGGAATTCCTGGTGTAGCGGTGAAATGCGCAGATATCAGGAGGAACACCGGTGGCGAAGGCGGATCTCTGGGCCATTACTGACGCTGAGGAGCGAAAGCGTGGGGAGCGAACAGGATTAGATACCCTGGTAGTCCACGCCGTAAACGGTGGGAACTAGGTGTTGGCGACATTCCACGTCGTCGGTGCCGCAGCTAACGCATTAAGTTCCCCGCCTGGGGAGTACGGCCGCAAGGCTAAAACTCAAAGGAATTGACGGGGGCCCGCACAAGCAGCGGAGCATGTGGCTTAATTCGACGCAACGCGAAGAACCTTACCAAGGCTTGACATACACCGGAAACGGCCAGAGATGGTCGCCCCCTTGTGGTCGGTGTACAGGTGGTGCATGGCTGTCGTCAGCTCGTGTCGTGAGATGTTGGGTTAAGTCCCGCAACGAGCGCAACCCTTGTTCTGTGTTGCCAGCATGCCCTTCGGGGTGATGGGGACTCACAGGAGACTGCCGGGGTCAACTCGGAGGAAGGTGGGGACGACGTCAAGTCATCATGCCCCTTATGTCTTGGGCTGCACACGTGCTACAATGGCAGGTACAATGAGCTGCGAAGCCGTGAGGCGGAGCGAATCTCAAAAAGCCTGTCTCAGTTCGGATTGGGGTCTGCAACTCGACCCCATGAAGTCGGAGTTGCTAGTAATCGCAGATCAGCATTGCTGCGGTGAATACGTTCCCGGGCCTTGTACACACCGCCCGTCACGTCACGAAAGTCGGTAACACCCGAAGCCGGTGGCCCAACCCCTTGTGGGAGGGAGCTGTCGAAGGTGGGACTGGCGATTGGGACGAAGTCGTAACAAGGTAGCCGTACCGGAAGGTGCGGCTGGATCACCTCCTTTCTAAGGAGCATCTAGGTCCCGTCAAGGGATCCAGGGCCATAACGCAGGCGAGTGTTCTGCGGTGGTTGCTCATGGGTGGAACGTTGATTATTCGGCTGGTTTTCACGGGCCGGAGGCTGTTAGTACTGCTCGCAAGAGTGTGGAAAGCATGATCTCCGGGCGGGAGCCGGCCGGGCACGCTGTTGGGTGTCTGAGGGTATGGCCGTATGGCTGCCTTCAGTGCCGACCCCGGTGAAGCACCATGCAGATGGTGTGTGACGGGTGGTTGGTCGTTGTTTGAGAACTGCACAGTGGACGCGAGCATCTGTGGCCAAGTTTTTAAGGGCGCACGGTGGATGCCTTGGCACCAGGAACCGATGAAGGACGTGGGAGGCCACGATAGTCCCCGGGGAGTCGTCAACCAGGCTTTGATCCGGGGGTTTCCGAATGGGGAAACCCGGCAGTCGTCATGGGCTGTCACCCATACCTGAACACATAGGGTATGTGGAGGGAACGCGGGGAAGTGAAACATCTCAGTACCCGCAGGAAGAGAAAACAACCGTGATTCCGGGAGTAGTGGCGAGCGAAACCGGATGAGGCTAAACCGTATACGTGTGAGACCCGGCAGGGGTTGCGTATGCGGGGTTGTGGGATCTCTCTTCTGTTGTCTGCCGGCAACAGGACGAGTCAGAAACCGTTGATGTAGACGAAGGACATGCGAAAGGTCCGGCGTAGAGGGTAAGACCCCCGTAGTCGAAACGTCAGCGGCTCGTTTGAGAGACACCCAAGTAGCACGGGGCCCGAGAAATCCCGTGTGAATCTGGCGGGACCACCCGCTAAGCCTAAATATTCCCTGGTGACCGATAGCGGATAGTACCGTGAGGGAATGGTGAAAAGTACCCCGGGAGGGGAGTGAAATAGTACCTGAAACCGTGTGCCTACAAGCCGTGGGAGCGTCGGAACAAGGCTTGCCTTGTTCTCGTGACTGCGTGCCTTTTGAAGAATGAGCCTGCGAGTTTGCGGTGTGTTGCGAGGTTAACCCGTGTGGGGAAGCCGTAGCGAAAGCGAGTCCGAACAGGGCGATTCAGTAGCGCGCTCAAGACCCGAAGCGGAGTGATCTAGCCATGGGCAGGTTGAAGCGGAGGTAAGACTTCGTGGAGGACCGAACCCACCAGGGTTGAAAACCTGGGGGATGACCTGTGGTTAGGGGTGAAAGGCCAATCAAACTCCGTGATAGCTGGTTCTCCCCGAAATGCATTTAGGTGCAGCGTCGTGTGTTTCTTGCCGGAGGTAGAGCACTGGATAGGCGATGGGCCCTACCGGGTTACTGACCTTAGCCAAACTCCGAATGCCGGTAAGTGAGAGCGCGGCAGTGAGACTGTGGGGGATAAGCTCCATGGTCGAGAGGGAAACAGCCCAGAGCATCGACTAAGGCCCCTAAGCGTACGCTAAGTGGGAAAGGATGTGGAGTCGCACAGACAACCAGGAGGTTGGCTTAGAAGCAGCCACCCTTGAAAGAGTGCGTAATAGCTCACTGGTCTAGTGATTCCGCGCCGACAATGTAGCGGGGCTCAAGCGTACCGCCGAAGTCGTGTCATTCCAGCATGAGGGCCAACGCCCGCTGGGATGGGTAGGGGAGCGTCGTGTGCCGGGTGAAGCAGCCGCGGAAGCGAGTTGTGGACGGTTCACGAGTGAGAATGCAGGCATGAGTAGCGATACAAACGTGAGAAACGTTTGCGCCGATTGACCAAGGGTTCCTGGGTCAAGCTGATCTGCCCAGGGTAAGTCGGGACCTAAGGCGAGGCCGACAGGCGTAGTCGATGGATAACCGGTTGATATTCCGGTACCCGCTGTGAAGCGTCAAACATTGAACCAGGCGATGCTAAGTCCGTGAAGCCGCCCCGGAGCCTTCGGGCAAAGGGGAGTGGTGGAGCCGACGAACCAGACTTGCAGTAGGTGAGTGATGGGGTGACGCAGGAAGGTAGTCCATCCCGGGCGGTGGTTGTCCCGGGGTAAGGGTGTAGGACGTCAGGTAGGTAAATCCGCCTGGCAATAGTCTGAGACCTGATGCCGAGCCGATTGTGGTGAAGTGGATGATCCTATGCTGTCGAGAAAAGCCTCTAGCGAGTTTCATGGCGGCCCGTACCCTAAACCGACTCAGGTGGTCTGGTAGAGAATACCGAGGCGTTCGGGTGAACTATGGTTAAGGAACTCGGCAAAATGCCCCCGTAACTTCGGGAGAAGGGGGCCATCACTGGTGATCCGATTTACTCGGTGAGCTGGGGGTGGCCGCAGAGACCAGCGAGAAGCGACTGTTTACTAAAAACACAGGTCCGTGCGAAGCCGTAAGGCGATGTATACGGACTGACGCCTGCCCGGTGCTGGAACGTTAAGGGGACCGGTTAGCTCACTTTCGGGTGGGCGAAGCTGAGAACTTAAGCGCCAGTAAACGGCGGTGGTAACTATAACCATCCTAAGGTAGCGAAATTCCTTGTCGGGTAAGTTCCGACCTGCACGAATGGCGTAACGACTTCTCGACTGTCTCAACCATAGGCCCGGTGAAATTGCACTACGAGTAAAGATGCTCGTTTCGCGCAGCAGGACGGAAAGACCCCGGGACCTTTACTACAGTTTGATATTGGTGTTCGGTTCGGCTTGTGTAGGATAGCTGGGAGACTGTGAAGCTCGGACGCCAGTTCGGGTGGAGTCGTCGTTGAAATACCAGTCTGGTCGTGCTGGATGTCTAACCCGGGTCCGTGATCCGGATCGGGGACAGTGTCTGATGGGTAGTTTAACTGGGGCGGTTGCCTCCCAAAGGGTAACGGAGGCGCCCAAAGGTTCCCTCAGCCTGGTTGGCAATCAGGTGGTGAGTGTAAGTGCACAAGGGAGCTTGACTGTGAGACCGACGGGTCGAGCAGGGACGAAAGTCGGGACTAGTGATCCGGCGGTGGCTTGTGGAAGCGCCGTCGCTCAACGGATAAAAGGTACCCCGGGGATAACAGGCTGATCTTCCCCAAGAGTCCATATCGACGGGATGGTTTGGCACCTCGATGTCGGCTCGTCGCATCCTGGGGCTGGAGTCGGTCCCAAGGGTTGGGCTGTTCGCCCATTAAAGCGGTACGCGAGCTGGGTTTAGAACGTCGTGAGACAGTTCGGTCCCTATCCGCTGCGCGCGCAGGAATATTGAGAAGGGCTGTCCCTAGTACGAGAGGACCGGGACGGACGAACCTCTGGTGTGCCAGTTGTTCTGCCAAGGGCATGGCTGGTTGGCTACGTTCGGGAGGGATAACCGCTGAAAGCATCTAAGCGGGAAGCCTGCTTCGAGATGAGTATTCCCACCCACTTGATGGGGTAAGGCTCCCAGTAGACGACTGGGTTGATAGGCCAGATATGGAAGCCTGGTAACGGGTGGAGTTGACTGGTACTAATAGGCCGAGGGCTTGTCCTCAGTTGCTCGCGTCCACTGTGTTGGTTCTGAAACCACGAACAACCCCACGTCTGTCACAGAGCGTGGTGCGGTTGAGTGTTTCATAGTGTTTCGGTGGTCATAGCGTGAGGGAAACGCCCGGTTACATTCCGAACCCGGAAGCTAAGCCTTACAGCGCCGATGGTACTGCAGGGGGGACCCTGTGGGAGAGTAGGACGCCGCCGAACAATTCTTGAGAAGACCCCTGCCGGGTGACCGGCAGGGGTCTTCTGCGTTTCCGGGTCGTTTAGGGTCGAGCCATGCGCTACGACCTCGTGATCTTCGACAATGACGGTGTTCTCGTCGACAGCGAGCCGATCTCCAATCGGCTCCTCGCCGAGTATCTGACCGAACTCGGGCACCCGACCTCGTACGAGGAATCCATCCGGGACTACATGGGGTCTGCCATGCACCGCATTCATGAGCTCGTTCTGGAGCGGACCGGGGAGACCCTGCCGGGTGACTTCGACGAAGTCTTCCACCGGCGCGTGTTCACCGCGTTCGAGCGGGAGTTGGAGGCCGTGCCGGGTGTGGTCCCGGTGCTGGAGAAGCTGGTCGCGGACGAGGTGCCGTACTGCGTGGCGTCGTCCGGGAGCCATGAGCGGATCCGGGTGGGGCACCGGAAGACGGGGCTGGACCGGTGGTTCGGGGACGGTCTCGTGTTCAGTTCGCAGGACGTGGGGCGGGGTAAGCCGGCACCGGATCTCTTCCTGCACGCGGCCGAGCGGATGGGCGTGGCCCCGGAGAGGTGTGCTGTCGTCGAGGACAGCCCCCTCGGGGTGCGGGCGGGGCTCGCCGCCGGGATGGATGTGTACGGGTTCACCGCGATGACACCGGCCGAGAGGCTGACCGGGGCCAGGGGGTACTTTTCGGACATGGGGAGGCTGCTGGACCTGCTCGCCTGAGGCTGCTCGGCGAGCTTAGTTGAGCAGTATTCAACTTCCTCTACCCATGGGTAGGTCGTGGCCCCTACTGTGCCGCCATGACAGATGTGCTGCGGCGCGGTAGGGCCGCGTTGGCGTTCAGCTTCTTCGCTCAGGGTGTCGCCTTCGCGCTGCTCGTGACGCGGATTCCGGCCATCCAGGACCGGTACGGGGTCTCCGACGCGCTGTTGCCCGCCTTCCTCGCCGCCGTGCCGATCCTCGCCGGGGTCGGCAGCGTCTGCACCGAGCACCTGGTGAAGAAGGTGCCGCCGAGCCTGGTGCTGCGGTGGTCCCAGCCTGTCGTGCTCCTGGCCCTGCTCGGAGTGGGGGCCGGCGAGCAGATGATCGTGCTCGGTGCCGCGCTGGCGGCCTTCGGGCTGGCGGTCGGGGCGCTCGACGCGTCGATGAACATGCTCGGGGTGAGCCTTCAGCGGTCGTACGGGCGGAGCATCATGCTCGGCTTCCACGCGGTGTACAGCCTGGGCGGGATAGCTGGGGCCTCGCTGGCGTGGGTCGGGGCGCACTGGGACCTGGCGCTGCTGGTGTCGTATCTGCCGGTGGTGGTCGTGCTGTTGCCGGCGGCGCTGGTCGGGAGCCGGTGGTACGTCGACGCGGGGCCGGACGGGGCGAAGCAGGAGGACGCCCTTCCGGCGGAGGCGGGCGGGGCGGGCGGGTCCGTCGCGTTCAAGATGCTGCTGCCGCTCTGTCTGGTGATGTGCTTCGCGTACATCGGGGACTCGACCGTCTCCAACTGGAGCGCCAAGTACTTGCAGGACGTGCTGGGTAGCAGCGAGCAGCTCGCGACCGTGCCGTACAACGTCTATATGGTCACCACGCTGCTCGGGCGGTCGATCGGGGACTTCGGGGTGCGCCGGTTCGGGGCCGCGGCCGTCGTGCGGGCCGGGGCGTTGGTGGCGGCGGTCGGGTTCGCCGTGGTGGCGGCCGCGCCGGGGGCCTGGGTGGGCATGCTCGGGTTCACGCTGCTGGGGCTCGGACTGTGTGTGCTGGTGCCGCAGACGTTCGCGGCGGCGGGGCGGCTGTTCCCCGGAGCTTCGGATGCGGCTGTCGCGCGGCTGAATATTTTCAACTATGTCGGGTTCTTGATCGGTTCTCCGTTGGTGGGGGCCGTGGGGGATCTCTGGAGTTATCGCGGGGCGATGCTCATTCCCATGGCGTTGGTGCTGGTGACCCTGGTGTACGCCCGGTCGTTCGAGACTGAACCGGACCGATACGGTGGCGGTCATGAGCGGCCGCGCACAGCTGATGTGGGACGAGGCAGTAACGGGCTATGACTTCGGTCCGGACCATCCGATGGATCCGGTCCGGCTGGCGCTGACCCGGAGCCTGGTGACTGCCTTCGGGCTCGACCGGGAGATGGATGTCGTCTCGGCGAAGCCGGCGGGGGAGTCGACGCTGCGGCTCGTGCATCGCGAGGACTACGTGGCGGCGGTCAGGGCGGCGTCCGCCGATCCCGAGGGCGCGGACGGGTCGTACGGGCTGGGGACGGTGGACGATCCGGCCTTCGCCGGGATGCACGAGGTGTCCGCGCTCATCGCGGGGCAGTCGGTCGGGGCGGCGGAGGCCGTGTGGCGGGGGGACGCGCTGCACGCCGTGAACTTCGCGGGCGGGCTGCATCACGCGATGCCCGGGGGTGCTTCGGGGTTCTGTATCTACAACGACGCGTCGATCGCCATCGCCCGGCTGCTGGAGCTGGGGGCCGAGCGCGTCGCCTACGTGGACGTCGATGTGCATCACGGGGACGGGGTGCAGGCGGCGTTCTGGGAGGACCCGAGGGTTCTGACGATCTCGCTGCACGAGCATCCCCGGACCCTGTTCCCGCAGACCGGGTGGCCGGAGGAGACGGGGGCCCCGTCGAGCGCGGAGGGGTCGGCCGTGAACGTGGCGCTGCCGGCGGGGACCGGGGACGCGGGGTGGGTGCGGGCGTTCCACGCGGTGGTGCCCGAGCTGATCGCCGACTTCCGGCCGCAGGTGCTGGTGACCCAGCACGGCGCCGACACGCACTTCGAGGATCCGTTGGCGCATCTGGCGGTGTCGCTGGACGCGCAGCGGGCCGTCCAGGTGGCGCTGCACGAGCTGGCGCACGAGTACGCCGACGGGCGGTGGGTCGCGCTCGGCGGCGGCGGGTACGCGGTGGTGGATGTGGTGCCGAGGTCGTGGACGCACCTGGTGGCGATCGCGGCGGGCCGGGAGATCGCGCCGGAGACCGCGATTCCCGAGGAGTGGCGGCAGCAGGTGTTCGCTCGTACGCGGCAGTTGGCGCCGGCGCGGATGACTGATGGGCGGTGGCCTGTGGTCTGGGCGGGGTGGGACGCGGGGTACGACCCCGCGGACCGGTTGGACCAGGCGGTGGTGGCCGCGCGGAAGGCTGTGTTTCCGTTGCGTGGGTTGCTGCCGTAGGGGTTTTCTCGCCCCCGCCGCCCCTACCCGTCCCATCCTCCAGGGGGCTGCGCGCCCCCTTCGCCCCCCGTCACAGATTCGGGGCTCCGCCCCGGACCCCGTTCGCGCAGTTCCCCGCGCCCTTGAGATGAGTTAGGCCAACTGTGTGGTGGGGCGGTGGTTTTCGGGGCGGTGGAGCGGGCCGTGCGTCAGCATCGGAGGGTGGTGAGCGGTGGGGCTTTGCGGCGGCATCTGGTGGGGGCCGGGTTGGCTGGGAGGGTGGCCACCGCCCGGGAGGTGAGTCTGCGGAGTTATCGGTTGTTCGCGGCTCGGGATCCTCGGTTCTTGATCGGGATTGATCCGGAGATGGCTTGGTGCCAGCGGGATGTGCTCGCGCTGATGGCCGAGAGATGCGGGGTTTCGGCCGATCCGGCGTGCACATCAGGGCAGGATGTGATCGATCCGGAGTTGACCGTCGGGGCGCTGGACCGTTTCGCGGAACGGCTCGGGGCGGTCGCTCGGAGTGGCGGAGCGGTGCTCCTCGGGACCGGGCACCCGCACCGGCTGATCGGCTTCTACGGCGCGTTGGCGGACGCTTTGTCGGCGGCGGGATGTGAGGTCCTCACCCCAGCGACGGGTAGACGTGTCGACATAACGACCCGGTTCGGTCTACGCACGTACAACCTCGACTACGTACGAGGAGTCGCTCTCGTCCGTGAGGCGCCCGCCCTGCGCTCCGGTGGTGCGACCGGCGTGCACACGCATTCACCCCTCCCGGTTCGGGTGGCTCTCGCGGCCGCCGCGGAGGCCGGCGGGCCGCTCCCGGAACTCGTGGTGGGAGACCACGGATGGGTCTGCGGGGCAGGTCAGCTGGGGTTCGAGGCGATCGGGCTCGCCGATGCGGACGATCCGGCGCTCTTCGTGGGGGAGGCGGAGGGGCGGGTGTCCGTCGCCGTTCCACTTGATGACGGTGTGCGGTCTGATTACTACCGACCGCTGACCCGCTACGTACTCAATCGGGCGTGTCTGTCACAGTAGGCCGCCGATGGCATCCCCTCTTCCCCACTCGCATCACCCGCCCCTACATTGGGGAGTGAGCACGCAGCGACGAAGAGTCACCGGAAGGGGAAGCCGGTGGCCGTCGAGTGCGGAAGGTTCAGGTGTGTCATGGCTGCAGCTGGCGAGAGGCCTCTGAACGAGGTTCAGTTCCTGACCGTGGCGGAAGTCGCCGCGGTGATGCGCGTGTCGAAGATGACCGTGTACCGCTTGGTGCACAGCGGTCATCTGCCGGCGATCCGGGTGGGCAGGTCCTTCCGGGTGCCGGAGCAAGCGGTACACGAGTACCTCCGCGAGAGCTATGTGGGGGTGGAGACGGCCTGACGGCCATCGGGGCCGAGGGGTTCCCGGAGGCCCTGCGGGACCTTCGGGATACCCCCGGTTCCCCCTCGATTACGCCCTCAGAGCTCGGACGGGTAGGCTGGCCCCTCGTAGGTCGTATGGGCCCATGGCGCCCAAACACCGAGTGATGAGAAGTGAGCGAGGGTAGTCGTGGGCTCTGTTATCAAGAAGCGGCGCAAGCGGATGGCTAAGAAGAAGCACCGCAAGCTGCTCAAGCGCACCCGCGTTCAGCGTCGCAACAAGAAGTAAGGCGGTCCGGCCCCGAGATCGGGGTCCTGGCCGGTCCCCCTCGCGTAAGGGGACCGTACGCCTTGCTTTCTTGCGCGAGCGCTGTTGAGAACGCGTTGCCGCGACCCCCCACCGAAAGCGGTGGGGGGTCGCGGTGTTTTCGCCCGTCGTTGTTTTTGCCGGTCGTTGACGGGGTCGCAGTCACCACAGTGCAACATCGACCCGCTAACGTGGCCGCACACGGGGAACGCGGAGAGCACGGGGAACGCGGCAGAGTTACGAGCAGACCGACGCCTGTGTGAGGCGACGGCTGGAAGGAAGGCGCTGATCTTGGGGAAGGTCGTGCTCGTCACCGGTGTGGCCCGTCAGCTGGGAGGCCGGTTCGTCCGGCGGATCCAGCGCGACCCGCAGGTCGACCGGGTCATCGCCGTGGACGCGGAGCCGCCGGGCCACCATCTGGGCGGAGCGGACTTCGTCCAGGCCGACATCCGTCAGCCCGCCATAGCCCGTCTGCTGGCCGAGCACAACGTGGACACCGTGGTGCACATGGACGTCACGGGCACCCCGCTGGGCAGCGGTGGTCGCGCCACGCTGAAGGAGACCAACGTCATCGGCACCATGCAGTTGCTCGGTGCCTGTCAGAAGTCCCCGTTGGTCAAGCGGCTGGTCGTGAAGTCCAGTACGAACGTGTACGGCTCCGCGCCGCGCGATCCGGCCGTGTTCACCGAGAACACCCCGCCCAAGTCACTGCCCAGCGGCGGCTTCGCCAAGGACACCGTGGAGGTCGAGGGGTACGTCCGAGGGTTCGCCCGGCGACGGCCCGATGTGGCCGTGTGTGTGCTGCGGTTCGCGAACATCCTCGGACCGAGCGCCGATTCGCCGCTCGCCTCCTACTTCTCGCTGCCGGTGCTGCCGACCGTGCTGGGCTACGACCCCCGGCTGCAGTTCGTGCACGAGGACGACGTCATCGAGGTGCTGCGGATCGCCTCGCACGAACCGGCACGGGGCACTCTCAACAGCGGCACGTTCAACATCGCCGGCGACGGTGTGCTGCTGCTCTCGCAGTGCGCGCGGCGTCTCGGGCGGCCGACGGTGCCGCTGCTGATGCCGGCGGTCAGCTGGGTCGGCTCCATGGTCCGGACGCTGGGCGTCACCGACTTCTCGCCGGAGCAGCTGCGGCTGCTGACGCACGGGCGGGTCGTGTCGACCAACCAGATGCGCGACACGCTCGGCTACCGGGCCAGGTACACGACCGCGGAGACGTTCGCTGACTTCGCGCGCAGCAGGGGGCCCGGCCTCCTGCCTCCCGAGGCCCTCGCAGGGGCCATCGACCGGATCGCCGCCCTGCCCGTGCCCACCGTGGGTGGCGGTCAACCCCCGACGCAGAGCGCCAACTGAGGAGCGCATCAACGATGGCGGATGCCAAGGTCATTCCGTTCGACGACGACCGGACGCGCGGGGGTGGCGTGCAGCGCCCGTCGCGCCGCCGGACCACGGGGAGTCGGCGCAAGGGCGAGAGCGCGGTCGTCCGGGACGTCCGTGAATCCGGCGAGGTCCAGGCTCTCCCCGGACGGCCGACCAGGACCGATGATGTCCCTGTGACACGGGAGAAGCCGGAGCCGCCCCAGGGGGCCGCCGAGGCACAGGACGGCGGCGGGCTGGAGCGACGGATCGCGGGAGGGCTCGCGTTCCTGCGCAAACGCCTCACGGGCGACTACGAGGTCGACGACTTCGGCTTCGACGCCGAACTCACCGACCAGGTGCTGATGTCCCTGCTGCGGCCGGTGTACGAGAAGTACTTCCGCGTCGAGGTGAAGGGCATCGAGAACATCCCGACGGACGGCGGCGCCCTGATCGTCTCCAACCACTCGGGGACGCTGCCGCTGGACGGCCTGATGATGCAGGTCGCCGTGCACGACAACCACCCCACCGGGCGGCATCTGCGGCTGCTCGCCGCGGACCTGGTCTTCATGCTGCCGGTGGTCAACGAGCTGGCCCGCAAGCTCGGGCACACCCTCGCGTGTGCGGAGGACGCCTCACGGCTGCTGCAGCAGGGCGAGCTGGTCGGGGTCATGCCGGAGGGCTTCAAGGGGCTCGGCAAGCCCTTCGGGGACCGCTACAAGCTTCAGCGGTTCGGTCGGGGCGGCTTCGTCTCCACGGCCCTGCGGGCGGGCACGCCGATCATCCCGTGCTCGATCGTGGGCGCGGAGGAGATCTACCCGATGATCGGGAACTCCAGGACACTCGCCCGGCTGCTCGGTTTCCCGTACTTCCCGATCACGCCGACCTTCCCGTGGCTCGGCCCCCTGGGTGCCGTACCGCTCCCGACGAAGTGGACCATCCAGTTCGGCGAGCCGATTCCGACGGACGGCTATCCGCCGGAGGCAGCCGAGGACCCGATGTTGATGTTCAACCTGACCGACCAGGTACGGGAGCAGATCCAGCACACGCTGTACAAGCTGCTGGTGCAGCGGCGGTCCGTGTTCTTCTAGGTTCTTCCCGAGCACGTACGACGGTGGGGCGCCCTTCTTCGAGAAGGGCGCCCCACCGTCGTACGGGGCTACTAGCTGTTGTCGCCGTCGATGCCCAGGCCGGGCAGGAGGCCCGGGAGGAGGGGCGGGAGGGTGACGTCGGGGTCCTCGGGCGGGGTGGACCTGCCGGTGGACGGGGAGCTGCTGGTGGTGTCGTCCTGGGGCGGGTCCAGCAGGCCGCCGGTGGTGCCGCCGACGAGTCCTTCGCCGCCGCTGTCCGAGTTCGAGGTGGACGGCTTGGGTCTGCCGCTGGTGTCCTCGCCGCCGCCGACGGAGCCGCCGGTGGCGCTCGGGGCCGGACGGCCGGTGTCCGCGGTGCCGGGGGAACCGGAGCCCGTGGACCGCTGCTTGCCGTCGCCGTCCTGGGCGGGGGGCTGCGGCAGCAGCGACGAGTGCGGGGCGACCTCGTCGTCTATGGCGTCGAAGACCGACGAGACCTGCTGACTCACGTCCCCGAGCTGCACGGGCAGCCGGTCGCGGAGCGCACCCCAGGCCTCGCGGTGGGACCGGGAGAACGCAGAGAGGGCCCGGATGGGGCCCAGGGACTCCGGATCTCGCTCGTAGGCCTCGTGGAGCAGGCGGTGGCCCTCGGAGGCGTCGTGCCGCATCCCGGTGAGGGCGCGGCGGATCTCGCCGAGGGACTCGTGGTCGAGTTGTCCGCCCCGGCCGCGCTCCATGAGGCGGCGGGCCTCGCTGAGGCGGGTCGACGCCTGGTCCAGATAGAGCCGGCCCCGGTCGTCGGTGTCGTCGGCCAGGGTGAGCTTCACGTCCTCGATGCCGCGCTTGAGGCCGTAGAGCGAGTCACCGGGCAGGGCGTCCGAACTGGCGGCTGCCACACCGCCGAAGGCGCTCGCGGCCACGCCGACGCTGAGCCCGCCGGCGGCGAGACCCTTCGTCAGACGGGACCGTGGCCGCAACTTGCCCAGCGGACTTGCCCGGTGCGCGCCCCGCGCCTTGCCCGATCGCTGTTCGGGCACCGAAGGGTCCGACGCCTCGCGCCCCGGCAGTGTGCCGTCCCGCAGCATGGCTTCCATCGCGGCCACCAACTGGGCGCGATGGACGACCTTGACCTCGGGGTCGAGCACTGGCTTGGGCAGCTCGTCGAGACCGGTGGTGAGGGCCAGCATGCGGCCCTGCTCGGTCTGTTCCGCTGCCGGGGCCGGTGCCGATCCCTCGGGCTGCTCGGCCGCCGTGCCCCGGTCGGACAGCTCCTCCAGGGCCTGGGCGAAGGCGTTCGCCCGCCGGTGCGCCGATACGTTCGCGATCACTGGCGGCACCTCCTCTCGTCATGACGGTCGACTCCCCAGGGGGTCCTGAGGGTTGCACGACCCCGACCGAGCCACACGATCGAGTGATCGGTGTCGGCCAGGCGCGACCACAGGGAGCCTGTATCCCGCACAACGAGCGGCGCGGCACTTGGGTTACGGACGGCGGATGATCGGACGAGGAAGTCAACAGACTTCGACGCAGGGTGAGTTGAGCATCGCGGAGCGTAGGTGAGCGATGTGCTCGGCGGTCCGGTGGCTCAGCCGTGGTGGTCCCGGTGGGCGGGCTTCAGCGGGCGTCGTCCGGGAGGAGGCGGGCGAGGGTGCGGACCGCGCGGTACTGGAGGGTCTTGATCGCGCCCTCGTTCTTGCCCATGACCCGGGCGGTCTCCGCGACGGAGAGGCCCTGGAGGAAGCGGAGGGTGACGCACTCCTGCTGCTGGGGGTTGAGCCGGCGTACGGCTTCCAGGAGGGCGGCGTTGGAGAGGGACTCCAGGACGGAGTCCTCGGGGGAGCGCTCGACCTCGTTGGCGTCGAGCATCTCGCCGGTGGTGACCTCCAGCCGGAAGCGGCTTGACTTGAAGTGGTCGGCCACCAGGTTGCGGGCGATGGTGACCAGCCAGGCGCCGAAGTCGCGGCCCTGCCAGGTGAACGTGCCGATGCGGCGCAGGGCGCGCAGGAAGGTCTCGCTGGTGAGGTCCTCGGCGGTCGCCTTGCCGCCGACGCGGTAGTAGATGTAGCGGTAGACGGTGTCGCTGTACTGGTCGTACAGACGGCCGAAGGCGTCGGCCTCGCCGGACTGGGCGCGTTCGACGAGGTCCATCATGCGGGCGCTGTCGCTGTCCGCGGCGGGACGGCGGGTGGTCGTGGCGGTGGATCCCGAACGGGCTCGTCTGCCCGCCCGCCCGTCACCCGACCACCGCCCCTCGGTGACAGCGCTTCGCCCTGGCCCCGGCTCGACGCTGTCGGCCAGTGCGTAGCACGGGCCGACGGGCGCGGCGGAGGTGGCGAGGGCGGGGACGGCGTACGCGGTGGGGACGAAGCCGCGCAACAGTTGGTTGACTGTCGCGCGCAGCGTAGCCAGGCCCGAGGCGTCAACCCCGACGTGTGGGTACACGGGACTCCCAGAGGCAGAGCTTCCATCACGTGCAGTGCGGAACCTTTCACCCGTCGTAGCGACGGAGGGGCACCGGTTTGCGTTTGAGGAGAATAACGCTTCGTGCAGGCACTGCTACACCCAGTTGCTCAAATCATCGATTACGTCGCTTCTGTTACCGATTGACGGCTGCTCAAGTGCCGCTCCGTGATCGGTTATTGATCGATTGAGTTCGTGTTCCGTCTGGGTGCGGGGCGTGTTGTGGTCGGGTGCGGACGGCGTGACTGAGGGGGGTGCGGTGGGGGTATGACCGCTGGAATGTCGGCGTGACGGGGGCGGACACACTGGACGCGCGAACGCCGGAGGGGCTGGGAAGACCCAGCCCCTCCGGCGTTCGAGAAACGATCAGCCGTTCAGCGGCGACGACGGTGCAGTGCGATCGCGGCCGCCGTGCCGCCGGCCACCGCGCCGACGCCCGCCGCCGCGGGGAGGCCGACCTTGGCGGCCTTGCGGGCGGTGCGGTAGTCACGCAGCCGCCAGTCCATGTCGCGGGCGTGCTTGCGGAGTTTGCTGTCGGGGTTGATGGCGTACGGGTGGCCCACGAGCGACAGCATCGGGATGTCGTTGTGGGAGTCGCTGTACGCGGCGCAGCGCGAGAGGTCGAGACCCTCGGCGGCGGCCAGGGCGCGCACGGCCTCGGCCTTCGCCGGGCCGTGCAGCGGCTCGCCGACCAGCTTGCCGGTGTAGACGCCGTCGACGGACTCGGCGACCGTGCCCAACGCGCCGGTCAGGCCGAGGCGGCGGGCGATGACCTGGGCGATCTCGACGGGGGCGGCCGTGACGAGCCAGACCTTCTGGCCGGCGTCGATGTGGGCCTGGGCCAGGGCGCGCGTGCCCGGCCAGATGCGCTCGGCCATGTACTCGTCGTAGATCTCCTCGCCAATGATCGTCAGTTCGGCGACGCGGTGGCCCTGGACGATGGAGAGCGCGGAGTTCTGGGCGTCCTGCATGTGCTCGGGGTCCTCGGAGCCCGCCAGCCTGAACCACGCCTGCTGCCAGGCGAATCGGGCGAGGTCGCGCGTCTCGAAGAACTTCCGCTTGTACAGGCCCCGGCCGAAGTGGAAGAGCGAGGCGCCCTGCATCACGGTGTTGTCGAGGTCGAAGAACGCGGCGGCCTTGTCGTCGCCGAGGACCGGGAACTCCGGTTCCTGGACGGCGTCGGGCGCGGGGGAGATGTCCTCCAACTCCTGGGAGGACTTGCGCGCTGCCTCCGCAGAGGCCTCGCCTGCCAAAACGCTCCGCGCCGTGGCGGAGCGCCTACGGGGAGTGAGCCATCCGAGAGCGGCCATGTCGTGAGCATAGCCAGTCTGTTCGGCACTTCCGGAGTCCAGAGGTTTGCGGGCTGTGAACTCTCCACGACCGTGCCGTTAAAGGAGTGGTCCCGGCGGCGTGTCCCCGTGCGGAAGAGGGAGGAACAGGTGGGGAAAAGGGCAGGTCGTGCGCTTCATGGTGAGGGGGAGGTGTGGATGTCCGGTGCGGAGCGACAATGGCCCGCATGAGTGCCATGTTCCGGCGGACGCCGAAGAATCCCGGTGAGCGACTCGTCACACTGATCGGCAAACCGGGGTGCCATCTGTGCGACGACGCGGAGGCGGTGATCGGGAAGGTCTGCGGTGAGCTGGGCGTTCCCTGGGAGAAGAAGGACATCACCCAGGACGAGGAACTGCACCGGCAGTACTGGGAGCAGGTCCCCGTGGTGCTCGTGGACGGCGCGCAGCACACCTTCTGGCGTGTGAACGAGGAGCGCCTTCGCAAAGCCCTCGCGCCGAGGTGACCCGAGATGTGACCTGACCGACCAGTCCAAGTGGTCCCAAAAGTCGCTTAGGATCGATGGGCTGGTTGGTCTCGGGGGCGGGATTCGTGAGGAGAGTGTGCGGTTTTGCCCCCGTCGTGCAAGGCGTCAGGTGAGGAACGAGGGCACGCCTGTGCCGGTTCCACGCGCGTGCGTCAGGTGTGCGTGACCCCGGTCACGTTGGCCGGGCAAATCGGACACCATCTTTGTGCACGCGTTCACAAAGACATAGCCTGCTGTCGACGGGGCGGTCTGGGGACGCATGACCGCCCGCAGCCCCGCTCTACCCGCAGGAGCACCGTGGCAACTGGCCGAACTCACCGACCGGCGACCCGTAGCCGAGGGATTCCCGAGGCCACCGTCGCCAGGCTTCCGCTGTACCTCCGTGCCCTGACCGCGCTGTCGGAGCGCTCGGTACCCACCGTTTCATCCGAGGAGCTGGCGGCCGCCGCGGGGGTCAACTCCGCGAAGTTGCGCAAGGACTTCTCGTACCTGGGCTCGTACGGAACGCGGGGCGTGGGCTACGACGTCGAGTATCTCGTCTACCAGATCTCACGTGAGCTGGGGCTGACCCAGGACTGGCCGGTCGTGATCGTCGGAATCGGTAACCTCGGCGCCGCGCTCGCCAATTACGGCGGGTTCGCCTCGCGCGGGTTCCGGGTGGCGGCGTTGATAGACGCCGATCCGGCGATGGCGGGCAAGCCGGTCGCGGGGATCCCGGTCCAGCACACGGACGAGCTGGAAAAGATCATCGACGACAACGGTGTGTCCATCGGGGTGATCGCCACCCCCGCCGGCGCCGCCCAGCAGGTGTGCGACCGACTGGTCGCCGCCGGTGTCACGTCCATCCTGAACTTCGCGCCCACCGTCCTGTCCGTGCCGGACGGTGTCGACGTCCGCAAGGTCGACCTCTCGATCGAACTCCAGATCCTCGCCTTCCACGAGCAGCGCAAGGCCGGCGAGGAGGCCGCGAGCGAGGCCGACGCAGTACCGCTGGCTGCCAAGGAGGCCGGGAAAGGGCCCGACGGGGATGTCCCCGCCGTGATGCCGGCATGAGCCTTCTGGTCGTCGGACTGAGTCACCGCAGTGCTCCGGTGAGCGTGCTGGAGCGGGCCGCGCTGTCCCTGGACGCGCAGATCAAGTTGCTTCAGGACACGGTCGCCGCCGAGCCGGCCACGGAGGCCGCCGTCCTCGCCACCTGCAACCGCATCGAGCTGTATGCCGACGTGGACAAGTTCCACGCGGGCGTCGCCGAGCTGTCCACGCTGCTCGCCCAGCACAGCGGGGTGGGGCTCGACGAGATCACTCCCTATCTGTACGTGCACTACGAGGACCGGGCCGTCCACCATCTGTTCTCCGTGGCCTGCGGACTCGACTCCATGGTCGTCGGCGAGGGGCAGATCCTCGGACAGATCAAGGACTCGCTGGCCCGCGCGCAGGAGCTGCACACCGCCGGGCGACTGCTGAACGACCTGTTCCAGCAGAGCCTCAGGGTCGGCAAGCGGGCCCACTCCGAGACCGGGATCGACCGGGCCGGACAGTCGCTGGTGACCTTCGGCCTGGAGCAGTTCACCGCCGGTGGCGACGTCGCGAGCTGGGCCCGGGGCAAGCGGGCCGTGGTGATGGGCGCCGGATCGATGTCCTCGCTGGCCGCCGCGACGCTCGCGCGGGCCGGCGTCGGCGAGATCGTGATCGCCAACCGGACGTACGACCGGGCCGAGCGGCTCGCGCACCTGCTCGAAGAGCAGTACGGACAGGGCCTGACCGAACAGGGCGGAACGGACGCGCTGGCCCGCGCGGTCCCGATGGAATCGGTGCAGGACGAGCTGACACGTGCTGACGTCGTCATCTCCTGCACGGGCGCCACGGGCCTGGTCCTGACCGCCGAGATGGTCGCCGCGGCCGTCGAGGGCCGGGTGCCCGACGGCACGCTCCCCGCGGAGACCGAGACGCGTGGCGACGTACGGACGGCCCTGCCGCCGACGTCCATCGGCAGCGACGACGACTGCCCCCTCGACCTGCCCGCCGTGCAGGGCGGCGGCTTCTCCGTGCACGGGGAGGCCGCGGTCGCCGGGATGGACGCGGCCACGCTGGAGCAGCACGCGGCCTGGGTCGACAACGCGACCGTGGACCGGCGTACGAGCCGTCGCGCGCCGGAGCGTGAGGCCGCGCGCACGCCCGCCGCCGACGCCGAGCTGATCGCCGCGCTCGTCGCGACCGTGGCCGTCACCGGGCGGATCACCGAGCTGCGCCGGCCCGAGCCCGTCGCCGAGGTGCCCAGGCCCGCGCCCGTGCTGGCGCTGCTGGACCTGGCGATGCCCCGGGACATCGACGCCGCCGCGCACCGGCTGGCCGGCGTGCGGCTGGTCGACATCGAGTCGCTCGCCGAGGTCTCCGCCGACGCGCCCATGGCCGCCGACGTCGACATGGTGCGGAGGATCGTTTCGGACGAGGTGGCCGCCTTCGGCGCCGCTCAGCGGGCCGCGCACATCACACCCACCGTCGTGGCGCTGCGCGCCATGGCCGCCGATGTGGTCGCCGGTGAGATCGCCCGCCTGGAGGGCCGGCTGCCCGGCCTCGACGACAAGCACCGCGGCGAGATCACCCAGACCGTGCGGCGCGTCGTCGACAAGCTGCTGCACGCTCCGACCGTACGGGTCAAGCAGCTTGCGGCCGAGCCGGGCGGCGCCGGGTACGCGGACGCGCTGCGCACCCTGTTCGACCTGGACCAGGAGACGGTCGCGGCCGTGTCCCGGGCCGAGGACAGCAGCAGTTCAGAGAACGACGCCGAGAACCGAGGGCGATCATGAGTGACCAGGCACTGAGGCTGGGGACCAGGCGAAGCAAACTCGCCATGGCCCAGTCCGGGCAGGTGGCGGAGGCGGTCCGCCGGCTGACCGGGCGGCCCGTCGAACTCGTGGAGATCACGACGTACGGCGATGTCTCCCGGGAGCAGCTGGCGCAGATCGGCGGCACGGGCGTGTTCGTCACCGCGCTGCGCGAGGCGCTGCTGCGCGGCGAGGTCGACTTCGCCGTGCACTCGCTCAAGGACCTGCCGACCACGCACCCGGACGACCTGGCGCTGGCCGCCGTGCCGGTGCGCGAGGACGCGCGGGACGTACTGGTCGCCCGGGACGGACTCACCTTCGAGCAGCTCCCCGAGGGCGCGCGCGTCGGTACCGGTTCGCCCCGGCGCATGTCCCAGCTGAACGCGTACGCGCGCAGCCACGGGCTCACGATCGAGACGGTGCCCATACGCGGGAACGTCGACACAAGGATCGGTTACGTCCGCAAGGGCGAGCTGGACGCTGTCGTCCTGGCCGCCGCCGGACTGAACCGGATCGGACGGAGCGACGAGGTGACCGACTTCCTCTCGGTCGACACAGTTTTGCCCGCCCCCGGCCAGGGGGCACTGGCGATCGAATGCAGGGCGGGACACACCGCCCGAGACGCTGAGCTGATCGCCGCGCTCGCCGGGCTCGACGACCCGCACACCCGGGTCGCCGTGACCGCCGAGCGATCCCTGCTCGCCGCCCTGGAGGCCGGTTGCAGCGCACCTGTGGGTGCGCTCGCCGACCTGCTGGCCGACGGGCAGACTGTCAAGGAGCTGCGCCTGCGCGGCGTCGTCGGCACGATCGACGGCTCGACGCTGGTGCAGCTGTCCACCACCGGTCCCGTGCCCGAGACGCACGACCAAGCAATGGCGCTCGGCCGTGAACTCGCCGCCGAGATGCTCGCTAAGGGCGCGGCCGGTCTGATGGGGGAGCGAGCACATTGAGCCCCACCACCCTTCCCGCCGGTCCGGACCACGGTCACGTCACCTTCCTCGGTGCCGGACCCGGGGATCCGGGACTGTTGACACTGCGCGCCGTCGAGGCACTGGCGAACGCGGACGTCCTCATCGCCGAGCACGACGTGCTCGACGTGGTGCGAACGCATGCCCGCGCCGGCGTCGCCCTACTGGACACCGACTCGAGCCCGCCGTCGGTACTGACCGCGGCGTCCTCAGCCACTGCCTCTGCCTCTTCCGCGGCTACTTCAGCGGATACGTTTTCGGGCACAGGCACGCCTCAGCTGACGGTTGTTGACGGCGCGTCAACAACCGTTGGTGCACCCGCTGTGCGGGATGCGGCACATCTTGTCATGGAGGCCGCGCGGGGCGGCAAGCGGGTCGTGCGTGCGGTGTCCGGGGACCCCGGGCTCGACACGTACGCCACCGAGGAGATGCTGGCGTGCGCCGCCGCGGGCGTGCCGTTCGAGGTGGTCCCGGGCGTTGCGGCGGCCGTGGGCGTGCCCGCGTACGCCGGTGTGCCGCTGCGGGACGCGCAGGGCGCGGACGTCCGGTTCGTCGACGCGCGCACGGCGTCCGACCGCTGCTGGGCCGAGGTCGGGGTGTCCGACGGGACCGTCGTGGTCTCGGCGACGCTGGAGACCGTGGCCGCGGCGGCGGGCGAACTGGTCGCCGCCGGCCGTAAGCCGGACACCCCCATGACGGTGACCGTCGCGGGGACGACGACGCGGCAGCGCACCTGGACCGCGACGCTCGGCACGATCGCGCAGACGCTGAAGCAGGCCAAGGTGCTGCCCTCGCCCGAGGGCGGGCGGCCGGTGATAGCCGTGGTCGGTGAGCGTTCCGCGGCGGCCCAGCGCGACCAGCTGTCGTGGTTCGAGAGCAAGCCGCTCTTCGGGTGGCGGGTCCTCGTGCCGCGCACGAAGGAGCAGGCCGCCTCGCTCTCCGACCAACTGCGCTCGTACGGGGCCGTACCGCACGAGGTGCCGACGATCGCGGTCGAGCCGCCGCGCACGCCGCAGCAGATGGAGCGGGCCGTGAAGGGGCTCGTGACCGGCCGCTACGAGTGGATCGCGTTCACCTCGGTCAACGCCGTCAAGGCGGTGCGGGAGAAGTTCGAGGAGTACGGGCTCGACGCCCGTGCCTTCGCCGGGATCAAGGTCGCGGCGGTGGGCGAGCAGACCGCCAAGGCCCTCATCGCCTTCGGTGTGAAGCCGGACCTGGTGCCGAGCGGTGAGCAGAGCGCGGCCGGGCTGTTGGAGGACTGGCCGCCGTACGACCCGGTCTTCGACCCGATCGACCGGGTGTTCCTGCCGCGCGCCGACATCGCCACGGAGACGCTGGTCGCCGGGCTGATCGAGCTCGGGTGGGAGGTCGACGACGTCACGGCGTACCGGACCGTGCGCGCGTCGCCGCCGCCGGCGGAGACCCGTGAGGCCATCAAGGGCGGTGGTTTCGACGCCGTTCTGTTCACCTCGTCCTCCACCGTGCGGAACCTGGTGGGCATCGCCGGGAAGCCGCACAACGTGACGGTGATCGCCTGTATCGGCCCGGCCACGGCCAAGACGGCCGAGGAGCACGGGCTGCGGGTGGACGTGATGGCTCCCGAGCCGTCCGTGCACAAGCTGGCCGAGGCGCTGGCGGACTTCGGGCTGCGGCGGCGGGCTGCCGCCGTGGAGGCCGGCGATCCGGTGACGCGGCCGAGTGAGCGGCGACCGGGGGCGCGGCGGCGGCGGTCTACGACCTGAGGTGAGGTGTGAGGGGGCGGTGGCTGCTTGCGGCTGCCGCCCCTTTGTGCTTGTGGGCGCCTTGCTTCTTTCGCGCGGCGATCGCGGACTGACGGTGCGCGCGGCCCCGTATCCGTGACGTCGGGTGCGGGGCCGCGCGGCTCGTCCGTCAGCTCCCGGAGGCGTAAGGAAGGAAGGTCGTCCAAGCACGTGGGGCGAGGGTGAGGCGAGGGCCCTGGGGGTTCTTCGAGTCGCGGACGAGGACTGCAGCGGGCCTGGCTGCGACTTCGACGCACGAAGGAGTGTCAGCACCGCTGTAGCTGCTTTTTATCCACTCCAGCGGCGCCCGGCCCCCATCAGCGGACTTGAAGCTCATGTGTCTCCCAGCATTTTCTCGATGAAGGCCAGCGATTCTTGCGGTGTCAGAGCCTGCGATCGGATGGTCCCATATCGGATCTCAGGACCTGGACGAGTTTCGGCTCGGCGATCGCACGGCTGATGAGCTGGACTTCGTTGTAGCCCATGGTGGTGCCGTCGCTGAGTCTGAGTACTCGGAACGGGCCGTCGACGCCGGCGTTCGCCTCGCGGTCCAAGGGCATGATCTGAACGTCAACGTTCCGCAACTGTCCGCGCTGCAACAACCGTTCGAGCTGCCTGCGCATCACCATTCTGCCGCCGTAGGGGCGTCGCAACGTCGACTCGCACTGGACAAAACTGAAGACCGGCCGTGTGGTGGGGCCGTCGATGATCTCCTGTCGTGCCAGACGCGCGGCCACCCTCTGCTCCAGTTCCTCCTCGGAGAACGGTGGCCTCCGGGAGCCGAACACCGCCCGCGCGTACTCCTCTGTCTGAAGCAGCCCGTCGACAACCGAGTTGTTGTAGGAGCAGATCTCGACCGCCCCGGACTCCAGGCGCTTCACGTCCCGCACCTTCTTCGGATACCGGACCTCCGCCAAGTCCCTTTTCATCGCCGCGATCTTGCCGCCCGCACCCAGCACCTCGTCCGCCTGGTCCAGGTACTCGGGTCGGGGAATCCGCCGCCCCCGCTCGACCGAGGAGACCAGTTCCTCCCCGTACCCGATGGCCGCCCCGAACTCCGCCTGGGTGAGCCCGGCCGTCTCCCGCCACAGCTTGAGCTGCCGCGCGACCGTCTTCATCACCGCCCCGGCCGCGTCGTCCTCCAGTCCCGCGTCCCAGTCACTCACGCAGTCCACCGCCTCCCGTCGCGCCACCGGTTGCCCAACTCGGGTTGCCCGTAGCGCGTCACCCCGGTGCGGGCCGGACAGCGGTCGGCCCGCACCCGGACAGCCACTCTCCGCCCGGGCTCCATCTCTTCACAGGCTATGCACGCGCAACCACTCTGTGTGACATGAGAGGCCACTTCACCCGAACCAGCAGTTCCCCTACGGTGCCCGCCGGGTCTGACGCCTTTGCTGACCCGCCCCACCGGTTCTCCGTGCCGTTGTCCGCCACCCGTCGCGGGGCACGCCTGGCCAGGCTTCTGGCCACAGAGCAACTGCGCACCTGGGGGCTGCCGTTGGACCCGGCGCGGCTCATCGTCGCCGAACTCGCCGCCAAGGCCGCCTCGCATGGCCGGGTCCCCGGTCGGAGCTTCCGCCTCACCCTCGCGGTCACGCGGCCCGGCGCCCTCCGTATCGAGGTGACCGACACCCGTGGTGACTGCCTGCCCGTCCGTGCGCCGGGCACCAGCGGAACTCCGGCCGAGAACGGCTACGGGCTGTTGCTGGTCGAGGAACTGGCGGACCGGTGGGGTGCGGCGCACGGACCGGTGCCGTCGAAGACCGTTTGGGCGGAGCTGGACCTCAAGTGCTGAAGTCGTTGCGAGTCTCCCGATGTCCCCCGGATGCGGTGCGTCCAGCACCTGAGCCGCTGCCATGGCGAACCCTGCCCGGGTCAACAGGCGCTCGCACACCGCCGGACGGTAGGTGTAGCGACCGCACCGGTGCCCGCCCGGTCAGCCCTCGAGCGCGGCGGAAGGCGCGTCCCCGTCCTGGGCCTGTCGGGCCCGCTTGGCGAGCACCGTGGCCAGGTCCCGGACACTGTCCTCGTTGACGCCGTCTTCGTTGACGCTGTCCTCGTCTTTGTCCATGGAACCCGCCAGCGTCCACAGCAGCGTCGTGCCGACCCGGGTCTGGGTCACGGCGCCGGGCTCACCGAAGTAGCCGGCGGACCCGAACCGGGCGTCACGCTCGTCACCGATCGGGCCTAGGCTGAACGTCTTGGCCCGCTGCCCCGCCTTCTTGCCGTAGTAGCCGTCCCAGAGCACGTCGTACGCCTTACGGGCAGCCTGTTCGCTGTCGTAGGCGATGATCAGAAAGGTGACGGTGGCGGCGTTGTCGTTGTGCCGGAAAGTCGAGACGCCGAAGAAGCGGGAGTTCTCGCAGCCCGCGTTGCCCTTGATGGGGCAGGCCTCCGAACGGTAGTTGAGCTTGTCCATCTCAACGGTCGTGGGCCGAGCCGACTCCTTCCAACGTTTCATGGCCCCGCCATCCGGCAACGTCTCCCGTACCTGTTCCTTCGTGAGCGCCACCGCCTTGCCGTCCCAGCTGTCGCTCTCCGCGCCACCGCCACAGCCGGCCAGCAGCAGTGCCGCCGCGATCGCCACGTACCACCGGTGGTTCCTCATGGCCATGCCATCACCCCTTGAGTGATGATCTTACGCGGACCGTCTTCGCGCAGAAGGCGCCGCCTGCGGACCGCGACTGTCAACCGCCGTCACGAATGATCTGTCGGCCGATGCCGGTGATCTGTCGGCCGATGCCGGTACAAAGCCGGCCGAAGCCCGGAAACGCTGGTCCCGGTCGGGCGTGCGTCGGGGGTGCGGGCCGTAAAGAAGGAAGAACTCTTGGGAGAGAAACCCTCCAAACCAAACCAAACCCCGTGTTCGTCACTCGGCTGGGTGAAACGGGCCAACTCGGCTGGCGCGGAGGAGGTTTGGGCGGGCAGGCTCGGTGGAGACCAGACGCAGACATGCGACGGCCCCCGCCGGGACTGGCATCCCAGTGCGAGGGCCTGACCACCGAGGAGAAGTGAAGGCCTTCCCTCATGGCTGAGACCAAGCCTAGTGGCGCCGTGCGCCCGCAGTCCCGTATCCGGCAAAGTGCCACCCGTTCCGGTGTCATCCACGTCAAGGAGTTCCAGCCCGACCGGTACACGATCATCGGCAATCACCTCGCCCAGCATCGTGAGCTGTCGCTGACCGCCATCGGGCTCGGTGCCCACATCCTGTCGCTGCCCGAGGGGGCCTCCGCCGACATCCGTACTCTCGCCGAGCGGTTCACCGAAGGCCGGGACCGGATCGCCTTCGCTCTGCGGGAGTTGGAGGCGCACGGTTATGTCGAGCGGGTGCGGGAGCGGGTCGACGGCGGGCGGGTGGTCACGCGGACGTACGTGTACAACGCTCCGGCACTCACGCGGGCCCGCGGGGTGAGGGGGGAGAGGGAGGGGGCGGCGGCCCCTGTCGCCGCTCGGGTGGACCCCGTGTCCGTACGGCCGGTCGTCGAGGAGGCGACCGTCGAGGACGTGGCGGCGGACGGGGAGCCTGTTGAGGGCGATCCCGGCGCCGTTGATTCCGTCGTGGCGCCTGCGGCCGAGGACGTCGACCCCGAGTCGTCGGGACGTGGTGAGCACCACGACAAGGCTGTCGCGCTGCTCGTGCGGCTGCGTCGGACCGATGATCGGTTCACGCTCTCGCAGAAGGATGTGCGCCGTCTCGCTCCGGCCGTCGTCGCCTGGTTCGAGAACGGGGCCAGTGGCGTGGCGGTGCACCACGCCATGACGGCCGATCTTCCCGTGCCGCTCAGGAATCCGGCACGGTTCCTCGCCTACCGGCTGAGTGAGCTGCTGCCACCGCCCTTGCCCGTCCTGCCGGAAGTGTCCGAGGGGCAGGCCCCAGAGGGCGAAACGGAGCCGTGGTACCGGATGGTGGACTGCGCGGGCGGCTGCAACCGGGCCTTCCGCAAGCCCGAGGGGACCTGGTGCCGAGATTGCCGCGCCGAACGGGAGCGCCGTATCGCCGCGGGGGCGGGCGCGGGCGCGGGGGCGGCGGCCAGGGGGACTGCGGGGGACGCGGGGTGGCAGGACCCGAATTCGTCCGATCCGTCAGATCCGTCAGATCCGTCAGATCCGTCAGATCCGTCAGATCCGTCAGATCCGTCTGGCCTGTCCGGCCTATCCGTATCGCCTGTATCGCCCGTATCACCCGTCTCGCCAGTACCGCCTGAGCCGGACTCGGGGCGGTTTGATCCACCCGGCTTCCCGAGGAGTGCCGCATGACCGATCACACGATCCACGCCACCTATGTGCAGGTGTACAACGCCCTGCGCGATGCGTCGGCCACCCTGGAGTACCTGAAGAAGGAAGGGGTGGCGGAGGGCGTGGAACCTCATGCCGGGGCCGCCATGTGGGGTGTCCGGTTCGCCGCCGCCGTCCTCTACCCGCTGCTGCCCTGCCAGCCGGGGCCGCCCGTCGACTACGACCCGCAGAAGCTGCTGGAGCTGGCCGCGCACTGGCGGGACGCCGCGTTCGATCTCGGTGAGTTCGCGCTGCCGGAGCCCGTGCTGCGGGTCGTCCGGGAAGAAGAAGGGGGCGCGCGGGTTCCAGGGAGTGGAGTCCAGGGGGCGTAGGACGGGTGTCGGGCTGCCGACGTCCCGTCGGCAAAGGGACCGTCGGCCCGGGCGTAGCGTAGGTGTATGTCGAAGTACGGATCGTTTCCCGGTACGCGGCCCCGCCGGCTTCGTACGACGCCTGTGATGCGGAGGATGGTGGCCGAGACCCGGCTGCATCCCGCGGACTTCATCCTCCCCGCGTTCGTGCGGGAAGGGGTCAGTGAGCCGGTGCCGATCACGGCGATGCCGGGGGTCGTGCAGCACACACGGGACAGTCTGAAGAAGGCCGCCGTGGAGGCCGTGGAGGCCGGGGTCTCCGGGATCATGCTCTTCGGGGTGCCGGAGGACGAGAAGAAGGACGCGCTCGGGACTCCCGGGACCGACCCCGACGGGATTCTGCAGGTCGCGCTGCGCGACGTGCGGGCCGAGGTCGGGGACGAGTTGCTCGTCATGTCCGACCTGTGTCTCGACGAGACCACCGACCACGGGCACTGCGGAGTCCTCGACGACCAGGGGCGCGTCGACAACGACGCGACCCTGGAGCGGTATGCCGAGATGGCCCAGGTGCAGGCCGACGCCGGTGCGCACGTGGTCGGGCCCAGCGGAATGATGGACGGTCAGATCGGGGTCGTCAGGGACGCCCTCGACCAGATCGGGCGTGAGGACGTCGCGATCCTCGCGTACACCGCCAAGTACGCGTCCGCCTTCTACGGGCCCTTCCGGGAGGCCGTCGGCTCCTCGTTGCGGGGGGACCGGAAGACCTACCAGCAGGACCCCGCCAACGTCCGGGAGTCGCTGCGCGAACTCGCCCTCGACCTGGAGGAGGGGGCCGACCTGGTGATGGTCAAGCCGGCCGGCCCCTACCTCGACATCCTCGCCCGGGTCGCGGACACCGTGGACGTGCCGGTCGTCGCGTACCAGATCTCCGGCGAGTTCTCGATGGTCGAGGCCGCCGCCGAGAAGGGCTGGATCGACCGTGAGCGGGCCATCCTGGAGACGCTGACCGGGATCAAGCGGGCGGGTGCGCAGAACATCCTCACCTACTGGGCCGTCGAGGCGGCTCGCATGCTGCGCTGACAGCCGTAGGGCCCCGACCCCGGTACCGCTCGGCTCAGTACTGCAGGGCGTCCTCCATGGTCGACTGCCAGTAGGTGACGGCCACGGAGTTGTCGACGTAGACGCCCTTGGCCGGGAGCGCGGGGGACGCGGGGGAGCCGGCGTCGCTGCCGGCCTCGGCGCCCTGGAAGTGGATGACGACCTTCTTCTCCGTCGTGCCCTTGCCGCCGCTGCCGTCGGCGGCGGAGAGGAGGACGCCGGCGTAGCCGGACTCGCCGGGGGCCAGTGTCACCACGGCCTGCGGCTGCGACTCCTCGATCACGCGCGGCGCCGACTGGGCCTCACCGAACCGGACCGTGGGGTTGTAGTAGAGGTCGCAGTACTTCGAACCGGTGTTCTTGACGGTGATCAGCATGTGGTTGAGCGGGCGCGACACCGGCTGCGCGGTGACGGTGGTGGTGGACCCGTTGCAGGTGACGCGGTTCTCGGGGTCGGAGGGGTCCGAGGTCCCGCCCTTCGAGGAGGCCTTGTCGGCCGTGGTGCCGCCGGTGGTGGATGCGCCGCCCGTGCTCGTGGAGCCTCCGGTGGTCGAACCGCCGGTCGTGCCGGAGCCCCCGGTCGTGCCGGAGCCGCCCGTGCTCTGGGAGGACGAGGTCGAACCGCCCGCCGCCCCCTCGTCCCTCGTGCCCATGCCGTTGTCGCACGCGGTGAGGGCGAGGGCGGCGAGCGCCGCTCCCGTCACGGCGAGCAGACGGGCGGGGCGGGCGGAGCGGGCGGAGCGAAGCGTGCGCATGAGAGGTCCCTTCCGGACAAAGCAAGTGGAGAAGGCTGAGAACAAGTGCTCGAAGCCGTGCCGCTCGACCGGTGTGCCGGGAGCGGCGTGCTTGGATGACTCAAGCTTGTGGGGTGATCCGTCCCGGCCGCCACAGCCGACGGACGATCAGGGACACTGGAACGCTCGCGAGGGCTTTGACCTGCGGAAATATCCCTTCCCTGGAACGCGGAACGGGACGCGCGGGACGTGAGGGGACGGAGGAGGACGTGTCGGGGAGCGGTACCGCGAACGGCCCGGGGGCTGATTTCGCCGAGCTGCTGAGGGAGTTGAAGGAGCGCTCCGGGCTGAGCTACGGGGTGCTCGCCAAGCGGCTCCACATGAGTACGTCGACGCTTCACCGGTACTGCAACGGGGACGCCGTGCCGACGGACTACGCCCCCGTCGAGCGGCTGGCCCGCCTCTGCAAGGCCTCCCCGGAGGAGTTGGTCGAGCTCCATCGGACGTGGGTGCTCGCGGACGCGATGCGTCGGCGCAAGGGGGGTGACTCCGCCGGGGCGGCGGCGGAGGAGCGTGGTGCGGGTGCGGGTGCGGGTGCGGGTGCGGGTGCGGGTGCGGATTCGGATTCGGGCGCGGGTTCGAGTTCGGGTGCGGGTTCGCGGTCGGCCGCCGTGGAGGAGAGTGGCTCGGCGGTCGAGGCGCCCGAGGACGCCGAGACGGAGACCGTGATCGGCGGTGTCGTTTCCGCAGGGTCCCGGGAACGGGGGCCCGCTCGGCGGCGTACGCGGGTCGCGCTCGTCGCCGGGGTGGCCGTGGCCGCCGTGCTCGGGGCGGTGACGCTCGCCCTGAGTCTGCCGTCCGGTGGGAAGGAGGACGGGGCCGGGCGTACGGCCGGGGCCGCGTCCGTCGACAGCCGCGGCGAGGAGAAGGCCGACGGCGACTCCGCTTCACCCACCGGTGCCTCGCCCTCCGGTTCCGCGAGCGAGTCCGGCGGCAAGAAGGGCGAGGATGCCGGCAAGGGGGCGGGGGCCTCGGCCACCGCGACCCCGAGCAGCCCCGGCGGCGCCGGCGGGGCGGACGCGTCCCTTCCGGTGCCGCTGGACGTGAAGGTGGAGCCGTACACCTGGGAGGACCCCTGCTCCCAGCGGTATCTGGCCGACCGGACGCCCGCGGAGGTGGGGCCGCCGCCGCTGGAGCAGGACGCGCCCGCCTGGGTGTCGTCGGAGGGGGCCGTGGCGTCGGGGAAGCAGTTCCTGACGCTCACCGTGCAGGGCGCCGGCGAGGAGACCGTCGTCGTGCGGAGCCTCAAGGTCCGGATGACCGACAAACGGTCGCCCCTGGCCTGGAACGACTACGCCATGGGCTACCCGGGTGTCGGCTGCGGGGCCGGTGTCCCGACCCGCTCCTTCACGATCGCCCTCGACGCCGCGCGCCCCGATGTGAAGCCCAAGGCGGGCAGCAGGAACTTCCCCTACTCGGTCAGTCAGTCCGATCCGGAGGTGTACTACATCACCGCCGACGCCTCCGCGTACTACGTCAGCTGGTACCTGGAGCTGGAGTGGACCGCCGGGTCCCGCAGCGGCACGCTGACGCTGGACGACGACGGCCGGCCGTTCCGTACGAGCGGCAACAACGGGCGCCCGGCGTACGAGTATCCGCTCGGCGGGCCGAAGTGGGTCCCGGAGGGGACGACGCTGGGGAAGGGCGAGGACGAGAGCGGTAACTGATTGACGAGTTCTCATCAATCGGCATAGGTTCTGCGCCTGCCCCCGATTTCCGGGGCGCACCTATGCCGATTTTCGGGGGAAGCCATGAACTGGTTCATCGAAGTGCTCAAGAAGTACGCGGTCTTCAGCGGGCGGGCGCGCCGCCAGGAGTACTGGATGTTCACGCTGATCAGCTCGCTCATCTATGTCGCTCTGTACCTCCTCGGTCTCGTCCTGGACTCGCAGGCGCCGCAACTCCTCCTCAGCGTCGCCCTCTTCCTGCCGTCCCTGGCGGTCAGCGTGCGGCGGCTGCACGACACCGGCAAGAGCGGCTGGTGGGTCCTCATAGGGCTCGTCCCCTGCGTCGGATTCATCTTCATGATCATCTTCATGGCCACCGAGGGCCAGCGGGACGCCAACCAGTACGGCCCCGACCCGAAGGCGTATCCGGTGCAGCCCTGACGCGGCGACGTGACGCGGCAACTCCCCTGGGGCGTTAGGTTGTTGGTCATTCAATGACCGACCCCCAGGGAGAGATTCATGGCCGGTGACGCGCTCAGCCAGGACCCCGCCGAGCTGCGGCGGAGAATCGACACCACCAAGGCGCACCCGGCACGGGTCTACGACGTCTTCCTCGGCGGCAAGGACAACTACCCGGTGGACCGGGAGGCGGCCGCCGCGGCGCTGGCCGCCAATCCGCGCGGCTACCTGGACGTCCGCCACAACCGTGACTTCATGCGCCGGGCGGTGACCACGCTCACCAGGGACGAGGGCATCCGGCAGTTCCTCGACATCGGCACCGGGCTGCCGACCGCCGAGAACGTGCACCAGATCGCCCAGGGAATCGTCCCCGACTCACGGGTCGTGTACGTCGACAACGACCCGGTGGTGCTCGCCCACGCGCGCGCGTTGCTCACGAGCGGGCCCGAGGGGGCCACGGACTACATCGACGCCGACCTCACGTCACCGGCGGGGATCCTCGAAGCGGCCGCGAAGACGCTCGACTTCGACCGGCCGATCGCGCTGTGCCTGGTGGCGATCCTGCATTTCGTGGAGAACGACGAGGCGTACCGCGTCGTGCGGGAGCTGGTGCGGGCGCTGCCCGCCGGGAGCCGGCTGGTCCTCAGTCATCTGACCGAGGACCTCAACCCCGCGAAGATCCGCGCCGTCCAGGAGACCTACACCAAGCGGGGGTTCACCTTCGTGCTGCGGTCCAAGGACCAGGTGGCGCGGTTCTTCGAGGAGAGCGGGCTCGTGGTGGACGAGCCCGGGGTGGTGCCGGCGCACCACTGGCGGTTCTCGGACGGTGCGCCGGTGCCCGAGGCGGTGGAGCCGCATGTGCTGGCCGGGATGGACGACATCGAGCGGGTTCGGTATCGGGACATCAATGATGTGACCGACGCGGACATCAATGTGTACGCGGCGGTGGGGCGTAAGCGCTGAGGGATGACGGGTGGGTGGTCGGGTGCGGGTGAGTGGGGGCTGGTCGCGGAGTTCCCCGCGTGCCTGAAGGGGGCCGGGCCCCCTTCACCCCCGATCCCTCAGGTGTCATCCCCCCGTTCCGAACCACGTCTCCGCCAAGGAGTCCAGTGTCTGGCTGGGCGGGGCCGGGAGGCTGCGCAGGTACCAGTTCAGGTCGCTGTAGACGTGCAGGAGGGTGTAGGCCATCAGCTCGCGGGGGTCGAACGGGGGGTGGCCGTAGGCCTCGTAGAAGAGCTTCAGGAGGGTGGGGTCGGCTCGGGTGAGGTAGAGGCCGACGCTGACGAAGTCGTAGGCGGGGTCGCCGACCATGGCCGGCTCGAAGTCGAAGAGGCCGGTCAGGCGCCAGCCGTCATGGGGGTCGACGGTGAGGTGCTCGCGCATGAACTCGGTGTGCAGCAGCACCGGGCGGCGCGCGGCGGGCAGGGGGACCGAGCGGAGGAAGTCCGGGATCTGTTCGAGCCAGGGGCCTGTGAGACCGCCGCTCCGCTGCTGTTCGACCGCCGCCGCGCGCTGGGCGGCGAGGAAGCCGCCCCAGTCCGGCGGCCCGGTGAGCGGGACGACCGGCGAGGCGTCCAGGGCGTGCAGGGCGGCCAGGCCCTCGGCGGCCTCGGCGACGATGCGTTCCTGATCCGGCCGGGGGATCCGGGGCCAGGCCTCGTTGAGGTCCTCACCGGGCAGCCGGGACATCAGCACGTAGCGCCAGCCGTTCTTGTACTGGTCCGCCGAGTGCAACCTGGGTGTGGGGATGGGGAGTTTGCCCCACAGGATCGACAACAGGCGGGCCTCACGGACGGCTTGCGCGGCTTCGAAACCCGGATACAGCTTGAGGACGAGGGCGTCGCCGACGGCGTACACCGGCAGCGAGCCCTCGGGAAAACGCACGATCCGCGCGCCTGCGAGACCGAGCTGACCGCAGAGATCCTGGGCAGCGGGTCGCAGCAGTGCCTCGTCACCGACGACTTCTTCCAACTCGTCGTTCGTGTCCACGCTGGGCAGCATGCGCGCAGCCTAGGGGGTGGCGACGGCCGTCCGCATCGCGGAAATGGTGGGTGTAGGGGGCATGCACCTGTCTAGGGTGCGGGCAGGGGCGGGGTCGTGCCGTCCGGGTGTGGCGAAGGAGCCGTGGGATGGGTGCCGTGGATGCCGTGCGTGCCGCGTATGACGTGGGGTTTGTCGCGAAGACGAGGGCCGGGGGCGGTTCGGGGGACGAAGGTGGGGCGGGCGCCGGGGCGGCCGTGCCCGGCTTCGCGGAGCGGGTCGCGGCCGTCGGCGGTTCCCCCGTTCGAGACATCCTCGCCGTCACCTCGCGTCCCGAAGTCGTCAACTTCGCCGGTGGACTGCCCGCGCCGGAGCTGTTCGACACGGAGGGGATAGCCGCCGCCTACCGCGATGTGCTCGCCGAGTCCGCGGGGCGCGCACTGCAGTACGCGACGACCGAGGGCGAACCGGTGCTCCGGGCGGCGCTCGCGGCGCGGTACGGGGCGCGCGGGCTGGCGACCGGCGCGGACGGAGTGCTCGTCACCACCGGCTCGCAGCAGGCGCTGTCGCTGCTCGCCACCGCGCTGCTGGAGCCCGGGGACGTCGTCCTGGTCGAGGACCCCTGCTATCTCGCGGCACTCCAGGCGTTCCGGTTCGCGGGGGCGCGGGTGGTGGCCGTGCCGGGCGACGCGCACGGGGTGGACCCGGTGGCGCTGGAGGAGTCGGTGGTACGGCACCGGCCGAAGCTCTTCTACACCGTGCCCACCTTCCAGAACCCGACCGGGCGCACGCTCCCCGCCGAGCGGCGGGCGGCCGTCGCCTCCGTGGCCGCCCGGCGCGGACTGTGGATCGTCGAGGACGACCCCTACGGCGAACTCCGCTTCGAGGGCGACCGGGTGCCGTGGATCGCCTCGTACCCGGGCGCCGAGGACCGTACGGCGCTACTGGGCTCCTTCTCCAAGGTCATGGCCCCCGGGATGCGGCTGGGCTGGCTGCGCGCGCCCGCGGGGCTGCGGCGGGCGTGCGCGGTCGCCAAGCAGGCGGCCGACCTGCACACGCCGACCGTCAACCAGCTCGCCGCGGCGCGCTATCTGGCCGACCGTGATCTGGACGCCCATGTCGTCCGGGTCGCCGACGCCTACCGGGAGCGGCGCGACACCATGCTCGCGGGCCTCGCCGAAGCGCTCCCGGCGGGCTCCACGTGGAACCGTCCCGAGGGCGGCATGTTCCTCTGGGCCCGCCTCCCCTCCTCCCACGACACCACCGCGCTGCTGCCGCGCGTCGTCGCGCGGGACGTGGCGTACGTGCCCGGGGCGCCCTTCTATGCCGGCGAGCCCGACCGGTCGACGCTGCGGCTGTGCTTCGTGACGCAGACGCCGGAGGAGATCCGGGAGGGGCTGCGGCGCCTGGGGGTGGGGCTGCGGGGATGACGGCTACCCCCTCAGTCCCACCAGAAGGACCAGAGGGGTTCGCGGAGGAGGGTGCGGGCGTAGGAACCGCGGGTGCCGTCGGCCGTGCCCTGCCAGATGTTGTCGGGGCAGAAGGCGAAGTGTTCGGCCGCCAGGGCTTCGGCCTCGGCCTCGGTGGTGGGCGGGGTGGCCACGGAGAGGACGAGGTGGTCGTAGGCGAGGGCGACGACGCGTATGCCGAAGCGGTCCTCCCAGGAGCGCAGGACCGCGCAGAGCCTCGCCACGTCGTTCTCGTGGTTCGTCGGGCCGGTCCAGCCGATGGCCGCCGGGATGTCGGCGCTGCGGCGGGCGGGGACCAGGGCGAGGCGGGGGTCCTTCAGCCGTGCCGGGTCCTCGACGAGGGCGTCGGCGGTCTCGGCGGCGAGGACGTCGGGGTCGGTCACCGCCTCCGGGGCGGGCGTCGGGGCTTTGCCGAGGCCCGGCCAGTCGGGGTCGTCCGTGGTGGCGCAGGCGTCCCAGAACTCGGCCAGGACCTCGTCGGCGTCGTGGTCGCCGGGGTAGGACATCTCGCCGGGCAGCAACTCCCACTCCTGGGGCCCGCCCTGGGCGCCGCCGACGTCCAGCAGCACCGGGAGCAGGCCCGCCGTACGGCGGGCGGGCTGGACGGCGGCCCAGGCGCCCGGCGCCGCCGGCTCGTCCGCGCACCACAGCAGCGGCTCGTGCCACGGGCCCTCGTCCGTCGTGTCGATCAACCTCCCCTGCGGGAGCGGGATCTCAAGCCCGAGCACGCGCCCGCTCGGGTCGGCCGCCAGCTGGGGCAGCGGGTTGGGAAGTGTCGCCATGCGTGTGACTGTAGGGGCCGCCACTGACAGCGGCCCGACCGGTGGCGTCGGTTCGGGGAGAGCGGCGGGCGGTTGTGCGGCGGGCCGAGGTGGGGTGGGCCCGGTCGCCGGGGCGGGCGGGGGGCGTGCGCGTGCCGCCCGCGCGTGCCGTGGCCTGATCCGTCGCCCGGCTCGCACGGCAGCCCCGGGTGGGAGTGCGAGCCCGCAGGCGTGCCGGTCGGGTCGGCCGACAGCCTGGCGATCGGATCGAATCGAATCGGATCGGGTTCGATCGGATCGGGACGGGACGGGACGGGTCAGGGTGAAGAAGCAGGCCATCACCAGCTTCGCCGGCCAGAAGTTCGGCGCCCGCCTCTCGAACGCCTGAGCCGCGCGCGCCCCGGCCCAGGAAAAGGGGCGGCCGTCGCGACGGCCGCCCCCTCTCCTTGTCCTGGGTCAGAGCTTGTCGGGCGTCCTGATGCCCAGCAGGGCCATGCCCCGGTGCAGGGTGCGGGCCGTCAGGTCGACCAGGAACAGACGGTTCTCCGTCTGGGTGGGGGTGTCGGCCTTCAGGACCGGGCACTGGTCGTAGAACGCGGTCAGCAGGGTCGCCAGCTTGAAGAGGTAGGCGGCCAGCTTGTGCGGCTCGTACGACTCCGCGACCTCGGCCACGGTCTCGCCGAACTGGTCCAGGTGCAGGCCCAACGCGCGCTCGGCCGGGGCCAGTCCGAGCTCCGGGTGGGCGGTCGGGCGGGCCTCGCCCGCCTTGCGGAGGATCGACTGGATACGGGCGTACGCGTACTGGAGGTAGACGGACGTGTCGCCGTTCAGCGAGACCATCTGGTCCAGGTCGAACTTGTAGTCCCGGACGGCCGAGGTCGACAGGTCGGCGTACTTGACCGCGCCGACACCGACGTACCGGCCGTTCTCGACGATCTCCTCCTCGGTCAGGCCCACCTTCTCGGCCTTCTCCCGCACCACCGTGGTGGCACGGTCGATCGCCTCGTCGAGCAGGTCGACCAGGCGGACCGTCTCGCCCTCACGGGTCTTGAACGGCTTGCCGTCCTTGCCGAGGACCGTGCCGAACGCGAGCTGGAACGCCTTGACGTCCTCGTCGTTCAGCCAGCCCGCCCTGCGCGCCGTCTCGAAGACCATCTTGAAGTGCAGGGACTGGCGGGCGTCGACCACGTACAGGAGGGAGTTCGCCTTGAGGTTGAAGACGCGGTCCCGGATGGCGGACAGGTCGGTGGCCGCGTAGCCGTAGCCGCCGTCCGACTTCTGCACGATCAGGGGGACCGGGTTGCCGTCCGGGCCCTTGATGTCGTCGAAGAAGACGCACAGGGCGCCTTCCGAGCGGACGGCCACGCCCTGCTCCTCCAGGAGGCGGCAGGTCTCCGCGAGCATGTCGTTGTAACCGGACTCGCCGACGATGTCGGGGTCGCGGATCTCCATGTCGAGCTTCTCGAAGACGGAGAAGAAGTAGATCTTCGACTCGTCGACGAACTTCTGCCACGTGGCGAGGGTGTGCGGGTCCCCGGCCTGGAGGTCGACCACCCTGCGGCGGGCCCGCGTCTTGAACTCCTCGTCGGAGTCGAAGAGCTTCCTGGCCGTCTTGTAGAGCCGGTCCAGGTTGGACATCGCGGCCTCACCGGACGCCTGGAGGTCGCCGGCGGCGTCCTTGTGGTCCAGCTCGTGCGGGTGCTCGTCCAGATACTGGATCAGCATGCCGAACTGGGTGCCCCAGTCGCCGATGTGGTGCCTGCGGATCACGTTCTCGCCGGTGAACTCCAGGATCTGGACGACCGCGTCACCGATCACCGCGGAACGGAGGTGACCGACGTGCATCTCCTTCGCCACGTTCGGCTGGGCGTAGTCGATGACCGTCGTGCCCGGGTGCTCCGTCAGGGGCACGCCGAGGCGGGCGTCCGCGTCCGCGTACCGCTGCGCGAGGTTCGTGGTGATGGCCTGGTCGGTGAGGGTGATGTTGAGGAAGCCGGGGCCGGAGACCTCGATCTCCTCGATCAGCTCGCCGGACTCCACCCGGGAGACGACCTGGGTCGCCAGCTCCCTCGGGTTGGCCTTCGCCTTCTTCGCCAGAGCGAGGATCCCGTTCGCCTGGTAGTCCGCCCGGTCGCTGCGTCGCAGCAGCGGGTCGACGCCGTCGGCTTCCGGGAGGGTGGAAGCGAGGGCGTCGACGAGGCGCGCGTTGACGGAGGCGGTGAGGGACGTGACCGGGGCCATCAGGGGGAGCCGTTCTCCTCGGGGTACGGGCGGATACGGTCAGTATCCCACGGGGGTAAAGCGGTTTTTCTGGGGTGCCCGGGGGTGTGGTGGTGGGGGCGGTGCGTGCTTCGGGTGCGGGTGCGTGAAGGCTTCTCGCGCAGTTCCCCGCGCCCCTGAAAAGCAGGGGCTGAGCCCCGTGCTTCTCAGGCCCGCGGAACCCGGCCCCGCACCCGCACTCGCAGGACCACCCGCACCCCCGAGTTATTGGGTGCCCAGTTCGACCCGCGGAGTGAAAGGCTGGGAGAATGGCGCGGTCGCCCGGGACCGTAACCGGCGGCCATGGAAACTCCAGGAAAAAAGAGGACGTGCCGATCGTGGCTCAGAGCACCGAGACCACCGACTGGGTCTCCCGTTTCGCGGATGAGGTCATCGAGGAGTCGGAGCGTCGGGCCCCGGGCAAACCGGTCGTCGTCGCGTCCGGCCTGTCGCCGTCCGGCCCGATCCACCTCGGCAACCTCCGCGAGGTCATGACCCCGCACCTCGTCGCCGACGAGATCCGCCGCCGCGGCCACCAGGTCCGGCACCTCATCTCCTGGGACGACTACGACCGCTACCGCAAGGTCCCGAACGGCGTCGACGGCGTCGACGGCTCCTGGGCCGAGCACATCGGCAAGCCCCTCACCTCCGTGCCCGCCCCCCAGGGCTCCGCCCACCCCAACTGGGCCGAGCACTTCAAGGCGGCGATGGTCGACGCGCTCGCCGAGATGGGCGTCGAGTTCGACGGGATCAGCCAGACCGCGCAGTACACCTCCGGGGTCTACCGCGAGCAGATCCTGCACGCCATGAAGCACCGCGGGGACATCGACGCGATCCTCGACCAGTACCGCACCAAGAAGGCCCCGGCGAAGAAGCAGTCGCAGAAGCCGGTCGACGAGGCCGAGCTGGAGGCGGCGGAGGGCTCCGGCGCCGCCGGTGAGGACGACGGCAGCTCCGGCACCGCCGGGTACTTCCCGTACAAGCCCTACTGCGGGAGTTGCGGCAAGGACCTCACCACCGTCACCGCCTACGACGACGACACCACCGAGCTGACCTACACCTGCACGGCCTGCGGCTTCTCCGAGACCGTCGCGCTGAACGAGTTCAACCGCGGCAAGCTCGTCTGGAAGGTCGACTGGCCGATGCGGTGGGCGTACGAGGGCGTGATCTTCGAGCCGAGCGGCGTCGACCACTCCTCGCCCGGGTCCAGCTTCCAGGTCGGCGGACAGATCGTCGGGATCTTCGGCGGCGAGCAGCCCATCGGCCCGATGTACGCCTTCGTCGGCATCAGCGGCATGGCCAAGATGTCGTCGTCCAAGGGGGGCGTGCCGACGCCCGCCGACGCACTGAAGATCATGGAGCCGCAGCTGCTGCGCTGGCTCTACGCCCGCCGTCGGCCCAACCAGTCCTTCAAGATCGCCTTCGACCAGGAGATCCAGCGGCTCTACGACGAGTGGGACAAGCTCGACGCCAAGGTCACGGACGGGACCGCCCTGCCGGCCGATGTCGCCGCGCACTCCCGCGCGGTGCGTACGGCCGCCGGTGAGCTGCCGCGCACGCCCCGCCCGATGCCGTACCGGACCCTCGCGTCCGTCGCCGACATCACCGCGGGCGCCGAGGACCAGACCCTGCGCATCCTCAGCGAACTCGACCCCACCGACCCGCTCGCCGGCCTCGACGAGGTACGGCCGCGGCTCGACAAGGCCGAGGCCTGGATCAACACCCAGGTGCCCGCCGACCAGCGGACCATCGTGCGCGAGGAGCCCGACGCCGAGCTGCTGAAGTCCCTCGACGAGGCGTCCCAGCAGTCGCTGCGGCTGCTGCTCGACGGGATCGCCGAGCACTGGTCGCTCGACGGGCTGACGCATCTCGTCTACGGCGTGCCCAAGGTGCAGGCCGGTTTCTCGGCGGACGCCACGCCCAAGGAGCTGCCGGCGGAGATCAAGACGGCCCAGCGGTCGTTCTTCGCCCTGCTCTACCACCTGCTCGTCGGGCGGGACACGGGGCCGCGACTGCCCACGCTGCTGTTGGCGGTGGGGCAGGAGCGGGTGCGGGCCCTGCTCGGGGGGTAAGGCCGCGTCGTGACATGAGGAGGGGCGCCCGGTGGTCATCACCGGGCGCCCCTCCTCATGTGTGTCTGCGCCGGTTACGCGATGTGCTCGTCGGTCAGTTCCGCGTTGAGGCGGTTGGAGAAGCGATTCACCATGCGCTTGGCCTCGGCCTCTTCGAGCGTGACGCCGTACGTCGACTCGATGTCGGAGATGAGCGCGCGCGGGGTGGGGGCTCCGTTCCCGCCCTTGGTGATCTCGCGGAAGACCTGGTAGTAGTCCTCCTCCGTCGGCTCCGGGGCGCCGCCGCCCTCGCCCAGTTCACGGGTGCGGTTCGGGCCGGCCGGGATGGGGAAGCTGCCGGTCTCCTCCGGGGAGGGTTCCGGAGACCGGAGGTCGGGGTCCTGGAGCGGGGGGCCCTGGAGTTCGGGGGCGTCGAACTGCTGCTGCCGGTAGCGGGGGTCCCGGGGGTCCCCCTCGAAGCGCTGGTACTGCTCGTACGAGCCGTTCTGGCCGTTCTGCCCGTACTGCTCGTGCTGCCCGTACTGCTCGGGGTCCTGCTCCTCGTACCACTCCTCGTACTGTTCCTCGGGTTCGTACGAGGGGTCGTAGCCGCCCTGGTAGGGGACCTCCTGGGGGTGGCGGGCGTGGAGCCAGGGGCTTTCGTCGACCGGGGGTTCCTGCTCGGCGTGGCCCTGCTCCCGGTACTCGGCGTACTCCGGCTGCCGCTGGGCGGGGGTGCTCTCCAGCTGGGGGCGCTGCTCGCCGGGAGGTGCCGTCACGCCCACCCGCGTCGCCCCGGTGGCTCGACTGCCCGCGGCTGCACCGATGTCGACCTGCGGTGCCGCCGGCAGCACCGCAGGTTCTATTCCTGCCGCCGCCAGGCCCGCCGGGGCCGTTTCCGCCAGGGGGACGCCGTAGCGGGCCAGGCGGAGGGGCATCAGGGATTCCACCGGGGCCTTGCGGCGCCAGGCCCGGCCGTAGCGGGAGCGGAGGCGGGCCTGGTAGACGAGACGTTCCTGCTCCAGCTTGATGACCTGCTCGTAGGAGCGCAGCTCCCAGAGCTTCATACGGCGCCAGAGGAGGAAGGTGGGGACGGGGGAGAGGACCCAGCGGGTGAGGCGGACCCCCTCCATGTGCTTGTCGGCGGTGATGTCGGCGATACGGCCGACCGCGTGCCGGGCCGCCTCGACCGCGACGACGAACAGGATCGGGATCACCGAGTGCATGCCGACGCCCAGCGGGTCCGGCCAGGCCGCCGCGCCGTTGAACGCGATCGTCGCCGCCGTCAGCAACCACGCCGTCTGGCGCAGCAGCGGGAAGGGGATGCGGATCCACGTCAGGAGCAGATCCAGGGCCAGCAGGACGCAGATGCCGGCGTCGATGCCGATCGGGAAGACGTAACTGAAGTTCCCGAAGCCCTTCTGGAGGGCCAGCTCCCGTACCGCCGCGTACGAACCCGCGAAGCCGATCCCGGCGATGATGACGGCGCCGAACACGACCACGCCGATGAGAACGCGGTGCATGCGAGTCAGCTGGATTGGCGCGGACACCCGTACTCCCCTCCCCTTGCGTGTTGTTGCGCGCAACAGAGTGGCACATGTGTACGGCGAACGGGTTGCCGGATGGCATCGGGCCCGGCCCCGGCGGGCACCGGGCTCCGACGAATCAGCAGGTGAGGTGAGGCTACGACTTGCTCTTCCGGCTGCCCGAGGTGGACGAACCCGAGTCCGAATCGGAATCCGAGCCACCGTCCGAGTCGGAACTCACGTCCGCACCGGAACCGCCCGACGACGACGCCTTCGTCGAGTCCTGCGACGGTGTCTTGGAGGCACTCTTCGACGGCGACGGCGACGCGTCCTTCCCGTCGTTCGCCTCCTCGACCGCCTCCACGGCGTCCTTGGCGGCGGACTTCGCGGACTTCAGCAGCGCGGCCGCATCCGGTGTCTTCTCGCCGGCCAGACCGGCACCGTTGTAGTCGAGCGTGACGACCACGTTCTCCGTGCGCACCACGATCGTCTGCTGCTTGAAGGTGTCCCCGTCCTTCTTCAGGTCGTACTTGACCACCGTCGCCTGGTCACCCAGGCCCGTCGCCGGCTCCGTCTTGACGTTCTTCGCCCCGTCCACGGCCTTCGCCGCGGTCACCTTCGAATCGAACGCCTTGGCCGCGCGGTCCTCGCCCGGGCCGTTCGCCGCGTCCGAGGCCAGCAGGTGCAGGGAGACACTCAGCCAGCGGTACTGGGAGCCGTCCACACCGTTGTTGTCGAGGCTGATCCAGCGGCAGTCGCCGGACACGTCCGCCTCGGCCTTGTTGATCGCCTTCCCGGACTTCACGCCCTCCGGCACCAACGACTTCAGCGTCTTGTCGGGGAACACCTCGCACGCGTCCGGCAGCGACGCGTACTTCGCCGCGACCACCTCCGGCGTGGCGCTCTCCGTCGCCGACTGGTTCAGCCCCGCCGGCGTCTCGTCACCGGAGGCGCTGTCGGATCCGGAGTCCGACGAGCAGCCGACCGCCAGCAGCATCGCGGGCACGACCGCCGCGCCCGCGAGAACCCGGGCCCGGCCCGGACGCCCGCGACGTCCGACACGCGTCACCCGCACCGAAGGCGCGATGCGCGACGACTGATGCTGATCTGACTCTGCGGCTCGTTGCATGGTTCCTTCACAATCGGATCGGGTCTCCGAGAGGCCACCGTACGCGGTGAAGAAGAAGTGCGGTTCTGGTTCAGGTGGTTCGCATGTGCGCCCGAACCACCCCCGAGCGCCCCTCAGTCGTCGAACGCCTCCGCCAGCCGCTCCGCCAGATTCCGGGCCCTGTCCTGCATTTCCTCGCTGTCCGGCACCGCCGTCGTGGTCGCCGGCTGCTCCTCGTACTCCACCGTCACGAGCACGTTCGACGTGCGGAACACCACAGTCACGGTCCGCTGCCCACTCGTTCCGAGCGCGTCGTCGAGGAACGCCTCGTCCCCGAGACCGTCGAGCGTGCGCGGCTGGAGGGAGGCGGGGGTCCCGGTGGCGGAGGGGGTGGAGGATCCGGCGGCCCCGGATGAATCGGACGAACCAGATGAACCCGATGAATTGGATGCATCGGAGGCGTTCGAGGAATCGGGAGAAGGGGACGTCGAGCGGGAAGCGGAGGCCGAGGGGTCCGCCGACGGGTCATCGGTGCCGTTCCCCGTCGTCGCCGTGCCCTCGCCGTCCCCCTCCGGGACGGTCGGCGTCGGTTCCGGCAGATCGGCCGCCTCCACCCTTCCGCCGTAGACCTCCTGCGCCTTGCTGTCGTCGCTGACCGCGTTGTCGTACGACACGACGCGCTCGAAGTCGACGAAGAGATAGTGGGTGGCGTCCGTGGACTCCACCTTCCAGCGGCAGCCGGCCTTGCGGTCCGTGTCGTACGTCTGCGTCGCCTCGCCCTCGTACGCCTGCTCGCGCTGGGCAGCGCCGGGGAGTTGCTCGATGCCGGGGAGGAGGGTGTCGAGGGTGCTCTGGTCGATCGAGCCGCAGGGTTCGGGGAGCGTGTCGTAGCGGCCGGGCTGGGCGACGGTGGCCGAGGTGGTGGCCTCGCCCGGGCGGGGGTCGTCGGTGGAACCGTCGTCGCTCGATCCCGTGCACGCGGCCAGCAGGGCCGCGAGGAGCACGGCGACGCCGGGTACGTACGCCTTCCGCTGCACGGTCGGGCTCCTCTCGACGGGGTCCCTCGGGACGCCTGCGCAGTCCTGCCTGTGGTTATTCACTTGCCGTCCGGGGGTGACCCCCGGGCACCATGTGTATCGCACGCACTGCTGTGAACGCCGGTCCGGCATCCCTTTCGTTGACCTTGGCGACGGTTTTGCGTTCTGCGACTTTGATCTGTTTTCCGGGGGAATGAGGGCGATATGTCGTACGTCGAGATACCGGGTGCGCAGGTACCCATCCGCCTGTGGACCGACCCCGCGTCGGTGGAGGAGGGGGCCCTCCAGCAGCTCCGCAACGTCGCCACCCTCCCCTGGATCAAGGGCCTCGCCGTCATGCCGGACGTGCATTACGGCAAGGGCGCGACGGTCGGGTCCGTCATCGCGATGCGGGGGGCCGTGTGTCCCGCGGCGGTGGGGGTGGACATCGGGTGCGGGATGTCGGCGGTGAAGACGTCACTGACGGCCAACGACCTTCCCGGCGACCTGTCCCGACTGCGGTCGAAGATCGAGCAGGCGATCCCGGTGGGCCGGGGGATGCACGACGACCCCGTCGATCCGGGCGACCTGCACGGCTTCGCCGCCGGGGGGTGGGACGGGTTCTGGGGGCGGTTCGACGGGGTTGCCGACGCGGTGAAGTTCCGGCGGGATCGGGCGGCTCTGCAGATGGGGACGCTTGGAGCGGGAAATCATCACCTTGAAGTCTCATTCGATACTGAGGGTGTTGTCTGGCTCACCCTCCACTCCGGATCTCGGAACATCGGCAAGGAACTGGCCGAGCATCACATCGGTGTGGCCCAGACGCTTCCGCACAATCAGGGCCTGGTCGACCGTGACCTTGCTGTCTTCGTCTCGGACACTCAGCAGATGGCGGCTTACCGCCACGACCTCTACTGGGCTCAGGAGTACGCGAAGTACAACCGCTCGGTCATGATGGCGCTCCTCAAGGACGTGATCCGCAAGGAATTCAAGAAGGCCAGGCCGACCTTCGAGATGGAGGTCAGCTGCCACCACAACTATGTGGCTGAGGAACGATACGAGGGCATGGACCTGCTCGTGACCCGCAAAGGCGCAATCAGGGCGGGGGACGGTGACCTGGGGATCATTCCGGGCTCCATGGGGACGGCCACGTACATTGTCAAGGGCCTCGGTAACGAGAAGGCGTTCAACTCGGCCTCGCACGGCGCCGGTCGGCGCATGAGCCGCAACGCAGCCAAGCGTCGCTTCTCCACGAAAGACCTGGAGGAGCAGACGCGAGGCGTCGAGTGCCGTAAGGACTCGGGTGTCGTTGACGAGATACCTGGTGCTTACAAGCCGATCGAGCAGGTCATCGACCAGCAGCGCGACCTCGTGCAGGTCGTGGCGAAGCTGAAGCAGGTCGTGTGTGTGAAGGGTTGAACTACGCGAGGGGCCCGAGCCATCGTTGGCTCGGGCCCCTCGGCTCACTGTTCGCTGGCCGGTAGCGGAACTTGACCGGTACGCAGGCGCCAGAGGCGCAGACTACAGCTCTGGGTGGTCCTACCGAGTCTCTCGCCTGCTGCCTTCGGGCTGCTCAGTTCCAGCAGGATCCGGTCTTCATGCCGACTCCAGGGGCGTTTCGTGTAGGCCGCCCTCATGCCCACAGGGCGTTCCCAGGACGCGAGTGAGTCGGCGACGTTGTGTTTGCGCTGCAGGGCCAGGCAGCCAGGGTAGTAGAGGTGGGCGGCCAGTCGCTGGGCCAACTCCATGGTGTATAGGACGTTGTAGATGCTGTCCCGAATGTTGCGCTTGAGGGTTCGTTCGGCGCCTGTGATCTCTTTCGCGTACTGGCACAGGTACGTGCCGATGGCCGTGCTGGCCGTGGTGAGAGAGATGAAGGGGAAACCCTTGGCTGTATATCCGACCGAGCCGTCGGCGTCGATCACGCCTCGAAGGTAGTCGAGACGCGAGAACGCGCCGCGAGGCGGGGACACCGTCGTCGACTTGCGGCCATAGGGCAGGCCGAGGTCGTTGAGACGGGTTCTGGCTTCGAGGGAGCACAAGCTCCACGTGACTGAACTGTGGGTTTCGGCGAAGTTCGTGGAACGTACCCGCTCGGTGATACTGCTGTAGTACGGCGTCAGCTTCTGGAACCGCCGTAGGAGTTCGACGTCTTGAGCGGTGATTTCGACTGTGAGACGCCCCTTCTGGCCCAGTCCCTTGGCCAGATGCCCGTCCATCTGCAAGAAGCCGAACATGTACGCGTACGCGGGGACCGTGAGGTCCATGAACTCCGTAGCGTTAGGCTCGCATTCAGCCACAGGGAAGCTCCACTTCCGTGCTGGTCAGGCCCTCGGCCCGGGATGCCGCCCGGCCGAGGGCCGTCGTGTTGATGTTGTGGCGCGAGCCTAGGTCGGGAGTTCGGGCGGCGGGTGAGTGATCGAGAGGGTTCACCCTTGTGAGTTATGGCCGTGCGAAGCTACTGGCATGGTGATCGCCCGCTCCGCCGCCCTCTTCGTGCTTGCCGCGTTGTTCGAGATCGGTGGGGCCTGGCTGGTGTGGCAGGGGGTGCGGGAGCACCGGGGGTGGGTGTGGATCGGGGCCGGGGTCGTGGCGCTGGGGGCGTACGGGTTCGTGGCGACGTTCCAGCCGGACGCGCACTTCGGGCGGATCCTCGCCGCGTACGGGGGGATCTTCGTGGCCGGGTCGATCGCCTGGGGGATGGTCGCGGACGGCTACCGGCCCGACCGCTGGGACGTGACGGGCGCGCTGATCTGCCTCGCGGGCATGGCCGTGATCATGTACGCGCCGCGCGGGGGGTGACGGCGGCTGTCACTCAGGAGGGCTGTCGCCTACGACGGCTGTCGCCTACGACGGCTGTCGCCTACGACGGCTGTCGCCTACGACGGCTGTGTCAATTCCTCCGGTAGCAGGCCGAGTTGGTTCATAAATTCCAGCTGGTCGAAGTAGAGCCGGTAGCTGGTGATCTGGCCGTCCCGGACCGTGGCGAAGTCCACGCCGCGCATCCTGATGTCCTTGTGGGTGGCGGGGATGGACGTTCCGTCGGGGAACGCCAGCGGGCCGCTGTTGGTGCCGCTGAAGATGCCCTCGTCGATGGCGGTGTCGCCGACCTCGAAGGAGGAGAGCGACTCGTACCTGGCCCCGGGCATGGCGTCCGTCATCTGCTGCCAGTAGTCGGCGATGGCGTCCCGCCCGTGGAGTTCTCCGCCGTCCGGGGTGTGGGCGACCGCGTCCTCCGCGAAGAGGTTCGCGACGGTCTTGGGGTCCTGGTGTGTGGTGAGCGCCTCGGTGAGCTGGTCCATCAGCTCGCGCGCCTGTCCCATGATCCACCTCCTGTACCGGGGATCACCTCTGTCATTGTCCCACCGCCCGCCTATCCTGGCCGGGCAGAGACCGACGTTCGATTCGTACCGCCCCAGGAGCAGCTCATGGCCACCGCCGTACCGTCCGCCGCCTCCCGCATCGCCGTCGTCACCGGTGCGAGCAGCGGGATCGGCGCCGCCACGGCCCGGCAGCTGGCCGCGGCCGGGTACCGGGTCGTGCTGACCGCGCGGCGCAAGGATCGGATCGAGGCGCTCGCCGAGGAGATCGGCAAGGCGGGCGGAGAGGCCATGGCCTACGCCCTGGACGTCACGGACCGGGCGGCGGTGGACGAGTTCGCGACCGCGTTCAAGAAGATCGGTGTGCTGGTCAACAACGCGGGCGGCGCGCTCGGCGCCGACCCGGTGGCGACCGGCGACCCGGCCGACTGGCGCACCATGTACGAGACGAACGTCATCGGCACGCTGAATGTCACCCAGGCCCTGCTGCCCGCGCTGACCGCGAGCGGTGACGGCACGGTGGTCGTGGTGTCGTCGACGGCCGGGCACGGGACGTACGAGGGCGGCGCGGGCTATGTCGCCGCCAAGCACGGCGCGCACGTCCTCGCGGAGACGCTGCGGCTGGAGATCGTCGGGACGCCGGTGCGAGTGATCGAGATCGCGCCCGGCATGGTGAAGACGGACGAGTTCGCGCTGACCCGCTTCGGCGGCGACGCGGCGAAGGCGGCGAGCGTCTACGAGGGCGTCGCGGAGCCCCTGACCGCCGACGACGTCGCCGACACGATCACCTGGGCGGTCACCCGGCCCAGCCATGTGAACGTCGACCTCCTCGTCCTGCGCCCCCGCGCCCAGGCCTCCAACACCAAGGTCCACCGGAAGTCGTGATGGCGGCCGAGGGCGCTCCGGCTCCCGACGAGGACCTGACACCCGAGAGGCGTCGCCTCGCCGAGGAGAAGAAGAACGAGCGGTATGTGTGGTGGTACCTCGCGTACTTCCTCTTCGGTATCCACCTCGTGGCGTTCGTGATGATCTACGCGGTCATGCACGCGAAGTAGCCGCCCCGACCCGCAGGTCGACCTCGCCGGGCCCCTCGTCGACCGCGTCCGCACGGGGTAGAGGCAGGCATCGAGGCCGGGGCTTGGGCCTGAGCGGTGGGGAACGCCTCCGGCGGGTGTACGCGGCGGCGCCGGTCCAGTGCGGCGTGGGGTGGGCCCGGGCAAAGGGGCGGAAGACCGTCCGGGCGGACCTGGATGCCCGGGACCCGGATGTCCGCGGACCTGGATGCCCGCGGACCTGGATGCCCGCGGACCCGGATCCCGCGGACCCGACCCCTGCCCTGCACCTTCCGCGGTGGACCCCTCAGGAATAGGGAGAGCGGCGCCCTCGTTCATGGGTATAGTTGAATCGTAAACAACCTGGAGAGGGTGGCAGCCATGATGCAGTTCGGGATCTTCAGCGTCGGTGATGTGACGCCGGACCCCACCACGGGCCGGACGCCGACCGAGCGCGAGCGCATCAAGGCGATGGTCGAGATCGCGCTGAAGGCGGAGGAGGTCGGCCTCGACGTCTTCGCCACCGGTGAGCACCACAACCCGCCGTTCGTGCCGTCGTCGCCGACCACGATGCTCGGCTATGTCGCCGCGCGCACCGAGAAGCTGATCCTCTCCACCTCCACGACCCTCATCACCACCAACGACCCGGTGAAGATCGCCGAGGACTTCGCGATGCTCCAGCACCTGGCCGACGGGCGGGTGGACCTGATGATGGGGCGCGGGAACACCGGTCCGGTCTACCCGTGGTTCGGGCAGGACATCCGGCAGGGCATCAACCTCGCCATCGAGAACTACGCGCTGCTGCGCCGGCTGTGGCGCGAGGACGTCGTCACCTGGGAGGGCAAGTTCCGCACGCCGCTGCAGGGCTTCACCTCCACGCCGCGCCCGCTGGACGGCGTACCGCCGTTCGTCTGGCACGGCTCCATCCGCTCGCCCGAGATCGCCGAGCAGGCCGCGTACTACGGCGACGGCTTCTTCCACAACAACATCTTCTGGCCGGCCGACCACACCAAGCGCATGGTCGAGCTGTACCGGCAGCGCTACGCCCACTACGGGCACGGCACGCCCGAACAGGCGATCGTCGGCCTCGGCGGTCACATCTTCATGCGGAAGAACTCGCAGGACGCGGTACGGGAGTTCCGGCCGTACTTCGACGTCGCGCCGGTCTACGGCAACGGGCCCTCCCTGGAGGACTTCGCCGACCAGACGCCGCTCACCGTCGGCTCGCCGCAGCAGGTGATCGAGAAGACGCTGGCGTTCCGCGAGTACGCCGGGGACTACCAGCGGCAGCTGTTCCTCCTCGACCACGCGGGGCTGCCCCTGAAGACCGTCCTCGAACAGCTCGACATGCTCGGCGAGGAGGTCGTGCCGGTGCTGCGCGAGGAGTTCGCGAAGGGGCGCCCGGCGGACGTGCCGGACGCGCCGACCCACGGGTCGCTGCTGGCGGCGGAGCAGAAGGACGCCGAGCAGAAGGACGCGGAGAAGAAGGACGCGGAGAAGAAGGAGAGTGTGTCGTGAAGCTCGTCGTCGTCTCGGCGGGGCTGAGTGTGCCCTCGTCCACGCGGCTGTTGGGCGACCGGCTCGCCGCCGCCGTGGTCGCCCAGGACGCCTCGGTCGAGGTGCAGGTGGTCGAACTGCGGGACCTCGCGGTGGAGATCGCGCACAACTTCACGAACGGGTTCCCGGGCCGGCGGCTCGCCGCCGCGTCGGACGCGGTGGCGGGGGCCGACGGGCTCGTGGTGGTGACTCCGGTGTTCTCCGCGTCGTACAGCGGGTTGTTCAAGTCCTTCTTCGACGTGCTGGACCGGGACGCGCTGGCCGGGAAGCCGGTGCTGATCGCCGCGACCGGCGGGTCGGCTCGGCACTCGCTGGTGCTGGAGCACGCGATGCGGCCGCTGTTCGCGTATCTGCGGGCCGTCGTGGTGCCCACGGGGGTGTACGCCGCGTCGGAGGACTGGGGCGCGGAGGGGCTGGCCGGGCGGATCGAGCGGGCGGCGTCCGAGCTGGCCGGGTTGATGGCCGGGCTGTCCCGGCGGGTGGCGCCGCCGTTCGAGTCCGCGCCCGAGTCCGGGACAGAGACCGAGGGGTTCGTTGTCGTGCCCTTCGAGGAGCAGTTGGCGGCCCTTCGGGGCTGAGCTGCGCCGTGGGGGTGCGGTGGGATTCAGGCCGCGCGGTGTGTGTGGTTGCTCGCGCGGTTCCCCGCGCCCCTGAAAGACCCGGTGACTTTTGTCCAAGCGCGCACCCGGCGGCGCAGCCAGCCCCTCGCCCTCGTCGATTCCCGTTCCCACGTGCGCCGGAGCCTCGTTTCGCGTAGTTCTGCGAAGAGGTGTTCGTACTTGGTGACGGCTGGGCCCGGGTCGTAGCGGTGGGCGCTCTCGAGGGCGGCTCGGCCCATGGCGCGGCGCAGCGAGGGGTCCGCGGTGAGGTCCAGCAGGGCATCCGCCAGGGCGTGCGGGTCGTCGACCGGGACGAGGCGGCCGTCGACGCCGTCGGTGATGATCTCGGCGGGGCCCAGCGGGCAGTCGGTGCTGACGACGGGGACCCCGCAGCGCATGGCCTCGACGAGGGTCATGCCGAAGGACTCGGCGTCGGAGGCGCTGACGACGATGGAGGCCCGCGCGAACTCCTCCTCGATGGGGGTGTGCGGGCCCATCAGATGCGCCCGGTCGGTGAGGCAGAGGTCCTGGACGAGGGCCTCCAGGCGCCCCTGCTGCTTGCCGCCGCCGTAGATGCGCAGCTGCCAGTCGGGTTCCTTCGTGGCGACCTTCGCGAACGCCTCCAGAAGCAGATCGAAGCGTTTGCCCCGGGCGAGGCGGCCGGCGGCCGCGATCACGGGGGCCGAGCAGTCCGACGGGGCGACCCCGGCCTCCGGGACGATGTTGGGCACCGACATCACCCGTACGCCCGGCAGTTTCATCCGTGCGCGGTACACCGCCGCGTCGGCGGCCGTCGTCGTGACGACCGCGTCCAGCGTGCGGTAGTGGCGGGCGAGGGCCTTGCGGAGCTGCTTGGAGTGGGCGTCGTGGCGCAGGTGTTCCTGGGCGATGCGCAGGGCGCGGCGGGGCGCGAAGCGGGAGACGTAGACGTTGATGCCGGGGCGGGTGCCGATGACGACGTGCGCGCCGCAGCGGGCCAGATAGGAGCGGACCCGGAGGTCGGTGAGACGGCTGTACTGACGGTGCCGCTTGTCCTCGGCCGGGAAGTCCGTCGCGGGCTGCGCCTGGGCCGGATCGCGCAGGTCGGGGCTGTACGGGCGGATGTCCACCAGGGGGACGAGCCGGACCCTCGGGTCGACCGCGAAGCGGGGCTCGTCCAGGTGGCGGGCCATCGAGGCGATCTCGACGTCGTGGTGGTCCGCGAGCGCCGACGCCAGGTTCAGCGTCGTACGGACGGTGCCGCCGATGGCGTACGCGTTGTGCAGCAGGAACACGATCTTCATGCGGCGGCTCAAGGCCCTACCTTCCCGACGGGATGAGCGATGTGGTGACGCAGTTATACGGAGGTGGAGTTGTTGTCCGGCGATGTGCGTGGTGGTGATGGTTTGGCTGGTTCGGACCCTTTGTACTCCATCTGCTCACTCTGCCCGGGTTCCCGTGCGGACAGGTGTCACACGGACACGCTGCGCCGGAGGAGTAAGCCCGACGCGCGGTCGGGGTGAGAGGCCGGTAAGAAGGGCGGTCCGGCGCTTCCGACGAGGTGGTGGGCGCCCGTGACCTTGGCAGACTGGTGGGGTGCCCCAGAACGTGCTGCTCGCCGAGGACGACCGTGCCATCCGCCATGCCCTGGAACGCGCGCTGACCCTGGAGGGGTACGAGGTCACGGCGGTCGCCGACGGCGTCGAGGCGCTCGCCCAGGCCCACCGCAACCGGCCCGACGTGCTCGTGCTCGACGTGATGATGCCCGGCATAGACGGCCTCCAGGTCTGCCGGGTGCTGCGCGCGGAGGGAGACAGGACGCCGATCCTGATGCTCACCGCGCTCGTGGAGACCGCCGACCGGATCGCCGGCCTCGACGCCGGAGCGGACGACTACGTCGTCAAACCGTTCGACGTGGAAGAGGTGTTCGCGCGGCTGCGGGCGCTGCTGCGGCGGACGGGCGGTTCGGACGGGTTCGCGGCTCCGTCCCAGCCGCCGGCAGCCGCGTCCTCGGCCGGCTCCGCGTCACCGGACACCGGCGGGCTCCTCACGGCCGCCGGGCTGCGCATGGACGTGCAGGCGCGGCGGGCGTGGCGCGGGGCACGGGAACTGGAGCTGACCCGAACCGAGTTCGACCTGCTCGAACTACTCGTCCGCAACGCCGGCATCGTCCTCGACCACGCGACCATCTACGACCGGATCTGGGGCTACGACTTCGGCCCCGGCTCCAAGAACCTCGCCGTCTACGTCGGTTATCTGCGCCGCAAGCTCGACGAGCCCGGGGCGCCGGCGCTGATCCACACCGTGCGTGGTGTGGGGTACGCGCTGCGGGAAGACTGAGGGCGGCGCGCGATGCCGCCGCCCCGTGGCGTCCGGTCCCTGCCCCGGCTGCTCTCGCGACTGAAGCCGGTGCCCTCGCTGCGGGCCACGTTCACCGTGTCGTTCGTGGCGGTGGCGTGTGTCGTCACCGTCCTCGTCGGGATCCTCAGCTACAGCGCGGCGGCACGGCTGGTGCGGGTCGACGAGCAGACCGTCTTCGCCGAAGTCGTCCGTGATCTGCGGGAGTTGGTGGAGCAGGATCCGCTGACGCCGGAGGACTTCGCGCCGAGCGACAGCGGCGGCCCGCGCGACGACCTGATCCGCTCCGGCCGTACGGACGTCCAGGTGCTCGGCCCGAACGGGGAGATCCTCGACGAGGGCGCCCCCGGCCTGCCCGTGCGCGACGCCGACCGCCGTACGGCCGACGCGGTCCTCGCGGGGGTGACGGTCGAGCACGGCGAGGTCGAGGTCGGCAACGACCGCTACCGGGTGGTGACCGTCGCGCTCGGCGGTGGCCGGGGCGCGGTGCAGGTCGCGCAGGAGTTCAGCGACACGGAGGATCTGCTGCGGGAGCTGCAGCAGCGGACCCTGCTGTTCGTCTCCGGTGTCGTCATCTCGTCCGGATTGTTCGGCTGGTGGCTGGCGCGGCGGCAGACCCGGCGGCTGGTGCAGCTGGCGGGGGCGGCGGAGGACGTGGCCCGGACCGGGCATCTGGGTATCCAGGTGCCGGTCGCGGGCCGGGACGAGGTGGGGCGGCTCGGCCGTTCGTTCGACCGCATGCTGGTCCGGCTGGCCCAGTCGGAGGAGGACCAGCGACGTCTGGTGCAGGACGCGGGCCATGAGCTGCGCACCCCGCTCACCTCCCTCCGGACGAACATCTCCCTGCTCCGGCGCATCGACGAGCTGCCGCCCCGGATGCGGGCGGAGCTGGTCGACGACCTCTCCCAGGAGGCCCTCGAACTGACCGACCTGGTCAACGAGTTGGTCGACCTCGCGGCCGGGCAGTCGAGCACCGAGCCGGTGCAGCGGGTGCAGTTGGCCGACCTCGCGGAGGACGTCGCCGGGACCGCGCGGCGGCGCACCGGGCGCGAGGTCGTCGTCCGGGTGGCCGGGGACACGACCGTCGAGGGGCGGGCCGGGGCGCTCCAGCGGGCGGTCTCCAACCTGGTGGAGAACGCGGCCAAGTTCGACCGCGGCGGCACGGGGGCGATCGAGGTCGTGGTCGCCCGTGGGTCGGCGGGGGCCCTCGGCGAGGTGGGCGGACTGGGCGAGCTGGGAGACCGCGGCGACCTCGGCGGACTCGCCGGTCCGGGCGAACCAGGCGACGACTCCGACGTCGTCCGTGTCGAGGTCCTCGACCGGGGCCCCGGCGTCCCCGACTGCGACCTCGAACGCATCTTCGACCGCTTTTATCGGGCCCCCGACGCCCGCAGCCTGCCCGGTTCGGGCCTCGGCCTCTCGATCGTCCGAGCCGTGGCATCCGCACACGGCGGCGCCCCGTTCGCGTTCCGCCGGGAGGGCGGGGGGTTGGTGACCGGGTTCACGGTGCGGGGGGCCGCCGGCGGCGAGGGGGATTGACGGGGTGGCCGGGTGACGAGGAGTCGCCGGGTGACCGGGCAACGGCCGGGTGAGTGGCACGGTCGGATGAGGGGCACGGTCGGATGAGGGGGCGGCTGGGCAGGGTGGCGATCGGCCTGTCGGTCCGGTGTGCTCATCGGGCAGCGGTACTCCGGCCTCTACTGCTTCCAGCCGCGCCCCCCGCACGGGCCCGGCGAGAACTCGGTCAACACCCGCGACAGGCTGCTGCTCTCCGGCGCCACGAGCCGCGCCGCCGGACGCAACGGCCTCTCCCTGTGGGCGAACCCCGGGTGAACCTGCTCGAACCCGACGTCGCGGTACCACCGGAGTCGGCCACGGCCGAACGGTACGTGACGGTGTGCGGGGGCGCGGCGGTGCGGGCGCCTCAGGCGGCCGGGTGGGTCGCTCCCGCGCTCCAGCGGCCGAGTACCGGCTCGGTGAGGGTGCGGGCCGTCCAGCACAGGGTCTGGCCGTGGCGTGCGAAGAGTTCGTCGCGGTCGTCGAAGTGGCCGAGGTCGGCGACGACCCGGGCGGAGAGGTCGCAGGCGGTGCCGGGTCCGGTGCCGGCCTCGGCGCCGCAGGCGTCCCACCGGACGCCCGTACGGGCCACCGCGTCGAAGAGGGTCTCGCCGCCGCTGTTGGCGAAGCCGACGCCGCTGTCGGCGGGAGCGGGAGCGGGAGCGGTGGCGGCGGAGGCGTCGAAGAGTTCGCCGATGGGGACCCAGGCGCCGCTGATCCTGAACTCCGGCCAGGCCAGCAGGACCTGCTCCGGCACGAACGGCTTCAGCCGCGGGAAACGCGGATACCAGAAGGTCCCGTCCACCAGCAGCCCGCGCACCCGCGTCCGAACCCGGACGGCCCGCGCGACCGCCTCCAGCGCCGCCATCCGCTGACTGCACGAGCCCCGCCCGAGCCGCAGCGTCCGCGACACCCGCCGACCGTCCTCCACCGAGTACACCGGGCGTACGTCCCGGGCGATGATCCGGTGCGCGGTCCGCAGCGCGTCACGCGGTGTCGCCTCGCTCAGCACCCGGCGCGCGACCGCTCCGACCCGCGGATCGTCGTGGTCCAGGATCTCCGTGGCCCGCGTGGAGCCGATCACGTCCGCGGGCTCCCGCACCGTCACCGCGGCCCGTTTCGCCTGCGCGTCGTAGGACATGAGCAACCGACTGGTCATGACAGTTCCGTCCCCGTACCCGTTGTGTTCGCGCCCCCGGGGGAGCGCCGCCCGTCCCCTGCGGGCGCCCTCGCGCCCATCATCACACGCGCCGCCGACCGGCTCGCGAACCACTCAGGGTGAGGGTCGGGCCGGGGATCCCGGACCCTCGACGACGCGCTTTCGTAGTACTTCCACCGTCCCCATTGCGGCGGTGTGAACGTGCCGACTACGGTCATTCCTGCGCTCACGGAGAGTGCTCGAACAATCACTCATATGTACTGTCAGTTGAAAGCGCACCCCGGGCCGTCGACACCCGAGGAGGAGCCGCAGACGCGGTAGGGACGCGAGCAATCCCTTCTCGTCACAATGGAGTTGATCACCCATGACCGAAACTGCCCGCAGTCTCCGCGCCCCGATCCCCAGCGCCACCCCTTGGCTCTCGCCGGCGGCGACGACGTACACCCTGTTCTGTCCGCCCCTCGACACCTCCCCGCTCATCGCCCGCGACTTCGTCGCCACCGTCCTGCGCGCCCTCGGCCTCGACACCCTCGTCGACGCGGCCGCCCTGTGCACGTCCGAGCTGGTCACGAACGCCTGTGTGCACGCCAAAGGTGGAGGATCGGTTCTCTGGCTGGCGGTGGAGACCTGGCGCGTCAGAGTGATCGTCTTCGACGGCGACGAGAACCCGCCGGTCATGAGGGAGTTGACCCCGGATGGCTGGGAGGAGGGCGGGCGCGGCCTCTACCTCGTGGACGCCCTCACCGAAGGCCACTGGGGCACCGCCGCCGCCCTCCCGAACGGCGGCAACCTCGTCCATCCCGACGGCAAGGCGGTCTGGTTCGACCTGGCGGCGCCGGGCTAGGGGTGCCTCGGCCGGCGGCCGCAAACCGTTTGGGCCCGGGGGCTCCCGCGTATGACATGGCGGGGGACAGAGGTTCGAACGAGACGAGCGGGACGGTGGGTTCATGCGGAGCAGGGCCGGGTTTGTCGCGGATGTGTACGGACTCGGGGGCGGGGCCTGGGAGATGGCACCCGTCGCGCGGGGGGCCTTGGGGCAGATCTGGCGGCTCTCGGCCGGGGGCGGTGCGGCCTGGGCGGTCAAGGAGTTGCTGTTCGGGTGCGACGAGGAGCAGGTGGCGCGGGAGGCCGCGTTACGGAACGCGGCGGAGGGGCTGGGCATCGCGGCGCCCCGGTTCCTCCCGGACCGGGACGGGGCGTACGTGACACGGCTCCCGGAGTCGATGGGCGGGTCGTACGTGAAGCTCTACGACTGGGTCGACGGGAGCGAGGCGGATCCCGGCGATCCGGAGAACCTCACCTGGTGCGGGCGGACACTGGCGCTGCTGCACCGGGCCGGCGAGGGGACGAAGGAGACGCCGGACGACTGGTACGAGCGGTGCCCCGGGGAAGAGGACTGGGCCGAGCTGTGCGAGGAGGCCCGGCGGGCCGGGGTGCCGTGGGCGGACGCGTTGGAACGGTTCGCGGCCACGGAGGCGGTGCGACTGGCGCGGCACGTCACCCCGTCCGGAGGCGAGGACACCGTGACCTCCCACCTCGACATGCGGCCGCAGAACGTGCTGGTGGGCCCGTCCGGTCCCGCTCTGCTCGACTGGGACAACGCCGGACCCGTCTCGGCGGCACGTGAACTCGCCCGTGCCGCTTACGTGTGGGCCGGTGGCAACGACTTCCGCGCCGACTCCGCCCGGCGGCTGGTGCGCGGCTACCTGGACGCCGGAGGGCCCGCGCTCGTCGAGGGGGTGGAGTCCTTCTCCCTGCTCTTCGCGACGGATCTGAACTATCTGCGGGTGCAGGCCGAATCCGCGATCGATCCACACCTGACCCCGGCACAGCGGGAGTTCGCGAGCGGACAGGTCGTCGGCCTGCTGGGGAACCTGCCGGACCCGGCCGCCACCTCCCGACTGGCGCGGGCCCTCGCTCCCGAGTGGTGAGATCCCGAGAGCCGTAAGGGGGCGTCAGGAGGGCGCGTTCAGGTGCGGTCGATGTGGACGTTCGTGGACTTCACCCGGGCCGTGGCCTCCATGCCGACCTCCAGGCCCAGTTCCTCCACGGCCTCCCGGGTGAGCAGGGAGACCAGGCGGTGCGGGCCCGCCTGGATCTCGACCTGGGCCGCCACGTCACCGAGCTTCACGGCGGTGACGATGCCGGCGAAGGCGTTGCGCGCCGACGTGTACGGGACGTCGGCCTCGTCGGCGGCGTCCCGGGCCAGCCGCACGGAGAAGGCCGCGAGGTCCCTCCCGTCGATGAGCCGACGCCCGCTCTCGTCGCGCCGCGTCGCCACCCGGCCCGCGTCCGCCCAGCGCCGCGCGGTGTCGGGGCTGACCCCGAGCAGCCGCGCGGCCTGCCCGATCGTGTAGGACTGCATGGGCGACAAGATATGCGGGTCGGCGCGAATACGCCTCAGCGCGCCCCGGCGCCGCCCGCCGCCTGTGCCGACGCGGGAGGAGCGACGGGGCGGGCAGCGGCCGTGACACGCCGCGAGACCGGACCTCACCGCAGCGCGGTCATGAACTTCCCCAACCTGGCGATCCCCTCGCGCAGTTCGTCCGACGAGGCCGCGTAGGAGAGGCGGACGTGGGTGTCGGCGGTGTGCGTGCCGAAGTCCCTGCCGGGCGTCAGGGCCACGTGCGCCTCCCGCAGGGCCCGTTCGCAGAACTGCCAGGAGGTGAGGCCGGTCCCGCTGACGTCGAAGTAGACGTAGAACGCCCCGTCGGGCGGCACCGGGACCGGCAGCCCGATCCGTGCCAGCCCGTCCAGGACGAGCGCGCGCCGCTCGCCGAACTCCACCCGGCGCGCCTCGCACACCGCGAGGGACTCGGGGGTGAAGCAGGCGAGGGCGGCGTGCTGGGCCGGGGCGGAGGCACAGAGGAAGTAGTTCTGGGCGAGGCGCTCCAGGGCCGGTACGAGGGACTCGGGGACGACGCACCAGCCGAGCCGCCAGCCGGTCATCCCGAAGTACTTCGAGAAGCTGTTGATCACGACGGCTCCGGGGTCGTACGACAGGGCGCTGCGCGGCGGCCGGCCCCGCTCGTCGTGGTCGCCGAGGTCGAGGTAGATCTCGTCGACGAGGCGCCACGCGTCGCGCTCCCGGGCGAGGTCGCAGATCGCGGCCAGCTCGTCGGCGGGGACGGAGGTGCCGGTGGGGTTGGACGGGGTGGCGACCATGAGCCCGCGCGTGCGGTCCGTCCAGTGCGCCCGCACCGCCGCCGCGTCCAGCTGGAACCGGCTCGCGGCGGTGGTGGGCACGAGGGTGACCTCGGCGCCGAAGCTCTCCATGATCTGCCGGTTGCACGGGTAGGAGGGGTCGCCGATGAGCACCTCGTCACCGGGGTCGACGAGCGCGGCGGTGGCCAGCACGAGCGCGGCCGAGGCGCCGGCCGTGACGACGACCCGGCCCGGGTCGACCTCGACGCCGTGCCGGTCGGCGTAGAAGCCGGCGATGGCCTCCCGCAGGGCGGGCAGTCCGAGCGCCGCCGTGTACGTCAGCGGCCGCCCGTCCATCACCTCCCGCATCGCCTCCGCTACGGCCGGGGGCGCGCCGAAGTCCGGTTCCCCGAGGCTGAGTTTGACGACGTCATGGCCCTGGGCGGTCAGCGCGGCGGCCTGCTTGGCGAACTCCATGGCGTAGAAGGGGGCGACGGCCCGGGCCCGCCGTGAGACACGCACGCCGCCGCTGCCCCCGGTACCGGCGACCGGGCTGTCCGTACCGCCCGTACCGCTCGTGCCACCGGTACCGCCCGCGCCGCTCATGCCGTTCACATCGCTCATGCCACTCATGCCACTCATGCTGCGGCCCGGAGGGGGCTCGGGGCCAGCCGTGACCGGGGTGCGGACGGTACCGCGCCCCGGCCGGTGGTCGCCGCTACGCCGTGAGCGCCTCCGCGACCAGCCCCGCCGCCCTGGCCACCAGTGGGTTGTCCGTGGGGCCCGCGGGGTCGTACTTCGTCGACAGGACGGACAGGACGAGGGGCGGGCGGCCGGGCGGCCACACGACGCCGACGTCGTTGGCGACCCCGTACGCCGCCCCGCCGCCGGTCTTGTCCGCGAGCGTCCAGTCGGCGGGCAGGCCCGCCCGGAACCGCTGGACGTTGGTCGAGTTGGCGATCAGCCAGTCGGTCAGGAGCTCCCGGTCCGCGTCCCGCAGGGCCCGGCCGAGGAGGAGCCGCGCGTAGGTCCCGCCGATCGCCCGAGGGGTGGTGGTGTCCGTCGTCCGCCACGGCTCCGCCGTGTTCAGCTCGGGCTCCCAGCGGTCGAGGCGGGTCGTCCGGTCCCCGAGCGAGCGGCAGAAACGGGTGATCGCGGTGGGCCCGCCCAGCTCGCGCAGCAGCAGGTTCCCCGCGCCGTTGTCGCTGTGCGAGACCGTGGCGGAGCACAGCTCCCCGACCGTCATGCCGGCCTCGACGTTCGCGGCCGTGCTCGTGATCGGGCTGTAGCCCGCGGCCTCGGCGTACTCCTTCGTGTAGTGGATCCGCTTCGCGAGGTACTCGCCGTCGCGGTCGAGGTCCCGTAACACCGCCCCCGCGGCGAGCGTCTTGAACACCGAGCAGAGAGGGAACCGCTCGTCCGCGCGGTGCGCCACCGTGCGTCCCGTCGCCGTGTCATGGGCGTAGATCCCCAGCCGCGCGGAGTACTCCCGCTCCAGCTCCGTCAGTCGCCGGGAGAGCCCCGCGCCGGTGGCGGCCGAGGCGTACGCCGTCCCGGAACCGAGCCCGCCGAGTGCGCCGATCGCGCCCAGGCCCGCCAGTCCGCCGAGGCCGAGCACCGCGCGACGGCGAGGGCGGGGATGTGGGTGTGTACCCGTGGTTGCCAAGAACTTCTCCATACCGGTCGTCGTGATCGCGTTGCCGTGATCTTTCTCCGACTCGGAAAGACGCCACTGCCGTCACACCGGTTTCTCGTCGGCGCCCGGCACATGACGAGGGCGAGGGTTTGGAGCTGCTGCTGGAGTGCGTTCAAAGGTGTTCAGGTGAGCGGGAGTGAGTGTGGGTGGTCTGTGTCGTGTCATGTGGTTCGGCCGTGGTGTCGGTTGCAGTGAGGAACTGGCGTTCTCTCATCGAATGCGTGACCTTCCTGGGCGGCGCTCGTTTCGCAGGGCGACGGGATAACGACCGGGCGCGGCCAGGGACCGCCCGTCCCCGGACAGCGGGCTCTTCGCAGTTGAGGGTGCAGCGCCAAGAATGTAGAGCTGTTGGACGATTGGATGTGAGTCGTCACGAGGTGCGAGCGTCGTAGTTCTCGCGGTTTGCGAGGACCTCGACCATGTGCGTCTGCGCCCAGTTTCTGATGCCGCGCGTCATGTGGTGGAGCGAGAGACCCAGGTCGGTCAGCTCGTAGGAGACGGTGACAGGGACGGTTGGCGTCACGGTACGGGTGAGCAGACCATCGCGCTCCAGCGACCGTAGCGTCTGGGTCAGCATCTTCTGGCTGACCCCGGCCAGAAGCCGAGAGATCTCGGAGTAACGCATCGCCTTCGGAGCGTCTGCGTGTGCTGCACCGGGCCGGCCGGGGCTGTTGTCGCCGCCCAGGGCGCAGAGGATCAGGACGACCCACTTGTCCGAGATTCGGTCGAGCAGTTGCCGACTGGGGCACCCTGCCAGGAACGCGTTGTACTCCGCCTTGGCCTGAGTCCTCTTCTGGGCCGCCTTCATCGTCGTCACTGATCGCACCTCTCACCGATGGGTGGGTTACGCACTCCAAAGTGCCTACTTCCTCATAGGAAGTTCCTCTCCAATGCTGATGCGGGGACGCGGCAGGCGCCACCCCCAAGTGAACGGCGAAAGGCGACAAGATGATCACACCTTCCCTCTCTCTTCCTGGCGGCACCTGGACTCTGGGTGACCTGACCGTCACCCGGTTCGGCTACGGCGCCATGCAACTGGCGGGCCCGTGGGTCATGGGGCCGCCCGCCGATCGCGAGGGTGCCCTGGCCGTTCTACGTGAAGCGGTCGACCTGGGTATCACCCACATCGACACCAGCGACGCCTACGGGCCGCGCGTCACCAACGAGTTGATCCGCGAGGCACTGCACCCCTATCCCGAGTCGCTGCACATCGTGACCAAGGTGGGCGCGACCCGCGACGAACAGGGTGGCTGGCCTCCGGCCCGGCAACCCGAAGCTCTGCGTCGCCAGGTCCACGACAACCTCAAGTCCCTCCGGCTCGACGCACTCGACCTGGTCAACCTCCGACTCGGCAACGCCGAAGGTCCCCAGCCCGGCTCGCTCGCCGAGGCGTTCGAGACGCTCGTCGAACTCCAGCAGCAGGGTCTGATCCGCCACCTCGGGGTCAGCAACGCCACTGAGGAGCAGGTCACCGAGGCGCAAAGCATCGCGCCGATCGTGTGCGTACAGAACATGTACAACCTCGCCCACCGCCACGACGACAAGCTCATCGACCGGCTTGCCACCGACGGCGTCGCGTACGTGCCCTTCTTCCCCCTGGGGGGCTTTACCCCGCTTCAGTCTTCGGCGCTCTCGGCGGTCGCCGCTCGAGGGGAGGCGACATCGATGTCCGTCGCACTGGCCTGGCTGCTGCAGCGATCACCGAACATCCTGCTCATCCCCGGCACGTCATCGACGGCACACCTGCGCGAGAACATCGCCGGCGCGGGACTCTCCCTCTCTCATGAGGACTTGATCGAGCTGGACGGTATCAGCCGCCGAATGCCCCAGAGCTGAGCGGCCCTCAAGCCACGACCGAAGCCATCGTTCATGCTCCAGGCCGTCCCGGCAGCGGGCCTTGAGATCCTTCGAAGCCGGCGACCCCAGATGCGCCCCCACCAGACACAGCACCTTCTCATCGCCGGGCGACAGGCCCTTGAGACGAGTCCGCACCGACACACCGGACGGCCCGCAGACGACGAACGGCGCTGCGATGCTCCGCAGCTTACCCACCCCGCCACCCCCGCCCGACCCGACCCGACCCGAAGAACCCATCGCCCTGGGAAACGAGCACCACCCAGGAAGGTCACGTATGCGATGTGAGAACGCCAGTTCCCCACGGCAACCGATCCAGCTGCCGAAGTGCGCGACACGACACCGACCACTCACACTCACTCCCGCTCACCAGAACGCTCTTGAACGCATTCCAACGGCAGCAGCTCCAAACCCCCACGCAACCGGCAGGCCACCGAGCCTGTCCGCCCCGGCCTGTTCCTGGTCCTCGACGGGCTGACCGACACTCCAGCCCAGGTCGTGAGCGACCGCGTAAGTCAGCGCAGGTCGGCGACCACATCGTTGGAGTCACGGCTGTTGCCACCAGAACTCTGGGTCCGTTGCTGCGGACCTCTCGCGAGAACGTAGGCGAACAGGATCGCCATGACTGCCGCGCCCGCCCACATGGCCTGCTGCCAGCCGTCGACGAAGGACTCCTGGGCGGCTCGGGTGAGCGCCTGCGCCTGGGGGCCGGCCCCGTCGGCGGCCGCGAGGGCGTTGGCGACGCCCTCCCGGGCGGTGGCGGCGGCGTCGCCCGGCACTCCGTCGAGCCGGGAGTCGATGGCGCCGCGGTAGCCGGCGGTCAGGACCGCTCCGAGCAGCGCGACACCGAGCGCGGTGCCGAACTCCCGGGTGACGTCGTTGAGCGCGGACGCGACACCTTGACGCTCACGCGGCAAGGCGGTGGTGATGGCCTCGGTGGAGGGCGTCATCGTCAATCCCATGCCGAGTCCCATGGCGAGCATGCCGGGGAGGATCGAGAGGTAGCCGCCGTCGACGGAGACGAAGGCGGCCATGAGGACCAGTCCCGCGCCGCCCAGGAATATCCCTGAGGCCATCGTCGAGCGGGTGCCGATGCGCGCGGCTGCCTGCGGGGCGAGGCCGGAGGCGAACATCATCAGCAGCGCCATCGGCATGAGCGCCAGGGTGGAGCGAAGGCCGGACCAGCCGAGCACCGCCTGGAAGTACGGGAAGAGGACCACAAAGATCCCTGCCTGCACGCCGAAGACCGTCAAGAGCGACACCGAACCGCTGGCGAGACCTCGCTGGCGGAACAGGCGGACGTCGAGGAGTGGAGCCTGCCGTCGCAGCTCCCATGCCACGAATCCGATGGCGGCGATGACGCCGACGAGGAGGCTCAGCAGGGTCGCGGGCGCGGTCCAGCCTCGTTGGGGGCCCTCATGGAGGAAGAAGACAAGCCCGACGGCGGCGATCACGGACGACAGCGAACCGACGGCGTCGAACCCGTGCCCCGACACTTCGCGCGAGTCCGGGATGGATCGCAGCGCCATGACGGTGGCGACGACGACGAGCACGACCGGCAGGACGAAGAGCCACCGCCAGCTCGCCAGGTCGACCAGGACGGCCGACAGGTACATCCCCAGGATGCCTCCACCGCCGGCGACGCCGGTCCACACGCCGATCGCCTTGGAGCGCTCCTCGTCCGGGAAGGTCGAGGTGATGACGGCGAGGGTGACCGGCATGATCATGGCTGCGCCTACGCCGCTCAGGAAACGTGCGGCGAGCATGATCTCGGACGACGTGGCAAGGCCGGCCGCCGCACTCGCCATGCCGAAGACGAGCAGGCCTGCGAGTAGCACCGGCCTGCGGCCCCACCGGTCACCCATTGCGCCGAGCGGCAGCAGCAACGCGGCCAGACTGATGGTGTAGATGTTGATGAACCACAAAACCTCGGCCTGCGAGGCGTCGAACGCGACGGTGAGCTCCGGTTGGGCGACGTTCAGCCCGGACACCGAAGCGATGACCGCCATGAGCGCGATGCAGACCCCGACCAGGATGGTCCGTCGTTGTCGTGAGTCTTGGACGGTCGGGTGGGGAGCTCCCGCGTCCGAGGACAGGTTCGTGGTCATGGAATTCCTTTCACGAAGGCAGGGCGAATCGGCGCCGGAGCGGCGGGCCCTGGCGCTGAAGGACGGTGTGATCACCGGCGTCGGGTGGCGCGCACGACGACGTCGTGGAGGGGGACCGCTCGGCCCTCGTGGCCGGTGAGTGTGCGGAGGTGCTCTTCGGCGGTGACGATCTCCCACTCCCTGCCGTCCAGGCGCGCGGTGATGGCGGCGGAGGTGGCCGACGCTTCGGCAGGAGGGTGGTGCCCGTGGCCGGTAGAGCCCGAGGTGTGCAGGTGCCCCACGATGAGGAGCGTGCCACCGGGGCCCACCCATCCGGCGATGCGGTCGTAGAACTCCAGTTGGGGCATTGCCGGGTGGGCGTAGTGGGTCATGACCAGGTCGAACTGCGCGCCCGGGCTCCAGGCGCCCAGATCCGCCTCAACCCACTGCAGGCGCTCGGGAGCCTCGCTCGTCGCCGCCCGCTCGGCAGCGCGAGCAAGTGCCTCGGACGAGATGTCGGCTGCGGTGACGTGCCAGCCGTGGGATGCGAGCCAGATCGCCTCGGCACCGCCGCCACACCCCGCATCCAGTGCCGTGCCCGGTGTCAGGCCGCTGGTCTCACGAGCGAGGTACGGGTTGGGCGGGTTGCCGCCCATGGACCCGGGGCCGTCGGCCTTCCCTTGTTGCCAGTGCCGCTCCCAGAAGTCCTTGTCGAATCCGTGCGTCACAAATCGCCCTCCTCGTTCGCAACGCCCCTCTGCGGGTGCGTTCGTCGGTTCGTTCTTCACGGTGCCGAGAGATGGGGCAGATGCGCAAAGGCTGTTGCCGAATGGCAAAATGACGGAATGGATGAAGCCATCGACCGCACCCTGGACGCCGTCGGACCGAGGTTGAAACGCCTTCGGCTGCACCGGGACGTCACGCTCGCCGACCTCGCGGCGGAGACCGGTATTTCCACCAGCACCTTGTCCCGGCTCGAGGCGGGCCTGCGGCGTCCCACGCTCGAGCAGCTACTTCCGCTTGCTCGCGCCTATGGGGTCACACTCGACGAACTCGTCGATGCGCCGCCCACGGGCGACCCCCGCATCAATCTGCGTCCCATCTCCTGCGGCGACGGCTCGGTCATCCTGCCGCTGACCCGCAGGCCCGGGGGAATCCAGGCCTACAAGTTCGTCCTGCCGACCGGAAGCGACGACGCCGAACCCGACCTGCGCACCCACGAGGGCTACGACTGGGTCTACGTCCTCAACGGAACGCTCCGCCTCGTACTCGGGGAACACGACCTCATCCTCAAGTCCGGGGAAGCCGCGGAGTTCGACACGCGCACCCCGCACTGGTTCGGGGCCACCAGCGCCGGCCCCGTCGAGTACCTGAGTCTCATCGGAAAACAAGGCGAACGCGCGCATGTCCGTGCAGCACCGAGACAAGGACCGGCCGAGTAGGAAGGCTCAGGACCTCACATCCGGGACCACTGCTCCCTCTTCGAGCAGACGGCCGCCGGCCTTCGGAGTCAGCCCGCCGACCTGCTTGAAGAACAGAGCCACTCGAAGGGCGACACACTGGTCTCGAATGTCGAGAACCCAGGCCGAGTCCAGTTCTCGGTGAGCCGGGCCGCTCTCGCCGCCGACGATCACCCAGTCGATCCGCGACAGCTCCAGCGACGGCACCGGAAGGGTGCGATCTTCCACAGCGACCACGAACACGACTACCGGGCCGGCCTCAGCAAGGGGCTGGCTGCAAGGGAAGGTCTCCACGATTCGAGGGGACTGACACCTGACGGCCCCTCCGGGGGCATGAAGAAGGCGAGGTCCGAAGACCCCGCCCGCTACCAATGAAACCCCAGGTCAGGGCCAGACCAGGCAGTACGGCTGATGCCCCGCCTCATGCAACCTGTGGCTGAAGTCCTGCCACTCGTGCAGCAGTTGGTACACGTTGAACGCGTCGCGGGGGCCGCCGCGGTCCGGGACCGTCGACCAGATGAAGGCGGCCGCGCCGACCGCCTCCTCGCCGATGCCGCGCAGCGGGTCGACGACGGTCATCGGCAGCTTCACGACCGCGTAGTCGGGGTGCAGGACGACCAGTTCGAGCGGGGGCACCTTGTGGAGGGGGACGCCTTCGATGCCGGTCAGCACCATCGCGGCCATCGTCTCCGGCTTGATCTTGGTGAACATGCCGTTCATGCCGAGCTCGTCGCCGCCGAGTTCCTCGGGGCGCATCGAGATCGGGACGCGGGCCGCGGTCGCGCCGTCGGGCGCGCCGAAGTATTTGTACGTCACCCCCACCCGACCACCATTCCCGCTCCCCGCCCGGAGCCGGTTGACCACGTGGTCCAGGCCGTCCACCCGGTCCGTGCGGTCCGCGCTCTCGATGCGGTCCGTACGGTCCTTGCGGTCCGCGCGGCTCCTGCGTTCCGCGCGCGTCCTGCGATCCACCAGGTCAGGCCGGTCCATCCGGTCCGTCTGATCCATTCCGTCCACACGATTGACGCGATCCACATGATCGGCACGATCCATACGGTCCATACCGTCCATACGGCTGCGCCGCCCGATCCGCTCAGCGCCACCGCTCTGGATCCGGTCGGAGCCACTGGGCGGGATCCGGTCGGAACCGTTCTCGGACCGGTCGGAACCGCTCTCGGCGCGGTCGGGTCCACCGGCGGACCGGTCGGAACCGGCCGGAATCCGCCCGCTCCCCGCGCCGGGCAGACCACTGCCCGCCTCGGCCTCGGTCTCGGCCCCGGTCCGGCCGATGCCGGTCTGCGAACGGTCGGCGTCGCCCTGTGCACCGCGTCGGCGACGCGAGCGGGGCGGAGCCTCCTGCCGCTGGTCCCTCGCACCGCGTGAGTCGAGTGGATCGAGCGAGTCGTGTGGGTCGTGTGTGCCATGTGCACCCTGCGGACCGTACACGCCCGGCTGTCCCTGCGGTGTGTACGGGGGCTGTGACCCCGGCGACCCCGCGGGTGGCGGCGGTACCGACGGAAGGGGCGGCACGGGCGGCGTCGGCGGTCCCGCCGGACGGGCCGGTGGCGCACCCTGCGGACCCGGGCCCGGCGACGACGGCTGCGGGCCCGGCCCGGCCGCCCCGCTCACCTCGCCCGGCGCACTCCGGTCGGTCGATCCGCCCCGCTCCTGCCGTGTCTCCGCGGCCTCCTCCGCCTCGCGCCGGTGCCTGCCCCGCCGGGCACGACGAGGACCGAGGTCACCGGTCCCCTCGCCCAGTCCGCCACCGCGATGCATATCTCCACCCGAACGCATTTCTGGGCCGCGTGACCCCCGCCGCGCAACCCGATCATCGTGTCAGTGACCTCCCCCGCGACCGCTCGCCGAAACGTGCGCGCAAACACCAGTCGGCGGGATCTTCGGAGCCTCTGACACCATGGCCTGTGTGAGCTATCCGTACGAAGCCCCAGTTTCGCAGACTCTTTTCGACCGCGCGGCGGCCGTCACGCCCGGCGGCGTGAACTCTCCCGTGCGCGCCTTCCGTGCCGTGGGCGGTACGCCCCGGTTCATGGTGTCCGGTACCGGTCCTTATCTCACCGACGCCGACGGTCGGGAGTATGTAGATCTTGTGTGCTCGTGGGGTCCGATGATCCTCGGGCACTCCCGGCCCGAGGTCATCGCCGCCGTCCAGGAAGCCGTCGCGCGCGGCACCTCCTTCGGTACGCCCGGCGAGGGCGAGGTCGCGCTCGCCGAGGAGATGGTGGACCGGGTCGGGCCGCTGGAGCAGGTGCGGCTGGTGTCCAGCGGGACCGAGGCCACCATGTCGGCGATCCGGCTCGCCCGTGGTTTCACCGGCCGCGCCAAGGTCGTGAAGTTCGCCGGGTGTTATCACGGTCACGTCGACTCACTGCTCGCCGCCGCCGGGTCCGGTGTCGCCACCTTCGCGCTCCCCGACACCCCGGGCGTCACCGGAGCCCAGGCCGGCGACACCATCGTGCTCCCCTACAACGACCTCGACGCCGTACGCGCTGCCTTCGCCGCCCACCCCGGTGAGATCGCGTGCGTCATCACCGAGGCCTCCCCGGGCAACATGGGCGTCGTCCCGCCGCTGCCGGGCTTCAACCAGGGGCTCAAGGACGTCTGCGCGGAGAACGGCGCGCTGTACGTCTCCGACGAGGTGATGACCGGGTTCCGGACCAGCCGGGCCGGGTGGTTCGGGATCGACGGGGTCGTCCCGGACCTGATGACCTTCGGCAAGGTGATGGGCGGCGGCTTCCCCGCCGCGGCCTTCGGGGGCCGCGCCGACGTGATGGCGTGCCTCGCGCCCGCCGGGCCCGTCTACCAGGCCGGCACGCTCTCCGGGAACCCGGTCGCGACGGCCGCCGGGCTCGCGCAGCTGCGGCTGCTGGACGAGGCGGCGTACGACGTCGTGGACGCCGTGTCCCGGCAGATCCAGGGGCTCGTCAGCGACGCGCTCAGCAAGGAAGGCGTCGCGCACACGCTGCAGAACGCCTCCAACATGTTCTCCGTGTTCTTCACGGAGACGCCCGTGCGGAACTACGAGGAGGCCAAGGCGCAGGAGTCGTACCGCTTCAACGCCTTCTTCCACTCGATGCTGTCGCAGGGCGTCTACTTGCCGCCGTCGTCGTTCGAGTCGTGGTTCGTGTCGACCGCGCACGACGAGCGGGCGGTTCAGCGGATCGCCGACGCCCTTCCGGCGGCGGCACGGGCAGCAGCGGAGGCTTCGGCAGCATGAGTGACATCACGGTCGTCCACCTGATGCGGCACGGCGAGGTCGCCAACCCGGACGGGATCCTGTACGGGCGCCTGCACGGGTACCACCTCTCCGACCTCGGACGGCGCATGGCCGACCGGGTCGCCGAGCATCTGGCGCCCCGGGCCATCACGCGCGTCGTCGCCTCCCCGCTGGAGCGGGCGCAGGAGACGGCGACGCCGATCGCCAAGGCGCACGGGCTCGACCTCGCCACCGACGCGCGGCTCATCGAGGCGGACAACGTCTTCCAGGGCAAGACCTTCGGGGTCGGCGACGGCGCGCTGAAGCGGCCGGAGAACTGGAAGCACCTGGTCAACCCCTTCAAGCCGTCCTGGGGCGAGCCGTACATCGACCAGGTCGTGCGGATGATGGGGGCGCTCGACGCGGCGAAGGACGCGGCGCGCGGACACGAGGCCGTGCTGGTCTCGCACCAGCTGCCGATCTGGATCGTGCGGTCGTACGTCGAGAAGCGGCGGCTGTGGCACGATCCGCGCCGGAGGCAGTGCACGCTCGCGTCCCTGACCACGTTCACGTACCAGGGCGACAGGATCGTTTCCGTCGGCTACAGCGAGCCGGCGCGGGACCTCGTGCCGCCGCATCTGCTGGCGGGTGCCAAGCCGGTCAAGGGCAAGGACAAGGCCTTCGGCGCGTGAACGCTCCGCTGGACGACCGGACTTGACGCGGTGGGGGAGCCGCGTGCCCGTTGTGGCTGGTCGCGCAGCTCCCCGCGCCCCTGAACGGCGTCCGAGTTTCTTCGAGATCAACAGGAACCGCCGCCTCCTCTCGCCCCTCTCAAACGGTGTGCTTCACGTGAACCGGTGCGTGAGCTGACCAAGGGGGACGTAATGCGCGAACTGTCGCGAAGGGGAGTGCTGGGGCTCGGCGCGGGAGCGGCCGCCGGGCTGGGGCTGACCGGGTGCGGTACGGGCCTCGGGGGCGGGCCGAGCGAGGCCGGCGGGGCCGGTGACGGCGACAAGGGCCCGGGGCGGAAGAAGCCGGGGAAGGCGGCGAAGCCGCTGGGGGACGGGTCGACCTCGTACACGGGGAAGCAGCCGAACCAGCCGGGCAGGCCGCGGCCGCTGGCGCCCGGCGAGACGCCCCCGCAGTTCGTGGTCTTCTCCTGGGACGGGGCCGGAGACGTCGGGAACGGGCTTTTCGAGCGGTTCCTGAAGGCCGGGCGGGACCACGACGCCCATATGACGTTCTTCCTCTCCGGGATCTATCTCCTCCCCGAGTCGAAGAAGCGCGTGTACCTGCCGCCGAACAACGTGCCCGGCGCCTCCGACATCGGTTACCTGACGGACGAGCACATCAAGTCGACGCTGGGACACCTGCGTACGGCATGGCTCGACGGGCACGAGATAGGCACCCACTTCAACGGCCATTTCTGCGGCGGCAGCGGCTCGGTCGGCAACTGGACGCCCCAGCAGTGGCGCAGCGAGATCGACCAGGCGAAGTCCTTCGTCAAGGAGTGGCGGACCAACAGCGGCTGGACGGATGTCGAGCCCCTGCCGTTCGACTACGACAAGGAGCTGGTCGGCGGCCGGACGCCGTGTCTGCTGGGGCAGGAGAACCTGCTGCCCACCGCGCGCGAGCTGGGCTGGCGCTACGACTCCTCCTCGCCCGGCGGCCTCCAGGTCTGGCCGAAGAAGAAGCAGGGGCTGTGGGACCTGCCCCTGCAGTCCGTGCCGTTCCCCGGGCGGAGCTTCGAGGTGCTCTCCATGGACTACAACATCATGTACAACCAGTCCCAGAACTCCACCCAGGCCCCACCCGCCAACTACCCGGCCTACCGCACCCAGGCGACCGGCGCGTACGTCGCCGGGTTCCAGCGGGCGTACGAGACGAACCGGGCGCCGCTGTTCATAGGGAACCACTTCGAGGAGTGGAACGGCGGGGTCTACATGGACGCCGTAGAGAACGCCCTCAAGCACATCGCGCGGGCCAAGGAGAAGGCCAAGGACGGGGAGATACGGATCGTGTCCTTCCGGCAGTTCGTGGACTGGATGGACGTGCAGACGCCGGACGTCCTGGCCAAGCTCCAGACCCTCGGCGTGGGGCAGCAGCCGACGGGTGGGTGGAAGGAGTTCCTGGGGGCCGGGTCAGCCGCCTGACCTGCGGACAAGAGGGCCGTCGACCCCGCCGTAAGACCCCGAAACGGGCATGCGAAACTTTTCACATGAGTGTCCGTACGAGCCGCAGTCGTGCCGCTTTGCTCTCCGCCGGGGCCGCCGCCCTGGCGCTGACGCTGTCCGCCTGTGCGGGCGGAGGCATCGAGGGCGGTGGCGGTCAGACCGGGTTCATCACCGGCTCCGACGGGATCGCCACGGTGGAGAAGGGGGACCGGGACACCGCCCCCGACCTCTCCGGGAAGACCATCGACGGCGAGCAGCTGGACCTCTCCGAGTTCAAGGGCAAGATCATCGTCCTGAACGTGTGGGGTTCCTGGTGCGCGCCGTGCCGTGCCGAGGCCCCCAACCTGGCGAAGGTCTCCGAGGACCTCGCCGACCAGGGCGTGCAGTTCGTCGGCATCAACACCCGCGACACCAGCACCCGGCCCGCGGTCGCCTTCGAGGAGCAGTACAAGGTCGAGTACCCGAGCCTGTACGACCCCACGGGCAAGCTGCTGCTGCGCTTCGAGAAGGGCTCGCTCAACCCGCAGCTGATCCCCTCCACCCTGGTCATCGACCGGGAGGGGAAGCTCGCGGCCCGCACGCAGCAGGCGCTGAGCGAGGAGAAGCTGCGCAAGATGCTCAAGCCGATCCTCGCGGAGAAGTGACGTGAAGGTGTCGGGAACGTCCGCGCTCACCACGACCGCCGCCGAGCTGAACGAGACCGTCTTCAACGGCGCCCTGCTGCTGGCCCTGCCGATCGCCGTCCTCGGCGGGCTCGTCTCCTTCTTCTCGCCGTGTGTCCTGCCCCTGGTGCCCGGCTATCTGTCGTACGTCACCGGAGTCGGCGGCACCGACCTGGTCGACGCCCGCCGGGGCCGGATGGTGGCCGGTGCCGGGCTGTTCGTGCTCGGGTTCACCGTCGTGTTCGTCTCCAGCGGCGCGCTCTTCGGCTACTTCGGCCGGACCCTGTTGGAGCACCAGGACGTGCTCACCAAGGTGCTCGGCGTGCTCATGATCGCCATGGGCCTGTTCTTCATGGGGCTGATGCCCTGGTTCACCCAGCGGGAGTTCCGCTTCCACACCAGGCCCGCCACCGGTCTGGTGGGCGCCCCGATACTCGGCGCGCTGTTCGGCATCGGCTGGGTTCCCTGCATCGGACCCACCCTCGCCTCGGTCAACGCGCTCGCCCTCGAACAGGCCAGCGCCGGGCGGGGAGCCCTGCTGATGGTGGCGTACTGTCTGGGGCTGGGCCTGCCCTTCGTACTCGCCGCGGTGGCCTTCCGCAAGGCGCTCGGCGCCTTCGCCTGGGTCAAGCGGCACTACGCGTGGGTGCTGCGCATCGGCGGCGGCATGATGATCACGATCGGACTGCTCATGCTGACCGGCGCCTGGGACCGCATCATTCAGGAGATGCAGGTCTGGTCCTCCGGCTTCACCCCTGGGATCTGAGCCAATGACGACGACCGACTCCGGCAACCGCGAGAACACCGCCCGGCGCGGTGGCGCAGCCGCCGACGACAACGACCTCGGTGCCGCAGGATCGCAGCTCTCCACCGCTCCGCAGGAGGACGCGCCCACGCTGCCCGCGCTGGGGGCGATCGGGTGGGCCCGCTGGTTCTGGCGGCAGCTGACGTCGATGCGGGTCGCGCTGATCCTGCTGTTCATGCTGTCGCTCGCGGCGATCCCCGGCTCGCTGATCCCGCAGTCGGGACAGGACGAGACCCGGGTCGCCGACTTCCTGGAGCGGCACGACACCCTGGGGCCGATCTACGAGAAGCTCGGGCTGTTCCACGTCTACAGCTCGGTGTGGTTCTCGGCGATCTACATCCTGCTGTTCATCTCGCTCATCGGCTGCATCGTGCCCCGCACCTGGCAGTTCGTGGGCCAGCTGCGCGGCCGCCCGCCGGGCGCCCCCAAGCGGCTGACCCGGCTGCCCGCCTACGCGACCTGGCGCACGCGGGCCGAGCCGGAGCAGGTGCGCGAGGTGGCGCTGAAGGTACTGCGCAAGCGCCGGTTCCGCGCGCACCTCGTCGGCGACGCGGTCGCCGCCGAGAAGGGCTATCTGCGGGAGGCGGGCAACCTCGCCTTCCACATCGCCCTGATCGTGATGCTCGTCGCCTTCGCCTGGGGCCAGCTCTACCGCTCCGAGGGCAACAAGCTGATCGTCGAGGGCGACGGCTTCGCCAACACGCTCACGCAGTACGACGACTTCAAGTCCGGCAGCCTCTTCACCGCCGAGGACCTCAACCCCTTCAGCTTCGACCTCAAGGACTTCCGGGGCACCTACGAGGTGAGCGGGCCGAACAAGGGCACCCCCCGGATCTACGAGGCGTACATCGACTACGCGGTCGGCGCGGACGGCAAGGAGAAGTCGACCAAGATCGAGGTCAACAAGCCGCTGGAGATCGGCGACTCCAAGGTCTACCTGGTCAGCCATGGATACGCCCCCATGATCACCGTGCGGGACGGCAAGGGCCAGGTCGTCTTCAGCGACGCCGCGCCGCTGCTGCCGCTGGACTCCAACGTGACCTCCTCCGGCGCGATCAAGGTCATGGACGGCTACACCAACGCCCAGGGCAAGCGGGAACAGCTCGGCTTCCAGGCGTTCTTCCTGCCGACGTACGGCGGCAGGAACACGGCCGTGCTCTCGCAGTTCCCCGCGCTGCTGAACCCCGTGCTCAACCTGGAGCCCTACCACGGTGACCTCGGGATCGACTCGGGTGTGCCGCAGAGCGTGTACCGCCTGGAGAAGCGGAAGCTCAAGGCGTACGAGGACGACAAGGGCGCGCAGGTGCGGGAGAACCTGAAGGTCGGCGAGACGATGACGCTGCCCGGGGGGAACGGCACGGTCACCTTCGACGGGGTGAAGGAGTGGGCCGGCTTCCAGGTCACCCAGCAGCCCGGCAGCGGGTGGGCGCTCGCCGGAGCGATCGCCGCCATCCTCGGCCTCGCCGCGTCCCTCTTCGTCCAGCGCCGCCGTGTGTGGGTGCGGGCGGTGACCGGCCCCGACGGCGTCACCGTCGTGGAGATGGCGGGCCTCGGGCGCAGTGAGTCGGCGAAGGTGCCGGAGGAGTTGGGTGACTTGGCCGCGGTCGTGCATGACGAGGCTCCGACTGTCGCTGAGCTTGGTTCCGATGGTGAGCCGCCCGCCGGTGCCGGTGCCGGTGCCGGTGCCGGTGCCGAGGACGCTGACCGGCGCTTGCCGGGTGCCGCCGCGCCCACCCTCCCCCACTCTCGACTTCGCTCGAGCGGGGGGACCCCCATCGCCCCAGCGGCACGACTGCCCGCAGAGAGTGCGGGCCCGAAGTCCCCCTCCCCCAACCCCCAGCCGTACCCTCCGAAGGGGCCGAGCAGTGATTCTCGCCGCCGCCACCAACGAAAATCTCGCGAACATCAGCAACACGCTGATCTACTCCGCGATGGCCGTGTACACCCTGGCCTTCTTCGCCTACATCGCCGAATGGCTCTTCGGGAGCCGCAGCAAGGTGGGCAGGACGGCCGCCGCGCTGACCGCCGAGGGCGGTGCCGCCGCGACGAAGAAGGCGGACGCGCCCGCGGTGACGGTGAAGACGGCCGGCGGGACCGGTGTGCTGGAGAGGCCGAAGGTGGTCGTGCGGGCCGCCACCGGATCCCGGGACGTGCCGGACGGGCCCGGCGCCCACGGCGGGGACGAGCAGGGCGACCTCTACGGCCGTATCGCCGTGTCCCTCACGGTGGTGGCCTTCCTCGTGGAGTTCGGCGGGGTGCTCACTCGGGCCCTCTCGGTGCAGCGGGCGCCGTGGGGCAACATGTACGAGTTCAACATCACCTTCTCCACGGTGGCCGTCGGCGTGTACCTCTCGCTGCTGGCGCTGAAGAAGAACGTCCGCTGGCTCGGGCTGCCGCTCATCACGACCGTCCTCCTCGATCTCGGTCTCGCCGTCACTGTCTTGTACACCGCCAGCGACCAGTTGGTTCCCGCCCTGCACTCGTACTGGCTGTACATCCACGTCTCGACGGCGATCTTCTGCGGCGCCGTGTTCTACGTCGGGGCGGTCGGCACGATCCTGTACCTGTTCAAGGACTCCTACGAGAGCAAGCTCGCGAGCGGTGGCCGGCCGGGCCGGTTCGCGACCTCGGTCATGGAGCGGCTGCCTGCCTCGGCCTCGCTCGACAAGTTCTCGTACCGCGTCAACGCCGCCGTCTTCCCGCTGTGGACGTTCACGATCATCGCGGGCGCCATCTGGGCGGGCGACGCGTGGGGCCGCTACTGGGGCTGGGACCCCAAGGAGACCTGGTCGTTCATCACCTGGGTCGCCTACGCCTGCTACCTGCACGCTCGTGCCACGGCCGGCTGGAAGGGCCGCAAGGCCGCGTACATCGCCATCGCCGCGTTCGCCTGCTGGCTGTTCAACTACTACGGCGTCAACATCTTCGTGAGCGGCAAGCACTCCTACGCCGACGTCGGCTGAGTCCGCCGAGGAACACACCGAAGGCCGGTTCCCTTGTGACATGAGTCACGGGAACCGGCCTTCGGCGTACGGACAGGGAGAGGACGTGGAGACGAATGACGGGGACACGGGGGGCCGGCGTGCGTGGCGCGCGCGGATCAGGGACGGGGACACGGGGGCGTTCGGGGAGGTCTTCGACGCCTACGCGCGGTCCGTCTACAACCATGCCTTCCGGCTGACGGGGGACTGGTCGACGGCCGAGGACATCGTGTCGCTGACCTTCCTGGAGGCGTGGCGGCTGCGGGGGCGGCTGGACGCGGAGGGGGGTTCGCCGCGGCCGTGGCTGCTCGGCATCGCCACCAACGTGGCGCGCAACACCCGCCGGGCCGGCCGGCGCCATGCCGCCGCCGTCGCGCGGCTGCCGAGGCCCGAGTCGGTGCGGGACTTCGCCGACGAGGTCGCCGGGAACCTCGACGACCAGGCGTACCTGCGGGCCGTGCGCACGGCGTTGGACCGGTTGCGGCGGCCCGAGCGGGAGGTGCTCGCGCTGTGCGCGTGGGGCGGCCTGGACTACGCGGCCGCCGCGGAGGCGCTCGGCATCCCGGTCGGCACCGTGCGCTCCCGCCTCTCCCGGGCCCGGACCAAGCTCGCAGCGCAGCTCGCGGCCGGAGAGAAGGGCGCCGGGGAGCCGGGTGCCCGGGAACCCGACGCCCGCCGCGGACAGACAAGAGACGGCCGCGCCTCCGTGGCCGGGCCCATTCAGGAGGGGAACCCGTGAACGACAACCCGTCCCCCCGGGACGAGGACGAGCCGGCCGGGACCGGCGTCCCGGCCGCCGTCGAGCGGGAGCTTCTTCCGGGCCGTCACCGCGTCCTGAGGGAGCAGTTGATGCGTGAGATCGAGAACGACGGCGAGACCCCGGTCGTACGGCCGCGCACCGCGCTCTGGCGGCGGCCCGCCTTCGTGGGGCCCGCCGTGGCCGCCGCGCTGACCGTCGCGGTCGTGGTGGGCGCCGCGGTGACCCAGCAGGCGGCCGGGCCCCTGACGACCCATGCGGACGGCTCCGGCGACCGGCGCCCGGGCGAGGCGAAGCGCAGCGACCAGCGCGCGGCCGAACTGCTGGAGAGGGTGGCGGAGGCGGCTGGGAGGCGGAGCCTGCCCGAGGTGAGGGACGACCAGTTCGTCTACACCGAACGGGACGACTACCACTGGAAGATGGATTCCGAGAAGAACGACCACGGCTGCCCCGACACCCTGGAGGCGTACCCCTACGGCGTGCGCGAGTTCTGGTCGTCGGTGGACGGGCAGCACAACGGGCTGCAGCGGGAGCGTGGGGTGGACGGCGAGGTGGGGGAGTTGTCGGTCGGCATACAGCTCCCCGCCAAGAACGGTGCCAACTTCTTCCGCGAGGTCGAGGACGAACTGCCGACCGACGCCGACGGGATGTACCGCTACCTGTACGGGCTGAAGGGCGACGAGAGGGCGTCCGGCGCGAAGTCGGCCGACCGGAAGGCGTTCGACAAGGCGTCCACACTGCTCGTCGAGCAGTTGCTGCCGCCGAAGGTGGAGGCCGCGCTGTACCGGGCCGTCGCGCGGATCCCGGGACTGACCGTGTACGAGGGGTCCGTCGACGCGGCGGACCGTACGGGGGTCTCCGTCGGCCTTGAGGGCGACTGGCCCGAATACCGGGGCCACGGGCCCACCCGGCACGAACTCCTCTTCGGCACACGGACGTTGGCCTTCCTCGCCGCGGACACCGTCAAGCTCGACCCTCCGGCGGATTCCTGCGACTCCCTCGATGCGGGTGACCTTGTTACGTCGGTGGCGATCCTGGAACGCGCGGTGGTCGACAGCGTCAGCGAACGGCCTTAGCGGGAACCGTGATCGGCGGCGTGGCGCCGGGAAAACCGGTGGAGCCGCGCCGCCGTACGCCGTTACCGTGCCTGCGAACTGAGTCGTCGAGGCGAGGACGTGCCGTTGTACACCGTGTGAGACCCCCCGAGAGCTGATCTGTCGCGCGTCGCGCTCTGCGTGCCGTGCTGATTTTTGCTGCGGACTTCTCACTGAAACCGGTGTACTTCTGTGCTCCATGACTGGGTGGTCATGCCCACCTGCCTTCCGCTCGTCCTCCGCCGTTGCCACACCTGCGCCTCCGAGCGCTTCCGGGCGAACGGCAAGTTCCGTGTCAACGCCCACCGCAAGCTCATCGACGTCTGGCTCCTGGTGCTCTGCACCGGGTGCGGGGAGACCGCCAAGCTCACCGTTCTGGAACGGACGAACGTGCGTTCCGTACGACCCGAGCTGCTGGACCGGCTGCACGCCAACGACCCTGGCCTGGCGGCCGAACTCCTCCGGGATCCGCTCCTGCGGCGCCGCAACCGCGTCGCCCTCGACTGGACGGGCGCCTGGCGCCTCGACACCGGCGGGGCGGACCACCTGGACCGCGAGGTCGTCGACGTCTCGGTCCGGTTCGCGGCGCCCATACCGGTGCGGCCGGTGCGGCTGATCGCCGAGGGGTGCGGGCTGGCGCGGGCCGAGGTCGAGCGGCTGATCGCGGAGGGGAGGCTCGTCTCGGCGGTCCGGCTGAGCGGCAGACTCTCCGACGACTTCACCTTCACACTCAAGCGCCGCTGAGCCCCGACGGGGGATCAGCGGCCGGAGGCCGAGGAACGAGGGCCGAGGGCCGGGGGCATCCCCTGCCCCCGGCCCTCCGTCGGTTACCGGGCCGACGCGGGGAGGAGCGAGGCCAGGGCCCGGTGGAGGTGTTCGGTGGTCTCGGGGGTCGGCGGGGAGAAGGGGTCCGTCGTCCGCCGGGCCGCGTGGAGGACGCGGCGTACGCGCAGCCGGAGGTCGGGGGTCGTGCCGGTCGCGTCGAGTGCGGTGGGGATGCGGGTGTCGTCGGGGGTGTGGTGCGGGGCGGAGGTGAGGAAGGTGAGGGCGGCGAGCCAGTCCCGGGGCGCGACCGAGTCGTACGTGTCGTGGAGGTGGTCCACCGCGAAGTCCGGTTTGCCGAGCGCGAGTTCGTGGTGGGCGCGGTGCAGGGGGCGGGCGCTGCCGTAGTGGGAGGCCAGCGCGCGGTGGGCGTCCCGCCACGCCGGGGCGCGGCTGCCCCGGCGGTCACGGTGCGCGCGCCCGCTCTCGCCGTGGCGCAGGCGCAGCAGGAGCAGGGCCCGCAGGAAGGGGTCGCCCACGAAGTGGTCGGGGGACGGCGCGTGGCCCTCGGCCGCCAGGCGGCTCGACAGGGCGCGTACGCTCGACTCGCCGAAACCGACTGGGAGTTGAGACTCGGCGAGGACGAGCGCCGAGGCGTGGTCGTGGGCGAGGGACAGGACGGCCAGCTCGTCGAGGTGGTCCTCGTCCGGGAGGAGGCGGTCCAGCACGGCCTCGTACGCGCGACGTCCGGAGTGCTCCGCCAGCAGCAGGTCGGCCGGAGTGGTGAGCCCCCGGGGGAGGTTCCGGCCGGCCGACGTGGCGAGCAGTGCCGTGCCGAGGGGATTGCCGCCGGTCAACCGGTGCACGGCGGACGGGAGTCGGGGCGGGACCGTCAGTCCGGGGCAGGCCGCTTCCAGGGCGTCCCGGGTGTCGTCGGGCGAGAGCGGCGGCAACGACACCAGCAGCGCGTGCGAGGACGGCGTACCGCCCGGCGCCCAGTCGGCCCCACGGGTCACCTCCGCGAGCGTGCGCCGGGCCGCGTTCCGCAGGGCGGGATGGCCCTGTCCGCGCAGCCCCGCGTGGCGGCACAGGAGGACCAGGCCCAGCTTGGGGTTCCCGGCCGCGCAGGGGTGGTCGCGGTACCAGACGGCGCCTCTGCGCAGCCGCCGGTGCGAGGACGACATCCCCTCGCTGAACGCCTCCAACGCGGCCTCGACGGTCGCCTCCACCACCGGCCCCTGGTCCGACATCGACGACACCAGCCGGGCCACGGCCTTGCCCACCCACCGCCCCGCCAGCCAGCCGCCCGTGTCGCTCAGCAGCAGGATCCGCTCCGCCTCCGCGCAGATCCGTGACAGCCCGCGATCCCCCCAGCCACCGGCCGCGACGGCGAGCAGCCCGCACGCCAGCCGGGGGAACGTGATCCGCCCGGCCCCGCCGAGTGGCTCCGCCAGTTGCTCGGCGACCACGGTCACCGCCTCGTACGCGGGCGACCAGGACGTGGGGGGCCGGCCCGGGGGAGGCCGGTCGAACCGGCTCTCCTCCCCGTCGACCAACGCGACGGGGCCGCGCCCGCGGTAGGCCGCGCACAGCTCCCGCAGCACGGTGCTCCTGCCGAGCCCGCGCGCCCCCGCCAGCACCACGAACGGGGGTTCGGGCGAGTGCTCGTACGCCCTGGATATGTCGAAGAGGGCGGGGGCCGGTGTCGTTGCCGTTGTCATAGCTGCTGTGGGTATCAACAGCAGCGGGGAGAGGGGCAGTTGTTGCGGAGTACGACGATCCCTGCCCGTTCGCTTACGACTCCGACCGAACGGCGGCTATGAAGGAGAGCCAGGCGGGACGGTTGATGACCAGGACGGGTCCGTCAGGGTTCTTGCTGTCGCGGACGGGGACGACGGCGGGGATAGCGGGGGCTACCTCGATGCAGTTGCCGCCGTTGTCGCCGCTGTGGCTGCTCTTGATCCAGGTCGCTGTGCTCAGCTCGTACCTGTCCATGCTGCTCGTACCCCTTCATCACGTCGCTGATCAGGGCGGCGGACTCGCGAGCTGACGGGATGTCGGCCCTGAGCACATCATAGGTTCGGCTATAACGGGCGTAAGCAGTCGGTTCGTTGTTGAAGTGGCTGTGGTCCATCGACTCGGAGTACAGCCACCGTTCGTCGGGCAGCTCGATCAGGGACATGGACTGCCTGGGACGGAAGATCCCGAACAGGTCCGCCGGAGCCACCTGGATGCGGATGTTGGGCCGCCGCCCGACGCTCAGCAGGTGCGCGCACTGGTCGCGCATGACGTCCGGGCTCCCCACCGCTGTGCGGAGGCAACTCTCGTCCAGGACCACGACGTACAGGGGGCCGTCGTCGAACAGGAAGCGGGGCTGGCGGCTCATCCGGGCCCTGACGCGATCCTCCACCTCATCGCCCGGGACGGCCCGGGAGAAAAGCGCGCGGGCGTAGTCCTCCGTCTGCAACAGGCCCGGGACGACCCGCTCTTGGTACTCCCGCAGCCCGACCGCCACCGCCTCCATCTCGACCCGGCGCTCGAACCAGTCCGGATGCTGGACGGCCGGATACCAGTCCACCTTGGCCCACATCCGGGCCAACACCCCACCCGTCCCCAACACCTCGTCGCACCGCTTCGCGAACTGGTCACTCGGGACCCTGGTGCCGGCCTCGATCTTCGCCACCTGGGAGCGGTCGCACGGGATCTCTCTCGACAGGGCCTCCTGCGTCAGCAGGGCCACCTCGCGGTAGTGCCGCAGCACCTCACCGAACAGCACCGAACTCCCGGCCCCGACCGCCCCGTCCGCGTTCCGCCTCGTCATGCCGCCCCCTCGTGCCGCGTGTGGCAGTGGTCCAGTGCCACACGTCCCGCGTTGATATCGACCGTTCCCGTCGGCGACGCTGGATACACCCAGAGTGACGAACAGGGCTGTGGAGTGCGCGTGGAACCAGAGGGGCAGCTTGTCTACGATCCGCGGACGCGGCGTGTGGGCGAGTACCGGGACAGGGTCGGGCCGTACGCGATGCTGCGTCCGGTGGGCGGTGGCCGGGAGTGGGAGGCGGATCCGGCGACGTTGCGGCCGGCGACTCCGGCGGAGCGGCTCGGGGCGCAGGTCAGGGCGGCCAACCACCGTACGAAGAGGAGGGTGTGACGTTGCGTCAACTTGATCCCTTGGGTCCGCCCCCCGTTCCGGTGACGGGATGTACGGCGTGCGCCGAGCTGGCCGTACGGCGGGACGAGGCGCGGGCGCGGTACGACCGGAGCGCGGAGACGGATGCGAACGTGCTGCTCCGTCACCATCAGCGACGGGAGCACGGCGGAGGCACTCGCACGCGCCGCGTCTTCCGGTACGTGCCGTACGTCATCGCGCAGGATCTGACGGCGGAGCCGGAGTACGAGGCGCGGTGCGTGTCGGGCGACGAGACGGAGTGCGGCGCGGAGTCGGGCGTGCACGGTGATCCGGCGGCCGTAGAGGAGTGGCAGCGCAGGCACACGCAGGAGACACGGCACCTGCGCTACCGGCGCAGCTTCGGGGACTACTCGGTGCTGGAGCCGTTGGAGGAGGTACCCCGGTGATTCAGGACGGGTCCGGGCCCAGGGCGTCGCGGACGGCGGTCAGGATGGAGTCCGTGTCGGCGCCCAGGGCGCGGGCGGAGGCGGTGAAGTCGCGGGCCAGGGTGGCGAGTTGGGGGGCGTGCGGGCGGGCCGGTCCGGGGCGGGGAGCCGCCACCCGGGTGCCCGCGCCCCGGCGGGTGCGGATCAGTTCGGCGGCCTCCAGCTCGCGGTAGGCGCGGGCCACGGTGCCCGGCGAGAGGCCGAGGTCCGTGGCCAGCTGGCGCACGGTCGGCAGCCGTTCACCCTCGGCCAGGCGGCCGGTGACGATCAGCGCGGCGAGCTGCGCGCGGATCTGCTCGTACGGCGGGACCTGGCTGGTGGTGTCGACGCGGACGGCGGGGTCACTCATCGCCGGGGGCCCCGTCCTCGTCCTCGACCGCGCGGGGTGCGACCACGGTGACCAGGGACCAGACGACGGTGAACAGGTTCAGCAGGGCCAGGGGGTAGAACACCCAGAAGGTGATCGCGCCCAGCGTGCCGGCGCAGCCCGTCTCCGTCAGCGCGACGGAGATCATCAGGACGGCGTACAGCTGCTGGCTCGACACCAGCAGGCCCCAGGCCCCGGTGACCGCCCACGCGCGGTCGCGGCGCTGCTGTTCCTCGCCCGGCCCGTGCGCGATGCGGCGCAGGGCCCAGACGCAGGTGGGGGTGGCTATGGCGAGCGCGCCGAACATCGGGAGGCTGTAGTACAGGCCGGGCCACGGGCCGAGGGTCGCGCGCATCCCGTTGCAGGTGATGTCGACGGCCTTCCCGGTGATGAACATCCGGTCGCCGTCGACGGACGCCGTGGCGGCCGTGATCACCAGCAGGGCGACGAGGGAGACCCCCTGGAGGGCGATCAGGGGGCCCATGCGCGGGGGCACATGGTCTCTGACCAGGCGCGGGGCGAGACTCGCCGTGCGCACCGCGTCCTGCGGGCGCAGGGTCAGGGCGTCGGCGAGGAGAACGCCGGCCACGGCGCACAGGCCGAAGGCCGTGAGGCAGAACACGACCCGCTGCTCGAACTCGATGTGTCCGAGCGTGGACAGCTCCTGCGCGACGACCAGACCGATGGCGAGACCGGACCAGCGGGCGTAGTGGTCGGCGTGGTCGAGGAGCCGATGCTGGAGCGGGGCGGTGTCGAGCATGGAAAGATCCCCCCGGATCATCTTGTATCAAGCGGTGGGTACAAGATGCCGTGACCGGGATCTTGTGTCAAACACTCGGTACAAGGTGACGCGGGGGAAGACGGGCTCCGGGCCGAAGAGGTTCCCTCGTGCGCGGAGGGCGTGGTCAGTCGACCGTGATCGAGTCCAGCTGCGCCCGCAGATACGCGTGCGAGTCCACCGGCGGGTACGCCGCCCGCCCGATCGGCGCGGGCACCGACTCCACGACCGTGCCCGGGGTGCACTCGCCGAAGTACACCAGCGACATCAGCTCCTCGGCGGGCTCCTCGGCCGGGGGCGGCAGGACGCGGTGGCGCCCGGAACGCCAGCGGTCACCGGTCCAACGGGCCATCAGGTCACCGATGTTGATCGTGAAGGCGGCCGGGTCGTACGGGGCGTCCTCCCAGCCGCCCTCGTCCGTGTACACCTGGAGCCCGCCCTTCCCGGCCTGCCGGTCGAGGATGGTGACCGTGCCGAAGTCGGTGTGCGGGCCGATCCTGAACTGGCCCGGCACGGGGTCGCCGATGACGTCCGTCCCCGGGTACCAGTTGATGTTGAAGCCGTAGGTGGGGTGGCTCATATGGCGGGAGAAGAAGTCCGGCTCCAGTCCGAGGGCCTCCCCGAGGAGTGAGAGCAGCAGGTTCTCCAGCTCTCCCATCCGCGCCAGGTACTCCTCGCAGAGCGCCCGCAGCTCCGGCACCTCCGTGGGCCACACGTTCGGCGCGTACCACTCCGCGTTCACGACCGGGTCGTCGAACGGCTCGTGCGTCGCGAACGTCAGCGACTCCTTCAGGTCCGGCGGGGTCTCCGTACCCTCGGCGTACCCGTTCGCCTCGGCCCCGGGCCCGAGCCAGCCGCGCCCGCCGACCTTCACCTCGTACGCCTGCTTGGCCTCGACGGGCAGGACGAAGAAGGACCGCGCGGCCTGCCGGATGCGCGTCCGGAGGGCCGGATCGACCCCGTGGCCGGTGACGAGCAGGAAACCGGCGCTCCGCAGTGCCTCGTCGACGGTCCGGGCGATCCTGGCGCGGTCCTCGGGGCCGCCGTCGAGCCAGGGGCGCAGGTCGATGGTGGGGACACGGGGCCTACTCCCCGGTGTCACTGATGTCACTGGCGTCACCGATGTCCTCGTTCCATAGAGCCGGGTGGTGCTCGACGAAGTCGCGCATCAGGGCCACACACTCCGGGTCGTCCAGCACCAGGACCTCCACACCGTGCTCGGCGAGCCAGTCGTGGCCGCCGTGGAAGGTGGTGGCCTCCCCGACCACCACCCGCGAGATCCCGAACTGCCGTACCAGCCCGGAGCAGTACCAGCACGGCGAGAGCGTCGTCACCATCGTCGTACCGCGATACGTCCGCTGCCGGCCCGCCGCGCGGAACGCGGCCGTCTCGGCGTGGAGGGACGGATCACCGTCCTGGACGCGGCGGTTGTGCCCGCGCCCGAGCAGACCGCCGTCCGGTCCGTAGAGCGCGGCCCCGATGGGGATGCCGCCCTCCGCGAGCCCCGCCCGCGCCTCCTCGACGGCGGTGACGAGCCATGTGCGTGCCTGGTCCTGGTCCATGACCTCACTCTGCCCGCGACGGGAGGCGCTCACGTGCGTGGCGCGGATCAGGACGGTGAGATCAGAGCGGCGGGATCAGGGAGCGGGATCAGGGAGCGGGATCAGGCAGGCGGGATCAGGGTGGCGGGAGGAGGGTGCCCAGCGGGCCGAGGTCGAGGTTGAGGTCGTCCAGGGTGAGGTCGTAGCGGTCGCAGAGTTCCGTCATGCGTTCGTGCAGGACCATCAGGGTCATGCCGAGGCGTTCCTCCTGCTCCTCCGTCAGCCCGCCCTTGTCGACGCGGTGCAGGGCCTGGCGCTCCATCAGCTGGCGGAGCAGTTCGACGATGGTGAGGACCAGACGGACGAGGTCCCGCTCGACCGTGTCGGGGTCGGTGCGCAACCGGCGCGCCACGGCTTCGCCCCGGGTCGGGGGTGGCGGGGGGACCTCTTCCGGCCGGGCCGGCAGCAGGGAGAACGCGCGGTGCGCGGCCGCGGACACCTCACGGAGACGGTCGACGTGGGGGCCGCCGTCAGGCAGAGGGCTCGCCATGATCGTCGCCTCCTTCCGCCCCTTCCACGGGCCTCGGCTCGGACAGGGGGAGCGCCCACTGCTCGTCCAACCCTTCGCGGACGGCGACGATCACCGCGCGCAGCGACACCCTTACCAGGTCGATGTCCGCGATGCTCAGGACGAGGTCCCCGGTGAGGACGACACCGCCGCTCAGGAGCCGGTCGAGCAGGTCGATCAGCGCGACCTGCCGTCCACTGATCGGGCGGTCGCGGTCGTCGTACGCGTAGGGCTCGTCGTACGCGGCACGGTCGTCGTGGTCGTCGTGCGCGTCACGGTCGTCGTACGCGTCGTGGTCGCTGTACGCGCTCATCGTGGGCCGGGGCCTTCCTCAGCCACGGTCCTCGTCCTCGTTGCCCTCGGCGCCTTCGCCCTCGCCCTCGCCCTCGTCGTCGACGTTCACGGGCTTGCGCCGCTTGCGCCGGGGCTCCGCCGCCCGGGTCTCCGGACGGGCCTCCTTGCGGCGGACTTCCCTACGCGGGCGCTCCGGGCGCTCCGGGCGCTCGGTCGATCCGCTCGCGGTCAGCGCCGGAGGGGGCTCCTCGACACGTCGGCGCAGCTCCTCCACCTCGGCGCGCAGCCGATCGTTCTCGTCGGCGAGGGAGCGGTGGCCGTCGGAGCGGCGCGCGCGGGAGGAGAGGGCGGGGTCGTGCTCCCACCAGTCGATGCCGATCTCCTTGGCCTTGTCGACCGAGGCCACCAGCAGGCGCAGTTTGATGGTGAGCAGCTCGATGTCGAGAAGGTTGATCTTGATGTCGCCGACGATGACGATGCCCTTGTCGAGCACTCGTTCGAGGATGTCGGCGAGGTTGGCGCTGGAGCCCTGACCGCTGCCGTACGGAGAGGGATTTCGTGACGGCGAGGGCAAGGGGGAGGCTGACTGGGTCACGGCTCACTCGACCTCCTCGCCCTCGACTTGGTCGGCCCCTCGTCCGCCTCCTCGACCTCGGGTTCCCCGTCCTCTTCGTCCTCTTCGTCCTCGTACCCGCCCTCGGGTTCCTGATCCTCGTCGTCCTCGTCCTCGTCCTCGTCGTCCTCGTACTCGTCGGTGTCCTCTTCCTCCTCCCCTTCACCTTCCTCGTCGTCGGTCTCGGCCTCGGCCTCGGGTTCCTCGTCCTCGTCGTACCGGTCCTCCGCGCCCTCCGCGCCGTTCTCCTCTTCCTCCTCGTCCCGCGCCTCGTCGGCCGCCTCGGGCTCCTGGACCTCTCCGTCGCGGATCTCGCCGCGCCAGCCCCCGGTGGCCTCGCCGCGCATCATGACGAACGTGCGGTAGAGCTTCAGGTCGAGGCGGACGCGACGGCCCTGGGACCGGAACAGGCCTCCCACCTTCTCGAAGAGTCCCTTGGGGAAGTACTCGAGGACGAGCAGCACCTTGGTGAGGTTCTCCCCGAGCGGATGGAACGTGACGACGCCCCTGGTCGTCCCCTTGTTGCCCTCGGACGTCCAGGCGATACGCTCGTCGGGCACCTGTTCCGTGGTGGTGCCGCGCCAACTACGGTTGGACTTGGCGACCTTGACGTGCCACTGGGTCGTGACGTCGTCCTTCTGCTCGACGCCGACCACACCCTTGGCGAACCGTTGGAATTCCTCGTACTGCGTCCACTGGTTGTACGCCTCGCGCACCGGGACGCCCACGTCGACGTCCTCGATGATGGCGAACCCCTTGCCGCTGCCGCCCGAGGGATCCTTGCGGTTCCCCTTGCCGACGGCCTCCTTCGCCTTCTCGGTGACGTCCTTGGCCTTGTCGACGACGGTGTCCTTCGCCTTGCCCGCGGCGCCCTTCGCCTTGTCCGTCAGCGCGTCCTTGGCATGGGACGCGGTTGACGTCAGTGTCTCCGCGTTCATATCGCTCAGCTTGCGCGCACCGTCGCCCAGCCCATGCCCGACGTTCTGGAGCATCACCGACATCCGGGCCTCGATGTACTCCTCCAGCTCTTCCTTCAGCCGGCTCGTGCCCCCGTTCACACCGGCCCCCTCGTCCGTCCTGCTGAGGGTTCCGGTACCGGCCGGGCGGCCTTTCGCCGTTCTGCCCTCAGCCATCGTCCTGCCTCCTCGACCGTGAGCCGGATCCGCTCTTGGCGCGGCTCGCCGCAGCGGTCTTCTTCTTCGGGCGCGGTGCGCTCTTCCGGGCCGTGGATCCGCCGCGCTGAGCCGTCGAGCGTCCGCCGCCGCGGCGCGCCGTGGTCCCCGAGCCGGTCTTCCCGGCCGGGCGCTTCCGCCCCTCGGCGGGCTTCTCGTCCTCTTCCGGACCTTCGTCCTCGTCCTCCGCGTCCGCCTCGGCGTCCTCCTTTTCGTCTTCCTCCTCGCCTCCCTGCTCGGGAGCTTCCTCGTCCTCGTCCTCCTCGGCCTCGTCCTCGACCTGGTCCTCGTCGACCTCGTCCTCGGCCTGGTCCTGGTCCTGGTCCTCGGCCTCGTCCTGGTCGCCCTTCCCCTCGGCCCGTTCCCGCAGCCCCGCGGTGCGTTCGTGCAGGGTTCCGGCCAGGCTGTCGGCCTTCGCCGTCAGTACGGAGGTAGCCGCGGCCTTGCCGGCGTCCGTCAGCTCGGAGCGCACCCGCTTGGTGATGTCGCCGAGGAACGGGACGTCGAGCGCGTTGCCCAACTGCCCTGGTTTGACCCGGGATCCGGCCAGCAGCGCGCCGATGCCGAGGGCGAGCTTGGCCTTCTTCGTCCGCCCCAGCAGATAACCGCCGAGGACGGCCGCGCCCATCGTGGCGTTGTTCATGACTCTGCCTCCCTCTGCTGCTGGAGCCGGTAGGCACTGATCTCCTCCAGCCGGTGCAGCAACTCCTCCTCGCGCCGCGTGAACTCGTTCTCGTCGACCTGCCCTTCGATCCGGGCCTGCTCCAGCTTCACGAGCTCCTCCTGGATGGGCCCCGGGTCGTAGTACTCGTCCTCAGCGACCTGTCGCACCTTGTCGACCACCCACCCGACACCCCGCACGGGAGCGAACGGCAACGTCAGAATCGTCCCGACCAGTCCCACCACGACAACACCTCCTCAGAGCGAATCGAACCGAAGGCCGTGGTCGTACGAGGTCATACGAAGCTGTACGGCGGCAGCGGCCCGCGCAGCCGCAGCTCCACCCCCTCTCCCAGGGCCTCGGCCAGCTCTCCTCCGGCCTCGGCGAACTCGTCGGACCTCTCGCCGTCCACCAGGAAGGAGGCGTTCACGAAGTACTGCTGGGACGGTGGGGTGACCTGCTCGGCCAGGGCGTAGGGCCGCAGCGCGGCGAGGGCCTCCTCGCCCAGCGCCTCCTGCCGCCTCTGCACCTCCTGGGCCACGAGTTCGCCGAGCGCGAGACGGTCCTCGTACGTGCCGCCGCCCTCACGGATCGCGTCGTTCAGCTCGCGTGCCTGCGCGGACTCCGTCAGGACGGCGCGCAGGAGGGTGTCCTCGTCCAGTACGCCCTTGACGTTGAACTCCGCGCGTCCGGTGAGTTCGTCGAGCCGCTGGGAGAACTCCTCGGCCTGCTCCTGGAGCAGTCCCTCCACGGCGGCCTCGTCCGGGGCGACGAAGCCGAAGCTCAGCGGCAGGATGGCGCCGTCGGCCCACAGCTGTTCCTGGACCGTGAGGTGGGCCTCCACGTCCCGGCGGCTGACCGAGAGCACCTCGGGGGCCTCGCTGACGACGGCGGTCAGCTCGCCGCTGCTGACGGCGTGCAGTTCGGCGGGGTCCTCTCCGACGCCCTTGACGTGGTCGAGGCCCAGCGGATGCGCCGCCTTGGTGATCGCGTAGACGTACACCGACATCGGCTCGCTCACTCCTCACGGTCTCTGGAGGAACGGCGGCTCGCGCCCCGCTCGGAGCGCACGCGCTGCTTCTCGCGCCCGACGGACTCGCGCTCGCCGTCCCCGCGCCCCTTCTGGAGCGAATCGGTGACGGCCTCGACCGCGCCCGTGAGCGCCCCTTTGCTCTTGCCCCGGGCACCCGCCTCGGTGGTGTCCCCGACGATGTCCGTCAGCTGGGAGGGGGCCTTGCGTCCCGATTCCAGGTCCAGCCGGTTGCACGCCTCCGCGAAGCGCAGATACGTGTCGACACTGGCCACGACGACCCGGGCGTCGATCTTCAGGATCTCGATGCCCACCAGGGAGACCCGTACGAACGCGTCGATGACCAGCCCCCGGTCGAGGACGAGTTCCAGCACGTCGTAGAGGTTTCCCGAGCCACCGCCACCACCACCGGCGGCGGCGCCGCCACCGCTCTGCGGCACCACAGTCACGATCTCTTCCCTTCCGATGCGGGAAGCCGTATGTCAGGGGCTGCGAGCCGTGGCTCAGACGGCGTTGCCGACTGCTCGGCGGCGGCCGTGGCCGCGTCGGCTCAACGGTTGCCCCGGTCGACCTGCGCGCGCGTGTACCGGCGTCCGCGCTCGTACGCCAGCAGCTTGCCCGCGGGATCCAGAACGACCCGGTAGCCGGCCATCACACTGGTCGTCTGCGGGATGCGCTCCAGCTCCAGGACCTCGACCTGGGCCTCCCAGCCCTCGTCGGTCGGCTTCAGCGCGGAAACTGACTCGGGAGCCCGGCCCAGCAATTCGGTGAGCTGCTCGATCGCGCTCCGCATGGCCTCGGGCGCGGAGAGGCGTTCCTCGGCGGGCTCCTGCCGCGGGGAACGGCGCTTCTCCGGCTCGTGACCGTTCGTCATCATCACCTTCTTCCCCTTTGTCCATCATCGACCTCCGGCGCCTCCCATGCCACTCCGGAGCGGGGCCCTCGCGTTCACTCGGTCGTCAGGGTCATGTCGTCAGGGTCGTCAGGGTCGTCAGGTAGGTGTGCAGGTGGCCCGCTCCCTCCAGCATCGCCGCCGTGCGGGAGGTCAGCGCGGTGTGGCGGGTGGTGATCGCGGAGCGCAGGGCCCCGGTGCCGCCCTCCCGGCGGAGGTCTTCGAGGACGGGGCGGATGTGGTCGAGGAGGTAGTGGTTGCGGCGGAGGGCGAGGATGAAGCGGGCATCGCGTACCTCGTCGGGCGCGTAGTGGCGGTAACCGGTGCCGCGTGCGCGGCGGGGGGAGAGGAGCCCGGCGGCCTCCCAGACGCGGAGCGTGGACGTCCGCACGCCGAGCAGCGCGGCGACCTCGCCGATCAGCAGGTCGGTGCCGGGTACGTCCTCCTCGGGCGGCTCCCCGGCCAGCGTCTCCAACGCCTCGCGCGTCGCCCGCAACGACACCCGCTCCGCGTGCAGCGCCGCGTGCGCCTCGTCCACCAGCGCCAGCGCTCCCGGTACGTCCCCCTCGTGCACGGTCCGCATGATCCGCGTCGCCACGACCGCCCCGTACCCCTTCGACAGCGCCCGGTACGTCAGCAGCGCCCGCCGGTGCGCGTCCCCGAAGACCCGGTACCCCGAGTCCGTACGCGGCACGGGCGGCAGCACCCCGGCCTCCTCGTAGTTGCGGATCTGCTGCGTGGAGACCCCGGAGAGCCGGGCGAGGTCGACGGGGCGCAGGCGGGCGGGGGCGCTGGAAGGCGGTCCGGGTTCAGGCATCGGGTGGAAGGCTAGGGCGGTTCGGGGCCCCACCCATGAGGAGGGGCCATGGAATACATCACGACCTTGCTCAGCGGGGGGCGCAGCTGCTGTCCGAACTGAACGGGGCGCTCTTCCGCGTGGCTGCCAAGATCTCCGGTGTACGGGTCGTCGAGAAGGCGGAGGACGCCGTGGGCCGTGAGGGTGTCGGTCTGGCCTTCGGCGAGGTCGACCACCCTGATGTGTGGGACTTCGACAGGGAGAGCCTCAAATACATGGGCTCGGACGACGAGGCCCTTCTGGAGGTCGGGTCGTCGACAAGAAGGGCCGGGAGCTGACCGACTGACGCCGGACGACTGATGCCGGACGACTGATGCCGGACGATCGGCGGCCGCCGGTCCACGGCGGTCCGACGGCTGACCGACGACGACCGCTACGCCTCCTCGCCGTCCTTCTTCTCCTTCTCCTTCTTCTCCCGCTTCTCGCCCTGCACGCCCTTCTCGCCGCTCTCCTCCTCCTGCCGCTTCAGCTCCTCCTCGCGGCGGCGCAGGTCGGCCTCCCAGCTCTTCAGCAGCGACTCGTCCTTCTTGTTGCCCTCGGCGAGCGACTTCAGGAACTCGGGGTTGTCGTCGGGCGCGACGTACTGCGTGCGGTGGTTGCGGTGCCACTCCGAGGGCGTGCGACCACCGGTGGGCGCGTTGCGGAGCTTGCCGGCGGCGAGCCAGGCGATCGGTCCCACGATCCAGAAGAGCAGGATGATGAAGACCCACGCGATCTTCGGCAGGTGCTTCGCCTCGTCCTCGGGGGTGTTGAGGCAGTCGATGAACGCGTAGATGGTCAGCGCCAACGGCACGAGGTACATCAACAGCCTGAGCATGGAACAGCCCCCTGGAAGCGGTGGCGGGGCCGTGCGCCGGACCCCGGACGTGACGGCGGGGCCGTGCACCGGGCCCCGTGACGGGGTCAGGGTAGCCCCTCGGGGATACTGGACCCCATGGCTTACGACGATCTTCGCTCCCTGCTCCGCGCACTGGAGCGCGAGGGCGATCTCAAGCGCATCAAGGCCGAAGTCGACCCCTACCTGGAGGTCGGGGAGATCGTCGACCGGGTCAACAAGGCCGGCGGCCCCGCCCTGCTCTTCGAGAACGTGAAGGGCTCCGCGATGCCCCTCGCGATGAACGTCTTCGGCACCGACCGCCGCCTGCTGAAGGCCCTCGGTCTGAAGTCGTACGGCGAGATCAGCGAGAAGATCGGCGGCCTGCTCAAGCCCGAACTGCCCCAGGGCTTCGTGGGCGTGCGCGAGGCGTTCGGCAAGCTCGGCGCGATGACCCACGTCCCGCCGAAGAAGGTGAAGCCGGACAGCGCGCCCGTGCAGGAGGTGGTCCTCCAGGGCGACGACGTCGATCTGGACCAGCTGCCCGCGCTGTTCACCTGGCCCAAGGACGGCGGCTCCTTCTTCAACCTGGGGCTCACCCACACCAAGCACCCCGAGACCGGCGTACGCAACCTCGGCCTGTACCGCCTCCAGCGCCACGACAAGCGCACCATCGGTATGCACTGGCAGATCCACAAGGACAGCCGCAACCACTACCAGGTGGCCACCAAGCGCGGCGAACGCCTGCCGGTCGCCATCGCCTTCGGGTGCCCGCCCGCAGTGACCTACGCCTCCACCGCGCCGCTCCCCGGTGACATCGACGAGTACCTGTTCGCCGGGTTCGTCGCGGGCAAGCGGATCGAGATGGTCGACTGCAAGACGGTGCCGTTGCAGGTGCCGGCGAACGCCGAGGTCGTGATCGAGGGCTGGCTGGAGCCCGGCGAGATGCTCCCCGAGGGGCCCTTCGGCGACCACACCGGCTTCTACACCCCGCAGGAACCGTTCCCCGCCCTGAAGATCGACTGTGTGACGATGCGGAAGCGGCCGCTGCTCCAGTCGATCGTCGTCGGCCGCCCACCGACGGAGGACGGACCGCTGGGCCGCGCGACGGAACGCTTCTTCCTCCCGCTCCTCAAGATCATCGTTCCGGACATCGTGGACTACCACCTCCCCGAGGCGGGCGGCTTCCACAACTGCGCGATCATCTCGATCGAGAAGAAGTACCCCAAGCACGCGCAGAAGGTCATGCACGCGATCTGGGGCGCCCACATGATGTCCCTGACCAAGCTCATCGTGGTCGTGGACTCCGACTGCGACGTCCACGACCTCCACGAGGTCGCCTGGCGGGCGCTCGGCAACACCGACTACTCCCGCGACCTCTCGATCGTCGAGGGTCCGGTGGACCATCTGGACCACGCCTCCTACCAGCAGTTCTGGGGCGGCAAGGCGGGCATCGACGCCACCAGGAAGTGGATCGAGGAGGGCTACACCCGGGACGGGGGCTGGCCCGACATGGTCGAGTCCGACCCGGCCACGGCGGCGCTCGTCGACCGCCGCTGGAAGGAGTACGGCCTGTGACCAGCGCGTCGGCGGCCATCCCGCAGCAACCGGGCCGTACCAAGGCGTTCCTCCGCCTCGTGATGATCGAACACTCGATCTTCGCGCTGCCCTTCGCGTACATCGCCGCGCTCACGGCCATGTTCCGGCTGGACGGCAACATCCACTGGGTCCGGCTGCTCCTGGTCACCATCTGCATGGTGGGCCTGCGCACCTTCGCGATGGCGGTCAACCGGATCATCGACCGCGAGATCGACGCGCGGAACCCGCGCACGGCCCACCGTGAGCTGGTCACCGGCGCGATGTCGGTCAAGCACGCGTGGACCGGCGCCCTCATCGCGGTCGTGATCTTCCTCGGCTCCGCGGCGCTGCTGAACCCGCTCTGCCTCGCCCTGGCCCCGGTCGCCGTGATCCCGATGGTGGTCTACCCCTACGGCAAGCGGTTCACGAACTACCCGCAGGCCATCCTCGGTCTCGCCCAGGCCATGGGCCCGGTCGGCGGCTGGCTCGCCATCACGGGGGAGTGGTCCTGGGAGGCGGTCGTCCTCGGCCTCGCGGTCGGCATCTGGATCGGCGGCTTCGACCTCATCTACGCCTGCCAGGACGTCGAATCCGACCGCGAGTCCGGCGTCCTGTCGGTCCCGGCCCGGTTCGGCATCCCGGCGGCGATCTGGGCGGCGCGGGTCTGCCACGTACTGACGACGGCGCTGTTCGTCTGGTACGCGGTGCTGACGGACGCGGGCGCGTTCCTGTGGCTGGGCCTCGCGATCGTCGCGGGCGCGTTCGTGTACGAGCACACGATCGTCCGCCCGCACGACCTGTCGAGGTTGAACCGCGCGTTCTTCTCCGTCAACGGGTTCATCGGCATTGCCCTGTTCGTGTGCGCGCTGCTGGATCTTCTGGTTCGGGGTCTGACCCTCTGATTACCGTCGGCCTACCATCGAGGGCAGGACCCCAGGGAGGCCAGCGTGACCGTCTCGGGCATTGACCGCCTGCACTCGCAGCTCAGCAGGCTGGAGGACATGTTCCCCGGCTATCTGACGGAGATTGTCGAGGGCAGCATCGTGATGAACCCGGTCAGGCCGTTCCACGGGAAGACGATCCTGAGGGTGTCGACGGACCTGGAGGAGCAGCTTCCGCCGGACTGGGCGCTGGTGAGCGATGTGGCGTTCCCCTTCGACGATGCCAACGAGTTCTGCCCGGACATCGCGGTCATCCCGGCGGAGGCGGAGGCGGAGAACCGCAGTGCGTATCCCGCCGATCTGATCGAGTTCGTGGCTGAAGTGGTGTCGCCGGAGAGCATCCGCCGCGACTACGAGATCAAGCCTCGCTGGTACGCCTCCCGCGGCATCACCCACTACGTGATCCTGGATCCGCTCAAGGGCCACGCCGTCATGATGTGGAACCCCGGCCCCGACGGCTACCAGGGCCGCGACACCATTCCCTACGGCCCTGACCTGACCCTCGACACCCCCCTGGGCAAGCTCACCATCGCCACCGGCCGTCTCCCCGTGGACCCGAAGACGCGCCCTACGACGTGAGCGCCGTGCGGGATGGGCGCCGCCGGAACACGAACGCCGCCACCACGCCCGTCACCAGCCCGATCAGATGCCCCTGCCAGCTGACCCCGGCCGCGGTGGGGGCGATACCGCCGAGGATCGCGCCGCCCCACACGGCCGCGACCAGGACACCCACCGCCACCCCCAGCAGCCGACGCTCGACGAAGCCGGTGACGACGAGGAACCCGAAAAGCCCGAAGACGATGCCGGAGGCACCGGCGGTGTTGGTGTGGTCGGGGGACATGAGCCAGACCCCCAGCCCGTCCGCGACGATGATCAGCGCGCAGACGGCGGCGAAGCGGCGCAGTCCGCCCAGCGCCGCGAGGAACCCCAGCACCAGCAGCGGCACGCTGTTCGCCGCGACATGGCCGAAGCCGAAGTGGATGAACGAGGCGGGCACGACATCGACCAGCTCCGGCACCGAACGCGGCACGATCCCGAAGTCGTCCAGGGCATGGTCGGTCGCCACGTCCACGACCTCCAGGATCCACAGCAGCGCCACCCAGCCCACCATCAGCTTGGCCGCCGCCTTCGCGCGGTCCCCGCGCGACCACTCCCGCTCGGGACCCAGCGTCCCCCGCACTCCACCTGCCATGTCGAACCCCCGTCCGGACCTCACACGTCCCTGATGGAAACGGCCGGGCCCCCTTGACCGGTTCCCGCCGCGCGGCGCCGGATAGGCTCGGGGTCGTGAACCCAGTCAAGCCAGGGAAGACGCCGCGTACGCCTTGGATCGTAGGGGTGTCCGGCGCATCCGGCACCCCATACGCCGCGGCTGTGCTGCGTGCGCTCCTCGCCGCCGGCGAGAGTGTCGACCTCGTGGTGTCCCGGGCCTCGCGGCTGACCCTGCTCGACGAGACGGGGATCTCCTACCGGGACGCACACTGGCGCGACGACCTGCGGGAATGGCTGTCCCGTGGGGCGGACGGCAAGCCCGGCACGTTCGCGGTGGACCTCGACGGCGAAGACGGCGACCGGGTACGGCACTGGAGCCCCGGCGACCTGGCCGCCGGACCGTCCTCGGGCTCGTACCCCGTCAAGGGGATGCTGATCGTCCCCGCGTCGACGGCGTGCGTCGCGGGCGTGGCCCTCGGGCTCTCCAAGGACCTGCTGCAGCGGGCGGCGAGCGTGACCCTCAAGGAGGGCCGGCGGCTCGTCGTCGCCGTACGCGAGACCCCGTTGAACGGGCAGACCCTGCGCCACCTGGTGACCCTGGACGAGGCGGGCGCGACCGTACTGCCCGCGTCGCCGGCGTTCTACGCCGGGGCCACGCACATCCAGGACCTGGTGGACTTCGTCGCCGGACGGGCGCTGGACGCGGCGGGCGTCCCACACACCCTGTACCGGCGCTGGGAGGGCGAGGTGGGCGGGGCGCGCGCTTCCGGTGCGACCGACTGAGCCCTACGCGCTCACCCCGGCCCGCACCGCACTGGTCCCCCGCTTCTCGTACCACTGACCAGTGACCACTGACCAGTGACCAGTGACCACTGACCAACCAAGCAGCACCCACAACTCAACTCTTCAGCGGAAGGCAACCGATCGCATGGACGCGGTGGACAGGCAGCTCATCCAGGCCCTGAGGGAGAACGGCCGGGCCTCCTACGCGGAGCTGGGACGCCTCGTCGGACTGTCGGGACCCAGTGTCACCGACCGCATCAACCGGCTGGAGGCGGCCGGTGTCATCACCGGCTATCGCGCCACCGTGAACGCGGCCTCCCTCGGCCTCGGTGTGACCGCGCTCATCGGCATCTCGCTCTCCGACGCGGCCGACCACGAGGACGTGGCGAACCGGCTGCGGGACCTGGCCGAGATCGAGGACTGCTGGTTCATCGCGGGCGACGACTCGTTCATGCTCAAGGTGCGCGCCCCCGACGTCGACGGCTTGGAGAAGACCATCCGCCGACTCTCCGGCACCAAGGGCGTCTCCCGCACCCGTACGACGATCGTGCTCTCCACGAAGTGGGAGAACCGGGTGGGTGAGCTGCCGGAGGAGGAGCAGTAGGGCAGGGGACGTAGGGTTGACGAGGTCTTCGAGGCAGGCAGGCAGGTCGGTCGGTGAAAGGTGTGGGCATGGACGTCGGGCTCAAGCGCGAGCTGGAGGAGAAGGTCCGCTCCGGTGAGCGGCTGACCCGCGAGGACGGCATCGCGCTGTACGCGTCGGACGACCTGGCCTGGCTGGGCGGTCTGGCGCACGAGGTGCGGACGCGGAAGAACGGCGACGTCGTCCACTTCAACGTCAACCGCCACCTCAACATGACCAACGTGTGCACCGCCTCCTGCGCGTACTGCTCCTTCCAGCGCAAGCCGGGGGAGAAGGACGCGTACACGATGCGCATCGAGGAGGCGGTGAAGCTCGCCAAGGCGATGGAGGGCGAGAACCTCACCGAACTGCACATCGTCAACGGCCTGCACCCGAACCTCCCGTGGCGCTACTACCCCCGCTCCCTGAAGGAACTGAAGGCCGCCCTCCCGAACGTCTCGCTGAAGGCCTTCACGGCCACGGAGATCCACCACTTCGAGACGATCAGCGGTCTGACGGCGTCGGAGATCCTCGACGAACTGATCGACGCGGGCCTCGAATCCCTCACGGGCGGCGGCGCGGAGATCTTCGACTGGGAGGTCCGCCAGCACATCGTGGACCACCGCACCCACTGGGAGGACTGGTCGCGGATCCACCGCCTGGCGCACGAGAAGGGCCTCAAGACCCCGTGCACCATGCTCTACGGCCACATCGAGGAGCCGCGTCACCGGGTCGACCACGTCCTGCGCCTGCGTGAACTCCAGGACGAGACGAACGGCTTCCAGGTCTTCATCCCCCTGCGCTACCAGCACGACTTCGTGGACATGCAGGACGGCAAGGTGCGCAACCGCCTCCAGGCCCGCACCCAGATGGCGACCGGCGCGGAGGCCCTGAAGACCTTCGCGGTCTCCCGGCTGCTGTTCGACAACGTCCCCCACGTCAAGGTCTTCTGGGTCATGCACGGCGTCCAGACCGCGCAACTGGCGCTCCAGCACGGCGCCGACGACATGGACGGCTCGGTCGTCGAATACAAGATCACCCACGACGCGGACAACTACGGCACACCGAACAAACTGACCCGCGAGGACCTCCTGGACCTCATCAGGGACGCCGGCTTCCGACCGGTGGAGCGGAACACGCGGTACGAGATCATCCGAGAGTACGAGGGCCCGGACCCGGCGCGCCGGGAGTCCCCGCAGCCGATGCGGGTCTGAGGGGGCGGTTGTGCGGGCGCGGGTGCGTGGGGGCTGGTCGCCGCACTTCCCCGCGCCCCTGAAAGGCCTACGGCCCTTTCGGCCCGAAAACGCAGGGGCGCAGCCCCGCTTTTTCAGGGGCGCGGGGAACTGCGCGACCAGCCCCCACCGGACCCGCGGATGGGGGTCAAAGGGGCGCAGCCCCTTGAGGAGGGGACGGGCAGGGGCGGCGGGGGTGAATCCCCCTTGAGGCGAGCCGCACGTAATGACTACGGTCACCCCATGCCCCTTACGTTCCACCTGGATCCACCCCTCACCCCCACGCTCCACGACGGCATCCTCACCCTCTGGACAGACGTCACCAACGCCGACGGAGCCGTCGGCTTCGTCCCCCCGGTCACCCGCGAAGCGATCCGCCCGGAACTCCTCAGACACCTCACCGCCATGGCCGAAGGCAGACACCGCCTCCTCCTCGGCCTGGACGACACCGGCACCCCCGCCGCCACCGCCTTCTTCAGCTTCAACACCCACCGCCTGATGACCCACTGGGTCTGGCTCTACACGGTGATGGTCCACCCGTCCCACCAGGGCAAGGGCTACGGCCGCGACCTCATGAGGGCCGCGGAGACCGCGGCCCGCGGCTTCGACGGCATAGACGCCATCCGCCTCAACTGCCGAGGCGGCCTCGGCCTGGAGCACTTCTACGCCTCCTGCGGCTACAAGGAGGTCGGCCGAGTCCCCGGCGCCATACGGGTGGCCCCCGACGACCACCGCGACGACATCACGATGCTCCTGTCCCTCGGCTGAGGCGCGCCCCGAGGGGCCGGTGCGCGCCCGCACCCCCCTGCAAGATCGCACGCCGACCGTGCTTCACTGGACGATGCCCTCCGGCAACGTGCGGGCAGGTTTCGGAACGGAACGGAAGAGTGGATTGAGATGCTCCGCTACACACTGATGCGCCTCGGTATCTTCGTGGGCTGCTTCGTGGTCGTCTGGGCCCTCGTCTACTCCGGTGTCGCCCCGCGCGGCCTCGGCGCGTCCAACGGCATGTGGATGGTCGTGCTCGCGCTCCTGGTCTCCGCGCCGATCAGTTTCGTCGCCCTCCGCAAGGAGCGCGACCGGGCCTCCGCCCAGATCGCCCCCCGCCTCGACCGCTCCATCGGCCGCGTCAAGTCCAACCTCGCGGCCAACCGCAGCCAGGAGGACGAGGCCGACGACGTGGCCCGGACCCAGGGCCCGGAGGCGACTGACGAGACCAGCGAGACCGGCGAGGCTGCCGGGACCGACAAGGCCGACCAGGCTGCCGGGACCGACGAGGCCGTCAAGGCCGATGCGGCGGCCGCCCGGCCGACGTCCGGCAAGGCTTCGTAGCCCCGTACGCGAACCGCCGGCAGGAGCGTTCGCCGGCCCGGCGAAAAAAGGATCACCCGCCCGACGCCCGGGTCCGTCCTCGCCGTCGGAACCGTACGCTTGCCCGCATGGGTGCTGTGAAGAGCAAACGGATGCCTCGTGCGGTGCGGGAACAGCAAATGCTGGACGCGGCGGTTCGGACGTTCGGGCAGCGTGGGTACCGGGCGGCGTCGATGGACGAGATCGCCGAACTGGCGGGCGTGTCCAAGCCGTTGGTGTACCTGTACCTGAACTCCAAGGAAGACCTCTTCACGGCCTGCATCCGCCGCGAGGTCAAGGCGCTCACCACGGCCGTACGCGCGGGCGTGAACCCCGAACTGCCCGCCGACCGCCAGCTCTGGGACGGGCTGGGGGCCTTCTTCACGCACACGGCGCGCAACCCCGACGCATGGGCGGTACTGCACCTCCAGGCCCGTACGCACGGGGAACCCTTCGCCGCCGAAGTGGCGGCGATGCGGGAGGAGATGGTCGCGTTCGTGACCGGGCTGATCCTGGTCGCCGCGCGGGAGGCCCGCCGTGACCCCTCCCTGCCCGAGCGGGAGGTCGCCGGTCTCGCCGAGGGCCTGGTCGGCGCCGCCGAGGCGCTCGCCGCGTGGGCCAACGCCACGCCGGGCATCACCGCGCGCCAGGCCGCCACGACCCTGATGAACTTCGCGTGGGCCGGCCTCGGCGATTTGATGGAGGGCCGCCCCTGGACCCCACCGCCCGCCGTGTGAGAGCGGCCTGTTCGTCGCCGGGTGCGGGTGGGTGGGGACGCGGGGAACGCCGCGACCAGCCCTCACCGACCCGCACCCGACCCACTCAGGCGACGAGCGGATACACCTGACCCCGGACATGAACGCGCCCTCCGCCCGAGCCGCCCGACCCGCCCGCCCCGCCTGATCCGGGGCCGTCGGTTGCCCCGGACGCACCGCTCCCGCGCAGCTCGAAGCCGCCCCACGCCTGTCCGTCCGCCGTGTACGTCACCGCGCCCGGCAGCGGCACCGGCGCGCGGAACTCCGCGCGGACGAGGGTCGCCGGGGGTGTGCCGTGCTCGGCGAGGCAGCGGGCCACGGTCCACATGCCGTGCGCGATGGCCCGGGGGAAGCCGAACAGCCGGGCGCCGAGCGGATGCAGATGGATCGGGTTCCGGTCCCCGGACACCGCCCCGTACCGCCGCCCCACATCCCCACCCAACCGCCACTCGACGACGACGGGTACCCCCTTCGACCCGCCCCCCTTCGACCCGCCCTCCACCAACCCGCCCCCCGCCGACCCGTTCCCGCCGGGCCATCCGTCCCCGCTCCCGTCGCCCCGCGCTTCACCCCCATCCGCCCAGGCACCCTCACTCCGCCGGTGCTCGTCCTCGCGTTCGTCCTCGTCCTCGCGCTCGCGCTCGCGCTCGTGCCGATGCCGGGCGAGGTACGTGCTCCGGGACTCCCACGCGACCCCGAGCCCGCCCTCGGCCTCCTCCCCGTCCCGCACCTCGGTGACGACCGTCGCCTCCGTGCCGCGCCGATGGGGCGTCAACGCGTCGACGTACACGGTGATCTCGTACTCCGCGGTGGCGGGCAGTCGCCGACGTCGGGTGATCTCGATCGAGGTGTGCACGAGACCGAGGAGGGGCAACGGGAAGTCCCGGCCGGCCATGATCCGCATGGCCGCCGGAAAACCGAGGACGTGCGGATACGTCAGCGGAACGGCGTCCTCCCCGGTCGGGAAACCGCAGACCCGCTCGTACGCGGCGAGCCGGGCGAGGTCGATCCGGACACCGGGGAGGACGAGCCGGGGCAGTCGGGAGGGGGAGATCAGCCCGGAGGCCGCCGCGCGCGGGAGCCTGAGGCTCCTGCCCGGGGAGAGGAGGGCGCCCCTGGCGAGAACGGGACCGAGGGAGGGCGGTCGGGTGAGGGTGACGGTGGGCATCGGACGGTCTCCCCTTCCTCGCGCCGGGCTCCGCTCCCCGCGCCGGACTCCGCTTCCTTACTCGAAAGTCAGGTTACCCGAGGTAAGGCGCGATGGGGCCCCTCGTGGAGCCCAAGAGATGAACGACCCTCAGGTAACTTGGCGCGCCTTTGACCTGCGGAGGAAGCGTGACCGAGCGGTCTGCGACACTGCACATCCCCGGCCCGGTTCCATCTCCGGACCATCGCCACACTCACACGAACCTCACACACCAACCCCGTACGATCCGGACACACCGAACGCCCAGGAGCCGCCCGTGTCCCACCTCGAAAGCACCGAACCCGCCCTGGTGGAACCTGAGTTGAAGCGGCTGGACGGCGCCGTGCGGGAGGCGTACGTGCCCGCGCTCGCCGCGCCCGTGACCTACGGCTCGCTTGCGGACATCCCGTTCGACAACGCGGCCCACGCCCCCGACTCGGTCGTCCTCAGCCGCAAGGACGGCGGCACGGCCGGTGGCGGCGACGGCCGGTGGCGGGACGTCACGGCCGCCGATTTCGCCGCCGAGGTGCTCGCGCTGGCGAAGGGTCTGATCGCCGAGGGCCTCATGCCGGGCGACCGGATCGCGATCATGGCGCGGACGACGTACGAGTGGACCCTCCTGGACTTCGCGGCCTGGGCTGCGGGCCTGGTCACGGTCCCCGTCTACCCCACCTCCTCCGTCTTCCAGACCCGCTGGATCCTCCAGGACTCGGGCGCGGTGGCCCTCGCCGTCGAGACGGCGGGCCAGGCCGCCGCCCTCGGCCCCGAGCTCGACCGCATCCCCGACCTGCGCCACATGTGGGTCTTCGAGAAGGGTCACCTGGACCGGCTCGCCGAGCGGGGCCGTGACGTGTCGGACCAGGAAGTGGCCGTACGGCGTGGGGTGTTGGGCCCCGACACCCTCGCGACCCTGATCTACACCTCGGGCACGACCGGCCGCCCCAAGGGCTGCGCCCTCACCCACGGCAACTTCTGCGCCGAGGTCGACAACGCGATCGACCTCCTCTACCCCATCTTCCGCGCGAAGACGGACGAGGAGGCATCCACCCTCCTCTTCCTCCCGCTCGCCCATGTGTTCGGCCGCATGGTGGCGATCGGCTGTATGCGGGCGCGGGTCCGCCTGGGCCACTCGCCGAGCTTCCGCACGGAGGACCTCCTCGCCGACCTCAAGTCCTTCCGCCCGACGTTCCTCCTGGTCATCCCCTACGTCCTGGAGAAGGTGTTCAACACGGCCCGCGCCTCCGCCGAACGCATGGGCCGCGCTTCCTCGTACGACCGCGCCTCCGCCGTGGCCCGCCGCTACGGCGAGGCCCTGGAAGCCGAACAGCACGGCACCGGCCCCGGTCCCTCGGCCTTCCTGAAGGCGGCCCGCACCTTCTACGACCCCCTGGTCTACCGACGCATCCGCAAGGCGCTGGGCGGCCGGGTCCGCTATCTCATCTGCGGCGGCAGCCCCCTCGGCCGTCGGCTGGCCGCCTTCTACGCGGGCGCCGGCATCGACGTCTTCGAGGGCTACGGCATGACGGAGACGACCGCCGCCGTCACCGTGACCCCACCCGACCGGCCCCGGCTGGGCACGGTCGGCCGACCGCTCCCCGGCACCCGGGTCCGGATAGCCGCCGACGGCGAGATCCTCCTGCACGGCGGCCAGATCTTCCGCGGCTACTGGGACCCGCAGGCCGGCGGTGTCGTCCCCGCGAGTCCCGACGGCTGGTTCGCCACCGGCGACATCGGCCACCTGGACGACGAGGGCTACCTCACGATCACCGGCCGCAAGAAGGAGATCCTCGTCACCGACAGCGGCAAGAACGTGGCGCCCGCACCGCTGGAGAACTGGCTCCGCTCCCACCCCCTGATCGCCCACGCCATGGTCATCGGCGACCGCCGCCCGTACGTCACCGCGCTGCTGACGCTGGACCCCGAGGGCATCACCCACTGGACCCAGATGAACGCCAAGCAGGACGTCCCCCTCGACCGCCTGGCCGAGGACCCGGATCTGCGAGCCGTCCTGCAACGCGCGGTGGACGAGGCCAACCGCCTGGTCTCCCGCCCCGAGTCCATCCGCCGGTTCACGATCGTCCCCGGCGGTTTCAGCGAGGAGGCGGGCCACCTCACGCCGTCGATGAAGCTGCGCCGGGAGGTCGTGGAGAGGTCCTTCGCGGCTGAGATCGAGGGGCTGTACGAGAAGTAGACCCTGGGGCGAACCGGTCCTGTTCCCCGTTCGCCGCGGTGAACCGGCCCCCTAATTTCCCGCGGCCGGGTCGCCCTCCCCCAGCGCGACCCACCAGTACCCGTCGTCCTTGACCAGCAGCAACTCCTGCTCCTGGCCGGTCCTGTCGTACGTGAGCCGGACGGGATTGAAGTAGTCGACGACCCCCTCCAGCACGGTGACGTCGACCGGCCCGCGTGCACCCTCGCCGAACTCCCGCACCTGCTCGTAGGCGGCGCCCCGGGTCCCCTCGTACGCGGGCCCCGCCAGCTCCATCAGCCCTTCCACGTCACCGGCCTTGAGCCGCTGCACATACACGCGCACGACCGTGTCGACGTCCTCGGCGGTCCGCGCGACATCGGGATACTCGGACTTCGCGGCCCGCACGGTCACCTCGACCTTCGGCGAGCCGGCGAGCGAGTACGGCGCCCGGAACCAGTTCCACCACACGGCCGCACCCACACCGAGAACGACCACCAGCCCACCGCAGCCCAGCAGAACGCCCCGCTTCGTCAACATCCCCGCCCACCCCGTCCCCTGCCTGGCCCTACTCCTCCCAAGAGGCATCTGGGCGGGATCCGGTTGTACGGCACGACGAACTTGTTGGGCACCGACGAGCGCCCACATGAGTACCGGTACTCAATCCACCAGGTCGGCCGCCGTGAGGAGTCGGGTCAGGTCCGTCCGCGAGCGGACGTGCAACTTCCGGTAGATCCGGGTGAGATGAGCCTCCACCGTCTTTCTGGACACGAACAACGACGCCGCGGCCTCCGTGTTGTTGAGGCCGCGGGCGATCGCCCGCGACACCTGGAACTCCTGGGGGGTCAGCTGGTTCAGGGCGCCGCCCATGCCGCCCATGCCGTTGGTGCCGCCCATGCCGCCGGTGGCGGACCGGGCGGTGCTCACGGCGCCTCCCGCCGCGGCCAGTTCGCTCGCCGCTCGCCGGGCCCAGGGGACCGCGCCGAGTCGTTCGAAGCAGGCCAGGGCGGAGGCGAGAGGCGCGCGTGCGGCTCCGGGGCGCCGGTGGCGCCGTAGCACCTCCGCTTCGCACAGCAGCGTCCGCGCCCAGTCGAAGGGTCCCGTCGTCCGCTGATGGGCCGTGAGCGCCGCGCCGAAGTACGCCTCCGCCTCCTCCGGCGTCCCCGCGAGCAGCCCCCGGACCCGGGCCGCCGCCGCCTCCGCCGACGCGAGGCCCGTCTCCCGGGCCCGTTCCTCCAGCCAGGACACGACCTCGGCGGCCCGCGCCGCGTTCCCCGCCCGTACGTGCGCCTCCGCCAGGTCCGCCGCGAAGGGGACCACCTCCGGGTTCCCGATGCCCTGCTCGATCGCCAGTGACAACGTTTGCTCCAGCTGGTCGACGGCCGCGTCGTGGTCGCCGTGGGCCAGGGCCGACAGCCCGAGCACCGCCGTCATGTGGAACTCCTGGCAGCCGATGCCGTACGCCCCGCACTCCCGCCGCGCCCGCGCCACATGCTCCTCGCACTCGACCCGTTCGCCGCGCAGGGCTTCCAGCCGGGCGAGGCAGTACAGGGTGTAGCTCACGCACGTCAGCTGGCCCAGTTCCTCCGCCCACCGCAGGGACTCGGTCAAGTCGCCGCGAGCGGAAGCCCATTGGCCGATACGGGTCTCCAATTCCCCCCGCACGGCGAGGGTGAAGCCCAGCACGCCCACCGCGCTGTGCCGCCTCGCCGACTCCACGGCCGTGTTGAGCAGCCGGAGCCCCCGGACGAACTCCTCCGCCCTGCTCCACGCCTGCCCGGCGATCGCGTACACCTGCTGGTCACGGACGGGGTCGCCGCCGCCGTGCCGGTCGGCCGCCTCCAGCATCTCGCGCCCTCGCGCCGTACGGCCGGACATGATCAGGGCCCCGCCCAGCATCGACAGGCTGTACCAGCGTTCGGGGCCGGACTCGGAGGCGAGGGCGAGGGACTCCTCGGCGACGCGGACCGCCGCCGGGACGTGGCCGTCCAGGCGCGCGGCGGCCGTCGCCTCCGCCAGCAGCAGACAGGCCCGGGTGCGGTCGGAGTCGCGTACGGCGTCGGCGGCGTTCATGAGCAGGCCGTAGGCCTGGGCCGTATCGCCCTTCCAGGTGTACATACGGCCCAACAGGCCCTGGATGGCGGCGCGTACGGCCGGGTCCGGGGTGATGCGCAGGGCCTCCTCGCACCACTGCGGGCCCGCCGGGGAGCCGCTGAGCAGGGCGTCGGCGGCGGCATGGTGGAGGCGGTCGGCGCGGGGCGCGGGGTCGGGGGTGAGTTCGGCGGCGCGCCGCCAGGCCAGGGCCGACTCGCCGAAGGCGCTGCGCCTGCGGGCCTCCCGCGCGGCGTCGGCGAGCGCCGCCGCGGCCTCCTCGTCGGGGCCGGGACTCGCGGACGCCCGGTACCAGGCGTGCAACGAGCCGGTGCTCACCTCGGCCAGTGCCTGGAACGCGGCGTACCGGTGCGCGAGGGGGGCGCGGCCCAGCACCAGTGCCCGCAGCACCGGGTGGTGGAAGTCCAGCCCGTCCGCCGTGGCCGTGATCAGACCGTCCTCCTCGGCGGGGGAGAGGGCGTCGAGGGAGAGCCCCGCCGCCTCCAGCGCCTTGCGCAGCGGGCCCGCCGCCGTCGAGCGGCCGGCGGCCAGGACGACCAGGGCCCGGCGGGCGGTGTCCGGCAGACCGTCGATCCGGGCCGCCCAGGCGCGCTCCAGATGACTGCCCAGGGACGGTGGATCGAGCAACGGCTGCTCGCCGCGCGCCTGTTCGTCCGTCAGCGCCCCCGCGATCTCACGCAGGGCGAGCGGATTGCCGCCGCTGACGCGGACGAGGTCGGCGAGGACGTTGGGGGTCACGCGGCCCTCCAGCAGGGCGGCGCACTCCTCCGGCGCCAGCCCGCCCACCTGCACGGTGGGGATGCTGCGACGCGGCCCCGACTCGCCGTGGTCCTCCCGGGAGCCCAGGGCCAGGGCGACGCGTTCACTGGAGAGGCGGCGGGCGACGAAGAGAAGGACGCGCTGGGAGGAGGGGTCCACCCAGTGCAGGTCGTCGACGAGGACGACGACCGGGTGCTCGTCGCCGAGCGCCGCGAGCACGTTGAGGGCGCCCATGCAGGCGGCGTAAGGATTGCCCGGCGGGTCCGCGGGGGCGCCGCCGAGTGCCAGACAGGACTCGAGCGCCGAGCGCTGGGCGCCGGGGAGTTCCCTGAAAAGGGATGAATGGGGCATCAGGAGGTCGCCGAGGGTGGCGAAGGGGAGCACGGTCTCGGTCTCGATGCCCCGGGCGCGCAGGACCGTGGCCGGGGTCGCGCCGGAACCACCGGCCGTCGCGCGCTCCGCCGCGTAGTCCAGCAGGGCCGTCTTTCCGATACCGGGTTCGCCCCACAACAGCAGTGCCGCCCCACCCGCCCCGCCCGCCACGAGCAGGTCGTCCATCAGCCGGCGTTCCCGCTCCCGACCGACGAGTCCCCGTAACAATGCGCCACCCCCTGGTGCCCGCCTGTGCTCGGCCCCGCCCGTCCATCATCCCCCAGGGGTAGTTGTCAGGGGAGATGTAGGGACTTCCCGGAAGCGACGGGGGCCGCCCCGGGCCTTCAATGGTGTCGCGGAACAGCACCACAGGGGGATCGCCGCAGGGTGATCGCACGGGGGATCGCACGGGGGATCGCAAAGAACCGAAGGAACCGAAGGAACCGAAGGAACCGAAGGAACGGAAGAACCAAGTAGCCGAAAGGCCGAAGGAACCAAGGGAAAACAGGGGAAATGAACCAGGTCGCGGAACTAGGGGGACGGCCCATGCCGGCATCCGTGGGACGCGGGGATCTCACCTCCGGATCCGACCGGCTCGACTCGGTCGAGATCAGGGTGACGTTCTCGGGTGCGGGCGCGGCCGCCGCGACTTGGGCGCTGGCGCCGGACACCGGGGGAGCCCGGCGCCGCGTCTACTTCTGTGAGGACCTCGCCCGCTCCACGGCGCCGGGTCAACTGCCGCTTCTGGATGCGGGGTTGATCCTGCGCCTACGGGCGGGGAGCGGGCGGGGCGGGGCCGCGACCGCGGAATTGCGGCCCTGTCGCCGGTCCCGGCTCTCGGAACGCTGGCTGCGCTTCCGTGAGCAGGGACCGGATTCCTTCCACCTGGCGGGCGCCTGGTCGGGCGACCGCCGGGTGCTTTCCGCCGCCCTCGTCTCCGACTGCGGGCGCACGGCCGTGGAGGCCGCCGCCACCGGCGACAAGCCGCTGGACCTCGTCTTCTCCGACCGTCAGCGCGCCTTCCTCGCCGACTGCGCCGACATCGACGCCGACTTGGGCTCGCTCGACGTCCTCGGCCCCGTGGACACGGTCCGCTGGCGCGGCGTACGCCTGGACCACCACGAAGTGACCGTGGAGCGTTGCACGTTGGGCGCCGACCGGCCCCTGGAGTGGCTGGAGGTCTCCAAGCGGGTCGCACCCGAGGGCGCGGAGGTCGTCCAGGCCTCCCTGACCGCGCTCCTGCGGGGGAAGGGGCTCGAACCGGACCTGGGGCGGGGCGTCCGGCTGCGACGGGTACTGGAGTCGCTGGTCGGGGAGGGGGCCTGAGAGCAGGCCGGGGGAAGGGGGCCTGAGGCCGGTGTTCCGGCCGCCGGTTCGTCTTAGGCTGGTCGCGCAGTTCCCCCCGCCCCTCTTGGGGCGCGCTGCGGCTGGGGTCGGGCTGCGATCGCTACCCGACGCCCATCGCCCGCAATCCCGCCGTGGTCGCCGCCGCCCCCAGGACTACGACCGCGAACGGGGCCCTCCGCCACGCCAGCACCCCGCCCACCAGCACGCCGACGGGCCGTGCCCACCCGGCGGAACCGCCGCCCGCGGTCAGGGCACCCGTGGCCAGCAGCGCCACCAGCAGCACCACGGCGGCCCCGGCCAGCAACTCCCGCACCCGTACGGGGATCTCCACCCGCCCGTGCAGCGCGGGCCCGGTGAGCCGCAGGGCGTACGTCCCCACGGCGAGCGCGAGCATCGCGCCGACGACCCCGCCGCTCACGACACCCTCCCGTCCGCCGCGCCTTTCCCCTCCGGCGACGCCCGCCAGACCACCAGCCCGGCCAGCGCCAGCAGGACGGGAACCCCCGTGGGGGTCACCGGAGTCGTCGCCAGCGCGATCGCCGCCCCGAGCAGAGCGGCCCGGCGCACGGGCGGGCTCTCCCGCAGGGCGGGCAGCACCAGCGCGGCGAGCACGGCGGGGAAGGCGGCGTCGAGGCCGTACGTGGCGGTGTCGCCCAGCGCGGTGCCGGCCAGGGCCCCGGCCAGGACGCACACGTTCCAGACGGCGAACATGCCGAGCCCCGAGACCCAGAACGCGACCCGACGCCGTACCGGATCGCTCTGGGCCAGGGCGAAGGCCACCGTCTCGTCGGTGACGAGATGCGCGCCGACGAACCGCGCGGCCCTCCCGGGTCCCAGGAGGTCGGCGACCGCCAGACTGAAGGCCGCGTTGCGGGTGTTGAGCAGCAGCCCCGTGGCCGCCGCCGCGAACGGTCCGCCGCCGGCCAGCAGGATCCCGACCGCGCTGAACTGCGCGGCACCCGCGTACACGACCAGCGACATCACCACCGGCACCCACACGGGCAGCCCGCCCGCCACCGAGATCGCCCCGAAGGAGACGCCGACGACGCCTCCGGCGGCACAGACGAGGGAGATGTCCCGGAACAGCGCGGGGTCACGGACCTGGGGTGTTCGGAGCAGCGAACGCATGTTCTCTACAATGAACATGAGCCATCGTGTTCGTCAAGGCGAACGATCGTACTTCTGGAGCGAACGACATGTCCGACGCAGCCTCCGAGGGGCCGAAGCCTCCGTCCCGGCTCCCGCTCGACTGGATCGCCGCCTCCCTCCGCCGGGAGCGCACCCGCGCCGGCCTCTCCCTCTCCGAGCTGGCCAAGCGCGCCGGGATCGCGAAGTCGACGCTGTCCCAGTTGGAGGCGGCGAGCGGCAATCCGAGCATGGAGACGCTGTGGGCGCTGGGCGTGGCGCTCGGGGTGCCGTTCAGTGCGCTGATCGAGCCGCCGATGCCGGCGGTGCAGGTGGTCCGGGCGGGGGAGGGGCCCACCGTCCACTCGGAACACTCCAGTTACACGGCGGTCCTGCTGTCCGCCAGCCCGCCGGGGGCGCGCCGCGACATCTACCGCACCCGGCTCGAACCGGGGTCGGTACGGGAGTCGGAGCCGCACATCCCGGGGACGGTGGAGCACCTCACCGTGAGCACGGGTCGGGTGAAGGCGGGCCCGAGGGGTGAGGAGGTCGAACTCGGCCCCGGGGACTACATGGCGTTCCGTGGTGACGTGCCGCATTCGTACGAGGCACTCGCGCCCGGGACGACCTTTGTGCTCGTGATGCAGCACATCTGAGAAAGGCGCCAAGGCGGGGGCAAGGCGGGGGCAAGGCGGGGGAAGGTGGAAAGGCGGGAACGGCGGGAACCGCGGGAACCGCGGGAGCGGCGGGGAAAAGGCAGGAGCCCCTGCGCCGAAAGGCGAGGGGCTCCTTGGGTACTGCTCTCAGACGTCGTCAGAGGGGCATCCCTCGGATCAGACGGGGGTGACGTTCTCCGCCTGCGGACCCTTCGGGCCCTGCGTCACATCGAAGGAGACCTGCTGGTTCTCCTCCAGCGAACGGAAGCCGCTCGCGTTGATGGCGGAGTAGTGGACGAAGACGTCGGGGCCGCCGCCTTCCTGGGCGATGAAGCCAAAGCCCTTTTCGGCGTTGAACCACTTCACGGTTCCGGTAGCCATAAGCCCTCCTTGGGCCCAAAGGGTTGCCCTGCTCCAGAACCCTGCAAGTGTGAAAACAAGATGCCGCACAACTGCATACGTCTGAAAACGACGAGAGCCCGCGGTCACATGCTCCGCAGGCTCTGTACTGCAAGGGAAACCAAACTGCAACTTGCGGGCGAGCCTAGCACGCGGGCAGGGGAATGCAATAGAGGGCAAGATCACGTCACCCGGATGTTTGAACCGCTCGGGTCTCGGCTTGACGGATCGCCTCTACTTCCCCGTCTGTCCCACCGACGACACGCCGTCGAGAGTATTGACAAAGGGGGTACATCCGGTTTCGGGAGCACCTCCCGGCCCCCGGAGCCCGCACCGTACCCCATGAGGGCTAGCCTCGCGATGTGGACAATTCTCGCAACCGGCCGCGCGTCGGCCACATCCAGTTCCTGAACTGCCTGCCCCTGTACTGGGGGCTCGCGAGAACGGGCACGCTCCTCGACTTCGAGCTCACCAAGGACACCCCCGAGAAGCTCAGCGAGCAGCTGGTGCGCGGGGACCTCGACATCGGGCCCATCACCCTCGTCGAGTTCCTGCGCAACGCGGACGACCTGGTCGCCTTCCCCGACATCGCCGTCGGCTGCGACGGCCCGGTGATGTCGTGCGTGATCGTCTCCCAGGTGCCCCTCGAACGACTGGACGGCGCACGCGTCGCCCTGGGCTCCACCTCGCGCACCTCCGTACGCCTCGCGCAGCTGCTGCTGGCCGAGAGCGTCGGCGTACAGCCGTCGTACTACACCTGCCCGCCCGATCTCTCGCTGATGATGCAGGAGGCGGAGGCGGCCGTGCTCATCGGTGACGCGGCGCTGCGCGCGAACCTGCTCGACGGGCCGAACTTCGGCCTGGAGGTGCACGACCTGGGCGCCATGTGGAAGGCGTGGACGGGGCTGCCGTTCGTCTTCGCGGTGTGGGCGGCGCGTCGGGAGTACCTGGAGCGGGAGCCCGAGGTCACCCGCAAGGTGCACGAGGCGTTCCTCGCCTCCCGCGACCTGTCCCTGACCGAGGTGGACAAGGTCGCCGAGCAGGCCGCCCGCTGGGAGGCCTTCGACGAGCGGGTCCTGGAGCGGTACTTCACGACCCTCGACTTCCGCTTCGGCGAGCCCCAGCTGTCCGCGGTCGCCGAGTTCGCGCGGCGGGTCGGCCCGACCACCGGATTTCCGGCGGACGTGAAGGTCGACCTGCTTTCCTGAACCCTTTCCCGCGAAATCCCGGTGAACTTCCCAAAACTCCGTTGACGAATTAGGCGTTCTGTGGGATTGGGGCTGCGGACCGATCTGCGGACCGCTCGTCGACGCTCACATTTCCATTCGCGCGTACGGCACTACGCTGGAGGTACGGGGGAGGTGTCGTCCATGCAACCGCTCGATGTCGGCGAACCCACGGTCGTGGGGCCCTACCGACTGCTCGGCCGGCTGGGGTCGGGCGGGATGGGCCGCGTCTATCTGGGGCGCAGCGCGGGCGGCCGTACCGTCGCCGTCAAGGTGGTGCACCCGCACTTCGCCCTCGACGAGGAGTTCCGCGCCCGCTTCCGGCGGGAGGTCGACGCCGCCCGCCGCGTGGGCGGTTCCTGGACCGCTCCCGTCCTGGACGCGGACCCGGAGGCATCGGTCCCCTGGGTGGCGACGGGCTACGCGGCCGGCCCGTCCCTGGCGGCGGCGGTGGCGGACGGCGGCCCCCTGCCTCCCCACTCCGTCCGGGTCCTGGGCGCGGGCCTGGCGGAAGCGCTGTCGGCGGTGCACGCGCTGGACCTGGTCCACCGGGACGTGAAGCCGTCGAACGTCCTGCTCACGGTCGACGGCCCCCTCCTCATCGACTTCGGCATCGCCCGCGCCACGGACGGCACGGCGTCCCTCACCTCGACGGGCGTCTCGATCGGCTCCCCCGGCTACATGTCCCCCGAGCAGATCCTCGGCAAGGGCATCACCGGCGCGGCGGACGTCTTCTCCCTCGGCGCGGTCCTCGCGTACGCCGCGACCGGCAGGTCCCCCTTCCCCGGTGACTCCTCCGCCGCCCTCCTCTACAAGGTCGTCCACGAGGAGCCCCGGCTCGACGGTCTGGAGGGCGACCTGCGCGCCCTGGTGGAGCACTGCCTGTCCAAGGACCCTTCCGCCCGCCCGGCCCCCGACGAGGTCGCCCGCACCCTGGCCCCCCGGGGCGCGGCCCGCCTGGTGACGGCGGGCTGGCTGCCGGGCCCCCTGGTGGAACAGGTCGGCCGCAGCGCGGTGCAACTGCTGAATCTGGAGGCGGCGGAGGAAGTCCCCTCCGGGCCGGTGGGGTTCAGCAGTCCGTCGGTGGGTGTGGACCCGACGGGCCCCGCGTCCCCCTCCGGCGGCGCGAGGGTCGAAGTCCCGGCGACGAGCGGGGTGTTCGGGCCGCCTCCGGTGATGTCGCCGCAGACACCGCCGCCCGTGACGCACGTGCCGGGACAGCGGGCCGACTCGGCGTCGGCGGACACGGCCCCACCACCGGGCAAGCTGTCGCTGAGCGTGGCGGCGGCGTCCACGACCACGGCGAACGGGCGAGGCCGACGGGTGAGTTGCTCGATCGCCCTGGCGGTCGCGGGCGCGTTCGCCGTGGTGGGTGTGGGCGCCGTGTTCGGCCTGGGGATGCTGAACGGCGACGACAAGACGGGCGACGCGGCCGGAAAGGCCCCGTCCGCGAGCAGCGGCCCGACCGACGGGAACGAGGACTCGGGTCCGCAGGACCTGGCGGGCGACCTGCCCGAGAAATACGTCGGCACCTGGGAGGGCGACGGCTACGCCCTAGGGGGCAACCTCCCCGCCGGCACCTTCACCGTCACCCTCGAACAGGGGTCCGTGGGCGACCGGTTGGGCACCTTCCGCTCCGTCGACCCGCTGGGCGGGGCCTGCGACGACACGTTCGTCCTCAAGGAGGTCACCGCGGACCACATCCTCGTCACCAGCATCGCCGACGCGAAGAACAACCCCAAGACCTGCACCAGCAACACCCACGAGGTCACCCTCACCCCCGTCGGCGACGAACTCCAGTACACCGCGGACAACGCGGACGCGGGCGACCCGACGGCTCGTCTGGCAAAGGTGAAATAGGACGCTGTGATCAAAAAGGCAAGGGGCGCGGCCCTGGCCCTTTGGGGGGCGCGGGGAACTGCGCGACCAGCCCCCACCGGACCCGCGGACGGGGGTCGAAGGGGCGCAACCCCTGGGGGAGGGACGGGTAGGGGCGGCGGGGGCGAAACCGTCCCGGTACCCCACAGGCGCCCCACCTCATAGGCTGCCCCCGTGGCTCTCGACCCCTGGCTGATCGCACTGACCGTGGCCGCCGCACTCTGGGGCGCAGCCACAGGCACACTCCTCCCGCGCCCCGCCTACCGCTTCACGGTCGACGAGGACCACCCCTGGCAACACGAGTGCCCCGCAGGCCACCCCATCGCCGGCCCGGCCAACGGCTGGCTCGGCCCCGCCCGTTGCAGCGCACGCTCCACAGCGGGCCCCCGGCCCCCCGCCTGCTCCTACGGCCCCAGCACCCCCGCCGTCGCCACCACCACCGCCCTGATCTGCGCCGCCCTCGCCCTGACCACCGGCACCCGCCCCGAACTGGCCGTATGGCTGCTCCTCGCCCCCCTCGGCGTGCTCCTCACTCTCGTGGATCTCGGCGCCCAACGCCTCCCGGACCCCCTGACCCTCCCCTTCGCGGGTCTGGCCCTCACCCTCCTGGGGGCGGTCGCGTACGTGCCCGAGCACGCCGGCCAGTGGCGCACGGCGCTGTACGGCGCCCTCGCCCTCGGCGGTCTGTACTTCCTCTTCTTCCTCATCAGGCCCATGGCCCTCGGCTTCGGCGACGTGAAGCTGGCCCTCGGCCTCGGTGCCGTCCTCGGCTGGTACGGCTGGGGCGCGCTGTACCTCGGCACGTTCGCCGGCGCCCTCATCGGCAGCGCGTACACCATGGTCGCGCTGGCCAGGGGCCGCGCCGTACGCCGACAACTGGTGGCTCTGGGCCCGTTCATGCTCGCGGGAGCGTACGTCGGCCTCCTGCTGGAGGCGTACGCCGCCTGAGGCCCATCCCCTGCCCGATGGAGTTATCCACAGGCAGACGGCCTGACGTCGGCCGATCCGAACCCCTGGCGTAGGCTGGCCTGGTCCGCCCACCCGTCTCCCACCACCACCCTTATGTCGAAGGCGCCTCGCGCGCTCTCTGGATTCCTTACGAAAGGGACGCTCCCGGTGACCGAGAAGGCCGACCTCCAGTCCGTTCTCGACCGTGCCGCAGAGGGTGGGCGGATCACGCCGGAGGAGGCACTCGACCTCTACCGCGACGCCCCGCTGCACGCGCTCGGCGCCGCGGCCGACGCCGTACGCCGGCGCCGGTACGCGGGCACGGAGCACATCGCGACGTACATCATCGAGCGGAACATCAACTACACGAACGTGTGCGTCACGGCGTGCAAGTTCTGCGCGTTCTACGCCCCGCCGACGGCCAAGGACAAGGGCTGGACGCGCGACCTCGACGACATCCTGCGCCGCTGCGCGGAGACCGTCGAGCTGGGCGGTACGCAGATCATGTTCCAGGGCGGGCACCACCCGGACTACGGGGTGGAGTACTACGAGACGCACTTCGCCGCGATCAAGAAGGCCTTCCCGCAGCTGGTCATCCACTCCCTCGGCGCGTCCGAGGTGGAGCACATGGCCCGGATCTCCAAGGTGAGCGTCGAGGAGGCCATCCAGCGCATCCACGCAGCCGGTCTCGACTCCTTCGCCGGGGCCGGCGCCGAACTGCTCCCGGCCCGGCCCCGCAAGGCCATCGCGCCGCTCAAGGAGTCCGGCGAGCGCTGGCTGGAGATCATGGAGGCCGCGCACAACCTGGGCGTGGAGTCCACGTCCACGATGCTCATGGGTACCGGCGAGACCAACGCCGAGCGCATCGAGCACCTGCGGATGATCCGTGACGTACAGGACCGGACGGGCGGCTTCCGGGCCTTCATCCCGTACACCTACCAGCCCGAGAACAACCACCTCAAGGGCCGTACGCAGGCCACTCTCTTCGAGTACCTGCGGATGATCGCCATCGCCCGGCTCTTCATGGACAACATCGCCCACATCCAGGGCTCCTGGCTCACCACCGGCAAGGAGGTCGGCCAGCTCTCCCTGCACTACGGCGCGGACGACCTCGGCTCGATCATGCTGGAGGAGAACGTCGTCTCCAGCGCGGGGGCCAAGCACCGCTCCAACCGCATGGAGATCATCGACCTGATCAGGAAGGCCGGCCGCGTCCCCGCCCAGCGGACCACCACCTACGAGCACATCGTCGTCCACGACGACCCGGCCGACGACCCCGTCGACGAGCGTGTCATGTCCCACATCTCGTCCACGGCGATCGAGGGCGGCACGGCCCACCCCGAACTGAAGCTGCTGAACGCCAACTAGGGCCCACGTGCTGACGATTCACGCCGCCGACGAGGTACGGCGCACCTGGGACGACCCGGAGCCGATCAAGGACGGCGCCGTCGTGGTGGACGGCACCCGGGTCCATGCCGTGGGGCCGTCGGAGGAAGTGCGCCGACGGTTCCCGGGCGCCCGGGTGCGGCAGTGGCCCGGCGTCCTCGGGCCCGGCCGGCTGCACGAGGGCCCGCTCCCGGACGCCCCGTCACCCCGCGAACGTGTCCACGCGGTGCTGAAGGGGGGCGCGGTCGCGGTTCTGGAACAGCACGCGAACACCCCGGAACTCCGTACGGCCGCCGAGCGCAACCACGTGGCGGTGCTACCACGCCCACGCCCCATGGCGATCAGCGCATCGGGCCGAGCGGACCTGGCGGTCTTCGACGAGGCCGACGTCTGCGTCGCCACGGTGTGCGCGGGGCGCCTGGTCCACCGCCGCCGCTGAGGGGCGCCGCCGCTTTTGACGGAGGAGCAGGGCTGACCGGGTTCCGGCGGCACGACCGCGTCCTCACGATCTTCAACTCCGGCGCGGTGACGATCTACCTGTGGCACGAGATCGCCATGATCCTCGCCGTCCCGCTGATCGACCGGACCCGCAACGTCCCCGCCTTCGAGAAGTACCTGCCGCTGGAGAGCCAGTGGTTCATGGTCGGCGCCGGCCGGCTCCTGATCGGTGTGTTCGTCCTGCTCTGCGGGTGGGGCGAGGACGTGGCCGCGAAGAAGAAGCCGAAGCTGCTGCCGTGACGCGCCACGGGCCGGGCGCCGCACCGGCGTCCGGCCCGTACTGCCACAATGGGCCCGTGACCCGCGCATCCTTGGACAAGCAGCCGCACGAAGTCGCCTCGATGTTCGACCGAGTGGCGAAACGGTACGACCTGACCAACGACGTGCTGTCCCTCGGACAGGACCGGCGCTGGCGCAAGGAGGTGGCGCGCGCGGTCGACGCCCGCCCCGCGCAGAAGATCCTGGACCTCGCCGCCGGCACGGGCACCTCCTCCCTGCCCTTCGCGCGGACCGGTGCGTACGTCGTGCCGTGCGACTTCTCCCTCGGCATGCTCCAGGTCGGCAAGGAACGCACCCCCTGGCTGCCGTTCACCGCCGGCGACGCCACCAGGCTGCCGTTCAAGGACGACACCTTCGACGCGGTCACCATCTCCTTCGGCCTGCGCAACGTGCAGGACACCGACACCGCGCTGCGCGAGCTGTACCGGGTGACGAAGCCCGGCGGCCGTGTCGTGATCTGCGAGTTCTCGCACCCCACGTGGGCGCCGCTGCGCACCGCCTACACCGAGTACCTGATGCGCGCGCTGCCGCCGGTCGCCCGTGCGGTGTCGTCCAACCCCGACGCGTACGTCTACCTCGCCGAGTCCATCCGCGCCTGGCCCGACCAGCCGGGGCTCGCCGAGCGCCTCCGGAAGGCCGGCTGGGACAAGGTCGCGTGGCGGAACCTGTCGGGCGGGATCGTCGCGCTGCACCGGGGGTTCAAGGCGCAGGCGTAGGGACCGCGCAGGGGTGAAGTCCGGCCGCGGGGAGGGGAGTTCACCCGCACGAGGGATGTCCGCCGGGGAATCCTGTTGACGGGAACCGGTCAACAGAAACTACCGTCCGTTGAGGCACCGGTACGCACCGGTGATATCTGACGACGGGGGTTCCATGACGTCCTACTGCCCGCACTGCGGGACACCAGGCCCTGACGAGGCGCGCTTCTGCATGACGTGCGGCCGTGAACGCGTGCCGGTCCCCCCGACCGCGCCACCCGGGGTGCCCCCGGCCTCCCCGACGGTCTCGCCGCCTCCGCCGTCCCCGATGGTTTCGGCGCCTTCGACACCCCCACCACCGGCGCCGCCGGGCGCGCCCCCCGTCGGGCCGCCGCCACCTCCCCCGTACGCTCCCGTCCCCGCCCGCCCCTCGCCCGTCGGCGCCTTCCTCGGCCGCGCCCTGCGGGGTGACTGGGGCGGCTCCGCCGCGGCAGCGCTCTGGCCGGTCGGGCTGCTCCTCGCCGCCGCCCTCGCCCTGGCCGTCCCCTCCTACGACCAGGGCACCACGGACGAGGACGACTTCGTCGGCTTCGGCGACCGCCTGGGCCTCGCCCTCGCCGCCCTCCTCCAGGGCCTCGGCGGTGGCTTCAAGATCTCCGAGAGCGGTGGCGGCGACTTCTCCGGCGGCTACGAGTCCGCCGAGGGCGCCCTCACCCTGACCCTGGTGCCGCTCACCGTGACCGTCCTGTTCATCGGGGCGCTCTTCCTCGGCGTACGGCAACTCCGCACCCGCCTGGCCACCCGCGCCGCGTACAGCGGTGCGGGAGCGCCCGGGGCGGGAGCCGTCGGCGGCCGTACCACCGGGCTCGAAGCGGCCGTGCGGGTCACGCTGCTGGTGACGGCCGCCGTCCTGGTGCTGGGGCTGTGCGCGCAGCCCGACATCGCGCGCGTCGAGGTCTCGACCTCCCCCTGGCGTGCGGCGCTGGGCGCGCTGCTGCTCACCGCCGCCGTCTCGGCCGGCCTGCTGCAACGCGACGACCTGGCCGCCTGGCTCGCCGTCCGTCCAGGGCCCCGCATCCTGTTCCGGGCGACGGGAACGGCCGTACGGGCCATGGCGATCGTCCTCGCCCTCTGCTCGCTCGTCACCTTCGTCGTCCTCGCGGCGAACGACGAGTGGCACGCCGAGTGGGAGGAGGACCTGAACCCGCTCCTCCTCGTGCTGTTCGTCCTGCCCAACCTCGCCGTCACCCTCCTCGGCCTCTCCTGGGGCGTGTCCGTCCAGGGCGAGGCGGGCCGTACCCGGTACGGGGACGACACGTCGTACGACTCCTCCGGCGACTACGGCCTCGTGGAGTCCGGCCCGTACGGCGGCTACGAGCGCGAGTCGTTCGGGCTCTCCGAACTGGGCGACGCCGTCAACTCCTGGGCGGTCGTGGGCGCGTTGACGCTCGGTGCGGTCTGCGCCCTGGCCTTCGGGGTCCTCGCGGCCCGCCGTTCCTCGGGCCGTGGCGAGCAACTCCTCGCAGCGGGCGTCTTCTTCGGGCTCTTCCTCCTCCTCGCCGGCGTCAGCGGCCTCGGTATGGAGGCGTCCGGCTCGGCCACGGCCGACCTCGGCGCCGAGTTCTCGGCGGCGGGCCAGGTGGACGTGGGCCTCGACCTCCCCGAGGTGCTGCTCTTCGGTCTCCTGTGGATCTTCGCCGCGGCCTTCCTCGCGCCCTATCTGGTGCAGATGACGGGAGCGCGTACGGCGGTGATCGCACCGCCGATCCCGGCGATGCCGAGCAGCGGCCCGACGGCGGCCCACGGGCTCCCGCAGCAGGCCCCCGCCCCGGCCCCGGCCCCCTACGAGCCTCCGCTCGTGGAACTGGGCCACCACCACCTACCGCCCGCCGAGCCGCCCAAGTCCCGTAGCCGCACGCTGATCTGGACCCTCACCGTCGTGGGGGCCTTCGTGATCGGCGGGGGAGGGACGGCGGCGATCCTGCTCTGGCAGAAATAGGAGACGGGGCACAGGAGACAGGGCACGCGAAGGGCCGCCCTCCGGGCGCCGACGGGAACGTGACGACAGGACCTAGCGAAGAACCGCGAACGGGTCCCCCGGCTCGTCCAACGCCCTGCGCAGCCCGGGCGGCGGCCCGCCGCGCCGTGGCTCACGCACGCCCCCGCCGTCGTCCCCCAACTCGAACCACACGGTCACGGCGGCCCCGCGCGGCACCTCCACCCCCGGCGGCGGGTACTGCCGTACGACGTAGTCCACGACGGTGCGGGCGAAGTCGGGCCGGTCGGGCGCGACGAGGAGCACCCCGCCCGCCTCGGCCGCCTCGCGCGCGTCCACGGCCATCAGACCGACGAACCGTGGCACACGCACTTCGGATGACTTGGGTGTTATGCGCACAGATGTTCACCCCCAGCGGTACCGGCAGGGTAACCGCCGAGCGCCCCCGCCCGGAAGCACTGCGTGGCAATCCGCGCCAAATCGCTACGCTGGGTGACGAGTTGCCGAAATCCCGAACAGCCGGAGCGTCAGAGCGTCAGTCGGTAGCAGTGCCCCACCTGTTGCGAGACGGGCGTCGTGAACGTCTCCGCCAACTCCATCCCCAGCCGCCGCGTGACGGCGATGGACCGCTCGTTGCGGGCGTCGACCATGGCGACGACTCTGCCGACGCCGGCCGCCCGCACCCGTTCCAGGGTCTGTGTCGCGGCGGCGGTCACGTATCCCTTGCCCCAGTGGTCGCGGGCGAGCCGCCAGCCGATCTCGATCTCGCCGGTCGGGCCCCACTCGCGGGGCCACGGCTGGGCACCGGTGAAGCCGATGGCCCGGCCCTCCTCGTCGAGCAGGGTCCACAGGCAGAACCCGTGCTCGGCGTCGTGACGGCGCTGGCGCGCGGTGAGCTCCTCGTAGACGGACAGCTCGGCGGACCGGCCGCCGTGGAACTCCATGACGTCGGGATCGTCGAAGATCCGGTGCCAGGCGAAGGCGTCCTCGTCGGTGGGGACACGCAGCCGTACGTCGGGCAGAGCTCGGTTCACAGGGGCAGCCCTTCAGCCGTTGATCGGTACCGCTGAATAGACTGCCCATGTCCGACGCCTGTCGGCACATGTTTTCTGGCCGTCCGGTTCCCCGGACGTCCAGCAGGCTTTGCTCCGATCCTTCTACTTCTTGGGGAGAACCCGTCGTGACCGAGCCCCAGCCCCTTACCGAACACACCGCCGATGTGATCGTCGTCGGGGCCGGGCCAGCCGGTTCCACCACCGCGTACTACCTGGCGAAGGCCGGACTCGACGTGCTGCTCCTGGAGAAGACCAGCTTCCCCAGGGAGAAGGTCTGCGGCGACGGCCTCACCCCGCGCGCCACCAAGCAGCTCGTGGCGATGGGTATCGACATCTCCGAGGAGGCCGGCTGGCTCCGCAACAAGGGGCTCCGGATCATCGGCGGCGGCGTCCGCCTCCAGCTCGACTGGCCGGATCTCGCCGCCTATCCGAACTACGGACTCGTCCGCAAGCGCGACGACTTCGACGAGCAGCTCGCCCGCCAGGCCCAGAAGGCGGGCGCCCGGCTGTACGAGCGCTGCAACGTGGGTGCGCCGATCATCGACGACCGCACGGGCCGGATCACCGGGGTGCACGCCAAGCTCGGGGACGAGAAGCGTGAAGTCACCTTCCACGCCCCGTTGGTGGTGGCGGCCGACGGCAACTCCACCCGGCTCTCCCTCGCGATGGGCCTGCACCGCCGCGAGGACCGCCCGATGGGCGTCGCGGTCCGTACGTACTTCACCTCTCCGCGCCACGACGACGACTACCTGGAGTCGTGGCTGGAACTGTGGGACAAGCGCGGACCGGGCGAGGACCGTCTCCTCCCCGGCTACGGCTGGATCTTCGGCATGGGCGACGGTACGTCCAACGTCGGGCTGGGCGTCCTCAACACCTCCGCCGCCTTCAAGGAACTGGACTGGCGCGACGTCCTGAAGGCCTGGTGCGCGTCCATGCCGGAGGAGTGGGGGTACACCCCCGAGAACATGACCGGCCCCATCCGCGGTGCCGCCCTCCCGATGGCCTTCAACCGCCAACCGCACTACACCAAGGGCCTGCTGCTGGTCGGCGACGCCGGCGGCATGGTGAACCCCTTCAACGGCGAGGGCATCGCCTACGCGATGGAATCCGGCCAGATCGCCGCCGACGTCATCGTCCAGGCCCACGCCCGCGCCACGCCCGGGCAGCGTGAACTCGCCCTCCAGCGTTATCCGCAGGTCCTCAAGGACACCTTCGGCGGCTACTACACGATGGGCCGCGCCTTCGTGAAGCTCATCGGCAACCCGAAGATCATGAAGCTCGCCACGCAGCGGGGCCTGACCCACCCGCTCCTGATGAAGTTCACCCTGAAGATGCTGGCCAACCTCACCGACCCCACGGGTGGCGACGCGATGGACCGCATCATCAACGGACTGAGCAAGGTGGCCCCGAAGGCGTGACCGGCGCCTGACCCGCGCCGATGTGGGCGATCTGCGTGATGTGGGCGATCTGTGCGAGGTGCGCGTGGCCGGCCGTGGGCTCTCCCCGGCCGGTGGGTGCCCCGTGCGCGCGCCGAGGCCGCCACGGCCTTCGCGGCCGGAACCGCTGTACGCCCCTGAGGGGCCCGCTGTCGTCCGGGATCGCGTAACACCTTGGGAGTGGGACGACAGGCGCCCTGTGGGGTGCCTGTGGCCTTTCTGTGGGCAGCCCGAGGGCCGCTGTCCCCTCAGGGGAGAGCGGCCCTTCGAAAACGCCCTGGGCGACCGCGTGGGTCAGAGCACGCGCACCGCGCCCGTTGCCGGGTAGCCGGAGAGATCCTGGATCACGACGCCCTTGGAGGGGTTCGCCGCGTCGAGGTACTGGCCGTTCCCGACGTAGACACCCACGTGGTACGCCGAACCCTTGGCGCCCCAGTACAGGATGTCGCCGACCTGGAGGTTCGACAGCGAGACCTCGGTGCCCTGCATCGACTGGTCCTGCGAGACCCGGGGGAGGTCCACGCCGACCTGCTTGAACGCGGCCTGCACGAGCGAGGAGCAGTCCCACGCGTTGGGGCCCGCGGCGCCGAGGACGTAGGCGTCGCCGAGCTGCGCCTTCAGGAAGCCGATGACCGTGCCGACGCTGCCCGTGGCGGGCGCCGTCGTGGTCGTCGTCGACGAGTTGGTTGTGAGGGTGGTCCGCTCGGTGTCACGCGAGGCGCGCTCGGCGGCGGCCTTGCGCTCGGCCTCCTCGGCGGCCTTCTTCCGGGCCTCTTCCTTCTTCGCCTTGGCGAGGTCCTTGTCGGCCTGCTTCGCCGCCTCTTCGGCGGCCGCGTCACGCTCGGCCTGCAGCTGGTAGTCGGCCGCCATCGCCTGCGTGGCGTCCGCGGACTGCGCGGCCTGCGTGGCCAGGTCGGCCGTGAGGGTGGGCAGTTCGAGCGTCTGCGTCACCGGCTCCGCCGCGAAGGCAGACGTGGACGCGCCGGCCACTGCCACGGTGCTGAGAACGCCACCGGCGACTCCGGCGCGCATCGCGATCGAGGACGCGTTGCGGCGGGGTTTCCGGTGGCTGCGTATGTGAGCGGTGTGGGACATGGGTACAAGCGGTACCAGCGACTCCTCCATACCTTCAAGAAACGTGTGCTGCGCCACAGTTGTTCAACGGAAGCCGTAAATTCCCCGAGCGTCACTCTTTATTGACGCCGTAACGGGCATAGCGGACACGGTCGAACAGGCCTTTGATCATGCGCTTTCGTGATTACGCCCGAATTGCCCTGCGCTTACCATCGATCGCAGCGAGTGGCCAAGGTCGGTGGATTTGATCTCGGTCCGATGTGGCGCAGGTCACGGAACGGTCACCCGCTCCCGCGGCGTCCCGCGCGGAGGAACGCCTCTCGACGCTCGTGAACGCGTGCACGCGTCCACATCGGCCATCGAACCTCCTCGCGAGGTGTGAACGCGGCGCTCTACCAAGCGGTCTCGTCCAACACCAATTTGCATGCAGAGGAACTCTCTTGATATGGAGACGCCCTGCGTGACCAGCGGTAACGAGTGAAAATGTCACTTCTGGTGATCAGTCTGGCGCTTCGTGTATGAAGATCGACGCTCATCCGACTTCATGATCCTTCGTCAGGTGGTGGAGATCACAAACTCGGTGCCGCACCCGTGTCGCAGATCACAGACCGGCAGGCATAGGATGCGGGGCAGTTGGGCTTGTGACCTGCTTCACATGTTCGCGATCTTCGTCGAGGCAGACGGGGTTCGTGTGACCGGTGGGGCGGGAGAGCAGGGTCCACGCCAATCCGCCAGCAGTCAGTGCCGACTGAGAGGAGCGAGGAGCGGTGAACGCCTATGCGCCCATCCTCGTACTGGGAGCCCTCGGGGCAGGCTTTGCGATCTTCTCCGTGATCATGGCCACGCTGATCGGCCCGAAGCGCTACAACCGGGCCAAGCTCGAGGCCTACGAGTGCGGGATCGAGCCCACCCCCACGCCGGCCGGCGGCGGGCGATTCCCCATCAAGTACTACCTGACGGCGATGCTCTTCATCGTCTTCGACATCGAGATCGTCTTCCTCTACCCGTGGGCCGTCACCTTCGACGCCCTGGGTGTTTTCGGGCTCGTGGAGATGCTGCTCTTCGTGCTCACCGTCTTCGTCGCCTACGCGTACGTCTGGCGCCGCGGCGGCCTGGAATGGGACTGAGGGGCCTTTAAGCCATGGGACTCGAAGAAAAACTGCCGAGCGGTTTCCTGCTGACCACCGTCGAGCAGGCCGCGGGCTGGGTACGCAAGGCATCCGTCTTCCCCGCCACCTTCGGCCTCGCCTGTTGTGCCATCGAGATGATGACCACCGGCGCGGGCCGCTACGACCTGGCGCGCTTCGGCATGGAGGTGTTCCGCGGCTCGCCGCGTCAGGCGGACCTGATGATCGTGGCCGGCCGGGTCAGCCAGAAGATGGCGCCGGTGCTGCGGCAGGTCTACGACCAGATGCCGAATCCCAAGTGGGTGATCTCCATGGGGGTCTGCGCGTCGTCCGGCGGCATGTTCAACAACTACGCGATCGTCCAGGGCGTCGACCACATCGTCCCGGTCGACATCTACCTCCCGGGCTGCCCGCCACGGCCCGAGATGCTGATGGACGCGATCCTCAAGCTCCACCAGAAGATCCAGACGTCCAAGCTCGGCGTGAACGCGGAGGAAGCGGCCCGCGAGGCCGAGGAAGCCGCGCTCAAGGCACTCCCCACCATCGAGATGAAGGGGCTGCTGCGATGAGCGACGCGAACGGCAAGAACGGCAAGAACGACTCGAACGGGGTGAACCCCGAGAAGGACCTCGCGGCCTCCAACCTCCCCGGCCAGCGCGGCGACGGCGGCGAGGAGATCCGCGTCCAGCGCGGCATGTTCGGCGCGAACAACGGCGGCGACACCTCCGGCTACGGCGGTCTGGTCCGCTCCATCCGGCTTCCCGGAGAGGCCGTCCGCCCCTACGGCGGCTGGTTCGACGAGGTCGCCGACGAACTGGAGGGTGCCCTGGAGGAACAGGGCCTCGTCCCCGAGAACGTCATCGACAGGACCGTCGTCGACCGCGGCGAGCTCACCTTCCACATCGAGCGCGAACACCTGCCGACCGTCGCCCGGACCCTCCGCGACGACCCGGCCCTCCGCTTCGAGCTGTGCACCGGCGTCTCCGGCGTCCACTACCCCGGCGACAAGGGCCGCGAGCTGCACGCCGTCTACCACCTGCGCTCGATCACCCACAACCGGCTGATCCGCCTGGAGGTCTCGGCCCCCGACGCCGACCCGCACATCCCGTCGCTCGTCCCCGTCTACCCGACCAACGACTGGCACGAGCGCGAGACGTACGACTTCTTCGGCATCGTCTTCGACGGCCACCCCGCGCTGACGCGGATCATGATGCCGGACGACTGGCAGGGCTTCCCGCAGCGCAAGGACTATCCCCTCGGCGGCATCCCCGTCGAGTACAAGGGCGCCCAGATCCCGGCTCCGGACCAGCGGAGGTCGTACTCATGAGCACGCAGCACGCATCGGCGGAGTCCGCCGCCTCGGCGCGCGAGACCACCGAGGGCACCGTCTACACGGTCACCGGCGGCGACTGGGACGAGGTCGCCGAGACCGCGGCCCGGTCCGACGACGAGCGCATCATCGTCAACATGGGCCCCCAGCACCCGTCCACCCACGGTGTGCTCCGGCTGATCCTGGAGATCGACGGCGAGACCGTCACCGAGGCCCGCTGCGGCATCGGCTACCTCCACACCGGCATCGAGAAGAACCTCGAATACCGGACGTGGACCCAGGGCACCACGTTCGTGACGCGCATGGACTACCTGACGCCGTTCTTCAACGAGACGGCGTACTGCCTCGCCGTGGAGAAGCTCCTCGGCATCGAGGACGAGATCCCGGACCGCGCCACGATCATCCGGGTGCTCCTGATGGAGCTGAACCGGCTCTCCTCCCACCTGGTGTGCATCGCCACCGGCGGCATGGAACTGGGCGCGACCACGATCATGATCTACGGCTTCCGTGATCGTGAACTGATTCTCGACATCTACGAGCTGATCACCGGGCTGCGCATGAACCACGCGTACATCCGGCCCGGCGGACTCGCCCAGGACCTGCCGCCCGGCGCGGTGGACCAGATCCGCGAGTTCGTGAAGAAGATGCAGAAGAACCTTCCCGAGTACGACAAGCTCGCCACCGGGAACCCCATCTTCAAGGCCCGTATGCAGGACGTCGGCTATCTGGACCTGTCCGGCTGCATGGCCCTCGGCGCCACCGGCCCGATCCTCCGCTCCGCCGGCCTCCCGCACGACCTGCGCAAGGCCCAGCCGTACTGCGGCTACGAGACGTACGACTTCGACGTCCCGACCGCCGACACCTGCGACTCCTACGGCCGCTTCCTGATCCGCCTCGAAGAGATGCGCCAGTCCCTGCGGATCGTCGAGCAGTGCCTGGACCGGCTGCAGCCCGGCCCGGTCATGGTCGGCGACAAGAAGATCGCCTGGCCCGCCCAGCTCGCCCTGGGACCGGACGGACTCGGCAACTCCCTGGACCACATCAAGAAGATCATGGGCACCTCCATGGAGGCCCTGATCCACCACTTCAAGCTGGTCACCGAGGGATTCCGCGTCCCGCCGGGACAGGCGTACTCGGCCGTCGAGTCGCCCAAGGGCGAACTCGGGGTGCACGCCGTGTCCGACGGAGGCACCCGCCCCTTCCGGGTCCACTTCCGCGACCCGTCCTTCACCAACCTGCAGGCCATGGCGGCGATGTGCGAGGGCGGCCAGGTCGCCGACGTCATCGTCGCCGTCGCGTCCATCGACCCCGTGATGGGAGGCGTCGACCGGTGACCACCACCCCCGAGGGCGTCAGCCTGGGCATGCCGCAACTGCCCGCGCCCGACTACCCGGACGACGTTCGAGCCCGGCTGGAGCGGGACGCGGCCCAGGTCGTCGCCCGCTACCCGGACTCCCGGTCCGCCCTGCTGCCGTTGCTGCATCTCGTGCAGTCGGAGGAGGGCCATGTCACCCGCACCGGCATGCGGTTCTGCGCCGAGGTGCTCGGCCTGACCACGGCCGAGGTCACCGCGGTCGCCACCTTCTACTCCATGTACCGGCGCAAGCCGAGCGGTGACTACCAGGTGGGCGTCTGCACCAACACCCTGTGCGCGGTGATGGGCGGCGACGCGATCTTCGAGGCGCTGCAGGACCACCTCGGCGTCGGCAACGGCGAGACCACCGGCGACGGCAAGGTCACGCTGGAGCACATCGAGTGCAACGCGGCCTGCGACTTCGCGCCGGTCGTGATGGTCAACTGGGAGTTCTTCGACAACCAGACCGTCGACAGCGCCAAGCGACTCGTCGACGACCTGCGCGAGGGAACCGAGGTCCGGCCCACGCGCGGGGCGCCGCTGTGCACCTTCAAGGACACCGCGCGGATCCTCGCCGGCTTCCCCGACGAGCGGCCCGGCGCCGTCGAGGCGAGCGGCGGCGCGGGACCCGCCTCGCTGGTCGGCCTCCGCCTGGCCAGGGGAGAGGCCGGACCCGCGCGCGTGGTCCATCCACGGGACGGCGGCCCGCACGACGAGCCGCAGGACAAGGTGCACGAGCCGTCACCCGGTGAGCACCTCAGCTCGCACGACGCGCCGCAGGAGACATCGGCCTCCGACCCCGCCCACCCGGCCGGGCCCGCCGCCGAGGAGGGGGAGTGATGACGTTGGCACCCGAGATCAAGGGCAGCAGCCCGGAGAAGCTGCTCGCACCCGTGCTGTCGGCCTTCTGGGACGAGGACAGGCCGTGGTCGCTCGACGTCTACCGCAGGCACGACGGGTACGAGGGACTGCGCAAGGCGCTGGCCATGTCACCGGACGACGTCATCGCGTACGTCAAGGAGTCGGGTCTGCGCGGCCGTGGCGGCGCGGGATTCCCGACCGGAATGAAATGGCAGTTCATTCCCCAGGGCGATGGAAAACCGCACTATCTGGTTGTCAACGCCGACGAGTCGGAGCCCGGAACGTGCAAGGACATTCCGCTCCTCTTCGCGAACCCGCACAGCCTCATCGAGGGCATGATCATCGCGTGCTACGCCATTCGGTCCTCGCATGCCTTCATCTACCTGCGTGGTGAGGTCGTCCCCGTCCTGCGGCGGTTGCACGAGGCCGTCCGCGAGGCCTACGAGGGGGGCTTCCTCGGCGAGAACATCCTGGGCAGCGGACTCGACCTCGACATCACCGTGCACGCCGGCGCCGGCGCGTACATCTGTGGTGAGGAGACCGCACTGCTCGACTCGCTCGAAGGCCGCCGGGGTCAACCCCGGCTGCGTCCCCCCTTCCCCGCCGTGGAAGGCCTCTACGCCTGTCCCACTGTGGTGAACAACGTCGAGTCGATCGCCTCGGTTCCCGCCATCCTGCACAGGGGCAAGGAATGGTTCAGGTCGATGGGAAGCGAGAAGTCCCCCGGCTTCACGCTCTACTCCCTCAGCGGCCATGTCGCCTCCCCCGGCCAGTACGAGGCCCCGCTCGGCATCACCCTCCGCCAACTGCTGGAGATGAGCGGCGGCATGCGGCCCGGCCATCGCCTCAAGTTCTGGACGCCGGGCGGCTCCTCGACCCCGATGTTCACCGACGAGCACCTCGACGTCCCCCTCGACTACGAAGGAGTGGGCGCCGCCGGTTCCATGCTCGGCACGAAAGCACTCCAGTGCTTCGACGAGACGACCTGCGTCGTCCGGGCCGTCACCCGCTGGACCGAGTTCTACGCCCACGAGTCCTGCGGCAAGTGCACCCCCTGCCGCGAAGGCACCTACTGGCTGGTCCAGTTGCTGCGCGACATCGAGGCCGGCAAGGGCGTCATGAGCGACCTCGACAAGCTGAACGACATCGCCGACAACATCAACGGCAAGTCCTTCTGCGCCCTCGGCGACGGCGCCGCCTCGCCGATCTTCTCCTCCCTCAAGTACTTCCGCGCGGAGTACGAGGACCACATCACGGGCCGGGGCTGCCCGTTCGACCCGGCCAAATCGACCGCCTGGGCCGACAAGGACAAGCACGCGGAGGTGAACGCATGACCGTGACCACCAGCGCTCCCTCCGGGGGCGGGGAGGCGGCGGTCCCGCCGGAAGATCTCGTCTCGCTGACCATCGACGGCGTCGACATCAGCGTGCCCAAGGGCACCCTGGTCATCCGGGCCGCCGAACAGCTCGGCATCGAGATCCCCCGCTTCTGCGACCACCCCCTCCTCGACCCCGCCGGCGCGTGCCGCCAGTGCATCGTCGAGGTCGAGGGCCAGCGCAAGCCCATGGCGTCCTGCACGATCACCTGCACGGACGGGATGGTCGTCAAGACCCACCTCACCTCCCCCGTCGCGGAGAAGGCCCAGAAGGGTGTGATGGAGCTCCTGCTCATCAACCACCCGCTGGACTGCCCCGTCTGCGACAAGGGCGGCGAGTGCCCGCTGCAGAACCAGGCCATGTCGCACGGCCACTCCGAGTCCCGCTTCGAGGGCAGGAAGCGGACGTACGAGAAGCCCGTGGCGATCTCCACGCAGGTGCTGCTCGACCGCGAGCGGTGCGTGCTGTGCGCCCGCTGCACCCGGTTCTCCAACCAGGTCGCCGGCGACCCGATGATCGAACTGATCGAGCGGGGCGCCCTGCAGCAGGTCGGCACCGGCGAGGGCGACCCCTTCGAGTCGTACTTCTCCGGCAACACCATCCAGATCTGCCCCGTCGGCGCGCTGACCTCGGCGGCGTACCGATTCCGCTCCCGCCCCTTCGACCTGGTCTCCTCGCCGTCCGTCTGCGAGCACTGCTCCGGCGGCTGCGCCACCCGCACCGACCACCGGCGCGGCAAGGTCATGCGACGCCTCGCGGCCGACGACCCCGAGGTCAACGAGGAGTGGATCTGCGACAAGGGCCGCTTCGCGTTCCGCTACGCGCAGCGCCCGGACCGGCTGACCACCCCGCTCGTCCGCAACGCCCAGGGGGTCCTGGAGCCCGCTTCCTGGCCGGAGGCCCTGGAGGTCGCCGCCCGGGGGCTCCTCGCGGCGCGCGGCCGGGCCGCCGTCCTGACCGGCGGCCGGCTCACCGTCGAGGACGCCTACGCGTACAGCAAGTTCGCGCGCGTGGCCCTCGACACCAACGACATCGACTTCCGCGCGCGCGTGCACAGCGGCGAGGAGGCCGACTTCCTGGCCGCCCGCGTCGCCGGACGCGGCCGCGACCTCGACGGTACGGGCGTCACCTACACCTCCCTGGAGAAGGCCCCCGCCGTCCTGCTGGTCGGGTTCGAGGCCGAGGAGGAGGCGCCCGGCGTCTTCCTGAGGCTGCGCAAGGCCTGGCGCAAGCACAAGCAGCGGGTGTTCTCGCTGGCGACGCACGCCACCCGGGGCCTGGAGAAGGCCGGCGGCACCCTGCTGCCCGCCGCGCCCGGCACCGAGACCGAGTGGCTGGACGCCCTCGCGAGCGGCTTCGGCCTCGACGACGACGGCACCAAGGCCTCCGAGGCGCTGCGCATCGAGGGCGCCGTGATCGTCGTGGGCGAGCGCCTCGCCGCTGTCGCGGGCGGGCTCACCGCCGCCGTCCGGGCCGCGTCGCTGACCGGCGCGAAGCTGGTGTGGATCCCGCGCAGGGCCGGGGAGCGCGCCGCCGTCGAGGCGGGCGCGCTGCCGTCCGTGCTGCCGGGCGGGCGCCCGGCCACCGACCCGCGCGCACGCGCGGAGGTCGCCGCCGCCTGGGGCGTCGGCGAACTCCCCGCGCGCTACGGCCGGGACACCGGGCAGATCGTCGAGGCCGCCGCCACCGGAGAGCTCGGGGCCCTGGTGGTGGCGGGAGTGGAAGTCGGCGATCTGCCCGACCCGGCACGCGCGCGTGAGGCACTGTCCGCGGTGGGCTTCCTGGTGTCGCTGGAACTGCGGCCCAGCGAGGTCACCGACCGGGCCGACGTCGTCCTCCCGGTCGCCGCCGTCGCCGAGAAGGCGGGCACCTTCGTCAACTGGGAAGGCCGCGTGCGGATGTTCGAGGCCGCGCTGAAGCCCGACCAGATGACCCGCCCGGTGGCGCCCACCGACGGCCGCGTCCTGCAGATGCTGGCCGACGCCATGGACGTCCACCTGGGGCTGCCGGACCTGCGCACCACGCGCGCGGAGCTGGACCGCCTCGGGGCGTGGGACGGGGCGAGGGCCAACGAGCCGGTGGAGGTCGCGACCGGAGCGCCGCGCGCGGCCGCCGGGGAGGCCGTCCTCGCCGGACACCGGCTGCTGCTCGACCAGGGCCGTCTCCAGGACGGCGACGAGGCGCTCGCCGGGACCCGGCACGCCGCCCACGCGCGCGTGTCCGCCGCCACGGCCGCCGAGGTCGGCGTCAAGAACGGCGACGCCCTCGCGGTCAGCGGCCCCGCCGGGGTCGTCGAACTGCCGTTGCTGATCAGCGAGATGCCCGACCGCGTCGTCTGGCTGCCGCTGAACTCCACCGGTTCGGGCGTCGCCTCCGACACCGGGGCGCTGCCCGGCGCACTCGTCCGTATCGGCCCCGCGACGCTCGCCGCCGAGGTCCCCGAGGAGGTGGAGGCATGAGCGCGTACTTCCTCGCCGCTGAAGACCTCTCGATGTTCGGCCGCGACCCCTGGTGGCTGGTCGTCGTCAAGGCGGTGTTCTGCTTCGCCTTCCTGATGATCACCGTGCTGTTCTCCATCGTGTGGGAGCGCAAGGTCGTCGCCTGGATGCAGCTGCGCATCGGCCCCAACCGGCACGGCCCCTGGGGCATGCTCCAGTCGCTCGCCGACGGCATCAAGCTGATGCTCAAGGAAGACGTCATCGTCAAACGCGCGGACAAGGTCGTCTACGTCCTCGCGCCGATCGTCGCGGCCATCCCGGCCTTCATGGCGATCGCGGTGATCCCCTTCGGGCCCGCCGGCAACGAGATCTCGATCTTCGGCCAGCGCACCACGATGCAGCTCACCGACCTGCCGATCGCGATGCTCTACATCCTCGCCGTCGCCTCGGTCGGCATCTACGGCATCGTCCTCGCGGGGTGGAGCTCCGGCTCCACCTATCCGCTCCTGGGCGGCCTGCGCTCCTGTGCGCAGATGATCTCCTACGAGATCGCCATGGGCGCCGCGTTCGCCTCGGTCTTCCTCTACTCGGGGTCGATGTCGACGTCGGCGATCGTGGAGGCGCAGCAGGACCGCTGGTACATCGTGCTGCTGCCGGTGTCGTTCGTCATCTACATCGTGACCATGGTCGGCGAGACCAACCGCGCCCCGTTCGACATGCCGGAGTCCGAGGGCGACCTCGTCGGCGGCTTCAACACCGAGTACTCGTCGATCAAGTTCGCGATGTTCATGCTCGCCGAGTACGTCAACATGGTGACCGTCTCCGCCGTGTCGGTGACGCTGTTCCTCGGCGGCTGGCGGGCTCCCTACCCCATCAGCACCTTCTGGGAGGGCGCCAACCACGGCTGGTGGCCGATGCTCTGGTTCGTGGTGAAGGTGCAGCTGCTGCTGTTCTTCTTCATCTGGCTGCGCGGCACCCTCCCACGCGTCCGCTACGACCAGCTGATGAAGCTCGGCTGGAAGGTCCTCCTGCCGGTCTCCGTGGTCTGGCTGATGCTCGTCGCGACCGTGCGGACCCTCAGGAACGAGAACTACGACTTCGCCGAGATCGCGCTGTACGTCCTCGGCGCCGTCATCGTCCTCTTCCTGCTCTCCGTAGTCGCCGACATGTTCCGCGACCGGCGCGAGGCACAGGACCAGCCCGCCGAACCGGCCGGCTTCGACCCGATGGCCGGCGGATTCCCCGTGCCGCCCCTGCCCGGACAGACCCTCCCGCCGGTGCCGCGCAGGCGCCCGCGCCGGGAGCGGGAGCTGATTGTCAGTGGCGGGTCCGATACTGACAGTGACGGATCTTCGAATGGGAGGGAGGCGTCCGATGGCTGAGGAGCCGAAAGAGAACAAGCAGGGGTTCCAGAACCCCGTCGCCGGCTTCGGCGTGACCTTCAAGGCCATGTTCAAGAAGCGGCTGACCGAGCAGTATCCGGAGCAGCAGAAGACCACGGCCCCGCGGTTCCACGGCAGGCACCAGCTCAACCGCCATCCGGACGGCCTGGAGAAGTGCGTCGGCTGCGAACTGTGCGCCTGGGCCTGCCCCGCCGACGCCATCTACGTGGAGGGCGCCGACAACACGGACGAGGAGCGCTACTCCCCGGGCGAGCGGTACGGCCGCGTCTACCAGATCAACTACGCCCGCTGCATCCTGTGCGGCCTGTGCATCGAGGCCTGCCCCACGCGCGCGCTCACGATGACCAACGAGTTCGAGCTGGCGGACTCCAGCCGCGCCAACCTCATCTACACCAAGGAGCAGCTGCTCGCCGGTCTGGAGGAGGGCATGGTCGACTCGCCCCACTCGATCTTCCCCGGCGCCGACGAGCAGGACTACTACCGGGGCCTGGTCACCGAGGCGGCGCCCGGTACGGAGCGTCAGGTCGCCACCTCCCAGGGCGAGAGGCCGGAAGACGAGGAGGTGGACGCATGAGCGCGCAGCTCGCCGCCTACACCACCTCCACCGGTGAGGCCTTCCAGTTCTGGGTGCTCGGCACGATCGCCGTGATCGGCGCCCTGTGCACCGTCTTCATGAAGAGGGCCGTGCACAGCGCGCTCTGCCTCGCCGGCACCATGATCATCCTGGCCGTGTTCTACCTGGCCAACGGCGCCTACTTCCTGGGCGTCGTGCAGATCGTCGTCTACACCGGCGCGATCATGATGCTGTTCCTGTTCGTGGTGATGCTCGTCGGCGTCACCGCGGCGGACTCCCTGAAGGAGACCATCAAGGGCCAGCGCTGGCTGGCCCTCCTGTGCGGCCTCGGCTTCGGCATCCTGCTGACCGCGGGCATCGGCAACGCCTCGCTGACGGAGTTCAACGGCCTGGGCACGGCGAACGCGGGCGGCAACGTGGAGGGCCTCGCGGCCCTGATCTTCACCGACTACGTGTTCGCCTTCGAACTCACCGGCGCCCTCCTCATCACGGCCGCCGTCGGCGCCATGGTCCTCACCCACCGCGAGCGCACCGAGCGCGCCAAGACCCAGCGCGAGCTGGCCGAACAGCGCGTACGCGAGGGCAAGCACCTCCCGCCGCTGCCGGCCCCCGGCGTCTACGCCCGGCACAACGCGGTCGACATCGCGGGCCTGTTGCCCGACGGCACCCCGTCCGAGCTGACCGTCAGCAAGACCCTGCGGGACCGGGGCCAGATCCGTGACGTGTCGACCGAGGCACTGAACGACCTCAAGGCCCTGGAGCAGCGCGCCGAGGACCGCCTGGAGCGCTCGCACAGCGGAAGCGGCGGAAACGGCCGCGACAGCGGCACCAACGGGAAGAACGGGGAGGCAGCGAAGTGAATCCCGTCAACTACCTGTATCTCGCCGCCCTCCTGTTCACCATCGGCGCCACCGGCGTCCTGATCAGGCGGAACGCGATCGTGGTGTTCATGTGCGTCGAGCTGATGCTCAACGCCTGCAACCTCGCCCTGGTCGCCTTCTCCCGGATGCACGGCAATCTCGACGGCCAGATCATCGCCTTCTTCACGATGGTCGTCGCCGCCGCGGAGGTCGTGGTCGGACTCGCGATCATCGTGTCGCTCTTCCGGTCCCGCCACTCGGCCTCGGTCGACGACGCCAGCCTGATGAAGCTGTAAGGGGTCGGAAGAATCGTGGAGAACCTGATTGCGCTGCTGGTCGCGGCGCCCCTGCTCGGAGCCGCCGTCCTGCTGTGCGGCGGCCGTCGCCTGGACGCCGTCGGCCACTGGATCGGCACGGCCCTCGCCGCCGCCTCCTTCGTCATCGGCGTGGTCCTCTTCGCCGACATGCTCGGCAAGGACGCCGAACACCGCGAGATCGGCCAGCACCTGTTCAGCTGGATCCCCGTCGAGGGCTTCCAGGCCGACGTGGCCTTCCAGCTCGACCAGTTGTCGATGACGTTCGTCCTGCTGATCACCGGAGTCGGCTCGCTCATCCACGTGTACTCCATCGGGTACATGGAGCACGACGAGCGCCGACGCCGCTTCTTCGGCTATCTGAACCTGTTCCTCGCGGCGATGCTGCTGCTGGTCCTCGCCGACAACTACCTGTTGCTGTACGTCGGCTGGGAGGGCGTCGGTCTCGCCTCGTACCTGCTGATCGGCTTCTGGCAGCACAAGCCCAGCGCCGCCACCGCCGCGAAGAAGGCCTTCCTGGTCAACCGCGTCGGCGATGTCGGCCTGTCCATCGCCATCATGCTGATGTTCACCACCTTCGGGACCTTCGCCTTCGGGCCGGTCCTGGGCGCCGTCGGCGAGACGAGCGAGGGCACGCTCACCGCGATCGCCCTGATGCTGCTGCTCGCGGCCTGCGGCAAGTCCGCCCAGGTGCCGCTGCAGTCCTGGCTCGGGGACGCGATGGAGGGCCCGACCCCGGTCTCCGCCCTCATCCACGCCGCGACCATGGTGACCGCGGGCGTCTACCTGATCGTCCGCTCCGCGAACATCTTCAACGCAGCCCCGGACGCACAGCTCGTCACCACCGTCGTGGGCGCGGTCACGCTCCTCTTCGGTGCGATCGTCGGTTGCGCGAAGGACGACATCAAGAAGGCCCTCGCCGGCTCGACGATGTCGCAGATCGGCTACATGGTGCTGGCCGCGGGCCTCGGCCCCATCGGCTACGTCTTCGCGATCATGCACCTGGTGACGCACGGCTTCTTCAAGGCGGGCCTGTTCCTCGGCGCCGGCTCGGTCATGCACGGCATGAACGACGAGGTCGACATGCGCAAGTACGGCGGCCTGCGGAAGTACATGCCGATCACCTTCGTCACCTTCGGCCTCGGCTACCTCGCCATCATCGGCTTCCCGGGCCTGTCCGGCTTCTTCTCCAAGGACAAGATCATCGAGGCGGCCTTCGCCAAGGGCGGCACCGAGGGCTGGATCCTCGGCGGCGTGGCCCTGCTGGGCGCGGCCATCACCGCGTTCTACATGACGCGCGTGATGCTGATGACGTTCTTCGGCGAGAAGCGTTGGCAGCCCGACGAGCACGGCCACGAACCGCACCCGCACGAGTCCCCCAAGGTCATGACGATCCCCATGATCGTCCTGGCGGTCGGATCGGTCTTCGGCGGCGCGTACTTCAGCATCGGTGACCGGTTCATCCACTGGCTGGAGCCCGTCACCGGCCACGCGCACGGCCACCCGCCGGTCAGCGCCCTGACGGTGACGATCTCCACGGTCGCCGTGATGGTCATCGGCGTCGGCCTCGCCTGGCTCCAGTACGGGCGCAAGCCCGTCCCCGTCGTCGCCCCGCGCGGATCGCTGCTCACCCGGGCCGCCCGGCGCGACCTGCTCCAGGACGACTTCAACCACGTCGTCCTCGTACGCGGCGGAGAGCACCTGACGCGCTCCCTCGTCTACGTCGACCACACCCTGGTCGACGGCGTCGTCAACGGCACGGCGGCCTCGATGGGCGGCCTCTCCGGGCGGCTGCGCCGGATCCAGAACGGCTATGCCCGGTCGTACGCGGTCTCGATGTTCGGCGGTGCTGCGATCCTCATCGCCGCGACCCTGCTGATGAGGGCGGTCTGATACCGATGTCCTTTCCTCTGCTGACAGCGACGGCGGCGCTCCCGGCCCTCGGGGCGATCGCCACGGCCGCCGTCCCGGCCCCGCGGCGCAACGCCGCGAAACTGCTGGCGCTGATCGTCTCGCTGGGCACGCTGGTGCTCGCCGCGATCATCGCGTTCCGCTTCGACCCCGGTGGCGACCGCTACCAGCTCACCGAGTCCCACGCCTGGATCGCGGACTTCGGCGTGCGGTACGAGCTGGGCGTCGACGGCATCGCGGTGGCGCTGATCGGGCTCACCGCCCTGCTCATCCCGTTCATCATCCTCGCGGGCTGGCACGACGCCGACCCGCTGGAGACCGGCAGCAAGCGGTGGCGGCCGACGCAGGGCTTCTTCGCCCTGATCCTGGCCGTCGAGGCGATGGTGATCATCTCCTTCGAGGCCACCGACGTCTTCCTCTTCTACATCTTCTTCGAAGCCATGCTCATCCCGATGTACTTCCTCATCGGCGGCTTCGGGGACCGGGCCCACGAGCACGGCGAGGAGGCGGCGTCCACGCAACGCTCGTACGCCGCGGTGAAGTTCCTCCTCTACAACCTGGTCGGCGGTCTGATCATGCTGGCCGCGGTCATCGGCCTCTACGTGGTCGCCGGGAACTTCTCGCTCCCGGAGATCGCCGAGGCCCGTGCCAACGGCTCCCTGGAGATGGCGACCACCACCGAGCGGTGGCTGTTCCTCGGCTTCTTCTTCGCCTTCGCCGTGAAGGCCCCGCTGTGGCCGCTGCACACCTGGCTGCCCAACGCCATGCAGGAGTCCACCGCCCCGGTCGCCGTCCTCATCACGGCCGTCGTCGACAAGGTCGGCACCTTCGCGATGCTCCGCTTCTGCCTCGGACTGTTCCCCGAGGCCAGCAAGTGGGCGACGCCCGCGATCCTCGTCCTGGCGTTGATCAGCATCATCTACGGGGCGCTGCTCGCCGTCGGCCAGCGCGACATCAAACGGCTGGTGGCGTACGCGTCGATCTCGCACTTCGGCTTCATCATCCTGGGAATCTTCGCGATGACCAGCCAGGGCCAGTCCGGCGCGACGCTCTACATGGTCAACCACGGCATCTCGACCGCCGCCCTGATGCTGGTCGCCGGATTCCTGATCTCCCGGCGCGGATCCCGGCTCATCGCCGACTACGGCGGGGTGCAGAAGGTCGCGCCGGTCCTCGCCGGCACCTTCCTGATCGGTGGCCTCGCGACGCTGTCGCTGCCCGGACTCGCCCCGTTCGTCAGTGAGTTCCTGGTCCTGGTCGGCACGTTCGCGCGCTATCCGGTGGTCGGGATCATCGCCACCGTCGGCATCGTCCTCGCCGCGCTCTACACCCTCGTGCTCTACCAGCGGACGATGACGGGCCCGGTGAAGGCCGAGGTCGAGGGGATGCCCGACCTGAGGGTGCGGGAGCTCGTGGTGGTCGCCCCGCTGGTCGTGCTGCTGATCTTCCTCGGCGTCTACCCGAAGCCGGTCACCGACATCGTCAACCCGGCGGTCGAGCACACCATGTCCGACGTCCAGAAGAAGGACCCCCAGCCCGAGGTGGAGGCGGCCAAGTGAGCGCATCAGCCGTCCACAGCCTGTGGACAACCGCGGCCGACCCGATCACCAAGATCGACGCGCCGAAGATCGAATACGGGCAATTGTCGCCCACCCTGATCGTCATCGGCGCGGCGATCGTCGGAGTGCTGGTCGAGGCCTTCGTCCCGCGCAGGTTCCGCTACCACGCCCAGGTGTTCGTCTCCGTCGTCGCCCTCGCGGCCTCCTTCGCCGCGGTCGTCGCGCTCGCGGCGGGCGGATACGGCACCACCAAGGCCGGCATCGCGGCCATGGGCGCCATCGCCGTGGACGGACCGGCCCTGTTCCTCCAGGGCACGATCCTCCTCGCCGGCATCCTCGGCGTCTTCACCTTCGCCGAACGGCGCCTCGACCCCGAGGCGCACGGCAACAAGGTCGACTCCTTCGCCGCACAGGCCGCCTCCGTGCCCGGCAGCGACAGCGAGAAGGCCGCCGTCAGGGCGGGGTTCACCACCACCGAGGTCTTCCCCCTGCTGCTCTTCGCGATCGGCGGCATGCTGATCTTCCCGGCGGCCAACGACCTGCTGACCCTCTTCATCGCGCTGGAGGTCTTCTCCCTCCCGCTCTACCTGCTGTGCGCCGTGGCCCGCCGCAAGCGGCTCATGTCGCAGGAGGCGGCGGTCAAGTACTTCCTCCTCGGTGCCTTCGCGTCCGCCTTCACCCTCTTCGGCATCGCCCTGCTGTACGGCTACGCGGGCTCGGTGAAGTACGCGACGATCGCCCAGGTCGTCGACGGCACCATCAGCGACATCAACCCCGCCCTCGCCGAGACCATGGGCAACGACGCGCTGCTGCTGATCGGCGCCGCCATGCTCGTCATGGGCCTGCTCTTCAAGGTCGGCGCGGTGCCGTTCCACATGTGGACCCCGGACGTCTACCAGGGGGCGCCCACGCCCGTCACGGGCTTCATGGCCGCCGCGACCAAGGTGGCAGCCTTCGGCGCGCTGCTCCGGCTCCTGTACGTCGTCCTGCCCGGCCTGCGCTGGGACTGGCGGCCGGTCATGTGGGCCGTCGCCATCGTCACCATGCTGGCCGGCGCGATCGTCGCCATCACCCAGACCGACATCAAGCGGCTGCTCGCCTACTCCTCGATCGCCCACGCCGGTTTCATCCTCGCCGGTGTCATCGCGGCCTCACCCGACGGCGTCTCGTCCGTGCTGTTCTACCTGGGCGCCTACTCCTTCGTGACCATCGGCGCGTTCGCCGTGGTGACGCTGGTGCGCGACGCGGGCGGCGAGGCCACGCACCTGTCCAAGTGGGCCGGGCTCGGCCGCAGGTCCCCCCTGGTGGCGGCCGTCTTCGCGGTCTTCCTGCTGGCCTTCGCGGGCATCCCGCTGACCTCCGGGTTCGCGGGGAAGTTCGCCGTGTTCAAGGCGGCGGCGGAAGGCGGCGCGGGCGCGATCGTCGTGGTCGGTGTGATCTCCTCGGCCATCGCCGCGTTCTTCTACATCCGCGTCATCGTGCTCATGTTCTTCAGTGAGCCGCGCCCCGAGGGGCCGACGGTCGCCGTGCCGTCACCGCTGACCATGACCGCGATCGCGGTCGGGGTCGCCGTCACCCTGGTGCTCGGTGTCGCGCCGCAGTACTTCCTGGATCTGGCGGGACAGGCGGGCGTCTTCGTGCGATAGGGCTCCGCTCGATTGTTCGAAGCGTGTGCGAACGTGGCGGGACCCGGCTTCGGAAGAGGCCGGGTCCCGCCGACGTTTTCGGGCCCCGGAGCCGCCCCCTGCGGGTGGAGCCTGTGGATAACTCTGAGGCTGTCGGTGCGGGCGCCTATCGTGGCAAGGGCTGGAGGAAGCACGGGCGGCACAGGACGCAAGGGCGCGGGGGACGGACGATGATCGGGACGGACGTGACGGACGTGACGGGTGTGAGGGCGGACGAGGGCATGACGGCCGGGCCGCGCGGGGACGGCGAGGCGCTGGCCGTGCTCCACCGTGTCTTCGGATACGACGCCTTCCGGGGCGAGCAGGAAGCGATCATCGAGCATGTGGTCGCGGGCGGCGACGCCGTCGTGCTCATGCCGACGGGCGGCGGCAAGTCCCTCTGCTACCAGATCCCGTCCCTGGTCAGGCCCGGTACCGGCATCGTGGTCTCCCCACTGATCGCGCTGATGCAGGACCAGGTGGACGCCCTGCGGGCCCTGGGCGTGCGCGCCGGGTTCATCAACTCCACGCAGGACTTCGACGAGCGGCGCGTGGTCGAGGCGGAGTTCCTCGCGGGCGAGCTGGACCTGCTCTACCTCGCACCGGAGCGCCTGCGGCTCGACGCCACCTTGGATCTGCTGGGGCGCGGCAAGATCTCGGTCTTCGCGATCGACGAGGCACACTGCGTCTCCCAATGGGGCCACGACTTCCGGCCCGACTACCTCTCCCTCTCCCTGCTGGGCCGGCGCTGGCCGGACGTGCCGCGCATCGCGCTCACCGCCACCGCCACCCGCGCCACGCACCGCGAGATCACCGAGCGGCTGGGCATGCCCGGCGCCAGGCACTTCGAGGCCAGCTTCGACCGGCCCAACATCCAGTACCGCATCGTGCCCAAGGCCGACCCGAAGAAGCAGCTGCTGTCCTTCCTGCGCCAGGAGCACGCGGGTGACGCCGGCATCGTCTACTGCCTCTCGCGCAACTCCGTCGAGCGGACCGCCGAGTTCCTCAGCAAGAACGGCGTCGAGGCGGTGCCGTACCACGCGGGCCTCGACGCGGGCACCCGCGCGGCGCACCAGTCACGGTTCCTGCGTGAGGAAGGGCTCGTCGTCGTCGCCACGATCGCCTTCGGCATGGGCATCGACAAGCCCGACGTACGCTTCGTCGCCCACCTCGACCTGCCGAAGTCCGTCGAGGGCTACTACCAGGAGACCGGCCGCGCCGGACGCGACGGACTGCCGTCCACGGCCTGGATGGCGTACGGCCTGAACGACGTCATACAACAGCGGAAGATGATCCAGGGCAGCGAGGGCGACGAGGCGTTCCGCCGCCGGGCCGCCGGCCACCTCGACGCCATGCTGGCGCTCTGCGAGACGGCCCAGTGCCGGCGCGGCCAACTGCTCCAGTACTTCGGCCAGGAACCCCAGGCCGACGGCTGCGGCAACTGCGACACCTGCCTCGTCCCACCGGAGACCTGGGACGGCACCGTGGCCGCGCAGAAGGTGCTCTCCACGGTGGTGCGGCTCCAGCGCGAGCGGGGGCAGAAGTTCGGCGCCGTGCAGATCGTCGACATCCTGCTGGGGCGCCGGACCGCGAAGGTCATCCAGTTCGACCACGACCAGCTCTCCGTCTTCGGCATCGGCGAGGACCTGGCCGAGGGCGAATGGCGGGGCGTCGTGCGGCAGCTCCTCGCCCAGGGGCTCCTCGCGGTCGAGGGCGAGTACGGCACGCTGGTGCTCACCGAGGAGAGCGGGGCGGTGCTGCGGCGGGAGCGGGACGTGCCGCTGCGCAAGGAACCGAAGAAGCCGGCGACCACACGGTCGACGTCCGGCGGCTCCGGGTCGTCGGGCTCCGGCCGGGGCGAACGCAAGGCGAAGGCAGCCATCGAACTCCCCGACGACCTGCTCCCCGTCTTCGAGGCCCTGCGCGCCTGGCGCGCCGAACAGGCCCGCGAACAGGGCGTCCCCGCCTACGTCATCTTCCACGACGCCACCCTCCGTGAGATCGCGGCCACGGCCCCCGCCTCCGTCGCCGAACTCGGCACGATCAGCGGGATCGGCGAGAAGAAGCTCGCGACGTACGGGGAGGGGGTGCTGGGGGTGCTGGCGTCGGCAGGCGGGGCCGTGGACGGACCTTCGGCCGCCGCCTCCGACGGGGCGAAGGGCCCGGCAGGCGACGACTCGACTGACGCGGACTCCTTCGACTGGCCGGACGACGAGCCGGAACCCGAGCCGGACGACTGGGCGTAGCGGACAGACGGGGGACGACCCGCCGCCCGGGCCCGGGCGGCGAGGTCCGCCGCAGGGGTGGCGCCCGACGGGGCGCCGGAGGGGAGGGGTCGACCATGGACGCGCAGGACACGGCGGAGAAGCTGCGGACGATCACGGGGGAGCTGTCGGAACGCTTCTACGAGCGGGCCGACGTGGTCCGCACCCTGGTGGTGACGCTGCTGGCCGGGCAGCACTCCCTGCTGCTCGGGCCGCCAGGCACGGCGAAGTCCGAGATGGCCAGGGAACTCACCGGCAGGTTCGAGGGGGCGGCCTACTGGGAGATCCTGCTGTCGAAGTTCACCGCTCCGACGAGGATGTTCGGTCCCATCGACGTCGCCGCGCTGACCCGGGGCGAGTACCGCCAGGTGTACGAGGGCCGCGCCACGACCGCGCACGTCGCGTTCATCGACGAGATCTTCAAATGCTCCACGGCCGCGCTCAACGAGACGCTGGGATATCTCAACGAGCGGATCTACCACCCCGAGAACGGCGGCGAGCCGGTCCACTGCCCCCTGATCGGAGCCATCACGGCGAGCAACGAACTGCCCGTCGGGGAGGACTCGGCCGCGATCTACGACCGGCTGTTGGTGCGCATCGAGGTCGGGTACCTGGAAGACCCCTCCAACTTCGCCGCGCTGGTCCGCTCCGCCGTCAGCCGCCCCCAGGCACGGACGCGGACCACCGTCGAGCTGGCCGCGCTGCGGCACGCCGTCACCGAAGCCGTGCCAGCCGTCGAGGTGCCCGACGCGATCGTGGACGCGGTGTGCACGCTGCGGGCCGCCCTGCGCCGCAAGGAACTCGTCGCCTCCGACCGCCGCTGGCGGCAGGCGGTGGGGCTGCTCCAGGCGTCCGCGTACCTCGACGGCCGCGAGGCGGTCGCCGAGACCGACCTGTCGGTGCTGACACATGTGCTGTGGGACTCCCCGGCGGAGCGCCCGACCGTCGAGCGCGAGGTGCTGCACCTGGTCAACCCCGACGCCAAGGAGGCGCTCGACCTGGCCGACACCATCGACGAGTTGGAGGCCCAGCTCGACGCGATGGCCGGGCAGTCACGCGAGGCGCTGAGCGAATGGGTCATCAAGAAGGCCCACAACAGACTGGCCATGGCGGGGCAGCGACTGGAGAAGCTGCGCGAGGAGGCGGCGACCTCGGGCCGTTCCACCGCCACCATCGACCGTGTCACCGGCCGCCAGCGCGCCGTACGCGCCCGGGTCCTCACCGAGGCCCTCGGCGTCGACGCCAGCACGGTGCAGGCCCAGCTCTGAACAAGGGGGAGGGCGGTGATGGACGGGACGACATCCGATGCGGTGTCCCGGGGCGGGGCACCGGCCGGGCTGGACGAGTTGGCGGGGCGGGCCGGGAAGTGGCTGGGGCTGACGGACGCGGGGCCCGAGCGACACACCGCGGCGGTGGTCGCGGACCGGTTCGACCGGATGACATGGCGCGACACGTACGAGCAGTCGGTCGGACTGCGCGAGCTGGCCGAGGAGTTGGACGAGGAGCGGTACGGGCACCACGGTCATGGCCCTCGTCGAAGCGGTCATCGCGACGAGACCGCCGACCTGCTCACGGATGTCTTTCTGGCCGCGTACAAGGTCCGCCCGCGGTTGCGTGACCGTGCGGAGATCACGCCCTCCCGGCTGGTCAACCACCAGGTGATCACCGCCCTGGTGGAGTCCCCGGAGTTCGCCGCACTGCACCGGGAGACGGCCGGCGACCCCTACGCCGCCGCCATGGCCGTGCTCGCCCAGGCCCAGGCGCTCCGCCGCATGCTGGAGCACACCCGCGACGCCCGAGAGCGGGCCGAACAGGCGGGCACCGCACAGCGGGACGCGGAGGACGCGGCGACCGCCGTGGGCGAGGCCCTTCAGCGGGCCGCGGACGAGGCGGACGAGGAGGGCACCGTGCCGACCCCCGCCGCCGACGCCGTGCACCGGGCGATCAAGGACGCGGAGAGGGCCGGGACCATCGCGCGGCGGGCCGCCCTGGACAGTGCGCGGGCCCTGACGGCGGCGGCCCCCGGTACCCGTATCGCCGCGCGGGCCGCGACGGCGAAGGCCGCCGAGGCCGTACGGCAGGAGGCCTCGCTGATGCGGGCGTGGGGTGTGGGCCCCGGCGAGCTGGAGCGGATGTCGTTCGACCAGCGGGCCCGGCTCGCGGAGCGGCTGCGCACCGGCCGCCTCGCGGAGTGGGCCGAACTCATCGGCCGCTTCCGGCAGATGGCGGCCGGTGAGCGGGCCCGCAAGGTCGAGAGCACCGTCGGGGAACTGGTCGGCGTCACGCTCGGCGACGACCTCTCCCGGGTCATCCCCTCCGAGCTTGCCCATCTCGGCCTGCCCGAGCTGCGCGCCGTGTTCGCCGCGCGGTACGCCGCCGGGGAGCTGATGCTCTACGACAGTCAGGGGGAGCAGACCACCGGCCGGGGCGCGGTCGTCGCGTGCGTCGACACCTCGCACTCGATGTACGAGTCGGGGCCCGGCGGAGTGACGAGGGAGGCGTGGTCCAAGGCGTGCGCCCTGGCACTGCTGGACCAGGCCCGCCATGCCGGACGGGACTTCGTCGGCATCCTGTTCTCCGCCGCCGACAAGATCCAGGTCTTCCGCTTCCCCGGGGACGAGCCCGCCGACACGGCCCGGGTCGTCGACTTCGCGGAGACGTTCCTGGGGGGCGGCACCAGCTATCAGACGCCGCTGTCGGCGGCCGCCGAGCTGCTGAAGGAGGAGTTCGACGACGCGGGCCGCGCCCGCGGTGACATCGTGATGCTCACCGACGACGACTGCGGTGTCACCCCGGAGTGGATGCGTTCCTGGCACGAGGCCAAACACGGACTGGGTTTCCGTGTCTTCGGTGTGGCCATCGGTGCCCCACGGGTCGCCGACGCCGACTCGGTCCTGGACACCCTGTGCGACAACCTTCGTTCGATAGAGGACCTCGCCGACGTCCACGCCGCCGCCGACCTGTTCCGCGTGATCTGACCCGGGTGCGGCCGGTACCGAGGCGCGGGGCCCTACGCCCGGCCCGCCACCACCCGCCCCCTGACCTCGCCCAGCCCCACCTTCGTGCCGCCCGGTCCCGGAGCCCACGCCGTGAGGGTCACCTCGTCGCCGTCCTCCAGGAACGTGCGCCTGCCGGTCGGAAGGTCGAGCGGGTCGCGCCCGTTCCAGGTGAGTTCCAGCAGCGAGCCCCGCTGGTCGGGGGCGGCCCCGCTGACCGTGCCGGAGCCGTAGAGATCGCCCGTACGCAGGGACGCGCCGTTCACCGTCATATGGGCCAACTGCTGCGCGGCCGTCCAGTACATCGTGGCGAAGGGCGGCTCCGAGACGACATGCCCGTTGACCGCGACGCTGATCCGCAGGTCGTACCCTCCGGGATCGATGTCCGGGGCGGAGTCGTCCAGGTAGGGCAGCAGCGGATGCGTACGCGTCGGCGGTGACACGCGCGCCTCCTCCAGCGCCTCCAGCGGCGTGACCCAGGCCGAGACCGACGTCGCGAAGGACTTCCCGAGGAACGGCCCGAGCGGAACGTACTCCCAGGCCTGGAGATCACGCGCCGACCAGTCGTTGAGGAGACACACCCCGAAGACGTGGTCGCGGAAGTCCCCGAGCCCCACCGGCCGTCCCCGCTCGGAGGGCACCCCGACCACGAACCCGACCTCCGCCTCGATGTCCAGCCGTACGGACGGCCCGAACACCGGCTCCGGATCGGCCGGCGCCTTGCGCTGCCCGGCCGGCCGCACCACGTCCTCGCCGGACACGACGACCGTGCCGGACCGGCCGTGGTAACCGATCGGCAGATGCTTCCAGTTGGGCGTCAGCGGATCCGGCGCGTCGGGGCGGAAGATGCTGCCGACGTTCCGGGCGTGGTTCTCGGAGGCGTAGAAGTCGACGTAGTCGGCCACCTCGAACGGCAGGTGCAGGGTCACCGAGGACAGCGCGTGGAAGTACGGCGCGATCGTCTCCCGGTGCGAGGGCACCGTCAGCCACGCCGTCAACGCCCGCCGCAGGTCCGACCAGGCCGTGCGCCCCGCCGCCAGCAGGGGGTTCAGCGTGGGGTGCGCCAGCAGCGCGGCGTACGGGGAGCCGAGGGCGTGCGCCGCCGCCGCGGCGTCGAGGACGTGGTCGCCGAGACGGACACCGACCGTACGGGCACCGGCGGTCCGGGCACCGGCGGCCCCGGCACCGGCGGCCCCGGCACCGGTGGAAGGGGCGGCGTCGGACGCGTCGAGGGAGAAGACACCGTAGGGGAGGTTGTGCGGACCGAAGGGGTGACCCTCGGGGACATCGTCGGTGACATCGAAGGGGGGCATCGGGTGCTGCCTCGCTCTCGTACGTTCCGTCGTACCTCTGGTCGCGGCTCACGTTACGGGGCGGTGCGAAGATCGGGGAGTGTCTAAAGAGTTCGTAATGTCCTGATAGGGGAGGGTCGGAAGGAAAGGTTCCGGCTTAGCGTCCTCTGGGGGACACGGACGGGGTGGGTCCGGGTCCGGTAGGGGGGACACGTGGGGGGACCCGTGGCCATGGGTACTTGGGGTGCGCCGGTACAGGCGGACCGAGGCGTTCCGGGGCTCGTCGTGAAGCTCGGCGACTATCCGCTGCACCACGGCGGCGTCGGAGCCATCCGCAGCCTGGGCCGGCTCGGCGTGCCGATGTACGCGATCACGGAGGACCGTTACACACCGGCCGCCGCCTCGCGCTACCTGCGGCGCGCGTTCGTGTGGCCGACCACCGGGACGGAGGAGCCCGCGTGGCTGGTGGAGGGACTGCTGCGCATCGGGCGGCGGATAGGGCGGCCCGCCGTGCTCATCCCCACCGACGAGGAAGCCGCGGTGCTCATCGCGGAGCACCAGGAGGAGTTGGCGACCCGCTTCCTCTTCCCCCGTGTCGACGGGAAGCTCCCGCGCCGCCTCGCCAGCAAACAGGGCCTGCACGAACTCTGCGTGGAGCACGGCATCGCGAGCCCCGTCAGCTCGTTCCCGCAGTCGTACGAGGACGTGGAACGGTTCGCGGAACGGGCCCGCTTCCCCGTGGTGGCCAAGAACCGGGAGGCGTTCGAGCGGCGCAGGCAGCCCGCGGTGAACGGGACGACCCGCATCGCCGACCGGCAGTGCCTGCTGCGGCTGGCCCGCGAGTGGGGCGACCGGCCAGGGGTGATCCTCCAGGAGTATCTGCCCCGGGAGGACGCCGAGGACTGGATCGTGCACGCGTACTTCGACGCGGACTCCACCCCCCTCGCGATGTTCACCGGGGTGAAGGTGCGGTCGTGGCCGCCGCACGCGGGGATGACGGCGAACGCGTACGTCGTCGACAACCCCGAACTCGCCGACATCGCCGCCCGGTTCATCAAGCAGATCGGGTTCACGGGGATCATCGACCTCGATCTGCGGTTCGACCGGCGGGACGGGCGGTACAAGCTGCTGGACTTCAATCCGCGGATGGGCGCGCAGTTCCGGCTGTTCGAGAACGAGGCCGGGATCGACGTCGTACGCGCCATGCACCTCGATCTGACCGGGCGTCCGGTGCCGGAGGGGGAGCAACTCGCCGGACGTCGGTACATCGTGGAGAACATCGATCTGCCGGCCCTGCTCGCCTACCGGCGCAGCGGCTACACCACACCGCACGCGCCGCCGCGCGCGAGCGGGACCGAGCTGGCGTGGCTCGCGGGTGACGACCCGCTGCCGTTCCTCACGATGCTCGCGCGCTTCGTGCGACCGGGCGCGAAGCATCTCTACCAGCTGTGGCGGGCCAACCGCCTCGGCAACGCACACGTGCGCCCCTGAGCCCTGCCCACAGGGCCACCGGCACACGTGACCACACGAAGTAGGCATGAAGCGTCCTGGGGAGGGACTTCGTGATTCAACCGGTAGCAGTCATCGGTGCCGGGCCGTTCGGTCTGTCCACGGCCGCGCACCTTCGGGCGCACGGCATTCCGGTCCGTGTCTTCGGTGAACCCATGGTGAGCTGGCGGGACAACATGCCCGCCGGAATGCTGCTGAAGTCGACACCGGCGGCGTCGAGCATCGACGCCCCGCAGCAGGGCCACACGCTCGCCGACTACTGCGACGCGGCGGGGATCCGACGGCTGGTGACGGACGAGGACATCATCCCCGTCGAGACCTTCATCTCCTACGGCGAGTGGTTCCAGCAGCGGCTCGTGCCCGACCTGGAACGGGTCCGGGTGGTCTCGGTCGACCGGATCAAGAGTGGCGGCTTCGAACTGAAGCTGGACTCGGGGGAGTTGTTCGCGGCGCGGGCCGTCGTCGTGGCGAGCGGGTTGTTCGGGCTGGCGCACCTGCCGGCCGAGCTGGCGGGCGCGGCCGTCGACGGCCCCACCCCCATGGGGCCCGTCTCGCACAGCTCTCAGCACGCCGACCTGAGCCGGTTCAAGGACCGGGAACTGATCGTCGTGGGCGCGGGGCAGTCCGCCCTGGAGGCGGCGGTGCTGGCGGCCGAGGCCGGCGCGCGGGTGCGGGTCGTCGCGCGGGGGCGGGGGGCCGTGGCGTTCGGCGCGCCCCCGTGGAAGCAGCCGAGGATGCGCCCGGAGTCGCCGTTCGGGCGGGCCTGGTCGTTGTGGGCGCTCAGTTACTACCCGCAGCCGTACCGGTATCTGCCCGCGGCCGCCCGGCACCACCTCGTCCGCCGGGTGCTCGGGCCACTGGGTGCGTGGTGGCTGCGGGACCGGTTCGACGGGCGCGTGGAGGTGCGGGAGGTGGCCCGGGTCGTGCGGGCCGGCGTCATCGACGGACGCCCCCTGCTCGTGGTGCGCGAGCACGACGGCCGTACGTCGGAGTGGGGCGCCGATCACGTCATCGCCGCGACCGGGTACCGGGTGGACCTCGGGGCGATGGGGTTCCTCGGCCATGAGCTCCGTACGGAGCTGGGGGTGAGCCGGGGGACGCCGGTGCTGGGGGCGGGGTTCCGGTCGTCGATCCCGGGGCTGTACTTCACGGGGTTGCCCGCGGCGGCGTCGTACGGGCCGGTGATGCGGTTCGTGTGCGGGACGGAGTTCGCCTCGCCTCGGTTGGCTCGGCATCTTGCCGCGGCCCATGGGTGAGACGGGTCCGGGGTGAGCGCGGGTGGGGCGGTGCGTGGCGGGGCTGAGGCGGGTCGTTCGTGACGGGGTGCGGGTCATGCGTGGCTGGTCGCGCGGTTCCCCGTGCCCCTTTCATGGCCTGCGGCCGCTTCAAGGTGCGTGGGCCCCCTCGTCTCGCTGAACCCGCGTTCGGGCAAGGGGTGTTGACGTACGGGTGCCGTGGGGCGGTCGGGATGCCGGACGTCGTCCGGTTCGAGTCGAACCGATGGGGCGCGGCATCCGTATTCTCTGATCATGGCCGCTCCCACCGCATATTCACTCATCGCCACTGACCTGGACGGAACGCTCCTGCGCAGTGACGACACGCTCTCCGACCGGTCCCTCGCCGCGCTGGCGCGGGCCACGGAGGCCGGGGCCCAGCACCTCGTGGTGACGGGACGGCCGGCACCGAGAGTGCGCCCCCTCTTCGACGACCTCGGCAGCAGGGGGCTCGCGGTGTGCGGACAGGGCGCGCAGTTGTACGACCCCGGCGCGGACCGACTGCTCTGGTCGGTCACCCTGGACAGGGAACTCGCCGAGACCGCGCTCGGCAAGATCGAGGCGGAGGTCGGTCAGGTGTACGCGGCGGTCGACCAGGACGGCGTCGACGGCCTCACCCTGATCGAGCCCGGCTACCTCATGCCGCACCCCACACTGCCCGCGGTGCGGGTGCCGCGCCGCGACGACCTGTGGTGCGAGCCGATCAGCAAGGTGCTGCTGCGCCATCCCTATCTGTCGGACGACGAGTTGGCCTCGGCGGCGCGGATGGCGGTCGGTTCGCTGGCGACGGTCACCATGTCGGGGCCCGGCACCGTCGAACTCCAGCCGTGCGGCATCACCAAGGCGACGGGCCTCGCGCTGGCCGCCGACCATCTCGGTCTGTCCCCGGACGAGACCATCGCCTTCGGTGACATGCCCAACGACATCCCGATGTTCGACTGGGCCGCGCACGGCGTCGCCATGGCCAACGCCCACCCCGAACTCAAGGCCGTCGCCGACGAGGTGACCCTCTCCAACGAGGACGACGGGATCGCGGTCGTGCTGGACCGGCTGTTCGGCTGAACAAACGTTCCCCTGGGCCCGCCGGCCCAGGGGAACGAGTGCGGAGTGGGTGGGGCTCAGTACGGGCCGAACACGTTGTCGATCGAGCCGTACCGGTCGGCGGCGTAGTTGCAGGCCGCCGTGATGTTCGCGACCGGGTCGTACGGGTCGTACGGGGTGCCGGACACGTGGTACGCGGCGAACGTCGGGTCGATGACCTGGAGGAGGCCCTTCGACGGGGTGCCCGCGGCCGCGTTGGAGTCCCAGTTGTTGATCGCCAGCGGGTTGCCCGAGGACTCGCGCATGATGTTGCGGTGGATCCCGTTGTATGTCCCGGGAATTCCCTTTTGCGCCATGATGTCCAGCGACTCGCGGATCCAGCCGTCGAGGTTGTTCGGGTACGTCTTGACCGACGCCTGCGTGGCCGTGGTGGTCTTCGAGGCCGTCGACGACTTCTTCGCCGTGGCCGCCTTCGTCCCGTTCACCTTCAGCTTCAGGCCCGGGCGGATCAGGGCCGGGTTGTCGCCGACGGCGGCGCGGTTGTCCTTGTAGAGCCGCTGCCAGCCGCCCTTGACGCCGTGCTTCCGGGCGATGGAGGAGAGCGTGTCGCCGGAGACCACGGTGTAGGTCGCGGACTTGGGCTGCGCCACGGCGGGGGCGGACTGCGGGGCCGACTGGACGGAGCCGACGGCCTGGGCCGGGGTGGCGGCGCTCGCGGTCGTGGCGACCGTGAGCGGGAGGGCCAGGGCGGCCCCGCCCGTTCCGGCGGCGAGCACGCCACGGGTGAACGCGTTGCTTCTGGGACGGCGGTGTTTGCCTCGTGCGGGCATGGCGGATTCCTCTCCGTCGCCTGCGAGGTGAGCTGTCGGGTTCGGGCTGGAGATGCCCGGCCACGTGCGTCGCCTGGGCGGTCGCTGTGCGTGTCGCGTCCGCTGGGCGTACTGCGCGTGGCTTCACCCCTAGTCGGTCCGATGGGGGAAATGCCGGACCGGCGCTTACCTGGGTCCCCCGCTCCTGCCGTGCGTGGATGAGTGGTCAATGGGTGGGGAGTCCGGGCGGCGGCAGGATTCGGCGGTCCGTCCGGACGGGGTGTGAACGTATGCGAGAGCACACGATCGGAACAAGTCCCGGTTTGGCCGGTAGGTCTAGTTGACCTTGACTTTGGTGTGATTCGGCGGCAATTTCCGATGCGTGTTCCGGGGTCAACTTGCCTACCGCAAAGGGAAAGTCGACCTGGCGCCGGAAGGTTGCCCCGCCCGGGGCGGGTGACTCAACTCACGGGAGGAGTCGGGTGAAGTGCTCGCTATGCGGCAAATCGGTCAACTCGGACCAGGTGTTTGGGGACGCCTTCGGGGGTGTACCGGGGACCTCCGGGGGTCCGCGGGGTCCTCCGACGGCGGGGCCGGGGCCGGGGCGGGGGCCGGGGCGGGCCTCGCGCGGGTGCCGTACGCGCGTCGACCCGTGGGCGCTCGTGGTGATCGAAAGGTGACCGGATACGCTGACTCGGGTGATGGCAGCGACAGATCGACAAACTGTGTCATCGACCGTGAGAGCGACCCAGACCGACCGTGTGACCGTGTGACCGTCAGTAGACGTCAGCAGACAGGAGAACCCTCGTGACCGTCGTCGAGCCATTTGGGCTGAGCGCGCGGGACCAGGCTCTCGAAGCCGATGTCCAGGCCGGAATGGCGGCCGTCGAAGAGGGTCTGCTGGAGGCGACCAAGAGCGAGGTCCCCTTCATCCAGGAGGCCGCCCAGCATCTGCTGCGCGCGGGCGGCAAGCGGTTCCGCCCGCTGCTGGTGATGCTCGCGGCGCAGTTCGGCGACCCGTACGCGCCGGGTGTCGTGCCCTCGGCGGTCGTGGTCGAGCTGACCCATCTGGCCACGCTGTACCACGACGACGTGATGGACGAGGCCGAGGTGCGCCGGGGCGTGCCGAGCGCCAACGCCCGCTGGGACAACTCGCTCGCCGTCCTCACCGGCGACTTCCTCTTCGCCCGCGCCTCCCACGTCCTCGCCGATCTCGGCCCCGACGCCGTCCGCATCCAGGCCGAGGCCTTCGAACGGCTGGTCACCGGACAGATCCTGGAGACCGCCGGGCCGCGCGACGGACGCGACCCGATCGAGCACTACCTCGACGTGCTGGGCGGCAAGACCGGGTCGCTGGTCGCGGTCGCCGGACGGCTCGGCGCACTGATGGCCGGGGCCGACGAGACCGTGGTCGACGTGCTGACCCAGTACGGGGAGCGGCTCGGTGTCGCCTTCCAACTCGCCGACGACGTCCTCGACATCGCCTCCGACTCGCACGAGTCGGGCAAGACCCCCGGCACGGACCTCCGCGAGGGTGTGCCGACCATGCCGGTGCTGCGGCTGCGCGAGCGGGCGGGCCGACTGGGTCTGGCGGACGACATCGCCCTGTGTGAGCTGCTCGACTCCGACCTCACCGACGACGCCCGCCACGCCGAGGCCCTGGCCCGGCTCCGCGTCCACCCCGCCCTGGAGCAGGCCCGCCGCGACACCATCCGCTACGCGGAGGAGGCCCGCGCCGTGCTGGCCCCCCTGCCGGAGTGCGACGCGAAGGCGGCGCTGGTGGAGCTGTGCGACGCCGTGGTGCACCGCGCCGGCTAGTCACCCGGACCGGGTTCCCTCTGAGGCCAGCCCTCTGAGGCCAGCAGCCCTCTTGGGCCAGCCCTCTGAGGCGAGCCCCCGGATGCTGCCGCCTTCCAGGAGTGGGCGTCGGCGTCCCCTAGGGGTCCCTTAGGGGGCGCGATCCTGCCCGTCGGCGTCGTCCCCCACGGGCTGTGGGGAGGTGCCGCCCCGTCATGTCATCCCTGACGGGTCGCCATGTCATCCCGTAGCAGTACGTGGAGTTGAGTCCCGAGTCTGACGATTCCCTCCGGCCGATTTGGTCAGATGGGTATCACCACTCCTCACCGATTCGGGTGAGAATGGCGGCTCCGAGTAGACGCCGCCGCCGACGACGGAGGTAAGGCACACATGGCACCGTACGAAACCGACGACAGCGCCCGGTCCGGCGACGCGGCCGCGCTCGCGGCCGAGGCCGAGGAGGCGCGCTCGGCACGGCGACGCAAGGCCGCGCGGTACGTCGTCCCGGTCACCGTGCTGGGCGTGGCGGCCGCGACCATCGGGCTCGTCCCGGCCTTCGCCGGCTCCGGTGACCCCGATCTGCCGAAGATCAGCGCGCAGGAACTCATCGAGAAGATCGCCGCTTCGGACGTGCAGCAGGTGTCCGGCACGGTGAAGATCACCACGGATCTGGGCCTGCCCGACCTGGGCGGCCTGGCGGACAGCCTGGGATCGCAGGCCGCGCCCGGCGGCGACGGCGGTTCCTCCGCGGACCCCTCCTCCAAGCTTCTCGAACTCGCCTCCGGCACCCACACGTTGCGGATCGCCGCCGACGGCCCCGACAAGCAGAAGCTGTCGCTGCTGGACGAGGCGGCCGAGTACAGCGTCATCCACAACGGCGACGACCTGTGGGCGTACGACAGCGCCTCGAACGAGGTCTACCACGCGACCGGCGCGGGCCCGGAGGGCGAGGGGAAGGAAGGCCCGGACAAGGGCGGCAAGGGCGCCCCGGACACCGCCGAGGACGTGCCCGCCACGCCTCAGCAGCTCGCCGAGGAGGCTCTGAAGGCCGTCGACGACACCACGTCCGTGGTCGTCGACGGCACCGCGCAGGTCGCCGGGCGCGACGCGTACAAGCTGGTCGTCAAGCCCAAGCAGTCCGGTTCCACGGTCGGGGCGATCTCCATCGCCGTCGACGCGAAGACGGGCCTGCCGCTGAAGTTCACGCTCACCCCGGCGAGCGGCGGCGCGGCCGTCGTGGACGCGGGCTTCACGAAGGTCGACTTCGGCAAGCCGAGCGCGTCGACGTTCGACTTCACCCCGCCGAAGGGCGCGAAGGTCACCGAGGCCGACGAGGTCGAGAAGGCGGGCGGCCACGCGTCCGGGTCCGGCGACTCCGTGTTCGAGGGGCCCGGCAAGAACGGTGAGTTCAAGGACGGTGAGTTCAAGGGCCGTGAGTCCAAGGACGGCAAGGGCTCCGAGGCGGAGTTCGCGAGCGGGCTCGACGGGCTGAAGACCATCGGCAAGGGCTGGAGCACCATCGCCGTGTTCGACGGCGGGTCCGAGGCCGGCATGCCCACCGGTGGCGGCGACTCGTCCGGCGACGCCCGGGTCGACGGGTTCCTGAACTCCCTCGGCGACCAGGTCAAGGGCGAGTTCGGCTCGGGTACGGTCTTCAAGACCCGGCTGATCAACGTCCTCTTCACCGACGACGGCACCGTGTACGCGGGCGCGGTCACCAAGGACGCCCTGGTGAAGGCGGCCGACGCGGCGAAGTAGTGTCGCCCGGCCGGCGGGCCGGGACGGCGAAGCAGCGATGCCCGGCCGGTGGGCCGGGACGGCGAGCCTGCCGTCCCGGCCCACCGGCCGTACCCGAGGGGAGCCATGAGCGACGCAGCCATCCACACCCAGGGGCTGACCAAGACCTTCCGCGGCGGACAGGTGGCCGTGGACCATCTGGAACTCACGGTTCCCGGCGGCAGCGTCTTCGGCTTCCTCGGCCCGAACGGCTCGGGCAAGACCACCACCATCCGCATGCTGATGGGTCTGATCGAGCCGACCTCGGGCACGGCCCAGGTCCTCGGCCGGCCCATGCCGCGCTCCGCCCGGACCGTCCTCCCGCACGTCGGCGCGCTCATCGAGGGCCCCGCCCTCTACGGCTTCCTCTCCGGCCGCGACAACCTGCTCCGCTACGACTCCGCCGACCCGACCGCCGACCCGCGCACCCGGCGTACGCGGGTCGCGGCCGCCCTCGACCGGGTGGGGCTCGCGGCCGCCGCCGGCAAGAAGGCGAAGGCGTACTCGCTGGGCATGAAACAGCGGCTGGGTCTCGCGGCGGCGCTGCTCCAGCCGCGTCGGCTCCTCGTCCTCGACGAGCCGACGAACGGGCTCGACCCGCAGGGGATGCGTGAGATCCGCACCCTGGTACGGGAGTTGGCGTCCGACGGCACCACCGTCTTCCTCTCCTCCCACCTCCTCGACGAGATCGAGCAGGTGTGCACCCACGCCGCCGTCATGGCGCGGGGCCGGCTCATCGTCCAGGGCGCGGTCGCCGACCTGGCCGCCGGCGCACGTGGCCGTCTCGTCGTCACCACCCCCGACACGGCGGACGCGGCCCGGGTGCTCAAGGAGCAGGGAGTCGCCGACGTGGTCGTGGTCGAGGGGGTCGAGGGGGCGGAGAGCGCCGGGACCGAGGCAGGCGGCCGGGTGACGGCGGAACCGCCGCCGCCCGGCCGGGACCTCGCCGAACTGAACGTTGCACTGGTCACCGCGGGCGTGCGCGTCCGCGGGTTCGCCCTCGAACGCGCCTCCCTGGAGGACGCGTTCGTGGCACTCACGGGGGAGGGCTTCGATGTCGCGGGCTGACACACCGGGGGCGGAGACCACCGCGCCGACCGCCCCCGTCCGTACCCCCAGCCTCCTGTGGACCTTCGGGCTGTTCCGCAGCGAGTTGCTGACGACCTTCCGGCGGTGGCGGACGATCGCGCTGCTCGGTGTGCTCGCGGCGGTGCCGATCCTCGTCGGGATCGCGGTGCGGATCGAGACGGGTGACGGATCGTCGATGGGCGGCGGACCGGACGGAGGGGGCGGCGGCGGTGGCGGGCCCGCGTTCATCGCGCAGATCACCAACAACGGCCTGTTCCTGGTGTTCACGGCGCTGGCCGCGACGCTCCCCTTCTTCCTGCCGATGGCCGTCGGTGTGATCGCCGGGGACGCGATCGCGGGCGAGGCGAACGCGGGCACCCTCCGCTATCTGCTCGTCTCACCGGCCGGCCGCACCCGGCTGCTGCTCACCAAGTACGCGACGACCATGACGTTCTGCCTGGTCGCGACCCTCGTCGTGGCGGCCTCCGCACTGGCGGTCGGGGCCCTGCTCTTCCCCCTCGGGGACCTGACCACGATCTCCGGTACGCGGATCAGTTTCGCCGAGGGACTGCTGCGGGCCCTGCTGATCGCGCTGGCGGTGGCCGCGTCACTGATCGGGGTCGCGGCCCTCGGGCTGTTCGTCTCCACCCTCACCAACAGCGGGATCGCGGCGATGGCCACCACGGTCGGGCTGCTCATCACCGTCCAGATCCTCGACCAGATCCCCCAGCTCGACGCCCTCCACCCGTACTTCTTCTCCCACTACTGGCTCTCCTTCGCCGACCTCATGCGCGAGCCGGTCTACTGGGACGACCTCCAGCGCAACCTGGGCCTCCAGGCCCTGTACGCGGTGGTGTTCGGCTCGGCGGCGTGGGCGAGGTTCACGGCCAAGGACATCACCGCCTGAGGCGACTCAGGCTGCGGACTCCTCCCTGTCGTACGGGAAGCGCGCGAACGGCGGCTCCACGGTGAAGAACGTCTTCGCGCGGGTCAGGGCCGCGGTGTCCCGGAGTACGTCGCCGGGCTTGCTGCCGTTGCCCAGCAGCACTCCGCCGATGGGGGTACCTCCCACGCCTTTAAGGCAGTGGGGGAGCATGCCGAGGTACGCGGCGGAGTGGTTGAGCGTCCCGACGAGGGGCTCGGCGACCTCCTCCTCGTCGTGGGCGAGCGCGGTGACGCCCCAGAGGGTGCGGCCGGCCATGTGCTCCTTGAAGTCGAGACCGGGGGTGCGCAGCCAGCCCGACCAGTGGTCGAGGTAGCGCTTGACGTGGGCGGACACGGAGTACCAGTACAGCGGCGACGCGATCACGATGTCCGTGGCCGCGAGCGTGGCGTCCAGCAGCAGCGCCCTGTTGTCGCCCTCGGGGCGCACGTGGTCACTGTCGTGCCGCAGATCCTCGAAGTCCGGCAGCGGATGCCGGGCCAGATCGATCCACACCTGCTCGACATCGTCCGGCAGCTGCTCCGCCGCCGCACGGGCCAGCATCTCGGTGTTGCCGTCGGAGCGGCTGCTGCCGAGCACGAACAGGAAACGGCGGGTCATGGGGTCCCCCTGGTATGCGGCGTACGACGATTACATGCAGACACAATATATGCGTACGCATGTGATGCCAAGGTGGCGCGGCGATGCCCGCTCATGGGGTTACGCCTGGACGGCTTCGGCGGCTTCCGCGACCCGGAGCAGCAGGGCCTCCTCGCCGTCCCGGGCGACGAGCTGGAGGCCGACCGGGCAGCCGTCGGCGTCGAAGCCCGCCGGGATGCTCAGCGCCGGGTGGCCACTGAGGTTGAACGCCCAGGTGAGAGCCGTGGAGTAGCGGTCCCCCGGCCCGTCGTGCCCGTGCGGGGGGTTGGGCGTGGTGGGGGTGAGGATCAGGTCGGCCTCGGCGAAGAGCGCGGCGAGCCGCCGGTCGTTCTCGGCGCGGACCTCCCGGGCCGCGCGGAGGTGCGCCGGATCGACACGCGCTCCGGCGCGGAGGGTGAGCCAGGCCGGTCCCGGGTCCTCCAGGGTGAGTGCGCCGGGCTCCCGCCGGGTGCGCGGACCGGCCGACCACGGGGGAGAGGGGGCCTGCCGCACGAGACCCGCGTCCGCGAGGCGGAGGGCGGCGGCACGGGCGATCGCGGCGATGCCCGGTTCGACGTCGGCGAAGCCGAGGTCGTCCGACCAGACGGCGACCGGGGGAGCCGGGGCACGGTCGCCCGCGGGTACCGCCTGTGCCGGGCGTGGCGTGTCGGCACTCGCGCCGAGCGCGGCGGCTGCGCCGGTCCCGGCCGCCGGCGTCGCATCGCCGTCGGCGGCTGCCCGGGTCGCTTCGGCCGTCCCGGGTGGGCTCGGCTGTTTCCGTCCGTCGCCGTTCGGCCCACTTCCTGCGGCGGCTTCCGACTCCCGCGCGGCCTCGGCTGCATCCGTCATGCAGCGCCAGTACGCCGCCGCGTCGGACGCGTGGCGGGTGAGGACGCCGGCCGAGGCGAGGCCCGTGCGGTCGGCGGAGGGGAGGAGTCCGTTCGTGGACTTCAGTCCGACGATGCCGCACCAGGCGGCGGGGATGCGCACCGACCCGGCGCCGTCCGTGCCGGTCGCCATCGGTACCAGGCCCGCTGCGACCGCCGCCGCGGACCCGGCGGAGGAGCCGCCCGGAGTGCGGTCGGCCCGCCAGGGGTTGACGGTCCGGCCGCCGGAGCCGAGCCCCCAGGTCTGCCAGGGGGTGCCGGGGCCGGGCACGGAGGTCGCGCCCACGGGGACGCACCCGGCCGCGACCAGCGCCCGTGCCGCCGCCGTACGCAGCCCGGACCGTCCCTTCACCCCGATCGGCACCCCGGCCAGCGGCAGCCACACGCCTGCCGCGACCCGCACATCCACCTCACCGGCGCGCCGCAGGGCCTCCTCCGCCCACACCTCCACGAACGCGCACAGCGTGGGCTCGGCCCGCTCGATCCGGGCGAGCGCGGCCGCGACGACGTCGAGGGCCCGCAGCTCCCCCGCCCGCACACCGGCGGCAATGCGCACGGCCGACAGGGACGTGAGGGCGTCTGCGGTGTGGGCGTCGGTGGGGAGGGCGTCGGTGGGGACGGCGCCGGGTGGCGGTGGCGAATCGGGGCGCGGTGAGGTGTGCGGTTCCATGGCCTTCCAGGGGTTCTTCGGGCTCGTCGAACTGGGGGATCTCGCGGACTTCCCCGCGGTTCCTCAGCGGACCGGTCCGCCCGGTCCGCCCGGTCCGCCCGGGGTGGGCGGCGTGGGCGGACCGGGCGGGGCGGGCAGGTGCGGACGGCCCTGGTGCGGGCCTTGCGCCACCGGGGGCGACCCCGTCGGCCCCACCGCTCATCCCGCCGGTACGGCGCTTGGCGGCGCCCGCGAACGGGTTGCCGGTGGCCGGACCCTGCTGCCCCGGCACCCCCGGCCCGGTCGACGACCGCTGCCCGGCCGCTGCCTGAAGACTCGCCGCCCCCTGCCCGGGGCCCGGTTTCTGCCTCGCCTGGCAGCAAGCCCGGGACTTCAGTCCCGGGTAATTGACGGGTAGGGTTCGCCCCACGGCGGGGCTCCTGCCCGCCCGGGGCCCCGCTCAGCTCCCCGTCCCGTACGGCTCCACGGTCGGCGGTTGCTTCGCGCGGTGGGCGCCCGCCTTGCAGCCCGCGAACGGGCCGCCGGGGGAGCGGAGTTCGGCCATGACGGGCCCGAGGTGGTCGCGGTGCCACACGGCCGGACCCGACGGGCCCGCCGTCGGGTCGGTGAGCTCCTGCCAGGCCAGCCACAGGGCGTGCAGCCGGGCCACCGCCTCCAGGTGCTCCCACCAGCGCGGACACCAGGGCTGCTGGGAGGTGACCTCGCGGCCGTAGACCGGGAGCAGCAGATCCCCGACCCAGACGGCCAGGCCGTGCATCTCCTCGGCGTACTCGGCGCCGTCGAGGTAGAGGATGAACGGCGGGCCCACGGCGGGGAGCGGCTGTTCCGGACTGTGCTGTTCGACGGCGGTGGTGGTCATCGACTGCTCCCTTCGACGAGCTTCTCCGGCACGTACGAGGAGACGTACAGCCGTACTTGCCGGGCCCCCGGCGGCCTCATCGGGCGATCCTCTCCGTCGCCCTCGCCGTGATGGCCTTGACCTCGGCCTGGGCGGCCAGCGCGATGCGGTCGGCGCCCGGTTCGGCGTACCACGGGCGGAGGCGGACCAGGGCGGGCTTGACCCCGGTGGCGAGGAGGAGGGCGGTGCCCTTGGGGAGGGCGCGGATGCGGTCGGCGGGCAGGATGCGTTCGAGGCGGTACGAGGTGGAGCGGGAACGCCCGTCCCTGCCGCGGGAGTAGCTCACCGTCGACACGTCGTGCTCGCCGACCAGCCGCGAGACCTTCTCCACGAAGTCCGCGTCGTCGAGGCCCGCGCCGAGCAGCTTGATGGTCGCGGCACCCCACAGCGCGTCCATCCCGGCCTCGCCCCACACCCGGGTGCCCTGGCGGTAACTCTGGAGCAGCGTCACGACGTTGATGCCGCGCGAGCCGAAGTGGGAGTAGAGGTCGGGCAGGTCGGAGATCCGGCAGACGTTGGCGGCCTCGTCCAGCACCGCCGTCATCGGCGGGTCCAGGCGCCCGCCCATCCGTTCGGCGGCCACGACACCCGCGCGCAGGACGGAGTCGGCGCACGCGGCGATGACACCGGCGGCCGAGCCGCCGCCGTCCTTGGAGAGCAGGTAGAGGGTGTCGCGGGACAGCACGTGCCGCTCGGGAAGGAACTGCGGCAGCCCCGGGTCCGGGCTCGCCCAGGCCGCGATCGTCGGGTCGAGCAGGCACGCCACGCACTGGCGGGCCGTCTCGTAGATGCCGTCGCGGGTCTCCACCGCGCCCTGGACGGTGCCCTGGAGCTGGTCGGCGAGGGCCGCCATGCCCGCGTCGCGCAGCAGGTCGACGGGCGTACGGTCGGCCGGGTCCGCGAGCCACGACAGCACCTCGCCGATCTGCCGCTCGCCCCGGTTGGCCGCGTGGAAGAGCGCGGTGAGCGTGTTCTGGGCAGCCGAGATCCAGAAGTCCCGCTTGGAGGCGTCGTCGTTGACCGCGCCGACGAAGTGGCCGGCCAGCCGGCGGGCGCCCTCGATGGTGGCCGCGTCGGCGAGCATGTCCCACCACAGGCCGCGCGGGGTGTGCGCGATGCCCTGCGGGTCGAACGTCCAGACGCTGCCAGCGCGTTCGCGTTCCGCCCGGGTCACGCTGTACACGTCCGCCTTGTTCGACGTCAGCAGCACGCTGCCGCGGGCGCGCAGGACACGGGGCACGGCGATGCCGGTGGACTTGCCGGCCCTCGGTGCCATCAGGTCCAGTTCCACGTCCTCGTAGCTGCTGCGGAGTTCGGGGCCGCCGGGCTCCAGGTCACCGAGGAGGTTGCCCGTCTCGTCCGGCGGGAGTTTGCCGGACCTGGGGAGGGACGGGCGGAGTTGGCGGGCGCGGGCGGCGGCGCCCTTCGGGAGGAGGGCGGAGAGTTCGCGTCGGCCCGCGAGGCCGCTGGGCTTCCTGCCTCGGCGGCGGACGAGGACGACGGGGGTGATGAACAGGGTGAGGGCGCCGCCGAGGACTGTGCCCATGCCGGCGGTGAGGGTGCCGGAGGAGGTCGTGGGCCAGAGGGCCGCGGGGCCGTCGGTGACGAGGGTCTTCATCGTGGTGAGGGTGAAGGGGGGTGGGTGCCAGCCGGCGCCGGTGAGGGCGGCGGCGAGGGTGCCGCCGAGCCAGGCGGTGAGGAAGAGGGTGCCGATGAGCAGGGCGGTGCCGGGGATGATCCAGGGCAGTAGGTCGTCGGTGGTGGTGTGTGGTTGCTTGCGTGTGGCCATCTCTGTTCCCCCGTCTGATCGAAGTTCTTCTTCGCCCCCGCCGCCCCTACCCGTCCCGTCCCCAGGGGCGGTGCCCCTTCGACCCCCGGGGGCGCCTGATGGGGTGGGGGGTGCGGTGCGATGGCGGATGCGGGTGCGTGGGGCTTCTCGCGCAGTCCCCGCGCCCCTGAAAAGCCGGGGCTGCGCCCCGTGCTTTTCCTCCCGCAGCCGACGCCGCTTTTCAGGCCGCTGGGCCATTCCAGGCCCGCAGGGGCCTGGTCTTCAGGCGCGCGGGGAACTGCGCGAGACGCCCCACGCACCCGCACCCGCACCCGCACACGAACCGGCCCCCCACCCCAAGGCCCCCACCCCTAACCCCCCAAGCTCACACACGCCCACCCTTCGACAGCGTCGGCGTCCACCTCGTGTTCGTGTTGTGGAGTTCCCGCTCCGTGTCCGTGATCGACACCTTGATCGGGATCCCGGGCCGGCCGCCCACCTTGATCAGGAACCGGCCACGACCGGGCGGCTCCTCGTTGCCCCCCGTGCTGGCCCACCCCGGCGGTGACGACCACGACGACACGAGGTCGATCTCCCGCTCCGACAGACCGACGATCTCGCCGAGCTCCCGCATCTCCGTACGGGGGAGCCCGGCGCACACCACCATCCCGGCCCGCTCCACGAAGCCGCGCGCCTTCGCCCGGTCCGCCTCGCTGCCCAGCGCCTCCGCGTCCTTCAACGTGTGCGTGATCTTCGCGTCGCCGAGCCCGAGGGACCGGTTGAGGCGGGTGAGCGCGTCGATGCGTTCGACGATGCCGGAGGCGGCCCGCAGGGGGCGCCAGAGTTCGTCGAGGACGGTGAAGAACCAGCGCTGCGGTGCGAGGCCCGCGTCGGCGAGCGCGTGGGCCGCCGCGACCGTGCCGAGGCCGTCCGACCACGCCGCCAGCATCGCCGCCGCCGTGAGCTGTGTGTCCGCCTCGCCGATCCGGGAGATGTCGACGCAGACGGCGGGCGACGCCGGGTCGATACGGGTGGAGGTCTCGGAGGCGAAGGTGTCGCCGAGCGGGCCGTCCAGCACACCGAGCAGGGAGCGGTGCAGTGGGTCCACCGCCTCCTGGTAGCGGGCCACGTCGCCCCGGTCGAGGGTCACCGCCCGCACCCGGTCCGGGCCCTCGTCCAGCACTTTCAGGAGGTCGGGCAGGAGCGGGGCCCGGCCCGGCTTCGTACGTTCCGTCAGGTGATGCAGGCACGCCGACAGCACCGACTGTTCGTGGTCGTCCATCGGGCGGCCCCGGACGATGGTGATGAGCGCCGCGACCATGTTCAGCACTCGGCCGTGCGCCTCCGCCGCCAGGATCCGTCCCCGCTCGCCGCCGATCCGGAGCGCCGCCTCGCCCATCGCGCCGGGGTCGAGGACGTTGATGCCGCCCACCCCGCGCCCGATGGAGATCACCTGACCGCCGAGCGCCCGGACGGTGTCGGCGTAGTCGGGCTTGAGGTCGCCGAGGACCAGCGGGGTGATGCCCGTGGCCGCCATGCCGATCAGCATGCGGTTGACCAGGGTGGACTTGCCGAGGCCCGGCATCCCCAGCATGAAGAGCGACGGGTTGGAGATGTAACGGGCGCGGGTGAACCAGGAGATGGGGTCGCCGCAGACCGTCGCGCCCGTGTGCAGGTGCTGGCCGAGCGGCACCCCGGTCATGGGGGCGCCGGAACCCGCCGCGAAGGGCCACAGACCGCACGCCTGGACCGTCGTGGCCCGCCACAGCGCGGGCGGGTCGACATGCCCGACCTGGCCGCCGCCGGGGCCGAACCACCCCCGCGGGGGCGCCACCTGAGGCCGTACGGGACGTGTGGGACGTGTCTGACCTGCGGAACCTTCAGCTGCGCGCGTGCTCACAGCGCCTCCCGGATCTGGTACGGAACGAGGGTGTGCTCCCACGGCAGCAGGCCGACGGGGAGCGTGCAGGTGAACGCGGACGCCTGCATACGGTCGGCGGGACGCATCAGGATGCGCGAGGACGCCTGGAGGTTGCGTACGGTGATCGCCGCGTCCGGCAGCTGCTCCTCGCTGTCCACGGTGACCGTCACCATCAGCGAGAACTCCACGAGCCCGGCACCCGCCGCCTCCTCCGCCGCCGTCTGCTCTGCGGCCTGCATCTCGGAACTGGCCCGTGCCTGCACCAGTCCCCGCTTGGAGCCCGCCATGAAGTGCGCGGCACGCCGGTCGGCCTCGACGATGCGGGCGGAGGTCGCCGGGTCGATCGGGCGGTAGACCAGCGAGACCCGCTTGCGGCGGGTGCCCGACGCGGGCTCCAGCAGGCCACGCAACACGCTGGAGCGGACCGTGCCGCGCGGCGCCAGCGTCAGCATCCACGTCCGCGAGACCCCCGAGTCGTGCTTGTACGCCTGCACCGACTCCACGGCCGCCGCCGGGCCCGCGTCCGACCAGTCGAGGCCCGTGGTCGTCTGCTCGGCACGGGCGCTCAGCACATCGGGAGCGACGGCGGGGTCGTAGGCCACCCGTACGATCTCCGCGATCCGGTCGGCGGAGAGCGGGTACGCGGAGCCGCCGCCGGCCGCGACCAGGCCCGACAGCAGGCCGGGCAGCCGCATGGACAGGTCGGTGATGACGTCCTCGACGTCCCGCTTGGGGCCGCCGGTGGGGCCGTAGGTGAGGGCGATGTAGGTGTGCATCTCGGAGGAGGCGGACGGGTAGCGCGCGACGACCTCCTCCATCACGGCGCGGGCCGCCGCCGGGGCGTCCGGCGAGATGCGCGGCAGCACCTCGGCCGCCAGCCGCGTCCCGGTGTCCGGCGCGGTCTCCACGACGACCTGGGCGCCGCGCAGGCCCGGCTCGTGCGAGAGCCGCGAGAGCCAGTCACCCCAGGACGCCACCCAGATGTCGACCTGCTCGGGGTCGACCAGCGAACCGCCGTCCGGCTCGCAGGCCAGGACCACCGTGCAGAGGTTGCGGCCGGGGTGGTGGAGCACCCCGAAGGCGCGGTTGTACGCGTCCCGGCCCTCGTACATCTTGGTGCGGGCCAGCAGGCCCGGCGGCTGGTAACGGCCGCCGGGGCGCTTGGAGAGCGGGCCGGAGACGTACGTCGTGGAGCCGTTCGCCTTGCGCCTGAGCCAACCGATACGCACCGCGACCACCTGGTAGATGTTGCGGCCGTCCACCGTGCGCAGCGCGAGCGGCGCGAGGAAGAGGCCGAGGGGGATGAGGACGAGGATCGCGGCCAGCAGAGAGACCAGCGAGGCGAGCAGAGCGACCAGGAGTCCGCCGAAGGCCACGACGGTGCCGAGGAGGCCGAGTGGACCGAGGCCGGGGCGGCGGGGGCGACGCCAGTTTCCGTAGGTGGGACGCGTGAGGGCGTCGGTGGACATGGGTTCCTTCTTCCGGCTGAGTTCGCTGGTTTCCCCTGCCTACGAGCTCGGGGTGTTCGGTCGCTCGGTGGCTGCGGGTCCGTCGTGGTCGCTCGCGCAGTTCCCCGCGCTCCTGGGGGAAAGGGCCTGCGGCCTCTTTCCCCCAGGAGCGCCCTACTGGTTGTGGCCCTTCATCCCGTCGTTGTCGTCCAGGGAGCCCGCGACCTCGGATGCCGCCTGCATACCGGTCTGGACGACGACGGCGGCGGCCTGGACCGCGACGGCCGCGCCCGCCGTGGCCGCTCCCGCGGCGGCGGTACCGGCCGCAGCGCCGGCGCCACCCGCACCGCCCGCGGAGGCGCCCGCGCCCGAGGAGGGTGAGCCCTGGGGGCCCGTCGAACCGCCGCCCCCGCCGCCGCCCGACTGACCGGCCGCGCCGACGGCACTGCCGGCGATGCTGACCGCGCCGGAGGCCATGTTGTTGGCGGCGCCGAGGGCGACCGTGCCGCCCGAGGTACCGCCGAGGGCGGCCGTGGCCGGGACGATCAGCTTGAGCAGGGCGGGCAGGGCGAAGACCGCCATGATCAGCATGCCCATGCCCGCGATCACCTGGTTCAGGTCCTTGGTGTCCTTGGTCATCGCGGTGGCCGAGTAGATGATCAGGGCCGCCGCCGGCTTGTACAGCAGCCAGGCCGCGAGCCAGCCGATGTGCTTCTTCCACCAGCCCTCGCCCCACCCGGTCATCGAGGAGGCGGCGGCCAGCGGCAGCGTGCCGACCAGCATGATCAGGACACCGATGCGGATGTACATCAGCACGATCTGCACGAAGCTCGACAGCATGACCAGCAGACCGAAGATCAGCACCAGACCCGGCTGGTTGAGCGTCAGCACGCCCAGCATCTCGGCGGCCTTGTCACCCAGGTTCGATCTCGCGTAGACGTCCTTGGCGTACGCGTCCGACGCCTTCATCAGGGCCGTGACCACGGGTACGGAGGCCGCGCCGACGAGGATGACCTTCCACATCCCCATGAACGCCTGTCGCATCGACTGGCCCTTGCGGTCCACGGCCATCCTGATCGCGGCCAGCAGCAACGACGCCACCGCGACATAGGCGACGATCCAGTTGACCTCCGCGGTGATCTGACCGATGGGACTGCCGGCGGTCGCCTGGCCGTGGCCGCCGCCGTTCCCCGTCGGGTCCTTCACGTCGATGTTCAGCCAGACGCCGTTGAGCGCCTTGAGCACCTCCGCCGCGCCGTCGCCGATCGCCTTGGCGAAGACGACCACGGCCCCCTCGGTGAACTGCTTGCCGCCCTCTTCGATCACACAGTCGTAGAGCTTCCAGGAGCAGGCCATCTCACGCCTCCCAGGTGACGAAGCCGTCGGTGCCGCTGACCTGCGACACTCCGCTGTAGACCGTGCCGTCCGGGTCGGGCGAGAGTTTCCAGTCGCCGTCCCGCCAGCGCACGGTGACCGAGGCGGAGCCGTAGCCGCCGTCGCCCATGCCGCGCACCAGGACCATCACGGTCGCCTGTGTCTCGTCGTACGACAGGACCGTGAACCCGGCGTAGCCGCCGGCGTCCGGCGAGCCCGTGGTGGACTTGTTCGCCTCCTGGGAGCGGCTCGCGATCAGCGCGTCGCGGCCCGCGCCCGGCACGACCTGCCGGTCGACGACCTCGCGCCAGCCGTCGTAGCTGAGGTGGTCGGTGATGGAGTGGACCGCCATGACGGCGCCCAGCGGGGTGTGGGCGAAGCAGGACCAGACCGGACCGTCGTACGTGAGCGGGCCCGCCGCCTTGGAGACCGGGACCAGACCGGTGCCGTTGGCCTTCCAGCGGAAGTCGCGCGGCGCCTCGGTGGGCTCCGCCTGGTCGCGGTCGTCGGTGCGGCACCCGGCGGGCCGCTTGTCCGAACCGCCGGCACCGTCCGCACCGCCGTCGGAGTCCGAGCCACTGTCGGAGCCCGTGTCCGAGGTCGAGGTCGGTGCCGGGTCCGGATCGCCGGCCGCGCCGGGAGACCCCTCGCCGCCGTTGCCCGTCACCGCGAAGAGCACGGCGAGGACGAGCAGTACCGCCAGGAACCCGGCCGACAGGATCCAGCCCCGCTGCTGCCAGAACGGCTGCTCCCACTCTCCGCTGCCCCCGTGGGCCCGGCCGGAGTTCAGCATCGTCGCTCCCCCTTTCGACGTGCTCGGACGACTAGAAGACGAAGTTCACGAGCGGGCCGGCGGTGGCGACCAGGACACAGCCGCCGAGGACCATGCCGAGTCGGCCCATGTGCTCCGAGCCCTCGCCGCGGCGCATGGAGATCGCCATCATGGCGCCGCAGATCAGCACACCCGCGACGCCGGCGGCGGTGCCGGCCCAGGCGACGATGCCGAGCACGGTGTCGACCTTGCCGGTGAGTTCGGCGGGAGCGTCGCGGTTGGGGTTGGGGACCGTGCCGTCGGCCAGGAGGACGGACTGATGAGCCTTGGCGGCTATCGCGTGCAGCATGTGGTTTCTCCCCGTGGTCTCGGCCGTCCCGCCGTGGGCGGCGGGACGATGTCGACCGATGTGAGCGGATGGGACATTGGGTCGTTTCCGGGGCCGGCGTGACGTGCCCGGGTTCCCGGTCGCCCTGTGAGCTTGGCGACTGCTGTGAGCCGAAACCAAGCGATGTAGTGATCCAGCACCTGTCGGTGACGTGCTCGTGACAGACGGGAACTCCTCGTCATGTCCGGGACAGTGACGATCCGTCAGAAACGTCGGGACCTGCGGCTAAGTGGAGGGCATCGCACCGGTGTGCGAAGAGGACGACGTGTCCAAGTGCGACGGGGCCGCGCGTCCTCGCGCGGCGGGGTCGTGTGTCCTCGCGCGGCGGGGTCGTGCGTCGGGGCTGCGACTCGGTGCACGACGGGTGCGTACCCGCGCGTTACGAGAAACCGCCCGAAGCCACGGCGGAAGCTTCTGAAGCCACGGCGGAAGCCCCTGAAGACGCAGCGGAAGCCGCCTGAAGACGCAGCGGAAGCCGCCTGAAGACGCAGCGGAAGCCGCCTGAAGACGCTCCAGAAGCCGCCCGAAGCCACGGCGGGAGCCGTCAGGCAGGGCCGAAGCCGCCCGAAGACACGGCGACGGCCCGCCGGTTCCCCGTGAACCGGCGGGCCGTCGCCCTGTCTTCCGCCCGGTGTCCCGCTCGGCGTCCCCCTACAGCACGAACCCCACGATCGGTCCGGCCGTCGCGCCGATGATGCAGGCGCCCATGACCACCGCGAACTGGCTGAGATGCTCGTCGCCCTCCCCGGACCGCAGCGAGATGGCCATCCGCGAGCCCACGATCAGCAGCCCGCACACACCGGCCGCGGTGACCAGCCAGGCGAGGATGTTCAGTACGTAGTTGAGCTCGTTGGTGACCACGGCCGGAGGCCCGGCCAGTGTCGAGGCGGCGGCGTACAGGGTGCTGCTCATGGGGTCCTCCCGGTCAGACGGGCCAGTGCCGCGCTCTCCCGGGGCGGCGGGCCGGTGAGATCGCCGGTGCGCCAGGCGGGCACCCAGGGCACCCGGTAGACGTCTATGACGGAACCGATCACCTTCACGCGCTGCGCCAGCTGCCGGGGCAGCCGGCCGGGCGCGTCCGCGACCAGCACGATCGCGTCCAGGTCGAGCCCCGGCGGCGCGTCGCCCCGCCGGAAGATGTCCAGGGTGTGCGAGACCGCGTCGAGCCCGGCGGCGTGCGTGCGCCCCACCAGGAGCACCGAGCCCGGCTCGCCCTGGTCGGGACGCGGCCAGTTGCGGCCCGCGTCATGACCGCCGAAGACCGTCGCGAGGGTGGTGGACCCGGCGCCACCGTGCGTGGCCACCCAGGAGAACCGTCGCGTGCTCGCCGCCGCCAGGGGCGCCGGATCCGGCGGCCGTGCCTCCGGCTCCGTCACCGGACCGCGCACCCAGATCTCCGGCCCGGCCGCCGCCTGTCCCGTGTCCGGCCGCATCACCGCATCACCGCTCTCCACCACTCCCCGTTTCCGCCGCTGATCACGCGGTCCGCTCGGCGCGGTCCGCTCGTCGCAGTCTTCCTGAGCCCGTGGCGCCCGTCGCACCCGGCGGGGTGCCCGCCGCCGTTGCGTGCCCGGCGCGACGCCCACCCCCGATCTTCACGGCGTACGGGCGGCTTGGGAATCGGGACGTGAGTTCCTGCGACGAGCCTGTGACGCACCGGTGACGCGTGGAGTGGGGGTGAGCGGCGAGACTCGTCTGACTGGACCCAAGTGGCAGGAGCATGACGGAACTTCGTCGTCCCGCCGCTTCGACGCTGAGGGGAGCAGATGTCCAACGGGGGAGGGTCCGTCACGACCTGGGTCGTCGGCGGCTGTGTGGCTGCCGTGATGATGCCGGTGGTCATGATGGTCGCGGTGAGCGGCGGCGGCGATGCCGAGGCCGAGGAGCAGGGCGTCGGGGGAGGCCTCAAGTCGGGCCAGGTGCCCGCCGAGTACGTGCCGTGGGTGCTCAAGGCCGGCGCCATGTGCGATGTCATCAAGCCGGCGGTGATCGCCGCGCAGATCGAGGCCGAGTCCGGCTGGAACCCGAACGCCAAGTCCCCGGTCGGCGCCGAGGGGCTGAGCCAGTTCATGCCCGGCACCTGGCCGAGCTGGGGCAAGGACGACGACGGCAACGGCCGTGTCTCGCCGTACGACCCCGGCGACGCGATCATGGCCCAGGGCCGCTACGACTGTGCCCTCGCCAAGCAGGTCCAGGGCTACAAGGACAGCGGCCAGGCGACCGGCGAGACCCTCGACCTGGCGCTCGCCGCGTACAACGCCGGTCCGGGAGCCGTGCAGAAGTACGGCGGCATCCCGCCCTACACCGAGACCCAGAACTACGTCGCCCGCATCAAGTCCCTGATCTCCAAGTACGAGTCGGTCGACGACCCGCCCGGCAAGCTCCCGGCCGGCCGGGAGATGGCGATGCCGCTCCCCGGCAACCCGCCCGTGACCTCCCCGTACGGCTGGCGCATGCACCCCACGCTCGGGGTCCGCAAACTCCACACCGGCATCGACTTCGGCGCGGCCGCCGGCACGCCGGTCCTCGCCGCCCGTGACGGCGAGGTCACCTTCGCCGGCTGGAGCAACGGCTACGGCAACCGCGTCGTCATCTCCCACGGCACCATCAACGGCGACACCATCTCCACCACCTACAACCACATGCTGTCCGGCCTCAACGTCGGCGTCGGCGACAAGGTCAAGGTCGGCCAACGCGTCGGCCTCGTCGGCTCGACCGGCTACTCGACGGGCGCCCATCTCCACTTCGAGGTGCAGCAGAACGGGGCCTACGTGAATCCGGCGCCGTGGCTGGGGCTGTAGTGGTGAGCAGGGCGAAGTGGGCGGCACGGAACCGCCGTTCGGCGTGGACGACCGGTTCGACGGGGCAGGACACTGAGGTGAGGAGGGGAACGAGGGTGAACACGATGCGTGATGCACGCGGGGGGCGCGAGGAGCGTGACACGCGCGGGGAAGCGCGGGTCCCGGGCGGACCGCACGTGCCCGGTGCGCGGCACGGAACGGGTGGCGGGCTGATCCGGCGGGCCGGCGTGGTCCGGCGGGCCGGCGCGGTCCGGCGGGCGGGCGTGGCCGTGCTCGCGGCGGTGACCGGTGTGGCCGTCCTCACCGCCTGCGGCCTGGAGGACCACCGCGAGACGGCGGGCGGCTCCACGGCCACGTCCGAACCGCCCTTCACCCCCAAGGCCCCCCTCCCCTCCGGGAAATCGCTCGGCCCGGACGCCCACGTCCCGAGCCCCACCGGCGTCGACGAGACGGACGCGACCGCCGTGGCCGAGGCCTGGACCGAGGTCGCGTACGGCTACGACACCAAGTACGACACGGGCCCGCACGACGCCGTCCTGCGCTCCGCGCGCTGGTTCACCGCCGCCAAGGCGAAGGCCGAACGCTCGTACCGCCCCGCGAGCGGCGCCGGTGAACAGTGGAACTCCTGGGCCGCGCACAAGGCGTGGACCACGGTCGACGTGGAACCGGACGACGACGGGGACGCGCCCTCCGACTCGGCCAGGGACGCCTACCGTGCCCTCTTCGTCGACGGCACGGCACACGGCCGCGACGGCTGGACGGGAACCGGCCCTCAGGCCACGGTGTACGTGAAGCTGGTGCGCTCGGGCAAGGGCGAGCCGTGGCGGGTGGACGAGGTGCGTACGGTGGAGGCAGCGATACCGACACCGGACCCGTCCACCCCGGCCTCAGCCGCCACCCCCACAGCTCCTCTTTCTTCTTCTCCTTCTGCCCGACCCGAGTGAGGGAACGATGACTCGACTCAGCCGCGAACAGAAGCGGGAACTCAAGCGCGCGGGACGTGTGCCGGCCGGGCTCACCCCGATCGACGTCCGTGTCTCGGCCGAGGCCGGTGCGACGGTCGGCGGCATGCCGGTACCGCCGGCCGCCGGGGAGTCCCTCCAGAGCGCCGCCCTCGACTACCTCCACCGCCTGGCCCTCGCCACCGGCCATCCCGTTCTCGCCACCGTCCACGACGAACGCATCGGCTACGTCGTCCCCCTCCGGATCCACGTCGACGGCTCCAGCCACTACGCCGGCGAGCCGGTGCGGGTGGGCGAGCCGAGGGGGTTCGCGGCAGAGGGGGCGCCAGCCGTGCGCGAGGGCGCGGCGGTACGCGAGGGGGAGGAGCGGATCGCGCCGGGCATGGCCGCGCCGGCCCACCTCGGCGAGGGCACGGACGCGTGGACAGCACCGGAACCGCCTGCCTCGGCCCCGGCCCAGGCCCCGCGTCGCGACAGGTCGACGCATGTGCTGCGCGCGGTGCCGGAGTCGGCGGCCACGGGCCGACTCCCGCAGGAACAGGGCGACTCGCGGGGCGCACACCCGCAGGCTCACACCTCGGCACACCCTCACCAGGACCCGAACTGGCAGCCCCGCCCCGAACAGCACGCGCAGGCCGACCCCGGGCGGGCGCCGCAGACGGACGCCGAGCGCCGCTCTCCGGCCGAGTGGCAGCCACACGGCGGCGGAGAGCAGCAGCCTCGCAGCGGCTGGCAGCAGCAGGGCGAGTCCGGGCGGGAGCCGCAGGTCGGTGAGCCGCGGGCTCGGTCGGCCGAGTGGCAGGCGCGGTCGGTCGGGCAGGCCCCGGCCCAGGTTCCGTCCCAGCCCGAGGTGCAGCAGGAGTGGCAGCCTCAGGCAGGGCCGGAGGGTTCGGCGCACCCCGAGCAGCACCGGCCGCAGCCGACCGCCCAGCCCGATGTACGGCCGGACGCGCGGCCGGAGTCGCAGTCGCACCCTCAGGGGCAGGCGAAGCGGGAGCCGAGCACGATGCGGTTGGCGGCGGGCGACCCGGCGCCCTCGGCGGAGCCGGTCGCCTCCACCCCGGAGCCCGAGCGCCCGAAGCGAGAGCCCAGCACCCTTCCGCTGACGGCGGCGAAGCCCACGTCAGGGCCCTTCGCCGACCCGACGCCCGCGCCCGCGCCCGCAGAGCCCCCGCCCGCCCGCGCGCAGGCCACCGAACCCCCACCACCCTCACCCGCCCCGAACCACGCCTCGTCCACCAACGCGCCCACACCCGAGTCGGCCGCAGCGCCCCACGCGCAGCCTGCGGCGCAGCCCGTGAAGCCGCAGCCGCGGACGATGCCCCTCACGGCGGCGAAGGAGAAGCAGGGCGAACGTGTCGACCAGGGCGACGCGTCGCAGCCGGCGTCGGGCGGGGTCGTTCCGTCGACGTTCGTGCTGCGCGCGGTGCCGGAGCCGCAGGACGGACCCTTGGCGCGGCCACCGCGCACCCCGGGCCTCCCCCTCACCCTGCCGGGCGTCCCGGTGGACTCGGAGGCCCGACCCTCGGCACCCGAGCCCGCCCAGGACCTCGCCCCGGCCGCCGGCACCGTCTCGCCCCCGACCGGCGAGTTCGGCCCGCTCACGGACCCCGAACCGCCCCCGATCGGGACGGCCTCCCCGTCCTGGCACCAGGACCGGGCCGCAGCCCCGCCCCAGCCCTCGACCAGCACCCCCCGCTCGGCCCCGGCCTCCCTGAACCCGCAGCCGTGGCCCCCGGCCCCGACCGACGCCCCCACCCCGGAGCCGGCACACACCCCGTCCCCGGGTCCCACCCCGGAGTCCGGGCCCGCCTCGCTGGAACCCCAGCCCTGGCCGCCGACTCCGACTCCGGGACCGGCCCCGATGCCGATCCACCCGCAGCCCACCGCCCCCACCCCGGAACCCGCACCCCCCGCCACCCTGGCCCCTCCGGCGGAGTCCGCGTCCGACGCGTACTCCGCCCCCGAGTGGAAGGTGCTGGAGGAGGACACCGCGCCGAAACCCGCGCCGGTACGGGAGTTCGACGCGGTGGCCGAGGCGGTGCTGGACCCGGCGGAGGACGGTGGCACCCCGTCACCGTTCGCGGAGCCCGTCTCGCGCATCAACGAGGCCGTGAAACTGGGCCGGATCCAGGAAGCCGCGGAGATGGCCGAGCAGACGGTCGCACAGGCGACGGCGACGCTTGGCCCCCAGCACCCCGAGGTCCTGAAACTCCGCGAACTCACCGCCTACATCGCCTACTTGGCCGGTGACGCCCTCCGCTCGTTCCACCTCTCCCTCGACCTCGCCGGTCTCCGCCACCGCATGCGCGACCAGCGTGCCGCGTACGGCAACATCCAGAGCGCGGCGGCCGCCTGGCGGGCGGTCCGCGACCCGCTTCAGGGTCTGCACCTGGGCCGCGACCTGATCGCCGTCTGGACCGACCTCGCCGCGGACGCGGGCCCCGCCGCCGACGACCTGGAGCAACTGGAGAAGGCCCGCACCCGCATGACCCGCCTCACCGACCGGGCCCGCGCCCTCGACTCCGCCCCCTACGCCCATGGCCAGTAACCCCAGTTATCCCAGCGACCCCACCCGAGGCCACCACCGCCCTCGCCCCGGCCGCGTACCCGGCGTCCCCGACGGCGCGCTCGGACGTTCCGGCCGCGTACCCGGCGCCCCCGACGGCGCGCTCCACCGCCCGACCGACCGGTCCCGCGCGGCCCGCCACCGCTCCCTCTCCCCGACGTCCACCGAACACCACCCCGGACCGCGTCCCCGAGTCGAGGTCACCGTCAACGAGTTGACCGGCACGGTGAGTTGGCGCACCCTCGTCCGCCCGACACGCGCACCGACCGCCCAGGACGGCACCCCCGGTACCGTCGGCGCGTCCGGCACCCCTCACCGCCGTACGACCGCGACCGAGCCGGGAGCCGCCGCCCCCTTCAGCGCCCGCGCCGCGGCCTTCCGCTCCGCAGGCCTCGACCCCTCCCGCGCCCCCGCGAAGGGCGCCGCCCCCATCCCGACGCACCCCGGAGCCGTACGGGCCGCGCTGAGTGCCGACGTAGGAGCGCTCACCCCGGAGCGTGGCAGCAGCCGGCCGGCCCGGCTCGGCGCACTCCGCTCCGCCGTGGCCGCCGACCTCGCCCGCGGCGCCGGCATGCCCACCTCGGTCGCGTCCCGCCTCAGGTCGACGACCGCGACCCCGGCACACACCCACGTCCTCGCGGCCCGCCACACCGCGGCCGTGACCCGCCCTCCGACCCCCGCCCCCACCCACCGCCGGTCGCTCTGACCCGCACCCGCGCACACCCGCACCCGCCCACACCCGCACCCGCGCACACCCACACCCATGCACCCGAGGCCGACCGCGGCGCTCCCCACCGCCGGCCGACCCCGGAACGACAACCAACCACCCGGAGCGTCACCTACCGGGCGTCACCCCTCACTTACGACCTCACTCCGAGGTCACTCCGAGGTCACTGCGACCTCACCCCGACCTCACTCCGACAACTCCCACACCGCGTACGCCAGCGCGTCCCCGTTCCGGTCGAGTGCCGTGTCGTTGATGTTGGCCGTGGTGTCGCAGGACGAGTGGTAGCAGCGGTCGAAGGCCTGGCCGGAGGTCCCGCCCCACTTGGCGACCTGCGCGGCGGTCTTCGTACGGCTCGCTCCCGTGAAGAGCCCGCCGACGGGCACCCCGGCGCTCTTGAACGGCGCGTGGTCGGAGCGGCCGTCGCCCTCGGTCTCGATCTCGGTCGCGACGCCGATCCCCGCGAAGTAGTCCTTGAAGGTCTGTTCGATGACGGGGTTGTCGTCGTAGACGAAGTACCCGGGGTTCGGCGAGCCGATCATGTCGAAGTTGAGGTAGCCGCTGATGCGGGCCCGGTTCGCGGCGGAGAGGTTGTTGACGTAGTAGCGGGAGCCGACGAGGCCCAGCTCCTCGGCGCCCCACCAGGCGAACCGCAGATGCTTCGTGGGCTGGTAGTTCGTGCGCGCCACGGTCAGCGCGGCCTCCAGCACGGCGGCGGACCCGCTCCCGTTGTCGTTGATGCCCGCGCCCGTGGAGACACTGTCCAGGTGTGAACCGGCCATGACAACCTGGTTCGCGTCGCCGCCGGGCCAGTCCGCGATCAGGTTGTAGCCGGTGCGCCCGCCGGACGTGAAGGACTGCACGGTCGTGGTGAAGCCTGCCGCGTCGAGCTTGCCCTTCACGTAGTTCAGTGACGCGAGGTAGCCGGCCCGGCCGTGCGCTCTGTTGCCGCCGTTGGCGGCGGCGATGGACTGGAACTGGGTCAGGTGGGCCTTGACGTTGGCCACGGGCAGGTCCGGTGCCGCGGCGATCGTCGCGGCGGGAGCGGCGGCCGCCCGGTCGGGTGCGGGGGCCGCCCCCGCTATGGAACCGGTGGTGAACAGCGTGGCCACCGTGACGGCGGCGGCGACGGCGGCACGTCCCGTGACTGGAACAGAGAGCTTCATAGTGGGGGGCTCCGAATTCCATGGGTTCGCCCCGGACGACACTGTTGATGTGTCCATGGCAAAACCGGGTGAATGAGGTGCCTGGATGGTGCGGTCGGGACTGACTCTCCGTCAAGGGTGCTATTTGGCCAGCGGGGTTCGCGCCTCGACGGCCTCCGGGACGACGCTCAGCTCCTCCAGTCGCCTCCGTGCCGTCCGGGCCGTCCGCAGCGCGTCCCACGTCAGCAGGGACAGCGCCAGCCACACCAGCGCGAAGCCCGCCCACCGCTCGGGCGGCATGGCCTCACCGAAGTAGAGGACGCCCAGCAGGAACTGGAACACCGGCGCCAGATACTGCAGCAGCCCCAGCGTGGACAGGGGCACGCGGATCGCGGCCGCCCCGAAGCAGACCAGCGGCAGGGCGGTCACCAGTCCGGTCGCGGCGAGCAGCAGCGCGTGCCCCGTCCCCTCCGGGCCGAAGGTGGCCTGCCCGCGCGATCCCAGCCACAACAGATAGGCCAGTGCGGGCAGGAACTGGATCGCGGTCTCGGCGGCGAGCGACTCCACGCCGCCGAGGTTGACCTTCTTCTTCACCAGCCCGTACGTGGCGAAGGAGAAGGCGAGGCAGAGGGAGATCCACGGCGGCCGTCCGTAGCCGATCGTGAGGACGAGCACCGCCGCGAAGCCCACCCCGACCGCCGTCCACTGGACGGGCCGCAGCCGTTCCTTCAGCAGCAGGACGCCGATGGCGATGGTGACGAGCGGGTTGATGAAGTACCCGAGGGAGGCCTCGACGACCTGGTGGGTGTTGACGGCCCAGATGTAGACGCCCCAGTTGACGGTGATCGTGGCCGCCGCGACCGTGATCAGGCCGAGCTTGCGCGGCTGTCGCAGCAGCTCACCGGCCCAGGACCAGCGTCGCAGCACCAGCAGCACCACGGCGACGACCGCGAGGGACCAGACCATGCGGTGGGCGAGGATCTCCAGCGCGCCGGAGGGCTTCAGCAGGGGCCAGAAGAGCGGGACGAGCCCCCACATCCCGTACGCGGCGAAGCCGTTCAGCAGCCCTATCCGGTGTTCGCCCCTCGACTGCGCCGCCACGGCCCCTCCTCCTCGCCCGGCCGCACCGCCGCGACCCCGAACCCTCGGTCTCCCGAAGGTAACGCCGAGCACCCCCGGCTGTCATGCCCGTATCGGGATACGGTCATGACAGCCGGGGGTGGGTGCCCAGAGGGGGAGTCCGGGGTGCCGACCGGGGCGCACGGCCCCGGGGTGCGGAGGCTCAGCCCCGGCCGGTCACGCCTTCAGCGCCGCCGTGATCGACTCCTCGATCGGCGTGGTCGGGCGGCCGATCAGGCGGGAGAGGTCACCGGAGGAGACGACCAGCTCGCCCTTGGCGGCGGCCGCGTCGACGCCCGCGAGGATCTCGGCGAGGAACCCGGGGAGCCCGGCGCCGGTCAGGATGCCGGTGAGCGCCTCGACGGGGACGGGGTTGTTCGCTATCTCCTTGCCGGTCTGCTTGCTCAGCTCGGCCGCGTACTCGGCGAAGCTCCACGCGGTGTCGCCGCCCAGCTCGTAGGTCTGGTTCTCGTGGCCCTCGCCGGTCAGCACGGCGACGGCGGCGGCCGCGTAGTCGGCGCGGGCCGCGGAGGAGACCCGGCCCTCGCCGGCGGCGTGGGTGACGGCGTTGTACTCCAGCACCGGCGCGAGCTGCTCGGTGTAGTTCTCGTTGTACCAGCCGTTGCGCAGCAGGGTGTAGGGCAGCCCGGAGGCGAGCAGCGCCTTCTCGGTGGCCCGGTGGTCGTCGGCGAGCGCGGCCGTCAGGCTGCCCGGAGCGCTGGTGTACGCGAGGAGCGCCACGCCCGCGGCCTTGGCGGCGTCGATCACGGCCTTGTGCTGGCCCACCCGGTCGCCGCCGAGCTCGCTGCCCGAGATCAGCAGCACCTTGTCACCGGCGGCGAACAGGCCGTCGAAGGTCTCGGGGGCGTTGTAGTCGGCCACGGCGATCTTCACGCCGCGCGCCGCGAATCCGGCTGCCTTCTCCTCGCTGCGGACGACGGCCGTGATCTGCTCGGCCGGTACCTTCTCCAGCAGACCCTCGATGACGAACGTGCCGAGGTGTCCGGTGGCTCCGGTGACGACGATGCTCATGGTGAAACTCCTCCAGGGGGGCGGGTGCGCCACTCACCCTAGGGGGTGCACTAACTCTTCGAAAGTACCCACTTTGAAGTAAGCTACTGGCATGGCCGTAAGCAAGGTGTCGCCGCAGCCCGCGAACAGGTACGAGATGAGCCCCGAGGGGATGTGCCCCTACCGCCTCGTCCTGGAGCACGTCACCAGCCGCTGGGGCGTCCTCGTCCTGATCGAGCTGATGGAGCGGCCGTACCGCTTCAGTGAGCTGCGCCGGGCCATCGGCCGGGTCAGCGAGAAGATGCTCACCCAGACCCTGCAGACCCTGGAGCGCGACGGCCTCGTCCATCGCGACGCCAAGCCCGTCATCCCGCCCCGTGTCGACTACTCCCTCACCGACCTCGGCCGCGAGGCCGCCGAACAGGTTCGCGCCCTGGCGGGCTGGACGAAGGACCGCATGGACGAGGTGGAGCGGGCCCGGCGGGCGTACGACGAGGCCCGGGGCTGAACCCTGCCCCGGGCCTCGTCGCTCAGTCGTCGTCCACGGTGGTCGTCCCTCGGCGGTCGGCCGCGGCTCAGCCGACCACGGTCCAGGTGTCCCCGCCGGCCAGCAGCGCCGAGAGGTCGCCCTTGCCGAACCGGTCGACGGCGGAGTCGAGCTGGTCGGCCATCTGCGTGTCGTAGACGGGCCGTTCGACGGACCGCAGGACACCGATCGGGGTGTGGTGCAGGGTGTCCGGATCGGCCAGCCGCGACAGCGCGAACGCGGTGGTGGGCGACTGAGCGTGCGCGTCGTGGACCAGGATCCGGGCCTCGTTCTCCGGGGTCACGGTGACCACCTTCAGATCACCGGTCGCCTCGTCCCGGACGACGCCCCGGCCGCCGGCCGCCCCGAACCGGATCGGCTCGCCGTGCACCAGCCGGATCACGGCCTCCTCGGCCTGCTGCCGGTCCTTGAGGACCTCGAAGGCGCCGTCGTTGAAGATGTTGCAGTTCTGGTAGATCTCGACGAGCGCCGTGCCCGGATGGGCGGCGGCCTGCCGCAGCACCTCCGTCAGGTGCTTGCGGTCGGAGTCCACGGTCCGCGCCACGAACGACGCCTCCGCCCCGAGCGCCAGCGACACCGGGTTGAAGGGCGCGTCCAGCGAGCCCATCGGCGTCGACTTGGTGATCTTGCCGACCTCCGACGTGGGGGAGTACTGCCCCTTCGTCAGACCGTAGATCCGGTTGTTGAAGAGCAGGATCTTCAGATTCACATTGCGTCGCAGGGCATGGATCAGGTGGTTGCCGCCGATGGAGAGCGCGTCCCCGTCCCCGGTCACCACCCAGACGGACAGATCGCGCCGCGAGGTGGCGAGCCCGGTCGCGATCGCCGGCGCACGCCCGTGGATGGAGTGCATCCCGTAGGTGTCCATGTAGTACGGGAAGCGGGACGAGCAGCCGATGCCCGAGACGAAGACGATGTTCTCCCTGGCCAGACCCAGTTCGGGCATGAAGCCCTGGACGGCCGCGAGGACCGCGTAGTCACCGCAGCCGGGGCACCAGCGCACTTCCTGGTCGGACTTGAAGTCCTTCATGGACTGCCGGGCCGTGGCCTTGGGCACGAGGGAGAGCGCCTCGATCGAGCCGCCCGTACCCGCGGTCTCCGTGGACCTCTCAGCCATCGATGGCCTCCTTGAGAGCCGTGGCGAGCTGCTCCGCCTTGAACGGCATGCCGTTCACCTGGTTGTACGAGTGGGCGTCGACCAGGTACTTCGCCCGGACGAGCGTGGCGAGCTGCCCGAGGTTCATCTCGGGGATCACCACCTTGTCGTAACGCCGCAGCACCGCACCGAGATTCCGCGGGAAGGGGTTGAGGTGCCGCAGATGGGCCTGCGCGATGGACTCCCCGGCCGTACGCAACCGCCGTACCGCCGCCGTGATCGGCCCGTACGTCGATCCCCAGCCCAGCACCAGCGTGCGCGCCTCGTGCGGATCGTCGACCTCGACATCGGGCACGTCGATCCCGTCGATCTTCGCCTGCCGGGTGCGCACCATGAAGTCGTGGTTGGCCGGGTCGTAGGAGATGTTGCCCGTGCCGTCCTGCTTCTCGATGCCGCCGATCCGGTGTTCCAGCCCCGGCGTCCCCGGCACGGCCCAGGGCCGGGCCAGGGTCTGCGGGTCGCGCTTGTACGGCCAGAAGACCTCGGTGCCGTCGTCGAGCGTGTGGTTGGGCCCTTGGGTGAACTGCACGGTCAGATCCGGCAGTTCGTCGAGCTCGGGGATGCGCCAGGGCTCGCTGCCGTTGGCCAGGTAGCCGTCCGACAGCAGGAACACGGGCGTGCGGTACGTCAGCGCGATCCGGGCGGCCTCCAGGGCCGCGTCGAAACAGTCGGCCGGGGTGCGCGGCGCGACCACCGGCACCGGGGCCTCGCCGTTGCGCCCGTACATGGCCTGGAGCAGATCGGCCTGCTCGGTCTTGGTCGGCAGCCCGGTGGACGGCCCGCCGCGCTGGATGTCGACGACGAGCAGCGGCAGCTCGAGCGAGACGGCGAGCCCGATGGTCTCCGACTTGAGCGCCACACCGGGCCCGGAGGTCGTCGTGACCGCGAGAGAACCCCCGAAGGCGGCCCCCAGCGCGGCCCCGATGCCCGCGATCTCGTCCTCGGCCTGGAACGTCCGCACACCGAAGTTCTTGTGCCGGCTCAGCTCGTGCAGGATGTCCGAGGCCGGGGTGATCGGGTACGAGCCCAGGTAGAGCGGCAGATCCGCCTGCCGCGAGGCCGCGATCAGCCCGTACGACAGGGCCAGGTTCCCGGAGATGTTCCGGTACGTCCCCACGGGGAAGGCCTGCGTCGCCGGGGCGATCTCGTAACTGACCGCGAAGTCCTCGGTCGTCTCCCCGAAGTTCCAGCCCGCGCGGAAGGCGGCGAGGTTGGCGGCCGCGATGGCCGGCTTCTTGGCGAACTTGGCCGCCAGGAACTTCTCCGTGCCCTCGGTCGGCCGGTGGTACATCCATGACAGGAGGCCGAGCGCGAACATGTTCTTGCTGCGCTCGGCCTCCTTGCGACTGAGGTCGAATTCCTTGAGCGCCTCGACGGTGAGGGTGGTCAGCGGCACCGGATGGAGGCTGTACCCGTCCAGCGAACCGTCCTCCAGCGGGCTGGTCGCGTATCCGACCTTCTGCATCGCCCGTTTGGTGAACTCGTCCGTGTTGACGATGACCTCCGCGCCGCGCGGCACGTCCCCGATGTTCGCCTTGAGAGCGGCCGGGTTCATCGCGACGAGCACATTGGGCGCGTCACCCGGGGTGAGGATGTCGTGGTCGGCGAAGTGCAGCTGGAAGCTGGAGACGCCCGGCAGGGTGCCGGCGGGGGCGCGGATCTCGGCGGGGAAGTTCGGCAGGGTGGAGAGGTCGTTGCCGAAGGTGGCGGTCTCGGAGGTGAAGCGGTCGCCGGTGAGCTGCATACCGTCACCGGAGTCCCCGGCGAACCGAATGATCACCCGATCGAGTCGACGGACGTCCTTCGGTCCCGCCGGATTGCGCTGTTCCCTCAGTTCTCCCAGAGCGGACTCGTCGGCCTGCTCCGCTGGGCTGCTGACCTGGCTGGTCACTGAACTGGACCTCCCTTGAGGCGGCTGTCCGGGAACGGCCGTCCCGCCGGCCCTCCCACCAAGACAACCCTACGTCGGCGAGGCTGGAGGACGGCTCGACTTGTCCACCCGGAGACCGGATGGCGAGGCGGACGGGGAGACGAACGGCGAGGCGGACGCGGAGACGGATGGGGAGACGGATGGGGAGACGGATGGGGAGTGATGGGGAGGGAATCGGGAGCCTGCCTGACACGGTGTCAGATAATCATGAATTCAGATAGGTGAGCACTGCCAGAACCCGGCGGTGGTCCCCGTCGCTCGGGGACAGCCCGAGCTTCAGGAAGATATTGCTGACGTGCTTCTCGACGGCCCCGTCGCTGACGACCAGCTGCCGGGCGATCGCCGAGTTGGTCCGCCCCTCCGCCATCAGCCCCAGCACCTCACGCTCCCGAGGGGTGAGCCCCGCGAGCACGTCCTGCTTCCGGCTCCGCCCGAGCAACTGCGCGACCACCTCCGGGTCCAGCGCCGTACCGCCCCGCGCCACCCGCACCACGGCGTCGACGAACTCCCGAACCTCGGCCACCCGGTCCTTCAGCAGGTACCCGACGCCACGACTGGACCCCGCGAGCAACTCGGTGGCGTACCGCTCCTCCACGTACTGCGACAGCACGAGCACGCCCAGCTCCGGATGCGCCTTCCGCAGCTGTACGGCGGCCCGCACGCCCTCGTCGGTGTGGGTCGGCGGCATCCGCACATCCGCGACGACCACGTCGGGGAGGTCCCCCTGTGCCGCGAACTCGGTGATCGTCTTGATCAGGGCGTTCCCGTCCCCGACCCCCGCGACGACATCGTGCCCCCGGTCGGTCAGCAGGCGCGTCAGCCCCTCTCGCAACAGCACCGAATCCTCGGCGATGACCACCCGCACCTTGTCCTCCACGCCTGATCCCCCCACTGCACCCCGCACTGCGACAGCCCCCAGCATTCCAGCATCCGGGAGCGTTCCCGCACCGACGGGGAAACAGGGGAGGAACAGGGGCGGGAACACCCCCCGAACCGGCCGAATACCGCCGTCACCGACGCCTGCGCACAGCGGGAAACACACGAGCGCGCCCAGGGGGCGGCAACCCCTGGACGCGCTCACCGAGACTCAACCCCGGGCCCTGCACCCGCGCCCCGAAGGGGCGCGGGGAACCGCGCGAGCAACCACAGCGCACCCGCACCCGCACCCGCCTGTGCAGACAAGGCACCCACAGCGAAGGCGCCCCCCGTTCGGGCCGCCCGCAGGGCCTCGCTCAGGCCGCCCGCCAGGGCAGCTCCGCCGTCACCCGGGTCGGGCCGCCGGTCGGCGAGTCGACGACCAGGATGCCGTCGACCGCGCCGATCCGCTCGGCGAGCCCCGCCAGCCCCGAACCGTTCCCCGCGTCGGCGCCGCCGACGCCGTCGTCCATGACCTGGAGCATCAGCCGGTTCTCGACCCTCCAGACGTCCACGGTCGCCCGCGAGGCCCCGGCGTGCTTGCTGACGTTCTGCAGCAGCTCGGACACGGTGAAGTACGCGATGCCCTCGATCGCCGGCACCGGCCGCGCCGGCAGGTCCACCTCCACCACCACCGGCACCACGCACCGCGAGGCGACAGCCGACAGCGCCGCGTCGAGGCCCCGGTCGGTCAGCACCGCCGGATGGATCCCCCGCGCCAGATCCCGCAGCTCCCGCAGCGCCGTCTTGACCTCCCCGTGGGCCGAGTCGACCATCACCGCCGCCGCCCGCGGGTCCTCCGCCAGCTTCTCCTTCGCCATCCCCAGATCCATCGCCAGCGCCACCAGCCGGGCCTGCGCCCCGTCGTGCAGATCCCGCTCGATCCGCCGCAGATCGGCCGCCGCCGTGTCGACCACGACCCCACGGTCCGACTCCAGCTCCACGACCCGCGCCCCCAGCCGTGACGGCCCCAGCAGCGTGACCACCATGCCCCGGTCGACCATGGTCAGACCCCGCACGATCCACGGCGTGGCCATCGTGAAGAGCAGCCCCACCAGCGCGGTCACGGTCACCTCGAACGGGTTGTCCAGATACACCGAGTGCGTCTCGTCCCCGTACAGCTGCAACCCGTCCTGCCCGGCCCACACGGGGAACACCCAGAACCACAGCGGATACGTCAGCAGCGCCCACCCGTACGTCCAGAAGGTCACCGCCACCACGAACGAGAACACCGACCACGGGAACTGCGCGACCGCGTACAGCAACTGCCGCCACGACGACCCGCTGCGCAGTACGGCGCCCATCCACGCCATCGCCCCGCGCCCCCTCGTCCGCAGCGGCTCCGGCGCGGCCACCTCCACCCCGAGCAGCGCCCGCGCCCGCGCCCGCTCCAGCGCGCCGAACCCCCGGCACCCGGCCAGCCCCGCCGCCAGCACCGGCACCCCGAGAAACGTGATCAGCAGCCCGGCACCGACCGACACCATCGTCACGGCGTACGTGAAGAGCAGGATCCCGATCGGCAGCCCCAGCAGCACGTACCCGAACTCCCGCCAGCTGCGCGCCTCGAACGGTGCCCGCAACCCGGCCGGCACCCGACGCCGCCGCTCCTCGCCCCAACTCCCGTACCCGTCCCCGTACTCCGTGGCCATCACCGTCTCCCGCCTCCGCAGATCCCGCACTCCCGATGTCGTACTCCCACCCTCCTCGCCACCGCCCGCCGGAACCATGGAGCGGGTCGGCGTCTCGGTAGGGGGGTTTTCCCCACCCCGGGCCCCGGGCCCCGGAACCGCGGGCCGGAAAACGAAGCGGGGGCGCAGCCCCTGCGTCGCTTTTCAGGGGCGCGGGGAACTCCACCAGAAGCCCCACCGGACCCGCACCCGCACACGCCGAAGGGGCACCCACGACGAGTAGGCGCCCCTCACACCCCGGCAGTCGGACCTACCGCCCCCGCCAAGGCAACTCCGCGGTCACCGTCGTGGGCCCGCCGACCGGCGACTCGATCACGAACAACCCGTCGACCGCGTCGAGCCGTTCCGCCAGCCCGGCGATCCCGCTCCCCCCGTCGAGTCGCGCACCCCCACGCCCGTCGTCCCACACCTGGATCAGCAGCCGGTCGTCGGACCGCCACACATCCACCGACGCGGCCCTCGCCCCACTGTGCTTGCTGACGTTCTGCAGCAGCTCGGAGACCGTGAAGTACGCGATGCCCTCGATCGCCGCGGCGGGCCGCGTGGCCAGATCCACGGTCACCTTCACCGGCGCCGTACAACGCGAGGCGACCGCCGACAGCGCCGCGTCGAGGCCCCGGTCGGTCAGCACCGCCGGATGGATCCCCCGCGCCAGGTCCCGCAGCTCCTGCAGCGCCAGTTTCACCTCGCCGTGCGCCTCCTCCACCATCGTGGCGGCCGCGTCGGGATCCTCCAGCAACTTCTCCTTCGCGAGCCCGAGCCCCATCGCCAGATTCACCAGCCGGGCCTGCGCCCCGTCGTGCAGATCCCGCTCGATCCGCCGCAGATCGGCCGCGGCCGTATCGACGACGACCCCCCGGTCGGACTCCAACTCGGCGATCCGCCGCTCCAGTTCGTCGGACGGCGACAACAGCGACCGCACCATCACCCGGTCCACGTTCGTCAGCCCCCGCACGATGTACGGCAGCACCGGCCACGCCACGAACAGCCCCGTCAGAGTGATGACGAACGTCGCGACGGCCCACGGCATCCGGATCAGCTCGTACAGCATCGAACGCCAGCCGACCGGATCCTTCACGCTCATCCACGCCTGCGCGATGAAGCCCTCGTCGGCCCGCCGCCCGCTCCCACGGAACGGCAGCGGACTCGGCTCGTCCACCCGCACCCGCAGCAACGCCCGCGCCCGCATCCGCTCCAGCCGCCCCAGCTGCCTGGCGCCCATCAGCGCGGCGGCGAGCAGCGGAAAACCGATCACCGTCAACGTCAGGAACGCGCTGGTGAACAGCACCGTCGTCACGTACACGAACCCGAGCAGCGCGACCGGCAGATTCGCCAGCAGATGCGCGATCTCCCGCCAGGTCTGCCCCCCGAACGCGAACCGCGCGGGCGGCAGCGGATCGGAAGGCGTGCGACTGGAGGGCAGCGGACGACCGTACGGCCGTCCGGAGCCGGTCGGGGAGGAGAGGGGTTCGGTCATGCCCACCAGCCTGCCCGCCCGCTCCAGCCCCGCGCCATGAGGCGGACCGCCCCGGCCGCCCTGGGGAAAACCCCACCCCGTTCCATTCCCGCCCCCTCCCGACCCGATCACGGCGGCACTCGGGCATGCCGACCTGTGACGGGCTGCTTACGCTCTCTTTAGCAGGGCCTAGACTCCCGTGCGTACAGATCGTCGAACAGCGACGTACGTATGGCGTCCGCATCCCGTACGTACGTATCGCCAGGCCAGGGAGCGAGGGACGGACGTGCCGGAACCGACCGTCGCCGTAGCGGCAGAACCGAGCGTCGCCGTAGCGGCGGACTACTTCCAGTCCTACTCGGTGGTCGGACTGCTCGCCGCCGTGGGCGTGCTCTTCGTCGCCGTCGCCTTCGGCGCGGGACGCCTGCTGCGCCCCGAGGTCCCCACCCGGGAGAAGCTCCTGACGTACGAGTGCGGCGTCGACCCCGTCGGCGAGGGCTGGGCCCACACCCAGGTCCGCTACTACGTCTACGCCTTCCTCTACGTCATCTTCGCCATCGACTCGATCTTCCTCTTCCCCTGGGCGACGGTCTTCGCCGACCCCGGCTACGGCGCGACCACCCTCGTCGAGATGTTCGTCTTCCTCGGATTCCTCGCCGTGGGCCTGCTCTACGCATACAGGAAGGGCGTCCTGACATGGACGTGACGCCAGAAACGAACGCGCCGGAGCCGGGCGCCCCGGCCTCGCAGCCCGTCCTCCTCCCGGAGCCCAAACGGCTGGGCGCCCTCGCCCGCCTCGCCCCCGAGCCGATGAAGGTGATCCTGAACTGGGGCCGCCGCTACTCGCTCTGGGTCTTCAACTTCGGCCTCGCCTGCTGCGCGATCGAGTTCATCGCCGCGTCCATGGCCCGCCACGACTTCATCCGTCTCGGCGTCATCCCGTTCGCCCCCGGCCCGCGACAGGCGGACCTCATGGTCGTCTCGGGCACGGTGACGGACAAGATGGCCCCGGCCGTGAAGCGCCTGTACGAGCAGATGCCCGAGCCGAAGTACGTCATCTCCTTCGGCGCCTGCTCGAACTGCGGCGGCCCCTACTGGGACTCCTACTCCGTCACCAAGGGCGTCGACCAGATCATCCCGGTCGACGTCTACGTCCCCGGCTGCCCGCCCCGCCCCGAGGCCCTCCTCCAGGGCATCCTGAAGCTGCAGGAGAAGATCGCCAGGGAATCCCTGGGCGAGCGCTACGGCACCGCCCCCCGCCCGTCGACGGCGGCACTGCAGAGCGCGCTGGTGAAGCCACCGACGACGACCGAGGCGCAAGCGGGGGACAAGTGACCGGCTGGCTGCCCACCTCCGTCGAGGAGCTCTTCGGACCCGAGGCCACGGCCGAGGAGTCCTACGACGTCCTCACCGTGGACGTCCCGCCCGCATCCTGGACCGAGGCGCTGCGCACGGCCCGTTCCACCCTGGGCTGCACGTACTTCGACTGGCTGAGCGCGGTGGACGAGCCGGGCACGGGCTTCCGCGTCGCGGCCCACGTGGTGGCCCTGGCCCCGGTCCGGCGCCTCCTGCTGCGCACCACGGTCCCCCACTCCTCCCCGCTCCTGCCGACCGCCGTCGACATCTACGCCGGCGCGGCCTGGCACGAACGCGAGACGCACGAAATGTTCGGCGTCCGCTTCGAGGGCCACCCCGCCCTGGACCACCTCCTCCTCCCGGAGAACTTCGAGGGCCACCCCCTGCGCAAGGACTTCGTCCTGGCCGCCCGGGTGGCCAAGGCCTGGCCCGGGGCGAAGGAGCCGGGGGAGTCCGCGGCAGGTGCGGCCCACGGTGGCCCCAGGCGCCGCCAGATGCTCCCTCCCGGCGTCCCCGACCCCAACGAGTGGGGCCCCCTCAAGGGCCAGCTCCCCCCGGCCCCGGCCCGCCCCACTCGAGGCGCGACCGCCGACCGCCCGGCCCGCCGCACCCGCTCGGCAACATCAGGCTCAGCGAGCCAGCCTGCCTCCGGGCCGGCTTCGGAAGCCCCGGCCGACTCTCCGCCTACGCCGCCGCGCCGGGTTCGTTCGGCGGCGGAGGGTTCGGCGAGCCAGTCGGCGGCCGGGCCGGCTTCGGATGCCTCGGCCGGGTCTGCGCCCACGCCGCCGCGTCGGGCTCGTTCGGCGGCGGAGGGTTCGGCGAGCCAGTCGGCGGCCGGGCCGGCTTCGGATGCCTCGGCCGGGTCTGCGCCCACGCCGCCGCGTCGGGTTCGTTCGGCGGCGGAGGGTTCGGCGAGCCAGTCGGCGGCCGGCGCGACCTCCGCCGCGCCGGACAGTCCCACGCGCCCTCGCCGCGCCCGCACCGCGTCGGAGGGCTCGACGAGCCAGCGCGCCACCCCCGCCCCCTCGCCCCAGCCACGCCGCACCTCGGGCAGCCCGGACGCCCCCTGGCACCACGCCCGCCCGGCTTTCGACGCTCCCACGGCGGAGCCCGAGGCGAGTGCGGGAGCAGGGCCGGAGACGCAGCCGAAGCCCGAGGCCGGGCGGGAGCCGGCGCCGGAGCCGCAGTCCGGGCAGGGGCCGGAGCCGCAGTCCGGGCAGGGGCCGGAGCCGCAGTCCGCGCCCGCGCAGTCCGGAGGGGAGCCGGAGCCGAAGGCCGAGCCCGAGCCGAAGGCCGAGCCCGAGCCGGAGGCCGGGCCGAAGCCCGAGCGGAAGTCAGGTGCGGAGCCGACGCCCGCGCCGTCCCCCGAGCCGAAGACCGTGCCGGAGGCGGGTGCGGAGCCGAAGGCCGAGCCCGCGCCGCAGCCCGCGCCGCCCAGCGACCCCGACCACGACGGAACGCCCGCCGAGCCCACCCCCGCCGAGCCCGACCCCGAACCCCCCACAGGAGGCACGCAGTGAACGACGCTCTGGACGTCGCCCTGCGACTCCTCATCGTCTTCGTCGTCTTCCTGACCTTCCCCTTGATCATCGGCCAGACCGAACACAAGGTGATGGCCCACATGCAGGGCCGCCTCGGCCCCATGTACGCCGGCGGCTTCCACGGCTGGGCCCAACTCGTCGCGGACGGCGTCAAGTTCGCCCAGAAGGAAGACGTCGTCCCGGCCGGCGCGGACCGCCGGGTCTTCCAACTCGCCCCGGCCGTCGCCCTCCTCCCCTACCTCCTCGTCCTCCTCGCCATCCCGATCGGCCCGGGCGAGGGCGCCGTCGGCGAGGTCATCGACGCGGGCGTCTTCTTCGTCCTCGCCGTGATGGGCGTGGGCGTCCTCGGCTCACTGATGGCCGGCTGGGCCTCCGCCAACAAGTTCTCCCTCCTCGGCGGCCTGCGCACCGCCGCCCAGCTGCTCGCCTACGAACTCCCGATGCTGCTCACGGCGGCCTCCGTGGCGATGGCGGCCGGCACGGTCTCCCTCGTCGGCATCGTCGACGCCTTCGAGTGGTGGTGGCTGCCCTGGCAGATCGTCGGCGCGATCGTCTTCTTCGTCGCCGGCCTCGCCGAACTCCAGCGCCCGCCCTTCGACATGCCCGTCGCCGACTCGGAGATCATCTTCGGCGCCTACACCGAGTACACCGGCCTCCGCTTCGCCCTGTTCCTCCTCGCCGAGTACGCCGGCATCGTCGTCCTGTGCGGTCTGACCACCGTCCTCTTCCTCGGTGGCTGGCACGGCCCGTGGGGCGCCGAGGGCCTCGGCTGGGTCTGGACCCTCCTGAAGACCGCCGTCCTCGCCTTCGTCGTCATCTGGCTCCGCGTGACCTACCCCCGCCTGCGCGAGGACCAGCTCCAGAAGCTCTCCTGGACCCTCCTCGTCCCCCTCTCCCTCGCCCAGATCGCCCTCACCGGCATCGTCAAGGTGGTGATCCGGTAACCATGGCCCCCATCCCCGGTCGTGGCCTCGCCAAGGGCCTGGCCGTCACCCTCCGCACGATGACGCGCAAGACCGTCACCGAGCAGTACCCGGACGTCCAGCCGGAGCTTCCGCCCCGCACCCGTGGTGTCATCGGGCTCTTCGAGGAGAACTGCACGGTCTGCATGCTGTGCGCCCGTGAGTGCCCGGACTGGTGCATCTACATCGACTCCCACAAGGAGACGGTCCCGCCCGCCGCCCCCGGCGGCCGCGAGCGCAGCCGCAACGTCCTGGACCGTTTCGCCATCGACTTCTCCCTCTGCATGTACTGCGGTATCTGCATCGAGGTCTGCCCCTTCGACGCCCTCTTCTGGTCCCCGGAGTTCGAGTACGCGGAGACCGACATCCACGAACTCACCCACGAGCGCGACAAGCTCCGCGAGTGGATGTGGACCGTCCCCTCGCCACCGGCCCTCGACCCGGCCGCCGAGGAACCCAAGGAAGTGGCCGCCGCCCGCAAGACAGCCGAGAAGCTCGCGGCCGCCCAGGCCGAGCCGGCCGACACCGAGGGAGAAGCCACATGACCCTCACCCGGGCACCGCAGAGCCTCCTCGCCCAGGCACCGCAGGGCTTCCTGTCCCCGACGGGGGTCGAGATCGCCTTCGTCCTCGTCGGCCTCGTCACCTTCGGCGCCGCGCTCGTCACCGTCACCACCCGGCAACTCGTGCACGCCGCCCTGTGGCTGGTGGTGGCGCTCGGCGGACTCGCCGTCGAGTACCTCCTGCTCACCGCCGAGTTCATCGCCTGGGTGCAGGTCCTCATCTACGTCGGTTCCGTCGTCGTCCTCCTCCTCTTCGGACTGATGCTCACCAAGGCCCCCATCGGCCGCTCCCCGGACGCCGACTCCGGCAACCGGTGGGCCGCCCTCACGGTGGCCGTCGCGTCGGCCGCCGCCCTCGTCTGGGTCGTCGTCGACGCCTTCCGCACCACCTGGATCGACCTGGACGGCCCGGCCGCCGGCTCCACCGAGGCCACCGGCGAGAGCCTCTTCCAGAACTGGGTCCTCCCCTTCGAGGCCCTCTCGGTCCTCCTGCTGGCCGCCCTGGTCGGCGCGATCGTCCTCTCCCGCAAGGCGAAGGCGGACACGCCCCCCACGGACAAGGCTCCCGAGACCCCGAAGATCCCGAAAGCCCCCACCGAGCCGACCACCTCCACCGAGCCGACCACGCCTACCGAGCCGACAGCCACCACCGAGCCGACAGCCACCACCAAGCCGAAGGCACCCGCCGCCCCCACGACACCCACCGACCCCACAGGCCCCGAGTCAGCCAAGGGAGGCGCCCGCTGATGCACCTCGCCTATCCCGTCGTGCTCTCCGCCCTCCTCTTCTGCACGGGCCTGTACGGCGTCCTCGCCCGCCGCAACGCGATCCTCGTCCTGATGTCCGTCGAACTGATGCTCAACGCGGTCAACCTCAACCTCGTCGCCTTCGACGTCTGGCTCAGCAGGACCGCCGAGGAGACCCTGCACTCCGGGCAGGCCCTGACGCTCTTCACCATCACCATCGCCGCCGCCGAGATCGGCATCGGCCTGGCGATCGTCCTCGCGGTCCACCGCAACCGAGGCACCGCGGACATCGACAAGCTCCGCGACACCGCCGAGCACCCCGACGACCCGGACGGCACCCCCGACCCCGACGGCACCCGGAAGCACGGCCTGCCCGGCCACCCCGAGCGGAGCGAGAAGGCTGAGGCCACCGCGTGACCACGACCACCCTCGCCGTCCTCGTCCCCCTCCTCCCGTTCCTCGGCGCCGCCGCCGGCCTGCTCCTCGGCCGCACCGCCCCCGGCTTCGTCCGCCCCCTCGCCGTACTGCCCACCCTGACGGCCTTCGCCCTGGCCGTCCTGGTCGCCGTACGCCAGGGCGGTGACAAGCCCGTCGACGCGGCCACGCAGCTCACCCCGACCGGCTCGGTCCCGATCGACCTCGCCCTGCACATCGACGGTTTCGCCGCCCTTGCGGCCGTCCTGGTCGGCCTGGTCGCCACCTGTGTGCAGATCTACTCGACCGGCTACCTCCGCGACGACCCGCGCTACCCCTCCTACGCCGCCCTCGTCTCCCTCTTCACCTCCGCGATGCTCCTCGTCGTCTACTCCGGCGACCTGATGGTGCTCCTGGTCGGCTGGGAGATCATGGGCATCTGCTCGTACTTCCTGGTCGGCCACTACTGGGAGACCTCGGAGGCCCGCGCCGCCTCCCTGAAGGCCTTCCTGGTCACCAAGCTCGGCGACGTCCCCTTCCTGATCGGTCTCTTCGCCCTCGCCACGGACGCCGGGTCGTTCCGCATCACGCGGATCCTCGCCACCGTCGCCGACGGCGGCCTCGACCACCCCACCCTCGTCGCCCTCCTGCTCCTCGCCGGAGTCGCCGGCAAGTCGGCCCAGTTCCCCCTCCACACCTGGCTCCCCGACGCGATGGCGGGCCCCACGCCGGTCTCCGCGCTGATCCACGCCGCGACGATGGTCGCCGCCGGTGTCTACTTCGTCGCCCGTCTCCTCCCGGTCTTCGCCGCCTCCTCGGCGGCCCTGGTCGTCCTCGCCGTCATGGCCGCGCTCACCATGGCGGGGTCGGGGCTCGCCGCCCTCGCCCAGGACGACATCAAGCGCGTCCTCGCCTACTCGACGATCGGCCAGCTCGGCTACATGACCGGCGCCCTCGCCGTCGGCGACCGCGGCGCGGCCGTCTTCCACCTCCTCTCGCACGGCGCCTTCAAGGCCCTGTTGTTCCTCGCGGCCGGCGTGATCATCCACGCGTCCGGCACCAACTCCCTGGCCGCCATGTCCCGCATGAGCCATCTGCGCGCCCGCGTCCCCGACGCCTTCTGGACGATGACCGTGGCGCTGCTCGCCCTCGCGGCGATCCCGCCCTTCAGCGGCTTCTTCTCCAAGGAGTCCGTCCTCGGAGCCGCCGAGCACGCCGCCACCGGCCACACCCTCACCGGCCCCGTCGAGCACGTCCCGGCCGCCGCCGGCTGGACCGTCCTGGTCGCCGGCGTCCTCACGGCCCTGCTCACCGCCGCGTACGCCGCCCGCCTGTGGCTGCTCGCCTTCCGCGGCCAGGGCACCGAGGCCCCCGACCACGGCCGGCAGCCGCTCACCATGACGGTCGTCCTGTGGGTGCTCGCCGTCCCCTCCCTCGCCCTCGGCGGCCTCGCCTACGGCAGGCTCCCCGACTGGTTCGACGGCGACGACCTGGCCCCCACCCTCACCACGTCCGTCCTCGGCACCGGCGCCGCCCTGATCGGCGCCCTCGTGACGTACGCGGCCTGGCGGTACACCACGGCCGTGGCCCACCCACCGCTGGGCGCCGTCGCGGCCCACCCCGACGCGGACGCCGCCACCGTCGAGGCGGAGGCCATCGCCAGCCACACCCCCGCCTACGGGGACGTCGCCTCGGCACCCGACCCGGCGGACCCGGGCCGCCTCCTGCTCGGCCCGCTGCACCGCCACGCCGCCGCCGGCTTCCACCTGGACGCCGTCTACTCGGTGCTCTTCGTCCGCCCGGTCCGGGCCGGCGCGAGTCTCGTCCGGTTCCTCGACCGCGAGGTCGTCGACACCTACGTGAGCGGCGCGGGCGCCCTGCCCCGCCTGCTGGGCGCGGCCGTACGCAAGGCCCAGACCGGCAACGTCCAGACCTATGTGAGCGCGCTGCTCGCCGGCACCGTCGTCCTGGTGGTCGCCGCCCTCGTCGTCGCCACGGGAGCGTGAGCAGGCGTGATCGATATCAACGAGTCCGTGATGCAGGTCCTTCTGGCGTTGATCGTCGTCGGGCCGCTCCTCGGCGCCGCCGCCGCTCTGCTGCCGGCTCCGCCCGGACTGAAGGGGAAGTCACCGGAGCAGGCCGTGCTGCGCCACGGGACGACCGTGACCGGCGCGGTCCTCATCGCCGCGATCGTCCTCGCGCTCGGCTTCGACCACGACCAGCCGTCGAAGATGCAGGCGAGCACGGACATCAGCTGGATCCCGGCACTCGACGTGCGCATCCACCTCGGCATCGACGGCATCTCCCTCCCCCTCCTGGTCCTGACCGCGCTGCTGACCTTCCTCTGCGCGCTCTACTCCTACTTCAAGATGCCCACGGGGCCCTCCCCGAAGGCCTTCGTCGCGCTCCTGCTCGTCCTGGAGTCCGGCACCCTGGCGACCTTCGCCGTCCTCGATCTGCTGCTGTTCTTCCTCGCGTTCGAGATGGTGCTCATCCCGATGTACTTCCTCATCGCCCGCTGGGGCGGTGAGCAACGCACCCGGGCCGCCTGGAAGTTCATCCTCTACACCCTGCTCGGTTCCGTGGTCATGCTGCTCGGCCTGCTCCTGATCGGACTCAGGGCGGGCACATTCGACATGGTGGCACTCGCCACTGACAATCACCCCGCACTGACCACATCCGTGCAGGTCATCGCCGTTCTGTCGATCGGGATCGGACTCGCGGTCAAGACCCCGATGTGGCCGCTGCACAGCTGGCTGCCGGACGCCCACACCGCCGCCCCGACCGTCGGCTCGGTCCTGCTGGCCGGCGTCCTGCTGAAGATGGGCACGTACGGGTTCGTACGCATCCTGCTGCCGATCACACCCGACGGGTTCCGCACCTTCGCGCCGTACCTCGCCGCCTTCGCGGTCGTCGGCGTCATCTACGGCTCCCTCGCCTGCCTCGCCCTCGCCCGGCAGGGCGCGAAGGGCGACCTCAAGCGCCTGATCGCGTACTCCTCCGTCGGCCACATGGGCTTCGTGCTCCTCGGCATCGCCACGATGACCCCGACCGGCGTGAACGGCGCGCTCTTCGCCAACATCGCCCACGGCCTCATCACCGGCCTGCTGTTCTTCCTGGTCGGCGCGTTGAAGGACCGCACCGGCACCACCGACCTCGACACCCTCGCGCAGGAGACCGGCGCCGCCCTCTACGGCAGGGCCCCCCGCCTCGGCGGCCTGCTGGCCTTCGCAGCCGTCGCCTCCTTGGGCCTCCCCGGACTCGCCGGGTTCTGGGGCGAGATGCTGGCCCTGTTCGGAGCGTTCGAGCCCGCCGAGGGCCTCAGCCGCCCGGCCTTCCTCACCTTCATGACGATCGCCGCGTTCGGCACGCTCCTCACCGCCGCGTACCTGCTGATCGTGGTCCGCCGCGTCTGCATGGGCGCCGTACCGCAGGAACCACAGCAGGGTCCGCGACTCGCGGACGTACAGACGTACGAGTTCGCGGCCTGGACCCCGCTCGTCGCCCTCACCGTCCTCGCCGGCCTCTGGCCCGCGGCCCTCCTCGGTCTGACCGACCCGGCCGTGCAGCAGCTCCTCGCAGGAGGCACCCGTTGAGCCCCTTGGCCCAGCCGCCGGTCCAGGCCCAGACCCAGAACCTGACCCAGAACCTGACCCAGACCCTGGCCGAGTCGGTCGTCCAGTCCGTCGACTGGCTCGCGATCGCGCCGCCCACCGTCGCGGCGGTCGTCGGCCTCGCGGTGCTCGTCGCCGACCTCTTCACGGACGACCGCAGGAAGGCCCTGCTCGGCTGGGCCTCCGTCGCGGGTCTCGCCGTCTCCCTGCTGGCCCTGGTGCCCCTCCTGGACGCCGACCGCGCCACCTTCTGCCTGACCGGCGACCCGGACGTGTGCAGCTACACCGCCGACCGGTTCACCCTCGTCGTCCAGTTCCTCGTCCTCGGCGGCGCCCTCCTCGCCGCCCTGCTGTCCATGACGGCCCTGAAGGACGACCGGAAGAACCTCCCCGAGGGGGAGTTCTGGTTCCTGCTGCTGTCGTCCGCGGCGGGAGCCGCGCTCCTGCCCGCCTCACGCGACCTCGCGACCCTCGTCGTCGCCCTGGAGGTCGCCTCCCTGCCCGCCTTCGCCCTCGTCGGCATCCGACAGGGCGACCGACGGTCCTCCGAGGCGGCCCTGAAGTTCTTCCTGTCGTCCGTGACCGCGACCGCCGTCAGCCTCCTCGGCATCAGCTTCGTCTACGCCACGACAGGCACCCTCTACCTCACCGAGATCGCCGACCGCGTCCAGGACGTCGACGGCCAGCTGCACACCCTCACCCAGGCCGGCGTCGTCCTCACCCTCATCGGCTTCGCCTTCAAGACGGCCGCCGTCCCCTTCCACTTCTGGGTCCCCGACACCTATGTGGGCGCCCCCCTGCCCGTCGCCGCCTACCTCTCCGTGGTCGGCAAGGCGGTCGGGTTCTCCGGCCTCATCCTCGTCACCGTCGTCGCCCTCCCGTCGTACGCCGACGTCTGGGGCCCCGCCGTAGCCGTGCTGGCCGCCCTCACCATGACCGTCGGCAACCTCGGCGCGCTCGCACAGCGCTCCACGCGCGCGTACAGCGCGGTCCGGCTGCTCGCCTGGTCCTCCATCGGCCAGGCCGGGTACCTCCTCGTACCGATCGCGGCGGCCGCGTACGCCGACGACACCGCCGACGCCGAGAAGGCAGTCGGCTCCACCGTCGCCTACGCCCTGATGTACGCCGCCGTGAACCTCGGTGCCTTCGCCGTGGCGGCTCTCGTCGGCCGTACGAAGTCCCTGAACCGGCTCAGCGACTACCGGGGCCTCTACGCGTCGAGCCCGCTGTCCGCCCTGCTCCTGGCCTTCTTCCTGCTCTGCCTCGCCGGACTGCCGCCGGGGATCATCGGCCTGTTCGCCAAGGTCACCGTCTTCTCGGCGGCCGTGGACGCGGGCCTCGGCTGGCTCGCCGTCGTGATGGCCGTCAACGTGGTGATCGCCCTCTTCTACTACCTCCAATGGACGGCCCTGCTGTTCCGCGCCCCGCAGGGCGACACCGTCGGCGCCCCCGAGCCGCACCGCGTCCCCGCCCCGCTCACCCTGGCCATCGCCCTCACCGGAGTCGTCGGCATCGCCCTGTCCGGCGCACCCCAGCTCGTCCTGCGCTTCGCCGACATCGGCCTCTTCTAGCGCACGCGGGCCCCGCCCTCACCCGCACGGCCCACCGGCCGGGCCGGGCGCACCAGGGAACTCGCGCTCCCCACCTGGCGTTGACCAGTACGGGAGGGTCCACTGAGAAGTGGAGTCAACAGCGACAGCGAGCAAAGGGTTCCCCTGCCGCACGACCTGGAGGGCGTACCGTGCACCGCCGGCACAACGGGCTCAGGACCGCCGTACTCCTCGGGGGACTGTCCGCACTCATCATCGTCATCGGAAGCCTCTTCGGCCGTACGGGCCTGATCATCGCGGTCTTCGTCGCCCTCGGCACGAACGCGTACGCGTACTGGAACAGCGACAAGCTGGCTCTACGCGCGATGCGCGCGCGCCCGGTCAGCGAGTTCGAGGCCCCGGCGCTCTACCGCATGGTCCGCGAGCTCTCCATGCAGGCCCGCCAGCCGATGCCGCGCCTGTACATCTCCCCGACGGACGCCCCCAACGCGTTCGCCACCGGCCGCAACCCGCGCAACGCGGCCGTGTGCTGCACCGACGGCATCCTCCGCCTGCTCGACGAGCGCGAACTGCGCGGTGTCATCGGCCACGAGCTGAGCCATGTCTACAACCGCGACATCCTCATCTCGTCGGTCGCCGGCGCCCTCGCCTCCGTGATCATGTTCCTGGTGAACTTCGCCTGGCTGATCCCCATCGGCCGCTCGGACGACGACGACGGCCCCGGCCTCCTCGGCATGCTGCTGATCATGATCCTGGGGCCGCTCGCCGCGTCCCTCATCCAGCTCGCGATCAGCCGCTCCCGGGAGTACGAGGCGGACGCCTCCGGCGCCCAGCTCACCGGTGATCCACTTGCTCTCGCCAGTGCCCTTCGCAAACTGGAAACGGGTACCAAGCAGCTTCCGCTGCCCCCCGAGCCCCGGATCGAGACCGCGAGCCACATGATGATCGCGAACCCCTTCCGGCCGGGCCGGGGATTCTCCAAGATGTTCTCGACCCACCCGCCGATGGCGGAACGCATCGCCCGACTCGAGAAGATGGCAGGTCCCCCGCAGTGAAGACCGTACTGAACATCATCTGGCTGATCCTCAGCGGCTTCTGGCTCTTCCTCGGCTACTTGTTCGCAGGGTTGCTTCTGTGCATCACGATCATCGGCATCCCGTTCGGCATCGCGTCGTTCCGCATCGGTGTCTACGCCCTGTGGCCCTTCGGGTACAGCGCCGTCGAGCGCCGTGACGCGGGAGCGCCCTCCTGCCTGGGCAACGTCCTGTGGCTGATCCTGGCGGGCTGGTGGCTGGCGCTGACCCACATCGTCACCGGCCTCGTCCTGTGCGTCACGATCATCGGCATCCCCTTCGGCATCGCCAACTTCAAGCTCGTCCCGGTCTCGCTGATGCCCCTGGGCCGCGAGATCGTCCGCTCCGACCAGCCGTTCGCCCAGCAGCGCTGGTAGCGCGGCAGGCGTCCCGTACGAACGCGTCGGCAGCGCGGCGCCGCGCACGCGCACCCCGGTCGAGCCCGCCGGCTCAGCCGCTCCCCACCGGCCCCCGCCGCGCCCACCACCGCCGTACGCCGTACACGGCCGCCCCCACACCCAGTACGGCCGCCCCCACGCCCACCGACGACGAGGGCAGCGAGAACGCCAGAACAGCGCACCCGACGAGCCCGACCACGGGCACCACCCGGGCCACCGGCGCCGGACTCAGCGTCCAGGCGGACGCGTTGGCGACCGCGTAGTACGCGAGGACCCCGAAGGACGAGAACCCGATCGCGCCCCGCACGTCGACCGTGGCGGCCAGGACGGCGACCACCGCACCGACGGCCAGCTCGGCCCGGTGCGGCACCTGGAAGCGGGGGTGCACGGCGGCGAGCGCGGCGGGCAGGTGCCGGTCGCGGGCCATCGCGAGGGTCGTGCGGGAGACACCCAGGATGAGCGCCAGCAGCGACCCGAGCGCGGCCACCGCGGCCCCCACCCGCACCACGGGGACCAGCCCCGGCACCCCGGCCGCCCGTACCGCGTCGGCCAGCGGAGCCGAGGCCCGCCCCAACCCACCGGAGCCCAGCACGGCGAGGGCGGCGACCGCCACGGCCGCGTACACGACCAGCGCGATGCCCAGCGCGAGCGGGATCGCGCGCGGGATGGTGCGCGCCGGGTCCCGTACCTCCTCACCCAGGGTCGCGATCCGCGCGTACCCGGCGAACGCGAAGAACAGCAGTCCGGCCGCCTGCAGCACTCCGCCCACGCCGCCCGACGCGCCGATGTCCAGCCGCCCCGCGTCGGCTTCGCCGGACCCCAGGCACACGACCACGACGGCGGCGAGGACGGCCAGCACGACGGCCACGATCGCCCGCGTCAGCCAGGCCGACTTCTGCACGCCGCCGTAATTCACCGCCGTCAGCGCCACCACGGCCGCCACCGCGACGGCGTGCGCCTGCCCCGGCCACACGTACGCCCCCACGGTCAGCGCCATCGCCGCGCACGAGGCCGTCTTGCCGACGACGAACGACCAGCCGGCCAGATACCCCCAGAACTCCCCGAGCCGCTCACGCCCGTACACATAGGTGCCGCCCGACGCCGGATACACGGCCGCCAGCCGCGCCGACGACATCGCGTTGCAGTACGCGACCACCGCCGCGATCCCGAGTCCGAGCAGCAGCCCCGACCCGGTGGCGCGCGCGGCCGGGCCCAGCGCGGCGAAGATCCCCGCGCCGACCATCGCCCCGAGTCCGACGACCACCGCGTCCCCGACGCCGAGCGTGCGGCGCAGTCCGGCGCCCGATCCGGCTTGTGTCATGTGCCGCACCCTACTGATCAGCGCAACCACCAGGTGTCACGGAGGCGTCCTCGCGGACAACAAGGGCAGGACAGACATCAGGCACGGCCGGGCCGCCCGGCCGCTGTGGGGGGAAACACAGCACAGGTACGGCACGAAAGGGCAGGTGCACCGCATGAGCATCATCGGCTGGATCGTTCTGGGACTGTTGGCCGGCGCCATCGCCAAGTTCCTGCTGCCGGGCCGGGACCCGGGCGGCTTCATCGGCACGACCCTCATCGGCGTCGCGGGCGCCTTCATCGGAGGCTGGATCTCCGCCCGCTGGCTGGACCACCCGATCTCCGAGAACTTCTACGACGGCGCCACCTGGGCGGCCGCGATCGGCGGTTCCCTGGTCCTGTTGGTCGCCTACCGCATCCTGTTCGGCCACTCCCGCCGCTGACGGCGCATCACACGCTCGAAAAGGGTGGGCACCACGGCGACACCGTGATGCCCTCCCTTTCGTCGTGCGGGCTCTACCTACCGCTCGTCACCGGTAGTTGACGAACTGCACCGCGAAGTCGAAGTCCTTGCCCTTGAGCAGGGAGATCACGGCCTGCAGGTCGTCGCGGCTCTTGGAGCTGACGCGGAGCTCGTCGCCCTGGACCTGGGCCTTGACGCCCTTGGGACCCTCGTCACGAATGATCTTCGCCACCTTCTTGGCGTTCTCCTGGGAGATGCCCTCCTCGATCGACGCGAAGATCTTGTACTCCTTGCCGGACAGCTGGGGCTCACCCGCGTCCAGCGACTTCAGGGAGATCCCGCGCTTGATCAGCTTGGACTGGAAGACGTCGAGGATGGCCTTCACCCGGTCCTCGGAGTTCGCCTCCATGAGGATCTTCTCGCCGGACCACGAGATCGAGGCGCCGACGCCCTTGAAGTCGTAGCGCTGTGAGATCTCCTTGGCGGCCTGGTTGAGGGCGTTGTCGACCTCCTGCCGCTCGACCTTCGAGACGATGTCGAAACTGGAGTCGGCCATGTCCTGTGGCTCCTTGTATCGGTGTATCAGGGGGCGACAAGCCTAGCCACCCAGCCCCCACGAGTACTGATCAATCAGGTGGCGAAGCACCCCCGAGCATCAGGTATCGTTTACGACGTCGCCACGGAGCACCGCCGAAAAGCGGTTCGAAGTGCGACGAATCCCAGGCGGTGTGCCCGAGTGGCCAATGGGAGCGGACTGTAAATCCGTCGGCTTAGCCTACCCAGGTTCGAATCCTGGCGCCGCCACGTGGAGAGAAGCCCCTTCCGGACTGTGAGAGCAGTCAGGAAGGGGCTTCTTCGTGTACGGCTCCGGTGGTGGACGACGGCGGCCAGGCACACTGACTGCATGTCATCGCGTCGCAGGAACTGCCCCGAGTGCCGTCGTGAGATCGCCGTCGTGGCGGGGCGGTTCGCGCGGCACGATCCGCCGGGGGCGAGCGGGGAACTGGTGTCGTGTCCCGGGTCACGCAGGCCGGCGCAGATCGGGGCGGCCCAGCCCGCGCTCGACGGTTTCGTGGTCCCCGAGTTCCCCGGTCAGCTGCCCCTGTTCTGACCCGAGGCACCACGGGTCCGGAGACCCGGCCGAGGCGCCTCGGGGCGCCCGTTCAGTTGCCTGCCACCGACTTCACCGCCACCGACACCGGCGTCGAACCGCTGATCAGCTCCAGCGTCAGGCCGGCGGTGGCGGGGGTGTCGAGGAGTTCGACGAGCGTCGCGGCCACGTCGTCGCGGGGGACCGGACCGCGTCCGGTGGACGCCTCCAGACGTACGAGGCCGGTGCCGGCGTCGTCGGTCAGCATGCCGGGCCGCAGGATCGTCCAGTCCAGGGCGTCCAGGCCACGCACATAGGCGTCGGCCTCGCCCTTCGCCCGCAGGTACACGTCGAAGACGTCGTCGCCCTCGTGCTCCGGGTCCGCTCCCATGGACGAGACGACCAGATGACGTCGTACGCCCGTCCGCACCGCGGCGTCCGCGAACAGGACCGCCGCCCCGCGGTCGACCGTGTCCTTGCGGGCCGTTCCACTGCCCGGACCGGCGCCCGCCGCGAACACGGCCGCGTCCGCGCCCTGCAGATGCGCGGCGACCTCCTCCACCGACGCCGACTCCAGATCGCACAGCACCGGTTCGGCACCGGCCGCGCGCAGATCGTCCGTCTGTTCGGCGCGGCGGATGATCCCCGCGACCTCGTCACCACGCGCGGCGAGCAACCGCTCCAGCCGCAGCGCGATCTGACCATGACCTCCAGCGATGACAATGCGCATGTTTCCGACCGTACGCCCGACGGGACGCGTTTGCCGCGCAACCATTCGGCCGTCCCGAGTGTCTCAACCATGTTCGCCGTATCGGCGAGCGCCGGAAATCACGGGGGGACTCATCACCGTCATGTCTCATGCCATGCCCACGACCGTCGTACGTACGTCCATGAAGCGCGCATCCGTCGCGGCGGCACCCGCCGCCCGCCGGGCCTTCACCGGGGTCGGCTGTGCCGCGGCCGTACTCGTCACGGTGGCCGCCTGCGGCACCGTGCAGAACCTGACCGCCGGCCAGAAGGTCGACAACGCCGTCGAACAGCTGGGCGAGCAGAAGTCGTTGGCCTTCGGCATACGGCTCGACGCCGACCCGGACGACCTCGTCGCGCTGATGGGCGAGGACAGCGAGGAAGTGCCGCCGGAGATGGCGGAGTTCTTCACCGGACTGCGCGTAGACGTGTCCGTCAGGTCGAAGAAGCCGCTGGCCGAGTCCGGTGAGAAGGACGTCACCGGAATGGGCATGAAGATCTCGGGCGAGGAGGGCGTGTTCGCCGAGTACCGGCTCGTCGGCGACTACACGTACTACCGCGCCGACATGCAGGCCATGGGCGACGCGATGGGCATGCCCTTCCCCACGGCCGACGAGCTCGACGAACTCCCGGAGAGCGAGCAGCACTTGCGGCCGCTCCTGGAGGGCGACTGGGTCAAGGTCAACACAGCCGACCTGCAGGACGCCGCCGAGGACGCGGGCGCCGGCTCCGGCTCGGGCGGCTCCGACGAACTCGGCGCCAAGACCCAGAAGAAGATCCTCGACGCCGTCCGCGGGGTCGTCGCCCGCGAGGTCGACTTCAAGACGAAGAACGGCGAGGACGGCACCGAGGTCATCACCGCCAAGGCGAACTTCCGCGACCTGCTCACCGGGATCGTCGACAAGCTCCAGCCCATCGAGGGCGATCTCCCGCCTGGCGCCGAACTCCCGACGGGCGAGGACATGAAGGACGCCCCGAACAAGAAGGTGGCGGTCGACTTCACCCTCAAGAACGGCGACCTCACCCGTATCGAGACCGACCTCGCGGTGCTCGCCGACGACGCGAAGGGCGCCAAGGCCCCCCTCGTCCTCACCTTCGGCAAGGCCGGCGACATCAGCGCGCCCAAGGGCGCCTCCGAGATCCCGGTCGAGGAGTTCGGCGGCCCGTTCGGCAGCGGCATGTTCAGCGTCTGACCGGCGGCGTCCGCAGGCACGCGCGCGTGGAGACACCAGAACCTCACGCGCGCGTGCCCGCACGCCCCCGCGCGCCTCTCACTCGGGCCCCGCACCGCCACCCCACCCGGCTCCAGCCCACCCCATGCCTCAGGACGGCTCTCCCCGCCCCTGCCGAGGCAGGTCCGGTGCCGGGCTCGTCGCCGAGCCGCAGTACTCGCGTACCGCGCTGGTGCGCGCCACGACGCGCCCCCGGTGCACGACGATCCGGCTGTACGCCAGGGACAGCACGCCCGCGAGCCGCGCCCCTCGCACGGCGAGCAGTTCGGCGGGGAAACCGGCCTCGACACGGACTTCGGGCAGGCCCAGGGCGGCACGCGCGGCCCCGCTGACGGTGTCGTACGCCTCCTCGGGCCGCAGCCCGTACCGGGAGGCCAGCAGAAACGCCGCCTCCAGGGGGTCCCCGCGGCCGACCGGGTTCGACGTGTCCCGCAGCGCCCCGCTGCCCGCCGCGACGCGCACGCCGGCCGCGCGCAGCAGCCGCACGGGCGCTGTGCCCCGGCGGTCCACGCTGCCGCAGCCGCCCTGGGGGAGGCAGACGACGGTCACCCCGGCCGCCGCGAGCTGGTCGGCGGCGCGGCCGGCGGTCTGGGAGGGAAGGCGGGCGAGACCGCCGCATGGGCCGAGCGTCACGCCGGGCCGCAGGCCGCCCGCCATGGCCGCGAGCCGCGCGAGCCGGGCCGGGTCGTCGCCCTCGGTGTGCAGGTCGACCGGGCAGTCGTGCTCGGAGGCGATCTCCAGGACGGCCTCCACGTACCCGGTGGGATCGGGATCCAGGTCCGGGCAGCCGCCGACCACCGAGGCGCCCATCTTCACCGCGTCCCGCAGGATCGCGAGCCCGTCCGCCCCGGCCACCCCGGTCAGCACCCGGGGCATCGCCACCGTCGTCACCTCGACGAGGCCGCGCAGCGCCCGCCGCGCCTGGAGCACCGCCGCCAGCGCCCCCAGCCCCTGCACGCCGCCCACGTGGACGTGCGAGCGCAACGCCGTGGCGCCGTGCCCGAGTTGCAGCAGCGCGGCCTCGGTGGCCCGCCGCTGGACGTCCAGGTCGTCGTACGGGACGGGCCCCTCGAAGTCGGCCGACAGGGCTGTGTCGCCGTGTGCGTGCGGCTCGACGGGGGCCGGCAGCAGCAGATGGCCGCCGAGGTCCACCCGGGTGGCGGACAGCCCGGACGCGGCGGGCCCGGGGCTCAGGCTGCCCGCCGTGCCGACCGCCTCGATCCGCCCGCCGCCCAGTCGTACGTCCACCACCCGGCCGTCGGTCAGTCGCGCCCCGCACAGCAGCAGGGCACCGGCCTCGTCCGGGCCCCACGGCGGGCCGGAGGAGGAGGGGGACGGCTGCGGGCGGCTGTCGGGCATCGCGCTCCTGGGGCTACAAGATCACGCAGAGTGAGTCGAGCCTAGGCGGGCCGCCCGCCCTCGTCGCGGAGGAGCGCAATAGTCGTACCGGTGCGGTTCACCTGCCGGGAGGCGGCGGGGGGGGAGCTGGGAACCGTGGTGTGCGTGAGACCCGCGCGGCCTGCGGAAACGCGGCGGACGACGGCTCCCGGCGGCTCCACGAAGGTCCGTGGACGACCTGTGGGCGGCCCCGGGACGGCCCATGGATGCGGGCCGGGAAACGGATTTGGGCGAACGGCGGTGGGGCGTGTAATGTCTTCATCGCTCGCCCCAATAGCTCAGTCGGCAGAGCGTCTCCATGGTAAGGAGAAGGTCTACGGTTCGATTCCGTATTGGGGCTCTGGTGTGAAAGGTTCCCGTCGCGAGACGGGATCTGCTCGCATCACAGCGGTGTAGCTCAGTCGGTAGAGCAAGCGGCTCATAATCGCTGTGTCACCGGTTCAAGTCCGGTCACCGCTACTGACAGTAGCCGATTGCGGGGTCGGTCCTTCGATCGGCTACTCTTCTGTGCGTTGAACCCTGTCCCATCCGTTCGTCAAGGAGCACTCACGTGGCTGCCACCGACGTCCGCCCGAAGATCACGCTGGCCTGCGTGGAGTGCAAGGAGCGGAACTACATCACCAAGAAGAACCGGCGTAACAACCCGGACCGACTGGAGATGAAGAAGCACTGCCCGCGTTGCAACGCGCACACCGCGCACCGCGAAACGCGATAAAACAGGCTCGTACACGAGGCCGTCCCCGAGTGATCGGGGGCGGCCTCGTGTCGTTAGATCGACCGGTACCGGTCAGTACCGCCGTATCCGCAGCAACCAGGAGGTGCCGAGCCCATGGCGCTCGACCAGTCCTTCGTGGGGCGTTCCTACCCGCCCACCGACCCCTACGAGGTCGGCCGGGAGAAGATCCGCGAGTTCGCGGAGGCCGTGGGGGACACCAATCCCGTGTACACGGACCCCGAGGCGGCCAAGGCGCTCGGGTACGCCGATGTGATCGCCCCGCCGACGTTCGTGTTCTCCATCACCTTCAAGGCGGCGGGACAGGTCGTCCAGGACCCTCAGCTGGGCCTCGACTACAGCCGGGTGGTGCACGGCGACCAGAAGTTCGCCCACAAGCGCCCGGTGCGCGCCGGTGACCGCCTCACCGTCACCTCCACCATCGAGGCGATCAAGTCCCTCGCGGGCAACGACATCCTGGACATCCGCGGCGAGGTCCACGACGAGTCCGGCGAGCACGTCGTGACCGCCTGGACCAAGCTCGTGGCCCGCGCGGCCGAGGAGGCGTGAGAACCCGATGACCGCGAAGATCTCCTACGACGACGTCGAGGTCGGCACCGAACTGCCCGCCCAGACCTTCGACGTGACCCGCGCCACCCTCGTCCGGTACGCGGGCGCCTCCGGTGACTTCAACCCGATCCACTGGAACGAGAAGTTCGCCAAGGAGGTCGGCCTCCCGGACGTCATCGCGCACGGCATGTTCACCATGGCCGAGGCGATCCGCGTCGTCACCGACTGGACCGGCGACCCGGGCGCGGTCCTCGAGTACGGCGTCCGCTTCACCAAGCCCGTCGTCGTCCCCAACGACGACGAGGGCGCCACCATCGAGGTCAGCGCCAAGGTCGGCGCCAAACTCGACGACCACACCGTCCGCGTGGACCTCACGGCCATGAGCGGCGGCCAGAAGGTCCTCGGCATGTCCAGGGCGGTCGTACGACTGGCCTGACGGGCCCCGCGGCGCGGCCGCACCCCACGGTCCCCCGCCCCTCCCGGGTGCGGGGGTCTCGTACTCTTGAGCCCGTGCAGGAACTCCACGACGCCCCCCTCGCCCCGCTGACCACCTTCCGGCTGGGCGGGCCCGCGCGGCGGCTGATCACCGCGACCACCGACGACGAGGTCGTCGCGGCCGTCCGCGAGGCCGACGACACCGGTACGCCGCTGCTGCTCATCGGGGGCGGCTCCAACCTGGTGATCGGGGACCAGGGCTTCGCCGGAACCGCGCTGGTCATCGCCACGAAGGGCTTCGCGCTCGACGGGACGCGGCTGGAGCTGGCCGCCGGCGAGGTGTGGACCGACGCGGTCGCCCGGACCGTCGAGGCCGGGCTCGCCGGGATCGAGTGCCTGGCCGGCATCCCCGGCTCCGCGGGCGCTACACCGATCCAGAACGTCGGGGCGTACGGCCAGGAGGTCGCCTCCACCATCACCGAGGTCGTCGCCTACGACCGCCGCACCCGCGAGACGGTCACCGTCCCGAACACCGAGTGCGCCTTCTCGTACCGGCACAGCCGCTTCAAGGACGAGCCCGAGCGGTACGTCGTCCTGCGGGTCCGGTTCGAACTGGAGGACGCGGGCGGCCTGTCGGGACCGATCAAGTACGCCGAGACGGCACGCACCCTCGGCGTCGAACCCGGCGACCGGGTGCCCCTCGCCGACGCCCGCGAGACCGTGCTGAAGCTGCGCGCGGGGAAGGGCATGGTGCTCGACCCCGAGGACCACGACACCTGGTCCGCCGGATCGTTCTTCACCAACCCGATCCTCACCGCCGAGCAGTTCGCCGCGTTCCACGCGCGCGTGCGCGAGCGCCTCGGGGACGACGTCACCCCGCCCGCCTACGCCGCCGGCGACGGCCACACCAAGACCTCCGCCGCCTGGCTGATCGACAAGGCGGGCTTCACCAAGGGGTACGGCACCGGCCCCGCCCGGATCTCCACCAAGCACACCCTGGCCCTCACCAACCGGGGCGCCGCCACCACCGAGGACCTGCTCGCCCTGGCCCGCGAGGTCGTCACCGGGGTCCGGGACGCCTTCGGGATCACCCTGGTCAACGAGCCGGTGACGGTCGGCGTCCGCCTCTAGGGCGTGTTTCGGAAGTCCCTTCTGCTCTGCGGGCGACGAAGGGACTTCCGAAACACGCTCTAGGACGCCCCGGCCCCGGCCGGCCGGGCGAGCCAGTCGTCCACCCCGGACAGCAGCTTCGTCCGCTCCAGCTCCGGTGCCGCCGACGCCCGGATCGACTGACGGGCCAGCTCCGCCAACTCCTCGTCCGTGAAGCCGTGGTGGTGGCGGGCGATCTCGTACTGGGCCGCGAGGCGCGAGCCGAAGAGCAGCGGGTCGTCCGCGCCGAGCGCCATCGGCACACCGGCCTCGAACAGAGTGCGCAAGGGGACGTCCTGGTGTTTCTCGTAGACGCCGAGCGCGACGTTCGAGGCCGGGCAGACCTCGCAGGTGATCCCCTTCTCGGCGAGCCGCTTCAGCAGGCGCGGGTGCTCCGCGGCCCGTACCCCATGACCCAGCCGGTTCGCGTGCAGGTCGTCCAGGCAGTCCCGCACCGACGACGGTCCGCTCAGCTCACCGCCGTGCGGCGCCGACAGCAGGCCCCCCTCACGGGCGATCGCGAACGCCCGGTCGAAGTCGCGCGCCATGCCCCGGCGTTCGTCGTTGGAGAGCCCGAATCCGACCACGCCCCGGTCCGCGTACCGCACCGCGAGCCGGGCCAGCGTGCGCGCGTCCAGCGGGTGCTTCATCCGGTTCGCCGCCACCAGCACCCGCATCCCCAGCCCGGTCTCCCGCGACGTCCTGTCGACCGCGTCCAGGATGACCTCCAGCGCCGGGATCAGTCCGCCCAGCCGGGGCGCGTACGACGTCGGGTCCACCTGGATCTCCAGCCAGCCCGAACCGTCCCGCACATCCTCCTCCGCGGCCTCCCGCACCAGCCGCTGGATGTCGTCGGGCTCTCTGACGCACGAGCGCGCCGCGTCGTACAGCCGCTGGAACCGGAACCACCCTCGCTCGTCCGTCGCCCGCAGCTTCGGCGGTTCGCCGCTGGTCAGCGCCTCCGTCAGCGCCTCGGGCAGCCGCACCCCGTACTTGTCGGCCAGTTCCAGCACGGTCGTGGGCCGCATCGACCCGGTGAAGTGCAGATGCAGATGGGCCTTGGGCAGTTCAGAGAGATCACGTACACGCTCCATCGCCCGATCCTGCCGCACGTCCACGTCGTCCCGGAAGCGGAATCCTCGAACGTGGTCTTGCTCGCACACGGACTCGCCCACGACAAAGGGCGGGCCACCCCCGAAAATTCGGAGGTGACCCGCCCCGGCGAGCAGCGCGCGACGTCAGTCCGTCGCCTCCGCCAGCAGCTTCTGGATGCGGGAGACACCCTCGACGAGATCCTCGTCACCCAGGGCGTACGACAGACGCAGATAGCCGGGGGTGCCGAAGGCCTCACCGGGGACGACCGCGACCTCGGCCTCCTCCAGGATCAGCGCGGCCAGCTCGACCGTGTTCTGCGGGCGCCTGCCCCGGATCTCCTTGCCGACGAGGCCCTTCACCGACGGGTAGGCGTAGAACGCGCCCTCGGGCTCCGGGCAGAGGACACCGTCGATCTCGTTGAGCATCCGCACGATCGTCCTGCGGCGGCGGTCGAAGGCCTCCTTCATCTTCTCGACGGCCGACAGGTCGCCGGAGACGGCGGCCAGCGCGGCCACCTGCGCCACGTTGGAGACGTTCGACGTGGCGTGCGACTGGAGGTTGGTCGCGGCCTTGACGACGTCCTTGGGGCCGATGACCCAGCCCACGCGCCAGCCCGTCATCGCGTACGTCTTCGCGACACCGTTGACCACGATGGTCTTGTCGGCCAGCTCGGGCACGACCACCGGCAGCGAGTGGAACTCCGCGTCGCCGTAGACCAGGTGCTCGTAGATCTCGTCGGTCAGGACCCACAGGCCCTTCTCGGCGGCCCAGCGGCCGATCTCCTCGACCTGCGCGCGCGTGTAGACGGCGCCGGTCGGGTTGGAGGGGGAGACGAAGAGGAGCACCTTCGTGTTCTCCGTGCGGGCCGCCTCCAGCTGCTCGACGGAGACCCGGTAGCCGGTGGTCTCGTCGGCGACCACCTCGACCGGGACACCGCCGGCGAGACGGATCGACTCCGGATACGTGGTCCAGTACGGCGCCGGGACGATGACCTCGTCGCCCGGGTCGAGGATCGCGGCGAACGCCTCGTAGATGGCCTGCTTGCCGCCGTTGGTGACGAGGACCTGCGAGGCGTCGACCGCGTAGCCGGAGTCGCGCAGGGTCTTCGCGGCGATCGCGGCCTTCAGCTCCGGCAGACCACCCGCCGGCGTGTAGCGGTGGTACTTCGGGTTCTTGCAGGCCTCGACGGCCGCCTCGACGATGTAGTCCGGGGTCGGGAAGTCGGGCTCACCGGCGCCGAAGCCGATCACCGGGCGCCCGGCGGCCTTGAGTGCCTTGGCCTTGGCGTCCACGGCGAGGGTGGCGGACTCGGAGATCGCGCCGATGCGCGCGGAGACCCGGCGCTCGGTGGGAGGGGTTGCAGGGCTCATGGACCCCATCGTTTCAGACAGGAAACGCGCCGGGCACGCGGGTTTCACAGACTGAACAGGCACGGAACAACCGTCCGTATCTGCGGCCGGAAACAGTCGATCTTCGACGAGCAACGCCCCTGCGGGCGCTTTCTGTTCGACGGCAGGCCTCGGACCACGTATGCTCTCTCCTCGTTGGCCTTCACCGGCCGCGCCCGGCAGGTGCACACCGAGCACTCGGTCGGATGCGGTACGTTGGGGGAGAACCGCAAAGGGTCGTAGCTCAATTGGTAGAGCACTGGTCTCCAAAACCAGCGGTTGGGGGTTCAAGTCCCTCCGGCCCTGCTACACACTCCTCACGCCAGGATGTGTGCGCATGTACGTACAGCAATGTTCCGCCGTGCGGCTCAGACCGGGCGCGGCACGGCCACGACCCGGACCGGAATCAGGTGAGGATGAATGACGGACGCCGTGGGCTCCATCGACACGCCTGATGCCCAGGACGAGGTGCCCGAGGACAAGAAGAAGACCCGCAAGGGCGGCAAGCGTGCCAAGAAGGGCCCGCTGAAGCGTCTCGCGCTCTTCTACCGCCAGATCGTCGCGGAGCTGCGGAAGGTCGTCTGGCCGACCCGCTCCCAGCTGACGACCTACACCACGGTGGTCATCGTCTTCGTCGTCATCATGATCGGTCTTGTCACCGTGATTGACTTCGGCCTCGACAAGGCCGCCAAGTACGTCTTCGGCTGAGCCGAGAGCGAAGGGCGCCGTTACCTGGCGCCCCTTTCGCGTGTTCCACCCCCATGATCCAGGAAGAAGCAGCCACGTGTCTGACCCGAACCTGAAGGACGCCATGGAGCCTCGCGGTGAAGGTGCCGAGTCCGTGGACGACGAACTCGACATCGTCGAGGGAGCAGACTCCGAGGACGGCGTCGACGAGTTCGAGGCTGCCGAGGCCGAGGCGGGGGAGCCGGCCGAGGAAGAAGCCCTGCACGTCGAGGACGACTCCGCCGACGCGGACGCCGACGAGGACGAGGACGAGGCGACCGAGGAGGTCGCCGAGGAGGAGCCCGAGCCGGTCGACCCCGTCGAGGCCCTCCGCGAGGAACTGCGGACCCTGCCCGGCGAGTGGTACGTCATCCACACGTACGCCGGTTACGAGAACCGCGTGAAGACCAACCTCGAACAGCGTGCCGTCTCGCTGAACGTCGAGGACTTCATCTTCCAGGCCGAAGTGCCGCAGGAAGAGGTCGCGCAGATCAAGAACGGCGAGCGCAAGACGATCCGCCAGAACAAGCTTCCCGGATACGTCCTGGTCCGCATGGACCTGACGAACGAGTCCTGGGGCGTCGTCCGCAACACCCCCGGCGTCACCGGCTTCGTGGGCAACGCCTACGACCCGTACCCGCTGACCCTGGACGAGATCGTCAAGATGCTCGCCCCGGAGGCCGAGGAGAAGGCCGCCCGCGAGGCCGCCGAGGCCGAGGGCAAGCCGGCGCCCGCCCGCAAGCTCGAGGTCCAGGTGCTGGACTTCGAGGTCGGCGACTCGGTCACCGTCACCGACGGCCCGTTCGCCACGCTGCAGGCGACCATCAACGAGATCAACGCGGACTCGAAGAAGGTCAAGGGCCTCGTGGAGATCTTCGGCCGCGAGACCCCGGTCGAGCTGTCGTTCGACCAGATCCAGAAGAACTGAGTTCTTCGGGGCGATACCACCCACGCTTCCGACCAGGTCGGACAAGCTCTCCGCAGCTTGTCTGACCTGCTCGGTTTTTGGCCGCGCATCTATACCCGCTATCGTTGTGCGGTATGCCTTCATCTGGCCGCGAACCGGATGAGGGCGCACTCGAATCGAAAGGACCCGGAGAGTAATGCCTCCCAAGAAGAAGAAGGTCACGGGGCTCATCAAGCTCCAGATCCAGGCCGGTGCGGCCAACCCGGCTCCGCCGGTCGGCCCGGCCCTGGGTCAGCACGGCGTCAACATCATGGAGTTCTGCAAGGCCTACAACGCCGCGACCGAGTCGCAGCGCGGGTGGGTCATCCCGGTGGAGATCACGGTCTACGAGGACCGCTCCTTCACCTTCGTCACCAAGACGCCCCCGGCCGCCAAGATGATCCTCAAGGCCGCGGGTATCGAGAAGGGCTCCGGCGAGCCGCACAAGACCAAGGTCGCCAAGATCACCGAGGCGCAGGTCCGCGAGATCGCCACGACGAAGATGCCCGACCTCAACGCCAACGACCTGGACGCCGCCGCGAAGATCATCGCCGGTACCGCGCGTTCCATGGGCGTCACGGTCGAGGGCTGAACCCCACCTTCGTAGAACCATGCGGCTCACGGAGCCGCACGTGGTAGGGCCTGCTCGGCCCGTACACCACGACTCCTTTCAGAACACACAGGAGCAGTTGTGAGCAAGCGCAGCAAGGCTCTCCGCGCTGCGGACGCCAAGGTCGACCGGGACAAGCTCTACGCCCCGCTCGAGGCCGTCCGTCTCGCCAAGGAGACCTCCACGTCCAAGTTCGACGGCACCGTCGAGGTCGCCTTCCGTCTGGGTGTCGACCCGCGCAAGGCCGACCAGATGGTTCGTGGCACCGTGAACCTCCCGCACGGCACCGGTAAGACCGCCCGGGTCCTGGTCTTCGCGACCGGTGACCGTGCCGAGGCCGCCACCGCCGCCGGCGCCGACATCGTCGGCTCCGACGAACTGATCGACGAGGTGGCGAAGGGCCGTCTGGACTTCGACGCCGTCGTCGCCACCCCGGACCTCATGGGCAAGGTCGGCCGCCTCGGCCGCGTGCTCGGTCCCCGTGGTCTCATGCCGAACCCCAAGACCGGCACCGTGACCCCGGACGTCGTGAAGGCCGTCAACGACATCAAGGGCGGCAAGATCGAGTTCCGCGTCGACAAGCACTCGAACCTGCACTTCATCATCGGCAAGACGTCGTTCGACGACACCAAGTTGGTGGAGAACTACGCCGCGGCGCTGGAGGAGATCCTCCGTCTGAAGCCGTCGGCCGCCAAGGGTCGTTACATCAAGAAGGCCGCGATCAGCACCACGATCGGCCCCGGCATTCCGATCGACTCCAACCGCACCCGCAACCTCCTCGTCGAGGAGGACCCGGCCGCCGTCTGAGCCTGACGCTCACCGGCAGTCGCGTCGCGGACGCAGAGCCCGAGGACGAGCCCCGCAACCTTTCGAGGTGCGGGGCTCGTCCCTTTCCGGCATACGGGCCCGGTGCGGGTCTTTCGGCGTACGGGTGGGCATACGCGCGCGAATGTGCTGCCCTGTTGTGCGGAGCACGGTGAATCTCCCTGGGGGTGGGGACGGATGACCAGGACGACCACGTGTCGCCGTACGGCTGTGTCGTTCGCGGTGGTGGCCGCGCTGACGGGGGTGGTGGCCTGCGGCTCGCCGGGCTCGGACGAGGACGGCGGGGGCGATCCGTTCGCGGCGCTGAAGCTCGCGGACGAATCCACCCGCGACGCGGACTCGTCGCGGATCGAGTCCACCGGCGACCTGGGCGAGCTGATGTCCATCGAGGCGGACGGCGAGGTCGACTGGGCCGACGGCCTGGACGGCACCATGACCATCACCTACACGGGCGGCCAGGCGGCCGACCAGATGCGCCGGCTGGGCATCACCTCGACCGAGGCCCGCTACCTGCCGGACGCCTACTACGCGGACATGGGCGATCTGTTCGCCGGACAGTACGGCGGCAAGCGGTGGATCAGGTACGCGTACGAGGACATGGACGAGATGATCGGCGGGGCCTCCGGCGCCTATGTGCAGGAGCACTTCAAGAGCGTCACACCGAACCAGTCCGTCCGGCTCCTGCTGGCCTCCGGCGATGTCGAGAAGGTCGGCGAGGAGGACGTACGCGGGCAGCGGACCACGCACTACGCCGGCACCGTGGACGTCGCCGACCTCCAGGAGCGGAACGCGAACCTCGGCGAGGAGACGCGGGCCCGGCTGGAGGAGCAGCTCAAGGCGTCCGGCATCACCACCGTCGACATCGACCTCTGGATCGACGGCGACGACCTGCTGGTCAAGAAGGTCGAGAAGGCCGACACCGCGAACGGCACGGTGAACTCCACGGTCCACTACAGCGACTACGGCGTCGACGTCTCCACCGAAAAGCCATCGGCCGCCGAGACGGTCGACTACAAGGACCTGATGAGCCACCTGCCGACGAGCTGAATTCGCGGGACACACACGACCGGACGGCGCTAGTGTCCCAGCCGTCCCACAGAGGTGGGGCGTGAGGTGACAGGGGGACACATGAGGTTTGCCGCGGGCGGCTCCGTACGCTCCGTACATCGCCGCAGAGCGGTCGGCATCGCCGTCGTGACCGCGCTGCTCGGCGGTGCCACCGCCTGCGGCACAAAGGCGCAGGCCGAGGCGAAGCCGAGGACACCCGCCGAGGCCGTGGCCCGGGCCGCCGAGCGGACCACGGACGTCGCGTCGCTGCGGTACCGGGTGAGCGGCACGGTGCCGGAGCACGGCAAGATGCGGGTCGAGGCGGCGATGACCGTACGGCCGACCGCGATGCGCATGGAAGTGACCGGGCTGGGCGCGAGCGAGGACAAGCCCGTCAACGTGCGGTTCGCCGACGGGGTGCTCTACGCCGAGGGGGACCCGGCCGCCATCGGCGCCCCCGCGGACAAGGAGTGGTTCAGCGTCGGGCCGGCCGTGTGGGGACGTGGCGGCGCGGAGAACAACACGTACCGCGTCCTGCCCAGCGCGTTGGAGGCGAGCCCGCTCGCGCAGTCCACTCTCCTGACCGGTGCGAAGAAGGTCCGCGAGGTCGGTACGGAGACGGTCGACGGCAGCGGGACCACGCACTACCGGGGAACGGTCACCACGAAGAGCCTGCGGGACGCCCAGACGGCCGCCCGTGACAAGGCGACCCGTGAGCTGCGGACGACCAGCCTCGACCAGTTCATGATGCTGGGCATCGAGGAGACGCTCACCATGGACCTGTGGGTCGACGACGACGGCCGGGCCAAGCGGTACCGGCTCCGGGGCGAGACCCACATCCTGAAGGAGGGCCGCATGGTCGACACGGGCCCGCTCGACCTGACCGTCACCCTCCTGGACGTCGACCGGCCGGTGACCGTCGAGACCCCGCCGGCCGAGGACACCGTCGACATCGCCGAGCGCGTGGACGGCGCGGGAGAGGGCTGAGTGGTGGCCTCAGGGAGCGGATTTGCTTGACACGTCGTGTGTCATCTAACCTTCCGGAGAAGCCAAAGACCGCTGGTCGTTGCCGTGTGCTCATGAGAGGGCGCGGTGGCCGAAGGATCCGCTGAACTGCGGACGACCCGCGCAGGTGACTGTGGAAGTTGCTCCTGGTCCGGTTCCGTGAGTGTACGGAATTCGTCCGGTCGAGCTACGCCCCGTGCGCCTGCGCCGGGGCGTTTCGTTGTGTTCAGCCCCTTCTGAGCGGTCCTCATCACCCGGAAGGAGGCCGACGCTCTATGGCAAGGCCCGACAAGGCTGCCGCGGTGGCCGAGCTCACGGAGCAGTTCCGTAGCTCGAACGCCGCCGTGCTGACCGAGTACCGGGGTCTCACTGTGGCGCAGCTCAAGAACCTGCGCCGTTCGCTCGGTGAAGACGCCCAGTACGCCGTGGTGAAGAACACGCTGACCAAGATCGCGGCCAACGAGGCCGGGATCTCGACGCTCGACGACCTGTTCAACGGTCCGACGGCGGTTGCCTTCATCACCGGTGACCCGGTGACGTCGGCGAAGGGTCTTCGTGACTTCGCCAAGGACAACCCGAACCTCGTCATCAAGGGCGGTGTCCTTGACGGCAAGGCGCTGTCCGCCGACGAGATCAAGAAGCTTGCGGACCTCGAGTCCCGCGAGGTTCTGCTCTCCAAGCTGGCGGGTGCCTTCAAGGGCAAGCAGTCCCAGACTGCTCAGCTCTTCCAGGCGCTTCCCTCGAAGCTCGTCCGCACCGTGGACGCTCTTCGCGCCAAGCAGGACGAGCAGGGCGGTGCCGAGTAACTCGGCTCGCGCATTGATCCGCGCCGCCTGACGCGCGGGTCGTAGCGGGCCGTAAGTACGCCCGCCGTTTCGATACAACCGGCACCTGCCGACATTAGTGGAAGGATCGCCCATCATGGCGAAGCTCAGCCAGGAAGACCTGCTCGCGCAGTTCGAGGAGATGACCCTCATCGAGCTCTCCGAGTTCGTGAAGGCGTTCGAGGAGAAGTTCGACGTCACCGCCGCCGCGGCCGTCGCCGTCGCGGGCCCGGCCCAGGGTGGCCCGGCCGCCCCGGTCGAGGAGGAGAAGGACGAGTTCGACGTCATCCTCACCGGTGCCGGCGACAAGAAGATCCAGGTCATCAAGGTCGTGCGTGAGCTGACCTCCCTGGGTCTGAAGGAGGCCAAGGACCTCGTGGACGGCGCCCCGAAGCCCGTTCTCGAGAAGGTCGCCAAGGACGCCGCCGAGAAGGCCGCCGAGTCCCTCAAGGGCGCCGGCGCCTCCGTCGAGGTCAAGTAAGGCCCACGGGTCCCCACGGACCCGCTCGCGCGCCGCTCCGGCAACCGGGGCTGTAACGCGGACGTACTGAAGGGCGATCACCCATGTGGGTGGTCGCCCTTCGGCGTTCGGGGACGTCGAGTGACGGCTGCCTTGCACTGTCGGTGGCGGCGAGTATGGTGATCTTCGTCGTGCCTCCGAGCACCCCTGGTGACCGGCCGCGAGTGACGATCGCAGCATCTGGTTCGGGCATGGGGGGCCTTGACGAACTGCACGCAGCGCGCAATTCTCAGGACGCGTCGTCACACGGATCCGAACTCCGAGGCATGGATCGACGGCGAAGAGGGCAGTATCGATGTGCATCGAGGGCGTGGCTTGCCGCAGGCGTTGAGGAACAACGAGGGTTTCCGAGGGTCCGTAAACCCGCACTGGACATCAGTGGGCCAAGTGGCTACACTGACCCTTTGCGCTGCCTGTTAGCTGCCTCCTGCCCGTCACCAGGGGCATGCCCTCGCTCGAGCACCGACGATTGAACGTCCCTCACCTGGGGCTTTCCATCTCCGCGCCCGGTCGAGGGGGCCGGTACGCGCGTAGTGAGTCCGAGCCCTCGGAAGGACCCCCTCTTGGCCGCCTCGCGCAACGCCTCGACCGCGAATACGAACAACGGCGCCAGCACCGCCCCGCTGCGCATCTCCTTTGCAAAGATCAAGGAGCCCCTCGAGGTTCCCAACCTGCTCGCGCTGCAGACCGAGAGCTTTGACTGGCTGCTCGGCAACACTGCCTGGCAGAGTCGGGTCGAGGAGGCTCTGGAGAACGGACAGGACGTCCCCACCAAGTCCGGTCTGGAGGAGATCTTCGAGGAGATCTCCCCGATCGAGGACTTCTCCGGGTCGATGTCGCTGACGTTCCGCGACCACCGTTTCGAGCCGCCGAAGAACAGCATCGACGAGTGCAAGGACCGCGACTTCACGTACGCGGCCCCGCTCTTCGTCACCGCCGAGTTCACCAACAACGAGACCGGCGAGATCAAGTCCCAGACGGTCTTCATGGGCGACTTCCCGCTCATGACCCACAAGGGCACCTTCGTCATCAACGGCACCGAGCGTGTCGTCGTGTCGCAGCTGGTCCGTTCGCCGGGTGTCTACTTCGACTCCTCCATCGACAAGACGTCCGACAAGGACATCTTCTCCGCCAAGATCATCCCGTCCCGGGGTGCCTGGCTGGAGATGGAGATCGACAAGCGCGACATGGTCGGTGTGCGTATCGACCGCAAGCGCAAGCAGTCCGTGACCGTCCTCCTCAAGGCGCTCGGCTGGACCACCGAGCAGATCCTCGAGGAGTTCGGCGAGTACGAGTCCATGCGCGCCACCCTGGAGAAGGACCACACCCAGGGCCAGGACGACGCGCTGCTCGACATCTACCGCAAGCTGCGTCCGGGCGAGCCCCCCACGCGTGAGGCCGCGCAGACGCTGCTCGAGAACCTCTACTTCAACCCCAAGCGCTACGACCTCGCGAAGGTCGGCCGCTACAAGGTCAACAAGAAGCTGGGTGCGGAGGCTCCGCTCGACGCGGGCGTCCTGACCGTCGAGGACGTCATCTCGACGATCAAGTACCTGGTGAAGCTGCACGCGGGCGAGACCGAGACGGCCGCCGACAACGGCCAGACGATCGTCGTCGAGACCGACGACATCGACCACTTCGGCAACCGTCGTCTGCGCAGCGTCGGCGAGCTCATCCAGAACCAGGTCCGCACGGGTCTGGCGCGTATGGAGCGTGTCGTCCGCGAGCGCATGACGACCCAGGACGTCGAGGCGATCACGCCCCAGACCCTGATCAACATCCGGCCGGTCGTCGCCTCCATCAAGGAGTTCTTCGGCACCAGCCAGCTGTCGCAGTTCATGGACCAGAACAACCCGCTGTCGGGTCTGACGCACAAGCGTCGTCTCTCGGCACTGGGTCCCGGTGGTCTGTCCCGTGAGCGGGCCGGCTTCGAGGTCCGTGACGTGCACCCCTCGCACTACGGCCGCATGTGCCCCATCGAGACGCCCGAAGGCCCGAACATCGGTCTGATCGGTTCGCTCGCCTCCTACGGCCGCGTCAACGCGTTCGGTTTCGTGGAGACGCCCTACCGCCGCGTCACCGACGGTGTCGTCACCGACGAGGTCGACTACCTGACGGCCGACGAGGAGGACCGCTTCGTCATCGCGCAGGCCAACGCCACGCTCGACGACGACATGCGCTTCACCGAGAACCGCGTCCTGGTCCGCCGCCGTGGCGGCGAGGTCGACTACGTCCCCGGTGACGACGTCGACTACATGGACGTCTCGCCGCGCCAGATGGTGTCGGTCGCGACCGCCATGATCCCCTTCCTGGAGCACGACGACGCCAACCGTGCCCTCATGGGCGCGAACATGATGCGTCAGGCCGTGCCGCTCATCAAGAGCGAGTCCCCGCTCGTCGGCACCGGCATGGAGTACCGCTCCGCCGTCGACGCCGGCGACGTGGTCAAGGCCGAGAAGGCGGGTGTGGTCCAGGAGGTCTCCGCCGACTACATCACCACCACCAACGACGACGGCACGTACATCACGTACCGCCTGGCCAAGTTCGCCCGCTCCAACCAGGGCACCTCGGTCAACCAGAAGGTCATCGTCAACGAGGGCGACCGGATCATCGAGGGCCAGGTCCTGGCCGACGGTCCGGCCACCGAGAACGGCGAGATGGCGCTGGGCAAGAACCTGCTCGTGGCGTTCATGCCGTGGGAGGGTCACAACTACGAGGACGCGATCATCCTGTCGCAGCGCCTCGTGCAGGACGACGTCCTCTCCTCGATCCACATCGAGGAGCACGAGGTCGACGCCCGTGACACCAAGCTCGGCCCCGAGGAGATCACCCGGGACATCCCGAACGTCTCCGAGGAGGTCCTCGCCGACCTCGACGAGCGCGGCATCATCCGCATCGGTGCCGAGGTCGTCGCCGGCGACATCCTCGTCGGCAAGGTCACGCCCAAGGGTGAGACCGAGCTGACCCCCGAGGAGCGCCTGCTCCGCGCGATCTTCGGTGAGAAGGCCCGTGAGGTCCGTGACACCTCGCTGAAGGTGCCGCACGGCGAGATCGGCAAGGTCATCGGCGTCCGCGTCTTCGACCGCGAGGAGGGCGACGAGCTGCCGCCCGGCGTCAACCAGCTGGTCCGTGTGTACGTCGCCCAGAAGCGAAAGATCACGGATGGCGACAAGCTCGCCGGCCGGCACGGCAACAAGGGCGTCATCTCGAAGATCCTGCCGATCGAGGACATGCCGTTCCTGGAGGACGGCACCCCGGTCGACATCATCCTCAACCCGCTCGGCGTGCCGTCCCGAATGAACCCGGGACAGGTGCTGGAGATCCACCTCGGCTGGCTCGCCAGCCGCGGCTGGGACGTCTCCGGTCTGGCCGACGACTGGGCGAAGCGTCTGCAGGTCATCGGCGCCGACTCCGTCGCCCCCGGCACCAACGTTGCGACCCCGGTCTTCGACGGTGCCCGCGAGGACGAGCTGGCCGGTCTGCTCCAGCACACCATCCCGAACCGCGACGGCGAGCGCATGGTGCAGCCGACCGGCAAGGCGAGGCTGTTCGACGGCCGCTCCGGTGAGCCGTTCCCGGACCCGATCTCGATCGGGTACATGTACATCCTCAAGCTCCACCACCTGGTCGACGACAAGCTGCACGCCCGGTCGACCGGCCCGTACTCGATGATCACCCAGCAGCCGCTGGGTGGTAAGGCTCAGTTCGGTGGCCAGCGCTTCGGTGAGATGGAGGTGTGGGCGCTGGAGGCTTATGGCGCCGCGTACGCCCTCCAGGAGCTGCTGACCATCAAGTCCGACGACGTCACCGGCCGCGTGAAGGTCTACGAGGCCATCGTCAAGGGCGAGAACATCCCCGAGCCCGGCATCCCCGAGTCCTTCAAGGTGCTCATCAAGGAGATGCAGTCCCTGTGCCTCAACGTGGAGGTGCTGTCCTCGGACGGCATGTCCATCGAGATGCGCGACACCGACGAGGACGTCTTCCGCGCTGCGGAGGAGCTCGGCATCGACCTGTCCCGGCGTGAGCCGAGCAGCGTCGAAGAGGTCTGACGGGAGTTCGGCCGGGCTCGTGAAGAGCCCGGCCGGCCCCAGGACCCCCGTATCAGACCAAAGACTTACAACCCTGAGAGGGATTGACGCATAGTGCTCGACGTCAACTTCTTCGACGAGCTCCGGATCGGTCTGGCCACCGCTGACGACATCCGTCAGTGGAGCCACGGCGAGGTCAAGAAGCCCGAGACGATCAACTACCGCACGCTCAAGCCCGAAAAGGACGGACTCTTCTGCGAGAAGATCTTCGGTCCGACCCGGGACTGGGAGTGCTACTGCGGCAAGTACAAGCGTGTCCGCTTCAAGGGCATCATCTGTGAGCGCTGTGGCGTCGAGGTCACGCGCGCCAAGGTGCGCCGTGAGCGGATGGGCCACATCGAACTGGCCGCTCCCGTCACCCACATCTGGTACTTCAAGGGCGTCCCGTCGCGGCTGGGCTACCTGCTCGACCTCGCCCCGAAGGACCTGGAGAAGGTCATCTACTTCGCGGCGTACATGATCACGTACGTCGACGAGGAGCGCCGCACCCGCGACCTGCCCTCGCTGGAGGCCCACGTCTCCGTCGAGCGCCAGCAGGTCGAGAACCGCCGGGACGCCGACCTGGAGGCCCGCGCCAAGAAGCTCGAGACCGACCTGGCCGAGCTGGAGGCCGAGGGCGCCAAGGCCGACGTGCGCCGCAAGGTGCGCGAGGGCGCCGAGCGTGAGATGAAGCAGCTGCGCGACCGTACGCAGCGCGAGATCGACCGTCTCGACGAGGTGTGGACGCGGTTCAAGAACCTCAAGGTCCAGGACCTGGAGGGCGACGAGCTCCTCTACCGCGAGCTGCGTGACCGCTTCGGCACGTACTTCGACGGCTCGATGGGTGCCGCGGCGCTGCAGAAGCGCCTGGAGTCCTTCGACCTGGACGAGGAGGCCGAGCGCCTCCGCGAGATCATCCGCACCGGCAAGGGCCAGAAGAAGACCCGTGCGCTCAAGCGCCTCAAGGTCGTCTCCGCGTTCCTGCAGACCAGCAACAGCCCCAAGGGCATGGTGCTCGACTGCGTGCCGGTCATCCCGCCGGACCTCCGCCCGATGGTGCAGCTGGACGGTGGCCGCTTCGCGACCTCCGACCTGAACGACCTGTACCGCCGTGTGATCAACCGGAACAACCGACTGAAGCGGCTTCTCGACCTCGGCGCGCCCGAGATCATCGTGAACAACGAGAAGCGCATGCTCCAGGAGGCCGTCGACGCGCTGTTCGACAACGGCCGTCGTGGCCGTCCGGTCACCGGTCCCGGTAACCGCCCCCTGAAGTCCCTCAGCGACATGCTGAAGGGCAAGCAGGGTCGATTCCGTCAGAACCTGCTCGGCAAGCGTGTGGACTACTCCGCGCGTTCCGTGATCGTCGTCGGTCCGCAGCTGAAGCTGCACCAGTGCGGTCTGCCGAAGGCGATGGCGCTGGAGCTCTTCAAGCCGTTCGTGATGAAGCGGCTCGTGGACCTCAACCACGCGCAGAACATCAAGAGCGCCAAGCGCATGGTGGAGCGCGGCCGCACCGTCGTGTACGACGTCCTCGAAGAGGTCATCGCCGAGCACCCGGTGCTGCTGAACCGTGCTCCCACCCTGCACCGCCTCGGCATCCAGGCCTTCGAGCCGCAGCTGGTCGAGGGCAAGGCCATCCAGATCCACCCGCTCGTCTGCACCGCGTTCAACGCGGACTTCGACGGTGACCAGATGGCCGTCCACCTGCCGCTCTCCGCGGAGGCGCAGGCCGAGGCCCGCATCCTGATGCTGTCCTCGAACAACATCCTCAAGCCCGCCGACGGCCGTCCGGTGACGATGCCGACCCAGGACATGGTCCTCGGTCTGTTCTTCCTCACCACCGACGGCGAACTCCGTGACACCAAGGGCGAGGGGCGTTCGTTCGCCTCCACGGCCGAGGCGATCATGGCGTTCGACGCCGGCGAGCTCGCGCTGCAGTCCGCGGTGGACATCCGCTTCCCGGTGGGCACCATCCCGCCGCGCGGCTGGATGCCCCCGGCGCGCGAGGAGGGCGAGCCGGAGTGGCAGCAGGGTGACAGCTTCCGTCTGAAGACCACGCTCGGCCGTGCGCTCTTCAACGAGCTGCTGCCCGAGGACTACCCGTTCGTCGACTACTCGGTGGGCAAGAAGCAGCTCTCCGAGATCGTCAACGACCTCGCCGAGCGCTACCCCAAGGTCATCGTGGCGGCGACGCTCGACAACCTGAAGGCGGCCGGCTTCTACTGGGCGACCCGTTCCGGTGTCACCGTGGCCATCTCCGACGTCGTCGTTCCCGAGGCGAAGAAGGAGATCGTCCGCGGGTACGAGGCGCAGGACGAGAAGGTCCAGAAGCAGTACGAGCGCGGTCTGATCACCAAGGAAGAGCGCACGCAGGAGCTCATCGCGATCTGGACCAAGGCGACCAACGAGGTCGCCGAGGCGATGAACGCGAACTTCCCCAAGACCAACCCCATCTTCATGATGGTCGACTCGGGTGCCCGAGGGAACATGATGCAGATGCGGCAGATCGCGGGTATGCGCGGTCTGGTGTCGAACGCGAAGAACGAGACCATCCCGCGTCCCATCAAGGCCTCGTTCCGTGAGGGCCTGTCGGTGCTGGAGTACTTCATCTCCACGCACGGTGCCCGTAAGGGTCTGGCGGACACCGCCCTGCGTACCGCCGACTCGGGTTACCTGACCCGTCGTCTGGTGGACGTCTCGCAGGACGTCATCATCCGCGAGGAGGACTGCGGCACCGAGCGCGGTCTGAAGCTGCGGATCGCCTCGAAGGACGAGACCGGGGTCCTGCGCAAGGCCGAGGACGTCGAGACCAGCGTCTACGCCCGCATGCTCGCCGAGGACGTCGTCATCGACGGCAAGGTGATCGCGCCGGCCAACGTGGACCTGGGCGACGTGCTCATCGACCAGCTCGTGCACCACGGTGTCGAGGAGGTCAAGACCCGCTCGATCCTGACCTGTGAGTCCAAGGTCGGCACGTGTGCCATGTGCTACGGCCGCTCCCTGGCCACCGGCAAGCTGGTCGACATCGGTGAGGCGGTCGGCATCATCGCCGCCCAGTCCATCGGTGAGCCCGGTACCCAGCTGACGATGCGTACCTTCCACACCGGTGGTGTGGCCGGTGACGACATCACGCAGGGTCTGCCGCGTGTCGTCGAGCTCTTCGAGGCCCGTACGCCCAAGGGTGTCGCGCCGATCTCCGAGGCGGCCGGTCGCGTCCGCATCGAGGAGACGGAGAAGACCAAGAAGATCGTCATCACGCCGGACGACGGCAGCGACGAGACGGCGTTCCCGATCTCGAAGCGCGCCCGTCTGCTGGTGAGCGAGGGCGAGCACGTCGAGGTGGGCCAGAAGCTCACCGTGGGTGCCACCAACCCGCACGACGTGCTGCGCATCCTGGGTCAGCGTGCCGTCCAGGTCCACCTGGTCGGCGAGGTCCAGAAGGTCTACAACTCGCAGGGTGTGTCGATCCACGACAAGCACATCGAGATCATCATCCGGCAGATGCTCCGCCGCGTGACGATCATCGAGTCCGGCGACGCCGAGCTGCTGCCCGGTGAGCTGGTCGAGCGCTCGAAGTTCGAGACCGAGAACCGTCGCGTGGTCCAGGAGGGCGGTCACCCGGCCTCCGGTCGTCCGCAGCTGATGGGTATCACCAAGGCCTCGCTGGCGACGGAATCCTGGCTGTCGGCCGCCTCCTTCCAGGAGACGACCCGAGTCCTGACGGACGCGGCGATCAACGCCAAGTCCGACAGCCTCATCGGCCTCAAGGAGAACGTCATCATCGGTAAGCTCATCCCGGCCGGTACGGGTCTGTCCCGCTACCGCAACATCCGGGTCGAGCCGACCGAGGAGGCCAAGGCCGCGATGTACTCGGCCGTCGGCTACGACGACATCGACTACTCGCCGTTCGGCACGGGCTCCGGCCAGGCCGTCCCGCTGGAGGACTACGACTACGGTCCGTACAACCAGTAGGCGAGCAGTGGTAGTTGCTTGAGTTGAGGGGCGGTCACCTTCGGGTGGCCGCCCTTCGGCGTCCGCGGGGTCCCGTCGGCTCAGGAGATCAGCGCCCGCGCTCCAGATGGGTCCGCAGGTGGTGGAGCCGGGTGTGCGGGTCCGGGTGGGAGGAGAGGAGCCGTGCGATCACTCCCTCCTCCTCAACGCGGACGCCCATGGCCGAGGCGTCGGCGCGTGCGGTCGCCTCGCGGTGGAGATCCGCGCTCAGCACGGTCATCAGATGCTCCGCGAAGCCGAGTTCGGCCGCGTGTTCGTCCGCGCGAAGTTCCGCGCGGCGGGATACGGCAGCCACCAGGCAGGGTGTGACCAAGGGCAGGAGGACCAGGCCGTATGTGGCTGCGGCCAGGGCGAACATGGTGGCGCCGAAGACGCCGATCACCAGGGCGGCGACGCCCACGGAGACACGGTCGACGCGTGCGGCCAGCCAGCGCAGCAGCCGCCACGTGATCCGCGCGGGCAGTGTGTACCAGAAGGTGAGCAGTGAGGCCCAGGCGTGCCCTCCCACGTGATGGCCCAACTCGTGCGCGAGGACGCCGGCGAGCTGGGCGGGGGTGAGCGTCCTGAGCGAATGGCTGGTGACGCCGACGATGTGGCCGGCGGCCGCCATGGCGTTGATCCCGGCGCTGTCCTCGACCCACAACTGGTACGTGTCCCCGTCCACACCGGCTCGGGCGGTCACCTGGCGCCAGACCGACGCCAGCTTCCGGTCCTCCTCGGGCGTGGGGTAGCGCAGCCGGTACAGCCACCGGGCCAGGAGGCGTTCGCAGGGCCGGTGGAAGGCCAGCCCTCCGCTGACCACCCAGCAGCCGAACGGGATCCACCAAGGCGGCCCGAGCAGGACGGCGACGGCGTACGACACCACGAAGACGACGGCCGAACTTGTCAGCACCTGCGGCAGCTGGAGCGTCAGGTGCCCCAGCGTGGTGGCGTCCACACCCCGGTGGCGGGCCGATATGTGGACGCGTCCCGCGCGGGAGCTGAGATCGTCCATGGGGTCCGGAGGCTTTCGGCGGTGCTCGGATTCGTACGGGACGGACATGACGCTCCTTGTCGGGGTCTCGAGAGGAGGGAGGAGACTCAGGCCATGAGTGCGGAGCCGGGGAGCAGTACCGCGGCGCAGCCGAAGGCGATCAGGCCCGTTCTGATCCAGAGGTGTTTGCGGGCCACGATGCGGCTGGTCTCGGCCAGCGCCAGGACAAGGCCGAGGGTGGGGTCGCGCCCTGTCGCCGCCACGGCCGCGGCAAGGCTTCCGGTCCGGGCGGCGCGCCGTACGTCGCCGAAGTAGGTCAGAGGCAGGCCGGGCTCCCAGGTGCTCCTGCGGTAGCGGGGCAGTACCGCGAGCAGCAGCGCGAACAACGCCGTGACCAGCGACGCCACCCCCAGCCACCACACGAGCGCGGCGGTGGGGGAGAGCGCGGCGGGACTCCAGCGGTGTCCGCCGAGCAGACCGGCCATGATGCCCAGAGCCCCGGCAAGGACGGAGGCCTTGGTGTCGGCGCGGGCGATCTCGGTGCGGAGGTCGCCCAGCAGTAGCGTGCCCGCCTGTACCTCCGGGGCGCCCACCGGTGGGGACACGGCACTCACGCCGACGTCTCCGGAGCCTCGTCCTCGGGCGTCGTGCCCGACTTCAGGACGGTCGTCATCCACCTGGCGGTGAGCTCCCGTGGCTCCTGGAGCTGGTAACTCTCCAGCCCTTCCTTGTCGAGCACCCGGTCGATCAGGTGGCGCTGCGTCTCGATGAGTACCTTGCGCTCCTCACCGAGGTGTTGGAGGACGAGCCGGGTGTCGTCGGGATGCTCCGTCAGATGCAGCGCCAGGGCGGCGGCGTCACCCCTGTTCAGGCAGTCCTCGTAGAACTTGATCCTTTCTGCCCTGATGCGAGCCTCAAGCTGCTGCCGCTGGACCGACACCTCGTGCTCCGGCGTGGCGGCCTCCGCCTCGTGTCGTGCGGCACGTAGCCGCTCCTGGTGGGTGCGCTCGGTGGCGTCGAGCCGCAGCCGGACCATGACGGTGGCCCGCAGGCCCTGGTCGCCGCCGATCGGCGCGGCGTCGTCGAGTGCCTGCTGCACTGCCCGCTCGGCCAGCGGGCTCTCGGTGATGCCGTGACGGCGGCTCGCCGCCCGCATGGTCGGGACGAGTTCGCGAGCGAGGAGGCCGGGTACGTCCCGTTCCTGGCTGGTGACGAAGCGGGCCGGGTCCGTGACCCGCCAGGTGATCTCGGCGACGGCTTCGAACTCGAAGCTGTCGACCCGACTGGGCAGCTGTGCCCGTAAGGGGAACGTGTGCGGGTCGGTGTCCACCTCGTAGAGGGCGACGTAACGGCGGACGGAGGTGGGCCGGGCGGGCGGTGGGAAGGTCTCGTAGGCACCCTTGCGGGTGACGCAGACCAGGGTGTGATCGATCCGGCCGACGTGACGGCGGCCGCCGAGGCGCAGACGCGGCAGCTGGCGGACCCTGAGGACTGGGTCGAAGAAGGGGGTGGGCGGCGGAAAAAGTCCCTCCGCCGACCGGTCGGGTTCGTCGGGCTGAGGGCACAGGGCATCGGTGTCCATGGACATGCTCCAGGTGACGGGTGAGGGTCAGACGGTGCGCACGGCCGTGTCCAGCCGGTCGGCCACATCCAGCGCGTTCTCGTCGGCATCGCGCACGGTGTGCAGAAGATGGGTGATGCGCTGGTGGTTGCCCGGCGTCGCCGCGAGCGCCGGGAGCAGCGTGGTGAGCGCGACCTCGGACTTTCGGTCCTCGTCGGCCGTGAGCACCCAGCCGCGCAGGACGCGCAGGGCCCGGGAGGTCAGCTCCTGGTCACCGAGAACCGCGCTCCAGAAGGCGGTCAGGTGCCGGACGTCCACCATCTCGTCGGTGGCCAGGGCGCGGGCGTACCAGTCGAGGACGATCGGGCGGTCGCCCTCCTCCTCGTACTGGCCACAGGCCTGGACGAAGGCGCGCAGCGCGTGGGAGCGGACGGCACGATCATGGCGTGGGCCCTGGGGATCGAGACGCTCGGCCAGAGCGTGGAGCACCGGGCTCTGCACCGTGAGGAGCAGCAGTTCCAGGGCGTCCGCGAACTGCTTGTCCTCCTCCCTCCTGGCCTTCGCCTTCTTCTTCTCCTTCTTCGTCTCGTCTTCGTCGTCGTCCGTGTCCTCCTCGTCCTCGACGGGGCGGCGCACGGCGTCGAGCAGGGCGCGCAGGGTGATCTCGTGGTGAGCGGCGCCCAGCAGGCCGTAGGCGCGGACGGCCGTCCACCGGCGGCTGTGGTGATCGCCCGTGCACCAGTCGTGCAGGACGTCGAAGGCCGGGGGGACCTCCAGCAGTACGGACAGGGTCAGGGCGTTCGCGGCGATCAGCCAGGCGTTGAAGCTGTGCGAGTCGGCCCAGGGCTCGATGAGGTGGGCCATCGCGGACGGGAAGTCGGCCTGCGCGAACAGCGCGGCGGCGCCGGCCGCCCGGGTCCGCACGAGCGGACGTTTGTCCTTGGCGAGCTGCCGGATCCAGCTGACGAGCGCCGGTCGGGCCGAGGGGTGGAGGTTCCACACCTGGTGCAGCAGGAGTGGCGCGATCAGCTCGTCCTGGAAGCGGGCGACGAAGTGGCCGACCACGCCATGATCGGTGAGCTCGGTTTCGATTTCGCCTCGCGCGCGGGCGAGCTGGAGGCGGTCGGCACGGGAGGTGCCGAACACGGGGATGCGCGGGGACTCGTCGGGGTTCTCCGTCCGATGGAAGAGTTTGAAGAGTGGGTCGCTGAGTTCGGCGGCCACCGCGTACGGGGCACCGTCGAAGACGGACAGTGAGACGAGGAACGCCTTGTCGAAGAGGGTCGGAGTCTCTCCGGTGAGCCACCGGTCTATCTGGGTCCGTGCGGCCGCCTCTCCGTGGGCGGCCAGCTCCCGCTCGTCGATCTCGCCCCGGTGCAGCGCGACCACACGCTTCGCGAACTGGGCGGTCTCGTAGGGCGGATGCTCCCGTTCGAGGAACTCCTTGACGTACGGCAGTCCGCTCAACTCGGTCCAGGGTGCCTCGCCCACGGCCCGGGTGACATGGGAGCGCAGTACGTCCGACGTCAGCGGCGGCTCCCACCGTACGGAGGGGATCTCGCTCGGCAACGTGGACGACTCGACGGTGATGACCAGGTGGCCGCCGCCGCGCTCCAGTTGCTCGCGCAGCCCTGACAGGTGCGGGGTCCGCAGCGGGTGGCGGTGGCGGGTGGTCCAGTCGCAGAGGACGTACCCGAGGGGCGAGGCCAGCTCGTCGAGAAGAGCGGAAGGGGAACTGGGCGGCTCCAGTTCCCGAAGCTGCTCGATGCCGAGCCTGGACAGCAACATCAGCGCGGCGGACCGGCGTCCCGTCGTCTGCCCGCCGCTCAGGATGACGACGCGCTCGGCACGCAGCCGGGTGAGCGCGTCGTCGAAGGAGACGCCTTCCCGGAAGACGGCGGTCACCTCGTCGACCTCTGTCGGGGAGACCGGACCGGACGCGTGGCGCGGTGCCTTGCTGAAGCCCCCGGCATGAATGATCGTGTCGCCGAAGTGCGTGCCGCCGGTCTGCCCGAACTGGTCGCCGTCGACCAGGGTCGACGCGAACGTACGGGCCGCGTGCCTGACCAGATCCTGTCGTGCCTCCCAGGCCTTCTGCCGCTGTTCCGGAGCCTGGGAGGACTCCTCCTGTTTCTCCTCCTCCTTCCGTTTCTCCACGGTCTTCGCCGAGCCGAGCGCCGTGTCCTGGCTCATCGCCGCTCACCCCGCCGGCCGGGCAGGCCGAAGTGGAGGTCGCCCTGGACGGTGCCACCGGTCACGCCGTACTGGTCGCCGCCGATGTGCGTGTGGGAAGTCGAAGGGCCGAGGCTCGTGGCCGTCGGCGTTCCCTCACCGGCGGGCCCACCGGTACCCGCGGCCGTCTCCGCACCCGGCTCACCGTGCAGCCAGGCCACCGTCGGCCCCTCCTTCGTCTCCACGGTGACGCGATGGAAGTCGCCGGGGCGCACGCCCAGCGGGCCGTGGCGTACGACCCCTTGATAGACGGCCTCGGACACGCCCAGGACGCTGCCCGCGTCCGACTGCTTGAGGGCGTCGCGCAACGGGTCGGAGTTCAGCAGCCGTACCGCGTGGTTGAGGTCCGAGCCGACCCAGCCGTCGAGCTCGTCCACGGCGACGTAGCCGGAGGAGAGCACGATGCGCAGCCGTATCCGCGCGCTGCTCGCGAGCAGGCGGTTCTTGTTGTGCAGAAGTGCCGGCGTCTCGGTCAGGAGCGTCTTCAACAGCGTCGGCACGGAGACCTTGGCGTCGATGAGTTCCATGACGGAGTCACCGCGGTCGGCGCGCAGCCGGGCGGTCTCGTCGACGCCGGCGTCGACGAACGTGGCGTCGACGATGTCGTACAGGACCCGGCGCAGGAACGCCTGTTCCACGTCGTCGCGGCTGCCGAACTGCTCGATGTCGAAGAGGAGGATCGTGCGGAACACGGGGTCGGCCATGTCTGTCCCTGTCTGTCTCTCGCTTCCGCGAGTCGGTCCGTTGTCGGCACGCAGCACGATGGCGGGCGGACGGCGTGCGGCGGAGGGCCGATGACATGGACGATCTGTGACCGTGTGCACAGAAGGTCAGCCAGGCATGTGCGATCAGGCGGAGCTCTCGCCGATGATGCGGCGCAGGACGTCGGGGCGCAGGACGACGATGCGGCGGCGTCTGGTGACCACCACCTGCCTGGCCCGCAGCTCCTTCAGCAGCCGGGCGACCGCCTCACGGGAGGAGCCGACCGAGCCTGCGAACTCCTGCTGGCTGAGCCCGATGGTGAGTTCGACGCCCTCGTCGGTCCGGCTGCCATGAGTGCGCATCAGTTCGAGCAAGAGGACCGCCAACCGTTCGCGCACGGTAAGGGCGGCCCACTCGAGCCGTCGGCGGTCGGTCGACCGCTGACGGTCGGTGGCCAGGCCGAGCAGTTGGAGGGAGACCTGGGGGCTGCCCGAGAGGAACGCGGTGAACCGGGCCTGGTCGATGGCGACTGCCTCGATGGGGTCCATGGCCGTCACGGTGGCCGCTCGATGCCGCCCGCTGAGCGCGGCGCCCTCGCCGATGATGTCACCGGGGCCACGCAGGGCGAGCAAGGCCTCGTAGCCGTTGGCGGCGAGGGCCGTCACCTTGGTCCAGCCGTGCAGGAGCAGCAGCACATGGGTGGACGGCTCGTTCTGGTGCATGAGCACGGCGCGCGCCCGGAAGCACAGCGGACGACCGGCCGCCAGCAGGGCGACTCGGTCCTCCTTCTCCAGACGGGCCAGGAAGGGCACACGGTCGTCGAACCCGTCGTCGTCCCACGCGCGCGTACGCCCCCCAGCCATCCTGCCCCCTGCCTTCACCTGCGCCGATGTCGTTGATCCGCGACCAGTCAACGTACTTGAGGCGGCCAGGCGGGGAAGGAGCACCAATCAGCCGCTGGCCGACACTCGCTGTCGCGCCGTCCCGCCGAGCGGTAGCAGAACCGGGACAGAAGTGGTGCGGGGAACCGGTGCCGTACGCCGTGCGTTGCCGCATCATGGAGGAACTACCAGTCCGGGGGAGTGTTTCTCGTGTCGAACCCGTCGTGGCAGCCGATGCCGTGGCAGCAGGCGCAGGGCAGTAGCCCGTCCCTGCTCGCCGCCCATGCCGACCGTGAACGTGCCGTCGATGTGCTCAAGGCGGGCTTCAGTGAGGGCCGCCTCCCGCAGGACGAGTACGAGAGGCGCGTCGAGAGGGCCTATCAGGCGCGCACGGTGGGGGAGCTGGCTCTCCTGGTCGCCGACCTGCCTCAGGGGCCCTCAGCGATGCAGCCGAGCGCCATGGCGCCCATGGCGCCGATGGTCCCGAGAACCTTCATGCCGGCGCCCGTGCTGCCCCCGCCGACCAACGGCAAGGCCGTGGGCGCGATGGTGTGTGGTGTGCTCACGACCATGACGGCGGGGCTCACCGGCATTCCGGCCGTCATCCTCGGCCACACCGCCCGCGCCGAGATGAAGCGCACGGGCGAGGGCGGTGAGGGCTTCGCCCTGGCCGGCCTCATCCTCGGCTGGCTCTCCGTGGCCGGCTGGGCCTTCTTCCTCATGATCCTCATGATCGCCGGAGTGTCGTCGAGCAGCGGAAGCTGAGCGCCGACGGGGTTCGGCGGTGCGGATGCGTCCATCCTTGAACCCCGGATGCGTCCACCCTTAAACCACCGCCTGCCCATTTGTTTTGACCATAGCGAATGAGGTAGGTACGCTCAGACCTTGTGCCTGGGGTGTGCCCTGGCTCCCGTGCGTGCCTTCAACCGCACAGGGGGAGCCGTAAGCGGCCGCCGTACTCTGCGCCCTTTCTGCCTTGCGGCGGGAGTCTGCAGTTTCGACACACCCGACCGCGTGGGTCGGCGAATGTTTCAGGTTAGCTTCACCATTCGGCACACAGAAACCGGAGAAGTAGTGCCTACGATCCAGCAGCTGGTCCGGAAGGGCCGGCAGGACAAGGTCGAGAAGAACAAGACGCCCGCACTCGAGGGTTCGCCCCAGCGTCGCGGCGTCTGCACGCGTGTGTTCACGACCACCCCGAAGAAGCCGAACTCGGCCCTGCGTAAGGTCGCGCGTGTGCGTCTGACCAGCGGGATCGAGGTCACCGCTTACATTCCGGGTGAGGGACACAACCTGCAGGAGCACTCCATCGTGCTCGTGCGCGGCGGCCGTGTGAAGGACCTGCCCGGTGTTCGCTACAAGATCATCCGCGGTTCGCTCGACACCCAGGGTGTCAAGAACCGCAAGCAGGCCCGCAGCCGCTACGGCGCCAAGAAGGAGAAGTAAGAATGCCTCGTAAGGGCCCCGCCCCGAAGCGCCCGGTCATCATCGACCCGGTCTACGGTTCTCCTCTTGTCACGTCGCTGATCAACAAGGTGCTGCTGAACGGCAAGCGCTCCACCGCCGAGCGCATCGTGTACGGCGCCATGGAGGGCCTGCGCGAGAAGACCAGCAACGACCCGGTCATCACGCTGAAGCGCGCCCTGGAGAACATCAAGCCGACCCTCGAGGTCAAGTCCCGCCGTGTCGGTGGTGCGACGTACCAGGTTCCGATCGAGGTCAAGCCCGGTCGCGCCAACACGCTCGCGCTGCGCTGGCTGGTCGGTTACTCCCGCGCCCGTCGCGAGAAGACCATGACCGAGCGTCTGCTCAACGAGCTTCTCGACGCCTCCAACGGCCTCGGTGCCGCTGTGAAGAAGCGCGAGGACACGCACAAGATGGCCGAGTCCAACAAGGCCTTCGCGCACTACCGCTGGTAGTCGCAGACCCCATCGAGACCGAGAGAAGACTGAAGCCTTATGGCTACCACTTCGCTTGACCTGGCCAGGGTCCGCAACATCGGGATCATGGCCCACATCGACGCGGGCAAGACGACCACCACCGAGCGGATCCTGTTCTACACCGGCGTTTCGTACAAGATCGGTGAGGTCCACGACGGCGCCGCCACCATGGACTGGATGGAGCAGGAGCAGGAGCGTGGCATCACGATCACCTCTGCTGCCACCACCTGTCACTGGCCGCTCGAGGGCGTCGACCACACCATCAACATCATCGACACCCCGGGTCACGTCGACTTCACCGTCGAGGTGGAGCGTTCGCTCCGCGTCCTCGACGGTGCCGTGACGGTGTTCGACGGCGTTGCCGGCGTGGAGCCGCAGTCGGAGACGGTGTGGCGTCAGGCCGACCGTTACGGCGTGCCCCGCATCTGCTTCGTCAACAAGCTGGACCGTACCGGCGCCGAGTTCCACCGCTGCGTGGACATGATCTCGGACCGCCTGGGCGCCCAGCCGCTCGTCATGCAGCTCCCGATCGGCGCCGAGGCCGACTTCAAGGGCGTCGTCGACCTCGTGACGATGAAGGCCCTGGTCTGGTCGGCCGAGGCCGCCAAGGGTGAGATGTACGACGTCGTCGACATCCCGGCCACGCACACCGAGGCTGCCGAGGAGTACCGCGGCAAGCTCGTCGAGGCGGTCGCCGAGAACGACGAAGAGATCATGGAGCTGTACCTGGAGGGCGAGGAGCCCACCGAGGAGCAGCTGTACGCCGCGATCCGTCGCATCACCATCGCGTCCGGCAAGTCCAAGGACACCACGGTCACCCCGGTGTTCTGTGGCACCGCGTTCAAGAACAAGGGCGTCCAGCCCCTGCTCGACGCGGTCGTGCGCTACCTCCCCACGCCGCTCGACGTCGAGGCCATCGAGGGCCACGCCGTGAACGACCCGGAGGAGGTCGTCAAGCGCAAGCCGTCCGACGACGAGCCGCTGTCCGCGCTGGCGTTCAAGATCATGAGCGACCCGCACCTCGGTAAGCTCACCTTCGTCCGGGTCTACTCGGGCCGCCTGGAGTCCGGCACCGCCGTGCTGAACTCCGTCAAGGGCAAGAAGGAGCGCATCGGCAAGATCTACCGCATGCACGCGAACAAGCGTGAGGAGATCGACTCGGTGGGCGCGGGCGACATCATCGCCGTCATGGGTCTGAAGCAGACCACGACCGGTGAGACGCTGTGCGACGACAAGCAGCCGGTGATCCTGGAGTCCATGGACTTCCCGGCGCCGGTCATCCAGGTCGCCATCGAGCCCAAGTCCAAGGGCGACCAGGAGAAGCTGGGTGTCGCCATCCAGCGTCTCGCGGAGGAGGACCCCTCCTTCCAGGTCCACTCGGACGAGGAGACGGGCCAGACCATCATCGGTGGTATGGGCGAGCTGCACCTCGAGGTGCTGGTCGACCGTATGCGCCGTGAGTTCAAGGTCGAGGCCAACGTCGGCAAGCCGCAGGTCGCCTACCGCGAGACGATCCGCAAGGCCGTCGAGCGCGTGGACTACACGCACAAGAAGCAGACTGGTGGTACCGGCCAGTTCGCCAAGGTGCAGATCGCGATCGAGCCGATCGAGGGCGGCGACGCCTCGTACGAGTTCGTGAACAAGGTCACCGGTGGCCGCATCCCGAAGGAGTACATCCCTTCGGTGGACGCCGGTGCGCAGGAGGCCATGCAGTTCGGCATCCTCGCGGGCTACGAGATGACGGGCGTCCGCGTCACGCTCATCGACGGTGGCTACCACGAGGTCGACTCCTCCGAGCTCGCGTTCAAGATCGCCGGCTCGCAGGCCTTCAAGGAGGCCGCGCGCAAGGCGTCCCCCGTGCTCCTTGAGCCGATGATGGCCGTCGAGGTCACCACGCCCGAGGACTACATGGGTGAGGTCATCGGTGACATCAACTCCCGCCGTGGTCAGATCCAGGCCATGGAGGAGCGGGCCGGTGCCCGCGTCGTGAAGGGCCTCGTGCCCCTCTCGGAGATGTTCGGCTACGTCGGAGACCTCCGCAGCAAGACCTCGGGTCGCGCAAGCTACTCGATGCAGTTCGACTCCTACGCCGAGGTTCCGCGGAACGTCGCCGAGGAGATCATCGCGAAGGCCAAGGGCGAGTAACACACCGCGTTCAACGCACCGCGCGTACACGCTTTAGGCTTGACTCCGGAGCCTCGTGGGGCAAACGGCCGCAAACACGGTTGTTTGCCCCTGGACCCGGACTTTCCAGCAAAGATCACCTGGCGCCGATGAAGCAAGGCGTTCAGAACCACTCCACAGGAGGACCCCAGTGGCGAAGGCGAAGTTCGAGCGGACTAAGCCGCACGTCAACATCGGCACCATCGGTCACATCGACCACGGTAAGACGACCCTCACGGCCGCCATTACCAAGGTGCTGCACGACGCGTTCCCGGACCTGAACGAGGCCTCGGCGTTCGACCAGATCGACAAGGCTCCCGAGGAGCGCCAGCGCGGTATCACCATCTCCATCGCGCACGTCGAGTACCAGACGGAGACCCGTCACTACGCCCACGTCGACTGCCCCGGTCACGCGGACTACATCAAGAACATGATCACGGGTGCGGCGCAGATGGACGGCGCCATCCTCGTTGTCGCCGCCACCGACGGCCCGATGCCGCAGACCAAGGAGCACGTGCTCCTGGCCCGCCAGGTCGGCGTTCCGTACATCGTCGTCGCCCTGAACAAGGCCGACATGGTGGACGACGAGGAGATCCTGGAGCTCGTCGAGCTCGAGGTCCGTGAGCTGCTCTCCGAGTACGAGTTCCCGGGCGACGACCTGCCGGTCGTCAAGGTCTCGGCGCTCAAGGCCCTTGAGGGCGACAAGGAGTGGGGCCAGTCCGTCCTCGACCTGATGAAGGCCGTCGACGAGAACATCCCGCAGCCCGAGCGTGACGTCGACAAGCCGTTCCTGATGCCGATCGAGGACGTCTTCACGATCACCGGTCGTGGCACCGTCGTCACCGGTCGTATCGAGCGTGGTGTCCTCAAGGTCAACGAGACCGTCGACATCGTCGGTATCAAGCAGGACAAGACCACCACCACGGTCACCGGCATCGAGATGTTCCGCAAGCTGCTCGACGAGGGCCAGGCCGGTGAGAACGTCGGTCTGCTCCTCCGTGGCATCAAGCGCGAGGACGTCGAGCGCGGCCAGGTCATCATCAAGCCCGGTTCGGTCACGCCGCACACCGAGTTCGAGGCCCAGGCCTACATCCTGTCCAAGGACGAGGGTGGCCGCCACACGCCGTTCTTCAACAACTACCGCCCGCAGTTCTACTTCCGTACGACGGACGTGACCGGCGTGGTGACCCTCCCCGAGGGCACCGAGATGGTCATGCCCGGAGACAACACGGAGATGAAGGTTGAGCTCATTCAGCCCATCGCCATGGAAGAGGGCCTGAAGTTCGCCATCCGTGAGGGTGGCCGGACCGTGGGCGCCGGCCAGGTCACCAAGATCAACAAGTAGTTCCGTTGGTCTGACCTGGTAGCTCCAGCACCAGCTGAGCTCCTGAAGGGGCCCGTACGACTTCGGTCGTACGGGCCCTTTCGCTTGTCCTGTGACGCTTGCTCATGACGGGCGCCCCGTAACGCTTCTCGCGCGCCGGACCAAGTAGGGGTGACAACACGACCGACGACGAGAGGTGCACACCTTGGCACCGCACGAGAGAAGCAGGGGCGGTCCGCCGGGAGAGATGTACGACCCGGCCGCGTTCGAGATCTTCTACCGCCGCCACGTCGACGCCGTCACGCGCTTCATGGCCCGCCGGGTCACCGATCCGCACACCGTCGCCGACCTGACCGCCGAGACCTTCCTCGCGGTGATCGACTCCGCTCGCGCGTACCGGGCCGACCTCGGGAGCGAGACGGCCTGGCTGTACGGCATCGCGCGCAACGTGGTGGCTGCGGAGGCGCGGCGCAGCGCACGGCAGAGTGCGCTCGGCAGCCGGATCGCCGGGCGGCGGTTGCTGGAGGCCGACGACATCGGCCGGCTGGAGGAGAAGCTCGACGCGGAGGGGGCCGGCCGCCGGGCGCTGGCCGCCCTGGAGGGACTGCCCGACGGGGAGCGTGCGGTGATCGAACTCGTCGCCGTCGACCAGTTGAGCGTCACCGAGGCCGCCCAGGCGCTGGGCATACGCAAGGTCACCGCACGCGTACGGCTGCACCGGGCGCGCAGGGCGCTGCGGTCGGCCGCGGCGGGCGGGGACGGCGGACACGCGGCAGCACTCACGTACGCAGGGGGTAAGGCATGAGCGGGAAGACGGCGAGGACGTTCGAGGACCGGCTGCTGGACGAGCTGCGGCGCGAGATCGCGCTGCGGGGCGAGGACGGGCCGGTGCCGGCGGTGCCGGTGGTGCCGGTGATCCGGCGCAGGATCACCCCGCGCCGTGCGGTGGTCGCCCTCGCGGCGTGTGTCGCGGCGGCGGGGGCCGTGGTCGCGCTTCCGTCGTCGCAGGGCGGGTCCAGTGCGTACGCCGTCGAACGGCACGCGGATGGCAGCGTCACGGTCAGCATGGAGGACATCGTGCTGAGCGGTGACGACAAGCGGGAGCTGGGGGAGCGGCTGCGTGCCGACGGCATCAGCGTGACCGTCGACAAGCCCAGGAGCGGCTATGTCTGCGCGCAGCCTCGTGGTGAGGCCTACCAACCGGCCTGGGTCGTGGGGTCGTCGGGTGACGCCCCGGTGATGCCCGTCCACGCGTTCACTCTGCGTCCTGGTGATTCCCTGGTGTTCGAGGAGCCGCAATGGGGGACTCGGGACCGCGCACCCGCTTCGATCGTGTACGCGTTCAAGGGGCGGGTCGAACCCTGCCAGGAGGTTGTCTGGGACGGGTCCAGTGCCCGTAGGGATTCCTTCGACGAGAAGTAGGCCGAGCGGCCTGTACGGCGCCGGCCGTACGGCCCCTCGGGCTTCGGCTTCGAAACTATTCGGCGCGTTCGACCCGTTGTCCCCTCGCCTCACTCCCTTCACCATTTGTCATGTCGCTGAGCAAATTCCGTTTGCGGGATTGACCGGTCGAGGGGTGTGGCATGTCCGCGGACGTCAGTCGGAGGATCGTTCTGGGGGCGGGTGCGGGGCTCGCCGTGTCGCCCGCTCTGCCGGGGGTCGCGCGGGCGCAGGAGGCGTCGGCGGAGGGCCTGCCGGGGGCGCTGAGGGTCGCCGACCCCGGCGCGTACCTCTCCTTCGCGCCTGTGCCGGGGGCGTTCGCGCTGGTCGGCGCGGCTGTGGTCGTGAGCCCCGAGGACCATCCCGGAGTCGTGAGGGTCGCGGGCGACCTGCGGGACGACATCGAGCGGGTGACGGGGGTACGCCCGGGGAGTGAGGTCGCGCGGGAGGTGGTCCTGGTGGGGACCATCGGGCGCAGTCCGCTGATCGACGGGCTGATCGACGCCGGGAAACTGGACGTCGACGGGGTGCGGGGCAAGTGGGAGACCTCGCTGCACACGGTCGTCGAGCGGCCGATGCCCGGGGTGCGGCGGGCCTTCGTCATCGCGGGCAGCGACCCGCGCGGCACGATCTTCGGGGCTTACGACGTCTCGTACGGGATCGGGGTCTCGCCCTGGTACTGGTGGGACGACGTACCGCCGGTCCGCCGGGAGGCGGTGTACGTGCGGCCGGGCCGCTTCAGCCAGGGGACGCCGGCCGTGAAGTACCGGGGCGTCTTCATCAACGACGAGAACCCGGCGCTCGGGACGTGGGCGCCGGCGTACTTCGGGCCGGGGAAGGCGCCGGGGTACCCCGGGGGCTTCAACGCGGACTTCTGGGCCAAGGTCTTTGAGGTGCTGCTGCGGCTGAAGGGGAACTACGTCTGGCCGGCGGTGTGGGGGCGGGCCTTCGCCGAGGACGATCCGGAGAACCATGCGCGGGCGAAGGCCTACGGGGTTGTCATGGGCACGTCTCATGAGGCGCCCATGATGCGGGGGATCGAGGAGTGGAACCGGCATGCGGTGCCGGCGGTCAGGGACGCGTCCGGGAACGTGGTCACGCCCGGCCGGGACCCCTACGGGGGCACCGGGGAGTGGTCGTACCGGCGCAACGCCGAGGCCATCCGCGCGTACTGGCGGGACGGCATCCGCCGCATGGTCGACGAGGACTTCGAGGGCGTCGTCACGCTGGGGATGCGCGGGAACGGCGACACGAGCCTTCCGGACGGCGACGGCATCGAGCTGATGCAGGAGATCATCGCGGCGCAGCGCGGGATCATCGAGGAGGTGACGGGGCGTCCGGCGTCGGAGACCCCGCAGGTGTGGACCCTCTACAAGGAGGTCCAGCGCTACTGGGACCGGGGCCTGAGGGCGCCGGAGGACGTGACCGTCGTCCTCACGGACGACAACTGGGGGAACATCCGCAAGCATCCGGACCCCGGGGAGCCCGTACGACCCGGGGGTTACGGGCTGTACTACCACTTCGACTACGTCGGGGTCGGGCGCAACTACAAGTGGGTCGACACGGCCAACCTGGCGAACCTCTGGGAACAGCTGCACGAGGCGGACGCCTACGGCAACCACGGCCTGTGGGTGGTGAACGTCGGCGACCTGAAGGGCAACGAGCTGCCGACCGGCTTCTTCCTCGACTACGCCTGGAATCCCCGGCGTTGGGGGCTGGAGAACCTGGAGGAGTGGGAGCGGGGGTTCGCGCGGCAGCACTTCGGGGAGGCGGCCGCCGCGGAGATCGCCGAAGTGCTGAGCGCGTACGGACAGCTTCAGGCGCGCCGCAAGCCCGAGTTGCTGAACCGGCGGATCACCCTCGACGCGACGAAGGACCCCACGAAGGACGAGCGGGCGATCGTCTACGACGACCAGGAGACGCCGTACTACTTCGGCCACCGTGAGCTGGAACGCGTCACCGAGGAGTGGCGGGCGCTGGCGAAGCGGGCCGAGCGGGTGGGGCGGCGGCTTCCGGCGGCCGCGCGGGACGCGTGGTTCGAGCTGGTCGGGTACGAGGTGGAGGCGACCGCGAACCTGTACGGGCTGCGGGAGGCCGAGTTCCACAACCTGCTGTACGCGGGGCAGGGGCGGGCGGCGACGAACCGTATGGCGGACGAGGCGGAGCAGGGTCTGGAGCGGGACTTCGCGCTGGCCGATCGCTTCAACTCCGAGGTGGCGGGCGGGAAGTGGCGGGGCTTCCAGACCCAGCCGCACATCGGGTACGGGGATGTGGAGCGGTACGGGCCCAACGCCGGATGGCAGCAGCCGGAGAAGGACCATGTGGCCCTGCCGGACGAGATCTTTCCCAAGGTGCGGCGGATCGAGGTGCCGGAGGCCGCGGAACTCGGGGTGTCGGTGGACGGTGCCGAGGACTCGGGGGAGTGGTGGCCGGGATCGGCGACGGAGGCCGTCCTTCCGGTGTTCAGCCCGTACCAGACCCGGCCCCAGCAGTACGTGGAGATCTTCAACCGGGGGCGTACCCCCTTCTCGTACCGGATCGAGTCGTCGGTGCCGTGGCTGGTGGTGGAGCGGGCGCGGGGGCGGGTCGAGGAGCAGGTACGGGTGGCGGTGCGGGTGGACTGGGGACGGCTGCCGGACGGTGGGGGCCGCGTGGAGGGGGCGTTGACGGTGAGCGGGGCGGGGGCCTCGGTCACCGTGAAGGCCGTCGCCCAGAGGCCGTCGGCGCGGGTGGAGCGGGGGCTGCGGGGGTTCGTCGAGGCGGGCGGCTATGTGGCGATCGACGCGGAGCACTACGCGCGGGCGACGGGGTCGGCCGACGGGCGCGTGCGCTGGCGCCGGATCGAGCGGATCGGACGTACGGGGGCGGGGGTGACGCCGTGGCCCGTGACGGCGGCTCGCCAGACGCCGGGCGGGGCGGGGCCGCGGCTGGAGTATGAGGTCAGTCTCCTGTCGGCCGTGGACGAGGTGACGGTCCGGGCGTACGTCTCGCCGAGGAATCCGACGCTTCCGACGGGCGGTCTGCGGTACGGGGTGTCGTTCGACGGCGAAGAACCCCAGGTCGTCGACATCAACGCCGCCACCGGGGCCGACGACGGGCTCATGAACAAGCAGTGGGCGCGCAACACCTCGGACAACGTGAACGTGACGGCGACCCGGCACGCGGTCGCCGGGCCCGGGGTGCGTCGGCTGACGTTCTGGATGGTCGATCCGACGGTGGTGCTGCAGCGCTTGGTGATCGACACGGGTGGGTTGACGTCGACGTATCTGGGGCCGCTGGAGAGCCGCCGGATCTGAGAAGGGACCTGTTGATGACGTACCTGAACCGCTTTCGCCTGCCCGTGCTCGGGGTGGTCGCCGGAGCCCTGCTGTCCACGGTGGTGGCCGTGCAGCCGGCCTCGGCGCACGGAGTTCAGCCCGGCCCGTCGTTGAGGGCGCTCGCCGACCGGGCCGGCGTACGCGTCGGCACGGCCGTCGACATGGCCGCCCTCGCGGACGACCGGACGTACCGCAGAACGACGGTCCGTGAGTTCAACTCGGTGACCGCCGAGAACGTCATGAAGTGGGAGTCGGTGGAGCCGCGGCGGGGGGTGTACGACTGGAAGGCCGCCGACGACCTGGTCCGTTTCGCGCGGGCGAACGGGCAGGTGGTGCGCGGCCACACCCTGGTCTGGCACAGCCAGCTGCCGGGCTGGCTGACGGCCGGGGTGGCGGACGGCACGATCGGCGCGGCGGAGCTGCGCGGCATCCTCAGGAACCACATCACCACCGAGGTGAAGCGGTACAAGGGGAAGATCCAGCAGTGGGACGTGGTCAACGAGGTCTTCGAGGAGGACGGCAGTCTGCGGAACTCGATCTGGCTGCGTGAGCTGGGTCCGTCGTACATCGCGGACGCCTTCCGCTGGGCGCACGCCGCCGACCCGAAGGCGAAGCTCTTCCTCAACGACTACAACGTGGAGGGCGTCAACGCGAAGTCCACGGCGTACTACGAACTGGCGAAACGGTTGCGCGCGGAGGGCGTACCGGTGCAGGGCTTCGGCGCGCAGGGGCACCTCGCGATCCAGTACGGCTTCCCGGGGCAGGTCGCCGAAAACCTGGCCCGCTTCGAGGCGCTGGGCATGCGGACGGCGTTCACGGAGGTGGACGTGCGGATGATCCTGCCGGTGGACGAGGCCAAGCAGGCCACCCAGGCGGAGTACTACCGCCGCCTGCTGGACGCCTGTCTGGGCGCCCGCAGCTGCGGGTCCTTCACCGTGTGGGGCTTCACGGACAGGTACTCCTGGGTGCCGGGCGTCTTCGAGGGCCAGGGGGCGGCCACGCCGATGGACGAGGAGTACGGGCGGAAGCCGGCGTACGGGGCGCTGCGGGAGGGGCTGGCGGCGGGGAGGTGACCGGCGTCGCCCTCAGCCCTGGTCCGGGTAGCGGGGCAGGTTCTCCGTGGAGACGGTCCAGTCGGCGATGGTGACGTCCTCGCCGTAGACGAAGTCCTTGCGGGTGGCGTAGCGCGGGCCGTCCGGGGTGGCGTGGATGTCGGTGAGGACGGCGCCCGTGCCGGTGCGGGGGTCGAAGACGGCGTAGACGGGGATGCCGAGCAGGGGGTAGTCGCGCATCTTGCCGACCCAGTCGTTCTCGGGGTTGGAGCGGGACACGACTTCGATCGCGGCGATGAGCGTACGTGGATCGAAGGAGCCCGGGACCTCCATGTCCGACCAGGAGATCACCATGACGTCGGGGTGGCGCATGATGCCCTCGGGTTCTGCCTCTACGTCAGGCGTCCCCGTGTGAGCGACCAGCTCCTCCGGCATGACCTTCTCAAGGCGTTTCCGGAGATGCAGCGTGGTCAGCTCGTGCGGGCCGACGGGCGCCCTCATGTCGTGGACGATCCCTTCCTTGGTGATCTCGAATTTGCCGGGGAGGGTGTCGTCCATCGACTGAACGAAGTCCCGCATGGCTCGGTAGACGTGGGGGGCGCCGTGCTGCGCGTCGTCCGGGGCGATGGTCATGGCGCTCGCTCCTCGTCTGGGCCCGTGGGCAAGGATCGTCACGTTCATGCTAGGTGGCCCCCATGAGGCCGGGCATCAGGCCGGGCATGGGGTCGGGCCCGCAGTCGCGGCAGCGGCTGCCCTTCGGGCCTCGGAAGCCGCGGTCGCAGCCGTCGCAGTTCGTCATCTCGTAGTGAACGGGAGGAGGTGACGCCGGGGCGCGGTACGGCGGCAGGGGTGGCAGCCGTTCCGTGAGCCGGTGGGCCAGGAGGGCGGCCGGGCGGTGCAGCGGCTCGTTCGGGAGATCGTCGGTCAGGGCGTGGCGTACGGCGGTGGGGGTGAGGTCCCGCTCCAGCCAGGCGGCGACGCCCGGGGCGAGGTGCGCGGCGTCGCAGGCGGAGAGCAGCAGCCGGGGGTCCACGCGACGCAGGTCGGCGAGAAGATCGGTGGCGGTCTGGAGGAGGGTGGGGGAGCGGTAGGCGGGCTGGGGGACGGCGGGGAGGGGCTTGCGGGGTGCCTTCTGCTTCTGCCGGGGCGGGTGCGCCGGGCGTGCCACGGGCTTGTTGTCGGCCCTGTTGTGGCCGGGCTGGTTGCAGGAGGTCGTACGGGTGACGATCCGGCCGCCGGGGATACGTACGCGCTCCCGGCGCAGGTAGCCGTGGTCCTGCAACTCGTTCAGCGCTGCGGCGATCCGGGTCGCGCCCTCCTTGAAGCGGGCCGCGAGGCTCTTGATGTCGACGCGGGCGCCCTTCGGCAGCGACTGGATGTGCGTCGCCAGCCCGATCGCGAGGAGCGACAGCTCCGGGTGCTGGGCGAGGTGGTTGCCGATCACCGTGAAGCGGGTCGTGTGGCGGGTGTGCTCGTGGATCAGGCCGCCGCCGGAGCGGGGGGCCGGGCGCCGGTTCGGGTGTTTGTTGTCGGCAAGCCGGGCCTGGGCGCGCGAGGGCGCGCTAGGGTTCTGCGTATCCATCGGGAAGGTCTTCTCTTCCTTGGTGGTCAGGCCCTCGCACTGGGATTGCCGTCCCGGCGGGGGCCGTCGTATATCTGCGGTTGTTGTGCGGTTGCGGTGTCCTGCTGCGCTGAGCGTAAGGGCATCAACCGGCCCGAAATCCAGCCGAGTCGGCGATGTTCACCCGCGAGGGTGAGACCGCCCGCCGGGCGGGAGGAGGGGTGGGGTTTGGTGGGGTTCTTTCTCTCCCGGGTCCTTTGAGGGGTAGCCGCCCGCCGCACCGAAGCGCACATTTCCGGGTTCCGGTAGTACACGCACCTCACGGCTCGGAGAGGATGTCTGCCATGCCGAAGACCACGAAACTGCGCACGTACACCGTCCGGGACGGTCTGCTCGACGAGTGGGTGCAGCGTTGGCGGAGCGAAATCGTGCCGTTGCGACTGGAGTTGGGGTTCACGATCGGTGGAGCTTGGGTGGATCGTGAGAGCAACCGGTTCATCTGGCTCATCTCGTACGACGGTCCGGAGACCTTCGCCGAGCGCAACGCTCTGTACTGGTCGTCGCCCGAGCGCAAGGCCATGGGCCTGAACCCGGACGACTACCTTGTCGGCGACGACGAGCTCACCATCGAACAGGTCTACTGATGCACGACGTCACACGGGGTCGAGCGACAGCAGATGCTGCCGCCGTTCCTCGTGCGTGAGGGTGCGGAAGACCCTTCTCCGGGCGGTCGCCTCCAGCCCGTCGTAGTCCGGCTCCGCCCGCCACACCCGCGCTGTCCCGTCGGCCGATGCTGTGAGCAGGCGTGCACCGTCCGGGGACCAGGACACGGAGGTCACCTTGTCCTGGTGCACGCCGACTACGGCGATTTCCTTGAGGGTGGAGGCGGACCAGACCCGTACGGTGCGGTCGTCGGAGCCCGTGGCGATGTGCCGGCCATCGGGTGACCAGGCGACGGCGCGAAGCCGCCCCTCGTGCCCCTTGAGCACGTCGATGCGCCGTCCGGTGGCGACATCCCACACGGCGGCCGTCCAATCGGCGGAAGCGGTGGCGACCCTCGTCTCGTCCGGTGACCAGGCCACGTCCTCGACGTAGTTCTCGTGGCCGCGCAACACGGTGAACTGACGCCCCTCCTCGATGTCCCAGAGTCGGCACGTACGGTCGTCAGAACTGCTGGCGAGCCGCCGCCCGCTCGGCGACCAGGCCAAGCGCCCCACCCAGTCCTGGTGTTCCGTCAGTTTCAGCAGCTGGGTGCCATCGCGTGCGGACAGGACACACACGGCGCCGTCGTGACCACCGGTGGCGATCCGGCCGCCGTCCGGGGACCATGCGCACCCCTCGACGACCTCGCCCTGTCGTTCGAACAGTGTGCCGCCGTGTCCGTCGACAATCCGGAACAGGCCGTTGTTGGTGCCGAACGCGAGCCGTTCGCCCCGCGGAGCCCAGGCGACGGCCCAGACCCGGTCGGTCACCTCGGTCACCGGTCCGGCCGCGACGCCGGTGTCCGAGTCCCACACCCGCACGGTGCCGTCGTCCGAGGCCGTGGCGAAACGGCTGCCGTCACCGGACCAGGCAGCCTGGTTCACCGGGCGCCGGTGTCCGTCGGCCATGACGGTCTCGGCACCACGCGGACGCAGGTCCCACACCATGCCGGTGCCGTCGCTGGAGCTGGTGGCGAGCGCGGTCCCGCAGGGTGCCCAGGTGACGCCCCACACCGTGTCGGCGTGGCCACGCAGCACGGCCAGGACCTTGGCGTCCGCCGTGTCCACGATGCGCACTGTGCGATCGGAAGAGGCACTGGCCAGCATGCGGCCGTCCGGCGACCAGGCCAGGTTCCAGACGTAGTCGGCGTGTCCGCGCAGCAACAGGCGCAGTTCGCCGGTCCCGGCATCCCAGATGCGGGCGGTGTGGTCCCCGGAGCCGGTGGCGATGTGCCGCCCGTCCGGCGACCAGGCGATGCCCTCGACGAAGTCCGAGTGCCCGGTGAGCGTGGTGACCGCCTCCCCTGTCGCCAGGTCCCAGACGATCGCGCTCTGATCGTGGGAGGCGGAGGCGAGGCGGCTGCCGTCCGGTGACCACGCCACGCCCCAGACGTCTTCGCAGTGCCCACGCAGTTCGTGCGCGAGCCGCCCGGTATCGGCATCCCAGACCCGTACGACCCGGTCCTTGGAACTTGCGGCGACAAGTCTGCCGTCCGGCGACCAGGCCACCTGTCTGCTGACGTCTTCGGCACCGGTGAGCAGCCCGACCGGATCCCCCGAAGCGGCGTCCCAGATACGGACGACTCGGTCACGGCCGACGGTGGCCAGTCTTGCCGAGTCCGGTGACCAGGCGACGGACTCGACCATGACGCCGTCGCACGGCAGAACCAGCAACGGGCGTCCGGAGAGCGCGTCGTAGACGCGGCCGGTGCCGTCCCTGGAGGCCGTGGCCAGCATGCGGCCGTCCGGGGACCAGGCGATGTGCCGAACGGTGTCCGTGTGCCCGTCGAGCCGCGAGCGGAGGTGACTCGCCGCCAGCGCCGCCATCAGCCCACGCCTGGCAGAGGGCGTGGGTGCGCACTCGTCCAGCGCGGCGAGCGAGAGCAGCAGGGAACGCTCCGGTTCGCTCTGGGCGCTGAGCAGAACCTGACGGCCGATGCTGTCGGAGATCCTGCTCAGGAAAGTCAGGTCACGGCGCTGCGAGGACTCGACGAGCGCGCGGGCGGCTGAGGACGCCTGCCCGGATTCCTCCAGCGCTTCGAGCCAGCGCCGGGCCGCGGTGAGACGTTCCCCGGTGAGGAGATAGTCGTCACTTCGTCCGGCCCGCTCCCAGTCGGCCGCCCACCGCTCCAGCTCGGCGCGCTCACGGAGGCGTTCGGCCCGGGCCTCGACCTCCTGCCGCAACGGGGCCCACTGGCGGAACAGCGCCTCGTGGGTGACCTGCGCGAACGGCTCGCCGCCGGTCGCGGAACCGCCGCCCGTGGCATCGGTGCGCAGCAACCGGGCCTCGACGAAGGCATCGACGACATGGCGTTCCCGTTCGTCGAGTTCGGACAACGGCACATGGCGACGGGCCACGTCCTGGCCCTCGACGGTGACGAACTTGAGCAGGACCCGGAGGACGGAGTCGATGCCCAGGCCCGCACCGAGCCCGGTCACGGTGTTGTCCGCCTGGCGCGCGAGCGCGCCGGGCACTCCGCCGAGCCGCTGGTACAGCTCCTCGGTCACCGTCCCGCCGGGGCCAGCGGCGAAGAACAACTCCTGTAGGAGATAGGCGAGCAGCGGAAGCGCGTCGTCCGTCCCGGTCTCGCCGACGATCGAGTCGACGACACCGGACTCGAAGCGGAGCCCGACGAGGGCGCCGGGTCGCTCAACGGCTTCGACGAGCTGGGCCCGGCCCAGAGTTCCGATGGCGATGGGATGTTGGAGCAGCTCTGCTTGCCCCGTGCCGAGGAGCCTGCCGAGCAGATCCACACGGAGGGTGACCAGGACCCGAACCGCCGGGTCCTGGTCCACACAGTTGCGAAGCGCTTCCAGGAACTGGGCTCGTTCCCGCTCGCCCGCCAGGGTGACGACCTCCTCGAACTGGTCGACCACGAGGAGTATCCGCCGGAACCGCCCACCACGCAGCCGCGCCAACTCGGCTCGCAGCGCGTCCGGCCCCAGGCGAAGCCTGCGCAGCACGGCGCTCGCCGGTTCCTGTCCCTCCGAGGCAGCCGCCAGCGCCCCGGCGAGGGCGCCCAGCGGGCCGGCGCCCGGGGCGAAGGCCGGCACGACGGTCCAACGGCGTTGCCGAAGCCGGGGCATCACCCCGGCTCGGACCAGCGAGGACTTTCCGCTTCCGGAGGCCCCGACCAGCACCAGAAACCGTTCCGCCGGGCTGGCGGCAGTGGCATGCAGCCGACGTGTCAGTTCGGCCGCCTGCGCCTCGCGGCCGAAGAAGACGGCCGCCTCGTCCTCGTCGAACGCGTCGAGCCCCGGGTAGGGAACCCTGTCACGCGGCCACTCGATCCGGGGTGGTGCGGGATTCTCCAGCCGGTGGGCGACGACCTGCCCGACCACAAGCGCCAGGATCAGTACGCCGATGGCCGGAACGGAGAAGCGCCGAATGGCCTCCAGCGCCCAGGGAGCGTTGTCGGTACTGGTCGCGTAGTTGGTGGCGATCCCGAGCAAGCAGGCGACCAGCGCCAGCAGGACCTGGAGCACGACCTGCATACGGTTCCTCATCGAGTACCGCCCACCCCCGTCGTACCGGTCTCGAAGGACCGGCATCGCGCCACCCGTTCATGACCATCTTCTGGGGGTCCGCGGCGGTGTTCAACGGCGCGTACGGGTTTCGGCCATCACCAGGCGTTCGACTCAGGGTGCGAGCTTCACCTCGGCCCATACGGTCTTGCGCGGCGGCCGTCCCTCGGTCACTCCCCAGCGGTCGGCGAGAGCCTCGACGAGAAGGAGGCCTCGGCCGGACTCGGCTTCGGGGGAGGGGGGTTCGGGGTGGGGCAGCCGTTCGGGGCGGGTGTCCGTCACCTCGATGCGGAGGGTGACGCCGATGACGTACATCGTCAGATCGAAGTCACGACCCCGGACCCGTCCGTGCGTCGCCGCGTTGGCCGCCAGCTCGGCGACCAGGTGGTCCGCCGGGTGCAAGGGCAGCTCCCACGCGCGCAGTTGCTCGGTGGCGAGGAGGCGGGCGAGGCGGGCTCCGCGAGGTGTGGGTGACAGCCGGACGCTGAAGTTGCGGAGGGGGCTGACGAGTTCGGTGTCGGGGGCGACGGTTTCCGGATTCACGTCACTCAGCGTGGCGGTGCGCGCCTAGTGTGAACAGTGACTACGCCGGTACGTACGGTTACTGTCCAGGGCTTGTCCGGCGCTGTCCAGCCTGTCCGGAACCGGCGTACGGGTAAGGGGCGTTACGTCACGGCGGTACGGCGGAGGGGTGCGCGATGAGTGTGGACGGGCTCAAGGACGCTACGGACGAGCCGGGTTGGGAGGTGGACCCGGACGACGACTGGGGCGTCGCGGTCGTCGAGACCGTGGGGCGTCAGTTGAAGCTGAGGCGTGAGGCCGTCGGCATGCGGGTGGCGGACTTCGCGGTGGCGATCGGGTACGGCGAGGACCTGGTCTACAAGATCGAGGCCGGGAAGCGGATTCCCCGGCAGGAGTATCTGGACAAGTCCGACGAGGTGTTGGAGGCGGGCGGGCTTGTCTCGGCGACGTGGGAGGACGTGAAGAAGGTCCGGTACCCGAAGAAGGTGCGGGAACTGGGGAAGCTGGAGGGGCAGGCGGTTGAGATCGGGGTCTACGAGTGCAACAGCATCAACGGGCTGTTGCAGACGCCGGAGCATGCGAGGGCTGTTATCGGTGCCGCTCAGCCGCCGTACTCACCGGACGACGTGGCACGCATGGTGGCAGCTCGGATGGCCCGGCAATCGGTCTTCGAGCGCTCGCCGGCTCCAGCGGTCAGTTTCGTCCTGGAAGAGGGTGCTCTGAGGCGACCCATCGGAGGCACAATGGTGTGGCGTCAGCAGCTTGAACGACTGCTGGAGGTGGGACGGTTGCACAACGTCGTGCTTCAGGTGATGCCGATGAGTAGTGACACCCACTCCGGTCTAGATGGTCGGATCGAGCTGTTGAAATTCGCGGACGGTACGGCTGTGGGCCGCTCCGACGGCGCGTTCAATGGCCGACCGACCTCTGAGCCTAGGCATCTGCGCATCCTTGAACTGCGGTATGGCACCATCCGGGCTCAGGCGCTCTCTCCGGGGGAGTCGCTGGCCTTCGTCGAGCAACTGCTGGGAGAAACATGATCCGCAAGACCACTGCCGGGGACGCCTCCGAGCTGGCGTGGTTCAAGAGCAGTTACAGCAGCGGCAACGACGGCGAGTCCTGCGTCGAGATTGCCACGGCCCTCGGCACCGTCCACATCCGCGACTCCAAAGACATACGCCTCCCTCAGCTCACCCTCACCCCATCCGCCTGGGCGCACTTCGTGCCGTACGCGGCCGGGAGCTGACGGCGCACGGCTGCGGTGTCGGCGAGGTATGTCACCGCCCTGCCCGCTCCCTGGCTTCGAATACCTCGAAGTCGAGGAAGCCGTCAGCATTGGCCTGAAGCCAGTGCAACGCACGGGCTCGGTTGATGGTGTCTCGCTTGGTCCTGGTGTCCAGCCGCTGCTGGGCGAAGGCCGGCAACGCGTCGTCGATGTCGATCAGAGTGCGGTTCATGGGGGCCTCCACGCGGTGGGCGTAACCGTGTGTCGGAGGCGTCCCGTGCCGGAGCGTTGTCGGCACGGGACGCGTTCTCGTCGAGTCAGGCAGCGTCTTCGATGATGTCGAGCGGCGGGAGGTGCTTGACGATCTCGATGGTCGCGAGGCTCACCGTCACGACGCGCATGAGCAGCTTGACGATGTACTCCGGGTCGTCGGACCAGTCGTTGGGGTCGTTGACGATGCCGGACTTCGGGTCGGTCTTCACCTGGTACCGGTCGATGATCCACTCGATCGCCGAACGGGCGCCGAGCTGGTACTCGTACGCCTCCTCCGGGATGTTCTCCAGCGTGACGTGGTTGTTGTAGACGATCCGCGTCCGGTCCTGGACACCCTTCACCTTCGGGATCTTCATCTTCGTCACCCGCAACAGCTCGTCCTGGGGCATGTCCGGACGGGTGTGGGTGAGCGTCCTCACGATGCCGCCGAAGGGCTTCGCGGACTCGTAGTTGATGTGCAGCTCGGAGAGCTGGCGGCCGGCCTCGGCGAACGCCCGGAAGGCGCGCACCTTCGGGATACGCGGCAGGGACTTCTTCAGGTCGGCGGCGTAGGCCTCGCGGTAGGCGGGGGAGTGGAGGAGGCCGTAGACGTAGAAGAAGATGTCGTCCGTCGTCAGGTCGGGGGCCGTGTCCGCGTACGTCTTGCGATACGCGGCGAGGGTGGCGCTCGTGATGTTGTCGATGCGCTCGTAGGCGGCGCCGCCGCCGTCTTCGTCGCCGAAGTCGAAACCGCCTTCTACGGCGAGCTCGCGGTAGGTGTAGCGGGCGAAGAACTGGCCGGCACTGCCTGCGCCTGTGACGTGCAGGTCGGGGATGCTATCCAGCATGAGCACCGAGAAGGGGACCGCCGATCCATTGCCGACGTTGTAGAAGCCGAAGTTCTCGTGATCCGGTGTCGGGAATAGCTGCGGCATCTTGCCGGGGCGATGGTTGAGGTCCCGGTCGAAATACACTGCCTGGCGGCTGAAGGGGCGATACAGGCCCGTGGTGACGCGTTCCGGGGAGTACTCCACACGTTTGCCCTGCGCCAGCTTCGAGATCAGGCTCGACGACCAGCTGATTCGTTCCGCATCGCGGTCGATGTAGCGATCCGCGTCGGCGACTTGAGGCTGCGTAACGCCTGAAACCTTGCAGTGCTCTTGAAAACCAGTCACCTGCTCGTTGTAGAAGTCCACCATCGACTCAACGTTCTCGCGGAGCCGCTGCTCGGAGAAGTTGTAAACCCAGGGGTCGCGATTGGTCTGGAGCCCGGCTGAGTGAAGCGCGAAGATGGCTCCGCCCCGAGCGGCGGTCTCGCTGATAGGAGCAAACGTCGCGAACCGCTCATCCCTCTGGTTGATCCAGTCACCGTCCGCGTTCGGTGTGATCCGCTCCCACTCCACCGTCTCCAGGCTCTGCCCGGCGATGAGGCCGAGCTTCTCCTCGCGGCTGCGGTAGTCCCCGATGTCCCGGTAGAACAGCCCGCGCGGCGCATCCGTGCGGCCGCCCTTGACCAGGACGATCACGGCGACGGTGTTGCGGCTGCCGGAACCGAAGATCTTGCCGCCCTCCTTGCGGGACAGTTCACCGGCCGTTCGCTGGTTGCCGCGCAGGTTGTAGCAGTACACCGCGTCGAACTCGTCCGTCAGGGACTTGCGGACGCCGTCCGCCGTGTTGCCGTCGATGTAGCCGCCGTTGGAGACGAACGCCACGACGCCCTCGTCCTTGATCCGGTCCGAGGCCCAGCGGAAGGCACGCAGGTAGGAGTCGTAGAGGGAGTTCTTGTTCTTCGCTGTCGACCTGGCCGCGTAGGTCTCCTGGATACGGCCGTCCAGAGCCTCGTACTTGATGTTCTGGTTGTCATCGTTCTGGCTGTCCTGCCCCACCGAGTACGGCGGATTCCCCAGCACGACCCGGATGTCCTGCCCCATCTGCTTCCGCGCCCGCTCGCTGTTCCCCGACAGCACGTCCCCGAAGAGTCGCCCCTCCTCGGACTCCGCGAGTTGGAACGTGTCCGTCAGGACGATGCCCTCGAACGGCACGTACGCGTCGGCCCCGGTGCCAGCCGCGTCCGCCCCGGCCTCCGCGTACAGGTCGTGGAACGCCGCCTCGATGTTGACCGCCGCGATGTAGTACGCCAGCAGCACGATCTCGTTCGCGTGCAGTTCACGCGTGTACTTGCGCAGCAGGTCCGCCTGCTTGATCAGGCCGGACTGGAGGAGCCGTACCACGAACGTGCCCGTGCCCGTGAACGGATCGAGTACGTGTACGTCCTCGTCGGACAGCGACCGGCCGAAATGCCGTCCGAGCGCCTGGTCGGCCGAGCGCAGGATGAAGTCGACGACCTCGGTCGGTGTGTAGACGATGCCGAGCGCGTCCGCGGTCTTGGGCAGCGCCGTCTTGAAGAACTTCTCGTACAGCTCCGTGATGACGCGCTGGCGGCCCTCGTGGTCGGTGATGCCCTCCGCGCGCACCCGTACCGACTCGTAGAACCCCTCAAGGGTCTTGGCCTCCGCCGAGATCGTGTCGTCGTCCAGGACGTCCAGCATCCGTTGCATCGCCTGTGAGACGGGGTTGTGGTCGGCGAACGCGTAGTCCTGGAACAGCGCGTCGAAGACCGGCTTGGTGATGAGGTGCTGGGCGAGCATGTCGATGGCGTCGGAGTCGGTGACACCGGGGTTTATGTTCGAGCGCAGTTCCTCGACGAACTCACTGAAGGCCGCCGCCTTGTGGGGGACCGTCAGGCCCGCCCTGATGCGGGCGACATGCCGCTCCGCGATCAGTGCGATGTCCTTGGCCCACTGCTCCCAGTAGGTACGCTCACCGACCTTGTCGACGATCCGGGCGTAGATGGCCGTGCGCCACGCCTCGTCGAACTCCAGACGGTCCTGGACGTACTGGGCGGACTGCCGCTCCTTGTCCTTCTTGGCCTGGGCGCTCTCCTGGGTGCTGCTGCCGTCCCGGTCGCCGACCGATTCGTCCCCGGCGCCGATCGTGCCGATGCCGATGGTGTTCGGGGCCTTCTTGTTGAGCTCGATCTGGTTGACGGACGCGTTGAAACGGTCGTCGTGGGCGCGCAGGGCCTGGAGGACCTGCCAGACGGTCTTGAAGCGGCGGTTGTCCGCCAGGGCCTCCTCCGGGGACATCCCGGCGGGGACGGCGACGGGCAGGATGATGTAGCCGTAGCGCTTGTCCGGTGCCAGGCGCATCACGCGGCCGACGGACTGCACGACGTCGACGACGGAGTTGCGCGGCTGGAGGAAGAGGACCGCGTCCAGGTTCGGGACGTCGACGCCCTCGGACAGGCAGCGGGCGTTGGACAGGATGCGGGCGTTGTTCGGGCCCGGGTCCTGCTTGAGCCAGTCGAGGAGGTCATTGCGGCGGAGTGTGTTGAACGTGCCGTCGATGTGCTGGACATCGCAGTTCAGCAGCTCGTCGTCCGCGTCCTGGTACGAGGAGACGATCTCGTTGAAGTGGTTGGCGACGGCCTGGGAGTCCTTGATGGAGCGGGCGAAGGCGACCGCCCGGCGCATCGGCTCCTCGCCGGGCTCGAAGTGGGTGCCGTCGCCGAACGTGCCGGTGCGCTTCGCCAGGCCGTTCCAACAGCCGATGATCTTGGCGGCGTCGTCGAGGTTCAGCTCGGGGCCGCCGGCCGCCAGACCCTGCTGGTAGGACTTGGCGACCACGTCCTGGTCGACGGTGAGGATGAGTACCCGATAGTCGGTGAGCAGGCCCTGTTCGACGGCCTTGCCGAAGCCGAGACGGTGGAACTCCGGGCCGTACAGGCTCTCGTCGTCCATCGAGGCCAGGACGGCGGAGGCGTCCTTGGCGTCCGCCTTGGTGTCCTCGTTGTAGATCCTCGGGGTCGCCGTCATGTAGAGGCGGCGGGTGGCACGTACGACGTCGTTGTCATGGACCCGGACGAAGTTCGACTCGTCGTGACCCGCGAGCGTGACGCCCGTGGTCCGGTGCGCCTCGTCGCACAGAATCAGGTCGAAGGCGTCGAGTCCCATCTCCTGCGCCTTGGCGATCGTGCCGATCGACTGGTAGGTGGAGAAGACCACCGTCAGGCCGGGACCGGCGGGTGGCTCGGTCCCATCGCCCTCGACCTGGGCGAGCAGGCGGGCGGGGTCCGTGGTGGCGGGCAGCGCCAGGTCATGCGTGGCCATGTCCAGGTCGTCGGCGTCGACCCGGCCCCGGGAGACCTTGGCGTCAGAGCAGACCGCGAAGGCCCGCAGCGGGGTCTCGGCTTCCGACCTCCACTCCCGCAGGGTCTGCGACAGCAGCGCGATGGAGGGCACGAGGAAGAGGACCCGGGTGTGCTCGCCCAGTCCGCCGGCGGCCCGCTCGGCCGCCAACCGCTCCACGATTTTCAGGCCCGTGAACGTCTTCCCGGTGCCGCAGGCCATGATCAGCTTGCCGCGCTCGTGCTCCGCGAAGCCCTGGAACACCGCGTCGATGGCCTCACGCTGATGCGGGCGGGGAGACTTCTTGCCCCGCAGGGTGAGCTCCACCCCGCCTGCTTCGCCGCTCGCGGGCAGTCGCCACTCCACCCGGCTCGCGGCGATCTCCGACAGACCGAGCCGCTGCACGGGGATCTGCTGGTTGTACATTGCCGCCTCGGCGTTCGGCCCCCATCTGTCCGTGGTCGAGATGATCAGACGGCGGGTGAAGCCGCCCTGTCCGGAGGCGGTGAAGAAGGAGTCGATGTCAGGCTTCTGGACCGTGTGATCCGGTTCGTAGCACTTGCACTGGATCGCCCAGAGGGCGCCGGTCTCCCGCTCCTGGGCCACCAGATCGATACCCAGATCCTTCTGGTTACCGGCCGCGCCTGGCCACTCGCTGTACATCCACACCCGGCTGAACTGCTCGCTCCACACCGGGTCCGTACTGAGAAAGCGCACCATGAGTCGCTCGAAGGCGGTACCGATTTCTCGATTGGTCCTCGACTTCTCGCGAATCACCCGAAGCACGTCATGCACGGTGGTGGACACGGAGGCTCGCTCTCTGCTCAGCCCGGTATGACCCGAAGGCGTCTGGAAGGCCGGCTAGGCCGACTTCCCAGCACAGTAGTCCGGCGCACTGACAAGAGGGGAACGGACGACGGGGGGAACCTCTGTGCTCGGCGTCGCCGACGCCGTTGCCGCGACGATCGTCACAGAGCACCTCGACAACGATATTTTCCCCAGCGTCACCATGCCCTTACTGTTCGTGGCCGGTCAGACCGTCACTGTGTGACCTCGGCGACGCCGGTACTCCGAGGGCCCGGAACTGTCCCGTCGGCAACCAGTTCCGCCACCGCGTCGCCGTGGTTGCGGACCAGGTAGTCCATGGCGTGTTCGGTGGAGGACTGGTACTCCAGTTGTTGCCCGTAGAAGCGGAGCCGAGTCTCGCAGTCCTGGACGAGTTCGCCCCAGGTGCGGACCCAGATCCGGTACGTCGGCTGGTTCAGGGCGCATCCGGGGGGATTGTGGGGCTGGTGGGACAGCTCGCGCAGCGTGTCCGTCATGTCGTTTCCGACCAGCCAGAAGTCCCATGTGGTGCGGGTGTCCCGGAACCGGTCGTCCTTCCGGACGGCCTGTGCGTAGCTGCTGAGCTGCTCGAACTCGCCCGATCCCAGGGTGAGGCCGGGGCGTTTGAGTTCGACCACCAGGTGGTGCCGTTCGTCATGTCGATGCCGGGACGCTCTCGACAGCATGAGGTCGACAATCCCCTGGCGCCCGTCGGGCCGGAGCACGGGAGGGCCCGCCGGCTTCTCGCGGCCCAGCAGGTGGCAGTGCTTCCGCAGAACCTCGGTGAGGCTTCGATCGCTCACATGCAGGCCGTACTCCTCGCCGAAGATCCAGCACTCGTTCTCCAGGATTCGGTGGAGTTCGGAGCGCTCCTTCACGCGGTTCTTGGCGTGGGGGTCGAAGACGAGGTGCTCCAGAGCCGCCAGGAAGTCCAGCCGACTGGTCGCGGCCGTGGAGGCCTTGAGCAGAGCCGACAAGGGAGTGCGGTCGAGGAGTCGATTGAGCTGCTCCCGTTCCTGCTTGGAAAGGCTGAACAGCTCCTCGGCGATGCGCAGGACGTCCGAGGGCTCGTGAGCGAGCACGGACCGAAGCAGGGCGAACGTGGTCCTGCGCGTTCCGGTGGACTTGGGCAGGTGACGGAAGACGGTCGTGGCCACCGCGTCGAACGTCTCGCGCTCGGTGCGTTCGCGTGCGTCGGCGGGTTGCCCCGCGTACGGGTAGATGCCTTCCCTGCGCCATTGCGCGACCTGTTCCCGTCGTCGTTCGTCCACGCGTGCGCGGAAGTGAGCCTTGAGCCGGTCACGGGCCGTCGTGAGGACTTCGGCCAGCGGTCCGTGCGGCGCCCAGTCGGTGAAGGCGAGGTCTTCGGAGTCGATGTCGTCGAAGCCGGACCAGCTGAGATGCGCCGTGAACTCGAAGCCCGGGGCCTGGATGCCCGGCTTGAGCTGCGCTCGCGACATGCCCTCGCCGTCGCACAGGAAGAGCGCGCGGGTGACGGGCTTGCGCCACTCGACCACCTTCAGACGCGCGAGGTCGCCGCTCCGGCCGCTCCGAGCGGCGGGGGAAGGCAGGTCGTAGTCGCTGACGTGCGACTGTTCGGCGGCCGGGTCGAGGTTCTGGCCGTCGTACTCGATCCGGACGTCCGGGTACTTCTCCAGGTACGTGGCGAAGGCCGTGGTGAGCGATGAGTGGGCCCGGTCGTCCGCGAGGATGTCCAACTGTTCGTCCCCGCCGAACGCCTCGAAGAGCGTGCCGGTCGGATCGTCGGTGGGTTCCGGATCGCCGATGTCGAACTCGTCCATCGAGCGCCGGTCCGCCTCTATCACCAGCTGCTGTCGGCCCCCGAGCGCGTCGCTGACGCTGGTCCAGCGCACCTGGGTACCGAGGGCGAAGGCACGCACCCGGCCGCGCCCGTTCTTGCCGTGCAGAGCGCGCTTCTTTACCGGGCTGCCCTGCGCGCGCTTCTTCCAGGAGGCGCCGATCGGCCGGAAGTACTCCTCGCAGTGCTCGGCCGACATCCCGCTGCCGTCGTCCTGGACCCTGACCCGGTCCACGCCACCCAGGTCGTTGCGCTCCAGCGTGACGACCACGTGCCCGGCATCGGCGTCGACGCTATTCCAGATCAGCTCCTCGACCGCGCCGATCGGATCGCGCAGCCGCGCCAGCTCGGCGACGTGTTCCCGACTGGTCTCCAGCCGCACCTTCACCATGACGTCGGTTTCTCCGGTTCTGTCATACCTGCCTGATCGAAGGCAAAGTCTGCCCTCTCCGGTGGGTTTGACGTGTGGAATCGCCGCGCGATCACTCTTGGTACTCTGCCGCCTCTCGTACGGACATCCATTCGAAGAGGTGTGAATGAAGACAGGCAGACGAACCGTCGCGGTGGCCACGCTCGTGGGGGCGCTCGGGCTCTCGGTGCTGAACGCGCCGGCGGCTCAGGCGGCGGACACCGGTATCACCGTGTCGGACATCGTCATCAATCACGGCAAGCCGATCGTGGTCGGCACGTCGAAGGAGGTGGAGCCGCCCATGACGTTCAACCTGGCGCTGCCGGCCGGGTACAGCGTCGAGGGCACGGCGGGCAGCTGGCACGCGTACCCGTTCCTCTACCGGGGCGATTTGAAGAAGGCCGCCGACACCGGGGAGAACTACATCGGACCGGGCGGCTACACCTGCTACGCAAGCGACTCCAGGCACGCTCACTGCGAGGGCAACCTCTACATCGACCCGCACCCGAGCCAGGAGCACGTCGACTCCAACAGCGACGCCACCACGTGGAAGGTCGCCGTCTCGCTCCGTCTGTTCAAGGCCAGCGGGGCTCTCAAGGCCGGGGAGATCGAGAAGCGGTCCAAGACCGTCCAGCTCAAGCGCGCTGCCAAGGCGACCGTCAACGCCACCCCCGAGCCGGTCACCAAGGGCAAGAAGATCACCGTCACGGGCAAGCTGACCCGGGCGAACTGGAGCACGAAGAAGTACGACGGCTACGGCGGCCGTACCGTGAGCCTCCAGTTCAAGGCCAAGGGCACCGACACCTTCAAGACGGTCAAGAAGGCCACCACCAGCAGCACGGGGGCGCTGAAGACCTCGGTCACGGCCTCCGCCGACGGCTCGTACCGCTGGGTGTACTACGGGAACAGCACGACCGGCGTCGCCACCGGCGCGTCGGACTACGTCGACGTGCGCTGACCGCCCGGATCCCCCTCAGTACAGGGTCGGCACCTCGCCGCCCTCGGCCCGGGTGAGCGTGACCCCCGCCAGACCGCGTAGTCGGCGTTCCGCCACGGCGGTCAGCGCGGCGGCGGTCGGCGGGGTCTGCCCCAGGCCGACGGCGTAGCGGGCGGGGGCCGTGGTGAAAGGGCGGGGCCAGGCGTGGCAGTCGGGGGCCAGTTCGGCGAGGTCCGTGATCAGGGCCCGCATCCTGCCCCGGACCCGGCCCTCGTCCGCGCCCTCGTCCCGGCTCCCGTCCCCGCCCGAACCCACCGTCACGATCGCCCAGGCGGCGTGGCGGCGGTGGAGCGGGGGAGGGGCGAGGAGGTCGGGGAACGAGCCGCCCTCCTCCAGCAACTCCCAGGCGCGGAACAGCTCTTGTGCCACGAGGTCGCGCATGCCCTCCGTGACCTGCTCCGTGCAGGAACGGACCGGGGCGGACGGGGTCGCGACCGTGAGGGGCCCGGCGGGAACTCCGTCCAGCTCACCCACCGGCTCTCGCCAGTCCCACGCCGCCCACGTCGCGAAGAAGTTCCGGAGGAGGTCGGCCGGTGGCAGATCGGCCGATCGCGCCGCCGTGCGGGCCGCCAGCACGGACCACGCCAGGCCCGGCAGCCCGCCGAACGGTGCCGAGTCCAGGCCCCTCGCCCTCGCCCATGCCTTGACCTGCCTGGCCAGTCGCGTGAAGGCCGCACCACGGTCGCCCACCGACGCGAGCACGGCCTCCGCGTCGCCCACCGACACGAGCACCGCCTCCGCGTCGCCCACCGACACGAGCACCGCCTCCGCGTCGCTCACCGCGCTGAGCGCGATCGCCGCCGCCTCGCCCAACTCGGCCCGCCGCGCCACCGCCTCGACGGGATCCATCGCGCCGGTCGCCACGACGACCAGGTCCACGTCCAGTCCGTACAGCCGCATCCGGAGGCCGGGCACACGGGCGCCGACCACTTCGCGCATGCCGACCGCCTCGGGCAGGGCCTCGGTCAACTTCTCCTGTACGGAGGCGACTTCGACCGACCCGGGCAGCGCCGCCACCAGGTCCAGATCCGCGCCGGGCAGCGCGCAGCCCATCCGCCGGGAGCCGACGACGTGCACGACACCGTCAGGGAACGCGTCCGCCACGAGGCGCGTGACCCGGTTCGCCACGGCGAGGTCGGCGCCGCTGTCCTCGCCGTCCCCGTCCGCCCCGTACGGCGTCGGCTCCTCCCGCCACCGCACCTCCCCCGTACCCAGGGCCACCGTCCCCCGCACCCGCATCGGCTCGTCCCCACGCCGCGACAGCAGCGCCAGCTCGCCGACCCTGGCCGACAGGGGCGTGAGGCGGGCCGCGCAGGCGGCGGCCAGCGCGTTCGGGTCGGTGGTGCGGCCCAGGCTCAGATGCGGGGTGAAGCCCTCGTGCCGGCCACGACAGCGCGGGAAGCGTCGTACGAGGGTGCTGTGCAGCTCGGCCCAGGGCCCCTCCCCGTCCGCCGCCGGGTCGAGCCACACCGTCGCGTCGTCCCGGTGGCCGAACCAGTGCACGCCCTCCAGCCGGACGTCGAACGGAGCCGTCGTGGCCCCCGCGAGAGCCGAGGCCGCGTCCTCGAAAGCGTGTTCCGGTACGAAGCCGAAGAGGACGTTCACATGCGGGGGCCAGCGGTGGATCTGCGGGTCGTGCTCCCGGCGGATGTCCTGCAGCGGCGGCCACAGCTCCTCGGGAGGCAGCCAGGCCAGTGCCGTACGCGCCGTCGGACGGACGTCGAGGCTCGCGGGGGTGTCCGTGTCCGGGCCGGCCGGGGCCACCTCCGCCCGCACCCCGTAGTGGTCCGAGATGTACAGCCCCTCCGGCGTCGGCGCGTCCCCGTAGAGCTCGGCCCGTGCCACCCGCAGCCCCTCCCCGCGCAGCAGGACCCGGTCCAGGCGGGACGCCCGCCCCGACAGGGACGAGATCGCGGCCAGGGGGTTCGCCCCCGGGTCGAAGGTCGGGGTCGCGTCGGCGGCGCCGTGCGTCTCGCTCCACGCGTCCCGCATGCCCAGGCTCGTCTGCGGGGTGGCACCGCCGTCGTTGAAGTCGCCCAGCAACAGCAGGTCGGCGTCCAGCCCCGCCAACCCCTCGGCGACACGGGCCAGTTCGGTGGCGCGGCGGCCCGCCCCGTCGGTGGAGTGGTCACTGCTCAGATGCGTCGCCGCCACGACGAGGGGGCGTGCGCCCGCTTCCACGACCACGGCGGTCACCGCTTTGTGCGGGCCCAGCGCGTGGAACGCGGCCTCGCGGACCGGCAACCGGCTCAGGAGGAGCAGGCCGCACTCGTCCACGTCCCGCCCGCGCGGATCCGTCCCCAGGGTCCAGCCGTCCCGTACCCAGGGTTCGCGCAACAGCATGGCCAGCAGCTCCGCCTCGACCTCCTGCAACGCGATCACGTCCACGTCGGCCGCACGCAGCGCCCGCAGCAGCAGCGGCCTGCGGCGGGCGCTGTCGATGAGGTCGGCGTCGTAGCGGTCCCAGAGGGTGTTCCAGGTCAGTACGCGTACGGCTCCCGCGGCGGCGCTGCCCGGTGAGCGCGCGGGGGCCCAGTCCTCTCCGTCCCACGCGTACGGCGTGCGCGCCGTGAAGAACGGCGCTCGGAGCAGACGAGCCTCCCGTACGCGCCCCGCGTCCGTCGCGTCGATCCGGTCCGTCCCCGTGGCCCGGTCCCAGACCAGCTCGCCGTCCGCCTCGAAGAACAGCACCCGGTGCCACGGGATCTCGCCGCCGGGCACGAACGCGGGCAGCGGGACCCGCTTGGGGGCGGCGTTCCGCTGGAGCACGCCGAGCACGAAGCGGGCCGGGTCGAAGCGCGCGTCCCAGCGCACCCGGTGGTAGATCTCCTCGCTCGTCCGCACGGTTCCTCGGACCTCTCCCTCAGATCTCGTCCTCTATGGTCCCGCTCGCACCGATGTACCAGGTGCGGTGGGCGTCGCCCGGATACGGCGGGGTGAAGCGGCGCAGCTGTGCCGTGAGCACGTCCGGCGGCACGGGGTGCTCGCGGCGGCCGTTGCGGCGGACCAGCTCGTCCTCGTCGACCAGGACCACGGCGTGGGTGATCAGGGCGTTGCGGCGGTGGGCGACCGCGTGCACCAGTGAGCGCTGCTGGTGTGTGAGGGAGGTGGCGTCCCACACCGTCGTCCCGCCGGCGGCGAGCGCCGCGTCCAGCCGGTCGAGCCCGGCGCGCAGTACATCGGCGTTGGCCCGCTGGTCGGCGCGTGCGCCGCGCGCGGCGCGCAGGTCGTCCAGTGATACATACGTGTCCACGCCCGCGAGCCCCCGCGCGAACGTGCTCTTGCCGCTGCCCGCCGGGCCGACCAGCTGGATCAGCCTCGGGAAGGCCCCCGACCGCCACCGCCAGGTGGCCGCGACGGCCCCCGCCGCGTCTATCACGCGCCCCCGTGCGTACGCCTCCCGCGCCTCGGCCCGGCACCGGACCGCCGCGTCGGCCGGCAGCTCGGCGAACGCCTCCGCCAAGGCCCCCTCGTCGAGGCCCCGCACCTCCTCGGCGTGCAGCGCGGACCACTCCACCTGCTCGCGCGCCTCGTCCGTCGCCGCCGTGGCGCGGGCGACCGCGTGCAGCAGACCGAGATCGGCGGCCAGGGACAGCCGGGCCAGACCGGTCCGGCGGTCCTCGTCGGGATACGGCCGGTGCAGCGCGGTGTGCAGCCCCACGAGGTCGGCCACCCGCCGCGCGAGCGGCATCCCCACCGCCCCGGCCAGTCGGGCGGCGACCCGGGCCCGACGGCCGCCCGGGGCGTGCTCGTGCAACAGCGCGGCCAGGACGCCGACGAGCCGCTCGTCCCCGGTCCGCCCCTCCGGGGCGAAGCGGGCCACGGCTTCCCGGTCCCCCTCGCCGGGCAGGCCGACGGCCTCCGCCAGCGCCTCGGCGTCCGCCGGCGCGCCGGAGCGCACGGCCCACAGGGGCGCCCGCGCCCCCAGCCCGTTCTCCACCACGGCCGCGTGCATCCAGTGGGTGTCCGTTCGCACGTGCCCGGCCCGCACCCACTTGGCGACCCGCGCGCCGAACTCGTCCGCGGCGAAACCGTCCATGACCCGGACGACGTACCCCTCCTGCCGCCCGAGGTCCAGTCGCAGGGCGCGCAGCGCCTTCTCGTCGAACACGCCCCGCCACAGCACGCGCGGCACGGGGACGCCGAGCCCGCGCAGCAGCTCCACCGTGCGGTCCCAGCCCAGGCAGCGCCCGTCCGCGTCCCACACCGAGAAGCCGTAGAACCAGCTGTCCAGGTCGTCGTACGCGAGGGAGTGGCGCGCGAACATGTTCTCGCCGCACACCCGCCAGCCCGCCGGGACGGCGTGGCCGATCCGTGCCTGGAGCGCCTTGACCCAGGTGCGGGAGGGGTGGTGCGCGGAGTCGAGTGAGCGGGCGTGCAGGCCGTCCGCGTACAGCGTGGTGTTCTCGCCGTCGAGTTTCTCGGTCACGACGACCTCCCGGCCGCGCAGGCCCGACAGGTCGGTGACCCGCAGATCGTCGGCGGTCGCGCCGGGGGACCAGGGCAGATGCCTGGTCCGCGGATAGTGCGTGCGCATGATGGGCGTTCCCCCGTGACAGCCGACTTACCTGATCAGCGTAGGAGCGCGGCTCGCGGGCGGGCGAGCGGATTACGCGCGGCTTGGGGTCCGGGTATGCAGCCCAGAGCGGGTGCCGGGCTCACCTCGATCATGGTGGTGCTCACGGTGACGCTGCGGCCGGCACTGGGGCTGGGGTGTCTGGGAGCGATCAGGGGCGGGGCCGGGCTCGTGTTCCCCGACACCGGGGACGACGCCGGTCCGAGCGAGGCCCCCGGCCGCTCTCCGGACGGTGGCCGCGGCACCCGGGTTTGACCTGTGTCACTCTCGGGGTAATCTCTCCGGCTCGATTGGCGGAGGCGCTGCGCCGTATGGCAGACTAGCGGGGTTGCTCGGTCGAGTGTTGATGCTGCGCGCCTCCCGCCGGGAGGACCGGAAGCGAGTCCCACAGTACTCGTCGCCCCAACTGCCTCATGGCAGCGCTGGAGCGGACGTACGGGAATCTTTCGGGAAGTGTCAGTGCGGCGCCGGCCAGGCACCCGGTGGGCCTCCGCCCCCGGCCCGCGGTACCGGAAGGGCCGCGTTTCCCAAGACTGGGATGCTCGAACAAGGGGCATCTGTGTCAGCGGGAGCGCGACACGCCCGACCGCGTGGGTCGGAGGAGCGGGTGACGGAACACCGGGTTCCAGAGCGTTAAACGAGACAAAGGACTACTGAGTAGCCATGGCGGGACAGAAGATCCGCATCCGGCTCAAGGCCTACGACCACGAGGTCATCGACTCCTCGGCGAAGAAGATCGTCGAGACGGTGACCCGCACTGGTGCGTCGGTCGCGGGCCCGGTGCCGCTGCCCACTGAGAAGAACGTGTACTGCGTCATCAAGTCGCCGCACAAGTACAAGGACTCGCGCGAGCACTTCGAGATGCGCACGCACAAGCGCCTGATCGACATCCTCGACCCGACGCCCAAGACCGTTGACTCTCTGATGCGACTCGACCTCCCGGCCGGTGTCGACATCGAGATCAAGCTCTGAGGGTCGGTGATCTGAGAATGGCTAAGCAGATCAAGGGCATCCTGGGCGAGAAGCTCGGCATGACGCAGGTGTGGGACGAGAACAACCGTGTTGTTCCGGTCACCGTCGTCAAGGCCGGCCCCAACGTCGTGACCCAGGTCCGTACGAACGATGTCGACGGCTACGAGTCGGTCCAGATCGCCTTCGGCGAGATCGACCCGCGCAAGGTGAACAAGCCCCTCAAGGGCCACTTCGCCAAGGCCGACGTCACCCCCCGCCGCCACCTCGTCGAGATCCGCACCGCGGACGCCTCCGAGTACACGCTGGGCCAGGAGATCTCCGCCGAGGTCTTCGAGGCCGGCGTCAAGGTGGACGTGACCGGCAAGAGCAAGGGCAAGGGCTTCGCCGGTGTCATGAAGCGTCACAACTTCAAGGGCCTCGGCGCCGGACACGGCACCCAGCGCAAGCACCGCTCTCCCGGCTCCATCGGTGGCTGCGCCACCCCGGGCCGTGTGTTCAAGGGCCTCCGCATGGCGGGTCGCATGGGCAACGAGCGGGTCACCACCCAGAACCTGACCGTCCACGCCGTTGACGCGGAGAAGGGTCTGCTGCTCATCAAGGGCGCGGTTCCCGGTCCGAACGGCGGCCTCGTCCTGGTCCGCACCGCGGCCAAGGGGGCCTGAGGTACCGATGAGCACTGTTGACATCCTTTCGCCTGCCGGCGAGAAGACCGGAAGCGTCGAACTCCCCGCGGAGATCTTCGGCGTGGAGAAGGTCAGCATCCCGCTGATCCACCAGGTCGTCGTCGCGCAGAACGCGGCTGCCCGCCAGGGCACGCACAAGACCAAGACCCGCGGCGAAGTCCGTGGTGGCGGTAAGAAGCCTTACCGGCAGAAGGGCACCGGCCGCGCCCGTCAGGGCTCGACCCGCGCGCCGCAGTTCGCCGGTGGTGGCGTCGTGCACGGTCCCGTGCCGCGTGACTACTCGCAGCGGACCCCGAAGAAGATGAAGGCCGCGGCCCTGCGCCACGCCCTCACCGACCGGGCCCGCCACAACCGCATCCACGTCGTCTCCGGCGTGATCGAGGGCGAGAACCCCTCCACGAAGGCCGCCAAGTCGCTGTTCGGCAAGATCTCGGAGCGCAAGAACCTGCTCCTGGTCGTCGAGCGCGCCGACGAGGCCGCGTGGCTCTCCGCCCGCAACCTGCCCCAGGTCCACATCCTGGAGCCGGGCCAGCTGAACACGTACGACGTGATCGTCTCGGACGACGTGGTCTTCACCCAGGCCGCTCTCGAGTCCTTCGTCGCCGGCCCGCAGGCCAACGACACCGAAGGGAGCGAGGCCTGATGGCTACGCGTCACCCGAGCATTGCCTCCAAGGCTGCCAAGGCCGCCAAGGCCGCGCGCGTCGCCAAGGCGCGTCGCCACGCCGCCGAGGGCAAGAACACCGTCGTCACCGCCCCCAGCAAGGCGTTCACGGACCCCCGTGACGTGCTGCTGAAGCCGGTCGTGTCGGAGAAGAGCTACGCGCTCCTCGACGAGGGCAAGTACACCTTCATCGTGGCCCCCGGCGCCAACAAGACCCAGATCAAGCAGGCCGTCCAGGCGGTCTTCTCGGTCAAGGTCACCGGGGTCAACACGATCAACCGCCAGGGCAAGCGCAAGCGGACCCGCACGGGCTTCGGCAAGCGTGCCGACAGCAAGCGCGCGATCGTGACCCTTGCCGAGGGCGACCGTATCGACATCTTCGGCGGTCCGACCGCGTAAGCGGGTCGGATCGTCCGATATCGGACGAGGACTGAGAAATGGGAATCCGCAAGTACAAGCCGACTACGCCGGGCCGTCGTGGTTCCAGCGTCGCCGACTTCGTCGAGATCACGCGGTCCACGCCGGAGAAGTCGCTGGTCCGCCCCCTGCACAGCAAGGGCGGCCGTAACAACGCCGGTCGTGTGACCGTTCGCCACCAGGGTGGCGGACACAAGCGCGCCTACCGTGTCATCGACTTCCGTCGTCACGACAAGGACGGCGTGCCGGCGAAGGTCGCGCACATCGAGTACGACCCCAACCGCACCGCGCGCATCGCGCTGCTGCACTACGCCGACGGCGAGAAGCGCTACATCCTCGCCCCGCGCAACCTGCAGCAGGGTGACCGTGTGGAGAACGGTCCCGGGGCCGACATCAAGCCGGGCAACAACCTGGCGCTCCGCAACATCCCGGTCGGTACCACGATCCACGCGATCGAGCTCCGTCCCGGTGGCGGCGCCAAGTTCGCCCGCTCCGCCGGTGCCTCCGTGCAGCTGCTCGCGAAGGAGGGCGCCTACGCCCACCTCCGCATGCCGTCCGGTGAGATCCGCCTGGTCGACGTGCGCTGCCGCGCCACCGTCGGCGAGGTCGGCAACGCCGAGCAGAGCAACATCAACTGGGGCAAGGCCGGCCGCAAGCGCTGGCTGGGCGTCCGCCCGACCGTCCGCGGTGTGGCGATGAACCCGGTTGACCACCCCCACGGTGGTGGTGAGGGCAAGACCTCCGGTGGTCGCCACCCGGTCAGCCCCTGGGGTCAGAAGGAAGGTCGTACTCGTTCGCCCAAGAAGGCGTCGAACAAGTACATCGTCCGCCGCCGCAAGACGAACAAGAAGCGCTAGGAGCGGGTTTAGATGCCGCGCAGTCTCAAGAAGGGGCCCTTCGTCGACGACCACCTGATCAAGAAGGTGGACGCCCAGAACGAAGCAGGCACCAAGAACGTCATCAAGACCTGGTCCCGTCGCTCGATGATCATCCCGGCCATGCTCGGCCACACGATCGCGGTGCACAACGGCAAGACCCACATTCCGGTGTTCGTCACCGAGTCGATGGTCGGCCACAAGCTCGGCGAGTTCTCGCCGACGCGCACCTTCCGGGGTCACGTCAAGGACGACCGGAAGTCGAAGCGCCGCTAACGCGGGGTGGAATGACCATGACAGACACTGGAAGGACAACCATGGAAGCCAGGGCCCAGGCGCGGTACATCCGCGTTACGCCCATGAAGGCCCGCCGCGTGGTGGACCTCATCCGTGGCATGGATGCCACGGAGGCTCAGGCGGTCCTGCGTTTCGCCCCGCAGGCCGCGAGCGTGCCGGTCGGCAAGGTGCTGGACAGCGCCATTGCCAACGCCGCGCACAACTACGACCACACGGACGCCTCTTCGCTGGTCATCAGCGAGGCGTACGTGGACGAGGGTCCGACCCTGAAGCGGTTCCGTCCGCGTGCCCAGGGCCGTGCCTACCGGATCCGCAAGCGGACCAGCCACATCACCGTGGTCGTCAGCAGCAAGGAAGGAACCCGGTAATGGGCCAGAAGGTAAACCCGCATGGGTTCCGGCTCGGTGTCACGACCGACTTCAAGTCGCGTTGGTACGCCGACAAGCTGTACAAGGACTACGTCAAGGAAGACGTCGCCATCCGTCGGATGATGACGTCCGGCATGGAGCGCGCCGGCATCTCCAAGGTCGAGATCGAGCGCACCCGTGACCGCGTCCGCGTGGACATCCACACCGCGCGTCCGGGCATCGTCATCGGCCGCCGTGGCGCCGAGGCCGACCGCATCCGCGGTGACCTCGAGAAGCTCACGGGCAAGCAGGTCCAGCTGAACATTCTCGAGGTCAAGAACCCCGAGACGGACGCTCAGCTGGTTGCTCAGGCCGTCGCCGAGCAGCTCTCCTCCCGCGTCTCCTTCCGTCGGGCCATGCGCAAGAGCATGCAGTCCGCCATGAAGGCCGGCGCCAAGGGCATCAAGATCCAGTGCGGTGGCCGCCTCGGTGGCGCCGAGATGTCCCGCTCGGAGTTCTACCGCGAGGGCCGTGTGCCCCTGCACACGCTCCGCGCGAACGTGGACTACGGCTTCTTCGAGGCCAAGACGACCTTCGGCCGCATCGGTGTGAAGGTCTGGATCTACAAGGGCGACGTCAAGAACATCGCCGAGGTCCGCGCCGAGAACGCCGCTGCCCGTGCGGGTAACCGCCCGGCGCGCGGCGGTGCCGACCGCCCGGCCCGTGGTGGCCGCGGTGGCGAGCGGCGCGGTCGCAAGCCGCAGCAGGCTGCCGGCGCCGAGGCCCCCAAGGCCGAGGCTCCCGCGTCCGCCGCTCCGGCTGAGAGCACCGGAACGGAGGCCTGACCGACATGCTGATCCCCCGTAGGGTCAAGCACCGCAAGCAGCACCACCCGAAGCGCCGTGGTCAGGCCAAGGGCGGTACGACGGTCGCGTTCGGCGAGTACGGCATTCAGGCCCTCACGCCGGCGTACGTGACCAACCGCCAGATCGAGGCGGCCCGTATCGCGATGACCCGCCACATCAAGCGTGGTGGCAAGGTCTGGATCAACATCTACCCGGACCGCCCGCTCACGAAGAAGCCCGCCGAGACCCGCATGGGTTCCGGTAAGGGTTCGCCGGAGTGGTGGATCGCGAACGTGCACCCGGGCCGGGTCATGTTCGAGCTGTCCTACCCCAACGAGAAGATCGCCCGTGAGGCCCTGACTCGCGCCGCTCACAAGCTGCCGATGAAGTGCCGGATCGTCAAGCGCGAGGCAGGTGAAGCGTGATGTCGGCCGGTACCAAGGCGTCCGAGCTGCGCGAGCTGGGTGACGAGGAGCTGCTGAACAAGCTCCGCGAAGCCAAGGAAGAACTGTTCAACCTCCGCTTCCAGGCGGCGACCGGACAGCTCGAGAACCATGGCCGTCTGAAGGCGGTCCGCAAGGACATCGCGCGGATCTACACCCTGATGCGCGAGCGTGAGCTGGGCATCGAAACGGTGGAGAACGCCTGATGAGCGAGAACAACGTGACTGAGACGAACACCGAGGCGCGCGGATTCCGCAAGACCCGTGAGGGCATCGTCGTCAGCGACAAGATGGACAAGACCGTCGTCGTCGCCGTCGAGGACCGCAAGAAGCACGCCCTGTACGGCAAGGTCATCCGCAGCACGAGCAAGCTCAAGGCGCACGACGAGCAGAACGCCGCCGGCGTCGGCGACCGTGTCCTCCTCATGGAGACCCGGCCGCTGTCCGCCACGAAGCACTGGCGCGTCGTCGAGATCCTCGAGAAGGCCAAGTAATTTCCTGCGGGCAAACCCGCAGGACAGTTCCGCCAGGCTCCGGGGGCCGTTCCTGAACGGCCCCCGGGGAACCGGCAGACAATCAGGAGATAGACGTGATCCAGCAGGAGTCGCGACTGCGTGTCGCCGACAACACTGGTGCGAAGGAAATCCTTTGCATCCGTGTGCTCGGTGGCTCCGGTCGCCGCTACGCGGGCATCGGTGACGTCATCGTCGCCACCGTCAAGGACGCGATCCCCGGTGGCAACGTGAAGAAGGGTGACGTCGTCAAGGCGGTCATCGTTCGCACCGTCAAGGAGCGCCGCCGTCCGGACGGCTCGTACATCCGCTTCGACGAGAACGCCGCCGTCATTCTGAAGAACGACGGCGACCCTCGCGGCACCCGTATCTTCGGCCCCGTCGGCCGTGAGCTGCGCGAGAAGAAGTTCATGAAGATCATCTCGCTCGCGCCGGAGGTGCTGTAAGCATGAAGATCAAGAAGGGCGACCTGGTCCAGGTCATCACCGGTAAGGACAAGGGCAAGCAGGGCAAGGTCATCGCGGCCTTCCCCCGCGAGGACCGCGTCCTGGTCGAGGGTGTCAACCGGGTCAAGAAGCACACCAAGGCCGGCCCGACCGCTCGCGGTTCGCAGGCCGGTGGCATCGTCACGACCGAGGCCCCGATCCACGTCTCCAACGTCCAGCTGGTCGTGGAGAAGGACGGCAAGAAGGTCGTCACGCGTGTCGGTTACCGCTTCGACGACGAGGGCAACAAGGTTCGCGTTGCCAAGCGGACGGGTGAGGACATCTGATGGCTACCACCACGACTCCGCGTCTCAAGACGAAGTACCGCGAGGAGATCGCGGGCAAGCTGCGTGACGAGTTCAAGTACGAGAACGTCATGCAGATCCCCGGCCTCGTCAAGATCGTGGTCAACATGGGTGTGGGCGACGCCGCCCGCGACTCCAAGCTGATCGAGGGCGCCATCCGCGACCTCACCACGATCACCGGTCAGAAGCCGGCCGTCACCAAGGCCCGTAAGTCCATCGCGCAGTTCAAGCTGCGTGAGGGCCAGCCGATCGGTGCCCACGTCACGCTCCGTGGCGACCGCATGTGGGAGTTCCTGGACCGCACCCTGTCGCTCGCGCTCCCGCGCATCCGCGACTTCCGTGGTCTGTCCCCCAAGCAGTTCGACGGCCGTGGCAACTACACCTTCGGTCTCACCGAGCAGGTCATGTTCCACGAGATCGACCAGGACAAGATCGACCGCACCCGGGGTATGGACATCACCGTGGTGACCACGGCGACCAACGACGCTGAGGGCCGTGCGCTCCTCCGTCACCTCGGCTTCCCCTTCAAGGAGGCGTGAGCGAGATGGCGAAGAAGGCTCTGATCGCGAAGGCTGCTCGCAAGCCCAAGTTCGGTGTGCGTGGTTACACGCGCTGCCAGCGCTGCGGCCGTCCCCACTCCGTGTACCGCAAGTTCGGCCTGTGCCGCGTGTGCCTTCGTGAGATGGCTCACCGTGGCGAGCTGCCGGGCGTGACCAAGAGCTCCTGGTAATCCCGCCTTTTAGGGATTCCCGAAGCTCTCGGTAAGCACTGGGCGTGTCAGGCGCCCGCCCTTCCATGGCTTAGGCTTGGAGGGTTGGGCGCCTGATGGTCGCCCGTACGACTTACTACGCCGTAGGTCCACCGCGCCGCACCCGCCCCGTCTCGGATCGGGGAGAGGGATGGCGCACCAGGAAACCCCGGCGAGAGAGGCCGAAGGCCAATTCATGACCATGACTGATCCGATCGCAGACATGCTTACGCGTCTGCGGAACGCGAACTCGGCATACCACGACTCCGTGACGATGCCGGCATCGAAGATCAAGTCTCACATCGCGGAGATCCTCCAGCAGGAGGGCTTCATCACGGGCTGGAAGGTCGAGGACGCCGAGGTCGGCAAGAACCTCGTCCTGGAGCTGAAGTTCGGCCCCAACCGTGAGCGCTCCATCGCGGGCATCAAGCGGATCTCCAAGCCCGGTCTCCGGGTTTACGCGAAGTCCACCAACCTGCCGAAGGTGCTCGGCGGCCTCGGCGTGGCGATCATCTCCACGTCGCACGGGCTCCTCACCGACAAGCAGGCCGGCAAGAAGGGCGTAGGCGGAGAAGTCCTCGCCTACGTCTGGTAGCGGAAGGGAACGGAGGAAACAGCTATGTCGCGCATTGGCAAGCTCCCCATCACGGTTCCCGCCGGCGTGGACGTCACCATCGACGGCCAGACGGTCTCGGTCAAGGGCCCCAAGGGCACGCTGACCCACACCGTCGTCGCGCCGATCGAGATCGCCAAGGGTGAGGACGGCGTCCTGAACGTCACCCGCCCCAACGACGAGCGTCAGAGCAAGGCCCTGCACGGCCTGTCCCGCACGCTGGTGGCGAACATGATCACCGGCGTGACCCAGGGTTACGTGAAGAAGCTCGAGATCAGCGGTGTCGGTTACCGCGTGCAGGCCAAGGGTTCGAACCTCGAGTTCGCGCTCGGCTACAGCCACCCGATCACCGTCGAGGCGCCCGAGGGCATCACCTTCAAGGTGGAGAACCCCACCCGGTTCTCGGTCGAGGGCATCGACAAGCAGAAGGTCGGCGAGGTTGCGGCCAACATCCGCAAGCTGCGCAAGCCCGACCCGTACAAGGCCAAGGGCGTCAAGTACGAGGGCGAAGTCATCCGCCGCAAGGTCGGAAAGGCGGGTAAGTAAGCCATGGCATACGGTACGAAGATCGCTAAGGGCGACGCTTACAAGCGTGCAGCCATCAAGCGGCGCCACATCCGGATCCGTAAGAAGGTCAACGGTACGGCTGAGCGTCCCCGCCTGGTCGTGACCCGCTCGAACCGCCACATCGTGGCCCAGGTGATCGACGACCTCAAGGGTCACACCCTTGCGTCGGCGTCCACCCTGGACTCGTCGATCCGTGGTGCGTCGGAGGACAAGTCGGCGCAGGCCGGCAAGGTCGGCGCCCTGGTCGCCGAGCGTGCCAAGGCCGCCGGTGTCGAGGCCGTTGTGTTCGACCGAGGTGGTAACCGGTACGCGGGTCGCATCGCGGCCCTGGCCGACGCCGCCCGCGAGGCCGGGCTCAAGTTCTGAGCTCGCTGCGTAGCTAGCGGAAAGAGAGAGGTAAATCCAATGGCTGGACCCCAGCGCCGCGGTGGCGGTGCCGGTGGCGGCGAGCGGCGGGACCGGAAGGGCCGTGACGGCGGCGCAGCTGCCGCCGAGAAGACCGCGTACGTTGAGCGCGTCGTCGCGATCAACCGCGTCGCCAAGGTTGTGAAGGGTGGTCGTCGCTTCAGCTTCACTGCGCTCGTCGTAGTGGGCGACGGTGACGGCACCGTGGGTGTCGGTTACGGCAAGGCCAAGGAGGTGCCGGCCGCCATCGCCAAGGGCGTTGAGGAGGCCAAGAAGCACTTCTTCAAGGTCCCCCGTATCCAGGGCACCATCCCGCACCCCATCCAGGGTGAGAAGGCTGCCGGCGTCGTCCTGCTCAAGCCAGCGTCCCCCGGTACCGGTGTTATCGCCGGTGGTCCGGTGCGCGCCGTGCTCGAGTGCGCCGGTATCCACGACGTGCTGTCGAAGTCGCTCGGCTCCGACAACGCGATCAACATCGTGCACGCGACCGTGGAGGCCCTGAAGGGTCTGCAGCGTCCCGAGGAGATCGCGGCGCGCCGTGGTCTGCCCCTCGAGGACGTCGCTCCCGCGGCTCTTCTCCGTGCGCGTGCCGGGGCGGGTGCGTAATCATGGCGCAGCTCAAGATTACGCAGGTCAAGTCCTACATCGGCAGCAAGCAGAACCACCGTGACACCCTGCGTTCCCTTGGTCTCAAGGGCATCAACACGCAGGTCGTCAAGGAGGACCGCCCCGAGTTCCGCGGCATGGTGCACACCGTCCGCCACCTCGTGACGGTCGAGGAGGTCGACTGATCATGGCGGAGAACAACCCGCTCAAGATCCACAACCTCCGTCCCGCCCCCGGTGCCAAGACCGCGAAGACCCGTGTCGGTCGTGGTGAGGCGTCGAAGGGTAAGACGGCCGGTCGTGGTACCAAGGGTACGAAGGCCCGCTACCAGGTTCCGGAGCGCTTCGAGGGTGGCCAGATGCCCCTCCACATGCGTCTCCCGAAGCTGAAGGGCTTCAAGAACCCCTTCAAGACGGAGTTCCAGGTCGTGAACCTGGACAAGCTCGCCGCCCTCTACCCCGAGGGTGGGGAGGTCACCGTTGCCGACCTGGTCGACAAGGGTGCCGTCCGCAAGAACAGCCTCGTCAAGGTCCTCGGCCAGGGCGAGATCTCCGTGGCGCTGCAGGTGACGGTCGACGCCGTCTCCGGCTCCGCCAAGGAGAAGATCACCGCCGCCGGCGGTACCGTCACCGAGCTCGTCTGAACACACCAGGTGTCTCGATGACTTGAGCGATCCCGACCGGGGATACCCCACAAATGGGGTATCCCCGGTTGGTCGTTCCTAGGGAAGCAGTCTCGCCGGTAAGGTGACCTGCGCTGCCCGTTTTCACAGGGTGCTCCCATCCGGGCACTCGCCGCGGCAGTTAAACGTTACGTAAGTCGTCCTCATCAGAATCTCAAAACCGTCACCCTTGACGCAGTAGCGCGGGGGTCGCAGGAGGCACCGTGCTCACCGCGTTCGCCCGGGCGTTCAAGACGCCCGACCTGCGCAAGAAGCTGCTCTTCACGCTCGGCATCATCGTGATCTACCGGGTCGGTACGCATGTGCCGATCCCCGGTGTCGACTACACCGCTGTCCAGTTCTGTATCGATCAGGCCCAGACCAACACGGGTCTCTTCGGTCTGGTGAACATGTTCAGCGGCGGCGCGCTGCTGCAGATCACGATCTTCGCGCTCGGCATCATGCCGTACATCACGGCGAGCATCATTCTGCAGCTGCTGACCGTGGTGATCCCGCGTCTGGAAGCCCTGAAGAAGGAGGGGCAGGCCGGTACGGCGAAGATCACGCAGTACACCCGTTACCTGACGGTGGCCCTGGCGATCCTTCAGGGCACCGGCCTGGTGGCCACCGCCCGTAGCGGCTCGCTGTTCAGCGGCTGTGCGCAGGCCGGTCTGATCGTCCCCGACCAGTCGATCTACACCACCGTCGTCATGGTCATCACCATGACCGCCGGTACGGCCCTCGTCATGTGGCTCGGTGAGCTCATCACCGACCGCGGCATCGGCAACGGCATGTCGATCCTGATGTTCATCTCGATCGCCGCCACGTTCCCGTCCGCCCTCTGGGCGATCAAGGAGCAGGGCGACCTGGCGGGCGGTTGGATCGAGTTCGGCACCGTCATCGCCGTCGGCCTGGTCATGGTCGCGCTCGTGGTCTTCGTCGAGCAGGCCCAGCGCCGTATTCCGGTTCAGTATGCGAAGCGCATGATCGGCCGCCGTTCCTACGGTGGCACCTCGACCTACATTCCGTTGAAGGTCAACCAGGCGGGCATTATCCCTGTGATTTTCGCCTCGTCGCTGCTCTACATTCCGGCCCTCATCGTGCAGTTCTCCAACTCCACGGCCGGCTGGGCGAGTTGGATCACCGCCAACCTGGCCGACACGGCCGCGCCGGCGCACGTCACGATCTACTTCTTCCTCATCATCTTCTTCGCCTTCTTCTACGTGGCCATCTCGTTCAACCCCGAGGAAGTCGCGGACAACATGAAGAAGTATGGTGGCTTCATCCCGGGAATCCGGGCTGGCCGACCGACCGCTGAGTACCTGAGCTACGTACTCAACCGGATCACCTGGCCGGGTTCGCTGTACCTGGGCCTGATCGCTCTCGTGCCGACAATGGCGTTGGCCGGCTTCGGGGCAAACGCCAACTTCCCGTTCGGTGGAACCAGCATCCTGATCATCGTGGGTGTGGGTCTGGAGACGGTGAAGCAGATCGAGAGCCAGCTCCAGCAGCGCAATTACGAAGGGTTCCTCCGCTGATGCGTATCGTCCTCGTCGGGCCGCCGGGTGCCGGTAAGGGAACGCAGGCCGCGTTCCTGGCCAAGAACCTGTCGATCCCGCACATCTCCACGGGCGACCTGTTCCGGGCCAACATCAGCAAGCAGACGGAACTCGGCAAACTCGCGAAGTCCTACATGGACAAGGGCGAGCTGGTGCCGGACGAGGTCACCATCGCGATGGCCAAGGACCGCATGGAGCAGCCGGACGCCGAGCAGGGCTTCCTGCTCGACGGCTTCCCGCGCAACGTCTCGCAGGCCGAGGCGCTGGACGTGACGCTCCAGGACGAGTCCATGAACCTGGACGCGGTGCTGGACCTGGAGGTCCCCGAGGACGAGGTCGTCAAGCGGATCGCCGGTCGTCGCATCTGCCGCAACGACTCCGCCCACGTCTTCCACGTCACGTACAAGAAGCCGAAGCAGGAGGGCGTCTGCGACGCCTGCGGCGGCGAGCTGTACCAGCGTGACGACGACTCCGAGGAGACGGTGCGCAAGCGCCTGGAGGTCTACCACACCCAGACCGAGCCGATCATCGACTACTACAAGGCCCAGGGCCTCGTGGTGACGATCTCGGCCCTCGGTCCGGTGGAGGAAGTCACCCAGCGCGCCATGGAGGCGCTCAAGCGTGAGGACGACGACAAGTAGGTCGTCGGTCGGTACGTCGGCCGCGGTGCCCGTGAGGGGCGCCGCGGCCGTACTGTTGTGTAGGCAAAAACGCGAGAACGAGATCTCGTGCCTCGTGGACACGAAGGAAGACGGAGAGCGCAGGCCCCCATGGTGCAGATCAAGAGTCCCGAGCAGATCGCCAAGATGCGTGAGGCGGGGCTGGTCGTCGCCGCCATTCACGCGGCCACCCGGGAGGCCGCCGTGCCGGGCGCCTCCACGAAGGACCTCGACGAGGTCGCCCGCAAGGTGCTCGCGGAGCACGGGGCCAAGTCGAACTTCCTCGGATACGGCGGCTTCCCGGCGACGATCTGCACCTCGGTGAACGAGGTCGTGGTCCACGGGATCCCGAGCGACGAGGTCGTCCTGAAGGACGGCGACATCATCTCCATCGACTGCGGTGCGATCGTCGACGGCTGGCACGGTGACGCCGCCTACACCGCGTTCGTGGGGTCCGGTCACGCTCCGGAGCTGCTTGAGCTGTCGCGGGTGACCGAGGAGTCCATGTGGGCCGGGATCGCCGCGATGAAGCTGGGCAACCGGCTCGTGGACGTCTCCCGGGCCATCGAGACGTACATCCGCCGGCAGCCGAAGCCGGGCGGGGGGAAGTACGGGATCGTCGAGGACTACGGCGGCCACGGCATCGGGACCGAGATGCACATGGACCCGCATCTGCTGAACTACGTCGAGCGGCGGCGGGGCAAGGGGCCGAAGCTGGTGCCCGGGTTCTGTCTCGCGATCGAGCCGATGGTGTCGCTGGGTACGCCGAAGACCGAGGTGCTCGCGGACGACTGGACCGTGGTGACGACGGACGGGACGTGGTCGTCGCACTGGGAGCACTCCGTCGCGCTGACCGAGCAGGGTCCCCTTGTGCTGACGGCTCCCGACGGGGGCAAGGCCAAGCTGGCGGAGTTCGGGATCACCGCGGCTCCTGACCCGGTCGGCTGAAGTCCTGCCGCCGGGTGCGGCTGGGTCGCGGCGCTGCCGCGGGCCGGAGTAATGATCTTCCACGGTGGGCAGTCTTACCCGAATTCGTGTTTCTCGGGGGCCTGACGTAGACTGACTCGTCGGCTCTCGTGTTTCCGTATGTCTTCATCCGGCTACGCGGAGTCGATCAAGGTAGTCGATTCGAAGGGCGAAGCGTGGCCAAGAAGCAAGGTGCCATCGAGATCGAGGGCACTGTCGTCGAGTCTCTGCCGAACGCCATGTTCAAGGTCGAGCTCCAGAACGGCCACCAGGTCCTGGCACACATCAGCGGCAAGATGCGTATGCACTACATCCGTATCCTCCCTGACGACCGGGTCGTGGTGGAGCTGTCTCCGTACGACCTGACGCGTGGCCGGATCGTCTACCGCTACAAGTAGATCTTGCCCCCGCTCTCCGTGCCCCGGTTCTCCGGGACGCGGGTGGTGGCACTGACCCGGAGAACCTCACCCCATGAAGGTCAAGCCGAGCGTCAAGAAGATCTGCGACAAGTGCAGGGTGATCCGCCGTCACGGTCGGGTCATGGTCATCTGCGAGAACCCGCGCCACAAGCAGCGCCAGGGCTGACGCACGTTCGACCACACCCTCTGCATCGACATCGCAGGGATTCGCGCGACGCGAGCTGAATTGTTCATACGCAGGACCCAGACGCCGCACGGCGTCTGACACCCCCGGCTCGGAGGCCGGGGACCCGGTTCGTACCTGGTACGGCGGCCGGGAGCCGGTCCTGTGGAAGACCTCCGACAATCACCAGGAGCCATTGAATGGCACGCGTTTCCGGTGTTGACATCCCGCGCGACAAGCGCGTGGAGGTCGCCCTCACCTATGTGTTCGGCATCGGCCGGACCCTCTCCCAGGAGACGCTGGCAGCGACCGGCGTCAACCCCGACACCCGCGTCCGCGACCTCTCCGAGGAGCAGCTCGTCGCGATCCGCGAGTACGTGGACAACAACATCAAGACCGAGGGTGACCTCCGTCGCGAGGTCCAGGCCGACATCCGCCGCAAGGTGGAGATCGGCTGCTACCAGGGCCTCCGTCACCGTCGTGGTCTGCCCGTCCGCGGTCAGCGCACCAGCACCAACGCCCGCACCCGCAAGGGCCCGCGTCGCGCCATCGCCGGCAAGAAGAAGCCGGGCAAGAAGTAGTCCTCAGCGGACAACGCTTCATCAGCGGTCTTCGCTGTAGGACCGACCACCTCCCCGTAGGAGTTTGTAGATGCCCCCCAAGGGTCGTCAGGGCGCTGCCAAGAAGGTGCGCCGCAAGGAAAAGAAGAACGTCGCTCACGGCCACGCGCACATCAAGAGCACGTTCAACAACACGATCGTCTCCATCACGGACCCCTCGGGCAACGTGATCTCCTGGGCCTCCGCCGGTCACGTCGGCTTCAAGGGCTCCCGGAAGTCCACGCCGTTCGCCGCGCAGATGGCAGCCGAGTCGGCCGCCCGTCGCGCGCAGGAGCACGGCATGCGCAAGGTCGACGTGTTCGTCAAGGGCCCGGGCTCGGGTCGTGAGACGGCCATCCGTTCGCTCCAGGCGACCGGTCTCGAGGTCGGCTCCATCCAGGACGTCACGCCCACCCCGCACAACGGCTGCCGTCCCCCCAAGCGCCGCCGCGTCTGACCCCTCGGGTCGGATACGCGACTGCTTGGTCTGAGGTTTTCGGGCGGTATGGCTCTTCGGAGGCATATCGCCCGTACCCTTGTACGTAAACTCCGTCAGGCTCCGCCTGGTGGCTCAGGGCGTCAAATAGCGGGCGCCCCTGACAGAAGGATCACCACATGCTGATCGCTCAGCGTCCCTCGTTGACCGAAGAGGTCGTCGACGAGTTCCGCTCCCGGTTCGTGATCGAGCCGCTGGAGCCGGGCTTCGGTTACACCCTCGGCAACTCCCTGCGTCGCACGCTCCTGTCGTCGATCCCCGGTGCGGCTGTCACCAGCATCCGGATCGACGGTGTCCTGCACGAGTTCACCACCGTGCCGGGCGTCAAGGAGGACGTCACCGACCTGATCCTCAACATCAAGCAGCTGGTCGTCTCCTCGGAGCACGACGAGCCGGTCGTGATGTACCTGCGCAAGCAGGGCCCGGGTCTGGTCACCGCCGCCGACATCGCGCCCCCGGCCGGTGTCGAGGTGCACAACCCCGACCTCGTCCTCGCCACGCTCAACGGCAAGGGCAAGCTGGAGATGGAGCTGACGGTCGAGCGTGGCCGCGGTTACGTCTCCGCCGTGCAGAACAAGCAGGTGGGCCAGGAGATCGGCCGTATCCCGGTCGACTCCATCTACTCGCCGGTTCTCAAGGTCACGTACAAGGTCGAGGCCACGCGTGTCGAGCAGCGCACCGACTTCGACAAGCTGATCGTCGACGTCGAGACCAAGCAGGCGATGCGTCCGCGTGACGCCATGGCCTCCGCCGGTAAGACGCTGGTCGAGCTGTTCGGTCTCGCCCGCGAGCTGAACATCGACGCCGAGGGCATCGACATGGGTCCGTCCCCGACGGACGCCGCGCTCGCCGCCGATCTGGCGCTGCCGATCGAGGAGCTGGAGCTCACCGTTCGGTCGTACAACTGCCTCAAGCGTGAGGGCATCCACTCCGTGGGTGAGCTCGTCGCTCGTTCCGAGGCGGACCTCCTGGACATCCGCAACTTCGGTGCGAAGTCCATCGACGAGGTCAAGGCGAAGCTGGCCGGCATGGGCCTGGCCCTGAAGGACAGCCCGCCCGGATTCGACCCCACGGCCGCCGCCGACGCCTTCGGCGCCGACGACGACGCGGACGCGGGTTTCGTGGAGACCGAGCAGTACTGACCGTACTGACCGGTCGTTGCCGGTGAGCATCCGCTCATCGGGTTCCTGACCCCGGTACCTGATACGGCCGGGGCAGACACACAGGAGAAGAACAATGCCGAAGCCCACCAAGGGTGCCCGTCTGGGCGGCAGTGCCGCGCACGAGAAGCTGCTGCTCGCGAACCTCGCGAAGTCGCTCTTCGAGCACGGTCGGATCACCACCACCGAGGCGAAGGCCCGCCGTCTGCGGCCCTACGCCGAGCGTCTGGTCACCAAGGCGAAGAAGGGCGACCTTCACAACCGCCGCCAGGTGCTCCAGGTCATCACGGACAAGAGCGTCGTGCACACGCTCTTCACCGAGATCGGCCCGCGGTACGAGAACCGTCCGGGTGGCTACACCCGGATCACCAAGATCGGTAACCGTCGTGGCGACAACGCGCCCATGGCTGTCATCGAGCTGGTCGAGGCGCTGACGGTCGCGCAGCAGGCGACGGGTGAGGCCGAGGCCGCCACCAAGCGTGCGGTCAAGGAGTCCGAGGAGGCCAAGGTCGAGGAGACCAAGGCCGACGAGGCGACCGAGGCTCCGGCCGAGGAGTCGAAGGACGCGTAGGCGTTCTGCCGGGGGGCTGTGCGTCTGCGGCTGCGGGTTCGTGGTGGTTGTTCGCGCCCACGCGGCGGAGCCGCACATCGATACAGTCCCGCGCCCCTTCAGGGCGTTGGCGGGCCCGTCCCTTTCGAGGGGCGGGCCCGCTTTTGTGTTGCTGAGAGGATCTCTGAGTGAGTGACGAAGTACAGCCCGGGCATGTCCGGGTGCGCCTCGACCTGTCGTACGACGGTGCCGAGTTCTCCGGGTGGGCCAAGCAGGCCGCAGGGCGGCGGACCGTGCAGGGGGAGATCGAGGACGCCCTGCGGACGGTCACCCGGTCCCGGGAGACCTATGAGCTGACCGTGGCCGGGCGGACCGACGCCGGGGTGCACGCGCGGGGCCAGGTGGCGCACGTGGATCTGCCGGAGGCCGTGTGGCGTGAGCACCACGAGAAGCTGCTGAAGCGGCTCGCGGGGCGGCTGTCGAGGGATGTGCGGGTGTGGGCGCTCAGGGAGGCGCCCAGCGGCTTCAACGCGCGGTTCTCGGCGATCTGGCGGCGGTACGCCTATCGGGTCACCGACAATCCCGGCGGTGTCGATCCGTTGCTGCGCGGTCACGTCCTGTGGCACGACTGGCCGCTGGACGTGGACGCCATGAACGAGGCGGCGCGGCGGCTGCTGGGGGAGCACGACTTCGCCGCGTACTGCAAGCGGCGGGAGGGGGCGACCACCATCCGTACGCTGCAGGAGCTGAGCCTGGTGCGGGGCGACGACGGGATCATCACCGCCACCGTCCGGGCCGACGCCTTCTGCCACAACATGGTGCGCTCGCTGATCGGGGCCCTGCTGTTCGTGGGGGACGGTCACCGGGGGCCCGAGTGGCCCGGGAAGGTGCTGGCCGCCGGGGTGCGGGACTCCGCCGTGCATGTCGTACGGCCGCACGGGCTGACCCTGGAGGAGGTCGGCTACCCGGCGGACGAGCTGCTGGCCGCGCGGAGCAGGGAGGCGCGGAACCGGCGGAGTCTGCCGGGGGTGCCCGGGGGCGGCTGCTGCTGACCCCGGGGCGGCTTCGCTCGGCCTACTGCCCGTTGGCCGCGGCGGCTGCCTGGGTCTCGCCGCGGCGGCGGATCTGTCCGTACGTGGAGCCGCTGAGGTCGTCGCCGGCGGTGAAGACGGCCTTGTCCTTCTCCTTCACGTCCGTGCCGTCGGTGAAGCCGGAGAGCGTGAAGTACGTGTAGCGGCCGTAGGAGTTGGCGGTCGTCCGGCACACCGTCGTACGGCAGAAGACGGGGACGCCCTCACCGGAGAGGGAGACGATGGTGCTCTGCTTGTCCCAGTCGTCCTTGACCTTGGTCGCCTTGGCCTCGGTGTCGAACAGGGCGACGCCGATGGTGGTCGCGACCTTGTCCCGGAAGTAGGTCACGCGCATGAAGCGGGTGCAGTCGTTGTCGGTGAGGAGCTTGTCGAGGGTGCCCTGGACGGCCGAGGCGCAGTCCTTCGTCGAGGCCGTGGCGCCCTTGCGGTAGACGACACCCTCGCGCTTGGTCAGCTGGGAGCCCGGGAAGAGGATGTCCGGGCTGATCGGCGCCTTGTCCTTGCCCGAGCTGGAGATGAAGTCCTTCGGGTTCAGCGGGGGCGGGGCCGACGTCGGTGCGAACGACGGGTCCGTCTTGGCGCTGGCGCTCGGGATGCCCTCCGTGGCCGGCAGGTCGTTCGGGCCGTTCGCCGTGGCGCTGCCGTTGTCGGTGTTGACGACGGCGACCGCCACGGCGACGCCTATGCCGACCGTGGCGAGGGCGCCGCCGACGATCAGCAGGAGTCTGCGGCGCCTGTTGCGTGTTTCGGACTGCTCGGCGAGTGACGCCCAGTCCGGGGTCTGGTTATTGGAGGAACTCCACTGATTGTCCCACGGATTGTGGGAACCCCCGGGGCTCCACTGAGACCCCCCCTGCCCAAAGCTCATGGGCCGCAGTTTAGACGGGCGAGGGGAGGTCTTTGTCAGTTCCAGGTCACGCCCTGGTACCGGGTTACCGCTCGGTACCGGGTGACGCCTCGTCCCCCTCGGACGTGAACTTCACCCGGCCGCCGATTGCGGCCTGCATGGCTGAACCACGCGCCCTCGACGCGCGGGGCCGGGTGGTATCGAACTCGCGGGCGAAGTCGATCGACGGGTGCCGCGGGCGACGGGCCCGGGGCCGTTTTGACCCGTCCGGGGCTGCCCGAGTACTCTTGCGGATTGTTATGCGTATTGGCTTGGTCGCTCTCAGGCGAGAAGCCCTTGCGTAGGTTCCCTGGAGCAGTTACCAGTGGGCGGCATACGGGCAGCGTTCCCGGCACTGTCGTCCCCAGCTGCACGATCGCTTCAGTGATGCCATGTGTCACCACCCATCCACTGAAGAAGAAGGCTGCGAAGTGCGTACGTACAGCCCCAAGCCCGGCGATGTGACTCGCCAGTGGCACGTCATTGACGCACAGGACATCGTCCTGGGCCGTCTGGCTACCACTGCTGCGAACCTCCTCCGCGGCAAGCACAAGCCGACCTATGCCCCTCACATGGACATGGGCGACTTCGTCATCATCATCAACGCCGACAAGGTTCACCTGTCCGGCAACAAGAAGACCCAGAAGCTGGCGTACCGCCACTCCGGCTACCCGGGTGGTCTGCGCTCCGTCCGTTACGACGAGCTGCTGGCGAAGAACCCCGAGAAGGCCGTCGAGAAGGCCATCAAGGGCATGATCCCCAAGAACTCCCTGGGCCGTCAGATGCTCTCGAAGCTGAAGGTCTACTCGGGCGACCAGCACCCCCACGCTGCGCAGCAGCCGGTGCCGTTCGAGATCACCCAGGTCGCGCAGTAGTTCCGGCCACACCCCCAAACAGAAAAGATCTGAGGAGCATCGTGGCCGAGACCACCGCTGAGCAGCCGGTCGAAGAGACCGAGACCGAGCTTGTCGACATCGACAGCTACACCACCGAGTCCGAGGTCCCCGTCGAGGGCGACTACACCTCGGAGTCCCTCGCCGGCCGCTTCGGCGACCCGCAGCCGGCCGCCGGCCTGGGCCGTCGCAAGAACGCCATCGCCCGCGTCCGGATCGTCCCGGGCTCCGGCAAGTGGAAGATCAACGGTCGCACCCTTGAGGACTACTTCCCCAACAAGGTGCACCAGCAGGAAGTCAACGAGCCCTTCAAGGTGCTGGAGCTCGAAGGCCGTTACGACGTCATCGCCCGCATCGCCGGTGGCGGTGTCTCCGGTCAGGCCGGTGCGCTCCGTCTCGGTGTCGCCCGCGCGCTGAACGAGGCCGACGTCGACAACAACCGTGGCGCCCTCAAGAAGGCCGGCTTCCTCCGCCGCGACGACCGTGCGGTCGAGCGCAAGAAGGCCGGTCTGAAGAAGGCCCGCAAGGCTCCGCAGTACAGCAAGCGCTAAATCGCGCTCGCGCCACTGGCGCGATTCGCGTGCGTCGCGCATTGCGCGTATCGCCCCGGTGGCACGTATCCGTGCCGCCGGGGCGGTTTGCTTGGCAGGGCGTACCAGCACGCGTCCGTTCATCGCAGGCTTATCCACAGACTGTCGGTACAACCCCGAACGGGGGAGGACAGTCTCAGGGGATGTACTTGGTCCGGGGATTGCCGGGACACTCGTGACCATCAGTACGAGCCGCACATTCTGAGCAATTTCGGAGGACACCACAGTGGGACGACTCTTCGGCACGGACGGCGTGCGCGGTGTCGCCAACGCGGATCTGACGGCCGAGCTCGCGCTCGGACTCTCCGTCGCGGCGGCACACGTACTCGCCGAGGCGGGAACGTTCGAGGGCCACAAGCCGGTGGCGGTGGTCGGGCGGGATCCGCGAGCGTCCGGGGAGTTCCTGGAGGCGGCCGTGGTGGCCGGCCTCGCCAGCGCGGGTGTCGACGTGCTGCGCGTCGGTGTGCTGCCCACCCCCGCGGTGGCGTTCCTCACCGGTGAGCTGGGCGCCGACCTCGGTGTGATGCTCTCCGCCAGCCACAACGCCATGCCGGACAACGGGATCAAGTTCTTCGCCCGCGGCGGCCACAAGCTCGCCGACGAGCTGGAGGACAGGATCGAGGGCGTCTACGAGGAGCACCGCACCGGGGCTCCCTGGGAGCGGCCCACGGGCGCGGGCGTCGGGCGCGTCCGGTCCTACGACGACGGCTTCGGGCGGTACGTCGAGCACCTGCTCTCCGTCCTCCCCAACCGGCTCGACGGAATCAAGGTCGTCCTCGACGAGGCGCACGGTGCCGCAGCCGGGGTCTCGCCGGAGGCGTTCACCCGCGCCGGCGCCGAGATCGTCACGATCGGGGCCGAGCCGGACGGGCTCAACATCAACGACGGGTGCGGGTCGACGCACCTCGGGCCACTGAAGGCCGCCGTCCTGGAGCACGGGGCGCACCTCGGCATCGCGCACGACGGCGACGCGGACCGGTGCCTCGCGGTGGACCACGAGGGCAACGAGGTCGACGGGGACCAGATTCTCGCGGTGCTCGCGCTGGCGATGCGGGAGCGCTCCGAGCTGCGGGCCGACACGGTCGTGGCGACGGTGATGTCCAACCTCGGCTTCAAGCTGGCGCTGGAGCGGGAGGGGCTGCGGCTGGTGCAGACCGCGGTCGGGGACCGGTACGTGCTGGAGGAGATGAAGGAGCACGGGTACGCGCTCGGGGGCGAGCAGTCCGGGCACGTGATCATCTCCGACCACGCGACGACGGGTGACGGCACGCTGACGGGGCTGCTGCTGGCGGCTCGGGTCGCGCAGACCGGCCGTACGCTGCAGGAGTTGGCCGGGGTCATGGAGCGGTTGCCGCAGGTGCTCATCAACGTGCCGGACGTGGATCGGTCGCGGGTGTCCACGTCCGCGGAGCTGGCGGCTGCGGTCGCCGAGGCCGAGGGTGAACTCGGCTCCACGGGGCGGGTGTTGTTGCGGCCGTCCGGGACCGAGCCGTTGGTGCGGGTGATGGTGGAGGCCGCCGACATCGAGCAGGCCCGGGCGGTTGCCGGGCGGCTGGCTGACGCGGTGAAGTCCGCGCTCGGCTGAAGCGCCGGGTAGGGGCGTGGGGTGCTGTCCGTTGCGGGCCGCGGGGTCGTCGTGGCTTGTCGCGCAGTTCCTCGCGCCCCCTTTTTTTGGTGGGGCCCTGGCTATGAAGCGCTGCGTTGCCTTGACCACAGCCACTTCTGGAGGAGCAGGGTGAGGGTGCCCGCCAGGATGATGCCCAGGAGGTTCAGGAGCAGTTGCTCTGTGGAGCCCACCGTCTGTTTCGTGTCGCCGTAGGCCAGGGCCACCGCCGCGTTCGCGGCGGCCGGGACCGTGGTGACCGAGATGGCCACGCCCACCAGGGCTCCGGACTTGGCCGAGGTCAGGGAAAGGGTGCCCGCGATGCCCGCCAGGACCGCCACGATGAAGGAGAAGGCGTCGGGGGCGTAGACGAAGGCGGTGTTGGGGCGGTCGGCCTCCAGCTTGGCCTCGGTGAAGTAGCCGAGCGCGTCCATGAAGAGGCTGAAGGCGACCGTCGCCGCCATGGCCGCCGCGAAGCCCACGAGGAGGGCGATCAGGGAGCGCAGGGCGAGGCGTGGGTGGCGTTGGACGATGGACGTGCTGATGCCGGCCAGGGGGCCGAACTCGGGGCCGACGGCCATCGCGCCGACGATCAGGACCGCGTTGTCGAGGACCACGCCGCAGGCCGCGATCATCGTGGCGAGGGTGATGAAGGCGACGTAGGTGACGGAGAGCGTCGACTCCTCGTGGGTCGCGTCCGTCAGATGCTCCCAGAGGACCGCGTCCGCGGCCTCGCCCGGCGCGTCCTTCTCGGCCTTGTCGGCGCGTTCGGAGAGCGACAGGTCGATGTTCTCGACGGCGATGGAGCCGGTTCGGTCGAGGTCCAACGCCCGGAGCGCGCCGATCAGTTCGTCGCCCGCCTCGCGTGCCACGTCGCACATGACGACGTCTCCGGCGGGGTTGCGGGCGGCACCCGGCAGGACGACGAGGTGGGCGCACCCGACCGTGCCCTCGATCAGGCGCACCACTTCGTCGGTCCGGTCGGCCGGGGTGATCAGACGCAGATGCAGCATGCCCGCAGGGTAGCCGGGCCGGGTGAAGGGGCTACAGCTTGCGCAGGCTGAGGCGGCGGACCTTGTGGTCGGGGCCCTTGCGGATGATGAGGGTGGCGCGGCCGCGGGTGGGGGCGATGTTCTCGACCAGGTTGGGCTTGTTGATGGTGCGCCAGAGGGTGCGGGCGTAGTCGAGGGCTTCGTCCTCGGAGACCTGGGTGTACTTGCGGAAGTACGAGTCGGGGTTCTGGAACGCGGTCTGGCGGAGCTTCTTGAAGCGGTTGAGGTACCAGCGCTCGATGTCGTCGGCGCCGGCGTCGACGTACACGCTGAAGTCGAAGTAGTCGGCGAGACCGACGCGGGTGCGGCCGTCCTGGCCGGGGAGGGCGGGCTGGAGGACGTTCAGGCCCTCGACGATGAGGATGTCGGGGCGGCGGACCGTGAGCCGCTGGTCGGGGACGATGTCGTAGATGAGGTGGGAGTAGACGGGGGCCGTCACCTCGTCCTTGCCGGCCTTGATGTCGGCGACGAAACGGGTCAGGGCCCGGCGGTCGTACGACTCGGGGAAGCCCTTGCGGGAGACCAGGCCACGTTCCTGGAGGTCCTTCATGGGGAGCAGGAAGCCGTCGGTGGTGACCAGTTCCACGCGCGGGTGTTCGGGCCAGCGGGCCAGGAGGGCCTGGAGGAGGCGGGCGACGGTGGACTTGCCGACGGCCACGGAGCCGGCGACGCCTATGACGAACGGGGTGCCGGACTGGGAGCCCTGCTCGCCCAGGAAGGTGTTCAGGGCGCCGCGCAGGCCGTTGGTGGCGCCCACGTAGAGGTTGAGGAGCCGGGACAGCGGCAGATAGATGTCCCGTACCTCGTCGAGGTCGATGACATCGCCCAGACCGCGCAGCTGTTCGACCTCCTCGGCATTCAGGGGGAGCGGCGTCTTTTCGCGCAGCGCACTCCATTCGGCACGGGTGAGGTCGACGTAGGGAGTCGCCTCCGGCCTGGGCCGGTGGGCGCTCCGCGGCAACGAGGAGACCGGTGAGATCACAGTCCATTGTTAACGGAGTTTGAACGGGGTGGCGGGGTGGGGTCCGTCACGCCGGGCCGGGGCGCGGTAGGGGATTCCCCTTTCCCTGTGCGTGAACTGTGGCGAAGGTATGGACCTTGGGTGTGGGGAGGACTAGCGTCCGGGCGGTCGGGAGGGAGCCGCCTCCCGGTCGACCAGGGGGGAATGGGGGATTGGGATGACTTTCGGTGTGCGTCTTCGCTTACGGGGCGCCGTTCGACGGGGGTCTGCGCGCGGTGACGCGGAGCTCGCCGGGCGGGTGTGCAGCGAGCTGTCGGCGGACCTGCCGGACGAGGACCTCGGCGAGTGCCTCGATGACGCCATTGACATGTACCGGATGGGCAGTAAGCCGCGGTGCGAGGAGGTCGAGTATCTGGGGATGGTGCGGGAGGCCATCGACCGGATCGAGGAGGGGGAGTGAGGCGGCTCCGCCGCGTGCCCGAGTCCGGTCTCCCGCGGGCCTCTTCGGTCGACGGATCCTGAGGCTGGAGGCCAGCAGGTCCTTCAGGCTGGTGGAGGCCTTCAGACCAGCAGGTCCTTGTAGTAGATGCTGGCCTTCTTGCGGCTGTCGGTGGCGGAGGTCACCGAGCCGAAACCGCTGCACAGGCGGGCCGCCTGAGGGTTGGCGGGGTCCGGGACCTGGATGGCCATGCCCTCGGGCTCCCGGTAGGGGAGCGAGTAGCCGGCCCTGGTGAGTTCCTGCTGGACGACGGTGCCGGTGTTCCAGTCGACGGTGGTGATGAAGGTGTTGCCGTCGGGTGAGACCGAGCCGTTGGCGCCGTACTGTGAGCCGGCCAGGAGGTAGAGGTAGCTGCCGAAGGTCGCGAAGCCCTGGAAGACGTCGGTGTAGCCGGGCTGGAGGTCGGCGGGCTGGGCCACGTCGGCGAGGGTCGTCCGGCCGCCGCTCTTGAAGGCGGCGAGGTCGTAGAGCCGGTAGCGGAAGGCGCCGGAGACCCGGCAGCGGACGGTGAGCCGGGAGTGGACCGGGTCCAGGGCCACCGTGGTCCGGTCGACGCCGGACTCCAGGCTGTACTGGGTGAGGGCCGGGGAGTCCGGCGTGAGGATCGTTCCGTTCGCGAACTTGAAGCGGGCGAGGCGGCTGCCCCAGCCGTCGACGGTGCCGTCCGCGTTGGTGACCTGGATAGCTTTTGTCTCCGTCCACAGGAAACTCCCGGAATTCGTGGACTCGACGCCGATCTGTACGCCGTGGCCGAAACCGCGTAGGTACATGACGCCCAGAATCCGTCCGGCGAGGTCGAGTCGGGTCAGGCACAGGTCGCCGTTCGCGTCGCGCTCGGCGCCGGTGTACGTCCGGGTCTCGCCGGGGAGTCGGAGGCCGCCGTCGATGAGTTGCACGGTGAAGAGGTGGCCGCGTGTGTTGTCGAATGCGAAGGACTGGAGGATGCGGGTCCCGGTGAGTCCGACCTCGCGCAGCAGCACGTCCGAGCCGTCGTTCAGATCGAAACGCTTGGTCGTGGTCACGGCGCCTGGGCTCGTGCTTTCCTCGCGGTCGGTTCCCGAGGCGCGGTTGGTCAGTTGGGATGACGCGATCGCAACGGCCGGAACGGCCGCCACGCCGACACCGGCGCCGGTCAGTCTCAGGAGCTGTCTGCGGTTGAGCATGCTGGTGGAGCCCCCCGTGGAATGCGTGTGAACCCGCCGATGGACCGTTGGCGCTCCATGGAGGGTCGCTTCTGGCGCGTCATTAAAGCACCTGGCATTCGGGTCAGGTAGAGCTCCGGTTGGCTTGGACGAGTCGGTTGGGTGAGCGGTTTTTCATTCCCAGAAATTTAGACGGCCTTTACATGGGACTGTCCGCTGTGCGGTCTTTTGTAGGCGTTGGATTTGAGTCACGTGTGAGTTAGCGTCCCGCCCCGAGTCTGTTCGCTCGGTATGCGTGATGTGTTTGCACGGGGGTGTGGTTGTGGGGCGGTCTGCCAGACGTGGCCTTGTCGTGTCCGTGTCCAGTGCGGTGCTGTGCGGTCTTCTGTCCGTACCGGCCTTCGCCGCTGTAGTGGACGTGGCGAAACCGAAGGACAAGACGGTCAGCGTGCCGACGGGTGGAGCCCAGACCGTGCCCCGGCAGAGGGCCGAGCAGACGATGACGAAGGCCCCGAAGACGACGTGGCCCAAGAGGACCGCAGCCTCCGTCGACCTGCGGAAAGCCGCCGCCGGTGACGCCCTGGCCGTATCGACGTCGGGCACGGTGGTCGACGCGGACGGCACGAGCCGGGCGGCGAAGTCCGCCGTGGTGACCGTCGCGAAACCCTCCGCCACGGAGCGCGTGGTGGCAGGCACACCGCCCCAGGCGAAGTTCGCGAAGTGGCAGAAGACCTCGAAGCAGGGAACCCCCGCCGGCGGAGACACCCGACTGGTACGGACCGGAAGTGTCCCCGAGAACGTGGATGTCCGGTTGCTCGACCGCTCTCAGGTGGAGTCGATCGGTGGCATAGGCATGGGGCTTCGCCTCACCCGCGAGGACGGCGTCGAGGACCCCGGCCCGGTGCGGGTGACGCTCGACTACTCCGGTTTCCAATACGCCCACGGCGGTGACTTCGCCGACCGCCTCCGGCTGGTCCAGATGCCGGCCTGCGCGCTCACCACCCCGGAGAAGAAGGGCTGTTCGCCGGATCTGAAGCAGTTCATCGAAGCCGACAACGACGTCGGGACCGGGACTCTCTCGGCGACTGTGTACGCCGACGCCGACCCCGCGGCCGTGGCGATCGACGACGGATCCTCCCAGTTCAGCCGGTCGACCTACGCGAGCGCGTCCGGGGCCACCGTGCTGGCGGTCACCTCTGGGTCCTCGTCCGACGAGGGGGACTACCGGGCATCGACACTGAGCCCCACCGGTTCGTGGGACGTGTCCACCGGATCCGGGGCCTTCACCTACAGCCTGCCGGTCCAACTGCCCAAGGCCCCCTTCGGTACCACGCCATCACTGGCCCTCAGCTACAACTCGCAGTCGGTGGACGGCCGTACGTCGGCCACCAACAACCAGGCGTCGTGGGTCGGCATGGGCTGGGACCTTGAGGTCGGCTACATCGAGCGGCGTTACAAGAACTGTGCCCAGGACGGCCTGTCCACCATCGGCGACATGTGCTGGGAGTCGCCGAACACCGGCACGGAACCCGACGGCGCCGTCTACGTCATCAGCCTCAACGGTGTCACCTCCCAGCTGGTGCAGGACGGCAATGGCACAGGCTCCTATCACCTGCAGGACGACCCCGGCTGGCGGGTCCAGCACCTCTGGAACGGCCACGGCAGCGACGACGAGTACTGGGTGATCTCCACCCCGGACGGCATGCGCTACTACTTCGGCTGGGGCCGCAGCGAGCGCAACGACGCCTCCACGAACTCCGTCTACACGATGCCCGTCGTCGGCAACGACACCAGCGAGCCGTGCCACGCTCAGTACCCCGAGCCGTGCACCCAGGCCTGGCGCTGGAACCTCGACCGGGTCGTCGACCCCAACGAGGTCGAGAACGCCTACTTCTACGACAAGCAGAAGAACCACTACCGTTCGGTCGCGAACACCGACAAGGCGCGTTCGTACGACGCCGGCGGCTATCTCACCCGCATCGAGTACGGCTGGGCCTCCCAGATCAGCGGCGCCCTGCTGCCCGCCAAGGTTGAGCTGAGCCACGTCGGCCGCTGTGTCGAACGCATGGCGGAGGCGGACCCTCTGGGCGACGAACCCGCAGCCTGTCCCGGCATCTCCAGTACCCCGGAGTCGTACCCGGACGTCCCGACCGACCTCATGTGCGATGGCACCGCCGACGACAGCTACTGCGCCGGCATGACGTACTACCCCACGTTCTTCACCACGGACATGCTGTGGGACATCAAGACCTTCGTCAGCAACGACGGCGGTTCCACATGGGACCCGGCCATGCAGTACCAGACCAAGCACGGCCTGCCCAACCCCGACGGCACCGTCGGCAAGACCCTCTGGCTCGACTACGTCCAGCGCCAGGGCTACGGCGATGGCACCGACCTGCGCCTGCCCGTCATCAACTTCAACGGTGAGTGGAAGGACAACCAGGTCGGGTCCTCGCTGCTCAACTTCCGCCGAGTCACCAAGGTGTACGGCGATCTCGGCGCGGCGACGAGCGTGACCTATGGTCAGCCGGACGCCTGTGACATAGACGCCTTGCCGAGCCAGTCCTCCAACACCCAGCTGTGCTTCTGGCAGAAGTGGGCGCCCGAGGGCTCGGCGCAGACGAAGACCGGCTGGTTCAAGAAGTACCTGGTCACCCAGGTGTCCGTGGACCCCGGTGTCGGTCAAGGTGCCGACGGCGACGGCGACCCGAACATGACCACGCGCTACGAGTACAACGGTGGCGGTGGCTGGAGGTTCACCAACGACCCGTTGGTGGCCGACGAGGACGAGACCTGGTCCGACTGGCGGGGCTACCAGCAGGTCGAGGTCTTCACCGGCACCAAGAGCAACGCGGCGTCCACCTACCACTGGCTCTACCGTGGCCTGAGCGGCGACCGCACGTCCAAGACGGACTCGTCCGCGACCCGTACCGTGAAGGTCAAGGACGGTCAGGGCACCGAGTACACGGACTCGGCCTGGCTCGCGGGCAAGACCATCGAGACCAGCAAACGCGATGGCGACGGCGGCTCGCACGAGCGGACGTTCAAGGAGTACTGGACCCACGTCACCGCCGCGTACGAGGGGCTGCCCGACGCCCGCTTCGTCCGCGACAGCAAGACGTCGACACATCAGATGACGTCGCAGGGCTGGCGGGTGCGCACGGTCATGGACGAGTACGACGACACGTCCTCCACCAGCACCACGTACGGTCTGCCGTTGCGGACCAACGACTGGGGCGAGGAGGCGGTCGCCGACAACCGCTGCACCACGTACGGCCGCGCCTACAGCACGGACAACTTCCCCGACTCCGACGTCAAACGCTGGATGATCGTCGAGGACGAGCGCCGCCACTACGCGGCCGACTGTGCGAACCGCGCGGCCGCCAACCAGGACACGTTCACGGCGACGCTGTACGACGGGTCCACGTCGGTGGCGGGCAACGACACGGCGTTGGCCGACGCCAATGTGACGGAACTCCGCACGTACACCAACGCGTCGACATACCGCTCCATCAAGACGGACTACGACGACGCCGGCCGGGTCGTGGCCACTTACGACGGCAAGGCCAGCAAGACGACCACGACCTACTCGCCGAACACGACATGGCCCACCGATGGAGTGAAGGTCACCACCCCGGACCCGGACGGCAGCGGCTCGGGCACCGCGATGTCCACGACCACCTGGTCCTCTCGTCTGTGGGGCACCCCGTACCGGATCCTGGACGCCAACGGCCGGACCACCCGGCTCGTGCACGATTCGGTCGGCCGCTACAGCACCGTCTGGAAGCCGACGGAGATCGGCAACTACCCGGACGGTATCTCGTCGATGAAGTTCACCTATGCCGTGCCGACCGGAACCAACGGCGACGGGGTGCCGGACACGGTGACGGGGGCGCCCAGGGTGTCGACCGGGGTCCTGCAGTCCGGTTCGAACTACATCTACTCATACCTCTACCTGGACGGACTCGGACGCACGCGGGAGACCCAGGCGACCGCTCCGGGCGGGTCCGGCCGTACGGTCGTCTCCACGCGGTACGACACCTCCGGTAACGCAACGGGCACGTCAGCGCCGTTCTACAACTCCTCGGCGGCGGGCTCCGGCATGGTCCTGCCCACGGTGGCCGATCTGCCGTCCTACACCGACCTCCTCATCGACTGGGCGGGACGGACGACGGGGACGCAGATCCTCGTCAACGAGCAGCCCCAGCCCGTGATGAACTCCCGCACCTACTACCACGGTGACCACACGACCGTCGTGCCCGCCGTGGGCGAGCGCTCCGACACCTACACGGACGTCTTCGGCCAGACCACACGGATCGTCGAGTACGGCCCGACCGGAGCGGCGGCCACGGCGTACGAGTACACCCGCAGTGGGGGCCTCAGGAAGATCACCGACCCCAAGGGGAACACCACCGAGTACACATACAACTGGCTGGGGGAGCGGCTGACGTCGGACGATCCGGACACGGGCGCCTCGTCTGTCACCTACGACGAGAATGGCCAGATCTCCACGGCCACCACAGTCGGCAACAGCACGACACTGAGCTACACCTACGACGCCCTCCGACGGCCCACCACGGTGTCACAGGGCACGACGACGCTTTCCCGGCTGGCCTACGACAGTGCGCCGGGCGGCAAGGGCAAGCTGGCGACGGCCACCTCCTACCAGGACGGCAAGGCCTATACGCAGACCGTCACGGGATACGACACCCGTGGCCGGGTCGTCGGCCGGACCACGACGATTCCGGACGACGGTTCGGGACTCGCCGGCACTTACACCTTCGCCTACGGCTACGACTTGGCTGACCACGTCACGTCGGTGAGCTATCCGCAGATCGGTGGGCTGCCCGCGGAGACGGTGACCACCGCCTACACAGCGCAGGGCCTGCCGTCCAGGGTGGCCAGCCCGCTGGGAACGTACCAGTCGTCGATCGGCTTCGACCGGCTCGGCCGGCTCAACGGCCGTGTCTACGGCGAGAGCGGGGGCTCCGACGCCACCGTGAGCCGGGCACTCACGTACGACGACGCCGACGGCACCGGTCTCCTGGCCGGTGCGAAGACCACCGTGACCACGGGGGGTACCACCACCACCGCGCAGGACGACACTTTCACCCGGGATCTCGGCGGGCAGCTCACCGGCGTCACGGACAAGGTCGTCGGACAGAGCGAGTGCTTCACCTACGACGAGCTCAACCGGCTCAGCCGGGCGTGGACGACACAGGAGAGCGACGGCTGCTCCGGCGCCGCGACACCGGACATGAGCAGTTCCCTCGACCCGTACGACACGACTTGGACGTATGACGAACTGGGCAACATCCAGGCTGTGCGGGAGACCACGTCCCTGGGAACCACGGACAAGGACTACACCTACCCGGGTTACAGCGCGGACGAGACCTCGTACACGGCGGAGCAGGCGCGCCCGCACGCGGTCGTCAAGGCTGGTTCCGACTCCTTCGGCTACAACGCCGCCGGGCAGATGACCTCACGCACGGTCGACGGGGTGAGTTCGGCGCTGGAGTGGAACGGCCTGAACCGGATCAGCAAGATCACCCAAGAGAAGTCGACGGGTGACGAGGTGTCGACCTACGTGTACGACACGGACGGAAATGTTCTGCTGCGGGCCTCGCCGACTGAGAAGGTGCTGTACCTCGACGGTCACGAACTGCGCAGGACCGGTTCGGCGAGCGCTTCCGCCACCCGTTACTACTCCGCTGCGGGCACCAACGTCGCGATGCGGGTGGCCGACGGCTCTGCGGCCGGCAAGCTGACCTGGATCCTCGGCGACGCACAGGCCTCGACATCCATGCTGGTCTCCATGGGAGGCGCCGTCCTGCGCCGACGCTACACGGCCTTCGGTAAGCAACGAGGCAGCACGAATCTTCCCTCGTCCACCGACCGGGGATTCCTGGGCCAGTCGGAGGACGACTCCACCGGGCTGTCCATGCTCGGCGCCCGGATGTACGACCCCGATCTGGGCCGGTTCCTGAGCGGGGACGAGCTCAACAAGCCGTACTCGCCCCAGGAGATGAACGCCTACAGCTACGGGGCGAACAACCCCGTCCGGTACAGCGACCCGACCGGCTTCGAGATCGGTTCTCGGCCGAACTCGTGCCAGTACGACCTGAAGTACTGCGATAAGGCCGTGCAGGACGCCGTCGGCTACGACCCGTCGACCGGAACGGTCGACTACACCAAGGGAACCCAGGTGGGTGACGGGTCCATCACCGGAAAGACCGTCACGAAGAAGCTTCCGGATCAGGCCTACGACTGGGTGTCCAAGGACCTCGGCTACCAAGGGACTCCGTGGCTGACGCAGGCCCAGTACGACACCTTCATGCAGAACGCCACCTCTGATGTCAAGAAGGCGAAGATGGCCTACTTCTTCGAGGTGTGCCAGAAGTCCGCGGACGTGAACAAGTGCCTGGGTACGGCGAAGAACATCCAGGTCGCGGAGGAGGAGCCAGATGATCACGCCTTCCTGAGCGATGACACGGCGGACACGCTCGGCATGATCAGTACCGGGCTGGGTATCGCTGCGGTGATGACCGCCGCAACTCCTATCGGTCCCGTCCTCGGCCTGTTGGCGGTGGGTGTGGGCGTCGTCGTCGCCGCCGACGCCTGCTGGGGCAACTGGATGAGTCTGGGATGCGCGGCCGGCGTCGTCGGAATCGCGGGCGGCCTTGTGCCGATGCTCAAGTCGGGTGAGGCCCTGCAGGGGATCGGTACGCTCCGGACCTGGGGGGTGCAGGCGGGACGGTCGGTCGCCGACGGGGCTCGCAGTGCATGGAGCGGTGTCAGAGGCCTCTTCGGTGGTTGACAGAAGGAAGCGCGATGCGACGTGTGAAGCCCTGGCGGGAGCGGCAGGTCATGGGTGCCCTGGTCATCGCCGCCGTGACGGGAGCTGTTCTCGCTGCGTTGCCGGCCTGGAGGGACGCGGCCATCTGGAAGCTCGCGGCTCTCGTCATGCTCCTCTGCATCGGCGCGTTCGCAGGACGGGCGCAGTTGGTTCCGCTGGTGCGCTACGACCAGGACACTCTGGTCGTACGCAACAGTGCCCGCCGGTACGAAATCCCCTGGGCGACGCTGCGGGGTGTGAACTGGGACGACAGGACCGGTCTCAGCCTCACGCTGGAAGGAGACCGCACGGTCGAGGTTCAGGCGTTCAGCCGCTGGCCGTCCTTCGGCCGTCATCGCCGGGTCATTGACGAACTGGAGCGGATGCGACCGCGACAGGCGGAGCCGGGGGCCGGAGACGTCACCGTGACCCCGGCGCCGCCCGTCGTGGAACTGATCTTTTTCGCCTCGACCACCGTCCTGATCGTCGCGTTGCTCGTCAAGGGTGGTACGGCACTGTTCTCGTGATGTCCCGCCAGGCCGCCGGGATCGCCTCCGCCACGTCATGGGCCCCCGTCGGGGCGCCGTCGGCGGCGTAGCGGCCCGCAAGGCCGTGGAGGTAGGCCGCCGTGCTCGCCGCGTCCAGCGGGGGGAGGCCGGCGGCCAGGAGGGAGCCTGCCAGGCCGGAGAGGACGTCGCCGCTGCCGGCGGTGGCGAGCCAGGGGGTGCCGGTGGGGTTGACGCGGACCGGGGTGTCGGGGTCCGGGGTGGCGATGAGGGTGGTGGAGCCCTTGAGGAGGACCGTGGCGTCGTAGGCGCGGGCCAGGTCGCGTACGGCCGTGAGGCGGGCTGCCTCGACCTCCTCACGGGAGACTCCCAGCAGGGCGGCGGCCTCTCCCGCGTGCGGGGTCATCAGGGTGGGGGCCTCGCGGGTGCGGACCGTGTCGCGGTCGGCGAGGCGCAGGCCGTCCGCGTCCAGGAGGACCGGGACGTCGGAGGCGAGGGCCTCCGCGACGGGGGTGGGGTCGTCGCCCGCGCCGGGGCCCGCGACCCAGGCCTGGACCCGGCCCGCCTTCTTCGGGCCCGTGTTCGAGACGAGGGTCTCCGGGTAGCGGGCGAGGACCGCTTCGGTGGCGGCGCCCACATAGCGGACGGCGCCCGCGCCGCCGCGCAGGGCGCCCGCGACCGCGAGGACCGCCGCGCCCGGGTAGCGGGTCGAGCCCGCCGCGACGCCCACGACTCCCCTGCGGTACTTGTCGCTCTCGCCGGTGGGGCGGGGGAGGAGGGCGGCCACGTCGGCGTGCTGGAGGGACTCCAGGGCCGGGGTCGGCGGGAGTGTCTCCGCCAGGCCGATGTCGATCAGGCGGACCGAGCCGGCGTACTCGCGGGCCGGGTCGACGAGCAGGCCCGGTTTGTGGGTGCCGAAGGTGACGGTGAGGTCGGCGCGGACGGCCGCGCCGCGCACCTCACCGGTGTCCGGCTCGACACCGCTCGGGAGGTCCACGGCGACGACCGTGGCGGGAGAGTCGGCGAGGAGGTCGGCGAGGTGGGCGGCGTCGGGGCGGAGGCCGCCCCTGCCGCCGATGCCGACGATGCCGTCCAGGACGAGGTCGGCGCGGGCGAGGGCGGTGGGGGTGGTGGCGGAGTGGGCGGTGGTCGTGGTGCCGCCCGCTCGCAGGAGGGCCCTGAGGGCGTCCGGGTGGGTGCGGTCGGGGGCGAGGAGGACGGCGGTCACGCCCGCGCCGCGCCTGGCCAGGCGGGCGCCGGCGTAGAGGGTGTCGCCGCCGTTGTCGCCGCTGCCGGTGAGGAGGACGACGCGGCTGCCGTAGACGCGGCGGGGGAGCACGTCCGCGCAGGCCGCGGCGAGACCTGCGGCCGCGCGCTGCATCAGGGCGCCTTCGGGGAGGCGGGCCATGAGGGTGCGTTCGGCTGTGCGGACGGTTTCTACACGGTGGGCTGAGCGCATGGGGACGAGTCTGCCTTGGGGAGGGGGTGGGGTGCAGGGCGTGGGGTGCAGGGGGTGGGTGGCGTGGGCTTCGGCGGGGTGGGTCGGTGGTGGGGTTCCGCTGCTCGGCGGTGGCGAGGTGCCGTCTGCGCCCACCCGTGCCGCCCCAGCGGCACGATGGCCCGCAGGGAGAGCAGGGGCGGAGGGCGGCGGCCCCTCAGCCCTCCGCGATCACCACCGCCGACGCCACCCCCGCGTCATGGCTCAACGAGATGTGCCAGGACTGGACGCCCAGTTCGGAGGCGCGGGACGCGACCGTGCCGGTGACACGGAGGCGGGGTTGGCCGGAGGGTTCGACGTAGACCTCGGCGTCGGTCCAGCGCAGGCCGCTCGGGGCGCCCAGGGCCTTGGCGAGGGCCTCCTTCGCGGCGAAGCGGGCCGCGAGGGAGGCGATGCCCCGGCGTTCGCCGCTGGGGAGGAGGAGTTCGCTGGGCAGGAAGAGGCGGTCGGCCATGCTGGGCGTGCGCTCCAGCGAGGCACGGAAACGGTCGATCTCGGCGACGTCGATGCCGACTCCGATGATGGGCATGATCCGCACCCTAGCCCCGGGCGGACGCTGCTCTGGCCGCGGCCAGGCGCCTTCCAGGCTCCCGCTCGTGGGCTTGGCCGGGCGTTTCCAGGCTCCCGCTCGTGGGCTTGGCCGGGCGTTTCCAGGCTCCGCTCGTGGGCCTGGCCGGGTGTTCCAGGCTCCCGCCCGACGCCGCCCTGGCCCCAGGCGGACGCCGCACCCGCCCCAGCGCCGCGAGCCCCGGCCGCTCACTCCACCGTCACCGACTTCGCCAGGTTCCGCGGCTGGTCCACCTCGTTCCCCCGGGCCGTGGCCAGTTCGCAGGCGAAGACCTGGAGCGGGACCGTGGCGACCAGGGGCTGGAGCAGGGTCGGGGTCGCCGGGACGCGGATCAGGTGGTCGGCGTACGGGACCACCGTCTCGTCTCCCTCCTCCGCGATGACGATCGTGCGGGCGCCCCGCGCGCGGATCTCCTGGATGTTGGAGACGATCTTGTCGTGCAGGAGGGAGCGGCCCGCCGGGGAGGGGACCACGACGACCACCGGGAGGTCCTCCTCGATCAGGGCGATCGGGCCGTGCTTCAGCTCGCCCGCCGCGAAGCCCTCGGCGTGCATGTAGGCCAACTCCTTGAGTTTCAGGGCGCCTTCGAGGGCGACCGGATAACCCACATGGCGGCCCAGGAACAGCACCGTGTTCTTGTCGGCGAGGGTGCGGGCCAACTCCCGTACCGGCTCCATCGTTTCGAGGACCCGCTCCACCTCGTGGGAGATACGGGAGAGGTCGCGGATCACCGCCCGGATCTCGTCGCCCCACTTGGTGCCGCGCACCTGGCCGAGATAGAGGGCCACCAGGTAGCAGGCCACCAACTGCGTCAGGAACGCCTTCGTCGAGGCGACCGCCACCTCGGGGCCCGCGTGGGTGTAGAGGACCGCGTCGGACTCGCGGGGGATCGTCGAGCCGTTGGTGTTGCAGATGGCGAGGACCCGGGCGCCCTGTTCACGGGCGTGGCGCAGCGCCATCAGCGTGTCCATGGTCTCGCCGGACTGGGAGATGGCGATGACCAGGGTGTGAGGGCCGAGGATCGGGTCCCGGTAACGGAACTCGCTCGCCAGCTCCACCTCGCACGGGATACGGGTCCAGTGCTCGATGGCGTACTTGGCGATGAGGCCCGCGTGGAACGCCGTGCCGCACGCCACGATGACCACCTTGTCCAGCTCGCGCAGTTCCCGGTCGGGGATGCGGACCTCGTCCAGGGACAGCGAGCCCGCCGCGTCGATGCGGCCGAGGAGCGTGTCGGCGACCGCCTTGGGCTGCTCGGCGATCTCCTTGAGCATGAAGTAGTCGTAGCCGCCCTTCTCCGCCGCCGACGCGTCCCAGTCGACGTGGTACGAGCGGACGTCGGCGGGGCGGCCGTCGAAGGTGGTCACCGTCACGCCGTCGCGGCGCAGTTCGACGACCTGGTCCTGGCCCAGCTCGATCGCGGAGCGCGTGTGGGCGATGAACGCGGCGACGTCGGAGGCGAGGAAGGCCTCGCCCTCGCCGACGCCGACCACCAGGGGCGAGTTGCGGCGGGCACCCACGACCACGTCCGGTGCGTCCGCGTGCACCGCGACCAGCGTGAACGCGCCCTCCAGCCGACGGCACACCAGCCGCATCGCCTCCGCGAGGTCGTCGCAGGAGGAGAACTCCTCGGCGAGGAGGTGGGCGACGACCTCGGTGTCCGTCTCGGAGGACAGGGTGTGGCCCCGCTCGGCCAGTTCGGTGCGCAGCGCGGCGAAGTTCTCAATGATGCCGTTGTGGACGACGGCGACCCGGCCCGCGTTGTCGAGGTGCGGGTGGGCGTTGGTGTCCGTGGGGCCGCCGTGGGTGGCCCAGCGGGTGTGGCCGATGCCGGTCGAACCGGTCGGCAGCGGGCGGCCGACCAGCTCCTTCTCCAGGTTGACCAGTTTCCCGGCCTTCTTCGCGGCGGCGAGGCCCCCGTCGGCCGCCACCGCCACGCCGGCGGAGTCGTACCCGCGGTACTCCAGCCGCTTCAGTCCGGCGAGGACCACGTCGAGGGCGGACTGCGAGCCGACGTATCCCACGATTCCGCACATAGAAACCCCTGTGTTGTGCTGTTCGCGACCTGTCGTGTGTCGAGTGTGACTGTACGTGACAGTTCGGTGTGGGTCAGTGGGGCTGTGGGTCAGGTGGGTCGGGTTCGGCGCTCCTTTGCGAGGCGGGGTGCGCCCGTTCGCCCGGGGGGTCGTGCGCTCTGCGACACTGGGGCTGACATGAGTGAGACAGCACCTGTGCCGCACGCGCCCCTTCGGGCCCGGGCGGAGATCGATCTGGACGCCCTGCGGGCCAATGTGCGCACGCTGCGCGCGTCGGCGCCGGGCGCCGAGCTGATGGCCGTCGTCAAGTCGGACGCCTACGGCCACGGCGCCGTGCGGTGTGCGCGGGCCGCGGTCGAGGCGGGGGCCACCTGGCTCGGGACGGCCACGCCCGAGGAGGCGTTGGCGCTGCGCGCGGCGGGGCTGTCGGGGCGGCTGATGTGCTGGCTCTGGGCGCCGGGCGGGCCCTGGCGCGAGGCGGTCGAGGCGGATCTCGATGTCGCGGTCAGCGGGTTGTGGGCGCTGCGGGAGGTCACCGACGCCGCCCGGCAGGCGGGCCTGCGCGCCCGTGTGCAGCTGAAGGCCGACACCGGGCTCGGGCGCAACGGCTGTCAGCCCGAGGACTGGCCGGAGTTGGTCGCCGAGGCGCTGCGGGCCGAGGCCGAGGGGCTCGTGAAGGTCACCGGACTCTGGTCGCACCTCGCGTGCGCCGACGAGCCGGGTCACCCGTCCATCGACGCCCAGCTCACCCGCTTCCGCGACATGGTCGGGTACGCGGAGGGCCGGGGCGTGCGCCCCGAGGTGCGGCACATCGCCAACTCGCCGGCCACCCTCACCCGTCCCGACGCCCACTTCGACCTCGTACGGGCGGGCATCGCGGTCTACGGCATCTCGCCCAGCCCGGAGCTGGGCAGTTCGGCCGACCTCGGGCTGCGGCCGGTGATGCGGCTCAGCGCCTCGCTCGCACTGGTCAAACACGTCTCCGCGGGTCACGGCGTCAGCTACGGCCACCACTACGTCACGCCCGGCGCCACGACCCTCGGTCTGGTCCCCGTCGGCTACGCGGACGGCATCCCCCGGCACGCCTCCGGCAGCGGGCCCGTCCTGGTCGGCGGCAAATGGCGGACGGTCGCGGGCCGGGTCGCCATGGACCAGTTCGTCGTCGACCTCGGCGGGGACGAACCCGCCGCCGGGGACGAGGTCGTGCTGTTCGGGGTCGGCGACGGCGGTGAACCGACCGCCGAGGACTGGGCGAAGGCGGCCGGGACCATCGCGTACGAGATCGTGACGCGCATCGGAACCCGCGTTCCGCGCGTCTACGTCGACACGGGTGAGTGAGCGGGCGCGGACGACCGGGGGCCGTGAGGATGGGGATCCCGGGCACCTGAACACGAGTAGGTGAAAGACGAACGAGACGGGTAACTCCGTACAGGCGTGCGGAGCGACAGTGGAACCGGACAGGCCGGAGAAGAGGAGCGGGACGTGAGCGAGAGCAGCGCCGAGGCCGTGGAGGCCGTCGCGAGCGCGGCCGCAGCCACGGCCGCGTCCGGCGACGGCATCTGGCGCAGAGCCGGGGTCGCGGGGGCGGCGATAGGCGTCGTCGCGGCGGGCGCGGCGGCCGGCGTCGCCATAGAGCGGCTCACCGTCGGGCGCGGCATGCGCAGGAAGGCCCGCCTGGCGCTCGACTCCACCGGCCCGTACGGGGCGCTGCGCGGCCTCCCCGGCAAGGCGGTCGCCGACGACGGCACCGAGCTGTACTACGAGGTCGACGACGTCGAGCCCGAGGCGGGCCTCTCGCCCCGCAGACGCCGTCTCTTCGGCCGCAAGGCACCGGCCCCCGTCACCGTCGTCTTCAGCCACGGCTACTGCCTCAACCAGGACTCGTGGCACTTCCAGCGGGCCGCGCTGCGCGGTGTCGTCCGGACCGTGCACTGGGACCAGCGCAGCCACGGCCGCTCCGAGCGCGGGGTGTCCGGGGTGCGCGACGGACTGCCGGTCACCATCGACCAGCTGGGCCGCGACCTCAAGGCCGTCATCGACGCGGCGGTGCCCGAGGGGCCCATCGTGCTCGTCGGTCACTCCATGGGCGGCATGACGGTGATGGCGCTGGCCGCGCACTTCCCGGAGCTGATCCGCGAGCGGGTCGTCGCCGTCGCGCTGGTCGGTACGTCGTCGGGGCGGCTCGGCGAGGTCAACTTCGGGCTGCCCGTCGCCGGGGTCAACGCGGTGCGGCGGGTGCTGCCGGGGGTGCTGAGGGCGCTCGGGCAGCAGGCCGCGCTGGTGGAGCGGGGGCGGCGGGCGACCGCCGATCTGTTCGCCGGGATCATCAAGCGGTACTCGTTCGCGTCGCGGGACGTCGACCCGGCGGTCGCGCGGTTCGCCGAACGGATGATCGAGGGTACGCCCATCGACGTCGTCGCCGAGTTCTATCCGGCGTTCACCGAGCACGACAAGACCGAGGCGCTCACGACGTTCACCGAGCTGCCGGTGCTCGTGCTGGCCGGGGTCAAGGACCTGGTCACCCCGAGCGAGCACAGCGAGGCCATCGCCGATCTGCTGCCGGACGCGGAACTGGTGCTCGTGCCGGACGCGGGGCATCTGGTGATGCTGGAGCATCCCGAAGTGGTGACCGACCGACTTGCCGACCTGCTCACCCGCGCGGGGGCCGTACCGGCGGGAGCTACCGTAAGTGGTTATGGAAGCGCCAGCAGCACCGCACGTCCCGGGTGAGTCCGAGGCGTCCCTTCGGATCAGCGGATCGTCCCAGGCCGATATGACCAGCGGATCGTCCCGCGCCTACGAGGCCTCCCCTCGGACCACCGTTCGGATCACCGTCAACGCACCCGACCAGATGCTGGAGCTGGGCCGTCGCCTGGCCAAGCTCCTGCGCGCGGGTGATCTCGTGATGCTCAACGGGGAGTTGGGCGCCGGGAAGACGACACTCACCCGGGGGCTCGGGGAGGGGCTCGGGGTGCGCGGCGCCGTCACCTCGCCGACCTTCGTCATCGCCCGGGTGCATCCGTCGCTCGGGGAGGGGCCGCCGCTCGTGCACGTCGACGCGTATCGCCTGGGTGGCGGGCTGGACGAGATGGAGGACCTCGATCTCGATGTCTCGCTGCCGGATTCGGTGATCGTCGTGGAGTGGGGCGAGGGCAAGGTCGAGGAGCTGACCGACGACCGGCTGAACGTGGTCATCCACCGGGCGGTGGGGGACACGACGGACGAGGTGCGGCACGTGACGGTCACCGGACTGGGTGAACGGTGGGCGGCTGTGGAGCTTGGGGTGCTGTCCGCGTAACGCCTGGTGGACGCCGCGCCGCGTCACCGGGCGTTCGTCCGCCTATCGTCTGTTCCGACAAGCCGTCGGCAAGATGTTGCGCCGGCCGTCCCCGGCGTGGTCACATGGTAACCAGTCCTTGGTTAGGTCTACCTAACTTGGTTCGCCGTGGCACCAGGAGGCGTCCATGTCGACAGCGCAGCGTAAGCCGGTTCCGTCCGGAGTGGCCGGGGTGTCGATGCGGGACCTTCTGGCCTCCTGTGCGGCGGCGAAGGCGGTTTCCACGCCGCCGACGGCTCCGCCCTTGGCTCCGCCGGTGAAGGTGGAGGGGCGGCGGCCTGGGGCTGAACGGTGCCCCAAGGCCGCGTAGACGTTCGCGCCCCGGCCGGGGTGGAGCGGTCGTGGCGCGGCTGCGGGTGGGTGGGGGCTGGTCGTGCGGTTCCCCGCGCCCCTGAGGCAGACCGGCGGCCGGAAGAGCCCCCTTACTCGACCACGACCACCTTCGTGCCGATGCCCGCGAACTCCCACATCGCCTTGCCGTCCTTGCGGGACTCCCGGATGCCGCCCGTCTTGGTGGTGGGGTCGGGGCGCGGGGTCGAGCCGTCGACCGCCGCGCTGAAGCCCACGGAGACGCCGTCCACCGAGGCGAAGCGGACGACGTGCTCGATCGGGGTGCCGTCGGAGCCGGTGACGGCGGCGGAGCGGGACGAGACCGTGTACGTGGCGGGGCTGGGGTCGACCGTGCTCGGGGTGACCTCGAACGTGCGGGTGACCTTCTCGTTGGCGCCGACCAGCCAGACGCGGTCCTCGTCGAGGGAGTAGACGACCCGCTCGCCGGCGCCCGAGTCGTCGGGGAGGACGTCGTCGGTGTCCTTCTTCCCCTTGCCGGGGGTCTTGGACTGCTTGGCCTTCGGGGACTCCGATGCGGACGGTTTCCCCAGGTCGTCCGGCGCTTTCGCCGAGGCCTGGTAGGTGAGGAAACCGACTGCGGCGATGGCCGCCGCGGTGAGCCCGGCCACGAATCCCGAGCTGCTACTGGCCACCTTCTGCGCCCACCTCTCGTACCCACGTACGCCCTTGAAGTACGTCTGTGCTGTGACGGTAGCAGCAGGGGGAGCGTGCACCGGGTCGGCCGTGGCCCGGGCCGAAGCGCCGTAGGCTGTTTGCGTGCTCTTGCTCGCTCTGGATACCGCCACCCCCGCCGTCACCGTCGCGCTGCACGACGGGACGGACGTCGTCGCCTCGTCGAGTCAGGTGGACGCGCGACGCCACGGGGAACTGCTGCTGCCCGCCGTCGACCGGGTCCTCGCCGAGGCGGGCACCCGCCTCGACGCCGTCACCGGCGTCGTCGTGGGCATCGGTCCCGGCCCGTACACCGGGCTGCGCGTCGGCCTCATGACCGCCGACACCTTCGGCCTCGCCCTCGGGGTCCCCGTCCACGGCCTGTGCACCCTCGACGGGCTCGCGTACGCGGCCGGGGCGGAGGGGACGGTCGAGGGACCGTTCGTGGTCGCCACCGACGCCCGGCGCAAGGAGGTGTACTGGGCGCGGTACGAGGACGCGCGGACGAGAGCGACCGAGCCGGCCGTCGACCGGCCCGCCGAGATCGCCGACGCGGTGGCCGGGCTCCCCGCGGTGGGGGCGGGCGCGCTGCTGTACCCCGACACCTTCACCGACGCCCGCGCGCCCGAGCACGTCTCCGCGGCCGCCCTCGCGGCGCTGGCCGCCGAACGGCTCGCGGCGGGCGAGGAGCTGCCGGCGCCCCGGCCGCTGTACCTGCGTCGGCCCGACGCCCAGGTCCCCAAGAACTACAAGGTGGTCACCCCCAAGTGACGACCCCGGTGCTGCGCGAGATGCGCTGGTGGGACATCGAGCCCGTCCTGGAGCTGGAGAGGGACCTCTTCCCCGAGGACGCCTGGTCCCGCGGCATGTTCTGGTCGGACCTCGCCCACGCGCGGGGCCCGAACGCCACCCGGCGCTACGTGGTGGCGGTGGTCCCAGACGAGGGCGCGGACGACGACAGCGGTGGTGAAGGACGGATCATCGGCTACGGCGGCCTGGCCTCCGCCGGGGACACCGCCGACGTCCAGACCATCGCCGTCGCCCGGGAACACTGGGGCACCGGCCTCGGCGCGACGATCCTCACCGAGCTGCTGCGGGCCGCCACCGCCTTCGAGTGCGCCCAGGTGATGCTCGAATGCCGGGTCGACAACGTCCGCGCCCAGAAGCTCTACGAACGCTTCGGCTTCGAGGCGATCGGCTTCCGCCGCGGCTACTACCAGCCGGGCAACGTGGACGCGCTGGTCATGCGCCTCAACGACCCTTCCACATCCGTACAAGGAACCGAGATCAATGGCTAGGGCAATGGCTAGGTCAATGGCTGACGAACCGCTGGTCCTGGGGATCGAGACCTCCTGCGACGAGACCGGCGTCGGCGTCGTGCGCGGGACGACCCTGCTGGCCGACGCGATCGCGTCGAGTGTCGACGAGCACGCCCGGTTCGGCGGCGTGGTGCCCGAGGTCGCCTCCCGCGCACACCTGGAGGCGATGGTCCCGACCATCGAGCGCGCGCTGAAGGAAGCGGGGGTGAGCGCGAAGGACCTCGACGGCATCGCCGTCACCGCCGGGCCGGGGCTCGCGGGTGCGCTCCTGGTGGGCGTCTCGGCGGCCAAGGCGTACGCGTACGCGCTGGGCAAGCCGCTCTACGGGGTGAACCACCTCGCCTCCCACATCTGCGTCGACCAGCTGGAGCACGGGGCGCTGCCCGAGCCGACGATGGCGCTGCTGGTGTCGGGCGGTCACTCGTCGCTGCTGCTGTCGACGGACATCACGTCGGACGTACGGCCGATGGGCGCGACCATCGACGACGCGGCGGGCGAGGCCTTCGACAAGATCGCGCGCGTGCTGAACCTCGGATTCCCGGGCGGGCCGGTCATCGACCGGTACGCGAAGGAGGGGGACCCCGCGGCCATCGCCTTCCCGCGCGGGCTGACCGGGCCCCGCGATCCCGCCTACGACTTCTCCTTCTCCGGGTTGAAGACCGCCGTGGCCCGCTGGATCGAGGCCAAGCGGGCGGCCGGGGAGGACGTTCCGGTGCGGGACGTCGCCGCGTCCTTCCAGGAGGCCGTGGTGGACGTGCTCACCAGGAAGGCCGTACGGGCCTGCCGGGACGAGGGCGTCGACCACCTGATGATCGGTGGCGGTGTCGCCGCCAACTCCCGCCTCCGGGCCCTCGCCCAGGAGCGCTGCGAGGCGGCCGGCATCCGACTCCGGGTGCCCCGGCCCAAGCTGTGCACGGACAACGGGGCGATGGTGGCCGCGCTGGGCGCGGAGATGGTCGCGCGCGGCCGCGCCGCCTCCGACTGGGACCTGTCGGCGGACTCGTCGCTTCCGGTGACGGATCCGCATGTGCCGGGACACTCCCACTCGCACGATCACGATCACGTTCACGAGGTCAGCAAGGAGAACCTGTACTCGTGACCGTCGCGTTGATGTGGGAGGCGCGGGCCGTGGCCGGGCGGGGGGAGGAACTCCTCGCCTGGGCACGGGCCCAGGAGCTTCCCGTACGGCCGCTGCGGCGCGAGACCTTCCGGGCGCCGCAGGACCGGGTGCTGGTCATCACGTGGTGGGACGCGGAGTACGACGCGGAGTTGCCCGAACTGCCTGAGCCGGGCGAGGAGTTGGTCAGTCGGGCGGTGCACCGGTGGCGGTTCGAGGCGCTGGGCGAGGGTGACTGAGGCGACGGTGGCGCTCCTCGCCGAAGCGGTCCGCGACGAGGAAGAAAACAGGGAGGCAGACGAGCGGGACGCCTCCGATCAGCAGGAGTGAGTGCGTCGGCCGGTCGGTGAAGATCAGCCAGGTGTTCAGCGCGAACATGAGGGCCGCGACCACCAGGCTCGCGACGGCCGCCCGCTGCCACGCCTTGCGCCGCCGCGCCCCTCGCGCGATGCGGTCCTCCACCTCGGGCCGCGTCTCCAGGGAGGTGAGCCCCAGTCGCAGGGCGGTGGCGCACAGGTCGGCGACCTCTCCGATCGGATCGCCCAGCTGGTACTCGTCGAGGTGGGGGAGACGGGCCCGGCGCCCGTCGGTGGCGTAGAGATACCCCGACCAGCGCGGGGTGCTCCGCCGGCTCTCCTCGACCCGGATGCCGTAGATCTCCGACCAGGCCCAGCTACGGGTGCGGATCGCTCCGCGTACGGTGACGCCGTCGGCCGTGACGGACGTACGGGCCCTGAACTGCTCCAGCAGCACCCGGCCCGCGACGGCCACCCAGGCCGCGACGGCCAGCATGTCCCAGCCCGAGGGGCCGAGTGACGCCATCGCGTACAGCGCGTTGGCGCTGACGAGAACCGCCGCGACCAGCAGGGTGAGGAATGTGGGCGGTATGCCCCGCCGTCTGCGGTACTCCCGCTGTATGCCGTCGCTCATCGGGCCGTTATAGCCGGTCCTGGTGAACGTGGGGTAAGCCGTGCGGTGGTGCGTACGGGAGGGGGAGTACGCGGCCGTTCGATGGACAGTACGGTGAGCGGGCCGTCACTCTGGGTTGATGGTGCACGGTGTTGAGTGGGCTGCGCAGGGGCCGGGTGGTGAGCCCGAGTCGTCCGACAGCATGCGGGCGTTCGGGGCGGTCGTCCAGGCGCTGCGGGAGCATGCGGGGTTGAGCCGGGAGGAGTTCGGGGCGCGGGTTCATCTGTCCAAACACTCCGTGGCTTCCATCGAGTTGGGGCGACGGTTGGCGGATCAGCGGTTCGTGGAACTGGCGGAGGAGGCCACGGGCAACACGGGTGCGGTGCGGGGTGCGTTCCGGCATATGGCTCGGCAGCCGGGGTTGGCGGCGTGGTTCAGGACGTGGGCGAGGCTGGAGCAGGAAGCCGTCTACCTCGCGACGTACGAGTGCCGGTTGGCTCCTGGGTTGTTGCAGCCCGAGGGGTACGCGCGGGCGGTGTTCGGCAATCGGCTTCCGCCGCTGTCGGACGAGCAGTTGGAGGCGCAGGTCGCCGCACGCATGGAGAGGCAGCGAATGTTCTGGGAGCGCCCCAACACCTCGTTCAGCTTTGTGATGGATGAGCATGTCGTCCGGCGCCGGTTGGGGGGTGTTGACGTCTTGCGGGGGCTCCTCGATCACGTGTTGGAGTGTGCTCAACTCCGCAACGTGGAGATTCAGATCGTTCCGCTGGAGTGCGAGGCGCACGCGGGTCTGGACGGTCCGCTGGCTCTGCTGGAAACCCCGGACGGGCAGCATCTCGCCTATGCGGAGGGCCAGAAGACCGGGCGGCTGGTCGTCGACGCAAAAGAGGCCGCCGTACTGCACCGCCGATATGCGACACTCCGCGCACAGGCCCTCACTCCGCTGGACTCCGTGGGCCTGCTGGAGCGGATCAGAGGAGCGCTATGAGCACCAACGAACTGGCCTGGTTCAAGTCCAGTTACAGCGGTACCGAGGGTGACAACTGTGTTGAAGTCGCCCTCGAATGGCGCAAGTCCACGTACAGCAGCCCGCAGGGCGACGACTGCATAGAGGTCGCCACCACTCCCACCGCCATCCACATCCGCGACTCCAAAGACACCACGCGCCCCCACTTCGACCTCGGCCCCTCCGCCTGGGCCGCGTTCGTCTCGTTCGCGGCGGCCCAGGCGGATTGACCCTCAGGCCGTCAGAACTCCTCGGCCCTGACCTCCGTCTCGCAATGCAGCCGGCGGTCCGGGCCCACCTCCCGTACCGGGCCGTCCAGCGTCAACGTCACCCGGTGGCGGATGTCCGCGCTCGACGCGCCCAAGCGGAGTTCCAGGGCGCCCGGTTCGACCACGCGGCGCCCCGCGCGGTCCGTGAAGGACGAGATGTCGGGGTGGAAGCGGAACGTCACTCGGGAGGCGTCCCCCGGCGCCAACTCCAGCCGCCGGTAGGCGATCAGGCGCAGGTCGGGGCGGGTCACCGAGGCCACCGGGTCGTGCAGGTACAGCTGGACGACCTCCGCCCCCGGCCGGTCGCCCGTGTTGCGCACGGTCACCGACACGTCGTGCCCTTCATCCCCCGCACCCTCGTCCGCGAAGTCCGCCCACGCGAACGTCGTGTACGAGCGGCCGTGGCCGAAGGGGTACAGCGGGGTCGGGTCCAGGTTGCTCGCCGCGCCGACGAGGCCGAGGGGTGGCTGGAGGTACGTCCACGGCTGGCCCCCGGGGCGGTTCGGGACGCTCACCGGGAGGCGGCCGGAGGGGGAGACACGGCCCGACAGGACACCCGCGAGCGCCGGGCCGCCCTCCTCCCCGGGGAAGAACGCCTGCACCACACCCGCCAGCCGCCCGTGCCAGCGGCCCAGCGCGTACGGGCGCCCGGTGAGCAGGAGCGCCACCACCGGCGTACCCGTGGCGATCAGGGCGTCCAGCAGTTCGGACTGGACCCCCGGGAGGCGGAGGTCCTCCGCGTCGCAGCCCTCGCCCGAGGTGCCCCGGCCGAAGAGGCCCGCCCGGTCGCCGAGGACCGCGACGCAGACGTCCGCCTCGGAGGCGCGTGCTACGGCCTCGGGGAAGCCGCCGGTGTCGTCGCCGTCGACGTCGCTTCCCGCCGCGTACGTGATCTTCGCGTCGGGGAGTTCCGTGCGCAGGGAGTCCAGGACCGTGGGGATCTCGATGCCCAGGGGGGTGCCGGGGTGGGCGGGCAGGACGTGGGAGGGGAAGGAGTAGCAGCCGAGCATGGCCAGGGCGTCGTCGGCGCGGGGGCCCACCACCCCGATCCTGATGTCCGGCGCCAACGGCAGGACCGCGTCCGGGTTGTCCAGGAGGACCACCGACTCCTCGGCCAGGCGACGGGCCAGCGCGCGGTTCGCCGTGGAGTCGAGGTCGATGCCGTGGGCCTCGGTCCCGCCGCCCGCAACCTCCGGCGTCCAGTCCTCGTCCAGCAGGCCCAGCTCGCACTTCTGCAGCAGGACCCGGCGGGCGGCGCGGTCGACCAGGGACTCGGGGATCTCGCCCGCGCGGACCGCCTCCAGGAGCGGCTCGCCGTAGCAGCGCAGGGTGGGGAGTTCGACGTCGATGCCGGCGGCCAGGGCCGCGTGTCCCGCCTCCGCGCGGTTTCCGGCCACCCGGTGGCTGGTCTCCAGGAAGCCGACGCCGAAGTAGTCGGAGACGACCGTGCCGGTGAAGCCCCAGGCGTCGCGCAGGAGTTCGGTCAGCAGTCCCGGGTCCGACGAGACCGGGACGCCGTCCGTCTCCGTGTACGCCGCCATCACCGAGCGGGCGCCGCCCTCGCGCAGGGCCATCTCGAAGGGCGGCAGGGTCACGTCCGCGAACTCCCGCACCCCGGCCCGTACGGGCGCGTGGTTGCGGGCGCCGACGGACGCCGCGTACCCGGCGAAGTGCTTCAGCGTGGCCACGATCCCGGCCGACTCCAGGCCGCGCACGTACGCCGTGCCGATGGTGCCCACCAGATACGGGTCCTCGCCGATCGTCTCCTCGACCCGTCCCCAGCGCGGGTCCCGGACCACGTCCAGGACGGGTGACAGGCCCTGGTGGATGCCGACGGAGGCCAGGTCGCGGCCGATGTGGCGGGCCATCTCCTCCACCAGCGGCGGGTCGAAGGTCGCGCCCCAGGCCAGCGGGACCGGGTAGGCGGTCGCGCGCCAGGCGGTGAAGCCGGCCAGGCACTCCTCGTGCGCGACGGCCGGGATGCCGAAGCGGTTCGCGGCCATGATGCGGCGCTGGGCGCGGGCCAGTGCTCGCGCGCCCAGCGCCGGGTCGACGGGGGCCGTGCCGAAGGTGCGGGTGAGCTGGCCGAGGCCCCGGGTGATCAGCTCGTTGAAGTCGAACGCCTCCGACATGCCCTGCTCGTCGGGGGCGATGTCCTCGCCACTCGAATCGCTCTTCACCCACACGCCGTACAACTGCGCGGTCTTCTCCTCCAGGGTCATCCGGGAGAGCAGATCCGCGACCCGGGCCGCTGCGGGCAGGGCCGGGTCACGCCAAGGGGTGGTCATGAAACTCCTTCAGGGGTCGCCGAGTTTCAGAAGGTCGCGGGTGCCGGAGCCGGTGGATCACTTGCCGCCCACGCCCATCAACCCGCCCACCAGCGCCCGTCGCGCCACCAGGTACACGGCGAAGATAGGGATGCCGGAGAGGACGACCGAGGCGAGCACGGCGGGGATGTTGACGCCGAACTGGCTGACGTAGTTGAACAGTCCGAGCGTGAGGACCCGGGGGCCGTCGGACTGGGTGAAGATCAGCGGGAAGAGGAAGCCGTTCCAGGCCTGGAGAGCCGAGAAGATGACGACCGTGCTGATGCCGCCCTTGGCGAGCGGGATCGTCAACTGGAAGAGCACGCGGAGCGGGGACGCGCCGTCCAGGGCCATCGCCTCGTACAGGTCCTCGGAGACGTCCCGGAGGGTGCCCACCAGGACCAGGACCGAGACCGGCATCGCGAAGGCCGCCGTCGGGAGGATGACGGCCAGGAGGGTGTCGTAGAGGTCGAGTTTCGCGATCAGGAGATAGAGGGGGACCACCACGGCCTGGGCCGGGATCGCCACGCCCAGGAGGAACAGGCGGAAGGCCGCGTTCGACCAGCGGTCGCGGGTGCGGACGGCCACGTACGCGAGCGGGATGCACAGGGCCAGCACGATGCCCACGACCGACACCGCGACGATCGCCGTATTGCTCAGGAGATGGCCGAAGCCACTGTTCAGGACGGTGTTGTAGTGGTCGAGGGTCGGGTCCGTGGGCGGCTTGAGGGGGTTGCCCGTCAACGCCTTGTCCGCGCCGGTGAGGGACGCCGACAGCATCGCGTAGATCGGGATCAGGACGATGACCAGCCAGACGAAGGCCCCCAGGCCCGCCACCGGGTTGGCGCGCCTCGTCCAGTGCCTGCGGCGGCGGGGGGAGCGCGTCGCGGGGCTTCCGTCCGGCTGCCGGGTCTTGGCGGGGCGCGCCAGTGTGTCGTGTGACATCTCGTGCCGTCACATCCCTTCGCGGGTACTGCGCATGGCGCCGAAACCCGTCAGCCGGACCAGGACCAGGGAGAGGCCCGTCGCGGCGATGACCAGGAAGGACGCGATGGCGCTGGCGTAGCCGAAGTCGTACGTCTTGAAGCCCGCCTCGTACATCAGGTACGGCAGGATCGCGGTGTCCGTGCCGGGGCCGCCCTTGGTGAGGATCAGCACCGTCTCGAAGTACGTCAGGGAGCCGACGACCATCAGGACCGTGGACGTGGTGATGGTGTGGCGCAGCTGCGGCAACGTGATCGAGAAGAACTGGCGGTAGCGGCCGGCGCCGTCGATGGCCGCCGCCTGGTAGAGGACCTCGGGGATCTGGCGGGCCCCGCCCTGGTAGATCAGGGTGTGGAACGGGATGAACTGCCAGCCGCCGACGAAGACGATCGCGAGGAACGCGCCGCTCTGCGAGCCCAGGGTGTCCTTCTGGATGATGCCGAAGTTCGGGTCGAGGAGGGCGTAGAACAGGATCGCGATGGCGGTGGAGGAGAGCAGGAACGGGACGAAGAAGACCGCGGACAGGATCGCGCGGTTGCGCTGCCGGCCCGCCGCCCAGACGCCGAGGAGGAGGGCGACGACCGTCTGGAAGGCCCAGCTGGCGACGGTGAGGACGACGGTCAGCCACAGGGACTGCGTCATCCGGGGGTCGTCGAGGAGCTTCCGCCAGTTGTCGAGGCCCACCGGCCGCGGGTCTCCCAGGCCGTCCCAGCTGGTGAAGGAGAGATAGAGGGCCAGCGCCATCGGGACGACCGCGAAGAAGGTGAAGAAGAGGACGCCGGGCAGGGCCCAGACGGCGTGCGGGCGGCCGGTGCGGCCCGCGCGGCGGCCCGTCCGGTGTGCCTGCTCCTTCTGCGCCGCCGCCGGGGTCTTCTCGACCGTGACGGTCACTTCAGCCCCTTGCAGGCCGTCACGAACTCGCTCGGCGAGGACTGGCCCGCGAACAGCTTGCCTATCTCCGTGTGCATCTTGGTGCCGAGGCCGTCGCCGAGCGCCTGGTCCCAGGAGAGCGTGAAGGCCGGCGCCTGCTGGACCATGTCGTACTGGAACTTCGCGTACTCGGGGTTGGGGGAGGAGGCGAGCAGCTCGGCCGCGTTCGAGGTGGTCGGCACGTCGCCGTTGTCGATCAGGGCCTGCGCGTACGCCTTCGACGCGCAGTCCTTGAGGAAGCCGACCGCGAGGTCCTTGTTCTTCGTGCGGGCGTTGATCGACCAGTAGTTGGTGGGGTTGCCGACGACGTTGCGGACGTCGCCCGTGCCGCCCTCGACGGTCGGGAAGGCGGCCCAGCCCAGGTTGCTCTTGGCGAAGTCCGGGAACTTGCCGAGCTGCGTGGAGTACTCCCAGGAGCCCATCAGGTGCATGGCCGCCTTGCCGCGCGCGAAGACCGCGGGGGCGCCGCCGTTGACGTACGACACCGAGGTGAACTTGGAGCCGAAGGCGCCGTCGTCGATGAGCTCCTTGACCAGCTCGGCGGCCCGGACGACGGCAGGGTCGCCCCAGCCCTCGGCGTCGCCGTCCTGGATGCGCTTGAAGACCTCGGGGCCGCCGATCCGGTCGACCAGGTACTCCAGCCACATCAGCTCGGGCCAGACGTCGGAGCCACCGAGCGCGAAGGGGGTGATCTTCGCTTTCTTCAACTTGGCGTTGATGTCGAGGAGTTGGTCCCAGGTGGTGGGCGGCTGGAGCTTGTGCTCGGCGAAGACGGACTTGTTGTAGAAGAGGATCACCGGCTGCATGCCGCGCATCGGGATGCCGTAGTGGCGGCCCCCCAGATCGCCGGCCGCGAGGACCGAGGGCAGGAAGCCGTCCTTGAGGACCGGGTCGCCCTCGATGATGTCGGTGAGGTCGACGAGCTTGTCCGCCTCCTCGTACGGCTTGATGGAGCCGCCGCCCCAGTTGAAGAAGATGTCCGGGGCGCTCGGGGAGCCCATGGCCGTGCGGAGCTTCGGGGAGTAGTCGGAGCCGGGGACCTTCTGGAGCTTGATGGTGCCGCCGGCCTTCTTCGCCGCGGCCGACTTGTTGAACCGGTCGACGCCCGCCTGCTGGACCTTCACCGCGTCGTCGCCGTACACGAACGCCGTGAGCGTCTTGCCGTCCCCGCCGCCCGAGCCGCCGCCGGAGCCGCAGGCGGTGAGGCCGGCGCCGAGGCCGGCGGTGAGCATCGAGGCGGAACCCGCGCCGAGGAACCAGCGCCTGCTGAACGGCCGGCCGCCCGCGCCGCTGCCGGTGGACCGGCCCGCGGTCGTCCCGGTGAACTGGCCTCTGCTCGACTCCATGAGAGCACCCTTCGCGAATGTCCGGACGTGCGAATGTTTCGGATGGCACTTCGAATGTTCCGGGAACGTATGGCCGTCGAAAGGGTTCGTCAAGGGGTCGCGCAGGGATACGATCCCGCATATGAAGCCCGCGAAGCCCGAGGAAATCCAGACAAGAACGCGCGCGTCGCACTCCACGCAGACCGCGACGCTCGCCGAGATCGCCCGCCAGGCCGGCGTGTCGGCTCCGACTGTTTCGAAGGTGCTCAACGGCCGCGCGGACGTCGCGCCCGCCACGCGCACCCGTGTCGAGGAACTGCTGCGCGAGTACGGCTACCGTCGCCGACGCGCCGAGGCCACCCGGTCCCCCCTCATCGACCTGGTCTTCCACGAGCTGGAGAGCGCCTGGGCCATGGAGGTCATCCGGGGCGTGGAGAACATCGCGCGGGAGGAGGGCCTGAGCGTCGTCCTCTCCGAGAGCGCGGGGCGGCTCACCCCCGGCCGCACCTGGGCCGACCAGGTCGCCGCGCGCCGCCCGCACGGGGTCGTCCTCGTCCTGTCCGGGCTCGACGAGTCCCAGCGCGCGCTGCTGACCAGCCGATCCATCCCGTTCGTGGTGATGGACCCGGCGGGCGACCCCGGCGACGACGTGCCCTCGATCGGCGCCACCAACTGGCAGGGGGGTCTGGCCGCCACCCGCCACCTCGTCGAACTCGGCCACCGACGGATCGGCGCCATCAGCGGACCCTCGCGGATGATCTGCAGCCGCGCCCGGGTCGACGGCTACCGGGCCGCGCTGGAGACCGCCGGGCTGCCGGTCGCCGCCGACCTGATCAAGGCCGGGGACTTCCACCACGAGACGGGCTACCGGCTGGGGCTGGAACTGCTGCGCCGCCCCGACCGCCCGACCGCCGTCTTCGCCGGCAACGACCTCCAGGCCCTCGGCCTCTACGAGGCGGCCCGCGAACTGGGCCTGCGCATCCCGGAGGACCTCAGTGTCGTCGGCTTCGACGACCTGCCGGTGGCCCGTTGGGTGGGGCCGCCGCTGACGACCGTGCGCCAGCCCCTGATGGAGATGGCCGAGGCGGCGGCCCGACTCGTCCTCGACCTCGGCCGCCAGGAGGGTTCCTCGGCCGCGACCCGGGTGGAACTGGCGACGAGCCTGGTGGTGCGGAGCAGCACGGGAACGCCGCCGACCGCGCCCTGAAAGGCCGGCGGAGCCGCCTTCCAGGGAGCGGGGCCGAGTCGATGAGCGGCTCCGCCGCGTGGGCGCGACGAGCCACGACGGCGCGGTGGTCGGCCACGACGAGCCCATCCCGGCAGACGCGCACCTCGCGTGACCCGCACCTCGCGTGACCCCGCATCCCGCGTGACCCGGCATCCCGCAAGTGACGGCCTGGCCGGAAGTTGATGTATTGACGAGTGAGACAACCCCCTCCACACTCCTCCGCAGTCAATCGGTTGCACAACCGAAACTTTCGGAGGCACCCGCCATGAGAACCTCCAGAACCTCCAGAACCCCCCTGCTCACCCGGTGCGCCGCCCTGTTCACCGGCGCCACCGCACTCGCCGCCCTGCTGCTCGCGGCTCCGGCAGCCCACGCGGCGGACCCGCCCCTGCGCGACCTCGCCGCCACCAAGGGCAAGGCCCTCGGCACGGCGGTGACCGGCTCGAAGCTCACCGGCACCTACGGCGACATCGCGGGCCGCGAGTTCAACTGGCTCACCCCCGGCAACGCCATGAAGTGGGGCTCCGTCGAACCCACACGAGGCAACTACAACTGGGCCGAGGCCGACCAGATCGTCGACTTCGCCGAGGCCCACGACCAGGACGTACGCGGCCACACCCTCGTCTGGCACAGCCAGAACCCGAGCTGGCTGACCAACGGCACCTGGACGTCCGCCCAGCTCGGCCAGCTGATGAACGACCACATCGCCCTGGAGGTCGGCCGCTACAAGGGCCGGCTGGCCGCCTGGGACGTGGTGAACGAACCGTTCAACGAGGACGGCACCTACCGCCAGACCCTCTGGTACAACGGCCTCGGCGCCGACTACATCGCCCAGGCCCTAACCGCCGCCCGCGCCGCCGACCCGGCCGCCAAGCTCTACATCAACGACTACAACGTCGAGGGCGTCAACGCGAAGAGCACGGCCCTCTACAACCTGGTCCGCGACCTCAAGGCACGCGGCGTCCCCATCGACGGGGTCGGCCTCCAGGCCCACCTGATCCTCGGACAGGTCCCGTCCACGCTCCAGCAGAACATCCAGCGCTTCGCCGACCTGGGCGTGGACGTGGCCATCACCGAACTCGACATCCGTATGCAACTGCCCGCCACCGCAGCCAAGTTGGCGCAGCAGCGCACCGAGTACGACGCCGTGGTGAAGGCCTGCGTCGCCGTGACCCGCTGCACCGGCGTGACGGTCTGGGGCTTCACCGACTCCGACTCCTGGATCCCGGACACGTTCCCGGGCGAGGGCGCGGCGACCCCGTACGACGAGAACTACGCACCGAAGCCCGCGTACTACGGCATCGCCACCGGCCTGGGCGGGACGGGCACGACACCCCCGCCGTCGACGGACGGCTGCGCGGCCTCGTACCGCGTCGCGAACCAGTGGAACACCGGCTTCACCGGCGAGGTGACCATCCGCTGCGCCGCCGGATCCTCGCTTCCCTCCTGGCGGGTCGCCTGGACGTTCGGGGCGGGACAGCAGGTCGGCCAGGCCTGGAACGCGAGCTGCGCACAGACCGGTACGGCCGTCAGCTGCTCCAACGCCTCCTGGAACGGGAGCGTACCGAGCGGCGGTTCGGTGACCTTCGGCTTCAACGGCACGTGGAGCGGGAGCAATCCGGTGCCCACGGTGACGCTGGGCTGAAAGTGACTCCGGAGGGATGAGAAGTCTGAGAATTTCCGAAGGAAAGGCGGCATGAGGTTCTGCCCGTAACAATTCGGACGTAAGTTCCTGCGCGTGAAGGGTGAAGAAAGCGCGTTCGGGGACGGCGGCGGGGACCCCGGCAGACGGCGGCGCCGGCTGAAGATCGCCGGTGGCCTCCTCGCCGCGGTCCTCGTGGTCGGTGCGGGCGGAGCGGGCTGGGCGTTCTGGCGGCTCAACGACAACATCGACAGCGTCGACATCGACGCCGCCCTCGGCGACAACCGCCCCGCGAAGATCCGTTCCTCCCCCGAGCCGTCCGCGTCGGCCACCGCCGAGGCCCTGCCGAGCGGCGCCCTGAACATCCTTGTCCTCGGCTCCGACTCCCGCAGCGGCAAGGAGAACGCGGAACTCGGCGGCGGCGACGAGGGCGCGGGGGCGCGCTCCGACACGGCGATGGTCGTCCACATCGACGAGGGACGCACCGGGGCGACGGTCGTCAGCATCCCCCGCGACACCCTCGTCACCCGCCCGTCCTGCCCGACTGAGTCGGGCGGTTCGACGGCGGTGGCGTACAACGTGATGTTCAACAGCGCGTACGCGGTCGGCGGCCCGGTCTGCGCGGTCAAGACCGTCGAGTCGATGACGGACGTCCGCATGGACCACTACATCGAGATCGACTTCTCCGGCTTCGCGAAGCTCGTCGACGCCCTCGGCGGCGTCACGGTCACCACCGACGAGGACATCGACGACGAGGACAGCCATCTGAGCCTGCGCGCCGGCACCCACCACCTGGACGGGGAGCAGGCCCTCGCCCTCGCCCGCACCCGCCACGGCATCGGCGACGGCAGCGACCTCGGCCGCATCGGCCTCCAGCAGAAACTGGTCAAGGCCCTCCTGGACCAGATCTCCTCGACCGACCTGCTGACCAACCCCGCCCGGCTCTACCGGGCCGCCGACGCGATCACCGGAAGCCTGACGACGGACACCGGCCTGGACTCCCTCACCGAACTGACGAGGCTGGGCGAGAGCGTGAAGGGCCTGTCCTCCGCCGACACGAGAACCGTGATGATGCCGGTGGTCACGGCCCCGTACGACCGCAACCGGGTGGTGGCGGACGAGCCGGAGGCGAGCCGGCTGTGGGAGTCGCTGAAGTAGGGCGAGAAAATTCTCCGGGAAAATTTCGGCGGCCGTGTCGATCCCGGGTGCGGGCGTTCGACGCATGGGTGAGAGTCGGGGACGAGCCCCGCTCGCCGATGCCGTAGGAGTCACCATGCCGCGCTATCTGTCGCTGGTTCAGATCGACGAGAAGAACGCCCCCGCCGAGGGGCCCAGCCCCGAGCTGATGCAGCGGATGGGGGAGCTGCTGGAGGAGATCACCAAGGCGGGCGTCATGCTCGACACCGCCGGGCTGACGCCGACCGCGCAGGGGACCCGGGTCCACTGGGAGGGCGGGAAGATCTCCGTCACGGACGGGCCGTTCACCGAGTCCAAGGAGGTCGTCGGCGGCTACGCGCTCATGCAGTGCAAGGACATGGCCGAGGCGGTCGAGTGGACCAAGCGCTTCCTGAAGGTGCACGAGGAGCACTGGACGGTGACGTGCGAGGTGCGCGAGATCATGGAGGGCTGAGCCCGCCTGGCGGGGCCGCTTCTCGGGCGCCGGGGATGTCGTGTCTGATGGTGGGCTGTGACCCCACAGCCCACCATGGACCCCCACCCCGACCCGAACCCGGACGCCCGCCCCGACCCGAACCCGGACGCACGCCCCGACCCGAACCCGGGCCCCAACCCGGACACGGACCTGGAGACCGTCTTCCGCATCGAGTCGCCCCGAGTCATCGCCGGTGTCGCACGGATCGTGAAGGACGTCGGGATCGCGGAGGAGCTGGCGCAGGACGCGCTGGTCGCCGCGCTGGAGCGGTGGCCGAGGGACGGGGTGCCCGACAACCCGGGTGCCTGGCTCATGGCCACGGCCAAGCACCGGGCGATCGACCTCGTACGCCGCCGGGAGCGGTACGCGCGCAAGCTCGCCGAGGTGGGGCGCGACCTGGAGGCGGCGGGGCCGTACCTCGACCAGCCGTCCGACCCGGACGACATCGACGACGACCTGCTCCGCCTGGTCTTCACGGCCTGCCACCCGGTGTTGAACGCCGAGGCCCGCATCGCCCTCACCCTGCGCCTCCTCGGCGGCCTGACCACCGCCGAGATCGCCCGTGCCTTCCTGGCGCCCGAGCCGACGATCGCCCAGCGCATCGTCCGCGCCAAGCGCACGCTGGCCACGAAGAACGTCGCCTTCGAGGTGCCGTACGGCCCCGACCGTGAGGCCCGCCTCGACTCCGTGCTGGAGGTCATCTACCTGATCTTCAACGAGGGGTACGCGGCCACCGCGGGCGACGACCTGCTGCGCCCCGCCCTCTGCGAGGACGCCCTCCGACTGGCGCGCGTCCTGGCCCAGTTGATGCCCAAGGAGCCCGAAGTTCACGGCCTGGCGGCCCTGCTGGAGCTCCAGGCGTCGCGGGCGGCCACCCGCACGGGGCCCTCCGGTGCGCCGGTCCTGCTGCGGGACCAGGACCGCCGCCGCTGGAACCGCCTGCTCATCGCCCGGGGCTTCACCGCCCTCGGCCGCGCCACGGCCGCCGCGCACGGCGCCCCGGGCCCGTACGCCCTCCAGGCGGCCATCGCCGCGTGCCACGCCCAGGCGTACGCCTACGAGGAGACGGACTGGCCGAGGATCGCCACCCTGTACGGCCTGCTGGCCGCCCGCGCCCCGTCCCCCGTGGTCGAACTGAACCGCGCGGTCGCGGTCTCCATGGCCGAGGGCCCCGCCCCCGCCCTGGAGATCGTGGACGCCCTCGCCGCCGAACCCGCCCTGCGCGACTACCACTTGCTGCCGAGCGTGCGCGGGGACCTGCTGCACAGGCTGGGCCGCACGGAGGAGGCCCGCGCCGAGTTCGTACGGGCGGCCGGACTGGCCCGGAACGAGAGGGAGCGCGCACTGCTGCTGGCGCGGGCGGAGGAGGGTGACTGAAGGAGCGGGGAGGGGGAGCGGGACGAGAGGCGGTCGGGCAGCGCGTGGGGCCGAGGGGCCGGGTGGGTGTGCGGCTGCTGGGGCTGCGGTGACGGGGTGTGGTCGGCTGCGGGTGATGCGGTGAGGTGTTGTGTGGCTGGGCGCGGTGCGTCGGTGGGCGCGGTGGGTCGTGGATGTCCGGGGAAGCCGTAGCCGGGCGACGGGGCGGGGGCGCGCTGGATGGTCGGGCGCTGCGTTCGCATGCGTTCGCGCGGCGGGGGGTGGTGGGCTGCGGTGAGTGACGCTGCGAGGAGTTGTGCGCTTGAGCGCGGTGGCCCGCGAGGATGTCCGGGGAGCCGCGCGACGGGCGCGGCGGGCGCGGCGGGCGCGGCGGGCGCGGCGGGTGGCGATGGGCGCGATGGGTGCGACGGGCAGCGGTGGGGCGCGGCGGGGCGCGATCCGCGACGGCCCACCACGGGGCCGCAGCGGGGCACTGAGAGTCGGCAACGGGGCACCGAGAGTCGGCAGCGGGGTGCCAAGGGGCCGGTGACGGGGTGCCAAGGGCCGCGGCGGTGCCGGGAGTCGTGCGACCGGTCACCACGGTGCTGCGGGCGGGCGGGGGTGCCTAGGGTCCCAGCGGCGGCCCCGGCCGAGCCCCGCGAACTACGCCGGGCGGCCGATCAGCATCGTCGGGGCGCCGGCGACCCGGGTCAGGAAGACCGTCGCCGCATTGCGCCCCTGCGGCTTGACCTTCTTGCGCAGTTCCTCCGGCTCCACCGCCGACCCCCGCTTCTTCACGGTGAGGATGCCGACCTCGCGCTCCCGCAGCAGGGCCTTCAACTTCTTCACGTTGAACGGGAGCCGGTCGGTGATCTCGTACGCGGTGGCGTACGGGGTGACATGGTGCTCGTCGGCGGTGACATAGGCGATCGTGGGGTCGATCAGCCCGCCCCGCAGATCCTCGGCGACCTGGGCGACCAGGTGGGCGCGGATCACGGCGCCGTCGGGTTCGTACAGGTACCGGCCCACCGGACGGACCGGGGGGTCGGGCAGCATGGTGTCGGGGGTGGCGCGGATGCCGGCCCCGGCGGGCAGCAGCATCGCCCGCCGCGCCCCCGGTGTCCCGTTCGCACGGAACCAGAGCACGGCCTCCTTCACGTCCCCACCGTCGGAGATCCACTCGGCCTCGGCCTCCGGGGGGATCGCCTCGTGGGGGATGCCGGGCGCGATCTTCAGCGCGCCGAGCGGGGCCTTCAGCGCCGCCGACACCGCCCAGGACAGGGGCGGGGAGTAGGCCTCCGGGTCGAAGATCCGGCCGCGCTTGGAGGAACGCCGGGCGGGGTCGACGAACACGGCTTCGTACCCGGCCGTGTCCACCTCCGTCACATCCGCCTCGCGCACCTCGACCAGCTCGGTGAGCCCGAGCGCCTCGGCGTTGGCGCGGGCCACCGCCACGGTCAGCGGGTCATGGTCGACGGCCAGCACCCGGATCCCGGCGCGCGCGAACGCGATCGCGTCCCCGCCGATCCCGCAGCACAGATCGGCGACGGAGCGCACGCCCAGCGCCCGGAAGCACTCGGCCCGGTACGTCGCCACGCTCGTCCTGGTCGACTGCTCGACCCCGTTCGGCGTGAAGAACATCCGCTCCGCGTCCGCCGCGCCGAACTTCGCCACCGCCCGCTGCCGCAGCCGGGCCTGTGCCAGTGCCGCCGAGACCAGTTCCGCCGGGTGGTCGCGGCGCAGCCGGGTCGCCACGGCCAGCTCCCGTGCCGGCTCGGTGTCGCGCACCTCGTCGAGGAGGGCGCGGCCCTCGGGGGTGAGGAGGGGGGCGAGGAAGGTGGCGGGGTCGAGGTCGTTCACCGGGTCATTGTCGGTCAGGGGGCCGGGGCGGGGGCCAGGGGGAGGGCGGTGTGGGCCAGTCGGTGGATGGTCGGGGGACGGTGGCGGTGTCGGGGCGGTGGAGGCGGGCCGCCCTGCGAGGATGCGGCGCCATGCGATTCGTACGACAAAATGATGTAAAGAACGCGAAGTGGTCGATCGGGAGGGGGAGGTCAGGCGTCCGTGGCGGCATCGCGCTGCTCGCCCTCGCGGCCGTCGTGTCCGGGTGCGGCGGGGGAGGCGCCGAGGAGGCCTCGGAGCGGGGCTCCGCCGGGCGCCGAGGCGCCGCCGAGGCAGGGCCGACCGCCGGGACCGCCGGGCCCGCACACGGCCAGCAGCGCGGGCAGGGCAGGGCGCGGCAGCACGGTGGGCGGCAGCTCGACGCGCCCGCAGCCCGGGCGCTCGACACGTACGCCGGGAAGGTGCGCCGGGCGCACGCCGCGCGGGTCGCCGCCGCGAAGCGCTGGGGGCTCGCGAGGGTGCCGCTGAGCGCGCCCGCGCCGCCGGCGACGAAGCCCGAGCTGAGGACCCGCAAGGGGTTCGAGGTCGACGGTCATGTCGAGGACGGCCTCCCTCCGGTCTTCACCACCGTCCCCACCCGTCAGAAGGTCGTCTTCCTGACCATCGACGACGGCGCCGAGAAGGACCCGGCGTTCCTGCGGATGATGACCGACCTGCGGATCCCGTACACCGCCTTCCTCAGCGACTACCTGATCAAGGAGGACTACGGCTACTTCGAGCGGATGCGGGACCGTGGCGTCGCCCTCCACAACCACACCCTCCGCCACCGCCACCTGCCCACGCTCTCCTACGCCGCGCAGAAGCACGAGATCTGCGGGATGCAGGACGTGATCGAGAAGCGGTACGGGACCCGGCCCACCCTCTTCCGGCCGCCGTACGGCAGCTACGACCGGGACACCCTCCGCGCCGCCAGGACCTGCGGCATCGAGGCCGTCCCCCTGTGGAACGAGGAGGTCTTCGTCGACCGCTGGGACTACCGCGAGGCGAACCGTGAACTCCGCCCCGGCGACATCGTCCTCAGCCACTTCCGGGGCACGTCCGAATGGAAGGGCACCATGCCCGACATGATCCGCCGCTTCCTGAACCTGGTCACCGCAGAGGGGTACGCGGTGGCGAGGTTGGAGGACTACCTGTGAGGGCCGACGGAGGCGGGCGAAGGGCGCACCGGAGGGGGCGCCGGGGGACGCGCGTCCCACCGGCCCGCACGCCCGGCGCCCGCGCCCTGACCGTCCTCTCCGCCCTCACGGCCCTCGCCGCTCTGCTTCTCGCCGGATGCGCGGCCGACGCCACGGGCTCGGGGCCGGGGACCGAAGCGCCGGGGCGGGGCCGAGACCCGGCGCAGGCACCGGCCCCGACGGCCCCCGCGCCCGGCGCGGGCGGACCCGCGAACCACAGCCCCGCACCTCCCCACCCCCGCGCGCACAACCCCGCCCGCACGCACACCCATCCGCGCCCCCACCTCCACCCCCACGCATCACCACCCCCGCACCGCCGCTGGGGCCTCCCCGCCCCCCTCGCCCCCGCGCCCGAGCACCCCGACCGACGGCCCCTGCCCCGCGCTGCCGGGCCGGGCCCGCTGCCCGTCGTCGATCGCGTCCCCACCCGGGACAAGGTCGTCTTCCTCACGTACGACGACGGGGCCGAGAAGGACCCCCGGTTCGTCGACATGGTGCGTGAGCTGCGGCTGCCGGTGAGCATGTTCCTGACGGACAGTGTCGTGGGACCCGGATACGGCCACTTCGCACGGCTGCGGGCGGTCGGCGCGACCGTGCAGAACCACACGCTCGACCACACCGCCCTGCGCGGCCTGCCGTACGCCGGACAGCGCGCCGAGATCTGCGGCCAGCAGAACAAGCTCAAGCAGCGCTTCGGCGTCCGGCCGACCCTCTTCCGCCCGCCCTACGGCGTCTACGACAGCACCACGCTCCGCGCGGCCGCCGACTGCGGCCTCTCCGCGGTCGTCCTGTGGCGCGCGTCCATGCAGATCCACGACCTCCGCTACGCCGTCGGCCACCGCCTCCGCCCCGGCGACATCGTCCTCGCCGGCTTCCGGGGCCCGGACCAGCTGAAGGGCACCACCCTCACGGAGATGACGACCCGGCTGCTGCGCCGCGTCCAGGAGCAGGGCCTGACGGTCGGCCGCCTGGAGGACTACCTCTGAACGCCCCGCCACAACCGGATGGGCGACCCTCCCGCACCCCGCACCGGGACCCTCCCGCACCCCGCCCGACGACCCGCCGCAACCCGCTCGATTAGCAGTCCGCTTGACCGAGTGCTAATCGCGGTCATAGTCTCAGGTCTGGCACTCCCCCCGGGAGAGTGCCAACAACGCGACGGGCAGGTCCGGCACCCGCGACGACGGATCCACCTGGTCGCCACCTCAGACAGTTAACCCCGTGAGATCTCCGAAGGGGGAGGTCGGATCGTGACGACCACCAGCTCCAAGGTTGCCATCAAGCCGCTCGAGGACCGCATTGTGGTCCAGCCGCTCGACGCCGAGCAGACCACCGCCTCTGGCCTGGTCATCCCGGACACCGCGAAGGAGAAGCCCCAGGAGGGCGTCGTCCTCGCCGTGGGTCCGGGCCGCTTCGAGGACGGCCAGCGGCTGCCGCTCGACGTCTCCGTCGGCGACATCGTGCTGTACAGCAAGTACGGCGGCACCGAGGTGAAGTACAACGGCGAGGAGTACCTCGTCCTCTCGGCTCGCGACGTGCTCGCGATCGTCGAGAAGTAGTTCGCCCGCTTCCTCACCGAAGCACCTTGCTTTTGAGCTGCGCCCTTGGCCCCCGCGACCACTAATCAGCCGGGCGTCGGGGGCGCAGTTCGTTTCACCCACGTTTTCCGAGAGGGCTGAACCGCTCCCATGGCGAAGATCCTGAAGTTCGACGAGGACGCCCGTCGCGCCCTCGAGCGCGGCGTCAACAAGCTTGCCGACACGGTCAAGGTGACGATCGGCCCCAAGGGCCGCAACGTCGTCATCGACAAGAAGTTCGGCGCCCCCACCATCACCAACGACGGTGTGACCATCGCCCGCGAGGTCGAGGTCGAGGACCCGTACGAGAACCTCGGTGCCCAGCTGGTGAAGGAGGTGGCGACCAAGACCAACGACATCGCTGGTGACGGCACCACCACCGCCACCGTGCTCGCCCAGGCTCTGGTGCGCGAGGGCCTGAAGAACGTCGCCGCCGGTGCCTCCCCGGCCGCCCTGAAGAAGGGCATCGACGCCGCCGTCGCCGCGGTCTCCGAGGAGCTCCTCGCGACCGCCCGCCCGATCGACGAGAAGTCCGACATCGCCGCCGTCGCCGGTCTGTCCGCCCAGGACACGCAGGTCGGCGAGCTCATCGCCGAGGCGATGGACAAGGTCGGCAAGGACGGTGTCATCACCGTCGAGGAGTCCAACACCTTCGGTCTGGAGCTGGACTTCACCGAGGGCATGGCCTTCGACAAGGGCTACCTGTCGCCGTACTTCGTGACGGACCAGGAGCGTATGGAGGCCGTCCTCGACGACCCGTACATCCTCATCCACCAGGGCAAGATCGGTTCCATCGCCGACCTGCTGCCGCTGCTGGAGAAGGTCATCCAGGCCAACGCCTCCAAGCCGCTGCTGATCATCGCCGAGGACGTCGAGGGCGAGGCCCTGTCGACCCTGGTCGTCAACAAGATCCGCGGCACCTTCAACGCGGTCGCCGTCAAGGCCCCCGGCTTCGGCGACCGTCGCAAGGCGATGCTGCAGGACATGGCGACGCTGACCGGCGCCGAGGTCATCTCCGAGGAGGTCGGCCTCAAGCTCGACCAGGTCGGTCTCGACGTGCTCGGCTCCGCCCGCCGCGTCACCGTCACCAAGGACGACACCACGATCGTCGACGGCGCCGGTGACTCCGGTGCGGTCCAGGGCCGCGTCGCCCAGATCAAGGCCGAGATCGAGAACACGGACTCCGACTGGGACCGCGAGAAGCTCCAGGAGCGCCTCGCCAAGCTGGCCGGCGGCGTGTGCGTCATCAAGGTCGGCGCCGCCACCGAGGTGGAGCTGAAGGAGAAGAAGCACCGTCTGGAGGACGCCATCTCCGCGACCCGCGCCGCGGTCGAGGAGGGCATCGTCTCCGGTGGTGGCTCCGCGCTCGTCCACGCCGTGAAGGTCCTGGAGGGCAACCTCGGCAAGACCGGCGACGAGGCCACGGGTGTCGCGGTCGTCCGCAAGGCCGCCGTCGAGCCGCTGCGCTGGATCGCCGAGAACGCCGGCCTGGAGGGCTACGTCATCACCTCCAAGGTCGCCGAGCTCGACAAGGGCCAGGGCTTCAACGCCGCCACCGGCGAGTACGGCGACCTGGTCAAGCAGGGCGTCATCGACCCGGTCAAGGTCACCCGCTCCGCCCTGGAGAACGCCGCCTCCATCGCCTCCCTCCTCCTCACGACCGAGACCCTGGTCGTCGAGAAGAAGGAAGAGGAGCCGGCCGACGCGGGCCACGGCCACGGTCACGGCCACTCCCACTGACGTACGACGTCGGTGAAGCCGTAGGCGAGGCCCGGCACCCCGCGAGGGGTGCCGGGCCTTCCCGCGTCACCGCCCCGCGTCACCGCCTCCTTCGCCGGGCCGGTCCTCCAGGTCACTTCTCCAGGTCGTCGAGCGCGCCCAACTGACCCATCAGCCCGAGCCGGTCGTACTCCCACCAGCCCTCGGCGATCTTCCCGTCGGACGCGCACCGGTGAATGACCGTCCCCGTCATCCGGACCGTCCGTCCACTGGCCGGAATCCCGACGAAGTCCCCCTTGTGGGTCGCGTCCCAGGTCCACCGGGTGCACACCCGGTCACCCTGCGCGATCTGGTCCTCCACGGTGAACTCGAAGTCGAAGCCGCGCCGCCACTCCTCGCAGGTCCGCCTGAACGCGTCCATCCCGATGGCGTCGGGCTCCCCGGAGGGAACGTGGTCGTGGTAGTCCTCCACGAGCAGATCGTGGAGCGGCGGCAGTTCGCCCTTCGTGGCGATGGTCGCGAGGAACCGCCGCGCGGTGGCCGCGTACAACTGCTCGTCGCGCACCACGTCCAGATCGGTGAACGTGGGCATCTCGTCGCACAGCGCCACCATCTCCTGGAAGATCCGCTCCGTCTCCGGCAGCCCGGAGTTCCGCATCGCCTCCTCGTACGAGGGGAACTCCACGATCTCCACGAGGTGCGACCCGTCCGAGCGGTCCTTGCCGATCACGCTGTGCGTAGCGGTCCGCTTTCCCTTGGTCTGCTCCACCCAGGTGTCCATCAGCCGGTTCATCTCGTCGAACCGGCTGGTCCTGCAGTCGATGAGCTGCACGAATGTCATGACACACCGCCTCCCGACCCCCCTGGGTCCGGATGAACAGCTCCATTGTCGCGCCGGGACGCCGCCCTCTCACCCGCTGGAGCGTTCCCGGGGACCGAACCGCTACTGCTGCGGCCCGTACTTCCGTCCCGTCTTCGAGGTGATCCCGCCCAGCAGCCCGCGAGGCACCACCTTCACCACACCCATCAGGGCCTTGTAGCGGGGGTCCGGGATGGAGACGGACCTGCCGCGGGCGAGGTCGGCGAGGGCGGCGGTGACGAGCTTGTCGGCGTCGAGCCACATCCAGGAGGGGATGTTGTCGGTGCCCATGCCGGCCCGGTCGTGGAACTCGGTACGGACGAAGCCGGGGCAGAGGGCCATCAGCCGCACCCCGGTGCCGGCCAGATCGCGCGCGGCACCCTGGGTGAACTGCACGACCCACGCCTTCGACGCCCCGTACGTGCCGCGCGGCACGAAGGCCGCGACCGACGCCACGTTCACCACACCACCCCGGCCGCGCTCACGCATGGCCTCGGCGGCCGCCGAGGTGAGGCGCAGGACCGCCTCGCAGTGGACCTTGAGCATCCGCAGCTCGTCGGCCATGGCGACATCGAGGTAACGGCCCTTGTTGCCGAAGCCGGCGTTGTTGATCAGCAGGTCGACCGGGTTCTTCCGGTCCGCCAGCCGCCGCGCCACCGTCTCGATGCCGTCGTCCGTCGCGAGGTCCGCCGTCAGCACCTCCGCCTCGATGCCGTGCCGGTCGTGCAACTCGGTCGCCTGCTCCCGCAGCCGCTTGGTGTCACGCGCCACCAGCACCAGGTTGTGCCCGTCCGCCGCCAGGCGCCGCGCGAAGGCGGCACCGATCCCCGCGGTCGATCCCGTAATCAGAGCCGTTGTCATGGCGCAAGCGTAGTGACCTGGAGGGTGCGCGTCCGATTGCTCCACCGCACGTTCACCAGCCAGTTCGCCGGCACCCCGGTGAACACCCGCACCGGCGTGGCGGCTTCACCGGCCCCCTGCCCCCGACCGGCCCGTCACCCCTGCTTCGCCACGTACTTCCGCGCCACCTCCAACAGCTCCGTATGCAGTGCCTCACCCGCCGCCAACAGCCGTGGCAGCAGCTCGTGTTCGTTCATCGTGGCGCGGAAGGCGAGGGCCACGGTGATGTCGTGGTCCGGGCGGTGGACGATCTCGATCGGGTCGCCCGCGCTGATCTCGCCCGGCCGGATCACCCGCAGATACGCGCCGGGCGCGCCCTGGCGCGTGAAGCGCTTGACCTGCTGCCGTTCACGCCCGGGAGGAATCGAACTCCCCGTGGAGCAGGACCCGGAACGGGATTTCGCCTCCAAGGCGAACACCACCCTCGGACGCGGTAGCGTAACCCCCACGGGACTGCGAGCGAGAAGGCACGAACCACACGCCGGTGGGGACACGGTTTCCACGCGAGGACCAGCCCGAACAGACTTGAGACGCCCGGAGGCGGCTCGCGGCGACTCCCTCGTCCTTCGGGACGTGTGGCAGCGGGGCGCAGTCAATCGCCCCAGTGCGGCTTGCCGCACCGGACGCAGGGGACCACGTGGCAGCCAGTCACGCTCCACCTGCAATCAACGCCCTTCGGACCGAGTCGACAAACTCGGTCCTTCGAGGGTCGAGAAGTTGACTGACAGAAGCTTCATACAGGTACGAGTACGCGGCCGTAGTCAAAGCGTCGACGCGATATTCAGTACGCCGTCCAAGCCCCGCTTATGCTCGACGGCGTGATCGAGGCCCGCCATCTCCGTGTCCTGCGCGCCGTCGCCGCCACCGGTTCCTTCTCGGCGGCCGGACGTGAACTCGGCTGCACCCAGCCCGCCGTCAGCCAGCAGATGAAGGCGCTCGAATCCTCCGTGGGCACCCCGCTGCTGGTCCGTACCGGCCGCGAGATGCGGCTGACCCAGGCGGGCGAGGCGCTGGTACGGCACGCGGCCGGCATCCTCGCCGGGCTCACCGCGGCCGAGGAGGAGGTCGCCGCCATCGCCGGGCTGCGCGCCGGCCGGGTCCGCCTGGTCTCCTTCCCCAGCGGCAGCTCCACCCTCGTGCCCACCGCACTGGCGGCCCTGCGCGCGGCCCACCCCGGCACCCGGGTCTCCCTGGAGGAGGCCGAACCGCCGCGCTCGGTCGAGATGCTCCGCGACGGCGACTGCGACATCGCGCTCGCCTTCCGCTACGAGAGCGCGGCCGCAGCCGAGGAGGGGGAGTGGGACGACCTGGTCGTGCGCCCCCTGCTCACGGACCGGCTCGTCGGGCTCGTCCCGCAGGGGCACCGGCTGGCCCGAGCACGCTCCATCGGCATCGGGGAGCTCGCCGAGGAATCCTGGATCGCCGGCTGCCCGCGCTGCCGGGGGCAGCTGGTGCGGGTCTGCGAGAGCGCGGGGTTCACGCCCCGGATCGACTTCGCGACCGACGACTACCCGGCGGTGGTCGGTCTGGTGGGCGCGGGGCTGGGGGTCGCCGTACTGCCGGAGCTGGCCGTGGAGTCCGTACGTCCGAAGGGGGTGCGGACGGTGTCGGTCGAGCCGGTGGTGCACCGGGAGATCGTGGCGCTCACCCTGCCGGATCTGGCCCTGGTACCCACGGTCGCGGCGACGCTGGACCGGCTGGCCGGAGCGGCCGCGCGCTAGCGCCCGCACGGGTTCCGGCGTAGCGCCGGACCGTCCCGACGCACCTGCCGTACGACCGGCGCCGGGATCTTGCAAAAACGTTCCTTCAGGTGTTCGAACCTGCGTCGGATCCGGGCGCGGACGCCGTCACCAGCCGGTGGCGCGCCCTGCCCATGAGCTCCTCGCGCTCGTCCTCGGTCAGCCCGCCCCACACGCCGTACGGCTCGCGCACCGCGAGGGCGTGGGCCGCGCACTGCGCGCGTACCGGGCATCGCATGCAGACCTCTTTGGCCGAGTTCTCACGAGCGCTCCGTGCCGCACCGCGTTCTCCTTCGGGGTGGAAGAAGAGTGAGCTGTCGACCCCGCGGCACGCCGCGAGGAGCTGCCAGTCCCACAGATCAGCGTTCGGTCCGGGAAGGCGGGAGAAATCTGCCATTGCGTGTCCCCTTGTTGCCGTTCTGGGAGGAGATGTTGCCCATGACCGTACATCGACTATCTAAGGAGATGAAAATATGACTCATTGCGAATCTAGCCTCAGACACCAATAAATGGGAACAAAAACGTCTGAATGGGGCATAGGTTGTGATGAAACGTTGAGGGTCCCACGCGCATGTCTGCACCGTGTCCAGCCCCTCACGTAGAGTGCCGAAGGTGGCCAGCCATCCCGTAACTCTTTCGAGTGACCGTCGTTGAGACGGGCGGAGGCGGTTGAAGGAACAAGCGCTCGGGCAGGCGTTCGTGTCCGCTCGTGAGTGTCGACCGCACAGGTGACGATTTCGTACCAGCCTGGAGGCTCAAGGTGACGCGCATCAGCTGCGGAGGACGGTCATGACATCCGTCCTCGTCTGCGACGACTCCCCGCTTGCCCGAGAGGCGCTGCGCCGCGCGGTGGCGACCGTGCCCGGCGTCGAGCGCGTGACCACGGCGGCCAACGGCGAGGAAGTCCTCCGCCGCTGGGGGGCCGACCGCTCGGACCTGATTCTGATGGACGTACGCATGCCCGGTCTGGGCGGCGTCGAGACAGTGCGGCGGCTGCTGTCCGCCGACCCCGGGGCGCGCATCATCATGCTCACCGTCGCCGAGGACCTGGACGGCGTGGCCCTCGCGGTCGCCGCCGGAGCACGGGGCTATCTGCACAAGGACGCCTCCCGCGCGGAGCTGCGCGCCACGGTGACCCAGGCCCTCGCCGACCCGACCTGGCGGCTCGCCCCGCGTCGACTGCGCTCCGCCGAGATGGGCGCCGCGCCGACGCTGACGGCGCGCGAGATCCAGGTCCTGGAGGGCATGAGCCACGGCCGGTCCAACGCCGAGATCGGTCGCGAACTCTTCCTCTCCGAGGACACCGTCAAGACCCATGCCCGGCGCCTGTTCAAGAAGCTCGGCGCCTCGGACCGCGCGCACGCGGTGGCGCTCGGCTTCCGCTGGGGTCTGGTCCGCTGAGTGGACCGTGCCGGGGGCAGTCCCCCACGAGGGAGGAGCCCCGCCTGCCGCACGGCGGGCGGGGGCGACGAGACGATCCGCCGGGTGCCCGCTGCTCGTTTCGCCGCGGATGCCGCATCCTTGAGGTGTGGAGTTCCTAGGGGAGCAGTCGAACGAGCGGGAGGGGAGGGCGCAGGAGATGAGTTCCGGCGCGCCTGCTCATAACGCTTCGGTGCACAACCATGGACGTGGCGCCACGGACCGGGCGGCCGCAAGGCACCATGGACCGATGCGCGACGACGAGACGACAGTGATCGGTGCGCTCGTGCATCGCGCGGTCGACGGGGACGAGCAGGCCACGCACGATCTGCTCGCCCATGTCCACCCCTTGGCGCTGCGCTACTGCCGCACCCGTCTGTCCCGGCTGCCGGGCGACGCGCGGCACTTCGTGGAGGACCTGGCGCAGGAGGTGTGCGTCGCCGTCCTCCTCGCGCTGCCGCGCTACAAGGACACCGGAAGGCCGTTCGAGGCGTTCGTCTTCGCCATCGCCGGCCACAAGGTCGCCGACCTGCAGCGGGCCGCGATGCGCCACCCCGGGTCGACGGCCGTCCCCTCGGACGAGATGCCGGAGCGCCCCGACGACTCCCTCGGCCCCGAGGAGCGCGCCCTGCTCAGCAGCGACGCCGAGTGGGCCAAGAAGCTCCTGGCCAACCTCCCCGAGAACCAGCGGGAGCTGCTGCTGCTGAGGATCGCGGTGGGGCTCACGGCCGAGGAGACCGGACAGATGCTGGGGATGTCACCGGGCGCGGTCCGGGTGGCCCAGCACCGGGCGCTGAGCAGACTCCGGGCGCTGGCGGAGCAGTAGGAGCGGCCTCCGGTGAGCCGGTGGTACCGGCGTTCGGCGACGGTTCGAAGGCGCCCGCGATGAACGCGCGGAGCGCCTTTTCCGTACGAACATACGAAGCCCGGCAGGACTTCGTACCGTGGAATGTGTGCTCCGCACTTCCCGTTAGCATGGACATCCGCACCGATCAAGGCCATTTGGGGAAGGTGTCATGACTGCCAACGTCGACGGAGTGCCCGATAAATTCGCGACGCTCGGGCTGACCTACGACGACGTGCTGCTGCTGCCGGGCGCGTCGGACATGTCACCCGACGAGATCGACACCGCCTCGTACGTCTCCAAGAACGTCCGGGTGAACATCCCGCTGCTCTCGGCCGCGATGGACAAGGTCACCGAGTCCCGCATGGCCATCGCCATGGCCCGTCAGGGCGGCGTCGGCGTGCTGCACCGCAACCTCTCCATCGAGGACCAGGCCAACCAGGTCGACCTGGTGAAGCGCTCCGAGTCCGGCATGGTCGCCGACCCGATCACCGTGCACCCGGACGCCACGCTCGCCGAGGCCGACGCGCTCTGCGCCAAGTTCCGCATCAGCGGCGTCCCGGTGACGGACGGCAACAAGAAGCTGCTCGGCATCGTCACCAACCGCGACATGGCCTTCGAGACCGACCGCTCGCAGCGGGTCCGCGAGGTCATGACGCCGATGCCGCTGGTCACCGGCAAGGTCGGCATCTCCGGCGTCGAGGCCATGGAGCTGCTGCGCAAGCACAAGATCGAGAAGCTTCCGCTGGTCGACGACGCGGGCATCCTCAAGGGCCTCATCACGGTCAAGGACTTCGTCAAGGCCGAGAAGTACCCGCACGCGGCGAAGGACGGCGAGGGCCGCCTCCTCGTCGGCGCGGCCGTCGGTGTCGCCGGCGACGCCTTCGAGCGCGCCCAGGCCCTCATCGAGAACGGCGTCGACTTCATCGTCGTCGACACCGCCCACGGCCACTCCCGCCTGGTCGGCGACATGGTCGCCAAGATCAAGTCGAACTCGTCCGGCGTCGACGTCATCGGCGGCAACATCGCCACACGTGACGGCGCCCAGGCCCTCATCGACTCCGGCGTGGACGGCATCAAGGTCGGCGTAGGCCCCGGTTCCATCTGTACGACCCGCGTCGTCGCCGGCATCGGCGTCCCGCAGGTCACCGCCATCTACGAGGCCTCCCTCGCCGCCAAGGAGGCCGGTATCCCGGTCATCGGCGACGGTGGCCTGCAGTACTCCGGTGACATCGCCAAGGCCCTGGTCGCGGGCGCCGACACCGTGATGCTCGGCTCCCTGCTCGCGGGCTGCGCCGAGTCGCCGGGCGAGCTGCTGTTCATCAACGGCAAGCAGTTCAAGTCGTACCGCGGCATGGGCTCTCTCGGGGCCATGCAGTCCCGCGGCGACCGCAAGTCGTTCTCCAAGGACCGCTACTTCCAGGAGGGCGTCGCCTCCGACGAGCAGCTCGTCCCCGAGGGCATCGAGGGCCAGGTGCCCTACCGCGGCCCGCTCTCCTCGGTCGTCCACCAGCTGGTCGGCGGCCTGCGTCAGTCGATGTTCTACGTCGGCGGCCGTACCGTCCCGGACCTCCAGGCGAACGGCCGGTTCGTCCGGATCACCTCCGCGGGCCTCAAGGAGAGCCACCCGCACGACATCCAGATGACGGTCGAGGCGCCGAACTACAGCCGTAAGTAGACAGCGGACCTGGTGAGGGCGGCCTCGGAGCATCCGGGGCCGCCCTCGTCGTGCCCGTCGGCGATACTGGTAGACGCTGAACGCATCAGGGAAAGGCCACAGACGTGACTGAGATCGAGATCGGGCGCGGCAAGCGCGGCCGCCGGGCGTACGCCTTCGACGACATCGCCGTCGTCCCCAGCCGCCGTACGCGGGACCCGAAGGAGGTCTCGATCGCCTGGCAGATCGACGCCTACCGCTTCGAGCTGCCCTTCCTGGCCGCTCCCATGGACTCGGTCGTCTCCCCGGCCACCGCGATCCGCATCGGTGAGATGGGCGGCCTCGGCGTCCTCAACCTCGAAGGCCTCTGGACGCGGTACGAAGACCCGCAGCCGCTGCTCGACGAGATCACCGGCATGCCCGACGAGGCCGCTACCCGCCGCCTCCAGGAGATCTACGCCGCTCCCATCAAGGAGGAGCTGATCGGGCAGCGCATCAAGGAGGTACGCGACTCCGGTGTCGTGACCGCCGCCGCGCTCTCCCCGCAGCGCACCGCCCAGTTCTCCAAGGCCGTCGTGGACGCGGGCGTCGACATCTTCGTCATCCGTGGCACGACCGTGTCGGCGGAGCACGTCTCCGGCTCGCACGAGCCGCTGAACCTGAAGCAGTTCATCTACGAGCTGGACGTCCCCGTGATCGTCGGCGGCTGTGCCACCTACACGGCCGCCCTGCACCTGATGCGCACCGGCGCGGCCGGCGTCCTCGTCGGCTTCGGCGGCGGCGCGGCCCACACCACGCGCAACGTGCTCGGCATCCGGGTCCCGATGGCCACGGCGGTCGCCGACGTCGCCGCCGCCCGCCGCGACTACATGGACGAGTCCGGCGGCCGGTACGTGCACGTCATCGCGGACGGCGGTGTCGGCTGGTCCGGCGACATCCCGAAGGCGATCGCCTGTGGCGCGGACGCGGTCATGATGGGTTCGCCGCTGGCCCGCGCCACGGACGCGCCCGGCAAGGGCAACCACTGGGGCATGGAGGCGGTGAACGAGGAGCTGCCGCGCGGCAAGAAGGTCGACCTCGGGACCGTGGGCACGATCGAGGAGGTCCTCACCGGTCCCTCGCACACCCCCGACGGCTCCATGAACCTCTTCGGTGCGCTGCGACGGGCGATGGCCACGACCGGGTACAGCGAGCTGAAGGAGTTCCAGCGCGTCGAGGTGACGGTGGCGGACTCGCAGCACATGCGGTGACGTGATGCCGCGCTCGGCTTGAGCGGGGCTCTCGGGGCTCGGTCGCCTTCGGGTGACCGGGCCCTTTTGTGTGCCCAAGTGGGGTGGTGGGGGCTTGAGTTGTGGGGTGGGGGCGCGTGGGGGTGTTGGGGACGAATGTGGGCCGAATGGGCGTAGCCGGGCGATAGCGTTCGTGTCCGGCGCCCCAGTTCGGCTGGGAGCCCCCTTCCAAGGACCTGGTCCGGACCCCGCCTCGGGGCCCGGCCCGATTCCGACGGACCGTCCACCGGGCTGATGGGCGGTGTCGTGGAAGGGGGCGCCCATGGGACGTCACCGCAAGCCCACCCGCTGGGACCGAGTCCGTCTTCGGATGGTGCAGTGCCGGAGGAGGTGGATCTTGCGGATTTTCGGATGGTGAGCGGCCGCCCCCACACCGATTAGGGGCGGACACTCCGTGAACCATCCAGGAGCCTGTCGCAGAAGCCACTGCGGTGGGCTCCACCTGTTTCCGTACGGTACCGGGGCGGGGCGGTGTCTGCCACCAGCCCTGGAGGCCGGGGCTGTGTCGTGCGCCCCCTCTCACAACCTGTGCGCCGCCCCCGTGGGCGTGGCCCCCCGGGTGTCCAGCAGCAGTTGGGCCTTCACCGACAGGCCCTGGAGGTCGTAGGTGCGGTGCTGCTGGAGGAGGATCGTCAGGTCGGCGTCGGCGGTGGCCTCGTAGAGGGAGTCGGCTCGGGGGATGGGGCGGTCGAGGACGCTCCAGGTGGGGATGTGCGGGTCGTGGTAGCTGACGTGCGCGCCGAGTTCGATGAGGCGGCGGGCGATCTCGTCGGCGGGGGTGCCCTGTTGGTCGGGGACGTCGGGCTTGTAGGTGATGCCCAGGAGGAGGACGCGGGCGCCCCGGGCCGACTTGCCGTGCTCGTTGAGGAGGGTGGCGGCGCGCTGGACGACGTACTGGGGCATGCGGTTGTTGACGCGCTGGGCCAGTTCGACCATGCGGAGCGAGCGGGGGGCGTGGCCCGCGAGGTCCTGGGGGAGGGCGTGGCCGCCGACGCCGGGGCCGGGGCGGAAGGCCTGGAAGCCGAAGGGCTTCGTCTCGGCGCAGCGGATGACGTCCCACAGGTCGACGTTCAGGTCGTTGCAGAGGGCGGCCATCTCGTTGACCAGGGCGATGTTGACGTGGCGGTAGTTGGTCTCCAGGAGGTGGACCGTCTCCGCCTCGCGCAGGCCACGCGCGCGTACCACCTTGTCGGTGAGGCGGCCGTAGAAGGCGGCCGCGGATTCCGTGCAGGCGGAGGTGAGGCCGCCGATCACCTTGGGGGTGTTGGCGGGGCCGAAGTCGCGGTTGCCCGGGTCCACGCGCGCGGGGGAGTAGGCGAGGTGGAAGTCGCGGCCGGCCCGTAGGCCGGAGCCCTCTTCGAGGAGGGGGCGCAGGAGTTCCTCGGTGGTGCCCGGGGGGACCGGGGACTCCAGGATGACCGTGGTGTGCGGGCGCAGCCGGGCGGCCAGGGTGCGGGCGGCCTCCTCGACCTGGGTGAGGTCGAGCGAGCCGTCGGCGCCGAGGGGGGTGGGTGCGCAGATGACCGCCGTACGGACGCGGCCGAGTTCGGCGGGGCTGGTGGTGGGCTTGAAGCCGCGGGCCAGCATGCGGCGCAGTTCGCCGGGGGCGAGCGAGCCGGAGTCCGGGCCGGTGCGGTAACCGAGCGTGGCGATGCCGGCGGCGACGGCGGCCTGGGCCAGCGGCAGCCCCAACTGGCCGAGTCCGATCACGGCGAGATCTGCGGGCATGGCGAGGGCCGTCCTTCCCAATAACCGAAGCGGGACAGACGCGCAAGCCCGGTGGTCTGGATGAGCGAGCGCAATGTCACATTAGGCGGAAATATGACCGATATGCGGGATTGGGACGTTGTTTTTCTGTGCGCGTCCTGCGGAGTTATCCACAGGCTGGCGGCCGGTGGTGGCCGAAGTCGGGCAAGGCGGTCAGAATTTCGGGCAGGGGATGCGAGTGGGACGAAAGAGCTGGGTCTCGTCCGACGGGCATGCGGGGATGAGGCCGGCGCGACGGACAGCGGGAGGCAGCGGTGAGGACAGCGGCACTGGGACCGGCGCAGCGCGCCGAGTCACTGGCGGGTATGGCCGAGCGCGAGCTGGACGTGCTGGTCGTGGGTGGTGGCGTGGTCGGCGCGGGCACGGCGTTGGACGCCGTGACCCGCGGTCTGTCCACGGGCCTGGTCGAGGCGCGTGACTGGGCGTCGGGCACCTCCAGTCGGTCCAGCAAACTGATCCACGGTGGTCTGCGTTATCTGGAGATGCTCGACTTCGCCCTCGTCCGCGAGGCCCTGAAGGAGCGTGGGCTGCTGCTGGAACGCCTGGCCCCTCATCTGGTGAAGCCCGTGCCCTTCCTCTATCCCTTGCAGCACAAGGGTTGGGAGCGGTGGTACGCGGGCTCGGGCGTCGCGTTGTACGACGGGATGTCGATGGCGCGCGGGCACGGGCGGGGGCTGCCGGTCCATCGTCATCTGACCCGCCACCACGCCCTGCGCATCGCGCCCTGCTTGAGGAAGGACGCGCTCGTCGGGGCGCTGCAGTACTACGACGCCCAGATGGACGACGCCCGGTATGTGGCCACCATGGTGCGCACGGCCGCGTCGTACGGGGCGAAGGTCGCCAACCGCGCGCGGGTGACCGGTTTCCTGCGGGAGGGCGAGCGGGTCGTCGGGGCCAAGGTGCAGGACGTCGAGGGTGGCGGGGAGTACGAGATCCGCGCCCGGCAGGTCGTCAACGCGACCGGGGTGTGGACCGACGACACCCAGGCGATGGTGGGCGAGCGCGGGCAGTTCCACGTCCGGGCCTCCAAAGGCATCCATCTGGTCGTACCGAAGGACCGGATCCACTCCACGACCGGGCTGATCCTGCGGACCGAGAAGTCCGTGCTGTTCGTCATCCCCTGGGGGCGGCACTGGATCGTGGGCACGACGGACACCGACTGGGACCTCGACAAGGCGCACCCGGCCGCGTCCAGCGCGGACATCGACTATCTGCTGGAGCACGTGAACTCGGTCCTGGCGGTCCCGCTGACGCGGGACGACGTACAGGGGGTGTACGCAGGACTGCGGCCGTTGCTCGCGGGGGAGTCGGACGCCACCAGCAAGCTCTCGCGCGAGCACATCGTGGCGCACCCCGTGCCGGGGCTGGTGGTCGTGGCCGGCGGCAAGTACACGACGTACCGGGTCATGGCCAAGGACGCGGTGGACGCCGCCGTGCACGGGCTCGACCAGCGGGTCGCGGAGTGTGTCACCGAGGATGTGCCGCTGCTGGGCGCGGAGGGGTACCGGGCCCTGTGGAACGCGCGGGCGCGGATCGCGGCGAGCACCGGGCTGCATGTGGTGCGGGTGGAACATCTGCTGAACCGGTACGGGTCGGCGACCGAGGAACTGCTCGATCTGATCGCCTCCGATCCGTCGCTGGGGGAGCCGTTGCACGCGGCCGACGACTATCTGCGGGCCGAGGTGGTGTACGCGGCCTCGCACGAGGGGGCGCGGCATCTCGACGACGTGCTCACTCGGCGGACGCGGATCTCGATCGAGACGTTCGACCGGGGGACGCGCAGTGCGCGGGAGGCGGCGGAGCTGATGGCTCCGGTGCTCGGGTGGGACAAGGACCAGATCGAGCGGGAGGTCCAGCACTATGAGAAGAGGGTGGAGGCGGAGCGGGAGTCGCAGCGGCAGCCGGACGACCTGACGGCGGATGCCGCGCGGTTGGGGGCGCCGGACATCGTGCCGCTGTAGTTCGGGCCGCCCCCGCCGTCCTTGACCGTCCCTCCCGAGGGCGCTGCTCCTCCGCGGCGCCCGGCCGTTCCCGGGGGCCGCGGGCCCCGATCGCCCTGCCGCTCTTCGGGCTCGTCCTGAGCGCCGGACGGGGCTGAGGGGGCGGGCCTGCTTCTGGGGGTCCCTCAGAAATCGGGCACCGGCTGTGAAGTGTGGGTGGGCGCGGTGAGGGGCTTGGAGACCGGGTGGCTGGTTGAGGGGGGCCCAGGGCGTGGGGCGGTTGGCGGGTGGGTGACAATGGAGGCTCTGTCAGGGCGGGTTGTATGAGGGGACGCATGTCGGAGGCGGAGCGGGCTGGGGAATCCCGTCAGGACAAGGACGCACGTCTCCTCGCCGGGCGGTACCGGCTGGGAGGGGTGCTCGGTCGCGGCGGCATGGGCACGGTGTGGCGTGCCATGGACGAGACGTTGGGCCGTACGGTCGCCGTCAAGGAGCTGAGGTTCCCGTCGAGCATCGACGAGGACGAGAAACGGCGGCTGATCACGCGCACGTTGCGCGAGGCCAAGGCGATCGCGCGGATCCGCAACAACGCCGCGGTGACGGTGTTCGACGTCGTCCACGAGGACGACCGGCCGTGGATCGTGATGGAGCTCGTCGAGGGCAAGTCGCTCGCCGAGGTCATCCGTGAGGACGGCGTCCTCGAACCGAGGCGGGCCGCCGAGGTGGGGCTCGCCATCCTCGACGTGCTGCGCGCCGCGCACCGCGAGGGCATCCTGCACCGGGACGTGAAGCCGTCGAACGTGCTCATCGACAAGCACGACGGGCGGGTCGTCCTCACCGACTTCGGTATCGCACAGGTCGAGGGTGACCCCTCCATCACCTCGACCGGCATGCTCGTGGGCGCTCCCTCGTACATCTCGCCGGAGCGGGCGCGCGGGCACAAGCCCGGGCCCGCCGCCGACCTGTGGTCGCTCGGCGGTCTGCTCTACGCGGCGGTCGAGGGGGTGCCGCCCTACGACAAGGGTTCGGCCATAGCGACGCTGACCGCGGTGATGACCGAACCCGTGCCGCAGCCGAAGCGCGCCGGGGCCCTGAAGGACGTCATCTTCGGTCTGCTCACCAAGGACCCCGAGCGGCGCCTCGACGACGCCGGCGCACGGGCCATGCTCAACAGGGTGATCCACGCGCCCGATCCGAAGGACGTCGAGCCGGCGGACGCGACGCGGGTCGTGCCGTTGCCGCCGGTGCCTGAGGAGCGTTCGAAGAAGGGCGGTTCCGGTGGCGGTGGGGCCGGGTCCGGGGCCAAGAACGGCGGTGGCGAGCGGGCTCGCGCGCCACGGTGGTCCATGCGGAAGGGGCCGGCCGGGGCCGCGGCCGGGGCGGCTGCCGGTACCGGCGCCGGTACCGCGCGGGGTGCGTCCGGGGCTTCGGGCGGTGCCGCAGGCGCGGTTTCCGGTGGGGCCGGTGCGAAGTCCGCGGCCTCGACTCCGGCGGCCGTGACGACGCGGTCCGCTTCGGTCGGGGTGTCGTCCGGTGCCGACAGCGCCAAGGCTTCCGGCGGGGGCGCCGCGCAGGCGGCGGGCAAGCCGGCCTCCGGGGTGCCCGGACCGCGTGCCGCGGGTGCCGGTCAGGGCGCGGGCCCGGGGAACTCCGTTTCGGCGGGGCGGACTTCGGGGTGGCCCGAGATGGTGCCGCCGGATCTGCCGCCGCGGCCGGTCCCCAGGGCGCCGATCACGGACGTGGTCTCACGGCGGACGCTGGCCGTCATCGCGGTGGCCGTCGTCCTGGCCGTCCTCGGGACCGTCCTGGCGCTCACCCTCGGTGGTGACGACGGCAGTTCGACCGGCAGCAAGGGGGCCGACACCAAGGCGGCCGCGTCCAGCGGGACGGCGTCGGGGAGCGACGCCGACAGCAAGGACGCGGACAAGAACACGGACGAGGGCGCCGACGAGAACAAGGGGTCCGACCCCAGCCCGGACGGGGAGACGACGGAGGAGGCCGCCGGTTCGAGCGGCGCCGGGGGTTCGCCGAGTCCTTCGGGCGGGTCGAAGGGGTCGGTGAACGGCGACGACTCCGGCTCGGGGGACATCGCGACCGAGACGTACAAGAGCGCGCAGGGGTTCTCGATCGGGCTGCCCGACGGATGGAAGTACCAGTCCACGGACGCCGCGGGAGCCCGGTTCTCCGGCCCCGACGGCCAGCGGCTGCTCGTCGGGTGGACGACCACGCCGAAGAGCGACCCGGTCGCGGACTGGAAGAACCAGGAACGCTTCATGACGCGTTCGCAGTACAAGCGGATCCGAATAGAGGCGGTGGACTACCGGGGCTGGAACGCGGCCGACTGGGAGTTCACCTACGTGGAGAGCGGCACGAAGAACCGGTCGATCGACCGCGGGTTCGTCGTCGACTCGCGGCAGGGATACGCGCTGATGTACACCGCGAAGGCCGCGAAGTGGAGCGGTGCGCTGCGCAAGGACACATGGCGGACGTTCACGAAGACGTTCGAGCCGAAGTCGTGAGGTGCCGGGCGCTGCGCTCTCGGCACCGCCCGCCCCGGTCGCGGCTCCGCCCGTGACGGTGTGCGCAGGGGCGCGTGCGGCGGGGTGTTGTGCGCCGGTGCGTTAGGGGCAGTGGCTCTGTGCGGGCCCGTGCCTCGGTTCGGAGTGCCGTACGGGGGCGTGCGGGTGCGTGGGCGGGGGCGAGTCGCTTCCCTGTGAGCTCGGCTGCGGGAGTTGTGCCCGCCGGGTGAGTTCGGGGGCGGGTGTTCCGGGGAAGATCGGATGCGTTCGAGCGCATTCGAGACGAACGAGATATCGCATCGAGTCAATGAGAGTTGCCTCCGGCACGTATCGTGAAGGGCTGCGGACGTACGCATCCAGAACGGAACGGGTCGCTGGGCGAGCGGAATTGACCAACCGGGCGGCCGGGGGAGGGCATTGTGGACGAATACGCGGGGCGAGTGCTCGCCGACCGCTATCGCCTGCCGCTGCCGCCCTCCGACGAGTACGAACCCGCCGCCGAGATACGGGCCTTCGACACCTACAGCGGTCAGGAAGTCCTGGTACGGCAGGTGCCGCTGCCCGAGGTGGTCGAGGCGGAGGTGCTCGACTCGGACGGTCTGCCCGAGGGGTACGTCGCGCGGGACGCCGGGGCGCGCCGCGGTGCGGCCCGGACCACGCGCGGGTCCGCCGACCCCGCCGTACGGCGGGCCATCGAAGCGGCACAGGCCGCCGCGCAGATCCCCGACCACCCCCGGCTCGACCAGGTCTTCGACGTGTTCGCCGAAGGCGGCTCGTTGTGGATAGTGAGCGAACTGGTGTCCGCCCGGACGCTGGAGGCGCTGCTCGCCGAGCAGCCGCTGACGCCGTACCGCGCGGCGGAGGTCGCCTCCGACGTGCTCACCGCGCTGCGCGCGCTGCACGCGCACGGCTGGGTGCACCGGAACATCACCGCCCGCACGGTGCTGGTCTGCGACGACGGCCGGGTGATGTTGACCGGGCTGGCCGCCGGGGCGGCGGAAGAGGCGCTGTGCGGGTACGACCCGGTGCCCGCGCGGGAGTTCGAGGACAGGCCGCCCGCGGCACCCGGCGGTGGCGCGACGGCGTCTGCCGCGGGGCCGGGCGGAGGCCAGGGCGCACGGCAGGTCCCGGTGCCGCCCGCCGGGATGCGGGACGCTCGGCGTGACCAGGCGCCGCTCGGCGGTGTGCCCGGCGCCCGCGGCGGTGCGCTGCCCGGAGGCGGCGGTACGTTCGGCGGGGCCCGCGGTGGTGGGCCCGGTGGCGCGGTCGAGGATCCCGAGGCCGCTCGGCGGGCCGCGATAGAGGCGCGGGCAGGGAGTGCGGCTCCGGGGGCCGATCCCTCCGGGGGACAGCGCGCGCTGGAGGCCGGCGGGGACGCTCGCGCGGCGCGAGCGGGTGCCATCGCGGCGTACCGGGCGGGTGCGCGGGCCGCGGCCCGCGTGCAGGACGACCAACACGGAGGGCCGGGCACGGGGTTGCCCGCCCAGCGGCCGGCGCCGCAGGACGCGACGCCGGGGACAGGACGGGACAGCGGCCCGACATCCGGTGCGGCGACGCGCCCGGTGCCGCTCCACCAGATCGCCGACCCCTACGGTGTCCTCGCGAACGGCGGCGCCACGAGCGCCTGGCACGGAGCCCTGCCGCGCGGGGGAACGGCCACCCCCGGCGCGAGCGACGACAGTACGACCGACAGTGGCGCCCTCGGTGTCCACGGTGCCCCCGGCGCCCGTGGCGGCGGAGGGCCCGGCGACGCGTCGTACGGCGGCCGGACGCGCGGCGGCGCGTACGCCGACGCCGCGCCCGACGCCTCCGTCCCCGCCGGTGTGACGGACGCCGTCCCCTGGGACGGCGCGGGCGCAGGGGCCGCTCCTCGGAGGGGGCCCGCCACCGCGCTCGCGGCCGAGCGCGCCCGGCAGGCACGGATGGCCGTGGTGGGGCCGGTCACGGAGCGATGGGCGCCGGAGCAGGCCGGACCGGTGCACGAGAACTGGCAGTTGGCCGCGCCGATCGGACCGGCAACGGATCTCTGGGCGCTCGGAGCGCTGCTGTTCAGGGCGGTGCAGGGGCATGCGCCGTACCCGGAGGAGAACACCGCCGAGCTGGTGCAGATGGTGTGCGCGGAGCCGCCCGCGTTCGCCGAGGAGTGCGGGCCGCTGCGGCCGGTCGTGGAGTCGCTGCTGCGTCAGGATCCCACCGAGCGGCTGGACTTCGAGGAACTGCGCGGCTGGCTGCGCTCCCTGGTGCGGTCCGCGCCCGAACCCGAGGCCGGGACGCACGTCGTGCCCGCGCCACCCGTCGACGCGAGCCGGCTGCCGATCGTACGGCGGCGGGGCGAACTCGTCCGCAGGCGACGGGCCGGGCTGCCCGCGACCAGCGCGCACGCCCGCCACAAGCGCACCCGGCAGGACAGGCGGCCCCAGCCCCGCAAGCTGGGCCGGAACCTGCTCCTGCTGATCCTGCTCGCGCTGGCCGCCGCCATCACGTACGCCATGGTGTTCATGCCGAAGGCCGCACCGAGCAGTGAGGGCGGTGACACCGGCAGCCGTACGGACAGTGTCGGGCAGCCGAGTCCGGCGCCGGAGGCGAGCGGCGACTCCCGGCCCGGCCAGAACTCGAACTCGCCCGACGGTGGCGAGGAGGACCAGAGCGGCGCGAGCCCCTCGCCGTCGGGGTCGTCCGGGTCCACGCAGACGCAGACCGGCGATCCCGAGGTGGCCCAGGGTTTCACCCTGCGCAAGGACCCCGAGGGGTTCCAGGTCGCCGTCGCCACCGGCTGGGACCGCAGCGGCAGGAACGGGCGCGGTCAGATCGTCTACTCCCAGGGCGGCTTCGAGCTGATCCTCGTCCCCGGGCGGGACAGCACGGCGACGTACGGCAGCGATCCGCTGAAGTACCAGCGGGAGGACGAGCGCGAGTTGCAGCCCTTCCGCGACTCGTCCTGGGCCACCTCCACGGGCATGCGGCTGATCGAGGTGGGCGGGGTGACCTCGGCCGAGGGGCAGTTCACCTGGCAGGACTCCGAGGGGCGCGGCGTCTTCGTACGGAACCTGGTGATCCTCCTCGACGGGCGGTACCACGTGGTGCAGGTGCGCGGGCCGGAGGCGGAGCGGGACGAGGTCACCCGGCTGTACGAGCAGGCGGCGGCCACGTACAAGGCGACCGGCTGAGCCGCAGGTCGGGCGGCGGTGGTTCGGTGGCTGTTCGGCCCGGCGGCGGAAGGTTGTGCTCCGGTCGCGGAAGCGAGAACCGTCACAGTGCGGTCTCTGTGCGGCCAGCCCGGTTCCCCGGGCTGTGGGCCGCTCCCTACTGTGACCCTGTCAAGAACATTGCGGGGCAACGTGAATCAGATGCAGGGCCAGCTCCTCGCGGAGCGCTACCGACTGGTCGACACGATCGGCAGCGGTGGCATGGGACGGGTCTGGCGTGCGCACGATGAGGTGCTGCACCGGGCGGTCGCGGTCAAGGAGTTGACGGCCGCGCTCTACGTCTCGGAGAACGAGCAGGCCATCCTGTTGCGGCGGACCCGGGCCGAGGCGCGCGCGGCCGCGCGGATCAACCACTCGGCCGTCGTCACCGTGCACGACGTGCTGGAGCACGACAACCGCCCGTGGATCGTCATGGAGTTGGTCGAGGGCGTCTCGCTGGCCGACGCCGTGCGGGACCGGGGGCGGCTGGAGGCGCGCGAGACGGCGCGGATCGGCGTGTGGGTGCTGCGCGCGCTGCGGGCCGCCCACCGGGCCGGTGTCCTGCACCGTGACGTGAAGCCGGGGAACGTGCTGCTCGCCGAGGACGGCCGGGTCATGCTGACCGACTTCGGTATCGCGCAGGTCGAGGGCGACACGACCATCACTCGCACCGGCGAGATCGTCGGTTCCGTCGACTACATCGCCCCCGAGCGGGTGCGCGGGCAAGAGCCCGGGCCCGCCTCCGACCTGTGGTCCCTGGGCGCCACCCTGTACACGGCGGTGGCGGGCAAGTCGCCGTTCCGGCGCACCACTCCGCTCACCACCATGCAGGCCGTGGTGAGCGAGGAGGCCGCGGAACCGGCGGACGCCGGGGCGTTGGGGCCCGTCATCGCCGCGCTGCTGTGCAAGGACCCCGCCGTACGGCCCGGCTCCGACGAGGCCGAGCAGATGCTTGCCGAGGCGGCGGAGGGGCGGCGGCCCCGGGAGGCACAGGCGTATCTGGCGACTCGGGAGCAGTTGGGGAGCGCGGGGGCCGGGTCGGCTGGCTCGGGTGGCTCGGACGGTGCCGGCGGAACGAATGGTGCGGGTGGGGTAGGCGCACACGGCGGCACATACGGCACACCCGGTGAGCAGGGCGCGCAGGACGTGCGCGGTGGACAAGGAGCTCAGGGAGTTCAGGGAATTCAGCAAGTTCACGGAGGCGCGGGCGTCGGCGTGGCGGGGGCACGGCCCTACGGCGTAGAGGTCGCGTCGGGTGCCTACGGGAGCGGGGCGCAGGGGGCGGAGTACTCCACCGGTGCCGTTGTCGGCTGGGGCGACGGGTCCGGTGGCTTCGGTGGTTCGGGGACGCCGGGCGCTCCGGGGGCCGGGGCCTATCCGCCGGGCTCCGCTGTGCCGCCCGCCGCGTCCACGGGCAAGCGGCGCCGACAAGGCCGTACGGTCGCGCTCGTGCTGGCGCTGGCCGTGCTGGTCGGTGGTGGTGGGGCCGTCGCGGCGCACTACGCGGACGGGTGGTGGGCGGGGAGCGGCTCCTCCTCGGCCGGGACGGACGGGACTGACGGGTCGGGCGGGTCGGGCGGGTCGCAGGACGGGGACCGGTCGGCCGACGGGGTGCCCGAGGGGTGGGAGCGGGTCGAGGACCCGGAGGGTTTCAGCCTCGCGTTGCCCAAGGGGTGGAAGCGGCAGGTGGAGGGCTCGCAGATCGACTACACGCCCGACGGCGGTGAGCACTTCCTCCGGGTCGCCGTGGACGACTCGCCGGACTTCGACAGCCCGTACCACCACCAGCTCGACCTGGAGGAGCAGGTGCGGACGCGCTCCCGGTACCAGCGGGTGAGCCTGGAGGAGAACATCTACCGCGACCGGCCCGGCGCGCTGTGGGACTTCACCTGGACCGCGTCGGCCAAGGGCACGGAGTTCCCGGGGCCGCGCCGGGCGATCGAGCAGATGTACCTCTCCCGGGACGGTGTCGAGTACACGATCTACATGTCCGCACCGGCGGCGGACTGGGAGACGGCCGAGGAGCGGTTCTACGCGGTGCTGCGCAGCTGGAGGCCGGCGGAGCGGTGAGCCCCGCCGGTGACGCCCGCCGGCACATCCGAGGTGGGCCTCCCCGCGCGGCGCCCGCACGGCGCTCGAAAGGCGCTCGCAAGGCGCTCGTGAGACGTGTGTGCGGTGCTTGTCGGCCAGCCGGTCGCACGGCACCGGAGGGTTCGGGTCCGGTGCGGCATGATGAGGCGTATGGGGACCGAGGGGGAGAACGTCCGCGTCATAGCCGGGCGGTACCGGCTGGAGGCCAGGATCGGCCGCGGCGGTATGGGGATCGTGTGGCGGGCCACCGACCAGCTCCTCGGCCGGCAGGTGGCGGTCAAGGAACTCGCCCTGGACGACTCGCTCCCGGAGGAGCGTTCCCGGCAACGGCGCGAGCGCACCCTGCGGGAGGCACGGGCGGTCGCCCGGCTCGGCCACCCCCACATCATCGTCGTGCACGACGTCGTCGAGCAGGACGAACGACCGTACATCGTCATGGAGTTGATCGACGGCGACTCGCTCGCGGAGCGGATCGAGGAACGGGGGCCCGTCGACGCGCGGGAGGCCGCGCGGATCGGGATCGATCTGCTGGGCGCGCTGCGGCGGGCGCACGACGCCGGGGTCCTGCACCGCGACCTCAAGCCGGCGAACGTCCTGGTGGAGAACGGCACCGACCGGGTCGTCCTCACCGACTTCGGCATCGCCCAGGTCGCCGGTGCGACCACGCTCACCGAGAGCGGGTCCTTCGTCGGGTCGCCCGAGTACACCGCCCCGGAGCGGATGTCCGGGGTCCGTACCGGGCCGGAGTCCGACCTGTGGTCGCTGGGCGCGCTGCTGTGCGCCGTGCTCAGTGGGGAATCGCCGTTCCGGCGTGACTCGTTGGGCGGGATCCTGCACGCGGTCGTCGTCGACGAGATTCGGCCGCCCGCGCAGGCCGCGCCGCTGCTTCCCGTCGTACGGGGGCTGCTGGAGCGTGATCCGGACCGGCGGCTCGACGCGGAGGAGGCCGAGCGGCTGCTGCGGGCGTTCCGGGAGACCGGCCGGACGCCGCGGACGACGAAGAACCCGAGGACGTCGCACGGTTACACCCCGACCCGGCGGGACGTGCCGCGTCCGGGACGGGACGCGCGGCGCGCGGCCGCCGCCGGGGCCACCGGTGCCGCCGCCGAGGACGCGCCGGAGGCCGGGGGCGGACAGTCACCGTCGGACGCGGGCGGAGCCGGGGTCGCGGCGTTGCGGGAGCAGCCCGAGCAGCGGCGCCCGCCGCACTCCACCCGGAGCGTGCTGGTCGCGGCCGCGCTGGTGGCGGCGATGGCCGGGGCCGGGGTCTCGGCGGCGGCCCTGCTGATGCGGGAGGGGGGCGGTGAGGGCGGCACCCCGGGCACGTCGGGACCGCGGACGCCGGGTGCGTCGAGCACGGCGGGCGAGTCGGGTCAGTCGGGATCGCCGGGCGAGTCGGGACGGTCCGGCACGCCGAGCACCTCGCACACGTCGGGTGAGTCGAGCACCTCGGGCTCGGGCGAGACCGATGGGTCGGGTGGGACCGGCGGGGCCGGTGGCGCCTCCGGTACGTCGGGGAACGCCACGCCCACCGTGACGCGCTCACGGGCGGCCACCGCGCCGACCGTGCCCTCGGGATACCGGCTGGCCGACGACGAGCGGGGCTTCAGCCTCGCCGTGCCCGACGACTTCACACGGCGGCCGCAGGGGGAGCGGGTCTTCTACATGTCGCCGGGGCAGGTGATCCGGATCGGAGTCAAGGTCGGAGAGCCGGAGGAGGGCGGGCCGGCCGGGGTGATGCGGCGCGCCCACGCGAAGGGGCCCTCCACGAACCCCGGTTACCGCGACGGCAGGGTCACCGAGACCACGCACGACGGGCGGACGGCCGCGCTCTGGGAGTTCACCTGGGACGGTTTCAGCGCGGCGGAGGGACCCCGGCACACGTACGACCTCTGCTGGGAGCGGGACGGGCGGCTGTACGACGTGTGGGTGTCGGCGCCGGTCGGAAGGGTGAGCGAGGCGAAGGAGTACTTCGACGTGGCGGTCGACACGTTCGTTCGTCACTAAAGCGGAGATAAGTGGTGTTCCGCGTCACGGGTCTGTGACCGGAATGCGACGGGGCTGGCTGCCGAAGCGCTTGCCGCGATACAGATGAACGTATGAGCAGCAACGGGGGCGCCCCTTACGGATCAGGGCCTGGGCCCGGCTACGGAGCCGACGAGCCGACGAGTTTCGGACTGCAACCGCCGCAGCCGAGTGCGCCGTACCCGGGGAACCCGTACGCGCAGCCGACCCGGGTCGCGGACCAGCCCGCGCCTGCCCCGGCCCCGCAGCCGCAGCCCCCGCAGGCGGCTCGGCCCGCACCGCCCCCGCGGGCGGTACAGCCCGCGCCGTCCTCGCAGGACCCCGGCACCGGGCGGCTGATCGCCGGCCGTTACCGGTTGCTCGCCAAGCTCGGGCACGGCGGTATGGGCACGGTGTGGCGGGCGCAGGACGAGACGGTGGACCGGGAGGTCGCCGTCAAGGAGCCGCGCGTACCCGACCATCTTCCCGAGCGCGAACGGGCCAACGCCTTCGAGCGGATGCGACGTGAGGCGCGCGCGGCGGCCCGGCTCGATCATCCGTCCGTCGTGAACGTGCACGATGTGGCGGTCGTGGACGACCGGCCGTGGATCGTCATGGAGCTGGTGCGGGGGCGTTCCCTGGGCGACGCGCTCCAGGAGGGCACCCTCGGTGTTCGGGAGGCGGCGAGAATCGGCCTCGACGTGCTCGGCGCGCTGGAGGCGGCGCACGCGGCGGGCATCCTGCACCGGGACGTCAAGCCGGACAACGTCCTCCTCGGCCGTCACGACCGGGTCGTCCTCACCGACTTCGGTATCGCCCAGATCGAGGGCGAGACCAATCTGACGGACACCGGCGGCTTCGTCGGCTCCCCCGAGTACATCGCCCCCGAGCGGGTGCTCGGCCAGCGCCCCGGTCCCGCGTCGGACCTCTGGTCGCTCGGCGTCGTCCTCTACGCGGCCACGGAGGGTGTGTCGCCGTTCCGGCGCAGCAACACGCCCGCGACCCTGCAGTCCGTGCTCAACGCCACGCCCGCGGCGCCCGCCTCGGCCACCGGCCCGCTCGCCGAGGCCATCAACGGCCTGCTGCAGAAGGACCCGGCGCGCCGCCCGAGCGCCGCCCGGGTCCGCGAGTTGCTGGAGGCGGCCGCCAACCCGCCGGCCCCCGCGCCCACCCAGGTGGTCCAGACGACCGCCGGGCCCCGGGCGGGGGACTCCAAGGGCATCAGGATCGGCGCCAAGACCCTCGCCGGGGTCGGCGCGGCGGTCGTCGCGGTGGCGGTCGCCGGGCTCGGCGTGCTGGGCGTGGCGGCGGCGGTGACGACCTACGTGGTGGTCGCCGATCCCTTCGCGGGGCCGCTCCCGGACGGCTGGAAGCAGCGGGACCTCGGTACGAAGGTCGCCGCGAGCGTGGGCGTGCCCGGCGACTTCGTGAAGGACCGGTTCGAGCCGGACGAGACCGACGGTACGTTCGCGCAGTACAGCGACCCGAGCGGGCTGATCCGGATCAACGTCGACCGGGACATCAAGAAGGACGACACGGAGAACGAGATCCCGGGGGTCGCGCTGGACAAGGCGTACGCCGACTGGGAGTTGGTGAAGGACGGCGAGTACTCGCTGGACGTCGCCGACGAGCCCGCGCCGAAGGGGCGGCCGCAGGAGGCGAGGTTCCGGGACCAGGAGGCCGCCGAGAACACGATCAGGTACACGACCACGGACACCCAGGCCCCGCGCCTGCGTGAGGCGCGGGTCCTGTACTACAGGGCGGGCAACGGTGACATGTACCGGCTCTGGATCGACTATCCGGGCAAGGGCCACTTCACCGAGCAGGGCCGGGAGATCGCCCGTACGGTCATCGCGAACCTGAAGATCGACAAGATGTAGCAGTCGTTCGTCTCAGGAGAGGGCCACGGCCAGGTCGTTGGTGACGGTGAAGAAGAAGCGGGCCTGCGGCAAGGCGCCGCCCGGTGTGGCCAGGGTGACCGCCGGGTACTTGTCGGTGTCCTTGCGGTCCACGATGTCGTCGAACAGCCGGCCGAGTCGGAGGGGTTCGGCGTCGGGGGCGGGACGCAGGAACAGGTCCCAGATCACCTTGTCCGGGCCGGCGGGGTCCGGCAGGGACGTCAGCCGTGCGCGGAATCCGGGTCGTCCGGTCGCGCGCCCTGCCTCGACACGTGTCGCCGGTGCCTCGAAGTCCGCCGCGTCCTCGCCCCGGGCGACACCCAGCAGTGTCGCGCCCTCGCCGAGCACGGCCCCGTGCAGGACGCCCTCCACGGCGATCGAGCCGTCGCCGACGGGAAGCGCGGTGACCTCGGCGTGCGCGGTGCGGTGGAAGGTGCGCAGCGCCAGGTAGCCGTCCTTGGTGGCGTACGGGATCCACCAGGCGACCGGCGACCGGTCCGGGAGCTCGGCGGTCAACAGACCCCGCTGCTCGACCAGTTGGGCCCGCACCCGACGGCGAGCCCCGTCCTCGCCCCGCTCGACGTGCAGGTCCCAGCGGCCCTCCGCGAGGTCCGGTCCGTCGTGGTCCAGCGTGGCGGTCCACGGGCTCCTGGCGTCGCCCGGCGTGTCCTGCCGCAGGGGGACGCGCACCTCGTCGTCGGCGTGGCGGCGGCGCAGCACCAGCGTCAGGTCCGCCCCCGACACGCCGGACGCGGCCACGGAGACCCGCACCTCGCCGCGCCCGCCGACGCGACAGCCGGCCTTCGGACGTAACGGCTTCGGCGCGGCGTTCTCGGCGGCGGCGCGCGGGGGAACGGCCTGTGCGGGCTTCGCGTTCGGGGCGGTCGACCCGGCCGCCGCTTTGGGCTTCGCGTCCGCCGGGGAGGGGAGCCACCCCAGCGTCCGGCGTAAGCGTCGTCCCAGCTTCACCGTCGCCGGGGTGCGGGCTTCCTGGAGGTCGGCGATCAGGTGCTCGTACTCCGCGGCGATCGCGCGGGGCGCGTACCGCTGGACGGTCGTGCGGCCGGCGCTGCCGACGCGCTGCCGTAGTTCCGGGTCGTCGATGAGCCGGAGCAGGCCCGTGGCCAGGGCGTTCGGGTCGTCCGGGGTGACGAGGAGGCCGTCGGTGCCGTCGGTGACGATCTCACCGGGGCCGTGCGGGCAGTCGGTGGCGACCACGGGGACGCCGGCGTGCATGGCCTCCAGGATGGTCATGCCGAAGGACTCCCACTCGGAGCTGACCGCGGCGACGGAGGCCTTCGCCCACTCGGTCTCCAGCGTGGCGTGGGCGCCCATGAGGAAGACGTGGTCGCCCAGTCCGAGCCTGTCGATCGCGGCGCGCAGGTTCGCGCGCTCCGGGCCCTTGCCGTAGATCCGCAGCCGCCACTCCGGGTGTTCGGCGACGACCTTGGCGAAGGCCTCGACGAGCAGGTCGTACCGCTTGACCGGGAACAGGCGCCCGGCGGCGACCACCAACGGGGCGCGCAGGTCGGAGGGTTCGGCCCGGGGGCGGGGCGCGGCGTTGGCGATGTTCGTGATGCGGGTGCGCAGGCCCGGCAGATGCCGGCGATGGTCGGCGGCGTCCCGCGCGGAGACGGTGACGAAGGCGTCCAGGCGCCCGATCGCCGCGTTCTGTGCCTCGCGCACGCCGGGCACGTGGTTGTCGTACGACAGATGCTCCTGCCCGATGAGCAGCGGGCCCCGGCGAGTCGCGCGGGACGCGCCGGGCGGGCGGCGCGAGCCGACGGAGCCGTGGCCGGCCAGGGCGACCACGAGCGCCGGGCGGGTCGCGACGACGACATCGGTGTCGGTGGTGTCGAGGAAGGCACGCAGGCGTTCGTCGGTGAGCGCGGTGTAGCGGTGGGCGAGCACCTCGGTGGGCGGGACCACGGTGGAGGGCCGTGACATCAGCTCGTGGTCGCCGTCGTAGGTGGCGGCGTCGGGGCGTTCGTCGACGAGCGGGACCAGGCGGACCTTGCCGCTCACGCCGAGCAGGGGGCGTTCCTCGGTGCGGAACACCGAGACGACCTGCACGTCGTGACGGGCCGCCAGGGCTCCGGCGAGGTTCAGTGTCGAGCGGACGGTGCCGCCGATGGCGTACGCGTTGTGGAGCAGGAAGGTGATCTTCATGGCGCTCAGTGCGTCCTCTCGGCGATCCAGCCCAGGACCCGGTCGGCCACTCCCGGCTCCTTCAACAGTGCTCCGCCGTGCGCGGAACCGGCCACCGTCTCGACCGTGACGCCGTTGGCGGGCATGTTGTGGGCGCCCTCCTCGGCGGCTTCGAGGTCGAGCGAGTGCCGGACGGGCACGAAGTCGTTCTCGGAGTGGAGCAGGAACATCGGGGCGTCGTCGCCGCCGGAGGCGCGGTTCCTGACGACCATGTCCGTCCAGGTGTCCCGGCAACCCGGGTGCGCGGACGCGGAGTCGTCCGCCGGGCCGGGGTGACAGCGGGCCAGGAGGGTGGCGTTGTCGCGCAGTTTGCGCTGCCGGTCGGTCGCGTCGCCGGCGTTGCCGTCGCGCCAGGCGCGGTACGGGTCGTTGACGGGGGAGAGGGCCACCACGCCGTCGACGCGGAACGCGCCGGAGCCGTAGGTGGCGACGGCCGTGGCGATCTGGCCGCCCGAGGAGGAGCCCAGCAGGACCAGCCGGCCGGGGTCGACGTCGAAGTCGGCGGCGTGGTCGCGGATCCAGTCCAGCGCGGACAGCGCGTCGGTCCGCTGGGCCGGCCAGGGAGCGTCGAAATTCAGCCGGTGGTCGACGGCGAAGACGGCGTACCCGGCGTCCGCGAAGGTGCGCGACCAGGTGGCCCAGCCGGTGTCCTCGTACCAGTGGCCGCCGTGCAGGATCACGAGGCCCGGCTGCTTCCCGCCACGCTCCTCACCGGCGGCGTTCCAGTAGGCGTCGAGGGTCTGCCGGGGGTGCGAACCATAGGCGTGGGAGCTCTCGTTGCGGTCGGCCGCCGCGCTGTCGCGGGTGTCGTGGACGAGTAACGCGGCAACGGTAGCAACGCAAAGAATGAGACAACCCCAGAGCCGACGCACGGCTACCTGCCCTTCGAGTGACCTGACGGCAGGCGACGTCGTCCCCGGGCACGGGATCCGACCGAAACGTCCACGGCATGGGGGCGCCCACGCGGCCTGCTTGCGTGAGCAACCGGACTATAGGCGGCCTGGACGAACAACCGTCAATCGGGGTAGGCGAGTTGGCCGGAAATTTCCGGCCTGAACGGCTTGGCGGGGGTCGAGGGTGACATATGCAAACATCTCCATTGCCGTGAGGGGCCCATGGAGAAAGGGGGGTTGACATGTAGACGACGTGGACCTTTAGCTTCCCCTTACGTGGCCAGGGGTGTGGATGTGGTCACTCAACGGGGATATAGGGGTGAGTTGTGCGAATACGCACACGCACAGCGGGGTGGGCCCTGCTGGCTTCCGTCGTCATGTCATCGGGGCTGTTGCCCTCCAGCGTCGCCGGGGTGGCAGCGGCGGCCACCTGCACGGCGGGAACATCTACCGACTTCAACGGCGACAGTGTCGTCGACACGGTCGTCGCGGACCCGAACGCCACGGTGAGCGGCGTCAAGGGCGCCGGTCTGGTGCGGGTGATCCTCGGCGGCGGCAAGGGGGTCTTCGAGATCTCGCAGGCCACCACCGGCATGAACGCCGCTCCCGAGCCCGGTGACGGCTTCGGCACCTCCCGCACGACCTACGACGCCGACGGCGACGGCTGCACCGACCTCGTCGTCGGGGTGCCGTACGAGGACATCACCAAGGACGGGGTGAAGCTCGTCGACGCCGGGGCGATCTACATCGTCCACGGCACGCCCACGGGCATCGGCGAGGGCTCCGTGATCGAGGGCTACAGCCAGTCGGGGCTGGACGCCGACACCACCACCGAGGCGTACGACTGGTTCGGACAGTCCGTCAAGGGCGGCGAGACCGCGAGCGGTGCGCCCTACCTGGTCGTCGGCGTGCCCGGCGAGAACGTCGTCAGCGGCGGCACCGACTACGCGGACGCCGGCTGTGTCCACTACATCCAGGGCAGCACCAGGACGACCGTCAACCAGAACGACCCGGGGGTACCCGGAACCGTCGAGGCCCACGACCGCTTCGGCTACTCCGTGGCCGGGACCAACCGCTACTTCGGCGTCGGCATCCCGGGCGAGGCCATCGGAGACGAGACCTTCGCCGGAGGTGTCGCGGTCTTCAACCACACCCTCGCGAGCGGCGTCCCCACCGCCCTGGCCGGATTCGACCAGGACGCCACCGGAGTGACCGGCACGGCCGAGGCCGACGACGGCTTCGGCACCTCGATCTCCATGACCGGCTACCGGCCGAGCGACCAGACGTACAACTCCGACGTCCTGCTGGCCGTCGGCACGCCCGGCGAGGACATCGGCACGGTCACCGAGGCGGGCGGCGCGGCGGTCTTCCGGATCCAGCCCTCCGGCGCGTACACCGAGACGGCGGCCATCGACGCCGCCGTGGCGGACGTCGAGGGCGACCCCGTGGCGGGCGACTTCCTGGGTCAGCGCGTGGCCATCTCCAACACCGACACGAGTGTCGTCACCACGGCCGGCACCGTGCGGCTGGCCGTCGGCATCCCCGGCAAGGACGTCGGCGCCGCCACCGACGCGGGCGCCGTCCAGGTCTTCCGGCCGCTGGGCACGATCGGCGCGGCCGACCGGCTGGTCACCCGCGGCTCGGGCCTGCCGGGTACCGCCACCAGGCGGGACCACCTGGGCATGTCGCTGACCGGTGGCGCGAGCAACCTCTATGTCGGGGTGCCCTTCAGCAAGGCGTCCGGCACCACCAAGGGGGTCCTCCACGTCGTGACGTGGGCCGACCTCGACGGCACCACCAGTACGGGTGTCACCACGTACCAGCCGGGGTCGGGCGGACTGCCCGACAACGGCGTCTCGTTCGGCGTGGTCGGGTGACGGACGGCATGGAGAGAAGGAAGTACACCGCGATGACGTCCCGTTCGAACAGAAGTGCGGATGAAGGGGTGGGCGGACGACGTCCGGTCCGCTCGCTCACCGTCGCCACCGCGCTGACGGCCCTGCTGGTGACGGCACTCGGCGGCACCCCCGCCCCGGAGCCCACGGCCGCGACCGCCGTCACGGGCAAGGCCGCCGAGAAGGCGGGCAAGGGTTCCGTCACGGCCCTCACCGAGGACGCCGCCCAGGACAGGGCCGCGAAGACCGGGAAGAAGGTCGAGATCACCAGCCTGCGCGACGAGCGCAGCACGACGGTCGCCAACCCGGACGGCACCTTCACCGTCACCGAGTACGTGCAGCCGGTCCGCACCCGCAAGAACGGCGTCTGGACCGAGATCGACACCACACTGGTCAAGCGGGACAACGGGACGTACGCGCCCAGGGCCGCCGTCACCGCGATGGCCTTCTCCGGAGGCGGCGACCGCACCTTCGCCGAGATCGAGAAGGACGGCCGCGCCCTCTCCCTCGACTGGCCCGGCCAACTGCCCGAGCCCAGGATCGACGGTTCCACCGCGACCTACCGCGAAGTCCTGCCCGGCGTCGACCTCAAGGTCACCGCGAACGCGGAGGGCTTCTCCCACGTCCTCGTGGTCAAGAACGCCGAGGCCGCCGCGCACCCCGACCTCGCCACCCTCGAACTCCCCGTCGACACCACCTCGGTGGAGCTGACGGAGAGCGCCGGCGGCGGTCTGACCGCCACCGACAGCGGTTCCGGCGGCGCGGTCTTCGAGGCGCCGAAGCCGTTGATGTGGGACTCCAGCGAGGGCACGGGCGAACCGGCCGAGGCCCCCGAGGCCCCCGGCGAGGACATCACGCCGCCCGACGGCGCCACCGTCGAGGACGTGCAGGTGGCCGTCGACTCCGACAGCGTCACCCTCACCCCCGACGCGGACCTGCTCACCGGCGACGACACGGTGTACCCGGTCTACATCGACCCCGTGTTCCGCACCGCCAACCGCACCGGCTGGACCATGGTGTCGTCCGACTCCCCGTCCGACTCCTTCTGGAAGTTCGGCGACGACGAGGGCGTGGGCCTCTGCCCGTCCAACGTCTCGTTCCGCTGCTCCAGCAGCAGCGACAAGAAGCGGCAGTTCTTCGCCGTCCCGACCGGGACGTTCGAGGGCAAGGACATCGTCGAGGCGCAGTTCGCCGTGACGCTGGTCCACTCCTACAGCGACTCCGCGCGCGAGGTGCAGCTGGCCCGCGTCAACAGCACCGGCGCCAGCGCCATCAGCTCGAAGACGAACTGGTCCAACCAGCCCTCCTCGAAGGACACGATCGCCTCCAAGTCACCCACCGACACGGCCGGTTCGTGCACCTCGACCAACCAGAACGTGCGCTTCGGCGTGACGGGCACCATCCGGACGGCGGCCGACAAGGGCTGGGACACCACCACGTTCCGCCTCAAGGCCGCCAGCGAGTCGGACGTCTCGTACTGGAAGCGTTTCTGCGGCAACGCCCACCTCGAAGTGACCTACAACCGGCCGCCGTTGCAGCCGGACCAGGACGCCCTGCAGATGAAGCCGGGCGGTGCCTGCGAGTACGGCGCGGCCACCGAGCACTACGTCACCGAGGCGCCCCGCGTCAGCGTCGTGCTCAAGGACTACGACCACAACGACACCGGCTCCAACTCCGAGAAGCTGCAGGCCCAGTTCAAGGTCTTCTGGGAGAAGGACGGCCAGACGGTCACGCACTACGCCACGACGGGTCAGCGCGCCACCACCAACGTCAGCAAGAAGATCACCCAGACCGGTCAGGCGACGTTCTTCTACACCATCGGCAGCGACGTCAAGGACGACGGCGAGGCCGGCTTCACCCTCCCGAAGAACACCGTCATCGGCTGGGCCGTGCGCGGCCACGACCAGGAGGCCTACGGCGCCTGGTCCTCCGACGGCGCACAGACCCGCTGCGAGTTCATCTACGACACCACGCAGCCCAAGTCGGCGACCGTCACCTCCGCCGCGTACCCGGACGACGAGGCCTGGCACGTCGGCACCGGCGACTACGGCAGTTTCACCATGGACTCGCCCTCCGCCGACGTCACCAAGTACACGTACCGCTTCACCGGCCCGCACGCGGTGAACACCCCGAAGACGGTGGCCGCCGAGTCCACCGGCGGCCCGGCGACCATCCGCTGGATGCCTCCCAGCGAGGGCACGTACGCACTGCAGGTCACGGCCGTCGACGGGGCGGGCAACGCGCAGAAGACCCCGACGGTGCACGTCTTCCTGGTCAGCGACGGCCGGGCACCGGTCGCGGCCTGGGCCCTCGGCGACGCCCGCGGCTCCACGAAGGCCGCCGGCAGCGGTGACGCGCCCGACGCCACCGCCGGCTCCGGGGTGACCTTCGGCGCCGGTGGACCGCTCGGCTCCACCGATACCGCCGTCTCCCTCGACGGCACCGAGAACGCCTGGCTCGACGCGGGCGAGCCCGCCGTCGACACCGGCAGAACCTTCTCGGTCGGCGCCTGGGTGATGCTGCCCTCGCTGCCGAAGGAGAACATGACCGTCGTCAGCCAGGACGGCACCGCCCAGCCCGGCTTCGAGCTCGGCTACGACGTGGACTCCGCGTCGTGGACCTTCCGTATCCCGTACGGAGACATCGAGTCGCTCGGCACCTGGAAGGTCTCGGGCGCCGCCGCCGTCCCCGGCAGCTGGACGCATCTCATCGGGGTCTACGACGCCGAGCAGCGCAAGATGATGCTGTACGTCAACGGTGTCCTGGTCGCCGACGACGTCCAGGCCCGCCGCACCACCTGGAACGCGGGCGGCGCCGTACAGATCGGCCGCAAGCTGGCCCTCGACGGCTACCTCGGGCACCTCAAGGGCACGGTCTCCGACGTCAAGATCCACGACCGGGTGATCCCGCCCGCCGAGGGGCAGGAGCTGGGCGGTATCCAGCCCCACCAGCTCGCCTACTGGCCGCTCGACGCCTCCGCGTCCGGCCTCTCCCCGGAGGTCGACGGCGGCACCGGTCTGACCCTGGGCGGCGGCGCCTCCGTCTACCTGCCCGACGACTCCTGCGACCCCGAGGCCGACCCGGAGTGCGTACCCCCGGCCGAGCCGCTGTGGGGCGACGGGCACCTGGCGCTGAACGGCACGAACGCCTACGCGACCCGGCCCGCCGGCGTGCTCTCCGCGGAGGACAGCTTCACCCTCACCGCCCGCGCCCGGCTCGCCTCGACCGGCTCCACCGCGGACCAGACGGTGCTCTCGCTGTCCGGCGCCAGGGGCAGCGCGATCACGGTCAAGTACCTGGCCGCGAGCAACCGCTGGCAGCTGAGGGTGACCGACGCCGACGCGGCGGCCCCGGTGGTCACCACGGTCCTCGACAACGGCGACCTGCCGAGCGCGGAGGGCGACGGCGACCATCTGGCGCTCGTCCACAACGCGGTCTTCGGGGACGTGCTGCTCTACGTCAACGGCGTCGCCGTGGCGGAGGCCCCCTGGGACAACACGTGGGACTTCACGACCACGAGCCTCCAGGTCGGCCGCACGCTCACCGGTACGGCCGGGAGCGAGTACTTCTCCGGGGCGGTCGACGAAGTCCGCATGTACCAGGGGCCGTTGGACGCGTCCCTGGTGACGCTGGTGGCGGTCATGCCATCGGGTTCCAGCATCAGTGAAGGGTGACCAGGTCGTTCTTCGTCCGCGGACCGTCCGCGGCTGATCGCGCGGTTCCCCGAGCCCCTGCTTCTCCGGGGCGCGGGGGAACCGCGCGAGCGCCCCCACCGGCCGGTGGCCGCGCAACCGACCGAACACCCCTGCCCGTAGCGCCCCGGCCCCACCCACTCCACCTCTTCTCTTCCCGATCCCCTCCTGACGGGAGACGTCATGTCCTCGCCCCCTTGGTACCGGTCCCCGAGACCGGCCTGGCGCACCGGCCGTCGCCGCGCCGCGCTCGTGCTCGGCCTCGCGCTGTCGATCGGCCTGCTGCCCCAGTACTCCCCCCAGGCCCTGGCCGCGGACGACGGCCTCACCAAGCCCGGGACCCAGACCGACCTCGACGACCCGGTCCGTGGCAAGAACGCCAAGCCCGAGAAGTTCAAGCAGAGCGACGAAGCCGCGAAGGCCGCGGTCAAGGACGCCGAGAAGACCGCCTGGCCCAAGGCGGCCACCGCAGAAGTCGCCCTCACGAGCGACAAGGCCACCCAGGCCAGGGGCCTCCCCCTGACCGCCAGGGCCACCGGCGGCAAGAACGCCGCCGACTCCCTCCGCGTCGAGGTCCTCGGCCGCAAGGCCACCACCGCCGCCGGAGTCGACGGCGTCCTCTTCACGGTCGCCCGCGCCGACGGCGAGGACACCAAGGGCCCTGCCCGAATCGCCCTGGACTACTCGGCCTTCGCGGACGCGTACGGCGGTGGCTACGGCTCCCGGCTGCGCCTCGCGCAGTACCCGGAGTGCGTGCTGACCACGCCGGAGAAGAAGAACTGCTCCACCCCGACGTATCTGAGAAGCGTCAACGACGCGGAGGAGCAGACGCTCACCGCGAAGGTCACCGCGGCCGGCGACACCGCGGGCACCGGGACCCAACTGCTGCGGACCGCGTCCGCGAGCACCTCCTCGGTGACCGTCCTCGCGGCCACCGCCGGCGCGGAGGGCGACGGCGGCGACTACAAGGCGACGAGTCTGAAGGCGTCCTCCGAGTGGGGCGTCGACACCTCGTCCGGTGCCTTCACCTGGTCGTACCCGCTCTCCACCCCGCCCGTCCCCGGTGGTTCGCAGCCCGCGCTGGGCCTCGGCTACAACTCCCAGGAGATCGACGGTCAGACGGCGGCCACCAACAACCAGGGCTCGTGGATCGGCCAGGGTTTCACGTACGAGCCCGGGTTCATCGAGCGCAACTACAAGGCCTGCGCCGACGACGGCCAGGAGGACAAGTACGGCGACCAGTGCTGGGCCCACGACAACGCCACGCTCTCCCTCGCGGGTGGCACCTCCGGTGAGATCGTCAAGGACGACACCACCGGCGAGTGGCGGATCAGCGGTGACGACAACTCCAAGGTCGAGAAGCTGACCGACGCCACCAACGGCGACAACAACGGCGAGCACTGGAAGGTCACCACGCCCGACGGCACCCAGTACTTCTTCGGTCTGAACCGGCTCCCCGGCTTCACCAGCGGCGAGGAGGAGACCGACTCCACCTGGACCGTCCCCGTGTACGGCGACGACTCGGGCGAGCCCTGCTACGACGCGACCTTCGCCAACGCCCACTGCACGCAGGCCTGGCGCTGGAACCTCGACCACGTCATCGACCCGCGCGGCAACGTCATGTCGTACTACTACGGCAAGGAGACGAACCACTACACGCAGGGCCTGAAGACCGGCGAGAACGGCAAGGCGTACGTCCGCGGCGGCTACCTGAAGCGGATCGACTACGGTCAGCGCGCCGACAAGGTCTACTCGACCGAGCCGTCCGCCCGTGTCGTCTTCACCACCGCCGAGCGCTGCATCGGAGACCTCACCGACTGCGAGGTCTCCGACCTCACGGACGCCACGGCCGCCGACTGGCCGGACGTGCCCTGGGACCAGAACTGCAAGGCCGACACCAAGTGCGTGGGCCAGAACTCGCCGACGTTCTGGACCCGCAAGAAGCTCACGAAGATCACCACCCAGGTCCGCACCGGCGCCACCTCCTTCAGCGCGGTCGACGAGTGGACGCTGTCCCACGACTTCACCGACAACGGAGACGGTTCCAAGGCGCTGTGGCTGAAGGCCGTCGACCACACCGGCAAGGTCGGCACCGACGTCACCATGCCGTCCGTCGAAATCCAGGGCCAGCAGCTCGCCAGCCGCGTCGACGTGGCCGGTGACAACATCCAGCCCTTCTACCGCTTCCGGCTCTCGGCGGTGAAGAACGAGACCGGCGGCGTCCTCAGCGTCAACTACGCCGACACCCAGTGCACATCGAGCACCCTGCCCGCCGAGGACTCCTCCACCAAGCGCTGCTTCCCGGTGAAGTGGAATCCGCCGGGCGCTCAGGAGCCGATCGTCGACTGGTTCCACAAGTACGTCGTCGACTCCGTCGTGGAGCAGGACCTCACCGGCGGCAACGCCGAGAAGGTCACCTCGTACACCTATCTCGGCGACGCCGGCTGGCGGAAGGTGAAGGCCGACGGCATCACCACCGCCGAGTACCGGACCTGGGGCGACTGGCGCGGCTACGGCAGGGTCCGCGTCGAGACCTCCGCCGGCACGAACTCCGCCTCCAACACGAGGTCCGAGCACATCTACTTCCGCGGTCTCGACGGCGACGTCGACAAGGACGGCGACTCCCGCTCGGCGTCGGTCGCGACCTCCGACGGAACCTCCCACGTGGACTCCGACTGGAAGGTCGGCCAGGAGCTGGAGACGCTCACCTACAACGGCTCCGACATCACCCAGCGCTCGGTCACCGTCCCCTGGACCCACGTCACCGCCACCCGCGTCGAGGACTGGGGCACCCGCCGGGCCCGCTACGTGAACCAGGGGTCCGTCGACACCTATGTCTCGCTCGGCGCCGGGAAGTGGCGGCACACCAAGTCCACCAGCACGTACGACGACAAGACCGGCCGCGTGGTGCGCGTCGACGACGACGGCGAGGTCGGCGTCAGCGACAACGAGTGCACACGGACCGAGTACGCGGACAACGCCACCCGGCACATGTACGCGTACATCGCCCGGGTGGAGAAGGTCGGCGTCGACTGCTCCACCACCCCGAACCGCAAGACCCAGGTCATCTCCGACGAGCTGACGCACTACGACGGTTCGACCACCCTGGGCGGGGCCCCCACGAAGGGCGACCCGACCATGACCAGGCGGCTGTCCGCACACGACGGCACCACGGCCACGTACCAGACGGTCACGGCGTCGACGTACGACGACTACGGGCGCCCGCTCACGGTGAAGGACGCGGCCTCCCGCACCACGACCACCGGCTACGTCGACAACGCCTACGGCCTGGCCACGAAGTCCACGGTCACCAACGCGCTCGGCTGGACGACCTCCACCGAGTACGCCACCCAGCGGGGCGTGCCGACCGCGAAGGTCGACGAGAACGGCAAGCGCACCGAACTGGCCTACGACGGACTGGGCCGCCTGACCTCGGTCTGGTTCCCCGACCGTATCGGCCTGACCCCGTCCATCAAGTACGCGTACGTGGTCCGCGGCGACGCCGGTCCGACCGCCGTCCACACCCAGAAGATCGAGAACGACGGCACGTCGTACGGCAGCGAGTGGACCCTGTACGACGGTCTGCTCAGGCCTCGCCAGGAGCAGACGGAGGGCGAGGGCGGCCGGATGATCGCCGACACCCTCTACGACGGTTCCGGCCGCATCGTCAAGGTCAACGACACCTACTACACCACCGGTTCCCCGTCCTCGACGCTCTTCGAGCCGGTCAACGAGGACCTGAACGCGCAGCAGGTCACCGTGTACGACGGAGCCGGCCGCGAGACGGCCACGATCTTCCAGGTCGGGGGCCACGAGCGGTACCGCACCACCTACACCCACGCCGGTGACCGGTTCACCACGACCCCGCCCTCCGGCGGGGTCAGGACCACGATCGTGACCGACGCCCGCGACCGCACGACCACCCGGATCCAGTACCCCACGGGCGGCGACCCGGTCACGACCTCCTACGCCTACACCGACGCCGGACTGCTGTCGAAGGTCACGGACGACGCCGGCAACGAGTGGACGTACCAGTACGACCAGATGGGCCGTCAGATCGAGGCCGTCGACCCCGACACGGGCAGGTCGACGTACACCTACGACGCGATGGACCGCCAGACGTCCGTCACCGACGCGCGGCTGAACAAGACGTCGACGAAGTACGACGAGCTCGGCCGCCCGGTCTCCACCTGGCAGGGCGAGGCGGACACCGGCACGCGGCTGTCGCTGACGCGCTACGACACCGTCCACAAGGGCGAGTTGTACGGGGTCTACTCCTACAAGGACGGCGCCGTCCACTCATCGGTGATCTACCCGGTGCTGGACCCGGAGAACGACTACAAGCCGACCACGACCAGGTACTTCCTGTCGAAGACGGCCGAGCCCCAGCTGGGCGGCACCTACGAGTTCACCAACCAGTACAACGACGACGGCACCCTGCAGGGCGAGGGTCTGCCGGCCGTCGGCGACCTGCCGGCGGAGTCGCTGTCGCACACCTACGACGAACTGCAGCGGCCGACCGCCCTCAACACCTCGCTGGGCGGCCTGAGCTACGTCACGGACGCCGGCTACTCGCCCACCTCGCAACTGGAGTCGCTGGAGCTGACCACGGGCCAGGCGAACGCGCCGAAGACCTGGCTGACCAACTTCTACGAGGAGGGCACCGGCCGCCTCACCAGGTCGCACATGCGGGTCGAGAACGGGGCACCCTTCGCCTACGACGCCCGCTACACCTACGACGACACCGGCAACATCCTCTCCATCGCCGACACCCCGAGCGACGGCACGAACGACGTCCAGTGCTTCACCTACGACGGACTGCGCCGACTGACCGACGCCTGGACCTCGTCGGTGACGCCGAACGACGCCTCGGGCACCGGCGCCTCGGAGGCGGCCTGCGCGTCCGGCGCGTCGTCGTCGACGGTCGGCGGCGTGAACCCGTTCTGGACCGAGTACGGCTACGACTCGGTGGGCAACCGCACCGACGAGGTGCGGCACGGCCTCGGCGGAGCGGGCACCACCACCCGCGGCTACACCTACGGCGAGACCGGCGGCCCGCACACCGTCTCGAAGGTGACCCGCGGGACGGCGGCCACCGGCACCACTCCGGCCGTCACCGCGGAGGACACGTACACCTACGACGCGGAGGGCAACACCAGGACACGGGTCCTCGACGGCGACACCCAGACGCTGGAGTGGGACCCGCAGGGCGAGCTGACCAAGGTCACCGGCGCCGACGGAGCCGTGACGTCGTACACCTACGACGCCTCGGGCGAACGCCTCCTGCGGGACACCCCAGAGGAGAAGACCTACTACCTGCCGGGCACCGAACTCCACCTGGACAAGGCCACCTCCAAGGTCACGGCGACCCGCTACTACTCGTTCTCCCAGCAGACGGTGGCCATGCGGGACGCGAGCGGGGTGCACTTCCTGCTCGCCGACCACCAGGGCACCGCCGAGCTCGCGGTGGACGCGGGGACAGGTCAGACGACCCGCCGACGCACCGACCCGTTCGGCAACGCGCGTGACGAGTCGAGCTCGACGGCCACGGGATGGGTCAACGACAAGGGCTTCGTCGGCGGCACCCTCCAGGAGTCCACGGGGCTGACGACCGTGGGGGCCCGGGAGTACGACTCGGACACGGGCCGCTTCCTGTCCGCCGACCCGATCATCGACTACAACGACCCGCAGCAGATCAACGGCTACGCCTACGCCAACAACAGCCCGGTCACCTACAGCGACGCCACGGGCCTCAGGCTCGCGGACTGCGAGGGCGGCTGGCAGCAGTGCGGGCCATGGCCGCACAACTACAACAAGCCGTCCTCCGGTTCGGGCGACGGCGGCGGCAGCACAGGCGACAGCGCGATCTACACACCGGCCAAGGAGAAGGCCGACGCCGCGCGCGCCGAGAAGGAGGCGGCCGAGAGGCGTGCCATCGCCATCGCCAAGGAGCTCGGCGCGATCCTCGCCGCCGAACTCGGCATCACCGACGCGCTGGACTGCTTCACCACCGGTGCGCTCGGTTCCTGCGGCAAGACCGCACTGAACGTCGTCACCTCGCTGATCAGCGGCGGCCCCGCGGGCCGGCTGATCGTGAAGTACGGCTGGCGGCTCGACAAGGCCGCCGCCGTCGGCAAGCGGATCGGTGGGCTCGCCCTCAAGCTCTGGGACAAGTTCAAGGACTGGAACAACAAGCGCAAGGAGGCCAACCGGCTCGCCAACCGGCTGGAATCCTGTGAGGGCAACAGCTTCGCCCCGGACACCAGGGTTCTCATGGCCGACGGGAGTACCAAGGCCATAGCCGACGTCGACATCGGCGACGAGGTCCTGGCCACCGACCCCGAGACCGGGAAGACCAGGACCGAGAAGGTCACCGCCGAGATCGAGGGCACCGGGACGAAGCACCTCGTCCGGGTCACCGTCGACCTCGACGGCGAGCGGGGCACGCGGACCGCCTCGGTCACCGCGACCGACGGTCACCCGTTCTGGGTGCCGGAACTCGACGAGTGGCTCGACGCCACCGACCTCGCGGCCGGCGACCGGCTGAGCACCGACGCCGGGACCGAGGTCCGGATCACCGAGGTCGCCCGCTGGACGACCCCGCGGACGACGGTCCACAACCTCACCGTCAGCGACCTGCACACGTACTACGTGGTGGCGGGCGGGACCCCGGTCCTCGTCCACAACGCGAAGACCAGCTGTCTCACGCCGCTCGGCGCGCAGATCTGGAAGGTCGTCAACTACTACGACAAGACGGGGCGCACTCCGCCCGGCGTCATGAAGGGCCAGGCACGCGGCCAGGCGAGGGGCGTCTTCACCAACAACAAGGGCCTCTTGCCCAAGAAGGGGAAGGGGTACTATCGCGAATCGGACGTGTGGCCGACCGGTGGAGCCCATCGCGGCGTGCACCGTCTGATCTTCGGAAAGAAGGGTGAAGTGTATTTCACCGCTGACCACTACAAGACGTTTGTGCGGGTGCGATGACGACGGATGATCTCCAGGATTCCTGGGTGGACCCCCGGGACGTCCTTCCGTGGCTGCCGTCGGAGCCGTACTTCGCGCCGCAGACCCGTCGCGACGAGGTGGTCGAAGAACTGGGCACGGCCGGATTCACCGTCGTCGAGGCCGATCTGGCGGACGTGACGACGGAGTCGGACCTGCTGACGGTTCTGGGACGCGCGCTGTCGGCGCCGGACCACTACGGCGAGAACTGGGACGCCCTGACGGACATCCTCCGGGACCGGGGGGCGGACACACCGTTCAGGATCGCCCTGGTCCTCTCGTCGAGTGCCGCGTTCCTCGCTGCCGACGTCCACGGGTTCGTCCGTTCCGTGGCGCTCCTGCACACCACGGCGCAGGACCTCTCGGACGTGGACGACGAGTACGGTCAGCTGGAACTCTTCTATCTGGCCGACTGGAAGAGCTGAGTCACGACGACCCCGGGGAGCCCGACTCCCCGGGGTCGTCGCCTGTCCGCGCCCCTTGCCCCTAACATGCCGTGTCAAGTGCATGATCGGCGCGAAGGGCGAACGAGCGTGGGCATCGAACACCTGGACGTACGGGCACACGCGAGACAACGCTGGGCGGCCAGGGCCGCCCTGGGCTGCGCGGTCCTCGCCGTGCTGCTGCCCCTCGGCTACGCGCGCGGGGCGAGCCTCCTGCTCGTCGCCGGTGTCGTGCTGGGCGCCGGTCTCACCGTGGCCGCGCTCTGGTGGGTACTGACCCGGCGCGGCGCCGCCCGGATCGCGGCGGGAACGCTGGCCGTGGCCGCGCCGGTCGGCGTCGTCTGGTGGTTCGCCGTCGTCAACCTGCTCTGGGTCGTGATCGTCTCCGCCGCCCTGTGGGGCGTCGCCGTCTGGTCCGGCAAGTTCGCCCTCAGCAGCACCAAGTCCCACCAGAGGCATGTCCCCGAGCACCGCGTCCCCGCCCCCACCCGCCCCTTCCTCATCATGAACCCCAAGTCCGGTGGCGGAAAGGTCGAACGCTTCCGGCTGAAGGAGCGCGCCGAACGGCTCGGCGCCACCGTCCACCTGCTCGACCCCGCGCGCCACGAGGACGTCGCCGTCCTGGCCCGCGACGCCGTCAGGAACGGCGCCGACCTCCTCGGCGTCGCCGGCGGCGACGGCACCCAGGCCCAGGTCGCCGCCATCGCCGCCGCGTACGACGTCCCGCTGCTCGTCATCTCCGCCGGCACCCGCAACCACTTCGCCATGGACCTCGGCCTCGACCGCGACAACCCCGCCGCCTGCCTCGACGCCCTCACCGACAAGGGCGTCGAACTCCACGTCGACCTCGGCTACGCCAGCGGCCACCCCTTCGTCAACAACGCCTCGTTCGGCGCGTACGCGGCCGTCGTGCAGAGCCCCGCCTACCGCGACGACAAGGTCCGCACCACCCTGGAACTGCTGCCCGAACTGCTCACGCACCAGCGGGGTCCACGGCTCACGGCCCGCATCGGGGACGCCGTCATCGACGCGCCCCAGGCCGTCCTCGTCAGCAACAACGTCTACCGCAGCGACGACCTCGTCGGCCTCGGCCGCCGCGAACGGCTGGACGCCGGCGTGCTCGGTGTCGTCGGCGTCCGCGTCGACAGTGCCGCCGAGGCCGCCGGCCTGGTCCTCGGCCCGAACGCCCCCGGCCTCAGCCTCCTCGTCGCCGACGAGATCGTCGTCGAGGCCGACCGGCCGGAGATCGAGGTCGGCGTCGACGGCGAGGCCCTCGTCCTGCCGACCCCCGTCCACTGCCGGGTCTCGCCGAAGGCCCTGCGCGTCCGCGTGCCCCGCGACCGCCCCGGCGTTCCCGAGCCCAAACCGCCCCTGGACTGGCGCCGGTTGCGCAAACTCGCTGCCGCGGTCGGCCGCACCGCCCTGCCCAAGCACCGTGAACGGTACGGCTGGGCACATGAGTTGTGGAACCGGCGGCGTTAGCACCGCCGGTCCGCCGGACCCGCGTCGACAAGCTCCGCCCCCGCACGGTACTGATGGGGTATGAGCGACGAGGGCGAGCATCCGCGCGACGAACTCCCGTCCGGTGTCAGGACGTACCGGGCCACCGGGCGTCAGGCCACCGGGCGTCTGGTCGGCGGCCGTTACCGTCTCGCGGAACGCGTCGGATCGGGCGGCATGGGCACCGTGTGGAGGGCGGTCGACGAACTCGTCGACCGCGAGGTCGCCGTCAAGCAGCCCAGGCTGCCCGGTGACCCGCACGCGCTGAACAGCCCTGACGGCCCTGACGGCCCCGACAGGTCGGACGACCCGGACGGGGGGCCCGACGGCCCGGAGCACGACGCCCGTCGGCGGGCTGCCAACCGGCTCTACCGCGAGGCCCGCGCCGCCGCCCGCGTCGACCACCCGTCCGCCGTCACCATCCACGACGTCGTGGTCGAGGACGGGGCCCCGTGGATCGTCATGGAGCTGGTCCGGGGCGAGTCGCTCCACGAGGTGCTCAAGCGAGGCGCCCTGACCCCCGTCGAGTCCGCCCGCATCGGCCTCGCCGTCGTCGGCGCGCTGCACGCGGCGCACGGCGTCGGCATCGTGCACCGGGACGTCAAACCCGCCAACGTCCTCCTCGGGCCGCACGGCCAGGTCGTCCTCACCGACTTCGGCATCGCCCACGTCCAGGGCGAGGAATCGCTCACCGTGACAGGGGAGTTCGTCGGATCGCTCGAATTCGTCGCCCCCGAGCGGATGGCCGGGCCCGGAGCCGCCGGCCCGCCCTCCGACCTCTGGTCGCTCGGCGTCCTCCTCTACGCCGCCGTCGAGGGCTGGTCGCCCTTCCGCCGCACCACCCTGGAGTCCACGCTCGCCGCGATCCTCGCCGCCGAGCCCCCCGAGCCGGAGCGGGCGGGACCCCTCGGCCCCCTGCTCGTACGGCTGCTGGCCAAGGACCCGGCGCTACGCCCGGACGCCGAGGAGACCGCCCGGTTCCTGCGGGACGTGGCGGAGGACCGGACACCCGACACCCAGACCCCGTCCGGGCTGCGTGAGTTGGGCGAGGACGCGGGGACGTTACGGCTCGGCGGAAAGCCGCACGGTGCCGCCGTGGCGGAGAAAGAGCCCGCGAGCGTACGGGATGAGGAACGCGAGGACGTACGGGGCGAGGGGCGCGAGGACGTACGGCGTGTGGAACGCGAGGACGTACGGGGTGAGGAGACCCAGGGCGCTCAGGACACCGAGGTCGTGCGGTCCGGGGCCGCGCGCCCCCGGGGCAGGGCGCGTGCCGGCCGCCTCGCCGCCGCGACCGCCGCCGGGCTCCTGCTGGCCGGTGGGGGAGCCTGGGCCGGGGTCGCGTTCGACACGGGCGACGGTGTCACCGAGGTCGCCGAGCCCAAAGTCGGGTGGGTGGACGCCCGTGTCGCGTCCCCCAGCCCCACCCCCGACGCCACCTCCGGCACCCGCTGGGTGACCCACCGCGAGGGGGCCATGGACGCCGTCCTCGCCCTCCCCGGGTCCTATGAACGGATCCGCGCGGAGGGCGGCGACGACGAGCAGCCCCGTGCGGTCACCTACGAGGGCGAGGAGGTCGTCCGGGTGCGGCTGACACAGTGGGACGAGGCGCCCGCCTCACCCATGGAACAGGCCAAGGACTCCACGGACATCGTGGCGGGCGACGTGAAGTCGACCGCCAACTACACCACCACGAGCTTCCACGACCAGGAGGCCGTCCTCGCCGACACCACCCACTACCTGGACGGCACCCCCACCCGCGTCCTGGAACTGATCGTCCGCACCGACGACGACCGGATGTACGAACTGCGGGTGGACATGCCGAAGGGCACGGCGGACGAGAAGAAGGGCACGGCCGTCTTCAAGGGCGCGCGGGAGCGACTGGGGATCGGGCCGTAGGCCGTCGTCGGGCACATGAGTGATCGACGCCGCATTCGCGACCGCACGGTACCGCCCGCCGCCCTGATCAGCCACTTCGTTGCCAGCGATCACTGGCGTGGTGTGTGCGCCCGGTGAAAGCCTGTTACCGCCGGGTACCCAAAGTCGTACGGTCCGGAATACCCTGCGCGTCATGACGGACTCGCAGGCCCCCGAAAAGACCGGCACGACCACCACGGAAACGACCGGCACGGCACGGACGACCGGCACCAACCCCCTCGCGGCAGCCCCGCAGGGCGCCCGTACGGCCGCCGACGTGGTCACTCCCGAACTGGTCGCCCAGCTCACCAAGGGCGTGGTCGGCTCCGGCCGCACCGCCAACCACACGCCGTTCACCGGCGAGAAGCTCGCCGACCTGCCGGAGTCCACCCCCGAGGACGTGGAGCAGGCCTACGCGACGGCCCGTGCCGCCCAGGCCGTGTGGGCCCAGCGGCCCGTGCGCGAGCGTGCCGCCGTCCTCCTCCGCTTCCACGACCTGGTCCTCGAACGCCAGGCCGAGGTGCTCGACCTCATCCAGCTGGAGACCGGCAAGGCCCGCCTCCACGCCCACGAGGAGGTGCAGGCCGTCGCGGTCGCCGCCCGTCACTACGGCCGCAAGGCCCCCTTCTACCTCAAGCCGAAGCGGCACACCGGCGCCGTCCCGACCCTCACCAAGGTCACCGAACTCCGCCACCCGCGCGGCGTGATCGGCCAGATCGCCCCCTGGAACTACCCCCTCGAACTCTCAGTCGGCGACGCGATCCCCGCCTTCGTCGCGGGCAACGCCGTCGTGATGAAGCCCGACACGGAGACCTGCCTGACCGCCCTGTGGGCCCGTGACCTCCTCATCGAGGCCGGCCTGCCCGCCGAGGTCTTCCAGGTCGTCCTCGGCGAGGGCCCCGTCATAGGCCCCGAGGTCGTCAAGCACGCCGACTACGTCTCCTTCACCGGCTCCACCCGCACCGGGCGCGAGGTCGCGCAGGGCGCCGCCGCCCGGCTCGTCGGCGTCTCCCTCGAACTCGGCGGCAAGAACGCGATGCTCGTTCTGGAGGACGCCGACATAGAGAAGGCGGCGGCGGGCGCCGTCCGCGCCTGCTTCTCCTCCGCCGGCCAACTCTGCATCTCCATCGAGCGGTTGTACGTCCACGAGTCCATCGCCGACGCCTTCCTGGAGCGCTTCGCCGCCCGCACGAAGGCCATGCGTCTCGGCAAGTCCCTCGCGTACGGCGCCGAGATGGGCTCCCTCGTCGGCGAACGCCAGCTGGAGACCGTCACCCGGCACGTCGACGAGGCCGTGGAGAAGGGCGCGAAGGTCGTCGCGGGCGGCGTGGCCCGCCCCGACATCGGCCCCTACTTCTACGAGCCGACCATCCTCGACGGCGTCACGGAACCCATGTCCGTGTGCACGGAGGAGACCTTCGGCCCGGTCGTCTCCGTCTACCGCTTCACGGACGAGGACGAGGCCATAGCGGAGGCCAACTCCACCGCGTACGGCCTCAACGCCTCCGTCTGGACCAAGGACGGCCGCCGCGGCCGCGAGGTCGCCTCCCGCGTCCGCGCCGGCACGGTCAACGTCAACGAGGGCTACGCCTCCGCCTATGGCTCCGTCCAGTCGCCGATGGGCGGCATGAAGGACTCCGGCCTCGGCCGCCGCCACGGCTCCGAGGGCATCCTCAAGTACACGGAGGCCCAGACGGTGGCCCATCAGCGCCTCCTGCCCATGGCCCCGTCCTTCGGCATGGACGACGAGAAGTACGCCCAGTTCATGAGCCGCAGCCTGAGGGCGATGAAGGCACTCCGGCTCAGGTGAGCGCCCTGTAAGCAGCGCGGGGCTGTATCGATATGCGGCTCCGCCGCGTGGGCGCGAGCAACCACATACGGCCCGCACGGACACTCAACGAGGAGCAAACGTGCCTCAAGACGCTTACGACTACGACGTCATCGTCGTGGGCTCCGGCTTCGGCGGCAGCGTGACCGCCCTGCGCCTGACCGAGAAGGGCTACCGGGTCGGAGTCCTGGAGGCGGGCCGCCGCTTCACGCGCGAAACCCTTCCCAAGAACTCCTGGGACCTCAAGAACTACCTCTGGGCCCCCGCCCTCGGCATGTACGGGATCCAGCGCATCCACCTCCTCGGCAACGTCATGGTGCTGGCCGGGGCCGGCGTGGGAGGCGGCTCCCTCAACTACGCCAACACCCTCTACGTACCGCCGAAACCGTTCTTCGAGGACCCGCAGTGGAAGGACATCACCGACTGGCAGGAGGAGCTGAAGCCGTACTACGACCAGGCCCGCCGCATGCTCGGCGTACGGCTCAACCCGACGATGACCCCGTCGGACGTGCACCTGAAGGCCGCCGCCGAGCGGATGGGCGTCGGCGACAGCTTCCACCTCGCCCCGGTGGGCGTCTTCTTCGGTGACGGTGAGGACGCCGACGGCAAGGCGAAGGCCGCGCCGGGCGACCAGGTGGCGGACCCCTACTTCGGCGGTGCGGGTCCCGCCCGCACGGCCTGCACCGAGTGCGGCGAGTGCATGACCGGCTGCCACCACGGCGCGAAGAACACCCTCAACGAGAACTATCTCCACCTGGCCGAGAAGGCGGGCGCGGTGGTCCACCCGATGACGACGGTGGTGGCCGTGACAGAGGACTCGCGGGGCGGCTACGCCGTGACGACCCTCCCGACCGACAACCGCAGGAAGGGCGAGAGCCGGGTGCTCAGGGCCCGCCGCGTCGTCCTCGCGGCCGGCACCTACGGCACCCAGACCCTCCTGCACCGGATGAAGGCGAACGGCCAACTCCCGCACCTCTCGGACCGCCTGGGCATGCTGACCCGCACCAACTCCGAAGCGCTGGTCGGCGCCCAGACCGACAACCGCCGCTACCGCAAGGCGCACGGCGTGCCCGAGGTCGACTTCACCCGGGGCGTGGCGATCACCTCCTCCATCCACCCCGACGAGAACACCCACATCGAGCCGGTCCGCTACGGCAAGGGCTCCAACGCGATGGGCGGCCTGTCGATCCTCCAGGTCCCGTACGCGGGTCGCACCGCGTCGGGCGCCACCCGCGTCCTCGGCTGGCTCGGGTACGCGGCCAGACACCCGCTGCTGGTGGCCCGATCGCTCTCCAACCGCCGCTGGTCGGAGCGGACCATCATCGGCCTGGTGATGCAGTCCCTGGACAACTCGTTGTCGACGCATCTGAAGCCGAAGGGGCCGGGCAAGGGCCTGTTGACGGCTCGTCAGGGCCATGGCGCGCCGAACCCCAAGCAGATCGAGGCCGCTTCGAAGGCCGCCTCCACCATCGCCGCCGAGATCAACGGCTTCGCCGGCAGCAACGTGGGCGAGCTGATGGGCACCCCGCTCACCGCGCACTTCCTCGGCGGTTGTCCCATCGGCGCCACGGCGGACGACGGCGTGATCGACCCGTACCACCGCCTCCACGGCCACCCCGGCATCTCCGTCGTCGACGGTGCCGCCGTCTCCGCGAACCTGGGCGTCAACCCGTCCCTGACCATCACGGCGCAGGCCGAGCGGGCGATGTCGTACTGGCCCAACAACGGCGAGCCGGACCGACGCCCGGCTCCCGGCGAGGCCTACGAGCGCCTCGCCCCCGTGGAGCCCCGGCACCCGGCGGTCCCGGCGGACGCGTTCGGCGCGCTGCGGCTGCCGCTGGTGCCGGTACCGACGGTGCCGCCGAAGAAGTAGTCACGGCGGACGAAGCCGTCACGCGACGGAAGTATGACGGAGAAGGACCCGCACCCCCCTCCGAGCGCGGGTTCTTCTCTCGTGTGCCAGGTGTGACAGGTGAGGGGTGGGAAGGGTTGCCCTCGCGATGACAGTTTTTTCATGTGACGCGAGTCACATGTGAAGGGGGTGGGAGTGGCACAACCGATTGGCGCACCTCGCGGTCACATACATGTTCGATGGGGCCTGTGGGGCCTCTGTGATGCATGAAACGAAAGTCGTGAGGGTGGGGGACATGAAGTCGACGATGTCGCGGGTGGCGGTGGCCGTCTCGGTCGTGGTCACGCTGGGATTGACCGCGGCGTGCGGTGGCGGCGGCGAGGACAAGGCGGACACGAAGCCGTCGGCCGCCGAGGACGCGAAGAACGGGGAGGGCGGCGCCGGGAAGGCCGCGCTGACCGAGGCGCAGCTGAAGGAGGCGGCCCTCGCGAAGGGGGACGTGAAGGGGTACAAGATCGCCGACATGCCCGCGGACGACATGCCGGCCGAGACCGTACCCGCGCAGCCGGCCGCCTGCCAGCCCCTCGCGAACATGTTCTTCTTCACCTCCGACCCGCAGGCGAAGGCCCGCGCCGGACGCACGGTCACCTCGGAGGACGCCCTCTCCGCCAGCGTCATCTCCCTCGCCCTCGCCGCGCACGAGCAGGGCGACGCCGAGAAGGTCATGGCCGATCTGCGCAAGGCGACGGAGAGCTGTGACGGGTACGAGCACGTCGGCAACAAGTACAGCGGCATCGAGGCCCTCACCGCTCCCGAGCAGGGCGACGAGGCCGTCGCGTACAAGATGAAGGGCGACATCGAGGGCGCCGAGATCCCGATGTCCTTCACGGTGGTGCGCAGCGGCTCGACACTCATCGGGTTCTACTCGATGAACATGCTCGACGCGGACAAGGCCGAGGTGCCGGACGCGATCCTGGACGCACAGGTCGCGAAGTTGGAGAAGGTCGCCGGCTGAGCGCTCCCGGCGTGACGAAGGGCCCCGCGGGACGGCTCGGCCGCCGCGGGGCCCTTCTGCGTCGGCGCGGACGTCAGGGCGGCGTCCGGACCCGGGGCTCGGGGTGGGGGGCGGGTGATCTGCTCCATGTCGTGAAGGGGGCGACGGGCTCCGTATCCGTCACGTCCACCTCGGAACAGTTCCGCCGGTCGGCCCCGGGCGTCCCCGGAGCCGGCCGTTCTCTTGAGTGACCGGGCTGCTGTCCCCTGCCGTCCGGTCACCACCCTGGAGCGAGGTCCCACGGCGCACGGCACGATCCGGACGCCTCATCGCTCCAGCGGAGCCACGCGTGGTTCTTTCGGGCCCGCACCTGGCTGGCACGGACACCGACACCAACGAAGCGTGCCGTACGGCGGTCACGCGCCGTACGGGTGAGAGGGCAGCCGTACGTACGTGCGCCGTCGGTGCGCGCCGGTCAGATGCGGCCCCGGCACAGCTCCAGCAGGGTCATGGCCAGCGCGGTGCCCGGCTTGCCGAGGGCGTCCCTGTAGTGCGCCAGGATCTCCATCTCCCGCGACAGGTTCACGCGCCTGCCGCCGGACTCGATCCGTGCCTCCTGGATCACGGCGGAGACCGCCACGCGCTCCTGGATCAGGCCGATGATCCGGTCGTCCAGGGCGTCGATCCGTTCCCGGGCGCCGGTGATCACACCCGCCGCCTCGGAGGTACGGGCGCCGGTCTTCTCGGTGGAGGTGATGGTCATCTCTGGGCTCCTCGTCGGAAGTCGAAAGGACTCCCCGGAGCGGCAAGACCCGGAAAACGCCAGACGCCCCGGACCTTGTCGGCCCGGGGCGCCTGGGGAAGTCGCTTGTCAGTGGCTCAAGCAGCACGACCATGGCAGCCGGTGGGCCCGGTGCCATAGATAAAGACGAAGGTCGAGTGCGCAAGCATGCGCCCCAGTATGCCACGCCCCACCACGTCCCCGTCCGGCCGCCCGCGACCCTCCGCGCCGCAGTTCGGGGGCCGGAGGCCGGGGCCGGAGGTCGGGGGGCAAAGCCCCCGGTGGGCCCACTTCACGAGCGCGCACCCCGGTAGACTCGGACCACACAGACCCCCGCCCGACCGCCGGAAGGCACCCCGTGTCATCAGCGAACCCCGCTGCCGCCGCTCCCGACACCGTTCTGGTCGTCGACTTCGGCGCCCAGTACGCCCAGCTCATCGCCCGACGGGTCCGCGAGGCCCGGGTCTACAGCGAGATCGTGCCGAGCACCATGCCGGTCGCGGAGATGCTCGCCAAGAACCCGGCGGCGATCATCCTCTCCGGCGGCCCCTCCTCGGTCTACGCCGAGGGCGCCCCCCGCCTCGACCGCGCGCTCTTCGAGGCCGGCGTCCCCGTCTTCGGCATGTGCTACGGCTTCCAGCTGATGGCCACCACCCTCGGCGGCACCGTCGACAACACGGGCGCGCGTGAGTACGGCCGTACGCCCCTGCACGTCGCCAAGTCCGGCAGCACCCTCTTCGAGGGCACCCCCGACGAGCAGTCCGTCTGGATGTCCCACGGAGACGCCTGCTCCGCCGCCCCCGAGGGCTTCACCGTCACGGCCTCCACCGACGTCGTCCCGGTCGCCGCCTTCGAGAACGACGAGAAGAAGCTGTACGGCGTCCAGTACCACCCGGAGGTCATGCACTCCACCCACGGCCAGCAGGTCCTGGAGCACTTCCTCTACCGCGGCGCGGGCATCACCCCCAGCTGGACCACCGGCAACGTCATCGAGGAGCAGGTCGAGGCCATCCGCGAGCTGGTCGGCGACAAGCGCGCGATCTGCGGCCTCTCCGGCGGCGTGGACTCCGCGGTCGCCGCGGCCCTCGTCCAGAAGGCCATCGGCTCCCAGCTGACCTGCGTCTATGTCGACCACGGCCTCATGCGCAAGAACGAGACCGAGCAGGTCGAGAAGGACTTCGTCGCCGCGACCGGCGTACAGCTGAAGGTCGTCGACGCGGAGGAGCGCTTCCTCAAGGCGCTGGCCGGGGTCTCCGACCCCGAGCAGAAGCGGAAGATCATCGGCCGCGAGTTCATCCGCGTCTTCGAGCAGGCCCAGGCGGAGATCATCGCCGACGAGGGCCCCGAGGTCGCGTTCCTCGTCCAGGGCACCCTCTACCCGGACGTGGTCGAGTCCGGCGGCGGCACCGGCACGGCCAACATCAAGTCCCACCACAACGTCGGCGGCCTGCCGGAAGACCTCGAGTTCAAGCTGATCGAGCCGCTGCGCAAGCTCTTCAAGGACGAGGTCCGGATGGTCGGGCAGGAGCTGGGGCTCCCGGAGGAGATCGTCCAGCGCCAGCCGTTCCCGGGCCCCGGCCTGGGCATCCGGATCGTCGGCGAGGTCACCAAGGAACGCCTCGACCTGCTCCGCGAGGCCGACGCCATCGCCCGCGAGGAGCTGACGGCGGCCGGCCTCGACCGCGACATCTGGCAGTGCCCGGTGGTGCTGCTGGCGGACGTCCGTTCCGTCGGCGTCCAGGGCGACGGCCGCACCTACGGCCACCCGATCGTCCTCCGCCCGGTGTCCAGCGAGGACGCCATGACGGCCGACTGGTCCCGGCTCCCGTACGACGTCCTCGCGAAGATCTCCACCCGCATCACCAACGAGGTCGCCGACGTCAACCGAGTCGTCCTCGACGTGACGAGCAAGCCCCCGGGCACCATCGAGTGGGAGTGAGTCCCGCCGCGTACGGCGTGAAGGGGCTCAGGTCCGTTTGAGGGTCCGCACCGGCTCTCCGGGCTTCCAGACCTGGACGACCAGGTACTTGTCGTCCTCGACGTAGGTCCGCACGACCTCCGTCAGCTCGGTGCGGAAGAGGTGGAACGGCTCCGGCGGTTCCACCTCTTCGCCGTACGCGGCCTTCACCGCGGGGTCGTCGACCTCGATCGCCCGGCCGCTCACCCGTACGTCACCGCCGCCCATCTCCGTGCCCGGCCCCGGATTGGCCTGCAACGCGAAGCGAGGGTCGCCGCGCAGATTGAGCGCCTTGCGCGAGTCCGGCATCATCCCCAGCCACAGCTCCCCGTTCACGAACCGGACCTCCAGCCCGGTCGTACGCGGCGAGCCGTCCCTGCGGAGGGTGGCGAGGACGTGATGGGTGAAGGCGCCGAAGCGCGCCTCGACCGTCTGCGCGAGCTCGGGTTCGGCGGCGACGAAGGCGCCCCAGTTCGAAAGATTCTCCGGCATACGTCGAGTCTCACGCGGATACCCGACAAGCACTGTCTGGTTACCCCGAGCGACGTACGACGGCGGTTCGACACGAGCGAACGGTGTGCCGTGTGGTGCGCTTCCGTGACTTGCGTAACGGTTGCGCACTCTCTTCACTGGACGCACCTGTTCTCCGTGGGGGACCGACGGTAACTTCCGCTTCGTAAAGGAAGTCACTCTGGAGGACACATGCACGGGCCCACACCGCCCCTGCCCCTACCCACCGACCAGCTCCGGTTCGCCATGCCGCCGATGCACGAGTCGGCGGAGGACGAGCGGCGGCACCGCAAGGAACGGCTGGCCGGGGCTCTGCGGATCTTCGGGCGCATGGGGTTCGAGGAGGGGGTCTCGGGACACATCACCGCGCGCGACCCGGAGTTCAGCGACTGCTTCTGGGTCAATCCGTTCGGAATGCCCTTCAAGCACGTCACGGTGAGTGACCTGGTCCTCGCCAACCAGGACGGTCAGGTGATCGAGGGCCGCTACCACGTGAACCAGGCCGCGTTCACCGTCCACGCCCAGGTGCACGCCGCCCGCCCCGACGTCGTCGCCGTCGCCCACTGTCACTCCGTGCACGGCCGCGCCCTGTCCGCCCTCGGCGAGCTGCTCGACCCGATCAGCCAGGAGTCCTGTGCCTTCTACGAGGACCAGGCGCTCTACGACCACTACACGGGCGTCGCCGTGGACGCGGACGAGGGCCGCCGCATCGCCGCGGTCCTCGGCAGCCGCAAGGCCCTGGTGCTGCGCAACCACGGTCTGCTGACGGTCGGAGACTCGGTCGACGCGGCTGCCTGGTGGTTCCTGTCCATGGAACGCTCGGCACAGGTGCAGCTCACCGCCAAGGCGGCGGGACGGCCCCTGCTCATCGAACACCGGCTGGCCGTCGCGACACGGGAACAGGCGGGCGGCGACCTGGTGGCGTGGATCAACTACCAGCCGCTGTGGCAGGACATCAGCCGCAGCGAGCCGGACCTCCTGAGTTGAGGACCCCCCGCCCGGACAAGCCCGGGGCCGTGCCGATCTGTGGCTCCGCCGCGTGGGCGCGACCGGCCGCGGCTCACCTGCGGACTCCGGACGCCGGTGGCGGGACGGCGCCCACGCGAGAGCTGTCAGAAGTCGCGCAGCACCGCCGCCTTCGTGGCCGCGAACTCCTCGTCCGTGAGGACGCCGTCGCGGTGCAGTTCACCGAGTTCGCGGAGCCGGCGCAGGAGGATGTCGTGGTGGTCGGGGGCCGGAGGCCGGGCCGTGACGGTCCCGGTCGGACCCGACCGGTCCGCATGGTCCTTCGCCCGCGTCGACGGATGGGGGAGCCGCGCCGTGACCGCCGTCGCGACGAGGGCTGTGAGCAGGTCGCGCCGCGTACTGCCCCACAGGTCGAGGGCGAACGGGTCCCGCTCCGGCGGGAGCTTCGAGAACACGGTCTCGCGTGTCACGAACCGCAGGAAACCGTCCTCGTAACCGGAGTTGGGCAGCCACTCGACCTGCGCCAGTTCACCGACGTCGATGATCCGCGGCCCGGTCGCGCGCTTGACCCGGTCGGAGGTGTCGTTCCAGTCGATCCGGACCCGCGTCCCGTCGAACGACACCGTGCCGTCACTGGAGCGCACCGACACCGGCACGGGCGGACCGGGCAGGAGATAGGCGCTCGCGGGCTCCTTCGGCGTCTGCTCCAGCAGCATCGACTGCCGTATCTCCTCGGCCACGTACTCGGCGATCCCCGACCGGTCGAGATCGACCGTCAGCCGGTACGGGTCGGCCGTGTCCGGCAGTCGTCCGCCCGTGGCCTGCAGCAGCGGATCGCTGCCATCGCGAAGCCGCAACCGCAGCCGCCCGCGCTTGCGTTCGGGCTCGTAGACGACACCGGCCACCGCCTCCAGGGGCACCGCGATCTCCCCGTACGTCTGCCGGAACAGCGCCACGGAACGGTGCAGGCCCGGCGTGATCCGGACCGTGCTGCCGTCGAAGGCCCAGACGCCGTCGCGCTGGATGATCTCGGCCATAGGAGGATTCTCCCAGCCGGGTCAACACGAGCACCCGCACTTCACCCCGCGCCTCCCACGCGCGGAGTGGCCCTGCCGAATGCGGGCCGTGTTCCATACGGCACAATTCGCTGTCATCGCAGGGCAGTTGTACGGCCGCACGGCTGTGGTAGGGAGCGGACGTACGTACGACACCGCGCGACGGCCGTAACGACTCGGCAGGAACAGCAGCGCAAGGGCGGCCGTGGTCGCTCTCGCGGCTGATGCGGTGACAGCGGTGCTGGCAGATGGCAATGACGGTGGCGGCGAATGCCGAAGTGTGCGGACGTGGGCGCGAGGCGCACACGGACGTCGGCGCGGGAAGGCGGGCTCGGGCGTGGCGGTGCAGGAGGCGAGAGGGGGCATGGGCGTGGGCGCCCATGAAGGCGGGTGCACGTGCGGGGACTGCCCGCACGGGGCGCGCGCGGGACACCGGCGCGCGGTCGCCGAGTTCCTGTCGAAGCGGGAGGAGTTCGCGTCGGGGCAGGGACTGCCGGCGGCCGTCGCGCACTCCGCGTCCGCCTCCCGCCAGTGGGTCTCCGACGAACTCACCCAGTCCGCGGCCCTCGTCGCCGAACGCGGCCGGGTCGAGGGCGAGGCCTGGCTGGCCCGTCTGTGGCTGCGCACGGCGATCGTGGTCTGGGTCGCCGTCGTCACCCTCCTTCTCGTCCAGTCCCTCACCGCGATCGGCGCGGGCTGGACGGTGGCCCGCACCGCCGGTCTGCTCGCCGCCCTGCTGGTGGCCGCGGCACTGACGGGTGCCGGATATCTGCACCGGGCGCGCGGCGGTGCCCTCGCACCGGTCATCGGCGAGGACAACCGTCTCTCCACCTCCCGCGCGATCGCGGCCGGTTGGGTCCTCTTCGTCGTCTTCGCGGTCCTCGTCCTCGTCGGCCGCCTCGCCGCGGCCTCCGACCACCGCGAACGCGACGCCCTCATCGCCGGCCTCGACCTTGCCCGCGGCGCCGGCATCGTGACCGTCCTCGCCGTCGTCTGCGGCATCGCCGTCCTGGTCCGCCGAGTGGTAGGCCTCCGTGTCCTCGCCCAACGCCTCCAGAAGGTCCGCGCCCACCGCCCCCGCGCCGCCGACCTCCTCACCGACGACTCCGGCCGCGGCAGCTTCACCGACATCCAGTACGTGATCATCTGCACCGTCGCCCTCGCCTTCGCGGCGGTCCGCCTCGCCCGCCGCCCCGACCAACTCCCGGACCTCCCCTGGGGCCTGGCCCTCCTCGTCCTGGTCTCGGCGGCCACCTACGTCGCCGGCAAATACGCCGAGGGCGGCCGCCCCGTCATCCTCTCCGTCGTCCGCGCCCGCGAGGCCGGCGACCTCGACGCCCCCATCCGCAACGGCGACGACATCGAGATCCGCGGCTCCGGTTTCGTCCCACCGGGCGCCCAGACCGCCGACCACCTCTCCCGCATGGTCGTTTGCATCGGCCCCGTCCACGTCCACGTCCCCCTCGTCCCCGTGGCGGGCGGCTTCAGCAACCCCACCGACGCCGTCCTCACCGCCCCCGTCCCCGCCGACGTCGAACCCGGCAAGGTCGAAGTCCAGGTCGTGACAGCGGCCGGCGTGGAAACCAACCGCTACACCATCGAGGTCTCGGCGGACTGACCAACTGTCGGTTGGTGGGGGTTCGGGAGTGCGGACCGACCAACTGCCGGCTGGTGGGGTGCGGGGAGTGGGGCGACTGTCGGCTGGTGGGGCTCGCTCGGGGGGGGGGCGAGGTGGGGCTCGCTCGGGGGGCCGGGGCGATCATCGGCTGGTCGCAGCTCGGGGACCTGTCTCTGCCGGCTGGTCCAGCACGGGAAACGGGACGACCGCGACAGGTGACGGTGCGGCATCGCGGGGCAGCCGTCGGACGGCTGCGGTCCAGAGGGCACCGTGCCCCCGGCCCGCCTCGGAGCCCGACACCGTCAGGATGCGGCGGACGCGCGCGCACCCGCGGGCGGGCCGAAGGCGTGGCCGATGCCGCCGTCTCGGGGCCCGGTGGCGCACACGCGGGCGGGTTGAAGGGGCGCAGCCCCTGGGACGGGACGGGACGGGTAAGGGTGGCGAGGGCGAGAAAGACACCCGGGACCACACCCCGCTGCCTGACAAGGCACCCCGACCCGGAAAAACACGCCCGAACCATTGAGCACCCCCACCCCTCTGACCGTATCGTCTGTTGAGGGGTCAACGGCACGGCGGACAAGAGGCGGCGCAGACCATGACTCACGACATTCGCTCGGACTCCCACACTCCCCATTTCGACGGCAGCCCCGACTGGCGGGACACCGCCACCCGCTACGCCCTACTGCCCCTACGCCTCTTCCTCGCCGTCACCTTCATCTACGCCGGCCTGGACAAACTCACCGACAGCGCGTTCATGGCGGACTCCGGTTCCGGCTCCATCGGCGACATGATGAGCGCCGCCCGAGACTCCTCCGCCATCCCAGCCATGATCGACATGGCCCTGAAGAACCCCGTCGGCTTCGGCTACGCCATCGCCATCGGCGAACTCGCCGTCGGTATCGGCACCCTCCTCGGCCTCTTCACCCGCCTAGCCGCCTTCGGCGGAGCCCTGATCTCCCTCAGCCTCTGGCTCACGGTCAGCTGGTCGGCATCCCCGTACTACTACGGCAACGACCTCCCCTATCTCATGGCCTGGATCCCGCTGATCCTCGCCGGTGCGCCGGCCCTCTCCGTGGACGCCGCCATCCGTTCCCGCCGCCGGGGCGGCGCCAGCAGGCACCGAGCGGGCGCCTACCACTGAGCCCCCTTGAGGGCCCGCCACAACAGGCCCGCACGCCTCGCTCACCATCGCGGCTCAGCCGGCCCACATGCTCCCTCCCCTCAACCCATCACAGCTCAGCCAGTGCGCCTGCCACGACCAGGCGACCGAGCTGACCCCGGCCGCTCTCACCCGCACCCACCGGTTCTCAGCCGTGCCCGTCCCTATTCGCCGCTCCCGTGGGCCCCGCCGGGCCTCCCGGCCCCGGTACCACCGTCCGCCCGGCGCCCCGCCGCCCTCGTATCGCATGGTCCAGAGAAGCCACCGCCCCCGCGAGACACAGCCCTCCGACCACGAGCGGTATCACCACGAACCAGGGGGTCTGCCAGGCGTCTCCCGCATCGCCGAGGTACACGACACCGGCGGCGGTGACGAAGAGGCCGGCGACGAGCTTCCCCGGCCGGAACTCATGCCGCAGCACGGGCCACCTCCGCCTGTCCCAGACCGACTTCGAGGTCGATGACGAGCGTCCCCCCGCTGCCCGAGCCCTTCTCCGGGGCCAGCGTCAGCCGGTCGCTCTTGTCCGGTGCCACGTCCACGTCCTCCTTGTCGTCACCCGGCAACTGGATGTCACCCAGGCCCACTTCGACGTCGAGCCGCACCGTGACGTCCGGTGGAACCACCACCTTCACCTTGCCCGCGCCCACCTCCACGCTCGTGGTCAGCGACTCTCCCTTCGGTATGTCCACCTCGGACAAGTCGAGCGTGCCCACGCCGGTCCCCAACTCGTACCGGGCCGCCACGCTCTCCGCGCTCCGTGGTGTCCACTCCGTACGGGCCCAGTCGGTGGTGATGTTCGACGGAAGCGCCGCCGTGCCCGCCAGCAGCCCTGCCGTGACCACGGCCAGGAAGACCGAACCCGCTCCCGTCCGGCCGAGGAAGGCGCTCAGGGCTATGCCCAGACCGAACACGGTCAGCGCACAGGCCAGACCGGTCTGCAGGCCGGCGGCCACGGTGCGGTCCCCCCAGGTGGTGCCGGTACCGACGCCGCCGGCCAGCAGCGCGAGCAGGAAGATCCAGCCGCCGATCCAGCGTGGCCCCCGCGGCCTCGGCGGACGCGCGATGCGTATGTCCTGGCGGGTGGGCCTCATGCCCTGGGCGATGTTGATCGCCGCGGCTACGTCCCGGTCGCGGGTCTCCCACGGGCCCCACAGATAGCCTGTGCCGCCGACGTGGCTTCCGTCCTTGACTATGGGGTCGCGCCACCACGAGGGGTAGGCGGATGCCACGGGGGGTGCCTGAGCCTCCGGCGGGGCATCGGCCACCGCCTGGGCGGCCAGCGGATCGGGGTCGGGGGCGCCGCGGTGCTGCGACCAGTACCCCGCGCCGGCCAGGAGCAGGGAGACGACCACCGAGAAGGCCAGGACGGTGGTGTTGCTCAGCATGGTGAGGAAGACGCCGCAGCCGACCAGCGCGAAGAGCACGGCCGTGAGGGCCTGGCCGTCGACCCGGCCGGTCAGCAGCTTGCGTACCTCGTTCTCCTCCTCGTCGTCGTACGGCACGAACAACCAGGCGAAGCCGTAGAAGATGAGGCCGAGGCCCCCGGTGAGGGAGAGCACCGCCAGCACCACGCGGAAGATCACCGGATCCATGTCGCACTGCCGCCCGAGGCCGGCACAGACACCGCCCAGCATCTTGTACCGCCGGTCGCGGCGGAACCTGTGCGGGGCGGCGGGGGCACCGGCCGGATCTTCGGGGTCGGTGGCGTGTGATCTATCCGCGCGTGCTCCCGCGTCCGCCTGCGGGCCCACGCCCGCGTCCGCGCCCGCGTCCGTGTGCGAACGCGTGCCCGTCCGTGACCGCGCGTCTCTGCGTGGGTCTGCCCCCGCGCCCCCGTGCGCGCGCGGCTCCTTTGACCCCGTGCCCGGTGGAGGCAGGGCGTCCTGCGGCTCGGTGGCGGGCCGCGGGGAGTCCGGACCCGAGCCGGGGCCCGGCTCCGCTGCCGCGTGCTGGTGATCCGTCATGCGTCCATCGTGACCGCAGGGCCGGTCCGATGGCAGTCGGGATGACCCTGGTCGAACCCTGATATCCACCCGGGGGAAGTGTTCGATCATGCTTGCGTCGAAGATCAGGGGCGTCTCGGGGGTCGACCCTGATGCCTCGCTCCGCCATGCGTGTGAACATCGATGGCATGCCGGAAGCCGCAGCACTGCCAGTCGACACTCCGCGGCCCCCGCGCAAGCTCTACCGCAGCAGCGACGGACGCTGGCTCGGAGGCGTGGCGCGAGGGCTCGCCGGACATCTCGGCCTGCCTGTGACGTGGGTGCGGCTCGTGTTCGCCGGCCTCTTCCTGGCCGACGGCCTCGGCGCCCTCGTCTACGCGGCGTTCTGGTTCTTCGTCCCGCTCGGCGTGGGGGGCGTCGACAACCAGCGGCCTCCGGCCATCGCCACCGAGCCCTCACCCGACGGCCGCCGCAGACTCGTGGCCCGCAAACCCGACCGCGGGCAGATAGTGGCCCTCCTCCTCATGGTCGTCGTGGCCATGGTCTTCGTCGGCAATGTGAACCTCGGGGAGGGCGCCAGGGCGTATCTCTGGCCGACCGTGCTCGTCGCCGCCGGCGTCGCCCTGGTCTGGCGCCAGGCGGACAACGCGCGTCGGGCCCGCTGGGCCGAGGTCGGCCGTCGTCGGCGCACGATCACGCTGCTGCGCTCCGTCGCCGGCGTCCTGCTGGTCACCGCGGGAGTCTCGGGGATATTCGTCCTGCAAGGCTCGGCCGCCCACCTCGGCTCGGTCCTGCAGGCAGCGCTCGCGGTGCTCGTGGGCATAGCCCTGCTGGCCGGACCGTACCTCGTCCGTATGACCCAGGACCTCTCCGAGGAGCGCCTGATGCGCATCCGCGCCCAGGAGCGCGCGGAGGTCGCGGCCCACGTGCACGACTCGGTGCTGCACACACTGACGCTGATACAGCGGAACGCTGACAACCCGAACGAGGTCCGCCGTCTCGCCCGCGCGCAGGAGCGCGACCTGCGGAACTGGCTGTACAAGCCCGAGGGCACGGGAAAGGACGAGGACGACGAGCCCGACACCCTCGCCGAGGCCGTCCGGCGCAACGCGGCGGAGGTCGAGGACAAGCACGGCGTCCCCATAGAGGTGGTGGTCGTCGGCGACTGCCCCCTCGACGACGGACTGACCGCGCAGATGCAGGCCGCGCGCGAGGCGATGGTGAACGCCGCCAAGTACGGTGGCGAGGGCGGCGCCGTACAGGTCTTCGCCGAGGTCGAGGGAAGGACGGTCTTCGTGTCCGTCCGCGACCGCGGCCCAGGCTTCGACCTCGACGCGATACCCGCCGACCGCATGGGCGTCAGAGAATCGATCATCGGCCGCATGGAGCGCAACGGAGGCACGGCACGGCTCCGCGCCGTACCGGGTGGTGGCACGGAGGTCGAGCTGGAGATGGAGAGGGCGGAGACGACGTCATGAGTGACGCGAACGGGGCGAACGACCAGGCCGCACAGGGCGGTTCGGGCACGGCGCCGAGCGGGGGCCCGGAAGGTCCGGCCGCGCGGGGCACCGGTTCGGCCGAGGGCCTGTCCGGCGAGCCCGGTCGGCAGAACACGCCCGACCAGCCCCACACGCCGGACGGCACCGCCGCATCCGGCGCACCCGCCGCACCCGCACCGTCCGGGCCCGGACGGCATGTCCGGGTGGTGCTGGTGGACGACCACCGAATGTTCCGCACGGGAGTGCGGGCCGAGATCGGGCAGACGGACCGTACGGGCGTGGAGGTGGTCGGGGAGGCCCCCGACGTCGATCAGGCGGTCTCGGTGATCACGAGTACGCGGCCCGAGGTGGTGCTCCTCGATGTGCATCTGCCCGGCGGCGGTGGGGTCGAAGTCCTGCGCCGCTGTTCGGCGTTGATGGCGGACGCCGAGCAGCCCGTCCGCTTCCTCGCCCTGTCCGTGTCGGACGCGGCGGAGGACGTGATCGGGGTCATCCGGGGCGGCGCGCGCGGCTATGTCACCAAGACGATCACCGGCTCGGACCTGGTCGACTCCATCTTCCGGGTTCAGGAAGGCGACGCGGTCTTCTCTCCCCGTCTGGCCGGCTTCGTCCTCGACGCCTTCGCCTCGACCGACGCGCCACCTGTCGACGAGGACCTCGACCGCCTGACCCAGCGTGAGCGCGAGGTGCTGCGGCTCATCGCCCGCGGCTATGCGTACAAGGAGATCGCCAAGCAGCTCTACATCTCCGTGAAGACGGTGGAGTCCCACGTCTCCGCCGTCCTGCGGAAGCTGCAGCTCTCCAACCGCCACGAACTGACGAGGTGGGCGACGGCACGCCGGCTGGTGTGAGGTCGCAGGCACCGGCGCCGATGTGCCGGCCGTGCGGCTGCCGGTGACGTGGGCGAGCGCGGGTGGCCGGGGCGGCCGGGTGGGTCCGGCCGCGCCCGGCGTGCCTCCCGGCACAGGGACACCGCCGATCCGCCGCGCTCAGGGCCCCAGGGCCGGGCCCCGCTCAGGCCACCCGGCTCCGGGACCCCGCTCAGGCCACCCGTGTCGCCCCCGCGTACGGCATCTCGTCCAGAGGTGCCACGCGTACCGGGGCCGAGGGGTTGGGGGCGTGGATCATCTGGCCGTTGCCGATGTAGATGCCCACGTGGCTGATGCCGGAGTAGAAGAAGACCAGGTCTCCGGGGCGGAGTTCGGAGCGGGCGACGCGAGGGCCTGCGTTGATCTGGGAGTAGGTGGTGCGGGGGAGGGAGACGCCGGCGGCGCGGTAGGCGGCCAGGGTGAGGCCGGAGCAGTCGAAGGCGTTGGGGCCGGTGGCGCCCCAGACGTAGGGGCTGCCGATCTTGGAGTAGGCGTACGAGACGGCCGCGGCGGCGCGGGAGTTGGGGGCTTCGGTCGTTGCGGAGACGGGGGAGACCGGACCGGTGAGGCTGCGCTGGGCCGCGGTGGAGGAGCGCGTGGCGTGTCCCGTGGTGCTGACCCGGGTGTCGAAGCGCGTGCGGTCCTCGGTGGTGATCCGGCCGAGCAGCTGACGGGCGTCGGTCAGCTTCGAGGTGACGGTCTTCTTGTGCCGTTTCAGTTCTGTCTGCCGGGTCTTGAGCGTGCCCAGTTCGACGCGGGCGGCTCCGCGCAGTCGTTCGATCTCCAGCAACTGTTTCCGTACGCTCGCCACGTCCGCCGAGTGCCGGGTGCCGACGCGCTCGGCGAGGGCGGCCCCGTCCAGGTACTGGTCGGGATCGGCGGAGAGTGCGAGCTGCCAGGAGGGGTCGATGCCGCCACCCCGGTACTGCGCCGCTGCCAGCGAACCGAGTTCGTCCCGGGCCGAGTTGAGCCGTTCGGTGCGGCGGGCAGCCTGGTCGCGCAGCTCTTCGAGGTTCTCCTGCGCCTTGTCGGCCTTCTCCTTCGCGCCGTTGTACTTCTCGGTGGCGACCTCGGCCTCTTGGTACAGCTTGGCCACCTTCGCCTTGACCTGCTCAGGGGTGAGCTGGGGGTCGGCGTGCCCGGTGCCGTCGAAGCCGGTCGCGCTCGCGGCGCCAGCGAGGGCGATCGTCGCGGCCGTGCGGGCCGTATGGCCGCCGAGCGAGCGCTGTCTGGGCTTGCGGTGCGCTGCCACGTGGAGTCCACGTCCTCTCCGTACGACCGCCGTCCGCAGTACGAACATCGTCTGTCCGTACGGACCGCCTGGGGGGAGCGGTTACGCGTCCGGCGGCGGCCCGCACAGGGGGAGCGGGACGCCGCCGGACCTTTCTCGGCGGTGGTGGCCGACTGCCGCCCCTGGCCCGGGCGGCGGTGGGGAGCCGGTCACCTGAGGGAGGACGCTAAACCTGGCTGTGATGGCTCGGTAACGCGTTGTACGGAAGTGGCGCGCACCGACAATGAGGTGACCGTATGTGACCGAGATCCTGGCCTGGCGTCGCCGACTTCACGCTGTGCGATGACCGATGCGGCGATTTCGGACCGGGCGGAGGAGGGGCGGTGCTATGGAGCGCATATATGCAAGATCATCAGGGGGCCGTTCGCCGGTCCCGTCCCGCCCGCACCCGGTGCCCCACGACCTTCGGGCGCCTCATTAGGCTCCGCGCATGGACGTACTCATCCACATCCTCGTCGCCCTCCACATCATCGGCATCGCCTCCCTCCTGGGTGGTTTCCTCACCCAGATGAAGGCCATGGGCCAGGGCACCGCCCGCTTCGTCCCCGCGATGCTGCACGGTGCCCTCACCATGCTCGTCACCGGCGTCCTCCTCGTCGGTCTCAACCAGGCGGACGACCAGCCCGTCAACAACATCAAGATCGGCGTCAAGCTCGCCCTGCTGATCGTGATCCTCGGCCTGGTCTACGTGAAACGCGACGAGGAGACGGTGGAGAAGCCGATCTTCGCCCTGGTGGGCGCGCTGACCACCGCGAACGTCTTCATCGCGGTGCTCTGGACCTGAGTGCCCCCGTGTGAGCCCGTCCTGCCCGCGATGGCATCGGGACGGCTGAGCCGGGATCCCCGGGATGGCGCCGACCGTGCGGACCGGCGCCCCCTGTCCTGCCCCGGTTACGCCGGGCGCACCACGCTGTGGATCGAGGACTCCCCGTCGTAGAAGATCGACTCCTCGCGGACGTACGTGCCCGGCTTGGGGGCGTGGATCATCATGCCGTTGCCGATGTAGAGGCCGACGTGGCCGATGTTGTCGTAGAAGAAGACGAGGTCGCCCGGCTTGGCGTCGGCCAGGGAGACGGTGGTGCCAGCCTCGACCTGGTCGTAGGTGGTGCGCGGGAGGTCGACCCCGGCGGCCTTCCAGGCGGCCTGCGTGAGGCCGGAGCAGTCGTAGGAGCCGGGGCCGGTGGCGCCCCAGACATACGGCTTGCCGATCTGCGCGCGGGCGAAGGCGAGGGCCTTGGTGGCCTTCGAGGCGTATGTGGAGTCCTCGACCGGGGCTGTGGTCCCGGTGGTGCCCGGCGATGTCTCCGTGCCGGTGGCGGTCCCTCCCTGGACCTCCTGGGCCTCCTGGGTCTCCTGGGCGCTCTGCGTCTCCTGGCGCGCCTGTGCCGCCTGCTGCCGCGCGAGCTCTTCCGCCTTGCGGTCGGCCTCCTCCTGCTCGCGCTGTTCGATCGCGGCGAGCCGGGCCTTCTCCTCGGCGGTGAGGGTGGAGAGCAGTTCGCGGGCCTCGGCGAGCTTCGCCTGGACCTTGGCCTTGCTGGTCTTGAGGGCGTTCTGCGACTCGGTGAGCTTTTCGAGGCTGTCGCTCGCCGTCCGGCGCTGCTCCGCCGCGTCGGCCTGCTGGGTGACGTACGCGTCGACGGCTACCTTCTGACGGTCCGTCAACCGGTCCATGAGCTGGTTCTGGTCGAAGTAGTCCTGCGGGTTGTCCGCCAGGAGCAGTGAGGCCTGGTCGGGGGTGGCCGCGCCGGTGCGGTACTGGGCCGCCGCGAACGAGCCCAGCTCCTCCCGCGCCTCGTTGAGCTTCTCCGCGCGCTTGGCGACGTCGTCGAGGAGGGTGTCGACCTTCTTCTTCTGCTTGGTCGTCCTCTCCTTGGCCGCGTTGTAGTTCTCGGTCGCCGACCCGGCCTGGCGGTAGAGGTCGTCGACCTTCTTCTCGACCTCCTCCAGGCTCGGCCTGTCGTCGGCGGAGGGTGCGGCGGTGGCCGTCTGGGAGAGCAGAGCCACGGAGGTCAGTGCGGCCGTGGCGAGAGCGGGGGTGCGTATGCCCGCGCGCGTCCGGCCGGTCGGACGCGGCTTGCGGTGCGGCGCCATGGTGCGGCGTCTCCTTCCGTTGTCCGCCTACCGGGTTAGCTGTCGGGTTCGGGCGCAAGCTTCGGAAGGTTTGCCCTACGGCCCTTGCCGCGTACGGCGGTCGGGTCGATTCACCCCAGAGGTCGGTGGGTCCCCGGCTCCGGCGCCGCAAGCGGCGTACCGGATTCGGCGGAGGCCGTGCGGCCCGGCGACGTTCGCCGGTTGTGTCGTACGGCCCAAGAGAAGAAGCTAGCCAACTCGTGTGGCCCGTGTGAAGGTTGATGTTCGATATGCCCGATACGTTTTCGTGACCTTAGCCTCTTCCGCGCGATGGGCGGTACGCTCGATCGCTCACCGTCGTGAGGTGTACGCGGTGAGTGGTGCGTGCGGACTTCCCGGGGCGGCCCCTGGCTGTCAGTGGGGGCGCCTAGACTCGGAGAGCGATGAGCAGCCTCTTTGACGACAGCTTCCTGGCGGACCTCCAGGCCCCCCGCGGCCACGCGGAGGAGCCCCCGCCGCCGCCCGAGGACGATCACGTACCGGAGCCGCTTCCGGACGATCTGTTCGGCGGGAAGTTCGACGTGCCACCGGACCGGGACGCCTACTACCGGGGCGGTGCCCCCCGCCCGGCTCTCGACGCGGCGGCCCTCCTGGACGGGCTGAACGAGAACCAGCGCGCGGCCGTGGTGCACGCCGGGTCACCTCTGCTCATCGTCGCCGGCGCCGGTTCCGGCAAGACCCGGGTGCTCACCCACCGCATCGCCCACCTGCTCGGCGAGCGCCATGTCCACCCGGGCCAGATCCTCGCGATCACCTTCACCAACAAGGCCGCCGGTGAGATGAAGGAGCGCGTCGAGCAGCTCGTCGGCCCGCGCGCGAACGCGATGTGGGTCATGACCTTCCACAGCGCGTGCGTCCGGATCCTGCGGCGCGAGTCGAAGAAGCTCGGCTTCACGTCCTCCTTCTCGATCTACGACGCCGCCGACAGCAAGCGGCTGATGGCGCTCGTCTGCCGTGATCTGGACCTCGACCCGAAGCGCTTCCCGCCCAAGTCCTTCAGCGCCAAGATCTCGAACCTGAAGAACGAGCTGATCGACGAGGAGGACTTCGCCGCCCAGGCCGCCGACGGCTTCGAGAAGACCCTCGCCCAGGCCTACGCGCTCTACCAGTCCCGCCTCCGCGAGGCGAACGCACTCGACTTCGACGACCTGATCATGACGACGGTCAATCTGCTGCGCGCCTTCCCGGACGTCGCCGAGCACTACCGCCGTCGCTTCCGTCATGTCCTCGTCGACGAGTACCAGGACACCAATCACGCCCAGTACGCCCTGGTCAGAGAGCTGGTCGGCACCTCCGAGCACCCGGTGGACGTGCCGCCGGCCGAGTGGGACGTACCTCCGGCCGAGCTCTGCGTCGTGGGTGACGCGGACCAGTCGATCTACGCCTTCCGCGGCGCGACCATCCGCAACATCCTCCAGTTCGAGGAGGACTACCCGAACGCGACCACGATCCTGCTGGAGCAGAACTACCGCTCCACGCAGACCATCCTGAGCGCGGCCAACGCGGTCATCGAGCGCAACGAGTCCCGCCGCCCGAAGAACCTGTGGACCAACGCCGGCGCGGGCGCGCAGATCACCGGTTACGTCGCCGACACCGAGCACGACGAGGCCCAGTTCGTCGCCGACGAGATAGACCGCCTGACGGACGCGGGCGACGCGAAAGCCGGCGACGTCGCCGTCTTCTACCGGACGAACGCCCAGTCCCGAGTCTTCGAAGAGGTGTTCATCCGCGTCGGCCTGCCCTACAAGGTCGTCGGCGGCGTCCGCTTCTACGAGCGCAAGGAGGTCCGGGACGTCCTCGCGTATCTGCGGGTCCTCGCCAACCCGGAGGACTCCGTCCCGCTGCGCCGCATCCTCAACGTGCCCAAGCGCGGCATCGGCGACCGCGCCGAGGCGATGATCGACGCCCTCTCCCAGCGCGAGAAGATCAGCTTCCCCCAGGCGCTGAAGCGCGTGGACGAGGCGTACGGCATGGCGGCCCGGTCGACCAACGCGGTCAAGCGGTTCAACACGCTGATGGAGGACCTGCGGACCGTCGTCGAGTCCGGCGCCGGACCGGCCACCGTCCTGGAAGCGGTCCTCGAACGGACGGGCTATCTGGCCGAATTGCAGGCCTCCACCGACCCGCAGGACGAGACCCGCATCGAGAACCTCCAGGAACTCGCCGCCGTCGCCCTGGAGTTCGAGCAGGAGGCCGGTGCCGGAGAGGGAGAGACCGAGGGCGAGGCGGCGGGTACGACATCCGCCGGGCTCTCCGACTTCCTGGAGCGGGTGGCGCTGGTCGCCGACTCCGACCAGATCCCCGACGAGGAGGAGGACGGCTCGGGCGTGATCACGCTCATGACCCTCCACACCGCCAAGGGCCTGGAGTTCCCGGTGGTCTTCCTCACCGGCATGGAGGACGGCGTCTTCCCGCACATGCGCGCCCTGGGCCAGACCAAGGAGTTGGAGGAGGAGCGTCGCCTCGCGTACGTGGGCATCACCCGCGCACGTGAACGGCTCTACCTCACCCGGTCGTCGCTGCGCAGCGCCTGGGGTCAGCCTTCGTACAACCCGCCGTCCCGGTTCCTGGAGGAGATCCCGGCCTCCCATCTGGAGTGGAAGCGCACGGGCGCCTCCGCGCCGGTGTCCTCGGGCCCGGCCGGCGGGATCGCGGCCTCACTGTCGTCCTCCCGCTCCCGGTCCTCGGCCTCCGGCGCGTCCGGCTTCGCGACCCGCCGCGGCAACGAGAAGCCGGTGGTCTCCCTCGCCGTGGGCGACCGCGTCACCCACGACCAGTTCGGCCTCGGCACGGTCGTCGGCGTCGGGGGTTCGGGAGCGAACGCGGAGGCGACGATCGACTTCGGCGACACCAAGCCGAAGCGCCTGCTGCTGCGGTACGCGCCGGTGGAGAAGCTGTAGCGGACGAGCCGCACGTCGCGCACATGACACGGGCCCCCGCTGCTGAGCAGGGGCCCGGTCTTCGTGCCTGTGCGCGCTGTGCCTGTGACAGCTGACGGTTACGTCGGGTCCAGCCCGTGGCTGCGCAGCCACGGCAGCGGGTCGATGGCGGAGCCGCCCGCCGGGTGGACCTCGAAGTGCAGGTGCGGGCCGGTCGAGTTGCCCGAGTTGCCCGAGTAGGCGATGGTGTCGCCGGCCTTGACGGTCGTACCGGAGGCGACCTTGTACGTGGAGAGGTGGCAGTACCAGGTCTCGGTGCCGTCCTTGGCGGTCACGATGACCATGTTGCCGTAGGCGCTGTTCCACTGGGTGCGCACGGTGCCGTCGGTCGCGGCCATCACCGGGGTGCCGTACGAGACGGGGAAGTCGATGCCGGTGTGCAGGGACATCCAGTTGACGCCGGACTGTCCGTAGTACGCGCTGAGCCCGTGCTTGGCGACGGGCAGCGCGAACTTCGGCCGCAGTCGCTCCTTGCGGGCCGCCTCGGCGGCGGCCTTCTTCTGCTCCAGCTCCTGCTGCGCCTTGAGGTCGATACGCTCCTGCGTCCGGCTGGCCCGGTCGGCGAAGTCGTCGGCCTCGGCGGAGAGGCTCTCCAGCTGGGTGTCGAGCTGGTTGTTGGCGGTGGACGGTTTCACGGCGGTGGCGTCGGACTTGACCGACGCCGTCGTCTCCGTGTCGTCCGAGGTGGCACCGACCGAGGCCGCAGCGATACCCGCGACCCCCATGACGCAGGCCGAGGGAACGGCCACGGTCAGCAGGGCGGAACGTTTGGCCGGAGCCTTCCGGCGCGACCGTGAGGCCGCGCGGGTGGCCGCCCGGCCGGGGCCCGCGCTCCTGCCGGCCGCCGTGGTGACCTCCTCCTCGCCGTCGAGGAGCACCGGGCGGTCCGCGCCGTCCGTCTCGAACTCGCCGTCCGTCGACAGGTGTTCGTCCTGGTCGTACGGCGCGATCTGCTCGAAGGTGGCGGTCGCCTGCTCGTGGAAGTCCGTGGCCTCGGCCGAGAGGTCGACCATGACGGTCTTCGGGTGGTCGTGCGCGTCGTACGACTCGGGGGCGCTGCCGCCGTGCTCGTCGCCGACGGGTGTGCCGTCGCTGTTCCACTGGGTGGCGTCGAAGGCGCCCGTGTCGAAGTGCTGGGTACCGATCCACTGCTGGGTCTGGTCGGCCTGCCCCAACTGGTCCGCGTCATCGGACTGTTCGGGCCGCAACCAGTCGCCGGCGTCCCACTGGCCGCTCACGTCGGGGCTGGTCGCCTGCGTCGGAACCTGGGAGAGGTGTTCGTAACCGGACGACCAGGACGTGGTGTCGTAACTGCCCGTGTCGTACGCGGCCTGGTGCTGAGCGGCGTACGGGTCGTAGTTCAGGGTCTGGTGGCTGCCCGTCGACCACTGGGTGGCGTCGTAGGAGCCGGAGCCGCTGTCGTTGCCCGGCATGTCGCCGAAGAGGGGGTCCACCGCGAAGGTGCCCGTGGCGCTCGCGGTGGAGCCGGCTTCAAAACCGGTGGCGGGGTAATCGCCGTACGTGGTGAAGTCGCCGTAGCCGGCTTCCTGGTGGCCGTACGACGCGTAGTGCGCCGGGTCGGCTTCAGAAGCCGGGGTCGGGGGTGTTGCGGTCCCCGACGGGTGACGATCGTTCACCAACTTCTCTTTCGCCTCGACGACAGGGGCTGGCAGAGCAGTGCGGTGACTGTACCCGGCGGTATGCGGGCGCGACAATCTTCAACGGGTTTCACGCGCGCAGGAAACGGGCATTCGAGCGTCTTTCGGCGGTCTGTGGGCACGACTTTGGCCTGGCGTTCGAAGTTTGTTCGATAGTCGACCGCCGTGTGCGGCCAGTGGGACGCCGGTGGTGATGGGGGCGAGACGTTTCACCGGGTGGTCGCGGGCCGACCTCGGGGCGCGAAGTTGGCGTCGGGAGGGATGTCGTGAGTCGGGCGCGCGGCGGGGGCGCGTGGGTGTGTGCCGCGTTTACCGCCTTACGTCCCGGTATTTCCTCGCTGTGGCGTGCATCGCTGCCTCCCTCGTCGGGGGGTTCCTGCGCCGTGGCCGTGGCCGCGGGCTCACGCCACCGTCAGGCCGCCGGGGCGGGCGGTGGCGCGGGCGCCCGTCCGTGAGTTGTCGAGGGCCTCCCGGATTCCGGTGGCGACGGCGGGGTGCACGGGCAGGGCGAGATGGCCGATCCCGGTGACCCGGATGTTCTGCGCCATCAGGTCGGGATGGTCGACGCAGGCGCTCTCCAGCGGGGCCATCACATGGTCGAAATCGCTCCAGAACGCCACGAAATGCGTACGGCAGCCCGGTGCCGGCTCCCGTAGTTCCTCCAGCACCTCCGAACCCGGCCGCATCTGCCGGACGATCGGGTGCGCGTCCGCCAGAGGCACGGCCCGGGTGCCACCGTGCGGTGTCCCGAGCGTGACGAGCGTACGGACGCGGTGATCACCGCCGAGCCGCTGCACGTAGTACCGGGCTATCAACCCACCGAGACTGTGACCGACGACGTCCACGCGCTCCTGGCCCGTGCGCTCGCAGATGTCCTCGATGTGCCGGCCGAGCAACTCGGCGGCCGCGCGGATGTCGCAGGTGAGGGGCGAGTAGTTGAGCGACTCGAGGTGCCGGCCCCCGTGCTGGGCCAGGGAGCGGCGTAGCAGGACGAAGACCGAGCGGTTGTCGATGAAGCCGTGCAGCAGGACGACCGGGGGCTTCTCCTCGGTCGGGAGTCGGGGCGTGTCGGACGGGGGGAGCGTGGGCGCGGCCCTCCGCTCCTGCGTCATCCCGGACGGATAGAGCAGCAGATGCCCCGCGAGGATCGCCAATTCCAGTGCGGTCGCCTTGAGAAGAGCCACGGAGAGGCCCGTCAGCCGGGTCGGCAAGAACCGCTCACAGAGCGGAACAAGGGGCGCTACCGCCCTGGTGACCTTCATGCCCGACCTCCCGTCGGCAGACGGGTGGACGGCTCTGTCCCCCGTGTGCCCTAGTGGAGAGACCGGCGGTGCGGGCGGCGGACGGCGGGTGCGATGCGACGTGACGCGGTGCGCGTGGCGTGCGTGACGTGCGGTGCGTGTACGACGTGTGAGGCGCCGATCACGCGACGAGGGGCCCAGTCCTCCTGACTCCCCGCTGCCCTGCCCTCTGCCGTCTGCGGTGCCGATCCGTCCCGCAACCGTGGCCTCCCGCGGGCGGTGGGTCGGTGCGGCCCCTTCCGACGACTCTCCTTGCGCACGCCTCCCCATGGCGCGCACGCCACGGGAGCCTCCGGCGGGCGGCCCGGAAACGGTCCGGATGCCGCGATCACCTCCGTGATCACCTCGGTCCCCGCGACGCGTGAGCCGCGGAATCCGGGAGCAGTGCGCGGCGAACGTGTCCCACCGTGTGATTTCCCCCTCGCTCACCACCGCGAAACTGCCGGGTGCGGGATCCTGGAGATAACGTCCGTTCACTTCCCCGGTGCGCGGTGTGGGTAGGTGTTCCATGGACCTGAGGCCGCGATGTGCGCGGTTCGCCAGGTTCGTGCGGCGATTTCGGCCGTGTTCCGTCAGGGTTGGTGTATTGGTGTAGTCGTTTCATGGAGGCAGTGATGGGTGTGGCAGCCGGTCCGATCCGCGTGGTGGTGGCCAAGCCGGGACTCGACGGCCACGATCGCGGGGCCAAGGTGATCGCGCGGGCGCTGCGCGACGCCGGTATGGAGGTCATCTACACCGGCCTCCACCAGACTCCCGAGCAGATCGTCGGCACCGCGATCCAGGAGGACGCCGACGCGATCGGCCTCTCCATCCTCTCCGGCGCCCACAACACGCTCTTCGCGGCTGTCATCGAACTTCTCAAGGAGCGAGACGCCGAGGACATCCTCGTCTTCGGCGGCGGCATCATCCCCGAGGCCGACATCGCGCCGTTGAAGGCCAAGGGGGTTGCCGAGATCTTCACGCCGGGAGCGACGACGGCGTCGATCGTGGAGTGGGTGCGGGCGAACGTGCGCCAGCCTGCGGAGGCCTGAGCCGCGGAGGGCTCCCCGGGGCTCCCGGGGCTCCTGGGGCTCCTGGGGGTTTCGGGCTGCGGGCTGTGGGCGTGTGAAGCGCCGAGGGGGGCGCGGGTGCGTTGTCGGGTGCGGGTCCGGTGGGGCTTCTCGCGCAGTTCCCCGCGCCCCTGAAAAGCAGGGGCTGCGCCCCTTGCTTTTCATCCCTGCGGAACCGTCGCCTTCCAGGCACCCTCCGGCGGCGCCAACTCCGTCCTCATCGTCGCTCGCAATCGCAAGGTCGTCGTCAGCCGCTGGAACGCCTCGGCCCAGTACCCACCGGCCCCCGGGGCCGTGTCCTCCGTGTCCTCCGGCGTGGCCGTCAGCGGTTCGAGACGCACGCTCTCCGCAGGGTCCAGGCACCGCTCGGCCAGCCCCATCACTCCGCTGAAGCTCCAGGGATAACTCCCGGCGTCCCGCGCGATGTCGAGCGCGTCCACCACGGCCCGCCCCAGCGGCGGGGCCCACGGCACCGCACACACCCCGAGCAGCTGGAACGCCTCCGACAAGCCATGGGTGGCGATGAACCCCGCCACCCACGCGGCCCGCTCCCCGCTCTCCAAGGTCGCCAGCAGCTTCGCCCGCTCGGCCAGCGACACCGCTCCCGGCCCGCCGGCCTCCGGTGTGGACGGCGCCCCCAGCAACGCCCGCGACCAGCCGGGATCCCGCTGCCGCACGGCCGCCCGGCACCACGCCCCGTGCAGCTCGCCCTGCCAGTCGTCCGCGACCGGCAACGCCACGATCTCTTCCGGCGTGCGCCCGCCGAACCGCCGCGACCAGGCCCCGAGCGGCGCCGCCTCCACCAGCTGGCCCAGCCACCACGACCGTTCGCCCCGGCCGGCCGGGGCCTTGGGCAGCACACCGTCGCGCTCCATGCCGGGGTCGCATTCGTGCGGCGCCTCGACCACGATCGTGGGCGTCCCCAAGACCGTGGACGTGCTGCCGGTGTGCTCGACGGCCACACAAGCGGTCGCCCGCCTCGCCATCCGCCGCGCGAGCGCCGAGTCCGGCAGCGCGGACAGCAACTCCGCCGCCGTGGCCCGCACGTTCCGGCTGCGGTCGGTCAACGCGGCCTCCAGGAAGGGTTCGTCCGCCGACTCCAGTCCCGTACGGAGCGTGTCGAGGAACATGAGCCGGTCCTCGGCCCGCTCCGTCGACCACGTGGACGAGAGCAACTCCCGTGCCGAGGAGGCGTTCCGGGCGCGTATCACGGTGAGCAGGGCGACGCGCTCCGCGAACAGGCCTTCCTGCCAGAGCAGTCGGGCCCGCTCGGGCTCGTCCGGACCGGGGAGCGCCGCGCCACCGCCGGGGGCCGCGCGCAGAGCGAAGCGCCAGTCGGGGTTCAGCCGGGCCAGCCACAGGGCCCGCGCGCCCGCGAAGGCCAGCACGGCGGGACGCAGATCCGTACGGCCGCGTGCCGCGTCCAGCAGGGCGGGCAGGACCTCCGGAGGTGCCGCGTAACCGTGTGCGTTGGCCAGCGCCAGCCATTGGGGGAGCAGTTCCATCAGGTCGGGTGCCGCGCCCCGGCGGCCACCGCCGGTGCCGGGCCGGTCGGCCAGCAACGTCGTCAGCCGCCGCGTCGCGGCCGGTGGCAGCGGGGGACGCGGGTCCGGCGCCACCGGTGCGGGCCGCTTCGCCGCCCGCACCGGCCGTATCCCCGCCCTCCGCCGGACGGTCGCCACGGCCGCCGCGTCCAACAGCGCGACCGGCGCCTCCCGGCCCGACACAGCCCCCGGCGGCGTACGCCGGTCCGTCCCGAGCAACGCGGTGGTGACCAAGTCCTCCCAGGAGAGCGCCGGCGCGGCCGCCGTGGGCGAGGGAGCACCTGTGGTGCCGGTCATGTGAGGTCCTTCCGTGCGACGACGGCCGGGTGGAACCGAAGGGGTGTGAAGGGGCCGAGGAAGAGGGGAGGCCGCTGACCGGCGAGGCCGGACGCGGCGGCGGCAGCCGTCCGTGACGGACCGCTGACCTCGCCGCAGCCGCAGCCGCAGCCGCAGCCGCAGCCGCCGTTGCCGTGTGCCGTCGTGGTGTCGTTCAGCCGGTCGTCGTCTCGTCTCAGCACAGCGCCACCGCCTGCCCGGTGGGTGCATGGGCGCCCTCGCGCTCGGCCGCCCATGCCGTCAGTGGTGTGAAGCCGTGGTGGCCGCACTCGCCGAAGACCGTGAGGGGTTCCCCGCCGGAGAGAGCGACGAGGCGCCAGAGGCCGGGGCGGGAGCGGGCGGAAGAGGTGAGAGGAAGGGCGAGATCACTGTCGGCGTCGATCAGTTGCCAGCAGTCGCCGTCCGGGGCGGGTATGACGCGGGTGAGCGTGACCGGGTACGAGTCGAGCCAGGGGTCGTCCTGGAGCGCCGTGCCGTACCGGGCCGCCGCTTCGGACGGGGTGATGCCCCCTGGACGTACGGACGACGGCTCGGGAGCGGTGAAACGCTCGCCGAGCGCCCCGCGCAGCTGTCCCGCGCCCGGATACGCCGCGACCTCCGCCTCGAAGGCCAGCCCGACCGGGAGCGACAGCTCGGGCGCGCGGCCGGCGGCTCCATAGGAGAGGAGCAGTGCCGTACGGCCCGACCCGGTGCCGTACAGCCAGATGCGGCGGGTGGTGAGGCGGGAGTCGGAGGTGTCGTACTGGGCGAGAGTGAGCCAGCGGTCACGGACCGGTGGGCCGTCCGGGGAGCCGGACAGTCCGATCCGGGAGCGGACCGTGGCCGCGAGGCCCTCCGGGAGGTCCTCGCGGCGCAGCCAGCCCTGGTCCAGCAGATGGAGGAGGGCGCACTCCTCCAGGAGGCGGACCGGCCAGCCCGGGCCGGAGCCCGGTATCGCACCCAACTCCCGCACCCGAGCCGCCAGTCCGGGTGCCTGGGCGTCGACCATGCGGGCCGCCGTCTCCTCCCAGAGCGCGTATCCCGCCTGTTCCGCGGCGGCCAGGCCGCCGCGGAACAGGTCGGTCAGGCGCTGTTCGAGCTCCGCCGCGCCCGCGGTGATCCGATCGGCGCGCCGCTCGGCCCGGCGACGCGCTGCCTCGGGGTCAGCGAACGTGGCCCCAGATGCCGCGTCCGTCCTCGTCGTCCTCTCCGCTGCGCGCGAGCGGCGGCCGGCAAGCCACTGCTGCGCCCAGTCCGGTGCCTGCCCAGGAGGCACCGCGGTGTCGTCGCCCGCCCAGAGCAGGAGCAGCCCCAGCGCATGCTTGCACGGGAACTTCCTGCTCGGACAACTGCACTTGTAGGCGGGCCCGGTGGAGTCCGCGACGTCGATCACTGTCTGATACGGCTTGCTTCCACTGCCTTTGCATAGTCCCCACACCGTCCCCTCGTCCGAAGTACCCGCCGCCGACCAAGGTCCGGCCACGGCGAGTTTGCTTCCGGCTTTGCGCGACGCTGCGTCAGGTGCCAATGCCAGCACCTGCTCAGCCGTCCAGCGCACCCCCTGCTGAGTCATGTTCTGAAGGTAGATCCCACCACTGACAATTGGCTTGCGCGATCCAATTTCCCCAGGTCAGACTGGATTGTCAGTGGCGTGGTGCAGTGTGGTCAGCAGATCCGAACCGGCCGAGCTGGAGGGGGACTCAGCCATGCCTGCGTCTGCTGGAACGACCACTGTCGACCCGAGCCACAACCAGTCCGCGCCCGCGAACACACGCACGAGCGCGCACCCGGACCCGCGTGGGGACGCGCACCCGGACACCCGCCCGGACACCCGCCCGGACGGCGAGGTGCTGCGGGCGCACGCCGAGCACGCCTACGCCCATGAACTCGCCGCGCTGGCCGACCAGGACGACCGGCCCAGGCCGGCCCGCTGGAAGCTCTCGCCGTGGGCCGTCGCCACCTATCTGCTCGGCGGCACGCTGCCGGACGGCACGGTGATCACACCGAAGTACGTCGGACCGCGCCGCATCGTCGAGGTGGCCGTCACCACGCTCGCCACCGACCGCGCGCTGCTCCTGCTGGGCGTGCCCGGCACCGCCAAGACCTGGGTGTCCGAACACCTGGCGGCGGCCGTCAGCGGCGACTCCACGCTGCTCGTGCAGGGCACGGCGGGCACACCGGAGGAGGCGATCCGGTACGGCTGGAACTACGCGCAACTGCTCGCCCACGGCCCGAGCCGCGACGCCCTCGTGCCCAGCCCCGTCATGCGGGCCATGGCGGAGGGCATGACGGCACGCGTCGAGGAGCTGACCCGGATCCCGGCCGACGTCCAGGACACACTGATCACGATCCTGTCCGAGAAGACGCTGCCGATACCGGAGTTGGGTCAGGAAGTGCAGGCCGTCCGCGGCTTCAACCTCATCGCCACGGCCAACGACCGCGACCGCGGCGTGAACGACCTGTCGAGCGCCCTGCGCCGCCGATTCAACACCGTGGTGCTGCCGTTGCCGGAGAGCGCCGACGCCGAGGTCGACATCGTCTCGCGCCGCGTCGACCAGATCGGCCGGTCGCTCGACCTGCCGGCCGTGCCCGACGGCGTCGACGAGATCCGCCGTGTCGTCACGGTCTTCCGTGAGCTGCGCGACGGCGTCACGACGGACGGCCGGACGAAGCTGAAGTCGCCCAGCGGCACGCTGTCCACCGCCGAGGCGATCTCCGTCGTCACGGGCGGGCTCGCTCTGGCCGCGCACTTCGGCGACGGCGTCCTGCGCCCCTCCGACGTCGCCGCCGGAATCCTCGGCGCCGTCGTCCGCGACCCCGCCGCCGACCGCGTCATCTGGCAGGAGTACCTGGAGGCCGTCGTCCGCGAACGTGACGGTTGGACCGACTTCTACCGCGCCTGCCGGGAGGTGAGCGTGTGAGCGGGCGGGGGGAGGGAGCGGCTGTCGGCGCGAGCGTCCCGGCCGACGGGGCGGACAGGGCGAAGGGGGCGGACCGGGCAACCGGGGCGGAGGCGGGTGGTCACATGGGGGACGGGGGCCGAAGCGGGGCACGGGTGGAGGCCGAACGACGGGCGGGCGAGGTCCGGGCGCGCGGTGGTGGCCCGCTGTTGCTGGGAGTGCGGCATCACGGGCCGGGGTCGGCCCGGGCGGTGCGAGCCGTGCTGGACGTGGCGCGGCCCCGGGTGGTGCTGATCGAGGGGCCGCCGGAGGCGGACGGGCTGATTCCGCTGGCGGCCGACGAGGACATGCGGCCCCCGGTCGCGCTCCTCGCCCACGCGGTCGACGAGCCCGGCCGGTCCTCCTTCTGGCCCTTCGCCGAGTTCTCCCCGGAGTGGGTGGCCCTTCGCTGGGCCCTGGCCCACGGCGTCCCGGCCCGCTTCATCGACCTGCCGGCCGCGCACTCGCTGGTCCGGGAGCGCGAGGAGGACGCCGAGCCGGAGGGGTCGGCCCCGCCGCCGGAGGAGGAACCGCTCCGGGGCGACCCGCTCGCGGCGCTCGCCGAGGCCGCCGGGTACGACGACGCCGAGCGGTGGTGGGAGGACGTGGTCGAGCACCGGGGGACGGGCGGGGACGTCTTCGCGCCGTTCACGGTGCTGGAGGAAGCCATGGGGGCGCTCCGGGAGGCGTACGGCACCGGTGGGCGCGATCGGGACCTGGTGCGCGAGGCGTACATGCGGTTGCAGATCCGGGCCGCGCAGAAGGACTTCGGGGACGACGGTGTGGCAGTCGTGTGCGGGGCCTGGCATGTGCCGGCGCTACGGCAGAAGCGGACCGTGGCCGCCGACCGGGCGCTGCTGAAGGGGCTGCCCAAGGTCAAGGCCGACATGACCTGGGTGCCGTGGACGAACCGGCGGCTGGCCCGGGCCGGCGGTTACGGCGCGGGCATCGACTCGCCGGGCTGGTACGGGCACCTGTTCGGCGCGCCCGACCGTCCCGTGGAGCGTTGGCTCACCAAGGTGGCCGGGCTGCTGCGGGAGGAGGACCGGATCGTCTCCTCCGCGCATGTCATCGAGGCGGTACGGCTGGCCGAGACGCTCGCCGTGATGCGCGGGCGCCCACTGCCCGGCCTGACGGAGACCACTGACGCCGTACGGGCGGTGATGTGCGACGGCTCGGACGTACCGCTGTCGCTGGTGCGGGACCGGCTGGTGGTCGGAGACGTCCTGGGCGAGGTGCCGGAGTCCGCGCCGGCGGTGCCGTTGCAGCGGGACCTCACGCGGCTCCAGCGGCGGCTGAGGCTCAAGCCGGAGGCCCTGGAGCGGGAGTTGGAGCTCGACCTGCGGAAGGAGAACGACGCGGAGCGCAGCCGGCTGCTGCACCGACTGCGGCTGCTCGGCGTCTCCTGGGGCGAGCCGACGACCTCGCGTGGCAGCACGGGCACGTTCCGGGAGACCTGGCGGCTGCGCTGGGAGCCCGAACTGTCCGTGCGCGTCGCCGAAGCCGGGGTGTGGGGGACCACCGTGCTCGCCGCGGCGACCGCGAAGGCCGAGGCGGACGCCGTCACGGCCGGCTCCCTCGCCGACGTCACCGGCCTCGCCGAGCGATGCCTCCTCGCCGAACTCCCGGACGCCCTGCCCGTGGTGATGCGCGTCCTCGCCGACCGTGCCGCCCTCGACGCCGACGTCGGCCACCTCGCCCAGGCGCTCCCGGCACTCGTCCGCTCCCTCCGCTACGGCGACGTCCGCGCGACCGACACCCGGGCGCTGGCCGAGGTCGCCGCGGGACTCGCGGAGCGCGTCTTCGTCGGACTGCCGCCCGCGTGCGCCGCGCTCGACGCGGAGGCGGCCCAGGAGATGCGCCGCCATGTCGACGCCGTGCACGGTGCCGTGGGACTCCTGGGCGACACCGTGCCGGGGCAGCAGGCCGCACGGGACGACGGTCTACGGCCCCGCTGGCACTCGGTGCTCCACGTCCTGTCCGTGCGGGACACAGTGCCCGGTGTCCTTCGAGGGCGGGCCGTACGACTCCTCCTGGACGAAGGAGCGTTGGCGCGGGACGAGGCGGCCCGGCTCATGGGCCTCGTGCTCTCGCCGGGTACGGCACCCGCCGACGCGGCGGCCTGGATCGAGGGCTTCGTCGGCGGAGGCTCCGGCGGCGGAATGCTGCTCGTCCACGACGAACGGCTCCTTGGCCTGGTGGACGCCTGGCTCACCGGCGTGCCGGGGGACGCCTTCACGGACGTACTGCCGTTGCTGCGCCGGACGTTCTCGGCGTACGAGCCGGGGGTGCGACGCACACTCGGCGAGCTGGTCCGGCGCGGGCCGGGCCGGCGACCGAGCGCGACGGCCGGCGGCGCGGGCATACCGGGTTTCGCCGACGAACTCGACAGCGACCGCGCCGACGCCGTGCTGCCGGTGGTCCGGCTGCTGCTGGGCCTGGACGACCGCGACAGCACTCGGGGAGATCACGTCGACCGGCTGAACGTCGACCGGGAGAACGCCGAGCAGGAGCGGACCGATGACAACGACCTTGTGGGGGTGGCGCGATGACGAGTGACGGACTGCGCGAGCCGAGGCCGGCAGCCGGATCGATGGGCGGCGGGGACGGGCTCGGTCACGGAGAAGGGCCACACTCGGGCGACCGTCCGACGACCGTCACGGTGATGCCTCTCTGGGTCCGGTTCCGCACGGGGGTGCGCCGGTGACGGCGGGGTCCGAGGTGGATGTGGCCGCAGAGCGGTTGCGGCGTTGGCGGCTCGTGCTGGGTGGGGCGGCGGCGGACGGCACCGGGTGCGCGCTCGGGGGACGGGACGCGGCGATGGACCAGGCGTTGGCCGCCCTGTACGGAAAGGGCGAGAAGTCCGGGGCGGGGCAGAACCGTTCGGCGGGGCTCGGGGCGTCGGCGCCGTCCGTGGCGCGGTGGTTGGGGGACATCCGGACGTACTTCCCCTCCTCCGTCGTCCAGGTGATGCAGCGGGACGCCATCGACCGGCTCGGGCTGTCCGCGCTGCTGCTGGAGCCGGAGATGCTGGAGGCGGTCGAGGCCGACGTCCACCTCGTCGGCACTCTCCTCTCCCTCAACAAGGCCATGCCGGAGACGACGAAGGAGACCGCGCGGGCCGTCGTGCGGAAGGTCGTCGAGGACCTGGAGAAGCGGCTCGCGACCCGCACCCGGGCCACCCTCACCGGCGCCCTCGACCGCAGCGCCCGCGTCAACCGGCCGCGTCACCACGACATCGACTGGAACCGCACGATCGCGGCCAACCTCAAGAACTACCTGCCGGAGTACCGGACCGTGGTACCCGAGCGGCTCATCGGGTACGGCCGGGCCTCGCAGTCGGTGAAGAAGGAGGTCGTCCTCTGCATCGACCAGTCGGGGTCCATGGCGGCATCCGTCGTGTACGCCTCGGTGTTCGGGGCGGTGCTGGCCTCCATGCGGTCCATCAGCACCCGGCTCGTCGTCTTCGACACGGCCGTCGTCGACCTCACCGACCAGCTCGACGATCCGGTCGACGTCCTTTTCGGCACCCAGCTCGGCGGTGGCACGGACATCAACAGGGCCCTGGCGTACTGCCAGTCGCAGATCACCCGGCCCGCGGAGACCGTGGTCGTGCTGATCAGCGACCTCTACGAGGGCGGCATCCGCGACGAGATGCTGAAGCGGGTGGCGGCGATGAAGGCGTCGGGGGTGCAGTTCGTGACTCTGCTCGCCCTCTCCGACGAGGGCGCGCCGGCGTACGACCGCGAGCACGCGGCGGCCCTAGCGGCGCTCGGCGCACCGGCGTTCGCCTGTACGCCCGACCTCTTCCCGGAGGTGATGGCGGCGGCGATCGAGAAGCGGCCGTTGCCGATACCGGACCGCGTGTGAGCCGGGAGCGGGTGCGTGTGACGGTGGCCGCGACCGTCGCGGCAGGCGGTAACCGGACAAGGGAGGTTGAAAAGCGGACATGAGAACGCGTCGGTGACAGGGGGCTTGCGCGACGGCGGGCGTCCCGTGCGAGGATCTGCAACACTTCACAGCCTTCACACGGGTGTTCGCATCTCGCGCATCTTCGCCCCGTACTCCGCCGTTCCGCCGCACCGGAGGATCTTCCCGTCGTGACCCCAGCGACCGCGCTTCACGGTGCCGGTGCCGCCCTGCGCGGGGCCGCCGGGGGCCGTCTGGTGCGGGTGGCGCTGTTGGTGGGCGGGCTGTTCGTGCTGGGCGTTCTGTGCGGGCAGCGGGCGAGCGCCGCGGACGGGTCACCGGATACGCAGCCTCTCCTGACCGCCGTCACACAACACGTCGTGCGGCCGGTCACCGAGCAGGCCGCACGGCCGGTCGTCGACACCGCCGTGCAGCCGGTCACCGACTCACTGCCGCGGCGGGCCTCCGACCCCGATTCGCGGCCTGTCACCGACCACGTCTCACGGCCCGTCACCGACCACGTCTCACGGCCCGTCACGGAGCGCGTCTCACGGCCCGTCACGGAGCACGTGGTGCGGCCCGTCACGGAGTACGTGGTGCGGCCGGTCGCCGGGCAAGCAGTACGACCCGTGACCGACCGAGCGGCAAGGCCCGTGAGCGGGCAGGTCGTGCGCCCTGCTACCGGGCGAGCCGTGGAGTCTGTCGTCGAGGATGTCGTGCGGCCGGTCACCGAATCGGTCGTGCGGCCGGTCACCGAGGGTGTTGTCGGGCCCGTCACCGAGGGCGTCGTGGTGCCCGTCACCGAGGGTGTCGTGGTGCCGGTGGGGGACCTTGTGGAGTCGGTCGCCGAGGGGCTGGACGGAGTGACGTCGCAGCTGCCGCCGGGGAGCCTGCCGTCGCTGCCCGGGGTGCCGGGGCTTCCGCAGTTGCCGGAGCTGCCGCAGCTGCCCGAGTGGACCACCTTGCCGGTGGAGTCCCTGCCCGGCGGCGCGGCGCCGCAGGAGCCGGGGTCGACAGACGCCGAGAGGCCGGGCCCGGCGTCGGAGGATGACGGCGGGCGTGACGTCGGACGGGCCACCGGCCCGGCTTCCGTCGTGTACGGGCCCAAGGCCGAGGTCGGTGGCACGGCGGGCGTGAGGGCTCCTCACCGGACCGCCGCTGACGTGGATGCGGAGGGCGCGCCCGGCGTGCGTGTGCCCGCGGGGCAGAACCCGGACGGCCTTCCGACAGGCACCCTCGGCCGGCACTCCACCGTCGACAACGGCGGGCCGCGGCACGCCGAGCCGCACGCCCTCGCCGCTCTCCCCCCGGCACCGCTGAGCCTCGTGCCCGGCGCTCCCGTGGCCGACGCCGCGGGCGGGACCCGGGACCGGCACCGGGACGTTCCCGAGTTCCCCGGCTAGGGACGACCTCCCCACCCCGCCAGACCTGAAGCTCCGCGCGGGCCGACCACGTCCGCCCGCCCTCCGGAGGCCCTCCGCGGCCCGGAGGACCGGCGGGCACGGGAGGACAACGGCGTCATCGGTCGCGCCTCCCGCCCTCAGGTCACCCCGACCCCCTTTCGCGTACCGCGCGTCCCCTACGCCGTAGGGGACGCGGTCACAGTCGACCGCCCCTCCGGCGGATCCCCGGACGGCCGAAAGCCGTCGGCCCGGTCCGGGCGGATGCCGTGGGCGGTGACGGTCGGTCTCTTTTGGGGAGGAGATCGCCCGTCGGGGGCCCTTCGACGTCGATGAAGGGCCTCTAGAAACCTCACCGGACGTACCCCCGTCCGGTGAGGTTCCGCACGCGCGGCACGCCGTGCCAGTGAGCGCGGCATCATGTGACAGGTATCACCGCTCAGGTGTGACCCGCGATTTAGGGGGCTCCCGGAAGCAGCGATAACCTGCGAGACGGACATGCCGCGCGCTCGGACACCGTGTGCGCCTCTCTTGTGACTCTCGGCGGACGTCACGTTGCCCTTCGCGGCACGCCCACGCATAAGACGAACCGCGATCACTGATAGGGACGGAAGCGCGTGGACCTGTTCGAGTACCAGGCGAGGGACCTCTTCGCCAAGCACGGTGTACCGGTGCTGGCCGGTGAAGTCATCGACACGCCTGAGGCGGCGCGCGAGATCACCGAGCGGCTGGGCGGCAAGTCCGTCGTCAAGGCTCAGGTGAAGGTCGGTGGTCGAGGCAAGGCCGGCGGCGTCAAGCTCGCCGCCACCCCGGACGAGGCCGTCGCCCGTTCGACGGACATCCTCGGGATGGACATCAAGGGCCACACGGTCCACAAGGTGATGATCGCCGAGACCGCTCCGGAGATCGTCGAGGAGTACTACGTCTCCTACCTCCTCGACCGCACCAACCGCACCTTCCTCTCCATCGCCTCCGTCGAGGGCGGCATGGAGATCGAGGAGGTGGCGGCCACCCGCCCCGAGGCCGTCGCCAAGACGCCCATCGACGCCAACGTGGGTGTGACCCCCGAGGTCGCGCGCGGGATCGTCGAGGCCGCGAACTTCCCGGCCGAGGTCGCCGACAAGGTCGCCGACATCCTCGTCACCCTGTGGAAGACCTTCATCGAGGAGGACGCCCTCCTCGTCGAGGTCAACCCGCTGGCGAAGGTCGCCTCCGGCGATGTCCTCGCCCTCGACGGCAAGGTCTCCCTGGACGAGAACGCGGACTTCCGCCACCCCGACCACGAGGAGCTCGTCGACCACGCCGCCGCGAACCCCCTCGAGGCCGCGGCCAAGGAGAAGAACCTCAACTACGTCAAGCTCGACGGTGAGGTCGGCATCATCGGCAACGGCGCGGGTCTCGTGATGAGCACCCTGGACGTCGTCGCGTACGCCGGTGAGGCGCACGGTGGCGTCAAGCCCGCCAACTTCCTCGACATCGGCGGTGGCGCCTCCGCCGCCGTCATGGCGAACGGCCTGGAGATCATCCTCGGCGACCCGGACGTCAAGTCCGTCTTCGTCAACGTCTTCGGTGGCATCACCGCCTGTGACGAGGTCGCCAACGGCATCGTGCAGGCGCTGCAGCTGCTCAAGGACAAGGGCGAGGAAGTCACCAAGCCCCTCGTCGTCCGTCTGGACGGCAACAACGCCGAGCTGGGTCGCAAGATCCTCTCCGACGCCAACCACCCGCTGGTGCAGCGCGTGGACACCATGGACGGCGCGGCCGACAAGGCCGCCGAGCTCGCGGCTGCGAAGTAAGGGACGAGGGACAGAACAGCCATGGCTATCTTCCTCAACAAGGACTCCAAGGTCATCGTCCAGGGCATGACCGGTGCCACGGGCATGAAGCACACCAGGCTCATGCTGGCCGACGGCACGAACATCGTCGGTGGCGTGAACCCCCGCAAGGCGGGCACGTCCGTCGACGTCGACGGCACCGAGATCCCGGTCTTCGGCACCGTCGCCGAGGCGATCGAGAAGACGGGCGCGAACGTGTCCGTCCTCTTCGTACCGCCGGCCTTCGCCAAGGCCGCCGTCGTCGAGGCCATCGACGCCGAGATCCCGCTCGCGGTCGTCATCACCGAGGGCATCGCGGTCCACGACTCGGCCGCGTTCTACGCGTACGCCGGGACCAAGGGCAACAAGACCCGGATCATCGGCCCGAACTGCCCGGGTCTGATCACTCCCGGTCAGTCGAACGCCGGCATCATCCCCGGTGACATCACCAAGCCGGGCCGCATCGGTCTGGTCTCGAAGTCCGGCACGCTGACGTACCAGATGATGTACGAGCTCCGTGACATCGGCTTCTCCTCGGCCGTCGGTATCGGTGGCGACCCGGTCATCGGTACGACGCACATCGACGCGCTCGCCGCGTTCGAGGCCGACCCCGACACCGACCTGATCGTGATGATCGGTGAGATCGGTGGCGACGCGGAGGAGCGTGCCGCCGACTTCATCAAGGCCAACGTGAAGAAGCCGGTCGTCGGTTACGTCGCCGGGTTCACCGCCCCCGAGGGCAAGACCATGGGTCACGCCGGCGCCATCGTGTCCGGGTCCTCCGGTACGGCCGCCGCCAAGAAGGAGGCCCTGGAGGCCGCCGGCGTCAAGGTCGGCAAGACGCCCACCGAGACGGCGAAGCTCGCGCGCGAGATCCTCAACGGCTGATCTTCAGCTCGGCTGAGCCTTTTGTGGGCCCGTATCCCCTGTTCAGGGGGTACGGGCCCACTGGCGTACCCGGGGCGGGCGACCGGTTCGGCGGCGTCGCCGCTCAGTGGGCTTCCGGGTGCAGGCGCTCCGGACCGGCGGTCGCTTCCGATCTGAGCTTGGCCCGGAGTTTCTGTTCGGTCTTGGACAGGGGGCCCGGGGCCGCTCTCGGGGGGATGCCCTGGACCGGGGTGCCCGGGGGGACCGGGGGCTCGTAGTGGTCGGGGGCGGTGTGGAGGGTGAGGGCCGTGGTGGTGAGGAGCAGGGTGGTGAAGGCGATCGCGGCGTGGATCCAGCGCCGGGCGCGCAGGTCGGCCCGAGTGCGGAGGGCGAGCGGCTTGGTCGGACCGGGGCGGACGTCGGACGGGAGCGCGGCGAGGAGGCGGTTGAGGTCGTCGGGGGCCACTGCCTGGGGGAGGCGTGCGGTGACGGTCGCGCGGGCGTAGAGGAGGCGGCCCGCGGCGGCGGGTGTGCTGGCCTCCGTCTCGGCGGCAGTGTCGGGCAGGTCGAGGCCCACGCCGTCGTAGAGGAGCAGGGTCCGGCGGTACGGGGGTGGCAGTTCCAGGAGTGCGGTCAGCAGGGCTCGGCCGGTGGGGTCGGCCGGCGGTGGTTCGCGGTGCTGGAAGGCGCGGGGGTCCAGACGGCGCCAGGGGGAGAGGGCGTAGTCGTGGGCCGCCGCCCGCACCCAGCCCGCCGGGTCGCGGTCGACCGCCACCTCCGGCCAGCGGTGCCAGGCGAGCTGGAAGGCGCGCTCCACGGCCTCACGCGCGAGCCGACGCTGCCCGGTGAGCAGATAGGTCTGCTGTACAAGGGTGGGGGCGCAGTACGCGTAGAGCGCGTCGAAGGCCTGGGCGGGTGTCAGGCGTGGTGGGGCCGGGGCTGAGGCCGGATCGTCGGTGTCGGGGCCCGAGTCGGGCTCCGTGCCCAGGGGCTGCTGGTACCACTCGGTCCCGCTCGGGACCGGCGGTTCGCCGGAAGCCGCGGCTCCACTCCTGGTTCCCTTTCCGGTTCCGGTTCCGGTTCCGGTTCCGGGCCCGGCCCCGGGCGCGGTCACTGGATCGCCTCCCGCCGTAGCGACCTCCGTTGGACCAACCTTCGCGCGAAAAAACACATAAGCACATATTGGGCGACACGTGCAGGAAACGTCTGTTACGCCGGTAAAGCGCGTGTCGTTGGGAGCATGGCCGACGTGACGCATGCGACCGACCCGAACGACCCGACGGCGGGGCCGGCCCACCCCACCGACCACGGCTGGACGGCATCCTCCACGGCACCCGGGGTGCCCATGCGGCAGGGCGCGGCGACGGCCTCCCTGTACTCGTCGTCGCCGCGGTCCCCCTTGTCGCCGTTGCTGCGGAGGGCGCGCCGCCGGTCGTCCAAGCTCGTCTCCGGGGTGCTGGGCGGAGCCCTCGCGGCGGGCCTCGGATGTGCGGTGTTCACCGCGCTCGTGACCGTGCTCTGGATCAGTTCGCCGTACCCGGACAGCGGGCCCGGCGGGGCACTGCATGTGGCGGCGGCCCTGTGGCTGCTCTCCCACGGCGTCGAACTCGTCCGCACCGACACCCTCTCCGGTGCGCCCGCCCCGGTCGGTCTCGTCCCGCTCCTCCTGCTCGCGCTGCCGGTGGTGCTGCTGCACCGTTCGGCCCGCGACCACGCGGGGGACGGCTCCGGGGTGAGCGCCCGTGCGACCTGGGCCGGACTCGTCATCGGATACGCGACCGTCGGCGCGGTGGTCACGCTGTACGCCTCCGGGGGAGTGCTGCGCCCGTCGTGGCTGTGGGCCGCGCTCTGCGTACCACTGCTCGCGGCGCTCGCGGCGGGCACGGGGGTGTGGGCGGCGCGCGGGCGCTCCCGGCTGCCCCTACCCGCGCTCCTCGGGGGTGCCCGGCGGACGCAAGGACGGCGGCAGCTGACGGCCGCCGCCGGACGAGCTGCCGTGGCAGGTGTACTCGTGCTGACCGGTGGGGGCGCCCTGCTGGTGGCGGTGTCCCTGGTCTGGCACGGAGCGGCGACCCGAGAGTCCTTCCTGCAGCTCACCGAAGGGCTGTCCGGGCGGTTCGCCGTCCTGCTGCTCTGTGTCGCCCTTGTCCCGAACGCGGCGCTCTGGGGGGCGGCTTACGCGCTCGGCCCCGGCTTCGTGCTGAGCGCCGGGCACACCGTCGCGCCACTGAGCGCGGCGGCTCCCGTCGGGTTCCTGCCGTCCTTCCCGTTGCTCGCCGCTGTTCCCGCGGGTGGGGGTGCGCCGGCGTACTGGGTGGTGGGGCTGGTGCCCCTCGCCGCGGGAGTGACGGTCGGGTGGTTCATCGCGGCGCGGGCCGCCGCCGACCGCTCGGCGCCGTGGACCGCGCGGCGTACGGCCGCCGCGGCTCTCTTCGCCGCGCTTCTGTCCGCCGCCGTCTTCGCCGTCCTCACCCACCTCGCCGGCGGCTCCCTCGGCGTCGCCGCGCTCACCGAATTCGGCCCCGTGGGGTGGCGGGCGGGCGGCGCGGCGGGCGCCTGGGTGGGCGCGGTGGGGATCCCGGTCGCGCTGGCGGCACGCTGGGTACGGGTACGCATGCGGGACCGGAAGACCCCGGCTGCCGAACCGACGACCGGCCGGCGAACGGCGGCGGGAGTGCCGGGGGCCAGGGGGGCCGCTCGGACGACTGCGGCGGGGGTGCCGGGGATCGAGACCGGGCGGGTGAGGACGGTGGGGGTGCCTGCGCCTGAACGGCCCTCCACCGCTGCCACGTCCACCGCTGCCACGTCCACCGCCGCCCTGAACGCTTCCGCCGGTGCCGGTGCCGGTGCCGACTCCGGTGCCGGTGCCGACTCCGGTCCCGATGCCGATCGCGACTCCGGTTCCGACGCCGCCACGCCGTACGACGCCCTCGACCCGTACGCCCACAAATCAGCCGCCTCTGCGGTCCCGCCCGTCTGGGACCCGGCTTCCCGCGAAGCCCGTTGGGCGGCACTGCGCGAGGTGTTGACGGCCCGAGCCGAAGGTGCTCGCCCCACGGCCCGCTTCAGCCCACCACCAAGCCCCGGCCCTGATGTAAGCCCCGGCCGTGAACCCGGGACCGGCTCGTCATCCGAGGCGGTGGCGGGCGGAAGCGCGGCGAACGGTTCCGATGACGGTTCCGCTTTCGCTGCCTCGCCCGAGGGCCCGCCGGGGCTCGACTCCGGTGCCGAGAACCGTCCCGGGGAAGTGCTCTGACAAAGGGGAGGCGCCGCCTGTGATCAGGCGGCGCCTTCGGGGCGTTGGCCGCTGCGCCCGGCGGTCTGTCTGACGGGCGTCGAGCCGGTGCCGGACCAGCGGCTACTGCGCGCCCAGCACGTCCCGCAGCGGGCCCTCCGGGAGGAGGTCCTTGCAGGACTTGGCGGAGACCGTGGTGAGGGAGTCGTCGACGCAGGTGTAGTAGTCGCGGTAGACGAACTGCGCCGTGAAGGTGATGGCGACGATCGCGAGCGCGATCGTGGAGGTCACCAGGCCGCTGATGGCCGCCGTCCGCTGCGGGCGACCGCTCGGCTCGGGCGCCGCCGGCCGGGACGGGTCCGGTGTGGCCGGCTTGGCACGGAGCGCGCTGACGGCCCAGTACACGGCCAGCGAACCGAGCAGCAGGGCCACGTACGGCCAGGCGAAGAGCGCGAAGAAGAACGCCCACATGCCGCAGAGCAGCGAATACCGCGCGTGGCGCTGGGCGGGGTCCGTCGGGTCCCAGCGCAGACCGCTGCCCGGCCCGCCCTCGGGGCCCTGGCCGGAACCGCCGGGTCCACCCGGTCCGCCCTGGCCACCGGGACGCTCACCGAAGTGTCCGCCGGACGAGCGGCCGGGCTGCCGGTTGCTCCACTGACTGCCCCACGGCGAGTGACCACCACCGCGCCCCGCTCCGTCACTGGAACCCCGGCCGTCGGGTCGGCGCGGCTGCCACGGCCGGTCGGGCGCGTCCTCGGGCGGCGGCGCGAACGGATTGTCGTCCGAAGAGCCTGAGCCCTGGCCCCGCCCGGACTGCCCGGGCTGCTCGGGGGTGTCCTCGCTCTCGCGCGGAGGCGTGGGCGAGGAACTCCGCTCGCGCAGCAGGAGCGAAGAAAGGCGGAGGCTGCGGTCCGGCATCAGGAGTGCGTCTTCCCCTTGGTGAGTACGGCGATGAGTCATCGATGAAGTCGGGCGGTAGAGCCTGATCTCGGCGGTGAAATCTACTGGTAGGGCATGAGCTGTCACTCCGTGAACGCCCCGCACACCGACCGCGTTCCCGAGCCCACTCCTGGCAGACGCTACCTCCCGGCCACGCCCCCGTCCCACGGGGGCCGCCCGATGTGCCGGTATCGTTGCTGACGGTCGGCCGCTTCGTAGACTTCCCCGTATTGGGGGACGCGAAGCATTCGTATGAATGCACAAGCGCGCAGGTGCACCGCATGCACCGGCGCCGTCGGCGGACCCGAACGTCCCCGTAGAACCCGTAGAACCCGTAGAACCCGTAGAACCCGTAGAACCCGTAGAAAGGGCCCCACCGTGGCCGCCAAGCCCGTGGCCAAGCGCCTCGTCGTGCTGGTCTCCGGATCCGGCACCAACCTCCAGGCGCTGCTGGACGCCATCGCGACGACCGGCGTCGAGGCCTACGGCGCCGAGATCGTGGCCGTCGGAGCCGACCGCGGCGGAATCGAGGGACTCGCCCGCGCCGAGCGCGCCGGGCTGCCGACCTTCGTCTGCCGGGTCAAGGACCACGCGACGCGTGACGAGTGGGACGCGGCGCTCGCCGAGGCCGTCGCCGCGTACGAGCCCGATCTCGTCGTCTCCGCCGGGTTCATGAAGATCGTGGGGAAGGAGTTCCTGGCGCGGTTCGGCGGTCGGTTCGTCAACACGCACCCGGCTCTCCTTCCCAGTTTCCCGGGGGCTCACGGAGTGCGGGACGCGCTCGCCTACGGCGCCCGGGTCACCGGCTGCACCGTCCACTTCGTCGACGACGGCGTCGACACCGGACCGATCATCGCGCAGGGCGTGGTGGAGGTCCGGGACGAGGACGACGAGAGTGCTCTGCACGAGCGCATCAAGGAAGTCGAGCGAAGGCTGCTCGTCGATGTCGTGGGGCGGCTCGCCCGCAACGGCTATCGCATTGAGGGACGAAAGGTAGTTATTCAGTGACCGCCGACATCAACAAGCGGCCCCTTCGCCGGGCGCTCGTCAGCGTCTACGACAAGACCGGGCTCGAGGAGCTCGCGCGCGGGCTGCACGAGGCCGGTGTCGAGCTCGTCTCCACCGGCTCCACGGCCGCGAAGATCGCCGCAGCCGGCGTCCCCGTCACCAAGGTCGAGGAGCTCACCGGCTTCCCCGAGTGCCTGGACGGCCGGGTCAAGACCCTGCACCCCAAGGTCCACGCGGGCATCCTCGCCGACCTCCGGCTGGAGGACCACCAGCGCCAGCTCGCCGAGCTGGGGGTCGAGCCCTTCGACCTCGTCGTCGTGAACCTCTACCCGTTCCGGGAGACCGTCGCCTCCGGCGCCACCCCCGACGAGTGCGTCGAGCAGATCGACATCGGCGGCCCCTCGATGGTCCGCGCCGCCGCCAAGAACCACCCCTCCGTCGCGGTCGTCACCAGCCCCGCCCGCTACGCGGACGTCCTCGTGGCGGTCAAGGACGGCGGGTTCGACCTCACCACCCGCAAGCGGCTCGCGGCCGAGGCCTTCCAGCACACGGCCGCGTACGACGTGGCCGTGGCCTCCTGGTTCGCGTCGTCCTACGCGCCCGCCGACGACTCGCAGTTCCCCGACTTCCTCGGGGCCACCTGGGAGCGCGCGCACACCCTGCGCTACGGCGAGAACCCGCACCAGCCCGCCGCGCTGTACGTCTCCGGGACCGGCGGTCTCGCCGAGGCCGAGCAGCTGCACGGCAAGGAGATGTCGTACAACAACTACACCGACACGGACGCCGCGCGCCGTGCCGCGTACGACCACGACGAGCCGGCCGTCGCGATCATCAAGCACGCCAACCCGTGCGGTATCGCGGTCGGTGCCGATGTCGCCGAGGCCCACCGCAAGGCGCACGCCTGTGACCCGCTGTCCGCGTTCGGCGGTGTGATCGCCGTCAACCGGCCGGTCAGCAAGGAGATGGCGGAGCAGGTCGCGGAGATCTTCACCGAGGTCATCGTCGCGCCCGACTACGAGGAGGGGGCCCTGGAGGCCCTCGCCAAGAAGAAGAACATCCGGGTGCTCAAGGCGCCGGGCGCGCCCGCCGCGCCGGTGGAGCTCAAGCCCGTCGACGGCGGTGCGCTGCTCCAGGTGACCGACCGTCTCCAGGCCGACGGGGACGACCCGGCGAACTGGACCCTCGCCACCGGTGACGCCCTCTCCGCCGACGAGCTGGCCGAGCTGGCGTTCGCCTGGAAGGCCTGCCGCGCGGTGAAGTCCAACGCCATCCTGCTCGCCAAGGACGGCGCGTCGGTGGGCGTCGGCATGGGACAGGTCAACCGCGTGGACTCCTGCAAGCTGGCGGTGGAGCGGGCCGGTGCCGAGCGCGCGCGGGGCTCGTACGTCGCCTCCGACGCCTTCTTCCCCTTCCCGGACAACATCGACGTCCTGGCTGCGGCAGGCGTCAAGGCCATCGTCCAGCCCGGCGGTTCGGTGCGTGACGAGCTGGTCGTCGAGGCCGCGCAGAAGGCCGGCATCACGATGTACTTCACGGGGACGCGGCACTTCTTCCACTGAGCGGCCTGGCGGAGCCGCTCAACCGAGCCGCTCCACCGAGCCGCTCGGTTGAGCCACTCGGTTGAGCCGCTCGTCGAGAGTGCGGGGCGCGGGGCCCGTCGGACATACCGACGGGCCCCGCGTCGTACGCGTCAGCAGTGGGCCGCTCGCTATGTCGTGCCGCGCAGCGCCCCCCAGGTGGCGGCCGCCGTCTCGACCCGGCGGAGCAGGGACGACGCGGTGTGCGGGGCACGCTGTCCCCGTGCCCGTGCGGCCAGTTGGTCGATGAACTGGTCGAGGGAGCCCTCGGCGCGTTCCAGTACGAGGACGGAGGCGCCGTCGAGCAGCGGGTCCGACGGGTCGTCCACGGTGAGCGTCTCGTACATGCGGATGAGGCGCGGACGGCGCAGCCGGAGCAGCAACTCCTTCTCGTGCTCGGCGAGTTCCTGGAGGCGACGCAGTTGGCGCGGAGTACGGGTGCTGGTGGGGTGGAACTTCAGGGCGGCCTCGGCGGGCAGTCCCTCGACCGGTTCCGTGCGCCTCGCGGCGTACACCGTGCCGAAGGCCCCGGAGCCAAGCGGCTCACGGATCTCCCGGGCGCCGACGCGATACCCCTTCGGCACCGGTACGGAGGTGCGGGGTGCCCGGCCGTTCCGTACGGCCGAAGGGCAGGGACTCGCCGGGCGCGAGTCGGATCTGTTCGCCCGGACGCACTCCGTCCGCGGTCACGACGATGGTGCTGTGCATGACTGGTTCCTCCCCCGAGGCAGGCATGGACGCGTCAGGGTACGGGCCGGGGAGGGAAGCATCACAGGTCCGGCGTCTACGACGTTTCCGAAGGAGAACGAGTCATAGAGGGTCATGGCTGTTCAAAGAAGTCAGCCCTCTCGTTGCACCTGCGGCAGCGCCACGCGGAATGGCCGATACCCCGGTGCAGAGGCGGGCGTTCCGCTGCGAGGGTCGAGGGGCCGGCCCAATCGCTCGGGACTCAGGGGGTCAGTCATGCGGAACAGGTCGAGTCGGCTACGCCGGGTCGTCTCCCTCGGGGCGGTGCTCGCGATGGCGCTCGGTACGGGGGTCGGCGGCGCGGCGGCCGCCGAGGACGAGGCCGTGGTGCTCTGCCCGACCGGGTACGTGTGTCTCCAGCCGCTGCTGGGCACCCAGCCGGTCCTGGTGAAGGAGGGCGAGCGGGCCACGTTCAACCCGGCTCTGCGAGTCACCGAGGTAACCAACATGACCCGGGTCACCTACTGCGTGACCGGTGGTCTCAGCTATGGACTCCCGCCGGGCGGGACGCAGACCTGGGACAGCTCCGTGAACACCGTGGGGCCCCGGCCGGGGCCCGGCGCCTGTCTGGCGTGAACGCGCCGAAGGGCCGTGCCCCTCCTGCGGGGTACGGCCCTTCGCTGTGCTCGGCGGCTCAGTAGCGCGGGCGGTTGAACCACGCCTTGCCTGCCGCGTTGCCGACGAAGACGGCTATCAGGATGCCCAGCACCAGGTGGACCAGACCGATCAGGAAGAACGGGAAGATGCCCAGGACGGCCGTGATGATGCCGAAGACCAGCGCGGCGACGCGTACGCCGCTGCCGCCGGACTTGAACTTCACGGCCAGCATGATCGCGTAGACGAGCCAGGCCACCGCGAAGACGGCGATCGCCACCATCTGGCCGGTGGGGATGTTCCCCAGCGCCTCCGCGAGAGCCGGGTCCTCGGTGCTGTCGCTGGCCGCCGCCACACCGATCGCGCCGATGCCGTACAGCAGCACGCCGACGACCTGGAGGCCGACGATGACCCAGAGCATGATGCGGGCCGCGTTCACCGTGCTGGGCATGGTCTCGGGCGCGCCCGGGTAGCCGCCGTAGCCCTGGGAGACCGGCGGGGCGGCCGGGTAGCCGTACCCCGGCTGCTGGGGCTGGTTCTGCTGCGGGTAGCCGTAACCCTGGGCGGGCGGCTGCTGCTGGGGCTGGCCGTACGGGTTGTTCGGGTCGCCGAAGCTCATGTCGGGGTTTCCTCCGTTGCCTGGTGCGGGGACGCGCGGCACGGTTCGGAGGAATGCCCTGCGCTGTGAAGTGGTCACGCCCCCCGGCAGTGCCCGCGGCACTGTGTCCCAATCGTTTTATATGCCCGCCCGGATGTCCAGGGAGAATCACCGGGTGTTGTGCAAGTGCAACACGTCCGATCTTGTCCGACACGGACGACGATCCGCCTCGCCGCGGGTCGGAAGGCGTCCGCCTGGTGACCGGATTGGAACCCGGCGCCGGTCATCCGCGAAGATTGGGGCCATGAGCGCCCAGATTCTCGATGGCAAGGCCACCGCAGCCGCGATCAAGTCCGATCTGACCACCCGCGTGGCGGTGCTGAAGGAGAAGGGCGTCACGCCCGGACTCGGCACGATCCTGGTCGGGGACGACCCCGGCAGCCAGAAGTACGTGGCGGGCAAGCACCGCGACTGTGCGCAGGTCGGCATCGCCTCCATCCAGCGTGAACTGCCCGCGACCGCCACGCAGGAGGAGATCGAGGCGGCGGTGCGGGAACTCAACGAGGACCCCGCGTGCACCGGATACATCGTGCAGCTGCCGCTTCCCAAGGGCATCGACGAGAACCGCATCCTCGAACTGATGGACCCCGACAAGGACGCTGACGGCCTGCACCCGATGAACCTCGGGCGCCTCGTCCTGAACGAGCCCGCGCCGCTGCCCTGCACCCCGAACGGTGTCCTCACCCTGCTCCGTCAGTACGGCGTCGAGATCAAGGGCGCCGAGGTCGTGGTCGTCGGGCGCGGTGTCACCATCGGCCGCCCGATGCCGCTGCTCCTGACCCGGCGCAGCGAGAACGCGACGGTGACGCAGTGCCACACCGGCACGCGTGACCTGGCCGCGCACCTCAAGCGCGCCGACATCATCGTCGCGGCGGCCGGCTCGGCCCACCTCGTCCGGCCCGAGGACGTGAAGCCGGGCGCCGCCGTCCTCGACGTCGGTGTCTCCCGCTCCGCCGAGGGCAAGATCGTCGGGGACGTCCACCCCGGCGTCGCCGAGGTCGCCGGCTGGATCTCCCCCAACCCCGGGGGTGTCGGGCCCATGACCCGCGCCCAGTTGCTCGTCAATGTGGTCGAGGCGGCGGAGCGCAGTGTCGGCTGACGGCAGGGCCGAGGGGACATCGGAACCGCCGGGGCCGCCGAGGGCCCCCGACCGGGCCGAACGGCTCGGGGCGTCGGCCGGTGGCGGGCCCGGGAAGACACCGCGCGAAGCCGCCGCGCCGGAGCGGCCGGGCACGAACGACGGGGCGGCGACGTCGGAGAGGGCACAGATGTCGAGGACGACTGGGACCGCTGGGACCGCTGAAACCGCCGGGTCGGCTGCGGCGGAGGGGGCGGCCGAGGCCACCGAGGCTGACGGCGTTGTGGAGTCGGACGGGTCGGCTGAGGCGAACAAGCCGGCCGAGGCTGCCGGCGCCCCGGAAGCGGCCGACGCGGCCAAGGCGACCGACGCGGACAAGCCGGCCGACGCGGACAAGCCGGCCGACGCGGACAAGCCGGCCGAGGCTGACGGTGCCGGCGAGCCGGGCGGAGCCGCTGACGAGATCGAGGTGCGGGATCACATCAGCGTGCCCGATGCCGACGGGAAGCCCGTGCGCGGTACCCGGCGGTTCCCGATGTTCACCAAGGACACCGCCCGGCCCGAGGGCGGTGGCCGCGCCGCGCCGCGTGAGGCGCCCGCCCCCGTCCGGCAGTGGCCGATCCTCGCCGTGCTGAGCACCGTGGGCCTCGGGCTGCTGCTCACCGCGCTGGACGCGTTCCGGGTCGGCACCATCCTGATCGGCGTCGCGCTGCTCGCCGGCGCCGCGCTGCGCTGGGCCGTCCGGGACGTCGGCATGCTCGCCGTCCGCTCCCGTTTCACCGACATGGCCACGTACATCGTGCTCGGCACCACCATCGTGCTGCTCGCGCTGATGGCCCAGCCCAGGCCGTTGCTGGAGATCCCGTTCCTCAAGGACACGCTGCACTTCACGGTGGGCGACGAGGAGGCGGGCTGAGGCCGTCCCGCCTCGCCCCCCGCCACCGACAGAGTGCGACGGCGGTCCGTCCCCTCCCCCGAGTAAGGACGGACCGCCGTCGCGTTCCACGTTCCTGCACGGCGAACGCCCTGTTCAACACCTGTCAGGCCGCTGTGGCACGGAAGTGACCATTCCGCCAAGGTGTCCGCATCGGGCCACGGCGACGGCACCCGGACGTCATCCCGGCATGACATCACCGGCGCGCGGGGCCGATGTCACGCGCCCCTCGTCATGCTCTTCGCTTCGCCTCACCAGGCCACCCACGTCACTCCACACCACTCCGGGACACCCCGGCGCACTGTTCGAACGCCACAGCTCCGACGCCCGTACTGGTGGGAACCGGTGCACCCGCGACCGTCGTCACCTGCTCAGACCCGCCCTTGAGCCGAGGAGGCAGCCCGATGAGCGCCTGGCAGCCGCTGCCGGACGAACTCCCCCCGGAGGTACAGCATTTCGTCGAGCAGCTACGCCTGCTGAAGGACCGCACGGGACTGAGCCTCGTCGCGCTCGGCGCGCGCACCGCGTACAGCAAGTCCTCCTGGCAGCGGTACCTCAACGGCACGCAGCCCCCGCCCCGGCAGGCGGTCGTGGCCCTGTGCCGGGTCGCCGGGGAGGACGCCGAACGGTTCGGGGCGCTCCGGGAACTGGCCCTGCGGGCCTGGCCGCGCCCGGCCCCCCAGACGGTCCCGCCGTCCCAGCCGTCCGACCCCGGAGCGGCGGGGGAGCGGGCGGAGAACGCCGCGGAGGTGTACGAGGACGACCCCACGCTCCCCTGGTGGGACACCCCCGCCGACGAGCCGGCCCCTCGTCCGCCCGGACGCGTCGCCCTGTACGCCGCCCTCGCCGTCCTGATCACCCTGATCCTCGTCGCCGCCGCGCTGATGGGGGCCGTCACCCTGTCGTGACGGCCCCCATCGGCCCCCATCGGCGGTCATCGGCGGTCATCGGCGGTCGGGGCGCCCGCGCGAGCCGCCGGGACGCGCCGTCACCGGCCGTTGCCGACCGGCCCCTCAGCCACGCCAGTCGTACGCGGCGACCCTCCACTTCGAGCCGATCCTGACGTAGTAGTCCCCGTCGAGGCGCTTGAAGTTCACCTCGTGCGACAGGCCCGCGTACGTCACCTTGCCGTCGTCGTACGGCCCGTCGAGGAAGCCGTCGGCCTGACCGAAGGTCTCCTTGCCCACGATCCCGTCGACGTCCTCCAGGTCTTCCTGTGCCTGCCAGTACTTGGTCGCCGAGCGGGTCTTCCAGCCGAAGATCCCGTCGATGTCCCACTGGGTGAAGGTGTGCAGATTGCCGCTGGAGTCCTTCCACTTGGCGCCGTCGGCGTACAGGACGCTCTGCCACAGCCGCGTCGCGTTGCTCTTGGAGTGCGAGTTGACGGACAGCGTGCCCTCGTCGCCCCAGTCGTTGTACGCGGCACCGGAGCCGTCGACGACGTGCGGCTCGGCAGCCGTGGCGAGCGGAGCGGCGGTGCCGAGCGCGAGCCCGGCAGAGGCCGTCACGGCGACGGCCGCGAGCAGCAGCCTGGCCTTGAGTTGCATGTGATCCCCCTGATCCCCGTTGACCTGTTGAGCGTTGACGCGTCAACGCACTGACGCACTGACGCGTTGACCTGCCGGCCTGCCGGCCTGCCGACCTGCCGGCCCGACGGCCCGACGGCCCGACGGCCGGTTCGGCCGGTCGACGTTCACTGACGCACACGCTCCCCGTCGGTGTGTACGAGGCGCACGAGCCCCTGTTCGACTCGGGTGACTGTGCCTGTGTGGTCGTTGTGTCGATGTGTTGACAAGTTCGAGGATGTGCGGCCGACCCGCTCGACACCAGGGCTAACGTGGGCATTTGGGATGGTCCGGGACGTCCCGTGTCTGGACCTGCGATTCCGCCCGGAAATCCGGGATGCCGGTGGGACACTGGACCACAGACCGGTTGGGGGGCGTGCGACGGCGCACGCGCAGGTCCGAAATGCTCCTGCGCGCCCCTTTTCGCGGAACTGGCATCCCTGCCGGGCGCATCCCAGTGGGTAGGCCAGAACGGGGCTTCGGAGAGGGCCCCGGGTCGTACGGAGAGACGTACGGGGGGGAAGAGGGGGAAGTAATGCCTCGTTGGAGGGCCTTGCCGGATGAACTCGATCCACAGGTCAGGGAGTTCGCGGGCCAGCTCCGCCGGCTCGTCGACCGCAGTGGGCTGAGCATCGCAGCGGTGGCCGACCGCACGGGCTACAGCAAGACGTCCTGGGAGCGGTATCTCAACGGCAGACTGCTCGCGCCGAAAGGCGCGATCGTCGCGTTGGCCGAGGTGACCGGTACCGATCCCGTCCATCTGGCCACCATGTGGGAGCTGGCCGAGCGTGCCTGGAGCCGTTCGGAGATGCGCCACGACATGACCATGGAAGCGATCCGTATCTCGCAGGCCCGCGCGGCTCTCGGCGAGACGGGGGGCCAGTCCACCGTCAAGGGCGGAGGGGGGAACGGCCGAGCGGGCCGCAGCGCCACCGCGATTCCGGGCGTGGCGGGTCCGGCCGGCGTCTCGCCGACCGTCCCGCCGCAGCCGCGCTCCCCGAGCGACCGCGTTCCGCGCTCGCCGTACGGGGGTTCGAACGCGCCGTCCACCTCGTCGCCGTCCGCTCCCTCCTCCCCCTCCGTGTCCTCCTCCGCGTCGCCGTACGGCGGAATCGGCGGGGCCGGGGCGGTCGCCGGGGGCGCGTCGCGCATCAGCTGGGGAGCCACGCCGTCGTCGTCCCCGCCCTCCCCGTCGGCCTCCTCGTCCTCGGCGTCCTCGCCGTCGGGCCTGGTCGGAGGGCGAGGGTCGTCGGTCTCGTCCGGGGCTGCCTCAGGGTCCGCCTCGGCGTCGTCGGCGTCGTCGGCGTCGTCCCGGATCCCGGCCGGCGCCTCGGGTTCCGGTGGTGCCCAGGCCGCCGGTGCCGCCGCAGGTCCCGCCGGTGTCTTCGGGCCGCCTCCGAGCGGCGGCGGCCGTCCCGACGGCGGCGACTCCCAGCCGAGGCGGCGCGTGACGATGTTCCTCGCCGGAGCCGTCGGCGCGCTCGTCGTGATCGCGGCGGCGTTCCTCCTCACCAACGGTGACGGCAAGGACCAGGCGGGGGACAAGCCGCCGACCTCACCGTCGACCTCGATCGGCGCGAACCCCGACCTGCCGGCCGGCGTGAAGTGCAGCGGCAAGGCCTGCGACGGCAAGGACCCCGAGACCATGGGGTGCATCGGCAACCTCGTCCGGACCACCGACGAGGTCACGATCGGCGCGACCCGGGTCGAGGTCCGCTACAGCAAGGCCTGCCAGGCCGCCTGGGCGCGCATCACCGGCGCCACCCAGGGCGACGAGGTCCAGGTCGCGGTCGGAAAGGCCAAGCAGACCGCCGCCATCGAGGCCGCCGGGGACAACATCGCCTACACGCAGATGGTCGCCGTCAAGGACGCGGGCGAGGCCACGGCGTGCGCGACGCTGGCGTCGGGGCAGAAGGGCTGCACGTGACAGCGGTCGGCTAGGCCCGGGAGGGCCGCGTGGGACCCGGCAGGACGCGCGGCCCGGGGCGGAGATCGCGCGACCGGCCCCACCCTCCGGCGATCAGCCCCACCACCCCCCCGGACAGGTCACGTTCAGTCATGACCCCTACCGGAAAAGTAATCACGGCGTAAGTGGAATGCCCGCCGAACTCCGGGGCAGGCGGAGAGTACCCCCACGGGAGTCCGGCCCCTCCGGGAGACATGCACCGCCTCCCGGCCCGGCACCCCACAGGCGGCCGCCTCGGTCCCACCCCCCCCCGGACCGGGCGGCCGCCTCTTTCGTGTGGTCCTCCCCGCAGCGCGACTTGTGGGCTGGGCCACATGAACCCCGGCCGTCCGGGATCCCGGATGCGCGGTAGCCTGACCACCGATCTCTCTTGACGCCAAGAGATCGATCATTTGTACGTCCCACCAGGGGCAGGGACGCCCCACCGCCAGCTGTCATACGGAGAACGCCATGACCCGCACTCCCGTGAACGTCACCGTCACCGGCGCGGCCGGCCAGATCGGTTACGCCCTGCTCTTCCGCATCGCCTCCGGCCAGCTGCTCGGCGCGGACGTGCCCGTCAAGCTCCGCCTCCTGGAGATCACACCGGCGCTCAAGGCCGCCGAGGGCACCGCCATGGAACTCGACGACTGCGCCTTCCCGCTCCTTCAGGGCATCGACATCACGGACGACCCGAACGTGGCCTTCGACGGCGCCAACGTCGGTCTGCTCGTCGGCGCCCGCCCCCGCACCAAGGGCATGGAGCGCGGCGACCTGCTGGAGGCCAACGGCGGCATCTTCAAGCCGCAGGGCAAGGCCATCAACGACCACGCGGCTGACGACATCAAGGTCCTCGTCGTCGGCAACCCGGCCAACACCAACGCCCTCATCGCCCAGGCCGCCGCGCCTGACGTCCCGGCCGAGCGCTTCACCGCGATGACCCGCCTGGACCACAACCGCGCGCTGACCCAGCTGTCGAAGAAGACGGGCGTCCCGGTCTCCGAGATCAAGAAGCTCACGATCTGGGGCAACCACTCCGCGACCCAGTACCCGGACATCTTCCACGCCACGGTCGCCGGCAAGAACGCCGCCGAGGTCGTGGGCGACGAGAAGTGGCTCGCCGACGACTTCATCCCGACCGTCGCCAAGCGCGGCGCCGCCATCATCGAGGCCCGTGGCGCCTCGTCGGCCGCGTCCGCCGCCAACGCCGCCATCGACCACATCTACACCTGGGTCAACGGCACCGCCGAGGGCGACTGGGCCTCCATGGGCATCCCGTCCGACGGTTCCTACGGTGTGGCCGAGGGCCTCATCTCCTCCTTCCCGGTCACCGTGAAGGACGGCAAGTACGAGATCGTCCAGGGCCTGGAGATCAACGACTTCTCCCGCGCCCGTATCGACGCCTCGGTCCAGGAGCTGGCGGAGGAGCGCGAGGCGGTCCGCGCGCTCGGCCTCCTCTGAGCAGCCCTCCCGGGGGCGACGTCCCCTTAGCCTTCCCCAGCAGGCCCCGTCCCGGTTTCGACCAGGACGGGGCCTGTCGGCATGCTCGCCCCTCCACACTCCCGCCTTCCCTCTCGGCGGCGGGCCCCAGGACGACGGGGCCACTGCCCCGGCCACCCCGAAGCAGTCGGACACCGCGAAGGCAGCGGCCGGCAAGCCCCCGGTCGTGACGTACGAGTCTCCGGACGGCCGCCGGGTCCGCCAGCTCTTCCAGATCAGCGAGTCGCTCCCGTCCTCACCCCCGTTGGCGCCCTCGTCCGTGCCGCCGTCCCCTCGTCACCGGAGCGTACGTAGCCGGGGGCGCCGTCCGCGCCGTCGGACGACCCGGCGGGCTTCACCGTCCTCGTGCCCTCCGGCTGGGACCGGACCGCGCCGTCCGGACGGCGCGCCCACCCGGCGTCCTTGGTGCGGGTCCCTGCGCGTCATCCCGTCCCCCTTGCCGGCCTCGGCGTTCTCATGACGTGCGTAGGCAGAGGACTCGGGGTCGACTCGGGGGCGCTGAGGCGGACGCCGTGGATCTGGTCGGCGGCCGTGCGGAAGCGGTGGTCGATGACCTGGCGGGCGCCCAGATCGCCGTCGCCGTCGAAGCGGCGGACGACCTCGAAGGGGCGCCCTGCGAGGCCAGGGCGTGCGGAGCGGGGGCGGTAGCGGGGGCGGTAGCGGTAGCGCGGGCGCGTCACGGTCGGCGGGCCGGCGGGAGCCTCTTCTCGAAGAAGTGAGCCCCGTACACGTCGTCGTTGTACCGGGGGATCTCCGTGTAACCGCACGCCCGGTACATCGCCTGCGCCTCCGTCAACGCGGCATGCGTATCGAGCCGTACGACGCCGAGACCGCGCTCGGCGGCCTCCCGCTCCAACTCGCCGAGCAGCCGTCGGGCGAGCCCGAGTCGTCGCGCGTCGGGATGCACCCACACGTGCTTGATCTCCCCGACCCGCGCCCCGGCGTCGAGCGTGCGCAGCGCCCCGCACCCCACGGCCAACTCCTCCTCGTAGGCGACGAGGAAGGCCCCCGAGTCCCCCGAGACCTCATGGGACGGCACGAGGGTGGCCGGGTCGTACCCCTCGGGGAACCGCTGGTCGATGTCGGCGGCGTAGGCGTCCAGGCAGGCGCGGGCGACGGCCGAGCCGCCGTCCACGGCCTCGACCCGGATCGCGGCGAGCCGCAGCAGCCGCCGCGCGGCACCCAGCGCATCGGTCAACTCGCCCCGCTGCGCCGGAGTCAGCCCGCGCAGCAGCCCCTCGGCCAGGGCGTCGGCCCGCCGGTTCTGCTCGGCGACCTCGGACCGCCCCGCCGGTGTCAGCGCGGCGACCCGCACCCGGCTGTCCTCGCCGTCCACCCCGACCCGGACCAGCCCCTGACCCTCCAACGCCTTGACCATCCGGCTCAGATACCCGGCGTCCAGCCCGAGTCGGGTCCGCAGCTCCCGCAGCGCGGTGCCCTCGCGGCCCCGGTTGGACTCGCCGATCTCGAAGAGCAGCCGGGCCTCGCCGAGCGGCCGGTCCTGCCCGAGGTAGTGATCGTCCAGCGCCCCGATACGGCGCGTGAAGTACCGGTTGAACCGCCGCAGGCTCCGTACGTCCCGCGCGGCCACCGGTGCGGACTGTCCCTCGTGCCGGGTCTCCATATTTCTTTGACTTTAGTCAAGGGAATGCGGGATGTCGACGCCGTCGGTGCGCTTCGGTCCCTTCACCGCAGCTCGCGGAAGAACTCCCGCAGGTCCGCGACGAGCGCCTCCGGGGCCTCCAGGGCGAGGAAGTGGCCCCCGAGTTCGAGTTCGGTCCACCGAACGATGTCGTGGTCCCGCGCGGCCCAGCGCCGGACCGTCACATCTCGCGCCGAGACCAGCACGGCGGTGGGTACCTTCGCGCCTCCACCGGTCTCGCCCCAGCCCTCCGCCTTGTCCCAAGCCTCGGTCTCGCCCCAGGAACCTTCCGCGCCGCCCCACGAGCCCTCGGCGCCGCCCCAGGAACTTGCGGAGATCTCCTCGTAGTAGATCTGCGCGGCCGAGGCGGCCGTGCCGGTGAACCAGTACAGCGAGACGTTCGTCAGCATCCGGTCCCGGTCGACGCTGTCCTCCGGCAGCCCCTCCTCGGGGTCCGTGAGTTCCTTGAACTTCTCCACGATCCAGGCCAGTTGCCCCACGGGGGAGTCCGTGAGTCCGTACGCCACCGTCTGCGGACGTTTGGAATTGCACTGGAGATAGCCGTCGTTGAAGTTCTGCATGGTCTGCCAGCGCCGCTGCTCGACCTTGCTGAGGCCGTCCATCTCACCGTCCGCCCCCACGGGGAAGGCGATCATGCCGTTGACGTGGACCCCGACCACCCGCTCCGGCGTCTGCTTCCCCATCTCCGGCGCGATCCACGAGCCGGTGTCGTATCCCTGGACCCCGTACCGCTCGTACCCCAGACGGGACATCAATCCCGTGAACACCGTGGCCATCCGGGCCGTGTCCATCCCGGGCCCGGCCAGCGGCGTGGAGAGTCCGAAGCCCGGCAGCGACGGGATGACCAGGTGAAACGCGTCGCCCGGATCCCCGCCGTGCGCCCGGGGATCGGACAACGGCCCGATGACGTCCAGGAAATCCACCACCGAGCCCGGCCAGCCGTGCAGCAGCAGCAACGGCGTGGCGCCCGCCTCCGGCGACCGCACATGCAGGAAGTGCACATTCTGCCCGTCGACCTCCGCCGTGTACTGGTCGTACGCGTTGACCGCCGCCTCCTGCGCCCGCCAGTCGAAGCCGGTGCGCCAGTACTCGGCGAGGTCCTTCAGATAGCCCGTCGGCACGCCCCGACTCCACCCCACACCGGGCAGTTCGTCGGGCCAGCGGGTGTCGGCCAGCCGTCTGCGCAGATCGTCGATACGGTCCTGCGGGATCGCGATCCGGAACGGCCTGGGTGTGGGCTCGGAGTGCGGGCGGGGGTAGGGGGTGGGCAGGGGACGGACATCGGGTGTCGGCTTCGTCATGGCTCCGACGCTACGAACCAGTTGGGTCACCCTCGGTCCTAACTCTGCGGCACCCTCATGACCATGCTGGAGACCTCCGGGCGACTGCTGAAACTGCTCGCCCTGCTGCAGACCCACCGTGACCGCGACCGCTCCGGCGCCGAACTCGCCGAGCAGCTCGGCGTCAGCCGACGCACCCTGCGCCGGGACATCGAGCGACTGCGCGACCTCGGCTACCCCGTGCACGCCGCCCGGGGCGCCGCCGGTTACCGGCTCGGCGTCGGCGCGAGCCTGCCGCCCCTGCTGCTCGACGACGAGGAAGCCGTGGCGGTCGTGGTGGGACTGCGCACCGCCGCCGAGGGCACGGTCACCGGCATCGAGGAGGCCGCGCTGCGCGCCCTCACCAAACTGGAGCAAGTGCTGCCGTCCCGGCTGCGGCACCGGGTGACGACCCTGCACCACGCCACCGACCGAGCGGGAGCGATTCCGGCCCCCAAGGTCTCGCCGGACACCCTCATGGCCATCGCCGAAGCCTGCCGCCGCCACGAACGCCTTCGCTTCCACTACACCAGCCCGCACCCCTCCACCCCCGATCCCGGCGCTCCTGAACCCTCCACCCCCGATTCCGATCCCGATCCCGATCCCGTCTCCTCCACCTCGACCCGGCCCGGCCCCACCCAGCCTCGAGCCACCCCCCGCGTCCGCACCGTCGAGCCGCACAGGCTCGTCAGCTTCGACCGGCACTGGTATCTCGTCGCCTGGGACATGGACCGCGCGGACTGGCGCACCTTCCGGGTCGACCGCCTCGTGCCGCGCACACCGACCGGACCACGCTTCGTCCCGCGCGCACTTCCCCACGGCGACGCGGCGACCTATCTCGCGCACCGTCTCTCGTCCAGGGCCTGGCCCTTCCGGGCCACCGTCACCCTGCACGAGTCGGCTGCGTCGGTCGGTGACCGGCTCTGGCCCGGCATGGGAGTGCTCGAACCCCTCGACGACGACCGCTGTCTGCTGCACCTGGGCGCCGAGACGCCGCGCGACCTCGCCTGGATGATCACTTCGGTGGACGCCGACTTCACTCTGGACACATCGGCCCCACCCGAACTCGCCGACACCCTGCGCGCCCAAGCCGCCCGCTCGCTGGCGGCGATCCCCCACCCCTAGAGGGGCTTCTGATGGATCTCCGCGGCGTCGCGACGCCCGGCACGCCGAGAGCACGCACCGAACGCCGCTCCTTCTTCCACGGAGATCCATCAGAAGCCCCCTAGCCGCCCTGCGCACCCGGCTGGCCCTCTCCGGTAGTCGATCACTAGTCTGAGCGCCGATAAAGCGCACATAAGACGGCGGCCGGTTCTCGCGTACCGCATCGCGAACCGGCCCCGGCACGGCGGGGCTCACGAGCCCTACGGGGGAGCACACATGGGAGAACAGCGCAGGCGGCTGCGGTCCAGCACGGTCGTCCTCGGTGGGATGGGCGTCGTCGCGGCGGCCCTGACCTCCTGCGGTTCCGATCCGGACCGCCGCTGCGTGGACCGCGACAGCTACGACTACGCCAACGGCTACAAGATCATCGCCGACAAGAACTGCAACTCGAGCTCCAGCTCCTCGTCGTCGTACGGCAAGAACCGCAAGAGCAACAGCAGCGGCAACCGCAGCCAGACCGGCTCGGTCGACGCCGCCTGGTACTACGACGCGGACGTCAGCGGCGGCCGCGCCGACTACGGCACCTTCAGCCGCAGCGACGCCGTCGACCGGGACGGCTTCGGCTGCTCGGGCGACGGCGACGGCTCCGGTTCCGGCGGCGGCTGACCCGGCGGACGAGACGACACCATGGAACGCCGCACCATCGAACCCCGGCCCGGCTGGCAGGAGACCGTCGAGGAACAGGGGCTCATCTACCCGCTGACCCGCCACCCCGACGGTTCCCTGCGCCCCTACTGGGACGAGAGCGCGTACTACGTCTTCTCGCTCCCCGAGGTCGAGGCGCTGGAGGAGGTCGTCGAGGAACTGCACGGCATGTGCCTCGCCGCCGCCGAGCACATCGTGGCCGAGGACCGCTTCGCCGATCTCGGCATCACCGACCCGCGTCTCGCCGGCCTCGTCGCCGAGGCGTGGCGCCGACGGGCCGAACTGCCGTCCCTCTACGGCCGCTTCGACCTCCGCTACGACGGGACCGGCCCGGCCAAGATGCTGGAGTACAACGCCGACACCCCGACCTCGCTCGTCGAGGCGGCCAGCCCTCAGTGGTTCTGGATGGAGGAACGCTTCCCGGGCGCCGACCAGTGGAACTCCCTCCACGAGCGCCTCATCGATGCCTGGAAGAAGCAGTCCCCCCTCCTGCCGCCGGGCAGCCCCCTCTACTTCGCGCACTCCGCCGGCGACGAACTCGGCGAGGACCTGATGACGGTCGCCTATCTGAAGGAGACCGCAGAACAGGCCGGGCTCGCCACCGACTGGATCTCCATGGAGGACATCGGCTGGGACCGCCTCTCCGAACGCTTCGTCGACAAGAAGCTCCGCTTCATCCGCAGCATCTTCAAGCTGTACCCCTGGGAGTGGCTCACCACCGACCGCTTCGCCTCCCATGTCCTCGCCACCCTCGACAACGGCGGCGGCACCGGGACCACGATGTGGATCGAGCCCGCCTGGAAGATGCTCCTCAGCAACAAGGCCCTCCTCGCCGTCCTCTGGGAGCTGTACCCCGGCCACCCCAACCTCCTCCCCGCCTATCTCGACGGCCCCCGCGAACTGGCCGCCACCACCGGCTACGTCGCCAAACCACTCCTGGGCCGCGAGGGCGCCGGTGTCACCCTCCATGACCCGGGCACCGCCCCCGCACTCCGCGAAGAGCCGTGCTGCTACCAGGAGTTGGCCCCCCTGCCCACCTTCGACGACAACCACGTCGTCCTCGGCGCCTGGGTCGTCGAGAACGAGTCCGCGGGCCTCGGCATCCGAGAGTCCTCGGGCCTGGTCACGGACGAGTACGCACGCTTCCTCCCGCATGTGATCGTCTGACACCCCACTCCTCCCGTCGTTCGAATGGTGGACCTCGCGGCCCACCGCGCCCGCCCGCCCGATAGGGTGAGCGGTGGGTCGTGACTGGCGCGCTGGGATGGGACGGACCATCGGGGAGCGGCCCGGGGAAGATGAGTGCCGTGCGCCTGGGCCGTACCGTGAACGCTGAACGCAACGTCCGGAGGTCCCCATGTCAGCCGAGCCCCTCTCCCCCGAGTCCACCGCCTTCCGTGCCGCCCTCGATGTGATCCGCGCCGTCGAGCCGCGGGTGGCCGACGCCATCGGCCAGGAGGTCACCGACCAGCGCGAGATGCTCAAGCTGATCGCCTCCGAGAACTACGCCTCCCCGGCCACCCTCCTGGCCATGGGCAACTGGTTCAGCGACAAGTACGCCGAGGGCACCGTCGGCCGCCGCTTCTACGCTGGCTGCCGCAACGTCGACACCGTCGAGTCCCTCGCCGCCGAGCACGCCAAGGAACTCTTCGGCGCCCGCCACGCCTACGTCCAGCCGCACTCCGGCATCGACGCCAACCTGGTCGCCTTCTGGTCCGTCCTCGCCGACCGCGTCGAGGTCCCCTTCCTGGAGAAGGCCGGCGCCCGCCAGGTCAACGACCTCTCCGACGCCGACTGGGCCGAACTCCGCCAGGCCTTCGGCAACCAGCGCATGCTCGGCATGTCCCTGGACGCCGGCGGCCACCTCACCCACGGCTTCCGCCCGAACATCTCCGGCAAGATGTTCGACCAGCGCTCCTACGGCACCGACCCCGCCACCGGCCTCATCGACTACGAGGCCCTGCGCACCTCCGCTCGTGACTTCAAGCCGCTGATCATCGTCGCCGGGTACTCCGCCTACCCCCGTCTGGTGAACTTCCGGATCATGCGCGAGATCGCCGACGAGGTCGGCGCCACGCTCATGGTGGACATGGCGCACTTCGCGGGCCTCGTCGCCGGCAAGGTCCTCACCGGCGACTTCGACCCCGTACCGCACGCCCAGATCGTCACCACGACCACCCACAAGTCGCTGCGCGGCCCGCGCGGCGGCACGGTCCTGTGCGACGACTCCCTCAAGGACCAGGTCGACCGGGGCTGCCCGATGGTCCTCGGCGGCCCCCTGCCGCACGTCATGGCTGCCAAAGCCGTCGCCCTCGCCGAGGCCCGTCAGCCCGCCTTCCAGGACTACGCCCAGCGCATCGTCGACAACTCCCGCGCCCTCGCCGAGGGCCTGATGCGCCGTGGTGCCACCCTGGTCACCGGCGGCACCGACAACCACCTCAACCTGATCGACGTCGCCACCTCCTACGGTCTCACCGGCCGCCAGGCCGAGGCCGCGCTGCTCGACTCCGGCATCGTCACCAACCGCAACGCCATCCCGGCCGACCCGAACGGCGCCTGGTACACCTCCGGCATCCGCATCGGCACGCCCGCGCTGACGACGCGGGGGCTGGGCACCGCCGAGATGGACGAGGTCGCCGGCCTCATCGACCGCGTCCTCACCACCACCGAGGCCGGCACCACCAAGTCGGGCGCCCCCTCCAAGGCCCAGCACGTCCTCGACGCGAAGGTCGCCGACGAGATCTCCCGTCGTGCCACCGACCTCGTCGCCGGCTTCCCGCTGTACCCGGAGATCGACCTCGGCTGACCCGGCCGACCGACTCCCGACCGTTGTCGCTCAGGCGTCCAGCAGCTCCTGACGGGGCTCCCGCGGCGGCCCGGACCCGTTCCGGCCCGCCGCGCGGCGCAGGAGGAGCGTGGCACCGCCGGAGCCGAGGAGCAGGCCCAGCGCCAGGGCGGGTATCGCCCAGTGGGCGCGGTCGGCCGCACCCGGTGCGTCCGTCGCGGCCCTGACATCGGCGGCCGTCCCGGCGGAGCCGGCCGCGGTCCCGCCCGTCGCGTGGCCCGCCGACGGCTCGTCCCGCACCAGGGCTCCGGGGCCAGGATCACCCGGGGTCGCGCCCAGGATCTCCAGGCCGGTGAGAAGCCTTCGTAGCTGGTCCGGCTGCTTCGCCCGGTGCCAGACGCCGGCACCCGGAGCGCCCAGGACCTCCTCACCGGTGATGAGCGTCGTATGGATCCAGATGTCCTTGGTGTCCGGCGCGGCTGTGTAGACCCGGTCCAGCCGCCACGGCGTCACGTCGTGGAGCATCCACGTCACGCTGACCATGTCGCCGATCCGCTCTCCCGCTATCTCCTCCCGACCCCATTCCGGCGCCTCCTCCCGGCTCCGGTCGAGCTCGCCGCCCGCGGGGGCGAGGAAACTCTCCAGATCGCCGTACTCCTCCCGTGTGCCGTACAGCGAAGCCGTCCGCTGGCTGGTCGGAGAGACCAGCAGCACGCTGGTCGGTCCGCCCGCCGCCGAAGGCGGAGCCCCCAGCAGCACCAGGACCCACGCCGTCAGCAACGCGCCCACCGCCGCCGCCAGTTGTCGCAGTCCACGCATCCGACACCCCCGATCGATCCCGGTGCGGCCCTCCCGCACTCGCGGTGTCATTCCTGGTACACCGCTCGAACCGCCGGGGTTCCCACCCGGACGGGACCGATCAGTCCGACGGGACCGATCAGTCCGACGGGACCGATCGGTCCGACGAGCCCGACGAGCCCGACGAGCCCGATGAGCCCGATGAGTCCGACGAGTCCAACGAGTCCAACGAGTCCAACGAGTCCGCGATCTCCCGCGCCCGCGTCTTCGACTCCACGCCCTCCAGCCGCAGCGTGAACGCGTCGTCGTGGACCCACAGCAGGGTGGGCCCGGCCGTGCGTTCGGAGCGGGTGAGGCGGGAGCCGTCCTCGGAGGTCATCCAGAAGCGCAGCAGGTGCGGCTCGGGGAACCACAGCGCGTCGTGCGCGCCCCCTGCCAGCTCGACCCACTCGACGGCCTGCTCGCCCGCCACGGTCTTGCCGTACTCGGGTGCCAGCCGGGCCGCGTACTCGTCGAGCCGGACGGTCCCTCCCCTCTCGTCCCAACAGAGGGTGATCACGAAGCGGTCCTTCGGCGCACGGGCCACGGACACCGCGTCCGGAGTGCCCAGCGAGCCCGGCACGAGCGGAACGAACCCCGCCCGCCGCCCGGCCTCGGCGAGCGAGACCGGCTCCGGGCAGCCGGGCACCCTCGCGCCCGGCGAAGGCGTCGCCGACGGGTCGTACCGCACCTCGACCCCGCCGAAGTGGAACCAGTCGGCCACCGCCGCCCGCACCGGAGGGGTGAGGACGAAGGCCGTGAGCAGCCCGCACAGCGCGGCGATCAGCACGCGCCACCGCGTCCGGACCCACCGGCGCACCGCCCGCAGCCGCTCACCGGCCCCCGGCGGCTCGGCCACCGGCGTCGGCACCCGCTCGGCGAGTATCTGCTGGAGAACCCGCTCGACCATGGTTTCGTCGCCGTCGCTCCCCGGCCGGTCCAGCGCCCGCCCGAGCGCCCGCAGCTCCCCGGGCAACCGGGCGTCACGCCCCTCACTCTCCGTGTCCCCGCCGTCCCCCGACCGTCCTCGACCCCCCACCTCGCCTCGACCCCGCTCCTCGCCCGGCCCCCACACCTTGTCCCCGCCCGGCTCACCCACGCCCCTCACCCCCTCCCCCTTTCCGGCCCAGCGGTTCCCCCGGCTCGAACTCCGGCAGGAGGCGGCCCAGCTTGCGCAGTGCCCGGCTCAGGCGGGACTTCACCGTGCCCCGGGGCCAGCCCAGGGCGGCCGCCGTCTCGGGCTCGTCCATCTCCAGCAGATAGCGGTACGTGACGACCAGCCGGTGTTCCTCGCTCAGCTTCTCCAGGGCGCCCAGGAGCGCGACACGCCGCTCTATCTCCAGCGCGGCGACCGCCGGGTCGGCCGAGGGCGGTATCAGCGGCTCGGCCTCGACGAAGGCGGCCTCCCGGTCGGCCAGCGATCGCTGGCGCCCCGCTGTCCGCACTGTGTTCCTCGTCTCATTGGCCACGATCGACAGAAACCACGGCCGGAACGCGGCACCGTCCCGGAAGCGGCCCAGTGAGCAGTACGCCTTGAAGAAGGCCTGCTGCACCACGTCCTCCGCGTCCGCACCGGCGCCGAGCGCCCGCGCCGCCCGCAGCGCGATGCCCGTATGGGCGCGCACCAGCTCCGCATAGGCCTCCGGCTCCCCGGCGCGTACGCGTGCGACCACCGCGGCCTCATCGACGATGCGGCCCCCCTCCCGCGTTCTCACACAAGGGGTACACCGCCCGGGCCGGATCGGTTCCCACCCGTGGCACATCTGTTTCCGGTCGGTTCCGGAACGGCCCCGGATACCTGAGAGAATGGTGAGCATGGCCTCTGATCGACCCCGCGTGCTCTCCGGCATCCAGCCCACCGCCGGCTCGTTCCACCTCGGCAACTACCTCGGCGCCGTCCGCCAGTGGGTGGCCCTGCAGGAGTCCCATGACGCGTTCTACATGGTCGTCGACCTGCACGCGATCACCGTCGCGCAGGACCCCGCGGACCTGCGCGCCAACACCCGGCTCGCCGCCGCGCAGCTGCTCGCCGCCGGTCTCGACCCGGAACGCTGCACGCTCTTCGTCCAGAGCCACGTCCCCGAGCACGCGCAGCTCGGCTGGGTCATGAACTGCCTCACCGGCTTCGGCGAGGCCTCCCGTATGACGCAGTTCAAGGACAAGTCCGCCAAGCAGGGCGCCGACCGCGCGAGCGTCGGCCTCTTCACGTACCCGATCCTCCAGGTCGCGGACATCCTGCTGTACCAGGCGAACGAGGTGCCGGTCGGCGAGGACCAGCGCCAGCACATCGAGCTCACCCGTGACCTCGCCGAGCGCTTCAACGGCCGCTTCGGCGAGACCTTCACGATCCCGAAGCCGTACATCCTCAAGGAGACGGCGAAGATCTACGACCTCCAGGACCCCACGATCAAGATGAGCAAGTCGGCGTCGACCCCGAAGGGGTTGATCAACCTGCTCGACGATCCGAAGGTCACCGCCAAGAAGGTCAAGAGCGCGGTCACCGACACCGACACGGTGATCCGCTTCGACACCGCTGAGAAGCCCGGCGTCAGCAACCTGCTGAGCATCTACTCGACCCTGACGGGGACGGGTGTCGCGGAACTGGAGGAGAAGTACGTCGGCAAGGGCTACGGTGCGCTCAAGACGGACCTCGCCGAGGTCATGGTCGAGTTCGTGACGCCGTTCCGGGAGCGCACCCAGCAGTATCTGGACGACCCGGAGACGCTCGACTCGCTCCTGGCCAAGGGAGCCGAGAAGGCGCGCGCGGTCGCGGCGGAGACGCTCGCCCAGGCGTACGACGCGGTGGGCTTCCTGCCCGCCAAGCACTGAGCCGCACCACCTCTGCCCCCGAGCGCCTCCCGCACCACCCGTCGCACCACCGACAGCGCCGCACATCACTCCCGCTGCGCCTGCCCGGAGGACCGCCGTGGCCGTACAGTCGATAGCCGGTACGACCGACAGCCGGTACGACCGACAGTCCGTACGACCGATGACAGGTACGACGACAGGTACGACGGGCCGTGGCTGACAAGGACTACGACAACTCGCATGACACGACGACAGGAGACGACGTGGGGACCGTAACGATCGGTGTGTCGATCGCGGTCCCGGAGCCCCACGGCAGCCAGCTCCAGGAGCGGCGCGCGGGCTTCGGCGACGCCGCGGCTCACGGCATCCCCACCCATGTCACGCTGCTGCCGCCGACCGAGGTCGAGGACGCCGACCTCCCGGCGGTCGAGCAGCACCTCGGTGAGGTCGCGGCGGCCGGGCGGCCCTTCCCGATGCGGCTGTCCGGCACGGGCACCTTCCGCCCGCTGTCGCCCGTCGTGTACGTGCGGGTCGTCGAGGGGGCCGAGGCCTGCACCTGGTTGCAGACGCAGGTCCGGGACGCCTCGGGGCCCGTGGCACGCGAGTTGAACTTTCCGTACCACCCGCATGTCACCGTGGCGCACGGCATCGCCGAGGAGGCGATGGACCGGGCGTTCGAGGAGCTCGCCGGGTACGAGGCGCAGTGGCCCTGCACCGGGTTCGCGCTCTACGAGCAGGGTTCCGACGGGGTCTGGCGCAAGCTGCGGGAGTTCGCGTTCGGTGGATCCGTGGTGCCGCCCCAGGCGGGGGCGCCGGTCGGTGACACGACGCTTCCCACGCGGTGACGTCGGCCGCGGGGTTGCCGACGCGGTGACGTCGGCCGCCGGGTGAGTCGGACCGGAGCGCTCCGGGAGGGGTGGCGAGCGGTCTTCGCGGCCGCGGGTCGGCGGGGGTGTTCGCGCCGTTCCCCGCGCCCCTTTCGGGGCGCAGGACGCGCCCTACAGCGGCAGGCGGCGGAACACCGCCCTCGGTACGTGCCTCAGCGCTGCCATCACCAGGCGCAGTGAACCCGGGACCCAGACCGTCTCCGAGCGGCGGCGCAGACCCAGTTCGATGGCGACGGCCACGGCCTCCGGGGTCGTGGCGAAGGGGCTTTCCGGGCGGCCCGCCGTCATGCTCGTGCGGACGAAGCCGGGGCGGACGAGCATGACGTGGGCGCCGGTGCCGTGGAGGGCGTCGCCGAGGCCCTGGGTGAAGGTGTCGAGGCCGGCCTTGCTGGAGCCGTAGATGAAGTTGGAGCGGCGGGCCCGCTCGGCGGCGACGGAGGACAGGACGACCAGGGAGCCGTGGCCCTGCGCCTGGAGCGCCCGCGCGCAGACCAGGGCGGACGAGACGGCACCGGTGTAGTTCGTCTGCGCGACGCGCGCGGCGGACACCGGGTCGCGTTCGTCGTTCGCCTGGTCGCCGAGGACGCCGAAGGCGAGGAGGACCATGTCGATGTCGCCCTCGGCGAAGACCTTGCCGAGGACCGCCTCGTGGGAATCGGGGTCGAGCGCGTCGAAGGTGATGGTGTGGGTCTCCGCGCCGAGGCCGCGCAGATGGGTGGCCGCGTTCTCCAGGGCCTGCGACGGGCGCCCCGCCAGCCAGACCGTGCGGGTGCGGCGGGCGATCAGACGGCGTGCCGTGGCGAGTGCGATGTCCGACGTACCGCCGAGGATCAGCAGGGACTGGGGGGTGCCGAAGGCGTCCTTCATGACAGCTCCTGGGTGTGGGGGACAGAGGTGTGCACCGAGCTCGGGGGCCCGGCGCTCACAGGCCGAGGCGGCGGGCCAGGTCCGACACGAAGACCCCGCCCGGGTCCAACTCCCCGCGCAGTGCGCGGAACTCGGGGAGCCTCGGATACATCGAGGCCAGCAGCTCGGGCCGTAGACGGGCGTCCTTCGCCAGGTAGACGCGGCCGCCCGCCGCCGCGACCTCCTCGTCGAGCGAGTCCAGGAAGGCGCCGAGACCGGGCAGGCTCGCCGGGATGTCCAGGGCGAGGGTCCAGCCGGGCATCGGGAAGGACAGCCAGCCGGGGTCGCCCTCGCCGAACCGCTTCAGGACGGCGAGGAAGGACGGGCAGCGGCGCGCGGAGATCCGGTCCACGATCCGGCGCAGGGCCTCCTCCCGGCCGTGTCCGACGACGAACTGGTACTGGACGAAGCCGGACCGGCCGTAGATCCGGTTCCAGTGCGGGACCCCGTCGAGGGGGTGGAAGAAGGTGGAGAGCCGCTGGAGTTCGTCGGTGCGGGCCCGGGGTGCCCGGCGGTACCAGAACTCGTTGAAGAGCCCCATGGCCGTGCGGCCGAGAAGACCGTCGGGGACGAAGGAGGGAGCGGCCGGGAGGCTGGGGGTGCGGAATTCCAAGGGACTGGCGAGCATGTCCCTCCGGAACCGGAACGCCTCACCGAACGAAGAACGGCCCGCGCGCACGCGCGTGGACGCTCTCCACGGCGATCCAGAGGGCGGTGTCCACAGCGATCCCGACGGCGGTGTCCCCGGCGATGCCGCCGCCCCTGTCCTCGGCGACGGCCGCTGCCCGTTCCGGCGCGGCAGCGCCTCCAGCGCGTCCAGGGGCGCGTGGTCGCCGCGCGTGAGCACCGCCCGGCCCGTCGCGGCGCCCCTGGCGAGCAGGTCGATCCAGGCGACCGAATAGCGGTAGTAGCGGTCCGTGGCCGTCAGGCGGGCGAGGAGGTCGTCGAGGTCGCGCGCACGTTCGGTGTCGACGGACATCCAGGACGTCTCGACGGGGAGCAGGCGGACGGTCGCGGTGAGGATGACGCCGGTGAGGCCCATGCCGCCGGCCGTGGCGTCGAAGAGCGGGGTGCCGGGGACGACCGTGCGGATCCCGCCGTCGGCCGTGAGCAGTTCGAGGGACAGGACATGGCGGGCGAACGACCCGGAGACATGGTGGTTCTTGCCGTGGATGTCGGCCGCGATGGCGCCCCCGACGGTCACCTGACGGGTCCCCGGGGTCACCGGCACGAACCAGCCCAGGGGGAGCAGGACCTCCATCAGCCGGTGCAGCGAGACGCCCGCGTCGCACAGCACGGTGCCGCCGTCCGCGTCGATGGCGTGGACGCGGTCGAGGCCGGTCATGTCGAGGACGGCGCCGCCCGCGTTCTGCGCCGCGTCGCCGTACGCCCGCCCCAGCCCCCGGGCGATCCCGCCCCGCGCCCCGTGCGCCCCGCACGCCCGTACGGCGGCCGCGGCCTCCTCGTACGTCCGCGGGCGGAACAGCCGGGCGGCTGACGGGGCGGTGCGGCCCCAACCGGTGACCGTGACGGGAGCGGAGGACGGGACGGAGGCGGAGGCCGGGGCGGAGGCGGAGGCGGGGCGGCGTGGGCCGGCGGGCGGGGGAGCCGGGGAGGTCGGGACGGCGTCGGCTGGCATGCTCGCGACCGTATCGCCGCGTATGCGGAGGATCCGGGCGCTTCGGCACGGCCGCTCTGCCGCCTCACCGAAATGGGTGATTAGTGGGATGTCGGCCAAAATTGCCGTAGCTCTGGGCCGGTCACCTAGAAGAGTGGCGTCGCATGGATGAAGTTGACGTCGTCGAGGGTGTGCGGGGACTGGACCGGCGGCTGCTCTCCGCGCTGCACGCCCGTGGTGCCGACCCTCGAGTCGCGCGCGCCGCCCGTGGGCTGTCCCGGGTGGGGGAGCACGGGCTGCTGTGGCTCGCGGCCGGACTGGCGGGTGCCGCCGTCGACCGGGAGCGGCGTCGCGTGTGGCTGCGCGGCACGGCGCTGACCGCCGGGGCGCATCTGGCCAGCATGGGCGTCAAGCGCGTCGTACGACGGCCGCGCCCCGCCCACGTCGAGCCCCTGGTCCGCACGGTCGGACGGCACTCCTTCCCCAGCTCGCACGCGAGTTCGGCGGCGGCAGCGGTCGCCGTCGTGGCCCACGGAGCCCTGGGCGCCCCACTGTTGCTGTCCGCCGCCGCACCGCTCGCCGCCGCGATGTGTCTCTCCCGGCTCGTCGTCGGCGTGCACTATCCGTCGGACGTGGCGGCGGGCGTGGTCCTCGGGGCGCTCACGGCACGGCTGGGCGCACGCTGGGTGGTGAGCGGCGATGGCTGAGCGCACGGTGGCAGGGCGCACGGGGGCTGAGCGCACGGTGGCAGGGCGCGCCGTGGTCGTGGAGCGCCGGACGATTTCCGGCCAGGCGCCCCAGAAGGCCGGCCTCGTCCGCGGGCTTCTGCGGACGACCCGTCCCCGGCAATGGATCAAGAACACCCTCGTCGTCGCCGCGCCCGCGGCGGCCGGGGAGCTCTTCACTCCTCGCGCGCTCGTCCAACTCCCCCTCGTCTTCGCCCTCTTCACGGCCTGCGCCGCCGCCGTGTACCTCGTCAACGACGCCCGGGACGCCGACGCGGACCGCGCGCACCCCGTCAAGCGGCACCGCCCGGTCGCCGCCGGGCAGGTGCCCGTGCCGGTCGCGTACGGAGTCGGGATCGCCCTGGCCGTGCTCGCGCCGCTCGCCGCCGCCTGGCTCTGCTCGCCGTACACCGCCGCGCTGCTGACGGCGTACCTCGGCCTCCAACTCGCCTACTGCGTCAGCCTCAAGCACGTCCTGGTCGTCGATCTGGCGGTCGTCACCGCCGGGTTCCTGATGCGGGCGATGATTGGCGGGCTCGCGCTGGGCATCCCCCTCTCACGCTGGTTCCTGATCACCACCGGGTTCGGCGCGCTGTTCATGGTCGCCGCCAAGCGGTACTCGGAGGCCGTGCAACTGGCCGACCGGGCGGGCGCCACTCGGGCCCTGCTCACCGAGTACACCGCCGGATACCTCCGCTTCGTCTGGCAGTTGGCCGCCGGCGTCGCGGTGCTCGGCTACTGCCTCTGGGCTCTGGAAGAGGGCGGCGTGCCCACCACCGGCGTGCTGCCCTGGCGGCAACTCTCCATGATCGCCTTCGTTCTGGCCGTCCTCCGCTACGCCGTCTTCGCCGACCGGGGCACCGCCGGCGAGCCCGAGGACGTCATCCTGCGCGACCGTGCCCTCACCCTCATCGGCGTCGTGTGGCTGACGATGTACGGGCTGGCGGTCGCGGACTGGTGAACCGGTGGCGGCGCCGGGGGCGGTGACGTAAGGAGGGGATCCGTGGACCGGTGTGGGGGTACCCGGTATCGGGTGTCGACGACTGGGGCAGAGTTCGGATCATGGACTGGCTGAAAAAGCTTCCCGGGGTGGGTCCTTGGGTGGAGCGTCTGATGACCACGCACGCGTGGCGGTCGTACGAGCGGCTGGAGCGGGTGAAATGGACCCGGCTGGCCGCGGCGATGACGTTCATCAGCTTTCTCGCGCTGTTCCCGCTGCTGACCGTGGCGGCGGCCATCGTCGCGGCGACCCTCGGCAAGGACCAGCAGCAGGAGCTGGAGGACCGGCTCAGCGAGCAGGTGCCCGGCATCTCCGACCAGCTCGACATCGCCGGCCTCGTCGACAACGCCGGCACGGTCGGGATCATCGCCGGCGCGCTGCTGCTGTTCACCGGCATCGGCTGGGTCGGTGAGATGCGCGGCTGTCTGCGCGCGGTCTGGGAGAAGGAGGACCCCGACGAGAACCCCGTCCTCGCCAAGGGCAAGGACGCGGGCCTCCTGTTCGGTCTCGGCGGCGCGGTGCTCGTCTCCCTGGCCGCTTCCGCCGCCGCCTCCTGGGCCGTCGGCCGGTTCGCCGACCAGCTCGGCATCGACCGCGACGGCTGGGGCGGCATCCTCCTGCGCCTCGCCGCGTTCGCGGTCGCCGTGCTCGCCGACTTCCTGCTCCTCCTCTACGTCCTCACCCTGCTCCCCGGCGTCCAGCCGCCCCGCCGCCGTCTCGTCGTGGCCGCCCTCATAGGAGCCGTCGGCTTCGAACTCCTCAAGCTCCTGCTCAGCGGCTACATCCAGGGCGTCGCCTCCAAGAGCATGTACGGCGCCTTCGGGGTCCCCATCGCCCTGCTGCTCTGGATCAACTTCACCACCAAGCTCCTGCTGTACTGCGCGGCCTGGACCGCGGAGGGCAGCAAGGAGAGCGCCTCGTAAGGGGCGCGGGGAACGGCGCGACCAGCCATGACGCGCCCGCGCGCGCCCCGGGTCCGGCGACAACCGCCGGACGCGTCCGGCGAGAACCCGCAGACGCTCCCGGCCCTACTGCTTCTTCCCCCGCAACGGCCACTTCCGATTCACCAGGAACACCCCTCCGGCCAACAGCACCAACACGCCGCCCATGATCCCGAGAGCGACGCCGACCCCGCCGCCCCCGCCGGAGGCACGTGCGGCGACCGACTTCCCGCCCGCCCCGCCGGAGGCGGACGCCGACGCCGTGGCCCCCGGCTGCGCACTCGGCTCGTCGGCATCCCCGCCGGAGGTGTCCGCGCTCTTGGGCGGCACCAGCTCACCCACCGGCGTCACCTTGCCCGCCGCCTTGAAACCCCAGTCGAAGAGGCTCGCGGTCTCCTTGTACACCTGGTTGTGCTCGTCCTTCTCCGGATGCATGACGGTGACGAGGAGGACCCGGCCGTCGCGCTCGGCGACCCCGGTGAACGTGGCGCCCGCGTTCGTGGTGTTGCCGTTCTTCACACCCGCGATGCCCTGGTAGGAGTCGAGGCCGCTGTCCCCGGTGAGCAGCCGGTTGGTGTTCTGGATCTCGAAGGAGGAACGGCTCTTCTTGCCGTTCTTGCCCTTCTTCGTCTCGCCCGGGAATTTCGCCCGCACGGTGGAGCAGTACTCCCGGAAGTCCTTCTTCTGCAGCCCTGACCTGGCGATCAGCGTCAGGTCGTAGGCGGACGACACCTGCCCCTTGGCGTCGTACCCGTCCGGGCTGACCGCGTGCGTGTCCAGGGCCTGGAGCTCCTCGGCGTGCGCGTTCATGTCCGCGACGGTCTGCTTCACCCCGCCGTTCATGGCCGACAGGACGTGCACCGCGTCGTTGCCGGAGCGAAGGAAGACTCCGAGCCACAGGTCGTGGACGGTGTACGTCTCGTCCTCCTTTATGCCGACCATGCTGGAGCCAGAGCCGACACCCGCCAGATCCTCGGGCGCGACCTTGTGCTCGTCGTCCTTGTTGAACTTCGGCAGCAGCGTGTCCGCGAACAGCATCTTCAGCGTGCTCGCGGGGGCCAGCCGCCAGTGCGCGTTGTGCGCGGCCAGCACCTCGCCCGACTCGGCGTCGGCGACGATCCAGGAGCGGGCGCTGATGCCCTTGGGGACCACGGGCGCGTCGCTGCCGAGACTTGCCTGGGTGCCCGGCCTGCCCAACAGCTCGCCGCCGACGGTCGACATCGTCGCCGGGGGAGTCGCGGACGGCGAGGCGCTCGAACTCGGTGACGGCTTGGCCGCGAAGGCCGGGCCGGCCGTCAGCATCGGAGCCGAGGCCAGGGAGAGGGACAGCAGGGTGGCTGAGGTGATCGACAGGGGGCGCCTGACGGTCTTCTTGGAGGCGGGCACGATCGAGAAAGTACATGGCTCCGACCGGTAAATCCCACCGGAGCGCCCCGTGGCGCTCTCACTGCTGCTCACGCCCCCGCACGCACCCCGGCGCGATACCCGGACGGTCGGCGGCGATACTGAACGCATGAAGCTCAGCCGCCCCCTCTCCTGGTTCCTGCTCGCCTTCGGGGTGTGGAGCTGGGTCATCTGGATCACTTTCGTCAAAAATCTCTGGAAGGACGGCAGCGGGCTCGCGTTCGACGACGCGGGTGATCCCACGGCGTACTTCTGGGTGCATCTGACGCTCGCCGTCGTCTCCTTTGCTCTGGGGACGGCCATCGGGGTCATCGGGTTGCGCGGGGTGCGCGCCCTTCGCCGGGCCGAGACCGGGAGTGCCACGTGATGACCGTCGTCTTCGTGCTGGTGCTCCTGCTGGTGCTGGCCCTCTTCGGGGCCCTGCACTGGTACGCGTGGCGTCGCCTGGTGCGCGACACGACCCGCGGACCGGGCCTGGCCAGACGGGTGGGCACCGCGGTGTTCATCGCGGGACCGGTGCTGATGGTCGCCGGCTTCGCCGCCGAACGCACCGGCGCGCCCTTCTGGCTGCAGCAGACGCTGACCTGGCCGGGCTTCATGTGGCTCGCCCTCGCGCTGTATCTGTTCCTCGCCCTTCTGGTGGGGGAGCTCCTGCGACCTGTTCTGCGCCGCCTGGTGGCGCGGCGCGCCCCGGAGCCGCAGCCGGAGCCGGAGCGCGTGGTGCGCGAGCCGGAACCCGTCCCGGCGGGCGCGCAGCCCGCACACCCGGCCGAGTCCACGGAGGCCGCCGAGCCCGGACAGCCGGCCCCACCCCGCCCGACGGAGCCGTCGGGCCCCACCACCCCCGCGCCCTCGGCCGACCCCTCCCGCCGTCTCTTCGTCTCCCGGGTGGTGGGCGGGGCCGTCGCCGCCGCGGCCGTGGGCACGGTCGGCTACGGGACCTACGGCGTCGTACGCGGACCCAGGCTCAAGCGGATCACCGTGCCGCTGGCGAAGCTGCCTCGCGCCGCGCACGGTTTCCGGATCGCGGTGGTCAGCGACATCCACCTCTCGCCGATGCTGGGCCGCGGCTTCGCGCAGAAGGTCGTCGACACGATCAACTCGACGCAGCCCGACCTGATCGCGGTGGTCGGCGACCTGGTCGACGGCGACGTGGCGGACCTCGGGCCGGCGGCGGCACCGCTCGCCGGACTGAAGGCACGCCACGGCAGCTACTTCGTCACCGGCAACCACGAGTACATCTCCGGTGCCGAGCAGTGGGTCGAGGAGGTGCGCCGACTGGGCCTGACGCCGCTGGAGAACGCGCGCCGCGAACTGCCGTACCTCGACCTCGCCGGGGTGAACGACATCGCGGGCGAGGACGAGGGCCAGGGCCCCGACTTCGCCAAGGCGCTCGGCGACCGGGACACCTCGCGGGCCGTGGTGCTCATGGCCCACCAGCCCGTCCAGATCCACGACGCCGTCGACCACGGCGTCGACCTGCAGCTCTCCGGACACACCCACGGCGGACAGATGTGGCCCATGACCTATGTCGCCCAGGCCGCGAACCCCACTCTCGCGGGCCTGGAGCGCTACGGCGACACCCAGCTCTACGTGACCCGCGGCGCGGGCGCCTGGGGACCGCCGGTGCGGGTCGGGGCGCCGTCCGACATCACCGTGGTGGAGCTGGCCTCCAAGCAGGCGTGACGGCCCGTCAGGAGGGCTCCCGCCGCCGGTGCGGGAGCCTTTCGGACACATCGTGGTGGCGCACTTACCGAGTTCTTTCTCAACTCAACAAAACCTGTCTTCCGCCAACACAGGCGACTGTGGTTAGGTGATCCGCGCCACCGCGGAACCACTGTGCGTAGTGGGCCGGGTGGGGTCCTTGGAAGGGGCGCCGATGCGGTCGGTTCGCTTGCGGATTCTCGCGTCGCTGCTGGTGGTGGCGATCGCGGCGATCGGTGGCTGGCAGCTGCTGCCGACCCAGCGGGACGGGGACGGGACGATCGTCGTCGGCACGACCGACAAGGTCACCTCGCTGGACCCGGCCGGAGCCTACGACGCAGGATCCTGGGCCCTGTTCAACAACGTGTTCCAGTCGCTGCTGACCTTCGAACCGGGCGCCGCCGCGCCCGTGCCGGACGCCGCGCGCAGCTGCGAGTTCCTCGGCGACGCGCTCACCGTCTACCGCTGCACCCTGCGGTCGGGCCTGCGGTTCCCCAGCGGACGCGAGGTCACCGGGAAGGACGTCAAGTACTCCTTCGACCGGGTCAAGCGCGTCAACTCCGACGTCGGGCCTGCCGCGTTGCTCGACACCCTCCGGTCGGTCAGCGCGGACGGGCTGTCCGTCACCTTCCGCCTGTCCTCGCCGGACGCCACCTTCCCGTTCAAGGTGGCCACCGGCGCCGGAGCGATCGTGGACCGGACCAAGTACCCCGTGAACCGGCTGCGTACGGACGGCGGCGCCGACGGCACCGGCCCCTACACCCTGACGTCGTACACGGACGGACAGGCCCGCCTCACACCCGACGACGACTACCAGGGCGTCGCCGAGGGCGCCCGCAGCCCGGTCCTCATGCGCTACTACGCGGACTCGGCGGCGCTCCAGAAGGCGTGGAAGGCGCGTCAGGTCGACGTCGCCACGCGCACGCTGCCCCCCGCGACGCTCGCCGCCCTCTCGCCCAGCGACCTCGACCAGCGGGTCACCGAGGCGGACAGCACCGAGACCCGCAACCTGGTCCTCGACGTGCGGGCGGACTCGCCGTTCCACGACCGCCGGGTGCGGCAGGCGCTGGCCGCGCTGATCAACCGCGAGAAGCTGGTCGCCGAGGTCTACCAGGGCACCACCGAGCCCCTGTACTCGCTCATCCCGGCCGGCCTCACGGGGCACACGACCTCGTTCTTCGACGCCAACCCCCGGCCCGACCCGCAGCGGGCCCGCAAGCTGCTCGACGAGGCCGGTGTCGCCATGCCCGTGCGCTTCACCTTCGGCTACGCCGAGGGCAGTGGCTCGGCCGCCGCCGAGGCCGCCGAGCTGAAGGAGCAGCTGGAGGCGAGCGGGCTGTTCTACGTGACGACCAAGGCGTACGAGTGGACCGCCTTCCAGAAGCGGTACGCCGAGGGCAAGTTGGACGCGTACGGGGTGGGCTGGGTCGCCGACTACCCCGACCCCGACACCTTCAGCGGGCCCCTCGTCGGCACCGGCGGCTCCCTCAAGAACGGCTACAGCAGCGGGCAGGCCGACCGGCTGATCAAGGACAGCCAGCGCTACGCGGACCGCAGCCGGGCCGCGACGGACTTCAAGGAGCTCCAGGAGGTCGTGGCCCAGGACGTGCCGTTGATCCCGCTGTGGCAGCGCAAGGAGTACGTGCTCAGCAGCGAGGACGTCGGCGGGGCGCAGTACCTGTCCGACGGGACCGGCATCTTCCGGCTGTGGCGGCTGGATTGGATATGACAGACGCCGCGTGACAGCTGACGCGAAGTCGCGGGCCGGACGTTCGCGGGAGTGACACGGCGTGCCCGCCCCACGCATCGTTCTGTGTCGGGGGCGTGTCCGGGGTGAGGAGCAAACGTGTTGAGACGCAACTCCTTCCGGCTGCCCCGTCATCCGGCGTCGGTGGGGCTCGCCCGGCGACGCGTACGGGAACATCTGGTCGACTGGGGGCACAAGGAGGGCTCCGCGGCCCTGGAGGACATCGTCCTCGTCGTCTCCGAGCTAGCGAGCAACGTCGTACGTCACGGCCCCTTGCTGGAGCGGGAGTTCGAGGTCGCCGTGACCGCGCTGGCGGACGGCTCCTGCCTGGTCGAGGTGTCCGACGAGGGCACGGCCGTGCCCCGGATCAGGGAGGTGGGGGACTGGGAGGAGACAGGGCGGGGGCTGCGCCTCGTGGAGCACCTCGCCGCGGCCTGGGGGGTGTGGAGCCGGGGACGGCACGGGAAGACGGTCTGGGCGCTGGTGGGAGGGTGACCGTCACTTTCAGGCCATCACCCGGGGCCGTGCACACCGAGACCTCGCCCTCGTGAGCCTCCACCACCCCCTGCACGATGGCCATGCCCAGGCCGCTGCCGGCGGCTCCCCCCGCCCGGAAGAAGCGGTCGAAGATCCTGGCCGCGTCCCCCTGCGACAGACCGGGCCCCTCGTCCGCCACGTACAGACGTACGGCCTCGGCCGCGCACTCCACCCCGAGCCGCACCGGCACGTCCGCCGGCGTATGCGTGCGGACGTTGCTCACGAGGTTGCCCAGGAGCTGGCGGAGGCCCGACTCGTCCGCCCGCACGAGAAGGGTGCCGTCCGCGCGGACGCTGACCGGGCGGTCGGGCTGCTGGGCGCGGAGGTCGGCGGCGGCGTCGCGGACCAGACGGGCGAGGTCGACGTTCCTGAGGCGCAGTTCGGGGCGCTGGTCGAGACGGGCGAGGGTGAGCAGCTCGTCGACGAGGCGGCCCATCCGGTCGACCTCGTTGTTCATCCGGTCCCAGGCACGCCGGCGCTCGTCGGGGTCGGTGAGCATGCCCTTGTCGTACAGCTGGAGGTAGCCGCGGATCGCGGCCAGGGGCGTACGCAGCTCGTGGGAGGCGTCGCCGACGAAGCGGCGCAGCTGGGCGGCGCTGCGTTCACGGGTGTGGTGGGCCGTCTCGACCTGCTGGAGCATGGAGTTGAGAGCGAGCCGCAGCTGTTCGACCTCCAGGGTGGTCTCCCTGCTGGAGGGGACGCGGCGGGTGAGGTCGCCCTCGGCGATCGCCGACGAGGTCTCGACCATGTCCTCCAGCGGCCGCATCCGGCGGCGCACACCGAACAGGGTCAGACAGGCGAGTGTCGCCAGCAGCAGACCGCCGACGGCGAAGTCCAGCTTGAGGGCCTTGGCGATGACGTCGTGCAGCGAGGCGGTGGAGGTGGCGAGGAGGACGGTCGTGCCGTCGTCCATCCGGGCCGCCGTGACGCGATGCGGGGCGCCCGCCACGTCGACGTCGTACGGCTCGTCGTCCGCGAGGAGGGCGGCCGGGTCGCCCACTGCCGCGGCGAGGGCGCGCTGTTCCTCGGAGGGTGGGAATCCGGCGATGGTCAGCGGCTCGCCCCCGTCGTCCAGCGCGGTGAAGACGGCTCCCTGGACGAGGGAGTCGGCGCCGTCGGCCGTGGCCCCGCCGGACGTGCGGTTACTGAGGGCGACCAGAGAGCTGAGCGCGTCGATCTGCTCCATGCCGATGGCGGCGGCCCCGATCGAGTCGCGGGTCGTCATCAGCTCCCGGTCGACACTGTCGAGCAGATACAGGCGCATGCCCATCGCGCTGAACGCGGTGGCCGTGACGACCCCCACGGCGAGGAGGACGACGTTCGCGAGCGTGAGCTTGGCGCGCAGGGAGTACAGGCCGTGCCGCCGACACGGTCTGCGGAGCCTCCCGGGACGCGTCATGCCAGCCCGTATCCGACGCCCCGCCGCGTGGTGATCACCGGTGGGCCGAGCGTGTCCAGCTTGCGCCGCAGATAGCTGATGTAGGTCTCGACGACGGTCGACTCGGCCGGCGTGTGCTCGTACTGCCACACATGGCGCAGGAGTTGCTCCTTGGGCACGACCCGGCCGCCGTTGCGCACCAGGAACCGCAGCAGGGCGTACTCCGTGGGCGTCAGCTCCACCGTGCGGCCCGCGCGGCACACCGAGTACGTCGTCTCGTCCAGCTCCAGGTCGCCGTAGCGCAGCGGCGGGCGCTGGGGGAGCACGTCGGCGCGCCTGGTCCGGCGCAGCACGGCGGAGAGGCGGGCGACGACCACCTCGATGTCGAACGGCTTGGTGATGTAGTCGTCGCCGAAGCCGAGGGCGCCCACGATCTCGGCGGGCGCGTCCCGGGCGGTCAGGAAGACGAGCGCCAACTCGGGTCGTCGGGCGCGCAGTTCACGGCCGAGGGCACGGCCGTCCCCGTCCGGGAGCATCACGTCCAGCAGTGCCGCGTCGGGTCGGGTGCGCTCGGCGAGCGTGAGCGCGTCACGGACCGTACCGGCCGTCATCACCTCGAAGCGGTGGTAGCGCAGGGCGATGGTGAGGACGTCCGCGATGCTCGGCTCGTCCTCGACGACGAGCACGGTCGCCCCCTCGTGGCCGGAGGTCGCCCGCTTGTGGTCGGGGGTCGCTCGCTCGGTTCCGGTCATGTCCTCAGTATCCGCACGGGAGTTCCCGGAGGCAGCCGCTCCGCCTTGGAGTTCCTTGAGAGTCCCGGCCCGGCCATGTCGCCCGGCCCTCGCCGCGGTCGAGGGTGATGCCAGGACCTGGGGGACCGATCGACGACCAATCGACCGTCGGACAAGGAGAGTTGAACGTGGCGACCTTGGCGCGCTGGTGCTATCGGCACCGGCTGGTGGTCCTGTTGCTGTGGGTGGGGACCGTGTTCGGCGTCGGCTTCGCCGGCACGAGCGCGGGCACGGACTACGCGAATGTCTTCTCCCTCCCGGACACGGACTCCAAGCACGCGTACGACCTGATGGACAAGGCCTTCCCCGAGCGCGCGGGCGACACCGACACGGTGGTGTGGAAGGTGGACGAGGGGTCGGTGGACGACGACTCCGTACGCTCCCGGATCGAACCCGCGCTGGCGGAGATCGGCCGGATGGCGGGCGTCGGGGACGTCACCAGCCCGTACGACGAAGGCGACCGGGCCGGCGGCGGCGCGGGCGTCAGCCGGGACGGCACCATCGCCTACGCGCAGGTGACCTTCACCGAGCAGGCGAACTCCGTCCCCAAGGCCCTGCTCGACGATGTCATCGAGACCGCGCAGGGCGCCGAACGCGACGGTCTCCAGGTCGAGTTGGGCGGCCAGGCCGTCGCACGGGACCAGGAGGCATCCCAGGGCACGTCCGAGGCGGTCGGCATCCTGGCGGCGGCGGTCGTCCTCTTCCTCGCCTTCGGCTCGTTCTTCGCGATGCTGCTGCCGATCGTCGTCGCCGTCGCCGCGGTCGGCACCGGCCTGATGGCCACGGCCCTGCTCAGCCACGCCACCGACATCCCTGACGTCGCCCCACTGCTGGGCTCGCTCATCGGCCTCGGCGTCGGCATCGACTACGCCCTGTTCATCGTCACCCGGCACCGGCGCGGCATCCTGCGCGGCATGAAGCCGGAGGAGGCCGCGGTCACCGCCCTCAACACCTCCGGCCGCGCGGTGCTGTTCGCGGGCGGCACGGTCTGCATCGCGCTCGCCGGGATGCTGGTGATGAACCTCCGCTTCCTGGACGGCGTCGTCATCGCGACCTCGCTGACGGTGGTGCTGAGCGTGCTGGCCGCCGTCACCCTGCTGCCGGCGCTCCTCGGGGTCCTGGGCCCGCGCGTCCTCAGCCGCCGTGAGCGCCGGCGCCTCGCGGTCACCGGTCCCGTGCCCGAGCTGACGAGCGGCCTCGCGGCCCGCTGGTCGGCGTACGTGCAGCGGCGCCCGCGCTCCACCGCCGTGCTCGCCCTCGTCGTCATGCTGGTCCTCGCGATCCCCGTCCTGTCGATCCGCCTCGGCACCTCCGACCAGGGCAACCACCGTGACACCACGACCACCCGGCAGGCCTACGACCTGCTGGCGGAGGGCTTCGGTCCCGGCTTCAACGGCCCCCTCCAGGTGGTCGTGGACGGAACCGACGCCGAGGGGCTGGTCTCGCGCATCGAGTCCACCGAGGGGGTCGCCCAGGTGGCCGCCGTCCCGCCCACGAACGGCGTCACGGTGATCCAGGTCGTCCCGACGACGTCCCCGCAGGCCGAGGAGACGGACCGGCTCATCGACCGGCTGCGCGAGAACGTCATCCCGGCGTCCGGGGCCGAGGCCCACGTGGGCGGAGTGACGGCGGTGTCGAAGGACTTCGCGTCGGTGACGGGCGACCGCCTTCCGTACTTCATCGCGACGATCATCGCGCTGGGCTTCCTGCTCCTGCTGGTCGCCTTCCGCTCCCTGGTCGTGCCCCTGACGGCCGCGCTGATGAACCTCGTCGCGGCGGCCGCGTCCTTCGGTGTGCTGGTGGCGATCTTCCAGTGGGGCTGGGGAACGGAACTGCTCGGCGTCGGCAAGGAGGGCCCGATCGCCGCGTTCCTCCCGGTCATCATGCTCTCGCTCCTCTTCGGGCTCTCCATGGACTACCAGGTCTTCCTGGTCAGCCGGATGCACGAGGAGTGGGTCCACACCAAGGACAACGCCCGTGCCGTCCGCGTCGGCCTCGCCGAGACCAGCCGGGTCATCAACTGCGCGGCCCTGATCATGATGTGCGTCTTCAGCGCGTTCGTCCTGAGCGGCGAACTGGAGGCCGCGATGGCCGGCATCGGCCTGGCCGCCGCCGTCGCCCTGGACGCCTTCGTCCTCCGTACGGCGCTGGTGCCGGCCGCGATGCATCTGCTGGGCAGGGCGAACTGGTGGCTGCCTGCCGGGCTGGAGAGGCGGTTGCCGCATCTGGCGGTGGAGCCGCGGGAGGAGGCACCGGCGGTTTCATCCCCGGACGGTCCCGCTTCCGTGATCCACGGCTTCGTCCGCACGGCGGACGGGGATGCGCTGGCGGGAGTGGAGGTGACGCTGCTGTCGCGCGGCGGGCGGGAGCTGGACCGGGTGACGTCCCTCGCGGACGGTTCGTACATCGTCGCCGTGCCGGGCCCGGGGCCGTATCTGCTGGCGACCACCTCACCGGGGTACCCCGCACGCGCGCGTCAGGTGGTCGTGGGGGAGGGGCCGCTGGTGTGTGACGTGGAGCCGGTGGGGGCGGCCGAGGGGGAGGTGGATGTGGTCAATTAGCCGGTGACTGCCCGGCCCTGAGGATTGCGGTGACATCCAGGGAGACGTCGGTGCCGATGGAGGCGGGCAGGGCGACGATCTCGCCGGGGGAATGCGGGCGATGGTTCTCGTACTCGTCCCCGGCGGGGTCGGTGAGCACGTGGAGGCGTTGGTGCCTGCGGTCGACGATCACATAGACCGGGATCTTGGCCCCGGCGTAGGCCTTGACCTTGGTGCGCAGGTCAGCTCGGTGATTGCTGGAGGTGACTTCCAGGACCAGACGGAAGCAGACGGGGTCGTAGCAGTTGTTCTCGATCAGATGGTCCCCGTAGTCGGCGTCCACCAGGGCGAGATCGGGGATCGCGTAGTCCTCGGCGCCGGAGGGCAGCCAGAGGCCGATGCCCTGAACGACCTTTGACTCCACGCTGTGCAGACCGGCCGAGAGGAAGGGCACCATGAGGTCGGTCAGGACCACGCCGTGCGGGCCGTCCGGGGGCGGGGACACGAGGATCTGGCCTCCGATGATCTCGACGCGGTACCCCGGAAGGCGCTCCATGAGCCTGTTCGCCTCAGCAATGAGCGGATGCTCGCCGTGGGGCCGCTCAACAAGTGCTGCGGACATCACTTGCCTCCTGTGGGCTGGTGTCGAGGTCATCATCGTAGGCAGGAGCGGAGACAGGTGTCCCGTTCGAGCCCGTTCACCCGAAAGTGATCACTCCGCAGTCCGCCCCTTGACCCCCGGATCCGGCAGTACCTTGGTCATCCCCGGCAAGAAGTCCGTGAACAACTCGTGCACCTCGCGGACCAGCGGACGCAGTGCCCGGAACCGTGCCAGCGAGACGCCCCGGGTGGTCAGCCGGGCCCCCCGCTCGGCCAGCCGGTAGCTGCGGGCGCGCCCCTCGCTCCGGTCGAAGACCCAGTACATGACGAGCCCCATCAGGGAGAGCCACATCAGCTCGGGGAGAACGTCCCGGAGTTCGTCCGGGACCTTGGCCCTGGACCCGGCGAGCACCTCGCGGTGGATGGCGATGGACTCCTCGCGCGGCCCTTGCGACTCGGGGGAGAAGGGGCTGAGGGGGCTGTCCGGATCGGCCGCGTTCTTGAAGAACTGCGCCGCGAACTCGTGGTACGGCTCCGCCACGTCCAGCCACGCCTTCAGCACCCCGGCGATCCGCGCCTCCAACTCCGTCTCCCGCGCGAGCACGGGGCCCACCGCCGCCAGGTGCTCCGCGCCGATCCGGTCGTAGAACCCCTGGATCAGGTGCTCCTTGCCGGCGAAGTAGTAGTACGCGTTGCCGACGGAGACCCCGGCCTCCTTCGCGATGGCCCGCATCGTCGTCTTGTCGTACCCGCGCTCCTGGAAGAGCCGCAGCGCGGTCTCCAGGATCAGCGCGCGGGTCTGCTCGGACTTGGCGGTGCCCCGGGGGCCGGGTTGCCCCGTGCCGTCCCCGGGGCCGTCGGCCCCCGCGTCGAGCTGGTCGTCAAGGGGCTCTGGGCTCGGGCTGTCGTTCGCTGCGGGCACGGGCAGAGCCTAACGAGTCGGGCGGGTACCGGTGTCGCAGGCACCGGGAGGCCGGTACACCCACCCGTACCGCCGGTCGTACGCCCATCCCGTCAGCTCGGCCCCGCCGCTCCCGCAGCCCGAGCCGGGCTGCCGGTGGGCGCCCCGCCACTTCGCGGCGGTGAGTACGGCGGTGCGCGCGAGCCGGGCCCCCGCCGGGGTGCTCAGCCGGTGCGCGAGCGGCCGGTGCTCGCGCAGCGCCCACAGACACACGATCCAGGCGGCGGAGCCCCGGTACACCTGCCCACCGTCCCCCACGATCGTGATCTCCTCCAGCGTCGCCCCGTGATCGAGCGACGGAAACAGCCGCCGTGCCTCCTCCGAACCCGCTGCCACGAAGCTCAGCGGAACCAACTGCCGCTGCTTTCCCAGCCACTCCCGCAGAAAGGCGCACAGCCCGCACCCGGCGTCGTACAGGACGGTGAGCCCGTGGACCGGGACGCGCTCGGCGCCCCGGTCCACGGCGGCCGGCCCGGCCGCGGCGCTCACACGCGCCCGGTCGGAGCGACCCAGCCCTGCGGTGCGACCGGCGGCAGCTGCTCCCGTTCCATGACGCCCCGCCGCCGGAACCTGTTCAGCACGAACACGTTCCCCAGGTGCAGCGCCCCGAGCACGAGCAGCACCACGCCGAGCTTCGCCGAGACCGCCTCGAACACCTCACGTGGGCTGGTGATGGCGCTGTCGGCGTTCAGATACAGCGCCACGAAGCCCAGGTTCACGAGGTAGAACCCGACCACCAGGAGATGGTTCACCGCGTCCGCGAGCGTCTCGTTCCCCCGCAGCACGTCCGATAGGAAGATCCGCCCGTTCCTGCTCAGCGTCCGTGCCACCCACACCGTCAGCCCCACGCTGACCAGTGAATAGACGACGTACGCGACGACCGTGAGATCCATGTCCCCACCCCTTAGTGGCATTTTTGAACGCGTTCAAAGCGTTCTGGGGGAGACTGTAGCGCTGTTTTTGAACACGTTCAACCGATCAGTCGACCCCGCTGGCCGACCGACCAGTCGATCAACCGATCATCCGGTGCGGGCCAGCTCCGGCCGCTTGCCGTAGTCCGTGAGTCCGATGACGTTCCCCCAGGGATCCGCGAACTCGACGGTCCACCCGGTGGCGACGGAGAACGGAGCGTCGAGCGGCGGCACTCCCGCGGCCGCGAGGGCCCGGGCTGCGGCCCGCGCGTCGGGCACCTCCAGCCACACCCGCGCGGACGCCCACGCGGGCGGCCGCTGCCGCAACTCCTCCTCCACCCGCAGCAGCAGCCCGGGCGTCTCCTTGCCGACCTTCAGCCCCGCGATCCCGGCCTCGTCCAGCCGGAACGCCACCTCGAACCCGGCCCGCTCGTAGAAGGAGACGGCTTCGCCGAGGTCGCCGACGGGGAACAGGACGTTGTCGAAGCCGAGCAGGTCGTACGACTCATTGTCTGACATGTCGTCAGATTAGATCGCCGGGGTCTGTATCGGTGGGAGCGACAGCACCCGTGCCGTGGGGTCGGCGGTGCCCTGACGTCGCAAGGGGCTCAGCAGGGTCGCCCCGCGCTGAGCCCCTCGCCCGGTGCTTGCGGTCAGCCGATGGCGATCCGGGTCTTCCAGTAGCTCGCGGGAGCCACGATCTCCGTACCCGCGCCCGCCAGGACCGACTTGCCCCCGGCGTAGAAGCGGACCGAACCGTCGGAACGCACCGTCCAGATGTCGGGAACTGTGTCCCCGTTCGCGTCCGGGGTCCCGATCAGCAGCGGGATGTTGGCGTTGGACCAGCCGGCGGAACCGTACTCGAGGTTGATGCCGCCGGAGGAGTCGGCGCCGGAGGACAGGGAGTCCAGGTCGGTGCCACCGCCGCTCGCCGCCTTGCCCTTGCGGAGCATGAGCTGGGCGTGGACATCCGTGCGGTACACCATGTCCGTCACACCGTCGCCGGTGATGTCCAGGACGGTGACGATGTCGCGCTCGATCCAGGCGGAGCCCGACAGGCGGATCGCCTGGTCGATGGTGGCGCCGTGGTAGCCGGTGAAAGCCCAGAGTTCGTCGCCCGCGGTGGCGAAGAAGTCGGTACGGCCGTCGCCGGTGGCGTCACCTGTGGACACGATCTGCGTCAGCGAGGCCGGGCTGGGAGCCCCGTCGGGCAGCAGGATCTCCGCGCGCTTGTCGATGTTGACGGCGCCGTAGCCGTCGCCGGGATACACCCAGAGTTTGCCGCCGACGCGCACCACCAGGTCCTGGAGACCGTCACCGCCGTAGATGTCCCCGTTGTGGGTGATCAAAGCGCCCTTGAAGTGTCCCGAGGGCGCGGCGACATACGGCGGCAGATCGTCGCCGTTCGGATCCTTGGCCGGGTTGGACCGGTAGGCACCGGCCATCGAGTAGTCCAGGTCGCCGGAGCCCTTCGCGAGGTCGTTGGTGGCCTGGGAGGGGTAGAGGGCCAGATTGCCCGCGTCGGTGACGACCATCAGGTCCGGGAGCTTGTCCCCGGTGAAGTCGCCGGGGGAGTCGGCCTGGTCGCGGGGGCTGACGTAGAAGAAGTACTTCGTGGGCTGCGACACGTTGCCCGCGCTGTCCACGGTCCGCACGTACAGGACGTTGGGACCGGCCGTGGGCGGCTTGGCGTTCGTCAGCGTCGCGCTGACGGTGGTCGCGGTACCGGCCTTCCGGTCCAGATGGAACGGATAGCTGGGCGCGTTGAACCCGTACTCGTACCGCACGACATCCGTGTTGAGCGCACGCACGGTGAACGTGCCTGCCGTGCCGAACTTCTTGGTGCTCCACTTCGAGTCGTCGGCGCCGCTGCCGAAGCCGTTCTCGTCGCTGTCGGCATTGGGGAAGTCGGTGGAGCTGACCTTGGGCGACTTCGGCGCGGCCGTGTCGAGGACGAAGCGGCACGGTGTCCTGGCCGGGGAGAAGGGGGAGGACGATTCCGCGTCGTCCCAGGCGCGGACCCGCCAGGAGTAGAGGGTGCCGTTGGTCAGTTTGCTGGTGGAGAACTCCTTCGTCGTCCTGAGCGCCGTGTCCTTGTCCGATCCCACGGACACTTTGCCGGTCGCGCCGAGAAGATCACCCGTCGTCGCCCACTTGCCGTGCGGCCACAGGTCGAAGTCGAGGAAATCGAGGTTCTTGTCCTTGTCGGACGCCTTCGCGGTGAACGTCAGACTTCCCGATCCCATCCGGGCGTACGGCTGGGTCGTGGTGCACTTGGCGTCTGGGTTGAGGTCGAGCGAGGTGGGAGCGGTGGGCTTGCGGTTGTAGACGAGTTCGAGCGCAGGCGGGTGTTGGCCGTTGGCCTGGAACTTCTTCCATGCGTACTGGGAGTTCTCGTCCCGGGCACGCATTCCGAACGTGATGGTGTCCCGGCCTTCGTCAGCCTTCTTCTGTGCCGCCTTACGGACGTTGAAGCCTTCCCACGCGTCCCGGCAACCGGACTTGTAGCCGTGCGCGAAGCTCTTGGTGGTGATCTTGTTGCCGTCGTGCAGCTTCGGCGCGTTCTTCCAGTTGGTGCGTCCGTTGACCTTGCCGGTGAGGTGCACGCTCATCGAGCGGGCACTGCATGACCATGAGTACGTCTCCAGCATGTACAGCGTTGCCGACTCGATCTTCGTGCCCTTGAGGTCCTTGTCGAAGTCCATGTTGAAGTACGAGCGCGAGGTGCCCCAGGTGTCCGACTCGAAGCCGACCCGGGCCTCGTGCGTACCGCCCTTGTTGAAGCCCCGGCCGTTGTAGAACGTGGCGTTGGGGTGCCGGCTGTACGCGGTGGTCCAGTCCTGGATGTCCTTCGTGACCGACGGGTCGATGAAGACCGGGTACGTGGTGGCCGAGTCGCGGAGGAAGTCCTGGTCGGGAGTGAGGAGCCAGTCCGCTCCGGACAGGTCGGCCTCGACCAGCTCGCCGCGCGAGTCGGGGGAGGGGCCGTCGAGACCGGGCAGGCTGAGGGTGGCGGCCGAGCCGGTCCGGGTGGGTTCGGGCGTCGGCTCGGCCGGCGCGGACGGTGGCGGGGAGGCCGAAGGGGTGGGCGCGGGGCCGTCGGTGGCGACCGGGAGCTCTTCGGGGTCCGGGTCGATCTGCTCGTCCGTCTCGACGAGTTCTTCCTCGGTGGGAGTCGCCTCGTCGCTCGGCGTGGGGCTGGAGGAGTCGACGGGGTCCGGGCTCTCCTCGTTGGTCGGCTGCGCGGAGGCGCCGACCGAGCCGTCGGTGACCGCCGGAGTGCCGCTGCTGTCCCACATCAGCGGTGTCGGCGACAGCGCGACCTCCTCCCCGTCCGCGTCCTCGGCGGCGAGGATTCCCGTGACCGGGTTCAGCCGGAACGACAGGTCCGCCGAAGTGATCCCGTAGGTGAGCTGCTTGGCGCGCGGGTCGGCCGCGGCCTGCCGGTTCTTGAGGACGAGCAACTGCGCGAAGCCGTCGTCGTCGGCCGTGAGGACCAGGTCGGCACCCGGGAAGATCTCCGGGTACAGGGCGCGGGAGCCGTCGATGATCGGTGCGGGTACCGCGCCGGGCCAGGTGAGGTGGATGTCGTGGCCGTCGACGGTGAGGGTGACGAGGGTGCTCGACTCGGCGGCAGCCGCTTTGAGTCCCTTGAGCAGGGAGACCCGGTGCACGGTGGACCGGGAGGCGCGCTGCTCGCCGTCGCGCGTCGCCCCGGAACCGGCCGAGAACACCATCTCGGTGTTGGTGGCCTTCGGTTCCCAGCCCTTGTCGGTGCGGTGGAGGTCGTAGTCGATGTCCTTCCACTCACCATCCACCTTGGCCCGGATGGGAGAGGCGTAGAGCTTCTTGGCCATCTTGCCGTCGGGGCGCGCCCAGGTGGTGGACCGCGTGGTGCGCAGTGCCGTGACCTCGACGGACTTCCCGGTCTTCGTGGCCCGCGTGAGCGCGGCGGCTTCGGTGACCGGCTTCGCCTTCCGGCTGTCGGTCGACTTGCCACGTGAACCGGGTTCGTCGAGGCCCAGTCCGACGAACGTGATGCCGGTGGCCGCGAGCACCGTGGTGAGTACGGCGGCGGTCGTCCGTCCGCCGGGCACGCGACGCCGGTTCCGTTCCTTGCGCGTCATCGGGCGAGTTCCCCTTCCCCCCTTGGAACCGGCGCGGGACAGAGCTCGGCCGGGCCAGCCGATGATGGCTCAACAGAGGGCTGTCGTCACGCTTCGCGAGCGGAGGGGATTGATTGAGTCGGACAAGGCAGGGACGCGTAAAGGAGGTTGAAAGCTGAAGCCCGTAACTGCTTTATGGGCGTGCCGTATTGGGATATAGGGCAGCAGATCGCGCCTTAACTACCCTGTATAGATGCGCATTTGCGAAGGGAGCCGGTGAATTGCGTGCTTCATGGCAGACAGGTGACGGATTCCGGTACCTCAGGTAAATGAAGATTGGGACTTCACCTACCGTTACGATGTGCTACGTACCGTGGCGATCATCACATCCACACAGACGATCTAGCGGAACTCCACAAGGCCGACACAGAATCTCCCGCATTTGATACGCCATCACGCGTGGTCCGTTCCTGGTCCCGCCTCGAATGGTCCGGGGGGACCTCGCCGTGTTCGGTCGCTTCTTGCCTGTCCGCTCGCGTCGGCTACGCCGGGTGCGCGCAGCCCTGGTGCCCACTCTCGGGGCGGCACTGCTCGTAGGCCTTCTACCGGCGCAGTCGTTCGCGTTGCCACCCGACCCGGCCACCGCCGAGAAGGGCCGCGAGACCCTCGATCTGGAGACCCTCGACCAAGAGGAGACCGTCGCCGGGGCAACCTCCGAGCCCGACCTGGAGACGCTGAAGGTCGATGTCCCCCCGGACCAGCAGCAGGCCCCGACGGGCACGGTCACCACACCGGCCGCGGGCACGGGGGCGGTCGACTTCGGGTCGTCCGCGAGCACGACCCCGGCGTCGGCCCGTACGACCACGGTCACCCGACAGGTCGCCCTGACCCCCGTCGCGAACCTTCCCGTCAGCCTCGGCCAGGCTCCGGAACAGGCCGCCCCCACCGGTACCTGGCAGGTGCAGGTCTACGACCGCGCGGCCGCCGTGTCGCAGGGCGTCGACGGCACGGTCGTGAAGGTACAGGCGCCGGCCTCCGGATCCGTGCCGATCGCGGTCAAGCTCGACTACGCGAAGTTCAAGAACCTCTACGGCGCCGACTGGGCCTCTCGCCTGCGCTTCGTCCAGTTTCCCGAGTGCTACCTGACCACGCCCGACGACGAGGCTTGCCAGGAGTACGAGGAACTGGAGACGACCAACGACGTCCAGTCCCAGTCGATCACCGCCACGGTCGACACGGCGGCGGACGGTACCGTCACCGGCACCCCGGCTCCGGCGAAGACGACGCCGAGCGACGGACCGTCGATCGCCCAGGCGGCCTACCGCACTTCGGGCGCGGGGGTCACTCCGGTCGCCGCGACCGGCGACTCGGCCGTCGTCGGGGCGGTCGACTCCGGCGGCGGTGCCGGCGGCACGTTCAAGGCCACGCCGCTGGCCTCCAGCGGCAAGTGGTCGGCGGGCGGTTCGTCGGGCGCGTTCACCTGGACGTACCCGCTTACGGTTCCGGCGGCCCCCGCCGGCCCGGCTCCGAACATCGAGTTCACCTACAACTCCCAGAGCGTGGACGGCCGTACCGCCGTCGCCTCTCCCCAGGCCTCCTGGATCGGCGAGGGCTGGGACTACGACGCGGGCCACATCGAGCGCCGTTACCGCGCCTGCCAGGACGACCGCAAGAAGATGAAGTCCGGCACCCCCAACAACACCGCCAAGAAGGACAAGACATCCGACCTGTGCTGGGTGTCGCACAACGCGGTGATGACCCTGGGCGGCAAGACGACCGAGCTGGTGCGGGACGCCGCCTCCGGCAGCAACCCGGAGACAGACACCGAGCTCTACCGCTCCGAGAGCGACGACGGCACCCGGATCGAGCACCGCGTCGGCGGCACCAACGGCGACAACAACGGTGAGTACTGGATCGTCACGACCACGGACGGCACGAAGTACTACTACGGCCTCAGCCAGGTCGGCGGCGGCCACGCCGACACCGATTCCGTCTCCACCGTTCCCGTCTTCGGCAACCACCCGGGCGAGCCCTGCCACGCCACCGCCTTCGCCGACTCCCGCTGCGGAGCGGGCAAGAAGCAGGCCTGGCGCTGGGGCCTGGACAAGGTGGTCGACGTGCACGGCAACACGCTGGTCGTCACCTGGAAGCAGGAGACCAACCACTACGCCGTGAAGAAGAAGTTCAAGTCGCCCGAGCAGTACGACCGTTACGCCTACCCGAAGACCATCGAGTACGGCATGCGCTCGGACCTGACCAAGCCGTCCGCGACCGTCGAGTTCGGTGTGGCACAGCGCTGTCTGAAGTCGGCCACGGCCTGCGACGCGGCGAACTTCGCCAAGACCTCCGACCCGGGCGCGTACCGCCCCTGGTGGGACACCCCCGGCAACCTCAACTGCAAGTCGACGTCGAAGCTGTGCCCGGCCTTCCCGTCCTTCTGGACGCAGCTGCGCCTCGACTCGGTGACGACGAAGGCGGCCCGTGCGGGCCAGACCGGCCTGGGCAAGGTGGACACGTACGAGCTCCACCAGTCCTTCCCCGCCGACTGGTACTACTCGTCCCCCGGTCTCTGGCTGAACTCGATCACCCGCCGCGGCTTCGCGCCCGGCGACACCACCGGCACCCTCCAGCACAAGGACGGCGTCAGCTTCGGCGAGTACACGGTCGGCTCGTCCTCGCCCTTGAAGGCTCGCCTCAGGGACCGTCAGCTCCCCAACCTGGTCGCCAGCGGCGCGAACGACCAGCGCCCGCCCTTCACCCGCCCCCGCATCGGCACGGTCGCCACCGAACACGGTGGTGACATCGAGATCGAGTACACGGGAGGCTGCGCGAGCGAGCCCTCGGAGGACCAGGGCAGGAACAACGGCACCTGCTACCCGGTCCGCTGGTCGCCGGACGGCGACGAGAAGAAGCCCGCGAAGTCCTGGTTCAACAAGTACGTCGTGGACTCCGTCACCGAGAACGACAAGGTCACCCCCCGGGGCAAGCCCATCCACACCACGTACAACTACAAGGACCCCGCTTGGGCGAAGTCCGACGACGAGTTCACCCGCCCGTCCCTGCGCACGCACAACGTCTGGCGCGGCTACCGCCAGGTGGCGGTCACCAAGGGCAGCGAGACCACCTCCTCCGCAGGAGTGACACCTCAGGCACAGTCGTACTCCGAGACACGCTACTTCCAGGGCGTCGGCGGCGAGGTCAAGGACTCCACGGGCAAGTACACGCTCGTCTCCGACGACGAGCCGCAGTACGCGGGCATGACGGCGGAGAGCCTCACCTACCTCAACTCGGACAAGGGGACGCCGAAGAAGCGCACCCTCAACTTCCCCTGGTCGAAGCAGACCGCGTCCCGGTTCCGGGAGGCCGAGGACGGCGCGGACATGGATCCGCTCCTGGCCCACCGCAGCGGTGTGAAGCGCACGGACGAGATCCAGACGGTCGGCGACAGTTGGCAGGCCGTCCGAACCCTGACGACCGTCGACGACACCTACGGCATCCCGGTCCAGGTCGAGACGGCGGTGGTCAAGCCGGACGGCTCCGGCGAGGCCTTCTCCGACGAGATCTGCACGAAGACGTCGTACGTGCACAACACCTCGGCCTGGCTCATCGGCCTGCCCGAGCAACAGCGCACCACCGGCACCACCTGCGCGGCCCACGACATCGCCGACCCGGCCACGAAGCTGATCAGCGCGACCCGCACCACCTACGACAACCAGTCGTACGGTGACGCCCCGACGAAGGGGCTGGTCACTGCCGCCGCCGGTGTGGACGGCGCCGGGACCTCGTACTCGGTCGTCACGAGGACGACGTACGACCCGCTGGGCCGGGTCCGTACCGTCGCGAAGCCGGGCGCGGGCACGACGGAGATGCAGTACACGCCCGGGGACACGGGTGGCCCCGTCACCTCCGTGACGGCGATCAACGCCAAGGGCCACTCCGTCATCACGACCTTCGACCCGGGCCGCAGCCTCGCGCTGACGGTCACCGACCCCAACCGCCGGGTCACCCGGAACGAGTACGACGCACTCGGCAGATTCGTGAAGGGCTGGTCCCCGTCCCGCTCCTCGGGCGGCAAGTCACCGAACGTCGAGATCGAGTACCAACCGGCGATCGCCACCTCGGACGAGTCCCGACCCGCCGCCGTCACGACCAGGACACTGAAGGACGACGGCACTTACAGCCGTCAGGTGACGATCTTCGACGGCCTGATGCGCCAGGTCCAGACCCAGTCGGAGGCGCACGGCCCCGGCCGCGTCGTCACGGACACCACCTACGACGATCACGGCCTGGTCGACGAGCAGACCAGCGCCTACCTCGCGAAGGACGAACCGACCGCCGAACTCTTCGCCCCCAAGTCGAAGTCGCTCGTCCCGAGCCGGGTCAAGTTCCTGTACGACGGCCTCGAACGGCCGGTGAACGAGTCGAAGTACCACGACGAGAACGTGGTGCACACGACGAAGACGGAATACGGCGACACCAGCACCTACGTCGACCCGGCCGGTTCGACCTCCCCGCGGACCCGGACGCACACGGACGCCCTCGGCCGGGTCAGCTCGATCGTCCGCTACAAGGACGACACCACGACCGCCGGACGTACGACGACCTACGGGTACGACGCCCGTGGTCAGCGCACCAGTGTCAAGGATCCGGCCGGCAACGAGTGGACGTACACGTACGACGCCCGCGGGCGCGTCGTCTCCACGACCGACCCGGACGTGGGCAAGACGGAGACCTGGTACGACGAGGCCGACCGGCCGTACAAGGTCACGGACGCGAAAAAGCGGACGGCATACACGGAGTACGACGAACTGGGCCGGATCAAGTTCGTCCGCGAGAACTCCGAGACCGGCACGCCGGTCAAGTCGTTCACGTATGACTCCCTGTCGGGAGCGCTCGGCCAGCCGGTCGCCTCGACCCGGCACACCGTGAACGGCGACTACATCAGCCGTGTCACCGGTTACGACACCGAGTACCGCCCGACGGGTACCGAGACGGTGATCCCGGCCAACACCATGACGACGGGTGTCTCCGGGACGTACGCGTACAAGTACACGTACACGCCCACCGGAAAGCCGCAGACGGTCACGCTGCCGTCCGTGGGCGGGCTGGCCCAGGAGAAGGTCGTCACCCGCTACAACAGCGACGGCCTGACCGAGTCGACCTCGGGTCTCGCCTGGTACACGTCCGACGTCACCTACTCCCCGTACGGCGAACCCCTTCGCACGGTGTCCGGCTCCCAGCCGAACCGCGTCTGGACGACCAACTTCGTCGACCCCTACACCGGACGGCTCCAGCGCACGGTCGCGGACCGTGAGACGGCGGGCCCGCACCGCATCTCCAACAGCCACTACGCGTACGACAAGTCCGGCATCATCACGTCGAACGCCCGCCAGCTGTCGGACGCTTCGGGCGACACCTGGGACACCCAGTGCTTCACGTACGACGTGATGGGCGAGCTGGTCAACGCCTGGACGTCGAACATCGCGCCCACCGGCAACGGCACGGGCTGCAAGTCGGCGGACGGGACGACGTGGGGCCCGCGGACGGATTACGCGGCCTCGTCGGGTCCGGTGGCCGACGCCCCGGACGCGGCGACCGACGCATCCGCCCCGGACACCTCGCTGAAGTCGACGCTGGCGGCCACGGCCCCGGCGGCGAACACGGTCAGCACCGGCGCCACCGCCTACCACCAGTCCTTCACCTTCGACTGGCTGGGCAACCGGGCGACCCTGACGGAGGCCGACCCGACGGACGCGACCAAGAACGTCACGTTCACGTACGGCTACAACCCCAAGCAGCCGCACACGATGACGTCGATCGGCTCCAGCCCGGCGGGGCATGGGAGCACGTACACGTATGACGCGGTGGGCAACACGACGGTCCGTGACCTGGCCGCTGGGCCGCAAGACCTGGATTGAACCTCGGAGAACAAGCTCGACACGATCACGGTCGGCGGCAAGAAGACGACGTACGTGTACGACGCCGGCGGCAACCGCCTCCTGGAGAACTCCCCCTCCGGTTCGACTCTGTACCTGGGCGAGACGGAGGTGACGACGAGCAGCGCCGGCGCGGTGACCCGCGCGTCGCGCTCCTACGCTCAGCCCGGCGCCCCGGTCGTGACCCGCACCGCGACCAGCGGCGCGACGACAGGGCACCAGCTCTCGGCCCTCCTCGCGGATCACCTAGGCACGGCGAACACGGCGGTGGCTCTGGCGAGCGGCCAGGCGGTCACCCGCCGAGCGGCCAAGCCGTACGGCGAACTCCGTGGCCCGAAGCCGGCGTCCTGGCCCAACAAGCGCGGCTACATCGGCGTCGGTATCGACGACACGGCCACGGGCCTGACCCACATCGGCGCCCGCGAATACGACCAGAACACGGGTCGCTTCATCTCAGCGGACCCGGTCATTGATCTGGCTCAACCGCTCCAAATGAATGGATATGCGTACAGCTACAACAGTCCTGTTGTGCATTCCGACCCGACTGGCCTCTACTGTGACAGTTGCAATTGGGATACTCCTAACGGAAATCTTGATGGAAAGACCAAGCCGGACGGAGTTCATCCCGCAAATACGAGCATAAAGAAGCCTGTGCAGCGTAAAGGGGTGACGCCGCTTGCTGTCGTCCCTCCTGGTGCCGCAGCTGCAAAGGCTGTCAGGAAGTCGATACCCGCCATCCTGTCGCGCATCCTACAAAATGATGATTACAAGATAGGGTGGCGTAAGCTGTTCAAGAAGCCTGAGGCCCTGTCGGATGCAGAGTGGGACACGGTAGTTGATAATTGTATGACATCGACAGGTCTTCGGGAGACGCAGTGTAGAAATTTGCCGGTTTTTGTGGTGGATGGCAAGCGGACGCCAGAGATAGCGATAAATGATCGCTCGGCGATCGATAAGGGGCATCCACTCCTGCTGCATTACGCAAAGAATAAGGGCGAGAATCGGGATAATAGGGAGTTGGCTGGGTGCATGAGCGCTTGGACCGGTTCGGGGAGTTGTGACGAGTATCCCTTCGCTTCCACTCGCGAGGGGGGGCTGGGTGCTCAGACGAGGGGCGTTCCCCTGTCGGAGCAGATGAAGCAGGGCTCGGATTTGTCTGCCTTCTATAGATCAAATAAGATGCAGCGAAACGATGAGTTCCTTGTTGCCGTCATAAACGTCCGACGGCGGGAGGACGGGACCTATGTTGCGGGTTGATTAGGGGTGTAAATGGAAGAGGGAAGTCGCATAGTTTACTCCGATGTTTTCCTTAGTCAGTTTGGGCTTATTTCCATACGTGACTTCGAGACGGAAGATCAGCCGGAGGTGGAGTCGGGTGAGGAGGAGATTGTTTCTCTTCCTGGAAATATATTCGTAGCCACTCGGACTGACATGCAGGGCGAGGTGCGGGTCGAGATCCATGTCGGGGAATGCGTGAACCGCCCGGATTCGCGCCTCATTTTCGACGGATCAATGACCTTCCGGTCGTCCTGGATGTGTGTCACGGGTGTAGTCGATCCAGATGAGGAAACTCTTCGTCTGCCTCGATCCGGAGAGTGGAAGATCAAGGTCTATGTGCAGGGTTCTCCCCGTCCCGACGGTGTCACGGTATTTCTTGATAAGCATGAGTGGTTGACTGCGGGAGGTGTTCTTCCGGAGTGAATTGATGCTAAACTCGGCCATTTCCTTCGGTATTCATGCGCAGAATCTTCCGTCCTGTTCGCCCCGGGGCGAACACCCATCCGCAGCTCCAACTATGCTGGGAAGGGTTGAGAGATAGCTCCATCCTCCGCGGAGGATGGAGCTATCTATTAGGCCTCGCAGCCGCCTACCCGCCGACTGCTCACCGCGATGTCGTCCATCCGCATCTCGAACGCTGCCGGAGTCGGGTTCGCCTGGTACAGCTGCCAGCCCAGCTTCAGCTTGTCGAAGGTGGGGAAGACGAAGTCGTCCGCCGTGCCTCCGTGGTTCTTCGTGGAGACGGTCAGGTCGGACTGTTCGGTGCCGTCGACGTAGACCGTGACGCGGTTGTCCGTGGCGTCCAGGTGGAATTCCACGCAATTCCACTTCCCCGCGACCGCCGGGGCCGACGTCTTCCAGTTCGTCCAGTCGCCCGTCGGACCCAGGTCCGAGCCGACGCCCCAGAAGTTGCCCTTGTCGGTGGGGGCGTACTGGCCGCCGAGGGGGCGAACCAGGGTGGGGGAGTCGGGGCCCGAGGCTTCGGCCAGGGTCCAGTGGGCCCAGTCGGGGGCCGTGGGGAACTCGGTCACGCGCAGCCGCATCCGAGCCCAGAAGCTGTTGCCGCGCGGGGCGAGGTCGGACAGGACCATGAAGGCGCGGCCGTTGCCCTCGGTGCGGAGGTGGAGTTCACGGCCGTGGCCGTCGGCGCTGGGTGCGACGGTCATAGTGCCGTCGGAAGTGTCCGTGGTCCAATCCCGGCCACGCGTCACCGGGCCGAGGGGGAGGCGGTCGAAGTTCTCCCGGACGAGTGTGCCGCCGTATGCGCCGCCGTATGCGCGGCCGGACGTGTCGTGCGGGGCGGGCGTCGCCGAGGCTGTGGGGGGTGTCGCGATCAGGATCGCGGCCGCGGCCGACAGGCCGGCCACGGCTTTCCTCAGGTAGGTCATGGGGTCAGTGTGTGATCAACCGCCCCATCAGTCACGGGAGTTGGTTGCGATCCAGCCAAGGGGTCGGGCGCGACGCGCTCCAGGCCGGCGGTACGGGGGAAAGGCTCGTCATGCCGTTCACGCTCGCGGCGAGGAGGTCCCTGTCGCCGGTGCCGTCGATGTCCCGCAGGAGGATCGCGGAGCCGGACCTCTCGTTGCGGTATCTGGAAGTTCCAGGTCACCGCCCTGTGTCGTACAGTACGCGGACATGTCAGGCCCCGGGGGGTTCGGGGCGAGGGGCGACGGGTGTCGAGGGAGGGGAGCCGCGCAGGCTGTGATCCGGCCCTTCGGTGAGTGGGAAGGGGCGTGCGTCGATGGTGGGTGCGCGGAGAAGACGGATGACGGCCGTGGTGGCCGTCGCACTGGGGCTGCTGCTCGGCGGATGCGGTGAGCGGGCCGCCCGGACGGAGCGGAAGCCCGCCTACGGCGACCTGCGGGAGCTGCCGGAGGAACTGGACGCCGACGGCACGACGATCCGCGTCGGGGACCCGCACGCGCCGGTCACCCTCCGCCTCTACGAGGACATGCGCTGCCCCGTCTGCGAGGAGTTCGAGCGGACCGGCGGTCCGGCCGCGGTGGAGCGGACGCTCGCGCGCACGGTGGTGACCGAGTACACCCTCGCCTCCTTCCTGGACGACAGGCTGGGCGGCAATGGCTCGAAGAAGGCGGCGAACGCGCTGCGGGCCGCGCTGGAAGAGGGCAAGTTCGCCGAGTACCACGCCGTGCTCTACGCCAACCAGCCGGAGGAGATCGTCGACGGCTTCACCGACGCGTATCTGCTCGAACTCGCCGCCGAGGTGAAGGGGCTGCGCGGTCCGGCGTTCGACTCCGCCGTCAGGACCATGAAGTACCGCGACTTCGTGGCGAGGTCCCAGAAGGCCTTCGACCGGGTGGCCTCCGGCACGCCCACCGCCGACATCAACGGGAACCGCGTCCGTGAGGCGTACTCCGGCGTCCTCTACGAGGAGGTGGCGTTCGGCCGGCTGCTCGACGCCGTGAAGAAGGACCCGGAGGGGTGGGAGGAGTACACGCCCATGTCGCAGGACCTGGACTGACCCGCCGGCCCGGGAGCGCGGCCCCGCGCCGACGGCCGACACTGTCGGTGCCGCCCCTTACTGTCCCCCTCATGGCAACGGTGACGTTCGTCGAAGAGACGGCGAGTGGGGAGCGGGGCGAGGGCCGGGCGGTCGAACTCGCCGCGGAGCGGGTGACGGTGGAGGAGCTGATCCGGCGGCGGGTCTTCCTGTCGTCGGCCGAGGACCCGGCTCGACGTACGGCGGGACGCTCCACACAGGCCCCCGCCGAACCGCCGGAGGCACGGGCCGAGGCCGCGCTCGGGGCCTTCGCCGGGAACGGTCTCCTCGTCCTCGTCGGCGACCGGCAGGTCACGGAGCCGGACGAGGAGATCGAGCTGTCCGCCGGTGCCGAGGTCACCTTCCTCAGGCTCGTCCCGCTGGTGGGCGGCTGATGGCCACGCACACGCCCCGCTCCCTCGTCCAGCGGGCGCGCAACCGGATCGAGGCCGGGGACATGGAGCGGCTCGCCGACGAGGTGATGAAGGCCGTCTTCGCCACGAAGGGGTACTGGGACGGCGGGTGGGTGCACCTTCTCGACGAGGTGCGGGGACTGCCGGAGGACCACCGGGCGTCGTTCGTGGGCGCCTTCGTCCGGCGATTCCACGCCCTGGAACAGGACTCCGACGCACGGCCGGGCACCATCGGTCTGCTGGTCGACCCGGTCCCGCTCGCCGGGATACCGCCGCTCGTCCTCTCCGAAGTCCTGCGCGACGTAGACATGTTCGTGGGCGTCGCCAGCGTCGGCAACGCCCCGACCTGGCAGGACGGCGGACCCGGGGGACGCTTCGTCGAGTACTGGACGTCGTACGGATTCGGCGAGCTGAACCAGAGCGCCGAGACCCGACGGGCGCTGCTGGAGCGGCTCGTGCCGCGGCTCGCGATCGCCGACCGGTGCACGCTGGAAGGGCGGTTCCTCCGGGTCGAGGGCCAACTGCACACGTACCGGATCCATCTCGGGTCCGGCAACATCCTGATGTCCCCGAACGACCGCTATCTGTGCATCGTTCCCAAGTCGACCGTCACCGACGGGAACGGAAGCAGGCAGACCGGCTATCTCCCTTTCGAGGGCGACCGTATGCTCGCAGTCATCCTCAGCAAGGCGATGCTGCTCGCCAAGGACACGGAGATCACGGACCCGACGATCGTCAGCCAGCTGTGAAGCGTCTGTCACGGCCGACGACGAGGCGATGTGACTCCGCCCACACGCGGGAGTCGGTGGGTGCCCGGCCGAAGTAACAACTTCTCTCCGGGCCCTTCCCTCCTGCAATATGACGGACAGCCCATAGTGAGTTTTTCAGCCGCTCAAGCAAACAACACGCAGGAGTCAGTACCGTGACCGAGCAGCCTCAGCAGCCCGCTCAGCCCCCGCAGCCGCCGCAGCCCGGATACGGGTACCCGAACGCCGCCCCCGGCCAGCCGGGCGCCGGCCCGTACGGGGCTCCGCAGGGCGGCTACCAGCAGCCGGGCGCGGGCCAGCCCGGCTACGGCTACCCCGCGCAGGGCGGTTACCCGCAGGGCGGCTACCAGGTGCCCCCGACGCCGGGCGGCGCCTACACGGGCGACCCCAACGCCCCGTACGGGTACGACCCGTACGGCCGCCCGTACTCCGACAAGTCCAAGATCGTCGCGGGCGTCCTCTCGCTGTTCCTCGGCTCCTTCGGCGTCGGCCGCTTCTACATCGGTCACGTCGGTCTCGGCGTCGCGCAGCTCCTCACCTGCGGCGGCCTCGGCATCTGGGCGCTGGTCGACGGCATCATCCTGCTGACCAGCAGCAACACCACGGACTCCAACGGACGTGTCCTGCGTGGCTGAGCGCGGCCTCAGCACCCTCCGGCATCCGGCGGCGGCCCCCCTCGCGGTGGCCGCCGCCGGGCTGGCGGGCGCCGCGTACCTGTACGGCACCAACCCGCACGAGCCCGGCCATCTGCTGCCCCAGTGCCCGTTCCGCTATGTCACCGGGCTGCTCTGCCCCGCCTGTGGCGGCACCCGCATGGTGTACGACCTGCTGCACGGGCAGTTCGCCGCCGCCTGGCACGACAACCGGATGCTGCTGCTCGCCGCGCCGTTCGCCCTCGCCCTGCTCGGCCGTTGGTTCGTCGAGGGGCTGCGCGGCCGCCGCTGGCGCCCCGAACTGAAGCCCCGCACCCAGGCCTTGATCCTGGGCATCGCGGTGATCTGGACGGTCGTCCGTAATCTGCACTGAGCCGACGCGGCCCCCGTAAATCCCTTACGCCCGCTTTATGTTGCTCAGTTGTCGCAAGTTGGCTGGAATCGGATCACGGAATCGGAACGATCGCCCGGATCCACTCCCATCCGCCCCTCACGTCTCATTACGCTGCAACGGCTACAGGGGGGATGACGGGGGATTACGTCGTGCTCGATCGTCGGCCGGTGTTCGCCGTGCCCGATCGCCGCAGGTTCTTTGCCGCGCCTTCTCTCCTGTGATCGCTCCCGAAGCAATCCGCTTCGGTATTTCAGTCAGTACATCCAGGAGTTACTTCCATGACCGTCCCCACCCCTGACGCTCCCTTCGGCCACGACCCGAAGGGTCGCCCGTACTCCGACAAGTCGAAGATCGTCGCCGGCATTCTGCAGCTCTTCCTCGGCACGCTCGGCATCGGTCGGTTCTACGTCGGTTCGGTCGGCGTGGGCGTCGCCCAGCTCCTCACCTGCGGTGGTCTGGGCTTCTGGTCGCTGATCGACGGCATCCTGTTCCTCACGAGCAACGACCGCACCGACTCGCAGGGTCGCGTCCTGCGCGGCTGAGTGCGGAGGATCGCCGCCCGGGTGATCGACCGAAGGGCCTCGTCCACCGCGGAGCTTCCCCAAGGCTCCGCGCGGGGGCGGGGCCCTCGTGCGTGCGCCCTCGTGCGTGGGCACGCTCGCGCGCACGCCGAGCATGAGGAAGGCCCGCAGGTGAACCTGCGGGCCTTCCTCATGCGTTGCTGCGGCTGATCAGAAGCGGCGCGTGATGAGCGCCCGCTTCACCTCCTGGATCGCCTTGGTGACCTCGATACCGCGCGGGCAGGCGTCCGTGCAGTTGAACGTCGTACGGCAACGCCACACGCCGTCACGGTCGTTGAGGATCTCCAGCCGCTGCTCGCCGGCCTCGTCACGCGAGTCGAAGATGAAGCGGTGGGCGTTGACGATCGCGGCCGGACCGAAGTACTGGCCGTCGTTCCAGAACACCGGGCACGAGGACGTGCACGCGGCGCAGAGGATGCACTTCGTGGTGTCGTCGAAGCGCTCGCGGTCCTCGGCGGTCTGGAACCGCTCACGCGTCGGCTCGTTGGTGTCCTTCGTGATCAGGAAGGGCATCACGTCCCGGTACGCCTGGAAGAACGGCTCCATGTCCACGACCAGGTCCTTGAGGACCGTGAGGCCCTTGATGGGCTCGACCGTGATCGGCTTCTCGGGGTTGATGTCCTTGATCAGCGTCTTGCAGGCCAGACGGTTCTTGCCGTTGATCCGCATGGCGTCCGAACCGCAGATGCCGTGCGCGCAGGAGCGGCGGAACGTCAGGGTGCCGTCCACGTCCCACTTGATCTTGTGCAGACCGTCGAGGACGCGCTCCTTGGGGTCGATCTCCAGCTGGAAGTCTTCCCAGGTCGCCTCGGCCGAGACCTCGGAGTTGAAGCGCCGGATGCGGAAGGTGACCGTGATGTACGGGGAGTCGGCGAAGCCGGGCTCGGGGCTGCCGGCCGCGTCCGCCTTGTCCAGGGTCGGGGTTGCCATCAGTACTTACGCTCCATCGGCTGGTAGCGGGTCTGGACGACCGGCTTGTAGTCGAGGCGGACGGTCTCGGAGCCGTCGTCGCCGACCTCGCGGTACGCCATGGTGTGACGCATGAAGTTGACGTCGTCGCGGTTGGGGTAGTCCTCGCGGTAGTGACCGCCGCGGGACTCCTTGCGGGCGAGCGCCGACACGGCCATGACCTCGGCCAGATCGAGCAGGTTGCCCAGCTCGACGGCCTCCAGCAGGTCGGTGTTGAACCGGCGGCCCTTGTCCTGGATCGCCACGTTCTTGTAGCGCTCGCGCAGCTCGGCGATCTTCTCGACGGCCGTCTTGATCGTCTGCTCGGTGCGGAAGACCATGACGTTGGCGTCCATGGTCTCCTGCAGCTCGCGCCGCAGCTCCGCCACACGCTCGTTGCCCGTGGAGGCACGCAGCCGCTCGATCTGCTCGACGACCAGGGACTCCGGGTTCTCCGGCAGCTCGACGAAGTCCGCCTTCTGCGCGTACTCGGCGGCCGCGATGCCCGCCCGGCGCCCGAACACGTTGATGTCGAGCAGCGAGTTGGTGCCGAGGCGGTTGGCGCCGTGCACGGAGACACAGGCGACCTCACCGGCGGCGTACAGGCCGGGGACGACGGTGGTGTTGTCGCTGAGGACCTCACCCTCGACGTTCGTCGGGATGCCGCCCATGGCGTAGTGCGCGGTCGGCTGGATCGGGATCGGGTCCGTGTAGGGCTCGATACCGAGGTAGGTGCGCGCGAACTCGGTGATGTCCGGGAGCTTGGCGTCGAGCTGCTCCGGCGGGAGGTGCGTGAGGTCGAGGTAGACGTGGTCGCCCTCGGGACCGCAGCCGCGGCCCTCACGGATCTCGGTGTAGATGGAGCGGGACACGACGTCACGGGACGCGAGGTCCTTCATGACCGGCGCGTACTTCTCCATGAAGCGCTCGCCGTCCTTGTTGCGGAGGATGCCGCCCTCACCGCGGGCGCCCTCCGTCAGCAGGATGCCCATGCGCCAGATGCCGGTCGGGTGGAACTGGAAGAACTCCATGTCCTCCAGCGGCAGACCCCGGCGGTACACGGCGGCCTGGCCGTCACCGGTCAGCGTGTGCGCGTTGGACGTCACCTTGAAGAACTTGCCGCAGCCGCCGGACGCGTAGATCACGGCCTTCGCCTGGAAGATGTGGATCTCACCGGTGGCGAGTTCGTACGCGACGACGCCCGCCGACTTCTTGACGCCGTCGACCTCGGTGATCAGCTGGTCCAGGACGTAGAACTCGTTGAAGAACTCCACGCCGTGCTTGACGCAGTTCTGGTACAGCGTCTGCAGGATCATGTGGCCGGTGCGGTCGGCCGCGTAGCAGGAGCGGCGGACCGGGGCCTCGCCGTGGTTCCGGCTGTGACCGCCGAAGCGGCGTTGGTCGATCGTGCCATTGGGCGTGCGGTTGAACGGCAGGCCCATCTTCTCCAGGTCGAGGACGGAGTCGATGGCCTCCTTCGCCAGGATCTCGGCGGCGTCCTGGTCGACCAGGTAGTCACCGCCCTTGACGGTGTCGAAGGTGTGCCACTCCCAGTTGTCCTCCTCCACGTTGGCGAGCGCGGCGGCCATGCCGCCCTGCGCGGCGCCCGTGTGGGAGCGGGTGGGGTACAGCTTGGTCAGCACGGCGGTGCGGCTGCGCTGCGTGGACTCGATGGCCGCGCGCATACCGGCGCCGCCGGCGCCGACGATGACGGTGTCGTACTTGTGGATCTTCATGATCGGTTGCCTCAGCCCCGTGCCTAGCGGATGTTCGGGTCGAAGGTGAAGATCACCAGCGTGCCCAGCAGGATGGTGAACACCGTGGCGGTGTAGAGCAGGCCCTTGAGCCACAGCCGGGTGTTCGCGCGCTCCGCGTAGTCGTTGATGACGGTACGCAGGCCGTTCGCGCCGTGCAGCATCGCGAGCCACAGCATCAGCAGGTCCCAGACCTGCCAGAACGGGGAGGCCCAGCGGCCCGCGACGAACGCGAAGCCGATCTTGGAGACGCCGCCGTCGAGGACGAGCTGGATGACCAGGTGGCCGATGACCAGGACGACCAGGACGATGCCGGACAGACGCATGAAGAGCCACGCGACCATCTCGAAGTTGCCGCGGGTCGACTTGGGGGTCTTCTTGGTGCGCTTGCGGGGCGGCTCGATGAAGGGGGCCGGGTTGTCGGGACTGTAGCCCGACATTTCCCCGGCGCCCTCGACGGGGCCGATGCCGGACGCGGTGGTTTCAGTGGCGGACATCTGCCTCAGCTCCCGAAGACTTCACGGACGGCGTGGCCGAGGACGGGGTACAGGGCCCCGATCATCAGCACGAGCCAGATGCCGACGACGGACCACAGCATCGTCTTCTGGTGACGGGGGCCGTTGGACCAGAAGTCGACGGCGATGACCCGAAGACCGTTGAGCGCGTGGAAGAGGACGGCGGCGACGAGGCCGTACTCCAGCAGCGCGACGATCGGGGTCTTGTACGTGGCCACGACCTTGTCGTAGGCGTCGGGGGAGACACGGACGAGAGCGGTGTCCAGCACGTGTACGAACAGGAAGAAGAAGATGAGGACGCCGGTGACTCGATGAGCCACCCAGGACCACATTCCTTCCCGGCCGCGGTACAGCGTTCCAGCCGGCACGGAAGAACCCTCCGGGAGCGGGGATTGGGGCCGGCCGGCTTGCTTGTCGGTCTGACCCGGCCGGGTACGGTCCACCGGCCCCGGCCATGGTAGCGACGTCGTTGCGCTTGGCTTAAGCCGGGAGGGTTGGTGTGATCAAACTGGCATACAAAGGTGCACGTAAGGGTTAGTACCGGGCGGCATCCGGGGTGGGGATGGCTGGGGGACGCCGGGTGCGGGTGCGTGGTGGCTGATCGCGCGGTTCCTCGCGCCCCTGCGGGGCCGCGCGGTTCCCCGGGCCCCTGAAGTGGCCGGCCAGGCGGGTTCTCGCCAGGCGGCGCAGTTCCTCGGCGACCACCACCCGCTCCTCCTCCGGGTCGTTCGAGAGACGGGAGCGGATGCCCTCCAGGGTGCGGTCCAGGAGTTCGTCGGGGTGGGTGGTGTCCAGGGCGATGACGAAGACGTGGCCGAAGCGGGCCTCGTACGCGGCGTGCGCGGCGTTGAGGGCGGTGTGGGCGACGCCGTAGGTGTCGTCGGGCAGGACGGGGAGGGTCTCGCCCGCCAGGGCTTCGGCCAGGTCCGCCGCCGTGAGGTCGTACGCGGCCTCGTCGGAGGCGGCGAGAAGGGCGTCGAGGTCGGGATAGGGGCGGTGGTCGGTGAGGCGGTGCGCCCAGCGGAGGCTGCGCAGGCAGGCGAGGAGGGCCTGCCGGGCGGCCTCGGCGGGGGCGTGGTTGAACCGCTCCAGGGCCGAGGGGCCGGGAGTGGGGGCCTGCTCCGGTACGGCGACCTGGCCGGGGAGGTGGGGGAGACGGTGCGGAGGCAGCGTGGGTCCTCGGCGGTGCGTAGGGGTCGGCTGGGCAGGCTGTGCGAAAGGTGCCACCACGTTATCGAGGCGGTTCATGGGCTGTCCGTTCGATGCCCGAAATTCACCCGGACGGGAGAGTTTCGGAACCTGTGGTGGACGGGTTGGGCGGTGGGACGTCGTAGGTTCGAGAAGGGAGCTCGGCGGAGAGTCGGGAGTGGGAACCGGGGGAAGAGCGCTGCGAGAGGTGTGTGGGATGTCGTGGACGGTGAGCGGGACAAAGACCGGGACGGGGACCGGGGGCGTGTCGTGAACCGAGGCCGGCGCAGGGCACCCCGCAGGAAGACGGCGATCACGTCGAAAGGGTTGCTCCTGGGCACGGGAGCGGTTCTGGCGGGCGGCGCGGTCGCGGTGGCCGTGACCGTGTGGCCCGGCGACGGGAGGCGGACGCCCAGCGGATCCGGGCCGTCGCCGGAGCGGTCGTCCGTGAGCGCCGCCCGGACCTCCCCCTCCGCGTCCCCCTCGCCGTCGCGCACCTATCCCCTGTCGAAGAAGCCGCAGACCATCCCCGCGGTCAGGCAGCACGAGGCCGCCCGCGGCCCCGGCTGGAAGCCCGCCGACGGGGGCCGGGTCGTGGTACGGAACGCGGCGCTGGCCGACGAGGGGCGGCTGACCGCCGGGGAACTGGGGCTGGCGTACGCCGGAGAGGCGCGGCCCCGGGACGGGGACGTGGAACTGGCCCTCACCGGAGCCGACGCGCCGAGGTCGGAGGCGTACACGCTGACCGTGAAGGACGGACGGGTGCGGATCGCCGCGCCCGCCGAGGCGGGGGTCTTCTACGGCACGCGCACCCTGAAGCAGGAGGTGCGCGGCGGCGGTACGGCGCCGGAGGGCGTCGTCCGGGACGAGCCGGCCAAGCCGCAGCGCGGGTTCATGCTCGACATCGCGCGCAAGCACTTCACGGCGGGCTGGATCGAGGACCGTATCCGTGAGCTGGGCGACCTGAAGTACAACCAGCTGGGCCTGCACTTCTCCGACGACCAGGGGTTCCGGATCGAGTCCACGAGCCACCCCGAGGTGGTGTCCCGGCAGCACCTCACCAAGGCCCAGGTGCGGAAGGTCCTGGACCTCGCGGAGAGCCGCCACATCGAGGTCGTGCCCGAGATCGACTCCCCGGGCCACCTGGGGGCCGTGATCGCGGGCAACCCGGGGCTGCAGCTGAAGAACGCGCAGGGTGTGGCCGCGAGCGGGGCCGTCGACATCTCCAACCCGCGGTCCGCCGAGGTCGTGGACGAACTGCTCGACGAGTACGCCGGCCTGTTCGACGGCGTGTACTGGCACCTCGGCGCCGACGAGTACCGGGCGCTGATGGCCTCGAACCCCGAGGCCTCGTATCCGCAGCTGGCCGCCGCCGCGCGCCAGAAGTACGGCCCCGGCGCGACCGTCGCCGATCTCGCCACCGGCTGGCTGAACGACCGCGCCAAGGTGATGCGCGGACACGACCGGACCGTCCGGGCCTGGAACGACGGGTTCTTCCGGGGCGGCTCGGTCCAGGCGGACAAGGCGATCCAGGTCGCGTACTGGACGGGCAAGGAGATCGGGGCCCGGCCGCCGGTCGAATACCTGAGCGCCGGGCGACAGGTGATCAACTACAACGACGAGTACCTGTACTACGTCCTCGGCGAGCCCAACCAGTTCGTCTACCCGACCGGGCAGCGCATCTACGAGTCCTGGACCCCGCGGGTGCTGCGCGGCACCACCGCCGTGCCCGCGCAGTACGACGACCAGATCCTCGGCGGCTCCTTCGCCGTCTGGTGCGATCTCGCCGACCGGCAGACCGAGGCGCAGGTCGCGGCGGGCGTCCGGATGCCGTTGCGGGCGCTCTCGCAGAAGCTGTGGGACCCGGCGAAGCCGGGCCTGACCTGGACGCAGTTCCGGGAGTTGGCGGGGAAGGTGAGCTGAGCCGGGCCGCCGGGCCCGGGGCCCGGCGGGGTCGTGTCGAGCCGTGGAATGGGGTGGACGGACGGCTCGGGTGAACCGTATGTTCCGCGTGTTCGATTGCCGAGCGTGAGGGTCTGGGGAGGACCGCGTTCGGCCTGTTCCGATCACACGGGGGCTTCACGATGGACTGTGCGCGCTGCGCGACCTATGCGGCGGCACCCGGCGGCGAGCTGTGCCGGCGGTGCGAGGCGGCGGATCTGCACCCGGCGCCCGCGCGAGCCGCCGCGCGGCATCCGGCTCCGGGCCTCCCCGCCCACACGGACCTGCCGATCCAGTCCCCGCACGGCCCCGCGTGGCTGCGGTCGCCGGTGGGGCTGGGGCGGGCGGTGGCGATCCTGCTCGGGGTGGTGATCGTGACCGATCTGGTGGCGGTGTGGGCGGATCTCGTGATGCTCGACGTCCTGGGCAGGATGGTCGACGGCGAGTACGGGTGGCCCGTCGAGGCGGACGCGGACCGGGCCGACCGGCTCGTCGGCCTGACCGGCAGCGCGCAGCTGCTCGCCTATCTCGCCACCGTCGTCGTCTTTCTGATCTGGTTCCACCGGGTGCGGGTCAACGCCGAGGTGTTCGAACCGTTCGGGCATCGGAAGAAGCGCGGCTGGGCGATCGCGGGCTGGATCGTGCCGATCCTGAACCTCTGGTTCCCGCGCCGGATCGCCCTCGACAGCTGGGACGCCAGTAGCCCGTCGACGAAGCCGCGATCGCACGCACTCGTCAACGCCTGGTGGACGATGTGGATCATCAGCGGTGTCGCCAACCAGGTGAGCGGCCTGGCCATGCGCCGGGCGGAGACGGCCGAGGAACTTCGGACGGCCACCGAGCGCGTGCTGTTCGCGGACGCCTTCGAGATCCCCGCCGCGGTGTTCGCCGTCTTCTTCGTCCTCGCCCTCACCCGTATGCAGGACGACAAGGCGCGGAGCGGGCCGCGTGAGCCGGAGCCGGTCGCCGCCCTCTGAGTCCGTAACCCCTTCTCGGACGGTCTCGGGGCAACCGTGCGGATTGCCCGATTCCGGGGGCGAACCGCCGTGCGGCTGTGGTCTATTCCCGGTATGGGGTACTGGGGGTACTACGTCGTGGGCAGGAGCGAGCGGCCGCTGGCGGAGCTGGACGCGCTGGCCGGGGCCGGGTCCATGACGCTGTGCGCGACGGCGGACGACGGCTGGCAGATCTGGGCGTACCCGACGGGCGCGCCGGGAGCCGGGGCGGCCGGGGACTCCGGGGGCAGCGGCGATGTCGGCAACATGCACGCGCTCGCCCGGGAGACCGGGGCGCCCGCGCTGTTCGGCTACGTCATGGACAGCGACTGCGTGGTCGTCGAGGCCGCCGGGCCGGAGAGCGGGGCGTGGACGACGTGTCTCGCGCGGCGTGCCATGGCCGCGTACCTGGGGGACGCGGAGGGGCTCACCGTCGAGGACTACTTCCTCGAACCGCGCGACGCCGCCGAACGCGCCGTCGCCTGGGCCGCGGAGGCGGGAAGGGCCGCCGTCGAGCGTTCTCTGGCCGAGGTGTTGGCCTCGGAGCCTGGACCGGCGGACCCCCTGGCTGAAAACATTCTCTTCCGGTTGCTCGACCGGCTCGGGGTCGTCCCTCTGTGACACTCCCGCGTCGTCGCACGCAGTAAGGGGAAGTGCGGGCTCCGTATACCGGGGCACGATCGAGCGGGATCTACGAGCAGGATCTAGGGGAGGCGCGATGAGCCTGGTGGAGCTGTTGGCCCAGGCCGACGAACGTGGTCTGGCGGCCGGCGGGTTGGCTTGTTTGGACCGCTGCGTACCGCTTCTCGGGGGCGACGACGAGGTCCTGCGTCCACTGTGGGCGGGACTGGTGGACGACGGGGAGGGGTGGGGGGAGAGCATCGCGAAGATACGCGGCGAACTGACGCCACCACGCCCCGAACCGCGCTCCGACGGGAGCGGGGACGAGGAGATCGTCCTGCTCGCGCGTCGGATGCTCGACGCGGTTCCCGAGGAGCGGTCCGGTGACGGGCTGCGGGAATGGGCGGAGGTGTGCTCCGTCTCCGCCCTGCGGATCCATCAGCTGCTCGACCCGTTGGACGCCGGGGGCGCCGACTCCGTGACGGCGTGCCGGGAAGGCCGCACCGAGGGCGCGTCCCATCTCGTCGCCGCCGAACTGCGCCGCCAGGTCGTGGTGTTGGAGCTGCTCGCCCAGCACGGCGCGGCGGGACTGCGGCAGGCCCTCGGTGTGGCCACGGAGGGGCGGCGGGTGCTGCGGGCGGTCGTGTCGCGGCGCGCGCGTGGGACGCGACAGGAGTAAACCTCGTCTTCCTGGCGGGTCCTGTGGGTGTCCTGGGGCCGGGTGTGGTGGTCCTGCGCCGGTGTCGAGGACAGGCCGAAATCGCGAAACGTCTCGTGCCGGGCGGGCGCTTACCCGAGTGTGAGCGCACAGCAGACATTCAGTTCGGTCAGTACCCCTGCCGCACCGGGGAGCCGTGGGAACCGGCCCGGTAGCGCGGCGAAGCCCCTCCGGTGGGCAGCCGACGCGGTGGCGATGATGCGGGAAGGGGCGCGCGTGCGCCTCGACTACTCCACGCAGAGCCTGTGGCGGGTGGACCGGATGATCGAGGAGATCCGCCGGGAGGGAGCGCCGTACGCCGCCGTGGAGGGGGCGTTGCGGGGTTTCGGGGCGTACGGCGGCGAGGTCGTCGCGCGCTGGGCCGGCGGCGAATGGATCGAGTCGGACGGCGGCTACTGGGTGCGCACCTGGGACGGCCGCTACTGGGACCCCTTCGACGAGGCCCGCCGCTGCTTCACGGGCGACGGATCCCTGCGCCTGCTGTGCCACGACGCGATGCCCTCGGGGTGAGGCCGGGGGGTCGGGTGCGGGTGCGGGCGCGTGTTCGGGTGCGGGGCCGGTGGGGCTTCTCGCGCAGTTCCCCGCGCCCCTGAAAGGCCTGTGGCCTTTCAGGGGCGAAAAGCACCCGGTCTACGGCGTCAGCAGTTGCCCCAGACGGCCACCCGCCGGCGCCCCCAACTGCGTCACCCCGTAGTACACGGACCGAGAGGTCACCGGCACGCCCCCCACCGACGGAACGAACAGCACCGTGCCGTTCCCGGCATCCTCCCCCTCGACCCCGACCACCACATCGGCGTACCCGTCGCCGGTGACATCCGCACCCGACACCGCCGACCCGAACTTGTCCTCCGCCTCGGTGGATCCCCCCACGTCCGGCGCGTCCTGCGACAGCGCCAGCGACCCCGCGCCGCTCACGCCGGAGGCGGCGCCCTTCAGCAGCCACACCGACCCGGCGTTGGCCCGGTTCTTCCCGGCACGGGTGATGTCCTCGCCCGGCGCACCGGTGAGCACGTCGGCGTACCCGTCCGCGTCGACATCGCCGACGGACACCGAGGAGCCGAAGCCGTCCGCGGTCTCGGAGGCGCCCTCCACACCCGCCGTGGCCTGGTGGACCGTCCTCGTCCCCGTGGCGCCGAGGCCGGTGGACGTACCGGGGACGACCGTCACCTGGCCGCCCGCGTTGCCGCCGGACTCGGAGGCGTACGGCTGCCCGACGACGAGGTCGTCGTAGCCGTCGCCGTCGACGTCGCCCGCCGCGACGGCGCGGCCGCCCTTCACGGTGAGGGTCGCGGCCTTCGTCAGCCCCAGTGACCGGGAGCCCTTGAACCAGACGATCCTGCCGATACCGGACGCGTCACGGTAGGTGAGCGCGACGTCGGCGTAGCCGTCCCGGTTGAAGTCGCCGGTCGCGGCGTCCGCGTAGGCCAGGGAACCGGTCGCCGTCGTGAGGTCCCCGGCGACCTCGTGGCCGTCGCCGAAGCGGGCCGCCCAGTTGCCACCCGTACCGGTGGCCGCGGTGAACACGTCCGCCCTGCCGTCCGCGTTGAAGTCCCCGGTCGCCACGGTCGCGCCGAACCGTGCGCCGGCCGGCTCGTAGTCGTCGCCGAGGGCCATGGTGTCGGCGCCGTCGGTGAAGGACGGCCCGTAGAGGATCGTCACCGCACCCCGGTCCGCGTGCCCGGTGGTGTCGTCCTCGCCGGGCGCGCCCACCACGAGATCCGCGTCCCCGTCGCCGTCGACGTCGCCCCACGCGGTCGCCGCGCCCCACTGGTCGCCGGACTCGGCGGCGCCCGGCACGCCCGTGCTCGCCTGGTTCAGCCGGAGCCCGGCCGACGGGGCGGGGCCGCTCGCACCGCCCGGCATCAGGGTGATCCAGCCGCTGCCGGTCCGGGGCGTCGGCACCACCAGGTCGCTGACGCCGTCGCCCGTGTAGTCGGCGGTGGGGATCGCGGAACCACGGGCCGGGGACGCGGCGTAGCGGCGTATCTCGGGAAGTTCGGCGTAGAGGCCGGTGCCCGGGGACGTGAGGGACGCCGCGTCGCTGCCGCCGGATATCACGTCCAGCTCCGCCGACTCGCCGCTCGTGTACACGCCGGTGTCCTCGGACGCCGTCAGCGTCACCTTGCCCGTGGGGTCGCCCGCGTACTGGCCCAGCTTCCACGCCGCCAGCCGTGCCACGGACTCCACGGCCGCCCGGCTCGGCCCGCCCCCGTCGAAGTCGCCGAGCACCGCGACGCCCGTCGACTCCCCGTCGAACCCGGGGGTGTGCGCGCCGCGCACCGCCAGGTCCGCGCCGCCCGCCCGGCCTTCGTAGATACGGCCGCACTTGTCGACGACGAAGTTGTAGCCGAGGTCACCCCGGCCCGCCGTCCGGAGGTCGTCCGCCATGAGCGCGCGGATCAGGGCGGGGGACTCGGAGCAGCTGTAGTCGTCGGTGCCGCCCGTGTCATGGACGAACACCGCGCTGATCCGGTCGATGTACTCGGCCGTGCCCGTCACGGTCGACTCGTCCGCGCCCCATGCCGCCCGGCTGACGATCGGGGGACGGGTGACGGTCGAAGGGCGGGCGGTGGGTACGTCGTCGGCGGCGGCCGGGCCGGCGCCCGGCCCGACCACGGCGTACGACACCAGGCCCGCGCCACCGGCCACGACGGCCCCCAGCGTCAGCCAGACCCTCCGCTTCGGCGCCGGCGGCTCCGACGCATGGCTCCTACGGCGACTCAATGTCCCACCCCCGGAAGAACGGTACGAAGACGCCACCCGGCACAGGGGTGACCCTTCTATTCAGCGCACAGGGGTTCGCGGGCATCGACATCGGGGGGTGCGGGTGCGGCCTATGTCATGGAGGGGGCCGGTGTTTCCGTTTCCGGTCGATGTGCGGTGGCCTCGCGGGTGATCTCCGCGGGGTGCGCCCGGCCGCTGTGACACTTCCGCGAGGCATGGCGCAGATGAGCGTGGGGGCTTGGCGGCGGTCGGGACGGCCCCCGGGAAGGCGATCCCGGCACTGACTTGGCACTGTCACGGACAGTTTGGGGCCAGGGAGGGGAACCTCGGCGCGTGCAGGCGTACGACGCGGAACTGGGCGCGGCCGTCGCGCGGGCCCAGGCCGGGGACGAGGCCGCGTTCGCGGTGGCGTACCGGCTGGTGCAGCCCGGGCTGCTGGGGTACCTGCGCGGCATCGTCGGGGACGACGCGGAGGACGTCGCCTCGGACGCCTGGCTGGAGATCGCGCGGGACCTCGGACGGTTCAAGGGTGACGGAGCGGGCTTCCGGGGCTGGAGCGCGACCATCGCCCGGCACCGTGCCCTTGACCATCTGCGGCGCCAGCGGGTCAGACCCCGGGCGACCGCGCTGGAGAACGACCTGCTGGAACTGCCGGGCGCGCACAGCACCCAGGACCAGGCGCTGGAGAGCCTGTCCACCGAGCAGGCCCTCGCGCTCGTCGCCCGGCTGCCCCGTGACCAGGCCGAGGCCGTGCTGCTGCGCGTGGTCGTCGGTCTCGACGGCCCCGCCGCCGCCCGCGTCCTCGGCAAGCGCCCCGGCGCGGTTCGTACCGCCACCCACCGTGGCCTGAAGCGTCTCGCGCAGCTCCTGCGGAGTGAGGGTGTGACGGATGACGGCCCCCGGACGCTGGGGGAGTCGAGATGACCGACAGCGACGTCGGGACGCATGGGGAGAGGGAAGGGCGCGAGATGCCGTCGGGCAGGACGGAGCCGGAGGACATGAGCGACCGGCCTGACAACGGAGAGCGGGACGACGCCTCCCCTGCCTCCGTGCCACCGCCGCCCGTGCTCCGGAACACCCCGCCCCCCGCGTTCCGGGACGCCCCCTCCGTCGATTCGCTCCTCGCCGCCGCCGTGCGTGGCGGCGCGTCGGCCGACAGCGTGGGGGAGGCGCGGGCCGTGGCCGCTTTCCGGGCGGCGTGGGAGAGCGGGGGCCGCACGGCGCGCACTCGGCGGCGGGACGACTGGCGACCGAACGCCCGGCGCCGCGTCCAGCTCTCCATCCGCACCACCTTGGCGGTCCTGCTGGCCAGCCTCACCCTCGGCGGAGTCGCCTTCGCGGCGATCGGCTCGGCCATACACGGCGACAAGGGCGCCGACCGGGAGCCCGGGGGCTACGGAAACCGGGAGCGGCCTGCCCGCCCCACCGACGACGCCCCCGCCTGGCCGGGCCCCGCGGACGTCCCGCGCACCGTCCCCTCGACACCGGACACCTCCGCCCCGCCCGAGGAGGGCGGCGCGTCCCGGAACCCGGACGCGTCCGATCGGGAGGCCGACCGAACGAACGACGGCAAGCCCGCCGGAGACAGCCGACAGCAGTCGCCCCGGCCCGCCGGGCCGAACGAGTCCGCCGGGCCGAACGAGCCGGGCGGGCCGAACGGGTCGGCCGGTTCGAAGGTGCCGGAAGAACCGGGCCGACCGGGGCTGTCCGGCGGCGATCGACCGGAGTCGACGGCCGGGGGCGAGGGCGAGGGCAAGAGCGAGGGCGGCGCCCCGCAGAACGCGCCGCAGGCCTCGCCGGAGGCCGCCCCACAGGGAGTTCCGGAGGCCGACCCGCAGGCCGCGCCACAGAATGCCCCACGGCTCGCCCCGGATTCGGGGCCGGAGGTCCGCGGAACGAAGTAAGGCCGGCGTGCTCGCAAGACCCCCGTACTCGCAAGACACCCGGCCGACTCCGCCGATGGCAACGGTCGGGGCCGCCACCCCCCACAGGAGAGGCCCCGACCGTCGCGCGGCACGGGCCGCGCGGCGACCCGTACTACCTACAGCGCCGCGTCCGCGTTTTCTGTCACACCTCGCCGCATCACGAGTTAGTTGCATGTTCTACGGACATGGACGGCCAACGGTTTCAGGCCGTAACGTGCCTTTCGCGCCGGATCGTGGATGGCGGAAGACCACCACAACCATCGACGGCTCGGCACCGCACGATTCATTGAGGACCACGACAGCGAGAACCCGGTCCGCGAGAGCGGCGCCGGTTGAGGCGCAAAGAGGGGCGCGCGCGGGTGCTGGGGGACGACGCGGAGCTGACCGCCGCGGTGCTTGCGGCACAGGACGGGGACGAGACCGCGTTCCGGACTGTGTACCGCTCGGTGCACCCACGGCTGCTCGGGTACGTGCGGACGCTGGTCGGTGATCCGGACGCGGAGGACGTCACCTCCGAGTCCTGGCTCCAGATAGCCCGTGACCTGGAGCGGTTCAGCGGTGACGCCGACCGGTTCCGCGGCTGGGCCGCGCGGATCGCCCGCAACCGGGCCCTCGACCACATACGGATGCGGGGGCGCAGGCCCGCGATAGGCGGCGACGAGACCGAGCTGACCGGCAGGGCCGCCGAGTCCGACACGGCCGGCGAGGCGATGGAGGCCCTGGCCACCGGCCACACGCTCTCGCTCATCGCCCAGCTGCCGCAGGACCAGGCGGAGGCGGTGGTGCTGCGGGTCGTGGTCGGCCTCGACGCGAAGAGCGCCGCCGAGACCCTGGGCAAGCGCGCGGGTGCCGTACGGACGGCCGCGCACCGGGGTCTGAAGCGGCTCGCCGAACTGATCGGGGAGAATTCGGAGAGGGCTGCCGGGGGCGACCCGGAATCCGGCGATCCGCTGGACGCCGTACCCCAGCCGAGAGCACCGCGTGCACGCGCGGCTTCGTCCGCCGGTGTGACGCATACGCGTTCGCGGACGCAGAAGGATGTGTGATGGCCGACGAGCAGTACAAGTGGCTCAACCGCGACGCCGCGGAGCGGCTGCTGCGTGGAGAGCCGCTCGAAGCCGTCGACGCCGACACCCGTGACCGTGCCGCCCGGCTTGCCGAGGCGCTCGGCGCGCTGACCGCCGAGGTCGCTCCGGTGTCCTCGGGGAGTCTCGAACTCCCCGGCGAGGAAGCCGCGTTGGCCGCCTTCCGCAGCGCGCGAACAGCCCGCACGCCCGACTTCGCCCCCTCCTCCTCCGTCCCCGCCGCCTTCTCGCCCGACGACGGGCGGGCCGTGGAGCCCGGCCGTGCCAGCCGTACGCACACCGCCTCCGCGCCGGCCTCCGACGCGGGAGTCGTCCACCTCGGACGTCCCGGACGCCCGGCCGCCGGCGCGGACGGACGCCGGGCCCGTTGGGGCCGGCCGGTGCGGTTCGGGCTGGCCGCGGCCGTGGCCGCCGGAATGCTCGGCGGGGTCACGGTGGCGGTCGGCGGCGGCGCGTTGACCGCGTTCCGCGACGACCGGCCGGAACCCTCCGCCACCGTCTCCGCCGGTCAGTCGCCGGACCGGCCGCTGCTGTCGCCGTCGCCGGACCCGCAGGGCGGCGACGGCCGACGTGGGGCGTGGGGCGACACGAGCCCCGAGGCGACCGGGGACGGCTCCGCACAGGGCGACGCCCCCTCCGGTGACGGCACCGAGGGCACCGACGAGGACGGGCGGACCGGCGACAGCGGGCAGAACGACACCCCCACCCGGGAGTGGTGGAACAAGGTGCTCTCCGCCTGCCGCGACGTTCGTGACGGCAAGGACCTGAGTGCCGACCGCCGGCGTGACCTGGAGGACGCGGCGGGCGGCAAGGGCAAGGGGCAGCTGAAGCGCTACTGCGAGGGCGCCCTGGCCGGCGGCTCCGACAACCCCGGCACGAAGTGGCGGCCGGGCGCGGGCACCGGGACGGGCCAGGGCAGCGGGTCCGGTACGTCGGACTCCGGTGACTCCACCGGCCCGGCCGCCGGCGGTGACACCAAGACGCGCTCCGGCAACGACCCCGACGAGGACGACGACTCCCACCCCGGCAAGGGCCACGGCCGAAACGGCGCCGGCGGCGGTGACGGCAAGAACCGCCCCGGGAACGGCAAGGGCGGCAAGGGCCACGGCAACAAGGGCAACGAGAGCGGCAAGGGCAACGGGGGCAACGGCCACCGGAGTCAGCTCGCCACGGCGGCACGGATCGACTTCGCTGTTCGCGTCACCCCCTCCTGACCTGCGTTTTCGCATCCGTCACGAATTCTTTCGCGGAACGGGTAACACTTTTGGCCGTCCCGGCGCAGTAATGAGTGAGCCGACTGGTCATCGGCCGTCGCACTGAGCCGGGGTTCCCCCCGTACCTACGGCTCGTGCACCTCGGCGCGGGCGGGACACGTTCCCCCGGTCCCGCCCGCGCCCCATTCCCCCGTGGTCCCCCGTGACCCCGTACTCCCTCTGACGCGCCGGACACCCTCCCGCTATGCGTCATGTGACGCACGTCACGCATTCGCTCGGCGTCCCTCGTCCGTCACCAGTACACGACCACCTTGTCGCCGTTCCTGACCTGCCCGAACAGCCGCGCGATCGCCGCCTCGTCCCGTACGTTGACGCAGCCGTGCGAGGCCCCGTAGTACCCGCGGGCCGCGAAGTCGGCGGAGTAGTGGACGGCCTGGCCGCCGCTGAAGAACATCGCGTACGGCATCGGGGTGTCGTACAGGGTCGACCAGTGGTCGCGGGACTTGAAGTAGACGCTGAAGAGGCCCTCGCGGGTCGGGGTGTACTCCGAGCCGAACCGCACCTCGACCGTCGTCAGCGTCCGGCCGTCCACCATCCAGCGCAGCGTGCGGCTCGTCTTGCTGATGCACAGCACGCGGCCCGTCATGCAGCGCGGATCGGGTGACGCGGCCGGCTGCCCGCCGTAGGCGTAGAGGTCCCACTTGCCGGGCTCCCGCGTCATGTTCAGCAGCCGCGCCCAGGTCACGCTGTCCGTCTTCCCCGTCTGCGGCAGCCCCCGCTTGCCCTGGAAGCCCTTGACCGCCCGGACCGTCAGGTCGTCGTACGTCCCCGTGGGCCCCGTGAACAGCCAGGCGATCTGCCGCAGCCGTGCCTGCAACTCGCGTACGTCCAGGCCCTCGTCGCCCTGGGACCAGAGAACCGGGGGAGGAGGCGTGGGCGTGGGCGTGCGGGTGGGGGAGGGTGGCGCGGTCGTCGGGGCCTTCTCGGGCGCCCCTTTCCCGTCGCTCGCGCTCCCGCCCGCGGCCTCGTCCCCGCCGTCGGGCCTGTCGCCGTCGTCCTGCTTCGGGGTGCCGTCGGGCGTGGCGCTCCCGTCGATGCGAACGGGCTGGCGCTGGCCGCCGTGCACCTCGATCCCCTGGGCCGTGCAGGCGCCGGCCATGGCGAGTGCCGCGATCGCGGCCACCGATCTCCGCATGTCCTTGATACGCATCGGGGTCCCCGTCGTCTCATGATCGCCGCATCCGGTCGCTCTCCCGGACAGGTTGCCCGGACGTGACCCGTCGCGAACAAAAGGGCAGGGTGGTGAGCAAGGTCCCGGCCAGGGGCACTCCATCGGACCAACGGCCGCCGTCACAGTCCGTCGCGAAGGTCGTTGAACCGACGAGCAGCACGCGAGCAAGCGAGCAAGCGAGCATCCGAGCGACGAGCAAGACGGAGGCAGAGATCATGGCGCGCGAGTCGGAGTCCGGGCTGCCGATCGAGCCGGTGTACGGGCCGGAGGTGCTGGAGGGCTGGGATCCGGCGGAGAGGCTGGGTGAGCCCGGGGGGTATCCCTTCACGCGTGGTGTGTACCCGTCGATGTACACGGGGCGGCCGTGGACGATGCGTCAGTACGCGGGTTTCGGTACGGCGGTGGAGTCCAATGCCCGTTACCGGCAGCTGATCGCCGACGGGACGACGGGTTTGTCGGTGGCGTTCGATCTGCCGACCCAGATGGGTCATGACTCCGACGCGCCGATCGCGCACGGTGAGGTCGGCAAGGTGGGGGTGGCGATCGACTCGGTGGAGGACATGCGGGTGCTGTTCGGCGGTATCCCGCTGGACAGGGTCTCCACGTCGATGACGATCAACGCGCCGGCGGCGGTGCTGCTGCTGATGTACCAGCTCGTGGCGGAGGAGCAGGGGGTGGGTGCGGGCCAGCTGACGGGCACGGTGCAGAACGATGTGCTGAAGGAGTACATCGCGCGTGGGACGTACATCTTTCCGCCGAGGCCGTCGCTGCGGCTGATCGCGGACATTTTCCGGTACTGCCGGGTGGAGATGCCGAAGTGGAACACGATCTCGATCTCCGGGTATCACATGGCGGAGGCGGGTGCCTCGCCGGCGCAGGAGATCGCGTTCACGCTGGCGGACGGGATCGAGTATGTGCGTACGGCGGTCGCGGCCGGTATGGATGTGGACGACTTCGCGCCGCGGTTGTCGTTCTTCTTCGTGGCCCGGACGACGCTGCTGGAGGAGGTCGCCAAGTTCCGTGCGGCGCGCCGGATCTGGGCGCGGGTGATGCGGGAGGAGTTCGGTGCGAGGAATCCCAAGTCGTGGATGCTGCGTTTCCACACCCAGACGGCGGGGGTGCAGCTGACCGCGCAGCAGCCGGAGGTGAATCTGGTGCGGGTGGCGGTGCAGGGTCTGGCGGCGGTGCTGGGCGGGACGCAGTCGCTGCACACCAATTCGTTCGACGAGGCGCTCGCGCTGCCGACGGACAGGAGTGCTCGTCTGGCGTTGCGGACGCAGCAGGTGCTGGCGTTCGAGACGGATGTGACGGCGACGGTCGATCCGTTCGCCGGTTCGTACGTCGTGGAGAAGCTGACCGATGACGTGGAGGCGGCGGTGGTCGGGCTGATGGGGAAGGTGGAGGAGCTGGGCGGGGCGGTGGCGGCCATCGAGCGGGGTTTCCAGAAGGGTGAGATCGAGCGCAGTGCGTATCGCATCGCCCAGGAGACCGACTCCGGCGAGCGGGTGGTGGTGGGTGTCAACCGGTTCCGGTTGGACGAGGAGGAGCCGTATGAGCCGTTGCGGGTGGACCCGGCGATCGAGGCGCAGCAGGCGGCGCGGCTGGCCCGGCTCCGCGCCGAGCGCGACCGGGCGGCGGTGGACACGGCCCTGACCGCCCTGAAGAAGGCTGCCGAAGGTGACGACAACGTCCTCTACCCGATGCGCGAGGCCCTGAAGGCCCGCGCGACGGTGGGCGAGGTGTGCGACGCCCTTCGTGAGGTGTGGGGCACCTACATCCCCAGCGACACCTTCTGACCGCTCGCGTTCGACCTGCGGCCGCTGGTGTTCGAGCCGGAGCCGGAGCCGGAGCCGCGCTCGACCGCCACGGTCGTCTGCGGCCGCCTTCGTCCGCTTTCGGTTGCCCTTTCGTCTCACTTCCGACGGGCATGTCGGGATGTCGGACCCCCGTGCGACACTCCTTTCCATGTTCGGTGTCATCGACCTCCCCACCTACCTGGCGGGCCTCGTCCTGATCGTGCTCCTGCCCGGGCCCAACTCCCTCTACGTGCTGTCCGTGGCCGCTCGGCGCGGGATACGGACCGGGTATCGGGCCGCCGCCGGCGTGTGGGTCGGGGACACCGTGCTGATGACGTTGTCGGCGGCGGGCGTGGCCTCGCTGTTGCAGGCCAACGCCGTGTTGTTCGGGATCGTGAAGTACGCGGGCGCCGGCTATCTGTCGTGGCTGGCCATCGGGATGCTGCGGGCCGCGTGGGGGATGTGGCGGAGCCGGCGCGAGCGAGTCGTGGAAGGGCCGGGCGACGAGGTCGCGGAGGGGGAGCGGCCGTTCCGGCGGGCCCTGGTGATCAGTCTGCTGAACCCGAAGGCGATTCTGTTCTTCGTCGCCTTCTTCGTGCAGTTCGTGGACCCGGGTTACGCCTACCCGGCGCTCTCCTTCGTGGTCCTCGGCGCCTTCGCCCAGCTCGCCAGCTTCCTCTACCTGAGCGCGCTGATATTCAGCGGCACCAGGCTGGCCGCCACGTTCCGCCGCCGGAAGCGGCTGTCGGCGGGGGCGACCTCGGCGGCGGGGGCCCTGTTCCTCGGTTTCGCGGTCAAGCTGTCGCTGGCGAGCGGCGCCTAGCGGAGACCTTCGGAGGGGCCCACCCCGGCCGCGTACTCGGTGAGCCCCGTGCGCTCCGAGCCTCTGACCGCCCCGCCTCACCTGCCCGGTCGGCTGCCCGCCCGTGCCTTCCTGATCGCCCGCGTCACCACCGGCGGCAGCAGGTCCGCGGCCAGCCTGCGGGCGGTGCTGCGCGGCGGGCGCGGGCGGGCCGGGGGCTGGGGCACGGGCGCCGCCGGGGCGGGGGCCGGCGGCGGGGGCTCGGTCCAGTGGCGGGACTTCGGGAAGGCCGGGGCCGTCATCCCCTTGGACTTGAGACGCAGGATGCGGTGCCCCGCGGCCCGCTGCTTGCTGAGGTGGCAGTCGTCCCGGTCCGCGACCATGGCGAGCAGCGCCTCCTGGACGGGCTCGGGGTCGTCCCAGGTGCCGTAGAGCTTCTGCGTGCTGAGGCAGACGGGGTTGAGGCCCCGGTTGAGGACGGCCTCCCACGCGGCGATGGAGACGCCCGGCGTGTGCTCCGAGCGGAAGTCGTCGAGGACGACGAGCCCGCCCGGGAGGAGTATGTCCCGGGCGGCGGTGATGTCGGCCTCGACGTGCTCGTACAGGTGCGAGGCGTCGATGTGCACGAAACGGCAGGAGCGCGGCTTGACCTCGCCGGGGACGATCGAGCTGGGTCCCTGCAGGACACGGGGCAGCTCGTCGTGGAAGGAGAGGTAGTTCGCCTCGAAGGCCCGACGGGTGAGCGTGCTGCGGTACGACTTGGTGGCCTCCGCCGCGTTGGCGTCGTCCGGTGCGTCGCTCTCGAAGAGGTCGCAGACCGTGTAGGCCTCGCCCTCCTGGAGATGGCGGCCGAGGAAGATGGCGCTCTTGCCCATGTAGACGCCGACCTCCAGGAGGTCGCCCCTCTCGCCCGCGAGCTCCTGTCGGCTCAGGAACCAGTCGAAGAGCAGTTGGTCGAGGACCGGGAACCAGCCGGGAACGTCATCGAGTTCACGGGGGAGTCGGATCGTGCCGTGTTCAGAGGTCATGTCAGAGGCCATGAGGACAGAAGACCTTCTTGCGTCGACGAGGCGAACAGGCGAACGGGCCAGGAACCTATGAGATGCCTTTGGCCCGGTCAAGGATGCTGCGGAGCCTCTCCGCGCGGGGCTTTTCGAATCCTCACGTCGCATGAACAGTGGGCCAACTTCAGGTTCAGGGACCGTTCAGCGGCGGCGTCCACCGAGTGCCGTCCGCAGCAGCGGCTGCAACGGACGTTCGACCCAGCGGTGCAGCAGCCAGGCGAGCGCCAGCATCAGTCCCACCGTGAGCGCGACGGTCAGGGACGACGGAACGCCCAGTCCCTGGTGCAGTGCCTGGACCACCGGCCAGCCCAGATGCTCGTGCACGAGATAGAAGGGGTACGTCAGCGCCCCCGCGGTGGTCAGCCAGGGCCAGTCGACACGGTTCAGCAGACCCAGCGCCACGGCGCCCACCGCCACGAAACCGACGGTGACGGCGAGGACGATGCCGAACTGGGAGCGGTAGGAGAAGAAGGCGGCGTTCGGGGCGTGCCACATCGCCTCGACCGTCTGGTACTGGCTCAGCAGCAGACTGAAGACCACGATCAGCCAGGCGGCGGTGTCCCGGCGGTCGCGGTGCACCAGATAGAGGCCCATGCCCCCGATGAACAGGGACGCGTACTCCGGCATCAGGACCATGTCCAGCAGCGGTTCCCCCGCCCCCTGCGCGAGCACCGAGGCCAGGGTCCAGCCGCCGCAGAACCAGATCACCCGTCTGCGGGTCACCCCGGGCAGCACCACGCACAACGCGAACAGGACGTAGAAGCGGACCTCCGCCCACAACGTCCAGCACACGCCGAGGACACGGTCCGCGCCGAGCGGCATCTGCAGCATCGTGAGGTTCACCAGGAACTCACTGGCCGACACCCGCGCGAAGGCGATCCCCGGCAGCGCGAACACCGCCCCCACCAGGATCACCGCCGCCCAGTACGCCGGCAGCAGCCGGGCCGCACGGGAGGCGAGGAACGCCTGCACCGAACGGCCCCAGCCGCTGGCACAGATCACGAACCCGCTGATCACGAAGAAGGCCTGCACACCGGCCCAGCCGTAGGCGAGCCAACCGTGGGCGGTGGGGAACTGCACGGCGGGCGAAGCCCCCCAGGCCCTGCCGATCTCCCCGTCGCGCCCACCGTAGTGATAGGCGGCGACAGCGAGTGCGGCGATCAACCGCAGCCCGTCGAGCGCGTAGAGCCGAGGTCGAGGGTCGGCCGCGCCCCGACAGGGGCGCGGGGAACTGCGCGACCAGCCCCCACCGACCCGTAGCCGAGAGACAACCCGTTCATCGGTCTTCGTCAAGGAGGTCACCGCGGGGCTCACCCCAAAGTCGCCCGTTTGAGCGACCGGGCCCGCCGAGCGACTCTCCGCACCGTCGCGTTACGCGGAATGAACGCGAGCTGCACCGGAATGCCCCCGGGCAATCCCAGCGAGGTCAACCGCCGCCGCTTGAAGTACCGCAGCGTGTGCGTGCTCAGATGCCGCGTCAGATATGCCTCGGTCTCCGCCCGCAGCGACGGATAGATCTTCGACTGCATCGCGAACCCCACCGCCCGGACCAGGCTGTTGAGGTCGGACACCGCCGCGCCCGGCCGCTGCGAGGCGACCGCCGCCGCGTCGCCCAGCTCCGGCAGCAGCGCGTCCACGATCGTGACGGGCACCCGGTTGCTGTTCTCGTACGGGGCGAGCCGGTCCAGCAGCGTTCCCGTGCCGACGCGGGCGACGGGGAGGCCGTACAGCGCGGAGGCGGTGAGCAGGGCCGTCGAGAAGCAGCCGACGACCAGGGCCGGACGCATCCGCTGGTAGAGCACCTCGGCGAGGACCGGCGTGTCCAGCACGGTCAGGGCGGCGCCGAGCCGCTCCGCCTCCTTCTCCAGACCGCGCGACCAACGGGCGGGGGCGCTGGGGTGCGGCTTGAACACGACGGTGGTGTGTCCGAGCGCGACCGCGCCCTTCAGCATCCGTACGTGGAGGTCTTCCTCCTCCTCGGCCGTGAGGATGCCGAGCGCGGAGAGGTACTGGCCGAGCAGCAGCGCCGGCTCCTCGATCGCGGGCAACTCGTCGCCCGTGTCGACGAGTTCGGCCAGCACCTTCACAAAGGCGTCCGTCGGCACGATCTCCGCCTCGACCCCGAACTCGGTGAGCAGCAGGGGCTTGAGGTCCGGTACGAGGTCCAGGTGCAGCAGACGGTCGATACGGGTGCCGACCAGCGGATCGATCTTGTTGCGGGTGGGGCCGTAGCTCATCAGGCCGTCGGCGTACACGGTCACGGGCGCGCCGGTGAAGATCTGGGCGAAGCCGAGCGCCGGGTGGACCTGGATGGACTCCACGGCCAGTTCGACGTCGTCGTCACCCAGGTTCCACAGCAGCCGCAGATGCCGCTCCCACAGCGGAACGTCGTCCAAGCGGGGGGACCAACCGCCGGGGTGGAAGGGGGAGATGGTCTCGTTCCAGGAGATCACCTCGTCGACGCGGGAGCGCAGCCGCTCGAAACCGGGCATCTCGTCCGGGCCGGGGGCCGTCTCCGGGGTCGCCGCGTTGTTGGAGACCAGCAGGATGCGCCGGGAGGCGGGGCGGAAGCACTCGGTGTCCAGGGCGGCGGCCAGTGTGGCCACGCCGTACAGCGTGGACGCCATGAAGATCTGCGTGGTCATGCGGCGACCCCCGTGGCGGCGGGACGGCGGCGCAGCCGACGCAGCCGGGTGGCGCGCTGGACGTCCATGGAATCGAGGGCCTCGTCGAGGACGTCCTGCGGCATTCGGCGCAGCGCGACCGCGCTCATCGACTTGAGTTTCCGTGCCACCGCCGGCTCGAACCTTTCGATGGATCCCAAATGGTGGGAGATAATCGCGCAATAGGTGCGCACGGCCTTGGGGAGAAGTCTGTCCGCGTCCCGGTCCCGCGCGGTCTCCGCGATGACCTGGTCGAATGCGCGAATGAAATCGAGCTGCCGTACGTCACCGATCTGGGTCAGCGAAGAAGCCACACCACGCCGGTAGAAGACGCCCAGCAGTCCCACCGTGGCGAACGAATCGGCCTCCCGGTGGAGCTTCCAGATCCAGGGCCGGTCCTCGGCCGTGCGCAGCCCGTGGGTGAAGTGCAGTACGCCCCTGTCGACCAGTCGGCGGTGGTAGATGCCCGCCCAGGCGAACGCGTAGTCGACGGAGGTCGAGCGGTCGGCGGGCAGGATCGCGTCGCGCGGGTTCATCACCACGCCCCGCCGCCCGTTGGGCACCCGGTGGATCGAGCGGGCCCGCCCCGTGCACTGGACATGGTCCGTGCGGACGAAGTCGCAGCCCAAGTCCTCGATGGCGCCGAGCAGTTGGTGGTAGTAGCCGGGGGCGAGCCAGTCGTCCCCGTCGAGGAACGTCAGGTACTCGCCGCGGGCCTTGTCGATGCCCGTGTTGCGCGCGGTCGCCAGTCCTCCGTTCTTCTCGTGTCTGACGTACACCGCCCCCGGCAGTTCGCGCTCCGCGCGCGCGAGAATGTCCGGTGTCTCGTCGCGAGAACAGTCGTCGACGAGAATGAATTCGAAGTCCTCACGAGCGTTGGCTCCGAGGCTCTTCAGGGTGTCGGGCGCGTATTGCTGCACGTTGTAGAACGGCACGATGACGGAGAGCTTGACCACCCCCGTGACGTTAGGCGGCCCTCCGGCATTCGTCTTGACCACCTGCTTGATGCCAGGTGAACGACGCGTGGCGGTACCGTGAACCAGGCACTTTCCCACGCTTTTCGCGCCCCGATTCGCCGTTCGGCGATGTGCTGTTAACCCTTTGTTGCATTCTGGTTGGGCCGTTCAACGGAATCGCTTCCTAGCGTCTTCGATGTGCCAGCAAGTGCTACGAACAGCCTGCGAGTCGCCGTACTCGCGGATTCCGACACCCGATGGAAATGGGGCGCGCTCACCGCGAAGCGTCTCGCTCCGGAGGATGCGGACATCCGCCTGGACGGCTTCCTCCTGCGCGGCCGTGCCACCCCCACCGCCCGCCAGCTCCAGGAGGTCGGCGTCCGCGCCGACTCCCTGCGCGAGGTGACCGGCCTCGAATTCCTGCGCGCCATGAAGGAGACCACCGAGAAGGACACCGGCGAGGACGCGTACGACGTCATCGTGCTCTCCCTCGTCGGCGGGGGCGTCCAGGCGATGCTGCACGGCCTGCGCCGGTCCTGGGCCGGGCGCGCGAAGCGGCCCGTGGTCGTCACCGGCTACGTCGGTGTCGTCTACGAGAAGCTCGCCGACGGTCTGCTGCTGCGGCACGGCGCGGACCTCGTCCTCGCCAACTCCCGCCAGGACGCGGACCGTTTCCGGGCCGTGTACGAGGGGGTGGGCGCCGACGCCTCCTCGGTCACCGAGGTCGCCCTGCCCTTCCTGGGCGGCAGGCCGTACGCCGGCAACCAGGACCCCTCCGCGGAGCAAGGGCGCAGGCCCTACACGGTCGTCTTCGCCGTACAGCCGTCCGTCCCGGACAACCTCAGGGACCGTACGTACCTGCTGAACCGTCTCGTCCAGCACGCGACGCTGCACCCGGACCGCGAGGTGCTGCTGAAGCTGCGCTCCAAGCCGGGCGAGCACACCACGCACATCGAGGAACTGCCGTACCAGAAGCTGGTGCAGCGGCTCCCCGGCGGCGCGCCCGCCAACTTCCGCCTGGTGTACGGGAACATGGGCGAGGTCCTCGACACCACCGACCTGCTGGTCACCATCAGCTCCACGGCCGCCCTGGAGTCGCTGCACCGCCGGATCCCCACCGTCGTCCTCACCGACCTCGGGATCCGCGAGACCCTCGGCAACCACCACTTCGTGGGCTCCGGCTGCCTCGCCTCCTGGGACCAGCTGGACGCCGGGTACGAGCCGGCGCCGGACCCGGAGTGGGTGGCCCGCCAGGGCGTGGCGGCTGGGGGCACCTCCCGGACGGAGTCCGGGGGAGGCTCGTACGCCACCGCCTTCGACGCGGCCCGCACCCGCGTCGCGAAGCTGGTCGCGGCGCCCGAACTGCCGCCCCTCGCGCCGTACTACACACCCGTCACCGCGCCCGGCTACCTCCCCGGCATCCTCGCCCGCCATCACCTCGGCCCCGACGGCGCCCCGCTGCCCGGGGCACCCGCCGCCGACCGGCGGGCCGGGCCCGTACGGCAGATCGTGCGCCGGGCCGCGCGCGGCGCCTACCGCCACGGAGTGCAGCGCGTGGCGCCCGTCATCCGCCGGATGGGGGAGCTGTGAGCCGCCGCCCGACGCCTTCGCACGCACCGCAAGGAGTTCACCCCATGTCCAACCCGGAAGCGGGAACGGCGACCTCCGCCCGCCGCGTCCTCGCCGTGATCCCCGCGCGGGGCGGCTCCAAGGGCGTCCCCGCGAAGAACCTCGCCCCCGTCGGCGGCGTTCCGCTGGTGGCCCGCGCGGTCCGCGAGTGCCTCGCCGCCCGGCTGGTGACGGACGTCGTCGTCTCCACCGACGACCACGCCATCGCCGCCGCCGCCCGTGAGTCCGGCGCCGAGGTCGTCCTGCGTCCCGCCGCCATCGCCGGGGACACCGCCACCTCCGAGGCCGCCGTCCTGCACGCCCTGGACGCCCACGAGTCCCGGCACGGCGCCCCGGTCGACGTCGTCCTCCTCGTCCAGTGCACCAGCCCGTTCATCCTCCGCGAGGACATCGACGGCGTGGCCCGGGCCGTCGTCGAACACGGCGCCGACACCTCCCTCACGGTCGCCCCGTTCCACGGCTTCATCTGGCGGGACACCACGGACGAGTTCACCGACGGCGAGGCGAACCACCCCGGGGCCACGGTGACCGGCGGCGCCACGGCGCACGGCACGCACGGCGAGGCCCGCACCGCCACCGGGCCGGGAGCCCTCCCCACGGACACCGCCGCCGAGGCCGGCCAGGACTTCGCCCCGGCCGGCGACGCCCCCACCCCCGGCGGCTACGGCGTCAACCACGACAAGGCGTTCCGCCCCCGCCGCCAGGACCGCCCCCAGGACCTGCTGGAGACCGGCGCCGCCTACGCCATGGACGCGGCCGGCCTGCGCAAGCACCAGCACCGCTTCTTCGGCCGTACGGAACTCGTCCGCACCGACCCCGCCCGGGTCCTGGAGATCGACGACCCGCACGACCTCGCCCGCGCCCAGGCCCTCGCGCCGCTCTTCGACGCGAACCGGCCCGGCGCCCTCCCCACCTACGACGACATCGACGCCGTGGTCCTCGACTTCGACGGCACCCAGACCGACGACCGGGTGCTGATCGACTCCGACGGACGGGAGTTCGTCTCCGTGCACCGCGGGGACGGACTCGGCATCGCGGCCCTCCGCAGGAGCGGCCTGAAGATGCTCATCCTGTCCACGGAACAGAACCCGGTCGTCGCCGCCAGGGCCCGGAAGCTGCAGATCCCGGTGCTCCACGGCATCGACCGGAAAGACCTCGCACTGAAGCAGTGGTGCGAGGAGCAGGGCATCGCGCCGGAGCGCGTGCTCTACGTCGGCAACGACGTCAACGACCTCCCGTGCTTCGCCCTCGTGGGCTGGCCCGTGGCGGTCGGCAGCGCCCACGACGTCGTACGCGGCGCCGCACGCGCGGTCACCACCGTCCCCGGCGGTGAAGGCGCGATCCGGGAGATCGCCGGCTGGATCCTCGGTCCGTCTCTCGACTCTCTCGACCCCCTCGACAAGTAAGGAACTGGTCCCACCATGAGCACCAACTCCCGTCTGCGCACGTTCGGTTCGAAGACCGCCGGCCCGGGTCACCCCGTGTACGTCGTCGGCGAGATCGGCATCAACCACAACGGTGAGCTGGAGAACGCCTTCAAGCTGATCGACGCCGCAGCCGAGGCCGGCTGCGACGCCGTCAAGTTCCAGAAGCGCACCCCCGAGATCTGCACCCCCCGCGACCAGTGGGACATCGAGCGCGACACCCCCTGGGGCCGCATGACCTACATCGACTACCGCCACCGCGTGGAGTTCGGTGAGGACGAGTACCGCCAGATCGACGAGTACTCCAAGGAGAAGGGCATCGACTGGTTCGCCTCCCCGTGGGACACCGAGGCCGTCGCCTTCCTGGAGAAGTTCGACGTCCCCGCCCACAAGGTGGCCTCCGCCTCCCTGACCGACGACGAGCTGCTGCGCGCCCTGCGCGGCACCGGCCGCACGGTCATCCTCTCCACCGGTATGTCGACCCCGAAGCAGATCCGCCACGCGGTCGAGGTCCTCGGCTCCGACAACATCCTGCTCTGCCACGCCACCTCGACGTACCCGGCCAAGGCCGAGGAGCTCAACCTCCGCGTCATCAACACCCTCCAGGCCGAGTACCCGAACGTCCCGATCGGCTACTCCGGCCACGAGACGGGCCTGCAGACCACGCTCGCCGCCGTCGCCCTCGGCGCCACCTTCGTCGAGCGCCACATCACCCTCGACCGCGCCATGTGGGGCTCCGACCAGGCCGCCTCCGTCGAACCCCAGGGCCTCACGCGCCTGGTCCGCGACATCCGCACCATCGAGGCCTCCCTCGGCGACGGCGTCAAGAAGGTCTACGACTCCGAGCTCGGCCCCATGAAGAAGCTGCGCCGTGTCACCGGCGTCGTCGCCGAGGCGGAGATCGCGGTGGCGGCGGGCGAGCCGGTCGGCGTCTGACACCCGACCCCAGTAGATCCGTACTCACGGAAGCGACGGACATACGTCGATGAGCCCCCGCGCCGGAACCGCCGGTCCCCACACTCTCGCCTTCGTCGAGAGCCCGGTACAGCTCCTGAACGTGCTGGAGTGGGCGCACACCCACGCCCTCGGCACTCCCGAGGACCCCGGTGCGGGGCCCTTCGGTTCCGGCGGCGCGGGGCTCACCCTGGTCGTCCTGTCGCCCAACGACCCCATGACCCGTGGCCAGTTGCGCCGGATGGCGGAGCTGGCCCGGGACGAGGGCCACGAGGTGCGCTGGGAGGAGGCGCGCGGCGGCACCGCCGCCCCCTTCCGCACCGTCGGCGGCCTCGCCCCGCTGCTGCGCGCCGCGAGCCGCATCGTCCTGGGCGACCCCTTCTCCCGTTACGTCCAGCTGCTGCTGACCATCACCCGGGCGGCGGACGTGGTCGTCGTCGACGACGGCACCGCCACCATGGAGTTCGTCTCCCAGCTGGCCCGGGGCGAACGCCTCGTGCGCTGGCACCGCAAGGGCGGCCGCCCCGGCCCCCGCGACCTGATCTTCGCCCCGGTCTCCTCCAAGGCCCGCAAACGCCTCACACCGGCCGCCGGCCGACGCGTCGAGGTCTTCTCCTCCATGCCGATCGACGAGACCCCCGAGGGCGTCTTCGTGACCGCCAACGCCTTCGCCTGGACCCGTTCCCGCTTCGGCCCGCCCCGCATCACCAAGGGCGCGGACCTCGTGGGCACCTCCCTCGTGGAGACCGGAGTGGTGGACGGCGACCGCTACCTCGAAGCCGTCCGCTCCCTCGCGAAGGTCCACGGCGCCACCCGCTACTTCGCCCACCGCCGGGAGAGCGCCGAGAAACTCCACGCCCTCGGCGCGGAGACCGGCCTGGAGATCGTCCGCCCCGACCTCCCCCTGGAACTCATCGCCCGCCGCGGCCCCATCGGCCGGACGATCCTGAGCTTCCCGTCGACGGTCGTCCACACCCTGCCCCTGGCCCTGGCCGGGACGGACGTGCGTGTCGCCGTCTGCGACATCGACCCCGGCTGGCTCACCGAGAACGCCTCCCCCCGCGCCCAGGGCTTCCTGTCGGGCGTCACGGGCACGGCCCGGGACGTCCACCGGCTGTCATCGGTGGCCTCCGCCTGAGACGACCGGGCGCGGTCCGGCTGCGCCCGTGATCCCTGTCACCCCCGGCGCGCGTGCACCACCCGGTCGATCCTCTCGTCGCCCGCACCCCCGCGCGTCCCCACAACCGCAGGCCAGCGCACCCGTCCCCCCTCCTCACAGCGGTGTTCCGGCCGAAGTCTCGAACACATGACGTAGCGGACCGGTCGCGCGCTGGTGACGGTTCCGGCGCCGTGGGGCGGCGGATACGTGGTAAGGGTGGAGTGTGGGAATCGTCCGGGCACCCCTGGACGTTTGGACGATGGGATTCGCGGGCAAACCCGGCGCTCCTGTCTCCGAGGGTCACCCGCACCGAAAGGCGGGCGGGTATACCCATCTCTGCCAATACGTATGCGTTGTGCGGCCGGAAAACTTCCCCTTACAGGCTGATTTTTTGTTGATCGAGGGTGAGAAGGTCGCCCGATCGCCCTACCCTTCAGAGGGTGAACCAACTGATGTCCCGAGAGTCCGAGGCCGATCTGCCAGGGGAAGCCGAAGCGTCGCTCCCCGGCACCTTGCCGGAAGCCCTGCGTGCCGAACTCGTCGCGTTCCGCCGCGACTTGCACATGCACCCGGAGCTCGGCAACCAGGAGTTCCGTACGACCGCCGCGATCAAGGCCCGCCTGGAGAAGGCAGGGCTCAGGCCGCGTGTGCTCGAGACCGGGACCGGACTCATCTGCGACATCGGTGACTGGAGCGGCGCCGACCACTCCGCGCTCGCCCTGCGCGCCGACATCGACGCCCTCCCCATCCCGGACACCAAGGTGGACTGCGACTACCGCTCCACCGTCCCGGACCGCGCCCACGCCTGCGGCCACGACGTGCACACCACCGTCGTCCTCGGCGCCGGCCTCGTCCTCGCCGACCTGCACCGCAGGGGAGAGCTGCCCCGCCCCGTCCGGCTGATCTTCCAGCCCGCCGAGGAGGTGCTGCCGGGCGGCGCCGCGGACGTGATCAGGACCGGCTCGCTCGAAGGCGTCGGCCGGATCATCGCCGTCCACTGCGACCCCCGCGTCGACGCGGGCCGCATCGGGCTGCGCCACGGCCCCATCACCTCGGCCTGCGACCGGCTGGAGCTCTCCCTGGACGGTCCGGGCGGCCACACCGCGCGCCCGCACCTCACCACCGACCTCGTCACCGCCGCCGCCCGGGTCGTCACCGACGTGCCCGCGCTGGTCGCCCGCCGCTTCGACGCCCGCGCCGGGCTCGTCGTGACCTGGGGCCGCATCGAGTCGGGCCACGCGCCGAACGTCATCCCGCAGCACGCCGAGCTCTCCGGCACCGTCCGCTGCCTGGACATCAACGCCTGGCGGCAGGCTCCCGACCTGATCCACGAGGCGGTCCAGGAGGTCGCGGTCATGCACCGGGCCAAGCCCGAGATCAACTACATCCGGGGCGTTCCGCCGGTCGTCAACGACCCCGTCGTCACCGAACTGCTCCACGACTCGATGGTGGCCCGCCGCGGCGTCAAGTCCGTCGAGGACACCGAGCAGAGCCTCGGCGGCGAGGACTTCTCCTGGTACCTGGAGCACGTCCCCGGCGCCATGGCCCGCCTCGGTGTCCGCCGTCCGGGCGACCTCACCGTCCGCGACCTCCACCAGGGCGACTTCGACGCCGACGAACACGCCATCACCGTGGGCGTCGAGCTCTTCACCGCCGCCGCCCTCCTGGACGCCCGCATGCGCGTCCTCGACGCGGCGGGCCGGTAACCCCTCCGGGCCCCTCGGCTTGCGCCCCGCCCACCCTCGCGGCAGCCTGGTGCGCGTGTCCGTACGACCCCCGTACGGACCGCGCACCTTCACGCTGGAGTCACCCCCCGTGCACGGATCGCGAGGGGCGGGAAGAGTGCCGTGTCCGACACGTCCCTTTCGATCCCCTGGTTCACGAGGGCGTAACGGCCACCGGCACGAATGGATAACGGCCTGTCGAAACCCCGTTCCCAGGAGGGTCTACGCGCGTTAATGTGCGCCGAACTGAGCACCCGGCTGCGGGGCTTTGGAGAAGATGGGGAACTTCAAGATGCGTCGGATTTCCAAACTGACCCGCGTCGCGGTGGGGGTCGCGTCGCTGGCGCTGGCCGCCACGGCCTGTGGTGGCACGAGCAGCGAGAGCGGCAACGGCGACAGCGAGACCACGAAGGGTGAAAAGGGCCTCGCGATCGCGTACGACATCGGCGGCAAGGGCGACCAGTCCTTCAACGACGCCGCGTACGCGGGCCTGGAGAAGGCTCAGAAAGAGTTCGGTTACCAGACCGAGGACATCGAGCCCACCGAGGGCGAGACGGACGCCGACAAGCAGCAGCGTCTGGAGTCTCTGGCCAAGCAGGGCTACAACCCGGTCATCGGTGTCGGCTTCGCCTACGGCCCCGCCATGGAGGCCGCCGCCAAGGCGTACCCGGACACCGCCTTCGGCATCGTCGACTCGGTCGTCGAGGGCGACAACGTCGCGTCCCTCGTCTTCGCCGAGCAGGAGGCCTCCTACCTCGCCGGTGTCGCGGCCGCCAAGGCCACCAAGTCGAACACCGTGGGCTTCATCGGCGGTGTGGACATCCCGCTCATCCACAAGTTCGAGGCCGGCTACAAGCAGGGCGTCGAGGACACCAGCGGCGGCAAGGTCAAGGTCATCTCGCAGTACCTGACCCAGACGGCCGAGGAGGGCGGCTTCTCCAGCCCCGACAAGGGCAAGGCCGCCGCCGAGGGCCAGATCGAGAAGAACGCGGACGTCCTCTACCAGGCCGCCGGCCTCTCCGGCCAGGGTGTCATCGAGGCCGCCGCCAAGGCCAAGGTCTGGGCGATCGGCGTCGACTCCGACCAGTACAACCAGGAGGCCCTGGCCCCCTACAAGGACTACATCCTCACCTCCGCCCTCAAGGACGTCGGTGGCGCGGTCTACGCCCTCGCCAAGTCCGTCGAGGACGGCAAGCCCCTCACCGGTGTCCAGACCTTCGACCTGAAGGTCGACGGCGTCGGCCTGGCCGACTCCAACCCGAAGATGGCCGAGATCGCCGGCCTCACGGACGCGGTCGCCAAGGCCAAGGAAGAGATCATCGACGGCACGATCAAGGTGAAGACCGAGTAACGGTCCCCCTGGTGCGAGAGTGCTGAGGCGGGGTGGGTGTACACGTACACCCACCCCGCCTCACTTGTGGCCGCTGGTGAGGGCGGCGGACCTCAAGGGGCGCGGGGAACCGCGCGACCAGCCATGACGCACCCGCGGCCGCGACTCGGCCGGAACCACCCCCACCACGCGCCCCCGCAACCCCCGGGCCCCTTGCAACACGGCCCCATAACAACGTGGTCCACCGGTCTTCACCCGGAGGGTCTACGCGCGTTACTCTGCGGCGAAAGCCATATGAGGCGCCGACGCTGTGCAGCACTACTGACCAGTACCCTCCGGCGCTGTACGACAGGAGCACCACACCATGCGCCGGGTTTCCCGCCTCGCGGTCGCAGGCGCAGCGACCGCCTCCCTCGCCCTCACCCTCTCCGCCTGCGGCGGTACGTCGACGGACGCCTCGTCCTCCGCCGACTCCAAGGGCGACCTGGGCCTCGCGATCGCGTACGACGTCGGTGGCAAGGGCGACCAGTCCTTCAACGACGCGGCCTACGCGGGCCTGGAGCAGGCGAAGAAGGAGTTCGGCTACAAGACGCAGGACATCGAGCCCACCGAGGGCGAGACGGACGCCGACAAGGAGCAGCGCCTGGTCTCCCTGGCGAAGCAGGGCTACAACCCGGTCGTCGGCGTCGGTTACGCCTACGCGACGGCCGTCAAGGCCGCCGCGGAGCAGTACCCGGACACCACCTTCGGCATCGTGGACGACTCCACGGTCCAGTTGGACAACGTCGCGGACCTGGTCTTCTCCGAGGAGCAGGCCTCGTACCTCGCCGGTGTCGCGGCCGCCAAGGTCACGAAGACGAACACGGTCGGCTTCGTCGGCGGCGTGGACATCCCGCTGATCCACAAGTTCCAGGCGGGCTTCGAGCAGGGCGTCAAGGACACCAACCCCAAGGCCCAGGTGCTCACCCAGTACCTCACCCAGACGGCCGAGGAGGGCGGCTTCTCCAGCCCCGACAAGGGCAAGACGGCCGCCGAGGGCCAGATCGAGAAGAAGGCCGACGTCATCTACGCGGCGGCCGGTCTCTCCGGTCAGGGCGTGATCGAGGCCGCCGAGGTCGACCAGATCTGGGCGATCGGCGTCGACTCCGACCAGTACAAGCAGGAAGCCCTCGCGAAGTACAAGGACTACATCCTGACCTCGGCGACGAAGGACGTCGCCAAGGCGGTGTACAACCTGGCGAAGTCGGTCGAGGACGGCAAGCCCGCGACCGGTATCGTCAGGGGCGATCTGAAGACCGGCGAGGTCGGCCTCGCCGACTCCAACCCGAAGTTCAAGAGCGACACCGAGCTCCAGGAGGCCATCGCCACGGCCAAGGAGAAGATCATCAGCGGCGAGATCAAGGTCAAGACCAGCTGATCGAGGTCGAGACCGACCGACCCAGCCACACCACGACCAGCCGGGCGACCGAGGGGGATCTCGGACACCACCGAGACCCTCCCGAAGTCGCCGGTAACCGCGGGGTTACGTCCGCTCAACGGGGCACGGGGAGTATCGCTCCCTGTACCCCGTTGTCCCGGTGCGTCGCCGCCCAATTTCGATGCCGTAGGGGCGCTACGCGCGTAGACGACCCCCCTTTCCCAGGAGAGTGCGCCATCAACGCGTCCAGCAGCCCTCCGGCCGACGCGGCGGTCAACGACTCGGTGACCGCCGTCGAACTTGCCGGGATCACCAAGCGATTCCCCGGCGTCGTGGCCAACCACGACATCCACCTCACCGTCCGCAAGGGCACCGTCCACGCCCTCGTCGGGGAGAACGGCGCCGGCAAGTCGACCCTGATGAAGATCCTCTACGGCATGCAGAAGCCGGACGAGGGCACCATCGCGGTCGACGGCGAGCAGGTCTCGTTCTCCTCCCCGGCCGACGCCATCGCGCGCGGCATCGGCATGGTGCACCAGCACTTCATGCTCGCCGACAACCTCACGGTCCTGGAGAACGTGGTCCTCGGCAGCGAGAAGCTCCACGGCATCGGCGCCAAGGCCCGCCGCAAGATCAAGGAGATCTCCGAGCGGTACGGCTTCGGGGTCCGCCCCGACGTCCTGGTCGAGGAGCTGGGTGTCGCCGAGCGCCAGCGCGTGGAGATCCTCAAGGTCCTCTACCGGGGCGCCCGCACCCTGATCCTCGACGAGCCGACCGCCGTCCTGGTGCCCCAGGAGGTCGACTCCCTCTTCGCCAACCTGCGCGAACTCAAGGCGCAGGGCCTCGCGGTCATCTTCATCTCCCACAAGCTGGGCGAGGTGCTGTCCGTCGCCGACGAGATCACCGTCATCCGGCGCGGCACGACCGTCGGCACGGCCGTGCCCGCCCAGACGACCCCGCGCCAGCTCGCCGAGCTGATGGTGGGCAGCGAACTGCCCACCCCCGAGACGGCCGAGTCCACGGTCACCGACCGCCCCGTGCTCACCGTCAAGGACCTCCGCCTGGAGGCCGTCGGCGGCAAGGCCCTGCTCGACGACATCAGCTTCACCATCCACGCGGGCGAGGTCCTGGGCCTGGCCGGCGTCGAGGGCAACGGCCAGACCGAGCTGGTCGACGCCCTGATCGGCCTGAAGTCCGCCGACTCCGGCACGATCTCGCTCGCCGACGAGGAGATCACCACCTGGGCCACCCGCAGGCGCCGCGAGCAGGGCGTCGGCTACATCCCCGAGGACCGCCACCGGCACGGTCTGCTCCTGGAGGCCCCCCTCTGGGAGAACCGTATCCTCGGCCATGTGACCGAGCGGCCCAACGCCAAGGGCGTCTGGCTCGACCCGAAGGCCGCCCAGGAGGACACCCGCCGGATCGTCGCCGAGTACGACGTCCGCACCCCCGGCATCGACGTCACCGCCGCCTCCCTCTCCGGCGGCAACCAGCAGAAGCTGATCGTCGGCCGCGAGATGAGCCACAAGCCGCGCTTCCTGATCGCCGCCCACCCCACCCGTGGTGTGGACGTCGGCGCGCAGGCCCAGATCTGGGACCAGATCCGCGAGGCCCGCCGCGAGGGCCTGGCCGTGCTGCTGATCTCCGCCGACCTGGACGAGCTGATCGGTCTGTCCGACACCCTGCGGGTGATCTACAACGGCAAGCTGGTCGCCGACGCGGACCCGGCCACCATCACCCCCGAGGAGCTGGGCTCGGCCATGACCGGCGCCGTCACCGGCCACCTCGAACACGAAGAGACCCCCGAGACCTCGGGCAAGGCCCCCGAGTCCCCGCAGCCCCCGGCCGACGGTCCGTCGAAGACCCAGGACGCCCCGGAAGACGAGGCCCGCTGATGAAGAAGTTCGACAAGGAGCGTGTGCTCCTCGCGGTGGCCGGACCGGTCCTCGCGCTCGCCGTGGCCTTCGCACTGACCGCGATCGTGCTGCTGGCGTCCGGCAAGAACCCGGTCGAGCCGTTCACGATCATGTTCGAACAGGCCTCGTTCTCCGACATCCAGGTCCGGATCATCAACCAGGCCTCGCTGTACTACATCGCGGCCCTCGCGGTGGCCATCGGCTTCCGGATGAACCTGTTCAACATCGGCGTCGACGGCCAGTACCTCCTCGGTGCCATGATCACCGCGATCGTCGGCGCCCACGTCGACCTGCCCGCGTTCCTCCAGATCCCGCTGCTGATGCTCACCGCGATCTGCACCGGCGCGTTCTGGGCCTCCATCGTCGGTGTCCTCAAGGTCACCCGCGGCGTCAGCGAGGTCGTCTCCTCGATCATGCTGAACGCGATCGCGACCTCCGTCATCGGCTACCTCTGGCTGCCGGACGTCTTCGGCGTCAAGGTCGGCAACAACAACACCACCGGCGAGATGGCCGAGTCGGGCTGGGTGCCCGGCATCGACATGGGCAAGGCCGGCGAGATCTACGGCCTGGTCCTCCTCGCCGTCCTCCTCGGCGTCGGCTACTGGATCGTCATCAACCGCACCCGCTTCGGCTTCGACCTGCGGGCCTCCGGCGCCTCGGAGTCGGCCGCCGCGGCCAGCGGTGTCGACCCCAAGCGCATGATCCTCACCGCCATGCTGATCTCCGGCGGCGTGGCGGGCCTCGCGGGCCTGCCGATCCTGCTCGGCGACACCCACACCTACAGCCTCAACTTCCCCACCGGTATCGGCTTCCTCGGTATCGGCATCGCCCTCCTCGGCCGTAACAGCCCCGTCGGCATCGCCTTCGCCGCCCTGCTGTGGGCCTGGCTCGACAAGGCCTCCCCCGAGCTGGACTTCCACGGCTACGACAAGGAGATCGCGGTCATCATGCAGGGCCTGATCGTGCTCTCGGTCGTCGTCTCCTACGAGACCGTCCGCGAGTGGGGCCTGCGCCGGCAGCAGCGCCGGGTCGGCGCCGAACTCGCCGCCGGGAACGTCCTCGGCGCGGACGCCTCCGACAACAACAACGTCAAGAAGGAGGTGTCGGGCCGATGACCACGAGCACCACCGCGACCGACCTCAACCAGCCCTCACTGGAGCCGACCGCCCCCACCGGGCGCAAGATGTCGCTGCCCGTGCTGCTGCTGGTCATCGCCGGCGTCCTGGCACTCACCTCGATCGTCCGTATCATCACCGGCGCGGACGGCATCACCAACGTCAGCCAGATGTCCACCGCGCTGGAGCTGGCCGTCCCGATCGGCCTCGCCGGCCTCGGCGGTCTGTGGGCCGAGCGCGCGGGCGTCGTCAACATCGGCCTCGAAGGCATGATGATCCTCGGCACCTGGTTCGGTGCCTGGGCCGGCTTCCAGTACGGCCCGTGGACCGGCGTCCTGGTCGGCATCGCCGGCGGCGCGATCGGCGGTCTGCTGCACGCCTTCGTCACCGTCACCTTCAACGTCAACCACATCGTCTCCGGTGTGGCCATCAACATCCTCGCCCTCGGCGCCACCCGCTACCTGGCCCCCCTCGCCTTCGAGGGCCACCAGGGCGGCTCGGCCAAGCAGTCCCCGCCGGTCGAGTCCATCGGTGACTTCACCATCCCGGGACTGTCGGACGCGCTGACCGAACTCAACTCCAAGGGCTGGTTCTTCGTCTCCGACCTCGCCGGCCTGCTCGGCGGTCTGGTCACCAACGTCTCGTGGCTGACCCTCGTCGCCGTCGCACTGATCCCCGCCACCTGGTGGATCCTGTGGCGCAGCGCCTTCGGTCTGCGGCTGCGCTCCTGCGGTGAGAACCCGGTCGCCGCCGAGTCCCTCGGCGTCAACGTCTACAAGTACAAGTACCTCGCCGTGATCATCTCCGGCGGTCTGGCCGGCCTCGGTGGAGCCTTCCTCTCCATCGTCGCCAACCCCTTCTACCTGGAGGGCCAGACCAGCGGCCGCGGCTTCATCGGTCTCGCGGCGATGATCTTCGGCAACTGGATGCCGGGCGGCCTCGCCCTCGGCGCCGGCCTCTTCGGATACACCGACAGCCTCAACCTGCGCGGCGGCTCCGAGAACGTCCACGCCCTCCTGCTCCTCGGTGCCCTCCTGCTGGTCATCGGCGCGATCTGGCAGGCCGTGCGCAAGAAGTACGTCGCCGCCGCGATCACCTTCGTCGTCGGCGCCCTGGTCTTCGCCTGGTACGCGACCACCAACGAGGTCCCGAACCAGGTCGTCGCCGCCACGCCGTACGTCATCACCCTGGTCGTCCTCGCGCTCTCCGCCCAACGGCTGCGGATGCCGAAGGCCGACGGACTGCCGTACCGCAAGGGCCAGGGCAAGTGACCGCCGGCGCACCGGCCGAGGCCGACTGGGACGAGCTGCGCGCGCTCGCGCGGGACGCCATGTCCCACGCGTACGCCCCGTACTCGGGCTACCCGGTGGGCGTGGCCGCCCGTGTCGACGACGGTCGCACGGTCTCCGGCTGCAACGTCGAGAACGCCTCGTACGGCCTCGGCCTGTGCGCCGAGTGCGGACTGGTCTCGGAACTGCAGCGCACGGGCGGCGGCCGGCTGACGCACTTCACCTGCGTCGACGGCAAGGGCGAGATCCTCGTGCCCTGCGGCCGCTGCCGGCAGCTGTTGTACGAGTTCGGTGGCCCCGGCCTCCTGCTGGAGACCCCGGCGGGAATCCTGCCCCTCTCGGAGATGCTGCCCCAGGCCTTCGGCCCGGGCCATCTCACCAAGTAACTCCCGTGCGGCCCCTCCTGACGAACGGTCGGAGGGGCCGCGCACTTCCCAGACTCCGGAAGGACAGCCATGGCCATGGACGCCATCTCAGTCATCCGCACCAAGCGGGACCGCGGCGAACTCAGCGACGAACAGATCGACTGGGTCATCGACGCGTACACCCGCGGCGAGGTCGCCGACTACCAGATGGCCGCCCTCAACATGGCGATCCTCCTCAACGGCATGGACCGCCGCGAGATCGCCCGCTGGACGGCCGCGATGATCGCCTCCGGTGAGCGCATGGACTTCTCGTCCCTGTCCCGCCCCACCGCCGACAAGCACTCCACGGGCGGCGTCGGCGACAAGATCACGCTGCCTCTGGCGCCGCTGGTGGCGGCCTGCGGCGCCGCGGTGCCGCAACTCTCCGGCCGGGGCCTCGGCCACACCGGCGGCACCCTGGACAAGCTGGAGTCCATCCCCGGCTGGCGCGCCCTCCTCTCCAACGAGGAGATGCTGCACGTCCTGGACGAGGTCGGCGCGGTCATCTGCGCGGCGGGCGACGGCCTGGCCCCGGCGGACAAGAAGCTGTACGCGCTGCGCGACGTCACCGGCACGGTCGAGGCGATTCCCCTGATCGCCTCCTCCATCATGTCCAAGAAGATCGCCGAGGGGACCGGCTCGCTGGTCCTGGACGTGAAGGTGGGCACGGGCGCCTTCATGAAGACGCTGGAGGACGCCCGCGAGCTGGCCTCCACGATGGTGGGCCTCGGCACCGACCACGGCGTGAAGACGGTCGCCCTCCTGACGGACATGTCGACCCCCCTGGGCCTGACCGCCGGCAACGCCCTCGAAGTCCGCGAGTCGGTCGAGGTCCTGGCGGGCGGCGGCCCGGCGGACGTCGTGGAACTCACCCTCGCCCTGGCCCGCGAGATGCTCGACGCGGCCGGAGTGAAGGACGCCGACCCGGCGAAGGCGCTGGCCGACGGCTCGGCGATGGACGCCTGGCGCCGCATGATCGCCGCTCAGGGCGGCGACCCGGACGCCCCGCTGCCGACCTCGCGCGAGCAGCACGTGGTGAAGGCGACCGCCTCCGGAGTCCTGACCCGCCTCGACGCCTACGACATCGGCATCGCCGCCTGGCGCCTGGGCGCAGGACGCGCCCGCAAGGAGGACCCGGTCCAGGCCGCCGCCGGCGTCGAACTGCACGCCAAGCCCGGCGACACGGTCACCGAGGGCCAGCCCCTGCTGACCCTGCACACGGACACGCCTGAGCGCTTCGACTACGCCCTGCAGGCAGTGGAGGGCTCGTACGACATCGGGGCGCCGGGCACGGCGTACACGCCGACCCCGATCGTGCTGGACCGCATCGCCTGACCTGCATCTTTCCCATTCGGGTGAACGGGATCGGTGGACCGGCGCCGGTCCCGTTCGGCATGCTGTAGTCGGTGACGCACCGATGGGAGAGAACCGCCATGAGCGCACTCACTGTCGACCACGCGACGGCCAGTGGCCACGAGTGGGACGACCTCGTCCGAATCCGGCAGGAGACGGACGCCCCCGAGGGCTGCAAGGTGGAGATCATCGAGGGGATCGTCACCGTGGCGCCACCGCCGTCCATCGCCCACAACGACATTGCCGACCGCGTGCAGCGTCGCCTCTATCGGGAGATCCCTGAAGACTGGGGGATCTATCAGACGCTGGGCGCGGCCGTACCGTCTCGTGCGGGGCTCTACATTCCTGACCTCGCTGTGGCGCCCAGGGACGCCCTGTACGCCGAAGGAGACGGCAACTACATCCCCGCAGCCGCCGCCGAACTGGTCGTAGAGATCACCTCGAAGTCCAACGCGAGCAACGACCGGATCAAGAAGGCGGCGGGCTACGCACAGGCGGGAGTACCGCTGTACCTGCTCATCGACAGCTGGGCGCCGGGCGGTCCGACGGTGACGCTCTACGGCGAGCCGAAGGGCGACGTCTACCGCGTACTGCGCGCGGGCAAGTTCGGCGACGCGATCGAACTCCCCGAGCCCTTCGCGTTCGCCCTGGATACGAGCGTGTTCCCCACCAAGTAGGTTCGCCGGTACGGGGCGTCCTCAGCCACCGATGAATTGCGTGACCTCGCCCGGTCTACAGATCGTGGACGCGACGACACCCGCCGTACTCGTGCTGCCAGGCCCCGTCACCCGGGACGAGACGCCTCGGCTCTGTGCCGAGGTACGAGCGCGACTGGACAGGACCGGGGGCGGGATCGTGCTGTGCGATGTCGCCGGTATCGGCCCACCCGGCCTGGCCGCCGTCGACGTACTGGCCCGCATGCAGCTCACCGCCCGCCGGGCCGGGGGCCGGATACGGCTGCGGGACCCCGACCCGGCGCTGCGCGCGCTACTGGCCCTGGTCGGGCTTGCCTTCGAGGTGGAGGGGCAGGTCGAAGAGGGGGAACCACCGGGCGGTGTCGAGGAAGCAGTGGAATCCGGCGATCCGGCCCTCTGAGATCTCCAGCGCCTGCACGGCCCACGCGCTGAAGCCGCCCTTCTCCGGGTCCGGCTTGTACTGCGCGAAGCCCGGCAGCCCGTTGACCGCGACCGGGACGAGGTGTGATCCGGCGCAGGGCGCGCCGAGCGTGGTCATGAACCCGGTGATGTCGCCGGTGCCGGTCAGCCACAGGTCGAACGGCGGCATCGTCATGACCGCGTCCTCGTGCAGCAGGGCCGTCAGCGCCGCCATGTCGTACCCCTCGAAGGCGGCCACATAGCGCTCCAGCAGCTTCTGCTGGTCGTCGTCGAGCGGGTCGGAGACATCGGCCGCCGCGATCTGCCCGTCGCTCTCGGCGAGGGTCGCCCGGGCTCGCTGGAGGGCGCTGTTCACCGAGGCGACGGACGTGTCGAGCAGCTCGGCGACCTCGCTGGCCTTCCACGCGAGCACCTCACGCAGGATGAGCACCGCCCGCTGCTTGGACGGCAGCTTCTGCAGCGCCGCGACGAACGCCAGCCGCACGGACTCCTTGGCCACGGCGGCCTCCGCCGGATCGTCGGTGGTCGGCAGCACCCGGGCGTCCGGCACCGGCTCCAGCCAGGTGTTGTCGGGGCGGGGGGAGAGGGCGGCCTGCGCGAGGGGCGTCGAGTCGGTGAGATCCATGGGCCGCGCCCGCTTGTTCCCCGCGGTCAGCATGTCGAGGCAGACGTTCGTGGCGATGCGGTAGAGCCACGAGCGCAGAGAGGATCGCCCCTCGAACTTCTCGTAACTCCGCCAGGCCCTGATCATCGTGTCCTGAACGGCGTCCTCGGCCTCGAAGGACGACCCCAGCATCCGATAGCAGTACCCGGTCAGCTCGACCCGGTGTTTCTCCAGCCGGACGTCCAGTTCCGCCGTCGCCGTACCGTCACTCATGGCCAACCCACCCCTGTGGCTCACTCCGTCGCACGCACCCTTGCGCACCACCTCGGAAGCTACCGCAGCCCACTGACAATGGCCTGGCGAAGAGAAGAAGGGGCAGGTCAGAGAGGTTGTGAGCGCCCCGCGTGCTCTTTCAGGGCGAGCGGTGAGACGGAGCTCAGCGCACCGGCACCGGCGTCCGCCGAGCCGCGCGGGACCCCACCACGGTGATCCCCACCACGCCCAGCACCGCCAGTAGCCCCAGGGCGACCGTGCCGCCCCAGCCGCCGGCGTGGAAGGCCACCGCCCCCAGCGTGCTGCCCGCGCTGGAGCCCGCGTAGTACGCCGACTGGTACAGCGCCGACGCCTGCGCCCGGCCCTCCTTCGCCGTGTGGCTCACCGACGACGACGCGGCGGCGTGTCCCGCGAAGAAGCCGGCGGTGATGAGGACGAGGCCGAGCAGGACCACCGGGAGCGAGTCGGAGAGCGAGACCAGCAGACCGGCCGTCGTCGTGCCGCCCGCCAGGTACAACGTGCCCCGACGCCCCAGCCGCCCCACCAGCGTCCCGGCGGTGGACGCCGACACCGTACCCACCAGGTACACGAGGAAGATCGACCCGATGACCCCCTGCGGCAGGGAGAAGGGCGCGTCGGCCAGCCGGTAACCGATCACCGTGTACACGGCGCCGAAGACCGTCATGAACAGCGCGCCGATCGCGTACAGCCGGCGCAGCAGCGGATCGGCGAGGTGCGCCCGGACCGTACGGCCCAGCACCCGGGGCCGCAGCGACCCGGCGACGAAGTGCTTCGGCGCGGGGAGCAGCAGCCGGAAGGCCACCGCGCACCCGACCGCGATCACCCCGAGCACGCCCAGCGCGACCCGCCAGCCCCACTCCTGGGCGATCCACCCCGTGACGACCCGACCGCTCATGCCACCGACGCTGTTGCCGGCGACGAAGAGACCGATCGCGGTGATGAGCGCCTTGGGCCGCACCTCCTCGGCGAGGTAGGCGGTCGCCGAGGCCGGCACCCCGGCCAGCGCGGCACCCTGCACGGCCCGCAGCACCACCAGCGCCCCCAGCGAGGGCGCGAAGGGGATCAGCAGCCCGACCGTCACCGCGACCGCCAGCGACGCGGTCATCACCGTACGCCGCCCGAACCGCTCCGACAGCGCGCTCATCGGCAGCACGAACAGCGCCAGCGCGCCCGTCGCCGCCGACACCGTCCAACTGGCCGCGCTCGCCGTCGTTCCGAAACCGTCCGAGATCAGCGGCAGCAGTGCCTGCGTGGAGTACAGGAGAGCGAAGGTCGCGACACCCGCGAGGAACAGCGCGAGGCTCATCCGCCGGTAGCCGGGCCCGCCCGGGGCCACACGGGAATCGACGGTGCGGGGGGCGGGGTCGGAGGGCTTGGCGGAGATGACGGCTGATCCGGCGCCCACCCTGGTGGACGCCTCGGTACTCGCGGAAGGCATGCCTCGAAACTACGTACGGCGTCATTCATCCGTCCAATGCATGGAACCCCCATAATCGTTCCCGTGATGCATCAGCAGAGGTCAGAGACCCGGCTGTCACCGTCCGGTGACACAGAAGACATCGAGCACATCGAAGACATCGTCCTGCGCCTGGCCCCCCGCCTCGCCTACTTCGCCGGGGTCGCCCGCACCGAGCACGTCACCCGTGCCGCACAGGAGATGCAGGTCCCGCAGTCGACGCTGTCGCGGGCGATGGTCCGGCTGGAACAGGACCTGGGCGTCGACCTGTTCGCCCGCCGGGGGCGCACGGTCTCCCTCACCCACGCCGGCCGCACCTTCCACGCCTCCGTCGAGCGCGCCCTCACCGAGATCGAACGCGCCGCCGACGAGGTCCGCGCCGACGCCGACGCCGCCACGGGAAAGGTCGCCTTCGGCTTCCTGCACACCATGGGTGCCGAGACGGTGCCCGGCCTCCTCCAGGCCTTCCGTGCCGAGCACCCCCGCGTCCGCTTCAGCCTGGTCCAGAACTACGGCGAGGCCATGCTCGAACGCCTCCGCGCCGGCGAACTCGACCTCTGCCTCACCTCTCCCGTCCCGGACGCCCCCGACCTGGTGGCCCGCCGCCTCGACGAACAGAAGCTCCGCCTCGTCGTCCCCGCCGACCACCGCCTGGCCGCCCGCAAACGCGTCCGCCTCGCCGAGGCCGCCGACGAAACCTTCGTCACCCTCGAACCCGGCTACGGCATGCGCCGCATCACCGACGACCTCTGCAAGGAGGCCGGCTTCAAACCCCGTATCGCCTTCGAGGGGGAGGAGGCGGAGACACTACGGGGCCTGGTGGCGGCGGGCCTCGGCGTGGCTCTCCTCCCGCCCCCGGCCGTCCCCCGGCCGGGAGTGGTGGAACTGACGGTCACGGCCCCGAGAGCGGCCAGGGAAATCGGCGTCGCCTGGCTCGACGGCCACCCGGACACACCCCCGGTGGCGGCCTTCAAGAAGTTCCTGCTCTCCAGAAGAGGACGCCTCCTCCACGACTGACGCAAGCCGCGGCCGGCCCCGCAGGGGCGCACGGAACCGCGCGAGAGGCCCCACCGGGCCGGAGGCCGCGATACGGTCCTCAACCACGCCTCTGGGAGCGAGCCACCCCGAAGCCGGAGGCGAGCGGCATCCGCAATCCCAACGGCGGCGGAGCGGCCAACGCGTCCTCGACGGGCCGCGCGAACGCCCTCCCGAACAGCACCCCCATCACAAAGTCCGAGGCCAACGCATGCACCTCGTCCCGGTACTGCGTCAACCCGTGCCGGTCCGCGTGCACCTCGAAGCGGCAGATGTCGGGGTTGGTCTTCTTCGCCCGCGCCGCGAACCGGAACGACAATTCGGGATCCACCCGCTCGTCGTTGGTCCCGTGCACGATCAGCACCCGCCGCCCGGCCAGCTGTTTCACCGGTTCGGGCGGCGCCGCCACATCCTCCTCGGGCAACCAGGGAGCGATGGCCAGCACGGAGTTGACGGCCTCGTGCCCACCCGCGTGCAGCGCGGCCCGCGCCCCCATGTGGAGCCCGGCGAGACACACCGGGACATCTCCGTAACGCCGGACGACCTCGTCCGTGGCCCACTCGGCGTCCCGCGCCAGCCGCGCCTCCGAGCCGTTCCATCCCCGGTAGCGGTAGTGCACGACATGCGTGGCCAGCCCCTCCGTACGGCCCGCGCGGGCGAGCCGGCGGCCGAGGGCGCGCACGGATGCCGTGGCCATCATGGGGGAGGGTCTGCGGGTGGATGCCTCGTCGCCGGCCGGGAGCAGCAGGACGACCCCGCTGACCGTGCTCGGCTCCGGGCCGATCGTCCGCCCAAGTCGGGGCGTACGTACCGGCATTGCTTGCTGCGCCATGACAGAACAGTGTCAGAAGACATGGTGTACGCCACCCGTCCTGTGGGTCACCGTTGGGTATCGACAGGACCGCCCGACAGGCGCTCTACGCGCGTAGGCGTTATCGTGCGAAAATGACGAACCAGACCGACCCGACCGGTAACACCCCGGACTCGGACCAGATCCGCCGGGCGCCCAAGGTTCTGCTGCACGACCACCTCGACGGAGGCCTGCGCCCCGGAACCATCGTCGAACTCGCCCGCGACAACGGGTACTCCCACCTCCCCGAGACCGACGCCGACCGACTCGGCGTCTGGTTCCGCGAGGCCGCCGACTCCGGCTCGCTGGAGCGGTACCTGGAGACCTTCTCCCACACCGTCGCCGTCATGCAGACCCGCGACGCCCTCTTCCGCGTCGCCGCCGAGTGCGCCGAGGACCTCGCAGCCGACGGCGTCGTCTACGCCGAGGTCCGCTACGCCCCCGAACAGCACCTCGAAGGCGGGCTCACCCTCGAACAGGTCGTCGAGGCCGTCAACGAGGGCTTCCGCGAAGGCGAGCGGCGGGCGAGGGCCGACGGCCACCGCATCCGTGTCGGTGCCCTGCTCACCGCGATGCGGCACGCGGCCCGCTCCCTGGAGATCGCCGAACTCGCCAACCGCTACCGCGACATGGGCGTCGTCGGCTTCGACATCGCGGGTGCCGAGGCCGGTTACCCGCCCACCCGCCACCTCGACGCCTTCGAGTACCTCAAGCGCGAGAACAACCACTTCACCATCCACGCCGGCGAGGCCTTCGGACTCCCCTCCATCTGGCAGGCCCTGCAGTGGTGCGGCGCCGACCGGCTCGGCCACGGCGTCCGCATCATCGACGACATCCAGGTGCACCAGGACGGCTCCGTGAAGCTCGGCCGCCTCGCCTCCTACGTCCGCGACAAGCGCATCCCGCTGGAGCTGTGCCCCAGCTCCAACCTCCAGACCGGCGCCGCCCGTTCGTACGCCGAGCACCCCATCGGGCTGCTGCGACGACTGCACTTCCGGGCCACCGTGAACACCGACAACCGGCTGATGTCCCACACCAGCATGAGCCGCGAATTCGAGCACCTTGTCGACGCTTTCGGCTACACGCTCGATGACATGCAGTGGTTCTCGGTCAATGCTATGAAGTCAGCATTCATTCCTTTCGATGAACGACTGGCCATGATCAATGACGTGATCAAGCCCGGGTATGCCGAGTTGAAATCCGAATGGCTGTTCCGCCAGACGGCCTCCACCAGCGGTTCTGCTGACGAACAGGGCTGAACAGCGACATCGGGAAGCGGTCACGCCGACGGCGACGCGGCCGCTTTTCGATGTTTGCCTCCGGCGGGACTTTGGTGTTTACGTTTCGGCACCGCTCACCACCCGTCAAACGCATTCCAAGGACGCATTCAACATGAAGCAGTCTGCTGCCAAGACCCTCGGTGTCGCCGTCGTCGGTGCCGCCATCGCCGCTGCGGGCGCGGGCGCCGCGAACGCCGCGCCGGCTGCCCCCGACGCTTCCCAGGCCCTGGGCACCGTCACCCAGGCACTGCCCGTGGAGAACGTCTCGAAGGTGCTGCCGACCGCCTCCGGCGCCCTCGCCCAGGGTCAGAGCGCGCTCGGTGCCGGCCTCGAAGCCGCCCAGCCCGCCGTCACCAACGTCCTTGCCGAGGGCCCCACCGCCCCCGTCGCCGGGCTGCTCGGCGGCCTCCCCGTCGGCAAGACGCTCCCCGCCAAGGGCCTCGGCGTCAACGGCCTGCCCCTCGGCGGCGGCCCCGCCGCCTGAGGCGCATCGCGACAGCCGTACGGGGCGCACCCGCGAAGGGTGCGCCCCGCCGGTGTGCGTGTCACCAGGCCGCGCGGGCCTTGTCCTCGGCGGGGAACAGGATCCACAACGCTATGTACAGCAGGAACTGCGGGCCCGGAAGCAGACACGACACCAGGAAGATCACGCGCATCGTGGTCGCGGAGGTGCCGAAGCGCCGTGCCAGCGCGGCACACACTCCGCCGATCATCCGGCCTTCGGTGGGGCGGGCAAGGCGGCTCATGGGGGCTCCTTCGTCAGCGTAGGACGTCGACCGCGGGCCGACGGTGGGGACGGACGGGGCCTCGAAGCGGCCACCGCTCTCTTTTCCACACCTTCGACGCTACGGTGACGAAGCGGACGAAGCGTCCCTCTACGGAGCCATCCCGACCCTGGGAATCGTCGGGGTCCGACCCTGAGACAACTCCTCAGGTCGCGGCCTGGCCGTCCGCACCCGGGTCTCGGCCCTCCGCCGCAACGCCGACCTGACCGCCGGTACGACCGCGAGGTGGGCGAGGCCCACACCGACCGCGTTCAGCAGGATCGAGTCGATGTCGACGACCTGACCCGGCACCCCGGTCTGCAACAGCTCGATGGCCAGCGACAGCAGCGCCCCGGCCGCGACCGACCGGGCCAGTGAGGCGAGCGGCGACCCGGCGATCCTGCCGTGCAGCATCGGCAGCAGGACGCCCAGCGGAGCGAGCAGTGCCAGTCCCTCACCGATCCGGTGGGCCGCCTGCGGCCACCCGAGCGCCAGATCCGCTCTGATCCCCGCGAACGGCCGCAGGTTCGCGGGACTCATCCAGGTGACGTCCAGCGGGCGCAGCGTGATCCAGGCAACGACCGCGAGATGCGCGGCGAGGAGGACACCCCCCGCCACACGGACACGGACCCCGGCGCTACCGCCGTTCGTACCTTGAGGCTGCACGCCCCCCAAGACGCGGCCCCCGGCACGATCGGTTGCACCTTCTTTTTTTGGCTCGGTTCGCCGCCGGGGCGCAGAAGCCTGTGTCGAGAGCGCGACCGTGCTCGGTCCCTCCTTCGTCGGGGCCTGCGCGCGCTCGCACTCTCGACACAGGCGCGCCCCTTTGGCTCACTCGCCGCCTCTTCTGCAGTTGCCCTGGCCGGGGGCCTCGGCGCGCCTCGGTGTGGCGGGGTCAGGAAGTCCCGACCTCCGTCGACGGGGGGTTTCCCTTGCTGGGGGCCGACTGGATCTCCGGGGTGCACTCGTAGCGCCTCAGCGACTCCGCGCTGGTGCTGCCCAGGACGACCGAGCCGTTGTCGCCGGCGGCCGCCGAGTCGGCGAAGGTGCAGACGATCTGGGCCAGGGCGTACTGGGGGAGGGCGTCGGGGGCGGTGGACAGACGCAGGGCGTCCTCGGGGTCGCCGGGGGCGGGGCCCGTCACGCCGAGGCCGGGAGGGACGGCAGTGCTGTAACCGGCCTCGTTCTCCACGTCGCTGGGGTCGCCGGCCAGGGCGTCCAGCAGGCCCTGCGCGACGACGACGCGCCGCTGGGCCTCATCGGCGCTCTCGGCCACCTGCACCGAGCGGTTGACCCTGACGAGCGCCCCGGAACAGAGCAGGAACACCTCGACCGGCATACCGGAGGGGGTCGCCTGGGGCGCGAGGTCCGTCGCCGACAACTCGCACGGGACCATCGACGGTGCCGGACCGAAGTCCGTCGGCACCTGGGTGGCGCGGATGCCGCAGCCCGCGAGGAGGCCGGCGAGTGCCCCGGTCGCGGCCAGGACCCGTACCCGTCGCGCGCGTGGGCCCCGTACGCGTAGGTCCGGCACGCGCACGCGCTGGGGCCCGGCGTCCTCTCGTCCTCCTGCGCTTCGTATCGTCACTGCCCGTCCCCTTCGGTGCCGTGCGTGCCACCGTCGCCCTCGGCGTCCCCTTCCTCCGCGACCAGGGAGGACGCGTCGCGGGGCAGGCGGAGGGTGAAGACCGCGCCGCCCTTGGGGGAGTTGGCGGCGGTGATCTCGCCGCCGTGGATGTGGGCGTTCTCCAGGGCGATCGACAGGCCGAGGCCACTGCCCTCGGAGCGCGGGCGGGAGGCGCTCGCCTTGTAGAAGCGGTCGAAGACGTGCGGGAGGACGTCCTCGGGGATGCCGGGGCCGTGGTCCTGCACCTCGATCAGCAGGTCCTCGCCCTCCGTGCGCACCGAGACGCGCACCGGGGAGCCGCCGTGCTTGAGCGCGTTGCCGATCAGGTTCGCCAGGATCACATCCAGGCGGCGCGGGTCCAGGTTGGTGATGATGCCGCGCTCGGCGTCCAGTTCCACCGCGTCCAGCCAGGCGCGGGCGTCGATGCAGGCGGTGATCTGGTCGGCGATGTCCACGTCGTCGAGGACGAGCCGGGCCGTGCCCGCGTCGAAGCGGGTGACCTCCATCAGGTTCTCGACCAGGTCGTTGAGGCGGCGGGTCTCACTGACGACGAGCCGCACCGCCGGTTCGATCATGGGGTCGAGGCTGCCCGTGTCGGCGTCCAGTTCCTCCTCCAGCACCTCCGTGACGGCGGTGATCGCCGTCAGCGGCGTCCGGAGTTCATGGGACATGTCGGCGACGAAGCGGCGGGACGCCTCCTCGCGGGCGCTCATGTCGTCGACCTTCTTCTCCAGGGACTCCGCCGCGAGGTTGAACGTCCTGGAGAGGTCGGCCAGTTCGTCCGTGCCGGAGACGCGCAGCCGGGTGTCGAGCTTGCCCTCGCCGAGACGCCGGGCGGCCACACCGAGGCGCTGCACCGGCTTCAGGACCGTGGTCGCGGCGGCCTGCGCGAGCAGCGCCGAGCCGATCAGCGACAGACCCGTGGCGATACCGAGCGACCAGGCGAGGGAGTTGAGGTCCTTCGCCTCCTCCGCGAGGGACTTGCGCATATAGCCGGTAGGGCCGCCGCCGATCATCTTCGCGCCGCCCACCAGATACGGGGTGTCGCCGTCGATGACCCGCTGCCAGTACACGTGGTACGCGTGCTTGTTGCCCGAGGTCAGCTTCTGCCGTTTGTTGACGGCCTTCTGCAGGGACGCGGGCACGTCCTCCAGCGAGAAGCCGGTGAGCGCGTTGTCGGTCGAGGAGCCGGAGACCGTCTCGCCGTCGGCGCCCTCGGCGATCAGCAGTACGCTGGAGCGCTCGCCGCCGTCCGCCATCTTCCGTGCCGCGACGCGCAGTTGGTCCTGTGTCGGGTTCGGGCGCAGCGTGCTCACATGGCTCTGCATCTCACGCTCGAAGTCGTTGAGCGCGGCGTCCTGCGCGCGCGTCTGCACGGCCTCGCGGTTGAGCCAGTAGGCGATACCGGACGCCGACACGGCCGCCGTGAGCGCCACCAGACCGAAGACGACCACCAGCCGCAGCCGCAGACTGGTGAAACGGATCCGGGACTGCACTTTCCTGCGAGCCGCGGCCCAGCCGCGGATCCCCCCTCGGGCCTTCGTCACTGAGGCGTGTCCAACCGGTAGCCCACGCCGCGCACGGTACGGATCAGGGTCGGCGACGACGGGACGTCCTCGACCTTGGCGCGCAGTCGCTGCACACACGCGTCCACCAGGCGGGAGTCGCCCAGGTAGTCGTGCTCCCACACCAGACGCAGCAACTGCTGCCGGGACAGGGCCTGTCCCGGGCGGCGGCTCAGCTCCAGAAGCAGCCGCAGCTCGGTGGGGGTCAGCTGGAGGTCCTCGCCGTTCTTCGTCACGGTCATCGCCGCGCGGTCGATCACGAGGGAACCGAAGGTCGCCGCGTCGTTGGCCTCGCGCTCACCGCGCCGCAGCACGGCGCGGATCCGGGCGTCCAGCACCCGCCCCTGCACGGGCTTGACCACGTAGTCGTCCGCGCCCGACTCCAGGCCCACCACGACGTCGATGTCGTCGCTGCGCGCGGTGAGCAGGATGATCGGCAGCTGGTCGGTGCGCCGGATCCGCCGGCACACCTCGAAGCCGTCGATGCCTGGCAGCATCACGTCCAAAACGATCAGATCCGGCCGCTGTTCGCGCAGCAGCTTGAGACCATCCTCGCCGGTGGCGGCGGTGGCGACACGGTGCCCCTGGCGCGTCAGTGAGAGCTCCAGGGCCGTGCGGATGGCGTCGTCGTCCTCGATCAGCAACAGGGAAGGCACGGGCTCATTCTGGCCCATGGCATGGCGCCGAATCGACCGTTGGAGCGCTCCCACCCGACACCCGCACACGATCGTGCCGTTCGCGTAGCCGTACGACTCTTCTCTGTGATCGACCTGTGCCCCGTCTGGGCCGCGCCCATGGGTCCGACCCCTGTGACAGGTCTGTGACAGTCGGCGGACAGAGCCATGAAGGTGGCCGGGCAATCTTTTCGGCACAGGCAAGAAAGCACGCCGAAGACCGGAACTCCACGACGGGGGGCGCGAGATGAACACGCTGCACAGCACCAGCACTAGCGCAGTTGTCACGCGGCTCCACGACGTCGTCCGGAACGCGGAGAAGTCCGGTGCCGTGAGCGGGCGGGGGTGCGCTCGCGGCACCGGGCGTCAGCACACCACGTACATGTCGGTGGTTGACGCACATGTGGGGGGAAGCGCCACGGGGGCGACGGGGGTCGCCCACGGGGGAACGGGGACCGCGTACGGGGAGGGCACGGGGGAACGCCGGTCTGTGTCGGAGGCGGAGTTCACCGCCTACGTCCAGGAGCGTCGTGCCTCCCTGTACGCAACCGCCTACCACCTGACCGGGGACCGCTTCGAGGCCGAGGACCTGCTGCAGAGCGCGCTGTTCTCGACCTACCGGGCGTGGGACCGGATCAGTGACAAGGCCGCGGTCGGGGGCTACCTCCGCCGCACCATGACCAATCTGCACATCAGCGCGTGGCGCCGCCGCAAGCTGAACGAGTACCCGACCGAGGAGCTGCCGGAGACCGCCGGCGACACGGACGCGATGCGCGGCACCGAACTGCGCGCCGTCCTGTGGCAGGCGCTCGCCCGGCTCCCCGAACTCCAGCGGACGATGCTGGTCCTCCGTTACTACGAGGGCCGTACCGACCCGGAGATCGCGGAGATCCTCGACATCAGTGTCGGCACGGTGAAGTCCAGCATCTGGCGGTCCCTCCGCCGGCTGCGTGAGGACGAGGTCCTCAGCTTCGGCCGTGACGAGGAGGAGTCCTTCGGGGAGCTTGTCGCCTGAGGGTCTGTGGGGGGGAGTAAGTAACGGGGGAAAAGCGGGGGGAGTACGGGGGAGCACGGGGGAACGGGGAACGTCACGGTGGCGCGGGGGAGCGCCGGTGTGACGAGTGGGGGGCACGGGGGAAGCGGGACTGGAGGGCCGGGGGGTCCGTCCAGTCCCGTTTTCATGTCCGCCTCACGTCCACCGTCGGGTCCCCCGGGCCGGGTCCGTGCTCAGGTGCGGGCTCAGGCCGGCGCCTTCGCGACCCGGCCCGCGGCGGCCGCCGCCAGACGGCCCAGAGCCTCGTCGCGGTCGCACGGGTGGGCGCCCAACTCCGTCTGGCGAGCCACGATCGAACGCTCCAGCCGCATCAACCGCCAGCCGCGCCGCAGCAGGAACGGCACCGACTTGCGGCCCTCCCTGAGGTCGCGCAGGAAGCGGCGGCGGAAGGTCTTCACCGGACCACGGGTCAGGCACAGCGCGTCCGCCAGCAGGCCGAGTTCGCGGCAGCGCCCGACGATCTCGGCGGCGAAGATCCCCTCGGCGATGAACACCGGCGTCCGCCCGATGTGCAGGGCCTCCGCGCCGGTCCGGGCGCTGAGGGAGATGTCGTACGTCGGGACGGTCGTCCGGGCCGTGCGGCACAGTTCCTCGATCGCCGCGACGGCGGTGTCCGCGTCCCACGACAGCGGGTGGTCCCAGTCGATGTCCGTGCTGCCCTCCACCTGCGGCAGCGTCGGGTCGTCGCCCTCCTTGTAGAAGTCGTCGAGCCGCAGCACGGGCAGGCCGGAGCGGGCGGCGAGGAGAGACTTGCCCGAGCCGGACGGACCGGACAGCAGGACGACTCGGGTCGGTATCGGGGGATGCGAACTCACGAGAGTCCAGTGTGAGGCATCACGCGGCTCCCGCCGAGACGGCGGGTCGCCCTTGGAGCGCACATCACACCTCAACTACCTTACGTGTTGCCATGATTACTTTCCGGAGCGGGAAGTGGTCGTAGAACAGAGAAGGTGACAACGCTGATGGCTCGACACTCGGCTCCCCTGAACTCCACCGCCCGACGCGCGTTGCTGGCCGCCGCCACAGCCGGGGTCGCGCTCGGCGCGGGCGCGGGTACGGCCGCCGCGGCGGACGACGCGGCCCCGGTCGTCGACGTACTGCGCACCCGGCCCACCTCGCTGGGGAAGATCGACCCGCAGGCGGGCCTGCAGGCCCTGACCGGCACGATCGGTTATGTCACCGGCCCGGTCGCGGGGCTCAAGCCCAACCCGCTGGCCGGGACGGGCGTCGATCCCCTCGACAACGGGGTGGGCACCCAGCTCGCCGACTTCAAGCCGCTGCAGTCGACGGCTCTGACCGGCCCGTTGGCGCAGGCGCCGTCGATCGGGAGCATTCCGCTGGTGGGTCAGCTGGTGGGCGGGTTGCGATGACCGCCCCGTGAGGGGCGAGGGGGACCGCCCCACCGGCCGTGGACGGTCCGCGCCGTCCCGGCGGGGGGCGGTTCCCCGGCGTTCGTCTCAGTACGCCGAACCCGAGGCGCCCAGTGACCCCGTCGGGTGCCAGACCGTCTTCGTCTCCAGGAACGCCGTCATGCGGTCGATACCGGGCGTGGTCGACCAGTCGTCCACAGGCTGTGGACGCAGGACGCGCTTGAGGTTGTCGGCCGCGGCGATCTCCAGTTCCTTCGCCAGGACGTCGTCGGCGCCGGCCAGGTCGATCGCGTTGACGTCCTGGTGGGCGGCCAGGGGCGTCGCGATCTCCGACGTACGGCCCGAGAGGACGTTGACCACGCCGCCGGGGACATCGGAGGTGGCCAGGACCTCGCCGAGAGAGAGGGCCGGGAGAGGGGACTTCTCGCTCGCCACCACGACCGCGGTGTTGCCCGTCGCGATCACGGGGGCCAGCACCGAGACCAGGCCCAGGAACGACGACTCCTGGGGGGCCAGGACCGCGACCACGCCGGTCGGTTCGGGGGAGGAGAGGTTGAAGTACGGGCCCGCGACCGGGTTTCCGCCGCCGACCACCTGGGCGATCTTGTCGGTCCAGCCCGCGTACCAGACCCAGCGGTCGATCGTGGCCTCCACCTGGGCGGCCGCCTTCGACTTCGACAGGCCCTCGGCGTCGGCCACCTCGTGGACGAACTGGCTCCTGCGGCCCTCCAGCATCTCGGCGACGCGGTAGAGGACCTGGCCGCGGTTGTAGGCGGTGGCTCCGGACCAGGCGCCGAACGCCTTGCGCGCGGCCACGACCGCGTCACGGGCGTCCTTGCGGGAGGAGAGCGGGGCGTTGGCCAGCCAGTTGTCCTTGGAGTCCGTCACCTCGTACACCCGGCCGCTCTCGGAACGCGGGAACTTCCCGCCGACGTACAGCTTGTAGGTCTTGAAGACACTCAGACGCTGCTGCTCGGACTTGTCAGACATCGAGGTACGCCTCCAGGCCGTGACGGCCGCCCTCGCGGCCGAAGCCCGACTCCTTGTAGCCGCCGAACGGCGACGTCGGGTCGAACTTGTTGAACGTGTTGGACCAGACGACGCCCGCGCGCAGCTTGTTCGCGACGGCCAGGATCCGGGAGCCCTTCTCGGTCCAGATGCCCGCCGACAGGCCGTACTGGGTGTTGTTGGCCTTGGCGACCGCCTCGTCCGGGGTGCGGAACGTGAGGACGGAGAGGACCGGGCCGAAGATCTCGTCACGGGCGATGGTGTGCGCCTGCGTGACGTTCGTGAAGAGCGTCGGGGCGAACCAGTAGCCGGACGTCGGCAGTTCGCAGGCCGGGGACCAGCGCTCGGCGCCCTCCGACTCGCCGCGCTCGACGAGCGAGGTGATCCGGGTGAGCTGCTCCTCGGAGTTGATCGCGCCGATGTCCGTGTTCTTGTCCAGCGGGTCGCCGAGGCGGAGCGTGGACAGGCGCCGCTTCAGGGAGTCGAGCAGCTCGTCCTGGATCGACTCCTGGACCAGGAGGCGGGAGCCCGCGCAGCAGACCTGGCCCTGGTTGAAGAAGATGCCGTTCACGATGCCCTCGACGGCCTGGTCGATGGGGGCGTCGTCGAAGACGATGTTCGCGCCCTTGCCGCCCAGTTCCAGGGTCAGCTTCTTGCGGGTGCCGGCGACCGTCTTCGCGATCTGCTTGCCGACCGCGGTGGAGCCGGTGAAGGCGACCTTGTTGACGTCCGGGTGCGCGACCAGGGCCGCGCCCGTGTCGCCGTAACCGGGGAGGATGTTGACGACGCCCTTGGGCAGGCCCGCCTGACGGCAGACGTCCGCGAAGAACAGCGCCGAGAGGGGGGTGGTCTCCGCGGGCTTCAGGACGACCGTGTTGCCCGTCGCCAGGGCCGGGGCGATCTTCCACGCCAGCATCAGGAGCGGGAAGTTCCAGGGGATGACCTGGCCCGCCACGCCGAGGGGCCGGGGGTTCGCGCCGTAGCCGGCGTGGTCGAGCTTGTCGGCCCAGCCCGCGTAGTAGAAGAAGTGCGCGGCGACCAGGGGGAGGTCGGCGTCGCGGGTCTCCTTGATCGGCTTGCCGTTGTCGAGGGTCTCGAGGACGGCCAGCTCGCGGGAGCGCTCCTGGATGATGCGGGCGATGCGGAAGAGGTACTTCGCGCGCTCCGTGCCGGGGAGGGCCGACCATTTCTCGAACGCCCTGCGGGCGGCCTGTACGGCGCGGTCCACGTCCGCCTCGCCCGCCTGGGCGACCTCGGAGAGAACCTCCTCGGAGGCGGGGCTGACCGTCTTGAAGACCTTGCCGTCGGCGGCCTCGGTGAACTCGCCGTCGATGAACAGGCCGTAGGAGGGGGCGATGTCGACGATCGCCCGGGACTCGGGGGCCGGTGCGTATTCGAATGCGGAAGCCATGGGGATCAGTCCACCGTCACGTAGTCGGGGCCGGAGTAGCGGCCGGTGGCCAGCTTCTGGCGCTGCATCAGCAGGTCGTTGAGGAGCGAGGACGCGCCGAAGCGGAACCAGTGGTTGTCCAGCCAGTCCTCGCCGACGGTCTCGTTGACCAGGACCAGGAACTTGATCGCGTCCTTGGTGGTGCGGATGCCGCCGGCGGGCTTCACACCGATCTGGACACCGGTCTGGGCGCGGAAGTCGCGGACGGCCTCCAGCATGAGGAGGGTGTTGGCGGGCGTGGCGTTCACCGCGACCTTGCCGGTGGAGGTCTTGATGAAGTCCGCGCCCGCGAGCATGCCGAGCCAGCTGGCCCGGCGGATGTTGTCGTAGGTCGAGAGTTCGCCCGTCTCGAAGATGACCTTCAGGCGGGCCGACGCTCCGCAGGCCTCCTTCACGGCGGTGATCTCCTCGTGGACCTTGAGGTAGTTGCCCGCCAGGAACGCGCCGCGGTCGATGACCATGTCGATCTCGTCGGCGCCGGCGGAGACGGCCTCGCGGACGTCCGCCAGCTTCACGGCGAGCGCCGCGCGGCCGGCCGGGAAGGCGGTGGCCACGGAGGCGACCTTGACGGTGGAGCCGGCGACGGCGGCCTTGGCGGCCGGCACCATGTCGGGGTAGACGCAGACCGCGGCCGTGGCGGGCGTGGAGCGGTCGGTCGGGTCGGGGAGGACCGCCTTGGCGCCGAGGGACCGGACCTTGCCGGGGGTGTCCGCGCCTTCCAGGGTCGTCAGGTCGACCATGGAGATGGCCAGGTCGATGGCGTACGCCTTGGCGGTCGTCTTGATGGAACGGGTGCCGAGCGAGGCGGCGCGCGCCTCCAGGCCGACCGGGTCGACGCCGGGCAGCCCGTGGAGGAAGCGGCGCAGCGTGCTGTCGGACGCGGTGACGTCGGCGAGAGCGTGGGGTGCAGCTGTGGACATGGTCACCAGACGAGCATATCTACGCGCGTAGCGGGTGTACAGCCCTCGGATCGGAAGCAGCGGGTTCCGCGGGCGTTCGTTCACGGCCCTCCTCGGTGGTGTGCTCGGGCCCGTGCGCGCCCGCGCGGACTCCTGCTCGTGGTCGGCCCGGCGTCGGGGCGGGCGGGGCGTCGGGCAGAATCGGACGTATGAGCACCTCGGATCAATCGTCACCCGAGTCGGAACCGGTTCGGAAGCGTGCGGAGGCTGTGGCGGCTTCGGAGAACCCGAAGGCCGGGCAGGCTCCGGTGGCCGCGGCCCCCGCGTCGAAGCCCGACAAGCCCGTGTACAAGGACCGGGTCTACCGGTCTCCCGCCGGGCTGGTCGGCGGGGTGTCGCTGCTCGGGCTGTTCGCCTGGCTCGGCGGGGACGCGGTGGTGTCGGGGGAGGGGCGTACGCCCTGGCTGGCGCTGGCCTCGTTGCTGGTGGCCGTGCCGGTGGTGGTCGCGTTCTCGGTTCGGCCGGCGGTGTTCGCCAACGACGACCGGCTGCGGGTGCGGAACCCGTTCCGGGTGATCGAGCTGCCCTGGGCGAGCGTGGTGTCGCTGCGGTCCGGTTACACGAACGAGGTGATCGACGAGAGCGGCGCCAAGTATCAGCTCTGGGCGATTCCCGTCTCGCTGCGGGGGCGCAAGAAGGCCGCTCGGCAGCAGGCCCGGGAGGCCCATAGGGCGGCCAAGGGGGGCGGTGGTTCCGCCCAGGCCGCGCGGTCCGTGCGGGCGGAGACCGATCAGGTCATGGCGGATCTGCGGGACCTGTGCGAGGCGCGGGCGAAGGCGCCCGGGTCGCAGGGCGAGCCGAGTGTGCGGTGGGCCTGGGAGATCGTGGCGCCGGCGGCGGCCGGGGCCGTGCTGTTGGCGGTGCTGATCGCCGTGGGGTGACCCCGGTCCGGCGCGGGGTGTGTGACATAGGGCTCCGGGCGCCGGTTCGGCGGAGGAACTCCGGACGTCTGTTCTAAGGTGGCGCTGCTCGTGTGTCCCGCCTTCACAGCCTGGTCCGCTTGGATCGTGCCGGACCGCGCGGCGCAACCACGACGGCGGCCGGAGTGTCCACAGAACGATGAGTACCGAGCTTGAGCCCCAGTCCCCGCCCAGGGTCCTCCCACCGCCGCGTCCGCTGCCCGCGTTCGCCGTGCCCGAGGGCTGCGTTTCCTGGAGCGGGGAGAGGACGGACGTCTGGGCGCGGACCCGGCCGCCCCTGTGGGTGCCGGCGCGGACGCGGCCCCTGCAGCTGCTCGCCGTGGTCCCGGGCGGCCTGATCGTCGGCTTCTGGCTGGCGAACTTCGCGGAGCTGCCCGCCGCCCTCGCCGCGCTGGTCCCGCTGCAGCTGGTGTGGACCCTGGTCAGGCCCGAGGTCGTACGGTTCTCGGCGCCCCTTCTGCTGCTCCTGCTGGCCTGGTTCGGGGGCTCGCACGACGTGCCGACCCTGGTGGGGCTCGTCGCCGCGACCTTGACCTGGGCCATGGCCGAGATCCGGCTGGGCAAGCGCCGGCTGCAGCGGCAGTGGGCCCTGGTGGCCACCGAGGGGGCCACCGCCACGGTGCCGGACGAGGTCGGTCCGCTGCGGCGAGGCCGGTTCCTCATGGGGTTCGGGTGCGTCCTGACCGTTGCCGGAGCGGGGGTGCTCTCCGCCGTCTCCGGCTGGGACGTCGCCACCGACCGGCACGAGGTCACTCTCGTCGGCTGGTTCGTGGTCGGCTGGGGACTCACCTCGTTGCTCTCCGGGGTGCTGGGACGCCGCCGGTCCGCCGCGCTGCGGGGCGCTCCCGTGCCAGTGCTGCGGGTGCTCGTCCGCGACGGTGCCGACGGTGACGCCGAGGTCTTCGCCGCCGACGACGTGGACGCGCTGCGGCCGTTGTTCACCGTCGCCACCGAGGAGTGGTACGGCGACGCCGACGAGGAGGACGAGGAGGACGAGGAGGAGGACCAGGAGGACCAGGAGGACCAGGAGCGGGACGGCCGGGAGGAGCGCGACGCGCTCCTCGACGCCGTCGAGAGCGTGGACGATGACGACGACCAGCCCGGTCCCCTGCGCGAGGCCGTCCTGTACGGACTGCCCCACGACGGCGCCGAGATCGTGCTCGTCAGCGCGGCGGAGACGCCGGAGGCACCGGAGGGGGCCGCAGGGCCCGTGGACCTGCGGAAGTCGGCGGAGTGGGTCGGCACGGAGCCGGCTGAGGGCGGTGCGCCCGCGGAGCTGGTCGTCGAGTCGTCCAGCGGGCCGGTGCGCCCCCTGTCCGACCGGACGGTACGGCACCGCGCCGCCGGGCAGCGGGCCAGGGCGGAGCGGCACACGATCCACGAGGAACTGCGGGCCACGGCCGTCACGGAGAGCCGGGCGCGGCTGGGGGACGAGCCGGTGTCCGTACGGCGCTGGCGGGCGGGCTGGCCGGACTGGGCCACCGCCCTGTTCCTGATCGTCGCGATCGCAGCCGTCGGGCTGTACCCGGACGGGCTGACGCAGTACGTCCTCGGTGGTGTCGTCGGTCTCTTCGGCGTCCTGACGCTGCCCCAGATGCTCACCTGGCGGATCACGGCCGACCGTTCGGGGCTGTGGCTCAGCGGCTGGGGCCCGCCCCAGCACGTCGAGTGGGACGACCTCACGACCGTCCGGTGCGCCGGTGCCGTGCTGACGGTCGACAGCCGCCGGGCGTCGTTCCCGCTCTGGAGCGTCCGTGCGGAGCGCTGGCGCTGGCTGGAGCGGAAGCTGCGGCTCGTGCACCCCTACGAGAGGACCGCCGCCGAGATCACCGCCATGTGGCGGGATCCCTCGCTGAGGCCGGAAGGGCAGTACGGGGGCCGGAGGATGCCCCTGTGGCCGCTGAGCGCGGTGCTCGCCGTGGTGTGGGTGGCGGTGTTGGTGCTGGTGCCGTAGAGCGGTGCCCCCGGCCGGTGCCGGCCAGGGCGTGGCGGGGCCCCGGCCGGTGATCCGGCCGGGGCCCTGTGTGCGTGGGGAGCGGGGCGGTGATCCGGCCGGGTCCCCGTGTGCGTGGGGAGCGGGGCGGGGTCAGATGCCCGCTGCCGCCGAGAGGTCCCGCTTGATGCCGGCCAGCAGGTCCGTCGCCTTCGCGCGGGCCGCCGGGAGGGCCGTCAGGTCGGCGACGGGCACCACGACCTCCAGGTAGCACTTGAGCTTGGGCTCCGTGCCGCTGGGGCGGACGATGACACGGGCGCCGTCGAGCGTGTAGCGCAGACCGTCCGTGGGCGGGAGCCTGTCGGTGCCCCGGGTCAGGTCCTCGGCCCTGGTGATGGGCAGGCCGGCGAGAGCGGTCGGCGGCTGCTCGCGGAGCCGCTCCATCGCGTCGGCGATGAGCGAGAGGTCCTGGACGCGGACCGAGAGCTGGTCGGTGGCGTGCAGGCCGTGCTCGACGGCGATGTCGTCCAGCAGGTCGAGGAGGGTGCGGCCCTCCTCCTTCAGGCGCGAGGCGAGTTCCGTGATGAGCAGGGCCGCCGTGATGCCGTCCTTGTCGCGCACGCCCTCGGGGTCGACGCAGTAGCCGAGGGCCTCCTCGTAGCCGTAGCGCAGGCCCTCGACGCGGGCGATCCACTTGAAGCCGGTGAGGGTCTCCTCGTAGGGCAGGCCCGCCTTCTCGGCGATACGGCCGAGGAGGGAGGAGGAGACGATCGACTCGGCGAAGGTGCCCTGGACGCCGCGCGCGACCAGGTGGGTGGCGAGGAGCGCGCCGACCTCGTCGCCGCGCAGCATGCGCCAGTCGGCCCCGTCCTTGACCGCGACGGCACAGCGGTCGGCGTCGGGGTCGTTCGCGACGATCAGGTCGGGCTCCGTGTCGCGGGCCACGGCGAAGGCGAGGTCCATCGCGCCGGGTTCTTCCGGGTTGGGGAAGGCGACCGTCGGGAAGTCCGGGTCCGGCTCCGCCTGCTCGGCGACGAGGACGGGCTCCGGGAAGCCGGCCCGGGCGAACGCCGCGAGCAGGGTGTCCTTGCCGACGCCGTGCATGGCCGTGTAGACCGTGCGGGCGGTCCGGGGGGAGCCGGGCGCCAGGACCGCGTCCGTACGGGCCAGATAGGCGTCCAGGACGCTGTCGTCGAGGGTGTCCCAGCCGGCGTCGGGCCGGGGCACGTCGTCGAGGGACCGCACGGCGTCGATCTCGGCCGCGATCCGGGCGTCGGCCGGGGGCACGATCTGGGAGCCGTCGCCCAGGTAGACCTTGTAGCCGTTGTCGCGCGGCGGGTTGTGGCTGGCCGTGACCTCCACGCCGGCGACCGCGCCCAGGTGCCTTATGGCGAAGGCCAGGACGGGCGTGGGGAGCGGGCGGGGGAGGACCGCCGCGCGCAGGCCCGCGCCGGTCATCACGGCGGCCGTGTCGCGCGCGAAGTCGGCGGACTTGTGGCGGGCGTCGTAGCCGATGACGACGAGGCCGCCGCCGGCGCCCTGCTTGTTCAGGTACGCGGCGAGGCCGGCGGCCGCGCGGATGACGACCGAGCGGTTCATGCGCATGGGGCCTGCGCCGAGTTCGCCCCGGAGGCCGGCCGTGCCGAACTGGAGGGTGCCGGAGAAGCGGGTGGTCAGTTCCGCCGTGTCCGCCGCGTCGATCAGCCTGCCGAGCTCGTCCCGGGTCTCCGGGTCGGGGTCCTCGGCCAGCCACGCCTTGGCGCGGGCGATCAGGTCGTCGTGCACGGGGGTCAACCTCTCGTTCTTTGTTTGTGTGTCGGTTCGATTGTGCTCGCCCCCGCCGCCCCTGCCCGTCCCGTCACCAGGGGCAGCCGCCCCTTCGGCCCCGCCTCGGTGGGTTCTTCGGGTGCGGGTGGGTGGGGGCTGGTCGCGTGGTTCCCCGCGTCCCTGAAAAGCAGGGGCGCGCCCCGTGCTTTCAGGCCCGCAGGGCCTGGTCTTTGTCTTCAGGGGCGCCCCCACCGGGCCGCAGCCGAGAACGCGCCCCCGGCGGACCCTCCTGAGCTACAGCCGGTTCAGGACCTGCGTCAGCAGCGCGCCCATGCGGGTCGCCGAGTCGCGGCCCGCCTGGAGCACCTCTTCGTGGTTGAGGGGCTCGCCCGTCATACCGGCCGCCAGGTTGGTCACGAGGGAGATGCCCAGGATCTCGGCACCCGCCTCGCGCGCGGCGATGGCCTCCAGGACCGTGGACATGCCGACCAGGTCCGCGCCGATCACGCGGGCCATCCGGATCTCCGCCGGGGTCTCGTAGTGGGGGCCCGTGAACTGCGCGTAGACGCCCTCCTCCAGCGAGGGGTCGATCTCCTTGCACAGGGCACGCAGGCGCGGGGAGTACAGGTCCGTGAGGTCGACGAAGTTCGCGCCGACGATCGGCGACGTCGCCGTCAGGTTGAGATGGTCGCTGATCAGGACCGGCTGGCCGGGACGCATGCCCTCGCGCAGACCGCCGCAGCCGTTGGTGAGGACGATCGTCTTCACACCGGCGGCGACGGCCGTACGGACGCCGTGCGCGACGGCGGCGACACCGCGGCCCTCGTAGTAGTGGGTGCGGCCCAGGAAGACGAGCGCGCGCTTGTCACCGATCCTGTACGAGCGGACCTTGCCGCCGTGGCCCTCGACCGCCGGCGGCGGGAAGCCGGGCAGCTCGGTGACCTGGAACTCGGCCTCGGGGGCGCCCAGCGCGTCCACGGCCGGGGCCCAGCCGGAGCCCATCACAAGCGCGACGTCGTGGGTCTCGGCGCCCGTCAGCTCGCGCAGGCGCGCGGCGGCGGCGTCGGCGGCGGCGTACGGGTCGCCCTGGATGTCGTCCGGAAGAAGAGATGCGTTCACGCGACGAGGGTATCCGGTTCGAGCCTACGCGCGTAGATGACGAGGCTCACCGGATCGGGATCGTTGTCTTGTCGTTTCCAACCACAGGGCGCGGGGGCGGGCCGTGCTGGCGCCCCCTCGGCCGGCCCTTCAGCAGGGGCGTTTGCGCAGTTCCATCACATAGTCGTGGGGCGCGCCCGCCGACTCCGCCGCGTCCGCGACCTCGCCCAGGTAGCGGGCCGAGGGCAGACCGCCCTCGTAGCCGTTGAGGACGTAGACCCAGGCCGGTTCCTCACCGTCCAGCGTGTGGACGCGGACCCGCATCCGGCGGTATATGTCCAGGCCGACGCCGACCCAGCGGTCCATGGCGTCCTCGTCCTTGGGGGCGATGTCGTACAGGGCCACGAAGACCTGGGAGCGGGGAGCCTCCACGACCGTGGCCAGGGCGCCCTCCCAGCCCATGTGCTCGCCGCCGAAGGTCAGCCGCCAGTCGTTCAGCCAGCCGGTTGCGCGCAGCGGGGAGTGGGGGGCGCGGCGGGACATCAGGCGCGAGTCCAGGTTGCCGGCGTAGGCGGCGTAGAGCGACATGGGGAGAGGGTACGGGAGCGCTCCGCTCGGGGGTGCCGGGTGCCCACGGGGGCGGTGGGGACCGTGGTGCGGCGCGTGCGCGTGCGTCGTGGCAGGTCGCGCCGGTTGCGCGCGCCCCCGGTGACGGTCCCGCGGGCTGTCGACCCCTCCCCGCACCCCCGACTCGTTGGCACCCGTGCTCGTACGGGACAATGGGGCATGTGACTCGGATCGTGATCATCGGTGGCGGACCCGGCGGATATGAAGCGGCGCTGGTGGCCGCGCAGCTCGGCGCGGAGGTGACCGTCGTGGACTGCGACGGTCTGGGCGGGGCGTCGGTGCTGACCGACTGCGTGCCGTCGAAGACCCTCATCGCGACGGCCGAGGTGATGACGACCTTCGATTCCTCGTACGAGGAGCTGGGGATCATCGTCGCCGACGACACCCCGCACATCGACACGCCCGCGCGTGTCGTCGGGGTGGACCTCGGCAAGGTCAACCGGCGTGTGAAGCGGCTCGCGCTGGCGCAGTCGCACGACATCACAGCCTCCGTGACGCGCGCCGGCGCGCGGGTCATGCGCGGGCGCGGGCGGCTGGCGGGTCAGCAGGACCTCGACGGCTCGCGCAAGGTCGTGGTGCGGGCGGCGGACGGGTCCGAGGAGACCCTGACCGCCGACGCCGTGCTCATCGCCACCGGCGGACATCCGCGTGAGCTGCCCGACGCGCAGCCGGACGGCGAGCGCATCCTCAACTGGACGCAGGTCTACGACCTGGACGAGCTGCCGGAAGAGCTGATCGTCGTCGGGTCGGGTGTCACCGGTGCCGAGTTCGCCGGCGCCTATCAGGCGCTCGGGTCGCGCGTCACGCTCGTGTCCAGCCGTGACCGTGTGCTGCCGGGTGAGGACCCGGACGCCGCCGCCGTCCTGGAGGACGTGTTCCGGCGGCGCGGGATGAACGTCATGGCGCGGTCCCGGGCCCAGTCCGCCAAACGGGTCGGTGACCGGGTCGAGGTCACGCTCGCGGACGGTCGGGTCATCACCGGCTCGCACTGCCTGATGGCCGTCGGCGCCGTCCCCAACAGCGCCGGGATGGGCCTGGAGGAGGCCGGGGTCAAGGTCAAGGAGTCCGGGCACATCTGGACGGACAAGGTGTCGCGGACCACCGCTCCCGGCGTGTACGCGGCCGGCGACGTCACCGGGGTCTTCGCCCTGGCGTCCGTCGCCGCCATGCAGGGCCGTATCGCCATGTACCACTTCCTCGGCGACGCCGTGGCCCCGCTCAACCTGAAGACCGTGTCGTCCAACGTCTTCACCGACCCCGAGATCGCCACCGTCGGCTACACCCAGGCCGACCTGGACGCCGGGGTCATCGACGCCGTCGGGGTGAAGCTGCCGCTGCTGCGCAACCCGCGCGCCAAGATGCAGGGCATCCGGGACGGCTTCGTCAAGATCTTCTGCCGGCCGGGCACCGGCATCGTCGTGGGCGGTGTCGTGGTCTCCCCGCGTGCCTCCGAGCTGATCCACCCGATCTCGATCGCGGTCGACAACAACCTGACCGTCGAGCAGATCGCGAACGCGTTCACCGTGTACCCGTCGCTGTCCGGCTCGATCGCCGAGGTCGCGCGCCAGCTCCACACGCGCAAGTCGGGCGGCGGGGTCTGAGGTTCTGACCGATATGTGACGGGTTCCGTCCGGGATGGTCCCTATATCACTTCTCGCCCCACCCTGCGAACAACTTCTGCTATTCGGCGCAAACTGCTGAAAGCAGATGGTCGTTGGCGTTACTGTCAGTTTCGTGTTCGCTGCAGAACGTCGTCAATTGATCCTCGAAATGGTGCGGGCCAATGGAGCCGTGTCGCTCCGTGAGCTCGCCCGCGTCGTCCAGACCTCCGAAGTGACCGTACGGCGGGACGTGCGCGCTCTGGAGGCAGAAGGACTCCTCGACCGCCGACACGGCGGTGCGGTATTGCCGGGCGGGTTCACGCGGGAGTCCGGCTTTCCGCAGAAGTCTCATCTCGCGACCGCCGAGAAGACGGCCATCGCCGACCTCGCCGCGAGCCTCGTCGAAGAGGGCGAGGCCATCGTGGTCGGGGCGGGGACCACCACGCAGGAGCTGGCACGCCGGCTCGCGCGGGTCCCCGGGCTGACCGTCGTCACCAACTCCCTGTTGGTGGCCCAGGCGTTGGCCCACGCCAACCGTGTGGAGGTCGTGATGACCGGCGGCACCCTGCGCGGTTCCAACTACGCCCTGGTCGGCTCCGGAGCCGAGCAGTCCCTCCAGGGGCTGCGCGTCTCCAAGGCCTTCCTCTCCGGGAGCGGACTGACCGCCGAGCGCGGCCTGTCCACGTCCAACATGCTGTCGGCGTCCGTCGACCGCGCGCTGGTCCAGGCCGCCGCCGAGGTCGTCGTGCTCGCCGACCACACCAAGCTCGGCACCGACACGATGTTCCAGACGGTGCCGACCGATGTGATAACCCGGCTGGTCACCGACGATCCGCCCGGCCACGACGACCGCGCCGTCCCCGAGTTGCAGGCGCTGGCCGATCAGGGTGTGCAGATCTCCGTGGCCGGGGCGTCGGGCGGCGGTGGTACGGGAGGCGATCCCGTCCCTGCGCGCCCCTCGCGCCGGGACGTGCCCCTTCCGGGGCCCCGCCGCAACCAGGTCCACGGCACCGCGCCCCAGCTGCGCACCGCCACGGTCCTCGGGGACCAGCCACCCGCCGGTGAACGGGAGCGGGAGCGCGCCGCCCGGGTCGCGGATCTGCGGCGTCGGTAGGGCGCGCGGGCCGAGCCGCGTGGGCTCGGTCCGGCGGTCACGGCTTCAGGCCGCGCAAGGTCAGCGTCAGCAGGCGGTCGGCCAACTCCGGGTCGTCCGGGGTTTCCTCGGCCGCCAGCGCGATCGCGTGGGTGAGCTGGAGCAGATCGCCGATGGACACGTCGTCGCGTACGGCGTGAGCGTGTTGCGCCCGCCGGAGAAGGGCGGTGCCCGCCTCCCGGATGGGGGCGCAGCACCGGGCCAGGTCCGAGGGGTTCTCGGCCGCCGCGCGGGAGTCCGCGTACGAGACCGTCATCAGGGCCTGCGCCAGACCTCGGTACTCACCCGCGTGGGTGATGATGTCGCGCAACCAGGCGACGAGCGCCGTGCAGGGTCGGTCCGCGTGCAGATGTGCCTGGGCGCGGGCCAGCAGGTCGGAGACCGCCTCCTCGAAGACCGCGCTCAGGAGGGCCTGGCGGTTGGGGAAGTGGCGGTACAGGGTGCCGATGCCCACGTCCGCTCGGCGGGCGATGTCTTCGAGCGAGGCGGTCGTGCCGTGGGCCGCGAAGGCGAGGCGGGCCTCGGTGAGCAGGCGGTCGTGGTTGCGGCGGGCGTCCGCGCGCATCGGTCGGGTGGTCGGCAAGGACTCACCTGCTCTCTTCGCTGAGTGGTTGGTTCAGCCTAGGAGCTCGGGTGACTCAGGTAGGTGCGCGGGTGCGGGTCCGGTGGGGCTTCTCGCGCAGTTCCCCGCGCCCCTTGAGGGCGCAAAGCCTTGGGGCGCGGGGGTTGTGCGTGTGGGTCAGTCCTTGATTTCGCAGATGACGGCGCCGGAGGTGAGGGCGGCGCCGACTTCGGCGGTGAGGCCCTTGATGGTGCCGGAGCGGTGGGCGTTGAGGGGCTGTTCCATCTTCATGGCTTCCAGGACGACGACGAGGTCGCCTTCCTTGACTTCCTGGCCTTCTTCGACGGCGACCTTGACGATGGTGCCCTGCATGGGGGAGGCGAGGGTGTCGCCGGAGGCGGCCGGGCCGGACTTCTTGGCGGCGCGGCGTTTGGGCTTGGCGCCGGCGGCGAGGCCGGTGCGGGCCAGGGTCATGCCCAGGGCGGCGGGCAGGGAGACTTCCAGGCGTTTGCCGCCGACCTCGACGACGATGGTCTCGCGGTCGGCGTCGTCGTCGGTGTCGGTGTCGGCGGGGGCCGCGAAGGGCTTGATGTCGTTGACGAACTCGGTCTCGATCCAGCGGGTGTGGACGGTGAACGGTTCGGTGGAGCCGGTCAGTTCGGGGGCGAAGGCCGGGTCGGTGACGACCGTGCGGTGGAAGGGGATCGCGGTGGCCATGCCCTCGACGGTGAACTCCTGCAGCGCGCGGGCGGCGCGCTGCAGGGCCTGCTTTCGGGTGGCGCCGGTGACGACCAGTTTGGCGAGCAGGGAGTCCCAGGCCGGGCCGATCACGCTGCCGGCTTCCACGCCGGCGTCCAGGCGGACACCGGGGCCGGTGGGGGCGGTGAAGGTGGTGACGGTGCCGGGGGCGGGCAGGAAGCCCCGGCCGGGGTCCTCGCCGTTGATGCGGAACTCCAAGGAGTGTCCGCGCAGGGGCGGGTCGTCGTAGCCGAGTTCCTCGCCGTCGGCGATGCGGAACATCTCGCGGACCAGGTCGATGCCGGTGACTTCCTCGGTGACCGGGTGCTCGACCTGCAGGCGGGTGTTGACCTCCAGGAAGGAGATCGTGCCGTCGGCGCCGACGAGGAACTCCACCGTGCCGGCGCCGACGTAGCCGGCCTCCTTCAGGATCGCCTTCGACGCCGCGTACAGCTGTTCGTTCTGCGCCGGGGACAGGAAGGGGGCGGGGGCCTCCTCGACCAGTTTCTGGTGGCGGCGCTGCAGGGAGCAGTCACGGGTGGAGACCACGACCACGTTGCCGTGGGAGTCGGCCAGGCACTGCGTCTCCACGTGGCGGGGCTTGTCGAGGTAGCGCTCCACGAAGCACTCGCCCCGCCCGAACGCCGCGACCGCCTCACGCACGGCGGAGTCGTACAGCTCGGGCACCTCCTCCAGGGTGCGTGCCACCTTCAGACCGCGTCCGCCACCGCCGAAGGCCGCCTTGATCGCGATCGGCAGACCGTGCTCCCGCGCGAACGCCACGACCTCCTCCGCGCCCGCGACCGGGTCGGGAGTGCCCGCGACCAGCGGGGCGCCCGCACGCTGGGCGATGTGACGGGCCGCCACCTTGTCGCCCAGGTCACGGATCGCCTGCGGCGGCGGACCGATCCAGATCAGACCCGCGTCCAGGACCGCCTGCGCGAACTCCGCGTTCTCCGAGAGGAACCCATAGCCCGGGTGGACCGCGTCCGCACCCGCGTCCTTCGCCGCCTGGAGCACCTTGCCCATGTCCAGATAGCTGGTCGCCGGAGTGTCACCGCCCAACGCGAACGCCTCGTCCGCGGCCCGCACATGCAGCGCGTCCCGGTCCGGATCGGCATACACGGCCACGCTCGCGATCCCGGCGTCCCGGCACGCCCGGGCGACGCGGACAGCGATTTCGCCTCGGTTGGCGATCAACACCTTGCGCACGATGGCTCCCTCTCCTTGAAACAAGCCGAGTTTAGGGACTGCCGACACGGCGTTTCGACCCGTCCACAATGGTGAGCTTGCCCACACGGAGCGTGCATCGAGGCTCACTCAACCCGCGAAATCCCTTGTCGCACAGCATGGCGCAGGACCCCACACGAAGACCCTAGCCCTCTCATGTGGTCAAGGTCTCTGTGCGGCCGCGCTGCGGCCGGTTGGGTTTCTTTGTGGAGTCCCTACTAATGGCCCAACGATTCTTTGCTCTCGTAAGAACCCTTGTCCCGAGGTTTACCCGTTAGTAGCGTTCGCGATGTCCCGAACACCTACCTGGGGTAACGAGTGGGTGTGCGGGAGTGGTCGAGAGCGACAGGGCGAGAGCGGAAGTGGGTGGGGCCGGTGATCCGCAGACCGGTGGCGGTATTGACGGCGATCGTGCTGTTCGTGGAGGGGTTCGGGATCGCCGGGGTCCAGTGGCTTCTCGGCACCGTCGTCGACCGGCAGAAGATGTCGCTCGCCGGGCTGGATCCCGAGGCGATGTCCGTCTCCACGAAGGCCGGGGGTGTCCTCTTCGGCCTCTATTTCGTCTTCTGCGGCGTGGTCGCGCTGCTCGTGGCCGTGCGCAACAGGCCCCCCGCCGGGCTCGGCAGGATCCTGCTCATCAGCGTCGCCGTCGTGCACGGGCTGCTCGGGGCGCTCACCGTGGGGCTGGTCGGGTGGGGCGCGTTCGCGTTCATGATGGTGGTGCTGGGGCTGGTGCTGCTCACGCTGATGACGTACGACCGGCAGGACGGGGTCGCCGATGCCGTGCCGACCGGGCCCGAGGGGGCCGGCGGGCCGGAGCATGCCGCTCCGGCGGCGCCCGGGGCGTGAGGGTTCGCGTCAGTCGGTGCGAGGGGTCCAGAGGTCGGTGATGGCTACGCCGAGTCGGGCCAGCAGGCGGCGCAGCAGGGGGAGGCTGATGCCGATGACGTTGCCGTTGTCGCCCTCGATGCCGTCGATGAACGGGGCCGAGCGCCCGTCGAGGGTGAACGCGCCCGCCACATGGAGGGGCTCACCGGAGGCGACGTACGCGGCGATCTCCTCGTCCGTGGGGTCGCCGAAGTGGACGACCGTGGAGGCGGTCGCGGAGGTGTAGCGGCCGGTGGCGGTGTCGTAGACGCAGTGGCCGGTCTGGAGGGTGCCGGCGCGGCCGCGCATGGACTTCCAGCGGGCGGTGGCCTCCTCGGCGTCGGCGGGCTTGCCGAGTGCCTCGCCGTCGAGGTCGAGGACCGAGTCGCAGCCGATGACGAGAGCGCCCTTGACCTCGGGCTTCGCGGCGACGACGGAGGCCTTGGCCTCGGCGAGGGCGAGGGCGAGGTCCGCGGGGGTGGGGGCGGTCACGGCGTCCTCGTCGACACCGCTGACGATCACCTCGGGGGCGAGGCCGGCCTGGCGCAGGAGGTTGAGCCGGGCGGGGGACTGGGAGGCCAGGATCAGGCGGCGGGGGTGCGGAGCGGTCATGGGGATCAGGGTATTGCTTGGGGTCGTCGGGTGCGGGTGCGTGGGGGGTTGCTCGCGCAGTTCCTCGCGCCCCTGAGGGGGGTGCGACTCGTCCGTCGGCTGCGGGAGTGGGTGGGTCGGGGGCGCGCCGGGGGGTGTCCGTCCTCGGAACGGCGCGGAATCGGTTGGCTGGGAAGTGGCACGAGTTGACGCGCCAACCGCTGCGGGCGGACACCCCCCGACACGCCCCCTTCGCGCCGTACGCGGCCTGCCCGCCGTCGGGGTGCGCGTGGTGTGGTGGTCAGAGGATGCCCAGGACGAGCATGGCCACGAGCATGGCGCAGGCCATGAGGACGCCGAGCCGCCGAAGCATGGCCTGGGTGTCGCGCAGTTCCTTCGGCGGCTCGTTCTCAGGGTCGGACCAGAGCATGCTGCGATGGTGCGCCGCCCGGCGGGCCGGACGCCTGAGTACGCGTACTCAATTCGGTAGCGGAGGTTCCGCTCAGCCGGGCCAGTAGGTGCGGCTCCATGTGGTGGGGCCCGGCGCCGGCAGGCGGTGGGCGGCGATGCGGGACGGGTCGGACCAGGAGTCGCGGGGGGTGCGCGCGCCGGGTGGCTCGGTGGCCGCCGCCGCGGCGCGGGCGCGGACCACCGCCAGGGCGGCGGCCAGCTCCTCCGGGGTCGGGTTTCCACGAACGACCTTGATGGTCATGTCGGCTCCCTGCGGGGTTGGAGGTGGCTACAGGGGGATGTTGCCGTGCTTCTTCGGGGGGAGGGACTCGCGCTTGGTGCGGAGTTGGCGCAGGCCGCGGACGAGGTGGCGGCGGGTTTCGGAGGGCGGGATGACGGCGTCGACGTAGCCGCGTTCGGCTGCCGTGTAGGGGTTGAGGAGGGCGTCCTCGTACTCCTGGATGAGACGCGCGCGGACGGCCTCGCGCTCCTCGTCGGAGGCGGCGGCGATGGTGCGGCGGTGCAGGATGTTGACCGCGCCCTGGGCGCCCATCACGGCGATCTGGGCGGTGGGCCAGGCGAGGTTGAGGTCGGCGCCCAGGTGCTTGGAGCCCATGACGTCGTAGGCGCCGCCGAAGGCCTTGCGGGTGATCACCGTGATCAGGGGCACCGTGGCCTCGGCGTAGGCGTAGATGAGTTTGGCGCCGCGGCGGATGATGCCCTCGTGTTCCTGGCCGACGCCCGGGAGGAAGCCGGGGACGTCGACGAAGGTCAGGACGGGGACGTTGAAGGCGTCGCAGGTGCGCACGAAGCGGGCCGCCTTCTCGGAGGCGTCGATGTCCAGGCAGCCGGCGAACTGCATCGGCTGGTTGGCGACGATGCCGACCGGGTGGCCCTCGACGCGGCCGAAGCCGGTGAGGATGTTGGGGGCGAACAGGGCCTGGGTCTCGAAGAACTCGCCGTCGTCCAGGACGTGTTCGACCACCGTGTGCATGTCGTACGGCTGGTTGGCGCTGTCCGGCACGAGGGTGTCGAGTTCGCGGTCCTCGTCGGTCAGGGCGAGGTCCGCCTGCTCGGGGAAGGCCGGGGGCTCGCTGAGGTTGTTGGAGGGCAGGTACGACAGGAGCTGCTTGACGTACTCGATGGCGTCCTTCTCGTCGCCCGCCATGTGATGGGCCACGCCCGAGGTGGCGTTGTGGGTGCGGGCACCGCCCAGTTCCTCGAAGCCGACGTCCTCGCCGGTGACCGTCTTGATGACGTCCGGGCCGGTGATGAACATGTGCGAGGTCTGGTCGACCATCACGGTGAAGTCGGTGATCGCGGGCGAGTACACCGCGCCGCCCGCGCACGGGCCCACCACGAGGCTGATCTGGGGGATGACACCGGAGGCGTGGGTGTTGCGGCGGAAGATCTCGCCGTACATGCCCAGGGCCATGACGCCCTCCTGGATACGGGCACCGCCGGAGTCGTTGATCCCGATCACCGGACAGCCCGTCTTCAGCGCGAAGTCCATCGCCTTCATGATCTTCTGGCCGAAGACCTCGCCCAGGGATCCGCCCAGGACGGTGAAGTCCTGGGAGAACACGGCCACCGGGCGGCCGTCGACCGTGCCGTAACCGGTGACGACGCCGTCGCCGTAGGGGCGGTTGTCCTCCATGCCGAAGTCGGTGGAGCGGTGCCGGGCGAACTCGTCGAACTCCACGAAGGAGTCCTCGTCGAGAAGCAGTTCGATCCGCTCACGGGCCGTCAGCTTGCCCTTGGCGTGCTGCTTCTCCACCGCGCGCTCGGAGCCGGCGTGCGTCGCCTCGTGGATACGGCGCTGCAGATCCGCGAGCTTCCCCGCGGTGGTGTGAATGTCGGTGCTTGCTGACGCTTCCGGCTCGGACATCGGGATGCGGCTCCCTGCCTGCTCATGGGGACGTGAGGGATCGGTCGTACGTACTGCGGGGTGTGCTCAGACGTGGGTGGGGTTACTCATCCGTAGCGTAGTGGTGTGCCTACCGTTCGGCAGTGCGGCGTTTACCACACTCCCGACCCCTTCCGTCCGTCCGCTCGGAGCGTCGCGGCGGGACGTCGGAGGGGTGACATCACGAGAGTGATCGAGCGCCCGTGAACCTCAGCCGGTCCGGGCCGGAATCCCTCCCCTTCTCGCGAGACGGAGGATGTCAAACCTAGGGTGGGTCGCATGACGATCCCACCAGGTGCACAAGGCGACCCGTCCGACGGACCGGGTGAGCCGAGGTCGGACCGCTGGTCCGACCTCGACCGGCCGCCCCTCAACTCCGCCTCCCTGCGCCGGGCCCTGGTCCGGGAGGGAGGGCTGTGGAGCTCCCTGGACGTGGTGCCCGTCATCGGTTCCACCAACACCGATCTCGCGGGGCGGGCCGACCGGCTTCCCGAGGGCGCGGTGCTCGTCGCCGAGGAGCAGAACGCGGGCCGGGGCCGCCTCGACCGCGTCTGGACCGCGCCACCACGCTCCGGCCTGTTCTTCTCCGTCCTCCTCAAGCCGACCGAGGTGCCCGTCCGGCACTGGGGCTGGCTGCCGCTCCTCACCGGCGTCGCCGTCGCGACCGGGCTGTCCCGGGCCGCCGGTATCGACACGGCACTCAAGTGGCCCAACGACCTGCTGGTGACCGTGCGGGGCGAGGAGCGCAAGGCCGGCGGCATCCTGGCGGAGCGCGCGGGCACGGAGGGTGTCGTCATCGGGATCGGCATCAACGTCAGCCTGCGCGAGGACGAGTTGCCGGTGCCCGCGGCCGGGTCGCTGGCGCTCGCCGGCGCCGTGACCACGGATCGTGACCCCTTGCTGCGGGCCGTGCTGCGGTCGCTGGAGGAGTGGTACCGGCGGTGGCGGGCCGCCGGGGGCGATCCGTCCGAGAGCGGCCTCCAGGAGACCTACGCCGCGGGCTGCGCGACGCTGGGGCGCACCGTGCGCGCCGAGCTGCCCGGGGACCGGTCGGTGGTGGGGGAGGCCGTGGCCGTGGACGGGGACGGGCGGCTGGTTCTCGCCACGGAGGACGGGGTGCAGGAGCCGGTGGGAGCGGGGGACATCGTGCATCTGCGGGCTGTGTGACGGGGTGGCTGAGGGATGGGTGCGGGTTGGGGGGGGCTGACAGGGGTCCTGTCAGGGGTGGGTGTGGGTGCGGGTCGTGTGACCGGTGCGTGCTGTGGGGCGGGTGTGGGTGGTGGAAGGTGGCGTGCCGGGTGATGTGTGGGTGGGGTGGGGGCTGGGGACTCGGGGGTGGTGCCGGATGGGTGGGTGCTTCGCTCACCGGCGCCTACCGGTGCCGCCCGCGCCCACCCGTGCCGCCCCAGCGGCACGACTGCCACCAGCACGGGGGCGGCTGAGTGCCGCCCGCGGTCGGGGCGGCTGAGCGGCTGTGCGCGGTTGCGGGGGCGGCGGCGTCAAGGGCTGAGACGGTGGGGGGTAGCCACCATCGGCCCCACCTGACGGAGTGAGCTGGCGCACACCTGCCGTAGAGTTGAGGCCGGTCGAGTACGTGACCGCGGGAGATCGGAAGGGCAGCAGGAGTGAGCGTCGAGGACACGGGCTCCGGCACGGACGCGGATGGCCGCGTGGAGCCGCCCCCTCTCTCGGCTTCGCTCGAGCGGGGCGAGCCCCACGGCGTGGACGCCGACGAGGAGGACCCGCTGGCGCTGCGGCTCGAAGGGCTGATCCTCGGGGCCGAGCGCCGGTACACCCCTTTTCAGGCGGCGCGCAGCGCCGGGGTTTCCATGGAGCTGGCGTCCCGTTTCTGGCGGGCCATGGGCTTCGCGGACATCGGTCAGGCCAAGGCGCTGACCGAGGCCGACGTACTCGCGCTGCGGCGACTCGCCGGTCTTGTGGAGGCGGGGCTGCTGAGTGAGGCCATGGCGGTGCAGGTGGCCCGTTCGACCGGGCAGACCACGGCCCGGCTGGCCGAATGGCAGATCGACTCCTTCCTGGAGGGGCTGACCGAGCCGCCGGAGCCGGGGATGACCCGGACCGAGGTGACGTATCCGCTGATCGAGCTGTTGCTGCCGGAGCTGGAGGAGTTCCTCGTCTACGTCTGGCGGCGTCAGCTGGCCGCGGCCACCGGCCGGGTCGTCCAGGCCGCGGACGACGAGGAGATGGTCGACCGGCGCCTCGCGGTCTGCTTCGCGGATCTCGTCGGGTTCACACGGCTGACCCGTCGTATGGAGGAGGAGGAACTCGGCGAGCTGGTCGAGGCCTTCGAGACCACGGCGGCGGACCTGGTGGCGGCGAACGGGGGGCGGCTCATCAAGACCCTCGGGGACGAGGTGCTGTATGCCACGGACGACGCGGGTGTCGCCGCCGAGATCGCGCTGCGCCTCATCGAGACCATGGCCAATGACGAGACCATGCCGGAGCTGCGCGTCGGCATGGCTTTCGGCACGGTGACGACGCGGATGGGCGACGTCTTCGGTTCCACGGTGAACCTCGCGAGCCGGCTCACCTCGATAGCGCCGAAGGACGCGGTCCTCGTCGACGGGGCCTTCGCCGAGGAACTGACCCGTACGGGCGAGGCGCCCGCCTCCGAGGCCGAGGCCGCCGAAGCCGCGGCCGCGGCGGAGAAGGAAGGCGAGGAACCTCCGACCTACCGCTTCGCCCTCCAGCCCATGTGGCAACGACCGGTGCGCGGGCTGGGAGTGGTCCAGCCGTGGCTGCTCACGCGGAGGCCGGGGAAGACGTGAGGGTGAGGGGCCGCCGGGTGGGCGGCTCCTTTTCGTTGTGTGGCTGTGGCGGCCGATTTCCGTTACCTGCTCAGGGCGTCGTTGACGCATAGGCCCACGATCGGGACGCAGAGGCCCGGCTTCGTGGGCTTCGTGGGCGTGGTGGTCGTGTCGCCGGGGGCGGTCGGTGTGGTCGGGGAGTCGGGTGTGGTCGGTTGCTGCGGGGCCGCCGCCACGGGCTGGGTGGGTGCGGGAGCGGTGGGGCGGGGGGCTTCCGGGGCGCGGGGCGCCGTGGGCGTGTCCGGGGCCGGTGGGGTTCTGGGGACATCGCGGGCGCCGGGGGCGGAGGGGATGTCGACGCCGATGGACGGGGCGGGTCGGTAGGCGGACGGGGTCGGTGTGGGGGTGGGCGCTCCCGATGACGGGGGCCGATGTCCGGGCTTGGGGTTTCCGCCGCCCATCGGGGTGTCCGCGGTCGGGGTGCCCGCGTCGGCGGAGGGCTCGCCGCCCACGGTGGTCCCGGCCTCGGTCGTCCCGTCCGTGACGTCGTCCGCCGCACTCGGTGCCGGGCCCACGGCACCGGCGCCGCCGACCGGGTCCGACGTCAGCCGTACGAGGCTCAGCGCCCCTGCCGCCAGCGCCATCCCGCCCACCGCGAACAGCAGCTTCCGGGGGCGAGGCCGCCGGTGCCTGCCTCGCGGGCGGGGGGCGGGGTGGTCGGGGGTGTGACCGACCTGGTGCGGGGGTCCCGTGGAGGTCCCGGCCACGGTCGGGGCGAAGGGCGTCGTGCGGTTGGCCGGCGCTGCGGACGGCTTCCAGCGCGGCGAGGCCGTCTGCGCTGCCGCGGGGGAAACTGCTCCCGTCGGTGGCTGCGGTGGCTGCGGTGGCCGCTGTGGCGCCCGTGGTGTGGTCTGCGTCGGCCGGGTGGCCGTGGTCGTCGTCATGGTTCGTCCCTCCCCTGCGCCCCCGTCCCTCGGTGCGCCTATGGCGGAGCGCAGGTTATGCGCCGGGATGGGCTGTGTGGCCGGAGAAGGCCCGGGTGTCACCCGTACGGGGAAAAGGTCGCCAGGGTTTGTCAATGGGCCGCTTCGCCGGGGCTCCCGTTGGGGTGGCCGCAGGACTCACGGCTGACGCCACCACCGAGTGCCTGCCGAGCCCGGCGCATCCGCCGGGCGGTCAGGGTTTCGTCCGCCGAGGGTGGCTGGGATGATCGAGGTGGCGTTTGTTAACTGTCGTTAACTGGGAGGGTGTCATGGGTTCGGATGCGGATGCGGGTGCGGGTGCGGGGCAGGCGGGAGAGCGGCGGTTCGGGGAGTTCGTCCTGGTGCGGCGGCACGGCTATGTCGCCGAACTCGCGCTGGACCGGCCCAAGGCCATGAACGCCGTGTCGACCGACATGGCCCGCTCCGTCGCGACGGCGTGCGACGCGCTCGCCGCCGACCGGGACGTACGCGTCGTCGTGGTGACGTCGACGCACGAGCGGGCGTTCTGCGTGGGCGCGGATCTGAAGGAGCGGAACTCCTTCAGCGATGCCGACCTGGTGCGGCAGCGGCCCGTCGCCCGCGGCGCGTACACCGGCGTACTGGAGCTGCCGATGCCCACGATCGCCGCCGTGCACGGCTTCGCGCTGGGCGGCGGCTTCGAACTCGCCCTGTCCTGCGATCTGATCGTGGCCGACCGTACGGCGGTGGTGGGGCTGCCCGAGGTGTCGGTGGGGGTGATCCCGGGCGGCGGGGGCACGCAGTTGCTGCCGCGTCGGGTGGGGGCCGCGCGGGCCGCCGAGCTGATCTTCACGGCGCGGCGGCTGGAGGCCGAGGAGGCGCGGGAGTTGGGGCTCGTGGACCAGTTGGTGGAGGCGGGGCAGGACCGGGCGGAGGCCTTGGCGCTGGCCGAGCGGATCGCCGTGAACTCACCCGTCGGGCTGCGCGCGGCCAAGCGCGCGCTGCGGCTGGGGCACGGCCTCGACCTGCGGGCCGGTCTGGAGGTCGAGGACGCGGCCTGGCGTTCGGTCGCGTTCTCCGGTGACCGGGCCGAGGGCGTGGCCGCCTTCAACGAGAAGCGCAAGCCGGCCTGGCCGGGGGAGTGAGCGAGCGCCCGCCGGGCGCGCCGGGGGTGCGGTGGCGGGGCATCTGGGAGGCGGCGGAAGCGGGGGAGGGCGCCGGGGCAGGACAGGGCGGGGTGGGGTGGGGTGGGCCGGGCGTACGGTCGGTCGGGGTGGTCCGACTGCCGCGGACGTGCGTGTTCGGTCCGGCGCGGGTCGGATGTCGCCGGTCGGTGGATGAGGTGCGCTTCGTGTCGGGGCGTGAGCGGCGCTCGGGGCTGCGCGGAGGCGGTGGCACGGGGGCGTGCGCCCCGGCGGGGTGCGGGAGGGCCCGCACCCCGCCCTTTCGGCTTCGGCGCTCGTGGTCCGTACCCCTGTTCGCCCCACTAACGTCCCGAATCAGGGCAAAGCTACCTAGCCTGGGGTGATGGGAGAGGACAGGCGGCTGAGGGCCGTGGTGGCGTTGGCGCGGGGGATGGCGGGGGCGCGCACGTCGCGTGAGACGTGGTGGGCGGCCGCGGACGGATCGTGCCGGGCGCTGTCGGGGAGCTTCGCCGCGCTGTCCGTGTGGGAGCGGGAGCGTGGGCTGCTGCGGGTGCTGGTGAACGTGGGGAACCGGGCGCCCGACGAGGAGGAGTTTCCGGAGGACGAGACATATCCCGTGCACGAGTTCCCGGAGATCGCGGAGTTCCTGCACGAGCGGTGGCTGGAGGGGGGTGAGCCCAACGCCTGGGTGGAGACGGCCGCGGGGCCGGTCGGCGGGCGGCCCGGCGGCTACTGCCATCAGCGGGTCGCCGCGCTGCGCCGCCGTGGACGCGGCTGCTGCGTGGTGGCGCCCGTCGTGCTGAACGGCCGGGCGTGGGGCGAACTGTATGTGGCCCGGCCCGCCGGGGAGCCCGTCTTCCATGGTGACGACGCCGCGTTCGCCACCGTGCTCGCCTCGGTCGTGGCGGCCGGGCTCGCGCAGTCCGAGCGGCTGGAGGAGGCCCGGCGGCTCGCCTTCACCGACCCCCTGACCGGGCTGGGCAACCGGCGCGCTGTCGACCTCCGGCTCGACGAGGCGATGGAGGCGCACCGGAGTGACGGCACGGTGATCAGCCTCGTCGTCTGCGACCTCAACGGGCTGAAGAAGGTCAACGACTCCTACGGGCACGCGATGGGCGATCAACTGCTGGAGCGATTCGGCTCCGTGTTGTCGCGGTGCGCGGCCGAACTGCGCGGCGTGCTGGTGGCGCGGCTCGGCGGGGACGAGTTCTGTCTGCTCGCGGTGGGGCCGTCGTCGGACGATGTGGTGCGGGTCGCCGGAGATCTGTGCGTGCGGGCGCGGGAGCTGGAGCCGGGGGACGGGGTCGCCTGCGGGGTCGCGTCCACCGGGGACGCGATCGGGCCCCTGCGCTCGGCCCGGCGGCTCTTCCGGCTGGCTGACGCGGCGCAGTACCGGGCCAAGGCCGCGGGATCCGTCGAACCGGTCGTCGCGGGACGTGAGGGGGAGGGCGCCGAGGATCCGGTGGTGAGTCTCGCCGACCGGCCGCCCGCACCGGTCGACCCCGCACACCCGGGGGACCGGCGCCGCATTCGAGGGCGCCGGTCCTAGGGCGGGCCGCGCGTCGGGTCGAGTCGGCGCGCGGACCTGGGCTGCCCACGGCCAAGGGGGGAGTGGGCCGTGGGCCGGTCCGAGGTCGGAGGGGCGGGCAGGACGGGACGAGGGTGGGACGTGGTCCGGTGAGTGGTGCGGCCCGCCTCGCCGATGCCTCGACCCTACTCGCGCATCAGGACCGCCAAGGCTCTGACCTGGGGATTCTGATCAATCTCTGAGCAATCCCTGATCAATCTCCGATCGTTCCCCGATCGTTCTCCGAGCGGACTCCGATCTACGCGGATTGCGGAGCGCGGTGGGTAAGGAGCCCCTGTGATGTTCGGTCGTGACATTCGGCGATTCAGTCCCTACGATCCTGAATATGGATATGCACTCTGTGGACACGGTGGTCCTCGGGACGTCCGGGGTCACCGCGGCGGACGTCCTCGCCGTGGCGCGCGCCGGCGCCCGGGTCGAGCTCTCCGACGAGGCGGTGGCGGCCCTCGCCGCGGCGCGCGAGATCGTGGACGCGCTGGCGGCCAAGCCGGAGCCCGTCTACGGCGTCTCCACCGGCTTCGGCGCCCTCGCGACCCGGCACATCAGCCAGGAGCTGCGCGCCCGGCTCCAGCGCAACATCGTCCGCTCCCACGCGGCCGGTATGGGGCCGCGCGTGGAGCGCGAGGTCGTCCGCGCGCTGATGTTCCTGCGGCTGAAGACCGTCTGCTCCGGCCGGACCGGCGTACGGCCCGAGATCGCGCAGACCATGGCCGACGTGCTCAACGCCGGCATCACCCCCGTCGTCCACGAGTACGGCTCCCTCGGCTGCTCCGGCGACCTGGCGCCGCTCTCCCACTGCGCGCTCACCCTGATGGGCGAGGGCGACGCCGAGGGCCCGGACGGCGTCGTACGGCCGGCCGGTGAGCTGCTCGCCGAACACGGCATCGCGCCCGTCGAGCTGCGCGAGAAGGAGGGGCTGGCCCTCCTCAACGGCACCGACGGCATGCTCGGCATGCTGGTCATGGCGCTCGCCGACCTGGAGCTGCTGTACACGTCGGCCGACATCACCGCTGCGATCTCGCTGGAGGCGCTGCTCGGCACGGACCGGGTCCTCGCACCCGAGCTGCACGCCATCCGTCCCCACCCGGGGCAGGCCGCCTCCGCGGCCAACATGCTCGCCGTGCTGAAGGGGTCGGGGCTCACCGGGCACCACCAGGACGACGCGCCCCGGGTCCAGGACGCCTACTCCGTGCGGTGCGCTCCGCAGGTGGCCGGGGCCGGGCGGGACACCGTCGCGTACGCCCGGCTCGTCGCGGAGCGGGAGTTGGCGGCGGCCGTCGACAATCCCGTGGTCCTGCCGGACGGCCGGGTCGAGTCCAACGGGAACTTCCACGGCGCGCCGGTCGCGTACGTCCTCGACTTCCTCGCCATCGCGGTGGCGGACCTCGCGTCGATCGCGGAGCGGCGGACCGACCGGCTGCTCGACAAGAACCGGTCGCACGGGCTGCCGCCGTTCCTCGCGGACGACGCCGGGGTCGACTCCGGGCTGATGATCGCGCAGTACACGCAGGCGGCGCTGGTCAGTGAGTTGAAGCGGCTGGCCGTGCCGGCGTCGGCCGACTCGATCCCGTCCTCCGCGATGCAGGAGGACCATGTGTCGATGGGGTGGGCGGCGGCGCGGAAGCTGCGGACCGCCGTGGACGGCCTGGCGCGGGTGCTGGCGGTCGAGTTGTACGCGGGGACGCGGGGCGTGGAGCTGCGGGAGGGTCTGGTGGCCGCGCCGGCGACTCGGGCCGTGGTGGAGGCGTTGCGGGGGGCCGGGGTCGAGGGACCCGGGCCGGATCGGTTCCTCGCGCCTGATCTGGCGTTGGCCGAGGGGTTCGTTCGGGACGGGCGGTTGGTGGTGGCCGCGGAGTCCGTCACCGGGGTGCTCGCCTGAGTTGTTTTCGGGGTGCGGGTCCGTGGGGGTCCTCGCGCAGTTCCCCGCGCCCCTGAAAAGCTCGCCGGAGCGGCAGACGGTTACACGCCGCCCACCGGGCCGAAATCCTCGCGTTCGCGGCGGATCGCGTACGCGAGGAAGCCCGCGCCGACGCCCAGCAGGGCGGTGCCGCCGATGACGTAGGGGGTCGTGTTCGGGCTGCCGGTGTCGGCGAGTTCGCGGGTTTCGCCGCCGCTCGCGTCCGCGTCCGCGTCACCGACGGCCGATGTGTCGGCCGCCGTGGTCGTCCGGTCGCGTATGGCCGCCTCGTCCTGGGTCGCGTTGGCGGACGGCACGAACCAGAGGGCACCCAGGAGGGTGCCCGCGGCGGTGGCGGTCAGCAGCGATCGGCGGGCGGTGGACGACGCGCGACGTGCGACGGACACGGAATATCGATCCCCTTGTGGCGCTGGCGAATTGGCCGTAGGGAGCGATGCTAATGAAAGGCGCGGGTCGTGGGAAAGTCGCGTGACCTGTGAGCCGTACGCTCCGGAGCATGAGTACTACGGAGACATCACAGTTTGTCCGCCTTCGCGTGGAGTTGGTGGTCGAAGTCGAGAACGTCGAGGCCATCACCGGGGCCGCATTGCGACGGATCGCGGACGACTCCGATATGCCCGCCGATGAGCGGGTACACGCCGAGAGCGCGGTGACGGAGGACACGGCGGAGGCCCTCGCCTATCTGGTCGACCCGTTCGACCTGGTCGGGGACGTGCCGGGGGTCGAACTCGCCCAGGCCTCCTGGAGCAGCGAAGGCATCGACTACGACCCCGATTCGCCGGAATGGGGTCTCGACGAGGATGATGATCGGGAGGACGAGGAGGAAGACGGACTCGGCTGAGCGGCTTGGGAGATTGATGACCCCGGGCGGCAACCGCCACCCGGGGTTCCTTCGTCTCATGAGTCGCACCAGTCACTGGCGCACCGCCGCCGGGTCGCCGTCGATCCGTTGCGGGTGGAGTGGCGTATCCCACATATCCGCTTCGGCGGAACGGCTCGGTGCCGCAGTGGTGTTTAAGTGCTTACGGGGATCTTCGGGGTTTTGGGGATTCGGCAACGATGGAGAAGCGTGTGATGACGAACAGTAAGCGGCGCAGGGGCCTCACGGTCGCGTCCGCACTGCTCGGCGGGGTGCTGGTGCTCTCTGCGTGCAGCGGGGGTGACAGCGACAACGCGTCCGGGAACGACAGCGGGGACTCCTCGCAGGCTCAGGCCGACAAGGCGGCGGCCGAGAAGACCTCCGAGGCGGACATCAAGATCACGCCGAAGGACGGCTCGGACAACGCCTCCATCAACAACTCGGCCAAGGTCACCGTGAGCAAGGGCACGCTCACGGACGTGAAGATGACCACCGCCGAGGGCGCCGCCGTCGAGGGTGAGATATCCGCGGACAAGAAGAGCTGGGCCCCGAGCGCACAGCTGGAGCGGTCCACCAGCTACAAGATCACGGCCGCGGCCCAGGACTCCGAGGGGCGCGAGGCCCACGAGAACTCCTCGTTCACCACGGTCTCCCCGGCCAACAGCTTCATCGGCAACTTCACGCCCGAGGACGGCTCCACGGTCGGCGTCGGCATGCCGGTCTCGATCAATTTCGACAAGGCGATCACCAACAAGGTCGAGGTCCAGAAGGGGATCACCGTCTCCAGCAGCTCCGGCCAGGAGGTCGTGGGGCACTGGTTCAACGCCAACCGCCTCGACTTCCGCCCCGAGGACTACTGGCAGGAGAACTCCACCGTCACCCTGAAGCTCGCGCTCGACGGGGTCGAGGGCGCCGAGGGTGTCTACGGTGTGCAGCAGAAGACGGTCACCTTCAAGATCGGCCGCAACCAGGTCTCCGTGGTCGACGCCAAGACCAAGACGATGAAGGTCATGCAGGACGGAAAGGTCGTCAAGACCATCCCGATCTCCGCCGGTTCGCCCGAGAACAAGACGTACCAGGGCGTCATGGTGATGTCGGAGAAGTTCAAGGAGACGCGCATGAACGGCGCGACCGTGGGCTTCACCGACGACGACGGCAAGGGTGAGTACGACATCAAGGACGTGCCGCACGCCATCCGCCTCACCACGTCCGGGACGTTCATCCACGGCAACTACTGGGGCGCCGACTCCGTCTTCGGCAACGTGAACACCAGCCACGGCTGCGTCGGTCTGAACGACACCAAGGGTGCCAACGACAAGGGCACGGCCGGCTACTGGTTCTACAACAACTCGATCGTCGGTGACGTCGTGGACATCCGGAACACCGGTGACAAGACGGTCGCCCCGGACAACGGCCTCAACGGCTGGAACCTGGACTGGGCCGCCTGGAAGGCGGGCTCGGCGGTCTGATCCGCCGCGGCCGTACGACTTCGATCGCCGGCCGTACGACTTCGATGCCGTCCCAGGGGGTGCTCCACCCCCAGGGGCGGCATCGCTGTCTGCGGGGTCGCCCACAGGGTTCTCATCAGGCTCTTATCTCGGGCTTATCCCTTCATCACGCGGCGTACCTAGCTTGCCGCCATGTTCTTCACCTACCTGAGGCGCGAACTGCGCCGCCGCAGAAAGGCGGCGCTCGTCGTCGCCTCCGGCCTCGCCCTGGGCATCGCGCTGGTGATCGTCGTCAGTTCCGTGTCCTCGGGCATGGAGAAGGCCCAGGGCACAGTGCTCCAATCCCTGTACGGCCTGGGTACGGACATGACCGTCACCAAGGCCGCCGCCGCGCCCGGTGAGAACGGCGGCGAACGCCCCCGGTTCGAGTTCGACGCCCAGGACGACGACTCCGACGAGCAGCAGAGCAGCGATCTCGTCCGGGTCCAGGGCTTCACGACGCTGGCGAGCTCGACCGTCACCGAGGTCGGTGAGCAGCAGGGCGTCGCGGAGGCCGTCGGTGGGCTCAGCCTCCAGGTCATCAAGGTGGACGGGCAGTTCCGGCGGGGTCAGTTCCAGCAGGACGAGGGGGCCGGGGGCCGGCAGCAGGGCGGACCCGGCGCCGGTCAGAGCGGCGGCACCGGGCAGCCCCAGGGGCGGGTCGAGGGCGGCGGCGCCGAGTTCGACGTCGACAACTACTCCGTCTACGGCACGGACGTCACCGAGCCCGCGCTGGGCCCGCTGACCTCCTCGAAGATCACCAGCGGTCGTACGTTCAAGACGTCCGAGACGAACGCCAAGGTGGTCGTCGCGGACAAGTCGTACGCCAAGGAGAAGGAGCTGAAGGTCGGGGGCAGCGTCACGATCAACAGCGTCACGTACGAGGTCATCGGGATCGCGACGCCCGACAGCGGGGACGCGGCGGCCAACCTCTACATGCCGCTCGAGCAGGCGCAGACGCTCAGCGACTCCAAGGACAAGGTCACCACGATCTACGTCAGGGCGAGCGACTCGCAGCGGATCGACAGCGTCAAGGCGGCCATCCAGAAGAACATCTCCGGGACGACCGTCACCACCTCCGCCGATCTCGCCGACACGGTCTCCGGATCGCTGTCCACCGCGTCCGACCTCGCCTCCAACGTCGGCAAGTGGCTGTCGATCGCGGTGCTCGTGGCCGCGTTCCTGGTGGCAGGGCTGCTCACCTCGTCGGCCGTGTCCCGGCGGGTGCGGGAGTTCGGCACGCTCAAGGCGCTGGGGTGGAAGTCGGGGCGGGTGACCCGGCAGGTCGTCGGTGAGGCCGTCGTCAACGGGCTCGTGGGCGGTGCGCTCGGGATCGCGCTGGGGCTCGGTGGCGCCTACGCGGTGACGGCGATCAGCCCGACGCTGCAGGCGGAGGTCGGGGCGACCGGCGGTGGGTTCGGTGGCGGACCCGGCGGCGGTGGGCCCGGTGGCTTCGCCGGCGGGGGTGGGCCCGGTGGCGGAGGCCAGGCCGCATCGAACGCGCTGGAAGTGGCGCTCACGGCACCCGTCAGCGTCACGACGATCGGTATGGCGGTGGGGCTCGCCGTCGCGGGTGGGTTGATCGCGGGGGCGTTCGGAGGATGGCGCGCCTCCCGGCTGCGGCCGGCGGACGCGTTGCGGCGCGTGGAGTAGACGGGCCCGGCGGCACGACCGCCCGCGGCTGGATCAGCTACCAACCCTCTTACGTCTTCCGGGAGTTGCACATGTACGTACTCAGTGGCGTCACCAAGCGGTACGCGCGCGGCAAGGACACCGTGACCGCGCTCGACGGGGTCGACCTCACCATCGCCGACGGGGATCGGCTGGTCATCCAGGGGCCCACCGGGGGCGGAAAGTCCACGCTGCTCCAGATGCTCGGGGGGTTGGACAAGCCGTCCGACGGGAGCGTCGAGCTCGACGGGACCGATCTGGCGAGGCTGTCGGAGGCGAAGCTCACGAAGGTGCGGAGCGAGAACATCGGGTTCGTGTTCCAGAGCTTCAATCTGATCCCGACGCTGACCGCGCAGGAGAACGTCGAGACGGCTCTGGTGCCGCTCGGGGTGAGGACGAAGGAGCGGCGGGACCGAGCCGCCGAGGCGCTCGAGTCGGTGGGGCTGGGCGAGCGGCTGGGGCATCTGCCGGCCGAACTGTCGGGTGGTCAGCAGCAGCGCGTCGCGATCGCCCGCGCGCTGGTGAAGCGGCCGAAGGTGCTGCTCGCGGACGAGCCCACCGGCAACCTCGACGAGTCCACGCGCGACGAGATCATGGAGGTCCTGGAGACGCTGTGGAAGGAGCACGGGCTCACTTTCATCATGGTCACCCATGATTCCGTCCTGGCGAAGAAGGCCCCCAGGGTCGCGACGATCCGCAAGGGGCGGATCACGGTGAAGGAGAACGCCGGGACGTGAGCCGAGGGATCTCCCGGGCGCCTCAGGTGTCCCGGGCGTCGTCGGCGCTCTCGGGACGCGGGGCGCGTGGGCGCGGAGTCCGGGGCGCGTGCGGGTCGCGCGTGGCCCGGAGTTCGCCGCTTTGCGCCCAGTCGCGAGGCATGTGGCACGAGTTGACCCCCGGTCATACTGCGTAGACCGGGGGGAATTGACGCGTATGTGTGCGGACGGTCCCCTGGCCGGATTAACCGGGTCAACCGGATCAGCGGGCTCAAGGGGGAGACTTGCGCAGACATGCGAAGCGCGCGCGTACGGCCGCGACCGCCATGGCGTCGGCCGTGCTGGTGACGGCGGGAACGACCCTGGGGACGACGGCGGGCCTGACCAGCCCGGCGTCCGCGATATCCGAGAGTGCCACCGGCTCGGCCCTGGCCGGCCCCGATACCCGAGGCGGGGGAGCCGGGGTGAGCCATCGCATCACCCTCGTCACCGGTGACCGCGTGCTCGTCGACGCCGAGGGACGGGTGCTGGGCCTGGAGCGGGCGAAGGGCCGTGAGGGTGTGCCGGTGCAGGTGCGCACGGCCGACGGCCACACCTATGTGCTGCCGGCCGACGCCGCCCGGCTCATCGCCACCGGACGGGTCGACAAGCGGCTCTTCGACGTCACCGTGCTGAACCGTGCGGCGACCCGCACCTCCCAGAAGCAGGGCCTCAAACTGATCGTCGGCTACTCGGGAACCGCCGCGGACGCCCGCGCCGACGTTCGGCACGCCGGCGACACCGAGGTCCGGCGCACCCTGAAGACCCTGAACGCCGACGCGGTGCTCACCCCGAGGGACGATGCCGCCGAGCTGTGGAAGGCGGTCACCGACGCCGACGGCACCACCGCCACCGGGGTCGCGAACCTCTGGCTGGACGGCGTCCGCAAGGTCAGCCTCGACACCTCGGTCTCCCGGATCGGCGCCCCCAAGGCCTGGAAGGCGGGCTTCGACGGCAAGGGCGTCACCATCGCCGTCCTGGACACGGGCGTCGACGCCACCCATCCCGACCTCAAGGGCCAGGTGACGGCCGCCAAGAACTTCTCCACCTCGCCCGACACCACCGACGCATACGGTCACGGCACGCACGTCGCCTCCATCGCGGCGGGCACGGGGGCGAGGTCCAAGGGCCGGTACAAGGGCGTCGCGCCCGGTGCCGAGCTGCTCAACGGCAAGGTGCTGAGCGACGAGGGCTACGGCGACGACTCCGGCATCATCGCGGGCATGGAGTGGGCCGCCGAGCAGGGCGCCGACGTCGTCAACCTCAGTCTGGGCGGCGGCGACACCCCCGAGGTCGACCCGATGGAGGCGCAGATCAACAAGCTCTCCGCCGAGAAGGGCATCCTCTTCGCGGTCGCCGCCGGCAACGAGGGCGACGGGGAGCGGACGGTCGGCTCGCCGGGCAGCGCGGCCGCCGCCCTCACCGTCGGCGCCGTCGACGACAAGGACGAACTCGCCCCGTTCTCCAGCCGGGGCCCCGGGATGGACGGCCGGATCAAGCCCGACGTGACCGCGCCCGGTGTCGCCGTCACCGCCGCCGCGGCGCCGGGCAGCGTCATCGACGAGGAGGTCGGCCAGAAGCCCGAGGGATACCTGACCATCTCCGGCACGTCGATGGCCACCCCGCACGTCGCGGGCGCCGCCGCCCTCCTCAAGCAACAGCACCCGGACTGGACGTACGCCGAACTGAAGGCCGTCCTCGTCGCGTCCGCCAAGGGCGGCCCGTACACGCCGTTCGAGCAGGGCTCGGGCCGGATCCGTGTCGACCGGGCGATCAAGCAGCGGGTGATCGCCGACCCGGTCTCGCTCGACTTCGGCGTCCAGAAGTGGCCGCACACCGACGACAAGCCGGTGACCAGGAAGCTCACCTACGAGAACCTCGGCACCAAGTCCGTCACGCTCGGCCTGACGGTCACCGGCATCGCGCCGAACGGCAAGCCCGCCCCGGCCGGCTTCTTCCGGCTCGGCGCGAAGAAGGTCACCGTCCCGGCGCGCGGCAGCGCCACCGTGAAGGTCACCGTCGACACCAGGCTCGGCGGCGGCCTCGACGGGGCCTACTCGGCGTACGTCGTCGCCGAGGGCGGCGGCCAGAGTGTCCGCACGGCGGCGGCCGTGCACCGCGAGGAGGAGTCGTACGACGTCACGCTGAGGATGATCGACCAGGACGGCAGGCCCGCCGTGCACCACATGCTCGACCTCACCGGGATCTCCGGGCTCGCCGAGGGCACGTGGTTCACCCCGTACGACAAGGACGGCACCGTCGAGCTGCGGGTGCCGGAGGGGACGTACATCTTCAATGCCGGGATCGTCGTGGACCCGAAGGATCACGGCAAGGGGGCGGCCTGGCTGTCCCGGCCGACGCTCACCGTCGACCGGACGACCTCCCTCACGCTGGACGCCCGCAAGACGAAACCCGTGGACATCACCGTCCCCGACACCGCCGCCGAACCGGCCTTCGCGGCACCGGAGTTCACCCTGCGGGCGGGCGGCAGCGGGTACACCTTCGGATGGCTGCTCGACACGTACGAGGGGTTCCGCACCGCGCACCTCGGTCCGAAGATCACCGGCGGCCGGCTCAGCCAGAACTGGGTGGGCCAGTGGACCGCCGGCGACACCGCGCAGTGGGCCGTCGCCACCGGCGGCGAGGTCGCGAAGCTCGCCACCGGCTTCACCAAGCGCTGGAAGAAGGGCGAGCTGTCCACCGTGCGGACCGGCCTGGGCTCCTCCGCGGCGGGGAAGACGGGCGCCGTCATCCCCTGGGCCTGGCTACCCGACAGCCCGGGCTCACCCGCCGTCGGCGTCCCACAGCCGCTGCCCGGCACCCGCACGCTGTACCTGTCCGCCGTGCGCGGGGTGAAGTGGAGCCTCGACTTCGAGCAGTACGGCGCCGAGGACGAACAGGGCTTCCCGCTCCTGGACGCGTACTACACGACCGGCGACAGCCACACCTTCAAGGCGGGCCGGACGTACACACGGACCTTCAACGTCGGTGTCATCGGCCCCAAGATCGCCGGGTTCCACGGCATCCGCCGCGACGGGAACCTTGTGTACGGCCTGCTGCCGATGTTCGCCGACGGGCGCGGGCACGCCGGGGCCTCCTTCTACGAGAAGGTCACGACGGTCCTCCACCGCAACGGCGAGAAGCTCGCGTCCGGCGAGGACGCGCTGGACGGGTCGGGGCAGTTCAAGGTACCGGCGGGCCTCGCCACCTACCGTCTGACGACGTCCATCTCCCGGTCCGCCGACCTGGCCAGGGCCTCCTCCCGGATCGACGCGAGCTGGACGTTCACATCGCGGAAGACCGCGGGCGACACGAAACTCCCGGTCTCCACCGTCCGCTTCGGCGCCCCGTTCCTGGGGCTCGACAGCACCGCCCCGGCCGGCACCGAAGGCATAGTCCGCGTCACCGTGCAGGGCGCGGCCAGGGGCGAGAACCTCAAGTCGCTGGCCGTGTACGTGTCCGGTGACGGCAAGAAGTGGACGAAGGCCGCCCTGAAGAACGGCAGGTTCACCCAGAAGGCTCCGGCGGCGGGCAAGAGCGTCTCGCTGCGAGCCGTGGTCACCGACAAGAAGGGGAACAAGTCGACGGTGACGATCCACGACGCGTACTTCGGCAGGTGAGAGACGCGTCGAGGGCTGTCACCGGCAGGGCGGGCGACGCCGTGGCCAGGCGGCTACGGCGTCGCCGTCGACGCGCGGGTCGCGTCCGTGCCCCAGCTTGCCAGGAGACGCAGGGCGTCGGCGGAGGGGGAGCCCGGTTCGGCGTGGTAGGTGATCAGGGTCTGCTCGTGGTCGTCGGGAAGGTGGAACGTCTCGAAGGAGAGGGTGAGTTCACCGACCAGGGGGTGGTGCATGCGCTTCACCCCGTGGCTCTTCTCCTTCACGTCGTGCGTCGCCCACAGCCGCCGGAACTCCTCGCTCTTCACCGACAGCTCGCCCACCAGCGCCGACAGCAGCGGATCGTCCGGATGACAGCCCGCGTCCATCCGCAGATAGCTGACGATGTCGGCCGCCTTCTGGTCCCAGTCGACGTACAGGTCCCGGTAGTCGGGCCGCAGGAACACCATCCGCGCCCAGTTCCGTTCCTGCGCCGGCAGCGCCGACCAGTCCCCGAACACCGCCGCCGCCATCCGGTTCCACACCAGGATGTCCGAGCGCCGGCCCGTGACGTACGCGGGAACGCCGTCCAGAGTGTCGATCAGCTGCCGCAGGGCGCCCCGCACCTGCTGCGGCCGGGCCGACCGCTTCTTCTTGTGCGCCTTGGGCTTCGCGAGATGCGTGAGATGGGCGTGCTCCGCGTCGTTCAGCCGGAGGGCACGCGCGATGGAGTCGAGCACCTCCGCCGACACATTGCGCCCGTTGCCCTGCTCCAGCCGCGTGTAGTACGCCACCGACACCCCGGCGAGCTGCGCCAGCTCCTCCCGGCGCAGCCCGGGAACGCGGCGGTGCCGCCCGAAGGTCGGCAGGCCCACGTCCTCCGGCTGCAGCCGGGCCCGCCGGGTGCGCAGGAACTCGCTGAGCTCGGCACGCCGGTCCAGCGCCCCGGCGGTCTGACCGGTCTGACCGGTCAGACCGGCCTGGGGCTCCTGTGCGGCTTCGGGCTGTTCGTCCATACGGCAAGTATTCACGGTCGTACGACCAAGCAGGCCGGTGAGCCTGACCCCACCAGTGGTAGGACCGCCGGACGTACGCAAAGCCGTGGCCTGGGTGATGTCAGGGATCTCGGGCAGGCTGGTCCTCGCAGCCGGCCGGAAGGCAGGCCGGATGCGGGACGATGATCAGGAGAATTCCGGCATGACCACCACTGTTGCCGCCTACGCGGCACCCGCCGCCAAGGCTCCGCTGGAGCGCACCACGATCGAGCGTCGCGAGGTCGGTGAGTTCGACGTTCTGATCGACATCAAGTACGCCGGTATCTGCCACTCGGACATCCACCAGGCCCGTGAGGGCTGGGGCGAGGCGATCTTCCCGATGGTCCCCGGCCACGAGATCGCCGGTGTCGTCGAGGCCGTCGGCTCCGGCGTCACCAAGTTCGCCGTCGGCGACAAGGTCGGCGTCGGCTGCATGGTCGACTCCTGCCGCGAGTGCGAGAACTGCCGGGCGGGCCTGGAGCAGTACTGCCTCAAGGGCAACGTCGGCACGTACAACGCCGTCGGCAAGGACGGCGAGCCCACCTACGGCGGCTACGCGGAGAAGATCGTCGTCGACGAGGCCTTCACCCTGCGCATCCCCGACGGCATCGCCCTCGACGAGGCCGCGCCCCTGCTGTGCGCCGGCATCACCACGTACTCCCCGCTCAAGCACTGGAACGCCGGCCCCGGCAAGAAGGTCGCCGTCGTCGGTCTCGGCGGCCTCGGTCACATGGGGGTCAAGCTCGCGCACGCGCTCGGCGCCGAGGTGACCGTGCTCTCGCAGTCGCTGCGCAAGCGGGAGGACGGTTTGAAGCTGGGTGCCGACCACTACTACGCGACCAGCGACGAGGCGACGTTCAAGGAGCTGGCGGGCACCTTCGACCTGATCCTGTCGACGGTCTCGGCCCCCCTGAACCTCGACGCCTACCTCTCCCTGCTGAAGACCGACGGCGCCTTCGTGAACGTCGGCGCCCCCGAGGAGCCCGTCGCCCTCAACCTCTTCTCCGTCATCGCCGGCCGCAAGACCCTCGCGGGCTCCGGCATCGGCGGTATCCCGGAGACCCAGGAGATGCTGGACTTCTGCGCCGAGCACGGCCTCGGCGCCGAGATCGAGCTGATCCGCGCGGACCAGATCAACGAGGCGTACGAGCGGGTGCTGGCCAGCGATGTGCGCTACCGCTTCGTGATCGACACCTCGACGATCTGAGCGGCGACACGTCGTCGCCCCTCGGCCGGTGAGGCCCCTTTGCCGGTGACCACGGCGCCCGGATGCGGGCGCCGTGGGACGGCCGCACGATGGAGGGAACGGGGGAGACACAGGCGGCCGCGACGCGATCACCCTCAGGGGGGCTTACGAGGTGTGAGCGACATGCCCCTGCAGAAGACCCGTCCGGGCACGGTCCACCGGCTGCGCCCGGACATCAGCGTTCTCGCCGACAGCCTGGAGGTGCCGGGGATCGGGTACATCCCGGTGAACGCGTTCGTCCTGCTGTCCGCCCAGCCGGTCGTGGTCGACACCGGCCTGGGCCTGCCCGACCGGAACTTCGTCGAGACGCTCAATTCGGTGCTGGATCCCAAGGACGTGCGCTGGATCTGGCTCACCCACCCCGACCGCGACCACACAGGTGGCCTCTTCGACCTGCTCGCGGCGGCGCCCGACGCACGGGTCGTGACGACCTTCGTCGGCGCGGGGATCCTCTCCTGCGAACGCCCGCTGCCCCTGGACCGCTGCTATCTCCTGAATCCCGGCGAGACGATGGACATCGGCGACCGCACCCTCACCGGCTTCCGCCCGCCGCTGTTCGACAACCCCGCCACCGTCGGCTTCTTCGACGACCTCTCCGGTGTCTGCTTCAGCTCCGACTGCTTCGGCGCGCCGCTTCCCACGGCCGACCTCGCCCAGGCCGTCGACGTCCGGGACGTCGCCGTCGACGATCTGCGCAACGCCCAACTCCTCTGGGCCACGGTGGACAGCCCCTGGGTGAGGACGGTCGACATGGACAAGTACCTCGCGACCTTCCAGCCGCTGAAGGACCGCAAGCCCGACCTCGTCCTGTCCACCCACCTGCCTCCGGCCGCGGGCATCACCGGTTCCCTCCTCGACACCCTCACCACGGCCCCGGACGCCCCGCCCTTCACGGGCCCGGACCAGGCGGGACTGGAACGGATGCTCGCGGAGTTCGAGCCGGAGGGCGGCGGACACGGCCCCTGAGGGCCGTGCGCGCTTCTCTCCGCCGTGCCGCGACACCGGCGGCACGGAATCGCTCGGAGTCCTCACGCGTTGAGGACGGTGGGCATCGGATTGGCGGCGGGGTGCGAGACGAGTACACCGAGTCACCGAGCTGACACGCATGGGAGGGTCGCGATGACCGCGCAGACGCAGAGGGCCGTGCTGGCGGGCGGATGTTTCTGGGGTATGCAGGACTTGATCCGCCGACTCCCGGGAGTGACGGCGACCCGGGTCGGATACACCGGGGGCGACGTGCCGAACGCCACGTATCGAAACCACGGCACGCACGCGGAGGCCATTGAGATCCTGTTCGACCCCGAGCGGACCGACTTCCGCGCGATCCTGGAGTTCTTCTTCCAGATCCACGACCCGAGCACCAAGAACCGCCAGGGCAACGACATCGGCCTCAGCTACCGCTCGGCGATCTACTACGTGGACGACGAGCAGAAGCGGATCGCCGAGGACACGATCGCGGATGTGGACGCCTCCGGCCTGTGGCCGGGCAGGGTCGTCACCGAGGTGGAGCCGGTCGGCCCCTTCTGGGAGGCCGAGCCCGAACACCAGGACTACCTGCAGCGTTACCCGGACGGCTACACCTGCCACTTCCCCCGCCCGGGATGGCGGCTGCCCGCCCGCACGGACAGCTGACCGCGAGACGCCCCGGCGGCCCGGCGGAAGGCGGGGCTCCGCAGCCGGGCTGTGAACGAGCGGGCGGTACCCGGAGAACGTTCCGGATACCGCCCGCGTCCCTGGGCCCCGGGGCCCGCCCGCTCAGGCGGTCGCGGACGCCGCCGCCACCGCCTGTGCCGTGGCGTTCCGGATGCGGCAGTAGTACTCGGCCATCGCCTCACCGTCGCCCTGATAGCGCCACGGCAGCGCGTTGACGTATCCGTCGACCAGCTTGAACTGTTCGAGCGCGGCGTCGTCGCGGTCCTGGAGGGCGAGGTAGTACGCGAGGAGGTGCCGGAGTTCCGGGAGGCGGGGGTGGGTCGGGTCGGCCGCGGCGGCGTCCGCGAGTCCGGCGTCCACCCGGCCGATCATCTTCGGCGTACGGTCCGCCTCCGCGTCGTCCGACGTGTCGTGCTCGAAGTGCGCGATCAGCGGCAGGACGCTCAGCAGACCGCCCAGCGGCGCGTTCGCCGCCGCCCGCTCGGCGAACTCCGTCGCCAGTTCCTCGGAGCCCCGCCACTTCGCACACCAGTACTGCAGTGCCGAGAAGTGCGCCTCGTAGTGGTGCGGCGCCCGGGCGGTGATCTCCGTCCAGAGCCTGTCCATCTCGGCGTGCGGATAGCCGAGCCCGAGGGCGACCGTGATCTCCGTGACGTACGGCGTGGGGTCGTCGGGGTTCAGCAGGGCGGCCCGCGCGATCTCCTCCCGGGAGCGCTCCAGCATCCGGTGGAATCCGGCGAACTGCTCCTGGGTCGTGTACTTGGCCTTCTTCGCGCCCCGCAGGTTCCCGGCGAGGAAGACCGTGCTGCGGGCGCGGACCACGGCCGCGTCCGGGTCGTCGGGGCGGTCGGCCTCCCAGGCGAGCAGCCAGTCGTCGTCATCGGCGGCGATGTCGCCCAGCAGGGCCGCCGCGCGCGAGCGCCGGTCCCAGTCTCGGCCGATGTCCTGCAGCAGCTTGGCGCCCGCCTTCCAGTCGCCGCCGCGCACGGCCGCGAGCGTCGCGTCCCAGCCGGCGGGCAGCGGACCCGCGTACTTGGTGTTCTGCCGCTCTGCGGGCAGCAGCCCCATCGCCTCGGCGACGTCCGGGTCGACGTCCCCGCTGGGTCGGAAGAACTCCTTGAGGAACACTCCGGCGATCCAGAGCCCGAAGAGCAGGGTCGGCACCGCCAGGACGGCCAGAATCCACAGCAGTACGGTCATCGCGGTGCGTCCGTTTCTCGGGCGGCGGGGCCTTGGGGGGTGGGCAGCAGCATGCGCAGCGGGCGCGTGTCGGGGTGGTCGGCGACGGCCGCGTCGATCGCGGCCGCGAGGTCGGTCTCCGTGCCGTCCGGCGCGGGCGCCAGCCGCACCGCGGCCGGTTCCGACCAGGAGAACTCCCAGCTCAGCCGCGAGTGGGCGCTCAACTCGGCCAGCACCATGCCCTGCAGCGCGTCGGCCAGCGCGGGCCGCGCGAACTCACGGAAAGCCCGGCCACGCGCTTCGGCCGCCTGGTCGGACAGGGGCAGCCGCCGCGCCAACTGCCACAGCTGACCGTCGTCGATCACCTTGAGCAGCGCGGCGAGCGTCGGGTGGTCCTTGGTGTACATGGCGAGTGCCCGGTGCAGCGGGGTGTCGAGGGAGGCGAAGTTCGCGACCATCGAACCGGCGAGCAACTCCTGCCAGTCGCCGGTGCGCCGGAACCGCAGCACGTCCTCGGTGAGGACCGCGTCTTCCAGCGCCGCCAGGGTCCGGTCCGGGTCGGCGAGCAGACCGAGCGCCGCGCCCCTGGCCTCGTCGGCGCGGCCGTCGGCGGGCAGTGCCTCGATCCGCTCGACCCGGTCGGCGATGGGCGGGTGCGAGTCGTACGGCGAGGCCGGCTCGGTCGGCAGGTCGGTGCGCAGGCCGACCAGTTCGAGCTGGCGGGCGGAGAGCATCCGCCCGTATCCGCCGATGAACTCGCCGCGCGGCGGCATCAGCCGGGCCTCGGCGCCGAGCGTGGCGTAGCTGTTCATGTAGAAGCCGAACGCCGCGTCCAGCGCCGGGATCTCGCGCAGCGCCGACGCGGTGGCGTCCCGGCCGGCGACACGGACGGACGCGAGGTCGGCGGCGTACTCCTGGCGGCGTGAACCGGCGAGCGTGGCGCGCATGTACAGCTTGGCGTAGCCGATGTAGATCTTCGCCATCGCGCGGTACGTGACGCCCGCGTGCCCGGTGTCGATCTCCCGGGTCTTCTTCCCCTTGGCCACGGCCCTGGCGTTCTTCTTCTCCTGCCGGGCCCGCTCGCGTCCGGCGGTCCTGTCGGCCCGCTCCTCGAAGTGCCGGACGGTGCGCAGCACCTGGGCCCGGCCACGCACGGTGAGGGCGGCGAGCCGGGTGTCGGAGTTCGAGTAGTGGCCCAGCTCATGCGCGAGGACCGCGCGCAGCTGCGCCTCGGTCAGGCCCTGGAGCAGGGGTACGCCGAGGTAGAGGCGGCGCGGTCCGGGGAGCAGGCCCAGCAGCCGGGCGTCCTCGCTGACCGCGGCGTTGACGTCGGCCGTCAGCACGATCCGGGAGGGGGCCCGGGTGCCGACCTTGTCGGCCAACTCCCTTACGGTCCGCCACAGTTCGGGCTCGTCGGCCTCCGTCACCGGCAGCCCCGGCAGTTCCTCGCCCTTCGGCGTCCGCAGCATGAACAGACCGCGAACCAGCGGGATCGCGAGCAGTACGGAGACCACGTACAGCTTGGCGGCGACGCCGGACGGAGCGTGCAGGTAGAGCAGGTAGTCGGCGCCGGCGAGCACCGCGAGCAGGATCACGCCGAGCAGATAGAAGCCGGCGAGCAGCACGAGAGCGCGCAGTGCGCGCAGGGTCGCGCCCATTGGGCAGATTTCCCCCCACGGAAAGATCGCGAACGATCATGTATACGGTGAAAACGGTCGGCTCGGGACGTGTCCATGACCAACGCGTGAGGGGCGGAGTATTTCGCACGGGTGTGCGGGGTCGCAAGGGCTTACCGGGTGACCGGGCGTCTCACGGGATCAGTGCGGAAGCGTCGCCGGGCTGCCGCCGTTCGCCTCGTAGCCCGCCACCGCCAGCGCCCGGTATATCGCGTAGTCCGCGGCCGGGTCGGAGGTGAGGGTCCAGGGGAGGGCACCCACGTGGCCGTCGACGTGGACCAGCTGGTCCATGGCCTCGGACCAGCGCTCGGAGCGGACCAGGAAGAAGATCAGCAGATGGCGGACATGGGCCAGCATCGGGTCGTCGGGGCGCGCGGCGTGCACCGCGAACAGGGCACCGTGGATCGCCTTGGTGACGACCTCGCTCTCGTAGAAGCCCTGCACCAGGTTCACCTCGGGCAGGTGCTCGAAGACCGCGAAGAGCGGCATGGCCGCGAGGAGCGAGCCCTGCGGCGCGCGGGCGGCGGCCGCCTCGGCGAAGGAGTACGCCAGCTCCCGCGAGCCGTGCCACTTCTCGCACCAGTAGTGCAGGGCCGCCATGTGCGCGCCCATGTGCGCCGGGGCCCGGTCGAGGATCTTCAGCCACAGCTGCTCGAACTCCTCGCGGGAGTACTCAAGCCCACGTGCCACCGACAGCTCGATGATGTACGGGATCGGGTCGCCCGGGGCCAGCAGCGCCGCGTCACCACACGCCGACCTGGCCTCCTCCATGATGATCCGGAAGTCGTCCGTGCCCGGCGTCGACGTCCGCCACGCCTGCTGCACCAGGAACTCCGCGTGCACCGCCGCGCCGCCCGCGTCCTTGGGTGCCTCCGCGCGCCACACCCGCAGCCACTGTCCGCCCGGCGTCTCGCCCACCCCGCCGGGACGCTGCGCCAGCTCCAGCGCCGCCGCGCCCGCGAACGCCTGCACCCGCTGCCATCTGACCTCGCCGACCGCGTCCGTACCGGCCAGCAGCTGCTTCGCCGCGCGGTAGTCCTGGGACCGCTGCACCACGTCCAGTACGTCCAGCAGATCCTGGTCGGGCCCCGGCATCCGCACGTCCAGCAGCTCCTGGCGCACGAACCCGTAGTTCGCCGGGTCGGCCGCGTCCGGATGCCCCGCCTCGACCTGCTGAATACCGGCCCGCCGCCGCGCCACGATCGGCCACATCACGAACCCGACCATGAGCATCGCCATCAGGACCCAGAGAATCTCCATGCGACAAGGGTTCCAGACGCCGCCGACAATTGCCCAACCCGGTCGGGGACCTGTGGACAACTCCGGAAACCGCACCATGGCCAGGGTCGGGGGCCGTGACCGGTGCACGGCCCCGTCGCGTGGGCACGACCGGACACGAGCACCTGTCATCGACCGTTCACAGAGCCCCCGAGGCATTGGGCGCCCAACGCCCGGCGCACCGCTTAGGCTCGATACCCATGAGCGACACCCACACCAGCCAACACTTCGAGACCCTCGCGATCCACGCGGGCAACACCGCGGATCCCCTCACCGGCGCCGTCGTCCCGCCGATCTACCAGGTCTCGACCTTCAAGCAGGACGGCGTAGGAGGCCTGCGCGGCGGCTACGAGTACAGCCGCAGCGCCAACCCCACCCGCACCGCGCTGGAGGAGAACCTCGCGGCCCTGGAGGGCGGGCGCCGCGGCCTCGCCTTCGCGTCCGGGCTGGCCGCCGAGGACTGCCTGCTGCGTACGCTGCTCAGCCCCGGCGACCACGTGGTCATCCCCGACGACGCGTACGGCGGCACGTTCCGTCTCTTCGCGAAGGTCGTCTCCCGGTGGGGCGTGGACTGGTCGGTGGCCGACACCTCCGACCCCGCCGCCGTCCGCGCCGCCATCACCCCCAAGACCAAGGTCGTCTGGGTGGAGACCCCCTCCAACCCGCTGCTCGGGATCACCGACATCCCGGCCGTCGCCCAGGTCGCCCGCGAGGCCGGCGCGAAGCTGGTCGTCGACAACACCTTCGCCACCCCCTACCTCCAGCAGCCGCTCGGGCTCGGCGCGGACGTCGTCGTGCACTCGCTCACCAAGTACATGGGCGGCCACTCCGACGTCGTCGGCGGCGCCCTGATCGTCGGCGACCAGGAGCTGGGCGAGGAACTGGCCTACCACCAGAACGCCATGGGCGCGGTCGCCGGGCCCTTCGACTCCTGGCTGGTGCTGCGCGGAACCAAGACGCTCGCCGTCCGCATGGACCGGCACAGCGAGAACGCCACCAAGGTCGCCGACATGCTGACCCGGCACCCGCGCGTGGCCGGCGTCTACTACCCCGGCCTGCCCGAGCATCCCGGGCACGAGGTCGCCGCCAAGCAGATGAAGGCCTTCGGCGGCATGGTGTCGTTCCGGGTCACCGGCGGTGAGGAGGCGGCTCTGGAGGTCTGCAACCGCGCCAAGGTGTTCACCCTCGGCGAGTCCCTGGGCGGCGTCGAATCCCTGATCGAGCACCCGGGCCGCATGACACACGCCTCGGCGGCCGGTTCGGCCCTGGAGGTGCCGGCCGACCTCGTCCGCCTCTCCGTGGGCATCGAGAACGTCGACGACCTCCTGGCGGACCTCCAGCAGGCGCTGGGCTGAGCACCCCCCGGCCGGGACCGGTCCCGGCCGCGGGCGCTCACCAGCCCGTCACCGGTGGGGTCGTCGTCGACGGCGGCTCCACCCAGGGGCGGGTCGTCAGCGCCCACACGAAGAACGCCACCACGGCGGCCGTCAGCACCAGCCACAGCAGACGACGGGCCACCGTCCGGCGCCGCAGCATACGCCCGCCGCGCCGCATCGCCGCCGCGCACAGATCGGGCGGCACCTTCACCGGCCTGCGCTCCAGGATCTGCCGTACGGCCGTCTCGCGCTCCCGCAGACTCATGACGGCAGCACCTCCACCACCTGCTGGGAGGCGACCTCGCGCGGGGGATGCAGGACGGTCGCCATCGCGCGCAGACAGATCGTCCGTACCCGCTCGGCGGGCAGCCCCAGGAGCGCCGCCGTCTGTTCCTCGGCGACCCCTTCATAGAGCCGCAGGACCAGGATCAGCCGCTCCTGGGGGCTGAGAACGCCCAGGACACCCACGCGCGCGTGGCGGAAGAGCGCGTGATGGTGCCACGCCGTGCGCGCGAAACGGACGGCCAACTGCTGTCGGGTCCGGTCGTAGGGGTCCTCACCGCGCAGCCGGTCCCACGTGGCGTACGTGTGGGCGAGGGCCTGCGTCAGCAGTCGCCGCGCGCGCGGGTTGTCGTCCGGCGCCTCCGCCGTGAACAGGGTTGCGGTCTGCAACAGCCGCCCCGCCGCACCCGCGACGAACGCCTCGAACTCCCGGGCCCGGCGGGCACCTTGCACCACATGCCGATCTCGCACCGCGCCTCCCGCCTGAGGCCGACCCTGAGGGGAACGGGCCCGGCCGCCCACGTTCGGTCCGCCGCGTACGGTGTCGTCCGCCGTCCACGGCTTCGTCCGCCGTCCACGACGAGGGCCCGATCTCATATGAGGCCAGGAGCGGGCGCGCGGTCAAGGGTCAGGAGGGCGACGGTGCCTCCGGCGCCGCCGCCATGCGGGTCGAGAGCGCCGTGTTGAAACGGGTCAGGAGGGAGCAGAACGCCTCGCGCTCCTCGGGGGCCCAGTCCTGGGTGAGTTCGGCCATCAACTGGCGCCTGGAGGAACGTACCTCCTCAAGGCGGGCGAGCCCACGGGGCGACAGCTGGAGCACCACCGCCCGGCCGTCCTCCGGGTGCGAGGTGCGCTTGACGAGTCCCGTGTCCACGAGCGGCGCCACCTGCCGGGTGACCGTCGAGGAGTCGATCCCCATGCTCGCCGCGAGTGCCTTGACGCCCATCGGGCCTTCCTTGTCGAGGCGGTTGAGCAGCAGGTACGCGGCACGGTCCATGGAGTTGCGCACCTGCCCGACGCCGCCGAGCCGGGTCTGTTCGGCACGGCGTGCGAACACCGCGACCTCGTGCTGCAGCGTGTCGAGGAGACCGTTGTCACCGGCGGTCGTCATGTCCATCGACATTTCAGGTGTTGTGGGCATGGCCAAAGGCTCAATTCATGCGTGGGGCGCTGGGTTGGGGGACAGAGTACGCGGACCGGGCGCGGGGTGTACCGGCGCCGCTGAAACCAGTCCCGCGCCTTGGTCACACCCGCGTTCCACGGCTGTGAACTGCGAGACTGGTGGTCATGAGCTACAGCACGGCTGACTCCTTTCCGGTGGTGACGCTCGACGACGTGCGAGGCGCCCAGAAGATGCTTACCGGCGTCTCACGTGTCACCGCGATGGAGGGCAGCAGGCATTTGTCGCAGCTCGTCGGCGCGCCGGTGCACCTCAAGTGCGAGAACCTCCAGCGGACGGGCTCGTTCAAACTGCGCGGCGCGTACGTCCGGATCGCCGGGCTGCTGCCCGAGGAGCGCGCCGCCGGTGTCGTCGCCGCGAGCGCGGGCAACCACGCCCAGGGGGTCGCCCTCGCCTCCTCCCTGCTCGGGGTGCGCTCCACGGTCTTCATGCCGAAGGGCGCCCCGCTGCCGAAGATCAGCGCGACCGAGGAGTACGGCGCCGAGGTGCGGCTGCACGGCACGGTGGTCGACGAGACGCTGGCCGCGGCCCAGGAGTACGCGGCCGGAACCGGCGCGGTGTTCATCCACCCGTTCGACCACCACGACGTCATCGCGGGTCAGGGCACGGTCGGCCTGGAGATCCTGGAGCAGTGCCCGGAGGTGCGCACGATCGTCGTCGGGGTCGGCGGCGGAGGGCTCGCGGCGGGCATCGCGGTCGCGGTGAAGGCGCTGCGGCCGGACGTGCGGGTCATCGGCGTCCAGGCGGAGGGCGCCGCCGCGTATCCGCCGTCGCTGGCCGCCGGACTGCCCGTGGCGGTGGAGAACCCGGCGACGATGGCCGACGGCATCAAGGTCGGACGGCCCGGCGACGTGCCGTTCCGCATCGTCGCCGAACTGGTGGACGAGATCCGCACGGTCTCGGAGTACGACCTCTCCAGCGCCCTGCTGCTCTGCCTGGAGCGGGCGAAGCTGGTCGTGGAGCCGGCGGGCGCCAGCCCGGTCGCCGCCCTGCTGCGCGACCCGAAGGCCTTCGAGGGGCCGGTCGTCGCGGTGCTCTCCGGCGGCAACGTCGACCCGCTGCTGATGCAGCGCATCCTGCGGCACGGCATGGCCGCCGGTGGCCGCTACCTCCAGGTACGCCTCCGCCTCACCGACCGCCCCGGCGCCCTCGCGACACTTCTGGGGGTGTTGTCAGCGGTCGACGCTAATGTCCTGGACGTGAGCCACGTACGGACCGACCCCCGGCTCGGGCTCACGGAGGTGGAGGTCGAACTGCACCTGGAGACGAGGGGTCCGAAGCACTGCGCCGAGGTCAACTCCGCCCTGCGCGAGGCGGGTTACATCGTCATCGACTGAGGGCGGCGCCTCTTCGATCTTCACTCGTCACCCGTTCGGGTAAGTCCATTGAGGGACGCGATACATCGCGTTACGGTGTGTCTCGTGCCCCCTCTCCCGGACCGCGTGTCCGCCTGTTCCGCTGTTCCGCTGCGAAAGAACCCCAAACACGTGGAGAAAACACATGCCAGGCGCCATCCATGCCGAAGGCCTGGTGAAGACCTTCGGTGATGTAAGAGCCCTCGACGGCGTCGACCTCGACGTCCCCGAGGGCACCGTTCTGGGTCTGCTCGGGCCGAACGGCGCGGGCAAGACGACCACCGTCCGCTGCCTCACCACTCTGCTGCGGCCCGACAGCGGCAGGGCCGTGGTCGCCGGCATCGACGTGCTGAAGGACCCCGACGCCGTGCGGCGCTCGGTCGGCCTCTCCGGCCAGTTCGCCGCGGTCGACGAGTATCTGACGGGCCGTGAGAACCTGCAGATGGTCGGCCAGCTCTACCAGATGCGGGCCAGGGACGCGAAGGTCCGCGCGGGGGAGCTGCTGGAGCAGTTCCACCTCGCCGACGCCGCCGACCGCCCGGCCAAGACGTACTCCGGCGGAATGCGCCGCCGGCTCGACCTCGCCGCCGCGCTGGTGGTGTCGCCGCCGGTGATGTTCATGGACGAGCCGACCACCGGACTCGATCCGCGCAACCGCCAGCAGCTGTGGGACGTGATCAAGCAGTTGGTCTCCGGCGGTACGACCCTGCTGCTCACCACCCAGTACCTGGAGGAGGCCGACCACCTCGCGCACGACATCGCCGTCGTCGACCACGGCCGCGTCATCGCCCGCGGCACCTCCGACCAGCTCAAGGCCCGCACCGGCGGTGAGCGCGTCGAGGTCGTCGTGCACGAGCGCGAGCGCATCCCGGCCGCAGTCGAGGTGCTGACCGGCTTCGGCAAGGGCGCGACCACCGTCGAGGAGCACACACGCAAACTCACCGTGCCCGTCACCGGCGGCGCCAAGCTCCTCGCCGAGGTCATCCGGGAACTGGACGGCAGAGGCATCGAGATCGACGACATCGGCCTGCGCCGCCCCACCCTGGACGACGTGTTCCTCTCCCTGACGGGACACGTCGCCGAGGTGAAGGACGAGGCCGAGGCCGCGGGGCAAGAGGAGGCGGCCGAGGCGAAAGGGCGCGGCCGCAGGAAGGAGGGGTCCAAGTGAGCGCCGTCACCGGAACCGCGCGCGTCGCACCGTCGGGCAACCCGTTCATCCGGTCCGTCCGGGACTCGTTGGTCGTCGCCAAGCGCAATCTGATTCGTATGTCCCGAATCCCGGAAATGGTAATTTTCGGGCTGATTCAACCCATCATGTTCGTGGTGCTGTTCACCTATGTCTTCGGTGGCTCCATGAACATCGGCGGGACCACGGACCCGGACGTCTACACCGAGTTCCTGATGGCCGGCATCTTCGCGCAGACCGTCACCTTCGCCACCGCCGGTGCCGGAGCCGGTATCGCCGACGACATGCACAAGGGGCTCATCGACCGCTTCCGCTCGCTGCCCATGGCGCGCGGTGCCGTGCTCACCGGGCGGACCCTCGCGGACCTCGTCCAGACCGCCCTCACCCTGGCCGTGCTGGCCGTGGTCGCCCTGCTCGTCGGCTGGCGCACCCACACCACCGCGGGCGAGGTGCTCGGCGCTTTCGGTCTGCTGCTCCTGCTCGGATACGCCTTCACCTGGGTCGGCGCACTGATCGGGCTCTCCGTGCGCACCCCCGAGGCGGCCACCTCCGGCGGGCTGATCTGGCTCTTCCCGGTCACCTTCATCTCGAACGCGTTCGTGGACTCCAGCAGGATGACGCCCTGGCTCCAGCACATCGCCGACTGGAACCCGTTCAGCGCCACCGTCCAGGCCTGTCGTGAGCTCTTCGGCAACCCGGGGGTGTCGCCGTCGGACGCCTGGCCCATGCAGCACCCGGTGTGGGCCTCGCTGATCTACTCGGTCCTCATCATCGTCATATTCCGCACCCTGTCCGTGCGGAAGTACCGCTCGGCGGCGGCATGAACGGCCGCTGTCCCCGCGCATGACCGGGCCCCCGGCACCGAAGGGGTGCCGGGGGCCATGGGTCGGGCGAAGGATACGCGGTCAGCTCTGGTAGGGCACGGCCTTGAGGATCTTCACCGAGGCGAACTTGCCGTTCGGCAGCTCGTACTGGGCGTCCTGGCCGACCTTCTTGCCGATCACGCCCGAGCCGAGCGGGGACTGCGGCGAGTAGGTCTCGATGTCGGAGCTGGCGTACTCCCGGGAGGCGAGCAGGAAGGTCACGGTGTCGTCCTCGTCGCCGTCGAAGGCGATCGTCACGACCATGCCGGGCGCCACCGCGCCGTCCGCCGAGGCCGGCGCCTCGCCGACCTTCGCGTTCTCCAGGAGCTGGGTCAGCTGGCGCACACGGAGCTCCTGCTTGCCCTGCTCCTCCTTGGCCGCGTGGTACCCGCCGTTCTCGCGCAGGTCGCCCTCCTCGCGCGCGGCCGCGATCTTGGCGGCGATCTCCGTGCGCGCGGGACCAGACAGGTACTCCAGCTCGGCCCTGAGCTGGTTGTACGCCTCCTGGGTCAGCCAGGTGACGTTCTCGCTGGTCTGGGTCACAGGTGCTCCTCGTAGGTACTGGGAATACAAAGCATCGCCCTACACAGAAGAATGTTCCTTCTCGAGTGGGCGAAACCACGAGCCTAACAATTCACCGGCGGAAGGGGGAGGACATAAACCACAAGCGTTACGTCGACGCAGGTCAGGGTGGAGATGCGGAGAGCCGGACGGTTCGGTCGGCGGCTCGGGCCGGGCTTCGGCGGGCCGGGGTCAGCCGGCGTGACAGCCGAGCAGTTCGGCGGTGGTGCCGCGCGCCGTCGTCTTCAGGGTGACGACTTCGTCGATGTCGGTGGTGGCGGCGTCGAAGCGGAAGTCCGCGCGGCCCACCTCTGCGCCGTCCTCGGACTGGGAGCGCACGGTGCAGTAGCCCTCGACGCCGGCGTCCTTGTCGCCCCTGAGGTGCACCTCCACCGAGGTCGCCGAGGTATCGAAGGTGTAGATCTCGACACTGATCTTGTTGCCGGCGACGTAGTGGTAGGCGAACCAGCCGATGAGGACGAGGAGGGCCGCGCCGAGGACGCTGCCGATGACCTTGAGGTTGCGGTCGGCGCGCTCGTCCGCGGAGCGACCGTAGCGACCCTCGGGAAGCCGCGTGCTCGCCGTCGTCATGGTCGCCCTCTCTGATCCGAACCGGGAATATCCCGTCCCCCGATGCCGTCACTATAGAAGCCCCCGCCCAGCGCCTGACGGCCGCCCCACACGGGTGTCCGAGCGGGACGGCAGTATGGACTCACCGGATCGCGCCGGGCCGAGTCACCGAATTTCAGGCCGGGCGCCGAGTGACGAGGGAATGAGTCTTGACTGACCAGCTGCGACTGATGGCCGTGCACGCGCACCCCGACGACGAGTCGAGCAAGGGTGCGGCCACCATGGCGAAGTATGTGTCCGAGGGGGTGGACGTGCTGGTCGTGACCTGCACGGGCGGCGAGCGCGGCTCCATCCTCAATCCGAAACTGCAGGGCGACAAGTACATCGAGGAGCACATTCACGAGGTACGCAAGAAGGAGATGGACGAGGCCCGCGAGATCCTCGGCGTCAGCCAGGAGTGGCTCGGCTTCGTCGACTCCGGCCTCCCCGAGGGCGACCCCCTGCCGCCCCTTCCCGACGGCTGCTTCGCCCTGGAGGACGTCGACAAGGCGGCGGGTGAGCTGGTCCGGAAGATCCGCGCGTTCCGTCCCCAGGTGATCACCACCTACGACGAGAACGGCGGGTACCCGCACCCCGACCACATCATGACCCACAAGATCTCGATGGTGGCGTTCGAGGGCGCGGCGGACACCGAGCGGTACCCCGAGGCCGAGTACGGCCCGGCGTACCAGCCGCAGAAGCTCTACTACAACCAGGGCTTCAACCGCCCGCGCACCGAGGCGCTGCACAACGCCCTGCTGGAGCGCGGCCTGGAGTCCCCGTACGGCGAGTGGCTCAAGCGCTGGGACGAGTCCGACCACAAGAACCGGACCCTGACCACGCATGTGCCGTGCGCCGAGTTCTTCGAGATCCGTGACAAGGCCCTCGTCGCCCACGCCACGCAGATCGACCCCGACGGCGGCTGGTTCCGGGTCCCGATGGAGATCCAGAAGGAGGTCTGGCCGACCGAGGAGTACGAGCTCGCGAAGTCCCTCGTGGACACCTCGCTCCCGGAGGACGACCTCTTTGCGGGCATCCGCTAGCCCTGGGGGACAATGCCAGGCATGAGCGTAAGCCTGGCAGTCACACACCTCGTCCCCCTCGCCAAGGAGGTGGACGAGGACAAGGTCACCCCCGGCGTCCTCGGTTTCATCGTCTTCGCGGTGATGGCCCTGGCCGTCTGGGGCCTGATGAAGTCCATGACCAAGCACATGGGCAAGGTCGACTTCAAGGAGTCGCCGGACCCGGACGCCTCCGTCGAGGAGACGGCGACGGACGTGGCCGGGAAGGCGACCCCGGCGAAGGGCTGACCGCCGGCGCGACGGCTTGACGGGCTGACCGTGCGACACCGCCGAGGTGCCGTGCGGTCACGCCCTGTCGTCGCGGGGTGACTGAGCATGGAGCAGCTCCGGCTCACCCGTGCCCGCCCGATACCGGCACGCCCATCACCTCGCGCGCATGGCGGTTCGGGACCATGCCGAGGGTCCAGGCCCGCCAGCCGCTCTCCAGGTTGACGCCACGTTCCAGGAGGAGCTGGTAGGCCTCGATGTACTCGGTGAGTTTCTCGTCACGCAGGGGGTGGGCCGTGCGGGAGAGATGGGCCAGGTCCTCCTGGGCGACGGCCGTGCCGATCTCCACGCCGCCGGGAGCCGCGTAGGGCAGCAGGGTGCACTTGAGGAAGCGGGCCCAGTCCTCGCCGCGGCGGTCGCCGTAGGAGGCGAAGAGGCGGGTGGCCTCCTCGCAGAGGGCCAGTGCCTGGGGGGTGCGGGTGTTGCCCGCGTCCACCACCGCCAGTTCCAGGCAGGTCCAGGCCTCTCCGTGGGCGACGCCGATGCGCTGGAAGTCGGCGCGGGCGTCGACGAGGAGCTGGCGGGCGAAGCCGGAGTTGCGCAGCGAGCCGGTCTGCACGGCGCGCTGGTCGCGGGTGACGCGGGCCGAGTGGTGGCGGGCGCAGGCCAGGCCGTACACGTCCCGCATCCGGGAGAACATCGTGCGGGAGCGCTCCAGCTCGCGGACGGCCTGGTCGAGATTGCCGGTCTCCTCCAGGGCCTGACCCAGGTAGTAGCCGGACCAGGCCTCGCCGCGCGCGTCCTCGTTGTCGCGGTGGCGGGAGAGGGCCTGCCGCAGACCGTCGACGGCGGCGGAGGGGTCCCCGGCGACGAGGCGGGCCCGGGCCAGCTGCGTCATCGACCAGGCCTCGCCCCGGGGGTCCCGGGTACGGCCGAACAGGTCGAGCGCCGTGCGCAGTTCGGTCTGCGCACGGGGTACCTCGCCCATGCGCAGCAGCAGTTGGCCCAGCTGGTAGTAGGCCCAGCCCTCGCCGTGCAGGGACTCCTGCTGACGGTGCAGGACCAGCGCCCGGTTCAACAGGTCCAGGGAGTCGGCCAGATGGGAGCGGTCGCGTTCCACCGCCGCGAGGGCGTGCATCGTCCACGCGCGGTCCGCCGCCAGCTCGGGGGCCGACTGCATCTGCAGGGCCTCCAGGAGCTTCTCCGCCGCCTCGGTCAGATTGCCCTGGTGGTGCAGGGTGATGCCCAGGGAGCACAGGGCACGGGCGGCGCCCGCGTCGTGGTTCGTCTCCATGTACAGGTTGACCACCGACGCCAGCGTCGTACGCGACTTGTCCAGCTCACCCAGTTGACGGGCCGCGATACCCGTACGCCACTGGACGGAGCGGGTCAGCAGGCCCTGGTCCACCGACTGGGCCAGCTCGTTGAGTTCGCCGAGGCGGTAGAGGTCGCCGCGCAGCAGACAGTAGTCGCACAGGGCGCCCAGCAGACTGAGCACGGCCGCCTGGTTCACGCCCTCCGCGTGCCGGAGGGTGGAGGTGATGAAGCTGGTCTCGTCGTCCAGCCAGCGCAGCGCCTCCTCCAGCGACACGAAGCCGTGCTGGCCGAAGCGGTCCGAGCGGGTCGACATGTTGCCGTCGACGAGGCGCAGGACGGAGTCGGCCAGGTCGGCGTAGGTGACGATGAGGCGTTCCTGCGCGGCCGTGCGCTCGCTCGGCTCCTCCTCGTCGAGGAGGCGGGCGTGGGCGAAGGCACGGACCAGGTCGTGCAGGCGGTAGCGGTTGCCGTGGACGTGGTCGATCAGACCGGCGCGGGCGAGCGCGGTGAGGTGACGGGTCGCCTCCGTCTCGTCGGTGGCGAGGAGCGAGGCGGCCGCCGCCGCGCCCAGTGACGCCCGCCCCGCCAGTGCCAGTCGGCGCAGCAGCCGGCGGGAGAGTTCCGACTGGTCGGTGTAGCGGAGCCAGAGGGCCCTCTCGATCGGCTCGACCGGGCCGTACGCACCCAGGTCCGTGGCCAGTTGGCCGGGGGTGCGCGGGCCCAGGGACGAGCCGGCGACGCGCAGGGCGAGGGGCAGGCCGCCGCACAGGTGCCGGATCCGGGCGACGGATTCCGTGTCGTACGAGGCGGGTCGCGCCCCCGAGGACGGCCCTGCGGCGGCACCCGGGGCCGCACCCGGGTCGGCTCCCGCCGACAGCGCCGAGCCGTCCTGGGCCGCCGTGCTCAGCAGTTCGTGCGTGCCGTCGCCGTCGAGCGCCTCGACGGGGAGCTGGTGGACCCAGGCGGGCAGGTCGGCGGGGAGGGCGAGCGGGGAGCGGGCGGTGACCAGGACGAGGCTGTCGGAGCGCTCGGGGACGAGGGCGCTGACCTGCTCGGGATCGGAGGCGTCGTCCAGGACGATCGTCACCGGCAGGGCGGTCAGATGCTGGTGGTACAGCTCGCTGAGCCGTTTGACCTGCTGGTCCTGGGAGGTGCGCTCCCGGAAGAGCAGCTGGTCGCGGGGTGCGCCGAGACGATTCAGCAGATGCATCAGCGCGTCCCGGGTCGACAGCGGCGGCTCCTCGGGGCTGTCGCCGCGCAGATCGACCACGCAGGCGCCCCGGAAGTAGTCCCGCAGTTCATGGGTGGCGCGGACGGCGAGAGCGGTGCGGCCGGAGCCGGACGCGCCGTGCAGCACGACGACGGTCGGCCGGGTCTCGGTCTCCGCGCGGGCCGCCTGCACCCACTGGCGGATCTTCCCCATCTCCGTCCGTCGGCCCGCGAACCGTTCGTCGGACTCGGGGAGTTGGGCGAACGACTGCTCCAGCACATTGCGCCGCCGGGCCGCCGCGCTCTTGTCGGCGCCGCGCAGTTGGGGTGCCTTCTTCTTCGCCGTCGCCGTCGACGCGGCGAGGACGCGCTGCTGGTCGAGGAACGGGCGTATGCCGCGTACCTCCAGCGCCGTCAGCCACTGCAGCCGCAGCTGCTCGGGGCCGCCGGGCTGGCTCAGGGCGCCCGCGTGATGGTGGGCGGCGGGGAGGTGGGAGGCGGTGACCTTCAGGACGGTGGCCACGGCGCTCGCGATGCCGACGATCACCCCCGTGCTGACGGCGGTGCCGGGGGCGACACCGAAGGAGAGGTCGGCGACCACCGCCGTGCCGGCGGCAACGGCCGCGATCAGGAGGGGAGTTCCGGAGCCCTCCTTCGCGTAGCGCTGGCCGAAGGTGAGGCGCCCGGCCTCGGACTCGTCCAGTGCCCGGGTGTACGTCTCGTACTCCTCGGCCGCGTGCTGCGCCATCGCGTCCAGGGAGGCGCGGGCACGGCCGAGCAGGACGACTCCGTCGGTACGGCCGCCCGACCTGCGGACCTCCTCCTCGACCGCCCGGATCAACAGCCGTTCGGCCTCCCCCCGGTGGCTGTCCCGCATCACAACGTCCCCCTTCGTTGAAACGGCTGCCTGTGGCAAGTGTGGGCCGATCGGGGCGCGGAGGCGAGAGGGCGTGGATCAGGGAGGGGGCGCGTGCGCGGGCGGTGCGTGCGCGTGCGCGGGGAACGGGGGCCGCCGCGAGGCCCGGGCCGGCGGCCGACTGCGGGGTCGTCGGGGGCGAGAGTGGGACGCGCCCCCGTGCTGAACTGCGATTCCCGGGTACTGGGGAATGATGGTGCCCATGGCGAACCGACTGGCCCACGAGACATCTCCCTACCTCCTCCAGCACGCCGACAACCCGGTCGACTGGTGGCCCTGGTCGGCCGAGGCGTTCGAGGAGGCGCGCAGGCGGGGGGTACCGGTGCTCCTCAGCGTCGGCTACTCGAGTTGCCACTGGTGCCATGTGATGGCGCACGAGTCGTTCGAGGACCGGGAGACCGCCGAGTACCTGAACGCGCACTTCGTGAGCGTCAAGGTCGACCGGGAGGAGCGCCCCGACGTCGACGCGGTGTACATGGAGGCCGTACAGGCCGCGACCGGGCAGGGCGGCTGGCCCATGACCGTGTTCCTGACGCCGGAGGGGGAGCCCTTCTACTTCGGCACCTACTTTCCGCCCGCCCCCCGCCACGGCATGCCCTCCTTCCGGCAGGTCCTGGAGGGGGTGCGGGCCGCCTGGGCGGACCGGCGGGACGAGGTCGCCGAGGTCGCCGGGAAGATCGTGCGGGACCTGGCGGGGCGGGAGCTGAAGTTCGCGGCGGTCGACGCGCCCGGGGAGGACGAGTTGGCGCAGGCGTTGCTGGGGCTCACCCGGGAGTACGACGCGGCGCGGGGCGGCTTCGGCAGGGCGCCCAAGTTCCCGCCCTCGATGGTGATCGAGTTCCTGCTGCGGCACGCGGCGCGCACCGGTTCCGAGGGCGCGCTGCAGATGGCGCGGGACACGTGCGAGCGCATGGCCCGCGGCGGTATCTACGACCAGCTCGGCGGCGGCTTCGCCCGGTACTCCGTCGACCGTGAGTGGGTCGTGCCGCACTTCGAGAAGATGCTGTACGACAACGCCCTGCTGTGCCGCGTGTACGCCCATCTCTGGCGGGCCACCGGTTCCGAGCTGGCCCGGCGCGTCGCCCTGGAGACGGCCGACTTCATGGTCCGTGAACTGCGCACGAACGAGGGCGGGTTCGCCTCGGCGCTGGACGCCGACAGCGACGACGGGACCGGGTCCGGGAAGCACGTCGAGGGCGCCTACTACGTCTGGACGCCCGAGCAGCTGACCGAGGTGCTCGGCGAGGAGGACGCGGCGCTCGCCGCGCAGCACTTCGGGGTCACGGAGGAGGGGACCTTCGAGGAAGGGGCGTCCGTCCTTCAACTGCCGCAACGCGAGGGCGTGTTCGATGCCGAGCGGATCGAGTCGGTGAGGAGTCGGCTGAAGGAGGCGCGTGCGCGTCGGCCCGCCCCCGGCCGTGACGACAAGGTGGTGGCCGCCTGGAACGGCCTCGCCGTCGCCGCGCTCGCCGAGACCGGTGCCTACTTCGACCGCCCCGACCTGGTGGACGCCGCCATCGCCGCCGCGGACCTCCTCGTACGACTGCATCTGGACGAGAGGGCGAGGCTCGCGCGGACCAGCAAGGACGGGCAGGTCGGCGCCAACGCGGGGGTGCTGGAGGACTACGCGGACGTCGCCGAGGGGTTCCTGGCGCTGGCGTCGGTCACGGGGGAGGGGGTGTGGCTGGAGTTCGCCGGGTTCCTGCTCGACCATGTGCTCGTCCGGTTCGTCGACGAGGAGTCGGGGGCGCTCTTCGACACCGCCGCCGACGCGGAGAGGCTGATCCGGCGGCCGCAGGATCCGACCGACAACGCCACGCCGTCGGGGTGGAGCGCGGCGGCCGGAGCACTGCTGAGTTATGCCGCGCACACCGGTTCCGAGCCTCACCGGACGGCCGCCGAACGGGCGTTGGGCGTGGTGAAGGCACTGGGGCCGAGGGCGCCCCGGTTCATCGGATGGGGGCTGGCCACGGCGGAGGCCCTGCTCGACGGGCCGCGTGAGGTGGCGGTCGTCGGACCGCAGGGGCATCCGGGGACGAGGGAGCTGCATCGGACGGCGTTGCTGGGGACCGCGCCGGGTGCGGTGGTGGCCGTGGGGACCGCGGACAGTGACGAACTGCCGCTGCTGGCCGACCGTCCGCTCGTCGGCGGTGAACCGACTGTGTATGTCTGCCGTAATTTCACATGTGACGCTCCCGTGACCGATGTCGACCGCTTGCGTACGGCTCTGGGAGTGGCCTCGATCGGCTGAAAGTCGCCGGTCAGAGAAGTGGGGCAAGATCGAACAACTGGCTTGATACGGGCCGGTGTGCGGACACGTCCGATTACGTGTTCCCTCGAACGGAAACACGCTTTTTATCGGAAGGGCCCCCAGGGTTCACAGTTTCCCCCTAGTCTCTCCACAGTGACGCGCCGGGAGTAACTCCCGGCGCGACAGGGGGTATTGGGATCCGGGGGGATCTATCTTGCTGACGTCTGTCTTCATAGCTGTCATCTCGCTTGCCTTGTTCTGGATGGCGGCCTTCACTCTGTGGTGGCAGATGCACGCGTGGCGAACGCCCGAAGTGCTGGCCTCCACCCGGTTCAGCAGACCGGACGGCGACGAGCATGTGTCGTTCTCACTGCTGCTGCCGGCGCGCCATGAACAGGCCGTGCTGGACCACACCATCCAACGACTGCTCGAATCCAGCCACGACGACTTCGAGATCATCGTGATCGTCGGGCACGACGACCCGGAGACCACCGCGGTGGCCCGGGACGCGGAGGAGCGCGACCCGCGTGTCCGCGTGGTGGTCGACCACCACGAGAAGAAGAACAAGCCGAAGGCCATGAACACGGCGTTGCCGCACTGCCGCGGCGATGTCGTCGGGGTCTTCGACGCCGAGGACCAGGTCCATCCGGAGCTGCTGTCCCACGTCGACCACGCCTTCCGCACCACGGGCGCGGACGTCGTGCAGGGCGGGGTGCAGCTCATCAACTACAACTCCAGCTGGTACAGCCTGCGCAACTGCCTGGAGTACTTCTTCTGGTTCCGGTCCCGGCTCCATCTGCACGCGCAGAAAGGGTTCATCCCGCTCGGCGGCAACACCGTCTTCGTCCGCACCGATGTGCTGCGCGAGGCCGACGGCTGGGACCCCGACTGCCTCGCCGAGGACTGCGACCTGGGCGTCCGGCTGTCGAGCGTGGGCAAGAAGGTCGTCGTCGCCTACGACTCCGACATGGTGACCCGGGAGGAGACCCCCGGCAGCCTGATGTCGCTGATGAAACAGCGCACCCGCTGGAACCAGGGCTTCCTCCAGGTCTACCGGAAGAAGGACTGGCGCCAACTGCCCAGCTTCCGGCAGCGGTTGCTCGCCCGCTACACACTGATGACGCCCTATCTCCAGGCCGTCTCCGGGGTGATCATCCCGCTCAACGTAGCCATCGCGCTCTTCCTCGACGTCCCCGTCGGCGTCGCCTTCATCACCTTCCTGCCGGCCGTCACCGCCCTCGTCACCTTCGTGTTCGAGGTCGTCGGACTGCACGACTTCGGCAGGCAGTACGGACTGCGCGTCCGGTTCGTCCACTACGTCAAGCTCGTCGTGGGCGGCCCCTTCTACCAGGTGCTCCTCGCCTTCGCCGCCGTACGCGCGGTGTGGCGCGAGCAACGCGGCCGCAACGACTGGGAGTTGACCAGCCACGTCGGCGCACATCTCGCGAACGTGAACCGAGAGGACGTTCCTGCGTGACCTCCACACTTCCCGCGGCGACCAAGACGAAAGTCAAGGTCCCCGCGCAGCGGACAGCTGCGCCCACAGCCGGTTCGACAGGTCGAACAAACGATTCCTCTTCCGCTTCGTCCGCGCCCGGGTCACCGCCGAAGCGCCTGCGGGACTCGCGCCCCGACCTGCTCCTCTGCGGTCTCCTCCTCGTCGCGATCATGATCGTGCAGGGATGGAACATCGCCGACTACCCGACCCTCAGCGACGACGAGGGCACCTACCTCGCGCAGGCCTGGGCCGTCCAGGAGGGCAGGGGCCTCGCCCACTACACCTACTGGTACGACCACCCGCCCCTCGGCTGGATCCAGCTCGCCGTCCTGACCTGGATCCCCGCCCAGCTCGCCCCCGAGTCGATGACCGTCGGCTCGATGCGCGCGGTGATGCTGCTGGTCAGCGCGGTCAGCGCCGTCCTCGTCTACGTCCTCGGCCGCCGCCTGTCGCTGCCCCGCTGGGCCGCCGGCCTCGGCATGGCGCTCTTCGGACTGTCCCCGCTGTCGGTGGTGCTCCAGCGGGAGATCTTCCTCGACAACATCGCGGTGATGTGGACGCTGCTGGCGTTCTGTCTCGCCGCCTCGCCCAGCCGTCACCTCTGGCACCACTTCGGCGCCGGTATCGCCGCCGCCGCGGCCGTGCTCACCAAGGAGACGATGCTCCTCGTCCTGCCGGCCGTGCTGCTCACCATGTGGCGGCACAGCCACCGGGACACCAGGAAGTTCGCCATCACCGGCGCCGTCACCGCCTGCACCCTGATCGGCATCTCGTACCCGCTGTTCGCCCTGCTCAAGGGCGAGTTGCTGCCGGGCGCCGGCCATGTGTCCCTCTGGGACGGCATCGTCTACCAGATGAGCCGCCCCGGCTCCGGCTTCATCCTCACCGAGGGCACCGGCTCGTACGGCGTCCTGCAGTCCTGGCTGTACTACGACCGTGTGCTGCCGCTCGGCGGGCTCGCGGGCGCTCTGCTGCTCCTGGTCACCTGGCGCTGGTCGGTGACCGCGCGGGCCCTCGCCGGACCCGCGCTCGCCGTCGCCATCCTCGCCGGAATGGCCCTGCGCCCCGGCTATCTGCCCGCGATGTACGTCCTCCAGGCGCTGCCCTTCCTCGCCCTCGTCCTCGCGGGCGGCACGGCGAGCGTCGCCCACGGTGTCCTGCGCCGGTGGCGGAGCACGAGCGAGCACCGGGCCCTGACCTGGGCACGGCACGGCGTGGCCCTCGCCCTGGCCGCCGCCGCGGCGGTGTACGTCGTGCCCCGCTGGTACGACGGCAACCACACCGCGATGACGTTCAACGCCAACGCCCCCTACCAGCAGGCCGCGAAGTGGCTCGGCAGTGAGATCGAGGACCCGGCGGGCACCCGGGTCCTCGTCGACGACGCGCTCTGGCTCGACCTCGTCCACGAGGGCTACCGGCCGGGACTCGGCGTCATCTGGTTCTACAAGGCCGACCTCGACCCGGCGGTGACGAAGACGATGCCGCGCGGCTGGCGCGACCTCGACTACGTGGTCGCCTCCCCGACCGTACGGCGTGACGCGGTCGACCTGCCCAACGTCAAGGGCGCGATGGAGAACTCGACCCCGGTGGCCACCTTCGGCACCGGCGACGACCGCATCGAGATCCGCAGGATCGAGAACGGCGGCGACAACCGCACGAGTGGCACCGGGGCCACCGGCGACGACGACCGGATCCGCGAGACCGAGGCCGCTGGAGGCGACCGATGAACAGCGGAAGCTACGAGTCCACCGCGCCCGGGACACTCGGTGATCCGGCCGTGCGGGCTGCCGAGGTCCCCGAACCGGGTGCCGTCACCATCGTCGTCCCGACCTTCAACGAGTCGGCGAACGTACGGGAGTTGCTGCACCAGATCACCGAGACGGTCCCCGGGCGGCTGCCCTGCGAGGTCGTCTTCGTGGACGACTCCACCGACGACACCCCCGAGGTCATCAACGAGGCCGCGCAGGACTGCCCGTTCCCGGTGACCGTGCTGCACCGCGACGAACCGGTCGGCGGCCTGGGCGGCGCGGTGGTCGAGGGCATCAAGGCGGCCACGTCCGACTGGATCGTCGTCATGGACGGCGACCTGCAGCACCCGCCGTCCCTCGTGCCGGACCTGGTGGCGACCGGGGAGCGGTCGTCGGCGGGTCTCGTGGTCGCCTCCCGCTACATCAAGGGCGGCAGCCGGGCCGGACTCGCGGGCAGCTACCGGGTGGCCGTCTCGCGCGGCGCGACCTGGCTCACCAAGTCCCTCTTCCCGCGCCGGCTGCACGGCATCAGCGACCCGATGAGCGGCTTCTTCGCGATCCGCCGCAGCGCGGTCACCGCCGAGATCCTCCAGCCGCTCGGCTACAAGATCCTCCTCGAACTCGCCGTGCGCAGCCGCCCGCGGCAGGTCACGGAGGTGCCCTTCGTCTTCCAGGACCGGTACGCGGGCGAGTCCAAGTCGACCGCGCAGGAGGGGTTCAGGTTCCTGCGCCACCTCATGGGGCTGCGGACGGCCTCTCCGCTCGCCCGCATGATCGTCTTCGGGCTGATCGGTGTCACGGGATTCGTTCCGAACCTCGCCGGTCTCTACGCGCTGACCTCGGCCGGCATGCACTATGTCCCCGCGGAGATCCTCGCCAACCAGCTCGGGGTGGTCTGGAACTTCCTCCTCATCGAGCATCTGTGTTTCCGCGAGCGGCGCAAGCACCGCAAGGGATGGGACCGCATCGGCAGGTTCGCGCTGCTCGCCAACGCCGATCTGCTGCTGCGTATCCCGCTGATCGCCCTGTTCGTGAGCGAGTTCGGCATGGGCGCGCTGCCCGCGACCGCGCTCGCCCTGGTGACGACGTTCGTCCTGCGCTTCGTGGGGACCGAGGCGCTCGTCTATCTGCCTCGCAAGACATCCCGCCGCGGGGAGCGCGGCGAGAAGGAGGGCGAGGAGAGGAAGGCAGCCGAGCAGGCAGCCGAACCGGCAAGGAGAGCCGCGTGAAGAACCACCTGAAGGACCGCTTGACGGTCTGGGGCAGATCGACGGTCCGGGGCAGACCCGGACCGAGACCCAGGGTCAGACGCAGAACCGCCCTGCTGGCGGTCGGAGCACTCGCCTCCGGCCTCCTGCTCATCTCGCCCCAGCCCGCGTCCGCCGCCAACCTCATCAAGAACCCCGGCTTCGAGACGGCCGGCAGTGACGACATGCCGTACTGCTGGGAGAAGTCCGGCTGGGGCGACAACGACTTCACCTTCACGACGGTGGGGGGCGCCCACACGGGCTCCAAGGCCATGAAGGTCGAGCTGACCCGCCGGGTCTCCGGCGACCGCAAGGCCCTGATCACCGAGTCGGCGGCCTGTGCGCCGTCGGTCGCCGTCGGCAAGCAGTACGACCTGTCGCTCTGGTACAAGTCGACGACCCCGGACACCTCCGTCACCCTGTTCCGGCACGACACCACGGCCGGCTGGCAGTACTGGACGGACCTCAAGACGCTGGAGATGGCCGGGAGCTGGACCGAGGCGTCGGTCCGCACCCCCGCCATCCCGGCGGGCACCGACCGGATCACCTGGGGCGTCTCCGTCTACGGCACCGGCTCCGTCACCACCGACGACTACACGATGGACGTGGTCGCCGACCCGGTCCCCGAGCCGGAGTGCACGGGCACCCCGGACGAGTGCCTGAACGGCCGCTGGGACGTGCTGCCCACCCAGAACCCCGTCCGCTCCATGCACTCGGTCGTCCTCAACAACGGCAAGGTGCTGCTGATCGCCGGCTCCGGCAACAGCGAGCAGATGTTCGAGGCGGGCACCTTCACCTCGGCGGTGTACGACCCGAAGAACGGCACGTACAAGCAGATCCCGACGCCGGACGACATGTTCTGCGCGGGCCATGTGCAGTTGGACGACGGCCGGGTCCTGGTCATGAGCGGCAACAAGGGCTATCCGTCGGCCGACGGCACGATCGGCTACCAAGGCTACAAGGACTCGTACATCTTCGACCCGGTGACGGAGACGTACAGCAAGACCAACGACATGAACGACGGCCACTGGTACCCGTCGGCGACGATCCTCGGAAACGGTGACGTCATCTCGTTCGGCGGTCTGAAGGAGGACTCCACGGGCTCGGTGACGGCCGAACTGTGGTCGGACGCCGAGCAGAAGTGGCTCGAACTCTGGAAGGTCAACCAGACCTGGTCGTACTGGGGCCTGTACCCGTCGATGATCCTCATGCAGGACGGCCGCCTCTTCTACTCGGGCAGCCACGTCTTCGGCAACAACATCCCCGGGACGGGCTCGGCGATCTACGACTACGGCGCGAACACGATCACGCAGGTCCCCGGCCTGCAGAACAAGGACGAGCGTGACCAGTCCGCGAGCGTGCTGCTGCCCCCGGCCCAGGACCAGAAGGTCCTCACGCTCGGCGGCGGCAACATCGAATCCAACCCGGCGGCGAACCGCCTGACGGACGTCATCGACCTCAAGGCCGCGAACCCGGCGTACGTCGCCGGCCCGCCGATCCCGCAGGGCACGGTGGACCTCGGCAACGGCAAGGTCGCCCAGACGGGCAGCCAGGGCAAGATGTACGTCTCCGCGGTGCTGCTGCCCGACGGCAAGGTCCTGGAGACGGGCGGCGCCCTGCACAACCGCGCCGATCCGGTCTTCGAGACGTCGATCTACGACCCGGCGACGAACACGTTCGACCCGGTGGCGACGGACCCGGAGGAGCGCGGCTACCACTCCTCGGCGTTCCTGCTCCCCGACGGCCGTGTCATGACCACGGGCGACAACCCGGGCAACGGCACCTGGAACCACGACGTGTCGATCTACACCCCGCCGTACCTCCTCAAGGGCGACCGCCCGGCCATCACCTCGGTGATCGACAAGGAGTGGGTGTACGGCGACACGCAACGCATCACGGTCGACCGCCCGATCGTGAAGGCGGAACTGATCCGCCCGGCGGCGGTGACGCACTCCTCGGACCCGAACCAGCGCTTCGTGGATCTCCCCCTGTCGGTGGACGGCAACAACGTGGACCTGAACGTGACGAGCAACCCGAACCTGGCCCCGCCGGGCTGGTACATGCTCTTCGCGGTCGACGCCAACGGCGTTCCGTCGGTGGCCGAATGGGTCCACCTTCAGGGCCCGTCCGCGCTGGCGCAGGCCTCCGGCGAGGCCCCTTCGGCCCACGTCCACGACTTCGCGGACGCCCCGAAGGGCAAGGTCACGGGTCCGCAGAAGAAGACCAAGTCCAAGAAGGTCAGTCCGACGATCGCCGGGTGCGACCGGCACTACGGCACGGCGAACGTCTGCGTGCCGACGGCCTTCCCGGCGGAGGTCAAGAAGACGACGGCGGCCCGCTGCGCGTGGCTGAAGGAGAACGACTACGGCCGCTTGAAGGTCAACGGCAAGGACGACCCGTTGAGGCTGGACCGGAACAAGGACGGTCTGGCGTGCGGAAAGGCGGATGTGAAGCGCCGCTGACGATCACCAGGCCGGCGTGATCGGCCCCCGTGCCCGGTGGACAACCACCGGGCACGGGGGCTGTTTCGGTTACGCGCGCTCGACGATGTGCGCGGCGCTGGGCGAGGCGCTGGGCGAGGCTTGGACAGACTGTCGACATCCCGGTGCGGCTGGTGGCGGAGGCCGGCTGCCGAGGGCTCGGCAGAGGGCGGCGTGCAGGTGCTCGGCTTCAAAAAGAGACCGGACCGGTGGACCGGTCCAGTCAAGCGAAACGTTGGTTTCCCTACCTCATGGGGTAGTTGTCGACCTGCTTGAACACATGAGAGGCCGTCACTCCTTCTTCGCAGACGAGCGGCCGATGATCCTGGTCGAAGGCCACGTGCAGCACGACGGCGACCGCGGCCGGCTGCTCCACTTTGAGCAACTGGGCCTCATCGCTGTCGGCCAGCCGCACCGTAGTCGTGTCCGTCCCCTCCACCGGGATACGGCCTGTCTCGCGGCACACGTAGTGCGTGGTCCCCTCGGCGATGGGATTGCGTCCTGGGAAGTGGTGTACGGGTTCCCACCTGATCCGGGTGTTTGGCCTGGCGTCGGAGTGAGGGCTTCGTTCCAGCCCAAGAGGTTCGACTCCGTGCAGCCGCATGCGCCGAAGTCGGATTACAAAGACCCCGGCATGCTCTGCTGTGGGATACGCCGTATCCCACACCTGGTAGGTGGCGCCGCTGCGGAGGGCGGCCAGCGCAGCAATGGACACCTCGTCGTCACCGGCCAACAGCTGTTCCAGAACATGCCGTTCCATGGTCACCCCCACCGGGATCCTGCGGTCCAGCAGCCAGGTACCGCAACCCCAACAATCGCCCGCGTCCTGTAGCGTCCCTCCGGGGCCTGGCAGCGGCCGGAATGGCCGTCACTGGCCGACCCGGCAAGAGCTACAGATCAGAACGCTTCTGACATCCACGGCTGACATCAACGACGCCGGACGAGGGTGTACACCAGCGACTCCGTCCGGCCGTCCCACCAATCGCCTGTCGCAGCCGAAGCGAGCCCGGATCGAACTCCTAAAGCGGGTGTCGCAGGATCGAATCCTGCCGGGGCACCAGGCAAACGGCCCCGGACCGACCATGATCCGGGGCCGTTTGCGCGAGCGTACCGGGCTGCTCAGGAGTCCCTTACAAGCGTCGGCGGAGCGCTGCTCACATCGACCCGGTAGCTGCTCATTATCTCCTCCATACGCTTGAAGATCAGCTCTTCTCCAAGATCTTCACGGAGCGCTTCCGAAATTTCAGGAGCGTTGATTTCGGAGCTGTACCGACCTGGCTTCATTTCGGGTTGCGGTGGCGGCGAGTCCTCACTGCCAGCAGCAAGGGTTTCGATGTTCCCGTGGCGGTCGTAAACCGCAGTCAATCTCATCGCTGGAGTCCTCCGTGACTGGTTCCATTCAGGCTCCTGCTGAATCCAATCGAAGCAACGATGAGGCTATTCGTTGACTCGACTGAGGAAGGTGATGAAGTATTTTATGGGCGTACTGCCAGTGTTGTTGCAATTTGCCCCAACGTAGTACTCCCAGTAGTTGATGTCGCCTTGCCACCAAGACCGTTTCGTGACATGAAGCTCTCGTACCGACATCGTGTAATACCCAGAGGCGGACTCATTCGGGAGGGCCGTAAGGGTGTAGGTGCCGAGGGCGCGAGGCTCGTACCCCATAGGCCAACTCAACCAAATTGCCCCTCCGGGCTGGATAGGGGTTTGGGTGGTCCAATACTGCTTGGCGACTACTGTGACAGTGGCCATGGGTGACCTCAAATCATGTCACTTGCTCGGATGAATCACAATCAGCCTAAAGCTCGTAATCGCGGCCTGCAAATCGATCAGGGAGTACTCAAACTTATTTCGACGCGCAATAATTCCCTCGACAACGTCTTCTCGAATGTACTGTTGACGGTTTAGCCGGGATGGATTAAGACCGTGCCTGACTCAACGGTCGATTCAGCTTCCCGTACTACCTGATGCTGGGGCTGGGCGACTTCGAGAACACACTCTGCTACTGGGCTACGACTTGACTGTATGGAAGGGGAACGCCCGGCGGACGACAGGGCGGCCGGGCGAGCCTTCACCGACCTCTATGACCGCTGCGTCGACACAGAGGCGGAGCATCCGCCGACCGAGCGCGTTGGGGCTTACGTCGTCGCACTCCTGGAGACGATGGTGTGACTTGACTGAGGTTCCCCCGAGATGCGGAGGTTGGTGACAGAGGGTCAGATGGGTACCGCACCAGATCGAGCGGGGAACAGTGGCGAATCGCGGTGAAGCAGTCGGGCGAGAGGGATCTGCACAGCTTCGCTGCCCGGATGGGCAGGAGGCGGCCCCTAAAGCAAATAGCTTGCTCTTGCGAGTAATATGCATCAAGCTGCTCAGGTCCTTACGGTCCGCCCGTGACGTGGAGCTTTGTCATGTCCCCAGGGTTTCGTGAGGGCCGTTACCGCTTTCTCTCCGGCGGGCCCGCCGATCGGCATGAAAGGACCGGGATGGATCCAGAGATAGTCGCCGCCCTCCTGGTGGCCGCGACCGCGGCCGGGTGGGTGGACGCCGTGGTGGGGGGCGGCGGGCTGATCCTGATCCCGACGCTGCTGGTGGCGTTTCCCACGATGGCCCCCGCCACCGTGCTGGGCACCAACAAACTGACGGCGATCACGGGCACCAGCGTCGCCGCCGTCACCTACGCGCGGCGCACCAAACTGGACCGGTCGGTGGCACTGTCCGCGGCCGGCCTCGCGGTCCCCTCCGCCGGCATCGGCGCCCTCTCCGCCTCAAGCCTGCCGGCCGACTGGTTCCGGCCGTTGATCATGGCCCTGCTCATCGGAGTGGCGGCGTTCGTGACGTTGCGCCCGAACTTCGGATCCGTGATCGAGACCGCCGACGCCGTCAGCGGACGACGGAAGCTGATGGCCGTCGGTGTGGCCGGCTGCGGCGTCGGTTTCTACGACGGTGTCTTCGGGCCCGGTACCGGAACCTTCCTCATCATGAGCTTCACCGCCCTGCTGTCCATGGAGTTCCTCCAGAGCTCGGCACTGGCGAAGATCGTGAACGTGGGGACGAACTTCGGCGCGCTCACGGTCTTCGCCGTGCAGGGCCACATCCTGTGGACCCTCGGCGCGGGGATGGCCGTCTGCAATGTCGCGGGCGCCACCCTCGGGGCCCGGACCGCGTTGAAGCGGGGCTCCGGCTTCATCCGCGGCGTCCTGCTCGTGGTCGTCACCGCGTTGGTGATCAAACTCGCGGTCGACCAGTTCGGATGAGGCCGGGAGCGGGGTACCGGGCCACCGTCCTGCCGGAGGCACGCCCGGTTCCCGGCTCACCCCCCACGCGTCCGCAGAGCCTCCCGCACGATCGCCTCCAACTGCTCGTGGTGCGCGCCCTTCCAGTACGCCCGACCGCACGAACCGCACTGCGCGAAGACGTCGTACGACCGCTGCGTGCCGCCCTCCAGACGGTCCGCGACCTCCTCCTTCGTGGCCGGCTCCAGCAGGCCGTTGCAGGCGGTGCAGCGGGTCCAGGGGTGCAGGTCCGGGGCGAACCGGGCCAGTACGTCTCGCAGTTGTTCGTCCGGCCGGGTGCTGTAGATGTACGCCCCGGCCCACAGTTCGCGGCGCCGCAGCAGTCCCCGGTCACGGCTGAGCATCACCCGCCGCTCGGCGGCGGAGAGCGTGGCCAGGGCCGGGTCGCCGAGGTCCGTGGACTCGTACGCCGCGTCGACACCCAGCAGGCGCAACCGGCGGGCGAGGGTGCCCAGGTGGACGTCGAGGAGGAAGCGGAGCGGGGCGCCCGGTACCTGCTGGGGGCGTCGCACCGGCCGTACGGCGACCGACTCACCGTCTGCCGGGACATGGGACACCCGGACCTCGTGGCCGTCCACGACCAGCGCGCCCACCTCCGTCAGCGGTACGCCCAGGGACTCCACGACATGGCCGAGCGTGGAGACCCCGTCGGTGGCCAGCGGCGTCGCGCCCGTGCGGTGGGCGTGGGGGACGAACAGGGCCAGTTCGGGGGCGACTTCGATGCGGATCTCGGCGGGTTTCACCTGGTCAGGATGGCATGCGAGAGCAGCGGAGGCTCAGGGGTTTTCTGGGCTCAGGCCGTGCTGGAGGATGTTCAGGGTGCGGTCCACCAGGTCGCCGAAGTCGTCGCGGTGGTCGTTCTCCGCCCAGTGGAGCGACGTCTCCATCAGGCCTGCGAGCAGGGACATCGCCCAGACCCTGACCTCCAGGCTGTCCGGGTCGCGGCCGGTGCGTTCGCCGATCGCGGTGCGCAGCACGCGGCCCGTGACCGACATGCTCTCCCTCATGCGCGAGCGCACCGCCGGGACCTGGACCATCAGGCGGGTGCGCAGCCGGGCGCCCTCCGCGTCCTCCTCGACGCCGCTCCGGACGGCCTCCCGCATCACCTGCCGGACGCTGTCCTGCCAGGGTTCGTCCGCCGGGCGGGCCCGTAGTTCCTCCAGGAGGAGCGGGTCGTACTCGTCGGTGAGGACGATGTCCTCCTTGGTCGGGAAGTAGCGGAAGACGGTCGACGGTGAGACCTCCGCGCGGTCGGCGATCTGCTCGATCGTCGTGGCGTCGTAGCCCTGCTCCCGGACCAGGGCGTACAGCGCGGACCGGATCGTCTCGCGCGTCTTGATCTTCTTCCGCTCACGCAGTCCGAGGCGGGGGCGGTCGGCTGGGGGAGCGGAGGTCGTGGGGAGGGTGGGGCGTGCGGCCGTCATGCGGTCATTGTCGGACACCGGCGCTGGACGTGGCCAGGTCAGGGCCGGTGCCCCGCCGCTCCCGGCGCTCCCGCCCGTCCGCGTGCCCAGCTTCCCGTCGGGGCGGGCCCCTCCGCGTGCCCAGCTTCCCGTCGAGGCCCCTCCGCGTGCCCGGCGTCCTGTCGGGGCCCCTCCGCGTGCCCGGCTTCCCGTCGAGTGCCTCCGTGTACCGAGCGCTCGCCGGGCGTCTGCCGTACCCCGCCGATGTGCGTCCGGGCGTACGGGAACGGCCACGGCTCGAAAGCCGTGGCCGGGGAGGAGGCAAGGGGACTAAGCGTCATGCGTGCTGGTACGCCACCAGCGAGATTCCCACGTAGTGCGCGATGAACGCCGCCAGCGTCAGGGAGTGGAAGACCTCGTGGAAGCCGAACCAGCGCGGTGACGGGTCCGGGCGCTTGAGGCCGTAGATGACTCCGCCGACGCTGTAGAGGACGCCGCCGACGATCACCAGGACGAGGACGGCGATGCCGCCGGTGCGCATGAAGTCGGGCAGGAAGAAGACGGCCGCCCAGCCCATCGCGATGTAACAGGGGGTGTAGAGCCAGCGCGGGGCGCCGACCCAGAAGACGCGGAAGATGATGCCGGCGAGTGCCGCCGCCCAGATGCCCCACAGCAGCCACTGACCCTTGGCGCCCGGGAGGAGCAGCATCGTCAGCGGGGTGTAGGTGCCCGCGATGATGAGGAAGATGTTGGCGTGATCCAGCCTGCGCAGGATGCCGTCCATCCGCGGGCTCCAGTCGCCCCGGTGGTACAGCGCGCTCACGCCGAACAGCAGGCAGGCGGTGAAGGTGAAGATCCCGCAGGCGATGCGGCCGCGGGTGGACCCCGCGAGGGCGGTGAGGACCAGGCCGGCGACGAGCGCGGCCGGGAACATGCCTAGATGGAGCCAGCCCCGGAGTCTGGGCTTGATCTCACCGGTGATCTGGTGGATCTCGTCGGTGAGCTGGTCGGCGATCTGATGCGGCAGGGAACGCGCGTCGGGATCGCGGCTGTCGGCCGACGTCTCCGCGTGCGCATCGGGGGCGGACGCTGTCATGTCTTGCATCGTACCTACGGAACCGTAACTTACGGGAGCGCGCGGTCTGTTCGCGCATCCGGAAGTGGCCATCGTCTCACGTGGTGGGCTCATGGGACATCCGAGCGCACCTCCGTATACCCGCGGTGAAGCGGGGGTGACACAGGGAAACCTCCCGGGCGAAAACGGCGGAGTGGTGATGCTCACGATGCTCACGTGGGCGGCCCTCTGGACAGATGGGCGCTCTCGTCGGATGATCAAATGAGTGTGGTCGGCACCGGATGAGCGCCCAAAGATCCAACCGTGAAGCATCCGGGTCGCAGCCCCCACGGGGCCTCCAACAAAAAATCCCTCATTTAGGAGCAATCGTGGCGCGCGACATCGCGGCTCCCCCTTCAACCGTCCCGACCGCCCACCGAGAACTCGTGGCGTGGGTGAACGAGATCGCCGAACTGACCGAGCCGGACAACGTGGTCTGGTGCGATGGATCCGAGGCCGAGTACGAGCGCCTGTGCGGGGAGCTCGTCGAGAAGGGCACCTTCCGGAAACTCGACCCGATCAAGCGTCCGAACTCCTACTACGCCGCGTCCGACCCGACCGATGTCGCCCGGGTCGAGGACCGCACGTTCATCTGTTCGGAGAAGGAGGAGGACGCGGGTCCGACCAACCACTGGAAGGCCCCCGCCGAGATGCGGGAGATCTTCCAGGGCGAGAAGGGCCTGTTCCGGGGCTCGATGCGCGGCCGGACCATGTACGTCGTCCCGTTCTGCATGGGCCCGCTCGGCTCCCCGCTCTCCGCCATCGGCGTCGAGATCACCGACTCCGCGTACGTCGCCGTCTCCATGCGCACGATGACCCGTATGGGACAGCCCGTGCTGGACGAGCTCGGCTCCGAGGGCTTCTTCGTCAAGGCCGTGCACACCCTCGGCGCCCCGCTGGAGCCCGGCCAGGCCGACGTGCCGTGGCCCTGCAACAGCACCAAGTACATCTCCCACTTCCCCGAGAGCCGCGAGATCTGGTCGTACGGCTCCGGCTACGGCGGCAACGCGCTGCTCGGCAAGAAGTGCTACGCCCTGCGCATCGCCTCGGTGATGGCGCGCGACGAGGGCTGGCTGGCCGAGCACATGCTGATCCTGAAGCTGACGCCGCCGCAGGGTGAGTCCAAGTACGTGGCCGCCGCCTTCCCGTCGGCCTGCGGCAAGACCAACCTCGCGATGCTGGAGCCGACGATCTCGGGCTGGACCGTCGAGACGATCGGCGACGACATCGCGTGGATGCGCTTCGACGAGGACGGGCAGCTCTACGCCATCAACCCCGAGGCCGGGTTCTTCGGTGTCGCGCCGGGAACCGGTGAGCACACCAACGCCAACGCGATGAAGACCCTCTGGGGCAACTCGGTCTTCACGAACGTGGCGCTCACGGACGACGGCGACGTCTGGTGGGAGGGGATGACGGAGGAGACCCCGGCGCACCTGACCGACTGGAAGGGCAACGACTGGACGCCGGACAGCGAGACGCCGGCCGCCCACCCGAACGCCCGCTTCACGGTGCCGGCGGCGCAGTGCCCGATCATCGCGCCGGAGTGGGAGAACCCCAAGGGCGTGCCGATCTCGGCGATCCTCTTCGGCGGTCGTCGCGCCACGGCCGTGCCGCTGGTGACGGAGTCCTTCGACTGGAACCACGGGGTGTTCCTGGGCGCGAACGTGGCGTCCGAGAAGACCGCGGCGGCCGAGGGCAAGGTCGGTGAACTGCGCCGCGACCCCTTCGCCATGCTGCCCTTCTGCGGCTACAACATGGGCGACTACATGGGCCACTGGGTCGATGTCGCCAAGGGCAAGGACCAGTCCAAGCTGCCGAAGATCTACTACGTCAACTGGTTCCGCAAGAACGACGCGGGCAAGTTCGTGTGGCCCGGGTTCGGCGAGAACAGCCGGGTCCTGAAGTGGATCGTGGACCGGCTGGACGGCAAGGCGGACGGGGTGGAGACGCCGATCGGCATCCTGCCGGCACCGGGCGCCCTCGACACGGAGGGGCTGGATCTCTCCTCGTCCGACCTGGACTTCCTGCTGACCGTCGACAAGGAGGTGTGGCGGGAGGAGGCCGCGCTCGTGCCCGAGCACCTCAACACCTTCGGTGATCACACGCCGAAGGAGCTGTGGGACGAGTACCGGGCGCTGGTGAGCCGCCTGGGCTGACGCCCCCTTTTTGCTCCGCGACCGGCCGGATATGGGTTGCCCTGACCAGCGACGTCTCCTCGGCCGGTCGCGGACTTTTTGTGTGCCTGGGTGGGGGAGGGGCGCCTAGGAGTTCGGGGGTTCGGGTGCGTTGTCGGGTGCGGGTGCGTGGGGGCTGGTCGCGCAGTTCCCCGCGCCCCTGAAAAGCAGGGGCTGCGCCCCGTGCTTTTCGGCCCGAAAGGCCGTAGGCCTTTCAGGGGCGCGGGGAACTGCGCGAGAAGCCCCACGCACCCGCACCCGACAACGCGCCAAGGGGGTCGAAGGGGCGCAGCCCCTGGGATGGGACGGGTAGGGGCGGAGGGGGCGAAAAGGGCTGCCGCGCACGGGATTTCGCGGGACACTCGGGACATCCGCACCGAACCCCGAAATGAGGTGACCGGGGTGCGCACACCCGTAAGTGACCCCATGAAGATCGGCCCGTACAAGATAGTCGGCCGCCTCGGCTCCGGCGGCATGGGCTGGGTCTACCTGGGCCGCTCACCCGCCGGCCGAGAGGTCGCCGTCAAGGTCGCCCGCCCCGAACTCGCCGCCGAACCCGAGTTCCGCGAACGCTTCGCCCGCGAGGTCGCCGCCGCCCGCGTGGTCAGCGGCGCCTACACCGCCGCCGTCGTCGACGCCGACCCCACCGCCGCACTCCCCTGGCTGGCCACGCTGTACGTCCCCGGCCCCTCCCTCGCGGAAGCGGTCCGCGCCGACGGCCCCCTCCCCGAGGCCCAGGTCCGCCCCCTCGGCGCCGGCCTCGTCGAGGCGCTGCAGGCCATCCACGCCGCCCATGTGATCCACCGCGACCTCAAGCCGGCGAACGTACTGCTCGCCCAGGACGGCCCCCGGGTCATCGACTTCGGCATCTCCCGCGTGGACGGCGCCCCCGGCCTCACCCGTGTCGGTGTCGTCGTCGGCACCCCGCCGTTCATGTCGCCCGAGCAGATCCGCGGCGACCGGGTCGGCCCGGCGAGCGATGTTTTCTCCCTCGGCGGGGTCCTGGTGTACGCGCTCACCGGCCGCCCACCGCACGGCGGCGGGGAGGGCGTACGTGTCGAGGTCGTCCGGGGAGAGCCCCGGCTCGACGGCGTACCGCCGGGGCTGCGGCCCCTCATCGCCCACTGTCTGGCCAAGCGGCCGGAGGACCGGCCCCGACTCGCCGAGATCCTGGCCGAGTTGGTGGAGGAGGAGACGCGCGTCGAGGCGTGGCCGCCACCGCAGGTGGCCCGGACCATCGAGGTGCGGTACGAGGAGCTGAAGGAGCGCCATCTGCGCCGTACGACGAGTGAGTCCGTCCCCTCCTGTCTGCTGCTGCACGCGCAGGCGCTGCTCGACGCCGGGCTGACCGACGCCATGGTCGCCGGGGCGGTGGTCCGTGACGGCTCCTGACTCCTACCCGGGCCGCGACTCCTACCCGGGCCGCGACTCCTTCTCCGGGCGCGACGGTCGCGACGGCCGCGACTCGTACCCGGGGCGCAACGCGGAGATATTCGACCTCGGTACGCACTGGCGGCAGTTGGTGCAGAACTGGGTGGCGCGGCGGAATTACCACACGGTCCATGACACCGTTTCCGTCTCCCTGCAATTCGATCTCCAGGAGGCGGGGCGGATCGTCACGTTGCGGTTCATGACCACCAAGAGACTTCTCGTGGCCTTCGCGACGGACGGAAATTTCCTCCGGCAGGACCAACTAGCCGTCGCCGCCGCCGCGTCGAACGCTTGGAATACCGAACAACTGAACCCCATGCTTTCCGTGTGGGATGTCCGCGGGCCTCGTCCCTGTCTCGCCGGTGTCTGTGATCTGCCGTTGACGTGTCGGATCACCCAGACGGACTTCGACGCGTTGGCCAATGACTGGGTGGAGCGGGCGCGGCAGATGTTCAGTCGTTGCCATCAGGTGTTCAAGTTGTAGAGGTGAAAAGCATACTGATCGAACGTCGGCGTAACTCGCCGTAATTCCGTCGGCGGAATTCGCCAAACCCTTCCGGCCGCCCGGCGGCCTGCTCCACTATTGGATGGGCTTTTTCAGGGCCGCGGGGGCGTGCCTTTCAGGCCACGGGGGGTTGGGGCGATGGGTGCGATCGGGCGTTTGTCGTTTCTCGGTGTGCTGGTGGGGTTGCTGGTCGGGCTGGTTCCCACGGGGCCGTCGGTCGCGGCCGACAACCCCTGTCCGGACGACGGCTTCACGAAACGGCTGGCCTGCTGGGTCGGACGGACGGCCGACGGGCCCGTGGTGATCACCCTCAAGGAGCCTCTGGAGTACGAGGACATGGGTGAGGACCACCGCGCGGTCCTCGATCAACTGGGCGAGAGCGCCCACCCGGTGGTCGTGCAGGTGCCGAAGGGTGCGCGTACGGGACAGGGCGGCACGGCGTTGCTCCTCGTCTTCGACGAACTGCTCATCCACCCCGACGCCACCATCGACCGGCTGACGGCACAGACTCAGGCCGACCTGAAGGCGAACGGTGTCTGCGACGACGGGAACCAGCTGTGCCGCAAGGTCGGCCCCGGTGAGGGGCAGGCCACGCTCAAGGGATCACAGCTGGCCGCTTTCGCCGCAGATCCCGGCGACAACAGCTTCACCATCACCGAGGTCGACAACGACCGAACCCCCGGCTCCTCGAACGCGTCCGGCGCCACCGACGGCCAGGGTGACGGTGAACGGGGCGACAAGGGCCGGGAAGACGAGGGGCAGGACGACCGGGGCCGGGGCCAGGGGCAAGGGCAGGGGCAGGGGCAGGACGGTGAGGGCGAGGCGGACAACGCGGCCGACACCACCGACACCACCGACGGCGACGACTCCGCATCCGGCTACAGCAACGCCACATGGACCGCCTTCTGGATGGCGCTCCTGCTCGGGCTCCTGCTCCTCGCCTTCGTGATCGTCATCCGGCGGTCCAGGGGCCCGGTCGCCGTGGGGCACCGGGCGCCGTCTCCCGGGCGGGCGGTCGGCGGGCTCGCGCGGGTCGGCCCCGCCCGGACCCCGCCGGCGCACGCGGCGCGCGGCGCGGGCGTCGGGGCAGGAGAGGGCGGGGGCGGCAGCGTCGGCGCGGTCGGCCACGGCCACGGCCACGGCCACGGCCACGGCGACGGCGACGGCGACGGCGACGGCGGGGACGAGCGCACCACCCGGCTGCGGGTGGCGTCCGCGCCTCGGCACGGGCGGCAGGTGGGGGCCCGACCGGCGCACGCCCGGACCGCGGTCGTCCGGACCGAACTGCACCCGCAGGGCTATGTCGAGGTCGATCGGGTGCTGCGTCGGGCGGTGTGGGCCGAGCCGGGGCGGCCGCCGCCCGCACCCGGCGGTCTCGTCGACGTCAGCGACGCACGGGAACGCGACTCCGACGTCCTGTACGCCTTCCCGCCGACCGCCGCACGGCACGCCAAGGGCACACCCAGGTGACCCCAGCGGGGCGCCGCGCAGCGAGCCCCGGGCACCAGCACACCGAGCATCAGGCACCAGCACACCGAGCATCAGGCACCGCGCATCAAGCATCAGGCACCGCGCATCAAGCACCAGGCACCAGGCACCAGGCACATCAGCACCACCAGAAGCACAGGGGGAAGACGATGCACAGCGAATACCCGCCCACGCTGCCGGCCGAATACGCCGACATCGAGTTCGAGAACAACGCCCAGCGCATGCCGCTCGTGCTCTGTCTCGACACGTCCAGCTCCATGGCGGGCCAGCCGATCCAGACGCTCAACAACGCGCTCGCGGAGTGGACCAGGGAACTCCACGACGACGTCAGCCTGAGCTACAGCGTGGAGGTCGCCGTCGTCACCTTCGGCGGACAGGGCGTCGGCGCCTGGCGCGGTCCCCAACTGCTCGACCCGCGCACCCGGACGAGCCCCTTCATACCCGCGCACGCCTTCCAGGCACCGCAGCTCACGGCCGCCGGGGTCACCCTGATGACCGAGGCGCTGGAGCTGGCGATGCACATCGTCGCCGCCCGCAAGAGCGAGCTGCGAGCATCCGGACTGCAGTACTACCGGCCGCAGATCTGCCTCGTCACCGACGGTCTGCCCACCGACCCGACCGGCCATCTCACCGAATCCTGGCACCGCCTGGTGCCCGTCCTCGCCGAGGAACAGCGCGCCCGCCGGTTCCGGCTCTACGCGATCGGCGTCGGCGGGATCACGGACATGGGGGAGTCGGTGCTCCGGGCGTTCGCACCCAAGTTCAACGCCCGGTTGCAGGGGTTCCCCTTCCGCGAGCTGCTCCAGATGATGTCCGCCAGCGCCAACGCCGAGCAGAAGGGGGCGGGGGACGAGGTGTTCGAGAAGATCTTCAGCCAGTTCAAGACCCAACGCCCGGCCTGGGAGGCGTGAGGTGAACGCCGCCCCGCCCTGGCGGATCCACGGCCTGAGCGTCGAGGGCTACCGGCACCGGCGCCAGGGCCTGCCCTGTCAGGACGCCTGCGCCGCCGCCGCCACGCCCTCCGTCGCCGTGCTCGCCGTCGCCGACGGGGCCGGCAGCCGGCCCCGGTCGGAGGAGGGCGCGCGGCTCGCGGTGGGGCTCGCCACGGACCATTTCGTACGGCGGGCCGAGGCGGCCGTGGAGGTACGGCCGGGGGAGGCCGTGCACGAGCTGCTGCGGGACGCGTTGCGGGACGTCAGCGACGACTTCCACGACCGGACCGGCGCCGACGCGCCCGACTTCGCGACCACGCTCACGGTGGTGGTGCTCGCGCCCGGCTGGCTCGGGCACGTCTCCGTGGGCGACGGGTTCGTCGTCGTACGGGCCGGGACGGAGGACGGGGAGCGGCAGTTCCATCTGCTGCCCCAGGCCGCGGCGGCGAGCGAGTACAGCAACGAGACGGTGTTCCTGACCTCGCCGGACATGGCGCGCTGGACCCGCACCGAGTGCGTGCTGGACGACGGCGTCGACGGGGTGCTCCTCTCCACGGACGGCCTCGCGCAGGCCATGCTCAACCGGTCGGCCGACGGCGCGCAGTCACCGAACACCTCGTTCGCCGACGCCGTTTTCCGCTCCCTCGACTCCGCCGCCGAGGACGACCGCGATCCCAACCTGGCCGCCCTCCTCCGCTCCGACCGCCTCACCGCCCTCAACGCCGACGACAAGACCCTGCTGCGTGCCGTCCGCACGAACCCGGCGATGAGCGCGCCCCATGCTCATCAGCGGTGACGACCGGCTCGACGAACACTCGGAGGTACGGCCATGAGCGGCCGCACGGTCTTTCTCGACGGTAGGCGGGTCACTCTGGCCGAGTTGCCGTTGAAGGGGGGTGGGCAGGCGGCCGTGTTCCCGGTGGAGGGGGACGCGAGGATCGTCGTCAAGATCTACCGGGACACACCGGGGCCGGACCAGGAACGGCGGCTGGCCCGGATGCTGACCATGTCACCGCTGGCCGCCCGCCCGACGGACGCCAGCCAGCCACCGGAGCTGGCCTGGCCCACGGCGATCGCCCGGGGTGCGAACGGCGAGTTCCTCGGCTATGCGATGCGCCGCTTCGGCGAACCCCAACACGTCCAGCTGGTCGGCCTGTTCACCCGGGTCCAGCGCCTCAAGCTCTTCCCGGATCGGGCCGACTGGCGGTTCCTGCTCGGCGTCGCCTGGAACCTCGCCTTCATGACGGCCCGTATGCACTACGACAACCTCGTCATCGGCGACTTCTCCAGCAGCAATGTCGTCGTCGACGCCAACGGGTTCGTGACCTTCCTCGACTGCGACTCCATCGCCTTCACCGACCCGGTCACCGGCGAACTCTTCCCGTGCCTGATGCACACCACCGACTACTCGTCCCCCGAGCGCCAGACGGGCGGCCCCGCGACCCGGCAGAGCGACGACTTCGCCCTGGCCGTCCTCGTCTACCAGCTGCTCACCGCCGGCAACCACCCCTTCGGCGGGGTGCCGCACGAGAGCGCCTCCGAGTCGACCGTCAAGGACAACATCGCCGCGAGCTGCAGCTATGTCGTCCGCCCCGACCGGGTCACCATCCCGCGCGGCACGATCGACCCGTCCGTCCTGCCGACCGAACTCCTCACCCTCGCCAGGGCCGCCTTCGGACCCGGCGTCCAGGACCCGGACGCGCGGCCGCAGGCCGAGGCCTGGCTCCGGGCCCTCGACAAGGAACGCGGCCAGGTGCGGGCCTGCACGGTACGGCCCCTGCACACCTACGGCTCCCATCTGCCGACCTGCCCCTGGTGCACCCGGGCCGCCGTCACCGGCCACGACGTCTTCAACGGGCCCCGGCCGACCTCGGTCCCGGTGCCGCCGCGTCCGCCGGGTGAGCCGGCTTCGCCGTACGCGGGGTTGAAGGTGTTGGCTGTGGTGGTGGGGGTGGTGGTGTTGATCGTGATTTTGGCCAGCGTGGGATGAGGGGGCCTGGGGTTCCTGGGTGTGTTGTCGGGTGCGGGTGCGTGGGGGTTGCTCGCGCAGTTCCCCGCGCCCCTAAAAACCCAGGCCCTGCGGGCCTGAAAGACCACGGCCCTGCGGGCCCGAAAAGCACGGGGCGCAGCCCCTGCTTCTCAGGGGCGCGGGGAACTGCGCGAGAAGCCCCACGCACCCCCACCCGCACCCCCACCCGAACGCCCCCCCTCACCCCGACCGCCCCTCCAGATAGCGCGTGTGCGACTCCTGGCGACGCGCCTCGGTGTCGCGCAGGGCTGACGCCAAGCCGGACAACTCCTCCTGCAGCAGTCCGAGTTGGCGCTCAAGGTGCCGCTCCGGTGGATCCGTGCCCGGGGTCAGGCGGGTCCACCAGCGGGTGCGGACGAAGGTGTCGACGGCCTCGGGGACGTCCTGACGGACGGCCCGGGACAGGGTGTGGACGCCTTCGGGGTCCTGGGCGAGGACCTCGGCGACCCAGCCGGGGTCGAGGAGGGCCGTGAGGAGTTCGGTCAGCTCGGTGAGGCGGCCGGACGCGGCGGGCGGCAGTTCGATGTCGGCGAGGTACGCGCGCAGGGTGCCGAAGTCGGTGCGCAGCTCGTCCAGTTGGGCGGACGGATCCGGGAAGTCCGGTGGCGGGGGCCGCTCCGGCGGGGCGATCAGCGCGCCCGCGCCGTACAGCCCGACGACCACCACCGGCCAGTACGGTCCCGCGACCCCCGCGAAGGTCAGCCCGAGCCCGGCGATCCCGAGGGCGCTGCCGGCGAGGTTCTTGCGGGACTCGACGTACGTCATGAATCTACTGGTAGCCACGGATCTCCTCGAAGGCGCCGTCCAGTGAGCCCTGCTGGGCGTCGAAGAGGCGGCCGCCGGTCAGGTCGGCGATGTGTCTCAGTTCCTCCTGGTCGGAGTCGCCGAAGAGGATCGGGAAGACGGGGATCTGTTTCTGGGCGGCGGGCAGTCGGCGGTAGAAGGCGTCGAAGTCGGCGGGGCTCGCGCCCTCGGTGTTCTCGCCGTCCGTCATCAGCACGATCGAGGTGAAGGTGTCCCGGTCACCGGTGCCGAGATGTTCGTACGCCTTGCGCAGCGAGGTGTAGATGGCGGTGTCGCCGCCGGCGGACAGGCCCCGGGTGTCGGCACGGATGCCGTCGAGTCCGGCCTTCGGACGCTCGGGCCGTACGACATGCGTCCGCACGCTCTTCACGTCCGACCCGAACGGCATCAGAGTGACCTCCTCCCGGTCCCGGAAGTCGCCGGTCAGCTCGGTGAGGGCGGTCTTCAGCCGGTCGAGCCGGTCGCCCTCCATCGAGCCCGAGGTGTCCAGGACGTACACGGTCCGCGACGGTCGGCGCAGCTCGTTCTCGTAGGCGTCGAGAAGGCCGTCGGCGACGGAACGGCCGCCGGGGAAGGGAAGTTCACGGCGGCGTGTGGTGTCGAGGCCGGCCGCGGGCGGCACGGAGGCGACGACCGGTCGGCGCAGCGTCCGCTCGGTGATCAGCCGCTGGATGTCCGGGGTGCGCAGGGCGTCCGAGAGCCGGCGCACGTCGTCCCGGACGTCCTCGCCGGTGGAGGCGAGCGAGGAGAGCGGATAGTCGGCGGTGACGACGCCGTCGCGCGGCCGGATCACCGTCAGGTCGCCGCGCGACTCCAGCACCGACTCGTAGTTGAGCAGCGCGTCGACGTCACCGCGCCGGTCGTACGCCGCCGCGAGCCAGCCCGACGATCCCGATGTCAGCTTCTGCCCCGCGAAGAACTCCTTCAGCCGGGGCGCCGCCCGTGCGACGTCCGCGTCCGTCAGCGCGGACTGGGCGTCGGCGAGACCCGACGCGACCGAGACGAGCGTGGAGAAACCGGAGTGGGAACGGGACGGGTCGGTCATGCCGTACGTCAGTCCTCCGTCCGCCACGGCCTTCTCCACGTCCGACCAGGTGACGTCCTCGGGCTTCCAGCCCAGTTTCTCCACGGTCTCGTTCCGCACACCGATCGCGACCGGGCTCGACATCACCGAGGTCTCCGACACGACCTGCTTCGCCGTCTCGGGGCGGAGCCGCAGATAGTCGTTGGAGGACAGCCACACCGCGTCGTACGAGCCCTTCGCCCGCCCCTCGGCGAGCAGCTCGACGGCGTCGAGGGTGCCCATGTAGGTGGGCCGGACCTTGATCCCGGTGTCCTTCTCCACCCGCGCCAACACCGGCTTCATGTCGACGAGTTCACTGGAGGCGAGGACGCGGAGGGTGCCGGGGACGTATGCGGTCGGTTCGGCGGCCGGGGCTTCGGTGGGCGAGGTGCACCCGGCGGTCACCCAGGCGAGTGCGACGGCTACGGCCGCGACCGCGGCCCGGTGGGTGGCGTGTGTCCACGCACGCCCGCTCTCGGTTCCGTTTCTCATGCGAGGCCACCCCCTTCCAGCGCCCCCTGCGACCTGCTCCGCTCCAGGTACCGTGACGCGTCCTGGAGTTCGGAGGTCAGCGACTCGACGGTCGCTGCCATGGTCTCCGTCGCCCGGACCTTGTACGTGTCGATCGCGTCGAGAGTGCGGTAGATCTGCTGGAACGCCGAGCGGAGCGTCTCCGCGCCGACGGCCGGGTCGGCGGCGATGCGCTGGATCTCGCCGCTCTGGCCCGCGAGCATCTCCGCGTTGCCCCGGATCAGATCCTCCGTCGTACCGCGCAACGCGTTGACCTGGTCGACGACCTTCTTCTGGTTGTCGAGGGCGGAGGCGAGCATCACGGAGATGCGCAGTGCCGAGACCGTGGTCGTCGCGGCCCGGTCGACGCCCTTGATCAGTTCCTCGTTGTTGCGCCGTACGACGTCCATGGCCAGATAGCCCTGGGCGCAGACGGCCAGCTGGGTGAGCAGGTCCTGGTGCTTCTGCCGGACCGGGAAGAGCACGTCGGCGCGGAGGGTGTCGCCCTGCTGCGGATCCGCAGCGTCGACGTGGGTGGCGATGTGCGCCTCGACGGCCGTGTCCAGGGCCTCCGTCAGGACGACGTACTCCTGGAGCTTGCCCATGGTCTCCCAGAGCCGGACCCGCTCGGTCTGCAACGCGGCGTTGTCGCGCCGCAGTTCGTCCTGGCCACCCCGCAGGGAGCCCACGATCTTGTTCAACGTGCCTTGGGCGGAGGCGTACTTGGCGACGTGGTCGCGCAGTCTGTTGCCGCCGGGCAGCCGGGACAGCAGCTTGCGCCCCTTGCCCGTCGGCAGATCACGCGGGTCCAGATCCTCCACCACCCGCCGCAGTTCCACGAGCGAGCCCGCGACCTGCGACTGCGCGTCACCGCCCTTGCCGGGCAGGCTGCGCACGGTCCGCTCCAGCATCCGGTTGGACTGTGCGGCGGCGGTCCGCATCTCGCCCGCGCCGAGTGCGGTGATCTCCCCGACCCGGCCGGCGAACTCCGGGGAGCGGGCGTCGAGGCCGGCGAGCCCCCGTACGTACTCCTCGGCCCTGTGGGCCATGTCCGTCCGCACGGACTCCTCGACCGGCACCAGTCCGCCGGCCTTCTCCCGGGGCACGGCCGCGACCGGCTCGGGAGGGGTGAGGGTGAAGGCGCTGCCGCCCTCGCTGTCGTCGATGTTCATCTGTGGTGTTCCCCCGTCGTCCTACTGGCCCCTGGCCCGGCGCGCCATCTCGTGCAGCACCTCGGAGGTGGGCACGGGCGCCTGCCGGACGGTCAGCTTCTGCATGAGATAGGTGGTGTGGTCGGCGGTCGCCGCCGTGAACTCGGTGGCCGCGCCCTGCGGCCGGAACCCGTGCCGGGCGGCCAGCTCACGCAACCTCGGGTCGGTGGAGAGGAGTTCGCCGAGCGCACGTCCCTCGTCCGTGACCGGTACGACCGTGTGGTCGCTGAACACGGTGGTGTCCGGGTAGAGGACGACCAGGTCGTCGACGCTCTGGCCCTCCGTCAGCAGGGCCGCGACCTGCGACTCGTAGACCAGTACGAGCGGATTGCCGACTCCGCTGACGAAGTCGCGGAACGCCGCGTCGGTGCTCGGCTGCTGGGCGCCCTGCACACTGATCAGCTCGCGCATGAGGGGGGCGGTCCGGTCCAGGTCCTCCTCGTTCGCGACGACCCGTCCGTCGTTGGCGACGTCGGAGGCGGCGGCGAGGTAGAGCGCGCCCGAGTTGGAGGTGGTCGGGTCGGTGGTGGCGATGTAGAGGAGTCCCCTCAACTCGCCGTACTTCGCGGCCCCCTTGAGGTCCTGCCACGTCCGCCCGTCCTCGGCGGCCTTCAGATACGCGCCCATGTCGAGGACGCCCCGGCCCTCGTCGAGGGTGGCCAGCCCGTTCTGCCGCAGCACGTCCGCGGCGCCTCGGTGGGCCACCACGACAAGGGGCGAGTAGAAGGGGCGGGGCAGCGGTTCGCGTACGCCGTACTTCTCGGCCAGTTCGTCGGCGGGCGCCTTGCTGGACGGGAAGGCGAAGTCGTACCCCTTCGGATCGAGGCCGTCCATGGCCCAGGATCCCGACGTCTCCGTCTTCACGGTGTAGCCCTGGGCGGCCAGGGCCTTCACCACCTCCGGGTCGGCGAAGAACTCCGCCTTCTCCGACCCGATCACGCCTCGCACGGTCTTCGTTGCCGTGCCCGTGTCCTCGGTCTGCCGGCCCGCCACGACGGCTGCCACCACGCCGCCGATCAGCAGGACCGCGAGGACGATTCCTGCGATTCGTCTCACATCTGGAGAGTGCTCGGCGGAACCCAACGTTCCTTGTGCGGGGCGGTGAACGGGGGATGAAGCGGTGGTCCCGGTATGCCACGGCCGCCGGGGGGTGTGGGGAGGGGCGCGGGTGCGGGTGCGGGTGCGTCGTCGGGTGCGGGTGCGGGTGCGGGGGCGTGGGGCTTCTCGCGCAGTTCCCCGCGCCCCTGAAAAGCAGGGGCTGCGCCCCGTGCTTTTCGGGCCTGCGGGCCTGTTGCTTCAGACCCGCAGGCCTCCTTCTTCGTCGGGCACCCTCTCAGGGCAACCGCTCAGCGAGCCGCCAGCTCTCGCGAGGTCGGCTCCGTGGTGGAGAGCGAGCCCGTGGTGGAGAGTGCTCGTTCGGCTGCCGCGTGAGCGTCCATCCGCTCCGCCGCGAGGATCGCCGCCGCCGTGTCCGCGCGGGACGCCGCCACGACGAGGGCGCGGCCCGCGAGGGCGTGGGCGCGGCGGTGGAGCTCACCGGCCTCCCGCCCGTCGGCGGCGACCGCGGCGGACCGTACCGGCTGCCGCCCGCCCCGCAGCCGTGCGACCTGCGCGGCGAGGCGCTCCGCGGCGGTGTCGAGGTCGGTGGAGGGGGCGAGGGCGCGGAGCGTGTCGGTCGCCGCCAGCAGTGCCGCCAGATGACCCGCGAGCTGGATGTCCAGCTCTTCCTCACGCGAGCGATGAGGGAAGTCGGAGGAGGTCGTGCCGGCCATCGTGTGGACCGACTTGGTGCGGATCGGCTCGTACATGGGATGGCCTCCAAGCTCTCGGACCACCACTCTACCTTAGATTCTGTCTAAAGTTGAGCGAGGTCCGAAAGCCCCGGTTCGCCGTACTCGACGCGCGGTGTCAGGCCTGCCCGTACCCGTCCAGGAAGTTCCCGATCCGGGTGATCGCGGACCGCAGGTCGCCCACGGTCGGCAGCGTCACGACCCGGAAGTGGTCGGGTTCGGCCCAGTTGAAGCCGGTGCCCTGCACGACCATGATCTTCTCCTGTCGGAGCAGGTCGAGGACCATCTGCCGGTCGTCCTTGATCTTGAAAACGTTCGGATCGAGGCGCGGGAACAGATACAGCGCCCCCTTCGGCTTCACGCACGAGACGCCCGGGATCTGGGTGAGCAGCTCGTACGCGACGTCCCGCTGCTCCTTCAGTCGCCCGCCCGGCAGCACCAGGTCGTTGATCGTCTGCCGCCCGCTGAGCGCGGCGACCACTCCGTGCTGCCCCGGCATGTTCGCGCACAGCCGCATGTTCGCGAGGATCGTCAGACCCTCGATGTAGGAGTCGGCGTGCGCGCGGGGCCCGGAGATCGCCATCCAGCCCACCCGGTAGCCGGCCACCCGGTACGCCTTCGACATGCCGTTGAAGGTGAGGGTCAGCAGGTCGGGGGCGATCGCGGCGGTCGGGGTGTGCGTGGCGCCGTCGTAGAGGATCTTGTCGTAGATCTCGTCCGAGCAGACCAGCAGGTTGTGGCGGCGCGCGATGTCCGTCAGTCCGCGCAGCATCGCCTCGTCGTACACCGCGCCCGTCGGGTTGTTCGGGTTGATGATGACGATCGCCTTGGTGCGGTCGGTGACCTTCCGCTCGACGTCCGCGAGATCCGGCATCCAGTCGGACTGCTCGTCGCAGCGGTAGTGCACGGCCGTGCCGCCGGACAGGGAGACCGCGGCCGTCCACAGCGGGTAGTCGGGGGACGGTACGAGGACCTCGTCGCCGTCGTCGAGCAGGCCCTGCATCGCCATCACGATCAGCTCGGAGGCGCCGTTGCCGATGAAGACGTGCTCGACGTCCGTCTCGATGCCGATCGTCTGGTTGTGCATGACGACCGCCCGGCGCGCGGCGAGCAGGCCCTTCGCGTCGCCGTACCCGTGGGACGACGACACGTTGCGGAGGATGTCCTCCAGGATCTCGGGCGGGCACTCGAAGCCGAACGCCGCCGGATTGCCGGTGTTCAGCTTGAGGATCCGATGCCCCGCCGCCTCAAGTCGCATCGCCTCCTCGAGCACCGGGCCCCGGATCTCGTAACAGACGTTGGCGAGCTTGGTCGACTGGATCACCTGCATGTCCGTGAGCTTACGGCCCGGTAACGCGTTCCGGGCCGTGTTTTCCACCACGTGGGACGGTCGCATTACCCCGAAATGCCCCGCCGCTGTCCCCTCGGCCTCCTCCTCTCTACAATCCGCGAGCAGGTCCGGCCGATCCCCCACCGCACGGCCGCCGACCGCACGGAACCGGCCGTACGCCGCTGAGACCTGGGCGTACGGCCCATGAGGCTCGGGCGAACGGCCCTCGACACGAAGGCAGCGGAACGCGATGAATGGGGTGGGCGGCGTGGACAGCGCGCACGGGCCGGACCGGAACGAGGCCGACGCCGGGACACCGCCGAACGTGTACCTCCCCGTCGGTGATCCCCGCTCCACCCCGGCCTACGAGATCTTCACGGACCCGGCCGCCGCCCACGGCTGGCAGAACGCCTACGACGACACGGTCCAGCTGGACGAGGTCGTGCCGGCCGCCCCGGGCCCGGACGGGGGTCGTCCGGAGGCGGCACGCCGCGGGCCGGACGACGGGGCAGGAGTGGCCGCAGCCGTGCCGTACGGGGAGGGCGCGTCGTACGCGGAGGGCGTGCCCTACGGAGACGGCGCCCCCTACGAGGGCCGCGCACCGTACGAGCCCGGCGCGCCGTACGAAGACGGCGCCCCCTACGAGGACCCTGCCCCGTACGACAGCCCCGCGCCGCACGCGGCAGGGCATCCGGAAGCCGTGGGGGACGGTGCCGGGCGGCGGGCGCGGCCGGTCGACGGGCGGCGGAGCACGCTCGGGCGGCGCCGGGCCCGCAGGCGCCGCGCGCTGGTGGCGGGCGGGATCGGCGCCGCGGTGCTCGTCGGCGCCGTGACGGCGGGACTGGCCGGGCTCGGCACCTCGGAGCGGGAGAGGCCCGGCACCCCGGAACCCGTCTCGTCCGCCACGGCCGACGACCGCTCCGGCGACGCGGACGCGGAAGCGGCCACCCCGACAACCGGCGGAACCTCCGACCCGGATGCCGAGACGTCGCCCGGCGACTCCTCGCCGGACGCCTCCCTGTCCCCGTCGTCGACAGCCACGAGCGACGAGCCGTCCGGCTCCGCGTCCCCCACCGCGACCTCCGCCGCGCCGTCCACCGGCTCCTCCGCCACGGAGACCTCCTCGCCCCGGGGCAACTCCAACGGCAAGGGCAGGGGGCAGGGCGCGACGAAGGACCCCAAGTAGCCGCGGGCGCTCCCGGTCCGGCGTCTCCACCCGCTCAACCCCCCACCCCTGGCCGAAGATCACGCGGCCGGAACCAACTCCTTGCTCGTCCTCCACATCGCCCTCACAATGCGCATGACAAACTGCGGTGGCCGGAAGATCTTCTGCCACCACGCAGCCACATAGCTGTAGTGAGGGGACCCCCACATGAGAAAGCCTCTCGTTGCCTCGCTGTTCGCCCTGGTGATCACCGGGGCGGGCGCGGCACCGGCGGTCGCGGCGCCGGAACCGGCGGCGGCGCCCGGAAAGACGGCGGACGCGGCCGTGAAGACCGTGGTCGGCAGCGTCGTCGACACGGCGAACAAGACCGTCGCGGACCTCGCGACCCCGGCCCCGGCGGTCCAGGCCGTCAACTTCGCCGGCACCGTCTCGCTCAGCAACTGCTCCGGCTCGGTCGTCCGGATGCCCGACTCCGAGGACAACGACCCGGCGTTGGTGATGACCAACGGCCACTGCCTGGAGACCGGCTTCCCGACCCCCGGACAGGTCATCGTCGACCGGGCCTCCACGCGCACGTTCGGCCTGCTCAACTCCGCCGGCACCCGCGTCGGCACCCTGCGCGCCAGCAAGATCGCGTACGGCACGATGACCGACACGGACATGGCGGTGTACCAGCTCACCACCACGTACGCGCAGATCAAGAGCACGTACGGCATCGACGCGCTCGTCTACGACACCACCCGCCCGGCCGCGGGCACCGCCATCAGTGTCGTCTCCGGGTACTGGAAGCGGATCTACACCTGCGGTGTCGACGGGTTCGCGTACCGCCTGAAGGAGGGTGACTGGACCTGGAAGGACTCCATCCGTTACACCTCCGCCTGCAACACCATCGGCGGCACCTCGGGCTCCCCGGTGGTCGACGTCGCCACCAACAAGGTCGTCGGCGTGAACAACACGGGCAACGAGAGCGGCGAGAGGTGCACCCTCAACAACCCCTGCGAGGTCGACGCGAACGGCACCGTGACCGTCCGTCAGGGCATCAACTACGCCCAGCAGACCTGGCACGTCCCCGCCTGCTTCGGCGTGGACAACAAGCTCGACCTCTCCGCCACCGGCTGCGTCCTCCCCAAGCCGTAGCACTCCGCCGGGGAGAGCCGGGCCGTCGAGACCACGGGGCCCCGAGGGCCGTCGCTCGCCGACGGGCCGGTGGGGCCCCGGCGCACTCCCCGAGTCCCTGACGGGGCGCGGGCGCCGGTCAGGCGCCCCGCCGGATCGTCCGGCCCGCCAGTACGTCCGTCCGTCGGCCGTCCTCGATGACGAAGCGGCCGTCGACCAGGACGTGCGGGATGCCGGTGGGCAGGGTGCGGGGGGCCTCGTAGGTCGATCCGGCGGCCACGGTCGCCGGATCGAAGAGGACCAGGTCGGCGCGGTACCCCTCGCGGACGAGTCCCCGGTCCGCGAGGCGCAGCCGCGCGGCGGGACGTGAGGTGAGATGGGCGACGCACTCCTCCAGGGAGAGCACGCCCAACTCCCTCACGTACCGGCCGAGATAGTGGGGGAACGTCCCGTAGGCGCGCGGATGCGGCTTGTCCCCGCGCAGGATGCCGTCGGAACCGCCGGTGTGCACGCGGTGGCGCATGATGGTCCGCACGTTCTCCTCGTGCCCGACGTGCTGGAGGATCGTGGAGCCGAGCCGGTCCTCGACGAGGAGCCGACGGGCGGTCACCCAGGGCTCCTCGCCGTGCGCCTTCGCCGACCGCGCGATCGTCCGTCCCACGTACGACGAAAGCGCCGGGTCGGTGACGCCCGAGATCTCGATGGTGTCCCACTCGACGGGCACGCCGTGGCAGCCGTCGGCGCCCACGACCTCCAGGTGGTGCCGGACGCGCTCGGCCGTGTCGTCGTCCCGCAGTCGCGCGAGGACCGCCTCGGGGCCGCCCTCGCCCGCCCAGCTCGGCAGCACCGCGACGAGGGTCGTGCAGCCGGGGGTGTAGGGATAGGTGTCGAGGGAGATGTCCGCGCCCGCCGCGAGCGCGTCGTCGAGGAGCGTGAGCAGTTCCGGCGCCCGGCCCTCGTTCACCCCGAAGTTCATGGTGGCGTGGGCCAGGTGCAGGGCACAGCCGGCCTCGCGGGTCAGGGTCACCATCTCCTCGTAGGCCTGGAGCGCGCCCGCCCCGTACGAGCGGTGGTGCGGGCAGTAGTAGCCGTCGTACGACGCCACCACCCGGCACAGCTCGGTGAGTTCGGCGTCCTTGGCGTACATGCCGGGGGTGTAGGTCAGCCCCGACGACATCCCGACCGCGCCCTCCCCGAGCCCCGCCGCCACCTGCTCCCGCATGCGGTCCAGCTCCCCGGGTGTCGCCTCCCGGTCCTCCCAGCCCACGACGAGCATCCGCACCGTCCCCTGCGGTACGAGGTACGCGGCGTTCACGGCGATGCCCTCGCCGTCGAAGCCGTGGTCGAGCCGGTCCAGGTACTCGCCGACCGAACGCCAGGTGAAGTCGACGTCCTCGCCGTAGCCGTTCCAGCCGGTGATCGCGCGGCGGACCTCTTCGAGGGTGCGGTCGTCGACGGGCGCGTACGACAGCCCGTCCTGGCCGATGACCTCCAGGGTGACCCCCTGGGCCGCCTTCGCGGTGTGCTCGGGGTCCCGCAGGAGCGCGAGGTCGCTGTGGGCGTGCATGTCGATGAAGCCGGGGGCCAGGACCAGGCCCTCGGCGTCGATCTCCCGCCGGGCCCTCGGCCGCTGGCACCCCGCCGCGGCCGCCTCCTTGACGATCGACGTGATCCTGCCGTCCGCCACGACCACGTCGGCACGGTAGGAGGGGTCGCCGGAGCCGTCCACGACCTCGGCGTCACGGAGGACCAGGTCGTCCATGGGGGTCACCTTTCAGGAGCCGGAGGCCGGCCTCAGAAGTACGTACGGACGTAGTCCGTCACGGTCCCGTCCGCCTCCACCACCGGGATCAGCTCCCACTTGTCGAACGACGTGCACGGGTGCGACAGCCCCAGCCCCACCCAGTCGCCGACCTCCAGCTCCGCGCCGGAGTCCGTGCGCAGCCACGCGTGCTGGTCGGACAGCTTCGTCACCGTGATCCCGGCGGCATCGCGGACCGCACCCGTGCCCGCGTCCCGCACCACCTCCGCCGACGGCAGATCCAGGTCGTACGCGGCGTCGCGCTTGCCCGCGTTGACGAAGGCCTGCTCGGGGGTGGGACGGGAGACGACCTGGGCCCACAGCCGGAAGGCCGGCTCCAGGGCGCCCTCCTGGGGGATCCGGTTGAAGGGCGTGATCCGGCGGTAGTGCCCGGCGTCGTGCGAGACGTACGCGCCGGACCGCAGCAACTTCAGTACGGGCACCGACAGTTCGGGCAGCTCGGCGAAGACGTCGGCCACCGCGTCGAACCAGGCGCTGCCGCCCGCGCTGACGATCACCTCGTCCAGTCCCGCGAACCGCCCCGCCTTGTCGAACTCGGCGGCCAGCGCGGTGAGCCGGCGCAGCCACGCCCCCACCCGCTCCGGGTCGGCGTCCGGCACCTCGCCCTCGTACCCGGCGACACCGACGAGGCGCAGGGTGCCGACCCCGGCCACCGCGTCCGCGACCACCGCGCACTCGGCCTCCGTACGCACCCCGGTACGCGCGCCCTCGCCGGCGCCCAGCTCCACGACGACGTCCACGGGACGCGCGGAGCCCCGCAGCGCGGCGTCCATCAGCTCGACACCGCGCACGGAGTCGACGTAACAGACGAAGCGGAAGCGCGGGTCGGCCGCCAGCTCGTCGGCGATCCAGCGCAGGGCGGCCGGGTCGACGAGCTCGTTGGCGAGGAAGACCCGCTCGATGCCGAACTCCCTTGCCACACGCACCTGGTGGGGCATGGCCAGGGTGATGCCCCAGGCGCCGCGCTCGATCTGCCGCCAGAACAGCTCCGGCGCCATGGACGTCTTGCCGTGCGGGGCGAAGGCGAGGCCGTGGCGCGCGGAGTAGGTCTCCATCAGTGCCAGGTTGTGCTCCAGACGCTCGGCGGAGAGGGCGAGCACGGGGGTGGTGAAACCGCCGGTGAACAGGTTCCGCCGCTGCGCGACCAGCTCGGCCACCGTCAGGCCGTCGGCGTCCGGCGGCATGCCCTTGAAGCGGTGGTCGACGCGTTCCTCCGTCAGCCGGGCCAGCGCTTCGACACTCTCGACACCCATGGGTTCTCCCTGACGAGGAACGTTGCAGTATGTGCAACGTTCATTGCGTATGTCGCTTGCTGCTGTCTAACATCCCAGCCAGCACCGGGTCAACGGTGCCACCCCGCCCCCAGCCGACGCGACGAGGAGCCCCACCATCGTGACCGCCGACGGACTTCGTTGCCCCGACGACGACAACGCCGCCGACGCCACCGTCGCCCCATACGCCGCCGTCGCCCCCGACGCCGTTGATGTGGTCGCGCTCGGCGAGTCCATGGTCACCTTCCTGCCCACCCGCCCCGGACGCCTCGCCGACGTCCCCTCCTTCGACCGGTCCATCGGCGGCGCGGAGTCCAACGTGGCCTGCGCACTGGCCGCCGCGGGCCACACGGCGCGCTGGGTCAGCCGGGTCGGAGCAGACGCCTTCGGCGACCACCTGGTGCGGGAGATCGGCTCCTACGGCGTCGACGTGACCTCCGTGGGCCGCGACCCCGGACGCCCGACGGGCGTCTACTTCCGCACGGCCGGCGACCGCGCCACGGACGCCCACGAAGTCGCCTACTACCGCGCCGGTTCGGCCGCCTCGGCGATGTCGACGCGGACCGTGGACCTCACCGCGGTACGCGCCGGACGCGTCCTGCACCTCTCCGGCATCACGGCGGCCCTGTCCGACGACTGCCTGCGCCTGCTCCGCGACCTGACGGCCTCACGCCCCGACCACCACCGGCCCCTGGTCTCCTTCGACGTCAACCACCGGCCGGGCCTGTGGCGCGACACCCAAGGCCCCCACGTCCTGCTCGAACTGGCACGCGGCGCCGACATCGTGTTCGTCGGCGAGGACGAGGCGCGGGAGGTCTGGGGCGTCACCGGCGGCCCGACGGCGATCCGGGCCCTCCTGCCGGAGCCACGCACCCTGGTGGTGAAACAGGGAGCCCACGGAGCCACCCTGTTCGAACGCACCCCCGGCGACACCGTCACCTTCGCCCCCGCTCCCACGGTCCACGTCGCGGCCGCGGTCGGCGCCGGCGACGCCTTCGCCGCCGGCCTGCTCTCCGCCACCCTCCGCGCCCTCCCCGCCCGCGACCGCCTCCGCCACGGCCACCTCATGGCGGCCGCCGCCCTCACCGTCCCCGGCGACCTCGCCACCCCGCCCCGACGGGACCACGCCGACCGCCTCGCCGCCCTGGACGACGACGCGTGGGGGAGACTTCGACTCGCCCCCGGCTGGACTGACGTACCGGACCGGGCCGAGGAGGAGGTACACACCCCATGAGCCAGACCGTCGACCGCGCGCTCAGCATCCTGCCGCTGCTCGCCGAGGGCCCCGCCGACCTCGGCCAGGTCGCCGAGCGCCTGGGCGTCCACAAGTCCACGGCCCTGCGCCTCCTGCGCACCCTCCACGAACACGGCCTGGTCTACCGCCAGTCCGACCAGCGCTACCGCCTCGGTGCCCGCCTCTTCGCCCTCGCCCAGGAGGCCGTGGAGAACCTGGACATCCGCGAGATCGCCCACCCCCACCTGGTACGCCTCAACGAACAGTGCGGCCACACCGTCCACCTCGCCGTCCACGAGGAGAACGAGGTCCTCTACATCGACAAGGTCGAGAGCCGTTACCCGGTCCGCATGTACTCCCGGATCGGCAAGCCGGTCGCCATCACGGTCGCCGCCGTCGCCAAGCTGTGCCTCGCCGACCTCCCCGAAGCCGAGCGACGCGCCCTCGCGGAGAAGCTCGACTACCCCCTGTACACGCCCCGTTCGACCCCCAACGCCGCCGCCTTCCTCAAGGAACTGGCGCGGGTCCGCGAACAGGGCTGGGCCACCGACCTCGGAGGCCACGAGGAGTCCATCAACTGCGTGGCCGCGCCCATCCGGGGCGCCGACGGCCGGGTCGTCGCCGCGATGTCGGTCTCGGCGCCCAACGTCGTCGTCACCGCCGACGAACTCCTCACCCTGCTCCCGCTGGTCCGCCGCACCGCGGACGCGATCAGTGGCGAGTACTCCGGCAGAACCCCCACGTCAGACCCCGTATGACGGACAAGGACCCCCTATGACCGACAAGATCGCCCTCACCCCGAAGACTCACACCACACCCCCCGCGAAGTTCTCCCACGGCGTCAGGAAGGGCAACATCCTCCAGGTCGCGGGCCAGGTCGGCTTCCTCCCCGCCGTCGAGGGCGAGCCCCCCACACCCGCCGGCCCCTCCCTGCGCGAACAGACCCTCCAGACCCTCGCCAACGTCCAGGCGATCCTGGAAGAGGGCGGCGCCACCTGGGACGACGTGATGATGATCCGCGTCTATCTCACCGACGTGGACCACTTCGCCGAGATGAACGCGCTCTACAACGAGTACTTCGAACAACACCTCACCACCGCCCCGGCCGCCCGCACCACGGTGTACGTGGGCCTCCCGGCCGGCCTGCTGATCGAGATCGACGCACTGGCGGTCCTGGACCACTGAGGGTCCACACCCGCGCCCCCTCAGGGGCGCGGGGAACTGCGCGAGCAACCACACCCAACCCGCGCTCGGCAGCCATCAGCACCGCCCCCCACCATCCCCGCACCCCGCACGGCGATGCCCCCTGCCCGAAATCCGCGCGCCCCCACCCGGAGGACCCCCGAATGTCCCTCCTCGCCGCTTCCCCGGCCCCGGAACCCCCACCCCACACCGGCGGCCTGCTCCTCCTCGTCGACGGCACCGCCGGCCTCCTCACCGTCGCCGCCCTGGGCATAGCCCTCGCCCGCACAAACAGACCACTTCCGCACACCCGTCCCGCCATTCAGCGACCCGCCGACCGTACGTTCGACATTGCCCCGGCTTCGCCGCAGCCCTACGGGCGCTCCGCGCCCCAACTCCCGACACTGCGACGCCCTGCGTCGCCACCACACGATGCGATTCCTCCCAGGCGTAGAGGCCCGGGGTTCCTCGCAAGAATTTCGCTGAACGCCGTGAAACCCAGATACGGACATATGCCTGGACCGACTGTCCCCGACACAGGGTCGTCGACCATACTGCCCGCTGTGGAGCAGCGCATCGGTTCGAACAACCAGCCCCTGGCCGCCGCAGCGGTCGACCCGTCGCACATCCCCGGACTCACGGCCCCGGTGTCCGTGAAGAAGGAGAAGCAGGAGGAGCCGGAGGACATCAAGCCGACGGAGTCCGCCGAACCGGCGGAGACCGAGGAGCCGGACGAGGCTGCCCTGACCCGGGACGAGCCGTCCATCGCCGAGAAGCCCTCGGGCAAAGCAGCAGCCGGATCCGAAGCCAAGGCCAAAGCCGCGGCGGAAGCCGAGTCCGAGGCCGCAGCCGAGGCCGAAACTGAAGAAGCCGACGGCGAAGACGGCGAAGAAGGAGAAGAAGCCGGAGGCGCGGCCGAGGACACCACGGACGGCCCCGTCTTCGAGGCCTCCGACCGCCGCGCGAAGATCATCGCGGACAGCAGCGGCGTACGGCTGCGTCTGGACGACCAGGAGTGCGAGTTCACCTGGGACGAGATCGGCGCGATCGAGACCGAGTCCCCCCTCTTCGGCAAGCGTTTCACCATCACGGTCCACACCCCCGACCGCCGCTGGTACTTCCTGGAGATCGAGGCCAAGGCCAAGTCGGAGCACGCGGCCTGGGAGAAGCAGATCGACGAGGTCCTGGACGCGTACTTCGACGACGGCACCGACAAGGAAGGGCCCGAGGACAGCGCCCCATAAGGGGCGCGGGGAACTGCGCGCCCAGACCCAACGGACGCGCAGTTCCCCACTCACAGAAGTCCCCGAGCCCTCACCGGCTCAGGCGGCGCGGCTCAGGCGCAGTACTGCGCTTCCTTGCCGATCGACCGGTACATGCAGTCCGAGTTCTCCAGCAACTGGAGCACCGCGTCCCGGTTCCGCGCGGTCTCCCGGGCGATGACCTCGTCGGGCGGGTAGAACCCGCCACCCGAGGCCGACCCCGGATACATCTCGAAGGTGTACCCGAAGATCTTCTGGTTGCCCCACAGCCAGTCGTCGATCGACCCGTCCGTGATGTAGAGGTCGCTGGACTGTTCGGGTGTGTACCCGTTGCTCGCGGCCATCTTCCCGCCGACCGTCGCGAACGCGTTGCGGTCGTCCGCCGTCATCCCGGTCGCGGTGTCGGCGGTCGTGTACCCGTAGGGCCACAGCACCAGCTCGCTGTAGGTGTGGAAGTCGATGCCGGTCTTGATCTGCTGGACCCCGCCGACGACCCGGCTGCGCACGAAGTTCGCGACGACCTTCACCTCGGGCGCCGACTCGGCGGCCGTACCCCGGTAGGTGTCCGAGGACGTGGAACCGGACGAGCCGCCACAGCAGCCCCAGCGGTAGTTCCAGTTGCGGTTGAGGTCGGTGCCGACGTACGACGAACCGCTGTTGGGCTGTCGGTTCTTGCGCCACGAGCGGTACGAGCCGGTGGCGACGTCGTACTCGCCGCCGTCCGGGTTGATGTCCGGGATGATCCAGATCTCGCGGTTGTTCACCATGTTGGTGACGCGGGAGTCGGTCCCGTAGTCGGAGGTCAGCTCGTTGAGCAGGTAGAGCGCCATCTCGACGGTGAGGTGCTCACGGGCGTGCTGGTGGTGGGTGAACAGCACCTCGGGCTCGGCCTCGTCCGTGCCGACGTTGTCGCTGATCTTGATGGCGACGATGTTCCGGCCCTGGTACGTGGTGCCGATGACCCGCTGGCTGGCGATCGAACTGTTGGCCGAGACGACGGAGTTGATCTCGTTCGTCATCTCCGCGTAGTTGTGGTAACGGGAGTCGGCGGACGGGAAGTCGAAGAGCCGTACGTCGTCCTCGCCGTTCGACCGGTCCGGGGCGGCGCCGAGCGGGGTGACCTCGTAGCCCTGCTGCTTCAGCTTCTTGATCTGGTCCGCGCGTCCGGAGACGAACACCGAGTGGTCGTCGGCGTCGTCCACGGTCACACCGGCCTGCTGCAGCGCCGTGCGGGACTTGCTGTCCGAGTGCATGTGGACCTCGTACTGACGGATGTCGTCGGCCGAGGCCCTGGGCCGCTCGGCGCTGGTCGCCGTCGCGTCCGTGGTGGTCGCGGCGACCGGGGCGGCGAGGGCCAGCGCCAGCAGGGTGGCGAGGGCGGCGGTGCGGCGACCGGATCTCCTGCCGGTGCCGCCGGGCGTCGCCGCCCTGCCGCGTATGCGGAGTCGCATGAAGTCTCCTAGTTTCTCCAGGAATTCCGGGGTCTCCGGAAGTGGGGAGTGGAGCGGGGGGTGGATCCTTGCGACGTGCCTCGGGCCTGGCCGGTGGCCACGGGGTGCCCGGCCGGCCCTGGTGCGGGTGTGGCGCTCATGGTGCGGCTCTGGCATGACCAGGTCAAGAGTGGGTGGGTGCGGGCAGGGGGCCGGGTTGGCCGGAACGGAGATGTACGGGCCGGGAGTCCACAGCGTGCGTAAGCCCTACACAACCGCGTACACGCCCATCGGTCGCGTAGGCCCCCAATTGCGGACGTACCCGGGCGGGAAACAGGTATATGCACCACTGGAAACGGGTAGTCCTCCCCGTGTGCCGCGTACGCGTGGCGGCAACCCTGGAAGCATGCTGCAACTCTCCGGGGGTCTCCTTCCGGATTCCGGCCCCCATTTCGCCTCGTACCCCCAACCGCCCATGGGTGCGGGTCACTTGAGCGTCGAGTACGACCCCCGTCCCACCGCCGCCGCACAGGCCCGCGCGCAGGTGCGCAGGCAGCTGGAGGGATGGGGTCTGCTCGAACAGACCGACACGGCGGAGCTGCTGGTGAGCGAGCTGGTCACCAACGCGCTGGTGCACGCGGAGAGCCGACTGAAGCTGACCCTGTCGGCCGCCCACGGCGTACTGCGCTGCGAGGTGTCGGACACGGACGGCCGCCCGCCCCGGGTGCGCCGGGTGACGGAGATATCGGAGAGTGGCCGAGGGATGTTCCTGGTGGACGCCCTTGCCGGGCGCTGGGGCTGTCACCAGGACGGGTCGGGCAAGACCGTGTGGTTCGAACTCGGCACGTGCGGGGCCCACGGCTGCGGTCGGCGACAGCCGTAGCGCGCCGCCGGGTTCGGCGGCTTCGGTGGCCGGCGGTCACCGAAGCCGGCGGTCACCGAAGCCGCCCGGCCCTCTTGTCTGATGCCGTCACTTGGGGTTTCTTGACCCTCATGGCGGACACCACGGGAAACCCCACAGACACACCCGCACCATCCGGCTCCAACCCCCCACCTCGTAAATCCAGTTGGAAGTACATCGGCCCCGGCATCGTCGTCGCCGCGACCGGTGTCGGCGCCGGTGACCTGGTCGCGACCCTCATCGCGGGCAGCAACTTCGGCTACACCCTGCTCTGGGCGGCCGTCATCGGCTGTCTCGTCAAGATCGCCCTCGCCGAGGCGGCCGGCCGCTGGCATCTGTCCACCGGCCGCACCCTCTTCGACGGCTGGGCCAGCCTCGGCCGCTGGACGACGTGGTTCTTCGTCGTCTACGTCGTGATCTGGGGCTTCGTCTACGGCGCCGCCGCGATGTCCTCCAGCGCCCTGCCCCTCCAGGCGCTGTTCCCGGACGTGATGGACCTCAAGTGGTGGGCCGTACTGTGCGGCCTGAGCGGCCTGGTCTTCGTCTGGTTCAACAAGTACGAGGTCTTCGAGAAGGTCATGACCGTCCTGGTGGGCGTCATGTTCGTGGTCACGGTCTACCTGGCGATCCGCGTCACCCCCAACCTCGCGGACGCCTTCGCCGGGCTCCTGCCCGTCCTGCCCGACGAGAAGGACTCGATCCTCAACACCCTCGGCCTCATCGGCGGCGTCGGCGGCACCATCACGCTGGCCGCGTACGGCTACTGGGTCAACGCCAAGGGCTGGACGAACACCGGCTGGATGAAGATCATGCGCCTGGACAACCGGGTCGCGTACATCACCACCGGCATCTTCGTGGTCTCGATGCTCTTCGTCGGCGCCGAACTGCTGCACTCGGCCAACATCGCCATCGCCTCCGGCGACAAGGGCCTGATCCAGCTCGGCGACATCCTGGCCGACGAGTACGGCACGGCCACCGCCAAGTTCTTCCTGATCGGCTTCTTCGCCACCTCGTACACCTCCCTCATCGGCGTCTGGCACGGCGTGAGCCTGATGTTCGCGGACTTCGTGGAGCGCTTCCGCCGCAAGGGGGCCGTGACGGGCGAGGAGGTCGCCTCCGGCCGGCGCGAGAAGTCCTGGCCGTTCCGCGCGTACCTGCTCTGGCTGACCTTCCCGCCCATCGTCCTGCTCTTCCAGGGCCAGCCGTTCCGCCTGATCATCCTCTACGGCGTCCTCGGCGCGGCCTTCCTCCCCTTCCTCGCCGGCACGCTCCTCTGGCTCCTCAACTCCTCCCGCACACCCCGCGAATGGCGCAACGGCATCGTCAGCAACGGCATGCTGGCCATCGCGGGCCTGCTCTTCCTGGTACTGGCCGTGAAGCAGATCTGGGACCAGCCATGGGCGGACTTCTTCTGACGCCGGGCCGTCAGTCGAGCGACTTCCACCGCTCGCTGGTGGCGATCTCCCTCAGCTGAGCCATGGTGAGCGCGGGGGTCTCGCGGGTCGCGGCGGTGTGCTGGGCGCCGGAGTTGAAGGCGCTGATCACGACCCGCAGCCCGTCGACGCGGAGCGTGTCCGCGGTCCACATGACGACCCCCTCGCCGCCCTTCTCCCCGGGTTCCTGCCGGGTGGCGACCTTCGTGCCGTCGGCCAGGGTCTCGGCGTCGGCGCCGAACAACGTGTCCGCGCGGTCCGCCACGCCCAGCTGCACATTGACCTGCACCAGGCTCCGCCCCTCGCCGTCGTCGAGGACGACGTACGCGAAGTCCGACACCTGACTGTCCTCGGTGACGACGTCGACGCCCTCGGGCAGAAGGCTGACGAGTGTCTTGCGAATGGCCTCGCCCCCGACGACCGGGGCATCGACCGACCCGCCACCGGGCGGAACCGTCGACGACTCCTCCTTCTCCCCCTGGTCCTCCCGCGTGCCGCCGCCGTTCTCCGACTCCTCCGTGATGGCGTCGGCTACCGCCTGCCAGCCCGGGTCCCCGACGATCGTCGTCAAGGAGTCGAGGGACAGCGGCGGTTCGGCACGGGTGACCGGCGCGTCCTTCTGCGCCTCCGCGTTCCATTCCATGACGCTGACCTCGTACCCCGCCGGATCGACCAACTGCGCGTACCAGTGCTTGGTGTCCACGCGGCGGTCCGGGTACTCGTAGCCCCGGAAGAGCATCAGCCGCGCACCGCCCGGCAGGGTCTTCTCCTCGCAGGAGTCGTACCCGACGAACGCCTTGTCCGGGCAGTCGGTCAGCTGCCGGGCGTGCTCGCTGTCGGCGTCGATCCGCCCGACCCCGAGCTGCACGGCCCCCCCGCCCCCGCCGTCGTCGTACACGACCTGGGCGTACGGCCCCCCGTCCGCGCTCGTGCCCCGAGCGGACTCCCCGCTGATGCTCCCGTCCGGCAGCAACTCCTTGAGCATGCCGACGAGTTCCGCGCCGGACACCGCGCCGTCGTCGTCCCTGACGACCTGCTCGGCGTCCGGCGCGATGGACCGCTTCGCCGCCACGGACCGCTGGCCGGCCCCGTCGCCGGTGCCGGGCAGCAGGAGCGCCCCGCCCACCCCGACGAGCGCGATGCCGGCCACCCCGCCCAGCATCGCCGCCCGTCGGCGGAACAGCAGCCGCCGGCCGCGCACGGCGCCGCCGCCGACCAGCGCCTGGTGATCGGTCTCGAAGGCGCCGCCGACCCGGCGCAGGGCGTTGCCGAGCCTGCCCTCGAAGGGGTCTTCGTGCTGTTCCTGGGGCATGACGAACCGCCGTTTCTGCGAGTGGGTGTGCTGGAGTCGGTGGGTGCGGGGTGCTCAGGGTGTGGCGTACTCGCCGATGGCGTCGCCGAGCAGGACGCGCAGTCGGGCGAGGGCGCGGACGCACCGGGTGCGCACCGCCGCCGAGCTGGCGTTCATCGCCGCTGCGGTCTCCTCGACGGACCGGTCCTCCCAGTAGCGCAGGACGACCACGGCCCGGTCCTTGGGCGGCAGTTGGGCCAGGGCCTCGACGAGCGTGAGCCGCAGGGACGCGTCGGCGCCGGGCGCGGCGGGTCCGTCCGGGATGACGTCGGTGGCCCGTTCCCGGCTGCTGCGGCGCCGCTGGTGGGCGAGGAACGTCCTGGTCAGCACGGTCTGCGCATAGCCGACCGGGTTGTCGGCCCGCCGCACCCGCCCCCACTTCACGTACAACCGGCCGAGCGTCTCCTGCACGAGGTCCTCGGCGAGATGGGTGTCCCCGCCGGTGAGCAGACACGCGGACCGGTACAGATGACCCGCCCGCGCCGCCGCGAACTCCTGGTATCCGTCCGCGCGGACTGGTCTCATCTGTGGCTCCCCCTGAACGGACTCGCGTTGTCGCCTCTCACTCCCTTGATGCGCCGGCCCCCGGGGAATGTTTCACGGAACGGTGAGAGATACGGTGCGGTACGAGTCACACCAACGGGGCAGAGGACACACACCGATGGACCAGCCTGAACAGGGTCACCAGCCACCGCCGCCGCAGCAGCCGGGGACACCGCCGGGAGGCCACCAGGGCTTCGGCCCCCCACCCCCGCCGTACACGCCACCGCCCACGCCCCCCGGCCCGCCGTACCCGCCCCCGCAGCAGCCGTACGCGCAGCCACCGCAGCCCTACGCCCAGCAGCAGCCCTACGCGCCGCCGCAGCAGCCGTACGGCCAGTCACCCCAGGGCCCGGAGTTCCTGGCCGTCGACCGGCACAACTCCGTCGTCGTCGACGCGGGCGGGGTCGCCTTCGAGGACCACGGCGTCTCCGTCGACTTCTCCTGGCCCGAGATCCGCAGCGTCCACTACAAGGCGAGCGGCAACGGCAAGGCCCTCATGGTCGCCGTCGTCCACCTCGACGGCGACTTCTTCGAGTGCTCGGTCGAGGCCAGGCCCCGGGAGCGCCTCCAACAGTGGTTCGCGCACCTGGCCCAGGTGCTCGGCTACTATCGCCCGATGGGATAGCCACTGTGCTTTCCGCACGGGGTGAGGGGTGCGGAACCTCAGAGCAAGTGATCCGCCTTGCCCGCCTTGATGTCGAGAATGAGAGTGCGCAGTGCTTCCCGGGTGTCGGTGAGGTAGGTCTCCTCGGCACCGGCTATGGCTATGCCTCACAGATCGTTGGCGATGGCGCGGATGAAGTCGCGTGAAGCCTCCGGTGACAGCGCGATGCGCTCCATCCAGTCCAAGTGGGCACGGTACTTGGCCAACTGAGCCTCCCCACCCAGGAATTCCGGCCCGTGCGAGCTGTCGACCTGAGCGGTGTCCAACTGGGGGACAGGGCCTTTGGCAATGTAACCAAAGGGCCGCCCTGCATTCAGTAATGAGCAAGCCACATACGGCAGTTGCCTCCCGAAGGGAACCCCCATGCCCGAAGCGACCTCGGCCTGCCCTGTCCCGCCCCCGCGCTCGTCCTCGACGGCTCCTCGCACATGGCAATGCCGCCTGGACCTGCCGAACGACCCCCGGACCCCGCGCATCGCCCGCCATGCGATTCGCGCCGCACTCCTCGGCCAGTGTGTTGCGGAAGGCCGTGAGTGGGTGGGGCCGGATGATGTGGCGGAGGTCGCTGGGCTGAGGCGTCATGAGTTGCGAGAACGCAACTCTCGGGCGGTCTGGACATCCCCCTGGATGGCGTCCAACACGACGACGTGCAATCGGTCGCCCACGCGCGGCGTGGGTACTTCGGCATCCCGCCAGGCAGGATGTTTCACCTGGTCGATGAAGCCGACTTCACCATCCGTGTCGACTTGTGAACCCGCTGGGGCGACTGCTGTCACTGTGACGTCGAGTTCCTGATGGTTTCGAATGTCTTGAAGGGCCACCAAAGGTCGACCGCGGGACCCGTCCGTCGAATTCCAGACCCAGATCGATGTGATTGTCGCCGGACAAGGTCATGCCCTCGGAGTCGATCTCCAGGTGTTGGCCGACCATCGAGGAGCACGACAGGACGAATCTCCTTATTCGGTTGGAATAGAATACAGGATGACCCCTCTTTCCAGCAAGGAAACTCCTTGCCCTGAAAGATGTACTTTAGCGCTGTGTGGTGGGTCGATGAATTCTATTAGCTTTTCGTAGCGATTGATCCAGTCAAGGCTCATGAGTGATGAGTCGTCAGTCGCGTCGCCGGTTGCTTCCACGCGGAACTTCTGACCGGTTCTCACGATGCCGCCCACGCATCGAACGATGCAGGTAGCAGCTGCATTCTCCCTTTCCTCCACTGAGTAGATCTGCAGCTCACCCGCATTGCTGTCATCCACGTCTGTAAGCCTTTTTCAGTATCGGTACGTGTACTTCGATTCTTTGAGGATGTCGTGCGGCTCACGTTCGCAGCGGGTGACCGCGCCGAAGGGGGCCGTGATGTCCAAGGCGAGGCCGGCGCGGTCGCGGCGGATCGTCGTCGTGTGGCGAGTCTGTGCGATGGGTCTTCGGCCACTGGACAGACCTGCCGTAACTCAGCGGTGGATGATCGAGAGACCTTCCAGGCTGCGAAGAACGAGGTCGGGCCGCAGACGAGTGAAACGAAGGCGCGCTGGTCATGATCTGTTAGGGCAGATCAAGGATCAGGGGCAACCAAGCTGATAGTTCGTTGCGTGTTGGATCGTCCATAGGTATTACACCCGCCAGATCCCGCAGAGGCGTCAACATGTTCTTGATGCGTCGGAGGCGCAAGATTTCCGGAACCGGTCGGGTGTGCCAGTTTGTGGCCTGAGCGTGCACATCGCCCCTTGTTTCTCCGATCTCCCGGAACACCGATTTGCATAGATCTGCCGGATCGCGAATTCCAGCGTCCTGTATGGCGCCGAACTGTCGGATTGCGTAGGCGCGAATGTAGGCCTCGTCGGATAGAACGGCTGCAGTGTCGAGCTCGGCATTCTCGCCCTTCCGCTTGAGCGCGATCAAGGCGAGGTGGACCCAACGAAGGCGAGTGTCAGCACTCAGACCGGCATCGTGCATCCGCCCGACTGCAAATGTGCGCAGCGTTTCCCATGCCTGCCATTCGATAGGAGGTCCATCCTTTCTGGAGGCCAGTTCTTCCAGCGCGCCGATTGATCGGAGTGGGATGTTTCCTGGATCCAATGCGGAGGGATCGGTCTTGGATCCCTCATTCCATGGACTCGATTCCTGCAAGCTTCCGCCACCTCCAGCGATCTCTGATTCCCCGGCTGCATTTACCGGACCTCCGCAGGTCAAAACAGGATGCTTGAGTTCGACGCGATGCCTGGACATGGCATGCACATCACAGGTTCAGTCACTCACACGGCGTTGGCCTCCGCGTCGGCGAGGATGCGGCCGAGTTCGGCGGAGGCGATGCGGCGGGCGTCCTTGTTGTCGCTGGTGGTGACCATGTGTTCGCATTCGCGGAAGCGGGTGGCTCGTTCGGGCCACCGCTGGGCATCGACCCATGCCCACGCTCGGCTCCCGCTCACGCGTCGTCCCGCCTCTGCTCATAGTTCAGCCTCGATGATCTCCCCAGATTCCGACTCCCACCATCGCAACAGCGCCAGCGGGGGGCGAAGTATTGGTTAGCTGATCATTCTTTCGGGATCGGGACCTGCTGCAAGCGCTGGAGGATGAGGTCGAGATCCGATAGCGCCCTGAAACAAAATTCGTGGTCCTGAGTGTTTACGGAGTGGACAACGTTGGCGAATGCTGGGCTGGCGAGCCCGTCTGCTTCGCGCAAAATCCGCGTTGGAATCAGGAGTAAATTTTTTCTTGTCCTGTCGAGTGTCCATTCGACTTTTGTTGGCAGTGCTCCTACGGCATCTTCGATGAGGCGTGCGAGGTCTTCTTGGGCAGATGTGTAGCGCCATCCCATATACGGCACCTGCGGGTATCCGTACACAGGGTGTATCTCCGAAGGCAGAGAAAACCAGGCAAGTTCTCCAAATCTGCTGAATACTTGCATCGCGCGCGCACTTCGGGTCGGCATGTGGAATCCATTCAAGCCATTACCAGACAGGGCCTGAGTACCCTCCGTCTTGGATGATTAGCGGGTCTTCGAAGTTAGTGGGGGTTTGGGTGCGCCACCCGCCGGAGCCGCCGAGAGGCGCACCCCCACGCTTGGAGATGTTGGAGGCGGTGCGGGCCTGGACGGCCGACCGCCTCGGCCGGCGTCCAGCAGTTCACGTCCTCCAACTCCATGAGCAGGACCTTGGTCATCTCCCGGAAAGTGGGTGAGATTCCTGTGGCGAATGCATCATTTTATCGCGGCTCAATCAAAGGGTCGGAGAAGGGGTCTCCTTCATCGTCCCATCTGAATTCGTAATCTCCGGACGATATATTGAATTCCGCACCGACGTTGTTGAAGGGGATTTCGAACTCTTCGTGCAGCCACAGGTTCATTGCCAGCGCTGCAACTTCGGAGCGGTAGTCGCTCGGCGGTGCTTCGATCGAGGTGACTTGTATGGTGATTCCATGAGGAAACCTCTTGGTCAATTCCCGTGCATTGAGAGCGACACCGAAGGATAGCCATGCGAGATCTTTCCAGTGCAGTCCACCGGGTGGCAGAGCCAGGCGTACGCTGCCGTGGATCTGTACGTCCGGGGGGTCCACTGATTCGGTGGTAAGTCGTGCATGTGCTGTGAGGTTGGCAGTCAGTCCGCCAGTGGGGCTGCGCAGGAGATACTTGACCGTTCTAGTCATGCCCCCTCTTTCGGCGTTAAAACTTCAATTTTGGGAACACGTGGCGAGCGAATTGACCCTAAGCGGAAAGGAAGGAGCCGGGTCGCCATGATTCAGAAAGTATAGGACTTCGAGCATGTGCAGCGGTTAGTTGCTATCCTCTTTGGGGTGGTGAAATGTGTTTCCGATCTCCTGGATAGCTGTTTTTAGTTCCGAATCAGTCAATTCGCCAGGCTCCCAGAGCTCTGGGTCGACCGAATAGTCCTCGAGGGTCATGAAAACACGGTCGAAGAGATCTGCGAGTGGGCCTTGGATGCGTTCCCCATTCGCCCGTGAGGCTCGTCTGGCCTCCCACCAGCCATGTGCGAACTCAGGTGCGGAGCAGGTGCCGCCGACGAACTTGTCCAGCAGCGCGAGTAGTTGGGCCGCCGCACTTCCAAGAGGAACGTCGGCTGGGTCTGACCATGCCCCGCGCGCGGACGGGTAAGCGGCGGACACGGTCGTCAAGGTGGGGTGGCAGGCCGATAGCTTTCGTGCGTGGCGGCCGAAACGCGCCCGTGCGGTGTCGACCCCCTCTCTCACGGCGGCAGCCATGAAGGAGTCGCTACCCGCGATGAGTGCGTAACCCGCTTCCCGGAACAGGACAACGCCTTGCCGGTCGGGGGTGTACATGACGGATGGCGGTGTGATGGCGTCATGCCCCGAGTCGATCGGGAGGCGAAGCGTTGTCGTGGCCGTTTGCGAGGAACCGCTCGGGAGGTTGGCGCAAACGACGTGCGATGCGCCAACAGCGCGGCAGCCGGCCGCGACACGTCGCGTCAGCGCTGCATCCATGTGAGGACCGACTGGTACGGGAGTTACCGACTTGCCCCGCAGCCAGGAGGAGGCGAGTGACCCGTCCCGGTCGAGCACATCGGAGAGGTCTACATGCTGATCGTTTTCCGGATGATTCACCACAGAAACCCCTTGTCGATAATCCCCTGGAACTGTTTATCGCTCAATTCCCAAGCGGACCAGAATTTACCGTCTGCCCGCAGCATAACCATCTTCTGAGTCGCTGGATCGATGAACCCGACTGCTGCTCCTTGATTTCGATAGTCGAATCTATAGATTTTAGTGCCGTCTGCGGTCATGTGCTCCCGCATGGCTCCTTCGAACCGCTGAAGATTAGCCTTATTTAGATTTCCCGGATTGTCAATAAAATCTTCTGCGTGGGCATGGAATTTCTTGCTCATTACTTTCTGGCTGGAGAAATCTGCTTTCTCTTCCCAGGCCCCTCGAGGGCATGGTGCGAGTCCCAGGGGGTCAGCCCATGAATGTGGGTTATTGACGTACGTGGTGGGGTTTGGTGCCGGAGCTATCCCAAGAGGGTCGGGGCTGAGATAGCGGGCGGTTTCCGGGTCGTAGTGGCGGAAGTAGTTGTAGTGGAGTCCGGTTTCGGGATCGTAGTACTGGCCGGGGAAACGGAGGGGCGTGTAAGTAGTGCTGTTCGCGGCCCAGGCCGTCGTGCCCCACAGCGTGCTCCGCGTGTGCCAGGCGATGTCTCCCTGTTCGTCTACGAGTTCGCTGGGCGTGCCCACCAGGTCCGTGATGATGGAGAAGAAGCGGGAGTCGATCTCTTCTTGAGTCGCGTCGGCTGCGGTGATGCGTTCCGTTTGGGCGATGGGCCGCAGGCCTTGGTGGTCCCAGGTGAGGGTGATCGGGTTCGGGAGGGCCGGGGACATGGTGGTCTGTTCGCAGAGTGTCGTGTCAGCCCAGGTGAAGTCGACCCGTTCGACGACCGTTTCCCCGTCGTCTGCCATACGGAGTTTCGCCGTGCGGCGGCCCAGGGGGTCGTAGGTGTAGCGCCAGCGCGTGCCGTCCGGTGTTGTCACCGACATCAGACGGTCCTCTGCGTCCCACTTGTATCGCCAGGTGTCCGGTTTGCGGGACAGGCGGGGCTTCTGGCGGAGGGTGATGCGGCCGAGGGCGTCGTGCTCGTAGCGGACCTTGCCCGCGAGGGTGATGCGGGTGCCCTCGTACGAGCGCAGCCCCGTCGCCTCTTGGCCCGGGTGGTCCGTCGGCCACGACGCTGATGTCTGGTTGCCCGCCTCGTCGTAGGCGTACGTCTCCGTCCAGTTCGCCGCGTGGACCGCGATCACCCTGCCCGCCGCGTCCAGGGCGAAGTGGCGCGAGCCGGAGAGTTGGTCGTCGATGCCGGTCAGGTTGCCGTCGGAGCGGTAGGAGTATGAGCGGTGTTGGATCGAGCGGTCGTCTGCCGCCATCACCGACTGGGTCGTCAGGCGACCCATGGGGTCGAAGGTGTGGTGCAGGGCGACCGTTTCGCCGATGTGACGGGTCAGTTCGCGGCCGGCTTCGTCGTAGGTGAAGTCGATGGTGCGGCCCGAGGCTGTCATCCCCGTGCGGCGACCGGTCGCGTCGTACGTCCAGGTCGTTGTCGCCCCTGTCGGTGTTGTGCGGGATAGCCGTCGACCGAACTCGTCGTACTTGTACGTCAGTTCGCGGCCGTCGACCGTTTCCGAGCGCACCCGGCCGAAGCGGTCGCGCAGGATCGTCAGTGTCGTACCGTCCGGGCCTGTCGCCTGGGCGAGTTGGTCCGTCATGTCGTACGCGTACGTCGTGACGTCGCCCGCCGCGTCCTTGCGGAGCACTTGGCCCAGTTCGTCGCGCTCGAAGGAAACCACCTGGCCGAGCGCGTTCGTGCGGGTCTTCAGGCGACCCGCCTCGTCGTGGGTGTACGTGAGGGTGCGGTCGTCGAAGTCCGTCTCCGTGACCAGGTTGCCTGCGGCGTCGTACTCGTATGCCCACGTCAGGCCCTGCGGGTTGGTCACCCGCGTCAGGCGTAGCTCCTTGTCGTGGTCGAACTCGTAGCGGACCCCGTCCGGGCCCGTGCGGGCCGTCAGCAGGTCGAAGTCGGTGTACTCGAAGTGGGATACGCCGCCCATCGGGTCGGTGTGGGTGGTGCGGTTGCCCTCGCCGTCGTACGTCCACGACTCCGTGGTGCCGTCGGCGGCGGTGCGGCGGGCGAGGTGGCCCTCGACCGTCCACTCCAGCCGGGTCACCGCACCTGTGGGGTCCGTGATGGTGACGGGTCTGCCGAAGGGGTCACGTGCGTAGCGGGTGACCGCGCCGAGGGGGTCCGTGATCTCCAACGGGAGACCGGCGGGGTCGCAGCGGACCGTTGCCGTGTGGCCGAGGGGGTCCGTTACGGCGGTCAGGTGGCCCGACTCGTTGTACGTGAAGTGGGTGGTGTGGCCGGTCGGCCCGGTCACGGAGGTGCGGTTGCCCCGCTCGTCGTACGTCTGGCGGACGACCGTGCCGTCCGGGTTCACCACCCGCACCGGCAGGCCGAGTTCGTTGTGCTCGGCCCTCGCCTCGCGGCCGTCCGGGCGGGTGACGACGGTCGGGTTGCCGGCTTCGTCGTAGCGGTACGTGGTCGTGTGGCCGAGGGGGTCCGTCAGGGAGAGGAGGCGGTGGTAGCGGTCCCGTTCGAAGTGGGTGGCGGCGCCCAGGGGGTCGATCTCGGTGACGACCTGGCAGGCGTCGTTGATCACGAAGCGGCGGGTGTGGCCCTCGCCCGTTGTCGTGGTCGTCACGCGGTGACCGGTTGCCGGGTCCCGTTCGCCGTAGGTGAAGCGGAGGCTCATGTGGCCGTGCGTGCCGCCCTCGGCGACGCAGCGGTCCCGGTCGTCGTACTCGTACGTGTAGCCGCGGTCGTTCGTGTCCGTCCAGGACGTGACGCGGCCGGCCTCGTCGTACGTGAAGCGGAGGGGGAGGCCGGAGGAGTTGACGACCTCGGTCAGGTGGCCGTCCGTGTAGCCGTAGCGCTTCAGTTCCTGGTTGCCGGAGGCCAGGTGGAGTGCCGTGATCCGGCCGGCCTCCGTGGTGACGCGTACGTCGTATCCGGCGCTGGAGACGATGCCGAGCGGGGTGCCCTCGGCGTCGTACTCGAAGGTGAGCCAGTTGCCGTTGCGGTCGTCGATCTGCTCGATGACGGCCAGGTCGTCTCCGCGGTCGGTGAAGTGCCAGGTGCGGCGCGTACCGGGGTCGGTGACCGTGTAGCCGCCGTCCTCGCGGTCCAGGGGCCAGCGGGGGCCGTGGCTGGGGAGGGTGGGGACACCCGGCGCGGGGTGGGGGTAGGCGAGGAGCAGGCCGTCCTCGGTGACGAAGACGACGCCCTCGGAGTCGATCTGCAGGCGCTGGTCGACCGTTGAGGACCACGACGGGCCGAACCAGCGGCCGAAGTGGTAGCCGGACTCCACACGCCGTCTGAAGACGAGGGGGAGAGCACCTGGAAGCACCACGTCCGTCTGGGGCAGGTACATCTTGCCCGTGGTGAGGTCGACCGGGTCGGTCGGGTCCTTCTGGACCTTCTGGCCGGGGTTGTCGTGCTCTTGGGGCGCCTTGCCGACGGTGTCCCTCAGCCCGCGTTGGGCTCCTCCCGCCTCGGCCGCGTCGTCCAGGGTGTGCTTGAGCGTGCCTTTGATGCCGCCTGTCGCCGCCCCGCGCGCGGCCCCCGCGCCCTTGGTGCCGAGCAGGTCGAGGACGACGCGGCCCCCGAATTCGGACGGGTCCTTCTTGGCGGACTGCCAGGCGTCCTTGAGGGCCCGGTCGGGGTGGGCGACCGTCGATGTGAGCCCCGCGAGCGTCATGTTGACGTTCTGGTAGTACTCGGCGGGGTGGGCGATGTTGTACGGGTCGAGCGCGTTCATGCTGCGGCCGAAGGTGATGATGCCCGCGCCGCCCTTGACGACGCCTCCGACGACATGGGTGAGTTCCACGGCCGATGACGCACCCTGGTCGGCGAAGTTGGCGGCGAGTTTGAGGGCGGGCGGCAGTTCGGCGGGGGCGTGCTCCAGGGCTGCCTTGACCGAGGTGGTGGCGGTGCGGGCGGCCTCGTTGCGCTGGCGGCGGGCCTCCTTGAGGAGTTCGTGGGCGCGGGTGATGTCCGCCTTGCCGGGGTCGCTGAACTCGGCCGGTTTGGGGCCGGGATCCTCACCGGCCTTCACCTTGGCGTTGTAGGCGTCGACCTTGGTGTTGTACGCCTCCACGGCCGCCTGGGACGCTTTCATGCCCGCCTTGTAGGCGTCGATGGCGTCCTGGGCCTGGCCCTGGGCCCACTTGACCGTGTCGGCGTACGAGTCGAGCGCCTTGGCGGCCTGGTCGCAGGCGTCCGCCGCACGCATCCACTTCTTGGGCTGCATGGCGAACTTCTCGCGGAAGGTGTCGGCGGCCTGGCCCTTCCAGTGGGAGGAGTCCAGCTTGCGCATACCGTCGCCGACCTTGTCGAAGGCCGTGTGGAAGTCCTTGAGGTGCTTGGCGCTCTCCTGGATACGGCCGACATTGCCGTGGACCAGTTCGTTGGCCTGCTCGGTCTCCCCGAGCTGCTGCTCGCCGGGGGTGGCGCCCAGGGCGGACGCGGTGCCGTCGCCCCAGTCCTCCACCTTGTCCGCGACGCCCCGGAGGCCCATGTCCTCCAAACGCTCACCGGCGTAGTCGGTGCCCGCGTCGATGCCTTCGCCGAGGAGCTTCTTGCCGTCGTCGTACACCTCTTCGGCCTTGCCGACGACCGTGTTGGCGGCGCCCTTGAGCTTGTCGCCCACGCCGTCCGGGATCCAGCCGCCCATCAGCCCGCGTCCCCGCCTCGCTGGTTCTCGTCCGCCCCGGACTGGGCCGCCTGGTCACGCTCCTCGCGCGAGGGGCCGTACTGCTGGTCCAGCCACGCCTCGTACTGCTGGTCGGTCATGCCCATCGACTCCTGCGGGTCGACCGGCCCGTTCTGGAGGACGGGGGACGTCAGCACGTCACGCTGTGCGTCGTTCCAGGCCTGGTCGGTGTTCTCCTGGGCCCGCTCCCAGGACTCCGCGCTCCAGTCGGAGGTGGCGAACATGTGGTTGTCGCCGATCTCGCCCCAGGACATCCGGGTGACCTGGTCCTCGCTGAGGTGCGGGTTGCCCATCACGGAGTTCGCCGCGATCTTGAAGGTGCCGTCGATGTACTGCTCGGTCTCGTGGAACGTCCCCGCCGCCAGACCCACCGCGTCCGCGAACCTGCTGCCCTCCAGGATCAGCGCACGGACTCCCCACTCCCAGCGCTCGCAGAAGGTGTCGAGCGCCGACGTCAGTCCGCCGTGCCCCAACTCCAGCCCGGACAGGGCCAGGTCCGAGAAGCCACGGCCCACACTCGCCTCGCCGACCATGCCGAGTTCACGGAGCTCCGACATGGCCAGGTTGATGCCCTCGGTGATCAGGGCCAGGCCCTCCACCTGAAGGTCCTTGCCCTCACCGCCGCCGCCCCCGCCACCGCCGCCGTCGTTCACTGCGTCAACTCCCCGTCTCTGCCGGACTCGTTCGTCCCGTCAGCCACGTCCACGTCCACGTCCACGGCCGCCGCGTCCGGCACGATCCCCGTCACCGGCGGGAACAGCGCGCCCTGACCCTCGCTGCCTACGTCCAGCGCCACCCCGTACGGCACCGGCATCGCCGGGATCGCCACGTCCAGCAGCCGGGCGCCCAGGACTCGGTCGTACGTCCACTCCCGCGCGCCTTCGCCCCTTGCGATGGCGAATCGGGCCAGGGAGGGCTCGTCCGAGAAGGCGTAGATCCAGCGGATACCGCCGAACTCCCCGGTCAGTGGGTCGCCGTCCGCCGACAGGGGCACGAGGACCGCCGTACGCCGGAACTCGCCGAGCAGGGCGGCGGCTTCGCGTCGGCGGTGGGCGAGTGCGGCGTCATCCGCCGCCGGGGAGAGGGTGTCGCCGTCTGTCGGGGACGGGGTCCGCTCTTCGGGCGGGGCCGACGGGCGTTCGGAAGCGGGACCGTTCGGCTTGGCCGGCTCGGCCCCTTCCACGTAGTCGAAGATCCTGGATCGGCGTATACCGCCCGCCGCTCCGAAGCCTCCCCCGTGATCAGACATGCGTGCGATCATCGCATCGGCGTGTGGCGCGCTGCAACGCCACGGCCTTTGCCGCAAAGTGTGTCGCCGGACCGGCCATCGGGTGACGGGACCGGGGTGGGCACGACCGTGAAGAAGAGGACGAAGGTACTCCCGCACAGGCCCCGCTCACCCGTCCGGGTCGCCCAATACCCCCTGACGCCCGTCGAGTTGAGGCATATGCGTCTCACTCTGTGTGGATACGGCCCCCACCGCCCGTGAGTTGATCAAGGAGATTCGGTGTTGATCGGGCCATGCCGTGGATATGGTGCTGATGCAAGACGATGCAGGAGGGACGTCGAGGCAGACGTCGCTCCGCACAGGGGCCGTCTGAGGCGGTGGTCGACCACTCCGCCGAAGTGAACGGGGTGGTGTGCAGCGTGCCGACCGCGATAGCCGTCACCAGTTCCGACCTGGTGCTCCCACCGCACGACCGGCAGACCCCGCCCGCGGTCGTCCAGCCGCAGGAAACCCTCGAAGCCTCCCTGTACGGCATGCACGCGCTCATCGAGCAGCACGGCTATGTCATCGCCCTCCACTCGTCCTCCGACGCGTCGGCCGTCACCCGGCGGCTGCACACCGTCCGTTCCGTGCTGGAGAGCGACCGCATCGCCCTGCTCGGCGTGGATCTGCCCCCGCTCGGCGTCGCCCTGCTCGCCCAGCAGCTGCGGCAGCTGTCCGTGTGCGACTTCAGCCCGGGAGTGCTCGCCTCCTCCGTACGCCTCCTCGCGCACTACATCTACGCCGGCGCGCTCCTCGGCTCCGTCGCCAAGCTCGACCGGGTGCCGGTCACGCTGAAGTCGCACGCCAAGTCGTGGCTGCCGGGCGCCCAGTTCGCCGTCCTGGCCAACCCGCGGCCCCAGCTGGTCCGGCTCCACACCGCCGACGAGGAGCCCCTCGCGGGGCCCGAGTTCGGCACCCGCCTGCTCGTCGCACAGGGACCGCAGCCGCCGTCCGACTGGGTCACCGGTTCACTCGCTCCGGCCTGGCAGGTGCAGGGGTCCCTGCCGGTGCCGCTGCCCGAGGGATCCGTGCGCTGGTGGGGGACCGGCAAGCTCGTCGAGTTCGCCGCCGGCCTCTGCGACGTCTCCGTGCTCTACCAACTCGTGTCGTCCGTACGCCGCGAGACCTGCCACTGGTGCGGCCTCGAACTCATCGGCGACCGCTGCGGGTTCTGCTCGGCCCCCTTACGAGAGCCCGAACCGCCGCCCGTGCGCGCGCTGCCCCGAGGGGTCACATGACAGCCGTACGACAACTCCACAGCCCGCAGGGCCGTACGACCCGCCCGTCCCCGCCCCGGTCGAGCAGCAGGCCCGCTCACGTGCCCGGCACGTCCCCACGAGGTGAGATGTAGTGAACTCACGCCAGCGCCGCGGCGTCATCCTGCTGGTCCTCTCGGCCCTGTGCGCCCTGGCCGCCTTCGCCGGGGTGCTCTCGGTGATCCGTGACGTGAACGCGAAGGTCGGGCCCGAGGTGACCGCGTACCGGCTGAAGAGCGACATCGCTCCCTACAAAGAGCTGACGGCGGGCCAGTTCGAGAAGATCTCGATGCCGGAGCGGTGGCTGTCCGGCACGGCCGTCACCGATCTGGCGGAGATCCGCGGGAAGATCGCCGTCACCCAGCTGAGCAAGGGCTCCCTGCTCCAGTCCGACATGATCGTCGACCGCCCCGAACTCGAAGCGGGCCAGCAGGAGATCGCCATCCTGATCGACGCCTCCACCGGCGTGGCCGGAAAGATCAACCCGGGGTCGCTGGTCAACATCTACGCCACGTTCGAGGAGAAGGACAGCGACTCGGGCAAGGACACGTCCAAGCTCATGGTCGCCGACGCCCGGGTCATCGACGTCGGGAAGCTGACCCCCCTCGAACCGGGCCAGTCCAGCAGCGACCGCCGGCGCACGGCGACCGAGGCCGTCCCGATCACCTTCGCGCTCGACACCGCCGACGCCCAGCGCGTCGCCTTCGCCGAGTCGTTCGCCGAGCATGTCCGTCTCGCCCTCGTCGGGGGCGGCGAGGCCACCGTCGTCGTACCGGACGACCGCTCGTACACCCTCGACGAGGACAAGTAGGAGGCCCCGCGATGAGGTCGGTCCGGAACGTCCGCACGAGGGAACCTCGAACGGGGGTACGTCGAATGCCGCTGCGGATGGGCGCGTCGAGGGTGGGCATGCTCAGGGGGGTACGGCGCACGACGGTGCCGAGGCCCACGAGCGGGCCTCGGGTGCCCGGTGCGCCGGGGGCGTGGTCGCCGAGGACGACGCCCGGCGAGCCCCGCCGCCGCGCGGCGGCCGAGCCCCGCCCGTCCGAGGCCCCCGCGCCCTCCGCGTCCTTCGCCACACGAACGGGGATCCGCCGATGACCATCCGCATCCTCCCCGCCGCCGGTGACGTCGAATCGGCCCGTGCCCTCACCACCCTGCTGGGCCAGCTCGCCGACGCGGAACCGGCACCACCCGTCGCCGACTCCACCGCGCTGCTGGACACCCTGGCGCGGATGGCCGCCGATTCGCTGGACGAGCTGCCGGAGGTGGTGCTGGTCCACGAACGGATCGGCCCGGTCCCCGCGTTGGACCTGGTCCGCGACCTCGTCCTGCGCTTCCCGGCGGTCGGCGTCGTGCTCGTCACCTCCGACACCAGCACGGGCGTCCTGACCGCCGCCATGGACTCCGGCGCCCGGGGCATCGTCAACCTCCCCCTCTCGTACGAGTCCCTCGCCGAGCGCGTCCAGGCCGCCGCCGCCTGGTCGGCCGGCATGCGACGCCACCTCGGCAGCGGAACGCCCGAGCTGTACGCGGGCCCCGGCGGCACCGTCGTCACGGTCAGCGGGGCCAAGGGCGGCGTCGGCGCCACCGTCACCGCCGTGCAGCTCGCGCTCGCGGCCCGCGCGTCCGGCCGTACGGTCGCCCTCCTCGACCTCGACCTCCAGTCGGGGGACGTGGCCTCATACCTCGACGTGCAGTTCCGCCGCTCGGTCGCCGACCTGGCCGCCATCACGGACCTCAACCCCCGTGTCCTCCAGGAGGCCGTCTACGCCCACGACACCGGTATCTCCCTCCTCCTCGCCCCCGCCGAGGGCGAACGCGGCGAGGAGGTGACGGACCGGGTGGCCCGCCAGGTGGTGGCCACCCTCCGCTCCCGGCACGACGTGGTGATCGTCGACTGCGGCTCCCAGATGAACGCGGCCACGGCGGCGGCCGTCGAGATGGCCGACCAGGCCCTGCTGCTGGTCACCCCGGACGTCGTCGCGGTCCGCGCCGCCAAACGCATGGTCCGCCTCTGGGACCGCCTCCAGATCCGCAAGGCCGAGGAGACCCTGACGGTCGTCAACCGCCTGTCCCGCGCCACGGAGATCCAGCCCTCCCTGGTCGAGAAGGTCACCGGCACCAAGGTGGCCCGCGCCGCCGTCCCCGCCGCCTTCAAGGAACTCCAGTCCGTCGTCGACGCGGGCCGCCTCCAGGACCTCGACGCCCGCTCCGTCGTCAAACAGGCGCTGTGGGCGCTGGCCGGTGAACTGGAACTGGTCGCCGCGCCGGACCACGGCCACGGCGGCCGGCGCCGCAGGTCCTCCGCCGACCGAGGCGCCCTCGTCCTGCGCCGCAAGGGCGGCGACCGGGGCTCGGCGACCCTCGAATTCGCCGGCATGCTCCCCCTGATCCTGATCACCATGACGATCCTCTGGCAGGCGGCCCTCTACGGCTACACCTACTCCCTCGCCGGCAACGCCGCCGACGAGGCCGCCCGCGCCGCCACCGCCGCGTACGCGGTCGACGGCGACATCGCCGGCGCGTGCCAGACGGCGGGCGGCGCGCACCTGCCGGGTGCCTGGAGCGACACCGCCATCGACTGCGCCGCAGTCGGCCCCGTCATGCGAGCCGAGGTCCAGGCCAACGTCCCCCTCTTCTTCCCGGGCTTCGACACGGGCTGGACCGTCAACGGCGAGGCGGGCGCGGCCCTGGAGGGAGACGCGCCATGACCCGTACCCGCCCGACCACCGCAACGGGTGCCGTACGCCCGACCACAGTGACGACCGCGACACAGCCCGCACGGCGGGTGAGCCGCGAACGGCGAGAAGGGGGCGTGTCGGGGGGTGTCCGCCCGCAGCGGTTGGCGCGTCAACAGGTCGGACTTCACAGCCGACCGATTCCGCGCCGTTCCGAGGACGGACACCCCCGGCGCGCCCCCGACCCACCCACCGCACCCGGGCGAACCCCCCACCCACGGGACGGCGACCCACCCACCGCACCCGGGCGAACCCCCCACCCACGGGACGGCACCGCGCCCACCGCTGGAACGACCGGGGCTCCTCCATCCTGGAGTTCGCGGGCTTCCTCCCGATCCTGCTCCTCGTGGGCATGGCGGCGATCCAGCTCGGCCTGATCGGCTACGGCATCAGCCAGGCCGGATCGGCCGCCCGGGCCGCCGCCCGCGCCGAGTCGCTCGAACCCGGGAACGGCGCGGCCGCCGGCGTGGCCGCGGCGAGCGCGTGGCTGGACCCCTCGGTCGACGCGGGAGGCGGCGGCTCCGACACCACCACCGCCACGGTCGTGGTCACCGTCCCCTCGGTCGTCCCCCTCTTCGACCCGGTCACGGTCGAACGCTCGGCCACCATGCCCAACGACCTCGACCCCTGACCCCACCCGCACACACCCCGCCCCCCGGCACCCCCGCACCGCACCGCACCGGCCCAAGATGCCCACCCCCGAGAGGAGTTGACGACAAGATGAGCCTGCGATCCCGTATCGCCGCCCCCGACGAGGGGGGAGCCGGGCGCGAGGACGGACACCTCGTGGCCGTCTACCGCGCCAAGCTCCTCGAAGAGATCGACCTCGCAGAGATGTCGGCCCTGAGCGCGGCCGACCGCAGGGCCCGCCTGGAACGCGTCCTCGGCCACATCATCAGCCGGGAGGGCCCGGTCCTCTCCTCGGGCGAACGCTCCCAACTCATCCGCAGGGTCGTCGACGAGGCCCTGGGCCTGGGCGTCCTCGAACCCCTCCTCGCCGACGCGTCGGTCACGGAGATCATGGTCAACGGCCCGGACTCGATCTTCGTCGAACGAGCCGGCCGAGTGGAGCAACTGCCCCTGCGCTTCGCCTCCACCGACCAACTCATGCAGACGATCGAACGCATCGTCTCGACCGTCAACCGCCGCGTCGACGAATCCAACCCCATGGTCGACGCCCGCCTCCCCACCGGCGAGCGCGTCAACGTCATCATCCCCCCACTCGCCCTCACCGGTCCGACCCTCACGATCCGCCGCTTCCCCCGCGCGTACACCCTCCCCGAGCTCATCGACCTGGGCTCCCTCGACGAGCAGATGCTGATGCTCCTCGCGGCCTTCGTCCGCGCCCGCTTCAACGTCATCGTCAGCGGCGGTACCGGCACCGGAAAGACGACCCTCCTCAACGCCCTCTCCGGCCTGATCCCACCGCGCGAACGCATCATCACCATCGAGGACTCCGCCGAACTCCAGCTCCAGCAGGAACACGTGATCCGCCTGGAGTCGCGGCCCCCCAACATCGAGGGCAAGGGCCAGATCACCATCCGTGACCTGGTCCGCAACTCCCTCCGTATGCGCCCCGACCGCATCATCGTCGGTGAGGTCCGGGGCGGCGAGACCCTCGACATGCTCCAGGCCATGTCGACCGGCCACGACGGCTCCCTCGCCACGGTCCACGCCAACTCCGCCGAGGACGCGCTGATGCGCCTGCAGACCCTCGGCTCGATGTCCGAGGTCCTCATCCCCTTCGAGGCGCTCAAGGACCAGATCAACTCGGCGGTGGACGTGGTCGTGCAGCTCACCCGCTTCGCCGACGGCTCCCGCAAGGTCACCGAGATCGCCCTGCTCGTCTCGCACGGCCGCGAACAGTTCCGGATCGCCACCGTCTCCCGCTTCGCCCCCGACCCCCTCGGCGCCGACCGCGTCGTCCACGGCCGCTTCGAGCACCTGCCGATACCCCGCCCCGTCGCGGAGAAGCTGTACGTGGCCAACGAGCCGCTGCCCCCCGCGTACGGCGTGACCGAGGCCATCGACCCGCTCAACACCCGCCAGGCCATCGGATAGCCGAGAGCCCCGAGGAGGTAGGACCGACCATGGCGACAGCGCAGGCAGCGCAGGTAGCGCAGGCAGCCCAGGCAGCCCAGGCAGCCCAGGCAGCTGAGACAGCACAGGTGACCCAGGCGACCCAAGTGCCCCAGGCACGCCAGGCACTCCAGGAGCCCCTGGCAACGCTGGCCCAGGCACCCCTGGACCTGGACAACATCACTCTGCTGGCTCTCGGCGCCACCGTCCTCTGCGGCACCCTCGCCGTCGCCGGCGCGCACGCGTACGCCTCCGGCCGCGCCCAGCGCCAGGCCCTCGTCGACCGTCTCGCGGGCCACCAGGGCGGCCCCCCGCGCACGGCGGCGGGCCGGGTGCGGCGCTTCACGGCCGTCGACCGCCGCCTGCGCCGCACCCGCCTGGGCCGCGCCATCCACCTCCGTCTGACCACGACCGGACTGGACCTCACCGCAGGGGAGTTCGCCACCTATGTGGCGATGGTCGTCGTGGCGCTGTGGCTGATCGCCGCCGCCACCCTGGCGCCCTTCTTCGGCCCGATCGCGGGCGCCGTGGGCGTGTGGGCGTCCGCCATCTTCCTCAACTGGCAGCGCCAGAAGCGCATCGAGGCCTTCATCAACCAACTCCCGGACGTGGCGCGCCTCCTGGCCAACGCCACCGCGGCCGGCCTGGCCCTCCGTACGGCACTGGCGATGGCGGCGGAGGAACTGGAGGCCCCCGCCGGTGAGGAACTGGCGCGGGTCGCCGACCAGCTGGCGCTCGGCCGCTCGGTGGACGACGCCCTCGGTGAGCTGGCCGAACGCCTCCCCTCCCGCGAACTGATCGTCCTCGTCACCACCCTCGTCCTGTCCAACAAGGCGGGCGGCTCGGTGGTCAGCTCGCTGCGCAACCTCACCCAGACGCTGGAGGACCGCAAGGAGACCCGCCGCGAGGTCCGCACGATGCTCTCCGAGGTCAACGCGACGGCCTTCACCGTCCCCCTCCTGGGCCTCGGCTCCCTCCTCCTGATCAACTCCTCGAACGACGGCGCCCTGGCCCGGGTGACCGGCTCGCCCCTCGGCCAGCTCCTGGTCCTGATCTCGATCGGCCTCTACACGGTCGGCTTCTTCGTCATCCGCCGCCTCGGCAAGATCGAAGTATGAGAAGGCCCCGGTGACCGACATGACGACCTCGACGCCCTCCTTCCTCCCGCTCCTCCTGGCCCTCCTGATGGCGATCTCCGTGGCGGGCGTGCTCCTGGGCATCCGCATGATCCGCGCCGACGCGAAACTCCCGAGCGACCTGGCCCTCGCCCTGGAGGTGGGCGCCACCCGGGTCTCCAAGACGGGCTCGGCCGTCGACCGCCTGGGCATGCGCTTCGCCCCGCTGGTCCTGCGCCTCATGGGCCCGCGCCGCGTCGAGGCCAAACGCCACCGCATCGACATGGCGGGCAACCCCGGCGGCCTCACCCTCAACCGTTACGCCGCCCGCCGGGCCGTCTACGGCTTCTTCGGCGCCTTCATGGGCCTGGTCTTCCTCACCAGCGGACGCCCCCTGTTCGCCGCGTTCACCTTCGCCTTCGGTCTCCTCGCCGCCGACGCGGCGATCTGGCAGGCCATCCGCGAGCGCAAGGACGTCATCGACCGCACGCTGCCCGACTTCCTCGACGTCCTCGCGGTCGTGGTCTCGGCGGGCCTGGGCTTCCGTCAGGCGCTGGACCGGGTGGCGGAGAAGTACGAGGGTCCGTGGGCCGACGAACTCCGCATCACCCTGCGCCAGATGGACATGGGCGTCAGCCGACGCCAGGCCTTCGACGAACTCCGCAGGCGCAACTCCTCCGAACAGGTGGCACAGTTCGTCTCGGCCCTCCAACAGGGCGAGGAACTGGGTTCCCCCATCGCCGAGACCCTGATCCAACTGGCCGCCGACATGCGCCGCACCGACGCGCAGAACGCCCGCCGCCGAGCCGCCCGCACCATCCCCAAGGCCACCCTCGTCACGCTGGTCTTCATGCTCCCGGCCACGATGATCCTCATCGCCACGGGCATGTTCCTGGGCTCGGGAACCAACTTCGGCGAAATCCTGGGCCGCTGATGAACCCCCGCCGGTCTCCCCGCCTGACTCCCCCCTTGTCCCGGGTGCGGGCAGTCGTGCCGTTGGGGCGATGGAGGTCCCCCCGCTCGAGCGAAGCCGGGAGCGGGGGAGGGTGGGCGCAGCGGCACCCTGTCGGCGCGGGCAAGCACCTCCAACCCCCGCCCAGCCCCAGCGAGGGCCGACGCACCCCACCCCCGCCCAGCCCCACGACCGGCTACCTCCAGGACGACGCCACACCCCCCGCCACTCTCCGCCTCCAGCTCAACGCCCTCCAGGCCCTCGCCCGCCAGACCTTCGCCGTCCGCCTCACCGCCCTCACCATCGGCACCCCGTTCGCCATGGCCAACACCACGAACGGCCCACCGACGCACGCCGTACTCACCGCCGCCGTCCTCGGCATCACCGTCTCGTACGCCATGCTCAGGGACTGGGACCGCTTCGCCCCCCGCCTCCTCGCCCACCCCACTCTCATGGCCCTGGACCTCCTCTTCGGCGCGGTCCTCCTCCTCACCGCCTCCCCGGTCTCCCCCCTCGCCTACGCCACCGTCTGCACCCCCCTCCTCTCCGGCCTCCTCTACGGCTGGCGCGGCGCAGGCGTCCTCACCGGCCTCCAGCTCGCCGTCCTCCTCACCGTCCACCGCGCCTGGGAACACCGTCCCGGTGCAGGCGCCAACACCCTCCTCATCGCCGGCTTCTGCGTCGCCGCCGGCATCATCGGAGTCACCCTCCGCAACCTGATGTTCCGCTTCGGTACGGCCACCCAGGCCCTCTCCGAAGCCACCTCCCGCCTGGCCGTCGCGGAGGCCGTGGAGTCCGAGCGCGCTCGCCTGGCCCGCGACCTCCACGACTCGGTGGCCAAGACCCTCCACGGCCTCGCCCTCGCCGCCGACGCCCTGGCGACCTCGGCGGACCGCCCCGCCCCCGACCCGGCCCACCTCAGACAACAAGCCGGCCTCGTCGCGTCGGCGGCCCGCCGAGCCGCCGCCGAATCCCGTGAACTCCTCACGGACCTACGCCACCACACGGACCTGACGACGCCCGCCCCACCCACCGACCTCACGGCCGAACTGCTGGAGAGGGCCAGGGACTTCGCGTCCCGCACATCGATCCCCACCCACGTCACCCACACCGGCGCGCCACCCCCGCCCCTCCCGCCCGAAACGACCCGCCACCTCCTCGCGATCACCTCGGAGGCCCTGGAGAACATCCACCGCCACGCCCACGCGACCACGGCGGAGCTCTCCCTGACGACCACGCCGGACACGCTCCACCTCGTGATCAAGGACGACGGCGTGGGACTGCCGGGCGCCCTCACCCTCGAAGAAGCGCAAAGATCCGGCCACTTCGGTCTCCTGGGCATGGCGGAGCGAGCGGCCCGCGCGGACGGCACCCTCCGCGTGCGCACGACCAGCCCCGGCACGGAAGTCGCCCTGACCCTCGCGCTGCCCCGCCCCGAACCCCCCGTCACCCCCACCCCCCGACAGGAGGCCGCACATGCCTGACCAGCCGCAGGCACGCCCCGGCCCACCCCTTCGCGTACTCGTCGCGGACGACAACCCGGTGGTCCGCGCCGGCCTCACCGCCCTGCTGGGCGCACACCCCGACATCACGGTGGTGGCCCAGGCCACGAACGGCGAGGAGGCGGTGCGCGAAGCCCTCCGGCACCGCCCGGACGTCGCCCTCCTCGACGTCCGTATGCCGGGCACGGACGGCCTGACCGCGCTCCCCGAACTGGCCGCCCTCTGCCCCGTGATGATGCTGACCTACAGCACGGAGCCCGAGGTGGTGACCGAGGCCCTGCGCCGCGGCGCCTCCGGCTACCTGGTCCACGGCGACTTCACGGCCCCCGAACTGATGACAGCGGTACGGGATCTGCGGGAGGGGCGCCCGACCATCTCCGCGACTGTCTCAACTTCACTCGGCGTTTCCTACGAACCTTCACACGAAAGTCACGACCGACCTTCGCAGCTGCAACCATTTATGACACAGTCGTCAGAGTCCGGCCCCACGCACGCGCCAACTCTGTACCGCCACACCCTCGACCGCGCCAACCGCCCTTCCTACGGCCTGAGTTCAAGAGAGGTGGAGGTGATGGACCTCATCGCGTCCGGCATGAACAACCGTCAGATCGCCGCCACCTGCTTCATCAGCGAGAAGACCGTCAAGAACCACATCAACCGCATCTTCGCGAAACTGCACAGCTCGACCCGAAGCGAAGCCATAGCCCACTGGCTGGGCACCACCCTCGGGGGGTGGCCCCGATGACCCCACCCCCCAACAAAAGTTGGGCCCCCGGACCCACCCCGCGTACGTGCCGTCTCACGTACGGTGATCCGGTTGGTGTCGGCATCGCGCGGGAAGGCAACCGCCATGAAGGTGAAACACCGTTTCGAAGCCTGGAGGACCACGGTCTCCGCCCGCATGCGGGGGAAAGACCGGGACTCGGGCGCGGGGTTCGTGGAGTACGCGGGCATCATGATCATCGTCGCGGGGATCTTTGTGATGATCGACGGTCTGGGGCTGGACGGGTTGATCTCCCAGGCGATCCTGAACGCCGTAAAGAGCGTTATCGGCTGACAGGCGCGCGGCTGGTCTGCGACCGGGGATCGACCCTTCCCCTCTACATCTGGCTGACGACGATCCTGCTCTTCGCAGGGTTGGCGTTCTTCGCGTTCGCTCAGGCCGCCTCCGCCCGCAGCGGAGCGCAGTCCGCTGCGGACGCCGCGGCGTTGGCGGCTGCGCAGCAGGCGAGGGAAGAACTGTTGTTGGACCTCAGTGAGGCCATCGACGCCGGCAACGGCGACTGGCTGGACTGGCTGGACCTGTCCATGGGGGGACTTCCCGTCGACGAGGTCGATGCAGCGGCCGCAGAGCTGGCTGCCCAGAACAATTCGTCCCTCGACGGAAGCGTCCAGCCCACCGAGGTAAACGGTGCCCCGGGATTCCAGGTGGATGTCGTGACGGACTACACCGTGGGTGATTCGATCATTCCCGGAACGGAGAACATGACGGCCAAGGCCCGGGCGGTGGCCGTCATCCAGCCGCGCTGCGACTTCCCCTCGAACACCAACCCTACGGATCCCGTCTCTCTCGACTGCGACGGTGTGCCTGTGGACATCGACCCAGGAAATTTCAATCCGGACGACCTTCCCGACGCGTCCGTGATGTTCTCTGCGTATCTGGCCAAGTGAGAGGAAGCCGTACCGATGAACCTTCGGCACACCATGAAGGGCCGCAGGGCAGTGACCGCGGTGGCGATCGCGACCGGGCTGCTCCTCACGGTGGCCGGTTGCGGCGGGGGAGGTGACGACGACAAGTCGTCCGACAAGGGCTCGTCTTCGACGCCGTCACCGAAGGAAGAAGGCAGCGGCGGTGAGCAGGATGCGTCGGCGCCCGCCACCGACTCGGTGCTGGCCGAGGTGAAGGGGGAGAACGGGTTGACGCTCACGGTGACGTCGGCTCAGAGGGACGACGGAGGGTTCGTCACCGTCGAGGGAACCGTCGTGAACAACACAGGAGAGGCCTGGGTCCCGGCGAATTGGCTGGGCGACGAGAAAGAGCTGGCCAAGAACGGGGCCTCCATCGCGGGTGCCAACCTCGTCGACCAGTCCGGCAGGAAGAGGTACCTCGTTCTCCGTGACACCTCGGGCCGATGCCTGTGCACCAAGTTCACCGGCGGCGTCGACGAGGGCGCCACGGCCCAGTGGTTCGCCCAATTCCCGGCACCCCCCGAAGGCACCACCTCGGTCGACTTCCAGGTCGGCTCCATGCCCCCCGCCACGATCGAACTCTCCGAGGGCGAGTGACCATGACCGTCCTCACCCCACGGGTCACCGCGGCCCTCGCCGTCCTGGCCGCCCTCACGCTTGCGACGCCCTCCCCGGCCGCCGCGGACGACCCCAGCGAACCTCCAGGCACCGTCACCACGTCCCCACCCCCGGAGGTGGACGCGAACAGCCCTGGCCTGAAGCTCGCCCAGGGGGCCACCCTCGCGCCCGCCAAGGTCCTGGACATCAAGTCGGTCGTGGAGGACCTCGGCGGCGAGGAACGCCGCGAGGACACCAACGAGAACGTGACGTTCGCGCTCCAGGCGGAGGTCCTCTTCCCGAAGAACAGCGCGAAGCTCAACCCGCAGGCCCGCTCCCGCATCCAGACGATCGCGGAGGAGATCAAGAAGCAGAACGCGGGCACGGTCCGCGTCTTCGGCTTCACGGACAACCTCGGCTCCTACGCCCACGGCCTGACCCTCTCCAAGAAACGTGCCGAGGCGGTCCACGACCTCCTCGCCGCGGACCTGGGCGGCAACGTCACCTTCGAGGTGCGCGGCTACAGCGAGGACTACCCGATCGCCGACAACTCCTCCGAAGAGGGCCGCAAGAAGAACCGCCGTGTCGAGGTCTCCTTCCCCCGCACCACGGCCGAGCCCGAGACCGCCGCGGACACAGGCACCGACACCGGCAGCGAGGGAAGCTGACCCGACGGACCCGCCACCCACTCACTCCGGCAGCGAATCCCGTACGTCCCACAGACGCTCCCGGGGCCACCGCTCGATGACCCGGAACGCGCGCGCGTAGTACCGGCTCTCACCCGGCTCGTCGAGATACCGCCGTACGAGGATCTGCTCGGCGCGGAAGGGCAGCCGGCGCCCGCTGTCGAGCTTGCCCAGCGCGCAGGCCGCGTCATGGACCACGGACGGGTCCGGGTCGTGCAGAGCGCGGCGCAGGGCGGTGTGCACGGCGGGAACCGGCTCGGCGGGGTCGAAAAGACAGGAAAGGCTCGCCACCGCGTGGCCGCGTACCTCGGCGCACGGGTCGCGAGCCAGGGCGAGCAGGGCCTCCAGGGTCGTACGGGCCTCGCGGCCCCCCAGGTCCGGGGAGACGTCCGGCGAGACGTCCTGGGAGACGTACACGGCGTAGGCGACCGCCGCCCGGACCTCGCGGTGCGGATGACCGGCGTGCCGCAGGATCTCCCGGGCGTCGTCGGCGAAGCCGGACTGCTCCACCAGCCCCTGGATGACGAGTCCGAGGACGGCTGGATGGTCCTCCACCGCCAGTCGCGCCCGCAGCAGCGCCGCCGCCTGCCGCGTCCGGTGTGCGCCGTTGCGCAGGGAGGCGTTGTAGAGGCGGAAGGACCTCAGCAGGTCGGCCGCGAAGTACCGTTCGGACGCCCGGGGACTGTTCAGTGCCACCTCCGCCCCTGCCACGGCCTCGTCGTCCGCCCAGCCGTCCAGGGCCGAGATGGCCCTGAACCAGATGTCGCTCTCGGGATCACCGAACCGGATCGCCCGCTCCATCGTCGTCGCGAAGTCGGCTCGTCTGCCGAAGTACTTCTCCAGATCGGTGACGATCATCAGGTACCCGGGCTCTTCCGGGTGCCGTTCGGCGCCCTCCTCCGCGAAGTCGAGCGCGCTGCGGCCGTGTTCGTCCCGCAGTGCCACGTACGCCCCGTTCTCCCGCAGCGCGTCCGCCGCGTGGTGGGCGCCGGCCCCCGCCGCCAGCATCAACGCGGTCAGCCCGCCGGGCGACCGCCCGTTGACATCGGCACCGCCGTCGAGAAGGGCCCTGACCGACTCCTCGTCGTCGTCCCGCGCGGCCCGTCCCAGTGGCTCCAAGCCCGATCCACCAACCCTCGACTTCCTCGAACATCCATCCGGGGAACCCTGGGCCGGTACGCCGACACGGGCGACCGAAATTCCCCGCCGCGACCCACGTCCGTGCGACCGGCCCCCGTACAGGCGATCCTCTCCCTCACAAGCCGCAACACCCCAGGCACCCAGAAACCCGAGACACCCGAACCCGAGACCGCCCACACACCCGAACACACGCGAACACACTCGAAGCAGCCCGACACCCGAGAGGCCCCATGCGCAAGCTCGTCCTGATGATGTCCGTGTCCCTCGACGGCTACATCGAGGGCCCGAACCGGGAGATCGACTGGCACCTGGTCGACGACGAACTGCACACGCACTTCAACGACGTCCTCCGTGGCATGGGCGTCTTCCTCGAAGGCCGCGTCACGTACGAGCTGATGGACGCCTACTGGCCCACGGCCGACCGGGACCCCGGCACCCCACGTCCCGTGGCCGACTTCGCCGAGATCTGGCGGAACAAGCCGAAGCTGGTCTACTCCCGGACCCTGCGGCACGGGGACCGGCACACCACTATCGTCCGGGACATCGTCGTGAAGGACATCGAGGCGCTCAAGGCACAGGACGGCGGTGACCTGGTCGTGGGCGGCGCCGAACTGGCGGCCCAGTTCATGCGGCACGGCCTGGTCGACGAGTACCGCGTCTACGTCCACCCCGTGCTCCTGGGAGCCGGCAAGCGGCTCTTCCCGGCAGCCGACACGGCGACGCCCACCGGCCTGCGCCTGGTCGAGACCCGTACCTTCGGCAACGGCGTGGTCCTCCTGCGCCACGAACACCGCCACCAGGAAAGCCCGTCCGCCGACCCGTCCGCCGACCCGTCCGCCTAGCCCGACCACCCGCCTCCGCCCGCTGCCCTAGGCGGTGTCGTGCAGTTCCCGCGCCTGCTGCTCGTCCGCGTACGCGCGCAGCGACCCCACCACCGTGTTGGTGACGGCGACCAGCGGCACGGCCACCACCGCACCCCCGATCCCCGCGATCATGCCACCGGCGGCGACCGCCAGCACGACGGCCAGGGGATGCACCCGGACGGCCCGGCCGAGGATGAACGGCTGGAGGATGTGCCCCTCGATCTGCTGCACGGCGAGCACGACGGCCAGCGTCATGACGGCCGTGAAGACACCCTGTGTCACCAGTGCCACGACGACCGCCAGCGCGCCCGAGACGACCGCACCCACCAGCGGGATGAAGGAGAACAGGAAGATGAACACGGCCAGCGGGACCGCCATCGGCACGTCCAGGAAGTAGATCCCCAGGCCGATGAAGATCGCGTCGATCAGCGCCACGACCACCGTGCCGCGCACATACGCCGTCAACGTCTGCCAGGCGCGCGGCCCGGCCGCCGAGACCCCCGGCCGGGCCGCCGCCGGCACCAGCTTCAGGGTCCACTGCCAGATCCGCTTGCCGTCGTAGAGCAGGAATAGGGTGGAGAACATCGTCAGGAGGATGCCGGTGAGCGCTTCGACGATGACGGTCACGCCCTCCAGTCCCGCCGAGGTGATCGTGTCCGTGTTGTCGCTGATCGCCTCGCGGAGGTTCTTCGCGATGTCGTTGATCTGGTTCTCGGTGACGTGGAACGGGCTGTCGAGCAGCCAGCGCTGCAACTCGTCGATGCCGTCCTGGATCTGGTCGGAGAGGTCGTCGATGTTCTCCATGACCTGCCAGGTGACGAACCAGCCGATCAGTCCCATGACGATGAACCCGAGGGCGGCGGTCAGCGCGGTGGCGAGGCCGCGCGGTACGCCGTGCCGGGTCAGCCGTGCCACGGTCGGCTGGAGCACGGCGGTGACGAGCAGAGCGGCGGTGAACGACAGCACCAGCAGCCGTACGGAGCTGATGACCCGCATCAACACCCAGACGGTGCCCGCGAGCACGAGCAGCCGCCATCCGGCCTCGGCCGCCACCCGCATCCCCCAGGGCACCGCCGACGCGGGATCCGGACGCGTGGAGAGGACAGGGGCGGTCGGCCGACTCCGAGAGCCCGCGGACCCGGCAGAACCCGCCGCACCCGTGGGGCCGGTGGAACCACCCGCCTCAGCAGTCGAATCAGAGCCGCCCGTACCGTCGTCGCCAGTCCCGGTCCCGGTCCCAGCCCCGGTCCCAGTCCCAGGCCCGGCTGCGCCCCGGCCGTCTTCGGAGGCGGCCGACCCTTCCGCGTCCTCCGCCTCCATCTCCGCCCGGCGTCGCTCCAACCGCTCGCCCCACCCGCTCAGTCCGGCGCCGAGCCGGCCGAGCCACCCTGGAACTCGCGACATCATCCGTCCTCTTCCCCCGCCGCTCCTGTGGGTCACCACTCCTCCCGGAGGTTGCGATTCCTCTCGGGGGCTCCGACCGTACATGCCCGAAGCCCCCCACCAAAGGACGGCGGAGGGCTTCGCAGGGTTGAGCGGCGGATGGGCGTCACCCCGTCGCCGACCGGCCTAGTACCAGTGGTTGGCCTGCCAGAACGACCAGGCCTCGCACGGGCTGCCGTAGCGCGATTCCATGTAGTTCAGGCCCCACTTGATCTGTGTGGCCGGGTTGGTCTGCCAGTCGGAACCGGCGGACGACATCTTCGAGCCGGGCAGGGCCTGGAAGAGACCGTAGGCACCCGAGGAGGGGTTGACGGCCTTGTAGTTCCAGGTGGACTCGTGGTTCACGATGTTGCTGAAGCACGTCCACTGGTCGCTGGCCACGACCGCCTTCGCCATCGCCTGGATCTCGGCGATGGTGTACGAGCTCTGCGCGGGGATGTCACCGAGAGAGCCGGCGGCAGCGGACTTCGACTTGGCTTCAGCCTCCGCCGCTTCCTTCGCCTTGCGCTCCTGCTCGGCCTTCTCCGCGGCCTTCTGCTTGTCGATCGCGTCCTGGGCCGCCTTCTTACGGGCGGTCTCCTCGGCGTCCTTGCGGGCGCTCGCGTCGGCGGCGATGGCCTGGGCGTCGGCCTGAGCAGTCAGGGACGCGGTCTGCACCTGGGCCTGCTGGCCCACAGGTATGTCGGCGAGCAACGTGGTGTCGTTCGCGACCGCCTCGGCGTCGTCAGTGGTCGTCTGGGCGGTGCTGCCCGAGGCAACTCCGACGACACTGCCGACTGCGGTGACCGCGGTGGCCGAGGCCACTGCGAATCCCCGGACCGAAATCCGGCTCACACGGTTTCCTTCCAGCATCGCCCGCCTCGGTGACCCTGGCGGACGCAATCGTGCCCCTGACGCTGGCCTCCCAACTGCGGGGTCACGGAGGCGCGGGCCCGACGGGCAACTCCCTTGCGGGAGCGCCGTGTGGTGCTCGGGCGGCATACGACGACGCTGTGGAGTTGACGTGGTGGTGCTGTTGTTCCGTACCGCTGGGGGTACAGGTGTGTCGTATGCGGGGCCTGACAGGAATGAGACTCTGCCGTAACCCGACACCGGGAGGCAATTCAGTGGTGAGTGTGAAAGCTCACACCTCGTTTGACGCTGGAGATTCCAGGAAACCCCCACGCACCGAAGCGCCGCCCGGCTAGGCTGCTGAGCCTTTTGCCGGGCGGCGCCCCGGGGTTGGTGCGGAAGTCGTGCTAAATCTGCCCGTCCTCCAGCATTTCGGTCACAAGGGCCGCGATCTGGGACCGTTCGGACCTCGTCAACGTGACGTGGGCGAAGAGCGGGTGACCCTTCAGCTTCTCGACGACCGCGACGACACCGTCGTAGCGGCCGACGCGCAGATTGTCGCGCTGGGCGACGTCATGGGTCAGAACGACCCGTGAATTCGCCCCGATCCGGGACAGAACGGTCAATAGGACGTTCCGCTCCAGGGACTGTGCCTCGTCCACGATCACGAACGCGTCGTGCAGGGAACGGCCGCGGATGTGCGTCAGCGGCAGAACCTCCAACATCCCGCGTGCGGTGACCTCCTCGATGACCTCGCGGCTGGTGACCGCGGACAGCGTGTCGAAGACCGCCTGCGCCCAGGGGCTCATCTTCTCGGACTCGGAGCCGGGCAGATAGCCGAGCTCCTGCCCGCCCACCGCGTACAGCGGCCGGAAGACCATCACCTTCTGGTGCTGGCGCCGTTCGAGCACCGCCTCCAGACCCGCGCACAGCGCGAGCGCCGACTTGCCGGTGCCGGCCCGACCGCCCATCGACAGGATGCCCACGTCCGGGTCGAGCAGCAGATCCAGCGCGATGCGCTGCTCGGCGCTGCGCCCCTTGATGCCGAACGCCTCCCGGTCGCCGCGCACCAGACGGACGTTGCCGTCGGGCGTCACCCGGCCGAGCGCCTTGCCGCGCTCCGACTGGATCGTCAGGCCGGTGTGGACGGGGAGCGTGCTCGCCTCGGGGACATGGATCGACCCTTCCTCGAAGAGGATGTCGACCTGTTCGCCCGGCAGGGTCAGCTCGGACATCCCGGTCCACCCGGAGGCGTCCGTGATGGCCAGCTCCGCGCGGTACTCCTCGGCGAGGAGGCCCACGGAGGACGCCTTGATCCTGAGGGGGAGGTCCTTCGACACCACGGTGACGTCGAAGCCCTCGGCCTGCAGGTTGCGGGCGACCGCGAGGATCCGGGAGTCGTTGTCCCCCAGGCGGTAGCCGCTCGGCAGCACGCTGGGATCCGAGTGATTGAGCTCGACCCGTACGGTGCCGCCGAGGTCCCCGATCGGGATGGGGGCGTCGAGACGGCCGTACCGGACCCGGAACTCGTCGAGCAGGCGCAGGGCCTGCCGGGCGAAGTAGCCGAGCTCGGGATGGTGCCTCTTCGCCTCCAGCTCCGTGACCACCACGATCGGCAGCACGACTTCGTGCTCGTCGAAGCGGCTCAAAGCATTCGGGTCGGCCAGCAGGACGCTGGTGTCGAGAACGTAGGTGCGCCGGTCTGGCATACGGCGCTTTGTGCTGGTCACCACGGAAGGACGTACCCCCTCGGATGAGGTCGGGGAGCGACGGGTTCGAACTGGGCCGGTCGTCGGCACCGTTGCACGGGCCGGTGACCGGCCCTCCGCTGCTTCGTCCGTGCTGTGACCGCACGATCGGGCTGGTGCAAAGGGCCTCCCGGGCGGACGGCCCCGAGCCGCCCGCTGAGATCCGACACCCGTGGTTCGGGCATCGACCTGACTGGCTTATGCCCTCGAACGTGCGCTGCCATGCCAAGCGGTACGACGGCGGCCCGGTGAACTCCTCGTTACTTCTGTCCCGGTGAGGGTCCTGCGCACCTCACCCGTGGGGCGGAGTCTCAGCCTCCGTAACGGCGGTGTCGCGCGGCGTAGTCACGCAGGGCGCGCAGGAAGTCCACCTTCCGGAAGGCCGGCCAGAAGACGTCACAGAAGTAGTACTCGGAATGGGCGGTCTGCCAGAGCATGAATCCGGACAGCCGCTGCTCGCCGCTCGTACGGATCACCAGATCCGGGTCGGGCTGGTCGACGGTGTAGAGGTGGCTGCCGATCAGGTCCACGGAGACCTCCTCGGCGAGTTCCTCCATCGAGGTGCCCCGCTCCTGCGCGTCCTGGATCATCGACCGGACGGCGTCGGCGATCTCCTGGCGCCCGCCGTACCCGATGGCCACGTTGACCAGTATCCCGTCGACGTCCGCGGTGGCCTCCTCGGCCTCCTTGAGCGCGCGCTGCATCCCGGGGGACAGCAGGTCCAGCGCCCCGACGTGGTGCACACGCCAGCGGCCGTCGGCGGCGAGGGAGCGGACGGTGTCCTCGATGATCCCGAGCAGCGGGACGAGCTCTTCCTTCGGGCGGTTGAAGTTGTCCGTGGAGAGCAGCCAGAGAGTGACGACCTTCACGTCCGTCTCGGTGCACCAGCCGAGGAACTCCTCGATCTTGTTGGCCCCCGCCTGGTGGCCCTGCACCGTGGTGGAGCCCGCGGCCTTCGCCCAGCGGCGGCTGCCGTCCACGATCACGCCGATGTGCTTGGGCACCTGGGCGTGGTCGAGGTGACCCTCGACCCTGCGTGCGTAGACCTTGACCAGCAGGCCGCGCAGTTTGTCGCGCAGGTTCACGTCTTCCAGCCCCTCCGGTGCGGTGGCAGTCCCCTAGGTGGGCAGAGCCTACCGGGGCTGGAGGCCAACTGCGCCAAGGGGTGTGCGGGGTCGGCGGGTGCCCGGGGCCCAGGGCGCGGCCTCTTCGGAGGGCCGCCTTCCGGGCAGAAAAAACGGGCCGGTCCGTGGGGGGGAGACGGACCGGCCCGAGGGGGGGTTTCCACCATAACCCTTCGTGAGTGATGCTGCGTGCATCGGCGTGCCACAACTACTCTCCGGAGCCGGACGACAGCGCGGCGGTGAGCGCGGAAGCCTTCATTCAGGGCGTGATCGAAGGGTGATCATGGCCGAATGCCAGCGGATTCCAAGGGAGAATGAAGGAATCTCGGCGGGAATGTGGGGTTTGCGTATCGTTGTGCGACTTCCGGGGAGAAGCGCTCCGGCGCCCCCGTACGGGTGAAGCGTCGGCAGAACGCGCGCTTGACGCCGACGACGGGGTGCCCGGCGTCGCGCAGCCCCCTCCACTGCGCGAGGCCGTGCCGCGCAGCTTTGCTGGCGCGAATTACCTTGGTCTGAACCTACGCGAGTAGACCCGGATAAGCCAAGCCGCGGGCGATAACGATGTGGACAACCGGCTCAGGCGGTCGGCGGCCTGCGGGCCTCGAACAGATGGCGGGCGCTGTGCGCGACAAAGGGCCCCTCGGCCTCGATCCGCTCGTGCAGGGAGCGGAGCTGGGGCAGATACGCCTCGACGGTGAAACCGGGCACCATCCAGACGACCTTCTTCAGGAAGTGCACGACCGCGCCGATGTCGTAGAACTCCATCCGCAGCCGCTCGGCCCGCAGATCCACGATCTCCAGACCGGCCGCCTCGGCGCCGGCGCGTTCCCCGTCCGGATGACGGGCGCTCCGGTTCTCCTCCGGCAGGGGACCGGTGAAGTGCTCGACGAGTTCGTAGGCGCTGCTCGGTCCCACATGCTGCGCGAAGTACGTGCCGCCGGGCCGTAGCACCCGGGCGATCTCCGCCCAGTGCGCTCGCACCGGGTGCCTGCTGGTGACCAGGTCGAACGCCCCGTCGGCGAACGGCAGCGGCGCGTCCTGCGCACTGGCCACCACCACCGCGCCCCGGGGGTGCAGCAGCGCGGTCGCCTTCGCGACGTTCGGCGGCCACCCCTCCGTGGCCACGGTCAGCGCCGGAAGCCGTGCAGCGGAAGCGAGCACCTCACCGCCCCCGGTCTGGATGTCCAACGCCGCCGAGGCCCGCCCGAGCCGCTCGGCCATGGCCCGCGCGTACCCCCACGACGGCCGTGCCTCCGTGGCCCGCCCCTCGAACCACGAGAAGTCCCATCCGTCGGTGGGCACGGCATCGCCTTCGGCGACGAGTTCTTCGAAGGTGGGGGAGGGGAGGGAGGCCATGGGGTGAGCTTTGCAAGAAAGGCGAGGTACGCGCGAGCGCATTTCCGAAGGGCCGCGGCTCCTTCGGGGGCGCGGGGAACCGCGCGATCAGCCACCTTCGAGCCGCGACCGCCCTACGACCCCACCCCCCCGCTCCCAGGCGATTCCAGGCCACCCGTCCCACCCCGGCGCCCTACTCGGAGAGAACCGCCTCCGCCTCCAACGTGACCCCCACCGCCTGCACCACCGAAGCCACCCGGAACGCCTCCTGCACGGTCTCCCGGCTCACACCGGCCCCGCGCAGCACCCGCTCGTGCGAGTCCAGACACGCCCCGCACCCATTGATCGCGGACACGGCGAGCGCCCACAGCTCGTAGTCGACCTTGTCCACCCCGGGATCACCGATGACATTCATCCGCAGCCCCGTCCGCAGAGCGCCGTACTCGTGGTCGGACAGCAGATGCCGCGTACGGAAGAAGACGTTGCTCAACGCCATCGCCGCGGCCGCGGACTTCGCCGCGGTGTACGCCTGAGGCGACAGCCGCGCCCTCGCCTCCGGCGCCAGCTCGCGCAGCACGATCGCCGAACGCGAGGCGATGGCCGTGGCCAGCACCGTGCCCCACAACCGCTGCGCCGACAGCCCGGAGTCACCGAGAACCGCGTCGAGGTTGCGACGCAGGTCCTTGGCGTAGTCCGGAATCAAGGACCTCAAGGTGTCGAGCGACATGCCGTCCTCACTCCCGGGGCGAGCGGTTGACGGGGTCCAGTGTGACGGTGCCGAGGCGGTGCCGCGGCACCGGCCTACTCCGTACGCAGCCCCTCCGGCCGCATCATCCTCATCAGCGGTGGCATGCTCAGCGCGGTGACCAGGACGACGACGCCCGCGCCGATGCCGGTCATGGCCAGCACCCCCGACCAGTCGACGGACACCTTCACGTTCGTCATCCGCAGCAGGACCGCGCCCAGGGTCACCCCGACCGTCGAGGCGAGGACGAGGCCGAGGGTGATCGGGATCGCCGTCTGCCACAGCACGGACAGGCCCAGCGTGCGACGCCGGGTGCCGAAGGCGACCAGCGCCGACAGCAGCTTCCTGCGTTCGCGCAACTGCTCCAGCTGGGAGACGAGCAGGCTCGCGCCGATGAGGGTGAGCACGGCGGCGGCACCGACCAGCAGCCCGGTGCGGATGTCCGCGAACTGGTCCACCCGCCTCGTCGTCTCCCACTCCCAGGTCCGGATCAGCGGATCGATCGCCACGGCGGCGTTGCGCACCTCGTCGAGCGCGTCCGGCACCTTGGGGTCGGTGCGTACGTAGATCGTGCCGTAGAACTCGCTCTCCGTCTTCGCCGGAAGGGCGCCGGGGGTGGCCAGCAGCCCCACCGTCCCGTTCCGCAAGGCGTCGACGCGCTCCGGCACCTCGCGCACCGCGGCCGGCAGCTTCCAGGCGATCTCGGCGCCCTGCTCGTCGCCGGTGTACGTCGGGTCGAAGTAGAGCGTCTTCCCGGGAACGGCCGGCTCCGTCACGCTCGGGTCGTCCGCGGACTCCACCCGGAAGACGTCGCCGTCGCGGCAGGAGGGGATCGTCGCCAGTTCGCGCAGCGCGGCGCAGTCGCCGACGGTCAGGTCCGTCAGCAGCTCGGGGTCCTTGGCCGTGGCGGAGACCGCCGCGCTGGACAGCGCGGCGGTGGTCTGTGCGCCTCTGGCCCGCTTCAGCTTCTCGCCGACGACACTCACCCGGGCGTCCTCCGGCAGGACGAGCTCCAGCTGTGCCCGCGTGGTGTCCTGCCCGGTCGGTACCTCGTACCGGGCCTCGATGCCGGAGAACAGCATCTGCAGGGCGATCGCGCCGGCCACCGCCACCGCGATGCCGTTGACCATGCGGGCCGCCGTACCGCTGCTCAACTGCAGCCTGCGTACGGCCAGTTGCCAGGAGACGGCGCCGGAGCCCAGCCGGGCGACGAACGCCTCGACGACCCAGGGCAGCAGTGCGGTGATGCCGACCAGCAGCAGGACGACACCGCCGGTCACCATGTACTCGTTGAACTCCCCGTTCTCCGAGCCCTGGCCGATCATCGGGTAGAGCAGGGCGAGGCCGGCGAGCGGCGGCAGCAGTCGCCACCAGAGCCTGCGGCGCGGCGGCTTGGCCTTGCGGACCACGCCGAGGGGCTCGATGACCACACCGCGCAGCGCGAACAGGGTGACGAGGATCGCGGCGGTCGGCACCGCGACCGCGACCAGCAGGGCCAGACCGGGGGAGGGGTCGAGGTCGCTGGGGAACACACTGATGTCGAACACCTCGACGGAGCCGGCGACCGCCCTGCCGAGCAGGAAGAAGCCGGCGCCGAAGAGCAGCCCCAGCAGGGAGCCCGCGAGCGCCTCACCCGCCGCGATCCGACGGGTCATCCGTCCGTCGGAGCCGACCAGCCGCAGCGCCGCCAGCCTGCGGTCGCGCCGCTCGCCGCCGAACCGTACGGCCGTGGCGATGAAGACGGCGACCGGCATCAGCAGCACCACGAAGACGACCAGGGTGAGCAGGAGGAGGATCGGGTCGACCTCATCGTCGGGCAGGCCGGTGGTGTCCATTCCGAACGCGTCGATCCGCGCCACCACCGAGCCGTCGACCCGGTCGGCGATCTCCTTGCTGCCGGCGTAGTAGACGAGGTCGGTCGAGCCGATGAGCCCGGCCTGGCCGATGGTGCCCACCATCTCGTACGGCAGGCGCTCGCGCAGGAGCTTCCCGGCGTCGGACTCCAGCAGCTCGGACAGGGCGGGGGAGACGACCATCTCGCCCGGCGCGGGGAACTCGGCGACCCCGGGCGGCAGCGGCGCCTTCGCGCCCTCGGGCTGGAGGAGCCGCCCCCGGATCTCCCGCTGCCGGTACTCGGTGTCGGTGTCGGCGATGACCAGGCTCTCGCCGGTCGGCTTCGACTGGTCGTCGAGGTAGCCGATCGACCGGTCCTCCCGGGCCTCCGCACGGGCCTCCCGAGCGGACAACAGGTTCGGCACCGCCGCGGTGAGCAGCAGCAGCGCCACCCCGAGTCCCACCCCGACGGCGGTGAGCACGGCACGCACCCACCCCTCGCGGCCCCCGGTGAAGGTGAACCGCATCCCCATCGCCAGGTCCCGGTACCACTGGCGGAACACGGCGGAACTCATATGACGCGCTCCATGTCCCGGGACCTGCCGTCGCGTACGACGATCTCGCGGTCGGAGTACGCGGCCACCCGCGCCTCGTGCGTGACCAGGACGACGGCGGCGTTGGTGGACCGGGCGGCGTCGGTGAGCAGTTCCATCACCCGCTCGCCGTTGAGGGAGTCGAGCGCCCCCGTGGGCTCGTCCGCGAACAGCACCCGCGGGTTGGTGACCAGCGCCCGTGCGACGGCGACCCGCTGGCCCTGGCCGCCGGAGATCTCGCCGGGCCGCTTGCGGGCGAGGTCGTCGACCTCCAGGCGCTGCATCCAGCCGAGGGCAGTCTTCTCGGCCTCCTTGCGGGAGGCGCCGTTCAGCCGCAGCGGCAGCGCCACGTTCTCCACGCACGTCAGCTCCGGCACGAGCTGGCCGAACTGGAAGACGAACCCGAACTCGCTGCGCCTGAGCGCGCTGCGCTGGGCGTCGTTCATGGTGGCCATCTCGCGGCCGTTGTACGTGATCGAGCCCGAGTCGGGCGGCACGATCCCGGCGAGGCAGTGCAGCAGCGTCGACTTGCCGGAGCCGGAGGGGCCCATCACCGCGACGACCTCGCCGGGGTGGATGGAGAACTCGGCGCCGTCCAGCGCGGTGGTCGGGCCGTAGGACTTGCGCAGATCGGTCGCGACGAGCAGGGAACCGGCGGGGGCCGGCGAGGAGGTCGGGTTCACCGGGTCACCGCCTCGGCCAGCTTGCCCAGTCGGGCGGCGGTCAGCTCCAGCCATCGCAGATCGGCCTCCAGGTGGAACAGGGCGTGGTCGCAGATCAACTGGTCGGCCAGGTCGCCCTTGCGCTTGCGGTCGGTGAGGATGCGCATCATGCGCAGGTGCTCGGAACGCTGGGTGTCGAGGATGTCGGCCGCGTTCCGGTCGGTGAGCAGGGCGAGGACGACCTTCGTGTAGAGGGTCGACTGCAGATACGGCTCGGGCTTCTCGGGTGTCGCGAGCCACCGCTGGACATCCGTGATGCCGGCCTCGGTGATCGCGTACCGCTTGCGCTCGGGGCCGCCGCCGGGCTCGATGCCGTCGACCTCGACGAGGCCGTTCTTCAGCAGCCGCGACATCGTCGAGTAGACCTGGCCGTAGTGCAGCGGCCGGTCGTGACCGAACTTCTCGTCGAAGGCCCGCTTCAGGTCGTAACCGTGTCGGGGCCCGGACTCCAGGAGTCCCAGGAGGGTGTGACCGATGGACATGAGCACGACTGTACACACGGGGTATACACCGCACGTATACATGCCGTGTATAGCCCCTCGTCGGATGGTGAGAGGGCGCAGGTCAGAGCTGATTGTCACGGTTCTGTCACCGAGGCCGTCAGGAACTGGTGAGTCGAGTGGGGCAACCATCGCCCCTGCTGGAACGTCCGTTCCGGTGGGATGAGGTCTGTGGACACGCGTCGCGCGTGCGCTTTGTCACGTCGCCACAGAGCGGACCGACTCCCTCTTGTCATGGTCCTCGGTGTTAGCTTGCTGAGCCGACAAGACCCGAGTGACGTATGAGACCGAGCAGAATGCGGAGCGGACCGGAGCCATGGGACGAGCGGAAGAAAGACGAGCGCGGCAGCGCGGCGGTCGCCGCGCGGCGCCCCAGCGCTCGTCCGGGGGCGAAGCGGGCACGACGACCGTCATAGGCGCGCCGGAGGGCGGCGGCCGGGCGGCGGCGCGCGCGGCGGCCAAGGCCGGCGGCAAGAAGCAGCAGAAGAGCCAGCAGAGCTTCCTGCGCCGCCTCTTCACCTGGAAGAAGATCCTCGGCACCTTCTTCGGTGTCTGTCTGCTCGGCATGGGCGCCTTCATCGTGCTCTACCTGATGATCGACATACCCAAGGGGAACCCCGAGGCGCTGCAGGAGAGCAACGTCTACAAGACCTCCGACGGCAAGATCTTCGCCCGCACCGGCGACACCAACCGCGAGATCGTGGAACTCGAGGACGTCCCCAAGCCGGTCCAGCTCGCCTTCGTCGCCGCCGAGAACAAGACGTTCTACTCGGACCCCGGCGTCGACTTCAAGGGCATGGCGCGCGGTGTGATCAACACCCTCTCCGGCAAGGGCAAGCAGGGTGGCTCGACCATCACCCAGCAGTACGTCAAGAACTACTACCTGACGTCCGACCAGACGGTGACCCGCAAGCTCAACGAACTGGTCATCTCGCTGAAGCTGGAGCGCAACGAGTCCAAGGACTACATCCTCGCGGGCTACATCAACACCAGCTACTACGGCCGCGGCGCCTGGGGCATCCAGGCCGCCGCCCAGGCGTACTACCAAAAGGACGCCAAGGACCTCAACGTCCGGGAGGGCGCGTACCTCGCCGCCCTGCTCCAGGCTCCCAGCCAGTACGACCTGTCCACCGCCACACCGACCGGCAAGAAGCTGGTCACCGCGCGCTGGAACTACGTGCTGGACAACATGGTCGAGATGCAGGATCTGACCAAGCTGACCGCCTCGGAGCGGGAGGGCATGAAGCTCCCCAAGCCGAAGGAGCCCCAGGCCGCCCCCGACATGGAGGGTCAGAACGGCTACCTGGTCACGGCCGCCAACAACCAGCTGGCCAGGCAACTCGTGGCCAACGACGCGGCGGACAACCTCGAAGAGGCCAAGACCAAGATCGACGCGGGTGGCTGGACCGTCACGCTGAACATCAACCCGAAGAAGCAGGCCGCGCTGGAGAAGGCCGTGAAGCAACGCCTCACCAGCAAGCTCGACCCGAAGAAGCGCAAGGTCGACAAGCACATCCAGGCCGGCGCCGTCTCCGTGGACCCGAAGACGGGCAAGGTCGTCGCCATGTACGGCGGTGTCGACTACGTGAAGCACTTCACGAACAACGCCACCCGCCGGGACTACCAGCCCGCCTCCACCTTCAAGCCGGTCATCCTCGCCGCGGCCGTCGACGAGGACGCCGAGACGCAGGACGGCGACCCGATCACCGCCAGCACGGTCTACGACGGTGACAGCCGGCACAAGGTCACGGACGACGGCACCGCGGTGGGCTTCGCCCCGCCGAACGAGGACAACGTCAACTACGGCGACGTCACCGTGCAGGCCGCCATGAACAAGTCCATCAACTCCGTCTTCGCCCAGATGGGCGTCGACGTGGGCATGGAGAAGGTCATGGAGGTCGCCGGGAAGCTCGGCATGGACACCGAGGGCATGGAGGCCGTGCCCGCCCAGACCCTGGGCTCCATGGGCGCCAGCCCGCTGGAGATGGCAGGCATCTACGCCACCCTCGACAACCACGGCAAGAAGGTCACCCCGACCATCATCGCCTCGGCCGAACACCGCGACGGCGAGGTCGAGTTCCCCGAGCCGATCGGCGAGCAGGTCATCAGCGTCGAGGCCGCCGACACGGTCACCTCGGTCCTCACCGGCGTGGTCGACGACGGTACGGCCAAGACCTCCGTCCGTGACAACCCGGCCCGCAACGGCCAGCAGGTCGCCGGCAAGACGGGTACCTCCGACGAGAACCGCTCCGCCTGGTTCACCGGCTACACGCCGAACCTCGTGACCTCCGTCGGCCTGTTCGGCGAGGACATGAGCAAGAACGGCAAGCACGTCTCGATGTACAACGCCCTCGGCGAGCCCCGGATCAACGGTGGTGGCTTCCCGGCCCGGATCTGGGCCACGTACACCTTCGGCGTGATGGGCAAGACCACCAAGTTCGACCTGGACACCAAGCAGGGTGCCGCGGTCGCGCCGACGGAGTCCCCGACCCCGTCGGCGACGCCGTCCGAGACTCCTTCGGAGACGCCGTCCGAGACCCCGTCGGAGACGCCCACCACGGACGAGCCGACCAGCGAGCCCCCGACGACCCCGGAGACCACCCCGGAGGAAACCCCGGAGACCACCCCGGAGGAGACCCCGACGGGCGACGACGGGGGTATCGAGTTCCCGACGAACCCGAACGATCCCCAGGTGGACGACTAGCGATCGAGAAAAGCGGAGGGCGCCCGGTGAACCACCGGGCGCCCTTTGCGCGTCTGGGGGCCGCAGGCCCCCCAGGGGCGCGGGGAACTGCGGGAGAAGTCCCACCGCACCCGCACCCGCCGAACTCACGGAAGCCCTACGGCGCTCCCGCGAAATCCCTCACGCCTGGTTGAGCTCGAACCACACGACCTTCCCCGCACTCAACCGAGTGGCCCCCCACCGCTTCGCCAGCCGATTGACCAGGTAGAGCCCACGGCCCCCCTCGTCCGTCGCCCGAGCCTGCCGAAGCCGGGGCAGCTGAGGCACGTCGTCGGTGACCTCGCACCGCAGCACATCGGTCCGCAGCAACCGCAGGGTGACGGGCCGCGTCGCGTACCGCACCGCGTTCGTCACCACCTCGCTGATGAGCAGCTCGACCGAGTCGGTCAACTCCTCAAGGCCCCATCGGGACAACGCGTGCCGGGCCAGCCGACGCGCCCGCCCCGGGGCCATCTCCTCCGGCTCCAGGAACCAGTAGGCGACGTCGCTGGGAGCGATCCCATCGAAGCGCGCGGCAAGAAGCGCGATGTCGTCGTCGCGGTCCCCCGGGCCGAGCATGTCCAGCACCTCGTCGCACAGCGCTTCCAGCGGCGGAGGGTGATCCGGCCCGGTCAACTGCGCGGTGGCGGCCAGCTTCTCCCGCAACTGCTCTATCCCGGTCCACACGTCCCGCAGCCGGGACTCCACGAGCCCGTCGGTGTACAGCAGCAACGTGCCACCGGCCGGCGCGTCCAGCTCGACCGCCTCGAAGTCCACCCCGCCCACACCGATCGGCGCGCCCGGCGGCACCCGCAGCACCTCGGCACGCCCGCCGAGATGCAGCAGGACCGGCGGCGGATGCCCGGCGTTGGCGATGGTGATCCGGTGCGATACCGGGTCGTACACGGCGTACAGACAGGTCGCCATGCGATCCGTACCGAGCCGCTGGGCCTGCTCGTCGAGATGGTGCAGCACTTCCTGCGGCGGCAGATCCAGCCCCGCCAGCGTCTGCGCGGTGGTCCGCAGCTGACCCATGATCGCGGCCGAGGTCATCGAATGACCCATCACATCACCCACGACCAGCGCGACCCGGCTCCCCGGCAGGGGAATCGCGTCGTACCAGTCGCCGCCGACCCGCGCGGTCTCGGCGGCCGGCAGATACCGGTGCGCGAGCCGCACGCCGGTGCACTTCGGCAGCGCCTCCGGCAGCATCGTGCGCTGCAACTCGTCGGCGATGTACGCCTCGCGGCCGTAGAGCACCGCCTTGTCGATGCCGAGCGCGCTGTGCGTGGCGAGCTGGGCGGCGACCAGCAGATCGTCCTGCTCGAACGCCATCCGCTCCGGGCGGCGCAGGAACACCGCCGCGCCGATCACCCGGCGCCGCCCGCGCAGCGGGGCGAGGATCGCCCGCTGGCCGGTCGGCACGGTCAGTTCCGCGTCCGGGCCCAGCAGTTCCGGCAGCGCGTCGTGCGCGGCGGGCGCGTCCGCGAAGACCGGGCGCACACCCCGCAGCACCTCGGCGAGCGCCCCTCCGGGCCGTACCTCGCACTGCTCGGCCGTGACGACCGCGAGATCGACGGGCTGCTCGGGCTGGAGCGACGAGGGCATGAAGCCGCCCTCGGTGTCCCGCTCCTCCGGGATCCGGTCGGTGCGGCGCAACCGCAGCACCATGGGCCCGGTGGGCCGCTCGTCACCGACCGGCAACGGCTCGCGCAGATAGACGAGGATCGCGTCCGAGAACGTCGGCACGGTGGCCCGGCACAGACCCATCACGATCTCGTCCAGGTCGATGCCCCGGGCGATCCGCCGGGTCGCGGCGCCCACGAAGCGCAGCCGGTCGCCGTCACGCCGCATGGGCATGGGAGCGCCGGGCGGCACTCCCTGCCCGCCGCGCCGCTCCAGGCCGCCCGCCGCCGAGCCGGACCGGTCCGGCTCACCGCCGGGCTGCGCCGGGATGGTCTCCGGCGCGGGCCTCGGGCGGTGCGGATCGGGCTCGGTGGCCGCGGGCTGCGAGTGCTCGGAGAGCGCCGGCTGGGCGTGCTCCGAGGGCGCCTGTCCGCTCTTCGCGCACGGGGCCGCGGTGCCCGGCTCGGCCGGTGCGTCACCCTTGCGTGCCTGAGCGGGTAAGGCCGTGGCGGGCGCGGTGCGCATCGGCTCCTGGGTACGCAGAAGCGCCCCGCGGGGATCCGTGGGGCCGGCGCCGCCCTGAGGGCGCTCGTGGGAGGTGGGGTGCTCCGTCACGCGTGTCGAATCCATCCGTCCGGGACTGCGCGTCGTGAGCGCAGTGCGTCCCGCAAACCCGATCCTTCGTCCCGCAGAAAGGCCGATACCCGGATTACGTGTCCTGGGAACGGAATTCCCGCGTGGTCAGAGGCAGTTCCTGTGGCACACACGGTACCGGCGGGCTCGCCGAAGGGCAGTACTGCCCGTCCGTCGGGCCGTCTCCGGCTCGCCCCGGTGTAACACTCGTACCCCTTGATCACGTCTTGCCGCCCCTCGGTGACGTACGGTCAAGCCCTGCCCGAACTGCGGGAGTTGCCCCTGTGAACCATTGCGGAGGACGATCCTACGGTTGCGGACCGGGGGCGCATCAAGGGTCTCATGAGGACAACTGCGCGGGCGTACGGTCCCAGTCTTCCGGGAGAGACGGTACCCCCCACGCCGGATTCGGGCGCCAGTGCTGCCAGCCGTCCGAGAACGGCGGGCCCCACGCGCGGATCACCTCGACCGCCGACAGCCCCGCCTCCCGTACCCCTCGGGCCGCCGACGCGTCCATCAGACCGTCCTGCTGGGCCTGCGCGAACTCGTCCTCGTCGAGCCAGTTCCACGTTCGGTCCGGGTACACGCAGATGTCCAGGAAGTGGTCCTCGGAGTCCACACCGCCGTCCCAACGGGCCAGTGGCGTCTCCAGATTGACGTACCAGTTCTTGAAACGCCAACCCTGCTCCCAGAACAGCCACACCGACCACGGCTCGCCCGGCCGCGCCAGCTTCAGCACCCCCGAGCCGGACCAGCGGCCGAGCCGCACCCCGCGCGGCTTCTTGTAGCGGGACGTCAGGGGTTCCGAGTTCAACGAGGTGCCGTCCGCCAGCACGGGCCGTACACACTCGGTACCGGGCGCCATCCACACGGCCAGCAGTTCCGCGTCGTCGCGCACCACTGTGACCGGACGCGCGATGTGGAAGCTCTCGCCGCCGTTCTCCCGGTAGCGCCACAGGATCTGACTGCCGGGCTCCCAGAACGCCGTCGACCCGCCCGCTTCCACTCGTCTCACCACTCCGTCGTCTCCCATGCGCAGATATTAGGTGTCATGCGCATACGACGCTGCGGCACCGGTCACGGTTCACGCCTTGGCGGGAATCGGTTACCCGGAGGACACCCACGAAGGCCGGAACTCGCCGTCCCGTCACGGCCGCGTCATCCGCAGTACATCCAGCGCCTCGTCGAGCTGCTCCAGTGTCAGATCGCCACGCTCCACGTAGCCGCTGTCCAGGACGACCTCGCGGATGGTCCTGCGTTCCGCGAGCGCCTTCTTGGCGACCTTCGCGGCCTCCTCGTATCCGATGTACTTGTTGAGCGGGGTGACCACGGACGGGGACGACTCGGCGTACTCACGGGCCCGCTCCCGGTCGGCGACGATCCCGTCCACGGTCCGGTCGGCGAGCAGCCGCGAGACGTTCGCGAGGAGCCGGACGGACTCCAGGACGTTCTTGGCGATCACCGGCAGCATGACGTTGAGCTCGAAGTTGCCGGAGGCGCCCGCCGTGGTGACCGTGACGTCATTGCCCGTGACCTGCGCGGCGACCATGAGCACGGCCTCCGGGATCACCGGGTTGACCTTGCCGGGCATGATCGAGGAGCCGGGCTGGAGGTCGGGCAGGGAGATCTCCGCCAGACCGGTCCGCGGCCCCGACGCCATCCACCGCAGATCGTTGGCGATCTTGGTGAGGGAGACGGCGATCGTACGGAGCTGGCCGGACGTCTCGACGATCCCGTCCCGTGCGCCCTGCGCCTCGAAGTGGTCCCGCGCCTCGGTGAGCGGCAGTCCGGTGACCCGCGCGACCTCCGCGATGACGGCGGCGGAGAAGCCGGGCGGCGTGTTGATGCCCGTCCCCACCGCCGTTCCCCCCAGGGGGAGTTCGGCGAGCCGGGGGAGCGAGGCCGTGAGCCGCTCGACGCCGTACCGCACCTGGGCCGCGTAGCCGCCGAACTCCTGGCCGAGAGTCACCGGTGTGGCGTCCATCAGATGTGTACGACCGGACTTCACGACGTCCGCGAACTCCACGGACTTGCGGGCGAGGGCGTCGGCGAGATGCTCCAGGGCCGGGATCAGGTCACGCGTCACGGCGGCGGTGGCGGCGATGTGGATGGAGGACGGAAACACATCGTTGGACGACTGCGAGGCGTTGACGTGGTCGTTCGGATGCACGTCGCGCCCGAGCCGCTCGCTCGCCAGGGTGGCGACGACCTCGTTGGTGTTCATGTTCGAGGACGTCCCGGAGCCCGTCTGGAACACGTCCACCGGGAAGTGCTCGTCCCAGCGGCCCTCCGCGACCTCCTCGGCCGCCTCCCGGATCGCCTCGGCGATGTCCTTGTCGAGCACGCCCAGTTCGGCGTTGACCTTCGCGGCCGCGCCCTTGATCCGGGCCAGGGCCTCGATGTGGGCACGCTCGATGTGCTGCCCGGAGATCGGGAAGTTCTCGACCGCCCGCTGGGTCTGGGCCCGCCACTTGGCGTCCGCCGGCACGCGGACCTCGCCCATGGAGTCGTGTTCGACGCGGTAGTCACTCATGCCCGGTACAGCGTCCCGGCCGCCCGTGGTGTTCCCGGCCTTACCCCGTGAGGGTGACCATGACGCGCGGCGGCGGGCCCCGGTCCCGGGGCCCGCCGCCGTCATGACTCCTCAGGTGTCCGAGGGGGCGCTACGCCAGCCCGGGCCCCCGCACCGGGATCGACGTGAACGTGGGTGCCGGGGCCGGGTCCTTGAAGAAGTCGTTGCCCTTGTCGTCGACGACGATGAACGCCGGGAAGTTCTCGACCTCGATCTTCCAGACGGCCTCCATGCCGAGCTCCTCGTACTCGACGACCTCGACCTTCTTGATGCAGTCCTGCGCGAGGCGGGCGGCGGGGCCGCCGATGGAGCCGAGGTAGAAGCCGCCGTGCGTCCCGCACGCGTCCGTGACCTGCTGCGACCGGTTGCCCTTCGCCAGCATCACCTTGGAGCCGCCGGCTGCCTGGAACTGCTCCACGTACGAGTCCATCCGCCCGGCCGTCGTCGGACCGAACGACCCCGACGCGTACCCCTCGGGAGTCTTCGCCGGTCCCGCGTAGTACACGGGGTGGTCCTTCAGGTACTGCGGCATCTCCTCGCCGGCGTCGAGCCGCTCCTTGATCTTGGCGTGCGCGATGTCGCGCGCCACGACCAGCGGCCCCGAGAGCGAGAGCCGCGTCTTCACCGGGTACTTGGTCAGCTCGGCGAGGATGTCGTCCATCGGCTGGTTGAGGTCGATCTCGACCACGTCGCCGTCGGACTCCAGGTGCTCGTCCGTGGTCTCCGGCAGGAACCGCGCCGGGTCCGTCTCCAGCTGCTCCAGGAAGACGCCCTCGGCGGTGATCTTCGCGACGGCCTGGCGGTCGGCCGAGCAGGACACGGCGATCGCGACAGGGCAGGAGGCACCGTGCCGCGGCAGCCGGACGACCCGCACGTCGTGGCAGAAGTACTTGCCGCCGAACTGCGCGCCGATCCCGATCTTCTGCGTCAGCTCGAAGACCTTCTCCTCCAGCTCCTTGTCCCGGAACCCGTGCCCGAGCGGCGACCCCTCGGCCGGGATCTCGTCGAGGTAGTGCGCGGAGGCGTACTTGGCGGTCTTCAGCGCGTACTCGGCGCTCGTGCCGCCCACCACGATCGCGAGGTGGTACGGCGGACAGGCGGCCGTACCCAGCGAACGGATCTTCTCCTCCAGGAACTTCATCATGGAGGCCTCGTTGAGGACGGCCTTCGTCTCCTGGTAGAGGAAGCTCTTGTTGGCGCTGCCGCCGCCCTTGGCCATGAACAGGAACTTGTACGCGCCGCCGTCGGTGGCGTACAGCTCGATCTGCGCCGGCAGGTTCGACCCGGTGTTCTTCTCCTCCCACATGGTGAGCGGAGCCATCTGCGAGTAGCGCAGGTTGAGGTTCAGATAGGCGTCGTAGATGCCCTGGGACAGGGCCTTCTCGTCGCCGCCCGCCGTGAGGACGTTCTGCCCGCGCTTGCCCATCACGATCGCCGTACCGGTGTCCTGGCACATGGGCAGCACACCGGCGGCCGCGATGTTCGCGTTCTTCAGCAGGTCGAGCGCGACGAACTTGTCGTTGCTCGACGCCTCGGGGTCGTCGATGATCCGGCGGAGCTGCGCGAGGTGCGCCGGACGCAGATAGTGCTGGATGTCGTGGATCGCCTCGGCGGCCAGCTTGCGCAGCGCCTCCGGCTCCACCTTGAGGAACGTCCGCCCGTCGGCCTCGAAGGTGGAGACACCCTCGGAGGTCACCAGCCGGTACGGGGTGGTGTCCTCTCCCATGGGGAGCAGATCGGTGTACTCGAACTCAGGCATGTCGCCCATTCCTCACTCGGCACTCGGCGCTCGGCGCTCGACAAGACGGCGCGGCTGGCCTCCATCGGCAGCGTCCACCAGCGTAGAACCTGCCTCGGGGGCCGGGCTTGTGAGGTAAGGCTCAGTTCGTCGGCCCCGAGTTGTCCACACCTCTGGTCGCGATCTATCGCGAGTGGGTACGCTGCTGCCGTGGACCTTCAGAAGCGCCCCACCCAGGAACCGCCGTTGTCCGCTGCCGAACTGCGCGCCTCCGACGCCGACCGCGACCGGATCGCCGACCTCCTGCGCGACGCTCTCGCCGAGGGCCGCCTCACCGCGGACGAGCACGCCGAGCGGGTCGAGGGCGTGCTCGCCGCGAAGACGGTGGGCGAGCTGGACGTCTTCGTACGGGACCTGCCGGCCGGCCAGGCCCGCAAGGCGGGCCAGGTGTATGTGCCGCCCGTCTCCTCCGTGCCCAACCGGCCCACGCCCGGCGCCATCCCGATCGACCCCGACGACCGTCTGGTCGCCGTCTTCAGCGCCTCGACGCGCAAGGGCCGTTGGCGGCCCGGGCGCCGTATCCACGCCTGGGCGATATTCGGCAGTGTCGAACTGGACCTGAGCGAGGCGCTCTTCGAGCACCGTCAGGTGATGATCAAGGCGATCTCGGTCTTCGGCAGCGTCGAGATCCGCGTCCCGGAGAACGTCTCGCTGCGCGGCAGCGGCGGCGCCGTCCTCGGCGACTTCACGGTGGACGCGCTGGATTCGAGCGAGACCGACGCCCCCGTGGTCTATGTGGACGGGCTGGCCGTCCTCGGGAGCGTCGAGGCGAAACCCAAGCGGGGCAAGGTGATCTCCGACCTCCTCGGTCGGGTCACCGACCATGTCGCCCGCAAGGTGGACGATCATTTGCGCAAACATCTGGATCGTTGACGGTTGTGAATTCGACCACGCCCGGACAGCCCCCGAGCGATCCGGTCCGGTTGTGACCACACGGTGTTGACAACGAATTCCAGCGGTTCGGGACTCAGTGCATAGGCCCGCGCACAGCGGGTAGGCCTTGCTGCATCGTCTCTCGCTCGCGAAGCCGTCGTCAGGAGTAGACCGTGCTGCATCCGCCGCATTCGTCCCTGCAGGTCGCTGCTGTTCCGCCCCAGCGGGTGCCAGTGGGAGACAGGGATCAGGACGCCCCGTGGCACACGGAGGCCGTGTGCCGGCGTGACGAGGCCGGGCTGTTCTTCGCCCCCTCCAAGGAACCCACCGCGTCCCGGCTCTCCCGCGAGGAAGCCGCCAAGCGTGTCTGTGCCCGCTGCCCCGTCATGGTCGAGTGCCGGGAACACGCACTCCTGCAACCCGAGCCCTACGGCGTCTGGGGCGGCCTCACCGCGGCCGAACGCCGCGTGGTGCTGGCCCGCAGGCGCCGCCGGGACCTCGAACTGAAGAAGGCCGCGAGGACGAACGGGACGATAGCGGCGGCAGGTTGAGACCCGCACCCACCCAGGAGGGCGCCCTCTCCGCACAAGAGGGCGCCCTCCTGGTGTGGTTACTGCCAGGGCACGGGGTACCGCGCGACCGGCGGAGCTACTTGGCCTTCTCGAAGTCGATGGAGCTGTAGGCCCGCAGCTTGCTCAAGCGGTGCGTCGAGTCGATCCGCCGCACCGTCCCCGACTTCGACCGCATCACGATCGAGTCGGTGGTCGCGGTCTCCGACCGGTACCGCACCCCGCGCAGCAGCTCACCGTCGGTGATCCCCGTGGCGACGAAGAACACGTTCTCCCCGGACACCAGGTCGTCGGTCGTCAGTACCCGGTCGAGGTCGTGCCCCGCGTCGATCGCCCGCTGCCGCTCCGCGTCGTCCTTCGGCCACAACTTGCCCTGGATCGTGCCGCCGAGACACTTCACCGCGCAGGCCGAGATGATGCCCTCGGGCGTACCGCCCACCCCGAGCAGCAGATCGACGCCCGTGCCCTCCCGCAGCGCCAGGATCGAGCCCGCGACATCGCCGTCGGAGATCAGCTTGATCCGCGCCCCGGCCTCCCGGATCTCCTTGATGATCCCCTCGTGCCGGGGCCGGTCCAGGATGACCACGGTCACGTCGTCCGGGGCGGACCGCTTGGCCTTGGCGACCCGGCGGATGTTCACAGAGACGGGCGCGTCGATGTCGACGAAGTCGGCCGCCTCGGGCCCGGTGACCAGCTTGTCCATGTAGAAGACGGCCGACGGGTCGAACATCGTCCCCCGGTCGGCCGCGGCCAGCACGGCGATCGCGTTCGTCATGCCCTTGGCGGTCAGCGTCGTACCGTCGATCGGGTCCACGGCGATGTCGCACTCCGGCCCGGTGCCGTCACCGACACGCTCGCCGTTGAAGAGCATCGGGGCTTCGTCCTTCTCGCCCTCCCCGATCACGACGACACCGTTCATCGACACGGTGGAGACGAGGGTCCGCATGGCGCGCACGGCCGCTCCGTCCGCCCCGTTCTTGTCCCCGCGGCCGACCCAGCGGCCCGCGGCCATCGCGGCCGCCTCGGTCACCCGTACGAGCTCCAGGGCGAGGTTGCGGTCGGGGGCCTCGGAGGGGACTTCGAGCTCGGACGGCAAATGATGGTTCTCGGTCATCGGAGCGCACCTTTCTGATACGACGACGGCCGGATGAGGGTTCCCGTCGACTCTATCGTCAGTTCGACAGAATGAGCAGGGGACCCCACGGATGAGCAGACCAGGGCACCTGCGACGATGAGGCCGTGGCAGGTATGAAAGGCAAGCAGACCGTTCGCGACATGGTCCTCTCCCTGGGGCTCATCATGCTGGCGGCATGGGTGATCTATCTCTTCATCCCGCATGACGAGACCGAGCAGGAGCCCAAGCGCGTCGACTACCGCGTCGAACTGCTGACGGCACGTCGCGCGGCCTCCTATCCGGTGGCGGCGCCCGAAGGCCTGCCCGCCACCTGGAAGGCGACCTCCGTCCGCTTCCGGGGCGACGAGTCCGACCGCTGGCACCTCGGGTTCCACGACCCCGACGGGCAGTACGTGGGGATCGAGCAGTCCGCCGAGAAGCCAGCCCGGTTCATCGCGGACGCCACCCAGGACGCGAAGAAGACCGGCACCACGCAGGAGATCGGCGACGAGACTTGGACCCGGTACGAGGGCGACCGCTACGACGCCCTCGTCCTGCAGGGCCAGGGCTCCACCACCGTGGTCACCGGCTCCGCGTCCTTCGCCCAGCTGACGAAGATGGCCGAGGCGCTCACGACGGAGTGACCGGCGCTCACGACGAGTGACCACGCGCGGTGGGACGAGGCCCGCGGAGGGCCCCGGCGAGTGCGCCGGGGGTCCTACGTCATGGCTGCTGTGAGGCTCGGTCGGGTGGCATTCGCCCCGGTCGGGGACCGCTCGCCGCTACTCGGAGCCCCGGGCCTTCCCGTCGGCCGCAGGCTCCGCCGACTCGTCCGCCAGCGCCGCGTCCAGCCGCGCCCGTGCCCCGTCCAGCCAGCGCCGGCAGACCTTGGCCAGCTCCTCGCCGCGCTCCCAGAGGGCGAGGGACTCCTCCAGCGTCGTACCGCCCGCCTCCAGGCGCCGGACGACCTCGATCAGCTCGTCCCGCGCCTGCTCGTACCCGAGGGCGCGATCGGCCTCGGAGACCCCGGCGGCCTCGGTCGTCGCCTCGGCCTCACTCACGTTGCTGGTCATGCGGCCCACCTTATGCGTCCCCTCCGACAGTCCCGGTCTCGTGGCCGGTCCCCGCTCCCTCGACCCGTACGACGAACTCGCCCTCCGCCACCCGCGCCCGCAACGGCTCCTCCGGCCCGACCTCGCCGGGCGCGCGGATCACATGCCCGTCCGCCTTCTGCAGCACCGCGTACCCCCGCTGGAGCGTCGCCGCGGGGGAGAGGGCCACCACGCGCGCGTGCGTGTGCGTCAACTCCGAGACGGCGCGGTCCAGATGGTGCCCGAGGCAGCGGCGTCCCCGGTCGAGCAACGAGGCCACGTGGTCGGCACGCTCGTCGATCATGCGGTGCGGGTCCTCTATCGAAGGGCGCGCCAACGCATGGGCCAGCCCCCGCTCCTCCCGCTCCACGAACGCCTGCACGCACCGTCGCGCCCGGTCCCGCAGCCACCGCACGCGCTCGTACTCCTCGCCCACGTCCGGTACGACCTTCTTGGCCGCGTCGGTCGGCGTGGACGCGCGCAGGTCCGCCACATAGTCCAGCAACGGCGTGTCCGGCTCGTGCCCGATCGCCGACACCACCGGCGTACGACAGGCCGCGACCGCCCGTACGAGCTGCTCGTCGGAGAACGGCAGGAGATCCTCGACGCTGCCGCCGCCGCGCGCCACCACGATGACGTCCACGCCCTCCAGCGCGTCCAGCTCCTTCACCGCCTGCACGACCTGCGGCACCGCGTGCACACCCTGCACGGGGACGTTACGCACCTCGAAACGGACGGCCGGCCAGCGGTGCCGCGCGTTCTCCAGCACGTCCCGCTCGGCTGCCGAGGCGCGGCCGCACACGAGCCCGATGAGCTGCGGCAGGAAGGGCAGTGGCTTCTTGCGCTCGGGCGCGAACAGCCCCTCGCTCGCCAGCGACTTCTTCAACTGTTCCAGTCGGGCCAGCAGTTCACCGACGCCGACCGGCTTTATCTCGGTGGCCCGCAGCGACAGCTGCCCGCGCGGGGCGTACCATTCCGGCTTCGCCAGGACGACGACCCGGGCGCCCTCGCTCACCACGTCGGCCACCGCGTCGAACACCTGCCGGTAGCAGGTCACGCCCACGGAGATGTCGTGCGACGGGTCCCGCAGCGTGAGGAACACGACGCCCGCACCCGGCCGCCGCGACAACTGCGTGATCTGCCCCTCCACCCACACCGCGCCGAGCCGGTCGATCCAGCCACCGATGAGGCGGGAGACCTCGCCGACGGGGAGGGGGGATTCGGCGGATGTGTTCAGAGCCATGCGGCCGAGCGTAGCGGGGGGTACGGACAAAGCCGCCGACGAGCGCGGGACGGGGTGGGGGTGCCTGTGCGTCGGCGGGTGCGGGTGGTTCGTGGTTGCTCGCGGAGTTCCCCGCGCCCCTTGAGGGCCTACGGCCCCATCGGGTCGAAAAGCACGGGGCGCAGCCCCTGCTTTTCAGGGGCGCGGGGAACTGCGCGAGCGAGAAGCCCCACGCACCCGCAGCCGCCGACGCACCGGCACCCCCACCCCCTCTCGCGCCGCCCGTCGGCCAAGACCCCGCCGGGGAACCCCCTACGATGGAAGACATGACCGCTTCGCCTGGCCGCCGCCGTGTCCTCCTCGCCGCCCCGCGCGGCTACTGCGCGGGTGTCGACCGCGCGGTGATCGCCGTCGAGAAGGCCCTGGAGCAGTACGGGGCCCCGATCTACGTCCGCCACGAGATCGTCCACAACAAGTACGTCGTGCAGACACTGGAGAAGAAGGGCGCCATCTTCGTCGAGCAGACGGAGGAGGTCCCCGAGGGCAACATCGTCATGTTCTCGGCGCACGGCGTCGCCCCGACCGTCCACGAAGAGGCCGCCCGCGGCAAGCTCGCCACCATCGACGCGACCTGCCCGCTGGTCACCAAGGTCCACAAGGAAGCGATCCGGTACGCGCAGGACGACTTCGACATCCTCCTGATCGGGCACGAGGGCCACGAAGAGGTCATCGGCACCTCGGGTGAGGCCCCGGACCACATCCAGCTGGTCGACGGCCCCGAGGACGTCGCCAAGGTCGAGGTCCGCGACCCGTCCAAGATCGTCTGGCTCTCCCAGACCACGCTCTCCGTCGACGAGACGATGGAGACGGTCGGTGCGCTCAAGGAGAAGTTCCCGCTGCTCGTCTCGCCGCCGAGCGACGACATCTGCTACGCCACGCAGAACCGTCAGCTCGCCGTGAAGCAGATGGGCGCCCAGGCGGAACTGGTCATCGTGGTCGGCTCCCGCAACTCCTCCAACTCGGTCCGGCTCGTCGAGGTCGCCAAGCTCGCCGGCTCGCGCGAGGCCTACCTCGTGGACTTCGCGAGCGAGATCGACGAGGCCTGGCTGGAGGGCGTGGAGACCGTCGGCGTCACCTCGGGCGCCTCCGTGCCGGAGGTCCTCGTCGAAGAGGTTCTGGAGTGGCTGTCCCGGCACGGCTACGAGGACGTCGAACTGGTGAAGGCCGCCGAGGAGTCGATCACCTTCTCCCTGCCCAAGGAGCTCCGCCGCGACCTGCGCGAGGAGGCGGCCTCCCTGGTCGCCGAGCGCACCGGCCAGGGCGCCTGACCCCGCGAACACGCGAGTACGGCCCCGGGACGTGAAGGTTCCGGGGCCGTACCCGTTCGGGGACGTGAGGATTCCCGCTCCCGTCGGCGGTCGGCCACCTCGGGAACGTGACTGTCAGTCGTACGACGTAACGTAGGGCCATGCACATCTTCGGCGTGGACATCGGCGGTTCGGGCATCAAGGGCGCTCCCGTGGACCTGGACCTGGGGGACCTGGCGGACGAGCGGCACAAGGTGCTGACCCCGCACCCGGCGACGCCCGACGCGGTGGCCGACGGGGTCAAGGAGGTCGTCGACCACTTCGGCTGGACCGGCCCGGTCGGCATCACCTTCCCCGGCGTGGTCACGGGCGGTGCCACGATCCGCACGGCGGCCAACGTCGACAAGAGCTGGATCGACGTCGACGCGCGCGCCCTGCTGAGCGAGCGGATCGGCGGCCTGCCGGTGACCGTGGTGAACGACGCGGACGCGGCGGGGGTGGCCGAGGTCCAGTTCGGCGCGGGGCGCGACCGGCAGGGCACGGTCATCCTGCTCACCTTCGGCACGGGCATCGGCAGCGCCGTCTTCTCCGACGGCGTCCTCGTCCCCAACACGGAACTGGGCCACCTGGAACTCCACGGCCACGACGCCGAGACCCGCGCCTCCACCAAGGCCAAGGACGACCACGAGCTGACCTGGGAGCACTGGGCCAAGCGCGTCACCAAGTACCTCGCCCACGTCGAGATGCTCTTCTCGCCCGAGCTGTTCATCGTCGGCGGCGGCGTCAGCCGCAAGTCCGCGAAGTTCCTCCACCTCATCGAGGGCATCAGGGCGGAGATCGTCCCGGCCCAGCTGCAGAACAACGCGGGCATCGTCGGCGCGGCGATGCGTGCGGCCAAGGCCGGCTAGGGGGCGGGCGGTCCGGAAAGAAGAGCCGGGGCCTGCTGCGGCTTCCGCGGCACCCTGACGCACGGCACCGCGGAGGCACGTCGCGCGGAGCGCTCAGTACCCCCGGGGCACGGTACGGCGGGGCTGGGCCGGAGGCCTCGGCGCCCTGGGCCCGACGGGCCGGTGGCCGTACGAAGGCCGCGCCTGGACACCCGGCGCTCGCTCCCGGCCCTGCCCCTGGCTGCCCTGCCCGCCGACCCGCGCCCGTCCCTCCCGGCCGTCCCGCTCCCCCGCCCTCTCTTTCACCCTCTCCCTTTGCCTCTCCAGCTCCCGTTCGGCGGCTCGGCGGGCCATCAGCCGCAGCTTGCGTACGGTCACGATGACCCCGGCGACGAGCGTGCCGCCGTAGAGCCAGCCGGCCTGCATGGCGAGGGCGGTGACCAGGGCCATCAGATGTCCTCCGAGGCCGCCCTCGCCCTCGGCGAGCAACGGCAGCCCCACCGCGAAGGCGATCGGTACGACGACGGGCGCGCTCGCCAGGTCCCCGCGCCGCACCCACCCCGCGCTCAGCGCGCTGACCAGCAGGAAGAGCACGCCGTACACGGCGGCGGACGCGCCGAGGAGCAGCCGGTCGAGGCCGGCCAGCACCACCATCGACACTCCGCAGAACACCCCGCAGCCCAGTCCGGTGAGGCGTGGATTCGGCATCCGGCGCACGGCCCGCGCGATGCTCCGCACGGCTCGGACCGGAGGCGGTACGGGCCCGCGCGCGACCGGAGCACGACGCGGTCCGCCCGCGCCGGGAACCCGGCGCCCTCTGCCCGCCTGCGGCGGCAGGGGCGAGGCGCCGCGCTGCGGCCCGGTCCGAGGGGGATGCGGGGGGTACGTCCTTTGCTGCTGCTCCACTCGTCCAACTTAGGTCGGTTAATGTGCCGAATGGGTTCACAGACACGCCGTCGAGCGGACCTTGGCCAAGCGTTCGATACCTCGCCGGTGCGGGTGCCGGTACGCCGTAAACTGGGGGATCGGCCGGCCTTCCGGCCGCTGGGGCACGATCCGCCGGACAGGCTCCGGGCCGGCCCCAGGCCCAGCCGCCCAGCCCCGGCCGCCTGGCCCTCCTACGTACGGGAAGTCGCAAACGTGTCGCTCACGATCGGAATCGTCGGTCTGCCCAACGTCGGCAAGTCGACCCTGTTCAACGCCCTGACCAAGAACGACGTGTTGGCGGCCAACTACCCGTTCGCCACGATCGAGCCGAACGTCGGCGTCGTGGGCGTCCCGGACGAGCGCCTGGCCAAGCTGGCCGAGATCTTCGGCTCGCAGCGTGTCCTCCCGGCGACCGTCGACTTCGTCGACATCGCGGGCATCGTGCGCGGCGCCAGCGAGGGCGAGGGCCTCGGCAACAAGTTCCTCGCGAACATCCGGGAGTCGGACGCGATCTGCCAGGTCATCCGTGCCTTCCAGGACGAGAACGTCGTCCACGTCGACGGCAAGGTCTCGCCCAAGGACGACATCGAGACGATCAACACCGAGCTGATCCTCGCCGACCTCCAGACCATCGAGAAGGTGCTGCCCCGGCTCCAGAAGGAGTCGCGCATCAAGAAGGACATCGCCCCGAAGGTCGCCGCCGTCGAGGCCGCCAAGGAGATCCTGGAGAAGGGCGACACCCTCTTCTCCCAGGGCATCGTGCAGGGCTCCGGCAACGAGGAGCTCCTCCACGACCTGCACCTGCTCACCACGAAGCCGTTCCTCTACGTCTTCAACGTCGACGAGGACGAGCTGACCGACGAGGACTTCAAGAACGAGCAGCGCGCCCTGGTGGCCCCCGCCGAGGCGATCTTCCTCAACGCCAAGCTGGAGCAGGACCTCGCCGAGCTGGACGAGGCGGACGCGATGGAGCTCCTGGAGTCGGTCGGCGCGGTGGAGCCTGGCCTCGCCACCCTCGCCCGTGTCGGCTTCGACACCCTGGGCCTGCAGACCTACCTCACGGCCGGCCCCAAGGAATCCCGCGCCTGGACCATCAAGAAGGGCGCGACGGCCCCCGAGGCGGCCGGTGTGATCCACACCGACTTCCAGAAGGGCTTCATCAAGGCCGAAGTGATCTCCTTCACCGACCTGGTCGAAACCGGCTCGGTGGCCGAGGCCCGCGCCAAGGGCAAGGCCCGTATGGAGGGCAAGGACTACGTCATGCAGGACGGGGACGTCGTCGAGTTCCGCTTCAATGTCTAGTCGGTGACCTAACGCCACTTCGCCGATCTGGCAAACATGCAGGTCAAATGGGGTCTGACTCTTCGGGGGCAGGCCCCTGGATTTTTACCGTGCTGGATAGGTGCTGGATTTTCAGACCTGTCGTCGCCTGTCATCACCCCCGCTCATCCCTACCGTGCTGGATCCGTGCTGAGAAGGAAGCAACTCGACTCCACCCAACTCGGGACGGTCCGGAGCCTCCATCAGACCCGGAGCGGTTCAGATGTCAGTCAGCGTCACCAGGCGTTCGATCTCCTGGGCGCCGACGGCCGTGGTCGGAATATCGGGGACGGGCAGGTCCAGGTTTGCCGTCGGTCTCTGCCACTCCGTCTTCCAGGCCCAGCCGGGCGCCCTCGGTCGGCATCCTGGACTTGACTTCCACGAGCAGCACGAGGTCGTCGAGGACGACGATCCAGTCGACGCTGAGGAACCAGTTGCGCTTGACCTGGTAGGTGATCTCGCCGATGACCTCAGCATCTGGTATCAGGCGGAGTTGGCGGCCGACGTATTCCCCGCTTGCTTGCGGTGGCCACATACTTGGCCACGCTTCTCGGAGAAGCGGATGAGGCCATCGGTCTCTGACGCTTTGGTAGGAGGGACGGGCGCGGGCTCGGGTTCATGGTCGGAACAACCCTCGGTTACGCATGCGAGGGCGTCACGCAGGACTTCCTCGACGGGCGCTCGGTCATCGCTCACACCTCCAGCACCAACCGCTCTCCTTCCGGTGCGCGCGAGACGCAGGGCAGCATGGCGCCGGCCGCACGTTCGGTGGCCGTGAGCCGACGGTCACGATGATCGACCTGGCCCTGGGCCACCCGTACCCGGCAGGTGCCGCAGAACCCCTGGCGGCAGGAGAACGGCAGGTCCGGCAGGGCCTCGTGGAGAACATCCAGGGCGGAGCGGTCGTACGGCACCGGCAGAACCCGTCCGGTGTCGCCCAGTTGGAGTTCGAAGGGACGGCCGTCCGTGATCGGGGGCGGGGCGAAGCGCTCGAAGTGCAGGGCTGACGCGCGGCTGCCACCGAACGCGCGCCGAACGCCGTCGATCATGGGCGCGGGCCCGCAGCAGTACACCGCACCCGCCGCCGGGATCGAGCTCAACAGATCGGCTGCTTCGGGCACGCCGGACTCGTCGTCAGGACGGATGGAGACCCGGCCGGGGGCGGCGGCCGCGAGTTCGGCCAGCTCTGCCGCGAAGGGCATCGAGCCGCGGCTGCGGCCGGTGTGCACGAGCCTCCAGTCCAGGCCGCGTCGGGCGGCCTCCCGGGCCATCGGCAGGATCGGGGTGATTCCGATGCCGCCCGCGATGAGCAGGACGGATGCCTCGGCGGCGAAGGGGAAGGCGTTCCGGGGCGCGGTGACGGCGACCCGCACACCGTCTCCGAGCGTGTCGTGTACCTCGGCCGAACCGCCTGCGCCGTCGGCGATGCGGCGCACCGCGATGCGGTACCGGTGGCGGTCGGCGGGGTCGCCGCACAGGGAGTACTGGCGCTTGCGGCCGGAGGGCAGGTGCAGTTCGATGTGGGCGCCGGGCTGCCAGGGCGGGAGTGTTCCCCCGTCGGGTGCTGCCAGCCGCAGGGAGACGACATCCTCGGCTTCTTGGTGCTTGGTGGCGACCACCAGTTCCCGGATCGCGGGCATCGCGGTGGTCGCCGGGTGCCTTGGAGGATTGCTGCGCCGTGCGAGTCGCGTGACCGCGTTGTCGCTGAAGGACGCCAGCTTCTGCATGAAGGAGTCGCTGCGCGGTCTGCCGTACAGGTCCGGCGGCCGAGTGACGGGTGTGCTGATGTCCATGGGATGCCTTGCCGGTTGCTGGGTCACTGGGCAGCCGCTCGGGCAGCGGGGGAGGCCGCCAGGTAGGCGACCGCCTGCTGGGTCGAGCCCTCCTGGGTGGGGTGGTAGCCGGGGCGGAAGTAGCGCAGCACCGAGCGGGCGAACGAGACCGGCGGGGGCAACAGGTCCTTGCGGGCCGCGGCCAGGTAGTCGCGGAAGCGGACCTCGACCCGGTCGTCGAGTTCGGGGTCGGCGCTCATCAGGAAGCGGACTCCGCGGATCCACAGCCGGGTCAGCACCGGAGCGGTGACGAGCATGCCGACCACTCGGCGCCGGTAGCGGGGATCGAGGTGCACCAGCAGGTCGAACGCGACCGAACGGTGCTCGACCTCCTCCGCGCCGTGCCAGCGGAACAGATCGAGCATCGCGGGGTCCGCGCCGGCCCGGTCCAGGTGCCCGTTGCTGAGAATCCAGTGACCCATGTACGCGGTGAAGTGCTCGAAGGCCGCGATGAGGGCGAGCCGTTGGAGGAGGTGCGCGTGTGCGGCGGCCGGCGTCAGCTCCGGCCGGTCTCCGAGCACCCTTCGGAAGATCCATTCGGACTGCAGGGTGTACGGAGCCGGGTCCAGCCCCTTGGCGAGCAGGTGCTCCAGGACCTCCTGGTGCGCCTCGGCGTGCATCGCTTCCTGGCCGATGAAGCCGCGTACGTCCTCGCGCAGCCGGTCGTCGGTGATCAGTGGCAGTGCCTGCTCGAAGGTGCGCACGAACCAGCGTTCGAGCTCGGGGAGCATGAGGTGGAGCACGTCGAAGGTGTGGGTCGCGAAGGGCTCACCCGGCAGCCAGTGCAGCGGGGTGGTGCTCCAGTCGAAGGTGACGTCCCGGGGTTGCAGCACCAGGTCGTGGTGGTCGATGGGTTCGAACGGGCCTTCCAGGTGGGTACGTGCGGCTCGGAACATGACGGGTTCCTCCTCCGTCGGCGATCGGTGTGTGTGAAGGGGCGGTCAGGCAGTCGTCCAGTACTGCCGGTCTGTTGCTGCTGGCCCGTCAGATCGGGTGCGCGGTGTGGTCCGGACTGCGGCGGGAGCCGTCTTCGACGTGGTGGGCGAATTCCGCGATCCGGGACGCGACCTCCTCGGGGTGGCTGAGCTGTACCCAGTGCCCGGCGTCGATCGGACGCCGTCGTATCCGGCCCGTCCAGCGCTCCACTCCGTACGACAGCACCGGGGTGACGCAGAAGTCGCGGGTGGGGATGATGAGCTGAACCGGGACGGTGGTCGGCCGGTCCCGGGGACGCAGCAGGCGGGGCAGCATGTTGGCGCGGTACAGCGCGATGCCGGACACGGCGTCGCGGGCCAGCGTCGGCGCGGGGTAGGGGGCGTGCCCGGGCACGCCTTGGGAGCCGGTGAGGAAGGCGCGCCAGCGGTGTCCCAGCGCTCTCCAGGTCAGGGTGGGCAGGAGCGGGACATGGAAGTAGGCGATGTACCAGGACCGTGCGGCCTGCCTCAGCATCTTCGGCAGGTCCGGATGCCGTGGCCGAAGGCGGGCCCGGATCAGGTGGCCGACGTGGTCCAGGCAGGGTCCGGAGATGGAGGTGAACGAGGCGATCCGCCCGGCCAGGCGGGTGCCGGTGACCGACTCCCAGGAGTGGATCGATCCCCAGTCGTGTCCGACCAGGTGCACCGGGCGGTCGGGGCTGACGGCGTCGAGAACCGCCTCCAGGTCGGCTTCCAGGCGGGACATCCGGTAGGCGTGCAGACCCCTGGGCCGGTGGGAGGCACCGGCTCCCCGCACGTCGAAGGCGGTGACGTGGAAGCAGTCGGCCAGGCGCTCGGCGACCGGGCGCCACACGGCGCTGGTGTCCGGATAGCCGTGGACCAGCACCACCGGAGGAGCCGTGGACAATCCCCACTGGTAGGCGGCCAACTCCACGCCGTCCGCGGCGATCCGGCGGGCGGCCGGGCCGGTCATCGGCCACCACCGGCAGGGCTGAGTTCGCCGTAGTTCAGACCGCCGTGGACGAAGCTGGGCACCACCGGCCAGTGCCGCTTGAAGGGAGCCAGCTCCGAGGAGGGCAGGATCTGCAGCCAGCGCGGATCGCGTCGGCTGGGGTCGGCGAGCGTCTTCTCCTTGACCATGGAGTCGTACTGGTCGAGGGAGTCCTCCAGGGTGTTGGCGTTGGGCACCACCTCATGGCCGTAGAACGCGGCGTGGCGGCGCACCCCGGGGATGCGGGAGAGCTCGGGCTGCCAGTTGTCGGCCGAGATGCCGTTCTCGGAGGAGACCCACACTCCGTCGGGGGTGTTCAGCACCAGGGAGTGGTTGCCGTCCGTATGGCCGGGGGTCCACAACAGGCTGACGCCGACACCGAGTTCGACATCGCCGTCGAAGGCGGTGACGCGCTCGGGCGGTACCCCGTCCATGCCTCCGTCGACGTACCAGGCCCACTGCATCGGATGCGTCGATGCGAAGGTGCCCAGCTCCCTGCGGTGCACCAGCAGCCGGGCGCGCGGGAACAGCGCTTCGCGGGGTGCCCGTTCGCCGGGAATGGTGCTGGTACTTCCCATGATCATGCGCACGTCCTGGACGTGCAGATGGTCGAAGCTGACGAAGTCCACGTCCTCGGGTCGCAGACCGCAGGAGGGCAGGACGGTGTTCGGGTCCTGGTAGTAGCGGGCGAAGACGTGCTCGGTGAGAAAGTCCCCCGCCAGCCGCTTGAGCTGGGCGTAGAACGGCGCTTGAGCCGTTCCGGCGGCGACGGTCGGCTCCCACACCAGTGTCTTCGGCTCACCGTCGAAGCCGTCGAACTGCACGACGAGCATCCGGTTGACGATGCTCACGAACGGGTTGACGGCGAGCGCGGCGCCGTGGAAGCCGAACCGGGTCGGGTACGGGGCGGCGGCGATGTCGAAACTGCGGACGGCGCGGATGCGGCCCTGCTGGACGAACCGCTCACGGTAGGTGGCCGCGGCGCTGCGCACGGCGCGCAGCCGGTCACCGCGGGGCCAGACGTCGTGGACACCTTCGAATTCGGGGATGGGGCGCAGAGCGGCGGCGTCCTGGGCCTCCTGGGCCTCCTTGGTCTTCTTCGCGCTGGGCGCCGGCTTGGGCGTGGTGGTCACGGGCTCATCCTTCGGGCAGGCGGGCGGTGCGGGTGCGCTGCTCGTACGCCGCGCGGACCGACCGGTCGGACAGGGCAGCGAGTTGGTTGGGGACGAGGAGGTGGTGCAGGGCGTCGCGGGCACGGCCCGGCAGCACCGCGGCCAAGCGGGTCAGGGCGGCTACCCGGCGTGGGACGAAGACCTCGAACCGCGGGCGCAGCACGACGTCGAGCACCGCGTCGGCCACCTGATCCGTCGTCAGGCGTCGGGTGGGGCCGGTCGCGGTGCCCACGGCCAGCTCGGTGTCCACGACGCCGGGCATCACCAGGGACACGTGCACGCCGGTGCCGCGCAGTTCGGCGCGGACGGCTGTGCTGTAGCCGTGGAGTGCGTGCTTCGTCGCCGCGTAGGTCGCCTCGCCGGCCGGGGCGACCTTGCTGGCGGCGGAGGCGATGTTCACCACGTGACCGCGACCGCGTTTCCGCATCCCGGGGATCACGAGTTTCATCCCCCGCAGTACGCCGTGGACGTTGACGTCGAACTGGCGCAGGGCGGCTTCCTCCGGTTCCTCCTCGAAGGGGCCCACCCACATGATTCCGGCGTTGTTGATCAGTACGTCGATGGGCCCCAGCTCGGTCTCGACGGTGCGCAGGAAGTCTTCGAAGGAATGGGTGTCGGTGACGTCGAGAGGCAGCCCGAGCAGTCGGCCACCGGGATGCGCGCCGAGGGCTCCAGCCGTCTCCTTGGCAAGCTCCGTGTCGAGATCGCCGATCGCCACGGCGGCTCCGGCTGCGGCGAGCCGGGCTGCGACGGCACGCCCGATTCCACGGCCCGCTCCGGTGACCGCTATCACTCGGCCGGTCAGGGGTTGTGTGTGGGGGAGCCTGTCGCGGTCTCTCCGGCTGGACGTGTACGAGATTTTGGGCGGTGCTGCCACGATCGAGCCCCTTTCTTGCCCTGAGCATGAGCGGAGCGCCGAGCGGCCGGCGGACCTCACGCTCGTCTGACACGATGCCATGTCAGATGAACTGACAAGCTAGAGTGTCAGTTCGGAGTACACCGGTGTCAACACCTCTGCGAAGGGGAGAAATGACCGGCACACAGACCGCCGGGCGGCGCTACGGCGGACGCGACGCGGCGCAGCGACAGCAGGAGCGCCGCACCCGCCTCATCCAGGCGGGCCTCGACCTGTTCGGCACGGCCGGATTTGCCGCAGCGTCCGTCAAGCAGGTGTGCTCGCACGCCGGACTGACCGAGCGCTACTTCTACGAGTCCTTCCGCGACCGCGAAGACCTTCTCGCCGGGGTCTACGACGAGCTGATCACTACGATCATCGCCGAGACCGCGCAGGCCGCAGCCGCTGCCGCACCCGATGTCGACGCCCAGCTGCGCGCCGGACTCGAGGTCTTCATCCGCACACTGGCCGGCGACGCCCGCAAGGCCCGCCTGGTGCTCATCGAGGTCGTGGGCGCAAGCCCCCGCCTCGAAGTGCGGCGCCGTGACGTCCTGCACGAATTCGCCGCGATGGTCGCCGCCGTCGTCGGACCGCTATCCGACCCGGAAGCCTCCTCCAGCCGGCTCACCATGACCGCGATGAGTCTGGTCGGCGGAGTCAACGAACTGCTCGTGGACTGGACGCTCGGCCACCAGAAGGCCACCGTCGAAGAACTGATCGACCTGTGCCACACCCTGTACATCGCGGCCTACCGAGCCATCAGCGATCAGCTCTGATCAGGCAGGCCGGATTCCCTCATCAGGAGCTTCTGCACCGGACGGCAGCCCACACCCCCTGCTCACCGGACAGGCCCTGCCGCTATCGCTGGGCGCCCGCAGCTGCCCGAACCCGCTAGGTGCCCGCATCCTCGACCGCAGCCACTTTCCCTTCGCGCGGTGGACGCATTCGCCGGAATCGAGCACTGCGCCCAGCTGGTGATCATCGTCGACGGCAGCGGGCTCGTGCCTGTCCCACCCGACGCCGCCGAGGGCTTCTGCTGCTTGGTGTGCCTGGCGGCTGCCGCGACCGGGCATCCCCGCATCTGTGTCTGAAGCGTTTTCGGGGTGTGCCGAGACCGGCCGCAGTGTCCGATCGCCATTGAGCTGCTCATGGCGGGTGAGGCCCGCTCGTGCCGCCCGTCCTTGGCCACCTGTCGAACGCCAGGAAGGCGTTCTTCCGCGCTCCGCGTCAAGGTGGCGGCGATCGCCTTCTCGCCCGGGAAGAGTCGGAAGAGGTACGGCTGCGTGGCACCGGCCTGCTTGGCAATCGCCTCGGCGGAAATGCCATAGCAGCCCTTGGGCCCGAACTCGCGATCGCAGCGCGTTGATGGTGCTGTCGCGTCTCTCCCGCCTGTTCGTCCGGCGCGTGCCGCCATGTCGGCGGGCGTCGGTCAGCTCGACTTGAAGCCGGCCGGCGACGCGGCCCGGGATCGGTTCTGTGCGTGAGCTTGCGCACTGGAAACCGATCGGTTTACAGTGAGGCAAAGAGGAAACCAATCGGTTTCCCGGGTGGGTTCGGGAGTGCGTGATGACGACAAATCGACCGGTGGCCCTCGTGACGGGCGCCTCCTCCGGTATCGGCAGGCAGACCGCCCTCGCGCTGGTCGCGGCGGGTTTCGAGGTGGCCGGCACCGGCCGCGACACCTCACGCGTCACCCCGCTCCAGGGCGTGACGTTCTTCGACCTCGACGTGGTCAGCGACAAGTCGGTCACCGCCGTGGTCCAGCAGGTGATCGACCGGTTCGGGCGGATCGACGTCCTGGTCAACAACGCCGGCATCGGCTCGATCGGCGCGGCCGAGGAAACCTCCCTCGCGCAGGCCCAGGGCGTCTTCGACATCAACGTCTTCGGGGTCATGCGCATGGTCAAGGAGGTCCTGCCGCACATGCGCGCCCGGGGGCGCGGCCGCATCATCAACCTCTCGTCCGTACAGGGCTTCATCCCCGCCCCCTACATGGCCGTCTACGGCGCGTCCAAGCACGCCATCGAGGGCTACTCCCAGTCCCTGGACCACGAGGTCCGGCAGTACGGCGTCCGCTCGCTCCTGGTCGAACCCGCCTACACCAACACCGGATTCGAGACCAACAGTGCCAAGCCCGACACCCCCCTGCAGACCTACGCCGACCAGCGGCACGTCTTCGACCGCCTGATGGCGGAGGCGATCAAGGCGGGCGACGACCCCGCCGTGGTCGCCAAGGCGATCGTCACGGCCGCGACCGACACCAAGCCGAAACTGCGCTACGCCGCCGGCCCCATGGCCGGACGCGCACGCATGCTCCGCTTCGTTCCCGCCTGGGTCCTGGACAAGCAGATCCGCACGATGAACAAGCTCACCGGCTGACACCCCACCCGCGCACTCCGCCACCCACAAACCCGTTCGCGCCGCTGATACCGGGAGAGACCCATGTCCGAGACCCTGCACTCCGCCGCCGCTACCGTCGCCAGCTGGCGCTCCGCCGAGGAACGCGGTGACGTCGACGCCGCGGTCGCGTGCCTGAGCCCGGACGTCGTGCTGAGCTCGCCGCTCACCGACCAGTTCCGCTTCGAGGGATCTGACCAGCTGCGCGACTTCCTGACCGTGGCGTTCGCGACGGTCAAGGACGTCCGCTACCACACCCAGACCGGCGAGGGCGACGCGTACGCGCTGGTCTACCGGGCGCGGGTGGGTTCCCAGTCGCTCGAGGAAGTGCAGATGCTGCGGCTCGATGACCAAGCACGCATCACGGAGATCACGCTCTTCGGGCGCCCGATGCCGGCCCTCACCGCCCTGATGCACCTGATGGGTCCGGCGCTCGCTCGCCAGCAGGGCCGCCGGGGCCTTGCGACGCTCATGAGCGTCAGCACCGTACCCATTCACGCGATGGTCTCCTCAGGGGACCGCGGCATGGTCGCGAAGACCCGCCCAGCAGCCCGGCGGACCTGAGAGCACCGGGTCCACCGGCCGTTCGGCCCCAATCCCCTTCCAGGAGCCGGCGGGAGCCGCGGGCGATGTCCCCGGCGAACAGCTCCAGGTCGCAGGAACGCACGAGGTACCCGCCGTCCAGACGGCTCCGGCTCGCCCTGACCACACGGGCGAAGTCGACTTCCCGGGGGCGACTGCCCGGAGGCACCGCCCTCCACCGGCCAGGGCAACGTCCGCCCCCCATGCGTCGAAGTGATTGCGGCAACTCGACGTGCTTTCCAGCAACTTGACCTAACAGGAGACGCTCCCATGAAACGACGCACGTTCCTTACGGCAACCACCGCGTCGCTGGCCGCCACCCAACTCGCCGCACCCGCCTCCGCCTCCCCATCCGGCTCAACAGCCGGCCGCTACGAGGTCGTTGCCCGCTTCTGGGGTGCGATGCCGACGGGTGTCACCGTCTCGCGCCGCGGCCGCACCTTCGTCAACTTTCCCCGCTGGGGCGACGACGTGCCGTTCACCGTCGCCGAGCTGCGGGGCGGGAAGCCGGTGGCCTATCCCGACGCCGAGGTGAACCGCGAGGACGCCTCCGATCTGGCCGGGCACTTCCAGTCGGTGCAGAGCGTCGTCATTGATGGGGCCGACCGGCTGTGGATTCTCGACACCGGAAGCCCGGGGTTCGCCGGATCGTCCTACGGCGGTCCCAAGCTCGTGGCGGTCGACCTGCGCACCGACCGGATCGTAAGGAAGATCCTCTTCCCGCCCGAGGTGGTGCCGGCGAACAGCTACCCCAACGACGTGCGCTTCGACCTGCGGCGGGGCGCCGAGGGCATGGCCTTCATCACCGACTCGGGCGGCTCCAACGGCATTATCGTGGTCGACCTCGCCACCGGCCGCTCCTGGCGGCGATTGACCGGGCACCCCTCGGCACTCCCGGACAAGCAGTTCCTGCCGGTCATCGAGGGCGAGCCCTTCATGGTCCGCCCCGCGGGTGGCGAGCCCACGTACTACGAGACCGGCTCCGACGGCATCGCTCTGAGCGCCGACGGCACCCGCCTCTACTACTGCCCGCTCTCCAGCCGTCGACTGCACAGCGTGTCCACCGACGCCCTCGCCGACCCGGACGCCACGGACGCCGAGGTGGCGGGGACGGTCGAGGACCTCGGGTTCAAGCCGATGGCCGACGGCCTGGAGAGCGACGACAGGGGGCGGCTCTACGGCGGCGACCTGGAACACAACGCGATCTGGCGCAGGAGCCCGAACGGCACCTACCGGACCCTCGCCCAGGGACGCGACCTGCTCTGGGTCGACACCTTGTCCGTCGCCTCGGACCGGCACCTGTACGCCATCGCCAACCAGCTCAACCGGCTGTCGCCCTTCCACGAGGGCAAGGACCTGCGCCGCAAGCCCTATCTCCTGGTCCGCCTGCCCATCGGTGCTGGGCCGGTCAGGCTCGTGTGACCTCTCCGGCTCACGTCAGGTGGCCGCATGGTCGCTGGATCGGAGCGCACCCCAGCCGTGCAGCGGGCGACCCCGGCCCGGGCGCGGAACCGGTCGGGGCAAGGCTTGCCGGTGCAGTGCGCGGCGATGCGGTCGCGGGCGCAAGACCGCGCACCGCCGGTGGAGTCTCGACGCGGCGCTGGCAGCGCTGTTCGACCGCATCGACCATGCGCATCTGCTCCGTCGGCCCGGCACATGCTCCGAGGAGGATCAAGCAGCGGCTGAAGCCGGGCGTGGCCGAGCTTGAACAGCTCACCTCGACCGAGGCGAGGGGGCCGCCTCCCCGCCGCGACCGCCCGCGCCATGCGATGCACGGTCTGCTCATCGGCAACACCGGACCAGGAGTTTGCAGGCGCGGCGCGAGGCGACGTCGCCTCGAAGGCAGAGGAGAGGTAATGCGGCCAGGGAAGATGGAGCGAGTCGATCTGGGCGAGGTGCCGTATGAGGTGGCGCAGGCCGACATGGCCGGTTGGGTTGCCGAGCGGAAGCAGGGGCGAACCGGGGATCGGCTGTTTCTGCTCACTCACCCTCCCGTGATCACCTACACGGCGCGGACACCGGCCGACCAACTGCCAGAGCCGACTTCACCGATCAGCCTGGTCGAAGTCGACCGGGGAGGTCACGCCACCTATCACGGGCCAGGGCAGCTGATCGGGTATCTCGTGCTGAACGTACGCGAGCTGGGACCGCGCGGCTTGATACGACGGATCGAACACGCCCTGATCCGCGCGCTGGGGTCACTCGGATTCGAGGCGGTACGCCGGGACACACCCCGAGGCGCTGAGAGCCTGGTCGGCGTGTGGACGCCCGACCACCGCAAAATCGCCTCCATCGGCATGCGCATCAGCGGCGGCGTCACCAGCCACGGATTCGCGCTCAACGTCGACCCGGACCTCGACGTCTACACCACGTTCATGGCCTGCGCCCTGCCCGGTGTCCGGATGACCTCGTTGGCTCAACTCGCTGCCGAACTCGACCGGCCCACGCCCACGGAGGCGCAGGTGAGGGATGCTGCAGCCGAGGCCGTAACAGCCGAGCTGGCGCCAACGCGCGCAGTCTCCTGAGCCGGGGCGGGCGCTTGCGCGGTGGCTGCAGCTCAGTTTCCAGTCTCCGCCTCCCGTAGACCGGCGGCCACAGACCGAACCTGCCCGGCATTTCCCGCCATCGGCTGCTGGTGCGGAACCGTCGGATCACCCCTCGAACTGCTCACGCAGCCGCTCAGGGTACGGGTCGTGCTCGCCCATCGGTAGGAAGGGCTCGATCAATTGCCACAGCTTGTCGCTCGTCGCCCCTGCCGACTTCACGTCCGCCACCACCGCACTCACTGGCGGCGCGACCACCGGGACCCCGACCCGCCCGACGCTGACGGTGCTGACCAACCAGTCCGCCGGCAGCGTGGGCTCCAGCCTGGCCCGGACAGCGACGACGCAGGCGGCCGAAAGCGCCTCGCTCCAGGTGGGCAAGGAACTCGCGTCCCAGGGCGGGATTGGGCAGGCGAAGCTGCCCGCCGCGGCACGCGTCCTGCCGGCCGACCCGGCTGCCGTCACGATCGAGGACGGCCATCCTCTCGACTCGCAAGCGGCCTGGGTCTGACGGCCTTCTAGTACGCGCTCGTCCTCGTGGTCTGCGGCATGCTCTCCGCCAACGTCATCAGCGGCCAGGTCGACCACGCCCTCGGCTACACCCACAACGACATGGGCCCGCTGCGCCTGCACCGCCCGCTCATCCGGGCGACCCGGGTGCAGACCCTCGCCATCAGCAGCACCCTCATGGCCGGTTCGTCCCTGCTGATGGGGAGCCTGGTCATGGTGGGCGCGGTCGGCCTCATGGGGATGCACGCCGCCCATCTGCCACTGCTGTGGCTGTACTCGGTGTGCGTCATAGCTGTCTCCGGGATCGGTGCGCTCACCCTGCTCGTCGTGTTCGGCACGCCCGGCATGCTGGTGGTCACTCTGGTCTTCGTCGGAATGGCGGTGCCGACGGCCAACGCCACCATGCCGCTTCAGGCACTGCCCGGCTTCTACCGCTTCCTGGCGGAGTTCGAGCCGCTGCGGCAGATCACCGGCGGCATCCGCTCGATCCTCTACTACGACGCCCAGGCCGACGCCGCCGGCCTGACCCGGGGCTGGGTCATGATGGCCGTCGGCCTCGCGGCGGCCGCCCTCTTCGGCTTCGGCATGACCAGCTGGTACGACCGCAAGGGGCTGCACCGCATCCCCGCTGAGACGAAGCCGGAGATGACCGCTGCCCCGGCGTTGCGGAACGCGGCTCACCCAAGACGGGGCCATTGCTCGGAGTGGCCCCGGTGTGCGTCGCCCCCGTGGGGACGAGAGGTGCGCGCACCATCAGGGCCGGCGGCGGTCTCTCCCTCAAGGCCGTCGTCGAGCCTCTGAGGGGCCTTCAGGCGTCCGCTGGGCGGCGGGCGCCTCCCCGACATCCTGGAAACCGATCGGTTTCTATTTCGTCCGATTCGAGTTAACCTCACGGTATGACCACCGAAGTGAAGCAAAGCCCCCGGGAGCGGCTGCTGGAGGCGGCAGCCACGCTCACCTACCGCGACGGCGTCAACATCGGCGTCGAGGCGCTGTGCAAGGCGGCGGGGGTGTCGAAGCGCTCCATGTACCAGCTGTTCGAGAGCAAGGACGAACTGCTGGCGGCGAGCCTGAAGGAGCGTGCTGCCGCCTTCGTGGCGAGGGCCCTGCCCCCGGCGGATGATGGCCGTTCCCCCCGCGAGCGGATCCTGTACGTCTTCGAGCGGGTGGAGTCGCAGGCGGTCGCGCCCGACTTCCAAGGCTGCCGGTACCTGGCTGTGCAGATCGAACTCAAGGACCAGGCCCACCCCGCGAGCCGGGTGGCCCACCAGATCAAAGCGAACCTGACGGCCTTTTTCCGTTCCGAGGCCGAACGGGGTGGGGTGAGCGATCCCGACCTGCTGGCCCGGCAGCTCATCCTGGTCTTCGACGGCGCCAGCGCCCGCGCGGGGATCGGTGCCGACAATCTGACCGGGCTCGTCGCGCCCACTGTGACCACCCTGCTCGATGCGGCAGACATGCACTGATACCGCCCCGACTTCGAGCAAGGTCGGCGACCGAAGTGCTCTTTCGGGTTGCTGCCCGACTCCGGCAGCCGAAGCGGCGCCCATGACCTCACGCCCCTGCTTCCCTGCAGGCGGAGGGAAGCCCAATGGCCGTAAGAGGTTGCCGAGCATGCCGCAAGCAAAGAATCCTGTGGTCGTTTTGGCATCGGCACCCAGTGACAGGTGCACGGTTTCCCACAGTCTCATCCAGCCGGCCCGGACGAGCTCGCCCGTCTGGTCATCGCCCTCTGCCTCGGCGGCCGCGACGACGGCGTAGCCCCGCCTCTGCATCGGGAGCGTTTCGGGGCGCGCCGAGACCAGCCGCGCGTATGCGCCCGCCATGGCGCCCAGGGCCTGCTCGCTGCCCTCCATCCCCTCGGTCGCCCGCTCGAAAGCCAGGCGGGTGTCTTCCATGCTCCGCACCAAGGCGGCGGCGAAGATCGCCTTTTTGCCCGGGACGAGCCAGGCACGGCTGCATGACACCGGCGCGTTTGGCGATTGCCTCAGTGGAGGTGCGGTAGTAGCCCTTGAGTGCGAACTCGGCGATCGCTGCGCGGACGACGCTTTCGCGTCTCTCCTGCGCACTGATCCTGGCCATGCCGTCATCGTGGCAGGCGCCGGTCGGCTTTGCGTCTGCCGGCAAAGCGCCTGACCGGGTGCTGATCCGCAGGGCCCTTGTGGAGGCCGACCGCCATGAGTCGGGCTCCTGTCCGCCGCGCGTCACCAACAGCGCTCCACCCCACCTCGGGCGAGGCGCCGCAGCAGCCGCGCAGCCCGATCGGCCTCAGTGCGCAGACGGTGGCGCGGCCCGGATCGGGTCGCCGCTTGAGCTTGCGCATGAAAACCGATCAGTTTACTGTGGGCGGAAACTGATCGGTTTCTAGCGAGTCGGGAATGCATGATGACGACGAACCGGCCGGTGGCACTCGTGACGGGTGCGTCATCCGGCATCGGGAAGGAAACCGCGCTCGCGCTGGTCGCGGCGGGTTTCGAGGTGGTTGGCACAGGCCGCGACACCTCGCGGGTCGCCCCGCTCGGCGGTGTGACGTTCCTGGACCTCGACGTGGCCGGTGATGCCTCGGTCGCCTCTGCAGTCCAGGAGGTGAGCGAGCGGTTCGGGCGGATCGACGTCCTGGTCAACAATGCCGGCGTCGGCTCGATGGGTGCGGCGGAGGAAACCTCCGTCGAGCAGGCCCAGTCCGTCTTCGACACCAACGTCTTCGGGGTCATGCGCATGGTGAACGAGGTCCTGCCGCACATGCGCGCCCAACGAAGCGGGCGCATCATCAACATCTCGTCCGTCCTCGGGTTCCTGCCCCAGCCCTACATGGCCGCCTACGCCGCCTCCAAGCACGCGATCGAGGGCTACACCGAGTCCCTGGACCACGAGGTCCGTGACCACGGCATCCGGGCGCTCATCGTCGAACCCGCCTACACCAGGACCGGATTCGAGGCCAACAGCGCGAAGCCCGACACCCCTCTGCACGCCTACGCGAAGCAGCGGCTCACCGTCGACCGCGTGATGGCGGAGGCGGTCAGGAACGGCGACGCCCCCGCCATCGTCGCCAAGGCGATCGTCGCGGCGGCTACTGACACCAAACCGAAGCTGCGCTACACCGCCGGTCCCCTGGCCGGACGCGCGCGCATACTGCGCCGCCTCGCTCCCGCCGGGGTCTTCGACAAGCAGATCCGCAAGATGAACAAGCTGGCCGGCTGACGCCTGGCCGCACTCATGCACCCCGCAAGTAGAAGATTCAAGGGAACAGCGCATGACGGAGATCCAGATCGAGCTCGACGTTCCGGCCGAGATGCGTGAGGGCACGGTGCTGCGCGCGGATGTCTACCGGCCCGGTGGTACGGGACCGTGGCCGGTGCTGCTGAGCCGGCTGCCGTACGGCAAGCAGACGCCCATGATGGGCGTCGTACTCGATCCTCTGGCGGCGGCCAGGCACGGATTCATGGTGGTCCTCCAGGACACCCGTGGCCGGTTCGCCTCCGAGGGGGAGTGGGAGCCGTTCACGTATGAGGAGAGCGACGGTTACGACACCGTACGGTGGGCCGCCACCCTCCCCGGCTCCAACGGCTCCGTCGGCATGATCGGCGGCAGTTACTTCGGCAACACCCAGTGGATGGCGGCGCTGTCGAAGCCGCCGGAGCTGAAGGCCATCGCGCCGATGATCACCTGGTCCGACCCGGACGACGGGCTGTGGACGCGTGGCGGTGCGATCGAGCTCGGCCTCAGCGTGCCCTGGTCGCTCCTGCAGGGTGCCGACACCCTGATGCGCCGTCACTCCACCGACCTCGACGGGCTCGTGAACGGCATCACCGGGCTCGTGCAGGATTTCGACGGCCTGGCGAGCGGCGGTTACGGGGAGCTGCCCGCCGGGCGGTTTCCCGCGTTCGCCCGGCACGACCTGCCCGAGCTGGGCCACGAGCGTTCCCGGCGCGAGCCCGAGTGGGCGGCGTCCTGCACCGTCGCGGGCCGGCACGGCGAGATCGATCTGCCCACCTTCCAGGTCGGCGGCTGGTTCGACACCTTCGGCCAGGGCACGCTCGACAACTTCACCGCCATGCGCCGCGCCGGCCGGTCCGCCACGCTGGTCATGGGCCCGTGGGCGCACACCAACTGGCGGCACGTGGTCGGTGACGTCAACTTCGGGTTCGCCGCGAACTCCGACTACATGGGCATGCGCGGACGCCTGCACGACCTGCAGTTCGACTGGTTCCAGCGCACGATCGGCGACGGCGAGGCTCCGGAGCCGGACACGGGCGAGGTGCTGCTGTTCGTCATGGGGATCAACCAGTGGCGCGAGGAGACGGAATGGCCCCTGTCGCGCGCCGTGGACACGGACTTCCACCTGCGCGCCGACGGACGCCTGACGCAGGAGCCGCCGTCCACCGCCGAGCAGGCCGAGGAGTTCACCTACGACCCCATGGATCCGGTGCCGACCGCCGGCGGCGCGCTCCTCATGGGTGGCGGGCTCCTGAACACCGACGAGTTCCGTCCCGGGCCGCTCGACCAAACGGCCGTGGAGGCGCGCAAGGACGTTCTGGTCTTCACCACCGAACCGCTTGAAGATGACGTGGAGGTGACGGGCCGGGTCCGGGCGGTGCTCTTCGCGGCCACGGACGGACCCTCGACCGACTGGGTGGCCCGCCTGTGCGACGTCGATGAGATGGGCGTCTCCCGTAATGTGGCCGACGGCATCGTGCGGGTACGCGCGGCGACACCGGGCGAGGCGGCCGAGCACGTCGTGGACCTGTGGTCGACCAGCATCGTCTTCCGCGCGGGACACCGCATACGGGTCCAGGTCACCTCCAGCAACTTCCCCCGCTGGGACCGCAATCTCAACACGGGCGAACCCGAGGAGATCGCGACCACGGCCCGAGTGGCCCGGCAGCAGGTCTTCCACGACCCCGCCCGACCCTCCCGCATCGTCCTGCCGGTGGTTCCGGTCCCATAAGAAGCGCCGGAGATCCACATGGGCGGACACGGGCGATTTCATCTCGCACAGGGTGATCCTCAGCGCTACGTCCGTTGAGCCGCCACAGTCGTGGGATTGATCGTCACCCTCCGGTCTTCGTTTCCCCCCCAACGCACCAGCGACCGGGGCGCCTGCAGGCGGCGTCGCGGCGCTCGGCGACAGGCGACACAAGGTGGGCCGTCACAGGGGCCGGATCATCCCGCGACTCCTATACGTGGGCTCCAGCTCACGCAGAATGCGTGCCCCGTCCGCGGGCCCCGCGGACGGGGCCTCTCGTCGCGAGGTCGCGTCGCCACAAAGGCCGTCGGCGCCGTCGGGCCTGACTTCCCTGTCGTGCGCGCCTCGCCGACCTGCCCGCCGTACCTGGGCTGTCCTTGCGCCGCCGGCAGTTGGCCGCCCTTGGTCGCCGACCCCAGGCCGGCTCGGAACGCGCGGCCGAGCACGTAGGCGACACCGAGCCGTACGGCACGCCACTCCTCACGTCATTCCGCCGAACCCCGCCTGAGGTCCAGCCAGGTCACGTCGATCCCTGTCGGCGGGCTCGCGGCTTCGCCGGCCTGCGCCCGGCGCGTACGGACTTCGCCGATGGACACGAGGCCAGCCAGCCCCTGCAGCCTGAGTTCCGACCGACTTGCATCACAAAACCGATCGGTTTACGGTGGTGAAACCGATCGGTTTTCATCTTTGTGGAGGTAGTCATGACAGCAATCAAGGGCGCCGGCGTCTTCGTCACCGGAGGCAGCCGTGGCATCGGCAAGATGCTGGTCGAGGAGCTCTATGCGCGTGGGGCAGGCAAGGTCTATGCCACGGCCCGTGACCCGCGCACGGTGACCCACCCCGATGCCGTTCCGCTGGCGCTCGAGGTCACCGACCCGGCATCCGTGGCAGCCGCCGCCGAGCAGGCCCAGGACGTCACCATCCTGATCAACAACGCCGGGGCCTCCGTCCGCGCTTCGTACCTCAACTCCCCGATGGAGGATGTGCGCCGGGATCTGGAGACCAACTTCTACGGGCCGCTGCTGGTCACCCGGGCCTTCGTGCCGGTCATCGAGCGCAACGGCGGGGGTCACATCCTCAACGCCCACTCTGCTCTGTCCTGGCTGGCCGACGGCACGCCCTACGGCGCCTCCAAGGCCGCTTTGTGGTCGCAGACCAACTCCCTGCGCCTGGAGCTGCAGCCGCGCGGCATCGCGGTGACCGGGCTCCACATGGCCTACGTGGACACCGACATGACCTCGGGCGTCGACGCGCCCAAAGCGGACCCCCGCGACATCGCCTTGGCCGCACTCGACGGCATCGAGGCGGGAGCACACGAGGTGCTGGCCGACGACACCACCCGCTGGGTCAAGTCGCAGCTCTCCGCCGACCTGGAAGCCATGTACGCCCAGCTGGCGAAGTAGGAGCACGCACCTACGCATGTACGCACTTGGGCACTTCAACGAGATCCGCGTGGCCTTCCGCCGCCTGCCGGCCGGGGCCTCCGGCGACAACCCGCTCGGCAGGGAGCCTCGCCCGGTTGGTATGGGGCTCCTGGACACCATGTTTGTCGGGACATCATGCGGAACGGGATCGCCCTGCGGTCGAGGACCCGGAGGAGTCTGTCTCCGCGCTCCGCTTCAACGTGCAGCGGGTGACGCGCCACCACGCCGCTGACCTTGCGAAGCACAGGTCAGCCGGGTCCTGACTCCTCGGGGTGGGGCCCCTGACTTCTTCGTGGCGATCACTCTCTGTCGGCCCCGTCGGCCCCGTCGGCCCTGTCTGCCCCGTCGGCCCTGTCCGCCAGCCGCCCCACGGCGAACGCGACGGCGTCAGCGAAGTCGAACAGGCGGCAGTGGGCATGGCCGACCCGGCCGGAGCGCACCGCCCCGGTCGCCTCGAAGGCGGCCCCCAGCGCTGCGAACGGGGAGGAGTCCAGGTGTGGGTCGGCGCCTTCGGGCAGGCCCGCGAGACGGCTCGGGACGCGGTACTCCGCCAGGTGGAACGCGGTGCACGCCTCGAAACCGATCCCCAGCAACAGCACCCGGGCGCCGAGCTTCTCCAGTCTGCCCAGCGGTGACTCCTCGCCCAGGGAGCAGTCGGGGGAGTGGTCGGAGGTGATGTAGTCCGCCTGGGCGCCCAGCGCCGTGAAGGAACTCCGCGGATGAGCGCTGCGCAGGGCGGCGGGCCGGGCCCGTACCGTCTCGGCCAGGACACCGACGCCGAAACCCGGTGCGGTGTACGCGGCGGGCGCGGGCGTCCGGGCGCGGGCGTCGTCGGGTGCCGGGGTGTACATCACGAGCGTCCCGCCGGGTCCGAGGACTTCGGACAGCGCGCTCACCATGGTCTCGGCGCCGTTGGAGACGGGCCCGACCGTACTCAGGGCGGAATGCACGAGGACGGTGTCGCCGGCCCGGAGCCCCAGTCCGCGAAGGTCATGCACGAGGTCCGCTCTGCCTCGCAGCGTCCCCGCGGGCACGGACCGGCGACGTACGGCCTCACGCAGTTCCGTCACGAACCGCTCGCCCGCGGGCAGGAGTTCGCCGCTTTCGAGGAGCGTGCCGGCTGCGGTGTCGGTGTGCTCGCGCCAGGTGTCGTACTCGCGTCGGGCACGCTCGTTTCCCGTCCCGGAGGCGACTTCGGTGCGCCAGAAGTCCGTCACGCCCAGATGCGCGTACGTCCCCTGCAGCAGCGCTCCGGCCGGTCGCGGATCGGGCCGCCACGGGGCGTGGTAGCGGGCGTCCGTCGGTGGGCCGTGCAGCGGCAACAGGTCGAGCAGTGCACCGAGTTGGACGTGCAGAAACTCGTGCACGAGGGTCAGTGCGAGGAGCACCGGGTCGTCGGGGAGGGAGGAGGCGACGGCACCGAAGGCCCGCCGGGCCGCCGAACTCACCTCGGTGCCATCGGGGTTGGGGCGCAGCGGGACCACGGTGGTCAGGCCGGCGGCGATGGTCTGCGCGTGCCAGGGGTGCCGCCGCACGAGCACGGTCCAGGCGGCACGCAGCGCTTGTGTCCACTCCTGTGCCTGCCCGGCGGTGAGCGGGTCGGCGAGTTCGTGACCGTGCGCCTCACGGAAGGGGCCGTGGTCGGCGAGCCGCAGTTCGAGTGCCGTGCCGTCACAGAGGGCGTCGACGCGATGCCATGCCCGCCGACCCGGATCCGCCGTCAGTTGTTCCAACCACCGCAGATCAGTGGGCAGTCCGCGGTCCAGCGCGGTGAGGGCCCGGGTCAGTCCCTCGTCCAGGTAGGGGTGCAGCATGACCTCGTGCCATGTCGCGCGGTCCCGTCGGTTCAGTTCGACCAGGGCGCGGTACGCCGCTTCGGCGATGCCCTCCTCCGGATGCCCGTCCGCCGCCCGGCGCAGGGCCCGCACCATCAGCATGCGTTTGCTCAGTTGCCCGTTCCGCAACAGGTCCACGGCGGTCGCACCGCCGCGGGCGCGGGCCAGGGCCTTGAAGACGAGGGCGGGCACGGTGTGCGGGACGAGATCCTGGCGGGGGCGTGGTGCGACACCGGCCCCCTGCCCCGTCGCCGCTCTCATCGGGACGCCTTCCGCCGGGGCGCGGTCAGCGCGGCGACGTCCCGGCGCAGCCGGGTTCCGATGTGGTCGACCAGTACCGCCAGGTCGTCGCAGTACACGGAGGGAGCCGAGAAGACCGGGGTGGCTCCGGGCGAGTATCTGTGGGCGTACAGGCCGCCGCCGCACACGCGGGAGCGGGAGCAGGAGCGGCAGACCGGCCCGAGCCCATTCAACCCGCGCTGCCGGGCGCGGAAGGCGGGATGCGCGGCGGCGTCGGCGAAGGTGTCGCGCAACACGTGCAGCCCGGTCTCGGGCGCCCCGGGATAGCTCACCTTGAGCGAGTCGGCCTGCTCGATCGCCCCGTCGGTCTCCACGACGACGAGGTCGATGGGTGTGAGACCGACGACCTCGCTGCGGGCGGTACCGCCGAGCAGCAGCACCATGATCTCCTCGAACAGGCGGATGCCGGTCTCCCGGCTCGGGGCGCCGTACCAGCGGTCGAAGACCGGGCGCAGCCAGTCGGCGTACGGGGTGGCACCCGGGGTCGCGCCCGGCGCGGGTGGCATCGACGGCGGGGACGTCCGTGCGGCGAGCCCGGGGGGCGGAGCCTGCCAGGTCCCGTGCGGGAGTAAGAGATCCAGCCGGGGCGGAGCGAACCGCAGGAGCGCGTCGTACGTCTCCAGCGGGTCGGTGGTGGGGTCGATCACGCACAACAGGCCGGCGAACAGGTGCCGGTGGGCCGGGTCCGTCAGCAGTTCGAGCGCGCGGGTGGTGGCGGCGTGACTGCCCCGCCCGTCGGCCCGCCTCCGGTGCCGGTCGTGCCCGGCCGGGGTGCCGTCCAGGCTCACCCCGATCCGGACCCCGTGAGCGTCGAGAACGGGGAGCAGCCGCGGGTCCTCGGCGAGCCGGATGCCGTTGGTCTGCAGGGTGAAGCGAGGTGCGGCGATCCCGTCCAGGGCGTCCGCGACCGTCCCGAGGAGCCTTTCCAGGTGCTCCGGTCCGACCAGCAGCGGCTCGCCGCCGTGCAACACCACGTGCACCTCGGACAGTCCGTGCTCCGCGGCGTGTTCGGCCATCAGCCGCGCCGCCCGCCGAACCGTCGCCGGCGCCATGCTCCTGGGACGTTGCCGCCAACTCTGGTCGGCCGCCTCGTACATGTAGCAGTACGTACAGGCCAGGTTGCACCGGCTGTGGATCTTCAGCAGGAACTGCCGGAAGGGCACGGACTCCGTCCCGCTGTCCGGTGCGGCGGGCGGGGCGTTGGTGGCGGACATCGGCATCGATCGCTCTGGTACGGCGGCGGAGGAAAGAGGCCATCATAGGTACCCGGTGGGCGCCCTGTGGCCCTTGGGGCGGATGACGTCCGCTGATCAGGTGGTCGGTGGTTCGATGTCGGAGTCGAGTCGTTTTCCGGACAGTATCGTCCGGGTCGTGGGGTGTGCCTCGCCCAGCTTGTCCCGGGCCCTGCGCGCCGCCTCCTCCGCCAACTGCCCTGCCTCCTCCGTACGGCCGATCGCCCGCAGGCTCAGGCCCAGGTTGGAGGTGATGCTGATGGCGTCGTAGTGGTCCGGGCCCAGGATGTCGAGGAAGTACCGCCGCGCACGCCGGTCCCACTCGACCGCCTGTTCCAGGTTGCCGGCCAGAGCGAGGTCGTTCGCGTGATTGATCATGCAGCTGAGGCTGTACGGGTGACTCTCCCCGACGATCCGTGACATCTGGTGCAGAGCCATGTGGGACAGCTCGCATGCGGAGTCCGCACTGCCGGTCAACCGCCGGTAGACCGATAGGTTGGTGGCACAGGCGAGCGTGACGGGGTGTTCCGGCCCCAGGTAGGTGCTGTAGCGGTCCATCGCCCGCTCGGCCAGCTGCCGTGCCCGCTGCGGCTCCCCGAGCGCGGCCAGGTCACAGGCGAGACCGCAGGCCGCGGCGAGCGTGTCCGTGTGCTCCGTGCCGTGCGCCTCGACGTAACGGGAGTGGATGTCCTCGTCGATCTTCCTCGCCTGTTCGTAGTCACCGGCCCGGCGCAGGGCCACGGCGAGGTTGCGGCGCGTCCTCAGCGTCTCCATGTGACCGTCGCCGAGGGTCTGTTCGTACAACTGGACGGTGTTGCGCAGCAGCTCCAGGGCCTCCCTCAGACTCCCCGTCTCGCGCAGGTCCCGAGCGTAGTTGCTGGCGAACAGCAGGGCGTAGAAGTTGTCCCGGCCGCGCGCCTCGCTCTGCTGTCGGTAGGCGAGTTCGTGGAGATCGAGGGCCGCCCGGCGATCACCCGCGAGGTACTCCGACATACCCAGGTTGCTGGTGTACATGAGGGTGCGCGGGTGGTCGTCTCCCAGGGTCCGCAGGGCTCCGTCGAGGGTCTGGCGGTCGAGTTCCCGGGCCTCCACGTAGCGGCCCAGCGCACGCAGGTCGGCGGCGACGTTCCCGGCGGCCGCGAGCGTGTGCGCGTAGTCCGGCCCCTTGGTGCGGTGGAACCGCTCGAAGGTGTCCCGGTCGATCTCGTACGCCTTCTCCAGCCGCCCCCTGGAGCGAAGCACGTTGCCGAGCTGGATGCGCAGCATCAGGGTCTGGGGGTCGTCGGGGTGGCCGATGCCGCACGTCTTCCAGCGGGCCAGTGTGCGTTCCGCGAGCTCCTGGCCGTCTGCGCGCAGGCCGCGTTTCCACAGATAACGCACGGAATCGGTGACCCACTTGCGCACTTCGGGATCCGGGCTCTCGGCCGCCAGGCTGGGCCGCAGATGGGGCAGCAGTTCCGCGTAACGATCCCAGTCCGCGGGGACGTCGGGGTCGCCCGGATCGGCGTCCACCAGCGCGGCGTGCACCACACCCCGGGCCTGTGGTTTGCGCGCGTCGTCGACCTGGTCGCGGATGACCGCCTGCACCAGCCGGTGGACCGTGAGGGTCGCGCTGCTCTGATCGCTCTTGGCCAGGCCGAACCGATTGATCGTACGCACCAGTTGGGCGACCGCCATCTCGTCGCGCGGCTCACCCGACGGCAGGGTCAGCGCCTTGGTGACGGCCTTGCTGTAGAGGAGTCGCAACGGAATGGGGTCGGGTCCGAAGAAGGAGCAGATCTCCAGCATCTCGGCCGCCGCCTGGTTGACCCGGCGCAGTTCGTCCACCGCCAGGTTCCAGGTCGCCGCGGCCGAGCGGGGATAGTCCCGCTCGGGTAACTGGGTCGTCTGCAACACCTCGGTGAGGCGGTCCTTGAGCAGTGCCAGATAGGTGGCCACCGGCATACTGCTCTCGCTCAGCCAGACAGCGGCCTGGGCGACGGCCAGCGGCAGGTCGCCCAGTTCCCTGGCCACCTCCTCGGCGTCGGAGGCCGTGAGCCCGGTGTTGAGGCGGTGCAGCAGGTCGGTGCTCTCCTGACGCTGGAACACCTCGACCTCGACCAGTCCCGCGTCGTTCACCCAGGTCCGGTCGCGGGACGTGAGGAGGACGTGCCCACCGGGCGGCCCGGTCGGGATGAACGCCGCGAGCTGTTCGGGACGTCCGGCGTTGTCGTAGACCAGGAGCCAGCGGTCGAAGGGCTCCCCCCGTCGCAACGCCCTGAGCACCGACTCCGCGGTGCTCCCCACGTCCTCGCCGACCTCCAGGCCGAGACGCGGCGCGAGATCGGCAAGGGCGGGGCGGATCAGACCGGGTTGCGCGGCGGTGACCCACCAGACCACGTCATAGGCCGCTTTGAAGCGATGTGCGTATTCCTGAGCTATTTGCGTCTTTCCTACCCCGCCCAGTCCGTAGAGGACCTGTGTCGTGTTGCCGGAGGTGAAGCCGTTGCGCAGCCGCTCCAGCAGAAAGCCCCGGCCGGTGAAGGACACGTTCCTGGAGGGAACGCGCTGTACCGAGGGGGACGTGCCGGGAAACGGCGGGGCGGGTGAGTCGGGAGCCGGTGCGACGCTGCCCGGGACGCGGGCGCGGCGGACCGGGCCGACGACCGCCAGCAGCTGGGCCTCCGCCTCCTCGGGGGTGCAGTGGGTGAGGTCGGCGGCGAACCGTCCCCGGAAGGGGGCCCGGGCAGTGGTCTCGAACTCCTGGACGCGCACCGCCAGCAGTGCTCTGTCGGCGCTCTCAAGACCTCGCAACTGCTTCCAGACCTCCTGTGCACGCCGCTGCACCATGTACTCGGGGGAGAGCAGGGCGAGCATCCGTCCGCGCCCCTGCAGTACGGGGGCGACCTCGGGCAACGTCCCCGTGCCCGGTTCGGCGGTGCTGTGCAGCGAGACCTGGTATCCGATGACCTCCAGCCTGGCCGCGATCCATTCCGCCCACATCCGGTCGGCCGAGGCGTAGCTGACGTGGATGCGCGGCCACGACGTCCTGGGGTCGAGGTAGGCGGCACGCATCCGCTGCCGCTCCTCCTCCGGATGAGGGACGAGGGACCGTACCCGGCCGTCGGTGATCCACGAGGTGAGCCGCTCGAACGCCGCGAGCAGGTTGCCCGGCTGGGAGGGCCGGTCGCGGACCGTGGCCGGGATCTCGGCGTAGGCGTAGTACTTCTTGTAGGGGACCTCGACCTCTCCCCAGTACTGGTCCTGCTCCGATTCGTCCAGCCAGGAGAGGAACGGTCCGAACTCGGCACGCGCCATGTCCCGGCCCCATTCGAGCAGCTCCTGTTCGCCGTCCTCGACCCGCATGGGGACGGGGAGGATGCGTACGGGGTGGCGCACCTCCGAGGCCACCGACTGCGCGATGTCCAGGCCGCCTTCGATGCTCTGGTGGTTCAGCACGAACCCGTCGACGAGGACGTCCGGCATGACGGTGGTGCAGATCCCCGAGATGTCGCTGACGCCGGTGCGGCTGTCGAGGAGGACGTAGTCGTACGAGGCCTTCATCTCCTCCCGCAGCACCTGAAGGAAGGAGCCGCCACCCAGACGCTCGTAGAACGCGCGCCAGTTGAAGCTGGTGACGTCTGCGGAGTACGAGGGGGACATCCGCCCGGCGGGCAGGAAGTCGAGCCGGCCGCCCGCGGGGAAGCGCAGGTCCAGGCCGGTGGTGCGAGGGCCGAGCCGAGCGTGGGAACGCAGTTCGTCGTCACTCATCACGGTGGTCCCGGCGCCGGGTTCCAGCGGTTCCCCGGGCCGTATCACGTGTCCGACGAAGGAGTTCACCATGTTGATCAGGCCGTCGGTGTCCCGCAGCTTCGGGTCGAGGAGGAAGGGGCGCAGATACCGGTGCAGTCCGGGGGCCTCGAGGTCCCAGTCGACCAGGAGCACCCGCTTGCCGTTACTGGCCATGATCCAACCGACGTTGACGAGGGCCATCGTGCGGCCCGTGCCACCCTTGTACGAGTAGAAGGTGACTATCCGGCCGGTGTCCTGAGCCTCGGTCTCAGAGCTCATCGTCCTGATCCTTCTGCGGGGGCGTACGACCCGGCGGCTCGGTCGGATCGTCGCTGCTGGGGGGCGGCGTGTACGGGACGTTGAGTCCCGGCATGGGCGGTGCCGACGGCCCGGCGGGCAGTCGGCGTGGCACGGCCTGCTCCATGAGACGGTTCTGGGCGACCACCACCATGCGGGCCAGCCTGCTCTCGAACCGTTGTCTTTCGACCTGGACCTGGAACAGCGGGTCGTAGGGGTCGTTGCGCCGCATCCAGTTGCGTCTGAAGACCTGCTGGAGATCGGTCCACAGCTTCTCGTCGACGGATTCCTCGTCCGTCTCGTGACACGGGACGAGTACGCCGGTGACCGGATGGTTCTGCCGGTCGTAGTCGGACAGCGGAGCGCGGTACTGGCTGTCCCGGGCGGCCCACGCGTCGACCAGCAGCACGGATGTCTGGTTGTTGTGCATGGCCTCGTCGAGCTTCTCGCCGAGGCCGCGGTCGACGACTTCCAGGCTGCTCGTGCACCCCTCGTCGATGATCACACGCTGAGCCCGGTAGGCCACGGTGGGATGGATCGGCGGATGGTACGGCGTCCAGTCGAGCGGTGAGGGCCCGTAGTACTCGTGCCGCTGCCGGCCCGTGGGCAGGGGATCGGTGACGCCCGCGGCGATGAACACGCGGACGTGACCCGTGGTGCGTCTCCCCGGGCCCGTGGGTTCCCGCCCTTCGAAGGGGCTGCGCACGGTCCCCAGGTCGAGGCCATGCGCGCGGGGCAGCCGGAAGAGATCGGCGACGTGGTGCACCCGCTTCGCGACGAGTTCCAGGACGGCGCGGTAGGCGCGGCCGCCCGGAGCGGAACGCAACAGTCCCATCAGCCCCTGCTCCAGGTACTCCTGACCCATCGGCGGTTCGAAGTACTGGTACTTGCTGATCTCCGGCGGCATCGCGTTGTGCAGGGGGACCCACAGGACCGGTATGAGCGCCGGTACCTCGATGTCGGTCTGCTCGCGATACCTCAGCAGCCGGGATTCGAAGGCGGCCCATTCCTTGCCGCAGTAGGGACTGTTGACATAAGCGGGCGAGCAGAGGGCCACCAGGGCCCGACAGTGCCCGATCTCGCTGCCGAGCGCGCTCTCCCAGTCCATGCCCAGGCCGATCCGCTCGATGTCGAGGAACGGCTGTTGTCCGCTGCAGTCCGCACCCAGGCGGCCCAGCTCCGCCAACAGATCGTCGTAGAAACGACGCACGAAGGCGCTACCCCGGTCGTCCCGGCGCGCGTAGCTGAGGAAAAAGTACGGCTCTCGCTCCAAAGCACCCCCCGGCCGTCGTATCCGGCCGCAGGCGTTTCACCGCGCCTATGAGCCGGGATACGTGCGTGGCAACGTGATACCCCGCTGGGCCGGTGCTCAACTCACCACGGGGGAACGGATCGTAGTTGGCCGAAAGGCAGCGAGGAGGGGGATGCCGGCGTGTCAGAGAAGCGCCGACGCGAACGCGGCGAAGCTCTCGCCCGACGGGAATCGCACATCGTGGAGCACCGAAGCGAGGACCGTGTCCGGCAGGTCCTCCAGCGCGTCCATGGGCAGGTCGGTGATGTCCACCAGGCCCGAGACGTACTCGGGGCCGCTCGTTTCTCTCAGCACCTGCCGTGCCTTTCTCCTCGCATGCGCCGACCGTGGGGCGTGCTTGTTGCCGGTGCCACGCCGGGGCACCGGGCGGCGGGACAGAGCCTAGTCGTAGAGCAGCCCTGTTACGCATTCGGGAGGCTCCCCGGAGGGAAATTCGTGCCCTATGTCGGCACGGCACCTGTCGGCGCGGGCCGAGGGACCTCCCGCTCGGTCGGTAGCACGTCCTGATGCCGTCCTGTCGAGAACATGCGGGTTTGGGGTGTCAATCTCTTGGGGTGGGCAGTTCTTCAGCAGGTCGGCACATCAGGTTGGGGAGGGGAACCACATGTGGGTGGCATGGGCGATTCTCGGTGTGCTCGTCGTGTTCAACGGTGAGTTCCGTGTGCTGGCGGTCGCAGCCGGAGCGCTCCTGTTGTGGGCCGGACACAGGCGCGGCAGCATGCTGCTGACGGCGGTCGGCGCGGGATTCCTGGCGCTGATGCTGTACGCGGCGTACTGGCCCAGAGGCCCGCGGGCCCTGCCGGTCCTGCGGCCGTTCGGGTCCTCCGGCCGTTCGGTCCTCAGCTCCCCGCCAGCCCCGTCTTCACGCCCGCGCCGCACAACGGCACCACCGCCGTGCGCGACCCCAGCGCTCCGTCACGCACCGCCGCCCAGCAGGCCACGCCCGTGGACTCGACGTACAGGCCGCGGGAGGCCAGGTCGCGTTGGGCGTGGCGGATCTGATCCTCCGTCACGGTGAGGAAGGCGCCGCCGGAGTCGCGGACGGCGCGGAGGATCTGGCGGGCCCGGGGCGGGCGGGGGATGGCGATGCCCTCGGCGAAGGTGGGTGCGGTGGGCGTGGTCCCGACGAGGTCGTCGGCGCCCTCGGTCCAGGCGTGGGCGAGCGGTGCCACGGCGGCGGACTGGACGGCGTAGAGGGCGGGGCGGCGGTCGATGAGGCCCGCGGCGTGCAGTTCCGCGACGGCGAGGGCCGCGCCCAGCAGCAGCGTGCCGTTGCCCACCGGGACCACTATCACGTCGGGGAGGCGGCCGCCGAGGTCCTCCCACAACTCGTGGACGTACGTCTTGGTGCCGTGCAGGAAGTACGGGTTGTAGACGTGCGACGCGTAGAAGACACCGTCCTCGTCCGCCGCCGCGCGGGCGACCCGGGCCGTGGCCTCGCGGTCGCCGTCGACGAGGTGGAGCTGCGCGCCGTGCGCCCCGATCTGCTCCAGCTTCTTGTCCGACGTGCCGGCCGGGACGTACACCGTGCAGGGCAGCGCGGCCCGTGCGCAGTACGCGGCGACCGCCGTGCCCGCGTTGCCGCTGCTGTCGGCGATCACCTGCCGGGGCCCGAGCCGCAGGGCCAGTTCGGCGAGGAGCACCGCGCCCCGGTCCTTGAAGGACAGCGTCGGCATCAGGAAGTCCAGCTTGGCCCGGATGCCCTCGCGCAGCTCGACGAGCGGGGTCCGGCCCTCGCCCAAAGAGACGGTGGGCGACGCCAGCGGGAGGCATTCCGCGTAGCGCCAGAGCGAGTTCACCCGGCCGGAGAGGGACTTGAGCGATGCCGGTGTGGGCGCGAAGTCCAGGTCCAGGGGGCCTCGGCAGGCCGGGCAGCACCAGGCGAGGGAGGCGGCGGGGACGCGCGTGCCGTCCGTCGGGCAGAAGCGATCCGGCAGAGGGGTCATGAACGAAGATTAGTTCGGGTGGGGCGGGTCGGCAGGGGCGGCCGGGGCGCGTTCCGAGGCTGGTGTCGGCCGGGGGGCAGCCCGTGCCGCCCGGGGAAGCCCATGCCCGGCCGGGGAAGCCCGTGCCGCCCGGGGCAGCCCATGCCCGGCCGGGGAAGCCCGTGCAGGCCGGGGCAGCCCATGCAGGCCAGGGGAAGCCCATGCAGGCCGTGCGGCACATGTCGCCAGGGGAGGTCCGTGACGCCCGGGGAGATGCGTGCCGCCAGGGATGCCCGTGGCCCCCGTGGACGTTCTGGGCCGCCCGGCGTATCGCCCGCCCCCGCCACCCGCTTACCATGCGCCCAGTCGTACGTCAGTTCCCCTCTGCTCTGCGCAAGGAGTATCCGCATCCGTGGCCACACCCCCGCCCTTCGGGCCCCAGCCACCTCACGGAGGTGGCCCGTTCCCGTCGGCGGGCCAGCCGCAGGCGGGGGGCGGGCAGCCCTACCCGTACGGGGCGGCAGCCGAGCCCTGGGGCCGGTCCTGGGGACAGGCGTATCCGGCGTGGGTGCCCACCCCGCCCGTCAACGGGCTCGCGATCGCCTCGCTCGTGCTCGGAGTGCTCTGCTTCCTGCCGGGGGTCGGGCTGGTGCTGGGCATCGTCGCGCTGGCGCAGATCAGGAAGAAGGGGGAACGCGGCAAGGGTATGGCGGTGGCCGGAATCGTCCTGTCGACGGTCGGCGCGCTGCTGATCACCCTCGCCTCGACCACGGGCGGCGCACGCGACGCGTGGGACGGCTTCCGCGGCGCGGCGAGCGGCGCGGGTGGCACCTTCTCGGTGGCGAAGGGCGAGTGCTTCGACTCGGTCAGCGGCTCCCTTGAGGGGTACGCGTACGACGTCGACATCGTGCCGTGCGACGGTGAGCACGACGCCGAGGTGTTCGCCGGCTTCCCGATGCCGGACGGCGACCGCGCGGACGGTGACTTCCCCGGCGACGACGCGATCACGGATGTGGCCGACGACCGGTGCTTCGAGCTATCGGAGGCGTACGCGATGGACGTCTGGGCGCTCCCTGGCGACGTCGACGTCTACTACTTCATTCCCACGCGGGAGAGCTGGCGCCAAGGCGACCGCGAGATCACCTGCATGTTCGGCAACGTGGACCCCGAGGCCGGCCTGACGGGCTCGCTGCGGCAGGACGCGACGACCCTCGACAGCGACCAGTTCGCCTTCCTGGAGGCCGACGCGGTCCTGAACGACGCCTTCGACGAGATGCCCGACACGGACTACGTGGAGGACGATCTGGCGGGGCACAAGGCGTGGGCGTCACAGGTGGTCGACGCCCTGGACCAGCAGACGACCGCCCTGCGCGCACACGACTGGGAGCCCGCCGCCGAGCAGGCCGTGATCGACTACGCCGACGCCCTGGACGAGGCGCGCGAGGAGTGGGAGGCGGCGCACGGGGCGCGCGACGCGGAGGACTTCAACGACCACTGGGACGAGGCGCACCGATTGACGGACGGCACCATGGCCATCACCGCGCGCGAGGCTCTGGGGCTGGCCACCGGACCGCCGACGTACGACGACGAGGACACCGGCGGGGGCGACGGCGAGGACGGGCCCAAAGCGGAGGTGTGAGACGCCCCCCATAGTGGGGAGAAAGTGCCTGCGTAAAGCCCTCCCCGGGTGCATGTCATCACATCGAGTGATTCTCTGGCCTTTGCTTGCCTGGCTGAACCCAGGGTTGCCACGCTGTTGCTGTCTGTACATCCAGATGGGAGCGGCCAGTGACTTTCGGTGAGCAGCCGGCGTACTTGCGTGTCGCGGGTGATCTCCGCAGGAAGATCGTGAACGGATCGCTGCCGCCGCACACCCGCCTCCCTTCCCAGGCCCGTATCCGCGAGGAGTACGGCGTCTCGGACACGGTCGCGCTGGAGGCCCGCAAGGTGCTCATGGCCGAGGGGCTGGTGGAAGGCCGCTCGGGGTCGGGTACCTATGTGCGGGAGCGGCCGGTGCCGCGTCGGGTGGCGCGCTCCGGATTCCGGCCCGCCGGGGGGGCCACGCCCTTCCGGCAGGAACAGGCCGACGCCGCGGCGCGCGGCACCTGGGAGTCGCGCAGCGAACAGGTCGAGGCGGGACGGACGGTCGCCGAGCGGCTGGAGATCCAGCCCGGTGACCGCGTGATGTGCACCAGGTACACCTTCCGGGACGCGGGGGAGGCGATGATGCTGTCCACCTCCTGGGAGCCCCTCGCCCTCACCGGTCGCACGCCCGTGATGCTTCCCGAGGAGGGTCCTCTCGGCGGTATGGGCGTCGTCGAGCGCATGGCGGCCATCGACGTCGTCGTCGACAACGTCACCGAGGAGGTGGGTGCCCGCCCCGGCCTGGCCGAGGAGTTGCTCGCCCTCGGCGGTGTCCCCGGGCATGTCGTCCTGGTCGTCCACCGCACCTACTTCGCCTCCGGGCGCCCGGTGGAGACGGCGGACGTGGTGGTGCCGGCGGACCGCTACCAGGTGGCGTACCACCTGCCGGTGAAGTGAGGCCGGGGCGCGGCCCGTTCGGGAATCCGGCTGAGCGCGTGTATCGGACGGTGACGTGGGCATGGGTCAAGTGGCCTTTGCCAGGGGGAAGTTGAAGTCGTCTCAGCCTCGGAGGATCCGTCCGAACGTAGTTCGAATTCGGTCGTTCTCTGCGACGGGTCGTCATGGCGCCCGGTAGGTGCCCGTTTCGCGCGAACGGCACGGGACCGCTGCTCGTCGGTGCACAGGGGGGCGCGCGGGTGGTGATCGACGGCGCGTTCGACGGGGTGCGCCCCCCTCGTCTTGGCTGGTTGCGTACCTCTTTGTGAGAAGTCGGATTCGCTGTGTAAAGGTTGGGCGTACGCTCGGGCATATGCGGATTGCGGTTTCCTTAGGTGGCGGGGCGCGGCGGCATCCGGGGGCGGGACCTGGAGGGGCCGGGGCGGGAAGGAGCGGTGGGGGTCGATGAACGACGGCACGATCACTCTTCCCTGGCTCGTCATAAGGCAGGACGACAACGGCAACCGCTACCGGGTGGGCAGGTACGCGACGCGCGCCGAAGCGCAGAAGATCGCGGACAGTCTCGACGCTCGCGGCCACAAGCAGCTCTACTGGGTCGAACGTATCGGGCAGAACGGCCAGAACGGGATGAGTGGGAGCAAGTGACGCACCCCGCCCGGCGCTCGTGTCCGCTCCCGTAGGCTCCCGCGCATGACCGAACCGATCGTGGTGGTGGGAGCCGCTCTGCTGAGCGGCGGCCGACTGCTCGCCGCGCGCCGCAGCGCACCGCCTGAGCTGGCCGGACGGTGGGAGCTGCCGGGTGGCAAGGTGGAGCCCGACGAGTCTCCCGAGCAGGCGCTCGTGCGTGAGCTGCGGGAGGAGTTGGGTGTCGAGGCGAAGTCCGCGGAGCGGGTGCCCGGTGAGTGGGTGGTGCGGCCGGGCTATGTGCTGCGGGTGTGGATCGCGCATCTGCTGTCCGGTGAGCCTCGGGCGCTGGAGGATCATGACGAGCTGCGTTGGCTGACCGTGGACGAGGTGTGGGATGTCGACTGGCTGGATCAGGATGTGCCGGCGGTGATGGAGGCGGCGCGGCTGGCTTGGGGGGACGGGGGCGCGTGATGTCGCGCCGGATGCGTTCCCTCGCCTCCGCCGCCCCTGTCCGTCCCGTCCGGGGCCCCTCGGTTGCCGTCCCCGCCCGGAGGGTGCTGCCCGGCGACCCCGTCCCACCCCAGGAACGCTGACCCCTCGTCCCCTCCTCGGGCCAGTCGAAGACTCGGCGCTCCGCGCCGGACCCGTGTGCGCGGTTCCGCGCGCCCCCTACGAGCTGGGCCGAAGGTTGAGGGTTGTCGCCCCTACGCCGTTTGTGCCACAGTGCGCCCTCGTGCGCGGTACTTCGGGCTTGATATCGGGTATGTGCCCATTAACCCCATGAAACCGGACAGGGTCTGCTTCTGGACTGGGAAGTGATCGGCGTGATCGACAGCGGAGACGACTGCGCCGAGTGGACCTTCCCCGCGCAACCAGGGGCGGTGCGGGACGCTCGTGCGGTGGTGCGAGGGCAGCTGCGCGAGTGGCGGCTGGAGGTCCTCGCCGACATCACCGCCCTGTTGGTGAGCGAGTTGGTGACCAACGCGCTGCGGCACGCGACGGGACCCATCGGAGTGCGGCTCGTGCGCCCCGCCGACCCCTCGGGGACCCTCTTGGTCGAGGTCTCCGACCCGTTGCCCGATCCACCGCGCGAACGCGCGGCCGATGCCGACGACGAGAGCGGCCGGGGGCTTCAGTTGGTGGCCTGGTCCTCCCGGGCCTGGGGTACCCGCCCCGGGGAGACGGGCAAGACCGTCTGGTTCGAGCTGGCGGTTCCCGGCTGAAGGCCTCCGTCCACGTACGAACCGAAGGTCCGGGTGCACGGCGGGGGTTCACGGCGTACGGCAGGGGGGGAGGGGGCGGCTACCGGGGGCGCGCGTGCGACCGACTGGTTCAAGCCAGTAGCGCTGGCTGGAGTCTTTGATTCGAGGGGGCAACGCCTGGTTAGAAGACTTGGGAGTATGTCGCAGCCGGTCCAAAAACGATCGGGACCGTGCTGTGATCGTGAACACCGTGTTGCGCGGCGCCGTAGTGCTGGATACTGCGGGCAGCCGCCCCTGGTGACCGAAGCCGGACGCGGTGAGCTGGAGGGGACGGTTCGCGTGAGCGAGATACCAGCGAAGGCCACGAAGTCCACGGGGTCAGGGAACCCGTCGGACCGCGCGAGGCCCGAGGCCGCAGACGATTCCGGCCTGGGCGGAGCCACTCGCGACAGCGGCGCCGCACGCGACAGTGCGGGCGACGGGCCGAACGGCGGCGGCCGCACCGACGCGCGTGGCCACGGCGCGGGCGGATCCATCGGCGGCGTCGGCGAATCCTCCGGTGGCACGGGTGTCCTGGGTGGTTACGGGGTCGGTGACCCCGTGTGGCAGACCAGCCCTCCCGGGTCCATGTACGACTACATCAAGGTCGCCTCGTTCTCGATCGGTCCGGACGGACTCGTCGACCAGTGGAGTCTGCGGGCCGAGCAGTTGTTCGGTATCTCGGCGGAACGGGCCGTGGGGATGGACCCCATCGAGACCTTCGTCGACCCCGATCGGCGCGCGGAGGGCCAGCGGAAGATGGCCGAGGTCCTCGACGGCCGGGAGTGGACCGGGGTCGTCCCCTTCCGTGTGCCGGAGCCCGGTGGGGAGGAGGGGCTCGCCGAGGTCTATGTGATGCCCACCACCGTGGAGGGCGGTGAACGGGCCGCCGTGTGCATCGTCGTGGACGTCCGGACCCTGCGCCGGATAGAGACCGACCTTGCTGCTTCGCAGGCCATTTTCGGCCAATCTCCTTTCGGTTTCCTTCTGATAGACGCCGATCTCCGGGTGAGGCGCGCCAACCAGCGGTTCGCCGCCATCTACGGAGGCGAGGTCGACGACCACCGCGGCCGGGGCGTCCACGACTATCTCCAGTCCCCGGAGGCCGAGCGGGTCGAGGCGACCCTGCGCCGGGTCATGGAGACCGGCGACTCGATCACCGACATGCACATCACGGGCTTCGTGCCCGGCTCCGAAGAGCGCCGCCACTGGTCCGTCAACCTCTACCGCGTGCACAGCGGCACCGGCCGTCCCATCGGCATCGCCTGGCTCGCCATCGACATCACGGCCCGCCGTTCGGCCGCCCGCGAGGCCGCCGCGGCCCGGCGGAATCTCGCCCTCCTCAACGAGGCGGGCTCACGCATCGGCAACTCCCTCGATCTGGAGACCACCGCCCGCGAACTCCTCGACGTCGTCGTCCCCGGCTTCTGCGACCTGGCGACCGTCGACCTCTATCAGGGCCTGCTGGCGGGCGACGAGACCCCGCCCGGACTCGCCGACGGCAGCGCCGAGCTGCGCCGGGTCGCCTTCGCCAGCGCCGTCTCCGACGCGCCGTTCGTCGGCGGACCCGCCCCCGTGCGCGTCGGGGCCGTCCACCACTACCCGTTCAACTCGGCCTGTTCGGACGCCCTGCGCACCGCCCGCCCCCAGGAGGTGCCCGAGGAGGGCAACCTGATCCAGTCGACGCTCGCCGTGCCGATGGTCGCGCACGACACCGTCGTCGGGCTCGTGCAGTTCTCCCGGACCAAGGGCAGCGAGCCGTTCGGTGAACGCGACCGGGGACTCGCCGTCGAGCTGGCCGCCCGCGCCGCCGTCTGCATCGACAACGCGCGCCTCTACCGCCGCGAACACGAACGCGCCCTCATCCTGCAGCGCTCCCTGCTGCCGCCGGGCGACCCCGAGGCCTCCGGGCTCGACATCGCCTGCCGCTATCTGCCGGGCAACGCGGCCACCGAGGTCGGCGGCGACTGGTTCGACGTCATCGAACTCCCCGGTCACCGCACGGCACTCGTCGTCGGCGACGTGATGGGCCGCGGGCTGCGGGCAGCGGTGGCGATGGGTGAACTTCGTACGGCCGTTCGCACGTTGGCCCTGCTGGACCTGGAGCCCGCCGAGGTCCTCTCGGCGCTCGACGAGATCGCCCGTGGCCTCGGCACCCCCGGTGGCGTCCAGTCGGCCTCCCGCACCGCCGCCAGCCGGCCCAGCGACAAGGACCTCTCCGAGGTCTACCTCGCGACGTGCGTCTACGCCGTCTACGACTCGGTGACCCGCCGGTGCACCTTCGCCAACGCCGGCCATCTGCCGCCGGTGCTGGTCGAGCCGGGCGAGAGCGCGCTGATGCTCGACGTGCCGCCCGGCATGCCGCTCGGCGTCGGCGGCGAGCCGTTCGAGGAGGTGGAGGTCGAACTGCCCGAAGGGGCACTGTTGGCGCTCTACACGGATGGACTGGTCGAATCCCGCGACCATCCACTCGACGAGGGCCTCCAGGCGTTCGTCGGCGCGCTCACCGACCCCGGTCAGCCGCCGACCACGCTCCGGGCGGACACGCCGCGGTCCCTGGAGGACGTGTGCGACCACGTCCTCAACACCCTCGACACCCACCACGGCGAGGACGACATCGCGCTGCTGATGGCCCGTGTGCAGGGCCTGCCGGAGGACTCCGTCGGCGACTGGACCCTGCCGCGTGAGCCGCGCAGCGTGGGGCGTGCCCGGGAGTACGCGCGCGGACGACTGCAGGCGTGGGATCTGGAACCGCTCGTCGACACGGCGGAACTCCTGGTCAGCGAGCTGGTCACCAACGCGCTGCGGTACGGCGAGGGCGAGATCCGGCTCCGGCTGCTGCTGGACAGAACGCTGGTGTGCGAGGTGTGGGACGCCGGGCTCGTGCAGCCGCGCCGACGTCGTGCCCGGGACACGGACGAGGGCGGACGCGGACTGCAGCTGGTCGGACTGCTCTCCGCCGCGTGGGGCTCCCGCCGCACACCTCGCGGCAAGACGGTGTGGTTCGAACTGCCGTTGCCGGGTGGGGAGCATGGGCTGACGGATCCGGCGGAGGCCTTGCTGAGCTTGTTCTAGGGGGTGTTTCGAAAGTCCTGTGCGGTGCTCGCGGTGTCCGGTGCGTGCTCTCGGCGTGCCGGGCGCCGTGGGTGCTGTGCGGGACTTTCGCAACACCCCCTAGGGCCGGCTTTCGCCGCCGCGCTTCCCGCGTCCCCGAGGGCACGGGGCGGCCCGGCCGCTCAGAACTGGCCGCTCATCGCTCTGCGGGCCCGGGTGGCGGATCCCCCGTAGCAGGCGGGGCCTCGTAGGTCTGCCCGGCCGGTGCCGTCCGGGGGCTCGCCGAGGATGATGCCGCCCAGGAGGGCGCCGGAGAGGCCGTCGCCGCCGGGGCCGCCGTACGGGTTGCCGTACGCCCGCACGTCCTGCTCGGCCAGGTGGCGTGCCTCCTGGGCGAGGGAGTCCGCGCGTCGGGCGTGGTCGCCGTTCTCGGCCTCGTCGTCGAGCGCCAGGTGCCGTTCCGCCTCCGACAGCCGTGTCCTGGCCCGTACGCCGACCGCCGCCCGGTGCGTGGTGACGAAGTCGGCCGCGGCCGCGACGGCGCTGCGGGACGGCAGGGACCAGCGGCTCTGGCGGCGCAGGACGTCGAGGGGGTCGTCGTCCGGGCCCGTGTACGGAGCGCCCTCCTTCACGAGCTCGGTGGCGCGGGCCAACTCGGCGGAGAGCCGCTCCACGCCCGTCACGAACAGATCCGCCTGGTCGATCGCGCCCTCGGCCGCCCGTAGGTGCACGGCCGCGGTGTCCAGGTCACCGGGGTAGGCGGACTGACGGGCCCGGTTCAGTTCGGTGGTGGCGAAGACCAGGCGGTCCTTGGCCTGCTCGACGTGGCCGGTGACGGGGAGGGAGGCGGCGGGGGCGTAGGTGTGGCGGAGGGCGGTGAGGGTGGTGGCCGCGTTCGCCGTACGGCCGGTCAGCTCACGGAAGCGGGCCTCCGCGCACTCCAGGGCGGGGGCGATGTCCCACTCCAGGGCCCGGAGTTGGTCGAAGGCCGGGGTCGCCGTGTCGAGCCGCCGCTGTGCCGTCGTGCACCGGACGAGGATCTTCTCCAGCAGCGCGCGCTCCTCGTCGGGCGACAGGGATCCGCTCGCCTCGTCCAGCCGCTGGCCCGCCTCGAACGCGGCCACCAGTTCACCCCGCGCGTCGGCCAGGGCCTCCACGAACGGGCGCACCGCGTCCCGCATCGCCGGCGTCTCCGCGAAGGGCTGAGTCGGATCGAGCGTGAACGGCGTCGCCGCGTGCGGTCCGACGGGGCCGGGCTGCCGCGTCGGGTTCGTCGCCTCCGGCTCGTCTACGTCCTGCTCGTCTACGTCCTGCTCGTCTACGTCCGGCTTCTCCGCGTCCGGGGTGCTCGGGGCCTGCGGGTCCGCGTGCGGCTTCCCCGCGCCCGGCCCGTCCGCGTCACCGCGGTTGGAGGGACCCGCTGAAGGTGCTTCTGCCTCGCCGTGTCCCGGCCGGGCCGCCGCGAAACCGAGTTCCTCGGTGCTGGTGCGGACACTGTCGTCGGTCTCGACGAGCAGGCGCCGGGCGCGGCGGCGCAGGTCGGGCAGCGGGGTCGTAGGGGGGTCGAAGACGCCGGTCGGGGTCGTGCGCAGCCGGGCGCGGCGCCTGCGTCGTACGAGGGAGTACGCGGCGACGGCAACAGCCGTGCCCGCGGCGGCCACCGGCAGGATCAGATCCGAGCCGGAGCTGTCGTCCGCCGGAGCCGCGAACCCGTCGGCGGACGGGGGCACGACGAGCCGGCCGGGGGCGGCGGCCGCGGGCCACTCGCCGACGGGCGGTCCCATGACCCTGATGACGGACCCCTCGGGGGCGTACGGACCCCTGGGGCGCCCCTCGGCGGCCGTCTCCGTCGCCGTGGGCAGCAGGAGCCACGCCAGGGCCACGAGCCCCCCGAACGCGGTGTGGGCCACGCGCACGGCTATGTGGGACGTGGCCCCGCGCGCTCGGCTCCTGCTCAGACGCGACGTCACATTCGGGAGCGTATGGCCGGTGCCGGGCGCCCGCGAGCGGGGTGGGCCGGAGTGGGCAAGCCGCCCGTGTGCGGCGGGCGGGGTGCCGACCGCCCGCCCGGAACCTCACGCCCGGAACCTCACCCCGCCGAGGAGCGCCTCCTGATCTTCGAGCCCAGCCACACCAGCGGGTCGTACTTGCGGTCGACGGCACGTTCCTTGAGGGGGATCAACGCGTTGTCCGTGATCTTGATGCCCTCCGGGCACACCTCGGTGCAGCATTTGGTGATGTTGCAGTAGCCGAGACCGTGTTCGTCCTGAGCCGTCTTCTTGCGGTCCAGGCCGGTGTCCTCGGCCGCGTCGAGCGGGTGCATGTCCAGTTCCGCGACACGCATCAGGAACCGGGGGCCCGCGAAGGCGGGCTTGTTCTCCTCGTGGTCACGGACGACGTGGCAGGTGTCCTGGCAGAGGAAGCACTCGATGCACTTCCGGAACTCCTGCGGGCGGTCCACGTCCTCCTGCATCATCCGGTACTCGCCCGGGCCGAGCTTCTCCGGCGCCACGAAGGCCGGGACCTCGCGCGCCTTGGTGTAGTTGAATCCCACGTCCGTGACCAGGTCACGGACCACCGGGAAGGCGCGCAGCGGTGTCACGGTGATCGTCTCGTCCCGCTCGAACACCGACATGCGGGTCATGCACATCAGCCGGGGACGACCGTTGATCTCCGCCGAACAGGAACCGCACTTGCCCGCCTTGCAGTTCCAGCGGACGGCGAGGTCGGGGGCCTGGGTCGCCTGGAGGCGGTGGATGATGTCGAGGACCACCTCGCCCTCGTTCACCTCGACCCTGAAGTCCTTCAGGTCACCGCCCTCGACATCGCCGCGCCACACCTTGAAGCGGGCCTCGTAGCCGCTCATGACCGCGGCTCCTCGTAGCTGCTCACTCGTACAGCTCCTCTTCGGCGAGGTACTTGACCAGCTCCTCCTTCTCGAAGAGGGCGAGCAGGTCGGGACGGATGGCTTCGGTGGTCTCGCGGGTGAGGATGATCGGGCCGACGACTTCTGCCTCTCCGGCCGCCTGAGCGGGCACCGGACCGGCCGCCGGATCGGTGAGCCGGCAGAGCAGATTGATCCGACGCCAGTCGCGGTCCATCGTCGGATGGTCCTCGCGGGTGTGGCCGCCCCGGGACTCCGTGCGCTCCAGCGCCGCCCTCGCCACGCACTCGCTGACCAGCAGCATGTTCCGCAGGTCCAGGGCGAGATGCCAGCCGGGGTTGAACTGCCGGTGCCCCTCGACACCCGCCCGGCCCGCCCGGACCCGCAGATCGGCGAGCTTCTCCAGCGCCTGTTCCATCTCGCCCTCGCGGCGGATGATGCCGACCAGGTCGTTCATGGCCTGCTGGAGTTCCTGGTGCAGGGTGTACGGGTTCTCCGGCGGCCGGCCACCCGCCGCCTCGGGCTGCCCGGGCGCCGGGCCTTCGGCGGAGAACGGGCGCAGCGCCTCGGCGGCGGCCGTGTCGACCTCGATGTCGTCCACCGGAGGGCGCGCACCGGCCAGGCCCGCCGCGTACTCGGCCGCGTGCACACCCGCCCGGCGGCCGAAGACCAGCAGGTCGGAGAGGGAGTTGCCGCCCAGCCGGTTGGAGCCGTGCATCCCGCCGGCCACCTCACCGGCCGCGAACAGACCCGGCACCCCGCGCGCCGCCGCCGTGTCCGACTCGACCGCGATCCCGCCCATCACGTAGTGACAGGTGGGCCCGACCTCCATCGCCTCCGCCGTGATGTCGACGTCCGCCAGCTCCTTGAACTGGTGGTACATGGACGGCAGTCGGCGCCGGATGGTCTCCGCCGGCATCCGCGTGGACACGTCCAGGAAGACCCCGCCGTGCGGCGAGCCCCGGCCCGCTTTCACCTCGGCGTTGATGGCCCGCGCCACCTCGTCGCGCGGCAGCAGTTCGGGCGGGCGCCGGTTGTGGTCCGGGTCCTCGTACCAGCGGTCGCCCTCCTCCTCGGACTGCGCGTACTTCTCCTTGAAGACGTCCGGGATGTAGTCGAACATGAACCGCTTGCCCTCGGAGTTGCGCAGGACACCGCCGTCGCCGCGCACCGACTCGGTGACGAGGATGCCCTTCACCGACGGCGGCCAGACCATGCCCGTCGGATGGAACTGCACGAACTCCATGTTCAGCAGCGGCGCGCCCGCGAGCAGCGCCAGCGCGTGGCCGTCGCCCGTGTACTCCCACGAGTTCGACGTCACCTTGAAGGACTTGCCGATCCCCCCGGTGGCGATGACGACGGCGGGTGCTTCGAGCACGAAGAAGCGCCCCGACTCGCGCTCGTACGCGAAGGCCCCGGAGACCCGTTCGCCGTCCTTGAGGACCCGGGTGACCGTGCACTCCTGGAAGACCTTCAGCCGGGACTCGTAGTCACCGGTCTCCTTGTGGTCCTCCTGCTGGAGGGCGACGATCTTCTGCTGGAGGGTGCGGATCAGCTCCAGGCCCGTACGGTCGCCGACGTGGGCGAGGCGCGGGTACTCGTGGCCACCGAAGTTGCGCTGCGAGATCCGGCCGTCCTTCGTACGGTCGAAGAGGGCACCCCACGTCTCCAGCTCCCAGACCCGGTCGGGGGCCTCCTTGGCGTGCAGCTCGGCCATCCGCCACTGGTTGAGGAACTTGCCGCCGCGCATGGTGTCGCGGAAGTGGACCTGCCAGTTGTCACCGGAGTTGACGTTGCCCATGGCGGCCGCGATGCCGCCCTCGGCCATCACCGTGTGGGCTTTGCCGAACAGGGACTTGCAGATCACGGCCGTACGGGCGCCCCGCTCGCGGGCCTCGATCGCGGCGCGCAGCCCGGCGCCGCCGGCGCCGATCACGACGACGTCCCACTCCTGTCGCTCGACCACGGACATCAGAACAACCTCGGATCGTCGAAGGCGCCGGACGCGACCAGGTACACATAGAAGTCGGCGAGTGCCACGCTCACCAACGAGGCCCAGGCCAGCTGCATGTGACGGGCATTGAGCTTCCCGACCCACTGCCACATCCGGTAGCGCACGGGGTGCTTGGAGAAGTGCTTGAGCTTGCCGCCGACGATGTGCCGGCACGAGTGGCAGGAGAGGGTGTACGCCCAGATCAGCACGATGTTGAGGAGGAACACGAGGGTGCCGAGGCCCATGTGGCCCCACTCGTAGTGCTCGTCGCGGAAGGCGAGGACCGTGTCGTAGGTGAGGATGCCGGCGACCAGCAGGGCGGCGTAGAAGAAGTACCGGTGCAGGTTCTGCAGGATCAGCGGGAAGCGGGTCTCGCCCGAGTACTTCTGGTGCGGCTCGGCCACGGCGCAGGCCGGCGGGGAGGCCCAGAAGCCGCGGTAGTAGGCCTTGCGGTAGTAGTAGCAGGTCAGGCGGAAGCCGAGCGGGAAGATCAGGATGATGATCGCCGGTGAGATGCCCCACCAGCCGCCGAAGATCTCCCAGTTGGGGCCGCCCCGCATGGGTTCGCAGCGTTCCGCCAGACAGGGCGAGTAGAACGGCGAGACGTACGGGGCCGCGTAGTAGTGCGCGTCCGCGAAGGCCCGCCAGGTCGAGTAGACGATGAAGGCGAGCAGTCCGGCGGCGGTGGCGGCGGGGGCCAGCCACCAGCGGTCGGTGCGCAGATGCGGGGCGGAGATCGCGGCGCGCGTACGGGCCCGCACGCCGCCGCGCTGTGGAAGGGGTTCTGTTGCCGGTGGTTCCGTACCAGTGGCCAACGGGGGACTCCCGGTCGGGTTGGTTGTCGGGGGTGGGCGGACTCGGGGGTGGGCGGACGACGGCGGTCAGGGGGCGCGGCGGTCGCGGGAGCCGAGGCCCTCGTCGTCCGAGTCCGTCCACAGGGAGCTGTCGTACGGGGTGTCGGGGATGGGGACGAGGTCGGGGCGGCGCGGCTTGGCCAGGGAGGCGGCGGCCTCGCTGAGCAGCGCGATGCTCTCGCGCAGGTGGTCGGCGTCGGTGCGGACGCGGCGTATCTCCAGGCCGCTGCCGCCGAGCTGTTGTTCCAGGCGACGTACGGACCGGGTCAGTTCGTCCAGGCAGCGCCGGACCGACGTCAAGTCGTCGTGCACGGACATGACTTGCCCTCGCTTTCACGGGGTGTGGGCCCCAAGGCGGCAACGTTCATGCGCCTGCGAGTGTCGCGCGTCACACCTGCCGGTGGGAAGCGGTTTGCGGTTTTCTTTTGCGCGGGTGGGGTGGGGGCGGGTGGGTTGGCGGTCGGGCGCGGGTGCGTGGGGTTGCTCGCGCGGTTCCCCGCGCCCCTGGAAGACCAGGGCCCGCGCCCCTGAGAAGCAGGGGGCGCAGTCCCTGCTTCTCAGGGGCGCGGGGAACCGCGCGAGCAACCCCCACCGGACCCGACACAGTCTCCATGCGACCGGCCCTCTCCCGGGGGACCCGCGTCCGAACGGGTGGGTTCCAGGGTGTCCCCGTCGTGTCGGCGGCCCCGCGCGAACCTCGTCCTCTTCAGTGGGCCGCGTCCGTCTGATCAGCTCCATATACCGCCGAACGTGATCAGAGCCGCCCCCGTCCCCGTTCTCCCACCGCGGAGCGAGGAGGTCGCAATGACGCCGATTCCCCACGACCGCGTTCGACCGCGCGCCCCGCGCCGCTCGCTGGTGTTCCTCGTCGCCGGCGTGCTCACCATGCCCGCGCTGAGCGGATGCGGTGAGGAGGATCCGGCGGGCAGGCCCGTCGCCGGACAGGACATCGCCCCCGCCGCCCGGGACCTGGTCGCCGACGGCGGCACGCTCCGCTGGGCCGTGGACGCCGTACCGGAGACGCTGAACACGTTCCAGGCGGACGCCGATCCGGCCACCGCACGGATCGCCGGCGCCGTACTGCCGTCGATGTACCGCCTCGACGCCAGTGGACGCCCGGAGCTCAACTCCGACTACGTGGAGTCCGCGAAGGTCGTCGAGCACGAGCCCCGGCAGGTCGTCCTCTACAAGCTCAACCAGCAGGCGGTCTGGAGCGACGGCCGGGAGATCGGCGCAGCCGACTTCGCCGCGCAGTGGCGGGCCCTGTCCGGCAAGGACTCCGCGTACTGGACGGCCCGGAACGCCGGCTACGAACGCATCGAGAAGATCGAACGGGGCGACAACGACCTGGAGGTCCGGGTCACCTTCGCCCGCCCGTACGCCGACTGGAAGTCGCTGTTCACACCGCTGTACCCGAAGCAGGTGATGGGCACCCCGGACGCCTTCAACGACGGAGCCCGCAAGAAGCTCAAAGTCACCGCCGGTCCGTTCGCGCTGAAGGACATCGACCGCAAGGGCGGCGCGGTCACGCTCACCCGCAACCCCCGCTGGTGGGGCCGCACCGCCAAGCTCTCCACCCTGGTGCTGCGTGCCGTGCCGCGTACCGAGCGGGTCGAGGCGCTGGCCGAGGACAAGGTCGACATCGCCGAGATCGACTCGGTCCAGGCCGAGCGGATCATGCTCGCCACCCGTGACAAGAAGGAGACAGGGGCCGCCGGGCCGCTCTCGCAGAGCGACTCCGCGAAAGCGCTGCGTTCCTGGGCCGTCGCGCACGGCTCGGACGAGGAGGCCGCCGGAGACGAGATCAGCGCCCGGAAGAAGCGGCGCGCGGCGATCGCCGAGTACACCGCCCAGCGGTCCGCCCTGCGCGGCTTCACCGTCCGCCGCTCCCTGGAACCCGCCTTCACCCAGCTCGCCCTGAACGGTTCCGACGGCCCCCTCGCCGACGAGCGGGTCCGCCGCGCCGTGGCCCGTGCGATCGACCGTGAGAAGCTCGCCGCCCTGGTCCTGGAACCCCTCGGCCTGCCCGCCGTCCCCGTGGGCAGCCACCTCGCCCTCGCCGGCCAGGCCGCCTACGCCGACAGCAGTGGCGCTCTCGGCGGCCAGGACACCGACGAGGCGCGCGCCCTCCTCGCCGACGCGGGCTGGGAGCAGGGTGGCCCTCTCGCGCCCGGGAAGAAGGCGGCCGGCGCGGAGGGGGAGACGACCGCGACGAAGGACGCCTCCGGCTCAGCCGAGCCCAGCTCCGACAAGCCCGCCTCCGGCTCGGCCAAGCCCGGCTCCGGCTCAGCCGAGCCCAGCTCCGACAGGCCCGCCTCCGGCTCGGCCAAGCCCGCCTCCGGCTCAGCCGAGCCCAGCTCCGACAAGCCCGCCTCCAGCTCGGCCAAGCCCGCCTCCGGCTCGTCCAAGCCCGCCTCCGGCGAATCCGGCTCCGCCGAGGACGAGAGCACGTACAGCGTCGGCCAGGACGACAAGCCCCGCGACGCTGACGAGAAGGAGGGCGAGGAGGGCGCGAACCTCGCCCAGGACGGCAGGCAGTTCCAGCCGGGCGGCGCGCCCGGCGCGTACGCGCCGCAGGGGACACGGGCGCCCGCCGATGCCGCCAGGGGTCCGCTCGCCAAGAACGGCAAGCTGTTGACACTGCGGTTCGTGCTGCCGTCGGGGCCGGGCACGGAGTCGCTGCGGGCCGTCGGCGGGCGGATCGCGGCGATGCTGGAGCGCGTCGGGATCCGTACGGAGATCTCCAAGGTCGCGGACGAGAGCTACTTCAAGGACCACATCGCGAACGGGCAGTACGACCTCGCGCTGTACTCCTGGCCGACCTCCGCGTACCCCGCCACCGACGCCCGGCCGATCTACGCCAAGCCGGTGCCCGCGGCCGACGGCTCGCTGAGCGTCGAGCAGAACTACACGCGCGTCGGCACCGACCGGGTCGACCAGCTCTTCGACCAGGCGGTCTCCACCCTCGACGAGGCCAAGACGCGCTCCTTGATCCGCAAGGCGGACGCCCGCATCTGGGCCGCCGCCGGGTCCATCCCCCTCTACCAGCGGCCCCAGCTCGTCGCCGCCCGCACCGACCTCGCGAACGCGGGCGCCTTCGGCTTCCAGACCCCGTTCTACGAGGACATGGGCTTTCTGAAGAAGGGCGCGAAGGGACCGGCGCGGCCCACCGGGAAGCAGTCGGACCCGAGGCAGTCCGCCGAGAAGTGACGGGACCGTCCCCGACGGACTCAGGCCGCCGCCCCGTACGACCGGGGCGGCGGCCCCCTTCTCGTGGGCCGGGGCGACCGGGACCCGTCTGAGCTGGGGCTGGGCCGGTGCGAGCCGGGCGGGAGCGGCCCGGGGAGCCTCGGTGCCCGCGGCCCCGTACCATGGGGTGAGGCCGTGGCGTGTCCAGCCCGGCAGGGTCCGCGCGACACAGATGTCAGCGCAGGCCGTCCTCACACTCCGGGAGAAGCGCCTCACTATGGCCACGCGCCACGACATCCGCAACGTTGCCATCGTCGCCCACGTCGACCACGGCAAGACCACTCTGGTCGACGCCATGCTCAAGCAGGCCGGTGCCTTCGCCGCGCACGCCGCCGAGTCGCTCGACGACCGCATGATGGACTCGAACGACCTGGAGCGTGAGAAGGGCATCACGATCCTCGCCAAGAACACGGCGGTGAAGTACCACCCGAAGGATGGCGGCGACGTCATCACCATCAACATCATCGACACCCCCGGCCACGCCGACTTCGGTGGCGAGGTCGAGCGCGGTCTGTCGATGGTCGACGCGGTGGTCCTGCTCGTCGACGCCTCCGAGGGCCCGCTGCCGCAGACCCGCTTCGTGCTCCGCAAGGCGCTCCAGCAGCGCCTGCCCGTCATTCTGTGCATCAACAAGACGGACCGCGCGGACTCGCGCATCGACGAGGTCGTCAACGAGACCTACGACCTCTTCCTCGACCTCGACGCCGACGAGGACCAGATCGAGTTCCCCATCGTCTACGCGTGTGCGCGTGACGGTGTCGCCTCGCTGACCAAGCCGGAGGACGGCACGGTCCCGGCCGACAGCAACAGCCTGGAGCCGTTCTTCTCCACGATCCTGTCGCACGTCCCGGCCCCGTCGTACGACGAGGAGGCCCCGCTCCAGGCCCACGTCACCAACCTGGACGCCGACAACTTCCTCGGCCGTATCGCGCTGCTCCGCGTCGAGCAGGGCGAACTGCGCAAGGGCCAGACCGTCACGTGGATCAAGCGTGACGGCACGATGTCCAACGTCCGCATCACCGAGCTGATGATGACCGAGGCGCTCACCCGCAAGCCCGCCGAGGTGGCGGGCCCCGGTGACATCTGTGCCGTCGCCGGTATCCCGGACATCATGATCGGCGAGACCCTCGCCGACACCGAGAACCCGATCGCGCTGCCGCTGATCACCGTCGACGAGCCGGCGATCTCGATGACCATCGGCACGAACACCTCGCCGCTGGTCGGCCGCGGCGGCACGGGCAAGGGCGCGGACAACAAGGCCGCGGTCAAGGACCGCAAGGTCACCGCCCGCCAGGTCAAGGACCGCCTGGACCGCGAGCTGGTCGGTAACGTCAGCCTCCGTGTCCTCGACACCGAGCGTCCCGACGCCTGGGAGGTCCAGGGGCGTGGCGAGTTGGCGCTGGCCATCCTGGTCGAGCAGATGCGCCGTGAGGGCTTCGAGCTGACCATCGGCAAGCCGCAGGTGGTCACCAAGGAGGTCGACGGCAAGGTCTACGAGCCGGTCGAGCGCATGACGATCGACGTCCCCGAGGAGCACATGGGCGCCGTCACGCAGCTCATGGGCGTCCGCAAGGGCCGGATGGACAACATGTCGAACCACGGCTCCGGCTGGGTCCGCATGGAGTTCGTCGTCCCGTCCCGCGGCCTCATCGGCTTCCGTACCGAGTTCCTGACCGGCACGCGCGGCACGGGCATCGCGCACTCCATCCACGAGGGCCACGAGCCGTGGTTCGGCACGCTGACGACCCGTAACAACGGTTCGCTCGTCGCCGACCGCGCCGGCGCCGTCACCGCGTTCGCGATGACGAACCTCCAGGAGCGCGGTGTGCTGTTCACCGACCCCGGTACCGAGGTCTACGAGGGCATGATCGTCGGTGAGAACTCCCGCTCCGACGACATGGACGTGAACATCACCAAGGAGAAGAAGCTGACGAACATGCGGTCCTCCTCGGCCGACTCGTTCGAGGCCATCGTGCCGCCGCGCAAGCTCTCCCTGGAGCAGTCCCTGGAGTTCTGCCGCGACGACGAGTGTGTCGAGGTGACCCCGGAGGCCGTGCGCATCCGCAAGGTCAACCTGGACGCCCGCGAGCGCGCACGTGCCGCGAGCCGCGCCAAGCACGGCTGACAGAGCGCGGACCTGGTCCGGTCCCCGCTTCTGCGGGGGCCGGCACCATGTCGCGTCCGGTGGCGGCTGCGTGGTCGCGTGCCGGGCAGGACCACCACGCTGCCGCCGTGGTGGTGGTCGCCCGCCGTGCCGGCTCCGGTGTTGATCGGTTCCCAAGGATCCTCCCAACGACGCTACGCGTGTAGACTGACTCGACCGCAGTGCTCACCAGTGCGCCACCGAGCCATCTGTCGAAGCGTCAAGTACCGGTTCCCCGGCCCGTGGAGGGTCGGGCTTCAGGTGTATTCGCATACAGGGGAGGTCCCATGGGGAAACTGGGGATTCCGGGGAGGTTGCGAAGAGCGCGCAAGGGAGGCTGGACTTCCGGCCGGGATCCTTCGGTTGACTGTCTGTCGGCTGTGGAGCGCTGTTCGGATATCGGTGTTGCAGCGATCAAGTTTCGGACATGTAAACAAAAATCGTTCCGCGTATGTCCGATTCGCCGGTTTCTTGTCTCACCTGTCAAGCGCGACCAGGTGTCAATCTTTGCAATTTTTGCTCAAAATATGGACGGTAGGGAGATCCCTATGTCTTCCGCCCTTGACGCGCGTTGACCCGTTTGGCGAAAGTTCCCCCAAACCACAGAACCTGCCGGTATCTGTGCTGCGCTCAACTCTCCAACCCCCCGGGGGAAGAACAGACATGACCAGTCCAACCAAGGCCGAGGGCTCCGGGTCCGCGGTCGCCTTGGACCCCGAGCTCGAGACGACCGCCGAGGTCGCCAAGGGTGAGAAGAAGCTTGAGGGTCGTTCCCCCGGGCAGTTGATGTGGCAACGGTTCAAGCGGGACCGTACTGGAGTCATCTCCGCGTGCGTAGTGATTTTCTTCTTCGTCATCGCGGCGCTCGCGCCGGTCATCTCGGCGCTGTACGGCAAGAACCCCTACACGCTGTACGCGCAGGAGCCCGACTACCCGTTCCTGCTCGACGACTTCGCGATGCCCACCGGTTCCTTCGGTGGCATGTCGGGTGACTTCTGGTTCGGCGTCGAGCCGAAGCTGGGCCGCGACGTGTTCACGATGCTGCTGTACGGGATGCGGACGTCGCTGTACATGGCGGTGCTCGTCACCATCGCCAGCGTGGTGACCGGTGTCGTCATCGGCCTGATCGGCGGCTACTTCGGCGGTCGGGTCGACTACTGGGTGGGCCGGGTCACCGACTTCTTCCTGGGCTTCCCGCAGCAATTGTTCTTCATCGCCTTCATGCCCATCGTCACCGCGCTGTTCGTCGACCCGCGTGACGAGACGCCGACCTATGTCCGAGCCGTGGCCATCATCCTCGTGATGTGGTTCCTCGGCTGGATGGGCCTCGCCCGTCTAGTGCGCAGCTCGGTACTCTCCCTGCGCGAACGCGAGTTCGTCGAGGCGGCCAAGGTGTCCGGGGCCTCGCCCTGGCGCATCGTCCGCAAGGAGATCCTGCCGAACATCGTCACCCCGATCCTGGTGCAGGGCACGTACATCCTGCCCAGCACGATTCTCTCCATCGCCTTCCTCTCGTTCGTCGGCGTCGGCTTCACCGAGCCCACCCCCGACTGGGGCCGCATGTTCGCCGTCGGCGCCGAGGTCTACGAGCAGGACCCGATGTTCATGTTCTTCCCGGGCGTGGCGATGGTCGTCTTCGTGCTCTGCTTCAACCTTCTCGGCGACTCCGTCCGGGACGCATTCGACCCCAAGACCGGACGGTAATCGTCCATTGGTGGGTGGGGGGACTGCCGCCCCCGACCCGGGTTCACCCGGGCCGACAGGCAGTACTCGTGGACAACTATCGACAGGTAGGTGCATAGGCATCATGAAGCCCATCAGAAACCGCACCACGCGCGCCGTGGCCGTCGCCCTCGTGGCCGGCTCGCTCGCGCTGGCCGGCTGCGCGGACAACGGCAAGAGCAACTCGAAGGACACCTCCCAGAACAAGGAGGACGCCGCCGAGCAGTCGAAGCCTGTCGAGTACGGCGACGCCGCGGCGTCCACCGGCCCGGCCGAGGAGGTCAAGGGCGCCAAGTCCGGCGGTGTCATCAACGTCTACCAGCAGTCGGACATCACCCACCTGGACCCGGGTCAGATCTACGTCTCCGACGCCGGTCAGCTCGCGAACCTGATCCACCGCGGTCTGACGAACTACCAGGAGGACGACAAGGGCAACCTGACGGTCGTCGGTGACATCGCCACCGACTCCGGCAAGTCCTCCGACGGCGGCAAGACCTGGACGTACACGCTCAAGGACGGCATCAAGGACGAGGACGGCAACGCCATCACCTCGGCCGACGTCCGTCACACCATCGAGCGCCAGTACTCCAAGGTCATCTTCGACGGCCCGACGTACATCCAGAGCTGGCTGTCGGGCGCCGACTACCGCAAGGCGCTGCCGGACGGCCCGTACAAGGGCAAGCACCTGCCGGACTCCGTCCTGGAGACCCCGGACGACAAGACGGTCGTCTTCCACTTCGACCAGGCGCGCCCGGACCTGCCGCAGGCCCTGGCCATGGCCGGCTACGCCATCGTGCCCGAGAAGCAGGACACCAAGGAGAAGTACGACAAGGCGCCGGCCTCCCTCGGCCCCTACAAGATCTCCGAGCTCAAGGCCGGCAAGTCGCTGAAGTTGGTCAAGAACGACCAGTGGGACCCGAAGACGGACTCGGTGCGCCACCAGTACGTCGACGGCTACAACTTCACCAACACCATCGACCAGGCCAGCCAGACCAAGCGTCTGATCGCCGACCAGGGCGAGGCCAAGAACGCCATCCAGTTCACGGACTCCGTGGACCCGGCGCAGATGTCGACGGTCATCGGCAACGCCGCGACCAAGAAGCGCACCATTCAGGGCTACCAGCCCTACGTGTGGCAGCTGACCTTCAACCTCGACGCCGCCGCCGTGAAGGACAAGAAGGTCCGCGACGCGATCACCTACGCGATCCCGTCCCAGGCCATGGTCCAGGCCGACGGTGGCCGCTACGGCGGTGAGGTCGCCGGTGGTCTGATGGCGCCGACCCTGCCGGGTTACGACGCGTCCTACGACCCGTTCGGCAAGACCAAGAAGCCCAACGGTGACCTGGACAAGGCCAAGGAGCTGCTGAAGGAGGCGGGTGTCAAGGAGGGCACGAAGCTCACCTACGCCTACTCCAACACCCCGCGCGGCCAGGCCCAGCAGGTGATCATCAAGGACGCGCTGGGCAAGATCGGCTTCGACGTCCAGGCCAAGGAGATCGACCGGGCCAGCTTCTACGAGCAGGTCGGCAAGCTGGACAACCCGTACGACATCTACATGACCGGCTGGGGCCAGGACTGGTCTTCCCCGTCCACGGTCATCACCCCGGTCTACGACGGCACGCTGGTCGCCGACGGTGGCTCGAACTACTCCCACATCAAGGACGCCAAGGTCGACGCGCTGATCAAGAAGGCTCTGACCGAGGAGCCCGAGGCCGCCGCCAAGACGTGGGAAGAGGCTCACCACCGCATCGTGGAGGAGATCAACCCGGCCGCCCCGGTCTACTACTCGAAGCAGATCCAGCTCTTCGGATCGAACATCGGTGGTGCCCGGTACAGCACGGAGTCGAGCTACATCGACATCAACGACCTGTTCCTGAAGCAGCCGTAATCCGTCAGCCCGGCTGATCCGCGGGGGTGTGCGCCAGGCGGAGCGCACCCCCGCGGTCGGTTCCACCCCCTCCGACCGCCGCGTTTTCGAAGAGAGCATCCACCCGCCATGCTTCAGTTCCTCATCCGCAGGCTGATCGGCGCCGTCGTCATCATGTTCCTGATCGGCGCATTCACGTTCTTCCTGTTCTATACGATCCCCCAAGACTTCGCGCAGCTGTCCTGCGGCAAGAACTGCTCCCCCGAGAACATCGCGGTCATCAGAGAGAACCTCGGCCTCGACAAGCCCATCACCACGCAGTTCTGGGAGTTCATGTCGGGCATCGTCCTCGGCCGGGACTTCCCGGTGGGGCACTGCTCGGCCCCGTGTCTGGGAGTGTCCTTCCAGAGCGGTGACTTCGTCTGGGACTCCATCGTCGACAGCTTCCCGCTCACCCTGTCGCTGACCATCGGTGGTCTGATCATCTTCCTGGTGCTGGGTCTCGGCGCCGGCCTGATCGCCGCCTGGAAGCGCGGCACCGCCGTCGACAAGGCCGTCAGCGGCGCCTCGATGGTGCTCAGCTCGTTCCAGATCTACTTCCTCGGCCCGATCGTCCTCGGCATCTTCGTCTACAGCACCGGCTGGATGGAGAGCCCCAAGTACGTGCCGTTCACCGAGGACCCGGCGGGCTGGGGCATGGGCCTGCTGATCCCCTGGGCCGTGATGGCCACCATCTTCACCGCCCAGTACACGCGTATGGCCCGCTCGACCATGATCGAGCAGCTCTCGGAGGAACACGTCCGCACGGCCCGCGCGAAGGGCATGAAGCAGCGGTACGTATTCTTCCGTTATGCCTGGCGTGGTTCACTCATCCCGATCGTCACCATCATCGGCATGGATTTGAGCGCATTGCTGTCCGGCGCGGTCGTCACGGAGTTCACCTTCGACCTCGCGGGGGTCGGCCGTCTCGCGGTCAAATCGTCGCTGGACAAGGACATCCCGCTGACGATGGGCGTGATGCTGTTCGGCGCCTTCTTCATCCTGATGCTGAACATCATCGTGGACATCGCCTACGCCTACATCGACCCGCGCGTGCGCCTCAGCTAGGAGAAATACCGTGACCACTCTGACCAAGACCGAAGGTGAGAAGGCCCCGACCGGGCCGGAGGCCTTCCTCTCGGTCCGCGACCTGCGGGTGCGGTTCTCCACCGAGGACGGCATAGTCAAGGCCGTCGACGGGCTCTCCTTCGACGTCGAGCGCGGCAAGACGCTGGGCATCGTGGGTGAGTCGGGCTCCGGCAAGTCCGTGACCAACCTGACCGTCCTCGGTCTGCACAACCCCAAGAGCACCACCGTCGAGGGGGAGATCATCCTCGACGGGAAGGAACTCGTCACCGCCAAGGAGAAGGAGCTGGAGCAGCTCCGCGGCAACAAGGTGGCGATGATCTTCCAGGACCCGCTGACGGCGCTCTCGCCGTACTACACGGTGGGCCGGCAGATCGCCGAGCCGTACATGAAGCACACCGGCGCCTCCAAGAAAGAGGCCCGGCAGCGGACGATCGAGATGCTGGCCAAGGTCGGCATCCCCCATCCGCAGACCCGCGTGGACGACTACCCGCACCAGTTCTCCGGCGGTATGCGCCAGCGCGCCATGATCGCCATGGCCCTGGTCTGCGACCCCGACCTGCTGATCGCGGACGAGCCGACCACCGCGCTCGACGTGACCGTCCAGGCGCAGATCCTCGACCTGCTCAAGGACCTCCAGCAGGAGTTCGGCTCCGCGATCATCTTCATCACCCACGACCTCGGCGTCATCTCCGACATGGCCGACGACCTGCTGGTGATGTACTCGGGCCGGGCCGTGGAGCGCGGCAGCGTCCGTGAGGTGCTGCGCAACCCCAAGCACCCCTACACCTGGGGTCTGCTCAGCTCGATGCCCCGCCTCGGCGGCGACACCGGGCAGGCGCTCACCCCGATCCCGGGCTCCCCGCCCAGCCTGCTCAACCCGCCCACCGGCTGCCCGTTCCACCCGCGTTGCGCGTTCACCGGTGAGGTCACCGGCAACCGCTGCAGCACGGAGCGGCCGCCGCTCGGCGAGGGGCGTGCCTCTGCCTGCCACCTGACGGCGGACCAGAAGCAGACCATCTTCATCGACAAGATCCAGCCCCGGCTGCGCTAGGGAGAACCGAGATCATGAGCGACAACCTCACCCTCCCCACACAGCAGGGCTCCCAGGACACCGCGGCCGAGACGCTGCTCAGGGTCGAGGGGCTGACGAAGCACTTCCCCATCTACGGCGGTTTCCCGATCAAACGCAAGGTCGGTGCGGTCCAGGCCGTGGACGGCATCGACCTGACCGTCGGGGCCGGCGAGAGCGTCGGTCTGGTCGGTGAGTCCGGCTGTGGCAAGTCCACGACCGGGCGGCTGATCACCCGGCTCCTGGAGCCCACCGGCGGGAAGATCACCTACAAGGACCAGGACATCACGCACGCCTCGCGCAAGCAGTTGGCGCCGGTGCGGTCCGAGATCCAGATGATCTTCCAGGACCCCTACTCCTCCCTCAACCCGCGGCAGACGGTCGGCACGATCATCAAGTCGCCGATGGAGGTCAACGGGATCGAACCCGCGGGCGGCCGGGAGAAGAAGGTCCGCGAGCTGCTGGAGCTGGTCGGCCTCAACCCCGAGCACTACAACCGCTTCCCGCACGAGTTCTCCGGCGGTCAGCGCCAGCGCATCGGTGTGGCCCGCGCGCTCGCCCTGAACCCGAAGCTGATCGTCGCGGACGAGCCGGTCTCGGCGCTGGACGTGTCGATCCAGGCGCAGGTCGTCAACCTGCTCCAGAAGGTCCAGGACGAGCTGGGCATCGCGTTCCTGTTCATCGCCCACGACCTCGCCATCGTCCGGCACTTCTCGAAGCGCGTCGCGGTGATGTACCTCGGCAAGATCGTCGAGGTCGCCGACCGTGACTCGCTCTACAACCGGCCCCGGCACCCGTACACCCACGCGCTGCTCTCGGCGGTGCCCGAGGTCGCGATCGACGACGAGGTCGAGGTGAAGGAGCGGATCCGGCTCGCCGGTGACGTGCCCTCGCCGATCGCGCCGCCGTCCGGCTGCCGCTTCCGCACGCGCTGCTGGAAGGCCCAGGACAAGTGCGCCTCCGAGGAGCCGCCGCTGGTCCAGCTCTCCGGCAACCTGGCCGGCCACCTGACGGCCTGCCACTTCCCGGAGGACCCGACGACCGAGGCCCGCGCCGAGGATGTCGTGTTGGACCCGGCGCTCAAGGCCTTGGAGGACAGCGCGCCGGAGGAGTCGGGCGCGAAGGTCGCCAAGGACTGACGCCAAGGCTCGGACCGGCCCTGAGGGGTGGACCGGCGGGGCGAGTTGGTCTCGATCGGGTTCGGCCCGATCGGGTTCGGCCGACCGAGTCCGATCGGTTCGAGTACGGCTCGTTCGAGTCTTCGAGGGCTCGTCGTACGACGGTGGTGGTCCCGGTGACGGGGCCGTCGGCGCGGTACGGCGGGCCCTCTTCTGCGCAGAGCTGCTGTCGACGGGGCGTGCGAGCAGATGAGGACGGCTTCCGGAGGACCGATCGGCGACGGTACGGCCGCCGCCGTCCTCTTCGACGTGGACGGGGGTATGAGCTGCTTGCCGAGGAGTGCGAGCGAGGTCGAAGCAGCTCGATGGTGTGATGGTCGAATTCCGGGCTTGCGGTGTGCGGTGTCCTGGGCCGTTCGGGTTGGCGTGATCGTGCGACCTGGGACGCCGGGTACGGCGGCAGCGTGCGGGGCCCCTGTTTCACCGGTGTGATGGCGCAGGGCCTGCCCGTCGCCTCTGGCCGTATCCATATGGCCGGGTCGCGCAGGGAACCGGCCTCCCGGGATCGGACCACGCACAGGATGCGTGTCGCCGCCCCGGGGTCGAGTACGCCGGGGACCAGCTCGCCCAAGACCGTTCGGCCGACTCGCACGGCAGGGTCTGGCGGGCCTGGGCACGGGAGCGGGGGCTGGACCCCGAGGCCGTGTGGCAGGCCACGCAGGGGCGCCGACGGGCCGACATCCTGAGATCGCTGGCCCCGGAGCGGGACCCGGCCGGCGAACACCGAGCCCTGGACCGGCTGATGGCCGCCGAGGAGCCCGGCATCCGGGCCTTCGACGGGGCCGCCGGGCTGCTGCGTGCCCTGCCGCCGGGCCGTCGTCACCTCCAGCCGTGCCGAGCCGACTGCCGCCCGGCTGGCGCGTACGGGGCTCATCGTGCCCGAGGTCCGGGTGTGTGCCGAGGACGTCTCCGAGGGCAAGCCGTCGCCCGAGGGCTGTCCGACCGCCGCCGCGCGTCTGGGTGTCGATCCGCGCCGGTGCCTGGTCGTCGAGGACGCGCCGGCGGGCGTAGCGGCGGGGCTCGCGGCCGGCTGCACGGTGTACGCGGTGGCGTCCACGCACCGCCCAGATGAACTCCGGGGCGCGCACGGGTGTTTCGGGTCGCTGAGGGAGGCGGCGGAGGCCGTGCTGCGGGCCATGGGCGGAGCCTGTGCCCGGTAGGAAATCGGTGGCGGGCCGTGGCGGGCGGCGAGACCCTGGTCCGCGAGGCCCGGTCGGCGACGCCGTCCCGACCCAGGCCGGCGGACCACGGACGCCCCACTCGCACACCCACTTACGACGGAGAACCCACTTGAGCCCCATGCACCCCGCCATCCACAGCATCACCTTCGACTGCACGGGCGACCCGTACGACGTCGCTCTCTTCTGGAGCGAGCTGCTCGGCCGACCGCTGGCCGACGACGACAAGCCCGGTGACCCGGAGGCGCTGATCGCCGATCCGGCCGGTGGGCCGCGGTTGCTGTTCGTCCGGGTGCCCGAGGGCAAGACGGTCAAGAACCGGATCCACGTCGACCTCAAGCCCCGAGGCCGTACCCGTGCCGAGGAAGTCGAGCGGGCGGTCGCGCTGGGCGCCCGGGTGGTCGCCGACCACACCCGCCCCGACGGCGGCGGCTGGGTGCTGATGGCCGACCCCGAGGGCAATGAATTCTGCGTGGAGCGCGGGGAGTTGGGCTGAAGCTCAGTTGTTGCTCAAGTTGCGTGCGAGGCCCGTGAGTTCGCTGATAGAAAGAGGACACCTTCCGGTTCACCTCCATGAATTTCCGGCGTCGTCCGCACGAAGCGCCCGAAGAACATCAAGAAGATGACCTACATCGTCAAGTACTCCCTGAAGTGACCGATTTCTCGGTCGTGCTCGCAAGGTGAATTCACTGGTGGGTCAACGGGGGATCCACCGGGAATGCGCACTGCGGAAAGGCCCGGGTCCGTCTCTCCACGGACCCGGGCCCTTTTCTTCGCCGTTTACGCCAGCCGCACCCGAGGATCGATCAGCGCGTACACCGCGTCCACCACGATGTTCGCGATGACGATCGCCGTGGCCGCGACGAGGACGACGCCGAGGAGCAGGGGCAGGTCGTTGTCGCGGACGGCCTTGATGGACAGGGCGCCGATGCCGTGCAGGCCGAAGGTCTCCTCGGTGATGATGGCGCCGCCCAGGAGGTAGCCGATGTCGAGGCCGAGAATGGTGACGATGGGGCCCATGGCGCCGCGCCAGGCGTGGCGGAAGAAGACCGTGGGCCGGGACATGCCCTTGGCGCGGGCCGTGCGGACGTAGTCCTCGGCGAGGCTCTCGACCAGTTGGGAGCGGGTCATCCTCGTGTAGTTGGCGGTGAAGATGATCGCGAGGACCAGCCAGGGCAGGAGCAGGCCCTTGAGCCAGGCCAGCGGGTCCTGGGTGAGCCCCACGGCGTCCGAGGGGCGGGGGAGCAGGCCCCACTGGTCGGAGAGGTAGTACATGGCCACCACGCCGACGATGTAGATCTGGAGCGACGAGCCGACCAGGGACACCGACGAGGCGATCTTGTCCAGTGCCCTGCCCTGCTTGACCGCCGCGATCATGCCGGTGCCCACGCCGAACACGACGAAGACGACCGTGCTGCCGAGGGCGAGGGAGAGCGTGGTCGGAAAGCGGTCGGTGATCAGGCCGAGCACCGGTTCGTGGTTGGTGAAGGAGTAGCCGAGGCAGGGGGCTGGGCAGTGGCCGAGGCCGGCGTAGTCGCGGCCCGCGAAGACCCCGACCAGCCAGTGCCAGTACTGGACGGGCAGCGGATCGGCGATGCCGAGGTTGTGCCGGACCAGTGCGAGCGTCTGCGGGGTGCACAGCTTGCCGCAGGCGGCGCGGGCGGGGTCGCGCGGGGCGACGTAGAAGAGGAGGAACGTGATGGCGCTGATGATCAGCAGGATCAGCAGCGCGCTCAGTGTCCTGCGTGCGATGAAACGGAGCATGGCCGCGCGGGTCCCGGGGCCGCTCAGGCCTTGGCGTACAGCTTGTAGATGATGAACGCCGAGAAGAGCGGGTCGAACTGGGCGCCGCCCACCTTCGAGCCGTACAGGTAGTAGCGCCGCTGGTAGGTCTCCGGGATGATCGGCGCCTCCTTGGCCATGATCTCCTTGTCCAGTGCCGCCCAGGCGGCGTTCTCCTTCGCGGTGTCCGTGAGGGTCGCGTCCTTCTTGATCGCCGCGTTGACCCAGCCCACGTTCAGCTGGGAGACGTTGGGGGCGTTGTCGGCGATCGTGGTGCCGTCGAAGAGCGGCTGGATGAGGGTGTAGGCGGCGGGCCAGTCGGGGGACCAGCCGTACCACATCACGTCGAACTGGTTGTCTATCTGGCCCACTTGGTCGTAGTAGCTCGTCGACTCCACGGCCTTGACCACCGGGTCGAAGCCCGCCTCCTTCAGGGCGTTGACGATGACGACCTTGGTCTTGTCGTAGGCGTCGTTGGCGCCCTGCGGATAGGTGTAGACGATCTTCTGGCCCAGCTTGCCGGCCGACTTGAGCAGCGCCTTCGCCTTCGCCGTGTCGCCGCGCGGGTTCTTCAGTTTGCCGTAGACGTCGAACTTCACCCGGCCCGCGATGTCCGGGCTGAGGATGGTCGTCGCGTAGTCACCGGCCGACGGGCCGCCGTAGATGGAGCGGATCTGCTCCAGCGGCCAGGCGTGGTTGAGGGCCTGGCGGACCCGGACGTCCTTGATGCGGCGGCAGTTGATGGCGTAGTAGTACAGGCCGGTCAGCAGCCCGTCGATCGTGCGGGGCTCCAGTTCGCCGTCGCTGATCACCTTCTGGATGCGCTCGGCCGGCACCCCGCTGTAGGCCATGACCGCGTACCGGTCGGTTCCCGAGTCGGCGATCAGCCGGTCGGTGGCCGGGAGGGACTCGGGGCCGAACTCGAAGACCACGGAGTCCGGGTAGGCGTTGCGGATCGCGTCCGTCCTCGGGTCCCAGTGGGTGTTGCGCACCAGCGTCAGGGACTTGTCGACCGAGTGCTGCCTGATCCGGTACGGGCCGCAGGAGACCGGGTCCTTGTCGTACTTCTCCTTGCTGTCGTGCGCGACCGGCACGGCACCGTAGGAGTGCATCGCCAACGCCCAGTTGAGGTCGGGACGGGCCGTCTTCAGGTGGAAGGTGATGGTCCTCTTCGCGGTGTCCGTGACGACGGAGGAGAGGTGCTTGCCGCCGTACGGGCCCTTGTAGACGGACCGGAAGTCGTGCGAGCCGGTCAGCCAGGTCTGGACGTAGGTGGCGCCCTCGGTGGTGAAGCTCGCGAAACCGCGCTCGATGCCGTGCCGTACGTCCTCGACGGTCAGCTCGCTGCCGTCCTCCCACTTCAGGCCGTCCTTGAGGGTGAACGTCCAGGTCCTGCCACCGTCCGTCATGGTCCCGGCGTCGGTGGCGAGATCGCCGACGAGCTTCATCGAGCCGTCGGAGGCGATCTTGTAGCCGGTGAGGCAGCGGACGTAGAGGTTCGCGACCGTGGAGTTCCACGCGAAGTAGATGCGCTGCGGGTCCAGATGGGAGAAGTCGTCCGGGCCGATCGGATGGATCGTGCCGCCCTTGCGGGCGCCCGCGATCTCCGGCGCGGGACCGGTGGAGTCCGCCGCGGTGCCCACCGCGACCTTGGAGTACGTGGCGGCGGAGCCGGAGGCCGCGCCGCCTCCCGCCGTGCCTCCCCCGCCCCCGCTGCTGCACGCGCTGAGGACCAGGGCGCCGCCGGCCGTCGCGACCGAGCTCGCTATGACGAAGTTTCTGCGGGAGATCGACATGGTTGTCCTGCCTGAATCAGGGAGAAGGAGCTTCAGTAACGGGGAGCTTCTGGAACGGGAAGCCTCTGGAACGGGGTTCAGCGCCCCGCTTTCGGGTCCAACGCGTCGCGGACCGAGTCGCCGAGGAGGTTGAAGGCGATCACGAAGATCACCATCGAGAGGCCGGGGAAGAGCATGTACGTGATGTCGCTCTGGTAGACCTGCGCGCCGCGCTGGATCATCACGCCCCAGTCCGGGGTGGGGTCGCTGAGGCCGACGCCGAGGAAGGCGAGGGCCGCCTCGGTCGTGACGTACATCGGCAGCGCGAGGGTCGCCTGGATGAGGACCGGCGTCCACAGGTTGGGCAGCAGCTCCCGGAAGACGATCCGGGCGGGGGAGGCGCCGGTGACCTTGGCCGCCTCGACGAACTCCCGCTCGCGCAGGGCCAGTACCTCGCCGCGCAGCAGCCGGGCGATGGGCGCCCAGCCGAAGGCGGTCATCACCGAGATCAGGCTTACCACCGTCAGCCAGGTCGGGGTGTTCTCGTCGGGCGGGACCAGGATCGAGATCAGCACCGGCCACATGGCGATGAAGAACAGCGTGGAGGGGAAGGCCAGCAGGATGTCGACGATCCGGCCGACGAGGTTGTCGATCCGGCCGCCGAGATAGCCCGCCGTCACTCCCACCACGATGCCGAGGCCCGTGACCAGCAGGGTCGTCACCGTGGCGATCAGCAGGGAATTGCGGATGCCGTAGAGGAGGAGGGTGAAGACGTCACGGCCGAGCTGTGGTTCGACGCCGAACCAGAAGTCGCCGCTCACGCCGCCGTTCGGGGCAACGGGGAAGCCGAACTGGTTCAGCAGCCCGGGCTGGTTCTGGCCGTACGTGGTGTACGGGTTCTTGCCGTAGAGCTTCGCGATCAGGGGGGCGGCGATCGCGGTGACGAAGAACAGGACGACGACGTACGCCGACATGACGCCGGCGCGGTCCCGGCGGAAACGGCGCCAGGCGATGCGGCCGGGTGAGCTGGTGCCGCCGGTTTGTGGCGGGGTGGTGGGTGCCGTCTCGAAGGGGGCGGCGGTGAGTGTTGGCGTGGTCCCCATGACGTGACCCTTCAACCGGCCGCGGTGGTGGGTCAATGCGTTCGTGGGGGCTTTGACCAAGGGGAGGGGGATTGCCGAACGCGCTCTTACGGGGGCGAACCCTTCTCTTACCGGCTCTTCGGGATTTTTTCAGACGCGAGAGGGGTGGGGGCCTGCGGTGCGTCGGCGAGCGCCGGCCCGGTGGGGCTTCTCGCGCAGTTCCCCACGCACCCGCACCCGACAACGCACCCCATACGGCCCCCCAAATGTGCGGTATGGGCGAAACGCGTCGATATTGTCCGGTAACAAGAAGATCGCGCACGTAGGACGAGGAGGCACCCATGCGTGGAGCCACGCACGCCCGATGGATCGCCTGCGCGGCGGCGATGGCTCTCGCCGCGACCGCCTGCGGGGGCGGGGACGACAGCGACGGCGGCAGCGGCAGCGGTGACGCCGGCGCGGTGCTCAGCTCCTCCTGGGGCGACCCGCAGAACCCGCTGGAGCCGGCCAACACCAACGAGGTGCAGGGCGGCAAGGTGCTGGACATGATCTTCCGCGGGCTGAAGCGGTACGACCCCAAGACCGGCGAGGCGAAGGACATGCTCGCCGAGGACATCGAGACGACCGACTCGCAGAACTTCACCATCACCGTCAAGGACGGCTGGACCTTCCAGAACGGCGAGAAGGTCACCGCCAAGTCCTTCGTGGACGCCTGGAACTACGGGGCGAGCCTGAAGAACAACCAGAAGAACGCGTACTTCTTCGAGTACATCGAGGGCTACGACAAGACCCACCCGGACGACGGCAGCAAGCAGACCGCCGACACCCTCTCGGGGCTGAAGGTCGTCGACGAGAACACCTTCACGGTCAAGCTCACCCAGAAGTTCTCGACCTTCCCCGACACCCTCGGCTACAACGCCTTCGCCCCGCTGCCGCAGTCGTTCTTCACCGACCACGACGCCTGGCTCGCCAAGCCCGTCGGCAACGGCCCCTACGCCGTCGACTCCTACACCAAGGGCTCCCAGCTGTCGGTGCGCAAGTGGGACGACTACCCGGGCGAGGACAAGGCGCAGAACGGCGGCGTGGACCTCAAGGTCTACACCGACAACAACACCGCCTACACCGACCTGATGGCGGGCAACCTCGACCTCGTCGACGACGTCCCCGCCGCCCAGCTGAAGAACGTCGAGGCCGATCTCGGCGACCGGTACATCAACACCCCGGCCGGCATCATCCAGACCCTGTCCTTCCCGTTCTACGACGAGAACTGGAACAAGGAGGGCTCGGACAAGGTCCGTGAAGGGCTCTCCCGGGCCATCGACCGCGACCAGATCACCGACACCATCTTCCAGAAGACCCGCACCCCCGCCACCGACTGGACCTCCCCCGTCCTCGGCGAGGAGGGCGGCTACAAGGAGGGCCTGTGCGGTGACGCCTGCGAGTACGACGCGGACGCGGCCAAGAAGCTGATCCAGGAGGGCGGCGGCCTCCCCGGCGGCCAGGTCAAGATCACGTACAACGCGGACACCGGCTCCCACAAGCAGTGGGTCGACGCCGTCTGCAACTCCATCAACAACGCCCTCGACAACGACAAGGCGTGCGTCGGCAACCCGGTCGGCACCTTCGCCGACTACCGCAACCAGATCACCCAGCGGAAGATGAGCGGCCCGTTCCGGGCCGGCTGGCAGATGGACTACCCGCTCATCCAGAACTTCCTGCAGCCGCTGTACTACACCAACGCCTCCTCCAACGACGGCAAGTGGTCCAACGCCGAGTTCGACAAGCTCGTCGACCAGGCCAACGCCGAGTCCGACACCACCAAGGCCGTGGAGACGTTCCAGAAGGCCGAGGAGGTCGTCCGGGACAACATGGCCGCCATCCCGCTCTGGTACCAGAACGGCAGCGCGGGCTACTCGGCGCGCCTCTCCGACGTCGCCCTGAACCCGTTCAGCGTGCCGGTGTACGACCAGATCAAGGTCGGCTGACGTCCCATGGGACGGTACGTCGCCCGGCGCCTGCTCCAGATGATCCCGGTCTTCGTGGGCGCCACCCTCCTGATCTTCCTGATGGTGAACGTGATGGGCGACCCCATCGCGGGCCTCTGCGGCGACCGGGAGTGCGATCCGGCGACGGCCGCCCAGCTCAGACGGGAGTTCGGCCTCGACAAGCCCGTGGGGCAGCAGTACCTGACCTACATGGGCAACGTCTTCACCGGCGACTTCGGCACCGCGTTCAACGGGCAGGAGGTCACCGAGCTGATGGCCTCCGCCTTCCCCGTCACCATCCGGCTGACGATCGTCGCGATCCTCTTCGAGATCGTCATCGGCATCACCCTCGGTGTCGTCACCGGCCTGCGGCGCGGGCGGCCCGTCGACACCGGGGCCCTGGTGATCACCCTGGTCGTCATCTCGGTCCCCACCTTCGTCACGGGTCTGCTGCTCCAGCTGCTGCTCGGCGTGGAGTGGGGCTGGATCAGTCCGTCGGTCTCCTCCGACGCCACCTTCGACGAGCTGATCGTCCCCGGGCTCGTCCTCGCCTCCGTCTCCCTCGCGTACGTGACGCGCCTGACCCGGACGTCCATCGCGGAGAACACCCGCGCCGACTACGTCCGCACCGCCGTCGCCAAGGGACTGCCCCGGCACCGGGTGATTCGCAAACACCTCCTGCGGAACTCCCTGATCCCCGTGGTCACCTTCATCGGCACCGACATCGGCGCGCTGATGGGCGGCGCCATCGTCACCGAGCGGATCTTCAACATCCACGGCGTCGGATACCAGCTCTACCAGGGCATCCTCCGCCAGAACACCCAGACAGTCGTCGGCTTCGTGACCGTCCTCGTCCTGGTGTTCCTCATCGCCAACCTGCTCGTCGACCTCCTCTACGCCGTACTCGACCCGAGGATCCGCTATGCCTGAGCCGCTGCCCGAGGAGCCGCACGTCTCGGGCGGTCAGCGCGCCGCCGAGGACGGGGCGATCGCCGCGACGGGGCTGGACGGCACGATGGACCTCGCCACCACCGAGGGGGAGACCTTGGAGAAGGGGCTCGGCGACGCCGACCTGGGCGGACCCTCCGACAAGGCGCGCAGCCTCTGGTCCGACGCCTGGCGCGACCTGCGGCGCAACCCCGTCTTCATCATCTCGGCCCTGGTGATCCTCTTCCTGGTCGTCATCTCCCTGTGGCCGTCGTTGATCGCCTCCGGCAACCCCCTCAAGTGCGACCTGTCCAAGGCCCAGGAGGGCGCGCAACCCGGCCACCCGTTCGGGTACGACGGCCAGGGCTGCGACGTGTACACCCGTACCGTCTACGGGGCGCGGATCTCCATCGCCGTCGGTGTCTGCGCCACGCTCGGTGTCGCGATCCTCGGGTCGGTGCTGGGCGGGCTCGCCGGGTTCTTCGGTGGCTTCTCGGACTCGATCCTGTCCCGGATCACCGACGTCTTCTTCGCGATCCCGGTGGTCCTCGGCGGTCTGGTGCTGCTCTCCGTGGTCACCAGCAACAGTGTCTGGCCCGTGATCGGCTTCATGGTGCTGCTGGGCTGGCCGCAGATCTCGCGTATCGCCCGGGGCTCGGTCATCACCGCCAAACAGAACGACTACGTCCAGGCCGCCCGTGCCCTCGGCGCCTCCAACTCCCGCATGCTGCTGCGCCACATCACGCCCAACGCCGTCGCCCCGGTCATCGTCGTGGCCACCATCGCCCTCGGCACCTACATCGCCCTGGAGGCGACCCTGTCCTACCTCGGCGTCGGGCTGAAACCGCCCAGCGTCTCCTGGGGCATCGACATCTCCGCCGCCTCCCCGTACATCCGCAACGCCCCCCACGCCCTGCTGTGGCCCTCCGGGGCCCTGGCGATCACCGTCCTGGCGTTCATCATGCTGGGCGACGCGGTGCGTGACGCCCTCGATCCGAAGCTGAGGTGAGCCGCCGTCATGCTGCTCGAAGTGCGTGGTCTGCACGTGGAGTTCCGCACCCGGGACGGGATCGCCAAGGCCGTCAACGGGGTCGACTACGGGGTGGACGAAGGGCAGACGCTGGCCGTGCTGGGGGAGTCCGGCTCGGGGAAGTCGGTCACCGCGCAGGCGATCATGGGCATCCTCGACATGCCGCCCGGCAGGATCACCGGCGGCGAGATCCTCTTCAAGGGCCGGGACCTGCTGAAGCTCAAGGAGGACGAACGCCGCAAGGTCCGGGGCGCCGAGATGGCGATGATCTTCCAGGACGCCCTGTCCTCCCTCAATCCCGTCCTCTCCGTCGGCGACCAGCTCGGCGAGATGTTCGTCGTGCACCGGGGCATGTCGAAGAAGGACGCCCGGGCCAGGGCCGTCGAGCTGATGGACAGGGTCCGCATCCCGGCCGCCAAGGAGCGCGTACGGGACTACCCGCACCAGTTCTCCGGCGGTATGCGCCAGCGCATCATGATCGCCATGGCGCTGGCCCTCGAACCCCAGCTGATCATCGCCGACGAGCCGACGACCGCACTGGACGTCACCGTCCAGGCCCAGGTCATGGACCTCCTCGCCGAACTCCGGCGTGAGCTGAACATGGGGCTCATCCTCATCACCCACGACCTCGGTGTGGTAGCGGACGTCGCCGACCGCATCGCCGTGATGTACGCGGGCCGGATCGTGGAGTCCGCCCCCGTCCACGACATCTACAAGGCCCCGGCCCACCCGTACACGCGCGGCCTGCTCGACTCGATCCCGCGCCTGGACCAGAAGGGCCAGGAGCTGTACGCGATCAAGGGCCTGCCGCCCAACCTGATGAACATCCCGCCAGGCTGCGCCTTCAACCCCCGCTGCCCGATGGCCCGCGACCTGTGCCGGACCGACGTGCCCCCGCTGTACGACGTGGAGCCGGCGGACGGGATCCGGATGAGCGCCTGCCACTTCTGGAGGGAGTGCCTCGATGACCACCACCACCGCTGAGGCCGAGCCGATCCTGGAGGTCAGCGGCCTGGTCAAGCACTACCCGCTCACCGAGGGCATCCTCTTCAAGAAGCAGGTGGGCGCCGTGAAGGCGGTCGACGGCGTCGACTTCGCCCTCGGCAGGGGCGAGACCCTCGGCATCGTCGGCGAGTCCGGCTGCGGCAAGTCCACGGTCGCCAAGATGCTGGTCCACCTGGAGCGGCCGACCGCCGGATCGATCCGCTACAAGGGCGAGGACATCACCAAGCTCTCCGGCAGGGCGCTCAAAACCGTCCGCCGCAACATCCAGATGGTCTTCCAGGACCCGTACACCTCCCTCAACCCCCGGATGACCGTGGGCGACATCATCGGGGAGCCGTACGACATCCACCCCGAGGTCGCACCCAAGGGCGACCGTCGGCGGCGGGTGCAGGAACTCCTCGACGTGGTCGGCCTCAACCCCGAGTACATCAACCGCTATCCGCACCAGTTCTCCGGCGGCCAGCGCCAACGCATCGGCATCGCCCGGGGGTTGGCGCTCCGCCCCGAGATCATCGTCGCCGACGAACCCGTCTCCGCCCTGGACGTCTCCGTCCAGGCCCAGGTCATCAACCTGCTGGACCGCCTCCAGGGCGAGTTCGGACTGTCGTACGTCTTCATCGCCCACGACCTGTCCATCGTGCGGCACATCTCCGACCGGGTCGGTGTCATGTACCTGGGGCGGATCGTGGAGATCGGCCGCGACGCCGAGATCTACGACCATCCGACGCATCCCTACACGCAGGCGCTGCTGTCCGCCGTGCCCGTCCCGGACCCCGAGGCCCGCGAGCACCGGGAACGGATCATCCTCTTCGGCGACGTGCCCTCCCCGACGAACATTCCGTCCGGGTGCCGCTTCCGCACGCGGTGCTGGAAGGCCCAGGAGCGCTGTGCGCTGGAGGTGCCGCTGCTGGCGGTCCCCGCGGAGTTCCGGCTCACCACCGGCCCGGCCGCCCATGACTCGGCCTGCCATTTCGCGGAGGAGAAACAGGTGGTGCCGCCGGAGGAGCCGACGGACGATCTTGCGGATGAGGCGGAATAAGCCTACAAATCCACACCAAATGCTTTAACACGCAGGCAACTTGGCTGACGCGGTTCCGATATACGGACGCGCGAATCTACAACGCGTACGGCCGTGCGGGTGCCGTAAACGGGCCGGGGCTCGCCATGTAGCCCCGGCCCGTTGCCGTGCCGCTCCCGGCTAGGCAGGGCCCAGCGAACGCTTCAGGAAGTCGACCTGGAGCAACAACAGGTTCTCCGCGACCTGTTCCTGCGGGGTGATGTGGGTGACACCCGAGAGCGGCAGCACCTCGTGGGGGCGGCCGGCCGCGAGGAGCGCGGAGGACAGGCGCAGCGCGTGGGCGAAGACCACGTTGTCGTCGGCGGTGCCGTGCACGATCATCAGCGGGCGGTGCGGCTCGGCGGGCGAGGACAGGCCCTCGTCCGTGATCAGTGAACTCTTCGCGTAGGCCGCCGCGTTCTTCGCCGGATCGCCCAGATACCGCTCGGTGTAGTGCGTGTCGTACAGCCGCCAGTCGGTGACCGGGGCGCCCGCGATGCCGGCGTGGAAGACGTCCGGGCGGCGGAGCACCGCGAGGGCCGCCAGCCAGCCGCCGTACGACCAGCCGCGGATCGCGACCCGCGTGAGGTCCAGCGGATGCGACTTCGCCAGGTCGTGCAGCGCCTCCACCTGGTCGTCCAGGGAGAGCGTGAAGTCTCCGTCGATCTCCTTCTCCCAGGCGGGGGAGCGGCCGGGGGTGCCGCGTCCGTCGGCCACGACCACCGCGAAACCCTGGTCGGCGAACCACTGCGAGGTGAGGTGCGCGTTGTGCGCGGCGAGCACCCGGGGGCCGTGCGGACCGCCGTAGGGGTCCATGAGCACCGGGAGGGGTGTGACCCCGTCGTAGTCGCTCGGCATAAGCAGGGCGCACGGTACGCGGCGTGCGCCCCCCTGTGTGAAGTGCACGCGCGGTGACATACCGGGATCTTCCGCGCAAGACGCCACGGTCGCCACCCGCTTGCCGTCGCGCAATACCTGAACCCGGGCGCCGGCCTGCCCCGGAACGGCCGAGACGAGCACGGTCACGCCCCCGGCGCGCACGGCGGAGTGCACGCCGGGCTCCTGGGAGACGCGCTCCATGCCCAGCTCGTTCACGCGGTAGACGTGGATCTCGCCGATCTCCGGATCGGCCGCCGCCTCACCCGCCGAGGCGGAGACCAGCACATCCGCGTCCGCGACGTCGAGCACCGCGCGGACGTGCAACTGCGGCCCGGTCAGCGGGCGTTCGCCGACCGCCAGCACCCGCGCGCCGCCCTCGTCCGCGACACGCACGAGCCGGCCCGACGGACTCCACGCGGGCGCTCCAGGGAAAAGATCAAGCCAATGTGGATCTTCGTCGGCGTGCACCATCCGAGTCGCCCCGGAGTCCGGGTCCACGGCCAGGAACAACTGGCTGAGCTGGTCCCGCGCCTGCACCAGGATCAGCGGCGCACCCGCCGCTGACCAGTGCACATGCGCCAGATACGGGTAACGGGCCCGGTCCCACACGACCTCCGTGCGTGCCCCGGCGAGGTCGATCACGAAGAGCCGCACCTCCGCGTTGGCGGTCCCGGCCACCGGGTACGCCACCTGCTGCGGGTCCCTTTCCGGCTGCGCCGGGTCCGAGATCCACCAGCGGCGCACCGGCGTGTCGTCCACACGCGCCACCAGCAGCCGGTCCGACTCCGGCGACCACCAGAAACCACGTGAACGGCCCATTTCCTCGGCCGCGATGAACTCCGCCAGACCGTGGGTGACGTTCCCCGCCCCCTCCTCGCTGAGCGCCAGGTCCTCACCGCCCTCGATACCGACCACCCGCAGCCCGCCGCGGGCGACGTACGCCACGCACCGGCCGTCGGGCGAGGGACGGGGGTCGATCACCGGCCCGGGAACGTCCAGTTCACGTGCCGTCCCGGCCCGCAGCTCGGCCACGAAAAGCCGCCCTGACAAGGCGAAAGAGGCCAACTCCACGGCCGCGTCAGTGGCGTAGCCGACAATCCCGGCGCCGCCCTCACGCAGGCGCTCGCGGCGCGCGCGCTCCTCGGCCGACAACTCCTCCGAGGAGCCGGCGAGCAGTGCGCCCGGGTCGGCCGCCACCCTCTCCGCGCCGTCCCCGAGGTCCAACACCCACAGCTTGTTGGCCCGGTCGGTGCCGGACGAGGACCGCAGAAACGCCACGCGGGAACCGTCCGGTGCGACGGAGAAAGCCCTCGGCGCGCCGAGGGAGAAACGTTGGGTCCGGGCGTGTCGGCGAGGGAAGGACTCGGGCTGGGTCGTCATGCCCCGACCATATTGGCCATGCGCCCCCTTGTGCGGCCGTGCGCCGACCGATGCGCGCGTATGGATAGTTATGATCACTACCGCTGGGTGGGTATGAACCTGCTGGCCGCTGTATGGATTTACAACTGCGTCACCCACGTCACCGGTTGACGACGGTCCCCGCCGTCAGCCTTCGACAACTGCTTCGCTCCCCAGGTCCCAGGGAACTTTTGGAGGTGAGCCGCCGTGGCACTCTCGATTTCGGCGGTGGTGCTGCTGGCGATCATCGTCTTCATCCTGATCAAGAAGTCAGGGCTGAAGGCACCACACGCGATCATCTGCATCCTGCTCGGGTTCTATCTCGCCTCCTCGACCATCGCGCCGACGATCAGCGAGCTGACGACCAACATCGCGGGCATGATCGGCAGTATCAAGTTCTGACACCTCCGGCCGCCGGGGGCCTCTCCCAGGGCCCGTCCCACCGGGCCCGCGACCCCCGCGGCCGACCGTTCCTGTGAATGACCGCGCCCGGCACGGGCGCGGACCAGGGGCCTCGTAGGGTGGCCCCATGACGGATCTGCTCACCCGCCGACTGCTCCTGGTGCACGCGCACCCGGACGACGAGTCGATCAACAACGGCGCGACCATGGCCAGGTACGCGGCCGAGGGAGCGCGGGTGACGCTGGTGACCTGCACCCTCGGCGAGGAGGGCGAGGTCATCCCGCCCGGCCTCGCCCACCTCGCGCCCGACCGCGACGACACACTGGGCCCGCACCGGGTGGACGAACTGGCCGCGGCCATGAAGAAGCTCGGCGTCACCGACCACCGCTTCCTCGGCGGCCCCGGCCGCTACCGCGACTCCGGGATGATGGGCGTCGAACAGAACGAGCGGCCCGGCGCCTTCTGGTCCGCCGACGTCGACGAGGCCGCCGCTCACCTGGTCGAGGTGATCCGCGAGGTACGCCCCCAGGTCCTCGTCACCTACGACCCGAACGGCGGCTACGGCCACCCCGACCACATCCAGGCCCACCGCGTCGCCATGCGCGCCGCCGACCTGAGCCCCGACCCGGACCACCGCCCCGATCTGGGCGAGCCCTGGGAGATCGCCAAGGTCTACTGGAACCGGGTGCCGCGCGGGGTGCTCCTGGAGGGCTTCGGCCGGCTCCGCCGCGATCTCGCCGAGCCCGGACGGCTGCCGTTCGAGCGGGCCGCGAGCGTGACCGATGTGCCCGGAGTGGTGGACGACCACATCGTCACCACCGAGATCGACGGCACCGACTTCGCGGCAGCGAAGGCCGCCGCGATGCGCGCGCACGCCACCCAGATCGAGGTCGCCGAGCCGTACTTCGTCCTCTCCAACCGGCTGGCCCAGCCGCTCCTGACGACCGAGTACTACGAGTTGGTGCGCGGCAGACGCGAAGGCGGAAGCCGGGAGAGCGACTTGTTCGAGGGGATTCCCGGCGATTCTTTCGACGAACGGCAGACTTTCGGCGAACAGCAGAACGGAACGGCCCTGTGATGCGTACGCATGGGTATGACACACGAGTGGTGCGCGCGCACGGCCGCCGAGAGGAGAGCCGGCGATGACCGCGAAGGACCGGCCGACGGGCGGGCAAGGCAGCGCGCTCGCCCAGCCGTTGACGTTCCCCCCGCTGGGGCGGGCCGCCGCACACCTGGGACTCTTCGTGCTGGGAGCCGTGGTCGGGTTGGCCGGCGGACTGCTCCAAGCCGCCTGGTTCCCCGGGGGGTTGCTGCTCGCGCTGCTCGGCGCGGCCGGGCTGTTCCTGGGCGGCGCCCGGGCGACGGGCGGCCGGGCCGGGGCCGTTGCGCCGGCCGCCGGCTGGATGATCTCCGTCGTCCTGCTGACGTCCACGCGGCCGGAGGGAGACTTCCTTTTCGGCGCGGGAGCGGGCTCGTACCTTTTCCTGCTCGGCGGCATGGCCGTGGCTGTGATGTGCGCCACCCTTGGGCGGGGGTGGCAACCGACCGGGCCCGACGCCCGACTTGGGAAGTGACGTACCACTTCGCCGCAGCGCGGGGGTGCGGGTCCCGTGTGGGTTTCCCACGCGGTCGTGGGATACGCGCCGGAAGTGGCCAGTATGGTGGTGCGCGCCGCCGAGCTGCCCGCTGAGTTGAGGTCGTGACGGGCGGCGGAGCAAACCGGGAGAACCTGCCTTGAGTCGTGAAACTGACACTTCGTCCTCCGGGGCCAATGGGCGCGGCAGCACCGCGTACCCGTCGGGGACACCGCCGTACGGCACACCCATGGCCACCCAGGCCGGTGCCGACGCGGCCCGGTCGGCCGCCGGCGAGCGGCCGGACGGACCCAAGACCGAGACCACACTGACGACGCGGGTCCGGATCAACATCCCCGGCTCGCGCCCCATCCCGCCGGTCGTCGTCCGCAAGCCGGTCGGTGACGGCGACGGCACCGCGGACGACACCGGGTCCGAGTCGGAGACCACCGGCACCACGGCCATGCCCGTGTTCACGGACACCCCGGCGCCCGCGCCGGAGTCCGCCGCGCCCGCCGACGACAACAAGCCCACCAGCGACTGGTTCGCGCCCCGCAAGGGCGCAACCCCCGCCAAGGGCACGAGCACCGGCGGCAGCAACGGCGCGGGCTTCTCCACCGGCTCGATCGGCGGTCCCGGCACCGGTGCGCCCGGCGGTCCCGGCACGGGTGCCCGCCCCGGCGGTGCGGGCGGACCCGGCCCGACGGCCGGCGGTCCGGGTGCCCAGCCCGGCGGACCGCGCCCCGGCGCGAGCACGGGTTCCAGGCCCGGCGGCGCGAACGGCGGGCTGCCCGGCGCCACCGGCGGTCAGCCGGTCGCTCCCGGCCACGGCGGCGGCACCGGCTCCTTCGACGTCTCGGCCGCGCTCGCCGGCACCAAGCCCGAGCGCGACGACCTGCCGTACTTCTCGGGCGACGGCGGCCGCCCCGGCGGCCCGAACGGCCGCTCCGGCCCGGCGGGCCCGACCGGCGGCCCCGTCACCGGCGACAGCCCGCTCGGCCCGCCGCCCGCCCAGGGCGGTCCCGGTGGCCCCGGCTACCAGGGCAACCCCTTCGGCGGCCCCGACGCCGACTTCTCCGCGCCCGGTGCCTCCGGCGCCTACGCCCGCCCCGGCGGCGGCATCAGCGACGACACCGCGGTCCTCACCCCGCAGCGGCCCGCCCCCGAACCCGGCACCCCGGGCTACGGCGGCTCCGGCCCCGTCGTCGACAACCCCTCCGGCCACACCCTGACCAGCGGCATCCCGGTCGTGCCCCCCGGCACCCAGGGCGCGCCGTTCGGCGTGGGCGGCCCCGACGGCGCCGTGCAGCACACCCCGCCCAAGCTGCCCGACCCCGGCCCGCAGCAGAAGTCCGGCCCGGCGAAGAACACCAAGTCCGCCAAGCCGGCCAAGAAGAAGGGCCGCAGCAAGCTCGGCCTGCTCGTCGGCGGTGTGATCGTCCTCGGCGGCGGTGTCTACGGCGCCGGTCTGCTGATGAACCACTCGGACGTCCCCAAGGGCACCACCGTCCTCGGCGTCGACATCGGCGGCGGCACCCGTGACGAGGCCGTCAACAAGCTCGACGTGGCCTTCGGCAAGAGCACGAACGAGGCGCTGAAGCTCGCGGTCGACGGCGAGACCGTCTCCCTCAAGCCCGACCAGGCCGGACTCCAGTTCGACAAGCAGGCCACGGTCAGCGCCGCCGCCGTCAGCGACTACAACCCGGTCTCGGTGATCGGCGCGCTCTTCGGCCAGGAGCGCGTCGTCGAGCCCGTCATGCCCGTCGACGAGGAGAAGCTCCACGCCGCCCTGCGGCGCGCCGCAGGCAGCTCCGGCTCGGCGAGCGACGGCACGGTCAAGTACGAGGCCGGCAAGGCCGTCGCCGTGTACGGCAAGGCGGGCAAGGGCATCGCGGTCGACGAGTCCACCGACGCCGTCGAGGAGGCCTACCGCACCCAGGTCGAGACCGGCAAGCCCGCCACGGTGCGGCTCCCGACCACCACCAAGGAGCCGTCGGTCGACAAGGCCGAGGTCGACCGGTTCATGAAGGAGTTCGCGGAGCCGGCCATGTCGGGCACCGTGACCGTCCAGACCGACGCCGCGCACAGCATCCCGCTGAGCCCGGAGAACTCCCTCTGGAAGTTCCTCACCGTCAAGGCCGTCGACGGCAAGCTCGTCGACTCCTACGACGAGAAGGCCCTCAAGGAGCTCTACGGCGGCACCTTCGACGGCGTCCTCATCACCCGGGGCAACGGCGAGAAGACCCCCGTCACCGTCGAGGACGTCTACGGCGCCCTCCGCCTCGCCCTGAAGAGCACCACCGACCGCACGGCGGTCATCGAGACGGACCCGAGCTAGTGCCGCGGCAGGCGACGTTCGCCCCGTCGCAAACGCTGCCTGCCGCGCCACGGGCGGCACCCGGCGGGCGCCGGTGAGCTGATCGCGCCGGCACGACGAGGGGGCACCCGGTACATCCCGGGTGCCCCCTCGCCGCCGTTCCGGGTATGACTTCCGTCATCCCGGGGTGAGGACACCCGACACTGCCGCCCGCACCCCCCGCGCGCCGACGATGGTGCCCATGACGACGACCACGACGACGACCACGGCCGCGGCCACCCACGCCGCGGTGGTGGGGTTCGACAACGTGACGAAGGCGTACGGCGACGTCCGGGCAGTGCACGGACTGACGCTCGCCCTGTGCCCGGGGGAGACGGTGGCCCTGCTGGGCCCGAACGGGGCCCGCAAGTCCACCACCCTCGACCTGCTGCTCGGCCTCAAGAGCGCCGACAGCGGCGCGATCGACCTCTTCGGCACCGGTCCGCGCGAGGCGATCACTGCCGGACGCGTGGGCGCGATGCTGCAGAGCGGCGGCCTGATGGACGAGGTCACGGTCACCGAACTGGTCCGGCTCGCCTGCGCCCTGCACCCCAGGCCGTACCCGGTCTCCGTGTCGTCGCCCGCGCCGGCCTCACCCAGATCGCCGACCGCAAGGTGCACAAGCTCTCCGGCGGCCAGGTCCAGCGGGTCCGCTTCGCCCTCGCCCTCGCCACCGCCGGCGGCAGCGACCTGATCGTCCATCGACCCGACGCTCGCGACGGCGGCCCTGTCCGAGGGCGCGAACCCCCTGACCGACCGCGAACGCGAGGTCCTGCGAGCGGCGGCCGACGGCTCGACCGACGCGGAAGTGGCCGAGGCCCTCCACCTCTCCCGGGGCACGGTCCGCAACCACCTGTCGACGGCGATCCACAAACTGGCGGTGCGAAACCGAACGGAAGCGGTCCGCATCGCGAGCGAGAAGGGCCGGCTGTGACCGCCGACGCGCCGCGGAAGAGCCAGGGGCGCGGAGAACCGCGCGACCGGCCACAACCCGCCCGCACCCTCAGTTCAGCCGAGCCCGAGCCGCCTCCGCCTGTCTGCGCATCTTCTCGGCGGCCCCGGCATCCACCCCGGCCACCACCTCCGCGTACTCCTCCAGCGCGGCGGCCCCCCGCACGAACTCCCCACGCTGCACCAGCAACCGCGCCCACTCGTACCGCAACCGTCCCGGATGCGAAGGCATCGCCAACGACAACTCCAGCGCCCACAACGCCACATCCGTCCGCTCGGGCCGCGCCGCCGCCCAGGCCCGCACGTTGTTGAGGACCCGCACCACCACGTCGAGCGGATCGGCGGGACTCAGCATCGCGGGGTCCAGCGGGGCGCCCGTCGCCCCGGCCACCAGCAGCTCCGCGTCGCTCCCGCTCAGCACCCGCCCCCCGTCGAACGGATCGGCGAGGACCTGGTCCTCACGCGGCCCGAACCCCACGACGAAGTGCCCCGGCAGCGCGACCCCGTACACGGGCGCACCCGCCCGCCGGGCCACCTCCATCCACACCACGGACAACAGGATCGGCAGCCCCCGCCGCCGTACGAGCACCTGGTGCAGCAGCGACGACTCCAGCCGCTGGTAGTCCCCGGCGGACCCGCGGAACCCGCACCGCTCGCCGAGCAGCTCGGCCGCCGCGACCGCCCACGCGCGCGGCGCCCCCGGCCGGTACGGCATCAGCCCGGCCAGCCGGTCGAGCTCGATCTCGGCGGCGTCGACGCCCGCGTCGTCCAGTGTCCCGTCGCCCGCGGCACCCACCAGCAGACACAGCAGGGCCAGGTCGGGCCGCTCGGCCCGCGCCTCCTGCGCGAACCGCCGCCGCACCTCGCCCGCCCGCTCAGGCTCCGGGGGAAAGGGCGGCGGCACGGCGGGGTGATGCCCGCTCACGACGATCCATCCGGCGCGGAGCCGGAACCCGGACTGGATCCGGGACCAGAACCGGCGTCACCGTGGTCGGCGTTCCGGGGCTCCCGGTAGTGGTGGTACGCGTGGTGCGCCGCGAACCCCATCCCCCCGTACAGCGCCCGCGCCCCCGCGTTGTCCGTCTCCACCTGGAGCCATCCGGCCGAGGCCCCTTCGTCCAACGCCCGCCGGGCCAGTGCGGCCATCACGGTCGTCGCGAGCCCCCGCCGCCGCTGGGCGGGATCGACCTCGACGGCCGCGAAACCGGCCCACCGCCCGTCCACGACGCACCGCCCGATGGCGGCCGGGCCCGCGTCGCCGGCCCCCGCCACGGTCGCGAACCACACCGACGGCCCGCTCCCGAGCACCTTCAGCGCGACCTCGCCGAGCCCCTTGCGCTGGTAACGGCCGAGCCATGCCTCGTCTGCCGAGCGCGACAGCTCGACCCCGGCACACTCCCGGTCCGCGACCGGCGCGAGCGCGCCGATCCACAGCTCGGCGGTCACCTCACGCACCCAGCCGCGGTCCGCCACCTCCGCGCACAGCAGCTCCTGCGTGCCCTCGGCGCCCGTGGCCAGCTGCAGGTAGGCGGGCAGCCGCCGGGCCGCGTACCAGCCGCGTACGGCCGTGAGCGCGTCGTCCAGGGGCATTCCGGGGTCACCCGTCGGCAGCACCGAGTTGGCGCGCCGGGTGAAGCCGGAGGCGGCCCGGAGCTCCCACTCGCCGAGCAGCTCGCGTTCGACCGGCTGCCAGGCTCGCGCGGAGACCCGCGCCAGCTCCTCGTACGAGGCGGCGGGCCCACGCCGACGGGCCGGGGCGGCGGGCACGACCTTCCCCGCGACCAGGGACGACTCCTCGATCCGTACCCGCTCCCCGTTCCGGCGGGTGATCAACAGCACGCCGCCGTCCCATGATGTGAGAACACCGACCGTGTCGGTGAATTTCCCACCCCCGGCGGCAGCGTCGTCGACGCACCGTACGGACACGCGTTTGCCCACGTCAGCAGCAGAGACACGGATCTCGAGCCGTCCACCGGCAGAGATTTCCACAGGTCTGTCCACCCCTCCTGTTCGGATCATGCCCAGGAACGGAGATACTAGGTGCGGGCATCGACGACGCCGCGCTCCCGCGCGCCAGGCGGCGGAGCCTGAGGAGGCCCGCCAGCGCCCTATCGAGGAGGAACGACAGCGTGACCTACGTCATCGCGCAGCCTTGTGTCGACGTCAAGGACAAGGCGTGCATCGAGGAGTGCCCGGTCGACTGCATCTACGAGGGGCAGCGATCCCTCTACATCCACCCGGATGAATGCGTCGACTGCGGTGCCTGCGAGCCGGTGTGCCCGGTCGAGGCGATCTTCTACGAGGACGACACCCCGGAGGAGTGGAAGGACTACTACAAGGCGAACGTCGAGTTCTTCGACGAGCTCGGCTCGCCCGGTGGTGCCAGCAAGCTCGGTCTGATCGAGCGCGACCACCCCTTCGTCGCCGCACTCCCGCCGCAGGCCTGAGAGCGACGCCGCAGGCCCCGGGGTGACGCCCCGGCGGCCCGCATCCGCGCCGCCCCGGTCCCGTACGGCCCGATCACCATGATCGCCGTACGGGACCGAGGCGTTCGCCAGTGAGAAAGTGAGCCAGATCCCGTGTCCGCAGTCAGCGACCGCCTCCCCACCTTCCCCTGGGACAAGCTGGAGCCGTACAAGGCGACGGCCGCCGCGTACCCCGGTGGCATCGTCGACCTCTCCGTCGGCACCCCTGTCGACCCGGTGCCCGACCTGATCCAGAAAGCGCTGGTCGCCGCGGCGGACTCGCCCGGCTATCCCACCGTCTGGGGCACCGTCGGACTGCGCGACGCGATCACGGGCTGGCTGGAGCGCCGTCTCGGCGCCCGCGACGTCACCCACCACCACGTCCTGCCGATCGTCGGTTCCAAGGAACTGGTGGCCTGGCTCCCCACCCAGCTGGGCCTCGGCCCCGGCGACCGGGTGGCGTACCCGCGCCTGGCCTACCCGACGTACGAGGTGGGCGCCCGGCTCGCCCGCGCGGACCACGAGGTCTACGACGACCCCACGGCCCTGGACCCGGCCGGTCTGAAGCTCCTCTGGCTGAACTCGCCGTCCAACCCCACGGGCCGGGTGCTGTCCAAGGCCGAGCTGACCCGGATCGTGGCGTGGGCCCGCTCGCACGGCATCCTGATCTTCTCCGACGAGTGCTACCTGGAGCTGGGCTGGGAGGCCGACCCGGTCTCCGTCCTCCACCCGGACGTCAACGGCGGCTCGTACGAGGGCATCGTCGCCGTCCACTCCCTCTCCAAGCGCTCCAACCTGGCCGGGTACCGCGCGGCCTTCCTCGCCGGTGACCCGGACGTCCTCGGCCCGCTCCTGCAGATCCGCAAGCACGGCGGCATGATGACCGCGGCCCCCACCCAGGCCGCCGTGGTCGCCGCCCTCGGGGACGACGCCCACGTCCAGGAGCAGCGCGCCCGCTACGCGGCCCGCCGCACGGCCCTCCGCGACGCCCTCGTCGCCCACGGCTTCCGCATCGAACACAGCGAGGCCAGCCTCTACCTCTGGGCCACCCGGGGCGAGTCCTGCTGGACCACCGTCGCCCACCTCGCCGACCTCGGCATCCTCGTGGCCCCCGGCGACTTCTACGGCTCAGCGGGCGACCACCACATCCGTGTGGCCTTCACGGCGACGGACGAGCGCGTGGCGACAGCGGTCGAACGCCTGTCCCGGGCGTAGCGCACACGACGTCGAAGGGGCCCGGGGAGTTCCCCGGGCCCCTTCGACGTACGGCAGGTCAGCCGAGCGGGCTCTTCGCCGGCAGCTGCCCCGTCGGCAGCCCGCCCTTCGTCGCCGTCTTGGTCGTGTCGCCCAGGACGGTGCCCGCGGATCCGGCAGCCTCCCCGGCGGCCTTCTGCGCGACGGGCGTCGTCGTCTTGACGGCCTTCCCGCCGGTCTTGCTCACGGTCGGCAGGGTCTGCTTGGACGCCTTGGTGCCGGCGTCGCTCGCGACCCCGGTGACGTTCTGCGTCGCGCCGTCCACGGTGCTGCCGGCGTTCGCCCCGTCCACGGCGGACAGGCCGCCGAGGTTCGGGGTGGCCGGGAGTTCGGGCGCCGCACTCGCGGAGCCGGCCGCACCGACCACGGAGGCCGCTCCCGCTGCGGTCAGCAGCGCGGCACGGGCGATCCGGCGGGTCAGGGGGAGGGACATGGTGCTCCTTTGACGGAAGAGAACGTTGAAGTGTCCGACCGCGCCCGGGAGTTGATCGTTCCGGGCTCGGACGCAGTGACTACCGCTCGAAGTCCCCGAAGGTTGCGGCGCCCCGACGTAAAGAGTTTGCAATGCGTCGCATGATCAAATGTGGATCCAGTCGGACAAACGCCACCCGCTCTGACAGTCTGCTGAATCCTTACGGCCCTGTGTTCCCAACGGATTCCGCACACCGGGGGTGAGCAGGGGAAAACCCGTGCACCCCGTCCACCCGACGCGCCGCGCCTACCCCGCACGGGTGAGCCGTGCGGCCTACTGTCCAGTGACGATTCGGACCTCGGTGGTGGTGCCCACCGCACCGCCCGCCGCGCCCCGGGCCTTGCGCCACGCGCCGGCCCGTCCTTCGGCGACCCACTCCCGGCCCGCGTAGGAGACGCGCTCGACGCCGAGCCGGGAGGAGTTGGCCACGGCCCAGTGGGCCAGCTTCCAGCCGCGCCGGGCCCGGTCCGCCTCCTCGGCGTCCCCGAGGGGGATGGTCACGGTCCCGGCGGCGGGGGAGACGCTCGGACTCGGTGCCGCACTCGCCTCGGCGGAGGCGCCGTCCTCGGAGCTCACCACCGCCGCGGCCGACTCGAACGCGTCGTCCCCGAAGTCCCGGGCGAGCGCGCTGCGCACGGCGTCCGGGCCGCCCGCGTAGGCGGTGCCGGTGCCGGTCGTGTCCCGGCGCCCCTCGCACGTCAGCGTGGCCGCCGACCGCCCGGTCAGCGCGGCGGCTAGCAGCGTGGCGTCGGGCTCGTGCTTGGCGTACGCCTCCGGATAGCCGCTGCGCTGCACGCGCTGGGCGGCCACCGTCAGCGGCAACTGCTCGTAGCCGTCGACCTTGACGAGGTGCTCGTAGAACTCACCCGCCGCGTACACCGGGTCCTGGATCTGCTGCTCGGTGCCCCAGCCCTGCGACGGCCGCTGCTGGAAGAGGCCGAGCGAGTCCCGGTCGCCGTGCGCGATGTTGCGCAGGCTCGACTCCTGCAGTGCGGTCGCCAGCGCGATCGTCACGGCCCGCTCGGGCAGCTCGCGCGCGGTGCCGACCGCCGAGATCGTCGCCGCGTTGGCCGCCTGCTCGGGCGTGAACTCGTACGACGCCCCGTCGCCGGCCCCGGACACGACCACACACCGCGGGGTGCCGTTTCCACCGGTCAGATACTGCACGGTGAGATACGCCCCGATCGCGGCGAGCACGACGAAGGCCGCCATGAACTGCAGCACACGACGGCCGCGACGGCGGGGACGGGGACCTGGGGGGAAGGGGTACGGCTCCGACACGCGGTCCAAGGTACTGGACGGTAATGGCACTCGTGCAGGAGTTGTGAACAGTGATGTGAACAGGGGTGCGGAAGTGACCGGATCCACTCGCCGGGAGGCCCGGACCCTGCGGCGCGTTAGGGTCGGGGACATGGCCGAGACCCCGATTGACCTCACGCTGGACGCCGCGCGGCTGACCGCGCAGCTCGTCGACTTCCCCTCCGAGAGCGGCACCGAGAAGCCCCTCGCGGACGCGATCGAGACCGCCCTGCGCGCCCTGCCGCACCTCACGGTCGACCGGTACGGCAACAACATCGTCGCCCGTACCGACCTCGGCCGCGCGGAGCGCGTGATCCTGGCCGGCCACATCGACACCGTGCCCATCGCGGACAACGTCCCCTCCCGCCTCGACGACGACGGCGTCCTGTGGGGCTGCGGCACCTGCGACATGAAGTCCGGCGTCGCGGTGCAGCTGCGCATCGCGGCCACGGTCCCGGCCCCCAACCGCGACCTGACCTTCGTCTTCTACGACAACGAAGAGGTCGCCGCGGACCTGAACGGCCTGAAGCACGTCTCCGAGGAGCACCCCGAGTGGCTCGCGGGCGACTTCGCGGTCCTCCTGGAGCCCACCGACGGCGAGGTGGAGGGCGGCTGCCAGGGCACCCTGCGGGTCCTGCTGACGACCAAGGGCGAGCGCGCCCACTCCGCCCGCGGCTGGATGGGCTCCAACGCCATCCACGCGGCAGCCCCGATCCTGGCGAAGCTGGCCGCCTACGAGCCGCGCCACCCGGTGATCGACGGCCTGGAGTACCGCGAGGGTCTGAACGCCGTCGGCATCTCGGGCGGCGTGGCAGGCAACGTCATCCCCGACGCGTGCGTCGTGTCGGTCAACTTCCGCTACGCGCCCGACCGCAGCGAGGAGGAGGCCATCGCCCACGTGCGCGAGGTCTTCGCCGACTGCGGGGTCGAGGAGTTCGTCGTCGACGACCACAGCCCCGGCGCACTGCCCGGCCTGTCCCACCCGGCGGCCGCGGCGTTCATCGAGGCGGTCGGCGGCACGGCACATCCCAAGTACGGCTGGACGGACGTCTCCCGCTTCAGCGCGCTCGGCGTCCCGGCCGTCAACTACGGCCCCGGCAACCCGCACTTGGCGCACCGACGCGACGAACGGGTGGAGACGGCGAAGATCCTGAAGGGCGAGGAACGCCTGAGGTCCTGGCTGACGGCGTGAAGTGTCCGGCGCGGCGGATGGCGCCGGACACGCTGACGTCCCCCGTCCGTAACCCGTATGGATCTACGCTGAGGTGAACCACCAGCACGGCGGAGGGAGCGGACATGGCGACCGGCAACCCCGAGGGCAAGAAGCAGCCACCCGAGGAGCAGCGGCTCGGACCGGTGCTGCGCAGACGCGGCCAGGTTCAGGCGAGCACGACGGACCAGCGGCTGCTGGACGCGGGCGGTCCCTCGGACTGGGTCCACACGGACCCCTGGCGGGTCCTGCGCATCCAGTCCGAGTTCATCGAGGGTTTCGGCACCCTCGCCGAACTCCCGCCCGCGATCAGTGTCTTCGGCTCCGCCCGCACTCCCACCGACTCACCGGAGTACGAGGCGGGCGTCCGGCTCGGCCGCGGCCTGGTGGAAGCCGGCTTCGCCGTCATCACCGGCGGCGGCCCGGGCGCGATGGAGGCGGCCAACAAGGGTGCCCTGGAAGCGGGCGGCACCTCCGTCGGCCTCGGCATCGAGCTCCCCTTCGAACAGGGCCTGAACCAATACGTCGACATCGGCCTCAACTTCCGCTACTTCTTCGTCCGGAAGATGATGTTCGTCAAGTACGCCCAGGGCTTCGTGGTGCTGCCCGGCGGCCTCGGCACTCTCGACGAACTCTTCGAGGCCCTCACCCTCGTCCAGACCCAGAAGGTCACGCGCTTCCCCATCGTCCTCTTCGGCGAGTCCTACTGGGGCGGCCTCGTCGACTGGCTGACCAACACCCTCATCGCCCAGGGCAAGGCCGCGGAGAAGGACCTGACGCTCTTCCACGTCACGGACGACGTCGACGAGGCGGTGGCCCTGGTCTCGAAGGAGGCGGGCAGATAACTCCCGGACGACCCCCGCGCCTTCAGGGGCGCGGGGAACTGCGCGAGAACCCCCACCGGACCGGCAGCCGGAATCAGTGGGCCGGGGGGGGACAGCCGGGGGGCAAAGGGGCGCAGCCCCTTTGAGGACGGGACGGGTAGGGGCGGCGGGGGCGAAAAAGAACTAGGCAAGCCCCCGCCGGGCAACGGCAGGCTCGTGCCACCCCGCGATCGCCCCCACCATCTCCACCACCTGCCGGGTCTCAGCCACCTCATGCACCCGATACACCTGAGCCCCCAGCCAGGCCGAGACAGCGGTGGTCGCCAACGTCCCCACCACCCGCTCCTTCACCGGCTTGTCCAGCGTCTCCCCCACGAAGTCCTTGTTGGACAGGGACACCAGCACCGGCCACCCCGTCGCGACCATCTCCCCCAACCGCCGCGTCGCCTCCAGACTGTGCCGCGTGTTCTTCCCGAAGTCATGCCCCGGATCGATCATCACGGACTCCCGGGGCACCCCCAACGCCACCGCCCGCTCCGCCAACCCCACGGTCACCCGCAGCACGTCGGCCATCACGTCGTCGTACTCGACCCGATGCGGCCGGGTACGCGGCTCGGTCCCGCCCGCGTGCGTACACACCAGCCCCACCCGATACCGTGCCGCGACCTCGGCGAGCCGGGGATCGACCCCACCCCACGCGTCGTTGAGCAGATCCGCCCCGGCCTCGCACACGGCCTCACCGACCTCGTGCCGCCAGGTGTCGACGCTGATGATCACCTCGGGAAACCGCCGCCGCACCTCCGCCACGAACCCCACGGTCCGCCGCGCCTCCTCCGCTGCGGTCACTTCCTCCCCGGGGCCGGCCTTCACCCCGCCGATGTCGATGATGGCCGCGCCGTCGGCGACCGCCTGCTCCACACGCGCGAGCGCCGGCTCGTCACGGAAGGTGGCTCCCTGGTCGTAGAAGGAGTCCGGCGTCCGGTTCACGATCGCCATGATCACCGGCTCGTGCGGGCCGAATTCCCGCTTGCCCAGCCTGAGCATCCGCTGTGACCTCTCCCAGTACGTCCCGTCGACTGCCGGCCTTGCCCGACCGCCTGCGACCTTAACTGTCAGACTCGCATGGCACGATCGGAGCCGAACACACTCGAGGGGACCCAGCGATGTTCATGTTCTTGTTCCTGGTCGTCGCGCTCGCCGTCGTGGTCGCCGCGGTGACGCTCGCGGTGGTCGGCGGCGGCGACAACGCGGTGCTGCCGGAGGCCGAGGGCGAGCGGCTCCAGGACCCGCTTCCGGCGCACCGCCCGGTCAACCGCGCGGACGTCGAGGCGCTCCGTTTCCCGGTCGCCCTCCGCGGCTACCGCATGGTGGACGTGGACGACGCCCTCGGCCGCCTCAGCGCCGAGATCTCCGAGCGGGACGCCCGGATCGCCGACCTGGAGTCCGCGCTCGCGGGCGCCCGCGCGGCGACCGTGACCTCGCTGCACAAGCCGGAGGAGGGCGACCACCGGTGAGTGACGGCACCGCCCTGCCCGGCCCCGACGGCGCGCTGCGCTGCCCCTGGGCCCTGTCCACCGACGACTACGTCACCTACCACGACGAGGAGTGGGGCCGCCCGGTCCACGGCGACGACGCCCTGTACGAACGGCTCTGCCTGGAGGCCTTCCAGTCCGGCCTCTCCTGGATCACCATCCTGCGGCGCCGCGAGGGCTTCCGCTCCGCGTTCGCCGACTTCAAGATCGCCTCGGTCGCCCTGTTCACCGAGGCCGACCAGGAACGCCTGCTCGCCGATACCGGCATCATCCGCAACCGCGCCAAGATCGAGGCGACCGTCGCCAACGCCCGCGAGCTGTCCACCTGGACCTCCGGCGAGCTGGACGAACTCATCTGGTCCCACGCCCCGGACCCGACGACCCGCCCGGCCCCGAGAACCCTCGCGGACGTCCCGGCGGTCACCCCCGAGTCCACGGCCCTGTCCAAGGCCCTGAAGAAACGAGGCATCCGCTTCGTGGGCCCCACGACGGCGTACGCCCTGATGCAGGCGTGCGGCCTGGTCGACGACCACTTGGAGACATGCGTCGCGAGAAGCGCCCCCTGAGAGGCGCGGGGAACTGCGCGATCAACCCCGTCGAACCCGCAGCTCCCCACGGACCGTCACCGCCCCAGGTACTTCGGCTCTTCCTTGTTCACGAAGGCCCGCACAGCGATCTGGTGGTCCTCCGAAGCCCCGGCCCGAGTCTGGAGCTCGTCCTCCTTCTCCAGCGTCTCGGCCAGCGAGTGCGTGAACCCGTACGCCACCGCCTCCTTGATCGCCGCGTACGCCACGGTCGGCCCCTCGGCCAGCATCCGCGCGACCTCCTCGGCGGCGGTGTGCAGCGAGGCCGCCGGCACGACCCGGTTGGCGATCCCCAGCTCGTACGCCTCCTGCGCCTTGATGCTGCGCGGGAACAGCAGCAGATCGGCGGCACGGCCGGGGCCGATCACCCGCGGCAGGGTCCACGAGACCCCGGAGTCCGCCGTGAGCGCCACCCCGGCGAAGGACGTGTTGAAGGAGGCCGTGTCGGCGACCACCCGGTAGTCCGCCGCGAGGGCGAACCCCAGACCGGCACCGGCCGCGACACCGTTGACCCCGGCCACCACGGGCTTCGCCATCTCGGTGAGCGCCTTCACCACGGGGTTGTAGTGCTCCTTGACCGTGCTCATGACCTGCCCCGAGTCCTCGATCAGCAGCCCGATGTGCTCCTTGAGGTCCTGGCCCACACAGAACGCCCGCTCCCCGGCGGCCGTCAGCAGCACCGCCCGCACCGCGTCGTCTCCGGCGGCCTCCTCCACGGCCTCCCGCAGCGCGACCTTCGTCGCGATGTTCAGCGCGTTCATCGCCTCGGGGCGGTTCAGAGTGATCGTCGCGAGTCCGTCGTGCACCTCGTAGAGCACGGTGTCGGCCATGGCGGTTCCCCTCCGGTGTCGCGGCAGGCGACGTACTGATCAGTACGCCCTCGTCACAGCACAGCATGGCGGAGTTCACGGGCGACGGCCGGGCCCGGACGTGTGACCTGCGTCAAAGAATCACCAATGGGGGAGCACCCGGCTGGGACCGTGCGGTGGCGCAGTATCGCAGTCACACCGCCGAATTGGGTGGTTTTGCTCGCGCGCGTTGCCCAAGCGATGCCGACCGATGTTGGTCATCGGGTCATGAGATGCGGGATAATGGCCTGGAAGCAATGTGTTCGATGCCGGTGTCGCGTGTCCCCAGGTGGGCCCGCGCCTGCCCTCCCGGGCCGTCGGCTTTGGCGATGAGCTGGTTTCAGGAAGGGGTACGAGCATGGCGGCCATGAAGCCGCGGACGGGCGATGGCCCGCTCGAGGTGACCAAGGAGGGGCGGGGCATCGTCATGCGCGTTCCGCTCGAAGGCGGCGGTCGGCTCGTCGTCGAGCTGACCCCGGACGAGGCGGACGCCCTCGGAGACGCCCTCAAGAAGGTCGTCGGCTGACGCGCGTAGCGACCATACCCTTTCAGTTGCCCCGGCACCGCCGCACTCGGTGGTGCCGGGGCGCTGTTGTGCCAGGGGGTGTGATCGGGGGCGGGCCGGGTTCGGGGTGGCCGCTCAGCGCTTGACCGCGCACAGCAGGCCGTCGCCCACCGGGAGCAGGGACGGCACCAGCTCGGGGCTCTCCCGGACCGTGCGCAGCAGCTCCCGCAGGCGTATGACCTCCGTGGGCTGAGGGTTGGAATCCACCGTCCGGCCACTGGCGAACACACCCTCGAACGCCACGAGGCCACCGGGCCTGAGCAGACGCAACGATTCAGCGAGGTAGTCCAGGCACTCCAGCCGGTCGCCGTCGCAGAAGACCAGGTCGTACCCGGCGTCCGCGAGCCGGGGGAGCACGTCCAGGGCGTGGCCCGGGATGAAGCGCGCGCGGTTGCTGGCGAAGCCCGCCGCGCGGAACGCCTGCCGGGCGAACTGCTGGTGGTCCGGTTCCGGATCCACGGTGGTCAGCACCCCGTCGGGCCGCATACCGTGCAGCAGGTGGATCCCGGAGACGCCGGTCCCGGTCCCGATCTCCGCCACCGCCTTGGCGTCCACGGTGGCGGCGAGCACCCGCAGCGCGGCGCCCGTGCCGGGCGACACCGAGCGCAGCCCTGCCTCCCGGGCCCGTTCCCGGGCCCAGCGCAGCGCCTCGTCCTCGGCGACAAAGGCGTCGGCGAACGCCCAGCTCGTCAGCCGGTTGCCGGTAATGACCCTCTCCTTATGTCCCCGTGGTTGCCTGGGCGTGACTGTATCCGTTGCCGTCGGGAACCTGCTGATGGGACCGGTCGTTTAAAGGGATGAGTGAGTGACGGGGCCGCGACGGGGGGCACGGTATGGATCGGTCCGACGAGCAGGTGCGCGCATCGACGCAGCTGCTGACCAAGCCACATGGGCCGCGTCAGCCGGATGAGCCACATCGGCGCGCATCAATTTCTTATAAAACCGCTTATCCGGAGCTAACGGGCGAGGTGGCTATGGTAGGGGCTCCACTGGACACCACCAGAGCCGACAGGGGAGGTGCGGCTGCGCCTGTGGATCGGGGAGGAGTGCTGCGGCGCTTTCTCGGATCGGCAGGCAGGCCGAAATCCGTGAACGACACCGCTGACCACAGCCACGCCGACGCTTCCGCCTCGGGCGGAGTACAGACCGCGACCTTCACCACGGACGCGCACGCACAGGCGTGGACTCCGCCCACCTGGGAGGAGATCGTCAGCACCCACAGCGGCCGCGTCTACCGGCTCGCCTACCGTCTGACCGGCAACCAGCACGACGCCGAGGACCTCACCCAGGAGGTCTTCGTCCGCGTCTTCCGCTCCCTGTCGACCTACACTCCCGGCACCTTCGAGGGCTGGCTGCACCGCATCACCACCAACCTCTTCCTGGACATGGTCCGGCGCAAGCAGCGCATCCGCTTCGACGCCCTCGGGGACGACGCGGCCGAGCGCCTGCCCAGCCGCGAGCCCACCCCGCAGCAGATCTTCAACGACGCGCACTTCGACGCCGACGTCCAGCAGGCCCTCGACACCCTGGCACCCGAGTTCCGCGCCGCCGTCGTCCTCTGCGACATCGAAGGACTGTCGTACGAGGAGATCGCCGCGACCCTGGGCGTCAAGCTCGGCACGGTCCGCTCCCGGATCCACCGCGGCCGCTCCCAGCTCCGCAAGGCCCTCGCGCACCGCTCCCCGGAGGCCAGGGCCGAGCAGCGCCGCGGGTTCGTGGTGCCGCAGGTGGCCGTGCTGGGAGGAGGGGGCGCGACCGCGTGAGTGGATCCCGTCCTACGCCTGCTGAGCAGCACCTGGGAGACCGTCTCTCCGCCCTGGTCGACGGAGAACTCGGTCATGAGGCGCGTGACCGCGTCCTGGCACACCTCGCCACCTGCGCGAAGTGCAAGTCGGAGGCGGACGAGCAGCGCCGCCTGAAGAACGTCTTCGCGGAGGCCGCTCCGCCGCCTCCCTCCGAGAGCTTCCTGGCCCGTCTCCAGATGCTCCCGGCGGGCGGCGACAGCGACGGCGGCTCGCCGCTGTCCGGTGGCTTCGGCGGAAGACTCGGAGGTGCGGCCGGAGTGCCGGGCCTGCCCGGCGACCCCTCCGACCCTCGGGACTTCGCCGTCTTCGGCTCCGGAGACTCCTTCGGGTACGTCCCGTCGGGACCGCACCGCGGCGTGCTGACGCCGTCGGAGGGCCGCGGGCTGCTCGGCGGCGGCCGAGGAGCGTCCGGCGGCCGTGGGTTCCTCGGTGACCGGGGTTTCCTGAGCGGTCGTGGCTTCCTCGGTGACCGGGGGGCGCTGGGCGACCGTGGCTTCCTGGGCGGCGCACGCGGCCTCTCCGACGGTGCGGACGACCGTCCGGACCGGGAGGAGAGAACCGCCGGCGACAGGGATGACAGAGGGGCCACGGGCAACCGGGGCTTTCGGATCCATGACGTGAGCAGGCAGGAGGCCGAGCGTTCCGCCTCGCGCGGCATGCGGTTCGCCTTCGTGGCGGCGGGCGCGGTGTCGCTGGCCGCGATCGCCCTCGGCGGCGTGACCAACGGCATGCCCGTCGAGACGGCGGACGCCCGGGGCGGTTCCGGTGCCGGCAGCAACGTCACGCCGCTGCGGACCCAGGCGTCGGGCACGGTTCCGACGCCCGAGGCGCAGCGCCGCCGGGGAACCGTCGGGCCGCTGCTCGGACAGGGGCAGCAGTCCCTGGGCAACGTGCCCGTCGCCCCGACGGAGATCTCCGCACCCCTGCTGCCCGGGATCCCCGCTCCGGCCGGCCAGGACCGTCGGTCCGTACACCCGCTGACCGCACCCGTGTTGGCCGGTGCCGCCGTCATGTCACCGCTCATACGTCCGCTCACCGTCGCGCCGCCCCTGCAGCTGACCGACTGGTCCCCGACCCCCGAGCTCACGGGACCGGGCCTGCTGACGGCCCCCGACACCACCTCGTCCCCCACACCCACCTCGCCCGTCCTTCGCTGACCCCGAGTTCTGCGCGCCGGCCCGCGAACCTGGTTGAATCCAGAGTGGGCCGTGTCCGCTCGGGCCGGTTCCGGCTCGCGGCGCTCGGTGAACGGTGGGCGGCGGGCCGGTCCTTGGGACGGGCCCTAGGTGTGGGGAGAACATGAACGAGGGGAAGCCCACGAAGGCGAAGTGGTGGAGCCGCCCCCGAGCGCACGGCGCGGGGGCCGAGACGGCGGAGGACCACATCGGGGCGACGGCGGCCGACGAGCCCATGGGGACCACGGGATCGGCGGCAACCGCCGCTTCCGGACGGCCTGTCGGGACTGGGGAGACCTTCGGGTCGTCCGCGAACGCGCCTCGTGAAGAAAACCCCGAGGGCGACTTCGCGTTGGAGCGTCCGGCGACGACGGCGGTGGCGGCACCGGCCCTCGACGAGGTCGACCCACGGACCCAGACCAAGACCGAGACCGACTCCGACTCCGACTTCGAACTGGCCCGCCCGGTTGTCGGGGTTCCGCCCGGGGCCGCACTCATGCCGACCGCCGACGCGGCCGGTGACACGGACGGCGACTTCGAACTGGAACGACCGGCCGTGAGGAACGCGGGGCACGACGCGGAGGGCGGGACGAGCTCGCCGACCGGGCCCGACGGGGTCGGTACCGGTGGTGCCGCAGCCGCTGCCACTGCCGCCACAGTCGGCGATGGCCGGCCCTCGGGCGAGGAGGGTGCCCTGAGCGCCCCTGACGCGCCCTCTGAGCGCCCCAGGCCGCTGCATGACCCCGATCCCTACAGCACCCCGCCCTATGGCGAGCCGGGCCCTTGGGCGCCCGCTCCGCCGGTCCAGCATCCGGCGACGACTCCCGTCCCCGGCACGAACGTTCAGCCGACGACACCGGCACACGGCGTGCGCGCGGCGCCGGGGGAGCCGGCACTCGACGGGCCGACCGCGTCGGGAGTCCTGAGCGGCGGTGGAGCGGCGTCGGCGGCTTCCTCGACGCACGCCGGAGCGCCGGCGGCGGCCGCGCATGAGTACGCCGACCCGACCACGCCGGTGACCTCGGCCCACGGCACCGCCGTACCGGCGGCCGCACCGGCCGCAGCGCCTTCGTACGCGGAGGTGCCCGTGGCCGCCGCGGCTCCCTTCCCGGACACGGCCCGGCCCACCCCCGCGCCCTACCCCGACCCCTCTCAGCCCGCCGTGGCCTCCTACGCCTATCCGTCCCAGCCGGGCCCTCCGCCCTTCGGGGATTCGGCGCGGCCGGTGCCGCCCCCGTACGCGGGCGGAGACCAGCCGGTGCCGCCCTCGCAGGGAGCCGGAGGTCAGCATCCCTCGGGAGCTCACACCGATCCCGGGCGGCCGCCGCACGGTTCGCAGGGGCCCTGGCAGAACTACGACCCGTGGGCCGCATCGGGGCCGCTGCAGCAGAACGGGGCCGCGGTGGACGACGTGGCGCGGCGACGTCGGCGCAGGGGCAGGACGCTCGTGGTCGGGGCCCTGCTGATCGCCGTCGTGGCCGGCGGCATCGGCGGAGCCGTGGGCGCGTACCTGGAGCGGAACGGCGGAGTCGGGGCCATAGAGCTGCCACAGACCAGCGACGGGGTGACGGGCCGGGCGCCCGACAGCGTCGCCGGGATCGCCGCCAGCGCGCTGCCCAGCGTCGTGACCCTGCACGTGAGCGGGGACAGCGCACAGGGCACCGGCACGGGCTTCGTGCTCGACGAACGCGGCCACATCCTCACCAACAACCACGTCGTCGATCCCGCGGGCACCGGCGGCGACATATCGGTGACCTTCAGCGGCGGTGAGACCGCCGAGGCGCGCATCGTCGGCCGGGACACCGGCTACGACCTGGCCGTGGTCAAGGTGTCCGGCGTCAGCGGACTCAAGCCGCTGCCCCTCGGCAATTCCGAGGAGGTCCAGGTCGGTGACCCGGTCGTCGCCATCGGAGCCCCCTTCGACCTCGCCAACACCGTCACCTCCGGCATCATCAGCGCCAAGGAGCGGCCCATCACCGCAGGCGGCGAGAGCGGCGACGTCAGCGACGTGTCGTACGTGGACGCGCTGCAGACCGACGCGCCGATAAACCCCGGCAACTCCGGAGGCCCGCTCCTCGACGGCAAGGCCCGCGTGATCGGCATCAACAGCGCCATCCGCTCCGCCGGCAGCGGCTCCGAGTCGGACGGCGGGCAGGCCGGCTCCATCGGACTGGGCTTCGCGATACCCATCAACCAGGGCAAGCGCGTCGCCGAGGAACTGATCAACACCGGCAAGGCCACCCACCCGGTGATCGGGGTCACCCTCGACATGGACTACTCGGGCGACGGCGCCCGCATCGGTGACCGGGGCGACGGCAACGGCTCCGGGGTGACCTCGGGCGGCCCCGCCGACCGGGCGGGCATGCGCTCGGGCGACGTCATCACCGAGGTCGACGGCCAGCGGGTCCACTCCGGCGACGAACTGATCGTCAAGGTCCGCGCGCACCGGCCCGGCGACCGCCTGGAGCTCACCCTGCTGCGCGACGGCAGGGAGCGGACGGTCTCCCTCACCCTCGGCTCGTCCGGCGGCGACTGACCGTAATCCGGCGGCCATGACGTCGGCGCCCACTGACAGCAACCTCACAGGAGGGGGCCCCGTACCCCTCCTGCCAGGCAAACAGCTGGGAAAACCCGTCGTTCGGGCGTGGTCGGAAGCCGCCCGACGGTACCCGTTCGACGGGATGGCCGGGTACCGTGGATCCGGCCCGGACCACGGAAGACCTGCCGAGGCCCGCGGATCGGGACCGAGGACATCGCAAGGAGCTTCAGGTGTTCAATGACATAGGTGCACTCGAGGTGGTGACGCTCGTCGTCCTCGCCGTGCTCGTCTTCGGTCCGGACAAGCTCCCGAAGGTGATCCAGGACGTCACGCGGACGATCCGCAAGATCCGCGAGTTCTCGGACAGCGCCAAGGCGGACATCCGCAACGAACTCGGACCGGAGTTCAAGGACTTCGAGTTCGAGGACCTCAACCCCAAGACGTTCATCCGCAAGCAGCTGGACAACGACGAACTGGGGCTGAAGGAGATCCGCAACGGCCTGGACCTGAAGAAGGAGATGGCCGAGCTCACGGACGCGGTCCACGGCCGCGAGTCCGCCTCCTCCTCGTCCGTCTCCTCCTCGGACTCCTCCGGTGGCTCCTCCTCGGGTGCGACCGGCGGCTCCGTCGACATGACGAAGAAGCGCGAGATCGAAGAGCGTCCGCCGTACGACATGGACGCCACCTGAGCCGTACGCCGGTGTGCTGCCGCGCCCCCTTACGTGATGCGATTCATACCCTCGCGCACCCTCGTACGGCCTGAACCCGCCAGTACGCCGTCCTACGCGCCGGGCGCTTTCCCTGCTGCTCGGAGAGCTGTGGCTATGCTGCCCAGTTGTTGTGCGGACCGTAAGAAGAGCGAGCGACGCACCCGAGGGGGGCGGGCCGCTCCGGTCCGTCGAGAGCGAGGAGGCGTCCGGGCACATGGAGACGACGAGTCGGGTAGGCGCGCAGGCGTCGGTCGCGGAGGGTGGACAACAGCTGCCCTCCGCCCGACGCACGGTCGACGGCTACCTGCTGGCGCCCTTCCCGTGGTACGGCCTCGACGAGGCCTTCACGGGACAGCGCTGGCTGATGCAGGTCGGTACGTCGGCGGAAGGAGCCGTCGAGCACGGTTCGATCGGCCACGGTGACGAGCCCTCGGTGCGCAACGAGTACACCGCCGGGTCGGACGACGAGGTCAAGGAGCGGTTCGCGGTCGTGGTGACCGTCGCGGCGAATCCGTCCCGGAGGAGCGCCGACGGTACGGGGCTGCTGGAGGCCACGTCGGTTTCCTCGGCGGCGTGGCTCGCGGGCGTGGGGCTGCTGTCGTTCACCTGGCCCGGCCAGTTGGACCACTCCCTGCGGGACGACTGGCTGGACCAGCAGACCGAGGCCGCGTGGGTGTTGGCCGACGATCTCGCCGGACCCGACTGGACCACCCTGTCCCTGCCGGTGGACGGCGTGCCGACGCCCTTCCACTACCGGGAGTCCGAGTTCGGGTGGGTGCTCGCGGGGTCGACCTCGCAAGGGGTGCATGTGGGGGCGTACGGGCGAGGGATGAGCGCGTACGGACTGGGCTTCGCCGTGATCAAGGACGTCGAGGCGTACGCGTAACGGTGAAGGGCACCGCCTTGTCGTGCTGCGGTGCCCTTCAACGGCGTGGTGGCTCGGGTCACTCAGGTGGTTCGGGGGCTGCGGTGCGTCGCGGCTGATCGCGCGGTTCCCCGCGCCCCTCGCGGGGCGCCAGGCCCCTAGAACTTGTTCCGCGGGGTGATTCCCAGGCTCATGCCCGACAGGCCCCTCTGACGGCCGCCCAGCTTGCCCGCGATGGCGCGCAGGGCCGCGCCGGCGGGGGAGTCGGGGTCGGTGAGGACGACCGGACGGCCGTCGTCGCCGCCCTCGCGCAGGCGTACGTCGATGGGGATGCTGCCCAGGACCGGGACGGTGGCGCCGGTGGTGCGGGTGAGGCCGTCGGCGACGGTCTGGCCGCCGCCCGTGCCGAACACGTCGACCATCTCGTCGCAGTGCGGGCAGGGCAGGCCCGACATGTTCTCGACGACGCCGACGATCTTCTGGTGGGTCTGCACGGCGATGGAGCCGGCGCGCTCGGCGACCTCGGCCGCAGCCTGCTGCGGGGTCGTCACGACGAGGATCTCGGCGTTCGGGACCAGCTGGGCCACCGAGATGGCGATGTCGCCCGTGCCCGGCGGGAGGTCGAGGAGCAGCACGTCCAGGTCGCCCCAGTAGACGTCCGAGAGGAACTGCTGCAACGCCCGGTGCAGCATCGGGCCGCGCCAGACCACCGGGGTGTTGCCCGGGGTGAACATACCGATCGAGATGACCTTCACACCGTTCGCGGACGGCGGCATGATCATGTTCTCGACCTGGGTGGGAAGGCCGTCGGCACCCAGCATGCGGGGCACGGAGTGGCCGTAGATGTCGGCGTCGACGACGCCGACCTTGAGGCCGTCGGCGGCCATGGCCGCCGCCAGGTTCACCGTCACCGAGGACTTGCCGACCCCGCCCTTGCCGGAGGCGACGGCGTACACGCGCGTGAGGGAGCCCGGCTTGGCGAAGGGCACCTCGCGCTCGGCCTGGCCGCCGCGCAGCGCGTTCGCCAGCTCCTTGCGCTGCTCGTCGCTCATGACGTCGAGTTCGACGTCGACGCGGGTGACGCCCTCGACCCGCGCGACCGCCTCGGTCACGCGCTGGGTGATGGTGTCGCGCATGGGGCAGCCGGAGACCGTCAGGTACACGGCGACCGCGACCGCTCCGTCCGCGCCGATCTCCACCGACTTGACCATCCCGAGTTCGGTGATGGGGCGGTTGATCTCGGGGTCGTTCACCGTCGACAGTGCTTCGCGCACCGCGTCTTCCGTAGCCATAAGGACGATGGTACGGCGCTGCGCGGGGCCGCTGGGAGCCCTGTCAGCGGTCGCCCATGTCACGTCCGCGGTGGTGCTCCGGCGGGAATACGGTCCGGGTCCCGCGCGGCCCGTCACCGTCGTGTTCGTGCATGTCCCTGACCAGGTCCTGGAGCTCCGAACGCAGCCAGTCGCGGGTGGCGACCTCGCCGAGGCCGATGCGCAACGCGGCGATCTCCCTGGTCAGGTATTCGGTGTCGGCGATCGACCGTTCGTTCTGTTTGCGGTCCTGTTCGAGGTTGACGCGGTCGCGGTCGTCCTGGCGGTTCTGCGCGAGCAGGATCAGCGGGGCCGCGTAGGAGGCCTGGAGGGAGAGCATCAGGGTGAGGAAGATGAACGGGTAGTTGTCGAACCGCAGGTCGCTCGGGGCGGAGACGTTCCACACCACCCACAGGATGATGACGACCGTCATCCAGACGATGAACCGACCGGTGCCCAGGAACCGCGCGATCCGCTCCGACAGCCGTCCGAAGGCCTCCGGGTCCCATTCGGGCAGGAGCCTGGCCCGGCGCGGCAGCGGCAGGTCGAGACGCGTACGCGGGCGGGCGGTGGCCCCGGAGGGTGTGCGATCCCTCAGAGGAGTCCCGGAGGGCGACGTGCGCTCCCGCACTCCCGCGGCGGAGTGCGCGCGCTCGCGCCCCAGGTGCCGCCCGTCCCGCCCCTCACGTCCTCCGGGCCGGCCCTCCCGCCCCTCCCGGGCCTCACGCCCGTCCCGGTCAGGAGCCATTGTCGGCCCCCTGCCCGTCCGCGACGCCGTCGTCCTCGTACAGATGGAACTCCGTCTCCCGCCAGTCCTCGGGGAGCATGTGGTCCAGTACGTCGTCGACGGTCACCGCGCCCAGCAGCGAGCCGCTCTCGTCGACCACGGGCGCCGCGACCATGTCGTACGTCGCGAAGAACCCGGCGACGGCGCGCAGCGCGGCCTCCGGGTCCAGCGGCTGAAGATCGTCGTCGACGAGCGCGCTGACCAGGGTGTACGGCGGGTCCCGCAGCAGCCGCTGGAAGTGCACCGTGCCGAGGTACTTGCCGGTCGGGGTCTCGTCCGGCGGCCGGCACACGTACACCTGGGCGGCGAGGGCGGGGGACAGGTCGGCGTTGCGGACCCTGGCGAGCGCGTCGGCGACGGTCGCGTCCGGGCGCAGCACGATCGGCTCGGTGGTCATCAGACCGCCGGCGGTCTTCTCCTCGTACGCCATCAGCCGCCGTACGTCCGCCGCGTCGTCCGGCTGCATCAGGGTCAACAGCCGTTCCTGTTCCTCCTCGGGGAGCTCGGCGAGGAGGTCGGCGGCGTCGTCCGGATCCATGGCCTCCAGGACGTCGGCGGCCCGCTCCTCCTTGAGCTTGCCGAGGATCTCGATCTGGTCGTCCTCGGGCAGCTCCTCCAGGACGTCGGCGAGCCGGTCGTCGTCGAGGGCGGCGGCGACCTCGGCCCGGCGCTTGGGGGAGAGGTGGTGCAGCACATTGGCCAGGTCGGCGGGGCGGAGCTGCTCGAAGGTCGCGAGGAGGTTCTCGGCACCCTGCCCGTGCTCCTCCAGCGAGAAGCCGGTGACCGCCGACCACTCCACGGTGACCGTCTCGCCCTTGTGCCGACGGAACGTCCCGCCCTTGCCCTTGCGGACGAACACCCGGTCGATCTCCCAGTCCCGGCGGGCCGGCAGCTGCTGGACCGAGATGTCCAGGACCGTCACCTCCTCGCCGGTCTCGACGAGGGTCACGCGCCGGTCCAGCAGTTCTCCGATGACGAGGCGCTCGGTGGGGCGCTGCTCGAAGCGGCGCACGTTCAGGACTCCGGTGGTGATGACCTGGCCCGACTCGATGCCGGTGACCCGGGTCATGGGCAGGAAGATCCGGCGGCGGGTGGACAGTTCGACGACCAGGCCGAGCAGGCGCGGGGGCTTGCGGCCCACCCGCAGGATGGCCACCAGATCCCGGACGCGCCCCACCTGATCGCCGTTCGGGTCGAAGACGGCGACGCCGGAGAGGTGGGAGACGAAGATCCGGGCCGCCACCGCCGCCATGAGCCGCCCCTTTCCTTCCCGTCGTGAGGGGAATGTCCGCCTAGGACGGCTTCAGGCTAGCCCGTCCCGATCGGATATGCCCTGGTGAGCGGTGCGGACGGACTGGCTCCTTGGTGGTTCGGGAGCCCCGGTACTCTGCGGTACGCCTGGACTCCCCACGAAGAGGTGCATCGCCTGTGACTGTGATTCCCCGTACCCGAAGGGCCGCACTGGTGAGCGCCGTCTGCACCCTCGTGGTCGGCGGGCTGGGGCTCACAGGATGCGGTGAGGATCCCAACGAGGGCACCAACGGGGTCGGCAAGCTGGAGCCGGCGAAGATCCAGAGCACGACCAGGGCGGCCGCCACGGCGGCGGACACGGTCAGGCTGTCCGGGGCCGTGGTGAGCAACGGCAGGACCTACAAGCTGGACATGCGCCTGAAGGAGGATGGCGGTACGGGTTCGGTGACGTCGGAGGGCTCCACGTTCCGGCTGCTGAAGGTGGGGGAGCACCTCTTCCTCAAAGCCGACGCGGACTTCTGGGACCCCCAGGACTCCGGGAAGGACGGCGGGAAGAACGAGGACTCGGAGACGGCCGCCGCGGACAAGCTGGACGGCATGTATGTGAAGGTGCCGACCGGTGACCCCGCCTACAAGCGGTTCAGCGGCTTCACCGACAAGGACGTCCTCCTCAACAGCCTGCTCACCCTGCACGGCACGCTGTCCACCGAGGGCCACCACGAGCAGTCCGGCACCCGCACCATCCGCATCACCGGCGACAAGGGCTCCGGTGGCACGCTCGACGTGTCCCTCGAAGGCACTCCCTACCCCCTGCGCCTCGTCCGCGCCGGCGACGCCGGCACCATCCTCCTCTCCGACTGGGGCAAGGACTTCACCCTGGAGGAGCCGGACGAGAAGTCGGTGGTGGACTACGGAAAGCAACTGCCGAGCTCATGAGCACGCCGCCGCGGCGCTGATCGATGTCGGGATGGGCTTCGGCGGCGCCGATCCGGCGGATCTCCTGCCGCCTTTCGGGCCCGAGCAGATGCCCATGAGGGGCCGTGTGGCAGGGCGGGCCCGCTTTCTCAGCCCTTGCCGCGCTTGCGGCGGGTGAAGAGCAGGCGTGGTACCGCCGCCGGAACCGGCTGCCGGGTGGTCGCCGACGTGGCGACCGGCGCCCGTGCCAGATCGCCGTCGGGCAGGGGCAGAATCGTTCCCGTCGGCTCCAGGCGGAGCACCCGGCACTCCCGGGCCCAACGGGCCGGCATGGCCTCACCGTCGGGGGCGTTGAGCCGTTTGCCCTTCAGCTCGGCCACGGCGGATTCCCACTCGGGGGAGTCCGGGACCAGCTCGACGACGTGCGCCGCCCAGCCGACCAGCCGCCCGCCCTTGTCCTTGCTGCGGACGGTCACCACCGCCGAGCCCCCGCCGACCAGCCCGGGCAGCGGCTGCTCACCCGGCCCGTCGCCCACGACACACGCCGCACCCTCGTGCCAGACGTGCCACAACGCCCGCGACGCCCCACCGGGGCTCTGCTGTGCATCCGCCCCACCACCTCGGACCCAGATCAGCCCGGACTTCTTGGTGGCCTCTTCGACGAGGGCCGCTTCGAGCAGCGCGTCGGAGGTCGGCGAATCGGCGGGGAGCGAATCGGCGGTCATGGGGGCAGCCTAACCGTGCCCTTGTGAACCGAGCCCGCCCGCTCGAGGTACGAACCGAGCCCGCCCGCTCGAGGTACGAACCGAGCCCGCCCGCTCGCAGTACGAACCGAGCCCGCCCGAAGACCTCGGCCCCCGCCTCGACCAGGGCTCACCCCGTCACAGCCACCCGTTGCGCTTCAGCGTCCGGTGGATGCCGAGGCAGAGCGCGACCGTGACGCCGAGGACCACCGGGTAGCCGTACTTCCAGTGCGTCTCCGGCATGTAGTCGAAGTTCATGCCGTACACGCCACAGACCATCGTCGGCACGGCGATGATGGCCGCCCAGGACGTGATCTTGCGCATGTCCTCGTTCTGCGCGACGGAGGCCTGCGCCAGGTTCGCCTGGAGGATCGAGTTGAGCAGCTCGTCGAAGCCGACGACCTGCTCCTGGACGCGGGCGAGGTGGTCGGCCACGTCACGGAAGTACTTCTGGATGTCGGGGTCGATCAGCCGCATCGGCCGCTCGCTCAGCAGCTGCATGGGCCGCACCAGCGGCAGCACCGCGCGCTTGAACTCCATGACCTCGCGCTTGAGTTGGTAGATCCGGCCGGCGTCGGTACCCCGGGGCGTGCCCTTGCGCCCGGGGGAGAACACCTCCGTCTCCACCTCGTCGATGTCGTCCTGCACGGCGTCCGCGACCGCCACGTACCCGTCGACGACATGGTCGGCGATGGCGTGCAGCACGGCGGAGGGTCCCTTGCCGAGCAACTCCGGGTCGTCCTGCAGCCGGTGACGCAGCGCCCGCAACGAGCCCTGCCCGCCGTGCCGGACGGTGATGAAGAAGTCCCGCCCGGTGAAGCACATGACCTCGCCGGACTCCACGACCTCGCTGGTGGCGGTGAGTTCGTCGTGCTCGACGTAGTGGATGGTCTTGAAGACGGTGAAGAGGGTGTCGTCGTACCGCTCCAGCTTCGGCCGCTGGTGCGCGTGCACCGCGTCCTCCACGGCCAGCGGGTGCAGCCCGAACTCGGCCGCGATACCGGAGAATTCGGCCTCCGACGGCTCGTGCAGGCCGATCCAGACGAAGCCGCCGTCACGGCGCACCTGACGGATCGCCTCGTGCGGGGTCAGGTTGCGCTCGAACGACACGCGCGCGCCGTCGCGGTACACGGCGCAGTCCACGACGGCCGTGGCCGCCTCCGCCGGACGCGTGGCGTCGTACACCCCGCCGTCCTTGCGCAGCGACAGCCGCGAGGGACGGGACGGGCGGACCGCGGCACGCAGGTTGTGGATCATCGACATGAGCTGGCTCCTTCGCAACGAAAGGCCGCCGACGACGGTTGGAACTACCCGGAATGGGGACGTTTTGACTGCGGATGTTTGGCACGTCCACAAAGCGGGGAGCACCGCACCGTCGCGGTGACAGCTTCGCTTGATTCAGATCAAGACGGGAAAGAAGTGCTCTTCCGATGCGCGACGACCGGCGAACGGCATGCGACGCGAGTGAGGGTGGTAGCCAGCGGAGCGAGTACTACGGCTACGACCAGCGCTACGGAACTCGAACAGCGGAAGAGCGGGTGGTACTGCCAGGTCGACTTCGGTCCATCGCAGCCCCACCTCCTCCGGCCGGTCCCTCGTAAGGGACGTTCCATACCCCATCCGGGGTTCCCCGTAGGGGAGTCAGTCTTCTCGGTCCGGGACGCCAAGGTGTGAGAAGCCTTGAGAACGAGGCTTCTGCGTGCTGCCCGCGTGCTGTCCCGACCGGCGCCCCAGACTAACAGCCGGCTGAAGTGTCAAGGCGCCCGTTTGCCTGTTCCTGACGAGTTCTATGCTCGGCTCATGGCTGATGTTCTTCCGTTGGTGGAGGCCCGTTTGCGCACCGCGCTGGGCGAACCGGACGCGCGCGCCGCGGTCACCTTCCTCGGCACGGACCGCATCGAGGTGCTCCGTTTCACCGACGGCGACGTCGTCCGCTACGCCACGCTCGGCATGTCCGCCCAGCCGATGGCCGACCCCACCGCGGTCCTCGCCGACCCCGTCAAGGGCCCGCGCGCCGAGCTCGTCCTGTCCGTGCGGCGCGGCGTCGCCGACACCGACAAGGTGCTGCGCCCGCTCGCCGTACTCGCCGCGTCACCGCAGGTCGAGGGCGTGGTCGTGGCCCCCGGTGCCTCGCTGGACGTAGGGGATCCGCTCTGGCCCGGCGCCCCCTTCACCTCCGTCCTCGTCGCCGAGTCCGGCGGCCTGGTCGAGGATCTCGAACTCGACGCCCCCGCCGATCCCGTCCGGTTCCTGCCCCTCCTGCCGATGACCCCCAACGAGGCGGCCTGGAAGCGGGTGCACGGCGCCCAGGCCCTCCAGGAGCGCTGGCTCACCCAGGGGGCCGACCTCCGTGACCCGGTCCGCAAGTCGGTCTCCCTGGACTGACCGGACCGGCCGACACGGCTTCCCCGTGTGACGGACGGCACGCCATACGTGACCGGAGGCCGCCAGAGAGGTGGCCGAAAACCGCCGCTTCCCTTGGCGGTGTGGGTAGTTGATTCCGTTGGTCGGCCGTCGGGCCGACCGACGGCCGGAGACCGGCGTTCGTGCGCGGAATGTGACGCGCACACGCCGGACGGGTGATCGTCCTTGACGCGAGGAAGCACGGGGAGGACCGTTGGGCCCTATGAGGGGCGAACCCAGTTGCCCGAAGTGTGGTGGCCGGGTCAGGGCTCCCGGCCTCTTTGCCGACTCCTGGCAGTGCGCCGCGCACGGGACGGTGCACCCGCTGCAGCCCGTGATCCCGCCCAGCGTCGAGGCCCTCAGCGTCGTCGTGCACCGCGCCAAGGTGCCGGTCTGGATGCCTTGGCCGCTGCCTGTGGGCTGGCTCTTCACGGGTGCCGCCTTCGCCGGGGACGACCGCAGCGGCGGACGTGCCACCGCCGTGGCCTGCTCCGGTCCGGGCCCGCTCGGCGGTGTCGGGGAGCTCGTCCTCATCGCGGAGGAACTCGGCGTCGGACTCGGTGCGCGGTACGCCGGCATCGACGGACCCGACCCCGGCCCGTACCTGAGCGTCGAGAAACCGCCCCAGGCCAAAGTGCTGGCCGCCGGACGGCCCACACCGCTGTGGCACGTCACCGGCACGCCGGACGACCGCGCGGTCTTCGCGGGCGAGGCGCTCGGTCTGTGGCTGTGGGCGATCGTGTGGCCCGAACAGACGGGGCTGCTGATGTACGACGAGCTCGTGCTGACGGATCTGCGGGACGCGGGAGCGGAGGTGGAACTGCTCCCGTGCGGAGCACTCTCGCCGCGCATCCTGGAGCCGTAGGGCGCCTGATGCCGTGGTGCCCCCCAGTCGCCGAAGACGCGATCAGAGGGAGGCGCCTCTTCCGCTCGCCCTGGGCTTCAGGCCTGTAGGGGTCAACCCCCGGTTTCGGGTGTGACAGGACCTGCCCGGAAGGGCGCTATCCTTGAGCGTCCGCTTCCGTTTCTTCTGCGCCTGGAGTTCGAGTCGTGCGTATCGATCTGCACTGCCACTCCACGGCCTCCGACGGTACGGACACCCCGGCGGAGCTGGTACGGAAGGCGGGGGCGGCCGGTCTGGACGTCGTCGCGCTGACCGACCACGACACCACGCGCGGGCACGCCGAGGCCATCGCCGCGCTGCCGGAGGGGCTCACTCTGGTCACCGGCGCCGAGCTGTCGTGCCGACTGGACGGCGTCAGCATGCACATGCTGGCCTATCTGTTCGACCCCGAGGAGCCCGACCTGCTGGCCGAGCGCGAGCTGGTCCGGGACGACCGGGTCCCGCGGGCCCGCGGGATGATCGCCAAGCTGAACGAGCTGGGTGTGCCGGTGACGTGGGACCAGGTCGCCCGGATCGCCGCCGGCGGTTCCGTGGGACGGCCGCACGTGGCCACCGCGCTCGTCGAACTCGGCGTCGTACCGACCGTGGGCGACGCCTTCACGGAGCAGTGGCTCGCCGACGGCGGCCGTGCCTACGTGGAGAAGCACGAGACGGATCCCTTCGAGGCGATCCGGCTGATCAAGGGCGCCGGCGGCGTCGCCGTCTTCGCCCACCCCGCCGCCGTCAAGCGCGGCCGGACGGTACCGGAGTCCGCCATCGCCGAGTTGGCCGCCGCCGGACTCGACGGCATCGAGGTCGACCACATGGAGCACGAGCCGGCGACCCGGGCACGGCTGCGCGGCCTGGCGAAGGAGCTGGGGCTTCTCGCCACCGGTTCCTCGGACTACCACGGCAGCCGGAAGACCTGTGTGCTCGGCGAATACACGACCGACCCCGAGGTGTACGGCGAGATCACGCGCCGGGCCACCGGAGCGTTTCCCGTCCCGGGGACCGGCGGGAACTAGCCGGTCCCCGACCGTACGGGCACCCGGCGGCCGCCGGCCGTGCCCACCATGCCTCACTCCCGCCTCCGTTCGAGCGGGCGGTGCCCCCATCGCCCCGCGGAGCCGTCGCTCACAGTGGCCCCTCGCTGTGGGCTGCCCTCGTCTCTTCTCCACTCCCGCAAGGCATCCCCGTGTTCGATCTGGCCATCTTCGGTTCCCTCTTCCTCACCCTCTTCGTGATCATGGATCCCCCTGGGATCACTCCGATCTTCCTCGGCCTCACCGCGGGCCGACCCGCGCGTACCCAGAAGCGGATGGCCCTCCAGGCCGTCTGCGTGGCCGGTGGTGTGATCACCGTCTTCGGGCTGCTGGGCCACCAGATCCTTGACTATCTGCATGTGTCCGTGCCCGCGCTGATGATCGCGGGAGGGCTGCTGCTTCTGCTGATCGCGCTCGATCTCCTGACCGGCAAGACGGACGAGCCCAAGCAGACGAAGGACGTCAATGTCGCGCTCGTGCCTCTGGGGATGCCGTTGCTGGCCGGTCCCGGTGCGATCGTGTCGGTGATCCTCGCCGTGCAGAAGGCGGACGGCGTGGCCGGTCACGTCTCCGTATGGGCCGCGATCCTGGCGATCCACGTCGTGCTGTGGCTGACGATGCGGTACTCGTTGCTGATCATCCGGGTCATCAAGGACGGTGGCGTGGTGCTGGTGACCCGGCTCGCGGGCATGATGCTCTCCGCGATCGCCGTGCAGCAGATCATCAACGGCGTCACCCAGGTCGTGCAGAGCGCCTAGTACTCCAGCAGTACTTCGTGGCTTGACCTGGGGAAACGTCGAGCGGTGGGAGTGTAGCGGGCGGGAAGTCGTCACGGACGGCTTCTGCCCGCACGCCCCTCGAAGGAGTGCCCCCGATGGCAAGGTCGCCCCGGGCCTGGGAAGCCTCCGGTCGTGATCACAGAACAGGCAGCCGAGACCTGGGACCGCGACCTGGACCACCTCTTCACCACCATCGGGCGCCACTTCGGCCGTGTCGAACCACGCCGCCGCATGCGGGACTACGTGCGCGCACTGCTCGCCCCGGTGGCCCGAAAAAACAGCTGGCAACTTGCCGAACACGCTGGCCACGCCACCCCGGACGGCCTGCAGCACCTGCTCTCCCGAGCCCGCTGGAACCCCGACGACATCCGCGACGACCTGCAGACCTACGTCGCCGAACACCTTGGCCGCCCCGACGGGGTACTGATCATCGACGACACCGGGTTCCTGAAGAAGGGCACTACATCCGCCGGAGTCCAACGGCAGTACTCCGGCACCGCCGGCCGTACCGAGAACTGCCAGATCGGCGTCTTCGCCGCCTACACCAGCACAGTCGGCCGCGCCCTGGTGGACCGGGAGCTCTACCTGCCCAAGTCCTGGACGGACGACCGTGACCGATGCCGCGCCGCCAAGATCCCCGACGAGCGGGAGTTCGCCACCAAGAACACCCTCGCGGCAACGATCGTCCGCAGAGCTCTGGCCTCGCCACTGCCGGTCGCCTGGGTCACGGCGGACGCCGCCTACGGACAGGACAACCGCTTCCGCCGGATGCTGGAAACATCCGGCGTCGGCTACGTCCTGGCCGTCCCCAAGTCCCAGTTCTCCCTGGCCGGCCCACGCATCGACAAGGCCTTCGAGCAGGCCCCCGACCAGGCATGGGAACGCCGTTCCTGCGGCGCGGGCGCAAAGGGACAGCGCGAATACGACTGGGCAGCCGTCAAGTTGCGCCCAGTGGTCGAGTACGACCACCAGGGCGGCGTGTTGATCCGTCGACGGTGGGCGCTGGCACGGCGCAGCTTGAGTCGGCCGGACGAGATCGCCTACTACCTCGGCTACGCACCGCTGGATGTCGGTGTGGACGAACTGGTGCGCGTCGCTGGCGCCCGGTGGGCGATCGAAGAGTGTTTCCAGGCAGCGAAGAACGAGTGCGGCCTGGACGAGTACGAAGTCCGCCGCTACGTGGGCTGGTACCGGCACATCACCCTGGCCATGCTCGCCCACACCTTCCTCGTTGCGATGAGCGCGCGAGCAGCCGAAAAAGGGGATCCACCGGTGAGGATGCCGCGGTCATCGAGCTCACCGTGGCAGAAGTGCGGCGACTCCTGGCAGCTCACACACCCCGAGACCTTCACACCCTCACTCACGTGTTGAGCTGGTCGCACTGGCGCCGACGACGCCAAGCGGTGGCCCGCCGCTGCCACTACCGACGTCGGGGGCACTCCTTCGAGGGGCGTGCGGGCAGAAGCCGTCCGTGACGACTTCCCGCCCGCTACACTCCCACCGCTCGACGTTTCCCCAGGTCAAGCCACGAAGTACTGCTGGAGTACTAGGCCCTGTACGCCCCGGGCACCGCGGCCCCGGGATGTCGCAGAGCCCCGTACGGCGTCGTGCCGTACGGGGCTCTGAAGTGTGAACGGATCCGCGTCCTATGAGGCGGTCGCGTCGGCCGGGCGGATCCAGAGGCGCTGCCCGATGGCGGCGGCCTGCTGCACGATCCTGTTGACGGAGGCGGCGTCCACGACGGTGCTGTCGACGGGCGTGCCGCTGACATCGTCGAGTCGCAGAATTTCGAAGCGCATGGGCTTCTCCCTTCGTCTGGTCATCCTCCTGAGGAGAACTACTGGTGGTGGCTCACGGGTCGTCGGTGCCCGTGTTCCATGAGTAGTCAACGGCATGCGTGTTACGAACATTCCCTACGCTAAGGAAATTTTTCGAGAAGCTAATTACTAGCCGTTAAGTGGAGTGGTGATATGTCTACCTGAAGGCAGGAAGACTGATCGAGACCGGTTGTGTTCGCAGCGTGACCGCCGGGACAATGGTGGTGATGAACGACGACCTCACGGCGCTCGGCGCCCGCATCGACCGTACGAACGAGCTGCTGCACCGCATGCTCGCCGAGGTGGCGAAGACGCCCTCGACACACGCGATCTTCGTCGATGCCGGGTACCTGTACGCAGCCGTGGGACGGCTCGTGGCCGGCACGGAGGACCGGCGGTCCTTCGATCTCGACGCGGAAGGTCTCATCGACGCGCTGATCGACAAGGCCCGCACGATCTTCGCGGACAGCCGGCTGCTGCGGGTCTACTGGTACGACGGGGCGCGCCGCCGCATCCATACGGCCGAACAGCAGTCGATCGCCGAACTGCCGGACGTGAAGGTCCGACTCGGCAACCTGAACGCGAACAACCAGCAGAAGGGTGTCGACTCCCTGATCCGCACCGATCTGGAGTCACTGGCACGGCACCGCGCGATCAGCGACGCGGCCCTCCTCGGCGGCGACGAGGACCTGGTCTCGGCGGTCGAGGCCGCGCAGGGGTACGGAGCGCGCGTCCACCTGTGGGGGATCGAGGCGCCCGAGGGCCGCAACCAGGCCGATCCGCTGCTCTGGGAGGTCGACAGCCAGCGGACCTTCGACCTCGACTTCTTCAAGCCGTACGTGTCACGGCGTGCCGCCCCCACGTACGACGCCCCCACCGGTACCCGTCCCACCCGTGACGACGTCCGCTTCGTCGGCGCCCAGATCGCAGCGAAGTGGCTCGCCAACCGGGGCCGGGAGACCTTGCAGGAACTGCTCCACGGCCATCCGTACCTCCCCGGCTCCGTCGACCAGGACCTGCTCGTCGAGGCGGAGGGCCTGCTCCAGTACTCGCTGCGGGGGCAGGCGGACCTGAGACGGGCGCTGCGGGACGGCTTCTGGGAGCACTTGCGGGCGCAGTACTAGGGGCTGGGCCGGGCCGGGCCGGCTGGTCCGGGTCCGGGTTCGGCGAGGGCTCGGGCCGGCGGTCTCAGCGGGCGACCCGGTCCCAGAAGCCGATGAGGGCGTCGGCCGTCGCCTGCGGCTGATCGGTGTTCGGGGAGTGCTCGGCGCCGCGGACGACGGTGCGGTGGGCGCGCAGCCGTACGGCCATGTCGTCGAGCACCGGGATCGGCCAGGTGTCGTCGCGTTCACCGGAGAGGACGTGCTTGGGCAGGTCCACGGCGGCGAGCTCGACGACGCGGTCGGGTTCCGCGCAGAGTTGGCGGCCCGTGGCGATGAGCTGGGCGGGTTTGGTGGCGAGCCAGCGGCGGCGCAGGTCGGCGCGGTCGTCCAGCCCTGCGTCGAGGGCGCCCGTGTCGGCCTCCTCCGGCTCCGGGGCCTCCATCGCCTGGATGGCGTCCCACACCTGCTCCATGTCCATCACGGCGAGGGCGTCCCGCAACAGCTTCACGCGCTCCTGCTGACTCGCCGAGATCTCGGCGGGGCCCGAGGCCATGAGGGTGAGCGAGGCGAAGAGGGAGGCGTCCATCAGCACGGCGGCGCGGGAGATCTGGCCGCCGAGGGAGTGGCCGACGAGATGCAGTCGGCCGCCGTCGCTCACTGCCTGCGCCTGGGCGAGCAGGTCCTTCGCCAACTCCGCCTGCGCGTACGGTGCTTCGTCGTCCTCGGCTCCTGGGCTCTCGTACTGGCCGCGCCCGTCCACGGCCACCGTCCGGTACCCCGCCGCCGCCAACGGCTCATGCAGCGCGATGAAGTCCTCCTTGCTCCCCGTGAACCCGGGCACGAGCAGCACGCTCCCCTTCACCGCCACCCCCGCCTCGATCACGGCGAACTCCCCACGAGGGGTACGCAATCGGTGGGCGCTAGCGCCGGGGGGCGGGGTGAACGAGGGGGGACGGCTCATGGGGGGAGCGTAACCGCACGCCGACGTGGAGGCTCGTGCTGCCCGCTCTTTCAGGGATCCCTGAAAAGGCCGAAGGCCCGGCCCCCTGTGCCAAGGGAACCGGACCTTCATGCGACAGGCGGGACGGCCTCAGCCCTCCGCGCTCTCCACCACAGCCGCAGCCTTCCGCGTACGTCGCCGCGGTGCCGGAGTCTCGGCCCCCGCCTCCTCGGCGGCAACCGAGGCCGCTGCCTTCCGCGTGCGACGCGGCTTCGTGGCCTGCTCCTCCGTCGGCTGCGCGGGAACCGCCCCCTCAGCCGTCGCCACGGCCTTGCGGGTCCGGCGGCGGGGCGCGGGTGCCTCGGCGGCGGTGTCCGTCGCCTCGGCGACGGTCTCGGCGGTCTTGCGGGTCCGGCGGCGGGGCTTGGCCGGTGCCTCTTCGGCGGCGGCCTCCTCGGCGACGGTCTCGGCGGGCGCGGCGACCTTGCGGGTACGGCGGCGCGGCTTGGTCTCGGCCTCGGGGGCCGGCTCGACCACGGACGTGCCCTCCGCCGTGTCGACGGCGGCCTCGGCGGCAGGCGTCACGGCGGCAGCGGCGGTCTTGCGGGTCCGACGACGCGGGGCCGGAGCCTCGACCGCCGCCTCCTCGGCGACAGCCTCGACCACGCTCTCGGCAGCCTCCGCCACGGCCTTGCGGGTCCGGCGGCGCGGCTTGGCGGCGGGTGCCTCTTCGGCGGCGGCCTCTTCGGCGACGGTCTCGGCGGGCGCGGCGACCTTGCGGGTACGGCGGCGCGGCTTGGTCTCGGCCTCGGGGGCCGGCTCGACCACGGACGTGCCCTCCGCCGAGTCCAGCGCGGCTTCCGCGGCGGGCGCGGCCTCGGCCACGGTAGCCGCGGCTGCCTCCACCGACTTACGGGTCCGGCGGCGGCGCGGCTTGGGGGCCTCCTCCACCGACTCGGCCGGCGCGCCCGCGACGGTGTCGACCACGGTCTGCGCCGACTCGACCGGCGCACTCTCGACGGTCTCGGTCTCGGTCTCGGTCACGGCCTCGGCGGCGGCGGGGTTCACCCCGGCGCGCGTGCGGCGGCGACGGCGAGGCGTACGGGCCTCGGACGCGTCGGTGTCGGTGCCCGGCGTCTGCGTGGTCTCCGAAGGCTCCGTGACCGGTGCGGCCTCCGGGGACGCACCGTCGACGGTGGCACCGCCACGCGTGCGGCGGCGACGACGCGGCGTACGCGCCGGGCGCTCCTGCTCGCGCTCGGCGGACGACGGGCCGGAGGAACGGCCACCACGACCGCGCGGACCACGCCCGCCCGTCTCACCGAGGTCTTCCAGTTCCTCCGCCCCCAGCCCGGCGCGGGTCCGCTCCGAGCGCGGCAGGACACCCTTGGTGCCTGCGGGGATGTTCAGTTCCTCGAAGAGGTGCGGGGAGGTGGAGTACGTCTCCGGCGGGTCGCTGAACCCGAGGTCCAGCGCCTTGTTGATGAGCTGCCAGCGCGGGATGTCGTCCCAGTCGACGAGGGTGATCGCGATGCCCTTGGCACCCGCGCGGCCTGTACGGCCGATGCGGTGCAGGTACGTCTTCTCGTCCTCGGGGGACTGGTAGTTGATGACGTGGGTGACACCCTCGACGTCGATGCCGCGCGCGGCGACGTCGGTGCAGACGAGGACGTCCACCTTGCCGTTGCGGAAGGCGCGCAGGGCCTGCTCGCGGGCGCCCTGGCCGAGGTCGCCGTGGACCGCGCCGGACGCGAAGCCGCGCTGCTGGAGCTGGTCGGCCAGGTCGGCCGCCGTCCGCTTCGTACGGCAGAAGACCATCACGAGACCGCGGCCCTCGGCCTGCAGTATGCGCGCGACCAGCTCGGGCTTGTCCATGTTGTGCGCGCGGTAGACGTGCTGCTTGGTGTTCGCGACCGTCTTGCCCGCGTCGTCCGGCGCCGTGGCGCTGATGTGCGTGGGCTGCGACATGTAGCGGCGCGCGAGGCCGATGACCGCGCCCGGCATGGTCGCCGAGAACAGCATGGTCTGGCGGCGGGCCGGAAGCATGTTGATGATCTTCTCGACGTCGGGCAGGAAGCCCAGGTCGAGCATCTCGTCGGCCTCGTCGAGGACCAGGCACTTGACGTGCTTCAGGTTCAGCTTCTTCTGGCCCGCGAGGTCGAGGAGCCGACCGGGGGTGCCGATGACGACGTCGACACCCTTCTTGAGGGCCTCGACCTGGGGCTCGTAGGCGCGGCCGCCGTAGATCGCGGTGACGCGCACGTTGCGCACCTTGCCCGCGGTCAGCAGGTCGTTGGTGACCTGGGTGCACAGCTCGCGCGTGGGGACGACGACGAGCGCCTGCGGCGAGTCGACGAGGTCCTCGGGCTTGGCGCGGCCGGCCTCGACGTCGGCGGGGACGACGACGCGCTCGAGGAGCGGGAGGCCGAAGCCCAGCGTCTTGCCGGTGCCGGTCTTGGCCTGGCCGATGACGTCGGTGCCGGTGAGGGCGACCGGGAGCGTCATCTCCTGGATGGGGAAGGGGTTGACGATGCCGACGGCCTCAAGGGCCTCGGCGGTCTCGGGAAAGATTCCGAGATCTCGGAAAGTCGTAGTCAGGGTGCTGCCTCTTCTGTGTACGCGGTGTGAGGCGAGCGCGGGGGTCGTGTCGGACCGTGCCGGGGGACGTCGGCCGCCTCACGGGCGGACCGTGTGGCACGGGACCACTGCCGACGCTCTAGCGCTCATACCGCTGAGGGGTTCCCTCCGGACGCCGTACGCAGAGTGCCGTACGGAAAAGGAGGGCTGTCGGGTCGGAGCCGATCGGGCCACCGACCGGGCATCCTCATGCGTGCGGCCTGTCGAGACACCGTCGAACTACGTCGCGGTACCAGCAGGCGCATTACCACCATACCCCGGAATCGCGCATATGCGATGGCCGATTTGGTCACGTAGTCGTTGTCACACTGAATGACGCACGACATGACGGGGCCCTTCCGCCCTGCGCGAAGCGGGCTATTGTGCGCTTCATGACCACGTCTGACAAGCCTGAGAACGCCAGCGGCGGCGAGTCCGCCGACGCCGCCGACACCACGGAGGTCACCGGGATCGCCGCCCAGAACTGGGAGCGGGCCTCGGCCGACCCGCAGTACCGCGCCGCGGTGGTGGATCTGCTGGGCGCGCTGGCGTACGGGGAGCTGGCGGCGTTCGAACGGCTCGCGGAGGACGCGAAGCTGGCGCCCACCCTCGTCGACAAGGCGGAGCTGGCGAAGATGGCGGCGGCCGAGTTCCACCATTTCGAGAGGCTCGCCGGCCGGCTCACCGAGATCGGCGAGGAGCCGACGCGTGCCATGGAGCCGTTCGTCGACGCGCTCGACGGCTTCCACAAGCAGACCGCGCCCTCGGACTGGCTGGAGGGGCTCGTCAAGGCCTACGTCGGCGACTCGATCGCCAGCGACTTCTACCGGGAGGTCGCGGCGCACCTCGACTCGGACACGCGCGGGCTGGTGCTCGCCGTGCTCGACGACACGGGGCACGCCGGGTTCGCCGTGGAGAAGGTGCGGGCCGCCATCGACGAGGACCCGCGGGTGGGCGGTCGACTGGCGCTGTGGGCGCGGAGGTTGATGGGGGAGGCGCTGTCCCAGTCGCAGCGGGTGGTCGCCGACCGGGACGCCCTGTCCACGATGCTCGTGGGCGGTGTGGCCGACGGGTTCGATCTCGCCGAGGTGGGGCGGATGTTCTCGCGGATCACCGAGGCGCACACCAAGCGGATGGCCGCGCTGGGCCTGGCCGCGTGAGCGCCTAGTCGCCGTGGGGTGCGGTGTCGTCGTGCGGATGCGGGCCTGGTCGTGGCCGGTCGCGCGGGGCCCCGCGCCCCTGGACGGGCGGCTCGGCCGCTGTCAGAGGGGCCTCCGGCAGGGGGTCTTCCGGCAGGGGGTCTTCCTCACGCCGTCGCCGAGCTGCTGCGTCGAAAGCGCTCCGTCGGGCGGAGGAGCAGGGACAGGGAGGCCGCCGCGACGACCAGTGCGCCGGTGAGCACCACCAGGTAGTTGGCGGAGCCGAGTGCCGTGTGCGTGAGGAAGGCGCCGAAGAGACCGCCGGCGGTGCCGGTCGGCAGGACCAGGGCGCGGGACGGCAGACGGTGCGGCAGACGGTAGGCGGCGGCGCAGGCGAGGACGAAGCCGAGGAGTGCGGATCCGAGTGCTTCCAAGAACATGATCGGGTTCCCTCCCGCACGGCCTGGCCTGGGCAAATCGGTCGTAGCCGGTACTACCCGCGCGGCGTGGAACGCAATCATCGTCGGTGGACGAGATGTGGGCACTCTGTGAGGCGCGTCCCATGGCGGCCATGAGACGCGGGCGTACGGAGGGGCCCGGTGGTTCACACCACCGGGCCCCCTCCGTACGCCTCTTGTGCTCTTGACTACAGCGCGCTGAAGCCCACCTTGCGGACGGTCGGCTCGCCGATGTCGACGTAAGCGAGACGGTCGGCCGGGATCAGCACCTTGCGGCCGTGCTCGTCCGTGAGGCTCAGCAGCGCCGACTTGCCGGCCAGCGCCTCGGCAACCGCACGCTCGACCTCCTCGGCACTCTGACCGCTCTCCAGAACGATCTCGCGGGGCGCGTGCTGCACGCCGATCTTGACCTCCACGGCTATGTCCCTCCGACGGTCAGTGAAATGCGCGGGCTTCCGCGCTGTACGCAGCACACATTAGCCCGGTGAGGGGACGTACACGCTCCGCCTGAGAACGCCAGGAGCGAACAGGGGACGGGAACAAATCCCCGGACCAGGGTGCGCCGTGCCGGCCGCTGGCGTCAGTGCTGGTCCGTGCCGTGCAGGGGGAAGCCCGCGATACCGCGCCAGGCCAGCGAGGCCAGCAACTGGACCGCCTGCTCGCGCGGGACGCTGCGGTCGCTGTGCAGCCAGGACCGCGCCACCACCTGTGAGAGACCGCCCAGTCCCGAGGCGAGGAGCATCGACTCCGCGCGGGAGAGGCCGGTGTCCTCCGCGATGACGTCGCGGATGGCCTCCGCGCACTCGTTGGTGACCTTGTCGACGCGCTCGCGCACTGCGGGCTCGTTCGTCAGGTCGGACTCGAAGACCAGCCGGAAGGCACCGCCCTCGTCCTCGACGTACGCGAAATAGGCGTCCATCGTCGCCAGGACCCGCTGCTTGTTGTCGGTCGTCGACGCCAGCGCACCCCGCACGGCCTGGATCAGGGACTCGCAGTGCTGGTCCAGCAGCGCCAGGTAGAGGTCGAGCTTGCCGGGGAAGTGCTGGTAGAGCACCGGCTTGCTGACTCCGGCGCGCTCGGCGATGTCGTCCATCGCGGCCGAGTGATAGCCCTGGGCCACGAAGACTTCCTGGGCGGCGCCCAGCAACTGGTTCCGTCGGGCTCGGCGGGGCAGGCGTGTGCCCCGCGGGCGCGCCGCCTCTGTCTGCTCGATGGCTGTCACGCCGCCTCCCAAGATCGTCCACATGCGGTGTGCGCCGCGCCGCCATCGTACTTTTCGGTAACCCGGGTGTGCGCGGTGCGAGCGCAGAATTTCACGGACCGGACAGCGGGGAAAGTGCCGCCTACCACATCAAACAGGTGTAGAGCGGGCAGGAGGAAGCCCTTTCTCGTTCACCGGTCGTCGTCCCTGGTGAGGATCGGGTTACCGATAGTCGTCCTCGTCCAGGGAGACCACGCGGGCCTGTTCCGCCAGATCGGCCTCGTTGGCCGCGTCCGGATCGATGTCGGTCAGTGGGTCGTCCCGGTGCTGGGCGACGTCCGCGTGCTGCTCGGCGGCATCGGCCTCGGGGGCTTCGACATCGTCGAACTCCACAGAATCCTCCTCGACGAAGGTGTCGGGATCGGTCGGATCAACGGCCATCGTGGGTTCCCCTTCCTGATGCTGCCCTGGTGCCGCCGGAACGTCCCCGGCGGCGGCGGGGGCCACGTACGGGTGCCCTCTTCGTGGGCGCGGATGCGCTGCCCACGGGCTTGCCTTGCGGACTTGCTCGCGGCCTGCCCGTGAGCGCGCTCACCGGCCCGTGCGAGAGCGCGTTTCCGAGCCTAGGAGACAGGTCATCGCGGCGCTATGCGGTCGGGCCGGGGGGGTGCTGTTCCGGCGGTGAGTGCTCCACGCCCGGTACCCCCGGAGAAGTGGCTGATTTGTGGGGTGGTCTGTGACGGCGAACACATGAGTCACTGCGTGATCGTCTCGTAACATTGCCCGCATGTCTTCGACCGAGCTGCCGTCCCTGCTGACCGCCACCGCGTCGCCGAAGGCGAGCGCCGTGCGCGTGGCACCCGGTGAGCGGCTGAGGTCGGTCCGGTTGCCGGGGATCACGCTGTCCGTGCGGTCGAGACCGTCGGCGCGCGAAGGGCTGCCGCCCGCCCTGTACGTACACGGACTGGGCGGTTCCTCGCAGAACTGGTCCGCGCTGATGCCGCTGCTCGACGGGCTCGTCGACAGTGAGGCGCTCGATCTGCCCGGCTTCGGCGACTCACCGCCGCCGGACGACGGCAACTACTCCGTCACGGGACACGCCCGCGCGGTCATCCGCTACCTCGACTCCGCGGGGCGCGGCCCCGTGCACCTCTTCGGCAACTCCCTCGGCGGCGCGATCACGACCCGCGTCGCCGCGCTGCGCCCGGACCTCGTCCGCACCCTGACCCTCGTGTCGCCCGCGCTGCCGGAGCTCCGCGTGCAGCGGACCGCCGTGCCGACCGGGATGCTCGCCCTGCCCGGCGTGTCGGCGCTCTTCACCCGCTTCACCAAGGGCTGGACCGCCGAGCAGCGCGTCCGGGGCGTCATCGCGCTCTGTTACGGCGACCCGGGCCGCGTCTCGGACGAGGCTTTCCGCAACGCTGTGGAGGAGATGGAGCGGCGCCTCCAACTTCCGTACATGTGGGACGCGTTGACGCGCTCCGCCCGAGGGCTCGTGGACGCCTACACTGTGGGCGGACAGCACTCGCTCTGGCGCCAGGCCGAGCGGGTCCTCGCCCCGACCCTCCTCGTCTACGGCCGCCGCGACCGACTCGTCGGCTACCGCATGGCCCAGCGCGCCGCCCGCGCCTTCCGCGGCTCCCGCCTCGTCTCCCTGCCGGACGCGGGGCACATGGCGATGATGGAGTACCCGGAGGCGGTCGCCGCCGCGTTCCGTGAACTGCTCGCGGATTCGGGGAGGACGCGGGGCGGGGTGGATTCGATGCCGGCGTGTTCGGAGCCGGTGGGTTCGGAGCCGGGGCCGGTCGATGTTTCGGGTGAGGGTGGTTCGGTGAGTGGCGATGGCTCGGTCGGCGCCGACGACGGTGACTCGGTTGCCGAAGGGCCGCCCAAGGGCTCGCCCGGCGTGGGGAGCTGAGGCGCGGCGTGGGACGGCACAGCCGTAAGGGGCGGGCGCCGAAAGGCGACAACAGCGATATAAGGACAGCAGCCGGGACAGCCACGTCCACCGGGACGGGCGACCGTGCGCCGGGGGCGCCGCGAGGGCCGGGCGTCGAGAGTGCGTCGGCGCCTGCGGCACAGACGAGAGCGCAGTCGCCGGAGTACGACAGGACTCCGGGGCAAGGGACCCTGGGGCGGCGGATGCCGGGGGCGGGCGGTGGTGTGCCCGGGCAGCAGGGCATGCCGCCGTTCGGTGGTGGTGCGCCCCGGCCGCAGGGGGTGCGTTTCCCTGACGGGACGCCCGCACATGGCTTCCCGCGACTGCCCGACGGCACGCCCGCACATGGCGTACCGCGATTCGCCGACGGCACCCCGGCGCACGGTTTCCCCCGCCTCCCTGACGGCACGCCCGCGCGCGGGATGACGCGTCTGCCCGACGGCACGCCGGCGCACGGCTTCCCGCTTCTTCCGGACGGCGCCCAGGCCCGCGGTTATCCGCCGAGTCGTGGTGAACACCCCGAGCAGCGTGAAGCGGGCGGGGGTTGGGGCCACCTGGGTGGTGGTGGGCGTCGGCAGGATGCCGGACACGGCGTGGCGCAAGGGCCTCCTGCGGGGGCTCCGTATGGTGGGCCGGGCGAGGCGTCACCCCATGGCGCCCCGCACGGCGTGCCTCCGGAGAGGTCGGGCCGCCGTATCCCCATTCCCCGGCAGCGGCAGGAGACCATGCCCCCCGGTGGCCCACGCCAGGCCTATCTGGACGCCTTCGACGAGGTCGACGACGTCTTCGTACCCGGCCGGACACATCGTGGTGCGCCGGGTGCCGACGACGGCCGGGTCGGGACGGCTCTGGCGGAGGAACCGCTGCGGGGGCGGTCGCCGCGACAGACGCCGCACGATCAGCCGCCGGGCGACGAGCCCCAGGCCGCCGGGGCGGCGAAGGGCGGCAAGGGGCGGGCGTTCGCCGGGATCGCGGCCGCCGCTGTCACGACCGTGCTCGTGGTGGTCGTCGGCGGACAGATGGCCGTTGGGGAGGACGACACCGCCACTCGGCCGCAGGCCGCCGACGCCGGCGAGCGCGCCGTGCGCGACGCCTCGCGCAGTGACAACCGGCCCACCCCGCCCGTTTCGCCCAGCCCGAGCGTCACCCCGCTGTCGTACGACCAGAAGATGGACAAGAAGTACCCCCTCGCGGCGGACCTGGAGGGCGGCGGGAAGTTCGAGGCGGTCAGGGGCTTCGCCAAGGCGCCGGGGGCGGGGCAGAAGTACCGCTACCGGGTCGATGTCGAGCAGGGGCTCGGGCTGGACGCGGAGTTGTTCGCCGACGCCGTGCAGAAGACCCTGAACGACGAACGGAGTTGGTCCCACGGCGGCGGCCGTACGTTCGAGCGGATCTCCTCGGGCACACCGGACTTCGTGATCACGCTGGCGAGTCCGGGGACCACCGCGTTCTGGTGCGACAAGTCGGGGCTCGACACCACCGTGGACAACGTCTCCTGCGACTCGGCCGCCACCGAGCGCGTGATGATCAACGCGTACCGCTGGGCCCAGGGTTCGAAGACGTACGGCGACCAGATCCACGCGTACCGGCAGATGCTGATCAACCACGAGATCGGCCACCGCCTCGGGTACAGCCACGTGACCTGCGACAAGAGCGGCGAACTCGCGCCCGTGATGCAGCAGCAGAGCAAGTTCCTGACCTACCGCGGGATCACGTGCAAGGCCAATCCCTGGCCCTACCCGGGGAGTTGACGGGACCTCCTCCCGTCGGCCGACGCAGTGTGATCGCGTGATCCCTTAGCGCGACCAAACGCGTCCCGCTAGTGAAAGTTACGACCGTTCACCCCTTTTGGTGGTGCGATGGACAACCGTCCGTCGCACCACTGCCTTGTCCGCATACGTTCTTCCCGCTGCGGGCCGCCGGGCGAACGGCGGCTCCTCAAACGGGAGATCGGGGGTGCACGCGTGCGCATCGGACTGCTTACGGAGGGTGGCTATCCGTATGTGAGCGGTGACGCCAGGCTCTGGTGCGACCGACTCGTACGTGGGCTGGAGCGACACGAGTTCGACGTCTACGCGCTCAGCCGGAGCGAGCGGCAGGAGGACGAAGGCTGGATCTCACTGCCGCCACAGGTCAACCGCGTCCGTACGGCACCACTGTGGACGGCCGAGGACGACGGGGTCGTTCATGGCCGCCAGGCGCGAAAGCGCTTCGCGGAGGCGTACGGCGAGCTGGTGGCGGCTGTCTGTTCGGGAGGAGCAGGCGGCGCCGACGCGGCTGGAGAAGTCCTCGAAGGTCCGGCCGGTGTTGAGGCGGACCGTTTCGGCAACGCGCTGTACGGGCTGGCCGAGCTGGCCCGGGACGAAGGCGGGCTGGTCGGCGCACTGCGCTCCGAGGCTGCCGTCCGCACGCTGGAGCGCGCCTGTCGCGCGCCGGGCGCCCTGCGAGGGGCGCGCGAGGCTCGCGTACCGGATCTGCTGGCGGTCGCCGCCCACCTCGAACGTGCTCTGCGCCCCCTCTCACTCGACTGGTACGAGGAGGACGGACTCGGCTCTGTCGACCTGTGCCACGCGGCTGCGGGCGGGTCGGCCGCGCTGCCCGGACTGCTGGCCCGTCACTTCCACGGGGTGCCGCTCCTGGTCACCGAGTACGGCGTGCCGCTGCGGGCGCACTACCTCGGGACGTCGGGAGAGGCGCCGGTACGCGCGCTCCTCGCGGCCTTCCACCGGCGGCTGACCGCGGAGGTGTACCGGCAGGCCGCCTGCCTCACCCCCGGGAACACCCATGCCCGGCGCTGGCAGGAGCGCTGCGGCGCCGACCGAGCCAGAATCCGAACGGTCTACCCCGGCATGGACGCCACCCGCTTCGCGGAGGTGGGCGAGTCGCCGGAGCGTGCGGATCCGCACACGCTGGTGTGGGTGGGCCGCATCGAGCCCGCCAAGGACCTGATCTCGCTGCTGCACGCCTTCGCCGAGGTCCGTCGGGCGGAGCCCAGAGCGCGGCTCAGGATCGTCGGAGCGGCCGCGGGGGCCGAGGCCACCGCCTATCTGGGCCATTGCAAGGCCCTCGCCGCGCAGCTCTTCCCCGACGAGGCGGACGGAGTCCACGCGGTCGGCGACAACCCCGTCTCCTTCGAGGAGGTCGGCGACCCGGCCGTCCCCGACCTGGCCGAGGCCTACGCGGCCGGTGCGGTGGTCGTGCTGTCGAGCGTCGTCGAGGGCTTCCCGATCAGTCTGGTCGAGGCCATGTTCTGTGCCCGGCCCACGGTCTCCACCGACGTGGGAGCGGTCGTGGAGGTCATCGGCGGCACCGGGCTCGTCGTCCCCCCGCGCAATCCGCGGGCGCTCGCCGAGGCGTGCGTGGCGCTCTTGCGAGAACCCGAGCGCCGTGCGCGCCTGGGCGCGGCCGCCCGCGCCCGCGCTCTCGAACTCTTCACGGTGGAGCAGAACGTCGCGGCTTTTCGTGGCATCTACCTGGAGATCGTCTCTCACGCCCCGGTACACAAGATCGTCCTCGACGACACCGGTGAACCACTGCCCTTCGGATCCCCCGCCGAGGCCCACGTCCCCGGACGCTGGACCGAGCCCCGGCCGGCGGCGAGCGGCTTCGGGGTCGCGGGGGTCGCGGGGGTCGTGGGGGTTGCCGGAGCGGCGGGGGTGACCGGGGCCGCCGCAGACGCCGGTGCGGTGGGTTCGGCTGGGGGCACCGTCGGGAGACCGCGCTGGGCGGTTGGCTCGCCTGTGCGGGCTGCGGCGCCAGTTCGGGATGCGGTGTCTGAGCGGGACCGGGTGTCTGAGCGGGACGGGGTGCCCGTCAGGGGCGCTGTTCCGGCGCAGGACGGGGCGACTCTGCGGGGTGACGTGGCTGGGAGGGACGCGGCTTCGGCGGCGGGTGCCACGCCGGCTGCTGGTTCTGTACTTGGGGCGGCGTCTGCGCGGGCTGCGGAGCGGCCTTCGGGTACCGCCGCCGTGGAGCCGGTGCCCGTGGGGGAGGGGGCGCTGTGAGCGAGCTGCGGTTGGACGGGCTGGACCGGTTGGACGGGTTGGACGGGTTCGATGCGAAGCTCCCGCCGGATGCCATGACGTCGGACGACCCCTCGGCCTCCCGGGACCTGGTCGCCCCGCCCGACTCTGTCCTCCGGGCGGTCGGCGACGGCCTCGGCGTGCCCGAGGCCGCGCCCAGGCCCGCTCCCCGCCGCGGTGCCGTGGACCCCGTGAAGGCCCTGATGCACCGTCACCGAGAGCTCTGCGAGCGGGCGGTGGACCCCTTGGAGATCGCCGCCGCGCTGGAGGCCCACGGGGTGACCGACCGGACGGCCGCCCGCTTCCGGCACCGCGACGTCTTTTCGCTCGCCGAGGAGATGTACGCGCGCGTGTCGCGTGACGGGGATGAATCCGCAGAGCGCCAGCCGGTGCCGTGCGCGTCCGGCCCGCGCGGGGGATGGGCCGTGTTCGCCCTGTTGCCGGGTGCCCTGTGCGCGGCGGCCGTCGCCGGAGTCCGGCTCACCGACGGCCAACCCCGGCTCATGGCCGCGGCCCTCGGCGCCCTCGCGGTGGCGCTCGGCCTTCGCGTGGCACTCGACCGGGGGCCGCTGCGTGCCGCGTCCGGTACGGCGGGCCGTACCCGCACCTGGACCTGCTGGCTGATCGCGTACGCCCTTCTCGGCGACGGCCTGCTCGCCGCCGGTCTCGAAGGCGGGCCCCACGGCCCCTGGCCCCTGGCCCTCGCGCCCGTGCTCGCGCTCGCGCTGTCCTGCGCTCCCGCCGTCTGGTGCGCCCACCTCCTCTCCGTACGGGCCCGTCGCAAGCTCACCGCCAGCCGGGGTCTCGCGGAGTTCGCCGAGTCCATGAAGCCCCTGATCCTCGGTGTGTTCGCACTCCACCTCGGTGCCCTGACCGCCCTGCTCACGCTGTGCGGCACGATCCTGGACGAGCCCACCGGGTACGGGGGAGCCGCGGCCCTCGGCGCCCTCCTGCTGCTCGCCCGTCTCCTCACCGCCCATGGCTTCGCCCAGGCCCCGGTCGTCGCCCTCCGCGCAGCCGCCCTCGCCGAGGCGGTCGCGCTGGGCACCGTCTTCGCCGGCCGCCTGCCCGGCTGCTCCTTCCTGGCTGCCCCCGCCGAAACCGTCGTCCACGCGTGGGGGCCCGGGGCCGTACCCGCCCTCGTGTGCGGCGCCGCCGCGCTCGCCCTGCTCGTCCACACCACCCGCACGCTGACCCGGGCCTCGGCCCATGCCCCGCCCTCCGGGGCGACCTGACCCCTCGGGCTTCGCACGACGGATCAGACCGCCGCGCGAAGCCCGAGCCCGATCGACGCGCGGGGCTTCCGTCCCGGGCGTCCCCTCCCGCGGGGCCGACACCGCGGGGCACCTCATCAGCCACGGCACCACCCCATAAGGAGAACGCCAGATGATCACCTCCCGAACCGGAGAGCCCGCCCCGGGAGCCGCCCGATGAGGGTCCTGCTGATCGGAGCCAACGGATATCTCGGCGGCTTCGTCGCCGAACGTCTGCTCGCCGACCCGGCCGTCCAGCTCACCGCGCTCGGCCGCGGCGACGACGCCGACGTACGGTTCGACCTCGCCACCGGCAGCCCCGGCGCGCTCACCCGCTTCCTGGACGCCGTCCACCCCGGAGTCGTCGTCAACTGCGCCGGCGCCACCCGGGGCGGTGCCCGCGAACTCACCCGGCACAACACCGTCGCCGTCGCCACCGTCTGCGAGGCCCTGCGCCGCAGCGGCTGCGGGGCGCGCCTGGTGCAGCTCGGCTGCGGCGCGGAGTACGGGCCGAGCCAGCCCGGTTCCTCCACCGCCGAGGACGCCGTGCCCCGCCCCGGCGGTCCGTACGGAGTGAGCAAGCTCGCCGCCACCGAACTCGTCCTCGGCTCCGGCCTGGACGCCGTGGTCCTGCGCGTCTTCTCGCCCGCCGGGCCCGGCACACCCGCCGGATCCCCGCTCGGCCGCCTCGCCGAAGCCATGCGCCGCGCCATGCAGTCGGGCGACGGCGAACTCAAACTCGGCGGCCTCGGCGTCCAGCGCGACTTCGTCGACGTCCGAGATGTCGCCCGCGCCGTCCACGCAGCCTCGCTCTCCGCGGCGCAAGGCGTGATCAACATCGGCTCGGGCCGAGCCGTACGCCTGCGTGACGCCGCGGCCGTACTCGCCCGCGTCGCCGGCTACGGCGGCGCCCTCCACGAACTGGACTCCCCGCCCAACCCCCTCAGGTCGACCATCGGCCACCCCCGTCCCGACTCCGACCACGCCGCCCCCGTCTCCTACCCCTACCCGGACGGCTGCGGCAGCTGGCAGCAGGCCGATGTGCGCACCGCCCGCGACCGGCTCGGCTGGCGGCCCCGCATCAACCTGGAGGAGTCCCTGGCCGACATCTGGATGGAGGCGGCATGCCGTATCTGACTCCCGCCCCGTCCGGCATCGCCCGCACCGGCTCAAGCCTCGGAATCGGGGTCCCCGGCTATGCCCACCCCCTCGTCGCTCCACTGGAATGGGGCGAACTCACCCGCCCCGGCACCCCTCTGCACTGGGTCGCCCTCGACGTCTCCGACGGCCCCGGCACCCGCCCCGACCGGCACTGCCTGGAGGCCGCCGGACGGTTGCGGAACGCGGGCGTCCAGGTCCTCGGCCGTCTGGACATGACCTACGGGGCGCGCGCCTTCGCCGAGCTCGCCGCCGACGCCCGCCGCTATCTCGACTGGTACCTGGTCGACGGCTTCCTCCTGGACCGCTGTCCCACCGAGTGCGGCGCCCTCGCCGAGACCGGCCGCACGGTCACCACACTCCGTGCCCTCCTCGGTGGCGGCCACATCGTCCTCGGCCACGGCACCCACCCGCACCCCGGATATGTCGAGACCGCCGACCAGTTGGTGACCTTCTCCGGCTCCTGGAGCGACTACCGGTGGTCTCAGGTGGCCGAATGGACCGCCGACCATCCACCCGAGCGCTTCTGCCACTTCGTCCACGGGGTCCCGCGCGGTCACCTCGACGAGGCGCTGCGCATCGCCCGCTGGCAGGGCGCGGCCACGATCTACTTCACCGACCGTACGGATCGCGACGGCAGGATCGATCCCTGGGAGACGATGCCCGGCTACTGGGACGAAATCGTCTCGCTGGTTGGAACGGGTGTCTCGGAATGAAAAAGGGCGTGGCAGTGTTACGGGGAGAACAACTGTAGTGATTGACCGACCAACGGAGTCCCCGTGTCGCTGCCACCCCTGGTCGAGCCCGCTTCCGAGCTCACCGTAGACGAGGTCCGCAGGTACTCCCGCCACCTGATCATCCCCGACGTCGGGATGGACGGGCAGAAGCGGCTGAAGAACGCCAAGGTGCTCTGTGTGGGCGCCGGCGGCCTGGGCTCGCCGGCGCTGATGTACCTGGCCGCGGCGGGCGTCGGGACGCTCGGCATCGTGGAGTTCGACGAGGTCGACGAGTCGAACCTGCAGCGCCAGATCATCCACAGCCAGGCCGACATCGGCCGCTCCAAGGCCGAGTCCGCGCGCGACTCCGTCCTTGGCATCAACCCGTACGTGAACGTGATCCTCCACGAAGAGCGGCTCGAGGCCGAGAACGTGATGGACATCTTCAGCCAGTACGACCTGATCGTCGACGGCACGGACAACTTCGCGACGCGCTACCTGGTCAACGACGCGGCCGTGCTGCTGAACAAGCCGTACGTCTGGGGTTCGATCTACCGCTTCGACGGCCAGGCCTCCGTCTTCTGGTCCGAGCACGGTCCCTGCTACCGCTGCCTCTACCCGGAGCCCCCGCCGCCGGGCATGGTCCCCTCCTGCGCCGAGGGCGGCGTCCTCGGTGTGCTGTGCGCCTCCATCGGTTCCATCCAGGTCACCGAGGCCATCAAGGTCCTCACCGGCACGGGCGAGCCGCTGGTCGGCCGTCTGATGATCTACGACGCGCTGGAGATGCAGTACCGCCAGGTCAAGGTCCGCAAGGACCCCAACTGCGCCGTCTGCGGTGAGAACCCCACCGTCACCGAGCTCATCGACTACGAGGCCTTCTGCGGCGTCGTTTCCGAGGAGGCCCAGGAGGCGGCCGCAGGTTCGACGATCACTCCCAAGCAGCTCAAGGAGTGGATCGACGACGGCGAGAACATCGAGATCATCGACGTGCGCGAGGTCAACGAGTACGAGATCGTCTCCATCCCGGGCGCCAAGCTGATCCCGAAGAACGAGTTCCTCATGGGCACGGCCCTGGAGGCCCTCCCGCAGGACAAGAAGATCGTCCTGCACTGCAAGACGGGTGTCCGCAGTGCGGAAGTCCTCGCGGTGCTGAAGTCGGCCGGCTTCGCCGACGCGGTCCACGTCGGCGGTGGCGTGATCGGCTGGGTCAACCAGATTGAGCCCAGCAAGCCGGTCTACTAGCCGCACAGGCCGGTTCACGGCACGCGCGCCTTCCGAGGAGGGGCTCGGCACCACGGGTGCCGGGCCCCTCTCCCCCGCCCACCTGACAGGCGCGAGCCGCTTGCCGCTCCGGTCTACGCGCAGACCTTGCCGTCCTTGGGTACCGTCCCGTCCAACAGGTACGCGTTCACCGTCGAGTCGACACAGCGGCTGCCGCTGCCGTACGCGCCATGGCCCTCGCCTTTCCAGGTGAGCATCACACCGACGCCCTCGCCCAGCTCCCCGGCCATCCTCCGCGCGCCCTCGTAGGGCGTCGCCGGATCCCCGGTGTTGCCCACCACGAGGACGGGCTCCGCTCCAGGGGCGCTCACCTCCGGCGAGTCCGTGAGACCGGGCACCGGCCAGTCGTGGCACCAGCCCGCCGTGTCCCAGCCCAGGAACTCGCCGAAGACGGGCGAGATCTCCCGGAACTCGGGCAGCAGCTTCTTTGTCTCCTCCGGAGTCGGCCGCTGCTTCTGGTCCAAGCACGATATGACCCGTTGCGAGTGGGTCGTCGTGCCGTAGTGGCCCGACGGGTCACGCTCGTTGTACCCGTCGGCCAGCGCGAGCAGCTCGGTGCCGTCGCCGTCCTCGGCCGCGTCGAGCGCGCTGGTCAGTGTGGGCCAGCTCTGCTCGCTGTAGAGCGGCAGCACGATCCCTGTGGTCGCCAGGCTCTGGGTGAGCTCGCGGCCGGACGTCGTCGCCAGCGGCTCGGCGTCGATGCGCTCCAGCAGCTTCTCGATCTTCCGGGTGCCCTCTTCGGGGTCCTGGCCCGTGGACTGCAGATAGTTGTCGAGGGCGCGCTGGAAGCCCAGGGCCTGGTTCTTCGCGTGGCCCACCGTGTCGGCGGTCGGGTCGACCACCGCGTCCAGGACCAGGCGTCCCACGTTCCCGGGGAACAGATGGGCGTAGACGCCACCCAGTTCGGTGCCGTAGGAGATGCCGAAGTAGTGCATTTTCTCGTCGCCGAGCACCTGGCGCATGAGGTCCATGTCACGGGCGGTCTCGGTGGTCGAGACGTGCGACAACAACTTGCCCGCGTCCTTCTCGCAGCCCGCGCCGAAGTCGGCCGCGTCCTTGAAGAAGACCGTCTCCTCGGCCGTGTCGTCCGGTGTGGCGTCCACCGATTCGCCCGCCTGGATCTCCTTGTCGCTGCGGCAGCGCACCCCCTCGCTCAGGGCCACCCCGCGCGGGTCCCAGCTCACCAGGTCGTACCGCTTGTGCAGTTCGCTCGTCAGGCCCGCGTACGACGGCAGCATGGAGACACCGGAGCCGCCCGGTCCGCCGAAGTTGAACAGGAGGGAGCCGACACGTTCGTCGGCGTCGCCCGTCGCTCTGCTGCGGATCAGTGCGAGCCCGATCGTTGCGCCGTCCGGTTCGGCGTAGTCCAGCGGCACCTTCAGCGTCGCGCACTGCCAGTCGTCGCCCGGCGCCGGACCCTCCGACGTCGCTTTGCAGCGCCCCCAGTCGAGTTCCTGGGACGCGGCCGAGGACGTCGGCGCGGACGCGGAGGCCTTGCCGTCGTCCTTCTCGTCGTCGGCTCCGTCGTCCGTGCCGCCGCTGCAGCCGGCGATCAGCAGCACGGCTGCGGCCAGAGCCGCCCCCCGTGTAAAACGCGCCATGAACACTTCCCCCCTCTCGAGATACCGTCCGTCGGTTGTCCCGAATGACGGTCATGCCATGGTATGCGGGCTGCGGGGAATGCCGAGATGGCCTGTGGATAACGTTCTGACCTGCAAGTTCATGGGCAGACGGTCCCGGCCTTCGGTACCTTCCCCGTCAGCAGGTAACCGTTCACGGCCGCGTGGACGCACGCGTCGCCGCTGCGGTACGCGCCATGGCCCTCCCCCTTGTACGTCAGCCCCACTCCGACCCCCGGCCCGAGCGCCTCGACCATCCTTCTCGCTCCCTCGTACGGTGTGGCCGGGTCGCCCGTGGTGCCGATCACGAGGATCGGCGCCGAGCCCGGGGCCCGCACATCGGGATGGTCGGCCGCGCCGGCGACCGCCCAGTCGGTGCAGCTGAGCATGGCCCAGGCGAGCCACTCACCGAAGACGGGCGAGGCCGCCCGGAACTCGGCCAGCCTCTCCTCCACGTGCTCGGTGGTGTAGCGCGGCTTGTCGTCCGCGCAGTTGATGGAGACGTTCGCCGCGGAGATATTGCTGTACTCGCCGTTCTCGCTGCGCCCGTTCAACGAGTCGGACAACAGCATCAGCACTTGGCCGTCCCCGTCGTACGCCTGATCCAGGCCCTCCGTCAGGTACTGCCAGAGATTCTGGGAGTACAGGGCCTGCGCGATACCGTTCCTCGCCTCGGATTCGGTCAGGTCGCGGGGGAAGACACCGGTGATCGGCTTTCTGTCGAGGTCTTCGAGCAGCTTGACGATTCGGTCCTCGACTTCCTGCTCGGTGTCGCCCACCGGGCACCCCGCCACCTGGGAGACGCAGTCCCGGGCGTAGCTGTCGAGCGCCCGCTGGAAGCCCTTGGCCTGGGCGAGCGAGCCCTGCTCCGAGGTCTGGGTCGGGTCGACGACCGCGTCGAACACGGCCCGCCCGACGTTCTCCGGGAACAGATGGGCGTAGACGCCGCCGAGTTCGGTGCCGTACGAGAAGCCGAAGTAATGGAGTTCGTCGTCGCCGAGGACGCGGCGCATGAGGTCCATGTCGCGGGCCGCGTCCGTAGTAGGGACGTGCGGGAGGGTCTTGCCGGAGTTGTCCTCGCAGGCGGAGTTGAACGTCTTCGTGTTGTCGAGGAACTCCGTCCGCTCGGACGCGTCGTCCGGTGTCATGTCCTGCTGGAAGTACTCGTCGAGTGCCTCGTCGTCCTCGCACGCGATGCCGGCGCTGCGCCCGACGCCACGCGGGTCGAAGCTCACCAGGTCGTAGCGGGTCCGCAGTTTCGCGTAGTCCTCACCGAACGACGGAAGCGTCTTGACGCCCGAGAGGCCGGGGCCGCCGAAGTTGAAGACGAGCGAGCCGATCCGCTCACTCTCGGAACCACTGGACCGGGCCCGGATCAGGGCGATGCCGATGGTGTCGCCGTCTGTCTCGTCCCAGTCGAGAGGTGCCTTCATGGTGGCGCACTGCCAGATGTCGCCGTCCGGCAGCGGTGAGGGGGCGGTGCCGCCCCCCTGGGACTCGGACGGTGCCTCACAGGTCTTCCAGCTCAGCTTCTGCGTCGCCAGGTCCCCGTCGTCCCCCTGGGCGTCGTCGCCGCAGCCCACGGCCGTCAGGGACAGCAGGGCGGCGATGGCGGTCACGGCGACGGCACGCGGTCGGGAACAGAGGGGCATGCCTCCATCCTGGAAGCGTCAGGAGCGATGCGCTCGGCGCGCGGGCCGTGCGAGTGAGCCCCGGGCGTGGCCACGCGCGCGTGGACCGCGTGAGTCGTCGAGAGGGACCTCACGCGCGCGTGAGCTCTACAGCGCGCCCTTGCGCGACAGTTGGTTGAAGGCCAGCCATCCCGGGAGTACGGGCAGCCACAGGGTCAGCAGACGGAACAGCAGCACGGCGGGCGCGGCGACCTCCTTGGGGAGCCCGACGGCGATCAGACCGACGGTGAGGGTGGCCTCGACGGCACCCACACCGCCCGGGGTCGGGGCCGCGGAACCGAGCGCGTTTCCCGCGAGGAAGACGACCGCGACGCTGGCGATGCTGATCGACACGTCCTCGTTGCCGAACGCGCGGATGGAGGCGTCCAGACACATCACGAAGCAACCCGTGAGGAGCAGCATGCCGCCGATGCCGGTGATCAGCTTCTGCGGCCGCTGCAGCACGTCGAGCATGCGAGGCACGACACCGGCGAAGAGCGACCGCACGCGCGTGACGACGAACTTGCGCAGGAACGGGATCGACGTCACCACCAGCACGAGCACCGCGACCGTCAACAAGCCCGCGATGACGGTGCGCGACGGCGACAGGGACGGCGTCTTCTCGGTACCGGTCAGATAGCCGAAGGCCAAGAGCATCAGGATGTGGCAACCGAGCCCGAAGAGCTGCGATGCGCCGACACTCGCCACCGCGAGCCCCGGCCGCACTCCCGCACGCTGCAGGAAGCGTGTGTTGAGTGCCACACCGCCCACCGCGGCCGGCGCCACGATCTTCACGAACGATCCGGCGACCTGCGCCCCGATCGTCCGCAGGAACGGCACCCGTTCCGGCACGAAGCCCAGCAGGCTCATGGCCGCCGCGACATAGCTCAGCGCGGAGAAGAACACCGCCGCGGCTACCCAGCCCCACTCGGCGTTCTCGATGAGCGGCCCGAACTCGATGTGGGTGAGCTGGGTCAGCAGGAAATACGCGCCGATCGCACCGGCGATGAGACTGATCAGCGTGCGCGGCTTGACCCGCTCCAGCCGGGCCGGTTCGACCGGTGCCTGGGGCCTGATCAGCAGCACCTGGTGGCGGATCTGGGTGAGCAGGTCCTCCTCGCGGGCCTCTTCCAGGGCCTCGTCGATCGCCCGCTTCTCGGCGCGCTGCTCGGCCCGCGCGGCCTTCTTGTCGGCCTTGCCCGGCTCGGCGGCCTTGCTGTGCTCCTCCGCACGGGCCTGCTTGGCCAGGTGGGACGCCTCCAGGACCGCCTCGCGCTCGCGTTCGGCGCGCTCCCGGGCGAGTCTGCGCAGGGTCGCGCGTGTGGAGCGTGACAGGGCGATCGGCTGGAGCATCGGCAGACAGTCGGCCACCGCGTCGGGGCCGAGCACGCCGACCGCCGAGGCCACCGCGCGTTCCGCGCCCACGCGCAGGCCGAGGGTCGTCAGCAACTGGGAGACGTCCATGCGCAGCACCAGATCGCCCGCCGCGATCTCGCCGACACGGAGATCGGTGAGAATCACCGTGCCGGAACGATCCACCAGAATCGCGTCACCCACGAGCCTGCGGTGCGCGATGCGCCGCGACTGCAGTGCTTTCACCTGGTGCCAGGTGTCCGACATCAGCTCGTCGGTGACCTCGTCGTCCGCCAGGGAATCCAGGGTGCGGCCGCCGGTGTGCTCGTAGACGAGCATCACGGCGTCCGGTCCGAGCTCGGACGTGGCGATCAGCTTCGGCGCGTTGGCACCGGCCGCGATGGCCGCGTACGCCAGGAGGGCCTCCTGCTCCAGCGCCTGGCGCAAGGACTGGAGGCTGCGGCGCGTGGTGATGCCGCGCAGCGTCAGACGCCGCCAGACGCGGTAGAAGAAGCCCTGAGCCTGCTGCTCCCGGTCCACGACGGTGACGTCCAGGGGTGGGCCGTCCTCCAGCGTCACGAAGTACCGTCGACCCCGGTCCCCGCCCTCCGCCGTCTCCGGGATCTCCTCACGGGCGGCGCTCACCGGCTTGAAGCCGACCCGCCTGAGGCCGGCCATCAGAGTCCGGCCGGTCGGGCGGACGTTCGGGGAGCCCACTGCGTACAGCGTTCCGTAGGCGACGGTCCAGCCGATCAGCACCGTCAGGATGATCGAGAACGGTGTCGTGTAGCCCGTGACCAGCATCGAGAAGGCGTCCAGGAGCAGCACGATCCACAGCACGGCCCGCCAGCGGGGTCTGCGCGACATGCCGACGGCGGTCATGTACGCGATGACCGGCGCGAGGTAGCCGTGTACGGGGTCTGTGAGGGCGTGGATGTCGCCGGGGGAGGGCTGGGTGAGCGCCTCCTGGATCGAGTCCGGGGCCGCCCTGGCGACCCACAGGTCGGTCGCCAGCGTCACCCCGTGCGCCAGGACAGCCGCCAGCACACCGTCGGCGATGCGCAGACCGTCCCGCTTGATCAGCCGCTCGATCGCGAAGGCGACCGGTACGAGCAGGATCGCGATGCTCGATCCCAGGCCGGCGAGCTTGATCAGAAGATCGGGTGCCTGTCCTGTGCCCTTGTTGATGTCCTGTTCGAGCCCGGAGGTGGTGCCGTGGGCGAACGCGGCGATCGCCAGCAGGACGATGATCCCGAGGATGCCGACCGACAGCCGCATGAGGTCGGAAGGACGGTGCACGCGCGCGGGGAGCAGTGGTTCGTCGCCCTCGACCTCGTCGGCGTGCGTCTCCTCGAGGTCGTCCTCGTCCTGCTCGTTCGGCTGCTTGTCGTCCTCGTGCGGCGTGGGGGATTCTTCTTCGGTGGAGGGAGGGGTGGTGGTGCCGGAGGCCTTCCTCGAGACGTTGTCGCTGCCCTCGTCGCCCCCCTCGGAGGCGTCCGGGCGCGACGAGGCGTCAGAGGTGCCCGCCGCGTCATCCGGGTGCACGCTCTGCTGCTTCATCGTCTCTTCTTGGTCTCTTATCACCAGTCACCGCCCGCACGATGGTGGCATGCCGGGTGGGCACACAGGGGCATCAGGGTGCAATGCGGGGGCGCACAGTCTGCCCGAAGACCGCCCCCGGGGCGAGGGACGCACGCGTCGGCCACCACGTCCCATTGTCGGTGGGGTGGGGCAGGATGGGGCGGATGAGCGAGGAGAGCCTTCCGGCGGACGCCCTGCCGGAGTACGCGGAGCGGGTCCTCGAGGTCGCCGACCTGATCCCGCCGGGGCGGGTCATGACATACGGGGACGTCGCCGAATGGCTGGGGGAGGGCGGCCCGCGCCAGGTGGGCCGTGTCATGGCCCTCTACGGGGGCGCGGCCGCGTGGTGGCGGGTCGTCCGTGCCGACGGCGTCCTGCTGCCCGGCCACGAACTGAGAGCCCTGGACCACTACCGCGCGGAGGCGACCCCCCTGCGCGAAGCGAGCCGCGCCACCGAGGGCCACGTGCCGCGCGTCGACATGAGGCGGGCGCGCTGGGACGGCGGTGGAGGCGCGGAGGGTCACACCTGACAGCTTCCGGCATCCGAGGGACCTCGGTGCGACCTCTGGTCCGTACGGGGGACGCGGGGCACGTCGGTGCCATGCCGTACGTTCGTGGGGCGAGGGACGCACGTGTCGCGCGCGTCGGGGGGCAATAAGGGGAAGCCCTGCTTCCGCACCACCTGTCGGCGTAGCGTCGGCTGCGCGTGTCCCCCTCACCCCGCAACCACCGTCCTCGACGGGCGGCGCGCCGCGCACCCTTTTCCCGACCACCACCCCTCGACACCGGCGCACCGCGTCGGCAGTGACACCTCGCACACCCACCAGGACCGGCGAACCACGTGAGCTCCTCTTTCTCCACCAGGCGCCTGTCGCACACCCAGGTGCGACAGGGGAACCGTGGCGCTTACCGACTGGTGCGTACCCCACCGGCCCGGACGGACCCCCCTCGTCTGGACGCCGAGCAGCGCGGCGTGGTTGACCACGAGAGCGGGCCCCTGCTCGTTCTCGCAGGTCCGGGCACAGGCAAAACGACCACGCTCGTCGAGTCGGTGGGGGCGCGCGTCGCCCGCGGGGCCGACCCGGCGCGCGTGCTGGTCCTGACCTTCAGTCGCAAGGCGGCCGTGGAGCTGCGCGACCGCATGGCGCGGCGCATGGGCGCCGCGCGCGCCCCGCAGGCCACCACCTTCCACTCGTTCTGCTACGCCCTGGTCCGCGCCCACCAGGACAGCGACCTGTTCGTCGAGCCGCTGCGTCTGCTGTCCGGCCCGGAGCAGGACGTGGCGGTTCGTGAACTGCTCGCGGGCCAGCCCGACCTCGAGCGTCTGGGCCTGGCGCATGTGCGCTGGCCGGACGAACTGCGCGCCTGCCTCACCACGCGCGGCTTCGCCGACGAGGTCCGCGCTGTCCTCGCCCGCAGTCGCGAACTGGGTCTGGCCCCCGAGGACCTGCGCGCCTTCGCCTCGCGCATCGGCCGCCCGGACTGGCTCGCGGCCTCCGCGTTCCTCGCCGAGTACCTCGACGTCCTCGACCTGCAGGGCGTCCTCGACTACGCGGAACTGGTCCACCGCGCGGTGCTCCTGGCCGGCCGCCCCGACGTCGCCGAGCGGCTGGCCGCGCAGTACGACGCGGTCTACGTCGACGAGTACCAGGACACGGACCCCGCGCAGGTACGGCTGCTGAGGACCCTCGCCGGCGGCGGCCGCACCCTGGTCGCCTTCGGCGATCCCGACCAGTCGATCTACACCTTCCGGGGCGCCGACGTGAACGGCATCCTGGAGTTCCCGCATGCCTTCCCGCGCGCGGACGGACGCCGGGCTCCGGTCGCGGTCCTCAGGAACTCCCGCCGCTCGGGAGCGAACCTGCTCGCCGCCACCCGCCTGCTCACCCAGCGCATGCCACTCACCCGCCTCCCCGCCGAGAAGGTGCGCGCCCACCGCGAGCTGAGGCCCGTACGGGACGGAGGGCGCGTCGAGGTCTACACGTACCCGACGCCGGGCACCGAACTGGACAACATCGCGGACGTGCTTCGCCGGGCACATCTGGAGGACGGCGTCCCCTGGAGCGAGATGGCCGTCCTGGTGCGCGCCGGCGCACGCACGATCCCCTCGATCCGGCGCACCCTCACCGCGGCGGGTGTTCCTCTGGAGATCGACGGCGACGACCTGCCCCTGCGCCACGAACCGGCCGTACAGCCCCTGCTGACGGCGCTGCGGGCGGTGGCACGGGCGGAGCTGGGGGAGGCGGCCCCGACGGCCTCGGCAGCGGAACCCCACGACTCACCCGACGTGTCCGAGCCGCCGAACGAGCCCGACTCTCCCGACAAGTCCGAGTCTCCCGACGAGGCCTCGGCAGATCCGTCCGCGGCGTCCCGCACGCCCGACGCGCGGCCCCGCTGGCTCGACACCGAAACCGCGCTCGACCTCCTGTCCTCCCCCTTGGCGGGCATGGACACCGCCGATCTGCGGCGTCTCGGGCGCGCGCTGCGCGAGGAGGAGCGAGCCGGCGGCAACCCCGTACCTCCGCCCTCGGACGAACTGCTGGCACGCGCGCTGGCGGAGCCGGAGCGGCTGGTGGCGCACGATCCGGTGTACGCGCGCGGCGCTCAACGCCTCGGCGCGCTGCTGCGGAAGGCCCGTGAACGCCTCGCGGGAGGCGGTACGGCCGAGGAGGCGCTGTGGGAGCTGTGGGACGGCACGCCGTGGCCCAGGAGGCTGGAGCGCGCCGCCCGGCGCGGCGGCGCGGCCGGACGCAACGCGGACCGTGACCTCGACGCCGTGTGCGCGCTGTTCGCCACGGCGGCGCGCGCGGAGGAGCGCACCGGCGGTCTGGGCGCACTCAACCTCCTGGCGGAACTCGAGGCTGAAGACATCGCCGCCGACACGCTGACCGGGCGGACCGTCCGCCCCGACGCCGTACGTCTGATGACCGCGCACCGTGCCAAGGGCCTCCAGTGGCGCCTGGTCGTCGTGGCGGGCGTCCAGGAGGGTCTGTGGCCGGACCTACGCCGTCGCGGTTCGCTCCTGGAGGCCGACCGCATCGGCCGCGACGGTCTCGCCGAACCGCTCACGCCGGGCGCGCTCCTCGCGGAGGAACGCCGGCTGTTCTACGTGGCGGCCACGCGTGCGCGTGAACGCCTCGTCGTCACCGCGGTGAAAGCCCCCGCCGACGACGGCGACCAGCCCTCTCGCTTCCTCACCGAACTGGGGGTCGAGCCCAAGGACGTCACCGGCCGTCCCCGCCGCCCGCTGTCCGTGGCCGCCCTCGTCGCCGAACTGCGCGCCACCACGGTGGACCCGCGCGTGTCGGAAGCCCTCCGTGAGGCGGCCGCTCTCCGGCTGGCGCGGCTGGCCGCGCTGAGCGACGAGGACGGCCGTCCGCTCGTGCCGTCGGCGCATCCCTACCGCTGGTGGGGCATGTTCGAGCCCACCGAGAGCAAGGTGCCGCTCAGGAACCGTGACCAGCCCGTCGTGCTGTCCGGCAGCGCCCTCGACCAGCTCGCCAACACCTGCGCCCTGCAGTGGTTCCTGGGCCGCGAGGTGAAGGCCGACGCGCCCGCGACCGCCGCCCAGGGCTTCGGCAACGTCGTCCACGTGCTCGCCGACGAGGTCGCCTCCGGGCGCACCCCGGCCGATCTCGACGTCCTCATGGAGCGCCTCGACTCCGTGTGGAACGCGCTCGCCTTCGACGCGCCCTGGAAGTCGGAGCAGGAGAAGCAGCACGCGCGCGTGGCGCTCGAGCGCTTCCTGAAGTGGCATGTCATGGACCGCGCGGGGCGTGCCCCGGTGGTCAGTGAGCACGACTTCGACGTCACTCTCGAGGCGGGCGACTACGAAGTGCGCATTCGGGGCTCCATGGACCGCGTCGAGACCGACACCGAGGGCCGCGCGTACGTCGTCGACTTCAAGACGGGCAAGCAGCCCGTGAGCTCCGCCGAGGTGACCCGCCATCCCCAGCTCGCGGTGTACCAGCTCGCGGTCCGCGAGGGGGCCGTCGACGAGCCCTTCGGCGGCGTGCGCCCGGAACCGGGCGGCGCCGAACTCGTCCAGCTGCGGCAGGGTGCCGCCAAGAAGAACGGTGGCGAGACCGTCCCCAAGGTGCAGGCGCAGGGCCCCCTTGAGGGCACGGAAGGGGAGTGGGTGGGGGACCTCCTGGCCACCGCCGCGGGCAAGGTGCTGGACGAGCGTTTCTCTCCGACCGCCGGACAACACTGTGCACACTGCGCTTTCCGGGCATCGTGCAGTGCCCGCCCCGAGGGGCGTCACGTGGTCGAGTGACGGCGCCCGCTCGGCGGTCCCGCAGCCGCTGTCAGTGGGCGGCGTTAGCCTCTCTGGAATGTCCGCCCGTATCAGCGATCCCGAGCAGCTCAAGGAGCTCCTGGGCATTCCGTTCACCCCGGAGCAGACGGCCTGCATCGTCGCGCCGCCCGCTCCGCAGGTGATCGTTGCCGGAGCGGGGTCGGGCAAGACCACCGTGATGGCCGCGCGCGTGGTGTGGCTGGTCGGTACCGGACAGGTCGCCCCCGAACAGGTGCTCGGCCTGACCTTCACCAACAAGGCGGCGGGCGAACTCGCCGAGCGCGTACGCAAGGCCCTGGTCAGAGCGGGCATCACCGACCCGGACGTGATCGACCCGGACAACCCGCCGGGGGAACCGGTCATCTCCACGTACCACGCCTTCGCGGGCCGCCTGCTGACCGACCACGGACTGCGCGTCGGCCTGGAGCCCACCGCGCGGCTCCTGGCCGACGCCACCCGCTACCAGCTCGCCGCGCGGGTCCTGAGGGAGTCCCCGGGCCCCTACCCGGCGCTGACCCGCTCCTTCCCCGATCTCGTCAGCGACCTCCTGACCCTCGATTCCGAACTCGCCGAGCACCTCGTACGCCCCGAGGACCTACGCGCGTACGACGCCGAACTGCTGCGCGAACTGGAGGGTGCGAAGCTCACCAACGCGGATCTGCGCAAGGTCCCCGAGGCGGCCGCCGCCCGACGCGAACTCACCGAACTGGTCGGCCGCTACCGCGCGGCCAAGCGCGAGCGGGACCTCCTCGACTTCGGCGACCAGATCGCCCTGTCCGCCGGCCTCGCCCGACTCCCCGAGGTGGGGCGCATCCTGCGGGACGAGTTCCGAGTGGTCCTGCTCGACGAGTACCAGGACACCTCGGTCGCCCAACGTGTCCTGCTGGCAGGTCTGTTCGGCGGCGGCACCGGTCATCCCGTGACCGCCGTGGGCGACCCCTGCCAAGCCATCTACGGCTGGCGCGGCGCCTCCGTCGCCAACCTCGATGATTTCCCGGAGCACTTCGCCCACCCCGACGGCCGCCCCGCGGCTCGCCAGGCGCTCAGCGAGAACCGCCGCAGCGGCGGCCGTCTTCTCGACCTCGCCAACGGTCTCGCAGAGCCCCTGCGGGCCATGCACGCGGGCGTGGAGGCCCTCCGCCCCGCTCCCGGCGCCGAACGCGACGGTGTGGTCCGCTGCGCCCTCCTGAACACGCACGCCGAGGAACTGGACTGGCTCGCCGACGCGATCGCCCACCTGGTGCGCACAGGAAAGGAACCCGGTGAGATCGCGGTCCTGTGCCGCACCGCCGGCGACTTCGCCGAGATCCAGGGCGCCCTCGTCGCCCGGGACATCCCGGTAGAGGTGGTCGGCCTCTCCGGGCTGCTCCACCTCCCCGAGGTCGCCGACCTGGTAGCTGTCTGCGAGGTTCTCCAGGACCCGGGCGCCAACGCTTCTCTCGTCCGCCTCCTCACCGGCCCGCGCTGGCGGATCGGCCCCCGCGACCTCGCCCTTCTGGGGCGCCGCGCCAGGCTGCTCGTGTCCCACGCGCGCGTGGACGGCGACGCCGACCCGGACCGCCGGCTCGCCGCGGCCGTCGAGGGCGTCGACCCGTCCGAGGTGATCTCGCTCGCGGACGCGCTGGACACGTTCCTGGAACTCCCCCTGGAAGCCGGGGGGGAGGACGACGGGCTGCCGTTCTCGCCGGACGCGCGCGTCCGCTTCGCCCGGCTCGCCGCCGAACTGCGTGACCTGCGCCGCTCGCTCGCGGACCCGCTCATGGACGTCCTCCACCGCGTCCTCGCCGTCACCGGCTTGGAGGTGGAACTCTCAGCGTCCCCCCACGCGCTCGCCGCCCGTCGCCGCGAGACCCTGTCCAACTTCCTGGACGTCGCCGCCTCCTTCGCCGCCAACAGCGCGGGAGAGGCCACCCTGCTCGCCTTCCTCGGATTCCTGCGTACGGCCGCCCAGTACGAGAAGGGCCTCGACAACGCCCTGCCGGGCGGAGAGAACACCGTCAAGGTCCTCACCGCCCACAAGTCCAAGGGCCTGGAGTGGGACGTCGTCGCCGTCCCCGGCCTGGTCACCGGTACCTTCCCCAGCACCCAGGGCCGCGAGAAGTGGACCGCCCAGGGCAAGGTCCTGCCGCACGAGCTGCGCGGCGACGCCGACACCCTCCCCGACGTCGAGGCCTGGGACTCGCGCGGCCTGAAGGCCTTCCAGGAGGCCATGAAGGACCACCAGCACACCGAGGAACTCCGCCTCGGCTACGTCACGTTCACCCGGCCCCGCTCCCTGCTCCTCGGCTCCGGCCACTGGTGGGGCCCGTCCCAGAAACGCCCGCGCGGGCCGTCCGACTTCCTCAAGGCCCTGTACGACCACTGCGTCGCCGGGCACGGCGAGATCGAAGCCTGGGCCGACGAGCCGGAGGGGGACGCGGAGAACCCCGCCCTCCACGAGAGGGCGGCCGACCACGCCTGGCCGCTTCCGCTCGACGCCACGGCCCTGATGCGCCGCCGCGCGGCGGCCCGCACCGTACTGGCCCACCTGGACGCGGCCGCCGGCCACGACGACACGCGTCCGGGTACCGCTGACGAGGACTTCGCGGACGACCCCTCGGCCGACGAGGACACCGACGACTGGGACTCCTGGTCGTCGGACCGCCCCGCGCAGGGCCCCCATGCGCGCGTGCAGCCTCCCGCACCGGCCGAGCTCGCACCGGCCGTGCCGCACGCCCGCAGACACCCCTCCGCCTCCGCACTCACCCCCGAGGAGTCCCGCACCGTCGCCTCATGGGACCGCGACCTGGACGCCCTCACCGGAGAGCTCATGCGAGCCCGCGCGAAGGTCACCGACGTACCCCTGCCGGCGTCCCTGACCACCTCGCAGCTGATGCGTCTGGCCGCCGACCCGGACGGCTTCGCGCAGGAGCTCGCCCGCCCCATGCCGCGCCCCCCGCAGCCCGCGGCACGCCGCGGCACCCGTTTCCACGCCTGGCTCGAAGCCCGTTTCGAGGAACTTAGGCTGCCCATGCTGGAGCCCGAGGAACTGCCCGGCAGCGAGGCCGAGATCGCCGACGAACTGGACCTGGAGGCCCTCAAGGAGGCATTCGAACGCACGCCGTACGCGCACCGCACCCCCCACCGGGTCGAGGCACCCTTCCAGATCGACATCGCCGGCCGTGTCGTACGCGGCCGCATCGACGCCGTCTACCGGACCGACGACGGCGACGGGACGACGACGTACGAGATCGTCGACTGGAAGACCAGCCGCACCCGCGCCGCCGACCCGCTCCAGCTCGCCGTCTACCGACTGGCCTGGGCCGAGCAGCACGGCGTGCCCCTGGAGTCCGTCGACGCGGTCTTCCTGCACGTCCGCACAGGGGACGTCGTACGACCCGCGAACCTCCCCGGCCGGGACGCTCTGGTGCGACTGCTCATGGAGGAACCCGGTACCGGAGAGGAACCGGATTCGAGCACGGAGTGGCCGGAGTGACCGGCGGACGGACGGGAGACGGTCACGGACGAACCGCCGGACGAGCAGGTCGGCGCGGGCCGATAGGCTCGTGAGCATGAGCCAGTCCGTTGACAGCGACGTCAGCGTCGTCCGTACGTACATCGAGAACCACCGTGCCGCCTTCCTCGACGACCTCGTGGAATGGCTGCGCATCCCGTCGGTCTCGGCCCAGCCCGAGCATGCGACGGACGTACGCCGCAGCGCCGACTGGTTGGCCGCCAAGCTCCGGGAGACCGGCTTCCCGACAGCCGAGGTCTGGGAGACGCCAGGAGCCCCCGCCGTCTTCGCGGAATGGCCTTCCGCGGACGCCGACGCCCCCACGGTCCTGATCTACGGACACCACGACGTGCAGCCCGCGGCGCGCGAGGACGGCTGGGACACCGAGCCGTTCGACCCGGTGATCCGTGCGAACAGACTCCACGCGCGCGGGGCGGCCGACGACAAGGGGCAGGTGTTCTTTCACACACTCGGTGTCCGTGCCCACCTCGCCGCCACCGGCCGCACCGCCCCCGCCGTCCACCTCAAGATGCTGATCGAGGGCGAGGAGGAATCCGGTTCCCCGCACTTCCGCGCCCTCGTCGAGGCACAGGCCCAACGGATCGCCGCCGACGCGGTGGTCGTCTCCGACACCGGAATGTGGGCCGAGGACACCCCTACCGTCTGCACCGGCATGCGCGGCCTCGCCGAGTGCGAGATCCAGCTGTACGGCCCGGACCAGGACATCCACTCCGGTTCCTTCGGCGGCGCCGTACCGAATCCGGCCACCGAGATCGCCCGCCTGGTCGCCGCCCTGCACGACGAGCACGGGCGCGTGGCGATCCCCGGCTTCTACGACGGCGTCGTCGAACTCACCGACCGCGAACGCGAACTCTTCGCCGAACTGCCCTTCGACGAGGAACGATGGCTGCGCACGGCCAAGTCGACCGCGACATGCGGCGAAGCCGGCCACACCACCCTGGAGCGCATCTGGGCCCGCCCGACCGCCGAGGTCAATGGCATCGGCGGCGGCTATCAGGGCGCGGGAAGCAAGACGATCATCCCGTCCTCGGCCATGGTGAAGTTGTCCTTCCGCCTGGTCGCGGGCCAGAACCCGGACCACATCGAGAAGGCTGTCACCGCCTGGGCCGCCGAGCGGATCCCCGCCGGGATCCGCCACGAGATCACCTTCAGCGGCTCCACCCGCCCCTGCCTGACGCCCCTGGACCACCCGGCCCTGCAGTCGGTCGTACGGGCCATGGGCCGCGCATTCCAGCAGCCGGTCCGCCACACGCGCGAGGGCGGCTCCGGCCCCGCCGCCGACCTCCAGGAAGTTCTCGACGCCCCCGTGCTCTTCCTGGGCATCTCCGTCCCCTCCGACGGCTGGCACGCCCCCAACGAGAAGGTCGAACTCGATCTGTTGTTCAAGGGCGTCGAGACCAGCGCGTATCTCTGGGGCGAACTGGCCGAAGGCACCCACGAGGCACACTGAAGAAGGCCCCGCCCGCTCCAGGACGCCCCGCCCGCCGCACGCCCCGTCGAACCGCCCGCCCAATCAACCGTTTCACCGGGGGAGTTGGAAGCACCCGTGACCACCTGGACCGACCACACCGCCGACCGACCCATCGCGCTCACCGCCCCCAGCGGCATCGACCGGGCCGCCCACCACCGGCTCGACGAGGCCTGGCTCGCGGCGGCGTGGAGCCACCCCACGACCCGCTGCTTCGTGGTTTCCGGCGGTCAGGTCCTCATCGACGAGACCCCGGACGGCACCACCGAACTCGTCATGACCCCTTCCTTCGAGGCGCCGCTCACCGAGGCGCACCGCTACTTCCTGGGCACCGACGCCGACGGTGTGAGCTATTTCGCACTGCAGAAGGACGCGCTGCCCGGCCGCATGGACCAGTCGGCTCGCCCGGCCGGGCTGCGGGAGGCAGGCATGCTGCTGTCGCCGCGTGACACGGGCCTCATGGTGCACGCGGTCGGCCTGGAGAACTGGCAGCGCACCCACCGCTTCTGCTCCCGTTGCGGAGAGCGCACCGTCATCGCGGCGGCCGGACACATCCGGCGCTGCCCGGCCTGCGGCGCCGAGCACTACCCGCGCACCGACCCGGCGGTGATCATGGCGGTCACGGACGACGAGGACCGCATCCTGCTCGGCCGCCAGATGCACTGGCCCGAGGGTCGTTTCTCCACTCTCGCGGGCTTCGTGGAGCCCGGCGAGTCCATCGAGCAGTCCGTGCGGCGCGAGGTCCAGGAAGAGGTCGGCATCACCGTCGGCCAGGTCGACTACATCGCCAGCCAGCCGTGGCCCTTCCCTTCCAGCCTCATGCTGGGATTCATGGCCCGGGCCACCTCCACCACCGTGGACGTCGACGGCGACGAGATCCACGAGGCCCGCTGGTTCTCCCGCGAAGAACTGCGGGCCGCTTTCGAGTCCGGGGAGGTCCTGCCTCCCTACGGCATCTCGATCGCGGCCCGACTGATCGAACTCTGGTACGGCAAGCCCCTGCCGACACGAGGTCACACCGGCTAGAGCCCGCCGTGGTTACGCGCCGATCTTCTGCTTGACCTGCGCCAGCGAAGGGTTCGTGAGCGTCGAACCGTCCGGGAAGAGGACGGTGGGGACCGTCTGGTTCCCGCCGTTCGCCTTCTCCACGAAAGCGGCGGACTCCGGGTCCTGCTCGATGTTGATCTCCTCGTACGTGATGCCCTCGCGGTCCATCTGGCTCTTCAGCCGACGGCAGTAGCCGCACCACGTGGTGCTGTACATCGTCACAGTGCCCGGCATGTCCCTGGCGCTCCTTCACGGTCAGAGGGGTGCGTGGTCGCAGTGAGTGGAACGTACGCGACAGGCCCGCCATTCCCCCACACGGGTGACGGCCGGCACCGCTGCCCCGCGGCGGGCGCACCGGAACACAGGAGCGACTGCCGCATTAGTACGACTGCGGGGGCCTGCCTGTGGACAACCTGCTCGACCGCCTCCGGCGACCTGGCAGCATGGCCGTGTGACAGCAGCAACGCATTCCACCCTCTTCCCGCAGGTCCCCGACTCGGCCGACGCGGTGCTCGAAGGGCTCGACCCCGAGCAGCGCGCGGTGGCCACCGCGCTGCACGGTCCGGTGTGCGTGCTGGCCGGCGCCGGTACGGGCAAGACCCGTGCGATCACCCACCGCATCGCCTACGGAGTGCGAGCCGGCATGCTCCAGCCCGCCAGTGTGCTGGCCGTCACCTTCACCAACCGGGCTGCCGGAGAGATGCGCGGCCGTCTCCGCCAACTCGGCGCCGCCGGAGTCCAGGCCCGGACGTTCCACTCGGCCGCACTGCGTCAACTCCAGTACTTCTGGCCGAAAGCCGTCGGCGGCGGCATGCCTCGCATCATCGACCGCAAGATCCAACTCGTCGCGGACGCCGCCGCCGCCTGCCGCATCCGTCTCGATCGCAATGAACTGCGCGACGCGGCCGCCGAGATCGAGTGGTCCAAGGTCACCCGCACCGTCCCCTCCGACTACGCCGCCGCGACCGCCAAACACGGCCGCGAGGCACCCCGTGACCCCGCCGAGATCGCCCAGATCTACGCCACGTACGAGGACCTGAAGCGCGAGCGGGCCGTCATCGACTTCGAGGACGTGCTCCTGCTCACGGTCGGTATCCTCCAGGACCGCCACGACATCGCCGAGCAGGTCCGCTCCCAGTACCAGCACTTCGTGGTCGACGAGTACCAGGACGTCAGCCCCCTCCAGCAGAGCCTCCTGGAGCTGTGGCTCGGCGACCGGGACGACCTGTGCGTCGTGGGCGACGCCAGCCAGACGATCTATTCGTTCACCGGCGCAACTCCCGACCATCTGCTCGACTTCCGTCACCGTCACCCCGGGGCCACCGTCGTCAAACTCGTCCGCGACTACCGCTCCACCCCGCAGGTGGTCCACCTCGCCAACGCACTGCTCTCCCAGGCCCGCGGCCGCGCCGCCGACCACCGCCTCGAACTGATCTCCCAGCGGCCCCCGGGCCCCGAGCCCCGGTACACCGAGTACGCGGACGAGCCCGCCGAGGCCGAGGGGGCCGCCCACCGCATCCGCGACCTCATCGCCTCCGGAGTCCTCGCGAGCGAGATCGCCATCCTGTTCCGCACGAACTCCCAGTCCGAAACCTACGAACAGGCACTCGCGGACGCCGGAGTGCCGTATCAGCTGCGCGGCGCGGAACGGTTCTTCGACCGCCCCGAGGTGCGCAAGGCCGGGGCCGCGCTGAGGGCGGCCGCGCGCTTCGGGGGCAACGACACCCTCCTTGAGGACGCCGTGGACCTCCCCTCTCAGGTACGGGCCGTGCTGTCCGGCGAGGGCTGGACCGGTGAACCACCGGCGGGCTCCGGGGCGGTCAGGGAACGCTGGGATTCCCTCGCGGCCCTGGTGAACCTGGCCCACGACTTCGCCGCCGCCAAGCCCCACGCCACGCTCGGCGACCTGGTCGCGGAACTCGACGAGCGGGCCAACGCCCAGCACGCCCCGACCGTCCAGGGCGTCACGCTCGCCTCGCTGCACTCCGCGAAGGGCCTTGAGTGGGACGTCGTCTTCCTCGTCGGGGTCGCCGAGGGCATGATGCCGATCACCTACGCGAGAACGGACGAACAGATCGAGGAGGAGCGACGACTTCTCTACGTGGGCGTCACCCGCGCGCGCGAACAGCTCTCCGTCTCCTGGGCCCTGTCCCGCTCGCCCGGTACCCGCCCCAACCGCCGCCCCAGCCGATTCCTCAACGGCCTGCGCCCCGGATCCACCGCCGGCCCGGGACGGACCGGCACGGGCGGCTCCGGGGGCGTCGAAGTGGGCTTCCCGGGCGCCCGGGCGGGTGACCTCGTAGGCGGCGGCACCGAGGGGGCACCGCGCCGCACCAGCCGCACCCCGGCGCGCTGTCGTGTCTGCGGGCGCACTCTGCGGGACGCCGGCGAGATGAAGCTGATGCGCTGCGAGGACTGTCCCTCCGACATGGACGAGGGCCTCTACGAGCGACTGCGAGAGTGGCGCGCGGTCCAGGCACGCCGCAGTGGCCAACCCGACTTCTGTGTCTTCACGGACCGGACACTGATGGCGATCGCGGAAGCGGGGCCGAGCACTCCGGTTGAACTCGCCCGCATCCCCGGCGTCCGCGCCCGCAAGTTGCAGCGCTACGGCGCCGATGTTCTCGACATCTGTGCAGGTCGGGAGCTTGAGGGCGACGACGAGAGCGACTGATGCGAACTCGTCGAAAAAATAGTTTGCGCATGCCCCGGCAATCCCCATAGGTTCTTAGGCACGAGAGCAGCGGCCTTCTCGAAGGCCCTGGTTTCGTGATGTACTTCATATCCGTCGGATTGGTTCGCGCCGGTCCCCGTAGACGCCGAGAGGAGGCGAGTCCAGTGATCAGCATCAACACCAGCTACATCAGCACGGTCAAAATGACCGATCGCTCGGCCGTCTCCCTGTGCATGCTCGGCGTCTCGAACCTGGGCACCGGTCTGTCCGCCATCAGTGGCGGCCGTCCGGCGTCCTCCGTGTCTCTGGCGGGTCTTCCCGTCCGTGAGCGCAATGAGCGACCGACCAAGGCACTGGAAGCAGCAGTAGAGGCACAGGCCCACGCCTATGCCTTCGCGGCGGCCGGTGCCGGATTCCGGAAGCAGACGACGCAGCACCACCTGATGTGGGCCTTCCGTGGGCCTGAACCCTGGAGTGATCCAGCCTGATCGACGATCAGGTCGGCGCCTTCAGGGCCGCGGAACCCCATCCGGGATCCGCGGCCCTTCTGTTTGCCCCCGACCAGGGACTACAGAGCGAAGGGGCCTCGGGACAAGAAGAGAACCCGGTACCAGCCGCAACCGGCCAACAGGCCGGAACGACCAGACGAGGAAGACGAACCGTGCAACTCGAAGCGCACGCCCCGTCCGTACCGCCTTCCGAAACGATCCCCCCGCCCGGCCTCACGGAGGACTCCACCTTGACCCCGCTCACCGCGCTCACCGCGCTCGACGACGCCATCGAGAACCTCGGCGTGCCCGTCCCCTGCCGCTCCTACGACCCGGAGGTCTTCTTCGCCGAGTCGCCGGCCGATGTCGAGTACGCCAAGTCCCTCTGCCGCACCTGCCCGCTGATGGAGGCCTGCCTCGCCGGCGCCAAGGAGCGGCGTGAGCCCTGGGGCGTCTGGGGTGGCGAGCTCTTCGTCCAGGGTGTCGTCGTGGCCCGCAAGCGGCCCCGTGGTCGCCCGCGCAAGAACCCGGTCACAGCATGAACATCACCGGAACGATCGACCGCCCCCTCACGCACGACCCCAAGAAGCAGGCCCCGATGAAGCCGTCCACGAGCGAGCCCGCCGGCTCCGCGACACCTGATTTCACCACCACCGGCGCGAACGCCTCGCGTCAGAACAGGACCCGAGAAATGCATCTCATGCCAGAAGCCCTGGCTCGTGCGCATATGCACGAGCGCCTGCACCAGGCTGAGCAGGAACGCCGGGCCATGCGCCTGGCGGTCGCTCAGCGGATGCAGCGCAGGGCCGAGCGCGCCTCGCTGCGCGCCCGCCGTGCGCTCGCCATGGCGGTCATGCAGTAGTCGCCACGGCGGCGACCGGCAAGACCCGGCCTGGACAGGCACGTCACCACCACCAGCAGTGGCTCCCCGCGGGGGCCGGTCCGAAGGGACCGGCCCCCGCGGTGCGTTGTGCCCACGGATCCGTCGAGGGCGGCGATATCGTCGCCGAGTGACGAGTCTTTCCGGGGACGGCGACCAGGGCGGCCCCGCCGCGGAACCCCAGACCCTCGTGTGCGCCCGCTGCGGCACCACCGCCGAGGCCCCTCGACCCTTGTGGATCTGTTCCGTGGAGAACGGGGCACGGCACTACTTCTGCGAGACCTGTGCCAGGGAGAACCTGCGCGCGATCGAAGGCAGGCTGGACTCGGCCTGGTGGTGAACCCGCCCTCGCCCGAACCGGCTACGCCTCCGCGGCCGACTCGCCCTCCTCCTCTTCTTCTGCCAGGAAGCCCGGCAGCCACTCCTCCAACTCGTCGCGCATACGGACCGTCGCGCCGAGCTGGCACAGGACGCCGATGGTGCTCAGGGTCACCCGGTGGATGAGGAGGTAGGACGGGGGCAGGTTCAGCTGCTTGCCCAACTGGTGGGCGGGGGAGCGTGGATCGGCGATCCGCGCGGCCTGGCTGCGCATCCAGCCGCGGGCGAAGGTGAACTCGTCCGCCCGGACCGGCTCGATGATGGGGTGCAGATAGTCGAGGACGGCGTCCGGGTCCAGGTCTATCGACTCCTTTACGAAACCCTCCGTACGGAGCATCTCGTAGACCGCTTCGGCCTCACCTTCGATGGTCAGCCGGAGGGCGTCTCCGATCGGGGTCGGCAGGCCGCCCGGCAGTCGGTCCACCGTGCCGAAGTCGAGGACGCCGAGGCGCCAGCCGCTCTTCTCGTCCGGCAGGAGGCGGAAGTTCCCCGGATGGGGGTCGGCGTGCAGGAGACCGGTGCGGGCCGGACCCGAGAAGAGGAAGCGGGTCAGCAACTGGCCCGCCCGGTCGCGCTGCTCCTGAGAGCCGTCGGTGATCACCTCGGAGAGAGGGATGCCCTCCATCCACTCGGTCACCAGCACCTGCTCGCACTGGTGCACCACAGCCGGGACCACCACGTCCGGGTCGCCCTCGAACTCCTCCGCGTGCGCCTGCTGGGCCTGGGCCTCCAGGCCGTAGTCGAGCTCTTCGGAGACACGGTCCCGCAGTTCCGCGATGAGCGGTTTGATGTCCATGCCAGGGATCAGCGGGCCCAACAGGCGGGCGAACCGGCTGAGTTGACCGAGATCGGAAAGCAGGGCCTCGCCCGCGCCCGGGTACTGCACCTTCACTGCGACCTCTCGGCCGTCGTGCCACACCGCTCGGTGCACCTGGCCGATCGAGGCCGCGGCGGCCGGTTTGTCCTCGAACTCCAGGAACAGCTCCTGCCAGTCCGCTCCGATGCGCTCCTCCAGCACGGCATGCACCGTGCGGGTCGGCATCGGTGGTGCCGCGTCCTGGAGCTTGGTCAGAGCCGCGCGGTAGGGGCCCGCCACCTCCTCGGGAAGCGCCGACTCGAAGACGGACAGGGCCTGCCCGAACTTCATCGCGCCGCCCTTCAGCTCGCCCAGGACCTTGAACAACTGCTCCGCCGTGCGCTGCTGGAGTTCACGGCCCACGAGATCGGCCGACTCGCCGACGATCCGCTTGCCGAGTCCCCAGGTGGCCCGGCCTGCGATGCCGAGCGGAAGCGCGGCGAGCTTGGCGGTCCGGGTGACCGCCTTCCGGGGAAGATCAGACATGCGCCCTCCAAGTCCCAGCAGGCCGTGCCGCGTGTGCCGTGCGGGACAACCTCGTTGACCGCTGATGCCCGGCCATTGTCTCGTGCGCCTCCCCCTCCTTTGCGGTGTGTTCCCCGTTACCTTTTCCGGCGGCACCGTTTTCCGCGGCCGCGCAGGAACATGAAGGGTGCGGCCACACCGGACGCGGGTGCCAGTCGAACCCTGGTACCGAGACCTCCCAGCGGGCACCCGCGCTGGACGGCGTCCGCCCGTCGAGGAAGGCGAGCGCGTGCGCCGCGGCCAGTCCGGCGACCGTCGTGGCCAGGGCCAGGTCGCACGCTTCCAGCTGGTGCGGGCGTCCGGACCGCCACTGCGCGACCAGCCGCGGCCACGTCTCGTCGCGGTCGGTACGGCTCTGTTCGAGGCAGCCCGCACAACCCGTCTCACCCGGCAGGACCAGAGGGCCGACCACGCCCGTCCCCTCGACGACACCCGCATAGAGGTGTGGTGTGCCCGACGAGATGAGCGGCTCGGCGGCCATGGGCCTGGGAGCGTGGACGTCGACACCGTCGCGTGAGGCGAGGATCACCAGCGAGAAGCCGGGCTCCTCGCGGAGACGGTCCACCGTCAGGTCCCCGGGTGGAGCTTCGGGCGGCCGGGAGCCGCGGCGACGCCGAGGCGGGCGATCGGGCGCCGCGTGGCGAGCGGCCCGACGGGCCGCCGCGTCCCTGCGCTCGCCGATCGATTCGGCCGGCAACCCACCCGGTGCCACGTCACCTGGCTCGACCCTGCCGACATCGCGGACGTCGACCTCGCCGACCCCGGCGCCCGACAGCAGGGAGGCGAGCACCACCCCCACGCGCCCCGCACCCCGCACCTGCACTCTCAGTGACCGGCGCGCGGCCAGACGACTCATGGCGTCGCCCGGCTCGGAGGCGATCAGGGAGAGAGTGGCGGCGTCGGGCCGCAGCCGGTCCAGGACCTCCGGTTTGGCGCGCAGTTCGTCGGCGGCCGGGCCGCCGCCCGTCGCGTCGTCCAGCAGGCCCGACCGGGACAGCCGGTCCACCAAGCCGTCCACGTGACCGTCCGGCAGGCCCATGCGGCGCGCCTCGTCGCGCAGGAGCGGCACACCGCGTGTGCCGTCGAGCAGGGCGAGGAAGCTGCCCGTCGCCGAGTCCATCGGGCCCAGCACCATGGCGTGCGCCGGGGCCAGACCGAACTGCACGGTGTTGAGATCCCGCCAACCGCGCCGGAGCGCGGGCTTCACCATCGGATGCATGATCGGCCCCCGTAGCCAGAGATCGGTTCCGTATGCCGACGGTGCGAGTGCCTGGTCCGCCGACGAGTGCCAGCATGCACGGACAGTGACGACGTCTGTCGAGAGTTGTCCACAGGCGACGGCATTCGTCGTACAAATCAGGCGCTCGGAGTGCGGATCGATATCGAACCGTCCCGGAGGCGGGACTTCCCGCGTGTGCAGCGGGTAACGTCAGGGCGTGCCCGCCGACCCACTGCACCGCGCCGCGAAGTCACCGCGCAGCACGACGAGCCAGCCGCCGAGCGGCTCGGGGGCGAGCGCGATCGAGGTCCGCAGGAGCGCGCGACGGCGCAGAACGGTCTCCGCGTACCGCGAGGGCGATCGCACCGTCGTGCTCATCCCCGCCCGGATGTCCGAGGCCGAGGAGCAGCGCTGGGTGACCGTCATGCTCGACAAGCTGGCCGCGCAGGAGAGCAAACGGCGCCTCGGCGACACCGAGTTGGCGGAGCGGGCCGCCCGGCTCTCGGACCAGTACTTCGGCGGTCGCGCCCGGCCCACCTCCGTGCGGTGGGTCACCAACCAGAACACCCGCTGGGGCTCGTGCACCCCCGCCGAGGGCAGCATCCGTCTTTCGCACCGACTGCAGGGCATGCCCGAGTACGTCGTCGACTACGTCCTCCTCCACGAACTCGCACACCTGCTCGTACCAGGACACGGCCCCCGCTTCTGGCAGCTGCTGGACGCCTATCCACGCACCGAGCGTGCTCGCGGCTACCTCGAAGGGGTGGTCGCCGCCGACCGGCTGCCTCACCTGCCCCTTACGCGGGACGAGTGACCCCTCGCGTGGCCGTTCGCCCGTACACGGTCCACGACCCGCTGCTCTAAGGCGCCGCCCGGCCGGTGCTCCGGGCGTGGGTGCCACGAAACGGGCGCTTCACGCGCGCGTGCGCGTTTGTGGGACCGGTGACCGAAGTCGCGCTTTTGTACCGTCTCTGTACCAGCCTCGTACGCTTCAGGACTTTGCGGTTAGCCTGGCGCGACGCATTCGCAGGCGCACGCACTTTCGGGATGGGGGACGGTCGTTACGCATGGCCAGGGAATTCCAACGCGGCCACAAGGCCAAGATCAGTGACCTCACCGCGGGTACGGATCTGTACGTAGGTGTACAGATCTCCGCCCCCGGGCTGAGCTTCGACATCAGTTGCTTCGGACTGGACGCCGACGAACGGCTTTCGGACGACCGCTACTTCGTCTTCTTCAACCAGCCGAAGACCCCCGAGGAGTCGATCCAGCTCCTGGGCGCCCAGTCGGGTGACACCGAGTCCTTCCGCGTCACCCTCGACAAGATCCCGTCGCAGATCCAGAAGCTGTCCTTCACGGCGACGATCGACGGCAACGGGCAGATGTCGCAGATCGGCCCCGGTTACGTCCGAATCGTCGCGGGCGGCGAGGAGGTGGCCAGGTATCCGTTCGACGGCTCGGAGTTCTCCACCGAGCGCGCCGTGATGCTGGGCGACTTCTACCTGAAGGACGTCTGGCGGTTCGCGGCCGTCGGGCAGGGTTTCGACGGCGGCCTCGACGCGCTGCTGAAGAACTTCGGCGGCGAGGTCGCCGAGGAGGAGCCCGTCGCCCCGCAGCAGCCGCAGGCCGACGCCACGCCGGGCTTCGCCCCACCCGCGTTCGGTGCCCCTGCGGCTCCGGCCACCCCGGCGCCCGCCCAGCCGTTCGCGCCCCCGGCGCCCCCGCCCTCCGTGCATGCCGCTCCGACGATTGCCGCGCCCCTGAACACGCCGCCCGGCGGCACCGTCCCGCCCCCGGCCGCCCCCGCACCTCAGGGTGGCCCCTTCACCCCGCCCGGCGCTCCGCCTCAGGGTGGCCCCTTCACCCCGCCCGGCGCTCCGCCTCAGGGTGGCCCCTTCACCCCGCCCGGCGCTCCGCCTCAGGGTGGCCCCTTCACCCCGCCCGGCGCTCCGCCTCAGGGTGGCCCCTTCACCCCGCCCGGCGCTCCGCCTCAGGGTGGGCCCTTCACTCCTCCCGGTGCCCCGCCTCAGGGGGGACCCTTCACCCCGCCGGGCGCAGCTCCGCAAGGCGGCCCTTTCACGCCCCCGGGTGCCCCGGGTGTCTTCCCGGGCCAGGCACAGCCTTTCGGTGGCGGTACACAGCTCGCGCCGGTGCCGCCGGAGGCAGGGCTGAGAGTCGTCCTGACGAAGTACTCCGAGGCCCCCGTCGGGGACCGCTGGACCGAGCAGAACCCGCAGATGGTGCGGGCCACGCTCACCAAGGGCGCCAACATCCTCGCCAAGCAGGGCAGCATGGTCGCCTACCAGGGCGACATCGACTTCGCTCACAAGGGTTCCGGCCTGCTCGGCAAGTTGACGGGCCAGCTCACCGGCCAGGGCATGGCCCTGATGCGGTGTTCCGGAGACGGTGAGGTGTTCCTCGCCGACGAGGGCAGCCGTCTCTTCGTCATCCGCCTGGAGAACGAGCAGCTCTACACCAGCGCACGCGGCGTCCTCGCCTTCGACGAGTCCCTGGACACCGAGATCCGCCGCATCGAGGGCGCGGGTCTGCCCGGTGGGGGCCTGTTCAGCATGCTCTTCTCCGGCACGGGCGCGGTCGTCGTCAAGACGCGCGGGGTTCCCGTCGTCCTGCCCGTCGGCCCGGCCACCTACGTCGACGGCAACGCCGTCATCGCCTGGTCCGCCGGCGCGCAGGCTGTCACCACGACCTCGCTCAGGCTGCGCCGCTCCGGGTACGCACGGCAGACCCAGGAGGCCGTCAACCTCCAGTTCCGCGGCGCTCCCGGCAACTTCGTCGTCGTCCAGCCCTTCGAGGTGTGAGGCAGAGCATGGACCTCCAGACACTCAACGCGCACCGCTCCGCCTCCACCGGCGTCCGTATGAGCGTGCACAGCTCCAAGACACTCAAGGTCACCATGGTCACGGGTCAGGACCTCCTGGCCAAGGCCGGCTCGATGATCGCGTACGACGGCTACGTACAGTTCGACGGTCCGCCCGCCACGCTGCGGCGCAGCGCGGAGGAGATGGTCAGCGGCGAGGGCGGCAAGCTGATGCTCTGCCGGGGCGACGGGGACCTGTACCTCGCCGACTACGGCGGTGACGTCCTCATCCTCCACCTGAACAACGAGGCGCTGTCGGTCAACGGCCCGACCCTGCTGGCCTGCGACGCCTCACTCCAGCTCTCCATCGAGCCGGTCAAGGGCCTCGCCAAGCTCTCGGGCTCCGGCCTCACCAACCTCGTGATCCGGGGCACCGGATGGGTCGCCCTGGTCAGCCGGGGTGTGCCGATCTCCCTCGACTGCGCCGAACGGGAGACGTACGTCGACCCGGACGCGCTGATCGCCTGGACCGACGGCCTCGACATGAAGGCCCGCCGCACCATCAAGGCCAGTGCGCTCATCGGCCGGGGCAGCGGGGAGGCCTTCCAGATCGGTTTCAAGGGGCGGGGCTTCGTGGTCGTCCAGCCCAGCGAGGACACCGGCGACCGTTTCAAGATCCGTGGCTGACCGGGGCTGAGAGGAGAACAGCACACCATGCACAGCACACTCTTCGCGCACATCCCGGTGAACCACACCGAGCGCTACACACTGCAGAACCCGCAGCTGCTCAAGACCGATGTGACCATCGGCAGCAGCCCGGTCCTGGCCCGCCAGGGCGCCATGGTCGCCTTCGAGGGGCAGGTCGACTTCGACAGCCAGTACCGCAACCGCAGCTGGCGCAACGCCGAGCGGATGACCGGTGAGCGGCTCGAACTCATGCGCTGCAAGGGCAACGGGATCGTGTATCTCGCCAACTTCGCGCAGTACCTGCACATCATGGAGGTCGGCAGAGGCATCACCGTCGACTCCTCCGCGGTCCTCGCCTTCGACGGTTCGCTCAACGTCGGCATCGTCGCCGTGGACAGCGCCGTCGAGGTGGCCTCGGCCGGGGCGTACAACCTGGAGCTGTCCGGTGGCGGCAAGGTCGTCCTGATGACCTCGGGTGCGCCGCTCGCTCTGGAAGTGACGCCCGAGAAGAACATCTGCGTCGACTCGGACGCCGTCATCGCCTGGTCCACCTCGCTGCGTACGCAGCTCCAGGCGCCGACCTCCACGTCCGCCGTGTGGCGCCGCAGGGGGTCCACCGGTGAGGGCTGGGAGATGCACTTCGGTGGCCACGGACATGTCCTGGTGCAGCCGAGCGAGTTGCTGCCGCCGCAGCACCTGCGGACGTCCGGGGTGCTCGGGCAGTTCGGCATGGGCGCGGGCGGACTGAGCGGGAACTCGCTCGGGGGCAGCCGCAACTGACCGACGGGCCGATGGGCGAGCCGGACCATGCCCAGCATGTGTCAGCGGTCCACGTGTAAGGGGCGTTCCGCCTTGCGGACGCCCCTTACCGCGTTCGTGCCCCCGGCGGGGGCATGCCCCCGGTCCGGCGGCGCCATGCCGACAGGCCGCCGACGTCATGCGAAAGAGCGAGGTCAGAGCCGCGCTCGCGTGGCCTCCAGCAGGCGTACGACCGAATCGTCGGCCACGGTCGGCACCTCGTCGTAGGCGAACCACCGCAGGTCGAGGGACTCGTCGCTGATCGCTTCGACCGCGTCGGCCGGGGCGAGGGCCGCGTACTGGACGTCCAGGTGCCAGGCGCACGGGGTGTGATGGCGGTCGAGGCGGACCGGGCCGCCCGGCAGCAGCGTCAGGCCCTCGATGCCGGACTCCTCCGTGGCCTCGCGGAGGGCGGAGCCGGCCAGGCTGATGTCCCCGGGCTCGCAGTGGCCGCCCATCTGGAGCCACATGCGCAGCTTCTTGTGGAGAGTGAGCAGCACCCGGCCGCGCTCGGGGTCGATCACCAGGCCGCTCGCCGTGATGTGCCCGGCGCCGCAGGCCTTCCACATGCCGTCCGGGTGGGCCACGAGATGGTCGAGGTACGCCTGGCGCAGCTCGGCCTGGTCCTCGTAGCTCTTCAGTACGAGGACCGCGTCGTCGTGCAGGCTCACTCGGTGTCGTCGTCCTTCTTCTTGAAGTCCGGCTTCTCGGTGGAACCGCCCGCAGCCTCACCGAGCATCTTGTCCAGCTCGGAGAAGTCCATCTGCTCGCGGTGGACGAAGCCGTCCGGGTCGTCCAGGTCGGAGGCGGTGGGCAGCATGTCGGGGTGGGACCACAGGGCGTCGCGGCCGTCGACACCGCGCGCGTCCGTGAGGGACGCCCACAGGCGGGAGGCGTCGCGCAGGCGGCGGGGGCGCAGCTCCAGACCGATCAGCGTGGCGAAGGTCTGCTCGGCCGGACCGCCGGTGGCACGGCGGCGGCGCAAGGTCTCGCGGAGGGCGTCGGCGGACGACAGGCGCGGCTTCGCCGCGGCGTGCACCACGGCGTCCACCCAGCCCTCCACCAGCGCCAGAGCGGTCTCCAGACGCGCCAGGGCCGCCTTCTGCGCAGGGGTGTCCTCCGGCTGGAACATGCCCTGCTGGAGCGCCTGCTGCAGCTCCTCGGGGTTCTGCGGGTCGAACTGGCCGACCACGTCCTCCAGCTTGGCCGTGTCGACCTTGATCCCGCGCGCGTAGCCCTCGACAGCGCCGAACAGATGCGAGCGCAGCCACGGCACATGCGCGAAGAGGCGCTGGTGGGCGGCCTCGCGCAGGGCCAGGTAGAGCCGCACCTCGTCCTTGCCGACGCCCAGGTCCTTGCCGAACGCCTCCACGTTCAGCGGCAGCAGCGCGGCCTTGCCGGCCGGTCCGAGCGGCAGGCCGACGTCGGTGGATCCGACGACCTCGCCCGCGAGCACGCCCACGGCCTGCCCGATCTGCTGGCCGAACATGGCGCCGCCCATCGACTTCATCATGCCGATCAGCGGGCCGGCCATGGCCTGCATCTCCTCCGGCAGGATGTCGCCCATGGCGCCGCCGACCCGCTCGGCCACCGGGTCGACCAGTTCCTTCCAGGCGGGCAGGGTGGCCTCGACCCACTCCGCGCGGCTCCACGCCACGGCGGAGCCCGCGCCGGACGGCAGCGACGTCGCGTCGTCCAGCCACAGGTCTGCCAGGCGGACGGCCTCCTCGACGGCGGTGCGCTCGGCGGGGCCGACACTCTCGTCCTTCGTGCCGTCGGCGGTCCCCTGGGAGACCGTCTGGCGGGCGATCTGCTTGGCCATGTCCCAGTTCACCGGGCCGCCCTCGTACGAGAGCATCTGGCCAAGCTGCTGGAAGGCGGCGCCCAGGTCGGTGGGGTTCATGGAACCGAACATCGCGGCGAACGGATTGTCGGCGCCGGGGCCCCCGGCCCCGGGGAACCCGAAACCGAACGGGTTGGCCGGGCCCTGACCACCACCGCTCTGCTGGTCCTTCTTCTTGCCCTCGTCGCCGTCGTCCGGCTCCTCCGGCGGAAGGCCGAATCCGAATGGGGTGTCACTCACGGGATTCCTCGGCTGATAGGGCCATCGGTTTTCTCCGACGGCACGGCTGCCCGAACACCACCCAGCGTAGACACCACGGCGGGTTAAGGCCTCGGTGCTCCGCCGACCGAAGGCCTGCGGCAGGATGGATGCCACCTGGTACGTACGCGTCACCCGCGTTCGTACTGAAGACAACCGCTGGAGACGCCCGGTGAGTTCCCCAGATCCGCAGGTTCGCGCAGCGCGAAACCACTCAACCAGTCCCGCCGTGCGCGGGCCCGTCGTCGCGGTCACCGGTGCCGCGTCCGGCGTAGGAGCGCTGCTCACGGAGCGGCTCGCCGAGTCCGACGAGATCCGGCAGGTCATCGCCATCGACGAGCGGCGCGGCGAGTGCGCTGCCGCTCAGTGGCACATCCTGGATGTGCGGGACCCGGCGATCGCCGAGAAGCTGCGCGGGGCCGACGTGGTGGTGCACCTCGCCGTCGATCTCGACCTGGGGGCGGACTCGGCGGCCCGCAGCGCGTACAACGTGCGCGGGACGCAGACCGTGCTCACGGCCGCCGCCGCGGCCGGGGTGCACCGGGTCGTGCTGTGCACGTCGGCGATGGTCTACGGGGCGCTGCCGGACAACGAGCTGCCGCTCTCGGAGGACGCCGAGCTGCGGGCGACCGCCGAGGCCACGGGGGTCGGCGACCTGCTGGAGATCGAGCGGCTCGCCCGCCGGGCGCCGCGTGCCCATCCGGGCCTCAATGTCACCGTGGTGCGTCCCGCGACCCTTGTCGGAGGGACGGACACCGCGCTGACCAGGTATTTCGAGTCGCCCCGACTGCTGGTGGTGGCCGGGTCGAGACCCGCCTGGCAGTTCTGTCACGTCGAGGACCTCTGCGGCGCGCTGGAGTACGCCGTGCTGGAGAAGGTCGACGGGGAGCTGGCCGTCGGATGCGAGGGGTGGCTGGAGCAGGAGGAGGTCGAGGAGCTCAGCGGGATCCGGCGCATGGAGCTGCCGTCCGCGGTCGCGCTCGGGGCCGCCGCCCGGCTGCACCGGATCGGGCTCACGCCGTCACCGGCGGGGGACCTGGCGTACACGATGTACCCGTGGGTCGTGAGCGGGAGCCGGTTGCACGACGCCGGGTGGCGGCCGCTGTGGACGAACGAGGAAGTGCTCGCGGAGCTCTTGGAGGAGGTCGCCGGGCGGCACACGGTGGCCGGACGGAGGCTGGGGCGGAAGGACGCGACGGCTGCGGGTGCCGCCGGTGCGACGGTCGCGCTGCTGGGTACGGCGGCGTTGGTCCGGCGGGCGCGGAAGGCTCGGGGCAGGCGTTGAGGGGTGCCCTCGCCGGTCTGGGCCGGGGGCCGGGTCGCGTCGGCCGGCGCGTGCCGCTGCGCCCACCTGTGTCGCCCAGCCGCACAGGTGCCCGCGGCCACGGCAGGGAGACGTCCCGGTGTCGGGTGGGGCACGATGGGGGTATGGCTGTGAATGATGATCACCCAGGTGAGCGGCGGGCCGAGGAGCCCGTCAAGCTGATCGGGATCCGGGAGACGGCGCTCTCCCTCGACGAGGTGTTCCAGGCGGTCGGGGACGACGCGGCCGGGGGGACCGCGCTGTTCGTGGGGACCGTGCGGAACCACGACGGGGGCGCCGATGTCGACGAGCTCGGCTATTCGTGTCACCCCACGGCCGAGGCCGAGATGCGGCGGATCGCGGAGAAGGTGGTCGCCGACTACCCGGTGCGGGCGCTGGCGGCGGTGCACCGGGTGGGAAACCTGAAGGTCGGGGATCTGGCCGTGGTCGTCGCCGTGTCCTGTCCGCACCGGGGCGAGGCCTTCGAGGCGTGCCGCAGACTGATCGACGATCTGAAGCACGAGGTGCCCATCTGGAAGCACCAGAAATTCTCCGACGGCACCGATGAATGGGTCGGCGCGTAGGGCCGTCGGTGAGGGGCGGTGGTCGGGAGACGTCCCGGTGTCGGGTGGGAGCCTGCTGAGGTCGTGACCGGAATCCACCCCTGCGCGTTCCGGTTGCGTAACCCGCCCCCCGGCGAGAGCGTTGACGGGGCGGACGGATAATCTGCTGATCAGTCAGTTGTGGTTGCTTCATAGGGGTTGGGAGGCCGGCATGGCGGCGCTCGCCTGGTTGCTGATTCCACTGGTGGCCGCGATCGGTGCCGGACTGTGGGGTGGCTGGGCCAGCCGGAACCGCAGGAGCATCGAGGACGGCTCCGAACTCGCGGGATACTCGCGCTTCCGCGAGGCCATGGAGCGGTCCCACACCGGCGGCTGACGCCCTCGCACCCGGCCCCCGGACGGACGGCCCCGACGGTGCACTGACAGGCCTGTCCCGTACTGTCGTTCCATGCCACGCCGCACCGCGACGATGCTCGCCTCCACCCTGATGCTGATCGCGCTCCTGTGCGCGGGAGTGATCATTCCCGTGCCCTATTCGGAGATGTCGCCGGGGCCGACGGTGAACACGCTCGGGGAGCACGACGGGGAGCCGGTGCTGCAGATCTCGGGACACAAGACGTACGCGACGACCGGGCACCTGAACATGACCACGGTCCGTGTGACCAGCGCCGACTACAGGATGAACCTCGTCGAGGCCGTGTACGGCTGGCTGGCACACGACAACAAGGTCGTGCCGCACGACACGCTCTATCCCGACGGCAAGACCGAGGAGCAGTCGACCCAGGAGAACGCCGAGGAGTTCAGCCAGTCCCAGGAGAGCGCCAAGGTCGCGGCCCTGAAGGAGCTGGACATCCCGGTGAAGTCGTGGGTGATCGTCTCCACCGTTCTCAAGGACTCGCCGGCCGAGGGCGAGCTGCACGCCGGTGACGTGATCAAGTCCGTCGACGGCACGGCGGTCAAGGCGCCCGAGGACGTCGCGAAGCTGGTCACCAAGCACAAGCCGGGCGAGGACGTCGACTTCGTCATCGTGCCCGCCAAGGCGCAGGCCGCCGCCGAGAAGGCGAACAGGACGGCGACCGAGACCGAGAAGGTCACGATCACCACGGCCAAGTCCGACGACACGGGCGAGGAGCGGGCGATCGTCGGGATCTCCGCCGGGACCGACCACACCTTCCCGTTCACCATCGACATCAAGCTCGCCGACGTCGGCGGCCCGAGTGCCGGGCTGATGTTCGCCCTCGGTATCTACGACAAGCTGACGCCGGGCAATCTGACCGGCGGCAAGTTCGTGGCCGGCACCGGCACGATCGACGACGAGGGCAAGGTCGGCCCCATCGGCGGCATCGAGATGAAGACGGTCGGCGCGCGCGACAAGGGCGCCGAGTACTTCCTGACGCCCAAGGACAACTGCGCCGCGGCCGCCAAGGACACCCCCGGCGGACTCACCCTCGTCAAGGTCGACACCATCGAGGACGCGCTCGGAGCCCTGAAGGACATCCGGGCCGGCGACACGGCCGACCTGCCGAAGTGCACGACCAAGGGCTGACAGGAGCAGAGGACGGCGTACGCGCGCGTGGGGGCGCCCTCGCAGGCGGAGGGCGCCCCCACAGTCGTAGATCGGATCGTCGTCGATCCGAAGATCAGTCCACGAAGGTCGCGGACAGGGCCTCCGCCAGGCCCGGGACCAGCTCGGGGCCGGTGAGAACCTCCGTCGGGGTGTCCTTCTCGCGCAGGCGCAGGGCCGAGTCGCGGGAGCCGTCACGCAGGACGGCGACCGTCATCCGGACCTCCTGGCGGTCCGGGTGGGAGGCGACCCACTTGGTGAGACGGGCCCCGTCGAGATCCTCGGGGACCGACGCCTCGGCGGACGGCGGCAGCATCAGCCGCTCCACGGTCAGCGCGCAGCCGACCACCGCGTCGGGCCAGGCGATGGTGCCGAGGAACTCGTCCAGCGCCTTGCCGGCGGGGATCTCGTCCTGCTCGATCGGGGTGAGGCCGGCTGCCTCGGGCGCTTCCTGAAGACCGAGCTGGTCCGCGAGCGCGGGTTCCTGGTCCCGCAGACGCGCGGTATCCACGAGGGCGAAGAGGCGAGCGGGCTGGTCCCAGCCGAGGCCCGAGGCGTACTCGTCGATCTCGAGGACGGCCCGGGTGAGGGGGTTCGCTGCCATGGGAGTGTTGGACATGGTCACAATCCTGCCTCGTTCGTTCCCCGAAGCGGGAACCGAGTAAAGCGTGAGTAAGTTGCATAGGTGAGGCCCCTACGATCACGGGGCCGCTGGAGGGTCCGTAGACGCGGGCCTGACGTATCGACAGCGAACTTCGAGGTGCGCACCTTGGCTTTCCAGATGCCGGACCGCGGCGGAGGCCCGACGGGGCCGCGGATGAGAGTGGGCCGACCGTCCCGACGTGTCCGGACCCTGCTCATGACGCTGGGCGTCCTTGCCGTCCTCGGCATGGCGTTCGTCATGTTCGCGGGGTTCTGGACGGACTGGCTCTGGTACCGGTCGGTGAAGTATTCGTCCGTCTTCACCACCACCCTGTGGACGAAGATCGGGCTCTTCTTCGTCTTCGGCCTGCTGATGTCGGCCTCGGTCGGCTTCAACATCTGGCTGGCGCACCGGCTGCGGCCGCCGCTGAGCGCGATGTCGATGGAACAGCAGAGCCTCGACAGGTACCGCATGGGCATCGCGCCCTACAAGAAGTGGCTGCTCCTCGGGATCACTTCCCTGGTGGGCCTCATCGCCGGCGCCTCCGCCTCCGGGCAGTGGCGCACCTGGCTGATGTGGGTGAACGGAGTGTCGTTCGGGCAGAAGGACCCCCAGTTCAATCTGGACGTCGCCTTCTACGCCTTCGACCTGCCCTGGTACCGCTTCCTGCTCGGCTTCGGCTTCGCCGCGGCCGTGCTCTCGGTGATCGCCGCCGCGCTCACGCACTACCTCTACGGCGGCCTCAGGGTCACTTCCCCGGGCGCGCGTGCCACCGCCGCGGCCACCGGGCACCTGTCGGTGCTCCTCGGTATCTTCGTCGCCCTGAAGGCGGTCGCCTACTGGCTCGACCGGTACGGGCTCGCCGTGAAGTCCAGCGACTTCAAGGCGACGGGCAACTGGACGGGTCTGAGGTACGTCGACGCCAACGCCTACCTGCCGGCCAAGACGATCCTGTTCTGCATCGCCGTGATCTGCGCGCTGCTGTTCTTCGCCACCATCTGGCGGCGCACCTGGCAGCTGCCGGTCATCGGCTTCGGCCTGATGGTGCTCTCCGCGATCCTCATCGGCGGGCTGTACCCGGCCATCGTCCAGAAGTTCCAGGTCCAGCCGAACGAGCAGGCCAAGGAGGCGCCGTACGTCGAGAAGAACCTGGCGGCGACCCGGCAGGCCTACGGCATCGACGGGACAGACGTCGAGGAGTACTCGGGCGTCAGCGACACCACGGACAAGGCCAAGCTCCGCAAGGACGCCGACACCACGGCCAGCATCCGCATGCTCGACCCGAACATCGTCTCGCCGACGTTCCAGCAGCTCCAGCAGATGAGGAACTACTACGCGTTCCCCACGAACCTGGACGTCGACCGGTACAGCAACGAGGACGGCGCGGAGCAGGACACCGTCATCGGTCTGCGCGAGCTGAACCTGGCGGGCATCCCGAAGAACAACTGGATCAACGACCACTTCCGCTACACCCACGGGTACGGCGTGGTCGCCGCCAAGGGCACCGAGGCCACCTCCGGCGGCCGTCCCGTGTTCACCGAGTCCGACCTGCCGTCCAAGGGCGACCTGGGCGAGTACCAGCAGCGGGTCTACTACGGCGAGAAGACCACCCAGTACTCGATCGTCGGCGGTCCCCAGGACGAGATCGACTACTCCGACGACAGCGGTGAGAAGACCACCAGCTACAAGGGCAACAGCGGGATCAACCTCTCCAGCCCGGTCAACCGGGCGGCGTACGCGGTGGCGTTCAACGAGCCGCAGATCCTCTACTCCGGTGCGATCGGCGAGGGTTCTCGGATCCTCTACAACCGCACGCCCAAGGAGCGGGTCGAGGCGGTCGCCCCCTGGCTGACCATCGACGGCGACGCCTACCCGGCCGTCGTCGACGGCAAGATCCAGTGGATCGTCGACGCGTACACCACCACCAACGGCTATCCGTACGCCTCCCGCACCACCCTGGGCGACACGACGGCCGACTCGCTGACCGCGGACAACAGCCAGCGCGCGGTGGTGGCACAGCAGAACCAGGTCAACTACATCCGCAACTCGGTGAAGGCGACCGTCGACGCGTACACGGGTCAGGTCAAGCTCTACCAGTGGGACACCCAGGACCCGGTCCTGAAGACCTGGATGAAGGCGTTCCCGGGCACGGTGGAGTCGAAGGACGACATCTCCGACTCGCTGCTGGCCCATCTGCGGTACCCGCAGGACCTGTTCAAGGTGCAGCGCGAACTGCTGACCCGCTATCACGTGAAGGACGCCGAGACGTTCCTCAGTGGCAGCGAGGTGTGGCAGGTCCCGGACGACCCGACCAACACGTCGGGCAACGCGGTGCCGCCGTACTACCTGAGCATGAAGCTGCCCGGCCAGACGGAACAGGCGTTCTCGCTGACCACCACGCTCACGCCGAACGGCCGGGACAACCTCAGTGCCTTCGTGGCGGTCAACGCCGAGGCGGGCACCAAGGACTACGGCAAGATCAGAATTCTGAAACTGCCGACCAGCGAACCGATCGACGGACCGAAGCAGGTCCAGAGCCAGTTCAACTCCGAGCAGGACATCGCCGAGACGATCAGCCTCCTCAAGAGAGGTGACTCACAGGTCGAGTACGGCAACCTCCTGACGGTCCCGCTCGACGGCGGACTGCTCTACGTGGAACCCGTCTATGTGCGAGGCGGCGGGCTCAAGTACCCGCTGCTGCGCAAGGTACTGGTCACCTACGGCGGCAACACGGCCTTCGAGGACACCCTCGACGCGGCGCTCAACAAGGTGTTCGAGACCGAGGGTTCGCCGCCCACCGAGCCACCGGTGGACGACGGCGACGAGGGCACCGACGAGCCGCCGGCGTCCGGCGATCCGACGGTCCAACAGGCCCTGGAGGAAGCCCAGAAGGCGTTCGACGAGGGGCAACAGGCCCTCAAGGACGGCGACTGGGAGGCGTACGGCCGGGCCCAACAGGACCTGGAGGACGCCCTGAAGCGGGCCGAGGACGCGCAGGCCAAGGCCGACGGGACCGGCGGCAGCGGCAGTGAGGACAGCGACCAGAGCGGCGACGGAGGCTCCGGAAGCGGCTGATGCGAGGCTCCGTCCCGCGCCGTGGTACGGTTGCAACACAACGGCGCGGGGTGGAGCAGCTCGGTAGCTCGCTGGGCTCATAACCCAGAGGTCGCAGGTTCAAATCCTGTCCCCGCTACTGAAGTTGAAGGCCCGGATCCTCTAAAGGATCCGGGCCTTCGACGTGTTGCCTGGGGCGGTCGGCAAATCTGTGTTTGACTTGTCGCTCTGTGGGCATGTCGACAAAACGCTGTAGTGACCTCAATGGCTGCGGTATACCAGGTGTACCCAGGTTGCAGGTGGTGCGACGATGGACGTTATGGGGGACAAGGCAACTCTGTTGGAGACAGGGCGGTTTGCGCAGCCTGCCGACATTGCGCTGCCTGCCGACTTCGTGATGCCCGCCGAGTCCGCCTCGTCGGTCGAGTCCGTGCGGGCAGCGGACGAGGACGAGACGGGGGACGCCGTCGAGGAGGCACGTCAGCGGCTCGCCGCCGAAGCAGGCGACACCGAGGCGATGAGTGTCCTCGGCGCCATGCTGCTGCGCCGCGGCGACCTCGACGGAGCCGAGCCCTGCCTGCGGGGTGCCACGGCCGCCGGGGACCGCGCGGCCGCCAACAACCTGGGTGTCCTGCTGCACCAGCGTGGGTACGCCGACGAGGCCGCCAGCTGGTGGCGGGTCGCCGCCGTCGCCGGTTCCGCCGCGGCCGCGCACGCGCTCGGCCGGCACCACCGCGAGCGCGGCGACGAACCCGCCGCCGAATACTGGCTGCGCCAGTCCGCCGAGCAGGGGCACGCCCTGGGGGCGTACGCGCTCGCCGACCTGCTGGAGCACCGCAGTGACGCCGCCGCCGAGCGGTGGATGAGAGTGGCCGCCGAGCGCGGGCACCGTGAGGCCGCGTACCGGCTCGCGCGGGTGCTCGACCAGCGTGCGGAGCAGGAGGAGCGCGCCGCCGTGCGCGAGGGGCGGAAGATCGCGCGCGCGGCGCTCGAGATCGGGAGCGGCAGCCGCGAAGCGGTGCGAGAAGGGCGTGACGCGGGACGCGGGGGGCGCGAGGGTCGTGCCCCCGCGCGGGACGGGCGTGCTGCCGTGCGTGACGGCGGGCCTGCCGTGGGCGCGGGGGGACGCGGCGCCGACAACGGTGTCGGGACGGGTGCCGCCGAGGAGGCCGAGCAGTGGTACCGGCAGGCCGCCGCGCGCGGGCACCGGCGGGCCGCACTGCACCTCGGGGCGATCCTGGAGCGGCGCGGTGAGCTCAAGGAGGCCGGGCGCTGGTACCTGACCTCCGCCAAGGACGGTGAGCCGCGCGCCGCGTGCGCGCTCGGGTTCCTGCTGCGGGACGCCGGCGACACCGAGAGCGCGGCCGTGTGGTGGTTGCGGGCCGCCCAGGACGGCGACGGAAACGCGGCGAACGCGCTGGGCGCGCTGCATGCCGAGCGCGGCGAGACACAGACCGCCGAGCGCTGGTACCGGGCCGCGATGGACGCCGGGGACGTCAACGGCGCGTACAACCTCGGGCTGCTCTGCGCCGAGCAGGGGCGGACCGCGCAGGCCGAGCAGTGGTACCGGCGTGCCGCGTACGCCGGGCACCGGGAGGCGGCGAACGCGCTGGCCATCCTGCTGCTCCAGGTTGGCGACGCGTCCGGCGCGGAGCCGTGGTTCTCCAAGGCCGCGGAGGCCGGCAGCGTTGACGCCGCCTTCAACCTGGGCATTCTGTTCGCCGGGCGGGGTGACGACGCGACGGCGCTGGTCTGGTACGAGCGGGCGGCCGCGGCGGGGCACACCGAGGCGGCACTCCAGGTCGCCATAGCGCGGCTGCGGGACGGTGACGAGCGGGCCGCGGAGCGTCACCTGCGGTGTGCCGCCGGCGGGGGCAGCGCGGAGGCCGCGTACCGGCTGGCCGCCGTGCTCGACGCGCGCCGTCCGCCCGCGCCCGCGCATGAGCTGGGGGAGCCCGTGCGGGAGAAGAACGAGTGCGAGGAGTGGTACGAGAGGGCCGCTTCGCAGGGGCATCGTCGGGCGCAGGTGCGGGTCGGGATGCTGGCGGCCGGGCGGGGGGACGTGGTCGAGGCCGCGCGGTGGTACCGGGTCGCGGCGGAGTCCGGGTCGCGGAACGGGGCGTTCAATCTGGGGCTGCTGCTGGCTCGGGAGGGCAGCGAGCCGGAGGCCGCGGTGTGGTGGGCCCGCGCCGCCGACGCGGGGCATGGGCGGGCGGCGTTGCGGCTCGCGCTCGTCTACGCGCGTCGGGGTGAGCTGGCGGAGGGCAAGCGGTGGGCCGATAGGGCCGTGGCGCTCGGCCCGGCGGAGGTGGCGGAGCGGGCGGCGCGGTTGCGGGACGCGCTGCGGGACGAGCTGTCGGCGTAGGGGCTCGTGGCCGCCTCGGCAACCGCCGCAGGGGCCGGCGGCGGTGCTGGTCGGAGGGCGGCCTTAATGGATTTGCTCTGGTCGGCAGGGGTGACGTAGTGTTCTGTTCATCGCCGCGGGGTGGAGCAGCTCGGTAGCTCGCTGGGCTCATAACCCAGAGGTCGCAGGTTCAAATCCTGTCCCCGCTACTGAAGACCGATGGCCCGGAACCACTTTGGTTCCGGGCCATCGGTGTTTTTGTGTCCGTGCGACGAAACGCGACGAAAAGAGAGCCCCCGGCGCTGGAGCCGGGGGCTTCGTCGTTCGGTGGTGGGGCTATGCCTTGGTGCAGGTCGGGCAGACGCCTCGGTAGGTGACCTCCACGTCCGAGACGGTGAAGCCGAAGCGCTCGGAGGCGGGGAGGTCGGCCAGCGGGTTGCCCGTCGGGTGCACGTCGCGGATCGTGCCGCACTGGGCGCAGACCAGGTGGTGGTGCGGACGGTGCGCGTTCGGGTCGTACCGCTTGGCGCGCTTGTCCGTGGCGACCTCGAGCACCTCGCCGAGGGAGACCAGCTCACCGAGGGTGTTGTAGACGGTCGCCCGGGAGATCTCGGGCAGCTTGGCGACAGCGCGCGCGTGCACCTCGTCGGCCGTCAGATGGACGTGTTCGCCGTCGAGGACCTCGGCCACGACACGCCGCTGCGCGGTCATACGCCATCCGCGTCCGCGCAGCCGCTCCAGAAGGTCACTCATACCGGTCAGCGTAACAGCAAGCGGAAACAGATCCCGAACAGGTGTGACTTTAGAGCTTGACTTGATTTGGATTATGTCCAATATGGGATCTCGTTCGGTCAATGCAGACTTCGGCAGGCGCCCGGAGGCCGCCGTCCAGGCCCTGGGCGGCCGACCGGGGTTGGACCGCTTGCCGTTGGGGCGGGCCGGGATCTCCTGGGAGAGCCCGGCCCGTTCGTGCGTCCGGGATCGGAGGCTATGCCGGTGCGTGCTGTCGGGCGGGTGCCCAGCAGCGGATGATGTCGCGGACCGAGACGATGCCGATGGGGGCGCCCTCGTCGAGGACGATCAGATGGCGGAAGCCGCCGTGGGTCATGGCGCGGGCCGCTTCCTCCAGCGTCCAGGACGGCGTGGCGAACACGACGTCGGTGGTGGTGTGGGCGTGGGCGCGTTCGGCGTCGGGGCTCTGGCCCAGGCCGACGGAGTTGAGGACGTCGCGCTCGGTCAGGATGCCGAGTCCGCCGGCGTCCGGGTCGAGGACCACGGCCGCGCCGATCCGGCGAGCCGCCATCAGGGCGGCGGCCTGGCGGAGGGTGTGATCGGGACCGATGGTGAGGACCACTGTGCTCATGGCGTCGCGGACGAGCATGGAGTTCAGCCACCTCCTAGGGAATCCGGTGAACGGATTGTTCAAGGATTCACAAGTTCACAAGTGGGGGGACTCTCAATGTGGCAGGTAAAGCGGAGGTCAACAAGGGGGCGGGCGTGGTCAGTTCGGGGCGCCTCGGGTCGCTCCAGGGCTCAGTAGCGCTCGTTCAGGTAGCCCAGGAGCTCGTCGTGGAGGAGGCCGTTCGATGCCGCCGCGTTGCCGCTGTGCGGGCCGGGGCGGCCGTCCAGGCCGGTGAAGCTGCCGCCCGCCTCGGTGACGATGATCGCGTTGGCGGCCATGTCCCAGAGGGAGAGCTCCGGTTCGGCGCAGATGTCCACGGAACCCTCGGCGACCATCATGTACGGCCAGAAGTCGCCGTACGCGCGGGTGCGCCACACCTCACGGGTCAGGTCCAGGAACCCGTTGAGGTGGCCGCGCTCCTCCCAGCCGCTGAGGGAGGAGTACGCGAAGGAGGCGTCCCGCAGATCGGCGACGCGGGAGACGCGCAGGCGGGAGGCCGAGCTCAGGCTGCGGCCGGTGAAGGCGCCGTGGCCCTTCGCGGCCCACCAGCGGCGGCCGAGCGCGGGGGCGGAGACCACGCCGACGACGGGCCGGTAGCCGCCCTCGGCCGCCTCCATGAGGGAGATCAGGGTGGCCCAGACGGGGACGCCGCGGACGTAGTTCTTGGTGCCGTCGATGGGGTCGACGACCCAGCGGCGGGGGCCGGTGCCCTCGACGCCGTACTCCTCGCCGAGGATGGCGTCCCGGGGGCGGGCGCGCTGCAGTTGGCCGCGGATGAGTTCCTCGGCGGCCTTGTCGGCCTCGCTCACCGGGGTCATGTCGGGCTTCGTCTCGACCTTCAGGTCGAGGGCCTTGAAGCGGGACATGGTGGTCGCGTCGGCGGCGTCCGCGAGGACGTGGGCGAGGCGGAGGTCGTCGAGGTAATCGGCCATGTGGCGAACGGTATCCGCCGAGGTCGGTGCGGGGCTACAGGGGGCCGGGCGTCGGTCGGGGCGCGGTGGACCGAGCGGCGGTGCGGTGGGCCGCCGCCGAGCTCCGCGCATGCCGGCCGTGGTGGTGGGCACACGAAGGGGTGCTGTTCGTCGGGTGGGGTGTTTCGGGGGTCGTACTTCTCTTCGGTGTGTGGTCTCGGGCGTCGGCGGAGCGTGCCGCGCACGTTGGCCGGTGTGCGCCCCTACGGAGCGCCGTGAACCCTTGACAGTGACTTGATGCGCGTCAAATCTGAGGGCCAGAGCCGCCCGCTCGCTTTTAGGGAGGCGATGATGCCTGCAGCGCGGGAATCCTTGTTGGACGCCGCTTACACGGCGCTGGTGCGTCGGCCGTGGTCCGCCGTGCGCATGGTGGACGTGGCGGCGGTGGCCGGAGTGTCACGTCAGACGCTGTACAACGAGTTCGGCAGCAAGGACGGGCTCGCCAGGGCCCTGGTCCGCAGGGAAGCGGACGGCTATCTGGCGGGCGTCGAGCGGGCGCTGGCCACCCCCGCGGACTCCCGGGACCGGTTGGCAGCGACCGCCGAGTGGACCGTGGCGGCCTCCCGTAACAACGCGCTGATTCGCGCCATGCTCACCGGATGCTGGAGCGAGCGTCTGCCGTCACCGACGCTCGCCGCGGTGCGCTCGTCCTCCGCAGTGCCCGCGCAGCGGCGCGCGGACGGACCGCTGCCCGCGCCCGCCGACTTCGTGGCCCTGGTGCGCGAGCGGGCCGTGGCCGTGCTGTCCGCGCCCGGCACCCCCCGGTCGGACGCGGCGGAACTCGCCCGGTCCTGTGAACTCGCGGTGCGGCTCGCCCTCTCGTGCGTGGCGGCGCCCCCGGTCGAAGGGGGAGTCACGGATCTCGTCCGGACGGCCCTGCCCCGCCAGCTCAGTCGGACCCTCGGCTAGTGCCGCGGCAGGCAGCGTTTGCCCGTCGAGGAGCGGCGTCGTGGGGGCACCGCCCGCGCGAGCGCAGCCGAGCGTGGGGGAGCGTGCTCTCGGCGTGCCGGCCGGAAGTCCTCGTACTGGACGTACTGGGGCTTTCGGCCGGTGCGGCGAGAGGGTGTGCCGGGCGTCGCGACGGGCGAAGCTGCCTGTCGCGGCACTGGCTGTCGCCGGCAGCGATGCGCGGGGCGATCGCCGGAAGTGATGTGCTGGGCGAACTAGTGGGCCGAGCCCGACAGTTGGAGTCCCACGACTCCCACGATCACCAGGGTGATCGAGACGATCTTCAAGGTCGACACGACGTCGCCGAGGAAGATCATCCCGTAGATCGCGGTGCCGGCCGCGCCGATGCCCGTCCAGACGGCGTAGGCGGGGCCCACGTCGAGCTTCTTCAGGGAGAGGGTCAACAGGCCGAAGCTGCCGAGGGCGAAGACGCAGAACGCGACCGTGGGCCAGAGTCTGGTGAAGCCGTGCGAGAGTTTCAGACAGACGGCGAATCCGGTCTCCAGAAGCCCCGCCACGACCACCAGCAGCCACGCCATGTCTCGTCCTCCCGTGTGCCCACGTTCCGTGACCGCTTCGTCTGTTCTCGGCTGTCTCGTCTGGTCTGGGTTCGACTCGGTGCGATTATGCACTTACCGGGTGGACGGGGGCGCAAACAACGCGGAGGTCAGTCGCCTTCCCGCCGTTCGCGCGTCGAGAGCAGCCTGCGCAGGGAGTAGAGCCGGGCCGGGTCCGCGTGACCGTCCGCCACCCACTGGTCCAGCGCGCAGTCCTGCTCGTCGTGACCGCACGCGCGTGGGCAGCCCTCCGTGCCCGGCACCAGGTCCGGGAAGGCGTTGATCACCCGCGACGGATCGACGTGCGCGAGGCCGAACGAACGCACGCCGGGGGTGTCCACGACCCAGCCGCCGTCCGAGTCCGCGAGGGGGAGGGCGAGTGCGGAGGTCGTGGTGTGCCGGCCGCGGCCGGTCACCGCGTTGACGTGGCCCGTGATACGGCGCCGGTCCTCCGGGACGAGGGCGTTCACCAGGGTCGTCTTGCCGACGCCCGAGTGACCGACGAATGCCGTGACCTTGCCGGCGAGGTGCTCGCGCACACGGTCGGCGGCGCCGCCGGTCTCCAGCTCCTCGCGGCTCGTCACGACGTACGGGATGTCGATGTCGCCGTAGAGCTCCAGGAGTTTGTCCGGGGAGGCCAGGTCCGACTTCGTGAGGACGAGGAGGGGCTCGAGGCCGCCGTCGTAGGCCGCCACCAGGCAGCGGTCGATGAGGCGGGGGCGGGGCTCGGGGTCGGCGAGGGCGGTGACGATGGCGAGCTGGTCGGCGTTGGCGACGACGACGCGTTCGTAGGGGTCGTCGTCGTCGGCCGTGCGGCGCAGGACCGACGTGCGGCCGGCGATGCGGACGATCCGTGCGAGCGTGTCCTTCTTGCCGGAGAGGTCGCCCACGAGGGCCACGGTGTCGCCGACGACCGCGGCCTTGCGGCCCAGTTCACGGGCCTTCATCGCGAGGACGACACGGTCCTCGACAAGACAGGTCAGCCGGCCCCGGTCGACCGTGAGGACCATGCCCTCGGCGGCGTCCTCGTGCTTCGGGCGGATGTTCGTCCGGGGACGGTTGCCCTTGCGGTTCGGGCGGCTGCGGATGTCGTCCTCGTCGGTGTGCTTGCCGTAACGGCGCATGATCCAGGTCCGCCCGTCAGTTCTTCCCGAGCATCCCGGTCCACATGTCGGGAAAGTCCGGCAGCGTCTTGGCCGTCGTCGCCACATTCTCGATCTGTACACCCTCCACGGCCAGGCCGATGATCGCACCGGCGGTGGCCATGCGGTGGTCGTCGTAGGTGTGGAAGACACCGCCGTGCAGTGGACGCGGGCGGATGTGGAGGCCGTCGGCGGTCTCGGTGACGTCGCCGCCGAGTTCGTTGATCTCCTTGGTGAGCGCGGCCAGGCGGTCCGTCTCGTGCAGGCGGAGGTGGGCGACGCCGCGCAGTGTGGAGGGGGAGTCGGCGAGGGCGGCGACCGCCGCGATGCCCGGGGTCAGCTCGCCCACCTCGCTCAGGTCCACGTCGATGCCGTGGATCGCACCCGAACCGGTGAACACCAGCCCGTACTCGGTCAGTTCGCAGGTGCCGCCCATCTCCGTGAAGATGTCGCGGAGCTGGTCACCGGGCTGGGTGGTGCGCGCCGGCCAGTCGGGCACGACGATCTTGCCTCCGGTCACCAGGGCCGCCGCCAGGAACGGCTGCGCGTTGGAGAGGTCCGGCTCGATCGTGAGGTCGCGGCCCAGCAGCGCGCCCGGCGTGACCCGCCAGACGTTCGGCTCGCCGCCCGACTCCGGGGTGTCCACCTGCGCGCCCACCGAGCGCAGCATGTCCACGGTCATCCGGATGTGGGGGAGGGAGGGCAGGGTCGCGCCGGTGTGGCGGACCTCGACGCCCTGGTTGAAGCGGGGGGCCGAGAGGAGGAGCGCCGAGACGAACTGCGACGAGGAGGACGCGTCGATCGCCACCGGGCCGCCGTCCAGGGCGCCGCCGCCGTGGACCGTCAGGGGGAGCGCGCCCCGGCCGTCGTCGTCGATCCGGGCGCCGAGGAGGCGCAGGGCGTCGATCACGCCGTTCAGGGGGCGCTCGTAGGAGCGGGGGTCGCCGTCGAAGCGGATGGGGCCGTCGGCCAGGGCCGCCACCGGGGGGAGGAAGCGCATGACCGTGCCCGCGTTGCCGACGTCGACGGTGGCCGGGCCGTGCAGGCCGGTGGGCAGGACGCGCCAGGCCTCGCCGGAGCCGCCCGCGCCGGAGGAGCTGGAGGAGACGGTCTCCTCGATGCCGACGCCCATCGCGCGCAGGGCGCCCGCCATGAGGAGGGTGTCGCGGGAGCGGAGGGGGCGGCGCAGCCAGCCGGGTTCGCTCGCGAGGGCGGCGAGGACGAGGGCACGGTTGGTGACCGATTTGGACCCCGGGACGTGGACCGTCGCGTCGACGGCTCCGCTCGCGGCGGGGGCGGGCCAGAGGGCGGGCTGTGCGTTCAGGGCCATGGGCCCACTTTAGTGGGGGTTCGCTCCGCCGGGTCGCGCCGGGGAACCAGGGTCGGCTTTGTCCGCGGGTCCGTTGTGGCTGGTCGCGCCCACACGGCGGAGCCGCACACGGATACGGCCGCGCGCCCCTCACGGGGCGCGCCTCTCGCCCCTGCTTCGCAGGATCTCAGAGGTCCAGCAGCCAGCGGCCGCCGCCCATCAGGGCGCACAGCGACACCACGTGGAACATCACCAGCCACACCGTGGCCGGGAGGTGGGTCAGGCGGGAGAGCTGGTCGGCGTCGGAGTCGCCGGCCCCTCCTCGGCGACGCTTCGCCTGGAGTTCGAACGCCGGGCGTACGCCCCCCAGCAGCAGGAACCAGACCACCGCGTAGGCGAAGGCGGCCTGCACCTGGGGGCCCGCCAGCCAGGAGACGACGACGAAGGTGCCGCCGGTGAGGAGCACCGTCAGGGCGCCGTAGGCGTTGCGGATCATGACCAGCATGGCGACCAGCAGGATCGTGGCGAGCCAGAGGAGCAGGGTGATGCGGCCGGAGCCGAGGAGGGCGGCGCCGCCGAGGCCGAGGAGCGGGGGCGCCGTGTAGCCGGCGGCGGCGGTGAGGATCATGCCGAGGCCGGTGGGCTTGCCGCGGCTGACCGTGAGGCCGCTGGTGTCGGAGTGCAGTCGGATGCCGGTGAGGGTGCGGCCGGTGAGCAGCGCGACCAGTCCGTGGCCGCCCTCGTGCGCGATGGTGATGGCGTTGCGCGAGAGCCGCCAGACGCTGTGCGGGACGATCGCCGCGAGCGCGGCGACCGCGGTGGCTATGACGACCCAGAGGTCGGGGTCGGGCTGAGTGCCGAAGACCTCGTCCCACAGGGAAGCTAGCGAGGTGGCTGCGGTGCTTTCCATGTTCTGCGGTGGCTCCCTCGGGTCGCGATCAACGGGGGCTGGCGCGTAGCGCCATCGTTGGGGGGGTGGTGGTCGGGTGACGGGTGGGCCTGGCAGTGTGGCACTTATGTGCGGACGGTATGCGTCGAGTCGTAGGCCCGAGGATCTCGCAGGAATCTTTGAGATCGAGAAGTGGGACCCGGAGGAGACCCTGGAGCCGGATTACAACGTGGCTCCCACCAAGGAGGTCTACGCGGTTCTCGACCGTCCTTTGAAGGACGCCGACGACAAGCGGCCGGTTCGCCAGCTGCGGAAGCTGAAGTGGGGGCTGGTCCCCTCCTGGTCCAAGAACCCCGAGGGTGCCGCGCGGATGATCAACGCCCGTGCGGAGACCGTGCACGAGAAGCCGTCGTACCGCCGCGCCTTCGCCGCCCGGCGTTGCATCCTGCCCGCCGACGGCTACTTCGAGTGGGTCACCGGCAAGGGGGAGCGGGACCTGGAGGTGGAGGGGAAGAAGAAGCGGCCGCGCAAGCAGCCGTACTTCGTGCTCCCGGCGGACGGCTCGGTCTTCGCGATGGCCGGGCTGTACGAGTTCTGGCGGGACAGGACGCTGCCGGACGACCATCCGCAGGCCTGGTGGGCGACCTGCTCGGTGATCACGACGGAGGCCGAGGTCACCCCGCTGGCGGTGGCACCGGAGGACGGCCCGCACGCGTTGGCCGAGATCCACCCCCGGATGCCGCTGATGCTGACGCCCGACCGCTGGGACGGCTGGCTCGATCCGGCGCGTACGGACCTCGACGCCCTGCGCGGGCTGCTCGAACCGCCGCCCGCCGGGCTGATGCGCGCCTACCCCGTCACCACGGCCGTCAGCAACGTCCGCAACAACGGCCCGGAGCTGCTGAAGGAGCTGGAGGGGCCCGAGGAGGGCACACTCTTCTGACGTGACCGAGATCGAGGCAACAGCGCGCGAAGAGATCGACACCGAGGCCGGCACCGGCCGCGTCAGCTGGTACGAGGCCGGGAGGCCGGAATTCGTGCTCGCCGTCAGCCACGGCGCCGGCGGTGGCGTCGAGGCCCGGGATCTGCGGGCCCTCGCCGCCGTCCTCCCCGCGCACGGCGTGACCGTCGCCCTGGTGGAGCAGCCGTGGCGGGTGGCGGGGAAGAAGCTCGCGCCCGCGCCCAGGACGCTGGACGTGGGCTGGCGGGGCCTGTGGCCCGCGCTGGCGAAGCCGGGGCTGCCGGTGATCGCCGGCGGGCGGAGTGCCGGGGCACGGGTGGCCTGCCGTACGGCGGCGGAGCTGGGCGCGGCGGCCGTACTGGCGCTGAGCTTTCCGCTGCATCCGCCGGGCAGACCCGAGAAGTCCCGGGCCGACGAGCTGCTCGGGGCCGGGGTGCCCACGCTGGTCGTCCAGGGCGGGAACGATCCGTTCGGCAGGCCGGAGGAGTTCCCGGACGGTGCGTACGGGCTCGTGGAGGTGCCGTACGGCGATCACGGGTTCGCCGTGCCGAAGCGCGCTCCCCTCGGGCAGGACGAGGCGCTGACGGTGATCACCGAGGGTGTCGTGGAGTGGATCGCGTCACTCCGATGACCCGCCCGGCGGTGGCGGGAATGCGGAGCGACAGGCCTCTGTTGTGCGGATCAGACAGCGCGAAAGACCGTGCTGACCGCCGTAGGAGAGGAAGTCCGCCGCATGGGTTCGACCTATTGCCCGAGCCGCAGCAGCCGCGCTGACCTGGACTGGACGGTGCTGCATGCGGCCAAGAGCACGCCTGTTCGGGCGGCGGCGGGCATGGATCGTCGTCTATCCTCCGATTCTGGTGGTACCGGTTTCGGTATCGCACAGACGCTGGAGGAGGTGGGTCCGGTCACTGGGACCGACGCAGGGACCGAACGGGGCCAGGCGGAGCAGCCCGAGGGCACCGAGACCGCCGCGGACCGCAGCGCCCGGTTCGAGCGGGACGCTCTGGAATTCCTCGACCAGATGTACTCGGCCGCGCTGCGCATGACGCGCAACCCGGCCGATGCCGAGGACCTGGTGCAGGAGACGTACGCGAAGGCGTACGCGTCCTTCCACCAGTTCCGTGAGGGCACCAACCTGAAGGCCTGGCTGTACCGCATCCTCACGAACACCTTCATCAACTCGTACCGCAAGAAGCAGCGCGAACCCCAGCGCAGTGCGGCCGAGGAGATCGAGGACTGGCAGCTGGCGCGCGCCGAGTCGCACATGTCGACCGGGCTGCGCTCGGCCGAGTCGCAGGCGCTCGACCACCTGCCCGACTCGGACGTGAAGTCGGCGCTGCAGGCGATCCCCGAGGAGTTCCGCATCGCCGTCTATCTCGCGGATGTCGAGGGCTTTGCGTACAAGGAGATCGCCGACATCATGGGGACACCCATCGGTACGGTGATGTCCCGGCTGCACCGGGGCCGCCGTCAACTGCGCGGCATGCTCGAGGACTACGCCCGTGACCGCGGGCTTGTCCCGGCCGGCGCCGGAGAGTCGAACGAAGCGAAAGGCTCGGGCTCATGAGCTGCGGAGAGCCGCATGAGACGGATTGCAGCGAGATCCTCGATCATCTCTACGAGTTCCTCGACCGGGAGATGCCCGACTCCGACTGCACCAAGTTCGAGCACCACTTCGAGGAGTGCTCGCCCTGCCTGGAGAAGTACGGGCTCGAACAGGCCGTCAAGAAGCTGGTGAAGCGGTGTTGCGGGCAGGACGACGTGCCCACCGATCTGCGCGCCAAGGTGATGGGCAGGATCGACCTGATCCGATCGGGACAGACCGTTCCCGAGCATGATGTGACGGCCTCGCCGGTCACGCCGCAGGAGAGCTGACGTTTTTTCTGAGCCCGTTCGGGGGCTGCCGCCGGCAGCCCCCGAACGGGCTCAGTCGTGTGCGGAGCGCGGCGGCGCAGCGGCCTCAGACCTCCAGGCCGCTCTCGATGCGCTTCAGTCCGTGCCGGGCCAGCGCCAGGTTGCTGCGGGTGCGGTCCAGTGCCAGGTAGAGGAAGAGCGATCCCTTGCTGCTGCTCAGCGGGCGGATCAGGTGGTACTGCCGGCCCAGTGTGATCAGGATGTCCTCGATCACGTCGTTCATGTCCAGCGAGGCCAGCGTGCGCATCTTGGAGCGCACCACCTCGGTGTTGCCGGCCGCCGCGAGCTCCAGGTCGAGGTGCTGCCCGCCACCGAGGGAGCCGAGCGACATACCGCTCTCGTAGTCGACCAGCGCGACGCCGACCGCACCGTCGAGGGCCATGGCTTCCTTGAGTGCCGTCTCGATGTTCATTTGCTGCCCCAATTCCTCAGTGCTGCTGACCGGTCACTGTCCGGCCAACTACGATCGACACGAGTGACCCACCGGTCACAAACATCAACTTTTCTGTGTGTTACGGAAGTTGGCGTTCAAAGTACTGTGCGGCGCGTCAACGTGGAGGGCGAATGGGGGGACTTGAGGAAAGGAAGCCCGCGCTCCAGGCCTCCCTGGACCGGCTTCTCGACTCGCCCGGCGTCACCGGCCTCGCCCTGATCGACGCGGTCACGGGACTCACCTACGCCGTCGCCGGCGACGCCGCCCAGGCCGGGACGGGCGCGGAGTGCGCGGATCTGGCCACCCTCATCTCCGATCGGCTCGGCGCGGCGGGGGCCGAGGGGGAGTTGGAGAGCGTGGTCATGACCAGCAGGCGACGCCATCACGTGCTGCTCTCCGTGGACCGGACGGCCGGTGACCCGCTGCTGCTGGCGGCCGGACTCGACCGCGACCGCGCGAACATGGCGCTGGCTCTGCGCAGCCTCGGCGACCGGGCGAGCGAGGTGCTGGCGTGAAGACGCCCTCGGCGCGCAACGTCCCCGCTCTGCTGCAGGCACTGCATCAGGAGGGCCACACCGGCACGGTGGAAGTCTCCGGCTCCCCCGGTGGCACGATTCACCTGCGGGACGGACTGATCGGAGCGATCGAGACACCGGGCGCGCCGACCGCGACGTCCACGCTGCTCGCCTCGGGCCGGATCGACGACGACGCCTGGCTGGCGGCCTGCGCGGCCGAACCCGACGCGGACCTGCTCGCCGCGCACCTGATCACCGCCGGTCTGATCGGCGCCGCCGAACTGGAGGTCGTCTGCACGGCGGCCGTGTTCGACGGGGCCTTCGCGATGGCGCTCAGCCCGCCCGGCGGCTGGGAGCTGACCGAACGCCGACCCACCCTCCTCGCCCGGCCCGGGGTCGAGCCGCGACCGCTGGCCGAGGAGACCACCCGCCGTATGGCGTTGCTGGCCCGGTCATGGGGTCCCGCGGGCGAACTGGCCCGGGTCCGGCCCCGGCCCGTCGGAGGTCCCGGCACTCCGGCGTCCGACGGGCGGCTGACCCGACGCCACCGGGACCTCGTCGAGAGCGCCAACGGCCGCCGCACCCCGCGTGACATCGCCTTCGCCCGGGGGCGCGGACTGTACGCGGTGATGCTGGACCTCATCCGGCTGGAAGCGCGCCGGGCCGTCCACTGGGAGACCAGGCCGGCCCCCGACAGCCGGCCCAGCACCGCGCCCCGGGTCCCCCAGGGACAGCCGGCACCGGACGAACCGTCACCGAGAGCCGGTCCCCTGCCCAGACGCAGGCCCGGTGGAGGCTCTCCCACCGGAGACCTCGGAGCGAAGGGCGGGTAGTGAGCCCCCACAAGGACCCGGCCCGTAAACGCCGTATACGCAGCAAGGTCGCCCGCCTCCGACGGCGTCCGGTGCCGAGAGCGCCCGTGGACGACCGCACGGTCCCGCCCGCCGAAGCCCCACCGTCCGCGGCGCCCGTCCCCACGAACGCGGTACGACCGCCGTCCACCGAACCCGGTGGCAGCGCGGCGGGACGGCCCCCGTCCGGTGGGACGGCGGTCGGCTCGCCACCGCCACCGCCACCGCTACCGCCGCCACCACCACCGCCACCGCCCACCGAGACCGATGCCCCGGCCGCAGAACGGCCGTCGCGCGCCGGACCCGGTGATGTCGCCGCGAAGCCGCCGCCGTTACCCGTGCGGGGCGCGGTGCCTCTCCCCACCGACGCCGCGGACGACACCTCGGACATCCCGGCCGTGCCGTCCCCGTTCCCGCCCATCTCCCTGCTGTCGGCCGAGGAACTCCTCGCCGACCAACCCTCCGTAGACATGCTGCGGCGTGTCCGTCGCGGGCTGCGGGCTCTCCCCGAGTCCGACCGGCACGGGCCGTAGGTCCCGGGGCGGGAAAGTCCCGCGATCACCCCCTGCCGCTCGGACCGCACACCCACCGCAGACGTACGGACCAAGGAGCACGTGCCCATGACCGCAGACGCATCGACCGAATCGCTGACCGGCATCCTGACCTCGCTGCGTGACCGGGTGATGGGCGTCGCCGAGAGCGTCCTGTCCACCGTGGACGGGCTCCTCGTCGTCGCAGACGTCGACAAGGTCCACCCCGAGTCCGTCGCCGCCCTCGCCGCCGCCACCCTCGGTGTCAGCCGTCGTATGGCCGACCAGTCCGGCGCCGGGGCCCTCCGCGAGGTCGTCGTCCGGTGCGGTGCGGGGCACGTCATCGTCGTCGCCGTGGGCGAGCGCACCCTGCTGACCGTCATGGGCGACGACGGCCTCGACCTCGCCGCCTTCCAACGTGAGTCCCCGGCGACCGTGGAACAGCTCAACAAGGTGCTCGCCGCGGATGTGGCGCACTGAGCGGAAGAGGCTCGGCGGTGTGTCGACCGGACGGTCGACGCAGGAGCGTCACTTCACCCCAAGGAGTTAATCCGGGCCGTCGTGGCCCGATGGATTCACCCGTAGCCGTCCCCTCCCGCCGCACCCCGTCCTAGGCTCCGCAGCCTGAACTCGGGAGGGGTGCCATGAGGACGGTGGCGGCACGGGCACGTGGGTACGTCGTCTGTGTCGTCCTCGGGGCCCTGGTCCGTCTCGCGCCCCTGTCGGGCAGCCACGTCCCGTGGCGGGCGGTGGCCCTGCTCGCCGCGCGGCGGGCGGCCGACGGGGCACGGCGTGCTCCGGGTCGTCGCGGTCATGGTCGGGGCCGCGCCGCTGGGATGCGTGCCGCACGTGGCCGAAGGACGCGGCTCGACCGTCGATCACCTCACCCGGCGCGTCCTCACCGTCGCCTTCGCCGCCCTCTGCTTCCAGCCGCCGCACCACCGGGGCCAGGTGTCGGAACGGGGTGGCCCCTCGTACGCCCTGCTGCTGGTCGCGCTGCTCGTCCCGACCGCGCTGTGCGACGCCGTGTCGGCGGCGGCCATGGCACACGCGCGGACCAGGTGGCCGTTCGGCCCGCTGCTGAGGGACGAACCGAGGGCGCTGCCCGGAACAGGCCGGCGGTGTGCGCGACGGGGGCCGTCATGGCCCTCGCGACCGGTGTCGTCGGGCTGTGGGCGCTGCCGGTCTTCTCGCTGCCGCTGCTCCTCGCCCAGCTGTCGCTGCGGAGGAACGCCCTCGTCAGGATCACCTACCGGCAGGCCATCGCCTACCGGCAGACCATCGCCTACCTCGCCCGCGCCACGGAGATCGTCGGGTACACCCCTGCCGGGCACGCCCGGCGGGTGGCCCTGAGCCTCGTCGACCCCGTCCCCGCCGGGGCCACCGCCGGGCTCCCGGCGGCCGAGCAGCGCCGGATCGCCCCGCTGGGCGGCGTCGTCGTACGGCGGACCGGAGTGGCCGCCGAGGTCGCCGTGGTGGTGGAGCGGCAGGCGGATCCGTACCGTGAGCAGCCGGTCGGCGCGCGAATCGTGCGAGCCGTGAACGCATACGAGGAGAAGGTCCGGGAAGCAGGGCCCGAAGGGCCGCTCAGGGCGTTGGAGGAACTGCGGCTGGGCACGGCTCGGAACCATCACCCGGAGGTGGTGGAGCCGCTCGCGCGGGTACTGTCGAGAGACTGTCTGACCTTGCCCGCGGTGGGGTAACCCATGGGTAATGAGCGGCCCTCCAGCCGGTCGTGGTTGGATGCGAGGGAGAGGGTGTACCGGGGGGCGACGGCCAGCCCACTCCGATGGAACTGGCAGGCGGGAACCGTAACTGGCAGGCGGGAATCGTGAGGATCTTCGGCAAGGGACGGCATCGGCCCTCCGCCTCTTGGCGGCAGGCCACCGATCGTGCGTTCACGCTGATCGGTGACGGTCGGTACGAGGACGCTGGGGCGCTTCTGACACGTGCCGCGGACCTGGAACCGTGGCTGTCCGAGTCCTGGTTCAACCTCGCCCTGCTGCACAAGTTCCGGCACGACTGGGAACAGGCGAGAGCGGCCGGTCTACGGGCTGTCGCACTGCTCGACCGGGAGACCGGCGCGCCCGACTGGTGGAACGTGGGCATCGCCGCCACGGCCCTCCAGGACTGGCCGCTGGCCCGCCGGGCCTGGCAGGCGTACGGGCTGCGGGTGCCCGGGGGCGCGTCCCGGCCGAAGCCCGGAAGCGGCCCCGGCGACACCGGGGAGCCGGTGGGCATGGACCTCGGCAGCGCGGCCGTACGGCTCTCGCCCGAGGGCGAGGCCGAGGTCGTGTGGGGGCGGCGGCTCGACCCCGCCCGGATCGAGGTGCTCTCCATCCCGTTGCCGTCGTCCGGGCGGCGCTGGGGCGAGGTCGTCCTGCACGACGGGGTGCCGCACGGCGAGCGGACCACGGTCGCGGGGCACGCGTATCCGGTGTTCGACGAGATCGAGTTGTGGGCGCCGTCTCCCGTGCCGACGTGGGTGGTGCTGCTGGAGGCCGCTACCGAGGCGGACCGGGACGCGCTGGAGCGGCTCGCGGCGGACGCGGGGTTCGCGGCAGAGGACTGGTCGTCGTCGGTGCGGTTGCTGTGCCGGCTGTGCTCGGAGTCGCGGATGCCGTCCGACGAGGGCGACGGCGAGCATCTCGATCCGCACGATCACAGTGAGCCGGGACATCCCGGGCCGCTGGGGCACGTGACGGACGGGCAGCTGTGGGCGCCGGAGCGGGAGTGCGGGGTGGCCGCGCCGGCTTCGCTGGTCCGGGGGCTGCTGGACGGGTGGGTGGCCGACAGTCCGGATTCCAGGGATTGGCGGGATCTGGAAGAGGTCTGTTAGGGGGCGGGCGGTTCGATGCCGGCCGTGGGTTCGTCGGGTAGCTCGCGCAGCATCCCGCGCCCCTCGCGGGGCGCGATCCCCGTACCCTGTATCAGCAACTTCACCGCTTGTTGTTTTGAGGAAGGCGTACGTCTGTCATGGCCCAGCAGGACACCGATCAGCAGCACGTGGGCGTGCTCCCCGTCGATGACGAGGGGTTCGTCATCGACACGGAGGACTGCGAGGAGCGCGAGCAGGCGTACCGGGAGCGTGGCACGTCGTTGCCGATCACCGTGGTCGGGAACCCGGTGCTGCACAAGGAGTGCAAGGACGTCACGGAGTTCGGGGACGAGCTGGCCAAGCTGGTGGACGACATGTTCGCCAGCCAGCGCACGGCGGAGGGCGTGGGCCTGGCCGCGAACCAGGTCGGCGTCGATCTGAAGGTGTTCGTGTACGACTGCCCGGACGACGAGGGCAAGCGCCACACCGGTGTCATCTGCAACCCGAAGCTGGTCGAACTGCCCGCCGAGAAGCGCCGGTTGGACGACAGCAACGAGGGCTGCCTGTCCGTGCCGACTGCGTACATGCCGCTCGCCCGCCCCGACTACGCCGAGGTCACCGGTCAGGACGAGAAGGGCAACCCGATCAAGGTGCGCGGCACCGGCTACTTCGCGCGCTGCCTTCAGCACGAGACCGACCACCTGTACGGCTACCTCTACATCGACCGGCTCTCCAAGCGCGACCGCAAGGACGCCCTGCGGCAGATGGCCGAGAACGAGCCCCGCTACCCCGTGGTCGCCAACGACTGAGCCGGATCGGCGCCGTCCTCAGGCGGCCTCCGGGCCCCGGAAGGTCCGGCGGTAGGCCTGCGGGGTCGTACCCAGCGACCGGACGAACTGATGACGCAGGGCGGCGGCGGTGCCGAAGCCGGTGCGCCAGGCGATGGCGTCCACCGTCTCGTCCGTCGCCTCCAGCAACCGCTGGGCCAGCAGTACCCGTTGGCGCAGGATCCAGCGGTACGGGGTGGTCCCGGTCTCCTGCTGGAAGCGGCGCGCGAACGTGCGCGGGGACATGTGCGCGCGGGCGGCGAGCTGCTCGACGGTGACCTCCTCGTCGAGGTGCCGCTCCATCCACACGAGCACCTCGCCGACCGTGTCGCACTGCGAGCGCGGCAGCGGCCGCTCGATGTACTGGGCCTGGCCGCCGTCGCGGTGCGGAGGCACCACCATCCGCCGGGCGATCTTGTTCGCCACCTCCGGCCCCTGCTCCTTGCGGACGATGTGCAGACAGGCGTCGATACCGGCCGCCGTGCCCGCCGAGGTGATCACCGGGTCCGCGTCCACGTACAGCACGTCCGGCTCGACCACCGCGCGCGGATACTGCCGGGACAGTTCCTCGGCGTGCCGCCAGTGGACCGTGCACGGCCGGCCGTCCAGCAGTCCGGCCGCGCCCAGCACGAAGACGCCCGAGCACACGCTCAGCACCCGGGCGCCCCGGTCCGTGGCCCGGCGCAGCGCGTCCAGCAGCTCGGCCGGGTAGATCCGGTGCACATAGCTGTCGCCCGCCGGTACGACCACCAGGTCGGCCTCTTCGAGCCGGTCCAGGCCGTGCCGCGTGGAGACGGTGAAGCCCGCGTGCGTCCGCAGGGTCGGGCCCTCCGCCGACGCGACCGCGAAGTCGTACACCGGCAGGCCCTCGTCGCTGCGGTCGAGGCCGAACACCTCGCAGACGACTCCCAGTTCGAAGGGATGCACACCGTCCATGAGGATGGCGGCCACGTTCTTCAGCATGCTGCCAGTGTGCCTCGGAAGTGGCAGTAATTCGAGGGGGTGCGGCAGTCCTGCCACTGTTTGTCAGGAGCGTTCGGCGCGACAGTGGTGTCCATGGATACGACACAGCTGCAAGGACTCATCGGAACTCTGGCCGTCCTCGGACTCCTCGCCCTGGTGGTGCTGCCCGCGGTCATCGGCGCCGTGCACGACCGGCGCGTCGACCGGCAGCTCGAGCGGGCGGCGGAGGAGCGGCGGGCGTCGTCGTCGCACCGCATCGCCCGCCCCGCCTGATCGCGTGAGGACCACGGATCCCCGCCCGTTCGACCAAGTCCGCCGAGCTAGAAGTCCTCGTCCAGGTCGACGGTGCCCTCCACCGCGACCTGGTACGCGGACGGGCGCCGCTCGAAGAAGTTGGTCAGCTCCTGGACGCCCTGCAACTCCATGAAGGAGAAGGGGTTCTCCGAGCCGTACACCGGGGCGAAGCCGAGGCGCGTGAGGCGCTGGTCGGCCACGCACTCCAGGTACTGCCGCATCGACTCGGTGTTCATGCCCGGGAGACCCTCACCGCACAGGTCGCGCCCGAACTGCAGCTCGGCCTCGACGGCCTCCCTCAGCATGTCCGTGACCTGCTGCTGCAGTGCGTCGTCGAAGAGCTCCGGCTCCTCCTTGCGGACGGTGTCCACCACCTCGAAGGCGAAGGACATGTGCATCGTCTCGTCGCGGAACACCCAGTTGGTGCCGGTGGCCAGGCCGTGCAGCAGACCCCGGCTGCGGAACCAGTAGACGTACGCGAAGGCGCCGTAGAAGAACAGGCCCTCGATGCACGCCGCGAAGCAGATCAGGTTGAGCAGGAAGCGGCGGCGGTCCGCCTGGGACTCCAGGCGGTCCAGCTTCTCGACCGAGTCCATCCACCGGAAGCAGAACTCCGCCTTCTCCCGGATGGAGGGGATGTTCTCCACCGCCGCGAAGGCCGCGACCCGGTCCTCCGGGTCGGGGAGGTAGGTGTCCAGGAGCGTCAGATAGAACTGGACGTGCACGGCCTCCTCGAAGAGCTGGCGGCTCAGATAGAGCCGCGCCTCCGGGGAGTTGATGTGCTTGTAGAGGGTCAGCACGAGGTTGTTCGCCACGATCGAGTCGCCCGTCGCGAAGAACGCGACCAGGCGGCCGATCAGGTGCTGCTCGGCCGGGGAGAGCTTCGCGAGGTCGGAGACGTCCGAGTGGAGGTCGACCTCCTCGACGGTCCAGGTGTTCTTGATCGCGTCCCGGTAGCGCTCGTAGAAGTCCGGGTAGCGCATCGGGCGGAGAGTCAGCTCGAAGCCGGGGTCGAGGAGATTCTGGTTGCTGGGCATCACTGGCAGGCCTCGCAGGACTCGGGGTTCTCAAGGGAGCAGGCGACGGCATCCGGGTCGGCCGACTGCTGGACGGGGATGGTGTTCTCGGGCCGGGCCGGGGTCTGCGCCTGGCCCTGGCCCTGTGCCGCGCGGGCGATGCGCGTCGCCGGGCGGGAGCGCAGGTAGTACGTGGTCTTCAGGCCCGACTTCCAGGCGTACGCGTACATCGAGGAGAGCTTGCCGATGGTCGGCGTCTCCAGGAACAGGTTGAGCGACTGGGACTGGTCCAGATACGGCGTGCGGGCGGCGGCCATGTCGATCAGACCGCGCTGCGGGATCTCCCAGGCCGTGCGGTACAGCGCCCGTACGTCGGCCGGGATCCACGCGAAGTCCTGCACCGAGCCGTTGGATTCGCGCAGCGCCTCACGGGTGCGGGCGTCCCAGACGCCCAGCTCCTTCAGGTCCTTCACCAGATACGAGTTGACCTGGAGGAACTCACCGGACAGCGTCTCGCGCTTGAACAGGTTGGACACCTGGGGCTCGATGCACTCGTACACACCGGCGATCGAGGCGATGGTGGCCGTCGGCGCGATGGCGAGGAGCAGGGAGTTGCGCAGGCCCGTCGTCGCGACGCGCTCGCGCAGGGCAGCCCAGCGCTCCGGCCAGGTGGGCTCGACACCGTAGTGGTCGGGGTGCAGCACACCGCGCGCCGTACGGGTCTTCTCCCAGGCCGGAAGCGGGCCGACCCGCTCGGCGAGGTCGGCGGAGGCCTCGTACGCGGCGAGCATGACGCGCTCGGCGATCCGAGTGGACAGGGCCTTCGCAGCCGGGGAGTCGAAGGGCAGACGCAGCTGGAAGAAGACGTCCTGCAGGCCCATCGCGCCGAGTCCGACCGGGCGCCACCTGGCGTTGGAGCGGCCCGCCTGCTCGGTCGGGTAGAAGTTGATGTCGACGACGCGGTCGAGGAAGGTGACGGCGGTGCGGACGGTCGCGTCCAGCCGCTCCCAGTCCATGTCGCCCGTCGCCCGGTCGACGAACGCGCCCAGGTTCACCGAGCCCAGGTTGCAGACCGCCGTCTCCCCGTCGTTCGTGACCTCCAGGATCTCCGTGCAGAGGTTGGAGGAGTGGACGACGTGGCCCGGCTCGGCCGTCTGGTTCGCCGTGCGGTTGGCAGCGTCCTTGAAGGTCATCCAGCCGTTGCCGGTCTGCGCGAGGGTGCGCATCATGCGGCCGTACAGGTCACGGGCCGCGATGGTCTTCTTCGCCAGGCCCTTCGCCTCCGCCTCGCGGTACGCGGCCTCGAACTCCTCGCCCCACAGGTCGACCAGCTCGGGTACGTCTGCCGGGGAGAACAGCGACCACTGCTCGTCCGCGTTCACCCGGCGCATGAACTCGTCCGGGATCCAGTGCGCCAGGTTCAGGTTGTGCGTACGCCGGGCGTCCTCGCCGGTGTTGTCACGAAGCTCCAGGAACTCCTCGATGTCGGAGTGCCAGGTCTCCAGGTAGACCGCGGCCGCGCCCTTGCGCCGGCCGCCCTGGTTCACGGCGGCGACCGAGGCGTCCAGGGTCTTCAGGAACGGCACGATGCCGTTGGAGTGCCCGTTGGTGCCCCGGATCAGCGAACCGCGCGAGCGGATACGGGAGTACGACAGGCCGATGCCGCCGGCGTGCTTCGAGAGGCGGGCCACCTGGTGGTAGCGGTCGTAGATGGAGTCCAGCTCGTCCAGCGGGGAGTCGAGGAGGTAGCAGGACGACATCTGGGGGTGTCGCGTACCGGAGTTGAAGAGGGTGGGGGAGGAGGGGAGGTAGTCGAGGCGGCTCATGAGCCCGTAGAGCGCGGCGACTTCGTCGAGGGCACGGATGCCCGCCTCCGCATCGGCACCCGTGTCCTCGGCGAGGCCGACGGCGACCCGCAGCATGAAGTGCTGGGGCGTCTCGACGACCTTGCGGGTGAGGGGGTGCCGGAGCAGATAGCGGCTGTGCAGGGTGCGCAGGCCGAAGTAGCCGAAGCGGTCGTCCCCGGCCGGGTCGATCAGGGCGTCGAGGCGCTCGGCGTGGGCGCGGGTGAACTCGGCCGTGCGGTCGGCGACGAGTCCCTCCCGGTGGCCCACGGCGATGGACTCGGTGAACGTCGTGACACCCTGCGAGGCCGCCTCGGCACGGATGCCGACGGCCAACAGCCGGGCGGCCAGTTTCGAGTAGGCGGGATCCTCGGAGATGAGGCCCGCGGCCGCCTCCGTGGCCAGCTCACGCAGCTCCGCGACCATCTCGGCGGAGGACACACGCACCGACCGGCCGCGCAGCGCGGCGGCGGCGACCCGGCCGGGATCGGCGTCGGGCAGGTCGGCGGTCAGCTCGGTCAGGGTCCGCAGCAACGCGGTACCAGGACCGTCGGTCTCCGTCGTCGGGTCTGTTGAAACCGACCTGGCTGCGGCCAGGTCGGCTGACACCGGATCGGCTGGCGCGATGGTCACGTGGGGCTCTCCCTCGCTCGGCTGGGGCCCTGCAGAGGGCAGGCGGCAGCACACGAGCGCACGGGGGCGTCGCGTCCACCGGCCCATTCCACGAGGCCCGGACGTCAGGGCACCCGGACCGGACGGCCGGGCGCACTGTCGGCAGGTGTTCGGACTGAACAGGCGTGCACACATGACGACGTATGCACGCGAGTACACCGTTGCGGGACAGTTCCGGATTCACACCGGATTCCCCTGCGGCGACAGCGAGCATGAGCATACATCTAGTGTCGGGTCGCGGTGTCACCCCCACATGTTGTGTCGCCATCGGCTTCGCAGGGTGTCAGAGCGTCAACTCGTAGGTGATCAGCGTGAGGTCGAGGAGGTCGGGGAGGGGGTTCCAGTCGCGCTCAGGTGTGCGAGTGAAGCCCAGACGTCCGTAGATGCGATGGGCCGCGTGCATGCTCCGCTGGGTCGACAGCACGACGCGCGCACAGCCCTCCACGGTGCGGGCGCGCTCCAGGCAGGCCCGTACGAGTGCCTCGCCGACACCTCGCCCACGGGCCTTCGGGGAGACCGCGAGCATCCGTATCTCGGCCTCTCCCTCGCGGGCGATGTCGGCCATGGGCCCGCCCGCGGGGACGAAGGTCACTCCGCCCAGCACCTGCCCCTCCGCGACCGCCACGAGCACGTCGGCCCGGGCGGCCCGCTTCGCCACGTTCCGCAGCTCGTCGAGGTACTGGTCGCTCTCTCCGAAGTCCAGCAGTCCGTCGTCGAGGTAGGCCTGTGCGGTGATCTCGCCGAGCGTGGCGTACTCCTCGGGGGTCACCGGCCTGATCGTGATGTCCATGCGTCGCAGTGTGCACGAGGGGCGGCTTCGCACGGCGGCGGTTATCCACAGGCGCCGCCGATGGTCGGACCATCGGATCGCGTCAGGTTGCCGCCGGCCACCTGGGCAGCGTCGTCACGAAGTCCGCGCTGAAGTCGCGGGTGCCCGGTCCCAGCGCGACGCGGCCGGTGGCCTGCAGACGGGCGGTCAGGGCGGGGGACTCGGAGTAGTAGACGCGCCGGGCTGCGGTCGGCACGAACACGGTCTGGCCGCGTGTGAGCTCGCTCGCGCACTCCACGACGACGGCCCCGTCGGCGGCCTCGACGAACGCCTCGTCGCCGCAGACGCCGACGGCCAGCGGATCGTGCAGCGGGCAGGTGCCGTCTCCGCCGTGGCGGGTGTAGGCGTCCATGTAGGTGCGCATCAGCCGTGCGGCGAGGGCCGTGCCGGGTCCCGCGGCCTCCAGCGCGGCCAGGTCATCGGGGCGGAACAGCCAGCGGTGCGAGGCGTCCAGGTCGACCATGGTGAACGGGATGCCGGAGGACAGCACGATCTCGGCGGCGTCCGGGTCGGCCCAGATGTTGAACTCGGCGACCGGGGTGAAGTTGCCCGGGACCTGGGCGGCGCCGCCCATGAACACGAACTTGCGGACGCGGTGGGCGAAGTGCGGGTCCTCCAGCAGGGCGACGGCCACGTTGGTGAGGGGGCCGGTGGCGCAGACCGTCAGCTCGCCCTCGTACTCCCTCGACAGGCGCAGCAGGGCCTGGGCGGACGACTCCGTCGGGTGGGCGGCCGTCGAGTCGGGGAGGGTCTCGTCGCCGAGGCCTGCGGGGCCGTGGAAGGCGGATGCCTCGCGGTAGGGGAGGCGGGAGAGGGGGCGGCCGGCGCCTCTGTGGACCGGGACGTGGGCGTCGATGCGCAGGGCGCGGGCGAGGGCGCGGGCGTTGGTGTAGGTGGCTTCGGCGGGGAGGTTGCCGCCGGTCGAGGTGTACGCCTTGAGGTCCCACAGGTCGGTGCCGAGCAGGTACTGGAGGGCTACGGCGTCGTCGATGCCGGGGTCGCTGTCCAGGACGATCGGGGGGCGAGCGGTCACCGTTGCAGCGTAACCGGGTGATGTACGCCCCCGCCGCCCCTACCCGTCCCGTCCTCCAGGGGCTGCGCCCCTTCGACCCCCATCCGCGGGTCCGGTGGGGGCTGGTCGCGCAGTTCCCCGCGCCCCTGAAAAAGCGGGGCTGCGCCCCTGCTTTTCAGGCCCTCCAGAACCAGCCCGCCCCGGACCCGCGCCCGAAAGAACGAAGCTGAACGCGGGCTGGGGGGAGGCTCGCCCGGCTAGTGGCTCGTTCCCGCCGTCGCCGGCGGGAGTTCCACCTGGACGCCCGGGTCGCCGGCGTCCGCCGTGTAGTCCTGCGGCCTGGTCTCGTCGATGCCGTCGGGAGCCTTGGCGGCCCGCAGGACGAAGGTGAAAACCACCGTGACCACGACGTTGAGGACGAAGGCGGTCAGACCGATGTAGCCGATCTCGCCGATGCCGGGGATCTCGGCGGACGAGCCGCCGAAGTGCTTCTGGGTGGGGGAGGCCACGCCGTACGCGGCGATCGTCCCGTACAGCATGCCGACCGCCCAGCCGGCGATGAGGGCCCAGCGGTGGAACCAGCGGGTGAAGAGGCCGCCGACGAGGGCCGGGAAGGTCTGGAGGATCCAGATGCCGCCCAGGAGCTGGAAGTTGATGGCGACCGTCTTGTCCATGGTGAGGACGAAGGCCAGCGCGCCGACCTTCACCAGCAGGGACACCAGCTTGGAGACCTTGGTCTCCTGCGCGGGCGTGGCGTCCGGCTTGATGAAGTCCTTGTAGATGTTGCGGGTGAAGAGGTTCGCCGCCGCGATGGACATGATCGCCGCGGGCACCAGGGCACCGATGCCGATGGCGGCGAAGGCCACGCCCGCGAACCAGTCGGGGAACATCGTCTCGAACAACTGCGGGATCGCCAGCTGGCCGTTCTGCACCTGGACCCCGGCCGCGATCGCCATGAAGCCCAGCAGGGCCAGCAGTCCCAGCATCAGGGAGTACAGCGGCAGGATCGTGGTGTTGCGGCGGATGACCTCGCGACTCTTCGACGACAGCGTCGCCGTGATCGAGTGCGGGTACATGAAGAGCGCAAGCGCCGAGCCGAGGGCGAGCGTCGCGTAGGTCCACTGGTTGGCGTCGCCCGGGACGAGCGCGCCGCGTGGCTTGTCCGTCGCCGGGTTGGTCTGGCTGTAGGCCTCGCCCGCCTTGGCGAAGATGTCGTCGAAGCCGCCGAGCTTGATCGGGATGTAGATGATCGCCACCGCGATGACGATGTAGATCAGGGTGTCCTTGACGAACGCGATCAGCGCGGGGGCCCGGAGGCCGGAGGAGTAGGTGTAGGCCGCCAGGACACCGAACGCGATCAGCAGCGGCAGGTCCTTGATGAACCAGTTGGTGTCCTCACCGCCGCCGACGCCCATCACGTCCAGGACGGCCTGGATGCCGACGAGTTGGAGGGCGATGTACGGCATCGTCGCGAGGATGCCGGTCAGCGCGACCGCCAGCGACAGGCCCTTCGAGCCGAAGCGGCCGCGGACGAAGTCCGAGGTCGTCACATAGCCGTGCTTGTGGGAGACCGACCACAGACGGGGCAGGAACGTGAAGATGAGCGGATAGACCAGGATCGTGTAGGGCACCGCGAAGAAACCGGCCGCGCCCGCCGCGTAGATCGCCGCCGGCACGGCGACGAAGGTGTACGCGGTGTAGAGGTCGCCGCCCAGCAGGAACCAGGTGATCCAGGTGCCGAACGACCGGCCGCCCAGGCCCCATTCGTCGAGGCTGTGCTCGTTCTCGGCCTTGCGCCAGCGCGCGGCCAGGAAGCCCATGACCGTGACGGCCAGGAAGAAGAAGATGAAGACGGCGAGTGCCACGCCGTTCACGCCGTCCTTCACTTCTCGACACCCCCGTCCTGGGACTGCTCCGACTGCTGGGGCTGCTGAGACCCGCGGGATGTCCGGGCGCGCTGGTCACGCTGCCACAGGACGTACGCGGTGGCGGTGAGCGCGGTGGAGATGAGCACCCAGGCCATCTGGTACCAGTAGAAGAAGGGGATGCCGATGAAGGCCGGGTCCGTCTTGGCGTACGAGCCGACCCAGAGCATCGCGGCGAACGGGGCGAGCAGGCACAGGGCGATGACCACCCTGACAGGTGTCACCGTCGGTGGTCCCGCTTCCGGAGCCGGCGGTCTCACTTCGGACGCTTCTGACATGTCCCGGTTCCGTCCCCTCGCTGATCACCATTGGTCACCGCTGATCACCTGCTCAACGCGCAGGAAATGTAAGGGACGGCTTCCTTCGCACGGAACCCCCTGTCCGGATATCGGATGCGGAGGTTCTGTGTTCAAGCCCTTGGTTCGACGGCAGCGGAATCCCTGCCGGAGGTCCGCTTCCTGGCGGTCCGTCCGCATGCGCTCGAAGTCCCGCCGGGACGGTTCCGGGGCGGCTCCGGGACGGTGCCGGGGCGTGATTCAGTCCTGCGGCCGCTTGAGCCGTGCCACGAACTTGTACCGGTCGCCCCGGTACACGGACCGCACCCACTCCACCGGCTGACCGTCCTTGTCCAGTGAGTGCCGGGAGAGCATCAGCATCGGCAGGCCCACGTCCGTGCCCAGCAGGCCGGCTTCGCGCGGGGTGGCCAGCGAGGTCTCGATGGTCTCCTCGGCCTCGGCGAGCCGGACGTCGTACACCTCGGCGAGCGCGGTGTAGAGGGACGTGTACTTCACCAGCGACCTGCGCAGGGCCGGGAAACGCTTGGCGCTCAGATGGGTCGTCTCGATCGCCATCGGTTCGCCGTTCGCCATGCGTAGCCGCTCGATGCGCAGCACCCGGCCGCCCGCGGTGATGTCGAGCTGTCCCGCGAGCGTGTCGTCGGCGGTGATGTAGCCGATGTCCAGCAGCTGCGACGTGGGTTCGAGCCCCTGGGCGCGCATGTCCTCGGTGTAGGAGGTGAGTTGCAGCGCCTGGGAGACCTTCGGCTTGGCCACGAACGTGCCCTTGCCCTGGATACGCTCCAGCCGCCCCTCGACCACCAGCTCCTGCAGCGCCTGGCGCACGGTCGTGCGCGAGGTGTCGAACTCGGCGGCGAGAGTGCGCTCGGGCGGTACCGGGGTGCCGGGCGGAAGCGTCTCGGTCATGTCGAGCAGGTGCTTCTTCAGGCGGTAGTACTTGGGCACGCGTGCGGTACGGACGGCCGCCCCGTTCTCGTTCTCCGCACTGCTGACGTCGGTGCTCATGCTCCGCCTTCCCGGCTCCTCGTGGCGTGATCTCTCTGTATACCTCTGCGGGCCTCGCTGGTCTAGTCCACGGAAGGGTCTCCGGTGGTCTCCCGAGGGAGGTGCAGTGGTCTACCCGACGAGTGTGGCTCAGTCGCGCGGTTTTCGCTGGCTTATTACATAAAGGTTCCTGCATATGTAGGTCGCATAACGGCTGGTGGGAGGGGGTTCGAGCACCCTTGACACGGCGAATGGTCTGAGCCAAGCTCCGGCGTACTGGTCTACACCATTGGTCCAGGTCCTGGCCCCATGGGCGGTACGTCTGTCACCGCGGGGAGCAGGGGGGTTTGTGGCATCCCTGAGCAATGGCATCCCTGAGGAGGGTGGCGTGAAGAGGAAGCTGACGACCGCGATCTGTGTCGCGGGCATGATGGTCTCCATCGCGGCGTGCGGGGGCGGCGAGGACAAGAGCTCCGACACGGGGGCGGACACCAAGGAGCTGACGGTCTGGCTCACGGTCGACGCGCAGAACAACTGGCCGGAACTGGTCAAGGCCGCCGACACGGCGATCGAGAAGAAGCACCCCGGCATCAAGATCACGCACGAGTACTACGGCTGGCCCGACAAGAACGCCAAGCTCGACGCCGTCCTCGCCACCGACAAGGCCCCCGACGTGGTCGAGATGGGCAACACGGAGATGCTCGCCTACATGGTCAAGGGCGCCTTCGCCCCTCTCGACCAGGCGAAGTTCGACAACTCCGACGCCTGGCTGGACGGCCTCAAGGCCTCCGTCACCTACGAGGGAAAGACCTACGGCGTCCCGTACTACGCCGGTGGCCGCGTCGCCAACTGGCGCAAGGACGTCTTCGCGGCCGCGGGCGTCAAGTCCCCGCCGAAGACGTACGACGAGCTCACCGCCGCCCTCGACAAGGTCCAGAAGAAGCGGGGCGACAAGTTCAGCGCCTGGTACCAGCCCACCCGTGACTGGTACGCGGCCATGTCCTTCGTCTACGACGCCGGCGGCTCCATAGCCGTCGAGTCCGGTGGCAAGTGGAAGGCCAGCCTCTCCTCCCCGGAGTCCATCAAGGGCCTCAACGAGTTCAAGAACGTCGTCGACACCTACATGCACGGCGACAAGACCAAGGACGAGTCCGACCGGTACATCGTCTACGGCCAGGGCAAGTCCGGCATGATCTTCGCCCCCGCCTGGGAGGGCGCGACCGCCGCGGCCAAGGAGAACGACAAGACCGGCAAGCTCGAGGGCAACGTCGAGAACTTCGTGATGCCCGGCCCGTCCGGCAAGAACCTGCCCGTCTTCCTCGGCGGCAGCGACCTCGCCGTCCCGGTGAAGTCCGACGCGCAGACCGTCGCCGCCGAGTGGATCAACGCCTTCACCGGGCCCGCCGGACAGAAGGGTCTGATGGAGAAGGGCAACCTGCCCAACAACAAGACCGACCTCGCCACGCTGAAGGACGACCCGGCGACGGCGGTCCCGGCCACGGCGGCCGAGTCCAACTGGTTCGTGCCGATGGCACCGGGCTGGGGCCAGGTCGAGAAGGCGCAGATCCTCCAGAAGATGCTGCAGTCCATCGGCACGGGCAAGCAGTCGGTCGAGGACGCCGCGAAGGAAGCGGACGCGGCGATCGACAAGGTCATCAACAACGAGTGACGGCGACCCGTGGTCGGGTCCGGCGGACGACGCCGGGCCCGACCGGGGGCGTCACAGGCCGGTGCGTGACACGGACCGGGGCGTGACGCAGGCCGGTGGGTGACACGGACCGGGGCGTGACGCAGGCCGGTGGGTGACACGGACCGGGGCGTGACGCAGGCCGGTGGGTGACACCAGAAAGTGCCGCGACGGGTGGTTGGCTTGCTGCCCGTGCGTCGTGGCTGGTCGCGCAGTTCCCCGCGCCCCTTCGGGGCGCTCGCTGCCGGCCCCTCCTTCATCTGCTTAGGAGCGCGCGATGAGTGCCGCAGACACGACTGCCCCTGCGAAGGTGCCGCCCGCGCGGCCGGCGCCGCCGCCGACTCCGCCGGCGGTCACCAGCAGTCCGACCAGACGTTTGGCAGGTGGGGCCGCTGTCCCCTGGGCCCTCCTGGCCCCCTGCCTGCTGATTCTCGCCGTCGTCCTCGGCTACCCACTCGTCCGTCTCGCCACCCTGTCCTTCCAGGAGTTCGGCCAGTCCCAGCTGTGGGGGTTCAAGCCGGCGGAGTCGGTCGGCTTCGACAACTTCGCCAAGGTGCTGGGCGACAGCGAGTTCTGGGCGGTCGTCGTCCGGACCATCGTCTTCGCCGCCGCCTGCGTCGTCTTCACGATGGTCATCGGCATGGCGATCGCCCTGCTGCTCCAGCGGGTCTCCGGCTGGGTGAAGACGCTCATCAACATCGCGCTCGTGGCGAGCTGGGGCATGCCGATCATCGTGGCCACCACCGTCTTCAAGTGGCTCTTCGACTCCGACTACGGCATCTTCAACGCGCTGCTCAGCAAGCTCCCCGGCGTCGACATGATCGGCCACAACTGGTTCGCCAGCGGACCCGAGGGCCTGGCCGTCATCACGCTCCTGGTCGTCTGGGGCGCGGTGCCGTTCGTCGTCATCACCCTCAGCGCCGGACTCACCCAGGTCCCCAAGGAGTTGGAGGAAGCCGCCCGCCTCGACGGAGCCGGTGCCTGGGGCGTCTTCCGCTACGTCACCCTCCCCATCCTCAAACCGATCATCGTGATGCTCACGACCCTCTCCGTCATCTGGGACATGGGCGTCTTCCCCCAGGTCTTCGTGATGCGAAACGGCCACCCGGAGGCCGAGTTCCAGTTGCTCACGACCTACTCGTACGACAAGGCGTTCGTGGTCAACGACTACGCGCAGGGCTCGGCGATCGCCTTGCTGACCGTGCTGTTGCTGCTCGGCGTGATCGGCGTCTACATGCGCCAGATGCTGAAGATCGGAGAGGTCGAATGAGTACCGCCACCGTCTCCGGCCCCCGGAGGTCCAAGCTCGGCTGGAACCTCCTCGGCCTGTTCGTCTTCGTGACCGCGGGCTTCCCCGTCTACTGGATGCTCAACACGGCTCTCAAACCGGCCAAGGACGCGATCGACCCCGACCCCAGCCTGCTGCCGACCTCTCTCACCTTCGCCAACTTCGGCCGCGCGCTGGACATCGCCGACTTCTGGGGTCCGGTCGGCCGCAGCCTCGTCGTCTCCCTCACGGTCGTCGTGATCGGCATCGTCGTCGGCATGCTGGCCGCCCTGGCCATCTCCCGCTTCGCCTTCCGCGGCCGGAAGGTCGTCATCGTCGGCATCCTGGCGGTGCAGATGGTCCCACTGGTCGCCATGATCATCCCGGTCTTCCTGCTCCTGAACGACCTCGGCCAGTACGACCGTCTGACCGGCCTGATCATCACCTATCTGACCTTCATCCTCCCGTTCACCGTGTGGACGCTGCGCGGCTTCATCGTCAACATCCCGCGCGAGCTGGAGGAGGCGGCCATGGTCGACGGTTGCTCCCGCACCACCGCCTTCATCCGCGTCGTGTTCCCGCTGCTGGCGCCGGGCATGGTGGCGACCTCGGTCTACGGCTTCATCCAGGCGTGGAACGAGTACCTCTACGCCCTGATGCTGATGAGTCAGCAGAACCAGACCGCGACCGTCTGGCTCGGCAACTTCACCACCAAGCACGGCACCGAATACGCCCCGATGATGGCCGGCTCCACCCTGATGGCCGTGCCGATCGTCGTCCTCTTCCTCCTCGTTCAGCGCAAGATGGCCGCGGGCCTCACCGCGGGCGCCGTGAAGGGATAACCAACCCTTATGTCACCGACGACATTCGCCACCGGCTCGCCCGGTTCCCCGTCCGGACAGGACGGGCTCACCCGGGACGCCCTGACGGTCCTCCAGCCCGGCTTCACGGGCACCACCGCCCCCGACTGGCTGCTGCGCCGCCTCGGCGAGGGACTTGCCTCCGTCGGACTCTTCGGCCGCAACATCGTCTCGCCCGGACAACTCGCCGCCCTCACCGCCCAGCTGCGAGCCGAGCACGAGGACGTCCTGGTCGCGATCGACGAGGAGGGCGGTGACGTCACCCGCCTGGAGGTCCGCACCGGCTCCTCCTTCCCGGGCAACCACGCCCTGGGCGCGGTCGACGACGTGGACCTCACCAGGCAGGTCGCGTCCGCCCTGGGCCGCCGCCTGGCCGAGTGCGGCGTCAACTTCAACTGGGCCCCGTCGGCCGACGTGAACGCCAACCCGTCCAACCCCGTCATCGGGGTCCGCTCCTTCGGCGCCGATCCAGAGCTGGTCGCCCGCCACACGGCCGCCTACGTCACCGGCCTGCAGGCCGCCGGCGTCGCCGCCTGCACCAAACACTTCCCGGGCCACGGCGACACCGCCGTCGACTCCCACCACTCCCTGCCTCGCATCGACGCGGACCGCTCACTCGTGGACACCCGGGACCTGGCCCCGTTCCGGGCCGCCATCGCCGCCGGGTCGCGCGCGATGATGAGCGCCCACATCCTGGTGCCGGCCCTGGACGCCGACCTTCCGGCAACGTTGTCCCGCGGCATCCTCACCGGCCTCCTCCGCGACGAACTGGGCTACGACGGCCTCATCGTCACCGACGGCATGGAGATGCAGGCCATCGCAGGCACCTACGGCATCGAACACGGCAGCGTCCTCGCCCTCGCCGCCGGCGCCGACGCCATCTGTGTCGGCGGCGGCCTCGCCGACGACGAGACCGTCCGCCGTCTTCGCGACGCCCTCGTCACCGCCGTCCGCACCGGCGAGCTCCCCGAGGAACGCCTGGCGGACGCGGCGAACCGGGTCCGGGCACTGGCCCGGTGGACGCGATCGGCCGCCGGGGGAGCGGAAGGCGTCGACGGCACGTCGCACGAGCCCCGCGGGGAGACCGGCCGCGCCGACGGCAGCGGCGGCGGCAGCGGCGGTACCCGCACGGACATCGGTCTCGTGGCCGCCCGCCGCGCCCTGACGACGACCTTCGCGGCGCCCTACGACCCGCCCACCCAACCCGTGTACGTGGCGGCCTTCACCCCGGTGGCGAACATCGCCGTGGGCGACGAGACCCCCTGGGGCGTCGGCGCGGAGCTGGCCCGCCTCCTCCCCGGCACGGAGACGGGCACCTTCGCCGGCGACAGCGCCGGAGCGTCTGCCCTGGCGGTCGCGGGCACCCGTCGTATCGTCGCCGTCGTCCGCGACGAACACCGTCATCCCTGGATGACCACCGCCCTGGACATCCTCCTCACCACCCGCCCCGACACCGTCGTCGTCGAGATGGGCATCCCCCAGTCCCCGCCCCGGGCCGCCCTCCACATCGCCACCCACGGCGCGGCAAGGGTCTGCGGCAGAGCGGCGGCGGAGATCATCGCGGGCGTGCGCTAGGTGCGGCGGGTACTCACCCGGCCCCCGCACCCTCGACGACCCGTGCCCCACAGCACAGCACACAGGCGCCACGGCCCTTCCCCCCGGGCCGTGGCGCCTGATCGCGCACCCTCCTGCAGCTTCAGATCCCCTGCCAGTCGGGCTTGTTGTCGTACGTGTGCCGGAAGTAGTCCGCCAGCTTCAGCTTCGACGCGGCGCCCTCGTCCACCACGACGGTCGCGTGGCGGTGGAGCTGCAGCGCCGACGCGGGGCACACCGCCGCCACCGGCCCTTCCACGGTCGCCGCGACGGCGTCCGCCTTGCCCTCGCCGGTGGCGAGCAGCACCAGATGCCGGGCCTCCAGGATCGTGCCGATGCCCTGGGTGATGACGTGGTGCGGCACCTGGTCGATGTCGCCGTCGAAGAACCGCGCGTTGTCGATCCGGGTCTGTTCGGTGAGGGTCTTGATCCGCGTCCGGGAGGCGAGCGACGAGCACGGTTCGTTGAACCCGATGTGCCCGTCGGTGCCGATGCCGAGCACCTGCAGATCCACACCCCCCGCCTCGGCCAGCGCCCTGTCGTACGCCTCGCTGGCCCCCGCCACGTCCTCGGCGGTGCCGTCGGGCCCCATGAAGGCGTCCATCCCGAGCCCCAGTGGCTCCAGCACCTCCCGTCGCAGCACCGAGCGGTACGACTCGGGATGCTCGGCCGGCAGCCCCACGTACTCGTCGAGCTGGGCGACCCGTGCCCGTGAGACATCCACGGCGCCCGAGCGCACCTTCCGCGCCAGCGCCTCGTAGATGGGCAGCGGGGTCGATCCCGTGGCCACCCCGAGCAGCGCCTCGGGCTTCCGTCGGAGCAACTCCGCCATCGCCTCGGCTATGAGCTCGCCACCCGCCTTGGCATCCGGAACGATGACAACTTCCACGCTGGGCCTGCCGATCTGGAAAGTAAGGACTCAAGAGGACTCGACCGGAACCTGCGGGGTCAAGCACCTTCCATGTGGTGTAGACCAATCTAGCAGGGGTGGCCCCTTCTCCACAGGGGGCGATCTGCCCGCCCGCCGCCCGCCGGTGCGGACCGGTGACGGCGTTCCGGCCCGCCCCGGGCCGCGGCGGGCTACTCTGCGGGTGGGCCGGCCACTGGATGCCGGGCAAGGGAACAACAACAAACATCCGCCAACGCATGGACACACGCAGTGGTCTAGTCAACAATGCGTGGTAGAGCATGTGATCGATCAGCGGCCCGCCGCCGGGGATCGCACGCGACGACAAGCCTCCGTCTTCCCCGCACAGGAAGGCGGACCGAGGAACCGGCGCTCTCTGCCCTGACTGCTCCGGGTCCTCATCCTTCGGCCGACTGGGACCGCACACCCCACGGCCGATGTTGCTCCGGGCTGCGGTGCCGGGAGGGTTGAGGGTCCCTCTCAGGCGCCGCGGCCCGCGGGTGTTTCCCGGGCCCGTACCGGCCACATCAACGGCTGTTTCCGGTCATGTCCGTACCGCCAGGTACGCTCACACACGTGCCCTCCATGAACGAACTCGTCCGCCAGCACACCGCCCTCAGCGACTCCGACCTGGAGTGGCTGCATCTGCTGGTGTCGGAGTGGCAGCTGCTGTCCGACCTCTCCTTCGCCGACCTGGTCCTCTGGGTTCCCACGCGCGACGGCACCCGTTATGTCTCCGTGGCCCAGATGCGCCCCAACACCGGCCCCACCTCGTACCAGGACGACATGGTCGGCCACCTGGTCCCGCGCGGCCGCCGACCTCTGCTCGACGCCGCGCACGACGAGGGCCGGATCGTCCGCGAAGGCGATCCGGAGTGGCGCGAGGAGGTGCCCGTACGGGTCGAGTCCATCCCCGTACGCAGGGAGGGGCGCGTCCTCGGCGTCATCGCGCGCAACACCAATCTGCTGACCGTGCGGACCCCGAGCCGCCTGGAGTTGACGTATCTCCAGAGCGCGTCCGACCTGGCCCAGATGATCGCCGCGGGCGCGTTCCCGTTCCCCGACCAGCAGGTCGACATGGACGCCTCACCGCGCGTCGGTGACGGGCTGATCAGGCTCGACGCCGACGGCATCGTCCAGTACGCCTCCCCGAACGCCCTCTCCGCCTACCACCGTCTCGGCCTCGCCGCCGACCTGGTGGGCTGCCACCTCGGCCGTACGACCGCCGAACTCGCCCCTTCCCGGGGCCCGGTGGACGAGGCGCTCGCCAAGGTGGCGAGCGGGTGGGCGCCGCGCGAGTTCGAGATCGAGTCCAGTGACGGGGTGATCCAGTTCCGCGCGATCCCCCTCAAGCCCAAGGGGCCACGCATCGGTTCGCTGGTGCTGCTGCGGGACGTGACCGAACTGCGGCGACGCGAGCGTGAGTTGATCACCAAGGACGCGACCATCCGGGAGATCCACCACCGGGTGAAGAACAACCTCCAGACCGTGGCAGCCCTGTTGCGCCTCCAGGCCCGGCGTATCGATTCCGAGCGCGGCCGGGAGGCCCTCGAAGAGGCCGTACGGCGGGTCGGATCGATCGCGATCGTGCATGAGACGCTGTCCCAGAATCTGGACGAGCGGGTGGAGTTCGACGAGATCGCCGACCGGGTGCTCGCGATGGTCGCCGAGATCTCACCGGGCAAGGTCGCCGGCCGGCGTACGGGACGGTTCGGCATCCTGGACGCGGAGGTCGCCACCCCGCTGTCCATGGTCCTCACCGAGATCCTGCAGAACGCCCTCGAACACGGTTTCCGTGAGGGCGACACCGGCACGGTCGAGGTCTCGGCCGTCCGCGGCGGCGGCTCCAAGGAGACCCGGCTGCTCGTCACCGTCCAGGACGACGGAGTCGGCCTCCCCGAGGGCTTCGATCCGCACCGCTCGGGCAACCTCGGCCTGCAGATCGTACGGACGCTGGTGGAGGGGGAGTTGGGCGGCACCTTCGACATGGTCCCGGCACCGGAGCGGGGCACCCAGGTGATCCTGGACATCCCGGTGCGTGCCCAGAAGTAGCGCGCGTACGGCGGAACCGGCACCGAGGGGCGCCGTGCCGGAAACAGCACCGAGCCCCGGACCATTGTGTGGTCCGGGGCTCGGGCTCGTGGCTGATTAAGCGCACCGGGGGCACTGCGCGCTGCGGCTCGGGGGCGGGAGAAGCGCACTCGCTGTGCGCGCCGCCAAGCTCAGGCTATTGCTGGGTGGGATGTCAGGCGGATGCCTGACGGGCCCGGTTGCGGGCGGCGCGGCGCTTCATGGCGCGGCGCTCGTCCTCGCTGAGACCACCCCAGACGCCGGAGTCCTGGCCGGACTCAAGCGCCCACTGCAGACACTGCTCGATCACCGGGCAGCGACGGCAGACAGCCTTGGCTTCCTCGATCTGCAGCAGCGCAGGACCGGTGTTGCCGATGGGGAAGAAGAGCTCGGGGTCTTCCTCGCGGCAAACGGCGTTGTGACGCCAGTCCATGGCTGCTACCTCTCCTTGGTATTACATGCACGTTAGCTTGTGAATGTGAACGCTTTCACGAATCCCTCAACAAGTGAAGGGCCGATCACCAGACGGACTGGTGTGGTCCTGTGGATTGAGGAGGGGTTCTGGCGCTTGCTTGAGCCGGTGTTGCGGGCTGTCCCGAGCGCCACGTAGAGACTCGCAAACCTCAGCGGCGGATACAACCCCTTCCGGAAAGTTTTTTTTGATTCCTCGGTGTCGACTGTGTCACAGCCGTACTTCCATGGGGTGGATCCTGGCCTAAACGTTCGAGTGGAAGGACTTTTGCCCGTTCCGCTCACACAATCACACGCAGTGCACGGCGTACGCCTGTGAACGTCACGCTCGTACGCAGTCCGAGGTGGTCGCCGTCCATCTGCAGGGGGAGGGGGGCCTTCGAATGCAAGGTGAAGTCGGTCAGATCGTGCAGGGTGGTGGCGTGCTTGCCCTGAGGTCCGCGCTCGGGGGACGAAGTGAGCAACTGTGTGCCATATCGGGCGAGGGCGGGCGTCGACATGCGGCTGAGACCGAGCACGTCGAGACCTTTATCGAACGAGGCCTTAGGTGACGCGTACACCGGGCGATTGCCCAGAAACGTCCAGGGGGACGTGTTGCAGACTATGGACAGCACAAGATCGGAAATGGGGTCCTCGCCGGCCCGCTCCAAAGTGATCGTGCCGAGTCTGCGGTGGGGCTCTTCCAGAAACTGCCGAAAAGCCTGACGCAGGTAAAGGGCGTGTGTGGATTTCCGCCCGCGTTCCCGCTGTTGCTCGACCCGGCCGATCACGCCCGCGTCGAACCCGAGGCCGGCGCAGAACGTGAACCAACGGGACGGCACCGCCTCGTCCTCCGTGCCCGGGGTGCCCGAGGCCATGCCCAGGCCGACCGTGCGCTCCCGGCTCTCGCGCAGCGCGTCGAGCAGGACGCCGGTCGCCTCCACGGCGTCGTTGGGCAGACCCAGGGCGCGGGCGAAGACATTGGTGGAGCCGCCGGGGACCACGGCGAGACGGGGGAGGCGGTCGGGGTCCGGGCCGTGGTGCAACAGACCGTTGACGACTTCGTTGACCGTGCCGTCGCCGCCGAGCGCGACGACCAGTTCTATGTCGTCCTTGCCCTCTGCGGCCTGGCGGGCTAGGTCCCGGGCGTGCCCCCGGTACTCGGTGGTCACCGCCTCCAGCTTCATCTCGCTCGCGAGGGCGTGGATCAGCACATCGCGCGTACGTGCGCTTGTGGTGGTTGCCGCCGGATTGACCACGAGAAGTGCACGCATGAGTTGCAGCGTACCTACTGGGTGGTACCCGGCCCATACCGAGGTGCGGATCAAGGGGGATATCAGGTAGTGACGATGAGCACGTGGGGGCGCGCGAACGCGGCGTACATGCCGGACACCGGGGGCGGAGCGGGCCACGGGGCGAGGGCTACCCTTCAGGGGTGAGCCCTGAGCAGACCCCCACGCCGGACACCTCCGACGCCGAGCCCCGCCCCGGGCGGCTGACCGCCGCGGCCGCGCTGGCCGCGCTGGAGGGGGTGGCCCTGCTGGTGGGCGGCGGGGCCATGCTCGTCGTCGGCGTCACCGGTGACACGGACGACCTGAGCACCGGCGTCACCGGCGGCATCACCCTGATCGCGCTGGCCCTGCTGCCGCTGATCGCCGCGCGCGGGCTGCTGCTGCGGCGGAGCTGGAGCCGAGGGCCCGCCATCATCACCCAGATCATGGCGCTGCCGGTGGCCTACAACCTGCTGCGTGCCGACAGTGTGGCGATCCCGGCGGGCATCGCGCTCGCGGTGGTCGCGATCGCCGCGCTGGTCCTGCTGATCAATCCGGCTACGACCCAGGCCCTCGGCATCCAGGGCCCGGGGCGGGCACAGGGACCGGAGGCCTAGCGGGTCGCCGGGCGGCCAGGGAAGCCGGCGGACCGGTCGGCCCCTGAGCCGAACCGCCGGGGAAGCCGACGGCCCGGCCGCCCGACGAACTGCTGCTGAATCCGGCGGCCAGCCGATCACCGGGCGGACGAGGAAGCTGAAGCCTGCTCGGCCGGACGGACGCGGAAGCCGAAGGGTCCGGGCGCCGCTGACGGCTCCTGGAGCTGTCTCGCGCCACGAACGGGGCCCCGGCTCCTCCCCCCCCCGCTACTCCTCGACGAGCAGCTTCTCGCGCAGTTGCGCCAGGGTCCTCGCCAGCAGTCGGGAGACGTGCATCTGGGAGATGCCGACCTCCTGGGCGATCTGCGACTGGGTCATGTTGCCGAAGAACCGCAGCAGCAGGATCCGCTTCTCGCGCGGCGGGAGGTCTTCGAGCAGCGGCTTCAGGGACTCCCGGTACTCGACGCCCTCAAGCGCCTCGTCCTCCGCGCCGAGCGTGTCCGCGACGGCCGGGGACTCGTCGTCGGTGTCGGGGACGTCCAGGGAGAGCGTGGAGTACGCGTTGGCCGACTCCAGGCCCTCCAGGACCTCCTCCTCGGAGATGGCCAGCTTCTCGGCCAGCTCGTGCACCGTCGGGGAGCGCCCGTGCTGCTGCGACAGCTCGGCCGTGGCCGTGGTCAGCGCGAGCCGCAGCTCCTGCAGCCGGCGCGGTACCCGCACCGCCCAGCCCTTGTCGCGGAAGTGCCGCTTGATCTCGCCGACGACCGTCGGAGTCGCGTACGTGGAGAACTCCACGCCCCGGTCCGGGTCGAAGCGGTCCACCGACTTGATCAGGCCGATGGTGGCGACCTGGGTCAGGTCGTCCAGCGGCTCGCCGCGGTTGCGGAACCGGCGTGCGAGGTGCTCCACGAGCGGCAGGTGCATCCGGACGAGCCTGTTGCGCAGCTCCGCGTACTCGGCACTGCCGTCCGGCAGGGCGCGCAGCTCCACGAACAGGGCGCGCGCCCCGCTGCGGTCCTGAGGGTCGTGCTGTGCGCTTCGCACGCTCTGTGCGCTCGCCTCGTCGTGTCGCTCGTGCTCGCTCATAGTCCCGCCCGCCGTCACCGTTCCCCCAGCTCTCGACTGTGCTCGAGCGGGGGAGGCCCCAGTCCGCCCTCGTGAGGACGTGGTGCTCCGTAGGGCACCCTCCGGATCCCGTTGCCCGTCGGAGGGTGCCTCGTCGTCGGACGGCTCCGCCCACCGAGACGCTCCGGCCGCCGCCGAGGACTCGTCCTCCGGGTGCGGCCGGGCCTGCTCGGGGATGCCGTCGACGCCGTCCGCCAGATGCGCCGGCCCACTCGGACCGCCGTCATCCTCCGCGGGCAGTTCCCGTGTGCCGCGTTCTTCGTCCCGCACCGGCCCGTCCCCGTTCCTCACGCCGGCCCGGGTCCGGCGCCGCGCTGTTTGTAGAGGCTGATCGAAACGGTTTTGTCTTCGGCCACCGCGGAGGAGACCTTGCCCGCCAGGGCCGACAGCACGGTCCAGGCGAAGGTGTCGCGCGAAGGGGCGTGGCCGTCCGTGGTGGGGGCCGAGACCGTGACCTCCAGTGAATCGTCGACCAGACGGAAGACACAGCTGAGCACCGAGCCGGGCACGGCCTGCTGAAGCAGGATCGCGCAGGCCTCGTCGACCGCGATGCGCAGGTCCTCGATCTCGTCGAGGGTGAAGTCCAAACGGGCTGCGAGGCCGGCCGTCGCCGTACGCAGCACCGACAGGTAGGCACCCGCGGCCGGCAGCCGGACTTCCACGAAGTCCTGGGTCCCGGGCTCGCCTGCGATCTGGGACACCCTCACCTCCAAGGTGGTACAAGCTTTTTCGGGGGCCGAGGGTCGCCCCCCGGGGTAACGCGCTACGTGGTTCAGCGGTGACGCTATCGCGCTACCGAGCGCCGTGTCCTCGGGGGCCTGAGGACCCCACCCCATGCTGTCACTCATAGTAAGCCTATGAATACGCTCGGTGGCTAGAGGTCTGCGGGCCTCAAATAGGAAGAGCGCGCGCCGGATTGACGTACCCAGGCGTCGGACCGCCGAACCGTGTCACACGAGTACGTCGACGTGTCACGGGGTGACATGGTTCCGTCGTACGTCGTCTCGGCCGTGTTCGTCAAACGAGTACATGGTCCACGAAGCACCAGCGCCAGGTCTCGCCGGGCTCGAACGTGCGCATGATGGGATGGCCGCTCTCCTTGTGGTGCTCGGTCGCGTGCCGCATCGGCGAGGAGTCGCAGCAGCCCACGTGCCCGCACTCCAGGCACAGCCGCAACTGCACCGGGTGGCTCCCGGCGGCCAGGCACTCCGGGCAGGTGTCGCTCAGGGGATCGGGCTCGGGGTGCGGCAGCGCGTCCGTGTGCGTGCACTGTTTCATGATTGCCAGGTTACGACGGGCGCGCGGAACCACGCGCGGAAACGAAGGCGGCGGAAGCGATGCACTTTTTGCCCTTGCTGTTGCTGGTCGCAGGGAGTGCGACGGTCGCCGGGGCCGCCCGGCGTACGCCGGTGCCCGCCCCGCTGCTGCTGGTGGCGGTGGGACTCGTCGTGTCGTACCTGCCCGGAGTGCCGCACTACGAACTCGACCCCGAGATCGTCCTGCCGCTGATCCTGCCCCCGCTGCTGTACACCGCCGCCCGCGACAGTTCCTACCTCGACCTGCGGGCCCAACTGCGGCCCGTGGCCCTGCTGTCGGTCGGATACGTCCTCTTCGCGACCCTCGCCGTGGGCTGGGCCGCGTACCTGATCGTGCCGGGGATGCCGCTGACCGCCGCGCTGGTGCTCGGTGCGGTGGTGGCGCCGCCGGACGCGGTCGCGGCGACGGCGGTCGCCCGGCGGGTGGGGCTGCCGTCGCGGATCACCACGATCCTGCAGGGCGAGTCTCTGGTGAACGACGCGACCGCGATCACCGCCTACCGGGTGGCCCTCGCGGCCACCGTCGGCGAGGGTGCGAGCTGGTCCGGTGGGATCGGGGAGTTCCTGATGGCGGCGGTCGGTGGCGTAGCGGTGGGCCTGCTGCTGATGGTGCCCCTGCACTGGCTGCGCACGCACCTGGAGGAAGCGCTGCTGCAGAACACCCTCTCCCTCCTGATCCCCTTCGTCGCCTACGGGCTCGCCGAGTGGGTGCACGCCTCCGGGGTGCTCGCCGTGGTCGTCGTCGGCCTGTACCTCGGCCACCGCAACTGGCAGGTCGACTTCGCCACCCGCCTCCAGGAGGAGGCCGTGTGGAAGATGGTCGCCTTCCTGCTGGAGTCCGCCGTGTTCGCCCTCATCGGACTCCAGCTCCCGGTCGTCCTCGAAGGGCTCGGCGAGTACGAGGGGGGCCGTGCCGCCTGGTACGCCGTGGCCGTCTTCCTCGTGGTCGTGATGTCCCGGTTCATATGGGTCTATCCGGCGACCTTCCTGCCCCGGGTACTGTCGCGACGCATCCGGGAGCGGGAGGGCAATCCCACCTGGAAGGGGCCGTTCGTCGTCGCCTGGGCCGGCATGCGGGGCGTCGTCTCGCTGGCCATCGCCTTCTCGATCCCGCTCACCGTGCACGGCGGGGAGGACTTCCCCGAGCGGAACCTGATCCTCTTCCTCACCTTCACGACGGTCATCGGGACGCTCGTCATCCAGGGGCTGACCCTGCCGCCGCTGATCCGCGTCCTGAAGCTGCCGGGACGCGACCAGCAGGCCGAGACCCTCGCCGAGGCCAACGCCCAGGCCCAGGCGTCCCGGGCGGCCGAGGCCCGGCTGGACGAACTCCTCGCGAACGAGCGCAACGAACTGCCGCCCCCGCTCGTCGACCGCCTGCGCACGGTCCTGGAACGGCGCCGCAACGCCGTCTGGGAGCGGCTCGGCGCCGTGAACCCGGTGACCGGGGAGAGCGCCGACGACACCTACAGCCGCCTCTCCCGGGAGATGATCGGCGCCGAACGCGAGGTCTTCGTCAAGCTGCGGGACGGCCGGTACATCGACGACGAGATGCTGCGCACGCTGCTGCGGAGGCTGGATCTGGAGGAGGCGGCGGTCTACCGGGAGGCCGCCTAGGCCGTGTGCTCCGGGAAGGGGCGGCCGGTGATCACCGCGGCGACCGTCGTCCCGGGCGGGAAGGCGCCCTCCGCCGCCAGGGCGACAAGTCCGTAGAGCAACTTGGCGACATAGAGATGCTCCACCGGGAGGGAGTGGCGGGTCTCGAAGTCGTCCGCGAAGGCGTCCAGTTCGGCCGAGGTCCGGGCGTAACCGCCGAAGTGGAAGCGGTCGTCGAGACTCCAGTTGCCGCGCGGGCCGCCGAACGTCCTGTCCTGGAGCTTCCGTATCTCCTCGTCGAGGAAGCCGCCCTTGAGAACCGGAATGCCGAGGGCGCGCTGGTCGGAAGCCAGGCCCGCGGCCAGTCCGGCGAGGGTGCCGCCGGTGCCGCAGGCGAGGGCCGCCACATCGGCCCGGCCACGCAGTTCCGCGCCGAGGTCCTGGCAGCCGCGCACGGCGAGGGCGTTGCTGCCGCCCTCGGGGACCACGTAGGCGTCCTGCGCGTCGGCGGCGCGGAGGACGGCCGCCAGGGTGGCCGGATCGGACTTGTGGCGATACGTCGATCTGTCGACGAAGTGCAGCCGCATCCCGTCCGCCGTGCAGCGGGCCAGCGACGGGTTGAGGGGGCGGTCGGCCAGCTCCTGGCCGCGCACCACGCCGATGGTGGGCAGGCCCAGGAGGTGGCCCGCGGCGGCCGTGGCGCGCAGGTGGTTCGAGTAGGCGCCGCCGAAGGTGAGCAGCGGGCGGCCCGCCGCCGCGCGCAGGTTCGGGGCCAGTTTGCGCCACTTGTTGCCGACGAGCCGCGGGTGGATCAGGTCGTCGCGCTTGAGCAGCAGCCGGAGGCCGTGACGTGCGAAGCGCTCGTCCTCGACCTCCTGGAGGGGGGACGGCAGCCTGGGGTTCAGGGCGGCGGTGGGGTCGTCGGGGACGGAGGGGCTGTCCTGGACGGTGAGGTCGTCCGGGGCGGGGGGCTGGCCGGTCACGCGCCCATTGTCGGACACATGACCGGTCGGCGTCGGGCGCGCCCGCGGTCGGGCCCTATTTCAGGCGGTCGCGTACGCGCTCTCTCATCTGGGCCATGGTGAAGCCCCGGGGGTCGACCTTTCCGGGCTGCCATTCGAGGTGGCCGATGACGGACCGCTGGTTCCAGCCGTGGTGACGGCAGATGGCGGCGGAGACCCGCTCGATGGCTTCGAGTTGTGCCTCCGGCCAGGGGTCCTCGCCGTCGCCGAGGTTCTCGCACTCGAAGCCGTAGAAGTGGCGGTTGCCGTCGGTGTTGGCCTCGTTGTCCCGGGGCAGCGCCTTCTCGGCGATCACGGCCCGCAGCACGTCGTCGTCGCCCAGGCCGGCGTGGTTGGCCCGGCCGTAACCGACGAGGTGCACCCGGCCGTCCTTGGTGATCACACCGTGGCACAACGGTCCGGGCAGCCCCGAGTACCCGTTACGGCAGATACGCACGGTGCGTTCGCTGCCGGACGTGACGGTGTGGTGGATCATCACGCCGTGGACGGGCCCCCACGGGCCCACGTGGTTGCGGTTGTGATGTTCCCAGTCGCCGACCTCGACGACCCGCACGCCCTCGTTCTTGAGGACGGTGAGAAACCTGCTCGCGGACATGGGTGGGGCCATGGCCGGCTCCTTCGTGCCGTGCGACGGCCGCTGGTCGAGGCCGCCTCGTAGGCATGCTTGTACCCACGTCGCACGGCGCCAGCGAGTTGTCGGTGGGGCGCGCGGATGGATCCGGTCAGATTCGCGCGGGGCTCGGACAGGTGCGCGAGCGGGTCGACAAAGCCGACGGATATGCCCAGTCTCCTAAGATCCATTCCCGCTCTTTCGGGTAATAGCACCAACACGTTCCGTGATGCAAGGCTGGATCGCGAGATCGGTGACCGCGATCAGTGCTGTCAGTGCATACCCGGAGGGGAATCCGCATGTCGGTAGGCGAAGAGGTTCGCTCGCAGCAGGACAGGCCGCAGCAGAGTCTCGGCACGGCCGCTGCCCGGAACCTGGCCACCACCACGAAGTCCACGCCCCAGATGCAGGAGATCAGCTCGCGCTGGCTGCTGCGCACCCTGCCCTGGGTGAACGTGCAGGGGGGCACGTACCGGGTGAACAGGCGGCTCACCTACGCGGTCGGCGACGGCCGCGTCACCTTTGTGAAGACCGGCGACCAGGTCGCCGTCATCCCCGCGGAGCTCGGCGAACTGCCGGCCCTGCGGACTTACGAGGACATCGACGTACTGGGCGAACTGGCCCAGCGCTGCGAGCAGCGGGAGTTCACGCCCGGCGACGTCCTGGCCGAATTCGGCAGCCGGGCGGAAGAGGTGTTCCTGCTCGCGCACGGCAAGGTCGAGAAGATCGGCACCGGCCCCTACGGCGACGACGCGGTCCTCGGCGTACTGGCCGACGGCGCCTACTTCGGCGAGCAGGCCCTGCTCGACCCCGACGCGATCTGGGAGTACACGGCCCGCGCGGTCACCGCGTGCACGGTGCTCGTCCTGCCGCGCCAGGCCGTCGAGCAACTCGCCGAGCGTGCCGAGACGCTGAGCGAGCACTTGCAGGAACAGCGCTCGATCCCGTCGCAGCGCACCAACAAGTACGGCGAGAAGGAGATCGACCTCGCCGCCGGCCACAGCGGTGAGCCGGACATCCCGCACACCTTCGTCGACTACGAGGCCGCGCCGCGCGAGTACGAACTCAGCGTCGCCCAGACCGTCCTGCGCATCCACACGCGCGTGGCCGACCTCTACAACCAGCCGATGAACCAGACCGAGCAGCAGATCAGGCTCACGGTCGAGGCGTTGAAGGAGCGCCAGGAGCACGAGCTCATCAACAACCGGGAGTTCGGCCTCCTCCACAACTGCGAGTACGACCAGCGGCTCCAGCCGCACGACGGTGTGCCCAGCCCGGACGACCTGGACGAGCTGCTCTGCCGGCGCCGGGGCACCAAGCTGCTGCTCGCCCACCCGCGTGCGATCTCCGCGTTCGGCCGCGAGCTGAACAAGCGCGGACTGGTCCCGGAGACCGTCGACATCGCCGGCAACCGCATCCCCACCTGGCGCGGCGTGCCGATCTACCCGTGCAACAAGATCCCGGTGACCGAGGCCAGGACCACGTCGATCATCGCCATGCGTACCGGCGAGGAGGACCAGGGGGTCATCGGTCTGCGGGCCGCGAGCATCCCCGACGAGATCGAGCCCAGCCTGTCCGTGCGGTTCATGGGCATCAACGAACAGGCGATCATCAAGTACCTCGTGACGGCCTACTACTCGGCCGCGGTCCTGGTCCCCGACGCGCTCGGCGTGCTGGAGAACGTCGAGATCGGCCGCTGGCGGTGACCCTGTCCGACCGGACGCCGTGTCCCCGCCCGACAGGGCGGGGACACCCCGCGCGCACGTGCCCGCACACAGCGGAACGGCCGCCCTCCGTGGCCTCTCCGAGGCGATCCCATGGGTGAGTTCGTGACGGAGACGAAGCGGAGCGCCGCCGCCGGGGTTCCGAGGCCGGCGGCGGTCGTCGAGCGGAATCGGAGGCAGGCTCTGGAGCCGGAGGGGGACGCCGAACCGGAGAAGACGTCGCCTGCCGCCGGTCCGGGCAGGCCGGTCGGCCGGTCGGCCACGGCGAGCGGCCCCCAAGGACACGAGGCGGTGGAGATCCTGGAACAGGCGCGGAGGTCGGTCGATCCCGAACTGCGCCGGGCCGTCGGGTCGTTACCCGCTTCGATGCGCCGCGTCGCGCGCTACCACTTCGGTTGGGAGGACGCGGACGGCACCCCGGTCACGGGGAACGCCGGCAAGGCGATACGCCCGGCGCTGGTCCTCGCCGCCGTCTCCGCGCTCGGCGGGCGCGAGTCCGCCGCTGTGCGGGCCGCCGCAGCGGTGGAGCTGGTGCACAACTTCACGCTGCTGCACGACGACGTGATGGACCGGGACACCACGCGCAGACACCGGGCCACCGCCTGGTCCGTGTTCGGGATTCCCGATGCGATCCTGGCCGGGGACGCGCTCCAGGCCCTGGCCCAGCGACTGCTCGCCGAGGACCCGCATCCGGCGTCGGCCGCGGCCTCCGCCCGGCTCGCGGCCTGCGTCGTCGAACTGTGCGCAGGCCAGCACACCGACACCGAGATGGAGGGCCGTCGGCCGGAGGAGGTCACTCTCGACGAGGTGCTCGTCATGGCGGAGGCCAAGACGGGCGCGCTGCTGGGCTGTGCCTGTGCGGTGGGCGCGTTGTACGCGGGCGCCTGCGAGGAGGACGTCGAGGCACTGGACGCGTTCGGGCGGGAGGCCGGGCTGGCCTTCCAGCTCATCGACGACGTGATCGGCATCTGGGGCGACCCGAGCCACACCGGCAAGCCGGCCGGGGCGGATCTCGCGGTCCGCAAGAAGTCCCTGCCGGTGGTCGCGGCGCTCGCCTCCGGCACCCCGGCGGCCGTCGAACTCGCCGAGCTGTACGGACTGCCGTACGAGGAGGGGGACCTGGAGCGCACGGCGTCGGTCGTGGAGCGGGCCGGCGGGCGCGACTGGGCGCAGATCCAGGCCGCCGATCGCATGGCCCGGGCCATGCAAGAACTCTCTCGCGCGGTGCCGGACCCGGAGTCGGCCGGTGGGCTGCTCGCACTGGCCGAGTTCGTGACGCGCCGCAGCAGCTGAGACGGGCCGCCGGAGGCGGTCGATGCTCCGGAGGTGTGGTGCCGTGCGGACCTGACCCCGCGCGGTACCGGCGCCTTCGGGTGGTCGGCGGGTCCCGCACATCCCCACGGTGTGCGGGGCCCGCCGGTTCTTCGCTCCTACGGGACGATCGTCTTCACGACGCGTTCCATCAGGCCCTCGGGGGCGGTGACCCCGGGAAGGGCGTCGTCGAGGACGTCCGGCAAGGTCAGGTGTTCGAGCAGGAGGCCCTGCATGGCCAAGTAGAGCACCATGACGGTCTCGTCGCCGCCGGGGAGGCCCGCCTCACGGTGGAACCGCATGCCGAAGTCCAGCTCGCCGCGCACCGACTCGGTGTACGAGGCGTACAAGGCAGGGCGGCGGGTGGCTTCGAGGCGTAGTTCGAGGTGGGCGAGGTAGCCGGTGCGGTCCCCGGTGACGCGGGCCAGCAGATCACGCATGAAGGCCACGACCAGGGTCCGGTCCTTCGGCGAGGCGAGCAGCTCCTCGACCACGGCCGGGTCGGGGGCCAGGCGTTCCTTCAGCCGCGCGTCGATCTGGTGGAGCAGGGCGTCGCGGTCGGCGAAGTAGTTCGACGCGGTGCCCACCGGTACCGAGGCCTCGGTGTCCACCGCGCGGAACGTCAGACCGCGTGCCCCCTCCCGTGCCAGCACCGCCACCGCCGCGTCCAGCAGAGCGACTCTGCGCTCGGGGTTCCTGACCATCCGGGGCTCCTTCGTGCTGAATTCCGAATTCCCTTGCAACCACTACAGGTGAAGTACTATAACTGACGTGGTTGCGAGCCGCGGTGTCGGACGACTGCCGCCGGCTCTGACGCCAAAGCCTGTCGGACGAGGGAAAGAGACCGGTTTGCGCAAGCTGACGTACCTCATCGCGTGTTCGATCGACGGGTTCATCGGGGACCCGGACGGTGACGCGTCGTACATGTATCCCTACGTGGTGGGTGAGTTCGCCGAGTACCTCCGCGCGGAGCACCCGGACACCAACCCGAGCAGCGTCCGTCGGCTCATCGGCACCGACGGTCTGCCCAACAAGGACTACGACACGATCATCCAGGGCCGTGCCAGCTACGACATCGCGCTGAAGGAGGGCGTCACCAGCCCCTTCGCCCATCTGCGCGAGTACGTCGCCTCGCGCACGCTGAAGGAGTCGCCCGACCCGCACGTCGAGATCATCTCGGACGACCTGATCGGCAAGGTCCGCGAGCTCAAGGCGGAGGACGGCGGTCTCGGCATCTACCTCTGCGGCGGCTCGGTGGTCGCGGGAGAGCTGATCGACGAGATCGACGAGCTGATCATCAAGACGTACCCGGTCGTGCAGGGTTCCGGCATGCCGATGTTCGGCTCCGGATTCGCCCTCTCCGAGTTCACGCTCGACGAGGTGCGCGGCTTCGACAACGGGGTGGTCGTGCGGAAGTACAGCAGGAAGCGCTGAGCGCCGACGCCGAGGGGCGCGGATTGTCGGTGTACGACGGGGAGCGCACCGACCCCGTCGGCCCTACCCTGAGGACATGGGCATCGACGAGCGTGTCTGCCCGGTCTGCGGACAGCCTGTGGCCACGGTCGTACGGCGACACAAGACGCTGGGCGCGTGGGTACCCGTGTGGGGTCCGGGTCCGTGCAGGAATCACGAGTGTGCGGCGTACGTCGACGAGGCCGTCGCGGCCGCGGAGGCCGCCGCGGAGAAGCCCCGCGCGGTCGCCCGGCGGACGCACGGGAGCCATGGTGTGCATGGCGGTCACGGTGGTGGTGCCGTCCATGCCGGTCTCGCCGGTCATGAGACGCACCCCGGCGAAGCCGAGGCGGAGGCTGAGTCGACCGAGGTGACGGAGTCGGCTCCGGCCGAGGCGAGGACCGAGGAGAAGGCCTGACCTGGCTGGGCTCGGCCCCCGGCTTCGGCCCCTGGCTGCGACCGGCCGGCGGCGGACGAAGGAGCGGACTCATGAAGTTCCTGATGATGGTCCTGGGCACGCAGGCGGACTACGAGGGCATGCGGGGGAAGGCCTCCGAGCACTCTCCGGCCTGGACACAGGATGAGTTGCGCGCCATGTACGCCTATATGAGCGCGATCAACGACGACCTCACCGAGACCGGGGAGATGCTCGACGGGCAGGGGCTGGCCGAGCCGGCGCGCACCCGGTTCGTCACGGCGGACGTCGACGGCAAACCGGTGATCACGGACGGTCCGTACCCGGAGACCGCTGAACTGCTCGCCGGCTACTGGCTCCTGGACTGCGCCGACCTGGACCGGGTCACGGAGATCGCGGCCCGCGTCGCCCAGTGCCCCGGCCCCGAGGGGCTCACGGAGTATCCCGTGGTCATCCGCCCGGTGCTGGAAGGCGCGGAGGACATCTGAGCCGACGGGGCCCGTGGTCCCCAGGGTCCGACCTCATCTGGCCGTCGGAGGCAGTCCGCCTGTCTCCGGGGCGCGGCCCGTCAGGCAGTACGTGCCCCCTGCCGGGTCGCGCATCACGGTCCAGTGGGGATGGTGGGACACGCACGTCGCGCCGAGGGATTCGTGGCGACCCCGGGTGGTGTCGATGTCGGTGCAGGCGAAGTCGAGGTGAGCCGAGGTGGGGCGGGGGGCGTCGAGGCGCTGGAGGAGGATGCGGAGGGGGAGGCCGGTCGGCGGGCGCAGCACATGGAACTCCGGGCGGGAACCCGGACGGGAGTCCCACCCCGTCAGGGCCGCCCAGAACGTGACCTCGTCTTCGAAGGCGGCCGGCGTCACGTCGAGGCACACCTGGTCCAGTCGGCTTCCGTCCACCACCGGCGGCCGCTTGGCCTCTCCGCTCCATGGCACCACGCAGAAGAGCTGCCCGGCGGGTGAGCCGAGCACCGCCCAGTCGTCGTGCGGGGCGACCACCTCGGCGCCGAGCCGGACCGCCCGGTCGACGAGCGCGTGAACGTCCTCGACCGCGAAGTCCAGGTGCGCGCCGCCGTCGCCCGACTCGACCCCCTGCGCCTTCACGCACGCGTCGCCGTTCTCGGGCAGCAGCGTGACGAACTCGCCCCGATCACCTCGCGGTGCGGACAGCCGCGTCGCCGTGACCGCCGTCCAGAAGGCACAGGCCCGCTCGAACCGCGCCGCCGGCCGGTCGACGAACGCGTACGTCCACCGAATCGGCCCACCGGCCTCGCTCATCCCGCCCACCGAGCCGCCGTCCCCGCCGCCACTGCCGTTACCGCCCACTCCACCCACAGCGCCGCTCCCTGTCGTACGGTCCAGCCCCACGGCTGAACGACTCGTACGGTCCCTTGCCGCCCCGTTCCACGCAACGCCGTTTTCCGCCGGGCCGGGCCGCTGCCGCCGCGCTCGGGCGGTCAGTCCCGGCGCTGCATGAAGCGCAGCATGTTGCCCGCCGGGTCGCGGAACGCGCAGTCGCGGACGCCGTACGGCTGGTCCGTGGGGGCCTGGAGGACGTCGGCACCGGAGGCTTCGACACGGCTGTACAGGGCGTCGCAGTCGGCGGTGGTGAAGTTGACACCGCGCAGCACGCCCTTGGCGAGGAGGGCGGCGATGGTCTCGCGGTCGGCGGGGGAGATGTCGGGGTCGGCGGCCGGCGGCTCCAGGACGATCTCGACGTCCGGTTGGAGCGGGGAGCCCACGGTGACCCAGCGCATGCCCTCGAAGCCCACGTCGCCGCGGACCTCCATGCCGAGCACGTCACGGTAGAAGGCGAGTGCCTTGTCATGGTCGTCGACGGCGAGGAAGCACTGGGCGAGCTTCACATCCGGGGCCGGGAGCCCGTGCGCGGCGTGCGGATCGTTCGTAGCCATGTCCTCACGCTAGGACGCCTCGCCGGGTTCCGCCGTGCGTATGCGGTGTCGGGTCGGCCGGGTCAGGCGCTTCGCCACACACGCGGGGATGGCCGCGCCCTCCTCGTGCGAGCGGGCCCGGTACGCGCTCGGTGTCTCGCCGACCAGTTCGGTGAAGCGGGAGCTGAAGGAGCCCAGTGACGTACAGCCCACGGCCAGGCACACCTCGGTCACCGTGAGGTCGCCGCGGCGGAGCAACGCCTTGGCGCGCTCTATCCGGCGGGTCATGAGATAGCCGTACGGCGTCTCGCCGAAGGCCGCGCGGAAGCTGCGGTGGAAGTGTCCGGGGGACATCAGCGCGGTGCGGGCGAGCGCGGTCACCTCCAGCGGCTCGGCGTACTCGCGGTCCATGCGGTCCCGCGCCCGCCGCAGCCGCACCAGATCGTCCCGGTTCATGCCCACAGCATCGCACCGGCCACTGACAACGGGCCACGCACAGCGCTTCGGCGTACGGCCGCCCCCCCCCGGAGCGGGCGTGGTGCGTCACCCCTTCACCGCCGAGCTGGCCACCCCCTGGACGAACCACCGCTGGAAGAAGGCGAAGACGATCAGTACCGGCAGGACGAGGAGGACGCCGAAGGCGAGGATCTGGCCCCAGTCCGGGGGCTGCTGCCCCTGGAAGACGCTCATCTCCAGCGGCAGCGGACGTACCGACGGGTCCGAGACCATCAGCACCGGCCACAGGAACGACCCCCACTGGGTGAGGAAGGTCAGGATGGCTACCGAGGCGAAGGCCGGCTTCGACATCGGGACGATGATCGCGAAGAAGGTGCGCCACGGGCCCGCGCCGTCCAGCCGGGCCGCCTCCTCGATGCTCGGCGGGATCGAGCGGAAGAACGTGTGGAACTGGTAGACCGAGAAGGCGTTGGCGACGAAGGGGAGCGCCTGGATGAAGAGCGTGTTCCGCTGGTCGTTGAACATGTAGAACAGCGGCACGGCCACCGATTCGAACGGCACCAGCATCAGCAGCAGGACCAGGGTGAAGACGGCCTCCCGGCCCCGCCACCTCAGCCGCGAGAGCCCGTACGCCGCCATCGAGTTGATGAAGAGGCCGCCCGTCACCACCACGAACGCCAGCAACAGCGAGACGCCCATGAACTGCCAGAAGTAGCCCGTGCTGTCGGAGTTCAGGCTGTCCAGGACGGCGGAGTAGTTGTCGAAGGACAGATGGGTGGGGAGGAATCCGGACAGCCCGTCCAGGACCTCGTCGGACGGCTTGAGGCTGCCGAGGAGGAGGTAGATGACGGGCAGGGCGAAGACGAACGCCAGGACGGAGAGGACGGCGTAGTCGAGGAAGCGGCGCAGCGGTCCACGGGAGAGGCCGCCACCCGTGCTCACGCCCGCGCCCCCACCCACACCCGTGTGCGTGCTCGTAGTCGTGCTCATGCTCAGTCCTCGTTGTCGGGCCGGACGACGCGGCGCTGGATCAGGGTCAGGGCGACGACGATCAGGAAGAACACGACGGTGATCGCGGACGCCTGGCCGATGTTGTTCTGGTCGAAGGCGGTGGTGACGGCCTGGTACATCACCGTGCGGGCCGCGTCCTCGTCGAGCCCGCCGCCCTTGACCAGGACGTACACCTGGTCGAAGACGCGGAAGGACAGCACCGAGGTGAGCATCACGACGAAGACGAGGGTGGAGCGGATGCCGGGCAGGGTGACATGCCGGAACTGCTGCCAGGGCGAGGCCCGGTCGAGCTGGGCGGCCTCGTACAGCTCGCCCGGGATCTGCTGGAGCCCGGCGAGCAGGATGACCATCTGGAAACCCACGCCCTGCCAGACGGAGAGGACGATGATCGAGGCCATCGCGGTCAGGCCGTCGCCGAGCCAGTCGAACGCGCCCCAGTTGCCGAGGCTCACCGCGTCCAGCGCCGAGTTGAGCATGCCCTGGTCGCTGCGGGCGAGGATCAGCCGCCAGATCACCGCGACCAGGGCCATCGGGAAGACGACCGGCATGAAGAACACCGACCGGAAGACGCCGATCGCCTTCAGCTTGCGGTTCAGCAGGATCGCCAGGCCCAGGGCGAGCCCGGTCTGGAGGGGGACGACGACCACGGCGAAGGTCAGGTTGTTGAGCAGCGCCCGCAGGAACGGGCCGGAGAGGTCGGGGTCGGTGAACAGCCGTCGGTACTGTTCGACACCGAAGAAGGTGGGTTCCAGCGGGGAGCCGAGGCGCACGTTGTAGAAGGAGAGCACGACGGCGTAGCAGAAGGGGATGCCGACGAAGGCGATCAGTCCGGCGACGGCGGGGGCGGACATGAGCAGTCCGTGCAGCCATTCGCGGTTGCGGCGCGACGGCCGCGGGGCCGGTGCGCCGGGGCGTGAGGCCTGCTGTCGGCCTGGGGCCGCCGCGGGCGCGGGTTCCACGGTTTTCACGGAGGGGTCCTCTTCCCGGAGGGGCGGGCGAACACGGCGTGCGCGCGCCCGCCCCGGCCGATGGGTTCGGCTGAACGCGTTGAGTCCGACTGGTCCGACGGGCGCGGTCGCACCGGGGGCCCGGTTGAACGGATGCCGTCAACCGGACCCGACGGGTGCGATGCGGCCGACCGGGCGCGTGGCTACGGGATCTCGTAGCCGGCGTTGTCCGAGAAGTCCCGGTCGATGGCGCGAGCGGCCTTCGACAGGGCCTCCTTCGGGTCGGCGCCGCCGTAGATCGAGCTCACCGCCTCGCTGAACTTCGCGGTCACCACGGGGTATCCGGCGGTCACCGGCCGGGTGACGGCGACACACGACTTGCTGATGTCACGGTCGCCGCAGGGCTTGGCGAGCTGGTCGGCGAAGAGCTGGAGCGGGCCGCCCTGCCGGTAGAGGGGGCTCGCGGCGAGCGCGGACTTCGTGGCCGGCGGAGCGCCGTTGGCCTTCGTCATGGCGCCGACGTTGGTGTCGTCGAGGAGGAAGTCCAGGAAGGTGCCCGCGGCCTTGGCGTTCTTGCTGTTCGCGCCGACACCCCAGGCCCACGAGCCCTGGCCGGTCTTCGGGCCGTCGCCGAAGTCGGGCAGCGGCAGCACGACCAGGTCGTCACCGAGTGCCTCGCTGTAGGCGGGGTACATCCAGTGCCCGACCCAGCTCAGGGCGACCCGGCCCTTGGCGAAGGCGTTGCCGTCGGTGTTGGCGTCCGTCGCGGCCTTCCAGGACTGGAAGGTCTTCATGGCCGATGCCACTGCGGGGGTGTCGAGGGCGCCCTCCGCCTTGCCGTCCCTGAGCAGGGAGCCGCCCGCCGACCAGACGATCGGGGCGAATCCGTAGGTGCCCCACTCGGTGGCGTAGCCGTTGCCCTCCTGGAGGTCGATGACCTTGCCGTCGGAGTCCTTCGCCTTGAGCGCCTTGAGCGCGGCGTCGAACTCCTTCGCGGTCCAGGCGTCGTCCAGGCCCTTCGGGTACGTCACACCGGCGGCGTCCAGCAGCTTCTTGCTGCCGTACATGCCGAGTCCGGAGTCGAACATGCCCAGGCCGTAGTGCTTTCCGTCGATCTCGCCCTGCGCCTTGCTGGCATCGGTGGCGTTGTCGAGGGTCTTGGCGGAGACGTGGTCGTCGATCGGGGCGAGCTTCTTGTTGTAGACGAAGTTCGCCATCGTCGGGCCGTCGAACTCCAGGACGTCCGGCAGTTCGCCGGCGTCCGTCGCGGTGATCGTCTTGGTGTAGTCGGTCTCCGGTATCAGCTTCAGTTCGACCTTGACCTTGTCCTGCGAGGAGTTGAACGACTTCACCGCGTTCTGCAACGCCTCCGACTCGCTCTTCTGACCCTGGTGGGCCCAGACGCTGATCGTCCCCTCGCCGCTGCCGGCCTCGGCGGAGGTGTCGCCACCACCGCCCCCACCGCAAGCGGCCAGCGCCGCCAGGGGGAGGACCAGGGCCAGCCCTGTACGGGCGGTGCGGCGGAACCTTCTGCTGGTCGAGCTGGTGGTCGGGTTCATGGTGTGTGCCTCCGTGCGGGATGAGGGTGCGAGGTGCGGGGGGCTGTCGGGTGGTGGGGCGGTCGGGCGCCGGGGCGGCCGGACTGGACGGCGTTCGGCGGGTGGGGGGTGAGGGGCCCGGGTCCTACGGGTCGTATGGGCGTCCGGGGCGTACATGCCGTGCGGGGCGTACGGGATATGCGGGACATGCGGGATGTGCGGGACATGCGAGGTGGGCGGGACGTCACTGGGGTCCGCGTGGGCGCGGCGGTGCCGTCGTCTCGCGCAGGACGAGCCGTATGGGCATCTCCACCCGGCCTGGCGGCTGTTCGGCGTCCGGCTCGTCCAACTGCCGCAGCAGCATCCGGGCGGCCTCCGCGCCCTGCCCGGCGACCGGCTGGGCGACGGTGGTCAGCCCGACCACGTCGGCGAGTTCGTGATCGTCGAAGCCGACCACGGACACGTCGTCCGGCACCCGCAGCCGATGCCGTCTGAGCGCGCGCAACGCGCCCATCGCCATCTCGTCGGACTGGGCGAACACGGCGGTCGGCGGCCGGGACGCGGCCAGCAGCTCGGTCATCGCCCGCTCGCCGCCGTCCACGGTGTAGTCGCCGTCCGCCACCAGCGCCGGATCGTGCTCGATCCCGGCTTCGGCGAGGACGTGCAGATAGGCGGCGCGGCGGTCGACGGGGGTGGTCCAGTGCAGCGGCCCGCTGGCCCCGGAGATCATGCCGATCCGGCGGTGGCCGAGGTTCACCAGGTGCCGTACGGCGCTCTCCGCGCCCGCCCGGTCGTCGATGCCGACCACCGTGAAGCCGGGGCGGGCGCCCCCGACCGTGGAGGCCAGCGGCACCCCGAGGGAGCGCAACGCGGCGGACTCGTCCTCGTCCGGGATGAGCAGCGAGAGCACCGCGTCGACCCGCTTGCGCACCGGCAGTTTGGTGAAGAACCGCTTGCGCGCCTCGGCCGACCCCAGGTTGTAGAGCAGTACGTCGTACCCGGCGGCGCTGAACACCTGCTCGGCGGCGTCCAGCACGGTCCCGAAGAACCAGCGGCCGATGTACGGGGCGACGACCCCGATCGTGTACGTGCGTCCACTGGCGAGGCTGGACGCCGAACGGGACGCCGTGTAGCCGAGTTGTGCGGCGACGGCCGCGATCTGGGTGCGCACCTCGTCCGAGACGCCAGGCCGGCCCCGCAGTGCGCGGGACACGGTGGACGCCGAGACGCCGGCGGCGCGGGCGACATCGGTGATGCTGACCGGCACGGCGGATTTCTCCCGTCGGGTTCACGTCGGTGTGTCTGTGGGTGACGTGACCGTAAACCCGGCCTCCTTGTTGCGCAAGCGTTTGCGTTCAGTTTTACTTGCGCTGATTCTCAAGCGATACCTCTCTCAACCATGGTCAGCGCACGCGTTTGGGCGCTACGAGCCGACAGGACTGCTGCGCATGCGATACGCCCCGCCGGGCCTCTGCGTGAACGACTTCGCCCTGCTCCGCGAGGACGACGGCACCTACACGGTGCTGCATCTCCAGGGGCCCTGGACCGCCGAGTTCGACCATCTGCGGATGGAGACGTCCTACGGGCGGGCCACCTCGGTCGACCTGGTCGGCTGGCGGCCCGAGGGCACCGCCTTCGGCAACGGTCTGCCCGGCCGCTTCGACCAGCAGGCGGTGTGGACGATGCACCCCGTCCGCCACGGCACCGGAAGCGCGATGTTCTACACCGGGGTGAGCGGACTGACCCCGGAGGGCTGGCCCCTGCAGTCCGTCGGCCTCGCCCACTCCGACCGTACGGACGGCACGGGCTGGCGGCGCCACAGCACCGGACCGGTCGTCGAGGCCGACGCGCGCTGGTACCGCACCGGCGACCGCATGGGCTGGCGCGACCCGTTCGTCGTCCGCGACGACGAGGGTGACGGCTGGGTCATGGTGATCTGCGCGAGCGACGCCTCGCTCCCCGTGGAGGTCAGCGGCTGCGTGGCCCTCGCCACCTCGCCGGACCTGGAGCACTGGACGGTCCACCCGCCGCTGATCTCCCCTGGTGACGTGGACGAGTTGGAGTGCCCCGTCCTGGAGCGCCTCGACGACGGCACCTGGCTCCTCCTGGGCTCGATCGGCGCGACGCGCGGGTTCGACGCGTGGACGGCACCCCGTCTGCGCGGCCCCTGGACCCGGCACGGCCAACTGGGCCCCACGGGGGCGTATGCCCCCCGCGTCATCCTCGACCCCGACGGCTCCCGCGTCGTGCTGCACACGACACCTCGCCGGGTCGGCCTCACCGACGCCGGCGCCCCCTGCCGGGGCATGCTCGCCCAGCCCAAGTCCCTGGTCGTCGGGGCGGATTCGGCCCCGCACCTGGCCTGGTGGCCGGGCCTCGGCACCTGGCTCGGCGACCCGACGACCGACCCCGCTCTCCACGCGGTCGGCGACATCGCCCTCGGCGGCCGCCCCGTCGAGGTCGCCCTGCGCACCGACGCGGCCGACCCCGCCCGCCCCGCCCTCACCGTTACCTGCGACGGCAAGAACCTCCACGTCACGGGCCCGGCCGGCACCCCGTTCGCCGAGACGGTGCTCCGTGAACCCCCCACGTCACTGCGCATCCTGACGGTCGGCGAATACGTCGAGGTCTACGCGGACGGCGTCTTCGCCCTGACCGCCCTCTGCTACTCCGGCCGCCCCGCCCCCTGGACGGTCACCACCGACGACCACACGGCCCCCGTCCCCGTCCGTCCCCTTCGCCTCCCGAACCCCGACCGCGACGACGCGTCGGCGGTCTGGCCCGGCCCCGCCCCGACCACCTGACTCCGGCGGGCCGCACGGCCCGCAACGGCCCGCACGGCCCCCGGACACCACCGCACCCGGCCCGTCACACCGCCGTGCGAGACGGCGGTATACGGACCGGGTGCGGACGAGAGAGGCCGGGTCAGGCCTTCTTTGTCTCCGTGCGCCCCGTTGTCTACTGCGACCGGGGATTGGGTGCGACGGCGGAACCGGTAACGGCTACATCAGCATCGACAGCCTTGCCCAATACTTCGCCGAAGCCTCCCTGCTCCTGTGGGGCGACGATGGTCAGATGCTCCTCGGCGCGGCTCGCAGCCAGGTAGAACTGGGAGTACAGAGCCCGCATCGCGCTGGTGCCGTGTCCGTACTCGTGGTTCCCGCTCGTGCCTCCGACCACCACGACATGCGAAAACTGGAGGCCGGCGGCGTACTCGGCTGCCGTCACGATGAGGGCACGCCGGGAGTAGCGCAGCCGTTCGATTTCATCCCTTCCGTCGATCAGGACGTACGAGGCCGTGGAGTGCCCCTTGTCCTTGAGGACCTCCCTGATTGCCTCCAGTTCGCTGTTGCCTATTCCGATGAGGGCCACCCGCTGTTCCTGAGTGCTCGCAGCATGCAGGGCGAAAGCGTCTGTCACGCCGGTCTCGGCCAACTTGTGACGGCTGACGAATCGCGCTCGAGGCAGCTCTCGGCCTGTCTTACCGGAGTCGGGGATCGCGTCGTACACCCAGTCGTGTCCGAGCTCCACCACGTTCGGCATCTGTGTGTGCAGATAGCGCAGGAAATTGAAGACGGGCTCGGTGAATCGATGCGTCGTCTTCAAGTCGATCGACTTTGTCTGCCCGCGCTGGATCATGCCGCTGGCAGCGCGGCTGATGTCGGTCTCGGCCAGGCCGGTGAGGAGCAGGAAAACGGACTGGCTCGGGTCCATCGCCATGACAAGCCGCGGCGGCTTCTCCGCCTCGCGGGTGAGTAAATGCAGCAGGTAGCGCTCGGGGTCGCTGAAGAGATGGAACTCATCGACGAAGACAATGTCGTAGCCGCGGCCGGCTCGGACGGCGTTCCACTCGTATTTCTCGAGGTCCCTCCTCAAATCGTCCACCACCTGGTCGGTGGTGACCAAACCCTCCTCCACCAACTGTCGGACGTAGTACTTGTACACGCGGAAGGAGAGTTCTCGGTCTGCATTCGTTTCGAGTGGCACCATCCACGATTCACGAGGGAGATCAATATATTTCTGCAGCGCATTGGGCAGGGTCTTGATCTCGCGCGAGTCGAAGACCTCGGCGAATTCACGCAGCAAAGCCCAGCAGAGGCGGAGCCGATCGGCCTCGTCCCGGTCGGCGTCGACGCCCTGCCGCACCCAGTCACTGACATTGGCCTTGTAGCTCGTCCAGATACTGGACTTGATGTGTTCGACAGCATCGCTGATGAGGCGCATCTGCTGCTGCTTGCCGTCCAGACTGTCTTCGCCGAGGACCTCGACCTCTGAGGACAAGGGGCCTTGGAGCCACTCTTTCAAGTAGAGGAGCGGCATGACATCAATCTTGGAGGAGAGCCCGCGCTCGTCGAGGCGCCTGAACGCCTCCTCCACCTGCTCTGCCATGGACCAACTGTGTGTGAGGAACAGGATCCGCGGCAGCGCTCCACTGGCGGACCCCGGGGTCTGGGCATTGCTCTCCGCCGCGGACGACGTGTACAGCTCGTGCAGCGCCTTCAGTTGGAGGGTGAGGGTCTTGCCCGAGCCGGCTACACCGCGGATCTTCAGTGGGTCGGCCAATGCGTTGTCGAGGATGTCCCGCTGGGCGTCCGTCAGCTGCGGAAGCCACTCCGAGTACGAGCGTTCCCGGGCGACGGACCCGGCACCTACCCGCATCAGGTCAATGGAAGGCTGCAGCAGTTGGGGCTTTTCCTTGACGCCACTGAACGCCTGGACGGCTGCATCCAGCGCCTGGTGGTAGCCGGAGATCGCATCGTTGACGGGCGTGTGGTCGATGGTGAAGCTCTGAAGGGGTTTCGGATCGCTCCGGTCGGTGAGCCACCAGAAAGCCGCGTGCCCTCCCTGGAGGGTTTCGGCGACCCACCGCAACGAATCATGGTTGATGTTGCGGGGCAGCGCGAAGAAGGCCAGGAAATTCTCGTACGAGAACTTGCTCCACTGGTGGGGAAGAGAGACCGGCGGGTGAGCCATGGCACGGGAAGCCCGGTCGATGCGTTCCAGAAAACGGGTGGCCGTCTCCGTGGAGTCTTCGGTGATCAGTTCCCAGCACCAACCGTCCACCAGGATCAATCGACTGTCTTGGTCGTCCTCGCGGCGCACAAAGAAGCGGCAGCCCATCGTCTCCGACAGGAATAGATTGTCACCCAGCAGCCCTGGTTCAGGATTCGACTGAAAGCCATTGATGCGGCCGTGCTCGATGTATTCAGGAAGGCTACTGCGTGTAAAGACAATCAACATCACTTGCCCCAGCTTTCAACGTAGTCATCAAGGTGCGAGTCCCGTGCTCCCTCGTAGTCGGCAGGCAAGCCGATGTCGGTGAATACCTGGGCCATCTGCTGGACGACACGGTGACAATAGAGGATCTTCAGACGGGCGATCCGCCGTGCTCGATGTTGCCCCGGGGAGTGGTATTCGTCGGCCGGCCGCAGGGCTACCGAGGTGTCCTCGATGCTGCGGATGAGGCGCAGCATCACGACGTACCCACCTGCGTAGCCAGGGCCGGGCTCGCACAAGAAGAGGGTATCGCCGGGGAAGCTCTTGAGCCTGCTTTTTATCTCTTTGCGAAGCAGTTCCTTGCTGCTCGTCTTCGGCTTGCGCAGTTTGTCGAGATCGGCGCTGAGTCCCTCGATGTGGCGCCAGTATTCATCAGAGTCCGTGCACTGCTTCAGAGTGACCTGGGCGGTCCAATAAAGCCCGAGGGTCTGGAGTTCGGCTTCGAAACGGGGGCGTCCCTTGCCGTCCGGGGGCAGCAGTACCGAAATTTCCTCCATCGGATATCCAAGTTGCAGCATCTCCAGGGCGCGTTCCACGGATTCAGTTGCCACTTCTTGCGTGAACAGGCTGTGCAGTATCTTCTCGGACTTTGTGCATTCCGTGGCGATAATCTTAGGGATGATGAATTGCTGGACGTAGACGTCGAACGGGATTGCCGGCACATAGGTGACTGTTCCCCAGTGTTTCCCGAAGGACAGGTCGCAGTTCGCGGTCACGACGATGGCAATAGTGTCGCGCCAGCCAGTCGGGAATTCCTCCTTCTGGAGGAATTCCAGTACATCGCCCTGCCGGAGGGGCTGCTCACTCAAACCGGTCTCGTACTCGCGGAATGGTGCTGATGTGGCGTCCATCACGCCTGGATGCTACAGCCCGGCCCTGACCTTTCGTAGCCGCTTGCGGGTTCAACTGCCGGGCTGTCCATGGCCCTTGCTCGAGACGGGAGACTACGATCCCGAGCAGCTCGGAGGGGTGTTGTCGAGGGCGCACATGCGTGTCCCCCGCCGGTTTCGGGCTGAGCCTGGCCCGAGAAGCAACGTCGCCTCGCGAGCCGGGCGGATCATGTTCGAGGCGTACGCCGAAGTGGGAGGCGTGGCTCATCGCCGCCGGTCCGCGCCGCTCGCCCCTCCGAGGAGTGGCTGTTCGCGAGGGAGGAGGGCGAGCCCCTCAACCACTGCCGCTGGAAACGGAATGGAACTGCACCACTTCTGCGCCTCCGCCCTCATGGCCGGCGGAGAGCGTCAAGCAGGTGCGGCCAGAAAGAAGACCGCACCCGGACCGTCATGGACGCCGTGCTCGGCGGCATGCGGACCGGGTGCGGACCGGTTGACCTGGCGACCAAGGAAATCGCAGGTCACATGGCGTGATCAAAGATCAAGCCTTCTTGGTCTCCCAGAAGATCTTGTCGATCTGGGCGATGTAGTCGAGCGCCTTCTGGCCCGTCGCCGGGTCGGTCGAGCCCTTGGCGGCCGAGAGGGCCTTGAGGGCGTCGTTGACCAGCTGGTGCAGCTCCGGGTACTTCTCGAAGTGCGGGGGCTTGAAGTAGTCGCTCCAGAGGACCGACACATGGTGCTTGGCGAGCTCGGCGCGCTGCTCCTTGATGACGGTCGCGCGAGCCTGGAAGTGCGGGTCGTCGTTGGCGGCCATCTTCTCCTGCACGGCCTTCACCGACTCCGCCTCGATGCGGGCCTGGGCCGGGTCGTACACGCCGCAGGGCAGGTCGCAGTGGGCGCTGACCTTGACCTTGGGGGCAAACAGGCGGGAAAGCATGGAGCATTCCTTCCTCGTGATCGTCTTCTCAGGTGGGACATTACTCCCTACGAGAGAGGTTTTCGCGAGTGCCCCCATGGGCTTAGGACAAAAGTCCGGGGTCAGACTGGGACTGGTGGAGCACTGGAGAGGAACGGACCGGGGAGGTGCCGGGTGATGCCGGAGCCGTCGCAGGAGAGCGAGCGGGGCAGGGCCCTCCTGCCCTTCGGGGTGGCCGAGGTCACAGGGCCCTCCATGGTTCCCACGCTGCGCCACGGGGACCAACTGCTCGTCCACTACGGGGCCCGCCTGGGGATCGGTGACGTCCTCGTGTTGCGCCACCCCTTCCAGCAGGATCTGCTCGTCGTGAAGCGGATCGCCGAGCGCCGCGACGGCGGTTGGTGGGTGCTCGGGGACAACGCGTACGCGGGCGGGGACAGTACGGACTACGGGGTCGTCCCCGATGAACTGGTGCTGGGGAAGGTGCGATTCCGGTACCGGCCCCGGCCGGAGGGTCAGGGTTCGCCGTTCGCGCTCGCCCGCTGGGCGTTCTCGGCGGCCAGGCCCGTGTTCGGCGACCGGTCCGCCTCCAGGCGTTTGCGGGCCCGGTAGGCCGCCACGTTGGCGCGGGTCGCGCAGCGGTCCGAGCAGTAGCGCCGGGAGCGGTTGGTGGAGGTGTCGAGGTAGGCGTTGCGGCAGGGCGCCGCCTCGCACAGACCTAGCCGGTCCACGCCGTACTCGGTGAGGTGGAAGGCCAGGCCCATCGCGGCGATGGCGGCGTAGCCCGCCGTCGCGTTGGACGGGTGGTCCGCCAGGTGCATGTGCCACAGAGGGCGGCCGTCGTCGTCCCGGAAGTCGTGCCCCGAGATCTGCGGGCTCACCGGGAATTCGAGCAGCAACGAGTTCAGCAGGTCCACGGCGAGGGTCTCGTCGCCGTCGTTCGCGGCCTCGAAGACCGAGCGCAGCCGGGCCCGTACCGACCGGAACCGGGTGACGTCGGCGTCCGTCGCCCGCCGGGCCGCCTGCCGGCTGGGCCCGAAGAGATCGCGGACGGCCTCGACCGAGGTGAGCGTGTCCTTGCCCCGGGTCGGCTCCTCGGTGTTGACGAGGCGTACGGCGTAGTCCGAGTAATGGGCCAGTTCCACTTGTAGTCCTTACGGGGGCGCTCTAATGTCGTGGTGCGGGTCAAGTAATGGCTGCTCGTGCTTACAGGGTATTACGTGCGTGCCGGAAGAAGCGGTACAAGCGGTACACCGAGGGAGGGAACCCCATGACCACCACGGCCGGAACCGACTGGCAGGCCTGGCAGGAGAGCTGGGACCGGCAGCAGGAGCTGTATCTGCCGGACCGTGAGGAGCGGTTCCGGGTGATGCTCGACATGGTGGAGGCCTTCATCGGCCCCGAGCCCCGCGTCCTCGACCTCGCCTGCGGTACGGGTTCCATCACGTCCAGGCTGCTGGCGCGGTTCCCCGAGGCCGTCAGCACCGGCGTGGACCTCGACCCGGCCCTCCTCGCCATCGCCGAGGGCACGTTCGAGGGCGACCGGCGGGTCGCCTTCGTCACCGCCGACCTCACCGACCCCGACTGGCCGACCCGGCTGCCGTACGACTCGTACGACGCCGTCCTGACGGCCACAGCCCTGCACTGGCTGCACAGCGAACCCCTCGCCGCCCTCTACGGTCAGGTCGCGGAACTCCTCCGCGACGGCGGTGTCTTCATGAACGCGGACCACATGATCGACGAGTCGACGCCCCGGATCAACGCGGCGGAGCGCGCGCACCGGCACGCGGGTATGGAACAAGCCAGGGCGGACGGTGTCGTCGACTGGGCCGCATGGTGGCAGCTCGCCGCCCAGGACCCCGTGCTCGCCGCGCCGACGGCCCGCCGTTTCGAGATCTACGGCGAACACGCCGACGGTGACTTCCACAGCGTCGACTGGCACGCCCGGGTCCTGCGCGATCAGGGCTTCGCCGAGGCCCGCGCGGTGTGGTGCTCGCCCGCCGACTCGATGGTGCTGGCGGTGAAGTAGCCCGGGGTGTCGGCCGTGGCGTGGACCACCGGGCGTGACGACGGGGCCCGCGGCGCGGCTCAATGACGACCGGGCCCGTGACACGAGTGAGGGGCGGTACGGGATGTCCGTACCGCCCCTCGTCCGCGTACCGCGTCCCGTCCGTCCGTGCGTCCGGCCCGGTCAGAGGACCTTGGACAGGAACGACTGCGTCCGCTCTTCCTGCGGGTTCGTCAGCACGTCACGGGGGTTGCCGGACTCGACCACCACACCGCCGTCCATGAAGACCAGGCTGTCGCCGACCTCGCGGGCGAAGCCCATCTCGTGGGTGACGACGACCATCGTCATCCCGGACTCGGCCAGGTCGCGCATGACGTCGAGGACGTCGCCCACCAGCTCCGGGTCGAGCGCCGAGGTCGGCTCGTCGAAGAGCATCAGCTTCGGCTCCATGGCCAGGGCCCGGGCGATGGCCACCCGCTGCTGCTGGCCGCCGGAGAGCTGCGACGGGTAGTTGCCCGCCTTGTCGCCGAGGCCGACGCGCTCCAGCAGCTCATGGGCGCGCTCACGGGCCTGGGCCCTGCTGACGCCCTTGACCTGGACCGGCGCCTCCATCACGTTCTCCGCGGCCGTCATGTGCGGGAACAGGTTGAAGCGCTGGAACACCATGCCGATGTCACGCCGCTTGAGCGCGACCTCGCTGTCCTTGAGTTCGTACAGCTTGTCGCCCTTCTGGCGGTAGCCGACCAGTTCGCCGTCGACGTACAGCCGTCCGGCGTTGATCTTCTCAAGATGGTTGATGCACCTGAGGAAGGTCGACTTGCCGGAGCCGGACGGACCGATGAGGCAGAACACCTCGCCCGTCCGCACCTCCAGATCGATGCCCTTGAGGACCTCGACGGGGCCGAACGACTTGTGGATGCCCTCGGCCTTCACCATGGCGGTCATGCCGAGACTCCCTTCGGACGGCGCAGCGGCAGCAGGGCCGTCTTGAAACGCTGCATCGGTGTCGGCGGCAGGGACCGGGAGGACCCCTTCGCGTAGTGCCGCTCCAGGTAGTACTGCCCGACGCTGAAGATGCTGGTCAGGATCAGGTACCAGGCGGCGGCGAGGAACAGCATCTCCACCGTGGACCCCGAGCCCTGTCCGATGTCCTGGGCCGCCTTGAGCAGATCCACGTACTGCACCGTCGAGACGAGCGACGTGGTCTTCAGCATGTTGATGACCTCGTTGCCCGTGGGCGGCACGATCACGCGCATCGCCTGCGGGATCACGATCCGCCGCAGCGTCTTGGCGTGGCTCATGCCGAGCGCGTGCGACGCCTCGGTCTGCCCCTCGTCCACCGACAGCAGACCGGCGCGGCAGATCTCCGCCATGTACGCGGCCTCGTTGAGACCGAGGCCGAGCAGCGCCGTCAGCAGCGGGGTCATGAAGGACGACCAGTAGTCCTTGTAGATCGGCCCGAGGTTGATGTACTCGAAGACCAGGCCCAGGTTGAACCAGACGAAGAGCTGGACCAGGACCGGCGTGCCGCGGAAGAACCAGATGTAGAACCACGCCACCGACGAGGTCACCGGGTTCTTGGACAGCCGCATCACGGCGAGCAGGATGCCGCCGACGATGCCGATCACCATGGACAGCACGGTGAGCAGCAGGGTGTTCAGAACGCCTTCGATGATGCGGTCGTCGAAGAAGTAGTCGGGGACCGCTCCCCAGTTGATCTTCTTGGCCTGCGCGAACGCGTAGACGATCGAACCGAGGAGGGCGAGTGCGATGGCCGCGGACACATAGCGCCCCGGGTGCCGGACCGGAACGGCCTTGAGGGCCTCCGGGCCGGCGGGGGGCGTGTCCGAGGGACCGTCCGTCTTGTTGACGTCAACAGTCACTGGTGGAGCCTTTCAGAACCGAGCCCAGGATCAGGAGCGCTGTGATCAGGAGCCGCCGTTGATCTTGGCTTCGGTGACGGCGCCGTCCTCGACGCCCCACTTCTTGATGATCTTCTCGTACTCGCCGTTGTCGATGATGGCCTGGACGGCGGCCTGGAGCGCGTCACGCAGCTCGGTGTTGTCCTTCGCCACGGCGATGCCGTAGGGGCCGGCCTCGACCTGGTCGCCCACGATCTGGAAGTAGTCGCCGCCGCCCGAGGTCTTCACGGAGTACGCGGCCACCGGGTAGTCGGCGGAGACGACGTCCGCGCCCTTGGAGCGCATCCGGGTCTCGGCCTCGGGGTTGGTGGCGAAGTCCTCGATCTTGAGCGCCTTCTTCTTGTCGTCCTTGCACTTCTTCGCCTGATCCTTGGCGAGGTCGTGCGAGAACGTGTTGCGCTGCACGGCGATCGTCTTGCCGCAGAGGTCGTCCCAGGTCTTGATGGACTGGTCGTCGCCCTTGTTGGTGTACAGCGAGACACCGGCGGTGAAGTAGTCGACGAAGTCGACGCCGGCGCCGACCTTCTTGCCGGTGTCGGCGTCGATGCCCTCCTGGCGGTCCTTGGTGTCGGTCATGGCCGACATCGCGATGTCGTACCGCTTGGCGGCCAGACCACCGATGAGGGTGTCGAAGGTGGCGTTCTGGAACTTGAAGTCCACACCGAGCTGCTTGCCCATCGCCGCGGCGATGTCGAGGTCGATGCCGACGACCTTGCCCGACTCGTCCTTGTACTCGACCGGGGCGTAGGCGATGTCCGAACCGACGTTGATCACGCCCTTGTCCCGCACGGCCGCGGGCAGCTTGTCCGCCAGCGGTGCCGCGCTGGTGGAGGCGCTGTCGGAGCCGTTGTCCTTCTTGGTCTGGTCACCGCAGCCGGTGAGCAGCAGGGCGCCCGCGACCGCGATCGCTCCGACCGCGGCTGTACGGGAACGCAGGCCGGTCGTACGACAGGTGGTGCTTGCGGTCATGGTGGGTTCCTCCGGCGGGGTGGTGTGGAGTTGCCGACAGGTCGACGATTAACACGCGTCTTCGAGTGTGGCGACCTCGTGTGATTACGGCATCTTGCCATTCGGGCATGTGCAATCAGATGACCAGCCATGTCAAAATCGGATAACGGGTGACCCCCGAATGACCTACGAACCGCTGCGGACCAGGTGATCACACCGGACCTTGTGCGGCATCGCCCTCTTCCGGCCGGAAGATCTTCGGTGCATCTCAGGATGCGGTCGGCTGCGAACTCCGCACACGTGGCCGTACAGAACTTGTCGTGATGTGGCCCGACTTGTCCTGTCATCCGTCGATGAGTCGAACCAACCATGATCGTCTTCAAATGACCTTCGAGTTGTGACCTTCGAGGTATGAAGACCTATGGACTCGTCCTCGGCGCCGTCCGTCCGGTAAGAAGGTTCCTTACACCCCTCATCCGGGGCCCAGGGCGCGTGTGCGGCGCGCCCGTCGCGTCTGAGCCCGCAGGCGTCGCCGTACGTACCGGTGACCTGGGACTTACGCGGTGCCCGCCCGCCTCCGAACCGGGAGCGGTCACCCTCAAACCATGCAGACCTAAGGGGTACAACAAAGTGGCAGCGGAGATTGTCAATCCTCGCACCGACAACGGCGACGGAAGTACGGGCCAGGAAGGCGGCGGGGAGCCCCTCAATTCCCTCGACTCCTTCGACCCCGCCTTCGCCTTGCACCGCGGCGGCAAGATGGCCGTGCAGGCCACCGTGCCGATCCGGGACAAGGACGACCTGTCCCTCGCCTACACGCCCGGCGTCGCGCGGGTGTGCACCGCCATCGCCGAGCAGCCGGACCTGGTCAACGACTACACCTGGAAGTCCTCGGTCGTCGCCGTCGTGACGGACGGTACGGCGGTCCTCGGCCTCGGTGACATCGGCCCCGAGGCCTCCCTCCCCGTGATGGAGGGCAAGGCGATCCTCTTCAAGCAGTTCGGCGGCGTCGACGCGGTGCCGATCGCGCTCGCCTGCACGGACGTCGACGAGATCATCGAGACCGTGGTCCGCCTCGCTCCCTCGTTCGGCGGTGTGAACCTGGAGGACATCTCCGCGCCCCGCTGCTTCGAGATCGAGAAGCGGCTCCAGGAGCGCCTGGACATCCCGGTCTTCCACGACGACCAGCACGGTACGGCGGTCGTGACGCTGGCGGCCCTGCGGAACGCCGCCCGGCTGACCGGCCGTGGGCTCGGCGATCTGCGCGCCGTGATCTCGGGTGCGGGCGCGGCGGGCGTGGCCATCGCCAAGATGCTGCTGGAGGCCGGCCTCGGTGACGTCGCGGTCGCCGACCGCAAGGGCATCGTCTCCGTGGACCGCGAAGACCTCACCCCGGTCAAGCGGGAACTCGCCGAACTCACCAACCGGGCCGGGCTGTCGGGCTCCCTGGAGGACGCCCTCGCGGGCGCGGACGTCTTCATCGGCGTCTCCGGCGGTACGGTCCCGGAGGAGGCGGTGGCCTCGATGGCGGAGAACGCGTTCGTCTTCGCCATGGCCAACCCCAACCCCGAGGTGCACCCGGACGTCGCCCACAAGTACGCGGCGGTCGTCGCGACCGGGCGCTCCGACTACCCGAACCAGATCAACAACGTCCTCGCCTTCCCGGGGATCTTCGCGGGGGCCCTTCAGGTGCGGGCCTCCCGGATCACCGAGGGGATGAAGATCGCGGCGGCGGAGGCGCTGGCGTCGGTCGTCGGTGACGATCTCGCGGCGGACTACGTCATTCCGTCGCCGTTCGACGAGCGGGTCGCTCCGGCGGTGACCGCGGCGGTCGCGGCGGCGGCTCGGGCGGAGGGCGTGGCTCGGCGCTGAGCCCTCCGGGTGGTGGCGGTGTCTTCCTCGCCCCCGCCGCCCCTGCCCGTCCCGTCCTCAAGGGGCTGCGCCCCTTCGACCCCCAGGTGCGGGTCCGGTCGGGGCTGGTCGCGCAGTTCCCCGCGCTCCTGGAAACAGCGGGGCTGCGCCCTGAAAAGCTCCAGGCCCTGCGGGCCTGGAGCTTTTCAGGGCGCGGGGGACTGCGCGAGAAGCCCCACTCACCCGCAGCCGCCCACGCACCCGTGCTCCCGAGCTGTCAGGCGCTGAGGCCGACGTGGGACGGGACGCGTGTCACAGTGGTCCGTGGTTCCATCGCTCCCGGCATCCCCCTATGGTCAGGCGCATGTTCGCTGCCTACGCCGCCCGCATCGACCGTGACCAACCGCTCAACGGACTGGAGTTGGGCGACCGGCCCGCGCCGGAATCGAGGCCCGGCTGGACGACCGTGAAGGTGAAGGCCGCCTCGCTGAACCACCACGACCTGTGGTCCCTGCGCGGGGTCGGCCTCGCGGAGGACAAGCTGCCCATGATCCTCGGCTGCGACGCCGCGGGCGTCGACGAGGACGGCAACGAGGTCGTCCTGCACTCGGTGATCGGCCAGACGGGCCACGGTGTCGGCCCGGACGAACCCCGCTCGATCCTCACCGAGCGCTACCAGGGCACCTTCGCCGAACTCGTCTCCGTCCCCACCTGGAACGTCCTCCCCAAGCCCGCCGAACTCTCCTTCGAAGAGGCCGCCTGCCTGCCCACCGCCTGGCTGACGGCGTACCGCATGCTCTTCACCAACGCCGGTGTACGACCCGGCGACTCCGTTCTCGTCCAGGGCGCCGGCGGCGGTGTGGCCACCGCCGCGATCGTGCTCGGCAAGGCGGCAGGCCTGCGGGTCTTCGCCACCAGCCGGGACGAGGCCAAGCGCAAGCGGGCCCTGGAGCTGGGCGCCGTGGAGGCGCTGGAGTCGGGGGCACGGCTCCCGCAGCGTGTCGACGCGGTCATCGAGACCGTCGGCGCCGCCACCTGGTCCCACTCGGTGAAGTCCCTGCGCCCCGGCGGCAGCCTCGTCATCTCGGGTGCCACCAGCGGCGACCGCCCCTCCCACGCCGAACTGACCCGTATCTTCTTCCTCGAACTCAAGGTCGTCGGCTCCACGATGGGGACCAAGGATGAGCTGGAGGACCTCCTCTCCTTCTGCGCCGCGACCGGTGTCCGCCCCGTCATCGACGAGGTGCTGCCCCTGGACCGTGCCCGCGAGGGCTTCGAACGCCTCGCGGCCGGCGACCAGTTCGGCAAGATCGTGCTCACCAGCCCCTGACGGTTCCTTCGTCATCACGGCCGGCCCGGATCTCCGGGTCGGCCGTCGTCATGTCAACCAGGGTTGACGCTCCGGGTCGTGTCAACGTAAGTTGACAGCATGACCGAAGCAACGGATCTCGCCGAGCGCGCGGGCGATCGAGACCCCCGGGTCGGGCTGCGGGCCGTCGCCGCACTGCGGAGGCTGCTGGAGCAGTTGGAGTCGGTGCAGGTGCGCAGCGCGCGCAATCAGGGCTGGTCGTGGCAGGAGATCGCCGCGGAACTCGGCGTCAGCAGGCAGGCCGTCCACAAGAAGCACGGGAGGCATTGATGTTCGAGCGCTTCACGAAGGATGCCCGGGCCGTGGTCCTGGGCGCGGTCCAGCATGCCGAACGCGCCCGTGCGGGGGAGGTGACCGAGGAGCATCTGCTCCTCTCGCTGCTGGACAGGAAGGCCAGCCGTGCCTCGTTCGCCCTGGGCGCGCTCGGGCTCGCCGAAGGTGAACGCCGCGACTCCGTCGAGCGTGCCCTCGCCGAGGCCCGACGCCGGGGTGGCCTCTCCCGGGCGGACACGGACGCGCTCTCGGGTCTCGGCATCGACCTCTCGAAGATCGTCTCCCGCGTCGAAGAGGCCCATGGGACAGGGGCGTTGGACTCGGGTGGGGAGGGCCGACGGCGGCGTCGGCCGTCGGGGCGTCGTCCCTTCACCCGCGATGCCAAGGACGTCCTCACCCGCTCCCTCCGCACCGCCCACGCCCACCGCGACCTCCCCCACGCTCGAATCCGCTCGCGTGGGGGAACCCTCGTCATCGGCGACGAGCACATCCTCCTCGCCCTCACCATCCGCCCTGGGGTCCCGGCCGAGGTCCTCGCGGACCACGGGGTGACGTACGAGGCGCTGGAGCGGGTTCTCTACGGGGTGGGGGAGGCCGAGGCGGGCTGAGCGGGGAGGGCGTGAGGCGCTCCGCGGCGGGTTCTCCGAGCGTCGCGCGGGTTCATCCCTTGGGCGCTCGCAGTATCACCCCGATGTGCGCCGCCGCTGTCGACAGGTGGCGGCGGGCGTCACGGAGCTGGTCCTCTGTCACGCCGTGGTCGCGGGCCGCGTCGCGGATGTCGTCGCGGAAGCGGTCCAGGAGGCGGTCGAGGTCGCGGGACGGATCGCCGGTGGGCGTCTCGTGCACCCAGGCGGGCTCGTAGTCGGCCGGGAAGTCCTCGGGAGTGGTCGAGTACTCGGGCACCCCGCCGCTGGTCGTCCCGGTCCCCGTGGCCGAGGTCGTCCCGGTCCCCGCACCGCCCGCTGCGCCGGCCGCTTCCGAGCCGGACTCCGCACCCGTCCGTCCGAAGCCGAAGTCCTTGCCGAACTCCTTTCCGAAGTCCTTCCCGAACTCGCCGAACTCCTTGGCCAGCTCGGTCAGGCCCTCGCGTACCCCCGTCGGCCAGTCGCCCCGTGTGAAGTGGTCCTGCACGTGGTCCTGGACCCGCTTGGCGATGCGCTGCAACTCCTCCTGGGCCTGGGTGCGGGCGTGCTCCTGAGCCTCCTTGGCCTGGCGGCGGGCGCGCTGGGCCTCCTCCCGGGCCCGGCGGCTCTCGTCCTTCGCGCGGCGGGCCTGCTCCTTCCATTCCTGCTTGACGCGGCGCATCTCCTCCTTCGCCGCCCGCCAGGACTCGTTGTCGGCGTACTCCCCGGACTCCCCGGGCGGAGCACCTTCCCCGCCGCCCCTGCGGGCCTCGGAGGCCGCCGCCCGCATCTCACGGCGCAGGTCGCCCGCCGCGCCCCGGACGTCGGCCCGGATCTCGGCGGCCAGCTCCGCGACCGACTCACGGATCTCCAGTTCCAGGTCGGCCAACTCTCCCCTGCGGTCGGCCAGTTCGGCGCGGCCCGCGTCGGTGATCGCGTACACCTTGCGGCCGCCCTCGGTGGTGTGGGTGACCAGGCCCTCGGCCTCCAGCTTGGCCAGGCGGGGGTAGACGGTGCCGGCCGAGGGCGCGTACAGGCCCTGGAAGCGTTCCTCCAGCAGTCGGATCACCTCGTAGCCGTGGCGCGGCGCCTCGTCGAGCAGCTTCAGCAGATACAGCCGCAGGCGGCCGTGGGCGAAGACGGGAGGCATGTCAGAGCACCTTCTTGTCGGTCGTGCGAGAGGTCGTGCCGTCGGTCGCGTCAGCGGCCGTGCCGTCGGTCTCGGGGGCGTCGAGGTCGTCCCACGGCTCGTCCTCCGCCGGTGGCCTGCGGAGGAGGGCGATGGATCCGGAGACCGTCGTGGCCTTGAGGCGGCCGCTGCCCGTGCCGAGGCGGCCGGTGACCTTGTGGGCGCCCCAGGGGCCGCTGACGCGGAGGTCGTCGAAGGCGTTGGAGATGGTGCCGCTGGCCGTGTTGGCCTCCACCTCGGCGTCGGCGGGGTGAGGGAGGCGGATGGCGATCTCGCCGGAGACACTGGTGAGGCCGATGTCGGTGGGGCCGCCCGTGGAGTCGAGGTCGAGGATGATGGCGCCGCTCACCGAGTCGGCCTTCACGGTGGGGCAGGAGCCCTCTATGACGGTCAGGTCCCCGGAGACGGAACTGAGCCGTAGATCGCCCGTGAGGGCCTGAGCCTCCACGCTCCCCGAGACCGTCGTGGCGCGCACCGGCCCCGACAGACCGACCAGCGTGGTGTCGCCCGAGACGCCCTTCACCTCCGTGCGCCCGCCCAGCCCGGACACGACGGCCGTGGCCCCCACCACGCCCACCTCGACCCGGGTGCCCGTAGGGACGGCGAGCGACACCAGTACGTTGCGACGCCGGCCCTTGCGATCGAGCCACTTCAGAAAGCCCGCCCAGGGCAGGTCGTCGTAGGCCACGGTCAGTGTGCCGTCCTTCTGTGTCACCGTCAGCGGTGGGCCCTCGACGTCGGCCACCTCCAGACGGGCGGAACCCTCGTCGGTGCCCATGACGTTCACCGTTCCGTTGACGACGCGCACACGCAGTGCCGTCACCGGCTCGTCGAACGTGAGCTTTCGCGGCTCGGCGACGGACCACTCGGACATGGTGCTGACCTCCTCGGCAGACCCGGCACGACAGAACACTCCATCGCGCACTATCGCGTCTCACGTAATTCACGATATATCGCGGTCAGGGAAAGTCAAGGCACCCGTTCTGGTGATCCCGCAGGGATATTCCTGGGCAAATCGGCCTAGCGTGGGGGCATGTCGACGGAACACTCCCAGGGATCCCGTTACCACCGGCCCGCCCCTTCCCCCGGCGCGCTGCTGCTCTGCCGGGCGGATCCCGACTCCGTCGCCCCCGTCGCCCAGCTGCTGCGCGAACGCATGCTGCTCGTCCCGGCCGGTACGGAGTGGACGGCGCTCGTTCCGGAGGGAAAGCCCTGGTCGCACGGCGGGGAGCTGGTCGACCGGGTCCTCACCGGCTGGGCGACCGCCCTCGCCGTCGGCGTCTCGTGGCCCGTACTCGCCCTCTGGTGGGACGCCGACCGCGGCGGGTACACCCTCGCCGCCGGATTCCGCCGCACCGTCGGCTACGTATGGCTCGCGAACGGCACCCCCGCGGGTGAGGGCGAGGCGATGCGTACCTTCGCCGCCCGCCTGGGGTTGGATGCGGTCCTGGACGCGCAGGCCCTGGACCACCTCACCGAGCCCGACCCGGCCGCCGACGCCCGCGCCCGCCTGCTGGGGCTGCTCGCCGTCCTCGCCCGCGCCGGAGTGTCGCTCCCCGCGGGCCTCACCCCGGGCGAACCCGCCGACCGGCTCCGTGAGGTCGCCCGGGTCCAGCCCGGTGTCCAGCGCATCGAGTGGACGGGCTGGCGCGGGGCCGTCCGCACGGAACTCGACGCCCTCGAACGGGACCGCCTGGGCCCGTGGCTGCCGTGGGCGGGCACCCCCAGAGCGCGCGCCCTGGCCACCGCCCAACTCCTCGCGGGACTCCCGCTGACCGGCTGGGGGCTCCTCCGCCGCAGTCCCGGTTGGCTCGTCGCCGGCGGCCTCCTGATCGCCCACGGCACCCTCGGCCTGCTCTACGACCTGGCCCATCCGCGTGACTGAGCCCGGTCGCTCCCGCCGGAGGAACGGCTACTCGTCCTCGTCCTCGTCGTCCAGCCGCGCCAGCCACGTGGCCAGCCGCTCCACCGGCACCTCGAAGTCCGGATTCAGATCCACGAACGTCCGCAGCTGCTCGGCGAGCCACTCGAAGGTGACCTCCTCCTCGCCACGCCGCTTCTCCAGTTCCTCGATGCCACGGTCCGTGAAGTACATGGGTCAAGGATAAGTGCGGAAAAACGGCCGGGCCGCACCCCCGGCGAGGGGGTGCGGCCCGGTGGCGTGCGGCCTTCGAGTGCTGTTACGCCTCGAACACCTCACGCACCAACTGCTCCTGCTCGGCCTGGTGGCGCTTCGCCGAGCCGACCGCCGGGGAGGACCCGTGCGGGCGGGAGATGCGCCGCAGGCGCTCGCCGTGGGGGACGTCCGCGCCGACCGCGAGGTCGAGGTGGTCGATCAGGTTGAGGGCGATGAAGGGCCAGGCGCCCTGGTTCGCCGGCTCTTCCTGGGCCCACAGGTACTTCTCGGCGTTCGGGTACTTGTTGACCTCCGCCTGGACCTCGGCCCCGGGCAGGGGGTAGAGGCGCTCGATGCGGATGATCGCGGTGTCCGTGACGCCGCGCTTCTGACGCTCGGCCTCCAGGTCGTAGTAGACCTTGCCGGCGCAGAAGACGACCTTCTTGACCGCGTTCGGGTCGACCGAGCTGTCGCCGATGACCGGGCGGAACCCGCCGCTCGTGAACTCCTCCGCCTTCGACGCGGCGGCCTTCAGGCGCAGCATCGACTTCGGGGTGAAGACGACCAGCGGCTTGTGGTGCGGGTTGTGCACCTGCCACCGCAGGAGGTGGAAGTAGTTCGACGGCGAGGTCGGCATGGCGACCGTCATGTTGTTCTGCGCGCACATCTGGAGGAAGCGCTCCGGGCGGGCGGACGAGTGGTCCGGGCCCTGGCCCTCGTAACCGTGCGGGAGGAGCAGGGTGACGCCGGACGTCTGGCCCCACTTCTGCTCCGCCGACGAGATGAACTCGTCCACGACCGTCTGGGCGCCGTTGACGAAGTCGCCGAACTGGGCCTCCCACATCACCAGGGACTCGGGACGGGCGAGCGAGTAGCCGTACTCGAAGCCCATCGCCGCGTACTCGGAGAGCAGGGAGTTGTAGACGTTCAGCCGCGCCTGGTCCTCGGAGAGGTACATCAGCGGAGTGAACTCCTCGCCCGTCTCGCGGTCGATGATCACCGCGTGACGCTGGCCGAAGGTGCCGCGCTGCGAGTCCTGGCCGGCCAGGCGCACCGGGGTGCCCTCCAGGAGGAGGGAGCCGACCGCCAGGGTCTCACCCATGCCCCAGTCGATCGTGCCGTCCTCGACCATGGCCGCCCGGCGCTGCAGCTGCGGCAGCAGACGCGGGTGGGCGGTGATGTGGTCCGGGACGTTGACCTGGGACTCGGCGATCCGCTTGACGGTCTCCGCCGTGATCGCGGTGTTCACCGCGACCGGGAAGCCGTCCTGCGGGTCGTGGACCTCGCCGGGCGTCGACTGCGAGGTGGCCTCGCGGACCTCCGTGAAGACCTTCTCCAGCTGGCCCTGGTAGTCCTGCAGCGCCTGCTCGGCCTCTTCCAGGGTGATGTCGCCGCGACCGATGAGGGACTCGGTGTAGAGCTTGCGCACCGAGCGCTTCTTGTCGATCAGGTCGTACATCAGCGGCTGGGTGAAGGCCGGGTTGTCCGACTCGTTGTGACCGCGGCGGCGGTAGCAGATGAGGTCGATCACCACGTCCTTGTTGAACGCCTGACGGAACTCGAAGGCCAGCCGCGCGACGCGGACCACGGCCTCCGGGTCGTCGCCGTTCACGTGGAAGATCGGCGCCTCGATCATGCGGGCCACGTCGGTGGCGTACATCGAGGAACGCGACGACTCCGGAGCCGCCGTGAAGCCGACCTGGTTGTTGATGACGATGTGGACCGTGCCGCCGGTGCGGTAGCCGCGCAACTGCGACATGTTCAGGGTCTCGGCCACCACGCCCTGGCCCGCGAAGGCCGCGTCGCCGTGGAGGGCCACCGGCAGGACCGTGAAGTCCGTGCCGCCCTTGTTGATGATGTCCTGCTTGGCGCGCGCGACGCCCTCCAGGACCGGGTCCACGGCCTCCAGGTGCGAGGGGTTCGCGACCAGGCTGACCTTGATCTGCTCGCCGTCGAGACCCGTGAAGGTGCCCTCGGCGCCCAGGTGGTACTTCACGTCGCCGGAGCCGTGCATCGACTTCGGGTCGAGGTTGCCCTCGAACTCGCGGAAGATCTGCGCGTACGACTTGCCGACGATGTTCGCGAGGACGTTCAGCCGGCCGCGGTGGGCCATGCCGATGACGACCTCGTCGAGGCGGGACTCCGCAGCGCTGTCGATGACCGCGTCGAGCAGCGGGATGACCGACTCGCCGCCTTCGAGCGAGAAGCGCTTCTGGCCGACGTACTTGGTCTGCAGGAAGGTCTCGAAGGCCTCCGCCGCGTTCAGCCGGCGCAGGATGCGCAGCTGCTCCTCGCGCTCCGGCTTGGTGTGCGGGCGCTCGATGCGGTCCTGGATCCAGCGGCGCTGCTTGGGGTCCTGGATGTGCATGAACTCGACGCCGGTCGTGCGGCAGTACGAGTCGCGCAGGACGCCGAGGATGTCGCGGAGCTTCATCAGGGACTTGCCCGAGAAGCCGCCGACCGCGAACTCGCGCTCCAGGTCCCACAGGGTGAGCCCGTGCTCGGTGATGTCCAGGTCGGGGTGCTTGCGCTGGCGGTACTCCAGCGGGTCGGTGTCGGCCATGACGTGGCCGCGGACCCGGTAGGAGTGGATCAGCTCGAAGACACGCGCGGCCTTGGTGACGTCGTCGTCGTGCGACGCGTCGATGTCCTTGAGCCAGCGGACCGGCTCGTAGGGGATGCGCAGGGCCTCGAAGATGTCGTCGTAGAAGCCGCCCTCGCCGAGGAGGAAGTTCGCGACGATCCGCAGGAACTCGCCGGAGGCGGCGCCCTGGATGACCCGGTGGTCGTACGTCGAGGTCAGGGTCATGACCTTCGAGATGCCCAGCTTGTTCAGGGTGTCCTGGGACGTGCCCTGGAACTCGGCCGGGTAGTCCATGGAGCCGACGCCCATGATGACCGACTGACCGGGCATCAGGCGCGGGACCGAGTGGACGGTGCCGAGGCCGCCGGGGTTGGTCAGGGAGACCGTGACACCGGTGAAGTCGTCCATCGTCAGCTTGCCGTCACGAGCGCGGCGGACGATGTCCTCGTAGGCCTGCCAGAACTCGAAGAAGTTCAGCGTCTCGGCCTTCTTGATGCCCGCGACGACCAGCTGGCGGTCGCCGTTGGGCTTCACCAGGTCGATGGCGAGGCCGAAGTTGACGTGCGGCGGCTTGACGAGGGTGGGCTTCCCGTCCTTCTCCGCGTAGTGCCAGTTCATCGACGGCATCGTCTTGATGGCCTGCACCATCGCGTAGCCGATCAGGTGCGTGAAGGAGATCTTCCCGCCCCGGGCCCGCTTCAGGTGGTTGTTGATGACGATGCGGTTGTCGAACAGCAGCTTCACCGGGACGGCGCGCACGGACGTGGCCGTGGGCAGTTCCAGCGAGGCGTTCATGTTCTTCGCCACGGCGGCGGCGGGGCCGCGCAGGGTGATCAGCTCCGGGCCCTCGGCGGCGGCAGCGGCGGGCGCGGCCTGCTTCGCCGGGGCGGCCGCCGCGGGCTTGGCCGGCGCGGGCGCGGCAGCCGCGGGCTTCGCGGGGGCCGGCGCGGCGGCGGGCTTCGGGGCAGCCGGGGCAGCCGGGGCGGGTGCGGCCGGGGCGGCGGGTGCGGCCTGGGCCGGGGCGGCGGGGGCCGCCGGTGTGGTGGTCGCTGCGGCCCCCGTGGCCGCAGAACTCGCCGGAGCCGAGGCGGCAGCGGCGCCTGGCTTGTAGTCGGCGAAGAAGTCCCACCAGGCTCGGTCTACCGAATTCGGATCCTGGAGGTACTGCTGATAGATCTCGTCGACGAGCCACTCGTTCGGACCGAAGGCCGCTGCGGGGTTCTTACCCGCTTGGTCTGAGTCGGTCGAGATGCTCGAGTTACTGGGGGACTGTGGCGACACGGCGGCAACCGCCCTCTTCCGCTTCACAAGGTGATGGACAGCGGGAATAAAGGCTACGCCCCTGTGGCCGGGAAGGTCAGGTCGAGCCCGCTCTTCGTCGCGTAAGTCACATCGGAATGCGTGTTTCGGTGGCGGAAATGGCGGGAAACAAGCGTGGTTCCGGTCTGGAACGGGTGTGGGGGGCAGGTGCCGGGCATGCGTCGGGCGGGGCCTGCGGCGATGTGCACGCGGCCCTCTGCTCGAACGCACCTGATCACACGTGTCCGGCTGGGCGGATCTGCCATGGATCTTGTGGCTCCGGTTCGAACTTTACGTCAACTTGGGAGAGAAGTAAGCCCCGGGAGGATGAGCGAAATCTGGCAATGACGGGGGGATTCAGCCAGTTCGGATGTGGGTATCGCGGGATTTTTCCGCCCCCGCCGCCCCGCCGCCCCTACCCGTCCCACCCTGTTCCTGGGGGCTCCGCCCCCAGACCCCCGCCGGGGTGTGTGGGGGTCTGGGGGGTATGTGGTCGGGTGCGGGTATGTGGGGGTTGCTCGCGCAGTTCCCCGCGCCCCTGGAAGCCTGCGGCTTCCCGGGCCAGGAACGCCGGCGGCCTTGGCGGCCGCGGCCCCTCGTTCTAGACGCCCGCGCTTCCCTGGGGTTTCGCGGGTACCCCCGGGAGGACCACCTGGATGCGGCAGCCCTTCGGGGACTCGGCCACTCCGATGCGGCCGCCGTGGAGGTCGACCGCCCAGCGGGCGATGGCGAGGCCGAGGCCGGTGCCGCCGTCGCTGCCGGGGCCGTGGGGGGAGCTGACGGCGCCCCGGTTGAAGCGTTCGAAGACGCGGTGCCACTCGGATTCGGGGATGCCGGGGCCCTCGTCCAGGACCTCCAGCTCCAGCGACTCGGTGGTGGGGCCGCGCCGGGCCTTCACCGTCACGCGGCCGTGCGCCGGGCTGTGCTTGACCGCGTTGTCGATGAGATTGGCCACGACCTGGTGGATGCGCTCCGGGTCGGCGTTCGCGGTGAGCTCCGGCGGGTGTACGTCCAGGTGCAGGTGCACGTCCGTACGCGTGTGCTTGCCCGAGTCCGAGGCGACGCCGCCGCGGGCCGAGGAGACCATCTGGGCCTCCTTGAGGACGCCCGAGAGGTACGGCCAGACCTCGAAGCGGCGGCGGCGCAGCGGGACGACGCCGTTGTCCAGGCGGGACAGGTCCAGCAGGGTCTCCACCAGCCGCCCCAGGCGCTCCGTCTGCTTCAGGGCCGTGCGCATCGTCTCGGGGTCGGCCTGGGTGACGCCGTCGACGATGTTCTCCAGGACCGCGCGCAGGCCGGCGATGGGCGTGCGGAGCTCGTGGGAGACGTTCGCCACGAGCTCCTTGCGCTGACGGTCCTGGGCCTCCAGCTCGTCCGCCATGAGATTGATCGTGTGGGCGAGGTCGCCCAGCTCGTCCCGGCGGTTCTCACTGACCCGGCGGGTGTAGTCGCCGCGCGAGATGGACCGGGCGACCGCGTTCATCTCGTCCAGCGGCGCGGTGAGCGAATGCGCCACGAACTGCGTTATCAGGAGTGTGGCGATCATCGAGAACACCGTGATGAAGCGCAGCTCCGTCTTGGTGTGCACCGCGATCATCGACAGACCGGTGGTGATCAGCACCGAGATGACGACGAGCGCGCCCAGCTTCGTCTTGATCGAGAAGGGGCGCACGCCGCCGAGCGGGCTCGCGCCCTTCCGCGACTGCGCGCCACCGGGACCCCGGTTCCGGGACCTCGGGTCACCGACTCCGCTCATCACGCCACCAGCCCCTTGCGCCTACGTGCCTGCGTATGCCCCGCGCACGCGGTGCGGGCACGGGGTCAGGGAGTCGGGGTCTCCAGGGCGTACCCCACACCGTGCACCGTGCGGATCCGCTCCGCGCCGATCTTCCGCCGCAGCGCCTTGATGTGGCTGTCCACGGTCCGCGTCCCGGACGCGTCCGCCCAGTCCCACACCTCGGCGAGCAGCTGCTCGCGCGAGAGTACGGCACGTGGGGTGTTCGCGAGACATACGAGCAGGTCGAACTCGGTGGGCGTGAGGTGCACGTCCTCGCTGCGCACGCGGACGCGGCGCTGCGCGTGGTCGATCTCCAGTTCGCCGAGGCGCAGGATGCCCGAGCGCGGCGTGGTGGCGGCCAGCGCGGCCCGCTCCACCCGGCGCAGCAGGACGTGCACGCGCGCGGCCAGTTCCCGCATGGAGAACGGCTTGGTCATGTAGTCGTCGGCGCCGACGCCGAGCCCGACCAGCATGTCCGTCTCGTCGTCCCGGGCGGTGAGCATCAGCACGGGGACGGGCCGCTGGGCCTGGACACGCCTGCACACCTCCAGGCCGTCGAAGCCGGGCAGCATGATGTCGAGGATCAACAGGTCGGGCTGCCAGGCCTCCGCGGTGTCCACCGCGGCCGGTCCGTCGGACGCGGTCTGGACGACGAAACCCTCGGCGCGCAGGCGGGCCGCGATGGCGTCGACGATCGTCGGGTCGTCCTCGACCACGAGGACCCGGCGCTGTGCGCCCGGCGTCGCCGTGGTGTTGTTGTGGGTGGTGTGTGTCTGCTCCATCGCCCGCCCCTGTGTTGCTTTCCGGAATCCGTGGGGTGATCCCTTGACTACGCATGGCTGCGCATGACTGCGATTGACGCTTGAATGATCGGCGTCAGGCAAGCAGGGTACGGGCAGTCACCGCACCAGGGCTATCCAGGTCGGACCGCGAGGTGCACCACGTCCGGAACTCCTCGGGCAACCGGGATCTCTTCGGTACGCACCTGTTGGAACCCGGCATTCCCCAAGGTTTCCTCGAATTCCGCAGATGGCCGCGCCGACCACACGGCAAGCACCCCACCTGGCCTCAACACCCTTGCGCAGCTTGCCAGTCCGGTCGGCGAGTAGAGGCTGTCGTTGCTCTCGGAGACGGTCCAGTCCGGCCCGTTGTCGATGTCCAGGCAGAGCGCGTCGAACGTGGCGGATGTCTCATTGACGTACGTGACGAGATCGGCTTCCACGATCTCCGTACGGGGGTCCGCGAGCGCTCCGGCGGACACCTCGGCCAGCGGTCCGGTGCGGTGCCACGCGATGACGGAGGGTTCGCGTTCGACAACTGTGATCGGCCCCCAGCGCGGATCCGCGGCGGCCTGGGCGAGCGAGAAGCCGACGCCCAGACCGCCGATGAGCACACTTGGCCGAGAACGATCCGTCAGCGCGGAGAGAGCGACGTCGACCAGCAGCCGCTCCGAACGGCCGTCCGAGGTGTCCATGAGGAAGCACCCGTTGGCGATGATCTGCAACAGCTCTCCGTGCCGTCGCAGCACGACCTCGCCGTAGGGGCCCTCGTGCCGGTCGATGACCACGGGTTCGTCGGTGTCGGTGATGGGCATGCGCCCATCCTTGCGTGCCCCGGGCACGGGGGCAGCCGAATTACGACGGCCCTGCGACGTCCCGGAGGCGAAGTGGCTCGATCGGAGCGCGACTTCAGAGCGCCAGGCCGTGGCCGTACGGGAAGACCGGGTCCGCGGTGTCGTTGGGGACGCCCGGACGGGACGCCTCGACGGCCGCCATGGAACGCGGCAGTTCGAAGGGCAGCCGGCCCTCGGCCCGGGCCCGGCCGAAGGCCACGTCGAGCAGGGCCGTGTCCGAGGCCCCGTAGTCGGCGATCAACGCGGCGGCGTTCGCGGCGATCTCCGGGAGCACGGCGGGCCGCTCCAGGTTGACGCAGACCAGGGTGGGCACGGCCGCCAACAGCGCCAGGATGTCCTTCAGCCGCTCCTCGTCGAACGCCAACGACCCGGAGTGGAAGAAGGACTCGGAGAACCCCGGCCGCTCCTCGTGCGGCGTGCGCAGCCGCAGCACGGCCACGTCCGCGTGGGCCGGGTCGGCCACGACATTGCCGTACAGGGACGCCGTCTGCGCGCCCACTCCTTCGACGTACAGGTTCGGGCGGTCGGTGAGCGGGAGGAGGGAGTGGTTGGTCAGGACGGTGAGCGAGCGGCGCTGGGCGGCCTCGCCGAGGGCGGTGAACTCGCTCGCGCCGACGGTCTCCTCGGCGCGGTCCGGATCGACGTACCGCTTCTCGAAGAGCCCGAGGACGAACTTCTCGCGCAGGAGGCGGCGGACGGAGGCGTCGACGCGCTCCTCGGTGATCCGGCCGGAGCGGACCAGTTCGACGATCACCTCGGGGCACTGTTCGCCGCCGAACTGGTCGGCGCCCGCGTCCAGGGCCTTCGCGGCGCGTTCGGCGACGGTGAGGTGTTCGACGCCCCAGGCGTGGGCCTGGTGCGTCTCGCCGCCGATGCGGGCGTCGGTGAGCAGGCCCCAGTCGGTGCAGACGATGCCGTCGAAGCCGAGGCGTTCGCGCAGCAGGCCGGTCAGCACGTCCCGGTTGAAGCCGAAGCCGACCTCCTCCCAGCCGTCCACGCCGATCGGCAGTCCGTAGTACGGCATCACCTGCGAGCACCCGGCCTCGACGGCCGCCCGGAACGGCGCGAGGTGGTGGTCACGCATGCCGCCCGGATAGATCTGCTCCTTGCCGTGCGGGAACTGCGGGTCCTCGCCGTCCCGTTGCGGGCCGCCGCCGGGGAAGTGCTTGACCATGGCGGCGACCGAGCGCGGACCGAGCCGGGGTCCCTGGAGACCGCGTATGTACGCCCTGACCAGCGCGCTCGTGACCTCGGCGGACGAGCCGAAGGTGCCGGACTGGCGAGCCCGGCGGGGCTCGGTGGCGAGGTCGATCTGCGGGTGCAGGGCGACCCGCAGGCCGACGGCGAGGTACTCGCGGCGGACGGTGTCGCCGAACCGCTCCACCAGCTCCGGCTCGCCGATCGCGGCCAGGCCCAGGGGCTCGGGCCAGGCCGAGAAGGCACCGGAGCCGAAGCCGGCGCCCGGGTTGTCGGTGAACGAGTGGCGCGGGTCGGTGGAGAGGGTGACCGGGATGCCCAGTCGGGTGTCGGCCGCGAGTGCCTGGAGCCGGTTGACCCATTCCGCCGTCTCCCGCGTCCCGTACCGGCCCACGAGGTTGAAGTGGGTCAGATGGCCGCCCGCGACCAGTTCCGTGGTGCCCTGCCGGGGGAACGGCCCGTCGGTCGCCTCGGCGAGCGTCCCGTCGCCGTTCATCGTCAGCATCGTGTGGAAGAGCTGACCCGCCTTCTCCGCGAGGGTCATCCGGGCCACGAGGTCCTCCACCCGTTCGTCGACGGGGCGGCTCGGGTCGCGGTACGGGGCTGTGGACATCCGGGGTTCCTTGGACGAGACGGAGGCCGGGTTCGGGACGGTGGCCGGGTACAGGACGGTTGCCGGGTTCGGGACGGTGGTACGAAGCGGTGGCCGGGCCAGGGGCTCTCCTGGGGGACGAGGGCGGCGGCGTCGCCGCTCAGGCCCGTTCAGGGAAGCAGCAAAACCGAGTGGGTACTAGGTTTTGGACAAGTGGCCACTCTCACGCGGCACATGGCTTGAAAGAAAGGGTGATTGACTCGTGTAACCGTCGGTCAGCGAAGGCCTGCGAGGTCGCGCGGCGGGGCTGGCGCGGCGGGGCTAGGGTGGCGGCCATGGTGCGGAACCGGAGGTCGGAGGGGTCCGACAGCTCCGCGGCGCGCAAGCCGGAGGGGTCCGACAGCTCCGCGGCGCGTCAGCCGGAGGGCTCCGGCGTGCGGGGCACGTACGCCGTCGGGGACGAGCGGCGGCTGTGCATTCTCGACGCCGCCGTCGAGCACTTCGCCCAGCGGGGCTTCCACGCCTCCTCGCTGGCCCGGATCGCCGCCGACGTCGGCATCACCCAAGGCGGGCTGCTGCATCACTTCCCCAGCAAGGAGGACCTTCTCGTCCAGGTCCTCCAACGCATGGACGCGAGCGACCGGGAGCGGTTCTTCTCGCGGGAGTTCGAGTCGGCGGCCCAGATGTTCACGGCTCTCGTGCGACTCGCCGAGTACAACAGCGCGCGGCTGGGCCGCACCCGGATGTTCAACGTCCTCGCCGCCGAGGCCGGCGACCCCGGGCATCCCGCCCACGCGTACTTCGTCGAGCGGTACGCCGACGTCGTGGGCACCCTGTCCGGAGTGCTGCGGCGTGGCGTGGACAGCGGTGAACTGCGGGCCGACACGGATGTCGTGGCCGTCGCGCAGGAGCTCGCCGCGGTGATGGACGGGCTGCAGATCCAGTGGGTGCTGGATCCGAAGGGGTTCGACATGGCGGGCCGGTTCCGGGCGTATGTGGAGCGGGTGAGGAGGGAGATCGGCGCCGAGGGCTCGTAGCGGAGGGCTGGTGCGGAGGGGCGGTACCGGTGGAGTGGGAGCGGGGGCTCGTGGAAGCCCGAGTGCTGTCGGCCTGCTGTGCATCGCCCTTCGGGTGGCCGGGGTCACAGACAGGGGCGTGCCGGGGCGTCGAGGGTGAGGTGAAACGGAAGGAGACCCTCACTTTGGATGCCGCCGAGACTGTGGAGACCGCGGGGCCCGTCCTCGACGGCATCCCGCGGCAGCCGGGTACGACACCCGGGCGGGCGGCGGCGGAGGCCGCGGATGCCGGGGCGTGCGCGGAGGAGACCGAGGCGCGCGCCGGGCGTACATCCTCCCCGCACCGGCGCCTCCCGTTCCCGCGCCCCTGGCGACTGCTCCCCACCCCCGTCGGCACGCCCTTCGCCTTCTTCTACGCCACCGTCCTCGTGATGACCTCGCTCGTCGCCGAGTACGCCGACCCGGCCCTGGTGCACGCTCTGCATCAGGGCTCCAGTACGGATGTGGCGCATCTGGTCCGCACCCCGGTGCCGGTTCTGCTCACGAGCGCGCTGTGGGTCGCGGGCGGGGTCGGTTCCCTGTACGCCCTCGCCTTCCTGCTGGTACTGACCGCGCTGGAACGCCGGATCGGCGGGTGGCGCACGGCCGGTGTCTTCCTGCTGGGCCATGTCCTCGCCACTCTGGCGACGGAGGTCCCGGTGGGCTTCGCCGTCCTGGCCGGTCACCTCCCCGGCAGTTCCCTCCACCGCCTCGACTACGGCATCAGCTTCGGCGTGGCCGCGAGCGCCGGTGCGCTGGCGGGCCTGCTGCCACCCTGGCTGCGGTGGCCGCTCCTGCTGGGCTTCGGCGGGATGCTGGTGGACGACCTGATCGCGTTCACGGACCCGATGACCAACTGGGGGCATCTGCTGTCCCTGGCCATCGGGGTGGCGACGTGGCCGGTGGTGCGGGAGTGGCGCCGCCCGTCAGGGGGAGCCGGTGAACTTCACGCTCGTCAGCGGGGCCGTCACCGTCCAGCCCAGTGATGCGTACAGGGCCCGGCCGTCCGGTGTGCCGGCCAGTACTCCTGTTTCCGCGCCCTGTGCGATGGCGGCTTGGGCGAGGGTGCGCATGACGAGGGTGCCGAGGCCGCGGCGGCGGTGAGCCGGGGACGTCTCTATCCGGTCGGCGACCGCCGTCGCGCCGGTCGGGGCGATCTGGCCGCGGGCCGCCAGGGAACCGTCCGGCGCCGCGACCATCACCCGGGTCACGCCACCGCGCGACCATGTGCGCAGCCGGTAGCCGTCGGGCAGGGGCGCCGGGGTCTCGCGGGGCCTCAGTCGTACGGTCATCAGGAAGCCGGGGTCGGGGTCGATCCACCAGCCCTCGCCGAGCCAGGGGCCCACCGTGGCCGCGTCCGCGAAGACCTTGAGCCAGGTGCCGGCGCCGGTGACGGAGTCCGCGACCTTGCGGACCGTCTCCTCGTCCACCTCGCCGTTCGTCGCCGAGAAGACGTGGCGGGTGACGTGGTGGGCCATGCCCATGTCGATGGTGAAGCCCCAGGGCTCGACCACCGGGGGTGCCGCGCCTCGGGAGACGACCCATCCGTCGACCCATGCCCGCACTGTTCCGTCCACCGCGACCACCGTGTTTGTTGTAATGGGTGAGATTGGAGGCAGGGTATTACGTGAGGAGGGTGGTGGTGTATCCGAGAAGCCGTGCATCGTCTTGATCGCCGCCGGGGCCGGTTGATTGGCTGACCGACATGACTGACCTCGGACCCGTCGCCTGGCCGCCTGTCCCGATCCGGACCGAGAGGCTCGTGCTCCGCGGGTCCGAGGCCCGGGACCGTGCGGTGTTCATCGAGCTGCACGCTTCGCCGGAGGTGCACACCTATCTCGGCGGGCCCCGGCCGCGTGACGAGTTGGAGCGTGAGATGCCCGCGGTGCCCGGGCGGTGGCCGGGGAGTTTCGTCGTCGAGCTCGACGGGGCGATGATCGGCCGGATCCTGCTCCGGAGGGCGCCGGAGCATCGTCGCCCGGCTGCCGAGGGGAAGGTTGATCTCGGGTACCTGTTCCTGCCTCGGGTGTGGGGATGCGGGTATGCCGCCGAGGCGTGTGCGGCGGCACTCGGCTGGGTCGGCGGCCTCCTTCCCGGTGAGCCGGTGGTGCTCGCCACCCAGACCGCCAACGTCGGCTCGATGCGCCTCGCGGCCAAGTTGGGGTTCACCGAGGTGGAGCGGTTCCAGGCCTGGGGTGCCGAGCAGTGGCTCGGTGTGCGGTCCCCGGTCGCGCCCTCCGATTGACGGCCGGTGATCGCCCACAGCGAACGGTCGCCCTCTCGGGGAACATTCCTCGGCTCACGTGCATTGAGTCCGCATAGCTCAACTTGACTGCCGAGGGAGAGATCATGGCATCGACGTCCGCACCGCTCACCCTGCCCGTACTGCCGCTCGACGAGGAGGTCGTGCTGCCGGGAATGGTGGTGCCGTTGGACCTCAATGACACCGACGTACGGGCCGCGGTGGAGGCCGCGCAGGCCGCGGCGCGGGCGGTGCCCGGGAAGCCGAAGGTGCTGCTGGTGCCGAGGATCGACGGGGCGTACGCGAGCACGGGCGTGCTCGGGACCGTCGAGCAGGTCGGACGGTTGGCCGACGGGGACCCGGGAGCGCTCATCCGCGCCATAGGGCGGGTGCGGATCGGGGCCGGGACCACCGGGCCCGGCGCCGCCCTCTGGGTGGAGGGGACCCGCCTCGACGAGAGCGTGCCGGAGCCGCTGCCCGGTCAGGTCGTCGAACTCGTCAAGGAGTACAAGGCACTTGCCACCAGCTGGCTGCGCAAGCGCGGCGCCTGGCAGGTCGTGGACCGGGTACAGGCCATCGACGACGTCTCCGCACTCGCCGACAACTCCGGCTACTCGCCCTTCCTCACCGTCGAGCAGAAGATCCAGCTCCTGGAGACCGCCGACCCCGTCGCCCGGCTGAAGCTCGCCACCCAGCTGCTGCGCGACCACCTCGCCGAGCAGGACGTCGCCGAGACCATCGCCAAGGACGTCCAGGAAGGCGTCGACAAGCAGCAGCGCGAGTTCCTGCTGCGGCGTCAGCTCGAAGCCGTCCGCAAGGAACTGCGCGAGCTCAACGGCGAGAAGGACGGCGAGGAGTCCGACGACTACCGGGCGCGCGTGGAGGCCGCCGACCTGCCGGAGGCGGTGCGGGAGGCCGCGCTCAAGGAGGTCGACAAGCTGGAGCGGTCCAGCGACCAGTCGCCCGAGGGCGGATGGATCCGCACCTGGCTCGACACCGTCCTGGAACTCCCGTGGAACGAGCGGACCGAGGACGCGTACGACATCCAGGGGGCGAAGGGTGTCCTCGACGCCGAGCACGCCGGGCTGGAGGACGTCAAGGAGCGCATCACCGAGTACCTCGCGGTGCGCAAGCGGCGGGCCGAGCGCGGGCTCGGCGTCGTCGGCGGGCGGCGCGGCGGTGCCGTGCTCGCGCTCGTCGGGCCGCCCGGTGTCGGCAAGACCAGCCTCGGCGAGTCCGTGGCGCACGCCATGGGGCGGAAGTTCGTCCGGGTCGCGCTCGGCGGTGTGCGCGACGAGGCCGAGATCCGCGGGCACCGGCGTACGTACGTGGGCGCGCTGCCCGGCCGTATCGTCCGTGCCATCAAGGAGGCCGGTTCGATGAACCCGGTCGTCCTGCTCGACGAGATCGACAAGGTGGGCTCGGACTTCCGGGGCGACCCGGCGGCGGCGCTGCTCGAAGTCCTCGACCCCGCGCAGAACCACACCTTCCGGGACCACTACCTGGAGGTCGAGCTGGACCTGAGCGACGTCGTCTTCCTCGCCACGGCCAACGTGCTGGAGGCGATCCCCGAGGCACTGCTCGACCGGATGGAGCTCGTCCGGCTCGACGGGTACACGGAGGACGAGAAGGTCGTCATCGCCCGGGACCACCTGCTGCCCCGGCAGCTGGAGCGGGCCGGGCTGGACGCCGACGAGGTCGTGCTCGACGAGAGCGCGCTGCGCAAGCTCGCCGGTGAGTACACGCGCGAGGCGGGCGTACGGAACCTGGAGCGGTCCGTGGCGCGGCTGCTGCGCAAGGTCGCGGCCCAGCACGAACTGGGCCGGCGGGAGCTGCCGTTCACCGTCACCGACGAGGATCTGCGCGCGCTCATCGGGCGCCCGCACCATGTGCCCGAGTCGGCCCAGGACCCGGCGGAGCGGCGTACGGCGGTGCCGGGTGTCGCGACCGGGCTCGCGGTCACCGGCGCGGGCGGCGACGTGCTCTTCGTCGAGGCGTCGCTGGCCGACCCGGAGACGGGCGCGGCGGGGCTGACCCTCACCGGCCAGCTCGGCGACGTGATGAAGGAGTCCGCGCAGATCGCGCTCTCCTTCCTGCGCTCGCACGGCGCGGAGCTGGAGCTGCCCGTCGCCGACCTGAAGGACCGGGGCGTGCACATCCACTTCCCGGCGGGCGCGGTCCCCAAGGACGGCCCCAGCGCCGGCATCACCATGACGACGGCCCTCGCCTCGCTGCTGTCCGGGCGGCTGGTCCGTACGGACGTGGCGATGACGGGTGAGGTCTCGCTGACCGGGCGGGTGCTGCCCATCGGTGGCGTGAAGCAGAAGCTGCTCGCCGCACACCGGGCCGGTGTCACCACCGTCATCATTCCGAAGCGGAACGAGGCCGACCTCGACGACGTGCCCGCCGAGGTCCTGGACAAGCTCGACGTCCACGCGGTCACCGATGTCCGTCAGGTCCTGGAACTGGCCCTGGCCCCGGCGGCGGTGGAGGTGCCCGTGGCCGCGTGAGCGCCGGGGCGACACCCGCAGCCGACCCGGACCGTTCCCTGAGCGGACGGTGACCGCCCGCGCGGCGGTCACCGTCCGCTCCCGCCTGCGAAATACTGAACGGCGCTGCCCGCGAAGCGGAGTCGGCGAGAACCTTCAGGAACCCGGAATCGGAAAGCAGGAGCGCTGACGTGCACGACGAGGGCGGAAACGGCGACGGAGGCGGCGACGGCGGTGTCGGGGCCGGCGGCGGTGTCGCGACCGGCATGCCGGCGGCCGGCATGGACCAGGCGTTCCTGGCACTGGAGCGAGAACTGACGGTCCTGCTGCGGCGCGCCCGTGCCAAGTCCGGGGAGATGGCCCGGGCCGTCCACCCCGACCTGGAGTCCGCCGCCTACGGTCTCCTCGCCCGCCTCGACGAGGCCGGTCGCCTGCGCGCCACCGAACTCGCCGCCTACATCGGCGTCGGCAAGGCCACCATGTCCCGTCAGCTCCGCGCCCTGGAACACCTCGGCCTCATCGCCCGCGAGCCCGACCCCGCCGACGGGCGTGCCTGGCTCGTCCATCTCACGGAGGAGGGCCGGGCCCGCTTCCGTGCGGTCCGGGACGCCCGCCGGGTCGCCTACGTGCGGCAACTCGCCGGCTGGGACCGGGACGAGGTGGCCGAGCTCGCGCGTCTGCTGCACCAGCTGAACCGCGGTGTGGAGAGCTGAGCGGCCGAAGCGCCACTCGTGGGCGGGGGGCCCGTCACCCGGAGGAGTCGCTCACCACTCCACGAACACCACGCTCGCGTCGTCGTGCGTCTTGGCGCGGCCCAGGAACTCCCGCTCCACATCGGTGGCTTCCAGCTCCCGCACCCGCTGCACCAGCCCCCGTGCCCCCGTCTTGCGGACGAGGGTGAGGCAGTCCGCCCAGTCGCCCTCGCGGAACGTCTCCACCCAACGGCCCGCCCCGTCCGTCAACGCGGCCAGTGCGCGGACCTCCTCGCGGGGGACGGTTCCCGTCACCGCCCGCGCGGCCACGGCCGGATCGGCGGCCGCCGTCCAGAACCCGCCCTCCTTGTTCCGCACCGTCGAGTCGGCGATCGCGGCCGTCGCCAACGAGGCCCGGGGCAGCCGGGAGAGCCGGTCGTCCAGCACGGCCGTCACCGCGCCGTCCGGCCGCTCGAACAGCAGGGCCGAGTCCGACAACACCAGGTACTCCACGGCCGCTTGCGACCAGCGGGCGAGGACCACCGTGGCCTGTGGGGTTCGCGGGTGAGAAAGGTCACAGGTTTGGGCGTGGGCCCGGGCGGTACGAGAAATGGCCTGTGAGAGCACGTCGGGCAACGGCGAATCCCGCTCCGAAACGGACAGTTCGGTCAGGGTGCCGCCGAGGCGGGAAGTGAACCATGCGACCGAATGTCGACAGCCGTAGCCGTCGGGCGGCGGGGTCACGCCGTCGAGGAGGACGAGGGCGCCGCCCTGTCCCCCCGCGGGCAGGGCCACCGACGCGAAGTCCTCGTTGGGGCGACGGGGATCGCCGGGTTCCGAGACGAGTTCCGTGCGCATTCGGCCAGTCTGCACGAGCCCGCCACAAGATCCGTGAAAGGCCGACAACGGTCGCCGTACGACCCGGACCCTCCAGGCGGGCCGCCGGGTTTGGCATGGAATGATCGTGAGCGGTGAAGCGCGGCGGCGAATACTGTCAAAGCGCGTCGCCGACGTCCAACCGGCCCGCTGCGGGGGGCATCGGCACGAGCCGGGGGAACTTGCCCGCCAACTCCTCGGGGATGTTCACTCCTTCGGGTGGCGGGACCGATGATGCGGGACCACTGCCCACCGGCACTGGGAGGGTCGGGAGCCGTACCGGGGGGACGGCCAGATTTGACGAGTTGACGGATCGTCACCCGGGCTAATGGGTACACGAGTCAGGAATGCGAGCACCGGTGCAGAAGACGCGGCCTCGGCGCGCAGGCAAGCAGGCAGCCTCGAAGGCCTCGGCGGCCTCCCCGAACCAGCAGGGGACGGCACAGTCCGGGGCCCCGGCCGTCGGCACCGGGCGGAAGGCGCACGTACGCAACCGGCTCATCGTCGCCGTGGCCGTCGTGGCCGCCGCCATAGCGGGCGCCGGGGCACCTTCGATCCTCGCCGCCTCGGAGCAACTGCACGAGACCCAGAGCCTCGTCACGCTCGCCGAGCAGACCCAGGAGGCACTCACCCTCGCGCACGCGCTCGCGGACGAGCGGGACGAGGTCACCGCGTACATCGCCGCCGGGCGCCCCAAGTCGGCCGCGCCCAGCGAACAGCGCAGTGACCGGGTCGACACCCAGGCCGAGGAGCTGAGCGCCGACACCGACACCTCCGCCGCTCTGCGCGAGGACATCGCCTCCATCGCCGGCGTGCGGGAATCGGCGCTCTCCGGGAAGAGCACCGCTCTGGAGGCGCACACGGCGTACACCGCCGTCGTCACCGAGCTCCACGCCCTCGCCGAGGAACTGGCCGCCGAGCTGCCGCCACGCGCGGGCGGCGGCGCCTACGCCCTCGCCGAACTCGACACAGCAGTCCAGCAGGCCGCCGCCGCCCGGGGGCTGCTCGTCGCCGCGCTCAGCGTCCCGACGACCACTCAGACGGTCATCGACCCCACCACCGGACTGCCCACCACCACGACCGGCGCCTCGGCCGCCGACGAGAAGCAGCGCGACGCCCTCACCGCCGTCGCCCAGCAGGCCCGCGTCCGTTCCGACGCCGCCCTCGCCCACTTCCGCGAGACCGCGCCCGCCGCCGGACGCTCCTCCTACGACGCCACGGTCACCGGCCCCGAGGCCGACGCCGCCGACGAGTACCTGGCGGACCTCACCGACCAGCCCACGCTCTCCGGCAGCGAGGCGGGCACCAGCGCGGAGAAGGTCGGCGCGGCCCTCTCCGCCCGCGTGGACCTGATGCGCGGCGCCGAGTCCTCCCTCTACGACCGGCGCACCAAGGACCTCGCCCAGCTGCGCGACGAGGACGTCACCGCGCTGGAGATCAGGGTCGCCGTCCTCGGCGCCCTGATGCTGCTGGCCGTCGGTGTGGCCACCGGCATGGCCCGTTCCCTCACCCGCCCGCTCGCGGTGCTGCGCATCGGCTCCGCCCGGGTCGCCGGCGACCCGGCGAACGAGGAACCGGTCAAGTTCACCGGCCGCAACGACGAGTTCGCCCAGGTCGTGCGCTCGGTCAACGCGCTCCACGCGCATGCCCTCGCCCTGCACGAGCGGCTCGCGCCCCTGGAGGGCGACCGCAAGCACCTCATCGGCCAGCGCCAGACCATGGCCGACGACCGCGACCGGCTGCGCGCCGAACTCGCCGAGGCGACGGCCCATCTGACGAAGGTCCAGCACAGCGTCCACGCCACGTTCGTGAACCTCGCGCTGCGCACCCTCGGCCTCGTCGAGCGGCAGCTCGCCGTCATCGAGTCCATGGAGGAGCGCGAGCAGGACCCCGACCGGCTCGCCACCCTCTTCAAGCTCGACCACTTCGCGACCGTCATGCGCCGCCACAGCGAGAACCTCCTCGTGCTGGCCGGTCACGAGCACGTTCAGCACCACGCCGGGCCCGTCCCGCTCGTCGACGTCGTCCGCGCCGCGGTCAGCGAGATCGAGCGGTACGAACGCGTCCGCATCGCCGCGCTGCCGCCGGGCGCGCACGTCGCCGGGTTCGCCGCCGACGACCTCAGCCACCTCCTCGCGGAACTCCTGGAGAACGGCACGTCGTTCTCGCCGCCGGAGATGTCCGTCGAGGTCACCGGCTGGCTGATGGAGAACGGCGAGATCACCCTCTCCGTGCAGGACGGCGGTATCGGGGTCGCCCCCGAGCGGCTCGCCCGGCTCAACTCCCGCCTCACCGACTTCGACCCCGAGGCGCCCTACGAGCAGGAGGACGGCGAGGGCCTCGGCCTCGGCCTGTACGTCGTGGCCCGCCTTGCCCACCGGCTCGGCCTGCCCGTCCGGCTCCAGCCGCACGGCTCGGGCGGCACCGCCGCGGTCGTCGTCCTGCCCAAGGCGCTGCTGGCCCCCACGCCCGCCGTGCCCGTGGGAACACCGGTCTCCGTCACGCCCCAGTTCTCGCTGCCGGGCGCCGACGCCGAGGCCAACTCGAACGTCCTGCCCGGCCGATCCGTCGCCGTACGCGAGCCCGCGGGCGACGGCGACCCGCTCATCGAGGCGGCCGAGCGGGCACTTCAGGCGAGGGAGGCCGTGGGGACGGCCGCCGACGCCGCAGAGGCCGCCGGGAGCGTCGTACCGGAAGACGACGAACCCGAGGCCGCATCCGGCCCCGACACCGAGGCCGCATCCGGCCCCGACACCGAGGCCGCATCCGGCCCCGACACCGGGGCCGGAGCCGGACCCGCGTCCGGGGCCGAGTCCGTGTCCGAGACGACGATGGAGCTCTTCGCTCCGGTGACCCCGGGGAAGGGCGCCGACGAGGAGAGCGACGAGGGCTTCGCCGCTCACGACACCGACACCGACACCGACACCGACGGGGACGCCCCCTACCCGGGCGAATCCGACACCCATGAGCGGGCCGCCGACGAGGGGAACACGGCGGGCGCGACCGAGGTGTCACGGGCCGGCACGGAGGGGCCACGGGGTGAACCGACCCCGCGCCTCACCGACAAGGGCCTGCCCAAGCGGACGCCCAGGATCACCGCGCCGGCACCCACGACCCCCCGGCCACGGGTGGGCGGCGTGAACGCCGAGGAACTGCGCCGTCGGCTCGGCGGGTTCCACCAGGGGGCCAGGGAGGGGCGGCGCGACGTCGAGGCGGAGATCGCCGAGCAGTCGGGTGAGACACGGATGCCCGTGCCCCATGAGTACCGGACAGAGGCAGTTGACACCACGGGGGGCACTTCCGAGGAGGAAAGCAGTTGACCGCGCCCATTACCTTCGGACTGAGCAGTGAAGCCCGCAACCTGCACTGGCTCCTGACCAACCTGGTGGAGGAGGTGCCGGGGCTGCTGTCGGTCGCGGTGGTCTCCTCCGACGGCCTGCTCCTGCTCTCCTCCGACCCCGGCAGAAACGCCGAGGCCCGCGAGGCCCGGGAAGAGCGGCCGCAGGGCCCGCGGGGCTCCGCCGCCGACCTGGCCACCATCGTCTCCGGCATCGGCAGCCTCACCATCGGCGCCGCCAAACTGATGGAGTTCGGCGGCGTCAAGCAGACGATGGTCGCGATGGCCGAGGGCAGCCTCTTCGTGATGTCCATCAGCGACGGCTCGCTGCTCGGGGTGCACGGCTCCCCGGACTGCGACATGAGCGTGGTGGCCTACCACATGGCGCTCTTCGTCGGCCGCGCCGGCCATGTCCTCACCCCGGAACTCCGCAGCGAACTGCGCAAGTCCCTGGAGGCCGAGTCCCAGCGGGAGACCGAGGCGGCCGGGAGCCGTCGATGAGCGGCCCGAGGAAGAGCAGGCCGCGCGCCCCCGAGTCCGGCCCGGTGAAGAGGACGGCCGTGCCGCACGGGGCGGCGGGCGCGAAGGGCTCCAAGGGCGCGAACAGGCTGCCCGTGCGTGGCGGCGACCGCAAACCCGCCCGCGTACGCCCTTACTCGCTCACCGGGGGCCGCACCCGCTTCGGCCACGTCCTGCTCGTGGAGACGTTCGTCGCCGTACTCGAAGCCCCGGCGGAGCGGCCGAAGTTGGCGAATGGTTCACTCAACACCAAGGTGATGCCCGAGATGCGGGCCATCGTCGAACTCTGCCGCCGTATGCGGACGGTGGCGGAGATCGCCGCGCTGCTGAAGATGCCGCTCGGTGTGGTCCGCGTCCTCCTCAGCGATCTCGCGGACCAGGGAAAGATCCGTGTGTACGGAACAGGTCACGGACCGGGACAGCCGGACCGCGCTCTGCTGGAAAGGGTGCTGAGTGGACTCCGCCGTCTCTGACGCCGCCTCGGCCGGCGTCAACCCCGACGCCCCGGCCGGCGTCACCCCGGGCGTCGACGACGACGCCCCCCGCGTCGAGATAGACGCGGGCGCTCCTCGTCTCGACGCGGACGCCGTGCCTGCCGGTCTCGGCACGCACGGCGTCGGCATCGACACCGACGCGGCCCCGCCCGGGGGCTACGCCCGGGCCGCCTCGCGCGGTCTCGACCGGCTCGCCGAAGCGGAGGCCGAAGCCGACCCGGCGGGGCCGGGCGCGGAGCCCGAGGAGGAGCTGAAGCCCTGGCAGTCCGACCTGAGCCGGGCCCCCATCGCCACGAAGATCGTGGTGGCGGGCGGCTTCGGCGTCGGCAAGACCACCTTCGTCGGCGCGGTCTCCGAGATCACCCCGCTGCGGACCGAGGCGCTGATGACCGAGGCCAGCGCCGGCACGGACGACCTCTCCGCGACACCGGACAAGCTCACCACCACCGTGGCCATGGACTACGGCCGCATCACCCTCGACGACGACCTCGTCCTCTACCTGTTCGGCACGCCCGGGCAGGAGCGGTTCTGGTTCATGTGGGACGACATGGTGCGCGGCGCGATCGGCGCGGTCGTCCTCGCCGACACCCGCCGACTCGGCGACTGCTTCCCCGCGCTCGACTACTTCGAGAGCTGTGGACTGCCGTACATCGTCGCGGTCAACGCGTTCGACGGCAGTGTGCGCTACGAGCCCGAGGACGTACGGGACGCGCTGACCGTGCCCGACCATGTACCTGTCATGATCATGGATGCGCGCAAGCGGGCCTCCGCGATGGAGACCCTGCTGGCGCTGTGCGCCCACGCGATATCCCTCAGCCCCGAATAGTCCCCGAGCGGGACGACACGGGACGCCACGGACGAACCAGGAGACCTGTCCGGATGCGGAAGATTCTCGTCGTCGGAGCCGGCCAGTCCGGGCTGCAGCTGGCCCTCGGGCTCCAGTCGCACGGGTACGAGGTCACACTGATGTCCAATCGCACCCCGGACGAGATACGCGCCGGCCGCATCATGTCCACCCAGTGCATGTTCGACTCGGCCCTGCGCCACGAGCGCGACCTCGACCTCGACTTCTGGGGCCCCCAGGCGCCGAGGATCGAGGGCGTCGGAGTCTCCGTCGCCGGCCCGGACGGGCAACGCGCCGTCGACTGGGTCGGCCGGCTGCGCGGTTACGCACAGGCCGTCGACCAGCGGGTGAAGATGGCCGGCTGGATGGAGACGTTCTCCAGGCGGGGCGGCCAACTGGTCGTCCACGGCGCCGCGGTCTCCGACCTGGACTACTTCTCCCGCGTGTACGACCTGGTGCTCGTCACGGCGGGCAAGGGCGAACTGGTGCGGATGTTCCGCCGCGACGCCGCCCGCTCGCCCTACACCGAACCGCAGCGCGCGCTCGCCGCGGTGTACGTGCACGGACTGGGCCCGCGCCCCGAACACCCGGAGTTCGACGCGGCCCGCTGCAACCTGGTGCCCGGCGTCGGCGAACTCATCGTCCAGCCCGTCCTCACCACCTCCGGGCGTGCCGACGCCCTCTTCTGGCTGGGCCTGCCCGGCGGCCCGCTCGACGTCTTCGAGGGCGTCCGGGACGCGGAGGGGCAGCTCGCGCTGACCCTGGACCTCATGAAGCGGTACACACCCTGGGAGTACGCGCGGGCCGCGGACGTCGGGGTGACGGATCCCGGGGCGGCGTTGACCGGCCGCTACACACCGGTCGTGCGGCACCCCGTCGGGCGGCTCCCGAGCGGCGGGCTGGTGCTGGGGGCCGGGGACGTCGTGGTGGCCAACGACCCGCTCACCGGGCAGGGGGCGAACTCGGCGACCAAGTGCGCGGCCGTGTACCTCTCGGCGATCCTCGACCACGGGGACGGGGAGTTCGACGAGGTGTGGATGCGGCGGACGTTCGAGCGGTTCTGGCAGATCGCGGGGCCGGTCACCAAGTGGACCAACACGATGCTGGCTCCGCCGGCCGAGCACGTCATGGAGCTGGTCGGGGCGGCCGAGGGGCTGCCGGTGGTGGCGGATCGATTCGCCAATGGCTTCGACGACCCGGCCGATTTCGAGGGGTACTTCTACGAGGCGGAGAAGACCCGCGCGTATCTCGCGGAGGTCGCGGGAGCTTAGGGCGGGCGCCGTGGGGGTGCTCGCCGCATGCCGGGGCTCGCCGCATGCCGGTGCTCGACGGCTGCAGGACGCGGGCCCGGTGGGGCTTCTCGCGCCGTTCCTCGCGCCCCTGCGAGCCCCGGGGCGCTCAGCGGCTTCGGCCGGGCGCGGGCTCGTCGGTGTCCTCCGCCTTCCTGAGGTCGGCCAGCTGGGCCGGGGTGAGGGAGGCGAGGAGTTCCTCGATCTCGTCCAGGCGGTCGGACGCGGTGTCGTGTTCCCTCCTGTGCTGGGCCGCGAGGGTGAGCTGGCGGTCCAGGGCCACGCGGGCCCTGCGGGCGAGGGTGTCGGTGTCCTGTTCGCTGCCGACCAGGCGCTCGATCGTCTCGGCCCGCTCCTGAGCCACCTGTCCGATCACGTGCCCCTGCTCCAGCGCCCGGTGCGGGTCACGGCTCATCAGCAGCCGTACGTAGGGGGAGAGCGCGGTGCTGCTGTTCTGGTACTGCTGCCGGGCAAGTCGGCCGGCCGCGCCCCGGCTGTCGTGCAGGGAGAGGCGGGCCGCCGCGAGCCGGTGGTCGAGCCTCGCCACCTCGCCCCGCTGTTTCCTGAGCTCCTGGCCGGTCCTGCCGTACGCCTCGGCGGCCTTCTCGGCCTCGCGGTGCAGCCGTCGCAGATCGGTGAGGAGGTCGGCGACCGAGCGGCCCTCGGGGGAGGGGGACTCGGCGGGGGTGTCGGCGGCGGTGTCGGTGTCGGCGGGGGTGTCGGCGGCGGGCGGTGCCGGGGCGGCCATGACGGGTGCGGGGGCCGTGGTGAGCAGGGCGCCGGCCGTGAGGGCCGTGACCGTCGCCGTACCGACCAGACGCAGAAGCCTTTCTGACACGACATCACCTCCGGTGCTCAGGTGGGCCGTCCACCTCGCACCGGCAGGATCGGGGGAGGGGGAGGCGGCCGCGCGCCGGGTGGACCGTTCGGTGCCGGGGTGTCACTCGTCGGTGGGGCGCGGCCGCGCGGGCGGCGTGGCGGATTGTCCGTCCGCGCTGTCCGGGGTGCCGGCACCCGCCGGGGCGTCCGGCTTGGACCAGGGCCACCTCAGGCGGCGCCGGGGGTCCGCGTCCGGGGCGTACTCGTACCTCCACAGCTGGTGCAGCAGGCCGCCCCGTCCGGCGTCGACCCGGCGGTAGACGAGGACCGTCGGCGGGCCGCCGGCGGCGTCGGGCACCGGGACCCGGTACGTCTTCGGGGGGTGCCCGGTGATGCCGAGCAGCACGGGCAGGACGCGCCCGTCGAGGGGGCCGCCCACGAAGGGGGTGTCTTGGCTCTTCACCGGACCAGTGTCACAGCAGGTGGCCGGCGTCACCGACCACGGGCAGGATGCGGCGGGCCAGGGCCCCGACGGCGCCGTCGGGGGTCTCCACGGTGAGGGCGTGCCGTACGACGGCGGCGGTCTGCGGGTCGCGGCCGGCGGTGGCGGTGAGACAGGCGACGAACTGCTCGACGAGCCAGTCCCGCAGCTCGCCGACGTCCGGCTGTTTCCCCTCGTCGAGCCAGATGAGGGAGGCGGCCTCCACCGAGGTGATCCACATCCGGACGGTCATCCGCAGCCGGAGCCCCGGCTCGGCCGCCTCCAGGTGGCGCAGGATGTGGTCGGCGGCGGCCCGCCGGACCCCGTCCACGATGGCCGTCGCCCGGGAGGTCTCCACGACGCTGCCGCCCTGGAGGAGGGCGCTGAAGCCGGTGTCGTGCGTGTCCACGAAGTCCAGATACCGGTCGAGGGCGCGGGCCAGGCGGCTGGTGAGGGGGCCCTCGGCGGGCTCGTCGAAGCAGTGCTCCAGCTCTTCCGCCGCCGTGCGCAGGGCCGCCTCGTAGAGCTGCTGCTTGCCGCCGGGGAAGTAACGGTAGACGAGGGGCCGTGAGACGCCGGCCGCCTCCGCCACGTCGTCGAGGGAGACGTCCTCGGGCGCGTGGTGCGCGAAGAGCTCCAGGGCCGCGTCCAGCAACTGACTGCGCCGCTCCTCGACGCTGAGCCGACGGTACGCGCGGGTGGGGGCCTCGGACGTCATACCTCGCAGCGTACGGGCTGCGCCGCCGGGCCGGGGGTGTGGTGGGGCGAGGGTGCGTTGGGGTGCGTTGTCGGGTACGGGTCCGGTGGGGGTTGCTCGCGCAGTTCCCCGCGCCCCTGAAAAGCAGGGGCTGCGCCCCGTGCTGTTCGGGCCCGCAGGGCCGTGGTCCTTCAGGCCCGCAGGGCCTGGGCTTTCAGGGGCGCGGGGAACTGCGCGAGAAGCCCCACGCACCCGTACCCGACAACGCACGCCGACGCACCCCGACGCACCCTCACCCCCTGACGCGCCTACGGCAACAACCCCGACGACCTCCACATCCGCCGCCCCGCACCCCGCAGCACCCCGATGTCGTCCAGGAAGTCCGTCAACCGCTTCGCGCCGGTCTGCATGATCTCGCGACGGTGCCCACTGGCCCGCACCTGGGCGACGGCCGCCCGCTGGTCGAGGCCGACGTTCGAGTAGACCTCGGGATTGACGAAGGCGACGGAGAAGACGCGGGCGAACTCGCCGGACGTGACGCGGGTGAAGCTCCGGGACAGCCGGGGCGCCGTCACCATCTGACGGCGCAGCTCCTCCCGGGCGTACCGCACGTGCCGGGCCTCCTCGACGACATGGATCCTGGTGACACCCCGGATCAGCGGTTGGACCCGCTCGTCGGGGAAGGTCAGCCGCTGCATCCAGTCGAGGATCTCCTCGCCGAGCAGGGTCGCGGTGAAGGATCCCGGCGTCGTCGAGATCGTCTTGAAGACACGGCCCAGGTTCTGGTGCAGCCGGCTCACCGGGTAGTACGGGGTGCCGCCCTTGCTGATCAGCCGGGCGAACATCTTCGAGTGCCGGCACTCGTCCTCGATCTCGGTGAGCGCGTAACGCACGTGCGCGCTGGTCGCGGCCCGGTCGTAGATGTGCCGGACGAGCAGCTGCATGAGGATGATCTCGAACCAGATGCCGAGGGAGGCCAGTGCCGCGGCCTCGTGCTGGGACAGCGCGATGCGCTGCTCCTCCGACATCTTCCGCCACATCGGCGTCCCGTACAGGGACACCAGCTCCGGCGGCCAGAACCACTTCCCCTCTTCGAAGGGGGCGTCCCAGTCCAGTTCCTTGTCCGGGTCGAAGGAGTGCTTCGCGGAGGAGACGAGCAGCCGCTCGGCCACCTGTTCCCGGTCCTTGAGGAGCCCGAGCGCGTCGCGCAGCACCGCCGCCTCCGACTCGGGGTTCGTCGAATCCAGCGAGGTCACCGTAGTCATGGCTGTCGCAGCTCCTCGTACGGGAGTTCAGGGAGTTACCAGCGGTCACCGCTTATGAGACTACTTGTCAGCAAGGCCGTCAATCCTTTGTGCGTGACTTGTGCAGTAGCGTGCTGGCGTGTCCATGCCTCCATCGCCTCAGCAGCCCTACGGCCAGCAGCCGCCGCACCAGGGGCCGTACGGCCAGCAGCCGTACCCGTCGCAACCGCAGCCACAGCCGTACGGTCAGCACCCGCACGTGCCGCAGCAGTACCCGCCGCAACCACAGCAGTACGGCGCGCCCCACCCCGGCGGCCGGCAGCCCACGCCGCCGCCGAAGAGCAGGGTCGGGCTCGTCCTCGGGCTCGTCGGCGGGGTCGTCGGGCTCGTCGTGCTCGGGGCCGTGGGCCTGTGGGTCGTAGGGACGCAGAGCACCAGCGGATTCCCGGAGGCCGAGTACAAGCTGGCCCTGCCCGAGACCGTCCTCGACGGTGAGTACAAGCTGGCCCAGGACCTCTCCGACAGCACGGGGCGGCAGGTGGAGGACGAGGCGGAGGGCGCCTGGGACGCCCGTGACGTCACGGCCGCCGTCGCGCAGTACGCACCCCGGGCGGACGGGGCCGAGGGTGCCCTGATCGTCTCGGGCATGTACGGCCGGTTCAAGAACACCGACGCCGCCCGCGACAACATGCTGAAGGGCGCGGCCGGGGTCAGCAGCATCACGGTGGTCGTGCCGCCCGAGGACTACACCCCGGGCGACTCCGACCTCACCATCAGCTGCCAGGTCGTCACCCAGGACCAGGCGGGCAGCGAGATCACGTACCCGATGTGCGCCTGGGCCGACGGCAACACCGGCGCGTCCGTCGCCGAGCTGAGCGTGGAGAGCGTCGGCCGGGACGCCTCGGAGGTGGACGTGGAGGCCTTCGCGGAGCGCACCCTTCAGGTCCGCTCCGAACTCCGGCAGCCGATCAGCTGAGGGCCGCGTCCGGCGCGACGGGCTTCGGCGTCGGCTCCGCGACGAGCTCCGCGGGTCCGGCCGGTCCGGCCGGTCCCGCCGGGAACGATGTGCGCAACGTGAAGGCGTACGGGGTCGGGCCGTGGGCGCGCAGGTGGAGGATCCGTTCCTCCGCCTCGGCCACGGTGGGCCGGTGACCGACCGGGACCCACCACAGGGCGGTCACCGCCTCGCTCAGGCGCTCGAACCACTCCCGCCTGCGGGACAGCAACTCCCGGTGCTGCCCCTGGTACATGAAGGAGGTCAGGGCGTCGGTGTCCCGCCACACCGACATGTTGATGATCAGCCATTCGTCGCCGAGGACGGGGATGTCCGTCGCGTTGCCGGAGTCGCTCTGCAGGCGCCAGACGAAGCCGGGGGAACGGTCCGCGACCGCGTTCACCGGGTCGAGGGCGTCGACGAAGTCCTTCAACAGGGGAGAGTCCAAGGGGGCTTTGAGGCGGGCGATGTTGACCTGGGCGAGTTCGTGCGTGGCGGTCGTCATGGGCGCACGATAGGTCGGGCCGGGGACGGGACCACATCGCTTATCTCAGATGGTGGGCATGGTCGGGCATGGTCGGTACGGCGCACGCCGGTTGAGCCGCCGGCTCAGTTGCCCGTACCCCCGACGGGGCGCCGCCCTCAGCCGGAGGCCCTCAGCACCGCCCGCATCACCTCCCTCGCGATCGGTGCCGCGTCCCCGCCCCCGCTGATGTCGCCCCGTACCGCCTCCGCGTCCTCCACCACCACCGCCACGGCCACCTGCGGTTCGATCGCGTCGTCGGACTGGGCCCAGCCGATGAACCAGGCGAAGGGCGTGCCGGAGTTGCCGATGCCGTGCTGGGCGGTGCCGGTCTTGCCGCCGACGGTGGCGCGGCGGAGGGCGGCGTTGGCGCCGGTGCCGTCCTCGACGACGCCGCGCATGAGATCGCGCAGGCGCCGCGCGGTGGTGGGCTCCATGGCCTGGCGCAGGGGGTGCGTCCCCGAGCCGGCGACCGTGCGGCCGCTCGCCGTCGTGGTGCGTTCGACCAGGTACGGCGACCGCACCGAGCCCCCGTTGGCGACGGCCGCCGTGACGAGCGCCATCTGCAGGGGCGTGGCCCGGGTGTCGTACTGGCCGATGGAGGAGAGGGCGAGTTGGGCCCGGTCCATCTCGGTGTCGAAGCTGCTGGGGGCGACCGAGAAGGGGATCCGCAGGCCGGAGTCGTTGAAGCCGAAGGCGCGGGCGGTGTCCGTCATGGCGCGGAGGCCGACGTCCACGCCCAGCTTCGCGAAGACCGTGTTGCAGGACCACTCGAAGGCATAGCGCAGCGAGGCGTTCTCGCAGCCCTCGACCTCGTTGGCGAGGGAGGTCGTGGTGCCCGGCAGGGTGTAAGGGTCGGGGGAGCGGGTCGGGGCGTCGAGGTCCGTGACCACCCCGGTGTCCAGTGCGGCGGCCGCCGTCACCACCTTGAAGGTCGAGCCCGGCGGATAGGTCTGCCGCACCGCCCGGTTGAGCATCGGCCTGCTCGCGTCCCCGTTCAGCCGCGCCCACGCCTCGGCCGCCTCGGGGCCGTTGCCGGAGAGCACGGAGGGGTCGTACGACGGCCGGGAGACCAGTGCCAGAACGCGTCCGGTGGCCGGTTCGAGCGCGGCCACCGCGCCCCGGCGGGTGCCGAGGCCCCGGTACGCCGCGCGCTGGGCCGCCTCCTGGATCGTGGTGACGACCGCGCCGCCGGCGTTCTGGTCACGGGTGATGTCGTTCCACAGCGGGAGGAAGGACAGCAGCGGGTCGCTGCCGTCGAGGACGGAGTCCTCCGCGTGCTCCAGGAACGTCGTCCCGTACACCTGCGAGGCGAAGCCCGTGACCGGTGCGTACAACGGGCCGTCGCGGTAGGTCCGTTCGTAGCGGAGCTGCTCCCCGGTGTCCTTCGAGCCGGTGACCGGGCGCCCCCCGACCACCATGTCCCCGCGCGGCTGGCCCCAACGGGCGATCTCCGGGCGGCGGTTGGCGGGATTGTCGTCGTAGGCCCGGGACTGGAGGACCTGGACGCGGGTGGCGTTGACGAGAAGGGCCAACAGCAGCAGGGCGCACAGGGCGGCGGCCCGGCGGATGTACCTGGTCATGCGCCCCGGCCCTCCCGGACCTCGCCCCGGCCTTGGTGCTCCGTGCCCTGGTGCGCGCCCGTCGGCGGCGGCCCGGGGGCGTACTGCCTCCGGGAGGAGTCGCTGAGCCGCATCAGCAGCGCCACGATGACCCAGTTGGTGACGACGGAGGAGCCGCCCTGGGCGAGGAAGGGCATCGCCATGCCGGTGAGCGGGATGAGGCCGGTGACACCGCCGGCGATGACGAAGACCTGGAGGGCGATGATCGAGGCGAGGCCGGTGGCGAGGAGACGGCCGAAGGGGTCGCGCAGGGCGAGGCCGGCCCGGTAGCCGCGCTCCACCAGCAGGGCGTAGAGCAGGAAGATCGCGGACAGTCCGGCGAGGCCCAGCTCCTCGCCCGCGGTGGCCAGGATGAAGTCGGACTTGGCGGCGAAGCCGATCAGGGTCGAGTGGCCGAGGCCGAGCCCGGTGCCGAGCAGCCCGCCGGCGGCGAACGCGAAGAGGGACTGGGCGAGTTGGTTGGCGCCCTGCCCCGCCTCGATCGACGCGAACGGATGCAGCCAGTCCTCGACGCGGCTGTGGACGTGCGGTTCGAGCCAGCCGACGGCGCCCGCGCCCACGCACGCCAGCAGCAGTCCCACCGCGATCCAGCCGGTGCGGCCCGTGGCGATGTACAGCATGATCACGAACAGGCCGAAGAACAGCAGGGAGGTGCCCAGGTCCCGCTCCAGGACCAGGACGCCGACGCTCAGCAGCCAGATGGTGACGATCGGGCCGAGGACCCGCCCGGTGGGCAGTTGAAGGCGTCTGAACCGCCAGATCTGACGTCCGGCGTACGCCAGCGCGTTGCGGTTCGCCGCGAGATAGCTGGCGAAGAACAGCGCGAGCAGCACCTTCGCGAACTCGCCCGGCTGGATGGAGAACCCGGCGATCCGCACCCAGATCCGGGCCCCGTTGACCGGCGGGAAGAGGATCGGCAGCGCCAGCAGCGCGAGCGCGGCCACCACCGAGACGTACGCGTACCGCTGGAGCACCCGGTGGTCGCGCAGCAGCGCCACCACCGTGATGAACAGCGCCACCCCGAGCGTCGACCAGTTCAGCTGCGCGGGCGCCGCCTGGTCGGCCGGGGTCTCCAGGTCGAGCCGGTGGATCAGCACCAGACCCAGGCCGTTGAGGAGTACCGCGATCGGCAGCAGCAGCGGATCGGCGTACGGCGCCCGCAGCCGGACCACCAGATGGGCCAGCAGCGCGAGCACGCCGAGCCCGGCGCCGTAGTCGGCGGCGCCGGGCGGGACGGTGCCGTTCTTGGCAAGACCGACAGCGCAATAGCCGTACACGGAGAGCAGGACGGCCACGACGGTGAGGGTGAACTCGACGCCTCGGCGCCGGAGCAGGCGTACGGCGGGCGGCGGGGACGGATCCGAGGGATCCACCGCCAGGGTCGTTCCGGCCTTGGTGGTCATGCCCGGAACTTACCCAAATGGAATGCCTTGTGTGTCTTGTCGCTCAGGCGTCGCACCAGCGTGGCGTCTTGAAGGGGGCGATGTAGCGGGCCGAGCCCCAGGCCCAGGAGCCGTCGACGAGCAGGTACCACTGCCGGTTGCCGTCGGCGCTCTGGCCCTCGGCCCGGCAGTAGATCTTGACGATCTCGCCGTGGTGCGCGACCCGGATGACCGAACCTCCGCGGGTCGGCGCGCTGCGCAGCACGAGGCCGGTGCGGGCGACGACCTCGCCGTCGACGAGCTGCTCGCTCTTTCGGGGGTCCTCCTGTTCGACACCGGCGGCGGGAGTCGTGGCCGCGAACGCCAGAAGGGCGCCACCGGCAGCGGCTATGCCGAACCGCATGAGCAGAATCCGCAGGGACATCTGATGCTCCTCCAGGAAAAAAAGGGGGCGAGGGTGACCATTCGCCACGTTAGGAGGAGGGGGGAGAGAGCGCCTTTCTCAATGGGCCATCAGGGCAGCGCCCCTGCAAGGGGGGGGCACGGGCCGGTGTCCGCTGTACGGCTGCGCCGCGTGGGCGCGATCAGTCCGTACCGGCCGGCAGTCGCAGCACGGCCAGAGCGCCCCCCTGCGGAGCGTTCGCGAACTCCAACCGCGCCCCCAACACCTCCGCCTGCCCCACGGCGATGGTCAGCCCCAGCCCGTGCCCCTTGCCGGCCCCTTCCGTACGGAACCTCTGCGGCCCCTCGGTCACCAGGTAGTCCGGGAACCCGTTCCCGTGATCCCGCACGCTCACCTCCGCCCCCTCCACGGTCAACACCACCGGGGGTGCCCCGTGTCTGTGGGCGTTGGCCACCAGGTTCCCCACCACCCGCTCCAGCCGCCGCCGATCCGTCTCCACCGAGGCGTCCCGCACGACCCGCACCTCGGTGTCGCCGCTCGCGTGCGCGGCCACCCGCTCCGCCAGCTGCCCGAGCCGGATCGCGTCCAGTTCCAGCCGCTCGCTCCCCGCGTCCAGGCGGGAGATCTCCAGCAGATCCTCGGTCAGCGTCCGCAACGCGGCGACCCGGTTCCGCACCAGCTCCGTCGGCCGCCCCGCCGGCAGCAGCTCGGCCGCCGCGTGCAGCCCGGTCAACGGCGTCCGCAGCTCGTGCGCGACGTCCGCCGTGAACCGCTGCTCGCCGATCAGCTTCCGCTGCAGCGTGGACGCCATGGTGTCGAGCGCGGCGGCCACCGCGGCCACCTCGTCGCGGTAGCGCGCCGGGTCCGTCGTGCGGGGGTCGCCGACCCGCGCGTCCAGGTCGCCCGCGCTGATCCGCCGGGCCACCTGGGAGGTCGTGCGCAGCCGCCGGGTCACCCCCCTGACGCCCAGCGCGCCGAAGATCAGGGTCACCCCGATCGCCAGCGCCGAGGAGCCCAGGATGGCCCGGTCGAGGTTCTCGATGGTGGCCGCACTCTGGGCGTAGTCGATCTGCACGGCGAGGGCGCGGCCGTCGGCGGGGGCGGCGGCCCACATCGAGGGGACCCCGGAGACGACCCCGACCATCGTGCCGCGTCGCCCGCTCACCGCCAGCTCCCGGAGATCACCCGGCAGGCCTCGCGGGTCGATCCCGGAATCGGGCGGGAGCCGGTTCCCGGCCTCGTACGCCCGTGCGGCCTCGTCGAGCCGGACCAGGGCCCGGGAGCGGGCGTCGCTCACGGTCCGGTTGGTGACGGAGACATGCACCAGGGCGCCCAGCAGCGCGGCCAGCCCACAGCACATGACCGTGATGAAGGCCAGCGCCTTCCAGGTGAGCGAGGAGGTCCACCGGGGCAGGCCGAACCGTTTCCGCCCGGTCCTCCCGGCGCTCACCCCGGCCCCACCGACGACGAGGCGGAGCGCGCGACGGGCGAAGGGGAGACGGAGGGGGAGACGGAGGGCGGAGCCGCGGGGGACCGGGACGGCTTCGCCGCCGCGCCCACGCGCAGGATCTCGTCTCGCGTGAGCAGCATCGCCAGCTGGTCCTCGTCCCAGGTCCACTGCGTGCGGTACTCGTAGCCGACGATACCCGCGGGGGAACGGATGATCACGGTACGGCCGGCCAGTTCGACCGCGAGCACGGCGTCGTCGTTCGCCAGCACCTGCACCAGCCGGTCCGCCTGGAACGTGTACATCCGCACCGCCGTCTGGTTGCCGGGCAGCAGCCGGAAGCCGAGCACCATGTCGTCGCGCCCGTCGCCGGTGAGGTCCCGGTAGTAGGCCTTGAGGACGGGGCACGCGGCTCGGGCGCGACCCTTGCCGCAGTCGGCCATGCGCGCGGCCGTTCCCCCGTAGAGGGCCTCGGACCCGGAGTACACGTCGGGATGCGCGGCGATCTCCGCGCGGACGACGGCCAGCGGGTCCACCTTGTGGATGTCCTCACCGGGAGCCTTGATGCCCCTGACCACCTCCGTCTCGGCCTCCCCGTAGTCGTAGGCGGGAGAGGAGGCGGGCGGTTCCCCGGGCCACAGCCGGGTCGGGCCGCTCGCGGTGGGTGTCGCGCCCGCGCTCACCAGGCCCCCGGAGTCGCCGCAGCCGCCCAGCAGCAGGGCGGCGGCCACGGCGGCGAAGGCGCCGACGGCAGCGCGCGCGGGGCGGCTCGGGGACACGGGACCGGGACTCCTGGGGGTACGGGTACGGGGAGGGCGGCTGTGGGGGAGGCCGCTGTGATCCCGTACACCCTAGTTCGTGCGGAAGTGCTTCTTCGTGACGGCTCGGTCGCGCACGCCCCGCTACTCGGCGGGCTCCTCCAGTTCCTCCAGCAGCCGGACCGTCGCCAGCCCCGTGTGCAGATACTCCACGAACAGCTCGTTGTGCAGCGCCCACGGTGAACGGCGGGTGCGGATCAGCCGGATCGCCTCCTCGGCGGAGTGCCCGTCGCGGATCAGCGCGTGCGCCACGACCAGACCGGAGCGGTTGTACCCGCTGTAGCAGCGCACGAGGACCCGTCTGCCGTCCTCCAGCGCGTCGCACGCCGCCTGTGCCAGCCGCATCACACCCGCCAGCTGCGTACCGTCCAGCGGCCCGTCCGGGATCGGCCACACATGGTGCTCGACACCGTCGTCCGGGCCGTGCCCCGGCAGCCGCAGCAGGGTCAGCACCAGATCGAACTCGTCGCGCACGACCGCGAATTCCACGCCCCCGGTACCGGTCGGCCCCGCGAACTCGTGCCCACCCATCCACAGCCCGGGCACGATCTCGCTCCACGGTTCCCTCGGAGCCGGGACATCGGGTTGCTTGCGCGTGCGCAACGGCGCCTCCCCCAGGCCTCAGGGCCCTCCTGACGGACCCCGGCCCTTGACGGCGGGTCGTCACCTCAAAGGTAGCCGGGTTCTTGCCGATGGAGCACCCCGCCTGTTCCCATGGTCGTGGGGTGATGGTGCATGAACCGACTGCGCGTCATACCGACCTGGCGTCACGGACGACAGCGCCTGTACGTGTGCCGGACCGACGGGAGGAACATCGCCTGGTACGACCGTGAGGCGGGCCGGGTGAACCTCCTCAGCGAGGAGCTGAGAGAGGACGTGCTGGCCGTCCTCGGCCCCTTCGTCACCGGCCCGGTCACGGTGGGGCCGCCGCCCGTGCCGACCCCCGCCGAACTGGCCCGCCTGAGCCTCCCCCCGGACGACGACCTTGCCCCCAACCGGCCCGGCGAGGCCCTGCTGATCTCCCTCGACCGCGCCCCCGGCCCGCCGCGCCGGCTGCGCCCCGACCCGCGCCGCCGAGCCCTGGCCGCCGAGCGGACGGTCGGTGACGCCCTGGACCGGCTGGAGGGCGCCGGCTGGCACACCCTGCACTCCGTGCCACTGCCCGGCGGCGATCGCATCCACCACCTGGTCGTCGGCCCCGGGGGCCTGTTCTGCGTCCGCTCCGTCCACGCCCGCAGGCAGCGGGTCGTCGTCACCGACCCCATGGTCGCCGTGGGCCGGCACGAGCCCCGCGCGCTCCTGCGCGGACTGCGCGCCGACGCCGACCGCGCCTCCTACGCCCTGACCGCCGAGGTCCGTCCGGTCCTCGCCCTCGCCGAACCCTCCGCCGTCGTGGTCACCACACCCCTGCGGGAGGTACGCGTCCTGCGCGACACGGACCTGTCGGAACTCGCCCGCGCCGGTGGGGTGCTGAAGCCGGCGGACGTGGAGGGCCTGCACGCGATGGCCCGCGACCGGCGGACGTGGACACGGGTGTAGGTCCTGACTGGCCCTGGACCACACCGGCGGTACCGCCGTCACGGCAGTGGTCGCGCGGCCTCCGGGTCCAGGAGCGGGGCCAGCAGGTCGCCGTAGTCCTGCAGCCGGGGGCCGATGTCCGGGGCGCGGAAGGACAGCCGCTCAGGGGCGCCGCACTCCTCGACCTCGGTCCAGGTCACCGGCGCGGAGACGGTCGGCTCGGGGCGGGCCCGCAGGGTGTACGGCGCGGCCGTGGTCTTGCGGGCGGCGTTCTGGCTCCAGTCGACGAAGACCTTGCCGGGGCGCAGACTGCGGGTCATCCGGTGGACGACCCGGCGGGGCATCGCCCGCTCCGCCTCGACGGCGAGTTCCTTGGCGTACTCCGACACCCGCTCCGAGGACGCCCCGCGCACCGCCGCCAGCAGATGCAGCCCCTTCGACCCGGACGTCTTCGCGTACGCCTCGATCCCGTCCGCCGCGAGCCGCTCCCGCAGCCAGCAGGCGACCTCGCAGCACTCGACGACCGTCGCGGGCGACCCGGGGTCCAGGTCGAACACCAGCCGGTCGGCCTCGTCGGAGGTGCGGACGGTCCACTGCGGTGTGTGGTACTCCACGACCAGGTTCGAGGCCCACATCAGGCTCGCCAGGTCCTGGACCAGCACCATCCGGGCCGGCCCCTCCATCCGCCGTACCTCGGCGGTGGTGACCCACTCCGGTGTGCCCGGCGGCACGTTCTTGGTGAAGAAGACCTGGCCGCCCGGCCCGTCCGGGTAGCGGAGGAAGGAGACCGGGCGGTCGCGCAGGTGCGGCAGCAGGGCGTCCGCCGTCGTGGCGTAGTAGTGCAGCAGCTCGCCCTTGGTGAAGCCCGTCGCCGGGTGGAGGACCTTCTCCAGGTTGGAGAGGGCGACCCTGTGGCCCTCCACCTCGGTGATCGGTGTCATGGGAGCCAGAATCCCATGATTCGGTGACGAAAGGGGCAAACGGTGGAGGGAGACGGGGTGTACCCGGAAGCCTCCGAGTGGTCCCCGCCCTCCCCCGTCCGCGCTCAGGCCCCCACGTACGCGGCCAAGTGCTCGCCGGTGAGCGTGGAGCGGGCCGCGACCAGATCGGCCGGGGTGCCCTCGAAGACGATCCGGCCGCCGTCGTGGCCGGCGCCGGGGCCGAGGTCGATGATCCAGTCGGCGTGCGCCATGACCGCCTGGTGGTGCTCGATGACGATCACCGACTTGCCCGCGTCGACCAGCCGGTCGAGCAGCCCGAGCAGCTGCTCCACGTCGGCGAGGTGGAGACCCGTGGTCGGCTCGTCGAGGACATAGACCCCGCCCTTGTCGCCCATGTGGGTGGCCAGCTTCAGCCGCTGCCGCTCACCGCCGGAGAGCGTGGTGAGCGGCTGGCCGAGGGTGAGGTAGCCGAGCCCGACGTCCGCCATCCGCTCGACGATCCGGTGGGCGGCCGGGGTGCGCGCCTCACCCTCCCCGAAGAACGCCTCGGCCTCGGCCACCGACATCGCGAGCACCTCGCTGATGTCCCGGCCGCCGAAGCGGTACTCCAGCACCGACGCCTCGAACCGCTTCCCCTCGCACTCCTCGCACGTCGTGGCGACGCTCTGCATGATCGCCAGGTCGGTGTAGATGACACCGGCACCGTTGCAGGTGGGGCAGGCCCCCTCGGAGTTGGCGCTGAACAGCGCCGGCTTGACCCCGTTGGCCTTGGCGAAGGCCTTGCGGATCGGGTCGGCCAGCCCGGTGTACGTGGCCGGGTTGCTGCGCCGGGAGCCGCGGATCGGGGTCTGGTCGACCGACACCACGCCCTCCTCGCTCGGGATCGAGCCGTGCACCAGCGAGCTCTTCCCGGAGCCGGCGACACCGGTGACGACGGTGAGCACGCCGAGCGGGATGTCGACGTCGACGTTCCGGAGGTTGTTCGCCGAGGCGCCGCGGATCTCCAGCGCGCCTGTGGGCTTGCGCACCGACTCCTTCAGCGCGGCCCGGTCGCCGAGGTGACGTCCGGTGACGGTGTCACTCGCCCGCAGCCCCTCCAGGGTGCCCTCGAAGCACACCGTGCCGCCCGCCGTACCGGCGCCGGGGCCGAGGTCCACGACATGGTCGGCGATGGCGATGGTCTCCGGCTTGTGCTCCACCACCAGCACCGTGTTGCCCTTGTCGCGCAGCCGCAGCAGCAGGTTGTTCATCCGCTCGATGTCGTGCGGGTGCAGCCCGATGGTCGGCTCGTCGAAGACGTAGGTGACGTCGGTGAGCGACGATCCGAGATGGCGGATCATCTTCGTCCGCTGCGCCTCGCCGCCGGAGAGCGTGCCGGAGGCCCGGTCGAGCGAGAGGTAGCCGAGGCCGATCTCCACGAACGAGTCGAGCGTGTAGTGCAGCTTGGCGAGCAGCGGCGCCACCGACGCGTCCTCGATCCCGCGCGCCCACTCGGCCAGGTCACGGATCTCCATCGCGCAGGCGTCCGCGATGTTGAGCGTGCCGATCCGTGAGGAGCGGGCCAGCTCGCTCAGCCGGGTGCCGCCGCATTCGGGGCACTGGGCGAAGGTGACCGCCCGGTCCACGAAGGCCCGGATGTGCGGCTGCATCGACTCGCGGTCCTTGGCGAGGAAGGTCTTCTGCAGCTTCGGGATCAGCCCCTCGTAGGTGAGGTTGACCCCGTTGATCTTCACCTTGGTCGGCTCGCGGTACAGGAAGTCGTGCCGTTCCTTCTTGGTGTACTTCCGGATGGGCTTCTCCTTGTCGAAGAAGCCCGACTCGGCGATGACCCGCACGACCCACCCGTCCCCCGTGTAGGTGGGGATGGTGAACGGATCCTCGGACAGCGACTTCGTGTCGTCGAACAGCTGCGTGAGGTCGATGTCGGAGACCGTGCCCCGCCCCTCGCAGTGCGTGCACATCCCACCGGTGCGGCTGAACGTCACCTTCTCCGTCTTGGTCTTGTCGGCGCCCCGGTCGACCGTGAGGCCGCCACTCGCCGAGACCGAGGCGACGTTGAAGGAGAACGCGCCGGGCGGGCCGATGTGCGGTCTGCCGAGCCGGCTGAAGAGGATGCGCAGCATCGCGTTGGCGTCGGTGGCGGTCCCGACGGTGGAGCGCGGATCGGACCCCATCCGCTGCTGGTCCACGGTGATCGCGGTGGTCAGCCCGTCCAGCACGTCCACCTCGGGACGGGCCAGGTTCGGCATGAAGCCCTGGAGGAAGGCGCTGTACGTCTCGTTGATCAGCCGCTGCGACTCGGCGGCGATCGTGTCGAACACCAGCGAGCTCTTCCCCGAGCCGGAGACCCCCGTGAACACCGTCAGCCGGCGCTTGGGGATCTCGATGCTGACGTCCTTGAGATTGTTCTCCCGCGCGCCGTGCACACGGATCAGATCATGGCTGTCGGCGGCGTGCGGCCCGGGAGCCTGCGCCTCGGTCCGCGCCCTCGTGGCCTTGGTCATCGTTCCTCCATCTGTCGGGCGGGGCCGCGTCCCACGCTCCCCGCCGGCGTCGCCCGTCCGACGTCGCCCGTCCGCTTCCGATCCGCTGGGAACAGGTCCGCTGCGTACCGTACGTGGGAGGGTGCGCCCGCCGGGTGTGTTCCGCGGGTCCGCTGCGGGCCGCCGCGCCTCTGCTCCGGGTGTGCCGCGCGTCCGCTGTTCGTCTTCGTACGACTACGACGGTCCTCTTCTACGACGGTCCTCTTCGCATCGCACGATGACGGCGGCCCCCGGATCTCAGACCTCCTGGACGCGGATCAGGTTGCCCGCCGGATCACGGACGGCGAAGTCGCGGACGCCGTACGGCTGCTTCGTCGGCTCCTGGACGACCTCGGCCCCGCCCGCCTCCAGCCGCTCGAAGGCGCCGTCGAGGTCGGTGGTGGCGAGGAGGACACGCGCGTACGTCCCCTTCGCCATCATCTCGACGATCATGCGCCGCTCGCCCTCGTCGACGGACGGGTCGACCGCCGGGGGCTCCAGGACGATGGACGTGTCGGGCTGACCGGCCGGTCCGACCGTGATCCAGCGCATGCCGTCGTATCCGCTGTCGTCGCGCACCTCGAAGCCGAGGACGTCGCGGTAGAAGGCGAGGGAGGCGTCCGGATCGTCGTGCGGGAGGAAGCTCGCGTTGATGGTGAGGTTCATGGCCCTCACGCTAGGGGCGCCCCACCCGGCCGCGCTTCTCGAATCCTGACCGGTCCGGTGGCGGGGCCCGGCCCGGCCGGTGGTGAGCCGGGCCGGGACGTCCAGGGGTGTGCCCGGCGGCCGACGAGCAAGGGCGGCGGGTCGGCGTTACGGTGTGGACAAACCGGAAGCAGGGACCCGAAAGGTGCGTGCTGCCCGTGCGATCCATCTGGAACGGCGCCATCTCCTTCGGCCTGGTCAGCATCCCGATCAAGCTGGTGAACGCGACCGAGAGCCACTCCGTCTCCTTCCGCCAGGTCCACCTGGAGGACGGCGGCCGCATCCGTTACCGCAAGGTCTGCGAGCTGGAGGACCGCGAGGTGACGCAGGGGGAGATCGGCAAGGCGTACGAGGACGCGGACGGCACGATGATCCCGATCACCGACGAGGACCTCGCGTCGCTGCCCATCCCCACGGCCAAGACGATCGAGATCGAGGGCTTCGTGCCGGCGGAGCAGGTCGACCCGCTCCAGGTGGACGCCGCGTACTACCTCGCGGCGAACGGAGTCCCCGCCGCCAAGCCGTACACCCTCCTCCGCGAGGCGCTCAAGCGCAGCGGAAAGGTCGCCATCTGCAAGTTCGCGCTCCGTGGGCGCGAACGTTTGGGGATGCTCCGGGTGGTGGACGACGTCCTGGCCATGCACGCTCTGCTCTGGCCCGACGAGATCCGTACGACCGAGGGGGTCGCCCCCGACGCGGGTGTCACCGTCCGCGACAAGGAACTCGACCTCGCGGACGCCCTCATGGACACGCTCGGAGAGGTCGACCTGGAATCCCTCCACGACGACTACCGCGAGGCGGTCGAGGAGTTGATCGCGGCGAAGGCCTCCGGCGAGGAGCCGCCGAGCGCTCCGGTCCCGGCCGCGGAGGGCAAGGTTCTCGACCTCATGGCCGCACTGGAGAAGAGCGTGCGTGAGGCCAAGGAGTCCCGGGGCGAGGAGGCAGGCGCCGACGTGACCCACCTCGCGTCCCGGCCCACCCCCAAACAGGCCTCCGGCAAGAAGTCCACCGCGTCCACCGGGAAGACGGCCGCCGCCCCCAAGAAGTCGACCTCCACATCCACACAGCAGACGAAGAAGGCGGCCACGAAGAAGCAGGCCCCCAGAAAGACGGCGACCCCGAAATCGGCGACCACGAACACGAAATCCACGGCCTCGACGAAGTCATCGACGGCGAAGACCCCCGCGAAGAAGACCCCCGCGAAGAAGACCGCGGCGAAGAAGACCGCCGCCCGCAAGCGCTCGGCCTGACCGCCCTCCCGCGCCGTTCGCAGGGCAGACGGGAATGTGACCACAGGTCTAGGCGGTGCGGCGCAGGGCCAGGACCGCGTTGTGGCCGCCGAAGCCGAAGGAGTTCGTGAGGGCGAGGTCGCCGTCGGCCGGGAGGGCGCGCGGGGCGGTGGTGACGAGGTCGAGGGTGATGGCGTGGTCCTGGTCGGCGCAGCCGATGGTCGGCGGGATGAGCCCGTGGTGGAGCGTGAGCGCGGTGGCGAGGGCCTCCACCGCCCCGGCGGCCCCCTGAAGGTGCCCGAGGTGCCCCTTGAGTGCCGTCACCGGCACCCGGCGCCCCGACAGCACCGCCGCCAGCGCGTTCGCCTCCGCGAGGTCACCGTCGATCGTGGCGGTGGCGTGCGCGTTGACGTGGACCACGTCCGAGGGCACCGCCGCCGCGTCCTCCAGCGCCCGCCGCAGCGCGAGCGCCACCCCCGAGCCCGACGGATCGGGCGCCGCCATGTGATGCGCGTCGGCGGACAGCCCCCACCCCGCGGCCTCGCAGTAGATCCGGGCCCCACGCGCCCGGGCATGGTCCTCCGCCTCCAGCAGCAGGAACCCGGCCCCCTCGCCGTTCACGAACCCGTCCCGGTCCTTCGCGAACGGCCGGGACGGGCTCGCCCCACCACCGTTCAGCCCGTGCCGCGACAGCGCCCGCATCGCCGCGAAGGACGCCATGATCGCCGGTGTCACCACCGCCTCGGCCCCGCCCGCGAGCGCCACGTCCACCCGCCCGTACCGGATCCGGTCGACCGCCTGTCCGATCGCCTCGGTACCGGAGGCGCACGCACTGGTGACGGTCCGCGCCTCCCCGGTGATACCGAGGTCCAGCGAGATCTGCGACGCCGCCTGCGAGGGCACACACATCGGGGTCGTGAGCGGGGAGACACCGCGCGCCCCCCGCTCCCGCAACTGCCGGTCGCCGGCCACGAGCACCGACGCGTCACCGAGGATCGCCCCGGCGGACACCCCGACCCGCCCCGCGTCGAGCCCGCTCCGCGCCGTACCGCCGGGATGGAAGCCGCCGTCCCGCCACGCCTCCCGCGCCGCCAGTACGGCGAACCGCGCGGCCCGGTTCATGCGCCGGGCCCGGGGCCGGGGGATCAGCTCGGCGGGGTCCACCGGCACCGTCCCCGCGACCCGCACGGGTAACTCGGCGAACTCCTCCCCGTCCAGTTCCCTTATCCCGCAACGCCCTTCCAGCAGGCCCTGCCACAGCTCACCCACGCCCACCCCGAGCGGAGTGACGGCCCCCAGCCCCGTGACGACCACCCGACGCCCCACCGCGTACGACATACGCCCTCCCCGACCTGCCCAGCCCCGCCCGATCCTCCTGTTCCAGAGATGGTTCCCGTTTCAACTGCTTCCTGCACCCCACAAGGGTGTCCTCACGGTCGGACCCCGGTACGTCGGCCCCGCTCGGCCCCCTGTCCGGCGTCCGAGCGCGCCGAACTCCGCTCAGATCACCGTGTCCTCAGATCACCGTGCCCCGAGTGCGCCGTCCGCTCGCAGTGCCGTCCGCTCGCAGCGCTGTCCCCTCAGAGCACCTTCGCCCGCACCAGTGCCGAGAGGACGAGCGTGCCGGGGAGGAGGGGGAGCCAGACGGTGAGCACGCGGTAGCCGATGACCGTGGTGGTGGCGAGGGTCGCCGGCGCGCCGAAGGCGACCAGCGTGAAGACGAGCGCCGCGTCCATCGGGCCGAGGCCACCCGGCGCGGGCACGGCACCGGCGGCCGTACTGGCGACGAGGTACGCGAAGAGCATCTGCGGCCAGGACAGCGGCAGCCCGAGCGAGGAGCCGACCGAGGCGACCACGGCCCCCTGGCACAGCGGGAAGGCGGCGGCCCCGCCCCACAGGGCGAGCGCGCGGACGGGTCGGCTGTGCACGATCCGGGTGTCGGTGAGGGCGGAACGCAGCCCTCCGATCAGCGGACGCCGCAACGGTCGTACGGTCGTGATCAGCGTGACCACGGCGGCGAGGCTGACGCCGGTGATCGCACCGACCAGGGCGAGCGTCTCGCCCTTCGGGAGCAGTTCGGTCAGGCGGAGCGTGCCCGGAAAGGCGACGACGAAGGCGACGATCACCAGGGTCTTGGCCACGGGTTTGACCGCCGAGTACAGGGCGAGCGAGGACGTGGCCCGGGCGAGCGGGATGCCCCGGCGCCGCAGGAAGCGCAGGACGACGGCGTGGGCCCCGATGTTGCCCGGCAGGGCGTGACCCGCCGCCCCGGCCGCGAACTGCGTCGCCAGCAACTGGCCCGGTGGCAGCCGTTCCGGCACCGCACCCTGCCGTACGCACGCGGAGGCCACCGAGCACAGGGCGGTGAAGAACACCCCGGCCAGCAGCCACCGCGGATCGGCCGAGGCGAGCCGTACCGCCCCGCCGTGCACGGTGCGCCAGTCGACCGCCGCCCAGACGCCGAGCAGCACCAACGGCAACAGTGTGAGAGAGAGCCGCAACCGTCGGCCGTTGGCGGCCGTCCGGGCGGGCAGCAGTGCCCGGACCCTGCCGGGCAGAAGCGCGAGGAGCCGGGGCGGGTGGTGGGCGGCGTGCTGGGCGGGGGTGGGGTCGCAGGGAGTGATGGGGTCGCCCAGGGCGGGGGCGGGGGAGGGGCATGCCGGGGTGTGGCCGGCGGGCGCTGTCGGCCCCGGGTCAGGGGTGAGGACGCAGGGCGGGGCGGTGGGCGCCGTCGGGTTCGCCCGGGTTGCGGTAGCCGTGGGGTCGGCAGTCGTGGGGTCGGCAGCCGTGGGTGTGGCTGCCGTGGGCGTGGCGTGGCTCGGGGTCCGGGTGAGGTCCACGGGACGGGCCGGGCTGGGTATCAGGCTGAGCGGTTCGGGATCCGGGGACGGGGTGGGCCGCGAGGGGGGCGGCGCGTCGAGCGGGAGCGGGAACAAAGGGCACGTCGTCCTTCCGCGTCGCGTCGGTACGGCGGGGGACCGCACCGACGGAGGCAGGGCAAGTCAAGAACGAAGGGAACCCCAGGACCGTTCCCACCCCAAATGACTCCCCGGTATGCACCGCCCGAACTCCTGCCACCGCCAGAACGACGACACGGCCTCCGAGCAGCGGCTCCGCCGTCGACACCCCTCCGAACGCCCCCACCCCGCATGAGACACAAGTCACTCCCCGGCCCTCCGCCGCGGGGACCCCACACACCCCTGCGGCCGCCGCCCGCCCAGGCCCGGTCCTTGACCCGCCTTCGGCCCGGCCCTCCCATGAGCCTCACCGCCGAGCCCCGCCCGCCTCTCCCGACCCTCCGCCCGCCCTCACTCGCGTCGTTGTGATATGCGTCACGCAAGGTCTAGGGTTGTAGCGCCTGGCAGGCGGCCCGTGGGCGCGTCCGGTGGTGGTACGCGGCGGGCCGTGCGCAGGTGAGGGAAGTGATCCCGTTGTCCGTCTCCTGGGACGACATCGGCGGTCTCGTCGATGCCCATGAGCGCTTCCTCGCGGGCGCGCACGTCGACTCCGACGTCCGCGACCCGGTGCTGGACTCGTGGAAGCGCTGCCGTTCCGCCGGCCTCGAACCCCACCGGTTGCTTGTCCCCTTCGTGCCCGACCTCGCGATGGAGGACCCCTTCCTGCGCGCCGCCGGCCCGGTGCTCACACGGCTCACCGCCTCCCTCGCGGACGTCAGCATGACCGTCGTGCTCTGCGACGGACAGGCCCGCATGATCCAGCGGCACGGCGGTGACCGACAGCTCCTCAGCCGTCTCGACGAGGTGAACTTCGCCCCGGGCTTCTGCGCCTCCGAAGCCGCCGCCGGCACCAACGGCGTGGGCACGGCCCTCGCCGAGCGGCAACCCGTCCTCGTCCTCGGCCGGGAACACTTCGCCGACTGCCTCTCCCCGTTCGCCTGCGCGGGCGCCCCCGTGCGCAACCCGCTCAGCGGCCGCGTCGAGGCCGTCCTCGACCTCACCTGTCTGCGCGACGACAGCGACCCCGCCATGCTGCGGCTCGTCCGAGAGGCGGCCCACGACATCGAGGCCGCCCTCCTGGAACAGGCCACGCAACGCGAGCAGGCGCTCCTGGCCGCCTACCGCCGGGCCGCCCGTGCCGCCGCAGGGCCAGGGCCAGGGCCAGACCCAGGTCCGCGTTCGGGCCCAGGCGCGGGCGCGGCAGCCGCGGGCACGGACACCTGGCCCCGCCAACCCGAACGACCGCCCTGGGCGCGGGACGACGACGGCCGCTACGCCGAGCCCCTCGGCCGGGTCGACATGGCCGTCCTCCGGGAGAAGGCCGAGGAACTCATCGCCTCACCCCACCGCACCCTCGACGAGGTCACCCTCTCCGGCAACCGCGTCGCCACCCTCCTGCGCCGCCCGATCATGAGCGAGTCGGGCGAGACAGGCGTGGTGGTCGAGGCCCGCGTCCTGGGCGGCCCCCACCTCCGCCACACGCAACTGCTGACCCCGGCACACGAAGCCCCGCAGGCTCAGCCTCCACACCAGCCTCCCCCCACCCGCTCACTCGCCCCCCGCACCGCCACGGCCCCTGCACCCCCGACCGTCCTCCTCCGCCCACGGGCCCCCACCGCCCTCCACCCGCGCCCGACGCCGTCACCGCCCCCCACCGCCCCGTACGAACCCGATGCACCCCCGGAAACCCCTGACGCACTGCCGGAAACCCCCCGAACCCACGCACCCCACCGCGCCGACCCACCTCCGCCACCAGCCGGACCAGCGCCACAAACGCCCCCGCAGAAGACTCCACACCCGCCCCCGCAGGCAACCCGGCGAACGACACCCACCCCGCCCCCGGACGCCGCCCCGGACGCCGCCTCCGACGCCTGGCTGGTTCTCATCGGTGAACCCGGGGTCGGCCGACTCGCCGTGCTCGCGCGTCGGCGGCTGGAGCTGCTGCACGACGCCGGAGTCCGCATCGGCACCACGCTCGACGTCACCCGCACCGCAGAGGAACTCGCCGAGGTGGCCGTCCCCCGCTTCGCCGACTTCGCGGCCGTCGACCTGCCCGTCTCCGTCCTGCTCGGCGACGAGCCGGAGCCCCTCGACCCCGGCACACGGCTGCGCCGGGTCGCGTTGGGCGCCGTACACGAGGAGTCCCATCTGTACGAGGTGGGGGACCCGGTGCGCTACGTCCCCTCCACCCCGCAGGCACGCAGCTGGGAGACCGGTCGCTCGGTGCTGGAACCCGTACTGGCGGAGGCGGGCGGCTGGCTCGCCCAGGACCCGCCACGGCTGGAGCGCGCCCTCGCCGCCGGCATCCACTCCCTGATCACCGTGCCGCTGCGGGCACGCGGCGCGACCCTCGGCGTCGTCAGCTTCTACCGCTCCGAGCAGCCCGCCCCGTTCGAGGACGACGACCTGTCGCTGGCCCAGGAACTGGTGGGCCGCGCGGCGATCTGCATCGACAACGCCCGCCGCTACACACGCGAGCACAACACCGCCCTCGCTCTGCAACGCAGCCTGCTGCCGCGGGGACGCCCCGAGCAGAGCGCGGTCGAGGTCGCGTACCGCTACCTCCCCGCCCAGGCGGGCGTGGGCGGCGACTGGTTCGACGTCATCCCGCTCTCCGGCGCCCGGGTCGCGCTCGTCGTCGGTGACGTCGTCGGTCACGGCCTGCACGCCGCCGCGACCATGGGCCGACTGCGTACCGCCGTCCACAACTTCTGCTCCCTCGACCTGCCCCCGGACGAACTGCTCACCCACCTCGACGACCTCGTCGGCCGCCTCGACCGGGGCGAGGGCTGGGCGGTGGAGAACACCCACGAGGACTCCGGAATCGTCGGCGCGACCTGTCTGTACGCCGTCTACGACCCGGTGTCCCGACGCTGCGCCCTCACCCGTGCGGGGCACCCGCTGCCGGCGGTCGTCGCCCCGGACGGGACGGTGGAGTTCGTCGACCTGCCCTCGGGGCCGCCGCTGGGCCTCGGCGGCATGCCCTTCGAGACCGTGGAACTCGACCTGGCCGAGGGCAGCCAGCTGGTCCTCTACACCGACGGCCTGGTCGAGGACCGGCACCGCGACATCGACACCGGCCTCGACCGGCTCCGTACCGTCCTGGCCCGCCCCGACCGCGCCCCCGAGGACACCTGTGAGGCGGTCCTCGACGCCCTGCTCCCGGCCCGGCCCGGCGACGACGTGGCCCTCCTCGTCGCCCGTACGAACACCCTGGGCCCGGAGCAGGTCGCCCAGTGGGACCTGCCCAGCGACCCGGCGGTCGTCGCCCGAGCACGGGAGGCCGTCACCGGGCAGCTCGCCGCCTGGGGCCTGCACGACCTGGCCTTCACCACGGAACTGGTGGCCAGCGAACTCGTCACCAACGCCATCCGCCACGCCACCGGCCCGGTCCAACTCCGTCTCCTGCGCGACCGTGCCCTGATCTGCGAGGTCTACGACGGCAGCGGCACCTCACCCAGGCTGCGCCGCGCCCGCACCGAGGACGAGGGCGGCCGGGGCCTCTTCCTCGTGGCCCAGCTCACCGAACGCTGGGGCACGCGCTACACCCCCGACGGCAAGACCATCTGGACCGAACAGCCCCTGCCCGGACCGTGATTCAGCGCCGGACGCCGGGCCGCAGCCGCCGGGCCGCAGTCGCCGGGACACCGGGGCCGCTCGGCGAGGGCCCCTGAAAATCGCCGAAAGCCCGCAGCCCGCAGTCCATGGCCCGCAGCCCGCAGCCCGCACCGCGCAGTCCACGGCCCGCAACCCGCACCCTGTAGTCCGCTTCCGCGCCTGGAAGATCACCCTCCCGACAAGATCGCCGACACCGCACGGGCCCGGCGACTGCCGGCCGGCCGACGGCCGGGGCCGAAGACGCGGAGCCCAGGTGACGGGACGGGCAGGGGCGGCGGACCGAGTAAAATCCCCGCGAAAAAACCCAGCCCACCAAGCCACCCCAGTAGACCCAACCGCACGAACCGCACGAACCGCACGAACCGCACGAACCGCACGAACCGCACGAAGCACACGAAGCACACGAACGCATACGGCACACGAGGCACACGAGGCACCGAATGACGACGCCCCCCACACCCACCGCCCCGTTCCCCAGGTGACTCCCGACCGGCTGAACCCAGGCCCCGCCTCCGACCCCGCCCCGTGCCGAGTAACGGTCTGCCGAGACTGCTGCTGCGGCACCCCCAAACTGCCCGGCGTGGACCACGAGGCCCAGACCACCCGCCTCCAGTCCCTCGTCCCGACCCGCATCTCCACCTGCCTGGACGCCTGCGACCAAGCCAACGTGATCGTCGTCCAACCCTCGGCGGCAGGCCGCGCCGCAGGCGCCCGCCCCGTCTGGCTGGGCCTGGTCAACGACCCGGACGCCACAGAGGACATAGCCACCTGGGTCCGCTCCGGCGGCCCGGGCATCGCCCCCATGCCCCCCATCCTCGACCTCTACCTCTTCACCCCACCGGCCCGCCGCACTTCTCCCTGACGGCCGGCGCGCCCTCACCTTCACGAAGATCCCGCGCATGGCCGGGGCGCCGCGCCGGCGCCGTCCGCTGACCCGCCCGGGCAAGCGGAAAGCCGCCCCCGACCTGGTGCGGCGCAAGTCCGACGCAGACGGTCAGGTCGACGGCGTCATCCGTGGAAGGCCGGGCGGATCGAGGAGAAGAAGTGGACGGCGGGGGGCTGTCCCGGCGCGCACTGCCGACCAGGGCCTCGCGCAGGCACGCGTGCCCGAACCTTCGAGCCGAGCCGGCCGCCTCCGCTCGACTCCGCCCGTCTCCCGCCAAACGGTCGGCTCCTCCGTGATCTCTACGAATCGGTCTCGATCCCGGCCGTCGCTTGGGCCACGGCGGCGGCCGGGCAATCATGTGGCCATGCACCGGCCACTCAGCCTTCACACCCCCCGATGGGTCACGGCCGACGACTCGACCCTGAACGTCGCGCTCGTGTACCCGATGCAGGGGCCTGCCGGGATCTTCGGTCCCGCCTGTGAGGCATGCGCGCGGCTGGCCGCCGAGGAGATCAACAAGGCCGGCGGGGTACTCGGCAAGGAGCTGAGGCTGCTGGAGGTCGACGGCGGTGCCGAACCGGAGCAGGTCGCCGCCGAGGTGGGGGCCCTGGTCGCGACCGGCGCGGTGCACGGTGTCACCGGCTGGCACATCTCCTCGGTCAGGCAGGCCGTGGCGCCGCGCGTCGCGGACCGGGTGCCGTACGTCTACACCGCTCTCTACGAGGGCGGGGAGCGGACCGACGGCGTCTTCATGACCAGTGAGACGCCCGACTGGCAGCTTCTGCCCGCCATGCGGGTGCTGGCCGAGACGCGGCGGGTGCGGCGGTGGTTCGTCGTCGGCAACAACTACGTCTGGCCCCGGCGCACCGCCCGGGCCGCCCGCCGTTACGCCCACGTGTGCGGGGGCGGGCGGGTCTGCGGCGAGGAGTACCTCCCGTTGGGCACCGGAGACTTCCGTGACGTGTTGCGGCGTATCGAGCACACGGACGCGGACGGTGTGCTGATGCTCCTGGTCGGCAGTGACGCCGTCCGCTTCAACCGGGCCTTCGCCGCGTCCGGCCTCGACCAGCGGTGTCTCAGGCTGAGCACGCTGATGGACGAGAACATGCTGATGGCCAGCGGACCGGAGGCGACCGGCGACCTGTACAGCACGGCCGGGTTCTTCGCCTCACTGGCCAATCAGGACACCCTGGACTTCCACGGTCAGTACGCCGGCCGGTTCGGTGTCGAGGCCCCGGCCCCCGGCAGCCTCGGCGAGTCCTGCTACGAGGGTGTGCTACTGCTCGCGTCACTCATCGAACGGGCCCGCACCCTGGACGTGTCGGCTATCTCGGCCGCCGCAGAGACCGTCTCCTACGAGGGTCCGCGCGGCCTGCTCCACCTCCAGGACCGGCATGTCCGCCAGCGCATCTACCTCGCGGAGGCGGACGGACTCGACTTCAACGTGCTCGCCCAACTGCGCGCTCCCCACGACCTGTGGTGACTCTGGCCGGGCCGGCGGTGTCCCCGTCCTCCAGCGCCTCGGCCAGCCGGACGAGCGGACCGTTCAGCTCCTCGTCCGGGAGCAGCTGCTCCAAGTCCCCCCAGTCGGCCCGCACTTCACGGACGAGCACCTGCCAACGCCGCACGCCCCGCGGGGTGAGGTGGGCCAGGACGCGGCGTCGGTCGGCGGGGTCGACGCGGCGGTAGACCAGGTTCTGGTCGACGAGTTGGTCGACGAGTTTGGTGAGGCTCGGCGCCGGCAGGAAGGCGTGGTCGGCGAGGGACGTCATGTTGTGGCCCTGCCCGTCGGAGAGCAGGTCGAGCACCCGCCATGCCTCCACGGAGCAGTCGAACTCGTCGAGTACGGACTGGACTCGGCGCACGGCGAGACGTTCGGCCCGTGTCAGCAGGTAGAGCAGTTCCTGGGGCCGTGTCGCCATCGTGCTCCTCCACTCGTGCTCCTCGGCTGGCGCCCGAGCCTACCGCCGATCACCCGGCCCTTGACAAGTGGAACAAGGGAAACCGTCCCTTTCCGCAGGAAGCATTAATTGCCGTTTCCATGAGGCCGCCGACCCAACTTCCGTAGCAGCGGCCTCTTTTGTTTCATCCACTATTTTACTTCCGCTGGAAACTATCCTTCAATTGCTCCGAAACGCAGGGGAAACAGTTCCGGCGCAGGCTGTGGTCGCACTTCAGCGACCAGCCCGGACGTCACCCCGGAACGACTGGGGACCCGTGCGTCAACGCCGCCGCTCTGAAGCGCGTCACATTCATTCCCTCCCGATGCTCCTCCGTGGAGCTCTTCCGCTCTTTCACATCGCCCTACGGGGCATGGAGGTTTTGTATGTCCGGGCTCAGCATCAGCAGACGCGGTCTCCTGGCCGGTATTTCGGCGGCCGGTGCGTCCGCCGCCCTCAGCGCGTGCGGCGCCAAGACGGGCGACAGCACGTCCGCCGATTCCGGCGCCAAGGCGGACACGTCCGGCGACACGGTCAAGGTCGGTCTGCTGAACTCGCTGTCGGGCACCATGGCGATCAGTGAGGTGACCGTCCACAACGCGCTGCTGCTCGCGGTCAAGGAGATCAACGCCGCCGGCGGTGTGCTGGGCAAGAAGCTGAAGCCCATCAGCCAGGACGGCGCCTCCGACTGGCCGACCTTCGCCGAGAAGGCCGAGGCCCTGATCACCGACGACAAGGTGGTGGCCACCTTCGGCTGCTGGACCTCCGCCAGCCGCAAGGCCGTCAAGCCGGTCTTCGAGCGGTACAAGTCGCTGCTGTTCTACCCCGTGCAGTACGAGGGCCTGGAGCAGTCGCCGTACATCTTCTACATCGGCGCCACCACCAACCAGCAGATCGTCCCGGCCCTCGACTACCTCAAGAAGCAGGGCCTGACCAAGCTGTACCTCGTCGGCAGCGACTACGTCTTCCCGCGCACCGCCAACAAGATCATCAAGGCGTACGCGAAGGCCAACGGCATGGAGGTCGTCGGCGAGGACTACGCGCCGCTGGGCTCCACCGAGTTCGGCACCATCACCAACAAGGTCAAGGACTCCGGCGCGGACGCGGTGTTCAACACCCTCAACGGTGACAGCAACGTGGCCTTCTTCAAGGAGTACAAGTCCGCGGGCCTGACCGCGAAGAGCCTTCCCGTGCTCTCCGTCTCCATCGCGGAGGAGGAGGTCAAGAGCATCGGCACCCAGTACCTGGAAGACCAGCTGACCGCCTGGAACTACTACCAGACCACCCCGGGCGCCGCGAACACCGAGTTCGTGGCGGCGTACCAGGCCGCGTACGGCAAGGACAAGCCGACCTCCGACCCGATGGAGGCCGCCTACATCTCCGTCTACCTGTGGAAGGAGATGGTCGAGAAGGCCGGCTCCTTCGACGTGGCGAAGGTGAAGGCCGCCTCGGACGGCATCGAACTCGACGCCCCCGAGGGCAAGGTCACCGTCGACGGCGCCACCCAGCACGTCTACAAGACCGCCCGGATCGGCAGGGTCGGCGCGGACGGGCTGATCACCGAGGTGTGGAACTCCGGCAAGCCGGTCAAGCCGGACCCCTACCTCAAGGGCTACTCCTGGGCCTCCGGCCTCTCCTGAGCCGCACCCTCACCGGTGAGAACCCGGCCCCGTCACGGGGCCGGGTCACGCCCATGGCGCACACCCGCACCTCCGTCCCCGACCCGGAGCCGACCTCATGACGGTCATCCTCAACCAGTCCTTCACCGGCATCAGCATCGGTGCCGTCCTCCTGCTCATCGCGCTCGGCCTGACCCTGACCTTCGGTCAGATGGGCGTGATCAACATGGCGCACGGCGAGTTCATCATGGCCGGCGCCTACACGACGTACGTCCTGCAGAAGTCCATCAGCGGCGCGGGTCTCTCGCTGCTCGTCGCCCTGCCGGTCGCCTTCCTCGTCGCGGGCGCCATGGGCGCGCTGCTGGAGTGGCTGCTGATCCGGCGTCTGTACACGCGCCCGCTGGACACCCTGCTGGTCACCTGGGGCGTCTCCCTGATGCTCCAGCAACTCGCCCGGGACGTCTTCGGCGCCCCCAACGTGCAGACCGCGGCCCCCGACCTGCTCACCGGCAACATCTCCCTGGGCGGGGGCATCACCTTCGCCAACAGCCGGCTGTTCATCCTCGGTCTCGCCCTGCTGAGCGTCGTCGCCCTCACGCTGATCCTGAAGCTCACCCCGCTGGGCCGTCGTATCCGGGCGGTCGTGCAGAACCGGGACCTCGCCGAGGTGTCCGGCATCGCCACCGGCCAGGTCGACCGCATCACCTTCTTCATCGGCTCCGGACTCGCGGGCGTGGCCGGCGTCGCGCTCACCCTGGTCGGTCCGATCGGCCCGACGATGGGCACCAACTACATCGTCGACGCCTTCCTCGTCGTGGTCGTCGGCGGTATCGGGCAGTTGAAGGGCAGCGTGATCACGGCCTTCGCGCTGGGCGTGCTCCAGTCGGTGCTGGAGTACTCGACGACGGTGAGCGTCGCGAAGGTCATCGTGCTCGTGGCGATCGTCGCCTTCCTCCAGTGGCGACCCCAGGGCCTGTACACACTGCGCACCCGGAGCCTGGCATGACGACAACGACGCCCCCCGTCACGACACCCCCCGTCACGACGCCCCCCGTGCCCCTGCTGGAACGCCTCCGCGTGCCCGGCGGATTCGTCCTGGGCGCCGTCCTCCTCCTCGGCGTCGCCCCCCTCGCGCTCTCCGACTTCCGGCTCTCGCTCCTCGCGAAGTACCTGTGCTACGCGATCGTGGCCGTCGGCGTCAGCCTGGCCTGGGGCCGGGGCGGGCTCATGGTGCTCGGCCAGGGCGTCTTCTTCGGCCTCGGCGGCTACGCCATGGCCATGCACCTCAAGCTCACCGACGCCGCCGCCACCGGCGAGACGCTCCCCGACTTCATGTTGCTCTACGGCACCGGCGACGCCCTGCCCTGGTGGTGGAAGCCCTTCGCCAACCCGGCGTTCGCGCTCGCCATGACCGTACTGCTGCCGATGGCGGTCGCGGCGGTACTCGGCTTCTTCGTCTTCCAACGCCGGGTGAAGGGCGCCTACTTCGCGATCCTCAGCCAGGCGCTGGCCGCCGCCCTGTCGATCTGGCTGATCGGCCAGCAGGCCACCACCGGCGGCACCAACGGCCTCACCGACATCCAGGGCTTCTTCGGCTACTCGCTGGACGACCCCGTCAACCAGCGGATGGTGTACTTCATCATCGCGGTGGCCCTGCTCCTGCTGATGGCTCTGGCCCGCCAGCTGTTCGTCAGCCGCTACGGCGAACTCCTCATCGCCGTACGGGACTCCGAGGAGCGGGTCCGCTTCCTCGGCTACAACCCGGCCAACGCCAAGCTCGTCGCGTATGTCGTCGCGGCCGGCATGGCGGGACTCGCGGGCGCCCTGTTCGTCCCGGCCGTCGGCATCATCTCCCCGGCGCTGATCGGGATCGTGCCGTCCATCGGGTTCGTCATCGGCGCGGCGGTGGGCGGACGGGCCTCGCTGGTGGGCGCGGTGCTCGGCGCGATCGCCGTGGCCTGGGCACAGAGCACGCTCTCGGACGAGTTCCCCGCAGCGTGGACGTACCTCCAGGGCCTGCTGTTCGTCCTGGCGGTCGGCTTCCTGCCCGGCGGCCTCGCCTCCCTCGGCGTCGTCCTGCGCAGACGCCGCACCCGCACCCTCACCCGTACCGGTACTCCTGCGACTGGAGAGACAGCATGAGCGGCGAGGGACTGACCGTCCGCGACCTGCGGGTCACCTTCGACGGATTCACCGCCGTCGACGGCGTCGACCTGGACATCCACCCCGGCGACCTCCGCTTCCTCATCGGCCCCAACGGTGCCGGCAAGACCACCCTGGTCGACGCGGTCACCGGCCTGGTGAAGGCCACCGGATCGGTCCGCTTCGGCGACCAGGACCTGCTCGGCAAGCCCGTGCAGAAGATCGCACGGCTGGGCATAGGCCGTACCTTCCAGACCGCCACCGTCTTCGAGGAACTGACCGTCCTGCAGAACCTCGACATCGCCGCCGGCGCCGGTCGGGGCGTGTGGACGATGCTGAGGCGCCGCAAGGGCATCCCCGCGCCGGTCGCGAAGGCCCTGGAGACCACCGGACTCACCGAGCTGCGCGACCGCCCGGCCGGCGTCCTCGCCCACGGCCAGAAGCAGTGGCTGGAGATCGGCATGCTGCTCGTCCAGGAGGTGAGACTCCTCCTCCTCGACGAGCCCGTCGCCGGCATGAGCCACGACGAACGCGAGGCCACCGGCCGGCTCCTGCAACGGGTCAGCGAGGACCACACGGTCGTCGTCATCGAGCACGACATGGACTTCATGCGCTCCTTCGCCCGCAGCGTCAGCGTCCTGCACGCCGGAAGGGTCCTCAGCGAGGGCACGGTCGCCGAGGTCCAGGCCGACCCCCGCGTCCAGGAGGTCTACCTCGGACGCGCCCTGGAACCCTCGGCATCCGAGCTCCCACCCGCCACCGCCACCGCCACCGCCGTGGCCGTCGCCGAGGAGGCGTGAGACCCATGCTGGAACTGAGCAACGTCCAGGCCGGATACGACCGCACCACCGTCCTGCACGGCGTCACGGTCTCGGTCCCGAAGGACGGCGTCGCCACCGTCCTCGGCCACAACGGCGCCGGAAAGAGCACCCTGCTGCGCGCCGCCATGGGCCTGATCAAACCGCGAAGCGGCACCATCCTGCTCGACGGCGAGGACATCACCCGCCTCGCCCCCCACCAGCGCGTCGCCCGCGGCATGGCCTACGTCCCCCAGGGCCAGCAGTCCTTCCCCCACCTGACCACCGCGGAGAACCTCCAACTCGTCGCCGACGGCCGCGCGAACGGCAAGGAAGCGATCGCCGAGGCCCTGGACCTCTTCCCCGTGCTGCGTGAACTCTCCGGCCGCCGCGCCGGCCTGCTCTCCGGCGGCCAACGCCAGCAACTGGCCATCGCCCGCGCCCTCATCACCCACCCGAGACTCCTCCTCCTCGACGAACCCACCGAGGGCATCCAGCCGTCCGTCGTCGCCGAGATCGAGGAGACGATCCTCGCCCTGACCCGGCGCGGCGGACTCTCCGTCCTCCTCGTCGAACAGCACGTCGGCTTCGCCATGCGAGCAGCCCAGCACTACTACGTCCTGGAAGCGGGCCGCGTGACCTCCTCCGGCGAGGGCGGAACGGACGCCGAACAGACCGTACGGACCGCGCTCAGCGTGTGAGACCCCACTCGGCCGGTCTCACTCGCCGCCGCACCGGGCGCATCGGCCGCAGACCATCAGCGACCCCGAGGCGCCCGGCTGCGGCACGGTCAGCTCCTCGACGCTGTCCACCGCCTCCGTCAGGCGCTCGTGGGGGAGGACCGCCACCTGGGAGTTTCCGCGCCACGATGCGGTCGGGAAAATCGGTCGTACCGCAGGGATCGGGGCGCTCGCTGCCGATGCTGCTGTGCCCCGGTTGGCGTACGGCGGCGAGCTCGCACAGAGCCATGGCGCCGGCGTCCTCCCGTAAGGGAGGATGCCGGAGAGTGCCAACGATCGAGAGCACGGCGGGGTGGGGATGAAGCAGGGGGATTCTGAGTCCGTGGTCGGCATGGACAAGCCGACGGGCCAGGAGGCACGCGAAGCCTGGAGCTCAGAGGCGTACACGATCCTCGTAGGCGTAGCGCAGACCTACCACGCAGTGATCACTTACAAGGAGTTGGCGGAGGAGATCCAGAGCAGGACCGGCATCCGGACCAAGACCCTTCTGCACAACTGGATCGGTCCGATTCTGGGCCGGGTGGTGCGTGAAGCCCACCGTCGCGGCGATCCACCACTGACGGCTCTGGTGGTCCATACAGACGACGGCAAGGTAGGCAGCGGCTACAAGGACGTTCTGGCGGTCGCCGGAGAGCCGCCGGTAGATGACGAGATGGAACGCGAGCATCACGCTGCCGACGCCCGCCTGGCTTGCTACCGCCACTTTGGGGCGAGCATGCCGCCTGGCGGTGGTGTGCCGGCCCTCGCCCCCAGACTTCAAGGAGCGGTCGAGCGTCGGCGCGAGCGCACTGAAAGGCCCGCCCGGGTTTGTGAGCGCTGCTTCGTCCAACTGCCTTCGACAGGCGTCTGCGATTCGTGTGGTTAGGCAGCCGCGGCGTTGCACGCATGCGTACCCCCATCGGTGCAGCTACCGGGTGGTTCACTGCCTCGGCGCAGGGACTGAACGGGGGAGGTGCACGACAACCGCGGCCTCAAGAATCGACCCGCCAACGAGACCTGCATCGTTCCGGCTCCGCCCCGCCTGGTGCGCTGCTCCGGGCTTACATCGAGGAGTTCGGCACAGCCGAGGACGGCCGGCTGTTCGCCAACGAACGCGGGGGAGCGGTCGCCTCGACGACGTATTGGCGTCTCTGGGACGAGGCTCGGCACATGGCACTCACGCCGGAACAGGCGGCCTCGCCGCCGGCCGCTCGACCGTACGACCTGCGCCACGCCGCGCTCTCCTCCTGGCTCAACGCTGGCGTGGACCCCACCGAGGTCGCGGAGCGCGCGGGCAACAGAGCCGAAGTGCTCTTCAGCCGGTATGCGAAGTGTCTCGACGGGCGACAGGACATCGCCAATCGCCGGATCGCCCAACTCCTCGGAGAGCAGGGCGTCCAGGAGGACGGGCACGGCGACGGGTCTTGATCCCGCCACACTTACGACACGCGTACCTGCGGCATGATGGCCCCCGGACTTCGGTCTGGGGGCCTCGTCATTTCCTGGGGTCTACCTGCGGCTTTCTGCCCTGCGGCCTGGCCGCGAATAGGCTGCGGACTCCGACATACGCCCGCTCCGAGCGGCACACGACTGCACATACGCGAAGACCCCGTTCTCAGCGAAAGCGCTGATGGCGGGGTCTTTGGGCACCTCATACAAGGTGCCCCCGGCAGGATTCGAACCTGCGCACACGGCTCCGGAGGCCGTTGCTCTATCCCCTGAGCTACGGGGGCGTGTCAGGCGCCTTGTTCGGCGGCGACGGGTAGAACCCTACCAGCTCTGCGAGGTAGATCATGAACGGGTTTTGCGGGGGTGGGGGCGGGGTTGAGCACCCGGGGACCGCCCGCAGGGGGTGGAAGTGGGGAAAACCCGGACGCGGCGGTGGGCGCGGACCTACTCTCGAGTTGTGCCAGGCGCGTCCGGCCGGGTGCTTGTTGTGGACGACAACAAGGTCATCCGGCAGCTGATCAGGGTCAACCTCGAGCTGGAGGGCTTCGAGGTGGTGACCGCGGCCGATGGTGCCGAGTGCCTGGACGTCGTTCATCAGGTGCGGCCCGATCTCATCACCCTCGACGTCGTCATGCCTCGGCTCGATGGTCTTAGTGCTGCCGCCCAGCTCCGTGGGGATCCGCGGACGCGACGTCTCCCGCTCGCCATCATCAGCGCCTGCAACCAGTACGAGGTCGAGGCCGGGCTCGACGTCGGCGTCGACGCGTTCCTCGCCAAGCCCTTCGAACCGAGCGAACTCGTCGCCTTGGTGCGTCAGTTGGTCGAGCGCGCGCATGGCGCGGGTGGTGAGGCCGTGCCGGACGGGGGCGGCGTCGACAGTCCAGTCGTCACTGCCACCAACGCCGCTTCCGGCGCCGCTGTCACCCATGTCCCCGCCGCTTCTGGCCCTGCCGTCGCGTCCCCCTCCGCCGGTGCCCCGGCCAGCGGCATCGGGAACGCGAGCGAGCACCCCGAACGTGCGGAGCACGCCGAACGTGCGGAGCGCGCCGGCCGCACATGATGTTGACGGCGGGGTTTCCAGAGGTTGCGTAGTCCGGTGATCTCGGAGCCTCCGTCCCGGTGACGCCTGTCGCCCCCCACTCCGGCTCCGGCACATCCCACCCCCACTGCTCTCCCCTATGCAGTCCCACCCGCCCGTCCACATCGCGGACCGCGAGGTAAACCGGTTCGCATACCCACCCCCCTCCTCCCATACGCTTGTCCCCGTGACCCCCGTCGAGCTCTCCCGCACCGTGCTGCGCGCGGTGCGTCGTGCTGTGGACGAGGGGGAGCTGAGCGTGGCGGTGCCCGCACGCGCGGTCGTCACTCCGCCCGGGCCCGGCGGACGAGGGGACTACGCGACGAACATCGCCCTGCAACTGGCCCGGCCCGCCGGCCGCCCCCCGTTGCAGGTCGCCGAGATACTGCGCCCCCACCTCAGCCGTACCGAAGGCGTCGCCGCCGTCGAGATCACCGGCCCCGGCTTTCTCAACATCCACCTCGACCGGGCCGCCGTCACCGCCCTGGTGCGCCGGATCCGGGGAGATCAGGACACACGGAGCGCCCAGGACATCCAGGATGCCCAGGACGCCCAGAACAGCCAGGGCAACCGCCCCCGCCCAGGCCCCGCCCCCGCCACGCTCCCCTACGGTCACAGCGACACCCTCGCCGGGCACGTCGTCCGGCTGCGCATCCCGTACGACATCCGCGCCGAGGTCGTCGCGGACGCGCTCGTACGGATCGTCGGCAGCCAGGGCGGTCGAGTCGAGGTCGATCACATCCGGCCCCCCGCCGCCGCCGAGGGCGCCGACACCTCCCTCGACGGTTCCGGAGAACCCGGCCCGCCACGTGAACCCCGTGCCGGTGACCCCGGTCGGCCCGGCGAGATCACCGAGCCCGGCCGCCCCCGCTACGGCACCACCGGCTCAGGCGCGCCCGGTGATCCGGAATCGGCCACCACCCCCATCGATCTCCGACCCGTCCCCGCCCCGGAGGACCCCACCCCCCTCGGCCCCGACGCCCTCCGCTGGGCCCTTCTGCACCCGGCCGCCCACGACCGCCCCCGGATCACGGCGGACCTCCTGGTGCAGCGGGCAGCCAACCCCCTCTTCCGCGTCCGGTACGCCCACGCCCGTGCCCGCGCACTCACCCGCAACGCCGCGGCCCTCGGTTTCACCGGCACCCCGGGTGACCTGAACACCCCCGACGCCCTGCCCACCTCGCGCCCGGCCCCTGCCGTCACCACCCCAGACGCCCCGCCCGCGCCCCCCACCGCCGTCGCCACCCCCGACGTGACCACCCCCCTCGTCAGCGCCCTCACCGAATACCCGTCCACCCTCGCCCGAGCGGCCACGCACCGCGCTCCCGATCGTCTCGCCCGGCACCTGGTCGTCCTCGCCGACGCCCTGCTCGCTTTCCAGCACACGGTGCTGCCGCGCGGCGACGAGAAACCCTCGGCCGCCCACCGGGCCCGGCTGGCCCTTGCCGAAGCAGCCGGGACGGTGCTGGCCGGCGGCCTGTCCCTGCTCGGCATCGACGCACCCGAATATCTCTGAGCGAGCCCGCGGAGCCCATAGCCACAGCCCCAGGAGCCGACGGCCGAGAGTCGACAACAGACCGCAGACCGCAGACCGCAGACCGCCGAGGCAGCCAGCCGACAGCAGAAAGCCGACAGCCGAGGCAGCCAGCCGACAGCAGAAAGCCCACAGCCGAGGCAGCCAACCGAAAGCCGAAAGCCGAAAGCCGAAAGCCGACAGCCGAAGCGCAAGCGCCCCCCGCAGTCGACATCCCAGCCGACGCCCGCCCCACCTCCCGGTCCACGCCCCACCCCCGGCCGACCGCGCCCCCTCAGAGAGCACACAGAAAGCCGTACAGACATGAGCCGTTCCGCACACCCCGCCGGGCCCCGTCACGCCGACGTGCTTCCCGAGGGGCACTACACCGCCCCGCCCGCCGACCTGAACACGCTGGACCCGAAGGTGTGGGCGCAGACCGTCACCCGTACCCCCGACGGGGTCGTCAGCGTCGGTGGGATCGATGTGAAGGCGCTCGCGGAGGAGTTCGGTACGCCGGCGTACTTCGTCGACGAGGCCGACTTCCGCGCGCGGGCGCGCGCCTGGCGCACCGCGTTCGGGCAGGACGCCGACGTGTTCTACGCGGGCAAGGCGTTCCTGTCCCGGGCCATCGTGCGCTGGCTGCACGAGGAGGGGCTCAACCTCGACGTCTGCTCCGGCGGTGAACTCACGACCGCGCTCTCCGCCGGTATGCCCGCCGACCGCATCGCCTTCCACGGCAACAACAAGTCCGAGGAGGAGATCCGCCGGGCCGTCGAGGCCGGCGTCGGGCGGATCGTGCTCGACTCGTTCCAGGAGATCGCGCGGGTCGCGCACATCGCCCAGTCGCTCGGCACGCGGCAGCGGGTGCAGATCCGCGTCACCGTCGGCGTCGAGGCGCACACCCACGAGTTCATCGCCACCGCCCACGAGGACCAGAAGTTCGGGATCCCGCTGGCCGGGGGGCAGGCCGCCGAGGCCGTACGGCGGGCGCTCAAGCTCGACGGGCTCGAACTCATCGGGATCCACAGCCACATCGGTTCGCAGATCTTCGACACCTCCGGGTTCGAGGTCGCCGCCCACCGGGTGGTCGGGCTGCTCAAGGAGATCCGTGACGAGCACGGCGTCGAGCTGCCCGAGATCGACCTCGGCGGCGGGCTCGGGATCGCCTACACCAGCGACGACGACCCCCGTGAGCCCCACGAGATCGCCAAGGCGCTGACCGAGATCGTCAACCGGGAGTGCGACGCCGCCAGGCTGCGCGCCCCGCGTATCTCCGTCGAGCCGGGGCGGGCCATCGTCGGGCCCACCGCCTTCACGCTCTACGAGGTCGGCACCATCAAGCCGCTGGACGGGCTGCGGACGTACGTCTCCGTGGACGGGGGCATGTCCGACAACATCAGGACCGCGTTGTACGACGCCGAGTACAGCGTCGCGCTGGTGTCGCGTACCTCCGACGCCGAGCCGATGCTCGCGCGCGTGGTCGGCAAGCACTGCGAGAGCGGTGACATCGTGGTGAGGGACGCGTTCCTGCCGGCGGACCTGGCACCGGGTGACCTGATCGCCGTACCGGCCACCGGCGCGTACTGCCGTTCCATGGCGAGCAATTACAACCACGTCCTGCGCCCGCCGGTCGTCGCCGTCAATGATGGAGAGGCCCGTGTCATCGTCCGCCGGGAGACGGAGGAGGATCTTCTCCGTCTCGACGTCGGCTGAGGCGCGGAGCCGGAATTCACGAGCCGGAAGATCTCCGTCTTCCGGCGCTGAGAAAATGAAATAGATGTCTCACGATCCGGACCGGGGATAGAAACTCCCGTCCGGTGAGTGAGACTGGTCCCACCGTGTTCGGTATGTCGGTATGTGAGGAAACGAGGTCGGATGATGCGTACGCGTCCGCTGAAGGTGGCGCTGCTGGGCTGTGGGGTTGTCGGCTCAGAGGTGGCGCGCATCATGACGACGCACGCCGACGACCTCGCCGCGCGCATCGGCGCGCCGGTCGAGCTCGCGGGCGTGGCCGTCCGGCGGCCCTCACGGGTGCGTGAGGGCATCGACCCGGCGCTCGTCACCACCGACGCGACCGCCCTGGTCAAACGGGGGGACATCGACGTCGTCGTCGAGGTCATCGGCGGTATCGAGCCCGCCCGCTCCCTCATCACCACCGCGTTCGAGTACGGCGCCTCCGTCGTCTCCGCGAACAAGGCCCTCCTCGCCCAGGACGGCGCCGCCCTGCACGCCGCCGCCGGGGACCACGACGCGGACCTCTACTACGAGGCCGCCGTCGCCGGCGCCATCCCGCTGATCCGGCCGCTGCGCGAGTCCCTCGCCGGCGACAAGATCAACCGGGTGATGGGCATCGTCAACGGGACGACCAACTTCATCCTCGACAAGATGGACTCCACGGGCGCCGGATATCAGGAGGCCCTCGACGAGGCCACCGCCCTCGGGTACGCGGAGGCCGACCCGACCGCCGACGTCGAGGGCTTCGACGCCGCCGCCAAGGCCGCGATCCTCGCCGGTATCGCCTTCCACTCGCGCGTGCGGCTCGACGACGTGTACCGCGAGGGCATGACCGAGGTGACGGCGGCCGACTTCGCCTCCGCCAAGAACATGGGCTGCACCATCAAACTGCTCGCCATCTGCGAGCGGGCCGCGGACGGCGGCTCCGTCACCGCGCGCGTGCACCCCGCGATGATCCCGCTGACCCACCCCCTCGCCTCCGTGCGCGGCGCCTACAACGCCGTGTTCGTGGAGTCGGACGCCGCCGGGCAGTTGATGTTCTACGGTCCCGGCGCGGGCGGTGCCCCCACCGCCTCCGCCGTCCTCGGCGACCTCGTGGCCGTGTGCCGCAACCGGCTCGCGGGATCCACCGGACCTGGCGAGTCCGCCTACGCCGCCCTGCCGGTCTCGCCGATGGGCGAGGTCGTCACGCGCTACCACATCAGCCTCGACGTCGCCGACAAACCGGGAGTTCTCGCCCAGGTGGCGACCGTGTTCGCGGAGCACGGTGTGTCGATCGATACGGTTCGGCAGCAGGGCAAGGACGGCGAGGCCTCTCTCGTCGTCGTCACCCACCGCGCCTCCGACGCCTCCCTCACCGGGACCGTCGAGGCGCTGCGCAACCTCGACACCGTGCGGGGTGTCGCCAGCATCATGCGGGTTGAAGGAGAGTAACCAGCAATGACCCACCAATGGCGCGGAATCATCGAGGAGTACCGGGACCGGCTGCCCGTCTCCGACACCACGCCGGTCGTGACGCTCCGCGAGGGCGGCACGCCCCTCGTACCCGCGCAGGTGCTCTCCGAGCGCACGGGCTGCGAGGTCCACCTCAAGGTGGAGGGCGCCAACCCGACCGGATCCTTCAAGGACCGCGGGATGACCATGGCCATCACGCGCGCGAAGGAAGAGGGCGCGAAGGCCGTCATCTGTGCCTCGACGGGCAACACCTCTGCCTCCGCGGCCGCCTACGCCGTACGCGCGGGCATGGTCTCGGCCGTGCTCGTCCCGCGGGGCAAGATCGCGCTGGGCAAGATGGGCCAGGCCCTGGTGCACGGCGCGAAGATCCTCCAGGTCGACGGCAACTTCGACGACTGCCTCACCCTCGCGCGTGAACTGAGCGACAACTACCCGGTGGCGCTGGTCAATTCGGTGAACCCGGTGCGCATCGAGGGCCAGAAGACCGCCGCGTTCGAGATCGTGGACATGCTCGGCGACGCGCCCGACATCCACGTCCTGCCGGTGGGCAACGCGGGCAACATCACGGCGTACTGGAAGGGCTACAAGGAGTACGCCGCCGACGGCATCGCCGCGAAGACGCCCCGCATGTGGGGCTTCCAGGCCTCCGGCTCCGCGCCGATCGTGCGCGGCGAGGTCGTCAAGGACCCGTCGACGATCGCCACCGCGATCCGCATCGGCAACCCCGCGTCCTGGCAGTACGCCTTGGCCGCGCGGGACGAGTCGGGCGGCTTCATCGACGAGGTGACGGACCGTGAGATCCTGCGCGCCTACCGGCTGTTGGCCGCTCAGGAGGGTGTCTTCGTGGAGCCCGCCTCCGCCGCCTCCGTGGCCGGTCTGCTGAAGGCCGCCGAGCAGGGCAAGGTCGACCCGGGCCAGACCGTCGTCTGCACGGTCACCGGCAACGGCCTCAAGGACCCGGACTGGGCCGTCGCGGGCGCCCCGCAGCCCGTCACGGTCCCGGTGGACGCGGCGACGGCGGCCGAGCGCCTCGGTCTCGCGTAACCTCACGCCGGGCCGCTCGCGTATCCTCTCGCCCAGCCGTTCGAAAAGACCTGAGAGCCGCGCGTAGACGTCGATTCTCGGGGGATAACCCTGACAGGACCCGACAGGGGGTGCACAGGGGGCTTACGACACGCATCGTGCGCCTCCTGTGCGCCCTATGTCGCCACAGAACCTTCCTTCGATAGGCTGTGGTGAACCCGCCCGCCGCATATGCCCCGCAAGGGTGCGGCGCCGCGCCGTCTTGAGCGGCCGCAGGGTTTCACCTACCTACCGAATGTCATTCGACAATCGTCAATCTCGCAGCTCAAGGAGAGTCATCGAGCGATGGCCGGTCCAGCGTTCCGCGCCGCCGCCGTACGGGTGCGCGTCCCCGCCACCAGCGCCAACCTCGGTCCGGGCTTCGACGCCCTGGGCCTGTCGCTGGGGCTCTACGACGACGTGGTCGTCCGGGTGGCCGACTCCGGCCTGCACGTCGACATCGCGGGGGAGGGCAGCGAGACCCTCCCGCGCGACGAGCGGCACCTGCTCGTCCGCTCCCTGCGCACCGCCTTCGACCTGCTGGGCGGACAGCCCCGGGGCCTGGAGATCGTGTGTGCCAACCGCATCCCGCACGGCCGCGGCCTCGGCTCCTCCTCCGCCGCCATCTGCGCCGGCATCGTCGCCGCCCGCGCCGTGACCATAGGCGGCGACAACCGGCTCGACGACGCCGCGCTGCTCGAACTGGCCACGGAGATCGAGGGTCACCCCGACAACGTCGCGGCCTGCCTCCTCGGTGGTTTCACCCTCTCCTGGATGGAGGGCGGCGCCGCGCGGGCGATCAGGATGGATCCCGCGGATTCCGTCGTTCCGGTGGTTTTCGTCCCGGGGAAGCCCGTGCTGACGGAGACGGCGCGCGGACTGCTTCCGCGCAACGTCCCGCACGTCGACGCAGCCACCAACGCGGGCCGGGCGGCCCTCCTCGTGGAAGCCCTGACCAGGCGCCCCGAGCTGCTGCTGCCCGCCACCGAGGACCGGCTGCACCAGGATTACCGGGCGCCCGCCATGCCGGAGAGCACGGCCCTGGTCGAGCGACTGCGGGCCGACGGCGTCCCGGCGGTCATCTCCGGCGCCGGACCCACGGTCCTGGCCCTGGCCGACGAGGCCAGTGCCGACAAGGTGGCCGATCTCGCGGGTGCGGGATGGGCCGCCAACCGGCTGGACCTCGACGCCCGAGGGGCGTGTGTCCTGCCGCTCACCACCACCGTCGCCGAGCCCGGCGCCGACAGCGGCGACGACTAGGCGTTCGGTTGCCGGATTTCGAGAGGGGGAATGTTTGTTGGATCCGGTAGTGTTAACCTCAAGTCTGCACCTGCCCCAGCCATGGCGAGGTGCTTATCGTCCCCCTCCGGGACAACCATTCTTCCGGGAGTCTCCCAAGCCGCACTGCGCTTCGTACGTCAAGCTGTACGCCGTACGCAGGCACTGAGCGGTCTGCCGAGCAGGCTCCGGAACCGGCGTGGCCGAGCCGCGTGACACAGACACTCAGTGCCACGGCCCGGAAAGCGCCGAATCACCAGATATCTCTTCCGCCGCCTTTGGCGGACCACCGCCCCGGCACGGTCCCACCCAACAGGGCCGAAGCCGGACAGCACAAACGGTCGCCGAGCCAGAAGGCCGACGTCCGCTCCAGGGAAGGACCCTTCGTGAGCGACACCACCGATCTGATGGGCGCACGTGTCGAGGACACCGCTGCCGCGCCCGCCACGGACGCCGCGCCTGCCAGCGGTGCCGGCTCCCGGCGGCGCCGTGGTACCGGCCTCGAGGGCATGGTGCTGGCCGAGCTGCAGCAGGTCGCATCCGGCCTCGGCATCAGGGGCACCGCGCGGATGCGCAAGAGCCAGCTGATCGAGGTCATCAAGGAGGCGCAGGCGGGAGGGGGTGCCCCGGCCAAGGCCGAGGCCGCCGCCGAGACCAAGCCGAAGCGCCGCGCCACCTCGAAGGCGCGTTTGGCCACCGCCGATGCCGCGCAGACGGGCGACGACACCGCCCCGGCCGAGAAGGCCACCGCCAAGAAGGCCGCGGCGCCCGCCGAGAAGGCCGAGAAGGCCGTGGCCCAGCAGCAGATCGAGATCCCCGGCCAGCCGGCCGGTGGCGACGAGGCGCCCACCGAGCGCCGTCGGCGCCGGGCCACCGCCGACGCGGGCAGCCCCGAGACGGTCACCGCCGAGGCGAAGAGCGAGCCGAAGGCCGAGACCCCGGCAGCGACCGCCGAGACCAAGGGCGACGCCGGTGACCAGGGCGGCGAGGGCCGTCAGGGCCGCCGCGAGCGTGGCCGTGACCGGGGCGAGCGTGGGGACCGCGGTGAGCGCGGCGACCGCGGCCGCCGTGGCAAGGGCGACGAGCAGCAGGGCGGCGGTGGGCCGCAGCGCGACCGCGGTCAGCAGCAGGGCCAGCAGCAGGGCGGCGGCCGTCAGGACCGCCAGCGTGACAACGGCCCGCAGGACGACGACGACTTCGACGGCGGACGCCGTGGCCGTCGCGGCCGCTACCGCGACCGCCGTGGCCGTCGCGGCCGTGACGAGATCGGCGCCCCCGAGCCGCAGCTCGCCGACGACGACGTCCTGATCCCCGTCGCGGGCATCCTGGACATCCTCGACAACTACGCCTTCATCCGTACCTCGGGCTACCTGCCCGGCCCGAACGACGTGTACGTCTCCCTCGCCCAGGTCCGCAAGAACGGCCTGCGCAAGGGTGACCACGTCACCGGTGCCGTGCGTCAGCCCAAGGAGGGCGAGCGCCGCGAGAAGTTCAACGCGCTGGTGCGGCTCGACTCCGTCAACGGCATGGCGCCCGAACACGGCCGTGGCCGCCCGGAGTTCAACAAGCTGACGCCGCTGTACCCGCAGGACCGCCTCCGGCTGGAGACGGACCCGGGCGTGCTCACCACCCGCATCATCGACCTGGTCTCGCCCATCGGTAAGGGCCAGCGCGGTCTGATCGTGGCCCCGCCGAAGACCGGTAAGACCATGATCATGCAGGCGGTCGCCAACGCGATCACGCACAACAACCCCGAGTGCCACCTGATGGTCGTCCTCGTCGACGAGCGTCCGGAAGAGGTCACCGACATGCAGCGGTCGGTGAAGGGCGAGGTCATCTCCTCGACCTTCGACCGCCCGGCCGAGGACCACACGACGGTCGCCGAGCTCGCCATCGAGCGTGCCAAGCGCCTCGTCGAGCTGGGCCACGACGTGGTCGTGCTCCTCGACTCGATCACGCGTCTGGGCCGCGCCTACAACCTGGCGGCGCCGGCCTCCGGCCGCATCCTGTCCGGTGGTGTCGACTCGACCGCCCTGTACCCGCCGAAGCGCTTCTTCGGTGCGGCCCGCAACATCGAGGACGGCGGCTCGCTGACCATCCTCGCCACCGCCCTGGTGGACACCGGGTCCCGCATGGACGAGGTGATCTTCGAGGAGTTCAAGGGCACCGGCAACATGGAGCTCAAGCTCGACCGCAAGCTCGCCGACAAGCGCATCTTCCCGGCGGTGGACGTGGACGCGTCCGGTACCCGTAAGGAAGAGATCCTGCTCGGCAACGAGGAGCTGGCGGTCGTCTGGAAGCTGCGCCGGGTGCTGCACGCGCTCGACCAGCAGCAGGCCATCGAGCTGCTCCTCGACAAGATGAAGCAGACCAAGTCGAACGTCGAGTTCCTGATGCAGATCCAGAAGACGACGCCGACGCCCGGTAACGGCGACTAGGTCCCGTACCTCCGCAAGCGCTGGGGCCACCCTCTTTGTGAGGGTGGCCCCAGTTTTCTGTATGCGACACGTGTACGATCACGGTCTTCTACGATCAGTTTCTGCACTATCTGATCAACCTATGCACTCCCAGGGGGGAATTGAGTGGCTAGACGTTTGTCCGGAGCCATGGCCGCCGCGATAGCCGGGACGCTGCTGATGTCGTCCGCGAGTGCGGCCGGCGCCGACAGCACCTCGACACCGAACGAGGCGGATGTACGGATCGCCAAGGCGATGGCGGCGGACGACACCGCGGGTGTGGCGACGCGGGAGCCGTCGTCCACCGAGAGTGCGGACAGCGACAGCGACGGCGACAGTGGACTGAAGCCGTCCGCCCAGATCATCGGCGGGTCGGAGACGACCATCGCCTCCGCGCCGTGGATGGCGCAGCTCTGGTACTACGACGAGACGCAGGACCTCGGCTTCTTCTGCGGCGGCACGGTCGTCTCGCCGACGAAGATCCTCACCGCCGCGCACTGTGTCGACAAGAACTACTACAACTGGGTCAAGTACGGCGAGATCGTCACCGGCACCGATCAGCTGCCCACCGCCGTCTACAACGACGACGACAGCTTCGACCACCTCGACTACCACGGTGGCACCCCGAGCAAGGTCTCGCGCCAGTGGAACCACTCCTCGTGGGACGAGGAGGCGATCGACAACGACGTCGCGGTCCTCACGCTGGCCAGTCCCGTCAAGGCCACGCCGATCAAGATGACGACGTCGACCGACACGGCCTCGTACACGGCGGGCACCAGCGCGAAGGTCTACGGCTGGGGCCGTACCACCTCCACCAACAACGACATCTCGCAGACGCTGAAGACGGCCACGCTGCCGATCGTCAGCGACACGACCTGCGCGAACACGTGGAGCCCCTACTTCATCAAGGGGCACATGGTCTGCGCGGGCAAGCCCGCCGGCGGCACCGACGCCACGACCACCGCCACCTGCAACGGTGACTCCGGTGGCCCGCTCGTCGTGGGCAACAAGGTCGTCGGCGTCGTCTCGTGGGGCGTCGAGGACTGTGTGTACAAGGGCGCCTACCCGGTCTTCGCGAAGGTCAGCAAGTACGTCGGCGCGACCCAGCCGCGGGTCGACGACGCCGCCATCACCCGCGACGGCAAGGCCGACGTCTTCCTGCGCAACAAGGAGACCGGCACGGGCTACGTCCGCGCCTCCACGGGCTCCAAGCTCGCCGACCGCAAGGCCCTGACCGAAGAGGGCAGCTGGAAGGGCTACAACCTGGTCCAGCAGACCGACCTGAACCGGGACGGCTACCAGGACTTCGTCCTGCGCCGCTCCTCCGACGGTGACGTCTTCTGGCGGCGGTACGTGCCCTCGTCCAGCAGTTGGACGACCACGCAGATCTTCGACAACTGGACGACCCGTACCCGGATCCTCACCCCCGGCGACGTCACCGGCGACGCCCTGCCCGACCTGCTCTCGGTCGACTCGGCGGGCGCCCTGTGGATCTACCCGGGCAAGGGCAACGGGACGTTCTCGACCCGCGTCAAGGTCGGCACGGGCTGGAACCAGTACAACGCGGTGCTCGGGCACGGCGACTTCACCGGCGACGGCAAGGTCGACCTGATCGCGCGCACCAAGACCGGCTCGAACGTCTACCTCTACAAGGGCGTCGGCAAGTCCGGCACGGGCGCCTTCGCCACCCGGATCAAGGTCCGCTCGGACTGGAGCGCCTACAACACGCTCATCACTCCCGGTGACGTGAGTGGCGACGGCAGGGCGGACCTGCTGGCCCGTACGCCGGCCGGCACGCTGTACCTCTACACGGGCACCGGCAAGGCCACGAGCGAGATCTTCACCACACGGGCCTCGGTCGGCACCAGCTACGCCCAGTACGACCTGCTCGGCTGAAACACCAGGTGAACCCGGTCCCGCCGGGCTCATCCGTCACACACGGTGCCCATCGCGCTTTGCGCGATGGGCACCGTTCGTTGTGCAACCCTTTCCCGGCATATCCCGTCTGACCGGGCGGATGCGGCCACTGAATCGTCGATGAGTGTCGATGAGCGTCGGCGGAGTCATGGCCGTGTCCGACCCGACAGGCCTGGGCCTGAGCGCAGGGGGTAACCGACCGGAGAGAGAACGAGGAGCAGATGTCCGCCGAGAGCACGCCGGACGCCGGCATACCGGGGAAGACCGGCACCACCGGCCCGCGTCACCGCGCGGCCAAGGGCCGCCGCCGCAAGTCCCGCGACGGGCACAGCAGAGCGGCGCTCGCCGTCGTCTGGACCGCCGCGGGCGTCCTGGTACTGGGCGGCACCGGAATCGGCTACCTGTACTTCAAGCTCAACGGCAACATCAAGAGCGTCGACATCAACCAGGCCCTCGGCACCGACCGGCCCCTCGACGTCGACAACGGCTCGCAGGACATCCTGGTCCTCGGCTCCGACACCCGCTCGGGCAGCAACAAGAAGCTCGGCGGTGGCGTCGACGACGGCAGCGCCCGCTCCGACACGGCGATGGTCGTGCACGTCTACGAGGGCCACAAGCGGGCCAGCGTGGTCTCCATCCCCCGGGACACCCTCGTCGAGCGGCCCGAGTGCACCGACGCGAAGGGCCAGGCCCACCCGGCGGCCTCGTACGCGATGTTCAACTCCGCGTACTCCACCGGGGGCGCCGCGTGTGCGGTGAAGACCGTCGAGTCCATGACCGGGATCCGGATGGACCACTACATCGAGATCGACTTCGCGGGCTTCGAGAAGCTGATCAACGTCCTCGGTGGCGTCCCCATCACCACGACCAAGGACATCAAGGACCCCGACAGCCATCTGAACCTGAAGGCCGGGGAGCACACCCTCACCGGCAAGCAGGCGCTCGGGCTCGTCCGCACCCGGCACGGGGTGGGGGACGGGTCGGACCTCGGGCGCATCCAGCTCCAGCAGGCGTTCATCAAGGCGCTGATCGAGCAGGTCAAGTCGGTGGGGATCTTCAGCAGCCCCAAGAAGATCTACGACCTCGCCGAGTCAGCGACCGACGCCGTCACCACCGACTCCGAACTGGACACCGTCAAGGACCTCGCGTCCTTCGCGAACGGCCTCAAGGGCATCAGCTCCAAGAACATGAACATGGTCACGATGCCGGTCCAGTACGACCCCGCCGACCCGAACCGCGTCCTGGTGGACGAGGCGAAGTCGAAGCAGGTCTGGGCGGCCCTGAAGGCCGACGAGACCATCCCGAAGTCGGCGACGAAGGGCACGGCGACGGGCGCCGCCGAGGGCGTCGTGACCGCCGGCACCTGAAGGCGGGGGGAGGGCCGTGGGAATACCTGTGCGCACCCCCTGGTTTTGGGAGATGGCGCCAGTCCTGGCAGACTGGTACGTCGGCTCCGGTTCACGCGCTCGCATCCCGCGGACGCGACCCGGCGCCCTCCCGAAACTAGGAGACACCTTGAAGCGCGACATCCACCCCGAGTACGTCGAGACGCAGGTCAGCTGCACCTGTGGCGCGTCGTTCACCACCCGCAGCACGATCGAGAGCGGCACCATCCGTGCCGAGGTCTGCTCCGAGTGCCACCCGTTCTACACGGGCAAGCAGAAGATCCTCGACACCGGTGGCCGCGTGGCCCGCTTCGAGGCCCGCTTCGGCAAGGCTGCCGCTGCCAAGAAGTAGCGAGCCCCCAGCGCCGGTCCGCGGTGCCCCCATCGGGGGCGTCGGGACCGGCGCTTTGCGGTGCGGCACACAGCTGCGCAGCCCAGGAGTGCAGCCCACTCACAACGTCGTACGTCGTACAGGGAGCCGGAGAGATGTTCGAGGCGGTCGAGGAACTGGTCGGGGAACACGCCGACCTGGAGAAGAAGCTCGCCGACCCGTCGGTCCACGCGGACCAGGCCAACGCGCGCAAGCTCAACAAGCGCTACGCGGAGCTGACCCCGATCGTCGGCACGTACCGCTCCTGGAAGCAGACCGGCGACGACATCGAGACGGCCCGTGAATTCGTCGCGGACGACCCGGACTTCGCAGCCGAGGTCAAGGAGCTGGAGAAGCAGCGCGAGGAGCTGACCGAGAAGCTGCGGCTGCTGCTCGTGCCCCGGGACCCGTCGGACGACAAGGACGTCATCCTGGAGATCAAGGCCGGTGCGGGTGGTGACGAGTCCGCCCTCTTCGCCGGTGACCTGCTCCGGATGTACCTGCGGTACGCCGAGCGCGTCGGCTGGAAGACCGAGATCATCGACTCCACCGAGTCCGAGCTGGGCGGCTACAAGGACGTCCAGGTCGCCGTGAAGACCAAGGGCGGCCAGGGCGCCACCGAGCCCGGCCAGGGCGTCTGGGCCCGGCTGAAGTACGAGGGCGGGGTGCACCGCGTCCAGCGCGTGCCGGCCACCGAGTCGCAGGGCCGTATCCACACCTCCGCCGCCGGTGTGCTGGTCACGCCCGAGGCCGAGGAGGTCGACGTCGAGATCAACATGAACGACCTGCGGATCGACGTCTACCGCTCCTCCGGGCCCGGAGGCCAGTCCGTCAACACCACCGACTCCGCCGTGCGCATCACGCACATTCCCACCGGAGTCGTCGCCTCCTGCCAGAACGAGAAGAGCCAGCTGCAGAACAAGGAGCAGGCGATGCGTATCCTGCGCTCCAGGCTGCTCGCCGCGGCACAGGAGGAGGCGGAGAAGGAAGCCGCCGACGCCCGCCGCAGCCAGGTCCGCACCGTCGACCGCTCCGAGAAGATCCGCACGTACAACTTCCCGGAGAACCGCATCTCGGACCACCGCGTCGGCTTCAAGGCCTACAACCTGGACCAGGTGCTCGACGGTGAACTCGACGCGGTGATCCAGGCCTGTGTCGACGCGGACTCGGCCGCGAAGCTGGCAGCCGCGTAAGGCCGTTTCGAGCACGACCAGTACGACGGAGGACTTGCGTGAACCTGCTGCTCGCGGAAGTGGCCCAGGCCACCCAGCGCCTGGCCGACGCCGGCGTGCCCTCGCCGCGCAACGACGCGGAGGAGCTCGCCGCGTTCGTGCACGGCGTCAAGCGGGGCGAGCTGCACACCGTCAGGGACTCCGACTTCGACGCCCGGTACTGGGAGGTCATCGCCCGGCGCGAGCAGCGTGAGCCGCTCCAGCACATCACCGGGCGCGCCTACTTCCGCTACCTCGAACTTCAGGTCGGACCCGGGGTGTTCGTGCCGCGGCCCGAGACCGAGTCGGTGGTCGGGTGGGCCATAGACGCCGTCCGCGCGATGGACGTCGTCGAGCCGCTCATCGTCGATCTGTGCACCGGCTCCGGTGCCATCGCCCTCGCCCTCGCCCAGGAGGTGCCGCGCTCGCGCGTGCACGCCGTGGAGCTGTCCGAGGACGCCCTGACGTGGACCCGCAAGAACATGGCGGGCTCACGCGTCGACCTGCGCCAGGGCAACGCCCTGGACGCCTTCCGCGACCTCGACGGCCAGGTCGACCTGGTCGTCTCCAACCCCCCGTACATCCCGCTCACCGAGTGGGAGTACGTGGCGCCCGAGGCCCGCGACTACGATCCCCAACTCGCCCTGTTCTCAGGGGAGGACGGCCTGGATCTGATCCGAGGCCTGGAACGCACCGCACACCGGCTCCTGCGCCCGGGCGGTGTCGTCGTCATCGAGCACGCCGACACCCAGGGTGGCCAGGTGCCCTGGATCTTCACCGAGGAGCGGGGCTGGGCCGACGCGGCCGACCACCCGGACCTCAACAACCGGCCGCGGTTCGCGACCGCCCGCAAGGCGCTGCCCTGATGAGCACGAGCATGAGCGCGCGCCCGACGACAACCCCCCAGCAGCAGTACGTGTACGAGGAGGCCCGCTAAATGGCACGGCGATACGACACCAACGACGCGACCGACCGCGCCACCGGTCTGCGCGAGGCCGCGTCCGCCATTCGCCGGGGCGAGCTCGTGGTGCTGCCGACGGACACCGTGTACGGCATCGGCGCGGACGCGTTCACGTCGGAGGCCGTGGCCGACCTCCTGGAGGCCAAGGGCCGGGGGCGCAACATGCCCACGCCCGTGCTCATCGGCTCCCCGAACACCCTGCACGGCCTGGTCACGGACTTCTCCGAGATGGCCTGGGAGCTGGTCGACGCGTTCTGGCCGGGTGCGCTCACGCTCGTCGCCAAGCACCAGCCGTCGCTGCAGTGGGACCTCGGCGACACCCGGGGAACCGTCGCCGTACGCATGCCGCTGCACCCGGTCGCGATCGAGCTGCTGACCGAGGTCGGCCCCATGGCGGTCTCCTCGGCGAACCTGACCGGTCACCCGGCGCCGGAGAACTGCGACGCCGCCGAGGCGATGCTCGGCGACTCGGTCTCCGTGTACCTGGACGGCGGCCCGACCCCCGGCAACGAGCCGTCGTCGATCGTCGACGTCACGGGCAAGGTGCCGGTGCTGCTGCGTGCCGGGGCCTTGTCGGCAGAGGAACTCCGCAAGGTCGTACCCGACCTTGAGGTGGCGAATTGACGGCCCCTGACGCGGGGCGTGGCATATGGGACGGGGAAGAGACGCGGACCTTCACGGGGCTGCCGCGGGACACCTTCCGCATCCTCCACGTCAGCACCGGCAACGTGTGCCGCTCGCCGATCACCGAGCGGCTGACCCGCCATGCCCTGGCGGACCGGCTCGGGGACCCGCTGTGGGGCGGACTGATCGTCGAGAGCGCGGGGACGTGGGGGCACGAGGGGGCGCCCATGGAGGCGAACGCGGAGGCGGTCCTCGCGGACTTCGGCGCGGACGCCTCCGGTTTCACGGGGCGCGAGCTGCTGGACGAGCACGTCATCCGGGCCGACCTGGTGCTGACGGCCACCCGTGACCACCGGGCCCAGGTCATCTCCATGGGGCACTCCGCCGGGCTGCGCACCTTCACCCTGAAGGAGTTCACCCGCCTGGTGCGCGCCATCGACCCCACCACGCTGCCTCCTCTGGAGGAGGGCATGGTCGTCCGCGCACGCGCCCTGGTCCGCGCCGCCGCCGCTCTACGCGGGTGGCTCCTGGCCCCCACCGCAGAGGCCGACGAGGTCTACGACCCGTACGGCGCCCCGCTGCCGTTCTTCCGCTCGGTGGGTGACGAGATACACCAGGCCCTGGACCCGGTGGTGACCGCCCTGACAGGGGTGCCGGCGAGGGCGTAGCCGCCGCGGTGCCCCGGCACCGGCGGTCGGGGCGGGTGGTCGCGGCCGTAAGTGGTGACGATGTCGGGCATGCCGGGCGTCCGGGGTCTACATTGGCCGTACGTCATCGTCGACGCCCCGGAGTCCATCATGTCGGTCACCCCTGTCCTAGAGGCCGATGTCCTGCGGCGGCAGGACCCTGAGCTGGCCGACATCCTGCTCGGTGAGTTCGATCGGCAGGCGACGACGCTGCAGCTCGTCGCGGCCGAGAACTTCACCTCGCCCGCGGTCCTGGCCGCGCTGGGCTCCCCCCTCGCGAACAAGTACGCGGAAGGGTACCCGGGCGCCCGGTACCACGGCGGGTGCGAGATGGTGGACATCGCCGAGCGGCTGGCCGTGGAGCGCGCCAAGGCCCTCTTCGGGGCCGAGCACGCCAACGTGCAGTCGCACTCCGGTTCTTCGGCCGTCCTGGCCGCGTACGCCGCCCTGCTGCGCCCCGGCGACACCGTGCTGGCGATGGGCCTGCACTTCGGCGGCCATCTCACCCACGGGTCGCCCGCCAACTTCTCCGGCCGCTGGTTCGACTTCGTCGGTTACGGGGTGGAGGCCGAGTCGGGGCTGATCGACCGCGAGCAGGTGCGCACCCTCGCCCGCACCCACCGCCCCAAGGCCATCGTCTGCGGGTCCATCTCCTACCCCCGGCACATCGACTACGCCTTCTTCCGCGAGGTCGCCGACGAGGTGGGCGCCTATCTCATCGCCGACGCGGCCCATCCGATCGGGTTGGTCGCCGGGGGAGCGGCGCCCAACCCGGTGCCGTACGCCGACATCGTGTGCGCCACCACGCACAAGGTGCTGAGGGGGCCGCGCGGCGGGATGCTGCTGTGCGGGAGCGAGCTGGCCGAGCGGGTCGACCGGGCGGTGTTCCCGTTCACCCAGGGCGGCGCGCAGATGCACACCATCGCCGCGAAGGCCGTCGCGTTCGGGGAGGCGGCAACGCCGGCGTTCACCGCGTACGCCCATCAGGTGGTCGCGAACGCCCGCGTCCTGGCCCGCGGGCTGGCCGAGGAGGGGCTCGTGGTCGTCACCGGCGGCACCGACACCCACCTCCTGACCGTCGATACCGCGCCACTCGGGATCGACGGCCGTACGGCCAAGGGGCGGCTCGCGGCCGCCGGGATGGTCCTGGACTGCTGCGCGCTTCCGCACGGGGACGCCCGTGGCCTGCGGCTCGGCACGGCCGCGCTGACCACTCAGGGCATGGGCGAGGCGGAGATGACACGGCTCGCGGTGCTCTTCGCGGGCACCCTGCGGGACGGCGGCGACGGCAGGCGGACCCGTGAAGAAGTGCGGGACCTGGCCGGAAGATTTCCGCCGTATCCGCGCTGAGGTGGGGTAGACGCACCACCAGGCACAGCATCACGTGCAACCATCGTCGCTACCCGGATGTCCTCCACCGTATGCGTGCATCGCTCCGCGCATCGCTAGGGTGTGAGGCTGTGATGGCCAGCGAGACCTGTGGGGAAGCCCGTGCGTGAATACCTCCTGACGCTCTGCATCACGGCCGCGGTGACGTACCTGCTGACAGGGCCGGTGCGGAAGTTCGCGATCGTGGCCGGAGCCATGCCGGAGATCCGTGCGCGCGACGTCCACCGTGAGCCGACGCCCCGGCTCGGCGGCATCGCGATGTTCTTCGGGCTGTGCGCGGGTCTGCTGGTCGCCGACCACATGACCAACCTCAGCGAGGTCTTTCGCGACTCCAACGAACCGCGCGCGCTGCTCTCCGGGGCCGCCCTGATCTGGCTCATCGGCGTCCTGGACGACAAGTTCGAGATCGACGCCCTGATCAAGCTCGGCGGCCAGATGATCGCCGCCGGTGTGATGGTCATGCAGGGTCTGACGATCCTGTGGCTGCCCATCCCCAGCGTGGGGATCGTCGCGCTGACCCAGTGGCAGGGCACCCTGCTCACGGTCGCCCTGGTCGTCATCACCATCAACGCGGTCAACTTCGTCGACGGCCTCGACGGTCTCGCCGCCGGCATGGTCTGCATCGCCTCCGCCGCGTTCTTCATGTACGCCTACCGCCTCTGGTACAGCTACGGCATCGAGGCCGCGGCCCCCGCCACGCTGTTCGCGGCCGTCCTGATGGGCATGTGCCTGGGCTTCCTGCCGCACAACATGCACCCCGCGCGCATCTTCATGGGCGACTCCGGCTCGATGCTGATCGGTCTGGTGCTGGCGGCCGGCGCGATCTCGGTCACCGGACAGGTCGACCCGGACGTGATGAACCTCTACGGCTCGGAGCGCAGCACGGTCTACTCGATGGTGCCGGTGTACATCCCGCTGCTGATGCCGCTGAGCATCCTCGCGATCCCGGCCGCGGACCTGATCCTCGCGATCGTGCGCCGCACCTGGCGGGGCCAGTCGCCGTTCGCCGCCGACCGGGGGCATCTGCACCACCGGCTCCTGGAGGTCGGGCACTCGCACAGCCGGGCCGTGCTGATCATGTACTTCTGGTCCGCGGTGATCGCCTTCGGCACCCTCGCGTACACGGTGAACGCGGCGTCCATGTGGATCGTCCTCGCCATCGCCATGCTCAGCGGGGTCGGTCTCTTCCTCCTCCTGCTGCCCCGCTTCACCCCGCGCGCGCCGCGCTGGGCGCAACGCTTCGTCCCGCCCCGCTACCGCCGCCGTGCGATCCCGGCGACCGCTCCGGAGCCCGTCGCCGACTGGGCGCCCTCGCTCAACGGCGCCACGGCGATCGGCGGCCGTACCCACGAACCGGAACGCAGCCCGGCGGGCGCGGGCCGTTGAGAGAGGGCTCCGGCGGGGCGTGGCGCTGACGGCAAGGTAAGAATCTGACTAACACTTTGCCGATGCCATGCGAGCACGTGACGACGCAAATCGGCCTTATACCAGACAAGTCGGCTGGGATTCTGCACAGACGGGCAGGTTCACTCTCATGTGTGACACCTGGCACAGCGTTCAGGTAAAGACCTCATCAAATAGTTTGTGATACGGTTCACGAGAACCCGGGACAGAGTCGAAGGACCGCACTGTGACGGTCCGTTGGCGCGAGATTCTCGCTCGCCCCCGGGGTCTACGCTCGTCCATGACGACACCCTGCCCCCTTAGCAAGCGGAGTTGCCGCCATGCCGTCCAATGACGTCCGGACCCTCCTTCAGGCCGCCGTGCCCACGGCAGCCGCCGGCGCGATCGCCGCTGTCGTCAGCGGTGTCATCGTCGGAGGAAAGGGGGCTCTCGGCGCCGTCGTGGCGGCGGTGATCACGATCCTCTTCATGGGAATCGGGCTCTACGTTCTGCAGCGCACTGCCAAATCGCTTCCTCATCTGTTCCAGATGATGGGCCTCATGCTTTACGCGGCGCAGATTCTCTTGTTGTTCATCTTTCTGTCCGCGTTCAAGGACACCACTCTGTTCCACCCCAAGGCCTTCGCGTTCACGCTCGTCGCCACCACCCTCGTGTGGATCGCCGCACAGACGCGCGCCCATATGAAGGCCAAGATCCTCTATGTCGAACCCGATGCGCCGACGGGCAACAAGCCCGAAAAATCGGGGCACTCGTCGTGAGGAGTAGGGCCGGGATAAGGGCGTGTGCGAACTCCTGCTATCGTCCGGTGCCAACTGCGGCATCGCGGGCGCGGGCATCTGAGCTGACGCCTGCTCAATCGCGAGGCTTGATGCCCCCCAGCCGCCCCCACATCCGTAACACCAGTCCAGTGCCGACCCGCGGCTGCGCGCCGCGCCGACACAACGAGGTTGCCGTACCCATGCGTCACGCCGAAGGAGCCCGTGGTGAGTGCTGACCAGACCCAGCTCGCCTTTGACTGGAGCTGTCGGATCATGTCCGACAACGGCTGTGGCTTCCCGGCTCCGGGCCTGCACTCGTTCCTCTTCAAGCCGATCGCCACGGTCGGCGGGTTCGAGTTCAACAAGGTGATGCTGCTCGCCCTCGTCACCACTCTCCTGGTGATCACCTTCTTCACCCTCGCCTTCGGCAAGGCGAAGGTGGTGCCGGGCAAGCTGCAGATGATCGGTGAGGCGGGCTACGACTTCGTACGCCGCGGCATCGTCTACGAGACGCTGGGCCGGAAGGAGGGCGAGAAGTACGTCCCGCTGATGGTCTCGCTGTTCTTCTTCATCTGGATCATGAACATCTGGTCCGTGATTCCGCTGGCCCAGTTCCCGGTGTCGTCGATCATCGCCTACCCGATGGTCCTCGCCCTGGTCGTCTACGTGGTCTGGGTCTCGCTGACCTTCAAGAAGCACGGCTTCGTCGGGTTCTTCAAGAACGTCACCGGCTACGACAAGTCGCTCGGCCCGGTGCTGCCGCTCGTGGTGATCATCGAGTTCTTCTCGAACCTGCTGGTCCGCCCGTTCACGCACGCGGTGCGACTCTTCGCCAACATGTTCGCCGGTCACCTGATGCTGGTCATGTTCACCGTGGCCTCCTGGTACCTGCTGAACAGCTGGATGATCCCGGCGGCCGGTGTCTCCTTCATCATGACCATCGTCATGATCCTCTTCGAGCTCTTCGTGCAGGCCGTCCAGGCGTACGTCTTCGTGCTCCTCGCCTGCTCGTACATCCAGGGCGCGCTCGCCGAGCACCACTGAGTCACGCGCTCCACCAGCCCCCAGAACGTCCGGTGGCCAACCACCGCCGGTCCATGAAAGAGAAGGAAGAATCAGCATGGCTGCCCTTGAGACCCTCGCCGCTGTCGAAGGCAACATCGGTTCCATCGGCTACGGCCTCGCCGCCATCGGCCCCGGCGTCGGCGTCGGCATCATCTTCGGCAACGGCACCCAGGCCCTGGCCCGCCAGCCCGAGGCCGCCGGCCTGATCCGTGCCAACCAGATCCTCGGCTTCGCCTTCTGTGAGGCGCTCGCCCTCATCGGCATCGTCATGCCGTTCGTCTACAACTGACGAGCCCTGACGAGCAAACCTTTCAACGAAAGGCACTGATGTGATCGCCAACCTGGTACAGCTGGCGGCCGAGGAGGAGCAGAACCCGCTCATCCCGCCGGGCCCCGAGCTGCTCGTGGGCGCCATCGCCTTCGCCATCGTGTTCTTCTTCTTCTGGAAGAAGGCGCTCCCGAACATCAACAAGGTTCTGGAAGAGCGCCGCGACGCGATCGAGGGCGGTATCGAAGAGGCCGACCGCATGAAGGTCGAGGCCCAGAGCGTGCTGGAGCAGTACAAGGCCCAGCTCGCCGAGGCTCGGCACGAGGCCGCGCGGCTGCGCCAGGAGGCGCAGGAGCAGGGCGCCGAGCTCATCGCCGAGATGCGGGCCGAGGGCCAGCGGCAGCGCGAGGAGATCATCGCCGCCGGTCACTCGCAGCTCGCCGCCGACCGCAAGGCCGCCGCTTCGGCGCTGCGTCAGGACGTGGGCAAGCTCGCCACCGACCTGGCCGGCAAGCTCGTCGGTGAGTCCCTGGAGGACCACGCCCGGCAGAGCCGTGTGATCGACCGCTTCCTCGACGACCTCGAGGAGAAGGCCGAGGCCACGCGATGAACGGAGCGAGCCGCGAGGCCCTGGCAGCCGCACGGACGCGTCTCGACGCGCTGACGGACTCCACGTCCGTCGACGCGGCGCGGCTCGCCGAGGAGCTGGCCGCCGTCACCGCTCTGCTCCACCGCGAGGTGTCGCTGCGTCGGGTCCTCACCGACCCGGCGCAGTCCGGCGAGGCCAAGGCCGAGCTGGTCGGCCGCATCCTCGGCGGTCAGGTTGGCGCGACCACCGTCGACCTGGTCTCCGGCCTGGTGCGTTCCCGCTGGTCGCAGCCCCGCGACCTGGTGGACGCCCTGGAGCAGCTGGCCGATGTCGCCGACCTCACGGCCGCGCAGCAGTCGGCCACGCTCGACGACGTCGAGGACGAGCTGTTCCGCTTCGGCCGGATCGTCGCCTCGAACACCGAGCTGCGGGCCGCGCTGACCGACCGTGCCGCGGGCGGCCAGGCCAAGAGCGCGCTGCTGAGCAGCCTGCTCGGCGGCCGTGCCAAGGCCACCACCGAGCGTCTGGTGACGCGCCTCGTGACCGCGCCGCGTGGACGTAGCCTGGAGGGTGGACTCGAGTCCCTGTCCAAGCTCGCCGCCGAGCGCCGGGACCGCATGGTCGCCGTCGTCACCTCGGCGGTCCCGCTGAGCGACCCGCAGAAGCGACGCCTCGGCGCCGCCCTGGCGAAGCTCTACGGCCGGCCCATGCACCTCAACCTCGACGTGGACCCCGGCGTCCTCGGCGGGATCCGGGTCCAGGTCGGTGACGAGATCATCAACGGCTCGATCGCGGACCGACTCGAGGACGCCGGCCGCCGCCTGGCGAGCTAGCACAAACTTCATAGCAGTACGTACGTATTCCTACGGCCCGGTTGGGCCGTGCAGAGGATTCACCTCGTTCAGGGGGGAGTCCGGGAGTTTACGCATTCCCCCCAAGTGAAACTTCGGGCCCAACAAGGAGAGCAGGGAACCCAGATGGCGGAGCTCACGATCCGGCCGGAGGAGATCCGGGACGCGCTGGAGAACTTCGTCCAGTCGTACAAGCCGGACGCGGCCTCGCGCGAGGAGGTCGGTACGGTCACCCTTGCCGGCGACGGCATCGCGAAGGTCGAGGGTCTTCCCTCGGCCATGGCCAACGAACTGCTGAAGTTCGAGGACGGCACCCTCGGCCTCGCGCTCAACCTGGAAGAGCGCGAGATCGGCGCCATCGTCCTCGGTGAGTTCAGCGGTATCGAGGAGGGTCAGCCGGTCACCCGTACCGGCGAGGTCCTGTCGGTCGCGGTGGGCGAGGGCTACCTCGGCCGCGTCGTCGACCCGCTCGGCAACCCGATCGACGGCCTCGGCGAGATCGAGACCAGCGGTCGCCGTGCCCTGGAGCTGCAGGCCCCGGGCGTCATGGCCCGTAAGTCGGTGCACGAGCCGATGGAGACCGGCTACAAGGCCGTCGACGCGATGACCCCGATCGGCCGTGGTCAGCGTCAGCTGATCATCGGTGACCGCCAGACCGGCAAGACCGCCCTGGCCGTCGACACGATCATCAACCAGCGCGACAACTGGCGCTCGGGCGACCCGAAGAAGCAGGTCCGCTGCGTCTACGTCGCCATCGGCCAGAAGGGCTCGACCATCGCGTCGGTCCGCCGCGCGCTGGAGGAGAACGGCGCGCTGGAGTACACGACCATCGTCGCCGCCCCGGCGTCCGACCCGGCCGGCTTCAAGTACCTGGCGCCCTACACCGGTTCGGCCATCGGTCAGCAGTGGATGTACGAGGGCAAGCACGTCCTCATCATCTTCGACGACCTCTCGAAGCAGGCCGACGCCTACCGCGCCGTGTCCCTGCTGCTGCGCCGCCCGCCGGGCCGTGAGGCCTACCCGGGTGACGTCTTCTACCTGCACTCCCGTCTGCTGGAGCGCTGCGCGAAGCTCTCCGACGAGTTGGGCGCGGGCTCGATGACCGGTCTGCCGATCGTCGAGACGAAGGCCAACGACGTCTCGGCGTTCATCCCGACCAACGTCATCTCCATCACCGACGGCCAGTGCTTCCTGGAGTCGGACCTCTTCAACGCCGGTCAGCGCCCCGCGCTGAACGTGGGTATCTCCGTCTCCCGAGTCGGTGGCTCCGCCCAGCACAAGGCGATGAAGCAGGTCTCCGGCCGTCTGCGCGTGGACCTCGCCCAGTTCCGTGAGCTGGAGGCGTTCGCCGCCTTCGGTTCCGACCTGGACGCCGCGTCGAAGGCGCAGCTGGAGCGCGGTCAGCGCATGGTCGAGCTGCTGAAGCAGGCCCAGTACGAGCCGATGTCCACCGAGGACCAGGTCGTCTCCGTGTGGGCCGGCACCACCGGCAAGATGGACGACGTGCCGGTCGCCGACATCCGCCGCTTCGAGAAGGAGCTGCTGGAGTACCTGCACCGCAAGGAGCAGGGCCTCATGACCTCCATCAAGGAGGGCGGCAAGCTCTCGGACGACACGCTGACCGCCGTCGCGGACGCGATCGCCGACTTCAAGAAGCAGTTCGAGACCGCGGACGGCAAGCTGCTCGGCGAGGACGCTCCGGCCGTCAACGTCTCCAAGTGACGTAAGGAAGGGACCTGACTCATGGGAGCTCAGCTCCGGGTCTACAAGCGTCGCATCCGATCCGTCACCGCGACCAAGAAGATCACCAAGGCGATGGAGATGATCGCCGCCTCGCGCGTCGTCAAGGCGCAGCGCAAGGTGGCGGCCTCCACGCCCTACGCGACCGAGCTCACCCGCGCGGTCACGGCGGTGGGCACTGGTTCGAACACCAAGCACCCGCTGACCACGCAGGCCGAGAAGGTCACGCGTTCCGCAGTGCTGCTGCTGACGAGTGACCGCGGTCTCGCCGGTGCCTTCAACTCCAACGCCATCAAGGCGGCGGAGAAGTTGACGGCCCGCCTCGAGGCCGAGGGCAAGCAGGTCGACACGTACATCGTCGGCCGCCGCGGTGTCGCCCACTACAACTTCCGCGAGCGCAAGGTCGTGGAGCAGTGGACCGGCTTCACCGACGAGCCCACGTACGCGGACGCCAAGAAGGTCGCGGGCCCGCTGATCGAGGCCATCGAGAAGGACACGGCGGACGGTGGTGTGGACGAGCTCCACATCGTCTACACCGAGTTCGTCTCGATGATGACGCAGCAGGCGCTCGACGCGCGTCTGCTGCCGCTCAGCCTCGAAGAGGTCGCGGAGGAGGCGCCCAAGGGCGAGATCCTCCCGCTGTACGACTTCGAGCCGTCGGCGGAGGACGTCCTCGACGCCCTGCTGCCGCGCTACGTCGAGAGCCGCATCTACAACGCGCTGCTGCAGTCGGCTGCCTCCAAGCACGCCGCCACCCGCCGCGCGATGAAGTCGGCGACCGACAACGCGGGTGAGCTGATCAACACGCTCTCCCGCCTTGCCAACGCGGCCCGCCAGGCCGAAATCACCCAGGAAATCAGCGAGATCGTCGGTGGCTCCGCAGCCCTTTCCGACGCGACCGCGGGGAGTGACAAGTAATGACGACGACTTCTGAGACGGCCGTTGCCACGGGCCGCGTCGCCCGGGTCATCGGCCCGGTCGTCGACGTGGAGTTCCCCGTCGACGCGATGCCGGAGATCTACAACGCCCTTCACGTCGAGGTGGCCGACCCGGCCAACGCCGGCGAGCTGAAGACGCTGACCCTGGAGGTCGCCCAGCACCTGGGTGACGGCCTGGTCCGCACCATCTCCATGCAGCCCACCGACGGTCTGGTCCGCCAGGCCCCGGTCACCGACACCGGCGCTTCCATCAGCGTGCCGGTCGGCGACTTCACCAAGGGCAAGGTGTTCAACACCCTCGGTGAGGTGCTGAACGTCGACGAGCAGTACACGGGCGAGCGCTGGGGCATCCACCGCCAGGCTCCGAACTTCGACGAGCTCGAGTCGAAGACCGAGATGTTCGAGACCGGCGTCAAGGTCATCGACCTTCTCACCCCGTACGTCAAGGGTGGAAAGATCGGTCTGTTCGGTGGTGCCGGTGTCGGCAAGACGGTGCTCATCCAGGAGATGATCTACCGCGTCGCCAACAACCACGACGGTGTCTCCGTGTTCGCCGGTGTCGGTGAGCGCACCCGTGAGGGCAACGACCTCATCGAGGAGATGTCGGAGTCCGGCGTCATCGACAAGACCGCGCTGGTCTTCGGCCAGATGGACGAGCCCCCGGGCACCCGTCTGCGCGTGGCCCTCGCCGGTCTGACCATGGCGGAGTACTTCCGCGATGTGCAGAAGCAGGACGTGCTGTTCTTCATCGACAACATCTTCCGCTTCACCCAGGCCGGTTCCGAGGTGTCGACCCTGCTCGGCCGTATGCCCTCCGCGGTGGGTTACCAGCCGAACCTGGCCGACGAGATGGGTCTCCTCCAGGAGCGCATCACCTCGACCCGTGGTCACTCGATCACCTCGATGCAGGCGATCTACGTCCCCGCGGACGACCTGACCGACCCGGCCCCGGCCACCACCTTCGCCCACCTCGACGCGACGACGGTTCTCTCCCGTCCGATCTCCGAGAAGGGCATCTACCCGGCCGTGGACCCGCTGGACTCCACGTCCCGCATCCTGGACCCGCGCTACATCGCGGCGGACCACTACAACGCCGCGATGCGCGTGAAGTCGGTCCTGCAGAAGTACAAGGACCTCCAGGACATCATCGCGATCCTCGGTATCGACGAGCTCGGCGAGGAGGACAAGCTCGTCGTCCACCGTGCCCGTCGCGTGGAGCGCTTCCTGTCCCAGAACACCCACGTCGCCAAGCAGTTCACCGGCGTCGACGGGTCGGACGTGCCGCTGGACGAGTCGATCGCCGCGTTCAACGCGATCATCGACGGTGAGTACGACCACTTCCCGGAGCAGGCGTTCTTCATGTGCGGTGGTATCGAGGACCTGAAGAAGAACGCGAAGGAGCTCGGCGTCAGCTGACGTCAGGCGAATCGTGATCAGTGGGGGGCGAGGCCACACCTCATGGGGTGCGTCCCGCCCCTCTCTGTACTCCCACTAGAATTGACCCAACACCCGGCCGAGGCGCCGGGTGGTGACCCGAGGAGCCACCTTGGCTGCTGAGCTGCACGTCGCGCTGGTCGCGGCCGACCGAGAGGTCTGGTCGGGCCAGGCCACCCTGGTCGTCGCGCGGACCACGTCCGGCGACATCGGCGTCATGCCCGGTCACCAGCCGCTGCTCGGTGTGCTGGAGTCGGGCCCGGTGACCATCCGTACGAGTGAGGGCGGCACCGTCGTCGTCGCTGTGCACGGCGGTTTCATCTCGTTCGCGGACAACAAGCTGTCCCTGCTGGCCGAGGTCGCCGAGCTGGCCGACGAGATCGACGTCCAGGGCGCCCAGCGGGAGCTGGAGCGTGCGAAGGCGGAGGGCGATGCCGCCGCCGAGCGCCGCGCGGATGTACGACTGCGTACGGCGGGTGCGCGCTGAGCGCAGACGCCGTGTGATGCTGTACCTCAGCCGCGGCTGGGTCTGGATGTCTACATCCCGACCCAGCCGCGGCTGAGGCGAATATGGGTGTTTTTTGCGTTCCGTTACCTAGGAGACGAGGAGGTCGGTGTCGATGGTCCTCGCTCTGACTGTGTGCGGTTCGGTGATCGCGCTCGTGGTGGTCGGGCTCTTCGTCTTCGGACTGCGCCGACGCCTCATCCAGCGTTCCGGCGGAACGTTCGACTGCAGCCTCCGCTGGGCCGCCCCGGAGAAACCCGGCAGCGACGAGAACGGCAAGGGCTGGGGGTACGGCGTCGCCCGCTACAACGGCGACCGCATCGAGTGGTACCGCGTCTTCTCGTACGCGCCCCGCCCCCGCCGCGTCCTGGAGCGTGCCTCGATCGAGGTGGCCGGGCGCCGCACCCCGGAGGGCGAGGAGGAGCTGGCACTTCTCTCCGACGCCGTGATCCTCGCGTGTCTGCACCGGGGGACCCGGCTGGAACTGGCGATGAGCGAGGACGCGCTGACCGGTTTCCTCGCGTGGCTGGAGGCAGCCCCGCCCGGCCAGCGAGTGAATGTGGCGTAGCCTCCGGTCGGAATCCCGCGGCCCCACTGCGAGGGGCTCGCGTGTCCGGGTGTGAGGTGGCGGCGGTCGGGACCCTGTTGCCGATCAGCCGACGCCGCGAACGGCACCGGCTGATCGGGATCCAAATTCTCCACGGGGGTGCCCATCGCGGTATGTCGGCGCAGTCGCCCGTGCCTCTGCAGAAAGGCGGCAGGCAGTCCGACTCCCGCACCCCCCGGTGAGAATGGGCCGCCCACCGGTCGGATCCATTTCAGTAACCCACGCTTGAGCCGACAGCCGCGAGCGTTCTTGCATATGTCACTCGAATGGTCCATCGCCCGCACCGCTTGCCGTTGCCGCTGCGTACGTACTTCTTCACCCGTCCGGATCTCACTGGGTGCCGAGGGGCGGCGCTCCCGATCAGGTTGAACCACAACGACCGAAGGGAGAACCAGTGCTGTCCTGGAAGAACACTCGGGCCTTGGCCGTGGCCACACTGCTGGGCGCGGCCGTGTCCGCTGTCGCCGCACCGGCCACCGCGTCCTCGCCCGCGCTCCGGGCGAGAGCGGTGCCGTGCGGGGACGTCGCGGAGTTGATCGAGCAGGTCAACGAGGCGAACGCGCGGGGGCGGGGAAGCATCCTGCTGTCGTCGGGATGCACCTACGCGCTCACTGCTCCGGCCCTGCCGGACGGCGCCAACGGGCTGCCGACCATCACCGGCAACGTCGCCCTCACCGGTAGCCGAGTGACGATCACCCGTCAGTCACCCACGCCGTTCCGGATCGCCGAAGTCGCTCCGCAGGGAGAACTCACCCTCAACGGGATCACCGTGTCGGGCGGCAGCGCGACCGGGAACTCCGCCACGGTCGGCGGCGGCATCCTCACCGAGGGGAGGCTCGCCCTGGTCGCGAGCCGGATCACCGGCAACACCGCTTCCGTCCTCGGCGGAGGGATCGCGGTCGCGTCCGGTGCTGAGGCACGTCTCGACGGCACCACCGTGTCCGGCAACGGTGCCGGTGACGGGGGAGGCGTTCATGTGGGTGGGTCCGCGCAACTGGACATGACCGGAGGGTCCATCCAGAGCAACAAGGCGACGTTCCTCGGTGGAGGGCTGGCCAACTTCGGCACCACGGTCCTCAACGGTGCGGCAGTCGGGGGCAATCGCACCGAGAACTTCGAGGGCGGCGGCATCTTCACGGCGCTGGGTCCCCTCAGCCTGAACGGCGCCTCCGTGATGGGTAACGAGAGCGCCTCGTACGGCGGAGGCATCGCCAACGCCGGAAGCACCCTGCGACTGCTGAGAACCCTCGTGGACGGCAACGAAAGCGGCCTCGACGGCGGCGGTCTCTACCAGCAGGCAGGTACGTCCCACCTGGTCGGCGGCAGGGTCTCCCGCAATGTCGCGGGCGGCCAGGGCGGTGGGATCTTCCGGGTCGGCGGCACGGTCGTCCTGACCGGAACGCCTGTCGTGAACAACACGCCGGACAACTGCGGACCGCCGCCCGGAGTCCCCGGCTGCGCGGCGTGACGGCGGCCGGCCAAGCTCCAGACCCCTCGGGGGCCTGGAGCTTGGCCGGCCGGTTCGACATAAGGAGAGGTCAGGAAAGGACGGAACGTTAGTCCTTTCGGGTGATGCGAAGGATGCCGTCTTGTCACTCGATTGGATGCGTGGGTAACTAAGAGTGTGAACCGGCGGGCTGCCCATCCCCGAGCCGGGGGAACGTTCGATCAGGCAGCGCTTGCCGGTTTCTCCTTGCCCAGAGGAGATGGCGGAGGTCGCCGCCCGCTCGGCCGGGCGGGCGAGGGTGCCTGTGCGGGTTCGTTCACCCGGGCGCGGACGCACTGTTGATCAGTGCTCGCCGCATCGCAAGGAGTCGGGCAGAGGCCGACGTGCTCCTGTCGGCGGTCCCCCTCCTGAGGACGTCTCAGTCGATGGCTGGCCGTTCCTGCCGGTTTCTCGCATGTCCCCATCAACCAGCGAGGAGCTTCCTCATGCCGATCTCTCCGAATCAGGGTTCCACCGGGGGCGGGACCCTGGTGACCATCACCGGCACCAACCTGGCCAACACCAGCGCGGTGAAGTTCGGCGGCAAGTCCGCCACGAGCGTCACCAACGTCTCCCCGACGCAGGTCACCGCCGTCTCCCCTTCGGGGACCGGCACGGTCGGCGTCACGGTGACCACCCCGGGCGGGACCAGCAACCCGGTGCCGTTCTTCTACGTCGGCGCCCCGTTCAAGTCGTCCCTGGGCACCGACTCCGGGCCACTGGCCGGCGGCAACACCATCACCGTCAACGGTACCGGCCTGTCGACGGCCACCAGTGTGTCCTTCGGCGGGGTCACCGCCACCCCGACCGTGACCAGTGACAGCTCCCTCAGCGTCACCGTGCCCGCAGGCGCGGCGGCCGGACCGGTGTCGGTCAGCGTCACCACCGCGGGCGGCACCAACAACGGCCTCAGCTACACCTACGTCGACACCCCCACGATCGGGACCATCGCCCCGGACGAGGGGCCGACCTCCGGTGGGACGGCCGTGACCATCAGCGGCACCAACCTGGACAGCACGGACTCGGTCACCTTCGACGGCGTCGCGGCGCCGTTCTCGGTGATCAACACGACCACGCTGTCCGCGGTCAGCCCGCCCGGAACCGCGGGAGCGGTCGACGTGGTCGTGACCAACCCCGCGGGATCGGCCACCGCGGTCGGCGGCTTCACCTACGTCACCGGCCCCGGTATCTGACCGGTCCTCGTGCCTCCGCGACACGGAGGCGATGAACCCCCGTCCGGGCGGCAGTCCCCCCACCGCCCGGACGGGCTCGACCCCCGCGGCCACGCCGCGACGCGGCTACGCCGGGACGTGGCCGCCTCCATTCCTGCGCGAAGGAGTACAGCCATGGCTCCCCCTGTGGTCTCTTCGGTCAGTCCCAACCAGGGATCGACCTCGGGTGGTACGACGGTCACCGTGACCGGATCCGGTTTCACGGGAGTGACCAACGTCCGGTTCGGAGCCAAACCGGCCACGTCGTACACCGTCAACAGCAGTACACAGATCACGGCGGTGACTCCCTCGGGCGCCGGCAGCGTGAACGTCACCGTCAGCACCACCCAGGGCACGAGCGGCCAGGTGGTGCTGTTCACCTACGTTGCCACGCCCTCCCTCTCAAGTCTGTCGCCGAATCAGGGCCCGGTGTCAGGGGGGACGACGGTGACGCTGACGGGCGCGAATCTCTCCGGTGCGACGGCGGTGCAGTTCGGCGGGGTGGCGGCGTCGTCGTTCACCGTCAACAGCGGTACGCAGATCACGGCGGTGACTCCCGCTCTTGCGGCCGGTGCGGCGGCGGTCACGGTGACCACCCCCGGCGGCACCAGCAACGCCCTCACCTTCACTTACGTTGCCACGCCCTCCCTCTCAAGTCTGTCGCCGAATCAGGGCCCGGTGTCAGGGGGGACGACGGTGACGCTGACGGGCGCGAACTTCTCCGGTGCGACGGCGGTGCAGTTCGGCGGGGTGGCGGCGTCGTCGTTCACTGTCGACAGCGGTACGCAGATCACGGCGGTGACTCCCGCCCACGCTGCCGGCGCGGCGGCGGTCACGGTGACCACCCCCGGCGGCACCAGCAACGGCGCCGATCCCAACGCGTTCTTCTTCTACTCCGCGCAGCCCCTGCTGACGTTCCTCGCGCCTCCCTCCGGACCCACGGCGGGCGGCACCGCGGTCACACTCACCGGCAGCGGTCTCCTCGCCGCGACGGCGGTGCAGTTCGGCGGGGTGGCGGCGTCGTCGTTCACTGTCGACAGCGGTACGCAGATCACGGCGGTGGCTCCCGCCCACGCTGCCGGCGCGGCGGCGGTCACGGTGACCACCTCCGCCGGCACCAGCAACCCGGTCGACTACGTCTACCTCAACGCTCCCGTTCTGGTCTCCCTCGTGCCTGACCTGGGGTCGACGGACACCGGTACGGTCGTCACGCTGACGGGCAACGATCTCACGACGGCGACCGCAGTCCAGTTCGGCGCCCTCTCCGCGTCGTTCACCGTGGTCTCCCCGACGCAGATCACGGCCGTTGTCCCGACCGGCCCGCCCGGGCCGGTATCCGTCACGGTGACCACACCGGCCGGCACCAGCAACGGTTTGACGTACACGCGGTTCGCCGCGCCCAGCATCTGATGCGCCGGGATCACGGGATGAGCTCCTTCCACGCCGCAGTCGTTCACGCCGATCGGTCCGTCACCTACTGCGGCACCGTCGGCACGGACCATCTGCGGACCGTGCGGGCCATGGCCGCTCTGCCCGCCACGACCCACCGCGTCGTCGAGCATCCGGGCCGTCCCGGCTCGGTGTTCGTCCTGCGCGCGGACGGCGACCTGGATTGGTACCAACCCGTCGACACCGCCCCGCCCCCGGTACGCCCCCGGGCCCCGGCAACGCGCACCCACGCTGTCGGGCAGGAACGGGAAGGGGCCGGTGCGATCACCGACGAGGTTCCGTTCACCGCCCGGGACCAGGGCACGGTGTGGATCGATGCCGCGATCCGGTTCGGTGACGGAGTGATCGGCGGCCCGATGGACACGCCCCGCAATCCGCCCCGGGTGGTGCACCACACCACCGAGTCCCCGGCCGGAGGGAAGTACCTGGAGGCGGTGGCGTCGTACCTGATCGAAGTGGCCGCCGAACCGCACCTCGTGAACTGCCCGGTCACCGGCCGCGTCGGGCAGTTCGGCCCCTTGCACCACTCGGCCCGCGCCCTGCGCAACGACGGTTCTCGCCGTACGAATCGCGAGGGTCTGGTCTGTGTCCAGATCGAGGTCCTCGGGCGTGCCTCCGAGCCGTGGACCGATGCCTGAAATCCACGGGAGAAGCCGGGATGGCAGCGGATCCTGGCCGCCATCCGCTCCTGGGAAGTGCCGGACGACTGGCCGATGGGCCCTCCCGTGCCGTACCCCCCGGGCTCGTCGGCCCGCACCCGCTCGGTGTGGCAGTCCGAGGGCGGACACTTCGGCCACTGCCACGTACCCGGCAACGACCATGGTGATCCGGGAGCGATCGACACAGCGAAGGTCCTGTCCGTGGGGACGGGCACCGGCACTCAGGGCGGGACCCGTCCGAGGGTGAGCCTCGCCCGGGTCGTGGCGGCCGCCAAAAAGGACCCCCCGGCGCCCGGCGGTCACCGCACGTATCCGAGGGACGTCCGTCCGGTGGAGGAGGCGCTCGCCGCCGAGGGACTGCTGGAACGCCGGTATGTGGACGGCTCGTTCGGTACCCGCACCCTCGCCGCCTACGCCGGCTGGCAGCGCAGCAGAGCAGGTGGCTCGTACCGGGGCGGTGACGCCGACGGGATACCGGGCCGGGACTCCCTGACCCGGCTCGGCGACAGACATGGCTTCACCGTCGTCGGATGAACCGAAAAGGGACGAACCTATGACCGGTTGCCTCGCATGGCGCTCCCCCGGACACGGTCCGGGGGAGCGCCACTGGTGCCTGATCTCCCGACAGTCGACTGCTCCAGCCGGTAGCCGGTCTACTTGAGCCCGTTGCTGATCGCGTTCACCAGCTCTCCGTTGCTGGTGTCGCCGCTGAACTCCCAGAAGAAGGCGCCGCCCAGGCCCTGGTTCTTCGCCCAGGTCATCTTTCCGGCAATGGTGGACGGGGTGTCGTAGCTCCACCAGTTGTTGCCGCAGTGGGCGTACGCCGTGCCGGCGACGGTGCCGGTGGCCGGGCAGGAGTTCTTCAGGACCTTGTAGTCCTCGATCCCCGCCTCGTAGGTGCCGGTGGCCGCGCCGGTCGCCGTGCCGCCGGGGGCGGACTGGGTGACGCCGGTCCAGCCGCGGCCGTAGAAGCCGATGCCGAGCAGCAGCTTCGAGGACGGGACACCCTTCGACTTCAGCTTGGCTATCGCGTCGGCGGAGTTGAAGCCTGCGGTCGGGATGCCGGAGTACGACGTCAGCGGGGAGTGCGGGGCGGTCGGACCGGTGTTCGCCCAGGCGCCGAAGTAGTCGTACGTCATCACGTTGTACCAGTTCAGCGAGGCCGCGGCTCCGCCGTAGTCGGCCGCGTCGATCTTGCCGCCGGAGGAGCCGTCGGCGGTGATCGCGGCGGTGACCAGGTAGTTCTGGCCGAATTCGGTGCGCAGCGCCGACATCAGGTTCCTGAAGGCCGCCGGCCCGCTGGTGTCGCAGGTCAGACCGCAGGCGTTCGGGTACTCCCAGTCGATGTCGATGCCGTCGAAGACGTCGGCCCAGCGCGGGTCCTCCACGACGGCCTTGCAGGACTTGGCGAACGCGGCGGGGTTCTGCGCGGCCTGGCCGAAGCCGCCGGAGTAGGTCCAGCCGCCGAAGGAGTACAGCACCTTGATGTGCGGGTACTTGGCCTTGAGCTGGCGGAGCTGGTTGAAGTTGCCGCGCAGGGGCTGGTCCCAGGTGTCGGCGACGCCGCTGACGGACTGGTCGGCGGTGTAGGCCTTGTCGGTGGCCGCGTAGGCGTCGTCCAGCACGCACTGGCCGTTCTTGACGTTGCCGAACGCGTAGTTGATGTGGGTGATCTTGGCCGCGGAGCCCGAGGTGACCAGGTTCTTCACGTGGTAGTTGCGGCCGTAGACGCCCCACTCGGTGAAGTAGCCGAGATTGACCTTGGAACCGGGGTTCGGATCGGTTCCGCCGCCGGTGGTCCGCACGGCGGCCGCGCCGCTCACCGGGCCGGTCTGGTCGGCGGTGTCACGGGCCTGGACGGTGTACGAGTAGTCGGTGCCCGCGGTCAGCCCGGTGTCCGTGTAGGTGGTGCCGGTGACGGTGGCGACCTTGGTGCCGCCGCGCAGGACGTCGTAGTTCTTGACGCCCTTGTCGTCGGTGGCGGCGCGCCAGCTCAGCTTCACCGAGGTGTTGGTGACGTCCGAGGTGGTCGGGGTGCCGGGGGCGGAGGGTGCCGCGTCGCCGGGGACGCTGGGGCCGCCGTCGCAACTCGCGCCGTTGAGCTTGCAGTTGGCCGGGGAGCCTGAGCCGCTCCCGTTGAAACCGAAGGAGACGGAGGCGCCGGGGGCGAGGGTGCCGTTCCAGGACTTGTTCTTGGCGGTCCAGTGGGTGCCGGAGGAGGTGACGTCCGCGTCCCAGGCGGAGGTGACCGTCGTGCCGGAGGGGAAGTCCCACTCGACGGTCCAGGAGCTGATGGTCGTGGTGCCGGTGTTCTTCACCGTCCACTTGCCTTCGAAGCCGGAGCCCCAGTCCTGGGGCTTGGCGTAGGTGGCGGTCGCCTCCGCGGCCGCCTGCGCGGGGGTGGCGAGGCCGACCAGTCCGGCGAGGGGGAGGAGGAGGGTGGCGAGACCCGCTGTGAATCTGTGCCTGAAGCGCATGTGCGCCTCCTTGTGGGGTGTCTTGATCATGAACATGACGTGGCGCAGTGTGGCTGAGAATAGAAAGGTCTGGACCATAGGTCAATGGGTCTGGACCAGTGCGCTCACGTCGGACACCCCGGGGAAGGGCCGACCGGGGTCAGACCCGCAACTCCTGTGCCAGCACGGCCGCTTGCACCCTGCTGCGCAGATCGAGCTTCCCCAGCAGACGGCTGACATGCGTCTTCACCGTCGCCTCGGCCATGTCCAGCCGCCCCGCGATCTCCGCGTTCGACAGCCCTTCGCCCAGACAGGAGAGGACTTCCCGCTCCCGCCTGGTGAGGGAGTCGAGGACGGCCGGATCGACCGCGGGCTCCCGTACGGGCTTGGCGGCGAACTCCGCGATCAGCCGCCGGGTGACGGCCGGGGCGATCAGACCCTCGCCGCGCCCCACCGCCCGTACGGCCTCGATGAGGTCCTTCGCCTCCGTGTTCTTCAGCAGGAACCCGGCGGCCCCGGCCCGCAACGCCCCGAAGACGTACTCGTCCAGGTCGAAGGTGGTCAACACGAGGACGTCGGCCAGTCCCTCGGCGACCACCTGCCGGGTCGCCGACACGCCGTCCAGGCGTGGCATCTGCACATCCATGAGCACCAGGTCCGGTCGCAGCTCCCGCGCGAGCGCCACCGCCCGCTCGCCGTCCGCCGCCTCCCCGACCACCTCGATGTCGGGCGCGCTGCGCAGGATCAGCACCAGCCCGGCCCGTACGGCGGACTGATCCTCGGCGACGAGCACACGGATCATGCGGGTTCTCCTTCGGCTGCGGTGACGGACGCGGGGGTCACGCGGGCTCCCCCTCCGTGACGGGGAGGGCGGCGCGGACGCTCCAGATCTTGCCGTGCCCCGCGCTCTCGGGACCCGCCTCGAAGGTGCCGCCCAGCAGGGCCACCCGCTCCCGCATCCCGACCAGGCCCGCGCCGGAACCGGGTGCGCTCGGGCCGTCACGGTCGCCGTACGGGCTGGTCACGGCGATGTCGAGGGCGCCGTCGGCCTGGCGCAGCGCGACGGTGACCCGGCCGGGGGAGGCGTGTTTGAGCGCGTTGGTCAACGACTCCTGGACGATGCGGTAGGCCGCCAGTTCCACGGGGGCGGGGAGGGAGTCGCCGTGGTCGGCGTCGAGGGTGACGTCGAGCCCGTTGGTGCGGGCGGTGTCGACCAGTGAGCCGAGCCCGTCGAGGGTGGGCGCGGCCGACGGCTCGGCGTCGTCGCCGGAGTCCCGGAGGATGCCGATCAGCCGGCGCATCTCGGCGAGCCCCGCCACGCTGTTCTCGCGGATGACCCCGAGGGCCTCCTTGGAGGTGTCCGGGTCGTCGAGGGAGAGCGCGGCCGTGGAGTGGATCGCGATCGCCGAGAGGTGGTTGGCGACCATGTCGTGCAACTCCCTCGCCATACGGGCCCGTTCGGACACCACGGCCTGGGCGCGGTCCATCTCCGCCAGCAGGGCCGTCTGCTCGGCGCGCAGCCGGGCGGCCTCGGCGGCGTCGCGGTGGTTGCGGACGATCCAGCCGGTGATGGCCGGCATGAGCGAGACCAGGCCGACCACCACCCCGATGAGCAGCGCCTCCGGTTTCCGGAAGGCCGTGAGCGGCACCACGGTGAAGGCGACGGTCACCAGGCCGGAGATCCAGGGCACCCGGCGGGCCGTGGCGGGCGGGCCGTACAGCACGGCGGCGTAGACCAGGTCGGTGAACATCAGGACCGTGATCAGGTTGCCCTGGGTGATGGTGTCCAGGGTCAGCGCGGCCCAGCCGACCAGCAGGGCCGTGCGCGGCAGGGTCCGGCGCAGCGCCTCGCAGACAGCCATCGCGGCCAGGGGCGGCAGGACCCACCAGTGGCTCTCGAAGACCACGATGCCGTCGTGGGGCGTACGGGTGTCGAGGCCCAGGCCCCACAGCAGCAGGCCGCCGAGGAGTCCGGCGGCGGCGATGCACAGGTCCATGCGGTGCGGGCGGGGCGGTCGTACGGCCATGCCCTCCATCCAACACGGGCGGGGCGCCCGGCGCCTGGTGCCCGAGAACGGTCCTGGACTGCATCTTTCGATGTACCGCGACTTCGTCACCGGCGACGACGCATCGGCGGCCGCGCGCCGGGAGCCTGGAAGGGTGAACGAGAGGAGCGCATCGTGATCGTCGCGTTGATCATCGCCTGCGAAGTCGGCTTCTGGGTGCTGCTGGCACTGGCCCTGGCCGTCCGCTACCTGCTGAACAAGCGCCGGGCCAGTGTCGTGCTGCTGCTCTGCGAGCCCTTGCTGGAGCTGGTGCTGTTCGTCGTGACCGCGATCGACCTGAAGAACGGCGCCGAGCCGAGCTGGGAGCACGGGGTGGCGGCGCTCTACATCGGCTTCACCGTGGGCTACGGCCACTACATGATCAGCTGGCTGGACGGCCACGCGGCCCACCGCCTGGCCGGAGGGCCCAAGCCGCCGGGTCCGCCGAAGTACGGCCTGGCCAGGGCCCGCCACGAGGGCAGGCTGTGGACACGGACGCTGGTGGCGGTCGGGGTGGCGCTGGCCCTGCTCCAGCTCGCCGTCTGGTACGTCGGCGACGACGGGAACGTCGATTCGCTGAGGTCGTTCCAGTGGATCGCCCTCCGGGCCGCCGGCATCCACGGCCTGGTGGCCCTCGCCTACACGATCTGGCCGAAGAAGGAACCGGACGCCCCGCAGGACGGGGATCGGGAGTCCCGGTACGCGAAGGAGAGGAGCGGGCGATGAGCGGCACGCCGGACAGGACGGCCGGCCGGGCCACGAGGAACCTGCTGGAGGGGACCGCCACCTTCGTGATCGGCCTGGTGCTGTGGCTCTCCACCGAGGGGGTGAAGGTCCCGGTCGTCACCTTGACCAAGGTCGGCGTGGTGATGATGTGCGTGGGGGGCGTCCTCGTCGCCACGGGCCTCTACCGGCGGGCTCGCGGAACGGCGGGCGGTGGCTGAGCCGATCCGTGGGAGCGCGGCGGGGAGCGGCTACCGCTCCCCGCCGGGCACCCACAGCACGTCCCCGACCTCCTTGTTCGCCGTCCTCGCGAGGATGAACAGGAGGTCGGAGAGCCGGTTGAGGTAGGTCGCGGTGAGGGGGTTCATCGCGTCGGCGTGGGACTCCAGGGCGGCCCAGGTCGAGCGCTCGGCACGCCGGACCACCGTGCAGGCCTGGTGCAGCAGGGCCGCACCGGGGGTGCCGCCGGGCAGGATGAAGGAGCGCAGCTTCTCCAGCTCCCCGTTGAAGCGGTCGCAGTCGGCCTCCAGCTTGTCGATGTAGAACTGCTCGACCCGCAGGGGCGGGAACTCCGGGTTCTCGACGACGGGGGTCGAGAGGTCGGCGCCCACGTCGAACAGATCGTTCTGCACCCGCACGAGGACCTTGACGACCTCCTCGTCCAGTCCGCCCAGCGCGATCGCCGTGCCGATGGCCGCGTTGGCCTCGTTGGCGTCCGCGTACGCCGAGATCCGCGGATCGGTCTTGGGCACCCGGCTCATGTCGCCGAGGTTGGTGGTGCCCTGGTCGCCGGTCCTGGTGTAGATGCGCGTCAGATTGACCATGTGACCAGCGTAGTTACGCCTCGGCCGTCCGGACGTCCCGTGTGCCCACCGTCACGGGGATCGCCGTGCGGCCGAGACCGGCCGGGCACCGTCGCGGTGGTGGCCGAGGCGGCCGGCTTCTCCGTGAACGCGGTCCCCGCCGGGGACACGGTCCACAGCTGCTTCCCGGCCGAGGAGGACCTTTCTCGGGCCTTTCGGGAGGAGAACGGCTCCCCCTCCAGCCCCTGAGCACCGGTCAGATGAACCGGGCGCACCGGACGGTGACGGCCGTCATGGTGCGCGGGAAGCCCGCCCGGCGCAATCCGGACGAACCGTGCCGAGAAGTGACTCTTCTCCTCGGTGGAATGGAGGGCTTGTTGAGCGAGGAGGCGCTCAACTACGCCGTACGACCCTTCGAGTGAGTGCTGCCGGTGTGATGTCCGTCCATTGAGACGTGACTCGCGTTACTAAGCGGTCACACGGCCCCTCACGAGCGCTAGTGTCCGGCCGAGAGGTCAGTCATCGACAGCGCGTACCAGGGGAGTCGCACAGTGGCACGGAAGCTCGCCGTGATCGGAGCCGGACTCATGGGGTCCGGGATCGCCCAGGTGTCCGCGCAGGCGGGCTGGGACGTCGTCCTGCGCGACGTCACCGACGAGGCGCTCAACCGTGGCATCGGCGGCATCACGGCGTCGTACGACAAGTTCGTGAGCAAGGGGAAGTTGGCGGCCGGGGACGCCGAGGCGGCGCTGGGGCGGATCACCGCCACCACCGACCTCGACGCGGCGGCCGACGCGGACATCGTCGTCGAGGCCGTCTTCGAGAAGCTGGAGGTGAAGCACGAGATCTTCCGGGCGCTCGACAAGGTCGTCCGCGAGGACACCGTGCTCGCCTCGAACACCTCCGCCATCCCGATCACCAAGATCGCGGCGGCGACCGAACGGCCCGAGCGGGTCGTCGGCGTCCACTTCTTCTCTCCGGTGCCGATGATGCAGCTCTGCGAACTGGTGCGCGGCTACAAGACGAGCGACGAGACGCTCGCCGCCGCACGGGAGTTCGCCGAGTCGGTCGGCAAGACCTGCATCGTCGTCAACCGGGATGTCGCCGGCTTCGTGACGACCCGTCTCATCTCCGCCCTCGTCGTCGAGGCCGCGAAGCTGTACGAGTCGGGCGTCGCCACCGCCGAGGACATCGACCTCGCCTGCAAGCTGGGCTTCGGCCACGCGATGGGACCGCTGGCCACGGCGGACCTGACGGGCGTCGACATCCTGCTGCACGCCACCAGCAACATCTACACCGAGTCCCAGGACGAGAAGTTCGCCCCTCCGGAGCTGATGCGCCGGATGGTGGACGCCGGTGACATCGGACGCAAGAGCGGGCAGGGCTTCTACACCTACTGACGCGGACCGGCTGACACCCGGCCCCGCGTCATGGGCGGCCCCTCCCAGGCATGTGAACGCATGAGCCTCTCCGGCCTCACCCCTTGAGGTGAATTCGGTATCGGTTCGCTCACAGACGGCAACCTGGTGGTGTCAAACACCGTCAGACGTTGCATCACCCACATCACGGAGTACGAGACGCACTCACGGGGAGCGCTTATGTACATCAGGGGCGACCACGCCGAGCTGGTCGTCGGGGGCCGCCTCGACGTACGCAGCGCGGCGGACGCCCGTACGGTCCTGCACTCGGCCGTCGACGACGGAGCCGGCGACCTGGTGCTCGACCTGTCAGAGCTGGACTCCTGGGACGCCACCGGACTCGGGGTGATCATGGGAGCCCACCGGCGGGCGGGACGGTGCGGACGGCGGCTCGTGCTGCGCGATGTGCCACCGCAGATGCAGCGGCTGCTCGTGGCCACCCGGCTGCACCGCATCCTCGCGATCGAGGGCGGAATCGGTCTGGAGTCGTTGCCCCGCGTGTGAACGCGTGTGCGGGCTCGTACGTATGGCTCGGTGTGTGCGGGACACCCGGTCGGCACGACCCTCCGGTCGGCATGACCCCTCCGGTCGTCATGGGGGACATGAGGCCCAGGGGACCAGTGCGGACCATGAGGGCGAAACGCACCACGCTCGCAATCCTCACGAGACTGTGATGTCTCGGACGGCGCGGGACCCCGGACTGTCGGAGATACTGTGCGAAGGTTTAGGGTTCGGCTGCCCGCTGCCAGCTACCCTCGAGCGGGTTCCGGACCAGAAGCGACAGCGCGGTGTGCGACACGGCCGGGAGGGGCTCCAGCACACGAGACGCTTTTGGGGGGCTAGGACCGATGGACCCGAACAACCGGGGACCCGAAGAGTACGGCCATGACGACGGACAGGCGCAGAGCAAGCGTCCACCACGGGACGCGCTGACGCAGGATTTCGACCGGCACGCCCCGGCGCTCGCCCGCACCGTCCAGCTCGTCTCGGGCGACTTCCTGCTCACCGTCAACCCCGTCGACGGCAGCGAGATAGAGAACTGCCCACCGGGCGAACTGCCTGGTCAGCCCGTGAAGCACACGCCCGCCGAGCGCGCCGTCCTCGACCGCGCCGCCCGGCCGCCGGTGCCCCCGGGTCCCTCGCTGCCCCGACTGCCCCTGCTCCAGCGCGACGAGGAGAGAGCCCGTCTCGTACGGCTGCTCGCGCGCGGCCGCTCCGTGCGCCTGACCGGAGCCCCCGGCTCCGGTCGCACCACGCTCCTCGACGCGGTCGCCGAGGACTGTGCGGATCTGGCCCCCGACGGCGTCGTCCGGCTGAGCGGTTTCCGGCGCACGGTCGACGACCTGCTGTACGAACTGTTCGCAGCCGTGTACAGCACACCGTTGTTCCGGCCCGCCCGGCAGCAGATCCTCGACATCGTGCGGGACATCGGCGCGGTGGTCGTCCTGGACGACCTGGAGTTCGGCGGGATCGCGCTCGACGAACTGCTCGACGCCACCCCCGAGTGCGCCTTCCTGATCGGCACCACCCCCGACACCCCCCTGCCGTCCGCCGACGCGCCCCTGGAGGAGATCGTCCTCGGCGGCTTCGACCGGGCCGGCAGCGAGCAGCTCCTGGAGCGCGCCGTCGGGCGGACGCTCACCGAGGACGAGTCGAACTGGGCCGGTGACCTCTGGTTCGAGTCCGAGGGACTGCCGCTGCGCTTCACCCAGGCCGGGGCACTGCTCAGGCAGCGGGACCGGCAGCGGGCCGGTGCGGACGCCGTCGACGAGTTCGGGGTCTTCCAGGAGGCACCGCCCGTCGACGCGCCCTTCGACGCCGTCCCGGACGGGCACGACGTTCCCCTGCCGTCGCTCGCCGAAGCGGCCGCGCCCGCCGCGTTGCTCGCCTCCCGGCTGAGCGCCTCGGCCCACGAGACCCTCAGGTTCGCCGTCGCGCTTGGCGGGGAGATCCCGCACCAGGCGCACCTGCCCGCCCTGGTGGGCGACACCCACGCCGACGCCGCCCTCGGCGAGCTGGTCGGCTGCGCCCTGGTGACACCTGTCGGTGCCCGCTATCGGCTCGCGGCCGGGGTGCGGACGCAGCTGGAGGCCGCCGGGTACGCCGATGACACGGAGACACGCGCCCGCACCACCGCCCAGCACTACGCCTGGTGGGCGGGGCACCCTTCGGTGACCCCGGAGCGGGTCTCGGCCGAGGCGGACGCCGTCCTGGCCGCCCTCACCGCGCTCGTGCCCGTGACGACCCCGCCCGGCGAGGACGAGGAGAGCGCCGCCGTGGTGCTGGCCCGGCAGGCGGCGCCCGCGTTCGCCGCCGGGCTGCGCTGGAACGCCTGGGAGCGGGCGCTCCGGGCCGGTGCCGAGGCGGCCGATCTCGTCGGTGACACCGGCGAAGAGGCCTACTTCCACCACGAGCTGGGCGTCCTCGCGCTCTGCTCCGGGCAGTTGGAGCGGGCCCGGGCGGAGCTGGAGGCCTCCATCGGGCTGCGCAACGTCCTCGCCGACAAGCGCGGCACCGTCGCCGGACGCCGGGCTCTCGCCCTGGTCACCGACCGCTCCGGGGCGACACCGCCCGGCGGGCGCACGGCGGCGGGGGAGGAGGTGCCGGACGCCCGGCACGAGGAGTCGGCCTCACCGCCCGGAGGTGTGCCGTCCACGTACCCGTCGGGGGGACTGGCCGGGGCCGGTCTCGGGGCCACGGGCCTCGGCGGGGCCGGTTTCGGGACGCCGACCGGCTCGGGGGCGTGGGGAACGGGCGTGGCCGGGAACGGCGGAGCCTTCCCGACGCCGGCGGCCGGTGACAGCACGCTCGTCACCCAGCGGGCCGGCTCCAGGTCGCCCGCGCACAGGCTGAGCGGTCTCAAGACCCTGGTCGGCGGCGCCCGGCGCAACCTCGTCGCGGCGGGTGCGGGTGCGCTCCTCGCGGCCGTCCTGGGCACCGTCGTGACCCTCGGGGCGACCTCCGACCGCAACGGCGACACCCCCGCCGAGAAGGTCGGCGTCAACCCGTCCGCCAGCGAGGGCACCGGCGACGGGGGTCTCGTCGCGGACCGTCCCAAGGCGGGCGACGAGAACGACACCCCGGGCACCCTGCCCGAACCGACGGACCCGGGACCTGACGGCACCTACGGCACGTCGGACGATCCCACCCCCTCGGACACGGCGGGGCCCTCGGACGACCCGAGCGGTACGAAGGGGCCGTCGGGCAAGCCGACACCGTCCCCGACGAAGACCTCCCCGAAGCCGACGCCGTCCGACGACCCGACGACGGACCCCACGGACGACCCGACCGGCGATCCCACGGACGACCCGACGGACGACCCCACGGACGACCCGACCGACGATCCCACGGACGACCCGACCGACGACCCGACGGGCGACCCGCCGCCCCCCGGAACCACCGACACCGCCACCGCCCCCACGGCGACGAGCGCCTCGGCTACCGTGCCCGAGCCTCCGGCCGACACCGTGGCCTGACGGCGACGGGTTCGGTCGTCTCCCGCGTGCACGAGACGTTCTCGCGGGAGACGAGGAGGTGCTGGATGGGCGGGGGCCGAGCGCGCACAGACCGTCGCCGAGAACCGTCGGGCGGCGCCGAGGTGGTCGAGCGTGTTCTCTTCGGGCGACGTCCTGGTGGGGCCTCTCCCCGGCGCAGTCCTTGGCCGTCGGGGATCAGGAACCGTTCCGTGCCTGCTCGGCCAGGCGGCGTCGGGCGTCCGGCCAGGCGATGGGCAGGTCGGCCGACGGGGTCTGCCAGAAGGTGAAGACCGAGTCCTTCATCACGGGCCGCAGCCCGGTCATGATCGACCGGTGCGGTTCGGTCCTCGCGTACGTGTACAGCGCGTCCTTGTCCTCCCACGCCGACAGGGTCCAGAACGTGCGCTTCAGGGGTTCGGCGATCAGCGAGGCGCCGTAGGCCCCGGGCGCGCCCGAGACCTGCTTCCACGCGGACAGGGATCGCAGGAAGAAGCGCGGTACGTCCTTGAACGAGCGGACCTCGAACCGCGAGGCCATGACGAACGCCTCGGTGTCCGGTGCGGGGGTGTTGACCGTGGTCCAGGGCAGGGTGGGCATGACTGTGGCCCTCTCCGAGGGGATGTTGGATACCTTCACTATCTATGTTAGACAGTGAAGGTATCCAACTTCTAGTGCGGAGGGCGACCGATGCGTATCTCCGAGCTGAGCCGCCGCAGTGGTGTCTCCGTCGCGACGATCAAGTACTACCTGCGCGAGGGGTTGCTCCCGGCCGGGCGGCAGATCTCGGCGACGCAGGCCGAGTACGACGAGAGTCATGTGCGCAGGCTCCGACTGATCCGCGCGTTGATCGGCGTCCGGGGGCTGTCCGTCAGTACCACCCGGGAGCTCCTGGGTGCCTTGGCGGAGCACGCCGGAGACACCCATCTACAGCTGGGCCTCGCCCTGGGGGCCATCCGGCTCGGCGAGGAAACCGGCGAGGCCCCGTCGGAGGCGGCGAAGGTCGACGCCCTCGTCGAGGAACTGGGCTGGCACGTGCACGAGTCGGCACCCGCCCGCGCGGTCCTGGCCGAGACCCTGGCCACGCTGCGCACGCTGGGCGCCCCGCTCGACTGGCAGGCGCTGCTGCCGTACGCCCGCCTCGCGGAGCACACCGCGACCCTCGACCTCGACCAACTGGACGGGATAGAGGACCCGTTGGAGGCCGCCGAACGCGCCCTGCTGCTGACCGTCCTCCTGGAACCCGCGCTGCTGGCGCTGAGGCGCATGGCCCAGCAGAACGAGTCGGCGCGCCGGTACGCCGGGGGCTAGCCACCCCCGGCTTCGAGTGCGCGCAGGCCCGTGCAACTCCGCTCGCGCGGCAGTGCGTCCACCGGCCCCGCGGGCCTACGGCAGCGGTGGCGACCGCTTCAGAACAGGCGCAGCTTGTCGTCTTCGATGCCGCGCAGGGCGTCGTAGTCGAGGACCGCGCAGCCGATGCCGCGGTCGGTGGCGAGGACTCGGGCCTGGGGCTTGATCTCCTGGGCGGCGAAGATGCCGCGGACCGGCGCGAGATGGGGGTCGCGGTTCAACAGCTCCAGGTACCGCGTGAGTTGCTCGACGCCGTCGATCTCACCCCGCCGCTTGATCTCCACCGCGACGGTCGCGCCGTCGGCGTCCCGGCACAGGATGTCGACAGGGCCGATGGCGGTCATGTACTCGCGACGGATGAGGGTGTAGCCCTCGCCCAGGGTCTCGATACGGTCGGCGAGGAGTTCCTGCAGATGCGCCTCGACGCCGTCCTTGATCAGCCCGGGGTCGACGCCCAGCTCGTGCGAGGAGTCGTGGAGGACCTCCTCCATCGTGATGATGAGCTTCTCGCCCGCCTTGTTGACGACGGTCCAGACGCCCTCCTCGTCCCCGGAGCCCTCCTTCAGCGTGCAGGGCGGCGACATCCAGTTGAGGGGCTTGTAGGCCCGGTCGTCCGCGTGGATCGAGACGCTGCCGTCAGCCTTCACCAGGATCAGGCGAGGGGCCGAGGGAAGATGGGCGGTGAGCCGGCCCGCGTAGTCGACGGAGCAGCGGGCAATGACGAGACGCATGGTCGGCAACGCTACTCGACGCCGACGGGTGCGCGCGATTCGGCTGCCGGAACGGCCGTCGCAGGACTCCGCTCCTGTGCCCTCGCACCCCGCCGGACGGCGTTCGACGAATCCGTCGCTTCAGCCCGGCCACTGTCGCCCTCCGTCACGTCCTCCCGCCCCTCATGTGGACCTTCGGCGTCCCCCGGCATGTGCCGCTGTCAACTCCTGTTCGGCATTGGCTGATTGTGTGCGTCACACGCCCTGTCGGTGCGCGCAATCTCCTGGTGCGGTCACCTTCGGTTGCTTACCGTAGAAACTGGAGGTCGCGGAGCGTGCACTCTGCGTGTTCGCCGACCGATCTCCGCCCCTGTCCGTCAACCCCTGTTGTTGCGGGGGTGCGAGAGGAGAACCCATGTCGCTCGACGTCTCACCGGCCCTACTCGAACAGGCCGAGCGAGGCGAGGTCGACGAAGCCGCCTTCGTCGACTGCGTCCGGACCTCCCTGCCTTACGCGTGGGAGATGATCAGCTCTCTGGTGGCCCAGCTGAAGGTCGACGGCGGAGAGTTCGCCGACAACCAGACGCCCCCGCCGGACGAGCAGGCGCGCGGGCAGCTGCTGCGCGCGCTCGCCAGTGACGCGATTCGCGGCGCGCTTCAGCGGCACTTCGGTGTACGGCTCGCCTTCCAGAACTGCCACCGGGTGGCGGTGTTCCCGCTGGACCCGTCCGTGGACGACAGGCTGGCCCGCTTCACCTCGATCCGCGGTCAACTCCTCAACCAGTCCCCGGAACTCCGGGACTGCTGAGGGCATGACGCGCCACAGCTTGCCGCTCCCATCGCGGGAGGTGCATCGGTAACCGGGGCGGCAAGCTCCCCGCAGTGGCTCAGCCGAGGTGAGGCAGCACCTCGGCACCGAGTCGCCGTACGTTCTCCTCCGTCGCGGCCAGATCGCCGGAGCCCTCGACGAGCAGGGCGAAGCGGGAGATGCCCGTCCGTTCGCTGGTCGCCGCGAGCCGGTCGGCGCACAGCCGCGGGGTGCCCACCGGGTGCAGCCCGCAGAGGAGTTCGGTGTAGGCCAGCGGGTCGCGCATGGCGCGAGCGCGGCCGTCGACGGTCACATGCGCGTCGAGGCCCTGCTTCAGCCAGCCCGGCATCGCCTTGGTGAGCGACTCCACGGCGTCGGTGCGCCGGTCCGCGATCTGGCAGACGCCGGCCGAGACATGGGCCGCGCCGGAGATCTCCTCCGGCGAACGGCCCGCCGCCCGGGCGCAGGTGCGCCACAGCGCGACCATCTCGGCCTTCTCCTCGTCCCCGACGTGCATGCCGAGGAGCATCGACAGCCCCCGTTCGGCGGCCAGCTTCACACTCGACGGCGAGGTGCAGGCGACGACGACCTCCGGGCCCGGTGTCTCGTCCAGGTCCTCCGCGGGCCTCGGGACGACGGGCACCTCACGAAAGCTGAATCGTTCCCCCGACGCCGACACCGACGGCTCACGCAGCCAGCGCATGAGCAGATCGAGTGATTCCGGGAAGCCGCTCTCGTACGCCTCCAGCCCGGAGCCGAAGACCTCCAGATCGACCCACGGCCCACCGCGCCCGACGCCCAGGGAGAAGCGTCCGCCGGAGGTCACATGCAGCAGCGCGGCCTGTTCGCCCAGGGCCACGGGGTGGACGGTGGGCAGCACACTGACCGCCGTGCCGACCCGGATGCGCCGGGTGCGCCCCAGCAGTAACGCGGCGAGGGTGATCGCCGACGGGCAGGTGCCGTACGGCACGAAGTGGTGCTCGGCCAGCCAGACCGCGTCCAGCCCGGCCTCGTCGGCCACTTCGGCGGTCCGTACCGCCCGGTGGAGCGCCTCCCCCTGGCCCTGGCCGGGGAATTGGGCGCCCAGTACAAATGTTCCTACGTGCATCGCTCTTCCTGCTTCCTCGGCTCCGACTCGGGAGCTCCCCCACCGGCATAACCCCGTGACACGTGCCGAAGACACGGCCTGGCGACGAGATTTGCGGATTGTCTGCAGAATGCGCCGGGCGGAGGGCGTTCTGAGGGGATTGGTGACGTACGCATACCCCCACCGGGCCCGCGTAGGCTGGACGCCAACCCTGCTCCCTGTATAGCCCCGTGAGGTGTCCCGTGTCCCCGCGTCGCAACCGCCCCAAGGACCATGGCTCCTCGGGTCCGGGTCCGTCAGGCCGCAGTGCGGACGAGGACCGTTCGGACCGGTACGGCGGCTGGCAGACCAGCGAGCCGTGGCGGGGCGAGGAGTGGAGCGTGCGCCATGTGGCGGGCGCGAGCGCGGCCGGCAAGACCTACCGCTGCCCCGGCTGTGACCAGATGATCCCCTCCGGGGTGCCGCACGTCGTCGCCTGGCCCGAGCACTCGGGCGTCGACGAGCGCCGGCACTGGCACAAGGCCTGCTGGAACGCGAAGGACCGCCGCACCTCCCGGGTGCAGCGGTCCCGTAACGCGCCGAGGTTCTGACACCTCGCGGACTCCGGTCGTGGCCCTCGGTCAGACGTCCCGCTTCTCCAGCAGGGCGTACGCGCCGACGAACCCGGCGACCACCAGGGCGAGCATGATCCACAGCGGATCCCAGCCCGACGGGCCGGACTGGCTGATCTCCGCACCGTAGAAGACGCTGAGCTGGCTCGGGATCGAGTACTCCAGCAGGAACTCCTGCACGTCCTTCAGCGACTCGGAGAACATGAAGATCGCGATGACCAGGGGCGCGAGGAAGACGCCGAGCATGATGGTGATCGCGCCGGCGGAGTGCCGGATCAGCGAGCCCATCAGCAGCGACAGCAGCCCGAAGAGCGCGAGGAACAGGCTCACGCCGACGGTGGCCTTGAACCACTCCTCGCCGTCGGGGCTCACCACACCGTTGTCCTCCAGGATCGCCACCTGGGCGAAGCCGACGAACGCGGCGGTGACCAGGGTGACCGTGAAGGTGAGCGCGAAGAACACGATGGCCTTCGCGAGCAGTACCCGGCCGCGGCTCGGGCAGGCCGTCATCGTGGTCCGGATCATGCCCGTGCCGTACTCGGAGGCCGTGGTCAGCACCCCGAGCGTGATGATGCAGACGCTGCCGATCATCAGCCCGAACAGACCGAGGCCCAGCGGGGACTCGCCCTCCAGGTTCATGTCCGTGGAGGCGGCGATCAGGGCGAAGAGCAGGCCGAGGCCGATCACCAGGACGACGAAGACGCCCAGCGTCCACACCGTCGAGCGGACCGACTTGATCTTCGTCCACTCGGAGGAGATCGCGTGCCCGAGGTGGGTGCGCACGATCGGGATCGGCGAGGTGTACGAAGTGCCCGGCGCGCCCTGCCAGTTGGGGGCGGGCGGCTGCTGGGTGAGGGGCGGCTGGGGCGTGCTCATCGGGCGTCCTCGGACTTCGTCAGGTCGGCGGCGGGCGCGGGGGCCGCGGGTGCGGGGGACGGGGTCGGCGCAGCCGCGGGGGCCGGGGGCGCGGCCGGGGGCGCGGACTGGGCGTACGGGTTCGGCTGGGGCTGCGCGGGCGCCGGAGCGGGCGCTGTGGGCGCCGGGGCGCCGTAGGGACCGGCCGGCGGCTGACCCTGCGGTGCGGGGTGGCCCTGCGGCGCGTACGGCGTGCCGCCCTGCTGCGGTGCGGGCGGGGCGTACCAGCCCGGCTGGCCCTGCCCGGGCACCGGCATCGGCGGCTGTGCGCCGGGCGGCAGGGGTTGCTGGAGACCGGCCTTCTGGTCGGTCGTCGAGCGGTAGTCGACGGCGCCCTGCGTCATCCGCATGTACGCCTCCTCCAGCGAGGCCTGGTGCGGCGACAGTTCCCACAGCCGTACGTCGGCGCCGTGCGCGAGGTCGCTGATCCGGGGGAGCGGCAGACCCATGACACGCAGTGCCCCGTCCTGCTCGGGCAGCACCTGGCCCCCCGCCTCGGTCAGCGCCGCCGTCAGCTTCTCGCGCTGCTGCGGCTCGGTGTCCGGCGTCCGTACGCGCGCGAAGTCGGCGGAGTTCGCCGAGATGAAGTCCTTGATGCTCATGTCGGAGAGCAACTGCCCGCGCCCGATCACGATGAGGTGGTCGGCGGTCAGCGCCATCTCGCTCATCAGGTGCGAGGAGACGAAGACCGTACGGCCCTCGGCGGCGAGCGCCTTCATCAGGTTGCGGACCCAGAGGATGCCTTCGGGGTCGAGGCCGTTGACCGGCTCGTCGAAGAGCAGGACCTGGGGGTCGCCGAGCAGGGCGGCGGCGATGCCGAGCCGCTGGCCCATGCCGAGGGAGAAGCCCTTGGAACGCTTCCTGGCGACGTCCTGGAGGCCGACGACACCGAGCACCTCGTCCACCCGGCGGGCCGGGATGCCCGACAGCTGGGCCAGGGACAGCAGGTGGCTGCGGGCGTGCCGGCCGCCGTGCACGGCCTTGGCGTCGAGGAGCGCACCGACCTGACGGGCCGCGTTCGGCAGCTTGCGGTACGGATAGCCGCCGATCGTCACCTGCCCGGAGGTGGGATTGTCCAGGCCGAGGATCATGCGCATCGTCGTCGACTTGCCCGAGCCGTTGGGGCCCAGGAAGCCGGTGACGGCCCCCGGCCGCACCTGGAAGGAAAGGTTGTACACGGCCGTCTTGGCGCCATAGCGCTTCGTCAGGCCGACTGCCTCGATCATGCTCCGCACCCATCGAACGGTTCAGGACGTCTCAGGACGTCGGGGCACACGCCCCCGTAAGGATTAGGAGCTTATCGGGGCGCTGACGGTTCCGCCCAAGAGGAAGTAAAACCGCGCAGGTCACGGGCCGGTTGTTTTGGCATGTACGTAATCGCTGGTCAAACCCCCGCTCACGCGTCGCGCCGCTTCAGCGTCAGAAACCCGCCGAGCAGGGCCGCCGCCACCCACAGCGCCATGATGGCGAGGCCGCCCCACGGTCCGTACGGTGTGTCGTCGTCGACCGGGGTGACCACCTGCATGATCTTGCTGCCGGCCTGGTCGGGGAGGTAGCGGCCGACCTTCTCGGTGGCGCCGACGTTGCCCAGGATGTTGGAGATCAGGAAGAAGAACGGCATCAGGATGCCGAGCGACAGCATCGGGCTGCGCAGCATCGCCGCGACGCCCATCGAGAACATCGCGATCAGGGTCATGTAGAGCCCACCGCCGAAGACCGCGCGCAGGACGCCCGGATCGCCGATCTCGGCCCGGTGCGAGCCGAGCATCGCCTGTCCGAGGAAGAACGTGACGAAGCTGGTCGCGAGTCCCACGGCGAAGGAGAGGGCGGTGGCCACCGCGATCTTGCTGAAGAGAAAGGTGCCGCGCTGGGGCACGGCGGCCAGCGAGGTCCGGATCATGCCGGTGCTGTACTCGTTCGACACCACCAGCACCCCGAACACGATCATCGCCAGCTGCCCGAGCGTCATTCCCGCGAAGCTGATGAAGGTCGGGTCGAACGAGAGCCGGTCGTCGCGGCTCAGATTGTCGAACTCGTGCTTCGACAGCAGGGAGATCAGCACGCCGAGCGCGATCGTGACGATCCCGGCCAGCGACAGCGTCCACACCGTGGAAGCCACCGAACGGATCTTGGTCCACTCCGAGCGGACGACCTGGGCCGTGGTCACCGTCAGCCCTCCCGCTTCCAGCCGACGCCCCAGGCGGGGGCGGTGGGCGGGCTCGCCACCGGGGTGCCGTCGTGCGCGTGGTACTCCACCGACTCGGCGGTCAGCCGCATGAACGCCTCCTCCAGCGAAGCCTGTCGGGGGCTCAGCTCGTGCAGCACGAGCTGGTGCTGGGCGGCCAGCTCGCCGATCTGCTCCGGTTTCCCGCCGTCCACCTCCAGCGCCCCGTCGCCCGTCTCCACGACCATCACACCGACCGCGTTCAGCACGTCGAGCAGTTGTTCCCGCTGGGGGGTGCGGATCCGTACGTACGACCGTGAGTTCCGCTGGATGAACTGTGCCATCGAGGTGTCGGCGAGGAGCCGCCCCTGTCCGATCACCACGAGGTGGTCCGCGGTCAGCGCCATCTCGCTCATCAGATGCGACGACACGAACACGGTCCGGCCCTGCGCCGCGAGGGACTTCATCAGGTTCCGGATCCAGTGGATGCCCTCGGGGTCGAGGCCGTTGACGGGCTCGTCGAACATCAGGATCCGTGGGTCGCCGAGCAGCGCGCCGGCGATGCCGAGCCGCTGCCCCATGCCGAGCGAGAACCCCTTCGCCTTCTTCCTCGCGACCGACGTCAGTCCGACCGTGTCCAGCACCTCGTGCACCCGGGCCCGGGGGATCCCGTTGCTCTGCGCGAGGCACAGCAGGTGGTTGAAGGCGCTGCGGCCGCCGTGCATGGCCTTGGCGTCCAGCAGCGCGCCGATGTACGTCAGCGGGTCCCTCAGCCGGTCGTAGTGCGTGCCGTCGATCCGGACGTCTCCCGCCGTCGGACGGTCCAGCCCCAGGATCATGCGCATCGTCGTCGATTTTCCGGCTCCGTTGGGTCCGAGAAAACCGGTGACGATCCCGGGCCGCACGGCGAAGGTCAGGTTGTTCACCGCGACTTTCTCGCCGTACCGCTTGGTCAGCCCGTCGAGCTCGATCATGCGGCCACGCTAGAACGGGGGCCGGGGGCCTGCCACCGGAGTACCGCCTTGTCACGGCCCCAGAAAGGAGCGCGAAGAACGCGGGGACGCAACCGGCCGGGTTGGGGGGAGCGGGGAAGGGACGGCTCAGGCTGAGGCCGACGGGACACAGGCGGCTCAGGTTGTGGGGCAGCGACACAGACGGGTCGGCTCGGAGAGTGGTGCGGCGGGGTAGTGGTCTGCCCCGGTGAGTGGCACGGCGGAGGCGGCCTGCGCGGGAGGGCCGGTCCGCAGCTGGGGCGGGGACAGACGGGCCGGGGACAGGCCGGGCGGGCGATGGGCGCGGCCCGGCGGATGCCCCACGTGCCGCAGGGCCGGGGGCCGTGCAGGAGGTGGTGAGATGGGGCGGCCATGGCCCCCCGGATGCCGAAGGCCCGCGCCCCCCCGGAGGGGAGACGCGGGCCCAGGTGCCTCGTCCGGTGTGGCCGGCAGGAGACGGTGTTACCGGGACTGCTGGGCCGGGACCCCGCGGGAGATCGGCTCGTCGTCGGTGACCGGCGTGCTCGCGGCGGCGACCGCCGCACCCGTGAGGGTCGCCAGCATCTCGCGCACGTTCGTCAGCTGGGCGTTGATCGAGTCGCGGCGGTTGGTGAGCGCCGCCAGCTCGCGCTCGGATTCCGAACGGATCCGGTCGGCCTTGGCGTTCGCGTCCGCGACGATGTCCTCGGCCTGACGCTGCGCGGTCTCCACCGTCTGGCGGGCACGGCGCTCGGCGTCGGTGCGCAGCTTCTCGGCCTCCAGGCGGAGCTGCTCCGCGCGGTGCTCGATCTCCGCGAGGCGCTTCTCGGCCTTCTGCTGACGCGACGCGAGGTCCCGCTCGGACTGCTCGCGACGCTTGGCGAGGTTCGTCTCGAAGTCGGCGGCGGCCTGCGCGGCCTTCGCACGGGTCTCCTCGAAGAGGGCGTCCGCCTCCTCGCGCTTGGACTGCGCGTCCTTCTGCGCCTCGGCACGCAGCTGCGAAGCGTCGCTCTTGGCCTTCTCGACGATCCGGACGCCCTCGTCCTCCGCCTTGGCCTTGCGCTCCGCGGAGAAGGACTCCGCGTCGTTGCGCACCTGCTGGGCCGCCGACTCGGCGAGCTCACGGTGCTGCTCGGCGGCGCGGCGGGCCTCCTCGCGCAGGTCCTTCGCCTCCTCCTCGGCGAGGCGGAGGATCTTCTCGACGCGCGCGCCGAGACCGGCGTAGGACGGCTCGGCGTCGGTCACCGCCGCCTGGGCGTTCTGCGTCTCGAGGTGGAGTTCCTCGATGCGCTTCTCCAGAGCGGTGATGCGGGCGAGAGCGGAGTCACGGTCGGAGACGAGCTTGGAGATACGTTCGTCCACCTGAGCGCGGTCGTATCCACGCCGCACAAGCTCGAAGCCGTAGGGGGAAGTGTCGCTCATGGGGTTCCTGTCGAATGAGACCGGTGAGGTGATAGGTGGAATCCTAGGGGGCGAAGCGGCGTGTCATCGAGCAGATGCACGTTTGATCTGGAGAATGACACCCCTTTTGAGTGGCCGACCATCGGAATACTTGCCAGAAACTTTGCGTAAAGGCCTGAAAGCACAGATGGCAAGCACAGAACGAGCACAAATTGGTGTCTGTAGTACCAGGGCGGGGCGGGAAGATACCCGCAACACCCCGGCACCGCTAGCCGTCTGACGACTTGCCACCCGAACGAGTCGCACCCGCCGCGGCACCCGTCTTGACTCCACCGTCCTTGCCGCTCGACGGGGCCTCAAAAGACTCCAACGCGACCAGGACGTCCTGGACACGGGAGATCTCCGCATTGATGTCCTCGCGGCGGCGGACCAGCACCTCCAGCTCGCGCTTGCCCTCCTCGACCGTGCGGCGGGCCTCGCGGATCGCCTCGGCCTTCAGCTCCTCGGCCTCACGGACGAGCGTGGACTTCTTCTGCTCGGCCTCCTTCAGAAGGCCCTCGGCCTTCTTCACCGCGGCGATACGCACCTTGCCCGCCTCGGAGTTCGCCTCGGAAACGATCTCCTTGGCCTTCGCCGTCGCCTTCTCCAACTGCTCCTCGGCCGCCTTGATGAGCGCGTCACAGCGGTCACCGGTGGATTTCATCGTCTCGGCGGCCTCACGGCGGGCCCGCGTGTGCAGTGCCTCGATCTCGGCCGTGATGCGGTCGCGCAGTTCCTCGGCCCGCTCCCTTATGGCGGTCGCGTCCCGGCGCGCGCCGACGAGCAGCTCGTCGGCGTCGGTACGGGCCTTCTCCACCGTGGAGTTGCCCTCGACGGTCGCCTCCGCGACCAGCCGCTCGGCCTCCTTGCGGGCCGCGCCGACCATGGAGTCGGCCTGCCCCTCGGCGTCCGCGGTGGTCTGCAGCGCCTGCGTCTGCGCCTCGGTGAGCAGCTTGTCGGCCTCGGCAGCCGTCTCCGAGATGAGCTTGTCGACCTGCTCGGCGGCCTCGGAACGCCGCTTGTTGGCGTCCTTGCGGGCCTGGTCGAGGGTGTTGTCGGCCTCCTCGCGGGCGTGCGCCATGAGCCGGTCGGCCTCCGCCTCCGCCTGGGCCCGCGCCCGCTCGGCGTCGGCCCGTACCCGCTCGGCGTGCTGCTGCGCGGAGCCCACCGTCTCGGCGGCCTCGGCCCGCAGCCGCTCGGCCTCGTCGGTGGCCTCGCCGATGAGCCGGTCGGCCTTGGCGACGGACTCGGCCCGTACCCGCTCGGCCTCCTCGTTGGTCTCCCGGGTCAGACGCTCCGCCTCGGCCGTCACCTCGGTGATCAGGGTGTCGGCCTGGGTCGCCGCGTCCGAACGGATGCGGTTGGCGTCGTCGCGGGCCTCCGCGCGGGTGCGCGAGGCGTCCTGGTCGGCCCGCGCGACGGTGTCCGAAGCCTCCGTACGCGCCCGCTGGGCGTGCTCGGACGCGTCCGAACGCACCCGCTCCGCCTCGGCGATCGCCTCCGCGACCGTCCGCTCGGCGAGCGACTTGGCGGCCTCCGACTCCTCCCGGGCCTCGCGGCGCACCCGGTTGGCGTCCTCGGTGGCCCGCTCCCGCTCCGCGTAGGCGTCGGCGCGGACCCGGTCCGACTCCTCCTCGGCCTCGCGGCGCATCCGGTCCGCCACGTGCTCGGCCGTGTTGCGCAGCCCGGCGATCTCCTCCTGGGCCTGCTCGTGCAGCCCGGCGACGGAGTCCCGCACCTGCTGCGCGTGCTGCTCGGCCGCCGACACCATCTCGCCGGCGCGCCGCTCGGCCTCCTCGACCAGCCGTACGGCCTCGGCCTGGGCCTCCTCGACGCGCTTGCGCGCCGAGGCCAGCAGCTCCTCGCTCTGCTCGCGCGCCCGCAGCCGCTCCTGGTCGGCCTCCTGCCGGGCCGCGCCGAGGAGTTCCTCGGCCTCGCGGCGGCGCCGGGCGGCCTCCTCCTGCGCGGCGGCCAGCGCCTGAGAGGCCTCCGTGGCCAGCCGCTCGGCCGCGGCCTGCGCCTCCGCCCGTACCCGGTCGGCGGTGTCCTGCGCCTCGGACTTCAGCCGCTCCGCCTCGGCCGCGGCCTCCGACCGCAGCCGTACGGCGATGGCCTCGCCCTCGGCGCGGGACGCGGACGCGTCGGACGCGGCCTCGTCGCGCAGCCGCTCGGCCTCGGCCTCGGCCTGTGCCTGCAGCGTACGGATGCGTTCGGCGGCCTCGGTGCGCAGCCGGTCGCTCTCCTCGCCGGCCTCGCGGCGGATCCGCTCGGCCTCGGCGCGGGCGTCGGCGAGTGCCTCCTCGGCGGAGGCCAGCCGGGCCTCGGCCTCGCTCTGCAGCCGGGTCAGCTCCTCGGCCGCCTCCACCTTGCGGGCCTCGACGCCGCGCTCGGTCTCCTCGCGCAGCTCACGGGCGGCGCGCTCGGCCTCGGCCTTCAGCTCCTCGGACTGCTCCTCGGCCTCGGCGCGGTGCCGCTCGGCCTCCTTGCGGGTGCGCTCCAGCGTCTCCTCGGCCTGGCGGCGCAGCGTCGAAGCGCGTTCGATGGCCTCGGTGCGGACCTTCTCGCTGTCCGTGGTGGCGGTCTGCCGCAGCTCGTCGGCGTCCGTCCGGGCCTTGGCGAGCAGCTCCTCGGCGGTCTTGGCCGCCTCCTCGATCTGCTGGACGGCCTCCCGCCGGGCCTCGGAGCGGATCCGCTCGCCCTCGGCGACCGCGTCGGAGCGCAGCTGTTCGGCCTCGCCGCGCAGCCGGCGCGCCTCCTCCTGCAGCTCGACGGTCTTGGCGCGGTACTCCTTGGTGTCGTCCTTCGCCGTGCCCTTGAGCTGTTCGGCGAGGTCGTGGGCCTCGGCGCGCAGCCGGTCCGCCTCGGCCTCCGCCTCGGAGCGGATGCGCTCGGCCTCCTCGGCTGCGGCCTTGGTGGTCTTCCGGGCTTCCTCGGACGCCTTGTTCAGCACGTCCTCGGCGGTCTTGGCCGTCTTGGCGAGCTGGGAGGCGGACTCCTCCGCGGTGATCGAGCGGGCCTTCTCGGCGGCCTCGGCGACGATCTTCTCGGCCTCGGCCCTGGCGTCGGCGACGGCTTCCTCGGCGGCCGCCTTGGTGGCCTCGGCCTCCTTCGTGGCCTCGGTGACCAGCCGGGCGACCTGCTCCTTGGCCGTACGGGTGCGCTGTTCGTTGGTCGACTCGGCGGCGGTGACGGCCTTGGCCGCGTTCTCCTTCGCCTCCGTGACCAGCTTCTCGGCCTCGGCGCGCGCCTCGCGCAGCGCCGCCTCGGCCTCCGCCATGCGCTGCTCGGCCGCCCGGCTCAGCTCGGAGGCCTGGCGGCGGGCGGAGTCCGACTCGGTGGCGGAGCTGGACCGCAGCTGCTCGGCGTGCTCGGTGGCCTCCTGGGCCTGGGTGGACGCCGCGTTCAGCAGCCGCTCGGCCTCGGCGCGGGCCCGGCGCAGGATCTGGTCTGCCTCGCTGCGGGCGGCTTCCGAGTCGCTCTGGAGCCGCTGACGGGCCTCGGTGGCGAGCCGCTCGGCCTCGGCGCGCGCGGCGGCCAGCGCCTGCTCGGCCTCGGCGCGCGACTCGTCGACGAGCCGACGGGCCTGGGACTCGCTGCGGGCGCGCAGCTGCTCGGCCCAGGCCACGTTCTCGTTGACGTGCGACTCGACCGTCTGGCGGCGCTCCGACAGCTCCTGGTCGAGCTGCTGGCGGCGGGTGACCGCCTCCTGGTGCAGCTCCGCCTGGAGGCGCGCGGCCTGCTCGGCGTGCTCCTGGAGGATCCGCTGCGTCTGCGCCCGGGCCTGACTCAGCTCCCGCTCGGCGTCCGCGCGCAGCTGGTCGGCCTGCATCTGGGCCTGGCGGAGCATCTGCTCGGCCTGGTAGCCGAGGTCGCCGCCGCTGTCGTAGGCGGGCCGGGACATGAGGGTGCGGCGCGCCTCGTGCAGCTTGGCGCGCAGCACCTCGACCTGGTAGCCGAGGTCCTCGGCGTGCTGGATCGCCTTTTCCCGCTCGGTCTTCAGCCGCTCCATCTCGGCCTCGAACCGAGAGAGGTGGTCGACGTCAGCCGCCGGCTCTCGCTCCTGGCGTTCGTAGCCCCGCACTGCGCGGTCCCATCCGTCCCCTGGTCGCAACCTCTGGCAAACGAGCTCCGTCCAACCGCCGAACGGTGCCCCCGGGGAATGGTGTCAGATCAACGGCGGAGCACGGGCTGCCGCCCTCACCCTCGTCCCCCGAAACCTGGACCCCGGCCCTCGGACAACCGCTGATGGATCTTCGCGGTGCCCTTGGATCCCGCTCCTCGGAAGGCGGCAGGACCCGGGCCGTCCCCCTCGAAGGCGACGGCCGACCCCAACCCTACCGGCCCATATGTACGGGGGTCAGTGCTCAGGTGACTCAACTGGCGCCGAAGTGACCAGTTCTGTCAGTACGCCATGACAATCCTTGGGGTGCAGGAACGTGATCCGTGACCCCATGGAACCGACTCGCGGCTCCTCGTACAGGACGCGTACGCCCTTGTCCTTGATCGCGGCCGCCTCGCCGTCGACGTCCGCCGTACCGAAGGCGATGTGGTGGACCCCCTCGCCGTTCTTCGCCAGCCACTTCGCGACGGTCGAGTCCTCGCGGGTCGGCTCGAGAAGCTGCAGGTAGGAGGCGCCGCCGTCGTCCGTGCTGTTGATTTTGAGCATGGCCTCCCGCACGCCCTGCTCCTCGTTGACCTCGGAGTGGTACACCTCGAAGCCGTACGTGGCCCGGTAGAACTCGACGGTGGCGTCGAGGTCGAAGCAGGCGATCCCGATGTGGTCGATTCGCGTCAGCATGATGTCAGTGCAGCGCTCCCGAGACGGTTACGCAACGTGCCAGCGATCACACTGACAGCCCGATGACGGCACGGAGTGCCACTCAGTACATTCGAAGTAAACCCTCGTTCACTCCTCGGCTGTGCAAGCTGGAAGGGGATCGCACCTCATGTCTGGTTCGAACCGCAACACATCGGTGATCGTCGCGGGCGCCCGTACGCCCATGGGACGGTTGCTCGGTTCGCTGAAGTCCTTCTCCGGAGCCGACCTCGGCGGCTTCGCGATCAAGGCCGCCCTGGACCGTGCGGGGATCGGTGGCGACCAGGTCCAGTACGTGATCATGGGCCAGGTGCTGCAGGCCGGGGCGGGGCAGATCCCGGCGCGCCAGGCCGCGGTCAAGGCCGGCATCCCGATGAACGTGCCCGCGCTCACCATCAACAAGGTCTGTCTTTCGGGCCTCGACGCCATCGCGCTCGCCGACCAGCTGATCCGCGCCGGTGAGTTCGACGTGATCGTGGCGGGCGGCCAGGAGTCCATGACCAACGCCCCCCACCTGCTCCCGAAGTCCCGTGAGGGCTACAAGTACGGGGCGATCCAGATGCTCGACGCGATGGCGCACGACGGGCTCACGGACTCCTTCGAGAACATCGCCATGGGCGAGTCCACCGAGAAGCACAACACCCGCCTCGGCCTCCTCCGCCCCGAGCAGGACGAGATCGCCGCCCTGTCCCACCAGCGCGCCGCCGCCGCCCAGAAGAACGGCCTCTTCGACGCCGAGATCACCCCGGTGGAGATTCCGCAGCGCAAGGGCGAGCCGGTCGTTTTCAGCCAGGACGAGGGCATCCGGGCCGAGACGACCGCCGAGTCGCTGGGCAAGCTGCGTCCGGCGTTCACCAAGGACGGCACGATCACGGCCGGGTCCTCCTCGCAGATCTCCGACGGCGCGGCCGCCGTGGTCGTCATGAGCAAGGCCAAGGCGGAGGAACTCGGCCTGACGTGGCTCGCCGAGATCGGCGCCCACGGGAACGTGGCGGGACCGGACAACTCGCTGCAGTCGCAGCCGTCGAACGCCATCCAGCACGCTCTGAAGAAGGACGGCCTGGCGGTCGCCGACCTCGACCTCATCGAGATCAACGAGGCCTTCGCCGCAGTGACCGTGCAGTCAATGAAGGACCTCGGGATTTCCCCGGAAAAGGTGAACGTCAACGGCGGTGCTATCGCTCTCGGACACCCCATCGGCATGTCCGGCGCCCGGCTCGTCCTCCATCTCGCCCTGGAGCTGAAGCGGCGCGGCGGAGGTGTCGGCGCGGCCGCGCTGTGCGGTGGCGGCGGTCAGGGTGACGCGCTGATCGTGCGGGTACCCAAGGCCTGAGGCCCGTCGGTTCCGGGCGTACGTGGCCCGTCGTCTTCTCGGATCGGAGCTGTGATGCAGGACGTCCCCACACTGGTGGCGCAGGCCAGGGAAGGGCGGCCCCGGGCCGTCGCCCGGCTGATCTCCCTGGTGGAGGGGGCGTCCCCGCAGTTGCGTGAGGTCATGGAGGCGCTGGCACCGCTCACGGGCGGGGCGTACGTCGTGGGCCTCACCGGCTCGCCCGGCGTGGGCAAGTCCACGTCCACGTCGGCGCTGGTGACCGCGTACCGCAGGGCCGGCAAGCGGGTCGGGGTGCTGGCGGTGGATCCGTCCTCGCCCTTCAGCGGTGGCGCACTGCTCGGCGACCGCGTCCGGATGTCGGACCACGCCTCCGACCCCGGCGTGTACATCCGTTCGATGGCGACCCGTGGCCATCTGGGTGGCCTCGCCTGGGCGGCCCCGCAGGCGATCCGGGTCCTGGACGCGGCGGGCTGCGACGTGATCCTCGTCGAGACGGTCGGTGTCGGCCAGTCCGAGGTGGAGATCGCCTCGCAGGCCGACACCTCCGTGGTGCTCCTGGCGCCCGGCATGGGGGACGGCATCCAGGCGGCCAAGGCCGGGATCCTGGAGATCGGCGACGTCTACGTCGTCAACAAGGCCGACCGGGACGGCGCGGACGCGACCGCGCGCGAGCTGAACCACATGCTCGGGCTCGGCGAGTCCCGTGGGCCCGGCGACTGGCGGCCGCCGATCGTCAAGACGGTCGCCGCGCGGGCCGAGGGCGTCGACGAGGTCGTGGAGGCGCTGGAGAAGCACCGTGCGTGGATGGAGGAGCGGGGGGTCCTCGCGCAGCGGCGGCGGTCCCGTGCGGCGCGCGAGGTGGAGACCATCGCGGTGACCGCTCTGCGGGAGCGGATCGGGGACCTGCACGGTGATCGGCGGCTGGATTCCCTGGCCGAGCGGATCGTGGCGGGGGAGCTGGATCCCTATCGGGCGGCGGACGAGTTGGTGGCCGGGTTGACGGAGGGCTGACCTCGCGTTTTCTCGCCCCCGCCGCCCTTGCCCTTCCCGCCCCCAGGGGCTGCGCGCCCCTTCGGCCTCCGGTCAAAGATCCGGGGCTCCGTCCCGGACCCCGTTCGCGCGGTTCCCCGCGCCCCTGAAGAACGCCCGTCTCGAGCTGCTAACTTGGCCGCGTGTTCCTTCACCTTGCGTAGAGACGCCCCCCCGCAGGCGACGTGTCGTCGTCGTGCGGGGCCTCGGTGTCCCTGCACGCCCTCAGGTGAGGAACCTTTCGCATGTCCGCGACCTCCTCGCGGCCGTCGTACGCAGCGGTGCTCCGCATCCCGTACGCCCGCCGCACCTTCGCCGCCGTACTCGTCGGCCGGCTCTCCTATGGCATGGTGCCGGTCGCCGTGCTGCTCGCCGTGACCCGTGCGACGGGGTCGTACGCCGTCGCCGGTACGGTCATGGCCCTGTTCGGGGCCACCAGTGTCTTCCTGTCGCCCGCGAGGGCGGCGCTCGTCGACCGCTACGGCCCCCGTCGGGCGCTGCCGCCGATGGCCTCGCTGTACGCCGTGCTGCTCGGCCTGCTGGCGGTGGCGAGTTGGCGGCCGGGCGTCTCCGGCCCGGTGCTGGGCGCGGTCGCGGTGGCGGCGGGCGCCTGTACGCCGCCGCTCGGGCCGACGATGCGCACGGTGTGGAGCGAACTCGCCGCCGACCGGGGGCTGTTGCCGCGCGCGTACAGCCTCGACGGGGTCGCGGAGGAACTGCTGTTCGTGTCGGGGCCGTTGGTGGTGGGCGCCGTGGTGCAGGTCGCCGCTCCGGCCGCCGCCGTGGCCCTGGGCGCCGTGCTGGTGGTGGCGGGGACCTTCGGTTTCGTCGCCTCCCCGGCCGTGGCGCGCGTTCCGGTGCGGGGCGCGGTGTCCGAGCAGCGGACGGGCCGACGCCGGTCGTGGGTCGTCACCGGCATCGTGCCGCCGGTCGTCGCGGCCGGCGGCGTCGGGCTCTCGCTCGGCGCGCTCGACCTGCTGGTGCTGGCCTTCGCCGAGCAGCGGGGCCACGGGGACGACGTGGTGGCCTGGATCTTCGCCGCGCTGTCCGCCGGGAGCGCGGTGGGCGGCCTGCTGTACGGCGCGGTCGAGTGGCGCTCCGGTGCACGCGTACGGCTGTCGCTGCTGGTGGCGGGTCTTGGCCTCGCCCTCGCGGGTGCCGGGCTCGCCCCGGACCTCGCCGTCCTCACCGGCGCCGTCGTCTGCGCCGGGCTCTTCGTCGCCCCGGCCCTCACCACCGCGTACCTCGTCGCCGATGCCTCCGCCCCGGCCGCCGCCCGCACCCGGTCCGGCGCCTGGGTCAACACGGCCGTCAACGCGGGCATTTCGGCGGGAGCGGCCGCCTCAGGGCTGCTGGTGGCCCAGGTCTCGCCCACCCTCGGCTTCGCCCTCGTGGGCGGCGCGGCCCTGCTCGCGGCGACCGTGGTGGGGGTGGGGAGCCGGCGGGGCCGTGCGGCCGGGCCGGCGGCGGGAGCGGCGGGGCACACGACGGAGCAGGTCGTGAGCGCCGAGGCGCGGGCGGCGCAGTCGCCGTGAGGTGAGCCGACCGCGCGAACGCCGGTAGGGGCACCCGGTCTCGGGTGCCCCTACCTGGGGTGAGGAAGGCCGCGTACCTCTGGGGGGCGAGGTGTCGGGCTTCCCGGCGTGGAAGGAGGAGCCGGGGCTCCCGGGGTGTGGGGGGAGAGCGCCGGTCCTCCTGGAGGGCGACGTCCGGCCGAGGGGGGTCGGCGGGGTCGGTCCTCCCGGTGGTTCAACGGGACCGCGAGATCAGTCCTCCGAGCGGTCGGCGGTGAGCTTGCCGGAGTCGGGGTTCACCCTCCAGTCGCTGCCGGTGCCGTCGGCGGCGGTGGTGTCGACCTCCCAGGCCTGGTCCGCGCTCTCCTCGTCGAGGTCGACGGAGGTCACCGTGCCCTTGTCCGCGGCGGCTTCGGCGGCCTCGGCGGCGGTCACGGAGCTGCCCTTCAGTGCGGCCCGGATCTGCTGGGTCTCGGCGGCGTCGTCACCGTCGTCGTCGCGGTCGGCGTGCGAGCCGAGGACCTTGCCGGTGCCGGGGTCGACCTGGACGCTGAACCACTTGCCGCCGCCGGTCAGCACGTCGACGTCCCAGATCAGGTTCGTGCCCTCGTCGTCGAGGTCGGCGGAGACCGCCGTACCGTCCTTGTGCTGCAGCGCCGTCCTGATCGCCTCGGCGGCCGTGACCTGACCGGCCTTCGCCTCGGCCGCGTTCTCGGCCTTGTCCTCGGCGTCCTGGTCGGTGTCGCGGGCGGCCCGGTCCTCGGCCTTGTCGTCCGCCTTGTCCTCGGCCGTGCCGTCGGAGTCGTCGTTCACGTCGTCGCGGTCGTGGTCGCCGTTCGACACCGACACGGTCTTCTTCGCCGGCGCCTCGTCGTCACCCGAGACCGCGATGGCGGTCGCGGTGCCGCCGCCGATCAGGGCGACGGCCGTGATGGTGGCGATGACGATGTTGCGCTTCATGAGGTTCCTCCAGGATGCGACTGGCTGCAACCAGTAACGGATGATGTAGCCGGTTGCAGATGGCTTGTCTGGCTTATCCGCCTCGTCTGCTTTCGACGGGAACCAATCTGGCCGACCGACGCTGAAGCGGACCTGAAGCCCCCTGAAGACCGCTTCAGGTTCGGTTTGCCAAGCTGAACGCATGCGCCTGTTGATCGTGGAAGATGAGAAGCGGCTCGCGGTGTCGCTGGCCAAGGGCCTGACGGCCGAGGGGTACGCCGTGGACGTCGTCCACGACGGGATCGACGGACTGCACCGGGCGAGCGAGGGGTCGTACGACCTCGTGATCCTCGACATCATGCTGCCCGGCATGAACGGCTACCGCGTCTGCGCCGCCCTGCGCGCCGCCGGCCACGACGTGCCGATCCTGATGCTCACGGCCAAGGACGGCGAGTACGACGAGGCCGAGGGGCTCGACACGGGCGCCGACGACTATCTGACCAAGCCGTTCTCGTACGTCGTCCTCGTGGCCCGGGTGAAGGCGCTGCTGCGGCGGCGCGGCCCCTCGGGCGGCGCCTCGCCCGTGCACGAGGTCGGCGATCTGAAGGTCGACACCGCCGCCCGGCGCGTGTTCCTCGCCGAGGACGAGATCACGCTCACCACCAAGGAGTTCTCCGTCCTGGAGCAACTCGTCCTGAGAGCCGGTGAGGTCGTCTCGAAGGCCGACATCCTGGAGCACGTCTGGGACTTCGCCTACGACGGCGACCCGAACATCGTCGAGGTCTACGTCAGCGCGCTGCGCCGCAAGCTCGGCTCCACCCTCATCAAGACCGTACGAGGGGCCGGATACAGACTGGAGGGCCGCTCGTGAAACGCCGTCTCGGCTCGGTACGGGCCCGCGCGACCCTCGCCGCGACCGTCGTCGTCGCCGTGGCCCTGGTGGCCGCGGGCGCCGCCGTCCTGCTGTCGCTGCGGTTCACCCTCACCGACAAGGCGGACGCGGAGGCCGACTCCGTGGCCCGCAACGCGGCCTCGGCGCTGGCCAACGGCTTCGCCTACGCCGAACTGCGGCTGCCCGACGGCGACGAGAACCCGGTCGAGGTCCTGGACCGCGACGAGAAGCCCGTCGCGGTCGGCGAGGACGTCGAGGGCATGGACGTGACCGCCATCGACTCGGACCGGCTGAACTCCGAGACCAACGACGACGCCGACGACCGCGCGGAGGGCGACAAGGACGCCGAGGACGAGGGCAGCCTGAAAGCGGGCGATGTCGCCGACGAGACCTGGTACGGCGAGGGCACCGCGACCGTCGAAGGGGTCACGGCGGACTACCGGTTCGCCGGGGTCGACGTGGTCACGCCGGCCGGAGTGCCGCTCACCGTCTACGCGGGCGCCCCGCTCTCCACCGAGGAGGAGGCCGTCGGCACCGCGCTGACGACGATGCTCATCGGGCTGCCGCTGCTGCTGCTGACCGTGAGCGGGGTGACGTACGTCGTCACCGGGCGGGCGCTGCGCCCCGTCGAGGGCATCCGTGCGGAGATGGCGGCGATCACGGCCTCCGAGGACCTCTCCCGGCGCGTCCCCGAGCCGGACACGCACGACGAGGTCGCCCGGCTCGCGCGCACCACGAACGAGACGCTGGCCGCCCTGGAGGCCTCGGTGGAGCGGCAGCGCGCGTTCGTCGCGGACGCCTCGCACGAACTGCGCAGCCCCATCGCCTCGTTGCGCACCCAGCTGGAAGTGGGCGCCGCGCACCCGGAGTTGCTGGACCTGGACGGGGCGGTCGAGGACACCGTGCGGCTGCAGAGCCTCGCCGCCGACCTGCTGCTGCTCGCCCGTCTGGACGCGGGGGAGCGGCCGCCGCCGGACGCGCGGTTCGACCTGGCGAAGGTCGTACGGGAGGAGGTGGCGTCCCGGGAGGGCGTGACGCTGGACGGCGTGGACTCGGTGGAGGTGCGCGGCTCGCGCAACCAGATCTGCCGCGTCCTCGGCAACCTCCTGGACAACGCCGGCCGCCACGCCCGCGACCGCGTCGCCGTCACGCTGCGCACCACGCCGGACCAGGCGATCCTCCAGGTGGTGGATGACGGCGCGGGCGTCCCGCCGGCCGACCGCGACCGCATCTTCGAACGCTTCGTCCGCCTCGACGAGTCCCGGGCGCGGGACGACGGCGGCGCGGGCCTGGGACTGGCCATCGCCAGGGACATCGCCGTACGCCATGGAGGCACCCTGACGGTCGGCGACGCCCCGGGCGGCGGAGCCCTCTTCGAACTGAGGGTGCCGCTCAGGCCCCCGGGCACCTGAGAGGCGCGGGGAACTGCGCGACCGGCCACGAGGAACCCGCAGCCGACACTCGATCCGCAGTCCCCCGGCGCCGAACCGGCCCCCGAGCGGAGCGCTACGGCTTACCGCGGTGGCTTCGGAGGTGCTCCGCGATCGGCACCAGCGACTTGTGCAGCTCCTCCAGCGCCTCCTCCGGCAGGAGATCGATGAAGTGCCGCCGCACGGAGGCGACATGATGCGGCGCCACCCGCTGCATCGTCTCCATGCCGTGCTCCGTGAGCACGGCGAACAGCCCGCGCCGGTCGGACTCGCAGTTCTCCCGGCGCACCAGGTCGGCGTTCTCCATCCGGGTGATCTGGTGCGAGAGGCGGCTCTTGGACTGGAGCGTGGCGGCGGCGAGGTCGCTCATCCGCATCCGCCGCCCCTCCGACTCGGAGAGGTTCACCAGGATCTCGTAGTCGTTCATTGTCAGGCCGAACGGCTGCAGATCCCTTTCGAGCTGGTGCGTCAGCAGCCTGTTGACGTCCAGATGGGTGCGCCAGGCGCACTGCTCCGCATCGGTCAGCCAGCGCGTGGCCGTTTCGGTCTCCATGAATGAAGTCTACCTAAAAGGTTGAAAGGCGAACTAGTGAGGGTTCGGTGTGTCACTCGTGCGGACAGGTCGGGTCTTACGGGTTGAGGCATGACGACGCGCACACGTTCGATGTCACACTCCGCAGACTACCGCTCACAGCCCGAAGCGACGCTGGAGGTCCCCCAGCTGTCCGGGAAGGCGCGGTGCCCCCGCCGGCTGTCCGTGATGCCCGGGTACCCCGCCGCCGCCGGGTACGCCCGGCTCGTGCGGGACCATGCCCGTGGCCTGCTCGGCCATGAGGGTCTCGGAGGACTGGAGCAACACCGTGCCCGCCCCGACGAACTCGAACTGGTGCTCCTCGCCGGACGCCCCGCCGATCCCCGTCATCGCACGTAGACCGCCCATGACACCTGTCATGTAGCCGTGGTCGTAGTGGTGGCACGGCGAGGGGCAGTCGGCCCACCCGACCAGGGCCTGCGGGTCGACCCGGATGGGGGGTTCCATGAACACCACCGGGCCGTTGGAGGCCGCCACGAACTTGCCCGTGCCGATGAGGGTCAGGAAGCCCGGGACGATCGACTGCTTCATCGCGAGACTTGGCTGAAAAGCGAGGAGGTTGCCCGAGCGAATGGTCAGGTTGCCGTCCTCCAAGTCATACGAATTGACGTCGAAGGCCCGGTCGGCGAGGAGCATCTTGCCGGATCCCTGGGCCACGACCCAGTCGCTCGCGTGCAGAGGCGAATGGAACGAGGAGCGGACGAGGCGATCGAGTCCGCCGTGCCCGATGCCGTTGAACTCCATCTGGCCGTAGTAGGCGATCATCTTGCCCTTCTGCAGGAACCACTGGCTCCCCTTGAGCTCCACGCAGAAGGTGTAGTTGTTGACGTTGTCGTCCGACGGCAGCGTCATCGGGTCGAAGACGGTCGGGCCGGCGACCGGGGCCCCGTACATGCTCACAGCTTCTCCTCCGAGGCCTGGACGTACACCGCACCACTGCCGCTCAGCTCCAGCTGGAACGCCTCGCCGGAGCCCCGGCCCACCATGTCGCGCCAGCCGAGAGCGGTGGACAGCTTGTTGCGTACGTCGCCGTGGTGCGCCACGTACGCCTGCGGGTCGACATGGACCGGGCGCTGGGGGGTGATCGGGACCTCGATCACCCCGCCGTGCGCCATGACGGCGACGGCGCCGTGGCCCTTGAGGGTCGTGGTGAACAGGCCCTGGCCCGTCACCTGGCCCCGCACCATGCCCATGACGCCGCCCTGCGAGCCCATGAACATCGTGCCCTGCTGGAGGGTGCCGTCGAAGGCCAGCAGCCGGTCGGCCTCGACGTAGAGGGTCTCGCCGGTCAGGTTGATCACCTGGATGTGGTGACCGCCGTGTCCGAACAGGACCGTGCCGCTGCCCTCGACGGTCATCAGCGGGGTCGCCTCCCCCGCCACCCGGCGGCCGATCATCGACGCGATACCGCCCTGCCCGCCCTGCATGTTGGGCGTGAACGAGACCTCGCCCTTGTAGGCGAGCATCGCGCCGCGCTGGCTGAACAGCCGCTGGCCCGGCATCACGGTCGCCTCGATCATCTTCGAGTTGATCTCACGGAAGGCCATGTCAGACGTCCCCCGCCACCGTGTTGCGCTCGCTGGGCTGGACGTAGACGAGCCCGTCGCCCTCGAAGCGGATCTGGAAGGCCTCGCCGCCGCCCTCGCCCATGAACGTGCGGAACGTCACACCGGACTGGAAGGACTGCTGGAGGTTGCCCTGGTGCGCGATGTACGCCCCCGGGTCCACCGTCAGCGGGTACTGGTGACTCACCCGCAGCACCACCGCCGGGCCGTCGGACATGATCGCCGCCTGGCCGTGGCCCTCGATTGTCGTGGTGAACAGGCCGTTGCCCTGCGAGGCGCCGCGCAGCCCCGTGAAGCTCGTGCCCGTCCGCAGCCCGGAGTCCGTCGCGAGCAGATTGCTCGACTCCACGTACAGCTTGTCCCCCTGAAGATTCACGAGGTTGATCTCGGAGGCCCGGTCCGCGAACCAGCAGGTCCCTTGCCCGGTCACCTCCATCAACGTCATCTGTTCGCCCGTGAGGCGGCGCGTCACCATCCCGCGCAGACCCTCACCGCCGCCGCTGAGCTTCTTGAACGTCATCTGGCCGTCGTAGGCGACCATCGATCCGTTCTTCGCCTTCACGGCGTCCCCGGTCATGTCGACGGCCAGCACTTTGCTGCCTTGAAGTCGGAACATTGCCACGGGGTGACGTTAACCGGCCGATGGCCGGACAGGACAGGGCCCAGAGGGGGATCTCGACCCTGAAAGGACCCTAGGGGACCTCCCGGGAACGCCGGATGTCAGAATGGGCCCGAGCTTGTGCTTCCGTTCACAAAGACCGAAGGTGACCCGTGGACATAAAGACCGTCTCCGCCCTCCGCCGCCTGCGCCTCGTCTCCGCCCCCGAGGCCGTCTCCTTCCTGCTGCTGCTCGTCTGCTCGGTGCTGAAGCGGACCACGGAGTTCAACGCGGTGCCCGTGATGGGCTGGGTCCACGCCATCCTCTTCATCCTGTACCTGATCTTCTGGGCCGACGCCTGGAACCGTACGAAGTGGTCGCTGAAGACCGCCGCGCTCTACTTCGCCCTCTCCGTCCTGCCCACCGGCGGCTTCTTCGCCGACCGCAAGCTGCGGCGCGAGGCCGAGGACGCGGTGATCGCGACCCGGGCCCGCAAGGAAGGGGTCGTGAACGCGTGATCGTCGCCTTCTCCGTGACCCCTCTCGGCGTCGGCGAGGACGTGGGGGAGTACGTCGCCGAGGCCGTACGGGTCGTCCGTGCATCGGGTCTGCCGAACCGGACCGACGCCATGTTCACCTCGATAGAGGGTGACTGGGACGAGGTCATGGACGTCGTGCGCCGAGCCGTCGCCGCCGTCGAGGAGCGCGCGCCCCGCGTCTCCCTCGTCCTCAAGGCCGACATCCGCCCCGGCGTCACGGACGGCCTCACCTCCAAGGTGGAGACGGTGGAACGCCACCTGTCGTAGCGCGCGCAGGCGCACAGGCGCGAAGGTGTCGTGGCCGGCCGCGGGCACGTTGTCGCGGCTCCCGGGAACCCCGATCCCTCCGGATCGGGGTTCTCTCATGTCCCGCCGTTTGAGCGATCGCTCAAACCGGGGTACGGTCGTGCCCACCACATTGAGCAGTCGCTCAAAAACTTCACCGGCCCGGGGGAACACGGATGGGGCTCTACATCGAGGCACGAGTACGGGCGGACCTGGGGGAGGTGTGGGCCCGCACCCAGGACCCGGCCCTCCACCAGCGGTGGGACCTCCGCTTCACGGAGATCGACCACCTCCCACGGGCGGCGGGCGAGCCGCAGCGCTTCCGGTACGCCACCCGCGTGCTCCCCGGTGTGACGGTCGCCGGGACCGGGGTCTCGGCCGGGGAGAGGGAGCGGCCGGACGGCACCCGGACCTCCGCGCTGCGGTTCGCCTCGCCGCACCCGCTCTCCCTGATCGCCGAGGGCAGCGGCTACTGGCGCTACGTCCCGGACGGTGAGGGCGTCCGCTTCCTCACGGGCTACGACTACCGGCCCCGCTGGGGCCGCCCGGGCGCCCTCGCCGACCGGGTGCTGTTCCGCCCGCTCATGGGCTGGGCCACCGCCTGGTCCTTCGACCGCCTCCGCCTGTGGCTGGAGCGGGACATCACTCCCGAACGGGCCCTGCGGCGCTGGCTCGCCGAGGCGGTCGTCCGAGTGCTCACGATCGCGGCCGCCTGCGCCGGGCTCGCGTACGGGGCGCTGGGGGACCCGGCGGGCGTCCTGGCGCCGCTCGCGCTGTTCGCGACTCCGGTCCTGGCCGTGTCGGCGGTCCTGGCCGCCCTGCTGGTACCGCCCCTGCCCGGCACCCCGTCCGCCCGCCGCTGCGTGCGGACCGCACCCGCACGCGCGCGTGCGCCCCGGCTGCTCGCGACCCTGGAGGGATGAGCGGCATGGACGCCACGACTCCGGGGAGCGCCCCGTCCCCCGCCACTTCGCCGGCCCACGCCTCGATCTTCCGTACGGCCATGGGCGCGGACTTCGACCGGCTGCATCCCGAGTTGCGGCGCCGCTTCTCGGTCGGACTGGCGAGCGGGCAGTCGTGCACGGGCCGGGGTGTGATGGACCGCATCTGGCACGGGCGGGGCCTGGTGAAACCGTTCCTCGCCCTCGGAGGCACCCGGAACATCCTCGTCCCGCGCGAGGGGCGGCACGTGCCCTTCACCATCGAGAACGTGCCGTACGCCGACGGTTTCGGCCGTGAGACGGTGACTTTCGTGCGTACCTTCGACCTGCCCGGCCGGTCCCGCCGGTTCGACGCCCAGATGGTGCTGGGTCCCGAGGGCGACCGGGTCCTCGACTACCTCGGCACCCACCAGCACCTCGCCAGCGACCCGCACTTCCGTGCGGAGCCCGACGGGTCACTGCTGATCCGCTCAGGAGAGCACCGCTTCCGGGAGGGGCCGGTCGACGTCCGCGTCCCCGAACTCATCGGCGGTGAGGCGGAGGTGCGGGAGCGGTTCGACGAGCGGACGGGACGTTTCCGCATCCGGGTGCGGGTGGTGAACCGGCACTTCGGGCCGCTCTTCGGCTACGAGGGCTCTTTCGCCGCTACCTACCAGGACGTCCGGGTGTGCGGGGTCCGGCCCGGGTTGCGGCCGGTCCGTGAGGAGGCGCGCGCGTGAGCGCGGCGACCCGGACGAAGCTGCTGGAGGGCGCGCTGCGCACGCTCGTCGAGCAGGGGATCGCCAAGACGTCCGCCCGTACGATCGCCGCGACCGCCGGGGTGAACCAGGCGCTCGTCTTCTACCACTTCGGGTCCGTGGACGAACTCCTCGCGGCGGCCTGCCGGTACGGGGCGGAGCAGCGGGTCGCCCGCCACCGGGAACGGATGGCGGCGATCGGCTCGCTCTCCGAACTGCTGGCCTTCGGGCGGGAGATGCATGTGGAGGAGCGCGCGGCGGGACATGTGGCCGTGCTGGGGCAGCTCCTCGCGGGGGCGCAGACCCATCCGCGGCTGGCGCCGGCGACGGCCGCCGGGCTGGACCTGTGGATCGCGGAGGTCGAGGGGGTGCTGCGACGGGTGCTCGCGGCCTCGCCACTCGGGGAGTTCGCCGACGCGGGAGGGCTGGCACGGGCGGTGGCGGCGTCGTTCGTGGGGCTGGAGCTGTACGAGGGGGTCGATCCGGAGGGGGCGGGAGAGGCGTTGGGGGCGCTGGAGCAGCTCGCGGCGCTCGCCGCCGCACTCGACGGCCTCGGGCCCGTGGCGCAGCGGGCGGTCAGGCACCAACTGCGGAAGGCCGTTGGCCGTTGAGGCGCCGGGGCCGTTTCGAGGGAGCGTGGGGCGACCGAAAGGCGAGACGGGGCTGACCAGCATATGACCGGCCGGTAAGGTCGATGCCGTGCCGAAGCCGCTCAGCCTCTCCTTCGACCCCATCTCGCGCGCCGACGAGCACTGGAAGCAGCGCTGGGGAAACGTCCCTTCCATGGCCGCGATCACGTCGATCATGCGTGCCCAGCAGATCCTGCTGGCGGAGGTCGACGCGGTGGTCAAGCCGTACGGGCTGACGTTCGCGCGCTACGAGGCCCTCGTGCTGCTCACCTTCTCGCAGAAGGGCGAGCTGCCGATGTCCAAGATCGGCGAGCGCCTCATGGTGCACCCCACGTCCGTGACGAACACCGTCGACCGCCTGGTCAGGTCCGGCCTGGTCGACAAGCGCCCGAACCCCAACGACGGCCGGGGCACCCTCGCCTCCATCACCGACAAGGGCCGCGAGGTATGCGACGCCGCCACCCGTGACCTCATGGCCATGGACTTCGGCCTCGGCGCCTACGACGCCGAGGAGTGCGCGGAGATCTTCGCGATGCTCAGGCCCCTGCGGGTGGCGGCGGGGGACTTCGAGGAGAGCTGACCGGAGACGGTCAGGCGGCGGCCGGGTTCGGGGCCGTCTCCTTGATGATCAGCGGCTCGACCTCGCGGCTGACCTTGCGTTCCACGAAGAAGGCGGCCGTGGGCACGGTGCCGGCGAGCAGCACCCAGGCGAGACGGCCCAGCGGCATCTTCGCCTTGCTGCCGAGGTCGAAGGCGAAGACCAGGTACAGCACGTACAGCCAGCCGTGGGCGAAGCCGACCACGGTGACGAAGCCGTCGAAGCCGTCGAGGCCCAGCAGACGCTTCCCGATCACGCCCACCGTCAGCAGGATCAGCAGTACGGCGGTGACGTAGGCCATCACCCGGTAGCGGGTCAAGACGCTCTTCTTCATGGCGTCGAGCGTAACGGGTGCTTCTCGGCGCCCCGCGCGCGCGTCCTGGCCTGCGTCGCTGTCGTTTACTAGGACGTCCTAGTAAATTGGTCTCATGGACGCTGACGCCATCGAAGAGGGCCGCCGCCGCTGGCAGCACCGTTACGACTCCGCGCGTAAGCGGGAGGCCGACTTCACGACGCTCTCGGGGGATCCGGTGGAGCCCGTGTACGGACCCCGGCCGGGGGACGTGTACGAGGGGTTCGAGCGGATCGGCTGGCCGGGGGAGTACCCCTTCACCCGCGGGCTGTATCCGACCGGCTACCGGGGGCGGACCTGGACGATCCGCCAGTTCGCGGGATTCGGCAACGCGCGCCAGACGAACGAGCGCTACAAGACGATCCTCGCCAACGGGGGCGGAGGGCTGTCCGTCGCGTTCGACATGCCGACACTGATGGGGCGGGACTCCGACGATCCGCGCTCGCTCGGTGAGGTGGGGCACTGCGGGGTCGCCGTCGACTCCGCCGCCGACATGGAGGTCCTGTTCGAGGACATCCCGCTGGGCGACGTCACCACCTCCATGACGATCAGCGGTCCCGCCGTCCCCGTCTTCTGCATGTACCTCGTCGCCGCCGAGCGGCAGGGCGTCGACCCGGGGGTGCTCAACGGCACCCTCCAGACCGACATCTTCAAGGAGTACATCGCGCAGAAGGAGTGGCTCTTCCAGCCCGAGCCGCACCTGCGCCTCATCGGTGACCTCATGGAGCACTGCGCGGCGGAGATCCCCGCGTACAAGCCGCTCTCCGTCTCCGGCTACCACATCCGCGAGGCCGGGGCCACGGCCGCGCAGGAGCTGGCGTACACGCTCGCGGACGGCTTCGGGTACGTGGAGCTGGGGCTCAGCCGGGGGCTGGACGTCGACGTGTTCGCGCCCGGCCTGTCCTTCTTCTTCGACGCGCACGTCGACTTCTTCGAGGAGATCGCCAAGTTCCGCGCGGCGCGCCGGATCTGGGCGCGGTGGATGCGGGACGTCTACGGGGCCCGGACGGAGAAGGCCCAGTGGCTGCGGTTCCACACCCAGACCGCCGGGGTCTCGCTGACCGCGCAGCAGCCGTACAACAACGTGGTGCGCACGGCGGTGGAGGCGCTGTCGGCGGTGCTCGGCGGGACCAACTCGCTGCACACCAACGCGCTGGACGAGACGTTGGCGCTGCCCTCCGAGCAGGCCGCGGAGATCGCGCTGCGGACGCAGCAGGTGCTCATGGAGGAGACCGGGGTCGCCAACGTGGCCGATCCGCTGGGTGGTTCGTGGTACGTCGAGCAGCTGACGGATCGTATCGAGGCGGACGCGGAGAAGATCTTCGACCAGATCAAGGAGCGGGGGCTGCGGGCGCATCCGGACGGTACGCATCCGATCGGGCCGATCACGTCCGGGATTCTGCGGGGGATCGAGGACGGATGGTTCACCGGCGAGATCGCGGAGTCCGCCTTCCGGTACCAACAGGCGCTGGAGAAGGGGGAGAAGCGGGTCGTCGGGGTCAATGTCCACCATGGGTCCGTGACCGGGGACCTGGAGATCCTGCGGGTCAGCCATGAGGTGGAGCGGGAGCAGGTACGGGTGCTCGCGGGGCGGAAGACGGCGCGGGACGAGGCGGCGGTGCGGTCCGCGCTCGACGCGATGCTCGCGGCGGCGCGGGGTGGGGTGAACATGATCGGGCCGATGCTGGACGCGGTGCGGGCCGAGGCGACGTTGGGGGAGATCTGCGGGGTGCTGCGCGAGGAGTGGGGGGTGTACACGGAGCCGCCGGGGTTCTAGGGGGTGTTTCGAAAGTCCTGTGCGGTGCCCGCGGTGTCCGGTGCGTGCTCTCGGCGTGCCGGACGAAAGCCCTCGTACTGGACGTACTTGGGGTTTCGGCCGGTGCGGCGGTGGGGGTCCCTCCCGCTCGAGCGGAGCCGAGAGTGGGGGAGCGTGCCGGGCGCCGTGGGTGCTGTGCGGGACTTTCGAAACACCCCCTAGGAGGCCATTACCTCGGGGGCGCGTCGTCGGGTGCGGATGCGTGGGGGCCGGTCGCGCGGTTCTCCGCGCCCGTGGGCGGAGGGGCTTCGCCCGTTCCGGCCACCGCGCTTCCGCTCAACCCCCGGAGCAACAGGGCCGTGAAGGCCCGGGCCCAGGCCTCGTCCGCCGGTTCCGCGCTGACCAGGGTGCGGTGGACCACCGCACCCGCGACGACGTCGAAGATGAGGTCGACGGTGGCGCCGGCGGTGCCGGTGACGGGCTCCGGTTCCGGAGGGAGTTCGCCGCGGGTCTGGGCCCGGGCGCGGCCCTCCAGGACCAGCCGTTTCTGGCGGTCGACGATGGACGCTCGGATGCGTTCGCGCAGGGCGTCGTCGCGGGTCGCCTCGGCGACGACGGCCATGAGACCGCTCTTGGCCTCCGGACGGGCCAGGATCGCCGCGAACTGGAGCACCACCCCCTCGATGTCCGCCGCCAGACTGCCCCGGTCGGGGAGGCGGAGCTCGTCGAAGAGTTCAGCCACCGCGTCCACGACCAGCTCGTTCTTCCCCGCCCAGCGGCGGTAGAGGGTCGTCTTCGCGACACCGGCCCGGGTGGCCACGTCGCCCAGGGTCAGCTTCGACCACCCCAGCTCGACCAGTGCCTCCCGGGTCGCGGCCAGGATCGCGGCGTCCGCGGCGGCGCTGCGCGGACGGCCGCCCGTGGCGCGGGAGGCGGGGGTGCGGCTCTGCATCCGCCGACCATATCCGGCCGTTGTCGAAGTCCTCCCCGCCGTCGTGAGACAGATCACCGGGGAGTGGGTACTGAGGGGTACAGGAGAGGCGCCGACCCGGTTACGCTACGAGTCGTAGCGAAAGACCGGGGTGGACGACCGGCTTTCAGGACGCTTTTTCACCTGCGTGCTCGGAAGGGGGAGGATGTACTCATGCAGCCACGGAACATGTCCATGAGCGGAGTCGTCGACCTCGCCGCGGTGAAGGCGGCCCAGGAGGCCAAGGCGAAGGCGGAGCAGGCGCGCGCCGAAGCGGCCCGGCAGGGCGGGGGAGGAGCGGTCTCCCCGGCGGACCTGGTCATCGACGTCGATGAGGCCGGGTTCGAGAGCGAGGTTCTGCAGCGGTCCACCGAAGTCCCCGTCGTCATCGACTTCTGGGCCGAGTGGTGCCAGCCCTGCAAGCAGCTCAGCCCGGTGCTGGAGCGCCTCGCCGTCGAGTACAACGGCAAGTTCGTCCTCGCGAAGATCGATGTCGACGCCAACCAGATGTTGATGCAGCAGTTCGGGATCCAGGGGATCCCGGCGGTGTTCGCGGTGGTGGCCGGGCAGGCCCTGCCCCTCTTCCAGGGCGCCGCCCCCGAGCAGCAGATCCGCGCCACCCTTGACCAGCTCGTGCAGGTCGCCGAGCAGCGCTTCGGGCTCACCGGCCTGGTGGTGGACCCGGACGCCGAGTCCGGCGCCCCCGTCGAGGTGGCCCCGCAGATCCCGGCCGGCCCCTACGACCACCTGCTCGAAGCCGCCGTACGGGCCCTGGACGCGGGCGACTTCGGCGGCGCGGTGCAGGCGTACAAGAACGTGCTGAGCGACGACCCGGGCAACACCGAGGCCAAACTGGGCCTCGCGCAGGCCGAGTTGCTCCAGCGCGTGCAGGGTGCCGATCCGCAGGACGTGCGCAAGGCGGCCGCCGAGAACCCGGGCGACGCGCAGGCGCAGATCGCCGCGGCGGACCTCGACCTCGTCGGCGGACATGTGGAGGACGCGTTCGGGCGACTCATCGACACGGTGCGGCGCACGGCCGGTGACGACCGGGACGCCGTACGGCTGCGGCTGCTGGAGCTCTTCGAGGTGGTCGGCGGCGACGACCCGCGGGTGGCCGCGGCGCGTCGGTCGCTGGCGAGGGCCCTGTTCTGACCTGTCCGTGAACCCGTGCCCCGGCTGAGTGCCGGCTGTGACGGGCGGGGATCCGGGGGAGGACGCGACCACCGCGTCCCGCACTGTCGGGACGCGTGGTGCGCGAGTGAGCGATTTGGCGACACAACGACACCTGCGGCCGCGCTTTACCAAATCTTGGTAATCGCGGCCGCTGTTACTGGCAGTAAGAGAATGCCGTCGAGTTGTCGGACTCTGTCCGACTGTTCACCCATGTGTCGCCTCACTCGGCGCCACCCAGGGTCGCTGGCCGATGCCGATGGGTCGTTGTTCGGTTATCCGTCCGTTACTAGCCAGTAACGACCCCCCTTGCGGGGGCGGCGAGAATGCACCACGATCGGCGACGCTCGGTCCTGTCCCGTACCCCGCCAGCCAGTCGGGTCAACGGGTTTTCTGGGTCCCCACCGAGTAGAGCGGGCGACAGTGGCGCCGGCTCTTGGGCAGGGGGGTCTCCGCCAACCGCGGAGCCTGTCCAGCAGGTTGTGCGTGATGCGTGTCAGGCGCGACCAGTGGTTGTCGCTCGGGGGTGATCGCCGGTGAGTTCGGGCGCTTTTCGCGCCACCGAGCGCGGGCGCTCTCCTTCCCGAGGACGTAGCACTTCTCCCATCCCTGTCCGGCCGAGCCGCCGTCAAGGGGCGAGCCGGTATCAGGAGATGTACGTCCGAGAAGGAGGAAATATGGAGTCCCAGGTGCGTGGCGGGACCAGATGGAAGCGGTTCGCTGTGGTCATGGTGCCCAGCGTCGCCGCCACGGCAGCGATAGGTGTCGCCCTCGCGCAGGGTGCTCTCGCCGCGTCGTTCAGCGTGTCGGGCCAGTCGTTCAAGGTGACGGCGGGTCAGCTCGACGGCACGGGCTTCTCGCAGTACGGAGCGCTCGACGAGGGTTACACCCTCAAGGGCGAGAAGACGGTTCACCCCGTCGCCGTTTCGGCGTTCAAGACCGCGTCGATCACCAACATGTGCCAGTCGGTCGTCACCCCCGGTGTCCCGCTGCTCGGTAGCGTCAGCCTCAAGCTGACCGCCGGTACCGGTGGCAAGAAGGTCGAGGCCGAGAACCTCTACATCGACGTCGAGGACCTTGAGGCGGATGCCGTCTTCAAGGGCATCGACATCGGTGTGGCGGCCAAGGACGCCAACAAGGGTCCGGGCATGAAGGGTGGCTCGGAGCAGGCCAACCCCTACGGGTTCGCTCAGCAGGCCGACTCGGCCTCGCTGACCGGCGTGAAGCAGACGGCGTGGGCGACCACCGCCGGAACCTTCAAGCTGAGCAACTTGAAGATGTCGCTCCACAAGGGCGTCGTGGAGTGCTACTAGGCACTCCCTGGGCGGGTGAGGAGGCGTCCGCTTCTTCGCCCGCCCGTCCCTCCCGTCGTGCGCTCCACCGCGCACGCGACCTCCGTACCTGAATTCCGTACGCCCGCTTCGTACGTGTCGTACGTGAACTTCTCACAGCAACACCGTTCCAGGGAGCTGTTGTCCATGAGCGCCGAGTCAACGGGGCAGAACGAAGACTATCTCCGCGCCTTTCGGCGGCGCTTTAGCGACTGGAGGGGCTCACGTCCCTTCTGGGCGGGCCTGTTGGTCCTGCTCGGCGGTTTCCCGATCATGTATCTGCCGTACGCGAACCTCCAGATCGGTCACCTCACGCTCGCCATGTCGACGACGGGCGGCGCGGGATCCCTCATCATCGGCGTGCTGCTGGTGGTGCTCGGGGTCAGCCTCTGGTTCCAGCGGCACGTACGCACCTTCGCCGGTACGGCGGCGATCCTCCTGGCGCTCGTGTCCATCCCGGTCTCCAACCTCGGTGGCTTCGGTGTCGGCTTCCTGCTCTCCCTGATCGGCGGTGCGCTGGCCATCGCCTGGGCGCCCGGTCACGAGGAGGCGGCGGTGCCGTCCACCTACAAGACCCCGTCGCGGAAGCCGGTCGCGCAGGACACGGCTCCCGAGAACACGGCACAGCAAGGTGCGGTCCCCCTGCACAAGGGCGACGCCCCGGAGTCCGCGGGAGCGGGCTCGGTGAGCGGGGCGGCGAACGACGAGGGCGACGACCTGACAGGTACCACCCCCACGAACGGGACGAACGGGAGGCACAGTGCCGGCTGACGAGGTGACCCACGGGACTTCGGTGGGAGAGTCCCGTGCGAGATCCGGACCGCGGCACGCGGCGCCCAAGAAGCCCCTTCTCACCCGGCTGAACATGCCGGCGGGCAAAGCGATAGCCCTGGCGGCGATGCCGACGGCGGTCCTCATGGGCATGGGCTTCACGCCCACGCTGACGCTCGCCCGCGCCGACGACCCGACGAAGCTGAGCCTGACGGCCGACGAGTACAAGGACTGCGTGGAGGCCCTGGAGGCCGCCGAGGAGGGCACCGACACCTCCGCCTCGCCGACCCCGACCCCGTCCGCCGAGGCCTCGGAGAGCGCCGACCCCACGGACGAGGACACGTCCACGGACGAGGACAAGGACACGTCCGCGGGCGACGACTCCGCCGACGACAGCAACTCCTCCGGCGACTCGGCCACCGACGACACGACCACGGACGACTCCGCGTCGTCGGATTCAGGTTCCGACGACAAGGACAGCTCGACCTCGGACGAGTCGTCGACGACGGGCGGCACCGACGAGTCCGCGGCCGACTCCGGTGACACCTCGTCGGCCGACACCTCCGGCACCGACAGCGGCGGCAACGTGCTGGAGGACATCGGCACCGCCATCGAGGACCTGTTCACGCCGGACGACGAGGAGACGGAGACCACCACGCCGTCCACGTCCACCAGCCCGTCCCCGTCGCCCTCCGGCTCGGAGGACGCCTCCGGCTCGGACAAGGACGAGGACGCGGGCTCGGACGCCGGCAAGGACGCGCAGGACACCGCCGACAACGCCTCCGACAAGGTCCAGGACGCCGCGAAGGACGTCACCGGCACCGCCGAGGACACCGAGAAGGCGGCCGAGGACGCCACCGACGACGCCACGGACGACGCCACCGCCACGCCGAGCCCCTCGCCGAGCGAGAGCACGGACGCGGAGGGCTGCCCGGTCGCCACGGACGACGAGAGCGGCGTCGAGAAGGGCATACCGCCGCTGCCGAACGACCCCTGGTACCTGGACGCCAGCTCGCTGCTGCTGAAGGGCGCCGACTACAAGGGCGTCGTCAAGGTGAAGACCGCCGACGGCTCGGTCAAGGAGGTGCTGAAGTACGTCATCTCCGACGGCACCGACATCGGCGACCTCCACCAGACGGTCGAGGACAAGCAGGCCGGCGTGACCTACCACGTGCAGGCCGGCAAGGGCACGACGTCCACGATCCGTGAAGGCAAGACGGTCATGTACACCGAGAGCATCTCCGGCAACCTGCTCGGTCTGATCCCGGTGACCTTCGACCCGAAGCACCCGCCGCCGCTGAACATCCCGCTGATCTACTTCACCAAGGTGAAGGTCGTCCAGGCGGGCCAGTTCGGTGGAACCCTCACCGTTCCGGGCATGCACCAGTTCATGACCGACTGAGCAGCCGGTCACTCCAGGGCCCGGGCAACCGGGCCCCCAGGACCCGTCCGGGAGCCGCACAACACCGAGGGCGCCCCCTGTCTCCAGGGGGCGCCCTCGGTGCTGTCCTGCGTGGTGCTCCTGCGCCGACGAGCGGTCGGCGCGGGGTCAGTCGCGGGCGCCGCCGCCCAGGTGGTGCACCCGGACCATGTTGGTGGTGCCCGGGACACCGGGGGGCGAGCCGGCGGTGATGACCGCGATGTCGCCCTCGTTGAAGCGGTTGAGCTTGACCATCTCGTGGTCGACCAGGTCGACCATCTCGTCGGTGCTGTTCACGAACGGCACGACGTGCGACTCGACGCCCCAGCTGAGCGCCAGCTGGTTCCGGGTGGACTCGTCGGTGGTGTACGCGATGATCGGCTGCTGCGCGCGATAGCGCGAGAGCCGGCGGGCGGTGTCACCGGACTGCGTGAACGCCACCAGGGCCCGTCCACCGAGGAAGTCGGCGATCTCGCAGGCGGCACGGGCGATCGAACCACCCTGCGTGCGCGGCTTCTTGCCCGGCACGAGCGGCTGCAGACCCTTGGAGAGCAGCTCCTCCTCGGCCGCGGTGACGATCTTCGACATCGTCCGGACCGTCTCCAGCGGGTACGCGCCCACGCTGGACTCCGCCGACAGCATGACCGCGTCCGCGCCGTCCAGGATCGCGTTGGCCACGTCGGAGGCCTCGGCGCGCGTGGGGCGGGAGTTGGTGATCATCGACTCCATCATCTGGGTCGCCACGATCACCGGCTTGGCGTTGCGGCGGCACAGCTCGATGAGCCGCTTCTGCACCATGGGGACCTTCTCGAGCGGGTACTCGACGGCCAGGTCGCCACGGGCGACCATCACGCCGTCGAACGCCATCACGACGTCCTCCATGTTCTCCACCGCCTGCGGCTTCTCCACCTTGGCGATGACGGGGACCCGGCGGCCCACCTCGTCCATCACCTTGTGGACGTCCCGCACGTCGTTCGCGTCCCGCACGAAGGACAGCGCCACCAGGTCGCAGCCCATGCGCAGCGCGAACCGCAGGTCCTCGACGTCCTTCTCGGACAGGGCGGGCACGTTGACGGCCGCGCCGGGCAGGTTGATGCCCTTGTGGTCGGAGATGACACCGCCCTCGATGACCTCGGTCCGCACCCGCGGCCCGTCGACCTCGATGACCTTCAGCTCGACGTTGCCGTCGTTGATGAGGACCTGGTCGCCTGGGGAGACGTCCCCGGGCAGCCCCTTGTACGTCGTACCGCAGATCTGCTTGTCGCCCGGCACGTCCTCGGCTGTGATGGTGAACTCGTCACCGCGCACCAGCTCCACGGGGCCCTCGGCGAAGGTCTCCAGACGGATCTTCGGGCCCTGGAGGTCGGCGAGGACACCGATGGCCTTGCCGGTCTCGGCGGCGGCGGCCCGGACCCGGTCGTAGCGGCCCTGGTGCTCTGCGTGGCTGCCGTGGCTGAAATTGAAACGGGCCACGTTCATGCCGGCCTCGATGAGGGCGACCAGTTGCTCGTGGGAGTCGACCGCGGGGCCGAGAGTACAGACGATTTTCGAACGGCGCATGGGACGATCCTATCGGTTTGTTTCGCTGCGGAATATTCCGTCTGGCGGAATGCATATGGGCGGCTATGCGCTCAGTCGTGTTACCGACGTGTATTGCCCGGTGGTGCTCAGTTGTTCTTTTCGAAGCTCAGATGTTCTTTCCGACCAGGGTGTAGGTCTGTGTCGCGATCTCCAGTTCCTCGTCCGTCGGGACCACCGCGACGGCGACCCGCGCACCGGCCGGCGAGATCAGCCGCGGCTCGTCGCTCCGTACGGCGTTGAGGTCGCCGTCCACGGCGAGGCCCAGGCCCGCCAGGCCCGCGAGGGCGGCCTCCCGCACCGGCGCCGCGTTCTCGCCCACCCCGGCCGTGAACGCGACCGCGTCCACCCGGCCGAGCACCGCGTAGTAAGCGCCGATGTACTTCTTCAACCGGTGAATGTAGATGTCGAAGGCCAGCTTCGCCCGCTCGTCGCCCCCGTCGATTCGCCGGCGGATTTCCCGCATGTCGTTGTCGCCGCACAGCCCGATCAGACCGCTCTTCTTGTTGAGGAGAGTGTCGATCTCGTCCGTGGACATTCCGCCAACGCGCATCAAATGAAAGATGACGGCCGGGTCCATGTCTCCGGACCGCGTACCCATCACGAGCCCCTCCAAAGGCGTCAGCCCCATGGAGGTGTCCACGCACCGGCCGCCCTCGACCGCCGAGGCCGACGCCCCGTTGCCGAGGTGCAGCACGATGACGTTCACCTCCGAGGGGTCCTTGCCCAGCAGTTCGGCCGTCGCCCGGGACACGTACGCGTGCGAGGTGCCGTGGAAGCCGTAGCGGCGGATGCGGTACGCGTCGGCCGTCTCGACGTCGATGGCGTAGCGGGCGGCCGACTCCGGCATGGTGGTGTGGAACGCCGTGTCGAACACCGCCACCTGCGGCAGGTCCGGGCGCAGCGCCCGAGCCGTACGGATCCCGGTGAGGTTGGCCGGGTTGTGCAGCGGCGCCACCGGGATGAGGCGCTCGATCTCCGCGAGCACGGTGTCGTCGATCACGGTCGGCTCGGTGAAACTCTGTCCGCCGTGGACCACCCGGTGCCCGATGGCGGCCAGTTCGGCGGAGTCGAGGCCCAGCCCGTCCGCGGCCAGTTCCTCCGCGACGGCCTTCAGAGCGGCCTCGTGGTCGGCGATCGGCCCGGTGCGCTCGCGGGAGGCGCCGCCGGTGGTGAGCGGGGTGTGCTTCAGCCGGGAGTTCTCCTCGCCGATCCGCTCGACCAGGCCCACGGCCAGCCGGCCGCTGTCGCGCATGTCGAGCAGCTGGTACTTGACCGAGGAGGAACCGGAGTTGAGGACGAGGACGCGGGTGGCGGTCACGGTGGTCGGGTGCCTTCTGTCGTCGGTGGGAGTCACGGGGCGGTGGCGGTCGCGCCGGCGGTGGCCGGGGCCGGGGGCACGGCGGTCCCGGCCGCCGGCGTCTGGGCCTGGATCGCCGTGATGGCGACCGTGGTGACGATGTCCTGCACGAGCGCGCCCCGGGACAGGTCGTTGACCGGCTTGCGCAGCCCCTGGAGGACCGGCCCGACCGCGAGCGCGCCCGCCGACCGCTGTACGGCCTTGTAGGTGTTGTTGCCGGTGTTGAGGTCCGGGAAGATCAACACCGTTGCCTGGCCCGCGACTTCGGAGTCCGGCAGCTTGGTCGCCGCGACACTCGGCTCCACGGCGGCGTCGTACTGGATCGGCCCCTCGATCAGCAGGTCGGGCCGTCGGGAGCGCACGATCCCGGTGGCCTCGCGCACCTTGTCGACGTCGGCGCCCGACCCGGACGTCCCCGTGGAGTACGACAGCATCGCGATCCTCGGCTCCACCCCGAACCGCCGTGCGGTGGCGGCCGACTGGATCGCGATGTCGGCGAGCTGCTCGGCGTTCGGGTCCGGGTTCACCGCGCAGTCCCCGTACACCAGCACCCTGTCGGCGAGGCACATGAAGAACACGGACGAGACGATGCCCGCGTCCGGCTTGGTCTTGATGATCTCGAAGGCGGGCCGGATGGTGGCGGCCGTGGAGTGCACCGATCCCGACACCATGCCGTCGGCGAGGCCCTCCTGGACCATCAGCGTGCCGAAGTAGTTCACATCGGAGACGACGTCGTACGCCAGTTCCAGGCTGACGTTCTTGTGGGCGCGGAACTCGGCGTACTTCTCGGCGAAGGAGTCCCGCCACTCGGAGGTCGCCGGGTCCACCAGCATGCTGTCGCCGAGGTCGATGCCGAGGTCGGCGGCCTTCTTGCGGATCTGCTCGACGGGGCCGAGGAGGGTCAGGTCGCAGACGTTCCGGCGGAGGATGACCTCGGCCGCTTGCAGGACGCGGTCCTCCGTGCCCTCGGGCAGGACCACCCGGCGCCGCTCGGAGCGGGCCTGTTCGAGGAGCGTGTGCTCGAACATCATCGGAGTGATCCGGTCGCTGCTCGGCGCCGAGACCCGGCCCCGCAGCTCGGCGGTGTCGACGTACCGCTCGAAGAGCCCGAGCGCGGTCTCCGCCTTGCGCGGTGTCACCGCGCTCAACTTGCCCTCCATGGAGAACAGTTCGGAGGCGGTGAGGAAGGAGCCCGACTCGACGGCGACGACCGGGGTGCCCGGGGCGAGGCGGGCGGCGAGCGTGAGGATCTCGTCGCTGGGCCGCTCGTTCAGGGTGAGCACCACACCGGCGATCGGCGGGGTGCCGGCGCTGTGCGCGGCGAGGGCGCCGACGACGAGGTCCGCGCGGTCGCCGGGGGTGACGACCAGACAGCCCGGGGTCAGGGCGTTGAGGAAGTTCGGCAGCATGGCACCGCCGAAGACGAAGTTCAGCGCGTCGCGGGCGAGGCCCGAGTCGTCACCGAGGAGGACCTTGCCGCCGAGGGCGTGGGTGATCTGGGCGACGGTCGGCGCGGAGAGCGCGGGCTCGTCGGGCAGGACGTAGCAGGGCACGGGCAGCGGCAGCCGCGAGTCCCCGAGCCGCTCGGCTATCTCGCCGCGGTCGGCGGGCGTGACCCGGTTGACGACCATGGCGAGCACGTCGCAGCCGAGGCCCTCGTACGCGCGGTACGCGTTGTGCGTCTCGGCCACGACCGACTCGGCGGTCTGCTTCCGCCCGCCGACCACCGGGATGACGGACGCTCCGAACTCGTTGGCGAGCCGGGCGTTGAGCGACAGCTCGTCCGGGAACTGCGTGTCCGCGAAGTCGGTGCCCAGGACGAGGACGACGTCGTAGTCGCGGGCGGCGGCGTGGAACCGGTCGACGAGGGTGGAGACCAGCTCGTCCGTGCCGTGCTCGGCCTGGAGCGTGGACGCCTCGTGGTAGTCCATGCCGTACACGGTCGCCGGGTCCTGGGTGAGCCGGTAGCGGGCGCGCAGCAGGTCGAAGAGCCGGTCCGGTCCGTGGTGCAGCAGCGGCCGGAACACCCCCACCCGGTCGACCTGGCGGGTCAGGAGCTCCATCACCCCCAGCTCGACGACCTGGCGGCCATCGCCGCGATCGATCCCGGTCACGTACACGCTGCGCGTCACGTGTGCTCTCCGTTTCATGTGGTTCGACTGTTTCGGCAGGTTCGGCAGGTTCGGCAGGGGAGGGGCGGAAATCACCGTCGCGGCGGACGGAAACCCTCTTGACAATACCTCTGGCCATGGATAAGGCGCCCATCAACGGGGAGGGGTGCCGGGTGGGGCGGGAGGGGCGCGGCGACCCCCGGTCGGCCGTGAAACAATCGGACTGGCTCATAAGTACCGGCACCGAGCCGGACACTCAGGACGCTCAGGACGATCAGGACGAGCAGGAGACACAGCACGATGCGTATCGGAGTTCTCACCGCAGGCGGCGACTGTCCGGGCCTGAACGCAGTGATCCGGTCGGTCGTGCACCGAGCGGTCGCCCACTACGGCGACGAGGTCATCGGCTTCGAGGACGGCTACGCGGGTCTCCTCGACGGCCGCTACCGCACCCTCGACCTGGAGTCCGTCAGCGGCATCCTGGCCCGTGGCGGCACGATTCTCGGCTCCTCCCGCCTCCAGCGCGACCGTCTGCGCGAGGCCTGCGAGAACGCCCAGGACATGGCCCACCGGTTCGGTATCGACGTACTGATCCCGATCGGCGGCGAGGGCACGCTGACGGCGGCGCGGATGCTCAGCGACGCGGGCCTTCCGGTGGTCGGTGTCCCGAAGACCATCGACAACGACATCTCGTCGACCGATCGCACGTTCGGTTTCGACACGGCCGTCGGTGTCGCCACCGAGGCGATGGACCGCCTGAAGACCACCGCCGAGTCCCATCAGCGGGTGATGGTGGTCGAGGTCATGGGCAGGCACGCGGGCTGGATCGCCCTGGAGTCGGGGATGGCGGCGGGCGCGCACGGCATCTGTCTGCCCGAGCGGGCCTTCGACCCCGCCGGCCTGGTGAAGATGGTGGAGGAGCGCTTCTCGCGGGGCAAGAAGTTCGCGGTCATCTGCGTCGCCGAGGGCGCGCACCCGGTTGAGGGTTCCATGGACTACGGCCACGGCGAGATCGACCAGTTCGGCCACGAGCGCTTCCAGGGCATCGGCACGGCGCTCGCGTACGAGCTGGAGCGCCGCCTCGGCAAGGAGGCCAAGCCGGTCATCCTCGGTCATGTCCAGCGCGGCGGCACCCCGACCGCGTACGACAGGGTGCTCGCCACGCGCTTCGGCTGGCACGCGGTCGAGGCCGCGCACCGGTCCGACTACGGCCGCATGACCGCCCTGCGCGGCACCGAGGTGCTGATGGTGCCGCTGGCGGAGGCGGTGACCGAACTGAAGACGGTGCCGAAGGACCGGATGGACGAGGCGGAGTCGGTGTTCTAGGGGTCCCCCGGGGCCGCGGCGCCAGGTCTTTCCACTTGCGGTGCGGCGGGTGTGGCGGGCCGGGGTCAGTAGGGGGCCGTTCGCCGGACCAGTGACCAGAAGTGGTCGGTGATCCGGTCGAGGTAGTCGCGGCCGGCGTCGCCCGAGTCGGTCGCGGCGGTGCCGTTGGCCCAGGTGAGGGTGGCGGTCATCAGGCCCTGGTAGTCGGTGTGCATCTCCTGGAGGACGTCTTCCAGGAGATGCCGGTCGAGGGCGAGCATCTTGGTGATCGGTCGGACGTGTGCCTGCCAGCGGGTGGTGACCGCGCTGTGGAGCAGCTCCCTGAGTTTCGTCTCGCGCCCCGTCACGGTGGTGAGTTCGGGCAGCGAAAGGTCGAGCACGGTGGCGAGGGCGGCGGACTGACGGTCGGTGCCGCGCCATTCCCCGGTCTCCTCCATCCCCAGGTACGAGGAGAGTTCGAGGCCGACCGCGCGGGCGACGTCCTCGGCGGCGATCCCCTGCGCCGTGCGGTGCTCGCGCAGGGTCCTGGGAGCGGTGACGAGTTCACCGACCGAGCACCACAACACCCCCGCGAGCGCGCTGAGTTCGGGGCCGGTGGGGGAGACGGCGCCGCCTTCCCAGGCGGCGACCAGGTCCGGGGTGACGTACGGGAGGCCGTACGAGGACCGCATTCCGTAGGCGACGTGTTCGGGCCCCATGCCCAGCGCCACGCGTAGTTGGCGGGCGGCCGGGGCGTTGAAGGGCGGGGCGGGGGCGGCGGCTTGGGGGTCCGTGTCCGCGTGCGCGTATGGCCGCGGGTTCGAGTGCGGGTGCGGGTAGGGGTGCTGGGGCTGCCGTTCGTGGGCTGAGCGTCGGTGCACGCGCACAACGTAGGGGCGCGGGGCTGCGGTGACTACGGGCTGTTCGGCCACAAACACGGATTGTAGGAAGCTACGGGTGGTGAGAAGCCTGTGACTCCTGGGGATCGAGGGGCGGCCCTGGGAGCCTGGGGCCCGGGTGCGGATGCGTGGACGGCCTGGGTAGGGATGACGGCATGACGAAGCTGGACGGGCACATACGTGAGCGCCTACTGGCGCCGAATTTCTGGCACTTGGCGACGGTCGGGCCGGACGGGGCGCCTCAGGTGTCCCCCATGTGGGTGGACATCGAGGAGGACGCGGGGGTCGAGTACGTCATGGTCAACACCTCTGTGGGGCGGGTGAAGGAGGAGAACCTGCGGCGCAACCCGAGCGTCTCCCTGTCCCACATCGATACCGAGAACCCCTACGACCGGGCGGAGATCCGGGGACGGGTGGTGCGCTTCGTGGAGGGGGAGGAGGCGGAACGGGCCATGGACCGGCTCACGCGGAAGTACATCGGGGAGGAGCGGTATCCATGGCTCCTGCCCGGGGAGCGGCGCCTGATGATCCTGATCGAGGCGGTGCGGGTGCGGCGGGTGGTGGGGGTGGAGCCGTTCCGGGCTGGGAAGTTGGGTGGGCCGGAGCAGGAGGCGTGACGGCGGCTACGCCAGGGCTGCCGCGGCGGCTCGGGCGCGGGTGGCCCGATCGGGTGCGTCGGCGAGGGTGAAGGCGTCGCAGGCTCGGAGGTAGTGGGCGCGGGCCTGGTCCCGCGCGCCGACCGCCTCGTGGATCATGGCCAGGTGTTCGAGGGTCTGACCGGCCCCGTACCAGTTCTCGAACTCCTCGAAAATCTCCAGGGATCTGCCGTATGCCTCGATCGCCTCGTTCATCCGGCGCGCGTCCCTCTGGGCGAAGGCGAGGTTGGCCCACGCGTTGGCTTCGCCGAGACGGTCCCCGACGGCCTGGTACAGGTCGCGGGCGCGGGCGAGGGCGGTGAGCGCCTCCTCCGGCCGCCCCGCCGCCCCCAGAGAGATACCGAGGCTGCCCCACGCGTCGGCTTCGCCGAGACGGTCGCCGACGGCCCGGAACAGTTCGAGGGCCTGAGTGTGGGCGGAGGCGGCCTCCTTGAGCCGACGTGCCGACAGCAGGGCGAGGCCGAGGTTGTTCCAGGAGCGGGCCTCACCGGCGTGGCCACCGCTGGTCCTGAACAGGGCGAGGGCACGGGTGTGGGCGTCAACCGCCTCCTTCGCCCGACCCGTGTCCCGCATGGCGATACCCAGGTGGTCCCACGCGCGGGCCTCAGCGATGCGGTCACCGGACCGGTGGGCGGCACTCCGCGCGATACCGGCCACGGTGATCCAGTCGTCGAAGAAGCGCCGCCACTCCAGGTACATCGCCAGGTGGGAGGCCAGTTCCACCGCTGCCGCCGTGAAAGGTTCCTCTGCCGCCCACCGCACTGCCGCCACCAGCCCCGCGCGCTCGCGGTCCAGCCATTCCAGCGCTTTCTGCCGGGTCACGAACCGGCCCTGCGAGTCCTGCCCGCCGGCAACCCGGCGCAGCCGGTGAGTCGCCGCGTCAGCCCACCGCACGTATAACGCGAGCACCCGCTGCCGCGCGGCCTCCCCCTCCCTCCGCAACCCCGCGTCCCCCGCCACCACACTCATGCCGTACGCCCGCACCAGGTCGTGCAACCGCCACCGCGGCATCGAGCCCTGCGCCCGGTCGTCCCGGACCGGTGTGACCAGGTGGGCGGCGGCCAGGTACTCCAACGGGGCGAGCACGGAGGTCGTGTCCGCGTCGGCCAGCGCGGCCACCGCCTCCGTGGTCGTCTCCGAGTCGGGAGCGAGGGACAACAGGCGCAGCAACCGGGCCCGGTCCTCCCGCAGTCGGTGGTACGAGGTCTCCAGCACCGGCCGCAGGACCAGCGAGCGCCCGTACAGGTCCGTCCCGGGACTGCCGTTGTCGAGTGCGGTCGTCGGGTCCCCGGCAGCCCTGATCTCCTCCACCAGCGACGCGATTCCCTCGTGTCGGTGGCGGCGTCGGCGTAGCGTCGCCGCCGCGATCTGGAGTGCGAGGGGCAAGTGGCCGCAGAGGGCGGTGAGTTCGTGGAGGGCGTCCGGTTCACGAGTCGGGCGGTCGTCGCGTTCGTCGGCGTAGTGCAGGGCGCGGGTGATCAGCGCGGCGGACTCGTCGGGGTCGAGCGCTTCGAGTGCGATGACGCGTACCGGGAGCGCGTCCGGGCGCTCCCGGGACGTGATCAGCACCCGGTGGTGATCCGTGCCGGGGAGCAGGGGGAGGTACTGGGACGGGTCCGAGGCGTTGTCCAGGATCAGCAGCGTGCGGTCGTGCCGCTGGGCGAGGAGCGTGCGGAAGGTGTCGTACTGGCGTGCCGTCGTCGGTGGCAGATCAGAGCCGCGTACGCCCAGCGCGTCGAGCAGGGCCACGACGGCCTGGTCGGCGGTGGCCGGGTCGTCGTCGTAGCCGCGCAGGTCGACGAAGAGGAACCCGCCGGGGAACCAACCCTCGGCCCGTGCCCGGTGCGCCGACTCCAACGCGAGGGCCGTCTTGCCGACGCCGCCCATGCCGGTGACGGCCAAGAGCAGCGGGGCGCTCTCGTCCGAGGTGGGGGCCAGATGGGGGAGCAGGCGGTCCAGATCCGCCGTGCGGCCGGTGAAGCCGGGAGGGCGGGGCGGGAGGGTGGTGGTCGCGACCGGGACCGGACCGTGGAGCGTGCCGCTACGGCCGGTGTCCGAGCTGTTTGCCGATGACGGGTCCGTGGAAGGGGCCGCCCCGGAGGTCGATGTGGTCGCCTCCGTACGAGGCTCCGCCGTCCCCGTCGACCCGTTGGGGTCCCTCCTCGGTGTCGGAGGAGCCGTCGCGGCCCCCGCGCGGCCGGTGCTTCCGAAGCGTCGCCACCGCCACCGAGGCCGCCTGGGCGGCGGCCCGCTCCTGCGAACCCGTCGCGTCGGCCTCGTGCTTGGCGGCGTCGGCGTGGTCGCTGATGCCCCGGAGCACCAGCGCGTGCAGCTGGCCGTTCAGGTGGGCGGCGCGCAACGTGCCCGCACCCTCCATCTCGATCGCCGCGGCGTCGTTGTAGTTCTCGCGCAGATGCTGGGCGATCTTCGACTCGGCATCGGCCAGGACCACGTCACCGGAGGCGATCGGCTTGAAGTGCGCCCGTACGCCGTCCATGTCCCGCACCGCGGAACGCGCCGCGCTCTCCAGCGCGTACGAGACCGGCCAGGCCTCGGGACGGACCTGGAAGCCGTTCTCCGTCTGCTTGCCACCGTGGATGCCGTACACCCTCGTGCCGACCACGACGTCCCCGATGCCGATGTCGGCCTTGAGGCTGCCCGCGACGCCTACGAACAGCACCGCCTCCGGCTTCAGCCAGCCGATGATCTGCGTGGTGAGCGCGGCCGCGTTGCTGTTGCCCTCGCCCAGTTCGGCGAGGGCGAGGTACCAGTCGGTGCCGGAGAGCCTGCCCCGCTCCACTCGGGCTCCGGCGTTGTCAGGGTGGACGAGCTCCTCCCGGTCCTCGATGTGGGGACGCACAGCGGCGTACTCCAGCGCGAGCGCGGTCAGGACGAGGACGGTGGGGTGAGTCTCCGGCACGGTTTCAAGGTACTGCCAAGAGGTTCGCCCGGTGCGGGTGTTGACTGGTCGAGGGGCGCGAGATGGGTACCGGCTCGCGGGACTGGTTCTGGGCAGCCGCCACGCTGCAGAACCTGGCCCTGGCCCATGCGGCCGCCCGACGTCCTGCTGAAGCCGTGCCCACTGGTTCCAGGCCGTAGACGCCTACGTCCGAGCCGACCAGCCCGCTGAAACCGCGGAAGCCCGCACCCGAGCCGCAGCCCTCGAGCAACTCCTCACCCCTTGACCGCCCCACCCAGAGCAAACCCCCCACCCAACCGCCTCGCCACCCCCACATACAACAAAACCACCGGCGTCGAATAGATCACCGAGAACGCCGCCAGCTGCCCGTAGATCACCGTCCCCCGATTCCCGAAGAATTCATTGATGCTCACGGCAGCCGGCATCTGCTCAGGCGTGAGCAGCAGCATGAACGGAACGAAGAAGTTCCCCCACATCATCACGAACGAGAAGACGGTCACCACCGCGACGCCCGGCCCCATCAGCGGCAGCACCACCCGCACCAGCGACTGGAGCGACGACGCGCCGTCCGTCCACGCCGCCTCCTCCAGTTCCTTCGGCACCCCGTCCATGAAGTTCTTCATCAGCCAGATCGCGAACGGCAATTGGGACGCGGCGAAGAAGAAGATCGTGCCCTGCATGGTGTCGATCAGGTTCACCTGGACGAAGAGCGCGTACACCGGCACCATGATCGCCGTGATCGGGAGGCTCGTCGCGAAGAGGATGGTGAGGAGGAAGGGGCGGTTCAGGCGGGAGCGGAATCTCGACAACGGGTAGGCCGCCAGGGCCGCGCATATCACCGTCAGCACAGTCCCCCCGCCACACAGCAGCAGACTGTTCAGCATCGGCGTGAAGGTGATCTCCGGGGTCAGGACCGCGTCGAAGTTGTCCAGGGTCACGCCGTCCGGGACTTTCACCGTCAGGTCCGCCCGCGGGTCCACCGACGAGAGGATCACCCAGGCCAGCGGGAGGACGAACGCCGCGGCGATGGCGAGCAGCCCCGCGTCGGCCGCGAGCCGACGGGTGTTCGGGGAGGTCACGGCACCTACACCTCCGTCCGCAGCAGCCGCAGATAGATCACCGAGAACAGCGAACCCACCACCAGCAACAACAGCGCCACCGCCGTGCCGTAGCCGATCATGCTCTTCTGGAACGCCTCCTCGTACATGAACAGGGGGAGGGTCTGGCTCCTGCCGCCCGGGCCACCCCTCGTCATCACCCAGATCAGGCCGAAGACCGACAACGTCTGCAGCGTGATGAGCATCAGGTTCGTGCCGATCGAGCGGCGGATCATCGGGAGCGTGATGTGCCACATGCGGCGCCAGCCGCCCGCGCCGTCGACCTCCGCCGCCTCCGTGATCTCCTTCGGGATCTCGTTCAGGGCCGCCGAGTAGACCAGCATCGAGAACGCCGTTCCCCGCCAGACGTTCGCGAACGACACCGCCAGGATCGGAAGCGTGTACAGCCAGTTCTGGGTGGGGAGTTGGAGCCAGTCCAGGACGGCGTTCAGGGTGCCTTCCCGGCGGAAGAAGGCGTACAGGAGGAACCCCGCCACCACCTCGGGCAGGACCCACGCGGTGACGACGATTCCTCCCACCAGCGTGCGAACCGGTTTCGAGGCGCGTTGCATCAGCGCCGCCAGCGCCAGGCCCAGCGTGTTCTGGCCGAGCAGCGCCGAGACCACCGTGAAGACCAGGGTCAGCCAGACCGCGTTGAGGAAGGCCTCGTCCCCGAACGCCGTACGGAAGTTGTCGAAGCCGATGAAGGAGTCCTCGGCCTGGCCGGTGAGCTGGAGGTCGGTGAAGGCGATGTAGGCGCAGTAGGCGATCGGGCCGGCCAGGAACAGGAGCAGGAGGACCGAGGCGGGGGTGAGGGGGAGGGCTCGGGTGAACGCCCGGAAGGCGGGGTGAGGAGGCCCCGATGCCTGCCTCTTCATGCGCGAGGGCTCATTCTTCCGTCCCCTCGATCACCTGGTCGTCCGTCGCCGCCTTCAACTCCTCGTCGTAGTTCTTCGCCGCCTCCGCCACCGACGCGTCTCCCGTCGTCACGGACTCCATCGCTTCCTGGATGGCCGTGGAGACCTTCGGATACGCGGGGTACGCCGGGCGGTAATGCGTGCTGGACACCAGGTCGGTGAAGAACTTGATGCCGGGCTGGGCCTCCACGTAGGCGGGGTCGGCGGCCACGTCCTTGCGGACGGCGATCCCGGAATTGGCGATGTACCACTTCTGCGCGTTCGCCTTCGACTGCATCGTCTCGATGAACTCGAAGGCGAGGTCGGGATTACCGGCCTTGTCGGGAATGGCCCAGGTCCAGCCGCCGGACATGCTCACCTTGCCGGGGGACTGGCCGTTCTGCGTCGGCATATGGGCGAGGCCCAGCTTCTCCGACCACTCCGGCCATTCATGACCGCTGCCGGGCAACCAGTCCTGGGGGAGCCAGGAGCCGTCGAGGTTGATGCCCAGTTTCCCCTCGGGGAGGAGTTCGCCGCGTACTCGGGTGCTGATGTTGGGGTCGAGGGCGTCGGACACCTCCGGGCCCAGTTTCTCCTTGTAGACCGTCTCCACGAAGGCGAGGGCGTCCTTGAACCCCTGGGTTCCCGCCTTCCATTTCTTCGACTTCTCGTCGTACAGGGGGTCGGTCGCGCCGGCCGCGGTCGCGCCCTCCGTGCCGTAGAGGAGCATTTCGAAGCCCTGCATGGTCGCGGCCTCGCCTGCCGGTTTCCCCGTGTAGACGTTCAGTGGGATGACATCGGGCACCTTGGCCTTGATCGTGCGGGCGGCGGTGAGAAGGTCGGCCCAGCTCTTCGGCTGCCAGTCCGACGGCAGGCCCGCCTTCTCGAAGATGGCTTTGTCGAACCACAGACCGCGCGTGTCCGTGCCGTCCGGAATGCCGTACGTCTTTCCGTCCTCGGCCTTCGCCGCCGTCTTGGCCGTGTCGATGAACTGGTCCCAGTCCTTCCAGTCGGCCAGGTAATCGTCCAGGGGCTTCAGATAGCCGCTCGTGATGTCCGAGTTGATGAGGAACGTGTCCTCGTAGACCAAGTCCGGTGCCGTCTTCGGTGAGCGCAGCATCTGCTGCACCTTGGTGTAGTACTCCGAGTCCGGGGCCTTGATCGGGACCAGTTTCACCTTCTTGCCCGGATTCGCCTTCTCGAACTGCTTCTTGACGTCGGCGAGGAAGGTGTCCATCACGCGGACCTGGTTGTCCGTGGACTGTTTGTAGGAGACCTCCACCGTGTCCGGGTCGCTGCCGGAGCCGCTGCCGCAGGCGGCGAGCGCGCCCGGCGCGGTGACCGCCAGGGCGGCGGTGAGGAGGAGGCGGAGGGGGGATCGGCGGGAGCTGGGTGCGGTGGGGCGCACGGGCACGACCTCCTGCTGGCTACGTCGCTGTGGCCTTGGGTGGTGCCCGGTGACGGTAAGGGGAGTGGTCTAGTCAGGTCAATGAGTCTGCACCGCTTCCCCTTAAGGTGCTTGAGCAGAGGCTTCGTTGGCGCCGGGTAGGGGGCAAGGGTGTCGGAACGGGACGACGTCACCGTCGGGCAGTTGCTGCTCGTCGAGTACCAGACCGTCAAGGACGAGCAGAAGACGCGGATCGGGTTCCGGGACAACCTGCTCTACGTCACCCTCACCGTGCTCGCCGCCGTCATCGCCGCCTCGGCGCAGGCGAAACAGCCGGCGATGCTGCTCGCGCTGCCGCCCGTGTGTGTCGTGCTGGGATGGACCTACCTCGTCAACGACGAGAAGATCTCCGCGATCGGGGCGTACGTGCGGGACGATCTCGGACCGCGGCTCGCCCAGCTCGCCGGTGCGGAGAAGGTTTTCGACTGGGAAGTCGCGCATCGGGCCGATGCGCGCAGGCGGTCCCGCAAGGCCATCCAGTGCGGGATCGATCTGCTGGCCTTCTGCGTCGTCCCGCTCGCCGGGCTGCTGGTGTACTGGGTGAGCGGGAGGACCAGCCCCGGACTCGTCGCGCTCTCGGCCGCCGAGGCCCTCACGATCCTCGGGCTCGGTGCACAGGTCGTCGTCTACGCCGCACCGTTCCGGGCGCCGAACCCCTCCGGCTGACCCTGTCGGTCGGCTGGCGTCGCTGGTTGGTTGGTCCTGTCGGCAGGCTGGTCCTGCCTGTCGGCCGGTTCCGCCTGTAGGCCGGTCTTGCCTGTTGGCTGGTTCCGCCTGTAGGCCGGTCTTGCCTGTTGGCTGGTTCCGCCTGTCGTCCGGTCTCGCCTGTCGGCTGGTCCTGTCGGTCGGCTGGTCTGGCCCGTCGGCCGGCCCCCGCCCGTCGGCCCGCCCCGGCCTGTCGGCCGCCGCCCTCGCCCCTGGGCCGGCCCCGCCGCCCCCTACTGCCCCTTCACCCACCGATACTGCAACTCCGGCCGCCCCACCTGCCCGTACTGCGGACTCCGCGCCGCCCGGCCCGCGTCCACCAGGTGCTCCAGATAGCGCCGGGCCGTGATCCGTGAGATGCCGACCGCCTCGGCGACGCCCGCCGCCGTCAGGCCCTCGCCCGCGTCCCGCAGGGCCACCGTCACCCGTTCCAGCGTCGGGGCGCTGAGCCCCTTCGGCAGTGCCGCCGGGCCCGGCGCCCGCAGGGTCGCCAACGCCCGGTCCACCTCGTCCTGGCCGCTCGCCTCGCCCGCCGCCGCGTGGAACTCGGCGTACCGCACCAGCCGGTCCCGCAACGTCGCGAACGTGAACGGCTTCAGGACGTACTGCACCACGCCCAGCGAGACGCCCTCCCGGACCACCGTCAGGTCCCTCGCCGACGTCACCGCTATCACGTCCGCGTGGTAGCCGGCCGCGCGGAGGGAACGCGCCAGTTGCAGGCCGTGCACGTCCGGCAGGTGGAGGTCCAGCAGCAGCAGGTCCACCGGCGTACGGTCCAGCGCGCGCCGCGCCTCCGCGCCCGTGTGGGCCTTGCCCACCGCCGTGAAGCCGGGGACGCGGCCGACGTACATCATGTGCGCGTCGGCGGCCACGGGGTCGTCCTCGACGACCAGCACTCTGATGGGGTCGGACCCGGCCTTCGTCATGCGTCGTCGCCTCCAGCCACAGTGGCCCGAGGGGCCTGGACAGCATGTGCGGTCGGTGCAGCCTGTACAGCTTGCCCCGTCCTGTTCGTACCGCTCCTGCCCAGCGGCAGTCGTACCTCGAACTCCGCCCCGCCCCCGGCCGCCTCCGACACGGTCAGCGTGCCCTCGTGCCGGCGCGCCGTCTGCCGTACGAGGGCCAGACCGAGGCCGCGGCCGCCGGGTCCGGCGGGCTTCGTCGAGAAGCCGCGTTCGAAGACGGCCTCCGCGAGGGCCGGGTCCACGCCCGCCCCCGTGTCCGACACCCTCAGCACCAGCACGGGATCGTCCAACGGCCCGCCCGCCCCGATGTCCCCGGGCGCGCCCGTCTCGTCCGTGTACGCCGTCACCGTAACCCTCGCCCCCACCGACCCCTGCGCCGCGTCCACCGCGTTGTCGATCAGGTTGCCCAGGACCGTGACCAGGTCACGGGCCGGGAGGGACTCCGGGAGGAGGCCGTCGTCGATGCGGCTGTCCTCGGAGACCACCAGTTCGACGCCCCGTTCGTTCGCCTGGGCGGCCTTGCCCAGCAGCAGGGCGGCGAGCACCGGTTCACTGACCGCCGCCACGACCTGGTCCGTCAGCGCCTGCGCCAGCTCCAGTTCCGCCGTCGCGAAGTCGATCGCCTCGTCCGAGCGGCCCAGCTCGATGAGCGAGACGACCGTGTGGAGGCGGTTGGCGGCCTCGTGCGCCTGGGAACGCAGCGCCTGGGTGAAGCCCCGCTCGGAGTCCAGCTCGCCCGTGAGGGACTGGAGTTCGGTCACGTCGCGCAGGGTGACCACCGCGCCCCTGCGCTGGCCGCCCGACACCGGAGAGGTGTTCACGACCAGCACCCGTTCGGCGGTCAGGAGCACTTCGTCCACCCGGGGCTCCGAGGAGAGCAGGGCGCCCGTCAGAGGGGCGGGCAGCCCCAGCTCCGCCACCGAACGGCCGACCACGTCGTCCGTCACCCCCAGCAGCTCCCGCGCCCCGTCGTTGATGAGGGCCACCCGGTACTGGCCGTCGAGCATCAGCAGGCCCTCGCGCACGGCGTGCAGGGCGGCCTGGTGGTAGTCGTGCATGTTGCTCAGCTCGGCGGCGTTCATGTTGTGGGTGTGGCGGCGCAGCCGGGCGTTGACGATGTAGGTGCCGATGCCGCCGAGGGCGAGGGCGCCGACGGCCACTCCGACCAGGGCCGTGAGCTGGTCCTCGACGCGGTCGCTGATCGCCTGGACCCGGATGCCGGCGCTGACCAGGCCGATGACCTCGCCGTCCTCCATGATCGGGGTGACCGCGCGCACCGACGGGCCGAGGGTGCCGGTGTAGGTCTCGGTGAAGGACTCGCCGTTCTGCGCCTTCTCGATGTGGCCGAGGAAGTGCTCCCCTATCCGGTCGCGGTCGGGGTGCGTCCAACGGATGCCGTCACGGGTCATGATCGTGACGAAGTCGACGCCGGCGTGCCGCTGCACCTCCGTGGCGTACGGCTGGAGCCGCTCGGTCGGATCGGACGTGTGGATCGCCGCCCGGACCGACGGGGAGTCGGCCACCGTGGCCGCCACGGCCAGGGCCTGACGACGCCCCGCCTCCTCCGCCTGGGAGCGGTCGCTGATGTACGTGAACAGCGCGTATCCGGCCACGACGGCCGCGATCAGCACCGCCTGCACGGCGAAGAGCTGACCGGCCAGGCTGCGGGGACGGAGGCGGGGAGGGACGCGCATGGCAACAGTCTGCATCCACGGGTTGGCGTGAACTAAATGAACGGAAGGGTGACCGCCCTCACAGGGAGGGAGATAGTCACTGCATCGACCCGTCCAGCACATGGACACCGACAGGGAGTACGACTCCCGCCCCGGGACCCCACAACCCGAGCCGCCGGGAGCCCGTCCCCCACCCCCGGGAGACATCTCTCCCACCATCGGGAGCCCGTCTCCCCGCCCCGGGAGCCCCCAGCTCCCACCGGAGGCCTCGGCCTCCGGCCCCGGAAGCCCGCCGGCTTCCACCGCCGGGAGCCCCGGCTCCCACACCCCCCGGGAGCCCTGCTCCCACCGCCGGCAGTCCCCCAGCTACCGGCTCCGGGAGCCCGCCGGCTCCCGACCCCGGGAGCCGGTCTCCCACCCGGGAACCCGCCGGTTCCCACCAGGGAGACCGTCTCCCGCATTCCCCCGGACGTGAGCCGCACGCCGGAACAGCGAGCCGACGACGTCGTCGACGAGGAGGGCAGCCGTGGCCAGCACCACCCATACGGCACCTACCGCACCCGCCAAGCGGGACCGCACCCACTACCTGTACATCGCCGTGATCGTGGCTGTGGCCCTCGGCATCGCCGTGGGTCTCATCGCCCCCGACTTCGCCGTCGAGCTGAAGCCCATCGGTACCGGCTTCGTGAACCTGATCAAGATGATGATCTCGCCGATCATCTTCTGCACGATCGTGCTGGGCATCGGCTCCGTACGGAAGGCCGCGAAGGTCGGCGCCGTGGGCGGTATCGCCCTGGTCTACTTCCTGATCATGTCGCTGGTGGCCCTCGCCATCGGTCTGGTCGTCGGCAACATCGTCGAGCCCGGCACGGGTCTCGCGGTCACCGACGCGATCAAGGAGACCGGTCAGGCACAGGTCTCGGCCGAGGCGAAGGACACCACCGAGTTCCTGCTCGGCATCATCCCGACCACGATCGTCTCCGCGTTCACCGGCGGCGAGGTCCTCCAGACCCTGCTCGTCGCCCTCCTCGCGGGCTTCGCGCTCCAGGCCATGGGCGACGCCGGCCAGCCGATCCTGCGCGGTATCGAGCACATCCAGCGCCTGGTCTTCCGCATCCTCGCGATGGTGATGTGGGTCGCCCCGATCGGTGCCTTCGGTGCCATCGCGGCCGTGACCGGTTCCGCGGGCCTCGACGCCCTCAAGAGCCTCGCCGTGCTGATGATCGGCTTCTACGTCACCTGCTTCCTCTTCGTCTTCATCGTCCTCGGCGCGCTGCTGAAGATCGTCGCGGGGCTGAACATCTTCACGCTCTTCAAGTACCTGGGCCGTGAGTTCCTGCTGATCCTGTCCACCTCCTCCTCCGAGTCCGCGCTGCCGCGGCTCATCGCGAAGATGGAGCACCTGGGTGTCAGCAAGCCCGTCGTCGGCATCACCGTCCCGACCGGCTACTCCTTCAACCTCGACGGCACCATGATCTACATGACCATGGCGTCCCTGTTCATCGCCGACGCCATGGGCACGCCGATGGCCGTCGGTGAGCAGATCGCGCTGCTGCTCTTCCTCCTGGTCGCCTCCAAGGGCGCGGCGGGTGTCACCGGCGCCGGTCTCGCGACCCTCGCGGGTGGTCTGCAGTCGCACAAGCCGGCCCTGGTGGACGGCATCGGCCTCATCGTCGGCATCGACCGCTTCATGAGCGAGGCCCGCGCCCTGACGAACTTCGCGGGCAACGCGGTCGCCACGGTCCTCATCGGTACCTGGACCAAGGAGATCGACAAGGAGCGGGTGAACCAGGTCCTCGCCGGGCAGGCGCCGTTCGACGAGGCGACGCTGCTGGACGACGGTCACGGGTCCGCCCCGGCGGCTGCCGCCGCCGAGCCGGAGGGCGAGAAGGAACTCGCCAAGGCCTGAGGCTCCGCCTCCACGACTCCGTACGGCCGGGTCCTCCCCCCGTAGACCCGGCCGTACGGAAACCAACTGAAGAGTCCCAGAACCCCGAGTGGCCAGGTCCTCCCCCTATAGACCTGGTCACTCGGTTTTTTCGCGTCTCGATCCGCCCCCGCCGACGGGGCTTCTCGCGCATTCCTCGCGTCCCGGACGGGGCGCGTTGGCCTTGACGTCGGCGTCAAGGAATACCGTCCTCGTATGCGCATCGGGGAGCTGGCGGCACGGGCCGGGACGACGACACGGGCGTTGCGGTACTACGAGGCGCGGGGGCTGTTGCCCGCGCGGCGGGCGGGGAACGGGTACCGGACGTACGACGAGGCGGATCTGAGGCTGCTGCGGCAGATCCGGACCTTGCAGGACTTCGGGTTCGACCTGGAGGAGACACGGCCCTTCGTGGAGTGCCTGCGGGCGGGCCATCCGGAGGGCGACTCGTGCCCGGCGTCGCTGGCGGTGTACCGGCGGAAGCTGGACGAACTCGACGCGCTGATCGGCGAGTTGGCGGCGGTGCGGGCGTCGGTCGGCGAGCAGCTGGCGCGGGCCGAGCGGGCGCGGCAGCGGCTGGCGGACGAGGCGGGGGTTCCGGGCGGTCCGGAGCCGGAGTGTGAACTGGGAGCGGGAGGCGGGGAGCTGTGATCAGAGCGGCTGGTGTGGCCGAGGTGACAGACGCGGACTTCGAGGCGGAGGTGATCGGGGCCGCGTTGCCGGTGTTGGTGGAGTTCACCGCCGACTGGTGTCCGCCGTGCCGGCAGATGGGGCCGGTGCTGAGCGCGCTCGCGGCGGAGGAGGGCGAGCGGCTGAAGGTGGTGCAGCTGGACGTGGACACCAATCCGGAGACCACCCGCGCGTACCGGGTGCTCTCGATGCCGACGTTCATGGTGTTCAAGGGCGGTGAGCCGCTGAAGGCCATGGTCGGCGCGCGGCCGAAGCGGCGGCTGCTGGCGGAACTGGACGACGTGCTCTGACGGACGACGGCTCCGACCTCAGGGACGAGAAAAGCCCCCGAGCAATTGTGCTCGGGGGCTTTTTCTGCGTATATTGAATGGTTCGCGACTTCAAAAGGATGGGTCGCAAAGAAGTTCAGTGAGCAGAGTATATCCGGGCGGGAGTGGAATTGTCAAACACCGGCTTTTCGCATGATTCACACGATGAATTGCGGCGCGAGCAGGAATTCATCGACGGGCTGTATGCCCGCGTGGACGCCCTGCGCGGTGAGACCGAGGGGTCCGTCACGGACGCGCTCGCCCAGGGCAACACGCCCATGCAGGCCCGTCTGGAGCGGGACATCCTGGTCGCCGAGCGCTCGGGACTGCTGGCCGCGCTGAACGCCGTCGACGGCTCGCTCTGCTTCGGCCGGCTCGACCTCGCCGACGGGGCCGTCCACCACATCGGCCGCATCGGGCTGCGCGAGGACGACGCCGAGCGGACCCCGATCCTCATCGACTGGCGCGCCGACGTCGCCCGACCCTTCTACCTCGCCACCGGCCACACCCCGATGGGGCTGCGCCGCCGCCGGCACCTCACCACCGAGGGCCGCCGGGTCACCGCCCTGCACGACGAGATCCTCGACCTCGGCGACGCGACCCGTACCGGGTACGAGGACCCGACCGGCGACGCCGTCCTGCTGGCCGCCCTCAACTCCGCCCGCACCGGGCGCATGGGCGACATCGTGCAGACCATCCAGGCCGAGCAGGACCGCGTCATCCGCGCCCCGCACCAGGGGGTGATGGTCGTGGAGGGCGGCCCCGGCACGGGCAAGACCGCCGTCGCCCTGCACCGGGCCGCCTACCTCCTCTACGAGCAGCGGGACCTGCTCGCCAAGCGCGCCGTCCTCGTCGTCGGGCCCAACCCGGCCTTCCTCGGCTACATCGGCGAGGTGCTGCCGTCGCTGGGCGAGACGGGGGTGCTGCTGGCCACGGTCGGCGAACTGTTCCCCGGCGTACGGGCCACCGCCACCGACACCCCGGCGGCCGCCCGGGTGAAGGGGAGCGCCGTCATGGCCGACGTCCTCGCGGCCGTCGTGCGGGACCGGCAGTCGCTGCCCGACCCCGTGATCGCCATCGAGCACGACCGGGAGATCCTCATGCTCGACGACGACCTCGTACGGGTCGCCCGCGAGCGCACCCGCGAGGCGAAACTCCCGCACAACGCGGCCCGCGAGTACTTCGAGGGCTACATCCTCAACACCCTCACCGAGATGGTCGCCGAACGCATCGGCACCGACCCGTACGACGGCAGCAACCTCCTCGACGCCAGTGACATCACCCAGATCCGCGACGAGTTGGCCGAGAACCCCGAGGTCTGGTCCGCCATCGGCCAGTTGTGGCCCCGGATCACCCCGCGCCGGCTGATCGCCGACTTCCTGGCCGAGCCGGACGCGTATCTGCCGAAGGAGGACGCCGACGCCGTACGCCGTCCGGTCACGCGCGCGTGGACGGTCGCCGACGTGCCGCTGCTCGACGAGGCCGCGGAACTGCTCGGGGAGGACGACCGGCCGGCGCGGGCCCGTGCCGAGCGCGAGCGGGAGACCCAGATCGCCTACGCGCAGGGCGTGCTGGAGGTGTCCTACGCGTCCCGGACCTACGAGTTCGAGGACAAGGAGGACAGCGACCCCGACGGCTCGGAGGTGCTGTCCGCCCACGACATCATCGACGCCGAACGGTTCGCCGAGCGGCACGAGGAGGACGACCACCGCAGCGCGGCCGAGCGGGCGGCGGCCGACCGCACCTGGGCGTTCGGGCACATCATCGTCGACGAGGCGCAGGAGCTGTCGCCGATGGCCTGGCGTCTGCTGATGCGCCGCTCGCCGACCCGCTCCATGACGCTGGTCGGCGACCCGGCCCAGACGGCCGAGGCCGCGGGCGTCGGCTCCTGGGCCGACATCCTCGCCCCGTACGTCCAGGACCGCTGGGAGCACACCCGGCTGGGCGTCAACTACCGCACCCCCGCCGAGATCATGGCGGTCGCGGCCGGTGTCGTCCGCGCCGAGCGGCCGGACTTCGAACCGCCGAGCTCCGTACGGTCCACCGGCGTACGGCCCTGGGCGCGCCGCGCGGCGACGAGGGAACTGCCCGCCGCGGTGGCCGGGGTGGTCGCCGAACTCACCCCCGCCGAGGGCCGCCTCGCGGTGATCGCGCCGCGCGAGCTGCACCGGGCGCTGGCGGCCCGGCTGGACGGCGTCACGGCGGGCGCGGAGCCCGACCTGACCCGCACCGTCGTCCTCCTCGACCCCCGGCAGGCCAAGGGCCTGGAGTTCGACTCCGTGCTCGTCGTCGAGCCGGGGCGCTTCGGCACGAGCGATCTGTACGTCGCCCTGACGCGAGCGACGCAGACGCTCGGTGTCGTGCACGCCGAGGAACTGCCGAAGGCGCTGGAGGAGTTGCCGGCCCTGGCTTGAAGTGGGCCGGGGTGGCCGACTGCCGGGTGCCCGGCAGCCGGCACCCCCGCCACCGTCACCACAGGTGCATCAGGGATCACCAACCTGTAACGGTTGGCGTCATCGTCACTGCTCGTACACGCTTCATGCGGTATGCGTGTCGGCATGGAAACACATCCGTTCGCGGCCGCACCGACCGGCGGCCCCGGCCTGGAATCGCTCCCCGTGGAGCCGTTGCTGACCTCGGAGTTCGACGGGGACCCGGGCAGCGTCTACGAGCGACTGCGGAGTACGTACGGCCCCGTGGCACCCGTGGGGCTGATGGGGGTGCCGGCGTGGCTGGTTCTCGACTACCGCGAGGTGCTGGAGGTCCTGCGCAACGAGAGCGTGTGGCGGCGCGACGTACGGCACTGGCGGGCGCGGGCGGAGGGGCGGCTGCCCCAGGACTGGCCCCTGCTCGCCGGGTACGAGGTCCGGCAGACCATGTTCTTCGACGACGAGGAGCACCGCCACGCACGGCTGAGCTACCACTCGGCGATGCGGCCCTTCCAGGACGGGCACTCGCCCGAGGGCTGGGAGCTGCGGGCGGCCGTCGCGCACTACGCCGACGAACTGATCGCCATGCTCGCCGCCGAGTCGGGGACCACCGGGTTCGCCGACCTCGCGGCGCAGTACACCCGGCCGCTGCTGCTCATGGTGACGACCAAGCTCTTCGGGTGTCCCGTCGAACTCGGCGACGAGATGGTCATGGACCTGTGGCGGATGCTGGACGGCGGACCGGACGCGGGGCCGGCGACCGGGCGGGCGCTGGGGGCTATGACACGGCTCGCCGCGCATCGGCGGTCCCGCCCCGGGGAGGACCTCACCTCCTACATGCTGCTGGCCGACCCGTCGTTGAGCGACGAGCAGTTGGGCCGTGAGCTGTTCATGAACGCGGTCTATCTCAACGACATCACCGGCAACATGGTCTGCAACACGCTGCTGGAGGTGCTGCGGGGGAACGCGACCGTGCGGCGGAGCCTGTCGAACGGGCAGCTCGGGGAGACCGTGAACCGGGCCGCGCTGGCGAATCCGCCGACGGCCAATCTGTGCTTCCGCTTCGCGGCGCGTGACGTGCGGCTCGGGAACTTCCTGATCCGGGCCGGGGACATCGTGTCGCCGTCCGTCGCCGCCGCGCATCAGGATCTGCTGAAGATCGGGTCCTCGCACCTCGTCGACTCAGCCGTCAGTACGCGGGCGCATCTGGCGTGGGGGGCGGGGCCGCATCAGTGTCCCAGCGCCGCACGGGAGCTGGCGGGGACGATCGTCACGACCGCGGTGGGGCGGATCTTCGAGCACTTCGGCCGGGCGGAGCTGACTCTGCCGCCGGATCAGTTGCCGTGGCGGTCGGGGCCTGTGGTGCGGGGGTTGAAGCTGCTGCCGGTGCGTTACGAACTCGCCGGGCACAGTTCGGTGCGTGGGGTGGGGGAGCGGTGGGTGGACGGGGCGGGAGCGTCGGCTGCGTCGGCCGAGGCGGGGGTCGCGGGTGTTGAGCCGGGGGTGCGGCAAGAGGAGAGCAGTGGGTTGTTGGGGTTGCTGCGGCGGATGATGTCGGGCAGGAGGAGAAGCGGCTGACGCGTTGTCGGGTGCGGGTCCGGTGGGGCTTCTCGCGCAGTTCCCCGCGCCCCTGAGAAGCAGGGGCTGCGCGACCAGCCCTCACCGGACCCGCACCCGACAGCACACCCGGTCAGGCCGGGCGGAGCCAGAGGGTGGTCAAGGGCGGGAGGGTCACCCGGATGCTGGCGGGCTGGGCGTGCCAGGGGTGGGGCTCCGGCTTCACCGGGTGGGCCGTGGTCAGATCCGTCCCCCCATAGACACCGGCGTCCGTGTTGAGCACCTCACGCCACGCAGGGACGTCCTCGGGGACACCCAGACGGTAGTCCTGCCGCACCACCGGCGAGAAGTTGGAGACCGCCAGCAGCGGACTGCCGTCCTCGGCGAACCGCAGGAACGCGAGGACGTTGTCGTCCGCCGAGTCCCCCGTGATCCACGAGAACCCCGCCGGCCGGGTGTCCTGCTCCCAGAGGGCGGGAGTGCGGCGGTACACCGTGTTGAGGTCACGGACGAGGTCCCGTACCCCCCGGTGGTCCGCCTCCGCGCCGTACGCCGGATCGAGCAGCCACCAGTCCGGCCCGTGCGCCTCCGACCACTCCGCGCCCTGCGCGAACTCCTGCCCCATGAAGAGCAGTTGCTTGCCCGGATGGGCCCACATGAAGCCGAGGTAGGCGCGGTGGTTGGCGCGCTGCTGCCACCAGTCGCCCGGCATCTTCGACACCAGTGAGCCCTTGCCGTGCACGACCTCGTCGTGCGAGATGGGCAGGACGTAGTTCTCGCTGTACGCGTACACCATCGAGAAGGTCATCTCGTGGTGGTGGTGCTTGCGATGGACGGGGTCCTTGGCCATGTAGTCCAGCGAGTCGTGCATCCAGCCCATGTTCCACTTCAGGCCGAAGCCGAGCCCTCCGAAGCCGCCCGGACCGGTGTGGTGGGTGGCGCGCGTGACCCCGTCCCAGGCCGTGGACTCCTCCGCGATCGTCACGACGCCCGGCACCCGCCGGTACACGGTGGCGTTCATCTCCTGGAGGAAGGCGACCGCGTCCAGGTTCTCCCGGCCGCCGTGCTCGTTCGGTGTCCACTGGCCCGGCTCGCGCGAGTAGTCGAGGTACAGCATCGACGCGACGGCATCCACCCGCAGCCCGTCGATGTGGTACTCCTCGCACCAGTGGACGGCGTTGGCCACCAGGAAGTTGCGCACCTCGCGGCGCCCGTAGTCGAACTCCAGCGTGCCCCAGTCGGGGTGCGACGCCCGCGCCGGGTCCGCGTGCTCGTACAGCGGGCGCCCGTCGAACTCCGCCAACGCCCAGTCGTCACGCGGGAAGTGGGCCGGCACCCAGTCCATCAGCACCCCGATCCCCGCCCGGTGCAGGGCGTCGACCAGGTACTTGAAGTCGTCCGGGGTGCCGAGGCGGGCGGTCGGGGCGTAGAACCCGGTGACCTGGTAGCCCCAGGATCCACCGAAGGGATGCTCGGCGACCGGCAGCAGCTCGACGTGCGTGAAGCCGAGGTCGGAGACGTACGCCGGCAGTTGCTCCGCGAGTTGTCGGTAGGTCAGTCCCGGTCGCCAGGACGGCAGATGGACCTCGTAGACCGAGAACGGCGCCTCGTGCGCGGGGGTCTCGGCCCGACTCGCCAGCCACTCCTCGTCGCCCCACTCGTAGTGCGAGGCGTGCACGACGGACGACGTGGCGGGCGGGACCTCCGTGCGGCGGGCCAGTGGGTCGGCCCGGAGCGTCCGCGAGCCGTCCGGCCGGGTGATCTCGAACTTGTACAGCTCACCCTCGCCGATCCCGGGCACGAACAGCTCCCACACGCCCGAGGAGCCCAGCGAACGCATCGGGAAGCCCGTGCCGTCCCAGAAGTTGAAGGTCCCGGCCACGCGTACGCCGCGCGCGTTCGGGGCCCACACCGTGAAGCGGGTGCCGGTGACGCCCTGGTGGGTCATCGGCTCGGCGCCGAGCGCACGCCACAGCTGCTCGTGCCGCCCCTCACCGATGAGATACAGGTCCAGCTCACCGATCGCGGGCAGGAAGCGGTACGCGTCCTCGGTCTCCTGCTCCGTCCCCTCGTACGACACCAGCAGCCGGTACGCCCCCGGAACCTCCCGCAGCGGCAGCAGCGCCGAGAAGAAGCCGCCCCCGTCGTCGTGCAGCTCCGCCCGCAGTGACCCCACCACCACGCTCACCCCGAGCGCGTACGGCCGGAACGCCCGGAACACCACACCACCGGGTGCGGGATGGGCCCCGAGCACGGCATGCGGCTCATGATGCGTACCGGCCAACAACCGCTCCCGGTCACCGCCGTCCATCGCGGGGGAGAAGGCCGGCTCGGCGAGGGGGGACTCGGGGGCTTGGGTGCCGGCCGGTGCGGCGACCGTGGTTTCGTCGAGCACCGGCTCGGCCGTGGCCTGCTTGGGGACCACGGGGTCGGGGCCGGCCGGCTCGGAGGTGGCCTGGTGGGGGACGGTCGCTCCGGGGGGCGTGGTGGACGATCCGGCCAGCACCGACACGGCCGCGGACGGCTCGGACACGGCCGACTCGGGCGCTGCCACGGCCCTTTTCGCGGAGGCCTTCCTGGCGACGGTCTTCTTGGTGGTGGCCGTCTTGGCTACCGCCGATTCGGCCACCGCCTTCTTGGCGACGGGCTGCACGGCGACCGCCGTCTTCGCGACCGCTTTCTTGGGGGCGGCCTTCTTGGCGGCCGCCTTCTTCGCGATGGTCTTCTGGGCGGTGGCCTTCTTCGCGGCGGCCTTCTTGGCTACGGCCTTCTTGGCTACGGCCTTCTCGGCGACACCGTCGGCGGTCACGGCTCCTGCGGTGACATCATCGGCGGAGGCACCAACGGTGACGACCTTCCCGGCCGTGGTCTTCCCGGCCGTGGTGTCCTTGGCCGCGGTCCTCTTCCCGACCGCCTTCTTCGCCACGGTCTTCTTCGCGGCCGGGACCTTTTTCGCCGCGGCCTTCTTCGCCGCCGCCTTCTTGGCGACGGCGTGCGTTGTGGGGGCCTTCTCCGCCGCCGTGCCCGCGCTCTGCGCCGTCTTTCTCGGCGCGGCCTCGCCACCACCCCCGGTGGCCGTCCGCGTGGCTGCCGGTGCGCCCGAGGCCGCCTCGGCGGCGACAGCTCCGGTCGTACTCTTCGCCGCCGTCTTCCTCGTCGCTGTCTTCTTCGCCGTCGCCTTCTTGGCGACCGTCTCCTTCGCTGCCGTTGCCTTCTTCGCTGCCGTCTTCTTCTTCGTCGTCGTGGCCGTCTTCTTCGCGGCGGTCTTCTTCACCGGAGCCGGTACCTCGGCCCCGGCGTCGGGGGGCTGCGTGCTGTCGTCGGACGGCGGGCGGGGAGTCACAGGGACGGTCTCCTCGGGAGGGGTGGTGTCAGGGGGTGATGTCGGTGCAGGGGTCCGTGGCCAGGCGGTGGACGGCGGCCAGGGGGACGGGGAGCCAGTCGGGGCGGTGGCGGGCCTCGTACAGGACCTCGTACACGGCCTTGTCGGTCTCGTACGCGCGCAGCAGCACGGGATCGGTCCGCGGATCGACCCCCGCCACCTCCGCGTACCCGGAGCAGTACGCGGCCCGGCAGGTGGTCGCCCAGTCCGTGGCCGGGGGCTGGAGGGAGTGCGCGGCGTAGTCGAAGGAGCGGAGCATGCCGGCGATGTCACGGGCGACGGGCTGCGGCATCCGCCGCTCGGCCAGCGGCTTCGACGGCTCGCCCTCGAAATCTATGAGCGACCACTCCCCGGACGGAGAACGCAGACACTGCCCCAGGTGCAGGTCACCGTGGATGCGCTGGGCCGTCCAGGTGCGCCCCTCGGCCGCCAGGTCGGCCAGCGCCTCGAACGCCGTGTGCAGACCGGGCGCGTACGGCCGCAGCGCGGGCACGGACTGCGCCGCCGCCTCCAGGCGCTCGGTCATCCCCTCGACCAGCGACTGCAGTTGGGGCCGGCCCAGGGTGACCGTGGGCAGGGCGCGCGTCAGCGCCGTGTGCACCTCGGCGGTCGCCCGCCCCAGCGCCCGTGCCTCGGCGGTGAAGTCCTCGCCCTTGGTCAGCATGCTCAGCGCCAGTTCCCAGCCGTCCGCCGCGCCGTGCAGGAACGGTTGCAGGACGCCCAGGACGTGATGGCCGTCGGGGTCGCCCGCGCGGCCCAGGTCCGCCACCATCCAGGCCACCGGCGCCGGTACCCGGGGGCAGCCCTCGCGGGACAGGGTGAGCGGCAGTTCGAGGTCGGGGTTGTCGCCGGGCACGACCCGGCGGAAGAGCTTCAGGATGAACGTATCGCCGTAGACGAGGGACGAGTTGGACTGCTCGGCGGTGGCCAGACGCGGCACCAGGCCCTCGGGGATGTCATGGCGCGTGTCCCGCCCGCAGCGCAGCTCACCGACGCGAGCCTGGGTCCGCAGCGCCTCCAGGAGGACGTCGGCGAGACGGGGGTCGTGCAGCCCCTCGTACACCGTCCGCCCGGCCAGCGGCCCCTCCGCCACATGCCCGATCAGCGCGGGTGCCAGCCGGGGCGGCAGCGCCTCGCGTACGCCGAGCAGCAGTTGGTAGCAGTCGCCGGGGTGCGTCGCGGCCCCCTGGGACGGCACCAGCGGCTGATGGGCGCGGACGAGGAGATGCAGCAGACCGGCCTTGGAACCGCCGGCCCCCTGTGACCCGCCGGCCGTGGAGGAGCCCACCGGCAGCAGTTCCGTGGCCGCCACCAGGCTGAACCCGGTGACCGGTCGCCCTTTCCCCGCGAACCAGCGCTGTCGCGGCAGCCACTCGCGCAGCAGGGGCTCCAGCGAGGTGAGCAGCCCGGCTGTCGGTTCCGTGGCGGGTGGTGGTGCAGGACTTGTCGCGGTGGAGTGCGAAGCGGCTTCCGACATGGAATCGCGTCCTTTCCCCGGGGGCGGGGTGTTCCTGTCTGCGTGCCCCGGGCGGGCCGGGGGAAACCGGCCCGCCCGGAGTTCCGGTCGGGCTTACACGGCGTCCTTCCGTAGGCGGAACCAGTAGAAGCCGTGGCCCGCGAGGGTGAGGAGGTAGGGCAGTTCACCGATGGCGGGGAAGCGGACTCCGCCGATGAGTTCGACGGGGTGGCGTCCCTCGTAGGCACGCAGATCGAGTTCCGTGGGCTGCGCGAAACGGGAGAAGTTGTTCACGCACAGCACCAGGTCGTCCTTGTGTTCGCGCAGGTAGGCGAGGACGGACGGGTTGGACGAGGGCAGCTCGGTGTAGGTGCCGAGGCCGAACGCCGGGTTCTGCTTGCGGATCTCGATCATCCGGCGGGTCCAGTGCAGCAGCGACGCCGGCGACGACATCGACGCCTCGACGTTGGTGACCTGGTAGCCGTAGACCGGGTCCATGATCGTCGGGAGTGACAGCCGTCCCGGATCGCAGGAGGAGAAGCCGGCGTTGCGGTCCGGGGTCCACTGCATGGGGGTGCGGACGGCGTCGCGGTCGCCGAGCCAGATGTTGTCGCCCATGCCGATCTCGTCGCCGTAGTAGAGGATCGGCGAGCCCGGCAGGGACAGCAGCAGGGCGGTGAACAGTTCGATCTGGTTGCGGTCGTTGTCCAGGAGCGGGGCGAGCCGCCGGCGGATGCCGATGTTGGCGCGCATGCGCGGGTCCTTGGCGTACTCCGCGTACATGTAGTCGCGTTCTTCGTCGGTGACCATTTCGAGGGTCAGCTCGTCGTGGTTCCGCAGGAAGATGCCCCACTGGCAGTTCGAGGGGATGGCCGGGGTCTTGGCGAGGATTTCCGAGACGGGATAGCGCGATTCCCGCCGGACCGCCATGAAGATCCTCGGCATGACCGGGAAGTGGAACGCCATGTGGCATTCGTCGCCGCCGCTGGGGAAGTCGCCGAAGTAGTCGACGACGTCCTCCGGCCACTGGTTCGCCTCGGCCAGCAGCACCGTGTCGGGGTAGTGCGCGTCGATCTCCTTCCGCACCCGCTTGAGGAAGTCATGGGTTGCGGGAAGGTTTTCGCAGTTGGTGCCCTCCTGCTGGTACAGGTACGGCACCGCGTCGAGGCGGAAGCCGTCGATGCCCAGGTCCAGCCAGAACCGCAGCGCCGAGATCATCTCCTCCTGCACGGCCGGGTTCTCGTAGTTGAGATCGGGCTGGTGGGAGAAGAAACGGTGCCAGAAGTACTGTTTGCGGACGGGGTCGAAGGTCCAGTTGGAGGCTTCGGTGTCGACGAAGATGATGCGGGCGCCGGGGAACTGTTTGTCGTCGTCGGCCCAGACGTAGTAGTCGCCGTAGGGTCCGTCGGGGTCCTTCCTCGATTCCTGGAACCACGGGTGCTGGTCGCTGGTGTGGTTCATGACGAAGTCGATGATGACGCGCATGCCGCGTTGGTGGGCGGCGTCGACGAATTCCACGAAGTCGGCGAGGTCGCCGAATTCGGGGAGGACGGCGGTGTAGTCGGAGACGTCGTATCCGCCGTCGCGGAGGGGGGATTTGAAGAAGGGTGGCAGCCAGATGCAGTCGATGCCGAGCCACTGCAGGTAGTCGAGTTTGGCGGTCAGGCCCTTGAGGTCGCCGACGCCGTCGCCGTTGCTGTCCTGGAAGGAGCGGACGAGGACCTCGTAGAAGACGGCGCGTTTGAACCAGTCCGGGTCCCGGTCCTTCTGCGGCGTGTCCTCGAAGGTGTCCGGAACGGGCTCGTTGACGATCATTGTGTGGGTGACCCCCCGATCTGCGGGTTGGACGGTCGCAGGACGGTCAGTACGTGGGCGGGTGTGCGGCCCGGTTCCAGACGTACGTAGTTGTTCCTGCCCCAGGTGTAGACCTCGCCGGTGAGCTCGTCGCGCACCAGCACGGACTCATGCCAGTCCAGGCCGAGTCGCGGCATGTCCAACGAGACCGTGGCCTCCTGGGTGTGGTGGGGGTCGAGGTTGACCACCACCAGAACCGTGTTCGAGCCCGCGCGCTTCGAGTAGATGATCACCGCTTCCTGGTCGGCGTGGTGGAAGTGCAGATCCCGCAACTGACGCAGCGCCGGGCTCCGACGCCTGATCTCGTTGAGCTTGCCGAGCAGTGGGGCGATGGTACGTCCGTCGCGTTCTGCCGCGTCCCAGTCGCGGGGGCGGAGTTGGTATTTCTCGGAGTCGAGGTATTCCTCGCTGCCGGGTTTGAGGGGGGTGTTCTCGCACAGTTCGTAGCCGGAGTAGACGCCCCAGGTGGGGGAGAGGGTGGCGGCGAGGACGGCGCGGAGTTCGAAGGCGGGGCGGCCGCCTTCCTGGAGGAAGGCGTGGAGGATGTCGGGGGTGTTGACGAAGAAGTTGGGGCGCATGTAGGCGGCGGCTTCGCCGGCGAGTTCGGTGGCGTAGTCGGTGAGTTCGGCTTTGGTGTTGCGCCAGGTGAAGTAGGTGTAGGACTGCTGGAAGCCGGTGGCGGCCAGGGTGTGCATCATCGCGGGGCGGGTGAAGGCCTCGGCGAGGAAGATGACGTCGGGGTCGGTGGCGTTGATCCGGGCGATGACCTGTTCCCAGAAGACGACCGGTTTGGTGTGGGGGTTGTCGACGCGGAAGATGCGCACGCCGTGGTCCATCCAGTGGCGCAGGATCCGGCAGGTCTCGGTGATGAGGCCGGGCATGTCGGCGTCGAAGGCGATGGGGTAGATGTCCTGGTACTTCTTGGGCGGGTTCTCGGCGTAGGCGATGGTGCCGTCGGGGCGGTGGTGGAACCACTCGGGGTGCTTGTCCACCCAGGGGTGGTCGGGCGAGCACTGCAGGGCGAAGTCGAGGGCGATCTCCATGCCCAGGGCGCGTGCTTCGGCGACGAAGTGGTCGAAGTCGTCGAGGGTGCCCAGGTCCGGGTGGACGGTGTCGTGGCCGCCCTCGGGGGAGCCGATCGCCCAGGGCACGCCGACGTCGTCGGGGGTGGGGGAGAGGGTGTTGTTGCGGCCCTTGCGGTAGGTGGTGCCGATGGGGTGGATGGGGGGCAGGTAGACGACGTCGAAGCCCATGGCGGCGATGGCCGGGAGGCGTCGGGCGGCGGTGCGGAAGGTTCCGTGGGGCTGCTCGGGGGTGCCCTCGGAACGGGGGAAGAACTCGTACCAGGAGCCGAACAGCGCCCGCTCGCGCTCCACCAGCAGGGGCAACGGCTCGGAGGACGTGACCAGTTCCCGCAGGGGATGACGCGTGAGGACCTCGTCCACCTCCGGCGCCAACGCCGCCGCCAGACGGGCCGAGGCGGGCCGTGCGGTGTCCCGGAGCGCTGCTACGGCGGCGAGCAGGGTGCCTCGTCCGCTCTCGCCCTCGGGCACCCCGGCGGCGGCGCGCTCGTGGAGACCGGCGCCCTCCTCCAGCACCAGTTCGGTGTCGATGCCGGCCGGGACCTTGATGCGGGCGTGGTGGCGCCAGGTGGTGACCGGGTCGCCCCAGCCTTCCACGGCGTACGACCAGACGCCCTCGCTCGGAACGGAGACGGTGGCGCCCAGGCGGTCGGTGCCGGGGGCGAGTTCGCGCATCGGGGTCCACCCGGCCGGGCGGCCCTCCGGGTCCCGGAGCACGACATTGGCGGCGACCGCGTCGTGGCCCTCCCGGATGACGACGGCCGAGACCTCGAAGGCCTCGCCCACGACGGCCTTCGCCGGTCGGCGGCCGTGGTGGACGGTCGGCCGCACATCGAGGACCGGTATCCGTCCGATGGTGGGAGCGCCCGGGGTCGCCGGGGGTGTCGGGGGCGCCGAGGAGGGCGCGGGCGGGCCGGTGTGCGCCCGGCGTGCGGGGCGTGCGGCGGTGCTGTCGGGTGGGGCGGGGGTGGTACTGGTCGTCGGGGGTGCTGACGAGTGGTGCGTGGCGGGCATGACCGCTCCTGTCCGCGTCAACGTGGGTGGGCGGATGAGGGTGTGGGGAGGTGGGGCCAGCGGGACGTACCGGTGGAGCCTTCCCACACAGTGCGGGTGGGCATTCCGGCACTTTGTTAACTACTCACGCGTATGTCTACACACAAGACCGGCCTCGTCCGAAGGGGTCGAGGCCGGTCACTGTAGTCGCTCTCGGTAAAGAGCCGTTCACCTGTGGTGTTACGGGCTCCTACAGGTTGTCGACGAGGAGAAGCCTGTTCGGGGAGCCCGGATATCTGTCCTTGACCTTGCCCGAAACCGCACCCTCCACCAACGCCTTGGCCACCTCCGCCGGAGCGGCCCGTGGCCGGTCGGCCAGATACAGGGCCGCCGCGCCCGCGGCGTGCGGCGAGGCCATCGACGTACCGGAGTGGGTCGCCTTCGCGGTGTCGCCCCGGTGGGAGGCCGAGGTGATGGACCTCCCGGGCGCGAACAGGTCCAGGCTCGGGCCCCAGTTCGAGAAGTCGGCGCGGACGTCCTCACGGTCGGTGGCGCCGACCGTGATCGCCTGCTTGACGCGGGCGGGTGAGTAGAGGCCCGCGGCGCGTCCGTCGTTGCCCGCGGCCACCGTGTAGGTGACCCCGGAGGCTATGGAGTTGCGTACGGCCGCGTCGAGTTGCGCGTTGCCCGGGCCGCCGAGGCTCATGTTGGCCACGGCCGGTTTCCTCGCGTGCGCGGTGACCCAGTCGATACCCGCGATGACCTGGGCGGTCGTCCCCCCGCCCGCGTCGTCGAGCACGCGTACGGCGACGACCTTCGCCTTCTTGGCGACCCCGTACGCGGTGCCGGCGACGGTCCCCGCGACATGGGTGCCGTGGCCGTTGCCGTCCTGGGCCGTCCGGTCGTTCTGTACGAAGTCCCAGCCGTTGCTCGCCCGTCCGCCGAAGTCCTTGTGGGTGATCCGTACGCCGGTGTCGATCACGTACACGGTGACGCCCCTGCCCGCCGACCTCGGCCAGGTGTAGCTCTTGTCGAGCGGCAGGTTCGGCTGGTCGACGCGGTCCAGCCCCCATGAGGGCGGGTCGGCCCGACGGCCGTCGTACGTGACCTTCGTGTCCTGGACGACCGACGCCACGCGGGAGTCCGCCGCGAGCCGCCTGGCCTGTTTCTCACCGACCGTCACGGAGTAGCCGTTCAGGGCGGTGCTGTACATATGGCGTATTTTCGCCCCGTACTTCGACGCTATGCCCCTTCCCTCTGTCGACGGGGCCTTCGTTCCCGGTTTGAGGGTGACGATGTAACTGCCGTTGACGGAACCGGGATCACCGGCGCCGTGGACGAACCCCTCCGGTGCGGCGTGCGCGGGCAGACTGATGGCCGAAAGCACCGCGGCCGTCATCACCGCCGTGAACCCGCCCGCCCGGCGCGCACGCCCGTTTCTCGCCTCTGCCGGCTGGTGCATGTCTGAGAACCCCCTCCTCGACCCAGCGCTCCCACACCGGGGTTCACCGGAAGCCTCTCGTGCGGTGTGAAGCGCCACAAGGCCGCGCAGAGGGGTGGAATCAGCCAATATCGCCCGTGGGGTACATGTGAAGGTTGCTGCGGGGTTGCGGCGAATTCAGGACTGAACGGGCCGGAGCGGACTGCCCCGCCGGGAGGCCGGGGTACGGATGCGCCGTAATTGCATACGGAGGGACGCGCCGTAGTTGCCACGGCCCCCGCGCCGCTACCGTCGGGGGTGACGAACGGCGCACAGCGGAGTGCGTCCCCCGGCCCGTACGTCCTGGCGCGAAGGTGGAATCCTCTGTGAAGGCCATCCGCAGATTCACCGTCCGACCCGTCCTGCCCGAAGCCCTCCACCCGCTCAGCGAACTGGCGCGCAATCTGCGCTGGTCCTGGCACCCGGAGACCCGTGACCTCTTCCAGTCGGTCGATCCCGAGTGCTGGGCCGCGTCCGGCGGCGATCCCGTACGGCTCCTCGGCTCCGTCTCCGTCCGGCGTCTGGCCGAACTCGCCGAGGACCGGCGCTTTCTGCGCCGGCTGACCGCCGCCGCCGACGACCTGCGCGACTACGTCACCGGCGACCGCTGGTACCAGGGGCAGGCGCAGAGTGCCGAACTCCCGGCCGCCATCGCCTACTTCTCGCCCGAGTTCGGCATCACGGCCGCGCTGCCGCAGTACTCCGGCGGCCTCGGCATCCTCGCCGGCGACCATCTGAAGGCGGCCAGCGACCTCGGTGTCCCGCTGATCGGCGTCGGCCTGCTCTATCGGCACGGCTACTTCCGCCAGTCCCTGTCCCGGGACGGCTGGCAGCAGGAGCACTATCCGGTGCTCGACCCGAACGAACTGCCCCTGGTCCCGCTCCAGGAGGCCGACGGCACCCAGGCGCAGGTCGGCCTGGCGCTCCCCGGCGGCCGTCGGCTGCACGCCCGGATCTGGGAGGCCCAGGTGGGCCGGGTGCCGCTGCTGCTGCTCGACTCGGACGTCGAGGAGAACGACCTCGGCGAACGCGGGGTGACCGACCGGCTCTACGGCGGCGGCAGCGAACACCGGCTCCTCCAGGAGATGCTGCTCGGCATAGGGGGTGTCCGGGCCGTCCGCACGTACTGCAGGCTCACCGGTCACGCCGGGCCCGAGGTCTTCCACACCAACGAGGGCCACGCCGGCTTCCTCGGCCTGGAACGCATCGCCGAGCTCGGCGACGAGGGGCTCGACTTCGACGCCGCCCTGGAGGCGGTCCGCTCCGGCACCGTCTTCACCACGCACACCCCCGTCCCGGCCGGCATCGACCGCTTCGACCGTGAACTGGTCGCCCGCCACTTCGGCCCGGACGCCGAACTCCCGCGCATCGACGTGGGACGCATCCTGGGGCTCGGCATGGAGACGTATCCGGGCGGCGACCCGAACGTCTTCAACATGGCCGTGATGGGGCTCCGGCTCGCCCAGCGCGCCAACGGGGTCTCGCTGCTGCACGGGCAGGTCAGCCGGGAGATGTTCTCCGGCCTGTGGCCGGGCTTCGACCCGGACGAGGTCCCCATCACCTCGGTGACGAACGGCGTGCACGCCCCGACCTGGGTGGCCCCGGAGGTCTTCCGGCTCGGCGCCCGGCAGATCGGCGCCGAACGGACCGAGGACGCCATGTCCGTCGGCGGCTCCGAGCGCTGGGACGCCGTCGGTGACATCTCCGACCAGGACATCTGGGACCTCCGCCGCGATCTGCGCGAACAACTGGTCGTCGAGGTAAGGGAACGCCTGTACGCCTCCTGGCGGCAGCGCGGTGCCGGCTCGGCGGAGTTGGGCTGGATCGATGGGGTCCTGGACCCGGACGTCCTCACGATCGGCTTCGCCCGCCGCGTCCCCTCGTACAAGCGTCTGACGCTGATGCTGCGCGACCAGGACCGTCTGATGGAGCTGCTGCTCCACCCGGAACGCCCGATCCAGATCGTGATCGCGGGCAAGGCGCACCCGGCGGACGACGGCGGAAAACGCCTGATCCAGGAGCTGGTGCGGTTCGCGGACGACCCGCGCGTCCGCCACCGGATCGTGTTCCTCCCCGACTACGGCATGGCGATGGCGCAGAAGCTGTATCCGGGGTGCGACGTGTGGCTGAACAATCCGCTGCGCCCGCTGGAGGCGTGCGGGACGAGCGGGATGAAGGCGGCGCTCAACGGCTGTCTCAATCTCTCCGTCCTGGACGGCTGGTGGGACGAATGGTTCCGGCCGGACTTCGGCTGGGCGATCCCGACGGCGGACGGGACGGCGACGGACGAGGACCAGGACCGCCGGGACGACGTGGAGGCGGCGGCGCTCTACGACCTGCTGGAAGGGCGGGTGGCCCCCCGCTTCTACGAGCGCGGCCAGGGCGGTCTGCCCGACCGCTGGATCGAGATGGTCCGCGAGACGCTCACGCATCTGGGGCCGAAGGTGCTGGCGGGCCGCATGGTGCGGGAGTACGTGGACCGCCTCTACGCCCCGGCCGCCCGCGCCCACCGCGCCCTGTCACCGGACGTGGCCCGCGAACTGTCCGAGTGGAAGGCGCGGGTGCGGGGCGCCTGGCACCGGGTGAGCGTGGACCATGTGGAGACCTCGGCGGCCCCGCTCAGTACGGCCGCCGAGCTGGGCGCGACCCTCGTGCTCCGGGTCCGGGTCGGCCTCGGCGACCTGGTCCCGGACGACGTCGAGGTCCAGGCCGTCTCCGGCCGGGTGGACGCCGAGGACCGCATCACGGACGCGACCTGCGTCCCGCTGAAGCCGGCGAGCGGCCCCGACGGTGAGGGCCGCTGGATCTACGAGGGCCCACTCTCCCTGGACCGCACGGGCTCCTTCGGCTACACGGTCCGCATCCTCCCGACCCACCGCCTCCTGGCCTCGTCCGCCGAACTGGGCCTGGTGGTGGTGCCTTCGGAGGAGTTGGGGGAGGGGGCGGGTGTGCTGATGCGCTGAGTCGAGCGGGCGGGGTGCGCGCGGCGCACCTCGCCCGCTGCGCGGCGGTGAAGCGACTGAGAACGTGTTCGCGCGGGCCGATGACCGCCAAGACCGGTCCTTCGCTCTCACCGCTCCCTCTCCGATCCTTCACGCATCGAGCGTGGGGCCATGCGGGCGCTGAGTCGCTAGACGTACTGCTCGGCGTATTCGGCGGTGGGAGCGATCGGCGTGATGATGTCGATCAGGACGCCGTTGGGGTCGGCGACGATGAAGTGCCGCTGCCCGAAGTCCTCGGTGCGCAGATCGAGGAGGGGCCGGAGCTTCTCGCGGGTGACCAGCCGGTGCCATTCCGCGTCCACGTCCTCGACTTCGAAGTTGAGCAGCAGACCCTGGGCGGGGGTGCGGTAGTCCTCCGGGAGCGTGGGATGGGTGTGGTCGAGGAGAGCGAGTTCGTAACCGACCTCCCCCGGGTGCCGCAGGCTGATGTACCAGTCCGCCTCGAAGGTCGTGCTGAACCCCAGCAGGCGCGTGTAGAAGTCGCGGGACTCTTTCAGCCGGGCCGTGCAGATCACCGGATACAAACTGGTCAGCCTCATCACGACAACTCCCTTTTCGCATACCGTCGGTATGTCGGTAAGCTATTGACGTACCGTCGGTATGTCAATGAGGTGGTGTGATGCGGCAGCAGGGCGTCCGGGCGCAGCAGCGGGAACAGACCAGGCAGGCGCTGTTGCGGGAGAGCAGGCGGCTGTTCTCGGAACGCGGGTATGCCGCAGTGGGACTGGCGGAGCTCGTACACGCGGCCGGGGTGACGAAGGGAGCGCTCTACCACCACTTCCCTGGTGGCAAGACGGATCTTTTCCGGGCAGTGCTTGAGGAGGCCCAGCAGGAAGTGGGCCGACGGGTGGCCGCGGCCGCCGAGGCTCAGGATGATCCGTGGACGCAGTTGACGGCCGGCTGTCAGGAGTTCCTCGCCGCGGCCACCGCACCGGAGACACAGCGGATCATGCTGGTGGACGGCCCGGCCGTGCTGGGCTGGAGTGAATGGCGGGCGATGGACGAGGCCGCGTCGGCCCGCCATCTCGCCGAGGCCCTGACCTCACTCGTCGAGTCGGGGGTCATCACCCCGCAGCCCGTCCCGCCCCTGGCCCATCTGCTGTCGGGGGCGATGAACGAGGCGGCACTCTGGCTGGCGTCCTCGTCCTCCGGTCCTGAGGACCTCGCAGACACCGCGGCCGCACTGAAGCGCATGCTCCAGGCGCTGCGCGCAACCAGTCAGCCTGGCGGCTGTTGACAGGGAGATCGGTCAGGTCTTCGCCACCTTCGCGGCTGAGTCCCCGGCCTCACAGCGCGATCGCTCGATCCGACAGAGCCTGATCGACCACCTCATCCGCCGAAAGCTCCCGCTCCGGCGGCCAGAAGACCAAGTCGCTGACGTGACCGGACGGGCACGCCAAGGCTCTGTCGAGTCGATTCAGCCAGTCGGCCACCTCGTCGTCGGAGGCGTAGTCCGCTTCCATGATCCGCCGCACGAGCGCGACCGCCTCCGCGCGGCTCATCTTCACTGCACTCATCAGGCCTTTCTGGCGCGTCTACCGTGGCGGAGCGTGATGGCGACGGTCACCTAGTCGCCGCCGCCACCCCCACCGCCGTCCCCGCCACCCCCGCCGTCTCCGCCGCCCGAGTCTCCGCCGTCTCCGCCGTCCGAGCCCCAGCCGTCGCCGCCGCCGGGCTCGTTGTCGTCGCTGCTGTTGCCGAGGTTGCTGAACCAGGTGCGGTCCCACCACTCGTCGAGGGCGATCGGTTCGCTCTCGCGCGCCGGGCGCTTGCGGTTCGCCGGGAAGCGGGCCAGACCTGTCGTGTCCCCGAGCCCGAAGGCGACGGAGAAGACATGGGCCATGACGGCGTCCAGGGGGTCGGCGCTCTCGTGGTGCACGGGTGCCAGCGGCAACAGCACCGAGCCCGGATCGAGTACCTGGCGGCGTGGCGGACGGGTCAGCAGGGCGACGCGGCGCTCGTCGCGCAGCAGCCATGAACTCTTCCCGCTCTCCCGGCACAGCACCCAGTGGCCCCCGGGCAGCCGCACTTCCACGGAGCTCTTCGACTTGCGCAGCCGCTTCGTGAGGACGAGTCGGGCCGTGACGTCGCCGACGGTCAACAGCAGGCCCTTGGACGGTTCCGGGGCTTGGCTGTGGAAGCCGTGTGGGGCCCGGATCCGTACGACGGGAGCGTGCGGCCCCCACACGTCGACGCGTACCAGACGTCGGTCCACGGCGACGGTCACCGGACCGGCGGGGCCCGCCGCGTACCGCCGCGCGATCCACAGGGGTACGCCCTCGGCCCTGGCCCGGTCCGCCAGGGCGGCCACCTGCACCGGTCCACCGCATCGCCGTACCGCCAACTCCCCCAGCCGGTGGGCGAACTCGGCGGCCTGCCGCACCTTCACCGGCGTGGAGGTGCCGGTGATACGGGTCACCGGGACGACCCCGGGGCCGTTCGGCAGCCGCGTCAGCGGGCGTTCCGTTCCGCCGCCCCCGACCCAGTACCCGCGCTGGAACGCCTCGGCCATGGCGCCGAGGTTCAGCTCGCCCAGCGGCGTGATCCTGCCGCCCTTGCGCAGCTGCTCCTCGGTCAACTCCACGGTCCGCGCCAGCGGATTCCTCGACCGTTCGCCATACCGCACCTGACTCACGACACCCCCGTACGTACGCTGTCCAGCCGAGTTCAGGGGCACATGGCCGCGCCCCGGTGCCTGAGACGCCCGCCTCAGTCCTTGGGGTTCCCCGCCAGCCTCCGCAGCACCACCCCGCACCGCCGCGCGTAAGCGTGCTGCAACCCCCGCGTCGCCGCCCCGCCCGCCCGTGCGTACCACTTCGCGCCCCGGCTGAAGGCCGTCACCGTCAGCCAGACCGTGCCGTCTCCCGTGCGGTCGACCACGAAGGCCTCCTCGCCGCACTCCGGGTGGCCCGGGAGCGTGCCGTAGGCCCAGCCCTTGCGGCGGGGTTCGTCGACCGTCCACACCACGCGGCAGGGGGCCTTGATCACGCCGCCCAGGGTGACCGTCACGTCGACGCCGGGGGCCGCCTCGGGGGCGGAGGCGCTTATGCCGACGCCCAGCGCACGGTGCATCTCCCAGGTGCGGACCGCGTTCGCGGCTCGCTCGAACACGTCCGTGCCCTCTCCTATGCGGGAGCGGACGTGGAGCGGGCTGAAGTCGGGCGGGCAGTGGCCCTCGCGGGTCGCGCCGACGGCCTCGTAGGTGAAGGGGCCCTCGGGGAGCGGGCCGGTGGTATGGGGCATGGCGCACAGACTAGGGCGGCACCCGGAGTCGCCTTCTCTCCGGGTACCGCCCGAGCAACCTCAGTCAGGCCGGCGTCACGCCGTGACGTTGACCGCCGCCCACGCCGCGTTCACCGCCGCGTACTCCGCGCTGCTCGCGCCGTAGAGCGAGGACGCCGCGTTCAGGGTCGCCGTGCGGGCGCCCTTGTAGTTCGTGGTCGACGTCATGTACGTCGTCAGCGCCTTGTACCAGATCTGGACGGCCTTGGCGCGGCCGATGCCCGTGATCGTGGAGCCGTTGGAGGTGGGGGAGTTGTACGAGACCCCGTTGATCGTCTTGGCGCCGCTGCCCTCGGAGAGCAGGTAGAAGAAGTGGTTCGCCGGGCCCGAGGAGTAGTGGACGTCCAGGCTGCCGAGCGACGACGACCAGTAGTTGGCCGACGAGCCGTCCTTGCTCGGCTGGTCCATGTAGCGCAGCGGGGTGCCGTTGCCGCGGATGTCGACCTTCTCGCCGATCAGGTAGTCGCCCGGGTCCTTGGCGTTGGCGGCGTAGAACTCGACCGCCGTGCCGAGGATGTCCGAGGTGGCCTCGTTCAGGCCGCCGGACTCGCCGCTGTAGTTCAGACCGGCGGTGTTGGACGTCAGGCCGTGGGTCATCTCGTGGCCCGCCACGTCCAGCGAGGTGAGCGGCTTGGTGTTGCCCGCGCCGTCGCCGTACGTCATGCAGAAGCAGCTGTCGGACCAGAAGGCGTTGACGTACGCGTTGCCGTAGTGGACCCGGGAGTACGCGGCGACGCCGTTGTTCCTGATGCCGTTGCGGCCGAGGACGTTCTTGTAGAAGTCCCAGGTGACCTGGGCGCCGTAGTGGGCGTCCACGGCGGCGTTCTGGTCGGTGGAGGAGCTGGTGGCGGTGCCGGTGCCCCAGACGTCGTCCGCGTCGGTGAAGAGCGTGCCGGCCGAGGAGGACGTGGCGCGCGCCTTGTTGTACGTCTTGTGGGCGCCGCGCGAGGCGTCGTTCAGCTGGTACGTCGAGCCGGACAGCGAGGTGCCGATGGTGACCTGGCCGTTGTACTGGCTGTTGCCGGTACCGGTCTGGACGGCCTCCCACTCGTACAGCTTCTTGCCGGTCTCCGCGTCGGTGACGACGTGGAGCTCCTGCGGGGTGCCGTCGTGCTGGAAGCCGCCGACGACCGTCTCGTAGGCGAGGGTCGGCTTGCCGCTCGCGGCCCAGACGACCTTGCGCGGCGCCTTGTCGGCCTGGGTCTTGGTGGAGCCCTCGGCCTTGGCGGCCTTCAGCGCCTGCTTCTCGGCGGTGGCCTTGGCGACGGCCGGGGTCAGGTCGGCGACCTTGACGGAGGCGGTGGTCGCCTTGGTGACGCTCTTGATGTCACCGGCCTTCGACTCGTGGACGACCAGGTCGCCGCCGAGGACCGGGAGTCCGCCGTAGGTGCGCTCGTAGCGCGTGTGGACCGTGCCGTCCGCGTCCTTGAGGACGTCACGGACGACCAGTTCCTCCTTGGCGCCCAGGCCTATCTCGTCGGCGGTGTCGGCCGTGGCCGCGTCCGCCTCCTTGATCAGGGCGGTGCGCGCGGCGGGGGTCAGCAGGACGGGGGCTCCGGCCGGCCGGGCCTTGTCCGCGGCGGGCGCGGGCTGGGCGGTGGCGCCGGAGGTCAGGCCGGTGGTCAGCAGCGCGCCGGCGGCGATGGCGGTCGCGATGGCGAGCGTGGTGCGCTTGTGACGCGCGTAGAGGGGAGACACACAAGCTCCTTATGTGGGGGAGTTCGCTGGTGCTGGTGCGGCGGGTGGAGGAAGAGTGACACCTGAGTCGTGTTCATGTCAGGAGGGGGTGATGATGTTGGCCGAAAGTCAACTGTCCGGTGAATGTTGCGGGAACATGAACGGGCGCCGCCCCGGCGGGAATCGAACCGCCGGGGCGACGCCTTTCAGGTGCGGGAAGCGTGTGCCGCGCAGGTGACCTACGGGAACGTCAGCTTCCAGCTGTTGATGTACCCGGTGTCCCGCGCCGCGTTGTCCTGGACCCTCAACTGCCATACGCCGTTGGCGACTTCGGATGAGGCGTTCACGGTGTACGTGGTGTTGATGTTGTCCGTGCTGCCGCCGGTGCCGTACGCCTTCAGCGTGTACGCCGTGCCGTCGGGGGCGACCAGCTGGACCTGGAGGTCACCGATGTACGTGTGGACGATGTCCACCGCGACCGCAAGGTTCGAGGGGGCGTTTCCGGTCCGGCCGGAGACCGTGATCGGCGAGGTGACCGCCGCGCCGTTGTCCGGAATCGATACGTCGGTCGTGCTCTCGAACGACGTACCGCCGCCCCCGCCACCGCCGGGCCGGGTGCCCACGTTGACGCCCGCCCACGCGTTGGCCACCGCCGTGTACTCGGCCGACGTGGTGCCGTACAGCTCACCGGCCGCCGCGAGGGTCCCGGTGCGGGCGCCCGCGTAGTTGGTGGTCGAGGTGAACTTGGTCGTCAGCGCGCGGAACCAGATCTTCTCCGCCTTGTCCCGGCCGATGCCGGTCACCGGCAGGTTGTCCGAGGTGGGCGAGTCGTAGCTGACGCCGTTGATGGTCTTGGCGCCGCTGCCCTCGGAGAGCAGGTAGAAGAAGTGGTTCGCGGGGCCCGAGGAGTAGTGCACGTCGATCGAGCCGATGCCCGAGTACCAGGCGTCCCTGGACGAGCCGTCCTTGCTCGGCCGGTCCATGTAACGCAGCGGCGTGCCGTCGCCGTTGATGTTGATCTCCTCGCCGATGAGGTAGTCACCGACGTCGGAGGAGTTCGCCGCGAAGAACTCGACCGTCGCGCCGAAGATGTCCGAGGTGGCCTCGTTCAGACCGCCGGACTCACCGCTGTAGTTCAGGCCGGCGGTGTTGGACGTGAGGCCGTGGGTCATCTCGTGCGCGGCCACGTCGATCGACGTGAGGGGGTTGGCGTTGCCCGAGCCGTCGCCGTACGTCATGCAGAAGCAGGAGTCCTGCCAGAACGCGTTGACGTAGTTGTTGCCGTAGTGCACGCGCGAGTAGGCGCCGACGCCGTCACCGCGGATGCCGCTGCGGCCGTGCACGTTCTTGTAGTAGTCCCAGGTCAGTGCCGCGCCGTAGTGGGCGTCGGCGGCGGCCGACTCCAGGTTCGACGGGGCCCCGTTGCCCCACACGTCGTCGGGGCCGGAGAACAGGGTCCCGGTGCCGGACGTGCCGCGGTTCAGGTTGTTCGTGCGGTGGTTGCCGCGCGCGCCGTCGGTGAGGTTGTACGTCGAACCGGACTGGGTGGTGCCGAGGGTCACCTGGCCGCTGTAGACCGTGTTGCCGGTGCCGGTCTCGACCGCCTCCCACTCGTACAGCTTGGCGCCGCTGGTGGCGTCCGTGATGACGTGCAGCTCCTGCGGGGTGCCGTCGTGCTGGAAGCCACCGACGACCGTCTCGTAGGCGAGGACCGGCTTGCCGCTCGCGGCCCAGACGACCTTGCGGGGCGCGCGGTTGATGTCCGGGTTCTTGGCGTCCTCGGCCTTCGCGGCGCCGAGGGCCTGCTTCTCGGCCTTGCCCTTGCTGACGGTCGGCGTCAGCGACGGGACGGCGATCTTCGCCTTGGTGGCCCTGACGATGCCTTCGGTCGCGCCCGCCTTCGAGGTCTCGACGACCAGGTCGCCGCCGAGGACGGGGAGGCCGTCGTACGTCCGCTCGTACCGGGTGTGCACGGTGCCGTCGCGGTCCTTGACCACGTCACGGACGACGAGCTTCTCCTTGGCGCCGAGGTTCAGCTCCTCGGCCGTCTCCGCCCTCGTCGCGGTGGCCTCGCGTATCAGCTCGGCCCGCTGGGCGGGGGTGAGCTTGACCGAGGCCGTGCCGGTGGCCTTGCCCGCTGCCGACGGTGCCTTCTCCGGGGCGGCGGTGGCGGCGCCCGACTGGACGGCCGCGGCCAACAGGGCGGTGATGGCGACGAACGCGCCGGCGGCCGTGCGCCTACGGGCGGTGCGGCCGAAGGTGGTACCGGTGTGGGAGGTGCGTCTGTGGGACTGGCGTCTCAACACTGACTCCTTCTGCGTGGCCGCGGGTTCGCACGGCCAGGGGAGACCGGACGACTGGTGGCCGTCCGGGCAGAACAAGGTGTGCACTGACGAACGCGAAACCACATGCGTGGGGGGTGCCGCGCGGCACGTGGGAGCGCTCCTTGTGAGGTTGCTGTGCCGCGGTTGTGGGCAGAGTGGCAGGAGATTGCGCTTCCTGTCAGGAGCGCGTCAAGAAGTTGGCCGGAAACAGTCCGTTGCCCGGTTGATCATGTTCGATAAACGGAGCGTTCACCTTGGCGGGGCGGAGGGCCGGAGCGGAGGGCCGAGGGCGGAAAGCGGAGGGCTGCGGAGCCCGTCCTACCTGATCCGTTCCAGCGCCTCACGGGCCGTCAGGTCGGTCAGTCCCTCGGCCAGGTGCGCGTGGTCGTTGCAGAACCAGACGGCGTTCTCCGGGTGGCCGACCCAGTCGTCGTCATACGTCCGGGTCGCCCGGAAGTACACCAGGGTGAACTCGGAGAAAGGCTTGTCGTCGCGCCGCATGCGAGGGCAGACGACACACATCGGCGGCATCACAGGAGGCGTTCTTCCCCTCGTCGTAAGGCTGTTCGGCAATCTTCGCACGGGTGCCGTGCACGCTTGTCGGACCGCACGGGCCCCGCCGCCCGTCAGGCGGCCTCCTCCCCGTGCCACCGCCGCCACAGCGCCGCGTACGGGCCGTCCGCCGTCACCAACTGGTCGTGCGTGCCGAGTTCGGTGAGGCGGCCGTCCTCCATCACCGCCACCCGGTCCGCGTCGTGGGCGGTGTGCAGGCGGTGGGCGATGGCGATGACCGTGCGGCCGTGCAGGACGGCGGCGAGGGCGCGCTCGGTGTGGCGGGCGGTGGTGGGGTCGAGGAGGGCCGTGGCCTCGTCGAGGATGAGGGTGTGCGGATCGGCCAGGACCACCCGCGCGAGGGCCAGTTGCTGGGCCTGGGGGCCGTCCGTGCGGCGCCCGCCCTCACCGAGGCGGGTGTCCAGGCCCTCGGGGAGGTCGCGGACCCAGCCGTCCGCGCCCACCGCCGACAGCGCCGCCCACACCTCCTCGTCCGTGGCCGCCGGTTCGGCGATGAGGAGGTTGTCGCGGACCGTGCCCAGGAAGACATGGTGTTCCTGGGTGACCAGGACCACCTGGCGGCGCAGCCGTTCCGGGCCGAGGTCGACGACGGGCACACCGCCGACCGTCACGTTGCCGGCGGTCGGCGCGTCGATGCCTGCCAGGAGCCGGCTCAGCGTCGTCTTCCCGGCGCCGGACGGACCGACCACCGCGAGCCGTTCGCCCGGGCGGACCGTCAGGTCCACACCGCGCAGCACCTCGCCGCCCCGCTCGTACGCGTACCGGACACCCCGTACGTCGATGCGGTCGTCCGCGGGCTCCGGGGTGTCGGCGGAGCCCGCGCGAGGCGCCCCGGCCAGACCCTCCACCCGGGCGAAGGAGGCGCCACTGCTCTGCAGCAGTTCCACCCGCATCAGGATCTCGTCGAGCGGGCCGCTCAGCTGCTGCAGATACAGGGCCGCCGACACCACCGCGCCCAGGGTGACCGAGCCGCGCGCCAGCAGCACTCCGCCGAGGAGGAGGACGAGCACCTGGGGCACGAAGTACGAGACCTCGACCCCGGGGAAGAACACCGTGCGCAGGAACAGGGTGTGCAAGCGGCGGCGCCTGGACTCCTCCAGCGCGTCCCGGCTCGCGGTGATCCGCCGGCGCTCCAGTCGCAGCGCCTCGACCGTACGGGCCCCCGACGCGGTCGCCGCGACGATCTCCGCGACCTCCGAACCGGCCGCGCCCTCCGCGAGATAGCCGGTACGCGCCCGGTGCAGATACCAGCGCAGCACCACCCCGATGCCGCTCAGCCCGACCAGCGCGCACACCCCGAGCAGCGGGTTCAGGGCGAAGACCGCGCCGATCAGGAACAGCGCCTGCACCGAACTGATCAGCAGCTCGGGGCCCACGTCACGCAGGGTCCTGCCCACCGCGTCCACGTCGGCCGTGCCGCGCGCCGTCAGATCACCGGTCCCCGCCCGCTCCACGACCGACGCCGGCAGCGCCAGCGTCCGGTCCACGAACTCCTCACGCACCCGCGCCAGCGTGCGCTCCCCGAACCGGTGCCCCACGTACCGGGCCCAGCGCGCCAGCAGCAACTGCGCCACCGCGCACAACAGGATCGCCGCCGCCAGCCGGTCCACCACGCCGACGCCGGCCCCGCCGCGCACCTCGTCGATGATCCGGCCCACCAGCCACGGCCCGGCGAGCCCCGTCGCGGCCGCTGCCCCGTTCAGGCCCAGCACGGCCAGGAAGGCCCGCCGGTCCGCCCGCACCAGCCGCACGGTCGCCCGCCGCACGGCCGGCGCGTCGGCGATGGGCAGGCGCCCGGAGGGGGCGGAGACGGGTCCCACCGGGCCCGATGCCTTGGCCGTCGTCGCTGCCTCCGTCACCGCACGACCTCCGCGTCCGTGCGCTCCATCCCGCCCGTACCCTTCATGCCGCCCGTGCCCTCCGCCTCGCCCCTGTCGCCCCCGACGCCCCCGCCGCCCGCTTCACCCGTGTCCCCGGCGTCCTCGCCGTCCGCCCCGCCTCGCGCCTCCGCCGGCTCTCCCGCGTCCCGGGCCACCAACCGCCGGTAGCCCCGTTCCGTGGCCAGGAGTTCGTGGTGGGTGCCGGTGGCCGCGACCTTGCCGTCCACCAGGTGGAGGACGATGTCGGCGTGGTCGAGGACGAGCGGTGAGGTGGTCGTGACGAGGGTCGTGCGGCCCTCGCGCGCGGCGCGCAGCCGTCCGGCGACCCGGGCCTCGGTGTGCGCGTCGAGCGCCGAGGTCGGCTCGACGGCGAGCAGGACCTCGGGGTCGGCCACCAGCGCCCGCGCCAGCCGTACCCGCTGCCGCTGACCGCCGGAGAGATTGCGGCCCTGCGCGTCGATCGCCGAGTCGAGGCCGTCCGCGAGGCCAAGTACGACGTCCTCGGCCACCGCCGTCCGCAGCGCCCGTCCGGCCGTCTCGTCGTCGACGTCCCCGTGCCCGCCGAGCAGCTCACGCAGCCGGCCCGCGAACAGGTCGGCCTCGTGGTCGGCGACCAGGACCCGCGCCCGGACCTGTGCCAGCGGGATCGCGTCCAGCGGGATTCCGCCCCAGGTCACCGCGGTCGGCGCGTACCGGCCGAGCCGGTCCACCACGGCCGCCGCGTCGGCCGGCCGGTCGGCGGCGAGCGCGACCAGCCGACCGGGCGGCACCCGCACCCCCGACTCGGGGTCGTGCAGCGTCGACGGCTCGGCGGGGGCGTCCGTCGTGCCGTGGTCCGGCAGCGGCTCCAGGTTCAGGAACCGGATGACGCGCCGCGCGGCCACCACCCCGCGGCTGACCTCGTATCCCCAGTCGACGAAGTACGACACGGGCCGCACCAGTACGGTGACGTACCCGTACACCGACACCAACTCGCCTACGGTGATGGCACCCTGGGCAGCGAGCCGGGCCGCCAGCCAGGTCACCACGGCGAGGAACAGCGTCGGCAGCCCCACCCCGAGCGCCTGCATCCAGCTGGTCACCGCTCCCACCCGGTACCCCTGCGCCCGAAGACGCTGCGAGTCCCGGCGGAACGCGTCGGCCACCAGCTCCTTGCCGCCCAGCCCGTTGAGGACCCGCAGCCCGCCCGCGAGGTCGGCGATCCGCGCGGTCAGCACGCCCCGCCGCTCCCGGTACTCCGTCTCCGTGCCCTGCAGCCGCCGCATCAACGGCCCCACGATCACCGCGATCAGCGGCATCCCGAGCAGCACGACCGCCGCGATGGGCAGGGAGACCGACACGAGCAGTCCGGCGACCACCAGGTAGGCGGCGAGCGCCCCCACCCCCGGCCCGATGACCGTCAGCGAACCGGCGATCGTCTGGACGTCCCCGACACCGATCGTGACGACCTCTCCGGCGCCGACGCGGCGTCGCAACGCCGCTCCCAGCCGGACGGCGTGCGCCATCACGACCTTCACCGTGCGGAAGTTGGCGTCCATCCGGACCCGCGTCATCGTGCGGTGGCGCATGATGCTCAGCCAGGCGTTGAAGGCGCCCACGCCGAAGAGGGCGGCCGTCCAGCCGGCCAGGGCCCGGTGGTCGCCGGGTTCCAGGCCCTCGTCGATCGCTCGGGAGAGCAGGTACGGGGTGGCGGCGAGCAGCACCATCCACGCGCAGGAGATGAGGGAGCCGAGGGCGGAGCGGCCGGCCTGCTGCTTGACCAGCCACCACAGGTAGTGGGCGCCACCGCGGCGGTCGGGGGTGCCGGGGTCCTCGTACGCGTTGATCATCGGCCCCCGGTCTCTGTAGGTGTCGAGTCGTGTTCGGCTGCTGGTTCGGTGGGGCTTCCCGCGCATTTGCCCGCGCCCCGGAACGGCCCTTCGGGCCGATCAAGCCAAGCTGTCCCGCCAGGCCCGGTGCAGGTCCGCGAAGCGGCCCGTGCCCGCGATCAGGTCCGCCGGGGTGCCGTCCTCCACGACGCGGCCGTGTTCCATCACCAGGACCCGGTCGGCGATCTCGACCGTGGAGAGGCGGTGCGCGATCACCACGGCCGTGCGCCCGCGCAGGACCGTCGCCATCGCGCGCTGGACCGCCCGCTCGCCCGGGACGTCGAGCGAGCTGGTCGCCTCGTCCAGGATGAGGACGGCCGGATCGGCCAGCAACGCCCTTGCGAACGCGACGAGTTGACGCTGACCGGCGGAGATACGGCCACCGCGCTTGCGTACGTCGGTGTCGTAGCCGTCGGGCAGGGCGGTGATGAAGTCATGGGCGCCGATGGCCTTCGCGGCGCGCTCGATCTCCTCGCGGTCGGCCTCGGGGCGGCCGATGGCGATGTTCTCGGCGACCGTGCCGGAGAACAGGAAGGACTCCTGCGTCACCATGATCACCCCGCGCCGCAGCTCGGGCACCGAGAGGTCGCGCAGGTCGACACCGTCCAGGAGGACCCGCCCGGACGTGGGGTCGTAGAAGCGGGCCACCAGCTTGGCGAGGGTCGACTTGCCGGCGCCGGTGGAGCCGACCACCGCCACCGTGCTGCCCGCGGCGAGGGTGAGGTCGAACCGGGGCAGGACCTCGCCACCGGTGCGGTACGCGAACCGTACGTCGTCGAACACGACCTCACGGCCCGGCAGTTCGCGGTCCGTCACCGGCAGCTCCTTCGGCTCGGCGGGCTCCGGGACCGACGGGGCCTGGGCCAGCAGACCGGCGATCTTCTCCAGCGAGGCCGCCGCCGACTGGTAGGAGTTGAGGAACATGCCGAGCCGGTCGATCGGGTCGTACAGCCGCCGCAGATACAGCACCGCGGCCGCCAGCACGCCCAGCGCCAGCGACTCCGACGCCACCCGGTACGCGCCCCACAGCACGATCGCGGCGACCGTGATGTTGGCGACCACCCGGGAGCAGACCACATAGCGGGCCATCTCCAGGATCGCGTCGCCGTTCTTGCGCTCGTGGTGCCGGTTCAGGGCGCTGAACTCGGCGTCGTTGGCGGCCTCCCGGCGGAACGCCCGCACCGGACGGATGCCGTTCATCGTCTCCGCGAACTTCACGATCACCGCGGCGATCGCGCTGGACCGGGCCGTGTAGACGCTCGCCGCGCGCCGCTGGTACATCCGTACGAACCCGTACAGCGGCACGAACGACGCCAGCGCCGCCGCGCCGAGCCCGAGGTCCAGCCAGAGCAGCATCGCCGAGATGTAGACGAAGGCGAGGATCACCCCGATGAGTTCCTGGAGCCCCTCGTTGAGCAGTTCGCGCAGCGACTCGACGTCCGTGGTGGACCGGGAGATCAGCCGGCCCGAGGTGTACCGCTCGTGGAAGTCGATGCTCAGTGCCTGCGCGTGCCGGAAGATCCGGCCGCGCAGATCCAGCAGGACGTCCTGGTTCACCCGCGCGGACGCCCCGATGAACAGGTACTGCAGCCCGCCGGCCGCCAGCGCGCACGCCAGATAGCCGACCGCCACCGCGATCAGCGGCCCGTGCCGGCCGTCGCGCAGCGCCGGTACGGCACTGTCGATGGCGTACGCCACCAGCAGCGGGCCCGCCTGCACCGCGGCCTGCTGCAGCAGGAGCAGCACGCTCGCCACGACCACCCGGGCCCGCATCGGCGCGAGCAGCGAGCGCAGCAGCGCGAGGGTGGCGCCCGGGGGTGTGGGGAGGTCGTCGTGGTCGAACGGGTCGCCGACGGGGGCCTGGCGCGTGGGGGCCGCGGCCTCGGGGGCCGTGGATTCGGGGGCCGCGGCCTCGGGGGTCGTGGGGGGCCGGTCGCCGTCGGATGCCTTCTCCAGGGACGTCGTCCTGTCCGGTCGGCCCGCCGAGTGCCCGTCCGCCTCGGCCGCCGACTGTCCGTCCGCCGTGCCGTCGGACTTGCCGTTCGCCTCGCCGTCCGGTTCCTCGTTCGGCTCCTTGTCCGGCGCGGTGGTCAGGGGCGCCGTCATCGCTCGTCCTCCTCGGTGCCGGACATCAGATGGGCGTACTCGGTGTTGGTGCGCAGCAGTTCCTGGTGGGTGCCCACGGCCGTGACGCGGCCGCCGGAGAGCAGGGCGACCCGGTCGGCGAGCAGCACGGTCGACGGGCGGTGCGCCACGATCAGCGCCGTCGTCTCCGCGAGCACCCGGCGCAGCGCGGCCTCCACCGCGGCCTCCGTGTGCACGTCCAGCGCCGACAGCGGGTCGTCCAGCACCAGGAAGCGGGGTCTGCCGACCACCGCCCGCGCGAGCGCCAGGCGCTGCCGCTGGCCGCCGGAGAGGCTGAGGCCCTGCTCGCCGACCTGGGTGGCCGTGCCCTGCGGGAGCGCGTGCGCGAACTCCGCCTGGGCGATGGCCAGGGCGCGGTCGAGCTCGGGCTCGCCCGCGTCCGGTGGGCCGCCCATCAGGACGTTCTCGCCGACGGTCGCCGAGAACAGGGTGGGTTCCTCGAAGGCCACGGCGACGAGGGCGCGCAGCGAGTCCCGGGACATCTCGGTGATGTCGTGGCCGTCCAGCGTGATGCGGCCGGACGTCACCTCGTGCAGTCGGGGGACGAGGGCGGTGAGGGTGGTCTTGCCGGAGCCGGTGGCGCCGACCAGGGCCATCGACTCGCCCGGCCGGATGTGCAGGTCGACGCGGTCGAGGGTGGGGGCGCTGCCGGGAGCGGCATCGGGATAGCGGAAGGTGACGTCGTGGAACCGGAGTCCGCCGTCCCCGTCCCCGTCCCCGGCGGGGACGGGGTGGGCCGTCCTCGTCGACGATTCCGGGGCCTCGTCCATCACCTCGAAGTACCTTTCCGTCGCCGTCGCCGCCTCCTGACTCATCGCCAGCAGGAAGCCGATCGAGTCGACGGGCCAGCGCAGCGCGAGCGCGGTGGACAGGAAGGCGACCAGGGTGCCCGCCGACAGCACGCCGTCGGCGACCTGGACGACGCCGAGGACGAGGGCCGCACCGATCGCGATCTCGGGGAGCGTGATGATGACGCCCCAGATCGCCGAGAGCAGGCGGGCCTTGCGCAGCTCGGTGCCGCGCAGCGTCCGGGACAGCTCACGGAACGCGCGCGCCTGGCTGCGGTGCCGCCCGAACCCCTTGATGACGCGGATCCCGAGCACGCTCTCCTCGACGACCGTCGTCAGGTCGCCGACCTGGTCCTGCGCGAGGCGGGCGACGGCGTTGTACTTCCTCTCGAAGACGACGCAGGTCACGATCACCGGAACGACGGGCCCGAGGATGACGAGCCCGAGGGTCCAGTCCTGGGCGAGCATGATGATCACGCCGACGACGATGGTCACCGCGTTGACCAGCAGGAACGTCAGCGGGAAGGCGAGGAACATCCGCAGCAGCATCAGATCGGTCGTCCCGCGCGAGAGGAGCTGACCGGAGGCCCAGCGGTCGTGGAAGGCGACCGGCAGGCGTTGCAGACGGCGGTAGAGATCCGCGCGCATCGACGCCTCGACCCCCGCGAGGGGCCGTGCCACGAGCCAGCGCCGCAAGCCGAACAGCAGTGCCTCGGCGAGCCCGAGCAGCAGCAGGTACAGCGCGCCGAGCCACACGCCCGCCGGGTCCCGGTCGGCGATCGGGCCGTCCACCATCCACTTCAGGACGAGCGGGATGAACAGGCCCACGAGGGAGGCGACGATCGCGACCACCGCGGCGACGGACAGCCGCACCCGCACGGGCCGCACATACGGCCACAGCCGCAGCAGCGTACGTACGGCGGACCGCCCGGCGGCCTTCCCGGAGGCCGCGGCCCCCTCGGGCTCCGCGGTTTCCGCGGGTTCGAAGGCCGCCCCCGGTTCCTCGGTCCGGTCGGGTTCCTCTGCGGTTGCACGTGTCGTGGCCATCAGCAGCGAGCCTACGGATCGCCACTGACAACGCCCACCGAGTTTTGGGCCGGACCGCGTTCGGTCGTGAGTCCTACGACGGTCCCTCGACGGTCCCGCGCCTGTCCTGCGAGCATCCCGCGATCCGCGTGGCCACGGGGGTCGACGCCGTCGGCGGTGTTCAGCGGACCACCCGGAGCAGCAGTACGCACCGCGCCGGTACCGTCACCGACTCCCCGGCCCGGTGTACCACCCCCGGCCCCTCCCGCTGCTCCTCCCGTGACGTGTCGACGACCACCTCGTAGCGCTCGGCCCACGGCGTTCCCGGCAGGACGAAGCTCACCGGGCGGTCGCCGGCGTGCAGGACGGTCAGGAAGCTGTCGTCCAGGACGGCGGCGCCCCGGGCGTCCCGGCCGGGGATGTCCCGTCCCGACAGGTACATGCCCAGCGTCGTGGTCGGCGCGTACCAGTCCCGTTCGGTCATCTCCGTGCCGCGTGCCGTGAACCAGGCCAGGTCCCGCAGTCCGTCCGCCGAGTGGGCGCGGCCGGAGAAGAAGGCCCGGCGGCGCAGGACGGGGTGCGCGTGGCGGAGCGCGATCAGCCGGGACGTGAGATCGAAGAGGGCCTTCCACGCGGGGTCCTCCAGCAGGCTCCAGTCGAGCCAGCTGATCTCGTTGTCCTGGCAGTACGCGTTGTTGTTGCCCCCTTGCGTGCGGCCCAGTTCGTCGCCGGCGACCAGCATCGGGACGCCCGTGGAGAGCAGGAGGGTGGTCAGGAGGTTGCGCAACTGGCGTCGCCGCAGCGCCCGTACGCGTTCGTCGTCCGTCTCGCCCTCGGTGCCGCAGTTCCAGGACCGGTTGTCGTCCGAACCGTCCCGGTTCCCCTCCCCGTTCGCCTCGTTGTGCTTGCGCTCGTACGACACCAGGTCGCGCAGGGTGAAACCGTCGTGCGCGGTGATGAAGTTGACCGAGGCGTAGGGCCTGCGGCCGCCCCAGGCGTAGAGGTCGCTCGACCCGGACAGGCGGTAGCCGAGGTCCCGTACGTCCGGCAGCGCGCCCCGCCAGAAGTCCCGGACCGCGCCCCGGTAGCGGTCGTTCCACTCCGTCCACAGGGGCGGGAAGGCTCCGACCTGGTAGCCGCCAGAACCCACGTCCCACGGCTCGGCGATCAGCTTCACCCGCCGCAGCACCGGGTCCTGGGCGATGACCGCGAGGAACGGGGAGAGCATGTCGACGTCGTGCATCGAGCGGGCGAGCGCCGCCGCCAGGTCGAAGCGGAAGCCGTCGACCCCCATCTCCGTCACCCAGTAGCGCAGCGAGTCCGTGATCAGGCGCAGGACGTGCGGCTGGACCACGTGCAGGGTGTTGCCGCAGCCCGAGTAGTCCGCGTAGCGGCGGGCGTCGCTCTGCAGGCGGTAGTAGCCCCGGTTGTCGATGCCGCGCAGCGACAGGCTCGGGCCGCGTTCGTCGGCCTCGGCGGTGTGGTTGTAGACCACGTCGAGGACGACCTCGATCCCGGCCGCGTGCAGCGCCCGCACCATCCGCTTGAACTCCCCGACCTGCTGCCCGGTCGTGCCCGACGAGGAGTACGCCGCGTGCGGGGCGAAATAGCCGATCGAGTTGTAGCCCCAGTAGTTGCGCATGCCCCGGCGCAGCAGATGGTCCTCGTGGGCGAACTGGTGCACGGGCAGCAGCTCCACCGCCGTCACGCCCAGCTGCACCAGGTGCTCGATCGCGGCGGGGTGAGCCAGACCGGCGTACGTGCCGCGCAGCTCCTCCGGGATGCCGGGGTGGGTCATGGTGAAGCCGCGGACGTGCAGTTCGTAGATGACCGAGTCCGCCCACGGCGTCTTCGGGCGGCGGTCGTCGATCCATTCGTCGTCGGGGGCGTCGTCGTGGACGACGACCCCCTTGGGGACGTGCGGTGCCGAGTCCCGTTCGTCGCGCACGGTGTCGGCGACATGCTGCTCGGGCCAGTCACGGACGTGCGCGTACACCTCCGGCGGCAGGGCGAACTCGCCGTCCACGGCACGCGCGTACGGGTCGAGGAGCAGCTTCGCCGGGTTCCAGCGGGCGCCGGTCCACGGGTCCCAGCGGCCGTGGACGCGGTAGCCGTACCGCTGCCCCGGCAGGACGCCCGGCACGAACCCGTGCCAGATCTCATGGGTCAGCTCGGTCAGCCTCAGCCGGGTCTCCTCACCCGCCTCCGAGAACAGACACAGCTCCACGGACTCCGCCCCGCCCGCCCACAGCGCGAAGTTGGTGCCGGCGACCCCGTCGGGGCCCACCCGGAACCGCGCCCCCAGCGGTGTCGACGCCCCCGGCCACACGGGCCTTCGTTCCGGCGCGGCCTCCTCACGCCGGCCGCCGTTCAGCACGGTGGCCGGACGCGCGGCCGGCACCCCCCGCGTCCCCCGCACTTCGTCCTGCTCGGCTGCGCTCGACACCTCAGGCCTCCCGCGGCTCGGTGGGCGACGGAGAAGGGGAGCGAGATGTCCCGTCACCGCTCCCCATCGCGTCGTCCTCCCAAGGGTTCTGCCCAGAGCACGCCTCGCACTCACGTTTCCCGGGGGCGTGCGCCGTCGTTGGGCCGCACGTGAACCACGCACAGACGCACGCGCGCCGCGCCGGGGCCGCCCTGGCCGCCGCGCTCACCTGGGCCGGCCTGCTCGCCGGGGTCGCCGGCTGCACGGCAGGACCGCCGCTCACCAGCGGAAAGGCACCCGACGACACGATCCGGGTCACACCGGAGGACGGCAGCAAGGGCGTGCGCCCGGAGCAGCGCTTCGAAGTAAGGGTGCCCAGTGGGCGCCTGGAGTCCGTCAAGGTGGTGAAGTCCCAGGACGCGCAGGAGTCACCCGTACCGGGACGGCTCTCCGCCGACGGGCTGACCTGGCGCCCCACCGGCTCACCGAAGCTCGCGCTGGCCGCCCGGTACACCGTCGACGCCGTCGCCCTCGACGGCCACGGCCGGCGCTCGGCACGACACGTCACCTTCACCACGCACGTCCCCGACGAGCGCTTCGTCGCGTACGCCACGCCCGAGAACCGGGCCACCGTCGGCACCGGGATGATCGTCTCCCTGGAGTTCAACCGGGTGATCGAGGACCGCGCGGCCGTGGAACGCGCCGTCGAGGTGACCGCCGAGCCGGCCGTCGAGGTCCGCCCGCACTGGTTCGGCGGGGGACGCCTCGACTTCCGCCCCGAGACGTACTGGAGGCCCGGTACCAGGGTCACCGTGGCCCTGCGGCTGCGGGACGTGGAGGGCGCGCCCGGCGTCTACGGCCAGCAGGACCGGACGTTCTCGTTCACCGTCGGCCGCCACCAGGTCAGCGTGGTCGACGCGGCCCGGCACACCATGCGCGTGGAGCGCGGCGACGGTGTGCTCGCCACGCTTCCCATCACCGCCGGGGCGCCCAAGACCACGACGTACAACGGGAAGATGGTCGTCACCGAGATGCTGGAGGTGACCCGGATGAACGGGGCCACCGTGGGCTTCAGGAAGGCGAACGGCAAGAGCGAGTACGACATCCCGGACGTCCCGCACGCCATGCGCCTGACCACCTCCGGCACCTTTCTGCACGGCAACTACTGGGCCCCGGACGCCTTCGGCCGGGCCAATGTCAGCCACGGCTGTGTCGGTCTGCGCGATGTGAAGGGCGGCGATTCCGGCACCCCCGCGGGCTGGTTCTTCGACCGCAGCCTCGTCGGGGACGTCGTCGAGGTCGTCAACAGCGACGACAAAAAGGTCGCTCCCGACAATGGCCTCGGAGGGTGGAACATGGGATGGAAGGAGTGGAAAGCGGGTGCCGCGGTGAAGTAGACCGACATAGCGGCGACATGACACCTCGCCCGGCACCGGCAGGGGGAGCGCGCGTGATGATGCAAGTTGGGACTGAACGGTGACATTCACCGAGGCCAAATCATCCCGATCATCTGGTTAATGTACGTGCGTACGCGCACGCTGCGCGTAGGGGTGCGGGCCTGCTCAGGCCGTGCGAGGGGAGAACAGAGAGTTGAACGGGCGACCGATATCGGGGGCGTCGGTTGGCGCGCGGACTCGGCGGCGCAAGGGGGCCCTGGCCATGCTGCCGGTCCTGATGCTGCTCGCCGTCACCGCGTGCGGCGGAGGCGGGGGCGCGGACTCCGGCTCCGGCGGCGACAAGGGCAAGGGCTCCGACAAGACCGCCTCCGACAAGGCGGCGGCCACCGGGGCCTCGGAGGCGGTGGTCTCCATCGCCCCGAAGAACGGCGCCGATGCCGTGGCCACCAGCGGAGCGCTCAAGGTGACCGCCGCGAAGGGCAAGCTGTCCGAGGTCACGGTCGAGAACGACAAGGGCGAGAAGATCGATGGCGAGATAGCGAAGGACGGCTCCAGCTGGACGCCGTCCATCCACCTCAACTCCGCCACCGAGTACAAGGTGCACGCCGTCGCGAAGGACTCCGAGGGGCGCGAGGCCGCCGAGGACTCGACCTTCACCACGCTGACCCCGAAGAACACCTTCGTCGGCATCTTCACCCCCGAGGACGGCTCGAAGGTCGGCGTCGGCATGCCGTTCTCGATCCGCTTCACCCGGGGCATCACCGCGCCGAAGGACGTCGAGAAGGCCATCACCATCAAGACCGAGCCGGCCGTCCAGGTCGAGGGCCACTGGTTCGGCAACGACCGCATCGACTTCCGCCCGGAGAAGTACTGGAAGGCCGGCACGAAGGTCACCGTCGACCTCAACCTCGACGGTGTCGAGGGCCGCGACGGCGTCTACGGCGAGCAGAGCAAGAAGATCTCCTTCACCATCGGCCGCAGCCAGGTCTCCACGGTCGACGTCAAGAAGCTCACCATGAAGGTCGAGCGGGACGGCAAGGTCATCAAGACCATCCCGGTCACCACCGGCAAGCCCGGCATGGAGACCTGGAACGGCCAGATGGTCATCAGCGAGCGCCTGAGCGTGACCCGGATGAACGGCGAGACCGTCGGCTACGGCGGCGAGTACGACATCAAGGACGTGCCGGACGCCATGCGGCTGACCACCTCCGGCACCTTCATCCACGGCAACTACTGGGGCGGCGACGCCTTCGGCAACTACAACGCCAGCCACGGCTGCATCGGCCTGCGCGACACCCGCGGCGGCTGGGACCGGAAGGCGCCGGGCGCCTGGTTCTTCGACAACTCGATGATCGGTGACGTCGTCGTGGTCAAGAACTCCAACGACCGGACCGTCGACCCGGACAACGGCTACAACGGCTGGAACATGTCCTGGGACAAGTGGAAGGCGTGAGCGCCACCGCCTGAGAACCCGACGTACGGCCCCGGTGTGATGTAAGGCACCGGGGCCGTCGCCGTTAGTCGCGGTTAACCTGCGGAGCATGACCGTGCATCTCGAAGTCGCCGAAGGCGTGGGCACCATCCGCCTCGACCGCCCCCCGATGAACGCCCTGGACATCGCGACCCAGGACCGCCTCAAGGAACTCGCCGAGGAAGCGGCGGACCGGGACGACGTACGCGCCGTCGTCCTCTACGGAGGAGAGAAGGTGTTCGCGGCCGGCGCGGACATCAAGGAGATGCAAGCCATGGACCACGCGGCGATGGTCGCCCGGTCCCGGCCCCTGCAGGAGTCCTTCAGCGCCGTGGCCCGTATCCCCAAGCCGGTCGTCGCGGCCGTCACCGGGTACGCCCTGGGCGGCGGGTGCGAGCTGGCGCTGTGCGCCGACTACCGGATCGCCGGGGAGAACGCGAAGCTCGGCCAGCCGGAGATCCTGCTCGGGCTGATCCCGGGCGCGGGCGGCACCCAGCGTCTGTCCCGGCTCGTCGGCCCCTCCAAGGCCAAGGACCTGATCTTCACCGGCCGGATGGTCAAGGCGGACGAGGCCCTCACGCTCGGCCTGGTGGACCGGGTCGTCCCGGCCGACGAGGTGTACTCCGCCGCACACGAGTGGGCCGCCCGGCTGGCGCGGGGCCCGGCGATCGCGCTGCGGGCCGCCAAGGAGTCGATCGACGCGGGCCTGGAGACCGATCTGGAGACCGGGCTCGCGATCGAGCGGAACTGGTTCGCCGGGCTGTTCGCCACGGAGGACCGCGAGCGCGGGATGCGGAGCTTCGTGGAGGAGGGGCCGGGCAAGGCGAAATTCGTCTGACGGCCGTGGAACCGCGGTCGGCGCCCCTCGGAATCAGGTTCACAAGTTCCACTGATCGACTTGCAGTTGACGCGGTGTATTACCCGCGTCCCCCGAAGGGGCGTTTCATCCGAGCCTTAAGGCAGCCTTAAGGGCAGGGTGCCCAAGGGGCCTGCCGCTGACCGAAGTTCAGCCGGTTCGCGCAGGTCGGAAGGGCTGTGGCGAGCAGCTTTCTGCCACTGGCATATGCCAAAAGAAACCCCCGGAATGGTTGGTTCCGGGGGTTGTATTCCTGCGGAACGGCCCCGCAGGGGGCTCGGGACGGCCATGATGGGGGCATGGCGGGGCTGGAGGGTATCGAACAGCCGCGGCGGCACGGGAGTGCGACCGCGGCGCGTTGGTCACCTGCGATCGAGGACGAACGGGCGCAGAAAGCACTGGAGTTGTTCGGCAACCCCACCGAGGCAGAGGTTCCGCTCCCGTCCCGCCCCGAGTCCGCGGCCACCGCGCGGCGGCTCGCCCAGGTCGTCGTCCTGCGCCAGTGGCGACTGTCGCCGAAGATGACCGAGGACGCCGTCTTACTCGTCTCCGAACTCGTGGGCAACGCCGTACGGCACACCGGCGCCCGCGTCTTCGGACTCCGCATGCGCCGCCGGCCCGGCTGGATCCGCGTCGAGGTCCGCGACCCCTCACGGGGGCTGCCCTGCCTGATGCCGGTCCAGGAGATGGACATCAGCGGACGGGGCCTGTTCCTGGTGGACAAACTCTCGGACCGGTGGGGCGTGGACCTGCTGCCGCGAGGCAAGACGACCTGGTTCGAGATGAGGGTCGCGGACCGGTAGCCCCTCGCCGCGCGCACCTCCGTCGATCGGACGAATCGCCGACATTCGTGGGGAACCTCCCTATAAAGGTCGCGTGACCACGCCCCGCACCCCCCTCAAGCAGCGCACCCTCGCGCGGCGCGCCCTTCTCGCGGCCGCCGTCCTCGCCGCCGTGGCCGCGTGCGGCTCCGCGACCGGGCCCACCGAGCAGGAGCAGCGCGTCCGGGCCGACCGGGCCGCCGCCGAAGCCGAAGCCGCCGAGCGCAAGAAGAAGCAGCGGACGGCGGTCCGGGGACTGCACGGCATGCCGCCCGTGCTGGACCCCCACGACGTCTACGCCGCCGACCGCCCGAACCGGCTCTCCCCAGTGGTCAAGGACTTCCCGTCCCGGGTGTACGTGCCCAACAGCGAGTCCGACACGGTCTCCGTCATCGACCCCGAGACGTACGAGATCATCGAGACGATCCCGGTGGGCCGCCAGCCCCAGCACGTCGTACCGTCCTGGGACCTGAAGACGCTGTGGGTCAACAACAACCGGGGCCACACCCTCACCCCCATCGACCCGAGGACGGGCAAGGCGGGCAAGCCGGTCGAGGTGCACGACCCGTACAACCTGTACTTCACCCCCAACGGCAAGTACGCCGTCGTCATGGCCTCCCTCGACCGTGAACTCGTCTTCCGTGACCCGCACACCATGAAGCGGATCAGGACCGAGCCGGTCACGTGCTACGGCGTCAACCACGCCGACTTCTCCCTCGACGGCACGTACTTCATCGTCTCCTGCGAGTTCAGCGGCGAACTGCTCAAGGTCGACACCGCGAAGATGAAGGTGATCGGGCAGCAGAAGCTGCCGTTCGAGGGGGCCATGCCGCAGGACGTGAAGATCTCACCGGACGGCAGGCGGTTCTACATCGCCGACATGATGGCCGACGGCATGTGGGTCCTGGACGGCGACAAGTTCGACGAACCGAAACTGCTGCCCACCGGCAAGGGCACCCACGGCCTCTACGTCGGCCGCGACTCCCGCGAGATGTACGTCTCCAACCGCGGCGAGGGAACGGTGTCGGTCTTCGACTTCACCAAGGACAAACTGACCAAGAAATGGCACCTGCCCGACGGCGGCAGCCCCGACATGGGCGGCGTCTCCGCCGACGGCAAGGTCCTGTGGCTCTCCGGCCGCTACGACTCCGAGGTGTACGCCATCGACACCCGCACCGGGGAGCAGCTCGCCCGCGTCCCCGTCGGCAGCGGCCCGCACGGCCTCGCGGTCTACCCGCAGCCCGGCCGCTACTCCCTCGGCCACACGGGCATCTTCCGGTGACGACCCGCGACGTGGGGCGGCATCTTCCGGTGACACATGACAACCGGGCGGGCTGACACGCCTCCCAACGAGTGAGGGTCCCCGGCCCGGCGCCGCACAGCCGAGATCGTGCTCGACATGATCACCACTCGTGCGCGGCGCCGGGCCGCCGCCGTCGTCCTGTCCCTCTCCGCCGTCCTCGCGACCTCCGCCGCGACCGCACCGGCACAATCCCCCGCCTCGACGTCCGCCAAGGCCGCCACCGCCTTCGTGGGGGCCGCCGCCCCCACCTGCCCCCGGTTCGAGGACCCGGTGCACGCCGCCGCCGACCGCCGCGTGGACGTCGACCGCATCACCCCCGAGCCGGTCTGGCGCAAGAGCTGCGGCACCCTCTACCGCAGTGACAGCCGGGGCCCGGCCGTCGTCTTCGAGCAGGGCTTCCACCCCAAGGACGTCATCGACGGGCAGTACGACATCGAGAGTTACGTCCTGGTCAACCAGCCCTCGCCATACGTCTCCACGACCTACGACCACGACCTGTACAAGACCTGGTACAAGTCCGGCTACAACTACTACATCGACGCTCCCGGCGGCGTCGACGTCAACAAGACCATCGGTGACCAGCACAGGTGGGCCGACCAGGTCGAGGTCGCCTTCCCCGGCGGCATCAGGACGGAGTTCATCATCGGCGTCTGCCCGGTCGACAAGAAGACCAAGACGGAGAAGATGAGCGAGTGCGAGAGCAACCCGCACTACGAGCCCTGGCACTGACGCCGTCGCCCCACGGCGCCCGGCATGCCCGACCGCCCCACCCGCCCCCTCGCGGCTATCGGGCGATGAGCAGGATCTCCGAGCCAACCGGCCGATAGCCCGCCGACTGGAACGCCCGCACGCTGCGGGCGTTCCCCGGCGCGATCTGCGCCCACAGCGGCTCGGCGACGAGATGGCGCGCGGCACGCACCAGCGCCCGGCCCAGCCCCCGCTGCCGTACGCCCTCCTCCACCTCGACCGAGACCTCCAGCCGCCCGGCGATCCCCCGGCCCGTCGTCAGGACGCCGCCCTCCGCCGTCCAGACCCGTACGTCGTCACGGCGCCGCCGCGCGTACGCGACGCGGGGGTGGCCGGCGTCCGTGATCTCCCGCAGCGGGAGCGGCGGTTCGCCCGCCAGGGGCGAGGCGACCAGCATCGCGTCGATGGTCTCGGTCGTACGGCCCGTCCGTTCCATGAGGACCGCCAGGAACCGGGGGTTCATGCTCGCGGACAGCGCGTCGCACTCCATCGACGCCAGGAGCTCGCGCACCCACTCCGGATCCTCGTCCGTGAAGACGACGGAGTGCGCCGTGAAACACAGGACACCCGCGTCCCGGGGAGAGTGCTGGGCGACGACGGTCGTACCGCCGTCCGCCGGAGGGAAGACCCCCACGGCCGCCGCGTTCACCATGTCCTGCAAGCTCTCCATGGCCGCCGTACTCCTTGAGTCTCCACCCACTGGAAGGCCCACACTCGCAGACATGATCGAGAACGGCACCGGCCTTTTCACCATCGGGCAACTCGCCCGCGGCTCCGGTCTGTCCGTCCGCACGATCCGCTACTGGTCCGACGAGGGCGTCCTGCACCCGGTCACCCGCAGCGCGGGCGGCTACCGGCTCTACGACGCCGAGTCCGTGGCCCGGCTCGAACTCGTCCGCACCCTGCGGGAACTGGGCCTCGGCCTGGACCACGTACGGCAGGTGCTCGCGGGCGAGACGACCGTCGCGGAGGTCGCGGCCACGCACGTGGCCGCGCTGGACGCGCAGATCCGCGCGCTGAGGGTGACCCGGGCGGTGTTGTCGACCGTGGCGCGACGCGGCTCGACCGCGGAGGAGATGACACTGATGAACAGACTGGCCCGGCTGTCCGCCGCCGAACGAGGGCGGATCATGGACGACTTCATGGAGGAGACCTTCGGCGGACTCGACACCGCCGACCCCGACATCCGGACGCGGCTCAGGTTCAGCCTCGCGGATCTGCCGGAGGACCCCACGCCCGAGCAGGTGGACGCCTGGGTGGAGCTGGCCGAGATGCTCCAGGACCCGGGGTTCCGGGCGCGGATGCGGGAGACCGTCGAGTTCAATGCGGCGGACCGGGGGCCGGACGCGCCGTCGGGCACCTCCCTGTGGTTCATGAGCCGCTTGGTGCAGTCGGCGGGGGAGGCGCTGCGGGCCGGCGTCGACCCGGTCTCGCCTGCCGCCGAGGAGGTACTGGCCGGGCTGCTCGGTGACGCCGACCGGGCCGCCGTGCTGGAACGCGTCACGTCGGCGGCCCACGTCGAGCTGGCCCGGTTCCGGGAGCTGGCCGCGCTGGTACGGGGCGTGGACCCGCTGTCGGCGCACACCGAGGAGTTCGCGTGGGTGGTCGCCGCACTCCGCGCTCGGGCGGCCGGTTAATCTGACCTGCGTCAGTAGGACTGTCAGCAGGACTGCCTCGAAGAGGCAGGGCACCAAGAAGGGGCGGATCGGTGGCCGACATCGAGGCAGCGCGCAAGGAGTTCCAGCGGATCGACGCGGACGGCGACGGGTTCATCACCGCCGCCGAGTTCAAGACCGCCCTGGCCCAGGAAGGCGACTGGAACGTCACCGAGTCCGTGGCGGAGGTCATCATCCGCACCCGCGACCTCAACGGCGACAAGCTCCTGTCGTTCGACGAGTTCTGGGGCCACCTGAACAAGTGAGCCGAGCACGAAGGGGCGCCCACCGTCGCGTAGGACGGAAGGGCGCCTTTTCGTCATCCAGCCCAGTCGTCAGCCAGGAGTTCCATGGCTGGACGATCTCCAGTGGCCAGTGCTCGACGGTGCAGTGGGTCACCGCATGTCCCTGGCGGTTCAGCTCGCGCCAGATCTTCCGGGCCTCGTGGACACGGTGGTTGGACGTGTAGACCTCCTGGATGCCGCTCTTTGAGTTCCTCATCGCGCACGGAACGGGCGGAGGGAGTTACCAGGCGCTTCTTGCGGGCGTAGGAGGTGGAAGGGGCGATCTTGCAGTCGTGCTCCGGACTCCTTCGTCGTCGTCCCCGGACGCGTCCCCGCGTCGATCTCGTGCTGCTTCAGCCAGTTCCGCGGTGTCTCGCGGGAGCCGATGCCGAGCTTGTCGGCGACCGCCTGCAGGGCGGCCGTCTCGTTCGGGTAGTCGTCGCGCACCTCGGCGACCATGCGCACCGCGCGACGGCGGAGCTCAAGCGGGCGACGGGAAAATCGTGCCAAGATTCGATTCTTTCATGAAATGGAGTCTCCCTTCGAGTCGGGGGGCAGGGTGACCGCTTGCGCGCAGCCGCTTGCCCATCTGGACACCGGAGCAAGACCAACCGCTGCAGATGTCCGACGGACTCGGCAATTCGCGGAATCTTCACAAGATCGATGTTCGGCGCTCACTAAACGCCATGTAGTCTAAATGCGACGGAATATTCGAATAGGTTTCCGTTGCATCAGAAATGCCTCTACGGATTAGTCAAGTGTTTGCAAAAGGGGAAAATCCAATGCGCAATAAGCTCGCGCTTTTCGCCGCAGGTGTCGCGGTGGCCGTCGGCGCCGGCCTCGTGACCGCTGGTTCCGCTCAAGCCGCGACCTACTACAGCACCAAGGCTGAGTGTGATGCGGCGCTGAGCCAGCGGGCCGACGCGGCGCGGTGGGAGTGCCAGAAGAGCTGGGGTAATTCCCCTGAGGGCTGGTTCATAAACGACGCTTCCGCCCAGGGATAAGTGTTGTGTAGAGCTCATCACGCAGTCTTGTTGAGGTGCGCTGGTCGGGCGAGACCGAAGTGCTCGACTGTGAATCGCGGCTGACGACCTGTCGCGACATGGAACGGCGAACAGAATTCCACGGCACCTCAGGAAACACTGGCCGTGTTATGAGCTCTAAGCCCAGCTGACATGATTCACATTCATCATCCCGGCGGGTCGAGTGGGCAGGGCTGATTCAGAGTCCTGAGGGTCATGGAGACGCGCAGGCCGCCGAGGTGTGACGATCCGGGGAAGTCCGTCACGGACGCAACGAAGCTCCGGTTGACGGGGTGACCTTCCCAAGTCGCCCTGCCCGTCCGGAGCTTCGTTGTGCCGCCAGTCCTCCACTGTCTGCCTGACCAAGTCGCCCACCGCCGCCCAGCGCGGCGTGAAGGGTGTCGCCGAACGACCGGCCGTTCTTCGCGAGTCGCAATCCGCACAGCCCCCGTACGGAACTCCGCATCGAACTTCCGTCTCTTGCCTGCCATGACTCCCCACTTCCCCTGCAGTCACGGTCTCTACGCTGCGAGGGAAGGCCACCCACCGGCTGGTTCCGCTTCCATGCCCACCGCCCGCCCCTCTCACGTTCGAAGTGCCCACCTTAGGAGGGGCCCTGGCGGTCGTCACGTGAGGGGGGCGGACGGCGAGATGGGTGAGCCGTTTTTCAGCTACCGCCGTTGGAGCGGCCGAAGAACTCGATCTCGGCTATCGCGACCTGCTTCTTGGCGTCGGCGCCGTAGGCGGAGAGCAGGGTGAACCGGACGGTCTCCGCCGCGCCGACCCGGAACTTGCGGCGCTGGCCGCCGGCGCTCTGGTCGAGGGTGAGGGTCTTGGTGGAGACGGAGCCGTCGGGGGCGGTGATCTTCGCCTCGATGCGGTGCGGGCGGGCCGACTCCGCGCGCTGGTCCGCGTTCTTGGAGACACCCGGGGTGATGACCACGTCGAGCAGACGCGTCGGCTCCTCGAAGCGGGCCTCGATCCACTCGCCCTCGCCGGACTGGGTGACACCCGGGCCCCACCACGTGTTGCTGTACGTGTCGAAGGCCAGCTGCGGCTTGTGGCCGGGGAACGAACGGGACGCCTTGAAGCTGTCCGGGACCACCGACGCGCGCTTGGCGAAGTGGTCGCGGGTCGCCTGGTAGGCGTCGTCGGCCTGGAAGGCGAGGGTGACGATCAGGGTCAGGACGAGGGCACCGACCAGCCAGCTGAGGATCTGGCCGAAGCCGCGGCGCAGCCGGGGCCGGTCACCCGCCCACGGGGTCTCCGTGTTGCGGCCGGTCAGCACCCGGCGCCACCACGGCAGCCGGGCCGGTGCCTCGGTACGGCCGGCCATCGGCATCGCGCAGCGTGCGCAGAAGTGCCGGTCCGGCCGGGTGGGGGTCCCGCACCACGGGCAGGGTACGCCGCCCTCGGCGCCGAACTCCGGCTGCGGGGCGCGGACCTGGGGGCGCTGCACATCGGGGCGGCCCGGCAGTACGGGGGCGACGGCCGGCTCCGCGGGCGCGCGGTGCTCGGGGTCGGCCACCGGGACCAGGAGGGACCTGGCCCGGTCTGCGGCGGAGGGGGAGGGGGAGGGGGGCGGTGTCGGGGCCGGTGAGGTGGGGGGTGCGGGGGAGGGGTGGGTCGGGAGGGGGGTGGTGGGGTCCTCGTCGCCGGGGTGGGGGTGGGGTGCTGAAGGCTGGGCCTGTGCCGGGGCTTGTGCCTGGGGCTGGGGTCGGGTCTGGGCCTCGGAGGCGAGGACGGTCGCCGGGGTCGCTCCCGCCTGGGTTGTGTCGTGTGCCGTGCGGGCCGTACCGGTCCCGGCGCCCGGGAGGGAGGAGGCGTCCCAACCCGGCTCGTTGCCGGCGGCGTCACGCTCGGCGTTCGTCGGGGCCGGGGCGGCGGCCGAGGAGGAGGGCGAGGCTTCGGGGCTCGGGTGTCCGGTCGCGGTCGCGGTCGCGGCTGCGGTCGCGGCTGCGGGGGCGGGCGCCGGGCGGTCCGGGGTCGCGTCCGCCGTGCGTGCGCCGTCGGCCTGGGCCTGGCTCGTCGCGCGTCCGGCGTCCGACCCGGCCGAGGTGTCGCTCGGGGTGCCGGAGGTGTGCGCGCGGTCGGCGGACTCGCTCCTGGCGGCGCCCGTGGCGGACCGGGCCGGGGTGCCGGACCAGCCGAGTACCGCGCCGCAGGCGTCGCAGAAGGACTGGCCGGGCTCCCCGCGGGTTCCGCATTCGGCGCAGCTCTGGGCCTGGCCGGTGCCGGGGGTCGGGCTGGTCATCTCTCGGGGATCCTTTCGGCGGCGGTCACCTGGACCGTGTACGGCATGTGGGCGGGGCGGGCGGCGGCGACGAGGCTGTCCAGCCGGTGTTCGTCCGCCGGGGTGGGATCGGGCAGGCGCAGGGCCACGTGCAGGCGCGGGCGGCGCTCGCCCGGGACAGGTCCGAGGGGGCGGGCGTCCCAGGTGGCGGCGCCGCTCTCGGTGATCTCCGGGGTCACGCCGAAGACCAGGCGTACGGCCTCGGACAGGCCGCGCCGGGTGCCGCGTACCCGGTGCAGATACGCGGCGGCGGCGACCGCGGCGCGCAGGCGGTCCTCCGGTTCCGTGCCGTCCGTCTCGGCGCCGACCCAGCCGGCGAGCCACTGGGTGAAGTCCACCGGGGCCAGGGACGGCGTGAAGTAGGAGTCCAGGCAGTCGAGGACGGAGAGGATCGGGGCGAGGACCTCGTCGAGGCCGCCGATGAAGCGTTGGGCGAGGTCGTCGTCGGCGAACACGGCGGGGAGCATCGTGCCGATGGGGTGCGAGGAGCCGAGGCCGTCTATGGAGCCCCTCATGTGCGGCCTCCGGGTGCGCCCAGGAGCTCGGGGGGTGCGGTGAGCCGGCGGCCGCGGGTTCGTCGTGGTTGCTCGCGCCCACGCGGCGGAGCCGCATATGTAACAGCCCCGCGCCCCTTCAGGGGCTGCGCCCCGTCAAGAGATTTCACTGCTTGTCCCCGATCACGCGGACCCGGTGGTCGAAGGAGAAGACCAGGGACGGGGGCGAGAGGTCGATGCGGTTGGTGGGGTCGCCCCGTTTGCCGGTGAGGGGGTCGGCGGGGTGGAGCTGGACGTCGTCGACGAGTTCGACGCCGGGCACCCGCTGGAGGACGGCGAAGACCTCGCCGGACTGGACGGGGCGGCCGAAGGGCCAGCCCCGGCCGTCGGCGCCGCCGGTCAGCGGGTCGAGGTGGCGGTAGAGCGCGTCGTGGGCCTGACGGCGGACGCGGTCGGTGTCCACGCCCCGGAAGGCGTGCAGCGTGGCGACGACCGTGATGCCCTGGTAGAAGGGCGGGCCGACGGCCAGCCGCGTGCCGATCAGGCGGCGCTCGTCCAGGTGGCGGGTGATGCGGCGCAACAGGGCGTCACCGGGGACGAGTTGCTCGAAGCGGAGCCGGCCGCCCGGGTCCGGGACCGCCTGGGGGACCACCAGCACCCGTACCGCGTAGGCCCCGTGCTCGCCCTCCTCGCCCTCCAGACAGGTGATGCGGGCGGTCTCGGGGGCCGCGCGGCGGGCGAGTTCCTCGTAGTCGCGCAGGGTCACCGCGCGTTCCTGGGCGCGCAAGGTGATCGGTGCCCGGACCTTCGCTTCTTCCACGGTCTCCGCGTCGACCCCGCCGCGCGCGGCCTCCCGGTTGACGACCTCGGAGACGTACGGGACGGAGGTGCGCAGCACCCGGATGGCGCCCCGGGCCACATTGCCGGCCCGGCCCCCGCCGGTGCGGTAGCGCACGGCGCGGATGACGGACCCCTTGGGCGCGACGGCCCCGTACTGGCGCAGGCTCCCGTCGGGCTCCCGCACCGCCGGGCCGAAGGCGATCTCACCGGTGGCGGAGTCCAGGGTGATGTGGCGGTCGTAGGAGGTGGACGCGGCGAAGGACGGGACGACGTCCCAGTCGGTCCAGCCGTCGTGCTCGGCGGTCTGGAGCAGCACGGGCGGGGTGTCGCCGACCACGGGGAAGTGCGCGAGGCGCAGCCGCTGTCCGGGCAGGCCGGTGGACTCGCCGAGCGCCTCGTCGTACACGGTCTCGGCGTGGACGACGGTGGTGGTGCCGCCGATGGTGAAGGCCTCGGCGGCCCGGACGGTCGGCGAGGTGGTGTAGAAGGGCTGGCCGGGCAGGGGTTCGGTGACCCGGCAGCGCAGCCAGCCGGCCTCCTGGCCGCCGGTGCGGGACAGGGTGTGCCCGCCGGGCATGTGCAGGACGACCTCGCCCGGACGGTTCAGGCCGCCCGTGCCGTCGCGGTCGACCTCGCACGCCGTCCAGCCGTCCTCGGTCCACGCCTCCCAGACCAGCGGCGGCTGCCGGGGGTCCACGCCGACACCGTCGACCACGCTGTCCAGTTCGAGCACCACCGCGCAGTGCGGCACGGCGGCCGTCAGCCCGAACAGCATGCAGTCGCCGGGCCGCGGGGACTCCGCGAAGCACATCAGGTCCTTGCCCTCGGCGAGGTCGGAGGTCCGGTCGGCCACCGGCTCACCGGGCCGCTGGGTCACCAGGTACCGCAACGCGCAGGGCACGACGTCCAGTTCGCGCTCGGTGGTGAAGACCACCGCCTCCTCGCTCTCGGTGCGTACGGTCGCGACCTCGGTGCCCACCGGCAGTGCCACCGGCTCCTCCTGCGGCGCCGACAGCCAGAACGTCACGTCCGTGCGGGCGGCCGAGGGCGGGAACAGGGTGATGCCCACCAGGTCCAGGAACGCCAGATGGTTCTTCTCCGGCACCCGGTTGAGCCGGTAGACGATCTGGTCGGCCATGTGGGCGACCGTCTCCACCAGGGTGACCCCGGGGTCGGAGACGTTGTGGTCGGTCCACTCCGGGGCCCGCTGCTGGATGTAGCGCTTGGCGTCGTCGACGAACTGCTGGAAGCGGCGGTCGTCGAGGTTCGGGGAGGGCAGGGCCATCAGCGGTCGCTTTCGGGACGGTCGGGGCGTTCGGGACGGTCGGAGCCTTCGGAGGTCGGGTCCGGCTCGTCGTGGGAGGGGATGACGTAGAACGGGAAGACCAGGCTGCGCGGGTTGTTGGTGCCTCGGATCGAGTAGCGGACGTCGATGAAGAGGACGCCCTGGTCGGCGCCCGCCGTCACCTCGACGTCGGTCACCTCGATCCGCGGCTCCCAGCGGTCGAGGCTCGCGTACACCTCGTGCTGGATACGGCCGGCGGTGGCCTCGTTGACCGGCGCGAACACCAGGTCGTGGATGGCGCAGCCGAACTCCGGGCGCATCGGCCGCTCACCCGGCGCGGTCGCCAGGACGAGCCGGATGGCCTCCTCGACCTCCCGCTCCCCGCTGACCAGGGCGATGCCCCCGGTGGGGCCGATGCGCAGCGGGAACGCCCAGCCGGATCCGACGAACTGCTCGGCCATCAGCGGGCCACCCCCCTTCCATACCTTGCGGACGAACGTGTACTCATGAGCGGCCCCCGGACCAGGGCGATGCGACCGACCACGGCGACTCGACGAGCGATGGCGACGTGAGCGGCCATGGCGACCTGTCGGGCCGGGGCGACAGGAAGGGGGCCGTCACGGGATCGGATACAGCTTCTTGTTGACCATGACGATGCCCGTGATGTCGACGTTGGCCGCGCGCAGCGCCGCCTGGCCGACGGCGTTGATCTGCACGGTCCCGGCCGCGCTGAGCGTCGCGGCGCCCGCCGCGTTCATGGAGAGGGCGCCGACCGCGTTGATGTTGACCGCGCCGCCCAGCGACCTCAGGCCGACCATGCCCTGGCCCTGGAGGTTCAGGGGGCCGCCGCTGCGGATGGTCACGGACCGCAGCGCGCTCAGCGTCAGATCGGTCCCCGCCTTCACGGACACCGAGGTGCCGCCCGTGATGCTGACGGCCCCCTTGCTGTCCACGGTGATCTCGGTCTTCGTCCGGTCCAGGTTGATGATCAGCCTGTCGTTGCCGCTGGCGATCCGTACGCCCTGCTTGCGCAGGCCTGTCTGCTGGCTGAGCAGGTCGACCCGGTTGCCCTCGCGGTCCGACAGGGTGTGCCGGATCGCCTTCTTCTTCACCGGGTCGTGCAGCCACACGTCCTTCACGGGCGTCGGCTTGTCGACGCCGTTGTAGAGGCCGCCGATCACGAACGGGTGGTCGAGGGCGCCCCGGTCGAAGGCGACCAGCACCTCGTCGCCGACGTCGAGCGGGAAGATCCCGCCGCCGCCCTTGCCGCCCATCTGCACCGTCCGCGTCCAGTCGCTGACGTAGGTGTCGTCCAGCCACGGGAACTGGAGCTTCACCCGGCCCTGCTTCAGCGGATCCTGTACGTCGGTGACCAGGGCGTTGGCCACACTGGGCAGCCGGGGCGAGGCGGAGGTGCCGCCCGAGGTCAGGCCGAACAGGGAGCGCCACTGCCGTCCGCTGACGGTCACCCAGGTCTCGTAGTGGCTGCCGTCGCCGAAGGAGTGCCGCACGGAGGTGCAGGTGTACTTGCCCTCGAACGGGGTGCCCACCTCGGTGAGCGTGACCGGCACCCCGGGCCGCAGCTTCGGGTTGCCGCGCACGGTGACCTCCAACTCGGCGAAGGACGAGGTGATGTCGTCCGCGAGGGAGCCGGCGGCGTGCGTGACCTCGGTCTGGAGGTCGTACGGCGTGTCGGTCTCCACCAGCTTCGCGGCCTTGAAGGCACCCGCCGCCTTCTGCGGGGTGGTGCCGATGGCGATCCCCGGGTTGTCGTTCGCCGGGGTGGTCGCCGTGAGCTTCTTCTTCGTCGTGACGTTCCAGCCGCGTGCCTCGACCCGGCCGACCTGGTCGGCGGCCGTGACGGCGGCCCGGCAGCGCAGGATGTCCACCCCGGCCTGGAGCACGAACGGGCTCTTCTCGCCGGGGGTGCTCGTCGGGGGCGCGCCGGACGCCGGCTTCGGTTTGACGAACTGGAACTTCCCCTGCGAGTCCAGCGACATCACCATCTCGTTCTCGTCGGCGAGCCGCGCCAGGAAGTCCCAGTCCGTCACGTTGGACTGCGAGATGAAGTCGTAGACCGTCTTGGTGCCCTGCACCTGCCCGACCGGGATGCCGTTCATCCCGGCCAGCTTGCGGGCGATGTCGGAGGCCGTCTGATTGCGGTACGCCGCCACCCTGCGCACCCGCATCAGCCGGTGCCCCGGGTCGTAGCCGCGGACGACGGTGAAGGTGCCGGTGCCGTCGTAGTCGGTCTCCATGCCGGTGACCTCGCCGGTGAGCAGCGGGGTGCCCGCGCCCTGTCCGTCGGCGACGGGCGCGATGACGACCTCGGTGCCGAACCTGACGTTCAGTTTGCCCAGCAGCAGTCCGTGCGGGTCCCGGAAGGTGAGCCGGAACGCGCCCGGCACCCCGGCCCCGAGGTCCACCCAGCCGCCGACCAGCAGATCGGCGTACTCCGGCGGCAGTTTCGCGCCGTCGAGGGTGACGTGGATGACGTTGGAGAAAGAGGGCTTCACCATCAGAATCCGACCTCCTCGGCGGCCGGCAGGACGAGTTCGATGCCGGTGGGCAGCCGGGTGGGATCGTCGATGCCGTTGGCCTCCGCGATCGCCCGCCACGCGGACGCGTTCCCGTACTCCCGCCACGCCAGCGACTGCAGCGAGTCGCCCGCGACGACCCGGTGCACACTCCGCGCGGTCAGCGCGCCCGACGTCGGGTTCTGCCCCTTGGTGTTGCTGGGGATCTCGTGCAGCGACAGCCGGCAGGTGGCCCGGATCGGCACCCCGGTCGTCCCGAACAGGGAGTACGTGACGTCCACGGAACTGACGTACGCCGTGAAGCGGGCCGTCGAGAACGACCCCCACTGGAACACCACCCAGGGCGGCGACGGCTGCTTCGCGGCGAGGCTCTTGGAGGTGACCTCGCAGCACGACAGCAGCGACTCCACCTTCTTCAGCACCGTGGTGCCGCTCGGCTTGGCGGAGGAGTCGAGGAAGATCTCGACGTTCATCTGCCGGGCCTCGGGCCCCATGAACTCCGGCAGGGCGCCGTCGCGCACGGCCGCGCTGATCGTGGTCTTCCACTGGGCACCCTGGCGCAGCGTCAGCTCCGCCGGATTGAACTCGAAGCTGAACGTCCTGATCAGCCCGCCGGGTGTCGTGCTCGTCCCGACCGGCGGCTCGTGGATGGCCAGTGTGGCCCGCACGAGGCTCTTGCCCGCGCCGCCCTTGCTGCCCTTCGCCATGTGCTGTCCCCGCCCCTCAGTCCGTGAATCCGTGGTGGGTGATCTCCAGGACCTCGGTCGCCACGCTCGGGTTCGACGGGTCCAGGGACGGCCCCTGCCAGCTCACCGGCAGGACGTCGATCAGCCCCCAGTGCGCCACCTCCGAGCCGTCCGCGCGCAGCGCCGCGATCTGGGCGGTTGGGCGCTTCACGCCCGTCGCCACGGACGAGATCCACGCCGCGACCTTGGCGGTGTCCGGGGTGAGCGGCCTCGTCAGCCGGATGTTCGAGAACGTCACGCGTGACGGGAACTGCCAGACGAACCCGTTGTTCCCGCCCTCCTGGCGGTGCTCGATCTCCACCGTCGAGGACAGCCCCTCGCACCCGTTGAAGTAACCGAGGCTCTCGCCGTCGATCGTCAGGGTGAAGAAGATGGTGGAGCCCGGGTCGAGATCGCGGGGCATCGGGTGGGCCTTTCTGCGGGCGGCTGCCGCCGGGGTTGTGCGGGTCGGGTGGGGCGGTGCGGGCCGGGTGGGGGTCGGTGGTGAGGTCGTTGGTGGGAGTCGGTGGCAGGTGTGGCGGGGGTCAGTGGCGGGGGTCGCGGAGTTTGCCGATGCGTTCGCGGTCGAGGCGTAGTTCGGTGCGGACGAGGCGGGTGATGCGACCGATGAGCTTGTGGGTCAGCTCGTCCAGCTGGAAGTCGGTGAGGGACCGGGGGTCGAACTGGTTTGCGGGGTCCACTGCGGCGTAGGGGGGCGGAGCGTCGGTCGGCGGGGTGCGGTGAGCCGTGGCCGTGGCCGTGGTGGTGGCGGTGGTTGTGGTGGCGGGGCTGGGGCGGAGGGGGGCTTCCGGGGCTCGCTGGATGGCGGGGGGTGCGGGCGGGGGTGTGGGGGCGGCTGTGGGTGCGGGTGACGGTGCGGCGCGGGGCGGGGTGGGTGCCTGGGCGGTGACGGGGGGTGTGGGTGGGGTGGGGGCTTGGCGTCGGACCACCGGGAGGGCGGGGAGGAGGGTCGGCTTCTGCGGTGCTCGCTGTGCCTGCGGGGGCGTCGTGGGAGCGACGGTGGTCGAGGCGGGTGAGGCGGGTGAGGCGGGTGAGGCGGGTGAGGCGGGTGAGGCGGGCGAGACGGGCCTGTCCGCGGTGAGGCGTTGTACGGCCGGGCCGCTGCCGCTGCCGCTGCCGGTGCCGGTGCCGGTGCCGGTGCCGAGGGTCGCGGGGCGGCGCAGGGGGACGGCAGGCCGGGGGGTCTGACGCTGGATTGAGGGGGGCGGGCTGGTGGTGGGGGTGGGCAGGGCTGTGGTCAGGGCGCGGGTGGGGGTGAGGGGGCGCACCGGGGTGGTGGTGGGTGCGGGTGGGGCGGAGGGTGCGGGCAAGGCGGATGGCATGGGCAGGGCGGACGGTATGGGCAGGGCGGACGGGGCTTTCGGCCCTGCGGGGGCCGTCGGTGTGCTGGTTCGTTCGGGGGTGTGCCGGGTCGGGTCCTGGGGCGACTGCGGGCCGTGCGTGGCTGGCCGCGCGGTTGGCCGCGTCCCTTCAGGGAGGGCCGGGGCGGGGCCGGTGGTTGTCAGGCCCCGGTGCGGTGCCGTCGCTCGCTGGACGGGAGAGGTGTGGGCGATGGGGCTCGGGGCGCCGGGGATCGGGCGCCCGGACAGTGGCTTCGCGCCGTCGGGAGGGGTGGAGAGGGGGGCACCGAGAAGGGGGCGCTGACGGGGGGTGGGAACGGGGGCGGGGGCCACGGTGGGCTGAGCCGGGGGCGCCGGGGGTGGGGGCGTGGTGGGCGGCACGGGGCCGGCGGTGGGGGTGCCGAGGCCCATGCGCCGCGTGCTGGTGGAGGTGCTCCGCTGCACGGTGGGCGGCTGGGGGCTGGGCGCGGTCCGCTGTGGCCGCGCGGAGCTGCCGGGGACATCGGTAGCGGTACGGGTGCCGGAGCCGGGGGTGGGGTTGGTAGCGGTGCCGGCGGGGGTCGGGCTGGTGCCGTGCGTCGGGCCGGTGGCGGGGGCGGGGGCCGCGTCACGGGGGCCGGCCGTTGTCCGTTGGACGGTGTCGGCCGCGCTGCGGGTGGGCGGGGCGGCAGCGGTCGCGGAGGGAGCGACGGTCGGGCCAACCGCCGTGCCGCCGAGGTCCGTTGCCGTTGCGCTGCGGTCGTGTGGAGCCGAGGCGCCGACTCCGGGTGGCGTGGCTGCCGTACGGCTGGGGGCGGCCGTCACTCGCCGCACGTCGGAGGGGCCGGTCGCGGCGGGCCCGGAGGCGGGCGCCGTTGCCCCGGGGGCCGAACGCGGGTGGGCAGGGCTGTCGGCGTCGGCTGTGGCCGGTGCGCCCGTGGGGCCGGTCGCTGAGCGCTGAACGTCGACGGACGGGGTGCCGGGGTTGGGGGTCCGTGCGGCAGGGCCGCTGGGGGTCGTCCTGTGAGTCGTCGACGTCAGGGGCGTGGCGCCCGCCGGGTTGCCGAGAGCGGCCCTGGACGGTCGGGCGTCAGCCGCCGCGTCGCCGGTCCCGGAAGCCGTGCCACCGGGGCGGGCGGACGCTGCGTGAGCGCTGTCCGCTGCTCCGGCGGGGTTGCTGTTCGCCGCGCCGGTGGTGTTCGCCGCAGTACGGCTGGAACCGGTCGCTGTGCGTTGGACGGTGCGCTCGGAAGGTCCGGGGGTGGCCGTGGTGTGGGCAGGGTTGGTACGGGTGCCGGTGAGGTCGGCTGAAGTGGGGCCGGAACCGGTCACCGCCCGTTGGAGGTCGACGTCCGCGTTTCGAGGCGTGACCGGGATGCCGGAACGGTTGGTGCGCGTGTCAGTGGGGCCGGTCGTCGTACCGGCGGGGTCGGCTGCCGTGGCGCTGTTCTCGGTCGTCGCCCGCTGGACGTGCTTCTCGCCGTGCCCAGGGCCGGGGCCGGGGTCGGAGCCCGCGCCGACGGGGTTGCCTGCTGCGGCGCCCACCCCGGGGACCGCCCGTCGGCCGGCGATGCCCCGTTCGGGGCCGGCAGGGGAGGCGCCAGTCTGCACGGGGGTGCCCGACGCGGCGCCGGCTGACGTCGTCGCCCGCTGGACGCTGACCTCGCCCCGTCCGGAGGGGGTGGGGCCGCCCGCGGACCGGTTGCCCGTGGCGTCGGACGGGGGCGCGATCCCGGCCGTGTCGCCCACTGTGCGACGGGGGCTCGTCGGCGTACTGGCGGAATCCGGCGCCGTACCGGCCGAATTCCCCGTCACACGGCCGACGTTCGTCGGTGCGCCGACGGAGTTCGTCGTCGCGCGGGCGGGCTGCGTCGTGGTGCGGGCGGGCTGCGTCGTGGTGCCGGCGGAGTTCGACGTCGCACGGCTGGACTTCGTCGCCGCGTCGGCGGGGTTCGACACCGTACGGTCGGGGTTCGCCGACGTTCGGCCGGAGTTCGGCGTCGTACCGGCGGCGGTGTCAGGCATCGCCCGCTGGATGGCGAGCCCCGCGCGCCCGGGGTCGGCGGTGGTGCTTCCGGAGGCGGCGTCGGCTGCGCCGCCCGACGTGCCGACCGGGCCCGTACCCGAGTCCGCAGGGCCCGTCCCGCTTCCCGCGGATGCCGTACGCGCCGACGGGACGGCCGGCGCCGGACGCGGTGACGCGGAGCCACCGGAAGTCATGGGCCCGGACGAGGAGCCGTCCGCCGCCGCCCGCCCGGGCGACGCACCCCCCGGTGTCGTCGGCCCCGTAGCCGTACCCTCCGGTGCTCCGGCGGGCCCGGAGGCCTGTGGCCGTGCCGTCGGCAGTGTCCGGCGCTGGACGGCCGGTGAGGCGGGGGCCTTGGTCAACGGGGTAGGCCGGGTGGCGTGGGGCGGTGCGGGGGTGACCCGGGGGCCGGTCGGACGGGTCGGCGTGACCCGGTACGGGGCTCGCCGCACAGGCCGAGGGTCGACCGACGTGGACGTGGAGGGCGGGGCCTCCGGCTCGCCGTTCGGCTCGGCGCTCGCCACCGGCAGGGTGCGCGAAGGCAGTTCCAGGCCGGCGACGGGTGCCGCCGACGTGGTGAGGACGTTCCTGACCAGCCCACCCGGCGCGTCGGGCAGGACGGCGTGGGACAGGGTCCCGGTGAAGGACGGGTTCTGCCAGGTGCTCAACCGCCCGCTGAACCCGGCGTCCGCGACAGAGGCCCGCCCCCCGGTGGCCCGCTGAATCGGGCCCAGCCCCTCCCAACCACCGCCGGAACCACCGCGACCGCCGGAAGCACCCCCACCGCCGGAAGCGCCCCCACCGCCGGAAGCGCCCCCACCGACCGAAGCGGTCCCGTCGACCGAGGCACCCGCGGCACCCGAACCGATCACGGCATCCGAACCGATCACGGCACCCGTGTCGGCCCCGGCACTCGCGTCGGCCCCGGCACCCGAACCGCCCCCGGCCCCGCCGGCCGACGCACCGCCGTCAACCCCACCCCGGCGCGCCGCCGACCCGGCGGCGCCCCGCAGGCGATCCATGAAGCCCACGTGTTCAGCCCTCCGACCCGCCCCGTGTCACGAGGGACGCGATCTGTTCGGTGTAGCGGCGGCGGTCGTGGTGTTCGAGGTCGAGGATCTCCTCGAAGCTCCAGTGGAAGTGGAAGGCGACGTACGCGATCTCCTCGTGCAGCCGGTCGGTCGCGTACGTCACGATTCCCCCAGGCGGCTCCCGCCGAGTTCGACCTCGAAGGGCTCGGAGCAGTGGGGGCACTCCACGGCCGCGCGGGTGTGGCCCTCCGCGTTGACCTGCCGGTAGAAGTCCTGAAGGAAGGCGAGGTCGGACGCGAACATGTTCTCCACGATCCCGTCGTGGACCATCGGCAGATTGCCCAGCCGGGTGATGACCCGGCCGAGCAGCACGACCGACAGATACGCCGGGTTCTCCTGGACCCGGACGTCGCGGAGCGGGATCAACTCGTCCCGGGCGGTGGCGAGACGCATCACGCCCTCCCGGTGAACGTTCCCCGCCTCGTCGACGTAGCCGCGCGGCAGTTCGAACGGGAACTCCGTCCGCAGCCGCTGCGCCACCGGCGCGACAGCCGGAGCAGCCGCCGGTTCCGGCGCGGCGACGGGAGCGGCGGTGGTGGGGAAGGGGGACGCGGCGGAAGCCGCCTCCTCCTGCCCCGTCACCGTCATCGCGCCCGCCCTGCCAGCCGTACGCCGCATTACTCGATGACCAGTTCTTCGAAGACGATGGTCACGGTCTCGGTGAGCGCGGACGCCTCGCCGGCCTTGAGGGTGCTCGCGTCGATCTTGCTGCACCAGGCGTTGCGCATGTTGTACCGCTTCACCGGGTTGTTCTGGTAATCCATCATGATGATCGACGCGTTCTTCCGCGCCGAGCCCATCTGACCGTTGATCGAGTCGTTGATCCACGTGTTGAACGCGGCCGACTGGGTCATACCGCGGACCACGGTGCACTGCCCGTTCTTCTGCACACCGGGCAGAAGGTTGACCTCGGGCCGGCCCTGGGCGGAGTTCTGCTGGTACGTGATGACGTCCTGTTCGAGGGTGAGGCCGCTGACCTCCGCGAGGTACTCGACCATCACCCCGTCGATCTGCAGGCCGAAATTGTGTGAAGTAAGGGCGTCACCCGGCGCGAGGCTCATCTGTTCTGTGTCCTTCTAAGGGGCAGGGGCAAGGGGCTTGCGGAACGGCTGGTGCACGGACGCGGCTGGGGCGGGCCGGGGGCGGCCTACTCCTCCAACTCGCCGCTGCCGCTGGAGAACTGGGCCAGCCGGAAGATCACGAACTCGGCGGGCTTCACCGGGGCGATACCGATCTCGCAGATGACCCGGCCGAGGTCGACCGACTCCGGCGGGTTGGTCTCCTCGTCGCACTTGACGTAGTACGCGTCCTCGGGCCGCTGGCCGAACAGGGCGCCCTGGCGCCACTCGTTGACCAGGAACGCGGAGACGTTGCGCCGGATCCGGGCCCACAGCGCGTGGTCGTTCGGCTCGAAGACCACCCACTGGGTGCCGATCAGGATCGACTCCTCCAGGTAGTTGAAGTACCGGCGGATGTTGAGGTAGCGCCACGCCGGGTCCGAGGACATGGTGCGGGCGCCCCAGACGCGGATGCCACGGCCCGGGAAGGCGCGGATGCAGTTGACGCCGATGGGGTTGAGCAGGTCCTGCTCGCCCCGGGTGATCTGGAGTTCGAGGTCCACCGCGCCGCGTACGACCTCGTTGGCGGGCGCCTTGTGCACCCCGCGCTCGAAGTCGTTGCGGGCCCAGACACCGGCCACGTGACCGCTCGGCGGGATCACCTTCGACTGACCGCTGGCCGGGTCGAAGACCTTGATCCAGGGGTAGTACAGGGCGGCGTACTTGGAGTCGTAGCCGGCGGTCTCCTGGCGCCAGACCCGGATCTGCCGGGCGTTGAGGCCGGGCGGCGGGTCGATGACGGCGACCCGGTCGCCCATCAGCTCGCAGTGCGCGATCAGACCGAGCTGGACCGCCTTGACGGCCTCCAGGTCGATCGCGCCCCGCTGGTAGGCGGCCATCAGGTCGGGCACCGCGACCATGGAGATCTCGTCCACGGCCTCCAGACCGCCGAAGCCGGTGCGGTCGGCGGAGTCACCGAGGTACTCGGCCGGGCCGGGGTGGGCGTCGTCGTTCCCGGCGGGCGCGACGGCGGCCGGTGCGGCGGGGGCCGCCAGGGCCACGGTCTGGTTGTCGGGGCGCGCGAGCTGCGCGGCCGGCGCCGTCTCCGTGACCGTGATGAGCTTGGAGCGCTCCTTGACCTGGGTGACGACGTAGTTGCGGCCGCCCTTCTTGGCGGTCACGTCGAAGGTCTCGACCGGCTTGTCGCCGTCCTTGACGATCAGTTTGAAGCGCTCGGCGGGGCCCTCGCCCTCGGGGTCGGCGACCTCGACGCTGAGGGAACCGCCCGCGATGGCGGTCACACTGAACGTGCCCAGCTGCTTCGGCTCGCCCGGCGGGAGCGCGGCCGGCGCGGCGGACCCCGTCACGGCGGCCGGAGAACCGGCGGACGCGCCGTCCTGGGCCGTGCCGCCCACGCGGACGACGTACGCGGCGCTGCCGCCGTTGTTGAAGAACCCGTACACCGAGTGCGCGAGGTAGTAGCCGTCGGTGAACTCGCCGAAGGCCGCGACGAACTGGGACCAGTTGGTCACCAGGGTCGGCTCGTTCAGCGGACCGGTCGGGGCCAGGCCGACGAAGGCGGCCACCGAGGTGCCCACACCCTCGATGGGACGCGAGCCGCTGGCCACCTCCTCGACGTAGACGCCCGGCGACAGGTAGGACGGCATGCTCTGCTCTCCTTGGGGTACGAGACAGGTCGCCTCTCACCCTCACGCGCGAAGCGCGTCCCCCGAAACGTCCCGGAGGGCCGGGACGGGGGCAGTGCCGTTGCCCGCAGGGGCACACGTGGGGGCAACGGCGGCTCTCCCTGCCCCCAGGACTGCCCCCGAGTACCTTCCGGGGTGGGGGCCGGTCCGGTAAGCCTGGTCGACCGGAGCAGTTGTCGTCGAGCCGAGGAGCACCGGTGCGCGAGCGGAACGGAGCGAACGACAGGGAGCGAGGCCGGGCGGGAGACGAACGAAGGCCCGGTCGCGTCCCGCCACCGGGGCCCGCCGCCGCGCTCCTGGCCCTGCAACGCGCCGCGGGCAACGCGGCGGTGGCCCGCGCCGTCGAGGAGCAGCGCCACCGGCACAGCGCGGCCTGCGGACCCGACGCCCCGGTGCAGCGCTCCGCCGTGCACCAGGTCCTGCGCACCTCGGGACAGCCGCTGGACCCGTCGCTGCGCAGCGAGATGGAGGGCCGGTTCGACGGCGAGGACTTCAGCGCCGTACGCGTCCACACCGACACCGTGGCCCAACGGTCCGCGGCGGAGATCGGGGCGCGGGCGTACACCTCCGGCTCCCATGTGGTGTGGGACGGCCGGGACAAGCACACCCTCGCCCATGAGCTGGACCACGTCCGCCAGCAGCGGCGCGGCGCGGTGCCCGGTACGGACGACGGTTCCGGCCTGCGTGTCTCCGACCCTTCCGACTGGGCCGAGAAGGAGGCGGAGGCCACCGCCCGGCGGGTCATGGGCGGGCCCGGACCCGTCCAGCGCGCGACGGACGCCTCGCGGCGCGCGGGAGCGCCGGGTGTGTCGGGTGCGCCGGCCGGGCCGGCGGTCCAGCGCAAGGGGCTCGAGACGCTGGAGAGCGTGGCGAACGCCCCCGCGAAGTCGCTGACCGGCCGGTTCGCCGGCTGGATCAAGGACAAGCCCGTCTCCGAGGCGGTGGCACCGGTGAAGGAGGCCGTCCTCGCCTACGACCGGTCCACGGTCCGCGACCCGACGCACTGCATGACGGAGCTGGCGAACATCCAGATGCTCGCCCTGCCGATGCGTGAGGGCGCGCTCCCCGGTGACCTGCGCTATCTGGAGCAGGTGCTCGCCGCCGTCCGCGCCGAGATGGACGTCGTGGGCAAGCAGGTCGATCGCGACGGGCGCATGCCGGAAGCGGCGGCGGCGCCGTACAAGGCCATGACCGACCGGGGCACCATGTGGAAGGACCCCCAGTTCGCCCAGAGCACGGTGAACTTCCGCATGTCCGGCTTCGGTTACGTCCGGGAGATGTCGGAGCTGAACCGCGCGGAGCTCACGAAGGAGATCGGCGGCGCGGGTGGCAAGGCGTGGGTCAAGGACGTCAGGGCCAAGCTGGAGAACGAGCTGAACAACAGCGTGCTCGCCCACTACACCCAGCAGGAGCGGGCCGACGCGATGCTCGCCTCGGAGAAGAAGCTGAAGCCGAAGTCGGAGCTGGGCGACGCCGAGAACAACACCATGAACGTCGACGAGTTGGTGCTCGGCAACGACGGCTTCGTCTTCTTCTACATCGAGCCCAGGGGCAAGACGGACCGCGCTCCCCGGTTCGGCGAGATCCGGCTGGAGGTCGGCATCGGCCGGCTGGTGAGCGAGGGCTGGATCATGCTGAGCGACTTCATCCAGCGCGACTACCCCAAACTCATCGCCCCCGCGAACCGGCCGGACCTGCCGGAGCACAAGGCGAAGTCGGGTCAGCACGAGCGGGCGAAAGAGCAGGCCGGGTACCAGCCGGTGCGCGAGTTCAAGCGGGGCGAGATCGAGGGGGACGCCCTGATGGGCATGGTCACCGCCTTCTCGGACATCCAGAACGCGGAGGAGCAGCAGGCGCACATGCTCGCGCGACAGCTCGCGCTCACGGTGCCCGGGGACGAGATGGTCTACGGCCCGGAGAAGGAGATCAAGCGGCCCGAACTCCTCCACAAGAACATCCTCGCCGGCTCGGACATCCTCCCCGGTCTGGTCGAGCGCGCGATCGTGGAGATCATCCGCTTCGAGCAGGCCAATCCGCCGCTGGCCCAGCGGCTCAAGGCCATGAGCGGCGCCGAGCTGATGGACTTCCTGCTCCGGGACCTGTTGCGCCCGCAGGCGATGCTGCCCAACTCCGTGGACATCTCCAACGCCACGGTCACGAAGGTCAAGGGCAAGGGCTGACCGCCGCCCCACGTCGGCCGGGGAACCGGTACGGAGGCTGCCCCTTGAGGCACGGAAGGCTGCCCCGGCGTCTCTGACCCGCCGCCGGGCACTGCCGTAGCGTCCCGGTGTGAGCCTTTGGACTTCCCTCGAACCCGCCTCCGCGACCGTCGACCCGGGGAGCAGTACGACCGTACGGCTGCGGCTGCGCAACACCGGTGACGTGGTCGACGAGTACCGCTTCGAGCCGGTCGGTGACATCGCGCCGTGGACGACCGTGGAGCCGCAGACGCTCCGGTTGTACCCGGGCACCACGGGGTCGGTGGAGCTGACGTTCGCGCCGCCGCGCACCCCGGACGCGACGGCCGGCCCGAACGCGTACGCGGTGCGGATCCTGCCGACCGAGCATCCGGAGGCGACGACCGTTCCCGAGGGGAACCTGACGATCACGCCGTTCACGGAGGTGCGGGCGGAACTCGTGCCGCCGACCGTGAAGGGACGCCTGCGGGGCCGGCCGAAGCTCGCCGTGGACAACCTCGGCAACACCAAGGTCACCGCGTCGGTCAGCGGCAGCGACAACGGCGATCAGCTGTCGTACGACATCCACCCGAGCAACGTGCAGATCGAGCCCGGCCGTGCCGCGTTCGTGAAGGCCACGCTGAAGCCCCGGCAGATCATCTGGTTCGGGTCGAAGGAGGAGCGGCCCTACACCTTCGCGGTGAAGCGGTCGGGGGTGACTCCGCTCGACGTCGAGGGCACCTATGTGCAGCGGAGCTTCCTGCCGGGCTGGCTCGCCACCTGCCTCGGCATCCTCCTGGCGCTCGCCATCACGTTCCTGACGCTGTGGCTCGCCTACCAGCCGAAGGTCGTCAGCGCCACCACGGAGCTGCGGGAGGCCGGCGTCAGTACGCTGCCGCCCTCCCCCTCGCCGAGCCTGTCGGCCCCCGCACCGCCCACGCCCACCCCGCCGCCCGTCTCCTCGGCGCCGCCGCAGACGGAGGAGCCGAAGAGCGACGGCGCCGGCGAGAGCGGGAGCGGAAGCGGCGGCGGGGGTGGCGGCTCCGGCGGCGGGGACGAGGAGCAGCCGAAGAAGGCGCCGACAGCCGCGACCGCCGTACGGCAGCTCGCCGCGTCCGACCCCGGCGGCCGGCACGTCTGCTACCGCGCCTTCGTGAAGGGCAAGGGCTGGACGTCCCCGGAGTGCGACGGCGACACGGCCGGCACGGTGGGCCAGGCCAGGCCGCTCACGGCCCTCAACATCGCGGTGTCCGGCGTGGGCGGCACCGCCAGCGCCGCCTTCGTCCACAACCCCGGCTCGACGAACGGTCAGGGGCATTACGTGGAGCCCTGGTCGGGTGCGCCCGACGGCCTGGACAACTACATCGGCGACTCCAAGAAGGACGCCCCGGCCATGCTGGGCTTCACCATCAACGTCGACGACGGCGCCCGAGGGGTCTGCCAGTCGGTCCACCAGAAGGACAGGGGCTGGCAGAACCTGGCCTGCGACAAGCCCGGCGAAGGAGAGCGCTACATCTTCGGCGGCACCCTGGACAACGGCATCTGGCTCGAAGCCGTCAAGTTCACCGTGTGACAAGGCCGTTGGGGCGGGGCCGGGTGGCCGTCGGGGCAGCAGGTCCTGCCCCGACGACTCCTGACCGCACACGTCCGGTCGCGTAGCGTCCCTCTGTGAGCCTTTGGACTTCGCTCGAACCCGCCTCCGCGACCGTGGACCCGGGGAGCAGTACGACCGTACGGCTGCGGCTGCGCAACACCGGTGACGTGGTCGACGAGTACCGGTTCGAGCCGGTCGGTGACGTCGCGCCGTGGACGACCGTGGAGCCGCAGACCCTGCGGCTCTACCCGGGGACGACGGGCACGGTGGAGCTGACGTTCGCCCCTCCGCGCACCCCGGACGCGACGGCCGGGCCCAACCCGTACGCGGTGCGGATCACGCCGACACAGCACCCGGAGGCGACCACCGTCCCCGAGGGGAACCTGACGATCACGCCGTTCACGGAGGTCAGGGCGGAACTCGTCCCGCCGACCGTGAAGGGACGTCTGCGGGGCCGGCCGCAGCTCGCCATCGACAACCTCGGCAACACGAAGGTCACCGCGTCGGTCAGCGGCAGCGACAACGGCGATCAGCTGTCGTACGACATCCACCCGAGCAACGTGCAGATCGAGCCCGGTCGTGCCGCGTTCGTGAAGGCAACGCTGAAGCCCCGGCAGATCATCTGGTTCGGGTCGAAGGAGGAGAGACCGTACGCGCTCGCCGTCCAACGGTCGGGCGTGGCACCGCAGTCCGTCGACGGCACCTACGTCCAGCGGGGGTTCCTGCCGGGCTGGCTCGCCACCTGCCTCGGGGTGGCCGTGGCGCTGGCGATCACCTTCGTGACGCTGTGGTTCGCCTACCAGCCCAAGGTCGTCAGCGCCGCGAGCGACCTCCAACAGGCCGGTACGACCGCCCTGCCGAGCGCCAGCCCGTCCGCGATGGCCCCGGCGCCCACCGTCTCCGCGGCGCCGCTGCCCTCCGAGACGCCCGAGGCGCCCCAGCAGGAGGAGCCCGAAGAGGCGGATCCGGGTCCCGACTCCGGTTCGGACGCGGGCTCCGGGTCCGGTTCCGGCTCCGGTTCCGGTTCCGGCGGATCGGGCTCCGGGTCTGACCAGGAACCGGACACCAAGGAGACGACGAAGAAGCCGTCCGCCGCCAAGGGGTTCGCGATCATCGGCCGGGGTTCGAACCGCTGCGTCGACGTCACGGACGCGCAGAACGGCAAGGGCAAGGACGGCACCCCGCTCCAGATCTGGGACTGCGCCGGCTCGGCCAACCAGAAGTGGGACTTCCGGGGAGACGGCACCGTGCGCTCCCTCGGTCTGTGCATGGACGTGGCGTGGGGCTCCCGGGACGACGGCGCGGTCATCCAGCTGGCCAGGTGCAGCGGCAACCCCGCCCAGCAGTTCGTGCTCAGCACCGAGGGCGACCTGGTCAACCCGCAGGCCGACAAGTGCGTCGACGTGAAGGACAACGGCACCCGCAACGGCGCCGACCTCCAGCTGTGGACGTGCGCGGGCACACCGAACCAGAAGTGGCGCGTGAAGTAGGCACGGGCCGTCCGGTGGGGGCGCCGTCGAGGGTTCGCCCTCACGGGTGTCCGCCGGGCTGTTACCAGTTGCCTTCGCCCGGTACCAGTCGTCCGGCTTTGCGGTACTCGCGTTCCGCGCCTTCCCGCAGGTCGGCGGGGGTCACGGGCCCGCCGCGTCCGGCGGCGGCGTAGGCGGCGGTGACGACCGCGCCGCGGATGGGACCGTGGGCCGGTTCGGCGTTGCGGGCGGCCGCCGGGGGGGCGGTTGTGGGTGTGCGCGGGCGCACCGGCCGGAGGTGGCGGGTGAGGTAGGCGTGGGCCGTCCGGTGGGGGCGCCGTCGAGGGTTCGCCCTCACGGGTGTTCGTCGGGCTGTTACCAGTTGCCTTCGCCCGGTACCAGTCGTCCGGCTTTGCGGTACTCGCGTTCCGCGCCTTCCCGCAGGTCGGCCGAGGTCACGGGCCCGCCGCGTCCGGCGGCGGCGTAGGCGGCGGTGACGACCGCGCTGCGGATGGAACCGCCGGCCAGCTCGAAGTCGCGGGCGACCGCCGCCGGGTCCGTGTCGTCGGCGCGGGGCACGGCGGCCAGGCTGTGCCGCCACAGGGCCAGCCGCTGGGCGGTGTCCGGGAACGGGAAGTCGACCACCAGATCCAGCCGCCGGGTGAACGCCTCGTCGATGTTGGCCCGCAGATTCGTGGTCAGCAGGGCGATCCCGTCGAAGGACTCCAGTCGCTGGAGCAGATAGGCGCTCTCCATGTTGGCGTACTTGTCGTGCGAGTCCTTGACCTCCGAGCGCTTGCCGAACACGGCGTCGGCCTCGTCGAAGAGCAGCACGGCGTCGGTGCGGTCGGCCTCGGTGAAGATCCGTTCCAGGTTCTTCTCGGTCTCGCCGACGTACTTGTCGACCACCGAGGAGAGCTGCACGACATAGAGGTCCAGGCCGAGTTCGGCCGCCACGACCTCCGCCGACAGCGTCTTGCCGGTGCCCGACTCGCCCGCGAAGAGCCCGAGCACCCCACGGCCCCGGCCGCCCCCGGCACTCAGCCGCCAGTCGCCGAGCACCCGGTCGCGATGCCGGGCACGCAGGGCGAGCTCCCGCAGCTGGACGAGGGGTTTGTCGGGCAGCACGAGGTCGTCCCAGCCGACGTCGGGGCGGATCCGGCGGGCGTGCCGCTCCAGACCGGAGGCGGACTGCAGGCGCGCCGCGAGCCGCAGATGGGCCGCGGTCACCTCGGTGCCGTCGAACGCCGCGAGGTCCACGGCCGCACGGGCCGCCCGCTCGATCCGGTCACCGCCGAGCCGGTACGGGGCGACCGTGGCCGCCAGGTCGAACCCCGGCCCGTCCGCCCCGGCACCGAGCGCCGCCGACCAGGCCTCCACCGCGCCCGTGGGCGGCCGGGGCACGTCGAGGACCAGCGGATCACGGTCGCACCACTGCGGGTCGTACGGTTGCGGCCCCGCGAACAGCACGGACACGTCGGCCGCCGTCAACGCACGGAACAGCGGCCCCGGCTTCTCCGGCAACGGCGACACCACGACCGCGCACCCGCGCAGCCGGGCCTCGCGCAGCAGGCGGGGCAGGAGCGCGGAGAGCTCGTCCTCGGCCGCCGGGGGCGTGAAGTGCAACGCCTGCGTCCCGGCGGCGCGCAGGGCGGCACCCGCGCGCAGCAGGCCGTCGCCCTCGCGGTGCTCCCGCAGATGCACGGTGACCGGAGCGGCGGCGAGCCGGGCGGCCAGTCGGGCCGTGAACCCGCCGTCCTCCACCGACGAGGGCCCGGCCGGAGCCACCGCCGACGTCGACGCGAGCGGACGGACATGCCCGACGAGCGCCGCGTCCATCGTGTCGTCGCCGAGCAGATGCGCGACCAGCCGGTCCGGCACCCGCAACCCCCGCCCGAGGAAAGGGCGTTCGGGGTCCTCGACGGTCAGCAGTCCGAGGGCGCTCAGCGGTGCCGAGGGCATGAACCGGGCCCGCGCCCGCGCCAGATGCACGGGCAGCCCGCACAGATCGAGCGCGAGCCCGACCGTGGCCCGACGCCTGCTCACGTCGTCGTTCAGATACCCGTACAACTGCTCGTAGGAGCGGTCCAGATCGGGGGCCAGGGCGATGAGCAGGATCCGTGTGTCCAACTCGGTCAGCCCCAGCCGCCCCGCGAGCCGCTCCAGCGGACCGTCCACGGCGGCCTCCCGGCCCGGTTCCTGGTTCGGTACCGGGTGCGATACCTGGTGGGGTTCCGGTCTCGGTTCCGGAGTCGGTTCCAGGTCGGGGAAGACGGACGGGTACGGCTCCGCCGGCGGCTCCAGCAGATGCCGTACGCCCTCCTCGGACAGGTACAGCCCACGCAGCGGATCACTCGCCGTCGGATCTCCGGCACCGCGCTCGGCCACCAACTCGGCCACGCGCTCGCGCAGCCGGGCGAGCCGGAGCAGGAGCGCATCGGTGTCCCGGCTGACGTGCACGGTCACCGCCGCCGCTCCCCGGTGATCGGCGCGGACGCCAACTGCCCCGGCCGGTGGGCGCGTTCCTCCGAGCCCTCCAGGGAGCCGTCGATACCGCGCACCCGGATGGCGGCACCCTCGGTGACCGGGGGACCGGCGTCGTACTCGGGGAAGGACGGGAAGGGCGCGGTGACCACGAGGTCGAGGGACGGCTTCAGCTCGCCGCCCAGCGCGGACCAGATCTCGGCGAGGGACCGCGACTCGGTGTGCAGCCCCGCGACCGAGACCGGCACGGACAGACCCAGCGCGCCGAGCGCGCCCGGGAGTTCGCTCGGGGGCAGCAGTTCGCGCGGCAGCAGGTTGGCCAGTACCGCGGAGAGCAGCCGGTGTTCGTCCTGGGGCTGCTTGGTCCAGGCGGTCACCAGGTACGACAGCCGGAACCAGCGGGGCGGCTGCCGGCGGCGCACGACGATGTCGCGCTCGTCGCGGACCGGCATGTGGCCGCGCTGGCGGCGCGAGACGTCCTCACGGATGTCGTACAGATAGGTGTTGACGGCGGGCGCGTTGCGCCGGGCCGCCCAGTCGCGGGTCGGGGCCTCGAAGGAGACGTCGATGCCGGAGCCGGCCAGGGCACCACCGCCGATCAGTCCCTTGAGGACCTCGTCCACCTCGTGGATCACGGTCGTGCTCCTGCTGTGATGCGGTCGGATGTCTGTCCGCTGCCGTGGCGGATGTCTGTCGGCCGTCGGGTCGGACGTCTGTCCGCCGTCGGGCCGGACGTCTGTCCGCTGCCGTGGCGGATGTCTGTCCGCCGTCGGGTCGGACGCCTGTCCGTCGATCCTGCCCGGCGCGGATGCCGTACCCGTAGACGCGCCGGGGACGACCCCCGGGCAGAGTGGGTGCCCAAGTGGCCGGGTGCGACTGCCCGTTCGATCAGATGTAGCCTTCACGGAGGGCATAGGCCACCGCGTGCGCCCGGTTGCGGAGATGCAGCCGGGTGGTGAGCCCGTGCATCACGTTCTTGACGGTGCGTTCGGAGTAGGAGAGCTTGCTCGCGATCTCACCGGTGTCCATCCCCTCGGCCACCAGTCGGAGGACGTCGATCTCCCTCGGCACCAGGCCGGACAGCGGCGCCCCGGTGCGCCCGGCCACCGAACGCTGCAACGTCCCCACCTGGTTGATCAGCCGGCCGAGCAGATCGGCGGGCAGGTCGCCGTCCCCGCGCGAGGCCGCGAGCACCGCCTGCGCCAGCCGGTGCGCGGTCGCCTCGTGGCGCCACACGATGGCCCCGACCCCGCATTCGATGACATCGAGCAGCTCCGTCTCGCGGATCACGCTCACCACCAGCACGGCCCGCGCCCCCTCGCTGCGCACCAGACGGCGCAGCGCGGAGAGCAACGGCTCGTCCGGGGTGTCACCGACGAGCACGGCCACGGTGCCCGTACGTACCTCGGCGTCGTCCACGAGGTCGATCACCGGGTGCCCCCGCAGCTGGCTGAGCACGCCGGCGCGGGAGAGCGGGTCGAGGGTGTGGACCACGACCGGGATGCGACGCCGGGTCTCCTGGGGCTCCGACGCGCCGGTGGCCGCGGCCGTGGCCGTCACCGTGTCCGTGGTCCGGAATGTGCTGCGCAACCGTTTCTCCCGTATGCACGAAATCGCCGCTCCCGTGAGGGGAGTGGCCGATGGGCTCGATTCACACTTCTGTGTGCCGTGTGCGCTGCGCAATCGTGGAGGACCACGAGATACACCACGAGATCACCGCGGGACCGACCACGGGACCGACCGCGGGCCCACCGCGGGACCCACCGAGGATCGGCCACGGCGTTTTCACGCCGACCGTCCGCGAACGGTGCACCCCGACGGGCCGTGCCCCGTCTACGGAAGCGGAAAACTACCTTCCACGAAGGAGACAGCGATGTGCCCGCCGGAACCGCTTCTCGAACGCCGTGAGGCCCTGGAGGTGCTGACCGCGGAGGCAGCTCGTGCCCGGACCGGCTCGGGCCGCCTGGTGCTGCTCCGGGGTGCCACCGGCACCGGCCGCACCGCACTCCTGGAGTCCGCGGCCGACCACGCGGCGGCGTGCGGCATGCGGGTCCTGCGGGCCCGCTGCTCGCCCGAGCACACCTCCGTACCGTTCGACACCGTCTTCCAACTCCTCTGTCACGGACCGGAGTTCGACCAGGTCGCGGGCGAGGCGCCGGACCCGCCGGGCACCCCGCCGCACCGGGGCAGGCCCGCCCGGCTGTGGCGCCTGCTGCGTTCCTACGCGGTCGAGTCCCCCCTCCTCGTCGCCGTGGACGACGCGCACTTCGCCGACCCCGCCTCCCGCCGCTGGCTCGTCGAGGCCGTTCGCCGCATCGACCGTCTGCCGGTCCTCCTCGTGGTCACCGAGCGCGGCCAGTACGACATAGAACCCCCGGCGGACGGTCTCGCGCACGCCCTCTCGCCTGCCCTCGTGCACACCCGCACCCTTGCCCCACTGAGCCCCGACGCCGCCGCACGCCTGGTCCGTTCCGTCCACGCCGATGCCCCGCCGGAATGGGTCGACGCCTGCTTACGCGCGGGCGCGGGCAACCCGCTGTTGCTGCGCGCCCTGCTGTCCGACCTCCGCAACATCCACCCCGGGGCCTTCCCGGCTGCCCTTCCGGACACCTGCGCGGCGCTCTATCCGGGCAACTACGCCGCCGCGGTGTCCTGGTGGCTGGACAGCGCCGGACCCGCGACCGTCGCGGTCACCCGCGCACTCGCCGCGCTGGACGACGAGCACGCCCCCGTACCGGTCGACGCCGACCTGCTCGCCCGCACGGCCGACGTCGACCCCGCCCGCGTCCCCGGCTGGCTCACCGCGATGACCGGACTCGGCCTGCTGCGCCCCGACCCCGAGGGCCGGCCGCGTTACGCCCACCCGCTGCTGCGGGACGCCGTGCTCGGCGGCTGGGCCGGCGCCGACCGGCAGACCGCCCACCGCCGGGCCGCCGAGGCGATGCTGCACCGCGGTGACAGCGCGGCGGCCGTCGCCGGACAACTGCTGCGCTGCGGCCCCGTGGGCGAGGCCTGGGCGACCGGCGCCCTGCTCGACGCCGCAGACCTCGCCGTCCGCGACGACCGCAGCGACGACGCCCTCGCCCTGCTGCGCCGCGCCCTCGACGAACCGATGCCGGCCGCCCGCCGCACCGTGGTCCTCACCGAACTGGGCTCCCTGGAATACGCCACCGTGCGGTCCGGCGCGGGCATCCCCCGGCTCGTCGAGGCGATGCGCCGACCGGGCCCACCGCGCGAGCGCGTCCAGGCGGCGGTCGCCCTCGGTACCGCCCTGGCACGGCGCGGCGAGGCCCGCGCCGCCGTCGACGTGCTGCGCGGGCTGCGCGACGAGCACCTGACGGGCCATCCGGACCTGATCCGCACGGTCCAGACGGCCTCGGCGCTGCTCTCCGACCACGACCAGGGCGTACGGCAGGAGGTCTACCGCTGGCTGCGGGAGAGCGCCGAGGACACCCCCCACCTGGTCGGCACGGCGGGACAGGCACTGCTGGTGCGCTACGAGGCCACCGCCGGTCTGACCTCGGCGGCCACCGCGATGGACCGCGTCCGGGCCCTGCTCTCCCAGCCGGCCGACCCGACGGACGAGGTCTTCCTGCTGGGCACGGCGGCCGCGGTCGCCCAGTGGGCAGACCAGCTCGACGAGGCCGAACGGCTGGTCCACCGCGGCCTCAGCGGCCGGCGGACCTCCCTGCTGCACCCCATGCATCTGGCCCTCCGCAACGTCCGCGTCGACATCATCGCCGCGCGCGGCGCCCACGAGGACGTCCTCGCCGACCCCGAGGTCACGCGCGCGGTCGCCGGCCGTCCCGAGTCAGCCAACGCGCTGGCCCACGCGGTCATCGCCCTCGTGGAGACCGACCGCGCGGACGAGGCGGAGCGCCTGGCCGACGCCTTCGACCTCCAGAACGCCCACGACTCCTGGGAGTTGAACCGCTTCCTGTACGCCCGTGGCCTCCTCCGCGCCGCCACCGGCGACCCGGCGGCCGCCCTCGACGACTTCCTGGAATGCGGCCGACGCCAGTCGGCACGGGACGTGACGAGCCCCGTCGTCACCCCCTGGCGCACCGCCGCCGCGGAGTGCCACCTCGCCCTCGGCCGCCCCCACGAGGCGCTCGCCCTGGCCGAACAGGAACTCTCGCTGGCCACCGTCTGGAACACCCCCCGAGTGGTCGGCCGCGCCCTCACCACCCTGGCCACGGCCACCCGCGGTCGTCGCGGCCTGCACCTGGCCGACCGAGCGGTACATCTCCTGCGCCGGGGCATCGACGACGACCCACGTGACGCGTCCGAAACCCCGGGGGAGGCCGGGGCCGTGGTCGCGGCGGCCGGGCGAGCCGCCGTGAACGCGTGGCCGACGGTGTGGGGTGCCGAGCCGGCGGTCGGCGGTTCGACGATGTGGGCCGCCGGAGCCGTGAGCGGAGGAACTTGGATGTGGGGTGCCACGGCGTCGGGCGGCGCGCCCGCGAGGGTGACGGCGATGCGGGGCTGGGCACTGGGCGAGGGCCCGGGGCGAGAAGCGACTGCCTGGACGGCGGACGGAGCGTCCACCGTCTCGTCGATCGGTGGCCGGTCCGCGCCGTCGGCCGGAGACGGGTCCGCACTGCCGGACGGTGGCTGGGCCGGGCCGCCGGGCGGAGGCAGGACCGTATTGCCGGTCGGCGACCGGAAGGCGCAGGGCGGCGGCGGGCCGGCGTCCGGCGGGCGTCGTGGGACGGAGCCGGACGGTGGTGCGCCGGTCGAGGCGGAGTTGATACCGGCGCTCCTGGCGCAGGGGCGGGGGCTCGCCGCCGCCGGGGAACGGGCGCGGGCCCGGGACGCCTTCCGGGAGGCGGCCGAACGGGCCGAACGCCTGGGCGCGCACCGCCTGCGCGCGCTGGCGGAGTCGGCGCTGCGCGAGGGCGGTGCCCGCCGCACGGCGACCGCCCTCACCGGCCCCGCCGCCCTGACCGCCGGAGAGCGCCGTATCGCCGAACTCGCCGCCCAGAACCGCACGAACACCGAGATAGGAGAACTTCTTCACCTGGCCCGTCGCACCGTCGAGACCCATCTCACCAGCACCTACCGCAAGCTCGGCATCCGCCGCAGATCGGAGCTGGGCGCGGCCCTCGCGAACACCGGGGAGACCCCCTGACCCACCTCGAACGGACGCCCCGTCACGGCCGCCGAAGTCCGTGCCGAAGTCCGCACCGAAGTCCGCACCGGATTCCGCACCGGATTCCGTGAACCGGAGGCCGGGCGGACGCGTAGGAGACGGGAGCACCCACGCGTAGCCGACACATCCGAGGAGTACCCATGAGCAGCCCTTCGCGCCTGGACGACTGGCTGACGGCACGCCGGCCCCTCGTCCTGGGCCTGTTCCGCATCGTCCTGGGCCTGCTGTTCGCCAGCGAGGGCGCGGCCACGGTCTTCGGCATCCTGGACCGCAAGGCGAGCCCGGTCGGCGACTGGCCCTTCTGGTACGCCGGAGTGATCGAGCTGGTCTGCGGCGTCCTCGTCCTCCTCGGCGCGGCGACGCGCGGTGCCGCGTTCCTCAGCTCGGGCATCATGGCCTTCGCGTACTTCACGGAACACCAGAAGGACGGCCTGTTCCCCCTCCAGAACGGCGGCCTCGCCCCCGTCCTCTTCTGCTGGGGCTTCCTCCTCCTGGTCTTCACCGGCCCGGGCGCCCTGGCCCTGTCGGGCCTCACCGGCCGCGAGGCCGGCACCCGCCCTCTGCATGAGACCGCGTAACCGGCCACGGAGCTTCACCGCGCGGGCGAGAGAGGAGGCAGCGGCGCGGACGGACGGGCGCCGACCCGCACCGGGATCCGACCGAGATCGCCGCCACTCCCCGTCGGCCCCGGCCGGCATCCGCGCCGACTGGACGAAGACCCCCGCTGCGCCTGCTCGCCCCAGCCGCCCAGGGCTTCACCCTGCGACGAACCCCACGCGATCACGCTCGTCACCCCGACCGGGCCCGCTTCGTCGACACCTGCCCGCACGACACCCTGATCGTGGCCCTGACGCCGATCGTGACCGGCGTCCTCGCGGTGACCGCTATGGCGACGACGACAGCCCCGCCCTGGACCCACCCGACCGGCTCGACCCCGCCCGGCGCGTACAGGCGCGGAGCACGGACGCGCCGACCGGGGTGAGGGTGTGCAGCACCGTCGTCGCGTGCCGACTGCTGGTGATCAGTCCCGCGTCCCGCAGCGCGGTGGCGTGTCGGCTGGCCGACGACGCGGACACCCCGGCGGCCCGCGCGATCTCCCCGGTCGTGGCCCCGGACGCCGAGGCCCACAGGGCGGTGGCCCGGGTCTGCCCGAGCAGGGCGGTCAGGGACGCCTCGGGGGAGTCGTCCAGGACGCGCCGGACCTCCGGCGACGAGGCCGACGGATGCTCGTGCAGCAGTGGATACATCAGCACCTGCGGCAGCCCGGGGTCGGCGAGCCCCACCGGGCGGTGCCAGCAGAAGTACGACGGGACGAAGAGCATCCCGCGGCCGTCCAGGCGCAGATCGCGGTCCACGGCGGGGTGGTAGTCGACGCGCAGAACGGGAGAGTCCCAGCACATCGTGGGACCGAGACCGGCCAGCATGCCCTCCACACCGCCGTCCAGCAGCCCGCGGCACCGCATCGCCCGCTCGGTCTCGATACGGGACTGCATCTGTTCCTCGTACGGGGCGATGGCGACCTCGTGGTAGGCGCGCAGCACCCGCACGAGCTCCTTGCGCGGCCGTGACTCGGCTAATCGCGGGGCCCATGAGGGGGCTCCCACGACGCGGTCGAGGATGGCGATCTCCTCCAGGACCCTGCGCGGTGGCGTGGCCAGAATGGCCTCCAGCCCGGCGTCGAACCCGTCGGACGCCTCGACCGGGGTGAGGAAATCCGGAAAGTAGGAGGCTCTCGGAAGCAGCGGCAGCAGCACGGTGTGAAGGGCACGATCGAGTTTCTTATCCCGCAGCCGGTGGCGGACGGTGCGATACCACTCCGCGTATGCCCAGCGGCCCTGCCGGGTCTGGAAACGGTGCAGGCTGGCGACGATCTCCCAAAACGGGTTCGGGCTCGCGGACAAGCGAGTTCTGGCCAGATCGGCGTCGCTGAAATGTATGCGGAGCATCTCGTTCTCCCCCGATGAGCTCAGCTTTTGCGGTCAGCCGCAACAGCATGGCTCGGTGTCAACTTCTTTGCAATGGTGGAACACGCGGATCGAGCCGCTGACGCGCATTGTGGCTCGATCGGGCACGCACGGGTATCGGCCCACTGTGAGGGGAAGATCAATTGAACAAGGCGACCAAGCGGTTCTTGGCCATCGCGGCGGGAGTGATTCTGCCGGTGGGCGGGCTGGCGGGCACGGCCACGGCCAGTTCAGCGAGCGATTCGGTCAAGGCCAGCGCATACGTCTCGACTGCGGCACCGGCCGGCGACAACGCCATCACCGCGGCACCGCCCGGATGCACGGCGACGAACGTGTGCTTCTGGAACGGCACCAATTACTCGGACGGCCCGGGAAGACTGTCCGGGTCGAACTCGAACTGGACCGCGTTCTCGCATTCCAGCTGTCCGACCGGGACCTGGAACGACTGCGCCTCCTCGGTCTACAACAACGGGACCAGCTGTAGGGCCAATCTGTGGACCACCGCGAACTACGGCGGATCCAGGCTCACTCTCGGCATCGGCTCGGGCCAGACGGCTCTGAGCTCCACGATGAACAACGCCATATCGTCCAACAACTGGAGCTGCTGAGCCGGCCGATAGCGATGGGCTGGTGTCCGTGAGCGCTGATTCACGGACACCAGCCGTCCTCACCTGTAAGCCTGCACCGACCACTTGTTGAGGGGCACCCGGATGGCACGCGGCCAGAGATCTGGTGGTGGCGTTTCGATTTCCTGCGCGCTGGCGGGATTTCTCCTGCTCACGGCATGCGGAGTGTCCGGGCCGGACGCCGCGGACGACGAGGGCGGACCGCCCGGCCTCACCGCGGCCGAACTCGATCTGCTCACCCGATCCGGCTCCTACGCCCGAGGTGAGCGCGCGCTCCGCAGAGCCGAATCAGAACTCATCGCGGTATGCATGGCGGACAAGGGATTCCCGTACCGGGCCGGGAGATCCGCCTCGGCACCTCAGTCCTACGAGGAACAGCTGCTCGGCATGGACGAGCGGCGCAAGCGAGGATACGGCCTCTACGCGCAGTACCTGGATTCCCCGGGGGGTGGAGAAAAGCGGGAGGGCGGCGAACCTCTCGCGCCGGGGATGGAGAATGACGCTTATGTGGCCCAGTTGTCCGAGGCGGAAGCGGAAAAGTATGTGTACGCGCTGCGCGGAGATGCCTCCGACCGCCGCGAGATGAGGCTTCCGGACGACCAGACGGTCACCTTCTCGGGTAAAGGGTGCGAGGCGGTGAGCCGCCAGGAACTGTACGGAAGTCTGGACGATTGGGCGGCCTCCGAACATGTCCCGCAGATCCTCAACAACTCGCTCACGGACCGTGTGACAGAAGATCCCGAGTATGCGGCCGCCATGCGGAACTGGAAAGAATGCATGGACGCGAAGGGATATTCCTACGAGGATCCCGACGACGCGTACCGGAAACTCAAGGGCGAGTACGGCGAGCGGGGCGCCACCCGGGACATGCGAAAGCGGGAGATCGAGGTGGCGACGGACGACGGAACCTGCGCTCGGAAGGCGCGTGTCCCGGACACCGTCCTGTCGCTCAGAAGGCAGCACGCGGAATCCCTGCCCGCCACCGACAAGCGCGACCTCCGCCAACTCACCGACATATGGGAGGCAGCGGCCACGCACGCCCGCGAGCTGACCGAGTGAGAGGAAGACCTGGTGAAGACCGAGAAAAGGACGAGGACCGGGGCCAAGGCAAGGACGAGGACGGGGGCAAAGACAAGGACGAGGACGGGGGTGCGGAGAAAGCCGAGAACCAGGGCGTTGCTCGCTGTCGTGGCAGGGGCGCTCGTTTCGCTGGGTGGCCCGGCGGCCGGGTCGGCCGCCGCCGACACGCAAGCCGTGGCGCTGTGCCCATCGTCGTATCTCTGTTTCTGGTCGGGGCCCAACTTCACAGGTCTGCAGGGCCGGATAGCGGAGGGGACCTCGATCCCGAACTGGTCCTTTCTGCCCGGTGCCGACTGTCCTGCCGGAAACTGGGCGGGATGTGCGCAGTCGTTCTACAACAACGCGGCCGTCTGCACGGCGGAACTGTGGTCCGGGCCGAACTACTCCGGATCCAGGATTTCCCTGCCCAGAGGGACGGCCCTGGCGAATCCGCCGGCCACGGTGCGTGTCCACTCCAACAGTTGGCGCTGTTGAGGACCACGCATCCCGTCAGCACTCGATGATGTCGACGGCCAGCCCTGTTGCCCGACGCCACGTGGTGGCCCGCGGAGCTCGACGCCTGCCCTACGCCGGAGCGGTGGCCCCGAGTGGACCGCCGAACGGTGTTCACCATCGCCCGCGCGGCTGGAACCACCACGGGCAACCGGCACCTCCTGGTCGCGGCGCGCTTGTGGGGCGCAGGTACCAAAGCACAGTCCGTACACAGGCGGGGGAAGATCTCCGCGAACACGTCCCCGACCGGACCACGCAGGCCGGGGATCTGGACCTGGCGATCCACAAGGTCCGCACCGGCAGCTTCTTCCCCAGCCTGCTGGAGCGCCGGCGCCGCATCGACCAGGCCCTCTACGCGGTCGTCATGGAGGCGTACGTGCAGGGCGTGTCCACCCGCAGCGTGGATGACCTGGTCAGAGCCCTGGGCGGACACCGGGATCTCCAAGAGCGAGGTCTGCAGGATCTGCGGCGATCTCGACGTGGAGCTGGGCGTGTTCCGCACCCGGCCCCTGGACCACACCCGCTTCCCTTACATCTACCTCGACGCGACGTACTGCAAGGCCCGCGTGAACCACCAGATCGTCTCCCAGGCCGTGGTCATCGCCACCGGTATCACCGAGGACGGCGGACGCGAGGTGCTCGGGCTGATGGTCGGTGACAGCGAGACCGAGGTGTTCTGGAGCGAGTTCCTGCGCTCCCTGCGCGAGCGGGGTCTGACCGGGGTCCGCCTGGTCATCGCCGATCACCACTCCGGCCTGGTCAAAGCCGTCCGCAAGGTCATGCTCGGCGCCGCCCACCAGCGGTGCCGCGTTCATTTCCTGCGCAACGTCTTCGCGGTGATCCCCAAAGACGCCGCGGAGATGGTGGCCGCGACCGTCCCCACGGTCTTCGCCCAGCCCACCGCCGAGGCCGTCCGCACCCAGCTCGACACTGTCGCCGACATGCTCGGACGACAGTTCCCCAAGGTCAAAGCGATGCTCGCTGGAAGCGAAGGTCGACCTGACCGCCTTCGCGGACTTCCCCGAGCGACATTGGAAGAAGGCCCAGTCGACCAACACCCTGGAACGGGTCAACCGGGAGATCAAGCGCCGCGTCGACGTCGTCCAGATCTTCCCCAACCCCGGCGCCCTCGAACGCCTCACCACCGCCGTCCTCATCGAGATGCACGACGAATGGATCGCTTTCCCCCGCCGCTACCTCCCCGAAGGCAGCATGGACAAGATCTGTCCGGCTGGAGATCAACCCGGCACGGTTACACCACCACAGGGGACGTGACCCCAGTTCGACGAGGCTTACCCGGCGGGAGTGTAAATCTAACGGCGGATCCGACGATCATGGGAGTGAAGCCAAGTGACTGATACCGCCGTGGAGTTGGAGACCGTGGAGCCTGTCGAGAGTGCCCGGTCCGGGCAGCCTGTGCCCGTGTCCGACGAGCAACTGGTCGCGATGCTGGTGGAGCGTGCCCGGTCGGAGGGGTTGCAGTTGACCGGGCAGGGTGGGCTGCTGCAGCAGCTGACGAAGCGGGTGCTGGAGTCCGCCCTGGAGGGCGAGATCACCGATCACGTCGGCTATGACAAGCACGACGCGACGGGCCGGAACAGCGGCAACAGCCGTAACGGCACCCGGGCCAAGACGGTGCTGACCGACGTCGGCCCGGTCGAGGTGAAGGTGCCCCGCGACACCGCCGGCACCTTCGAACCGCAGATCGTCCGCAAGCGGCAGCGGCGCCTGACCGGCGTGGACGAGATGGTGCTCTCCCTGTCCGCGAAGGGCCTCACGCACGGGGAGATATCGGCTCATCTGGCCGAGGTGTACGGGGCGGAGGTGTCCAAGCAGACCATCACCACGATCACGGACAAGGTGATGGAGGGCATGGCGGAATAGCATGCCCGCCCGCTCGATCGCGTCTATCCCGTCGTCTTCGTGGACGCCATCAACGTGAAGATTCGCGATGGCAAGGTTGCCAACCGACCGATCTACGTTGCGATGGCCGTCACTGTCGAGGGTACCCGGGACATTCTCGGGATCTGGGCCGGTGACGGCGGGGAGGGTGCCAAGCATTGGCTTCAGGTCTTCACCGAGCTGAAGAATCGCGGAGTTGAAGATGTCCTGATGCTCGTCTGCGACGGGCTGAAGGGTCTACCGGACGCGGTGGAGACGGTCTGGCCCCGCACCGTCGTCCAAACATTCATCGTTCACTTGATTCGCAACAGCATCCGGTACTGCGCTCGCCAGGACTGGGACAAGGTCGCCAAGGACTTGAAGCCCGTCTACACCGCGCCGAGCGAGGCCGCCGCGACCGAGCGGTTCCTGGAGTTCTCCGAGAAGTGGGGCACCAAGTATCCGGCCGTGATCAAGCTGTGGTCCGACGCCTGGGCCGAGATGGTGCCCTTCTTGTCCTTCGACGTCGAGATCCGCAAGGTCATCTGCAGCACGAACGCGATTGAGAGTGTGAACGCCCGCATCCGCAAGGCGGTTCGGGCCCGCGGCCACTTCCCCTCGGAGGCCGCCGCGTTGAAGTGCGTCTATATGGCGCTGATGAGCCTGGACCCGACGGGCAAGGGCCGGCGCCGCTGGACGATGCGCTGGAAGGCACCCCTCAACGCCTTCCAGATCACCTTCGACGGCCGCCTGACCCACACCGACCAGCGATAACTCAACAACCAAGATCAGCCGTTAAGTTGACACACCCCCTTGTCGGAGTACGAGAAGACCAACACGCCGTATCTCAGTTCAGGGGTGGAGCGGGACATAGTGAAGGCGATCAAGGCAGACAAACATGTCGCGCTGTCCATCACGCCCCACTTTGAGGGGAAGCGTGCTCAATCTGGGATTCCGTCCAGCATCGAGTACAACTACTCGATCATCGAGGACGGTGTCAGCAAACACTGTGTCGTGCATCCGACGCCTACCGGTGGCCGGACGACTGGTTCCGTGAACTGTCCGAAGAGGTGAAAAATGGAGTACCGAACCAGGCTTGCCGAGATTCTGGGGCCGTCTCGACACAACGCCACCCCTGGCGCATGGCAGGCGCTTGAGGCGGAACTGGCTGCGGGCCTGCCCAGCGATTACAAGGAATTTATCGAGTCGTACGCGCCGGTACGCGTCAATAGTCATCTCCACTTCGATCACCCTGCCCACCCACAGTGGAACCTGGGAAAATGGATCAAGGAGACTCTGGATGCCTATCGTGAGGTGGAGTGGGATGAGCTGACCTGTCCGGACTTCGTGTCCTCGGAGCCGAGTTTCGGTGCTCCTGATGGTTTGGTTCCGTTGTTCGGGTCGGACCGTGGAGAGTGCTTCTTCTTCCGGCCCGGTAGAAATCCGAGTGTGTATGTCTATGTGGGGAGCGACGACGACTTCTACCGCTACGACATGACGTTTTCGGAGTGGTTGTACCGCTATCTGAGTGGTGAGGACATGGCTGGCCCCAACAGCAGTGCCTTCTATCCAGGGCCGGTCAGGTTTGATGCCCTTCCTGGTGCGGAGGGGCCCGAGGGCGATTCCTGGTTCGGGCCTGCCCGGCTGGATTAGATAGAGGCCAAGGGCACGGCAAGTAGACGGCTGGGCTGGGTACTACCGGGAAGGCATCCGTTGAGCCCACCGTGGATGGCTTGTCTTCAGCCGGATAGATCTTGTCCATGCTGCCTTCGGGGAGGTAGCGGCGGGGGAAAGCGATCCACCCGGCGGTCGGCGGTCAGGGCAGATCGGAACAGTGATTGCGGATGTCACGAACCCCCAGTTCGGACGCCCATCCTGTGGGATTTCCCGGGGACTTTTCGGGGACACTCACGCCCTGCCTCAGGGACATTCCGGGGACTTTCCGCCGTGTAAGCAGGGAAGGCCCCGACAGCGCTGACAGCGCTGAAAGACAAGAACGCGCTGCTCAGAGCCCATCCCCTCAGCACTCGATGATGTTCACCGCGAGCCCGCCCCGAGCCGTCTCCTTGTACTTGACGCTCATGTCCGCGCCGGTCTCCTTCATCGTCTTGATCACCTTGTCGAGGGACACCTTGTGGGTGCCGTCGCCGCGCATCGCCATACGGGCGGCGGTGACGGCCTTCACCGCGGCCATGCCGTTGCGTTCGATGCAGGGGATCTGGACGAGGCCGCCCACGGGGTCGCAGGTGAGGCCGAGGTTGTGCTCCATGCCGATCTCGGCGGCGTTCTCGACCTGTTCGGGGCTGCCGCCGAGGACTTCGGCGAGGGCCCCGGCCGCCATGGAGCAGGCGGAGCCGACCTCGCCCTGGCAGCCGACCTCGGCGCCGGAGATGGAGGCGTTCTCCTTGAAGAGCATGCCGATGGCCCCGGCCGCGAGCAGGAACCGCACGACGCCGTCCTCGTCCGCGCCCGGCACGAAGTTGATGTAGTAGTGGAGGACGGCGGGGATGATGCCGGCCGCGCCGTTCGTCGGGGCGGTGACGACCCGGCCCCCGGCGGCGTTCTCCTCGTTCACGGCCATCGCGTAGAGCGTGATCCACTCCATGGCGTGGGCCAACGGATCGCCCTCGGCGCGCAGTTGACGTGCGGAGACGGCCGCCCGGCGACGGACCTTCAGACCGCCGGGGAGGATGCCCTCACGGGTCATGCCCCGGGAGACGCAGGCCTGCATCACCCCCCAGATGTCCAGGAGTCCGGAGCGGATCTCCTCCTCCGTGCGCCAGGCCCGTTCGTTCTCCAGCATCAGCGCGGAGATGGACAGACCGGTCTCCCTGGTCAGGCGCAGCAGCTCGTCGCCCGTGCGGAAGGGGTACTTCAGGACCGTGTCGTCGAGTTTGATGCGGTCCGCTCCGACCGCCTCCTCGTCGACGACGAAGCCGCCGCCGACCGAGTAGTACGTCTTCGACAACAGCTCCGCGCCGTCGGCGTCGTGGGCCCAGATCGTCATGCCGTTGGCGTGGTAGGGCAGCGCCTTGCGGCGGTGGAGGACCAGGTTCTTGTCGAAGTCGAAGGGGATCTCGTGGTCACCGAGGAGACGGATACGGCCCGACTCCTTGATCGACTCCACCCGGTCGTCGGCCGACTCGACGTCCACCGTGCGCGGTGAGACGCCCTCCAGGCCCAGGAGTACGGCCTTGGGGGTGCCGTGGCCGTGGCCGGTCGCGCCCAGCGAGCCGTACAGCTCGACACGTACCGAGGCGACGCCCGCGAGCAGTTCCTCGTTGCGCAGCCGGCGGGCGAACATCCGGGCGGCCCGCATCGGGCCGACCGTGTGGGAGCTGGACGGGCCGATGCCGATCGAGAACAGGTCGAAGACCGAGATGGCCACGGTGACTCCTCAGAACGGGGGAGGTGGTGCGGGGGGTGGGGCACCGCGCTCACTGCCCAGTGTGCGCGGTGCCCCCGGAAAGCGGGACTGCCGACGGGTGAACCCCGGGTTACTTCCCCAGGCCCGGGTACAGCGGGTGCTTGTCGGCGAGTGCCTTGACCCGGGTCTTCAGCGCCTCCGCGTCGTAGGCGGGCTTCAGCGCCTCGGCGATGACGTCGGCGACCTCGGTGAAGTCCTCGGCCGTGAAGCCGCGCGTCGCCAGAGCCGGTGTGCCGATGCGCAGGCCGGAGGTGACCATGGGCGGGCGGGGGTCGTTGGGGACGGCGTTGCGGTTGACCGTGATGCCGACCTCGTGGAGGCGGTCCTCGGCCTGCTGCCCGTCCAGCTCGGAGGCGCGCAGGTCGACCAGGATCAGGTGCACGTCCGTGCCGCCGGACAGCACGTCGACGCCGGCCGCGCGGGCGTCGGCGGCCGTCAGGCGCTCGGCGAGGATCCGCGCGCCCTCGACCGTACGGCGCTGGCGCTCCTTGAACTCCTCGCTCGCCGCGACCTTGAAGGACACCGCCTTCGCCGCGATGACGTGCTCCAGCGGGCCGCCCTGGAAGCCGGGGAAGACGGAGGAGTTGAGCTTCTTCGCGAAGTCCTTCCTGGCGAGGATGATGCCGCCGCGCGGTCCGCCGAGCGTCTTGTGCGTCGTGGAGGTGACCACGTCCGCGTACTCGACCGGGTTGGGGTGCAGTCCGGCCGCGACCAGGCCCGCGAAGTGCGCCATGTCCACCCACAGGTACGCCCCGACCTCGTCGGCGATCCGGCGGAAGGCGGCGAAGTCCAGCTGACGGGGGTACGCCGACCAGCCCGCGATGATCACCTTCGGGCGGTGCTCCTTGGCGAGCCGCTCGACCTCGGCCATGTCGACGAGTCCGGCGTCGTCCACGTGGTAGGCGACCACGTTGAACTGCTTGCCGGAGAAGTTCAGCCGCATCCCGTGGGTGAGGTGGCCGCCGTGCGCGAGGTCCAGGCCGAGGATGGTGTCGCCGGGGGAGGCCAGCGCGAACAGCGCGGCCTGGTTGGCGGAGGCCCCGGAGTGCGGCTGGACGTTGGCGTACTCGGCACCGAAGAGGTCCTTGACCCGCTCGATGGCGATCTGCTCGGCGACGTCGACGTGCTCGCAGCCGCCGTAGTAGCGGCGGCCCGGGTAGCCCTCGGCGTACTTGTTGGTCAGCACCGAGCCCTGGGCCTCCATGACCGCCACCGGAGCGAAGTTCTCCGAGGCGATCATCTCCAGGGTGGACTGCTGACGGTGCAGCTCGGCGTCGACGGCGGCGGCGACGTCCGGGTCCAGCTCGTGCAGGGGCGTGTTCAGAAGCGACATGCGTACGACCTCGTCTTCTCAGCCGGCGGTGTGGGCGACGTACTCGTCGGCGGAGAGCAGATCGTCCGGCTCCTCCGCGACGCGTACCTTGAACAGCCACCCGCCCTCGAACGGGGCGGTGTTCACCAGCGACGGGTCGTTGACGACGTCCTCGTTGATCTCGGTGATCTCACCGGAGACCGGCGAGTACAGGTCGCTGACCGACTTCGTGGACTCCAGTTCGCCGCAGGTCTCGCCCGCGGTCACGGTGGAGCCCACCTCGGGGAGCTGGGCGTAGACGACATCGCCGAGCGCGTTCGCCGCGAACTCCGTGATGCCGACCGTCGAGACGCCGTCCTCGGCGACCGACAGCCACTCGTGCTCCTTGCTGTAGCGCAGCTGCTGGGGGTTGCTCATGGCCTGAATTCTCCTGTACGCGGGGGAGTGGTGATGAATGGGGGACTGCTGAAACCGTTGTTGAGCAGCACGGATGTGCCGAGCGTCACTGCCGGCACGCGCACGGCCGCCGCTTTCGAACGACTACGACGGTGTCACTTCTGCCGCTTGTAGAAGGGCAGCGCCACGACCTCGTACGGCTCGTGGCTGCCCCGGATGTCCACGCCCACACCGGCGGTGCCCGGCGCCGAGTGCTCGGCGTCGACGTACGCCATCGCGATCGGCTTCCCGAGGGTGGGGGAGGGGGCGCCCGAGGTGACCTCGCCGATCACCTTGCCGTCGGCGACCACCGGGTACCCGGCGCGCGGGACCCGGCGGCCCTCGGCGATCAGGCCGACCAGGACGCGAGGCGGCTCGTGGTTGAGGTTCTCGAGGGCCTCGCGCAGGGCGGTGCGGCCCACGAAGTCGCCCTCCTTCTCGAACTTCACGACCCGACCGAGGCCGGCGTCGAAGGGCGTCAGCGCGGTCGACAACTCGTGCCCGTACAGCGGCATGCCCGCCTCCAGGCGCAGCGTGTCCCGGCAGGACAGCCCGCAGGGCACCAGCCCGGCGCCCTCGCCCGCCTTGGTCAGCGCCTGCCACAGCTCGACGGCGTGCTCCGGCTTCACGAACAGCTCGAAGCCGTCCTCGCCGGTGTACCCGGTGCGCGCGATCAGCGCGGGAACCCCGGCGACCGTGCCCGGCAGCCCCGCGTAGTACTTCAGCCCGTCGAGGTCGGCGTCGGTGAGCGAGGCCAGGATCCCGGGCGACTCGGGGCCCTGCACGGCCAGCAGGGCGTAGGCGTCCCGGTCGTCCCGCACCTCGGCGTCGAACCCGGCGGAACGCTCCACGAGCGCGTCCAGCACCACCTGGGCGTTGGAGGCGTTCGCGACGACGAGGTACTCCGTGTCCGCCAGCCGGTAGACGATCAGGTCGTCGAGGATGCCGCCGTCCTCGCGGCAGATCATGGTGTAGCGGGCGCGGCCGGTCTTCACACCGCCGATGTTGCCGACGAGCGCGTGGTCCAGCAGCGCGGCGGCCCGCGGGCCGGTGACGGTGATCTCACCCATGTGGGACAGGTCGAAGAGGCCGGCCCTCGTGCGGACGGCGGTGTGCTCGTCCCGCTCGGAGCCGTAGCGCAGGGGCATGTCCCAGCCCGCGAAGTCGGTCATCGTCGCACCGAGCGAGCGATGCAGGGCATCGAGCGCGGTCCGGCGCGGTCCAGTGGTGGGGCTGCTGCTCATCGGATTCTGCTCCCAGGGCATGACAGGCGACAGGCGAGGAAAGTCCTCCCCATCTGTCATCGGAACCTGAGAGGTTCACCACGACCGTACGTACCGGTGGTCGTGACTTGCACCGTGGGTGGAGCCGCCCCCGCGGAAGAGGGGTACGGCCCGCTTTTCAGATGTGCCTCGCCCACGCGGTATCTGGGCCTGAGAGATTCAAGGGAGGGACTTGCTCCTTCGGCGCCCCAGCGATCGACTGCTGGGAGCTCTCCCGCGCGGATTCAAGCGGCCGGTATGCAGTTGGCGCGCACATCATTGCACGCATCGACGCGGGGCGGCAGGGGGACCTTTCAGAGGTGGGGAACGACGGAGCACAGGCAGACACAGCGGTCCGTAGCACTCTTGTGGCAATACGAGGACTGAATCAGGAGGGATCGGGCATTACCTTTTCTTTACGGTCTGTGGGGATGGGACCTCCATGCCCCTGGGGAGGACGATCACGGTGAACAGGACCACGGCGTACGCGACGACCTCGGGCATCGCCATGCCCAAGCAGCCCGTCGCACCGGCCGGCGCGGCGTGCGGCCCGTTCCCGAGGGCGGTCGTCCGCGACCTCCGGGCGCGTTCGGGGCGCAGTCCCCACGAGCTGTCCTTCGGGCCGGACGACCTGGTGGTGGTCACCGGGCTCCCCGGCAGCGGCAAGTCGACACTGATGCGGCGGACAGTGCCCGGCGTCCGCATCGACTCCCAGGACACGCGCGACCGCTTCGACGCCCGCTTCGCCCGTCATCTGCCGTACGCGTTGTACCGCCCCTTCGTGCGCCTCGCGCACTACGCGGGGCTGCGACGCGCCCTCCGCTCGGGGGAGGGCGTCGTCGTGCACGACTGCGGGACGCAGGCGTGGGTGCGAAGCTGGCTCGCCCGCGAAGCCCGCCGCCGGGGCGGCACCCTTCACCTGCTGTTGCTCGACGTCACTCCCGGTGAGGCCCGGGACGGACAACGGGAGCGCGGCCGGGGCGTCTCCCGCTACGCGTTCGCGCGGCACCGGGGGGCCATGACCCGATTGCTGCGTGCGGTGGAGAAGGGGAGGCTGCCGCAGGGGTGCGGGGCGGCCGTGCTCATCGACCGGGCCGCCGCCGATGTCCTGAAGCGGATCGACTTCCCGCGCTCCTGAAGGGCGCGCCCGCCCCGGGAGCAATTAAGGTGCAGGGACAACAGCATCACGGAGCAAAGCGGTAGGCAGCAGATGGACTTCCCGGCGGACTTCCCGGCACAGGCGTATCCCCATGGGCACGGCGGATGGCCCGGCAACGAGCTGGAGGAGGTGCTGTCCGCCTCGCTCGGGGTGCCCCAGGCCGGGGCGCGGATCGTGGAGGTGCTGGCCCGCAGCTTCGTCTGGGTGCCGCTGCCGGAGGGCGGCGGCCCGCAGAGCGGTCAGCTCGACCTGCCGACGATGGAGTTCGACGGGCAGGCGTATGTGCCGGTCTTCAGCTCCGAGGAGCAGTTCCGTCAGGTCGTCGGCAACCACATGTCGTACACGATCGCCCCCGCCGTCGAGTTCGCGCGGGGTCTGCCCCCGCAGATCGGGCTCGCCCTGAACCCCGACGGCGTCGTGGGCATCCCGCTGCCGCCGCCCGCGGTGGCCGAGCTGTGCCGGGCCGGCCGGACCCCGCTGGACGGATCGGCGAGCGGTGCCCGCGTGCGCCTCTTCGAACCGGACTGGCAGGACGACCCGGTGGACTTCCTGGCCGCGGCCTCCGCCGAGTTCGCCGGAACCGGAGTCGTCCTCTGCGCCCGTCGCTGCCTCGCCACCATCGAGACCGCCGACCCCGTCATGTTCATCGGCGTCGAACTGGCCTCCTGGGAGGCCGACCGCGCCCTCCCCCTCGCCGCCCTCGGCCGGGCCCTCACCAAGGTCCCCGTCCCCTGGCCCGTCAACATGGTCTTCCTGGACGTGGCCCAGGACCCGGTCGGCGACTGGCTCCGCGAAAAGGTACGGCCCTTCTATCAGCAGGGGTACTGATCAGCGCGCCGCGAAGGGGCGCGGGGAACGGCGCGACCAGCCACAACGAGCCCGCACCCCGCGACGCACGTCAACCTCCGAGCCCTGACCGGCTCAACCGGCACACCACCTAAGCTGTCTCCTATAACCAGGGTCCAACACGAAGGACGGCCAACGTGAGCGGCAGCATCGCCACCGGGCAGGTCGAGCACATGCTGCGCCAGGTGACGCCCGGGCGTTACGACGCCTACGAGGCGCTGCTGCGTGCCCTGGCCACCCCGTCCTCCGGCCAGATCTGGATGCTGCTCTGGCACGGCCAGGCGGGGTCCCCGGACGCCCAGTACGGGAACATGGAGGTCGACGGGTTCAACTACGCCCCGTGCGTGACCTCCGCCCAGGAGCTCTCCGCCAGTGGCTGGAACCGCAGTTACGAGGTCGTCGACGGCCTCGACGTGGCCCGCACCCTCTACCCCGACCACTACGGCCTCTGGCTCAACCCGCACGCGCCGGGCGGCGGCGTCGGCATCCCCTGGCTCGACCTGCGCCGTATCGCCACCGGCCTGGAGCGGCAGCCCGCGGGGCCGCTCAGGCTGTCCGAGCCGGCCATCGAGATCCCGCAGTTCTACGCCCTGCTGACCCAGAACGCCCACCGCACGCCCGCCGTGCGCTCACTGCGCCGCGCCTGGGTGCAGCCCGCGCTCGGCGCACCGTACCTGGCCATCGGCCTCGACGTGTACGACACCTCGCCGCAGGCCGTCGACTCGGTGCGGGCGATGATGCAGCAGTCCATCGGCGCGGTCCCGGACGGTCTGCCCGTCTCCACCGTCGCCATGTCCGACGAGTACGACCCGGTCGCCATGTGGCTGCGCGCGGGCGCCCGCCCCTTCTACGACCGCGAGGCCCACGCGGCGCCCGCCCAGGCCCCGGCGGCGGGCGGGTACGGCTACCCGGGCGGCTACTGAGCCGGGTGAGCGTGGTTTCCACCGCTCAACAGAGCGTCACGTCCGCATAGCGGAACCCTGCTGGCCACATCACGGTTGCGCATACATTCGCCGTCAAGTCTGGTGCCTGATCGCGCGACCGTTGAAGACTCCCCCAGAGCGATGGGGGGATCCGGCGAACACGCTGTTCATGCGGTGAAGTTCGGTGCCGTACCTCCTCTCGTACCCATCAGTAGTCACAGAGCAAGAGAGCAGCAGTGGTGACGGACCGCACCGCAGACCCGGGCGGCCGCCAGGCACAGTCGGCAACCACCGGCACGGGCAAGCACGAGGGACGATGACCGCACCCATTGAGACAACCGGATCGCAGGCCGAGGCACAGCCCGAAGCCGTGCTGGAAGGTGTCGAGGCCAAGAAGATCGAGGGCCGTTCGCTCGGCCAGATCGCCTGGACCCGCTTCAAGCGCGACAAGGTGGCGGTCGCCGGCGGTGTCATCGTCGTCCTGCTGATCCTGATCGCGGCGCTCTCCCGGCCGCTGCAGGCGATGCTGGGGCTCGACCCCAACACCTTCAACCAGGACCTGATCGACGCCAACACATCCCTGCCCAAAGGCGACTTCGGCGGGATGAGCTGGGACCACCCGCTCGGAGTCGACCCCAAGTTCGGCCGTGACATCCTCGCCCGCATTCTTGAGGGCTCCTGGGTCTCCCTGGTCGTGGCCTTCGGCGCGACGATCCTGTCCAACGCCATCGGAGTGGTGCTCGGCCTCGTCGCCGGCTACTACGGCGGCCGGGTCGACACGATCGTGAGCCGGCTGATGGACACCTTCCTGGCGTTCCCGCTGCTGCTCTTCGCCATCGCCATCTCCGCGACGCTCCAGGGTGGCGCCTTCGGCCTCAAAGGGCTTCCGCTGCACATTTCGGTGCTCATCTTCGTCATCGGCTTCTTCAACTGGCCGTACATGGGGCGCATCGTGCGCGGTCAGACTCTGGCGCTGCGCGAGCGGGAGTTCATCGACGCCTCGCGGGGGATGGGCGCCGGCGGGCCGTACGTCCTGTTCAAGGAACTGCTGCCCAACCTCGTCGCCCCGATCATCGTCTACTCGACGCTGCTCATCCCGACCAACATCATCTTCGAGGCGTCGCTCAGCTTCCTCGGTGTCGGGATCCAGCCGCCGCAGGCCTCCTGGGGCGGAATGCTCAACGACGCGGTCGACTACTTCCAGGTCGACCCGCAGTACATGATCGTTCCCGGCCTCGCGATCTTCATCACGGTGCTGGCCTTCAACCTCCTCGGTGACGGCCTCCGGGACGCCCTCGACCCCCGCAGCCGCTGACGTCTGCGGTCTGTCGTCCCACACAACTGTCCAACTACGAAGGGGAAACCGACCATCATGCGAAGGTCAGCAATGGCCGCGGTCGCGGTTGCGAGCGCCGCCGGACTGCTTCTGTCCGCGTGCAGCAAGGCGGATGACGGCACGGACGACGCACCCAAGGGCGCCGGCGCCAACGCCGCGACCAAGGGTGTCGTGAACGAGTCCACGGCGAAGGGCGGCACGGTCACCTACGCCAGCTCCGACGCCCCCGAGTCCCTCGACCCGGGCAACATGTACTACGCGTACGGCTTCAACTTCAGCCGCCTCTACGCGCGTCCGCTGATGACGTTCAAGCCCGGCGCGGGCGAGGCGGGCAACGAGCTCGTCCCCGACCTGGCCGAGAGCGCGGGCACGCCGAGCGACGGCGGCAAGACCTGGACGTACAAGATCCGCCAGGGCGTCAAGTTCGAGGACGGCACCGTTGTCACCTCGAAGGACGTCAAGTACGCGGTCGAGCGCTCGAACTTCGCGCGTGACGTGCTCTCCTCGGGCCCCAACTACTTCCAGCAGCTGCTGGCCGGCGGGGACAAGTACAAGGGCCCGTACAAGGACAAGGACGAGGCGGGCATCGCGTCCATCGAGACGCCGGACGACAACACCGTCGTCTTCAAGCTCAACAAGCCCTTCGCCGACTTCGACTATCTGGCGAGCATGCCGCAGACGGCCGCGGTGCCGCGGGCCAAGGACACCGGCGTCGACTACACGAAGAAGGTCGTGTCGACCGGCTCGTACAAGTTCGAGAAGTACGAGGAGGGCAAGCAGATCGTCCTCGTCCGCAACCCGGAGTGGGACGCCAAGACGGACCCGCTGCGCAAGCAGTACCCGGAAAAGATCGTGGTGAACCTGAAGGTCAACAAGGCCACCATCGACAAGGACGTCATGTCCGGCGACACCATGATCGACATCCAGGGCACCGGTGTCGACGCCCAGACCCAGGCCCAGGTCCTCAAGGACAAGGACCAGCTGGCCAACACGGACAACGCGCTCGGCGGCCGTCTCGTCTACACGGCGATCAACACCAAGGTGGCGCCGTTCGACAACGTCGAGTGCCGCAAGGCCGTGCAGTACGCGATCGACAAGACCGCCGTGCAGACCGCCATGGGCGGCCCGATCCGCGGTGACATCGCCTCCACCGTCCTGCCCACCGACGTCTCGGGCTACGAGAAGGCCGACACGTACGCCACCCCGGACAACAAGGGTGACGTCACCAAGGCCAAGGAGCACCTGAAGGCCTGCGGCAAGGAGGGCGGCTTCAAGACCTCCATCTCGGCCCGCACCGACCGTCAGGGCGAGGTCGACGCGGCCACCGCGATCGTCGAGGCGCTGAAGAAGGTCGGCATCGAGGCCGACATCAAGCAGTACCCGTCGGGCAAGTACTTCTCCGACTACGCGGGTGTGCCGAAGTTCAACAAGAAGAACAACATCGGCCTCATCATGATGCAGTGGGGCGCCGACTGGCCCACCGGCTACGGCTTCCTGCAGCAGATCGTGCACGGCAAGGCCATCGGCCAGGCCGGCAACACCAACCTGTCCGAGCTGGACGACCCCGCGATCAACAAGCTGCTCGACGACGCGATCGGCAACACCGACGAGGCCGCCCGCACCGCCGCGTACACCGAGGTCGACAAGAAGGTCATGGAGCAGGCCGCCATCGTGCCGCTGACCTACTTCAAGGTCCTGCTGTACCGCTCGCCGTACGCCACCAACCTGGTGTCGTCCTCGGCCTTCAGCGGTCAGTACGACTACCTCAACATCGGTGTCAAGGAAAAGAAGTAGCCCCGGAAGGCAGGTGAAGGCATTGGCGCCCGCGGGTGAGCACACCCGCGGGCGCCGGCGCCGGTCCTCGTGATCTCGTACATCATCCGCCGGACGATCGCGGCGGTGATCCTGCTGCTCGTCGTCACCGCGGTCACCTTCGGCATCTTCTTCATCCTGCCGAAGCTCGCCGGACAGACCGCCGACCAGCTGGCACAGCAGTACATCGGCAAGAACCCCTCGCCCTCGGACATCGAGGCGGTCAAGCGGAACCTCGGCCTGGACCAGCCGGTCTACGAGCAGTACTGGAACTTCATCAAGGGCATTGTCTCCGGTGCCACGTACGACCTGGGGCCCTCCACCGTCCGCTGTGACGCCCCCTGCTTCGGCTACTCCTTCAAGGACCACCTGGAGGTCTGGCCGCAGCTCACCAGCCGCCTGCCGGTGACCATCTCGCTCGCCGCCGGTGCCGCCGTGCTGTGGCTGGTCGGCGGTATCACCGCCGGTGTCATCTCGGCCCTGAAGCCCGGGTCGATCTTCGACCGGTCCGCGATGGGCGTGGCGCTCGCCGGTGTCTCCCTGCCCATGTTCTTCACCGGACAGCTGGCCCTGCTGCTGTTCAGCTACCAGCTGGAGATCTTCGGCAGGACGTACGTCCCCTTCACCGAGAACCCCTCGCAGTGGGCCAACACCCTCTTCCTGCCGTGGTGTTCGCTGGCCCTGCTCTATTCGGCCATCTACGCCCGGCTCACCCGCTCGGGCATGCTGGAGACGATGAACGAGGACTACATCCGCACCGCGCGGGCCAAGGGCCTGCACGAGCGCAAGGTGGTCGTCAAGCACGGCCTGCGCGCCGCGCTGACCCCGCTGGTGACGGTCTTCGGCATGGACCTCGGCCTGCTCCTCGGCGGTGCCCTCATCACCGAGACCGTGTTCTCCCTGCACGGCATCGGCGAGTACGCGGTCCAGTCGATCAGCGCCAACGACCTGCCCCCGATCCTCGGGGTGACCCTGCTCGCGGCGTTCTTCGTCGTCTTCATGAACCTTGTGGTGGACCTGCTGTACGCCACGATCGACCCGCGGGTGAGGCTCTCGTGACCGAACTGTCCAAGACCGGGGCCGCCGTCGGCGAGCCCGCACGCGCCGGGGACGCCCCCGGGGCGTTCCTCGAAGTGCGTGACCTCAAGGTGCACTTCCCCACCGACGACGGCGTGGTCAAGTCCGTCGACGGCCTCTCCTTCCAGCTGGAGAAGGGCAAGACCCTCGGCATCGTGGGCGAGTCCGGCTCCGGCAAGTCGGTGACCTCGCTGGCGATCATGGGCCTGCACCGCCTCGGCGCCCGCGGCAAGAACGTCCGGATGTCCGGCGAGATCTGGCTCGACGGCAAGGAACTCGTCGGGGCGAGCTCCGACGAGGTGCGCCGGCTGCGCGGCCGCGACATGGCGATGATCTTCCAGGACCCGCTGTCCGCGATGCACCCGTACTACAAGGTCGGCAGCCAGATCGTCGAGGCGTACCGCGTCCACCACGACGTCAGCAAGAAGGTCGCCCGCAAGCGCGCCATCGAGCTCCTCGACCGCGTCGGCATCCCGGAGCCCCACAAGCGGGTCGACGGCTACCCGCACGAGTTCTCCGGCGGTATGCGCCAGCGCGCCATGATCGCCATGGCCCTGGTCAACAACCCGGAACTGCTGATCGCCGACGAGCCCACGACCGCCCTGGACGTCACCGTCCAGGCGCAGATCCTGGACCTGATCCGGGACCTGCAGAAGGAGTTCGGCTCCGCGGTCATCATCATCACGCACGACCTCGGCGTGGTCGCCGAGATCGCCGACGACATCCTCGTGATGTACGGCGGCCGTTGCGTGGAGCGCGGCCCGGTCGACGACATCTTCCACCAGCCGCAGCACCCCTACACCTGGGGCCTGCTCGGCTCGATGCCGCGCATCGACCGTGCCCAGACCGACCGGCTCATCCCGGTCAAGGGCCAGCCGCCGAGCCTCATCAACGTCCCCTCGGGCTGCGCCTTCAACCCGCGCTGCCCCTACGCGGACGTCCCCAAGGACAACATCACCCGCACCGAGCGCCCCGAGCTGCGCGAGGTCGGCGGCCGGCACTTCACCGCCTGCCACCTGTCGCAGGAGGACCGTACGCGGATCTGGACCGAAGAGATTGCGCCGAAGCTGTGAGCGAGACTGAGACCCGGGCCGCCGTGCCGGCCCCGCGCGCCGACGCCGACGAGAAACCGCTGCTCAGGGTCGAGGGCCTGGTCAAGCACTTCCCCATCAAGAAGGGCCTGCTCCAGCGGCAGGTCGGCGCGGTCAAGGCCGTCGACGGCATCGACTTCGAGGTCCGCCGCGGCGAGACCCTCGGCGTCGTCGGGGAGTCCGGCTGCGGCAAGTCGACCATGGGCCGGCTCATCACCCGTCTCCTCGAACCCTCCGGCGGGAAGGTCGAGTTCGACGGCACGGACATCACGCACCTGAACACGGCCGGCATGCGCCCGCTGCGCCGCGACGTGCAGATGATCTTCCAGGACCCGTACGGTTCGCTGAACCCCCGGCACACCATCGGCACCATCGTCTCGGCGCCCTTCAAGCTCCAGGGCGTGGAGCCCGAGGGCGGGGTGAAGAAGGAGGTCCAGCGTCTGCTGGAGCTGGTGGGCCTGAGCCCCGAGCACTACAACCGCTACCCGCACGAGTTCTCCGGCGGCCAGCGCCAGCGCATCGGCATCGCCCGCGCGCTCGCCCTCAAGCCCCGGATGGTCGTCGCGGACGAGCCGGTCTCCGCGCTCGACGTGTCGATCCAGGCCCAGGTCGTCAACCTGATGGACGACCTCCAGGACGAGCTCGGCCTGACGTACGTGATCATCGCGCACGACCTCTCCGTCGTCCGCCACGTCTCCGACCGCATCGCGGTGATGTACCTCGGCAAGATCGTCGAGCTGGCCGACCGGGACTCGCTCTACGCGGCGCCGATGCACCCGTACACGAAGGCACTGCTGTCGGCCGTGCCGATCCCGGACCCGTCGCGCCGGGGGGCCAAGAGCGAGCGCATCCTGCTCAAGGGCGATGTGCCCTCGCCGATCGCGCCGCCGAGCGGCTGCCGCTTCCACACCCGGTGCTGGAAGGCCACCCAGGTCTGCAAGACCACCGAACCGCCGCTCGCCGAGTTGAGGCCCGGCCAGCGGGTCGCCTGCCACCACCCGGAGAACTTCGAGGACCAGCAGCCGCAGGACGTCGTCCTGCTGACGGCCGCGAAGGAAGCGGGCGAACTGGTGCCGGACACGGTGAAGAAGGCGGAGGGGCCGGAGGCGCCCGAAGCGCCCGAAGCGCCCGAAGCGCCTGAGGAGCCCGAGGCCCCCGAGGAGCCCGAGGCCCCCGAGGAACCGGAGGTGCCCCAGAAGCCCGAGGCCCCCGAGAAGCCCGGCAAAGACTGACGTCAGACGGTGTGCGCCTTGCATTGCAAGGCGCACACCTGTTTGCGGGGCAGAATATACGGGTGTCCCCCTACCCGCTCGACCTGATCGGCATCTTCGTCTTCGCCATCTCCGGCGCGCTGCTGGCCGTCCGCAAGAACTTCGACATCTTCGGCATCGCCGTCCTCGCCGAGGTCACCGCGCTCGGCGGCGGCCTGTTCCGAGACCTGATCATCGGTGCCGTACCGCCGGCCGCCTTCACCGACCTCGGCTACTTCCTCACTCCGCTGCTCGCCGCCCTCCTGGTCTTCTTCCTCCATCCGCACGTGGAGCGCATCCAGACCGGGGTGAACGTCTTCGACGCGGCCGGCCTCGGCCTCTTCTGCGTCGCGGGCACGACGAAGGCCTACGAGTACGGGCTCGGCCTGACCGCCTCCGCCACCCTCGGCCTCGCCACGGCGGTCGGCGGAGGTGTGCTGCGGGACGTCCTCGCCAACGAGGTCCCCTCGCTGCTGCGCTGGGACCGCGACCTGTACGCCGTGCCCGCGATGGTCGGCAGCGGGCTGGTGGTCCTGTGCATCAGCCAGGACGCCCTCAACCCCGTCACCTCGGCCCTCGCCGCGGTCACCGCCTTCGTCCTGCGGCTGCTGGCGATGCGGTACCACTGGCGGGCGCCGCGCGCGTGGAACCGGCGGTCCGCCGCTGTCGAGGAGGCGTGAAGCATAAAGCTACCGCTTAGTAATGACCTGTTGTACCGTTCACCCATGCCCGAAGCAGCTTCCGTACAGGCCACCGTCGGCGACAGCGAGTTCGACCGGGACACCGCGCTCACCCGGCGGATGCCCGGCGTCTACGACATCGACCTCTCCGCCGGCTGGACGATCATCGGCGCCGTCAACGGCGGTTATCTGCTGGCCGTCCTCGGCCGCGCCCTCGCCGACGCGCTCCCGCACGACGACCCGTTCACGATCTCCGCGTACTACCTGACCGCGTCCCAGCCCGGCCCCGCGGTCGTACGCACGGACGTCGTCCGCACCGGCCGGACCCTCTCGACCGGCCAGGCATCCCTCTTCCAGCACGACGACGAGGGCCGCGAGATCGAGCGGATCCGCGTCCTTGCCTCCTACGGCGACCTGGACTCCCTCCCGGACGACGTCCGGACGACGGCGAAGCCGCCCGCGATCCCGCCGATCGACCAGTGCTTCGGCCCTCAGGACGCTCCCGGTCCCGTGCCCGGCGGCTCCGCCATCACCGACCGGCTGTTCCTGAAGCTCGACCCCGCGACACTGGGCTGGGCCCTCGGGGCGCCCTCCGGCAACGGCGAGATGCGGTCCTGGTTCGGGCTCGCCGACGGCCGTGACGCCGACCCGTTCTCCCTGCTTCTCGCGGTGGACGCACTGCCGCCCACCGCGTTCGAGATGGGCCTGAAGGGCTGGGTCCCGACGGTCGAGCTGACGGTGCACATCCGGTGCCGCCCGGCACCGGGACCGCTCCGGGTCGCCATCACCACCCGCAATCTCGCCGGGGGCTTCCTGGAGGAGGACGCGGAGGTCTGGGACAGCGCCGACCGCCTGGTCGCCCAGTCGCGGCAGCTGGCGAGGGCCAGGCTGTCGGGCTGAGGCGCCGAGGGCCGGACGCCGAGGGCCGGACGCCAAGGGCTGTGGGGCGAGAGGCCGTTGGTGATCGCTTTGCCGTTCGCACAGGGATGGCACAGCGCGAACCCAAGAGAGGGACAAGCCGCGTTGATTCGATGCCGCTCACGAGCTCCCTCATCGTTCTTGGAGTTGTCTCTCATGAAGCGTGCACGTCTCGTCCCCGCCGTCGCCCTGCTGGCGGCCGCACCCCTCTTCCTGGTGGCGTGCGGCTCCGGCGACTCGTCGTCGTCCACCTCGGACAACGGCAACTCGGGTCAGCAGCAGAGCTGTCAGCCGCCCTCGGGTGCCCCCTCGGGCGCTCCCTCGGGCGCACCCTCCGCCAACGGGCAGGCCCCGTCCGGTGCCCCCTCGGGTGCCCCCTCCGGCCAGCCGTCCGGCGTGCCCAGCGGTGCCCCGGGCGGTGGCGGCCAGAACGGGGGCCCCGGCGGCGGAGGCGGCTGCGGCGGTCCCGGTGGTGGTCAGCCCGGCCAGGGTGGCCAGGCGCCGAGCGGAGCGCCGAGCCAGGAGGCCTCGGCTTCGGCGTCCGAGGACGGCTGACCGGTCGAGCGGACGGCAGGGAGGGCGCGCCCGATGTCCGGGCGCGCCCTCCCTGCCGTGTGCGTGAAGGTTGTTCAGTCCAGCCAGTGGCGACAGCCGATGCTGATCAGCCGCATCCGGCGGCTCGCCAGCCGGGTCACCCGCAGGCGTTCCTCCTCCGACTCGTCCTGGGCCTTCAGGAAGAGCGAGGCGGTCATCAGCATCTGATCGACGTACAGGCCCGCGAGCATCAGCCGGTCGTCGTCGGTCCACCCCTCGGTCTCCGGCCGCTTGGCCAGCTCGCCGCGCACCTCCTCGGCGAACCGGGTCAGTTGCCCCTGGATGGCGTCCCGCACCGGCTGGACCCCGCTGTGCCGTTCGCGCGCGATGAACCGGACGTGTGCGGGGTACCCGTCGACATGGCGGGCGATCAGATCGACGGCACGCTCGATGAGTTCGTCACTGTCGCCCACCGCCGACATCAGATCCCCGAGCACGGGGTGCAGGCTGCCGAGCGCCTCCTCGACCAGCGCGACGCCGAGGTCCGCGGTCGACCGGAAGTGCCGGTAGAACGCGGTGGGAGCGACCCCCACGGCCCGGGTGACCTCGCGAAGTCCCAGGCTGCTGAGGCTCTGCTCCTCCAGCAGGGCCAGGGCGGCGTCCATGAGCGCCCGCCGGGTCTTCTGCTTCTGCACCTGCCGGACGCCGAAAGTGTGACTCATGCCATGCAGTTAACAACTGTTCTCCGTAATTGCAAAGCCGGGTCGCGCGCTAGACTTGGCGGTCAGTGAACAATTGTAACTACAACCGTTCACCCAACCGTAACGAGAGGCATTCCCGCGATGTTGTTCCTCGTCGCCGCACTCCTGCTGCTGGGCATCGTCCTGGGCACCGTGGCCCATGTGCCGCCGGCCGTCTCGACCGCCCTGGCCGTCGGTATCGCCCTCTGGCTGGCGATCTTCGCGTACCGCGAGCGCCACGCCCGCCGCGGCCGCGGCACGCACTGACCGTCCACCGCCACCGCCACCGCCGAACGACCGTCACCCGATCGCACAGGGGAGCAGACCGACCATGCAGCTCACCGCCGCACGTCAGCAGAACGGAACGACCGCCGCCCGCCCCCGAGGCCGTGACGCCGACGGCATGGCCGTCGCCTCCTTCGTCCTCGGCCTGCTGGGCCTCCTCGTGCTCAACCTCTTCCTCGGCCCGATCGCGATCGTCCTCGCGGCGGTGGCCCTCAAGCGCGGCACGGTGCGACGGGGCCGCGCCTTCCTGGGCCTCGGTCTGGGCATCGCCGACCTGGTCGTCCTCGCCACCCTGATGCAGACGACGAACACGGTGTCCTGGAGCGTCTGAGGCCGGAAATCCCTGCTCGCCCGGGAGCACCCCGAGGTCGCCCGAACACGGCCCCGTAGAATCGGCTCACCATGGCTTACCTCGACCACGCGGCGACCACCCCGATGCTCCCCGAGGCGGCAGAGGTCCTGACCGCCCAGCTGGGCGTCACCGGCAACGCCTCCTCGCTGCACGCCTCCGGCCGCCGAGCGCGGCGCACCGTCGAGGAGGCCCGCGAGACCCTCGCCGAGGCCCTCGGGGCCCGTCCCAGCGAGGTGGTTCTCACCTCCGGCGGCACCGAGGCCGACAACCTCGCCGTGAAGGGGCTGTACTGGTCCCGCCGCGACGCCGACCCGGCCCGCACCCGGGTCCTCGCCAGCCCCGTCGAACACCACGCGGTCCTCGACGCCGTCCACTGGCTCGGCGAACACGAGGGCGCCACCGTCGAGTACCTCCCGGTCGACCCGTACGGCCGAGTCCACCCCGAAGCCCTCCGCGAGGCCGTCGCCCGCAATCCCGACGACGTCGCCCTGGCCACCGTGATGTGGGCCAACAACGAGATCGGCACGATCATGCCGGTCCGTGAACTCGCGGACGTGGCGGCGGAGTTCGACATCCCGCTGCACGCCGACGCGGTCCAGGCCTTCGGTCAGGTTCCGGTCGACTTCGACGCCTCCGGGCTCGCCGCGATGACCGTCTCCGGCCACAAGATCGGCGGCCCGTACGGTATCGGCGCGCTGCTGCTGGGCCGCGAGTACAGCCCCGTGCCCGTCCTGCACGGCGGCGGTCAGGAGCGCCATGTCCGCTCCGGCACCCTCGACGTCCCGGCCATCGCCTCCTTCGCGGTCGCCGGCCGGCTCGCCGCCGAGCAGCACGAGTGGTTCGCCCGGGAGATCGGCGCCCTGCGCGACGCCCTCGTCGAGGCGGTCCGTGCGGCGGTGCCGGACGCCGTCCTGGGCGGTGACCCGTCCCCGGCGGGGCGCCTCCCGGCCAACGCGCACTTCACGTTCCCCGGCTGCGAGGGTGACTCCCTGCTGCTGCTGCTCGACGCCCAGGGCATCGAGTGCTCCACGGGTTCGGCCTGTACGGCCGGCGTCGCCCAGCCCAGCCATGTCCTGCTCGCCACCGGCACCGACCCCGACCTGGCCCGCGGCACCCTGCGCTTCTCCCTCGGCCACACCTCCACGGAGGCGGACGTCGAGGCGGTCGCGAAGGCGATCGGCCCGGTGGTGGAGCGCGCCCGCGACGCCGGCCTGAGCTGAAGAGCGCTGCCCGTCCGGCAGTCGAGTCGACGGCGGGGTCGCGGTCACCGAGTCCGCGGACGCACGACCCCACCGCCGTCCTGGGGCCCCGCCGACGCTAGCTCTCCATCACCATCAGGCCGGCCATCATGCCCTCGTCCTCGTGCTGGAGGAGATGGCAGTGGAGCATGTACATGTACGTGTCGTCCGCGAAGTCGGTGAACTCCATGGCGATCTTGATGGAGCCGCCGCCGACCACCTCGTAGGTGTCGAACCAGCCGAGATCGACGCCCGTCGGCTCCTCGCCGTTGATCTCGATCAACTGGAACGGCACGTCGTGCAGATGGAACGAATGCTCCAGCATCGTGGTGTTGGTGATCGTCCAGACCTCCTTGGCGCCCAGCGTCGTCATGATCGTCGCCATGGACTCCATGGTGGTGCCGACGGCCCCGTTGATCGCCATCTCCAGGCCGTCCTGGTCGAGCGTGATCTCCCGGGCGGTGAAGTCCGACGTGTCGTACCGCTCGATCGTGTTGAGGGAGGACGGCAGGTCGTCGGGGGTGTCCGAGGCGTCGGGGGTGACGGTGAGGAAGTCGTACGTACCACTGCCGCCGCGGACCCACCCGGTCGTGACGACGGCCTGGAGGGTGACCGCTTCGCTCAGGTCCATGACGAACTCGGCGCGCCCGCCCGCGACCAGCCGGATGGACTTCACCTCGGTCGCCCCGGTGAGACAGCCCTGCTCGGTGGCGACCTGGGTGAGCGTGCCGCCGTCGCTCCGCTGGACGGTGATGATGTCGGACGGCGAGGCGTTCAGGACCCGGAAGCGGGTGCGCGTCTTGGTGGCGGTGAAGGTGAGCGTGGTGTCGTCGACGTTGGAGCCGTTGCACAGCACCGGGAAACTGAGCGTGTTCTGCAGATAGCCGGTCAGGTTGTACTTGATGTCGCCGGCGCTGTCCGTGGCCAGGCACTGCAGCACGAGCGGGACGTCGTCCACGCCGTACTCGTCGGGCAGCGCGGCGGACGCCTCGGTCTCGTCCTCCACGATGATCAGACCGGCCAGCCCGTGCACGACCTGCTCGGCCGTGGTGCCGAGCGCGTGCGGGTGGTACCAGAGCGTCTTGGCCTCGTCGAGGATCTCGAAGGTGGGGGACCAGGTCTCCCCGGCGGCGAAGGCGTTCTGCGGGCCGCCGTCCATATCGGGCGGGATGTGCGCGCCGTGGAAGTGGACGCTGGTGTCGGCGTCGAGGTCGTTGGTGATGTTCAACAGGACCGTGGAGCCGGTGGTCCACTTCATGGTCGGGCCGAGGTAGGACCCGTTGTAGCCGGCGGTGTCGCTGGTGACGCCGCCGAGGACCTCGTGCGTGCCTGTCTGTGCGGTGAGCGTGAACGTGGTCGTGCCGTCGGAGGTGGTGCCCTCCAGCAGGTCGGGGATGTTCAGCGTGGCGGTGTTGGTCGCCGCGCCCGCCTTGTTGCCCTTGGCGTCGGTCAGCAGCGAGAACGTCGCCCCGGCCGCCGCGACCGCCGCCAGCCCGGCCCCCGCCATCCCGCCCAGGAACTTGCGGCGATGCAGCCCCTTGCCCGTGTTGCTGCCCTTGTTGCCCCTGCGGCTGTGCTTGCGCTCCGTGTTGTTCGTCATGAGCCGGGATGCTCGACCTGAGGGCTGTGCGAGCACTGGGGCGAAAATAGGAGCGGGCCGAGGGCGCTGTGAGCCGGCCGTGCGCGCCGAGCCGTCTCAACTTCCTTTCAAGGAAGGGGAGTTGAGGCTTCCGCAGGTCGGGTCCGTGGCGCGGGACGTATCGGGTGGGCGTCGGACGGACAGACGGCGCCGGCACGCGCCGGTGTGATGCCGGTCACGGAATCGACGGTCTGTGGTGGCGCTGTCCCCGGCCCCTCGCACCCCTGTGGCCCGGCTGTCGAGGCTCAGGCGGGCGTCGACGTCCCGGCCTTCGCCGCCGCGCGCACCAGCTTCATGTAGCGGTCCCAGTCCCAGCCCTCGCCGGGATCCGTGTGGTCCGTCCCGGGGACCTCGACATGGCCGAGGATGTGCTCGCGGTCGAGAGGGATGTCGTACCGGGCGCAGATCCGGGCCGTCAGCCTCGCGGAGGCCTCGTACATCTCGTCCGTGAAGTCCTCGGGCTTCTCGACGAAACCCTCGTGCTCGATGCCGACACTGCGCTCGTTGTAGTCGCGGTTGCCCGCGTGGTACGCCACGTCCAACTCGCGGATCATCTGCGTGACATGGCCGTCCTTGCGGACGATGTAGTGCGCGGCCGCGCCGTGCGCCGGGTCCTGGAAGACCTTCACCGCGCTGTCGAAGCTGCCCTGGGTGACATGGATGATCACCATGTCTATGCCGAAGTCGTCCGGGCGGTCCGCCAGCCGCCAGTTCGCGTCCGACGCCGCGACCCACTTCGCGCCCGTGTAGTCGACCTCACCGTCCTTGCGCGGCTTCGTGACCCCCGGCACCCGCCACCACGCGCGCGTCAGCTCGTCCCGTGCCACCACGGCCGTACCGACGGCGGCCACGGCCGTGCCGATGAGCAGTGCCCGGCGGCCGACGCGGCGGCCCGCGTCGCTTCCGCCGGAGGCACTCGCGCCGTCGGAGCCGTTCTTCGAAGCCCTTCTCGTTCCCACGAGACCGTCAACGGATACTCGCGGGCTCCGGTTCCCGGCGACCCGTACCCTTGAAGGGTTATGACTGAGATCTCGCAGCGCTCCCGCCCCCTCCGTGTCCTCGCCGCCATGTCCGGCGGGGTCGACTCCGCCGTGGCCGCCGCCCGCGCGGCGGAAGCCGGGCACGACGTGACGGGCGTCCATCTGGCGCTGTCCGCGAACCCCCAGTCCTTCCGGACCGGGGCCCGCGGCTGCTGCACGATCGAGGACTCCCGGGACGCCCGCCGGGCCGCGGACGTCATCGGCATCCCCTTCTACGTCTGGGACCTCGCCGAGCGCTTCCGCGAGGACGTCGTCGAGGACTTCATCGCCGAGTACGAGGCCGGGCGCACCCCGAACCCCTGCCTGCGCTGCAACGAGAAGATCAAGTTCGCGGCCCTGCTCGACAAGGCCCTCGCCCTGGGCTTCGACGCCGTCTGCACCGGCCACTACGCCCAGGTGATCGTGCGTGAGGACGGCACCCGGGAGCTGCACCGCGCCTCCGACATGGCCAAGGACCAGTCGTACGTCCTGGGAGTCCTGGACGACAGGCAGCTCGCCCACGCGATGTTCCCGCTGGGCGACACGCTGACGACGAAGGACGAGATCCGCGCGGAGGCCGAGCGCAGGGGGCTGGCCGTCGCGAAGAAGCCCGACTCCCACGACATCTGCTTCATCGCCGACGGCGACACCCAGGGCTTCCTCGCCCACCGGCTGGGCCGCTCCGAGGGCGACATCCTGGACGAGTCCGGCAACGTCCTGGGCACCCACGAGGGCGCCTACGGCTACACCATCGGCCAGCGCAAGGGCCTGCGCATCGGCACGCCGGCCCCCGACGGCAAGCCGCGCTACGTCCTCGACATCTCCCCGGTGGACAACACGGTGACGGTCGGCCCCGCCGCCGCCCTCGACGTCGACGCCCTGACCGCGATCCGCCCCCGCTGGTGCGGCGCGGCCCCCACCGGCCCCGGCACCTACACGGCCCAGCTGCGCGCCCACGGCGGCGAGACCGAGGTCCGGGCGGAGCTGGTCGACGGCGCCCTCCAGGTCCGCTTCACCGAGCCGGTCCGGGGTGTGGCCCCCGGGCAGGCGATCGTCCTGTACGACGGCACGCGCGTGGTGGGGTCGGCGACGATCGCCTCGACCACGCGCGCGCGGGCGGGCGTGGCGTAGGGCCCACGGCCACGATCGTCCCTCCCCGGGTAGCCGTCCGCGCGTGCGCGGCGCAGGCTGCTTGATGGGTTCTTCGAGCCCAGCCGGAGGCCCTGGCGGGCCGCAGGGGGACGTAGGAGGCCGTGATGACAGCCATAGATCCGTCCGGGCAGGCCGACATACCGCCCGAGCATCCCGGAAAGCAGCCCGAGCAGCCCGGCATACCGTCCGGGGAGCCCGGCATACCGTCCGGGCAGCTCGGCGAAGCGGTTGGGCAGGCTGCGGACCCTTGGGGGCCGGGCGGAAGCATGTCCGAGCAGCCTGACGGACCGGCCGGGCACGCCGGGAGATCATCCGGGCAGGGGGCGCATTCGTCCGGGCAGGTACGGGACGGTTCCGAGCAGGCCTCGAACCCGTCGGGGCCGGGCGGAAACCGCTCGGCCGGAGATCCCTCGGGGGAGGGCGGAGGCATGTCCGGGCAGGGCGGAAACATGGCGGGGCCGGGCGCGGCCAGGTCCGGGCAGGGCGGAAAGCGGGCGGGGAGGGAAACCGGCCCCGCTTCCCGGAACCGGCGGAGTCTCACCCACCGGGTCCGTTACGCGCTGCGTCACCCCCGGCGCGTGCCCGCGCACGCCCGGCGGGTGGCGCGGGACACCTGGCTGCAGCTCAAGCACCGCGACCACATCTCCTACTACCGCGCCGTCATGGCCGCCGACACGGCGCGCAGCCCGGAGGCCGCCGTCGGGCACAACCCGTCGGTCGAGAAGTGGGAACGCATGGGCCGGATGCAGTTCGAGTACCTCCTGCGGCACGGCCTGGAGCCACGGCACCGGATGCTGGAGATCGGCTGCGGGAACCTGCGGGCCGGGCGGCTGTTCATCGACCACCTGGACACCGGGAACTACTACGGCATCGACATCTCTCCGGCCATCCTCATGGAGGCCCAGCGCACCCTCGCCCGGGAGGGCCTGCAGGCCAAACTCCCGCATCTGGCGCTCGTCGCCGACCTCACCTTCTCCTTCCTGCCCGCCGGGTACTTCGACGTCGTCCACGCACACAGCGTGTTCTCCCACTCGCCGCCACACGTCATCGAGCAGTGCCTCGCCCACGTGGGCCGCGTCCTCGCCCCGGGCGGCTTCTTCGACTTCACCTTCGGCCGCACCGAGGGTGCCGAACACCAGGTACTGCACGAGGACTTCTACTACCGGACCGAGACCCTCGTCGAACTCGCCCGGAAACACGGCCTGTCCGCCCGCCTCATGGACGACTGGGAGGATCTGCCGCACCGGCAGTCGAAGATCCGTGCGACGGTGGCCGAGGAGGCCGGTGGACGAGCGGACCCCGATGTCGGTACCGCCCCCTAACGTGGACCCATGAACATCTGTGTCTTCCTCTCCGCCGCGGACCTCGCCGACCGTTACACGCGCCCCGCGAAGGAGTTCGCGAAGCTGCTCGGCAAGGGCGGGCACACCCTCGTGTGGGGCGGTTCGGACGTCGGGCTGATGAAGGTGGTCGCCGACGGAGTGCAGGAGGCGGGCGGCAGACTGCTCGGTGTGTCGGTCGAGTTCCTGGCGGCCAAGGCCCGGCCCGGCACCGACGAGATGGTGGTGGCGCGGGACCTCGCCGAGCGCAAGCGGGTGCTTCTGGAGAAGGCCGACGCGGTCGTCATCATGGTCGGCGGCACCGGCACACTCGACGAGGCGACCGAGATCCTGGAGCTGAAGAAGCACGGCCACACCGAGATGCCGGTGGTCCTGCTGAACACCGCCGGCTTCTACGACGGGCTGAAGGAACAGTTCCGGCGCATGGAGGACGAGGGCTTCCTGCCCCGCCCCCTGACCGACCTGGTCTTCTTCGCGGAGGAGCCGGTGGGGGCGCTGGCGTATCTGGAGGAGAGCAGAGGCGTCGCCTGAGCCGTTTTTCGTCCCGCTCCGGTGATGCGAGCATGACGGCATGGCTACTCATGTGATCACCGGGGCGGGTTCCGGCATCGGCGCGGCCGTCGCCCGACGGCTGCACGAACGCGGGGACGAGCTCGTGCTGCACGCGCGCGACGCGGGGCGGGCGAAGGAACTGGCGGCGGAGTTCCCGGGGGCGAAGACGCTGGTCGGAGATCTGGCGGACCCGGACAAGCTGTCCTGGGCCTTCTCCCACCAGACGCTGCCCGACCGGGTGGACTCGCTGCTGCACATCGCGGGCGTGGTGGACCTCGGCTCGGTGGGCGACCTGACGCCGAAGTCGTGGCGCCACCAGCTCAACGTCAACCTCGTCTCGCCCGCCGAGCTGACCCGTCACTTCCTGCCCCAACTGCGGGCCGCGCGAGGGCATGTGGTGTTCGTCAACTCGGGCGCGGGGCTCAACGCGCACGCGGACTGGTCCGCCTACGCGGCCTCCAAGCACGGGCTCAAGGCCCTCGCCGACTCCCTGCGCTGGGAGGAGCACGGCAACGGGGTCCGGGTGACCACGGTCTATCCCGGGCGCACCGCCAGTCCCATGCAGGCGAAGGTCCACCAGCAGGAGGGCAAGGAGTACGACGCCTCGCGGTGGATCGCCCCGGAGTCGGTCGCCACGACGATCCTCATGGCGCTTGACCTGCCCCGCGACGCGGAGGTGAACGACCTGACGGTCCGGCCGGGTATCTGACCGGCGGGGGCGAGGGTGCGTTGTCGGCTGCGGGTGCGTGGGGGCTTCTCGCGCAGTTCCCCGCGCCCCTAAAGGATTCAGGCCCTGCGGGCCTGAAAAGGCTGGGGAGCAGCCCCGTCTTTTCAGGGGCGCGGGGAACTGCGAGAGAAGCCCTCACCCGGCCGCACCCGACAACCCACCCGATGCCCCGGCCAACGCCCCCGCAAGGGAACCGTAGGCTTCGGGGCGTGAGCGAAGACTTCAGTTTCGGCCCGGCCACCGGTGTGGGTTCCATGCCGGGCGGCGACGCCCGAGAAGCCGCCAAGACCGTCACCGGCACCTTCGAGTGGCCGGCGACAGGCATGGCGTACCTCCCCGAACTCCCCGCCAGAGGCCCCGGCGCCGACATGATCGGCAGAACCGCCGGCCTGCTCGTCGAGCTGTACGCCCGCGTGGAGCCCAGCGGCTGGCGCATCGGCGACCGACCGGGCCGGGACACCAAGCGGGCCAGGTCGTGGCTGGGCGAGGACCTCGACGCGCTGGAGGAGTTCACCCAGGGGTACGAGGGCCCGCTGAAGGTCCAGGCCGTCGGCCCCTGGACCCTCGCCGCCGCGCTGGAGCTGAGGAACGGCGAGGCCGCCCTCTCCGACCCCGGGGCCTGTCGCGACCTCGCCGGCTCGCTCGCCGAGGGCCTGCGCCAGCACCTCGCCGAGATCCAGGGGCGTATCCCGAGCGCCCGGATCGTGCTCCAGCTCGACGAGCCGTCCCTCATCGCCGTCCTGCGCGGCCAGGTCAGGAGCGCCAGCGGCTACCGCACCCACCGCGCCGTGGACCGCCAACTCGTCGAGGCCACCCTCAGGGACGTCATCGGCGTCCACGCGGAGCACGGGGCGGTCGTCGTGCACTCCTGCGCCCCCGACGTACCCTTCGCCCTCCTGCGCCGCGCCGGTGCCACCGGTATCTCCTTCGACTTCACCTTGCTCACCGAGCGTGACGACGACACGATCGGGGAAGCGGTGGAAGCAGGCACGAAACTGCTCGCCGGTGTCGTGCCGACCACGGAGGGAGCATTGTCGGACCCTGCCGGTAGCGTCATGGGGGTCAGGACGCTGTGGCGCAGGCTGGGGCTGCATCCGGGGCTGCTCGCGGAGGCGGTCACGGTCACTCCGACGTGCGGGCTCGCGGGGGTCTCCCCGGCCTACGCACGCCGGGCGCTCGCCCACTGCGTCGAGGCGGCGAGATCCCTCGCGGACAACCCAGAGTGACGGAGGACAACACGGTGGCCGGCGACAAGGACGCACAGCCCACATCGGTACCCGCCGAGACAGCGGTGCCCGCCGAAGCACGCGAGAAGCACGCGCGGCTCGCCGAACAGATCGAGGAGCACCGCTTCCGGTACTACGTGAAGGACGACCCGATCGTCAGCGACGCGGAGTTCGACGAACTCCTGCGCACACTGGAGGCGTTGGAGGACGAGTACGGCGAGCTGCGCACCCCGGACTCGCCGACGCAGAAGGTGGCCGTCGAGTACGAGACCGACCTCGCCGAGGTGGAGCACCGCGAGCGCATGCTCTCCCTCGACAACGTCTTCGACGACGAGGGCCTCGCCGCCTGGGCCGAGCGCGTCGCCAAGGAGGTCGGCACCTCCGACTACCACCTGCTGTGCGAGCTCAAGATCGACGGACTCGCGGTCAACCTGACGTACGAGGACGGCAGGCTCACCCGAGCCGCCACCCGGGGCACCGGTCGGACCGGCGAGGACATCACGCCCAACGTCATGACGATCGCCGAGATCCCGCACCGGCTGAAGGGCGACCGCGTCCCCCGGCTCGTCGAGATCCGGGGCGAGGTCTACTTCCCGATGGAGGCCTTCCAGGGCCTCAACGAACGCCGTGTGGCGGCCGGCGAGAAGCCGTACGCCAACCCCCGTAACTCCGCCTCGGGTTCACTGCGCCAGAAGGACCCCAAGGTCACCGCCACCCTGCCGCTGCACATGGTCGTCCACGGCATCGGCGCCCTGGAGGGCTTCGACGGCGGTTTCACGCGCCTGTCCCAGGCCTACGACCTCCTCAAGTCGTGGGGCCTGCCCACCGCCGAGCACAACAGGGTGGTCGACGACCTCGACGGCGTACGGGAGTTCATCGCCTACTACGGCGAGCACCGCCACTCCGTGGCGCACGAGATCGACGGCGCGGTCGTCAAGCTCGACGAGATCCGGCTGCAGGGCCGCCTCGGATCGACGGCTCGCGCACCCCGCTGGGCGATCGCCTACAAGTACGCGCCGGAAGAGGTCAACACCAAGCTCATCGACATCAAGGTGGGCGTCGGCCGCACCGGCCGGGTCACGCCGTACGCCCAGGTCGAGCCGGTCACGGTGGCCGGCTCCGAGGTCGAGTTCGCCACCCTGCACAACCAGGAGGTCGTCAAGGCGAAGAACGTCCTCATCGGCGACACGGTCGTCATCCGCAAGGCCGGTGACGTCATCCCCGAGATCCTCGGGCCGGTCGTGGCGCTGCGCGACGAGAAAGCGACGCGCCCCTTCGTGATGCCGACCGAGTGCCCGGAGTGCGGTGAGCCCCTGGCGCCCGCCAAGGAGGGCGACATCGACGTGCGGTGCCTCAACTCCCGTAGTTGCCCGGCCCAGTTGCGCGAGCGTCTCTTCTACCTCGCCGGACGCAAGTGCCTCGACATCGAGCACTTCGGATACGTCGCCGCCGCCGCGCTCACCAAGCCGCTGGAGCCGTCCGAGCCGCCCCTCCATGACGAGGGCGACCTGTTCGACCTCACCATCGAACAGCTGCTGCCCATCAAGGCGTACGTCCTCGACCAGGACAGCGGCCTGCCCAAGCGGGACCCGGAGACCGGCGAGAAGAAGCACGCCATGGTCTTCGCCAACAAGGAGGGCGGGCCGAGGAAGAACGCGGTCGCGATGCTGGAGAACATCCAGGCGGCCAAGAACCGGCCGCTCGCTCGGATCCTGACCGGTCTGTCGATCCGGCACGTCGGCCCGGTGGCCGCCGAGGCGCTCGCGCGTGAATTCCGCTCCATCGACAGCATCAGGGAGGCGACCGAGGAACAGCTCGCCGCGACCGAGGGCGTCGGCCCGACCATCGCCGCTTCCCTGAAGGAGTGGTTCGCGGTGGAGTGGCATCAGGAGATTCTCCGCAAGTGGAAGGCCGCCGGGGTCCGCCTGGAGGAGGAGCGCTCCGGCGAGGACGAAGGCCCCAGGCCCCTCGAAGGGCTGACGGTCGTCGTGACCGGGACACTCGAACACCACACGCGTGACGGGGCCAAGGAGGCGCTGCAGAGCCGGGGCGCGAAGGTCACGGGGTCGGTGTCGAAGAAGACCTCCTTCGTCGTGGTCGGTGAGAATCCGGGCTCCAAGTTCGACAAGGCGATGCAGCTCAAGGTGCCCGTCCTGAACGAGGACGGCTTCGCCGTCCTGCTCGAACAAGGGCCGGACGCAGCCGCGGAAGTCGCGCTCCCGATCGAGGAGTAGGGGTTGAAGGCCACCCGTTCGGCGCATACCAGATGCATACGGGTGGCCGGTCGCATTCGGGCAACCGACACCGACCGCTGCCCGTGGAAGCCTTGTGCGGCCTACTGTTGAGGTGGGCGCCTGCCGTGCCCGGACGCGTGGTGGGTTCTCGGACGCGGTGCCGCCCCGGTTGTTCGGGAGCAACGGGCCGCGTGGCGTGGGCACCGCCGGCTGTGAGAGGGACGGGAATGGAACCGACCGAGAGCGTCGCCCCGGACTCGCGGCTGCGCCTGCGCCGGGTCTCCGGGGCCTGGCGACGGGGACGCTCCCTGCTCATGGGAGGACGCCCGTTCGAGGGAAGCCGGGAGCCGGAGAACCAGGGGCCCGGAGGCCTGGAGCAGGGCCCCGGTCGGAGGACCGCCGCGGAGTCCAGGGCAGGGGCCGCCTGGCCGCCGGGCCGTGCGGGCGCGAGCGCACGCGGCCCCCTCGTACCGGGCCCGGCCCCGCTCACCTCCGCCACCCTGGTCGGCACGGGGGCTCCCGCTCTCACCGGCGCGCTCGGTGAGAGCCGCGGCCACGAACTGCCGGGCCACGACGCCGAACGGCACCTGACCTGGCCCGCGCTGCCCGCCGTGATCGTGGGCCTCGCCGGCGCCATCCTGGGCGCCGGGTTCTACCGGGCGTTCGTCGGGCAGCACGCCCTCTTCCCGGCCGGAGCGGTCGGCTGGTCCCTCGCCCTGCTCACCGGCGTCATCGTCGGCCACCTCGTCGCCATGGGCCGCGCCCGCTGGTGGGGCGGCACGGGCTCCGGCGCCGCCCTCACCCTCGCCGTCCTGCTGCTCTACGGCTGGGTGGCCGCCGGCATGGTCAGCCTCACGGTCGTGGTGCTCGTCGGCGTCGCCCGCCGGGGGCGCTGGCGCCAGGGCGTGCTGCACGGCGCGGTCGACATCCTCGGCATCGGCGCCGGCGCGCTCGTCCTGCGGGTCTTCGGCCGTGTCCCCTCGGTGGAGCGGCCCTGGGACCCGGACAGCTGGAACCTCTACTCGGCGCCCCAGGTGGCCCTGGTCGCCATCGCCTATCTCGTGGTCAGCCGCGTCCTGCTCTGGCATCTGGCCGCACCACGCGGCGGTCTGCCCACCGTCGCGCGCACCGCCCTGGTCAGACAGGGCCTCGTCGCCGTCGCGCTGCTCGGCATCGCCCCGCTCGTCTGCGTCGTCGCCCTCGCCCAGCCGCTGCTGCTGCCGCTCTTCGCCATCCCCCTCATCGCGCTCGACTCCACGCTGTGGATCGCCCGCGCCCGGGCCGAGGAACAGCTGCGCGACCCGCTCACCGGACTGCCGAACCGCCAGTGGCTGCTGGAACGCACCTGGACCGCCCTGGACGACGCCGAACGCATCGGGGCGAGGTCGGCGCTGATGCTGATCGACCTCGACCGCTTCCGGTCCGTCAACGACACACTCGGGCATCTCGCGGGTGACCGGTTGCTGTTGCAGATAGCCGATCGGCTGCGGGTCGCCCTGCCACGCGGAGCGGAGGCCGCGCGGCTCGGCGGCGACGAGTTCGCCGTCCTGCTGCCCGTCGCCGACTCCACCACGTCCGCCTCCCGCGTCGCCCGCAACCTCGTCGCCGCGCTCGGCTCACCGCTCGACCTCGACGGGCTCACCCTCGTCCTGGAGGCCAGCGCCGGGCTCGCCGTCTTCCCCGACCACGCGCTCGACGCGGAGGGGCTGCTGCGACGGGCGGACGTGGCGATGTACCAGGCGAAGCGGGACCGCACCGGTGTCGAGGTCTACGAGTCCAAGCGGGACTCGAACACCCCGGACCGGCTCGGTCTCCTCGGTGACCTGCGGCGCGCGCTGGACGCGCAGGAGGTCGAGCTCCACTACCAGCCGAAGGTCCGCTTCGACGGGCAGGTCGCCGGGCTGGAGGCGCTGGTGCGGTGGGTGCATCCCGAACGGGGGAAGGTGCCGCCGGACGAGTTCATAGCGATCGCCGAATCGTCCGGGCTGATGCCGCACCTGACGGAGTACGTCCTGGAGACGGCGCTCGGGCAGGTGGCGAGGTGGCGGGCGCAGGGGCTGCACGTGCCGGTCGCGGTGAACGTGTCCCCGCGCGACGTCCACACCCCCGGGTTCGCGGGGGCGGTGGCCGCACGGCTGGCCCGGCACGGGGTGCCGGCCGGGGCGTTGCAGTTGGAGATAACGGAACACGTGCTCCTGGAGGACCCGCAGCGGGCCGCGGACACCCTTGCCGGGCTGACCGGGCACGGGGTGAAGATGTCGCTCGACGACTTCGGGACGGGGTACTCGTCACTGGTCCATCTGCGGCGGCTGCCGGTCAGCGAGCTGAAGATCGACCGGTCGTTCGTGGCGCGGTTGGCGATCGACAACGAGGACGCGGAGATCGTGCGCTGCACGGTCGATCTCGCCCACTCGCTGGGGCTGCTCGTCGTGGCGGAGGGGGTCGAGGACGACGAGACGTGGGAGCGGTTGCGGGATCTCGGGTGTGACGCGGTGCAGGGGTGGCTCGTCGCTGCCGCGATGCCGCCCGAGGAGGCCACGGCCTGGCTACGGGCGCGGGGGTCGCGGGGGTGGCAGCGGCCCGCCGCGGCGTTGCCTGCGGCGACGGCGGAGGAGTGAGCAAGGGCGCCTGGGAGCTCGGTGGGGGCGGTTCGTCGGCGGGTGCGGGTCCGGTGGGGCTTCTCGCGCAGTTCCCCGCGCCCCTGAAAAGCCGGGGCTGCGCCCCGTGTTTTCAGGCCCGCAGGGCCTGGGCTTTCAGGGGCGCGGGGAACTGCGCGACCAGCCCCCACCGGACCCGCAGAGGGGGCTGATGGGGGCGCAGCCCCTGGGTGATGGGACGGGTAGGGGCGGCGGGGGCGAAGAACCCGTGCGCGGCCAACCCCCCGCGCCCCATAGGATTGGCGCCAAACCACACACACTCACCCCAGAGGATCGCTGCATGCCTGGCATCACGCGCGAGGAGGTCGCCCACCTCGCACGGCTGGCGCGTCTGGAGCTGAAGCCCGAAGAACTCGAACACTTCGCGGGCCAGCTGGACGACATCATCGGCGCGGTCGCCCGCGTCAGCGAGGTCGCCGACCAAGATGTTCCGCCGACCTCGCACCCGCTGCCGCTGACGAACGTCATGCGCGCGGACGAGGTCCGTCCGTCGCTCACCCCCGAGCAGGCGCTTTCCGCCGCCCCGGCCCAGGAGCAGCAGCGTTTCAAGGTGCCGCAGATCCTGGGGGAGGACTGATCACGTCATGACCGACAGCATCATCAAGCTCACCGCGGCTCAGATCGCCGCGAAGATCGCTTCCGGCGAGCTCACCGCCGTAGAGGTCACCGAGGCCCACCTGGCCCGGATCGAGGCCGTCGACGAGAAGGTGCACGCCTTCCTGCACGTCGACCGCGAGGGCGCTCTCGCGCAGGCCCGCGCCGTCGACGAGAAGAAGGCCAGGGGCGAGAAGCTCGGCCCGCTCGCCGGTGTGCCGCTCGCGCTCAAGGACATCTTCACCACGGTCGGGATTCCCACCACCGTCGGGTCGAAGATCCTGGAGGGCTGGATCCCGCCGTACGACGCCACGCTCACCAAGCGGCTGAAGGACGCGGACGTCGTCATCCTCGGCAAGACCAACATGGACGAGTTCGCCATGGGGTCGTCGACGGAGAACAGCGCGTACGGACCGACGGGCAACCCGTGGGACCTCACCCGCATCCCCGGCGGCTCCGGCGGCGGTTCCTCCGCCTCGCTCGCCTCCTACCAGGCACCCCTCGCCATCGGCACCGACACCGGCGGTTCCATCCGCCAGCCGGCCGCCGTCACCGGCACGGTCGGCGTCAAGCCGACGTACGGGGCCGTGTCGCGGTACGGCATGGTGGCGTTCTCCTCCTCCCTCGACCAGGGCGGGCCCTGTGCCCGTACGGTCCTGGACGCGGCGCTGCTGCACGAGGTGATCGCCGGCCACGACCCGCTCGACTCCACCTCGATCGACGCCCCGGTACCGCCGGTCGTCGAGGCCGCCCGCAACGGCAGCGTCGCCGGGATGCGCGTCGGCGTCGTCAAGCAGTTCCGCGGCGAGGGCTACCAGGCCGGTGTGGTCCAGCGGTTCGACGAGTCCGTCGAGCTGCTGAAGGAACTGGGTGCCGAGATCGTCGAGCTGGACTGTCCGTCGTTCGACCTGGCGCTGGCCGCGTACTACCTGATCGCGCCGAGCGAGTGTTCGAGCAACCTCGCCCGCTTCGACGGACTGCGCTACGGCCTGCGGACCGGCGACGACGGCACGAACTCCGCCGAGACGGTCACCTCCCTCACCCGTGAGGCGGGCTTCGGCCCCGAGGTGAAGCGCCGCATCATGCTCGGCACGTACGCGCTCAGCTCCGGCTACTACGACGCGTACTACGGCAGCGCCCAGAAGGTCCGTACGCTCATCACACGGGACTTCGAGAAGTCGTTCGAAAAGGTCGACGTCATCGTGTCGCCGACCACGCCCACCACCGCCTTCCCGATCGGCGAGCGCGCCGACGACCCGATGGCGATGTACCTCGCGGACCTCTGCACCATCCCGACCAACCTCGCGGGCAACGCCGCGATGTCCCTGCCCTGCGGCCTCGCGCCGGAGGACGGGCTGCCGGTCGGACTGCAGATCATCGCCCCGGCACTGAAGGACGACCGTCTTTACAAGGTCGGCGCCGCCGTCGAGGCCGCCTTCGTGGAAAAGTGGGGGCACCCGCTTCTCGAGGAGGCTCCGTCGCTGTGAGCAACGCACTGTCCAAGGCCAAGGACTTCCAGAAGTCCAAGTCCGGCACGTACGTGTCCATCGCCACCACCGCCTTCGGCGCGTGGGGCATCGCCAAGCGGATCAAGAAGGCCCGCGCCGAGCAGGACACGCTGCGGCTGATCGACTCGACGGTCGCCGCCGTCGGCATCGTCACCGGCCTCGCCATCCTGTACCGCGAACTGAAGCGGCTGGGCGACGACGACGTCCTGCTGGGCTGAGAGGGAAGTTAGACCGTGACCACCACGACCGACCTGGTGTCGTACGAGGACGCGCTGGCGTCGTACGACCCCGTCATGGGCCTTGAGGTCCATGTCGAACTCGGCACCAAGACCAAGATGTTCTGCGGCTGTTCGACCGAACTCGGTCAGGACGCCAACACGCAGACCTGTCCCGTCTGCCTCGGCCTGCCCGGCGCGCTCCCGGTCGTCAACGCGATCGGCGTCGAGTCGGCCATCAAGATCGGTCTCGCGCTGAACTGCGAGATCGCCGAGTGGTGCCGCTTCGCCCGGAAGAACTACTTCTATCCGGACATGCCGAAGAACTTCCAGACCTCCCAGTACGACGAGCCGATCGCCTTCAACGGCTACCTCGACGTCCAGCTGGAGGACGGCGAGACCTTCCGCGTGGAGATCGAGCGCGCCCACATGGAGGAGGACACCGGCAAGTCGACGCACGTCGGCGGTGCCACCGGCCGCATCCACGGCGCCTCGCACTCGCTGCTCGACTACAACCGCGCGGGCATCCCGCTCATCGAGATCGTCACCAAGCCGATCGAGGGCGCGGGCGAGCGCGCTCCCGAGGTCGCCAAGGCGTACGTCCGTGAGCTGCGCGAGGTCATCAAGGCGCTCGGCGTCTCCGAGGCCCGGATGGAGATGGGCCAGATGCGCTGCGACGTGAACCTGTCGCTGCGCCCGAACGGCACCGAGAAGTTCGGCACGCGTTCGGAGACGAAGAACGTCAACTCGCTGCGGTCCGTCGAGCGTGCCGCCCGCTTCGAGATCCAGCGGCACGCGGCCGTCCTGAGCAGTGGCGGGACGATCATCCAGGAGACCCGGCACTTCCACGAGGACACGGGGTCCACGACCTCCGGCCGCGTGAAGGAGGAGGCCGAGGACTACCGGTACTTCCCCGAGCCGGACCTCGTGCCGGTGGCTCCCTCGCGCGAGTGGGTCGAGGAGCTGCGGGCCGCGCTGCCCGAGCTGCCGCTGGTCCGCCGCAACCGGCTCCGCGAGGAGTGGGGCGTCTCGGCCACCGACATGCAGGCGATCCTCAACGCCGGTGCGCTGGACCTGATCGTCGCCACCATCGAGGCCGGGGCGGACGCCGCCTCCGCTCGCAAGTGGTGGATGGGCGAGCTGGCCCGCAGCGCCAACGAGTCGGGCACGGCGCTGGACGAGCTGGCGATCACGCCGGAGCAGGTCGGGCGGGTGACCGAGCTGGTCTCGAAGGGCGACCTGAACGACAAGCTGGCCCGGCAGGTCATCGAGGGCGTCCTCGCGGGCGAAGGCACCCCGGACGAGGTCGTCGACAAGCGCGGTCTGAAGGTCGTCTCCGACGAGGGTGCCCTGACGACGGCGGTCGAGGAGGCCATCGCGGGCAACCCGGCCATCGCGGACAAGATCCGCGGCGGCAAGGTGGCCGCGGCCGGCGCCCTGGTCGGCGCGGTCATGAAGGCCACGCGCGGTCAGGCGGACGCGGCACGCGTCAAGGAGCTGATCCTGGAGAAGCTGGGCGTCAGCGAGGGCTGAACGGTCGGCGGTTCCGTCACGTATCCCCGAGGGCGGCGCATCACCGCGATGCGCCGCCCTCGGGCGTGCGCGCGCCGAGTGACGCAGGGCGACAGAGTGCCGCCGTTTGTCCTGTGAGGTGCCTCCCATCCCATGTGAGGAGACCCTCAAAGGGGCCAAACGATCACATTGTGGTGCAACAGTTGCCAGGAATTGCTCATGCCTCCCCCCTCAGGAGCACGATCCGTGGCAGCCCTCGCGCGCTGGTGTGTCCGGCACCGTCTTGTCGCCGTCCTTCTGTGGCTTCTCGCCTTCGCCGGCACGGCCGCCGGCGCCGCCGTCGCGGGAGCCGCGTACTCGAACGACTACAAGACCCCCGGAACCGAGTCCAGCCGTGCCACCGAACTGCTGAGCGAGGGCTTCCCGGGCGTCAGCGGTGACAGCGCCACCGTCGTCTGGCACACGAGCGACCAGGCCGCGAGCGTGCGGGCCGCCGCCGTCGAGCAGACGATGACCCGCGCCCTGGACGAGATCGCCGACCTGCCCGGTGTCGCCGCCGTGACCGATCCGTACGACGGCGCCGACGGCGGCCGGATCAGCGAGGACGGGCGCACGGCGTACGCCACCGTCACCTTCGACCAGCCGGCCGAGGACGTGGACAAGGCGCAGGCCCAGGCCGTCGTCGACAGGGCGAAGGCCGCCGAGGGCGACGGGCTCCAGGTGGAGCTGGGGGGCACCTCGATCGGGCTCACCGAGGCCTCCGGCGGGCATCTCGCGGAGATCGTCGGTGTCCTCGTCGCCGCCGTCGTCCTCTTCCTGGCGTTCGGCTCGCTCGCCGCCAGCCTGCTGCCGATCGCGACCGCCCTGGTCAGCGTGGGCACCGCCTACGCGGGGATCACCCTGCTCGGGCACGCCATGACGGTCGCCGACTTCGCGCCCATGCTGGGCACCCTCATCGGCCTCGGCGTCGGCATCGACTACGCGCTGTTCATCGTGACCCGGCACCGACGGGGGCTGAAGCGGGGCCTGTCCGTGGAGGAGGCCGCGCGGAGCGCCGTCGCGACCACCGGACGGGCCGTGGTCTTCGCCGGCGCCACGGTCTGCATAGCCCTGCTGGGCATGCTGATCCTGCGGCTCGGCTTCCTCAACGGCGTCGCGCTCGCCGCCTCCCTCACCGTGGTCCTCACCGTCGCCGCCTCCGTGACACTGCTGCCGGCCCTGCTGTCGTTCATCGGCATGCGCGCCCTGAGCCGCCGCGAGCGCCGCCGCCTCGCCGAGCACGGTCCCGAGCCCGAACTGCCCACGGGCTTCGCCGCCCGCTGGTCCGCCTTCGTCGAGCGGCACCCGAAGAAGCTCGGCGCGCTCGCCCTCGTCGTCATGACCCTGCTGGCCCTGCCCACGCTCGGACTGCGCCTCGGCACCTCCGACCAGGGCAACGACCCGAAGGCGACCACCACCCGCCAGGCCTACGACCTCCTCGCCGACAGCTTCGGGCCCGGGGTGAACGGCCCTCTGACCCTGGTCACCGAGGTCGACGGCGCCGCCGACGAGCTCGCCCTCGACAACCTCGACACCACGCTCAGGGCCACCGAGGGCGTCTCGGCGGTGACCCCGGTGACGTACAACACCGGCGGCGACACCGCGTACCTCACCGTCGTACCCGACTCCTCCCCGCAGTCCGCGAAGACCAGCGATCTGGTCGAACGGCTGCGCGACGAGGTGCTGCCGCGCGCCGAGACCGGCACCTCGCTGGATCTGCATGTCGGCGGGGTGACCGCTGGTTACGACGACTTCGCCGACGTCATCGTCGGCAAGCTCCCGCTGTTCGTCGGCGTCGTCATCGGCCTCGGCTGTCTGCTGCTCCTGCTCGCCTTCCGGTCCATCGGGATACCGCTCAAGGCCGCCGCGATGAACGTCGCCGCCGTCGCCGCCGCGTTCGGCGTGGTCGTCGCGATCTTCCAGTGGGGCTGGGGGAGCGAGCTGCTGGGCCTCGGCCGGGCCGGGCCGATCGAGCCCTTCCTCCCCGTGATCATGGTCTCGGTCCTCTTCGGGCTCTCCATGGACTACCAGGTCTTCCTGGTCAGCAGGATGTACGAGGAGTGGCTGGAGACCGGCGACAACCGGCGCGCGGTCCGGGTCGGCCTCGCCGAGACCAGCCGGGTGATCAACTCCGCGGCGGTCATCATGATCTCCGTCTTCCTCGCCTTCGTGCTCAGCGGCGACCGCGTGATCGCCATGTTCGGCATCGCGCTCGCCGCCGCCGTCGCCCTCGACGCCTTCGTCCTGCGCACGCTCCTCGTCCCCGCCCTCATGCACATGCTCGGCGGCGCCAACTGGTGGCTGCCCCGCTGGCTCGACCGGCGCATGCCCCGCATCAGCATCGAACCGCCCGAGACCCGCGCCGCCCATGAGAGGCTCGCGGACGTCGTGGTGGAAGACGTGGAGAAGGAGCGGCCGAAGGATGTACGCGATATCCCTGGGTGACGACGGCGCCGAACTCCGGCCCCTGGAGCCGTGGCACGCCGAGGAGTTCCTCGCCCACCTGGAGCGGGGACGGGACTTCATCAACCAGTACGTCCCCTTCGGTCAGGCCGCCACGGACGTCGACGGCGCGCGCGCCGTCCTCCAGCGGTACGCCGACATGCGCGCCGCCGACACCGGCTCCCTGCACGGCATCTGGCTCGACGGCAAGCTCGTCGGCGGGGTCCTCTTCCTCAACTTCGATGCGGAGAGCGCCAACTGCGAGGTCGGCTGCTGGCTGGAGCCCGCCGCCACCGGGCGAGGGCTCGTCACCCGCGCCATGCGGATCCTCATCGACTGGGCCGTCGACGTCCGCGCCGTCCACCGGGTCGAGTGGATCGCGGCCTCGGGCAATACGCCGAGCCTCGACGTGGCACGGCGGCTCGGCATGGTCAGAGACGGTGTGCAGCGCGAGAGATATCCCCACCGGGGTGTGCGGCACGACTTGGAGATATGGTCCGTCCTGGCGCCCGAATGGCGTGCGGCACGCGCCCGCAGCGCTCACAAGGATCATTAAGAAACCTCTCAGACAACATTCGTACGGTGCGAGGTATGGGAACCAAGACAGTTGACGAGACCGGGGCCGACACGGGCGCCGAGGCCAGGAACGACGACGAGTCGGTGAAGGGCACCGACGTCACCAAGGAGGACGCGGCCCGCGAGGAAGCCGCGACGGAGGCCGGCGACTCGGTCGAGACCGACGGCTCCGACGCCTCCGACGAGGCCGTGGAGTTCGACGAGGAGTTCCCGCCGGCCACCGCGAAGGCGACGCCGGGCGTCGGTCAGGGTGCCGCCGGCATCGTGTCCGTGGTGCTGGGCCTCGTCTCGCTGACCGGAGGCTGGGTCGGCACCGTCGCCTCCGCGCGTGAGGAGATCACCGGACAACTGGAGATGCAGGCCGCGACCAACGCGACCGTCGCCACCCAGCTCCAGGCCGTCTACGGGGACGCCTGGCAGGCCTCCGCCCTGTGGGCCGGCGTCTTCGCGCTGGTCGGCCTGATCGTCGGCGTGGCCGTGCTGGTGCGGCCCGCGTTCGGCGACCCCGACCAGGTGCAGACGCCGTGGATCAAGTCGGTGGCCTGGGCCGGAGTCTCGGTCGGCTTCATCGGGCTGGTGCTGGCCGCCCTGAAGTACTCCGACCTCCTGCTGGCACTGCCGAGCACCTGACGCGCGCCCGCCCGCACAGGGCGGACCAGCGGCTTCTGAGGGGCCTTAGGCCCGTCGTGGGCATACCTACGACGGGCCTAAGGCCCCTCGCGCGTTCAAGATGCGGAATTCTCCCGATGTGGCGCCCCCGCCTCGGAGACGAAGGTTGAGGCATCGCACCAAGCGAGCCGAGACTGACTCTTCACGAGGGGTACGAGATGTTCGAGTACGAGCTCCAGCAGATCCGTTCCGCCGAGCTGATCCGCGAGGCGGAGCACTACCGTCAGGTACGCGAGGCCCGCCGCGCCCGCCGCGCGGCCGCACACGACGCCACGACCGCGACGAGGTCCGCCTCGAAGGAAGGAGAACAGGACGCGGAGGGGAGCGTGCCCGGCCATCGCCCGCGTCGGCTCCGCTTCCCGCGCGCCGCGTGACGGGCACCGTCGGCCGAGCCGGCGCGGGGACCGTCCCGGGGGCGGACGGTCGCCTTCAGGCCGCCCGTGCGCCGCGGATAATCGGTGCCCGAGTGTCCGAGGGCCGTGCGATGCTCGGCCATGTGGAGACCAGGTCCGTCAGTCCGGTGTTCGTGGGTCGTGCCGACGAACTGAAGCTGTTGCGTGAGGCGTTGGCCCGCGCGGATGGAAGCGCCGCACGGGCGGCGGGGAACGGGGGAGACGGACGCGGCGGCCCCCAGGCGCTGCTGCTCGGCGGTGAGGCCGGGGTCGGCAAGACCCGCCTGGTCGAGGAGTTCACCGGTGAGGCCGCGCGCGGGGGCGCGGTCGTCGCCCTCGGCGGCTGTGTCGAGATCGGCGCCGACGGCCTGCCCTACGCACCCTTCACCACCGCCCTGCGCGGCCTGCGCCGCCGACTGCCCGAAGAACTGGCCGCCGCGGCCGCCGGACAGGAACAGGAACTGGCCCGGTTGCTGCCCGAGTTGGGCGAGACCTCGCGCGCACGGCACGACGAGGAGGGCACCGCGCGTCTTTTCGAACTCACCGCCCGCCTGCTGGAACGCCTCGCTGCCGACCGCACGATCGTCCTGGTCCTGGAGGACCTGCACTGGGCCGACGCCTCCACCCGCCACCTCCTCGCCTACCTCCTGCGCACACTGCGCACCGGCCGCCTCGTCGTCCTCGCCACCTACCGCTCCGACGACATCCACCGCCGCCACCCCCTGCGCCCCCTCCTCGCCGAACTCGACCGCCTGCGCACGGTCCGCCGCGTCGAACTGCCCCGCTTCAACCGTGCCGAGGTCGGCCACCAACTCGCCGGCATCCTTGCCACCGAGCCCGCACCGGAGCGCGTGGACGAGATCTTCGACCGCTCCGACGGCAACGCCTTCTTCGTCGAGGAACTCGCCGTCGCCGCCCACGACGGCGGCTGCCCCGGCCTCACCGACTCCCTGCGTGACCTGCTCCTCGTCCGCGTCGAACGGCTCCCCGAGGACGCCCAGCGGATCGCCCGCATCGTCGCCGAGGGCGGCTCCACCGTGGAGTACGCCCTGCTCGCCGCAGTGGCCCGGCTCCCCGAGGACGACCTCATCGAGGCTCTGCGGGCCGCCGTCGGCGCCAACATCCTGCTCGCCGCACCGGGCGACGACGGCTACCGCTTCCGCCACTCCCTGGTCCGCGAGGCCGTCAGCGACGACCTGCTGCCCGGCGAACGCTCCCGCCTCAACCGTCGCTACGCCGAGGCTCTGGAGGCCGACCCGGCCCTCGTCCCCACCGACGGCCGCGCCACCCGCCTGGCCAGCTACTGGTACCACGCCCACGACGCCGCCAAGGCCCTGCCCGCTGTCCTCGACGCCTCGGCCGAGGCCCGCTCCCGGCACGCCCACGCCGAGCAACTACGCCTCCTGGAGCGGGCGATGGAGCTGTGGGACGCCGCCCCCGAGCCCGTACGCGCCGCCCTCCGCCCCGTCGACTACACCGAGGTCTACCCTCCCTGCGGCTGCGACCCGGCCACCACCCCGCTGCGCTACCTCGACCTCATGGCCGAGGCCGCCGTCGCCGGACGACTGTGCGGCGAGCGGGAGCGGGCCATGCGGATCACCCGGCGCGCGCTGGATCTGCTCGCGGACGGGGGCGACCCACTGCGCACCGCCTGGTTCTGGGTCCAGCGCTCCATGCTGACCGAGGGGCTCGCCCGGGGCGACGGCTGGAAGGAACTCGCCACCGCCCAGGACCTCGTACGCGGGCTGCCGCCCTCAGAGGTGCACGCCGAGGTCCTCTCCCGGGTGGCCGGCTGGTCCATGCTCCACGCCCCCGGCCCCGACGCGCTCTCCGACGCCCAGCGCGCCGTCGACTACGCACGCATGGTGGGAGCCGAGGACATCGAACTCAACGCCCGCCTCACCCTCGGCGGCCTGATGGTCGACGCCGGTGACGTCGAGACGGGCATCGCGGTCATGGAGGAGGTCCGCCGCCGTGCCCTCGAACGCGGCCCCGCCGCCGTCGTCGGCCGCTCCTATGTGAACCTCCCGTCCTGTCTGGAGGGCATCGGACGCTCCCAGGACGCCGTGCGCCTGCTGAAGGAGGGCATCGACGTCACCCGACGCCGGGGCCTGTCGGAGTCCGAGGCCTGGGTGTGGGGCAACCTCGCCGAGTCCCTGCTCTCCCTGGGCCGCTGGGACGAAGCCCTGGAAGCGGTGCGCAAGGCCCAGAACGTCGTCTCCAGCCACAAGCCCCGAGGCCTCAGTACCCTCATCCACGCCTCCGTCGCCCTCGCCCGCGGCGACATCGCCGAGGCACGCCGCCAACTGGCGGCCGCCCGCGGCCATTACGGCCACCACAACCCCATGCCACAGAACGACCTGCCGCTCTCCTTCCTCTCCCTCGGCATCGCCGCCGCCGAGGGCCGTCTCACGGACGCCCGCGCGGAACTGGCCCGCGTCCTCGACACCGGCTTCTCCGTCGGCACCCAGCGCTACGCCTGGCCCCTGCTGCTCACCGCCGCCACCGCCGAGGCCGACGCCCGGGCCCTGCCGGCCGCCGGGCCCGGCCGCGCCGAGCTCCTCGACCGGATCTTCACCGTGGTCAAGAAGCTCACCACCGGCTCACCGATCTGGCTCGCCCACGAATGCTGGGTACGTGCCGAACTCCAGCGTGCCGAGGGCCGGACGGCCCCGGACGTCTGGTCCGACGTCGTCACCGCCTTCGAGCCCCTGGACCGGCCCTACGACCTCGCCCGCGTCCGGCACCGCCTCGCCGAGGCGCTGCTGGCCGACGGCACCGGCGACGAGGCCCGGGACCGAGCCACGGAACTGCTGCGCCTCGCGGCCGCCGTCGCCGACCACCTCGGCGCCCGCCCCCTCGCCGACGAGGTCACCCTCCTCGCCCGCCGAGCCCGCCTCACCCTGAGCCGTGCCCCCGAGCAGGCTCTCACCCCCGCCGATCCCGTGGCCGCACTCGGCCTCACCGACCGGGAGGACGACGTCCTCCGCCTGGTCGCCGCAGGCCGCACCAACCGCCAGATCGCCGAGGAACTCTTCATCTCCCCCAAGACGGCGAGCGTCCACGTCTCCAACATCCTCGCCAAGCTCGGCGTCTCCAGCCGGGGCGAGGCGGCGGCGGTGGCCCATCGTGTGGGACTGGCTCCGGCGGGGGCCGGAGAACGGCTGGCAGCGGGATGATGGTGGGGAGGACCACCGAGGCTCCGCTGTTCGGCCGGGACCGACCGCCCGCCGCCTCGTGGCCCTGGGGGAGGGAACACAGTGTTCAACGCTTTCGAGGAACTGTTCGCACCTGGCCGCAAGCACACCCGTGACGAGGAGAACCGGCTGGCACTGACCCGCGAGGACGTCGGGGACAACGATCCGGGACGCGGACCGATAGACCTCGCGTCCGGGAAGGTCGTCGTACGCCCGCCCGAGCCCGTGGAAAATGAGGCCGAGTCCGCCACGGCGGCCGAGGAGTAGGGGAGGCCTACGTCACCTCCAGCTCCAGGATCTTGTCGTCGCCCTCCTCCGGGGAACCCCGGCCGTCCGTCTCGCTGGTCACCAGCCAGAGCTTGTCGTCGCCGGCGGCGACGACCGTGCGCAGTCGGCCGTAGTCGCCCTCCAGGAAGGCCTGGGGCTCGGCGGCGGTCTCGGTGCCGTCGAGGGGGACGCGCCACAGACGCTGGCCGCGCAGGCCCGCCATCCAGACCGAGCCCTCCGCGATGGCGATCCCGCTCGGGGAGGCCTCCTCCGTGCTCCACACGGCCACCGGGTCGACATAGCCGGACTCGCCGCCCTCGCCCTCCACCTCCGGCCAGCCGTAGTTCCCGCCGGGGCGGATGTGGTTCAGCTCGTCCCAGGTGTTCTGACCGAACTCCGAGGCCCACAGGCGCTGTTCGGGGTCCCAGGCGAGCCCCTGGACGTTGCGGTGGCCGTACGAGTAGACGACGGAGTCGTCGAAGGGGTTGCCCGGAGCGGGCTGTCCCTCCGGGGTCATACGGAGGATCTTGCCGCCGAGGGAGTCCTTGTCCTGGGCCAGCGGGCCCTCGTACCGCTCGCCCGTGCTCGCGTACAGCATCCGGTCGGGGCCGAAGGCGAGCCGGCCGCCGTTGTGGTTGGTGCCCTTGGGGATGCCCCGGAGGATGGTGTCGGGGGCGCCGAGCTGTTCGCCGGCCGGCTTCTCGGGGTCGTACAGCATCCGCACGATCCGGTTGTCGGACTCCGAGGTGAAGTACGCGTAGATCATGTGGTCCGAGGCGTACTCGGGGGAGACGGCGATGCCCATGAGGCCGCCCTCGCCCGCCGGGGCGACGCCGGGGACCTCGCCGAGCTCGATCCTCCTGCCGGACTTCTCGTCGATTCTGCTGATCGTGGCCTCGTCACGGGAGGAGACGAGGAGGCCGCCCTCGGGGAGAGGCGCGAGGCCCCAGGGGGTGTCGAGGTCCTCGGCGACGGTGCGGACCACCTTCACCGAGCCCTTCGCCGGGGGCGCCTCGCCCGCCGTCCGACCGGGCGGGGACGACCCCGTACTGCTGCTGCTCGGGGACGGGCTGCCGGCCGCGTCCGTCTTCTCTCCGTCGTCGGAGGAGCAGCCGGTCGTCACCAGGAGCACGGCTGCGGCCAACGCGGCCGTCACCACTCGACGTTGCACCATCACGATCCCTTCGGCGTGGAGCTTCTACTTGTCTTACACCGCGAGGGCCCCACAAGTTCCACCTCCGCCCGAACCAGCGGATCTTTCGCCCGATGCCCGATGCCCGATGCCCGATGCCACGCTCCAGGCGGGCATCAGTTCCTCAGTCCCTCAGTTCCTCAGCACCTCAGTCCCAGGATCCCCGCGCGGGCGGAAGGCCCGCCACCTCTGCCAGGTCCTCCGGCGTCAGGCGCAGCGCGTGGGCGGCAGCGTTCTCCGTCACCCACCGTGCCTGCTTCGTACCCGGCACCGGGACCACGTGAGGGCCGAGCGACAGGATCCAGGCGAGGGCGACCTGGGCCGGGGTCACCGTCGCCCCGTGGCGGGCCGCGACCCGGCGCAGGCCGACGACGAGGGGTTGGTTGGCCGCCATCATCTCGGCGGTGAAGCGGGGGTGGCGGGCACGGAGGTCGTCCGGCTCGAAGCCTCCGCCGGGTGTCAGGGTGCCGGTGAGGAAACCGTTCCCCAGAGGCATGGCGGCGAGAAAACCTATGCCCCGGGCCACGCACCAGGGGAGGAGGGCGTCCAGGGCCTCCCGCGACCAGACCGACAACTCCGCCTGTACCGCGCTCACCGGGAAGACCTGCTGGACCCGCTGGAGCTGGCGCAGGGTGGTGTCGTGCACACCCGCTCCCGGCCGCCGGCCCGCCCGCGCGCCCACCGCGCACAGGCCCAACGCCCGCACCTTCCCGGCCTGAACGAGCTCCGCCATCGCGCCCCACGTCTCCTCCACGGGGACCTCGGGGTCCGCCCGATGGAGCTGGTAGAGGTCGATGACATCGGTCTGCAGCCGACGCAGCGAGGCGTCACAGGCACGTTTCACATAGCCGGGACGGCCGTTGGCCACGATGTGCTGCTCGCCCACCAGCAGGCCCACCTTGGTGGAGACGAAGGCCTCCGCGCGGCGCTCCTTCAGTACCCGGCCGACCAGCAGCTCATTGGTGAAGGGGCCGTACATGTCGGCCGTGTCCAGCAGCGTGGTGCCGAGGTCGAGGGCCCGGTGCACCGTCCGCATCGACTCGTCGCCCCGTTGCCGCGACCCGGTGTACGCCCAGCTCATCGGCATGCACCCGAGTCCTACGGCCCCCACCTCGAGCGTCGCCGCGCCGATCGTCCTGCGCTCCACCTGGTCGTGACCCTCCCTCTCCCGAACCCCCAACCTAACCTCTGCCGTAGCGGGTACCTGACATAGCCTCCGGAGCATGACTGCTGACGCGACTGCCGACCCGATGCCGGACGTGAACGCCGACGTGTGGCTCCCCATCCCGCCGGACGAGATCGAGGGGCTCCCGCAGGGCCCCAACTACCTCTTCTGGGACGGGGGCGAGGACGGCACGCAGCCCTATCCGGGCGACCCCGCCGACTGCGTCCTGTACGTGGTCCCCTACATGAAGCGCAAGGCGGTGGCGGCCAACCCGCTGGCGTCCATGCGGAACCTGCGGGTCGTCCAGACGCTCACGGCGGGGGTCGACGACATCACGGCCCGGCTGTCGGTGGTCGCGCCCGGTGTCCAGCTGTGCAACGCCCGTGGAGTGCACGAGGCCAGCACGGCCGAACTCGCGCTCACCCTGACCCTCGCCTCGCTGCGCGGTGTCCCCGACTTCGTGCGGGCCCAGCAACAGGAGCGCTGGCAGGGCGACTTCCGCCCCGCGCTCGCCGACAGGACCGTACTGATCGTCGGTTACGGCGCGATCGGCGCCGCCATCGAGGACCGGCTCGTACCCTTCGAGGTGGCGCGGGTGGCGCGCGTCGCGCGCTCTGAGCGCACCACGGCGCGCGGACCGGTGCATTCGTTCACCGAATTGCCCTCCCTGCTGCCGCAGGCGGATGTCGTGATCCTGTCCACGCCTCTCACGGAACAGACGAAAGGCCTGGTCAACGCCGATTTCCTGGCCCGTATGAAGAACGGGGCCCTCTTGGTGAATGTTGCCCGCGGAGGCGTCGTCGACACCAAGGCACTGCTGGCGGAACTGGACAACGGCCGCATCACCGCGGCGCTCGACGTCACCGACCCCGAGCCGCTGCCGCCGGGGCACCCGCTCTGGCGCGCGCCCGGGGTGCTCATCAGCCCGCACGTCGGCGGCCCCACGTCGGCCTTCCTGCCGCGTGCCAAAAGGCTGCTGGTGGACCAGTTGGGGCGTTTCGTGAACCGGGAGCCCTTGCGCAACGTGGTCCTTACGACAGGCGAGACGGACGACGCGTAATCCACTTCGGGCACCCTCCGCATTCCTTCGGAAGCGGAACGTGCTCGTGTTGCCGCAGGTGGTCACTGAGCGTAGAGGAACTATGTCCCTGAGTGACGAGGCTGGTGTATCGTCCCCGACAGGGGCTGCGCCGCGCACCGTTCGGCGCCGGGGACTGACTTGAGACAGCGAGGGGGGCGACGGGCGATGCACGGCCTATGGACGAACGATCCGACGCGGCGGAGCCGGCGACGGCGGCCCTGGCGAGCTGCGACGCGGAGGCACCCGCACGGGAGCCACGGCGGCCGCGGCGGTCACGGTCAGTACCACCGGCACAGCAGCCGCAGAAAGCACACCCACCCGACGCGGCGGGACCGGCGGGACACGGGAGCGGTGCGCACCGGGGAGACCCCGTGAGCACCCGCCCGTCCTCCGCCTCCACACTGGACCCCACGCTCCGTGCCGCCAAGCAGCCGCACGGGCCGCAGTCGCCCGGCGGGCAGGCGCCCGGCCGCAGTGGCGCGAGCCTACGGGCCCAGCTCATCCTCGCCCTGCTCTGCGCGGCCTACGCCGTCGGTGCCGCGTTCGGCTGGGGCAACGAGCAAGTCGCCCTCGTCATGGGCGACTTCGGGCTCAGCGCCGCCGCGGCGGCCGCGGCCGTCTCCTGCTTCCGCTACGCGCGCAGCCGCCGCAGCCGCTTTCGACCCGCCTGGCTGCTGTTCGCCCTCTCCTCCGCGATGGCGGCCCTGGGCAACGGCGTCTGGGGCTGGTACGAGGTCGTCCTGGACCGGCCCGTCCCCGAGCCGAGCTACGCGGACCTGTTCTTCCTCTGCTTCGCGCCACCCGCCATCGTCGGTCTGCTGGTGCTGGCCAAGAGGCCCGTGACCAAGGCCGGCTGGATCTGCCTGGCCCTGGACTCCTGGCTCATCGGCGGTTCCCTCGTCACCCTCTCCTGGAGCCTCGCGCTCGCCCAGAACGCCCAGCTCGAAGACTCCAACACCGCCCACACCGCACTCTCGCTGGCCTACCCGCTGCTCGACATCGCCCTGGTCAGCATGGTGCTCGCCCTGCACTTCCGTCGGTCCTCGATGCACCGCTCCGCGGTCAACACCGCGATCGGCGCCCTCGCGCTCACCGTGATGTGCGACGCCCTGTTCACCTCGCCCCTGCTGCACACCAGCTACCAGTCCGGTCAGCTCCTCGACGCCGGCTGGTTCGCGGGCTCCCTGCTCCTCGCCTACGCCCCCTGGGCCGGCCGGCGCAACGGACAGGCGGAGGAGGGCGGGCACGGGCGTGTGGTGCACGAACACATCCCCGGTCAGCGGCACGACGCGCACGCGGGCCACCGCCACGAGGTGCAGCCGGGTCATCGGCACGACGGTTCTCAGGGCGGGCACGTCCATGTGCTCCTCCAGGGAGGAGGTCACAGTCGGTATCCGGCCACCCGCCCCATCGCCGGATCCCTGGCCGCACTCACTCCGTACCTGGCCGCCGCCGTCTGCACCCTGGGCATCCTCTACAACGTCCTCAACGGCCGCAGCGTCGACCGCGTGGTGCTCATCACCGCCTGCACCGTCGTGCTCGCGCTCGTCGTCCGCCAGGGCATCATGCTCCTGGACAACATCACCCTCACCCAGGAACTGGCCCAGAAGGAGAACCACTTCCGCTCCCTGGTCCAGGGCTCCAGCGACGTCATCATGATCGCCGCACCGAACGGCATCCTCCGCTACGTCAGCCCGGCCGCCGCCGGGGTCTACGGACGCCCCGCGGAGGACCTCGTCGGCAAGGAACTGGCCTCGATCATCCACCCCGAGGACCTCGGCTGCGTCGTCCACGAGGTGCGCCGCTTCCTCGCCGCCAGCCCCGCCGAGGAGCCCACCACCCGCATCGAGTGCCGCTTCAAGTCCGGCGACGGCGGCTGGCTCAACGTGGAGTCCACGGTCAACCGCCACCACGGCGGCCTGATCTTCAACAGCCGGGACGTGACCGAAAGAGTGCGCCTGCAGGCCCAGCTGCAGCACAACGCCGAGCACGACCCGCTCACCGACCTGCCCAACCGCGCCCTGTTCACCAAGCGCGTCCAGCAGGCGCTCTCCGGCCGCCGCTCCTCCGACCGGGGCGTCGCCCTGCGCAACACGGCGGTCCTCTTCATCGACCTCGACGGCTTCAAGGCCGTCAACGACACCATCGGGCACCAGGCCGGGGACGAACTGCTCGTCCAGGCCGCGCGCAGACTCCAGGACGCCGTCCGGCAGGGGGACACCGCCTCCCGGCTCGGCGGCGACGAGTTCGCGGCCCTCATCGTCGGCGACTGCTCCCGCGACCGCGCAGCCCGGGAACAGCACATCCTGGAGCTCGCCGACCGCCTCAGGATCGCTCTCTCGCAGCCGTACACCATCGACGGCAACGACGTCCGGGTGGCCGCCTCCATCGGGGTCTCTTTCGCCGAGCCCGGCCTCGGCGCGGGCGAGCTGCTGCGCAACGCCGACCTCGCCATGTACCGCGCCAAGGCGTCCGGCAAGGGCCGCGTCGAGTTGTACAAGCCACAGATGCAGCAGGACGTCGTACGCAAGGCCGAGCTGGCCACCCGGCTGCGGGCCGCGCTGCACGACGGCGAGTTCATGCTGCTGAACCAGCCCGTGGTGGAGCTGGAGACCGGCCGGATCTCGTCGGTCGCCACGGCGGCCCGCTGGCGCTCGTCCCAAGGGGTGCTGTTCACGCCCGCCGAGTTCCTGCGCGTCTCCGAGGACAGCGACAAGACCGCCGAGCTGGGCCGCTGGATGCTGGAACAGGCCGTCGAGCAGGCCGCCGACCGTCTCACGGGCGGCCTGAACGTCCCGGTGTCCGTCCGGATGAGCGCCCGGCGCCTGCTGGACCGCTCACTGCCCCCGGGCTCGGTGGAGACGCTCCTGGCCCGCCACGGGCTGCCCTCCGGCTCCCTGGTCGTCGAACTCTCCGACACCGAGTTCAAGGGCCCGCTCGACGAGCTGGAGCGCCGCTTGCACCACCTGCGGCGCCTCGGTGTCCGGATCGCCCTGGACGGCCTCGGCAGCGGTCACGCGCCCATCACGGCGCTGCGCCGTCTCCCCGTCGACGTGCTGAAGCTGGACCGGACCCTCGTCGAGGGCATCGTGGAGTCCACCCGGCTGCACAAGATCACCCGGGGGTTGCTGCGCATCGCCGACGATCTGGGGATCCAGTCCGTCGCCGACGGCGTGGATCTGCCCGAGCAGGTGGTCGCCCTGCGCGCGATGGGCTGCACCCACGGCCAGGGCGCGGCCTTCTCCGGACCCCTGGACGAGTACCGGCTCCGCCGGGCCCTGTCCCTCGGCCACTACCCGGTGCCCGGAGGGCCCGCGGAACCCGCGTTCGCGGGTGGCGCGAGAGAGCCCGAGGGACGCGTCGGGGGTGAGCGGGCGTGGCGAGGCGCGGGGGTGTACACAAGTGGTGTACCCGCTGTCTACGGAGGCGGAAGTGCCCGTCGTTCACATAATGAGACTCCCGTCCCACCCGCTTGACACGCGGTGCGCGCGAGGGGGAGGGTCAGTGCCATGCGCACCCGAATCCTCGTACTTGGAAAGCGCGTCGGCTGAAGCTGGGACCCACCGGACGGCGATCCGGAATCCCCAGCGACCGTACCCGGCGCGCTCCCCTCGCTTGCCTCGTGGCAAGGAGGGGTTTTTTGTTGCACGGGCACCAGTCGGGCGCCAGCCCAACACCGCACGAACCTCGCAAAACACCCTCAGCATCGAGAAGAGAATGCCGATGACCGAGCAGGCCACCGGGGCCCACCATCCGCAGCCGCGGCCCCGATCCGGAGGACCGACCACCCCCGTCGAGCACGTCACGGGTGCGCAGTCCCTCATCCGCTCTCTCGAGGAGGTCGGGGCCGACACGGTATTCGGCATTCCCGGGGGCACGATCCTGCCGGCGTACGACCCGATGATGGACTCCAAGCGGGTGCGCCACGTGCTGGTCCGCCACGAGCAGGGCGCCGGCCACGCGGCCACCGGTTACGCGCAGGCCACCGGCAAGGTCGGGGTGTGCATGGCGACGTCCGGGCCGGGCGCCACCAACCTGGTCACGCCGATCGCGGACGCGCACATGGACTCCGTGCCGCTGGTCGCGATCACCGGACAGGTCGTGTCCGAGGCGATCGGTACGGACGCCTTCCAGGAGGCGGACATCGTCGGCATCACCATGCCGATCACCAAGCACAGCTTCCTCGTCACCAAGGCGGAGGACATCCCGCGGGCGATCGCGCAGGCGTTCCACATCGCCTCCACCGGCCGTCCGGGACCGGTCCTGGTCGACATCCCCAAGGACATCCTCCAGGCGAAGACGACCTTCACCTGGCCGCCGACCATGGACCTGCCCGGCTACCGGCCCGTCACCAAGCCGCACGCCAAGCAGATCCGCGAGGCCGCCAAGCTGATCACCGCCGCCAAGCGGCCCGTGCTGTACGTCGGCGGCGGTGTCCTCAAGGCGCACGCCACGGCCGAGCTGAAGGTGCTGGCCGAGCTGACCGGCGCCCCGGTCACCACCACCCTGATGGCGCTCGGCGCGTTCCCCGACAGTCACCCGCAGCACCTGGGCATGCCGGGCATGCACGGCTCGGTGGGCGCCGTCACCGGCCTGCAGAAGGCCGACCTGATCGTCGCCCTCGGCGCCCGCTTCGACGACCGTGTCACCGGCAAGCTGGACAGCTTCGCTCCGTTCGCGAAGATCGTCCACGCGGACATCGACCCGGCGGAGATCGGCAAGAACCGCGCGGCCGACGTGCCGATCGTGGGTGACGCCCGCGAGGTCATCGCCGACCTGATCCAGGCGGTGCAGAAGGAGCACAGCGAGGGCGGACAGGGCGACTACAGCGCCTGGTGGAAGGACCTCAACCGCTGGCGCGAGACCTACCCGCTCGGCTACGACCAGCCGGCCGACGGCTCGCTCTCCCCCCAGCAGGTCATCGAGCGCATCGGACAGCTCGCCCCCGAGGGCACGATCTTCACGGCGGGAGTCGGCCAGCACCAGATGTGGGCCGCCCACTTCATCCAGTACGAGAAGCCCGCCACCTGGCTGAACTCCGGCGGCGCCGGAACGATGGGGTACGCGGTCCCGGCCGCCATGGGTGCCAAGGCCGGAGCCCCGGACCGGACCGTCTGGGCGATCGACGGCGACGGCTGCTTCCAGATGACCAACCAGGAACTGACCACCTGCGCCCTGAACAACATCCCGATCAAGGTCGCCATCATCAACAACGGCGCCCTCGGCATGGTCCGCCAGTGGCAGACGCTGTTCTACAACCAGCGCTACTCCAACACCGTGCTGCACAGCGGTCCGGACGACGTCAACCCCAACGCCCGCGGCACCCGCGTCCCCGACTTCGTCAAGCTGTCGGAGGCCATGGGCTGTTACGCCATCCGTTGCGAGTCCCCGGACGACCTCGACAAGGTCATCGAGGAGGCGAACTCGATCAACGACCGCCCGGTCGTCATCGACTTCGTCGTCCACGAGGACGCGATGGTGTGGCCGATGGTCGCCGCCGGCACCTCCAACGACACGATCATGGCCGCCCGGGACGTCCGCCCCGACTTCGGCGACAACGAAGACGACTGAGAGCCGTAGGTAAAGGAACCCGACCATGTCCAAGCACACGCTCTCCGTCCTGGTGGAGAACACCCCCGGCATCCTGGCCCGGATCGCCGCCCTGTTCTCCCGCCGCGGCTTCAACATCGACTCGCTCGCGGTCGGCGTCACCGAGCACCCCGAGATCTCCCGCATCACCATCGTGGTGACGGTGGTCGAGGCACTGCCCCTGGAGCAGGTGACGAAGCAGCTCAACAAGCTCGTCAACGTCCTGAAGATCGTCGAACTGGAGCCGAGCTCCGCCGTTCAGCGGGAACTCGTTCTGGTGAAGGTGCGCGCCGACAACGAGACGCGCTCCCAGATCGTCGAGATCGTCCAGCTCTTCCGCGCCAAGACCGTCGACGTCTCCCCGGAGGCCGTCACCATCGAGGCCACCGGGTCCAGCGACAAGCTGTCCGCCATGCTCAAGATGCTGGAGCCGTTCGGCATCAAGGAGCTGGTCCAGTCCGGCACGATCGCGATCGGCCGTGGTGCCCGTTCGATCACGGATCGCTCGCTGCGCGCCCTGGACCGATCGGCCTGACCCGCGAAACGGGCGGCCGACGACGTGCGGCCGCCCGTATGCCGAGACCCGCAGACCTTCCTTCCGCCCGCCGTCATACGGTGGGACGCAACACCTGCACTCAAGGAGAGAACCCAAAGTGGCCGAGCTGTTCTACGACGCTGACGCCGACCTGTCCATCATCCAGGGCCGCAAGGTCGCGGTCATCGGCTACGGCAGCCAGGGCCACGCCCACGCGCTGTCCCTGCGTGACTCGGGCGCGGACGTCCGCGTCGGTCTGCACGAGGGCTCCAAGTCCAAGGCGAAGGCCGAGGAGCAGGGCCTGCGCGTGGTGACCCCCTCGGAGGCCGCCGCCGAGGCCGACGTCATCATGATCCTCGTCCCGGACCCGATCCAGGCCCAGGTCTACGAGGACCACATCAAGGACAACCTCAAGGACGGCGACGCGCTGTTCTTCGGCCACGGTCTGAACATCCGCTTCGGCTTCATCAAGCCCCCGGCCGGCGTCGACGTCTGCATGGTCGCCCCCAAGGGCCCGGGCCACCTGGTCCGCCGCCAGTACGAGGAGGGCCGCGGCGTTCCGTGTATCGCCGCCGTCGAGCAGGACGCCACGGGCAACGCCTTCGCGCTGGCGCTGTCGTACGCCAAGGGCATCGGCGGCACCCGTGCCGGCGTCATCAAGACGACCTTCACCGAGGAGACCGAGACCGACCTCTTCGGTGAGCAGGCCGTGCTCTGCGGTGGTACGGCCGCGCTGGTGAAGGCGGGCTTCGAGACGCTGACCGAGGCCGGCTACCAGCCGGAGATCGCGTACTTCGAGTGCCTGCACGAGCTGAAGCTGATCGTCGACCTCATGTACGAGGGCGGCCTGGAGAAGATGCGCTGGTCGATCTCCGAGACCGCTGAGTGGGGCGACTACGTCACCGGTCCCCGCATCATCACGGACGCCACCAAGGCCGAGATGAAGAAGGTCCTCGCCGAGATCCAGGACGGCACCTTCGCCCAGCAGTGGATGGACGAGTACCACGGCGGTCTGAAGAAGTACAACGAGTACAAGACCCAGGACTCCGAGCACCTGCTGGAGACCACGGGCAAGGAGCTGCGCAAGCTCATGAGCTGGGTCAACGACGAAGAGGCGTGATCCGAGAGGCCGGTCATGGCGGGTTCACCCGGTGCCATGACCGGCCTCGTCTTCACGTCCGGGTGACCTTTCCGCAGCGGCGTGGGACGACGCTCTCGGCGCCACTACACTGCCGTACTACATACGCGTCAGGCCCACAGCGTCGTGCGTCTTCCACGCGGCCAAGCGACACCGGGGAATTCCGGGTGTCACTCCCCTCCACCGCCTGCGGCCGTCGGGACGGCCGTCCGCAGCATTGGACTTGTGAGGACTCACGTGAGCTCGAAACCAGTCGTACTGATCGCTGAAGAGCTGTCGCCCGCCACCGTCGACGCGTTGGGCCCGGACTTCGAGATCCGGAACGTCAACGGAGCGGACCGAGCCGAACTGCTCCCGGCCATCGCCGACGTCGACGCCATCCTGATCCGCTCGGCCACCAAGGTCGACGCCGAGGCGATCGCCGCCGCGAAGAAGCTGAAGGTCGTCGCGCGCGCCGGTGTCGGCCTGGACAACGTGGACGTCTCCGCCGCCACCAAGGCCGGCGTGATGGTCGTCAACGCCCCCACCTCGAACATCGTGACCGCCGCCGAGCTGGCCTGCGGTCTGCTCCTCGCCACCGCCCGCCACATCCCGCAGGCGAACACGGCGCTGAAGAACGGCGAGTGGAAGCGCAGCAAGTACACGGGCGTGGAGCTGGCCGAGAAGACCCTCGGTGTCGTCGGCCTCGGCCGTATCGGTGCCCTGGTGGCCCAGCGCATGTCCGCCTTCGGCATGAAGGTGGTCGCGTACGACCCCTACGTGCAGCCCGCGCGGGCCGCGCAGATGGGCGTCAAGGTCCTGTCGCTGGACGAGCTGCTCGAGGTCTCCGACTTCATCACCGTCCACCTGCCGAAGACCCCCGAGACGGTCGGCCTGATCGGAGCCGAGGCGCTGCAGAAGGTCAAGCCCTCGGTGCGCATCGTCAACGCCGCGCGCGGCGGGATCGTCGACGAGGCCGCGCTGTACTCGGCGCTCAAGGAGGGCCGCGTCGCGGGCGCGGGCCTCGACGTGTACGCCAAGGAGCCCTGCACCGACTCGCCGCTGTTCGAGCTGGACGAGGTCGTCTGCACCCCGCACCTCGGTGCCTCCACCGACGAGGCCCAGGAGAAGGCGGGCATCGCGGTGGCGCGTTCCGTGCGGCTCGCCCTCGCCGGTGAGCTGGTCCCGGACGCGGTGAACGTCCAGGGCGGTGTCATCGCCGAGGACGTCAAGCCGGGCCTGCCGCTCGCCGAGCGGCTCGGCCGGATCTTCACCGCGCTCGCCGGTGAGGTCGCGGTCCGCCTCGACGTCGAGGTGTACGGCGAGATCACCCAGCACGATGTGAAGGTGCTGGAGCTGTCCGCGCTCAAGGGTGTCTTCGAGGACGTCGTCGACGAGACGGTGTCGTACGTCAACGCCCCGCTGTTCGCGCAGGAGCGCGGCGTCGAGGTGCGGCTGACCACCAGCTCCGAGTCGCCCGACCACCGCAATGTCGTCACCGTGCGCGGCACGCTCGGCAGTGGCGAGGAGGTGTCGGTCTCCGGCACCCTGGCCGGGCCGAAGCACCACCAGAAGATCGTCGCGGTCGGTGAGTACGACGTGGACCTCGCCCTCGCCGATCACATGGTCGTCCTCAGCTACGTCGACCGTCCCGGAGTCGTCGGCACGGTGGGCCGCATCTTCGGTGAGGCCGGTATCAACATCGCCGGAATGCAGGTCGCCCGCTCCACGGCCGGTGGCGAGGCACTGGCGGTGCTGACGGTGGACGACACCGTTCCCCAGACGGTGCTCGCCGAGGTCGCCGAGGAGATCGGCGCCACGTCGGCCCGGTCGGTCAACCTGGTCTGAGGTCACTGTTCCGCCGGAGGCGGGGCCCGGTCACCTAGGTGGCGGGGCCCCGCCTTCCGCATGCCGGGGGCGGGACGGAGGGGGCGTGTCAGGATGGCCGTGTGCCGCAGAACATATTCCACGCGCCGTTCGTCGGGCGGGACACCGAGCTGGCCCGGTTGACGGATGTGCTGGACCGGGCCCGGGCCGGCGAGCCCCGGGCCGTGCTGGTCGCCGGAGACGCGGGCGTGGGCAAGAGCCGCACGCTGGCCGAGGCCGCGGCGTACGCGGCGGGCAGCGGAACAACCGTGTTCACCGGGCACTGTGTGGACCTCGGTGACGTGGGGCTGCCGTACCTGCCGTTCACGGAGGTCCTCGGCGCCGTCGCCGCGGACGAGCGCTTCGCGCCGCTCCTCCGGGCACACCCGGCCACCGCACGCCTCCTCGGCGGAGCGGACGGCGGCGACCGGCTCCAGCTCTTCGAGGGCGTCGCGGCGTTGCTGACGGACCTCGCGGCCACGACGCCCGTCCTGCTCGTGCTGGAGGACCTGCACTGGGCCGACCAGTCCTCGCGGGACCTGCTGCGCTTCCTGCTCAGCCGGGCCGTGCTCCAGCGGCCCGCCCCCGGTGCCCCGGCCCACCGGCTCGCGGTCTTCGCCTCGTACCGCGCGGACGATCTGCACCGTCGGCACCCACTGCGCCCCCTGCTCGCCGAACTGGTGCGGCTGCCCGCCGTGGAACGGCTGGAGCTGAGGCCGATGCCGGACACGGAGGTGGCCCGGCTGGTGCGCTCGCTGCGCGCCGAGCCACTGCCCGAGGCCACGGTGGGCCGGATCGTCGAGCGGGCGGAGGGCAACGCGTTCTACGCGGAGGAGTTGCTGGCCGCGACGGCGGAGGAGCCCGGCGCGGTGCTGCCGAGCGGACTGGCCGACGTCCTGCTGATCCGGATCGAGCAACTGCCCGGCGCGGCCCAGCAGGTGCTGCGCACGGCGGCGGTCGCGGGCCGCAGGGTCGAGCACGACCTGCTGCGGGACGCCGTCCAACTCCCCGACGACGAGCTGGAGTCCGCGCTGCGCGAGGCGGTCGGCCGGCAACTGCTGCTGCCGGGCGAGGGATCGACGTACGAGTTCCGGCACGCCCTCACCCGGGAGGCCGTCTACGCGGATCTGCTGCCGGGCGAACGGGTCCGGCTGCACGGGGTGTTCGCCAAGCTGCTGGCCCGCCGCGGGCGGGCGGGGGAGAGCGCCGAGCGAGCCCACCACTCGCGCGAGAGCCACGACCTCGCCGACGCGCTGACGGCGTCCGTCGAGGCCGCCGACCACGCGCGCGGCATCGGTGCGCCCGCCGAGGAACTGCGGCAGCTGGAGGGCGCTCTCGATCTGTGGTCGTCCGTGGACGCCGGGGCCCGGCCCCGGGACCTGGACACGGTGACCCTGACCCTCCGTGCCTCGGCCGCCGCCGCGCGCGCCGGGGAGAACCACCGCGCGGTCTCGCTCTCCCGCTCGGCGCTCGCCGGAGCCGGCCCGGACGCGGACTCCGAGCTCGCTGCCCGGGTGCGCTACACGCTCGCCGGTGACCTGATGCGCGTGGACCATCTGGAGGCCGCGTTCCGGTACAGCAGCGAGGCGCTGGCGATGATCCCCGCCGAGCCGCCGTCCCGTACCTGGGTGTGGGCGGCGGCCACGCATGTGATGGCGGCGCGGTACGTGGGGGAGGACGAGGAGGCCGGGCGGGTGGCGCGAGAGGCGCTGGACGTGGCCGAGCGGCTCGGACTGGCCGACGCGCAGGCCGATCTGATCATCTCCGCGGTGGGCCTCGACCCCCGCGGCAACCGGCGCACGACGAAGGGCCGCGGGCGGCTGCGTGACGCCCGCGAGCTGGCCCGCGGCGCGGGCAACGTCCCGGTGGAGATGCGCGCCCTGTTCAACCTCGCCGTCGGTTGTTTCGAATCGGGCGACCTCGACGACTGCCTCGCCTGGCTCTCCGAGGGGCTGGACCGGGCGCGCCGCGCCGGTCTGCTCTCCTCCCCGTATCCGGTGGAGATGCGTTACCTCCACTCCCTCTGCCTCTACACGCTGGGCCGCTGGGACGAGTGCGTCCGCTCGGCCGCCGACGCCGACCGGCTGCCGTCGGAAGCCGGCTACGCGGTCGGTCCCGCCCTGTACGTCGCCCTCGCCCGGGGCGACGAGAGCGCCGTCGACCGGGCGCGGGCGCTCCTGGAGGGGCCGTACGACTTCATGGCGGCCCTCGTCGCGGGCATCACCCTCACGGAGGCGGCCCTCCTGCGGCACGATCCCGAGGCCGCGGTCGCTCAGTTCCGCACGAGTGTCGCCACCCTCACCGAGCAGGCCGGGGCCCGGCCCGACGCGACCGTCCGGTTCGCCGCGCTCACGCTGGGGGCGCTCGCTGACGCGGTGACGGAGCGGCGGTCCGCCGGGGACGAGGAGGCGGTGCGGCGCTGGGCCGCCACGGGTGAGGAGTTGGTGCGGGTCGCACGGGACACGGCCGCCGTGGGGGAGGACGGGATCGAGCAGGGGCCTGAGGGGCTGGCCTGGCTGGCGCGGGCCGAGGCGGAGTGGACGCGACTGCGCACCGGCCCCGACGTGGGGGTCTGGCGCGTGGCGGTGGACGCGTTCGGGTTCGGTGATCCGTACGAGTCGGCCCGATGCCGGCTGCGGCTGGCGGAGGCGTTGCTGGCGGCGGGGGCGCGGGAGGAGGCGGGGGCCGAGGCCCGGGCGGTGGGGGAGACCGCCGACCGGCTGGGCGCCGTGCCGCTGCGCTCCGCCCTGGACGCGCTGGTCCGGCGGGGGCGGTTGGGCGAGACCCCTGGGGGCGGGGGCGTGCCCGCGCTCACCACGCGGGAGAACGACGTCCTGCGGCTGCTCGCGCGCGGCCGGACCAACCGGCAGATCGGCGACGAGCTGTTCATCACCGGGAAGACGGCGAGCGTCCATGTGTCCAACATCCTGGCCAAGCTGGGCGCGGCGAGCCGTACGGAGGCGGTGGCCATCGCCTACCGGGAGGGACTGATCACGAGCGGCTCGCCGACCTGATCCCGCGCGCCGTCGGCGTCGCGGTTTCCGTCTCTGTTACCGGACCCCGGCTCCCGGCCGTTGCGCATCTGCGGGCCGCCGGGCCCGGCAGGCGTTCGGCCACCGCGAGGGCACCCCCGAGGGTCTCGCGGGCCGGGGCGGGCGCGGATGCCGGGACCCGGTGGTGGTAAAGGGCCGTACCGACTGAGCCGAGGGCGGCCGCGCCGAGGGCGCCGCCGAAAGCCTGGCCGGTCCCCACGAGAGTGGACGCGCAGCCGGCGCGTTCGACGGGGGTGGCGTCCAGGGCGAGGGCGGTCAGCTGGGCGAGGCGAGGGCGGCGACGAGACGGGCAGGACGGCCGCCATCGACAGCGGCCGCTCGGCAGGTCGAAGCGGCCCGGGGCCGGGTCCCTCGACTCCGGGAGCAGGAGCGGGCCGAGGAGCAGCAGCAGCGCCGTCGCGGGGAGGTTCACCAGGAAGACCGAGCCCCACCAGAAGTGCTCCACCAGGACGCCGCTGAGCACCGGGCCGAGTGCGACGCCGGCCGTCAGCCTGCCCGACCAGATGCCGAACGCCATCGCCCGTGGGCCGGGGTCCGTGAACATTGTCCAGGTCAGCGCCATCGTCGACGGCAGGAGCGCGGCGCCTCCGACGCCGAGCAGCGCACGCCCCACGATGAGCGTCTCGGTGCTGTTCGCGCCGGCGGCCACCAGGGACGCCGCGCCGAAGACGACCGCCCCGATCAGCAGGAGCCGACGGCGGCCGACCCGCTCACCGAGCGAGCCCATCGTGATCAGCAGCCCGGCCAGCACGAACGCGTGGATGTCGAGGATCCACAGGAGTTCGGTGCCGGGGTCGCAGCTGGGCGCTGATCGCCGGGACCGCGGAGCAGAGCACCGACACGTCCGTCGCGACCAGCAGCGGCGGAAGCATCAGGACGCAGAGGCCGGCCCGTTCCCGGCGTCCGGCGCGGGCCACGGGGGGTGGGACTGGTCGTCATGACAGTGACCGCGCGAGTGTCTTATACGTACGTATAGCGCGAGCGTATGAATCCCCTATATGGAACGTGTGTGTAAAACGTACGTCTTGGACGCTTGTTCGTGGGCGAGGTTACGCTGACCCCATGGGACACCGTGAGGATCTACTCGAAGGCGCCAAGCGCTGCCTGTTGGAGAAGGGGTTCGCGCGAACGACGGCGCGCGACGTCGTCAGGGAGTCGGGAACGAACCTGGCGTCAATCGGCTACCACTACGGCTCCAAGGACGCGTTGCTGGCGCAGGCGTACGTGGCGATGGTCGAGGAGGTCTCGGACACCTTCGAGGGTGGCGGGGCGGTCGGCAGCGACAGTGATCCCGGCTCGGTCGAGCGGTTCCGCGAGGTGTGGGCGAACGCCGTGGAGAGCATGCGGGCGCCGGGCTCGATGTGGCGGCTCAGCATGGAGGTGCTGGCCATGGGGGACCAGTTGCCGGAGGTGCGCGAGCATCTGGCGCGGGCCCAGCGGGAGGGCGCGCGCGGGATCGTGACGCTTTTCATGGGCGGCCGGGACGAGGACGTCACGGACGCGGCGGCGGACACCCTCGGCCGCTTCTACCTGACCCTTCTGCTGGGCCTCGTCGCCCAGTGGACCTTCGACCCCGACACCGCGCCCGACGCCGAGGCCCTGACCGAGGGGCTCCGCCAGGTGATGGAGGCCGCGAGGGACCGGGGCGGCATCGTCTAGGCCGGGGCTGCCGTGGCGGCCGGGGCCGGTACGAGTCTCCCGGCGCGCATCTCGATCGAGCGGTCGGCGAAGTGGCGTACGACCGCACGGTCGTGGCAGATGAAGAGGTACCCGAGGTTCAGCTCGTCCTGGAGGTCGGCGAGCAGGTTGAGGACGCCGGCCCGGATGGAGGGGTCCAGGGCGGACACCGGCTCGTCGAGGACCAACAGACGGGGCTCGGACGCCAGAGCCCGCGCGATGCCGACCCGTTGGCACTGACCGCCGGACAACTCGTGCGGAAAGCGGTCGCCGAGGACCGGGTTCAGACCGACCCGGTCCAGGAGCCCGGCGACCCGGGCGGGGCCCGTGGCGTCCCAGCGGCCCTGGACGCGCAGGGGTTCCGCCACCGCTTCCCGGACGCGGTGGCGAGGGCTGAGCGAGCCGTACGGGTCCTGGAAGACCGGCTGCATACGGGGCCGGAGCGGGCGCAGCTCGCGTTCGCCGAGCGACGTCAACTCCTTTCCCTCGAAGCGGACTCGGCCACCGTCCGGGCGGCGCAGTCCGAGCACGGCGGTGACCGTGGAGGACTTCCCGCAGCCGGACGGGCCGTTCAGGGCCAGGGTCTCGCCCGCGTCCACCGTGAAGGACACCCGGTCGACGGCCGTGACCGGGCCGTAGCGGACGACCAGGTCGCGCACGTCGAGCAGAGGGACGTTCGGCTTCACGCTGGCTCCAGGAACAACTCGGTCGCGGGGTGGGGGACTTCGTCCCAGCGGTGGCAGGAGACCTCGTGACCGTCGCCGGCCGTCGACGGCCGCGGTTCCTCGTGACGGCAGCGGTCCTCGACGAGCGGGCAGCGCGGCGCGAAGGCGCAGCCCGGCGGGAGAGCGTCGGGCGCGGGCGGGGAACCCGGGATGGAGGGCAGCCGACGGCGACGGCGACCGGCGAGGCGCGGACTGTCGCTGTCGCTGTCGCCGTGGCCGTCGAGGTCGCCGTCGTCCGGCGGCAGCGACGCCAGCAGGCCCGCCGTGTACGGCGCTCGGGGGCGGCCCCACACGGCCGCCGCCGGGCCCTGTTCGACCTGACGTCCGGCGTACATGACCAGCACGCGGTCCGCGTGCTCCCGGACCACGCCCAGGTCATGGGTGACCAGCACGAGCGCGGCACCGACGGCCTCCCGCTGTGCGGCGAGGACTCGCAGGACCTGTTCCTGGAGTTCCGCGTCGAGGGCGGTCGTGGGCTCGTCCGCGACGACGACATCCGGTTCGTTGATCGTCGCCATGGCGATCACGGCCCGCTGGCGCATACCGCCGGAGTACTCGTGCGGATACGCCCGCGCCCGGCGCACGGCATCGGGGATGCCCACCCGGTCGAGCGCGGCGACCGCCCGGGCACGGGCCTCCTTGCGGGAGACGCGCGCCACCGACCTTACGGCCGCGGCGAGTTGGTCGCCCACCGGGTGCACGGGGGAGAGCGCCGACAACGCGTCCTGGGGCACCAGGGCGATACGCCGGCCGCGCTGGGCGGCGAGGTCCGCGTCCCCGCGCAGCCGTACGGTTCCGCTGCTTGTCGCACCCTCGGGCAGCATCCCGAGCAGCGCCCGCGCCGTGAGGGACTTGCCCGCGCCCGACTCGCCGACCAGGGCGAGCACCTCGCGCGGTCGGACGTCGAAGGACAGCCCGCGTACGGCCTCGACCCCGTCGAACGCGATCCGCAGGCCGCGGACCGAGAGCAGGACGTCGGACGCCGGCGGCACAGGGGACTCCGGCGGCGCGTCCGCCCTCGACGGCACGTCGGACTCCGGTGGCACGTCGGACTCCGGTGGCGGGTAGGACCGCGGTGGCCCGTCGGAGCCCGTCGGGACGTCCTTCGGCGGGAGGCCCTCGGGCGGCACGTCAGACCTCGGCTGCGACTTCAACGGACGCCTTCCCCTTCACATGGTGTGACCGACCGGGTTTCCGCGTGCGGCGAGCCGTCCGCGATTGCGCGTACGCCGCCCCCGACACCGCGAGACCGGCCAGCAGGGCGAGGGCGACCGCCGGTGCAAGGGCCGCCCACGGCGCGCGTTCCACGTACGCGCGGGACTCGTCGAGGAGCAACCCCCACTCCGGGGTGGGCGGTTGGGCTCCGAGGCCCAGGAAGCCCAGGGAGGCGAGGGCGAGGGCGATGCCCGGGAGGCGCAGGACGGCGTGGCGGGCGACGGGGGCGGCGACCGACGGGAGGACGTGCCGGGTGAGGATCCACCACGGGCTCGCGCCGATGGCCCGTTGGGCGGACAGGAACGCGGACGCGCGGACCTCCTGCACCAGCGCCGCCGCGTGGGCGGACAGGGCGGGCCAGGAGATCAGCGCCACGGCGAGGGCCGCGCCGCCCGTGCCGGGGCCGGCCGCCGCGGCGACGAGGATGCCGACGATCACCGGGGGCAGCGCGTTCGCGATGTCCGCCGCGCCCGCCGCCACCCGGGGCAGGAAGCCGAGCGCCAGGGAGACGAGGAGGCTCAGCGCGCAGACCGCCGCCGCCGTGCCGACCGTGGCGGCCGCGCCGTGGCCGAGACGGGCCAGGACGTCGCGGCCGAGCCCGTCCGTGCCGAGCGGGTGCGCCCAGGACGGCGGGAGGAGGCGGGCGGTGGTGTCCACGGCGTACGGGTCACGCAGCAGACCCCAGCCGACGGTGATCAGGAGGACGGCCGCCAGCGTCAGCGGTATCGCCGGGTGGGCGCGGACCGGGCGGGCCGGCGGCAGGGTGAGGCCCGCGTCGCGCAGGGCCGGGCCGAGGAGCCGGCGCCGGACGAGGGCGGCCAGGGCGCCCGCGACCAGGCCCAGGGCGAGGAGGGCGAGGACCGCGCCCTGGAGGAGGGGCAGGTCCTGGGACTTGGCCGCGCCCAGTGCGGTCCGGCCGATGCCGGGCACGGCGAACACCATCTCCACGGCGACCGCGCCGCCGGTCAGACCGACGGCGGCCATGCCGAACTGCGGTACCAGGGGCGGCAGTACGCGGCGCAGCGCCGCGGCCGAGACACGGGCCCGGCTCACGCCCGCGCCCCGCCACAGCTCCACCCAGCGTTCGTCGAGCACGGCGGGCAGCGCGTCCGCGACCAGGCGGCCCAGCAGACCGCCGGCCGGGACACCGAGGGCGATCGCGGGCAGCACCAGGTACTGCGGGCCCGCCCAGCCGGACGTCGGCAGCCAGCCCAGCCAGACCCCGCAGACCAGCAGCGCCACCGTGGCCAGCAGGAACTCGGGGACGGCGGCGAGCATCGCGGCGAACGCGCCGGCCGAGCCCCGGCCCCGGACGAGCACCGGGGCGACCAGGACGCAGGCCAGCAGGAGCGCGACGACGAAGGCGGTGCCCATCAGGCTCAGGGAGACCTGGAGGCCGGAGACCACCGAGGGCAGTACGTCCGTGCCGGACACCCATGAGGTGCCGAGGTCGCCGCGCAGCAGCCCGGAGGCCCAACTCCTCAACAGGGAGAGGGGTCCGGCGCCCAGGCCCAGGTCCTCGCGGATCGCGGCCAGCGCCTCGGGCGTCGCCTCCTGCTCGGCCGACCGGGCGCGCAGCACGGTCAGCGCGGGATCACGGCCGGACAGCCACGGCAGCAGACCGACGACGGCCAGCACACCGACGAGACAGCCGAGACGGGTCAGCCCGGCGGGACCGACCAGCGGTTGGGCGATGCGGCGCACCCGAACCCGCCCCCGCCCCGGACCGGAGTCCCTGGCACCCCCCGTCCGTCGGGCGGGTCCGGCCGACTCCGCCGCGGAACGGACCGTCCGCGCCGCGCTCGCACTCTGTGCGCTCGCACTATCGGTGCTCGCACTCACCGTGCTCGCACTCACCGCGACGCGCGCGCCCCGTGCCGCGTCGGTCGGTTCCCCTGCGGGCGCGCTCACTTGACGTACGTGTCCGCCGTGACCAGCTCCCGCTCGCGCGGGTCGTGGGCCGCGTCCACGACTCCGGCCGCGTCGCCCTGGATCACCCGCTCATGCAGCATCGGCACGGCCGCGTCGGTGGTGAGGACGGCGGCCTCGGCTTCGATGACGGCCTGTCGGCGGGCGTCACCGGCGGCGGTGTCGGAGGCCTGGTCGATGGCCGTGTCGACGGTCTTGTCGGCGAGCTGGGAGATGTTGAAGGAGCCGTCGGAGGCGAAGTCGCTGTAGAGGTACGCGGCCGGGTCGCCGGAGTCGAGGACGGTCGCCCGGGAGAGGATGAAGGCGTCGAACTCGCCCGCGAGCGCGTCGGACTCGATGTTGGCGTACTCGCGGACGTCGAGCTTCACCTTGAACCCCGCCTTCTGCAGCTGCTGTTGCAGCGTGGCGGCGACCTCGGGCAGCTCGGCGCGGTCGGTGAACGTGCCGATGGTGATGGCCTCGCCGTCCGGGTCCCCCGCCTCGGCGCGCTTCAGCGGGGACCGCAGCTCGGCCGCCCACGGGAGCGCGGGCCCGAGCAGCCCCTCGGCGACGTCGGCACGCCCCTCGTACACACCCTCGACGATGGACTCGGCGTCGACGGCCTCGCGGGCGGCGGCGCGCAGCGAGGCGTCCTTGAACACGCCCTTCTCGGTGTTCAGGTAGAGGGTGTTGGTACGGGGCATCGGGACCTCGGTGATCAGGTCCTGGTCGAGGACGGCGGCCTGTGACACCGGGACCGCCTCGACGATGTCGGCCTCGCCGCTGCGCAGGGAGGCCGCGCGGGCGGTGCCGTCCGGCACGTACTTCACGTCGATGCCGGGGGCCTTGGCCTTGCCGCCCCAGTAGTCGTCGTAGCGGTCGAGGGCGGCCGAGGCGGTGCCGTTGACCTCGGTCAGCTCGAAGGGGCCGGTGCCGGCGCCGAGCGGGTTCACCGTCTTTCCCTCGTAGGCCTTCGCCGCGAGGATCGACAGCTGCGGCGAGCTGAGGCGCTGCGGGACCAGTGGGTCCTCGACCGCCGTGGTGACGGTGACGGTGTCGCCGTCGGCCTTCGCCTTCAGGTCCACGCCGTCGAGGATGCGCGGCTTGGGGGACGCGGTGGCCGCCTCGGTGAGCGAGTTGACGACGGCCGCAGCGGTCAGCTTCGTACCGTCGTGGAACGTCACGCCCTCCCGGATCGTGAACGTCCACGTCTTGCCCGAGCGCTTCCACTCGGTGGCGAGCGCGGGTCGCGCGTCGCCCTCCGCGTCCAGTTTCACCAGGGTCTCGGCGGTCGACCAGCGCGACAGCTTGAACGCGTCGTCGGAGAGCGGGGACAGGCCCGAGCGGGGCGGCTGCATCATCGCGACCCGTATCCGCTTGCCCTCGCTCCCGGCCTCCTCGGGGCCCGCGGCCGAGAAGCAGCCTGTGAGCAGGGCGGAGGTCGCGGTGGTGACCGCGGTGAGAGGGACGAAACGGGCCGGGAGGCGCACGGGACACTCCGAGTAATGGCGTGGTCAAAGTTTCAACGTGCCCGACCGTAGCACGATGACAATCATTTTCAGAAGTGCGGTTTCGCGCCACCACGATGCCGCCCCACGACCCCCTCCACCGGCGGCCGGTCGCGTTGTCAGTGCCCCCTGCCATGGTGGGGACGTGGACGACGAGACCTTCTGGGACGTGATCGAGGACTGCCGACGGGTGACACCGGACCCCGACGAGCGGTCGGAGTGGCTGTGCGAGCGGTTGAAGGACCGGTCGGAGAACGAACTCCTGCGGTTCCAGGAGACCTTGGACCGCGTGTTGGCCCCCACGCTCACCTGGGACCTGTGGGGCGCTGCCGACCGGATCATGGGCTGGTGCTCCGACGACAGCTTCTTCTACTTCCGGCTCTGGCTGGTCGGCCTGGGCCGGGACGTGTTCGACCGGGCCGTCCGTGATCCCGACTCCCTGGCCGACGTGCCCGCGGTGCGGGGGCTCGTGGGCCGCCCGCCGCAGGTCTGGGAGGAAGAGGAGGTGCTGGAGTGGGAGGAGTTGGACTATGTCGCCGTGCGGGCGTGGGAGCACGTCACGGGTCGCACGGAGGAGGCCTTCTACGACGCCCTGGAGAGCCTCGTCGGCGACGACGCCGAGCCCATGGACCCGGCCGGCGAACGCTGGGACGCCCGCGACGACGAGGAGTCGCACCGCCGCCTGCCGCGCCTCAGCGCGTTGTTCCCGCTCTCCCCGGCGAGTTGACGTCCCCGGGGTGCGTCACAGCCGCGCCCCCTTCAGCGCCATGTGCAGCAGCAGGCGGTCCTCGCCGTCGGTCAGGCGCAGACCCGTGAGCTGCTCGACGCGGGAGAGGCGGTAGTAGAGGGTCTGCCGGTGGATGCCCAACTCGGCCGCCGTGCGCCCGGCTTGGCCCGCGTGATCCAGGAAGACCTCGGCGGTGCGGGCCAGTTCATGGTGGGCGGGGGCGAGGAGGGCACGGACGGCCGGGTCCTGGGGGAGGCCGGGAGGCAACGCGGTCAGCAGCCGGTACGGGCCGATGGAGCGCCACTCGGCGATCGGGCCCAGCCCCGGTTCCGCCAGCGCCGCCCGGGCCGCCGCCGAGGCCTCCCGCCAGTCGGTGCCCAGTTCGGCGAGGCCCGCGCGGGCTGCCGAGACGCCCGCCGCCGCGTGCGCGCCCGCGCGTTCCAGCAGCCGGGCGGCGGCGGTGAGCGCCGGGGCCGTGGTGTCGGCCGAGCGGAGCCGTACCAGCAGGGCCAGGCCCTGGCCCGCCGCACCCCAAGGCACCGTGCACAGCGCGGTCGCCCCCGGCACCGTACGGAAGGACGGCGCGTCGTCCTGGTCGGGATGCGGCCAGGGGGCCACGCACACCAGCGCGTGGACGCCGTCGCCGCGGGGACCGAGTGCCGTGCGCAGCTCCGCCACGGCCATGTCGCGCTCCCAGTCGCGCTCGGCGGTGAGGACCGCGCGCAGCTCGCGGGTGAGATCGGCGCCGGCCTGGGCCTCGTCCGCGAGCAGGGCGCCGATGCGGGAGGCCACCGCCATGGCGGCGGACAGCTGGGCGTCGGTGGGGCCCGGGTCGCCGTCCAGGAGCCAGACATAACCGAGGACGACCCCCCGATGGCGTACCGGGAGGCAGACCCGCCCCCGGAGCACCCCCGCCTCCGGCGTCGGCGGGATCCGGACCGGTCCCGTCGCCCGGGTGATGCCGAAGCCCTCGAACCACTCCCGGACCGCCGTCGTCGAGCGGCGGGTCAGGATCGAGCGGGTGCGGACCGGGTCCAGGGCCGACGGATCGAGCTCACCCTCGCTGTCGTACGCGCCGAAGGCGATCAGCTCGAAGTCGCGGTTCTCCAGCGTCGCCGGGGCGCCGAGCAGCGCGGAGATCTCGTCGACGAGTTCCTGGTAGTCACCCACGGGATGGGGGCTTGAGCTTTCCGGCGTCACCCCGGCATTGTCGCGTATCCCCGAGTGCCCTTCATACATCTGTCTGAGATCTGCGGCACGGATACGTGACAGCTGTCGATGGTCGGCGAACGGGGGGATCCTTAGGTTTCACGGTGGTTCTATCTGCTGGTTTGTGGAGGTGCCCCGTGCTGGGTCCCGTGATTCTCGCCGCGTCGCGCAGCGACCGGATACGACGCCTGATCTCGGCGGCGCCCGTGACCAAGCAGGTCGTCGACCGCTTCATCCCCGGTGAACGCGTGGACGACATCGTCCCCGTCATCCGGGAGCTCACCGGCCGCGGTCTCGACGTGACGATGGACGTCGTCGGCGAGGACATCACCCGTCCGGAGCAGGCCGCCGCCGCCCGCGACGCCTATCTGGAGCTGATCGACCGGCTGAAGGAGCTGGAGCTCGGCGAGCGCGCCGAGATGTCCGTGAAGCTCTCCCTCTTCGGCCAGGCCCTCGACGGCGGCCACGAGCTGGCCCTCGCCAACGTCCGCCCGGTCGTCGAGGCCGCCGCCGCGATCGGCACGACGGTCACCCTCGACGCGGAGGACCACACCACCCTCGACTCGACGTTCGCCATCCACGACGAGCTGCGCCGGGACTTCCCGCAGACCGGCTGCGTCATCCAGGCCTATCTCTTCCGTACCGAGGCCGACGCCCGCCGCCTGGCCGAGAACGGCAGCCGGGTGAGGCTGGTGAAGGGCGCCTACAAGGAGCCCGCCGACGTGGCCTTCCAGCAGAAGGCCGAGATCGACAAGGCGTACGTCCGCGTCCTGAAGATCCTCATGGACGGGGAGGGGTACCCGATGATCGGGTCCCACGACCCGCGCCTGATCTCCATAGCCCAGGAACTCGCCCACCGCGCCGGACGCAAGCTCGACGAGTACGAGTTCCAGATGCTGTACGGCATCCGCGGCGACGAGCACCTGCGGCTCGCCGCCGAAGGACACCGGATGCGGGTCTACACCGCCTACGGCACGGACTGGTACGGCTACTTCATGCGCCGCCTCGCGGAGAAGCCGGCGAACCTGCGCTTCTTCGCCCGCTCGATGGTCAGCAAGGGGTGAGCGGTAGCTGTCGGCACCCGGGTGCATTGCGGGTGACGGCAGCTACCGCCCATGGATCGGCTGAGCCGACCCGGTTCCGGTAAGGAGTTACGGAACCCGTGACTCCGCCCCCGTGGGGGCTTCTCACTCGCCCGCCGCGGCGGGTTCGTGACGGTCAAGCCCTGACCGCCGCCCAACATACGCACACGGCTTCGGCTCCCCGGGACTGAAGCCAGGGATTCACTCGGAAGAGGTAGCTCATGGACGCTGTGACCCAGGTCCCCACCCCCGTCAACGAGCCGGTGCACGGCTACGCCCCCGGCTCGCCCGAGCGCGCCCGGCTGGAGGTCAAGCTGAAGGAGCTGGCCGAGAACCCGATCGACCTGCCGATGACCATCGGCGGCGAGAAGCGGATGGGCGGCGGTGACCGCTTCGACGTGGTGCAGCCGCACAACCACAAGGCCCGCCTCGGCACCTACGCCAACGCCACCGGGCAGGACGCCCAGGACGCCATCGACGCGGCCCTCGCGGCCGCGCCCGCCTGGCGTGCGATGTCCTTCGACGACCGCGCCGCGATCATCCTGCGCGCCGCCGACCTCCTCGCGGGCCCGTGGCGCGAGACGCTGGCCGCCTCCACCATGCTCGGCCAGTCGAAGACCGCCCAGCAGGCCGAGATCGACTGTCCCTGCGAGCTGGTCGACTTCTGGCGCTTCAACGTCAAGTACGCCCGTGACCTGCTCGCCGAGCAGCCCCCGGCCAACTCCCCGGGCGTGTGGAACCGCCTCGACCACCGCCCGCTGGAGGGCTTCGTCTACGCGATCACGCCGTTCAACTTCACGGCCATCGCGGGCAACCTGCCGACCGCCCCGGCGCTGATGGGCAACGTGGTGGTGTGGAAGCCGTCCCCGACGCAGACCCACGCGGCCGTCCTGCTCATGCGACTGCTGGAGGAGGCGGGTCTGCCCAAGGGCGTCATCAACCTCGTCACGGGCGACGGCATCGAGGTCTCCAAGGTGGCCCTCGAACACCGTGACCTCGCCGGCATCCACTTCACCGGCTCGACCAAGACCTTCCAGTACCTGTGGAAGACGGTCGGCGCCAACATCGAGAAGTACCGGTCCTACCCCCGCCTCGTCGGTGAGACCGGCGGCAAGGACTTCGTGGTCGCGCACCCGAGCGCCGACCGCGCCGTGCTCAAGACCGCCCTCACCCGCGGCGCCTTCGAGTACCAGGGCCAGAAGTGCAGTGCGACCTCCCGGGCCTACATCCCGGCGTCGATCTGGAACTCCGGCTTCAAGGAGGAGTTCGCCGCCGAGGTCGAGTACCTGACCATGGGCGACGTCACCGATCTGTCCAACTTCATCGGCGCCGTCATCGACGAACGCTCCTTCGCCAAGAACAAGGCAGCCATCGACCGCGCCAAGTCCGACCCGACCTGCACGATCGTCGCCGGCGGCTCCTACGACGACTCGGTCGGCTACTTCGTCCGCCCGACCGTCGTCGAGTGCACCGACCCGACGAACGAGGTCTTCACCACCGAGTACTTCGGCCCGTTCCTCGCCGTGCACGTCTACGAGGACGACCGGTACGAGGAGATGCTGACCCAGATGGAGTCGGTGTCGGCGTACGCCCTGACGGGTTCCGTCATCTCGGGCGACCGCGCGGCCGCCGCGTACACGATGGACAAGCTCCGCTACGCGGCCGGCAACTTCTACATCAACGACAAGTCCACCGGCGCCGTCGTCGGCCAGCAGCCCTTCGGCGGCGGCCGTGCCTCCGGCACCAACGACAAGGCCGGCGCCCCCCAGAACCTGATGCGCTGGACCCTGACCCGCGCCATCAAGGAGACCCTGGTCCCGCCGACCGACTACTCGTACCCGCACATGGGCTGACGTCGGGCACGGACAGCGCGCCCGGCCCCTCCGTCGTGGAGGGGCCGGGCGCTGCCGTGTCCGGCGGGATCCAGGAAAGCGCAGGTCAGAGGGGTGTGACCCAATCCACCGTCTCAGATAGTAGGAAGTCCGACTAATTGTGGAGACAGATGCGCCGCGCTCACCTAGCTTTGTAGGAGCCGAACGTCTCGCTCGATCCAGCGAATGGCGGACGTGAGCCGGAGCCCTAGTCAGGCAACCCCTGCGGCCCCGCTCCCCGCCCCATCCGGCGTCTCGCAACCCTCCCGTTTCCGTACTCCGGATTGCCTCGAAGGAGTCGATTCCCCATGGCCGAGACGACCGTCCGCCGCCGAGTCCGTCACGTTTCCCGGACCACCGAGTCCGACCGCAAGAACGCCGCCGCGGCCCTGCAGCGCGCCCTCGACCGCAGGGACAACGGCGGCTCGACCGGGCACTGAGCGCCCCACCAGCCGGGAGCCGCACCCGTTCGGAGTGCGGCGCGGCCGCGGGTGGACGCCTACGGCCGTGCCGCACCTCGAACTGCACTCACGTCCCGCGCCGCACCTCGAAGTGGTCGACGCGGTCGCCGTTCTGTGCCAGCGCCGACACCTTCAGAGCCGGTCGCGCGCCGCCTGAGACCTCCACCGAGAGCAGCGAGAAGCCCCGGTAGCGCACCCGCGACCACTCCACCGTCTCCGCCTTCGACCTGCGCGACCTGGTCCACTCGAAGGTCTCCACGGCGTCGTGGCGGGTGACGTGCCCCTCGTAGCTCTCCTTCACGCCGGACGGGAAGCCGTACAGATCGCGCCCACCGCCGCCCGCCGTGACGTACACGATCCCGTCCCGGGTCGGGTCGGTGGACGCGCCGACGGGTACCGGCCTGCCGACGTCGCCGTCCTTGACGGCGTCGGTCCGCTCGTAGACGTGGTTGTGGCCGTTGATCACCAGGTCCACCTGGTGCTTCGCGAACAGCGGCGGCCACGCGTCACGGACACCGCCGTCGGAGGCGTGCGAGGACGTCGAGTAGGCGCAGTGGTGGAAGAAGACGACGATGAAGTCGACGTCCTTCGCGGCCCTCAGCTCCCCCAGCTTCCTGTCCAGCCACTTGGTCTGCCGGCCGCCCGAGTAGCCGAGGTTGGCGGGGATCTCGTACGACACGTCGTTCGCGTCCAGCGCCACGAAGCCGACGTTGCCGTAGGTGAACGCGTACACCCCCGGCGCGGAACGGGGGTCGAAGCCGTTGTCCGGGAGGGACCAGCGGGCGAGTTGACCGCCGTAGCCGTCCGGCGAGTACCAGGCCTCCATGTCGTGGTTGCCGGTCGTCACCATCCACGGCACGGACCTGGCCACCGGCTCGTTCTGCTTGAGGAACAGGTCCCAGAAGCCGGGGTCGTAGCCGTCCGACTCCACGCCCTTGCCGTTGCCGTTGGCGTAGCAGATGTCGCCGGCGTGGAGATGGAAGGCCGGCTTCTGGCGGATGATCAGGTTGTCGTTGGCCGCCGCGGCCTTGCCGACGCCCTGGTCGCCGAAGGCGGTGAACACGAACTTCTCCGGTGCGGCGGGCGCCGTGCGGAAGGTGCCGATCGTGGAGCGGTGGGCGGGGGCGGCCGGGTCGAAGCCCTCGTGGCCGACGCCGTAGTAGTACGTCGTCCCGGGTCGCAGGCCGTCCAGGGCCGCGTGCAGGTAGTACTGCTCCAGCTCCAGGCGCACTCCCTCGATCCCCGGCGTGTGCAGGTCGCGGATCTCCGCCTCGACCTTCCGGGTCAGCTCCTCGGGCTTCAGGCCCACGCGCACGTACGGCTTCTTCACCGCGAACGGCACCTGCCAGGAGATCCGCATCCGCGTCTTCGGGTCGGCGCCGAACGCCAGATGGCGGCCGAAGGGGGTGACGACGGAACCGGGCGCCTTCGAGGTGGCGGGCGACGGGGCCGAGGTCGTCGCGTTCGGTGAGGCCGGCGAGTCGGATCCGCCGCAGCCGGTCAGCAGCCCGCCCGCCGCCAGTGAGCCCGCCGTCACCAGGGTGCGGCGCCGCGACAGCTTCGTACGCAGGTACTCGTACTGTTCGGCCATGCTCATCCGGCGCGCGAGCTGCGGCGGGATGCCGAAGTCGAGTACGGGAGGTCCGGGGGGTGTCCTCCTGGAAGGGTGGGTCATGCTGACGAAGTTCCCAGCGAATCCCAACACCCGCCCCCCGTACGGGTGAACGCGTGGTGACGTGTGGGCAGCGTCACCCGACCGTGCGTCCGTATCGCGGACACCTTGTGTCATCCCGTGGGACCAGGAGTACGGTGCCGTCATGTCTCGCAGCCTCAATCTCGCAGTGATCCCCGGTGACGGCATCGGTCAGGAAGTCGTGGCCCAGGGGCTCAAGGTCCTCTCCGCCGTCCTTCCGCAGGATGTGAAGCTGGAGACCAAGGAGTACGACTTCGGCGCCAAGCGCTACCACGCCACCGGTGAGACCCTCACCGAAGCCGACCTCGACGCGCTGAAGCGGCACGACGCGATCCTGCTCGGCGCGATCGGTGACCCGAGCGTCCCCTCCGGCGTACTGGAGCGCGGCTTCCTGCTCAAGCTCCGCTTCGCCTTCGACCACCACGTGAACCTGCGCCCGTCGAAGCTGCTCCCGGGTGTCGCCACCCCGCTCGCCGGCCAGCCCGAGATCGACTTCGTCGTGGTCCGTGAGGGCACCGAGGGCCCGTACACCGGCAACGGCGGCACCATCCGCAAGGGCACCGAGCACGAGGTCGCCACCGAGGTCTCCGTGAACACGGCCTTCGGTGTCGAGCGCGTGGTCCGTGACGCGTTCGCCCGCGCCCAGGCCCGCCCGCGCAAGAAGCTCACCCTCGTCCACAAGAACAACGTGCTGACCTTCGCCGGTCACCTGTGGACGAACATCTTCAACAAGGTGGCCGAGGAGTTCCCCGAGGTCACCACCGACTACATCCACGTCGACGCGGCCACGATCTACCTGGTCACCGACCCGGCCCGGTTCGACGTCATCGTCACCGACAACCTCTTCGGTGACATCATCACCGACCTCGCCGCGGCCGTCTCCGGCGGCATCGGTGTCGCGGCCTCCGGCAACATCAACCCCTCCGGCGACTTCCCGTCCATGTTCGAGCCCGTGCACGGCTCGGCCCCGGACATCGCCGGCCAGGGCAAGGCCGACCCTTCCGCCACGGTCCTGTCCGTCGCCCTGCTCCTGCGCCACCTCGGCTACGAGGCCGAGGCCGCGGCGATCGAGGAGGCCGTCTCCGCCGACCTCGCGGAGCGCGTCGGAAAGCCCGCCCGTTCGACGGCCGAGATCGGCGACGCCCTCGCCGTACGAGTAGCCGGCTGACCCGCCGCGCCACTCGAAATCTTTCGAAGCCGCCGGGTCGCTACCGCACCCGGCGGCTTCCGCATGTCCCCGCCGGGTGCCACCATCATCCCCTGGGTCGCATTCACGCCGTTTTCTTCCGCCGACTCCGCTTGCGATAATCGAACGCGGAGCCGCCGAACGAGGGAATGCTCGGACGCCCTAGCACTCGCCACTGGAGTACGGATGTGAGCGCGGCCCGTCACACACAACCGGTGAAGGACACCCACTCATGACGCCCACGATCGAGCTCAAGCCCTCCGCCAGACCGCTCTCCGACGCCGAGCGCGACGCGGTCCTGGCCAACCCCGGTTTCGGCCGCCACTTCACCGACCACATGGTCGTCATCAAGTGGACCGAGGGTCGTGGCTGGCACGACGGCCAGCTCGTTCCGTACGCGCCGCTCTCCCTGGACCCGGCCACCATGGTCCTGCACTACGCCCAGGAGATCTTCGAGGGCCTGAAGGCCTACCGGCAGCCCGACGGCTCCGTCGCCACCTTCCGTCCGGAGAAGAACGCCAGGCGCTTCCAGGCCTCCGCCCGCCGGCTCGGCATGCCGGAACTGCCGGTCGAGACGTTCATCGAGGCCTGTGACGCGCTGGTGAAGCAGGACCAGGGCTGGGTCCCCGCCCACGGTGGCGAGGAGTCCCTCTACCTCCGCCCCTTCATGATCGCCACCGAGGTCGGCCTGGGCGTCAAGCCGGCGGGCGAGTACCTCTTCCTGGTGATCGCCTCCCCGGCCGGCGCCTACTTCCCCGGCGGAGTGCAGCCCGTCTCGATCTGGGTCTCCGAGGACCACGTCCGCGCGGTCCCCGGCGGCATGGGCGACGCCAAGACCGGCGGCAACTACGCCGCCTCCCTCCTCGCCCAGGCCGAGGCGGCGGCCGAGGGCTGCGCCCAGGTCTGCTACCTCGACGCGGTCGAGCGCAAGTGGGTCGAGGAACTCGGCGGCATGAACCTGTACTTCGTGTACGGCGACCGCATCGTCACCCCCTCCCTCACCGGCTCCATCCTGGAGGGCGTCACCCGTGACTCCCTGCTGACGGTCGCCGCCGACCTCGGCTACACCGCCGAGGAGGGCCGGATCTCCATCGACCAGTGGCAGGCCGACTCCGAGAGCGGCGCCCTCACCGAGGTCTTCGCCTGCGGTACGGCCGCCGTCATCACCCCCGTCGGCACGGTCAAGCGCACCGGCGCCGCCTGGCAGCAGTCCGGCGGCGAGCCCGGCCCCGTCACCCTCAAGCTCCGCGAGGCGCTGCTGGACATCCAGCGCGGCACGGCCGAGGACAAGCACGGCTGGATGCACGAGCTGGGCTGACGCCGAGCGTCGATCCCCTCCAGGGCCGCCACGGACGATGCGTCCGCGGTGGCCCTGCCGCGTCGAAGCGCGCTGTTCGCATCCTGAGACAGACGGTGAGCACGGGGACGGTCTGTGCCAGACTGCCCCCGTGCTCTCGTTCGCCATGATTATTGGCAGCAGGCGCGCCGGTCCGCAGTGACCGCCAGGTACGACCACGTACGGGCGGACACCGTCGTCCTCGACCCGCGCGCAGACCTCTCGCACCCGCGAGAGGTTTTTCGCTTTTCTGGCCCACCTTCAGCCGGGAGCGCAGCGTGAGGGAGCATTGGGGACGGTGGAGCCGGTCATTCCGGTACAGACCGTGATCCAGCGGGATCCAACAGCAGGAGCCTTGACACCATGACGGAAACCAGCGAACTCGACGACTCCTTCCACGTCTTCGACACCACCCTGCGCGACGGCGCCCAGCGCGAGGGCATCAACCTGACCGTCGCGGACAAGCTGGCCATCGCACGGCACCTGGACGACTTCGGCGTCGGCTTCATCGAGGGCGGCTGGCCCGGCGCGAACCCGCGCGACACCGAGTTCTTCGCCCGCGCGCAGAAGGAGATCGACTTCAGGCACGCCCAGCTGGTGGCGTTCGGCGCCACCCGCCGCGCGGGCGGCAAGGCGAGCGAGGATCCGCAGGTCAAAGCCCTGCTCGACTCCGGCGCCCCGGTGATCACCCTGGTCGCCAAGTCCCACGACCGTCATGTGGAACTCGCCCTGCGCACCACGCTCGACGAGAACCTGGAGATGGTCCGCGACACCGTCTCCCACCTCCGCTCCGAGGGCCGCCGGGTCTTCGTCGACTGCGAACACTTCTTCGACGGCTACCGGGCCAACCCCCAGTACGCCAAGGCCGTCGTCCGTGCCGCCGCGGAGGCCGGCGCCGACGTGGTGATCCTCTGCGACACCAACGGCGGCATGCTGCCGGCGCAGGTCCAGGCCGTCGTCGCGACCGTGCTGGCCGACACCGGCGCCCGCCTCGGCATCCACGCCCAGGACGACACCGGCTGCGCGGTCGCCAACACCCTGGCCGCCGTCGACGCCGGCGCCACCCACGTCCAGTGCACCGCCAACGGTTACGGCGAGCGGGTCGGCAACTCCAACCTCTTCCCGGTCGTCGCCGCGCTGGAGCTGAAGTACGGCAAGAAGGTCCTCCCCGAGGGCGCCCTGCGCGAGATGACGCGGATCTCCCACGCGATCGCCGAGGTCGTCAACCTCACCCCCTCCACCCACCAGCCGTACGTCGGTGTCTCGGCGTTCGCGCACAAGGCCGGCCTGCACGCGTCCGCGATCAAGGTCGACCCGGACCTGTACCAGCACATCGACCCCGAGCAGGTCGGCAACACCATGCGGATGCTGGTCTCCGACATGGCGGGCCGTGCCTCCATCGAACTCAAGGGCAAGGAGCTGGGCGTCGACCTCGGCGACGACCGGGAGCTGGTCGGCCGGGTCGTCGAGCGGGTCAAGGAGCGCGAACTGCGGGGCTACACCTACGAGGCCGCGGACGCCAGCTTCGAGATCCTCCTGCGCGACGAGGTCGCGGGCAAGCCGCAGCGGTACTTCCGCACGGAGTCCTGGCGGGCCATCGTCGAGGACCGCCCCGACGGCAGCCACGCCAACGAGGCCACCGTCAAGCTGTGGGCCAAGAGCGAGCGCATCGTCGCCACGGCCGAGGGCAACGGCCCCGTCAACGCGCTCGACCGCGCCCTGCGCGTCGCCCTGGAGAAGATCTACCCCCAGCTCGCCAAGCTGGAGCTGGTCGACTACAAGGTCCGCATCCTGGAGGGCAAGCACGGCACCAACTCCACGACGCGTGTGCTGATCTCCACGACGGACGGTGCGGGGGAGTGGTCCACGGTCGGTGTCGCCGAGAACGTCATCGCCGCGTCCTGGCAGGCGCTGGAGGACGCGTACACGTACGGGCTGCTGCGGGCGGGTGTCGAACCGGCGGAGTGATCGGCCGCGAGTCGGTGGACGGGATGCGCGGGGCGACCGCGGACGGTCCGTGGCCGCCCGCTGGGCGCACCGGGCCGCCCCGCCTCCTCAGCACGACTCCTCGGCGAGTTCCTCGAACTCGTCGAGGTCCATCGCCCGGTCGTCGGCCCACACCTGCCCGGTCCCCAGACCGGAGAGGTCCCCGGCGGTGAAGGCGACCGTGCCGTTGTAGTCGTCCTCGTGGTGGGTGAAGGTCAGCTGGTAGGTGCGGTCCGGCAGCAATCGACGCTCACCCCCGGCGTCGGTGCCCCACGCGGGTGGCGGCGAGAAGAGCGCGAACGCGGTGTCGCCCGACCGTTCACCTTCCGCCCGCCAGAGCGTGACGTCCGTGTCGTCCTGTCCAGGGCCGTGCAACCGCTCAACAGCGTCGCCCCGCCGACCGCGCCCACCACCGCCGACACTCTTCGCAGCATTCCGCTCGCCCCCGTTCCGCCGTCGCCAGGACCCGGCCCGAACCCCTTCGAACGGTTGTACAGCCGTTCCGGCGTCCACCCAAGTCGACGGTCGGTCCCATCGGGTCACGAAAGCGGATCGTCCGTTTTGCGGTGGAACGAGGTAGCTTCGAAGGTATGAAGGGCGCACCGGTTCGTCGTCTGCTCCGCCTCCTCATGGTGCCGCTCGCCGCGATGGCGCTGGCGGCCCTGGCGGTGCTGTCGGTCGGTGCGCCGAGCGCACACGCGGCCACCGACCTGTCGACGGTGGCCGCGGCCCTGCGCGAGGGCCCCGTCTACGTCGACCCGGCCGCCACCGACCTGCTCTCCTCGGCGGACGCCGAGGCCCTCGCCGACAAGATCGAGGACGCGGACGAGCCGATCTTCGTGGCGGTCCTCCCGGCCGGCTACCCGAGCGAGAACCTCTTCCAGAACCTCCGCACCGAGACGGGCGTCACCGGCCTCTACGGCGTCCGCCTCGGCGATCGTTTCGACGCCCGGGCCGACAGCAGTGTGCTGAGCCAGGAGGCCGTCGCCAACCTGGTCACGGCGGTCCAGGGCGCCGGCGACCCGAAGGCCCAGCTCAACGACTTCGTGGACGACGCCCTGCGCAGCAACCCGGGCGGCACGGCCCCGTCGAGCTGGAGCGACGGCGGCGACGCGGGCGTGGACGCCGGTGCCCTGGCCGCGGCGGGCGCGGTCGTGGTGGCGGGCGGCGTCGGCGCGTACGCGCTGGTCCGCCGCAACCGCCGGCGCAAGGAGGAGGAACGCCGCGAGGCGCTGGCCAAGCTCTCCGTGGTGGTGGACGAGGACATCACGGCCTTCGGCGAGGAACTGGAGCGCCTGGACTTCCACCCCGCCGAGGCGGGCGCCGACGACGCGATGCGCGCCGACTACGAACGGGCCCTGGACGCCTACGAGAAGGCCAAGTCCCTCATGGCGGCGACCACCCGCCCCGAGGAGGTCCGCGCGGTCACCCAGACCCTGGAGGACGGCCGCTTCTCCCTCGCGCAGCTCGCCGCCCGCAGGGAGGGCCGTCCCCTGCCGGAGCGCCGCGCCCCCTGCTTCTTCGACCCCCGCCACGGTCCGTCGGTCGCCGACGTCCTGTGGGCCCCGGGCGTCGGCACCGCACGCGAGGTGCCGGTCTGCGCCGCCGACCGGGCCCGCCTCGCCGACGGCGAGGACCCCATGATCCGCGAGGTGGAGACGGTGTCCGGCGCCCGCCGCCCCTACTGGGACGCCGGCCCGGCCTACGGCCCCTGGGCGGGCGGCTACTACGGCGGCGGCCTCCTCCCCGGCCTCCTCGTCGGCACCATGCTCGGCAGCATGATGGCCACCCCCTCGTACGCCGCCATGTACGGCTCCGGTTACGGCGACTTCGGCGCGGCCTCCGGCTACGGCGGCGGCGACGTCTCGGGCGGTGACTTCGACACGGACGACTTCAGCGGTGGTTTCGGCGGCGGGGACTTCGGCGGCGGCGGCGATTTCGGCGGCGGCGGGGACTTCGGCGGAGGCTTCTGAAGCCCCGTCCCCGACACGGGCCGGCCGTGGGTACGGACACGGGCAAGGACACGGGCAAGGACACGGGCCCGGCGCTGGGAGCCGCCGGGCCCGTGGACGTCGTACGAGAGTGCTGCGGCGCGTCGCTCAGAGAGTGGCCGCGGCCGCCGCGATCTGGGACGCGAAGGTGGACACCTCGGTGTAGACACCGGGGGCGTTGGGCTGGGCGCAGCCTATGCCCCAGCTGACGATGCCGACCTGGATCCACTGGTTGGCGTTGTCCCGACGGAACATCGGACCGCCCGAGTCGCCCTGGCAGGTGTCGACGCCACCCGCCGCGTAACCGGCACAGATCTCCTCGCCGGCGATGAGCCCGCCGTAGCCGCTGTAGGAACGGCAGGTCGCGTCGCTCACGAACGGCACGGTCGCCTTGAGCATGTACCGCTGCTGCGCGCCGCCCTGGGTGGCCGCGCCCCAGCCGGCGACCGTGAAGGTGCCGGAGTTGTACGCGGTGGTCGTGGCGATCTTCAGTGTCGGGAGGTTGATGGGCGAGGCCAGCTTGATGAGCGCCCAGTCCTTGCCGTCGCCGTTGTAGCCGGGGGCCCGGTACACCTTGGTCGAGCGGACCTGGACCCGGCCGCTGGTGCTCTGGAGGTCCACGACACCGGCCGTGGCCGTGTAGCTGGTGTTGTTGCCGGTCGCGCCGACACAGTGCGCGGCCGTGAGCACGATCTGCTGCGTGTACAGCGAGCCGCCACAGCCCATCGACAACCGGACCATGAACGGGAACTCGCCCTGCGCGGCCCGCGTGCCGCCGACCACCGGCGCCGGCGCGGCCGTCGCCGCCGACACGGGCTGCAGGCTGGCGATCGCGAGCGCGGCTGCACCGACAGCCGCGCATCTCTTCAGAGCGGTGATGAGTCGCTTCAACGTGATGCCTTCCGTGGGGGGTTGACATGCGATGAGTCGTTCGATGACACGTACTGCCGAACCGCAGGCATGACGCAGACATGCCAATCAGGCGACATGAAATCGCCTTTGGTGGCATGCCCAGGTCAATTTCTGTTGCAGGATTATGAGAACGCCGGAAGCCCTCACACAAGGGGCGCGAACCAGCCAGCCTTGCTGCCGGCCCACGAGCCGTCCCGCGGGAAAAGGGAGTGCGGCGGCGCCGGAGGACCGCGCACACTGATCCGGTGATCGACATCTCGACCGAGCTCGTACGCACCCTGATCTCAAGCCAGTTCCCGCAGTGGAGCGACCTCCCGGTCAGAGCCGTCGACCGGCAGGGCTGGGACAACCGGACCTTCCGGCTGGGGGAACGGCTGACGGTCCGTCTGCCCAGCGCGGAGGGCTATGTGGCAGCCGTGGCCAAGGAGGACCGATGTCTGCCCGAGCTGGCCCGGCATGTGCCGCTGTCCGTGCCGGAGCCGGTCGCCGTCGGGGCGCCCGGGGCGGGGTACCCGTTCCCGTGGTCGGTGCGGCGGTGGCTTCCGGGGGAGACGGTCGAGGTCGCGACGGACCTCGACGGGACGCGGCTCGCCCGTGACCTCGGGACCTTCCTCACCCGGCTGCGCGAGGCGCCGGTCGGGCGGGGCCCGGCCGCCGGACGGCACTCGTACTTCCGTGGCTGTCATCCCGGCGTCTACGGCGACGAGGTCGAGGCGGCCCTGGAGCGGCTGGCCGACTCCGTCGACGTCGCCGCCTGCCGGGCCGTGTGGGCACAGGCGCTGACGTCCGCCTGGCCCTCCCCGCCGACGTGGTTCCACGGTGACGTCTCCGTCGGGAACCTCCTCACCACCGACGGGGTTCTCTCCGCCGTCATCGACTTCGGCTCCTCCGGGGTCGGCGACCCCGCCTGTGACCTCGTCATCGCCTGGAACCACTTCACCGGCGAGGAGAGGAAGGTCTTCCGCGAGGCCGTCGGCCTGCCCGACGACGCCTGGCGACGGGCCCGGGGCTGGGCACTGTGGAAGGCTCTGGTCAGCACGGCGGGTCTGTCCAGTCCCGACCCCGAGGGAAGGCAGCGCCGGGTGCTCGACCGCGTACTGGAGGACGCGGTCGTCTGAGGCCCCCAGTACGAGGCCTTTCGTCCGGCCACGCCGAGAGCACGCTCCCCCAGTCTCGGCTGCGCTCGACCGGGAGGTACCCCCACGACGCCGCAGAGCCGCCCTTCGGGCGACGAAGGGACTTCCGAAACACGCCCTAGGACAGAAACCGTCCTAGATCCGTTCTACCGTGCCGGGCATGACCACTCGCGAAGCCCCGGAGCCCGCGCGTTCCCCGACGCCGACCACCTCGACGCCTGGCTGGTCGCCCACCCCGCTCCGCCGTCCGGCGGCCTCTGGGTCAAGGTCGCCAAGAAGGGGGCCGGGGTTCGTTCCGTCGGCGCCGGTGAGGTCAATGACGTCGCGCTGTGCCACGGGTGGATCACCGGGGGCCGGCGCCGGCTCGACGCCTCGTACTTCCTCCAGCGGATCACCCCGCGTCGGCCGGGCGCCGACTGGTCCATGGTGAACGTGCGGCGGGTGGCGGAGCTGACCGCCGCCGGGCGGATGCGAGCCGGTGGTCTCGCGGAGGTGGCCGCGGCGCGGGCGGACGGCCGGTGGGCGGCGGCGTACGAGTCGCAGAAGAACGCCGTCGTGCCGGAGGACCTCGCGGCCGCGCTGGAGGAGAACCCCCGCGCGAAGGCAGCCTTCGACGCGCTCGGCAGGACGGAGCGGTACCTCGCCATGCTCGGCGTCCTGCGGGCGCGTACCCCGTCGCAGCGGGCGGCCCGGTCGGCGGCGGCGGTCACCAGGCTGGAGGAGGGACGCGCGGTCCGATGACGGACAGGCGGTCCGATGGCAGATGCGCGCTCCTATGACGGACGCGCGGCGAGTTCAGCGCTCCGGCGCGTCGTCCCTCGCACGTCGAGCCGGGTGCCCGCGTGCCGACATGCCGAGCCCTCGCCCGCCTGCCCAGGGGGGCAGTCGAAGGGCGAGGGTGCTCAGCGGTGGGTCAAGACCGGGCGGCGTCGCCGCCGAAGGGGTCACGCGTTCCGGATCGCCGAGATGTCGAAGGTGAGCTTGATCTTGTCCGACACCAGGACGCCGCCGGTCTCCAGCGCCGCGTTCCACGTCAGGCCCCACTCGGAGCGCAGGATCTCCGCCTTGCCCTCGAAGCCGACGCGCTCGTTGCCGAAGGGGTCCTTCGCGGCGCCGTTGAACTCCAGGTCGATGGTGAGGGGCTTGGTCGTACCGAGGATGGAGAGATCGCCGGTGATGCGGTAGTCGTCGCCACCGAGGGCCTCCGCCTTGGTGGAGCGGAAGGTCATCGTCGGGAACTCCTCCGTCTTGAAGAAGTCCGCGCTCTTCAGGTGACCGTCACGGTCGGCGTTGCCGGTGTCGATGCTCTCCATCTCGACGTCGATGGAGGCGGTGGAGCGGGACGGGTCCGTGCCGTCCAGGTGCAGGCTCCCGGAGAAGTCGAGGAAGGCGCCCTTGACGTTGGTGACCATGGCGTGGCGGGCCGTGAAGCCGATCGTGGTGTGGGACGCGTCGATCGTGTAGTCGCCGGTCAGCGCGGCGAGCTCGGGGTTCACCGCGGAGGTGGTCGCCGTGGTGGCGGCGGTCTCGGTGGTCGTGGTGCTGCGGCCGAAGATGCCCATGACGTACTCCTTGAGTGATGTCGTTCAATGTTCAACGAACTGAACACGGCTCACCGTAGTCCTATTCCGTTCAAGTTTCAACCTTGTCGATCCGGTGATCGCCGTGTCACGCGTTGTTGATCCGGCGGCGCCCGGGTGATACACGGCATGGGCATGACCCCCACACGCCGCACCGTCCTGCTCCTCGCCGCGACCCTGGCGGCGGCGACCGCACCCGACCCCACCGCGGACGCCGCGGAGCCCGCCGAGGACGAGTACGACACCCTCCGCCACCGCTGGCGCGCCATCGCGCTCGGCGAAGGCTACGACGCCGTCGCGGAGCCCTACGCCACCCGTCTGCGCGAGACCGGCGACCTCGCCCACGCCTTCCGCGCCGCCATGGCACCCACGGCCAACTCCCTCTGGCCGGGCCACCCCTTCGACCCGCCCGCCGGAATCACCCAGAGCTACAGCCGCCTGTGGACGATGGCCCAGGCGTACGCCCAACCCGGCACCGGCCGCACCGGCGACGCCGCCCTCCTCGCCGACGTCCTGCGCGGCCTCGACCACCTCGGCACGACCGTCTACCACCCGCGCACCACCCGCTACGGCAACTGGTGGGAGTGGCAGATCGGCAGCCCCCGTCTCCTGCTGGACATCGTCGCCGCCCTGTACGACGACCTGGGACCCGCCCGCAGGGCGGACGCCTGCGCGGCCGTCGACCACTTCATCCCCGACACGATGCTGCGCGAGTACACCGGCACCTCCACCGGCGCCAACCGTGTCGACCTGTGCCGCTCCGTCGCCCTGCGCGGCATCCTCGGCCGCGCCCCCGAGAAGATCGCCCTCGCCCGTGACGCCCTCTCGCCCGTCTTCCCGTACGTCACCCGGGGCGACGGCCTGTACGCCGACGGCTCGTTCGTGCAGCACACCTGGGTCGCCTACTCGGGAACATACGGGCAGGTCATGCTCGACGGGCTGGGCAGGCTCTTCGCACTGCTGGCCGGGTCGAGCTGGGCGGTGACCGATCCCGACCGGCAGATCGTGCTCGACGGCGTGGAGCGGGCCTACGCGCCGCTCATCCACGACGGCCTGGTGATGGACAGTGTCAACGGCCGTGCCATCAGCCGCGGTTACCTCAAGGGCGACGACCGGCACATCCTGCGGAGCGACCACTTCCACGGGCAGGCGCTCATCGCCGCGATCGCCCTGCTCTCGCTCGGGGCCACCGCCGCCGAACGTGAGCGGTGGCACGCGCGGATCAAGGGCTGGATCGAACGCGACACGGTGTCACCGATCCTCTCGGCGCGACAGTTCGGTGTCGCGGACCTGGCCCGGCTGCACGCCGTCGCCGCCTCCCCGGTCGTCGCCGCGCCCGAACCCGTCGGCCACCGCCTCTTTCCGGCCATGGACAGAGCCGTCCACCGCCGCCCCGCCTTCACGGTGAACATCGCCATGGCCTCCGACCGCATCGCCCACTACGAGTGCGGCAACGGCGAGAACCCGCGCGGCTGGCACACGGGTTCGGGAACGACCCTGTGGTGGGCCGACGGACACGGTGACCAGTACACGAACTGGTTCTGGCCCACCGTCGACTGGTACCGCCTCCCCGGCACCACCGTCTCCACCAAACGGCTCGCCGACCGCGAGGGCGGCGAATGGGGCGCGCCGAAGCCCGCGGTCCGCTGGGTCGGCGGTACGACCGACGGAGAGTACGCGACCGTCGGCCAGCACCTCGCGGGGCTCGGCTCCACACTCCGGGCCCACAAGTCGTGGTTCTGCGTCGCGGACGCCGTCATCTGCCTCGGAGCGGGGATCACCTGCGCGGACGGGGTGCCGGTGGAGACGGTGGTCGACAACCGGAACCTGGGGGAGGCCACCGCCACGGCGTCCCAGGCCCTCCTGCGGGGCCGACGCTGGGCACACCTGGAAGGACACGGCGGCTGGGTCTTCCCCGACACGCGGTCGGACGCCGCTCTGCGCACCCTGCGCGAGGACCGCGCCGGCGCCTGGTCCGACATCAACACCGGCGGTACGACCGAACGCCGCACCCGGCGCTGGCAGACCCTCTGGCTGGACCACGGCACCGATCCGGTGAACGCCGGCTACGCCTATCTGCTCATGCCCGGAGCCTCTCGCCACGCCGTCGAGGCCCGTGCCGCCGATCGGCGCTGGTTGTCGATCTTCGCCAACGACAGCACGTGCCAGGCCGTCCACGTCCCCTCGCTCGGTCTGACCGCCGCCAACTTCTGGCAGCCCGGCACGGCGGGCCCGCTGACCGCCTCCGCCGGGGCGAGCGTGCTGGTACGCCGCCGGGGGAGGACCGGTACCCTCTGCGTGAGCGAACCGCCGCGCACGGGAGAACCGGTGGAGATCACCTGGCACGGACCGGTCCGCGCGGTGGTCCGGGCGGACGACCCGGTCGAGGTGCTGGAGTCCACGGCCGGCCGACTGCGGCTCCGCGTCACCCCCGGCACGGCCTGCGCCACGTACACCTGTGACGTGACTCTCGGCTGAGCGACCCGACCGGTCTTTGTGCGACCCCTACAAGCCCCACACCCCCTGAGCAGTCGGTTCGACTGCATGCCGACGAGGTTCTGTTCAGGGGTACCAGGAAAACACGCCGGAGACTGTACGGAGTCGACGGACCGCTTTCCTCACTCGGCTTCGTAAGGTCACTACATGACCGTTTTGGATGAGGCACCGGGTGAGCCGACGGACGCGCGCGGGCGAGTGGCCGAACTGCACGAGATCCGTGCCCAGGCGTTGGCCGGCCCCAGCGAGAAGGCGACCGAGGCGCAGCACGCCAAGGGCAAGCTGACCTCCCGGGAGCGCATCGAGCTGCTGCTGGACCCGGGGTCGTTCAACGAGGTCGAACAACTGCGCCGGCATCGGGCCACCGGATTCGGTCTGGAGGCCAAGAAGCCGTACACCGACGGTGTCGTCACCGGCTGGGGCACGGTGGAGGGCCGTACGGTCTTCGTCTACGCCCATGACTTCCGCATCTTCGGCGGTGCCCTGGGCGAGGCGCACGCCACCAAGATCCACAAGATCATGGACATGGCCATCGCGGCCGGTGCTCCACTGGTCTCGCTCAACGACGGCGCGGGCGCCCGTATCCAGGAGGGCGTCTCGGCGCTGGCCGGATACGGCGGCATCTTCCAGCGCAACACCAGGGCCTCGGGTGTCATCCCGCAGATCTCGGTCATGCTCGGCCCCTGCGCGGGCGGCGCGGCCTACAGCCCCGCCCTCACCGACTTCGTCTTCATGGTCCGCGAGACCTCGCAGATGTTCATCACCGGCCCGGACGTCGTCAAGGCGGTCACCGGCGAGGAGATCACCCAGAACGGCCTCGGCGGCGCGGACGTGCACGCCGAGACCTCCGGCGTCGCGCACTTCGCGTACGACGACGAGGAGACCTGCATCGCCGAGGTGCGCTACCTCCTGTCGATGCTCCCGCAGAACAACCGCGAGAACCCGCCGCGCGTCGAGCCCTCCGACCCGGCGGACCGCCGCAGCGAGGTCCTGCTCGACCTGGTCCCGGCCGACGGCAACCGGCCCTACGACATGACCAAGGTGATCGAGGAGATCGTCGACGACGGCGACTACCTGGAGGTCCACGAGCGCTGGGCCCGCAACATCATCTGCGCCCTGGGCCGGCTCGACGGCCAGGTGGTCGGCATCGTCGCCAACCAGCCGCAGTCCCTCGCGGGCGTCCTCGACATCGAGGCCAGCGAGAAGGCCGCGCGTTTCGTGCAGATGTGCGACGCCTTCAACATCCCGATCATCACTCTCCTGGACGTACCCGGCTTCCTCCCGGGCGTCGACCAGGAGCACGGTGGAATCATCCGCCACGGCGCGAAGCTGCTGTACGCGTACTGCAACGCGACCGTGCCCCGGATCTCCTTGATCCTGCGCAAGGCGTACGGAGGTGCCTACATCGTCATGGACAGCCAGTCCATCGGGGCCGACCTCACCTACGCGTGGCCGACCAACGAGATCGCCGTCATGGGCGCCGAAGGTGCCGCCAACGTCATCTTCCGGCGTCAGATCGCCGAGGCCGAGGACCCCGAGGCGATGCGGGTCCGGATGGTCAAGGAGTACAAGGCCGAGCTGATGCACCCGTACTACGCGGCCGAGCGTGGCCTCGTGGACGACGTGATCGACCCCGCGGACACCCGCGCGGTCCTCATCCGCTCCCTGGCGATGCTCCACACCAAGCACGCGGACCTGCCGTCCCGCAAGCACGGCAACCCGCCGCAGTAACCCGACGGTTCCTTCGCGGTACCCCTGCGGAAACCTCACCCACGGAGACTGACACCCATGAAGCTTCCTGATATTCGCGTCGAGAAGGGCCACGCCGAGCCCGAGGAAGTGGCCGCGATCACCGCGCTGCTGATGGCCCGAGCGGCCGCGCAGCCGGCGGAGGCCACGCCGGTCCACCGAGGCCGCCTCCGCGCGGGCTGGCGCCGCCTGGAGCGCGAGCCGGGCTTCCGGGCGCCGCACAGCTGGCGCTGAGTCCTGGCTTGAAAGGGCCCCCTCCGCATGGAGGGGGCCCTTTCTCATGCGGGCTCCACCGGGCCCGCAGCCCAAGACGAGAGGGGACCCCTCCCGCAAAGGGAGGGGTCCCCTCTCGTCTTGGGCTGAGCGCCGCGGACCTACCGCAGGCGGGCCATGAGCGCGTGCTCGACCAGGGTGATCAGGGCCGACTTGGCGTCCGAGCGGTGGCGGGCGTCCGTCGTGATGATCGGGGTGTCGGGGCCGATCTGCAGGGCCTCCCGGACCTCGTCCGGGTTGTACGGCTGCTGGCCGTCGAAGCCGTTGAGGGCGATGACGAAGGGCAGGCCGCTGTTCTCGAAGTAGTCGACGGCCGGGAAGCAGTCGGCGAGACGACGGGTGTCCACCAGCACGATCGCGCCGATGGCGCCGCGCACGAGGTCGTCCCACATGAACCAGAAGCGGTCCTGACCGGGGGTGCCGAACAGGTACAGGATCAGGTCCTGGTCGAGGGTGATACGGCCGAAGTCCATGGCGACCGTGGTGGTCGTCTTGTCCCCGGTGTGGGTGAGGTCGTCGATGCCCGCGGACGCGGACGTCATCACGGCCTCGGTACGCAGCGGGTTGATCTCCGAGACGGCCCCGACGAACGTGGTCTTGCCCACGCCGAAGCCACCCGCCACCACGATCTTCGCCGAGGTGGTGGAGCGGGAAGGACCGCCGCTAGAGCTTGCGAAGTCCACTGAGCACCCTTTCGAGCAGTGTCACGTCTGGCTGGCCGCCGGCGCTCTCGTCGCCGCCGGGCTGATGGATGGCGACCAGGCCCGCCTCCGCCAAGTCGGCGACGAGGATCCTGGCCACGCCGAGGGGGATGGTCAGGAGCGCCGAGATCTCGGCGACCGACTTGATCTCTCGGCAGAGGTTGCAGATCCGCTGATGCTCGGGCAACTGGCCCTGCATCTGGTGCGGCTGCGCGGTGGTGTGCACCAGTGCCTCGATGGCGAGCTGGTAGCGCGGCCTGGTGCGGCCGCCTGTCATGGCGTACGGGCGCACCAGGGGGTTGGTCGCCGCCCCCGCGGGGGACGGTTCAGGGGTGCGGCGCTGCGGCTGCACGGGCTGGATGCGCGGCGCCGGCGGCTGGTCGTACGGCGAGGGGCCGGGGCCCTGCGGTGCGTACGGCTGCTGGCGGCTCGGTGCGGAGGGGAAGTTGTATCGGTTCTGGTCACCCTGGCCCGGCCCCTGGCCAGGGTAGGACCAGTTGCCCGACGATGAACCGCCTGGGGGTGTTGCCACGTTCTCTCCTCCTCCGACTGTGCTGGCATCCATGGCTCATTGGAAGCCGCGTCCCGAAACCTTACGGCCCCGGGACGCCAAAACGCACCGTCTGACTGTTAGTTGAGCAGGCTGCCCTGGAGCTCCGCACGAAGATCGGGCGTCAGGACCGTACCGGCACGGTCCACCAGAAGGGCCATCTCGTACCCGATGAGGCCGATGTCGGCTTCCGGATGTGCGAGAACGGCGAGCGAGGAACCGTCGGAGATGGACATGATGAACAGGAATCCCCGCTCCATCTCCACAACCGTCTGATTGACGCTGCCACCTTCGAAAATGCGGGAGGCACCCGCGGTCAGAGAGGTCAGACCCGACGCGACGGCCGCCAGCTGGTCGGCACGGTCGCGGGGAAACCCTTCGGACATCGCCAGAAGGAGTCCGTCGGCGGAGACCACCACCGTGTGCGACACCCCGGGGGTGTTGTCCACGAAATTGGTGATCAACCAGTTCAGGTTCTGCGCCGCCTGGCTCATCGGGCTCACACTAACGCTCCTGGTTGTAGGTGCTGTCAGGACCGAAGCCCTGGCCGTTCGTTTCACTGCCTGCGTTGCGCCCACGCTGGACACCCCGGCGCAGGTTGCTCAGCCTGCCCCGGACGTCCTCGGGAGCGCGGGAGATCTGTGGACCTCCCTGCGGGGTCGTCGTGGCGGCGCCCTCGACCAGGTTGGCCTTGGGCACCCGCCGAGGCAGACCGGAGGAGGTGACCCCGCCTGCCTTGGGCTTCTTCAGCTGGGAGGCCTGCTGCCAGCGCTCGTCGTTGGCGGAGCGCCAGTCGCCGTTCGGTCCCCCGGCCGTCGTCGGCTGGTCCTGGGCCACATCCTGTCGTCCGTTCGCGGCGCCCGCGCTCGTGCCGCCCGCGCTCGCGGTGGAGCCGCGGCGGGGCAGGCCGGCGTCGGTCAGCGCGTGGCCGGCGGAAGGGGTGGATCCCGGACGGTCGAAGCCTACGCGGTCCGGCTCCTTCACGTCAGCGGCCTGCGCAGATTCCGGTTCCGGAGCGTACTCGGAGCGGTACGAGCTCTGGTAGTCCTGCTGCTGCGGCCAGTCGTCCTGATAGGACGGCTCTTCGAAGCCCGGGTACGTCTCCGGGGCGTGCGCGGCGGCCGCCGCGTGGTCCTCCTGGACGGACTCCGCATAGGCGGGCTCGGGGTAACCGCCGGTAGCGGTGAACGAGTCGTTCCCGCCCGGGAGGTGTCCGTTGCCGTTCGACACGCCGTTGCCCTGGCCGAAGTACGCCTCGTCGTACGACGGTTGCTGCGGCTCCTCGTACGCCGTCTGCTGGTCGAACGACCGCTGCGGGTCAACATAGCCCGTCGCGCCGTTGTCGTAGGACGGCTCGGGCGACTGGAAGTCGTCGCCGTAGCGTGGCGCCTCGCCGGCGGGCAGCTGCGGGTTCTGGTGCGCCTGGGACTCCAGCGCCGCGCGGCGCTCCTCGCGCATCAGGGAACGGCCCACGGGGTCCAGGTCGCGGATGTCGTCCGGAACCTCGTAGCGGCTGTCGTCGAAGCCCAGCTCGGCGGCGGTCCGCATCGGGGCCACGGCCGGCTGCTGGAACGAGTGCTGCTCCGGGATGATCTGCGAGACCGTGAACTGGTCGGCGGCCGGCTGCTGCTCGCCACCGCCACCGTGGGTGATGACGTCGGGGAGCATGACCAGCGACGTCGTACCGGCCTGCTCGCCCGAGGGGCGCAGCTGGACGCGGATGCCGTGCCGGTCGGACAGCCGGCCGACCACGAACAGACCCATGCGCTGGGAGATCGCGGCGTCCACGGTCGGCGGGTTGGCCAGCTTGTGGTTGATGTCCGCGAAGTCCTCGGCGGTGAGGCCGATGCCCTTGTCGTGGATCTCGATCATCACGCGGCCGTCCGGGAGACGGGTCGCGGTGACGCGGACCTTGGTCTGCGGGGAGGAGAACGTGGTGGCGTTCTCCAGGAGCTCGGCGAGCAGGTGCACGAGGTCGGTCACGGCACGGCCGTGGATCTCGGCCTCCGGGACGCCGGAGAGCTCGATGCGCTCGTACTGCTCCACCTCGGAGGAGGCGGCACGCAGCACGTCGATCAGCGGGACCGGCTGGTCCCAGCGGCGGCCGGGCTCCTCGCCGGCGAGGACCAGGAGGTTCTCGCCGTTGCGGCGCATACGGGTCGCCAGGTGGTCCAGCTTGAAGAGGTTCTCCAGCTGGTCCGGGTCGGCCTCGTTGTTCTCCAGGTCGGTGATCAGGGTCAGCTGGCCCTCGATCAGCGACTGGTTGCGGCGCGAGAGGTTGGTGAAGATCGCGTTGATGTTGCCCCGCAGCAGGGCCTGCTCGGCGGCGAGCCGGACGGCCTCGCGGTGGACCTGGTCGAAGGCGCGGGCGACTTCGCCGATCTCGTCCGTGCTGTTGATGGGGATCGGCGCGACCCGGGTGTCGACCCGGCCCGGGTCGGTGCGCGAGAGCTGGTCGACCAGCATCGGCAGGCGCTGCTCGGCGATGCCGAAGGCGGCGTTGCGCAGCTGGCGCATCGAGCGGCTCATCTGGCGGGCCATGATCCCGGCGATGATGAACGCGGCGAGGAGGGCGACGATGACGATGGCGCCGTTGATGTAGGCGTCGCGCTGGGCGTCGGAGGCGATCTGGCCGGCCTCGGCCACCGCGCGGTTGATCAGCTCGGTCTCGACCTCGCTGTAGCCCTCGAACTTGAGCGTGGAGGCCGCCATCCAGTTCTGGTAGGTGACGCCCTGTTTGGCGAGGTCCTCGGGGGAGGCACCGCTGCCGATCGCCTGGATCATCTTCAGCATGGTGTCCGGCGGCGCGACGTAGTCCGGGTCCTTCGCGGCGGCCTCGGCCGCCTGCTTCTTGCCCTCTTCGGTCTTCTGCGCCATCACCGACTCCAGGCGCGCGGCGTCGGCCTCGGTGCCACCGGAGACGTACTCCTGTACGGCGATGTTCTCCAGGTAGGCGTATGAGGTGAACGCGGTGACCTGCTGACGGAAGACCCTCTCGTCCTCACTGGGGCGGACCAGCAGGTGGGTGCCGATCGAACGCTGCAGCGAGGCGGCACCCTTGGCGAGCGTGACCGCGTAGACCGTACGGCCGTACGCGGTGATGTTGCCGGTACCGAGGCCGAGCTCGTTGGAGAACTCCGCCAGGAGGTGCTCGACGGTGACATAGCCCTCTTCGGTCTGCACCGGGTCGGCGGCGCGGGTGAACGCGGTCTGCCGGAGCTTCTCCAGCGACGGTTCGGCCTCCTCCACCAGGCGCAGTCGGCGTTCCAGGCCCTGCCCGGACGGCATTCCCACGACCTCGGCGTGGAAGGCGTCGGCCTTCTCGTCGGTGAAGGCGCGGGCGTCCTTGACGACCTCGCTGTCGCGGTCGCCGTTCAGCAGCGGCTGGGCGGAGAGGTCACGCTCGTTGAGCAGGGCCTCGGCGTAGATGCCGGCGGCGGCCACGATCTTGGCGACCTTCTCGGCGTCGCGCGCCTCCTGCCATGTGTCGATCGAGCCCTTCACCTGGAAGCCGCCCATGACCAGGCCGACCAGCACGGGTATGAGGAGAATCGCGTTCAGGCGAGTGGGTACACGCCAGTTGCGGGGGGAGAGACGACTGCCGCTGGGCGCGGGAGCTGCCGTCGGCTCCGGTCCGGTCACTTGTGCGGGTGCCGCTCCGCGCGGCGGCGGGGTGAAGTTGCCCCGCGCCGACGGCTCGGGACCTTTCTTGCTTCGCCTCACTCGACCAACAACCTCTCGGCGCCGGCACCTACGTCGTGCCGCGGGTGACTCCACGCCCTAGTACGTCTTTGACTAATGGGCAGTTCAGGCATTCCAGCACGTCACGCTGAGGACTTCCAAACACTGGGAGGCAACGATTCCGCGTGATGTAAGTCCCAGATAAAACGGTCATAAAGAGCGAGCCCCGGCAAAAAGCGGGGCCATTGTGAGCGCAGCGGCACCGATCGACCGCGACGCGTGGTCGTACCACCCTATTTCTCTGTCGAAACGTTATGAACACCGAGGCCGACCGTGTCAAAGGACACAGCCGGCTCCGGTGTAACTACGACAACTGCCGTATGACGTTGTGGACTTGGGTCCTGTTTTTGGACCCGGTCGCGGTGCTTCGACCCCTGTGCCCTACCGCAACCGTGCCATGAGCGCGTGCTCGACCAGGGTGATCAGGGCCGACTTGGCGTCCGAGCGGTGGCGGGCGTCCGTCGTGATGATCGGGGTGTCGGGCCCGATCTGCAGGGCCTCCCGGACCTCGTCGGGCGTGTACGGCTGGTGCCCGTCGAAGCCGTTGAGGGCGATGACGAAGGGCAGGCCGCTGTTCTCGAAGTAGTCGACGGCCGGGAAGCAGTCGGCGAGACGACGGGTGTCGACCAGCACCACGGCGCCGATGGCGCCGCGGACCAGGTCGTCCCACATGAACCAGAAGCGGTCCTGCCCCGGCGTGCCGAAGAGGTACAGGATCAGGTCCTGGTCGAGGGTGATACGGCCGAAGTCCATGGCGACCGTGGTGGTCGTCTTGTCCCCGGTGTGGGTGAGGTCGTCGATGCCCGCGGACGCGGACGTCATCACGGCCTCGGTACGCAGCGGGTTGATCTCCGAGACGGCCCCGACGAACGTGGTCTTGCCCACGCCGAAACCGCCCGCCACCACGATCTTCGCGGAGGTGGTGGCCCGTCCCGCTTCAGAGCTTCCGAAGTCCACTGAGCACCCTTTCCAGCAGAGTCACGTCCGGCGCGCCACCGGCGTTCTCGTCGCCACCGGGCTGATGGATCGCGACGAGTCCGGCCTCGGCGAGGTCCGCGACCAGGATCCGTGCCACACCGAGCGGCATGGACAGCAGGGCCGACACCTCGGCCACCGACTTCACCTCGTGGCACAGGTGACAGATCCGCTGGTGCTCGGGGAGCAGCCCCATCAGGTGCGCGGGGTCTGCCGTCGTGCTGATCAGCGCCTCGAGGGCTAGCTGGTATCGCGGCCGCGTCCGGCCACCGGTCATGGCGTACGGCCGTACCAGCGGCTGGTCGCCCTCGTCTCCGTACGGCTCTGCGTACGGATCGTGAGGAGCGGTGGGCGGGGTCATTGATCCTCCGAGCGGGACAGCAAGTCGGTCAGTCGTGCCGTCTGACGGGGGCCGGTGGGGGGACTGCGTCGGCCGGACGGTGAGTGGTGAGTTCTGTTGATCCGCAGGCGTCAGTGGAGCAAGCTGCCTTGGAGTTCGGCGCGCAGGTCGGGCGTGAGCACAGCGCCCGCGCGGTCGACGAGCAGCGCCATCTCGTAACCGACCAGGCCGATGTCGCACTCGGGGTGGGCGAGTACGGCCAGGGACGATCCGTCGGAGACGGACATCAGGAAGAGGAATCCGCGCTCCATCTCGACCACCGTCTGGGCCACGTCCCCGCCCTCGAAGATCCGGGACGCCCCGGCCGTGAGCGAGGTGAGTCCGGAGGCGACGGCCGCGAGCTGATCGGCACGGTCGCGCGGAAAGCCCTCCGACATCGCCAGAAGAAGACCGTCGGCGGACACGACGACGGTGTGGGACACCCCGGGGGTGTTGTCCACGAAGTTGGTGATCAACCAGTTGAGGTTCTGTGCCGCTTGGCTCATCTGGCTCAACTAACGCTCCTGCTGGTGAGTGGGGCTCGGGAAGCTGCCGGTCTGGCCGTTGCCGGCCTGTCGACCCTGCGCGATGCCCCGACGGAGATTGGTCAGCCGGCCGCGTACGTCGTCAGGCGAACGCGAGACCTGCGGACCGGTTTGGTGCTGTTGCTGCTGAGCCGTGCCCGGCACGAGGTTGGCGCGCGGGACCCGGCGCGGCAGGCCGGAGGTGGTGACCCCGCCTGCCGAGGGCTGACGGGCTCGTTCGGCCTGGCGGACCAGGTCGTCGTTGGGAGTGCTGCGCCAGGTGGGGGAAGCCGGCGCGGCGGGAGCCGCCGGACGCTGGGGAGCGGCCGGAGTCTGGGGAGCCGGAGCGGTGTGCTGCTGCGGCGCGGTGTTGTTGCCCTGCTGCTGGTCGTTCTGGCCGCCCTGACCGTGGAACCAGTTGGTCTCCAGCGTGTCGTACAGCGGGGTACGGCCGTCCATCGGGCCCGTCGCCGGGGGCAGTGCCTCCGGCTCCTGCGGACGCGCGGGACGCTGCGGGGGCACCGGGGGACGCTGCGGCGGGACCGGCGGCCGGGGCGCGCCGTAGCTCTCGCCGTTGACCTGCGGCCGCTCGAACTGTCCGGTGTCCTGCGGGTTCTGCCGACCCGGCCCACCGAACTGTCCGGTGCCCTGGCCGTTCTGGCGGCCGGGCATGCCGTACTGGCCGGTGTCCTGCGGGTTCTGTCGGCCCGGAGCCGGGAACTGGCCCGTGCTGGAGCCGTCGTAGCCCGACGGGGCGAACTGGCCGGTGGAGGACGAGTCCTGCGGGACGCCGCGGGACGGGCCCGTGGGCGCCGGCGGAGCACCCGCACCGCCGAACACGTCGGAGCGGACGTAGGAGCCGGTGCCGTTCTGCGGTGTACCCGCACCGGGGCGCCGACTGTCGAAGTCGCCCTGCGGGGAACGCGGGAAGTCGTTGGGCGAGCCCGGAGCCTGGTGGGGGTCCACGCGCGGCATCGGCGCGGTGACGTCCGGCTGCTCCTCGTGGCCGCGCGGGGCGTCCAGCGAGGCGCGCGGCACCGGCGGCTGCGCGTTGTCGTCGCTCCAGCTCGGCCGCGTGGGGGAGTTGCCACCGGGCAGCTCGGCACGCGGTCCACCGCGGCCGGGCAGCTGCGGGCGGCGCCTGCCGGAACGTTCCTTGCCCTGCTTCGGCGGCACGGCACCCGGGCCGTTGTCGGCCCCGCCCGGCCGTCCCGCACCGGTGTCACCGGGACCACCGGCCGGGCGCAGGCCCGAGCCGGTGGGGAAGCCACCCTGGCGCCCGGAGTCGTCGAAGCTCTCGAATCCGCCCGGACCACCGGTCCCGGCGGCCTGCAGCCCCTGCGGGGCACCCGGCGCCTGTCCGCCGCCGAACCCGCCGGCACCGGCGCCCGCCGGAGTCGGCCGACCGCCCTGCGGGGGCACCGGCGGTCCGCCCTGCGGCCCGCGCTGGCCGCCGGGGCTGCCGAAGCCGCCCGGACCACTGGGGTTGCCGGGCAGCGCGGCGCGCGGGCCCTGGCCCGCGCCGACCTGCCCACGCTGTGGCGCGCCGCCCAGCAGCCCGCCACCGGCGGACGGGCCGCCGAGCGGCGGACCCGACTGGTTGCCCGTCTGGCGACGCGCGGCGGCGGCACCGGCCGCGGCCTGCGCGGCGGCCGGGCCACCGGTGGACGGAGCACCCTGACCGGGCTTGCCCGGGGTGGGCTTCTTGTTGCCCTGCGCCACGTCGACGGGAAGCATGACGAGCGCGGTCGTACCGCCCGAGTCGGACGGACGAAGCTGGATACGGATGCCGTGGCGCTGCGACAGACGACCGACCACGAACAGACCCATGCGTCGGGAGACCGACACGTCCACGGTGGGCGGCGAGGCGAGCCGCTCGTTGATCGCCGCGAGGTCCTCGGGGGAGAGACCGATACCGGTGTCGTGGATCTCGATCAGGACGCGGCCGTCGGGCAGCGCGTGACCGGTGACCTTGACCTTGGTCTGCGGCGAGGAGAACGAGGTGGCGTTCTCCAGCAGCTCGGCGAGGAGGTGCACGAGGTCGTTGACCACGCGGCCGGCCACTTCGGTGGTCGGCACGGAGGCCAGCTCGATGCGCTCGTACTGCTCCACCTCGGACGCGGCGGCACGGAGCACGTCGACCAGCGGGACCGGACGGGTCCAGCGGCGGCCGGGCTCCTCACCGGCGAGAACGAGGAGGTTCTCACCGTTACGGCGCATGCGGGTGGCGAGGTGGTCGAGCTTGAAGAGGGAGGACAGCTGGTCCGGGTCGGCCTCGCGGGACTCCAGTTCGGAGATGAGCGACAGCTGACGCTGGATGAGGCCCTGGGAGCGACGCGAGAGGTTGGTGAACATCGCGTTGACGTTGCCCCGGAGGAGGGCCTGCTCGGCGGCGAGGCGGACGGCCTCGCGGTGCACGTCGTCGAAGGCCGCGGCCACCTGGCCGATCTCGTCCCGGGAGTGCACACCGACCGACTCGACGGAGGTGTCGACGTCCTGGGGGTCCGACTCCGACAGCTGCTTGACGAGCTCGGGCAGCCGGTCCTGGGCGACCTTGGTCGCGGTGTCCTGGAGGCGCCGCAGCGAGCGGATCATGGACCGGGCGACGACGAACGCGCCGACGAGGGAGACACCGAGGACGAGCAGGATCAGCGCACCGGAGATGATCGCCTCTTGCTCGGCGTCGGCGCGCAGGTTGCGAGCGGTCTGCTCCATCTCCTCCAGGAGCGAACCCTCGATCTTCTTCATCTGCTCGATCTTGGCCGAGGAGTCGTCGGTCCAGTCCCTGTACGAGCGGTTGTCCTGGCCGCCCAGACCGCCGGCGCTGGCGAGCACCCGGTCCGCGTAGACGTCGGCGGCCTCGATGGTCGGGGTCGCGTCGTCGATCGGCTTGGTCAGCTCCTCGGCACCGGATCCGTAGATGTCGGAGAAGGTGCTGCGGTCCGACTCCTCGTTCGACAGCGCCGAGTTCGCGTAGAGCCGGTCGTTCTCGGAGAGCTTGCCGGCCTTGTCGTCGGTGGCGGGCAGGGCCGCCGCGATGACCGCGCGCTGGATGGAGGCGTACTCCTTGGCGGAGGAGAAGGCCGCCAGGGCACGGGTCCGCTTGATCATGTCCGGGTTGCTGGTGGCCTCGGCCATGTCCGTGGACAGGTCCAGCAGCTGGGAGATCAGGCGGTGGTAGGCCTCGACCGTCTGCGTGGAGTTCTTGGGGTCCACGTAGGCGTTCTTGCGGATGCTGCTGAGGTTGTAGAGCTCGCGCACCACGCGGACGAGGCTGTCGCGGACGCCGGGCATCTTCGCGGTGGTGTTCGCGGTCTCGGCGGCCTGGGTCGCGTCCGTGAACTGGATGCGGGCCTGGTCCGTCTTCTCCCGGGTGCCCTTGACGGTGAAGTCGGTGGCGTCCAGGCCGTGCGTGAGGGGACCGGCCGACAGGTCGCGCTCCTGCTGGAGCGCGGCGGCGAGCTCGGTCGCCTGCTTCGTCATGTCGGTCAGCAGCCGCATGTTGTCGAGCTGCTGGATGTCGTCCACGTTGTCGCCGATACGCAGGGCACCGAGCGAGGTCGCCGCCACCACGGGGAGCGCGAGCAGCGACACGAGACGGGTGGAGATGCGCCAGTTGCGCAGGGCTATTCGGGAGCCGCTTCCGGCGCCCGCCTTGGTGCCGCCCTTGGACTTCCCGGGCGGCACGGGAGCAACTGACGCGCCGGGGCGCCCGGAGCGCTCCCCGCCGTCGCCGATCTCAGCCGGACCCGGGTTCTGGGCGTGCTGGGGGGAGGAACCGTTGCCGGTTCCGATCTGTGGCTCCGGCTCCGCCGAAGCGCTGCCATCCCTCTTGAAACGTCCCTGCACTAGCGTCGCAACCTCTGGACCAGGCGCCCCACCGAGTGAACGGCGGGACGGTGTCGGCGTCTTCGGGGGCGCCCTGAATACGTCCCCAATTGGTGGTCGTGAGTGACCGGCGCTGGCTCCCCCTTCCACCGCCGCCAGGCGCTTTGTTCTTGCGCCTCTGCGCGCCGGCACGATCCTGCGGCGGTCCGTGGAATTCCAGCACAGTGCCGGATCTCCAACAAGGCCAATGGGTAACGGTCTGTTCACTGTGACAGCATGTGAGGACTACGTCACCAGGCGTGGTAGGTATTTCCGTCCATTACGGGCATACCTGTGCGATCCAGGGGTGTGAGCAGGGTGTCCCAGTCGCCATGATCAGGAGCGGAATGCGGGCTTCAGGTAACTAATGTCCGTTTCGAGGGGGAGAGTTGATGGCCGGGAATGCCCGTTTTACCCATGACTGAGTGAGCAAACTCACACGCCGATCATGCCTTCTTCACGACTTGACCCGGGAATCGGATGTTTAGCCTGACGCTTTACAGGGATGGCGAATCCGACAACCCGCGCTTGTGGGACGGCCCTTGCGGCCCGCCCGGCGCCCGTACACGACGAGGTCCAGGACAACAGTGAAGACGACGACGATGTTCCGCACGATAGCCAACCCCCGGCGCACGACCCTGGCCCACCTCGAAGACGCCGAGGACCTGCGTACGCCGGAGCAGGAGCACTCCGTCGACCTCCCCTCCGTGACCGCCAACCCCCGCCGGACGGTCCTGATGACGGTCCCGGTCCAGGCGGCGGAGTAGTTGCAGGCTCAAGTACGCGTGGAATCCACCGATCACTCAAGTAGGTTCCGGTGAAGAAACAGCGGATTCCCGTGAAGGCTCCGCGAAAGGGCGCCCGGCACGAGCCGGGCGCCCTTCCGCGTCATGCGCGAGGCGGGCACCCCGCCCCGCGTTAGCCTGGACCGTCAGACTCCAGCCAGCTCAGTTAAGGGGCGCAAGCATCCCGTGCGCATCGCCAGGTTCTCCATCGACGGGAACGTAGCCTTCGGCGCGGTCGAGGGCGACAAGCCGGACGAGCTCGTCCTCGACATCATCAAGGGCATTCCGTTCGCGGACTTCGAGCTCTCCGGGACGAAGGTCCCGGTCAACAAGGTCAGGCTGCTGCCGCCGGTGCTCCCCAACAAGGTCGTGGCCTTCGGCCGCAACTACGCCGAACACGCCCGCGAGCTCGGCAACGAGGTCCCCGACGCCCCGTTCGCCTTCTTCAAGCCCGCCACCTCGGTGATCGGCCCCGGCGACGCGATCCAGTACCCCTCCTTCTCCGCGGACCTCCACCACGAGGCCGAGCTGGCCGTCGTCATCGGCCGGATGTGCCGCGAGGTCCCGCGCGAACGCGTCAAGGACGTGATCTTCGGCTACACCTGCGCCAACGACGTCACCGCCCGTGACGTCCAGAAGCGCGAGAAGCAATGGGCCCGGGCCAAGGGCTTCGACACCTCCTGCCCGCTGGGCCCCTGGGTGGAGACCGACCTCGACCCGAGCGACCTGACCATCCAGCTCACCGTCAACGGCGGGCAGCGCCAGCTCGGCCGGACGAGCGAGATGATCCACTCCATCGAGGATCTGATCGTCAACATCACCGAGGCCATGACGCTGCTCCCCGGCGACGTGATCCTCACGGGCACCCCGGCAGGGGTCGGCCCCCTCAACGTCGGCGACGAGGTCGCCGTCACCATCGAAGGCATCGGCACTCTCACCAACAAGGTGATCAAGCGTGGCTAACGGCTCCGTCCGCGTACGTTTCTGTCCGTCCCCGACCGGCAACCCCCATGTGGGCCTGGTCCGCACGGCCCTGTTCAACTGGGCGTTCGCCCGCCACACCGGCGGCACGTTCGTCTTCCGCATCGAGGACACCGACGCGGCCCGCGATTCCGAGGAGTCCTACGACCAGCTCCTGGACTCGCTGCGCTGGCTGGGCTTCACCTGGGACGAGGGCCCCGAGGTCGGCGGCCCCCACGCGCCGTACCGCCAGTCGCAGCGCATGGAGACGTACCAGGAGGTGGCCGAGAAGCTCAAGGACGCCGGCCACGCCTACTACTGCTACTGCACCGCCTCCGAGCTGGAGGAGCGCCGCGACGCCGCCCGCGCCGCGGGCCGGCCCTCCGGCTACGACGGCAAGTGCCGCGAGGTCACGCCGGAGCAGAAGGAGCGGTACGAGGCGGAGGGCCGCGAGCCGATCGTGCGCTTCCGGATGCCCGACGAGACGATCACCTTCACGGACCTGGTCCGCGGCGAGCTGACCTTCACCCCGGAGAACGTGCCGGACTACGGCATCGTCCGCGCCAACGGCGCCCCGCTCTACACGCTGGTCAACCCCGTCGACGACGCCCTGATGGAGATCACCCACGTCCTGCGCGGCGAGGACCTGCTCTCCTCCACCCCCCGCCAGATCGCCCTCTACAAGGCGCTGATCGAGCTGGGCATCGCCAAGGAGGTGCCGTCCTTCGGACACCTGCCGTACGTGATGGGCGAGGGCAACAAGAAGCTCTCGAAGCGCGACCCGCAGTCGTCGCTCAACCTCTACCGCGAGCGCGGCTTCCTCCCCGAGGGCCTGCTCAACTACCTCTCCCTCCTCGGCTGGTCGCTCTCCGCCGACAAGGACATCTTCACGATCGAGGAGATGGTCGCCGCCTTCGACATCGCCGACGTGAACCCCAACCCGGCCCGCTTCGACCTGAAGAAGGCCGAGGCGATCAACGCCGACCACATCCGTCTGCTGGATGTGAAGGAGTTCACCGAGCGCTGCGCCCCCTGGCTGAAGGCCCCCTTCGCCACCTGGGCGCCGGAGGACTTCGACGAGGCCAAGTGGGAGGCCATCGCCCCGCACGCCCAGACCCGCCTCAAGGTCCTCTCGGAGATCACGGAAAACGTGGACTTCCTGTTCCTGCCGGAGCCGGCCGAGGACGAGGCGAGCTGGGCCAAGGCCATGAAGGAGGGCTCCGACGCGTTGCTGCGCACGGCCCGCGAGAAGCTGGAGTCCGCCGACTGGACCTCGGCCGAGTCCCTGAAGGAGGCCGTCCTGGCCGCCGGCGAGGCCCACGGCCTGAAGCTCGGCAAGGCCCAGGCCCCCGTCCGCGTCGCCGTCACCGGCCGCACGGTCGGCCTCCCCCTCTTCGAGTCCCTGGAGATCCTGGGCAAGGAGAAGACGCTGGCACGGATCGACGCGGCGCTGGCGAAGCTCGCGGCGTGACGCACGGTGCGTGAGGGGCGGCACCCGGAGTACCGGGTGCCGCCCCTTCGGCATCCCCCGGACAGGGCGGCCGACCCCGGGCTACGGTCGGTTCCATGAACATCAAGGCCGTGCTCTGGGACGTGGACGACACCCTTTTCGACTACACCGCGGCCGACCGTGCCGGGATGCGCGCCCACTTGGGCGTCGAGGGACTGCTCCACGGCTACGACTCCGTGGATCAGGCGATCACGCGCTGGAAGGAGCTCACCAGCCTGCACTGGCGGCGCTACGCGGCCGGTGAGGGCGACTGGGAGGCGACCAGGCGCGACCGTGTCCGGGACTTCCTAGGCGAACCGCTGACCGACACGGAGGCGGACGCCTGGTTCGAGCGGTACGTCGCCCACTACGAGCGCGCCTGGGCCCTCTTCCCCGACGTCCTGCCCGTCCTGGACGCCCTCGCCGCGACCCACCGGCACGCGGTGCTCTCCAACTCCAGCCTCCCCGTCCAGGAGCGCAAGCTGCGCGCCCTCGGCGTGTGGGACCGCTTCGAGACGGTGCTGTGCGCCGAGCAACTGGGTGTCCACAAGCCGGCCGCCGAGGCGTTCCACGTCGCCTGCGAGGCCCTGGAACTGCCTCCGCACGAGGTCGCGTACGTCGGTGACCACCCGGAGATCGACGGCCGGGGTGCCGCCGACGCCGGTCTGCTGTCCGTCTGGATCGATCGCGACGGTCTCCACGCGACCGTCGACCCGCCGGTCGGACCGCACCGGATCGCCACCCTCACCGAACTCCCCGCGATCCTCGGCTCGGATACCCGTTTTGGAGCGCCGTCCACCTTCGGGTAATGTTCTTTCTGCGCCGCCGGGGAGCGGGCCGAAAGGCCGGAACCGACGGAGCAAACTAGAACAAGATCCCTTCAGGGGCTTGCGTTCCAGTGGCCTATGGTGTAATTGGCAGCACGACTGATTCTGGTTCAGTTAGTCTTGGTTCGAGTCCAGGTAGGCCAGCTCGCAGAGCTCATCTGCAGGCGGAGATCAATTCCGCGAAGCCCCCGTTGTGTAGCGGCCTAGCACGCTGCCCTCTCAAGGCAGTAGCGCCGGTTCGAATCCGGTCGGGGGTACAGATCCTTCCCGCGAGGAGAGTTCGGGTCGCACCCCCTCACTTCGATGCAGGATCGCTAGGGCCCCCGTTGTGTAGCGGCCTAGCACGCCGCCCTCTCAAGGCGGTAGCGCCGGTTCGAATCCGGTCGGGGGTACTGACTGGTCTAAACCACATTGGTCTATGGTGTAATTGGCAGCACGACTGATTCTGGTTCAGTTAGTCTTGGTTCGAGTCCAGGTAGACCAGCTCGGACCTGCGGAAACGCAGGCTCCACGCCCCCGTTGTGTAGCGGCCTAGCACGCCGCCCTCTCAAGGCGGTAGCGCCGGTTCGAATCCGGTCGGGGGTACGTTTCACGAAGGCCCTCCACTTCGGTGGAGGGCCTTCGTCATGTGCTCCGGCTCCTCGATCGCGGAGGCCTGGGCGGTCCGGCCCGACTGGCGGCCTGGTGCGTCAACTCGGCTTACGGGGCCATGCGTTCGGAGTCGCACCGAGAGCCGAGCCGCGGCATCACCGGCGCCGGGAGAGGCCGCGTCGGGGTGCACGGCATGAGAAAAGGCCTGCCGCGGCGTTGAGGCAGGCCTTCTTCATGGTGGGACGTGAGCTTCGAGGGGTCAGCCCGTGCGGCGCAGGGCCTCGGAGAGGCGGCCCGCGGCGTCGATCACCGCTTGGGCATGCATACGGCCGGGGTGGCGGGTGAGCCGCTCGATGGGGCCGGAGACGGAGACCGCGGCGACCACACGGTTCGACGGCCCGCGTACGGGGGCGGAGACCGAGGCCACGCCCGGCTCGCGCTCGCCGATGGACTGGGCCCACCCCCGGCGCCGTACGCCCGAGAGGGCGGTGGCGGTGAAGCGGGCGCCCTGAAGACCGCGGTGCAGGCGCTCGGGCTCCTCCCAGGCCATCAGGATCTGTGCCGAGGAACCGGCCTTCATCGTCAGGGTCGACCCGACCGGGACCGTGTCCCGCAGTCCGGACAGACGCTCCGCCGCGGCGACGCAGATGCGCATGTCGCCCTGGCGGCGGTAGAGCTGAGCGCTCTCGCCCGTCACATCCCGTAGATGGGTGAGCACCGGGCCCGCCGTCGCGAGGAGACGGTCCTCGCCGGCGGCCGCGGCCAGCTCGGCGAGCCGGGGGCCGAGGATGAAACGGCCCTGCATGTCGCGTGCCACCATGCGGTGGTGTTCCAGAGCCACGGCCAGGCGGTGGGCCGTGGGCCGTGCGAGTCCGGTGGCGCCGACCAGACCCGCGAGGGTGGCCGGACCGGACTCCAGAGCGCTCAGGACCAGGGCCGCCTTGTCCAGAACGCCGACGCCGCTACTGTTGTCCATGCAACGATACTCGCGTCTCACTCTGTGAAACGCAAGTTCAATTTCGCGTGGACCTTGCCACTCTGGAAGCAGAACAACAACGGCTCGCGGACCGACGAGCCCGGCGGCCGGCGCGCGCCACGAGGGGATTCGCGCGCTCGCCACCTCCGACATCTCTAGTTGGGCCGACACGCTGCCGCGTCGGCCGGAGGGAAAGCGATGGGTAGGACACTCGCGGAGAAGGTCTGGGACGACCACGTCGTCCGGCGCGCCGAGGGCGAGCCCGACCTCCTCTTCATCGATCTGCACCTGCTGCACGAGGTGACCAGCCCCCAGGCCTTCGACGGTCTCCGCAAGAGCGGGCGCAAGGTGCGCCGGCTCGACCTGACCATCGCGACCGAGGACCACAACACCCCCACCCTCGACATCGACAAGCCCATCGCGGACCCGGTCTCCCGCGTCCAGCTGGAGACGCTGCGCGCGAACGCCGCCGAGTTCGGTGTGCGTCTGCACCCGCTGGGTGACGTCGAGCAGGGTGTCGTGCACGTCGTCGGACCGCAGCTGGGTCTGACCCAGCCCGGTATGACGGTCGTCTGTGGTGACTCCCACACCTCCACGCACGGTGCTTTCGGCGGTCTGGCGTTCGGTATCGGCACCTCCCAGGTGGAGCACGTGCTGGCCACGCAGACGCTGCCGCTGGTCCGCCCCAAGACCATGGCGATCACGGTCGAGGGCGAGCTGGCCGAAGGGGTCACCGCCAAGGACCTGATCCTGGCGATCATCGCCAAGATCGGTACGGGCGGCGGCCAGGGCTATGTCCTGGAGTACCGGGGCCCCGCCATCGAGAAGCTCTCGATGGAGGCGCGCATGACCATCTGCAACATGTCGATCGAGGCCGGCGCCCGCGCGGGCATGATCGCCCCCGACGAGACCACCTTCGAGTACCTCAAGGGCCGTCCGCACGCCCCCGAGGGCGAGGACTGGGACGCGGCCGTCGCGTACTGGAAGACGCTGAAGACGGACGAGGACGCCGAGTTCGACGCCGAGGTGATCATCGACGGTGCCTCCCTGTCGCCGTTCGTCACGTGGGGTACCAACCCCGGCCAGGGCGCGCCGCTTTCGGCCTCGGTCCCCGACCCGGCTTCGTACGAGGACGCTTCGGAGCGCCTCGCCGCCGAAAAGGCCCTGGAGTACATGGGGTTGGAGGCCGGCCAGCCGCTGAAGTCCATCACCGTGGACACCGTCTTCGTAGGTTCGTGCACCAACGGCCGCATCGAGGACCTGCGGGCCGCCGCCGAGCTGGTCAAGGGCCGCAAAGTCGCCGACGGTGTACGGATGCTGGTCGTCCCCGGCTCCGCGCGGGTCGGTCTGCAGGCCGTCTCCGAGGGCCTGGACGTCGTCTTCAAGGAGGCCGGCGCCGAGTGGCGGCACGCGGGCTGCTCGATGTGTCTGGGCATGAACCCCGACCAGCTGGCCCCCGGTGAGCGCTCCGCGTCCACCTCCAACCGCAACTTCGAGGGCAGGCAGGGCAAGGGCGGCCGTACCCACCTGGTCTCGCCGCAGGTTGCCGCCGCGACGGCCGTGCTCGGCCACCTGGCGTCCCCCGCCGACCTGTCCGACGTCGACACCCCCGCGCCCGCTGGAGTCTGAACAGCCATGGAAGCATTCACCACGCACACCGGCCGGGCCGTCCCGCTGCGCCGCAGCAACGTCGACACCGACCAGATCATCCCCGCCCACTGGCTCAAGAAGGTGACCAGGGACGGCTTCGAGGACGGGCTGTTCGAGGCCTGGCGCAAGGACGAGACCTTCGTCCTCAACCAGCCCGAGCGCCAGGGCGCCACCGTCCTGGTCGCCGGCCCCGACTTCGGCACCGGCTCCTCCCGTGAGCACGCGGTGTGGGCGCTGCAGAACTACGGCTTCAAGGCCGTCATCTCCTCCCGCTTCGCCGACATCTTCCGCGGCAACTCGCTCAAGAACGGCCTGCTCACGGTCGTCCTGGAGCAGAAGATCGTGGACGCGCTGCAGGAGCTCACCGAGAAGGACCCCGAGGTCGAGATCACGGTCGATCTGCAGGCCCGCGAGGTGCGTGCCGAGGGCATCACCGCCTCCTTCGAGCTGGACGAGAACTCCCGCTGGCGGCTGCTGAACGGGCTGGACGACATCTCCATCACCCTCCAGAACGAGGCCGACATCTCCGCGTACGAGGCCAAGCGCCCCTCGCACAAGCCGAGGACGCTGACGATCTGACCCATGGGCGCGGACCACCCCTCGGGCGGTCCGCGCAAGGCGGAATCCAGCCACCGCGACACCCCCAGGTACCCCCAATCGTGCACGGTTGGGGGTACCTCCATGTCTGGGTTCGGGGACCTTCGAAGTCATGTGCAGAAAGGTTTCAACTCCCCTAGTTACAAAGGTGATTGCCGGGGTACGCGCATCATGGTGTGGCATCGGCCCGGGGTGCTCCACGGGCCCCGGGGAGACGGCAGTTGCCCCCTGCGCAGGCGACAACTCGCCCCAGATGGCACAATCTGTGCATGGAACACGACGGCCAACTCGAGCTCTATGCGGCGGTCGCGGGCCAACTCAAGGAAGCGCACGCAAGAGTGCGCGCACTGCAAGTCCCGGAGGGCGTACGCATGGCGCTGACCCGGAAGCTGCTGGTCATTACGGCCGTGGCCAAGCACGATCTCGCCGACGCGGCAAGGCGTCTGGAGAGCTTCACGACGGACCTCGACGAGGGGCGAATGCCCGTAGAGGAACGCTGAAGGAACTCCATGACGGTCCGAGTTCGTTGCGGCACAAGGGTGATAAGCCCGTTTCGTGTTTGATTTGCGGTATATATCTGCCTAACGTGCGAAAAAGCTTGAACACTATCGTTCGGGCGATGTCTCCGAAGGGGAAGACGTGAACAAGGCGCAGCTCGTAGAAGCGATTGCGGACAAGGTCGGCGGGCGTCAGCAGGCCGCCGACGCGGTCGACGCTGTTCTGGACGCCATCGTCCGCGCGGTCGTCGGCGGGGACCGGGTGTCGGTCACCGGCTTCGGTTCGTTCGAGAAGGTCGACCGGCCGGCCCGTTACGCCCGCAACCCGCAGACGGGTGAGCGGGTTCGGGTCAAGAAGACCTCCGTGCCGCGGTTCCGCGCGGGCCAGGGCTTCAAGGACCTGGTGAGCGGCTCGAAGAAGCTTCCCCGTGGTGGCGAGGTCGCGGTCAAGAAGGCGCCCAAGGGCAGCCTGAGCGGTGGGGCTTCGGCGACGGTCAAGAAGGCGGCGGCGAAGAAGACCGCCGCGAAGAAGACGACCGCCCGCAAGACCACGGCCGCCGCCAAGAAGACGACGGCCGCCGCGAAGAAGACCACGGCGAAGAAGACGACCGCCAAGAAGGCCACCACGAAGACGGCGGCGGCGAAGAAGACCACCGCCAAGACGACGGCCGCGGCGAAGAAGACCGCGGCGAAGAAGGCCCCGGCCAAGAAGGCCACCGCGAAGAAGGCGCCGGCCAAGAAGTCGACGGCTCGCAAGACGACCGCGAAGAAGACCGCCGCGCGTCAGGCCTAGGCCGTCGGGTACTCACACACACGCGCCGGGCCGGGTTCCTGCAGGGAGCCCGGCCCGCGGCGTGTTCCGCGGGGGATTTCCGAGCGCCTGCCCGCCGTGAGGGACTCGCGGGACGACGCGTTCAGAACGTCTGCAGGGTGATCAAGGTGATGCGCAGGGACTCGCCCTCGCCCTCCGTCTCGATGCGCACGCGCTGACCGGGGCGCAGCAGGCGCAGGGCGCCCGCGTCGAAGGCCGGGGTGTCGAAGGGGAGCGGGGTGCCGTCGTCGAGGAGGACCTGGCCGGTGCGGGTGGCGGGGTCGTAGGTGTACGCGGTGGCCTGCATGGCCGCAGCCTACTGGCCGGGGATCAGCAGGCGCGCGGCCGCCGCGGCCGTACGGGGACCGACGCCGAGGCCGAGGGCCGCGCGGAGGTCGTCCCCGGTGTCGACGTCCTGGCGCACGGAGTCCACGTCGGTGAGCGCGAGCTCCACGGCGCCGGAGTGGCGGTGGCGCCGGCGGGAGTCGGGGCCGAAGACGGGGGAGAGGTCATGGCCGGGGGTAGCGGCGAGCAGGGTCGTACCGGTGTCGGCCGCGTCGGCGAGGAAAGCGCGGGGGAATTCGGCGGCCGCGTTCAGCACCCGGGTCAATTCCCCCGGTCGCAGGGCGGGGAGATCCGCGTTCAGGGCCGCCAGGGGCATTTGCGGGCGTACATCGCGTACGACGGCCGCAGCATGCCGCAGAGCGGCGTTCAGGCCGTCCCGGGAGCCTTCGCGGGGATCCTCGGGGACGGTGCGGGCGCCCAGGGCCGCGAGCTCGCGCGCGGCCAGCGGGTCGTCCGTGACCACCACCACACCCCGGACCGCCGTCGCGGCCAGGGCCGCGGCCACCGTGTCCTGCGCGAAGGCGAGGGCCAGACCGGGGCGCACCCCGTCGTCGGCGGTGTCCGCGAGCCTGCTCTTGGCCCGCGCCAGGGGCTTCAGGGGTACGACCAGGGTCCACTGCACGGGCGTTCCGTCCCTCTCTTGTCGCGGCCATTGTCACCTGGGGGCCATGGACGGCCGCAGGGCGGGGCGTACGGTGTTCTCGACAGACCGGCAGCCCGGGGCGACACTTGTGCGGCTCCGGGCCCCCGGAACAGGCCCTGGGAAGTCCTAGAGGAAGGTGTCCGCGTGCCCCGCCGGAGAATCGGCTTCTGGTACCGCCTCGCCGCGGTGATCGCCAAACCACCCCTGGTGGTGCTGATCAAGCGGGACTGGCGCGGAATGGAGAACATTCCGGCCGAGGGTGGATTTATCACTGCCGTGAACCACAATTCGCATGTAGATCCCTTTGCGTACGCCCATTATCAGTACAACAGCGGCAGGGTTCCGCGATTTCTCGCGAAGAGCGGTCTCTTCGGGAAGGGATTCATCGGCGCCGTGATGCGCGGCACCGGGCAGATTCCCGTCTATCGCGAGAGCACCGACGCGCTGAGCGCCTTCCGGGCCGCGATCGACGCCGTGGAGCGCGGCGAGTGCGTCGCCTTCTACCCCGAGGGCACCCTCACCCGCGACCCGGACGGCTGGCCCATGACCGGCAAGACCGGTGCCGCGAGGGTCGCCCTGCAGACCAGGTGCCCGGTGATCCCCGTCGCACAGTGGGGCGCCAACGAACTCCTGCCGCCGTACGCCAAGAAACCGAACCTCCTGCCGCGCAAGACCCACCACGTCCTCGCGGGCCCGCCCGTCGACCTGTCGCGTTTCTACGGCCGGGAGATGAGCCCCGACCTGCTGAAGGACGCGACGGAGGTCATCATGGCCGCCATCACCCACCAGCTGGAGGAGATCCGCGGCGAGAAGGCCCCCGCGACGCCGTACGACCCCAAGCGGGAGCGGATCGAGCAGCGGCGCAGGAGTGCCCGCGCGGTCCTCGACAATGGGAACCGGCAACATCACAGCACGGTCCAGCGGGCCCAGGAACATCAGGAAGAGGGGCAGGGCAAGTGAGCAAGCCGGTCAAGGCGGCCGTCTTCGGCACCGGTTCGTGGGGCACGGCCTTCGGCATGGTGCTCGCCGACGCGGGATGCGACACCGTTCTGTGGGGACGGCGTCCGGAACTCGCGGACGCCGTCAACTCCACCCGGACCAACCCGGACTACCTCCCCGGCGTGGAGCTCCCGGAGAACCTGCGGGCCACCTCGGACCCCGCCGAGGCCGCCGCGGACGCCGACTTCACCGTCCTCGCCGTCCCCTCCCAGACACTGCGCGCGAACCTCGCCGACTGGACCGGTCTGCTGGCCCCCGGCACCGTCCTCGTCTCGCTGATGAAAGGCGTCGAACTCGGTTCCGCCATGCGGATGAGCGAGGTGATCGAGGACGTGGCCAAGGTGGGCCAGGACCGCGTCGCCGTCGTCACCGGGCCCAACCTGGCCCGTGAGATCGCCTCCCGCATGCCGGCCGCCTCCGTGGTCGCCTGCACCGACGAGGCGGTCGCCCAGAAGCTCCAGACCGCCTGCCACACGCCGTACTTCCGCCCGTACACCAACACCGACGTCGTCGGTTGCGAACTCGGCGGCGCGGTGAAGAACGTCATCGGTCTCGCCGTCGGCATCGCGGACGGCATGGGCCTCGGCGACAACGCCAAGGGATCGCTCATCACCCGCGGTCTCGCGGAGACGACCCGGCTCGGTCTCGCGATGGGCGCCGACCCGCTCACCTTCTCCGGACTCGCGGGTCTCGGCGACCTGGTGGCCACCTGTTCCTCGCCGCTCTCCCGCAACCACACCTTCGGCACCAACCTCGGCAGGGGCATGACCCTCCAGGAGACCATCGCGGTCACCAAGCAGACCGCCGAGGGCGTCAAGTCCTGCGAATCCGTACTGGACTTGGCCCGTCGGCACGGCGTCGACATGCCCATCACCGAGACGGTCGTCGACATCGTCCACGACGGCAAGCCGCCGGTCGTCGCCCTCAAGGAGATGATGTCGCGCAGCGCCAAGCCGGAGCGACGCTGAGCGAAAGCGACCGTTCGGGCACTGACTCGCGCCCTACCACCGGGTACTCTCGACGCGATATGAGCAGCGAGAACCTCCCCCAGAGCCCTGAGCAGCCGTCCCGCAAGCCGCGCGTGGCCGTCGTCTTCGGCGGCCGCAGCTCGGAACACGGGATCTCCGTGGTCACGGCCGGCGCCGTACTGCGTGCCATCGACCGGACGAAGTACGACGTCCTGCCGATCGGCATCACGCGGGACGGCCGTTGGGCGCTCACCGCCGACGAACCGGACCGGATGGCGATCACCGATCGCCGTACGCCGAGCGTCGAGGAACTCGCCGAGTCCCGGGAGGGCGGCGTGATCCTGCCCGTCGACCCCGCCAACCGCGAAGTCGTCTACAGCGAGCCCGGTTCGGTGCCCAAGGCCCTCGGCGAGGTCGACGTCGTCTTCCCCGTCCTGCACGGTCCGTACGGTGAGGACGGCACCCTCCAGGGACTCCTGGAACTCTCCGGTGTCCCGTACGTCGGCTCGGGTGTCCTCGCCTCGGCCGTCGGCCAGGACAAGGAGTACATGAAGCGGGTGTTCACCTCCTTCGGACTCAAGGTCGGTCCGTACGTGGTGATCCGGCCGCGCGAGTGGCAGCTCGACGAGTCCGCCGCCCGCAAGAAGATCATCGACCTCGCCGGTGAGCACGGCTGGCCCCTGTTCGTGAAGCCCGCCCGCGCGGGCTCCTCCATCGGCATCACCAAGGTCGACGACCTGGACGGCCTCGACGAGGCGATCGCCGAGGCCCAGCGCCACGATCCGAAGATCCTGGTCGAGGCGGCCCTGCGCGGCCGTGAGATCGAATGCGGCGTCCTGGAGTTCGAGGACGGTCCGCGCGCCTCCGTGCCCGCCGAGATTCCGCCGCCCGAGGCCCACGCTTACTACGACTTCGAGGCCAAGTACATCGACTCGACGCCCGGCATGGTCCCGGCCCCGCTGACCCCGCAGGAGACGGCGGAGGTCCAGCGGCTCGCGGTCGACGCCTTCGACGCGGCCTCCTGCGAGGGCCTGGTCCGCGCCGACTTCTTCCTCACGGAGGACGGCGACTTCGTCATCAACGAGATCAACACGCTCCCCGGCTTCACACCGATCTCGATGTACCCGGCGATGTGGAAGGCGAGCGGCATCGAATACCCGGAACTCGTGGACCGCCTGATCCAGGCCGCGCTGCACCGGCCGACAGGCCTGCGCTGAGACGGACTCCTGCGAGGCCGAAGGCCCCACGGAGGGCGGGCGCGGGAAGCCGCGCAACCGGTCACGAACCGGCCCGCGGCCTCGCGACCGCCTCCTGAGGCGCCCCTCAGGAGGCAACCCCTTCAGGTATCGCCTTCTTGATCGCGGGGGCCAGCCCCACCAGGATCGGCGACGTGTCCTCGGCGGCTCGCTCGGCCGCCACCGACACCTCCACGTACGCGGAACGATTGGCCGTGGTGAAGCGGTAGGCGCCACCGTCCCGCTTCTCCATCAGCCAGTCCACCCCGTCGACGGCCCCGGCCACCGCGTCGGCGTCCCGCCCCTCGGCCACCCCGGGGTCGACCATCTTGGGCGGCTGCGGCACCCCGCAGCGCAGTATGATCACCGCGTCGCCCCAGCCCGCCGTCAGCGAGGAGGCGGGCTGAGGATCCCGGCGGCCGAGACCGTCCACCTTTCGCGGCAACACCCCGTCCAGGTTCCGGCACAGTTTCGTGGCGGCGGCCCCCGGGCTGGGAACCGCCGCCGAGCCGCCGTCGTCTGCTGAGGAGCAGCCCGCGACGGCGATCAACGAAACGGCCAGGACGGGCAGCCCGAGACGAGCGGGGCGCCGGTGACGGAACGGGTTCACCGGGCAAGGGTAGACGGGGGCTACAGGTGAACGACCGGGCAGGTCAGGGTGCGGGTGATCCCGTCCACTTGCTGGACCTTCGCGACCACCAGCCGGCCGAGGTCGTCGACGGTGTCGGCCTGGGCGCGCACGATGACGTCGTACGGCCCCGTCACGTCCTCGGCCTGGATGACACCGGGGAGCTTGCTGATCGTGTCGGCGACGGTCGACGCTTTGCCGACCTCCGTCTGGATCAGGATGTACGCCTGTACCACGGAACCTCCAGGGCGGCCACGAGGATCATGTGGATCATGTCGGGAAAAGGAACGCCACGGTATCGCGTCGTCCCGCACCACGGGGAGACCCGTGGAGGCCGCGCCACGCACACCGGGGTGCGGGGACGACGGAAGTTGACGGTCCACTCGACCGTACCGAGCACGAGAACGGCCCGCGACCGGGCGCGACAGACACTGGAAGCGGCACGAGAAGGGGCGATACGACGATGAAGGGCACCGTGGGAGAGCTGGGGGAGTTCGGGCTCATCAGGGAGCTCACCTCCCGGCTCACCACCACCCCGGCGGTCCGGGTCGGCCCCGGCGACGACGCCGCCGTGGTGGCGGCGCCGGACCGCAGGGTCGTGGCGAGCACCGACCTCCTCCTGGAGGGGCGGCACTTCCGGCGTGACTGGTCCACGGCGTACGACGTGGGGCGCAAGGCCGCCGCGCAGAACCTCGCGGACATCGCCGCCATGGGGGCCGTGCCCACCGCCCTGCTCCTCGGTCTGGTCGCGCCCGCCGAACTCCCGGTGACCTGGGCCACCGAGCTGATGGACGGCCTGCGCGACGAGTGCCAGGTGGCCGGCGCGGCCGTGGTCGGCGGTGACGTCGTCCGCGGCGACACCATCATGATCTCGATCACCGCCCTCGGTGATCTGCGTAACCACGAGCCCGTGACCAGGGGCGGAGCCCAGCCCGGTGACGTCGTCGCGGTCACCGGCTGGCTCGGCTGGTCCGCCGCCGGGCACGCGGTGCTCTCCCGGGGCTTCCGCTCGCCGCGCGCCTTCGTGGAGGCCCACCGGCGCCCCGAGCCGCCGTACCACGCGGGCCCGGCCGCCGCCGACCTCGGCGCGACCGCGATGTGCGACGTCAGCGACGGGCTGATCGCGGACCTGGGGCACATCGCCGAGGCGAGCAAGTGCCGGATCGACATCCGCTCCGGCGCCATCGACATCCCCATCCAGATGCACGACATCGGTCAGGCCGTCGGTGTCGACCCCCTCCAGTGGGTGCTCACCGGGGGCGAGGACCACGCGATCGTGGCCACCTTCCCGCAGGACGTGAAGCTGCCCGCGCGGTGGAAGGTGATCGGCGAGGTCCTCAACCCCTCCGCCCTGCCCCAGGTGACCGTCGACGGCGCCCCCTGGACCAGCAAGGGCGGCTGGGACCACTTCGGGGACATCGAGTCATGAGCCCGGCCATGAGTCCCGCCATGAGCTCGGCGCCGCCGAGGGTCCTCACCGTGGCCGGGTCCGACTCCGGCGGCGGGGCCGGCATCCAGGCCGACCTGAAGACGATGCTCGCGCTCGGGGTGCACGGCATGAGCGTCGTCACGGCCGTCACCGCGCAGAACTCCCTCGGTGTGCAGGGCGCTTGGGAGCTGCCCGTGGCGGCGGTGCGTGCCCAGTACCGCAGCGTCGTCGACGACATCGGTGTCCAGGCCGTCAAGACCGGCATGCTCGCCTCCGCCGAACTCGTCGAGGCCGTCGCCGAGTTGCTGGCCGCCACCGACGCCCCGGTCGTCGTCGACCCGGTCGGCGTCTCCAAGCACGGCGACCCCCTCCTCGCCGCCTCCGCGCTGGACTCCGTACGGACGCGACTGCTGCCGGTGGCCACGGTGGCGACGCCGAACCTCGACGAGGTGGCCCAACTCACCGGTGTCCGGGTCGAGTCGGAGGCCGGTCTGCGCGAGGCGGCCGAGGCCGTGCTGGCGTACGGGCCGCGGTGGGCGCTGATCAAGGGCGGCCATCTCCCGGGGGAAGCCGTCGATCTGCTCACCGACGGCTCCGAGGAGCACTGGCTGCGGGCCCCCAGGTACGACAACCGGCACACCCACGGCACGGGCTGCACCCTCGCCTCCGCGATCGCCTCGCACCTCGCCGGGGGGCGGACCGTGCCGGAGGCCGTCGCGGCGGCCAAGGAGTACGTCACGGGCGCGATCGCCGCCGGGTTCGCGCTCGGCGGGGGGATCGGGCCCGTGGACCACGGGTGGGCCCTCAGGCGGGGTACTCCGGCAGCTTGATGTTGGTCGCCGACATCTCGGTGACGCGCTCGAAGAAGGCCGCCAACGGGCGGGAGGCGAGGAGCCGGTACATCCGGTCCCGGCCGCGGATCCGAACGCCGTACGTGATCGCCGCCCGCCAGGGCCGGTTCACCGGCCAGGACGTACGCGCCGACGATCGCCACCCCGGGGGCGCGCCGGGCCGCCTCCTGGACGCCGAGCGCCTCGGCGGGCCGCCGCCGAGGGCGAGGTCCGCCTTGATCCGGTCCTGTGCGGCCGTCAGCCGCAGGTCGTCGAGGCGCGCGTCCTCGCCGTACGCGTCCGGCAGGTCGGGCGTGGCCGGCCCCGTCACAGGGCGAAGGCCACTGACAGGTCGCCCGGCCGCCAGATACGGCGTTGCGGGTACGGCGTCGTCAGGGAACAGCAAGAAGCCGGTCCACCCCAGGTGGACCGGCTCGATGCAGCGAACCAGCAGTGGCCGCGCGCTTAGCTGTGCGTCAGCGCGCGACCTTGCCGGCCTTGATGCACGAGGTGCAGGCGTTCACGCGCTTCGGCGTCCCGCCGACCACGGTACGGACGCGCTGGATGTTGGGGTTCCAGCGACGGGACGTACGGCGGTGCGAGTGCGAGATGTTGTTGCCGAAGCCCGGCCCCTTGCCGCAGACGTCGCAGTTGGCAGCCACGGGTCACTCCAAAGACTTCAGATGCACTTACGGATGATCCCGGCAGGCCGGGATCGAGATCACAGGATCAGAGATCTGAGTGGCGTTGCCAGGGGAATGGCCCGATGTGGATCGGGCAACCGGAGCAGCATACAACGACCGCGCCAGTACAACGAAACTACCATGGCCGCTCAGGAGCCCTGCCCCGCCCCCTTCCGGCGGACACCCCTCCAAGGTCTACTCTGCGTCCCAGTCCCAGCAGCTCAAGGAGGCGCAGGTGCCGCAGGTGCCGCAGACATTCTTCGATGCTCTCGCGGTGCGCACCTGGTGCGGACTCGCGCTGGCGGCGCTGGGACGCGCGCGCGAGGAGATCGACGCCATCAACGTGTACCCGGTGGCCGACGGCGACACCGGGACCAATCTGTACCTGACGATGGAGTCGGCCGTGGCGGCGGTCGAGGCGGTGTTCGCGGGCCACGAGACGGCGGGCCGCCCGGCCGGAGCGGGGCAGCCCACGCTCGCCGAGGCAGCGCGGGCCATGGCGCACGGCGCGCTGATCGGCGCCCGGGGGAACTCCGGCACGATCCTCGCCCAGCTCCTGCGGGGCATGGCCCAGGTCCTCGCCGACGACGGTGAGGCGCCCCGCACCGACGGGCGGGGACTGCGGCTCGCCCTGCGGCACGCCGCCGACTCCGCCCGTGACGCCGTCGCGCACCCCGTCGAGGGCACCGTCCTCACCGTCGCCTCCGCCGCCGCCGACGCGGCCGGTGACGCCGAGGACGACTGCGGGACCGTCGCCCGTGCCGCCTACGAGGGCGCGGGCAGAGCCCTGGCGGCGACCCCCGCCCAGCTGGCCGCCCTGGCTCGCGCCGGTGTCGTGGACGCGGGCGGACGGGGTCTGGTGGCGGTGCTGGCGGCGCTGGTGGAGACGTTCACGGGAGAGGCGCCGAGAGCGATGGCCGTTCCCGCCGTGCACGCGCGCGTGGCTGTCGCCGAAGCCGGGGCGGAGGTGTGCGAAGCCGACGACCGGACCGAGGCGGGCGGCCCGGCCTTCGAGGTGATCTACCTCCTGGAGGCGGAGGACACGGCGGTGGCCCGCCTGCGGCGGCGCCTGGACGACCTGGGGGACTCCCTCGTCGTGGTCGGCGGGGACGGGCTGTGGAACGTCCATGTGCACGTCGACGACGCGGGGGCCGCCGTGGAGGCCGGGGTGGAGGCCGGGCGGCCGTACCGGATCCGGATCACCCACTTCGGGGCCGAGGACGCCCACATGACCGGTGAGGCCGCGAGGCAGCCGCGCGAGCGCGCCGGGCGGGCCGTCGTGGCCGTCGTGCCGGGGGAGGGGCTGGCCCGGCTCTACGCCGAGGCCGGCGCCACCACGGTGCTGGCCCGGCCCGGGGAGCCGCCCGCCAGCGGGGAGCTCGTGGAGGCCGTGCGGCGCGCCCACGCGCGCGAGGTGGTGCTGCTGCCCAACGACGCGGACCTGCGGCACACGGCGGCCGCCGCCGCAGAGCAGGCCCGCGCCGAGGGTGTTCGGGTCGCCCTCATCCCCACCCGCTCGGCCGTCCAGGGCATCGCCGCCCTCGCCGTCCACGAGCCCGAACGCCGTTTCGACGAGGACGTCGTCTCCATGACCTCCGCCGCCGGTGCCACCCGTTACGCCGAGGTCGTCATCGCCGAGCGCCAGTCCTGGACCATGGCGGGCATCTGCCAGGCCGGCGACGTCCTCGGTCTCGTCGACGGGGACGTCGCCGTCATCGGGTCGGACGTCACGGTGACCGCGGCGGCGGTGGTGGACCGGATGCTGGCGGCCGGTGGGGAGATGGTCACGCTGGTGCTGGGGGACGAGGCGCCGGCGGATGTGGTGGAGCGGGTGGAGGCCAGGGTGCGTGAGGGGTATCTGGCGGTGGACACGGTGGTGTATCGGGGTGGGCGGCAGGGGGCGTTGCTGCTGATCGGCGTGGAGTAGGACGTTTTCTCGCCCGCGCCGCCCCTACCCGTCCCGTCCAGAAGGGGCTGCGCCCCTTCGACCCCCAGACGTCCGCCCGGTGGGGCTTCTCGCGCAGTTCCCCGCGCCCCTGGAAAGGGGCGCGGGGAACTGCGCGAACGGGGTCCGGGGCGGAGCCCCGAATCTTTGACGCGGGGGTCGAGGGGGCGCGCAGCCCCTTCTGGACGGGACGGGTAGGGGCGGCGGGGGCGAAGAACCCCGCAGGCGCCCCGGCGACTCAGTCCCGTTCCGCCGCCTCCAACAGCCGCCCCGCCTCCCCCCGCCGAGCGACCGCCGTCTCGTCGTCGCTGTCGGCGAACACGGACAACACCCCCCGGGCCCGCTCGACGGCGGCCCCGCCCCGCCGAAGGTCCACCTCCAACCACCCCGCTGCCAGCTCCGCGGCGGTACGCGCGTCGAGAAAGTCCGGCCCCAACGACCCGTACACCGACACCGCTCGCTCGACGAACCCCAGCGCCTCCTCGAAGACCGGCCCGAACGAGGCGGGTTCCGCGTCCTCGGCCACGGACCGGGCGAGGAGGTCGCCGAACTGGCGGCAGGTCTCGCCGAGCTCCGCGACAATCCGCCGCCGGTGCTCCTCTCCGGCCACGTCGGACAGTGCCGCCTCGCAGCCCGCCACCGCGTCCCCCATCAGCTCCCGGGCCTGGTCCAGGTCGGCCGGCCCGGGAGCCTCCCGGCTCTCGCGCGCCGCGTACCACGCCCGCGCCCGCAGCGCCCGCACGTACCCGTGGACGTTGCCCAGTTCGCCCCAGAGGTCGACCGCGCGCGCGTACGCGCGGTCGGCGTCGGCGGGCAGCCCCGCGCGCGCCAGCGCCTCGGCGGCGAGGTGGGCGAGCATGGCGTGGTCGCGCTGCTCGGGCCAGTGCCGGGCGATGTCGGCGGCCCGCAGCCACCGGTCCGCCGCCTCGCGGTGCTCGCCCAGCTCGGTGTGGCAGTCGCCGAGCCACCACAGGGTCTGCGCGACCGCCCCGTCCCCGTGGGTCTCGGCCGTGAGATCCGGGAGCGCCGACTCCAGTACCTCGGCCGCCTCCGCCCACCGACCCAGCCGCAGCAGGAACCCGCCGAGCAGATGCCGGGCCCAGGCGCCGAGCGTCGGACCCTCGCCCGCCTCGTCGGCCCAGTGCGCCGCCTCCAGGGCGTGCTCGGCGGCCTCCTCGACCCGTTCCCCGGCGCCCAGCAGTTCCGCCAGCTGGAGGTGCAGCTGGGCGTGGCCCACCGGCTCCAGCTCCGTCCCGCCGTGCTCCAGGGCCGCGCGGGCCGCCCGCTCTGCGGTCTCCAGGTCTCCCAGGTGTTGCGCCACTCCGGCGAGCCGCGCCTCGTACTGCACCGCGAACCACGGCAGCCCGGCCGCCACATACCGTTCCGCCGCCTCCGCGAACAGCTCGGCGGCCGCCTGTGCGTCCCCGCCGCGCGCGGCCAGCTCCCCGAGCATGCCCCGCGCCTCCGCGGCCCGCGAGGCCAGCCGTACGTCCTCCGCGCGGCGCGGCTCGACGAAGTCCGCCAGCTCGCGCACGGCGTCCTCGGCCAGGGCCACCGCGTCGGCGTCCTCGGTCTCGTGCATCCGCTGCACGAGTATCCGCGCCCGCCCCACCAGGACGGACGCCGTCTGCCGCGCCCCCGTCCCGCCGGTCGACCAGAGGGCGAGGATCCGCTCGTAGGGCTCCGCGATCAGGTCCATGGCGGCATCCGCGTGGCCCGTGAGGGCGTGGACGTTCGCCCCGCGCGCGCGTGCCGCCAGGGCCTCGCCGGGGTCGCCGGCCGCCTCGTACATGTCGGCGGCGCGTTCGAAGAGGGGGAGGCCCTCCGGACCGAGGCCGATCGCCTCGTGGTCGACTATTTCCGCGCGGTCCCAGGCGTCCAGCTCGGCGCCCTCGGTGTCGGCGGCACGCGCCACGGCGGCCCAGGCCTCGACGGAACCGGGGTGCAGGGACGCGGAGAGCCGCCGCGCCTCGGCGAGGAGGGCAGGCAGGCCCTCCCCGGCCGCCGCGGTGCCCGCCTTCTGGGCGGCGGGCCGACGGGGCGCGGGCAGCGTCACGGTGGTCCGCTTCGCGCGCACGCCCAGCGGCAATCGGTCCAGCAGGGGACGCTGGTCCATGCGCTCCCGGACATGTGTGCTGACGTACGCCGTGCCGTTGCGCGCGTCGAAGAGCGCGGCCAGCGAAAGGGCCTCCTCGCGCGCGTGGGAGGCCAGTTCGCCGGCGGTCCAGGCGCGGCCGGCGGGGCCGGGGACGGTCTGTTCGCCCAGCCCGCGGGCCGTGAGGCGGTCCATGAGCAGGGCCACCACGCTCATGAAGTCCAGCTTGCTGCGCGGGTCCCCGGAATCGGTGAAGTACGCCGGACGCTCGGCCAGCAGCTCCAGGCCGCGCGCCTCGTTGCCGGTCAGGGCACAGAACTCCACGTGGTCCGCGTACGCGCCCCGCATGCTCTCCATGGCCCGCACCAGCCGGAAACCCCGCAGATGGTGCGCCCGCGCCTCGTCGGGCCGCCCCAGGCGCAGCAGCGGCATCAGGGAGGACGCCAGAACGGTGTGCGGCTCGTGGGCACAGCTGTACTCGCCCTCCAGGACCGGCGCCCACAGCTCCAGCGCCTCGGCGTCCTCGCGCCGCCGCGCCCGCCACCAGCCCTGCCCGTGCAGTTCGCACGCGTGGCAGTCGGCCATCGTGTCCCGGTCGGCGGCCAGCCATGCCCCGTAGGCCCGCTCGGCCCGGTCCAGGTCGCCGATGTGCGCGGCCACACTGAACTCGGCGCTGCGCACGGCCCGCTGCGAGTGCCCGGCGAGCCGGTAGCGGTGCTCCATCTCGCCGAGCCACTTCTCGATGGAGGCCAGCGGGATGTGCGGCTGGTTCAGCATGCCGGCCGACATCCACTTGAACACCCAGTGCAAGGAGTGGATCTCGTACTCGTCGAAGTCCTCCGGCCGTTCGTCCCACATGCGCAGCAGACGCGCGAAGGGGACGAACATCTTGGCCTTCTCGGAGCTGTAGTTGTAGACCTTCAGCTGGTGCCCGAGCGCCTCGATCACGGCGAGCGGCACGTTCAGCTTCTCCGCCTCGGCGAGCAGCCGCTCCGCGCGCGCGTTGCGCGCGGGACCCTCCGGCTGCTCGTAGTTCTCCGCCATGGCCCGACGGAGCTCGTCGAAGTCCATGGAGTCCATCGAATCCATGACGTCACTCATCGGCGACCGCCCTCCCCGAAGCCCGGACCGGGCCCGAAGCCCGGACCGGACCCACGGCCCGGCCCGGAACCCGGCTCGGTGTGCGTGGCCCACTCCAGCAGGCCGATGAAGGCGCGGTTCAGGAGCGCCGAGTCCGCGGGCCTGAGCGGCCGCTGGGCCATCAGCAGGGCCTGCCCGTACAGGGACTCCGTGGCCGTGCCGATCAGCTCCCGGTCGGTCAGGGAACTGATCCGTCGGATCAGCGGGTTGAGATGGTTGAGCACCAGCCGCGCGCGGGGGGCACTGCCCCGCAGCGAACCGAGGATCCCCGCCCACAGATCGTCGGCCTGCTCCTCCGCCTCCGCGCGGGCCTGCTCGTGCCGGGAGGAGCGGTCGTCCAGGTGCAGCGCGGGGACCGACAGCGGATGGAAGGACCGCAGCACCACGTCGCAGCCCAGGGGGTCGAGCTTCGCCCGCGCGGCCGACAGGAAGCCCGCCAGCGCCAGCTCCTCGTCCGGGTCCAGCACGTCCAGGTGCGCGGTCACCGTGTCGGCGTCCAACTCGGCGACCACCGTCCCGGGACGCACCGACGGCAGCGCCTCGACCAGCTCACTGTCGTACGTGTAGCCGCCGTTGACCACCCCGACGCCCTGCGCGGAGGCGATCGGCGCCACCTGCCGGTACTCCTCGACCGTCCGCGTGAAGTGCACCACCGGGTGCCGCTGCGCGAACTCCTCCAGGGACAGCCGTCCGTCGGTCGTCTCGAAGGGGAGCCACGGCAGCATCGTGCGCAGCATCTCCCTGTCGTGCCGCGCCAGCGACTTCACGCCCAGGTAGTGCACCGAGAGGAACGCCGCCAGCCGCTCCGGATCACCCGCGGCGAGCCCCGTGAGCCAGCTCCGGATCCGCTCGCCGAGCGCCTCCCGCACCGCAGCCAGCGTCTCGTCCTCGTACAGCGACTCCCGCGACGCCGTGGGCCGCAGGCTGTCCGTGTCGAGGACGCAGCGCACGAAGAACGCCCAGTCCGGCAGCAGCTGTTCGGCCCGCTCGGTGAGCAGCATGCCCTTCAGATGCACCCGGTGACTCGCCCGCTGGGCCGGGCTGACCGCGGTCGGCAGGACGTACGCGACGCCCCGGATGCCTGCCAGCGGTACGTCCAGCTCTATCGAGTCCAGCGGCGTGAACCCGAACAGGTCATGGCAGTGCCGGGCCAGGGCCACCCGTCGGCCGGCGGGGGAGGGGTACGCCCGGTCCCAGGGCGCCGGCAGATCGGCGACCGCCTCCTCGCCCACCCGGACGTCGTACGGCAGCAGTGATCCGAAATCCCGCGCCAGCGTCAGCACGCGCGCGGGGGAGAGCCATTCGGCCGCCCCGGGCCGCGCGACCAGGTGCACGGTCGTGCCCGGCTCCGGGCGCGCCTCGTCGGGCAGCGTCCGCACGGTGTACGAGCCGTCGTCGGCCGCCGTCCACTCCACGGGCGACGCGTCCGGGGTACGGGCGCTGCGGCTGACCACACGGATGCGCTCGGCGACCACGAAGCAGGCGAGCAGCCCGATGCCGAACTGCCCCAGGAAGTCCGAGCGGACCTCCTGGATGCCCCCGTCGTCGCGCTTGGAACTGCGGCCGATGGTGGCGAGCAGGTCGTGCACATCGGCCTCGGTGAGCCCGATGCCCGAGTCCTCGACCCGCAGCGTGCCGTTCTCGGCGAACAGCCGTACCCGGGCGGGCGCGTCGGACTGCTCGGCGCGGCGCGCGGTGATCGCGTCCACCGCGTTCTGCAGCAGCTCGCGCAGATAGACCTTCGGACTGGAGTACAGGTGGTGCGAGAGCAGATCCACCAGGCCACGCAGATCGACCTGGAACGTGTGAGGCGACTGGGGTGCCTGAGGAGTCTGGGGTGCCTGGGATGACTGTGAGGTCATTGAATCCATCGTCGCAGCGCCGGTGGGAGGGGATTCTGGCGACGGCGGCGGGGTCGGGCGGTCCCGTCGGACGGTGACCGCGGACGGAGGCGGCAGGGCCCGACTGCTGGGCCCGGGAGTGCGTCATCCTAGGCGCGAACGACCCGCCTGACCAGCGGATTTCAAGGACGTATACGGGATTGTCAGTGGCGTGGTGTGCAATGGATCTCGTGCCCGCGCTCGAAGAACCGCTCAAGAACACGCTCGGCGCCGCCACCGCGAAGGTGATGGCCGAGCACCTCGGCCTGCACACCGTCGGCGATCTGCTGCACCACTACCCCCGCAGATACGAGGAGCGCGGCCAGCTCACCCACCTCGCCGACCTGCCGATGGACGAGCACGTCACGGTGGTCGCCCAGGTCGCCGACGCCCGCCTGCACGCCTTCGCCTCCGCCAAGGCCCCCCGGGGCAAGGGCCAGCGCCTCGAAGTCACCATCACCGACGGCAGCGGCCGCCTCCAGCTCGTCTTCTTCGGCAACGGCGTGCACAAACCCCACAAGGACCTCCTCCCCGGCATCCGTGCCCTTTTCGCCGGCAAGGTCTCCGTCTTCAACCGCCGCCTCCAACTGGCCCACCCGGCCTACGAGCTGCTGCGCGGCGACGACGACACGGAGACCGTCGACACCTGGGCCGGCGCCCTCATCCCGATCTACCCGGCCACCGCCAAGCTGGAGTCCTGGAAGATCGCCAAGGCGGTCCAGACCGTCCTCCCGAGCGCCCAGGAAGCCGTCGACCCCCTCCCCGACTCCCTGCGCGAGGGCAGGGGCCTGGCCGCCCTCCCCGAAGCCCTGCTGAAGATCCACCGCCCGCACACCAAGGCCGACATCGAGTCGGCCCGGGACCGCCTCAAATGGGACGAGGCCTTCGTCCTCCAGGTCGCCCTCGCCCGCCGCCGCCACGCCGACTCCCAACTCCCCGCCGTGGCCCGCCGCCCCGCTCCCGAAGGCCTCCTCACCGCCTTCGACGCCCGCCTCCCGTTCACCCTCACCGACGGCCAGCGGAAGGTCTCCCAGGAGATCTTCGACGACCTGGCCACCGAGCACCCGATGCACCGGCTGCTCCAGGGCGAGGTGGGCTCGGGCAAGGCTCAGCCTCTCGACTCGCTCGTGCTCACCCCTTCCGGGTTCCGTCGTCTGGGCGACGTGACGACGGGCGACGAGATCGTCGTGCCGGACGGAGAGATCGCGCTGGTCGACGGTGTCTTCCCGCAGGGAGAACGCGATGTCTGGCGCCTGGTCCTGTCCGACGGAAGCTCCGTCGAGTGCGACGACGAGCATCTCTGGATCGTCGGCACGAGGAGCGGGTGGCACCGGGGCCAGGCGCCCGAGGTCATGACGACCCGGGAGATCCGCCTGGACGCCTTCGAAGCCGACGGATCTCCCAAGTGGTACCTCCCGACAGCGACTCCGGTCGATCTCGGGGACGACTTCGGGCTGTCTCTCGATCCCTACCTGCTCGGCGTTCTCCTGGGAGCCGGTTCGTTCAGGCACGACCTGCGTCTGTCCATGGCCGACGACGAGACCAGGGACGCGGCGGCGGCGACCCTGGCCCCCGAATGCCGGCTGGTCCCGGTGGAGGGATCCCGAGGCGACCACACGATCGAGCCGACCCGCCGTACGGACGGCGTTCGCCATCCGGTGATCCAAGCCTTGCGGGACCAGAACCTCTGGGGCGTGGCGTCGCACGGCACCTTCGTCCCCGACATGTTCAAGAACACGTCGATCAAGAACCGACTCGCCCTGCTCCAAGGACTCATGGACACCGGGGGCACCGTCCCCACAGACGGCCTCAGCGCCACGTTCCGCTCGGTCTCCCGGAGCCTCGCGGAGGACGTCGCCTGGTTGGTGCGCTCGCTGGGAGGCCACGCGAGGCTTCTGCCGAAGCGGGAGGCCTTCGACGTCTCGGTGTCCTTGCCCGACCGGTACGCGCCGTTCAAATCGGCGCGCAAGGCCGAACAGGTACGCCCCCAGCCGAAACACGCCACCTTTCGGCGGGGGATCCGGGCGGTCGAGTACGTGGGACGGAAACCGGTCCAGTGCATCAGCGTCGCCCACCCGAGCCGTGCCTACGTCACCGACAACTTCACGGTCACCCACAACACCATGGTGGCCCTGCGCGCCATGCTGGCCGTCGTCGACGCGGGTGGCCAGGCGGCCATGCTCGCGCCCACCGAGGTGCTCGCCCAGCAGCACCACCGGTCGGTGACCGAGATGATGGGGGAGCTGGCCGAGGGCGGGATGCTGGGCGGCGCCGAGCACGCCACCAAGGTCGTGCTGCTCACCGGGTCCATGGGCGCCGCCGGCCGCCGACAGGCGCTGCTGGACCTGGTCACCGGCGAGGCCGGGATCGTCATCGGCACGCACGCGCTGATCGAGGACAAGGTCCAGTTCCACGACCTGGGCCTGGTCGTCGTGGACGAGCAGCACCGCTTCGGCGTCGAACAGCGCGACGCCCTGCGCGGCAAGGGCAAACAGCCGCCCCACCTCCTCGTCATGACCGCCACGCCCATCCCGCGCACGGTGGCCATGACCGTCTTCGGCGACCTGGAGACCTCGGTCCTGGACCAGCTCCCCGCCGGCCGTTCACCCATCGCCAGCCATGTCGTCCCGGCCGCCGACAAGCCCCACTTCCTCGCCCGCGCCTGGGAACGCGTCCGGGAGGAGGTGGCGAACGGCCACCAGGCGTACGTGGTCTGCCCCCGCATCGGGGACGACGCCGACGAACCCGGCGACCCGAAGAAGGCCGGCAAGAAGTCCGCCGAGGACGAGGCCGAGAAGCGCCCGCCCCTCGCCGTCCTCGACGTCGCCGACCAACTCGCCAAGGGCCCCCTCCAGGGCCTGCGGGTGGAAGTCCTGCACGGCAGGATGCACCCCGACGACAAGGACGCGGTCATGCGCCGCTTCGCCGCGGGCGAGACCCAGGTCCTGGTCGCCACCACGGTCATCGAGGTCGGCGTGAACGTCCCGAACGCCACCGCCATGGTGATCATGGACGCCGACCGCTTCGGCGTCTCCCAGCTCCACCAGCTCCGCGGCCGGGTGGGCCGGGGATCCGCCGCCGGTCTCTGCCTCCTGGTCACCGAGATGCCCGAGGCCAGCGCCGCACGCCAGCGCCTGGGCGCCGTCGCCTCCACCCTCGACGGCTTCGAGCTCTCCCGCATCGACCTCGAACAACGCCGCGAGGGCGATGTCCTCGGCCAGGCCCAGTCCGGCGCCCGCACCAGCCTCCGCATGCTGACCGTCATCGACGACGAGGAGATCATCGCGGAGGCGAGGGAGGAGGCGGCGCGGGTGGTCGCGGCCGACCCGGACCTGGAGCGCCTCCCGGCGCTACGGACGGCCCTGGACGCCCTCCTGGACGAGGAGAGGGAACAGTACTTGGACAAGGGCTGACAGGGCAGGCCGTCCAAGGGGCACGGGGAACCGCGTGAGCGACCACGACCGAGGGGCAGGCTCCCACGGCCCTCACGCACCCCCCTCGGACTGCCAGACTGGACCCGTGACCACGCCCTCGAACAAGGACCCACGATGACTCGCGTGATCGCCGGCGCGGCCGGCGGACGCCGCCTGGCCGTCCCGCCGGGGACCGGAACGCGGCCCACCTCCGACCGCGCACGCGAAGGCCTCTTCTCCACCTGGCAGTCCCTCCTCGGCGGGCCCCTGGACGGCGAACGGGTCCTGGACCTGTACGCGGGTTCGGGCGCCGTCGGTCTGGAGGCCCTCTCCAGAGGCGCCGGCCACACCCTCCTCGTCGAGGCCGACGCGCGAGCGGCCCGCACGGTCCGCGACAACGTCAGATCGCTCGGTCTGCCCGGCGCCGAGGTGAGATCGGGCAAAGCGGAGCAGATCATCCAGGGTCCGTCGCCGGACGAGCCGTACGACCTCGTTTTCCTGGACCCCCCGTACGCCGTCTCGGACGACGATCTTCGGGAGATCCTGCTCACACTCCGTACCGGGGGCTGGCTCGGCGACGAAGCCCTCGTCACCGTGGAGCGCAGCACCAGAGGCGGTGAATTCGCCTGGCCGACCGGTTTCGACGCCATCAGGGCCCGTCGCTACGGCGAGGGAACGTTTTGGTACGGTCGCGCCGCCTCTACGTGCGAAGACGCACGATGACCGGACCGGAGAGCGAGGGATCCCAAGTGCGCCGCGCCGTCTGTCCCGGGTCGTTCGACCCCATCACCAACGGACACCTCGACATCATTGGCCGCGCCTCCAAGTTGTACGACGAGGTCTATGTCGCGGTGATGATCAACAAGTCGAAGAAGGGCCTCTTCGAGGTCGAGGAGCGGATCGAGCTGATCCGCCAGGTCACCGCCGAGTACGCGAACGTACGGGTGGAGGCCTTCCACGGACTGCTCGTCGACTTCTGCAAGCAGCGCGACATCCCGGCCATCGTCAAGGGCCTGCGCGCGGTCAGCGACTTCGACTACGAGCTGCAGATGGCCCAGATGAACATCGGCCTGTCGGGCGTGGAGACCCTCTTCGTCCCCACCAACCCCACTTACAGCTTCCTGTCGTCCTCCCTGGTCAAGGAAGTCGCGACCTGGGGCGGCGATGTCTCCCACCTGGTGCCCCCACTGGTCCTCGAAGCGCTGGCCGAGCGACTGAAGCGGGACTGAGCGGACGAACGTCCCCCGCTGGCCGTACAGTCGACCCGACCGTCTCCAACACAGCTGTAGAGAGTGGCGAGCACACGGTGGACCACACGGTGGACGTGCAGAAGAAGCTCGACGAGATCGTCTCGGTGGTCTCGGGCGCCCGATCCATGCCCATGTCGGCCTCGTGCGTGGTCAACCGCGCCGAACTGCTCTCCCTGCTCGACGAACTGCGCGCGGCCCTGCCCGACTCCCTCGCCCAGGCACGGGAGCTGATCGGCGACCGCGACCACATGGTGGAGCGGGCCCGCCTGGAGGCCGAGCGGATCATCGAGAACGCGCACGCCGAGCGCGGCTCCCTGATCTCCGACACCGAGGTCGCCCGCCGCTCCCAGAACGAGGCCGACCGCATCCTCGGCGAGGCCCGCCAGGAGGCCGAGGAGGTCCGCGCCGAGGCCGACGACTACGTCGACTCCAAGCTCGCCAACTTCGAGGTCGTCCTCACCAAGACCCTCGGCTCGGTCGGCCGGGGCCGCGAGAAGCTCCTCGGCACCGGCCCCGGCGTCGACGAGCAGGGCTACGAGGACGAGGACGCCCCCGAGCGCAGTCACGACCCCGAGACCCTGCGCCGCGACGCCGACGCCTATGTGGACGCCAAGCTGGGCGCCTTCGAGGCGGTCCTCGCCAAGACCCTGGAGGCCGTCGGCCGCGGCCGCCAGAAGCTCCACGGCCGCATCGCCACCGACGACCTCGGCGCCCTCGCCCTGAACGACGACGGCACCTCCCCCCGGCCCACCAGCGACGCCGACTACCTGGCCGGGCTGGCCGAACTCACCGACACCCCCGCCCGGCATTCCCCGTCCGTGCCGGAGCAGCAGCGGTACGGTCAGCAGCAGGACGCCTACCAGGCGACGGCGTACCAGCAGGATCCGTACGGCGGCTACCAGCAGCAGTACAGCCAGCCCCAGCAGGCCGCCGACCCCTACGGATACCAGCAGGCCGACCCGTACGCGGCCGGCTACCCGCAGCAGCCGGCGTACGACCCGAACCAGGGGCACGCGGACCCGCAGGGACACCAGGACCAGCAGGGGCACCAGGGGTACGCGCAGCCGCAGGCGACCACGCTCGACGAGACCAGCCTCTTCGACACCACCATGATCACGGCGGAGCAGTTGCGCCGCTACGAACAGGGCCGCTGACAGCGGATTGGGCCGAGAGCGAAAGGTCCAGTATCCTGGCTCTTCGGTCGCGTGTACGTCCGCGATCAACGCTGCCCGGGAACATCGGAGGGCGGCGTCCTCAAGCTTCGAGATCGAAAGCAGGAATGGCTCTGAACGCCCGCCTCGACCACCGCAACCCTCTCGTGTTCGACACACACGAGCTGGGGCGGCGTCCTGGCGCGCTGCAGCGCCTGACCCGTGAGATCGACGCTCCCAAGGATCTCGGGATCCAGGGAGTGATCGGAGTGCCGGAAGGCGCCCCGGTGGAGCTCGGACTCCGTCTGGAGTCGGTCATGGAAGGTGTGCTTGTCACAGGCACCGCCCGTGCACGGGCCAAGGGGGAGTGCGTAAGGTGTCTGGAGCCGCTTGAGCTGGAGCTCGAAGCGGACTTCCAGGAGATGTTCTCGTACCCTGACGCCGACGACCGGGGCCGCCCCAAGGCGGAACCGGCCGACGACGCCGAGGGATCCGCAGAAAACGAGGACAGGCTCTTCATCGAGGACGGCCTGTTCGACCTCGAACCCGTGCTGCGTGATGCGGTGGTGCTCGCACTGCCGATGCAGCCGGTGTGCCAGGACGACTGCCCCGGCCTGTGCTCCGAGTGTGGAGCCAGGCTCGCGGACGACCCGGACCACCACCACGACGCCGTCGACATCCGTTGGGCGGCACTGCAGGGACTCGCCGGTTCACTCGAAGACGGCGAGAAGGACGAGATGAGCGGCGCCGAAGCCGGTGTCGACGAGAAGCAGGAGAAGTAGCCGTGGCTGTTCCGAAGCGGAAGATGTCGCGCAGCAACACGCGCCACCGCCGGTCGCAGTGGAAGGCTGCGGTCCCCACCCTGGTTGCGTGCGAGCGCTGCCACGAGCCCAAGCTGCAGCACATCGCGTGCCCGTCTTGCGGCACTTACAACAAGCGCCAGGTCCTCGAGGTCTGAGCGGCTGGTGAGAGGCTCTATGTCTGACGCCAAGGCGGAGACCAACGCCAAGAAAAAGGCGGAGAACACAGCCTCGTCCCACACGCTTCTGGAAGGGCGGCTCGGCTATCAGCTCGAGTCCGCCCTTCTGGTGCGTGCGCTGACCCACCGTTCGTACGCGTACGAGAACGGCGGCCTGCCCACCAACGAGCGCCTGGAGTTCCTCGGGGACTCCGTCCTCGGTCTCGTGGTCACGGACACGCTGTACCGCACCCACCCCGACCTGCCCGAAGGCCAACTGGCCAAGCTGCGGGCCGCGGTGGTCAACTCTCGTGCGCTGGCGGAGGTGGGCCGCGGGCTCGACCTCGGCTCCTTCATCCGGCTCGGCCGCGGTGAAGAGGGCACAGGTGGCCGGGACAAGGCATCCATCCTCGCCGACACCCTCGAAGCGGTGATCGGTGCGGTCTATCTCGACCAGGGGCTCGACTCCGCGGCGGAGCTGGTGCACCGCCTGTTCGACCCGCTGATCGAGAAGTCCTCGAACCTCGGAGCCGGCCTGGACTGGAAGACCAGTCTCCAGGAGCTCACCGCGACCGAAGGACTCGGCGTGCCCGAGTACCTGGTCACGGAGACCGGCCCCGACCACGAGAAGACCTTCACCGCTGCCGCCCGCGTCGGAGGCGTCTCGTACGGCACCGGCACCGGCCGCAGCAAGAAGGAAGCGGAGCAGCAGGCGGCCGAGTCCGCCTGGCGTGCGATCCGCTCCGCGGCGGACGAGCGGGCGAAGGCGGCGGCCGAGGCCGCCGCGGCTTCGGCCGCCGACACCGCGGACACACCTTCGGACACCGCCCCGGCCTGACGCCGAGGCTGCCGCCCCCGGGCCCCGCGAGGGGATCCGGGGGCGGTGCCGGTCCGTGGAGGCGTGCGGGTCGTCGACGGTCGCACCACCCACCCGCAGCCGGCCTACGACGTCACCCCACCCGCTCTCTCCGGAGGAGACCTGTGCCCGAACTTCCCGAGGTCGAGGTCGTCCGGCGCGGACTGGAGCGCTGGGTGGCTCACCGGACGGTCGCCGAGGTCGAGGTGCTCCACCCCCGGGCGATCCGCCGGCACCTGGCCGGTCCCGAGGACTTCGCGCACCGGCTCAAGGGCCGCCGCATCGGCGAGCCCAGCCGGCGCGGGAAGTATCTGTGGCTGCCCGTGGAGGACACCGGGATCGCCGTTCTCGCGCACCTCGGCATGAGCGGTCAGCTGCTCGTGCAGCCGCACGACGCGGTCGACGAGAAGCACCTCAGGATCCGTGTCCGCTTCGCGGACGACCTCGCCACCGAACTGCGCTTCGTCGACCAACGCACCTTCGGCGGACTGTCGTTGCACGACACCACCCCCGACGGTCTGCCGGACGTCATCGCGCACATCGCCCGTGACCCCCTCGACCCGCAGTTCGACGCCGAGGCCTTCCACCAGGCGCTGCGGCGGAAGCGTACGACGATCAAACGCGCCCTGCTGGACCAGTCGTTGATCAGCGGGGTCGGCAACATCTACGCGGACGAGGCGCTCTGGCGGGCGAGGATCCACTACGAGCGCCCCACGGCCGGTTTCACCCGCCCCCGCACCACCGAACTCCTGGGCCACGTACGGGACGTGATGAACGCGGCCCTCGCGGTGGGCGGCACGAGCTTCGACAGCCTCTACGTCAACGTGAACGGTGAGTCGGGGTACTTCGACCGGTCGCTGGACGCGTACGGCCGTGAGGGGCTGCCCTGCCGCCGCTGTGCCACACCGATGCGGCGGCGGCCGTGGATGAACCGGTCCAGCTACTTCTGCCCGACGTGTCAGCGGGCGCCGCGCGTCGCGTCGTAGCGCTCGCGGGACCGGAGCACATCCTCCATGCGGTCCTCCACGCAGGTGATGAGGGCCAGCAGGCGCTCGGAGACCTCGCGCCCGAGCGGGGTGAGGGTGTAGTCGACGCGGGGCGGGTTGGTGGGCTGCGCGTCGCGGTGGACGAGGCCGTCGCGCTCCAGGGCGTGCAGGGTCTGGGAGAGCATCTTCTCGCTGACGCCGTCCACGCGGCGGCGCAGCTCGTTGAAGCGGAGCGATCCCTCGTGCAGCGCGCCCATGGTGAGCACGCCCCAGCGGCCCGTGACGTGCTCCAGTGTGCCCCGTGAGGGACAGTTCCTGGCGAACACGTCGAAGGCCAGCTCGTCGACGTCCAAGGCGTCCGCACCCGTGGCGGCCCGCGCGGGCGTGACGCCGGTCTGCACGGCTGATTCCATGCGATCGAGGATACTCCCGCACAGCGCTAGCCAGAAGATTGCACTAACTACTGGTTAGCGCTGAGCTATGGACGAACGAATGATCGTTCGAACATGCGAGCTGTGCGGGGCCGGGTGCCCTCAGCCTCGGAAGGGTCCTAGTAGCCGAAGTCCTGCGTCCACCAGGGTCCGCCGTCACCCAGGTGGACGCCGACCCCGAGGGTCTTGAAGTCGCAGTTCAGGATGTTCGCCCGGTGGCCGGGGCTGTTCATCCAGGCCTCCATGACCGCCTCGGCGGTCGCCTGGCCGCGGGCGATGTTCTCGCCGCCGAGGCCCGTGATCCCGAGGGCGGCCGCGCGGTCCCACGGGTCGGAGCCGTCGGGGTCGGTGTGGTCGAAGAAGCCGCGCAGGGCCATGTCCTCGCTGAACGCCTCGGCCAGCTTCGCCAGGTCGCTGTTGGCCGCGACCGGCTGGCAGCCCGCCTTGGCCCGCTCCTCGTTGACCAACAGGAGGACCGCGGCCTCGGCCTGGGTCTCGGAGGAGAGTTCCGCCGGAGAAGTGGTGTCCTTCTCCTTCCCCTTCTCCTTCTCCTTGGGGGGCTTCTCGGACGGCGTCTTGGTCTTCTGCGAACCGGAGCCCTTGTCCGCCTCTTCGGCGGGCTTCTTCTCGGACGGGGGCGTCGAGGGGGCAGGGGTGTTCGACGGGGAGGCCTCGCGCTCGGCGTCGCGGCTGGTGGACTCGTCCTCGCGCTGTTCCTGCGCGGCGCCGTCCGTACCGCCCTGCTGGGCCGCCGCACCCGTCGGCGAGCCGGCGGGCACCACGGTCTCGTTGGCGTTGCCCCCGCTGACCGTGTACTGATCGCCGCCCGGCAGCACGCCGGTGGCCACCGCGACGGTGCCGAGGGCGACGGCGGCGGAGACACCGAGGAGACCGGTCTTCACAGGCGTCACGGTCTTCTTCTTGCGGCGGCGCGATCCGCCTGCCCGCGAAGCGGCCTGGGCGTCGGCCTCCAGGAACGCCGCGAACCCGTACAGGTTCTCCGGACCGTAGTGCGGCTCCTCGGGAACGAAGCCCCTGTCAGTGACCCCGGCGGCGCGGCCCCCCCTGGCGGCGCGGCCGGCGGCGGAGCGTCGGTGGCGTCCCATGTCTTGGCCTTCCTCGTCCTTGCGGTGTCCTGCGGTCAACGTTGGGGAGTTCGTCAACGTTGTGATTGTCGTCTTCACGAATCTCACACGAAGGAGTGAGTTTCATATGAGATTCATTGGGTGGGGACGGTACAGCATGGCGCCAGGGGAGGGAGAGGCCCAGGAGACATTGGCCCGTTAGCGTGCAGGCATGAGCGAGGATGTACGGCTGGTCGCCTGGGTGCGTGGACGGGTGCAAGGTGTGGGTTTCCGCTGGTTCACGCGGGCCAGGGCCCTGGAGATCGGGGGCCTGAGTGGTTTTGCTCTCAATTTGGCCGACGGGCGGGTCCAGGTGGTCGCCGAGGGCCCGCGCGAGGCGTGTCAGGAGCTGCTGGAGTGGCTCCAGGGTGACGACACGCCCGGGCGCGTGGTGGGTGTGACCGAGATCTGGGACACACCGCGAGGGGGGTACGAGAGCTTCGCCATCCGCTGAGCACCTCGGCTGAGCGAGTCGCGCAAGAGTGGAGAGGAGCGCCACCGGCATATGTCAGGAGCATGCACAAACCAGAAATGTGCAGGTGATTGCCAAGACAGGTTTGTCATGGCAGGCTCCGCAGAAAGGATGACCCCCTCGCTCCGCCGGCCAGGAGAGGTCCCGGAATCGCCGCAGCGCCGCCCGATCGGGGCCGCGCGGCAACGGGGTGCCCGCCGATGCGGGGCGTGATCGTGTTGACCGTCAAACTTTTTGGTGAGACGCTAAAAGCAACCCCGCGCACCTTAGCTGTTTGGCATGGAGACAGCAGCAAAAACTCAACAGTGCCAAGCATCACGGGTGCGATTCCCTCACGACCCACACCGCTTCGGTCGGTCACTCAGTGTGGAGGACCATCCATCATGGCAAAGGCGCTTCTCGGTTACGTCGGCGGCTCCGACCCGCGACTCCTCGCCGAGATGCGACGGCTCCAGCAGCGTGTCCAGGACCTGGAATCCGAGCTCGGACGAATCCAGGCGGAGAACGACGCGTTGACGGCTGCCGCTTCTCACGACTCGCTCATGGAGCTCGACGCACGCCAGGCGGAGCCTGCGCTCACCTGATCACTGCATCGCACCACGACAGACAGCAGTGGTTGGGCTGCCCGTATCAACCGCTAAGTTGTCAGATCTGCAAGGGACGCCTTCTCTAGAGGCGTCCCTTCTTTCTGTCCCCGAGTCCCCGGCTCGGCCCCCGACCTACCTCACCCTCTTTAACGTCTGATGTGCCCTGCACGTTCATGGGCGAAACCGCGCGTTCATGGAGTGAGACAAGGCCGGAAGGTAGAGTCCAGCGCCGTGCACCTCAAGGCCCTGACCCTCCGAGGGTTCAAATCGTTCGCCTCGGCGACCACGCTCCGGTTCGAACCGGGCATCACGTGCGTCGTCGGGCCCAACGGTTCGGGCAAGTCCAACGTCGTGGACGCGCTCAGCTGGGTCATGGGCGAGCAGGGCGCCAAATCGCTGCGCGGCGGCAAGATGGAGGACGTCATCTTCGCCGGCACCACCGGCCGTCCCCCGCTCGGCCGCGCGGAGGTGTCCCTGACCATCGACAACTCCGACGGGGCCCTCCCCATCGAGTACTCCGAGGTCACGATCACGCGGATCATGTTCCGCAACGGCGGCAGCGAGTACCAGATCAACGGCGACACCTGCCGTCTCCTCGACATCCAGGACCTGCTCTCCGACTCCGGCATCGGCCGCGAGATGCACGTCATCGTCGGCCAGGGGCAGCTCGACTCCGTCCTGCACGCCGACCCCATGGGCCGCCGCGCGTTCATCGAGGAGGCCGCCGGGGTCCTCAAGCACCGCAAGCGCAAGGAGAAGGCGCTCCGGAAACTGGACGCCATGCAGGCCAACCTGGCCCGCGTCCAGGACCTCACCGACGAACTCCGCCGCCAGCTCAAGCCGCTGGGCCGCCAGGCCGCTGTCGCCCGCCGGGCCGCCGTCATCCAGGCCGACCTGCGCGACGCACGCCTGCGACTGCTCGCCGACGACCTCGTACGCCTCCACGCGGCGCTCCGTACGGAGGTCGCCGACGAGGCCGCGCTGAAGCAGCGCAAGGAGGCCGCCGAGACCGAGCTGAAGAAGGCGCTCCAGCGGGAGGCCCACCTGGAGGGCGAGGTGCGCCGGCTGACCCCGCGCCTCCAGCGCGCCCAGGAGACCTGGTACGAGCTGTCGCAGCTCGCCGAACGGGTGCGCGGCACGATCTCCCTGGCCGACGCCCGGGTCAAGAGCGCCACCTCCGCGCCCCCCGAGGAGCGGCGCGGCCGGGATCCGGAGGACATGGAGCGCGAGGCCGCCCGCGTCCGCGAGCAGGAGGCCGAACTCGAAGCGGCTCTCGAAGCGGCCGAGCGTGCCCTGGAGGACACGGTCGAGCACCGCGCCGAACTGGAGCGCGAACTGATGGTCGAGGAGCGTCGGCTGAAGGACGTCGCCCGCTCCATCGCCGACCGCCGCGAGAGCCTCGCCCGCCTGGGCGGCCAGGTCAACGCCGCCCGCTCCCGGGCGGCCTCCGCCCAGTCCGAGATCGACCGCCTCGCCGCCGCCCGCGACGAGGCGCGGGAACGGGCCGCCGCCGCCCAGGAGGAGTACGAGGCGCTCAAGGCCGAGGTCGACCACCTCGACGCCGACGACTCCGACCTGGCCGAACGGCACGACGCCGCGAAGCGCGCCCTGGCCGAGGCCGAGAGCGCCCTCGCCGCCGCCCGCGACGCCACGACCACAGCCGAACGCCGCCGCGCCGCCACCCAGGCCCGCCACGAAGCCCTCGCCCTGGGCCTGCGCCGCAAGGACGGCACGGGCGCGCTGCTCACCGCGAAGGACCGGCTGGCGGGATTGCTGGGTCCGGCCGCCGAGCTCCTGACGGTCACCCCCGGTCACGAGGTCGCCCTGGCGGCGGCCTTCGGCGCGGCTGCCGACGCGATCGCCGTGACCACCCCGGCCTCCGCCGCCGAGGCCATCCGCCTGCTGCGCAAGCAGGACGCGGGCCGGGCGGCCCTGCTGCTGGCGGGGGCACCGGAGGACCTGACACCGCGCCCGGCGGCAGCACCGCTCCAACGGGGCACGGGGAACGGCGCGACCGGCCACGACGATCCCGCAGACGGACAACGGCCTTTCACGGCATCCCCCGCGCAGCCGCCGCTCCCCACCGGGCAACGGGCGACCGACCTGGTCCGCGGCCCTTCCGACCTGATGCCGGCCGTACGTCGACTGCTGCGCGACATCGTCGTCGTGGACACCCTCGAAGACGCCGAAGACCTTGTCTACGCCCGCCCGGACCTCACCGCCGTCACCGCCGAAGGCGACCTGCTCGGGGCCCACTTCGCCCACGGCGGCTCGGCCGGGGCACCGAGCCTGCTGGAGGTGCAGGCCGCCGTCGACGAGGCGGCGGCCGAGCTGGAGGAGCTGGCCGTACGGTGCGAGGAGCTGGCCGAGGCCCAGCAGAACGCGGTCGAGCTGCGCCGGGAGCGGGCCGGGGCCGTGGAGGAGCTGGGGGAGCGGCGCCGGGCGGGCGAGCGGGAGAAGTCCGCGGTCGCCCAGCAACTCGGGCGCCTGGCCGGGCAGGCGCGGGGCGCCGCCGGAGAGGCCGAGCGGTCCACGGCCGCCGCCGCACGCGCCCAGGAGGCGCTCGACAAGGCCGTACAGGATGCCGAGGAGCTGGCCGAACGGCTCGCGGTGGCCGAGGAGATGCCCGTCGAGGAGGAGCCGGACACCTACGTACGGGATCGGCTCGCGGCGGACGGGGCCAACGCGCGGCAGACCGAGATGGAGGCCCGGCTCCAGGTGCGGACGCACGAGGAGCGGGTCAAGGCGCTCGCGGGGCGGGCTGATTCGCTCGACCGCGCCGCGCGCGCCGAGCGCGAGGCACGGGCGCGGGCCGAACAGCGCAGGGCACGGCTGCGGCACGAGGCCGCCGTGGCCGAGGCCGTCGCCTCCGGCGCCCGGCAGCTGCTCCGTCACGTCGAGGTCTCCCTGGCCCGCGCGGAGCGGGAGCGCACCGCCGCCGACGCGGCCAAGGCGCGCCGCGAGCAGGAGCTCGGGCAGGCCCGTGACGAGGGGCGCGGCCTCAAGACGGAGTTGGACAAGCTGACCGACTCCGTCCATCGGGGCGAGGTGCTCGGCGCCGAGAAGCGGATGCGGATCGAGCAGCTGGAGACCAAGGCGCTGGAGGAGTTGGGCGTCGAACCGGAGGGGCTGATCGCGGAGTACGGGCCCGACCAGCTCGTGCCGCCGTCGCCTCCGGCGGAGGGGGAGGAGCTGCCGGAGGACCCGGAGCATCCCCGCAACCAGCCGAAGACGTTCCACCGCGCCGAGCAGGAGAAGCGGCTCAAGGCGGCCGAGCGGGCGTACCAGCAGCTCGGCAAGGTCAATCCGCTGGCGCTGGAGGAGTTCGCGGCACTGGAGGAGCGGCACAAGTTCCTCAGCGAGCAGCTGGAGGATCTGAAGAAGACCCGCGCCGATCTGCTGCAGGTGGTGAAGGAGGTCGACGAGCGGGTCGAGCAGGTCTTCACCGAGGCGTACTGGGACACCGCCCGGGAGTTCGAGGGGGTGTTCGGTCGACTCTTCCCCGGCGGCGAGGGACGGCTGATCCTCACCGATCCGGACAACATGCTCACCACCGGTGTCGACGTGGAGGCCCGGCCCCCGGGGAAGAAGGTCAAGCGGCTGTCGCTGCTCTCGGGCGGGGAGCGGTCCCTGACCGCCGTCGCCATGCTGGTGTCGATCTTCAAGGCGCGGCCCAGCCCGTTCTATGTGATGGACGAGGTCGAGGCGGCGCTCGACGACACCAACCTCCAGCGGCTGATCCGGATCATGCAGGAGCTGCAGGAGGCGTCGCAGCTGATCGTGATCACCCACCAGAAGCGGACCATGGAGGTCGCCGACGCGCTGTACGGCGTGTCCATGCAGGGAGACGGCGTCTCGAAGGTGATCAGCCAGCGGCTGCGTTAGGCGTTTCCGAGCGGGGGTAGGCGGGGCTGGTCCAGCAGATCATCAGGCCCGTTCCCCCTACATCGGCGACGTGCCCGCCGAGGAGTACAGACGTGACCAGCACAGCGCAGCCCAGGGCAGGAGCTCGCGGCGCTCAGCCCGACCATCTCTCGCACGTGATCTTCATCGCGGCGGCGGCCGCGATGGGTGGCTTCCTCTTCGGCTACGACAGCGCCGTGATCAACGGCGCCGTCGAAGCCATCCGCCACCGCTACGACATCGGCTCCACAGCCCTGGCACAGGTCATCGCCGTCGCGCTCATCGGCTGTGCCGTCGGCGCGGCCACCGCGGGCCGGATAGCCGACCGCATCGGCCGCATCCGCTGCATGCAGATCGCGGCCGCCCTCTTCACGGTCAGCGCCGTCGGTTCCGCGCTCCCCTTCGCGCTGTACGACCTCGCCTTCTGGCGGATCGTCGGCGGCTTCGCGATCGGCATGGCGTCCGTCATCGGCCCCGCCTACATCGCCGAGGTCGCACCGCCCGCCTACCGGGGCCGGCTCGGCTCGTTCCAGCAGGCCGCGATCGTCGTCGGCATCGCCGTCTCCCAGCTCGTCAACTGGGGCATCCTCAACGCCGCCGACGGGGACCAGCGCGGTGAACTGCTCGGCCTGGAGGCCTGGCAGATCATGCTCGGCGTCATGGTCGTCCCGGCCGTCCTCTACGGCCTGCTCTCCTTCGCGATCCCCGAGTCCCCCCGCTTTTTGATCTCCGTCGGCAAGGACGAGCGCGCCCGTGAGGTGCTCGCCGAGGTCGAGGGCGAGGACGTCGACCTGGACGCCCGGGTGGCCGAGATCGAGTCGGCCATGAACAGCGAGCACAAGTCGACCTTCAAGGACCTGCTCGGCGGCAGCTTCCTCTTCAAGCCGATCGTCTGGATCGGCATCGGCCTGTCGGTCTTCCAGCAGTTCGTCGGCATCAACGTCGCCTTCTACTACTCCGCGACGCTGTGGCAGTCCGTGGGCGTCGACCCGAGCGAGTCGTTCTTCTACTCCTTCACGACCTCGATCATCAACATCGTCGGCACCGTCATCGCGATGATCTTCGTCGACCGGATCGGCCGCAGGCCGCTCGCCCTCATCGGCTCCGTCGGCATGGTCCTCGGCCTCGCCCTGGAGGCCTGGGCCTTCTCCTACGACCTCGTCGACGGCAAGCTCCCCGCCACCCAGGGCTGGGTCGCCCTGATCGCCGCCCACGTGTTCGTCCTCTTCTTCGCCCTCTCCTGGGGTGTCGTCGTCTGGGTCATGCTCGGCGAGATGTTCCCCAACAGGATCCGCGCCGCCGCCCTGGGCGTCGCCGCCTCCGCTCAATGGATCGCCAACTGGGCCATCACCGCGAGCTTCCCGTCCCTGGCCGACTGGAACCTCTCCGTGACGTACGTGATCTACACGGTCTTCGCCGCGCTCTCCATCCCCTTCGTCCTGAAGTTCGTGAAGGAGACGAAGGGCAAGTCACTGGAGGAGATGGGCTAGCCCTGCGGCCCCCGGGTCCGAGGAGAAGGACCAAGTCCCCGCTGACCTTCTCCTCGGACCCTCCACCGGTCCCGGCCCGACCACCGAGCGGGCCGGGACGGCGGCATTCCAGGGGCGTGACGGTCAGTCGGCCAGGCGCGGCAGCACCCGCTCGGCGAACAGACGCAGACCACGCCAGCCCTCCTCGACCGGCATCCCGCCGACCAGCGGATGCAGGACGTAGTTGTCCAGGCCCAGCGCCACACACTCGTCCGGCGTGACGATCCGGTACACACCCTCCGCGCGCAGCTCCGCCACCGTCGCCGCCCCCGAGCGCACGGCCGAACGGATGCCGGCCGACTGCCAGGAGGCGTACGTCCGCGCCTCGTGCAGGAAGTGCTTGCCGTACTCGGCCCACGCGCGGTCCGGATCCTCCGCGACGTGCAGCAGTGGCGTCTCCGCGGCGGGCATCATCGTCCAGCCCTCCGTGCCGTACTCCACGAGCCGCTCCTTGTAGTACGACTCCAGCTCCGGCAGATGCGCGCTCGGGAAGAAGGGGAGCCCGAGCCGGGCCGCCCTGCGGGCCGCGGCCTTCGACGAGCCTCCGACCAGCAGCAGCGGATGCGGCTCGGTGCCCGGACGCGGGGTGACCCGGACCGTGCGCCCCCGGTACGCGAACGGCTCACCCGTCCACGCCCGGAGCAGCGTCTGCAGCACCTCGTCCTGGAGCTTGCCGCGCCCCTTCCAGTCCACGTCGAACTGCGCGTACTCCTCCGGCCGGTACCCGATCCCGGCGACGGTCACCAGCCGCCCACCGCTCACCAGATCCAGTACGGCGATGTCCTCCGCCAGCCGCAGCGGATCGTGCAGCGGCCCGATCACCGCCGACACCGTGACCGCGATCCTCCGCGTCGCCCCGAACACGGCCCCCGCGAAGACGAACGGCGACGGCAGCCAGTTGTTCTCGACCCCGTGGTGCTCCTCCGTCTGCACGGTGCTGACGCCCTGCTCATCGGCGTACGCGGCCATCTCGACGGCGGCACGGTAGCGGGCCCGGAGCGAGGTGGGCGTGGCGCCGGGCTCGACCAGGTTGAAACGGACGACCGTGACGGGCATGGGACCCCCTTCGGGCGGCTGTGAAGGGGGACGTTAGCTGACGAGGTATCAGGTTTCTAGGGGAGGGTGTGTGACGGCCCACCACATGGGCCGTCACGCACCCTGGGGACGTTTCTCGCGTGCACCAGCCGGGTTGGACCAGCCCGGTGGGGTGAGGAGCCCCACGTGGCCCGCGAACCGTCGGGCGGGAGGTCACGCATACTGGAGCGGTTATGGAACTCATCCTTGCTGTAGTCATCGCCGTGGTCGTGCTCGGCGTGCTGGGCGGGCTCGTCGTAGGCAGCCGCAGGAAGAAGCCGCTGCCCCCGGCTCCCCCCACGACACCCGACATCACCGCCCCTCCGGCCGAGCCGCATGTCGGCGACGAGGCCGAGACGCCGCGCGACGAACCGCGCCGGACCATCGAGGAGGTGGATCTCCCGGACGGCTCGGCGTCGGCGCCCGTGGCCGTCGAGGAACCGCCCGCCGCCCCCGCGATCGAGATCCCCGAGCCGACCGCCGGCCGTCTGGTACGGCTGCGCGCCCGGCTCTCCCGCTCACAGAACGCGCTGGGCAAGGGGCTGCTCACGCTGCTCTCGCGCGAGCACCTCGACGACGACACCTGGGAGGAGATCGAGGACACCCTCCTCACCGCCGACGTCGGCGTCCAGCCCACCCAGGAACTGGTCGAACGGTTGCGCGAGCGGGTGCGGGTCCTCGGAACCCGCACCCCTGCGGAGCTGCGCACGCTGCTGCGTGAGGAACTGCTGAAGATCCTCGTCCCGGAGTTCGACCGCGCGGTCAACACCGACTCACCGCTCGACACCCCGGGCATCGTGATGGTCGTCGGCGTCAACGGCACCGGCAAGACCACGACCACCGGCAAGCTCGCGCGCGTCCTCGTCGCCGACGGCAAGAACGTCGTCCTCGGCGCCGCCGACACCTTCCGGGCCGCGGCCGCCGATCAGCTCCAGACCTGGGGCGAGCGCGTCGGCGCCCGTACCGTGCGCGGTCCCGAGGGTGGCGACCCGGCGTCGATCGCCTTCGACGCCGTCAAGGAGGGCATCGAGGAGGGCGCCGACGTCGTCCTCATCGACACCGCCGGCCGACTGCACACCAAGACCGGCCTCATGGACGAGCTCGGCAAGGTCAAGCGCGTCGTCGAGAAGCACGCGCCGCTGGACGAGATCCTGCTCGTCCTCGACGCCACCACCGGTCAGAACGGTCTCGTCCAGGCGCGGGTCTTCGCCGAGGTCGTCGACATCACCGGCATCGTCCTCACCAAGCTTGACGGCACCGCCAAGGGCGGCATCGTCATCGCCGTACAGCGCGAGCTGGGTGTGCCCGTCAAGCTCGTCGGCCTGGGAGAGGGAGCGGACGACCTGGCGCCGTTCGAGCCGGAGGCGTTCGTGGACGCCCTCATCGGTGAATGACCCCGTGGACCACTTACGGGATCTCTTCAGTGGTCGAAGAAGCGCCCGCCCCCCGAGACGCGGTGGGGTCGGGCGCTTCGCCGTGTAGGTACGGCGGTCGGGTCAGGCCCGGGACCGGTGTGCCACGTAGGCCAGCGTGCCCAGCAACAGCCGCGCGGCCGGTGGCCTGGTCGCCGAGTCGAGCGCGGGGGAGCGGAGCCAGCGGACCGGGCCGAGGCCGCCGCGGTCGGAGGGCGGGGCGGTGACATGGGTGCCGGGGCCGAGGCCGCGCAGGTCCAGGGCCGAGGGGTCGTCCCAGCCCATGCGGTAGAGCAGTGAGGGCAGCTCGGCGGCGGCGCCGGGAGCGACGAAGAAGTGGGCGCGGCCCTCGGGGGTGGCGATCACCGGGCCGAGGGGGAGGCCCATGCGTTCCAGGCGGACCAGCGCGTGCCGCCCGGCCGACTCGGCGACCTCGATCACGTCGAACGAGCGGCCCACCGGCAACATCACGGAGGCGCCGGGGAACTCGGCCCAGGCCTCGGTCACCGCGTCGAGCGTCGCTCCGGCGGGGATGGGAGCCGCGAAGCCGAGGGGATGTGCGCCGGGCGCGGAGCAGGTGGTCCTGCCGCACGAGCACGCGCCCGAAGCCGTCCGCGCGCCGGGGACGACGTCCCATCCCCAGAGGCCGGTGAACTCGGCCACGGCCGTGCACTCCGAGGAGCGGCCGCGTCGACGCGTGCCGGATCGCATCTCCCGGATGCCACCGATCGTGAAGCCCATGCCCCCTCCAACGGGTCCAGCGCGCGGGTGGTTACGCGACGGAGTCGGGATGCGACGCTCTGCTTCCGTGCGGGCGGCGCACTTCCGCACCCCGGGTGGTGCGGTCGCTGATGCGCGCCCCTGAATGCATCGCTCCGCCCACTCTCGGCCGTCATGTGTCAAGTGAATCGCGGACGGGTGACCGTTAGTTCATTCGAAGGGGTGGCGAATGGTGGCGTTTCTGGAATCGCCGTGGCCGGACGCGTGATCGTAGGATTACTTTGAGTGCACGGGGTCTGGGGACGTACACGCCCGTGGGTATGCCGGAGGCAAGTCGTCTTTCCGTTCGATGGGTGACGGGGGTCGGACGTACGGCGTGGTAACCGGCATTCTGGTAGGGCTTGGCGCACACAGCGCACAAGTGGTTTCAGGGATGGGGGCGTTCCAGTGGGCGGCAACGGCGGAAGTGGCACGAACGCTGAGAAGCGCCCGAACGAACTGCTCGGTTCGTGGTTCGTCCGCAGCGGATGGTCCAAGGGCGAGCTCGCGCGGCAGGTGAACCGTCGGGCCCGTCAGCTCGGCGCCAACCACATCTCCACCGACACCTCGCGCGTACGACGGTGGCTCGACGGGGAGAACCCGCGCGAGCCGATCCCGCGGATCCTGTCCGAGCTGTTCTCCGAGCGGTTCGGCTGTGTCGTCGCCGTGGAGGATCTGGGTCTGCGCGCGGCGCACCAGGCCCCGTCCGTCTCCGGTGTCGACCTGCCCTGGACGGGCCCGCAGACCGTGGCGCTGATCAGCGAGTTCTCGCGCAGCGACCTGATGCTGGCGCGGCGCGGCTTCCTCGGGAGCTCGCTCGCCCTCTCCGCGGGTCCGGCCCTCATCGAGCCGATGCAGCGCTGGCTGGTCCCCTCGCCCCCCGCCCCGCGCACGGAGCCGGAGCCGTCGCCCGCCGCCCGCCGCGCCGGCCGGCTCTCCCGGCCGGAGCTGGACCTCCTCGAATCCACGACGGTGATGTTCCGGCAGTGGGACGCCCAGTGCGGCGGCGGTCTGCGCCGTAAGGCGGTCGTCGGCCAGCTGCACGAGGTGACCGACCTCCTCCAGGAGCCGCAGTCCGAGGCCACCACCCGGAGGCTGTTCAAGGTCGCCGCCGAACTGGCCGAGCTGGCCGGCTGGATGAGCTACGACATCGGCCTCCAGCCCACCGCACAGAAGTACTTCGTCCTCGCCCTGCACGCGGCCAAGGAGGCGGGCGACAAGCCTCTCGGTTCGTACGTCCTGTCCAGCATGAGCCGGCAGATGATCCACCTCGGCCGCCCCGACGACGCGCTCGAACTGATCCATCTCGCCCAGTACGGCAGCCGTGACTGTGCTGGCCCGCGCACCCAGTCGATGCTGTATGCGATGGAGGCCCGGGCCTACGCCAACATGGGCCAGCCCGGGAAGTGCAAACGGGCCGTCCGGATGGCCGAGGACGTCTTCGCGGACGCCGAGGAGTGGGACGACCCGGATCCCGACTGGATCCGCTTCTTCAACGAGGCCGAACTGCACGGCGAGAACAGCCACTCCTACCGCGACCTCGCCTATGTCGCGGGCCGCAGCCCCACCTACGCCTCCCTCGCCGAGCCCGTGATGCGCCGGGCCGTCGACCTCTTCGCCACGGACACCGAGCACCAGCGGTCGTACGCGCTGAACCTCATCGGCATGGCCACCGTGCACCTGCTCCAGCGTGAGCCCGAGCAGGGCGCCGCCATGGCCAAGGAGGCCATGGACGTCGCCCGCAAGGTCCGCTCCGAGCGCGTCAACACCCGCATCCGCAAGACCGTGGACACGGCCGTACGCGATTTCGGTGGTCTCGCCGAGGTCGTCGACCTCACCGACCAGCTCGCCGTCCACCTCCCCGAGACCGCCGAAGCGGTCTGATCCGGCCCGGCGCACCCGCCAGGGCCCCTTTCACGCCGACCGCGGCCGGCCATCCCGAACTGCCCGACTCGGCTCCCCCATGCCAGGTCATCGGATGGTCTGCCGCGGCCGGTCCGTTCGGGGAAGTCCCACCGGAAGTTCCATCGGATACGAAACCGTTATCCGCCGAGGGCCTCGCAGAGGCTGGGCCCCACATGGGATGAATCCTCAGCGATTCACGTTTCACCTGTCTGTAACGTGATGGGCGCCTTCGTCACCTCCGGGAAACATTTCCAAACTCCCGGCGAAACGGTGCTGCGTCAGTCTCCTCAGCACAGTCGGCCCTCCCGATAGCTCCCCAAGCTTCCGCATCCGCACGGGCCGTTCCGACCACGAGGAGATACCGGCATTGAACGGCACAGATACCGGATTCGTATTGATCAGTGCGGCGCTCGTCATGGTGATGACGCCGGGCCTGGCGCTCTTCTACGGCGGCATGGTTCGTGCCAAGAGCGTGCTGAACATGCTGATGATGTCCTTCATCTCGCTGGGCATCGTCAGCATCCTGTGGGTGCTGTACGGCTACTCGCTCGCCTTCAGCGGTGACCAGGGCGGCTTCATCGGCAACCTGGACGCGATCGGCCTCAAGGGCATCGACGCCGCCAGCACGGTCGACAGCTTCGTCGCCGGCGCGAACGGCGAACCGCACAAGATCGCCGCGTTCGCCTTCATCCTCTTCCAGATGCTGTTCGCGGTCATCACGCCGGCCCTGATGAGCGGCGCGCTCGCCGACCGCGTCAAGTTCGGCGCCTGGATGATCTTCGTCACGCTCTGGGTCACCCTGGTGTACTTCCCGGTCGCGCACTGGGTCTGGGCGCCGGGCGGCTGGCTCTTCGAGCTGGGCGTCATCGACTTCGCCGGTGGTACGGCGGTCCACATCAACGCCGGTATCGGCGCACTCGCCGCGGTCCTCGTCGTGGGCAAGCGGATCGGCTTCAAGAAGGACCCGATGCGGCCGCACAGCCTGCCGCTGGTCCTGATCGGCACCGCCCTGCTCTGGTTCGGCTGGTTCGGCTTCAACGCCGGCTCCTGGCTCGGTGTCGACGGCACGACCGCCCGCATGGCCATCAACACGCAGATCGCGACCGCCGCGGCCATCATCGGCTGGCTGATCTACGAGCGCATCCGCCACGGCGCGTTCACCACCCTCGGTGCCTGCTCCGGTGCTGTCGCGGGTCTCGTCGCGATCACCCCGTCCGGCGGTCACGTCAACGCCTTCGGCGCCATCCTGATCGGTGTCGTCGCCGGTGCCCTCTGCTCCTGGGCCGTCAGCCTCAAGTACAAGCTCGGCTACGACGACTCCCTCGACGTCGTGGGTGTCCACCTGGTCGGTGGTGTCATCGGCACCCTGATGGTCGGCTTCCTCGCCACCGACGGGATCGGCGGCCTCGACCAGTTCGGCAAGCAGGCCACCGGTGCCTTCTCCGTCATGGGCTACACCTTCGTGGTGACCTGGATCATCGCCTTCGCCATCCAGAAGACGATCGGCTTCCGGGCGTCCGAGGAGGACGAGATGACCGGCGTCGACCAGGCGCTGCACGCCGAGACCGCGTACGACTTCAGCTCGGCCGCCGGTTCGCACATCTCCGCCAGCACCACGAGCAGCGTCGCTGCCACCACTGAGAGCAAGAAGGTCGAGGCATGAAGCTGATCACCGCGGTCGTCAAGCCGCACCGGCTCGACGAGATCAAGGAAGCCCTGCAGGCCTTCGGGGTGCACGGACTTACGGTGACCGAGGCCAGTGGGTACGGTCGGCAGCGGGGACACACCGAGGTGTACCGCGGCGCGGAGTACACGGTCGACCTGGTTCCCAAGATCCGGATCGAGGTACTGGCCGAGGACGACGACGCCGAACAGCTGATCGATGTCATCGTCAAGGCCGCCCGCACCGGCAAGATCGGTGACGGCAAGGTCTGGTCCCTGCCGGTCGAGACGGCCGTAAGGGTCCGGACCGGCGAGCGCGGCCCGGACGCGCTCTGACCGAAGAGAAGAACAGGAGTCGCTGGGTGACGAGTACGGACGTACGTACGGATGCAGAGGACTCGGGACCCAGCGGCTACGCGGCGGCCCGGCTGCGCCTCCTCCAGGAGGGGGCGCAGTCCGGGCCGCCGCGCCGTTCGGCCCTGGCCGAGCTGACCGACGACTGGCTGGCCGGCCTCTTCGGGGCGGGGGTCGCCGAGACGCGCGGGGTCTCCCTCGTGGCCGTCGGAGGCTACGGGCGGGGCGAACTCTCGCCCCGCAGCGACCTGGATCTGCTGCTCCTGCACGACGGGTCCGACGAGCAGGCGGTGGCCGCGCTGGCCGACCGCATCTGGTACCCCGTCTGGGATCTGGGGCTGGCCCTCGACCACTCCGTGCGCACCCCCGCCGAGGCCCGCAAGACGGCCGGCGAGGACCTCAAGGTGCAACTCGGGCTGCTGGACGCCCGCCATATCGCCGGTGACCTGGGCCTGACCGCCGGCCTGCGGACCTCCGTCCTCGCCGACTGGCGCAACCAGGCGCCCAAACGCCTCCCGGAGCTCCAGGAGCTGTGCGCCGAGCGGGCCGAGCGGCAGGGGGAGCTGCAGTACCTGCTGGAACCCGACCTCAAGGAGGCGCGCGGCGGGTTGCGGGATGCCACCGCCCTGCGCGCCGTCGCCGCCTCCTGGCTCGCCGACGCCCCGCGCGAGGGGCTCGCCGACGCCCGGCGCCGCCTCCTCGACGTCCGCGACGCGCTCCACCTCACCACCGGGCGCGCGACCGACCGGCTCGCGCTCCAGGAACAGGACCAGGTCGCCGCCGAGCTGGGGCTGCTGGACGCCGACACCCTGCTGCGCCAGGTGTACGAGGCCGCGCGGGTCATCTCGTACGCCAGTGACGTGACCTGGCGCGAAGTGGGGCGCGTGCTGCGCTCTCGCGCCGTGCGGCCCCGGCTGCGCGCCATGCTCGGCGGGGGCAAGCCGGCTCCTGAGCGGTCGCCGCTGGCCGAGGGCGTCGTCGAGCAGGACGGCGAGGTCGTGCTCGCGCGCGCCGCCCGGCCGGAGCGGGACCCGGTGCTGCCCCTGCGCGCCGCCGCGGCTGCCGCCCAGGCCGGACTGCCGCTGTCCCTGCACGCCGTACGCCGCCTCGCGGCCACCGCCCGGCCGCTGCCGACGCCCTGGCCGGCGGAGGCGCGCGAGCAACTCGTCACCCTGCTGGGCTCCGGGCGTCCGACCGTCGACGTCTGGGAGGCGCTGGAGGCCGAAGGCCTGATCACCGACCTGCTGCCCGACTGGGAGCGGGTGCGCTGCCGGCCGCAGCGCAACGCCGTGCACATCTGGACCGTCGACCGGCACCTGATCGAGACCGCGGTCCAGGCCTCCGAGATGACCCGCCGGGTGCACCGGCCCGACCTCCTGCTCGTCGCCGCGCTGCTGCACGACATCGGCAAGGGCTGGCCCGGCGACCACTCCGTCGCCGGCGAGATCATCGCCAAGGACGTGGCCGCCAGGATCGGCTTCGACCGTGACGACGTGGCGGTCCTGTCCACCCTCGTCCGGCACCATCTGCTGCTCGTCGACACCGCCACCCGGCGCGATCTGGAGGATCCGGCCACCGTCCGTTCGGTGGCCGACGCCGTCGGATCGCCGGGCACGCTCGAACTGCTGCACGCGCTGACCGAGTCGGACGCGCTGGCGACCGGTCCCGCCGCCTGGTCGTCGTGGCGGGCCTCACTCGTCTCCGAACTGGTCCAACGGGTCGACGCGCTGTTCGCCGGGGACGCCCCGGAGGAGCCGGAGCCCGGGGAGACCAGCGCCGAGCAGGAGCGGCTCGCCATCGAGGCGTTCCGCACGGGCGGGCCGGTGCTCTCGCTGCGCGCGCAGACGGAGGCCGCCGCCGAGGAGAAGGACGAGAAGGCCGACCCGGAGCCGCTCGGGGTCGAACTCCTCATCGCCGTGCCCGACCAGGCGGGCGTCCTGCCCGCGGTCGCCGGCGTGCTCGCCATGCACCGGCTCACCGTGCGCACGGCCGAACTGCGGACCTTCGACCTCCCGGACGGCGTCGAGGGCTCGGTCCTGCTGCTGAACTGGCGGGTGGCCGCCGAGTACGGCTCGTTGCCGCAGGCCGCCCGGCTCCGCGCCGACCTCGTACGGGCGTTGGACGGCTCCCTGGACATCGCCGGGCGACTGGCCGAGCGGGACGCGGCCTACCCCCGGCGGCGGGGCGTGGTCGCGCCCCCGCCACGCGTCACGGTGGCCGCGGCGGCCTCCCGGCACGCCACCGTGATCGAGGTCCGCGCCCAGGACGCGCCGGGGCTCCTGCACCGGATCGGACGGGCTCTGGAGGACGCGCACGTACGGGTGCGCAGCGCGCACGTCAGCACGCTGGGCGCCAACGCCGTGGACGCCTTCTACGTCACCGGACCGAAGGGGGCGCCGCTGCCGGGCGACGAGGCGGCTTCGGTGGCGCGCAAGCTGGAGGAGACCCTGCGCGGCTGAGCGCGTCGGGTACGGGGCCGTCCGGTTCCGTACCCGACACGGCCGGGCTCCGTCACGACTATCCACAGGGGTGGAGACCCGACCACACCCAGACAGATACCCTGGAGGGCAGCCCACACTGCCCCCGACTCCGAGGACCGACACCGCCGTGTTCGATACGCTCTCCGATCGCCTCTCAGCGACTTTCAAGAACCTGCGCGGCAAGGGGCGCCTTTCCGAGGCGGACATCGACGCCACGGCGCGCGAGATCCGCATCGCGCTCCTGGAAGCGGACGTCGCGCTGCCGGTCGTCCGGGGCTTCATCAAGAACGTCAAGGAGCGTGCGCTCGGCGCCGAGGTCTCCAAGGCGCTCAACCCCGCCCAGCAGGTCCTCAAGATCGTCAACGAGGAACTGGTCGGGATCCTCGGCGGCGAGACCCGCCGTCTGCGCTTCGCCAAGCAGCCGCCGACCGTGATCATGCTCGCCGGTCTCCAGGGTGCCGGTAAGACGACCCTCGCGGGCAAGCTGGGCCGCTGGCTGAAGGAGCAGGGCCACTCGCCGCTCCTGGTCGCCTGTGACCTCCAGCGCCCGAACGCCGTGAACCAGCTCAGCGTCGTCGCCGAGCGCGCCGGCGTCGCGGTCTACGCCCCCGAGCCGGGCAACGGCGTGGGTGACCCGGTCAAGGTCGCCAAGGACTCCATCGAGTTCGCGAAGTCGAAGGTCCACGACATCGTGGTCGTCGACACCGCGGGCCGCCTGGGCATCGACCAGGAGATGATGCAGCAGGCCGCCGACATCCGGGACGCGGTCTCCCCGGACGAGATCCTCTTCGTCGTCGACGCGATGATCGGTCAGGACGCCGTCAACACGGCGGAGTCCTTCCGGGACGGCGTCGGCTTCGACGGCGTGGTCCTGTCCAAGCTCGACGGTGACGCCCGCGGCGGTGCCGCCCTGTCGATCGCCTCGGTCACGGGCAAGCCGATCATGTTCGCATCGAACGGCGAGAAGCTCGACGAGTTCGACGCGTTCCACCCCGACCGGATGGCCTCCCGCATCCTCGACATGGGTGACCTGCTCACCCTGATCGAGCAGGCGGAGAAGACCTTCAGCCAGGAAGAGGCCGCCAAGATGGCCTCCAAGCTGGCGTCCAAGAAGGGTCAGGACTTCACGCTCGACGACTTCCTGGCCCAGATGGAGCAGGTCAGGAAGATGGGCAGCATCAGCAAGCTGCTCGGCATGCTGCCCGGCATGGGGCAGATCAAGGACCAGATCAACAACATCGACGAGCGCGACGTCGACCGCACGGCCGCGATCATCAAGTCGATGACCCCGGCCGAGCGCCAGGAGCCGACGATCATCAACGGCTCGCGCCGCGCCCGTATCGCCAAGGGCTCCGGTGTCGAGGTCAGCGCGGTGAAGAACCTCGTCGAGCGGTTCTTCGAGGCCCGCAAGATGATGTCCCGCATGGCCCAGGGCGGCGGCATGCCGGGGATGCCGGGGATGCCCGGCATGGGGGGCGGCCCCGGCCGGAGCAAGAAGCAGCCCAAGCAGGCCAAGGGCAAGCAGCGCTCGGGCAACCCGATGAAGCGCAAGCAGCAGGAGCAGGAAGAGGCCGCGCGCCGGGCCGCCGCGGCCCAGGGCGGCGCCCTCGGACTGCCGGGCCAGCAGGGCGCTCAGGACTTCGAGCTGCCGGACGAGTTCAAGAAGTTCATGGGCTGACCGCGATTCCGCGATTCCGCGGTGCCTTGGGTTCCGCGGCTCCACGGGGACGAACGGCGGACGCCGCGTGACCGGCCGGGGGGTGTGGCCGGGCGCGCGGCGCCGGGTGCCGTGCGTGAACGGCATGGGTGTGGTGTCGCTCGTCGTGCTCCTCGGTGCCAACTCCCGTACGCGGATGTGTAGTTCCCCTGGACGATGCGCCAGGCTATGGGTGCCGTGCGGCACTTGGCCAAGCGAAAGCGCTACCGGCCCGCTTTCTTCACACCATTCACACCCGCATCGGAAGAAGTCTCGAAAACCTTCTCAGGGCCTCGGCCTTTCTCAGGGTGTCCGCGCGATCAGATAGCGGAACACGTTCGGCATCCAGACCGTCCCGTCGCGGCGGCGGTGCGGATGCAGTGCCTCGGTCAGTTCCTTGTCCACCTGGTCCTGGTCGGTGGCCCTGATCGCCGCGTCGAACAGGCCGGTCGACAGCAGCCCCCGTACGGCGTTGTCCACGTTGGCGTACCCGAAGGGGCAGGCCACGCGTCCGGAGCCGTCCGGCTTCAGGCCGGCCCGCTGGGCGACCTCCTCCAGGTCGTCCCGCTGCGCGGGGCGCCAACTGCCGGCACTGCGCAGGGGATCGGCGAGCTTCGTGGCCACGCGGAGCACGGTGGACGTGGTGCAGCGCTCCGGCGGGCCCCAGCCGGCGAGGACCACGGGGGTTCCGTGTTCCGCCTGCGGGGTCGCCGCGGCGAGCAGTTCGCCGAGCCCTTCGGAGTCACCGGCCAGACAGCCGATCGGCTCGAAGGCGGTCACCAGGTTGTAGCCCGGTTCACCGGGCGCGCGGACCACGTCCTCGGGGTCGCCTTCGACGACCCGGGGCTCGGCGCACGCGCGCGTGCGCCAGGACTCCGGCCGCAGCCGCTCCCGCGCCAGTGCCGTTCTCTCCGGCGCCGCCGATTCGACGCCGGTGACCGCGGCTCCCCGCCCCGCCGCCATCAGCAGCGCGAGCCCCGACCCGCAGCCGAGACCGAGCAGCCGCGTCCCGGTACCGACGTCGAGCCGCCGGTACACGGCCTCGTACAGCGGTACCAGCATCCGTTCCTGGATCTCCGCCCAGTCACGCGCGCGTGCACACCGGTCCACGCGGGGTGCGGTCCCCGCGCGAGGCAGTTGCTGCCGCACGAGCGTAGGTGTCATATCGAAAGCGCCCCAATCCGCCGTGAGTTGCCGTTGCCGGATTTCCTGGCCCCCGTGGCAGTGCGCGCTCGCACTCCCCCCGTATGCCAGGTAACTCCGTGCCCGGCGAGTCGTCCAGGGGTCGCGGACACCGGTTTGCGAACTGTCCAGGGACGGAAAAAAGAATTCACATCGTCGCAATATGCCCCCGTACCATTCCGCCATGGCAAAGGCACCCGTACTCACGCCGCGCGCGCACGACTTCCCGCGCTGGTACCAGGATCTGATCACCAAGGCCGAACTGGCCGACAACGGTCCGGTGCGCGGCACCATGGTCATCCGACCGTACGGGTACGGGCTCTGGGAGCGGATGCAGCAGGAGATGGACGCCCGGATCAAGGAGACGGGCACCCAGAACGCCTACTTCCCGCTCCTGATCCCCCAGTCGTACCTCAGCCGCGAGGCCGAGCACGTCGAGGGCTTCGCGCCGGAGCTGGCCGTCGTGACGCACGGCGGCGGCAAGGAGCTCGAAGAGCCCGCCGTGGTCCGCCCCACCTCCGAGATGATCATCAACGACTACTTCTCGAAGTGGGTGCAGAGCTACCGCGACCTGCCGCTGCTGATCAACCAGTGGGCGAACGTGGTCCGTTGGGAACTGCGTCCCCGCCTCTTCCTCCGCACGAGCGAGTTCCTCTGGCAGGAAGGCCACACGGCGCACGCGACGTACGAGGAGGCGCGCGACTTCGCCGCGCACATCCACCGGGAGGTCTACGAGGACTTCATGGTGAACGTCCTCGCGATGGACGTCGTCCCCGGCCGCAAGACCGTCAAGGAGCGCTTCGCGGGCGCCATCAACACCCTCACGCTCGAAGGCATGATGGGTGACGGCAAGGCCCTGCAGATGGCCACCAGCCACGAACTGGGCCAGAACTTCGCCAAGGCGTTCAACACCCGGTACCTGTCGAAGGGCGGCACGCAGGAACTCGTCTGGCAGACCTCCTGGGGCTCCACCACCCGCATGATCGGCGCCCTGGTGATGATGCACGGCGACGACCACGGCCTGCGTGTGCCGCCCCGGCTGGCGCAGGTCCAGGCCGTGGTCGTCGCGATCAAGGGTGACGACGCGGTTCTGGCCAAGGTCCGCCGACTCGGCGCCGAGCTGAAGGCGGCCGGCGTGCGCGTGCAGGTGGACGACCGTACGGACGTCCCTTTCGGCCGTCGCGCGGTCGACTGGGAGCTCAAGGGCGTTCCCGTGCGCATCGAGGTCGGCCCCCGTGACCTGGAGAACGGCACCGCGATGCTCGTCCGCCGCATCCCGGGCGGCAAGGAGGCGGTCGCCCTCGACTCGCTCGTGCATCTGCTCCCCTCCGTTCTCGAGGAGGACCAGGCGCTCCTGCTGAGGCAGTCACGCGAGCGTCGTGAGTCCCGGACGACCGAGGTGTCCACGCTCGACGAGGCGATCGAGGCGGCCACGGCCGGCGGCTGGGCGCGGATCCCCTGGTCGACGCTGGGCGAGGACGGCGAGAGCCGGCTCGGGGAGCACGCGGTGACCGTAAGGTGTCTGGTCGCCGAGGACGGGTCGGTGCCCGACTCCTACGACGCACCCGGTAACGTCGCCGTCGTGGCGCGCGCTTACTAGAGCACTCCGTTCCGCCGGGAGAGCGACCGAAACGTCCCTTGCGCATCTGCCGAACTCAGGGGCCCCGGCGCGCGGACCTCGTCTACGCGCCGGGGCGTACGTGTTACTACGTACCGCCTTGTGGTGAGCTGCGAGGCTTCTCCGCAGATCAGCGCACCCGCCCTCGTCAGGACGCACTAGTGGCAACTGACGGGTACGTGCAAATTATTTGGGATGGCCCGGAATCGGAACACAGCGGCACTCAGGCTCGTTGTCATTACGTGAGCACGACACAGACACCACCTGTTCTCGCCGCAGAACTGGCACAGGCGTGGGCCGACATTCAACGGCACCACCCCGAGCTGCCGGATCTTGCCGCTCCCGAGTCCCTGATCGGAGAGTCGTCGTCCGCATGCGGGCACGAACTCTCCTTCGAGCGACTGCTCCATGAGGCAGTCCATGGCATCGCCGCCGCGCGCGGGGTCCGCGACACCTCCCGCGCCGGCCGGTACCACAACCGGAGATTCCTCGCGATCGCCGAGGAGCTCGGCCTCGACCACCCGGAGGAGCCGCATCCCAGCAGCGGCTTCTCGCTGGTCACGCTCAACCCCGAGGCCAAGCGTCGCTATCGCCCGACCATCGACAGACTGCAGCGCGCCCTCAAGGCCCACACCGCGGCGACCTCCGCGGACACGGCCCGCAGCTTCCGGGGCCCGGCCGCCCGCCACGGCTCCTCCGGCGGCGGCGTCCGGGTCAAGGCCGTCTGCGACTGCGGCCGCAACGTCCGCGTCGTCCCGTCCGTACTCGCCCAGGCCCCCATCGTCTGCGGCGGCTGCGGCAAGCCCTTCCGGATCCCGGAGGTCGTGGGCGCGGCGTGAGACGAGGGCGAGCCGAGAAGACGGCGAGCTGAACAGACGGCTGCTCGTGGCAGCCGTATCGGGCTCGCGGTCGGTCAGTGGTCCGCCCTTGCTGCGGGCAGTCGTGCCGCTGGGGCGGCACGGGTGGATGCAGCGGCACCCGGTCGGCGGCGGTGAGTGAAAGCCCTGGCGCCGGGTGCCGCTTCGGCATGGCTGCGCGCAGCCCCGGTAAGAGGTGAACCCCAGCGTGTGGCAGAATGGCTAGCTGTACTCGACAGTCGCACAGGACCCCTCTCTCCTCCGGCTGACGCGTCCATCGGGCACTCGGGTACCGCAACCCCACGCGGCTCTCTCGCCGTGCCCAACCACGTCAATTCCAGGAGAACCCACTCCCGTGGCAGTCAAGATCAAGCTGAAGCGTCTGGGCAAGATCCGTTCGCCTCACTACCGCATCGTCGTCGCCGACTCCCGCACTCGCCGTGACGGCCGTGCGATCGAGGAGATCGGCAAGTACCACCCGACGTACAACCCGTCGGTCATCGAGGTCGACGAGGAGCGCGTCGCGTACTGGCTGGGTGTCGGCGCGCAGCCGACCGAGCCCGTGCTCGCCATTCTGAAGAAGACCGGCGACTGGCAGAAGTTCAAGGGCGAGCCCGCTCCGGCGCCGCTCCTCGTGGCTCAGCCGAAGTCCTCCCGCCCGTCGTTCGAGGCCCTGGGCGGCGACGACGAGGGCAAGGGTGAGGCGATCACCCAGAAGAAGAAGGCCGAGAAGAAGGACGAGGCTGCCGCCGAGTCCGAGTCGACCGAGGCCTGAGCATGCTCGAGGAGGCTCTCGAGCACCTCGTCAAGGGCATCGTCGACTACCCCGACGACGTGCAGGTCGCTTCCCGCAACCTGCGCCGGGGGCGCGTACTCGAGGTCCGGGTCCACCCCGACGACCTCGGTAAGGTGATCGGCCGCAACGGCCGTACCGCCCGCGCTCTGCGTACCGTCGTGGGCGCCATCGGCGGCCGCGGTGTCCGTGTCGACCTCGTCGACGTGGACCACGTCCGCTGACGAACATTCGCAGCACCGGCTCGGGCCGGGGAGGGCCACTGGGCCGTCCCCGGCCCGTAGTCGTCTGCGTCGTATGAGTCGTATGAGTTGTATGACAGGAGATCGAGCACAGTGCAGCTCGTAGTCGCACGGATCGGCCGCGCCCACGGCATCAAGGGCGAGGTCACCGTCGAGGTCCGCACCGACGAACCGGAACTCCGGCTCGGCCCCGGCGCCGTTCTGCTCACGGACCCCGCCTCGACGGGCCCCCTCACCATCGAGACCGGCCGGGTCCACAGCGGCCGGCTGCTTCTGCGCTTCGAGGGCGTCCGGGACCGCAACGCCGCCGAGGCTCTCCGCAACACCCTGCTGATCGCCGAGGTGGACCCGGAGGAACTGCCGGAAGAAGAGGACGAGTACTACGACCACCAGCTGATGGACCTGGACGTGGTCACCAAGGACGGCGTCGAGGTCGGCCGGATCACCGAGATCTCGCATCTGCCCTCCCAGGACCTGTTCATCGTCGAACGGCCCGACGGGAGCGAGGTGATGATCCCGTTCGTCGGGGAGATCGTCACCGAGATCGACCTGGAGGAGCAGAAGGCGGTCATCGACCCGCCCCCCGGTCTGATCGACGACCAGGCGGAGATCGCGTCATCCCGGGACGAGACCTGATGCGGCTCGACGTCGTCACGATCTTCCCCGAGTACCTCGAACCCCTGAACGTCTCCCTCGTCGGCAAGGCCCGCGCGCGTGGACAGCTGAATGTGCACGTCCACGACCTGCGGGAATGGACGTACGACCGGCACAACACGGTCGACGACACCCCGTACGGCGGCGGCCCCGGCATGGTCATGAAGACCGACCCCTGGGGTGACGCGCTCGACGACGTGCTGGCCCAGGGATACGAGACGGGTTCCGCCCGGCCCGCGCTCATCGTCCCCACCCCCAGCGGCCGCCCCTTCACCCAGGCGCTCGCCGTCGAACTCTCCGAGCGCCCCTGGCTGGTCTTCACGCCGGCGCGCTACGAGGGCATCGACCGGCGTGTGATCGACGAGTACGCCACCCGCGTGCCGGTGTACGAGGTGTCCATCGGTGACTACGTCCTCGCCGGCGGCGAGGCGGCCGTCCTCGTCGTCACCGAGGCCGTGGCGCGGCTGCTGCCCGGCGTCCTCGGTAACGCCGAGTCCCACCGCGACGACTCCTTCGCGCCCGGCGCCATGGCCAACCTGCTGGAGGGGCCGGTCTACACCAAGCCCCCCGAGTGGCGCGGCCGGGAGATCCCCGAGGTGCTGCTCAGCGGCCACCACGGCAAGATCGCGCGCTGGCGGCGGGACGAGGCGCTGCGACGGACGGCCGCCAACCGGCCCGACCTCATCGAGCGCTGCGACCCGAAGGCCTTCGACAAGAAGGACCGCGAGATGCTCTCCATCCTGGGCTGGTCCCCGGATCCGGAGGGTGAACCCTACGGCCGATTTTGGCGGCGACCGGAGGGCGTGGAACAATAGGCCGCTGTTGTGCGTCGTCCGGCGCGCGCCCCTGCCACAGGGGGACACGACGCCCGCCCCGACCCGGACAGCATCCTCTCGTAACACCTAGCTCCCGCCTATGACCTGTGGCATGGGCGAAGAAAGCAGACGAAATGTCTCACCTGCTCGACTCCCTCGACTCCGCCTCGCTGCGGAGCGACATCCCGGCGTTCCGCCCGGGTGACACCGTCAACGTCCACGTCCGCGTCATCGAGGGCAACCGCTCCCGTGTGCAGCAGTTCAAGGGCGTGGTGATCCGTCGCCAGGGCGCCGGTGTCCGCGAGACCTTCACGGTCCGCAAGGTCTCGTTCTCCGTCGGCGTCGAGCGCACCTTCCCGGTGCACACCCCGATCGTCGAGAAGATCGAGCTCGTCACCCGCGGTGACGTCCGTCGCGCCAAGCTGTACTACCTGCGCGAGCTGCGTGGCAAGGCGGCGAAGATCAAGGAGAAGCGCGACAACTGATCGCGCGTTCGAGTCACAAGAGGTCGTCACATCGGGGCCGGATACGATCTGGCCCCGATGGACACCGAAGCACAGCAGCACATGGAGCGCGACCGTTCCCCCCGCCCTTCCGGCGTCGAGGTCTCCGAGGAGATCTCCGACACAGGAGGGTCGGAGGAGCGGTCGCGTTTCGCGTGGGTGGACCGGACCACCGCGTTGGTGCCGGGCGGGAGATACACCCTGACCGTGCTGATCTGCCTGCTTTTTCTGGCGCTCTTCAGCAACTTCGTGATGCAGCCGTTCCAGATTCCCAGCAGCTCCATGGCCGACTCATTGAGGATCGGGGACCGCGTTCTCGTAAATAAGTTGGCGTACCGTTTCGGATCTGAGCCGCAGCGCGGTGACGTCGTCGTGTTCGACGGCACCGGCTATTTCGGGAACGCCGACTACGTCAAGCGCGTTGTCGGCGTGGGGGGAGACCGGGTGGTCTGCTGCGACCAGGAGGGGAGGCTTGAGGTGAACGGCCGGTGGGTCGACGAGTCGTCGTTTCTGTACCCGGGGGACAGCCCGTCGAACGTACCCTTCGACGTGGTCGTCCCCGAGGGCAGACTGTTCCTCCTCGGCGACCACCGCAGTGACTCCAGTGACTCCCGTGACCATCTCGGGTCCCCCGGCGGCGGCATGGTCCCCCTCGTCTTCGTGATCGGCAGGGCCGAGTGGATCGCCTGGCCCGCAGACCACTGGACGCGGCTGGACCGCCCCGACGCGTACGCGCGTGTGCCCGCCGCCGGCGGTGCGCATGGGTAACCGCGGCAAACCCCGCGGTGCCCCTGCCAGCACCGCGGCCGACAATCTGCTGCCCACCGGCACCCGGCGGTCCGGGGGTGCCGCCCGGCCGAGCCGGGTCGAGCGGCGCAAGCTGGCCCGCAAGATCAAGCGGCGCAGACGTCGCTCCGCGGTCAAGGAGATCCCGCTCCTCGTCGGTGTCGCCGTCCTGATAGCCCTGGTCCTGAAGACCTTCCTCGTCCAGGCGTTCGTGATCCCGTCGGGCTCCATGGAGCAGACGATCCAGATCGGCGACCGGGTACTGGTCGACAAGCTCACGCCCTGGTTCGGCTCCAAGCCCACCCGGGGTGACGTCGTCGTCTTCAAGGACCCGGGCGGTTGGCTGGAGGACGAGCAGACGACGGCCATCACCGAGGACCCGATCGTCATCAAGCAGATAAAGGAAGGCCTGCAGTTCATCGGCCTTCTCCCCTCCGACGACGAGAAGGACCTGATCAAGCGGGTCGTCGCGGTCGGCGGTGACACCGTCAAGTGCTGTGACACCCAGGGCCGCGTCACCGTCAACGGCATGCCCCTGGACGAGACGGCGTACATCCACCCCGGCAACCAGCCCTCGACCCAGCGGTTCGAGGTGACCGTGCCACAGGGCCGCCTCTGGGTGATGGGCGACCACCGGGAGAACTCCGCCGACTCGCGCGCCCATCAGTCCGACGATTCGAAGACCGCTCAGTTCGGCGGTACGGTGCCGGAGGCCTCCGTTGTCGGCCGGGCCGTCGTCATCGCCTGGCCGGTCGGCCACTGGGGGCAGTTGGAGGAGCCTGACACGTTCTCCGCCGTGCCGAGCGGGTCGACCACCGCTCTCGGCGCTTCGCATAGGGTGGCCTCCGCGGATCGAAACGGATTGATCCCTCTCCCGACCCCTGCGGAACTCCCGCTCGTTATGGGAGTGGTGGGCCTGCACCGGCTGTGGCGCGGGCGGCGGTACGGAGTGAGGAGTGGATGTGGGGGATTTGGCGGTCGGAGCACGGTCGGGACACGGTGGTTCCGAAGAACGGCCGGAGCGATCCGACGAGGCGGCTTCCCCGGCCGCGGAGAACGTGGAGGACGTGGAGAGCGCCGTGAATTCCGAGGGTCCCGCCGGCTCCGGGAGTGACTCCCCGGACGGCGACGCGACGGACGGCGAGACCGGCGCCCGGACTTCGGCCGACGACGGCGACCAGGACGAGCGACCCAGGAAGAAGCAGCGTTCCTTCTGGAAGGAACTGCCCATCCTGATCGGTATCGCGCTGGTGCTCGCGCTGCTGATCAAGACGTTCCTGGTGCAGGCGTTCTCCATCCCCTCCGACTCGATGCAGAACACCCTGCAGGAGGGCGACCGGGTCCTGGTCGACAAGCTCACCCCGTGGTTCGGCTCGGAGCCCGAGCGCGGCGAGGTCGTCGTCTTCCATGACCCGGCCGGCTGGCTGGACGGCGAGCCCACCCTGGAGCCCAACGCGGTGCAGCGGGTCCTCGGCTGGATCGGCCTGATGCCGTCCGCCGAGGAGAAGGACCTCATCAAGCGGGTCATCGGCGTGGCCGGCGACACCGTGGAGTGCAAGGGCACCGGCCCGCTCAAGGTCAACGGCAAGGCGCTGAACGAGCCGTACGTGTACCCGGGCAACACGCCCTGCACGGTCGACGACACCGGCGGCCAGTTCAAGGTGAAGGTGCCCGAGGGCAAAATCTGGGTCATGGGTGACCACCGGCAGAACTCGCTGGACTCCCGCTACCACCAGAACGACAGCAACAAGGGCATGGTCCCCGTGAGCCAGGTCGTGGGCCGCGCCATCGTGGTCGCCTGGCCTCCCACCCGCTGGTCCACGCTGCCGGTCCCCGACACGTTCGACCAGAACCTGAGCGCCGCCGCCCCCGGCGCGCTCGGCCTCGCGGGCGCGGTGCCGTTGGTGCTGTGGCGCCGACGCCGCCTTCTGGCCACCGAAAGCCCGAGGGTTTCTGGCACGGGTACCGCCGGGTAGGGTGCCGTCCCAGATCGCCGATCTTCCGCGGCCCGCTCGGGGCCCGGACGGTCGATTCTCCGACCTGGGGGAGCACTGGGATGAGCGGGACGACAAGTCGTACGGACGAGGGCCGCGGACGGCTCGGCAGCAAGCTGTCGGGACTGGCCGTGGCCCTCGGCTGTGTGCTCTTCCTGGGCGGCTTCCTCTGGGGCGCGGTCGCCTACGCGCCCTACACCGTGCCGACCGACTCGATGTCCCCCACCATCACCTCCGGGGACCGCATACTCGCCGAGCGGGTGGACGGCTCCGAGATCAAGCGTGGTGACGTCGTGGTCTTCCGGCAGGAGACCTGGGGCAACGCCCCCATGGTCAAACGGGTCGTCGCGGTGGGCGGGGACACGGTCGCCTGCTGCACCGACGGCAAGCTGACCGTCAACGGCAAGCAGATCGACGAGGGGTACCTCCCCGAGGGCCAGCAGGCCGAGCTGACCGGGATCCCGGAGATCACCGTCCCCAAGGGCCGACTGTTCCTCCTGGGCGACGAGCGCAGTGGCTCCCTGGACTCCACCGCCCACCTCACGGAGGCGGGCAACGGCACGGTGCCGCGCAGCCATGTGGACGCGCGCGTGGACGCCGTCGTCTGGCCCATGGACGGCATGCTGGCCCGCCCCACGGGCTTCGAGGAACTGGGCGCGCTCTCTTCTCCGGGCCCGCTGCGGCTGATCACCGCCGCACTGATCGTGGGCATGGTGCTCGTGCTGGGCGGCGCGGCCTACGGGCCCGTCGCCAAGCGCGTCGGCGGACGCGGCCGTACGGCGCAGGCGGAGCCGGCCGGTGTCGCCTGAGGGCACGAACGGGGACACGAACGGGGACACGTACGGGGACACGTACGAGGGCGGACTGCGCAGGGTGGCCCGGGTGATCCTGCTGGATCCGCAGGAACGCATCCTGCTGCTGCACGGGCACGAGCCGGACGATCCTGCCGACGACTGGTGGTTCACGCCCGGCGGCGGCGTGGAGGGCACGGAGACCCGCGAGGAGGCCGCCCTGCGGGAACTGGTGGAGGAGACCGGGATCACGGACGTGGAGCTCGGCCCCGTGCTCTGGCGGCGGATGTGCTCCTTCCCCTTCGCCGGACGCCGCTGGGACCAGGACGAGTGGTACTACCTCGCCCGGACCCCCGAAACGCACCAGGTGGCGCCCGTCGCGGCGGGCCTCACGGAGCTGGAACGGCGCAGTGTGGCCGGAGCACGCTGGTGGACGTGCGGGGAACTGGCCCGGACGCATGAGACGGTGTACCCGACCAGACTCGCCGAACTGCTTCGCACACTGCTCGACGAGGGTCCCCCTGCCAGACCCGTGGTCCTCGACACCGAAATTGTCTAGGGGCTCGCGGGACTGGCGCACAATGGTGGGATCGCACGGCTGAAGGGGAACATGCCATGAGCGCCGAGGACCTCGAGAAGTACGAGACCGAGATGGAGCTGAAGCTCTACCGGGAGTACCGCGATGTCGTCGGTCTGTTCAAATACGTGATCGAGACCGAGCGGCGTTTCTATCTCACCAATGACTATGAGATGCAGGTGCACTCGGTCCAGGGTGAGGTGTTCTTCGAGGTGTCGATGGCGGATGCCTGGGTGTGGGACATGTACCGGCCGGCTCGGTTCGTGAAGCAGGTGCGGGTGCTCACGTTCAAGGACGTGAACATTGAGGAGCTGAACAAGAGCGATCTTGAGTTGCCGGGCAGCTGAGGCCGACTCAACGCCGAGGCGGTCGTCAAACGCCGAGGCGGTCGTCATTCGTGCGGGTGAGGAAGTTGTCCACAATCGGCTACTTGTCCACCAAGATCCAATAGCGGGCTGAGCTGCCCTCAATGTTGGCGCCGGAGGTGGTGCCGACATGAGCAAGGCACGAGGCGACGACGCGCGCCGAAGCGATGCACGAGGCGGCGGGAACCGCGGCAGCAACGCCCGGGGCGCGCTCGGCAAGTACGGCGAGGAGCTGGCCGCGCGGCGGCTGGTCGAAGCCGGGATGACGGTCCTGGAGCGCAACTGGCGCGGCGGCAGGACCGGCGAGATCGACATCGTGGCCCGCGACGGGGACGCGCTGGTCGTCTGCGAGGTGAAGACCCGCAGGGCCGGCCCCTTCGGACATCCCATGGCGGCCGTCACGACGACCAAGGCCGAACGGCTGCGCGGCCTCGCCGAACGCTGGCTCCAGGAGCATGGAGGGAGCCCACCGGGCGGCGTCCGCATCGACCTCGTCGGTGTCGTCCTCCCCGACCGCGGGGCCCCCGTCGTGGAGCACGTGCGGGGGGTGGCCTGATGGGATTCGCCCGCACGTGCTCCGTGGCCCTCGTCGGCGTCGAGGGAGTCGTCGTCGAGGTCCAGGCCGATCTGGAACCGGGCGTGGCGGCCTTCACGCTGGTAGGACTGCCGGACAAGAGCCTGACGGAGAGCAAGGACCGGGTCAGGGCGGCCGTGGTCAACTCGGGCGCCGAATGGCCGCAGAAGAAGTTGACGGTGGGGCTCAGCCCGGCGTCGGTACCCAAGGCCGGCAGTGGCTTCGACCTGGCGGTGGCCTGCGCGGTACTGGGGGCCTCCGAGCGGATCGATCCGCGGGCGCTCTCCGACATTGTGATGATCGGAGAGCTGGGGCTCGACGGCCGGGTCCGGCCGGTGCGGGGCATCCTGCCCGCCGTGCTGGCCGCCGCCGAGGCCGGATACGAGCAGGTGGTGGTGCCGGAGTGCGCGGCGGCGGAGGCCTCGCTGGTGCCTGGTGTCTCGGTACTGGGGGTGCGTACCCTGCGGCAACTGATCGCCGTGCTCGCGGACGAACCCGTGCCGGACGAGGAGCCCGACGAGGGACGCCCGGACCCGCTCATGGCGGGACTTCGCCTGCCGGGCGCGGGGGCGGCCACGGGCGTGCACACGGCAGGAGCCGCGCAACAGGACCATGGCCATGATCTCGCCGATGTCGTCGGTCAGCTCGCGGCCCGCACCGCGGTGGAGGTCGCCGCAGCCGGTGGACACCACCTCTTCCTCGAAGGGCCGCCCGGGGCGGGCAAGACGATGCTCGCCGAGCGGCTGCCGGCCATCCTGCCGAAGCTGGCCAGGGAGGAGTCGCTGGAGGTCACGGCGGTCCACTCGATCGCCGGTCTGCTGCCTGCCGGCAAGCCACTGGTGGACGACGCGCCCTACTGCGCCCCCCACCACTCGGCCACGATGCAGTCCCTGGTCGGCGGCGGGCAGGGCATCGCACGCCCCGGAGCGGTCTCTCTCGCCCACCGCGGGGTGCTCTTCCTCGACGAGACCCCTGAGTTCAGCAGCCATGCCCTGGACGCCCTGCGGCAGCCGCTGGAAGCGGGTCACGTGGTGATCGCGCGCAGTGCGGGAGTGGTCCGGTTCCCGGCGAAGTTCCTGATGGTCCTCGCCGCCAATCCCTGCCCCTGTGGCCGGTTCTCGCGGACGGACGACCTGTGCGAGTGCCCGTCCGCGGCGATCCGCCGCTATCAGGCCCGGCTCTCCGGGCCGCTGCTGGACAGGGTCGACCTGCGGGTCGAGGTCGACCGGGTCACCCGGACCGAACTCACCGGGCGCGGGGCCCGGGGCGAGTCCACGGCGACGGTGGCCGACCGGGTGCGCTCGGCGAGGGAACGAGCGGCCGAACGGCTGCTCGGCACACCTTGGCGGACGAACAGCGAAGTACCGGGGCGCGAACTGCGCAGCCGGTGGCATGCGGCCCCAGGCGCTATGGACGAGGCCGAGCGCTGCCTGGAGCGGGGTGGACTGACCGCGCGCGGACTGGACCGGGTGCTCCGGGTCGCCTGGACCATCGCCGACCTCGTCGGCCATGACCGCCCTGACGCGACGGACGTCAGCCTGGCTCTGCAACTGCGCACCGGAGTCCCGCGTGGGGTGCCGATGGCGATCGGCGCGCTGACGTGAGGCCCGAGGCGTGTGGTTCACGGGTGGGCGTGCCATGACGGGCGGCGGAGGGGCGCCGGACGGCGAGCGGCTCGACCGGGCCTTCCTGGCCCGTGTCCTCGAACCCGGCGACGAACTCGGCGGGCGATGGCTGCGGGAGTTCGGGGCCCGGGAAGTGGTGCGGAGGGTCTCCGGGGGCGGGCCACCGCTGCCACAGGCCTCCGAGAAGCGGTGGGCGGGTCTCCGTGCCCGAGCCGGACGGGCCGATCCCGCAGGCGACCTGGCACAGGCGCGGGACGCCGGAGTCCGGTTCCTCATCCCCGGTGACGGGGAGTGGCCCCGGCAGCTCGACGACCTCGGGGACGCGCGGCCGGTGGGGCTGTGGGTGCGGGGGGCCGCGAATGTACGGATGTGGGCGTTGCGGTCGGTGGCCGTCGTGGGGGCGCGGGCCTGCACGGAGTACGGGGCGCACATGGCGTCGGCGCTGGGCGCGGGACTGGCCGAGCGGGGGTGGGTGGTGGTGTCCGGGGGCGCGTACGGCGTGGACGGCGCCGCGCACCGGGGCGTGCTCGGGGCCGGCGGCGCGACCGTCGCCGTGCTCGCCTGCGGAGTGGACCGGCCGTATCCCCGGGGGCATGTCCAGCTGATCAGCAGGATCGCGGAACAGGGTCTGGTGGTGGGCGAGTTGCCGCCGGGGGAGCACCCGACGCCGAGCCGGTTCATTCTGCGCAACCGGGTCATCGCCGCGCTCACCAGGGGAACCGTGGTCGTGGAGGCGGCCTACCGCAGCGGTGCACTGGTCACGGCGCGGGCGGCGCAGCGGCTGGGCCGGTTCACCATGGGGGTGCCGGGACCCGCCACCTCGGCGCTCTCGGCCGGCGTGCACGACCTGCTGCGGGGCGGCGCCGTCCTCGTGTCCGACGCCGCCGAAGTCGTCGAGCTGGTGGGTGACATGGGAGAGCTGGCGCCCGACCGCCGAGGCCCCGTTCTCCCCCGTGACCTGCTGGAACCCGGAGCGCGGCAGGTGCTGGCCGCCTTGCCGGGGCAGGGGAGCGCGGCCCCCGACGACATCGCCCGCGGCGCGGGGACGACCGTGGACGACGCGGTCGGGAGACTGTACGAACTGCGCGCACTCGGTTACGTCGAACGACACGGCGACGGCTGGAAGTTGACACGCCAGGCGATGATCTCCGTCTCGCCCGATCGGAGGTCGGGTTGACGGAGCGTGTTCGGCCGTCCGGGGGAACGCCGACGGCCTTGCGGTTTCCGGCAGTTGGTGCACCGGAGAGTCCGCGCACCGCGATTGTCGTGACCCGGCGGGGCGTCCAGCGGAACGTATCTGCGCACCGGCGATCCCTCGGCCTTCGCGCACTGCGACTCTCCAGTCACGCTACGCTCACGAGGATTCCGACTCAGGACAGGCAACTCGACATCAGACCGACAGCTCACCCAGGCACTCCCAGTTCACGGCAGAACGGCACAAGGCGACGAATGCCCCAGCACACCTCCGGGTCTGACCGGGCGGCGGTACCCTCCGCCGTTCGCGGCACCGTGCGCCCACCCGCCCCCTCGACACTCGACGAGCTGTGGCGGACGTACAAGACGACGGGCGACGACCGGCTGCGCGAGCAGCTGATCCTGCACTATTCACCGCTGGTGAAGTACGTGGCGGGCCGGGTGAGCGTCGGCCTGCCGGCCAACGTCGAGCAGGCGGACTTCGTCTCCTCCGGGGTCTTCGGGCTCATCGACGCGATCGAGAAGTTCGACATCGACCGGGAGATCAAGTTCGAGACGTACGCGATCACCCGGATCCGGGGCGCCATGATCGACGAACTGCGCGCGCTGGACTGGATCCCCCGGTCGGTGCGGCAGAAGGCCCGCAATGTCGAGCGGGCCTACGCCACGCTGGAGTCACGGCTCAGACGCACCCCGAGCGAAGGCGAGGTCGCCGCAGAGATGGGCATCGCGGTCGACGAACTCCACTCGGTCTTCAGTCAGTTGTCGCTGGCCAACGTGGTGGCGCTGGAGGAGCTGCTGCATGTCGGGGGCGAGGGCGGCGACCGGCTGAGCCTGATGGACACGCTGGAGGACACCGCCGCGGACAATCCGGTCGAGGTCGCCGAGGACCGGGAGCTGCGCCGTTTCCTGGCGCGGGCCATCAACACGCTGCCTGAGCGGGAGAAGACCGTCGTCACGCTCTACTACTACGAGGGGCTCACCCTCGCGGAGATCGGGAACGTGCTGGGGGTCACCGAGAGCCGGGTGAGTCAGATCCACACGAAATCGGTGCTGCAGCTGCGGGCGAAGCTGGCGAGTTTCGGCCGTTGACCGCTCGGATCCGGCCGGATGTCGACAGGCGGCCGGAGGGCAGGGGCGGGTGCGGGCCGCGGGGGCTCCGGACGGCCTTCGGCGAGGGCTCGTCGGGGAAGGCACTCCCGTGGGTGGCGGTCCGTCCGTAAAGTGGATGACGTGCCAAGGATTCGAGCGGCCTCCGTGGCCGAGCACCGGTCGATGCAGCGAGCCGCCCTGCTGGACGCGGCTCGCTCGCTGTTGTCCGAGGGTGGGACGGAGGCGTTGACGTTCCCCGCCCTCGCCGAGCGCACGGGGCTGGCGCGGTCGTCCGTGTACGAGTACTTCCGGTCGCGGGCCGCCGTCGTCGAGGAGCTGTGCGAGGTCGACTTTCCCGTGTGGGCGGCTGAGGTCGAGGCGGCGATGGCCGCGGTCGAGCGGCCCGAGGGCAAGGTCGAGGCGTACGTCCGCAAGCAGTTGGAGCTGGTCGGGGACCGGCGGCATCGGGCCGTGGTGGCGATCTCGGCGAGTGAGTTGGACGCCGGCGCGCGGGAGAACATCCGGGCAGCGCACGGTGGGCTCGTCGCGATGATCGTGGAGGCTCTGGCGGACCTCGGGCAGGCGGAACCCCGGTTGGGGGCGATGCTGTTGCAGGGGGTCGTGGACGCGGCTGTGCGGCGTATCGAGCTGGCGGCGGCCGAGGACCCCTCCGCGATCGCTGAGGCGGCTGTGGCCATGGCGCTGCGGGGTGTGCGGGGCTGAGGCCGCGATGGCCGGCGTCGGGGCCGCGCCTCGTGGAGGGTGCCCAGGGCGCCGACCTGCGACGGCGTGGCTACTCGGGCACCGGCAGTAGACGTGACGGGCCCTTTCGTAGCAGCCAGGGCGGTAGCAGCGTGAGTGGGTCCAGGTAGGTGTCCCCTCTGCGCAGGCCCCAGTGGAGGCATGCTGTCGGGCAGTGCGAAGGGGCGGCCTCCAGGGTGCCCAGGGGGGTGCCCGCCGTCACCTCGGCGCCCTTCTTCACCGAAGTCCGGACCGGTTCGTAGGTCGTGCGCAGGGGCGGGTCGCCGGTGCCGGTCAGTTCGACCGAGATGACTCCGCGGCCCGCCACCCGGCCCGCGAACGAGACGCGGCCAGGGGCCACCGCGCGGACCGGGGAACCGGGCTGCGCGGCGAGATCGACGCCTCGGTGACCTCGGGCGTAGGGGGTCGGCGGGGGCTGCCAGGCCCGTGTCACCAGGGGCCGCAGGCCGACGGGCCAGGCGCGGGCCACGGCGGGGACGGGCCCCTCGGCGGCCGGCGGCGCCGGGGCGGCGTCCTGTCCCGGGGCCGCGCGGGGTGCCGTGGTCCAGGCCGTGAGCAGGAGCGCCGACATCAGGCACAGCAGCAGGGTCGGCCACGTGCGGGTACGTCGTGCGGGTGTGTGCCCGTTGGGCATTTCGTCGGACATGGGGAAAGCGTCCCGGGAGTGGCGCGATCATGGCCGGGATCTGTGGAGTACTCGTCGGTTGTGGATATCGGCGTCACCCGGGGCCTCGTGGGTCCCGTACACTTCTGGTGGCGATCCGGGTCACCGGGTCGACTTCGCACGCCCCGGTACGAGGTCCGTCAGATTCGTCGGACGGTCCGTATCAGCGCCCCTCGGTCCTTCGTGGCAACGGCGCATCGCGGGCGTCAGGCGCGGGAGCCGTCCGGTTCTCGCGGCACAACCGAGAAACACAAGGAGAACGGCCATGGCCGTCGTCACGATGCGGGAGCTGCTGGAGAGCGGCGTCCACTTCGGTCACCAGACCCGTCGCTGGAACCCGAAGATGAAGCGCTTCATCTTCACCGAGCGCAACGGCATCTACATCATCGACCTGCTCCAGTCGCTGTCGTACATCGACCGCGCCTACGAGTTCGTCAAGGAGACCGTCGCCCACGGCGGCACGGTCATGTTCGTCGGCACGAAGAAGCAGGCGCAGGAGGCCATCGCCGAGCAGGCCACCCGCGTCGGCATGCCCTACGTCAACCAGCGCTGGCTGGGCGGCATGCTCACCAACTTCTCGACCGTCTACAAGCGTCTGCAGCGCCTCAAGGAGCTCGAGCAGATCGACTTCGAGGACGTCGCCGCGTCGGGTCTCACCAAGAAGGAGCTTCTCGTGCTCTCGCGCGAGAAGGCCAAGCTGGAGAAGACCCTCGGTGGTATCCGCGAGATGCAGAAGGTGCCCAGCGCCGTCTGGATCGTGGACACCAAGAAGGAGCACATCGCGGTCGGCGAGGCCCGGAAGCTCAACATCCCGGTCGTCGCCATCCTCGACACCAACTGCGACCCCGACGAGGTCGACTACAAGATCCCCGGCAACGATGACGCGATCCGCTCCGTCACGCTGCTCACCCGTGTGATCGCCGACGCGGTCGCCGAGGGCCTCATCTCCCGCTCGCGTGTCGCCACCGAGGGCAAGGGCGACAAGGCCGCGGGCGAGCCGCTGGCCGCGTGGGAGCGCGACCTGCTCGAGGGCGAGAAGAAGGCCGACGAGGCTCCGGCCGCCGCTGAGGCTCCGGCTGCCGCCGAGGCCCCTGCCGAGGCTCCTGCCGACGCCCCCGCTGAGGCTCCGGCCGAGGCCCCCGCCGCCGAGGCTCCGGCCGCGGACGCCGAGCAGGCCTGACCTTCACGGTCGTAGGGCTGTCGACATGACGGCGGGTGGCGCCGAGCGCGCCACCCGCCGTTCACCCACAGCCCGTAGATCTTCGGCGGGCGCCCGCCCTACGAGCGGCGGCGGACGCCGACTTCGAGACTTCGAACTCCGAGAAGAGATTCACAGATCATGGCGAACTACACCGCCGCCGACGTCAAGAAGCTCCGCGAGCTCACCGGCGCCGGCATGATGGACTGCAAGAAGGCGCTGGACGAGGCCGAGGGCAACGTCGACAAGGCCGTCGAGGCCCTGCGCATCAAGGGCCAGAAGGGCGTCGCCAAGCGCGAGGGCCGCTCCGCCGAGAACGGCGCCGTGGTCTCCATCATCGCCGACGACAACACCTCCGGTGTCCTCGTCGAGCTGAAGTGCGAGACGGACTTCGTCGCCAAGGGCGAGAAGTTCCAGGCCGCCGCGAACGCCATCGCCGCGCACGTCGCCGCGACCTCCCCGGCCGACCTCGACGCCCTGCTCGCCTCCGAGATCGAGGCCGGCAAGACCGTCCAGGCGTACGTCGACGAGGCCAACGCCAACCTCGGCGAGAAGATCGTTCTCGACCGCTTCGCCCAGTTCGCCGACGGCTTCGTCTTCGCCTACATGCACCGCACCATGCCCGACCTGCCCCCGCAGATCGGTGTCCTGGTCGAGCTGGACAAGGCCGACGCCGACCTCGCCAAGGGTGTCGCCCAGCACATCGCCGCCTTCGCGCCGAAGTACCTCTCCAAGGAGGACGTGCCGGCCGAGGTCGTCGAGTCCGAGCGCCGCGTCGCCGAGGAGACCACCCGCGCCGAGGGCAAGCCCGAGGCCGCCCTGCCGAAGATCGTCGAGGGTCGCCTCAACGGCTTCTTCAAGGACGCCACGCTGCTCGGCCAGCCCTACGCGCTGGACAACAAGAAGTCGGTCCAGAAGGTCCTGGACGAGGCCGGTGTCACCCTGAAGCGCTTCACGCGTATCAAGGTCGGCATCTGAGTCCGTCACGCGACCAGCGCCCGGCCCCGATAGGGTCGAGTGCAGTCGTTCGCGTACGCCGCCCCGTGCGCGCGTGACGCGATACGGACGACAGCAGATCTGACGAGGAGGCCATTGCCGCGCATGGGATGCGAACACCACCCCACCGGCAATGGCCTTCTTCGTATGTGCGACACGTAAAGAGGCGAGATCCCCATGACCACCAAGCCCCAGAAGAGCGACGACGGCAAATTGAGCGGCCGGTTTCTGCTGAAGCTGTCCGGAGAGGCGTTCTCCGGGGGCGGTGGCCTCGGCGTCGACCCCGACGTGGTGCACGCGATCGCCCGGGAGATCGCGGCCGTCGTACGCGACGGCGCGGAGATCGCCGTCGTGATCGGCGGCGGCAACTTCTTCCGCGGCGCCGAACTCCAGCAGCGAGGCATGGACCGGGCCCGCTCCGACTACATGGGCATGCTCGGCACGGTCATGAACTGCCTCGCCCTCCAGGACTTCCTGGAGAAGGAAGGGATCGACAGCCGCGTCCAGACCGCCATCACCATGGGTCAGGTCGCCGAGCCGTACATCCCGCTGCGTGCCGTGCGCCACCTGGAGAAGGGCCGTGTGGTCATCTTCGGCGCCGGTATGGGCATGCCGTACTTCTCCACCGACACCACCGCCGCCCAGCGCGCCCTGGAGATCGACGCCGAGGCGCTGCTGATGGGCAAGAACGGCGTGGACGGGGTCTACGACTCCGACCCCAAGACCAACCCGGACGCGGTCAAGTTCGACTCCCTCGGCTACGGCGAGGTCATCACCCGCGAGCTGAAGGTCGCCGACGCCACCGCGATCACGCTCTGCCGTGACAACAAGCTCCCGATCCTCGTGTTCGAGCTTCTCAAGGAGGGCAATATCGCGCGGGCCGTCAAGGGTGAGAAGATCGGCACTCTCGTGGGTGATCAGGGAAGCCGGGCCTGACCGGGTCCTTCCCCTGCCCGGGGGACGGAGCCTGACCGGGGGATGGACAATGTCCTGCCGGTCGGGAACCGTGCAGGAACAAGACGCGACGCAGCCGGCCGCCGACGTGACCAAGTACAGCTGCCGGGCCTACTCAAGACACGCAGGAGCAAGTGGTGATCGAAGAGACCCTCCTCGAGGCCGAGGAGAAGATGGAGAAGGCCGTCGTGGTCGCCAAGGACGACTTCGCCGCGATCCGCACCGGTCGTGCGCACCCGGCGATGTTCAACAAGATCGTGGCTGACTACTACGGCGCGCTGACGCCGATCAACCAGCTCGCCTCGTTCTCGGTGCCGGAGCCGCGCATGGCCGTGGTGACCCCGTTCGACAAGACCGCCCTGCGCAACATCGAGCAGGCGATCCGCGACTCCGACCTCGGCGTCAACCCGAGCAACGACGGCAACATCATCCGGGTGGTGTTCCCCGAGCTGACCGAGGAGCGCCGCCGCGACTACATCAAGGTCGCCAAGAGCAAGGCGGAGGACTCCAAGGTGTCCATCCGCTCGGTCCGTCGCAAGGCCAAGGACGCGATCGACAAGCTCGTCAAGGACGGCGAGGTCGGCGAGGACGAGGGCCGCCGTGCGGAGAAGGAGCTCGACGACACCACCGCGAAGTACGTCGCCCAGGTGGACGAGCTGCTCAAGCACAAGGAAGCGGAGCTCCTCGAGGTCTGATGAACGACTCTTCCTGGGGGGCGCCGCCACAAGCCGGGTACTGGGCGCCGACCGACCGGGGACCTGTCCAGGGGCATGCCCCGGCGGGTCCCACGTACGATGCGCCTGAGGCCCAGCAGACTCGCCCCATGCCCATCGTGCCCGACGTACCCGCGCATGGCGGGAACCAGGACGACGACCGGGGGGCCGCTCGGCAGGCCGGTCCCCCGTTCGGTGACGAGACGCCGTCGGCGCGGCCCCACGGGGCGGCGCCGCAGAAGCCGGAGCCCATGCCCGACGCCCCGCAGCCCGCCCCGCAGAAGAAGAGCGCGGGCCGTGACCTGGGCGCCGCCATAGGGGTCGGCGTCGCGCTCGGCGTGGTCATCGTCGCGTCGCTGTTCATCGTCAAGGCCGCGTTCGTCGGCGTGATAGCAGTCGCCGTCGTCGTCGGTCTGTGGGAGCTCACCTCGCGCCTGCAGGAACGCAAGGGCATCAAGGCGCCCCTCGTGCCGCTCGCGGTCGGCGGGGCCGCCATGGTCGTCGCCGGGTACGTCCGCGGGCCCGAGGGCGCGTGGGTGGCCATGGCGCTCACCGCGCTCGCCGTTCTCGTCTGGCGGATGACCGAACCGCCGGAGAACTACCTGAAGGACGTCACGGCGGGGGTCTTCGCGGCCTTCTACGTGCCGTTCCTGGCCACGTTCGTCGCGCTCATGCTCACCGCCGACGACGGGCCGCAGCGGGTCCTGGTGTTCCTGGTGCTGACCGTCGTCAGCGACACGGGCGCGTACGCCGTCGGCTGGCGGTTCGGCACGCACAAGCTCGCGCCCCGCATCAGCCCCGGCAAGACCCGCGAGGGGCTGCTCGGCGCGATCGCCTTCGCCATGGTCGCGGGCGCGCTGCTCATGGAGTTCGTCATCGACGACGGGGCCTGGTGGCAGGGCCTGCTCCTCGGTCTCGCCGTCGCGGCCAGTGCCACGCTGGGCGACCTCGGCGAGTCCATGATCAAGCGGGACCTCGGTATCAAGGACATGGGCACGCTCCTGCCGGGCCACGGCGGCATCATGGACCGCCTGGACTCCCTCCTCCCGACCGCCCCGGTGGTCTGGCTCCTGCTGGTGCTGTTCGTGGGCTCGGGCTGACCGGTCGGTCGCGCCTGTCGAAGTGAGTGGGCCCCCATCCTGTTCTTCAGGGCGGGGGCCCACTGCCATGACCCTCTCGGGAGATCGAGACAGGTCGATGGAGTTCGCGTCCATGGGTGCCGATGGTGCGAGACGCTCATCGACCAGGCGGGCCGGCGCAAGCCGCGGCTGTACTGCGGTATGCCCATCGCTGGAAGAACCACGGGGCGTGGGTCGTGGGCGTGGTCGGCGGGATCTTCTGATATGCCCTGCACCTGGAGACCTGGCAGGCGCCAGGCACGCATAGGCCCCCTACTTGCGCATTTGGCGCCGATACGGGGCCTGTTTCGGGTTGCTGGGCCGTCTCTGGGCCGTCAGTACAGCTCGTTGATGTCTATCAAGAGGTCTTGTATGGCTTCCCCCCGGAGCGCGCGGACGGCGTCCCAAGTGAGGGGCACGCGGTCTGCCACGCTTACGAACTTCTCTCGGAAAGGCTCCTGAAGGGCTCGTATCTGCTCCTGTAGTTGTTTCCTCCTCGAACAGCCGGGTGACGTGGGCGTCGTTGAGGCAGCCACACCTGCCGTGAGTGGACTGTGCTCACTGCGCGTGGTGGCCACGGTCGGTGGTGGCGGCGGTCCAGCAATGGCCCGGGTGCGGGCAGGCGCAGGGTCCCGCGGCTCCCGCCGTCGCACCAGGAAGCCCGTGCCTGCCCGCTCAGCGGCGTCGAGGCTCCGTGCGGGCTCAGGGGCGAACCGATCGGCGTAGCGACCGTTTGAGGCGGAGTGAGGGGGCTTGCATGCGGCCTTTGCCTCGTCCCGAGCGAGTGAGGTGAGGCGGTGGGCCGGGCTGTCAGGGATGGCATGGCGTGCGTCTCCGTCGGCTTGCTCACCAGGAGAGACGATGTTGCTGAGACTGAGCGTCTGGGCCGTGTCCGGGCCGTCCCAGGGGGATCCGCGACAACCAGAGACGACCAATGACGACATCGCGGCTGGCTCGCAGCCCAGGTCACCCGATTCGATCTGCGACACTGGGAGGGTTATGCCTGCACCCGGAGAACTCACATTCGTCGCCCCCCGCGGAGCCAAGAAGCCGCCGCGGCATCTTGCTGATCTTTCGCCTGTGGAGCGGAAGGAGGCTGTGGCCGCGATCGGGGAGAAGCCGTTTCGCGCCAAGCAGCTCTCGCAGCACTACTTCGCGCGGTACGCGCACGACCCGGAGCAGTGGACCGACATCCCCGCGGGTGCGCGGGCGAAGCTCCAGGAGGCGCTGCTTCCCGAGCTGATGACGGTCGTGCGGCATCTGTCGACCGACCAGGAGACCACGCGCAAGACGCTGTGGCGGCTGTTCGACGGGACGCTCGTCGAGTCGGTGCTGATGCGGTACCCGGACCGGGTCACCATGTGCATCAGCTCGCAGGCCGGCTGCGGGATGAACTGCCCGTTCTGTGCCACCGGGCAGGCCGGGCTCGACCGGAACCTGTCCACCGCCGAGATCGTCCATCAGATCGTCGACGGGATGCGGGCGCTGCGGGACGGGGAGATTCCCGGCGGGCCCGCGCGGCTCTCCAACATCGTCTTCATGGGGATGGGCGAGCCGCTCGCCAACTACAACCGGGTCGTCGGGGCCATTCGCCGGCTCACCGATCCGGAGCCGGACGGACTGGGGCTGTCGCAGCGCGGGATCACCGTGTCGACGGTCGGGCTGGTGCCCGCCATCCACCGGTTCGCCGACGAGGGGTTCAAGTGCCGGCTCGCCATCTCCCTGCACGCCCCGGACGACGAGCTGCGTGACACGCTCGTCCCCGTGAACACCCGGTGGCAGGTGCGCGAGGTCCTGGACGCCGGGTGGGAGTACGCGGCCAGGTCCGGGCGCCGGCTGTCCATCGAGTACGCGCTGATCCGGGACATCAACGACCAGGCGTGGCGCGGCGACCGGCTGGGCCGGCTGCTCAAGGGCAAGCCGGTGCATGTGAACCTGATTCCGCTGAACCCGACTCCGGGCTCCAAGTGGACCGCCTCCCGGCCCGAGGACGAGAAGGCGTTCGTCGAGGCCATCGCCGCCCATGGTGTGCCGGTGACCATCCGGGACACCCGGGGGCAGGAGATCGACGGGGCGTGCGGTCAGCTCGCGGCGACCGAGAGGTAGTCTGAGACCCGTACGTACATATTCATATTCCGACAGGGGAGCGCCACAGCGCTGAGAGTGCGGCATCCGGGCCGCAGACCCTCTGAACCTCGCCCAGGTCATTCTGGGTAGGAAGTTCGGTCATCACTCAAGCTGTTGCGCCCTGCCCGGGAGCCTTCGATGCGACGAAGGGCCCGGGCGGGGCCGCGTCTCTTCCTGGTCACTTCCAGGAGGAATGAAATCCAGTGGGCATCACCAGGAGAGCAACGGTTCTCGTCGTCGGCCTCGGGCTCGTCACGTTGTCCGCGTGCGGCTCGTCCTCGGACGACACCGGCTCCGGCGGATCCAAGACAGTCACCCTCGTCAGCCACGGCTCCTTCGCCTACTCCAAGGACGTGCTGAAGGCGTTCGAGAAGGAGTCCGGGTACAAGGTCAAGGTCCTCAAGAGCGGGGACGCGGGGCAGGCCGTCAACCAGGCGATCCTGACCAAGGACAACCCGCAGGGCGACGTCTTCTTCGGCGTCGACAACACCCTGCTCTCGCGCGCGCTCGACAACGGCCTCTTCCAGCCGTACGAGGCGAAGGGGCTCGACAAGGTCGGTGCCGAGTACCAGTTGGACAAGGACGAGCACCGGGTCACGCCCATCGACTCCGGTGACATCTGCGTCAACTACGACAAGGCCTACTTCAGCGAGAAGAAGATCGAGCCGCCGCAGTCGTTCGACGATCTGATCAAGCCCGAGTACAAGGACCTGCTGGTCACCGAGAACGCCTCCACCTCCTCGCCGGGGCTCGGCTTCGTCCTCGGCACGGCCGCGAAGTACGGCGATGGGGGCACCTCCCGCTCGAGCGAAGCCGGGAGTGGGGGAGGCTGGGAGGGCTACTGGGAGAAGCTCAAGGCCAATGGCGTGAAGGTCGTCGACGGCTGGGAGCAGGCGTACTACCAGGAGTTCTCCGGGTCGACGGACGGCAAGAAGGCAGGCGGCGACCGGCCGCTCGTCGTGTCGTACGCCTCCTCGCCGCCCGCCGAGGTCGTCTACGCGGACCCGCGTCCGAAGACCGCGCCGACCGGGGTCGCCGAGGGCACCTGCTTCCGGCAGATCGAGTTCGCGGGGCTGCTGAGCAACGCGAAGAACGCCGAGGGCGGCAAGGCGCTGATCGACTTCCTGATCTCGAAGCGGTTCCAGGAGGACATGCCGCTCAACATGTTCGTGTACCCGGTGGTCGAGGGGGTGTCCGTACCCGCCGAGTTCACCGAGTACGGGCCCGCGGCGAAGGACCCCGAGACCATGGCGCCGGAGAAGATCGCCGAGAACCGTGACCAGTGGGTCAAGTCGTGGACCTCACTCGTACTGAAGTAACCGAGTCAGCCGAGCCTGCCGCGCCGGACGAGCCCGTCGTGGCCGCGCCGCCTCGACCTCGCCGACCGGGTTCCGGTCGGCCGGGGGGCGCGGCGCGGCTCGGGCTCATGGCGCTGCCCGTCGCGTTCTTCGGGGTGTTCTTCGCCTATCCCGTCACGGCGATCGTCGCCCGGGGGCTGAAGGCAGGCGGGAGCTGGGACCTCGGGCGGATCGGGGAGGTGCTGGGGGACCCGGGGATCCGGCACGTGCTGTGGTTCACCACCTGGCAGGCGCTCGTCTCGACCGCGCTCACGCTGGTGATCGCGCTCCCCGGCGCGTATGTGTTCGCGCGCTTCGATTTCAAGGGCAAGGATTTTCTGCGGGCGGTCGTGACCGTGCCGTTCGTCCTGCCCACCGTGGTCGTCGGGACGGCGTTCCTGGCACTGGTCGGGCGCGGCGGGCTCTTCGACGAGCTGTGGGGCGTACGGCTGGATACGACGGTCTGGGCGATTCTCCTCGCTCATGTGTTCTTCAACTACGCGGTCGTCGTGCGGACGGTCGGCGGCCTCTGGGCACAGCTCGATCCCCGGCAGGAGGAGGCCGCGCGGATGCTCGGCGCCTCCCCGCTCGCGGCCTGGCGCAAGGTGACCCTCCCGGCGCTCGCGCCCGCCGTGGCCGCCGCCGCGCTGATGGTCTTCCTCTTCACCTTCACCTCGTTCGGGGTCGTGCAGATCCTCGGCGGGCCGACCTTCTCCACGCTCGAAGTCGAGATCTACCGCCAGACCTCGGAGATCTTCGACCTGTCCACCGCCGCCGTACTGACGCTGGTGCAGTTCGTCGCGGTCGGGCTGATCCTCGCCGTGCACGCCGTGACCGTACGGCGGCGGGAGACCGCCCTGCGCCTGGTGGACGCCTCGCTCACCGCCCGCCCACCGCGCGGGGCCGGGCAGTGGGCACTGTTGGGCACGGTCCTGGCGACCGTCGTCGTGCTGATCCTGCTGCCGTTGGGCGTGCTGGTGGAGCGGTCGTTCGACGTGCCCGGCCTCGGCTCCTACAGGGCGCTGACCAGTGACGAGAGCGGGATCTTCCTGGTCGCGCCGATCGAGGCGATCGGGAACTCGCTCCGCTACGCGGCTGCCGCGACCGCCATCGCCCTGCTCGTCGGCGGACTCGCCGCCGCCGCGCTCACCCGGCGGGCGGGCCGCCTCGTGCGGGGCTTCGACGCGCTGCTGATGCTGCCGCTCGGGGTGTCCGCGGTGACCGTCGGCTTCGGGTTCCTGATCGCTCTGGACGAGCCGCCACTGGACCTGCGGTCGTCGTGGATCCTCGTACCGCTCGCGCAGGCCCTGGTCGGTGTTCCCTTCGTCGTGCGGACCATGCTGCCCGTGCTCCGCGCGGTGGACGAACGGCTGCGGGAGGCCGCTGCCGTACTCGGCGCGTCGCCGTGGCGGGTGTGGCGCGAGGTCGATCTGCCCATGGTGCGACGGGCGTCGCTCGTCGCGGCCGGGTTCGCCTTCGCCGTGTCGCTCGGGGAGTTCGGGGCGACCGTGTTCATCGCACGCGCCGACAATCCGACGCTGCCGGTCGCCGTGGCACGGCTGCTCGGACGGCCCGGTGAACTCAATTACGGCCAGGCGATGGCCCTTTCGACGATTCTGATGGTGGTGTGCGCGGTGTCCCTGCTGGTGCTGGAACGCCTCCGCACCGATCGCACGGGGGAGTTCTGATGTTGCTCAGGCTTGAGGACGCGACCGTACGGTTCGACGGTCGGCCCGTGCTCGACCGGGTCGACCTGGAGGTCGCCGAGCACGAGATCGTCTGTGTGCTGGGGCCCAGCGGCAGCGGCAAGTCGACGCTGCTGCGGGTGGTGGCCGGGCTCCAACCTCTCGACGGGGGACGGGTGTCGCTCGACGGGGGGGACCAGCGAGGCGTGCCCGCCCACAAGCGCGGTGTCGGCCTGATGTTCCAGGACCACCAGCTCTTCCCCCAGCGCGACGTCGCCGGCAACGTCGCCTTCGGGCCCCGTATGCATGGCGCGGCGAAAGGCGAACGGGCCGCTCGCGTCGAGGAGTTGCTGGAGCTGGTAGGACTGCGTGGGGCCGCGCGCCGGCGCGTCGGGGAGCTGTCCGGCGGTGAGCAGCAGCGGGTGGCGCTGGCCCGGGCCCTCGCGCCTCGCCCCCGACTGCTGATGCTCGACGAGCCCCTCGGCCAGCTGGACCGGTCGCTGCGGGAGCGCTTGGTCGTCGAACTCCGTGCGTTGTTCGGGGAGTTGGGCACGACCGTGCTGGCGGTCACGCATGACCAGGGCGAGGCTTTCGCGCTGGCCGACCGGGTCGTGGTGATGCGTGACGGGCGGATCGCCCAGTCCGGTACGCCCCTTGAGGTGTGGTGTCGGCCGGTGGACGAGTTCGTGGCCCGTTTCCTCGGCTTCGACAACGTGGTCGAGGCGACGGTGACCGGGCAGGCGGCGGACACGGTGTGGGGCAAGGTGCCGGTGCCGGAGGGGTCGCCGCAAGGGGTGTGCGCGCTGCTCGTCCGGCCCGCCGGCGTACGACTGGTGGGCGTGGCCGACGGGCTGCGCTGCACGGTGGCCGCGCGCACCTTCCGGGGCACGCATGTCGCCGTGCACCTTCAGCCGGAGGGCGCCCCGCGTCTTGAGGCGGCGTGCGCGCTACGGGATGCGCCGGAGCCCGGGGACGAGGTCGGCGTGAGCTTCGACGGGAACGAAATCGTCGTGCTGGGAGCCGGTCCCGCCGCATAAGGTGCGGCACCATGGCGATGCGTACGCAAGAATCCCGGGCGCGGCATGAGCGCTACTGTGCCGAGATCGAGTCGCAGGTACGGAAGTTGCGGGACCTGGTGACCTCCGGCGCCGATCTGTCGGCGACCGTGCCGACCTGCCCCGACTGGTCGCTGGAGCAGCTGCTGCGGCACACCGGCGGTGCCCTGCGCTGGGTCGAACTGAACGTACGGACCCGGGCGAAGGAGGAGGTCCCCGAGGCGGACGTACCGCTGTACGAGGGGCCGGAGCCGCAGGGGGACCCGGCGGCGCTGGACGCCTGGCTCGCGGAGTGCGGTGAGATGGCCGTGACCACACTGCGCGAGGCGGGCCCCGAGGCGCCCGTGTGGTCGTGGGGGTGGGAGCACAGCGCGGGCTTCTGGGCCCGCCGGATGGCCCTCGAACTGGTCGTCCACGGAGCCGATGCCGCGCTCACCGTCGGACGGGCGGTCGAGGTGGCGCCGGAGATCGCCGCCGACGCGATCGACGAGTGGCTGCAGATCGTCGAGTTCGTCCAGCGGACCATCCCGCACGACGAGGCGGCCGAACTGCGTGGTCCGGGGCGCAGCATCCACCTTCATGCCACCGACACGGCCGCTGAGGTCGACGCCGAGTGGGTGGTCGAGTTGACCGAGGACGTGGTGCGTTGGCGGCGCGGCCATGAGAAGGCGACGGTGGCGCTGCGTGGCCCGCTCACCGACGTGCTGCTCGCCTTCTATCGCCGACTGCCGCTGGACAGTGGGGAGTTGGAGGTGTTGGGGGACCGGGAGCTGCTGGAATTCTGGCTCAAGCGGGCCACGTTCGGCTGAGCGGGCCCGGAACAGCGGATGGCCCGTACCCCGTGGTGAAGGGGTACGGGCCACGGCCCTGACGAACAGGGATCAGCGTGTGGAGGCCCCACGCCGCCGCATGCTGTAGTACACGGCACCGGCGCCGAGAGCCACCAGGGCCGCCGCGGCAGCGGCGATCGTGCCGGTGTTGGAGTCGCCACCGGTCTCGGCGAGGTTGGAGTCGCCCTCGGGGGAGGGGGCGTTGTCACCGTTCGCACCCGCGGGCACGGTGCCCTCGGACCCGGACGGCGTGGGGGAGGTCTTGGTCTGGGACGGCTCGCTCTCGTCCTGCCCCTTCTCCTTCTCCTCCTTGTCCTTGCCCTTGTCCTTGTTGTTGTTCGCTGACTTCCCCGGGGCCTTGGACGCGGCCGGCGGGGTGATGGCTTCGGCCGTGCAGGCGTCGGCGGGGGCCACCAGGATCGGCAGGTCCTCGTCGACGTAGCCCTTCGCCTCGACGTGGATGCGGTACTCGGCGTTCGGCTCCCAGTCCTCGTCGAAGGTGACGGTGACACCCTTGGCGGTGGAGTCCTCGATCGTCCGGCTGCCGACCATGCGCAGGTCGGCCCCGTTGTTCTCCAGGTAGACCGTGATCTCGGCCTTGACGCCCAGCGGGTCCACGTCGGTCACCCGGATGACGCCCTTGTCGCCGTCGCACTCGGCGACGGCGGAGAAGTCCTTGATGCTGCAGGCCATGGCGTTGCCCGCGACACCGAGCACGAGTGCGGCGGACGCGAAAGCGACACCGATGGAGCGCGAAGTCCGCGCGCTACGGGGAGATATGGACACGTTTGCCCTTCACGGGAAGCACAGGGGAGTGGGGGTGACGGAGGGCCGCCGGGGGAGCGGCTTCCCCATGTGCCTCACAGGTTTATAAGCGCGCCATAAGTCATGTCAATCCGAAGACGTGTTTGAGCGGTCCCCGAGACGTGCCAGAGCCTCCGGTGCCTCCTCGATCCGGTCGACCAGGGCGATCCGGGCCTCCATCGAACGGCCCCGCGCCAGCGATCGCAGCAGCGGCCAGGTCGGTAGCCTCTCCGTCCAGTGGGCCCGGTCGACGAGGACCATGGGGGTCGGTTCGCCGCGCGACTCGTAGTAGTTGGGGGTCGCGTTGTCGAAGATCTCCTGGACGGTTCCGGCGGCTCCGGGCAGGAAGACGACGCCGGCGCCGCAGCGGGCGAGGAGGCCGTCCTCGCGGGTGGCGTTGGCGAAGTACTTGGCGATGTGCGAGGCGAACGGGTTCGGCGGCTCGTGGCCGTAGAACCAGGTGGGGATGCCGACGGAGGGGCCGCCCCTCGGCCAGCGGGTGCGCACTTCGAAGGCGGCGCTCGCCCAGTCGGTGATCGACGGGGTGAACTTCGGTGCTTTCGCCAGCAGTTGCAGCGACTCGGCGAGCATCGCGTCGTCGTACGGGGCCGCGTAGGCGCCCAGGTTCGCCGCCTCCATCGCGCCCGGACCGCCGCCGGTGGCGACCTTGAGACCCGAGCGGGCCAGGGTGCGGCCGAGGCGGGCGGCGCCCTCGTACGCCTCGGTGCCGCGTGCCATCGCGTGACCCCCCATCACGCCCACCACCCGGGCACCGGAGAGGAGTTCGTCGAGAGCGTCCGAAACGGAGTCGTCGTGGACGGCGCGCAGCATGGAGGCGTAGACGTCCCGGTCGGCCTTGGTGCGCTGGAGCCAGGCGTACGCGAGGGCGTCGGGCGTGGCCTCGTAACCGCCGTCGGACAGGGACGCGAAGAGTTCGTCGGGGGAGTAGAGCAGGCCCCGGTACGGGTCGAAGGGCAGGCCGGGGACGGGCGGGAAGACCAGGGCGCCGTCCGTGCGTATCTTCGTCGCCGCCTCCGGTCGCATCGGACAGCCCAGGAAGACGGCCTCCGCCGTGTCGGTGGCGAGCAGTTCACGCGTACGGTCCGTCAGATCGACGGCCTGGATCCGGAATCCGGCGAGGGTGCCGCGCGCCGAGACGGTCGCGTCGAACTCCTCGATCGTCTCGATCTCGTGGTCGTCGTGGTGGGCCGCGTGGGCGGGCATCGTCTGCACCCGCCCATGCTAGGGCGCTCCGCCGGCCGGGCCGTTGTTCGCGCGGCTCCCCGCGCCCCTTGCGGGCGCGGGGGGTACGCGGCCGTGGGCGAGCGGGGCTTTCAGCCCTCGATCGCGGACGGGTCCATCCATACGACCTCCCAGGTGTGGCCGTCGAGGTCGTCGAAGGCGCGGCCGTACATGAAGTCCATCTCCTGGACCTTCTCCGAGACGGTGCCGCCGGCGGCGGCCGCCTTCTCGACCAGCTCGTCGACCTTCGCGCGGCTCTCGGCGCTCAGACAGAGCATCACCTCGCTGGTCTTCGTGGCGTCCGAGATCTCCTTCTTGGTGAAGGTCGCGTAGAACGGCTTGGTGAGCAGCATCGCCACGATGGTGTCGCTGATCACGACGGAGGCCGCGTTCTCGTCGCTGAACTGGGGGTTGAGCGCGTAGCCGAGCTCCGTGAAGAACTTCTTCGAGGCGTCGAGGTCGTTCACGGGCAGGTTCACGAAGATCATCTGCTGGTACATGGCGAGGTCTCTCCCGTATCCGTCGTATGCGTTTCGGTCTGTTCGCAGGGGTAGACCGAGGGTCCCCGTGAAACTCATCGCCGCGCGTGAACTTTTCCGTACGAGTTTTCAGGCGGCCAGCGGGAGCGCCGCCAGCTGGGCGGTCGTCCAGGTCAGGGGGCCGAACACGGCGAGCAGGGCGGCCGCGCGGAGCAGGGCCGCCTGCCGGGGCAGCGCGCGGGGCGCCCCCAGCCGCACCAGCGCGGCCGTGGTGTCCGCGTGGGCACGCCGGGCCTCGACGGCGGCCGTCGCGAGGGTCAGCACGGCACAGCCGGCCACCACGAGCGCGCCCAGCAGGGTGAGCGGGCCGATCGTGGGGCGTACGCCTGAGGACAGCGTCACCATGGCGTACGCGCCGGAGGCCACGGCGCACACCACGCCGAGTGGGCGTCCGATGCGCCGGGCCTCCTCCTGGAGCACGCGCCCGGAGAGGAGGCGCAGTGCGCCGGGGCGTACGGACTGGAGCAGGCGTCCGGTGAGGTGGGTGAGGCCGGGCCCGGTGAGGATCAGCCCGAGTGCGGTGACGAGCCAGCCGCCCAGCACACCTGCGGGGCTGTTCGCGAAGCCGCCGGGGAGGGCGAGGCCGGAACCGTCGTCGGACTGGCCGGCGTAGGTCTCCAGGGCGAGGCCGACGGCGAGTACGGCGATGCCCCAGGGGAGGCCGCCGGGGGCGGGGCGCGGAGGCGGTGGTTCCGGCGGCGTCCGCCCGACCTCGGAGGTGGTCGCTCCCTCCTCGTCGGCCTCCTCCTCGTACCTCGTGGCGCCCGCCGGGGGCGCGGTGCGCCGGCCGATCGCGAAGGTGTCGTACGCCATGAAGCGGGTCCGGGGGCCGGTGGGCCGGGCCCCGGTGTCCCTGGGGCGCAGGACGAGCGCGGTGGTGGCGGAGGCGACGGCCGGTACGAGGGCCAGGAGGGTGAGGGCGGCCGGGAGGGGCAGGGGCCGCCCGGCGGCGAGGACGTCGGCGGCCGCGCCGTCGAAGGGCATGCCCGTGAGGTCGCCGCGCAGGTGGAGGAAGAAGAAGAGGGCGAGCAGGGAGCCGAGGACGGTGGACAGGGCCGTGGTGACCGCGGAGATGGCCATCAGCCGGCCGGGACCGAGGCCGATCGCGGAGAGGCCGGGGCGGGGTCGGGTGCCGGGGTCGGTGCGGGCCACCGTCACCGCGAAGTAGACGGTGGCGGCGGCCGGCGCCACGCACCAGGCCAGGCGGAGCACCGAGCCGGCCGGGGCGTGCGGGTGGGCCATGGCGTGCCCGAGGGCGCAGAGGAGCAGGAAACCCGTGCCGCAGGTGGCGGCGGCCACCAGGAGCCGACGGAGCTGGACCACGGGGTGGGCCCGGCGGGCTAGGCGGAGAGCGAGCACGCTGCCCGGCCTTCCCCGTCGGCTGCGGAGGAGCGCGTTCCGGCCGGTCGTTCGTCGGCTTCGGCGGGCTGCCGGGGCTGCCCTTCGGCGGGTGGTCGGGCTTCTCCCTCGGTTGCGGGGCGGCCCACTTCTGTGGCGGCGGCCGGTCGTTCGTCGGCTTCGGCGGGTTGGCGGGGCTGCTGCTCGGCGGGTGGTCGGGCTTCTCCCTCGGTTGCGGGGCGACCCACCTCCACGGCGGCGGAGGTCCGGTCCTCCCGCGTTGTGGGGTCGGCCGGTTCCGCTGTGGTGGCCGGCCGGGTTCGCCGGGTTGTGGGCTGGTGCGGCGCGGTGCGCGTTGCTCGTGTTCCCCGGGCCGTGGGGTGGGCGGGTTGTTCGGGTTCCGCGGCGGTGGTCGGCCGGGTTTCGCGGGGCGAAGGGTGACTCACCTCCGTCGTGGCGGTGGGGCGGGCCGAGCCTTCGGGCTCGGCTCCGGCTGTCTCCGTGGTGGACCGTCCCGTCCCTCGGGCGGCGGGTCGCCCGCCCGCCCCGGGGGTCGGGCGGCCCGCCTCGTCGGTGCGGGGCGGCAGGGCGTCCGGGAGAGCGTCGTCGGGGGCGGTGCGGCTGTCCCGGTCGACGGGGACCCGGCTCTCGCCCTGTGCGGCGGTGGGCAGGTGGAGCGTCCTCACGTGGCGGCCGTCCAGCAGGGACACCGTGCGGTCCGCGAGGGCCGCCGTCTCGGGGTCGTGGGTGGCGAGGACGACCGTGATGTGGTGGGAGCGGGCCGCCGTGGTCAGGGTGCGCAGGACGTGGGCGTGTTCGGCGCGGTGGAGCGGGGCGGTCGGTTCGTCCGCGAAGAGGACCATGGGGGCGCAGACCAGGGCGCGGGCCACCACCACGCGCTGGCGCTCCGACTGGAGGAGGGCGTGGGGGCGCTTGCGGGCCGTGTCGCGAATGTCTAGGCGCTCCAGCCACTCCAGGGCGGCGGCCTTCGCGGCCCGGCGGCCGGTGCCGCGCAGCATCAGCGGCAGGGCGGTGTTCTCCCAGGCGTTCAGCTCGGGCACGAGGACCGGCTCGGGATCGATCCACCCGAAGCGGTCGAGGCGCAACCGCTCGCGGGCGAGCGCGCCCATCGTGTGGACGGGGACGCTGTTGAACCACACCTCTCCCCGCTGGGCCCGCAGCTGTCCGGACAGGCACCGCAGGAGCGTGGTCTTGCCGCTGCCTCGCGGGCCGGTGACGGCGACGATCTCGCCCTCCCGGACGTTCATCGACACACCGTGCAGGGCGGGCGAGCCGTCGTGCGCGTAGGTCAGACCACGTGCCCAGAGCACGTCGTTGTCCGGCGGGGCCACCATGGGCGTACACCTCGGTTCGGATCAGGGTTGCCGGGGGAGCCCCCCGTCCGGGGGAACGAAGGCAGGGCCGATCGGTTACAGGGGCACGCTAGGGAGTCGGGGCGGCAGGGGGCGGACAGCACACGGCCCGGGACGCCCCCATCTCACTCGGATGGGGGCGTCCCGGGCCGATCGCGGAGCGGCCCCGCAGGGATGCGGGCTGGGCCGCCGCGGGGCTACAGCAGCGTCCATGCCTCCGACAGCGTCGCGCGCAGGATCTGTTCGATCTCGTCGAAGGTCGACTGGTCGGAGATCAGCGGCGGGGCGAGCTGGACGACCGGGTCGCCGCGGTCGTCGGCCCGGCAGTAGAGGCCGTTCTCGAACAGCTTCTTCGACAGGAAGCCGTAGAGGATCCGCTCGGTCTCGTCGTCGTCGAAGCTCTCCTTCGTCGCCTTGTCCTTGACCAGCTCGATTCCGTAGAAGTAGCCGTTGCCGCGGACGTCGCCGACGATCGGCAGGTCGTGGAGCTTCTCCAGCGTGGACCGGAAGGCCGCCTCGTTGTCGAGGACGTGCTGGTTGAGCTTCTCGCGCTCGAACAGGTCGAGGTTGGCGAGGCCGACGGCCGCGGAGACGGGGTGGCCGCCGAAGGTGTAGCCGTGCAGGAAGGTGTTGTCGCCCTTGTAGAAGGGCTCGGCTATGCGGTCCGAGACGACGCAGGCGCCGATCGGGGAGTAGCCCGAGGTCATGCCCTTGGCGCAGGTGATCATGTCCGGGACGTAGCCGAACTTGTCGCAGGCGAACATCGTGCCGAGCCGGCCGAAGGCGCAGATGACCTCGTCGGACACCAGCAGGACGTCGTACTGGTCGCAGATCTCGCGGACCCGTCGGAAGTAGCCGGGCGGCGGCGGGAAGCAGCCGCCCGCGTTCTGCACCGGCTCCAGGAAGACGGCCGCGACCGTCTCGGGGCCCTCGAAGAGGATCTGCTGCTCGATCTGGTCGGCGGCCCAGCGGCCGAACGCCTCCGGGTCGTCGCCGAAGATCGGGGCGCGGTAGATGTTGGTGTTCGGGACCTTGTGCGCACCCGGCACCAGCGGTTCGAAGGGGGCCTTGAGGGCCGGCAGGCCGGTGATGGACAGGGCGCCCTGCGGGGTGCCGTGGTAGGCGACGGCGCGGGAGATGACCTTGTACTTGGTCGGCTTGCCCTGCAGCTTGAAGTACTGCTTGGCGAGCTTCCAGGCCGTCTCGACCGCCTCGCCGCCGCCGGTGGTGAAGAAGACCTTGTTCAGATCGCCGGGCGCGTGGGAGGCGATACGTTCCGCCAGTTCGACGGCCTTCGGGTGGGCGTACGACCACACCGGGAAGAAGGCCAGCTCCTGCGCCTGCTTGAACGCGGTCTCCGCCAGTTCGGTGCGGCCGTGGCCCGCCTGGACCACGAAGAGACCGGCGAGACCGTCGAGGTACCGCTTGCCCTTGTCGTCGTAGATGTACGTGCCCTCGCCCCGGACGATGGTGGGGACCGGGGAGTTCTCGTACGAGGACATGCGGGTGAAGTGCATCCACAGGTGGTCGTACGCGGTCTGGCTGAGGTCCTTGGGGCTCACGGCTTATCCGTCCTCACGGTTATCGGGTTCCCCACATGTAGGTCTGCTTCTTGAGCTTGAGGTAGACGAAGCTCTCGGTGGAGCGCACGCCGGGCAGGGTCCGGATGCGCTTGTTGATCACTTCCAGGAGGTGGTCGTCGTCCTCGCAGACGACCTCCGCCATCAGGTCGAAGGAGCCGGCGGTGATGACGATGTACTCGACCTCCGACATGGCCGTCAGGGCGTCCGCCACGGGATCCAGGTCGCCGTCCACGTTGATGCCGAGCATCGCCTGCCGCCGGAAGCCCACGGTGAGCGGGTCGGTGACGGCGACGATCTGCATCACGCCCTGGTCGAGCAGCTTCTGGACGCGCTGGCGGACGGCCGCCTCGGAGAGGCCGACGGCCTTGCCGATGGCGGCGTACGGCCGTCGGCCGTCCTCCTGCAGCTGCTCGACGATGGCGAGGGAGACGGCGTCCAACTGAGGAGTGCCGTTCCTGGGCTCCCTGGAGTCCTTCTGGTCTGCGCTTCGACTGGCCACGGGCTCACTGTGCACGACGTCTCGACAGTTCCGCAAGGCTGAACCGATGAAATTCGTTGTTTACGGGCTCGTAGCTTGCGGATTTCGCAGTCACTGAGGTGTCAGGGGTGTTGAAAACGTGGGCAGGCGGATTAGGGTGGTGTCTCAAGGAATGGACACCCCAATCTGGACCCATCTGGAGGGCCGGCAGTGAGCACCGAGCTGCGTCGTCTGCGTAACTACATCGACGGGGAATTCCGTGACGCCGTCGACGGACGGACCACCGAGGTGGTCAACCCCGCGACGGGCGAGGCCTACGCGACAGCGCCCCTGTCCGGCCAGGCCGACGTCGACGCGGCGATGGCCGCCGCAGAGGCCGCGTTCCCGGCCTGGCGGGACACGACCCCGGCCGAACGCCAGAAGGCCCTGCTGAAGATCGCCGACGCGTTCGAGGAGCGGGCCGAGGAACTGATCGCGGCGGAGGTGGAGAACACGGGCAAGCCGATCGGGCTGACCCGCTCCGAGGAGATCCCCCCGATGGTGGACCAGATCCGCTTCTTCGCGGGCGCCGCGCGGATGCTGGAGGGGCGCTCGGCCGGCGAGTACATGGAGGGCATGACCTCGATCGTCCGCCGTGAGCCCGTCGGCGTCTGCGCCCAGGTCGCGCCGTGGAACTACCCGATGATGATGGCCGTGTGGAAGTTCGCGCCGGCGATCGCCGCGGGCAACACCGTCGTGCTGAAGCCGTCGGACACCACGCCCGCGTCGACCGTCCTGATCGCCGAGATCATCGGGTCGATCCTGCCCAAGGGCGTCTTCAACGTCATCACCGGTGACCGTGACACCGGCCGGCTGATGGTCGAGCACCCGATCCCGGCGATGGCGTCGATCACCGGGTCCGTGCGGGCCGGCATGTCCGTCGCCGAGTCCGCGTCCAAGGACCTCAAGCGGGTCCACCTGGAGCTGGGCGGCAAGGCGCCGGTCGTCGTCTTCGCCGACACCGACATTGCCAAGGCCGTCGAGGACATCTCGGTGGCGGGCTTCTTCAACGCGGGGCAGGACTGTACGGCCGCGACCCGTGTCCTCGTCCAGGAGGGCATCCACGACGAGTTCGTGTCCGCGCTCGCCAAGGCGGCGGCCGAGACGAAGACCGGGCAGCCCGACGACGAGGACGTGCTGTACGGCCCGCTCAACAACCCCAACCAGCTCAAGCAGGTCGCCGGGTTCATCGAGCGGCTGCCGGCCCACGCCAAGGTCGAGGCCGGCGGCCACCAGGTCGGCGAGAAGGGGTACTTCTACGCGCCGACCGTCGTCTCCGGGCTCAAGCAGGACGACGAGATCATCCAGCGGGAGGTCTTCGGGCCGGTCATCACCGTGCAGTCCTTCTCGGACGAGGCACAGGCCGTCGAGTGGGCGAACGGCGTGGAGTACGCGCTGGCCTCGTCCGTGTGGACGAAGGACCACGGGCGCGCCATGCGGATGTCGAAGGCCCTCGACTTCGGGTGCGTGTGGATCAACACGCACATTCCGCTGGTCGCGGAGATGCCGCACGGCGGGTTCAAGAAGTCCGGGTACGGCAAGGACCTGTCGGGATACGGGTTCGACGACTACACGCGGATCAAGCACGTGATGACGTCGTTGGACTGAGGGTTCGTCGACGGGAGAGGGGTGAGTGCGGCCGGTCGCGTCCACGCGGCCTGCCGCACATGCCGCCGTCGTTCCCGCCCGCGCGCCCTCGGCGCGGGCGGGAACGACGGCGCCGTGAGTTCGCCCGGCGGTGGAACGGGATCGTCGGCCCGTAGGGCGCGCTCGGAGAGCCAGGGGAGCGGGCCGGACGGCTGAAGGGTCACCTCGGGGGTGGTACCGGCGTTGAGGAAGGCGGGGGAGGGCCTCGGGGAGGGCCGTCGTCGTCGGTATCGAAAGCGGGAGGGCCGTCATGCGGCTGACCGACCATGTCACGCTCGTCGCCAGCGGGGCGTACGGATTCGACCTCAGCGATCCGTTGGACTGCCACGTCTACCTGGTGCGGGGCACCCGGCACAGCGTGCTCGTGGACGCCGGAGCCGGCCGGTCCGCCGAGGCGATCGTGCGCGCCGTGCGTACCACCGGCGCAGACCCCCGTCATCTCCTTCTCACCCACGGCCACGCCGACCACGCGGGCGGAGCCGCCGCGCTCGCCGAACGGCTGCCCGGACTGCGCGTACTGGCCGGTGCCGAGGCCACGGGCTGGATCGCGGCGGGCGACGAGGCGGGCGTCAGTCTGGACCGTGGCAAGGCGTCCGGGTACTACCCGGCCGACTACACCCTCGCCCCCTGCCCCCAGGTCGAGGCTTTGGCCGACGGCGAGGAGATCGACCTCGGGGGTGGAGTGGTCCTGCGTGCCGTCGCGACGCCCGGTCATGCCGACGGCCACCTCTGCTACCACCTGCGCACCCCCGGCCGGCGGGCGCTCTTCTCCGGGGACTGTGTCTTCACGGGGGGCCGTATCTCGCTGCAGAACCTGCACGACAGCCGGGTCCCCGAGTACGCGGCCAGTCTGACCCGGCTGGCCGCGCTCGACGTGGACGCGCTGTTCCCCGGCCACCACGAGGTCTCGCTCGCGAGGGCCGGGCGCCATCTGGAGGCCGCCCGTGACACTCTCGCCCGTGGACTGCTGCCGAAGAGCACGACCTGACCGTCGTACGACTCCGTTTCTCTTCAGGCCATTCCGGGGTGAATTGTGTGGCGGGAAATTCGTGACGGCCCTGTGGAGATAGTGCAATCGTCTGCCGTGCGGTGGCGTTTTATCAGCCTTTCGGGGTCGATTCGGACCCGGCGGATCCGTCGACGAAGGGTTGCGGCACATCCCGTCGTGCCGTAGTTACGTGAATCATGAACCTGTTCACCCGTGCTGCGTCCCTGCGCCGCCCGGCAGCCCCCACAGCCTCACAACTCCCCCACGAGTCAGCGGCATTCGCCCCCGACGGCCCGTCCGACCCCTCCCTCGCCATGCTGACCGGCGAATGGATGATCGACGCGGCGCACAGTCGTATCGGTTTCTCCGTCCGGCACGCCCTGGTCACGACCGTGCGCGGGGCATTCACCGAGTATCAGAGCCGGCTCTATTTCGACGGCCGTGATCCATCGCGCTCACGGGCCGAGATAGTGCTGTCCACCACGTCCGTCGACACCGGAGTGGAACAACGTGACGCTCATCTGATGGGTCGCGACTTCCTGGATGCCGCGAACCATCCGCGTATGCGCTTCGTCAGTACGGCGGTGCGTCTTGTGGGCAACGATGTCTATCGCATGGCCGGGGAACTCACGATCAAGAGCATCACCCGTCCCGTCGATCTGGAACTCACCTATATAGGACACGTCATGGACCCCTTCGGATACGAGCGGGTCGGATTCGACGGGACCACCACCATCAATCGTTCCGAATGGGGCCTCACCTACAACCAGCGGCTCGCGGAAGGCGGCGCCATGGTCAGCGAGAAGGTGCGCCTGCAGTTCGACATCGCCGCGATCCGCTCGATCCCCGGCGGCTGACCGCCGCTGCGTTCCCGTGGGGCCCGACAGGTGTCGGGCCCCACTTTTGAACGCGTTCAAGTAGGGGCGTACGCTCACCGCATGAGCGACAGAGCCGCCCTGCTCAAGGGCATCCGCGCGTGGCTGGTCTTCTTCGTCGTCTGTCTGGTGCTGAGTGGTGCCACAGCCTTCCCGCTGGTCCACGAGCTGCGCTGGACCGAGGAGTTGTTGCGGTCGTTGTCCGTCGGGGAGTACCTGCCGGCGCTCGTCGAGTGGATCGAGCGGGTACGGGCGGGGCTCGACGAAGCCGACACCGAGTACCCGTTCCTCCTGTACGGCACGGACTGGCTGGCCTTCGCGCACCTGGTGATCGCGGTGTCCTTCTACGGCCCCTACCGTGACCCGGTCCGCAACATCTGGATCATCGAGTTCGGCATGATCGCCTGCGCGGGGATCATTCCGCTGGCCCTGATCTGCGGGCCGATCCGGGACATCCCCTTCTGGTGGACCGTGATCGACATGTCGTTCGGGGTCTTCGGGGTGATCCCGCTCTACGTCGTGCGGCGGCGGATCAAGAGGCTGGAGGCCCTCACCGGAGGGTGGGACCGGAAAACTGTTATCCCGGCCGCCTCCACACCGTCTCCGTAGGCACCCCTGTCTCCCCACAAGCAGGAGCGAGCCGTATGAGCAGTGTGTGCAGTGTGATCTCCGCCTCGGTGGTTCCCCATGCCGGAGCGATGGCTGAGAAGGTACGGAACACAGCCAAGTGATCAGGGTGAGCCCAGCGGGATCGAAGGGGACGTACGTGGACGGGCGGCAGTGGCGTTCCACCATCGCGGCCGCGCAGGCGGGGGACCGGCGCGCCCTCGACGAGCTGGTCGAGGGCTGGTTGCCGCTCGTCTACAACATCGTCGGCCGGGCCCTCAACGGCCACGCCGACGTCGACGACGTCGTGCAGGAGACCATGCTGCGCGCCGTCGACAACCTCGACACGCTGCGCGATCCGGACAGCTTCCGTTCCTGGCTGGTCGCGATCGCGATGCGACAGATACGGGACCGGGCGCGCCGCCGCACCGCCGACCAGCTCGACGACCACGACGCCCACGGCGCCACCGACTTCGCCGAACTGACCGTGCTGCGGCTGCAGTTGGAGGGCCAGCGCAAGGAGGTCGCGGAAGCGGTCCGCTGGCTCGACGACGAGGACCGGCAACTGCTGTCGCTGTGGTGGCTGGAGGTGGCGGGCGAACTCACCCGGCGCGAACTCGCCGCCGCCGTCGGCATCAGCCGACAGCACGCCGCCGTACGCGTCCAGCGGATGAAGGCCCGGCTGGAGACCGCGCGCGGTATCGTCCGCGCCCTCGACTCCTCCTGCTCCGACCTGGGCCGGGTCACCGCACGCTGGAGCGGGCAGCCCGACTCGGTGTGGCGCAAGCGCATCGCCCGGCACATCCGTGGCTGCGCCCGCTGCGACGGTCACGGCCGCCCCGGTGAGGTCGTCGTGCCCGCCGAACGCCTCCTCGTCGGGCTCGCTCTCGTCCCCGTCCCCGTCGGCTTCACCCTGTCCCTGGCGTTCGGTGGCAAGACGGCCGTGGCGGCGACCGCCGCGACCGCCTCCGTGGGCTGGTCCGCCAAGGTGGTCGGCGCCCTCGCCAAGCCCGCCGTCGCGGTGACGGCGGGCGCGTCGATCGTCGCCGGGGGCGCGTACGTCGTGACACAACCCCCGATGGACCGGCCCGCGCAGGCCGCGCCGTCGGTGATGAGCACGGCCCGTGGACCTGCGGCTCCGGCGTTCCGCACCCCGTCGCCCTCCTCGGTGCCGTCGTCCTCACCGTCCCCCTCGGCCTCCCCGTCGTCGGTGAAGAAGAAGGAGCCGAAGGACCTGTACGGCACCGTCGTCGACGCGGTGGACGAGGCACCGGACCCGGACACCCCGCCCGCCGCCCTCCCCCGGCGGCCCGAGTCCGGTGTCACGAGCAGCGGTGGCGCGCGGACCGTGATGAACCACCGCGGCGACAACGTGACGTTCACGGGCCAGGGCTATGTCCTGGTCCGCTGGCAGATCTCGCCCCAGTACCGGGCGGGCGGTCTGGTCATGCCCACCTGGACCGGCCTGGAGGGCAAGCTGTTCCACGTCGCCTCGGGCGGCGGCCGCCGTATGGACGACCCGACCTCCGCCGACGGCAGGACCTCGGGCATGGGCGGCCCCGACACCGGCTACACCGTCCTGCCCGACGGCACCCAACAGATGTGGCAGAACGAGTACTTCTACCTCGACGGCACGGTCACGCTCACCCAGAACGAACGAGGCGCCGACTACGGCATCACCGTCGCCCCCTCCACCTGGAACGCCGTCACCGACGACCTCGCCCTCGGTCCCGAACGGGGGGCCATCCGCTACGGCCTCGTCCGCGACGACGGCAAGGACTCGGCGCCGGTGCCGCAGTACGTCACCCGGGCGAAGCCGGCGGACGCGGCGAGCGTGGCTCAGCGGTCCGACGTGTAGCGGCAGCGGGCGCGTGCGTGTGGACGGGGGCGCTGACCGCACGCGGTTTCCGGCGCCCTCAAAGGGTGGGGCTCGCCTCGCCGGTGGCTCTGAGTGTGCACAGGGCGTCGATGCGATTGGTGGTGATCGAGTCGACCCCCCAGGACAGCAGACGGCGCATCGAGCGCCGGGTGTCAGGGGTCCAGGCGGAGAGGAGGTAGCCGTCCCGGTGGACGCGGTCCGCCAAGGAGCGGGTGAGGAGGCCGAAGCGGTAGTTCAGCCAGCGCGGACGGATGGCGTCGAGGAGGGCGGGACGCGGCGGTGCGGAGGTCTTCCAGGTGAGGGCGAGCTCGGCCGTGGGGGCGGCGGCGCGGACGGCGAGCACGGTCCGCGGGTCTGCGCTGTAGTAGACACGGTCCTCGGCGTCGCACTCCCGTACGACGCCGAGGATCTGCCGCACCGCCCGTGGGTTCACCGCACCCGGCAGATCCACCATGACGCGGCTGCCCCCGGTGGCGCCCAGCGCGTCGGCCAGCGTCGGCACCCCGTCTGCCGTCAGCCCGCGCAGCTCCGCGGCGGAGAGCGCGGCCAGCGGCCGGTCCACCTCCCAGAGCCGGTTCAGCGTCGAGTCGTGGAGCAGGACCGGCACCCCGTCACGGGTCGTCCGCACATCGAACTCGACGGCGTCCGCACCCAGTTCGAGCCCGGCCCGCAGGGAGTCGAGCGTGTTCTCACGGTGGCGGTAGGGGGCGCCGCGATGGGCGACGGCTGTCACGGTGCGCATGGTGGTGGTTTCCGGTCCCGATCGGATCAGGGGGTTGCCAACTGCTTGCTGGGGAGAGTGCACGAGGCTGAATCAGCTCGACCGTGTGATGGTCGGCTTACGGGCTTGAGGCGGTGTGGGCCGTTCGGGCTACGGTGAGCGGGCGATCTGGAACGCCGGGTACGGTGTCGGCGTGCGGGGCCCCCGCTCCACCAGAGGGATGGTTCGGGGCCTCCCCGTCGCCACTGGCCGTACCCACCTGGTCAGGTCGCGCAGGGAACCGGCCTCCCGGGATCGGACCACGCACAGGATGCGTGTCGCTGCCCCGGGGTCGAGTACGCCGGGGACCAGTTCGCCCAAGACCGTTCGGGGCGCGCGGCTGAGTCGGGCTCACTCTTGCTCAGTCTTCAGGAACGGTCAGCCAGGCCGAGGTGTAGGTGTCGATCTCGGCGTTCACCCGGGCTTTGCCGGGCTCGTCGAGGAAGGACGCCTCCACGGCGTTCTTCGCGAGCGCGGCCACGCCCTGCTCGTCGAGGTCCAGGAGACGCGCGGCGACCGCGTACTCGGTGTTCAGGTCGGTGCCGAACATCGGCGGGTCGTCGGAGTTGACGGTGACCAGTACGCCGGCCTCCACGAACTCCTTGATGGGGTGCTCGTCGAGGGTGCGGACCGCTCGGGTCGCTATGTTCGAGGTCGGGCAGACCTCCAGGGCGATCCGGCGCTCGGCGAGATGGGCCAGCAGCTGCGGGTCGCGAGCCGCGCTGGTGCCGTGTCCGATGCGCTCGGCGCGCAGCTCGTTCAGCGCGTCCCAGATCGTCTCGGGGCCGGTGGTCTCGCCGGCGTGCGGCACGGAGTGCAGCCCGGCCGCGATCGCCCGGTCGAAGTGGGGCTTGAACTGGGGCCTCGGCACGCCGACCTCGGGCCCGCCGAGGCCGAACGACACCAGCCCCTCCGGCCGTAGCCGGTCGTCGGTGGCGAGCCGCAGGGTCTCCTCGGCCGCGACCATTCCCGCCTCGCCGGGAATGTCGAAGCACCAGCGCAGGACGGTCCCGAACTCGGCCTCCGCCGCCTTCCGGGCGTCCTCGATCGCGTCCATGAAGGCCCGCTCCTCGATCCCGCGGCGGGTGGAGGAGTACGGCGTGATGGTCAGCTCGGCGTACCGCACCTGCTGCCGGGCGAGGTCCCGCGCCACCTCGAACGTCAGCAGACGGACGTCCTCAGGGGTGCGCATCAGGTCGACGACGGACAGGTACACCTGGACGAAGTGGGCGAAGTCCGTGAACGAGAAGTAGTCCGCGAGCGCTTCGGGGTCCGTGGGCACCTGGGAGTCGGGGTGGCGGGCGGCCAACTCCGAGACGATACGGGGGGAGGCGGAGCCGACGTGGTGCACATGAAGTTCGGCCTTCGGCAGACCGGCGATGAAGGCGTTCAGGTCGCGGCTGCCGGGAGCGGCGGCGGTGTCGGCGACGGCGGGGCTCAAGGGCACGCCCTGCGCGGTGCGATGGTCGGTCAAGGTTCCTCCCCGGGAACGACGTCCGCCCGGACCGTGGTCTGCTGCGGGGGACGCGGGTGATCGGCTGATCGGTGACTCGGGGATCATCGTAGGCGGCCGTCCGAACATCGATCCCCGGGCCTTAGCATGACCGAACGTACAGCTGATCGCGTGCGACGGAAAAGACGACGCGGAACGGCACGGAACGTCACAGGGGGACCCGCTCATGGCAGCCGACGAGGCACCGATTCCGGAAACACCGACCGCTCCTCAGCCCGGCCCGTGGGCACCCCCACAGGGTGACGCCGCGCTACCGCCGACGGTGGTGGACGGTGCCACCCTCCCGACGGTGACCGACGACGCCGCTCCGCTGACGGTGGTGGACGGTGCCACCCTCCCGACGGTGACCGACGACACCGTGCCGCCGACGGTGGTGGACGGCGCCACCCTCCCGACGGTGACCGAGGACGCCGTTGCGTCGGCGTCGAGCGGAGGTGCCGAACTGCTGACGGTGGCCGACGGCGTGGCCCTGCCGACCACGCCGGGCGCCGTCCCGAGGCCCGAGGACGCGATACCGGCCCCGACCCCGACGGTCGCCCTCGACAAGCCGGGCGCGCCGACGGGGTCGCCCGACTCCGGCGAGCCGGGCGGGTCCACCGAGGGGCCCGGGGCCGTCCACGCGAGCGCTCCGGTCGCGCCCTCCGGCTCCGCCGAGACGGTGGCCTCGGTTCCGCCCGCATGGTCGGCGCCGACCGCGTCCGCGCCCCAGGCTCCCTACGATCCATGGGCCGCCCCGGCCGACACCCCGGCTCAGGGCAGCGCCGCGCACCCTCCCGCTCCGACTCCCACCACGCCCTCGGTGCACGACCAGATGACGGTTCTGGCCATGCCGGGTGCGCCGACGGGCGGCCCCGCGTCGGCCGGCACCGGTGGGCCGACGTCCACCCAGGCCCCCGCGCCGCAGCCCTGGGCGGGTCCCGGCGCGTACGCAGCCCCGGGTGACCGCCCGCCCGCGATGTCGCCCGCCCCTGCCCCCAATCCGTTCGCCCCGCCCGCGCCCGGCGCACCCCACGCCTCCTACCCCCCGCCCGCGGTCTCCGCGCCCTACCCCGCCCCCGGCGCGGCCGTACCTCCCCCGCCCATCGGCCCAGAAGGGCCCGGACAGGCCCCGTACGGGTACCCCCAGTATCCGGGCGCCCACGCCTACCCCGGTGCCGGCTACCCCGTTCCGGGCGCGGGCTCTGCCTGGCCCCTGCCGGCGCTGCCGCCGAGCAACGGGATGGGGATCGCGGCGATGGTGCTCGGCATCTGCGCCGCCGTGCTGTTCTGCCTGTGGCCCCTCGCGATCCTGCTCGGGATCATGGCCATGATCTTCGGCTTCATCGGCCGGGCCAAGGCGCGCCGGGGCGAGGCGACGAACCCGGGGCACGCCCTGGCCGGGATCATCTGCGGTGTCGTCGGCATCCTGCTCGGCATCGGCTTCATCGTGCTCATCGTCCTGGCGTCCGAGAGCGACGGCTACGACTCGGACACCGACCCCTTCGACGACAGCTACTCCACGTCACTGTCCCTGGTGCTGCCGAGGGGATAAGCCGGCGTGTAGCGCTGAGGAGGAGCGCGCCGAAGGACGGCGCCCACCACGGATGGCGCCGTCGGCGCTCAGCGGACGCTCACACCTCGACCCCGTTCGACAGTCTCTCCCGGGCCGCCATCAGCGCGAAGCCCAGCAGATTGGGGCCCCGCCAGCGCGCGGGGTCCATGGCGCGTTCGTCATCCGCCGCGAGGCCGATGCCCCAGATCCGGTCGACGGGGCTGGCCTCGACGAGCACCCGGCGGCCCGTGCCCAGGAGGAACGCCCGCAGGTCGGCGTGGGCGGCGAACTTGTGGAGGCTGCCCTCGACGACGATGCCGAAGCGCTCCCGCTCCCACCGGGCGTCGTCGAAACCGCGCACCAGCCGCCCGGCCTTCTTGGCCTGCGCGGGGCTCGACGCGGCCACGGCCTTGCGCTCCGCCTCCGGATCCCCGAACAACCGCGCCTTCGAGGCCATCATCCAGTGCTCGGCCGTCGCGTACTCCACGCCGTCCACCGTGAACGGCGACGGCCACCACTGGCTCAGACAGCTCGCGCCGATCCGGCCGTCCGGCAGGGGGCGGTGCCCCCAGAAGTGCAGGTACTTGACCCTCGCCCCCGTGCGGACCGCTTCCGTCAGCGTGTCCCAAGAATCGATCTTCTCCATGCCGACGAGTCTGGCAGGAACCACTGACACACCGTCCTCGATTTCCTGTGTCGACTGGACACCTGGTCGACAGATTCCGTCGCGTAACCAAAAGGCAACAACGGAATCCCTTGTTGGTGCCGCATGGCTCTGTCAGGATCGGCACTCAAATCGAGCTGGAGCTACGCCACCCGCCCCCGAGGACAGAGGGGGCACCGGCGGAGGAGAGCGACATGCAGAACCCGGGCACCGCCACCCCGGACCGATTCCCCGCACAGGATCGCTTCGCGGTCGGCGCGCAGTTCGTCGCCGGCCGTCTGACCAAGGGCACGTCGGGCCGCACCCACGCGGTCGTCGACCCCGCGACCGGCGACGAGGTCCTCACCTACGAGCTGGCCGGCCCCGACGACGTGGACGCGGCCGTCGCCGCCGCCCGCGCGGCGTTCCCCGGCTGGGCGGCCACCACGCCCGGCGAGCGGTCGGACGCGCTGCACCGCTTCGCCGCCGTCCTGGCCGACCGGGCGGAGGAGTTCGCGCGGGCCGAGTCCCTGCAGTGCGGCAAGCCGCTCAAGCTGACGCGCGAGTTCGACGTGCCCGGCACCATCGACAACACCGCCTTCTTCGCGGGCGCCGCCCGCCACCTCCAGGGCCAGTCGGCCGGCGAGTACTCCGGGGACCACACCTCGTACGTACGCCGGGAGCCGATCGGGGTCGTCGGTTCCATCGCGCCGTGGAACTATCCGCTCCAGATGGCCGCGTGGAAGATCCTCCCGGCGATCGCCGCGGGCAACACGATCGTGCTGAAGCCCGCCGAGCCGACCCCGCTCACCTCGTTGCTCTTCGCGCAGGCCGCCACGGACGCGGGCATCCCCGACGGTGTGATCAACATCGTCACCGGCACCGGCAAGGAGGCCGGCGAACACCTCGTCGGCCATCCCGATGTGGTCATGACCTCCTTCACCGGGTCCACGGCCGTCGGCAGGCGCGTCGCCGAGATCGCCACCGCCACCGTCAAGCGCATCCACCTGGAGCTCGGCGGCAAGGCACCCTTCGTGGTCTTCGACGACGCCGACCTGGAGGCCGCCGTCCACGGTGCGGTCGCGGGCGCCCTCATCAACACCGGCCAGGACTGCACGGCCGCCACGCGCGCGTACGTGCAGCGGCCTCTCTACGAGGAGTTCGTCGCACGGACGGCCGCCCTGATGGAGACGGTCCGGCTCGGCGACCCCTTCGCCCCGGGCACCGACCTCGGTCCGCTGATCTCGCACGTCCAGCGCGACCGGGTCGCCGCCTTCGTCGAGCGGGCACGCGGGTACGCGCGCGTGGTCACCGGCGGTGAAGCGCCCCGGGGCGAGCTGGAGAACGGCGCGTACTACCGGCCCACGCTGATCGCGGACGCCGCGCAGGACAGCGAGATCGTCCAGGCGGAGATCTTCGGCCCGGTGCTCGTGGTCCTGCCCTTCGACAGCGACGACGAGGGCATCCGCCTCGCCAACGACACCCCGTACGGCCTCGCCGCCTCCGCCTGGAGCCGGGACGTGTACCGGACGGGCCGCGCCACCCGGGAGATCAAGGCCGGGTGCGTGTGGGTCAACGACCACATTCCGATCATCAGCGAGATGCCGCACGGCGGCTACAAGGCGTCCGGCTTCGGCAAGGACATGTCCGCGTACTCGTTCGAGGAGTACACGCAGATCAAGCACGTCATGTTCGACAATACGGCGATCGCCAGGAAGGACTGGCACCGCACGATCTTCGGGGACCGCTAGTCAGCCCGGGGACCGGCCGCCCGACCCCGGCCGGTCCCCGCCCACCCTCCCGAAAGGGCACGTCCGAAAGGGCACCACGCGCATGGAGCAGTACGAGCCCGAACGCCTCTCACCGGCCCAGGCGGCCGCCGTGCGGCGCAGCCTCACCGACGGCAGGGCCGCGCTCAGCCGCCGTTCACTGCTGCGCGCCGGAACGGGCGGCGCGCTCGCGGTCGGCGGGCTCGGGGCGCTGAGCGCCTGCGGCATCCCCGCGGCGAAGAGCACCTCGGGCGGCTCGTCCGAGGACCACTCGGCCAAGGAGAAGGAGGTCAACTTCTCCAACTGGACCGAGTACATGGACGTCGACGACAGCGGCAAGCGCCATCCCAGCCTGGACCAGTTCACCCGGCGCACCGGCATCAAGGTCGACTACACCGAGGACATCAACGACAACGTCGAGTTCTTCGGCAAGATCAAGCCGCAGCTCGCCGCCGGCCAGGACACCGGACGCGACCTCATCTGCGTCACCGACTGGCTCGCCGCCCGGCTGATCCGCTTCGGGTGGGTCCAGAAACTGGACGCGTCCAACCTGCCGCACGCCTTCATGAACCTCTCGCAGCAGTTCCGCAGCCCGGACTGGGACCCGGGGCGGGCCTACTCGTATCCCTGGCAGGGCATCTCGACCGTCATCGCCTTCAACCGGAAGGCCCTCGACGGGGAGGAGGTGAGGTCCGTCTCCGACATGCTCGACAACCCGAAGCTGAAGGGGCGCATCGGCTTCCTCTCCGAGATGCGCGACAGCATCGGGATGACCCTGCTCGACATGGGCAAGGACCCGGCGAAGTTCGGCGACGACGACTACGACGCGGCGACAGCCCGCCTCCAGAAGGCCGTCGACAAGGGCCAGATCCGCCGCTTCACCGGCAACGACTACACCTCCGACCTCACCAAGGGCGACCTGGCGGCCTGTATCGCGTGGGCCGGTGACGTCGTCCAGCTCAAGGCCGACACCCCGGACGTCGACTTCGTCATCCCGGACAGCGGCTACATGACCTCGACCGACAACCTGCTGATCCCGAACAAGGCCCGGCACAAGACCAACGCCGAACGGCTCATCGACTACTACTACGAGCCGAAGCCGGCCGCCGAACTCGCCGCGTACATCAACTACGTGTGCCCCGTCGACGGTGTGAAGGCGGAGCTGGCCAAGATCGATCCGGACGCGGCGAACAACCCGCTGATCATTCCCGACGCGGCCATGGCAGCCAAGTCCCACGCCTTCCGCTCCCTCAGCCAGAAGGAAGAGACGGCGTACGAAGAGAAGTTCGCGAAGCTGACAGGGGCGTGACGAGGACGATGACCAGCAAGAAGAGCAGCAAGAACGCCGCGGACGGCGGCAGCGGTGACGTCCGTCTCTCCGGCATCGGCAAGACCTACGACTCCTTCACCGCCGTGCACCCGCTCGACCTGACCGTGCCGGAAGGTTCCTTCTTCGCCCTGCTCGGCGCCTCCGGCTGCGGCAAGACCACCACGCTGCGCATGATCGCCGGCCTGGAGGAACCTTCCTGCGGAAGCGTCCGGCTCGGCGACCAGGACGTGACGAACCTGCCCCCGTACAAGCGGCCCGTGAACACGGTCTTCCAGTCGTACGCCCTCTTCCCGCACCTCGACATCTTCGAGAACGTCGCCTTCGGTCTGCGCCGACGCGGCATCAAGAGCGTGAAGAAGCAGGTCGAGGAGATGCTGGAACTGGTCCAGCTCGGCGAGCAGGCCCGCAAGAAACCGCACCAGCTCTCGGGCGGCCAGCAGCAGCGCGTCGCCGTCGCCCGTGCCCTCATCAACCACCCCAAGGTGCTCCTCCTCGACGAGCCCCTCGGCGCCCTCGACCTCAAGCTGCGCCGCCAGATGCAGCTGGAGCTGAAGCGCATCCAGACCGAGGTCGGCATCACGTTCATCCATGTCACGCACGACCAGGAGGAGGCCATGACCATGGCCGACACGGTCGCCGTGATGAACGGCGGCCGGGTCGAGCAACTCGGCTCGCCCACCGACCTGTACGAGAATCCGCAGACCACCTTCGTCGCCGACTTCCTCGGCACCTCCAACCTCATCGAGGCCGAGGTCGACTCCAAGAGCGGCGACGAGATAGTCCTGACGGCGGGTGACGGCAAGCTGGTCCTGCCCGAGGCGCGATGTGCCGCGCCCACCCGGACCGGCGGCAAGGTCCTCGTCGGCGTACGCCCCGAGAAGATCACCCTCACCCACGCCGACGACGCCGGGGAGATCCCGGTCGGCCGCAACCGCGTCACCGGCCGGATCACCGCCACCAGCTTCATCGGCGTCTCCACGCAGTACGTGATCGACAGCTCGGTCTGCCCCGAGTTCGAGGTCTACGTCCAGAACATCGACCGCGACACCCGGCTCGTTCCCGGCGCCGACGTCGTCCTGCACTGGAGCCCCGCGCACACGTTCGGACTGGATGCCGCCCAGGACATCGACGCGGGCGTGGACGAAGGGGCGGCCGCCTGATGTCGACCCTCGCCGAAGCCGAGGCGCCACCACCCCTCGCGCCCGCCCCGACCACCGGGAAGCCCCCTCGCAAGAGGGGCCGCTGGACGCCGTACCTGCTGCTCGCGCCCGGTCTGATCTGGCTGCTGGTCTTCTTCGCGATGCCGATGGTCTACCAGGCCTCCACCTCCGTGCAGACGGGCTCCCTGGAGGAGGGCTACCGGGTCACCTGGCACTTCGCGACGTACTGGGACGCGCTGAGCGAGTACTACCCGCAGTTCCTGCGCTCGGTGCTCTACGCGGGCTCCGCGACGATCCTGTGTCTGCTCCTCGGCTATCCGCTGGCGTATCTGATCGCCTTCCGGGCCGGCCGCTGGCGCAATCTGATCCTGATCCTGGTGATCGCCCCCTTCTTCACCAGCTTCCTGATCCGCACCCTCGCCTGGAAGACGATCCTGTCGGACGGTGGCCCGGTCGTCGGCGTTCTGAACTCGCTGCACGTCCTGGACGTCACCAGCTGGCTCGGCCTCACCGCCGGGGACCGGGTGCTGGCCACTCCGCTCGCCGTCGTCTGCGGCCTCACGTACAACTTCCTGCCGTTCATGATCCTGCCGCTCTACACCTCCCTCGAACGCATCGACGGACGGCTGCACGAGGCGGCCGGCGACCTGTACGCCAGACCGTTCACCACGTTCCGCAAGGTCACCTTCCCGCTCTCCATGCCGGGCGTCGTCTCCGGAACCCTGCTGACCTTCATCCCGGCCAGCGGCGACTACGTGAACGCCGAACTCCTCGGCTCCACCAACACCCAGATGATCGGCAACGTCATCCAGAGCCAGTTCCTGCGGATCCTCGACTATCCGACGGCGGCGGCGCTCTCCTTCCTTCTCATGGCCGCGATCCTCGTCATGGTCACGGTCTACATCCGTAAGTCCGGGACGGAGGATCTGGTCTAAATGGCCTTCGTGAAATGGCTCAAGCGCCGACTCGTCGTCATCGCGGGACTGCTGACGCTCGGATATCTCCTCCTGCCGAACATCGTCGTCACGGTCTTCTCCTTCAACCAGCCCAAGGGCCGCTTCAACTACGAGTGGCAGGAATTCTCCACCGCAGCCTGGACCGATCCGTGCGGCGTCGCCGACCTGTGCGGCTCGCTCTCGCTCAGCCTCCGGCTGGCCGCCTGGGCGACCCTCGGCGCCACCGCCCTCGGCACGATGATCGCCTTCGCCCTGGTGCGCTACCGCTTCCGCGCGCGAGGCGCCGTCAACTCGCTGATCTTCCTCCCGATGGCGATGCCCGAGGTCGTGATGGCCGCCTCGCTGCTCACCCTGTTCCTCAACCTGGGTGCGCAGTTGGGATTCTGGACGATCCTCATCGCGCACATCATGTTCTGCCTCAGCTTCGTCGTGGTCGCCGTCAAGGCACGGGTGATGTCGATGGACCCGAGGCTGGAGGAGGCCGCGCGCGATCTCTACGCCGGGCCCGTCCAGACCTTCGTCCGGGTCACCCTGCCGATCGCCGCACCCGGTATCGCGGCGGGCGCGCTGCTCGCCTTCGCGCTCTCCTTCGACGATTTCATCATCACCAATTTCAACGCGGGCTCGACCGTCACCTTCCCCATGTTCGTCTGGGGTTCGGCGCAACGCGGCACACCCGTCCAGATCAATGTCATCGGTACGGCCATGTTCCTGGTCGCCGTACTGTTCGTGGTGGCCGGAATGGTCATCGGAAATCGCAGAAAGCGGCAGAAGGCATGAACGCCGCTCGTTCGATGAATCAGTAGGGAGTTGAAATCATGGCCCCAAGCGCCATGAACCGTTGGACAAAGTCCCTCTCCGACGCACGGCCGGTCCCGTACTGGCTCGAAGACCCCGGCAAGCCCCACCCCGAGCCCGCGCTCACCGGCGCCGAGACCTGCGACCTGCTGGTCGTCGGCGGTGGCTACAGCGGACTGTGGACCGCTCTGAACGCCAAAGAGCGCGACCCGGGCCGGGATGTCGTCCTGCTGGAAGGCCGTGAGGTGGGCTGGGCCGCCTCCGGCCGCAACGGCGGCTTCTGCGCCGCCTCGCTCACCCACGGCCTGGCCAACGGTCTCGCCCGCTGGCCCGACGAGATCCACAAGCTGGAGGAACTGGGCGCCCGCAACCTCGACGAGATCGAGGCGGCGGTCACCCGTCACGGCCTGGACTGCGACTTCGAACGCACCGGCGAGATCGACGTCGCCACCGAGACGTACCAGGCCTGGGAACTGCGCGACTGGTACGACGAGCTCGCCCGCAAGGGCCTCGCCGACGGCATCGAGTTCCTGGACGCCGACGCCGTCCGCGAGCAGGTCGCCTCACCCACCTTCGAGGCCGGCCTGCACGACCGCCGGGGCGTGGCCATGCTGCACCCCGCCAAACTCGCCTGGGGCCTCAAACGGGCCTGTCTGAACCTCGGCGTCCGGGTCTACGAGCACACACCCGCGCTGAACCTGAAGGCGTACGGCACCGGCATGGCCGTCCGCACGCCCTACGGCCAGGTCCGTACCCGGCAGGTGGCGCTCGGCACCAACATCTTCCCCAGCCTGGTCAGGCGCGTCCGCGCGTACACCGTGCCCGTCTACGACTACGCCCTGATGACCGAGCCCCTCACCGCCGACCAGCTGGCGTCGATCGGCTGGAAGAACCGACAGGGGCTCGGGGACTCGGCCAACCAGTTCCACTACTTCCGGCTCAGCGCCGACAACCGGATCCTCTGGGGCGGCTACGACGCGGTCTACCCGTACGGCGGCCGGGTGCGCTCCGAGTACGACGACCGGCCGGAGACGTACGCCAAGCTCGCCGGGCACTTCTTCACCTGCTTCCCGCAGCTGGAGGGCGTCCGGTTCACCCACGCCTGGGGCGGCGCCATCGACACCTGCTCCCGCTTCTCCGCGTTCTTCGGTACCGCCCACCAGGGCAGAGTCGCCTACGCGGCCGGGTACACCGGACTGGGCGTGGGCGCCACCCGCTTCGGCGCGGACGTCATGCTGGACCTCCTCGCGGGGGAGCGCACGGAACGCACCGAACTGGAGATGGTGCGCAAGAAGCCGCTGCCCTTCCCACCGGAGCCGTTCGCCTGGACGGGCATCGCCCTTACCAAGTGGTCCCTGGCCCGGGCCGACTCCCACGCGGGCCGCCGCAACCTGTGGCTGAAGGCCATGGACCGGCTGGGGCTGGGCTTCGACAGCTGAGAACGCCCCCACCGAACCGTGGTCGGCGGGGCGTGCGGGCGCACTCGTGATCAACAGGCGTACGCCTCTCCGACGGTGTTACGCCATTCACCACCAAGAAGTGGTCGGAACCCGCGTAATGCCCGGCCGGAACCTCTGTCTGTGCTCCTGACGCGAAACCGCGTCCGCAGGAGCTCTACAGAGAGGAAGGTCCCTGTCATGACTGGGGCCAAGACGGCGGTCGAGTGGCTGGCATCCGTGTCACCGGATCCCGAGGCCTGCCGCTGGGAGTGGGAGCGCAACCCCCTGGGGGTCGCCCTGCTTCCGGCCGGCAGGGCCTGGGACGTGCTGACCCTGCCGGGGGAACTCGGCTATCCCACGCTCGACGTCCTCACCCGCATCATCGATCAACCCGGGCCCGTGCTCGTCGATTTCGGCGACGACCGCATGGGGTTCTTCGTACCGCCGGGCACGGCGTCGCGGTGGCTGGGCACGGGGGTGCGCAGCGCGGGCGGCGGCACCTGGATCGTGGTGCCGTACCCGGGCCGGCAGACCGGCGGCGTCCGGTGGCTGGTCCCGCCGGACGGCAACGGCACCCTCACCGACCCGGCCCTCCTCGAACTGGCGATGCACGAGGCGGCGGCGAACCTGGCGAGGGACGAGGACCGGTGACGGGGACCGACCGCCCCGTGTCGTGACGAGCGGCCGTCCCCCGGCCGCACCGCGCTCTCGTCGGCCGCCCGTGCGGCCGACGCGGACGTCGAACGGACCTGGCCGCGCACGTCATCCCGGACGGGGCCGCACCCGGAACCACAGCGAGGAGAGCAGCAGCGCGCACACGCACCAGCTCGCCACCACGTCGAGCGGCCAGTGATAGCCCTGGCGCACCAAGCCGAAGCCGACCCCGATGTTCAGGACGACCGCGAGGGCGACGACCGCGCGGCGCGCGAGGGTGCCACGCAGCCAGGGCAGCAGAAGCAGGACGGCGGCGCCGTACGCGACGGAGGCGGTCGCGGTGTGGCCGGAGGGGTAGAAACCCGTCCCCGGGCCCATGACCGGTGGGCCGGTCCGAGCGATGAGCTCCTTCAGCGGGACGACCCAGAGCGGTACCGCGGCCATGAGGAGGGCCGCGGCCGCGGACGGCCGCCACCAGTGGTCCCGACCGGTGGCACGCGTTCGCCGCGCGACGAACAGGAGCACCAGGGCGAGAACCGGGACGGCGACCGTGATGTTGCCGAGGTCGGCGAGGAACTGCGTGGGGGCGCCCCGGTGGACGAGGGCGTCGCTGAGGCGTTCGTCCAGGCGGGCCAGCGGGCCGCGCGTGAGGACCTGCCAGGTGATCAGTGCGAAGAGAAGGGCCGGCGCGCCGCCGAGAAGGAGGAGAGCGGCGCCGCGGCCAAAGGGGGCGGTCGGCCGTCCTCGAACAGGGGGGTGGTTCGAGGACGGCCGACCGGATCGGTGTGCCACCCGCCCCGGGGGGTTTGGGACGGGCGGCCATCCGATCGGTGAGGAGATCCGGAGCCGGAAGCTCCGGGTGTGTGCGCGAGGGCACGACCAGGGCGAAGCTGGGGAGGCCCCGACCCGGTGTCACCCACAGTCCCCTGTGGGTGGGGTGTATCTCTCATCTGCGTCAAAACCTACGACAGGGAGGGCGGCGACGACAGGCGGAATCGCGACCCGACATGCACCTTGCACACCTTCTTCACGCCCTCTGACGCTTGTCGACAGGGACCGGAATCCGGTGTCGGATTCCGGTTCCGGGAAGCGTGGGACGTCGGGGACGGATGGGGGATTCCGTATGCGAGCGCCCCGCGAAACGGGGCCCTCGCACGCGCGTCCGGCGGTCCCGGACGCGTGTCGGATACGTGTGTCGGAGACGCGTGTCAGATACGGGTGAACGCCTGCTCGATGATGTCCAGGCCCTCGTCGAGGAGGTCGTCGCCGATGACGAGCGGAGGCAGGAACCGCAGCACGTTGCCGTAGGTGCCACAGGTCAGGACCAGCAGCCCCTCCTGGTGGCAGGCCTTGGCCAGCGCGGCGGTCGCCTCCGGGTTCGGCTCCTTCGTCGTACGGTCCTTGACCAGCTCGATGGCGATCATGGCACCGCGGCCGCGGATGTCGCCGATGAGGTCGAACTTCTCGGCCATGGCGGTGAGGCGCGCCTTCATCGTCGCCTCGATCTTCTTCGCCCGGGAGTTGAGGTCGAGCTCCTTCATCGTCTCGATCGAGCCGAGGGCGCCCGCGCAGGCGACGGGGTTGCCCCCGTAGGTGCCGCCCAGGCCGCCCGCGTGCGCCGCGTCCATGATCTCCGCGCGGCCGGTGACGGCGGCGAGCGGGAGACCGCCGGCGATCCCCTTGGCGGTGGTGATCAGGTCCGGGACGATGCCCTCGTCCTCGCACGCGAACCACTGGCCGGTGCGGCAGAAGCCGGACTGGATCTCGTCGGCGACGAAGACGATGCCGTGGTCGGAGGCGAACTTGCTGATCGCCGGCAGGAAGCCCTTGGCCGGCTCGATGAAGCCGCCCTCGCCGAGCACCGGCTCGATGACGATCGCGGCCACGTTCTCGGCGCCGACCTGCTTGGCGATCTGGTCGATCGCCTGCGCGGCGGCCTCCGGGCCCGCGTTCTCCGGGCCGGTCGGCCAGCGGTAGCCGTACGCCACGGGCACGCGGTACACCTCGGGCGCGAACGGGCCGAAGCCGTGCTTGTACGGCATGTTCTTCGCGGTCAGCGCCATCGTGAGGTTGGTACGGCCGTGGTAGCCGTGGTCGAACACGACCACCGCCTGGCGCTTGGTGTACGAGCGGGCGATCTTCACGGCGTTCTCGACGGCCTCGGCGCCGCTGTTGAACAGCGCGGACTTCTTGGCGTGGTCACCCGGGGTGAGCTCGGCGAGGGCCTCGGCGACCGCGACGTAGCCCTCGTACGGGGTGACCATGAAACAGGTGTGCGTGAAGTCCTGGAGCTGGGCGGTCGCCCGGCGGACCACGGCCTCCGCGCTCGCGCCGACGCTCGTGACGGCGATGCCCGAGCCGAAGTCGATCAGCCGGTTGCCGTCGACGTCCTCGATGATGCCGCCGCCCGCGCGCGCGGTGAACACGGGCAGCACCGACCCCACGCCCGCCGCGACGGCGGCGACACGACGAGCCTGCAGCTCCTGGGACTTCGGTCCGGGGATGGCGGTGACTACGCGGCGCTCCTGGGGAAGTGCGCTCATGTGGGGCTCCTGGAGTGGTGCGGACGGCTTGCCTTCTTTTCTCGCAGGCTAGGGCGACGGCCGGTGGGTGGGCATGCTCCATGTGGGCGTTGTCGGGTGTTCGTCTTGTCCGGGTTGGACATGGAGGAACGGTGGGCACGGATGTGCGCCCGGCCGCGTAATACGGTGAGCACAGGGGTCCACCCGGCCGCGTAAACGGTGAACTCCCCTTGCGGGAGCGTTAGATTGGCTCGCTGATGGTGGACGGAACGGCTGGTCAGGGGGCAAGCGGGATGAACAGCGACGGGACGCGGGACGCGCGGGGCACACATGCGAATTCTGTGCCGCGTCCGGCGGGGTCGCCGGAGATGCCCGCAATGCCCCCTCGGCCCGCGCGTGCACCGGGTACCCCTCCCATGCCGGACGGATCTTCCTTCCTTGCCTGGCTGCGGGCACCGCGCCCGGACGCGGCACCGGGAGTGTGGCGATTCGGGCACACGCCGCGCCCCGACGAAGAGCCCGACGAGATCCCGAAACGACAGCTCGTTGGAGGCGCTCTGATCGCCTTCTTGGTGGGCTGGCTCCTCTGGTCCCTGCTGCAGAACGGCTATCTCGGCTACTGGTGGTGGATCCCGCTGGACCTGATCGCCCCTGACTCCTGGCAGGGCGGCACGGGAGAAGGAGGCCAGGTCGGCACTTTTCTCCTGTACCGGGGCTATGAGCTACTTGTTGCGCTGATGATCCTGGTCGCAGTGGCCCGGCTCGGCCGCTGGGGTGAGGTATGGCGCCGATTCGTCGCTCCGCGTTTCCACCTGCGGCCCGCGGAGCAGGCGGCTCCAGTTCCCCAGGACGACCCCGCCCAGTGGAACCAGCTGCGGGAGGCCGGGGCCGCAGAGGCTGCCGAGCGGCTGGTGGCCGAGGCGGGGGCCGGGCTGATGCGGGACGTGGACCATGCGCGGATCATGCGGGCATGGCAGGGCGTGCGCAGTGGCCGGCACAGTCTGGCGACGTTCACCGGAGCCGTGCTGAAGGACGGGGCGGCTGCCTGCCTGCACCCCTCCGGAGAGCGGGATCTGCCGACCCGGCTCGCCAGGCACGACCTGGTCACCGGGCAGGTCCGCCTGGGCGGCACCGTCGACGACCCGCGCAACCCCTACGCCTACCGGGGCACCGGTCTGGCCCTGGGCCCCGAGCTGCTCGGCACGTCCCTGCTGGCCGTCGGGCCCGCCGGGTCGGGGAAGACGGCCAGCGTCGTGTGGCCCGTCGCCGAGTCGCTGTGTCTGCACGCGCTCGCCGGACGGGCCGCCGTGGTGGTCGTGGGTGCGGCGGGGGCGGGGCTCGGCCCGGCCGACGCCTACGACGTCGTCGTGCGGATCGGCAACCCGGAGTCCGTGTACGACCTCGACCTCTACGGCGGGACCACCGATCCCGACGAGGCGGCGGCCGTCCTCGCCGAGGCGCTCGTCGGCGATCTCGCCGACCCGCACCCCGGCGGTGACAGCCGGCGCTCCACCACGGTCCTCGCCCAGCTGCTCGGCCCGTTCCGGGCGGTGCACGGGCGGTTCCCGTCCGTGCCGCAGCTGCGCCAACTGCTGGACGGCGCCCCCGGCCTGCTGGGCGAGCTGCGCGAGGCCCTCCAGGACGCCGGGCAGGAGTCGCTGCTGCGGGAGCTGGACGCGCGGGAACGCCAGCTCGGGCACCCCGGGGACCTCGCGGGTGTCCTGGCGGACCGGCTCGCCCTTCTCGACCGGCCCGCCTTCGCCGCCTTCTTCGACACATCCGGACAGTCCCGGCCCTTCTCCCTGCGGGCCCTCGACCACCCCGTACGGGTCCGGATCGACCTTCCCGAGCGCGGTCACGCCGACGCCTCGCGCATCCTGGCGCGGCTGGTGCTCGCGCAGTTCACCGCGAGCGTCGCGGTACGGGAGGACCGGTCGCTGTTCGCCTGCCTGGTGCTGGACGACGCCACGGGGGTCATCACGCCGGATGCCGTACGCGGCATCCAGCGGCTGCGGTCCACCAACGCGGGGACGGTCCTCACCCTGCGTACCCTCGACGACGTGCCCCGGCCGCTGCGCGGCCCGCTCCTCGGCGCCATCGGCTGCCGGATGGCGCTGTCCGGGCTCACCCCGTGGGACGGTCAGGACTTCGCCGAAGTGTGGGGCAAGGAGTGGACCGAGGCCCGGGACGTCACCGACCGGCAGATCATCGCCGACTCCCCGGCGGGCAAGGCCTGGCACGCGCTGCGCCGGGTCATGACCGGCCACGCGCCCACCGCGCGGGCCGTGACCGTACGGCAGGTGGAGCGGGAGCGGTGGTCCGCCTCCGAACTGGCGCACGGGGTGCCGCCGGGGCACGCGGTGCTGTCGCTGACGAACGTGCGGGGTGAACACGCGCCGCCGTTGTTGGTGGACCTGCGGGGCTGAGCGGGCGGGCCGGGGTGCCGTTCGATTTGAGCCATTCGGTGTGCGGTGCGTGGGACTTGTGATCGTACGGTGAGGCAGAATCGTCACAGGCCGTTCATACGCGGCGGCCAAAAAGGCGTTGCGTTTCCCTGACGCGCACTCTTCTCCCCTTCCGATGTCGACCTGAAGGTCTCATGCCCCCGACGCTCGCCTCGCTCGTCCACCACTCGGCGCTCAAGCTGACCGTGCGGGCGGGCGAGGACCGCCTTGACGTGCCGGTGCGCTGGGCGCACGCCAGTGAGCTCGCCGACCCCGTGCCGTACATGGAGGGCGGGGAGCTGTTGCTGATCACCGCGTTGAAGCTGGACGTGGAGGATCCGGAGGCGATGCGGCGCTATGTGCGGAGGCTGGTGGGGGCCGGGGTCGTCGGGCTCGGGTTCGCCGTCGGGGTGCACTACGAGGACATCCCCGAGGCGCTCGTCGACGTGGCCGAGGAGGAGGGGCTGCCCCTCCTGGAAGTGCCCCGGCGTACGCCCTTCCTCGCCATCAGCAAGGCGGTGTCGGCCGCGATCGCCGCCGAGCAGTACCGGGCGGTGACGGCGGGGTTCGCCGCACAGCGTGAACTCACCAGGCAGGCGTTGACCGCCGGACCCGAAGGGCTGCTGGGCGCGCTCGCCGGGCAGGTCGACGGGTGGGCGGCCCTGTACGACGCCTCGGGCGCGGTCGTCGCGGTGGCACCCGAGTGGGCGGAGCGGCGGGCCGGACGACTCGTCGCCGACGTCGAACGGCTGCGGGACCGGCCCACTCCGGCCAGCGCGGTCGTCGGCGGCGAGGACCGCGTCGAACTGCACTCCCTCGGCACCGGCCGCCGGGCCCGCGCAGCCCTCGCCGTCGGCACGGCGGCGGCCCTCGGTACGGCCGAGCGCTACGCCGTCCACTCCGCGATCGCCCTCCTCACCCTCACGACGGAACGGTCGCGCCCGTTGTACGCGGCCGAGCAGCGGATCGGCGCGGCGGTGCTGCGCATGCTGCTGGCGGGGGAGTGCGACCATGCGCGCGCGGTCGCCGGGGATCTGTACGGCGGCCTCCTGGACGCCCCGTTCCGGCTGATCCTCGCCGAGGCGGCGTCGGCTTCGGCCGCGCGGGCGCGGATGGAGGGGGCAGTGGGCGCGGTGAGTGCGGCGGCTGCCGTGGAGGAAGTGCCCGAGGCCGGGGCCGAGGCCGTGCCGGTGAGCCCGGCCGGGGCGGCGGCCACGCGTGCCTCCGGAGGGGGGCGTGGGGCCGGGGAAGGGGCTCGTCGGTCCGGGCGTGGGGGTGTGCAGGGGACCGCCGGGCCAGGGGCCGCGGCTGCGGGTGTGGCCGCCGACGTCGTACGGGCCGCGGTGGTCGGTGGCGACTCGGGCGGGGAACTGCTCGGACAGCTCGTCGAGGTGGTGGAGGGGGCTGCCGCGCGCGCCGGGGAGCCGGTGCTCGTGGTGCCCGACGGGGAGCGGCTCGTCGTGCTCGCCGTGGACGGGGGCGCTGCGGTCGCCGCGTGCGGGGAGTTCGCGGTGGCGTTGGAGACGGCTCGGGCGGCGGGGCGGGATCCGGACTCCGTCGGCGCGTCGTCCGCCGGCGCGTCCGCCTCCGCTGCCGTCGGTGGTTCCGTCGAGGACGAGGAACTCGTCGTCGGGCTGTCCGCGCCCGCCGGGCCGATCGCGGCCGCCGCGGCGTACAAGCAGGCCGAGCAGGCGCTGTCCGTGGCCCGGCGCAGGGGACGTTGTCTCGTCGAGCACGAGGAGTTGGCGGCGGGCTCCGTGCTGCCGCTGCTCGGGGACGACGCCGTGCGGGCCTTCGCCGACAGCCTGCTGCGTCCGCTGCGTGAGCACGACGCGACGGGGCGGGGGGATCTGGTCGCTTCGCTGCGGGCCTGGTTGTCGCGCCACGGGCAGTGGGACGCGGCTGCCGCGGACCTGGGGGTGCACCGGCACACGCTGCGATACCGGATGCGCAGGGTGGAGGAGATCCTCGGCCGGTCGCTGGACGATCCGGACGTGCGGATGGAGCTGTGGCTGGCACTGAAGGCCACGGCTGCGGCAGGGGAGTAGGTCGCGCCCACCCTCGCCCCGCCGCCCCGCCGGTGACGGGCTGGTGGACGTCGTTCCTGGCGTGCGGGCCCTGCGGAGGTCCCCCCCGGGAGACGGCAGGTCGGCATGGGTGCCGCCGTAGCGACCGGGAGCAACGCCGGAAGGGGCAGCGGGTGGCAGCGGGGTCCGGGGAGCCCGGCCAGGTGCCCGCCGGGCAGGTGGGTCAGACGATGGCGAGCCGGTCCACCAGCAGTTCCACTCTTCGTTCGGTGTCCTCGGGCGGGAGGCGTCGCGCTCGGGTCAGGGTGGCCAGTCCGTGCAGGGCTGCCCAGAACACCTCGGTGAACAGTCCCGGGTGGACGCCCTCCCCGGCGACCTCGTCGAGGTTCTCCAGCAGGGCGGCGAAGGCGTCCTTCAGCGGCTCGGGGGTGTCCTCGTGCGCGAACGCCAGGCCGCCGTCGAGCCGGAACATGGCGTCGTACACCGCCGGGTGGCGTTCGGCGAAGTCGAGGTAGACGCGGGCCAGAGCGGTGACCCGGGTGCGGGGGCCGTCCGCGGCGGAGGTCGCGGCCCGCAGCGCCGCGGCCATCTCGGCGGCACCTTCCAGGGCGACGGCTCCGATGATCTCGCGCTTGCCGCGGAAATGGCTGTAGAGGACGGGCTGGCTGTATTCGATGCGCTCGGCGAGCCGACGGGTGGTGACCGCGTCCCAGCCCTGCTGCTCGGCGAGTTCGCGGGCCGTGGCCACGATGAGGCGCTCGCGGACCGCCCGTTCGCGCTCCTTGCGTTCCTGTACCGACATGTTTCGATCCTAGCATCGCTAGACAATCGGGCGGTGGCAGGTCTAGCGTTGCCTCATCAGCTAGCGGTGCTAGATCCATGGAGGGTCATCATGCTCGACGCACTTGAGGTGTTCACCACCGTGGTCATCGGCCTGATGGTGGGGGTGGAGTTCTCCGTCGCCTTCGTCATCAACCCGATCCTCAACGGACTCCCCGAGGAGAGCGTCGTGCTCGGCCGCGCCCGCGGGGGCCGGATGCTCGGCGCAGTGATGCCGGTCTGGTACATCACCTCCCTCGTCCTCGTCGCGGTCTGGGCCGTCGCCGGATGGCAGCACCGCGGCACCGGCCTCGTGGTCACCGCCGGCGTGCTGCTGGTCATCAGCGTGATCATGTCGCTCCTGCTGCTCGTCCCGATCAACAACCGGGGCAAGACGTGGACACCCGAGAGCCGGCCCGAGGACTGGAAGGAGCAGGTGAACCGCTGGGACCGCTTCCACTACGTCCGCGTCGCCGTCATCATCGCCGCCTTCACCCTGCTGGTCGCCGCCCTCGCCTGAGCCCGCGCCGTTGGCGCGCGACCCGCTCGTTCATCACCACCCGACACGGACTCCACGGGCGCTCTTCCCGCGCGAAGCGGCGGGACCGGGGAGAGGGCGTCCGCTCACCCTCACCCGTCCAATCTGGCGCAAGTCCCAGCCGTACTCATACGCGCCGGACAAGCGACCCCCTGCCCCGCCGGCCCTACGGTGGAGCGGAAGTCGAAGTGTCACTTACCGAAGGGCCGGGAACGACTATGACCGCCACTCACGCCTTCTGGCTCGCCGGCCGTCAGGCCCGCGGTGAGACCACGTTCGATGTGACGTCGCCCTGGGACGGCCGGTTGGTCGGCAGGGTGAGTGTGCCGACGGACGAGCAGGTCGAAGAGGCCGTGGCCGCCGCGTACGCCGTGCGGGACGAGTTCGCGGCGACGCCGGCGCATGTACGGGCCGCCGTGCTGGACCGGGTCAGCAGGTGTCTGGTCGAGCGGACCGAGGAGATCGCGCAGCTGATCTCCGCCGAGAACGGCAAGCCGATCAAGTGGGCGCGGGGCGAGGTCGGCCGGGCCGTGTCCGTGTTCCGGTTCGCGGCCGAGGAGGCCCGCCGGTTCAACGGGGGCGAGGCGCAGCGGCTCGACACCGACCTCGGCGGTCAGGGGCGACTGGCCCTCACGCGCCGTTTCCCCAAGGGCGCCGTCCTCGGCATCGCGCCCTTCAACTTCCCGCTCAACCTCTGCGCCCACAAGATCGCCCCGGCGATCGCGGCCGGTGTGCCGATCATCCTGAAGCCCGCCCCGGCCACCCCCCTCTCCGGGCTGATCATCGGAGAGCTGCTCGCCGAGGCCGAGGCCCACGCGGCGGGCGCGGCCGGTGCGGCCGGTGCGGGAGCCGGGACCGTCCTTCCCGTCGGTTCCTGGAGCATCCTCCCCGTCGCCAACGACCGCATGCCCGCCCTCGTCCAGGACGAGCGGCTGCCCGTGATCTCCTTCACCGGCTCCGAGAAGGTCGGCTACGCGATCATGGACTCGGTGCCGCGCAAGCACTGCACCCTGGAGCTCGGCGGCAACGGCGCGGCGGTCGTGCTGGCCGACTACGCGAGCGACGAGGACCTCGACTGGGCCGCGACCCGTATCGCGACCTTCTCGAACTACCAGGGCGGCCAGTCCTGCATCTCCGTGCAGCGGGTGATCGCGGACGCGTCCGTGTACGAGCGGCTGCTGCCGCGCATCGTCGCCGCGGTCGAGGCCCAGGTGACGGGTGACCCGTCCGACGGCGCCACCGACGTCGGACCGCTGGTCGACGAGAACGCCGCCAAGCGGGTCGAGGCCTGGGTGCAGGAGGCGGTCGACGCCGGGGCCGCCCTCCTCACCGGCGGCAAGCGCGACGGCGCCACGTACGCGCCGACGGTCCTGGCCGACGTGCCCGCCGACGTGACCGTCTCCTGCGAGGAGGTCTTCGGGCCCGTCCTCACCGTACGCAAGGTGGACGGGGAGGCCGAGGCCTTCGCCGCCGTCAACGACTCCAAGTACGGCCTCCAGGCGGGCGTCTTCACCCATGACCTGCAGACCGCCTTCCGCGCCCACCGCGCACTGGAGGTCGGCGGCGTGATCATCGGCGATGTGCCGTCCTACCGCGCCGACCAGATGCCGTACGGCGGCGTGAAGCAGTCCGGAGTGGGGCGTGAGGGTGTGAAGTTCGCGATGGACGACTACACCTACGAGCGGGTCATGGTCCTGACGGGGCTCCAGCTCTGACGCACGACTGAGATCACCCCGCCCCACCCCTAGCTTCTGACAATCGTTTTCAGGTAGCCTGGGGTCAGATCCCGGGATGAAGGGGCCCGGCACCGATGCCTTCCGGTGCCGGGCCCCTTCTGTGTGCCGGCCTGCTTCCGGACCCTCAACCGGAGAAGCCGACGTGCGCCAGCCGCAGTGGGCCGCGCAGCTTCAGGTGGACGTCGTGGACGCCCGCGGCCGCCACGCCGGTGCGCAGCGTGGTGTACGCGTACGGGTCGCCGGTGGGGCGGTCCAGCGTCAGCGTCGCGAGGACCGGACCGCCGATCAGGGAGAACTCGACGGTGCCCTCCCCGGACACATCCACCTCGATCCCGGTGATCCCCGCGCCGAAGTCGCAGTTCTGGAAGAGCAGTTCACCCAAGCCGCCGTCCGCCGGTGTCACCGCGTCGCCCGACACCTTGGTGCGGTCGACGATCTCCGTGGCGCGCTGTTCGTCGAAGTCCGCCGCGTCCAGGCCGTGCGTGACGACCGGGCGCGGAGCCACGGGTGTGCCCTCGACGGTGACGGTCGTACGGAGACGGATGTCCTCGCTCGACGCGCCGGCGAGGAGTTCGTACGCGCCGGGCTCCAGGTGCCAGGTGCCGTGGGCCACGTCCCAGAACTCCAGGACGGACAGCGGGAGCCGGAAGGTCAGTTCCGTCGAGGCGCCGGGAGCGAGGGTGACCCGGCGATGGCCGAGCAGCTCGCGGCGGGGGCGGGGGACCGACGGATCCGCGGCGCGGGCGTACAGCTGGGCGACCTCGTCGGCGGTCACCGCACCCGTGTTGGTGACGGTGAAGGAGACCGTCAGGGCGTCCTCGCCGAGGTGGGTGACCAGGTTTCCGTACGCGAACTCCGCGTACGACAGGCCGTGGCCGAACGGGAAGAGCGGGGTGCCTTCGAAGTAGAGATACGTCTGACGGCCGCCGATCACGTCGTAGTCGAGGAGGTCGGGCAGGTCGGAGTCGGAGGCGTACCAGGTCTGCGGGAGGCGGCCGCCGGGGGAGACGTCGCCGGCGAGGACGCGGGCCAGGGCGGTGCCCGCGGCCTGGCCGCCGTGCGCGGTCCACAGGACGGCGGGCAGGTCGGCGGGGTCCACCGCGTACGGATAGGCCGAGACCAGGACCAGCGCGGTGTTCGGGTTGGCGGCGCGGGCCGCGCGCAGCAGGCGCTCCTGGTGGGCGGGGAGCGCGAGGCCGGTGCGGTCCTCGGTCTCGCGGCCGTTGATGTGCGGGTCGTTGCCCGCGACGACGAGGACCACGTCGGCCTCGGCGGCGACCCTGGTCACGGCCTCCTCACCGGGCTGGACGACCATGAGTTCGAAGGTTTCCGGATTCTCGTCGGCAACCTTCACGCCGTCGGCGCCGACAGTGACGTACCGGCCCGTCCCTGTGTGCTTGAGGAGGTGACCGTTCGCGTGGGATCCGGAGGGCTCCAGGCGGAACGTCTCCTGGACGACCCAGCCGCCCGGCTGATCCGCCGAGGCGCGCAGGTAACCGTCGTCGGCGACCGAGAGATAGCGGCCGTCGGGGGCGCGGAAGGTGAGGACGCCCCCGCCCCAGTCGACGAGGGCCAGTTCGGTGCCCTCCGTGTCCGTGGTGAGCGGCGGAAGGTCGGTGCGGCCGGCCAGGAGCGCCGGGTCGAGGGCGCCCTGCGCACCGCGCACCTCGTCGGCGGCCTCGGCGGCCTGGGGTACGGAGACGAAGGCGCCGGTGGACAGCGTCCGCAGGCGTACGCGGTCCACGCCCTCCGCGAACGTCACGCGCTCGGCGCCGAAGCGGTCGTACAGCCCTTCGAGCGGCGTGGAGCGGTGCAGCAGGGTGCCGCTGTACCAGTCGAGTTTGCACTCGTCGGCGAGCAGCCCGACGACGGCGATCCGGGCGTCGGCCGCGAGCGGCAACAGGTCGCCCTCGTTCTTCAGCAGGACGACCGCCTGCTCGGCGGCCTCCCGGGCGAGGGTCCGGTGGGCCGGGGTGTCGAAGTCCGTGAGGCCCGCGTACGGGTCGGCGTCGGCGTCGAACTCGCCGAGGCGGAAGCGGACCGAGAGCTGACGGCGGACCGCTCGGTCGATGTCGTCCTCGGTCAGCAGGCCCTTGTCCAGGGCGCCCCGGATGCGGCCGATCATCGTCGAACTCTCCGTGCCGTGGTCGGTGAAGCTGTCGACCCCGGCGCGCAGCGAGGCGGCGGTCGCCTCCTCGTGCGTGGTGAAGTAGTGCTCGGAGTCGACGAGGTTCGACGGCGCGCCCGCGTCCGAGCAGACCAGCAGATGCTCGTCGGTCCAGCGGCGCAGGTGCGCGGCCAGATGGGGCGAGACGTGGTTGGGGCGGCCGTTGACCAGGTTGTACGCGGGCATGACGCCGGCGACCGCGCCCGCCTCGACGGTCTCGCGGAAGGCGCGCAGGTCGTACTCGTGCAGGACGCGCGGGCGGACCGAGGAGGAGGTGGTGGAGCGGTCGGTCTCGTTGTTGTGCGCCAGCCAGTGCTTGAGCACGGGGGCCGTGCGCCAGTACGTGGGGTGGTCGCCGCGCAGGCCGCGGGTGTAGGCGGTGGCGATCGCCGAGGTCAGCTTCGGGTCCTCGGAGTAGCCCTCCTCGTTCCGGCCCCAGAGCGGGTGGCGCAGCAGGTTGACGGTGGGGGACCAGACGTTGAGGCCGACGCGGTCGTCGCGGGCGCGCATCGCGCGGGTCTCGGTCGAGACGGCCTCGCCGACGCGGCGGACGAGGTCCTCGTTCCAGGTCGCGCCGAGGCCCACGGCCTGCGGGAACACCGTCGCCGGGCCCATCCAGGCCACGCCGTGCAGGGCCTCCTGGCCGGTGCGGAACGCGGCCACTCCCAGCCGGTCGACTGCGGGGGCGAACTGGTGCAGGAACGCGATCCTCTCGTCCAGGGTGAGCCGCTGGAGCAGATCGTCGATGCGCTTCGCGAGCGGCAGCTGCGGATCGCGGAAAGGCGGCGTGGGCGTCGTCTGTGCGGTCACGTTGGGGATCCCTTTGCGGTGGAGCGGCGAGGCGCTTTCGAAGCGCTTCGATGCTCATTCGACCGTGGGGTGGGTGTCAAGAGACCAAGGCGCAACAGATCCGTTTCCTCACCGTCATACAGGCCGAGATATCGAAGGTCGGAGGGGCTCGTTCCAGTCGTCCACACCTCCGAGGAATCTGGGAATCGACCCTTGTGCACCCCCGGTCGTTCACTTAACCTCGCAGCAACATCGAAGCGCTTCGACTGCGGAGGGAAACGCTTCGCGTGCTCACCTCCCTCCGCTGCTCGACGGTTCACCGCTTCAGCACAGCCAGTTCCACTCAGACACCGCAGCCGACGGCCACCGCCGGGTGTCCTGGTGTGCGCCATGAAGGGTTGACGCAATGACGCCGAACTCCGCCACCTCCGCCGCGCCCAGCCGGAGAAGCTTCCTCGCCTCCACGGCGGTCGCCGCCGCCGCAGTGGCGGGGGGTGTGCCGCTGCTGTCCGCCTGCGGCGGCTCGCAGGAAGGCCGCAAGGAGGGCACGACGTCGGGCAAGGACGCGCAGAAGATCCTTCCGACGTTCGTCGCGTCGAGCGTCGTGGCGCCCGACATCCCGGCGAAGAACGGCGCGCCCGCCGGCTTCACCACGGCGATCGCGACCGCCGACCTGAAGACCTCGGTCCCGAAGAAGCTCGGCAGCGGTGGCAAGCTCAAGGTCATGTCCCCGTTCTGGGGCACCCCGCCCAAGGGCGACAACCCGTACTACACGGCGATGAACGAGGCCGTCGGTGTCGACGTCACCTGGCAGAACCAGGACGGCGTCACCTACGACCAGAAACTCGGCGCGGTCCTCGCCTCCAGCGACATCCCGGACGTCGTGGTCGTCCCCGGCTGGAACCTGATGGGCAAGATACCGAGCGCCATCAACGCCAAGTTCGCCGACCTCGGCCCCTACCTCTCCGGCGACAAGGTCAAGGACTACCCGAACCTCGCGGCCGTCCCCAGCGAGGCCTGGCAGCGCGGCATCTTCGGCGGTCAGCTGCGCGCGATCCCGTTCCCCGCGCCGTACGTCACCGACATCGCGCCCATGTACCGCCGGGACATCTTCAAGGAGAAGGGGTACAGCGTCCCGACGAGCCCCGACGAGTTCCTGTCCTGGGCGAAGGAGGCCACCGACGCCAAGTCGAAGGTGTGGGCCTGCGACGACATGAAGTGGACGGCGTTCAACGTCTACGGCGTCTTCCCCGGCAGCGACAAGGCGCTGTGGTGGAACCTGGTGGACGGCAAGCTGGTCAACCGCGTCGAGACCGAGGAGTACCTCGAAGCGCTGGAGTGGACGCGCAAGCTCTACGCGGCCGACGTGGTCCACCCGGACGCGGTCTCCGGCAAGGCGGGCGGCGACGCCAGGAACCGGTTCACCGCCGGTCAGTCCCTGGTCTTCAACGGCAACATCTCCGCCTGGTGGGGCTCGGTCTCCGAACAGGCCACCCAGAACAGCGACTTCGACATGGCCGCGTTCGACATCTTCGGCCCCGACGGCGGCGACCCCGCCCTGTGGGCGGTCCAGCCCGCCAACATCTTCACCTTCGTCAGCAAGAAGGCGACCGAGCAGCAGATCAAGGACTTCCTCGCCCTCTGCAACTACTGCGCCGCCCCTTACGGCACCAAGGAGTTCATGCTCACCGCCTACGGCGTCGAGGGCACGGACTACGAGATGAAGAAGGGCCTGCCGGTCAAGACCACCGCCGGTGTCAACGAGGTCAACGGCGCCTACGACTACACCGGCAACCCGGCGCCGTACACCGCCTACCCCGACTTTCCCGAGGTCACCAAGGGCATGGTCGAGTGGATGCAGCGCATGGGCGCCTTCACCAAGAAGACCTCGTTCTTCGGGCTGACCGTCACCGAGCCCAACCGCTGGGCCAACCTGGCCGACAACTTCGAGCAGTTGGAGGACGACGTCGTGCGCGGGCGCAAGAAGATCAGCGACGTCCAGCAGGCGGTGTCCGACTGGAAGAGCAAGGGCGGCGACGGTCTGCGCGACTGGTACAAGAAGCTGCTCGACGACACCGGTTCGGCGAACTGACCCGGGGCCGAGGCGAGGAGAAGGCCGTGTCCCACAGCACGGTGCCCCGGTCGAGGGCCGGGGCCAAGACCCCCGAGACGACCCCGGTGGAGTCCGACGAAGCCACCGGATCCAGCGCCCGGCCCCCGTCCGGGAGCGACGGACGCGCGGGCAAGCTGGCCCTTCGCCTCAGGTTCCGGCGCGACCGCACGCTGATCCTGATGACGCTGCCGGCCGTCCTGCTGATCCTGGTCTTCAACTACATACCGATTCTCGGCAATGTGGTCGCCTTCCAGGACTACGACCCGTACCTCAGCGAGAACGGCTTCATCGCCATCTTCCAGAGCCCCTGGGTCGGCGTCGAGCAGTTCGAACGGATCTTCGCGGACTCGGCCTTCTGGCACGCGGTGCAGAACACCTTCGTGCTGTTCTTCCTCCAGCTCGTGCTGTTCTTCCCCATCCCGATCCTGCTGGCGCTGCTCATCAACAGCATCGTCAGGCCCCGGATCCGGGCGGTCGCCCAGGCGATCATGTACCTGCCGCACTTCTTCTCCTGGGTCCTCGTCGTCACCGTGTTCATGCAGATCTTCGGCGGGGCCGGCGTCATCGCGCAGACGCTCCGCAGGCACGGCTACGACGGCTTCGACCTGATGACCAACCCGGAGATCTTCAAGTACCTGGTCACGGTCGAGATGATCTGGAAGGACGCCGGCTGGGGCATCATCGTCTTCCTCGCCGCGCTCTCCTCCGTTTCGCACGACCTGTACGAGGCCGCCGCGATGGACGGCGCGGGCCGCTGGCGGCGCATGTGGCACATCACCCTGCCCGCCCTGCGCCCGGTGATCGCCCTGCTGCTGGTGCTGCGGGTCGGCGACGCCCTCACCGTCGGCTTCGAACAACTGCTTCTGCAACGGCAGGCGGTGGGTGTCGACGCCTCCGACGTCCTCGACACCTACGTGTGGTGGAACGGCATCCGCAACCAGGACTTCAGCTACGCCGCCGCGGCGGGACTCGTCAAGGGCGTGGTCGGCCTCGCGCTGGTCCTGACCGCCAACAAGGTCGCCCATCTCATGGGTGAGCAGGGGGTGTACAAGAAATGAGCGCACTCGTCGAGAAGGCGGCCCCGGTCGATGAGCGGCCGACTGTGCCGAAGCCGAGCCGCTGGGCCGCGCCGCCCCGCCCGTCCTGGGAGGAGGAACCCGCCAAGGCGGGCCTCGCGGGCAAGGGTATCGCCCTGGGCTTCGCCTGCTTCGCGATCCTCTTCCCCCTGTGGATCGTCATCGTCACCAGCCTCCAGACGAAGAAGACCATCGACGAGGCGGGCGGGCTGGTCGTCGTCCCCAAGGGCATCACCTTCATCGCCTACCAGGAACTCCTCAGCGGCGGCCAGGTCCAGACGGCCGCGCTGGTCAGCGTCGGGGTGACGGTGGTCGGCACGTTGTTCAGCATGACCGTCTCGGTCCTGTGCGCCTACGGCCTCTCCCGCGTCGGCTCGCTCGGCCACCGGTGGATCCTGATGACGCTGCTCGCCACGATGTTCTTCGGCGCGGGTCTCATCCCGACGTATCTGCTGGTCCAGGGCCTCGGACTCACCGACACCTACCTCGCGCTGATCCTCCCCAGCGCGGTGAGCGTCTTCAACATCCTGGTCCTGCGCTCGTTCTTCATGGGCATCTCGCCGGAACTCATCGACAGCGCCCGCATCGACGGCGCCGGCGACTGGCGCATCCTGTGGCAGATCGTGATGCCGCTGTCGAGGGCCGTCCTCGCGGTCATCGCCCTCTTCTACGCGGTCGGCTACTGGAGCGCCTGGTTCAACGCCTCCATCTACCTCACCGACCAGGACATGATGCCGCTGCAGAACGTCATGATCCAGCTCGTCCAGAAACAGGAACGCCCGGTCGGCCTCTCCGCCCAGATCAACACCGGCCAACTCTCCCCGCTGGCCATCCAGATGGCGGTCATGGTCATGGCCCTGCTCCCCGTCGCCGTGCTCTCCCCCTTCGTCCAGAAGCACTTCAAGAAGGGCATGCTGACCGGCGCGGTCAAGGGCTGACCGGGGCGCCTGATCACTCGGGGTGCGGGTGAGAGTGCGCGCGACCGCGGGTGGTTGGTGGTTGCTCGCGCGGTCCCCCCGCACCCCCAAAAGACTCCGGGCGCCATCCACGCCGCCAAGCGGCGCGGGGAACCGCGCGACCAGCCCCCCACTCACCCGCGGTCGCGCACGCACCCGCACCCCCGGTGCAGAGGCGCCGGATCCCCCTCCCGCACGCACAAACCAACGAGGTATGTCATGCGCACCCCCCAGCCGACCCGCCGCACCGTACTCGCCGGTACCGCAGCCGCCGCGGCCCTCACCACTCTCCCCGCACTGACAGCCCAGGCTCACGCCGCCGGGGTGCAAGGCGGCTCCACCGCCGGGGGCTACCGCTGGCGCAACGCCGTGATCGGCGGCACCGGCTTCATCACCGGCGTCCTCTTCCACCCGGCGAGACGCGGCCTCGCCTACGCCCGCACCGACATCGGCGGCGCCTACCGCTGGGACGACCGCAAGGCCCGCTGGACCCCGCTGACCGACCACCTCGGCTGGGACGACTGGAACCTCCTCGGCGTGGAGGCCATCGCTCTCGACCCCGCCCACCCGGACCGCGTCTACCTCGCCCTCGGCACCTATGCCCAGTCCTGGGCCGGCAACGGCGCCGTCCTGCGCTCCGACGACCGCGGCGCCACCTGGACCCGTACCGACCTCACCGTGAAGCTCGGCGCCAACGAGGACGGCCGGGGCGCGGGCGAGCGGCTCCTCGTCGACCCGCGCGACAGCGACACCCTGTGGCTCGGCACCAGGCACGACGGCCTGCTCAGGTCGACGGACCGGGGTGCCACCTGGGCGTCCGCGACCGGCTTCCCGGCGACCCCGAGCGGCTCCGGCCAGGGCGTCACCCTGCTCGTGGCCGCGGGCCGCACCGTGTACGCCGGCTGGGGAGACGCGGACGGCACCTCCGCGACGGCGAACCTGTACCGCACCACCGACGGCACCACCTGGGAAGCCGTCCCCGGCCGCCCGACCGGCACCGCCGCGAAGGTCCCGATCCGCGCCGCGTACGACCGGCACACCCGCGAGCTGTACGTGACGTACGCGAACGCCCCCGGCCCCAACGGCCAGTCCGACGGCAGTGTGCACAAGCTCCGCACCACCACCGGCAAGTGGACCGAGGTGACCCCGGTGAAGCCGGGCGGCACCACGACCGACGGCGGCGCCGACACCTTCGGCTACGGCGGGGTCGCCGTCGACGCACGCCGCCCGGGCACGGTGGTCGTGTCCACCAACAACCGCTGGGCCGAGATCGACACCCTGTTCCGGTCCACGGACGGCGGCCGCACCTGGACGTCCCTCAAGGACTCCGCCGTCCTGGACGTGTCCGAGACCCCCTATCTCAAGTGGGGCGCCGACAAGCCGAAGTTCGGCTGGTGGATCCAGGCGCTCGCCCTCGACCCGTACGACTCGAAGCACCTCGTCTACGGCACCGGCGCGACCCTCTACGGCACCCGGGACCTGAAGAACTGGGCCCCGCGGATCCGGGGCCTGGAGGAGACGTCGGTACGCCAGCTGATCTCGCCCCCGGTCGGGCAGGCGCACCTGATCAGCGGCAGCGGGGACATCGGCACGATGTACCACGAGCGGCTCACCGCGTCCCCCTCGCGCGGCATGGCGTCGAACCCCGTGTTCGGATCGGCGACGGGGCTCGCGCAGGCCTCGGCGAAGCCCTCGTACGTGGTCCGCACCGGCTGGGGCGACCACGGCAACGGCGCCCGCTCGGACGACGGGGGCCGGACCTGGGCGCCCTTCGCGGCCCAGCCCGACATCGCCAAGGACGCGCCGGGACCGATCGCCGTGAACGCCGACGGCAGCGCGTTGCTGTGGTCCTTCGTGCACTGGGACGGCACGAAGTACGCGGCCCACCGTTCCGCCGACCACGGCGCGACCTGGGCCGAGGTCTCCACCTTCCCGAAGGGCGCCACGCCGGTCGCCGACCCGGCCGACCCGGCGCGCTTCTACGCCTACGACACCGACACGGGAACGCTGTACGCCAGCACGGACAGCGGCCGTTCCTTCACGGCCCGGGCGACCGGACTGCCGAAGGGGGACAGTCAGTTCAAGCTGGTCGCGGCCCCCGGACGCACCGGCGACCTGTGGCTGAGCGCGAAGACGAACGGGCTGTACCGGTCCACCGACGCAGGAGTGACCTTCTCGAAGGTCGACAGCTGCTGGGCCTCGCACACCCTCGGCTTCGGCAAGGCCGCCGACGGCGCAGACTACCCGGCGATCTACCAGGTCGGCTCGACGGAGAGCATCACCGCCGTCTACCGCTCCGACGACGGCGCGAAGACCTGGACCCGTATCAACGACGACGCCCACCAGTGGGGCTGGACCGGCGAGGTCGTCGTCGGCGATCCGCGCGTGTACGGCCGTGTGTACCTGGCCACGAACGGGCGGGGCATCCAGTACGGGGAGCCGGTCTGATGCGGCAGCAGCCGGGCCCGTCCCTGGCCGACGCCACCCGTGGCCGCATCCTTTTCGGAGGTGACTACAACCCCGAGCAGTGGCCCGAGGAGACGTGGCACGAGGACGTACGGCTGATGAAGGAGGCGGGCGTCAACTCCGTCACCCTCGGCGTCTTCTCCTGGGCGAAGCTCGAACCCCGGCCCGGGGCAAGGGAGTTCGGCTGGCTGGACCGGTTGATGGACCTGATGCACACAGGCGGCATCGGCGTCGTCCTCGCCACCCCCACCTCCTCCCCGCCGCCGTGGATGGGGCGTCTGCATCCCGAGACCCTCCCGCGCGACGAGAACGGCCAGATCGAGTGGTGGGGCTCGCGGCAGCACTTCTCGCACTCCAGCGACACCTACCGCCGTCACGCCGCAGCCATCACCGAGGATCTAGCCGCCCGCTACGGCGACCATCCGGCCCTCACGATGTGGCACATCAACAACGAGTACTGCACCTACGACTGGGGCGACGAGGCGGCGAGGACCTTCCGGGCGTGGCTCCAGCGGAAGTACGGGACGCTGGACGCGCTCAACGAGGCCTGGGGCACGGCCTTCTGGAGCCAGGGCTACGACGGCTGGCACGAGATCCTCCCGCCGCGCCGCGCCCACTACATGAGGAACCCCGCCCAGGTGCTCGACTTCAAACGCTTCACGAGCGACATGCTCCTGGAGTGCTACGTCATGGAGCGCGACATCGTCCGCCGGCACACCCCGCACCTGCCGGTCACCACCAACTTCATGCCGATGTGGGTGGGCCAGGACGCGTGGCGGTGGGCCGAGGAGGAGGACGTCGTCTCGGTCGACATCTACCCGGACCCGCGTGACCCGCTCGGCGCGCAGCACGGGGCCCTGGTCCAGGACATGACCCGCTCGCAGGCGGGCGGCGGCCCCTGGATGCTGATGGAGCAGGCGGCGGGACCCGTCAACTGGCGCGGTGTCAACCACCCCAAGCCCCGTGGACTCAACCGTCTGTGGTCCTTCCAGGCCGTCGCCCGGGGTGCGGACGCCGTCTGCTACTTCCAGTGGCGGCAGTCCCGCCAGGGCGCCGAGAAGTTCCACTCCGGCATGGTCACTCACGCGGGAGAGCAGGGTCGTACCTACCAGGAGGTGCGGCGACTCGGCCGGGAACTGGCCGCCGTCGGCCATGAGGTGACTGGTCATCATATCGACACCGACATCGCCGTGCTGTTCGACTGGAACTCCTGGTGGGCCGGCGACCAGGACGGCCGGCTGTCGTCCGAGGTCGATCTCCCCCAGGTCGTACGCTCCTGGCACCGCGCCCTCTGGGAGGAGAACCTCACCACCGCCTTCGCCCACCCCGAGCACGATCTCTCCGCCTACCGCCTCGTCGTCGTACCGCAGCTCTACCTGCTCACGGACGCGGCCGTGGACAACCTGCTCGCATACGTACGAGGCGGCGGCACCCTCGTCAGCGGCTTCCTGACCGGCGTCGCCGACGAGGACGACCGGGTACGCCCCGGCGGCATGGACGCCCGGCTCCGCGACCTCTTCGGTATCCGCACCCTGCACGAGTGGTGGCCGCTGGACGCGGGGGAGGAGGTCGAGTGCGACGGCGCCCGGGGCGTCTTCGGGGGGACGCTGTGGTCCGAGGAGATCGAGACGGCGGACGCGGACGAGGTGGTCCCCTACAAGGGCGGCGAGCTCGACGGCCTTCCGGCGGTGTTGCGGAAGGGACGCGCCTGGTACGTCTCCACGCTGCCCGAACCGGCCGAACTGCGCCGGCTGTTGGGGCGGGTCGCGGCCGACGCCGGGGTCCGGCCGGCTCTGGCCGGACTGCCCGACGGGGTCGAGGCGGTACGGCGCGGTGAGGTGCTGTTCGTGCTCAACCACGGCCGCGACGAGGTCACCGTCGACGTGCCCGGCACCCATCGCGACCTGCTGACGGGGGCGACCGTCACCGGACCGCTGTCGCTCGGCCGGCACGGCGTGGCGGTACTGAAGCCGTCACCATGACTTCCCCCGGTGCCGAAGCGTTCGCGGTGATCGGCCGAACGTTCGCCGCGATCGCCCTCGTCGCCGGAGAAGACCGCGTCCTCATCGCGAGGCCGCGGTAGCTCCCCACCGCGCACTTCCCCCCACCCATGGAAGGAACCGACACCCATGGCAACACGCACCCGCACCCTGGGCCGGATCGGCAAAGCCCTTCTCGCCCCCGCACTGGCGCTCGGCGCCACGATCGGTCTCGCCTCCGCCCCCGCCTCGGCCGCCGTCTGGAACTCGTGCGACCAGTGGGGCAACACCAGCCTGAACGGCTACACGCTCTACAACAACATCTGGGGCTCCGGAGCCGGCAGTCAGTGCATCTGGGCCAACTCCGGCACCAACTGGGGCGTCTGGGCCAACCACCCCAACACCGGCGGCATCAAGTCGTACCCCAACTCCAAGAAGGTGATCAACAAGACGATCACCTCGCTCGGCTCCCTCAACAGCAGCTACAACGTCACCGTCCCGTCCTCGGGCGCGTACAACACCTCGTACGACGTCTGGGACACGGACTACGACTACGAGATCATGCTCTGGGTCAACTACAACGGCGCCGTCGGCGCCCTCGGCACCTTCCAGCAGAGCGTGACGCTCGGCGGCCACAGCTGGAACGTCTACAAGGGCCGCGCCTACCGGTCCGACGGCACGTACTGGGACGTGTTCTCCTTCCTGCGCACCTCGGACTCCACCTCCGGCACGGTCCAGATCCTCCCCGTCCTCAAGTGGATCAAGGACACCAAGGGCTGGATGGGCAACGAGACCATCGGCGACGTGCAGTTCGGCTTCGAGGTCACCTCGTCCTCCGGTGGCCTGGACTTCACCACCAACAACCTGACGGTCAGCAGCAGTTGACGTGCGGTGAGCGGTGAGCCGTAGATAGGTCCGCGGACGAGTCCGAGCCGGTGCCGTGCCCCCACGCGGCACCGGTTCGGACACCCTCCGGGCCTCGGAAACCCTCCGGGCCTCGGGCACCCAACTAGACCTCGGTTCCGTATTCCGGCGTCAGACGGATCAGCGACACACCGGGGGTGCGCGGCACCGCCACCCGCAGTTCGCCGGTGCGGGGGTCCCAGGACGTCGGCGAGTCCGCCCGTGCGGCGGACGGGTGCAGGATCTCCATGCGGACGGGGAGGTCCGTCCCCGCCAAGTGCCGCACCGGCAGCCGTACTTCGGCCGCACCGCCTCTGCGCCACACGGACAGATACGTCGGTCCGTGTCCGTCCGGGGCCCGCAGCCCCAGGGCCAGCCACTCGTCCGTCCAGCCCGGCAGGCCGAGCGGCCAGAACGGCACGGCCCCGGCCAGGTCGCCGCGGATCGACTTGTACGTGTCCACCGCCTCGCGCACGAGGGTGAGCTGGTGTTCCGTCATGCGGTCCAAATGTCCCGACAGGTGGATACGGCCGAGGAGGGCGCCGCCGAGTGTGAAGGCGATCAGGTCGTCCTCGTACTCGGGCTGCGGGTAGGCCCAGACGGCGCCCTGTTCCGGGGGGACCGCCGTGGGCGCGGCGGCGGCGATCGGGGGGTAGCGCAGGGGGTCCTGCTGGTCGCTGGTGGACTGGAGCTGGGTCACGGCCAGGGTGGCGCCGTCCATGCGCATACCGCCGGAGGCGCAGTTCTCGACGACGAGGTGCGGGTAGCGGTCGAGGACGTCGGAGAGCCAGTCCAGGTAGGCGTGGGCGTGACCCAGGAGGCCGGCGCCGGGGGACAGGTCGTCCGGGCCGGTGGTGCCGGGGTCGATCACGATGTTGTAGTCGAGCTTGAGATAGCCCACGCCCCAGTCCCCGACGAGGCGGTCCACCGTCTTGTCGAGGTGGGCACGGGCCGCCGGGTGACGCAGGTCGAGCTGGTGACGACCCTGCTCGGTCAGCCGCACCCCGTCCCGCTGGAAGAACGCCTCCGGCGGCAGCTCCGCCGCGACCGCGCTGCGGACGCCGACGACCTCGGGCTCCAGCCAGAGCCCGGGAACCATGCCGCGCTCCCGGATCCGGTCCAGCACGGCGCGGATCCCCTCGTCGGCCGGGGCACCCACTCCTGCCTCGGCGCCGCCTCCTCCGGCCGCGCCGCTCGCCCCGGCCTCGGCACCGACCTCTGCGGCCCTCCCACCGTCCACACCCCCCGTCGGGAACCGGCGTGACGACGGCAGCCATGCGCCGACGCCGTCCCACCAGCCCCCGTCCACCGTGTCGTCGTACCAGCCGGAGTCGATGCAGAAGTACTCCGCGCCCACGTCCGCCGCCGCGTCGATCAGCGGCAGCAGCTTCGCGGTGGTCGGGTCGCCCATCAGCGTGTTCATGTAGTCGTTGAAGACGACGGGAAGCTTGTCGTGGTCGGGATGGGGACGGCGAACGGCACGGCGGTACGCGGTCAGCGCCGCCCACGCGTCATCGAGCCCCGAGCCGCCGTCTCGCGTCCCGAGCGCGAGCGCCGCCGCCACGGTCGTGAACGTGCCGCCCGGCGCGAGCCGCACCCGCCACTGGTGCTCCGCGTCCGTCGGCCCGTTCAGCGCGACATACGTGCCGTGCGCGCGTTCCCCCAGGTCCCAGCGCCAACCGGCCGGTGACTCCACCTGCCAGACCCAGGCCCGGCCCTGGCCTTCACTCCGGCCTCCGCCCCTCTCCGCGACCGCGTTCCCGTCGCGGCCCCCTCCTCGCTCCGTGAGCGCCCCCATTGCCAGATGCCCGTCACTGGGCCAGCTCCCGCGTCCGGTGAGGGCGAGCGCCGCCCGGCTGTCGTGCTGATGGGCCTCGACGCTGATGTCGGCGACCGTCGCCCGAAGCGGCTCGGCGTACCAACGGCACTCGGCGAGCCAGTCGTTGCGCGCCCGGTGCACGTCCAGGAGGTCGGGGGAGGGCAGCCCACCGAGAACCAGGCTGCTGACGGACTGCACGACGAGAGGCTCGGCCCCGTCGTTGCGCAGCCGCACCCGGGAGCGCAGGACGGCGACCCCGGCGGGGGAGGACAGCTCGACGAACGCGGTCAACCCGGTCGCGGGGTCGTGGAGTTCTACGGTCAGCCGCGCCCAGTCGCCGTCGCCGTCGCCGTCGCCGTCCCCGGCACCCACGCCCGCGCCTACGTCACCACGGTGTCCCCGGTACTGGAGCCTCGCCCCGAACGCCGTCCCCGTGAACCGTGGCCCTGACCACCCGCTTCCGTGCCCGAAGGCGGTCAACTCGACGAGCGGAAGCGCGATCTCGGGGTCCACGGTGTCACCGGAGGGACCGAGCCGGATCAGCCGCAGTGTCCCGTCCATGGCCGTCGCGAACACGCTCTCGATGGCCGGATGCCCCCAGGTGAAGGTCATGCCCGTGGGCTCGGGACCGGTCGAACCGCCTGTCGTGCCGACCGCCGGACCGCCTGACCTGGCGACTGTCGAACCGCCTGTCACCCCGCCTTCCGGACCGCCCGCCGGACCTCCCGTCGAACCCTCTGCCGGACCGCCCGTCGGACCGCTTTCGCCGAAGTCGCTCGCACCCGAGTCCACGTCGCTTCCCCTCCTGAGCCGTCCTGAGCCGTCCTGATTCGTCCCGAGCCGTCTTGAGCCGTCCGAGGCGTTTCGAGCCGTCCCGAGTCGTCCCGAACCGTCCCTCCGCGCGCCCTCCGCAGCCGGAGGCGCCCGCGTGAATCCGTCGTTACGTTCTCTTGACGCCTGCTGTGTGACCGGTCACAATCCTGGCATGAATGTGACCGGTCACACAAGGCGCCCGGCGAGCATCCGGGACGTCGCGACCGCCGCCGGGGTCTCGTACCAGACGGTCTCGCGGGTGATCAACGACCACCCCAGCGTCAAGCCGTCGACGCGGGACCGCGTGCTGGCGGCCATCGACGAGCTGGGCTTCCGGCGCAACGCCACCGCGCTCGCGCTGGCCAGCGGGCGTACCCGGGCCGTGACCGTGCTGACCGCGAACACCACGCACTACGGCTACGCCTCGATCCTCCAGGGCATCGAGGAGGCGGCGCGGGCGGCGTCGTACGCGGTCGGCATCGGAGTCCTGGAGTCGGCGGACGAGGCCGCGGTAGCCGCCGAGGTGCAGCGCGCGGCGGACGCGGGCGGCGGTCTCATCGTGATCGCCTACGATCCGGCCGGGGTCGCCGCCCTCGCGGCCGTGCCCACCGAACTGCCGGTCGTGGGCGTGGTGGAGACGCCCGCGGCCCCGCCCGGTGGCGATCGCCCCTGGGTGTGGACCGACGACCGCGAGGCCGCCTACGAGGCGACCCGCCACCTCCTCTCGCTCGGTCACGAGACCGTGCACTACGTCGCGATCCCGTCCAGCACCCGGCGGACCAGTGCCCGTACCACCGGCTGGCGGCAGGCGCTCAAGGAGGCCGGGGCCCCCGAACCCCGTCCGGTACAGGGAAGTTGGGGCCCGGCGGGCGGTCACGCGGCCGGTCTCCGGCTGGCCGGGGACCCGGCGGTCACCGCGATCCTCTGCGGCAACGACGACCTCGCGCTCGGTGTGCTGCGCGCGCTCCACGAAGCCGGGCGGTCCGTACCCGGGGAGGTCAGCGTCGCCGGGTTCGATGACGCCCCGCACTCCGCCTATCTGACCCCGTCCCTCACGACGGTGCGCCTGGACTTCACCGGCCTCGGTCGGGCCGCGTTCGCCCTGCTGCACGGGGTGGTGGAGGAGTCCGCGCGGATCGCCCCGCACCCCGTCTCCGTACCGGAACTGGTGGTGCGGGAGAGCGTCGGGCCCCCGCCCGCGAAGCCCTGACCCCCCGGTCGCCCCGAGCCGCCCCCCCCGAAAGTCCACTGGCACTTCGCCCGAACTCCCCGCCCGAGCACAGCTGTTCCGCATCCTGCCCTGCCCTGAACCACCTGTTGTTCTCGAAAGGCACGTGATGAAAACAAGAGCTCTCCCGACGCTGGCCCTCATATGTGCCCTCGGCCTGGCCGCCACCGCGTGCAGCGACCCCACGGCCGGGGCGTCGGGCACGGACTCGGACACGAAGCGGACGGCCGTCGATCCCACCGCCCGGCTCGACGGCGTGAAGCTGACCATGTGGACCGCGCAGAACACGGTCACCGCGCCCCGGCAGGTCATCGACGCCTTCGAGAAGGCCACCGGCGCCGAGGTGGAGACCCAGGCGGTCCCGGACCCCTACGAGTCGAACGTGCCGACCAAGCTGGCCTCGGGCGACCGCCCCGACCTGATGTTCTGGCAGCCCTCCGTCTCCACGCTGCCCTTCATCCAGCCGCAGCAGAACCTGCTCACCCTCGATGGCGAGGAGTGGGTCTCCAAGCTGGGCGACACGGAGAAGTCGCTCGGGGTCATCGACGGCAAGCGGTACGCGGCCATCGTCACCAGCCCCGCCATGCTCGGCGTCTACTACAACAAGGACGTCTTCAAGCAGGCCGGCATCGCCGAGAAGGACTTCCCGAAGTCGTACGACGAACTCCTCGCGCTCGGTCACCGAGTGGTCGACGACACGGACGCGGCCGCCTTCTACGAGGCCGGCGGCGACAAGTGGCCCCTCCAGTGGCAGATGCAGGTGCAGCTCACCGACCTCGACCAGCAGTGGTGGACGGACCTCAACGCGAACAAGGAGAAGTGGACCGACCCCGTCGTCGTCGACGCGATCAAGAAGTACAAGGAGAAGCTGCTCGGCGCCGGACTCGCCCAGAAGAACTACCGGACGGGCACCTTCACCGGGCAGGCCGACGCCCTGTGGAAGGGCGAGGCGGGCATGGTCCTCAACGTCACCTCCTTCCAGAGCCAGTTGCAGGCCAAGTACTCCACGGCGGAGATCGACAAGAGGATCGGCTGGTTCCCGATCGCCAACTCCGCCGCCACCGGCCTGTATTCGCCCGACCAGACCAACGGTGTGGTCGCCTTCAGGACGGGTGACGACAAGCGGCAGAACGCGGCCCGGCAGTTCCTCGCGTTCTGGCTCGGCCCCGACTACGCCGACTACATCAAGGCGATGAAGATCCCGTCCGTGCAGCCGTCCGTGCCGACTCCGGACGGCCTGCCGGAGGCATCGAAGGCCCAGGTCAAGGCCCTTCCCACGGCCATCGGTGTCTTCCAGGCCAAGGCGATCGTCGCCCCGGACACCCACCTCTACCTCGCCGACATGCTCTTCGACAAGAAGAGCCCGCAGCAGGTCGCCCAGGCCATCCAGGACCAGTTCGCGCAGGTGGCCAAGGCCCAGGGCGCGCCCGGTTTCTAGCCGGGGCGAGAGACAGGGCTCTTCGATGGCGGACACGGCCGTACGTACACGCAAGCAGGCACCCACGAGAGGCGAACCCCGGCGGGTGGGGCGGCTGCCCCGGGCCGCCGTGCACCACCCCTGGTGGTTCGCGCTCCCCGCGATCGTCGTCTTCGCGGGCTTCTTCCTGGTGCCCAACCTGCTCAACTTCTACTACCCGTTCACCAACTGGTCCTCGTACCACGCGGACATCGCCTTCACCGGCCTCGACAACTTCACGACCATCGCCGACGACGGCACCCTCGTGCGGGCGATCCGCACCACCCTGCTGTACGCCCTGCTCGCGGCTGTCTTCCAGAACGCCTTCGGGCTGGTGCTGGCGCTGCTGCTGGAGGACGACACCCGCTTCAACCGGTTCTTCCGTGCCGTCTTCTTCCTGCCGGTGCTCATCTCGGCCCTCGCCACGGGGTACGTCTTCCAGGCGCTCCTCGACCAGGACGGCGCCGTCAACGCGGTCCTGGGCACCGACATCCCCTGGCTGGGCTCGACGACCTGGACCCTCGTCGTGGTCACGCTCATCCACGGCTGGAAGTGGATGGGCCTGTCGATGCTGATCTATCTGGCGGGGCTGAAGGGCATCCCGGGCGACATGCTCGAAGCCGCGCGGATGGACGGGGCCGGGCCCTGGCGGACCTTCTGGTCGGTGCGCTGGCCGATGCTCGCCCCCGCCCTCACCTTCAACGTCACCACGGCGCTCATCGGCTCGATGAACACCTTCGACATCGTGCAGGCCACCACCGGCGGCGGGCCGGCCGCTTCCACCGAGGTCTTCAACATCTACATGTTCCGGATCTTCGGACAGGGCCTGTACGCGCAGGCGTCGGCGATGAGCCTGGTGCTCTTCCTGGTGGTGGTGGCCGTCGCGATTCCGCTGGTCATCGGGTTGCGCCGAAGGGAGCAGCTGCTGTGAGCACGGTGATGTGGCGCTACGGCCGCCCGGCTCTCGTCCTCCTCCTCGCCGGGCTCGCCGTCGGCGTCCCCCTGTGGCTGGTCCTCGTCACCTCGGCCAAGCCGCAGGCCGAGGCCATCCGGCCGAACCTCGACCCGCCGGCGCACTGGCAGCCCGGCGCCAACTACGAGGACGCCGTGGCCCAGGGCGAGATGCTGCGCGGTCTCCTCAACTCGCTGCTGGTGGTGGTCCCTTCGGTGGTCCTCGTGCTGATCCTCGGCGCGGGCGCCGCCTGGGTCTTCGCCCGCCGGAAGTCGAGGCTCGTCTCGGCGGCGTACGCGCTGTGCATCAGCGGCCTGCTGCTGCCGCCGGCGGTCATCACCATCGTGATGGAGCTGCGGCAGCTCGGCCTGGCGGGCACCCGGCCCGGGATGATCGCCGTGTACACCGGGATGTACCTCTCCACGTCGATCTTCTTCATGACGGGCTTCATCCGCGCCATCCCCATGGAACTGGAGGAAGCGGCCCGCATCGACGGCGCGAAGCCGTTCCGGATCTTCGCCCGGATCGTCCTTCCCCTGCTCCGGCCTGTCATCGCCACCGCGACGATCATGGTGATGCTCTACGCCTGGAGCGACATCTTCTACGCCTTCTTCGTCCTCGGCGGCGGCGACCGGGCGACCCTCCCGCTCAACCTCTACAAGGTCGCGAGCGCCCAGCTCTACCTCAACAACTGGCATCTCGTCTTCGCGTACGTCGTGGTGATGAGCCTGCCGATGGTCGCCGTCTTCCTCGTCGGCCAGCGAAAGATCGTGTCCGGAATCACCAGTGGAGCCGTCAAATGACCGGAGGTCCAGTCGCGTGATCACCCCCACCCGCACGAGAGCCCGCACCCGGAACCGGACCAGGTCCCGAACGAGAACTGCCCTGGTCACAGCACTACTTGGAGTCACCGTCATGGCAGGCACCCTCCCCGCCACCGGATCGTCCGCGGCGGCCGCCGCCGATCCGCAGCGCCTCACCGTCGACCTCTCCGCCTCCGAGGGGCCGGTGATGCGCGGCGCCAACGGCGCGCTGTACGGGCTCAGCGACGACGGGGTGCCCAGTGACGCGGCCCTCGCACCGCTGAAGATCACCAGCATCTCGCAGAAGCCGGAGGGCGGCGCCCAGCACCCCAACGGCGACGCGCTCACCGTCTCCAGGTCCTTCTTCCGCAACGGCGGCGGCGAGGTCCTGGTGATGATGCAGGACGTCTATCCCAAGTGGCCCTACGACGACCTCGGCATCGACGACTACCTCCCCAAGGTCGACAAGATCACCAAGGAGGTGTCGGCGGACCCGAACAGCGACCGCTTCGTCTACATCCCCTTCAACGAACCGGACCTCATCTGGTACGGCCTCAACGCCTCCGACCCGGCGCAGTACGAGGCCAACCGCGACCGGTTCCTCCGCGACTGGAAGACGGTCTACCAGCGCATCCGCGCCATCGACCCCGACGCAACCATCGCCGGCCCCAACGAGTCCGGCTACCACTCCCGTCTGATCACCGACTTCCTCACCTTCGCCAAGCGCGAGAACGTCCTGCCCCAGATCATGACCTGGCACGAGCTGGGCTCCGGCTCGCTGCGCGACTTCCAGGGCCACTACGACAACTACCGTTCCATCGAGCGGCAGTTGGGCATCGAGCCCCTGAAGATCAACATCGACGAGTACGCCAACCGCCGCGACCTCTCCGTCCCGGGCCAACTCGTCCAGTGGGTCTCGATGTTCGAGCGCAACAAGGTGTACGCCAACCAGGCCTACTGGGACGCGGCCGGCAACATGGACGGCAACGTCGTCCGCTCCAACATCCCCAACGGCGGCTGGTGGTTCTTCCGCTGGTACGCGGGCCTGACCGGGAACACCGTCAAGGTCACCCCGCCGCAGGCGAACACCATCGACACCCTCCAGGGCCTCGCCTCCCTCGACACCTCCCGCCGCCAGGCCCAGGTCCTGCTCGGCGGCTCCGCCGGCGACGCGGACGTCGTGGTCCGGAAGGTCCCCCGGTCCCTCTTCGGGCGCACGGTCACCGCGACCGTCGCCGAGGCCGCCTGGTCCGGCTACGAGGGACAGCACGCCGCCCCGCGCGTCCTGACCCGTACGAAGGTGAGGGTCGCGGACGACGGCACGGTGACCGTCCCGCTGCGCGGCCTGCACAAGATGTCCGCCTATCGCGTCGTCCTCACCCCGGGCGGCTCCGGCACCCCGGCCACCCCGTCCGTCCCTTGGACCGCCTCCTACGAGGCCGAGGACGCCGCGATCACCGACGGCAAGGTCTACACCCAGGGCACCGTCAGCAACGCCAACGGCTACGCGGCCTCCGGCACCAAGGACGTCGGCTCGCTCAACCAGCCCGGCAGCAAGGTCGACTTCACCGTGTCGGTGCCGAAGGACGGCACGTACGACCTGGCGATCCTGTACGGCAACCAGTCCGGGACCCCGGCCACGCAGAAGCTGATCGTCGACGGCGGCGACCCGGTCACCGTCACCTACCCCTCCACCGAGAACTGGACCTACCGCGCCAAGAAGGACCTCACCGTCCGACTCACGGCGGGCACCCACCAGTTGACCCTGGCCAAGGGCGACACCGAGGTCACCCTCGACCGGATCGACCTCACCGCCCGCACCGCCGAACCCTCCGCCTCCTACGAGGCCACGCTCGCCGACATCAGCGGGAAGCCGTCGTACGACTACACCTCGTCGGCGGGTGTCGGCACCGGCGCGCTCGGCTTGCGCTCCGGCGACAAGGCGGTCTTCGACGTGTACGCCCCGCGCGACGGCTACTACCGGGTGGTGCCCCGGGCGTCCGCGCCGGTGACGCTCGCCCTGCACGGGCAGTCGGTGGCGGCGGTGCCCGACCGGCCGCTGCGGCTGTACCTCGTGGCGGGCAACAACCGGATCACCGCCACCGCCAAGCACACCGCAATCCGCTCGCTCGACGTCACGGGCGCCGGCTCGACCACCGGGACCCTGACGTACGAGGGCGCCACGGCCACCCTCGCCGGCGGGGCCAAGCTCGTCGACTCCCGCTACGCCTCGGCCGGTTCGTACATCGGCTGGCTCGGCAACAGCGCGGACTCCACCGCCGGGTTCACGGTGAACGCCCCCACCTCCGGCCGCTACGTCCTGGTCGTCCATTACGCGCACAACGACCGCCGCGACAACGGCCACGCCTACAACACCGACATCATGTCCCGCACGGCGGACATCACGGTCGGGGACGGTGAACCGCGCACGGTCACCTTCAAGAACACCTGGGGCTGGGACGACTACTGGACCGTGGGCGTCCCCGTCGACCTGAAGAAGGGGGCCAACAAGGTCACCTTCGGCAACCCGGGTGCCTGGGCGCCGAACATCGACCGGATCGAGGTGGGCCGGGTCGTGGGCTAGCCAGGACACACACCGGACCTCGGCCGCCGGTGGGGGAGCGCCCCCGCCCGGTGGCCGAGGTCCGGTGCGTTCCGGGTCCTCAGGCCCGGTCGACCTCGGCCCGCAGCGCGTTGTAGTCGGCGAACGCGGACTCGACGTCGGCCGGGGTCAGCCCGTAGCGGGCCAGGTCGTAGCGGTGCGGCCGGCTGCCCTTGGAGCGGGTCGCGGCCTCCGGGAGCCGGGCGGCGTCGGCCTCGGTCCAGCGGGCGCCGATCGCCTCGTACAGCTTCGGGGCGCCCGCGGCCGGGTCGGTGCCGAGCGAGGAGTACGGCACGTCCACCACCGCCTCGCGGGGGAGGTCGGCACGGGCCGCGAGGCCTCGCCGTACCGACCGGCTCAGCAGGTCCAGCCAGGTGGCGCCGAGCCGACGCAGATCGACCTCGCGCCGGGAGATGACCATACCGACCTCGACCAGGCTGCAGAAGGACGCGACCGCGGCTGCCGGATCGCGGTGGGTCCACACCAGCGTGGCGTCGGGGAACACCTTCATCAGCGCGTCCAGGTTCGCGGTGTGGAAGGGGGACTTGAGGATCCACCGGCGGCGCGGACGGCCGTACTGCAGGACCTGGAACGCCTGCTTGAGACGGCGGTAGTCGGGCACGAAGTCGCGCTCGAAGTGCCAGGCGTGGTACGCGGGTATGCGGGCCTGGGACAGCGGCACCGGGGCGTGCGGCAGGAGGAACGTGCACTCCTCCGGGCCCTCGGCGGTCATGGGGTGGATGTCGCGGAAACGCGGGTTCAGCAGATGGGTACCGTCGAGCACGCGCCGGGCCGCGGTGATCCGCTTGCGCCGCTCCCTGGGCGAGGGTTCGAGGTCGGGCGCCAGCAGCTCCCACAGCAGGGGGCAGCGGTGGTCGTCCGAGAGGGAGAGCACCCCGTGGGTGAGCGTGGTCGCGGTGCGCGGCAGACCCACCACGAACACGGGCCTGTCGACGGGCTCTTCCTCGATGGCGGGGTTCTCGGCGATCAGCCGCCGGACGCGGGCCCGGTTGGTGAGATGCCTGCGGACGTGCGCCTGCGCGGACTGCCAGCCGACCGGGGCGAGATCCTCGTCCTTCGCCCACTCCCGCAGCAGGAACCGGAAGCTCTCGACGAGCTCCTCGTCCCCGTCCCACCCCCGGTCGCCGCCGACCCGGCCGGCTCTGTCGGCGATCCGGTCGAACACCCGGTCCGGATCGCGGCGGGAGCCGAGTGTGGGCCCGAGTAACAGGTTGGCCAGCTTCAGGGGGACGGGGGCGGAGGACATCGAGGTTTCCCTTCGCAGCGGGTCGGGTGCGGGCGGTCCGCCGGGGTGGCCGGACCGCCGCTGATCATCCTGTCGCCCCGGCCACTTCCGGCGTCCCCGGGGGTGGGGTCGCGCCCGCCCCGTCGCCGTAGCGCGTCCGCAGCTCCGACAGCACACCGGAGACCGCCGCCGTGAGCGGCACCGCCAGGAGCATGCCGAGGATGCCGGCGATGGAGGCGCCCGCCGTCAGGGCCAGCAGGATCGCCGCCGGGTGCATCTGCACGGTCCGGCTGTGGATCATCGGCTGCAGCACGTTCCCTTCGATGAGCTGCACCGCGAAGACGACCCCCACCGCCCACAGCGCCGTCACCAGGCCGCGGTCCGCGAACGCGACGAGGATGGCCACCGCGCCCGAGAGGAAGGCGCCGAGGTACGGGATGTACGCGCCGACGAACACCAGCGCGCCGAGCCCCACGGCGCCCGGCACCTGCAGGATCAGCAGGCCGACGGCGATCAGGGCGCCGTCGATGAAGGCGATGAGCGTCGTCCCGCGCATATAGCCCTCGATGGCCCGGAACGCGCGCCGGGCCATCACCTCCAGGGTGTCACCGGTGCCACGCGGCGCGAGCGAGTGCAGGGAGGCGACCGCCTTGTCGGAGTCCCGCAGGAAGAAGAACATCAACAGCATCGCCAGCACCGCGCTGGCCACGAACCCACTGACCGCGCTGACCCCGGTGAGCACCCCGGAGGCCGCGGTGCCGCCGAACTTCGACAGCAGCTCCCTGGCGTTCTTCGCGAGGTCGTCCAACGACGTCCCCGCCGGCCCGAACTCATTGCTGAGTGACTTCGCCGCGTCCCTGAGCGACGAGATGATCTGGTCACCGGTGTCGATCAGCGCGGCCACCACGATGTACGCGGCCCCGCCCATCACCACGATCACGGCCGCGCAGGTCAGCCCGGCGGCCAGGGACCTGTTGAACCGCATCGCCACCAGCCGCCGGTACAGCGGGCCGAGCAGTGCCGTACCGAGCAGCGCGATCAGCACGGGCGTGACCGCCGTCTGGAACGTCACACAGATCCACACGCCCACGTAGACGACACCCGTCACCAGCAGCGTGAGCGCGCTCCACACGGCGATGTGCCGCGCGGGTCCCGGCAGGAAACCACGGGGGGCGACCGGCTCGGACGGCGCCGCCACCGCCCTCGGCGCCTCCCCGTAGCCCCCGTGTCCGCCGGAGCCGCCGTATCCACCGGTGGTACGTATCGTCGTCCGCGTCCGATGAACCGGTCTGCGCGCGGGCCCTCTCCCACGACCAGGCCGTCCCCCGCGTACTGCGCGAGAGTCTCCCGTACGGCTGTTCATCCCCTGTCATCTCCACTCACTCAGAGGTCGCGCACACCCCCTGAGGATCATGGGATGGCCGTGGCGGAACAGCGTAGACCGGGTCGCCGAGGCGCTGTCTCCGGGAGGTGGTCTCCCCGGACTGCGGGTGTTTACTCGGCGATCGGCAAGGTAGCCCCGTCCCGCAGGAAAACGGGAATCCGCTCCAGAGGAGCATCGACGGTCACCGACCGACCCCCCTCGTACGTCTCCCCGCTCCACGCGTCGGCCCACCGCGCCCCCGCCGGAAGGTAGACCGTCCAGCTCCGCGCCCCCGCCTCCAGCACCGGCGCCACCAGCACATCGCGCCCGAACAGATACGCGTCGTCCACGGACCACGTCCGCTCGTCCTCGGGGAACTCCAGGAACAGCGGCCGCATCACCGGCAGCCCCTCCTCATGGGCCTCCCGCATCACCCGCAGCACATACGGCTTCAGCCGCTCCCGCAGCCGCAGGTACGCCTCCAGGATCGCCCCGGCCTCCTCCCCGTACGACCAGACCTCGTTGGGCCCGCCGGTCATGGCCGGCCCGAGCGGCATCCCGGGCTCACGGAACCCGTGCAGCCGCATCAGCGGGGAGAACGCCCCGAACTGGAACCAGCGGACCATCACCTCGCGGTACGCCGGATCGTCGGGGTCGCCCCCGTGGAAGCCGCCGATGTCCGTGTTCCACCACGGGATGCCGGACAACGCCGTGTTGAGCCCCGCCGCGATCTGCCGCCGCAGGGTCGGGAAGTCGGTCCCGATGTCACCGGACCACAGCGCGGCCCCCCACCGCTGACTGCCCGCCCACGCCGAACGGTTGAGGGAGACGATCTCCTCCTCACCGGCCGCCCGCAGCCCCTCGTAGAAGGTGCGCGCGCTCTCGGCCGGGTAGATGTTGCCGACCTCCAGACCGGGCCCCGCCCAGTAGCGCAGGTTCTCCTGGAAGCCCGGCTTGATCTCCGGCTCGCATGCGTCCAGCCAGAACGCCTTGATGCCGTACGGCTCCAGATAGTTCTCCTTCACCCGCGACCACACGAACTCCCGGGCCTCCGGGTTCGTCGCGTCGTAGAAGGCCACCTGAACCGTCGAGGCGACCTCCTTGTCCGGCCAGTCGGCGTGCGCCATCGGGCCGTACTGGGTGCCGATGAAGTACCCGCGCTGCTCCATCACAGGGTGGTTCTCGCTCAGCGGCGACACCGACGGCCACACGGACACCACCAGCTTGATGCCCAGCTCGTCCAGCTCCCGGACCATGGCCGCCGGGTCGGGCCACTCGGCCGGGTCGAACTTCCACTCGCCGAGGTGCGTCCAGTGGAAGAAGTCGCACACGATGACGTCGATGGGCAGGCCCCGCCGCTTGTACTCCCGTGCCACGGCGAGGAGTTCGTCCTGGGTGCGGTAGCGCAGCTTGCACTGCCAGAACCCGGCCGCCCACTCCGGCAGCATCGGCGTACGGCCCGTCGCCGCGCTGTAGCGGCGCTGCGCGTCGGCCGGATCGCCCGCGGTGATCCAGTAGTCGATCTGCCGGGCCGAGTCCGCGACCCAGCGGGTGCCGTTGCCGGCCAGCTCGACGCGGCCGATCGCCGGGTTGTTCCACAGCAGGGTGTAGCCACGGCTGGAGGTCAGCACCGGGATGCCGACCTCCGCGTTGCGCTGCACCAGGTCCAGCACCAGCCCCTTCTGGTCGAGCCGCCCGTGCTGATGCTGCCCGAGGCCGTACAGCTTCTCGTCGTCGTACGCGGCGAAGCGCTGCTCCAGGCGGTGGTGGCCGTTGCCGACGGCCGTGTAGAGACGCGAGCCGGGCCACCAGAAGTGGGCGCGGGCCTCCGACAGCAGCTCGCTGCCGTCGGCCGTGCGGCTGTAGCGGATCAGGCCCTCCGCGTTCACCTCGACGGTGAGCGCGCCGACGACCAGCCGCCCCAGCCCGTCCTCGATCTTGACGCTGCTCTCGGTGTACTCGGCCTCGTCGAGCAGGGCACCCGGCAGCCCGTCGAGCACCGGACCGCCGAGGCGGGCGCGGACCCGTACGGCGTCCGGGCCCCAGGGCTCGATCCGCAGGGTCTCCTGACGTCCGCTCCACTCCAGGGCACCGTCCCGCTCACGGAACGTGCCGACGGTGGGGGAGGACTGGGCGAGGCTGACCGCACCCGTCGGGGTCTGGTTCTCGGCAGGCTGATTCACGAGGGGTCTCCTGGAAGGGAGGGGTGAACGGAGGGGTGAAGGAAGACGGGAGGAGAGCGCGGGAGCAGAGGGGAGGCCGTACGGCGGCTTCCGTACGGCGCGGTCGGTGGGCGATACGGCGCGGTCGGTGGGCGATGGCTTGCGTGCGAGCTCGGCTCGCGTACGGCGTCGGCTCAGCCGGTGTGGGACAGCGGCCCGGTGCTCGCGCGGACCGTCAACTCGGGGGCGAGGAGCACCACTTCGTCGGTGTCCCGGCCCTCCAGCTTGGCGATCAGCTGCTCCACGGCCCGGCGGCCCATCTCCTGGGCGGGGATCGCCACGGACGTCAGCCGCACCGAGGCCTGTACAGCGACCTGGTCCGGGCAGACCGCGATCACCGAGACGTCCTCCGGCACCGCGCGTCCCTGCTGCCGCAGCAGCGCGAGGAGCGGTTCCACCGCGGACTCGTTCTGCACGACGATCCCGGTGGTGCCGGGCCGTTCGTCGAAGATCCGGGCCAGGGTCGCGGACATCGCGTCGTAGCCGCCCTCACAGGGGCGGTGCAGCACGCGCAGGCCCAACTCCCGCGCGCGGGAACGCAGTCCGTCGAGGGTGCGCTCGGCGAAACCGGTGTGCCGTTCGTACACCGCGGGTGCCTCGCCGATGACCGCGATGTCGCGGTGGCCGAGCATCGCCAGATGCTCCACGCACAACGCGCCCGTCGCGCCGAAGTCGAGGTCGACACAGGTCAGGCCGCTGGTGTCGGCCGGCAGTCCGATGAGCACCGACGGCTGGTCGGTGCCGCGCAGCAGCGGCAGCCGCTCGTCGTCGAGCTCCACGTCCATCAGGATCATCGCGTCGGCCAGTCCGCTGCCCGTGACCCGGCGCACCGCGTCCGGGCCCTCCTCACCGGTGAGCAGCAGGACGTCGTAGCCGTACGTACGGGCGGTGGTGGCCACCGCGATGGCGATCTCCATCATCACCGGGACGTACATGTCGGTACGCAGCGGGACCATCAGGGCGACGATGTTCGACTTGTTGCTCGCCAGGGCGCGGGCCCCCGCGTTCGGGTGGTAGCCGAGCTCCTGGATGCTCCGCTCGACCCGCTGCCGGGTGCCGGCGGAGATGGACCGCTTGCCGCTGAGGACATAGCTCACCGTGCTCGCCGAGACTCCGGCGTGCTGGGCGACCTCGGCGAGGGTGACCATCCAGCTCTCCAAGCGTGTTTAAGCGCTTCGACAGCGCGCTGTCTCTGAACAAGGGCGAGTGAGGATGGCTCGACACTAGCTCGGTGGTGGGTGGGTGTCCATAGGTTGTCGAAGCGCTTCGATTATTGGCGCGGCGCGCACGAGTGTGGTGAGGGTGTGTGGTGGCGGCTGCGGGTCCGTGGGGGCTTCTCGCGCAGTTCCCCGCGCCCTTCCGGGCGCCCCTGACATTTCCAGTTTAGGACCGACGGCAACTTCGGGAGGGGGCGGCGGCGACCAGGACCCGTACGCACCGCCCCCGGAAGGAACCGCATGCAGCACCGTCGCCCCCGCCTGACCCGAACCGCCAAGATCGGCGCGGCCGTCGTCACCGCACTCGCCGTCGGGGCCTCCGTGACCGTGGCGATGGCGGGGGAGGAGGCCAAGAAGTGCACGGACTTCGACACGATCACGCTCGGCAAGTACTACGTGAACAACAACGTCTGGAACCGCGAGAAGGCCACCGGCACCCAGTGCGTCTGGGACAACTCCCGATCGGGCTCGACCATCTCGTGGGGCACCAGCTACAGCCTGGCCAACAGCGCCACGGGCAAGGACCACGACGTCAAGTCGTACGCGAGCAGCGTGCTCGGCTGGCACTGGGGCTGGAAGACCGACAAGGCGGCCACCCAGCTGCCCGTCCGGGTCGGTGACCGCAAGCCGGTGCGGACCGGCTGGGAGTTCTCGGTCAGCTCGAACCCCGGCACCATGAACGTCGCCTACGACCTGTGGCTGCACTCCAAGGACACCGCCGACTGGCAGGACCAGCCCACCGACGAGGTCATGATCTGGCTCAACCGACAGGGCGGAGCGGGCCCGCTCGGCACCAAGTACGGGAGCGTCAGCCTCGGCGGAGCCATGTGGGACATCTACACCGGTGACATCGGCTGGAAGGTGTTCTCCTTCGTCCGCCGCGCCAACACCACCAAGGCGACCCTGAACCTGGACGACTTCACCCAGGCCCTGGTCCGCCGCAAGCTGCTGAGCAACGACAAGTACGTCTCCGGCATCGAGGCGGGCACCGAGGTCTTCAAGGGCACGGGGCGCCTCGACACGAAGGCGTACTCGGTGAACATCGGCTGAGCGCCGAGCGGTGGGGAGGTGGGCGGCTGGGCGCTCGGCTTCCGAAGAGTGCGGGAGGGGGCGGACGGGGCGCGGGAGGGGGCGGAAGAGAGCCGATCGCGCACGCGAGGGGTGGCGGGGGCACTCCGGATCGGGTACCAACGATCGAGTAGCACCCATTGGTAACCAATCAGGTACCCATCCGGTACAAGATCCCGATTCGCGGCGAGGTGAGCCTCATGTCCGCCCCACCCCTCAAGAAGCCCGTCGTCACCGAACGTGAGGCCCGCCAGGTGGCGGAGGCCGCCCGCGAGCAGGCCTGGCGCAAGCCCAGCTTCGCCAAGGAACTGTTCCTGGGCCGGTTCCGCCTCGACCTCATCCACCCCCACCCGCTCCCCACCGACGAGGCCGTACGGCGCGGCGAGCAGTTCCTGAACAAGCTCCGCGCCTTCTGCGAGACGAAGGTCGACGGGGCCCTGATCGAGCGCGAGGCCCGGATCCCCGACGAGGTGATCAACGGCCTCAAGGAACTCGGCGCCCTCGGTATGAAGATCGACCCCAAGTACGGCGGTCTCGGCCTCACCCAGGTGTACTACAACAAGGCCCTGGCCCTGGTCGGCTCGGCCAGCCCGGCCATCGGCGTGCTGCTCTCGGCGCATCAGTCGATCGGCGTACCGCAGCCGCTGAAACTGTTCGGCACCCCCGAGCAGAAGGAGAAGTTCCTCCCGCGCTGCGCCCGTACCGACATCAGCGCCTTCCTCCTCACCGAACCCGACGTCGGCTCCGACCCCGCCCGACTGGCCACCTCGGCGGTGCCGGACGGCGACGACTACGTCCTCGACGGCGTGAAGCTCTGGACCACCAACGGCGTGGTCGCCGACCTCCTGGTCGTCATGGCACGCGTGCCCAGGTCGGAGGGCCACAAGGGCGGCATCACCGCCTTCGTCGTGGAGACCGACTCGCCCGGCGTCACCGTCGAGAACCGCAACGCCTTCATGGGCCTGCGCGGCATCGAGAACGGCGTCACCCGCTTCCACCAGGTGCGGGTCCCCGCCGCGAACCGCATCGGCCCCGAGGGCGCGGGCCTGAAGATCGCGCTGACCACTCTCAACACGGGCCGTCTCTCCCTGCCCGCGTCCTGCGTGGCCGCCGGCAAGTGGTGCCTCAAGATCGCCCGCGAGTGGTCCACCGCCCGTGAGCAGTGGGGCAAGCCGGTCGCGCATCACGAGGCGGTCGGTCAGAAGATCTCCTTCATCGCGGCGACCACCTTCGCCCTGGAAGCGGTGCTGGACCTCTCGTCCCAGATGGCCGACGAGGACCGCAACGACATCCGCATCGAGGGCGCCCTCGCGAAGCTCTTCGCCTCCGAGATGGGCTGGAAGATCGCCGACGAGCTGGTCCAGATCCGCGGCGGCCGGGGCTTCGAGACCGCCGACTCCCTCCGGGCCCGCGGCGAACGGGCCGTCCCCGCCGAGCAGATCCTGCGCGACCTGCGCATCAACCGGATCTTCGAAGGCTCCACGGAGATCATGCACCTGCTGATCGCCCGTGAGGCCGTGGACGCCCACCTCACCGTGGCCGGCGACCTCATCGACCCGGAGAAGTCCCTGACCGACAAGGCGAAGGCGGGCGCGAACGCGGGCGTCTTCTACGCCAAGTGGCTGCCCAAACTGGTCGCCGGACCGGGCCAACTCCCGCGCACCTACGGCGACTTCCACCCAGCGGGGCACCCCGACCTCGCGACCCACCTGCGCTACGTCGAGCGCAACGCCCGCAAGCTGGCCCGCTCCACCTTCTACGCCATGTCCCGCTGGCAGGGCCGGATGGAGACCAAACAGGGCTTCCTGGGCCGGATCGTCGACATCGGCGCCGAACTCTTCGCGATGAGCGCGGCCGTCGTCCGCGCCGAACTGCTGCGCACCACGACCGACCACGGCCGCGAGGCCTACCAACTGGCCGACACCTTCTGCCGCCAGTCCCGCATCCGCGTCGAGGAACTCTTCGGCCGCCTGTGGACCAACACCGACGACATCGACCACAAGGTGGTCAAGGGTGTCCTCGGCGGCGCCTACGCATGGCTGGAGCAGGGCGTGATCGACCCCTCGGGCGAGGGCCCGTGGATCGCGGACGCGGCACCGGGCGAGAGCGAGAAGGAGAACGTCCACCGCCGCGTCCAGTGACCTGACACGTCACCCCGCGCCTCATGAAGATCGGCCCGCAGGGCCGTCTTCAGGGGCGCGGGAACTGCGCGACCAGCCCCCACCGCCCCGCACCCGCCCTGGGACAACGTCGCCGTGTCGCTCGTGTCGTTCCACACACAGGCCTTGCGGTTCTGAAACTCGGTCGCGCTCGTGTCCGTGTACTTGTGGTCGTCGAGGTCCTTCAGCACCCAGCCCTTCAGCGAGATCGCCGACGAACTCGTGTTCTTGAACCGGATCAACGGGCCGGAATTCATATAACCCCTTCTTCACGCGTGCTTCACCCATGGAGAAACAGCCCCGTCAATCACAGACGGCACGAAGCGGGTCATCAGGGGGACGCGCGGTCCTGACGGACAGCGGATGCGGCCACAATGGGGGGATGAGCGACAGTCCAGCCCCTCTCGCCGATCCGCATCTCGTCTACGACCCGGTCGACGGCGTACGGGACGTAGTGATCCTCGGATCGACCGGCTCGATCGGCACCCAGGCCATCGACCTCGTCCTGCGCAACCCGGACCGCTTCCGTGTCACCGGGCTCTCCGCGGCCGGAGGGAGGGTGGAGCTGCTGGCCGAGCAGGCGCACCGCCTGCGGGTGCGGACGGTCGCCGTCGCCCGCGAGGACGTCGTACCTGCCCTGCGCGAGGCCCTGGCCACGGCGTACGGCGCCGGGGAGTCGCTGCCCGAGATCCTCGCCGGCCCGGACGCCGCCACCCACCTCGCCGCCTCCGACTGCCACACCGTCCTCAACGGCATCACCGGCTCCATCGGCCTCGCCCCGACCCTCGCCGCCCTGGAGGCGGGCCGTACCCTCGCGCTCGCCAACAAGGAGTCGCTCATCGTCGGCGGCCCGCTGGTGAAGGCGGTGGCGAAGCCGGGCCAGATCATCCCGGTCGACTCCGAGCACGCCGCCCTCTTCCAGGCCCTCGCCTCCGGCACCCGCGCCGATGTGCGCAAGCTCGTCGTCACCGCCTCCGGGGGTCCCTTCCGCGGCCGTACGAAGGCGGAGCTGGCCGACGTGACGCCCGCCGACGCGCTCGCGCACCCCACCTGGGCCATGGGCCCGGTCATCACCGTGAACTCCGCGACCCTCGTCAACAAGGGCCTGGAGGTCATCGAGGCGCACCTCCTCTACGACATTCCCTTCGACCGCATTGAGGTCGTCGTGCACCCCCAGTCGTATGTCCACTCGATGGTTGAGTTCACGGACGGATCGACGATGGCCCAGGCGACGCCCCCCGACATGCGCGGGCCCATCGCCATCGGCCTCGGCTGGCCGCAGCGCGTCCCCGACGCGGCGCCCGCCTTCGACTGGACCAAGGCGTCCACCTGGGAGTTCTTCCCTCTCGACACCGACGCGTTCCCGTCGGTCGGGCTCGCCCGACACGTGGGGGAACTCGCGGGCACCGCCCCGGCGGTGTTCAATGCGGCGAACGAGGAGTGCGTCGACGCGTTCCTGCACGGCGGTCTCCGGTTCGACGCGATCATGGAGACCGTCACGCGGGTCGTCGAGGAGCACGGCACGCCGCGGGCGGGAACTTCCCTGACCGTGGCGGACGTCCTCGAAGCGGAGACCTGGGCGCGCGCCAGAGCCCGTGAACTGACCACCTCGACAGGCAAACCCACCGAGCGGACGACCGCGGAGGCCCGTGCATGACGACCCTGATGTTCATCCTCGGCATAGTGGTCTTCGTGATCGGCCTGGCGTTCTCGATCGCGTGGCACGAGCTGGGCCACTTCTCGACCGCCAAGCTCTTCGGCGTCCGCGTGCCCCAGTTCATGGTGGGCTTCGGTCCCACCCTCTGGTCGAAGAAGAAGGGCGAGACCGAGTACGGCGTCAAGGCGATCCCCCTCGGCGGCTACATCCGCATGATCGGCATGATCCCGCCCGGCGAGGACGGCCGGATCGAGAGCCGCTCGACCTCCCCGTGGCGTGTGATGATCGAGGACGCCCGTGCGGCCTCCTTCGAGGAGCTCCAGCCCGGCGACGAGAAGCGCCTCTTCTACACGCGCAAGCCCTGGAAGCGCGTCATCGTGATGTTCGCCGGCCCGTTCATGAACCTGATCCTGGCCTTCGTGATCTTCCTCGGCGTGATGATGACCTTCGGCGCCCAGACCCAGACCACCACCGTCAGCAAGGTCTCGGACTGCGTCATCGAGGCCAGCGAGAACCGCTCCAAGTGCCGGTCCGGCGACGAGGAGGCCCCCGCCAAGGCCGCGGGCCTGAAGCCGGGCGACAAGATCGTCGCGTTCAACGGCGAGCCCGTCGACGACTGGGCCGCCCTGCAGTCCGACATCCGCTCCAACCCCGGCAAGCAGGTCACCGTCACCGTCGACCGCGACGGCAAGGAGCTCGACCTGACCGCCACCCTGGTGAAGAACCAGGTCAGCAAGACCGACGGCAACGGCGGCTACGTCGCGGACAAGTACGTCTCCGCCGGCTGGTTCGGCTTCACGCCCGCCTCCGGCATCGTCCCGCTCTCCTTCGGAGAGTCGGTCGACCGCATGGGCGACATGATGGAGAACGGCGTCGAGTCCCTGCTCTCCCTGCCCGCCAAGGTCCCCGCCCTGTGGGACGCCACCTTCGGCGACGGCGAACGCGAGGCGGACTCTCCCATGGGCGTGGTCGGCGCGGCCCGCGTCGGCGGCGAGATCTTCACCATGGACATCCCCGCCACCCAGCAGCTCGCCAGCTTCCTCATCCTGCTGGCCGGCTTCAACCTCTCCCTCTTCCTGTTCAACATGCTCCCGCTCCTGCCGCTCGACGGCGGCCACATCGCGGGCGCCCTGTGGGAGTCGCTGCGCCGGAACGCGGCGAAGGTGCTCCGCCGGCCCGACCCCGGCCCGTTCGACGTGGCGAAGCTGATGCCCGTCGCCTACGTCGTGGCCGGGATCTTCGTCTGCTTCACCCTCCTGGTGCTGATCGCGGACCTCGTGAACCCGGTGCGCATCTCCTAGACACCCGACGTTCACGACGGCCGGGCACACTCACGCGGTGGAGCCCGGCCGTCGGGACGGTGATGTGCTCGGGAGCCTGCCTGTGCCGTAATCTCGAAGCCTGGAGCCCGCCCGTACCGGGACCCGATCCTGATCCACAACTTGGGGTTGCACAGCAGATGACTGCGATTTCTCTCGGCATGCCGTCCGTTCCGACCAAGCTCGCCGAGCGCCGGAAGAGCCGCCAGATCCAGGTAGGGTCCGTGGCCGTCGGTGGAGACGCCCCGGTGTCGGTCCAGTCCATGACCACCACCCGCACGTCGGACATCGGCGCCACGCTGCAGCAGATCGCCGAGCTGACGGCCTCCGGCTGCCAGATCGTCCGCGTCGCCTGCCCCACGCAGGACGACGCCGACGCCCTCCCGGTGATCGCCCGCAAGTCGCAGATCCCGGTCATCGCCGACATCCACTTCCAGCCGAAGTACGTCTTCGCCGCGATCGAGGCCGGCTGCGCCGCCGTCCGCGTCAACCCCGGCAACATCAAGCAGTTCGACGACAAGGTCAAGGAGATCGCCAAGGCGGCGAGCGACCACGGCACCCCGATCCGCATCGGCGTCAACGCCGGCTCCCTCGACCGCCGCCTGCTCCAGAAGTACGGCAAGGCCACCCCCGAGGCGCTCGTCGAGTCCGCCCTCTGGGAGGCCTCCCTCTTCGAGGAGCACGGCTTCCGCGACATCAAGATCTCGGTCAAGCACAACGACCCGGTCGTCATGGTCAACGCCTACCGCCAGCTGGCCGCCCAGTGCGACTACCCCCTCCACCTCGGCGTCACCGAGGCGGGCCCCGCCTTCCAGGGCACCATCAAGTCCGCGGTGGCCTTCGGCGCGCTCCTCTCCGAGGGCATCGGCGACACGATCCGCGTCTCCCTCTCGGCCCCGCCGGTCGAGGAGATCAAGGTCGGCAACCAGATCCTGGAGTCGCTGAACCTGAAGCCGCGCCGCCTGGAGATCGTCTCCTGCCCCTCCTGCGGCCGTGCCCAGGTCGACGTCTACAAGCTCGCCGAGGAAGTCACCGCCGGCCTCACCGGCATGGAGGTCCCCCTCCGCGTGGCCGTCATGGGCTGCGTCGTCAACGGCCCGGGCGAGGCCCGCGAGGCCGACCTCGGCGTCGCCTCCGGCAACGGCAAGGGCCAGATCTTCGTCAAGGGCGAGGTCATCAAGACCGTCCCCGAGTCCAAGATCGTGGAGACCCTCATCGAGGAAGCGATGAAGATCGCCGAACAGATGGAGGCGGACGGCATCGCCTCCGGCGAGCCGACGGTGGCGGTAGCGGGCTGAAACCCGCTGCCCCTGGAGGAAGGCCGCAGGCCGGTCCTCCAGGGGCGCGGGGCTGTTTCGACATGGGCCCCGCCGCGTGACGCGAAAGCCACGACGCACCCGCACCCGCCAGAGCGCGGCAGCCCCCGAGCTGCCAGGCGCCCCGACCGCGGCGCAGCCGCAGGGCGCCCCGCCACAGCCCGGCAGGGTATCGTGCGGAGACCAGCGCAGACCCCAGGGTGAGGCCCCCGCACGTGTTGACCCAGACCACCACCAGGGTCCTCGAACCGAGTGACCTGGACGCCGCACTCGCCGTCCTGGACCGAGACCCCGTCGCGAACGCCTTCGTGACCTCCCGCGTCCAGGTCGCCGGGCTGGACCCGTGGCGGCTCGGCGGCGAGATGTGGGGCTGGTACGAGGACGGCGCACTGACCTCCCTGTGCTACGCCGGCGCCAACCTCGTCCCCATCTGCGCCACCCCCCGTGCCGTGCGCGCCTTCGCCGACCGCGCCCGCCGAGCCGGGCGCCGCTGCTCCTCGGTCGTCGGCCCCGCCGAACCCACCGCCCAGCTCTGGCGCCTCCTCGAACCGAGCTGGGGCCCGGCCCGCGAGGTCCGCTCGCGCCAGCCCCTCATGGTCACCGACCGGCTGCCCGACCCCGCCGAGGTCACGCCCGACCCGTACGTCCGCCGGATCCGCAAGGACGAGATGGAAACGATCATGCCGGCGTGCGTCGCGATGTTCACCGAGGAGGTGGGCGTCTCCCCGCTGGCCGGCGACGGCGGCCTCCTCTACCAGGCCCGGGTCGCCGAACTCGTGGGCTCCGGCCGCTCCTTCGCCCGCCTCGACGCCGACGGCCGCGTCGTCTTCAAGGCCGAGATCGGTGCCGCCACGCCCCAGGCGTGCCAGATCCAGGGCGTCTGGGTCGCCCCCGAATACCGGGGCCAGGGCCTCGCCGCCCCCGGCATGGCAGCGGTCCTGCGTTACGCACTGGCCGACGTGGCCCCCTTGGTCAGCCTCTACGTCAACGACTTCAACACGGCGGCGCGGCGCACCTACCACCGCGTGGGCTTCCAAGAGGTGGGCGCCTTCATGAGCGTGCTGTTCTGAGCACGCGCCGTCGGCCCGCCGGGCGGGAAACGCGCCCCACAGGGGCACGGGAAGCCGCGTGATCGGCCACAAACTCCCCGCACCCCACAGACCACACGAACCCCCCTGTAGAGTCCGCGACATGGACCTTGTCATCGGCCCCTTGGACCTCTCCGCCCACGTGGACGAGGCCCTGGCCGTCCAAGCCGTCGCCTTCGGCCTGGGCCCCGACGAGGTGGCGGTCCGCCGCCAGATCGTCCTCCGCCACATGACGTACCCGGGGGCGAGGGCACTCGGCGCCACGGTCGGAGGCCGCCTCGTCGGCTTCGTCTACGGCATGCCCAACGACCGCACCCACTGGTGGTCCACCGTCGTCGAGCCCTACCTCCGCTCCCTCGGCCACGACCACTGGCTGGACGACTCCTTCGTCATCACCGAACTGCACGTCCACCCCCGCCACCAGAACCACGGCGTCGGCCGCGCCCTCATCACCACGATCACCGACAGCGCCGTCGAACCCCGTTCGATCCTCTCCGCGATCGACGTCGACAGCCCGGCCCGCGGCCTCTACCACTCCCTCGGCTACATCGACCTGGCCCGACGGGTCGTCTTCCCCAGCGCCCCCAGGCCGTACGCGGTGATGGGCGCCCCCTGCCCCTGCGCCGCAGGTAGCCGACCCGCCACCCCCCACCGCCACCACCGGATTTCCACGGGCACCCGCCCCCCGGCTAACCTCCTGCCATCACCCTCCCCCACTCTCGGCTGCGCTCGAGCGGGGGGACCACCATCGGCAGGAGTACGACAACCATGGCGAACGTACCGGTCCAGCGCATGTCCCAGTTGATGGCGAAGACGCTGCGCGACGACCCCGCGGACGCCGAGGTCCTCAGCCACAAGCTCCTCGTCCGCGCCGGTTACGTCCGCCGCACGGCGGCCGGCGTGTGGACCTGGCTGCCGCTCGGCAAGAAGGTCCTCGCCAACGTGGAGCGGATCGTCCGCGAGGAGATGGACGCGATCGGCGCCCAGGAGGTGCTGCTCCCCGCGCTGCTGCCGAAGGAGCCGTACGAGGCGACCGGCCGCTGGGACGAGTACGGCCCGGAGCTGTTCCGCCTGAAGGACCGCAAGGGCGGCGACTACCTCCTCGGCCCCACCCACGAGGAGATCTTCACGCTGATCGTGAAGGACCAGGCGTCCTCCTACAAGGACCTGCCGGTGATCCTCTACCAGATCCAGACCAAGTTCCGTGACGAGGCCCGCCCCCGCGCCGGCATCCTGCGCGGCCGTGAGTTCCTGATGAAGGACTCGTACTCCTTCGACACCGAGGACGAGGGCCTGGCCCAGTCGTACGCCCTGCACCGCCAGGCCTACCAGAAGGTGTTCGAGCGCCTGGGCCTCGACTACCGCATCTGTGCCGCCACGGCGGGCGCGATGGGCGGCTCGAAGTCGGAGGAGTTCCTCGCCCCGGCCGGCGCCGGCGAGGACACCTTCGCGGACTGCCCGGCGTGCGACTTCGCGGCCAACACCGAGGCGATCACCTTCGAGCTGCAGCCGGTGGACGCGGGCGACGTGCCCGCCCTGGAAGAGATCCCGACCCCGGACACCCCGACCATCGAGACCCTCGCCGCGTACCTCGGCGTCGAGGCCTCCGCCACCCTGAAGAACCTCCTCGTCAAGGTCGACGGCGAGATCGTCGCCGTCGGTGTCCCCGGCGACCGCGAGGTCGACATGGGCAAGGTCGAGGCGCACTTCGCCCCGGCGGTCGTCGAGATGGTCACCGAGGCGGACTTCGCCGGCCGCCCCGACCTGGTCCGCGGCTATGTCGGCCCCCAGGGCCTCGGCGAGAAGGTCACGTACATCGCCGACCCGCGCGTCGCCCCGGGCACCGCCTGGATCACCGGCGCCAACAAGCCGGGCACACACGCCAGGAACGTCGTCGCGGGCCGGGACTTCGAGGTCGGCGCGTACGTCGACGTCGTGGTGGTCCAGGAGGGCGACCCCTGCCCGAACTGCGGCACCGGACTCAAGCTGGACCGCGCCATCGAGATCGGCCACATCTTCCAGCTCGGCCGCAAGTACGCCGACGCCCTCAAGCTCGACGTCCTCGGCCAGAACGGCAAGCCCGTCCGCGTCACCATGGGCTCGTACGGCATCGGCGTCTCCCGCGCGGTCGCCGCCCTCGCCGAGCAGTCCGCCGACGACAAGGGTCTGTGCTGGCCCGCCGAGGTCGCCCCGGCCGACGTCCACGTCGTCGCGGCGGGCAAGGCCCTGCAGACCGAACTGGCCCTCGACGTCTCCGAGAAGCTGCGGACCGCCGGCCTCCGCGTCCTGGTCGACGACCGCGCGGGTGTCTCCCCGGGCGTGAAGTTCACCGACTCCGAACTGATCGGCGTACCGAAGATCCTGGTCGCCGGCCGCCGCTCCGCGGAGGGCGTACTGGAGCTGAAGGACCGCCGTACCGGGGAGCGCGAGGAGTTGACGGTCGACGAGGCGATCGCCCGTCTGACCACCGCCTGACCATGGCCTGAGGAAACACTCAGAAACTTCTTTTGAGGCCTATAGGCGCCTCACAGGTTTCTCTCAGACCGTTCCCCGACCGTAGGGCGTGACAGAACGTCACTACGGAGGGGAACGGTCATGACGACCTGGGGACGAGGTGCCGTCGCGGGGATCCGCGGAGGCGCCCGGCGCACGGCGGCCACCGCGGCGGCGGTGACGCTCGCGGCGGCAGCCGGCGTGTTCGCGCTGACCGGCACGATGCAGTCGTCCGCGGACACCACCGCCGGCGGCAGCGGCAGTGGCACGAGTTCGACGTCGTCGACCACGACCGGCGACACCGACACCGGCGGCAGCACGGACACGTCCTCGGACTCGTCCTCCTCCAGGGAGAGTTCGAGCGACTCCTCCTCGGCCCTCCGGTCGCCCTCCGACGGCATGACGTCCGCCGCGGGCGACGACGCGGCGGACTCGACCTCGGGGGCGTCGTGATGACCGTTTCGAAGACGACCCCGCGCTCCACGGCCGCCACCGACTGGCGCGCCCTCGGGACGAGCGTCCGTCTGGTCACCACGGACCCGACCCTGCTCGACTCCTGCAATCTGCTGCTGGCCCGGCACCTGGCCGAGGTCGACGCCGCGTGCGGCCGTTTCCGCGAGGACTCGGAGCTGACGGCGCTGAACAGGGCCGAAGGCCGACCCGTGCGGGTCAGCCCGCTGCTGGCCGAGGCCCTGCAGGTGGCCCTGCGCGCCGCCCGTGCCACGGACGGCGCGGTGGACCCCACGGTCGGCTCGGCGATGGAGGCCCTCGGTTACGACCGGGACTTCACGCTGGTCCAGGAGGACGACCGTCCCGTACGTCTGGTGGTGCGGCGCGTGCCGGGCCGGAGCCTGGTCGACCTGGACCGCGTCACGAACACCGTGACCCTTCCGCCCGGCGTCAGCCTGGACCTGAGCGCCACCGCCAAGGCCTGGGCGGCCGACAGTGCGGCGCGGATGCTGGCCCGGACGGCCGACTGCGGCATCCTGGTCAGCCTCGGCGGCGACACGGCCGTGGCGGGCGAACCGCCGGCCGGTGGCTGGCGCATCCGCGTCCAGGACGAGATCGCCCCGGTCGACCGGCTGCCCGAGCACGGCTCCTACGCCACGGTCGGCATCCGCAGCGGCGGCCTCGCCACGTCCGGCACCACCGCCCGCCGCCCGCGCCGCGGCGACCACCCCCTCCACCACATCGTCGACCCCCGCACGGGCCGACCCGCCACCACCCCGTGGCGCACCGTCTCGGTCGCCGCCGCCACGTGCGCCGACGCCGACGCCGCCACCACGGCGGCCCTGGTGAAGGGCGAGAGCGCGGTCCGCTGGCTCTCCCGCCTCGGCCTCCCGGCCCGTTTGGTCACCCAGGAGGGCACGGTCGTCACGACCCCGGGCTGGCCCTCCTCGACACCGACGACGCACCCCACGCCGGCAGCGGAGCCCACCGCATGAGCGACGAGATCCTCCTGTACGCCGACAGAGCCACCGGCGCCGGCTGTCTGCTCCTCTTCACCGTCGTCGCCCTCCTCGGCATCGCCGTACGCCTCCGCGCCCGCATCCCCGGCCCGCCCCGCTTGCAGCGACCGCCTGCCCGGTGCCGGCCCTGAAACCGAGGGGCGCCTGTAGGGCCCTTCTGAGCACGAGGAAACCGTGCGACCAGCCGCACCCCACGCGGCTTCCCCCGGGCCCGCTTCCGGCGGGCGTCGCAGAGCAGAAGGGACTTCCGAAACACGCCCTAGACGAGTCATTCCGATGTGATCAGTGGTCGTAGGCGATCAGGGATCGCATGACCGGCTGTCCGGTCTTGTGGTTGTGCCAGATCGCCACGGCCAGTGCGAGGACGCGCTGGGCGACGCGGACGGCGACGCCCTCGAAGGTCCGGCCGCCGTGCTGCTCCAGGTCGAGCTGGCCCTTGAGAGTGTCGTTCACCGACTCGATCAGCTGCCGCACCGACTTCAGCAGGGACTCGCCTTTGCGGTGCTTCTCCCGCTTGAACGACGGCCGCAGCAACTCTGCCCCGCGCAACGCCAGGTCCGCCTCGAACTCTTTGGAGGCGAAGCCCTTGTCCGCGATCAGTAGCAGGCCGGGCCGGTCGGTGACCGCGTCCGGCTCGCGGTCCAGCATTGCCGTCAGCACCTCGCGCTCGTCCAGCTTTGGGTTCGCCAGGGCCCACAGGATCGGCATGCCGGTTGGGGTGCACACCAGGTACAGCCGCAGCCCCCAGAAGAATCGGGAGTGACTGGCGCAGTATCCGTATCCGGCCCAGCCGGCCAGGTCCGACCGCTTCACCGTGGGCCGTGAACGGCCGCACTCGACGGGGGTGGAGTCGATGATCCAGTGGTTGTCGAACCAGAAGTCGGTGTCCGCCGCGAGGAGCCGTATGGCTCGTTTGACCAGGGGCAGCGCGGCCCGCAGCCGCTTGTTCCAGCCCGGCTGCTTCGGTACGTACGGGAACATCGCAGCCAAGCGGGAGCCCACGAACCGCAGCCACCTGGACTCCGAGGCGAAGCCGAGCATCGCCTGGGCAACGGCGAGGCAGACGAGCTCGGAGTCCGTCAACCGGGGCGGCCGTCCCAGCCATCGGGTGTCTCCCATCTCGTCGTCGATCTTCACGTACAGTGCGGTGAGCAGGGCGTCCAGGTCATTCGTCACAGATCGATCTTGGACGCCCTGTCTGCGTTCCCGAACGCACCGTCAGCATTCGGAATGACTCGTCTAGAGCCACCCGGCGAACTCAAGCAACAGCTCCGCGTCCCTGGGCCGCCCCACCCGCCGAGCCCGAACTCCCGACTCCACGGCCCGGAACAGCGTCCACCCCCGCAACCGGGCCTGCTCCACCTCCAGCGACTCGGCCAACTTCTTCACCCGCCGCCGGGTGATCGCCGCCCCTGAGGGTGAGGCGATCAGATCCTCCACCCGGTCCCGCACCAGCCGGGCCAGATCGAACGCGCACTCGCCCACCACCGGGTCCGGCCCCACCGCCAGCCACGGCAGCCGCTCCCCGGCCAGTACCTTGCTCTGGCGAAACGTCCCGTGCAGCAACCGCTCCTCGGGAGCGGTATCCAGCAGCTCCGCACGGACCCCGAGAGCCGCGTCGACCAGCCCCCGCACCTCGGCGTCCGCCTCGGCGCCCGCCCGCATGGCCTCGGCCTGCCGCTCCGTCCGCTCGGCCACGGTCTCGAAGACATGAGCCTCAGGCGGCTCGACCCACAGCCGTCGCAGGGTCGCCGCGGCCTCCAGCAGCGCCTTCGCCTCGGGCAGCGACCGCACCGACAGATCGGGATGGAGCCGCTCCAGCAGCAGCACGCCATGACTGTCCCCGGGGTTGAGCAGCTGGACCGCGCCCCGCCCGTCCCAGTGCGCGAGCGCGGACCGCTCGCTCTCCGGCCGGGCCCGCTCGGGGGCCAGCTTGAGCACGGCAGGCGTGCCGTCGATGAGCCGCACCAGGAGCACCAGACTGCTCCGGCCACCCGGGGCCTGCACCCGTTCGACGGTCAACTCGCGTAGATCCACGGCCTGTCGGGCCAGCTCGGGGAGCCTTTCCAGCCACGCGCCGATCCCGTCACCGCCGTCCGGCCGTCGGGTCTCGGCGAGCGCTCGCACCAGCCGCTGCGGCGGTTCGAAGTCCTCGAAAGCCTTGCGCGCCATGGGCGAGTCGTTCCCTTCCGGAGCGTGATCAGGTGTGCGGTGTCGCCGACGGGCCGGCGGCGGCCGTCCGCTCGGCGAGACCAGGGAAGGCTACGCTTCCGCCCCGCCACCGCACCGCCCGCACCGCCGCCTCCCGCAGCGCCTCGGCGGCGGCGGCGCGCCGGGCACTCTCGGCGGCCCGCACGAGATCGGAGTACACGCCGGCCACCCGCTCCTCCAGCTCCACGGCGAGCCGCACGGCGGACTCGGAATCGGCCACCTGGAAGGGCAACGCGTACCCGGCGGCCGCCACGGCGGGCTTGCCGCCCAGATCCCGTACGGCCCGGGTGAGCTCGTCCCGGCGGGCCCGGTGCGCGTCGTACGCCTCCCGGGCCTCGCGCTGCCGCGCCTCGCCGATCTTCCCCCCGACGACGCCGTAGCCGTACACGGCGGCGTGCTCGGCCCCGAGTGCCGCCTGTACCGCCTTCAGCTCCCCGCTGCTCACTTCGCCCCCTCAGTCAACACGTACGCGTGCCCGGCACCCGCCGCCGCCACCGACGCCATCAGCCGCGCCAGCTCACCCGGCACCCCCAGCAACGCCTTGGCCCGGCTGTCGGCGAGTCTCCGCTCGGCGGCGGCCAGTTCGGTGAGGGCGGCCCCGGGGTCCGCCGGCACGGAGGAGGGCGAGGCCGAGGCGGAGGGGGAGGCGGAGGGCGAACCGGACGGGGAAGCGCTCGCCCCCCGCGCACCGGCCCCCTTCCCGCCCCCGAACGCCTTGGCGTGCCGAACGACCTCCGCCCGCAGCGGCGTCAGTAGCGAGGCCAGATCCGGATGGGCGGCGATCACGAGGTCGTACCGCTCCACGAGCCTCTCGCTGTCCCGCGCCACGCGCGCGCGTGCCCGCTCCACCTGCGACGCACCGTCTCCGCCGTCGGACCCCGGAGCCCCGGACGAGCACCCCGCGAGCAGCCCGGCACCGGCGGCCCCGACGAGCAAACTCCTTCTGCGCGGCCCCGACAGGGCACGCGACGACAGGCTGAACGACACAGCAGACGTCCTCGGGGGGTCGTACGAACAAAGAAGCGGTGCGATCACGGTACCCGTGAAACGTGCCGCGTCTCGCTAGGGGCGCGGGGAAGCGCCCGGCGAGCCTCCGCGCACCCGCAGCCGCGCGAATACCAGCACCCCCGAGCCATGAGGCGCCCCCATGGGCGCCCCCGCTCACAGCCCCCACATGGACGGCAACACCCCAGCGGAGCGGCTACCCTTTGACCTGACACGCGCCCTACCCACAACAGCACACGCGGCCGAGGAGTCACCCGGATGAGCACCACCCAGAGCGAGAGGCTGCGAGAACTGCTGGAACCGCTCGTACGCTCCCAGGGCCTGGATCTCGAAGAGATCGCAGTGGACTCGGTCGGACGCAAGCGGGTGCTGCGTGTGGTCGTCGACTCGGACGAGGGCGCGGATCTGGACACCGTCGCCGACGTCAGCCGCGCCGTCTCGGCCAAGCTGGACGAGACGGACGCGATGGGCCAGGCGGAGTACACCCTGGAAGTCGGTACGCCGGGCGCCGAGCGCGCCCTCACCGAGCACCGTCACTACCGCCGTGCCGTGGACCGGCTGGTGAAGTTCACGCTCCGCGAGGACGGGGAACTGATCGCCAGAATCCTGACCGTGGACGACGACGGCCTCGACCTCGAAGTGCCCGGAGTGAAGGGCCGCAAGGCCACCGCCCGCCGGCTCGCCTTCGCGGAGATCGACAGGGCCCGCGTCCAGGTCGAGTTCAACCGCAAGGACAAGAAGGACATGAAGGAAGAGGAGGAGGCGTAGCCGTGGACATCGACATGAGTGCCCTCAGGGGCTTGGTGCGGGAGAAGGAGATCTCCTTCGACCTGCTGGTCGAGGCGATCGAGGCGGCCCTCCTCATCGCCTACCACCGCACCGAGGGAAGCCGCCGCCACGCGCGCGTGGAGCTCAACCGGGAGACCGGCCATGTGACCGTGTGGGCGAAGGAGGATCCCGAGGACCTGGAGGAGGGGCAGGAGCCGCGCGCGTTCGACGACACCCCGTCGGACTTCGGGCGCATCGCCGCCACCACCGCCAAACAGGTGATCCTGCAGCGACTGCGGGACGCCGAGGACGATGCCACCCTCGGTGAGTACGCCGGGCGCGAGGGCGACATCGTCACCGGTGTGGTCCAGCAGGGCCGCGACCCGAAGAACGTGCTCGTGGACATCGGCAAGCTGGAGGCCATCCTGCCCGTGCAGGAGCAGGTCCCCGGCGAGACCTACCAGCACGGAATGCGACTCAGGTCGTACGTCGTACGGGTGGCGAAGGGCGTGCGCGGCCCCTCCGTGACGCTCTCCCGCACGCACCCCAATCTGGTGAAGAAGCTCTTCGCCCTCGAGGTGCCGGAGATCGCCGACGGGTCCGTCGAGATCGCCGCCATCGCGCGTGAGGCCGGACACCGTACGAAGATCGCCGTCCGCTCCACCCGCAGCGGTCTGAACGCCAAGGGCGCCTGCATCGGCCCGATGGGCGGCCGGGTGCGCAATGTCATGGGCGAGCTGAACGGTGAGAAGATCGACATCGTCGACTGGTCGGACGACCCGGCGGAGATGGTGGCGAACGCGCTCTCCCCGGCCCGGGTCTCCAAGGTCGACGTCGTGGACCTCGCGGCCCGCTCCGCGCGGGTGACGGTGCCCGACTACCAGCTGTCGCTGGCGATCGGCAAGGAGGGCCAGAACGCCCGCCTCGCCGCCCGTCTCACCGGCTGGCGGATCGACATCCGACCGGACACCGAGCAGCCGTCCGAGTAGGTGTCCGAGCAGCCGGGGAATAGATCCAAGCCGCAGGTCGCTTAGATCACGTCAGTTATATGCGCGGCAACTGTTCGATTCTTGCCCCAAAGGGGTGAGGTCGCCGCGGGGAGGTAGACTTAGCAGTGTCTGGCCGGACGCGTGCCCGTGCATGCCCTGAACGCACCTGTGTGGGGTGCAGGCAGCGATCGGCCAAGACCGAACTGCTGCGCGTCGTGGCGATCGAGGGCGAATGCGTCCCCGATCCTCGCGGTACGCTGCCCGGCCGGGGTGCGTACGTACACCCCGTTCAGGTCTGTCTCGACTTGGGGCTACGCCGCCGGGCGTTCACGCGGGCGCTGCGTGCCCCGGGAGCGCTCGACACAAAGGCGTTGCGCCGATACGTGGAGCAGACAACAGTTGCCGAGCAGGCAACACCGTAAGACGTGTCGCACGGAGCCTCCGTGCGGCCCTGGTACCCCGCGAGTTGGAAGTAGGTCGAGATTGCGATGAGCACTCGATGAGCACGCGATGAGTACGCCCATGAAGTAGCGACGGTCCGGACGCACCCGGACCTAAAAAGGAGCGAAGTGGCTAAGGTCCGGGTATACGAACTCGCCAAGGAGTTCGGGGTTGAGAGCAAGGTCGTCATGGCCAAGCTCCAGGAGCTCGGTGAATTCGTCCGTTCGGCGTCCTCGACGATCGAGGCCCCCGTTGTACGCAAACTGACTGACGCCCTCCAGCAGGGCAGCGGCGGCGGCAAGCCCGCCCCGCGCAAGGCCGCCCCGGCCCGTCCGGCGGCCCCGTCCCCCGCGCAGGCCGCACGTCCGGCCGCGCCTCGTCCCGGTCCGGCCGCGCCGAAGCCGCCCGTCGCCGAGCGGCCCGCAGCCGCCCCGGCCCCGGGTCCGCGTCCGACGCCCGGTCCCAAGCCGCCGACGCCGAAGCCCGCTCCGGCCTCCCCGGCCCCGAGCGTGCCCGAGTTCCAGGCGCCCCCGTCGGCTCCGGCCGCCCCGTCCACCCCGCGTCCGGGCGCCCGTCCCGGTCCGGGTGCGCCGCGTCCCAGTGGCCAGCAGCAGCGTCCGGGCGGTCCCGGCCAGGAGCGTGGCGGCCAGTCCGCGCGCCCCGGCGGTCAGCGTCCCGGCGCCGGTGCGCCCAAGCCGGGCGGTGCCCGTCCTGCGGGTCCGCGTCCCGGTAACAACCCCTTCACCTCCGGTGGCTCCACCGGCATGGGGCGCCCGCAGGGCCCCCGTCCCGGCGGTGCCCCGCGTCCCGGCGGCCAGGGCGGCCCCGGCGGCGCCCAGGGCGGTCCGCGTCCCGCGGCTCCCGGTCAGGCGCCGCGTCCGCAGGGTGCCGGCGGCGGTCCCCGTCCGCAGGCTCCGGGCGGCGCCCGTCCGACCCCGGGCGGCATGCCTCGTCCGCAGGGCGGCGGTCCCCGTCCCGGCGGTGGCCCCGGCGGCCCCCGTCCGAACCCCGGCATGATGCCGCAGCGTCCGGCTGCCGGCCCGCGTCCCGGCGGCGGTGGTCCCGGTGGCCGCGGTCCCGGTGGCGGCGGTCGTCCCGGCGGTGGCGGCGGCGGTCGTCCCGGTGGCGGCGGTTTCGCCGGTCGTCCGGGTGGCGGCGGTGGCGGTTTCGCCGGTCGTCCGGGTGCTCCCGGTGCCGGTGGCGGTTTCGCCGGTCGTCCCGGTGGTCCGGGTGCCGGCGGCGGTGGCCGTCCCGGCTTCGGTGGCCGTCCCGGTGGTCCGGGTGCCCGTGGTGGCACGCAGGGCGCCTTCGGTCGTCCCGGCGGTCCCGCGCGTCGCGGTCGCAAGTCGAAGCGGCAGAGGCGCCAGGAGTACGAGGCCATGCAGGCCCCGTCGGTCGGCGGCGTGATGCTGCCTCGCGGCAACGGCGAGACCATTCGCCTGTCGCGCGGTGCGTCGCTCACCGACTTCGCCGAGAAGATCGGCGCCAACCCCGCCTCCCTCGTCGCGGTCATGATGAACCTCGGCGAGATGGTCACGGCCACGCAGTCCGTCTCCGACGCGACCCTCGAGGTCCTCGCCGGCGAGATGAACTACACGGTCCAGATCGTCAGCCCCGAGGAGGAGGACCGCGAGCTGCTCGAGTCCTTCGACCTGGAGTTCGGCGAGGACGAGGGCGACGAGGACGACCTGGTCGTCCGCCCGCCGGTCGTCACCGTCATGGGTCACGTCGACCACGGTAAGACCCGACTGCTCGACGCCATCCGCAAGACGAACGTCATCGCGGGCGAGGCCGGCGGCATCACCCAGCACATCGGTGCCTACCAGGTCACGACCGAGGTCAACGAAGAGGATCGCAAGATCACCTTCATCGACACCCCGGGTCACGAGGCGTTCACCGCCATGCGTGCCCGTGGTGCCAAGTCGACCGACATCGCAATCCTGGTCGTCGCGGCCAACGACGGCGTCATGCCGCAGACGGTCGAGGCGCTCAACCACGCCAAGGCGGCCGAGGTCCCGATCGTCGTCGCGGTCAACAAGATCGACGTCGAGGGCGCCGACCCGACCAAGGTGCGCGGTCAGCTGACCGAGTACGGCCTGGTGGCCGAGGAGTACGGCGGCGACACGATGTTCGTCGACATCTCCGCCAAGCAGGGTCTGCACATCGACTCGCTGCTCGAAGCGGTCATCCTGACCGCCGACGCCTCGCTCGACCTGCGGGCCAACCCGAAGCAGGACGCGCAGGGTATTTCCATCGAGTCCCGCCTCGACCGCGGCCGCGGTGCCGTGGCGACGGTCCTCGTCCAGCGAGGCACGCTGCGGGTCGGCGACACGATGGTGGTCGGTGACGCGTACGGCCGTGTCCGTGCCATGCACGACGACAACGGCAACAACGTGCTCGAGGCAGGCCCGGCGACGCCGGTGCAGGTCCTCGGTCTCACCAACGTCCCGGGTGCGGGCGACAACTTCATCGTCGTCGACGAGGACCGTACGGCCCGTCAGATCGCCGAGAAGCGCGCCGCCCGTGAGCGCAACGCCGCGTTCGCCAAGCGCACGCGCCGCGTCTCGCTCGAGGACCTGGACAAGGTGCTCAAGGCCGGCGAGGTCCAGCAGCTCAACCTCATCATCAAGGGTGACGCTTCTGGTTCCGTCGAGGCCCTGGAGTCCTCCCTGCTCCAGCTGGACGTCGGCGAAGAGGTCGACATCCGCGTCCTGCACCGCGGCGTCGGTGCGGTCACGGAGTCCGACATCGACCTGGCGATGGGCTCCGACGCCATCGTGATCGGCTTCAACGTGCGCGCCGCCGGGCGTGCGCAGCAGATGGCCGAGCGCGAGGGTGTGGACGTCCGCTACTACTCGGTCATCTACCAGGCGATCGAGGAGATCGAGGCGGCCCTCAAGGGCATGCTCAAGCCGGAGTACGAAGAGGTCGAGCTCGGTACGGCGGAGATCCGCGAGGTCTTCAAGTCGTCCAAGCTGGGCAACATCGCGGGTGTTCTCATCCGCTCCGGCGAGGTCAAGCGGAACACCAAGGCCCGCCTCCTCCGCGACGGCAAGGTCATCGCGGAGAACCTCAACATCGAGGGTCTGCGTCGCTTCAAGGACGACGTCACCGAGATCCGCGAAGGCTTCGAGGGTGGTATCAACCTCGGAAACTTCAACGACATCAAGGTCGACGACGTCATCGCGACGTACGAGATGCGCGAGAAGCCGCGGTCGTAGGACGGTGGTTCACGCCGGCCGGGGGTGCCATGGGCGCCCTCGGCCGGTGTGGTCGTTCCTGGGGTCTTCGCCCCCGGACCTCCTTCGCGCGGTTCCCCGTGCCTGGGAGAAGGGTCCCGGGCCCCAGGCGCCGATATTGCGTCGAGTCGCAGCGCCAGGCCGATGTACGGTTCTGATGTTCCCGCCCGGCTACGGGCGGGCCATCGATCCCGTACCGGCGGGTGAACCGGATACACACATGTACGTGGGGACTCTGTCCTTCGATCTCCTCCTCGGCGACGTACGGTCGCTGAAGGAGAAGCGCTCCGTCGTCCGCCCGATCGTGGCCGAGCTGCACCGCAGGTTCGCGGTGAGCGTGGCGGAGGTCGACCATATGGATCTGCACCGCAGGGCCGTGATCGGCCTGGCGGTGGTCTCCGGCGACACGGGGCACCTGACCGACGTACTGGACCGGTGCGAGCGGCTGGTCGCCGGGCGCCCCGAGGTGGAACTGCTGTCGGTACGGCGGCGCCTGCACGGCGACGACGACTGATCCGGCGGCGCGGGGACAGTTGAAGAAGCAGTAGTTACGCAGAACGAGCTAGGAGACGGACCAGTGGCCGACAACGCGCGTGCCAAGAGGCTGGCGGACCTCATCCGAGAGGTGGTGGCCCAGAAGCTGCTGCGCGGGATCAAGGACCCGCGGCTCGGCTCACACGTCACCATCACGGACACCCGGGTGACCGGGGACCTGCGGGAGGCGACCGTCTTCTACACGGTGTACGGGGACGACGAGGAGCGGGCGGCCGCCGCCGCGGGGCTGGAGAGCGCCAAGGGCATCCTCCGTTCCGAGGTCGGCCGTGCCGCCGGTGTGAAGTTCACGCCGACCCTCACCTTCGTGGCCGACGCCCTCCCGGACACCGCCAAGACCATCGACGACCTCCTCGACAAGGCGCGGGCCTCCGACGCCGCGGTGCGCGAGAGCGCCTCGGGGGCCAAGTACGCCGGTGAGGCCGACCCCTACCGCAAGCCGGGCGACGACGCCGAGGACGACGCCGACGAGGATGCCGCCGCCGAATGACCCAGCAGCGCCAGAAGAACACCACGCCCGACGGCCTTGTCATCGTCGACAAGCCGTCGGGCTTCACTTCGCACGATGTCGTCGCCAAGATGCGCGGCATCGCCCGGACCCGACGGGTCGGACACGCGGGGACGCTCGACCCCATGGCCACCGGAGTGCTCGTCCTGGGGGTGGAGAAGGCGACCAAGCTGCTCGGTCACCTCGCGCTCACGGAGAAGGAGTACCTCGGCACCGTCCGGCTCGGGCAGACGACGGTCACCGACGACGCCGAGGGCGAGATCACGGCGTCGGTCGACGCGTCGAAGGTCACCCGCGAAGCCGTCGACGCCGGTGTGGCCGAGCTGACCGGACGGATCATGCAGGTGCCGTCCAAGGTCAGCGCCATCAAGATCGACGGCGTGCGGTCGTACAAGCGGGCCCGCGACGGTGAGGACTTCGAGATTCCCGCCCGGCCCGTCACCATCTCCTCCTTCGCCGTGTACGACGTCCGCCAGGCCGTCGCCGAGGACGGCACCCCCGTTGTCGACCTGGTGGTGTCGGTGGTGTGCTCCTCCGGGACCTACATCCGTGCCCTCGCCCGCGATCTGGGTGCGGGACTGGGCGTCGGTGGCCATCTCACCGCGCTGCGCCGGACCCGCGTCGGCCCGTACAAGCTGGACTCCGCGCGGACTCTCGACCAGCTCCAGCAGGAGCTGACCGTCATGCCGGTCGCCGAAGCCGCCGCGGCCGCGTTCCCCCGCTGGGACGTGGACGACAGGCGCGCCCGGCTCCTGCTGAACGGGGTCCGCCTGGACATGCCCGAGGAGTACGCGGACCGGGGCGCCACGGCCGTCTTCGACCCCACGGGTCGCTTCCTGGCCCTGGTCGAAAGCCAGAAGGGCAAGGCGAAGAGCCTGGCCGTCTTCGGCTGACCCCGAGGCGGGCACCGCAGCACCAACCCGCGTTGTCAGGCGAGGGCTAGGGGGCTCGGGGGCTCAGCCCCTGGCCCGGACGGTGCCGCAGGGGCACCCGGCCCGACACGGCTCGACCCGGTGGAGCGTGGAGCGGCGGTCTCACGGGGTCGCTGTTCCCGCCGCTCCACGGTCCCCCCTCGGTTCCCCCACCCAGAGGTGTATCCATCTGCCCGGGGCTATTCACCCCTTCGTGCAGGCGCTCGGAGTGAACCGAGGGAGTGGAAGGGGGCGCGTTCGTCGCGCGATCTGTTCCGCTGATCTTCACGTGCCTACCGTCGGAACACAGGTACGACGGGGAGGTCAGGACATGGTGGTACGGGGCCGTCGGGCGACCGACGACGGCCGCCGGGCGGCGCGGGACGAAGTCCTGGTGCGGGTCGGCGATCTGGCGGGACGACCACGTGGCACGGGGTTCGTCGCCGACCACCACGGCACGGTCGTCACCAGCCACGAGGCGGTGGACGGGCTGGCCCGGATCGTGGTGCGCGCCACCGGCGACCGTGTCTGTGTGGTGACGTCCGACGCGGTCACGCCGTTGCCCGCCCTCGACCTCGCGCTCATCCGCACCCAGGGGCTGTGCGTGGACCCGCTGCCCTTCGCCCTGCGGGACGAGGTCGAGACGGGTGCGTACGTCCGCATCGCGGCCGGCGGCTGGCGCGAGGCACGGGTGCTGGGTACGGCGGACGTCACGTACACCGCGACCGACGGTTTCCATCTGCTGCGCGGCGCCCTGGAGTTGGCGATCGGCACCGCGGGGAGCGACGCGCTGCGGCTGGGCGGGGGCGCGGCCGGGGGACCCGTGCTCGACATGACCACGGGGGCCGTGGTGGGCGTCCTCGGCACGGCCCTGGAGGCACAGCACCGGGCCACGGGCTTCGCCGTTCCCCTGCGGGGGTGGCAGGCCGAGCAGCCGCTGGCCGAGCTGCTCGCCCGCAACGCGGCGACCGTGCCGGCGTACGGAACGGATCTGAACCTGGCGGGGGTGCTGGAGCTCACGGCCACGACGGTGGGCTCGGACGGGCCGGGGGCGGGCGCCGGGGCCATGGCGGCGGCCGACGCCGATCCGGTCGAACGGGTCGACGTCGTAAGGGAGTTCAGCGCCTTCTCCGAGGGCCCCGCCGCCGTTCTCGGTCTCGTCGGCCCACCCGGCAGCGGCCGTACGACGGAACTGGCCGCCCTCGCCGCCCGACGCGGCCGGGGCCCGGCCCCCGCCCCCACTCTCTGGCTCCGCGGCGCCGACCTCCTCTCCGCCGACACCTCCGTGGCGGACGCGGCCCGACGCGCCCTGGAACGCGCGGGACGGATCGTGGCGGCGTCCGTGTCGGCCTCCTCGGAGGGGTCGGACGCGGGGGGTTCCACGGGGGAGTGGGAGGCGTCGGCGCGAGGATCCGGGGGGCCTGGCAGGAGCGCCGGCTCTGGCGCGGGACAAGCCTCGGCCGCCGACGGGCCCGGGGCGGCTGACGGGCCCGGGGCGGCGGACGAGGGCGCCGCGTCGGGTGGGTGGGCCGCGTCGGACTTCTCGGCCGCATTCGCCGCTTCCGCGGGTGCGTGTGGCGGTGAGGATTCCTCGGGCGGTGCCGGTGCCGGTGCTTTGGGAGATCGGGCAACCGAGGGCGGGCGGCCGTGGCTGCCGGGTCGCTACCAGGGCGAGTTGGGGGACATCCGGCCGGAGCGGCTCGCGCGGCTCGCGGGGGCGGAGGGGCGGCCGCTGCTGTTGTTGCTCGACGGGCCCGAGGAGATGCCGCCGACGCTCGCGCACCGGCTGGCCGAGTGGACCGCGGGGACGGTCGAGTGGCTGCGGGCGAACGGGGCTCGGCTCGTGGTGGCCTGCCGCGCCGAGTACTGGGAGCGGGCCGGGACGCACTTCCCCGCCGAACTGCTGCACGGGGAGGCTTCCGGCGCCGAGGGGCAACTGCTGCCGGCCTGTGTGCGCCTGGGCGACCTGACCGAGAGCGAGGCCCGCCGGGCCCGCCTGCGGTACGGGATCCCCGAGGACGCGCTCACCGCCGAGGACGCCCGGCACCCCCTCACCCTGCGACTCCTGTCCGAGGTCCGAGCGGCACTGCCTGACCCCGCGAACGGCCGGCCCGGCGAGGATGGCGCCTTCGCCGGACCGCCCGACGGGCACATGGCAGGGGCCACTGGGACGGGCCGGACCGACGAGGAGCCGGAGGACCGGGTGCCGGGCGGCTCCGGGCCGGCGCATCAGGGCCGTGGCGACCGGGGCCCGGAGGACCAGGGCCGGGACGGCTGGGGACCGCGGGCGGCGGGCCGGGACGCCTGGGGACCGCAGGAGCAGGGGCGCTACGGCCCGGGAAACCGGGGCCCGGAGGACCGGGGACCGAGTGAACCGGGACGCGACGGGCTCGGCATCCCGTCGGCCGGGGCCGACATCCCTTCCACCGGGCGCACCACCACGACCGCCCCCACCCCCGGCGGAGCCTCCGCTCCGTCCGCTCCCGGGGCACGGGACACGGGCGGTCACCCGCACGGCCGGGCGCAACGACCCACCGGCCCGGGACCGTCCTCCTCCGGCCCGACCGCCTACGACCCCGGCCCGACCCCGCACCCCTCGGGTCCCACCGCGGACCGCACCGCTCCAGGCCGCCCCGGCAGGGACGAGGTGCTGGCTGCCTACCTGGATCTGATGTGTCTGCGGATCGCCGTGCGGCTCGCCGCGGTGAACGGGGTGCGCGGCGCGGCCGTGCGGCGGCTGGCGGCGCAGGTCTCGGGGCAGGTGCACGAGGCGGCCCGGCGGTGCCTCGGCCCCGGACAGGGGGAGTTGGACCGGGCCGCGTTCGAGGCCGTGTTCCCGTGGGGACCGGTGCCGGGACGGCGGCTCGGCGGCACCACCGGCTGGGCCTCGGCCGTGCTCACCGAGGGCCTGCTCGTCCCGGCCGGCGACGGCTACCGCTTCGCCCACGAGGAACTGGCCGACTGGATCCAGGGCGCACACCTGGACCTCGACGCCGCCCTGCACGCGCTCGTGCACCGTGGCTGGGTCGCCCAGGCCGAGACCCGGCGGGGCTGGGGCACGATGCCCTCGGAGGCCCGCGTGCGCAGGCAGGCCCGCCGGGCCACCCGCGACCTCCCCGTGCCGCGCCACCGTATCGGCCCCGTCGTCCACGCCCTGCTCCTCCTCGGCCGACAACAGGGCCCCACCGAACTCGCCGGACGCCTGGAGGAGTTGCTCGACGCCCTGGACGCCCTGCTGCCCCCGGGCGCCCCCGCCCCCGACGACCCCACCTGGTGGGCCACCCGTCTCCTGGCCGAGGCCCTGCTCCGGGTGCCCGACGCGACGCCGTACACCAGGGTGCTGCGGTTCCTCACCGAGCGGATCGGTGCCTGGCGTGCCCAGGGCCGAGGTGTGCCGGCCGAGTTCGGGCCGGACTTCTGGGCCTCGCTGCCCCTGCCCGAGGCGGAACGGTTCGACCTGCTGCGACGCCTGGTCGTCGCCGACCCGGCCACCGGCGAGGGGCCCCGCTACCTGGACGCGGTCTCCCGGTTGTTGTCGGCCGCCCCCGTCGACGTACAACCGCTGCTCACCCGTTGGTTCGCCGACGACACCCCCTTGGTCGCGACCCCGGACGCCACCGTGGCGACGGCCGCGCAGGCACTGCTGCACACCCATCGACGATGCGCCCTGGACGACCTGACCGAGGCACTCGTCGACTGCGCGCACCGACGTGGCGACGAGCTCCTCGCCGTACTGTCCGAGGAGGAGCCCTCGGCGGTATGCCGGGCCGTCGACCGGTGGGCGCACGACGAGCGTCCGGCCCGACGGGTCGCGGGGCTCGCGTACGGGCTGCGGACCGCTCCGCACGTGCGCACGGAGGCCGACCGCGAACTCCTGCGCTACGCGGCATTCGCCCTGCTGGGCCGCCCCGCCGACGTCACCCTGCACAGCGGCGCCCTGGCCCTGCTCGTACGGGATCCGCGGACCAGGCCGCGGTATCTGCCGCAGGCGCTGGAACGCTTCGCGGCGGGTGACCCGCAGCTGCCCGCGAGCGCCGTGGTCACCGCACTCGCGACCGACCCGGACCCGGTCCTCGCCGCCTTCCGCGCCCGGCTGCGCACGCCCGGCGCCGAGGGCTCGGACGGGGAGGCCCTGCGCACGCTCGCCGAGGTCACCACGCCCGGCCTCGCGCGCCGCGTCACCACCCTCGTACGGGAGGTCGTCGCCCTGCGCCCCGAGGTGGCCGGGCACGTCGCCGTGTACGTCGACCGCAGACTGGAACACGGCCCGGGCACCCGCGCCGTACTGTTCCCTCTGGTCAGCGGCCTCATCGTCGACGGCCCGGTCCAGGTTCGCGCGGCCCTGGCTGCCGTCTTCGCCGAACCGGGCACCCCCGTCTCCCGCCCGCTGCGCCGCGAACTGCTCGACCTGCTGATGGCGACCGAGCGGGACCCGTCCGTCCTCGACGCGCTGCTGCGGGCGGTCGTCGCGGGCGCGGCGGGTACGAGCGTGGGCGCGGACGTCCGGGTGCTGGTTCACCGCATCGGCCTGCTGCTGGTCCGCACGCCCGAAGGGGCCACCCGATTCGACTGGGCACTCGTCGACCTGGCCCGCCACGTGCCCGGGTTCGCGGAGCTGGTGGTCGGCTGGCTCAGCGGCACGCCCCAGGAGTGGGCGGCGGTGGTCGGTCCCAGCACCCGTCGGATGATCGAGAACCTGGCGGGGGTGCCGGGTGTGCGGGTGCCCGCGTGAGGAGGGACGGGCGTACCGGGTCGAGGGGCCGGATCCCGTGCTCAGGGTCACAGCCCGGATGCCGATGCGGGCGGAGAGCATCGGGCATGGCACCCTTAGACCTGCGCAAGGGTTAGGCGTCAATACGGACACGGGTTCGACGAGGAGCGGTCACAGTGCAGCGCTGGCGTGGTTTGGAGGACATCCCCGAGGACTGGGGGCGCAGCGTCGTCACCATCGGTTCCTACGACGGGGTGCACCGCGGGCACCAGCTGATCCTCCGACACGCCGTGGAACGCGCGCGTGAGCTGGGCGTTCCCTCCGTCGCCGTCACCTTCGACCCGCACCCCAGCGAGGTCTTGCGCCCCGGCACACATCCTCCGCTGCTCGCCCCGCACCACCGTCGTGCCGAGCTGATGGCCGAACTGGGGGTGGACGCGGTCCTGATCCTGCCCTTCACGACCGAGTTCTCGCGGCTGTCCCCGGCCGACTTCGTCGTCAAGGTGCTGGTCGACAAGCTCCGCGCCAAGGCCGTCGTCGAGGGCCCCAACTTCCGCTTCGGCCACAAGGCCGCCGGGGACGTGGCGTTCCTGGCCGAGCAGGGCAAGACCTACGACTTCGAGGTCGAGGTGGTCGACCTGTTCGTCACCGGCGAGGCGGGCGGCGGTCAGCCGTTCTCCTCGACCCTGACCCGACGGCTGGTCGGCGAGGGCGATGTCGAGGGCGCGCGCGAGATCCTCGGCCGTCCCCACCGCGTCGAGGGCGTCGTCGTACGCGGCGCGCAGCGCGGCCGTGAGCTGGGCTTCCCGACGGCCAACGTCGAGACCCTCCCGCACACCGCGATCCCCGCCGACGGTGTCTACGCCGGCTGGCTGCACGTCGCCGGCGAGGCCATGCCCGCAGCGATCTCCGTCGGCACCAACCCGCAGTTCGACGGCACCGAGCGCACCGTCGAGGCGTACGCCATCGACCGCGTCGGCCTCGACCTCTACGGCCTCCACGTCGCCGTCGACTTCCTCGCCTTCGTGCGCGGCCAGGCGAAGTTCGAGTCGCTGGAGGCGCTCCTGGTGGCGATGGGCGAGGACGTGAAGAGGTGCCGAGAGCTGATCGCCGCGTACGAGGGGGACGAGGGCGACGAGGGGAAGCAGCGCCGGTAGCTCCGAGGCCGGCCCGCCCCCGGACCTGGATGGACTGAGGCCCGTACCGTTCACGATCCGTGAACGGTACGGGCCTCAGTCGTGCCGCCGTGCTGTGTTCCGCGTGCCGCCGGCTGTCGTGCGGGCTACTGCTGGGGCGGTGCCGGCGGGTGGGGCTGCCCCTGCTGCGGTTGCGCCTGCTGCGGCGGATATGGCTGCCCGGGTGCGGGCTGGCCGGGGTGACCGTAGGGCTGGGGGGCCTGTCCGGGGGCCGGCTGCCCCGGGTAGGGCTGACCGGGATACGGCTGCTGGCCCTGCTGCGGATGTTGCTGATACTGCGGCGGGTACGGCTGCTGAGCGGGAGCCTGCTGACCCGGCATCGGAGGGGCGACGACCGGCGGCGGGTTGCCGTCCGAGGTCCACAGACCGTGCGACTGCTGATGACGGGCGATGTCCTCGGCGACCATCGCGGCGAGCGTGAAGTACGCCTCCCGCACCTTCGGCCGCATCATGTCGAGATCCAACTCGGCACCCGCGGAGAGGTGTTCGTCGAACGGCACGACGACGACACCCCGGCAGCGCGTCTCGAAGTGGGAGACGATGTCCTCCACCTTGATCATCTTGCCGGTCTCGCGCACTCCCGAGATGACCGTGATGGAACGTGCCACCAGATCCTGGTACCCGTGCGCGGAGAGCCAGTCCAGTGTCGTACTGGCGCTGCTCGCACCGTCCACGGACGGCGTCGAGATGATGATCAGCTGGTCGGCGAGGTCGAGCACCCCGCGCATCGCGCTGTAGAGCAGACCGGTGCCCGAGTCGGTGAGGATGATCGGGTACTGCTTGCCGAGGATGTCGATCGCACGCCGGTAGTCCTCGTCGTTGAACGTCGTGGAGACGGCGGGGTCCACGTCGTTGGCGATGATCTCCAGTCCGGAGGCCGCCTGCGAGGTGAACCGCCGGATGTCCATGTACGAGTTGAGGTACGGGATCGCCTGGACGAGGTCACGGATGGTCGCCCCGGTCTCGCGCCGCACACGACGGCCGAGCGTGCCGGCGTCCGGGTTGGCGTCGATCGCGAGGATCTTGTCCTGCCGTTCGGTGGCGAGGGTCGAGCCGAGGGCCGTGGTGGTCGTCGTCTTGCCCACGCCGCCCTTGAGGCTGATGACCGCGATGCGGTAGCAGGACAGCACCGGCGTCCTGATCAGCTCCAGCTTCCGCTGCCGCTCGGCCTCCTCCTTCTTGCCGCCCAGCTTGAACAGCCCGCCCCCCGAGGACGGACGGCTGCTCTTCTGCTTCTGCTTCTTGCTGTTCAGCAGCCGGTCCGACGACAACTCCACGGCCGCCGTGTAACCGAGGGGCGCCACCCCCGGGTTGGTGGGCTGCCGGTGGTCGTGCTGCACGGGCTGCGGCCAAGCGGCGCCGGTGCGGGGGTCGATGGGGGCGGGGGGCTGGGGCTGCCCACCGGGCTGACCGGGGTGTCCCGGGTGACCGGGGTGACCGGAGTGGGCCTGCTGCCCCGGGTCTCCGGGCTGACCGGGGAAGGGGGGTTGGGGTTGACCGGGATGGCCCGGGTGCCCCGGCTGACCTGGTTGAGCAGGGGGCTGGGGGAATCCATAACCACCCTGAGGGGCGGGGGAGTTGGGCGGGCCCGGAGGGGTCGGCGCCTGAGCGGCTGAGGGCGGGAATCCGTAGCCGGTCTGGGGGGCCGGGGGGTACGGGGAGCCGGGCGGCTGGGCCGCCCCTTGAGGAAAGCCGTAGCCGTGCTGCTGAGGCACGGGGGCACCAGGGGCACCAGGGGTCCCCGGCTGGGCCGGCTGGTCCGGCTGGGCCGGGGGTTGGGGGAAGCCGTAGCCGCTCTGCTGGGGGATGGGTGCCTGCGGCGGGACGGGTGCGTCGGCGGGCGGGAAGCCGTAACCGGGGGTGGGTTGCGCCGGGGGCGACGCGCCGGGGTGGGGGGCGACCGGCTGACCCGGGTGACCGGGGTGCCCGGCCTGTCCCTGGTGCTCCCCCTGTACCGGCTGACCTGGCTGGGCCGGGGGTTGGGGGAAGCCGTAGCCGCTCTGCTGGGGGATGGGTGCCTGCGGTGGGACGGGTGCGTCGGCGGGCGGGAAGCCGTAACCGGTGGGGGAGGGGGTGCCGGGGGCCTGCGGGGGCGCCGCCGGCTGGCCCTGCGGAGGCGTCGGGCCGGGGGCGGCGGGGCTGGTGGGGGCGTGGGGTGCGTCGGGTGAGGCGGGCACGCCGGGTGCCATGGGTGCTGCGGGTGCTGCGGGTGCTGCGGGTGCACCAGGGACGCCGGTGGCGTCGGGGGTGCCCGGTGTGCCGGGCTCGCTCGGGGCGCTGTTGGTGCCGGGAGTGCCGGGGGCGCCGGGTGCGCCGGGTGTGTCGGGTGCGTTGGAGGCGATGGTCACCTGAGGCGCACCGGCCGCGTCAGGGGCGGCGGGGGCGGCGGGGTCGCCGGGGGCGGGGGAGGCAGCGGGGGTGGGGGCCCCGATGGGGGCGCCGGGTGAGGCGTCGATCGGGGTGCCCCAGGCTGCGGGGGCACCCTGCGGAGCCTGCGGGTGGTCCGGCTGCTGCGGAGGTACGGACGGTGCCCCCTGCGCGTGCGCAGCCTGCTGCTCGGGCGTCCCGGGGGACACCTGCGAGGCCTCGGCCGGCGGCGCGGACGGCGGCGCGGACGGCGGCCACTGCGCTGCCGGTGCGGGCGCGACAGGCGCCGCGAGCTGGAACGCGGGCGGCAGCGGCGGAAGCGCACCGTGCGGTGCTGGTGGGGGAGTCCAGGCGGAGGCCCCCTGAGGCGCACCACCGGGGACACCCGGAGCGGGCGTGACAGGCGGGGTGTTCTGCGGTGCACCGGTCTGAGGCACGGGTTGAGGCGAACCCGGCTGAGGCGCTGCGGCCGAGGGTGCGGCCTCGTCGGCTTGGACGTCGTCCGTTGTCGCGCTCTGGGGCGACGAGTCCTGCGCAGCGGTGTGCTGAGGTGTGTCGCCCTGAGGCGCGGCGTCCTGAGAGACGGCTCCCGTCGGCTCCGCCCCGTCGGAGGCGGAGTCCGGGGTGATGTCGCCGCCTGACGGTTCGACTCCAGAGGCCTCGGCCTCGGATGCCGCCTCGCCGGACGCACCCACGGTGGCCGTACCGTCCGCAGCGGCACCGCCGCCGCCGTCCTGACCGGCGCCGCCCTGCGTGTCCTGCACCGTCTCGGCAGCGGAAGCAGCTACAGGCTGCGCGGCGGCACCCGCGCCCGGCTCGCCGACCTCAGCGACAGCGGCGGTCGTACCGGCCTCGCTCACTCCCTCGACACCCGTGCCACCGTCTGCCGCACTCGCACTCTCAGACTCGGCCGAGCCACCAGCACCAGCACCCACAGCCGAGATCTCTTGCTTCAACGCGGCGGCGGAGATCCGCATGGTCGCGCCACTCTCGATGTCCCCGCTCTCCGCACCGGCTTCGGGCGCGGCAGCCACCGGCGGCCAGGGCGGGGCCGGATGCGCACCACCCGGAAGGCCCCCCTCGTCCGACGCGGCCCCGGGTTCCGTCCCCGTCCCCGTCCCCGTCCCCGTACCCGGTCCCGAACCCGACCCGCCCGACGAGGCGTTCTGCGTGTACCAGGCAGGCGGCGCGTAATCGATGGTGAACTCGCCCGTCGCCTCGACGGCGGACTCCGCGTCGGACTGGTCATCGCCGGGTGTGGCCCAGCCCCCGCGGATCCCGTCCCGATCGCTGTTCACAATTCCTCCTGGTGTGGTCGAGCACCCTCAAAGCCGTGCCGGGGCCGACCGTTCTGGTCGTTCGAGCCGTGTCGTCGTGACGTCGTGATGTGCGCCCCCGGTCCCAGCCTAATCACCACAAGGGCAACGACGGCAGGCCCGTCCACCCCACCGCGCCCCGCCCGCTTCGCCACGCCCTGCCCGGGGATGGCGCACATATCCCCAACGAGACTGGTCAAACCGGTCATTATCGGTGAGCGACTCCAAAGCAGAGATCCGGAGCCGATGCACCACAGTGACCGGCGCCGTGCTCGCGACGGCGACCAGGACGGTCACCGGGACCGGACATTCACGAGCCGAAATGCCCACCGGCACCGCCCGATTATCGGGACCGAACGGTTACCGGACCGGAACGCCAGCTGCTGTCGCACCCGTAGGCCCGACGCAGCCCGAGAGCGGTCCGCGAAACCCCGACGCCCCTCGACCGCCCTCAGTCGATCCGCCGAGGCGTACCCAGCAACCCGATCTCGGCGTCGGTCGGCTGGGTCATCACGTACTGCCGGTCGCGATCGGCGCACCAGAGGGTGACGCCGTCGGCGAGTGTGGGCAACGAGTCCATGTCCGCCCGGGGCAGGGCCATCGTGCGCCCCAACTCCGCCGCCTCGTCTGGTGAGACCCGCTGCACACCGACGAGCCGGGCCTGCCGGATGAGCCGAGGAGCGACCGGACTGAGGTACGGCAGCAACGTCACCACGGACTGCCAGGGCCCGGAGACGACCCGGCCGCGCGGCGGTCGCATGCCGCAGTCACGGATGACGACCACAGGACCGCCGGCCGACGCGCCCTGCGGAGGTACCCGCCCGACGTCGTACACGGCCATGCCGTTCTGACCGCCGCCCATGGCATGCACCATCTGCATCCAGGCCTGCGGACGCCCGGTCTCCACGGCGACCCGCGCTCCCGTCGCCGCCGCGCGGAGGGCGAGCACCTGGGCGGTCCACAGCCCGCCGATGAGGACGATGTCGTACGGAGTGGGCCGGTTGATCCCCAGCACGGCGGGCTGCCTCTCGGCATCCACCCCTATGACGACCCCGTCGTCCCCGATGGGCAGCGCGAGCGAGTCGAAGTGGTCGACCGACAAAGCGTGCCGCCCGTGCCGGGGCCCGATGAGCCCGAACCCGGAGCGCACCCGCTCCCGCACCCGCTCACCGACGGAAGGCTCGGCAATGCCGGACCCGGGGTCGGCGCCGACCCCGGGCGCATGCGGACCCGTACCGGTCATGGTCATCACCGAACACCCCCGAGAGGCAGACTGGCGAGCACGCCCGGCAACTGTTCACGGTCCAGCCGCGCGAGCCCGGCCCCGGCCTGCCGGGCCGCGTGCTCCAAGGCGCGCCGGGCCACCACGAGTTCGTCGTCGCTGCGCCCCGTCACCCGGAGGTGCCCGGTGAGCACCACCTCGTGCCGTTCGCCGCGTGCCAGGGTCAGACTGAAGGTCGTCGCGAGCGCGGGTATGGCCGTGAGCAGCCCCACGAGCTGTGGCAGCGAAGGCCCCCGACCACCCAACTGCGGCCAACGCCGCACCCAGTAGGTCGTGTGCCGACGGTTGTCGCACCGCCAGCTCCGCCCTGACTCCTCGGTCCGCCGCTGCGGAGTGTCCGTACGTCCGGCCTCCGCCGTCACCAGCGGATTGGCGCAGGCGGAAGTGGCGAGCGCGGCGACCAGTTCCTCCTCATCGAGTAGGGTCGTCCGGAATCCGGCCCCGGTGAGCCGGCTGGCCAGATGATCCGCGACCCGCACCACACACTTCTGCGCCCCCAGGAGCCCACCCCCGCGGGCGGCCACGGCCTCGGGGCACAACTCGGGATCCAGCTTCAGCGCGATCCAGGTGATCCGGACCGCCGGGGCGCCCGTCTGCGCCTGCAGAGGCGCATAGTTGCTGACGGCCACCGACTGCTGGGGCAGCTGTATGGCGGGCGCGGGCTGCGTGTGCAGCACGATCTGCGCACCCTCCAGCCGGATCCCGTCCACCTCCAGCGCGTCACGCACCAGCCCGAGGGGCAACGGCTGCCGGCTTCGCTCGGCACGCAGCGCGGTGGCGTCCGCCTCGACCTGCAGCACGGCGGTGACGAACGTCCCGTCCCCGATGATGCCGACGGCCCGCCGGTCCCTCCCGCCGTACGCGTACGTCCGCAGGCTCGGGTCGCACTCCACGGCGGGCGCCAGCCCTGGCTCCGTCCCCGGCCGGACCACCGCACCGGCGGCCTTCCGCTGCCGCGCCTTCAACGCCCGCGCCGTGGCGAGCCATTCGGGCAGGGAGCGCCCACGGCGACGTACGACGGCGAGCAGCACGAGCACGACGGCGATGACGGCCGCGGGAACGAGCGCGAGGGGGTGCACAGCCCAGCCGGCGAGCAACACGGCGGCAGCCGCCTCGACGAGCAGCAACTGCCGCAACCGGAACGCCCCGAAGTGCCCGGAACCCGCCTTGAGGCGAAGCGCGACCGGACCGGGAACGGGCGTCGTCACCGCGGGCGTGGACGCCGGGGCGGGCGCGGGAGACGAACGCGGGCCGGCCGCCTCTGTGCGCGACCGTGATCGCGTCCGGCTTGCGGAAGCCATTGCTGCAAACCCCCCGTAGACACCTGAAACGACCCACTCGACAGCGGCCTCGATGCGGAAGGCACCCTACCCGCCCCACGCGCACCAAGGCTCAACAGGCATAGTAGGGGGCCGGTCTGACACGGAGGGCGGGGGCTGTTGGCCCCCGGGCGCGGTACGGGGAGAAACAGGCACTCATGGCATCACGGCGGGACGAACTCAACGCCTACACGTTCGCGAAGCGACGCACTCTCGCAGCCTTCCTCCAGCCGTCGCCCTGGGGCTCTGAGGAAGGGGCTCCGAAGCCGTTGCGGGCCGTCGTGCCTAGCCTGATCGCGGGCGCCCTCGCACTGGGCGTCTTCGGAGCCTGGGGCATGTTCCAGCCCACCGCGCCCAAGGACTGGAACCAGCCCGGCACCCGGGTCATCGTGGGCAAGCAGTCGACGACGCGCTACGTCGTCCTCAAGACGGACGGGACGACCCGCCTCCACCCCGTCCTCAACCTTGCCTCCGCCCGACTGCTCATGAACGGTGCCGACTACCAGGTCGTCCAGATCAGCGACAAGATCCTCGACGCGGGCAAGCCGCCCCGCGGCCCGATCCTCGGCATCCCCTACGCACCGGACCGGCTGCCGACGTCCGACGAGGCGGGCAAGGCCAAGCGGTGGGCGGTGTGCGAGCAGCCCGGCGGCAAGGGCAGTACGGTCCAGGAGGCGACGTTCGTCTTCGCCGACCGGGATGTGCGGAAGACGGACGGCTCCGAACGCCTTTCCGGCGGCGAGGTGCTGTACGTCAAGACCCGCGCCGGGGAGCGCTATCTGGTGGACGCAGCCGGGAAGGCGTATCGCGTGGCGGGCGAGGCGGCGGACGAGGACGATCAGAAGTTGACGGAGACGCTCGTCGGCTCCAAGCAGCCACAGCTCGTCACCAAGGAGTGGATCGAGACCCTGCACCGGGGCGACCCGATCTCGTTTCCCCGACTCCCGCCCGGAGTCGGCTCCCCCGCCGGGGTGCAGGGTCAGCTCTCCGACGAGGAGAACAGGGTCGGCATGGTCCTTGTGACGGAGACGGGCGAGGGCGAGAAGTACTACGTCGTGCTGCCGGGTGAGGTGAAGGCCATCAGCGCGTTCACCGCCTGGCTGCTCATCAACTCGCCGCAGTCCGCGGTCCTCAACATGAACAGCCAGGCGGCGAAGGTGGGTCTCCAGGACTTCACCGCCGACGGCACGCCTTTCGCCGGTCAGCCGTCGGACTGGCCGGCACAGCGCGCCTCCATGGTCAACTCGGCTTCCGCGGACTCGGGTCGCAACACTGTGTGCAACGTCCTGAGCGACGTCGACGACGACAACGGCACCACGCTCCGGACCTGGGCGGGCACCGAGTACCCCGCTGAGATCGCCGCGGGCGGCACGAGCACGTACGTCACTCCGGGAACGGGACTGCTTTACACCCAGATCCAGGGCACCGACAGCGACTCGGGATCGCTCTTCCTGGTGACGGACACCGGCCTCAGATACGCCGTCCAGGCGAACGGCGACAGCGACAGCGAGCGGTCCGGCGTCGGTGTGGACGGTAAGAAGAGGACGTCGGACGGGACACCGGAGCCGAGCGAGGCCCAGGTGAAGCTCGGCTACGAGAACGTCCGGCCGGCGAGGGTTCCACTGGTCTGGTCGGAGTTCCTCGCCAAGGGCCCCCGCCTGGACACCAACAGCGCCCGCCAGCCGCAGGGTTCGTGAACGCGAGCGTCTGCGCACCACCCCAGCAGCGGCTCCACAGCACAGAAGGACGGGAGCGACGTACAGGTGTCGCCGAAGAAGACAACTCTGCCGGCCGTGGCCGCACTGCTGACGATGCTGAGCACCGCTGCGCCCGGGGCCGGCCCGGAGGCGCCCGGTACGTCCGACACGCGCGTGCGGCTCGACGGCAGCGGTGCGTGCGCGTTCCCGGCCAAGCAGATCAAGGGCACGCCCTGGGCGTTGCAGCGTGTGCTCCTGGACGAACTCTGGCAGGGCACCGACAAGGGCAAGGGCATCCGGGTTGCGGTCATCGACACCGGAGTCGACGACCGCAACCCGCAGTTGAAGGCGGCGGTCGACAAGGCCGCAGGCCGCGACTTCCTGGCAAAGGGCAAGGGCGCCGATCCCACGAACGACCGCGAGGGACACGGGACGAAGGTCGCGGGCATCATCGCGGCCCGGCCGCACGACGGCACGGGCTTCGTGGGCCTTGCCCCCAACGCCACGATCATCCCGATCCGCCAGAACGACGCCGAGAACAGCGGCGACTCGGACTCCATGGCGGAGGCGATCACCTACGCCGTCTCCCAGGGTGCCGACGTCATCAACATCTCCCAGGACACGACCAAGCCCCTGTCCGGCACCTCCAGGCTCGCGCAGGCGGTCCGCGCCGCCCTTGAGCGCGACGTCGTCGTGGTCGCCTCCGCAGGCAATGACGGCCTCGACGGCACGTACAAGAACACCTATCCGGCTGCGTTCCCCGGTGTCCTCGCGGTGGCGTCCTCGGACCGCAACAACGAGCGGGCGTCCTTCTCCCAGGCGGGCGCATTCGTGGGCGTGGCGGCCCCTGGCGTCGACATCGTTTCCACGGTCCCGGGCGGCGGTCAGTGCACGGACAACGGCACCAGCTTCTCCGCCCCGTTCGTCTCCGGGGTTGCCGCGCTCCTCAAGGAGAAGCACCGGGACTGGTCGACCGCGCAGATCGTGACCCAGATCGAGCAGACGGCCGAACGCTCCGTCAACGGCCACGACAACTTCGTCGGCTGGGGTGTGGTCGACCCGGTCCGCGCCGTCCAGGACTCCGACGTGGCCGACCCGCCCTCGTCGCCGACCCCGGACCCCGGAGTGTCCAAGGCCCCGGCCCCCGACACCGCCCGCTTCTCGCTCGCCGAGACCCCGCAGGAACGCGACGAGCGCTACGCCACGTACACCCTCGGCCTCGCCGCGGCCGTGGTCACGGTCATCGTCGGCACGGCGGTCGTCTTGCGCGATCTGCGCCGCCGGCACCGCAGAAAGGGCGCTTGAGCATGACCTTCGGGCCGCCTCCCTCCCCGTTCACCGCGTCCGCCGACACGGCGCGGACCGCACGCCGACGCCGTACGAGACTGCTGGGATCAGTGGCGGCCGCCGTGGTCGCCGCGCTGTGTGCGGGCGCCGGGCTGCTGGCGTACGCGACCGAGGATGATCCCACCCCCGGCGACACAAAGTCAGCCGCCGCCCCCCAGCACCCGGATGACGTTCGCGAGACCGTCGAGAAACGCCCCCGCACCATCAGTGGACGGATGGCGTTCCGCTTCTCGGTCGACGACGTGGGCCCGGGCGAGCACACAGAGATGCCGGGGCTGTGGGCCACGAAGACGATCCTCGCCAAGGGCATCAACCGCACGCTCGCGGGCTACGAGATCGGCCAGGACGTGACCCTGGGCGACGAGGCCTGGCGGGTCAGACTGGACGGCCCGATCTGCGGTACGACGCACCATGTGACCGCCGACGGCCGTACGGCGGTGCTGTTCAGGGCGGACTCGGGGGAGCAGGCGCTCTGCGACCACGTGGCGTTCCTCGACCTCGACACGGGCAGGAAGCTCTGGCAGAAGGCGCTCCCCTCGACCGGCGCACCGCACTATGCCGAGACCCTGCCCAGCGTCACCCTGACCAGGGGCACCGTGGCTGTGACGTGGAGCAAGGGATCGAGCGCGTACGCGATGTCCTCGGGCGAGGAACTTTGGCGCAAACGGCGCACCGACGGTTGCCGGGACACGGGCAGTGCAGGCGGAAAGGCCCTGCTGATCCGCGACACCTGCGTCGTCAGGAAGACGCTCGATTACACCTTCCGGATCCGCAGCGTCGACCCTCGCACCGGCGAGGTGCGGTGGACGTACGACGTCACCAAGGGCGTCCGGAACGTCTACCTGATGTCCAGCGAACCGGCCGTCCTCGGCACCGCGGCAGGCGATGTCAACATCACCGACCTGATCACGCTCGATGAGAACGGTGACTACCGCGCGACGATCAGCCTTGGCAACGGCACGTATGTCGCCGACTGCGCGAGCCAGACGAACGTCAACACGATCGACGACTGCCCGTCCGTGGTGGTCGGAGACGGTCAGGTCTTCCTGGAGAGCAGGGAAGACCCGGACCAGACAGCCGAGGCGAACTCCAACTGGATCATCGGGTTCGACGTCGAAACGGGAAAGACGACGAAGAAGTTCGAGTCGGGCCACAACCAACTCCTCCACCCCTTGCGCATGAGCGGTGACCAACTCCTCGCATACCGAGAGAGCACCGACAACATCAGGCCCTACGGCCTCGTCAGCATCGACCCCCGAAGCGGCAGGGAAACGCCCTACTACTACTTCGGCCTCCCCATCGAGGCGACGATCCTGGCGACCCCGAAACTGGTCGACATCCGCGTCCAGAACGGCCGCCTCTTCTTCGGAGCAAGGGTGGCGACGGGCCCGGACGACGGCCAGGAGAAGAAGTGGGTGTGGCTGGTGCTGGGCATCGAGGCCGTGCGACCCGGGACGTGAGGTGGGGCCCCGGGGGTCCGGAGAGTCGCGCACCGGGCCCCGGGACGGCGGCTACCTCACCCTTCTTGCTGTGCGGCGCCAGCCCCTTGCTCCAGCCCGCCGTTGTGAGGTGCCGGCTCCAGGTCGAACTCCCCGTCCCGCGCACCGAGCACGAAAGCCCGCCACTCGGCTTCGGTGTACCGCAGCACGGTGTCCGGATCGAGCGACGACCTCATGGCCACGGCACCCTCGGGCAAGTACGCGATTTCCACCCGCTCCTCATGCTCCTCGGTACCGGGCGCGCTGTGCCACTCCACCCCCGAGATGTCCAGCGAGTAGAGCTCGTCCTTCTCGCGCTCTTTGCGTTCCTTGAGTGCTTTCTCGGCACCCTTGTCCAGCCCATCGGCCATGACGGCGAGGTCCCTTCCCGACGTACGAACGAGCTACGGGCTCACAGTACTTGTGCGGTGACACATCCGTGACCGACAAACAGAACAGCTATGCGTCACACCCCGCGATCCCCGTATCACACCCTGTCGGCAGCCAGGGTTCCTGCTGCGCCCCTTGTCCCGATACCTGCCCGTCCCCTGAGCCGCCCCTGAACTGTCCATTATGACTTTGCAGTTGGAAGCGTCACGTCAAGTGACTAGAGTGGCGTGCCGTATCACGTGACTGATACGGCACGGGGGCGGTGTGACGCTGTGACCGCGCGACGCGCGCTGATCACAGTGATTCTTGCCCGCCTGAACCATCTGGGCGCTCGGCCTCGATGGACGCGTCACGGCGGTCCATGCCGCCGTCACATCAAGAGGAGGGTGGAGAACCTGTGAGTGGGACCCCGGACCAGAAACGCGAGAATGACCAACTCATCGCGCTGGCCAACAAGATCCAGAACTTCCACGTCGAGGTGAGCCGTCGTGTGACGTCGCTCAATACCGTGGTGGACATGATCCAGGGCGGCTGGCAGGGCGCGGCGAGCCAGGAGTACGACAGGGTGCAGCGAGAGGTGAACGTCCACCTCAAGAAGCTCCAGGACAACCTCGTCGACCTGGAAGACGTCATGCGCATGGCCGTCAACGGGTTCGACGAGCATGAGCAGGAGCGCATCGCGGAGATCCGGAAGGTGGACAACTCCTCGGAGTCCCAGGCCCAGGCAGAGGCCGGGATGAGGGGCCAGACGTACACCACCGACCGCATCACCAGCCTCGCCTGAGCCACGGAGGAGACCCACGATGAGCACCAGCTATGACCGCACAGCGATCAGCTACGCAACAGTCACCCAGGCCGCGAGCGACGTCCGCAAGACCGCCACGGACCTGACCCAGGAGCTCGAAGCCCTCATGCAGGAGGTGAAGCGCGTCGCCGAAACCTGGGAGGGTGAGGCGAAGACCGCGTACGGAGACATCCAGCGCAAGAACACCACCGAGATGCAGCAGATGACCGAAAAGCTCCGCTTCATCGCCGACCTCCTGGACAGGTCGGTCGTCGGCTACCAGGGCACAGACCTGGACGGCGCGAAGCGCATCCGCATGTTGATGGGCTGAAACGCGGCTGAGGCGCGGGGGAGTCGGCGGGATACGCTGCCTCCCCTGTCGTGCTGATGAACGCCACTCGACATATTCCGGAAACTCAAGGGGAACCCCGGGAGATAAGGCCACAGTCGACGGTGCTGGTGCTGGTGCTGGTGCGGAAGGCTTGCGGGCTGACCGCAGCAACCGGTCGACCGCATACGCCGAGGCCGGACAGCTCGGCGCCTCGGAACGCGGTCCACGTCGAGGACCGGTGGCTAATCTGGAAAAGCCTTGTGGAGGTCGTCGAGAGTTTGGATATCCAGCACCACGCTCTGCTTCCCTAGCCGGAGGAGACCAGCCTGGTCCGCACCGGCCTACCCGTGAACGCCACGGAACTCGGGCCGCATCCCTCGGGCGAGCCAGAATGCCCATGACATCCAAGCAGCAAATGCCGGTGGATTTATGTTGATTGGTGGCATATCGCCAAAGGCGGGTGTGCGGAGGTGGGTTGGAGCGTGATCCGGGAGTGCATCCCGGACGTGAGTCAGCGTGTGGAGCGCAATCGGGTCGGCTGATTACGGAGGCCCCTGCGCCTATGATCGCCACCAGGCTGGGCGCTAACCGGCGGATCGTGTGAGGTGGCTGACAAATCGCGAGTGGTCGTTTCTGCTGCCGTGTCTGTCGCCTTCGGGGGATCAACTGTCAGCCGTCCCGCGGGTGGGTGATGGTATAAGCGACAGGTGATCAGGTTGGTGGCCGTGCGAGTACGGCGGGTTGGCCTGCCCGGATGGACTTGAGAGGAATTCATGACGTTCGAGCAAGAATGGGCCGAACTGCGCGCGACGGCGGCCGAGCGGACTGCCATGCAGATCAACAGCGTTCCTGCCGAAGGCGGCGGAGGTGGTGGCGGGAAAGACCTGGTGGTCAACCGGGACGACCTCGGCGCTATCGGCAATGACGCGTATGACCTGCTGGGTCGGCTGGCGAAGGAGGGCGACATCGCCCGTCCCGCCACGTTCGACGCGGCGATAGCGCTGACCAACGGGAACTTCGTGAGCGGTTCGGCCGTGTTGAAGGTACATGACTACTGGCAGACCCACCTGAGGACCCTGCTGGACGCCTGCGCGCAGATTTCGAATCACCTCGATTACAGCAAGGCCCAGCACGCCAAGGACGAGGTGAAGATCGTGGGTGATCTGACCCGGATATCCGCGCTCACGGAATACATGAAATAGGGCTCGGGGGAGCGCACAGAATTGCTGAAGTACGAGGACATCATCGACGCTCCGGTGGCGAAGCTGAAGGCCGCCGTCGACGACTGGTCGGAGATGGCGAAGAAGCTGGACACTCTTGCCACGGACGCCACCGACGGGATGAAGGCCAAGGCGGACAGAGCGGAGTGGGAGGGTGTCAACGCAGGGGTCACCAGGGCGTTCATCGGTAAGACGGCCAAGGAGTTCGCGGACGCCGCGGCCGAGGCCAAAGGCGTGAAGCAGATCCTGGAAGAGGGTCACGCGGCCATCAAGAAGGCCAAGGACGACCTGATCAACATCCGGGACCACGAGGGGCCCGCAGCCGGCATCCGGGTGGACGGCAAAGGCAAGGTCACGGCGAAAAACCCGTTGTCCGAGGTCCCCGGGGCGCTGCACGACCCCGACTACAAAGAGCCCCTGCAGCAGGAGGCGCGGAACATCGAGTCGTGGCAGAAGAGGATCGACCTCATCGTCGACAACTGCAACGACACCGACGTCGCCCTCAAGAACACCCTTGAGGCCAACGTCACCGACCGCAAGGACTTCAACGCTCCGACGTACACGAAGCTGGACCAGGAGGAAGCCGCCCGCGCCGCCGCTCTGGCGGGCAAGGGCCGGGACCTCACGCACTCCGAACTTCAGCAGCTCAACGAACTGCTGAAGGACAACAGCAAGTCGGTGGAGTTCTCCAAGAACTTCTACGAGAAGCTCGGCCCTGAGAAGTCGCTCGCATTCTTCGGCCAGCTCTCCACGGACACGTACGAGTACGGCAAGGTCGACTCGCAGCGCCTCAAGGACGTCCAGCAGCTCCAAGAGAACCTCGGCCTCAACCTGGCCACCGCCTCCCACGACAAGGAATTCTCCGACAAGTGGGGCCTGGAGCTCCGCAAGTTGGGTCCGGAGCGCATTCCGCTGTCCAAGCAAGACTACGGCGGTCCGTTCGGATACCAGCTGCTCGGCGGGATCATGCGGTACGGGAACTACGACGCGAAGTTCCTCAACCCGATCGCCGAACACGTGGCGCAGCTGCACGCGAAGGACCCGGACATGTTCGCCGATAACAAGGTGGTGAACAGTCCGTTCAAGAACCCGTTCAACCCCTCCGGAGTGAACGGGGCCGGCTACGACCCAGCCACAGCCATGCTGGAAGCGCTCGGCAACAGCCCGGAGGCGGCGAAGAAGTTCTTCACCGAGCCCCCGACCGCGTACAACGAGGACGGCACGGTCAACCACGGTGCCGCGGCCGACCTCGGGAAAAACAAGGACGGCGAGGTAATCGACAACTACTTCGACTTCTTCGGCAACGAGAAATGGGAGTCCTTCCCCGACGTCAACTCGCTCGACGAGAAGGAGCTCAAGGACTCGCTCGACCAGATGCCCGACGCCCTCGGCCACGCCCTGGAGGCAGCGACCCTCGGCTACCCGGCCGGGCACCCGGACGCCGGCGTGGTGCGAGACGCGGACAACGCCGCTGTCATGCAGCAGGTCATGGAGAAGTACGGTGCGGACCCGGGTCTGCTGAAGGAGCACCACGAGGCGTTGGCCGACAGCCTGGGCGTCATGGGCGGCGGCTACATCGACGACATCAACTGGGCGCTGGACAAGAACCACCCGGAGAGCGTGTTCGCGCCGGGCAAGAACCCGGAGGGCCACCTCGACTTCGCGGACACCGTGGACGGTCACGGGCGGAGTATCGTCCGGGGCTTCCTCAGCGCCCTGGGCCAGCACCCGGACGCCTACGCGACGGTCTCGACCGCGGAGCAGGTCTACACCCGCAGCGTGCTGGAGGAGACAGTGGGTTCGGACGGGATCAAGGAGGGCGCTGCCAGGGCGACCGTGCGCGTGGGCGCCGAGGTGCAGGGCATGCTCGACCAGTCCCGGGCCGACCAGGTGGAGGCGACGAACCTCAAGACCCACGAGGACTACGAGAAGGCGGTCGCCAAGCGAGCGGGCTGGGTCCAGTTCGGGGCCGCGGCGGGCATCGCGGCGGGCGTCGCCTTCCTGCCAGCGACGGCGGCCGTGGGCACGGCCGCGGTGCTCATCCCGCTGGCAACGGATACCGCCGCCGGAGCTGCCGAACAGGTCATCGGTCAGATGGTCGGCGACATGTCCGAGAAATCGGTGGATGAGCACAAGGGGAAGATGGAGGACCTCAACGACGAGGAGAAGGACGAGATCTACTCCGCCGGCGAGAGTATGGCCGAGGCTCCGATGGATGCTTTCCTGCAGCACAACGGCGTGGACCCCAACAGCGATTTCGCACAGGACCTACGCGAATCGATGCTGCTCGGTTACGCAGTAGGCAACGACCGGGAGAACCAGCAGGGCCACGACCCGGAGACCGGTTGATACCGGTGGACGGCCGAGGACACTTAAGGATGCAGACAGTGATCAGTCGTAGGTCAGTACGCGGGGGACTCCTCTCCGCGGCCGTGGCCGGCTCGTTGTTTCTCGGGGCCACGGGTTGTGGAGGGGACGGGGACGAGGACGGAGTTCCGGACGACTACAAGGTCGTCGCGGGGACACAACTCTGCGGTGGCGACGCCATGTCCGCCGACGCGTCCAAGGCACTGAAGGTGATCACGGGAGCGTCGCGGTTCGAGGCCTCGGCAGAGAGGTACACCATCGCGCAGGCCGCGACGACCATTGTCGAGACGCTCTGGGACCCCAACGTGTATCGCGGGGACGTCTGCCGTGTTTACACGCCCACCGACACGCCGGATTTCGACCTCCGAATCACTTGGAGGCGGGTCGACACCGCTGCGACGGGCACCCCCGCCTCGGAGTTCACCGTGCTGAAGATGGGGGAGCGGGCCCTGGCAGCGGTGGACAAGGCGTACGTCCAGTTCGCGTGCAAGAGCGACAAGTTGGGTGGCTCGTCGGATGCGGCCCACATCGAGATCGGCGTGGAGCACCGGGATCCATTTCATGAACCCGAGGGTGACATCAAGGCCTTGAAGGAGGCCTACGCGACCGTGGCCCACTCCGTCTCGCTTGCCATGGCCAAGGAACTGCGCTGCGAGAACAACGGCGGGCTCCCCGCGAAGCCCGTGCTGGATTCCGCGTAGCCCCTGACGTATACAGAAACGACCGTGATCAGGGCACCCTTCCTGTCTTTGCAATCGCCCTGGGTCCCACACCGGCACGAAATCCAGAGCGCCCGATCCCTACTGTTCGTGGCGGCGATACGTGCGTGCGACAGCGTGGACGTGTTCTGGCACGGACGGCCCAGCCCGCTCCTCGACGACTCGTGGATCGACACACCAGAGTCGGCAACGTGAATCCAGACCAGTACGCCGTATGTGCGGCATGATCACGCCGCCCGTACCTACTGGCCGGCAGGTCCTGGCGACAGTCAGTTGATCATTGTGTTGCGACGCCCCCTGGAATGATACGTCGGCAGGCACGCTCTTCCACTCGGACCACGGGGCGTCGAAAACTTCATGATCTTGGGAGTCCGTGCCTGTCGCGCTCTCCGGGAGGCATCAGCAGCAGGGCCGGGCCCCGCCGACCGTTGATTGAGCAGGGGATTAACCGAGCGGCAGCTCAACACGTCGTCCGAGGCCGATCTCCTCTGCCTCATCACTGGTGACCATCGCGAACACTCCGCTCGGGATGCCTGCAAGACCAGCCGCGCGAGACGCCACGGCCAGCCGGTCCTTTTCGTCGGCCCCGGTGATGAAGAAGACGTATGCCTCGCCGTACTCCTCACCGTCGTCATACACCTCCGCCGCCTCCTGCTCGGCGAGGAAGTCCTCGACCTGGTCGATCCACGGGAAGAGAGAGGAACCCTCCACAGCGCCCACGGCTTCCCGCAGGGGCACATGGATCTCAACAGCAATCTCCATGAGGCTCATTGTCACTGGTCAGCCCCCGGATACCGGTACCCGCCCCGCTCCCGGAGCACCGCGAAGCACGGCAACCATCACAAACAGGACGCCACGCGACTACGCCGGAGCCTTGGCCTTCTCCGTGCCTCGGGGTATGTCGTCCTGCAGCATTTTGATCGCGACAGCCTTGCCCGACGAGTTCGTTTTGAGGTCGGCGGCATCGCCGCCACCCCCGCCGGGGGCAGCTGGTTCGACTGCATGCCGCTGCTTTGGTGAGCTGCAGATGCAGTGCGTGCTTGACCCCAGGCTTCATCGAACGACATTACCGATTTCCTCGTGGTACTCGCTGACTATCAGGCCGCCGGTGCTCGGCATGCTCATCAATGCTGTCCCGTACTCGGCGGGCCCTCCGGCGGCGAACCGGTGCCATGACTCTGTCTTGGGCTGGCGGGTGGGTAGTGGTGCTGTGGTGCGTACATGGGAAGCGGGGGGACGGTGAGAGGAGCGGGACGTCGGCGTCGCGCGCGAATCACGGGCACGGCGACCGCTGTACCGAGGAGCGCCGCGGCCCCTACGCCAAGGGCGATCCACAGAGCCGGGTTGCTCTCGTCCGCGGGGGGCGCTGCCGCGGTGGGTTCGTCGTCCTTCTTGTCATTGCTGGAGGAGCCGCCGGATTTCGAGGGTTCGGGAGACGGTGACGGTGACGCTGCCGCAGCCAGGTCCGGCAGCGGATACTCATCGGCCGGACCTGGGTCGCCCGGGTTCTTCAGTGCGATACGTGGACGGACAATGCCGTAACCGATGGCGTTGTTCCAGGTCCACTTCTTCTCGTTGCCCTTCATTGTGTTGATCAGGACACGCAGGACCTGGTTGTTCGTCCAGGTCGGGTGCTTCGACCAGATGAGGGCGGCAGATGCGGAGGCGATGGCGGTGGCGCCACTGGTGCCGTCACCCGTGCACACCTGGGTTCCGCCACTACATGCGGAGACCATCTTCTCGCCTGGCGCCGCAACATCGATTTGTGGACCCCACTGAGATTTTGACGTCCGCTCGATCTCTTCGTTGATCGCTGCGACTCCGACAACGCCGGGCGTTGCGGCCGGATACTCTATTCGATTCGACGTGTCCCCGGTGTTTCCCGCAGCGGCAAAGATCAATTTTCCTTTGTTGAGCGCGTACTTCACGGCGGCGGAGAGTTCCGGTGTTCCGACGTCCTGCTGCCCGGACGAGTTGGCGCTGGCCATCGAGATATTGATGATCTGAGCCGGGGTGTCTGCCGCGTAACGAATTGCCTGGGTCAGCACGCGGGAGTACTCGGCATTGCTGTCGACTTGACCGAAGTCCTCGGTGGCGTAGCGCATGCGGATAGGCAGGATCTTGGCTCCTGGAGCCAGTCCGTAGGAGCCATTCTGGGCCCCTCGCGCGCCAGTGGCTGCGATGAGCGCAGCGATACCTGTTCCGTGGTTGGCGAGATCGGTGTGTTCGTCGCCAGACTGTTTGGAAAAGTCCTTGCCATCGAGGACCTGACCCTTTAGGTCGGCCAGAGAATCATCGACTCCCGAGTCGATGACGGCGACTGTGATGCCACGACCCGTGCTGACATTCCACATCTCTTCGGCGTGCATGGCATCCAGGTGCCATTGCTTGGCCCGAACCGACTCGGCATGGGCAGGAGTCGCGGCAACACCTACCAGCAGTAGGCCAAGAGAAACCGACACCACTGATACGGGCCGCCGTGTTCGCATACTGCTGAATCCCATGTGCCTTCCTGAGTCGTTGACGGGGCGGGAAGTCAGTCCACTACTGGCGGCAGAGCCCGACGGTGGTTCTGCTGCCACGTCTGCTCTTCCTCAGAGAGGTAGCCAGGTCGTTCCCTGTCCCGCTGATTCCGCTGTGAGGGCGTTGCGTTGCGGGAGGTGGGCGTTGCATCACCGCGAGTCTGCGCCGATGCCCTTGCTCCGTCCGGCATGTTGCCCGGACGGAGCAGCCCGGCTCCCCCTGGTGTGAAAGGGCGGCTCGACGTGCGGCCGGCTTGAGCGGGACGACCTGCGACGCCGCCCGCCTCGGAGGCCATACGCCGGCCTCCAGTCGCACTGCTTTGGCTGGCGTTCGTACCAGTGCCGCCCGGCATCCCTTGGGCAATGCCACGCCCCATGGGTGTACGCCCTTGGGTGCTCTCTCCGCCAATGACCGTGCCCCGCGGGATGCCCCCCAATCGGCCGGACGTGGGAGTGACGGGGCGTCCTCCCATGATTCCGCTCTCACGCGGCATGCGGGCCACTCCGCCGTTGCCTGTTCCCTGTCCCGGAAGCAGCGGAGAACGTGCGACCGAGGGAAGCCGTCCAGGGGTGGTCTGTCCCGGTCCACTTCCACCACCGTTGAACGACGGCGGAATTGCTCCTGGCGGTATCTGAGATGGCGTTTCGGGACGAGGCGTGATTCCGTTGGAAACGGGGGGTGTCAAACCGTGGTTCGGGCTCTCCGGGAGTGTGGCCAAACCGTCGATTCCCATGGAGACCGGCTGGGAACGACTGACCTGATCTGTACCCTGCTTCGACTCGACTCGACTAGGTTCTGTCTGAGGGCCGCTGCCGCTGTGGTTGCGGCCATCGCTGTAAGGGGAAGCGGATGTTCCCGCTGTTGAAGCACCAGACGCCGTGACGGCGATGTACTCGTTGGGTTGCCGCCACTCGTCATGGCCCAATTGTTCTGCTGGCGGCACAAACGTAGGCGGCTCCACCCCATTAACCTGCGCAGCCGACTGCTGATAAGTCTGCGCCAGCTTCCGCATCTGCTGGACGGCTTCATACCGAGCCGCGTCGATCCGCCCCTGCGCAGCCGTCGCGTCGGACTGGGCGGTCTGGGCCAGCTTGCGGGCGTCGGGGTCGTTGCGCGCGCCCGGCTCCTTGGCTGCCGCGAGGGACTTCTCCGCGGTCCGGAGGTCCGCCTGCGCGGCCGTGGTCTCGGAGGTGTCCGGCATGACGGCCTTCGCCTCCGCGATTGCCTGGGACACGACGCCCATCCACCGGGACGCCACCTCGGCGTACTCACCGAGGTGGAGCGTGGCGCTCGCCGTCTGCCCGCCCCACTCGCGGAAGGTGTCGCCGGCCTCGCCCTGCCACTCCAGTCCCTTGACGTACGTCATGAGGTCGTCGCCGATCTTGGTGATCGTCGAGGCGGCCTTGGAGAGCTTGGCGGCGAGGTCGTAGGCGCTCTCGGCGTTGGCGGACTCGAGCATGGCCACGAGTTGAGGGTGGGTCATGGACTCGAAGTCGGTGTGCTGGGGCTGGGGTTGGTTCCGCTTGGGCTGCTCGCTCATCACAGGCCCTTCTCGGCGTCGGTGACCTCCGCGACCGGCTCGCCTTGTTGCTGCTCGCCCTGGCGCTGCGCGTACGGATCCCGGTCCACGTCGTAGTACTTGTCGACTTCCGCGTTGACCTCCTGCATCCGCGCCTTGATGTCCTCGTCGAGGTTCTCGAAGCCCACCCGGGACGCGTGCACAGCCAGTCCCACCCCCTCGATCTGGGCGCTGAGCGCCTTCGAGAGGTTCTCCAACTCGTCATGGACGATGGCGTACGACTCGTAGAGGAACTGCGCTTCCTTGAACTCGGCTGAGCCGAGCTGGGTGCGGGAGAGACGGTCCTGGCCGACCTTGTCGGGGGAGGCCTCGGACTTGCCGAGCTCGATCAGAAGGTTGTCGACGCGCTTCTTGAAGCTCTTCATGGCGTCGTGCTGGATGTCCAGCGCCATCTGAGGGTTCACGCCGTACAAGCTGTCGAAGGACTTGCCGGTGTCGGGCGCGCCCCCTCCACCGCTGCCGCCCCCGTCCGAACTCACGTCAGCCGCCTCCCCGTTCACCTATGACCATCAAGACTTGGTCCATCACTCTAATGGCGTTGCGGAAGCAAGCCCACCTGGATAAGTGGGGCCCCGCGCTTGCGTGACACGAATGTGCCACGTCCGGGTGGCATGGGCCGCGCCCGGACGTTACCGAGGATGTCGCCCTCCATCGGGTCGCCGGACAGCACCACACCCTGTGCGCCGAGCTCCTTGACCCGCTGCATGAACGACTCGTACATGGAACGCGAGGCTCCCGCAGCGTTGCGGGCGATGATGAACTTGACGCCCACGTCACGCGCGAAGGGCAGATGCTCGACGAGGGCCGACAGCGGGTTCCCGGAGTTCGTGGCGACCAGTTCGTAGTCGTCGACGATGATGAACAGCTGCGGGCCGTTCCACCAGCTGCGGTCGCGCAGCTGTTGCGGCGTGATGTCGGGCTTGGGCGCGCGCATCTCCATGAACTGCCGGATGGCGTCCATGTGGACGTCCATCGCGGACGCCATCGGCGCGTACTCCAGCAAATGTTCCTCGGAGACCGTCTCCAGCATCGTGCGACGGTAGTCGCCGACGACGATCCGGGCCTCCGAGGGCGTATAACGCTCGGCGATCTGCTTCGCGATCAGGCGCAGCAGGTTCGTCTTTCCCGACTCGCTCTCCCCGAAGATCAGGAAGAAGGGGTCCGTGTCGAAGTCGATGAAGACCGGTTCGAGGTTGGCTTCGTCGATGCCGATCGCGATGCCGTGCTGCGGGAACTCGAAGCCCTTGGGCAGTTGGTCGGCCGGCAGCCTGCGGGGCAGCAGGCGGACCGTCGGGGCCGCAGGGCCCTGCCAGTTGCCCTTGACCGCCTGCACCAGCTGGGCTGTGGCGTCCGACAGACCGTCCGCGTCCGACGAGGAGTCGATACGCGGCAATGCCGTCATGAAGTGCAGCTTCTCCGGGACCTGGCCACGCCCTGGTACACCCGCCGGCACGTTCGCCGCGACCCTGCGGTCGAACTCGGAGTCCATGACGTCACCGAGACGCAGTTCCAGTCGGCCCAGGATCTGGTCCTTGAGCGCGGACCGTACCTCCATGTAACGCGAGGCGGAGAGGACGATGTGGATGCCGTAGCCGAGACCGCGGCCCGCGATGTCGTTGACGACACCCTCCAGAGCGTCGTAGTCGCCCTTGAAGTTTCCCCAACCGTCGACAACCAGGAACACGTCGCCCCAGGCCTCACCGGGCAGCTCGCCGGCAGCGCGCCGTCGACGGTACGTGCCGATCGAGTCGATGCCGTTCGCGCGGAAGAACTGCTCGCGGCGGTTGAGGATCCCCGCCACCTCCGCGACCGTACGGCGGACCCGCTCGGGGTCCAGGCGGGAGGCGACTCCGCCGACATGCGGCAGGTCCGACAGGGACGACAGGCCGCCGCCACCGAAGTCCAGGCAGTAGAACTGCACCTCGTGCGGCGTGTGGGTCAGCGCGAAGGACGCGACCAGCGTGCGCAGGAGTGTGGACTTGCCGGACTGCGGGCCGCCCACCACCATCATGTGGCCCGCCGCGCCCGAGAAGTCCCGGTACAGCACCTCGCGCTTCTGCTCGAACGGTTTGTCGATCAGGCCGAGGGGGACGGCCAGGCCGCCCAGCCGCGTGAACCCGGCGGCCTGCAGGCCGCGTTCGGTGGTCGTGGCCAGCGGCGGCAGCAACTGATCCAGCGTCGGCGCCTGATCCAGCGGCGGCAGCCACACCTGATGGGCGGGCACACCCTGCCCCTCCAGCCGCTGCACGACGACGTCCAGCACGGTGTCGGCCAGCGCGTCGTCCTCCTGCCGAGAGGGGGCCTGTGCCTGCGCCGGGTCCGGAGCCGCGTAGACCACCGGCACCGGCGTCGCCGTGAACAGCGCAGGCCTGCGCTCGATCGGCAGCCGGTCCCGGGAGACCTCGGGGCCGCCCGCGCGGTACGTGCCCGAGACGTACGCCGCCTTGAAGCGGGTCATCTCGTCCGTACCGAACTTCAGATACCCGGAACCGGGCACGGACGGCAGGTGGTACGCGTCCGGCACGCCCAGTGCCGCGCGCGACTCGGCGGCCGAGAACGTACGCAGGCCGATCCGGTACGAGAGATAGGTGTCCAGGCCGCGCAGCCGACCCTCCTCCAGGCGCTGCGAGGCGAGCAGCAGATGCACACCCAAGGAGCGGCCGATGCGGCCGATCTGGATGAACATGTCGATGAAGTCCGGCTTCGCCGTGAGGAGTTCGCTGAACTCGTCGATCACGAGGACGAGCGAGGCCAGCGGCTCCAGCGGCGCACCGGCGGCCCGCGCCTTCTCGTAGTCGTGGATGTTGGCGTAGTTGCCCGCCGAGCGCAGCAGCTCCTGGCGGCGCTGGAGTTCGCCGCGAATCGCGTCGCCCATGCGGTCGACGAGGGTCAGGTCGTCGGAGAGGTTGGTGATGACGGCGGCGACGTGCGGCATCTGCGACATGCCGGCGAAGGTGGCGCCGCCCTTGAAGTCCGCGAGGACGAAGTTCAGCGTCTCCGAGGAGTGCGTGACCGCGAGGCCCAGCACCAGCGTGCGCAGCAGCTCCGACTTACCGGAACCGGTGGCGCCCACGCACAGACCGTGCGGGCCCATGCCGTCCTGCGCGGCCTCCTTCAGGTCCAGCATCACGGGCCGGCCGTCCTCGCCGACACCGATCGGCACCCGGAGGCGCTCCGGCGTCGACCGGGGCCGCCACGTACGGCTCACGTCCACGGATGCGGCGTCGCCGAGACCCAGCAGATCCGTGAAGTCCAGGTTGGCGAGCAGCGGTTCGTCATCGTCCCCGCCGCCCATGCGCAGCGGAGCCAGCTGCCGGGCGAGCGCCTCGGCGGCGGGCAGCGACAGCCCGTCGGGCGTGCCCTCGTAGGCGACTCCGGCTCCCGAGTCCAGCCACAGCCGGTCCGGTCGTACGACGATGGAGAGGCCGCCCCGTGGCTGGTCGAGCTCGCCCGGGACCACTTCGATGATCGTCACGCCCTGCAGGCCCTCCGCGGCCGCGAAGGCAGAGGTCGGGGGCACGATCCCGCCGTCGAGAACGATCACGAGATGCGGCTGGTCCAGGACAGGCTGGCCGTCCCGGCTGAAACGCGGGCGGCCTTCGAGCCGGGCCGACAGCAGTTGCTCCAGCTCACCGAGGTCGTCACCGAACAGCCGCCGTGTACCCGAGCCGTCGAACTGGCCGGGCAACTGGCTGTGCGGCAGCCACTTGGTCCAGTCCCAGCGGCCCACCGCGTTCGGGGCGGCGACGACGGCCACCATCAGGTCGTCGGGGGAGTGCAGCGTGGTGAGTTGGGCCACCAGGGCACGCGTCGCGGCCTGTGCGCTCTCCTGCTCACCGGATATCGTCACGTGATAGAAGGCGCGCAGCGACACCGCGACCGGCAGCCCGTCCAACTGACCGTGCACGGCGAGGAACCGCTGCATGGCCCCGGCGCACAACGGCTCCAACTCGTCCACGGGCGCCGTGTCCGGAGCCACCAAGGGCGAGGCCAGTTGCTGCGGGCCCAGGCCGATCCGTACCTGCCCGAAGTCGGCGTCCCCGACACGGCGTTCCCACACCCGGCTGCCCTCGGCGACCACCGACCACAACTGCTCGGGGGATGGGTGCAGATACAGCTGCGCGTCGCGCTGCTTCAAGCCCGTCCTGCGGACCGTACGCCGCGTCTGCGCGAGATATTTGAGGTAGTCCCGGCGCACATCGGCCATTTGCCCCTGCGTACCGCGGCGGTGCCGGACGATCTGCGCGATCACCATTGCGGCCGTCGACACGAGCATCACCACACCCATGATCCGCATGAACGGATGGGCGTTCGGGGACGCGAAGTAGAACACCACCGACGAGCCCATGCCGAGCGTCGGCAGGATCTGCATCAGCATGCCCTCCTGCTGACCGCGCGGCAGCTCTGGAGGAGGCTCCAGTCGCAGCTCATCCGAGGGCACTTCGGGCGGAAGGGAACGCGGTGGGCGCTTGATGACGATCTGGCTCACCGGAGCATCAATCCCCCTATACGGACGGGCAGTTTCGTACCGGCACCCCCGTGGTGGCGGTCGCCCTCCGCTTGTCGGCGATCCTACTTGTCACTACTGACGGAGCCTGCCGGTAGGGTGACGCCCGCAGCGTACGCATCCGCGAAGCAGGGGGTCAGTGAAGGTGAGTACGACCGCGACGACCGGGTTCTGCCGAGTCACTGTCGTGGCACCCGACAGCCGTATCGACGTCGCCCTCCCGGTGGACATCGCCATCGCCGACGTCTATCCGGAGATCCTGCGTCTGACGGGCCAGACCCAACCGGTCGGCACTCCGGCGGGCTACCACCTCGTACGGCGTGACGGCACCGTCCTCGAAGGCGCCCGCACGCTCGCCGGTGAACGGGTGCTCGACGGTGAGGTGCTCAGCCTGCGCCCCTTCGCCGAGTCGCTGCCACCGGCAGTCCACGACGACGTCTCCGACGCGGTCGCCTCCGCGGTCGTTCGCGACCGCCACCTGTGGAGCGACGACCTGCTGCGCGCCGCCGGACTGATCGGCGGCGCCCTGCTCCTGCTGCTCGTCGCCTTCGTGCTCTGGTACGCCGATCCGGTCCGCCACGACATGCACGGCTTGCCCGGCCTCATCGGGGGCGGGCTCGGCGTACTCCTCGTCGCCTACGCGGCCGTGCGCGCGCGTGTGTACGCCGACCGCCTCGCGGCCGTCGCCCTCGGGCTGGCCGCGCAGCCCCTGCTCCTCCTCGCCGGTTCCGGAATCGTCGGCCCGGCGGGCGGTCAGGGGCCCGGCAGGCTTCAGTTCATGCTGGGCTGCGTGGCCGTCCTGGTCGCCTCCGTCGCCCTCGTCGCGCTCACGCCCAGTGGGGACGCACCCTTCGTGGCCTCCGCCTTCCTAGCGGCGGTGGGCACCCTCGCCACCTTCGTGGCGATCGTCGCGGACGCCTCCGCGACCGAGGCCGCCTCGGTGTGCGCCCCGGTCGCCATCGGACTCGTCGCCTTCCTGCCGGGCCTGTCGGCCCGTTTCGCCCGTCTGCCCATCGGCTACGCGGCGCCGCGCTCCGCCATGCACGAGGACTTCGACCTGGATCCCGGCCAGGGTCCGGACACCGACCCCTTGGACGCCGAACGTATCGCGGCCCAGGCCCGACGGGGTCACGAGATGCTCCTGGGTCTCGTCGGCGGTACCTCCGCCGTGGCCGTCGCCTCCGCTGCCGTCCTCGGCTTCTCGGACGACATCTGGGGCCAACTCCTGGCTCTCGCCTCGGGCCTGGCCATGCTGATCCGAGCCCGGCTCTTCCGCTACACCTCCCAGGTGGCGTGTGCCCTCGTCGCCGGCCTCGCGGCCATCGCGCTCCTCCTCGTCGGCCTCGCGCTCAACCCGCCGACCGGGGCTCTCACCGAGTTCGTGCTGCACGACGACCGGGGCGCGCTGGACCTCCGGACCATCTGGCTGACGGTGGCCGTCGCGGCCGGAGCCGCACTGCTCGCGGCGATCGGGCTGATCGTCCCGCAGAAGGGCCTGTCCCCGTTCTGGGGCCGCTTCCTCGACATTGCCGAGGGCTTCGTGCTGCTCACGCTGATTCCGTTGTGTCTGGCGGTGCTGGGCGTCCTCACGGCCGTCCGTTCCCTGACCGGCTGAGGAAAGCGGACCGGCGGTACGGAGCGGGTGCCAAGCCCGCCCTCCAGCCTGGTAACCTCAATGACGGCCGTTTGTGTGCGCACCCCCGAACTCCGGAGGCAGCTCCCGACGGATCCCGTCACCAGAGTCACGTAAGCCCCCCTGAGAAGAAGACCAGGGGCACTCGGTGGCATCAATGAGACTCAAGAGGAGTATCGCGTGTCGCTCGACGCCGCTACGAAGAAGCAGATCATCAGCGAGTTCGGTACCAAGGAGGGCGACACCGGCTCCCCCGAGGTCCAGGTCGCGATGCTCTCCCGCCGTATCTCCGACCTGACGGAGCACCTCAAGACCCACAAGCACGACCACCACTCCCGCCGTGGTCTGCTGATCCTGGTCGGTCAGCGTCGCCGTCTGCTGCAGTACCTCGCCAAGAAGGACATCCAGCGCTTCCGTGCGCTGGTCGACCGCCTCGGCATCCGCCGCGGTGCGGCGGGCGCCAAGTAGGACGCCGTGCAGGGGAGCGGTTCCCGGGAGAATCGGGACCGCTCCCTTTGCTGTACACCCCTCCGCGACACCCGCCGGATCCCCGGCGTGACCTCGCCGGAAGGGGGCGCGCGGCCCCGTCGTACGCGGGACGTACAGGCGGAAACGTGCGGAGTGTCACCACCCCTTTGTAGTGTGGTAGCACGACGCAATAGGCACGACACAGTGTGAGGACGCCCGGGCACGGGCGACCGCACGCACACCGAACGAGGAGAAGCGCACCTCGCCGCCGCCGGTCCTCGGTAGTGGCCCCCGGGGAATTGCGAACCCCGAGGGCTTCGATCGAAGACCGGCCCGCACCAGACGGCGCGCTTCTCCGCCACCGTCCCCCTGCCACACGGGCGGGATCCGGGACGAAGACGAGGAGAATTTGCTAGTGGAGAACGAGACCCACTACGCCGAGGCCGTCATCGACAACGGTTCCTTCGGCACCCGCACCATCCGCTTCGAGACGGGCCGTCTGGCCAAGCAGGCCGCCGGCTCCGCCGTGGCGTACCTGGACGACGACACCATGGTGCTGTCGGCCACCACCGCCTCCAAGAACCCCAAGGACCAGCTCGACTTCTTCCCCCTCACGGTGGACGTCGAGGAGCGGATGTACGCCGCCGGCAAGATCCCCGGCAGCTTCTTCCGCCGTGAGGGCCGTCCCTCCGAGGACGCCATCCTCACCTGCCGCCTCATCGACCGCCCGCTGCGCCCGTCCTTCAAGAAGGGGCTGCGCAACGAGATCCAGGTCGTCGCCACGATCATGGCGCTCAACCCCGACCACCTGTACGACGTCGTGGCGATCAACGCCGCCTCCGCGTCCACGCAGCTGGCCGGTCTGCCCTTCTCCGGCCCGATCGGCGGCGTCCGCGTCGCGCTGATCAACGGCCAGTGGGTGGCCTTCCCGACGCACTCCGAGCTCGAGGACGCCGTCTTCGACATGGTCGTCGCGGGCCGCACCCTGGAGGACGGCGACGTCGCGATCATGATGGTCGAGGCCGAGGCCACCGAGAAGACCATCCAGCTGGTCAAGGGCGGCGCCGAGGCGCCGACCGAGGAGGTCGTCGCCGCCGGTCTGGACGCCGCGAAGCCCTTCATCAAGGTCCTCTGCAAGGCCCAGGCCGACCTCGCGTCGAAGGCCGCCAAGCCCACCGGCGAGTTCCCGATCTTCCTCGACTACCAGGACGACGTCCTGGAGGCCCTCACGGCCGCCGTCCGGGACGAGCTCGCGCAGGCGCTCACCATCGCGGGCAAGCAGGAGCGCGAGTCCGAGCTGGACCGCGTCAAGGCGCTCGCCGCCGAGAAGCTGCTCCCGCAGTTCGAGGGCCGCGAGAAGGAGATCTCCGCCGCGTACCGCTCGCTGACCAAGAGCCTGGTCCGTGAGCGTGTCATCAAGGAGAAGAAGCGCATCGACGGCCGCGGCGTGACGGACATCCGTACGCTCGCCGCCGAGGTCGAGGCCATCCCGCGCGTGCACGGCTCCGCCGTGTTCGAGCGTGGCGAGACCCAGATCCTGGGCGTCACCACCCTCAACATGCTCCGCATGGAGCAGCAGCTCGACACGCTGTCGCCGGTGACGCGCAAGCGCTACATGCACAACTACAACTTCCCGCCGTACTCCACCGGCGAGACGGGCCGCGTCGGCTCCCCGAAGCGCCGCGAGATCGGCCATGGCGCCCTCGCCGAGCGCGCCCTCGTGCCGGTCCTGCCGACGCGTGAGGAGTTCCCCTACGCGATCCGCCAGGTCTCCGAGGCGCTCAGCTCGAACGGCTCGACGTCCATGGGCTCGGTCTGCGCCTCCACCATGTCGCTGCTGAACGCCGGTGTGCCGCTGAAGGCCCCCGTCGCCGGCATCGCCATGGGTCTGATCTCCCAGGAGATCGACGGCGAGACGCACTACGTCACCCTCACCGACATCCTCGGTGCGGAGGACGCCTTCGGCGACATGGACTTCAAGGTCGCCGGCACCAAGGAGTTCGTCACCGCCCTCCAGCTCGACACCAAGCTGGACGGCATCCCGGCCTCCGTCCTGGCCGCCGCCCTCAAGCAGGCCCGTGACGCCCGTCTCCACATCCTCGACGTGATGATGGAAGCGATCGACACGCCGGACGAGATGTCCCCGAACGCCCCGCGGATCATCACCGTCAAGATCCCCGTGGACAAGATCGGTGAGGTCATCGGCCCCAAGGGCAAGATGATCAACCAGATCCAGGAGGACACCGGCGCCGAGATCACGATCGAGGACGACGGCACCATCTACATCGGTGCCGCCGACGGCCCGGCCGCCGAGGCCGCCCGCGCCACGATCAACGGCATCGCCAACCCGACCATGCCGGAGGTCGGCGAGCGTTACCTGGGCACCGTCGTGAAGACGACGACCTTCGGTGCGTTCGTGTCGCTGCTCCCGGGCAAGGACGGTCTGCTGCACATCTCGCAGATCCGCAAGCTCGCCGGTGGCAAGCGCGTGGAGAACGTCGAGGACGTCGTCGGCGTGGGCCAGAAGGTCCAGGTCGAGATCGCCGAGATCGACTCCCGCGGCAAGCTCTCCCTCATCCCCGTGATCGAGGGCGAGGAAGGTTCTGAGGACAAGAAGGACGACGGCGACAAGTGACGTCCCGTAGCTCCAAGGCGACGGCCCGCACCTCCACGGAGGCGCGGGCCGTCGCCCGTACCCAAACCCTGATCAAGGGCATGAACGGCATCGGTACGGTCCGCAAGACCACCCTCCCGGGCGGCCTGCGCATCGTCACCGAGACCCTGCCGTCCGTGCGCTCCGCGACCTTCGGGATCTGGGCGCACGTCGGCTCCCGCGACGAGACGCCCGCGCTGAACGGCGCCACGCACTACCTGGAGCACCTGCTCTTCAAGGGCACCGCCCGCCGTAGCGCGCTCGACATATCGTCCGCGATCGACGCGGTCGGCGGCGAGATGAACGCGTTCACGGCGAAGGAGTACACGTGCTACTACGCGCGCGTGCTCGACTCCGACCTGCCGCTGGCCATCGACACGGTCTGCGACATGCTCACCGGCTCGCTCATCCGCGAGGAGGACGTCGACGTCGAACGCGGTGCCATCCTCGAGGAGATCGCGATGACCGAGGACGACCCGGGCGACTGCGTGCACGACCTGTTCGCGCACACCATGTTCGGCGACACCCCCCTCGGCCGCCCGGTCCTCGGCACGGTCGACACGGTCAACGCCCTCAGCGCCGACCGCATCCGCCGCTTCTACAAGAAGCACTACGACCCCACCCACCTCGTGGTCGCCTGCGCCGGCAACATCGACCACAACAAGGTCGTACGCCAGGTCCGCGCCGCCTTCGAGAGCGCCGGCGCCCTCACCCGCGTCGACGCCACCCCGATCGCGCCGCGCGAAGGCACCCGGAGCCTGCGCACGGCCGGTCGTGTCGAGCTGATCGGGCGCAAGACCGAGCAGGCGCACGTCGTCCTCGGTATGCCCGGCCTTGCCCGCACCGACGAACGCCGCTGGGCTCTCGGCGTCCTCAACACGGCACTGGGCGGCGGCATGTCCTCCCGCCTCTTCCAGGAGGTCCGGGAGAAGCGCGGCCTCGCCTACAGCGTCTACTCGTACACCTCCGGCTTCGCCGACTGCGGCCTCTTCGGCGTGTACGCCGGCTGCCGCCCGTCCCAGGTCCACGACGTGCTCAAGATCTGCCGCGACGAACTCGACCAGGTCGCCGAGCACGGGCTGCCCGACGACGAGATCGAGCGCGCCATCGGCCAGCTGCGCGGCTCCACGGTCCTCGGCCTCGAGGACAGCGGCTCGATCATGAACCGCATCGGCAAGAGCGAGCTGTGCTGGGGCGAGCAGATGTCCGTCGACGAGATGCTGACCCGGATAGCCATGGTGACCCCGGACGAGATCCGCGCCGTGGCCCGCGAGATCCTGGGCCGGCGCCCCTCCCTGTCGGTGATCGGCCCGCTCAAGGACAAACAGGCGTCCCGTCTGCACGAAGCCGTCGCCTAACCCCAGTTAAGGAACCAAGCAATGAGCAAGCTGCGCGTGGCGGTCCTCGGTGCCCGGGGCCGCATCGGCTCCGAGGCCGTACGGGCCGTCGAGGCCGCCGAGGACATGGAGCTGGTCGCCGCCCTGAGCCGGGGCGACAAACTGGAGACGCTGGCGGAGACCGGTGCCCAGGTGGTTGTCGAACTGACCACCCCCGCCTCGGTCATGGACAACCTCGACTACTGCGTACGCCACGGCATCCACGCGGTCGTCGGCACCACGGGCTGGACCGACGAGCGCCTCGCGCAGCTGAAGGGCTGGCTGGACGGGTCCCCGGAGACCGGCGTACTCATCGCGCCCAACTTCTCCATCGGGGCCGTCCTGACGATGAAGTTCGCGCAGATCGCGGCGCCTTACTTCGAGTCCGTCGAGGTCGTCGAGCTGCACCACCCGAACAAGGTCGACGCCCCCAGCGGCACCGCCACCCGCACCGCCCAGCTCATCGCCGAGGCCCGCCGCGCGGCCGGTACCGCCCCGGCGCCGGACGCCACCACCACGGCCCTGGAGGGCGCGCGGGGCGCCGACGTCGACGGCGTCCCCGTCCACGCCGTCCGCCTCCGGGGCCTCCTCGCCCACCAGGAGGTCCTGCTCGGCGGTGAGGGCGAGACCCTGACGGTCCGTCATGACTCCCTTCACCACAGCAGCTTCATGCCGGGCATCCTGCTCGGCGCCCGCCGCGTGGTGACCACCCCGGGCCTCACCTTCGGCCTCGAACACTTCCTCGACCTGGGCTGACCGGCCAAAGGAACGTCATGCGCGCGAAGATCACCTACGCCGTCACGGCAGCCGTCCTGGTCGTCTACTTCGTCCTGGTCGGCAGCCGCGGGATCCTCCTCATAGAGACCGGCACACCGGTCACCATCGCCTTCGGCGTCGCCGTGCTCGTCCTGCCGGGAATCGGCCTGTGGTTCCTCTGGAAGAACACCCAGTTCGTCCGCAGGGCCAATCAGCTCGCCGCCGAACTCGACGCCGAAGGGGGCCTCCCTGTCGACGAGTTGAAGCGGACACCGAGCGGCCGCATCGACCGCGACTCGGCCGACGAGGTCTTCGCCCAGCGCAAGGCGGAGACCGAGGACGCCCCCGACGACTGGCGTACCTGGTTCCGTCTGGCCGTCGCCTACCACGACGCCCGCGACACACCCAGGGCCCGCAAGGCCATGCAGCGCGCCATCGCCCTCCACGACGGCAGGCCGGCGCCCGCCGCCTGAGCCGACGTGCCTCCGCACGGCGGTGAGGGGCCGGTCCGCACCTGCGGGCCGGCCCCTCACCGCCGTCTTCGACCTTGCCGGTGTCCGACTACGCGGCGCGTCCGTACTCCGCCGCCCATGCCTCGATCGTGTCGGCCGCCCGGTCGAAGGCCTCCGTACGCGCCAGGAAGTCGGCGTTGTGCGTGGTCATCAGCGGCGTCACATACTCCTGTACGCGGTCCCTGCGGACGAGGAGCAGCGCCTGTCCCTGCACGGACCGCGGGAGCCCGAGCCAGCGCACCGGCTGCTGCAGGGTACGCACCGAGACGCTGGCCTCCCAGGAGGCCGTACGGGTGCGGAAGAAGCCCACCTGCCGCACCCCCCGTGCGCTCACCCAGATGCCGACCCGCAGCAGTCGCAGCGCGCAGGTGATGACGAGCAGCGCCGCTCCGAAGAAGACCGCGCCCGCTTGCGGTGTCTCGGCCGCCGCGATGATGACCGCCGCGACCAGCACGTACGACGCGAGCAGCAGCAGGAGCGCGGCCGCGCCGACCCGCCAGGGGCCGGGCCGGTAGGGGCGCCGCCAGCGGTCACGGTCCTCGAACGGCAGCGGTTCGTCCACCGCATGGTCGAAGGCGCGGTCGGCGGTCAGGAAGGGCAGGGGCACGGGTGATCCTCACTCAATCCACGCACAGCTATCGCCGGGTGAGGCTACCGAGCCGGACCCCTCCCCACCACTCTCGGGGGTCCAACGGGGGCACAAGAGGGTGCAACTCGGGGCATCCGGACGCCTTGTCGGTGCCGGCCCGTAGAGTGGGCGCCGCCCGAGAGCAGCCATGGGAAGGATCCTCCGCGCCGTGACCGACACTCCCGTCGACGACCTCAAGCCCAGCTTCCGCAGCGATGTGACCGTCGAGTTGGTGAAGCACAGCGCCGCCGACTCGGACGTGCTGTGGGCCGCCCGCGTCTCCACCGCCGGCGAGCAGTCCCTGGAGGAGCTGCAGAAGGACCCCGAGCGTTCCAAGGGCCTCATCAACTACCTCATGCGGGACCGGCACGGCAGCCCCTTCGAGCACAACTCGATGACCTTCTTCATCAGCGCCCCGATCTTCGTCTTCCGCGAGTTCATGCGCCACCGGGTGGGTTGGTCCTACAACGAGGAGTCCGGCAGGTACCGGGAGCTCCAGCCCGTCTTCTACGTCCCCGACGAGGCCCGCAAGCTCGTCCAGGAGGGGCGCCCCGGCAAGTACGTCTTCGTGGAGGGCACCCAGGCGCAGCAGGAGCTGGTCGGGCGGGTCATGGAGGACTCGTACGTCCACGCCTACGAGGCGTACCAGGAGATGCTGGCCGCCGGCGTCGCGCGCGAGGTCGCCCGCTCGGTCCTCCCGGTCGGACTCTTCTCGTCGATGTACGCCACCTGCAACGCCCGCTCGCTGATGCACTTCCTCGGTCTGCGCACCCAGCACGAGCTGGCCAAGGTCCCGTCCTTCCCGCAGCGGGAGATCGAGATGGTGGGCGAGCGGATGGAGACCGAGTGGGCGAGGCTCATGCCGCTCACGCACGCCGCGTTCAATGCGAACGGCCGCGTCGCGCCGTAGCGACCGTCGACTTTCGGCCAGGCACAGATGTGCGGGTCAGCCGAGCGAAGTGTCCGTATTGCGGCATTTCGCGAAGTTCATCTAGCCTGATCAAACGGACCCGGCACTGCTTGAACCCCCGAGCAGGCAGTGCCGGGCTCCGCATTTGTCCTGACTTTTCCTGCCCCCCGAGGGCAGACCGCGCCCTGAGCAGCGAGTAGCGTGTTACCCATGGCTCCGACCTCGACTCCGCAGACCCCCTTCGGGCGGGTCCTCACCGCCATGGTCACGCCCTTCACGGCGGACGGCGCACTCGACCTAGACGGCGCGCAGCGGCTCGCCACCCACCTGGTGGACGCAGGCAACGACGGCCTGGTCATCAACGGCACCACCGGCGAGTCCCCCACCACCAGTGACGCGGAGAAATCGGACCTGGTACGAGCCGTCCTCGAAGCCGTCGGAGACCGCGCGCACATCATCGCCGGCGTCGGCACGAACGACACCCACCACAGCACCGAGCTGGCCCGCGCCGCCGAGAAGGTCGGAGCCCACGGCCTCCTCGTCGTCACGCCGTACTACAACAAGCCCCCGCAGGAAGGCCTGTACCGCCACTTCAAGGCGATCGCCGACGCGGCCGACCTGCCGGTCATGCTCTACGACATCCCGGGCCGCAGCGGTGTCCCGATCGACACCGAGACGATCGTCCGGCTCGCCGAGCACCCGCGCATCGTCGCCAACAAGGACGCCAAGGGTGACCTCGGCCGGGCCAGCTGGGCTATCGCCCGCTCCGGCCTCGCCTGGTACTCCGGCGACGACATGCTCAACCTCCCGCTGCTCTCCGTGGGCGCTGTCGGCTTCGTCTCGGTCGTCGGCCACGTCGTCACCCCCGAGCTGCGCGCCCTCGTCGAGGCGTACGTCTCCGGTGACGTCCAGAAGGCCACCGAGATCCACCAGAAGCTGCTCCCGGTCTTCACCGGCATGTTCCGCACCCAGGGCGTGATGACCACCAAGGCGGCGCTCGCCCTCCAGGGCCTGCCCGCGGGACCGCTGCGCGCTCCCATGGTGGAACTTTCGCCCGAGGAGACGGCCCAGCTCAAGATCGATCTTGGTGCCGGCGGGGTACAGCTCTGACACCGGACTTCGTACGACGCGACAACCAGACTTCACAACTGAATAGGCAGGACGACAGTGCCTGCATCCACATCCACAACTGCTTTTGCACGAACGTCATGCGCGCCACGTGCCACAGAGGTACGTGGCGTGCGTGGTGAGGAGAGTCTTTTGAGTCATCCGCATCCTGAACTCGGCCCGCCGCCGCCGCTCCCCGAAGGTGGCCTCCGGGTCACTCCCTTGGGTGGCCTCGGCGAGATCGGCCGGAACATGACCGTCTTCGAGTACGGCGGCCGACTGCTGATCGTCGACTGCGGGGTGCTCTTCCCCGAGGAGGAGCAGCCCGGAATCGACCTGATCCTGCCGGACTTCTCGTCCGTCAGGGACCGCCTCGACGACATCGAGGGCATCGTCCTCACGCACGGCCACGAGGACCACATCGGCGCGGTCCCGTATCTGCTGCGCGAGAAGCCCGACATCCCGCTGATCGGCTCCAAGCTGACCCTCGCCCTGATCGAGGCCAAGCTCCAGGAGCACCGCATCCGCCCGTACACCCTTGAGGTGGTCGAGGGGAACCGCGAGCGCATCGGCCCGTTCGACTGCGAGTTCGTCGCGGTCAACCACTCCATCCCGGACGCCCTCGCCGTGGCCATCCGAACCCCCGCGGGCATGGTGGTCCACACGGGTGACTTCAAGATGGACCAGCTCCCGCTGGACAACCGCCTCACCGACCTGCACGCGTTCGCACGACTGAGCGAAGAGGGCATCGATCTTCTTCTCTCCGACTCCACGAACGCAGAGGTTCCGGGGTTCGTTCCCCCTGAGCGTGACATCTCCAGCGTTCTGCGTCAGGTTTTCGCGGGCGCCCGGAAACGGATCATCGTGGCCAGCTTCGCCAGCCACATCCACCGCATCCAGCAGATCCTCGACGCCGCCCACGAGTACGGCCGCCGGGTCGCCTTCGTCGGCCGTTCGATGGTCCGGAACATGGGCATCGCCAGGGACCTGGGCTACCTGAGGGTTCCGCCGGGCCTGGTGGTGGACGTCAAGACCCTCGACGACCTCCCGGACCACGAGATCGTCCTCGTCTGCACCGGATCACAGGGCGAGCCGATGGCGGCCCTGTCCCGCATGGCCAACCGGGACCACCAGATCCGCATCGTCCAGGGCGACACGGTGATCCTGGCCTCGTCGCTGATCCCGGGCAACGAGAACGCGGTCTACCGCGTCATCAACGGCCTGACCCGCTGGGGCGCCAACGTCATCCACAAGGGCAACGCCAAGGTCCACGTCTCCGGACACGCCTCGGCCGGTGAGCTGCTGTACTTCTACAACATCTGCCGCCCGAAGAACCTGATGCCGGTGCACGGCGAATGGCGCCACCTGCGGGCCAACGCGGAACTGGGCGCCCTGACCGGCGTACCGCACGACCGCATCGTCATCGCCGAGGACGGCGTGGTCGTCGACCTCATCGAGGGCAAGGCCAAGATCGCGGGCAAGGTCCAGGCCGGTTATGTGTACGTCGACGGCCTCTCGGTCGGTGACGTCGGTGAGCCGGCGCTCAAGGACCGCAAGATCCTGGGAGACGAGGGCATCATCTCCGTCTTCGTCGTCGTGGACTCCTCCACCGGCAAGATCACCGGAGGTCCGCACATCCAGGCCAGGGGCTCCGGCATCGAGGACTCCGCCTTCAGCGCGGTCGCCCCGAAGATCACCGAAGTTCTGGAGCGTTCGGCACAGGACGGGGTCGTCGAGCCTCACCAGCTGCAACAACTCATCCGCCGCACCCTCGGCAAGTGGGTCTCGGACACCTACCGGCGTCGGCCGATGATCCTGCCTGTGGTGGTTGAGGTCTGACCCTCCGTCAGCGCCCATCCGGAGCGGGGCTCCTCGATTTGCATCGGGGCGCCCCGCTCCAGTACGTTTACGGCTCCGCCCAGGGGGGAACCCGGTGCAACTGACGCGCCAGGAGCCGCCTGGACCGGGTGGAAATCCGACTCAGAACTTCTGATAAAGTCGGAATCGCCGGAAAGGGAAACGCGGAAGCGGAAACCTGGAAAGCACCGAGGAAATCGGATCGGAAAACGATCTGATAGAGTCGGAAACGCAAGACCGAAGGGAAACTGCCCGGAGGAAAGCCCGAGAGTAGCTTGGGTGAGTACAAAGGAAGCGTCCGTTCCTTGAGAACTCAACAGCGTGCCAAAAATCAACGCCAGATATGTTGATACCCCGTTCCCGGCCGGTCATCGGTTGGGGCGAGGTTCCTTTGAAGCAAACACAGCGAGGACGCTGTGAACCATCGGATCATTCCTCCGGTGGTTCCGCTCTCGTGGTTTGCACCCGATTACGGGTACACATTCACGGAGAGTTTGATCCTGGCTCAGGACGAACGCTGGCGGCGTGCTTAACACATGCAAGTCGAACGATGAACCACTTCGGTGGGAATTAGTGGCGAACGGGTGAGTAACACGTGGGCAATCTGCCCTTCACTCTGGGACAAGCCCTGGAAACGGGGTCTAATACCGGATACAACCACTGCAGGCATCTGTTGGTGGTGGAAAGCTCCGGCGGTGAAGGATGAGCCCGCGGCCTATCAGCTTGTTGGTGAGGTAACGGCTCACCAAGGCGACGACGGGTAGCCGGCCTGAGAGGGCGACCGGCCACACTGGGACTGAGACACGGCCCAGACTCCTACGGGAGGCAGCAGTGGGGAATATTGCACAATGGGCGAAAGCCTGATGCAGCGACGCCGCGTGAGGGATGACGGCCTTCGGGTTGTAAACCTCTTTCAGCAGGGAAGAAGCGAAAGTGACGGTACCTGCAGAAGAAGCGCCGGCTAACTACGTGCCAGCAGCCGCGGTAATACGTAGGGCGCGAGCGTTGTCCGGAATTATTGGGCGTAAAGAGCTCGTAGGCGGTCTGTCGCGTCGGATGTGAAAGCCCGGGGCTTAACCCCGGGTCTGCATTCGATACGGGCAGACTAGAGTGTGGTAGGGGAGATCGGAATTCCTGGTGTAGCGGTGAAATGCGCAGATATCAGGAGGAACACCGGTGGCGAAGGCGGATCTCTGGGCCATTACTGACGCTGAGGAGCGAAAGCGTGGGGAGCGAACAGGATTAGATACCCTGGTAGTCCACGCCGTAAACGGTGGGAACTAGGTGTTGGCGACATTCCACGTCGTCGGTGCCGCAGCTAACGCATTAAGTTCCCCGCCTGGGGAGTACGGCCGCAAGGCTAAAACTCAAAGGAATTGACGGGGGCCCGCACAAGCAGCGGAGCATGTGGCTTAATTCGACGCAACGCGAAGAACCTTACCAAGGCTTGACATACACCGGAAACGGCCAGAGATGGTCGCCCCCTTGTGGTCGGTGTACAGGTGGTGCATGGCTGTCGTCAGCTCGTGTCGTGAGATGTTGGGTTAAGTCCCGCAACGAGCGCAACCCTTGTTCTGTGTTGCCAGCATGCCCTTCGGGGTGATGGGGACTCACAGGAGACTGCCGGGGTCAACTCGGAGGAAGGTGGGGACGACGTCAAGTCATCATGCCCCTTATGTCTTGGGCTGCACACGTGCTACAATGGCAGGTACAATGAGCTGCGAAGCCGTGAGGCGGAGCGAATCTCAAAAAGCCTGTCTCAGTTCGGATTGGGGTCTGCAACTCGACCCCATGAAGTCGGAGTTGCTAGTAATCGCAGATCAGCATTGCTGCGGTGAATACGTTCCCGGGCCTTGTACACACCGCCCGTCACGTCACGAAAGTCGGTAACACCCGAAGCCGGTGGCCCAACCCCTTGTGGGAGGGAGCTGTCGAAGGTGGGACTGGCGATTGGGACGAAGTCGTAACAAGGTAGCCGTACCGGAAGGTGCGGCTGGATCACCTCCTTTCTAAGGAGCATCTAGGTCCCGTCAAGGGATCCAGGGCCATAACGCAGGCGAGTGTTCTGCGGTGGTTGCTCATGGGTGGAACGTTGATTATTCGGCTGGTTTTCACGGGCCGGAGGCTGTTAGTACTGCTCGCAAGAGTGTGGAAAGCATGATCTCCGGGCGGGAGCCGGCCGGGCACGCTGTTGGGTGTCTGAGGGAATGAACTTTCCTTCAGTGCCGACCCCGGTGTACTCGCTGGCTTTGCCGGCGGGGTGGCGGGTGGTTGGTCGTTGTTTGAGAACTGCACAGTGGACGCGAGCATCTGTGGCCAAGTTTTTAAGGGCGCACGGTGGATGCCTTGGCACCAGGAACCGATGAAGGACGTGGGAGGCCACGATAGTCCCCGGGGAGTCGTCAACCAGGCTTTGATCCGGGGGTTTCCGAATGGGGAAACCCGGCAGTCGTCATGGGCTGTCACCCATACCTGAACACATAGGGTATGTGGAGGGAACGCGGGGAAGTGAAACATCTCAGTACCCGCAGGAAGAGAAAACAACCGTGATTCCGGGAGTAGTGGCGAGCGAAACCGGATGAGGCTAAACCGTATACGTGTGAGACCCGGCAGGGGTTGCGTATGCGGGGTTGTGGGATCTCTCTTTCACAGTCTGCCGGCTGTGAGGCGAGTCAGAAACCGTTGATGTAGACGAAGGACATGCGAAAGGTCCGGCGTAGAGGGTAAGACCCCCGTAGTCGAAACGTCAGCGGCTCGTTTGAGAGACACCCAAGTAGCACGGGGCCCGAGAAATCCCGTGTGAATCTGGCGGGACCACCCGCTAAGCCTAAATATTCCCTGGTGACCGATAGCGGATAGTACCGTGAGGGAATGGTGAAAAGTACCCCGGGAGGGGAGTGAAATAGTACCTGAAACCGTGTGCCTACAAGCCGTGGGAGCGTCGCGTTGAGTACTTGTGCTCAACGTCGTGACTGCGTGCCTTTTGAAGAATGAGCCTGCGAGTTTGCGGTGTGTTGCGAGGTTAACCCGTGTGGGGAAGCCGTAGCGAAAGCGAGTCCGAACAGGGCGATTCAGTAGCGCGCTCAAGACCCGAAGCGGAGTGATCTAGCCATGGGCAGGTTGAAGCGGAGGTAAGACTTCGTGGAGGACCGAACCCACCAGGGTTGAAAACCTGGGGGATGACCTGTGGTTAGGGGTGAAAGGCCAATCAAACTCCGTGATAGCTGGTTCTCCCCGAAATGCATTTAGGTGCAGCGTCGTGTGTTTCTTGCCGGAGGTAGAGCACTGGATAGGCGATGGGCCCTACCGGGTTACTGACCTTAGCCAAACTCCGAATGCCGGTAAGTGAGAGCGCGGCAGTGAGACTGTGGGGGATAAGCTCCATGGTCGAGAGGGAAACAGCCCAGAGCATCGACTAAGGCCCCTAAGCGTACGCTAAGTGGGAAAGGATGTGGAGTCGCACAGACAACCAGGAGGTTGGCTTAGAAGCAGCCACCCTTGAAAGAGTGCGTAATAGCTCACTGGTCTAGTGATTCCGCGCCGACAATGTAGCGGGGCTCAAGCGTACCGCCGAAGTCGTGTCATTCCAGCATGAGGGCCAACGCCCGCTGGGATGGGTAGGGGAGCGTCGTGTGCCGGGTGAAGCAGCCGCGGAAGCGAGTTGTGGACGGTTCACGAGTGAGAATGCAGGCATGAGTAGCGATACAAACGTGAGAAACGTTTGCGCCGATTGACCAAGGGTTCCTGGGTCAAGCTGATCTGCCCAGGGTAAGTCGGGACCTAAGGCGAGGCCGACAGGCGTAGTCGATGGATAACCGGTTGATATTCCGGTACCCGCTGTGAAGCGTCAAACATTGAACCAGGCGATGCTAAGTCCGTGAAGCCGCCCCGGAGCCTTCGGGCAAAGGGGAGTGGTGGAGCCGACGAACCAGACTTGCAGTAGGTGAGTGATGGGGTGACGCAGGAAGGTAGTCCATCCCGGGCGGTGGTTGTCCCGGGGTAAGGGTGTAGGACGTCAGGTAGGTAAATCCGCCTGGCAATAGTCTGAGACCTGATGCCGAGCCGATTGTGGTGAAGTGGATGATCCTATGCTGTCGAGAAAAGCCTCTAGCGAGTTTCATGGCGGCCCGTACCCTAAACCGACTCAGGTGGTCTGGTAGAGAATACCGAGGCGTTCGGGTGAACTATGGTTAAGGAACTCGGCAAAATGCCCCCGTAACTTCGGGAGAAGGGGGCCATCACTGGTGATCCGATTTACTCGGTGAGCTGGGGGTGGCCGCAGAGACCAGCGAGAAGCGACTGTTTACTAAAAACACAGGTCCGTGCGAAGCCGTAAGGCGATGTATACGGACTGACGCCTGCCCGGTGCTGGAACGTTAAGGGGACCGGTTAGCTCACTTTCGGGTGGGCGAAGCTGAGAACTTAAGCGCCAGTAAACGGCGGTGGTAACTATAACCATCCTAAGGTAGCGAAATTCCTTGTCGGGTAAGTTCCGACCTGCACGAATGGCGTAACGACTTCTCGACTGTCTCAACCATAGGCCCGGTGAAATTGCACTACGAGTAAAGATGCTCGTTTCGCGCAGCAGGACGGAAAGACCCCGGGACCTTTACTACAGTTTGATATTGGTGTTCGGTTCGGCTTGTGTAGGATAGCTGGGAGACTGTGAAGCTCGGACGCCAGTTCGGGTGGAGTCGTCGTTGAAATACCAGTCTGGTCGTGCTGGATGTCTAACCCGGGTCCGTGATCCGGATCGGGGACAGTGTCTGATGGGTAGTTTAACTGGGGCGGTTGCCTCCCAAAGGGTAACGGAGGCGCCCAAAGGTTCCCTCAGCCTGGTTGGCAATCAGGTGGTGAGTGTAAGTGCACAAGGGAGCTTGACTGTGAGACCGACGGGTCGAGCAGGGACGAAAGTCGGGACTAGTGATCCGGCGGTGGCTTGTGGAAGCGCCGTCGCTCAACGGATAAAAGGTACCCCGGGGATAACAGGCTGATCTTCCCCAAGAGTCCATATCGACGGGATGGTTTGGCACCTCGATGTCGGCTCGTCGCATCCTGGGGCTGGAGTCGGTCCCAAGGGTTGGGCTGTTCGCCCATTAAAGCGGTACGCGAGCTGGGTTTAGAACGTCGTGAGACAGTTCGGTCCCTATCCGCTGCGCGCGCAGGAATATTGAGAAGGGCTGTCCCTAGTACGAGAGGACCGGGACGGACGAACCTCTGGTGTGCCAGTTGTTCTGCCAAGGGCATGGCTGGTTGGCTACGTTCGGGAGGGATAACCGCTGAAAGCATCTAAGCGGGAAGCCTGCTTCGAGATGAGTATTCCCACCCACTTGATGGGGTAAGGCTCCCAGTAGACGACTGGGTTGATAGGCCAGATATGGAAGCCTGGTAACGGGTGGAGTTGACTGGTACTAATAGGCCGAGGGCTTGTCCTCAGTTGCTCGCGTCCACTGTGTTGGTTCTGAAACCACGAACAACCCCACGTCTGTCACAGAGCGTGGTGCGGTTGAGTGTTTCATAGTGTTTCGGTGGTCATAGCGTGAGGGAAACGCCCGGTTACATTCCGAACCCGGAAGCTAAGCCTTACAGCGCCGATGGTACTGCAGGGGGGACCCTGTGGGAGAGTAGGACGCCGCCGAACAAATATTGATAGAGCTGGTCCCCGAATTTCGGTTCGGGGACCAGCTCTTTTTTGTTGGGCTTTACGTGGAGTTCACGTTGCGCGACCAGGATCCGCGCCATGGGTACCGTTGGAATGCTCAGGGCCGCGGGTGTCGGCGCAGGTGACGAGGTCGTCGTGCCGGCGTTCGGGAACCCGGAGGTCGCTCAGGCGGTGAGCCTGGCCGGGGCCGTGCCGGTGTTCGCCGATATAGATCCGATGACGTACTGCCTGGATGGCGCGGCTGTCCAGGCCGCGGTGACGTCGCGGACGGTGGCCGTCGTCGTCGTACACCGCTTCGGGCGGTCCGCCGACATCGCGGCGCTTCGTCAAGTCGGTCAGCGGCACGGTCTGTTGGTGCTGGAGCAGGGCGAGTCGGAGACGCCGTACAGCGAACTCGGGGAGCGTCGGCGGCGGGCCGCGTATCTCAGTGCCAAGCTCAAGGGCGTACGGACTCCCGAGGGATGTGACGGGCACACCTTCCAGCAGTACGTCGTGCGGGTGCCGGGGAACGGGCGACCGGACCGGGACGCCTTCGCCCGCGCCGTACGGGCCAAGGGAGTCGTGTGCAGCGTGCCGGTGAAGACGCCGGTGCACCGGATGCCCGGGTTCCGGCGTGACGTCTGTCTTCCGGAGACCGAGCGGGCCGCCGACGAGACACTGGCCCTGCACATCGGCGGTGAGATGTCCCGGCGGCAGCTCCAGCGGCTGGTCTCGGCCTGCAATGCGCTCGGTGGGCTGTTGCAACCGGCTTTCTAGTCCCGGCGCTTGGGACGACTCAGGGGCGCTGTGCCTGGTCGGTGCGCTGGTGGTTCGAAGCATCCGCCGAATCGGGGTATGATCTATCCCGTTGCCGCGAGGGAAACCTCGAACAGGTGACAGGCCCCTATAGCTCAGTCGGCAGAGCGTCTCCATGGTAAGGAGAAGGTCAACGGTTCGATTCCGTTTGGGGGCTCAGACAGAAGGCCCCGCCCATTGGGCGGGGCCTTTTTCGTGCTCGCTCAGTCCTGCTGGAGGCCCGGGACGCGCATCGCCAGAATGGCCATGTCGTCGGAGGGCGCATCGGAGGCGAAGCGTTCGACCGCACGCATGACACGCGCCGCGACCGCTCCGGCCGTGAGGCCCGTGCACGTGGTGAGGACCTCGGTGAGGCCGTCGTCGCCCAACATGCGGGTGCCTTCGCGGCGTTCGGTGACGCCGTCCGTGACACAGAGGAGGACGTCCCCGGGGTCGAGGGTGACCGTCTGCTCGTACAGCTCCAGGTCCTCCATCACACCGAGCAGGGCCTGCGGTTCGGCGGCCGGCTCAACCGTGCCGTCCTGGCGCAGGCGCAGCGGGAGCGGGTGGCCTGCGCAGACGACCTTCAGGACCGCGCTGCCGTCCTCCTGGGGCCACAACTCGCCGTACAGGAGCGTCAGGAAGCGGCTGCGGGCCCCCTCGTCGATGATCGCGGAGTTGAGACGCTCCAGAACCGCCGGGCCGGCGTAGCCCTCGCGGGCGAGCAGGCGCAGGGCGTGGCGGGCGAGGCCGGTGACCGCGGCGGCCTCCGGGCCAGTGCCGCAGACGTCGCCGATGGCGAAGCCGTACGCGCCGTCACGGATGGGGAAGAGGTCGTAGAAGTCGCCGCCGACCTCGTTGCCCTCGCCGGCCGCGCGGTAGATGACCTCGACCTCGACGCCGTCGATCTCCGGGAGCTCGGGCGGCAGGAGGCTGCGCTGGAGGGACTGGCTGATGGCCACGCGCTCCGAGTACAGGCGGGCGTTGTCCAGGGCGAGGGCGGCCCGGCGGGAGAGGTCCTCGGCCAGCTCCAGGATCTCCTGGCGGAAGTGCTCGTCGGTGGGCTTGCCGAGGGTCAGCATGCCGATCACGCGGTTGCGGGCCACCAGCGGGAGGACGACGGTCTCGCCGCCCACCGCCGAGGCCGTCGCCAGGGTGGTGCCGATGCCCGAACTGACCGTGGCGGGCTCGCCGAGGCCCAGGCTGCGCATCGAGGTGCGCAGGGCCGCCTGGTGAGCGGCCTCGGCGGGAGCCGTCCAGACGCGGGCACCCGGGGTGGGGATGGGATCCGGCGGGCGGATCTTGGAGAGGAGGGCCTTGAGGCCGTCGATGAGGTCCTCGTCCTCGTGCAGGACGTAGCTGAGGTATGGGTCCGAGGCCTGGTCGGCGATCGTGTAGACCGCGCACCACGTCGCGAGGGTCGGGATGGTCATCTGGGCCATGAGGGCCAGGGTCTGGTCGCGGTCCAGGGTGCCCGCGAGGAGGTCGGAGGCCTCCACCAGGAAGCTCAGCGAACCGCGGCGCAGGCGCTCCAGCTCGCCGAGGCGGGCCGACTCGACGGCCAGGGCGATGCGGTCGGCCGCGAACTGCAGGCGCAGGGCCTCCTCGTTGGAGTACCGGCCCTGGGCCTCGGCGGCGACGCCCAGGGAGCCGGTGAGGCGGCCTTCGACCTTGAGGGGGACCGTGACGACCGAGCGCATGCCCGTGCCGTTGAGGAGGGGGACGGCGCCGGGGACGGCCGTGAGGTCGTCGTGGACGGCCGGCATACGGGCCGAGCCATACCGGCCGGGGCCGGCCTCCACGGGGACGCGGGCGAAGCGCTGGCGGGCCGAGGGGAGGCCCGTGGAGGCCCGTACCTCCAGCTCCGTCTCGTCGTCGGTGGCCAGCAGCAGGAAGGCGGAGTCGCCGTCGAGCATGTCGCGGGCGCGTTCGACCGTGCGCTGGAGGAGGCCGTCGAGGTCGTCCGGGGCGGGGGAGCCGATGAAGACCTCGAAGGGGTCCGTGGCCTGGCCCTCGCCGGAACCGGAGCTGTCGCCGGACTGCATGCGGATCGGGGTCTGGAGGACGGCGCGCTCGTGGTCCCGTACGAGAAGGCAGACCGTGGAGGGGTCGCCGGCCGCGTCGCGGACCCGGAGGTGGGAGGCGTAGACCGGCGTCACCCGGCCGTTGGCGCCGCGGATGCCGTAACTGCCCTCCCAGCGGGAGAGCTGGAGGGCCTCGGCCACACCCGTGCTGGTGCCGGGGGTGTGCGGCCACGCGGCGAGGTCGGTGAGGGGCTTGCCGATGACCTGGTCGGGGGCATAGCCGAAGAGCTCCTCGGCGTCCTCGTTCCAGGCGCTGATGGCGCCCGCCCGGTCGATCTGGACGACCGCGACACGGACCCGGCCGTCGGCGAGCGGGAGCAGGTCCGCGGGCAGGGACGGGCCGGCCGAGCGGGTGCCCACCGGGCGGTCGGGGAGGTCGAGTTGGAACCAGACCTGCTTGTGCGTGGACGTGTACTCGACGCCCCAGCGGGTGGCCATCGCCGCGCACAGCTGGAGGCCGCGGCCGCCTTCGCGGTCGGGGCTGCCCATGTTGATGTGACTGCCCTGGAGAGGGATCTCACGTTCGGGGTATCTGTCGGCGACCTCGATGCGTACGCCGTCGTCGGCGCGCAGACAGAGGACGTCGGCGGGGGTGCCGGCGTGGACGACCGCGTTGGTGACGAGTTCGCTGGTGAGGACCACCGCGTCGTCGACGATGTCGGCGAAGCCCCAGCCCTGGAGGGTGTCGCGGACGAACGAGCGGGCGGTCGCGACGGATCGTGAGACGGCAGCGAAGCTGGCGGCCGCGCGCGCGGTGATCACAGAACTCCTTGTCCGGTTCTCTACGTGCGGGGGTGCGAGGACGGCCTCCTGCCGGGGCAGGGGCCTGTTCTCCGTCGGCCTGGGGTCCTGGGGGGTCTCCCCGGGATGCAGTCCGGTGGTCATGGTGAGGCCGCCCCTCCGATGCCTGCCCGCTCGTGCTCGTGCGCCACCGCCCAGGCCGGGTCGGAACCGGCGTGGCTGGACAGCCGCATGCAAGGTTACTTACCTTCGCCGTCCATGCGGATGCCGGTCGTCTGTGTTTCCGCCCGGAGGTGTGCGGACCGTGTGCGAAGCTGCCGAACTGTTATGGCCTGGTTCAGCCATGGTGAAACACTGGGCAGGCTTCCAGGAGAAGGTCGGGCGACTCCGAGTACGAAGTGGCACGAGTGGTACGAGCAGTGTGAGCAGTACGAAGCGCTCGAATACGGCGAAGTACGTCTAGGAAGTACGTCTAGCAGGAACGGTCGACCCTTGCGGGAGGGACACAGTGGAGTCTGGCGCAGCGACGCGGGGCACTAAGACGCGCGCGAAAGGCGGACAGTCCATGAGTGACCAGCGCAAGTCGCGCAAACCGCGCAATGGCACGACGACCGTGGACACGGCTGCCCTGAGTCGGCTGCTCACGGCTCTGGAGTCGATGCGGGACGGCAACTTCCGCAAGCGGCTGACCGTCTCGGGTGACGGGGTCATGGCCGAGATCGCCGCGGTCTTCAACGAGGTGGCGGACCGGAACCTGCATCTGACCGGTGAGCTGTCGAGGGTGCGGCGTGTCGTCGGGCGGGAGGGCAAGCTCACGGAGCGGCTGGAGACGGGTGCCGCCGAGGGGTCCTGGGCGACGGCGATCGACGCGTCGAACGCGCTGGTCGACGACCTCGTACGGCCGGTCTCCGAGGTCAGCCGGGTGTTGTCGGCCGTGGCGGACGGTGATCTGTCGCCGCGCATGGAGTTGCGGACGCAGGCGCCGGACGGGACCGGGCATCCGCTGCGCGGGGAGTTCCTGAAGGTCGGGCGTACGGTCAACAACCTGGTCGACCAGCTGTCCACGTTCACCGACGAGGTCACCCGGGTGGCCAGCGAGGTGGGCACCGAGGGCAAGCTGGGCGGGCAGGCCAAGGTGCGCGGCATGTCCGGTTCGTGGAAGGACCTGACGGAGTCCGTCAACACGATGGCGTACCGGCTCACCGCGCAGGTGAGGGACATCGCGCTGGTGACGACGGCGGTCGCGAAGGGTGACCTGTCCCGGAAGGTCACGGTTCATGTGGCCGGCGAGATGCTGGAGCTGAAGGAGACCGTCAACACGATGGTCGACCAGCTCTCCGCGTTCTCTTCCGAGGTGACGCGAGTCGCCCGAGAGGTGGGTACCGAGGGCCAGCTCGGCGGGCAGGCCGAGGTGCCGGGCGTGGCCGGGGTGTGGAAGGAACTCACCGATTCGGTGAACACCATGGCCGGCAACCTCACCCTTCAGATGCGCGGGATCGCTCAGGTCACCACCGCGGTCGCCAACGGTGATCTGTCGCAGAAGGTGACCGTCCCGGCGCGCGGTGAGGTCGCCAAGCTGGCCGAGACGATCAACCAGATGACCGAGACGCTGCGGATCTTCGCCGACGAGGTCACGCGGGTGGCCAACGAGGTGGGTGCCGAGGGTCGGCTGGGCGGTCAGGCGCAGGTACCGGGTGCGGCGGGGACGTGGAAGGACCTCACCGATTCCGTGAACACCGTCTTCCGGAACCTGACCATCCAGGTGCGGGACATCGCGGCGGTGACGACGGCCGTGGCCAACGGCGACCTGTCGCAGAAGGTCACCGTCGATGTCGCGGGCGAGATGCTCGCGATGAAGAACACCGTCAACGGGATGGTCGACCAGCTCTCGTACTTCGGCGCCGAGGTCACGCGGGTGGCCAACGAGGTGGGTGCCGAGGGTCGGCTGGGCGGTCAGGCGCAGGTACCGGGTGCGGCGGGGACGTGGAAGGACCTGACGGACTCCGTCAACACCGCGTTCCGGAATCTCACCGGACAGGTGAGGAACATCGCGGCGGTGACGACGGCCGTGGCCAACGGCGATCTCTCGCAGAAGGTCACCGTCGATGTCGCGGGCGAGATGCTCGAACTGAAGAACACCGTGAACACGATGGTGGACCAGCTGTCGAGCTTCGCCGACCAGGTGACGCGGATGGCCCGGGACGTGGGCACCGAGGGCCGCCTCGGCGGCCAGGCCCGCGTCGACGGTGTGTCCGGCACGTGGAAGGAGCTCACCGACTCCGTCAACTCGATGGCCGGCAACCTCACCTCGCAGGTGCGGAACATCGCGCAGGTGACGACGGCCGTGGCGCGCGGCGACCTGTCGCAGAAGATCGACGTGGACGCGCGCGGCGAGATCCTGGAGCTGAAGAACACCATCAACACGATGGTCGACCAGCTGTCGTCCTTCGCGGATCAGGTGACCCGGGTCGCCCGGGACGTGGGTACGGAGGGCCGCCTCGGCGGTCAGGCGCAGGTGCCCGGCGTGGCCGGTGTGTGGCGTGACCTCACCGAGTCCGTGAACGGTATGGCCGGCAACCTCACCGGCCAGGTGCGGAACATCGCCCAGGTCGCCACGGCGGTGGCCCGGGGCGACCTGTCCCAGAAGATCACCGTGGACGCGCGCGGCGAGATCCTGGAGCTGAAGAACACGCTGAACACGATGGTGGACCAGCTGTCGTCGTTCGCGGAGGAGGTCACCAGGGTCGCCCGTGAGGTGGGTACGGAGGGCCAGCTCGGCGGTCAGGCCGAGGTGCAGGGCGTCTCCGGCACCTGGAAGGACCTCACCCAGTCGGTGAACTTCATGGCGAACAACCTGACCATCCAGGTGCGTCAGATCGCCGAGGTCACGACCGCGGTCGCCAAGGGCGACCTGTCGAAGAAGATCACCGTCGACGCGAAGGGCGAGATCCTCGAACTTGTCACCACCGTCAACACGATGGTCGACCAGCTGTCGTCCTTCGCCGAGCAAGTGACCCGGGTGGCCCGTGAGGTGGGCACAGAGGGCATCCTGGGCGGCCAGGCGCATGTGCCGGGCGTCACCGGCATCTGGAAGGACCTCAGCGGCAATGTGAACCTGATGGCCAAGAACCTGACCATGCAGGTGCGGAACATCTCCCAGGTCGCCGCGGCCGTCGCCAACGGCGACCTGACCCGTACGGTGACGATCGAGGCGGCCGGTGAGGTCGCCCAGCTCGCCGACACCTTCAACAGCATGGTGAAGACGCTGAGTTCGTTCGCCGACCAGGTCACCAAGGTGGCCCGCGAGGTGGGCACGGACGGCATCCTGGGCGGCCAGGCGCACGTACCGGGTGTGGCGGGGACGTGGAAGGACCTCACCGAGTCCGTGAACTCGATGGCGTCCAACCTGACCGGGCAGGTCCGCAACATCGCGATGGTGACGACCGCCATCGCCAAGGGCGATCTGACCAAGAAGATCGACATCGACGCGCGCGGCGAGATCCTGGAGCTGAAGACCACCATCAACACGATGGTCGACCAGCTGTCGTCGTTCGCGGAGGAGGTCACCCGGGTGGCCCGCGAGGTCGGCACGGAGGGGCAGCTGGGCGGTCTCGCGCGGGTGCGGGACGTCGACGGCACCTGGCGGGACCTCACCGAGTCGGTGAACGAGATGGCCGGGAACCTGACCCGGCAGGTCCGTGCCATCGCGCGCGTGGCCACCGCGGTGACCCGGGGCGACCTGAACCTCAAGATCGACGTCGACGCGTCCGGCGAGATCAAGGAGCTGCAGGACTACATCAACAAGATGATCGCCAACCTGCGTGACACCACGATCGCCAACCAGGAGCAGGACTGGCTCAAGGGCAACCTCGCCCGGATCTCGGCCCTGATGCAGGGGCGCCGGGACCTCGACGACGTGGCTTCGCTGATCATGAGCGAGCTGACGCCGGTGGTGTCCGCGCAGCACGGCGCGTTCTTCCTGGCGTTGCCGTTCCTCGACGGCAAGGACCTGGCCCCGGACAACGACGACCAGTACGAGCTGCGCATGCTCGGCTCGTACGGCTATTCGATGGGCTCCATGCCGACGTCGTTCCGGCCCGGGGAGGCGCTGGTCGGGACGGCGGCCAAGGAGAAGCGCACGATCCTGGTGGAGAACGCGCCGAGCGGCTACCTGAAGATCTCCTCCGGGCTCGGCGAGGCGCCCCCGGCGCAGGTCATCGTGTTGCCGGTGCTCTTCGAGGGGACCGTGCTCGGGGTGATCGAGCTGGCGTCGTTCACGCCGTTCACGCAGATCCAGAAGGACTTCCTGAGCCAGATCGCGGAGATGATCGCGACGAGCGTCAACACCATCTCCGTCAACACCAAGACCGAGGTGCTGCTGAAGCAGTCGCAGGAGCTGACCGAACAACTGCGTGAGCGGTCCGACGAGTTGGAGAACCGGCAGAAGGCCCTCCAGGCGTCCAACGCCGAACTGGAGGAGAAGGCCGAGCTGCTGGCCCGGCAGAACCGCGACATCGAGGTGAAGAACACCGAGATCGAGGAGGCGCGGCAGGTCCTGGAGGAGCGCGCCGAGCAGCTCGCGGTGTCCATGCGCTACAAGAGCGAGTTCCTCGCGAACATGTCGCACGAGCTGCGCACGCCGCTGAACTCGCTGCTGATCCTCGCCAAGCTGCTCGCCGACAACGCCGAGTCGAACCTGACGCCCAAGCAGGTCGAGTTCGCCGAGACGATCCACGGGGCGGGTTCCGACCTGCTCCAGCTCATCAACGACATCCTGGACCTGTCGAAGGTCGAGGCGGGCAAGATGGACGTCTCACCGACCCGGATCGCCCTCGTCCAGCTCGTCGACTACGTGGAGGCCACCTTCCGGCCGCTGACCGCGGAGAAGGGCCTGGACTTCTCCGTACGGGTCTCGCCGGAACTGCCGGCCACGCTGCACACGGACGAACAGCGGCTGTTGCAGGTGCTGCGGAACCTGCTGTCCAACGCGGTGAAGTTCACCGACTCCGGGGCCGTGGAACTGGTCATCCGGCCGGCGGCCGCGGATGTGCCGGTGGCCATCCGCGAGCAGCTGCTGGAGGCGGGCTCGCTGCGGGACGCGGACGCCGACATGATCGCGTTCTCGGTGACGGACACGGGCATCGGTATCGCGGCCAGCAAGATGCGGGTCATCTTCGAGGCGTTCAAGCAGGCGGACGGCACCACGAGCCGCAAGTACGGCGGTACGGGTCTGGGGTTGTCCATCTCGCGGGAGATCGCCCGGCTGCTGGGCGGCGAGATCCACGCGCAGAGCGAGCCGGGACGCGGGTCCACCTTCACTCTGTACCTGCCGCTGCACCCCAGTGAGCTGCCCCCGCAGGGCTACGCGCACAACGCGCCCGCCGCGCTGGAGGCGGGCGAGCTGCTGGCCTCCGAGGAAGAACTGGCTCAGCGCGCCGAGACGCCGGCCGAGGTGAAGTCGTACCGCGAGACCCAGAACGGGGCCGCCGCGCTCTTCAGGCGGCGCCGCAGGTCCGTGTCGGCCGGTTCCCCGTCCGCCTCGCACGCGCAGGGCAACGGGCAGGCGCAGGAGCACTGGGCGCAGCAGGCCGTTCAGGAGGCGGCCTCGCAGGCGCGCAGGACGGCGGCCCGCTTCGACGGCGAGAAGGTGCTCATCGTCGACGACGACATCCGTAACGTCTTCGCGCTCACCAGCGTCCTGGAGCAGCACGGCCTGTCCGTGCTGTACGCCGAGAACGGGCGTGAGGGCATCGAGGTCCTGGAGCAGCACGACGACGTGACGCTCGTCCTGATGGACATCATGATGCCCGAGATGGACGGGTACGCGACGACCACGGCGATTCGCCGGATGCCCCAGTTCGCCGGGCTGCCGATCATCGCGCTGACGGCCAAGGCGATGAAGGGCGACCGGGAGAAGGCGATCGATTCGGGCGCTTCCGACTATGTGACGAAGCCGGTCGATCCGGATCATCTGCTGTCGGTCATGGAGCAGTGGATGCGGAGTGAGTGACAGGAGGGGCGACCCGTGGTCACAACCCGTTGGGAGGCGCACGGAGTTGCTGACTGAGTGTGGCCGAGGCCGTGTAGAAACGCGGGATTCGGGGAACCTTCTGGTCCCCGCTCGCGTTTCTGCTACGAGCACAGTGACATCACGGTGACAGGGTGTGGCGACGGGCGGGGTGCGGCTACGATGACCGGCACAAGGACGGGTGGCGCGAGGGAGTCGTCCCCTGGCGTGACGCCGAGTGGTGTCACGTCGAGTCCTGCGGACAGGGGAGGCCCCAAGCCGGGGCGAGGAGGGCGGGCCATGGTGCAGAAGGCCAAGATCCTCCTGGTCGATGACCGGCCGGAGAATCTGCTGGCGCTGGAGGCCATCCTCTCCGCGCTCGATCAGACACTGGTGCGGGCATCGTCCGGGGAGGAAGCGCTCAAGGCGCTGCTGACGGACGACTTCGCGGTCATTCTGCTGGACGTCCAGATGCCGGGCATGGACGGATTCGAAACGGCCGCGCACATCAAGCGGCGTGAACGGACCCGGGACATCCCGATCATTTTCCTCACCGCCATCAATCACGGACCGCACCACACCTTCCGTGGGTACGCGGCAGGTGCGGTCGACTACATCTCGAAGCCGTTCGACCCATGGGTGCTGCGCGCCAAGGTCTCCGTCTTCGTCGAGTTGTACATGAAGAACTGCCAGCTCAGGGAGCAGGCGGCGCTGCTGAGGCTCCAGTTGGAGGGCGGTGGCAAGGGCGCGGCCGGCGGTTCCAAGGAGCCCTCCGGCGGCATCCTCGCCGAACTCTCCGCGCGGCTCGCGGCCGTGGAGGAGCAGGCGGAGGCGCTCTCCAAACAGCTCGACGACGACTCCGCGGACGCGGCGGCGGTGGCCACCGCCGCCCATCTCGAACGCAAACTCACAGGCCTGCGCAGGGCGCTGGACGCGTTGGAGCCGGGCACGGGCGGACCCTCGCCGATGCCGTCGCAGAACTGAGCGCATGTCGCAGAGCGGGCCCGGTCACGGAAGTGGCCCGGGCCCGCGTCTCGTTGTGGCCGACGCCGGTGCCGTTGACGGCCTGTCAGTCGTGTCAGCTTCAGGGCGGCACACACGCGACACGAACGGGTGAAGCCGTAGGCACACGTGTCGGCCGTGGCCTCCACCGGTAACCTCACATCCATGGCCTCACGTCAGTCCGCAGCGAAGAAGCCGCCCGCGAAGAAGGCGGCCGCTCCGACGAAGGCTCCGGCGAAGAAGGCCCCCGCGAAGAAAGCCGCCGCCAAGAAGGCACCTGCCAAGAAGGCGACGGCGAAGAAGACGGCCCCTCCGAAGCCGGCGCCCAATCCGACCGGAGGCGTGTACCGACTCGTACGCGCCGTCTGGCTCGGTGCCGCGCACGCCGTCGGCGCCGTCTTCCGCGGCATAGGGCAGGGGGCGAGGAATCTCGACCCGGCGCACCGCAAGGACGGCGTCGCGCTGCTGCTGCTCGCGCTCGCCCTGATCGTCGCCGCCGGTACCTGGTCGAATCTGCGCGGTCCGGTCGGCGATCTCGTCGAGATGCTGGTCACCGGTGCCTTCGGCCGGCTCGACCTGCTGGTGCCGATACTGCTCGCGGTCATCGCCGTCCGGTTCATCCGGCATCCCGAGAAGCCCGAGGCCAACGGCCGGATCGTCATCGGCCTGTCCGCGCTCGTCATCGGCATCCTCGGCCAGGTCCACATCGCCTGTGGCTCACCCGCCCGCAGCGTCGGCATGCAGGCGATAAGGGACGCCGGAGGACTCATCGGCTGGGGCACGGCCACACCGCTGACGTACACCATGGGCGAGGCCCTCGCCGTGGCGATGCTCCTGCTGCTCACGGTCTTCGGACTGCTCGTCGTCACCGCGACGCCCGTCAACGCGATCCCACAACGGCTGCGGCTGCTCGGTCAGAAGCTGGGCATCATCGCGGACGACGAGGACGAGGACGAGTACGGCGAGGACGACGCACGCTACGAGGAGCAGTGGCGCGACGCCACACCCGGGCGCTCGCGCCGGCGTGGTTCCGCGTCCGAGCCGTTCGACCCGGACGGCGCCGAGCAGGAGGCCCTCACCCGGCGCCGCCCGAGGCGCTCCGCCGTACGGCAGCCCGACCCCGGTCGGCCGATGGACGCCGTGGACGTCGCGGCGGCGGCCGCCGCCGCGCTCGACGGGGCGGTGCTGCACGGCATGCCACCCTCGCCGGTGGTCGCCGACCTCACCCAGGGCGTCACCGTGGGAGACCGGGAGGAGACCACTCCCGTACCGGCCGCGCGCAGCAAGCCGACGCAAGCGGATCCCCCGGCCGCCAAGCCGACCAAGGGCGCCAGGCAGGACGCCCTGGTACCGGACCTGACCAAGAGGGCACCGGACGAGCCCCGCGAACTGCCGGCGCGTGCCGAACAGCTCCAGCTCTCCGGCGACATCACCTACTCGCTGCCCTCGCTCGACCTCCTGGAGCGGGGCGGTCCGGGCAAGACGCGCAGTGCCGCCAACGACGCCATAGTGGCTTCCCTGTCGAACGTGTTCTCCGAGTTCAAGGTCGACGCCTCGGTCACCGGCTTCACCCGCGGGCCGACGGTGACCCGCTACGAGGTCGAGCTGGGCCCGGCGGTCAAGGTCGAGCGGATCACCGCGCTCACCAAGAACATCGCCTACGCCGTCGCCAGCCCGGACGTACGGATCATCAGTCCGATCCCCGGCAAGTCGGCCGTGGGCATCGAGATCCCCAACACCGACCGCGAGATGGTCAACCTCGGCGACGTCCTGCGCCTCGCGGACGCGGCCGAGGACGACCATCCGATGCTGGTCGCGCTCGGCAAGGACGTCGAGGGCGGCTATGTGATGGCCAATCTGGCGAAGATGCCGCATGTGCTCGTCGCGGGTGCGACCGGCTCGGGTAAATCGTCGTGCATCAACTGCCTGATCACGTCGATCATGGTCCGCGCGACCCCCGAGGACGTCCGCATGGTCCTCGTCGACCCCAAGCGCGTCGAACTGACGGCCTATGAGGGCATCCCGCACCTCATCACGCCGATCATCACCAACCCCAAGCGGGCGGCCGAGGCGCTCCAGTGGGTCGTGCGCGAGATGGACCTGCGCTACGACGACCTGGCCGCGTTCGGCTACCGGCACATCGACGACTTCAACGAGGCCATCAGGAACGGCAAGGTGAAGCTGCCCGAGGGCAGTGAGCGCGAGCTCCAGCCGTACCCGTATCTGCTGGTCATCGTGGACGAGCTGGCCGACCTGATGATGGTGGCGCCGAGGGACGTCGAGGACGCCATCGTCCGCATCACGCAGCTCGCGCGCGCGGCCGGCATCCATCTGGTGCTCGCCACCCAGCGGCCGTCCGTGGACGTCGTCACCGGTCTGATCAAGGCGAACGTCCCCTCACGGCTCGCCTTCGCCACCTCCTCGCTCGCCGACTCGCGCGTCATCCTCGACCAGCCCGGCGCCGAGAAGCTGATCGGCAAGGGTGATGGACTCTTCCTGCCGATGGGGGCGAACAAACCGACCCGCATGCAGGGCGCGTTCGTGACCGAGGACGAGGTCGCCGCGGTCGTCCAGCACTGCAAGGACCAGATGGCGCCCGTCTTCCGGGACGACGTCACCGTGGGCACCAAGCAGAAGAAGGAGATCGACGAGGAGATCGGCGACGACCTCGACCTGCTGTGCCAGGCGGCGGAGCTGGTCGTCTCCACGCAGTTCGGCTCGACCTCCATGCTCCAGCGGAAGCTGCGCGTCGGCTTCGCCAAGGCCGGGCGGCTGATGGACCTCATGGAGTCCCGCGGAGTCGTCGGACCGAGCGAGGGCTCCAAGGCGCGTGACGTTCTTGTGAAACCCGACGAGCTCGACGGCGTGCTGGCCGTGATCCGGGGGGAGACTGAGGCGTAAGGGCCGCAGCGGTATCGCGGAGGGGTGCGACAGGGGCGCACGACAGGAGAAAACCGGTTGTCCGACGGGCGGAACACGGATGGGATTACGGCATCCGGGTATTCGAACGTGACTCACCCGTAAGGAAATGGTGAGCAACCGTTTCCCTTCGTCGTACGTCAAGTTGGACGAGGGGGCAGCCCTGTGCCCCACCCTCACCACCAGCAGGATGTCCGGCCATTCTGATGGCGTACAAAGTCCCACCGCCCGGTTGCCCCACCCTTTCGTACCCCCCCTAGACTGAACTTCCAGCACAGGTGGCTACACGCTCGAAAGGCGCCCCCGTGTCCATCGGCAACTCCCCTGACGGCAACTTCCCCGAAGACGAGCGTCCGTTCGAAGACGACCGTGACGAACGCTCGGCGGAACGCCCCTCGATCGGTCGTGCCCTTCAGCAGGCACGCATCGCGGCCGGGCTGACCGTCGACGACGTCAGCAACGCCACCCGGGTCCGCATCGCCATCGTGCACGCGATCGAGCAGGACGACTTCGCCCCCTGCGGTGGCGACGTCTACGCGCGCGGTCACATCCGTACCCTCGCGCGCGCGGTGCGCATCGACCCCGCCCCGCTCCTCGAACAGTTCGCAGAGGCGCACGGCGGACGGCCCGCGCCGACCCCGGCGGCGCCGCTGTTCGAGGCGGAGCGGATCCGTCCCGAACGGCGCGGCCCCAACTGGACCGCCGCCATGGTCGCCGCGATCGTCGCGGTGATCGGCTTCGTCGGCTTCACCGCGTTCAGCGGTGGAGACGGCGACGGCGACACCACACAGATCGCCGAGGGCTCCACGCCGACCACCGGCAAGTCCGCCTCGCCGACGCCCAAGGCCGACAAGCCCGACGCCGACCCGAAGCCCGACCCCACCGACAGTGCCATCGCGGCCGCGCCCCGTGACAAGGTGACCGTGCAGGTCAGCGCCTCCGACGGCCGCAGCTGGATCTCCGCCAAGGACCACAACGGCAGGTTCCTGTGGGACGGCCTGCTCAAGCAGGGCCAGTCCAAGACCTTCCAGGACAGCTCCAGGATCGACCTCGTCCTCGGTGACGCCGGAGCCGTCCAGCTCTATGTCAACGGCAAGAAGATCAAGGACGACTTCCAGCCCGGCCAGGTCGAACGTCTGACGTACACGAAGGGCGACCCGGAGGTCGGCTGAATCTTCTGTACGCCCGGATCGGACGTACAGAAGATTCAAAGGGAACGCGGGTACGGGGTTGGCCGGGATTCGGCCAACCCCGTCGACGTGGGCTGTCACCGGGACGAAGTAGTCTTGAGCCCATGCCTGAACGCCGTACCGTCGCACTCGTCACTCTTGGCTGCGCCCGTAACGAGGTGGACTCGGAGGAGCTCGCAGGCCGCTTGGAGGCGGACGGCTGGGAGCTCGTCGAGGACGCCGAGGAAGCGGACGTCGCGGTCGTCAACACCTGTGGCTTCGTCGAGGCCGCCAAGAAGGACTCCGTCGACGCCCTCCTGGAGGCCAACGACCTCAAGGGCCACGGCAGAACCCAGGCCGTCGTGGCGGTGGGCTGCATGGCGGAGCGGTACGGCAAGGAACTGGCCGAGGCGCTGCCCGAGGCCGACGGCGTGCTCGGCTTCGACGACTACGCCGACATCTCCGACCGTCTCCAGACCATCCTCAACGGCGGTATCCACGCGTCGCACACCCCGCGCGACCGGCGCAAGCTGCTGCCGATCAGCCCGGCCCAGCGGCAGGAGTCCGCGGCCGAGGTCGCGCTTCCGGGGCACGCCCCCGTCGATCTTCCGGAAGGTCTCGCTCCGGCTTCGGGGCCGCGTTCCCCGCTGCGCCGCCGTCTGGACGGCTCACCCGTCGCCTCCGTGAAGCTCGCCTCCGGCTGCGACCGCCGCTGCTCGTTCTGCGCCATTCCCTCATTCCGCGGCTCCTTCATCTCGCGCCGTCCCTCGGACGTGCTGAACGAGACGCGCTGGCTGGCCGAGCAGGGTGTCAAGGAGGTCATGCTGGTCTCCGAGAACAACACCTCCTACGGCAAGGACCTGGGCGACATCAGGCTGCTGGAGTCCCTGCTGCCCGAGCTCGCCGAGGTCGACGGCATCGAGCGGGTGCGCGTCAGCTACCTCCAGCCCGCCGAGATGCGGCCCGGCCTCATCGACGTGCTCACCTCCACGCCCAAGGTCGTTCCGTACTTCGACCTCTCCTTCCAGCACTCCGCCCCCGCGGTGCTGCGCTCGATGCGCCGCTTCGGCGACACCGACCGCTTCCTGGAGCTGCTGGACACCATCCGCGGCAAGGCCCCCGAGGCCGGCGTCCGGTCCAACTTCATCGTGGGCTTCCCCGGTGAGACCGAGGACGATCTCGCGGAGCTGGAACGGTTCCTGAACGGCGCGAGACTGGACGCCATCGGTGTCTTCGGGTACTCCGACGAGGAGGGCACCGAAGCGGCGACGTACGAGAACAAGCTGTCCGAGGACGTCGTCTCCGAGCGGCTCGCGCGGGTCTCGCGACTGGCCGAGGAACTGGTCTCGCAGCGCGCCGAGGAACGCGTCGGACAGACCGTGCGCGTGCTGGTCGAGTCGGTCGACGGCGACGAGGGTGCGTACGGCCGTGCCGCGCACCAGGCGCCCGAGACCGACGGTCAGGTGCTGTTCACGAACGGCCAGGAACTGAGCGTCGGTCTTATGGTCGAGGCGAAGGTGGTCGGCACGGAAGGCGTCGACCTGGTGGCCGAGGTGCTTCCGGGCTCGCTCGCCTCCCCCACGTGTACTGAGGAGGCGGCCAGATGACGGGAGTCCCGGCATCCGCGGCGGGCGGCACCTCCGGCGCCAAGAGCGCGACGAACGCTTCCGGCGTTCCAGGCGCCCCGAGCGCCGCCGCCTCCGACGCTGCCGGGGAGACGCGGCCCGTCCGTGGCGGGAAGCTGGGAGCTGCCGCCGTGAATCAGGCCAGCCTCTGGAACATCGCGAACATTCTGACCATGGTCCGCCTGGTTCTCGTGCCGGGTTTCGTCGTCCTGATGCTCATGGACGGCGGATACGACCCGGTCTGGCGAGCCTGGGCGTGGGCCGCCTTCGCCGTCGCCATGATCACCGATGTCTTCGACGGCCATCTGGCCCGGACGTACGACCTCGTCACCGACTTCGGGAAGATCGCCGACCCCATCGCCGACAAGGCGATCATGGGGGCCGCCCTGATCTGTCTGTCCTACCTCGGCGATCTGCCGTGGTGGGTGACGGGCGTCATCCTCGGCCGGGAACTGGGCATCACACTGCTGCGGTTCGTCGTCATCCGGTACGGAGTCATCCCGGCGAGCCGCGGCGGCAAGCTGAAGACCCTGACGCAGGGCATCGCCGTCGGGATGTACGTGCTGGCGCTGGAGGGACCCCTGGCCACCCTGAGGTGGTGGGTGATGGCTGCGGCGGTCATTCTGACCGTGGTCACCGGATTCGACTATGTGAGACAGGCCATTGTGCTGCGCCGCCGCGGAACCGCCGAGCGCGAAGCTGCGGAGGAGGGAGCGGAACGTTGACTTCCACGGCTGCCGAAGTGCTGCGACTACTGACCGTGAGGGGCGAGACGCTCGCTGTCGCGGAGTCGTTGACAGGCGGTCTGGTGGCGGCCGCGCTCACCGCGGCCCCTGGCTCCTCCCAGGCCTTCCGGGGCTCGGTCACCGCGTACGCCACCGATCTGAAGCACCGGTTGCTGGACGTGGACGCAACCCTCCTGGACCACCGGGGAGCGGTGGATCCGCAGGTCGCGGTGGAGATGGCCCAGGGCGTCCGCACGGCGCTCGGCGCCGACTGGGGGATTTCGACCACCGGTGTCGCGGGCCCGGAACCGCAGGACGGCCGGCCCGTCGGCACGGTCTATGTGGCCGTCGCCGGACCGTCCACAGCGGAATCCGGCGTATCAGGTGGCGGGAAAGTGTCGTCGTTGCGGTTGAACGGCGGCCGGACGGAAATCCGTATGGAGAGTGTACGGAGCGTACTCGCACTGCTCCTTGAGGAGCTTGCGGGCGAACAGACCGGGAATGAGCGGGCACAGGATACGGAACAGAACGGGGGGACTTGATGTTTGCAGCCCTGAGTGAACACAACAGCGCTCCCCGCACGGCCGCAGCGCAAGGCGGTACGGTGGGGCGTGAAGGATGCGGCTACGCGGTCCGAGGAGGGAGCCACCGATGATTCTGCTCCGTCGCCTGCTGGGTGACGTGCTGCGTCGGCAGCGCCAGCGCCAGGGCCGTACTCTGCGCGAAGTCTCCTCGTCCGCCCGAGTCTCACTCGGCTATCTCTCCGAGGTGGAGCGGGGGCAGAAGGAGGCTTCCTCCGAGCTGCTCTCCGCCATTTGCGACGCGCTGGACGTACGGATGTCCGAGCTCATGCGGGAAGTGAGCGACGAGCTCGCCCTTGCCGAGCTGGCCCAGTCCGCAGCGGCCACCGAGCCGGTGCCAGCACCAGTGCGTCGACCGATGCTCAACTCCGTCTCGGTGGCCGGTGTGCCGCCGGAGCGGGTCACGATCAAGGCGCCCGCCGAAGCGGTGGACGTCGTCGCGGCGTGACCTGCCGCGACCGGGTCCATGAGCACCGGCGCGCGCCGGTGAAGCGGTAGAACCAAGCGGAAGCCCCGGCCGGGGGCCGCCAGGGAGACCTGGAGGTGCCGGCCGGGGCTTTTGTGTTGCCTGGGGCTCCCGTTTGCCGGGGTGGCGGTGGGCGGTCATGGTGGTCGTACGGTCGTCTCAAGAATCCGGAGCGTGCTGATGTACGTGGTGAAGAGCCCGCTGTCCGAGGCCGATCTCAAGACCGTCTCCGAGGCGCTGCAAGGTGCCCTGGTCGATCTTGTCGACCTCTCCCTGGTGGCCAAGCAGATCCACTGGAACGTCGTCGGGCCGCGCTTCCGCTCGGTCCATCTCCAGCTCGACGAGGTCGTGGACACCGCCCGGCTGCACTCCGACACCGTCGCCGAACGCGCCTCCACACTCGGTGTTCCGCCGGACGGGCGGGCCGGGACGGTCGCCGGGAGCAGCGGTATCGGCAGGGTGCCGGACGGCTGGGTCAAGGACACGGACGCGGTCGCGACCCTGGTGGAGGCGCTCGGCGCGGTGATCACCCGGATGCGGACGCGAGTGGAGAGCACCGCGGAAGCGGATCCGGTGAGCCAGGACATCTTCATCGGGATCACGGCGGATCTCGAGAAGCACCACTGGATGTTCCAGGCGGAGAACGGGTAGCGCGGCGCGGGTGACCGCTGGGGGCGTGAGGACGGCGGTGAGTGGCTGCGGGGCGCATCGGGTGGCCTGTCGGTGCGGTCCCTGCGAGAGGGCCGTGCGTCCCTGTGCCGGTGGTGCGCCCTCTCAGGCCGTGACGCGGGCCGTCTAGCGTCGTTCTGGGGGCCCGAAGGCCTTGGAGGTGGCGGCCATGCGAATAGCTCGCTGGGGGGCGGCTCTGGGGCTCGGTGCGCTGTGGTGGTGGGGTGTGCTGCGACTCGCGCTGGTGCCGGACGCCGGCGCGGTGGAGGGGGCGGTCGCGGCCGGGGGGTGGGGGCTGAGTCTCCTGCCTGTCCACTGCGTGCCGAAGGGGCGGGCCCGGGAACGGTCGGGGGGCGCGTCAGGGGGCGCGAGGGGTGGTCCTGTTCTGGGGGGCGCGGTGGGGGCCGTGGTCACCAGGGCATGGCCACCCCGCCGTTCGGGCGGAGGATCTGGCCCGTGGTGAAGGCCGAGGCGTCGGAGGCGAGGTGCAGCACGGCATGGGCGATGTCATCGGGCTCGCCGACCCGGCCCAGTGGTGAGAGCCGGGCCATGAGGGACTCGGTCCGCGCCTGAGCCTCGCCGTCCTGGCGGTCGGTCATGGGGGTACGGATCCAGCCCGGCGCCACGGCGTTGACACGGATGCCGTGCGGGCCGACCTCGGTTGCCAGGGTCTTCGTCAGCTGGACCACCGCCGCCTTGGTCACGCCGTAGCAGAGAAGTCCCGGACCGCCGGTGTCGACGGCGCCGGAGGCCATGGTGACGATGCTGCCGCGCGTCTCGTCGGTGATCATCCGGCGGGCCGCTTCCTGGCAGGCGTGCAGCACTCCCTTGAAGTTGACGTTCCACACCCGTTCCAGGTCCTCGTCGCGGGTCTCCAGCACCGGGCTGCTGTGCATGATCCCGGCGATTGCCGCCATCACATGGAGCCGCTCGCAGGCGGCCACAGCCCGCGCGAGCTGGACGCGGTCGGTGACGTCGAGGTGGTGGACGTGGGCGGTGCCGTTCCCGGCCTTGATCAGGGTCGCCGTCTCGTGCAGCCCCTGCGCGTCGCGGTCCGCGCAGTGCACCTCGGCGCCCGCCTCGGCGAGCAGTACCGCCGACGCTCGGCCGATACCGCTGCCGGCGCCGGTGACGAACGCGGTGCGGCCGGTGAGGTCGTACGCCGGGATGGGCATGAGGCGACGGTACGAGCGATTCTGACGGCCCGTCAATTGGCTGTACGGCCTTGGGTTGGACGTGGGGTGCCGGGGCTCGGGCGGGACGTTCTGCCGACGCCCGGCGCCGGTGCCGGACCCGACTGGCAGGCGGGGCACCAGTAGGTGGGGCGCTCCCGGGAACCGTCGCCCTGGTCGGCCGCGCGGACGGGGGTACGGCAGCGCAGGCACGGGCGGGGGGCCCGGCCGTACACGAAGAGGTCGTGATGGCGGTGGCCCGTCGTGTTGCGGATCGGGCGGTCGCGGTTGGCTTCGAGGAGCTTCTTGGCGAGGCCGGGCAACCGGGCGGCGAGTTCCTCCGGGAGGGCGCCCACAGGGAGCCAGGGAGTGACCCGGAGCAGGAAGCAGAGCTCGCTCTTGTAGACGTTGCCGATGCCGGCGAGATTGCGCTGGTCCAGCAGGGCCTCGCCGAGGGGGCGCGCGGGGTCGCTCAGGAGGTTGGTGAGGGCTCGGTCGGGGTCCCAGTCCGGGCCGAGCAGGTCGGGGCCGAGGTGGCCGACGGCGCGGGATTCGTCGACGGTGCGGATCAACTCCAGCACGGGGAGGCGGTAGCCGACGGCCGTGCGGTCGACGGTGCCCAGGATGGCGCGGATCTGGTGCGCGGGGCCGCCGCGCCAGCGCTCGTCGTTGGCGTACACCTTCCAGGAGCCGTCCATCCGCAGGTGGGAGTGGAGGGTCAGGCCGCCTTCGATACGGGTGAGGAGGTGCTTGCCCCGGGGCGTGACGTCCAGGACGGCGCGGCCGGTGAGGTCGGCCGTGGCGAACTTCGGGACCCGCAGGTCGGAGCGGGACAGGACCTTGCCGGCGAGGGCGGTGTGGAGTCGTCTCGCCGTCTGCCAGACGGTGTCACCTTCGGGCATGGGTCAAGGGTGGCATGTGCGGGGGAGCGGCTGCCTGGTGGCTCGGGGACGCGGTGGTCCGGCCGTGGGGGCGGGATCCGACTGATCGTGCCCACGCGGCGGAGCGGCCTGGCGACCCCGCCCCTGTGCCCCTGACGGGGCGTGATGCTCGGTTCACGCTCGGATGCGCAAACCGCGTGGGGTCGCGATGAAGCCCGCTCCTTCCAGGAGGGGGCCGTGGGGGGAGGTGAGGGCCGAGGTGCCGTTCACGCGTTCCACCGTGACCGTACCCAGGGAGCCCGCGCGGGCCGCCGCGGAGAGGGCTTCGGCGGCCGGGCGCAGGCGGGGGTCGTCCAGGGGTCTGGCGTCGGGGTCGGCGGGCCAGGCCAGGAGGGTCTTGCCGCCGCGCTCCATGTAGAGGGTCAGCTCGCCGTCGACCAGGACGACCAGGGAGCCCGCCTTGCGGCCCGGCTTGTGTCCGGCCTCGGTGGGTGGCTCGGGCCAGGCGAGGGCGGCGCCATAGGCGTTCGCCGGGTCGGCGGCGGCCAGGACGACGGCACGCGGGGAGGGTGTGGGACGGGTGTGGTGAGGGGGGCGGCCGATGCGGTGGTACGGGCCGGCTTGGGCGGACGTGTGGTGTCCGTCCGGGGTGCCGTCCGGAGCGTACGGGGAGTCGAGGCCGGGGTGGAGGTCGGGAGGGCCGGGGTCGACAGGGGTGAAGGGGGCGTCGGAGAAGGTGTCCCACGGGGTCTGGGGCTGTGCCGTGGGGTGGGCTTCGTCGGCGGAGGTGTACGGGGTGGGGGTCGGAACGGGCTCGTTCCGTTCGCGGGCGTTGGAAACCGCGCGGAGACGGTCCACGGCGCCGTCCATCGCGAACTGGGCGGCCCCCAGACCCTCGACGACGTAACCACGGCGGGCCTGGCCGCTTTCCTCGAAGACGGACAGGACGCGGTAGACCGCGGAGAAGCCGCCTTCGACACCCTCGGCGGCCACGGCGCCGCGGGTCACCACACCGTGGCGGTCGAGGAGGGTGCGGGCCAGGGCGTGGGCGCGGACGGTGGGGTCGGGTTCGTGGGCGGGGAGGAGGGACCAGCGGCCGGCGACCGTGGGTGGGCCCGTACGGGACTGGGGGCGCGCGGCGGCGGTCAGTGAGCCGTACCGGCCGCGGGGGACCGTGCGCTTGGCGCGGTGGGCGGTGGAGCCCGCGGTGCGGCCCGAGCCGAGGAGGGAGCGCATGGGGGCGAGCGTGTCGTTGGTCAGCCGGCCGGACCAGGCCAGGTCCCAGACGGCGTCGGCCAGTTGGGGATCGGTGACGTCGGGGTGGGTGGTCGCGCGGACCTGGTCGGCGATCTGGCGGAAGAAGAGGCCGTAGCCGCCGGAGAGGGTGCTCAGGATCGACTCGTGGAGCGCGGTCAGCTCCAGGGGGTGCGGCGGTGGGAGGAGGAGCGGGGCAGCGTCCGCCAGGTACAGCGAGACCCAGCCGTCCTTGCCGGGGAGGGCTCCGGCCCCGGCCCAGACGACTTCTCCGGCAGCGGTGAGTTCGTCGAGCATCGCCGGGTTGTACTTGGCCACCCGGGAGGGCAGGACCAGCTTCTCCAGGGCGGAGGCGGGCACGGAGGCGCCCTGGAGCTGTTCGATCGCGCGGACCAGGCCGTCGACGCCGCGCAGTCCGTGGCCGCCGCCCACGTGCTGCCACTGGGGCAGGAACTGGGCGAGCGCGGCGGGCGGCACCGGCTCCAGCTCATGGCGCAGGGCCGCCAGCGAGCGGCGGCGCAGGCGTCGCAGCACGGCCGCGTCGCACCACTCCTGGCCGATGCCCGCCGGGTGGAACTCGCCTTGCACGACGCGGCCGTTCGCCGCCAGGCGGTGCAGGGCGCCGTCCGTGACGGCCACGCCGAGGCCGAAGCGGGCGGCTGCCGCGGCCGAGGTGAACGGGCCGTGGGTGCGCGCGTACCGGGCCAGGAGGTCGCCGAGGGGGTCCTTGACCGGCTCGGTGAAGGCCTCGGGGACACCGACCGGCAGGGCTGTGCCGAGCGCGTCCCGCAGGCGGCCCGCGTCCTCGATCGCCGCCCAGTGGTCGGTGCCGGCGACGCGGACCCGGATGGCGCGGCGGGAACCGGCCAACTCCGGCGCCCACCGCGGCTCGGCGCCACGCTCGGCCAACTCGGCGCCCGTGAGGGGGCCGAGGACGCGGAGCAGGTCCGCGACGCCTTCGGCGTCCTTGACGCGTCGGTCCTCGGTGAGCCACTGGAGCTCCCGCTCCAGCTCGGTCAGCACCTCGGCGTCGAGCAGTTCCCGCAGCTCCGCCTGGCCCAACAGCTCGGCGAGCAGCCGGGAGTCCAGCGACAGGGCGGCCGCACGGCGCTCGGCGAGCGGGGAGTCGCCCTCGTACAGGAACTGGGCGACGTAGCCGAAGAGGAGGGAGCGGGCGAAGGGGGAGGGCTCCGGGGTGGTGACCTCGACGAGGCGGACCTTGCGGGACTCGATGTCGCCCATCAGTGCGGTGAGGCCGGGGACGTCGAAGACGTCCTGCAGACATTCGCGGACCGCCTCCAGGACGATCGGGAACGAACCGAACTCACTGGCGACTTGCAGCAGTTGGGCCGCTCGCTGGCGCTGCTGCCACAGGGGTGTGCGCTTGCCGGGACTGCGGCGGGGCAGCAGGAGAGCGCGGGCGGCGCACTCACGGAAGCGGGACGCGAACAGCGCCGAGCCGCCCACCTGGTCGGTGACGATCTGGTCGACCTCGCCCTTGTCGAAGGCGACGTCCGCCGCGCCGAGCGGGGCCTGCTCCGAGTCGTACTCCGCGCCCGCCCTCATGGGCTCCATGTCGAGCAGGTCCAGCCCCATGAGATCGGCGTCGGGCAGGCGCAGCACGATGCCGTCGTCGGCGTGCATGACCTGGGCGTCCATGCCGTACCGCTCCGAGAGCTTCGCACCGAGGGCGAGGGCCCAGGGGGCGTGGACCTGGGCTCCGAACGGGGAGTGGACGACGACCCGCCAGTCGCCCAGCTCGTCGCGGAAGCGTTCGACGACGATGGTGCGGTCGTCCGGTACGTGGCCGCAGGCCTCGCGCTGTTCGGCCAGGTAGGAGAGCACGTTGTCCGCGGCCCAGGCGTCGAGTCCGGCGGTCAGCAGACGCAGCCGGGCGTCCTCCTCGGACAGGGACCCCACCTCGCGCAGGAAAGCGCCGACCGCGCGCCCCAGTTCGAGCGGGCGGCCGAGCTGGTCGCCCTTCCAGAACGGCAGACGGCCCGGGACACCCGGCGCGGGGGAGACCAGCACCCGGTCGCGCGTGATGTCCTCGATGCGCCAGGAACTGGTGCCGAGGGTGAACACGTCCCCGACCCGGGACTCGTACACCATCTCCTCGTCCAGCTCACCGACCCGGCCGCCGCCCTTCTTGGGGTCGGAGCCCGCGAGGAAGACCCCGAAGAGACCCCGGTCCGGGATCGTGCCCCCGGAGGTGACGGCGAGGCGCTGGGCGCCCGGGCGGCCCGTGATCGTGCCGGCGACCCGGTCCCACACCACACGCGGGCGCAACTCGGCGAAGGCGTCGGACGGGTAGCGGCCCGCGAGCATGTCGAGGACGGCCGTGAACGCGGACTCGGGGAGCGAGGCGAACGGGGCCGCGCGGCGGACGGTGGCGAGGAGGTCGTCGAACTGCCAGGTGTCCATCGAGGTCATGGCGACGACCTGCTGTGCCAGGACGTCCAGGGGGTTGCCCGGGATCCTCATGGACTCGATGGAGCCGCTGCGCATCCGCTCGGTGACCACGGCCGACTGGACCAGGTCACCCCGGTACTTGGGGAAGACCACACCCGTGGAGACCGCGCCCACCTGGTGTCCGGCGCGGCCCACGCGCTGGAGGCCCGAGGCGACCGACGGAGGTGACTCCACCTGGACGACGAGGTCCACCGCGCCCATGTCGATGCCCAGTTCGAGGCTGGAGGTGGCTACCACGGCCGGCAGTCGGCCCGCCTTCAGATCTTCCTCGACCAAGGCACGCTGCTCCTTGGAGACCGAGCCGTGGTGCGCGCGGGCGAGGACCGGGGGCGCTCCCTGGGCCGCGCCCGAGCCGCCCATCAGCTCCGCCGGGGCGTGGTGTTCGTCCAGGGGTTCGCCGGTGGCCCGCTCGTACGCGATCTCGTTGAGCCGGTTGCACAGTCGCTCCGCGAGGCGGCGGGAGTTGGCGAAGACGATCGTGGAGCGGTGGGCCTGGACGAGATCCGCGATCCGCTCCTCGACGTGCGGCCAGATCGACGGCCGCTCCGCGCCCTCGTTGGCGTCGGCGACCGGGGAGCCGCCCAGCTCGCCCAGGTCCTCCACCGGCACGACCACCGACAGGTCGAACTCCTTGCTGGAGGGCGGCTGGACGATCTCCACCCTGCGGCGTGGGGAGAGATAGCGAGCGACCTCGTCGACCGGACGCACGGTGGCGGACAGGCCGATGCGGCGGGCCGGCCGGGGCAACAGCTCGTCGAGCCGCTCCAGGGAGAGGGCGAGATGGGCGCCGCGTTTGGTGCCGGCGACCGCGTGCACCTCGTCCAGGATCACCGTCTCCACGCCCGTGAGCGCGTCGCGCGTGGCCGAGGTCAGCATCAGGAACAGCGACTCGGGGGTGGTGATCAGGATGTCGGGCGGGCGGGTCGACAGGGCCCGGCGCTCGGCGGCCGGAGTGTCCCCGGAACGGATGCCCACCTTCACCTCGGGCTCGGGCAGCCCCAGGCGCACCGATTCCTGACGGATGCCGGTCAGCGGACTGCGCAGGTTCCGCTCCACGTCGACCGCGAGGGCCTTCAGCGGTGACACGTACAGCACCCGGCAGCGCTTCCTCGGGTCGGCCGGGGGAGGGCTCGACGTCAGCTGGTCCAGCGCGGCGAGGAACGCGGCCAGCGTCTTGCCGGAGCCGGTCGGCGCGACCACCAGCACGTCCGAGCCCTCGCCGATCGCCCGCCACGCCCCGGCCTGGGCCGCGGTGGGCGCGGAGAAGGCCCCCGTGAACCAGCCGCGGGTCGCGGGGGAGAAGCCGTCGAGGGCTCGATCTGCGGAGCTGACCATGCCCCCATCCTGCACCCGACCACTGACAACGGCTCGGACCTGGGTAAACGGCTCGGAGCGGGACAGCACCAGGGCCGGGGAGGGCGCGGGTCGTACGGGGGCGGGTGAGCCAGGCCGGGTGGGGTCGGGTGAGTCCGGGTGGGGTCGGAGAAGTCCGGGTGGGGCCGGGGAAGGGTGGGGCGGGACCGGGCGGGGGCAGTGGGGTTCGCCGCTCGGGCCGGCCGCAGAATGGGAGCATGGCGGGTTCGGTGGAGCGGGCGAGGCACTGGCGGTACGCGGAGCTGCCCGGGGTCGACCTGCTGCGGGCGAGCTATGTCGAGAAGAAGTTCGTGCGGCACACCCATGAGAGCTTCGTGATCGCGGCCATCGCCGACGGTGTCGAGGTGTTCCACCACGGCGGCGCCGATCAGTACGCGGGCCCGGGCACCCTGGCCCTCGTCAACCCGGACACTCCGCACACCGGACGCGCCGGCGTGCCCGAGGGGTGGCGGTACGGCGCCGTCTACCCGTCCCCGGACGTGGTGGCCGAGATCGCCGCCGAGACCACCATGATCCGCGGTACCCCCGGGTTCGTGCATCCGGTGCTCGACGATCCCTACGCAGCCGGCCTCGTCCATCAGGTGCTGCGGGCCGTCGACGAGGGCAACGCGCTGGCCGCGGACACCCTGCTGCGGGTCGCCGTGACCCGGCTGCTGCGCTTGAACGGCGGGCCCCTGCCCCAACGCCCCGTCCGTACGGCAGGTGCCTCCGTCGCGGCACGCGCGCGTGCCGTGCTGTCGGAGCGGCTGGCCGACCCGCCACCCCTGGAGCGGCTCGCCGCCGACCTGGGCACCAGCCCCTTCGCGTTGCTGCGGGCCTTCCGCGCGGCCTACGGCATGCCACCGCACGCCTGGCTGACCGACGCGCGCGTGCGGCGGGCGCGGAGCCTGCTCGACGCGGGCACGGCTCCGGTCGATGCCGCCGTCGCCGTCGGCTTCACGGACCAGCCACACCTCAACCGCCACTTCAGCCGGATCGTGGGCGTGCCTCCGGGGGCCTACCAGCGCGAACGCATCGGCGGTCTCGGCGGCGGCCGTGAGGGTGAGGACCAGGCGCGCGGACGCACGGACGGCGCTCGGGGGCGCAAGAACGTACAAGACGCATAGGGCCGACGGCTCGTACCGTCCGGTGCGTGGTGACGGAACAGACAGGTCTCGCGGAGACACAACACGACGGTGGCGGCACGAAATCCGACGGAGCGGTCGTCCGGGACGCCCTGGGAGTCGGGGTGGCCGTCGGCCTCTCCGGGTTCGCCTTCGGGGTGACCTCGGTCGGCAGCGGGCTCAGCCTGCCGCAGACCTGCGCGCTGAGTCTCCTGGTGTTCACCGGGGCCTCCCAGTTCGCTCTCGTGGGCGCGCTCGCGGCCGGCGGCAACCCCTTCACGGCAGCCGCCGGGGCCTTCTTCCTGGGCGTGCGCAACGCGTTCTACGGGCTGCGTCTCTCCCAGGTGCTCGCCCTCCCGCGCGCGGTGCGGCCGTTCGCGGCCCAGTGGGTCATCGACGAGACCACGGCTGTCGCCCTCGCCCAGCCCACGCGCCGCGCCACCCGCATCGGCTTCACTGTCACCGGGCTCAGCCTCTATGTGCTGTGGAACCTCACCACGCTGCTCGGCGCGCTCGGCGCCGAGGCCATCGGCGACACCGATGCCTGGGGGCTCGACGCGGCCGGACCCGCCGTCTTCCTGGCCCTCCTCGCGCCGATGCTGAAGACCGCAGGGGAGCGGGCCGTCGCGGGCATCGCCGTCGTCCTGGGGCTGGGCCTGCTGCCCGTACTGCCCGCCGGAGTCCCGGTCCTGGTCGCCGCGACGGCCGCCCCGGTCGTCCTCTGGGCGCAGGGGCGCCGCCGCAGGGCCGGCGGGCCACGGGTGGACCGCCGGAGGGGCGGCGGCCGGCCGGAGGTCGGGCAGGACGAGGCCGCGCGCGGCCCACAGGGCGAGGCACAGGGCGTGGACGTTGGTGGGCACGGACCACAGGGCGAGGACGGCCGGCGAGGCGACAGGCAGGGGAACCACCGGTGAACGTCTGGATCGCGGTCGCCGTCACCGCCGTCGGCTGCTACGCGGTCAAGCTGATCGGCCTGCTGGTGCCGACGGGCGTCCTGGAACGCCCACTCGTGCAGCGCCTCGCCGCCTTGCTGCCCGTGGCCCTTCTCGCCGCCCTCACGGCACAGCAGACCTTCGCCGACGGCCACGACCTGGTGGTGGACGCGAAGGCCGCGGGGCTCGCCGCGGCGGCCGTGGCGCTTTTCCTTCGGGCCCCCTTCCTGGTCGTCGTGGCCGCGGCGGTGCTGGTGACGGCGGGGGTGCGGGCGCTCACGGGCTGACGGCCGCCGTGGCTGTCGTCCGGCGCACGCACGCACACACGTACACGCGTGCCGAGTTCTGACCTGCCGGGCCTCAGCTGATCGGACGCCCGTAGGCCCGCAACGTACGCAGCGCCTCGATCGTCACGATCGGGCGGCTCTCCATGGCCGTGCTCGGGGCCCACTGCCGCCAGCGGATCGGCCAGCCGCCGTCCTCCGTCTGCTCACTCGCCAGGAAATCGAGGGAACGGGACATCTCCTCGTCGGTGAACCACGCGCGCGCGAGGGACTCCGGGGTGCGCGCGAAGTCGTGCGGGTAGTGGTGCTCGCCCGGTGCGTAACCGGCCGACACCGGGAAGTCGTTCGGTCGCTCCGGATCCAGCGCGGCGAGCCGGTGCTCGCGCACCAGGCGGCCCAGCCGGTCGGCTGCCGCCCGCGCGCGGGGGCGGTCCGGCACCGACTCCAGGAACGCTACGGCGGCATGGACCTCGTAGGGGTGCGACTTCTCCAGGGACTCGACCGCCTGCCAGCAGAAGTCCGTGGCCCGGAACAACCACGCGTGCCACACCTGGTTGCGGTGCAGCAGGCCCACCACGGGCCCGGTGGCCAGCAGGTCACTGGGCGGGTCGTCGACGATCGGCACGAACGGGGCCGCCGGATAGCCGCGCTGGCTGGGGTGCACCGCGGGGAGCGCGCCGTCCGGTGTCGACACCGAGGTCAGATAGCGGCACACGCGCTCCACCCGCTGTCCGCCGCAGCGCCCGATCGAATCCAGGACACGCAGCGCGTGCCCGGTGTGCAGCGGCTGGCTCACGGGTCCGCGCAGATCGGGTTCGAGCGCGTGTCCGTACCCCTCGTCGGCATTGCGGTAGGCGGCCAGCGCGGTCTCCACCGCGTCGGCGCCCCCCTCCAGGAAGTGGTAGGCGAAGCGGCGCTGCTCCAGCACGCGCGCGGTCAGCCAGATGAACTGCTCGGCGCGAGCCAGCGGGGTGTGCGCCGGGGACGACGAGGGGAGTGGGGATGCTCCGGTTTCGGACATGGCTCCGACCGTAGGGCGGAAAGCGGTATCGGAAAGCCGTCCCGCGAAGGCCCACCCCCTGGGGCGGGATACTGGACTCATGCGGTTGACGGTCTTCTGGCAGCGGATGGCGGAGCACTTCGGTGCGGGGTACGCCGACACCTTCGCGCGCGATCATGTGATGTCCGACCTCGGCGGACGCACGGTCCACGAGGCGCTGGACGCGGGCTGGGAGGCCAAGGACGTGTGGCGCGTGGTGTGCGCGACCATGGGCGTTCCGGCCGAAAACCGCTGAAAAGCCCGGGACTTCACCACGCTGACGTCGGTCGTCGTACCGGAGGATCCGGGGGCGGCGACTGACTGTCGGTGGCGTGGGCGAGACTTGGTGCGTGGCCCCCACAGACGAGACCGCGAGGTCCCAGCAGCAGGCTCCCCCGTCCGGCACGACATCCCCCACCGGCCCTCCGGCCGGCCCGGGACCCGGTGTCGCGCCGAGCGCCCGTATGCCGCGCTGGCTGCCGCGCGCGATGGTGCTCGCGCTCTCCCTCGTCGCCGTCTTCCAGCTGGGCAGCTGGGCGTTCCATCAGCTCATCGGACTGCTGGTCAACATCCTCATCGCCTTCTTCCTGGCGCTCGCGATCGAGCCCGCGGTGAGCTGGATGGCCTCGAAGGGGCTGCGCAGGGGCTTCGCCACCTTCCTGGTCTTCCTGATCACACTGATCGGGGCCGCGGGGTTCGTCACCCTGCTCGGCTCGATGCTCGCCGGCCAGATCATCAAGATGGTCGAGGACTTCCCGGCGTACCTCGACTCCGTCATCAGCTGGATCAACACCACCTTCCACACCGAGCTCAAGCGCGTCGACATCCAGGAGGGGCTGCTCCGCTCCGACTGGCTCCAGAAGTACGTGCAGAACAGCGCCACGGGCGTCCTCGACGTCTCCGCGCAGGTCCTGGGCGGCCTCTTCCAATTGCTGACGATCGCGCTGTTCTCGTTCTACTTCGCCGCCGACGGACCACGACTGCGGCGCGCGCTGTGCTCCGTGCTGCCGCCCGCGAAACAGGCCGAGGTGCTGCGCGCGTGGGAGATCGCCGTGGACAAGACCGGCGGCTACCTCTACTCGCGCGGGCTGATGGCGCTGATCTCCGGCGCGGCGCACTACGTCCTGCTGGAGTACCTCGACGTGCCCTACGCACCCGCGCTCGCGGTCTGGGTCGGCCTGGTCTCGCAGTTCATCCCCACCATCGGCACCTACCTCGCGGGTGCCCTGCCGATGCTGATCGCCTTCACGGTCAACCCGTGGTACGCGCTGTGGGTCCTCGTCTTCGTGGTCCTCTACCAGCAGTTCGAGAACTACGTGCTGCAGCCCAAGCTGACCGCCAAGACCGTGGACATCCACCCGGCCGTCGCCTTCGGGTCGGTCGTCGCGGGTACCGCCCTCCTCGGGGCCATCGGCGCGCTCATCGCCATTCCCGCCATCGCCACCCTGCAGGCCTTTCTCGGGGCGTACGTGAAGCGGTACGACGTCACGGACGACCCCCGGGTGCACGGTCACCGCAGACGTGGCTCACGCAACCCCGTCGCGCGCCTGCGCAGGCGGTTGGAGGAGAAGGCGGACCGGCAGCAGCCGACGAGCCGACCGATGGACGACGCCAGGGACGATGACGGCCCCAAGCGCGGCGCCGGGGCCGAGAGCGGCGCCGGCCCGGAGGGCGGCACTCCGTAGGCGCGGCCTCCCGGGCCGTTTCGCGCTGTTTCGCCGCCACCAGGCGCCACCGGCCCGGGGCCGCCGTGCGAGAAGGTTGCATGGGAACGACAGCAGGAAAGTCCTCCGGATGGCTCGGGGTGTCGCTTGACACTAAAATCGAACATCTATTCTCATGGAGGCTCCGGCGCGGCTGTCGACGGGAGTTCGACAGGGTTTTCGTGGAGAAGTGCCCGAGTTATCCACAGGCCGGGCGGGCGTAGGGCCCCATTGTCAGTGGCAGGCGTTAGCGTCTTTCACGTGAAGCGATCGACTCAAGCAAACCGGGTGGAACCCATGGCAGGAACCGACCGCGAGAAGGCGCTCGACGCCGCGCTCGCACAGATTGAACGACAATTCGGCAAGGGCGCGGTCATGCGCATGGGCGACCGGTCCAAGGAGCCCATCGAGGTCATCCCGACCGGGTCGACCGCGCTCGACGTGGCCCTCGGCGTCGGTGGCCTGCCGCGTGGCCGTGTGGTGGAGGTGTACGGACCGGAGTCCTCCGGTAAGACGACCCTGACGCTGCACGCGGTGGCGAACGCCCAGAAGGCCGGCGGCCAGGTCGCCTTCGTGGACGCCGAGCACGCCCTCGACCCCGAGTACGCGAAGAAGCTCGGCGTCGACATCGACAACCTGATCCTGTCCCAGCCGGACAACGGCGAGCAGGCCCTGGAGATCGTGGACATGCTGGTCCGCTCCGGTGCCCTGGACCTCATCGTCATCGACTCCGTCGCAGCCCTCGTCCCGCGCGCGGAGATCGAGGGCGAGATGGGCGACAGCCACGTCGGTCTGCAGGCCCGGCTGATGAGCCAGGCCCTGCGGAAGATCACCAGCGCGCTCAACCAGTCCAAGACCACCGCCATCTTCATCAACCAGCTCCGCGAGAAGATCGGCGTGATGTTCGGCTCCCCGGAGACCACGACCGGTGGCCGGGCGCTGAAGTTCTACGCCTCGGTGCGACTCGACATCCGCCGCATCGAGACCCTCAAGGACGGCACGGACGCGGTCGGCAACCGCACTCGCGTCAAGGTCGTCAAGAACAAGGTCGCGCCGCCCTTCAAGCAGGCTGAGTTCGACATCCTCTACGGCCAGGGCATCAGCCGTGAGGGTGGTCTGATCGACATGGGCGTGGAGCACGGCTTCGTGCGCAAGGCCGGCGCCTGGTACACGTACGAGGGCGACCAGCTCGGCCAGGGCAAGGAGAACGCCCGTAACTTCCTGAAGGACAACCCCGATCTCGCCAACGAGATCGAGAAGAAGATCAAGGAGAAGCTGGGCGTCGGCGTCCGGCCCGAGGAGCCCACCGCCGAACCGGGCGCGGACGCGGCGGTCTCGGATCCGGCCACCGCGGACGACGCCGCGAAGACGGTGCCCGCTCCGGCTGCCAAGGCCACCAAGACCAGGGCCGCGGCGGCGAAGAGCTAGTCCGTGACGCGCAGAACGGACTGGGGCGAGTACGCGTATCCCAGGGCTTCCGAGAGCCGGGAGCGCGGGGGTATCGACGGGGGGACCGGGGGATTCGGCGCGGAGGGACGCGGGCGCGGGGACGAGGCGTTCCGACCGTACGGCGACGGCGGTGACGGTGACGTCGCACGGCGGGAGGGCGGCTCGCGCTCCGGTGAGGGCGCGGCCGTCGGCAGCCGTCGGCGTGGCGGCGGCACCTCGCGCGGCGCGGGCGGCGACGCACGTGGCCGGCGTGGCGCTCGAAGCGGTCAGCGGCGCGGCTTCGGGGAATCGGGCGACGGCCCGGACGACGGGGGACCACAGGACGGGGGTTCGTCTTTCTCGTCGAGGGCCGAGAAAGGGGAGTCCTCAGGGGACCCGGCTGAGCGGGCGCGCGCGATCTGCCTGCGCCTGCTCACCGGGACCCCGCGCACTCGCAAGCAACTCGCGGACGCCCTGCACAAACGGGAGATTCCCGAGGATGTGGCGGACGAGGTGCTGTCGAGGTTCGAGGAGGTCGGACTGATCAACGACAGCGCGTTCGCCGACGCCTGGGTGGAGTCCCGGCATCACGGTCGGGGCCTGGCGCGACGGGCTCTCGCCAGGGAGCTGCGCACCAAGGGTGTCGACTCGGCACTGATCGACGAGGCCGTCTCCCAGCTCGACTCGGAGCAGGAGGAGACCACCGCGCGCGAGCTCGTCGCGCGCAAGCTGCGCGCCACTCGCGGCCTCGATCGCGACAAACGCCTCCGTCGCCTCGCCGGCATGCTCGCTCGCAAGGGCTACCCCGAGGGAATGGCCCTCCGAGTGGTCCGGCAGGCGCTGGAGGAGGAGGGGGAGGCGACGGAAGGGCTGGAGGACGAGGGGTACTGAGGGCTGGGGATGGAGCGTGGGGGAGCGAGCCGGGGCTGCTCGGGCCCTGGAAGGCTCACCGCCAGCCGGCCCCTGGGCTCACTGCCAGTCAGATGGGCGCTCGACGTGTTCCAGGCGCAGCACCTGTCCCGTGCGGCTGAAGCGGCGGATGCGGGGGAGGGGCGGGTAGTAGGCGTGGACGGAGATCGCGTGCTCCTCGCGGGACTCGTTGAGCACCTCGTGGACATGGTGGCGTCCGAAGGAGCGGCCCTTGCCCGCGGACAACTGCCGCTCGCGGTCGACGCCTTCGGTGAGTTCGAGGGTCTTCCAGCCGTCCGTGGGCAGCCGGGCGGCGAGCGAGTACTCCTTGAGTTCGCCCGCCGCCGTGACGAAGGCGCCCACCGAGTCGGCGTGGTCGTGCCAGCCGGTCCCCGTGCCGGGCGGCCAGCCGATCAGCCAGGCCTCGCTGCCGCCGGGACCTTCGAGCCGTACCCAGGTACGGCCCTCGGGATCGAGCGGGAGGGACGCGATCAGCTCGGCGTCGGCGGCGGTGCGGCGCGCGAAGTCGAGCAGTTCCGCCTGCGTGGGGGCGGAGACGGCCGGAGCGGAGGTAGGGGGAACAACGGGGGACACAGACACGGGTACCGTCCTGAATGTGCGTTCGCTCGGGAGCGCGCGGCCGCATACGGGTGGCGCGCGAAAGAAGAGGGATGCGAAGTCAGCAGGACGGACGACACACGCAGCCCGCGTAGCGGACGAGGTCCATATGGACCCTCCGCCACAGGCGCGTAGAGGTGTCGGTCACGGACCGGAGTACACCACGACCGGGCTGGGCGGTCAACTCACCGTCACTATGTGGACACACAGTGACGGCGGTCGACGAAGGGCGAGGGCGCTACAAGGGCATCTCAACGCGCGCTCGTGGCCGCGTCGCTGGGCTCGGGCTGCCGCTTCGCCCCGCCCAGTGTCGCTTCCGCGGCCGCGTACAGGTCGGCGGGGCGTACGCCGCTCAGGGCCGTGACGAGGTAGCCGTCGGGGCGGACGAGGAGGACGGTGTGGGCACCCGCGCCCGGGTAGGCCTCGGCGACCAGCAACTCGGCGGGCCGCGGCAGGGCTGAGACGGCGGCGGCGAGACGGGGCATGATTCCGGCGCTCATCCAGTGCTTGCGCTCCCACACCCCGGTGCCCGGCGCGATCAGCACGACCAGCAGTGCCCCGCGTCCGAGCCGGTCCCGCAGCGGTACGAAGGAGCCGTCCTCCGCCGTCACCTCCACATCCACGACCTGGGTGCCCGGCGCTGTGTCGACCGGGATCTCCGCAGCGGCGCGCGGAGGCATGAGCGGGGAGTCGGAGTACGCCCCTGGCGCACCCAGTGCCCCGCGCCCCAGGTGCCCGTCGGCCAGCAGCGCGTCGTGGCCCCGGGCCGAGCCGGGGACGTACGACCGCAGCCCCTTGCCGCCGCGCAGCAGGGGCAGCACCTGGTCGGCGGCGCGCAGCCGGGCGGCGACGACCGCGCGCCGTTCCGTCTGGTAGCTGTCGAGGAGGGTCTCGTGGGGGCCGTGGTGCCAGGCCAGGGCCAGCTTCCAGGCGAGGTTGTCGGCGTCCCGCAGGCCCTCGTCGAGACCCTGGGTGCCGAGCGCCCCGAGCAGGTGCGCGGCATCCCCGGCGAGGAAGACCCGGCCCACCCGCCACCGCCGGGCGAGCCGGTGGTGCACGGTGTGGACGCCGGTGTCCAGCAGGTCGTACGGCGGTGTCGAGCCGCCCGTCCAGCCGGCGAGGGTCTCGCGGACGCGGGCCACGAGGAGCTCGGGCGTCACGAGGTCCTTGCCCGGGGGCAGGAGCCAGTCGAGGCGCCAGACACCCTCGTCGAGGGGCCGTGCGGTGATCTCCCCGCCGGACGGGCCCGCCGTGCGCCACGGTGGCATGCGGTGCAGCAACGCTTCGCCCGGCCAGGGGAGTTCCGCGCGGAGTGCCGCCACCGCGTGACGTTCCACCGCCGTCCGGCCGGGGAAGCGGATGTCCTGGAGCTTGCGGACCGTCGAGCGGGGGCCGTCGCACCCCACCAGGTAACTGCCGCGCCACCAGGTGCTCTTGGGGCCGCGGGTGTGGGCCGTGACGCCGGACTTCTCCTGCTCCAGCGCGTCGAGCCGGCTCTCCACGGCGATCTTGACGAGCCGTTCGCCGGCGATGGCCTCGCGCAGGGCGGAGGTCAGGACGTGCTGGGCGATGTGGAGCGGGGGGAACTCGGTGGAACCTTCCACGACGGCGTCGTGGCCACCGCGGGCACCCTTCGCGCCCACCCCGGGGGAGAGGTCCGGCTCCTCGAAGCCGGCTTCCACGAACCGGACCTGACGCATCACCTGCTTGCGTCGCATCGACCGCCATCCGGCCCAACGGAAGCCCACCCGGGAGAGGGGGGCGCCGGACAACCGTTCCAGCAGGGCGGCGGTGTCCTCGTTCAGGACCACCGTCCGCGCGAGCCGTTGCTCGTCCTTCCCCGGTCCCTCGTCGAGGACCACGGACGGCACCTCCTGGCGCGCCAGCGCCAGGGCGAGCGTGAGCCCCACGGGCCCCGCACCGACGATGATCACCGGATCCACGGCGCGGTGCCCCCTGCCCGACGTGACGTCCCGGCGGACGTGGGTGAACAGGAAGTTGGAGCAGGGTGCACGATCACAGAACGTATGCAACCCATTGCCGGTGCTTGCGTCAAGTGACGGAGGGCAGTGGCGATCATGCCACTGCCCTCCGGGGGAGCGATTCGGGTGGCACCCGGGGCGGACGCCACCTGATCAATCGTCAGGGGCCTTGCTTCTGAATGTAGGTGCCGAGGCCGGGCACGCCGCCGCCTTCCCCACCGGTGGCCGTCGTACCTCCGACCGCTGCCGCCGGAATCACCGCACCGGTCGACTTCTTGCCCCGCCGCAGCCTGCCCTCCAGCCAGCTCGCGAAGGTGGTGATGATGAAGTTCAGGACGATGTAGATGATCGCCACCACGATGAAGCTGGGGACGACGTTGGCGTAGAACGCCGCGAGCGTCTGGCGTGAGTTCAGCAGTTCGGTGAACCCCAGCATCACGCCGCCGAGCGCGGTGTCCTTCACGATCACCACGAGCTGGCTGACGATGGCCGGCAGCATCACGGTGACAGCCTGCGGCAGCAGGATGGTGCCCATCGTCTGGCCCTTGCGCAGACCGATCGCCTGGGCGGCCTCCGTCTGCCCCTTGGGGAGGGCGAGGATGCCGGCGCGTACGACCTCGGCGAGGACCGAGGCGTTGTAGAGCACCAGGCCGGTGACGACCGCGTAGAGCGGCCGGTCCTCACTGCTGATGTCCGTGGAGCGGACATACACCTCGTTGGCGAACAGCATCAGCAGCAGCACGGGGATGGCGCGGAAGAACTCGACCACGGTGCCGGCCACTCCCCGGACCCACCGGTGATCGGACAGCCGGGCGATGCCGAAGAGCGCGCCCAGCGGGAGGGCGATCACCATGGCGAGCCCCGCGGCCTTGAGCGTGTCGGCAAGCCCCGGCAACAGATAGGTGGTCCAGATCTCGGACGTGGTGAACGGCTCCCAGAGCTTCCACTCCAGCTGGTTCTTGTCGTCCATCGTCCGCCACACCCACCACAGGAGCAGGGCGAGCAGGACGAAGAAGACCACCGTCAGGATCGCGTTGCGCCGCTTGGCCCGGGGGCCAGGAGCGTCGTAGAGGACGGAACTCATCGCTTCACCGCCAGGCGCTTGCTCAGCCAGCCGAGGATCAGGCCGGTGGGCAGGGTCAGTACTACGAATCCGAAGGCAAAGATCGCGCCGATGAGCAGCGTCTGCGCCTCCTTCTCGATCATGCCCTTCATGAGGTAGGCGGCCTCGGCCACACCGATCGCGGCCGCCACGGTCGTGTTCTTCGTGAGCGCGATCAGCACGTTGGCCAGCGGGCCGATGACCGCCCGGAACGCCTGCGGCAGCACGATGAGGCTGAGGACCTGGGTGAAGCTCAGCCCGATGGCGCGGGCCGCCTCGGCCTGGCCGACGGGCACCGTGTTGATGCCGGAGCGCAGCGCCTCGCAGACGAAGGCCGCGGTGTAGGCGACGAACCCGAGGATGGCGAGTCGGAAGCCCTGAAGCTTGAAGTCGTCGGGTGCGCCCATCGTCATGCCGAAGATGTCGGCGAGCCCGAGAGAGGTGAAGACGATGATGACGGTCAGCGGGATGTTCCGCACGAGGTTCACATAGGCGGTGCCGAAGCCGCGCATCAGCGGGACCGGACTGACGCGCATGGCGGCCAGCAGGGTGCCCCAGATCAGAGAGCCGATGGCTGAGAGGACGGTGAGTTTGACCGTCATCCAGAACGCACCCAAGAAGCTCGGGTCGTTGTAGTTTGAAAGGAAGTCGAACACTGTCTCCCGCGCTTCCGGGTGTGTGGCGTACGAGGCAGGCGCAGCGCGCCGCCGCCTCTACCGCGCTCTGCGGCGGGCGGCGGCGCGACTACGAGACCCGCGCTGGGTGCGGGTACCCGCTTACTTGACGATGTCGCCGATCTTCGGGGCGGGCTCGTTCTTGTAGTCGGCCGGGCCGAAGTTCTCCTTGACCGCGGTCTCCCAGGCGCCGTCGCTGACCATCTTCTCCAGGGCGGCGTTGATCTTGTCCACGGTCGCGGTGTCGCCCTTCTTGACACCGATGCCGTAGTTCTCGTTGCTGAGCTTCAGGCCCGCGAGCTTGAACTGACCCTTGTAGTTCTCCTGCGAGGCGAAGCCCGCGAGGATCGAGTCGTCGGTGGTGACCGCGTCCACGGCACCGCTCTGCAGGCCGGCGATGCACTCCGAGTAGCCGCCGTACTCCTTCAGTTGCGCGTCCGGGGCGATGTCCTTCTTGACGTTCTCCGCCGAGGTGGAACCGGTGACGGAGCAGAGCTTCTTGCCGTTGAGGTCCGTGCCCTCGGCGATGTCCGAGTCGGCCTTGACCAGCAGGTCCTGGTGGGCCAGCAGGTAGGGGCCGGCGAAGTCGACGAGCTTCGCGCGCTCGTCGTTGATCGAGTAGGTGGCCGCGATGAACTTGACGTCGCCGCGGGCCAGCGCGTTCTCGCGGTCGGCGCTCTTGGTCTCGACGAACTCGATCTGGTCGGGCTCGTAGCCGAGTTCCTTGGCCACGTAGGTCGCCACGTCGACGTCGAAGCCGGTGAACTTGCCGTCCGACTCCTTCAGACCGAGACCGGGCTGGTCGTACTTGATACCGACCTTGATCTTGCCGCCGCCGCTGGAACCGGAGTCGGAGCCGTTGTCGTTGCCGTTGCTGTCGTCGCCACCGCACGCGGTGGCCGTGAGGGCGAGGACGAGGGCGGCTGCTGCTGCGGCGGAGGCCTTGCGGAGCTTCATGGTGAACATCCTTTGCGTGGTGAAGAGATGCGGACCGTCATGGTGCGGGTGCCGGGGCCGGAGAAGGCGTCGGCAGGGCCGTCAGTGGTGCAGGATCTTCGACAGGAAGTCCTTGGCCCGGTCGCTGCGGGGGTTGCTGAAGAACTGGTCCGGCACAGCCTCTTCGACGATGCGGCCGTCCGCCATGAAGACCACCCGGTTGGCGGCCGAACGGGCGAAGCCCATCTCGTGGGTGACCACGACCATGGTCATGCCGTCGCGAGCCAGTTGCTGCATGACTTCCAGGACCTCGTTGATCATCTCGGGGTCGAGTGCCGAGGTCGGCTCGTCGAAGAGCATGACCTTGGGGTCCATGGCCAGCGCCCGCGCGATCGCGACACGCTGCTGCTGACCTCCCGAGAGCTGCGCGGGGTACTTGTCCGCCTGGGTACCCACGCCGACCCGGTCGAGAAGGTTCCGCGCCTTCTCCTCGGCCTGCTTCTTGTCGGTCTTGCGGACCTTGAGTTGCCCCAGCATCACGTTCTCGAGCACGGTCTTGTGCGCGAAGAGATTGAACGACTGGAACACCATGCCGACGTCAGCCCGCAGTCGTGCGAGCGCCTTGCCCTCCGCGGGCAGCGGCTTGCCGTCGATCGAGATGTCGCCGGAGTCGATCGACTCCAGCCGGTTGATGGTGCGGCACAGGGTGGACTTACCGGACCCGGAGGGTCCGATCACCACGACGACCTCGCCCCTGGTGATCGTCAGATCGATGTCCTGGAGTACGTGCAACGCGCCGAAGTGCTTGTTGACGCTCTTCAGGACGACCAGGTCGTCGGCCGCGGGCACCGCGTCCTTGACCACCGAAACTTCGGTCATCGCTTTGGGCTCCGTCTTCCTCGGTTTCGGAGGACAGTAGTGACCGGCGACGACCAGCGTCATTACATCTGAGCGAGAATTGAGCATAACGATCTGGTAGCCGGACGGACACTGCACGTGACGGCCCCGTGCGAGGTATTTCGGCTGGATAACGGAACCCGCTCGGAACCCGTACGGCCTTGACGGCGTCCTCACTCATCAGTGTGACTGCGAGGGAGCCGATACGCGCGTGCCCGGGATGCGAATCCGCGTAATGTGTGCCAGCCGAGACGCACACATGACCGAAACGCATGACCCGCCGAGCAGGAAGGGGCCGGAATGAGGCTGCTCCTCGTCGAGGACGACAACCACGTCGCCGCCGCGCTGTCCGCGGTCCTGGCCCGGCACGGCTTCGACGTCACCCACGCCCGCAGCGGCGAGGAGGCCCTCCAGGCGCTGGTGCCGGAGGGCAACGGCTACGGGGTCGTCCTGCTCGACCTCGGCCTGCCCGACCAGGACGGATACGAGGTCTGCGGCAAGATCCGCAAGCGCACCAGCACCCCGGTGATCATGGTGACGGCCCGCTCCGACGTACGGTCCCGGATCCACGGGCTCAACCTGGGCGCCGACGACTACGTGGTCAAGCCCTACGACACCGGCGAGTTGCTCGCCCGTATCCACGCCGTCGCCCGCCGGCGGGCCCCCGACGGGGCCGCGGCCCCCGGCGGCAGCGGGCTGCGACTGGGGTCCGTGCTCATCGAGCTGCCCACCCGGCAGGTCAGCGTGGACGGCTCGGTCGTCCAGCTGACCCGCAAGGAGTTCGATCTGCTCGCGCTGCTGGCTCAGCGGCCCGGGGTCGTCTTCCGCCGGGAACAGATCATCAGCGAGGTGTGGCGGACCAGTTGGGAAGGGACCGGCCGCACCCTCGAAGTGCACGTGGCCTCCCTGCGGTCCAAGCTGCGGATGCCCGCCCTGATCGAGACGGTGCGCGGGGTCGGCTACCGGCTGGTCGCCCCGACGCCGTAGCGTGCCCGCGTGCGCACTCGTCTTCTTCCGCTGCTCATCGTCCTGATGGCCGCCGTGCTGCTGGCCCTCGGCATCCCGCTGGCGGTGAGCCTCGCGGCGGCGCGCCAGCAGGAGGTGGTCGTCGACCGCATCGACGACACGGCACGCTTCGCGGCCCTCGCCCAGTTCGTCACCGAACGCCCGAGCGGATCCCGCGTGGACACCACGGACGGCCGCGGCGAGACCCTCCAACGGGAGCTGGAGCAGTACTACCGGGTGTACGGCATCAAGGCCGGCGTCTTCTACCGGGAGAAGAGCCAGTCGGCCATGGCCAACGCCCCCCAGGAGTGGGGCCGGCCCACCGAGGGAGAGGGGCTGGCCGCCTTCGAGGAAGCGCTGCTGGGGCGCCGTCCGCACGACCCGAAACAGGTGTGGCCCTGGCAGGAGGGCCGACTCGTCGTCGCGTCCCCCGTCATCCACGACGGCGACGTCGTCGCGGCCGTCGTCACCGACTCGCCCACCGACCAGATGCGCTCGAAGATCCTGCGCGGCTGGCTGATCATCGCCGCGGGCGAGAGCGCCGCGATGCTCCTCGCCGTCGGCGCCGCGCTGCGGCTGACGGGATGGGTCCTCAAGCCCGTCCGTGTCCTCGACGTCACCACCCACGCCATCGCCTCCGGGCGTCTGAAGTCACGGGTCGCGGTGGCCAGCGGTCCGCCCGAACTGAGGCGGCTGGCACGGTCGTTCAACGAGATGGCCGACAACGTCGAGGACGTGTTGGAGCAACAGCGCGCCTTCGTCGCCGACGCCTCGCACCAACTCCGCAACCCGCTGGCCGCGTTGCTGCTCCGCATCGACCTCCTCGCGCTCGAACTGCCCGAGGGCAACGAGGAGATCGCCTCCGTGCGCACCGAGGGCAAGCGGCTCGCGTCGGTCCTCGACGATCTGCTCGATCTGGCGCTCGCCGAGCACGCGGAGTCCGATCTGCGGCTCATCGACGTGGGTGAGCTGACCGCCGAGCGCGTCGCGTCCTGGTCGCCGCTGGCCGACGACAAGGGGGTGGCGCTGGCCGGCACCTGCCCGGCCACCACCGCCTGGGCCGATCCCATCGCCCTGTCCAGCGCCCTGGACGCGGTGATCGACAACGCGCTGAAGTTCACGCCCGCCGGGGAGCGGGTCGAGGTCAGGGTCAGCTCGAACGGCGAGACCTCCACGGTCGTCGTCACCGACGGCGGGCCCGGCCTCAGCGACGAGGAGCTGGAACGCGTCGGCGACCGCTTCTGGCGCAGCACCGCCCACCAGAACATCAAGGGTTCGGGGCTCGGCCTCTCCATCTCCCGGGCGCTGATCGCGGCGGGGGGCGGCTCCATCGCCTACGCCCACCACGAGCCGCACGGGCTGCGGGTCACGGTGACGGTGCCCCGGTCGCGTCCGCCGGCCTGAGGGTCCGAGCAGCAGCAGCGAGAGGCCGCCGGGAAAGGCCCCTCCGGGCCACTGAGAAGGCTCTGCCGACCGCTGAGACGGCTCCTCCGGGCCTGCTGGAAGGCACCGCCAGTGGGCCGAGGAGGCCCTCCCGGTCGCTGAGGAGGCCTCCGGGGCTACGGCTTGACCGACCGGTAGTACGCCCTCGCGCCCTGGTGCAGCCGCAGCGGGTCCGTGTAGATCGCGGTGCGCAGATCCACCACCTGAGCCGCGTGGACGTGCTGGCCGATGTTGTCCCGGCTCTTGAGGACGACGCGGGTCAGCCATTCGGTGAGCCGGGGGTCCATGTCCGCGCGGGTGATGAGCAGGTTCGCCACGGTGAGGGTGGGCACCGGGCCCGTGAGGACGGCCGGGTAGGCGTCGGCCGGCATGACGGATGCCCGGTAGTGGCTGAAGACCCCGCCCTGGTCGTGCAGCTTCGTCACCAGGTCGCTGCGGATCGGGACGAAGCGGAAGTCGTACCGCTCCTTCTCCGCGAGGTCCGTCAGCCCCTTCGTGGGCAGGCCGCCCGACCAGAAGAAGGCGTCGATCTTTCCGGTGCGCAGGGCGTCGGGGCTCGTGCCGATGGTGTCGCGCCGGGCGTCTATGTCCTTGTCGATGTCCAGCCCGTCCGCCGCCAGCAGACGTTCGGCGATCAGCCGGACGCCTGAGCCCTCGGGGCCGACGGCGACCCGCTTGCCCCTCAGCTCCGAGACGTTCTGGATCGTCGAGTCGGCCGGGACCACCAGCTGTATGTAGTCGTCGTACAGCCGGGCCACGCCCCGCAGCTTCCCGGCGCCGGGCTGGTCCTCGTCGATGTACGTCTGGACGGCGTCGGCCGCGGCGATGGCGAAGTCGGCCTGCCCGGTGGCCACCCGGCGGACGTTCGTCTGGGAGCCGTTGCTCGGCATGAGCTGGACCCGCAGCCCCGGCATGTCCCCGGCGAGCGCGTTCCGCAGCCGGCTGCCGTACTCCTGGTAGACGCCCCGCTCGGCTCCCGTGGTCACCGTGATCGTCCCGCTCGGCGGCTTCTCGTTGGGCCACAACCACCACGCGAGCAGCCCGAGGACCACCAGCGAAGCCACCGAGCCCAGCAGCGCGTGCCGCCTGCCGATGCGTGGGAGTACCTGGACCATGCGACGAAATCCTGCCAGGTCAGCGAGCGGGCGGCCAGGGTCGGACCCATCCGGTGCGAGCTCGTGACCTCGGCGACGCCGGACCCGCACGGGGGTGGGTCCGGCGGCCGGGGCACACAGCGTGGTCAGCGGCCGGTGGCCACCGGCCGTGGTCAGCGACCGGTGGCCACCGCGGTGCGCAGGCGCTCCAGCTCTCCGTACATGACCTCGCCCGGGCACTCGGTCGCCATCCAGTCCCGGTGGCCGCTGATCTCCGCGACCTCCTTCTGGGTGCCGTTGACCGGGTTGGTGTAGGTCACGCGGGCCTGCGGGTCGACGCCGTGCTGGCGGACCAGGACCTTCACCAGCCGGGTCAGCGAGGCGCGGGCGGCCTCCTTGGGGCCCTGCTCGGTGAAGGTGCCCAGCAGGGCGATGCCGAGGTTGCCGGAGTTGAAGCCGCCGACGTGGAAGGCGGTCACCACCTTGCCGTCGGCATCGTGCGCGGGCAGGCCGTCCTCGCCGGAGTAGCGGCCCTCGTAGATACGGCCCTCCTCGTCGATGAGGAAGTGGTAGCCGATGTCGCCCCAGTCGTTGGTGACGGCGTGCAGCTGGTAGATCGCGCGGACCGTCGCGGCCGGGTCCGGGTCGTCGTTGGTCATGGCCGTGTGGTGCACGGTGATCGTCTGGAACGGGTAGAACGCGGTCGGGCTGTTCTCCGTGCCGTCCGCCTTGAACCGCAGCGACTCGTCGGCGCCCCAGGCGGCGCGCGTGAGGTACTGCACGCCCCGCACACGGGTCGGGTCGGACGGGACGGCCACCTTGCGGTCCGGGCCGTGCAGGGTGTCGAGCGCGAGCGAGCGCAGCCCGGTGGCGCCGTCGGGCGCCTTGAGCTCGTATCCGGCCGCCTGATCGGCCGCGAGCAGCACGCCGCCGCCGTTGGCCAGGGAGCAGCCGCCGTCGCCGAGAGGCTGCCACGTGCCCTGTCCGCCGTCGGCGGCCCGCAGCCGGATGCCGCCGCCGGTGGTCTCGTCGGTGCCGCCCCAGCGCACGCCCACGTAACCGATGGGGAAGGCCGCCTCGACGGGCGCTTCGCCGGTGGCGGCCTCGCTGCGGGTCTTCGGGAAGGTCTCGGTCGTCGTGCCGGCGGCCGATCCCTCGGCGCCGGTGTCCGAGGACGCCGCGGTGCCGGAGTCGCCGGTCGTGGCCATCACCGTCGGCGTGATCACGGCGCCGGCGGCGACCGCGCCGGCCGCGCCGATCACCGTACGGCGGGTCACCCGGGACGTGGCCCGGTGGCTGGGGGAGGTGGGGGGAACGCTCACGATGGTCCTCAATCGCTCGGGGTGGTACGTGAAGACTCAACGAAGCGTACGGAGTGGAGTCATCGGTTCCGCCACCGCCCCCCTGTGCTGACGTAGCGTCAAACGTCCGTGACGGAGGCGGACTTGGGCGTCATGACCGTACGAGACGGACAGAACTGTCCGCGTGGGGAGGCCGGTCGGTAGGGTCGACGGATGAGTTCCTCTCCCGCTCGCCTGGTCCGTGAGTTCCACCGGGCTTTCGGACTCGACGTCCGCAGCACCCCCACCGAGGTCTCGCCGGAGCTGGCCGCCCACCGGGGCGAGTTGCTGGCCGAGGAGGCCGCCGAGGTCGCCGAGGTGGCGGTCGACGGGCCGCTCGACCGGCTGGCCCACGAACTGGCCGACGTGGTGTACGTGGCGTACGGCACCGCTCTCGTCCACGGCATCGACCTGGACGCCGTGATCGCCGAGATCCACCGATCGAACATGACCAAGCTGGGCCCCGACGGGCGGGTCGCCCGCCGGGCGGACGGCAAGGTGCTCAAGGGGGACCACTACCAGGCGCCCGACGTGTCCTCGGTGCTGCGGAAGCAGGGCTGGGCGGGCTGAGCCCGCCCAGCCCTGCAGCTGTCCGGCCGGGCGCTCTCCGGGCCGGGGTCACAGGTGCGGCCGGTGGTTCAGAAGCGTCCGGACAGGTACTCGTCCTCCGAACCGTTCGCGACGGTCGTGACGGTGTAGAGGTCGCGGGCCGCGTCGCGTCGGCCCTGGTCGTGGTCGTACTGGACCTTGAAGACATAGGTGCCGGGGTCGAGGGTGACACCCGACTTCAGCGTGATGACGTACCCGATCTGGTCGGCGGTGGCGTTCTGGCCCACGACGACCTTGTCACCCAGGGAGGACCAGGCGCCCGTGCTCGACACACCGCCGGTCTGGACGACACGGACGACGACCTTGAGCGAGGTGATCGGCTTGGTGGACCTGACGGTGACGGTGCTCTGGTCCCAGTACTCGTTCGAGTCGGACTCCACGCTCCCGTCGGCCCACAGATAGCCGGATGTCGCCCCGGAGTCGGTGTTCTGGGTGGTCGTGGACTTCTTCTCCTCGGTGCCGGTCGTGCCGCTCGAGCCCGTCGAGCCCGTCGAGCCCGTCGAGCCGGAGGTGTCGCCCGTGGTGCTGCCCGTGTCGGACCGGGCGCCGGTGTCCGGTGCCGAGTCCGCCGCGCCGCCCGACCCCGCTCCGCCGCTGACCGGGACGTAGACGACCTCGGGGCCGTCCTTGCCCTTGCCCCCGTCCTCGGCCCGGTCCGTCGGCGACGGGTCCACCGCCGCCTTCTTGGTGTCGCCGGGGACGGAGTGCTCGTCGGCCGGTTTGTCGGCCGCCGTGGTCACCTTCTCGGACGGGTCGCCGCTCCAGTCGATGGCGGCCACGGCCGTGGCCGAGCCGGCGATCACCAGGACCGCGGCGGCGGAGCCACCGATCGCCTTCCACACCCGGCGGCCGGGCAGGAAACCGCGGAGCGGGACGCGCGTCCTGCGGGCGAAGAGGTCGGCGAACTCGCCGTCCCTGCGGTCGCTTCGGTCGGGTGAATGCGGCATCGGGTGGTCCTTAGGGGTGGGTCCGTGCGGGTGGGCGCGGGGACGGATGGGTGGGAGGGCGGTCGGTCGGGGCGCCGGAACGGTCGGTGGACTGGCCTCGAACGTTCACGGGGCCCGGCTAGAGGGTCTGGGGGATGTCCTCCGGCCTGAGCGTCATCACGTCGGCCTCCGAGGCCTCGGGGAGTTCGGCGATGCGGTACGCCTGGCGTTCCGTCATGGCCTGGAACAACTGGCGTGCCGTACGGCCGTTGCCGAAGCCGCGGTCGCGGGGCATGGCGTCGAAGCGCGTGGTGAGCGCCGTGAGGGCGTCCGGAGTCAGTTCGTACTGGTGCTGGGCGGCCTGGTGCTCGACGATGCTGACCAGTTCGGCGCCGCTGTAGTCGTCGAAGAGCAGGGTGCGGTTGAAGCGGGAGGCCAGGCCGGGGTTGGAGCGGACGAAGACCTCCATCTCCTTGAGGTATCCGGCGACGATGACCACCACGTCGTCGCGGTGGTCCTCCATCAGTTTCAGCAGGGTGGCGACTGCCTCCTGGCCGAAGTCGTTGGACCCGGCGTACTGGGTGAGGGAGTACGCCTCGTCGATGAACAGCACGCCGCCCCGGGCCTGCTGGAAGACCCGGGTGGTCTTCGGACCGGTGTGGCCGACGTACTCGCCGACCAGGGCGGAGCGGTCGGCCTCGACCAGGTGCCCGCGCTCCAGCAGTCCGACGGCGGCGAGGATACGGCCGTAGAGGCGGGCGATGGTGGTCTTGCCGGTGCCCGGGTTGCCGGTGAAGACGAGGTGGCGGCTGAGCGGGGGCGGGACCAGGCCCATCTCCTCCCGGCGGCGGACCATCTGCATCAGTTTGACCAGGGACGAGACGTCGTTCTTGACGCGCTCCAGCCCCGCGAGACCCTGGAGTTCGGCGAGCAGGTCGTCGAGGGTGTCCTCGGCGGGTGCCTCGGTCTCCCGTGCGGTGGTCCCCGAGCCCGCTGCCTCCGGCCCCCCGGCCGAGGAGAGGGCCTGTTCGGCGCCGGTCGGCAGGGACGGGTTCTTCACGTCCCGCGAGACACAGTCGTCGAACACCGGGCGGGCGCCCTTCTCCAGCGCCACGTCCTCCTCGCAGTCGCGGACCAGACAGCCGCGCAGGACGGGCGCCCCGCCCGTCGAGATGTGCAGGGCGGGGAAGGCGGCGCCGTCGGTGCCCGCTCCGCCGAAGACGCACTCCTCGAAGGTGCCGCGGGCCTTCTCGCCGACGAACAGACTGTTCTTGCCGGTCCGGGCCACCGTCACGGCCCGGATCCGGGGTTCGGCGCGGGGGCCCACGACGACGCCGGAACCGTCCGCGTCCCGGACCGTGCAGCCCTCGACGCTCGGCGTGGCGCGCTCGCCGATGACCAGGCCGGCCGTGCCGGTCCCGCTGATCCTGCAGTCCCGCAGCACCGGGGTCGTCTCCGTGCCGCAGGAGATCCCGGCCCGTTCGACGCCGACGACATCGCACTCCTCCAGGACCACGGTCCCGGACGACTCGGTGGTGATCCCGGCGCGGCCGCGCACCACGGACAGGCCGCGCATCCGCGCCTCGGCGGCCCCGTCGATCTGCACCCCGGACAGCCCGCAGTCCGAGATCCGGCCGCCCTCGACGGTCAGTCCGGCCCGGTCGGTGGCCCGGATGCCGTGTTCGGCGGAGGAGCCGATCCGGCAGGCGGTGAGCGTCACCCGGGAGTCGTCGCAGGCGTGCACCGCGCTGAACGAGCACGCCGTCAGGTCGCCGGCGTCCACCCGCACCTCGGAGCGGCCGCCCGCCAGCAGGCCGTTCGCCCGGCTGCCCGTCACCGAAGTGCCCTCGGCCGACAGCCGGGCCGTGCCCCGGGCCACCAGACCCGAGCCGTGCGCCCCGTCCACCTGGCAGTCCACCAGCTCGGCGCGGCCCTCGTCCTCCACGCTCACCCCGGGCCCCGAACCGTCCCGCAGCCGGCAGCCGAGCAACAGCACATCGCCGCCGCCGGAGACGGCGACGCCGTCCCCGCCGGTGCGCAGCACCTCGCAGCGGGCGAGCACCACGCCGCCCTCGCCGGACTCCCGGTCCCCCGAGGGTGGGGTGGACCGCGCCGAACTGCCCAGCACCCGTACGCCCTCGGCGGCCGTCTCCGCCACCCGGCAGTCCCGCGCGGTGACCGAGGCGTCGTCCTCCACCAGCAGCCCACTGCGCCCGGCGCCGGAGATCCGGCACTCCCGCAGGACCACGCGGGCGCCGCCCCGGGCCCGGACACCGGACCCGGTGACCCTTCGTACCGTCAGCTCGTCGGCCTCGGCGGTGCCCCGGGAACCGACGACGACACCGGTCCCCTCGACGTCCTCGACCACGACCCGGGTCAGCCGCGCCGATCCGGTGCTGTTGAGGTGCACGGCCGCCAGCTCGGCGCCCGCGACGCGGCAGTCCGTCAGGGCGAGCGACGCGTCCCCGCCCGCCTCGACGCGGCCGCCGGACACCTCGCAGCCGTCCAGCTCCAGATCCCCGGCGGCCACCAGTACGGCGGGCAGCCCGGGGTCCTGGCCGACCAGGACGAGGTCCTCGACGCGTACGTCCCGGGCGGCGACCTCCAGCACCGGACGGCCGGGGGAGGCCGCCAGCAGGCGTACGGCGTGCCGCGCGCCCGCCTCCGGCACCAGGAGCACCGCACGGTCGATCAGCAGGTGTTCGACGTACTCGCCGGGGGCGACATGGATCTCGTCTCCGTCGCGGGCGGCGCGCAGGGCGGAGGCGATGCTGCGATGGGCGCCGCGTCCCTTGGGGGCGACCCGGTGCACGGTGGCGGTGGGGGTCACGGGAACTCCAATCCGTCGGCGTGCGGGGCGGCCGGATCCGAGGCCGGTTGCCGCGGTGCCGTCGCCGGTGCCAGTGGTGGCGTGGTGGTGCGGGTCGTGGTCGTGGTCGTGGTCGTGGGCGTGGTGGTCTTCGGCGCGGCCGGGAACGATCGGCCGGGGGAGGGCAGGTTGTTCCCGTTCTTCTTGTCCGCCTCGATGATCAGCCAGTTGATGTACTTGGTCAGCGCGGCCTCGCCCCAGTTCAGGCCCAGTTCGGGCAGGCCGCCCTTGTGGAAGACCCGGGCGCCGGTGGTGAGGTGGAAGGCGTTCTTCGCCAGACCGGTGGTGACACCGCTGAAGGCGGAGGCCCCTGCGCCCCACAGACCGGCCAGCAGGGCGTCCGCGCCCTTGACCTCGTGGCCGTTGACGCCGAAGACCGACGCGCTGATCGCGTTGCTGACGAAGCCGCTGAGCGCGCCGGTGGCGATGCCCACGGTGTTCGCGTAGGTGGCGTTGCGCCAGCGGGTCGGCTTCTCCTGCGCGGCCCAGTCGGTGGCCCAGTCGTCGGTGTTGGAATTCATCGACTGTTTCGGGTGCCCGCCCCAGTCACGGGCGCCCATGCTGGTCTTGAGGTAGCCGAGGGCGGTGCGGTTGTAGAGGACGTTGAGGCCGCTGCTGAACGTGCCGCCGACCGAGCCACTGAGCAGGGCCTTGTAGACGTCGAGCCTGGTGACGCCGCCGTCGCCGGTGGTGGCGGCGGTGATGGCGAGACTCGCGGTGAAGTCGGTGACGAAGCCGATGGTGAACGAGGTGAGCGCGCCGCGCAGTTCGCGCTGCCACACCGGCATCTCGGCCGAGACCCCGTCCCTGACCCCGGTGAGGACACCGTGCCACGGGTCCTGGGCCTCGCGCAGCAGACCCAGCGCCTCGATCTCCGGGCCCCGGAAGTCGGTCTCCCGGCCGATGAGCCGCCAGCCGGTGTCGCCCGCCAGCCCGACCTCGTCGCCCATGCGGGGCAGCGCCCCCGCCAGGTACTCGGGGACGAACGCCGGGCCGGAGGTGCTCAGCCGGCCGAAGGCGTCGGTCTTCCAGATCCGCCCGGTGAAGGTGCGCTGCTCCACCAGCCGTCCGTCCTGGAACTCACGCCACTGCCCCCACTGCTTGTCGACTTCGCGGAACCGGCCGGGCACGCCGTCCACGGCGACCCGCTCGCGGAACACCTTCCCGAGGTCGTACTCCTTCCAGACCTGCGCGTTCACCTCGACCGTGCGCGGCGGCTCGAACCGGCGGGCCGCGTGCGCGAGCAGATCGCGCAGTGAGCCGGTGGTCGGCGGGGTCGTCGGGGGCTCCGGGGTGAGGATCTTGTAGTCGAACTCGCGGACCCGGCCCCCGGCCGCCCGCTCTCTGACCACCTGGCCATCGACGAGGTCCCGCCAGCGGCCGCCGCCCGCCACGCCCTCGTACACGCGCGTGCCCTCGGAGTGGACCGTGCCGTCGGCCGCGGTCTTCGTCCACTTCCACGTGCCGTCGGGCTGCCGGACGGCGTCGACCCAGGAACTCCCGGTGTCGGTGGCGTTGCGCTCGCGCACGGTGTTGCCGAGCCGGTCCAGGTCGACGAACGAGTCGTCCCAGGTCTTCGAGTAGAACGAACCGCGGTTCTGCTTGCGGACCCCCTCGGCGATCACGGTGGCCGGATCGTCCGCGGAGAACTCCCGCCAGGTCCACGAGGTGCGGTACGGGCTGCCGGACGACTCGACGATCCGGCCGTCGATCAGGTCACGGCGGCCGGTGATGTGCAGCAGGGAGTTCCTGTCGACCCAGGTGCCCGCCTTGTCGTTCAGCGAGAGGTCGCGGGTGGAGGGCGCCTCGAACAGGTACTCGCGGCTGTTCCGGCCCTCGCCGCGCATCCGGACCCGCTCGACGCCGTCGCCGTCGGTGAAGAGGTCCCGCCAGCGGCCGTCGCCGTCCACGTGCCGGGTGCCGGTGGTGCCGCTGGTGGTGTCGCGCCAGGACAGCTCGTACGAGCCGCCCTCGCGGTACTCCGGGAGAGGCGCCCAGCGGGTGGGGTCGTCAGGGCTGCGGCCGATCTCGACGATGTCGCCGTTGTCGAGCTTGCGGGTCTCGCGCACGATACGGCCGTACTGGTCGATGTCGATCCAGTTGGCTCCGGTCGGGTTGAGACGGACACCGGTGATCTTCGTGCCGTCGGCGGCGGTCTGGGTCCAGTGGCTGACCCGGTGCAGCGAGTCGCCGGCGAACAGGTCGCGGAAGAAGCCGTCGAACGGGCTGCGGCCCGCCGCGCTCTTCCACAGGAACGCGGGCGGACGCATCTCCGAGAAGCGTTTCACCAGCAGGCTGCCGCCGTCCGACAGCGTCTCCAGGCTTTTGATCTGGGCGTTCGCCAGGCCATGGCCGGTGTACGTGCCCACGTCGATGCGGCCGCCGGCGGGCGCGTGCCCCGGCACCACCGAGAACTCCTGGTACATGCGGGAGCCGTGCACACCACCGAACGGCCAGGTGGCGCCCCGGCGTTGGGCGATCGACTCCACACCGGTCGCCGGGTCGAGGAAGGTGTCCCGGAAGCCGACGTGGTCCCGGTTCCAGTGCCGGGTGCCGGACAGCGACTCGGTGCCGTCCTTGGCGAAGCGTTGCCATGTCCACTCGCCGCCGGTGCCTTTCTCGGCCCGCACCAGACCGCCGTCGCTGCCCTTGGTGTACGTCCGCACGTCACCGGCGTTGTTCAGCAGCCGACGCCAGGAACCGGAGGGCACGTCGTGGAAGGTGCGCATGTCGGCGTCCCCGATGCGCCGGCCGTGCCGGAACACGTCACCGGCGGCGTCGAACTCGGTCCAGCGGGCCTGCCCGAAGCGGTCCCGGGACAGGTGCAGGACGTTGCCGTTCCTCAGCGTCTCGCGTTCGAACAGCGTGACCTTGCCCGGGTCCGCACCGGTCAGCCTGAACTGGCCGGTGCCGGACCGCTCCACGGCCGCGGTGTCGAAGCGGCCGGTGAACGCGGTGCCCGAGGCGTCGGTGCGGACGGCCGTGCCGGAGACGTGGTCGATCTTCCAGAGGTCCCCGGTGGGGACGCCGCCCTTGCCGCGCACCGCGACCGTCTCCTCCAGCAGGGTGCCCGCCGGGTCGAACACCGTCCGTTCCAGGGCGTGGGCGCCGTTGCCGGTGGGGACCAGCGCGATCCGGCCCTCGTCCAGCAGGTCGACCCGTACGCCGCCGAGTCGACGGCCCGTCGGGTCCAGCACCTGTGGCGCGCCGCCGGGGGTGCCGACGTCGAAGCGGAGGACGCCGCGGTCGGCGGGCAGCCGCACGTCCCGCAGGGCGGCGACGCCGTCGGGGCCGTAGTGCCACCTGGTCGTCCCGGCGGCGTCGGTGAGGCTGAGTCCGCCGCGCACGTCGGTGCTGGGGGCGAGGGTGAAGCCGTCCGCCGTGCGGGTGCCCACGAAGTCGAACGAGTCGGGTGTCCAGGGTCCGCCGTCCGTCGCCCGGCCGGTGACACCGATCTTCAGCCCGTCCAGTTCGCCCGGGCCGCCTCTGAGGAACATCTCCTGGTAGCGGAGTTCACGGTCCGGGCCGAAGCCCAGCGTGACGTCCGACGGGTCGTGGCGGACGGTGTGGTGGCTGCCGCCGGGCCCACCGTGCGGTGTCGGGGTGACGGTGAAGTCGCCGACGACACGGCCGCCGGCGCCCTGGGCGACGGACGGCAGGCCGTCGACGCGGGTCGCCGGTGGGAGGCCGAGAAAGTCGTCGAGGGCGGTGGCGGCGTTCCGGTGCAGTGTGCGGTGAGCCTGGTCGGCCAGGCGTAGCCGGTCGTCGAGCAGTTCGGGACGGAGCCCGAGGGGGTCGGGCGAGGCGGTCATGTCGTCGGCAAGCCCTGGGAGGCGGGGCAGGTCCGGTGACGGGGCGGCGAGCGAGTCGAGCGCCCCGTGCGGGAAGTCGAGGGCTCCTGCGGTGTCGGACAGGTGGGCGGGGGTGCCCCCCGGGGCCGCACGGAGGCCGGAGGCCTCGCCGAGCGTGAGATCGAAGATCCGCGCCATGTCGATGGCGCCCAGGACGTCGTTCTCGGGGGCGAGCGGCAGGTGGCCGCCGTCTCCGACGCTGTCTCCCATGCCGTCGCCGAGGTCGTCGAGCCTGGTCGGCGGTGTGTCGGGGGCCGCCTCGGTGAAGCGCAGGAAGCCGGAGCCCTCCTGGTCGGGGAGGTCGCGGAGGGCGAGGCGGCCGGTGTGGTCGAAGTGGAAGCGGGCGCCGGTGACCGAGTCGGTGACCGTGAAGCCTCGCGGCAGCCGTCCGGAGAGCGTTCCGCCCACGGGGTCGAGCCGGAAGGAGTCGGTGAGGTTCTGCGGACCGGTCAGCTCCAGCACCCTGGTCGTGGTGCCGCCCGAGCCGGGGGCGGTTGTCATCCTGACCCCCAGACCGGACGGACCGTCCAGGCCCGGCAGCGTGAGCGGCAGCTCCCGAGAGTGCGTCAGGCCACCGGGTTCGAAGCGCCACACCGCGGCGGGACCGTCGGGGCCGGGCATGGGCACGCGCACGGTCAGCTCGCTCAGGGTGCCGGAGGCGTCCCGTACCGGTGTGACGACGGCGCCGGGGACGGGGGCTCCGTCCGGGCCGGTCACCCGGATCGGACGGAGGGCGTCGTCGGTGAAGCGCAGCGAGAAGTCGGTGCCGGTCAGCGGCAGTTCCCGGTGCTCCAGGCGCCCCGCGGCGTCGAACTGCCAGCGCACGCCACCCTGCGGGTCGGTGGCGGTGAATCCGCCGCCCTCCCGCACGGTGACCGAGGCATCCGGCAGCCGCGCCGGCCCGCCCTGTGCGGTGAAGTCCAGCACCTCGACGCGGATCGACGCCGGGGCGGCGTCGGTCGCCGGGACCTCCGTGACGCGCAGCCGCAGCCCGGCCACGTCGTCCAGCCCGGACAGGGGAACCTCGCGCACCGAGGGCATGGGCGGGGGCGGGGAGTCGAGCGACTGCCCTCTCAGGGGGGAGACGTTCAGCTCGGGGGCGGGTGCGTGGCGGAGGGTGACGTCCTGTGCGGGGGTGGTCCGGAGGAGGGTGACGTCCGGTCCCTCGGTGATTCTCGGCAGGTCGATCCCCGGTGTCCGTGGGGTCCGGGGCAGGTCGGTCGCGGGTGTGTGCGGCGCGTCGAGGTTGGTCAGCGGCCGGTTCAGCTCGTCCTGCAGCGGCCCCGCGCCGACGTGCGGGGGTGCCGGCGGGGCGGAGGGGACGGCGGAAACCGGCGGCCTGGCGGGTGCCACGGGCATGGCGGTGATGTCCTGCCAGACCTGCGGGTGCCGCAGGCCGATCCACTCGGCCTTGTGACGGGCCGCCGCCATCCTCAGGATCGCGTCGGTGCCCTTGTTCTGATGGATTCGCCCGGCGTCCGGATCCCTGGGGAACTCCGTGCGGTACCAGTCCGCGAAGGCGTCCCTGTTCTCCGGCCCGGACACGAAGTCGTTGATCCGCCGGACCCCGGCCGCCCGGTTCCCGCCCAGCTCCGCCAACGGGTCGGTGACCAGGGACACAGGCGCCTTCTCGTGAGGTACGGCGCCCTTCAGCTCGTCCGGGAGGGTGCGGAACTCGAACAGCAGGGCTCGTTCTCCACCGACCGTGGCGTTGTTGATGCCTCGTCCGGCCACCTCGTTGCCGTTCAGGATGTACTGCCTCGCGGCCTTCCACACCGACTCGTCACCGAGGGCGGGGGCCTCGCGCAGGAGCCTCAGTGTCAGAGCGCGGTCACCGGGCGACAAGGAGTCGAGGACCAGGCTCGGTCTGGTCCTGGGCAGTACGGACCACTCGTTCTTCACCGCCGGGTGGGTCAGACCGTGGTAGGGCGGTGCGCCGGCCCAGCCCTCCATGGGGGTGCCGTGCCTGCGGACCAGGTCGGAGGTGAAGTCGATGACGGACTTCACATAGGTGTACGCGTTCTCCACCTGCTCGGGCGCGTCGAGCGTCTCCCGGGCCAGCGCCGTCCGCAGAGCGTCGTCGTCGCGGAAGGCGGGCTTGTACCAGTGGGCATGGTCGGCCAGCAGTCTCAGCTCGTGTGTGGCGCGGGAGCCGAAGTCCACGGCTCTGATACCGATCGTGGCCTGTTGCTGGGTGGTCGGCATGGAGACGGAGGGAAGGCCTTCGAGTTCCAGGCCCGTCCCCGCAGCGATGACGTGCCGGTCGCTGGTGACCTGCAACCGGTAGAGCCCGTCGGGGCTGACCATCGACTCCAGCGGCCGGTGGTTGTGGATGCCGAGCCGCTCCTTGAAGACGTCGAGCAGCCACTGGGTCGCGCCGTTGCGCGCGCCGATCGCCCCCTGATCGCCCAGACGGGAGGGATAGGTGATCAGCTCCACGGTGTGCGTCTGCCAGTTGCCGCGCTGTGCCATCGGGAGGTCCGCGGGGTTGGCGTACGCGCCCTTGCCCATGTCCTTGGTGACCATGAGCAGGGGTTCGTCGGTGTCGACCTTCGACACGAAGGCGAAGGTCCGGTCCGCGCTCTCCGGGAGTGCGACGACGAACCCGCCGAGCTCGCTCTCGCTGCCGATGGAGGGGGAGGGGAAGGACGTGTCGAATCCCGGTGCCACGGCTCGCGGGGCCCGGGCGGCCACCGGCGCCCCGGGCATGTGCGCCGTGGGAACCGGTGGCGGAGCGACGAGGGGCGGGGCGGGCGGAGGCGGAGCGACACGGGGCGGGGCCGGAACAGCCAGGTCCTCCAAAGACAGGCGCTCGCCGGTCGGGAGCGGTCCTGCGACATCGCCCGCCACGTCGTCCAGGACTCCGGTCGCGGGGAGGGACGCCGGCGGAATCCGCTCGGAGGGATTGCCGCCGAGACCGTCGAGGGCCGTCACCGGACGCGCCGTCGTGTCCGGCACCGTCGTCCCGAACGTGTCCAGCCTGGTCGTCGGCGCCCCGTCCACGGGAAGATCCACGAACCGTCCGTCCCGGTCGAACACGAACCGCGTTCCGGTCGCCGTGTCGGTGACCGAGAAGCCGCCCGGCAGCCGCCGGGCCAGATCGCCGTCGAGCCGTACGACGGCGAAGGCGCCGTCGCCCAGCCCCGGCACCGTCAGCCGGTACGTCACAGACTGCGCCCCGCCCGGCAGTTGGGTGAACGACGTGCTCAGCCGGGACCCGGTCAGCGGGCCGCCGGCGGGGCCGGACAGGGTCAGCTGCTCCGACAGCCGCGTACCGTCGAGGTCGAAGCGGGCGACCCAGGAGCCGTCGAGCGACTGCACCCGCACCCCGGTCACCACGCCGAGCGCGCCCCTGACCGGTTCGACGGTCGCACCGCTGCGAAACGGCACCCCGTCCTGGCCGACGATCCGGGGCAGCGACGCCGGCCCGGCGTCGGCGTCGAAGCGTACGAAGCCCGCGCCTCCCGGAAGCCGGATGTCGGTGAACTGCCGGACCTCCCGGGCGTCGAACACCAGCCGGAGGTCACCGGTCCGGTCGGTGAGCCCGAATCCGCCGTTCTCCAGCGGGGTCCGTTGCCACTCCGCCCGGAAGCCGGTCACGCCCGTGAGGTCGGCCGGGTCCACCACCACGGTGTCCGTTCGAGGAGTGGGCGCGTCGAAGCGGTCGAACCGGAAGTCGTCGGAGAGATAGCCGAGTTCGTCCAGTTGGCTGCCCACGTCGTTCAGGGAGTCGGCCCGGCTGAGCGAGTCGAGGCCGTTCGGTGAGCCGAGGCCGTTGGGCGAGCCGAGGCCGTTCGGCGAACCGAGGTTGTCGAACGTCCCCGCCCCGCCCAGGTCGAGCTGGTCCAGCAGCCGGAGTTGGTCGTCGAGGGAGAGCCCCTGGAAGTCGAGCGCGCTGAGGCCCGGGGTTCCTTCGCCGGTGAGGCCCGAGGTGCCCTCGCCGGGAACCCGCAGATCCGCCGCCAGCTCGGGCAGGGGGTCGCTGCCCCGGAAGTTGGGGTTGGGGATCCACTCCAGCAGATTGTGCTGGGCGTCCATCCGGTACGCGCCCCGGATGAACTCGGAGGCGATACCGCCGGGGAAGGCGATCTCGTTCTCCGACGCCCAGCCCGAGGCCCGCCAGGCGTCCGGGCCCATGGAGCGCTCGAAGGTCCGGCCGACGTCGATACCGCCGGACGCCTCGATCTCGAACTTGTAGACGCCGTCCCAGACGAGGTTCCTGTCGGTCGTGGTGCTGACGAACGCGGACGGCTGGCCGGTCCTGACCATGACGTCGAGGTTGGTCTCCAGCGGATCGCGGACGGTGAACCCCTCGCGGAAGATCTGGTCGAGGGGACGCTTGCCGCCGATGCGCCACAGCGTCTCGTCGGTCGCACGCCAGACCGGGGCCGGGGCGATGGCCTGGATGTCGACCGACCGGTCGGCGGCGAAGGCCAGCCGGTCCGGCCGCCCGTCGGCCCCGAACCGGGTGACGGCACCCTCGGGGCCGGTGACCGTGAAGGTCCCGTCGACCATCCGCACCTCGACGCCGGGGACGATCCCGGAGTCCGTCCTGAGCACCCAGGTGACGTTCTGCCCGGGCTCCATGGTGATCCACCGACCGGTGGGCAGCCCGAGGTCGTCCAGCAGCCGCAGTTCACCGGTGGGCAGGACGGCGGCAGGGCCGTCGACCCGGGCCGTCATCACCAGGACGTCCCGGCGGACCGTGTCCAGGTTCATCCCGAGCCGGTCGAACGCGATCCGGGCCCGGCCGAGGTCGAGCCGCGCGGCGCTCAGATCCAGCTCCGCCTGCGCGCGGCTCAGCGGTGGTACGCCGGTCAGCCCGTCGAGTTCGCTGAGCCTGCGCCCGGCGGTGTCCAGCTGCAGCTGGGCGGACTGGGCGCTCAGCCAGGTCCGGAAGCGCTCCGTGGCGAGTCTGCCGGTGGCGCCGCCGGTGACGATGTCCCGCAGGGTCAGCGCGGTGAAGGGCTTGGTGGCCGGGGGAGCGGCGACGTCCGTGCGGACCGGCCCCAGGCCGAGCAGCTCGCGCGCGGCGCGGGAGCCGTCGCCGGTGTCGGGGAGCAGCCGGGTGAGGTCGTCGAGCCTGATGCCGAGGTCGTCGAGGCCTTCGGCGCCCTTCGTGGCGTTCCAGGTGGGGACGCGGGGGTCGGCCGGTCCGAGGACCTCGATCGTCACCTCGTCCTTCAACCCCACCCGGACGTCGATCGGATCGGTCTTCCCGATGCGCAGGACCACCCCGTCGGGGGTGACGCGCACCAGGTCGATCTCGCCGTCCAGGACCCGCCGCACCTGGGACTCGGTGAGTCCGCCCAGCCTGCCGTCGAGGCTCAGTCCGGCCAGGTCGTCGAGGGGCCTGAGCAGACCCGTCGGCGTGCGCTCCATCCCGGTCAGGGCGTCGAGGTCCCGCAGCTCGTCGAGCGCGGTGGGCGGCGGCAGCAGATCGTCGCCGACGCGGCCGGTCGTGGGGTCGAGGAGACGGAGGCGCCCGCTCACGGGGGTGAGGAGGCCGAGGCCCTGCCCGCCGGGGACCGTGCCCACGGGCAGGCCCACCGTGTCGAGGTCGTCGAGCGCGCCGAGCCGTACGCCCAGGTCGTCGAGGCGGCCCGGCATCCGGACGGGGCTCGGGCCCGGCAGCGAGCTGAAGCCCGGGGTGCGGGACGCCGTCACCGGTGTCACCGAGATGTCGGCCAGCTCGTCGAGGGTGTCGTTGAACTCGGGGGTGCCGGGAACGGCGAGCCTGTCGGAGCCGGGGCCGTCGAACGGGCGCAGGGTGCCGCCCCGGTCGAGGTTCCCGCCCCGCAGGTCCATGAGGTCGCCGGAGAGGGAGCCCGTCCTGGTGAGGAGGCCGGAGCCTTTCGGGGCGAAGCGCAGACCCCGGTCGATGAACCCCATCCGGGCCGCGCCCCGGTACCCGAACCGGGCTATCTCGGAGTACCTCATCGGCAGCAGCGCCGTGGCCGTGAGCCGGCCGAGGCTCATGATCGTGAAGACGCCCAGCTTGGTGGCCATGTTGCCGGTGACGAACGCGGTCGACTGGTAGAAGTCGCGGCTCAGCGCGGACCAGCCCTGCCGGAACGTACCGCGGGCGAAACCGCCCATGAACCTGAGGGCCGACCCCAGCATCGCGGGCGTCTTCGACAGCACCCGGGGCAGCGCCATGAACGCACCGCCCGCCCGACCCGCCAGTCCCCCGCCCAACCTGACCAGCCCCTGCCCCGCCAGCGACAGCAGCCGGCCGGGGGAGGACATCAGCGCCCTACCGCCCCGGAACAGCAGTCGTCCGCTCGCGGAGAGGGCGCCGCCGAGGGCCTTCGCACCCCCGGAGCCCAGCCGGAACAGTCCACTGAGGGTCGTCAAACCCTTCGTCGACGGGAACAGGACGCCCAGGAACGCCAGGCCCAGGCTGAGGGCGTTGCCGTTGCCCGTGGCGTAGTCGAAGAGGGCCTTGGCGAAGAGCACCGCGCCCAGTCCGAAGGCGACCAGACCCAGCGGGCCGCCGATGACGGCCGCGATCAGGGTGATGACCAGCGCGACGATCTCCAGCACCTTGAAGAACGTCGACACGAAGCGCTTCCAGAAGCTCTTCTTCGGCTTCTTCACGGGCCTCGACACCAGCCGGGCCGCCTCGCGCAGGGCTTCCTCCAGGATCTTCGCCTCGGCCTGGACGGCGTCCCGCTCCGCGTCGACCTCGCCGCGGGCGCGGGTCATCTCCGGATCGTTGTCGGCCAGCGGCTGACCGCCGACCCGCTCCAGCGCCGCCACGGTGTCCGCGGCGTTCTCGGCCCGGTCCTGCGCGTCCCCGAGGGCGCGGGCGTAGCGGGCGGTGGCGTCGGCGGCCATCTCGAACGAGCGGTTGATGTTCGCCATGTACGTCTTCAGCTCGTCCTTGACGTACGTGCGCAACGCGTCCGCGGTCCGCCCCTCGAAGCCGCCGTCCTCGGCCTTCGTCAACAGGGTGTCGAGGCCGCCGCTGACCCGTCCGGCGAGATCGCCGAGGTCGCGCAGCTCCTTGGTGACACGCTCCAGGAGGCCCGGATCCCCGGTCACCGGATTGCCGGTGAAGCCGACTCTGCTCCACTCGTCGGAGGTGGCCAACGAATCCTCCACGTGGTCCGGGACTTGGGGTACCGAAAGCAGACGCAGTGGAGCGGCTTGAGAGTTCAAGAAAGTGGCGCACGCCACATTCCCGCCGGTCAGTGCGGTGCGGACGAAAGTTTTTTGAACCATCCGGCCCCGGCTCCTCGTCTACAGGGCGGCTCGGCACCGAACCCCGGCGCGAGCCGCGGGACCGGCCCTCGTGCCCGATCGCCCGGCACACGACCGCATCGAGGAAAGGACGGCGGACATGGTGCGCGTCTCCTACGACTACGACCTGATGACCGTCCTCGCGCGCCATCTGTGGCACCTCCGCGACGAACTGGACGTCACCTCGCAGACGGACAAGGCGTTCGCCCCCGGGGACGTCGGCCCCCGCCGGGAGACGGCCGAGGCCCTGGAGGACTTCTACGGGGCCTGGAAGAAGTCGTTCCAGGAGGGCTGGCAGGTCATGACCGACCTCGGCAACCTCCTCGACAGGGCGGGCAAGGCCTTCTACGACCAGGACGCCGCCCACGCCGCCGGTGCCGCCCAGCAGGTCACCTCCCAGGTTCGCGACGAGGCGACCCGGCAGAACGACATACGCAAGCAGACGCTGGACGGCAAGCGGCGCGAGGCGTTGGCCCGACGTCTGGAGGCCGGCTACAAGACGCAGCAGGCCCGGCTGAAGAAGGAGCAGGACGCCCTCGTCCAGAAGCGGAACAAGCTCGACGAGCAGATCGCGGCCCAGGAGAAGCGGCAGCAGGAGCTCAACAAGCAGCAGGAGGAGCTCGCCGCGAAGCGGGAGCCCCTGCTGAAGCAGCAGGACGAACTCCAGGCCAGGCAGCGGCAGCTGTGGCAGGAGGAGAAGGAACTCCTCAGGCAGCGCGAGGAGAAGCTCCAGGCGAAACGGGACGAACTGCAACAGGGCTACGAGGCCCTCCGCGCGCAACAGGAACCCCTCATCCAGCGGCAGGAGGAGCTCCAGCGCAGGCAGCAGCAGCTCTGGGAGGACGAGAAGGCCCTCCGTGCCGAGCAGGACGCGGCCATGGAGAAGAAGGTCGGCGCCCTCGAACAGGAGCAGAAGGCCTACGACGCCAAGCAGGAGGCGCTCCAGGAGAGGCAGGAAGCTCTCTGGAGCAAGCGGGAGGCCCTGTTGTCCGAGGGCGGCGCCACCCGGGCCGACCTCGACGCCTGGCAGCGTGAGCAGGACGCCCTCGACAAGGAACGCGACGCCCTGTGGGAGTCGGAGGGCAAGGGGCTGGAGGCGCGCTGGGACGCGCTGGAGCAGGAGCAGCGCGACCAGCAGAAGGCGTTCGACCCGCTGAACGAGCGGCAGAAGGAGATCGACGCCGAGCGCGACGCGCTGGCCGCCGAGCAGAAGCCCCTCTCCGAGCGGCAGGACGAGCTGCAGCAGAAGCAGAAGGACCTCTGGGCCCTGGAGAGATCCACCCAGCAGGAGGTCGAGGACGCCATGAAGGGGAAGCAGGACGGCCTCGACGCCGACCGCGCCGACCTCCAGTCGCGACTGGCCCCCCTGGACCAGGAGTCGAACGACCTCCAGGCCCGTCAGCGGGAGCTGTGGGACGACCAGTCGGACACCGAGGACGCGCAGGCCGCGCTGACCGAGGAGGAGAAGCCCCTGCAGCAGCGCCAGCAGGACCTCCAGGACGGCTTCGGCGAGGAGTACGACAAGATCCGCGACCGGGACTTCGACAAGGACGAGGACCTCGGTCAGCTCCGGGGAATGCGTGGCCAGCTGGACGACCTGCCCCCCGAGGCCTTCGTGCCCAAGGGGTACACGATCGAGGACGAGAACAGCACCACCACGGTGTCGTTCCAGCTCGACGAGAACGGTGAGATCAAGGTCGACGAGAACGGTGACCCCGTCGAGACGACCACCACCGTCACCAACAAGAACACGGGCCTGTCGTACTCGGAGACGTACCACCCGCTCTCCGGCGAGGGCGATTCCGTGACGACGATCCGCAGCTCCGACGGCACCGTCACCAAGGTCTACACGGATGCCGACGCCGACGGGTCCGCGACGCGTTACGTCACCGACGCGACCGGCCGGGACACCCAGCAGATCTGGAGCAAGCAAGCCGGCGGCGACTGGGTGTTGCGGATGGACAAGGAGACCTACCTCGCCTCCGAGGCAGGCCGGCAGGACGCCCAGCAGTTCCTGGACAGGCCCCCGGCGTATCTGACGGTGGAGAACCCGGTGGTCGGCGCCGACGGCCGCCCGTCCGGCGACTCCTCCCCGGGAACCACGACCCAGCTGCAGGACGGGGTCACGCGGACGGACTACACGGAATCGGACGGCTCCGTCCTGAAGGTCGTCACCAACGAGAACACGGGACAGCGCTTCGTCGCCGGAGAGAACAACGAGATCCAGGAGATCTGGCAGCGGCGCGAGGACGGGACCTGGTACCTGCGGGAGTCCGTCACCCAGCACGAGCGCTACGGCGACGAACCGCCCCTGGGGACGCTCGGCGAGAACTGGCGCTGACCCCGCGGGCGCCGCCGCGCCCGCCCCGAAGCTCCCGCGCGCTCTTCCCGCGCTGCCGGGTTCATCAACAGAGAACGAGGTGCACCATGCCCAAGAACGTCATCGACGACGAGGAAATCGAGAGCACTGCCAAGAAGCTCGACTCCGCCGTCAGCGACACCCTGGTCCCCCAGCTGTCCTCGCTGCAGGCCGAGGTCGAGAACCTGCTCCAGGGCGGCCTGCTGCTGACGGCCACCAGCCCGAAGATGCAGACCTCCTACGCCAACTTCAACAAGTCGTTGACAGAGGCAGTGAACAACATCACGCAGTTCTCCAAGCAGTTCCGTGACATCTGCAACGCGGTGAACAACCTCGACTCGCAGATCGCGGGCGGCATCCCCGCCTGATCCACCCCGAAGCGGGGTGCCGGCCCCTCAACTCCCCCTCCGTCGGCACCCTTTGGGCAAGGGCGCCGGTCCATCCCCCGGACCGGCGCCCCTGTCGCTTTCCACCACGCCGTTCGACGGGCCGAACCCTCGGGGTGCCCTCTCTCCAGACCGTCTACCAGGAAGGTTTCGTTCTCGTCAGTAACCTCAGGTTCTTCTCAAGAACTCTTGAAACATCCAGAAGCGCTCATAGACTCCCAGCGGAACCTCACCTTCCACCCATGAACCGTGAGGCCACCCGGGTACCCGTGCTCAGCCCCTGCCCAGCCAACGCCGCCGCCGCGGCGCCCGACCGGACCGGCCCAGACCCACGCCGGCCCTGGGGGAATCTATGAGAACGCCCACGCCCAGCTCCGCCGTGCCCCGGAGTGCCCCGGACACCGGCGAGGCCATGCCCTCCTCCCACGACGGTTCCGTCCGCAAGCTCTACGAAGAGCACCACGGCCCCCTGCTGCGCTATGTGTCGAGCCTCATCCGGGGCGACCGCCAGCGCGCCGAGGACTTCGTCCAGGAGACCCTGGTCCGCGCCTGGTTGAGCACCGCGAACCAGCCACCCGGCTGGTCACCGTCCCGGGCCTGGCTGATGAGGGTGGCGCACAACCTGGTGATCGACTGGTCCCGCCGCGAGCGGGTGCACACCGACATCCAGCACGAACACACCCTGGACAAGCACCTCGAACCGGTGGACCCCATGAGCCAGGCCGTCCAGCGCCGCTTCATGGTCCACGCCCTCTCCCGGCTCTCGCTCGCCCACCGCGAGGTCCTCTTCTACGTCTACGTCCTCGGCTGCACCGGGACCGACGCCGCGGACGCCCTGGGCATCCCCCCGGGCACCGTCAAGTCGCGCACCCACCACGCGATACGGGAACTGCGCCGCCGGCACCCCGAACACGCCCTGGCGGCGGCATGACCGGGCCCGTGGCCGGTGCCGACGTGACGGCACACGGTCGGCTGGTCGCGATCGGCAAGCCCGGCGACTCGGTGCTCACCGTGGTCATCGTCGGCGCGGTCGTCCTGATCCTGCTCGTCCTGCTGCTGCGGCACATGATCCGCAAACGGGGCGGCTGGCGCCGGTTCCGGCGGGCCGTCGGCCGGGAACTGACCCTCACCCGGCGGGCCTTCGGCGAGCCGCTGCGCGCCTACCGCCGGCACCGCCGAGGTGTCCGCGCCCTCGCCCGGCAGCTCTCCGACCCCCGGGGAGGACTGCTCGTACGACGGCTGTTCGACGCGTCGGCGGCCGCCCTCGCCGACGTCCCCGGCGCCATGGCGCACGCCGTGCGTCTCGAACCCGGCTGGGCCTCGGTACAGATCGCCGCCCGCCGGCTGCCGGAACCGCCCGCGCCCTGGGAGGCCGCCGCCGAGCCCGGCCCGCAGCGCTGGGAGCTGCCGCTGGACGAGGCGGACGCATTGCCGCCGGGCCGCACCCGCGCCGGTGCGGTGAGGCCGCTGCCGGTCGCCGTCGGCATGGCGGACGACGCCTGCGTACACGTCGACCTGGCCGCCGGACCACGGCTGATCACCGTCGAGGGCGACACCGCGGCCCGCGCCCTGCTGTTCCAGGCACTCGCCGCCCAGCTGGACCGGCCCGGCAGCGGGGCGTCGGTGGTCGTCGCGGACGGAGTCCATCCGCAGCACCGGGGGCGACGGCTCGACACGTTGCTGACGGAGCTGGAGGCGGCTGCCGCACCGAGCGGCACGGGCGCCGCCGAGGACACCGGGGCGCGGGAGCCCGACGAGATCGGGGAGCCGGGGCGCGCCGCCACCACCGTCGTAGTCTGCGCCGCCCCCACCCCGGACCAGGCCCGCAGGCTCGGCGCCCTCGCCGCCTCCGGCGCCGTCGTCTGCCTGGTCGACGGCCGGGTCGCCGGGCACGCCTGGACCCTCCGGGTGGACGGCCGCAGTCGGGTGACCGCGCCGGAACTGGACCTGGACGCCGACTCGGGTCCCCTGGGCCGCGCCGTCGTGGCGGCCGTCCGCGCCGACCGGCGCCGCCTGCGCCGAGAGCCGCCGATCCGCCCGCGCCCGAGCCGCCCCGAGCCGCCCCGCCCCCACCTCCTGGACGAGACCACCCCCCTCCAGGAGCACCCGACGGAAGCAGCCCTCCCCACCAGGACCGGCGCGGACCTCCTCGCGGAACCGGCCACCGCTCGCGAACGCACCACGGCGGCCTCCTCCACCACGAGAGACGACTGACCGACGGGCCTGCCCCACACCACCCCCGGCCCCCGAACCACCCGCAAGGGGAGAAGTGAAACTCCTCATCACCACAGTCGACGGCGGCGATTCCCGCAGCAGCCAGGACGTCCTGCTCACCGCGTCCGGCAGCACCCCCGTCGAGGACGTCGCCGCGCACCTGGCCCGGCTGCGCGCCGGGGACGCCGACGAGACCGACGGCTCGTTCCCCGCACCCGGGCCCGCCCCCGCCTGCTTCCTCGGCGACGAGCCCCTCGCGCCGGGCACCCCGCTGTCCGGCACCCGGCTCATGGACGGCAGCGTCGTCGCCCTGGGCCTCCCACACGCCCCGGCCGTCACCGCGTACGGCCCCGAGCGCGACGCGATGCCGCAGCCGCACCGGCTGGACCACGCCCCCGTGGTCGAGCTCCAGGTGGTGGGCGGCCCCGACGCCGGACGCGTGTACCCCCTCGGCCTCGGCACCCACGGCATCGGCCCCCTGGAGGACGCCGCCGTGCCCCTCGAAGGCCGCGGCCTGCCGACCGAGGGCATCCGGGTGACCGTACGCCCGGACGGCTCGGCCGTCGTGGAGCTCCGCGAGGGCGGGCCCGCCCGGCTGTCCGTGCCGGAGCCGCCCGAGCACCGGGGGCGGCCCGACACCCCGTTGCTGCCCCTCGCCGAACAGGACGAGGAGGACGAGGGAGAGGACGGCGGGCCCGAGGCGGAGACCGAGGGCCCGGCGCTCCCCGACGGCTGGCAGCCGTGGGCCGTCGGAGCCGAGTTGTCGGTCGGTGAGTATCTGCTGCGGCTGACCGAGCCGACCCCCAGGGACGCCGCCGTGGTGCCGTCCGAGGGCGGCGGCGGCCTCGACTACAACCGGCCGCCGCGCATCCTGCCCCACCTGGCACCCGAACGGTTCCGGCTGCCTGGCCCGCCCGACCCCCCGGCCCGCAGACCGATCCCGCTGATGGTCTCGCTCGCCCCGATGGTCTTCGGCGTGGCCATGATGCTGTTCTGGAATTCGTACTTCTACCTGATCTTCATGTTCCTCTCGCCGGTGCTGATGGCGGCGAACTACATCAGCGGACGACGCCAGGCACGCAAGGACTACGAGGAGCGCTCCCGGGTCTACCGGCAGCGCCGGGCCTCCCTGGAGGAGGACGTCCGCGAGAAGGTCGCCACCGAGCGGCGGCTGCGCACCGAGAGCGCACCCGACCCCGCGGTCGCCGGCCTGTGGGCGGTCGGCCCCGGCCGACGCCTCTGGGAGCGCCGGCGCGGCGACCCGGACCACCTCGCCCTGCGCATCGGCACCGCCCCCCAGCCCTCGCTGCTCGGCATCGACGACACGGCCCGCGAGGACAACCACACCGCCGTCCACTGGACGATCCCGGACGCCCCCGTCAGCGTCGGCCTGGTCGACAGCGGTGTGGTCGGACTGGCCGGAGCGCCCGGACCCGTCCAGGCGCTGGCCCGCTGGATGACCGCACAGGCAGCCATCCTGCACACCCCGCGCGACCTGCGGATCGTCGTCCTCACCGACAAGGGCTCCCAGGACTCCTGGAACTGGGCCCGCTGGCTGCCCCACTCCCGCGACGGCCTGCCCGGCACCCGCGGCGGCGCCGTCACCCTCATCGGCAACGACCCCGAGACGGTCGCCAACCGCGTCGCCGAACTGGTCTCCACCCTGCGCACCCGCCAGCGGGCCGCCGAGTCCACCATGAGCAAGGCGCTGCTGAGCGAGCCGGACGTCCTCGTCGTCATGGACGGCGCCCGACGGCTGCGTGACGTGCCGGGCGTGGTGTCGATCCTCAAGGAGGGCCCCGGCGTCCGGATCTTCCCGCTCTGCCTGGACCAGGAGGAACGGCTCCTGCCGGAGGAGTGCACCGCCGTCGTCCGCCACGAGAACCACCGGCTGACCCTGCGCCGCACCGGACAGCCCGACATCACCGACATCCGCCCCGACCTGGTCGAGCCCGACTGGTGCGAGCGCGCCGCCCGGGGCATCGCACCGATCCGTGACGTCACCCCCGACGCCTCCGAGGGCCTGCCCACCGAGGTGGGACTCCTGGAACTCCTCGGACTGCCGCAGCCGAACGCCGAACTGATCACCGCACGCTGGGCGCGGCGCCCGGCCTCCACCGGTGTCCTGCTGGGCGCCGGCTACGACGGACCGGTCGCCTTCGACCTGGTCAAGGACGGGCCGCACGGACTCGTCGCCGGTACCACCGGCTCGGGAAAGTCCGAACTGCTGCAGACCTTCGTGGCCTCCCTCGCCGCGATGAACCGACCCGACGAACTCACCTTCGTCCTGATCGACTACAAGGGCGGCAGCGCCTTCAAGGACTGCGTCGACCTGCCCCACACCCTCGGCATGGTCACCGACCTGGACAGCCACCTCGTGCAGCGCGCCCTCACCTCGCTGTCCGCCGAACTCACCCGCCGCGAGCACATCCTGGCCGAGGCCGGCGCCAAGGACCTGCCCGAGTACCAGGGCATGCGCCGCCGCACCCCCGAACTGGCCCCCGTGCCCCGCCTGGTCATCGTCATCGACGAGTTCGCCACCCTCTACCGGGAGATCCCCGACTTCATCCCCGGCCTGGTCGGCATCGCACAGCGCGGCCGCTCCCTCGGCATCCACCTGATCCTGGCCACCCAGCGCCCCGCCGGAGTCGTCAACTCCGACATCCGGGCCAACACCAACCTGCGCATCGCGCTGAGGGTCACCGACTCCTCGGAGAGCATGGACGTCATCGACACCAAAGACGCCGTCAGCATCTCCCCGGCGACCCCCGGCCGTGCCCTCGCCCGGCTCGGCCATGGCACCGTCGTCCCCTTCCAGACCGCGTACGCCGGAACCCCGAGACCCGTCGCCGAACCGTCCGCCGAGGTCCGGGCCCACCAGGAGCGGCAGGCGGCCGAGGAGGCCCGGATCTGGGGCACCGCGCTCCACTGGCAGCGCCTCGGCCGAGCCGTCGCCCAGCCCGGAACCCCCGCGGGCGAGCAGGGCGCGGACCCGGCGGACCTGATGGCCGAGGAGGCACCCAACGACCTCAACGCCCTGGTGGAGGCTCTGTCCGAGGCCGCCCGGCTCGCCGACTGCGTGCCGCAGCCCAGCCCCTGGCTGCCCGCGCTCGGCCAGCAGGTCCTGATCGACGACCTGCCCCAGCCGGACGAGACCGGCGGCGCCCGGCCGGCCCCGGTCTCCTGGGCGCTGTCGGACATCCCCGAGGCCCAGGCGCAGCTACCGGTCCGGCTCGACCTCGCCGAGTTCGGACACCTGTACGTCGTCGGTGTCCCGCGCTCCGGCCGCTCCCAGGTGCTGCGCACCATGGCCGGAGCTCTGGCCCGGGCCCATTCCAGCGCCGACGTCCACCTCTACGGCATCGACTTCGCCGGCGGCGCGCTCACCGCGCTGGGCGTGCTGCCGAACACCGGGGCCGTGGTCCCCCGTGGCGACATCGAGCGCCTGGAGCGGCTGTTCGCCAGGCTCGACACGGATCTGGAGCGCCGTCAGGAACTGCTCACCCGCCATCACGCCGGCAACCTCACCGAACTGCGCGAACTGGTCGCCGCCGGGGAACGCCCGGCCCACATCATGCTGTTCATCGACGGCTGGGACGCCCTGATCGAGGCCGTGGCCGACCACAACGGCGGACGCCTGGTCGAACAGGTCAACCGTCTCCTGAGGGAAGGAGCCGCGGCGGGCATCCACCTCGTCGCCACCTCCGAACGCGCCCTGCTGTCCGGCCGGGCCACCGCCCTCAACGACAACAAACTGCTGCTGCGTCTGAACGACCGCACCGACTACCACGCGGTCGGCAAGCGGGCGCGCGACATCCCCGACCTCGTCCTCCCCGGCCGCGGCTTCACCTCCGACGGCGGCACCGAGATCCAGGTCGCCCTGCTCGCCCCCGGCGCCACCGGCCAGGAGCAGGCCGAGGCACTGCGCCGGATCGGTGCCGAGGCCACCCGCCGCGACGCCGGACTCCCGGCCGACCGCCGCCCCGCCCGCATCGGCACCCTGCCGGCGAAGGTCACGTTCACCGACGCCTACGAGAAGGTGGGGGAGGAGCTCCGCCGGCCGATGTGGGGCCTGCTCGGCCTCGGCGGCGACGACGTCTCCCCGGTCGGCGTCGACTTCGCGGACGCCTCGCCCACCTTCTCGGTCGTCGGCCCGCCCGGCTCCGGCCGCAGCACGACCCTGGCCGCCCTGGCCGTCTCCCTGCTGGCCTCCGGCACCCGCCTGGTGATCCTCGCCCCGCGCGAGTCGCCGCTGCGCACCCTGGAGGGCCACCCCGGCGTACGGCTGATCACCGCGACCGAACCCACGGTCGAGGAGTTCACCGAGGCCCTGGAAGCGGGCGGCGGACCCCGGGTGGTCATGGTGGACGACGCCGACCTGTTCGTCCTGCCGGACATCGACCAGAACCTGCGCTCCCTGGCCCAGTCCGGCCGGGACCGCGGCATCGGTATCGTCATCGCCGCCACCGCCGAGACCATGACGGGCGCGATGGGCTGGCTCAGCGCCCTGAAACGGCACCGCAAGGGTGTGCTCCTGGGCCCGCAGAGCGTCCTGGAGGGCGACTTCGTCGGGGCCCGCCTCGCCCACGCCCACCTGCGCGGTCGCAAACCCGGCCGGGGCATCACCGTCGACCAGCGCACCGGCGAACTGATCAACGTGCAGATCCCGGAGACCGTGCTCGACACGGACCACTGAGACCGCAGCGCCTGGGGACGAGGGCTCCCCGGGCGCTGCCTTAGGCTTACGGAGTGACCAACAGCAGCGACCGGAGTCAGGCAGTGGGCGTCAAGACATACGAAGTGCGTACTTATGGATGTCAGATGAACGTCCATGACTCCGAACGCCTGTCCGGTCTCCTGGAGGACGCCGGATACGTCCGCGCGCCCGAGGACGCGGGCGAGGGCAACGCCGACGTCGTGGTCTTCAACACCTGCGCCGTACGGGAGAACGCCGACAACCGCCTCTACGGCAACCTCGGCCGCCTCGCCCCGATGAAGACCGCCCGCCCCGGCATGCAGATCGCCGTCGGCGGCTGCCTGGCCCAGAAGGACCGGGACACCATCGTCAAGAAGGCGCCCTGGGTGGACGTCGTCTTCGGCACGCACAACATCGGCAAGCTGCCCGTCCTGCTGGAGCGCGCCCGCGTCCAGGACGAGGCCCAGGTCGAGATCGCCGAGTCCCTGGAGGCCTTCCCCTCCACGCTGCCGACCCGCCGGGAGAGCGCCTACGCCGCCTGGGTCTCGATCTCCGTCGGCTGCAACAACACATGCACGTTCTGCATCGTCCCGGCCCTGCGCGGCAAGGAGAAGGACCGCCGTACCGGCGACATCCTCGCCGAGATCGAGGCCCTGGTCGGCGAGGGCGTCTCCGAGATCACCCTGCTCGGCCAGAACGTGAACGCGTACGGCTCCGACATCGGCGACCGCGAGGCGTTCAGCAAGCTGCTGCGGGCCTGCGGGCGGATCGAGGGCCTGGAGCGCGTCCGCTTCACCTCCCCGCACCCCCGCGACTTCACCGACGACGTCATCGCGGCCATGGCCGAGACGCCGAACGTGATGCCGCAGCTGCACATGCCGCTCCAGTCCGGCTCGGACACGGTCCTGAAGGCCATGCGCCGCTCGTACCGCCAGGAGCGCTACCTGGGGATCATCGAGAAGGTCCGCGCGTCCATCCCGCACGCGGCCATCACCACCGACATCATCGTGGGCTTCCCCGGCGAGACCGAGGAGGACTTCGAGCAGACCATGCACGTGGTCCGCGAGGCCCGCTTCACGCAGGCGTTCACCTTCCAGTACTCCAAGCGGCCCGGCACGCCCGCCGCCACCATGGAGGACCAGATCCCCAAGGAGGTCGTCCAGAAGCGCTACGAGCGCCTGGTCGCCCTCCAGGAGGAGATCTCCTGGGAGGAGAACAAGAAGCAGGTCGGCCGCACCCTGGAGCTGATGGTCGCCGAGGGCGAGGGCCGCAAGGACGGGGCCACGCACCGGCTCTCCGGCCGTGCCCCCGACAACCGTCTCGTCCACTTCACCAAGCCGGACCAGCAGGTCCGCCCCGGCGACGTGGTGACGGTCGAGATCACCTACGCCGCGCCGCACCACCTGCTGGCGGAGGGCACGGTCCTGGACGTAAGGCGGACCCGGTCGGGCGACGCCTGGGAGAAGCGGAACGCCGCGCCCGCGGAGAAGCCGGGGGTGATGCTGGGGCTGCCGAAGATCGGGGTCCCGGAGCCGCTGCCGACGGTTACCACCGGTGGGTGCGGGGCCGTTCAGTAGCGGGTTCGGCTCGGTCTTGACGGTTGCTCGCGGGCTGCCGGTGCGTGGGGGGAGTTCGCGCAGTTCCCCGCGCTCCTGAAGGGCGCGTGCGTCACCCCCGCTCCCGGAAGTTACCCTGCGCATCATGCTTGTCGCCGCCGCCGTCTGCCCCTGCCCGCCCCTGCTCGTGCCCGAGGTCGCCGGCGGTGCCGCGGCCGAGCTGGACACGGCGCGGGACGCGTGCGCGGACGCGCTCGGAGTGCTCGCCGCCGCCCGGCCCGACCGGCTGGTGGTCGTGGGTCCCGCCGGACGCGACGCGTCGTATCCGGAAGGCTCCGGGGGCTCGTTCCGGGGCTTCGGCGTGGACCTCGACGTCCGCCTCGGGCGCGGGGGAAAAGGCGATACGGCGGTGCGGCTGCCCGCCTCGCTCGCCGTCGCCGCCTGGCTGCTCGACCGCACCGGCTGGGCCGATGCCCCCATGGAAGGGCTCGGGGTGGCGGAACCGACCACCGTCGAGCGGTGTACCCGAGTAGGACGGCAGGTCGCCGGGGCGGCCGAGCGGGTGGCTCTGCTGGTGATGGGCGACGCGAGCGCGTGCCGCACGCTGAAGGCCCCGGGGTACCTGGACGACCGCGCGGCCGGTTTCGACGCGCGGGTCGCCCGGGCGCTCGCCGACGCCGACGTCGAGGCTCTGAAGACGCTGGACACCGGACTCGCCCGCGAACTGCAGGCCTCCGGGCGCGCCTCCTGGCAGATCCTCGCGGGCGCCGCGGAGGGTACGGGTCTGCGCGGCACCCTGCTCTACGACGACGCGCCGTACGGCGTGGGCTACCTGGTGGCCGCCTGGTCGTAGACCGGGGCGCCGCGCGATCGGTCGGCCGGATAGGGAGGCCGGACACGGCGGACGGCCGGGAGCGAGACACTCCGCGGCCGTCCGACGATGTGCGTGTTCAGGAAGCGGGAGGCGGAGGTGTGGCGCCGCCGCCCGGCGTCGGCGGCGTGTGACCGCCGTCGTGGTGCGCGAGTCGGTCCATGGCGTGCTTCGCCCTGCCCGTGCCCGACTGGATCTTGTCGCTGTACTTGCCCTTGGTCTTCCGGTCGACCGTGTGGGCGGCCCTGTCGAGACCGTGCTGGATCTTGCCCTCATGCTTCTGAGCGAGGTGCGAGACCTTGTCCTTGGCCGGGGAGAGTCTGGTTTTCAAGTTATCCAGCAGACGCATGATTCACCTTCCCGCGCGGGGCAGTCACTTGCGGGCGTTCTCACTGGACTCGTTGTCCGCCGCCTGATCGGCCGTCTGCTGCTTGGGGATCTCCACGTCGTCCGCCGCGTCGACGGCCTCCGCCACCGGCTCGGTCGCGTCGGCCTCCGCCGCGGCCTCGGACGTGCTCTCGGCCTCCGGCTGGGCGGCCTCGGTGGCTCCCTTCGCCTGGTCCGGCTCCTCCGCCTCCGTCTCGGCGTCCGGCTCGGGCGCCGTCACGGCGGCCTCGTCCGCGTCCTTCGCCTTACGACGGAAAAGTGAAAAAACGCCCATTTCAACCTCAATGCTAATCATGCGGGTTAATTCCCGCGCTCTCCCGGAGCGTCCGATTGCGTCATCCGGGTCGCCGGCACTCGAAACCGGCGCTGCGCACACGCAACACGCAACGACTCCGGCTCCCCCGCGTCACGTAGCTCGTTCGAGAACGGGCCCCGACATTTGCGAGACTGGGGCAGTGAGTAACGCAGTTCCCCCTCCACGGGTCATCGCCGTCGTCGGACCGACCGCGGCCGGAAAGTCCGATCTGGGCGTCTTTCTGGCTCAGCGCCTCGGCGGCGAGGTCGTCAACGCCGACTCCATGCAGCTCTACCGGGGCATGGACATCGGCACCGCCAAGCTGACCCCCGAGGAGCGCGACGGAGTCCCGCACCACCTCCTGGACATCTGGGACGTCACGGCCGCCGCCAGCGTCGCCGAGTACCAGCGGCTCGCCCGCGCCCGCATCGACGCCCTGCTCGCCGAGGGTCGCTGGCCGATCCTGGTGGGCGGATCCGGGCTGTACGTCAGGGGAGCCGTCGACAACCTGAAGTTCCCCGGGACGGACCCCGAGATCCGCGCCCGCCTGGAGGAGGAGCTGACCCTGCGCGGCTCCGGCGCGCTGCACGCCCGGCTCGCCGCAGCCGACCCCGAGGCCGGCCAGGCGATCCTGCCCAGCAACGGCCGCCGCATCGTCCGAGCCCTCGAAGTGATCGAGATCACCGGAAAGCCGTTCACGGCGAACCTGCCGGGCCATGACGCGGTCTACGACACCGTCCAGATCGGCGTCGACGTGGCGCGGCCCGAACTCGACGAGCGCATCGCCCGCCGGGTCGACCGCATGTGGGACGCCGGACTGGTCGAAGAAGTGCGCGCACTGGAGGCGCAGGGGTTGCGCAAGGGGCGTACGGCTTCACGCGCGCTCGGCTATCAGCAGGTTCTCGCGGCACTCGCCGGGCAGTGCACCATGGACGAGGCGCGTGCCGAGACCGTGCGTGCCACCAAGCGCTTCGCGCGCCGTCAGGATTCATGGTTCAGGCGTGACCCCCGGGTGCATTGGCTCAAGGGGGGTCTCGCCGACCTGACGGAACTCCCGCAGCTCGCACTGGCGTTGGTCGAACGACCGGTCACAGCCTGATCACGTCATGGCATCGGGTCGCCCCGGCGGTCATCCCGGCCTCCGGGGGCGTGCCATCATCGAGCTTCGATCGACCAAGTGGAGTCCGAGTTGGGAGGGCGCGTGGCGATGGAGGCCGGCCCTCGCGACACCGCACAAAGCATGGAGCAGGGCACCGCGGAGGACGCGGACCAGCTGGTTACCGAGGGGTACGCACTGGATTCCGAAGGTGATCCGCTGAGCCCGGACGGCCCGGAGGACCAGACCCCCGACGGCGTCAGCGACGACGGACCGGAACCGGACGAGATGTCCGGGCCGGAGGTCGAGGTCGAGCTGCGTCCCCAGCGCAGGCTGCGGCTCTGGCAGCTCGCGCCGATCGTGGGCCTCGCCGCCGTCGGCTCCCTGATGTTCGCCTTCCCACTCGCCTTCGAGTTCGGGGACGGCGGCGCCGTGGTCGCCATGCTCGGTCTGCTGATCTGCGCCACCGCGGCCGGCTGGGGCATGATGGCCGCCCGCCGGGTCGGTTACACGTGGCCCGGCCTGCCCGCCCGCGGCTCCGGCCGCCGCCCGGACTGGCGCCTGGTCCTCGCCTACGCCCTGGTCGTGGCCGCGGTGGCCTTCCTGGCCGTCTGGCGGGTGGCGCGGCTCCGTTAGAGCGGCCGCGTACGATCGAGGAATGAGCACGCGGATCGCCTTCCTCAAGGGGCACGGGACCGAGAACGACTTCGTGATCGTCCCGGACCCCGAGAACGCCATCGACCTCCCCCCGGCCGCCGTCGCCGCCCTGTGCGACCGCCGCGCGGGCATCGGTGGTGACGGCGTGCTGCACGTCGTCCGCTCCGCCGCGCACCCCGAGGCGAAGGCGCTGGCGGCCGAGGCCGAGTGGTTCATGGACTACCGCAACGGTGACGGCTCGATCGCGGAGATGTGCGGAAACGGCGTCCGGGTCTTCGCGCGCTACCTCCTGCACGCCGGGCACGTCACCGAGGGCGACCTCGCCGTCGCCACGCGCGGTGGCGTGAAGAAGGTCCACATCGACAAGGACGGTGACGTCACCGTCGCCATGGGCAGCGCCCGCCTCCCCGAGGGGGACGTGACGGTGAGCGTCGGCGAGCACAGCTGGCCCGCGCGCAACGTGAACATGGGCAACCCGCACGCGGTGGCGTTCGTCGACGACCTCGCGGACGCCGGCGATCTCCTCTCGGCACCCCCCTTCAGTCCCGCCTCCGCCTACCCGCACGGCGTGAACGTCGAGTTCGTGGTCGACCGGGGTCCCCGTCATGTGGCGATGCGCGTCCACGAACGCGGCTCCGGCGAGACCCGCTCCTGCGGCACCGGCGCGTGCGCCGTCGCCGTGGCCGCCGCCCGGCGCGACGGCGCCGACCCGGCGGTCACCGGCACCCCCGCGACCTACACCGTCGACGTGCCCGGCGGCACACTGGTGATCACCGAACGGCCCGACGGCGAGATCGAGATGACAGGCCCCGCGGTGATCGTCGCCGAGGGCGAGATCGATGCCAAGTGGCTGGAAAACGCGGGGCGTTGAGGTGTGGTAGGGCTGGGGATGGTGGCGTCCGCTGCGCTGACGCCAGGGAGATCCAAGCCCATCATGTGTTCAGGGGTGCGAATCCATGGCGCACCCGGGGTGGGGTGGCCCGAAATCGTAAACCTCGGAACCTTCGCTCGAATGGGTGATCCGTTTCACGCTCGGCGAGAGGCGGTCGGACGGGCGTGATGGGCTCGGTAGCATCAAGCACCGGCACGGACGGGGGAACGACACGGTCCCCTGAGCCGCCGCACGCCCTGGGGCACCCGTCCGCCGGTCCACGCAGCCGGAGGTGCCCATGAGCGCGGAGGCCACGAACCCCGCCGTATCGCCCGCCCCTGCGCCGCAACCAGCGCACCGCAGGAAGGGCCGACCTCGTATCGACCTGCGCCGTCTGGGCCGCGCCGCACTCCTGGGCCCGACGACCCGCGACCGGCTGCCCGACGCGATCAGCCACGTCGCCGAGGCGCACCGCGCCCACCACCCCGACGCCGACCTGGAGCCGTTGCGCCGGGCGTACGTCCTCGCCGAGTCCTCGCACCGCGGTCAGATGCGCAAGAGCGGTGAGCCGTACATCACCCACCCGCTCGCCGTGACGCTGATCCTCGCCGAACTGGGCGCGGAGACCACGACTCTGACGGCCTCTCTGCTCCACGACACCGTCGAGGACACCGATGTGACCCTCGATCAGGTGCGCGAGGAGTTCGGCGCGGAGGTGTGCTTCATCGTCGACGGCGTCACCAAGCTGGAGAAGGTCGACTACGGCGCCGCCGCCGAACCCGAGACCTTCCGCAAGATGCTCGTCGCCACGGGCAACGACGTCCGCGTGATGTCGATCAAACTCGCCGACCGGCTGCACAACATGCGCACCCTCGGCGTGATGCGCCCCGAGAAGCAGGAACGCATCGCCAAGGTCACCCGGGACGTCCTGATCCCGCTCGCCGAACGACTCGGCGTGCAGGCGCTCAAGACGGAGCTGGAGGACCTCGTCTTCGCGATCCTCCACCCCGAGGAGTACGCCCTCACCCGCCAACTCATCGCGGACAACGCCGCACAGGACCGCGACCCGCTCGCCGAGATCGCCGACGAGGTACGCGGCGTCCTGCGCGAGGCGGGCATCCAGGCCGAAGTCCTCATCAGGCCACGCCACTTCGTCTCCCTGCACCGCGTCTCCAGAAAACGCGGACGGCTGCGCGGCACCGACTTCGGCCGGATCCTGGTCCTCGTCGGCGAGGACGCCGACTGCTACGCCGTCCTCGGCGAGCTGCACACCTGCCTCACCCCGGTGGTCTCGGAGTTCAAGGACTTCATCGCCGTACCGAAGTTCAACCTGTACCAGTCGCTGCACACCGCCGTCGCGCGCGGCGACGGCCAGGTCGCCGAAGTCCTCATCCGCACCCACCAGATGCACAAGGCCGCCGAGGCCGGCGTGGTCGCGCTCGGCAATCCGTACGCCACTCCCGCGGAAGAACAGCCCGACGGTCGGCGGACCGACGGCGAGGGCGAGCGCATCGACCCCACCCGACCCGGCTGGCTCTCCCGGCTCCTCGACTGGCAGGAGGCGGCACCGGACGCGGACATGTTCTGGTCGACCCTGCGCGAGGACCTCGCCCAGGACCGGGAGATCACCGTGTTCCGGCCCGACGGGGGCACGTTGGGGCTCCCCGAGGGCGCCAGTTGCGTGGACGCGGCGTACGCGCAGTACGGCGAGGACGCCCACGCCTGTATCGGCGCCCGCGTCAACGGCCGTCTGGCGACGCTCAGCACGGTCCTGAAGGACGGCGACACCGTCCAGCTCCTGATGGGCCAGGACCCGGCCTCCGAGCCCTCCAGGGAGTGGCTGGAGCACGCCCACACGCCTGCCGCGCGCATCGCCATCCAGCGCTGGCTCGCCACCCACCCGTCGCCCGCCGCCGACGAGCACGAGGAGCACGACGACGGCCGCAAGGACAAGGGGCCCGCCCTCCGCCCCGCCCTCGACGAGCCCGCCGCCGGCTCCGACTCCGTCGGCGCCGTGGTCGTCGTCGACAGGCCCGAGGCGACCGTCCGTCTCGCCGGCTGTTGCACGCCCGTACCGCCCGACGAGGTCACCGGGTTCGCCGTGCGCGGGGGAGTGGTGACCGTGCACCGTGTCCCGTGCGCCGCCGTGACACGGATGAAGGGCCTGGGGCGCCCGGAGATCGAAGTGCGCTGGGGCGACACCACCGAGTTCCGGGTCACCCTGGTCGCCGAGTCCTTCCAGCGCCCCCACCTGCTGGCCGACCTCACCGAGGCCATCGCCCTCGAAGGCGTCGACATCGTCACCGCCACCGTCGAGCCCCCGACCCAGCAGCGCGTCCGCCACACCTACACACTGCAACTCCCGGACGCCGCGCACCTCCCGGCCCTGATGCGCGCGATGCGCAACGTGCCCGGCGTGTACGACGTGGGCCGGGCCCAGCACCAGGCGGTCGCCGCGTACTGAGCCGACGTACCGAGCCGATGTACTGCACCGACGTACTGAGCCGACCGGGACGGGCGGGCCGGCTCGGCGGACGGTGGCCGCTCGTTCGGGTGGGCCCGCCGCGCGTCGGCCGCGCGGAGCGGGAGCGCGCTGGTAGCGGTGGTCCATGCCGCTCACCTCACGCCCCAGGAGCCGCCGCGTCCAGGCCGCGCTGCTCGCCTCCGCCGTCTCCGTCTGCCTGATCGCCGCGAGCGCCCCGTCACCCGCCGTCCCGCTGGGCGTCGGCGACCGGCTCTTCCCGCACCTCGGCAACCCGGGATACGACGTGCAGTCGTACGACCTCGACTTCACCTACCCCGGTAGCAACCGCGAGCCGCTCACCGCCGTCACCACCATCGACGCCCGGACGACCTCCCCGCTGGAGCGGATCAACCTCGACTTCGCCCACGGCAAGGTCGACTCCGTCGAGGTGGACGGGGCGCGTGCCGCCTTCACCGGCGCCGGGGAGGACCTGGTGATCACACCCCGGGCGCCGCTCCCCGAGGGGAGCAGGACGCGCATCACCGTGCGGCACACCAGCGACCCGGTCTACACGGGCGAGGTGGAGGGCGGCTGGGTACGGACCGCCGACGGACTCGCGATGGCCAACCAGGCGGACGCGGCGCACGTCGTGTTCCCCTGCAACGACCACCCGTCCGACAAGGCCATGTTCACCGTCCGCGTCACCGTCCCCGACGGCTACACGGCCGTCTCCAACGGTCTCGCCACCGGCACGGACCGCGCCTCCGGCACCACCACCTGGACCTACCGCACCCAGCACCCCATGGCCACCGAACTGGCCCAGATCTCCATCGGCCGCTCCGCCGTCGTGCACCGGACCGGACCGCACCGCCTGCCCGTACGCGACGTGGTCCCCGCCAAGGACCGGGAGAAGCTCGAACCGTGGCTCGCGAAGACCCCCGCCCAGATCGAGTGGATGGAGCGCAAGGTCGGCCGCTACCCGTTCGAGACGTACGGCGTGCTGATCGCCGAGGCACAGACCGGGTTCGAGCTGGAGACCCAGACGCTCTCGCTCTTCGAGAGGGCGCTGTTCGTCCGGCCCGAGTACCCCAAGTGGTACGTCGAGTCGATCATGGTCCATGAGCTCGCCCACCAGTGGTTCGGCAACAGCGTCAGCCCCCGGACCTGGTCCGACCTGTGGCTCAACGAAGGACATGCCACCTGGTACGAGGCCCTGTACGCCGAGGAGACCGCGGGCCGGACGGTGGCGGCGCGCATGAAGGCCGCGTACGGCGCCTCCGACCGCTGGCGCGCCGCCGGAGGACCGCCGGCGGCGCCCAAGAAGCCCGGCAACGGTCAGAAGATCGGCATCTTCCGGGCGAACGTCTACGACGGCGCCGCCCTCTTCCTCTACGCCCTGCGCCAGGAGATCGGCGCCCCCGCCTTCGCCCTGCTGCAGCGGGCCTGGGTCACCGTCCACCGGGACGGCGTCGCGTCCACCGCCGACTTCCAGGAACTCGCCTCGCGGATCGCCGGACGGGACCTGGGCGACTTCTTCCACGCCTGGCTGTACGAGGTGAGGACACCGCCCATGCCGGGCCACCCCGACTGGAAGTCGGCACCGGTGGAGGCCTCGGCCGAGCGATGACCGTGATCCGCACGGGTGTGACCCCCGTGCGGACGGGAAATAACCCGGTGAAGAGACGGGGCGTACCGTGCGACCATCTTCGGGTCGACGACGGCACCTCCCGGGAATCCCCGGGAAGCCCCGGACGTTGTCACCGGTGACGGGTCGGGATCCGTGAAGATCCGTCGCCTTCGCTATCCCCCATCGACGTAAGGACCCAATGACCTCCTCTTCTTCCCCTTCCCAGGCCGCACAGCGCGCCTTCGCGCAGAACAACCCCGAAGGTCTTCGGGCCGATGCCCTGATGGAAGAGGACGTCGCCTGGAGCTTCGAGATCGACGGAGAGCGGGACGGCGACCAGTTCGACCGCTCCGACCGCGCGGCCCTGCGCCGTGTCGCGGGCCTCTCCACCGAGCTCGAGGACGTCACCGAGGTCGAGTACCGACAGCTCCGCCTGGAGCGCGTCGTACTCGTCGGTGTCTGGACCACGGGAACCTCGCGGGACGCGGAAAACTCGCTGGCCGAGCTGGCCGCCCTCGCGGAGACCGCCGGCGCGCTCGTGCTCGACGGCGTGATCCAGCGTCGCGACAAGCCCGACGCGGCCACCTACATCGGCTCCGGCAAGGCCAACGAGCTGCGGGACATCGTCCTCGACTCGGGCGCGGACACGGTCATCTGCGACGGTGAGCTGAGCCCGGGGCAGCTCATCCACCTCGAAGACGTCGTCAAGGTCAAGGTCATCGACCGTACGGCCCTGATCCTCGACATCTTCGCCCAGCACGCCAAGTCCCGAGAGGGCAAGGCACAGGTCGCGCTCGCGCAGATGCAGTACATGCTGCCGAGGCTGCGAGGCTGGGGTCAGTCGTTGTCCCGCCAGATGGGCGGCGGCAAGGGCGGCGGCCTCGCCACCCGTGGTCCCGGTGAGACCAAGATCGAGACGGACCGGCGTCGGATCCGCGAGAAGATGGCGAAGATGCGCCGGGAGATCGCGGAGATGAAGACCGGCCGCGAGATCAAGCGCCAGGAGCGCCGCAGGAACAAGGTGCCTTCGGTCGCCATCGCCGGTTACACCAACGCGGGCAAGTCCTCCCTGCTCAACCGGCTCACGGGCGCGGGCGTCCTGGTCGAGAACGCCCTGTTCGCGACCCTCGACCCGACCGTGCGCCGGGCCGAGACCCCGAGCGGGCGGCTGTACACGCTGGCGGACACCGTCGGCTTCGTACGCCACCTGCCGCACCACCTGGTCGAGGCGTTCCGTTCCACGATGGAGGAGGTCGGCGACTCCGACCTGATCCTGCACGTGGTCGACGGTTCGCACCCCGACCCGGAGGAGCAGCTGGCCGCCGTGCGCGAGGTCATCCGTGACGTGGGCGCCACGAACGTGCCCGAGATCGTGGTGATCAACAAGGCGGACGCGGCCGACCCGCTGACGCTCCAGCGGCTGATGCGGATCGAGAAGCGCTCCATCGCGGTCTCGGCCCGCTCCGGCCAGGGCATCGAGGAACTGCTCGCCCTGATCGACGACGAACTGCCGCGCCCCTCGGTCGAGATCGTGGCGCTCGTGCCGTACACCCACGGCAAGCTCGTCGCCCGCGCCCACACCGAGGGCGAGGTGATCTCCGAGGAGCACACCCCGGAGGGCACGCTGCTCAAGGCCCGGGTGCACGAGGAACTGGCGGCCGACCTGACACCGTACGTCCCGACGGCCACGACGGCCTGACCATCCGGTCGGGCCTGATCGTCCGGTCGGGCCTGATCGTCCGGTCGGGCCGCGCGGCCCGGCTGTGCCGGCCCTCCAGACGTACCCGAAGGCCCGTCCCTCCACCGAGGGGCGGGCCTTCGGTATGTGCGGAGGCAGCGGCCGCTTGATGCCCCCTGATCGAGGACTGTGCCCCCGCGCCCGGCGCCCCCTGGGAGAGTCATGGTGCCGGCTCGGTCGACGCTGTCCTGCTGCAGATTCCGGCTTCAGATTCCGGTTGACCAGCACGCTCACCGCCGGCGAGGGCGGGTGCGTGGCCACCGCGGATGCCCTGCTCGCGGCCCGCCTGTCCAGCCTCCGCGACGGCGGACGCGCACCGCCGAGTTGGCTGCAACCTGGCAGTCGCCCCCGCCTCACTGAGCCACGTGTCCCGGTCCCAGTTCTTCCAGCCGCCGTTCTTCCAGTCACCGATGTCCACACCGTGCTCCTCGAGCTTGTCGGCGAGGACGTCGGGAATGCCATCACCGTCTCGGTCGGCGGTGCGGGACGAGGTGGCGCCGGGGTCGTCCCCGGCGCCGCGGTCGTCCGACGCACAGGCGGTCGCGGTCAGCGCGAGAGCCGCGACGAGTCCGGTGACGGCGAGCCGGTGGTACCGCCGATGTGGGAAACGCATGGTTCTCGACCCCCGTCGGAACTATCCGTGTGTCACGCCCACTATGCGGGGGCGCCGGGGGACGGACGGAGGGCGCGCGACAGGAATTTCCGCGCGCCGCCCCACCTCCGCCCCTTTCCCGGGGCGGCACCACCTGGTCAGCCGGGGGTGGATGAGCCGAGCCTCACTTGGTCAGCCGGGCGTCACTGCGACGCGAACTTGTCGCTCACCGCCTGGTACACGCCCTCGGCCTCCTCGCCCAGTCGCGGCCCGGCCAGCCAACCGGCGCTCACCGGGCCGATGGAGGTGTTGGACACCAGCGCGGGCTCACCGTCCGAACCGGTCGCCACCCAGCCACCACCGGACGAGCCGCCGGTCATCGAGCAGCCGATGCGGTACATCGTCGGGTCGGACTCGACGAGCGAGAACCGCCCCGGCTTGTCCGTGCACTGGTACATCGTCTCGCCGTCGTACGGAGCCCCGGCGGGGTAGCCGGTCGCGGTGATGCTCTCCACCTGCTGCACGGCAGGCGCGTCGAAGTCCACCGGCAGCGCCGAACCGACCATCTCCTCCAGTGACTTGCCCCCGCTGCCCTCCTCCGGCGTCACATGGATCACCGCGAAGTCGTACGGCGCCCCGTCACCGCCCGTCTGACCACCCTGCTCGATCCACTGGTCCGAGGTCTGGGCCCAGTCACCCCACCAGACGCCGTACGGAGCGACCTCCTCCTTGGTGGCCGTCTTCAGTTCCGACGCCGCCATGGCACTGTCGTTGTACGAGGGCACGAAGGCGATGTTCCGGTACCAGCCGCCCGACTTGCCGGCGTGCACACAGTGACCGGCCGTCCAGACGAGGTTGGACTTGCCCGGGTTGGCCGGGTCCTGCACGACCGTCGCCGAGCAGACCATCGTGCCCTCGGGCGCGTCGAAGAACACCTTGCCCGCCTCAGGCACGTTCGCGTGGTATTGCGCCGACACCGCCTTCGCGTCGATGGACTCCGGCGTCGGGTCGGTCACGCCCTGGTCACCGGTGAGGTCGCCCTCGTCGACCTCCTTCTCCGGCTCCTCGGCGTCCCGCATCCGGTCCGGGTCCCACAGGTCCTTGATGATCGGGTTGACGTAGTCCTCGGCCTCGCGCAGCCAGTCGTCCTTGTCCCAGTTCTTCCAGGCCCCGCCCCGCCACTTGTCGAGGTCGATCCCGTGTTCCTTGAGCTTGTCCTTGATGTCGTCCGTGATCTGGATCTTGCCGTCGCCCCCGCTGCCGCTGCCCTGCGCGGACGCCGACGCCTCGGCGTTCGCCGCCGTGTCACCCGAGCCGCACGCGGTCGCGGTCAACGACAGAACCGTGGCAAGGCCGACCGCGGCCAGAACGGGGGAGGTTCTGCGGCGCGTGCTCCTCCCACGACGAGCGGCCAAGAGCGGTCGTATGGGTCGCATGGTGTGAACTCCCCCTGGGGCGTAAGAGAAATCTGTGGTGCCGAAGCGGACAGCGCACGACTCCTCCGTGCGCCGGCCGCCTCCTTGTACGTAGCCGACACGGCATTCGCGCGGCTCCGCACATCTGTTTCTTCGCACGTAGTGCGTACGTAGTCGTCGTCCGCGCGGCTTGGTGCCATCCACCGAGCCGCTTCCTTCGGAACGGCACCACACACTATGCGGTCGTTGTGGGGGACATCCGATGGAACGGCAACGGTTTGGCTACGAGCCGACCGACCAGGCAATCGTCCAGGTAGGCCTCGCGCGGAAGGCACCGGCGACAGTTGATCAAGCCCTCGAACCGGTAACAGCGCCCCCTTTCGCTGCTGTTGCTGAGGCAACCGACCGGCCGAACCAAATGCCCTTTCTCCTACGGCAGTTGATCGACTGAGCCTAGGTTGGGGGTGAAACCCGCCGCTCATGTTTCGAAGGAGACCACCCGTATGTCGGACCACTTCCACCAGGACGAAGGTGTCGCCCGCATCAGTCAGATCCGAACGAATGTCTCTCATTCCGCGCGGATCTGGAACTACTGGTTGGGAGGCAAGGACCACTACGAGGTCGACGAGGAGGTCGGCGACCAGATCCTCGGTTTCGTGCCCGAGCTTCCCCGCTCCGCCGTGGCCGACCGCCGCTTCCTGGCCCGCACGGTCCGCTTCCTGGCTGAGGAGGCGGGCATCCGGCAGTTCCTGGACATCGGTACCGGCCTGCCCACCGCGGACAATACCCACGAGGTCGCTCAGCGCGCCGACCCGTCCTGCAGGATCGTCTATGTCGACAACGACCCCATCGTCCTCGCGCACGCCCACGCTCTGCTCAACAGCACCCCCGAGGGTGCCACCGACTACATAGACGCGGACGTCCACGACCCCGACACGATCCTGAGGGGCGCCGCGGTCACCCTGGACTTCGATCAGCCGATCGCGATCACCATGCTGGGCGTCCTGAACTTCGTCATGGACACCGACGAAGCGGTCTCTGTAGTACGGCGGTTGGTGGATGCCGTACCGTCCGGCAGCCACCTCGTGATCTCCCATCCCACCACCGAGATCGACGGCGAAGCGATGACGCAGGCGGTCGACTACTGGAACGGACAGGGCTCGGCGCCGATGACCCTGCGCAGCCACGCCGACCTCGTACGCCTCTTCGGTGACGTCGAGGTCCTGCCCCCGGGCATCGTCTCCTGCTCGCGCTGGCGTCCCGAAACCGACGACGAGGACATTGATGTCACTCACTTCGGCGGCGTCGGGCTGAAGCCGTAACCCGCCCGCAGGGGCCCCGCCGTGGTGGCACGGTCGCCGTGCATCGGGCCGGACCGGCAGCGTTTCTGCCGAGGCACGGATTTTCGTCTCACCCGCTTCCCCGTACCGGTCGCGTCGTTGGTACGTGCGGGGGGACCCGCCGGTGTTCGGTGCCCCCTGTCGACTCGCCTCTGATGAACCGTGGGAGGAAGTGCAGCAGTGGCGGTGACCGAGTCTGCGGTGGCGCCGGTGGGGCGTGAGCCCGAGCGAGCGCGTTCGGGACCCGAGAACGAACGGGCCCGCCCACGACGGGAGCACGACGGGGCCCGTGCGGTGCGGCCGGGGCACGGGGGAATGCCGCGGTCGCAGGCCGTCCGCGATTCGGCGGCACGCACCTACGCGCGCTCCCTGCCCGTCGTACCCGTACGCGCACGGGGGCTGACCATCGAGGACGCAGACGGACGCCGCTACCTCGACTGCCTGTCCGGCGCGGGCACCCTTGCCCTCGGCCACAACCACCCGGTCGTCCTCGAAGCGATCCGCAAGGCGCTCGACTCCGGCGCTCCTGTGCACGTCCTCGACCTGGCCACCCCGGCCAGGGACGCCTTCACCACCGAACTGCTCCGCACCCTGCCGCCAGAGCTCGCGGCCCGCGCCCGTGTCCGGTTCTGTGGCCCCTCCGGCACCGACGCCGTCGAGGCCGCCTGCAAACTGGTCCGGGCCGCGACAGGACACACCGGCATGCTCGCCTTCACCGGCGCCCACGCAGGCCTGACCATGGGAGCCCTCGAAGCGCCCGCAGGCGCCCGCGACATCCGGGCGGCACGCCTGCCCTACCCGCAGGACTACCGCTGCCCGTTCGGTATCGGCGGCGAACGCGGCGCCGAACTCGCCGCCCGCTGGACCGAGTCCGTTCTCGATGACGCCGAGCCCGGAACACCGGTGCCCGCCGGCATGATCCTCGAACCCGTGCAGGGCGAGGGCGGTGTCCTCCCCGCCCCGGACGGCTGGCTGCGCCGCATGCGGTCGATCACCGCCGTCCGCTCGATCCCGCTGATCGTCGACGAGGCCCGGACGGGCGTGGGCCGCACCGGACGTTTCTGGGCCGTCGAGCACAGCGGCGTCGTCCCCGATGTCATGGTCCTGTCCCAGGCCATCGGGGGCAGCCTGCCGCTGGGCGTCGTGGTCCACCGCGATGACCTCGACGTATGGCGGCCCGGCACCCACGCGGGCGCCTTCCGCGGCAACCGACTCGCCATGGCCGCAGGCGCCGCCACGCTCGCCCACGTCCGCGAGAACGGCCTCGCCGAACGCGCCGACGCTCTGGGCGCCCGCATCCTCGCCCAGCTCCGCCCCCTCACCGAGCGCTTCGCCTGCGTCGGGGACGTACGAGGACGAGGGCTGATGATCGGCATCGAAATGGTCACCCCGGACGCGCCACCCGGATCCGACGACATCGGCCCGCCTCCGCCCGCCCCCTCCCTCGCCACGGCCGTGCAGCGCGAGTGCCTCCGCCGAGGCCTGATCGTCGATCTCGGCGGCAGCCACGCCGGCGTCGTACGCCTCCTCCCACCCCTCACGATCACCGACGAGCAGACGAACGCCGTGCTCGACCGCCTGACGGACGCGATCGACTCGGTGGCGGCCACCGCAGCAGCTCGATTCCCGGCGCACCCGGCACGCGTGCGAGGCGGACGCCTGGCACGCGTGCCGGGCGGATGAACAGCCCTCCACCCGAGCAGCCGTCCACCACGCCATCCCCGAACCAGCCAGCCACCCACGGCACCGCCCCACCACCGCCCGGCACGCTCTCCCGAACACCGCACTCCACCGCACCACCGCCCCGCACCCCTCTCGCACCAGCCCCACCCTCGCTCGCCCGCACAGACCCGCGACTGCCCTCCCGCACGAGCAACCTCAGGAACCGCCGTGAACCCGCCGCCCGCCCCCGGGGCCCACACCCACCGCCACGCCCCGGAAGCACCCGCCCTCCAGACCCCTGGCCAGTTGAGTGCTGTATCACCGACTGGCCGGCCCGAACCAGCGCCCGGCCAAGTCGAACCCGGGGAGCGGTGGTCCGGTCCGGTCGAGCAGCAACAGCCCGGGCCCAACCAGGTTCAGCCGGGGACCTGCGTGCCGGGGGCGGGGTTCGTCCTGGTGGAGCCATCGCAACCCTCAGCGGGCCTCCGCTCCGGCGGGACCGCGCAGGCCCCGTGCCCCACCCAGCCAATCCCTCGCCCATCCGCGACGCCTCCTCGTCCGACTGAGCCGAGCCATGAGTGCGGCCGGCCGGTTCCTCGCCGAGCCACCGACGGCATCCGGGCCATCGAGCTCCCGCCCGACCTCGACGCCGACCCGCTGCACCACCACGACCCACACACCGCGGCCCAGGCTGCAGCGGCCGAGAACCTCTTGCGCTGCTGGGTACGCGAACACGACCTCACCCCTCCCCAGGACCCCAGCGGCATCCTCCACATCCCTCTCCCCGCCACCGGCACGACCCTCCTCGCGCCGGTGCACTACTGGTCCCCCACCGGCTGGCACCGCTTCGGCCTCCCCCACCTCGCAGGCACCCCCGACACCGCCCCTGTCGACGCGGTCACGCTTGCGGCCCTGCTGGCCCGCGAAGCAACCGCACCAGCCAGACGCGACCCATCGGACCTGGTCGGCAGGGTCGCCGACTCCGCCCGTCGCGTCGCCGTGTTCCTCACCGAGCGCCGAGCTCAACCCGTCGACGACCCCGACCGTTTCCTGGCCGCCGAGCAGGCTCTCCTCCTCGGCCACCCCCTGCACCCCACCCCGAAGAGCAGGGAAGAACTCTCCGAGGCCGAAGCGCGTCTGTACTCACCCGAGTTGCGTGGTTCCTTCCCTCTGCACTGGATGGCGATCGCACCCTCCGTCCTGTCGACCGACTCGGCGTGGACCGAGCGCGGCCGTGTCGTCCCCGCCCGCCGACTGACCGAGCGGCTGGCCGGCCCAGCACTGCCCCTGCCCGACGGTTTCACCGCTCTGCCCCTGCACCCCTGGCAACTCCGCGAGGTCCGCCACCGGCCGGCCGTCGCCGCTCTGCTCGACGCAGGTCTCTTGCGCGACCTCGGTCCGCACGGCGCTTTGTGGCACCCCACCTCCTCCGTCCGCACCGTTCACCGCCCCGGTGCCCCCGCGATGCTGAAACTCTCGCTGGGCCTGCGCATCACCAACTCCCGTCGCGAGAACCTCCGCAAGGAACTCCATCGCGGTGTCGAGGTGCACCGCCTGCTGCGCACCGGCCTGGCCGCGCGGTGGCAGGCGGCCCACCCCGGGTTCGACATCGTCCGCGACCCGGCCTGGCTGGCAGCCACCGCGCCGGACGGCGAGCCCCTGGCAGGCCTGGACGTGGTCATCCGGCACAACCCGTTCGGCCCGGCGGACGACGCGTCCTGTGTCGCGGGCCTCGTGTCGCCCAGGCCGTACTCCCGTGGCGAACGCCGTCCCGAGGAGCTTCTTCGCATGCGGTCGCGGCTTGAAGAGGTCGTGACCCGTCTCTCCGGGCGCACCGGGCGTCCCCGGGGCGCTGTGGCCATCGAGTGGTTCCTGCGCTACCTGGAGCACGTCGTGAGACCCGTGCTGTGGCTCGACAGCGAGGCCGGGATCGCCCTCGAAGCACACCAGCAGAACACACTCGTCGTACTGGACCCCGACGGCTGGCCCATCGGCGGTCGGTACCGCGACAACCAGGGCTACTACTTCCGCGAATCCCGCCGCGCCGATCTCCGATCCCGGCTGCCCGGCATCGGCGATCGCAGTGACACGTTCGTCTCCGACGAGGTCGCCGACGAACGGTTCGCCTACTACCTCGGCATCAACAACGTGCTCGGCCTCATCGGTGCGTTCGGCTCCCAGCGTCTCGCCGACGAGCGAGTTCTTCTCGCCGCCCTCCGCCGCTTCCTCACGGATGTGGCCACCGGTCCCGCCCGGCTGAACACCACCCTGCCCGCCAGGCTTCTCGACTCACCGGTCCTGCGCTGCAAGGCCAACCTCCTGACCCGTCTCCACGGCCTCGACGAACTCGTCGGCCCGGTCGAAACCCAGTCCGTCTACGTGACCATCACCAACCCCCTCCACCCATGACCGGCCACTCCGCCCCGCCTCCGGACAGCTGTACAGCCCACTCGCCCGCGTACTCCGACTCCCATCAGCCCCGAGGAACATGACCCACCCGTACTCCTGAGAGGAGCGTCGCCGTGCCTCCCACCGACGCGAGCACCCATGCGAGCACCGACGCCGGCACCGCCTCGGCCCCTGGCAATGAGGACACACTCGAACTACGCCTGACCGACGACTTCCTCGCGCTCCTGCCCAAGGACACCGACCTGTGCGGTGGCAGTACCGAGACGGGTCGGGGGGAACTCCGGGCCGGTGGAGAGTTGCTCGACCACCTCGCGGACTGGGGGCCGGTCAATACCCCGGCAGGCACCCTGCACCTCGTCCCCGTGCGCCTCGAACGGGACCTGCCGCTGATCTCCCGCTGGATGAACGACTCGGCCGTGGACTCCTACTGGAAGCTCGGCGGAGCCGAGGAGGTGACCGCTGAACACCTGCGGACCCAGCTCGGCGGAGACGGTCGCAGCGTGCCTTGTCTCGGACTGCTGAACGGCACCCCGCTGAGCTACTGGGAGATCTACAGGGCGGATCTCGATCCTCTCGCCCGCCACTACCCCGTCCGTCCGCACGACACCGGGATCCATCTGCTCATCGGACCCGTGGCCGACCGGGGGAGCGGTCTCGGCTCCACCCTGCTCCGCGCCGTGGCCGATCTCGTCCTCGACAGAAGACCTTCCTGTGCCCGCGTCGTCGCGGAACCCGACCTTCGCAACTTTCCCTCCGTCTCCGCTTTCCTCAGCGCCGGCTTCCGCTACTCCGCCGAGATCGACCTGCCCGACAAGCGGGCCGCCCTCATGTGCAGAGATCGGCTGCTGCGCGATCTGATGTAGATCCGATGTGGATCTGCTGTGACGCCGTCATATGTGGTACACCGCCCGAGCCGATCCGGTTCCCGGTCGCACCGACGCGAATTCCGGGCTCCGAGACCGTCCCGTCCCGCCGAAGAGAAGACGCCTTGATCCCGCCTCCCAGGCCCCTCGCGTCCGCCGTGATCACCCGTTTGTCAGTGGTGACCCGTAGGGTGGTCGCGCTATGACGAAGCCCTCACTCCACGAACTCCTGCATGCAGCCGTCACTGCCGTCGGCGGCACGGAGCGCCCCGGCCAGGTGACCATGGCCGAAGCCGTCGCGGAGGCGATCGACGACGGCTCCCATCTGCTGGTCCAGGCAGGCACCGGCACGGGCAAGTCCCTCGGTTACCTGGTGCCCGCGCTCGCTCAGGGAGAGCGTGTCGTCGTCGCCACGGCGACCCTCGCCCTCCAGCGGCAGCTCGTGGAACGGGACCTGCCCAGAACGGTCGACGCGCTGCACCCCCTCCTGCGCCGCCGCCCGGAGTTCGCGATGCTCAAGGGCCGGTCGAACTACCTGTGCCTGCACCGGCTGAACGAAGGCGTGCCGCAGGACGAGGAGGAGGGCCTCTTCGACCAGTTCGAGGCCGCCGCGCCCAGCAGCAAGCTGGGCCAGGACCTGCTGCGGTTGCGGGACTGGTCCCAGGAGACCGAGACAGGCGACCGGGACGATCTCACCCCAGGCGTGTCCGACCGTGCCTGGGCGCAGATCTCCGTGTCGTCCAGGGAATGCCTGGGCGCTTCGAAATGCGCGTACGGCGCCGAGTGCTTCGCCGAGATGGCCAGGGAGCGGGCCAAGCTCTCCGAGGTCGTCGTCACCAATCACGCGCTGCTCGCGATCGATGCCATCGAGGGTGCTCCGGTGCTCCCGCAGCACGAGGTGTTGATCGTGGACGAGGCGCACGAACTCGTCTCCCGGGTGACCGGTGTGGCGACCGGTGAACTCACCCCGGGCCAGGTCAACCGCGCCGTGAAGCGGGCGGCGAAGCTCGTGAACGAGAAGGTCGCGGACCAGCTCCAGACCGCCGCAGAGGGGTTCGAGCGGGTTATGGAGCTGGCTCTGCCGGGCCGGCTGGAGGAGATTCCCGAGGACCTGGCGTACGTCCTGATGGCGCTGCGTGATGCCGCTCGCGCGGTGATCTCGGCTATCGGCAGCACCCGCGACAAGTCCGTCCAGGACGAGGACGCCGTCCGCAAGCAGGCTCTGGCGGCCGTGGAGAGCGTGCACGACGTGGCGGAGCGGATCAGCAACGGCTCCGAGTGGGACGTTGTCTGGTACGAACGTCATGACCGTTTCGGCGCCTCTCTCCGCGTCGCCCCGATGTCCGTCTCGGGTCTCCTCCGGGAGAAGCTCTTCGCGGACCGCTCCGTCACCCTGACCTCGGCCACGCTCAAGCTGGGCGGCGACTTCAACGGCATCGGGGCGTCACTGGGACTGGCCCCCGAGGGCACCCAGGGCGACGACCTTCCGCAGTGGAAGGGCGTGGACGTGGGGTCGCCGTTCGACTACCCGAGGCAGGGCATCCTCTATGTCGCCAAGCACCTGTCCCGTCCCGCGCGGGACGGCGACCGGGCGGACATGCTGGACGAGCTCACGGAGCTGATCCAGGCAGCCGGCGGCCGGACGCTCGGGCTGTTCTCGTCGATGCGGGCCGCCCAGCTGGCGGCTGAGGAACTGCGCGTCCGTATCCCGGAGTACCCGATCCTGCTGCAGGGCGAGGAGACGCTCGGCGAGCTGATCAAGGGCTTCGCGGCCGACCCGAAGACCTGTCTCTTCGGCACCCTCTCGCTCTGGCAGGGCGTGGACGTGCCCGGTCCCAGCTGTCAGCTGGTCGTGATGGACAAGATCCCGTTCCCCCGGCCCGACGATCCGCTGATGAGCGCTCGTCAGAAGGCCGTCGAGGAGGCGGGTGGCAATGGCTTCATGGCCGTCGCCGCCACGCACGCGGCCCTGCTGATGGCGCAGGGTGCCGGCCGTCTCGTACGGGCGCAGGGAGATCGTGGCGTGGTCGCCGTACTGGACCAGCGGCTCGCGACCGCGCGGTACGGCAGCTATCTGAAAGCCTCACTGCCCGACTTCTGGTACACGACGGACCGTAACCAGGTCCGTAGGTCGCTCGCTGCGATCGACAGCGCCGCGAAGGACAGGGAAGCGGCGAAGAAGGAGGAAGAAGCGGAGACGGCGGACGTCTGACGAACGGCCGGTGGCCTGTCCCCAGGGTGCGGGGGACAGGCCACCGGCCGTGACGCGCTCGGGCTCACGCCTCGGGCCGAGGTGCTTGGCGGGCCCTGGGCAGCCCAGGGCCCCGGAACCGGCGCAGTGGATTCCGGGGCCCGGATCAGGGGCGGGGACGGGCACGGGCGACCGTCCGCCGCTGGGTGTCAGACGCGGCGCAGGACGGCCACCACCTTGCCGAGGATGGTCGCGTCGTCACCCGGGATGGGCTCGTAGGCGGCGTTGTGCGGGAGCAGCCAGACATGGCCGTCCTCGCGCTTGAAGCGCTTGACGGTGGCCTCGCCGTCCAGCATGGCGGCCACGATGTCCCCGTTCTCCGCGACGGGCTGACGGCGGACCGTCACCCAGTCACCGTCACAGATCGCCGCCTCGATCATGGAGTCACCGACGACCTTCAGGACGAAGAGCTCGCCGTCACCCACCAACTGGCGGGGGAGCGGGAACACGTCCTCGACGGACTCCTCGGCGAGGATCGGGCCGCCTGCGGCGATCCGGCCGACGAGCGGCACGTACGAAGCGGCCGGCTTGCCCGCCGTGTCGGTCGGCTGGGCCGATGCCTGGTCGGAGCCGCGGACCTCGTACGCACGCGGACGGTGCGGGTCGCGGCGCAAGAAGCCCTTGCGCTCCAGTGCCATGAGCTGGTGCGCCACGGAGGACGTGCTGGACAGGCCGACCGCCTGTCCGATCTCCCGCATGGACGGCGGGTACCCGCGCCGCTGCACCGAGTCCCTGATCACCTCGATGACTCGGCGCTGCCGGTCGGTGAGCCCGGAGCTGTCCGCCCTGATGCCTGGAGGTCGGCCGGGCAAGGCTCGCTTGGGCCCGTCATGGTTCGTGGCTTCGTTCATCGCATGCACCGGCTCGAGTCGGCTCTGGGAGCGGTCCTGGGCAGTGATGGTGGCACTGTCAGCGGTGGTGGTCACGTCGGCCCCTCTCGATGGTCTCCCGTGCAGCACAACGGTAGTTGCTTTCGAAAGGTTGCGCCAAACACACGTTCGAGTGAAAAACCGTGGATTACCTGACGTGACCATGTGACCGGGTGTAGGGCGGGCGGCTCCGGCGGACAAAAGTGTTGATTGCTGTACTCTTCACCGCCGGGGCGCAGGGCCTTGTGGGCCGCTGTCGCCGTGTGGCCCAGTCTGCCATCCGGTACTCCGTCGACCGGGTACCGACCCCTTTCTCGTGGCGCCCCCGCCGCGCCCGCGTCCGCTGCGCGACGGCGCGGATGCGCTCCGCGACGGACTCCGCGTCTGGCACATGCCGATACGTGCGCGACACGCGCGCCGTGGGTGGATTTACGTGTCGATCCCTACATCTAGTGCTTGGATTGCCGCAACGGCCCAGAAGTTGTGGTCCCCCGGGTCCTCGGCCTCATGGTCATCCCCTATGCTGGGGGCTGCTTCCGCGGGGCCCGAGTGGCCCGTGGGGCCTATTGAGTCGTGCTGTGAGGAGGGTTGGAGTTATGCACTGTCCCTTCTGCAGGCACCCCGACAGCCGCGTCGTCGACAGTCGTACGACGGACGACGGCACGTCGATCCGCAGGCGCCGCCAGTGTCCCGACTGCTCCCGTCGTTTCACGACGGTGGAGACGTGTTCGCTGATGGTGGTCAAGAGGTCCGGCGTGACCGAGCCCTTCAGTCGTACCAAGGTCATCAATGGCGTCCGCAAGGCATGCCAGGGCAGGCCTGTCACCGAGGACGCGCTCGCCCAGCTCGGCCAACGGGTCGAGGAGGCGGTGCGCGCGACCGGAAGCGCCGAGCTGACCACCCACGACGTGGGGCTGGCCATACTCGGCCCGTTGCAGGAACTCGACCTCGTCGCCTATCTGCGGTTCGCGAGCGTCTACCGGGCGTTCGACTCGCTGGAGGACTTCGAGGCCGCCATCGCGGAACTCAGGGAAGAGCAGGGGAAGCGCCCCGGCGCGAACGACGCGAGCGACGAGGACGTCGCGAGTGCGGTCGACGGGCGCGTGGAGGGCGACCGCGGGGCCGGAGGGGCTCAGATTCCGGTGCCCGCCAACGCCGCCGACTGACGGCGGGCCGCACCGCCGGACCAGTGGGTCCGGACGGCCGGCGGCGATCAGACCTGTCGCGAACGGCTGTGTCAGCCGGGTCGCGACACAAGACAGAACACCGTGTCACGGGAACATCGTGGCACTTCAGGGCGTTTTCGCCCGTACAGGGAGGCGGCATGACAGAGACGGCGAGCGGTCCGGCACGGAGTTCCCGCGCCAAGGGCACCAAGGCGAGCAAGGGCCTGCGTATCGAGCGCATCCACACCACCCCCGGCGTGCACCCGTACGACGAGGTGGTCTGGGAGCGGCGTGACGTCGTCATGACCAACTGGCGCGACGGCTCGGTCAACTTCGAGCAGCGCGGCGTCGAGTTCCCCGACTTCTGGTCGGTGAACGCGGTCAACATCGTCACCAGCAAGTACTTCCGCGGTGCCGTGGGCACCCCGCAGCGCGAGACCGGCCTCAAGCAGCTGATCGACCGCATCGTGAAGACGTACACGAAGGCCGGTGAGGACAACAAGTACTTCGCCTCGCCCGCCGACGCCGAGATCTTCGAGCACGAACTGGCGTACGCCCTCCTGCATCAGATCTTCAGCTTCAACAGCCCCGTGTGGTTCAACGTGGGCACCCCGCAGCCGCAGCAGGTGTCCGCCTGTTTCATCCTGGCCGTCGACGACTCCATGGAGTCGATCCTCGACTGGTACAAGGAAGAGGGCATGATCTTCAAGGGCGGCTCCGGCGCCGGCCTGAACCTCTCCCGCATCCGTTCCTCCAAGGAACTGCTCTCCTCCGGCGGCAACGCCTCCGGTCCGGTCTCCTTCATGCGCGGCGCCGACGCCTCCGCGGGAACGATCAAGTCCGGCGGCGCCACCCGTCGCGCGGCCAAGATGGTCGTCCTCGACGTGGACCACCCGGACGTCGAGGACTTCATCGCCACCAAGGTGAAGGAAGAGGAGAAGATCCGCGCTCTGCGCGACGCGGGCTTCGACATGGACCTGGGCGGCGACGACATCACGTCCGTCCAGTACCAGAACGCCAACAACTCGGTCCGCGTGAACGACGAGTTCATGACGGCCGTGGAGAACGGCACCGAGTTCGGCCTCCGCGCCCGTATGACCGGCGAGATCATCGAGAAGGTCGACGCCAAGGCGCTGTTCCGCAAGCTCGCCGAGGCCGCGTGGGCCTGTGCCGACCCAGGCATCCAGTACGACGGTGTGATCAACAACTGGCACACCTGCCCCGAGTCCGGCCGCATCACCGCGTCCAACCCGTGCAGCGAGTACATGCACCTGGACAACACGTCCTGCAACCTCGCCTCGCTGAACCTGATGAAGTTCCTCAAGGACGACGGCCTCGGCCACCAGTCCTTCGAGGTCGAGCGCTTCGCCAAGGTCGTCGAACTCGTCATCACCGCGATGGACATCTCCATCTGCTTCGCCGACTTCCCCACCCAGAAGATCGGCGAGAACACCCGCGCCTTCCGTCAGCTCGGCATCGGCTACGCCAACCTCGGCGCACTGTTGATGGCGACCGGCCACGCGTACGACTCCGAGGGCGGCCGTGCCCTCGCCGGTGCCATCACCTCGCTGATGACCGGCACGGCGTACAAGCGCTCCGCCGAACTGGCCGCGGTCGTCGGCCCGTACGACGGCTACGCCCGTAACGCGGACGCCCACAACCGCGTGATGAAGCAGCACTCCGACGCCAACGGCACGGCTGTCCGCATGGACGACCTGGACACCCCGGTGTGGGCCGCCGCCACCGAGGCCTGGCAGGACGTGCTGCGCCTCGGCGAGAAGAACGGCTTCCGCAACTCGCAGGCGTCCGTGCTCGCGCCGACCGGCACCATCGGTCTGGCCATGTCCTGCGACACCACCGGTGTCGAGCCCGACCTGGCGCTGGTCAAGTTCAAGAAGCTGGTCGGCGGCGGCTCGATGCAGATCGTCAACGGCACGGTCCCGCAGGCCCTGCGCCGCCTGGGCTACCAGGAGGAGCAGATCGAGGCGATCGTCGCCCACATCGCCGACCACGGCAATGTGATCGACGCCCCGGGCCTCAAGCAGGAGCACTACGAGGTCTTCGACTGCGCCATGGGCGAGCGCGCCATCTCCCCGATGGGCCACGTCCGCATGATGGCCGCGATCCAGCCGTGGATCTCCGGCGCCATCTCCAAGACGGTCAACATGCCGGAGACGGCGACCGTCGAGGAGGTCGAGGAGATCTACTTCGAGGCCTGGAAGCTGGGCGTCAAGGCGCTCGCGATCTACCGCGACAACTGCAAGGTCGGCCAGCCGCTCTCCGCGAAGACCAAGGAGACGGAGAAGGCCGAGATCACCGAGAAGGCCGAGGAGACGATCCGGGCCACGGTCGAGAAGATCGTCGAGTACCGCCCGGTCCGCAAGCGTCTTCCGAAGGGCCGTCCCGGCATCACGACCTCCTTCACGGTCGGTGGCGCCGAGGGCTACATGACCGCCAACTCCTACCCGGACGACGGTCTCGGCGAGGTCTTCCTGAAGATGTCGAAGCAGGGTTCGACCCTCGCGGGCATGATGGACGCCTTCTCCATCGCGGTCTCCGTCGGCCTCCAGTACGGCGTTCCGCTGGAGACGTACGTCTCGAAGTTCACCAATATGCGCTTCGAGCCGGCCGGCATGACGGACGACCCGGACGTGCGGATGGCGCAGTCGATCGTCGACTACATCTTCCGCCGCCTGGCGCTCGACTTCCTGCCCTTCGAGACGCGCTCCGCGCTCGGCATCCACTCCGCCGAGGAGCGCCAGCGCCACCTGGAGACCGGCTCGTACGAGCCGGCGGAGGAGGACGTCGACGTCGAGGGTCTGGCACAGTCGGCCCCGCGGCAGACGGACCTGAAGGCCGTCTCCACCCCGAAGGCCGGAGCCGAGGTGGCCGCTTCCGCCCCGAAGCAGGCCCACACCAGCGCCGAACTGGTGGAGATCCAGCTGGGCATCCAGGCCGACGCTCCGCTGTGCTTCTCCTGCGGGACGAAGATGCAGCGGGCCGGCTCCTGCTACATCTGCGAGGGCTGCGGCTCGACGAGCGGCTGCAGCTGAGCGTGAGCGCCTGTCAGGCGTGAGGTGACCGTCAGAGGTGGGGAGCCGGCGATACGCCGGCTCCCCCTTCTGCTGTCCCGCTCCGTTGTCGTGGCGATCGACGCGTCAGGTCGCCCGGTGCCTCTTCGGGGCGGAGGTCAGGGCTCTCGCGTGCCGCCCATGACGCGGGCGAAGGTCGCCGGGTCCTCGTCGAAGCCGGTGATGCCGGGGTGGAAGGTCCATTCGCCGCTGGCGTCGCGGACGAACTCGGCGACGGTCGCGGCCGTCGATCCGAGGACGGCACCGAAGTCGTCCTCCGCCAGGACGGTGTAGTCCTCACGGATGCGCAGGGCGGGCTTGGTGACGTTGGCGAAGGTCTTCGGGCCCGATCCCTGCTGTATGGCGACACCGATCACGACCCGGCCGTACCGGCTGTCGAGACGGTTCAGCTCGACCGTCATGACCTCGTCCCAGCCGAAGCCCTGCCCGGTCTTGCTGTCGCGGTTGAGGGTGATGGTGCCGTCGGGTGAGCGGCTGTCGAAGTGCACCACATAGGCGGGGCCGCCGCTCGGATCGGTCGCCGGGTAGGTGGCCGCGACGATGTCGAGATCCGTCGGCGGCTGTCCGGCCGGACTCGGGTCCCACTTCAGCGACACCTCGACCTTGCGAATGCCCTTGTTGAGGCCGTTCAACAGAACTCCCTCCCCGTTCTTCTGTGCGTGCGGGCCGAACTGCCTGGCGGTCCAGGCCAGTTGTCCATCCTCGCATGCGGACCGGGGCGCTCGCCCGGGTGCAACCGGCCGGAGAGTGACCGCCGCCACGTTCCGTGGCCTTACCATGGCGCGGTGCTGGTCAAGTGGATTCGCTGCACCGTGGTGGACCGCCGCGGTTTCGAGCGGGGGCAGCGAAAGTGGGCGGGGCTACTGGGGGAGCCGGGATTCCGTGGACAGGGCGGGGGTTGGAGCCGGGGGCGGGCCGGTGTGGCGCACATCTTCTCCTTCTGGGAGAGCCGTGCCTTCTACGACTCCTTCATGGCGCGCTCCCACGACCGGCTCGCCGCATCGCAGTCGGGCACCTTCAAGGACATGCAGGCCAAGCTCTTCGACCACCGGTTCGACGTGAAGACCGGTTTCGAGCCGCGCTTCACGGACGCCGATCTGGTGCGGGTGGCGCACTGCCGTGTCCACGAGGAGCGGGCCGAGCACTTCGCGCTGATGCAGGAGAAGGTCTGGAACCCCGCGATGGCGGGCTCTCCGGGCATGGTGCGGGGCCTGTTCGGTGAGGCGCCCGCTCACGAGTTCATGATCCTCTCCATGTGGCAGTCGGCCGCCGAGCACGGGAAGTACCGCGTCGAACGCATCGAACGCCTCGCCCTGAGGGCCCAGATCGAGGCCGATGTCGCCGCCATGACCGGCGACATCGTGGAGCTGGAGCCGAGCTGGACGGTCTGAGAGGCCGACTTCGGTGAGTTTGAATCTCAAACCTGACAGGGGTGGGTGTGCGGGACTTGTGTGACCTACGCCGTATGGCACCCGGACGAGTGCTCGATCCGGCCTCGTCCCCTTTAGGGTCTTGGCATGGCACGACCACGGCGCATCATCCTTGTCCGACACGGCGAGTCAACGGGCAATGTTGATGACACCGTGTACGAGCGCGAGCCCGACCACGCACTCGCCCTCACCGATCTCGGCTGGCGGCAGGCGGAGGAGACCGGCAAACGCATCCGCGACGTCCTCGGCCGCGAGCGCGTCAGCGTCTATGTCTCCCCTTATCGCCGGACGCACGAGACGTTCCAGGCGTTTCACCTGAACCCCGAGCAGGTGCGTGTGCGCGAGGAGCCGCGGCTGCGCGAGCAGGACTGGGGCAACTGGCAGGACCCGGACGAGGTACGTCTCCAGAAGGCCTACCGGGACGCGTACGGTCACTTCTTCTACCGCTTCGCGCAGGGTGAGTCCGGCGCCGATGTCTACGACCGGGTCGGCGGCTTCCTGGAGAGCCTCTTCCGCAGTTTCGAGGACCCGGACCACCCGCCGAACGTGCTGCTCGTCACCCACGGGCTCGCCATGCGTCTGTTCTGCATGCGCTGGTTCCACTGGACGGTCGCCGAGTTCGAGTCGCTGTCGAACCCCGGGAACGCGGAGATGCGGATGCTCGTTCTCGGGGAGGACGGCAAGTACACGCTCGACCGGCCGTTCGACCGCTGGCGGGACCCGGAGTCGTACGGGGCCACCAGTTAGAGTGGCAGGGCGATGACCGCTGACTCCTCTCCTCATGGCCCCCTCGGACGGGCCCTTTCCAGCCTGCGCGGACTCGCGGTGGGTGACGCGCTGGGCTCGCAGTACTTCGTGCCCGTGAACTACCCGCTGCTCAAGCGCCGCGAGACCCCGCCCGGCCCCTGGCAGTGGACCGACGACACCGAGATGGCCTGCTCCGTCGTGGCGGTCCTCGCGGCCCACCACCGGATCGACCAGGACGAACTCGCCCGAGCCTTCGCGGAGCACCACGACTTCGACCGGGGCTACGGGCCCGCGGTCAACCGACTGCTGCGTCTGGTTCGCGAAGGTGGCGACTGGCGTGAGCTGGCCTCCGCGCTCTTCAACGGCCAGGGATCCTGGGGCAACGGCGCGGCCATGCGGATCGCCCCACTGGGCGCGTGGTACGCGGACGACCCCGAGCAGGCCACCCACCAGGCGGAGATCTCGGCCTACCCCACGCACCAGCACCGTGAGGCCGTCGTCGGTGCCATGGCGGTCGCCGCGGCCGCCGCCTTCGCGGCCGATCCCGCCGGCCCGCCGAGCGCCGGAGCGTTGCTCGACGGGGTCATCGCCCTCGTCCCGAAGAGCGCCGTCGGCGCGGGACTGCGACGCGCCCGGGACATGCTCGACTACGCCGACGCGGACACCGTCGCCGCCGTACTGGGCTGCGGACGGCGTACGACGGCGCACGACACGGTGCCGTTCGCGCTCTGGTCGGCGGCACGCGCCCTCGGCGACTACGAGCGGGGTTTCTGGACGACGGCCCAGGTGGGCGGTGACGTCGACACGACCTGCGCCATCGTGGGCGGAGTGGTCGCCTCCGCTAAGGCCGGGGCGCCTCCCGAGGCGTGGACACGGCAGACCGAGGCGTTCCCGGAATGGCTCCAGGTGGGATGACCGGGGTCGGGTGAGGCATCCGGCGGAGGGGGGAGTGCTTCCCCAGCCTCGTCGGCCCCAAGCGTCCCAACTGTCACAGGAGTGCCACAGTGCGCTCCTCGGCCGGCCGCACGGGCTCAGCTGCGGCATACCCTGTCCGCCACGCCGCCTGTTGATCATGACGAGTCGCGGCGACGAGGTACCGGCAACGAGCCTTCTGCCACAGCCGCGCGCTGCGTACGGTGGGTGACGAGGGCCGGTCCGGGGGAGGGGGACCCATGTCCGAGACACCGTCAGCTTCAGCCGCGCCGGAACCCGAAGGCCCATCGCCGAGGGCCCGCGCGGTGACCGAGAAGGGCAGATCCGGGTCGACGGCATCTGCCGGCGCCACGCCTGAGGGCAAGGCGGGCAGACCCGCATCCATACCGGGCGGACCGCCGCCCTCGCCGCCCGTCCTGATCGATTTCAGCCCGGGCGATCCCGCGCCGATCCGTACCGCGACCCTGTGGGCGGCCCTGGCCACCGGCCTGCTCAGCATGGTGTTGTTGGGCGAGGGGCTGGCGGTCAACCTGGTCTTCGTCGCCGTGCCCGCCACGCTCGCCGTGTACTTCGCGGGCCGTCGGGCGGGCCGGCGTCCTCGCCCGTGGGCCCTCGTCTGGGGCGTCGGCGGGCTGGCGCTGCTCACCGTACCCGCGCTGCGGGCCGCCGAATGGCCCTCGTTCCTCGCCGTCGTCACCGCGTTCGCGGCGGGTTCACTCGCCCTGCACGGCGGCCGCACCTGGCCGGCCGTTCTGCTCGGACCCGTCGGTGTCCTCACCTCGCTCGTCACCGGGCCGGCCTGGGCCTGGCAGGGCCTGCGTGAGCGGATGGGAGGCGACCGCGGCCGCCTGGCGCCCCTGCTGAGGGCGCTGGTCGTGGCCGCGGTCCTCCTCTTCGTCTTCGGCGCGTTGTTCGCCGGGGCGGACGCGGCCTTCGCCGATCTGCTCGGCGCTCTGGTGCCCGACGTCTCCGTGTCCGACGGCCCCTGGAGATTCCTGCTGCTCGCGCTGGGCCTGTTCGGAACCCTCGCGGCGGCCCGTACGGCGGCCGCGCCCGCCCGTTGGGACCGCCTCCAGGTGCCGGCGGGCCGCGCCCGCGGCCGTGTCGAGTGGGCGCTGCCGCTGGTCGGCCTCGTCGGGCTCTTCGCCGTCTTCAACGCCGTTCAGCTCGCCGTGCTCTTCGGCGGCTACGACGCGGTGCTGAAGGAGACCGGCCAGACCTACGCCCAGTACGCGCGCCAGGGCTTCTGGCAACTGCTCATGGCCACGTTGCTCACCCTGGTGGTCATCGTGGTCGCCCTGCGTTGGGCCCCACGCACCCGATCGAGTGACAGGACGCTCGTGCGTGGGGTGCTGGGAACGCTGTGCGCGTTGGCGCTCGTTGTCGTGGCATCCGCGGTGCGACGTATGGACATGTACGTGGAGGCCTATGGACTGACGCGGCTGAGGATCTCGGTGCTGACCATGGAGCTCTGGCTCGGCCTGGTCATCGTGCTCATCATGGCCGCCGGTGTGTGGGGTGCCCGATGGCTGCCGCGCGCCGTCGCGGCCAGTGCGGGCGCCGTGGTGCTGGCGTTCGGGCTGGTGTCGCCCGACGGGCTGATCGCCGAGCGCAACGTCGAGCGGTACGAGAACACGGGCCGCTTCGACCTCCTCTACGCGAGGGGGCTGTCAGCCGACGCGGTGCCCGCCCTCGACCGGCTGGGGGAGCCGATGCGGTCGTGCGTGCTGTGGGACATCAAGGAGGAACTGGACGAGCGCCGTCACATTCCCTGGTACGCCACGAGCTGGGGCGAGACCGAGGCCAGGCGCATCCTGGACGAGCGTCCGCCGGTGGCGGACGCGAGCGGCGAGCCGGCATGTGGTGAGCTGGGACCGGAGTTCTACCGCTGACAGTCGCGGGCCCGCACCCGGCCGGACCACGCCCAGGTCCTTGGTCACCTGGGCGTGCTCCGGCCGGTGTGCGGCCGTTTCCGTGACCGTCCCGTCAGCCTCCGGCGGTGGGTCCGGCCGTGCCCGAGAGGGCTTCCAGGTCGCTCTTGCGGACCCTGATCACCAGGAGGGCGGTGGCCAGGGCGAGTACGGCCATCGCGACAGCCGGTATGAAAGCCGTCGAGATGCCCTGGGAGAGCACCTCGTGGCTCCAGGGGGCCGGCAGCTGCTGCGTCTTGGCGAACTCGGCCTTCTGCGCGTCCGTGGCCTGGGTCATGAAGAGCTGGACCTGCTTCTCCCCTTCGTCACGGCTGGCCGTACCGAAGACCGTCGTGAGGATGGACAGGCCGAGCGAGCCGCCCACCTGCTGCGTGACGTTGAGGAGGCCGGACGCCGCGCCCGCCTCGTGCGGGGCGACCCCCGAGACGGCGGTCAGGGTGAGGGTCACGAAGTTCAGGCCCATGCCGAAGCCGAACATCACCATCGGGCCGAGCACGCCGCCGAGGTAGGAACTGTCGGGGCTGATGAAGGTCTGCCAGGTCAGGCCGAGCACCACGAGGGTGGAGCCGGCCACCATGAACGGCTTGGGGCCGAGCACCGGCAGGAACCGTTGGGACAGGCCGGCACCGGTGACGATCGCGACGGTCACCGGGAGGAAGGCCAGACCGGCCTCGATCGGGGTGTAGCGCAGCACGTTCTGTACGAACAGCACGATGAAGAAGAACATCCCGAACATCGCCGCCGCGAGGCTCAGCATGATCACGTACGTGCCCGAGCGATTGCGGTCGGTGAACATCCGGAGCGGGGTGATGGGCTCCTTGGCGCGCCTCTCGATGAGGCCGAACACCAGCAGCAGGACCACCGCGGCCGTGAAGGAACCGATGGTCAGGCCATCGCGCCAGCCGTCCTCCGCCGCGCGGATGAACCCGTAGACCAGCGAGGCCATACCGGCGGTCGAGGTGAGCGCGCCCGCGATGTCGAACCGTCCCGGGTGCCGCTCGGACTCGCTGATGTACATCGGGGTGAGGACGGCGATCAGCACACCGATGGGCACGTTGACGAACAGCACCCACCTCCAGTCGAGCCACTCGGTGAGCATGCCGCCCGCGAGCAGGCCGATGGCGCCGCCACCGGCGGAGACGGCGGCGAAGACACCGAACGCGCGGTTGCGCTCGGGACCTTCGGGGAACGTCGTCGTGATGAGCGCCAACGAGGTCGGCGACGCGATCGCCCCGCCGACGCCCTGAAGGGCGCGTGCCGCGAGCAACTGCCAGGGTTCCTGGGCGAACCCGCCGAGCAGCGAGGCGAGCGTGAAGACGATGATTCCGGTCATGAACACTCGGCGGCGGCCAAGGATGTCACCGGCCCGGCCGCCCAGGAGGAGCAGACCACCGAAGGTCAGCGTGTAGGCGCTGACGACCCATGTCAGGTCGGTGGTACTGAACTTGAGCGCGTCTTGAATGTGCGGGAGCGCGATGTTCACAATCGTCGCATCGAGTACCACCATGAGTTGGCAGGCCGCGATGACGGTGAGTGCGATGCCGGGGCGCCCCTCCCGGCGGGCGGCTCCCGGCTTCTGATCCTGAATCAACGGAGAGGTTGTCACTATGGGTCCCCCACAACTGCCTTAGTGAACGCTCGCGTTCACTGACGCGCCCACGGTAGTGAGTCCCCCTTAGTGAACGCAAGCGTTCACCGAAGTCGCCGCCGTGGTCTGCGTCGTCCGTCCGCTTCCGCTTTCGGTACCCCCGCCCCCTGGCTCAACGGAGAAACACAGATGGTCACTTCGCGCTGGACGGCCGCTCCCGCCCCGACGGCCTCCCCGCGCCGGCGCGGCGCCGTGCTCGAACGCGCGATCCTCGATGCCGCGCTGGAGCAGCTCAGTACGGTCGGCTGGAGCGGCCTCACCATGGAGGGAGTCGCCGCGGGCGCCCAGACGGGCAAGGCGGCGGTCTATCGCCGCTGGCCCTCCAAGGAGGACCTCGTCGCCGACGCCCTGCAGGCCGGGCTGCCGCGTTTCGAGGAGGCGCCCGACCTCGGGAGCGTGCGCGAGGATCTGCTGGCGCTGTGCCGTCAGGCACGTGAGGCGATGTTCTCCCGCCCTGGGTTCGCTCTGCGGTCGGTCATTCACGAATGCGACACCACTCAGGCCGAGCGCTTCCATGGCGTGATCATCGAGGGTGTCGTGGAGCCGACGGTCAAGCAGCTGCGTGAGGTCGTCGAGCGTGGAATTCAGCGGGGTGAGGTGCGGCCCGACGCGGCCAACGGCTATGTCTTCGACGCGATTCCGGCCATGATGATGTACCGCTCGAAGGTGTGCGGCAGCGAATGGAGCGAGCGGGACATCGAGGAGATGATCGACCAGTTGATGGTTCCGCTGCTCTGTCGGTGAGGTGCCCGGCGGGGTCGGCGGGTGCGGTGAGGTTGCCCCTGGAAACCTGGGTGTCGCGCGGGGACGCGGGCGGCGTAGGCTAAGGGCGCCATGCCGTACGAACCACCTACTCACACCGTCGAGCGCTCGCTGCGCGCCACGACCGGAGCCAAGGTCATTGCCGGTGTCGACGAGGTGGGGCGCGGAGCGTGGGCCGGTCCCGTCACCGTCTGCGCGGCGGTCACCGGACTGCGCCGACCGCCCGAGGGCCTCACCGACTCCAAGCTCCTGACGATCAGGCGACGCGAGTCGCTCGCCGAGGAACTGCTGAAGTGGGTCACCTCGCACGCCCTCGGTCACGCCTCTCCGGAGGAGATCGACGACCTGGGTATGACGGCCGCGCTGCGGCTGGCCGCCGTGCGGGCCCTGGAGGCGCTTCCGGTGCGGCCCGACGCGGTCATCCTCGACGGCAAGCACGACTACCTGGGGTCACCCTGGCCCGTCCGTACGGTGATCAAGGGCGATCAGTCCTGTGTCGCCGTCGCGGCCGCTTCGGTGATCGCCAAGGTTCAGCGCGACAAAATGATGGCCGAACTGGGTGTCGACCATGCAGACTTCGGTTTCGCGGCCAATGCCGGGTATCCGTCGCCTGTCCACAAGGCCGCGCTGGCGGAGCGGGGCCCCACCCCGTACCACCGGTTGTCGTGGGCGTATCTTGATGCGCTGCCCCAGTGGCGGCACCTCAAGAAGGCCCGCAACTGGGCGGACGGAAGCGTTCCGGAGATCGAGGGGCAGCTCGGCTTCGATTTCTGACGGATTCGTTCGCACTCATGTGCCACCCGCCGACGCGAGTCGCACCGGCGTTTGATAAACATCAGCTCATGCCTCTCATTCCCGAGGAGCCTCAGATTCACGAGAGTGCCCAGGGCCCGCGTGCCACTCCGGCCAGCGGCCGGGTCGCGCCGACCCCCCGTCCCGTACCCGGTCCCCGTCCCGCGGCTCCGCCGCGTCCCGGTCGTCCGGGTCCTGCCCGGCCGGTGCCGGCCCAGCGCGCGGCTCACGCCGCGGCCAAGCCCGGGCCGTCCGCTCCTGCCGCAACCCCGCAGATCCAGCTGATCCCGGCCTCGGCCGAGGGTGCGCTGGACGCCGCCGAGGAAGCCGTCGACCTGCTGTTGGATTCGGGCCGTGCCCCCGGTGACGTGCTGGTGATCACCACCGGCGAGTCACATCCGTGGGCCGACCACGAGCTCTCCTTCGGCGAGGCCGCCTACTGGGCGCAGCACGACGCGGGCGACGACGTCTTCTACGCCGATGCGTCGGCCACCGACCGGGCCGCGCCGCGTCCCGTCGTCGTGGTCGCCGTCAACGGCGGAACCGATGCCGTCACCGCCCAGGCGCTGCCCAAGGCCCTCGGCCGGGCCCGGGCCCTGCTGATCGTGTGCGGCGACCCGCAGACGATCAACTCGGTGCTGGGCGCCGGGGTCTGAGCCGCCGAGGACCCGGCCCGGTCGGCCCGCGAGGGCCCGCCGGGGAGCCGTGCGTGCCCGGGGACGACCTGGGCACGCACTGCGGCCACACCCCGTGACGGGGCGCTTCGGCGCGCCTGCGGGGTGTTTCGGCATGTCCGGGGAGCGTTTCGCGTGGTGTCGTGGGTGTTGCCTGCGTTGCCATCGCTCAGCTTGCCGGTGCGGTGCGGTGCGGTGCGGTGCTGTGCGGTGCGGTGCTGTGCGGTGAGTGCGGTGCCGTGAACGTGCCTCGCCGCGGGTGCGGTGCAGGTGAGAGGGGTGCCGGAAACTTCGCCTTGCGTGCGCCACGCCGTGCTCCGTGCGTTTGCCGCACCCCCGCGGGCTCTGCGCGGGTGGGTGCGGCGTACGCCGTCGTCCGGGCGGGTGCCCAAGCGAGTCGGAGTGGCTGCGGCTCAGCGCGCCGCGACCCGGCGCATTACCTCCGACGCGACTCCACCGGTGCGTGGCATGGGAGGCGGCGCGACGGCCGTGGCGAACGGCTCGGCCGGTGAGTCCGCGTGAGGACGGCGGCCACCTCGGCCCTCGCCGAGGACCTGCCAGCCGTCACGTGTCAGCGTGATGTACGCCCCGCAGCGCAGCCCGTGCAGTGTGCAGGCGTCCCGCAGCCCCCACATCCACGCCCCGTCCTCCTCCGTCCAACGCGCGTCGCCCTCACGGCAGTAGAGCAGCACGGCCGTACGCACCGGGGTGCGCCGGCGCAGGTCGTGCGGAATGACCCGACGCAGCTGGGCGAGGAGAGCGTTGCGGAACATCCACCCGTCGGCAGGGGCCGGACGCCGGACGAACGAGGCGCTCGCCAGCAGGCGTTCGTCCGGATCCAGGACGGCCACGACCGCCGTCGCGGGCCGGGGCTGATGTCGTGCGTGCAGCCCGCTGACGACCTCCCGGGGATTGCGCAGCAGTGGAATCCCGGCGGCGGCCCACTCCGCGGGCTCGAGCAACCGGTTGGCGGAAGCGGCGGACAGGTCGGCAGAGGTCGACACGGAGGCCGCCGAGGACGGAGCGAATCCGAAGGTCACGATCCTCCCTTCGGCTACGCGCCCACACAGCGGGCGGGGGTCGGACTTGGGGGAGCGCACGCCGCAGCAGAAGCCCTACCGATTGACGAGTGGGCCGTGCGGGGAGCGGACTCCAATTCTTCCTGGCGAACTTGGTTGCGGCAACGAGCAATTGGGGCCACTGACAGTTTTGTGGTGATCCACCGCTTATATCCCTGCGCATAGGACGCGTCGGTAACGCCCAAGCGGGAGGGGGCTCACGCCTGGTTGACGACCGGTCACCCCCGGACGGCGAGAACGAGGGGCAACACCCCCTGTGCGCCCGCGCGCCGGAGCACGCGCGTGGCGACCGCGAGCGTCCAGCCGGTCTCCGTGGCGTCGTCGACCAGCAGTACCGGCCCGTCTGCCCTCATGAGAGCGGCGGCCAGTTCGGGTGGCACGGTCAGTGCCCCGTCGAGTGCCTTCAGGCGTTGTGCGCTGTTGCTGCGGGTGACCTGGGAAACCGCGCCGGTGTACGCCAGCGAGCCCAGCAGCGGCAGACGACCGATCTCGGCGATCCGCGCACCGAGGGAACCGATCAACTGTGGCCGGGTACGGGATGGCATGGTGACGACACCCACCGGACGGGGCTGCGCGTCGGCCTGCCCGGAGGCCCAGCCGCCGGGGCCCTTCGCCCAGTCGGCCAGGACGGCTACCACCGCCTTCGCCACGTCGTCCGGAACCGGCCCGTCCGGTGCTTGGGGCGCGAGCATCGGCCGCAGTCGGTTACCCCAGCCGATGTCCGACAGCCGTCCCAACGCCCGCCCCGGAGCCGCCTGTTCACCGGCCGGAATACGTCCCTTCAGATTGACGCCGACCGTCGGCAGCCCGGTGGGCCACATCTTGCGGGGCTCCACCTCGACCCCCGCCCGCCCCAACTCGCCGCGCGCCGCGTCCAGCGCCGCCGCGGAGACGGAGTCCGTGAACCTGGGCTTCGTGCAGGTGTCGCAGCGCCCGCACGGCACGGCCTCCTCGTCGTCCAACTGCCGTCGCAGGAACTCCATCCGGCAGCCCGGAGTCGTCACGTAGTCGCGCATGGCCTGCTGCTCGGCCGCGCGCTGCTTGGCGACCCAGGCGTAGCGCTCGGTGTCGTACGTCCAGGGGACGCCGGTGGAGACCCAACCGCCCTGGACCCGGCGGACCGCACCGTCCACGTCGAGGACCTTCAGCATCGTCTCCAACCGGGAGCGGCGCAGTTCCACCAGCGGTTCGAGGGCGGGCAGGGACATCGGTCGCTCCGCGTGTGCCAGGACGTCCAAGGTCCGGCGCACCTGCTCCTCCGGAGGGAACGCGACCGAGGCGAAGTACTCCCAGATCGCCTGGTCCTCCTTGCCGGGCAGTAGCAGCACCTCCGCGTGCTCGACACCGCGACCCGCGCGGCCCACCTGCTGGTAGTAGGCGATGGGGGAGGAGGGTGAGCCCAGGTGCACCACGAACCCCAGGTCGGGCTTGTCGAAGCCCATCCCCAGGGCGGAGGTGGCGACCAGGGCCTTGACCCGGTTGGCGAGGAGGTCCTCCTCGGCCTGCTGCCGGTCGGCGTTCTCCGTCTTCCCGGTGTACGACGTCACGGTGTGCCCGCACTGGCGGAGGAACGCGGTGACTTCCTCGGCGGCGGCCACGGTGAGCGTGTAGATGATCCCGGAGCCCGGCAACTCGTCCAGGTGGTCGGCGAGCCACGCCATCCGGTGGGCGGCGTCCGGCAGTTCGAGCACGCCGAGGCTCAGGCTCTCGCGGTCCAGGGGCCCGCGCAGGACCAGGGCGTCCGTGCCGCCGCCGGTGCCCAGCTGCTCCGCCACGTCGGCCGTCACGCGCGCGTTGGCCGTCGCGGTCGTGGCGAGCACCGGGACACCCGACGGCAGGTCGGCCAACATGGTGCGCAGTCGGCGGTAGTCGGGGCGGAAGTCATGGCCCCAGTCCGAAATGCAGTGCGCCTCGTCGACCACGAGCAGCCCGGTCGCGGCCGCCAGCTCGGGAAGGACCTGGTCACGGAAATCGGGGTTGTTGAGCCGCTCCGGACTGACCAGGAGTACGTCGACCGTGCCCGCGGTGACCTCCTGGCGGATCGAGTCCCACTCCTCCGTGTTCGATGAGTTGATGGTCCGCGCGTGGATGCCGGCGCGGGCGGCCGCCTCGACCTGGTTGCGCATGAGGGCGAGGAGCGGGGAGACGATGACGGTGGGTCCCGCGCCCCGCTCGCGCAGCAGCGCGGTCGCGACGAAGTACACCGCGGACTTGCCCCAGCCCGTGCGCTGCACCACCAAGGCTCTGCGCTGCTCCGCGACCAGCGCCTCGATGGCGTGCCACTGGTCCTCGCGCAGTCGCGCGGCGCCCGTCGGCGCGCCCACGAGGCGGGCGAGCACGGCGTCGGCGGCCGTACGCAGATCTTGGCGGTCCGTGGGGGGCAGGTCTTCGTCGCTCATGGCCCCATGCAACCCGATGCCTCGGACATCGCGCGAACGGGAGGAGTGAACTGTGGACAGCTTCTGACGTGATCATGGTCGGACTTATCCACAGGGCAAAGCGGAATCTCAAGATCCGCGAGATGGTCGCCGCATGACGAATCACAGCGAAGCGGCCGGGACCTCCGGCAACAGTGACATCAGCGGGCAGAACGGCCACGGGCGCGCGGGCGAGCCCTCCGCCTACTTGGGGCACGGCGCGACCACCGGACCTCCCGACGGCCAGCAGGTCACCCTCCGCACCCCGGCAGAACTCGCCGACGCCCTGCCCTACCTGCTCGGATATCGCCCCGAGGACAGTATCGTCCTCGTCGCACTGCACGACCGGGACGCCCGAGGACGGTTCGGCGGACGCGCACGACTGGGCATCCCGGCCCAGACGGACGACTGGCCGGCCGTGGCCCAACAACTGGCCCACGGGCTGGTGACCGGAAGTGAGCGTCGAGGTGCCAGGCCGGAGAGCATGGTCGCCTTCCTCTGCCAGGATCCGGCGAGCGGTGAGTCGCCGCACGAGGTCATGGAACGCCTGCGGCCGCTCGCCCAACTGCTGCGCAGGGCCTGCGGCACCCTGGACGTGCCGGTGGTCGAGGCCCTGTGCATCTCCGAAAATCGCTACTGGTCCTACTGCTGTCCCGGCAACGGATGTTGTTCTGCCGACGGGCAGCCGATGGGGCTACCGGGCACCTCTGTGCTAGCCGCCGCCGCGACCTACGCCGGCCTCCAGGTGCGCGGCACACTGAAAGAGATGAGGGCCAGGCTGTTGCCCTGGGAGAGCGCTGCCGCGCTGCAGCAGGAGGCCGCCCTCGACGCCGCGCAGTCCGCGCTCGTCCCCCGCATTCTGCACGCGGAGAGTCGTGCGGACGTCGCCGAGGAGACTCTCGCCGTGGCACAGTGCGCCATCGAGCGACTGGCCGCCGCTCCGTCCGTGTCCGGCACGCTGGACGCGGACCTCCACGACGACGAACTCGTCGGACACGGGGACGCGGCCACAATGATCCTCGGACTCCAGGACCGCGCCACCCGCGACCGCGCCGCCGAATGGATGGAAGGCGACGAAGCGGGCCCGGCCCTCCGTCTCTGGCGCGCCCTCGCCCGCCGCTGCGTCGGCCCCTACGGCGAGCACGCGGCCGCCCCCCTCACGCTTGCGGGCTGGGTCGCCTGGTCCTCGGGAGACGAACTGGAGGCCCGCGAGGCCTTGGCCATGGCCCTCGCCGCAGATCCCGACTACCTCTTCGCCCGCCTCCTGCACCAGGCCTGCAACGAGGGCCTCGACCCCGAGTCCATTCGCCGCTGCCTGCGCGCCGAACGCAAGGGACGTGGCTTGGCGTCGCCCCCTGCCAACGCCGGAGCCGGCGGCGAGGAGAGCCGTCCCGACCAGCCTCCGGTCATGCAGTCGACCTCGGCTGAGCCCTGCGTCGCGACCGGCTCCCGGCGCCGACGCAGGTCACACCCGGACGGGAACGCCGACACCCGCCCCGTCCGGCGATCACCCGGCGCCGCTCACGCCCGCCGATCGCGCTCCGCTGACGGCAGTGCACCCGCCGGCCGACGGCCGGGGAGCACGGTCGACGGCGCGCGCGGTCGGGCGCGGGCCCGCCGCGGTGGCGGTGGGCGGCCCACCGAGGGGGAGACGTGACCGCGCCGGTCCGGCACAGGGCGTGGAGGGAGGCGCTGTCATGGATCGTGGCGCACCTGAGCGCGCTGTTCCCCCTCAGCGCCGTCCCAGGCACCTCGCCGAACCTCTGGTCGCTCGGCTTCCCGGGGCAGGGGCGTGACCCGGAGCGGAGCCGCTCCGTTCACCTGAGTGGCGGTACCCGTGGCCTGGCCTCGCCACCGTCGCACCCCGTCCCTCTCCGGCTCCCCACCTGGTGCCGAGCGCACCCCACGCGCGCCGAAGACAGAAGAAGCCACTCCATGCCCCTGCCCTCCATGTCCGATGCCGACAAAGTCCCGTCCTTCCTCAGGCCGGTCCCGCCCTCCGCCCGGGCCCGTGAGGAGGGAAGCGGCGCTCCACCCACGGACGTCCGCGGTCCGGTGCCCCGCGTCACGGGCTCACGCCCACCGGGCCGCAGCGGCCCGGTGGGCGCAGTGCCCGGTGCGGGCGGCCCGCCCGGGCTGCCGCACACGGTCACCGGAAGCCCTTCGCCCCGGCAGGCGTCGTCCCCTGTCCCCCGCCGCCCAGCGGAGCTGCCACCGGCCCACACGACGCTGATCTGTGTCGCCCTGCCGGGCCTTGCGATCTCGACGGAGCAAGGCCAACTGAACGGCCGGGGACTGGAGGGCTTCTACCGCTCCGGACGGCGCATGCTCTCCCGCTGCCAGGTGAGGGTGGCCGGACGGGAACCGCTCGCCGTGCAGGCGCGGATGGTCTCGGCCGACCGAGCCCGCTTCATGGCGACGCTGCGCATGTCCGCCGAGGCCGGGCCGGACCCGGACGTCATGGTCGAGCGCACACGGTATGCCGACGGTACCGAGCGGATCACCCTGCACAGCACGGCCCGCCGCCCACTGCGCCTCCCCCTCGAGGTGTCCCTGGGAACGGATCTCGCGGAGCTGGGCGCCGTCGCCTCCGGCAGCGCCGGCGCGGAACTGCCGGCGAGTGTGCACGACTCCGGCCTTCGGTGGTCCAGTGCGCATGGGCACTCCACGGTGACGGCGCATCCGCCGCCCACTGACGCCCTGGCCTCCGCGGGGCTGCTGCGCTGGGAGTTGGAGCTGCCGCCCGGCGGCACCCGGAGCGTGGAGCTGCGGGTACGACCGGACGGCGCGGGCCCCATCAGGCCGGTGGGGCGGGGGGCCACGAGCCCCCTCTCCCAGGCCGGGGCGGCGGGCGACGACCCGACGGTGCAGCCCTTCCTGCACACCTGCCTCGAGGACCTCGAAGCACTGTTGCTGCGTGACCCGAGGAATCCGTCCGACACCCATCTCGCGGCGGGCGCGCCCTGGCGCTGCGGCATGGCCCCGGCCGACGCACTGGTCGCGGCCCGGATGACCCTGCCACTCGGCACCCGCCTCGCCGCGGGCACCTTGCGCATCCTCGCCCGCACCCAACTCGTGGGCCGGGAAGCACAGTCCGGCATGATCCCGGGTCCGCGGCGGGACGCGGGCCCTCATCTGCCGCCGGTCTGCACCGGCACCGAGGCGACCCTCCTGTTCCCCGTGCTCCTCGCGGAGGCCAGGAGATGGGGACTGCCCGAGCAGGAGACCGAGGAACTGCTGCCCGCGGCTGAGCGCTGCCTGCGATGGCTTCGGGGCGCTGTCGGAAGCGGCGCCTATCTGCCCGACCCGCGCCCAGGAGGTCCGCTGCGTTGCGAGACCCAGGCGCACGCTCACCGGGCCGCGCTGCTGGGCGCGGATCTCCTCGATGCGTACGGCCGACCGAGCGGGGACGAGCTACGGGACTGGGCGAGAGAACTGCGGGCCCGGTTCGCGATGGACTTCTGGGTCGAGGAACGGGGCGGTGGCAGACCGGCGGCCGCCCGTACCCCGGACGGGCGGGTCGTGCCGCATCTGGGAGCCGGTACCGCACACCTCTTGGACACCGGGCTGCTCGGTGCCGGGGAGCAGGCCCCGGGGCTTCTCGACAAGGTACGGACCGAACAACTGGCGCGGCTGCTCGGAGGGCCGGCCATGGACTCGGGGTGGGGATTGCGGAGCCTGGGCGCGAAGGAAGCCGGATACAACCCCTTCGGCCATCGCAGCGGCGCCGTGCGTGTGCAGGAGACGGCGATCGCGGTCGCGGGGCTGGCGGCAGCCGGGTACGAGAAGGAGGCAGGCGCGCTTCTGCGGGGGGTGCTGGCGGCGGCGGAGAACTTCGACCGTCGGCTGCCAGAGATGTACGCGGGTGAGCAGCGGACGGCGGGAAGTGCCCCGCTGCCCCACCCCGCGTCCTGCAGACCGGCCGCGACGGCGGCGGCCGCGGGGGTGCTGCTGCTCACCACCCTTGTCGGAATCCGTCCCGACGCCCCCGCCCGGACGGTGACCCTGCGGCCGGTTCGCAGTGCGCCGCTGGGAGAGATCGGTATGACGGGACTGCGCGTCGCGGGCGCTCCGTTCGCCGTACGTGTCAGCAGGCTGGGGCTCGCGATGGTCGAGGAGGCGGCCGACGGGTTGCAGCTGGGAGTGTGACCACCGTGACGTGCGAGGGAACGGCAGGCGATGCCTGGTGCACGGGGTCGGCGGCCGTGCCGTGGGTCCGGTGTCGGGCAGAAGTGGATCAAGTGGGGAAGCGACCACGAAGGGAGTGTTTATCGTCAGGCAGACGACTATGATCGCGGCATGCCCTACGACCCGTCGGACTATCCGCCCTTCGCTGTGACCGTGGACCTGGTCGTGCTGACCGTCCGTCGTCATGCGCTCTGCGCACTGACGGTACGACGGGGCGAACAGCCGTTCCAGGGGCGATGGGCGTTGCCCGGTGGCTTCGTCCGGCCGGACGAGGATCTGTCGCAGGCAGCGGCGAGGGAGCTGGCGGAGGAGACCGGGCTCACCGCTCATGAACCGTCCGAGCCCGCGCAGGACAACGGCGCGCACCTGGAGCAGTTGGCGACCTACGGTGACCCGAAGCGCGACCCGAGGATGAGGGTTGTCAGCGTCGCCCATCTCGCCCTCGCCCCGGACCTGCCCGCGCCCCGGCCGGGCGGAGACGCCCACAGCGCGCGCTGGGCACCCGTCGAGGAACTGCTGGAGCAGGGTGGTTACGCGCGTGACGGCGAGCCGATGGCGCCGTTGGCCTTCGATCACGCGCAGATCCTCGCGGACGGGGTGGAGCGTGCCCGTTCCAAGATCGAGTACTCCTCGCTGGCCACGGCCTTCTGTCCGCCGGAGTTCACGGTCGGCGAGCTGCGGCGTGTCTACGAGGCTGTGTGGGGGGTGGCCCTCGATCCACGCAACTTCCATCGCAAGGTGACGGGCACGCCGGGCTTCCTGGTGCCCACCGGTGGCACCACCACGCGGCAGGGCGGCCGTCCCGCCCAGCTCTTCCGCGCCGGCGGCGCCACCCTCCTCAACCCGCCGATGCTGCGCCCGGAGGTCTGACGCGCACGCGGCCGGAGCCCTCTCCGCCGCGTTCGGCTGCCTTGGCCGTGCGGTGAGCCTCAAGGTGCCCGAAAAAACGGACATACCGCGCTATCTTGCCTAGGGTGATCCAGGCCATCGGATTGACCAGCAATCCTCGCAAGGAGTTTCCGCTTGCCGTCGACGATGTGTCCTTCGAGGCGCACTCCGGTCACGTCACCGCACTCCTCGGGGCCCCCGGAGCGGGCAAGTCGACAGCGCTGAAACTCATGCTCGAACTTCAACCGGGCCGTGGCGTTGCCTACTTCAGAGGGCGCCCCCTGCACCGCATCGCCCACCCCTCGCGCGAGGTCGGCGTGCTTCTCGGTGACGTGCCCGGCCACCCGGCCCGCACCGTCCGAGGCCATCTGCGCATGCTGTGCGCGGCCGCGGGGCTGCCCACGCGGCGGGCCGACGAAGTCCTGGAGGTCGTGGGCCTGGTCAGCCTGTGCGATGCGCGGCTGCGCACGCTCTCGCGGGGCATGGACCGCCGCCTCGGTCTGGCCTGTGCGCTGCTGTCCGACCCGCACACCCTCGTGCTGGACGAGCCGGCTCACGGGCTGGCCGTTCGTGAAGGCAGGTGGCTGCACGGGATCATGCGGGCGCACGCCGATCAGGGCGGCACGGTCCTGTTCACCACCGGCGACCCCAAGGAGGCCGCGCGGACCGCCGACCGGGTCCTCACTCTCGAACAGGGCAGGCTCGTCGCCGACCAGGAGGTCGCCGACTTCTCCCGGACCCGGCTGCGGCCCAGGGTGGCCGTCCGTACCCCGTACGCCGCCCGGCTCGAGGCGCTGCTCACCAAGGAGGCCCGGACCGCACGGCGTTCCGTGGAGATCGTGCCGGAGGGAGGAAATCGGCTGTCGGTGTACGGCAGTACGTGTGCGGAGATCGGTGAGGTCGCGTTCCGGCACGGCATCCTCGTGCACCAACTCGCGGACGAGATCGGTGACATGGGGCCCATGTCGCAGATGCCGCCGGTGGCGGTGGAGAACGATCCGGTGTGTGCCGAGGGCGCGCCCGACTCGCTCCATGAGGCCCAGGGGCCGCTTGAGGCGCACTGGACGGCCGCCGAGGGGCCTAAGGGGAGCGCGTTCGTGACCGTGACCGAGCCCCGAACCGCTCTCGCGACCGATGCCGCTCTTGCGACCGATGCCGCTCTTGCGACCGATGCCGCTCTTGCGACCGATGCCGCTCTCGCGACCGATGCCGCTCTCGCGACCGATGCCGCTCTCGCGACCGATGCCGCTCTCGCGGCGCCGCCCCAGGATCGCCCGTCGGAAGCGGGCCCGCTGCCGCCTTCGCCGGCACTGCCGGCGCTCCCGCCGCCCATTACCGTGCGGTCGGCGCCGAGCCCGTTGCGTCCGTTGCGGTACGAGTTGCGGCGGGCTGGCGGCGTCGGCACCGCGTATGTCACCGCCGCGGCCGTGCTCGTCACGTCCGCCCTCATGGCGGTGGCCCTGGCCAGGATCGGGCACACCCCGCAGCCGCGACTGCTGGCCGCGTGGCCGCGGGAGCTGCCGTTGCCGCCCGCCGCCATCGGCGCGGGGTTGCTCGGGGCCTTCGCGTTCGGCGACGAGTTCCGCCACCCCGCGCTGGCCGCGGACCGTGGCACCGTGCCCCGTCGGCTGGGACTGCTCGTCGCGAAGCTCCTAGTCGCGGCGGCCACCGCGCTGCTCCTGGCGATCCTCGCCGTGGGCTGCGACCTCGAAGTGCTCTACCTCGTCTACGGGCCGGAACTCATCTCCGTCCCGGCTGACTGGCTGCCGCTCGGGGCGAGTTGGGTCGGGCTCGTCGTGGGGTGCGCCTGGGCAGGGGTGCTCGCGGCGGGGGTCTTCCGGTCCACGTCCGCAGGGCTCGCCGCCGTGGTCGCCGTGCCCCTCCTCGTCGTACCCCTGGTGCAGAAGCTGCTGGAGGGATCGTCCGTGCGCAGTGCGATCGGGTTTCCGATGCGGCTGCGCGAGCTCGTGCTGGTGCAGTGGCCGTTCGGGGGAGAGCGCTATCTGGAAGCGGTGGCGCGGGCGATCATCCAACCCGTGGGCGGGGCGCTGCTGTTGTCGCTGACCGCGCTGCTGGGGGCCTACCTGCTCACGAACCTGCGCGGTCGGGTCCGCGGATGATCGTCGTCATCCTTTCGTGCTCACCGTCCGTGCTCTTCCGTCGACGCAATGCGCGCAACTCCTCTTAGAACGCCCATTTCTTTCCGATAAGGCGTCAATTGCGACGGGGTGAGCGATCACCCTTTCGTGTGCTTTTCACCAAAGACCTCAAGGGAGTTGAGAACGCAGCCGACAAAGGATGCGTGAGTACCCTTGCGCACACCATGATGACCGCCGCCCGCTCCGCCGACTCCGGCCTCGCAGGACCGGGCGAACTCGACCGCTACCCCTACGCCGAGCACTCCGGTGTCGACCGCGTAGGCCTCCCCGCCTGGGACGGCGCGGAGCCCGAGCTGGGGCGCGTGGGCCGACGCGCCGCCGGGAGCCGCGGACGCGGACTGCACGGCCAACTCGTCCAGCAGCTCGGCCAGATGATCGTTTCCGGGGACCTGGGCGCGGATCGCCCGCTCGTGCCCGAGGAGATCGGCCAGCGGTTCGAGGTCTCCCGCACCGTCGTCCGTGAATCCCTGCGTGTCCTGGAGGCCAAGGGCCTGGTCAGCGCCCGGCCGAACGTCGGCACGCGCGTCCGTCCCGTCAGTGACTGGAACCTGCTCGACCCGGACATCATCGAGTGGCGGGCCTTCGGCCCGCAGCGTGACGACCAGCGGCGCGAGCTCAATGAACTGCGCTGGACGATCGAGCCGCTCGCCGCTCGCCTCGCCGCCGGACACGGCCGCGACGACGTCCAGCAGCGTCTCGGCGACATGGTCGAGCTCATGGGCCACGCCATGGCCCAGGGTGACCCGCTGACCTTCTCGCGGGCGGACGCCGAGTTCCACTCGCTGCTCATCCAGCTCGCGGGCAACCGCATGCTGGAGCACCTCTCCGGAATCGTCTCCGCGGCCCTCCAGGTCTCCGGCGGACCGGTCACCGGATGTGACCGGCCGACCGAGTCGGCGCTGGGTCATCACGCCCGGATCGTCGACGCCCTCGCCGCGGGCGACGGAGGGGCGGCCGAGGCGGCCATGCGTCAACTGCTCACCGTCCACCCCGAGGTGGAACGTGTGGTGCCCGCGCCGCGCGAGCACTGAGGGCGCTCGGAGCGGGACAAGGGCGGTGCGGCCGGGGTGCGGGCCCTTCCGTGGCGTCGCTCGACCGGCGGATCAGTGCCGCCGGGCCCCATCGGATCCTCCTGGGATTCGGCGGGGTCCGGCGGCACGACGCCGGAGCGGTGGAGTGATCCTCGTGCCGGGACGCCTCGGCTCGTCCCGGCCGGTGCGATGGGCCCGCCGGGAGGGGTTGTCCCGGCGGGCGCGGGTACGCGGGAGGGGACCCCGGATCCCACGAGGACGGTGATCCATATCGAGGAGTTCATTCGGAAATCGTTCGGGTACTCGTCCGGACGGAAGCAGTTGTGGCCTTGGTCGATCACCTCTGGCAGTGTCTGACCGTTTTTGAGTGCTTACGGGGTGTGACTCGGGCCACGCAGATTGGGCGTAACGCTCGTGGGAGCAGTGCGATGACCTAAGAGGTGACAGCCGCGGAGGGAATACGGACGCCGTTCACGGCGCTGTGCCTCTTCCCGGCCCCCGCCCGCACCGTCGGCCCACTCCCAAGCCGGTGGTCGGCTCCTGTCCGCAGTGGACGGGGCCGGAAGCCGTTTTCCAACGTTCCGAGAGGTTGTTCGTGTCGGCCAGCACATCCCGTACGCTCCCGCCGGAGATCGCCGAGTCCGTCTCTGTCATGGCGCTCATTGAGCGGGGAAAGGCTGAGGGGCAGATCGCCGGCGACGATGTGCGTCGGGCCTTCGAAGCTGACCAGATTCCGGCCACTCAGTGGAAGAACGTACTGCGCAGCCTCAACCAGATCCTCGAGGAAGAGGGTGTGACGCTGATGGTCAGTGCCGCGGAGCCCAAGCGCACCCGAAAGAGCGTCGCAGCGAAGAGTCCGGCCAAGCGCACCGCCACCAAGACGGTCGCGGCGAAGACGGTGACCACCAAGAAGGCCACCGCCACAGCCGCCCCCGCGGTGCCCGCGGCCGACGCCTCCGCCGAGGACGCCGCACCCGCCAAGAAGGCCGCCGCCAAGAAGGCGGTCGCCAAGAAGGCGGCCCCCGCCAAGAAGACCGTCGCCGCCAAGAAGACGGCGGCCAAGAAGACGACCGGCAAGAAGGACGACGTCGAGCTGATCGACGAAGAGGTCCTCGAGGAGACCCCGGGCGGCAAGCCGGGCGAGGAGCCCGAGGGCACCGAGAGCGCCGGCTTCGTCCTGTCCGACGAGGACGAGGACGACGCGCCCGCCCAGCAGGTCGCGGCCGCCGGTGCCACCGCCGACCCGGTCAAGGACTACCTCAAGCAGATCGGCAAGGTCCCCCTGCTCAACGCCGAGCAGGAGGTCGAGCTCGCCAAGCGCATCGAGGCCGGTCTGTTCGCCGAGGACAAGCTGGCCAACGCGGACAAGCTTGCCCCCAAGCTCAAGCGTGAGCTGGAGATCATTGCCGAGGACGGCCGCCGGGCCAAGAACCACCTCCTGGAGGCCAACCTCCGTCTGGTGGTCTCCCTGGCCAAGCGCTACACCGGCCGCGGCATGCTCTTCCTGGACCTGATCCAGGAAGGCAACCTCGGTCTGATCCGCGCGGTCGAGAAGTTCGACTACACCAAGGGCTACAAGTTCTCCACCTACGCCACCTGGTGGATCCGGCAGGCGATCACCCGCGCCATGGCCGACCAGGCCCGCACCATCCGTATCCCGGTGCACATGGTCGAGGTCATCAACAAGCTGGCGCGTGTGCAGCGTCAGATGCTCCAGGACCTGGGCCGCGAGCCCACCCCGGAGGAACTGGCCAAGGAACTCGACATGACCCCCGAGAAGGTCATCGAGGTCCAGAAGTACGGCCGCGAGCCCATCTCCCTGCACACGCCGCTGGGCGAGGACGGCGACAGCGAGTTCGGTGACCTCATCGAGGACTCCGAGGCCGTCGTCCCGGCCGACGCGGTCAGCTTCACGCTCCTGCAGGAGCAGCTGCACTCCGTTCTCGACACGCTCTCCGAGCGCGAGGCAGGCGTCGTCTCCATGCGTTTCGGTCTCACCGACGGTCAGCCGAAGACCCTCGACGAGATCGGCAAGGTGTACGGCGTCACGCGTGAGCGCATCCGCCAGATCGAGTCCAAGACGATGTCCAAGCTGCGTCACCCGTCGCGCTCGCAGGTTCTGCGCGACTACCTGGACTAGGCAGCACACCACCGGCGCGTGTGGTCGGTCCGAAGGCCCGGTTCCCTCGAAGGAGCCGGGCCTTCGGCGTGTGTGCGGCATGCGAAAGCCGATCCCGTGGATCACTCTGGGTGTGCCATCCAAGACCCGGAGTGAGGAGCGCGCATGCGTCGATCGTTCGCCCGACTGCTGGCCGTCGCGGCCACCACGGCCGTCATACCGCTGGTCTCACCGCCGTCGGCGACGGCCGAGGTCGTCATCGGCGGTCATCCGGTCGAGATCTCCCAGGCGCCCTGGACGGTGGCGCTGTCCAGTCGTGACCGGTTCGGGGGTACCCGGGCCGGGCAGTTCTGCGGCGGTGTCGTGATCGGCCCCACGACGGTGCTGACGGCCGCCCACTGCCTCAGTGAGGGCGTGCTGGGAGGTCCGCCGGAACGCGTCCCCGATCTCCGGGTCATCGCCGGCCGCGCCGAGCTGCAGTCGACCGAGGGAGAGGAGATCCCGGTGAGCGGCGCCTGGGTCAACCCCGAGTACGACCCCTATACGAACGCGGGGGACTTCGCCGTGGTGACCCTCGCCACACCGCTGCCCGAGAGCTCCGTCATCGGACTGGCGGGCGCCGGGGACGCGGCGTACGCGCCGAGCACGCCGGCCGCGGTCTACGGCTGGGGGGACACCACTGGCGCCGGGGACTACACACAGGGCCTGCGGGCCGCCTCGGTGGAGGTACTGGCCGACGCCGTCTGCGAGCGGGCCTATCCGGGCAGCGCGGAAGGCCGGTACCAGTCCGGCTCCATGGTGTGCGCCGGGGAGCAGAAGGGCGGCCGGGACGCGTGCCAGGGGGACAGCGGAGGACCGCTGGTCGCCCGGGGCAAGCTGATCGGCCTCGTGTCGTGGGGCAGCGGCTGTGGGCTCGCCGGGAATCCCGGCGTCTACACCAGGGGCTCGTACGTGGCCCGGGTGCTGGCGGAGAGCCGCTGAGACGGCGCTGAGCGCCGTACGCGGCCGCGCGCCCTTGGTGAGTGGGGTGCGGGACGAGAGCGGGCGGCCACCCCGTGGGTACGGGAGTGGCCGCCCGGTCACCGGCCTTGAGCCGGTGGCGGCTCGTCGTCAGGTGCGAAGCGTCAGCGCTCGTCCTCTTCTGGAGTCGCGGGAACGGCCGTGAGCCGCTCCGTCTCGTCCTGTATCTCCGCGGCGATCTTCTTGAGCTCCGGCTCGAACTTGCGGCCGTGGTGGGCGCAGAACAGCAGCTCTCCACCGCTCAGCAGGACGACGCGCAGATAGGCCTGGGCGCCGCAGCGGTCGCATCGGTCAGCGGCCGTCAGCGGGGTCGCGGGGGTCAGAACAGTAGTCACGTCGCCTCTTCTCTAGCTCGACGAGCTGTCGTACCAGGGTCAACATCCAACCAGGCCGAAAACGTTCCCGCTCGCGGCTTTAACTCGAAAAAATCTTTCCGGGCCGGCTGTCTGCTGCCGGTTGGCGGCGAATGAGCCGTAGTGCGTGTCTTCGTGTCGTACGGGTTCGCGCTGTCTATCGGTGGTTCTTCGGTGGTTCTGGTGGTTGTTCTTTCGGTTGTACGGTCCTCCCGGCTGGGTTGCCGGTTGTTCATGAGGACGTGCCCGGAGCCTAAATGGTTCATGCCTCGAAGGGAACGTGATATGTACTTCACCCCATCGAGGGATCGAACGTGTATGCGACTCTGGACTACTCTGAGTTTCGGACGAGGGTGGCGTTACAACGGCTCTACCAGGCCTCGGTACCCTCGGACCGGCAACAGAGCCCGGCCCCTTACCCAAATGGGCCTCACTTGAAATTCAGCGAGGAGCGAACCGCGTGACCGCCGATACGTCCGTGCCGTCCACAGCGCTGCTGACCGGAGCAGACCGGGACGGTTCCAACTACACCGCGCGGCACCTGCTCGTCCTCGAGGGGCTCGAGGCCGTGCGGAAGCGCCCCGGCATGTACATCGGCTCGACCGACAGTCGAGGCCTGATGCACTGCCTATGGGAGATCATCGACAACTCCGTGGACGAGGCCCTCGGGGGCTACTGCGACCACATCGAGGTGATCCTCCACGACGACGCCTCCGTGGAGGTGCGGGACAACGGCCGCGGCATCCCGGTCGACGTCGAACCCAAGACCGGTCTGTCCGGCGTCGAGGTCGTCATGACCAAGCTGCACGCCGGCGGAAAGTTCGGCGGCGGCTCGTACGCGGCCTCCGGCGGTCTGCACGGCGTGGGCGCCTCCGTGGTGAACGCGCTCTCCGCCCGCCTGGACGTCGAGGTCGACCGCAACGGCGCCACCCACGCCATCAGCTTCCGGCGCGGCGTGCCCGGCGCCTTCGCGGGCAACGGTCCGGACGCCAAGTTCGAGGCGACCGGCGGCCTGCGCAAGGGCAAGCGGATTCCGAAGACGCGCACCGGCACGCGCGTGCGCTACTGGGCCGACCGCCAGATCTTCCTCAAGGACGCCAAGCTCTCCCTGGAGAACCTGCACCAGCGCGCCCGCCAGACCGCCTTCCTCGTGCCCGGTCTCACGATCGTCGTCCGGGACGAGCTGGGCCTCGGTGAGGGCGGGAGCAAGGGCGAGGAGTCGTTCCGCTTCGACGGCGGCATCAGCGAGTTCTGCGAGTACCTGGCCTCCGACAAGCCGGTCTGCGACGTCCTCCGCTTCTCCGGACAGGGCACCTTCAGGGAGACCGTGCCCGTCCTGGACGAGCACGGCCAGATGACGCCCACCCAGGTCACCCGCGAGCTCGGCGTGGATGTCGCCATGCGCTGGGGCACCGGCTACGACACGACCCTCAAGTCGTTCGTGAACATCATCGCCACCCCCAAGGGCGGCACCCATGTCGCGGGCTTCGAACAGGCCGTGGCCACCACGATGAACGAGGTGCTGCGCACCAAGAAGATGCTGCGCGTGGCCGAGGACGACATCGTCAAGGACGACGCCCTCGAAGGCCTCACCGCCGTCGTCACCGTACGGCTCGCCGAGCCGCAGTTCGAGGGCCAGACCAAGGAGGTCCTCGGCACCTCGGCGGCCCGGCGCATCGTGACGCAGGTGGTCGCCAAGGAGCTCAAGGCGTTCCTGACCTCCACCAAGCGGGACGCGGCCGCCCAGGCGCGGGTCGTCATGGAGAAGGCCGTCGCCGCCGCTCGTACGCGTATCGCCGCACGTCAGCACAAGGACGCGCAGCGTCGTAAGACGGCGCTGGAGTCGTCCTCGCTGCCGGCCAAGCTCGCCGACTGCCGCAGCGACGACGTGGAACGCAGCGAGCTCTTCATCGTCGAGGGGGACTCGGCGCTCGGTACGGCGAAGCTCGCCCGGAACTCCGAGTTCCAGGCGCTGCTGCCGATCCGGGGCAAGATCCTCAACGTCCAGAAGTCGTCCGTGACCGACATGCTCAAGAACGCCGAGTGCGGCGCGATCATCCAGGTCATAGGGGCGGGCTCGGGGCGCACCTTCGACATCGACGCGGCCCGGTACGGCAAGATCATCATGATGACCGACGCCGATGTGGACGGGTCGCACATCCGGTGTCTGCTGTTGACGCTCTTCCAGCGGTACATGCGGCCGATGGTCGAGGCCGGACGCGTCTTCGCGGCGGTCCCCCCGCTGCACCGGATCGAGCTTGTCCAGCCCAAGAAGGGGCAGGACAAGTACGTCTACACGTACTCGGACCGTGAGCTGCGCGACAAGCTGCTGGAGTTCCAGAGCAAGGGCGTCCGGTACAAGGACTCCATCCAGCGCTACAAGGGCCTCGGCGAGATGGACGCCGATCAGCTGGCGGAGACGACGATGGACCCGCGGCACCGCACGCTGCGGCGGATCAACCTCTCGGACCTGGAGGCGGCGGAGCAGGTCTTCGACCTGCTGATGGGGAACGACGTCGCACCGCGCAAGGAGTTCATCTCCAGCTCCGCGGCCACGCTGGACCGGTCGCGCATCGACGCGTAGCCGCTGCGCCGGGCCGAGGCGGGTGCCCTCGGCCCGGCGGGTGGGCGGTGGGCGCGCTTCTCCCGGACGCGTGGCCTGTACGTGGACCCGGTGGGTCTCTTCTGCCGCAAGTGCGGGAGGCTGGCCGGGGTTTCACCTGATGGGGTGAACAATCGTGAAGAGGTACGTCAGGGGTCTTCCCGTTCTGTCCATGCTTGGGCATGCAGTCAAGAACCGGCCGTCCCCGCCGACGCGGGGGTGGTTCTGAGAGCCCGGTTGAGCAGCACGAGGGGCACGGCCTCGCCAGCGCGGACGTGCGGTTCGACGATCCCTGGTACGACGCGCTGGCCTCCGGCTGGGGGGAGTTGGACGGCACCGGCGGACCGGCCCAGGCCGCGGTCGATGCGCGGGAGAGCCGGAGCGAGGGCGCGGCGGACGTCTATCTGGAGGTCCAGCGGAGCGCGGCCTTCCAGGAGGTCCGCAGTCGTTACCGCAGGTTCGTGATCCCGGGTGTCGCCGTCTTCTTCAGCTGGTACCTGGCCTACGTCGTGACGGCGACGACTGCCCCGGGGCTGATGGCGCGGCCGGTGGCGGGCGCGGTGAACGTCGCCATGCTGGCGGGGCTCGGGCAGTTCCTCACGACGTTCCTGTTCACCTGGGCGTACGCGCGGCACGCCAGGCTGCGGCGGGACCGGGCGGCGCTCGATCTGCGCTGGGACACCCAGGAGTTGACGCGTGGCGTCAGAGGGGGCGCGCGGTGACCGTCGATCATCAGACGCTGGCGCTGGTCTTGTTCAGCGCGTTCGTGGCGGTCACGTTGGGCATCACGACGTGGGTGAGCCGCAGTCGGCACGGCTCCGCCGAGGAGTTCTACGCGGGCGGCCGGTTGTTCTCGCCGATGGAGAATGGTTTTGCCATCGCGGGCGACTACATGTCCGCCGCCTCCTTCCTCGGCATCTCCGGGCTCATCGCGCTCTTCGGGTACGACGGCCTGCTCTACTCCGTGGGCTTCCTGGTCGCCTGGCTCGTGGTGCTGTTCCTGGTGGCCGAACTGGTGCGCAACTGCGGGCGGTTCACCCTCGCCGACGTCGTGGCGTCGCGGATGAGCGAACGGCCGGTGCGGATCGCGGCGGGAACTTCCTCTGTGACGGTGTCCGTTCTGTATCTGGTGGCGCAGATGGTCGGAGCGGGCACCCTCGTCGCCCTGCTGCTGGGAGGAGAGGGCGAGGGGGCGCAGACCTGGACGGTCATCGGGGTCGGCGCGCTCATGGTCGTCTATGTGTCGTTGGGAGGGATGCGGGCCACCACCTGGATCCAGATCGTGAAAGCGGTCCTGCTGATGGGCGGGGCGATCGCACTGACCGTGCTCGTCCTGGTGCGGTTCCACGGCGACTTCGACCAGCTGCTGCGGACGGCGGCCGAACGCAGCGGACATGGCGACGCGTTCCTCGCGCCCGGACTGAGGTACGGCGAGGACTGGATCGCGCGGTTCGACTTCATCAGCCTCGGGCTCGCCCTGGTGCTGGGGACGGCCGGACTCCCGCACATCCTCTCGCGCTTCTACACCGTGCCCACGGCACGGGCCGCACGCCGTTCGGTCGTCTGGTCGATCGGTCTCATCGGCGGCTTCTACCTGATGACGATCGTGCTGGGTTTCGGCGCGGCCGCCATCGTCGGCCCGGAGGCCGTACGGGGCTCCAACGCGGCAGGGAACACCGCGGTGCCGCTACTGGCCCTGGACCTGGGCGGCGGCGCCGACTCCACGGGCGGAACGGTTCTGTTCGCGATCGTCGCGGCCATCGCGTTCGCCACGATCCTCGCGGTCGTCGCCGGAATCACCCTCGCGTCGTCGGCGTCCGTGGCCCATGACCTGTACGCGTCGCTGCGGCGCAGGCGGTCGAAGCCGCACAGTGAAGTCGCGGTGGCGCGTACGGCCGCCGTCGGTATCGGCGTCGTCGCTATCGCGCTCGGGCTGCTGGCCAAGGACCTCAACGTGGCTTTCCTGGTCGGCCTCGCCTTCGCGGTCGCCGCCTCCGCCAACCTGCCCGTCCTGCTGTACTCGCTGTTCTGGCGACGGTTCACCACCAGTGGGGCGGTGTGGTCCGTGTACGGCGGACTGGTCCCTTCCGTGGTCCTCGTGCTGCTGTCGCCGGTGGTCTCGGGGAGTGCCGACTCGCTGTTCCCCGACGTCGACTTCCAGTACTTCCCGTTGCAGAACCCCGGCCTCGTCTCCATCCCGCTGGGCTTCCTCGCCGGCTGGCTGGGCACGGTCACCTCGGCCGAGCCGCCGGACGAGGCGAAGCACGCGGAGACCGAGGTGCGGTCGCTCACGGGAGCGGGGGCGGTGTGAGCGCTTCGGAGGCGCCCCAGACCTGCTTGCTCACCTTGCGGGTTCGCCAGAGCGCATGCGCACCCTGGAGGTCCCTCAGGAGCGGGTCGCCCACTCGTAGCGGTGTTCCGGGCGGCCGGCGTCGCCGTACTTGAGGGTCAGCCGGGCCCGTCCCGTGCGTTCCAGGAGCTTCAGATAGCGCTGGGCGGTCTGGCGGCTCAGGCCCGTCCGCTCGGCGATCTCCTGGGCGGACAACGCCCCCTCGGCGGTCATCAGGGCACGGCGCACGAGCTCGGTGGTCGTGGGGGAGTGCCCCTTGGGCAGGTCCGGCTCGCCGCCCGCCGAGAGTGCGCCGAAGATCCGGTCGACCTCGGCCTGTTCGGCCTCACCGCCGCCGTCCAGGGTGCGCCGCAGCTCCGCGTACGCCTCCAGCTTCGCCCGCAGCCCGGCGAACGCGAACGGCTTCACCAGGTACTGGAGCGCGCCCTGGCGCATCGCGGCCTGGACGGTCGAGACGTCACGGGCCGCCGTCACCATGATGACGTCGGTCTCATGACCCCGACGACGCATCTCCTGGACGACCACGAGGCCGGTGTCGTCCGGCAGATAGTGGTCCAGGAGGACCAGGTCCACGTGGGGCAGCGTCTCCAGCAGGTGCAACGCCTCCGCCGCGTTGTGGGCCACACCGGCGACGTGGAAACCGGCGACCTTCTCCACGTAGGCGGCGTTGACGCGGGCGACTCTGATGTCGTCGTCCACGATCAGGACCTCGATCATCGCGACTCCTTGTCGGCGACAGTGACGGCGGCTTCGGTTTCCTGCTGCGGACCCGGTTCGGCGAGTGCGTCGGGCAGGACGACGGTGAACTCGGCGCCCCCGCCCGCCGCCTCGCCGACCTGGGCGCTGCCTCCCTGTCGCTCGGCGAGCCGGCGCACCAGGGAGAGCCCGATGCCGCGTTCGCGATGGGCCGGGCGCGTCTTGGTGGACCAGCCGTCCGTGAAGATCAACTCCCGTTTGTCGGGTGGGACTCCGGGGCCCGTGTCCCGGACCCGGAGGATCGCCGTACGGCCCTCGGCGCGCAGATCGACCTCCACGCGCGCGTGGGGTGTGCCCGCGACGGCGTCCAGGGCGTTGTCGACGAGGTTGCCGACGACGGTGACCAGTCCTCGGGGATCGATCAACCGGTCCGGCAGCAGGGTGCCGCCCGCGACCGACAGGGCCACTCCGCGCTCGGCCGCGACGGTCGCCTTGCCGACCAGTACCGCGGCCAGCAGAGGATCGTGGATCTTCTCGGTGACCTGCTCGGCGGTCGCCCGGTGGTCGCCGACCACCTCGCCGACGAACTCCACGGCCTCGTCGTACAGCTCCAGTTCGAGGAGCCCGAGGAGCGTGTGCATCCGGTTGGCGTGCTCGTGGTCCTGGGCGCGCAGGGCGTCCGTCAGACCGCGCGTGGAGTCGAGTTCACGGCCCAGCTGCTCCAACTCGGTGCGGTCGCGGAGGGTGGCGACGGCGCCCCCGTCGTCCGTGGGCATCCGGTTGGCGACCAGCACCCGGTGGCCGCGCACGGTCAGCAGATCGGTGCCCGTGACCCGGCCGGCCAGCACATCGGTCGTACGGCCGGGGCCGAGCGCGTCGTCGAGCGACCTGCCGACCGCCTCGTCACCGATCCCGAGCAGCCGCCGTGCCTCGTCGTTGAGGAGGCGCACGTGCCCGGCGCGGTCCAGCGCGACCACGCCCTCCCGGATGCCGTGCAGCATCGCCTCGCGCTCCGCCAACAACCCCGCGATGTCGGAGAAGGCCAGGTCGCGGGTCTGGCGATGAACCCGCCGGGAGATCAGATACGCGGCCAGAGCCCCGACCGCCATAGCGCCGCCGGCGTACGCCAGGAGGCCGGGGATCGCGTGGATCAGCCGGGCACGCACGCTGTCGTACTCGATCCCCACCGAAACGGCGCCGACGATCTTCCCGTCGGTGTCGCGCAGCGGCACCTTGCCCCGGGCCGAGCGCCCGAGGGTGCCCGAGTCGATCTCCATGACCTCGTTGCCGGCCAGGGCGCGGCGCGGGTCGGTGGAGACGAGCCCGCCGATCTCCGCCGGATCGGGGTGCGACCAGCGCACCCCGTCGCGGTCCATCACGACCACGTACTCGGCCCCGCTGGCCTTCCGGATCCGTTCCGCCTCGACCTGGACGGGGCCGTTGACGGACGGCCGTGTCGAGACCAGGTCCTCCGCGACCTGCGGCTGGGCCGCCGTGGTCTGCGCTATGGCGAGGGCCCGGCGCATCGCCTGGTCGTCCAGCTGATCGCTGAGCGGTGCGAGGAACAGCCCGGTCGCGAGGACGGCGACACCGGCGGCGATCGCCACCTGCATCAGCAGGACCTGCGAGAACACCCGCCGCGGCATACCGAGGCGCAGACGGCGTGCGGGGGGAGTGGGGCTCATACCCATGACGGTACGTGGACGGGGTGGGCCGGTCGTAGTGGGGTGTGGCGCGTATCTCAGCCGCCCGGTGTTTGCACGACGGCACAGCCGTCGCGATTCGGTGGGGGTGGCGGTTCCTCGGACGGCCCCGGCCGCAGGCCTGCGGCCGGGGCCGTCCGGTGGCTAGCGCGCGGCCGTGGGCGTCAGCCGGCGTACGGCCAGCACGTCCATCCTCGTCGGGGAGCCCAGCGCGGAACCGCAGCTCTCCCGGCGGGGCGGCTCGGCGGTGCCCTGGGCGACGGCGACGGTCCAGCGGCGGCCGTCGGTGTGGGCGACGACGACGTCCCAGCGGGGAGCCGCGCCGTCCGTGCGGACCACGGTCAGGGCGCCGGCGGTGTCCTCGCCGGACGTCGTGCGCACCGCCAGCTCGGCAGCCTGCCCGGGGCGTTCCCAGGCGGAACTTCCGCGGCACCCCTCGGCGACGACACGGCCTTCCCGTACGCCTTGCAGGACCTCCTTGACGTGGTGGGCCTCGGCGCGGCCGTACACGTATCCGAAGGGCAGCACGAGGAGAGTCGGGGAGAAGCGGTGACCACCCAGATGGGTGACTTCCCAGGTCCCCTCGACCCCGGAGGCGGCCAGTTCGGCGGCGAGCGGGCGGCCGAGGACCGCGCAGCAGCGGTCGCGCTTGCCGTTGGTGCAGACGAGCGCGAGCGGGTCACCGGTGTGGGGCCGCCCCCGCAGAACCGTCCCGAAGGTGTGGTGATCGCCCCGGCCGAGCGCGGCAAGATCGAGGTCGAGCAGCCGCTCGGGCTCGGACGTCGCGGCACTGTGCAGCCAGACGTTGCCGGGAGCGGTGTGGGCCACGTACACCTGGCGCTCGCGGACCTCGCGGCAGTCCGCGTGGCGGCCGGGGCGCCGGATGAGCGCCACGCGGACGCCGGTGCCCTCCGCCGCGGCTTCCAGGGCGCGGCCGAGCACGGGGTCGAGGTGGCTCGAGGTGAGCGCTTTGACGCCCCAGGGGCCCGGCTGTTCCAGCAGCAGCCATGTCCTCGCCGTGGCGGCGGTCCCCGCGAGAGGCTCGTCGAGGTGTCGGGACGCGGATGTGCACGTACTCACAGAGGTGAGCCTAACCTGACTTCCTCGCGACCGGATTCCGGCTGGGCCGAAGGGGGGCGGGGGTGCGGCTGGATGTCGCGGGGCGGCGGTGCGGGGCGGCGGCGCGAGGGGCCCGCGCTGTAGTGCAGGCGAGCCCCTGTTCAGGATCAGGCGTCGGGGATGTCCGACTTTGCCCGGATGAGAGTCTCGCGGCTGATGACCACGATCCTCTCGTAGTCAGCGCGCGAGGCGTCGGCGGGAAGCTCGGGGTCGAGTTTCTCTGTCCGATCTGTCCCGATTACTGCGAAGTTGCCGTCTTGCAGTTCGAAGATGTCTGGGCACGTCTGCCCCGCGGCGCTGCCCCTCTCGCGGGGCGAGGCACCGATGCGGCGCACGATTTTCAACGGGTTCGATCCTTGGGTCATGAGTAGTGATGTGAGCGGGGACAACTTTGCCTCATGAACCTGGTTGATGCGTATGCGTCGAAGGCGCGATGGAGTGAAGCGGGAGGCGGGGGTCGCGCTGCACGAAGCGAGCGCCGTGGGGAGTGAGGACAGGCCCCGCCCTCATTCGGCGGGAGGTTCGCCCACGACCCACCACTCGTCCGTGCTCGCCTCCTCCAGGTCGTTGATCAACGCGTCCACCATCCTGCCGATCTCCGATTCCTCCGAGCCCTCCTTCAGGCTTGACCGGTGGTGGCGCGTGGCGGCCCAGTAGTCCCGCATCAGGGTGCTCTGGAAGATGCCGCGGAGGTGCCCGTACAGCTCGGCCCGGCTGAAGACGCCCACCCGGTACCCCTGGAGGACATGGGTGTACAGCAGGTTGGCGAAGAGGTACTGCCGTTGCCGGTCCGTGGACAGTTCCTCTTCGTAGGCGTTCAGTACGGGCAGCAGGGTAGGGTCCGAGGCCGCCTTCATGACCAGGTCGAAGTTGTGCCGCTGGTAGGCGGTCAGTGCCGTGCGCTGTTCCGTCTCGCGTTCCAGCCTTTCCAGGCGCCGGAGCAGGACGCTGATGCGCCGCTCCATGACGAACGCGCCCAGCGCTCCCACCGCGAAGGCGAGACCCGCTGCCGCGGCGGGGCCGAGTCCCCGCGCCCCATGATTCTGTGTGGCCATGTCAATCCCCGATTCAGGCGGCCGTCCGCCGGTCGTCGGGTGTGGGTCGACAGGTCGGGGACCGGCGAGCGGTGGGCGGCGCTTGCCGTCTCCCAGTGTCGCCGAGAGGCGCCCGTCCACCGGGAGGCGGAGAGGAGGCGCACGGAAGGATGCGTGGGTCGCGTGACCCGGCGCCATGCCCATCGTGTGCCCCACGGGCGCCGCTGACAATCTCTCCCTCGGCGGGGTGTGGCACCCCTCGTATCCTGGTGCGGCATTCGATCGACGCGGGAGAGCAACGGGGTGAGTGAGGACGCGTGTTGAGTCAGTCGTCGAGCCGGGGCCTGGAACCGAGTCCACGGCATGCGCCCCAGATCCCTGTGGTCGTCCTCGCCGGGTTCCTCGGATCCGGCAAGACCACCCTGCTGAATCACCTGCTCCACCGCAGCGGCGGCAGCCGTATCGGCGCCGTGGTCAACGACTTCGGCGCGATCGAGATCGACGCGATGGCCGTGGCCGGGGCGCTCGGGGATTCCACCGTGTCACTGGGCAACGGATGCCTGTGCTGTGCCGTCGACGTCGGGGAACTGGATCAGTATCTGGAGCGCCTCGCCGATCCCGCCGCCGGGATCGACGTCATCGTCATCGAGGCGAGCGGGCTCGCCGAGCCGCAGGAACTCGTGCGGATGGTGCTCGCCAGCGAGAACCCCCGGGTGGTGTACGGCGGGCTCGTCGAGGTCGTCGACGCGGCCGAGTTCGCGCAGACCCGGCAGCGGCATCCCGAGATCGACCGCCATCTCGCCCTCGCCGACCTCGTGGTCGTCAACAAGCTCGACCGGGCCGAGGACCGGACGGGAATCCTGGCGCTCGTCCGCTCGCTCAGTGACCGTGCGGCGGTCGTACCCGCGACCTACGGGCGTATCGACCCCGAGTTCCTTTTCGACTGCAGGCCCTCCGAGGAGCGCATCGGCCAGCTCTCCTTCGACGACCTGCACCGGCACGACCACGACGGGCACCCCGGGGCGGAGGGGGACGATCACGGTGGGCACCTGCACACCGGCTACGACAGCGTCGCCTTCGTCTCCGACGCGCCGATCGATCCCCGGCGGCTCATGGAGTTCCTGGACGGGAGGGCCGAGGGGCTCTACCGCATCAAGGGCTACGTGGACTTCGGGCCGTACGACCCCGTGAACCGCTACGCCGTGCACGCCGTCGGGCGGTTCCTGCGGTTCTACCCCGAGCCCTGGGCGGACGGGGACGGGGGCGGCGACGACAGCCGGGTCAGTCAGCTCGTGCTCATCGGGGCCGGAATCGACGCCCCGGCCCTGACCAAGGCGTTGGAGGCGTGCAGGAGCACGAAGGACGCCCCGCACACCGACGAGCACGGCATGTGGGGCGTCCTTCGCTACGTACGGGAGGCGGAGGCCGAGGAACCCGAGGCCTCCTACGACACCCTGTGAGGGGCCCCGCTCACCGACCCCTCGGACTCCCGCTCACACAGGTCCCGCCACCGACGACACCGTCTTGCCCAGGGACACACCCGAGCCGTCGCGGCGCGGGTCCATCTCCGGGAGGTCCGCCGGCATGCCGTTCTTCTGCGCGGCGCGGGCCGGAGCCGGTCCCGCCCAGGCGACGGACAGGCAGTCCTCGCCCTTGAGGAACCGCTGGCAGCGGACACCGCCCGTGGCGCGGCCCTTGCGGGGGTACTGGTCGAACGGGGTCAGCTTGGCCGTGGTCTGCACGGAGTCGTCCAGGGTGCCCCGGGAACCGGCGACGGTGAACACCACCGCGTCCACGGCCGGGTCGACGGCCGTGAAGGAGATGACCTTCGCGCCCTCGGTGAGCTTGATGCCCGTCATACCACCGGCCGGACGGCCCTGCGGGCGGACCTGAGCGGCCTGGTAGCGCAGCAGCTGGGCGTCGTCCGTGATGAAGACCAGGTCCTCCTCGCCGGTGCGCAGCTCGACCGCGCCGACGATCCGGTCGCCCTCCTTGAGCGTGATGACCTCCAGCTCCTCCTTGTTGGACGGGTAGTCGGGGACCACGCGCTTGACGACGCCCTGCTCGGTGCCGATGGCCAGCCCGGGCGACGACTCGTCGAGCGTCATCAGGCAGATGGCCGTCTCGCCGTCCTGGAGGGAGAGGAACTCCGCGAGCGGGGCGCCGCCCGAGAGGTTGGGGGCCGCCGCCGTGTCCGGCAGCTGCGGCAGATCGACCACGTTCAGGCGCAGCAGGCGGCCGGTCGAGGTCACCGCGCCCACCTCGCCCCGGGCCGTCGCGGGGACCGCGGAGACGATGACGTCGTGCTTGACGCGCTTGGCGTCCGCGTCCGCCGCGAAGGGCTCCCCGTTGGCCGTACGGGCCAGCAGCCCCGTGGACGACAGCAGAACCCGGCACGGGTCGTCGGCGACCTGGAGCGGAACGGCCGCCACCGGGCTGCCCGAGGACTCCAGCAGGACCGTACGGCGCTCGGTGCCGAACTTCTTCGCCACTGCGGCCAGTTCGCCGGAGACCAGCTTGCGCAGCTCCGCGTCCGACTCCAGGATCCGGGTCAGCTCGGTGATCTCGGCGTTGAGCCTGTCCTTCTCGGACTCCAGCTCGATGCGGTCGAACCGGGTGAGGCGGCGCAGCGGCGTGTCGAGGATGTACTGCGTCTGGATGTCCGACAGGGAGAAGCGCTCGATCAGGCGCTCCTTGGCCTGCGCGGAGTTGTCGCTGGAGCGGATCAGACGGATGACCTCGTCGATGTCCACCAGCGCGGTGAGCAGGCCCTCGACCAGGTGGAGCCGGTCGCGCTTCTTGCCGCGGCGGAACTCCGAGCGGCGCCGGACGACCTCGAAGCGGTGGTCGAGGTAGACCTCCAGCAGTTCCTTGAGGCCCAGGGTGAGGGGCTGGCCGTCGACCAGGGCCACGTTGTTGATGCCGAAGGACTCCTCCATCGGCGTGAGCTTGTACAGCTGCTCCAGGACGGCCTCCGGCACGAAGCCGTTCTTGATCTCGATGACCAGGCGCAGGCCGTGCGCGCGGTCGGTGAGGTCCTTGACGTCGGCGATGCCCTGCAGCTTCTTCGCGCCGACCAGGTCCTTGATCTTGGCGATCACCTTCTCCGGGCCGACGGTGAACGGCAGTTCCGTGACGATCAGGCCCTTGCGGCGAGCCGTGACGTTGTCCACCGACACCGTGGCGCGGATCTTGAAGGTGCCGCGGCCCGTGGCGTACGCGTCCTTGATCCCGGAGAGGCCGACGATCCGGCCGCCGGTCGGCAGGTCGGGGCCCGGGACGTGCTTCATCAGCGTGTCCAGGTCGGCGTTCGGGTGCCTGATGAGGTGGCGGGCGGCCGCGATGACCTCGCTCAGGTTGTGCGGCGGCATGTTGGTCGCCATACCGACGGCGATGCCGGACGCGCCGTTGACCAGCAGGTTCGGGAAGGCGGCGGGCAGCGCCACCGGCTCCTGCTCCTGGCCGTCGTAGTTCGGCGCGAAGTCGACCGTGTTCTCGTCGATCGACTCCGTCATCAGGCTCGTCGCGTCGGCCATCCGGCACTCGGTGTACCGCATGGCGGCCGGCGGGTCGTCGTTGCCCAGCGAGCCGAAGTTGCCGTGGCCGTCGACCAGGGGGAGCCGCATGGAGAAGGGCTGGGCGAGGCGCACCAGGGCGTCGTAGATCGACGAGTCGCCGTGCGGGTGCAACTTACCCATGACCTCGCCGACGACGCGGGCACACTTCACATAGCCGCGGTCGGGGCGCAGGCCCATCTCGTTCATCTGGTAGACGATCCGGCGGTGTACCGGCTTCAGACCGTCACGGGCGTCCGGCAGGGCTCGGGAGTAGATGACCGAGTACGCGTACTCCAGGAAGGAGCCCTGCATCTCGTCGACGACGTCGATGTCGAGGATCCGCTCCTCGAACGCGTCGTCGGGCGGCGGGGTCTTCGTGCTGCGGCGGGCCATCGCTGCCGGCTCCTCTTTTTCTGGTCGCTCACCTACGGGGCGCTCACGTGTCCGGCTCACTCTCACCGAGACGTGAACGGGAACTGACGCGCACCATTGTGGACTGCCGCACTGACAAGCCCGACACGACCCGGCACCGACCGCCGGGCTCGCCTCCCGAGCCGCCGCGTCAACAGCGTGCGCCGACTTTAACCAGCGACCGTCGAACGCAACCCCCGTCTCGCTCTCGGCGTACGAGCCCCGGGAACTTCTCCAGGGGTCCGCGCGCTTGCATACAGTGGCAGGACCGGCAGGAAAACAGCGGTTTCCGCGGCGATTCCCCGACGGCGACCGCCACGGATTCCGCGACCACAGCACAGCGATCGAAGGGACGTACCGCCCATGGGTCACACGGCCACAGCCGAGGCCGGCTCCGAAGGCCTGACAGTGAGGGAGCACCGCCTGGACAACGGCCTGCGCGTGGTGCTCTCCGAGGACCACCTGACCCCGGTCGCCGCGGTGTGCCTCTGGTACGACGTCGGATCGCGCCACGAGGTCGAGGGCCGTACGGGCCTCGCCCACCTCTTCGAGCACCTGATGTTCCAGGGCTCGGGCCAGGTCAAGGACAACGGCCACTTCGAGCTGGTCCAGGGCGCCGGCGGTTCGCTGAACGGCACCACCAGCTGGGAGCGCACCAACTACTTCGAGACCATGCCCACCCACCAGCTGGAACTGGCGCTGTGGCTGGAGGCCGACCGCATGGGCAGCCTGCTGCTCGCGCTCGACCAGAAGAACCTGGACAACCAGCGGGCCGTCGTCAAGAACGAGCGCCGCCAGCGGTACGACAACGTGCCCTACGGCACCGCCTTCGAGAAGATCTTCCGCCTGGCCTACCCCGAGGGCCACCCCTACCGCCACACGCCGATCGGCTCGATGGACGACCTGGAGGCGGCGAGCCTGGAGGACGCCCAGCAGTTCTTCCGGACGTACTACGCGCCCAACAACGCCGTCCTGTCGATCGTCGGCGACATCGACCCGGAGCAGACCCTCGCGTGGGTGGAGAAGTACTTCGGCTCCATCCCCGCCTACGACGGCAAGCCCGCGCCCCGCGACGGCTCGCTGCCGGACGTCATGGGTGAGCAGCGGCGCGAGGTCGTCGAGGAGAACGTGCCCGCGCGCGCGTTGATGGCCGCCTACCGGCTGCCGGAGGACGGCACGCGCGCGTGCGACGCGGCCGACCTGGCGCTCACGATCCTCGGCGGCGGCGAGTCGTCCCGCCTCTACAACCGGCTCGTACGACGTGACCGTACGGCCGTGACGGCCGGATTCGGCCTGCTGCGGCTGGCCGGCGCGCCCTCCATGGCGTGGATGGACGTCAAGACCTCCGGTGACGTCGAGGTGCCGGTCATCGAGGCCGCCGTCGACGAGGAGCTCGCCCGGTTCGCCGCGGAGGGTCCCACGGCGGAGGAGATGGAGCGGGCGCAGGCCCAGTTGGAGCGCGAGTGGCTGGACCGGCTCGGCACCGTCGCGGGCCGCGCCGACGAACTGTGCCGGTACGCGGTGCTGTTCGGTGACCCGAAACTCGCCCTGACGGCCGTCGACCGGGTCCTGGAGGTGACGGCCGACGAGGTCCAGGAGATCGCCAAGGCCCGCCTGAGGCCCGACAACCGCGCGGTGCTCGTCTACGAGCCCGTCGCGGGTGAAGAGGCCGACGAGGAGACCGCCGCGGCCGAGGCCGCCGAAACCACCGACGAGACCGAGGAGTCGGCGAAGTGACCGAGCTCGCGACCATGGACTTCCACCCGCAGCCCCAGGCCGGCGAGGCCAGGCCCTGGGCGTTCCCGGCGCCCGAGCGCGGCACCCTGGACAACGGCATGACCGTGCTGCGCTGCCACCGCCCCGGCCAGCAGGTCGTCGCCGTCGAGGTGCTCCTCGACGCGCCCCTGGACGCCGAGCCCGCCGGCATCGAGGGCGTCGCCACCATCATGACCAGGGCCTTCTCCGAGGGCACCGACAAGCACACGGCCGAGGAGTTCGCCGCCGAGCTGGAGCGCTGCGGCGCCACCCTCGACTCGCACGCCGACCACCCCGGTGTACGCCTGTCCCTCGAAGTGCCGGTGTCGCGGCTGGAGAAGGCCCTCGGCCTGCTCGCCGACGCCCTGCGGGCCCCCGCCTTCGAGGACGCCGAGATCGAGCGGCTGGTCGCCAACCGGCTCGACGAGATCCCGCACGAGACCGCCAATCCCGGTCGCCGGGCCGCCAAGGAGCTCTCCAAGCAGCTGTTCCCGGCCACCTCCCGGATGTCGCGGCCCCGCCAGGGCACCGAGGAGACCGTCGAGGGCATCGACTCCGCGGCCGTACGCGCCTTCTACGAGCGGCACGTACGCCCCGCGACGGCCACCGCCGTGGTCGTCGGCGACCTCACGGGGGTCGACCTCGACGCGCTGCTCGGCGACACCCTGGGCGCCTGGACCGGCTCCTCGGCGGCGCCGCGCCCCGTGCCGTCGGTGAGCGCGGACGACACCGGCCGCGTGATCATCGTGGACCGCCCCGGTTCCGTGCAGACCCAGTTGCTCATCGGCCGGGTGGGCGCCGACCGGCACGACCGCGTGTGGCCGGCCCAGGTGCTCGGCACCTACTGCCTCGGCGGGACCCTCACCTCCCGCCTGGACCGCGTCCTGCGCGAGGAGAAGGGCTACACCTACGGCGTGCGGGCGTTCGGCCAGGTTTTGCGGGCCGCGCCCGACGGTTCGGGCATCGCGATGCTCGCCATCAGCGGCTCCGTCGACACCCCCAACACCGGGCCGGCGCTCGACGACCTGTGGACGGTGCTGCGCACCCTCGCCGCCGAGGGCCTGACCGACGCCGAGCGTGACGTCGCCGTGCAGAACCTCGTCGGGGTCGCCCCCCTCAAGTTCGAGACGGCCGCGGCCGTGGCGAGCACGCTGGCCGACCAGGTCGAGCAGTACCTGCCGGACGACTACCAGTCGACGCTGTACCGCCAACTCGCCGCCACCGGCACCGTGGAGGCCACCGCCGCGGCCGTGAGCGCCTTCCCGGTGGACCGTCTGGTGACCGTCCTCGTCGGGGACGCCGCGCAGATCGAGGAGCCCGTCAGGGCCCTCGGAATCGGCGAAGTCACCGTCGTCCCGGCCGAGTAGGGGCTGACCGTACGGACGCGTGTCAGTGGGGCCCTGGTGACGGAAGAGTCACCAGGGCCCCCGTTTGTCCCTATTGATGGCGGAGGTTGCGTGTCTGACCTGTGGCGTACGCAACAAATCCTGTGATCCGTTTGTTATTTCGAAGACGGCCCACTTAGCGTCGGTCCGGCTGTTCGTCAGAAGTTCGCCGCAGCCGCGGCACCGGACAGTCATCGCCGAGTCCCCGCATGGCGCGAGCCAGGGGAGCCGGGGACCCATCACAGTCCCTGGGGTGAATCGGGTGCCCTTCGCGGAGCGACGCGAAACGAGGGGTAGCCGTAGGAGACCTTCCTGCTCCGAACCCGTCAGCTAACCCGGTAGGCGAGAAGGAAGGAAAGGACCAGCCACTTCATGGCGTTCACCCGCGCCCCCGGGAAGCACCGCCGTCCCGGCCGTGTGCAGCGCACGACCACGAGGAACGTGGGCGTAGCCGCTCTCACCACCACCGGTGTCCTCGGCACTCTGGCCGGCCCCGCGCTCGCCGCGGAAGAGCCCGCCGTCGAGCAGACCGGCCTGAACCAGATCATCACCCTCGGCGACACGGTCGCGGACCAGGTCGACGCCCAGGCCGTGGCCCAGCAGCAGGCCGCCGAGGTGGCCGCCGTCAAGAAGAAGGCGCAGGAGGAGGCCAGGAAGGCCGCCGCCGAGAAGGCCGAGCAGGAACGTGCCGCCGCCAAGGAGCGCGAGGAGATCAAGGCCCGCGCCGCCCGCGCGGCCGAGCGCGAGCGCCTCAACGCCTACGTCGCCCCCATCAGCGGCTCCTACATCTCCACCGGCTATAAGACCGGCGGCGCCGTCTGGTCCTCCGGCAGCCACACCGGTGTCGACTTCCACGCCGCGTCCGGTACGGCCGTCGTCGCCGTCGGCTCCGGCACCGTCGTCGAGGCGGGCTGGGGTGGCGCCTACGGCAACAACATCGTCATCAAGATGAACGACGGCACGTACACCCAGTACGGCCACCTGTCGTCCATCGGCGTCTCCGTCGGCCAGACGGTCACCCCCGGCCAGCAGATAGGCCTCTCCGGGGCGACCGGCAACGTCACCGGCGCCCACCTGCACTTCGAGGCCCGGACGACGGCCGAGTACGGCTCGGACATCGACCCCGCCGCGTACCTGCGCTCGCACGGCGTGAACGTCTGACGCGCTTCCGACGCTTCGCAGGAGGCCCCGGCTCACCGAGCCGGGGCTTTCCTCGTTGTGCGTACCTGCTGCGCAAACCTGTTGCGACGCACCTCTTGTGACGTACCTCCTGTCCAAAAAATATCCATGGATTCCGGTCCGCCATCGGAAATTCCGGCTCTCTGCAATAGAGTCGCTGGAACACACGTCAATCATCGACGTTTCACGGGGATTAAGGCGGAGGTCGGTCATGCGTATTCCGGCGCACTCGGTATGCACGGCGATCCGTGATGACATCGTCGCGGGTGTCTACGAGCGCGGCAGCCGGCTCACCGAGGAACTGCTCGCCCGCCGTTACGGCGTCAGTCGGGTGCCCGTGCGTGAGGCGTTGCGCACGCTGGAGGCCGAGGGCTTCGTGGTGACCCGTCGGCACGCGGGCGCGTGCGTCGCCGAGCCGACCGAGCAGGAGGCCGCCGACCTGCTGGAGATGCGCATGCTGCTGGAGCCCCTGGGGGCCGCCCGCGCCGCGCAGCGGCGTACGGAGGCCCACCTGAAGGTGTTGCGGGGCCTGGTCAGGCTGGGCCAGGAGCGGGCCAGGAGGGGCAACAGCGAGGATCTGCGCTCGCTGGGCGGCTGGTTCCACGAGACGCTCGCGCAGGCCTCCGGCAGCCCCGCCCTGACCTCGACACTCGCCCAGCTGCGGCACAAGATCGCCTGGATGTACGCGGTCGAGGCGCCGGCCGACCCCGTGGAGTCCTGGGCGGACCACGGCGGCATCGTGGACGCGGTCGCGCGCGGCGACAGCGACCGGGCCCGGGCGATCACGTCCCTGCACACCGAGCGGGCCACCGCCGCGCACCGGCTCCGATTTCCGGCCGGGGCCGGCGGGGCGGAGCGGCCGGAGCGTGTGAGGACTTCGCAACACCCCGTAAACATGCCGAGCCTGCGGCATTAACACAGGCGCCGTATACAAAGAGGGAAGAATTCCGAAGGGCATTATTTCTGCTGCCCGCAGAACGGAAACCGGACGGAAATGCGAAGGGCTCGCCCGATAAATCGGACGAGCCCTTCGGTGTGTCTGCGGGGCGGCTTTTCAGGCCTTTCCGCTTCGGTTACCCGGTCGCTCAGACCGTCTCGGGGAGTTCTTCGAGCCCCTCGGCGACGAGCTTCGCCAGACGGTCGAGCGCGGCGTCCGCGCCCTCGGCGTCGGAGGCGAGCACGATCTCCTCGCCGCCCTGGGCGCCGAGGCCCAGGACCGCGAGCATGGAGGCCGCGTTGACGGGGTTCCCGTCGGCCTTGGCGATCGTCACGGGGATACCGGAGGCCGTGGTGGCCCGGACGAAGATGGATGCGGGTCGGGCGTGGAGGCCCTCGGCCCAGCCGACGTTGACGCGGCGCTCAGCCATGTGATGCTGCCCTTCAGGTGTCTCGGGTGCTGCAGAGAGGTCTAGACCGGGTTGTCTAGACCAGTTTCCCATATGGGGCGACGTACCGGAACGGGCCCACGGCCTGACCGCGAACCGGCTGTCGCACTTCTGTTGTGCTTCTGTCGTGCGTCCCCCAGACTGCCCCGCGCCGTTGTCGGACGCGAGCCGTACTCTGGGGCCCATGCAGACCTCGTCGGACCGGCACGAGTACCCCGCCCACTGGGAGGCCGACGTGGTGCTGCGCGACGGCGGCACCGCACGCATCAGGCCCATCACCGTTGATGACGCCGAGCGTCTCGTCAGCTTCTACGAGCAGGTCTCGGACGAGTCGAAGTACTACCGCTTCTTCGCGCCGTACCCTCGCCTGTCCGCCAAGGACGTCCACCGCTTCACGCACCACGACTTCGTGGACCGGGTGGGGCTCGCCGCCACGGTCGGCGGCGAGTTCATCGCCACCGTACGCTACGACCGCATCGGCGCCGACGGGATGCCCGCGTCCGCCCCCGCCGACGAGGCCGAGGTCGCCTTCCTCGTGCAGGACGCCCACCAGGGCCGCGGCGTCGCCTCCGCCCTGCTCGAACACATCGCCGCCGTCGCCCGCGAGCGCGACATCAGACGCTTCGCCGCCGAGGTGCTGCCGGCCAACAGCAAGATGATCAAGGTGTTCACCGACGCCGGGTACCAGCAGCAGCGCAGCTTCGAGGACGGCGTCGTCCGGCTGGAGTTCGACCTGGAACCCACCGACCGCTCCCTCGCCGTCCAGCGCGCCCGGGAGCAGCGCGCCGAGGCCAGGTCCGTCCAGCGACTGCTCGCCCCCGGCGCGGTCGCGGTCGTCGGCGCCGGGCGCACGCCGGGCGGAGTGGGCCGCGGCGTGCTCGCCAACCTCCGGGACGCGGGCTTCACGGGGCGGCTCTACGCGGTCAACAAGGCGCTCGGGGAGGACGAGAAGGAACTCGCCGGGGTGCCCGCGCACCGGTCCGTCACCGACATCGAGGGACCCGTCGACCTCGCGGTGGTCGCCGTCCCCGCCGCCCATGTCCCCGAGGTCGTCGCCGAGTGCGGCGAGCACGGTGTGCAGGGCCTCGTGGTCGTCTCCGCCGGATACGCGGAGAGCGGGCCCGACGGGCGCGAACGCCAGCGCGAACTGGTGCGCCAGGCCCGCTCGTACGGCATGCGCATCATCGGGCCGAACGCCTTCGGCATCATCAACACCGCCCTCGACGTACGGCTCAACGCCTCGCTCGCCCCCGAGACACCGCGCTCCGGTCGCATCGGCCTCTTCGCCCAGTCCGGCGCCATCGGGATCGCCCTGCTCTCCCGGCTGCACCGGCGCGGGGGAGGGGTCACCGGGGTCACGGGCGTCTCCACGTTCGTCTCGTCCGGCAACCGCGCGGACGTGTCCGGGAACGACGTCCTCCAGTACTGGTACGACGACCCGGACACCGATGTCGTCCTGATGTACCTGGAGTCCATCGGCAACCCGCGCAAGTTCACCCGCCTCGCCCGACGCACGGCGGCGGTCAAGCCGCTCGTGGTGGTGCAGGGGGCGCGCCATGGCTCCGCGCCCCTGGGTCATGCCGTGCGCGCCACCCAGCTGCCCCACACCACCGTGTCCGCCCTGCTGCGGCAGGCAGGGGTGATCCGGGTCGACACGATCACGGAACTGGTCGACGCGGGGTTGCTGCTGGCCCGGCAACCGCTGCCGGCGGGGCCGCGGGTGGCGATCCTGGGGAACTCCGAGTCGCTCGGGATGCTCACCTACGACGCGTGTCTCTCCGAGGGGTTGCGACCGCTGCCGCCGCTGGATCTGACGACCGGGGCCTCGGCGGGGGACTTCCACGCGGCGTTGTCGAGGGCGCTGGCGGACGACTCGTGCGACGCGGTGGTGGTGACGGCGATACCCGCGCTGGGGGAGACGTCTCCGGGGGACGCGGCCCTGGCGGAGGCCCTGCGGTCGGCTGCCGCCGCCAACCCGTCGAAGCCGGTGCTGGTCGTCCACGTCGAGTTGGGCGGGCTCGCGGAGGCGTTGTCCGCCGCGGCCAGCACGGCACCCCACGCCACCGAGAGGCCCCCCGGCCCCTCGGCCTCGGACCACCCGCTCCGCCGATCGCCCACCGAGGAGAGCGAGGGGGCCGAAGCGACCCCGAGGACGGCAGGAACGGGCGCGGACACATCGTCGCCTGCCGGCGCGGCAAGCCCCGGAGGCCCCGGCGCGGCAGGTCCGGACATGACAGGTCCCGGCACGGCCGGTTCAGGTACGGGTGCAGGCGTAGGTACAGGTGACGAGGCCGGGGCGATGGCCCCTCCGGAGTCGGCTGATTCCCGCCTCATCCCCGCCTACCCCGCCGCCGAGCGGGCCGTTCGGGCGCTCTCCGAAGCCGTGAACTACGCCCAGTGGCGGCGGGAGGCGGCGGAGCCGGGCCGGGTGCCCGAGTACGAGGACATCGACGAGAAGGGGGCGGCCGAGCAGATCGACGCGCTGCTGGCCAGCGGCGAGGGACTCACTCTCGGGGCGGACGAGACGGGCGCGCTGCTCGCGCGGTACGGCATTCGCCTGTGGCAGGCGCGCCCCGCGCCGACGCCCGACGAGGCCGCGAAGGCGGCGCAGCTCATCGGCTATCCCGTCGCCCTCAAGACGACCGCCCCGCACCTGCGACACCGGGCCGACCTGGGCGGCGTACGGCTCGACCTGGCGGACGAGGAGCAACTGCGTCGGACGTACGCGGAGTTGACGGACCTCTTCGGAGGGCCGGACGAACTGCGCCCGGTCGTGCAGGGCATGGCTCCGCGCGGGGTCGACACGATCGTGCGGACCGTGGTGGACCCGGCGGCCGGAGCGGTGCTCTCGTTCGGGCTCGCCGGTCCCGCGTCGCAGCTGCTCGGGGACATGGCGCACCGCCTGATTCCGGCCACCGAGCGGGACGCGGCCGCACTGGTCCGATCGATCCGGACGGCACCCCTCCTCTTCGGCTGGAGGGGCTCGGCCCCCGTCGACACGGAGGCGCTGGAGGAGCTGCTGCTGCGGGTGTCGCGGCTGGTCGACGACCACCCCGAGGTCGTGGCGGTCTCCCTGGAGCCCGTCGTCGTCGCCCCGCAGGGCCTCAGCGTGCTCGGCGCCACCGTCCGGCTCGCGCGCCCGCCCGCTCGCGACGACCTCGGCCCGAGGACGCTGCCGGCGTACTGAGGCGCGGCAGACGGCCCCCGTATTGATCCGTCCACGACAGAACGGAGACGGCAGAGCGGTCCCTCGCAGTCAGTGCGCCACCGTAGGATGGACGTCATGGCCAAGACCAGTACGACGACCCAGGGGCTGCGTGCGGCGATCGAGCGCAGCGGCTACTACCCGGCCCTCGTGGCCGAGGCGGTGGAGGCCGCTGTCGGCGGCGAGGCCATCAAGTCGTACCTGGTCCACCAGGAGACGACGTTCGACGCGAACGAGGTGCGGAGGCACGTCACCGTCCTCGTCCTCACGGGCAACCGCTTCATCGTGAGCCACACCGACGAGCAGGCCGCGGACACCACGTCGCCCACGCCGTACGCCACGACGTCGACCGAGTCGGTGAAGCTCGGCCGGATCTCGTCGGTCGTGCTCAGCCGGGTCGTCGCCAATCCCGAGTCGTACACCCCGGGCACCCTGCCCCGTGAGGTCGTCCTGACCATCGGCTGGGGTGCGGTCTCGCGCATCGACCTGGAGCCCGCCGCCTGCGGCGACCCCAACTGTGAGGCGGACCACGGGTACACGGGCAGCTCGACGGCGGACGACCTCAGCCTGCGCGTCAGCGAGGCCGGTGACGGCCCGGAGACCGTGCGCCAGGCCCTCGCCTTCGCCCAGTCCCTCTCCGAGGCGACCGCGGACACCACCCGCTGATGGCGCTGCCCACCTGGGACCACCCGGAACCGCTGGCTCTCGGCTCCGCCCCCGTCCCCGAGTACGGCGTCGGCTCGCTCGCCGACCTCATGCCCACCGTCGCGGCGGGCATGGGGGTCCCCGGTACGACCGCCTCGATACCGGAACTGACGGCGGCCGACCGCGTGTGTGTCTTCCTGGTCGACGGCCTGGGCTGGGAGCAGCTGAAGGCACACCCCGACGAGGCGCCCTACCTGACGGCGCTGCTGGCGTCCTCACGCGGCGGCACGGGCCGCCCCATCACCGCGGGATACCCGGCCACCACCGCGACCTCCCTCGCCTCCGTGGGCACCGGTCTGCCCCCGGGCGCGCACGGACTGCCCGGTTACACGGTCCGCGACCCGCGGACCCAGGAGCTGATGAACCAGCTCCGCTGGCAGCCGTGGACGTCGCCGAAGGTGTGGCAGCCGTACCCCACGATCTTCCAGCTCGCCGACCGGGCGGGTGTGCACACCGCCCAGGTCACCTCCCCGGCCTTCCAGAACACGCCGCTCACCCAGATCGCGCTGAGCGGCGGCACCTTCCACGGCCGCCTCTCCGGCGAGGACCGCATGGACCTGGCCGCCGAGCAGCTGTCCGCCGGGGACCGCGCCTTGATCTACACCTACTACTCCGAGCTGGACGGCGCGGGGCACCGCTTCGGTGTCGACTCCGACGCCTGGCGCGGCCAGCTCATGCACGTCGACCGGCTGGTCCAGCGTCTGGCCGAGCAACTCCCGCCGCGCACCGCCCTGTACGTCACCGCCGACCACGGCATGATCGACATCCCGTTCGACGAGCAGCACCGCATCGACTTCGACGAGGACTGGGAGTTGCGTGCCGGGGTCGCCCTGCTGGGCGGCGAGGGCCGGGCCCGCCATGTGTACGCGGTGCCGGGCGCCGAGTCGGACGTCCTGACCTGCTGGCGCGAGGTGCTCGGCGAGCAGTTCTGGATCGCCTCGCGCGACGAGGCCATCGCGGCGGGCTGGTTCGGCCCGCACATCGACGAACGCGTGTACGCCCGCTTGGGCGATGTGGTCGCGGCGGCCCATGACGACGTCCTGATCGTCGCCTCCGAGCGGGAGCCCAAGGAGTCGGCGATGGTCGGCAACCACGGTTCGATGACCCCCGTCGAACAGCTGGTCCCGCTGCTCGAAGTACGCTCCTGAGAGGTCCTGCCGCCGCTCACCCCGCCCTCCCGCCGGATCCGGAACCTCGCCCTCCTCGCCGAAAGGTGCTCAACTCAACATGCCCGAGCTCGTGTTCTTCTCCGGAACCATGGACTGCGGGAAGTCGACGCTGGCGCTCCAGATAGAGCACAACCGCTCGGCGCGCGGACTCCAGGGCATGATCTTCACGCGTGACGACCGTGCCGGTGAGGGCAAGCTGTCGTCGCGGCTGGGCCTGGTCACCGACGCCGTCGAGGTCGAGGACGGCCAGGACCTCTACGCGTACCTGGTCGACCACCTCTCCCAGGGCCGTCGCGCGGACTATGTGATCGCCGACGAGGCCCAGTTCCTCGCTCCGGGGCAGATCGACCAACTCGCCCGCGTCGTGGACGACCTGGGCCTGGACGTCTACGCCTTCGGCATCACGACCGACTTCCGCTCCAAGCTCTTCCCAGGCTCCCAGCGTCTGGTCGAGCTGGCCGACCGCGTCGAGGTCCTCCAGGTCGAGGCCCTGTGCTGGTGCGGCGCCCGCGCCACCCACAACGCCCGCACCATAGGCGGTCAGATGGTCGTCGAGGGTGCCCAGGTCGTCGTCGGCGACGTCAACCAGCCGGACGACATCGGCTACGAGGTCCTGTGCCGCCGTCACCACCGCCGCCGCATGACGGCCGCCACCGCTCACGCGGGCGCCCTCTCCCCGGACGTCCTGCCGGTCGAGACGGCCTGACCCCGACGCCGGTCGCGACCCGGGCCCGCGCCCCGGTTCACCCGACCGTGCGACCGTCCCCGCCGGCGGCTCGGTGTTCCGTGCGCACCACCGCGAACTTCGCGCCCTCCGGGTCGGCCACGGTCGCCACCGGGCCATGAGGGGTGTCACGGACCGGTTCGAGCACATGGCCGCCGAGTTCGACGACGCGATCGGCTGCCTCGTCGGGGTCGGTCACCTCGAAGTAGGTCAGCCAGTGAGGGCCCCGGTCACGGGGGAGCGCGCTGCCGACACCATGGATGCCGGCCACCGGACGGCCCCCGATGCGCAGGGTGACGTAGTCGAGGTCGGCGGAGACCACCGGCTCCTCCTCGTAGCCGAACGCCGTCTCGTAGAACTTGGCGACCAGCGAGCTGTCGACGGTGAGGAGTTCGTCCCAGGCGGGCGTGCCGGGGACGCCGGTGATGTCCGCGCCGAGATGCTCCACCGCCTGCCAGATGCCGAACACGGCGCCCGCGGGGTCGGAGGCGATCACCAGACGGCCCGCCTCACCGGCGTCCAGCGGGCCCACGCCGACGGTGCCGCCACAGTGCCGCACCGTCTCCGCCGTCCGGTCCGCGTCGGCCGAGGCGAAGTACGGCGTCCAGGCGATGGGGAGATGACGGTCGGGCGGCAGCTGACCGATCCCCGCCACCTGGCGCCCGTCGAGCAGTGCCCGCACATACGGGCCGAGCTGCTGGGGGCCGGGCTGGAACTCCCAGCCGAACAGCGCTCCGTAGAACTCCTGGGTCGTGGCCATCCCGTGCACCATCAGACTCACCCAGCAAGGTGTGCCCGGTGGATACACCGCGCCGTTCAGGCCGGCCGACCCCCGTGCCTCGGTCATCGTCACTCTCTCCTCGGCCCCTCGCGGTGGCCGTGTCCGTCGCCCTCGGTACGCGTGTACCGCGTCCACGCGCGGTCACGCCCCGTGCCGATGCTCGCACCACCCGTGGCGTCACGGGCCCGCGCTGCACCGCCGCGCGACCCGTCGGTACGCGAGGAGCCCGGCTCGCCGATCCCGGTCGTCGTCCGCGCCGCCGGAGTGTGTGTCCACCGTTGTACGGCTTGTGCCCGATCCCGTACGCCCGGTGATCGGCACCGCCCGGCGGGCAGAGTAGCCCGAGCCGGGCGAGGCGGCCACCCCGTGCGCGAGGATGGGGGCCATGAACGCCATCATCTCGGCCCCCGACCTCGCGAACGAACTGGCGGGCGACCACCCGCCGGTGATCCTGGACGTCCGCTGGCAGTTGGGCGGCCCGAACCTGCGCCCCGAGTACGAGAAGGCGCACATCCCGGGAGCCGTCTTCGTCGATCTGGACGCCGAACTCGCCGGTCCGGCGGGCTCGGGCGGCCGTCATCCGCTGCCCGACATCGGTGCCTTCGGTACGGCGATGCGGGCGGCCGGAGTCTCCGCCGACCGTGCCGTCGTCGTGTATGACGGCGGGCTCAACTGGGCTGCCGCGCGGGCGTGGTGGCTGCTCCGCTGGGCCGGCCACCCCTCGGTACGGGTCCTGGACGGCGGTCTGGCGGCCTGGGCGGGCGAGCTGACGGCCGAGATCCCGGAGCCCGCGCCCGGTACCTTCGAGCCCGTCCCCGGCGCGCTGCCGCTGCTCGACGCGGACGGCGCCGCCGCGCTGGCCCGCACCGGACTGCTCCTGGACGCGCGGGCCGCCGAACGCTACCGAGGCGATGTGGAACCCATCGACCCGGTCGGCGGGCACATTCCGGGCGCGGTGTCGGCCCCGACTACGGAGAACGTGGCCGAATCCGGCCTCTTCCGGACCGCCGCCGAACTGACCGACCGCTTCAAGGGACTTGGCGCGAGGCCCGACTCCGAGGTCGGCGTGTACTGCGGCTCGGGTGTCTCCGGCGCCCACCAGGTGCTGGCGCTGGCCGTGGCGGGCATCCCGGCGGCCCTGTACGTGGGCTCGTGGTCGGAGTGGTCCCGGGACGGTGACCGTCCGGTGGCCACCGGACCGGACCCCCAGTGACCCGGCGCTGACGGCATGCCGTGGGGCCCACGTCTGAACGACGTGGGCCCCACACACGTATGAATGACCGATCCCGCACCCGAGAGAAACGGATCTGCTGGACGGAGCGAAGGAGTGACCGCTCCGACTCACCACCGCCGTGGGCCCGCTACTCCTGCTTCTTGCGTCTCGTCCCGAACACGATCTCGTCCCAGCTCGGCACCGCCGCGCGCCGCCCCGGTCGGACGCCGTCCGCCTCGGCCTGGCGGTCGGTCGCGCCGATCAGACGGTCGCGGTGGCCGTTGACCGACCGCGGCATGAGGACGTCCGCGTAGGCGGAACCGGCCGAGGCCGCGGGGGCCGCGGACTCCTCCTCCGCCACTTCCTCGACGGAGACGGACTCCTCCTGCGGTTCGGCGGAGGGCAGTTCGGGCACCACCAGGTCGCCCCGGTAGCTGGGGACGGCCTCCAGGATGCTGGTGAGCGAGTCGCGCTCGCTCACGATCTCCTCGTCGGCCTCGGACGGCGCCGGCAGGACGGGACGTTCCGCCTGGCGGTCACGGGGCAGCCGCGCGATCCTCGGCACGAACGGGAAGCTCGGCTCGGGAGTCCCGAGGTCGTCGGACTCGCCGATCAGCGAACGGGCCTCGTCGTCGACGGCCTGGACGAGCCGCCGGGGCGGGTCGTACGTCCAGCTCGCCGAGTGCGGTTCGCCCGCGACGCAGTACACCAACAGCACTTCCCAGGTGCCGTCGTCGCGGCGCCACGAGTCCCACTGGACGGTGTCCTTCTCGGCGCCGCGCAGCAGCAGTCGCTCCTGGACGGCCTCGCCGAGCTGGGGCCCGGCGGCGTTCTCGCCGGGCCGGCGGACCGGCGTCTTGCGCGCCCGCTCGGCCATGAAGGCGCGCTCGGCGAGAACGGGACCTTCGAAGCGGCGGACCCGGTCGACGGGGATGCCGGCGAGCTGCGCGACCTCCTCGGCCGTGGCGCCCGCGCGTATCCGCGCCTGGATGTCACGGGGGCGGAGATGGCTCTCCACCTCGATCTCGATCTGACCGAGGCGGGGACGGTCGCCGCGCACGGCGGCACGCAGCCGTTCGTCGATCGGAAGCGTGTACTCCGTGGAATCGGCAGCCTTCAGCACCAGCCGTGTGCCGTCATTGGAGACGGCCACGACACGCAGTTCGGGCATGGGGACCTCCCGGGTGGTGCCTGCCGACGTCACGTGCGTCGCTGCTTCCGCTAGTCGAGTGTGGCCTGCCCGGGTGCAGCCTGCCACAACCTTGCCGAGTTGCCCGGCGTGTCGGGCGTGGGCCCGAGGTCGCCGTTATGGCACGGTTATCAATTCGCAACGCTAAGTGACGAACCTCATCACCCTGTGCAACGATCCCCCTCCCGGCGGTCCTCGAAGGCCCCGGACACCCTGGCGGGAGTCCGGACCCAGGGCTCGCAACAGTACTCCATTCGGGCCACTTGCGTGGATCGGCACGCCGCCCAACTTCTCACGACAGACGTCGATCCGCGGCCGGAACGGACCATTTCGTGACCCCGGGAGGGACGTGCTTCACATGGTCACCAGAACCGCCCGCCCGGCTACGCGCCGAGCACTCGGCGCAAGTAGTCGTTCTGGAAACGCCGTTGGGGGTCGAGCCGGTCACGCAGCGCGGTGAACTCGCCGAAGCGGGGGTACACCTTGGCGAAGTAGTCCGTGTCCCGCGTGTGCACCTTTCCCCAGTGCGGACGTCCCTCGTGGGCGGTGAAGATCCGCTCGGCGGCGGTGAAGTACGCCTGATAGGGCGTGCCCTTGAACATGTGCACGGCGACATAGGCGCTCTCGCGGCCCGAGGCGGTGGAGAGCGTGATGTCGTCGGCCGGTGCGGTGCGCACCTCGACGGGGAAGCTGACGCGCAGCTTCGAACGGTCGACCATCGCCTTGAGTTCACGCAGCGTGTCCACCACGGCCTCGCGGGGAACGGCGAACTCCATCTCCACGAACCGCACTCGGCGCGGAGAAGTGAAGACCTTGTAGGGGATGTCGGTGTAGGTCCGCGCGGACAGGGCGCGGCTGGAGATCTGCGCGATCGTCGGGATGGTGGCGGGGACCGCCTGGCCGACCCAGTTGGCCACCTGGAAGACGCCGTTGGAGAGGAACTCGTCCTCGAACCAGCTGTTCAGCTGCGGCACCGGCTTCTCGGGGCCCGCGCTGCGGTTGTTGCGCTTGGTGTTGGTGTTGCCGGTGTGCGGGAACCAGTAGAACTCGAAGTGCTCGTTCTCGGCGTGCAGTTGGTCGAACTCGGCCAGCACCCTCTCGAACGGCATCGGTTCCTCGCGTGCCGTGAGCAGGAAGATCGGCTCCACGGCGAAGGTGATCGCGGTGACGATGCCGAGGGCGCCGATGCCGACACGGGCGGCCGCGAAGACGTCGGGGTTCTCCGTCGCGGAACACGTCAGCACCGAGCCGTCGGCGGTGACCAGTTCGAGCCCACGGATCTGGGCGGCGATCGAGGCCGAGTCGCGGCCGGTGCCGTGGGTGCCGGTGCTGGTCGCGCCGGAGACCGTCTGCTCCATGATGTCGCCCATGTTCGTGAGCGAGAGCCCCTCACGCGCGAGCGCCAGGTTGAGCCTCTTGAGCGGAGTGCCGGCGGCGACCGTGACGGTCATGGCCTCACGGTCGATCTTGCGTATGCCCGTCAGCAGTTGAGGGCGGATCAGCACGCCGTCGGTCGCGGCGGCCGCGGTGAAGGAGTGGCCCGTCCCGACGGCCTTCACCCGGAGGTCGTCCTCGGCCGCCTGCCGTACGGCCGCGGCGAGTTCCTCGACGGTGGCCGGGGTGACCTCCCGTACGGGGCGGGCGGTGACGTTCCCCGCCCAGTTACGCCACGTGCCGCTCTTCCCGATCACTGTGGTGCTCATGGGGCCCTCCCCGCCTTGGAGCCGGCCTGCGCAGCCGGCGGTACCCGAGAAAACCGACCGCGACCGCGACGGCTCCGGACGCAGCCGGAACCACGTACCCCGCCTTCGCCCCGGCCGCGTCGATCACCCAGCCGGAGACCGAGGACCCGAGCGCGACCCCGACCGCGAGCCCGGTGCCCACCCAGGTCATGCCCTCGGTCAGTTGCGTGCGTGGTACGTGCTCTTCGATGAGGGACATCGTCGTGATCATCGTGGGTGCGATGGACAGGCCCGCCACGAAGAGCGCCACGGCCAGAAACGGCAAGTTTCCGACCAGTAGGAGGGGGATCATACTCACGGCCATGCCGCACACGCCCAGCAGCCATCGACGTTCCGCCGCCCCGGAGAAGCGCAACAGCCCGAACACGATGCCCGCGGCGCAGGAACCGGTCGCGTAGAGGGCGAGGACCACGCTCGCGGCGGCCTTGTGGCCCCGCTCCTCGGCGAAGGCCACGGTGACCACGTCTACGGCTCCGAAGATCGCTCCCGTCGCCACGAACGTCGCCACCAGGACCTGCAGCCCGGGTGAGCGCAGCGCCGATCGCCCCTTGTCGTCCCGCTCGCGCGGGTGCGGCGCCGGTTCGGTGGCGCGTTGGGCGGTCAGCCAGAAGACGCCGGCCGCGAGGAAGCAGGCGGCGAGCAGCGGTCCGGCCTCCGGGAACCACGCCGTGGACAGCCCGATGGAGATGATCGGCCCGAAGATGAAGCACACCTCGTCGAGGACCGACTCGAAGGAGTACGCGGTGTGCAGTCGCGGGGTGTCCCGGTAGAGGGCCGCCCAGCGCGCCCGGGTCATCGCCCCGAGACTCGGTACACAACCGATGCCGGCCGAGCAGAGGTACAGCACCCAGTCCGGCCAGCCGTAGTGGGCGGCGACCAGAAGTCCCGCGGCGGCGGCCAGCGCCACCAGGGTCGCCGGGCGCAGCACCCGCCGCTGCCCGTACTGGTCCACCAGGCGCGAGATCTGCGGGCCGAGCACCGCGGCGGACAGCGCGATGGTCGCCGAGAGCGCGCCGGCCAGGCCGTAGCGGCCGGTGAGCTGGGAGATCATCGTGACCACGCCGATGCCCATCATGGACAGCGGCATCCGGCCGAGGAGACCCGCGGCGGTGAAGCCCTTGGTGCCGGGGGTGGCGAACAGGGCGGTGTAGGGGCTGGGCACGGGGGCTCCGGTCGTTCCGGTAAGCGGAGAGGTGAGTTCCTCGTAAGGCGCGAACTCCGTCGATACAGCTTACGAGTGAGGTAACCCTAAGTCATCTGCGGGGATGGGCCGGGATCCCGCACGTCGGTGCCGGGTGGCAGGATCGGAGACATGCCACACGCGCACGACGCCACCCCCTACGACGCCCTGCTCCTGCTCTCCTTCGGCGGCCCGGAAGGCCCGGACGACGTGGTCCCGTTCCTGGAGAACGTGACACGGGGTCGCGGCATCCCCAAGGAGCGCCTCAAGGAGGTCGGGCAGCACTACTTCCTGTTCGGCGGGGTCAGCCCCATCAACGCCCAGAACCGCGCCCTGCTGGACGCCCTCCGCAAGGACTTCGCCGAGCACGGCCTGGACCTGCCGATCTACTGGGGCAACCGCAACTGGGCGCCCTATCTGACCGACACCCTGCGCGAGATGGTCGCCGACGGCCGCCGCCGCATCCTGGTCCTCGCCACCAGCGCGTACGCCTCGTACTCGGGCTGCCGCCAGTACCGCGAGAACCTGGCCGACTCGCTCGCCGCGCTGGAGGCCGAGGGCCTGGAGCTGCCGAGGATCGACAAGATCCGGCACTACTTCAACCACCCCGGCTTCCTGGACCCCATGATCGACGGCGTCCTGGAGTCGCTCGCCGACCTTCCCGAGGACGTCCGCGACGGCGCGCACCTCGCCTTCTGCACGCACTCCATCCCGAACGCCTCGGCGGACAGCTCCGGCCCGGTCGAGGACCACGGGGACGGCGGCGCGTACGTCGCGGAGCACCTCGACGTCGCGAAGCTCATCGCCGACGCCGTGCGCGAGCGGACCGGTGTCGAGTACCCCTGGCAGCTCGTCTACCAGTCCCGTTCCGGCGCCCCGCACATTCCCTGGCTGGAGCCGGACATCTGCGACCACCTGGAGGAGCGGCACGCGGCCGGCGTCCCGGCCGTCGTGATGGCACCCATCGGGTTCGTCTCGGACCACATGGAGGTCCTGTACGACCTGGACACCGAGGCCATGGCCAAGGGCGAGGAACTGGGCCTGCCGGTCCGCCGCTCGGCCACGGTGGGCGCCGACCCCCGGTTCGCCGCCGCGATCCGCGACCTGGTCCTGGAGCGAGCGGCGGTCGAGCGCGGCGAGGACGCGGTCACCCCCTGCGCGCTCGGCACGCTCGGCGCGAGCCACAACCTGTGCCCGGTCGGCTGCTGCCCGGCCAGGACCCCGCAGCCCGCCGCCGCGGGCGCCGACAGCCCGTACGCGTGAGGAGCACCGTGACCGACCAGCCCGAGCGTCCGGCCGGCCTGAAGGCCGAACTTCTGGAGATCGCCCTGGACGCCGCCCGCCGCGCGGGGGACTTCCTGCGCGACGGGCGGCCCGCCGATCTGGGCGTCGCCGCCACCAAGTCCAGCGCGGTCGACGTCGTCACCGAGATGGACATCGCCTCCGAGAAGCTGATCACCGGTCTGCTGGCCGAGCGCAGGCCGCACGACGGCGTGCTCGGCGAGGAGGGCGCCAGCGTCGAGGGCAGCAGCGGTGTCCAGTGGGTGATAGACCCCCTCGACGGCACCGTCAACTACCTCTACGGACTGCCCAGTTGGGCCGTCTCCATCGCCGTCCGGGTGGACGGCGAGACGGTCGTGGGCGTGGTCCACGCCCCGGTGCGCGGCGAGACCTTCCGGGCCGTCCTCGGCGAGGGCGCCTTCCTGAACGACCGCCCCGTGCGCGTGCGACCCGCTCCGGAGGCGGAGCTGGCCCTCGTCGGCACCGGCTTCGGCTACCTTGCCGAGCGCCGGGCCAAGCAGGCCGACGTATTGCGCGAGCTGATCCCCCACGTCCGGGACATCCGGCGCGGCGGCTCGGCCGCGATCGACCTCTGCGACGTGGCCGTGGGCCGCCTGGACGCGTACTACGAGCGAGGTCTGAACCCCTGGGACTACGCGGCGGGCGACGTCATCGCCCGGGAGGCGGGCGCCCTGACCGGTGGCCGCCCCGGAGAGCCCCTCTCGACCGACCTGACCATCGCGGCCCCACCGGGCCTCTTCGAGGCGCTCCAGACCCGCCTGGACGCCTTGGGCGCCTGGCACGACTGAGGGCGCCCAAGGCGAGTGAGCCGCGCCCCGGCGGCGAACCGAGCCCCGAAAAAACAAGACCCCGGCCTGGATTGCCGGGGTCTTGATTTTCGTGCGCGCGGGCCGTGGATCAGACGCTGTACGCGCCGACCTCCACACCGTGGTCGGCGGCGAGGCGGCGCAGGTCGTCGAGTTCGCCCTGCTCCACCTCGACGAGGAAGTCGTCGCCCTCGTCGCGAGCCCTGGTCAGGTCGGACTCGGTCGCCCTTATGCGCTGCAGAAGTCCTGCGGTGAATGCGTCCATGCTGCGCCCCCTCGTCCTGGGTCGTGGGTCGTTGGCACGGGGGTGTGCCGTTCGGAAGGGGCGATCACGTCTCCTGTGGATGCCCAGCGCCACCCCGGCCGGGCGGCGACGGTGCCGGACACCCACGCCCACTCTGCGGAAAAGCGGATCACCCGTACCGCATGGTGGTGCGGCACAAGCAGAGCGTGATCGCGGGGTGTAAAGCCGTCCTCCCCCCGGTCTCTCCGATGGAAACCTCAACCGGACGAAAAAGTCCCGCATTCCCGCCCGAGTGCCTCCGCCTTTCCTGCCGTGGGTCGTCTTACAGCCGACTTACGGCCGAAAAAGGCAGGATGGAGGTCACACACCCACGAACACCCTGCCCATGCGCGCCTGTGACGCGCTACGCGGGTGGACAGAGGAAGGACAAGCGACGTGCGCGTACTCGTCGTCGAGGACGAGCAGCTGCTCGCCGATGCGGTGGCCACCGGACTGCGCCGGGAGGCCATGGCCGTCGACGTCGTGTACGACGGTGCGGCCGCCCTGGAACGCATCGGCGTCAACGACTACGACGTGGTCGTCCTGGACCGCGACCTCCCGCTGGTCCACGGCGACGACGTCTGCCGCAAGCTCGTCGAGCTCGGCCTGCCCACGCGCGTGCTGATGCTCACCGCGTCCGGCGACGTCAGCGACCGTGTCGAGGGCCTGGAGATCGGCGCCGACGACTACCTGCCCAAGCCCTTCGCGTTCAGCGAGCTCATCGCACGCGTGCGGGCCCTCGGCCGGCGTACGAGCGTGCCGCTGCCGCCCGTCCTGGAGCGCGCGGGCATCAAGCTCGACCCGAACCGCCGCGAGGTCTTCCGCGACGGCAAGGAGGTCCAGCTCGCGCCGAAGGAGTTCGCGGTCCTGGAGGTGCTGATGCGCAGCGAGGGCGCGGTCGTCTCTGCGGAGCAGCTCCTGGAGAAGGCCTGGGACGAGAACACCGACCCGTTCACCAACGTCGTACGCGTGACGGTCATGACACTGCGCCGCAAGCTCGGCGAACCGCCGGTCATCGTCACCGTGCCCGGTTCCGGCTACCGAATCTGATCCGCCATGGCCACGACCCCCGCGCCCCCGCTGGCGCCCCCGAAACCCACCTGGGACCCCAGGCGGCCCCAGAACCCGCTCCCGTGGCTGCGCCCGACCATCCGGATACGGCTCACGCTGCTGTACGGCGGCATGTTCCTCATCGCCGGGATCCTGCTGCTGTCGATCATCTACCTGCTGGCCGCCCAGGCCGTGAACACGGGAAACGCGCCGCTGTTCAAGATCGTGGGCGGCACGGACATCAGTGTCACCAGCGAGAAGTGCCCCGCGGTCGCCGGCTCGACCAATGTGCGGCTGGCGGACTTCAACGCCGCCATCTCCGACTGCATCGACGCCCAGCGCCAGGTCGCCCTGGACACCCTGCTCAGCCGGTCCCTGCTGGCCCTGCTCGGGCTCGCCGTGATCGCTTTCGCCTTCGGGTACGCGATGGCGGGCCGGGTGCTCGCGCCGCTGGGCCGGATCACCCGCACCGCGCGCGCGGTGGCCGGCTCGGACCTGTCCCGCCGCATCGAGCTGGACGGCCCGGACGACGAGCTGAAGGAGCTCGCGGACACCTTCGACGAGATGCTGGAGCGGCTGCAACGGGCCTTCACGGCCCAGCAGCGCTTCGTCGGGAACGCCTCGCACGAGCTGAGGACGCCGCTCGCGATCAACCGCACGCTCCTGGAGGTCCACCTCTCCGACCCGAACGCCCCGACCGAACTGCAACAGCTGGGCAAGACGCTGCTGGCCACCAACGAGCGCAGCGAGCAGCTCGTCGAGGGGCTGCTCCTGCTGGCCCGCAGCGACAACCAGATCGTCGAGCGCAAGCCGGTGGACCTCGCCGAGGTGGCCTCCCAGGCCATCGACCAGGTGCGCTCCGAGGCGGACGCGAAGAAGGTGGAGATCCGCGGCGAGCGGGCCCCGGCGGTCGTCCAGGGCAACGGCGTCCTGCTGGAGCGGATCGCCCTGAACCTCGTCCAGAACGCCGTCCGGTACAACGTGCAGGGGGCGGGCGGTTGGGTGGAGGTCACCACGGAGCTGCAGCACGGACAGGCCCTGCTGGTGGTCACGAACACCGGGCCCGTGGTCCCGGCGTACGAGATCGACAACCTTTTCGAGCCGTTCCGGCGGCTGCGTACGGAACGCACGGGCAGCGACAAGGGGGTGGGCCTCGGCCTGTCGATCGTCCGGTCCGTGGCCCGCGCCCATGGCGGCCACATCGCCGCCCGGCCACGCGAGGGAGGTGGGCTGGTGATGCGAGTGACCCTGCCGGTCTGAGACCATGACCCCCGGTTCCGAGACGTGTTCGCTTTGCGCGGAATTTCCCGGGGGCCTGATCGAAACGGTCGTGCACGACCGATGTGTGATCGATCACATGGGCGATTTTCCAGCCATCTACCGAGCGTGATCATGTGGCCGCCGTAAAGCCGGGAAAATCCGGGTTTTCGGGGGTTGAGATCACGGGAAGTACATGCTGAGGCGCCTTTGATATGCAGCCTTAGGACCGTGTACGGTCCCGTTCGCCATCCAAGCCGATCACTCATGGGGAGTCCGGTTGGGTGTCGATTGAGTAACAGACCTTGATGTGAGGCAAAATCTCCGCCTCAGGTCGGGCACAAGTCCGGCCTCTCACGCGTTACGTGCGCTGGAGACACCGCAGACACCCAGAGGGGGAGAGCGACATGGCAACGGATTACGACACCCCACGCAAGACCGACGACGACGTCGACTCGGACAGCCTGGAAGAGCTCAAGGCTCGCCGGAACGACAAGTCGACTTCCGCCGTGGACGTAGACGAGTTCGAGGCTGCCGAAGGCCTGGAACTGCCCGGGGCCGACCTCTCGAACGAGGAGCTGGCCGTCCGGGTGCTGCCCAAGCAGCAGGACGAGTTCACCTGCATGAGCTGCTTCCTGGTGCACCACCGCAGCCAGCTGGCCCGCGAGAAGAACGGTCAGCCGATCTGCCGCGACTGCGACTGAGGCAGGGTCGGCCGTGACTGGCTCGACCCCTCCTTGGAAGCGCCGCTCCCGCAAGGGGGCGGACCAGGAGCCGTACGACGGCTCCGACGGCGTGCGTGACGACGAGCGGGGCTCCTCCGAACAGGGAGCGGCCTCGCTCGAACGTGCGTCCGGCACGGCGTCGGGGAGCGCCACGGACGAGCAGGGACGCCTGCCCGTTCCGGTGGAGAATCCGGCGCCGGTCGCCAGACGGCGTGCGGCCGCCGTCGCCGCCGTCCGGGACGGAGTGAAACAGGGCCTCAAGGTCGGGGCCCGCAAGAGCGGTGACCGGGCCCGAGCGGGGCTCGCGTACATCACCGACCGCCTCATCGAGATCGCCCCGCGGATCCCCGTACGCGATCTCGCGACTCTGCGCGCCCAGTTCCCGGGGCTGGGGCCCGAGCAGATCGCCGACAAGCTGGTGGCGGGGGCCGCCAACGCGTCCTCCACGGTGGGCGCGGGGGTCGGGGCCGCCGCGATGCTGCCGGCGCCGCCCGCCATGCCCGCGGAGCTGGCCGCCGAGATCACCGGCGTCGCCGCGATCGAGCTGAAGCTCATCGCCGAGCTGCACGAGGTGTACGGGGTGCGGCCGCCCGGAAATCTGCGGCAGCGCAGCACCGCCTATCTGGACTCCTGGTCCGGCGAGCGCGGGATCGACGTGACCAAGCCGGCGACGATCAACTCGGCGCTCGGCGGGCAGATGAAGCGGCAGCTGCGGCAGCAGATCATGAAACGGATGGTGCGGAACCTGCCGAACCTGATGCCGTTCCTGGTCGGCGCCGCGGTCGGGGCGGTCATGAACCGCCGGGACACCAAGCACCTCGCCGAGCGGATCCGTAAGGACCTGCGGCGTATGCAGGTGCCGTGGGAGGCGCTGCCGGAACTGCCGCCGCTGGAGAAGCCGGTAGATCCCCTGACGGTGGGGGAACTGCCGGAGGAACTCGGCGGGGGCTGAGCCGCGGGCCGCCGATCGCCGGGCGGGCGCGGGTGAGCGGTGATCGAGCGCGCCCGTGTCCGGTGCCACCGGGAATGCGCCGCCAGGAATGCGCCGCCGGGGCTGATCGCCGCCGCGGCCGGCAGGCAATGGCTCGGCGGCGGGGCACTTCTCGGTGGGTGACGGGTCGGGTGAGAGCTGTTACACGTCGCCGGGCGGCCGGCGACGCGCCGTGCCGCCGACCGGCCAGGCCGTGCGCTACGCAGCCGTCTTCTTCGCCGCTTCCAGGGCCGCGACCACGCGCTCCGGCTCCCGGGTCGACAAGTAGACGTACGGGGTCGGGTCCGTCGGATCGGTGATCGGGATGCGGAGGGCCGTCGGGATGTAGGCGCGCAGGAGCATGAAGGCGTGGGGGTTGGCCTTGTGGGTGCGCCAGGCCTGTGCCTCCTCCCGGTCCAGGATCTCCGGTTCGCCGAGGGCGCTCACCGGGATCTTCGCCTCGCCCGCGATCAGGGAGTCGCCCACGACGCGGATCCGGACCGAGCCGTACGAGCTGGTGACGACCGCCGCGACCGCGGTTCCGCCGGCGAGGCCGCCCAGGAGGGGGAGCGTGCCGAACGGCAGCAGGATGAGGGCCATCGAGACGCCGACCAGGAAGCAGACGAGCCACCAGGTGCGGGGAGCGGTGAGGCGTTCTTCGTACGGCGGGACGGAGAGCTGCATGGCGTCAAGCTTGGCATGCGGACCCTCCGGCCCCGGAAGTAGGGGCGTCCGAGGGGAAACCCTGCCCGCAGGGGCGATGGCCGGACGCTGACGGACGGGTAAGGTCTGCGGCTGTGAGAGGTACTTCCGCGGCCCTGCGGCCCCCGGCGGACGCCACGGCGCCCGTACGCCATCCCGAGGCACCCGCCCCGGGTGAGCTGCTCGGCGCACACTACGGGCAGTGTTTCGGCTGTGGCGACGAGCAGCCCCACGGGCTGCACCTGGAGGCGAGGGCCGGTGAAGGCGTCACTCTCACCGCCGAGTTCACCGTACGGCCCGCGCACCAGGGCGCCCCGGGGCTCGCCCACGGCGGGGTCCTGGCCAGCGCCCTCGACGAGACCCTCGGCTCCCTCAACTGGCTGCTGCGCACCATCGCGGTGACCGGACGGCTGGAGACCGACTTCATGCGGCCCGTCCCCGTGGGCACCGTGCTGCATCTGAGGGCCGAGGTCACGGCGGTGGCCGGGCGGAAGATCTTCGCGACCGCCGAGGGACGCGTCGGCAGCCCCGACGGACCGCTCGCCGTCCGCGCCGACGCGCTCTTCGTCGAGGTCAAGGTCGACCACTTCATCGACCACGGTCGCGAGGAGGAGATCCAGGCGGCCATGAACGACCCGGACCAGGTCCGGCGGGCGCGTGCCTTCGAGGTGAACCCGTGAGCGGCGGACGTCCCCCTCTCGACGTCCTGATCCGGCGCGTCGACCCCGACGTGCCGCTGCCGGACTACGCGCGGCCCGGCGACGCGGGCGCCGATCTGCGCACCACGGAGAGCCGGGAGTTGAAGCCCGGCGAACGGGCCGTACTGCCCACGGGAGTGTCCATCGCGCTCCCCGAGGGGTACGCGGCCTTCGTGCACCCACGCTCCGGTCTCGCCGCCCGCTGCGGCGTCGCCCTGGTGAATGCCCCGGGGACGGTTGATGCCGGGTACCGTGGGGAGATCAAGGTGATCGTGGTGAATCTCGACCCGTATGAAGCCGTACGGTTCGAGCGCTTCGACCGGATTGCCCAACTGGTCGTCCAGCAGGTCGAGAAGGTGCGCTTCCACGAGGTGGCGGAGCTTCCCGACTCGGCGCGGGCCGAGGGGGGCTTCGGGTCCACCGGTGGTCATGCCGCCGTGGACGGCGCAAGCAGCACAAGCGGCACAACGGGTGGGAATCGATACGCTTCGGTCGTATCCGACCGGGAAGGACAGTGACGTGTTCGGACGTCGCAAGAAGAAGGGTTCCGCTGAGGACGCGGCGGACGCGGCGAGCGAGGCCGAGCAGGTCGACGGCGTTGCCGGGGAAGCCGACGCTGAGGCGGACGTCGAGCGGGAGCGCGTGCGGCTCGAGCCCGAGCCCCGGCCGGACGGGCCGTGGGACAGCTCCGAGGTGCGCGAGCCCGGCGAGGGCCGGGTGGACCTCGGCGGCATCTTCGTGCCCGGAGTCGACGGCATGGAGCTGCGGGTCGAGGTCGCGGGCGACGCGATCGTCGCCGCGACCGTCGTGCTGCGCGACAGCGCGGTCCAGCTGCAGGCCTTCGCCGCGCCCAAGCGTGAGGGCATCTGGGGCGAGGTCCGCGAGGAGATCGCCTCCGGCATCACCCAGCAGGGCGGGGTCATCGACGAGGTCGAGGGGCCGCTCGGCTGGGAGCTCCGCGCGCAGGTGCCGGTGCAGTTGCCGGACGGCACGGGTGGCTTCCAGGTGGTCCGCTTCGTCGGTGTGGACGGGCCCCGCTGGTTCCTGCGCGGGGTGATCTCCGGGCGGGGCGCGGTGGAGCCGCAGACCGCCGGGCTGCTGGAGCAGATCTTCCGGGACACGGTCGTCGTCCGCGGCGAGGGCCCGATGGCTCCGCGCGACCCGATCGTCCTGAAACTGCCGAACGACGCGCAGATGGTCCCCGAGGGAGTCCAGCAGGAGGAGCAGGCCGGTTCCCGCTTCTCCGGCGGCATGGGGCAGCTGCAGCGCGGGCCGGAGATCACCGAGGTCCGCTAGCCGTTCCGGCTGGGGCCGTCCGGGAACTGCGGGTCCGCGCGCTCGGCCGCGCAGTTCCCCGTGCCCCCGCAGGGCCGTGCCCCCGCAGGGGTGTCGGCGTCAGGGTTGTGTCAAAGAGGCGGCCTCCGGTCGCCTCTGCCCGTTTTGCCGTGATTATTGGCCGTAAGGTCGACGCTGCGCAGGCAGTGATCACGGGAAGACAATGGGGACATGGGACGCGGAAAGCTTCGGATCTACCTCGGTGCGGCACCGGGCGTCGGCAAGACGTACGCGATGCTGTCCGAAGCGCACCGCCGGATCGAACGCGGCACCGACTGCGTGGTGGCCGTCGTGGAGCACCACGGCCGGCCGCGCACCGAGGTGATGCTGCACGGACTGGAGCAGATCCCGCGTAGGACGCTGGAGTACCGGGACACGGTCTTCACCGAGATGGACGTCGACGCCGTTCTCGCCCGACGGCCCCGGGTGGCCCTCGTGGACGAGCTGGCCCACACCAATGTGCCCGGCTCCCGCAACGAAAAGCGCTGGCAGGACGTCGAGAACCTGCTCGCCGCCGGCATCGACGTGGTCTCGACCGTCAACATCCAGCACCTGGAATCCCTCGGTGACGTCGTCGAGTCGATAACCGGCGTACGGCAGCGCGAGACCGTCCCCGACGAGGTGGTGCGGCGGGCGGACCAGATAGAGCTGGTCGACATGTCGCCACAGGCCCTGCGACGGCGGATGGCGCACGGCAACGTCTACCAGCCGGACAAGGTCGACGCCGCGCTGTCGAACTACTTCCGCCCCGGGAACCTGACCGCGCTGCGCGAGCTGGCACTGCTGTGGGTGGCGGACCGGGTCGACGAGTACCTCAACGCCTACCGCAGCGAGCACCGGGTGTCGCGGATCTGGGGCTCCCGCGAGCGGATCGTGGTCGGACTGACCGGGGGCCGCGAGGGGAGGACCCTGCTGCGCAGAGCCGCCCGGCTCGCCGAGAAGGGCGCGGGCGGCGAGGTCATGGCCGTCTACATCGCCCGCAGTGACGGGCTGACCTCCGCCTCGCCCAAGGAACTCGCCGTCCAGCGCACCCTCGTCGAGGACCTCGGCGGCACCTTCCACCACGTCGTCGGCGACGACGTCCCCGCCGCGCTGCTGGCCTTCGCGCGCGGTGTCAACGCCACCCAGATAGTGCTGGGCGTCTCGCGCCGCAAGAGCTGGCAGTACGTCTTCGGGCCGGGCGTCGGTGCCACCGTCGCCCGCGACTCCGGGCCCGACCTGGACGTCCACCTGATCACGCACGACGAGGCGGGCAAGGGACGCGGACTGCCCGTCGCCCGGGGCGCGCGCCTCGGCCGCGCCCGGATGGTCTGGGGCTGGCTGGTCGGGACGCTGGGGCCCCTGCTGCTGGCGCCGCTACTGGCCGGCTTCGAGACCGACCTGGGTCTCGCCAACGACATGCTGCTCTTCCTGACGCTGACGGTGGCCGCGGCCCTGCTCGGCGGTCTGCTGCCCGCCCTGGCCGCGGCCGTGCTCGGCTCGCTGCTGCTCAACTGGTTCTTCACCTCACCGGTGCACACGCTGACGGTCGACGACCCGACGAACATCGTCGCCATCGTGGTCTTCATAGGCGTCGCGGTGGCGGTGGCCTCCGTGGTGGACCTCGCGGCCCGGCGCACCCACCAGGCGGCCCGGCTGCGCGCCGAGTCGGAGATCCTGTCCTTCCTGGCGGGCAGTGTGCTGCGCGGTGAGACCAGCCTGGAGGCCCTCCTCGAACGGGTGCGCGAGACCTTCGGGATGGAGTCCGTGGCCCTGCTGGAGCGCGAGAGCGACGTCGACCCGTGGACCTGCGCGGGCAGCGTGGGCCCCCGCCAGATGGACCGTCCCGAGGCCGCGGACGTGGACATGCCGGTCGGGGACCATATGGCGCTCGCCCTCTCCGGACGCGTCCTGCCCGCCGAGGACCGCCGGGTGCTGGCCGCGTTCGCCGCCCAGGCCGCCGTCGTCCTGGACCGCCGACGCCTCCAGCAGGAGGCCGACCAGGCCAAGGCACTGGCCGAGGGCAACCGCATCCGCACCGCGCTCCTCGCCGCCGTCAGCCACGATCTGCGCACCCCGCTGGCCGGGATCAAGGCCGCCGTGTCGTCGCTGCGCTCCGACGACGTGGCCTGGTCACGGGAGGACGAGGCCGAACTGCTCGCAGGGATCGAGTACGGCGCCGACCGGCTCGACCACCTCGTGGGCAACCTCCTCGACATGTCCCGGCTGCAGACCGGCACGGTCACCACGCTGATCCGCGAGATCGACCTCGACGAGGTGGTGCCGATGGCGCTCGGCGGTGTCCCGGAGGGCAGCGTCGGGCTGGAGATCCCCGAGAGCCTGCCCATGGTCGCCGTCGACCCCGGGCTGCTGGAGCGCTCGGTCGCCAACATCGTCGAGAACGCCGTCAAGTACAGCCCGCCCGGCACACCCGTCCAGGTCTCCGCGAGCGCCCTCGGCGGCCGTGTCGAGGTCCGGGTCACCGACCGCGGCCCCGGCGTACCCGACGAGGCCAAGGACCGCATCTTCGCCCCCTTCCAGCGCCACGGCGACGCCCCGCGCGGAACCGGCGTCGGCCTGGGGCTCGCCGTCGCCAGGGGCTTCGCCGAGGCCATGGGCGGCACGCTCGACGCCGAGGACACCCCCGGCGGAGGGCTCACCATGGTGCTCACCGTACGGGCCGCGCCCAACGGCTCCGGGCCCGATACGGCCTCGTCGGGCACCGACCGGGCCGTGGACGCGTCTACGTCGGCGGACGCCGCCCCGTCGGCGGACACGGCCGGCGACGCGCCGGGCGGCACGGCCACATCGGCAGAGAGGCGAACCGGATGAGGCGGTCCATATGACCAGGGTGCTCGTGGTCGACGACGAGCCGCAGATCGTGCGTGCGCTCGTGATCAATCTGAAGGCCCGCGAGTACGAGGCCGACGCCGCCCACGACGGGGCGACCGCGCTCGCGCTCGCCGCCGCCCGGCACCCCGATGTTGTCGTCCTCGATCTCGGACTGCCCGACATGGACGGCGTCGAGGTGATCAAGGGGCTGCGCGGCTGGACCCGGGTGCCGATCATCGTGCTCTCCGCCCGGCACACATCCGACGAGAAGGTCGAGGCCCTGGACGCGGGCGCCGACGACTACGTCACCAAGCCCTTCGGCATGGACGAGCTGCTCGCCCGGCTGCGCGCCGCCGTCCGTCGCGCGGAGCCCGTGGGCGGCGAGGAGGGCGACGTGATCGTGGAGACGGACGACTTCACCGTCGACCTGGCCGCGAAGAAGGTGAACCGGGACGGCAGGGACGTCCGGCTCACCCCCACCGAGTGGCACCTCCTGGAGGTGCTGGTCCGCAACACCGGGCGTCTGGTCAGCCAGAAGCAACTGCTCCAGGAGGTGTGGGGGCCGTCGTACGGGACGGAGACCAACTACCTCCGGGTCTACATGGCCCAGCTGCGGCGCAAGCTGGAGGGCGACCCGTCGCGGCCCCGGTACTTCATCACCGAGGCGGGGATGGGGTACCGCTTCGAGAAGTGAGACGCGGTGCGCGGAGGCCGCGTACGGGGGTGCTGGACTGTCGGCGGACCCCGGTACGCTTTTTGTCATGAGTGCTGTTCCTCGTTCCGACAAGCCGGCGGGCCGTTTCCGGCGCATGCTCGACCGGCTCTCCTCGTCCCAGACGGACCTGGAGTCGGAGGAGCTGCGCGAGGACGCGGACACCGCGGGCTGTACGCGTATATGTGACTGCCACGACCGACAGATAGTGACCGTTACTGGTACCTTGCGCACGGTCACGCTGCGCCCCCGGGCCGGTGTCCCGGCCCTGGAGGCCGAGCTGTTCGACGGTTCGGCCGCCCTGGACGTGGTGTGGCTGGGCAGACGCTCCATCGTCGGGATAGAGCCGGGGCGCAGGCTGATCGCATCCGGCCGGATCTCGATGAGCCGGGGCCGTAGGGTGCTGTTCAATCCGAAGTACGAACTCAGACCGCTCGGACGGGAGTAGCCGGTGACGTCGCTCGACAAGCCGACGGAAGACGCCCAGCGCGGCGTCCAGGACGCAGAGGGCGGACAGGACGGCTCGCACGACTCCAGGGCGGTGACGGAGGCCGCGCTGTTCGAGGCGTTCGGCGGCGTGCGCGGCATGGTCGAGACCGTGCTCCCGGGCCTGCTCTTCGTCTCCATCTACACGATCAACAAGGACCTGCACTCGGCGGCCCTGGCGGCCCTCGGCGTCTCCGTCCTGCTGGTCGTGGTGCGGCTGGTCATGAAGGACACCGTCAAGCACGCCTTCAGCGGTGTCTTCGGGGTCGCCTTCGGTGTGGTCTTCGCGATGATGACCGGCAACGCCAAGGACTTCTATCTGCCGGGCATGCTCTACACGCTGGGCCTCGGCTGCGCGTACATCATCACGACGCTGGCCGGCGTGCCGCTGATCGGTCTGATGCTCGGCCCGGTCTTCAAGGAGAACCTCTCCTGGCGGACCCGTAACCCCGGACGCAAGAAGGCGTACGCGAAGGCGAGTTACGCCTGGGGCGCGATCCTGCTCGGCAAGTGCGCGATCCTCTTCCCGCTCTACTGGTGGGCCGACACGACGCAGCTCGGCTGGGTCCTCATCGCCCTGAAGATCCCGCCGTTCCTGCTTGCCGTCTGGCTGACCTGGATCTTCCTGGCCAAGGCGCCGGCCCCGATCGACGTGTTCGCGGAGATGGAGGCGGAGGAGCGGGCGGCGGAGGAGCGGAAGGCCGCGGCGCGGTCGGCCGACTAGTGCCGCGACCGGCCGACTAGTGCCGCGACCGGCCAACGTTCGCCCCGTCGCGCAAACGCTGCCTGCCGCGGCACTGGACACCCGGATACATGACGCGAAGGGGCGCCCCGAATTCTCGGGGCGCCCCTTCGCCGTCGTGGAATCACCTGAACGTGGGCCCTCGCGTCAGCTCGTCGCGTCCTCGCGGCGTACCGACAGCAGGTCCTCCAACTGCTCCTCGCGGGCCTGGGCGGCCACGAAGAGGAGCTCGTCGCCCGCCTCCAGGGAGTCGTCCGAGGTCGGGGTGAGGACCCGGGTGCCGCGGATGATGGTGACCAGGGAGGTGTCCTCCGGCCACTCGACCTCACCGACCTGGGTGCCGGCCAGGGCCGACTCGGGCGGCAGCGTCAGCTCGACGAGGTTGGCGTCGCCGTGGCTGAAACGGAGCAGCCGGACCAGGTCGCCGACGCTCACTGCCTCCTCGACCAGTGCCGACATAAGCCGGGGGGTCGACACGGCCACGTCCACGCCCCAGGACTCGTTGAACAGCCACTCGTTCTTGGGGTTGTTGACGCGGGCGACGACCCGCGGAACCCCGTACTCCGTCTTCGCCAGCAGCGAGACGACCAGGTTGACCTTGTCGTCACCGGTCGCGGCGATGACGACGTTGCAGCGCTGCAGCGCCGCCTCGTCCAGGGAGGTGATCTCGCAGGCGTCGGCCAGCAGCCACTCCGCCTGGGGCACGCGCTCGACCGAGATGGCGGTCGGCGCCTTGTCGATGAGAAGGACCTCGTGGCCGTTCTCCAGCAGTTCGCCCGCGATCGAGCGGCCGACCGCTCCGGCTCCGGCAATGGCGACCCTCATCAGTGACCGCCCTCCTCGTCGGGGCCCTCGGCGAAGGACGCCTCGACCTTCTCCACGTCGTCCGTCCGCATCATCACGTGCACGAGGTCGCCCTCCTGCAGCACCGTCTGCGAGGTCGGCAGGATCGCCTCGCCCAGGCGGGTCAGGAAGGCGACCCGGACACCGGTCTCCTCCTGCATCTTGCTGATCTTGTGGCCCACCCAGGCCGACGAGGCGTGCACCTCGGCGAGCTGGACGCCGCCGGTGGGATCGCGCCACAGCGGCTCGGCGCCGGACGGCAGCAGTCGGCGGAGCATCTGGTCGGCGGTCCAGCGGACCGTGGCGACCGTCGGAATGCCCAGACGCTGGTAGACCTCGGCGCGGCGGGGGTCGTAGATCCGTGCCGCCACGTTCTCGATGCCGAACATCTCGCGGGCGACCCGGGCGGCGATGATGTTGGAGTTGTCGCCGCTGGAGACGGCGGCGAACGCGCCCGCCTCCTCGATGCCCGCCTCACGCAGGGTGTCGCGGTCGAAGCCGATCCCGGTGACGCGCCGGCCGCCGAAACCCGAGCCCAGACGACGGAAGGCCGTGGGGTCCTGGTCGATCACGGCGACCGTGTGCCCCTGTTGCTCCAGGGTCTGGGCGAGGGTGGAACCCACTCGCCCGCAGCCCATGATGACGATGTGCACGACCGTCCTTCCGGTGTCAATAGCTACTGTTCAGCCGAAACGTCGAAAACAGGGTCTCAGACCGTCGCCCAAGCTACACACGCGCGGTCCGCCGGGGGCACCCCCGTGCACCCACGGGTCACATCGTGGGACGTCGACGACTGATCCGGCGGACGCTGGTCCTCGTCAGGAAGCCGAGTCCGACGAGGGAGGCGAGAGCGCCGATCAGCTCAGCGGTCGCGGCCTGCATGGGGCCTCCAGGGAGTGAGGGGGGGCGGGAACGTCACGGGTTCCGTCGGACGCCCGGCGCACACACGGCACGTACACGGGACCGACGGAATTTCGTCATACAGACGTGAGGACGCAGTTCATCAGACCGGAGGATGCGTGACGTGACGCACTTCGCAACCGTCGGCGGACCGATTTCACCCCGGGGCCCGCCGGGATTTCACCCGGATGTGCCCAGAACCAGTCGGGGCGCTTACGATCCTCTCCGTGTCCAAACTGACCGACGTGCCCAAACGGATTCTGATCGGGCGCGCTCTGCGCAGCGACCGGCTGGGCGAAACGCTCCTGCCGAAGCGCATCGCACTCCCCGTCTTCGCCTCCGACCCGCTCTCCTCCGTGGCGTACGCACCCGGCGAGGTGCTGCTGGTCCTCTCCATCGCGGGCGTGTCGGCCTACCACTTCAGCCCCTGGATCGCCGTCGCGGTCGTCGTGCTGATGTTCACCGTGGTGGCGTCGTACCGGCAGAACGTGCACGCCTACCCGAGCGGCGGCGGCGACTACGAGGTGGCGAACACCAACCTCGGCCCCCGGGCCGGCCTCACCGTCGCCAGCGCGCTCCTCGTCGACTACGTCCTCACCGTCGCCGTGTCCATCTCCTCCGGCGTGGAGAACCTCGGCTCGGCCGTCCCCTTCTTCGTCGAGCACAAGGTGCTCTGCGCGATCGGCATCATCGTGCTGCTCACGCTGATGAACCTGCGCGGGGTGAAGGAGTCCGGGAAGCTCTTCGCGATCCCGACCTACGTCTTCGTCGTCGGCGTCTTCCTGATGATCGCGTGGGGCGCGTTCCGGGGGCTGGTGCTCGACGAGACGATGCGGGCACCCACCGCCGATCTGGAGATCAAGGCCGAGCACCAGGGGCTCGCCGGCTTCGCGCTGGTCTTCCTGCTGCTGCGCGCCTTCTCCTCCGGCTGTGCCGCGCTCACCGGTGTCGAGGCCATCTCCAACGGCGTGCCCGCCTTCCGCAAGCCCAAGTCGAGGAACGCGGCCACCACTCTGGCCCTGATGGGCTTCTTCGCCGTCACCATGTTCTGCGGCATCATCGGCCTGGCCATGGCCACCAACGTGCGGATGGCCGAGAACCCGGCGGTCGACCTGGTGCGCGACGGCACCCCGGTCGGCGACTCCTACGTCCAGAACCCCGTGATCTCCCAGGTCGCGGCCGCCGTTTTCGGTGACGGCACCTTCCTCTTCGTCGTACTGGCCGCCGCCACCGCACTCGTCCTCTTCCTGGCCGCGAACACCGCGTACAACGGCTTCCCGCTGCTCGGCTCGATCCTGGCCCAGGACCGCTACCTCCCGCGCCAGCTGCACACCCGCGGCGACCGCCTCGCCTTCTCCAACGGCATCGTGCTCCTCGCGGGCGCCGCCGTGCTCCTGGTGTGGATCTACGGCGCCGACTCCACGCGCCTCATCCAGCTCTACATCGTGGGTGTGTTCGTCTCCTTCACGCTCAGCCAGACCGGCATGGTCCGGCACTGGAACCGGCACCTGCGGACGGAGAAGGACCCGGCCAAGCGCCGCCACATGATCCGCTCGCGGGCGATCAACACCTTCGGCGCCTTCTTCACGGGCCTGGTGCTGATCGTCGTCCTCGGCACCAAGTTCACGCACGGCGCCTGGGTCGCCCTCCTCGGCATGGTGATCTTCTACGCGACGATGACGGCCATCCGTAAGCACTACGACCGGGTCGCCGCGGAGCTCGCCGCGCCGGACGGCCCGAGCGACGACGTCGTCCGACCGTCCCGGGTCCACTCGGTGGTGCTGATCTCCAAGATCCACCGTCCCACCCTGCGGGCCCTCGCCTACGCGAAGCTGATGCGCTCCCACACGCTGGAGGCGCTGAGCGTCAACGTCGACCCGGCGGAGACCAAGGCACTCCAGGAGGAGTGGACGCGGCGCGGCATCGACGTACCGCTGAAGGTCCTCGACTCGCCGTATCGCGAGGTCACGCGGCCCGTGATCGAGTACGTCAAGGGGCTGCGCAAGGAGTCCCCGCGCGACGCGGTGTCGGTGATCATCCCCGAGTACGTGGTCGGCCACTGGTACGAGCACCTGCTGCACAACCAGAGCGCACTCCGGCTCAAGGGTCGGCTGCTCTTCACGCCGGGTGTCATGGTGACCTCCGTGCCCTACCAGCTGGAGTCCTCCGAGGTCGCCAAGCGCCGGGCGCGCAAGCGGCAGGACTGGAGTGCGCCGGGGTCGGTACGGCGTGGTCCGGCGGACGAGCGCCCCAAGGAGTCACCGGCCAGGACGTCGACCACGTCCTCGGCCGACGAGAACTGACGCGCACCTGGAGCCGGAGTTCACCCGCGGGCCGCTGCTCGTGGTAAACGGTCGGACGGCACCCACGTAGACTGGTGGGCTGTTGTCCGGCCGTTTTCGCTTTCCTCTCTCTGGAGTCACCCCACCATGCAGGCAGAACCGAAGAAATCGCTGGTGGGAGAGGAGTACGAGGTCGAGGTGGGCCCCGTCGCCCACGGCGGCCACTGCATCGCCCGTACCTCCGAGGGACAGGTCCTCTTCGTCCGGCACGCGCTGCCCGGCGAGCGGGTCGTGGCGCGGGTGACCGACGGCGAGGAGGGCGCCCGCTTCCTGCGGGCCGACGCGGTCTCGGTCCTGTCGGCCTCCAAGGACCGGGTCGAGGCCCCCTGCCCCTACGCCGGCCCCGGCCGCTGCGGCGGCTGTGACTGGCAGCACGCCAAGCCGGGCGCCCAGCGCCGCTTCAAGGGCGAGGTCATCGCCGAACAGCTGCAGCGCCTCGCGGGTCTCACCCCCGAGGAGGCGGGCTGGGACGGCACCGTGATGCCCGCCGAGGGCGACAAGCTGCCGGCGGGCGAGGTCCCGGCGTGGCGGACGCGGGTGCAGTACGCGGTGGACGAGTCGGGGCGTGCCGGTCTGCGCCGCCACCGCTCGCACGAGGTCGAGCCGATCGACCACTGCATGATCGCGGCTCCGGGCGTGTCCGAGCTGGGCATCGAGAAGCGCGACTGGACGGGCATGGCGTCGATCGACGCGATCGCGGCGACGGGTTCGCAGGACCGCCAGGTCATCCTCGAACCCCGGCCGGGTGCGCGCCTGCCGATCGTGGAGCTGGACAAGCCGGTGTCCGTGATGCGGGTCGAGGAGAAGGACGGGGGCGTGCACCGCGTCCACGGCCGCCCCTTCGTCCGTGAGCGCGCTGACGGCCGCACGTACCGGGTGGGCAGCGGCGGATTCTGGCAGGTCCACCCCATGGCCGCGGACACCCTGGTCAAGGCCGTCATGCAGGGCCTGCTGCCGCGCAAGGGCGACATGGCGCTGGACCTCTACTGCGGGGTGGGCCTGTTCGCGGGCGCCCTCGCCGACCGCGTCGGCGACAAGGGGGCCGTCCTCGGCATCGAGTCCGGTAAGCGCGCGGTCGAGGACGCGCGGCACAACCTCGCCGACTTCGACCGGGTGCGGATCGAACAGGGCAAGGTCGAGGCGGTGTTGCCGCGCACGGGTATCACGGAGGTCGACCTCATCGTCCTGGACCCGCCGCGCGCCGGGGCGGGCCGCAAAACCGTCCAGCACCTCTCATCCCTGGCGGCCCGCCGCATCGCCTACGTGGCCTGCGACCCGGCCGCGCTGGCACGCGACCTGGGGTACTTCCGGGAGGGCGGGTACCGGGTGCGGATGCTTCGGGCGTTCGATCTGTTTCCGATGACGCATCACGTGGAGTGCGTGGCTATTCTTGAGCCGGTGCGTTAGGGCGTCTGACCTGCACGTTTCGAGGAAGGCCGTCGGTTCGACCTGTTTCCGGTGGTCGCAACAGATGGACGTGGCCGGCTGCTGGCCCGTGTCGGCAGCCGGGCTGTGCGGTGGCCGCGCGCGGCCTCTTGGTCCGCACGACCGAGAAGAGAAGGCCTCCGTGGTTTCCTCGGGCAGCAGTTCCTCCCGGCCGGAGACCGCCGTCCCACCGGACGACGTCACCGCGCACGTGGGCGGCTCGGGGCAACTGCCCCATTGAGGAGTTCGGTCACGGCGGACCTCCCCGACACCACCACGCCGGTGATGCGGACGACTGCGCAACCCGGATCGGTACCCATTCGGACCTTTTCCTCAGCAATGGCGACAGCGTGCAGGGGTGTCCGCACCGCGACGACGCTGCCCTCCTGCGGGCCCACGTGACCTCATCCAGCCGGAGGTCGGGGTATCAACAGGTACTGATGCGGCAGCTTGTGCAGGGCGGTGAACCCCTTGGGGTCACGCCAGCACGGATCGGCCACGAGCGTCTCACGCGCCATGTCGCGCGGGTTCAGGCTGGCGAGGGTCGACTGCGGCAAGCCTGCCGGTGGCGAAGCCGGTGGAGACCGGGATTCGGGCCGCGCCCCAGGGGCATCCCCGTGGCGCCCAGCCCGATCGCGTAGACGCGCCGGTCCTGTCCCGACGTCCGTGTGCGCATGGTGTCGTCGCCGGCCCCCGTCCCGTCCCCGTTCTCCGTCCCTCGTCCTGGGGGCCTTCCGGCTGCGCCGGCGAGGGCACGCCCCACGGACCTGCCCGCGCGGCGGTCCGGCTCGACCACCCGCCGCGACGAGCACGTGACATCCGGAACGCCGGCCGGTCCCGTCGGTGGGCGTCGCGCGGTGCCGGCCACCTGTTCCTGTCGGTGGCCGTCGCCGGGGCATGTGCGCAGGCGAGGTCTTTCGGTCCGTCGTGACCCGATACCGGCGAGCGCCCGCCCTGGCCGCACCAACCACCCTGGCCGCCCCGGACGTCCGGGCCGGCACGGCCCGAACCCGTCGTCACCGGCCCACGGGATCACCGTCGGCACCGTCGTCGCGGCTGCGCAGTGTCATGTGGCCGCCGTGGTGCAGCGGAGTACCCGGCCGCAGACGGGTCACCTCGTGCCCCGTCTCCGCGTCGACGAGGTGCACCTCGCCGTGGCCGCCCCGGCTGACGGCGATCCAGTCGGAGCCCGGTGATGCGGCCACCGCCCGGCGCTGGACGCCCTCCCAGGGGGTGCCGCCGCGACGCGGAGCGCCCTCCATGGCCGGCAGGGGAAGCCGGCGGACGGTGCCGTCGGTGCCCAGGAGGACCAGTTCGTCGCCGTCGGGGTGGATGCGGGTGAAGGCGGTGTGGTGCCGGGCGAGGGCCAGCCGGAAGACGAGCCCGGGACCGAGTTCCGTGTGCAGCGTGCGGCCCGTCTCCAGGTCGTGCTGCCACGCCTGGTTGGTCCATTCCGGCCAGCGCAGCGGGTCCGGGTCGCCGCCGCGCAGTGTGCTCCACAGCGCCGGCCGACGGGTATCGAGCCGGAGGTACCAGCCGCGGGCGGGCGACCCCCAGGGGACGACCGCCTCGTTGACGAGTACGTCGCCCTTCCTCCGGGCCCGGTGCACTCCCTCGCCCGTGGCCGCGAACACGTCTTCCGTGCCGGGTACCTGCACGTCCCCGTGTCCGTCGTCCGGCAGCGGCAGGACCGCGTGCGGTGTGACCGGGGGGCAGCCGGGCGGAGCCGCGAGGAGGTCGGCGAACCGGTGGACGGCCAGCTCCCCGGGCTCTCGGTGCCGGAGCACGACCAGCGGATCGTCGCCGCCCAGCACCGTCACGCCCGGTTCGCCGACGCGGGTGCGTACCCGCGCCGTTTCTCCGGTGACCAGGTCGAGCACGGTCAGCAGGTCCGACCACGGTTCGGTGTTCTCGCCCAGTCCGGTGGTGACGGCCAGTCGGCGACCGGACGGGTCGCAGGCGAGGTGCTCGGCCGGCACGGCGACCGGGACCGCCCGTTCCACGAGCTTCTCGGCGAACGGATCGAGTACCAGCAGTTCCCCTCGACGGTCGTCGACACAGGCCACGCGCCCGCCCGGCAGTGCCAGGAACCCGGAGTGCTCGGAGAGGTGACGGCCGGTCAGGTTTCCCACGACGGCGCCGTCCGGCACCGTCAACGCATGGACGGATCCGTCCACATGGTCGGAGACGAGCAGCACGGGTGCGGGCATGGGTCCTCCTGAAAACCGGTCTGTTGAAAACGATTATCATGTATCTTCGGTGCGTTCCCGGTATCTGAGAAAGAGCGAGGGCATCGATGTTGCGCGCACCGTCGAGATTCGTCCGTGGTTGGCTCACCGCAGCGGTGGTGGGTTCCGTTCTGGTCGGCTGCGGCTCGTCGTCCGAGGAACCCGCGAGTGACAAGGCCGGGCCGACGGCGAAGACGGACGTCGCCGTCGAACCCATCAAGGCGTCCATGGAGTTGACCGACACCAACGGCGTCAAGGTCTCTCTGAAGACGGAACCCGAGCGGATCGTCTGCCTGTTCGCACTCTGCGACGACATCCTGACCGAGCTGGGCATCGTCCCGACGGCCACCAACAGCGCGTTGCTCGCCCACCCGGACTTCCTGGGGGAGAAGAAGGCCAAGGAGGTCGACGTCATCCCCGGCGGATTCATCGCCCCGGAGGTGGAGGCGATCCTCTCCCACAAGCCCGACCTCGTGATCGGCCTGGGAGACACGCACGGCAAGCTCGCCCCGGCGCTCAAGGGCGCCACGACGTTCTGGCCCATGCAGCCCGAGACGTGGGAGGACAGCGTGGGGTACCTGCGTGACCTCGCCGCCCTCACCGGGCGCACCGCCGAGGGCGAGAAGGCCGAGAAGACCTTCCGGACCAAGCTCGCCGCCGCCGAGAAGGCTCCGAGCGACAAGACCGCTCTCATCATCTACGGCAGTGACGAGAACTTCGGCGTCGCGACCCCGGAGACCGACGTGGCCGCCAGTCTCTTCCCCCAGATCGCCGAATACCCGTGGAAGTCACGTGGCGTGCAGGGCAGTTACAGCCTCGAAGAGATTCTCGCCCGGGACGTCGATGTGCTGTTCGTCGAGACGCTGAGCTTCGGCGACGCGGACGGCAAGCTGTCGGAGAAGCTGGCCGACAACCCCCTCTGGGGCAAGATCCCGGCGGTGGAGAACGGCGACGTCCACGAGGTGAACTCGGAGGTGTGGGCCAAGGGCCGCGGCACCCGCTCACTCGGCATCGTCCTCGACGAGGCCACGGCCGCCCTGCGGTGAGGAGGCCCCTCTCGGCACCCGTCGCGTCGGACGGACAGCGGGCGTCGCGCGTCGCGCGGAGGGGGCAGCCGCTCCTGGTGGTCGTCCTGCTGGCCGTCTCCTCGGTCTGCGCGCTCAGCCTCGGCACCCCCTACGTCCCACCGCACCGGCTGGTCGCCGCGGTGCTGGACGGGGACACCACGCTCGCGGGGATCGTCGTCACCGAACTCCGGGTGCCCCGACTGGTGCTGGCGCTCGTCGCCGGAGCCTGTCTGGGTGCGGCCGGGCTGGTGCTCCAGGAGGCGCTGCGCAATCCCCTGGCGGTGCCGGAGATGCTGGGCGTGTCGTCCGGTGCCGCTCTGGGGGTGGCCGCGCCGCTGGTGCTGAGCCTGTCACTGCCCGCCGCCGTCCAGCCGATGCTGGCCATCGGCGGGGCCGCGCTCGGCGGCGGTCTCACGCTCCTGGCCGCCGGGCTCGGCCGCAGTCCGTCCGCGGTGCTGCTGACCGGCGCCGCGGTGGCGGCCGCGTTGCAGGCCGCGCTGCTCGTCCTGATGGTCATGGCCGACCAGTTGGACCTCCAGCTCATCTACCGTTACCTGCTCGGCTCCCTGTCGGCCCGGACCTGGGACGACGTGGCAGGTCTGTGGCCGTGGTTGCTCGTCGCGGCCCCCGCGCTCGTGCTGTGCGCGCCGGTGCTGTCGGTGATGCGGCTGGGCGACGAGGACGCCGAGGCGCTGGGTGTGCGCGCCCAGCGCGCCCGGCTGGCGGCACTGGCCATCGCGGTGGTGCTGATCGCCCCGGTGACGGCCGTGTGCGGGCCCGTCGCGTGGGTGGGCTTCCTCGCCCCGCACCTGGCCCGGTGGTTCGACCCCGCGGCGGGGGCGGTGCGCTGGCTTCCGTGGTCCGCAGTCTGGGGCGCGGTCGCCGTGGTCGTCGCCGACCTCCCGGCTCGGCTGGCGCTGGCGCCCGTGGAGACACCGGCAGGTGCGTGGACGGCCCTGCTGGGGGTGCCGGCCGGGGTCGCGCTGATGCGGTCGGGCGGTCGCGGCCGGGCGGCCCGGCGCAGGCCGGCCGCCGCGGCCGCGGTGCGCGAGCCGCTGCCCGGACCGAGGAAGGCGGCTTCCGGTGCCGCGGACGACCTCTCCCGAGCCAGGGCGTCGGACGACGTGAGCGCAGACGCGCCCGGGCGCGGCCGGATCGACGATGGCTGCCCGCCCTCTTCGGGGGCGACCAGAACGGAGGACGTACGGTGATCCGGCGATTCACGGTTCTCGCGGCGCTGGCCGTCGTGTGCGCCGGTGTGGAACTGGTGGCCGGGCGCGGCATGTCCCCGGGCGCGGCCTGGGACGTCCTGAACGGCGGCGGTGACCCGACGGAGCGCCACATCCTGTTCCAACTGCGCCTGCCCAGGCTGCTGGTGGCTCTCGTCGCCGGTGCCTGTCTCGCCGTCGCGGGGCTGGTCCTGCAGTCCGCCCTGCGCAATCCCCTCGCCGGGCCGGAGGTGACGGGCGTGACCCCGGGGGCGGTGCTCGGAGCCGTCACCGCGACCGCCCTGGGACTCGCCGGGTGGGACTCGCCCCTGGCTGTGGTCCTCGCCGCGTGCGCGGGCGGGTGTGTCGGAGCCGCGCTGCTGTGGCTGCTCGCCGGCCGCGGGCGCGGTGACCCCGCGCATACCGCCGTGCACGGGGTGCTGGTGTCGGCGGTGCTCGGCGGGCTCACCGCGATGGTGCTCCTGGTGGAGCCGGGCGAACTCGGCAGTGTCGTCCAGTGGCTGGTGGGCACCACGGAGGGCCGGGTGTGGCAGCACTGGCACCTGCTGTGGCCGTGGGCCCTCGTCTGGGGAGTCGCGGCCTGGTTGCTGGCCGGGCCGTTGACCCTGCTGCGCTGCGGGGACGACATCGCCTTGGCCGCCGGCCTCTCGGCTCGCCCGGCCCGGACCCTGGCCCTGCTGTGCGCGGTGGCGCTGACGGCGGGCGCGGTGGCCGCCGTCGGGGCGCTGGGCTTCGTGGGACTGCTCGTTCCGCACCTGGCCGTGGCCGTCTTCGGTGCGGATCTGCGGGTGAGCCTGCCCGGCGCCGCCCTGGTGGGCGCGGTGGTGGTGTGCGGGGCGGACGCGGCGGCGCAGCTGTCCTCGCGGCTGCTGGCGGGGGCGCTGGACTCCGGACGGCTCACGCTGCCGGTCGGGGCGCTCACCGCCTGCCTCGGCGCCGCGTTGCTGCTGGTCGTCGTGCGCCGCACGCCGAGCCGTACGTTCTGACGTCGAATCGAGGACAGAGCATGACCGAGTCCGTGGGGATCCACGTCGAGGGGGTCCACTTCGGCTATCCCGGGCGACCTGTACTGCGGGGCGTCGACCTGACCGTCCGGCCGGGCGAACTGACCGCCCTCATCGGGCTGAACGGCTGCGGCAAGTCGACCCTGCTGCGGCTGGCCGCCGGCCTGCTGCAACCGGACGAAGGGCGTGTTCGGCTAGGAGGGGACGACCTCGCCCGGCTGTCCCGGCGCGCCACGGCCCGGAGGGTGGCCCTGCTGCACCAGTCCGCTCCGGCCGTCCCGGGCATGACGGTGCGTCACCTCATCCGCCAGGGCCGGTACGCGGCGCGCGGACCGCTGGGCATGCTGCGCGAGGGCGACGACCCCGTCGTGCACCGGGCGTTGCGGGACGTCGGGGTGGAGGAGTGGGCCGACCGTGACGTCGACGCGCTGTCCGGAGGCGAGCGGCAGCGGGTCCGGCTCGCGATGGCGCTCGCCCAGGACACGCGTGTCCTGCTGCTCGACGAGCCGACCACCTACCTGGATCTGCACCACCAGCTCGACGTGCTGCAGACGGTGGTTCGCCTGCGCCGGGAACGCGGGCTCACCGTGGTGATGGTGCTGCACGACCTGGCCCACGCGGCCCGGTTCGCCGAACGCGTCGTCGCCCTGCGCGACGGCCGTGTGGTGGCCGACGGCGCGCCGGGCGAGGTGGTGACCCCGGGATTGCTGGCGGACGTGCTGAAGGTGGCGGGACGGGTCGGCCGGGACCCCGAGGGAGGCTGGCCGGTGTGTTACCCAGATCACCCCCTCCCAGATCTAGAATATGAAAATCAGATTCATTAACGTGTTGTCGCGGCGCTCACTCGAACGCCGTAACTCCCGGACGTACAAGGAGAGTTCATGGACAACGAGCAGATCTTCACGCCGATCGCCGACCAGGGGCAGCTGGCCCACGCTTCGGCCTCCCACTCCAACGCGCTCGTCGAGAACCCCTTCGACGACAACGAGGAGTAAGCGAGGGTCCGGCCACCCTCGACCGTGGGCCCGCCCGTTGCCTTCCGGGCGGGCCCACGCCCATCCCCCACCTTTCGTCAGGAGGATCGCCGTGTCCCGCAGCCGACTCGTCCCCGGTGTAGAGGTCGTCGCCGTGCCCGGGCGAGGGCTCGCCGTCCGGACCCAGGAAGGGGAGTTCCTCAGCGTCAGGACGGAGAGTGCCGACGAGGACGTTCTGCTCTCCCGGCTCACCGGCGTGACAACGGGCTCGGTGGGCGAGGGACTCGATCGTGTGGTGCGGGCGTTCGGGGAGGCGGGCTATCTGGCCGAAGGGCCGCAGGACTCGCAGTGGCCCGCCGCTCGCCGGGACATCCGGATCCTCGGCGACCCGGTACTGACCGAACCGCTCGCCGCGCAGCTGGCCGCCCTGGGCGCCCGGCCTCGCACGACTGACGCCGTCACCGCCTCGGGCGGATCAACGGTGGGCGTCGAGGACCTGCTCGACGGAGACCCCTCCGCGGTCGTGTGGTGCCTCGACGGACCCGTGCCGGACGGGCTGTGGGGCGCCGCCGACAGCCTGCCCGACCACGGCGTCGCGTGGCTGCGCTGCCACCGAGAGGGCTGGCAGGCGTACGTCGAGCCGGTGGCCGCCGCTCCCGGAGACGTCACCTCGGCGCACGTCCGGTCCCGCCGGCTCGCCGCCACCCCGGCCCACCGCGAACTGGCCGCGTACTGGAGCGGACCTCGTACCTCCGGCGCGCCGGTCCGGCTCACCCCGCCCGCCGCCACGCTGCTCGCGGCGCTGCTCGCGGACGATCTCGGCCGGTGGGCCACCGGCGCCCCGGACCCGGCCGGTCTCCCGGCCCGTCGTCGGCTCCGCCGCGTGGACCTGCGCACGCTGACGGTCACGGAGCACCCCGTCCTCCCGGTGCCCGACGTGGCACCGATGCCGGAGAAGGACGGATGACAGCGTTCGACGCGACCGTGGAGGAACTCGCCACCGACGTGCTCCTCCCGGCCGGTGACGGTCCCTTCCCGGCCGTCCTGTTGCGCACTCCCTACGACCGGACCCGGCACCGGGCCGAGGCGCGCGGCTGGGCCCGCCGCGGATTCGCCGCCGTCGTCCAGGACGTGCGCGGCCGGTTCGCGTCACCGGGGGAGTGGCACCCCTACGCGAACGAAGCCGCCGACGGCGCGGCGACCGTCCGCTGGATCCGGCGGCAGCCGTGGAGCGACGGCCGACTGGTGGCCGTAGGTGCCTCCTACGCGGCCCACTGCGCCCTCGTCCTCGCTCTCGACGTGCCCGAGGACGCCCGGCCCGACGCCGTCCTCGCGGCCGTACCCGCCCTCGGCCTGGCGGAGACGGCACGCGAGGCGTCCGGCGTGGAGCGGCTGCTCTCCCGCGCCGGATGGTGGGCCGCCCACGGCGACCGACCGGACTCGGACGAGAACGCGCTGGACAGGGCCCTCACGGCGGACCCCGGTCTGCTCACCCACCTGCCGCTCATCGGCCTCCCCGAACGGCTGGGCCGCGGGCTGCCCTCCTGGGCGGACCTGTGGCGGCACCGCGACCGCGGACGCCTGATCGCGCGGGCGGCGCACGCCGCCGTGCCCTTGCTCGCGGTGGGCGGCCACCACGACCACTTCACCGAGGACACCATCGCACTGTGGCACGCCTGGGGCGGACCCTCGGCGCGGCTGCTGCTGGGCCCCTGGGGCCACGGCCTCGGTTCCACACCCGGCCCCGACGCCGGTCCGGCCCACCGGGTGAACCTCGGCGAGCTGTACGTGCGCTGGGCCCGCCGCGCCCTGGCCGGCGAACTGGCGCCGGGCCGCCGTGGCTCACAGGGGCTGGGCGGGTCCGATCTGTGGCTGCCCGCCGGTACGGAGGGCGAACCGCGCACCCGACGGCCGCGGTTGCTGCACGGGGCCGCGTTCACCGCCGATCCCGGCCGGCCCGTCCGCTCCGACGATCTGACCGTCCCCGCCGACGGCCCGCCCGACCGCTGCCTGCTGGTCACCCCGCCGCTCCCGCGTCCGCTCGACGTGGTCGGCCCCGCAAGCGTGCACCTGCGGGCCACGGCCCACACACCGTCCGCCGACTGGGCCGTTCGCCTGGTCGCCCTCACACCGGAAGGGGTCGCCGAGCAACTCGCCGTCGGAGTCGTCCGGCGCGACGAACAGGCAGGCCACCAAGCCGCGTTCACCGTCGGCCTCGGCCGGATCGCGCGTCGGCTGAGCGCCGGCATCCGGCTGCGCCTGGAGATCGCCGGACACCATTTCCCGGCCCACGCCCGCAACCCGCACACCGGGGAGGACCCGGTGACGGTCGGCCGGCTGCACGTCTCCCGGCGCGAGATCGACCCGGACAGCGTGGTGCTGAGCCTGCCCGTGCTCCCGTCCCGCCCCACCCCCGTCGACCCCGCGCAGGAGATCCTGAGATGACGACGCTGTCGCTGGAAGCACTCGTCGACCCCGTCTGCGGCATCGTCCGCAAGGTCGAGCCCGTCGAGCACCCCACGGGCGCCCCGCCCCGCTACACCGCGCTCACGGCCGAGATATCCGACGCCCGCAGACACGGCCTGTGGCCCGCCGACCGGGTCTCCCTCGGCACCACCTTCGGCGACCCCGGCCAAGCCCGTGTCGCCGCGATAGCAGAGGGCGTGGAGCGGTACTGCGGCAACCGCGTCCCACCGCCCGGCCACCCCGACGCCCCCGTACGGGCCACCGCCACCGAACTGGCCGACAAGGGTCTGCGGCTCTACGGCCCGGGGGACCTGCCCGCGTACGCCGACTGGCAGTACGCCCGGGAGAAGTTCCCCTATCGCCCCCTCACGCCCGACACCCCGGCCCTGTGGACGCGCGGCACCGAACTGCTGCCCGGCGGACGGGCGGCGGAGGTCTGGGCGCCCGTCGCGCTCACCCACCTCAACTGGCGCCAGGGCGAGCTGCGCGAGCTGCCCCGCACCCACCACCTCAACTACGCCGGGATCGCCACGGGACAGGGTCTCGACGACGCCGTCGAACGCGGCCTGCTGGAGATCGTCGAACGGGACGCCCTGGAACTGTGGTGGCATCTGGACGGCCCGGCCCGCGGCATCGACCCGGCGAGTGTGCCCGGCCTCGCCGACGACCTCGCCGGTTCCGCGTTCGACGTCCACATCGTGGAGATGTACTCGGAGTTCGCCCCCTGCATGGCCGCGCTCGTGCACGACCCGCGCCTCGGCCTGTACGCGGCCGGGTTCGCCTGCAAGCACGACCCGGCCGAGGCCGCCCGCAAGGCCGTCCTGGAAGCCGTCCACACCTGGGTGTTCACCCAGGGCCTGACCGATCCCGACGGCTGGGTGTTCCAGGCCGTGGAGGCCGGGCTGCTCGCCCGCGGGCTGTACCTGGACCACCGGGCCGACGGCCGCTATCTCGACGTGTGCGGCGAGCAGTTCGAGCACGTGCGGGACCTGGGCGCCCATGTACAGGTGTGGCTGGACGAGAGGATGGCCGCCGAGGCCAGGCGGTTCACCGAGCCGGCGCTCGGGACCGTGTCCCTCGACGAGGTCGAACGCGGCAGCCGGCAGCGACTGGACAGCACGCTGCACGCGGGCGGCCACCGTGTCATGACCTTCGACCTCACCACGGAGGACGTGGCCGAGACCTCCCTGCGCGTCGCCCGGGTGCTCGTCTCCGGGCTGCTGCCCAACGCCCCTGCCGCCTTCGGCTACTTCGGCTGCCCGCGCCTCGCCGAGGCCGCCGTCGCCCGAGGGTGGCGCACGAGCCCGCCGAGCGCCCCGGAGGACTTCACGCTGGCGCCTCCGCCGCACATGTGAGGGCCGCACCCGTGGAAGACCTTCGCGAGGACCGCCCGGTGGACCTCGTCGCCGCCCTCATTCGCGCACGCTCCCCGGAGCCACCCGGACCCGACACACCCGCCGGGGGAGCGGTCCGGGCCTGGCCCGGACCGCCCCGCCCCCTCCCGCCGGCCGGCCCGGCCGACCTCGACCTGGGGGACCTGCTGCGCCACTCGCTGTCCGCGGCGGACGACTCCGGACGCCTCAGGCCCGTGTCCTCCGCCGGCGCACTGCACCCGGTGGACGCCGAACTGCACGTGGGCGCGGGCTGTTCCCTGCCGCCCGGCCGCTACGGCTACGACCCGCTGCGCCACCGCGTCCACCGCCTCGGTCGGCAACCCGAGGGCACACCGCCCGGAGTGACCGCCGAACTCTCCGTCACCTCACGGCGCACGGTCTCCCACTACGGCCACCGCGCCTGGCCGCTGCTGCTGCTGGACACAGGGCACGCCGCCGCGGCCCTGTTCCTCGCGGCCCGCGCGCTGGGCACGGACGAGCCCGAGGTACGGCTGGGCGGTCCTGCCGAGAGCCCACTGGCCACCGTGCACGTCCCGCCGCCCGGCGGGCGGGGCGGCCCGGTGCACCAGGAGGGCGGGCGGGGCCAGGCGCACCCGGACGGCTGCGCCCGCGTCCTGGACCCGCCGGGGGGCCCGGTCACCCCCGCCGAACTGCTGGCGCGCCGCAGTACCCCGCCGCCTCTGCCAGGCGCCCCGTCCCGGGACGCGCTGCTGGCGGTCCTCACCACTGCGGAACGGGCGGGCACGGGCACGCTGCGGGAGGTCCTCACGACCGCCGCACGGCCGGGCGGCGGCGACCTGCGCTGGTGCGCCGCGGTGGGTCCGCCGCGACCCGCCCTGATGGCGCTGTCCGCCGACGGCACGACCCTGCGGCGGTACGCGGCGGGAGAGGCCCGCCCGACCCTCGCGGCCTGGGCCGCGGGCCAGGAGTGGATCGCGGACGCGGGCGCCGTCCTGCTCGCCCACGGCTGCCCCGCGGACGCCGACGCCGCGCACATCCGCCGCGCCCACCTGCGGGCCGGCTTCGCCGTCCACCTGGCCCATGTCACCGCCCTGCGCCAGGGGCTGGCGGCTCGGCCCGTGGGCTCGTGGCAGCAGGCGGACCTCGGCGCCGCCCTCGGCGCCGCCCCGGGCCGGGACTGGGTCGTCCACGGCCTGGCCCTTGGCACCCGCCACGCCGACGAGGAGAACGCCACGTGATCGTCCACCCCGAGCTGCGCCGCGCTGCCAGGGGCGCCCGTCGCCCCCTGCTCGCGTCCACCTTCCTGCAGGGCGCCGTCACCCTGACCCACCTGGCACAGGCCGCACTGCTGGCCCTCGCGCTCGCCCACCTGGCCCGCGGCGACACCGGTTCGCTTCCGTGGCTGCTGGCCGCGGTGCTCGCCGTCGTCGCCGCCCGCGCCGGGCTCTCCGTGTGGCAGCGGCGCACCGCCACGCGTGCCGGGGCCCGGGTCAGGGTGACCCTGCGGGACGAACTCCTCACCCACCTGGGCCGGCTGGGGCCCGCCCACCTGACCACCGCGAGGGCCGGAGCCGTCCGCACCACCCTCGTCGACGGGGTGGAGGGCGTCGACGCCTACGTCTCCCGCTACCTGCCCCAGCTGCTGATCACCCTCACCGTGCCGCCCCTGGTCCTGGCCGCCCTGGCCGTGGTCGAACCGTGGGCACTCCTCGGCCTCGTCCCCGCCCTGCTGCTGGCCCTGGCCGGTCCGCGCGCCTGGGACCGGCTCCTGGCCGCCCGCGGCAAGGAGCACTGGGACACCTACGAAGGGCTCGGCGCCGACTACCTGGAGGCGCTCCAGGGCATGCCCGCCCTGCGTGCCGCCGGCGCAGTCGGGCGCACCCGCGCACGCCTGGAGGAGCGGTCCGCCGCGCTGCACCGGGCGACCGTCGCCAAACTGAGGGTGTCCCTGGTCGACACCGCCATCACCGACCTCGCCATCCAGGGCGGCACCGCCGCGGCCGCGCTCCTGGCGTGCTGGTCGGCCGTCACCGGATCCACCACGGCGACCGGCACCTATCTGGTGCTGCTGCTGGCCTCCGAGTGCTTCCGGCCGGTCCGCGACCTGGCCCGCGAATGGCACGCCGGATACCTGGGCGTGTCGGCCGCGGACGGCCTCGCGGCCCTGCGCACCGCCGAGCCGGCCGTCCCCGACATCGGAGAGGCCCCCGCCCACTGGACGACCCCGCCCGAAGTGCGCTTCGAAGACGTCCGGTTCACCTACGACGGCACACGGGCGCCGGCCCTCGACGGCGTCTCCTTCACCGCGCAGGCGGGACGGACGACGGCGATCGTCGGCCCTTCCGGCGCGGGCAAATCCACGCTGCTGGCCCTGCTCCTGCGCCACCACGACCCGCAGGAGGGCAGGATCACACTCGACGGGCGCCCCACGACCGAGTACACCCTCGACTCGCTGCGGCGGGGCATCGCCGTCGTGTCGCAGGAGACGTACCTCTTTCACGCCAGCATCGCCGACAACCTGCGCCTGGCCCGGCCCGGCGCCACGGACGACGACCTGACCCGGGCGGCACGCGTCGCCGGAGTCCACGACGAGATAGCCGCCCTCCCCGACGGCTACGCCACCGTCCTCGGTGAGCGCGGCGCCACCCTCTCGGGTGGCCAGCGCCAGCGTCTCGCCCTCGCGCGCGCCCTGCTCGCGGACGCCCCGGTGCTGGTCCTCGACGAGGCCACGAGCGCGGTCGACGAGCGCCGCGAAGCGGACATCCTCCGGGAGCTGATGAACGCCGCGAGCGGCCGGACCGTCCTGGTGGTCGCCCACCGGCTGGCCGCCGTCCGGCACGCCGACCGCATCGTCGTCCTCGACGAAGGACGGGTGGACGCCGTCGGCGAGCACGCCGGCCTGGTCGAGGCCGGCGGCGTCTACGCGCGGCTCGTCGACGCCGGCCGCGCCCACCGAGGAGAACTCGCCGCATGAGCACCGCCACCGCCACCACCGCCCCCTCCGAAGCGGACGTACCCGCGCGAGGCGCACTGCGGGCCCTTCTTCCCGCCCTCGCGGCACACCGCGCCATGACGGCCCGCACCTGCGCCGCCGCCCTCCTCGAACAGGGCTCCCTCGTCGCGCTGGTCACCCTGGCCGCGCACACCGTGGGTACCGCCGTCATCGAAGGGAGAGCCCCCTCGGCCGCCACCGTCACCGCACTCGGCGCCCTGGTCCTCGTCCGCGCCCTGACGACCTGGCGGGAGATGGACCTCTCGCACGACCTGGCCTACCGGGTGCTGGCCGTACTGCGGGTGCGCGTCTTCGACGGACTCGCCCGCAGCGCGCCCGCCCGCATCGCGGCCCGGCGCAGCGGCGACCTCGCCGCCACCGCCATGGCCGACGTGGAGGCGCTGGAGTTCTTCTATGCCCACACCACCGCCCAACTGCTGGCCTCGGCAACGATGTTCACCGGCGGTTCCCTGGTCCTCGCCGTGGTGGAACCGTGGCTGCTGGCGGCCGTACTCCCGGTCGCGGCCCTCCTCGCCGCGGCGCCCTTCGCCGACGCGCGCGGGCGCGCGGCACGCGGCGGCCGCACCCGGACGGCCGCGGCGAGGCTGTCCGCCGACACCGTGGAAACCGTCGACGGGCTGCGTGAACTGCTCGCCTTCGGCCGGCTCGCGGAACGCCGCGGCACGCTGGCGAGGCGGGGACAGCAGCTGGGCGACGCCCAGCGCGCCGAGGCCACCTGGGAGGCGGTCGCCGCATCGGTCCGCGACCTGCTCATCGTGGCCGCCGTCCTCGGCGTGGTCACCGCGGCGGCGCAGTCCGTGACGTCCGGACGGCTGCACGGCGCATGGGCCCCGGCGGCGATGGCCCTGGCCCTGTCCGTCCTCGGTCCGGTCGCGGAGTCGGCGCGCGCCCTGAGCCAGGCCGTGGCACTGCGGGCCGCGGCCGCCCGCGTCGGCGCGGCTGTCAAGGCCCCCGCTCTCGCCCCGCCGCCCGCCGCTCCCCGTCCCCTGCCGCCCGGTCCGTTGGGTGTCCGGCTGCACGGCGTGCGGTTCGACTACGGCGGACAGCCCGTGCTGGACGGCGTCGACCTGACCGTCCCCCCGGGTGGGACACTCGCCCTGGTCGGTGTCTCGGGAGCCGGCAAGTCGACCATCGCCCACCTGCTGGCCCGGTTCTGGGACCCCTCCGAGGGAACGGTCCAGCTGGTCTCCGCCCACGGCGACCTGGTGGACGTCCGGGACGTGGGAGACCCCGAACTGCGGCGGGCGGTCGTTCTCGTGGGACAGGAGACACCCCTCTTCCACGGCACTCTCGCCGAGAACCTGCGGCTCGCCGCACCCGAAGCGGACGACGACCTGCTCGCCACGGCGGCGCGCCGCTGCGGCGTCGACCGGATCGCCACGATGGACACCCTCGTCGGGGAGCGCGGCGCAACGCTCTCGGGAGGACAGCGGGCCCGCATAGCCCTCGCCCGCGCGCTGCTGGTACGCCCGCGCGTCCTCGTCCTCGACGAGTCCACCGCCCATCTGGACAACACCGGTGACGCCCAGCTCGCCGCCGCGCTGCGGGAGAAGGGCCGCACCACGATTGTCATCGCCCACCGGCCGGCCACGATCCGACGTGCCGACCGCATCGCAGTCCTCGAGACGGGCCGCATCACGGAAGAGGGAACCTGGGAGGACCTCACCAGCCGCCCCGGCAGCGCGCTCAACCGCGTACTCTCCACCCCCTCCTGAGCACGGGACGCCGCCCGGGGGCCCGGGCAGGGGGAGGCTCGAGCGCGCCGGCACCCGGCCCCGACTTCTTCCCTACGAATGCCGCCACGACGGTGGGCGGCACGGGGAGGGGCCCCACGTGTATGCGCCCCTGTGTCTGAGACCGAGGGCGGATCCGCCGTGCGCCGCGTTGCTGACGGACAGGCTCTCGCTGAGCGCGGTGCCCCGGGCGGCAGCCGCGGCAGGGTGGCGACCGGGCTGAGAACTCGCCCGCCCGTCGGGGGTGGCAGGGGCGGTTCAGGCGTGCCGGTCCGTCGGGGCCGGTGTGGTGTTCCGGGTGAAGTGGCACCGGTCGCACACGCCACTCAGTTCGACCGTGTGCTCGACCTCGGCGAAGCCCATGACCTCGGCCACCTTCTCGGCCCATCGCTCGACCGTGTCCGCCTCCACCTCCGTGCTGAGGCCGCAGTCGCGGCAGACGAGGTAGTGGCGGTGACCGTCGGCGGGTCGCGGCCGGTAGAGCCGTTCTCCGCTCCTCTCCCGCACGACGTCGACCTGTCCGGAGCGGTCCAGGGCGTGCAGGGTCCGGTACACCGTGGTCAGGCCGATGGTGATGCCGTCGGCCTCCATCGCCTCGTGCAGCTCCTGGGCGGAGGTGAAGCCGGCCCGCTGATGCAGGGCACTCATGACGGCCTTCCGTTGTCGTGTCGTGCGCAACGGCGCCGGCAGCTGAGTGGCTGATGTTTCGCGCAGGGCTGCCCACCTCCAAGAGATAACGCACACGGTAATCATTTCCAGCACGGATTCAAAGAAGGCGAGGGCCTGGAGGGCCGGGGGCAGGGTGCGTGTTCACCATCCGCGGTTCGAGAGTCCGCGGGGTGTCGAGGGTCGGGTGGTGGACTCATTCACGCCGGCTTCCGCCCCAGGAAGCGCCGCCGCGTCGGCTGTCAGGGCAGGCGCAGGTGGTTGAGCCGGTGGCCCTCGGGCTGGGGCAGGCGTTGCGCGGCGACCGCGGACACCATCTGCCCGTAGAGCAGCGGCAGTTCGGCCGGCAGGGGGCGTCATCGTCCGGCGCGGCGTGTACGTGAAGGAGGTGCGCCGCAGGGCGATCACAACGGGCAGGTCGACTTCGAACCACCGGGCGCGGCCGTTGCCCACGCGTTCGCAGGTCTTCCCTGTCCGTGAGCGGCCTCGCTGACACGGGTGCGTACCGGGCCGGACGGTGCCGTGGCCGCGACCACCGTCCGGCCCGTCATGGAGAAGCACGGTGCGGACCCGGGTCTGCTGAAGGAGCACCACGAGGCGTTGGCCGACAGCCTGGGTGTCATAGGCGGCGGCTACATCGACGACATCGACTGGGCGCTGGACAAGAATCACCCGGAGAGCGTGTTCGCGCCGGGCAAGAACCCGGACGGGCACCTCGACTGCGCGGACACCGTGGACGGGAACTCACCGTCGACGGCGTCCTCGTCCGTCCCGGCGATCCGTCGTGTGGCTCTCGCGGGATGCCCGCCGCGCGGTCCACCCCCCGGCCGCAGCCCGCCGGATCCGCGGTCCGCCCGGCTTCCCGACCGTCACTCAGGACTGTGGCGCGCTGCCCATCTCCATGGTGAAGATCTCGGGGTCGCTGTCGAACCCTCGGACCATCTCATGGAACTCCCAGGCTCCGGAAGCATCCCGGGTGAACTCCGCGACCGTCGCCGCGGTGGATCCGGAGACCTGCGCGAGGTCGTCCTTCAGAAGTTCCCTGTACCCCTCGACAACCAGCACTCCGGCGTTCGACAGGTCGCCGAAGGTCTTGGGGCCGCTGTCCTGGTGGATCGCCACGCCTACGACCACCCGGGCGAAGGAGGGAGCGAGGCGACCGAGCTCCAGGGTCATCACTTCGACGTAGCCGAAGCCCTGACCGGTCTGGCTGTGCCGGCTCATGTTGATGGTGCCGTCCGGTGAGCGGCTGTCGAAATGGACGACGTACACAGGCCGCCCGTGAGGGGCATCCGTCGAGTAGGTCGTGGCGATGATGTCGAGATGGTGGTGTGGCTGTTCCCAGTGACTCGGGTCCCACTTGAGCCGTACTTCGGCCTTCTCCACTGCCTGGCTGCCGCCGCTCACCGGATTGCCGCCCTTCCCCTGCCAAGCCGCTGCGGGATGGTCCCCCGCATGGTCAAGTATGCTTCTCCGCCTTTCCGTCGACACCTTGCACCGTCGGCTCCTTCGACGTGCGGCGGTGCGAGCGAGTCGGTGCCTTGCCGGCCAGGTAGACGGTGTTGGTCGAGGTGCCGCCCTGCAGGGGGTTGTCGAAGGCGACGACACGGGCCTCCGCTCGTGCGAAGACTTCGGTGAGTGCGGAGGTGAACTGCTCGTCGGGCGGGTCGTTGGACCACAGGGCGAACACTCCGCCCGGGTGGAGGTGAGCGGCGAGAGCGCGAAGCCCGGCGGGCTGGTAGAGCGCCGCGTGGCGCGGGTGGAGCACATGGCGCGGTGAATGGTCGACGTCCAGCAGGATGGCGTGGAAGCGACGGCCCGGCTCCTCGGGGTCCAGACCGCGGGGGTCGGCGGCCAGCGCGAAGAAGTCGCCGTGGACGAGGCGGCAGCGGTCGTCCGATGTGAGCCGGGCTCCGAGTGGCACCAGGTGCCGTCGATGCCAGCCGATGACTTCGGCGAGCGCGTCGATCACGGTCAGCGAGCGCACCCGGGGATCGTCCAGGACTGCCTGGGCGGTGTAGCCGAGTCCGAGTCCACCGACGGCCACGTCCATCTCGGTGTCCGGCATCTGCGCCAGGGCGAGTTCGGCGAGCGCGATCTCGCCGGTGGTGAAGAGGCTGGACATCAGGAACTCGTCGCCGAGTTTCACCTCGTACACGTCCTCTGCCGAGACCGGGTGGCGGCGTCGGCGCAGACTGATCTCGCCCATCGGCGTCGGTTGCCAGTCGATCTCCTCCAGGCGCAGGCTCATCCGTTCACCTTTCTGACGTTCGTGGACGCACGGGGGCTGTGGCCGGCATGGCGACACATGCTCCCCCGCGGTCGGGAGCGGGGGAGCCGGGGCCGTGGCCCGGTCAGGCGTCGATGATGACGGGGATGATCAGCGGCCTGCGGCGGTGGGTGCGGAAGGCCCAGTTGGCCACGGCGCGGGCGATGAGCTGTTCGAGCTGGTGGGCGTCGCCGACACCTTCCTCGGCGGCGGTGGCCAGCGTCTTCTCGATGACGGGGATCACCGGCTCGAAGGTGGTGTCGTCGTGGACGAAGCCGCGCGCCAGGAAGTCGGGGGCCTCGGCCAGCCCGCCGGTGTCGGCGTCGACGATGGCCACGACCGTGATGACGCCCTCCTGCGCGAGGGTGACCCGGTCCTTGAGGGACGCCTCGGTGGCGCCGCCGACCTCCATGCCGTCCACGTAGACGTTGCCCGCGGGCACCTTGCCGGTGATGGAGGCGCGGCCGTCGACGAGGTCGACGACGACCCCGTCCTCGGCGATGACGACCCGGTCGGGGTCCACGCCGGTGCGGATGGCGAGGTCGGCGTTGGCCCGCAGGTGACGGAACTCGCCGTGTACGGGCATCACGTTGCGGGGGCGGACGATGTTGTAGCAGTAGACGAGTTCGCCGGCGCTGGCGTGGCCGGAGACGTGCACCTTCGCGTTGCCCTTGTGGACGACGTTGGCGCCCCACCGCGTCAGGCCGTTGATCACCCGGTAGATGGCGTTCTCGTTGCCGGGGATGAGGGAACTGGCGAGCAGGACGGTGTCGCCCTTCCCGATGCGGATCTGGTGGTCGCGGTTGGCCATCCGGGACAGGGCGGCCATCGGTTCGCCCTGGGACCCGGTGCACACCAGGGTGACCTGGTGGGCGGGGAGCTTCTCCAGCTCCTTGGTGTTCACGATCAGGTTGGGCGGAACCTTGAGGTAGCCCAGGTCGCGGGCGATGCCCATGTTGCGGACCATGGAGCGGCCCACGAAGGCCACCTTGCGGCCGTGCTGGTGGGCGGCGTCCAGGACCTGCTGGATGCGGTGCACGTGGCTGGCGAAGCTGGAGACGATGACCCGCCGCGGTGCGGTGCGCATCACCTGTTCGATCGCGGGGTTCAGTTCGCGTTCGGAGGTGGTGAAGCCGGGGACCTCGGCATTGGTGGAGTCGGTGAGGAACAGGTCCACACCCTCCTCGCCGAGGCGGGCGAAGGCGCGCAGGTCGGTGATGCGGTCGTCCAGGGGGAACTGGTCCATCTTGAAGTCACCGGTGTGCAGCACCATCCCGGCTCCGGTGCGCAGGGCCACCGCGAGGCTGTCCGGGATGGAGTGGTTGACCGCTACGAACTCGCAGTCGAAGGGGCCGAAGCCGCGCCGGTCGCCCTCGCGCACACGCACCGTGCGGGGCCTGATCCCGTGCTCCTTGAGCTTGGCCTCGATGAAGGCGAGGGTGAGCTTCGAGCCGACGAGGGGGATGTCCGCCCGCTCCCGCAGCAGGTAGGGCACGCCGCCGATGTGGTCCTCGTGGCCGTGGGTGAGGACGACGGCGACGATGTCGTCGAGGCGGTCCCTGATGGAGGTGAAGTCGGGCAGGATCACGTCCACGCCGGGCTGGTTCTCCTCCGGGAACAGCACACCGCAGTCCACGATCAGCAGTTTGCCTGCATGCTCGAAGACGGTCATGTTCCGGCCGATTTCGCCCAGGCCGCCCAGGGCGGTGACCCTGAGTCCTCCGTCCGGCAGCGGTGGGGCGGCTTTGAGTTCTGGGTGCGGATGGCTCATGCGCTCACGTTATCGAAGAGTGCGCCGTGCTGATCGCTTGCCCGCACGGTGGACGCGAGGTGCGGTGCGCTGCCGGGTGCCTCTCCTCGCCGGGACAGAGACAGGGAACAGTGAAAGTGGGAGGTCCCGCCACCGGTGCGCCGCACCAGGGATGCGATTGCGGTTGGACCTGCGTTCGGATCCGCAGCGGAGCCCAGGGCCCGATGACGGGTGGTGGGTGGTGCCGGCGACCAGTGGCCGGGCCCGACCCGGGGACGTGCCCAGAGGCAGGTCCGGAGCGGTGCACAGGGCCAGGGCGGAGACCGGGGCGGAGCCCGCAGTCGGATCCGGGAACGCATCCGACTGCGTATGCAGCGTCGAATCGATGAGCCGACACGCTAGAAACCGCTTGTTTCCCCGGCGGCCCACGGGTGGTGAACGGCGGGTTTCCGGTACAGCGCCCGTCGGCCCGCCCGGTCCAGCGGCCTCGGCGCTCCGCTTCCGCGACCGCGTCGCGAGGCCTCGCTCCTCCTCGTCGCAGGCGGCCCTGTGGCCAACTGGCGTGGGGCCAGGCTCCGACGGCGCGGGCCGATGCGCTCGCCGGGCCAGCACTGTCCATCACGCTTTCACCAAGGGGCCGTTACGACGAGCGGCGCATCGTCGGCACGGCAGTAGGGTGAGACGGTGGCCCCCTTACCGGAAGACTCGCCGTCGTCGATCGGCGAAGGCGACCGCGATACGGCGGTGCGGCGCCTGCAGGAGGCGTACGTCGAAGGGTTCATCTCGCACGAGGAGTTGGACGAACACCTCCACCACGTGCTCACCGCCAAGGCGCACAGTGACCTCGTGTCGGCTCTGGCCTCCCTCCCGGAGGAGCAACCGGCCACCACATCGACGATCGCCGTCGCCGGCGGACGGATCAAGCGGCGCGGCGCGTGGCGGGTACCTCGGATCCTCAAGGTCGGATCCGCGTTCGGACGTGTGCGCCTGGATCTGTCCCGGGCGATCATCGAGCATCCGGTCGTCGACATCGAGCTGCAACTCGGAACCGGCGGGGCCAGAATCACGGTGCCCCGCGACGCGGTCGTCGACGTCGAGGCGCTGCGCACGGGGTGGAAGGATCTGCGCTACCGGGCCCCACGGCGTTACCGCCCCGCCGGGCCGGTCGTCCGAATCTCCGGGACCATGGGATTCGGACGACTGAAGGTCCGCCACGCCTGGCGTTGAGTCGTCATCCGGCACCAGGGCCACACATCCGGTGCTTGTTCGCAGGCTGGTCGGGAGAGGCGACGGCGGCACCGTGAACGAGGCGAACGGGAAGGTCCACTTCATCGGCGGAGCGAAGATCATTCCCTGAGCCGACCGCAGAGTCCTCTGACGATCCGCAAGGGTGCGTAGGTCAGTGGTACGCGTGGACGACCGCGTGGCCCTTGCCCCGGCCGATCATCCACTTGTTGACCGGCGTCGTGACGAGGAAGGCGACCGCGAAGCCGCCGAGGAGGGCTGACCAGAAGAGGGCGTCGTCGAGATGGGCGTCCATCGCGCCGGGGGTGAGGGCGATGATGGCGTTGTCGACCACTTCCATGATGGTGATCGAGACGGTGTCGGCGGCCAGGGCCACTTTGATCGCGCTCCTGAGGTCCAGGCCGGCTCGTCGCACCGCGAACAGGGTGAACGAGTAGCCGAAGAGGAACGCGAGCGTGATGGCCAGGATCATGGTCGGCACGTTGTCCCACCTCAGGGCCGTGCCGATGACCATGCCCAGGATCTCGCCGATGGCGCACCCGGTGAGGCAGTGCAGGGTCGCCTTCGTCGCCGTGGCCCAGGATGCTCCGCCGTGTGCCCCGTGTGGCAGCGCCTGGTCGGAGTGGCTGTGTCGGTCCTCGTCGTGAGCCGTGTGGTCGTGTGCGGTGCCGTCGTGGTGAGTCCTGTGGCCCACCTGATCCATGTGGTCCTTGTGGTCCATGACCTTTTCCTCCCCATTCTCATCCATGGTGATCCTTCTTCGGGCGCCCGGCCAGACTATACCCCCTGGGGGTATATAGTGAAGATGTGTTCGGGAACTGCGAGCGGTTGTCGAGGCGGCCGTGGTTCGCCTGACTGAGTCGGAGGGTTCGCTGCTACGTACTAAGCGGATACGTAGTGGTTGACGATCGGTGAGCCGGATCTCCGGGTCCCGTGAGGGGTGGCGACGTGGCTGGACACCTTCTTGGCTGGACGCTGGTGGTGCTGGGAACCGGGGCGGCCGTCGGGAACCTCGTACGGCTGGCGCTGGTCAGAGGCTGGGGCCGGTTCGAGGCAGGGGCCGAGGCGGTCATGGGTGGCGGGATGGCCGTCATGGCGGCGCCTCCGACCGCGACCCTGTACGGCACATACGGCGTGTGGTGGGCGGCCGTGTTCGGACTGCTCTGTCTCGGGGGCGTGGCGCTGTCCGTGCGGCATGCCGTACGCGGCGGTGTGCGGCAGTTGCGGCACGGCGCCCATCTCGTGATCGGCAGCGCCGCCATGGTGGTGATGACCCTGGCCATGCCCGGCGCAGCCTCGGGGCCCACGCTCGCCCTGGCCGGCTCCTCCGGGCACGGCCATGGAGGCGCGGCCGGGGCGGAGGGCGCGGCCGGGATGGAGGGCATGGGCGCCCACGGCGTCACCGAGGCGGCCGCCACCTCGGGCTCCGCGATGCTGTGGCGCGTCGCCTTCTGGGCCTTGGCCGCCTACTTCCTGGCGGCCGTGGCTCTGGCCGTACGTGCCCGGATGCGGGAGACGGGCGGATCATCCTCCGGATCGGTCACCGGGGCCCGCCACCGTCGAGCGACCCGTACCCCGGCAGTGCTGTCCGTGCCGAACGCGCGCCTGGCCGGTCACATCGGCATGGGCGGCTCGATGGCGACGATGCTGCTGATGATGACCGTCTGACCCGAACGGGCGCTGCGCATCGCGTGGGTGGTCGGGGCCCGAGTGCGGGCGGCAGGCCTCGGTGCGCGGCGCCGTCGAGGTCTTGCGTCGCGTCTGCGTCTGCGTCTGCGTCGGTGTCGGTGTCGAGGTCGGCGGTGACGTCAGGTGGCGCCGAGGGGGCAGGCGACGAGGAGCGGCAACAGCGGAACGGTCGCGGTCGCGGTGGCGACGGAACCCCAGAACGCGCGGTGCGGAGGACGGCGTGGCCCGAGTACCCGCCGGATCCGGATCAGGACCGCCGGGCCGCCCGCCGCGAACGCGCCCTTCGGGGTCCGGGCCGCCGCCATCTCGTACATCGCGCTCGCCAGGGCCCCGTCGGAGTGGGCGCGCAACGCGCGGTCGTCGGCGACCATCTCCAGCAGGAGTGCCGTCTGGGCGCGGGCGTGACGGGCCAGGGGGAGCAGGGGGAAGACCGACTGGAACGCCGCGGCGGCGGCGATCACCAGATGGTGGCGGCCCACGATATGCGCCCGTTCATGCTCCAGAACCGCCGCGAGTTGCTCAGGAGCCAGCTCCCGTACGGCGCCGTCGCTGATCACGATCCTCGGCCGGCGGCCCGGCAGGCAGTAGGCGGCGGGTACGTCGTACGGCAGGACGGTGGCACCCAGCCGTGCGGAGCGGCGGCCGACCAGATCCACCGCCTCCCGGTGCCGGGCCCGCGCTCGACGGGCTCGTACGACATGGAAGGCGAAGCTGCCCGCGAGCGCTGCCCCGAGCGCCGCGGGAACGACGACGGCGAGGCCGCCCGCGGTGTCGTGACCGGGCCCGCTCGCGCCCAGGTCGAGTCCGCAGGAGTGCAGCAGGCCCAGGAGTCCCACGTGCGTGTGCTCGGTGGGCATGAGCAGGTGGTACGCGGTCAGTGCGGCCCCGAGGACGAAGGAGACCGTCAGGGTGTGCCAGACCGCCAGGGCCAGGGCGGGTGCCCGGTGCGGCCAGGAGGCGCGCAGCACCAGGGCAGGGGCGACGAAGCCGACCGTCGCCGTGTAGACGAGCAGGAGGGAAGCCGCGTTCACGCTCAGGAGAGATGCCGCGTTCACGACTTCGGCTGCCGTCCCACCGCGCGCAGGGCCTTGCGCAGGGCGGCCTGCTCCTCCTCCGTCATGTTCTCCACGAAGTGGACCAGCGCGGCCGGTCGGTCCTTGCTCGCGTCCAATCCGTCCTCCATCAGTGCGGCGGCGTACGCCTCGCGGCTGCGCACCGGGGTGTACAGCCAGGCGCGGCCCTGCTTGCCCCGCAGCAACCAGCCCTTGTTGTAGAGGATGTTGGTGACGGTCATCACCGTGGTGTAGGCGAGCGGGCGGGTCTTGTTGAGATCGTCCACGACCTCGCGCACCGTCGCCGGACGGTTCCACGTCCAGAGGCGGTCCATGATCTCCGCTTCCAGGTCCCCCAGCCGTCGCATGGCCCTGACTCCTTCTGGCTGTTGACGCGCACGCGCATACGCAGGGGCATAGTAGATGGCTTGCTCGTCACCACTCCTCGGCAGCCGTGGGGGCCGGATGCGCGTGGGCCGGCGCGGGCCGTACGTCGGCCCGCGCCGGGGGCGTTCAGAGTCGGTCGAGGATGTCGTCGAGTTGCTCGACCTCGGCGGTCTGGCTCTTCACGATGTCGCCCGCCATCTTCACGGCGGCCCCGTTCTTGCCGTTCTTCATCTCGTCCTCGGCCATGCTGATGGCGCCGTTGTGGTGCTCGATCATCAGCTGGGCGAACAGCTTGTCGAAGTCGGTGCCCTTCATGTTCTTGAGTCGCTGCATGTCCGCGCCGGACATCATGCCGTCGGCGCTGCCGCCGTTGCCCCCGTGGTCCATGCCGGGCATGGACTCGACCGCCGTCGGGCGGTCCCAGGACCGCAGCCATCCCTGCATCGTCTCGATCTCCGGGTCCTGGGCCTTCTCGATCTGCTCGGCGATGTCCTTGAGTTCCGCGTCGGACGCCCGGTCGTCGGCGAGTTCGGCCATCTCCAGGGCCTGTTCGTGGTGCGGGATCATCATCTGCGCGAAGGTGACGTCCGCGTCGTCGAAGTCGGCGGATCCGGCGTCACCGGACGCGGACGTCGAGCTCTTGCCGCTGCCGTGGTCCATGCCGTCCATGTCGTCGCCACAGGCGGTGAGCAACAGGGCGCCGACGGCGACGACGCTCGCGGTGGCGGCGGCGCGGCGGAGGCGCGTCCGGCGGGGGGTACGCGTAAGGGCTGTCATGGTCGATTCACCTCGGGGTGTGCGTTCTGGGCTGTTCGTGGGCAGGCGAAGCCGCGGGGTCGCGCTGGACGCGCGCCCGCGTGAGCGGTTCGGCCTACAGCCGCAGAACTGACAGACGGGTGAGATCGGGCCCGCGTGGCGGCGGGCGGGGTCGCGCGAGGGCGGCGACCTGGGCGAGCAGCTCCGCCCATTCCTTACGGCGGCGGGTGAACGCCGACGTGAGCAGGGCGGTGAGAACCCATGCGCCGAGCAGGATCGCCACGCAGAGGGACTGCATGTCCATGGTCGGGGCCGGTTCGTGCGAGGACCGCGACCCCGTGGGGGCCGCATCCGTCGCCGTCGCCGTCGCACGGGAAGCGGTGCTCATGGAGTGCGCGGACCCGCTGACGGGCACCGACTCGCTCACGTGCCCGGACCCGCTGACGTGCGCGGACCCGCCAGGGTGGGCGGACTCGTCGGGATGCCCCGTGCTGTGCATCGCGAAGACGCTGAGAGCGAGTACGGCGACGAGCAGCAAGTGGCCGAGGGTGCCACCTGCGCGTACGCGTCGAATCGCCTTCATGCTGGACTCCGTCACCGACCGTTCTTGATCTGCTGCCACGACCGTACCCAGGGAACGTTCGTCCTGTCGGGCGAAGGGGCGTTTTCTACTGTTCTACTAAGCGGTTTAGTGGTGCAGATCACGTGGCGAAGGTGTCGGCGCTGCCGTGTGGATGCGAGGGCGGGCGTGGGTCAGGACGCGTCGGGGTCGCGGTCCAGGGCCGAGGGTTCGGCGGCCTGGGACGGGGTGGCCGACGGGGCGACGGCGTCGGTGCCGCTCTTGGTGGGCGGGTCCGAGGGGACCGGGCTCGCGGGGCCTTCGGAGGGCGCGCGGGTGTCGCGGGTGTCGGGGGTGTCGGGTGTGGGGGCCGGCGGCAGGGTCGGGGACGCGCTGGTCGTGGAGGGTGGGGCCAGGGGGGCCGAGGGGGTCGCGGGGGCCTCGTCCCGGCCGAGGTGCAGGGGAAGGGCGATGAGGGCGGCGACCGCGCAGGTCGCGGCGGCACCGGCCGCGGCCCGGACCAGACGGCGGCGCGCGGCGCTGCGGCGGATCGTCTCGTAGCGGCCCGGCGGTGGGCCGAGGCGGTCGGCCGGGGGACGCAGGAGGACGGTGAGCGGGTCGTCGGGCTCGAAGTCCGGGCCCTCGTCAGGGCGTGTGATCAAGGCTTCTCCTCAGGTGGGCGCGGAGCAGTTCGCGGGCCGCGTGGAGGTCGGCCTTGACGGTTCCCTCCTTGCGTCCGGTCAGCGCGGACACCTCCCGGATCGGCATGTCAGCGTAGTAGTGCAGCAGGATCGGTACGCGCAGCCGTTCCGGCAGTGACCGCACGAGCAGCCGGACCGAGGGGTCGGTCTCCGGGGCCTGGTCGTACCGCGGGCGCACCGCGGCCTCGGCCGTGGCCCGGTGCATCGCCTTGCGTTCGCGTTCGAGCTTGCGCCAGTGGTCCCGTACGAGGTTGGCCGCGGTGACGTAGAGGAAGCCGTGCGGTTCCGCCACGGATGTCCACCGGGCCCAGAGGCGGGTGAACGCCTCCGACGCGATCTCGTGGGCCGTCTCGTCGTCGTCGACCAGCCGACGGCACCAGCCGGCGAGGCGCGGGTAGAGGGCGGCGAACAACTCGGACGCGGCCTTCTCACGGGACCGTTTCAACGCTCTCCATGGTCGTGATGGTGCGACAAGAGGCAAAGGGGAGGGGGCGGGTGGGGTGTGGGTCACCGGGCGGTGGAGCTCAGCGTCGCGAAGACGATCACGTTGTCCCGGTACTCCTCGCCCGTGCGCGGGCCGCCGCAGGTGATGAGGCGCAGCGCGGGACGGTTCACGTTGCCGTAGACGTCGTTCGTGGGGAAGTCGGCCTTGGCGACCGTTCGTACGGAGTCGACGGTGAACTCCGCTGTCGTGCCGTTCTCCAGGCGCGCCTGGATCCGCTCGCCCCGCCGCAGTCGGGCGAGCCGGCGGAAGACCCCGTCGCCGTACGGCCCGACCGTGACATGTCCCAGGATCACCGACGGGCCGGTCTGGCCCGGCGTCGGCGAGTGCCGGTACCAGCCCGCCCTGTCGTGCTCCGTGACCGGCGGCACCTCCACCGTGCCGTCCGGGGCCAGCCCCAGCCGGATGACCGGGGTGTCGACCTCGATCGCCGGGATCAGCAGCCGCACCGGGACCGAACGGCCCAGCGGGCGGGCGGCGCCACTGGTCGGAGGAGAGGACGGCGAGGACGACGAGGACGGAAGCGGGGTCGCCTCGTCCTCCGGTAGGGCGGTCGTGGCGTGGTCGGTGGGGCGGTCGTCGCAGCTCACCAGCAGTGAGGCCGCCGCGGCGACGGCGAAGGCGCGCCTGGAGAGCGGGGTCACGCCTGGTTCGCCCGCTTGCGACGTACGAGAACGACCGCCACGCCGCCGCCGAGGAGCACCGCGGTGGCGCCCGTGCCCGCCAGCACGCCCGCGCCGCCGGACCCCTCCGACTTCGGCGCCGTACCGGTGTCGGGAGCTCCGCTGGGGACGACGGGGACCTGGCTCGGTACGGGGCTCGCGTCGCCCTCGTCCGTGGCCTCGGTGGGTCCGGAGTCCGACGGGTGGTCCGTGGCGGGGGCGGACGGGACCGGGGTCGCCGCCTTGGAGGCCTCCTTGGGTACGGCGGTCGGGCTCGTGCCGTCGGCGAACGCGGGCAGCGCGGTCGCCAGCACGGCGGTGAAGGCGAGTGCCGTGGCACTGAGGACGGTTCGGCGCATGGGTCGCTCTTTCGTGTCGGGTTCGGCGGGCCGCCGTCCCGGCCGGGTTCGGCAGAGGGACGGCTCGGTGGAACGGCTTCGTGGGCCGCCCGGTCGGTTGCCCGGCCTGCGGCGGCGTCACGTACCGAGCGGAGAGACGAGACAGCGGCGGAACACGTTGTAAAGAGATGGCAAAGTCGTCCCGGGCCCCGGAGGGCGGGGAGCGGGCCACCCGCACCGGATCCGCACGCCGTACGAAAGGAGCGCACGATGATCCGGCTGCTCATCGCGGACGACGAGGACCTCGTCAGGAGCGCCCTGGCCGCCCTGCTCGCGCTGGAGGACGACCTGGCGGTCGTCGCCGAGGCGTCCGCGTCCACCGAGGCGGTGCGACTGGCCCGCGAGTTCCGCCCGGACCTCGCGGTGCTCGACCTGGAGATGCCGCCGCCGGACGGGCTGCGCGCCGCCGAGGAGATCGGCGCCGAACTGCCCACCCGCGTCGTGCTGGTGACCCGGCACGCCCGCCCGGCGGTGCTGCGTCGGGCGCTCAGCGCCGGGGTGCGCGGATTCGTGCCCAAGACCACCCCGGCCGCGCGGCCGGCGGAGATCATCCCCGATGTCGCCGCCGGACGCCGCTACGTCGACCCCGACATCGCCGCGTCCGCCCTCACCGAGGACGACTGCTCGCTCAGCGACCGCGAACTGCAGGTGCTGCGCGCGGCCCGCACCGGCGCCTCGGTCGCCGAGATCGCCGTCGAGGTCCACCTGGCCCAGGGCACGGGCACGGGCACGGGCACGGTCCGCAACTACCTGCCGGCCGCGATGTCCGAACCGGGTGCCCCCACCCGGCACGCGGCCGCGCACCACGCGTGGCAGCAGGGCTGGATCCGAGCGGGAAACCGGAACCGCTCAGTTGCGCGGAACCGCTCAGTGCTCGGAACGCTCAGTACACGTCCCGCACGTACCGCTTCTCCGTGGCCAGCTGCTTCACGTACACGGCTGCCTCGTCCTCGGTCATTCCGCCGTGGGTGACCGCGACGTCCCGCAGCGCACGGTCGACGTCCTTCGCCATCCGGGAGGCGTCGCCGCACACGTAGAAGCGGGCGCCGTCCTGGAGCCAGTGCCACAGCTCGGGCCCGTGCTCGCGCATCCGGTCCTGGACGTAGACCTTGGCGCGCTGGTCACGGGAGAAGGCGGTGTCCAACCTGCTCAGCACACCCGACTCCTGAAGATCGGTCAGCTCATCCTGGTAGTAGAAGTCCGTCGCCCGGTGCTGCTCCCCGAAGAACAGCCAGTTGGGCGCCCGGTGGCCGAGGGCCCGCCGTTCCTGCAGAAAGCCGATGAAGGGCGCGACACCGGTGCCCGGACCGACCATGATCATGGGGGTCACCGGGTCGGCCGGCGGCCGGAAGTGCGGCGAGCGCTGGACGAAGACCGGCACCTCCAGGTCCGCCTCGCCGTCCGCGAGGAAGGGGGAGCAGACCCCGCCGCGCGGGCGCCCGCGCAGGTTCTCGTACCGCACGACCGACACCGTCAGTGAGATGTGGTGCGGGTCGACGAGCGGGCTCGACGAGATCGAGTACAGGCGGGGCTGCAGCTTCTTGAAGACACGGGCCCACTCCTGGGCCGAGGCCCGTACGGCGAACTCGGCGACCACGTCGACGGCCTGCCGTCCCCAGGACCACTGGGCCAGCCCGTCCTTGTTGTCCGGACGCATGAGCTTCTTCAACTCCCGGTCGTCCCGGGTGCGTTCGGCGACGAAGCGGAGCAGGTCCGAGGTGATCCGGGTGATGTCGAGATGCCGGTGCAGTGCCTCGGCGAACGGCACCTCGCCCAGCCCGTCCACGGTCACGGGAGTCGAACCGTCCAGGCCGGTCACCGCCAGCCATTCCGCCACCAGGTCGAGGGAGTTGACCGGCCGCACCCCGAGCGCGTCGCCCGCCTCGTACGACAGTCCCGTCCCGCTGGTGTCGAAGGTGAACCGGCGCACCTCCTTTGCAGCCCCGGGCAGGCTCAGCAGCCGGTTCCCGACCAGCCGGGCGGCGGCGGGCGCGGGCCTCGCGGAGCGGGGGGCGACCGGCGCGGACGTGGGCGCGGTGACCGGAGGGACGGTGAGGGTGGCGGAGCCCTGCGGCGTCGTTCCCCAAGCCGTGGGCCGACCCCCGCCGTCGCCTCCGTCCGGGCCCGTGCCGAGCGCGGTGATGACCTGGCCCAGCCAGGCGTCCGCCGACGGTTCGTAGTCCGGCTCGCAGTCCGTACGGGGGGCCAGACGCACCGCGCCCAACTCGTCGAGCCGGGCGTCCAGTCGGCGGCCGTGCCCGCAGAAGTCGTCGTACGAGGAGTCGCCGAAGGCCAGCACGGCATAGCGCACACCGTCCAGGCGGGGGGCCTCCTGCCGGGACAGCGCGTCCCAGAACCCGGAGCCGTTGTCGGGCGCGTCGCCGTCCCCGAAGGTGCTGGTGATCAGCAACAGGTCGGCGCCGCGCGGCAGTCGGTCCGGCGCGGCCTCGTCCATCCCGACGAGCGTCGCCCGGTGCCCCGCCGCGCCCAGATGCTCGGCGGCCGCCGTCGCGAACTCCTCGGCCGTCCCGGTCTGCGAGGCCCACAGCACGACGACCTCGCGTCCGGCCGGTTCGGCGGCGGGTGGCGCGCTCGGCGCCGCCGACCGCGAGTACATCCCGGCGAGCACCCCGTTCACCCACACCGCGTGCTCGGGCGCGAACGGCGCGTCCGCCGGCAGCACGGGCACCCCCCGCACCCCTGATCCGAGCCCGGCGAGGAACCCGGTGAGGTACTGCCGTTCCTGGGCGGAGAGGACGGGCGGTGGCGAGGGTTCGAGACCGAACGGGTTGGCACCCGGGGCGACCGCGGTCGGCACGGTCACCGACGCGGGCCCAGGAGGCGCCACCGGTACGGGGACCGCCGTCGGGGTGGGCACCGGCGCGGACGTCCCCGTGGGCTCGCTGTCGACGGGCGCCGGAACCCTCGCCGGCGCCGCGACCTTCGCCAGGGACACCGCGCACACCTTCAACTCCGGCTGGAACGACAGCGGATCCACCGCGTCGCTCGTCACCGCGTTGATGCTCAGGTACTCCCCGAACAGGTCGTTCCAGTGGAACGGCGCGAACACGCACCCGGGCATCACACGGTCGGAGACCACCGCCGGAAGGACGGCCCGACCCCGCCGCGAGGCGACCTCCACCGAGTCCCCGTCCCGCACGCCCAGTTCACCCGCGTCCTGCGGATGCACCTCCACGAACGGCCCGGGGTTCAGCCTGTTGAGCTTGGCGACCTTGCCCGTCTTCGTCAGCGTGTGCCACTGGTGCTGCAACCGCCCGGTGTTGAGCACGAACGGATAGTCGTCGTCCGGCATCTCGGCGGCCGGCAGGTGCGGCCGCGCGTGGAACACGGCCCGGCCACTGGCCGTCGGGAAGAGCAGCCCCCGGCCGGCCGGACCAGCACCGCCCGCACCGTCGCCGTCCGCCGCGCCGTCACCGCTCGCGTCACCGTTCCCCACCACGTAGCGGATCGGATTGCGCGCCGGCCCGTCCTCCGAAGCCGCGGGCCACTGCACGGACCCCGACCGCAGCCGGTCGTACGTCACGCCACGCAGGTCCCACCCGGTCTTCGGGTTCCACGCCTGCTTGATCTCCTCGAAGACCTGCTCGGCGCTGTCGTACGTGAAGCCCTTCTCGAAGCCCATCTCCCGGGCGACGGCCGCGATGATCCGCCAGTCGGCCATCGCCTCGCCCGGCGGGTCGGCGGCGGGCACGGCCAGCGTGAGGTTGCGCTCGCTGTTGACGAGGACGCCCTCGGACTCGGTCCACAGCGCGCCGGGCAGCACGACATCGGCGTACGCGTTGGTCTCGGTGTCCGCGAAGACGTCCTGGGTGACGACGAACTCGGCCGCTTCGAGCCCTTCGATGACGGTCCTGCGGTTGGCGACCGAGGCGACCGGGTTGGTGCAGATGATCCAGCAGGCCTTGATCTCCCCGTCGGCCATCTTCTGGAACATCTCGACCGTGCCCTTGCCGACACCGTCCGCGCGCAGTGAATCCGGCTCCAGCCCCCACAGTTCCTCGACGAACGCCCGCTCCTCGTCCACGAGCACGGACCGCTGACCGGGCAGTCCGGGCCCCATGTAGCCCATCTCGCGCCCGCCCATCGCGTTGGGCTGGCCGGTGAGCGAGAACGGGCCGCTGCCGGGGCGGCAGATCGCGCCGGTCGCCAGATGCAGATTGACGAGCGCGTTGGTGTTCCAGGTGCCGTGCGTGGACTGGTTGAGCCCCATGGTCCAGCAGCTCGTCCACTCGGCGGCCTCGCCGATCAGCCGGGCGGCCTCGCGGATGTCGTCCGCCGGGATGCCGGTGATCTCGGCGACGGCGTCCGGCGCGTAGTCGGCGAGGAAGTCGGGCATCGCCTCCCAGCCCTCGGTGTGGGCGGCGATGAAGTCGGGGTCGGTGTGCCCGTCCGCGTGCAGCAGGTGCAGCAGCCCGTTGAGGAGGGCGAGGTCCGTGCCCGGGCGTATCCGCAGGAAGAGGTCGGCCTTCTCGGCCGTCGCCGTGCGGCGTGGATCGACGACGATCAGTTTCGCGCCCGCCTTGACCCGGTCCATCATCCGGAGGAACAGGATGGGGTGGCAGTCCGCCATGTTGGAGCCGATGACGAGGAAGACGTCCGCCCTGTCGAGATCCTCGTAGGAGCCGGGCGGCCCGTCGGCGCCCAGCGACAGTTTGTAGCCGGTGCCGGCGCTCGCCATGCACAGCCGGGAGTTCGACTCGATCTGGTTGGTGCGGATGAAGCCCTTGGCCAGCTTGTTCGCGAGGTACTGGGCCTCCAGGCTCATCTGGCCGGAGACGTAGAACGCGAACGCGTCGGGTCCGTGCTCGTCGATGATCGCGCGCAGCCGCCGGGCGGTCTCGGCGATCGCGTCGGAGACGGGCGCGGGGACCGGTTCGTCGCCCCGGTCGTCGCGCACGAGGGCGGTGGTGAGGCGGCCGGGTGCGGCGAGCATGTCGGCGGTGGTCGCGCCCTTGGTGCAGAGGCGACCGAAGTTCGCCGGGTGGGACTTGTCGCCGGACGCCTTCAGGACCGTGCGTCGGCCGTCGGGACCCATCCCGACGTCCAGCAGCATGCCGCAGCCGACACCGCAGTACGAGCACACGGTCCGCACCTGGCTCGTGGTGCTCTGCGGGCCCTGTGCGGCCACGGGCGGCCCCTCTCTGTCGGCGTCCGGGGTGTCCGGTCGGTCGTCCGTTCGGCGGGCCGGTCGGTAGTCCGGTCGGTCCACCGGTCGCTGTCGGTGTGGCGGCCGGCGCTGTCCGGCGTGACCGCCCCTCGCTCTCCGGCGCGGTGGCCGGTCGCCCTCCGGTACGGCCGCCGGTCGGCTTCCGCTCAGTCTCCGGATCACCGCCCGGCAGGCTCGATCGTACGAATTGCCCGTTACGCCTGTGTCACATGATCTGATCATGAGGCGTTACGCCCGCCACACACGGCCGCGCAAGGGGCTGTGAGGGCGGGTTTCGGCCGTCGTCCGGAACGCAGGGGTCGCGGTCCGTGTCGCTGTTGGGCCGAACGGGTGACCATGCGTAAGAATTGGCCGATGCAGTCATTCAGTGCGAGCCAGGGGGAGGGCCGGTGAACAGGGTGAACAGCCACGATGTCACCGACGAACAGTGGGAGGGGCTCGCCCAGGTCGTGCCGTTGCGGGGCCGGGACGCATGGCCTTCCGCGGTCGGCCACCGGACCATACCGGAAGCCGAGACGGAGGCCCGACGCCGCTTCGTGGTGCTGCGCGTCAACGTCTTCGCGGACGCCCGCGAGGTCGCGGAGACGCTGATGGCGGGCGTTCCGGTGCTGTTGGACCTGTCGGGCGCGGAGGCCGACACCGCCAAGCGGGTGCTCGATTTCAGCACCGGCGTCGTCTTCGGCCTGGCGTCCGGAATGCACCGGGTCGACCGGAACGTGTTCCTTCTCACGCCACCGGGAACCGAGGTGCGGGGGCTGATGGAAGGCGCCGGGGTCCCCGGGGTGTGACGCGAGGCGTGCGGCGGTCCTGACTCTGGTGCCGGCGCTCCGGCGCTCCGGCGCTTCGGCGGGCCTTGGTCCAGGCGCGGCCGGGGAAGCCGGTTCCGGGCGCGCCGTGGGAGCGGGGCGCTTCCACGGCGGCGGGGCGCCCTCGTCCCGGGCGGGGCGCTCCCTCGATCGTAGGAAGATCCACTCGACGGAACGGTTTGCCTGAGGTGTGGGCCCCTAGTGTCCGCATATGACCGTGTCATCCCTGTCGCCGGTGGTGCCCGGCGTGGACGCCGGGGCGCGTCCGGAGCGGCCGAGCATCACCGAACTGCGGCTCTCCGCCTTCGCCGGGCACCGGAACACCTTCCTCCCGCTCGGCCCGCTGACCCTCCTCGCCGGGCGCAGCGGCAGCGGCAAGACCACCGCGCTCAGGGCGTACGAGGCGCTGGCCGTGCTCGGGGGCGGCGCCCGCCTCGACGAGGCGTTCCCCGACCCGCTGGGCTGCGTCCCCGAACGGGCCCGCCCCGACGCCCAGCGGCGCCGGGGCTTCCGCATCGGCTGCACGGCCGACGGCCCCGAAGGGCCCGTGCACCTCGATGTCGCCGTCCAGGCCGAGCCCGAACTCCGTGTGGTGGGCGAGCGGTTGACGTGCGGTGGGCTCACCCTGCTGGAGACGGCGCTCGTCGACCCGAGCCGCCCCGTGGTCCAGGCCGCCTGGCACACGGCCGGCTCCTCGCCGGTCACCCGCGGGCCCCTGCCCGACGACCGCCTCGGCACCGCGCTGCTCCCGCTCCGTGTCGCCGGCAAGACGGACGGACAGCGCCGGGTCCTCGCCGCCGCCGAGCAGATGGTGGTGGCCCTCCGCTCGGTCTACGCCTGTGACCCCCGCCCCGGCCGGATGCGCGCCGCCGTGCCGCGCGGCTCCGGCCGGCTGCTGCGGGGCTGCGACAACCTCGCCGACGTGCTGTGGCGTACGCGGACGGAGTGCGGCCGGCGGCACGCGCTGCTCGTCGGTGCCGTGCGCGACGGCTGCGCGGGGCCGGTCCTCGATCTGCTCGCCGAGCCGGTGAGGGACGGCGCGGTACGGGCGGTGCTGGACCGGGGGGACGGCGTGCGGACGGCCCTGGGCCTGCTCGGGGACGGCGAGTTGAGGTACCTCGCGCTGGCACTCGTGCTGTTCACCGGTCCCGGCGTGCTGGAGATCGACCAGGTCGCGGAGGTACCGGCGGCACTCCAGACGCTGACGGTCCTCGCCGACGGCTTCGACCGGGCGCTCGACCCCCGGCAGGCGGGGGAGTTGGTGCGGCTGGCGGCCCGGATGTGCGAGCGGGGGCACATCCGGCTCGTCGGCGCGGTGAGCGACGCCGCCTGGGCCGCCGGAGTGGCGGGGGCGACGGTGGTAGACCTGAACCGTGAAAGATCCTGAATCCGAGACGGGGCGAGGCCCTGGGCCCGAAGCCGTGCGAGAACCTGGACCCGCGACCGGGGCGGGTGCAGGACCCGCGACCGGGCCAGGCGCCGGATCCGCACCCCGACCCGCGACCGGGCCAGGTGCCGGACCCGAGCGGAAGCCTGATGTGGCGGCACTGCAGCGGCGGCTCGCCGAGTTCGCCGCCGCCCGCGACTGGCAGCCGTACCACACGCCCAAGAACCTGGTCTCCGCGCTGAGCGTCGAGGCGTCCGAACTGGTCGAGATCTTCCAGTGGTTGACGCCGGAGGAGTCGGCGCGGGTGATGTCGGACCCCGGTACCGCCCACCGCGTCACGGACGAGGTCGCCGACGTGCTCGCCTATCTGCTCCAGCTCTGTGAGGTGTTGGGGATCGATCCGTTGTCAGCGCTGGATGCGAAGATCGACCGCAACGAACGGAGATTTCCGGCGCCGGGGCAACCCTGAGGACGCTCGACACCGAGCACCCCCGTCCGGTTGTCACTCTCCGGAGTTGAAAGGTTGTCCATAGCCGACTTGTTATCCACAGATTTCGGGCTTCCTCTGGCTTTCTGTCTCAGTGGCCCTCACTGTGGGTAATGAACAGGCAGGAGTTCGGGCGGACGTGTGAGAGCGCGTCGGGGAAAGTCGGGGACAGCGCATGGATGCGGTGCGGCTCATCTTCGCGAGCAGGCGCGCTCTGGCGGGCAGCGTCGAGGGACCTCAGATCATGGCGGAGGCGTGGCAGTCCTATGCCCTCGCCCAGGCGATCGGGAGCCGCCTCGCGGTTTCGGGACCTCCCGAACTGCGCGGTGAGGCACTGGGGTTGACCGAGCTGGCCGGCAGCGGCTGCGGCATACTCGGCGCCCCGCCGCTCGGCGTGGGCGATTTACGCGCCGCCCAGCTCACCGAGTTGGGCGACGCCCACGAGTCGCTGCTGCGGCTCGGGGGCCTGCTGGGCGAGGTCGGCATCGCGCTCGTGGGTCTGGCGAGCGGAGCGGACGACGAGGCGACGTACTGGCAGTGCATGGAGGCGATCGACGCGGCGGACGAGGCGCGGGACCGGGTGCTGGAAATGCTGCGGCGCCTGGCCGTGAGAGACCAGGTGCTGTCGGAGAGAGACGCGGCGGCGGGGTGAGCCGTTCGGGAAGGGGCACCCCCTAGCTGTTCAGGGGCGCGGGGAACTGCGCGACCGCCCCCACCCACCCGCAGTCGAACAACGCAGCTCAGCGGCGGAAGAGGGGACGCGGCCCCCGAACACGGCGAGCGCCCGGCCGGGAAGGCGTGGCCGGGCGTCGGGTTCGCGGCTCGGAGAAGGTCAGGCGGGGTCGCTCTCCTCCGCGGCGGCGGCACGCGGCGCGGAGAACTCCGCGTCGAGCTGGGACAGGTCCGCGTTCAGGGCAGCCATCAGCTCCTCCATCTGCTGGAGCAGACCCTTTGGCTGCGCAGGCACGGCAGCCTGCTCCGGCACGGCTTCCTGGGACATGTGACGGCCTCCTCGGCCCTCGCCCCCTGAGGGGCACGTGGTGCGGGCGTCCCGGCAGCGGCCGCCGGCGACGGGTGCCGGGCGGTCCGGCTCCTCCCGAGCAACGATCACCGTTCCGGCCGGTCACTGACCCCGTCCGTCGCGGGAGCCGGGTTGACGGAATTTCACCCGACCGTGGCCCCAAGGCACTGGTGGGACCGGTGCCGTTGACCGGGGGGTCAGCGTGCAGGATGGAGGCATGGATCTTCGCATCTTCACCGAGCCCCAGCAGGGGGCGACCTATGACACCCTCCTCACCGTCGCCAAGGCCACCGAGGACCTCGGCTTCGACGCCTTCTTCCGCTCCGACCACTACCTCCGCATGGGTTCGTCGGACGGCCTGCCGGGACCCACCGACGCCTGGATCACCCTGGCCGGACTCGCCCGCGAGACCAAGCGCATCCGCCTCGGCACCCTGATGACTGCAGGAACCTTCCGCCTGCCGGGTGTGCTCGCCATCCAGGTCGCGCAGATCGACCAGATGTCCGGCGGCCGTGTCGAACTCGGCCTGGGCGCGGGTTGGTTCGAGGAGGAGCACAAGGCGTACGGCATCCCGTTCCCCAAGGAGAAGTTCGGCCGCCTGGAGGAGCAGCTGGCCATCGTCACCGGCCTGTGGGCCACCGAGGTCGGCAAGACGTTCTCGTACGAGGGCACCCACTACCAGCTGACCGACTCGCCCGCGCTGCCCAAGCCCGCGCAGGCCAAGCTGCCCGTCCTCGTCGGCGGCCACGGCGCGGTCCGCACCCCGCGGCTCGCCGCGCGGTACGCCGACGAGTTCAACATGCCGTTCGCGTCGATCGAGGACAGCGAGGTCCAGTTCGGCCGGGTCCGCAAGGCCGCCGAGGAGGCCGGCCGCAAGGGCGACGACCTCGTGTACTCGAACGCCCTGGTCGTCTGTGTGGGCAAGGACGACGCCGAGGTCGCCCGGCGCGCCGCCGCGATCGGCCGTGAGGTCGACGAGCTCAAGGCCAACGGCCTCGCCGGCTCCCCGGCCGAGGTCGTCGACAAGCTCGGCCGCTACCAGGCCATCGGCTCCCAGCGCGTCTACCTCCAGGTCCTCGACCTCGACGACCTGGACCACCTGGAGCTGATCTCCGGCCAGGTGCAGTCCCAGCTGTCGTAGACGCGGGATTCCGTCTCGCGCCCCGGAGGCGCGGGACGGTGCCGCCCGCGGCGGTCACAGCCGGGCCCCGGCCCCGGGGCCCGTTCCGATAACCGAAGCGTCTGGTTGTTGTGCAAAACGTTTTGGATATCTAGCTTGTGCCGCATGAGCGACGGAACGCCCCCTTCCGTCACCCGCCGCCGCCTCCTGGTGCGTGGCTGTGACGTGCTGCGCGTCCCGGTGGAGGGCGAGTGCGAGGTCCTGCCCGGGCGGGACATCGTGGTGGCGGACGGCGTCATCGTGGACGTACGGCCGACGGAGGCGCAGCGGCCGCTGGAGCCGGGCACGGAGGTCGTCGACGGGCGGGGGATGCTGGCCCTGCCCGGGTTGGTGAACGCGCACACGCACAGCCCGATGGTGCTGATGCGGGGCGCGGCCGAGGACGTCACGGTCGAGGGGTGGTTCAACGACCGCGTGTGGCCGATGGAGTCCAATCTGACCGCCGACGACGTGCGGGCCGGTGCGCTGCTGGCCTGTGCGGAGATGATCCGGTCGGGCGTCACCACCTTCGCGGACCACTACTTCTTCCCCGACCGCATCGCCGAGGCGGTGGCCGAGACCGGGCTGCGGGCCGACATCGCGCCCACCTACTTCAGCAGCGGTGGCGCGTCGGCGCTGGAGGCCGGCGTCGCGTTCGCCGAGGCCTGGCACGGCGGGTCCGACGGCCGGGTGACCGTCTCGCTCGGGCCGCACGCGCCGTACACCGTCGACGACCAGGACCTGCGGACCCTGGCCGACCACGCCCGGCGGCTCGGGGTGCGGATGCACATCCACGCCGCCGAGCACCTGGAGCAGACGGAGTCCAGCCTGGAGCGGCGTGGGATCACCCCCGTCCGGGTGCTGCACGACACCGGTGTCCTGGACGCGGGCGCCCTCATCGCGCACGGGTGCGGGATCGTCGAAGGGGATCTGCCGCTGCTGGCCGAGTACGCGGACAGGACCGCCGTGGCCTGCTGCCCCAAGGTGTATCTCAAGCACGCGCTGTCCCCGCTGACGCCGGTCCGCGACCTGCTGGGCGCCGGGATCACGGTGGCCGTCGGCACGGACGGGGCCGCCGGGCACAACACCCTCGACGTGTGGGAGGCGCTCCGGCTGGTGGCGCTCACGCAGAAGCAGGCGGTGCGGGACGCGACCTGGATGACGGTGTCCGACACCCTGCGGACGGCCGTGCGGGGCGGGGCCCGGGCCCTGGGGCTCCACGACCGGATCGGTGCGCTGGAGCCGGGCATGCGCGCCGACATCGTCCTCACCGACCTGTCCGGCCCACACTGCCGTCCACTGCACGACGCGCGTGCCGCGCTCGTCTACAGCGCCCGCGCCAGTGACGTCCGCACGGTGGTCGTCGACGGGCGGGTGCTGATGCGTGACGGACGGCTCCTCACCGTCGACGAGCCCGCGCTGCTCGCCGAGGCCGACGCGCGCGTGGCGCGGATCCTCGACACCTCCCACGGGAGGGCGGTGCAGCACTATGACCCGTGACACCGCCCATGACCGGTCCGCCGTGCGCCGGGCCGCCTCCATCAAGGACGTGGCCGCGGCGGCCGGGGTCAGCCCCACCACCGTCTCGCACGTGCTGAGCGGGAACCGTCCCGTCAACGAACAGACCGCCGCCCGGGTGCGGAGCGTCGTCAACCGGCTGGGGTACGTGCCGGCGTCGCTGGCCCGCAGCCTCCAGGCCGGTGCCACCTCCGTGATCGGCCTGCTGATCCCGGACATCAGCAACACCTTCTTCGCCGAGCTGGCCAAGGGCGCCGAGGACGCCGCCCACGACCTCGGGTACGGGCTGATCCTGTGCAACACCGAGTTCGACGCCGACCGCGAGGACCGCTACCTCGGCATGATCCGCAGCCGGTTCATCGACGGCATGGTGTACGCCTCCGGGTCGCCCCCGTCCCGGCGGCGGCTGGAGGCGCTGATGGGCAAGTTCCCCATCGCGCTCGCCGACGAGGAGGTGGAGGGCCTGAGCGGGGCGCTCATCGCCAGCGCCGACCACGAGGCGGGCGGGCGGCTGGTCGGCGAGCATCTGCGGGCGCTCGGCCACCGCCGGGCCCTGATGCTGACCGGCCCACGCGACCTGCGAAGCGGGGCGGCCCGCGCGCACGGCTTCCGCCAGGCCTTCCACGGCGATGTCGTCGAGCGGACGGGTGACTTCAAGGAGGAGTCCGGACACCGCCTCGTCGTCGAACTGCTCGACGACGGCGGGCTCGCGGACCGCACCGCCGTGTTCGCGGCCAACGACCTGATGGCGTTCGGCGCGCTCGCCGCGCTGCGGGAGGCCGGGCTGTCCGTGCCGGAGGACGTCTCCGTCGTCGGCTTTGACGACATCCGGGCCGCCTCGCTGATCAACCCGCCGCTGACCACCGTCCACCAGCCCGCCTACGACGTCGGGCGCACGGCCACCGCGCAACTCCTCCAGTACGTCTCCCGGGGCGAGGTCCCGCCCGCGTCCCGGCACACCCTCCCCGTGGAGCTGAAGGTGCGGGGGAGCACGGCGCCGCCCGCCGCCCGCTGAACCACGCCCACCGCGACCGGCCCCCTCACGATCGCGCCCACCACGAGCCACCCACCAAGAGCACACCCACCACGATCACGGTCGCCGCGACGCGCGGTCATGTCCCTGTGCCCCGAGACGCCCGGACGTGCCCCGAGGTGCCCGGACGTGCCCCGAGGTGCCCGGACACGGCTCCGAACACCTCCCGATCCCCCCGAGAGAAAGGCGGTTCGCCCATGCCAAGAGTCCTCGTCGTCGGCGAGTCCTGGTTCACGTACACCGTCCATCAGAAGGGCTTCGACGCCTTCCACACCGCCGAGTACACCGAGGGCGGTGGCGTCTTCCTCGACGCGCTGCGCTCACGCGGTCACGAGGTGACGTACGTGCCCGCGCACGAGATACCCACCCGGGTCCCGGACACCCCCGACGGCCTCGACGTGTTCGACGTCGTGGTCATCAGCGATGTCGGCGCGAACAGCTTCCAACTGCCGCCGGAGACCTTCAACCGGTCCGAGCCCGCGCCCGACCGCTCGGAGCTGGTGCGGGACTTCGTCGAGCGTGGCGGAGGTGTGCTGATGATCGGCGGCTATCTGACCTTCAGCGGCATCGACGCCCGTGCACGCTGGGGGCGTACGCCACTGGCCGCCGCCCTGCCGGTGACGATGCTCGACCGCGACGACCGGGTGGAGCTGACGGCCGGGGCCGTCCCCGAGGTGGTGGGCCCGCACCCGGTCGTCTCCGGACTCGACCGGACCTGGCCCGCGCTCCTCGGCCTCAACGAGGTCGCCGTACGACCGGACGCCGCGCTGCTCGCCGAGTGCGCCGGACATCCGCTGCTGGTGGTCGGCGGCCACGGAAGCGGCCGCTCGGCCGCCTTCACCTCCGACGTCGCGCCGCACTGGGCCCCGCCCCCGTTCCTGGAATGGGACGGCTACCCCGAACTGTGGGACCGCCTCGTCCGCTGGCTCGCGGGGGAGGAGCTGTGACGGCCGCCGAGGCCGCAGCGGAACCCGTCGGCGATCCCGGGGCCCTCGGCGATCCCGGGGCCGTCGGCACTCCCGCGACCGTCGGTACGTCCGCGACCGTCGGTACGTCCGCGACCGTCGGCACCCCCCACATCTCCGCCGCCCCGGGCGACTTCGCGCCGCTCGTGCTGATGCCCGGTGACCCGCGGCGGGCCCGGCGGATCGCCGAGACGGTGCTCGAGGACGCGCGGCTCGTCACCGAGGTGCGCGGCGTCCTCGGCTACACCGGCACGTACAGGGGCGTGCCGATGTCGGTGCTCGCCTCCGGCATGGGCATCCCGTCGGTGTCGATCTACGCGACGGAGTTGTTCCGGCACTACGGGGTCCGGCGGATCGTCCGGGTCGGCACGGCGGGCGCGCTGTCCACCTCGGTCGCCCTCCGGGACGTCGTCATCGCCTCCGCCGCGCACACCGACTCCAGCGTCAGCCGCCTCCTGGTGGACGGCGTGACCCTGTCCCTCGCCGCGTCCTACCGGTCGTTGCGCGCGGCCGTCGACGCGGCGGGCACCGTCGAACGGGAGGACCGGCACGGCCCGGACGCACCGCGAGGACGGGCCGGCTCCGGCGGCGGCTCCGGTGGCGGCTCCGGCGGCTCGGAACGCCCGGCCGTGCACATCGGCCCGGTGTTCTCCAGCGACCACTTCTACCTGGACCGGCCCGCGGTCCTCGACGCCCTCGAACGCCGGGGCACCCTCGCCGTCGAGATGGAGGCGGCCGGGCTGTACGCCGTGGCCGCGGCGGAGGGCGGCGAGGCGCTCGCCGTACTGACCGTGTCGGACCACGTCCGCACCGGCGAGGCCCTGTCCGCCGCGGACCGGGAGACCGGTTTCGACCGGGCCGTTCGCATCGCCGCGGCCGCACTGCTGCCCGACGGCTGAAATTCCCCTGGAAGAAATCAAACAGAAACCGTTCGACGTAGCCAAAACGTTTTGCACTTCTTACTGTCGCTGTCAGCGCGGAAAGCGAAAGCAGGGAAAATGATCAGGAGGTCGAGGATGATGAGAAGTTACGGACCGGGAGCCGCTGTCGCGGTGGCGGGAATGCTCGTGCTGAGCGCGTGCGGGGGATCGGGCTCGGACGATTCCGGGGCCGCGTCCTCCGGAAAGACCCGGATCAAATTGGTGGTCAATGGCGGGCTCGGCGACAAGTCGTTCTTCGACTCCGCGTACGAGGGGCTGAAGCGTGCCGAGAGCGAGCTCGACTACGAGTTGAAGGTGGTGGAACTGGGGCAGGACCGAACCAAGTGGGAGCCGGGATTCGAGGACGCGGCGGCGGCCGACGACTACGACATCCTCGCGGCCGGCACCTTCGACGTCACCGACTACATCGGTGAACTCGCCCCGCAGTATCCGGACAAGAAGTTCTGGGTGTTCGACTCCGCTGTCGACTACACCGGCAAGAACGGCTGTTCCAACAAGTGCGAGAACGTCTACTCGGTGACGTTCAAGCAGAACGAGGGCGGATATCTGGCCGGATTCCTCGCCGAGAAGCTGGTCGCGGAGAAAGCCCTCAAGGGCGCCGAATCCCTGAACAAGGTCGGCGTCGTCGGAGGCGTGAAGATCCCCGTCATCGAGGACTTCATCGTCGGATTCAAGGCCGGATTCAAGGCGGCGGGCGGGAAGAACTCCGACGTCCTCACCCAGTACGTCGGGGGCGACAAGCCCTTCGGCGACCCCGCCAAGGGCAAGGAGATCTCCACCGCGATGTACGGGCAGGGCGCCGCCCTCGTCTGGCCGGTCGCCGGGCTCTCCGGACTCGGCACCTTCGAGTCGGCCGCGAACGCCGGCCGCTACACCTTCGGCGTCGACTCCGACCAGTACCGGACCCTCACCGACAACGCCCAGAAGAACACCGTCGTCACCTCGATCCTCAAGAACGTCGGCAACGCCCTCTACCAGGCCGCCGAGGACGACAAGAAGGACGCCGTGAAGTACGGCGCGGTGGAGAGCGTCGGTCTCGCCGAGGACGCGGTCGGTTACGTCGACGACACCCACTTCCAGGAGATCGTGCCGGAGAAGATCCGCACCGAGCTGCAGGAGGCGGCCGACCGCGTGAAGTCCGGTTCCCTCACGGTCCCCAGCGCCTTCTGACCCCCGAACCCACCCCGAACGGCCTTGAGATGAACGAGTCATGGGACCCGGCCGGGCCCGCCGTCGCCACCCGCGCGGTCACCAAGACCTACGCCAACGGCGTCCGCGCGGTCCGGGGCGTCGACCTCGACGTACCGGCCGGCGAGATCCGCGCGGTCGTCGGCGAGAACGGCGCCGGCAAGTCCACGCTGATGAAGCTGTTCTACGGTCTGGAGCAGCCCACGTCCGGCGAGATCCTGATCGGCGGTCGGCCCCGCGTCCTGCGCGGCCCGGCAGCCGCGATCGCGCTCGGCGTGGGCATGGTCCACCAGAACCTGATGCTGGTGCCGTCCTTCACCGTCGCCCAGAACGTCGTCCTCGGCGTCGAGCCCGGCCGACGGGGTCTGGTCGACGCCAAGGCGGCCGTCGAGGCCACCGCCCGGCTCGCCGAGGAGGCCGGCCTCGCCGTCGACCCACTGGCCCGCATCGACGAGGTCTCGGTCGGCATGCGCCAGCGCGCCGAGATCCTCAAGGCGCTCCACCGCCGCGCCCGGACCCTGATCCTGGACGAGCCCACCGCCGTCCTCACCCCCCAGGAGACGGAGGACCTCTTCGCCGCCGTGCGACGCCTGCGCGACGGCGGGATGACCGTGCTGTTCATCTCCCACAAGCTGCGCGAGGTGCGGGAGATCAGCGACCGGGTGAGCGTGATGCGGGCCGGCGCCCTCGTCGGGACCGTCGCCACCGCGGACACCTCCGAGCGCGCACTCGCCGCGATGATGGTCGGCCGCGAGATGTCCCTCGACGTGGACCGGGCCCCGGCCCGGCGCGCCGGGACCACGCTGCGGGTGCGGGACCTGGGATACGCCGCCCCGACCGGTCGGTCCCTGCACGGCCTCGACTTCGATGTCGCCGCCGGCGAGATCGTCGGCGTGGCCGGCATCGAGGGCAACGGGCAGACCGAACTCGCCGAGATCCTCGCCGGGTTGCGCCGGCCGAGCACGGGGACCGTACGGGTCGGCGACACCGACACCGCCGGGCTGGACGTCGCGGGACACCGCCGGGCCGGCATCGGGTACGTCCCCGAGGACCGCCTCCACGACGGGGCCGCGCTCGACGAGTCCATCGCCGACAACCTCGTCGTCGACCGGCACGACCGCCCGCCCCTCGCCCGCCGCGGCGTGCTGCGCCCGGCAGCCGTGCGCGCCCACGCCGAGCGACTCGTCCAGGACTACGCGATCCGCACCCCCGACCCGTCCGTCCCGGTGCGCGCACTGTCCGGCGGCAACATGCAGAAGGTCGTCGTCGCCCGCGAACTCTCGGCCGGACCGAGGCTTCTGATCGCCTCCCAGGTCACGCGCGGCGTGGACATCGGCGCCATGCGCTTCATGTACGAGCGGCTGGTCGCCGCCCGCGACGGGGGCGCCGCGGTCCTCCTCATCTCCGCCGACCTCACCGAACTCCTCGCCCTCTCCGACCGGTTGCTCGTCCTCAGGGACGGCCGGCTCGTCGGCCGCTTCGACGACACGAGGGACCTCACGGAGAAGCGGGTCGGCCTCTACATGCTCGGCGTCGAGCACCACGCACGGGAACGGTTGAGAACCGGGTTGGACGACGACGGTTCCGGCGACTCGGGGAAGGCGGCGGCCTCGTGACCAGCACCCTCATCGAGAGCGAGGACCGCAGGGAGTACCGGACCACCCGGCGCCGCGGCCTCGTCGTCGACCTCAGCATGACCCTGGCGACCATCCTGGCCGCCCTCGTCATCGGCTTCCTCGTGATGCTCGCCACCGGCAAGGACCCGGTCGCCGCCTACGAGGCCCTGCTCACCGGCCCGTTGGAACGCTCCTTCCGCGTCGGCCGCTGGCTGGAGGACGCGACCACGCTCACCCTGCTCGGTCTGTCGGTGGCCATTCCCTTCCGGGCCCGGCAGATCAGCCTGGGCGCCGAGAGCCAGCTGTACGCGGGCGCCCTGGCGGCGGCCACGGTCGCGATCTTCCTGCCGCTGCCGCCCGTCGCCGCCGTGATCGTCCCGCTGGTCGCCGCGGCGGCGGCAGGGGCCGGCATGGGCTTCGTACCCGGGTCGATGAAGGCACGGCTCGGCGCCAACGAGATCGTCGCGACGCTGATGCTCAACGCCATCGTCGTCCGCGTCTACGACTACCTGGTGAACGGCCCGTTGAAGGAGTCCGGCAGCAGCGCCGTCCACTCGGAGCGCATCCAGCCGGACTCAGCCCTCACCCCGCTCAGCGAATGGCTCGGCATTCCCCTCGGCCGCGCCAACGTCGGCTTCCTGGTGATGCTGCTCACCGCCGTCGCCCTGTGGCTGCTCATCACCCGCACCCCGCTCGGCTACCGCATCCGGATGACCGGATCCAATCCGCACTTCGCCGAGTACGGCGGCATCCGGGTGCCCCGCGCCATCGAGTGGAGCTTCGTCATCGGCGGGGCCGTCGCGGGCCTGGCCGGAGCACATCTCGTGCAGGGCGTGTACGGGCGCCTCGAACCCGGGCTCGCCGGGAGCCTCGCCTTCGAGGGGATCGTGGTGGCGCTGCTCGCCCGGAACAACCCGCTGGTCGTCGTGGTCGCCGGCCTCTTCTACTCCTACCTGCGTGCCGGGGGAGACATCATGGAACAGCAGACGGACGTGGGCACGGAGATCGTCGTCGTGATCCAGGCGGTCATCGTCCTGCTGGTCACCGCCCAGGCCCTCCCGGACCTCCTCAAACGCCGCCTCGCACGCAGGCAGGCCGACACCTCGCGAGAGCAGGCGGGCGCCGCGCACGGGAAGGCGGGCACCCGATGAACTCCGTCCTCGACGTCGTCCTCAGCAGCGCCTTCCTCGCGGCCGTGCTGCGCGTGGCGACCCCCTACCTGCTCGCCGCCATGGGCGGACTCGTCGCCGAACGCGCCGGCATCAGCAACATCGCCCTGGAGGGCCAGATGCTGAGCGCCGCCTGCACGGGCGCGCTCGTCGCCGGCTACAGCGGATCGGTCGCGGCCGGCGCCCTCGCCGGCGTGACGGTGGCCGTCCTCCTCGGCCTCCTCCTCGCCGCGCTCCGGCTCGAACTGGGCGCCGACGCGATCATCGCGGGCATCGGCCTCAACCTGCTCGCGTCCGGCGCCACCGCCTACGCCGTCTTCACCCTCCTCGGCGACAAGGGCGGCACGTCCGGCCTGAAGAGCGGAACGCTTCCCACGGTCACCCTGCCGGGCATCGAGGACATCCCGGTGGTGGGGGACGTGCTGAGCGGCCAGAACATCCTGACCTGGCTGGCCTTCCTCGCGGCCCCCTTCGTCGCCTGGCTCTTCTACCGCACCCGCTTCGGCTTCCACCTCCGCGCGGTCGGCGAGATGCCGGACGCCGCCGCCTCGGTCGGCATCGCGGTGCGGCGCGTCCAGTACGCCGGCCTCGCCCTCAGTGGCGCGCTGGCCGGCCTCGCCGGGGTGTTCCTCAGCATGGGGTACGTCTCCTTCTTCGTCCGGGACATGACCGCCGGCCGCGGCTTCATCGCCCTCGCCGCGGTCTTCCTCGGCGGCCTGCGCCCCTGGGGCGTCTTCCTCGCCGCCCTCGGCTTCGGCGCCGCCGAGGCCCTGGCGGTACAACTCGGCACCCTCGACGTACCACCGCAGCTGGTGTCGACCATCCCGTACGCCATGACGCTCGTCGCCCTCGCGCTGTACGCGTGGCGCAGGAAGCGGCGGGGCGCGGGCGAGGTGGCTCCGGCCTCGCTCTGATCCCACCCCTCCCCAAGGTTCGGCCGACCGTGTGCGCAAGACGGTCGAGCGGTCCGTTGCTCCGGCCTGCCCGGAAGACCACCCTCACCCCACCCGGAAGGGACCCACCCATGCCCCGACACCGACAGCGGGCGCGCCGCAGACCCGTCGCGCTCGCCGGCCTCACGGCCGCCGCCCTCCTCGGCGGCCTCGCCTACGCCGGAGGCTTCGCGGCGGACGCCGCCCCCGCACCGGGCGGCCCCCGGAAGACCCAGAACGGTGTGACCCTCCTCGACACGCTCACCGTCCCCGCCGGAACGACCGGACTCGGTATGCCCTTCGGCGGCCTGTCCGGCATCGACTACGACCCGAAGACCCACACGTACGCCGCCCTCAGCGACGACCGCTCGGAGAACGGCAAGGCACGCTTCTACACACTCCGACTGCCCCTCAGCGGACAGAAGTTCGCCGAGGACAAGCCCACCCTGGACGCCCTGACCGTCCTCGACGACACCTCCGGCGATCCCTTCGCCGCCAAGGCCGTCGACCCGGAGGCCATCCGCTGGAACCCCGGTGGCAAGGGCCTGCTGTGGACCAGCGAGGGTGCCTCCGCCTCCGGGCAGCCGGCCTTCGTCCGCGAGACGTCCGCGTCCGGCGCGCACGTACGCGAACTGCCGCTGCCGAAGGCGTACGCCCCCGTCCGCGCGGAGTCGGGCACCCTCACCGCCGGTGTCCGCAACAACCAGGCCCTGGAGGGGCTGACCCTCTCCCCGGACGGCCGCAAGGCCGTCACGATCACCGAGAACGCGCTCGTCCAGGACGGCCCGGCGGCCGGACTGACCGCGAAGAGCCCCTCACGCCTGCTGGTCATGGACCGCCGCACCGGCAAGCCCGAGGCCGAACACGTCTACGAGGTCGACCCGATATCCGCCGCGCCCACCGCCCCGCTGCCGGCCCCCGTCGGCACCTACGCGGCGGACCGGGGTGTCTCGGAGATCCTCGCGATCAACAGGACCGACTACCTCACCGTCGAGCGCTCCTTCGCCTCCGGCGTGGGCTTCGCGATCCGCCTCTACTGGACCACCACACGCGGCGCGACGGACGTACACGGCGAGCAGAAACTGTCCGGCACGGAGCGACCCATGCCGAAGAAGCTGCTCTACGACTTCACCCTCTCCGGCACGGACGCCGACAACGTCGAGGGCATCACCTGGGGCCCGACCCTCCCCGACGGCTCCCGCACCCTCGTCCTCGTCGCCGACGACAACTTCGGCTTCAACGGCAGCGTCACCAAGTTCCACCTGCTGTCGCTGCGCCCCGGCACCCTGGCCGGCGGCGCCCCCGCCACCCCGAAGCAGCCGGACACCGTCGACGTCCAACTGCTCTCCTTCAACGACTTCCACGGCAACCTGGAGCCGCCCACGGGCCGCGACGCCACCCTCGGCTCCAAGCTGGACCCGAAGTCCACCCCGGTCGGCGGCTCCGAGTACCTGGCGACCCGGCTCGGACAGCTCCGTGAGGGCACCGACGCCTCCCTGACCGTCGCCGCGGGCGACATCATCGGCGCCAGCCCCTTCCTCTCCGGCCTCTTCCACGACGAACCGACCGTCGAGGCCATGGAGAAACTGCGCCTGGACGTCACCGGCGTCGGCAACCACGAGTTCGACGAGGGCACCGGGGAACTGCTGCGCATCCAGCACGGCGGCTGCCACCCCGAGGACGGCTGCTACATCGAGGACGAGCCGTACGACGGCTCCGCATTCCCCTGGCTCGCCGCCAACGTCCTCGACCGCACCACCGGCGAGCCGCTCCTCGCGCCCACCTGGGTCAAGGAGGTCGACGGCGTCAGGATCGGCTTCATCGGCATGACCCTGGAGGGCACCCCCGCGGTCACCGGCCAGTCCGGCATCACGTCCGTGCGCTTCACCGACGAGGTCGAGACCGCCGACGCCGCCGCCCGCGCGCTGCGCCGCCAGGGCGTCGAGGCGATCGTGGTCCTGCTCCACGAGGGCGGCGTCCAGGCCGGCTCCTACGGGCAGTGCGACGGCATCTCCGGTCCGATCGTCGACATCGCCGAGCACCTGGACCCGGCCATCGACGCCGTCGTCACCGGCCACACCCACCAGCCCTACATCTGCTCCCTCCCCGACCCCGCCGGCAACCCGCGCACGGTCACCTCGGCCTCCTCCTTCGGCCGCGTCGTCACCGAGACGCGCCTCCCGGTGGACCGCCGCACCGGCGACGTCGTACGCGAGCAGGTCGCCGCCATGAACCACCTGGTCACCCGCACCGGCACCAAGGACGCGGACCAGAGCGCCGTCATCGACAAGTGGAAGGCACTCTCCGCGCCGCTCGCCAACCGGGTCGTCGGCAGCGTCACCGCCGACATCACCCGCTCCGAGACCCGCGACGCCGAGTCGGACCTCGCCAACCTCGTCGCCGACGCCCAGCTGGCGGCGACATCGGCACCCGAACGGGGCGGGGCGCAGATCGCGTTGATGAACCCCGGTGGCGTACGGGCCGATCTCACCCACGCCACCTCGACGGGCGGCGAGGCACCCGGCGAGATCACCTACGCCGAGGCCTTCGCCGTCCAGCCCTTCGCCGGGTCCCTGGTGTCGGTGGACCTCACCGGAGCGCAGATCGAGAAGATCCTGGAGGAACAGTTCGACGACTCCGGGACCCGCGCGCCCACCCTGATGCTGGGTGTCTCCAAGGGCCTGACCTACTCGTACTCCCGCAGCGCCCCGGTCGGCGACCGCGTCGACCCCTCGTCGATCGAGCTCGACGGCGAGACCCTGGACCCGGACGCCACCTACCGGGTGACCGCCAACACCTTCCTCGCGGCGGGCGGCGACGGCTTCACCACCTTCGCCGAGGGCGGCAACACGGTCGGCGGCGGCGACGACATCACCGCCCTCACCGACTACCTCACCGCGAGGAGTCCCGTCGCCCCACCGGGCACCGACCGGGTCACCGAACTGCCCTGACGTCCGTACCCACGTCGTGGCCGCGGGGCCCGGCCGTGGCCACGACGTGGCGAAAATGCCTGAGTGGGCCCCGATCCTTCGCTGTACGTTGGGCGTCCATCAGACACCCACCATGAGGCCACTCCACCGTGTTCCTGACGATCAGTACCACCGGTACCCCAGAGCGCCCCGCGACCGATCTCGGTTTCCTGCTGCACAAGCATCCCGACAAGGCGCAGGCGTTCACCACCTCCTACGGCAAGGCGCACGTCCTCTACCCGGAGGCGGACGTCGAGCGGTGCACGGCCGCGCTGTTGTTGGAGGTGGACGCGGTGGCACTGGTCCGACGGGGCAAGGGCAAGGGCCGCGGCGGCGCCCCGGACGCGGCGCTCGCCCAGTACGTCAACGACCGCCCGTACGCGGCCTCCTCGCTGCTCGCCGTCGCGCTGAACGACGTCTTCTCCAGCGCCGTGCGCGGCCAGTGCAAGGCCCGCCCCGAGCTCCCGGAGCAGGTCCGCCCGCTGCGCGTCGAGATACCGGCGCTGCCCGCCCGCGGCGGGTCCGACCTCGTCGTCAAGCTCTTCGCGCCGCTCGGCTGGACCGTCACCGCCGAGGCGGTGCCGCTGGACGCCCAGTTCCCCGAGTGGGGCGCATCCCGCTACGTACGGCTCGTCCTGGAGTCGGAGTCGCTGACGCTCGCCGAGGCGCTGCGTCACCTCTACGTCCTGCTGCCGGTCCTCGACGACGCCAAGCACTACTGGGTGTCGTCCGACGAGGTCGACAAGCTGCTGCGGGCGGGCGAGGGCTGGCTCCCGGCCCACCCGGAGCACAAGCTGATCACCAGCCGCTATCTGTCCCGCCGCTGGTCGCTGACCCGGCAGGCCATGGAGCGCCTGGAACTCGTACGGCTGGCCGAGGCCGACGACAGCGAGGTCGAGGACATCGACAACGCCGTCGAGGAGCCCGTGGACGACGAGGCCGAGGAGAAGCCGACCCCGCTCGCCGTGCAGCGCCGGGACGCGATCATCGCCGCCCTCAAGGAAGCCGGGGCCGCCCGCGTCCTCGACCTGGGCTGCGGCCAGGGCCAGTTGCTGCAGGCGCTGCTCAAGGACGCCCGCTTCACCGAGATCGTCGGTACGGACGTGTCGATGCGCGCGCTCACCATCGCCTCCCGCCGCCTCAAGCTCGACCGGATGGGCGAGCGCCAGGCCTCGCGCGTCCAGCTCTTCCAGAGCTCCCTCTCCTACACCGACAAGCGCCTCAAGGGGTACGACGCCGCCGTGCTCTGCGAGGTCGTCGAACACCTCGACCTGCCCCGGCTCCCGGCCCTGGAGTACGCGGTGTTCGGCTCGGCCCGCCCTCGCACCGTCCTCGTGACCACTCCGAACGTCGAGTACAACGTCCGGTGGGAGACCCTGCCCGCCGGCCACGCCCGTCACGGGGACCACCGCTTCGAGTGGACCCGTGAGGAGTTCCGGACCTGGGCGGCCACGGTCGCCGAACGGCACGGCTACGACGTCGAGTTCGTCCCCGTCGGCCCCGACGACCCGGAGGTCGGCCCACCCACCCAGATGGGCGTGTTCACCGTCAGGACCACGGACGACGGGAACAACAGGAACGACAACAACGGCGAGAGCGGCGAGAACGGCAAGGGCGAGAAGGAGGCGAAGGCAGCATGAGCGAGACGACCGAAAGCACGGAAAGCACGGAAAGCACCGAGCGCACCGAGCGCACCGAGCGCACGGAGCGCACCGCGAAGGGGCGCACCCTGCCCGTCACCGACCTCTCCCTCGTGGTGCTGATCGGCGCCTCCGGCTCGGGCAAGTCCACGTTCGCCCGGCGCCACTTCAAGCCCACCGAGATCATCTCGTCCGACTTCTGCCGGGGCCTCGTCTCGGACGACGAGAACGACCAGAGCGCGACGAAGGACGCCTTCGACGTGCTCCACTACATCGCGGGCAAGCGCCTCGCGGCCGGCCGCCGTACCGTCGTCGACGCGACCAGCGTGCAGCAGGAGTCCCGCAGGCAGCTGATCGAACTGGCACGCAAGCACGACGTGCTGCCGATCGCCGTCGTGCTCGACGTACCGGAGGAGGTCTGCGCCCAGCGCAACGCGGCCCGCACCGACCGCGCCGACATGCCGCGTCGTGTCATCCAGCGCCACACCCGGGAACTCCGCCGCTCCCTCAGGCAACTGGAGCGCGAGGGCTTCCGCAAGGTGCACGTGCTGCGCGGGGTCGAGGAGGTCGACAACGCCACGGTCGTGACCGAGAAGCGCTTCAACGACCTCACCCACCTCACCGGCCCGTTCGACATCGTCGGCGACATCCACGGCTGCGCGAGTGAACTGGAGACGCTGCTCGGCACGTTGGGCTACGTCGACGGCGTCCACCCGGAGGGCCGTACGGCTGTCTTCGTCGGTGACCTGGTCGACCGGGGCCCGGACAGCCCGGCCGTGCTGCGCCGCGTGATGTCGATGGTCGGCTCCGGCAACGCGCTCTGTGTGCCCGGCAACCACGAGAACAAGTACGGCCGTTACCTCAAGGGCCGCAACGTCCAGCACACCCACGGGCTCGCCGAGACCATCGCGCAGATGGAGGACGAGAGCGAGGAGTTCAAGCAGGAGGTGCGGCAGTTCATCGACGGGCTCGTCAGCCACTACGTCCTCGACGGCGGGAAGCTGGTCGTCTGCCACGCCGGTCTGCCGGAGAAGTACCACGGCCGCACCTCCGGCCGGGTCCGCAGCCACGCCCTGTACGGCGACACCACGGGCGAGACCGACGAGTTCGGACTGCCGGTGCGCTACCCGTGGGCGGAGGACTACCGGGGGCGCGCTGCGGTGGTCTACGGCCACACCCCGGTGCCCACCGCAACCTGGCTGAACAACACCATCTGCCTCGACACGGGCGCCGTCTTCGGCGGCAAGCTCACCGCGCTGCGCTGGCCGGAGCGCGAACTCGTGGAGGTCCCGGCGGAGAAGGTCTGGTACGAGCCGGCCAGGCCGCTGGCCACCGAGGCGCCCGGCGGACACGAGGGCCGGCCGCTGGACCTGGCGGACGTGCGCGGCCGCCGGGTCATCGAGACCCGGCACGCGGGCCGGGTGTCGGTCCGCGAGGAGAACGCGGCCGCCGCCCTGGAGGTCATGAGCCGCTTCGCGGTCGACCCGCGTGTGCTGCCGTACCTGCCCCCGACCATGGCCCCGACCGCGACCTCGCGCGTCGACGGCTACCTGGAGCACCCGGCGGAGGCGTTCGCGCAGTACAAGGAGGACGGTGTCGCGCGGGTCGTGTGCGAGGAGAAGCACATGGGTTCGCGGGCGGTCGTCCTGGTCTGCCGTGACGCGGACGCGGCCCGCGCCCGCTTCGGGGGAGGGCTCACCGGCTCCCTCTACACCCGTACCGGCCGCCCGTTCTTCGACGACGAGGCGCGCACCGAGCTGGTCCTCGGCCGGATCCGCGAAGCCGTCACGGCGGCTGGGCTCTGGGACGAACTCGACACCGACTGGCTGCTGCTGGACGCCGAGCTGATGCCCTGGTCGCTGAAGGCGTCCGGGCTGCTGCGCACCCAGTACGCGGCCGTCGGCGCCGCCTCCGGCGCGGTGTTCCCGGGTGCGCTGACCGCCCTGGAGGGCGCGGCGGCACGCGGCGTCGACGTGGGTGACCTGCTGGGCAGGCAGCGTGAGCGGGCCACCGACGCGGCCGCGTTCACCGAGGCGTACCGGCGCTACTGCTGGCCCACCGAGGGGCTGGACGGCGTCCGGCTCGCCCCGTTCCAGATCCTCGCCGTGCAGGGCCGCAGCCTGGCCGCGCTCCCGCACGACGAGCAGTTGGCCCTCCTCGACCGGCTCGTGGAGTACGACGTCAGCGGCCTGCTGCAGACCACCCGGCGCCTCTTCGTCGACACCGGGGACGAGGCCTCGGTGCGGGCGGGCGTCGACTGGTGGCTGGAGATGACGGGCCGGGGCGGCGAGGGCATGGTCGTCAAACCGGTCGGGGCGCTCGTGCGCGACGGCCGGGGACGGCTGGTCCAGCCGGGCATCAAGTGCCGGGGCCGGGAGTACCTGCGGATCATCTACGGCCCGGAGTACACCCGCCCGGAGAACCTCGCCCGGCTGCGCGGGCGTTTCCTCAACCACAAGCGGTCCCTCGCCCTGCGCGAGTACGCCCTGGGCCTGGAGGCGCTGGACCGGCTCGCCGAGGGGGAGCCGCTGTGGCGGGTGCACGAGGCGGTGTTCGGGGTACTGGCCCTGGAGTCGGAGCCGGTCGACCCCCGGCTGTGAGACCGACGCCCGCCACGGACGGCCCTCGTCCGTGGCGGGCGGACCCGCGCCCGGGACGTGACATTGCGGCTGATAATGTCGCGAGCAGGCGTGGCCGTGTTCCGCGTTCGAGAGGTTCCGGCGGTGCTCGGGGGGACAGCGATCGCAGCCGATCGCAGGCGACCGCTGTCACCCGAGTCGGTCCCATCGGTCCCAGTCGAAGGTATGTGGGGTTTCCCATGCGTCGCACCACCACGCGGTCCGGAACACGGCCCGGAACGCGGTCCGGACGAGAGCTGTCGGCACTCGACGCCGCGTACGACGAGTGCCGCCGCCTGGTCCGCACGACCCGGCCCACCGAGTACGCCCTGATGCAGCTGATGCCGCCGGTGGCCCGCCCTGTCTCCTGGGCCCTGTACGCCGCCTTCGCTTTCGCCGACGATCTGCTGGACCGCTCCGCCGAGGCCCCCGAGGAGCGGGGCCGCCTGCTGCGGGAGTGGCGGGCCGCGCTGGAGGCGGACCTCGCGAGCGGGACCAGCGACGACCCGGTCCGGCTCGCCCTGACCGACGCGGTGTGGCACTGGGGGCTGGACCTCGGTGATCTGCTCGACGCCCTCGACGCGGTCCAGCGCGACGACGACCGTGAGTCCGTCGCGACCTGGGCGGAGTGGCGGGAGCGGGCCCACGCCCAGAACATGAGCTGGCCCGAACAACTCATGCGGATGCTGGTCCGCGTCGGACTCCCCGTCCCCGTGCGGCTGAGGGATCTGCCCGGCTTCACTCGGTTCGTGGAGGGGCTGTTCCTGACCGACATGCTCCGCGACCTCCCGGAGGACCTCGACGGCGGGCACGTGTGGTTCCCGACGGAGGTCCTCGACCGTTTCCAGGTCACCCGGGCGGAGCTGCTCGCCCGGGAGTGGACCCCCGCCGTCCGCCGACTCGTCGCCCACCTCGCCGACCAGGCCCGGGAATGGCTGGAGGATTCCCGTCGCGCGCTGCGGAACACGCTGCCGCTGGGCCCCGCCATCGTGCTCGACTCCGCCGTCGCGCTGTTCGGTGCCGAACTGGACGCGTTCGTCCGGGCCGGCTCGGCCGCCCTGCACCGGCAGGTACGGGTGCCCCGGCACATCGAGTGGCGGATCCTCGGTCCGGCGCGGGCGCGGGCGGCCGTGGTGTGGCGGCTGACGCTCCCGCCCGGCAGGGACGCGGCCGCCGAGGCGTCGAGGACGGCCGCGCACCGGCCCGCCGGTGTGTCGGGGGACGACTCGGCACCGGCTCTGCCCGCCGGGCCCGAACGGCACACCACGCGCATCGCCGAACCGCCGCTGCCCCCGCGCCCGCATCGCGACGGCGCCCGCCCGCCGGCCATAGCCGAGGCACACCTTCCCCAGCACGTGGCGATCGTCATGGACGGCAACGGGCGTTGGGCCACCGGGCTCGGGCTGCCCCGCGACGAGGGGCACCGGGCCGGAGCGGTCGCGCTGCGTGACGTGGTCCAGGGCGCGCTGGAGATCGGCCTCGCCCATCTGACGGTCTACGCCTTCTCCACCGAGAACTGGAAGCGGTCGCCCGACGAGGTCTCCAAGCTCTTCGCGATCATGCGCGCCGAGCTCCTCGACGGCGAACTGCTCGACCACGACGTACGCCTGCGCTGGGTGGGGTCCCCCGACGGCCTCCCGGAGGACGTGGTGGAAGTCCTCCGCGCCCAGGAGCACGCCACCCGCAACCGCACCGGCCTCACCCTCAACGTCTGCGTCAACTACGGCGGCCGTGCCGAACTCGCGCGGGCGGGCGCGTCGTTGGCCCGGGCCGCCCTCGCGGGTGAGGTCGATCCCGCCCGCGTCTCCGAGCAGCTCTTCGCCGCGCATCTGCCCCACCACGCACTGCCCGACGTCGACCTGCTGTGGCGCACCAGCGGCGAGATCCGCACCTCCAACTTCCTGCCCTGGCACGCCCACTACGCCGAACTCCACTTCACCGACCAGCCCTGGCCCGACGTCGACCGTCGCGACCTGTGGGAAGCGGTGGTCGCCTACACCCACCGCAAACGCCGCAAGGGCGCGGCGTCGGCCCCGGCCCCGGCGGAGGGGACGGAGTAGCTCCCGCCCACTTTCCCGCGCCCCTACAGGGCCGCAGGCCCCTGTAGGGGCGCGGGGAACGGCGCGAGAAGCCCCACCCACCCGCACCCGAAGAACCGGCCGACACGGGGGGCGCCCCCGGCGTCAGCCCACCAACCGCAACCGAACCCCCGCCACCCCCACCCGCACCGTCTGCCCCCACGTCAGCTCCAGCGCATCCCCCTCCATCCCGTCCCCGAACGCGATGAGCCGATCCGACTCGACCGTCAGACGGAGGTGGGAGGCCGCCGCCAACTGCCCCGCCACCAGGGACGTCCCGGTCGCCGGGGAGGGCCAGGCCTCGCGGACGAACCACAGGAGGCGGGCCTCGGCGGGGCCGGGAAGGGGCAGCGCGCTGGCCCGTTCCTGCCAGACGGACCGGATCCACCCGCTCGCCCCGGTCCCCGTCCCGACGAGCACCCCGGACGAGGCCTGGGGCTCGACGACACCCCTGTCGCCGTCGAGCCCCAGACGGTACCGGGCGGTCTGGTGCCCCGCCGCGCCGAGATAGATCTCGTTGAGCGCCACCAGCCGCTGTGTGTCGTCCGCGACGGCCTCGACCATCGTCAACTCGTCCATCGGGCAGTCGCGTCGGAGCGACGCGGACAGCAACTTCACCGCCTGCCCGGGCTGATGCCGCACCAGCACGCCCGGGTTGCGTCGCGGATCGGGGTTGATCCCCACCACCGGCTGCCCGGCGAGGTACTTCGCCACATTGGCCACCAGGCCGTCCTGTCCGACCACGACCACCACGTCCTCGGGGGCGAACAGGAACCGGTCCAGGTCGGCTCGCTCGACCCGGGCCTGACGCCACGTCAGCGGAATCGAAGAGGTGACCTCGGCCAGCGCCCCGCGTTCCCGCCGGTGCCGCTCGGCCACGTCCTCGATGTCCCGCCCCCGGGACCGCAGGAAGAAGGCGGCCTGCCCGTGCGTCCCGTGGCGGGCCACCAACTCCTCGTACTCGGTGGTGCGATGGACCAGCACCACCCGTGGCGCGAGACTCACGCCGGGTCCCCGCCGCCGTCCGATGCGCCGCCGAGCCTGGCCAGCAGCCCCGTCAGGACATCCGGCGACACCGTCACACTCTCGATCCGCGGCAGGTTCTCCGCGAGCCGTGTCCCGGTCAGCGCGTGCAGCGTCGCCGTGTCCACTTCGGCGTGCACCCGCAGCCATGCCGCCTGCGCCTCGGCCCGCGCCGCACCCACCTCCCGTGCGGCCCGCGCCTCCGCCTCGGCCAGCTTGACCTGCCGCACCGCCTCCGCCTCCGCGAGCCTCACGCCGCGCGCCGCCTCGGCGTCGGCCAGCCGGACACTCCGCGCCGCCTCCGCCTCGGCGAGCTTCACGGTCCGTTCGGCCTCCGCCTCCGTCAGCCGTACCGTCCGGGCCGCCTCCGCGCCCGCCTTCACCGCGTCCGCGGCGGCCCGCTCCTCCGCCTCCCGGCGCGCGTTGGTGCCCCGCTGCTCGACCAACTGCTCCTCGCGCCGGGCGAGTTCGATCTGGCTGGCCAGCTCGTTCTCGGCGATGGCCCGCTCCCGCTCGACGGCGACGGCCCGGCGCTCGTACGTCGCCCGGTCGGCCTCCTGCTGGATCTGCTCCCGGGCCGGTGTGCGCAGTGCCCGCTCCACCTCGGGCTCGGGCCGCAGCGCGACCACGCGGACGGCCACGATCTCGATGCCGGTGGCCGGCAGCCGGGGCTCGGCCGCCAGCCCGCCGGCCACCCGCTCCCGTACCGCCGCGACGCCGTCGACGAGGGCCGAGGCCAGCGTCGTACGGGCCAGGACGTCCAGCGCGTGCTGCTGGGCCGTCTCCGTCAGCAGGGTCGACAACTGCTCCAGGGGAGCGCCGCGCCAGACCCCTGTGTCGGGGTCGATGGAGAAATCGAGCCGGGCGGCGGCGATCGCCGGGTCGCTCACCCGGTACGTCACGGTCGCCTGCACCGCCACGTCCTGGAAGTCGGACGTACGGGCGTGGAAGGTCATCGCCAGTTCCCGGTCGTCCACCGGGACCTCGGAGAGCGCGGCGCTCAGTGACCGGTACCAGAAGCTCAGCCCCGGGCCGTCGTGCGCGAGCCGTCCGGAGCGGTGGTGACGGATGTGCGCGGTGGGCGCCCCGCGCAGATGCCGCCAGCCGAGCCGTCTGGTGATGTCGGCCATGGATGATCCCCCTCGTGACGGACTGATCGACTCGCGGCGACCGGTCGACGAACGATTGACGAACGATCGACGACGGAGCCCGATTAATGTCACTTAGACGATAACGAAGAGGCCTGCTTATCGTCAAGAGGACGAGATGGGAGGCGGGATGGAGGTGCCGGAAGGATTCCGATTCGGCCGACCGGAGGGTGAACACGCGCCCGAATGGTCAGGATGAGGGCATGGGATTCCATGTCGACTCCGAGGCCGGGCGCCTGCGCCGCGTCATCCTGCACCGGCCGGATCTTGAGCTCAAAAGGCTCACCCCCAGCAACAAGACCGCGCTGCTCTTCGATGACGTGCTGTGGGTGCGCCGGGCGCGCGCCGAGCACGACGGGTTCGCCGACGTGCTGCGCGACCGAGGCGTCGCCGTCCACCTCTTCGGCGACCTCCTGATCGACGTCATGCGGATTCCGCAGGCCCGGCAACTCGTTCTCGACCGCGTCTTCGACGAGAAGGAGTACGGCCCGCTCGCCACGGACCACCTCAGGGCCGCCTTCGAATCGCTGCCCGTGCGCGAGCTGGTCGAGGCGCTGATCGGCGGCATGACCAAACGCGAGTTCCTCGACGCGCACATGGAGCCGGCCTCCGTCCGCTTCCATGTCATGGAGCTGGACGAATTCCTTCTCGACCCGCTCCCCAACCACCTCTTCACCCGCGACACCTCCGCCTGGATCTACGACGGGGTCTCCATCAACGCCATGCGCTGGCCGGCCCGCCGGCGCGAGACCGTCCACTTCGAGGCGATCTACCGGCACCACCCGCTGTTCCGCGCCGAGACGTTCCATGTCTGGTCGGAGGGTCAGGCCGACTACCCGTCCACCATCGAGGGCGGCGACGTGCTCGTCATCGGCAACGGGGCCGTCCTCATCGGCATGAGCGAGCGCACCACCCCGCAGGCCGTCGAGATGCTCGCGCACAAGCTCTTCGCCGCCGGCTCCGCGCGGACCATCGTGGCCCTCGACATGCCCAAGCGCCGGGCCTTCATGCACCTCGACACCGTCATGACCATGGTCGACGGCGACACCTTCACCCAGTACGCCGGACTTGGCATGCTCCGCTCGTACACCATCGAACCCGGCGTCGGGGAGAAGGAGCTCAAGGTCACCGACCACCCGCCGGAGCACATGCACCGCGCGATCGCCGCCGCGCTCGGCCTCGACGCCGTCCGGGTGCTCACCGCCACACAGGACGTCCACGCCGCCGAGCGAGAGCAGTGGGACGACGGCTGCAACGTGCTCGCCGTCGAGCCCGGCGTCGTCGTCGCCTACGAGCGCAACGCCACCACCAACACGCATCTGCGCAAGCAGGGTATCGAGGTGATCGAGATCCCGGGCAGCGAGCTGGGGCGGGGGAGGGGCGGGCCGCGTTGCATGAGCTGCCCGGTGGAGAGATCCGCGGTGTAGGGATCCGCGACGCGGGGATCCGGGCGGCGCGGAGGGCACCGTATAGAAATGTGGAACATCGTATAGACTTCCAGTCTTCCTATCGCTGTCCCCGTCCCGTCGACCCAGGAGCGCCCCATGGCGACCGTTCCCCACGCCCTCGCCGGGCGCCACTTCCTCAAGGAGCTGGACTTCACCGCCGAGGAGTTCCGCGGGCTGATCGAGCTGGCCGTGGAGCTGAAGGCGGCCAAGAAGGCCGGGACGGAGACCCGGCACCTGCTGGGCAGGAACATCGCGCTCATCTTCGAGAAGACCTCGACGCGCACCCGCTGCGCGTTCGAGGTCGCCGCGGCCGACCAGGGCGCCCAAACGACCTACCTGGATCCGTCCGGCTCCCAGATGGGTCACAAGGAGTCGGTCAAGGACACCGCGCGGGTGCTCGGCCGGATGTTCGACGCGATCGAGTACCGGGGCGAGAGCCAGGCGAACGTCGAGGAGCTGGCGGCATACGCCGGAGTGCCGGTCTACAACGGGCTCACCGACGACTGGCACCCCACCCAGATGCTGGCCGACGTGATGACCATGACCGAGCACAGCGACAAGCCGCTCGACGAGATGGTCTTCGCCTACCTCGGCGACGCCCGCTTCAACATGGGCAACTCGTACCTGGTGACGGGGGCCCTGCTCGGCATGGACGTCCGGATCGTCGCCCCGCAGGCCTACTGGCCGGCCGAGGAGATCGTCACCCACGCCCGCAAGCTCGCCGAGATCAGCGGCGCGCGGATCACCCTCACCGAGCACGTCCACGACGGGGTCGAGCGTGCCGACTTCGTCGCCACCGACGTCTGGGTCTCCATGGGCGAGCCCAAGGAGGTCTGGGACGAGCGCATCGGGGCGCTCTCCCCGTACGCCGTGACCATGGACGTGCTGCGGGCCACCGGCAACGCGGACGTCAAGTTCCTGCACTGCCTGCCGGCCTTCCACGACCTCGGCACCAAGGTGGGCCGCGAGATCCACGAGCGGCACGGACTGGACTCGCTGGAGGTCACGGACGAGGTGTTCGAGTCGTCGCACTCCGTCGTCTTCGACGAGGCGGAGAACCGGCTGCACACGATCAAGGCGGTCCTGGTGGCGACCCTGGCCTGAGGCCGGTGCCCGGCGACGCCGGGCCGGGAACTACGCGTGCCGACGCCGCTGCGGCGGCACCGTCGGCAACCGGAACCACACCGCCTTGCCCGAGTCCGTGGGGCGGTGACCGCAGGCGGAGCTGAGGGCGCGGATCAGGAGCAGACCGCGTCCGTGCTCCTGCCAGGGGTCCGGGTCCAGGTGCCCCGGGGCGGTGAGGTCGCCCGGGGGAGCGGGATCGGGGTCGTGGACCTCCACCTTGCAGCCGCTCGGCACCAGCTCGACGACCAGCTCTATGGGGCCCTCCCCGGCGGCGTGCTCGATCGCGTTCGCGACCAGTTCCGCCGTGAGCAGCTCCGCCGTGTCGCAGTCCGCCCCGTGCTCCAGCTCGGTCAGCGCCGTCCGCACCAACGCGCGGGCCACGGGCACGGCCGCGGCGGTGTGCGGCAGCGCGATGCGCCAGGAGGCGGGGGCGGAGGGTTCTTGCAAGGCGGCGGATCCGTTCATGGAGCAGGTCATGGCTCGTCCTGCTTTCAACGTGACGAATGGTACGGCGCGGACCGGCGAAGCCGCTCGGCGGGCGCCGCGAGGGACCGTCGGCCCCGTTGACGGCGGTCTACCCACGCCAACGTCCGGCCGCGCCCGACCGAGCCCGTCGTTACCGGCTTGTCGAACGTCCGTGACCGAGTCACGGAGGCCCGCCCGCCCTCCTGGCGCCCTCGTGTCGCCCTGCCCCGGCCGAGGTCCCCCGCCCCTCTCGGCCGAGGTCCCCCGCCCCTCCCTGCCGAGGTGCCCCGCCCCTCCCGCGGCGGCCCGATCGGTCTATCGCGCACTCGTGACGATGGTCAGATATCAGTGATAACTTCATGAGGCAGGGAAGGAGCCGCAGCGCTGCGGCCAGCCCCCGAGGAGGCCGCCCGTATGAGTCCCTTCACCGGCTCCGCCGCCCGCACCTCCGACTGGCGGCATCTGCGGTGCGAGATCACCGACGGCGTCGCCACCGTCACCCTCGCCCGCCCGGAGAAGCTGAACGCCCTCACCTTCGGCGCCTACGCCGACCTGCGCGATCTGCTCGCCGAACTCTCCCGGGAGAGATCCGTACGGGCCCTGGTGCTGGCGGGCGCCGGCCGCGGCTTCTGCTCCGGCGGGGACGTCGACGAGATCATCGGCGCCACCCTCGCCATGGACACCGCCCAGCTGCTCGACTTCAACCGCATGACCGGGCAGGTCGTACGAGCCGTCCGCGAATGCCCCTTCCCCGTGATCGCCGCGGTGCACGGCGTGGCGGCGGGCGCCGGCGCGGTCCTCGCCCTGGCCGCCGACTTCCGGGTGGCCGATCCCACCGCCCGCTTCTCCTTCCTCTTCACCCGCGTGGGCCTCTCCGGCGGTGACATGGGCGCCGCCTACCTCCTGCCCCGCGTCGTCGGCCTCGGCCACGCCACCCGCCTCCTCATGCTCGGCGAACCCGTCCGTGCCGCCGAGGCCGAGCGGATCGGCCTCATCAGCCAACTCGCCGACGAGGGCGGCGCCGACGGTGCCGCGCGGACCCTGGCCCGCCGTCTGGCCGAGGGCCCGGCCCTGGCCCACGCCCAGACGAAGGCCCTGCTGACGGCCGAGCTGGACATGCCCCTGTCGGCCGCCGTGGAACTCGACGCGGCGACCCAGGCCCTGCTGATGACCGGCGAGGACTACAGGGAATTCCACGCGGCGTTCACGGAGAAGCGCCCCCCGAAATGGCAGGGCCGCTGATGCCACCCCCGCCGACCTCACCTGCGACGCCCACCCGCATAGCGATCATCGGCGGCGGCCCCGGCGGCCTCTACGCCGCCGCCCTCCTCAAGCGCCTCGACGCCACCCGCGAGATCACCCTCTGGGAACGCAACCCCCCGAACGACACCTTCGGCTTCGGCGTGGTCCTCTCCGACGAGACCCTCGGCGGCATAGAACACGCCGACCCCCAGGTCTACGAGGCACTACAGGCGCACTTCACCCGCTGGGACGACATCGACATCGTCCACCGAGGCACCCGCCACACCTCCTCAGGACACGGCTTCGCCGCCCTCGGCCGCCGCACCCTCCTCCAGGTCCTCCACGACCGCTGCCGCTCCCTCGGCGTGGACCTCCGCTTCGGCACGGAGGCCCCGTACCCCTCCTGGCTCTGCGAGACGTACGACCTGGTCATCGCTGCGGACGGCGTGCACAGCGCGACGCGCGAGGCGTACGCGGAGGTGTTCCGGCCGACCATCGAGACGCATCGCTGCCGCTACATCTGGCTCGCCGCCGACTTCGCCTTCGAGGCGTTCCGTTTCGAGATCGCCGAGACCGAGCACGGCGTGGCGCAGCTGCACGGCTACCCGTACGCGCCTGACGCGTCCACCGTCATCGTGGAGATGCGCGAGGAGGTGTGGCGGGCCGCCGGGCTGGACCGGGCGGACGAACGGGAGTCGGTCGAACGGTGCGCGAAGCTCTTCGCGGACGCGCTCGGCGGACGGCCCCTGCGCTCCAACAACTCCACCTGGACGACCTTCCGCACGGTCGTCAACGAGCGCTGGTCGCACGGCAACCTGGTCCTGCTCGGCGACGCCGCGCACACCGCGCACTTCTCCATCGGTTCGGGGACGAAGCTGGCCGTCGAGGACGCGCTGGCACTGGTGGCGTGTCTGGAGGAACAGCCCGATCAGGAGCGGGCGTTGAGGGCGTACGAGGAGGAACGGCGCCCGGTGGTCGCCTCCACCCAGCGTGCCGCGCGGGCCAGTCTGGAGTGGTTCGAGAACATCGGGCTCCATCTCGACCAGCCCTCCCGCCAGTTCGCCTTCAACCTCCTCACCCGCAGCCGCCGCGTCACCCACGACAACCTCCGCCTGCGTGACGCTCACTTCACCGGCGCGGTGGAGCGGGAGTTCGGCTGCCCGCCCGGCACACCGCCGATGTTCACCCCCTTCCGGCTGCGCGGGCTGACCCTGCGCAACCGGGTCGTCGTCTCCCCGATGGACATGTACTCGGCGACCGACGGCGTCCCCGGCGACTTCCACCTCGTGCATCTGGGCGCCCGCGCCCTCGGCGGCGCCGGGCTGGTGATGACCGAGATGGTGTGCGTCAGCCCCGAGGGGCGGATCACCCCGGGCTGCGCCGGGCTCTGGAACACCCGGCAGGCCGACGCATGGCGCCGCACGGTGAACTTCGTGCACGAGCAGGCGCCGGGCACGGCCATCGGGGTGCAGCTCGGCCACTCCGGTCGCAAGGGCTCGACCAAGCTGATGTGGGAGGGCATCGACGAACCGCTGGAGACCGGCAACTGGCCCCTGACCGCGGCCTCCCCGCTCCCGTACAAGCCGGGCAGCCAGACGCCGCGCGCCCTTTCTCGCGCCCAACTCACCGACATCCGGGAGCAGTTCGCCTCAGCCGCGCTCAGGGCCGCCCGCAGCGGTTTCGACCTCCTCGAACTCCACTGCGCCCACGGCTACTTGCTCTCCGGCTTCCTCTCACCGCTGACCAACCACCGCACCGACCGCTACGGCGGCTCGCTCGACCACCGGCTCCGCTACCCGCTCGAAGTCTTCGACGCCGTACGGGCGGTGTGGCCGGAGGAACGGCCCATGACCGTCCGCATCTCCGCGACCGACTGGGCGGACGGGGGCACCACCGGCGACGACGCCGTCGCGATCGCCCGTGCCTTCGCCGCGCACGGCGCCGACGCGATCGACGTCTCGACGGGGCAGGTCGTCGCCGACGAGCAGCCCCAGTACGGCCGCTCCTACCAGACCCCGTACGCGGACCGCATCCGGCACGAGGTGCGAGTTCCGGTGATCGCCGTCGGCGCCATCTCCTCCTGGGACGACGTCAACTCCCTGATCCTGGCCGGCCGCACCGACCTCTGCGCCCTGGCCCGACCCCACCTCTACGACCCCCACTGGACGCTCCACGCGGCCGCCGAACAGGGCTACGAGGGACCGGGCGCACCCTGGCCCGCCCCCTACCGGGCCGGCAGCCGCCGCCCCGCCACGGGCCGCACCGACGCCCCCAAACCCCGGCTCACCCTGTCGTAGGGGGCGACGAGAGGTCCACCATGCCCGCCGTCAGTGTCGCGCCGTCCACCGGGTCGACCAGGATGAACGACCCGGTGCGCCGTACCGCCGCGTAGTCGTCCACGGCCAACGGCTCGGCCGTGCGCAGGACGATCCGGCCGAGGTCGTTCGTGGTCAGCTCCGGGTGGCCGCCGAGGTCCTTGACGACGGCCTTGACGGTGCGGGTGGTGTGCCGGAGCAGTACGCGGTCTCCCACGCTCAGCGGTCGCTCGGCCAGATGGCAGACGGCGGCGCGGACGTCCCGCGTGAGCGTCGGCGTACCGGCCGCGGCCGTCGTGATCATGTCCCCTCGCGACACATCCCGCTGGTCCGCCAGCCGCACGCTGATCGACTGCGGCGCGTACGCGGCCTCCGCCGTCTCGCCGAGGACGTCGATGCCCGTGATCTCGGAGGTCTCACCGGACGGATGGACGGTCACCGGGTCACCGACCCGCAGCGTCCCCGACACCAACTGCCCCGCGTAGTGACGGACTTCGCCGTGCCGGATCACGTACTGCACGGGGAAGCGGGCCGGGGCGTCCGTCGCCTCCGCCCCCACCGGCACGGTCTCCAGGAACTCCAGGAGCGCCGGACCGTCGTACCAGTCCATCCGCCCGGACCGGTCGACGACGTTGTCACCGACGAGCGCGGAGACCGGGATCGACGTGAAGCCGGACAGTCCCAGCGCGTCGGCGTGCCGGGTGAAGTCGTCGACGATCCTGCGGAACTCCCGCTCCGCGTACCCGACGAGGTCCATCTTGTTGACGGCCAGCACGACGTGCGGCACCCGCAGCAGCGCCGCCACGGCCGCGTGCCGCCGGGTCTGCTCGACGACGCCGTTGCGCGCGTCGACGAGGACGATCGCCAGTTCGGCGGTGGAGGCGCCGGTGACCATGTTGCGGGTGTACTGCACGTGGCCGGGGGTGTCGGCGAGGATGAAGCGGCGGCGGGTGGTGGCGAAGTAGCGGTAGGCCACGTCGATGGTGATGCCCTGTTCGCGTTCGGCCCGCAGGCCGTCGGTGAGCAGCGCGAGGTCGGGGCCTGCCTGGCCGCGGTCGGCCGATACCCGTTCCACGGCCTCCAGTTGATCGGTGAGGATCGACTTGGAGTCGTGCAGCAGCCGGCCCACCAGGGTGGACTTGCCGTCGTCGACCGACCCGGCTGTCGCGAAGCGCAGCGTGTCGATGGTGGTGGTGCTCATGCCTAGAAGTACCCCTCGCGCTTACGGTCTTCCATCGCGGCCTCGGACATCTTGTCGTCGGCGCGGGTCGCGCCCCGCTCGGTGAGCCGGGAGGCCGCGATCTCGGTGATCACCTGGTCGAGCGTCACCGCGTCCGAATCGACGGCACCCGTGCAGGACATGTCGCCGACCGTCCGGTACCGCACCTGGCGCTTCTCGACGGTCTCGCCGTCCTTGGGGCCGCCCCACTCGCCGGCGGTCAGCCACATCCCGGCCCGCCGGAACACCTCGCGCTCGTGGGCGAAGTAGATCTCCGGCAGTTCGATGCCCTCGCGGGCGATGTACTGCCAGACGTCCAGCTCGGTCCAGTTGGAGAGCGGGAAGACGCGGACGTGCTCGCCGGGCGCGTGGCGGCCGTTGTAGAGGTTCCACAGCTCGGGGCGCTGACGGCGCGGGTCCCACTGGGAGAACTCGTCCCGCAGCGAGAACACCCGCTCCTTGGCGCGCGCCTTCTCCTCGTCCCGGCGGCCACCGCCGAAGACGGCGTCGAACTTCTCCGCCTGGATCTTCTCGGTCAGCGGCACGGTCTGCAGGGGGTTGCGGGTGCCGTCGGGGCGCTCGCGCAGGACCCCGCGGTCGATGTAGTCCTGGACGGAGGCCACGTGCAGCCGCAGTCCGTGGCGGGCCACGGTGCGGTCGCGGTAGTCGAGGACCTCGGGGAAGTTGTGTCCGGTGTCCACGTGCAGCAGCGAGAAGGGGACCGCCGCGGGCGCGAAGGCCTTCAGCGCCAGGTGCAGCATGACGATGGAGTCCTTGCCGCCGGAGAAGAGGACCACCGGCCGTTCGAACTCGCCCGCCACCTCGCGGAAGATGTGCACCGCCTCGGACTCCAGCGCGTCCAGGTGCGACAGGGTGTACGGGGTGCCGGTCATACGAGCCCCCGCTCCGCCAGCAGCGCGTACACGGCAGCGGCCGACTCGTCGGGCGTCTGGTCCTGCGTGGGAAGACAGAGCGCGGGGTCGACCGGCGGCTCGTAGGGGTCGTCGACGCCGGTGAGGCCCTTGAGCCGGCCCGCGGCCTGCCTTGCGTAGAGCCCCTTCACGTCGCGCTCGCTGCACACCTCGACGGGGGTGGCGACATGCACCTCGACGTACGGGGTGCCGCTCACGTCGTGGCGCTTGCGGACGGCCTCCCGGCTGTCGGCGTACGGCGCGATGACCGGCACCAGTGCCAGGACGCCGTTGCGGGCGAGTACCTCGGCGACCAGGCCGATGCGCTGCACGTTGGTGTTGCGGTCCGCGCGGGAGAAGCCCAGGCCGGCGGAGAGGAAGCGGCGGATCTCGTCACCGTCGAGGACCTCCACCCGGTGCCCCTCGGACCGCAGCCGGCCGGCGAGGACGCGGGCGATCGTGGTCTTGCCCGCACTCGGCAGTCCGGTGAGCCAGACCGTGGCTCCCCGGGCCTTGGCGGCCCTGGACGAGGTGGTCATGCGTGGGTTCCTTTCGCGGCGTCGGCGGCGATGCCGTGCCGTTGCTCGTGGAGGGAGGTGAAGAGGGACTCCCAGCGATGGTGGACGGAGTCCGGGCCGTAGGAGGCGGCCGTCAGGAGCGCGGCCACGCCCATGTCGGCGCGCAGCACCTCGTCGGCCATCAGCCTGGCCATGGCGTCGGCGAGCGCGTCGGGGTCCTCGGGCGCGACGAGCAGTCCGTCCACGCCGTGCGTCAGCACATCGGCCGGGCCGGTCGGGCAGTCGAAGCTCACCACGGGGAGGGCGTGGCTCATCGCCTCGATCATCACCATCGGCAGTCCCTCGAAGCGCGAACTGAGCACGTAGAAGGAGGCCTTGGCGAGTTCGTCGTCCAAGCGGTCGGTGTGTCCCATGAGGAACACGTGATTGTAGAGATGGTGTTCTTCGATGAGGTGGCGTAGTTCCGACTTCTTCTCGCCGCTGCCGTAAATTCTCAGCTGCCAGTCGGGGTGGGCCTCGACGAGCTTCGCCCAGGCCGGGATCAGCAGGTCGAAGCCCTTCTGCGGGAAGAGCCGGCCGGCCGCCACCGCGATCTTCGACGCGGGGTCGGCGGGGACCTGGTCGAGGGAGTGCACGGCGTTGGGGATGCGGACGACCCGGGTGCCGGGCAGGAGTTCGGCGTACTCGTCGCGGTCGCGTTCGGTCAGCACGGCGACCGCGGCGAAGCTCGGGTACGTCTCCTGGATGCGCCGCTGCACGTCCCGCTTGTGGGTGCCGAGGTTCATGTGCTCCTGGGCGACCCGGACCACACCGCCGGTGGCGTGTTCCGCGGCCAGGAAGTTGAGCGCGGGACGGGTGGTGACGAGGACTCCGTCGGTCAACGACCGCAGGTACGCGATGAGTCGGTCCTCGACGTACCGGTTGAAGTAGCGGTAGCCGAACTCGCCCTTGGGGATGTGCCGGGCGGGTGCCTCCAGTTGTTCGCCGCGCCTGCGGTCGCGCCAGCGGGCGAGGAGCCCGGTGGGCGGGGTGTGGACGCCCTCGCGCAGGTCGACGACGGTGGTGACCCGCACCCGGGGGTCGAGCGGGAACTGGAGGTCGTCGCGGCGGCGCAGGGCGCTGACGATCTCCACGGTCCAGCCCGCCGCCACCAGGGAGTTGGCCTGGTTCATCACCGTGCGGATGGTCCCGCCCCGGCCGTACGCGTGCAGCAGCAGATAGCGGATGCGGGGACGCCGGGGGAGTGGTCGAGGGTCGGTCATGCGGAGCCTCCCGTACGGCACTCCAGAGACAGGTTGTCCTTGATCGTGTAGTAGGGCCGCACCCGGAGGTCTCCGATGCGCTGCTCCGGATACACGAAGATCTTCTTCTTGCCGCGCACGTCGTCGAGGTGCTTCCCGGCACGCAGTTCGACCTCGCCGTCGGTGAGGTGGATGTCCCACTCCTCGACGGGCGCGTAGTCCGCGGCGGCGAGGTCGCCGACGGGCAGCTCTGTCTCGAAACGGTCGCCCTTGACGTCGGCGTCGTAGCGCAGCGTCCGGCTGGTGCGCGCGCGGCGGGTGAGGACGAGTTGCCAGGTCCCGTCCGCCGGGACCCCGTGGATGCGGCCGACGAGTCTGATGTGTCCGTCGCGCGGCCAGACCTCGGCTATCTCGGCGTGCGGCTTCACCGGCTGTAGCCCCACGCCTCGCACATGGGCCGCAGCAGGTCGGGGATGTCGTCCTCGGTGGGCAGCGCCCGCCCGGCCTGCACCTGACCGGTCCTGATCTTGTCCCGCCAGTCGCCGAGGCCCTTGACGACCTGGGCGTCGTCCTTCTTGCCGTAGTCGAGCATGGTGGGCTCGAAGTCGATGTCGAGGTACGCGCACAGGCCCCGCAGCTCCTTCTCGGCGTCGGCGGTGATGTCCTCGTAGCGCACGGTGTGGCCGCCGGTGGTGCCCTTGCGCGCCTTCTCGACGGCCTTCATGTAGCGCAGCGCGTCGGCGGCGGCCTCGTCGTAGGTGCGCTTGTCGGGGTCGCCCTCGTGCCAGGACTGGGCGATGGAGACCGGGTGGCGCAGCAGGAAGACGAAGCGGGCGTCCGGCCAGCAGTCCCGGATGCGCTCGTACACGAAGGCGTTGCTCGGGGTCTTCTCGACGATGAAGTCCTTGCCCGACTTGACCAGTTCGCGGTGCATGACCCGGTCCCACAGCAGATGCTCCAGGTCACCGCGCTCCAGGTCGAGGGCGCTCATGGCCTTCTGGGAGAGCTTGCTGCCGTAGCCGACCTCCAGGCGGCGTATGTGCAACTCGTGCGGCGAGTGCAGCCGCGGGTGCGCGTTCAGGAGCATGCGCAGCAGGGTGGAGCCCGAGCGCACGGGCGACATGATGAAGACCGGCCGCCTGAGCAGCCGGTCCGTGGCGAGGTCCTCGGGAGCCGGACATCGGTACACCGCCGTGGGCTTCTTCGCGGTCTGCTTCGGCGCCGTGGCCTTGGGCGCGGCGGGCGCGACCGGGGCGGCCTTGCGTACCTGCAGACCGGTGGTGGCGGTGAGGGCGCGATTCAGGTTGCGCATGAGACTCATGCGTCAGGATGGTAAGTAAAGATTATGAGAAGACTGGAGCAGTAACCTGAGGGTTCCCTGAGTGGGCAAAATTGTTACAGGTCTTTACGATCCGCTGCGCACGAACGCCTCTCCCGCGTCCCTCAGCCGTGCGTGCAAAGCCCGGAACACGGCCGCCGAGCGCACCCCCGGCCAGTCCGCGGGCAACAGTTCGGCGGGCAGTCCGGGGTCGGCGTACGGCAGATGGCGCCAGGAGTCCAGGGCCAGCAGATAGTCCCGGTAGGCCTCTTCCGGCCGGGTCTCGTCGCGCCGTTCCCAGTCGTGCAGCACGGGCGCGTGCCGGTCGAGGAACGCCTCGTGCTGCTTGGCGATCCCGGCCAGGTCCCACCACCGCGCCACCGCCTCGGCGGTCGCCGCGAACCCGAGGTGCTCGCCCCGGAACAGGTCCACGTACGGGTCGAGCCGCAGCCGGGTCAGGGTGTGACGGGTCTCCTCGTACAGCCGGGCCGGCGCGATCCACACGCCCGGCGCCGCCGTGCCGAAACCCAGTCCGGCCAGCCGGGAGCGCAGCACGTGCCGCTTCTGCCGCTCCGACTCCGGCACCGAGAACACGGCCAGCACCCAGCCCTCGTCCCGCTCGGGCGCCGTCGCGTAGATCCGCCGGTCGCCGTCCTCCAGGAGCTGCCGCGCGTCCCGCGACAGCGCGTACCCGGCCGCCCCCGTCGCGGTGCGGGCCGGCAGCAGCAGGCCGCGCCGCTTCAGCCGGGACACCGAGGAGCGGACGGAGGGTGCGTCGACACCGACCGCGGCGAGCAGCCGGATCAGCTCGGAGACGGGCACGGGGCCCGGCACCGAACGCCCGTAGGCGCCGTAGAGGGTGACGATGAGCGAACGTGGTGCGTGCTGTTCGGACACGTTGATCATTTTAGGTCTTCAGTATCACTGCTGGTCACCTAGGGTGCGCAGACGGAACCGCTGGAGTTTGCCGGTCGCCGTGCGCGGCAGCGCGTCCAGGAACACGAACTCGCGCGGACATTTGTACGGCGCCAGCTCCGACTTGAGGAAGGCGCGCAGCGCCTCGCCGTCCCGGCGCGCACCCGCCGCGACGACCACATGGGCGACGACGACCTGGCCGCGCGCCTCGTCCGGCCGTCCCACCACCGCCGTCTCCACCACGTCCGGATGGCGCATCAGCGCCTCCTCGACCTCGGGGCCCGCGATGTTGTACCCGGCCGAGATGATCATGTCGTCGGCGCGGGCGACATAGCGGAAGTACCCGTCCGGCTCACGGACGTACGTGTCGCCCGTGACGTTCCAGCCGTCGCGAACGTACTCCCGCTGCCGCTCGTCCGCCAGATATCGGCACCCGACCGGCCCACGCACCGCGAGCAGCCCCCGCTGCCCGTCGGGCACCGGCTTCCCCTCCGTGTCCTGCACCCGCGCCCGCCATCCCGGCACGGGCACGCCCGTCGTCCCCGGCCGTACGGCGTCGTCGGCCGCCGAGATGAAGATGTGCAGCAGCTCGGTCGCGCCGATGCCGTTGATGATCCGCAGCCCGGTCCGCTCGTGCCAGGACCGCCAGGTGGCCTCCGGCAGGTTCTCGCCCGCCGACACACACCGCCTGAGTGACGAGATGTCGTACCGGCCGGACAGTTCGCCGAGCATCGCGCGGTAGGCGGTCGGCGCGGTGAACAGCACCGACACCCCGTGCTCGGCGATCGCCGGCAGCAGCTGCTTGGGGCCCGCCTGTTCGAGCAGCAGCGCGCTGGCGCCGACCCGCATTGGGAAGACGACGAGACCGCCGAGGCCGAACGTGAAGCCGAGCGGGGGAGAACCCGTGAACACGTCGTCCGCCCGGGGCCGCAGCACATGGCTGGAGAAGGTGTCCGCGATCGCCAGCAGATCCCGGTGGAAGTGGACACACCCCTTGGGGCGCCCGGTCGTCCCGGACGTGAACGCGATCAGCGCCACGTCGTCGGCCGCCGTGTCCACCGCCTCGTACGGGCCGCGCGCCCCGTTCGCCGACGGCAGCCCGAGCAGGTCGTCGGGCCCGTCCCCGCCGAAGGTGGCGATCCTCAGCCCCGGGACGTCCGCCTGCACGAGGTCGTCCACATGCCGCACATCGCACAGCGCGAAGGACACCCGCGCCAGTTCGCAGATGGTCGCCAGCTCCTGCGGGCGCTGCTGCGCCAGCACCGTCACCGCGACCGCGCCCGCCTTGAGCACCGCCAGCCAGCACGCGGCCAGCAGGGGCGTGCTGGGCCCGCGCAGCAGGACCCGGTTGCCGGGGACCACCCCGAGGGTGGACGTGAGGGTGTGCGCGATCCGGTCGACACGGACCCGGAGTTCGCCGTAGGTCCAGGTCTCCCCGGCCGGCGTGCGGAACACGGGCCGCCCGGGCTCACCGCCGTCGAGCAGCTCGGCGGCGGCGTTCAGCCGGTCCGGATAGCGCAGCTCGGGGAGGTCGAACGACAGCTCGGGCCACTGGTCCGGCGGCGGGAGACGGTCCCGGGCGAAGGTGTCGACATGGGCGCTGACCCTGGAGTTCATGACGTTCGCCCCCTGCTGTGGTCCCTGCCGAAGTGGGCTCGCAATGGAGTGCCGGGCTGGCATGCCGTGGGTGGGCTCGCACCAGCGAGCGTATCGCCTTGGTGACGGCAGTCAACAGTTCGCGATAACCTCGGCGGTGGCCCCCTGGGGGAGAAGGGACGGGCAATGACCGCATTCTCGCTCGAAACGGCACAACTCGCTTGGCGCGCCGAGCTACGCGCGCTGGCCGTCGAACGCCTGCGCCCCCTGGCCGACAAGGGCGAGCCCGGCCACGTCAACCGCCCCCTCGTCGCGGAACTCGGCCGACTGGGGCTGCTCTCCCGGCTGTTCACCTCGGGGGCGCTCGACCTGTGCCTGATGCGGGAGTCGCTGGCGTACGTCTGCACCGAGGCGGAGACGGCGCTGGCCCTCCAGGGGCTGGGCGCCCACCCGGTGCACGCCCACGGCACCGAGGCGCAGCGGGCCCGTTGGCTGCCCCGGGTGAGCGACGGCGACGCGGTCGCGGCCTTCGCGCTCAGTGAGCCGGGCGCCGGATCGGACGCGGCCGCCCTCTCCCTGCGCGCGGAACCCGACGGCCCCGGCCGCTGGCGGCTCACCGGTGAGAAGTGCTGGATCTCCAACGCCCCCGAGGCCGACCTCTACACCGTCTTCGCCCGCACCACCCCGGACGCGGGCTCCCGCGGAGTGACCGCCTTCCTGCTCCCGGCCGACCGCCCCGGTCTCACCGGCACCCCCCTCGACATGCTCTCGCCGCACCCCATCGGCGCGCTGCGCCTCGACGCCGTCCCCGTCACCGCCGACGACGTGCTCGGCACCCCCGACCAGGGCTTCCACGTCGCCATGGCCACCCTCAACCTCTTCCGCCCGAGCGTCGGCGCCTTCGCGGTCGGCATGGCCGAGGCGGCCCTCGACGCCACACTCGCGCACACCGCCCGACGGGACGCGTTCGGCGGCAAGCTGAGGGACCTCCAGACCGTCTCCCACCAGGTCGCCGAGATGGCGCTGCGCACGGAGGCCGCCCGGCTCATGGTCTACGCGGCGGCGACGGCGTACGACTCGGGGGACCCGGACGTGCCACGACGGGCCGCGATGGCGAAGCTGCTGGCCACGGAGACCGCGCAGTACGTCGTCGACGCGGCCGTCCAGTTGCACGGGGCACGGGCGCTGCGGCGCGGCCATCTGCTCGAACACCTCTACCGGGAGGTTCGGGCGCCACGCATCTACGAAGGGGCGAGCGAGGTGCAACGGACGGTCATCGCCAAGGAGTTGTACCGGCGGACCGGGGCGCCGGGGAGGTCGGCATGAGCGCCGAGCGGGTGAACCCGGCCGGGCTGTCGCCGCCCACCGGCTTCTCCCACGCCGTCGTCGCCACCGGGAGCCGGGTCGTGTTCCTGGCGGGCCAGACCGCGCTGGACGCGGACGGCAAGGTCGTGGGGGAGACGCTGGAGGAGCAGTTCGAGCGGGCCCTGGGCAATCTGCTGGCCGCGCTGGAGGCGGCCGGCGGTACACCGGCCGACCTCGCCCGGGTCACGGTCTACGCGACGGATGTCGCCGACTATCGGCGCCGCGCTCCGCAACTGGGCCGTATCTGGAGGAGGTTGGCGGGCCGCGACTATCCCGCGATGGCGGTCGTCGGCGTCGTACGGCTCTGGGACGAGCGGGCGTGGGTGGAGCTGGACGGCTTCGCGGTCCTGCCGTAGCCCCGGTGGGGTGTCAGGCCGCGACCGCGAGCCGGCTCGGCGCGACGATGCTGCCGTCGGGCAGCAGCTCGCCGGTGTCGTCGAAGACGATCGCCCCGTTGCAGAGCAGGTTCCAGCCCTGTTCGGGGTGGAAGGCGACGATGCGCGCGGCGTCGCGGTCGGAGCTGTCGGCCGAGGGGCACAGGGGCTGGTGTGAACACATGGCGCGCCTCCACGTCGTGGTGAGTGCCGGCGGTGCGTCACCGCCTCGCACTACAGACCATGCCCGCGCCCGCAACTCATCGCCACACCCTCGCGCGAGACGTGACAGCACCCGGACGTGCCGTGACAGGACGCGGACATAACCCCGCCCGCGCGGATCGCGCGCGGTGGTGAGGACGGCGGAACGGCGCGCCGACAAAAGGGTGATGATCGCAAGAGCGGGCGAGAGCGGACGAGAGCGGCGGGTACCTCTGGAACCCGCTGGAACCCCGTCCAAGGAGGTACCCCATGCCCTTGTCCCCGGCCTTCGCGCGCGTCCCCCGGTTTCTCTGCGCGGCCACCGGCGCCGCGCTGCTGCTGCTCGCCGCGGCCCCGTCCGCCGGTGCCACGATCGAGCCGTTCGAGACGGTGACCATCGATCCCACCGGGCTCGTGGCCCCGGACGGCACCCTCACCCTGTCCGGCACCTACCGCTGTCTCGGCGGCAACGGTCCCGTCTTCGTCTCGTCCTCGCTCCGGCAGGGCGACAGCGACGTCCGCAAGGGGGTCGGCGGCACGTCGGCGGTGTGCGACGGCGCCGACCACGCCTGGACCAACACCGACAAGGCCGCCCCGGGCCGCTACCGGCCCGGCCCCGCCCGGGTGGAGGCCACCGTCACGGAGCTCTCGGGCAGCGGTCTGCCGCTGCCCAGGTTCCACGCCGTGCGGCAGCAGGACATCACCCTCGTCGAGGGCTGAGCCCCGCCGGCCGCCGGGCGCGGTCCGGTGACGCACGACGGACGCGAAGGCGGCCCCGGTGGTGGGTGGTGCACCGGAGCCGCCTTCTCCCTGTCCGGGCCCGCTACTTGAGCAGATGCACCCGCTGGGTCGTCAGGTCGTAGCGGGAGCCGACGACGGCCACCTCGCCCGCCTTCAGCTTGGCGGCGATGTCGGGGTCGGCCATGAGCTTGGAGCGGACGAGCCGCACGTTCGCGTCGATGGTCGCCGCGACCCGGGCGTCGCCGGTCACGCTGTGGTCGATGGCCGGAGCGATCTCGTCCGCGATGTACTGGATGCCGCTCGGCAGTTCCTCACCGCTCTCGTCCACCGCGACGGCCGCCTTCACGGCGCCACAGGACTGGTGACCGAGCACCACGACCAGCGGGATCTTCAGTTCGAGGACGCCGTACTTGACGCTGCCGAGTACGGACCGGTCCAGCACCTCGCCCGCGCTGCGCACGGTCATCAGGTCGCCGAGGCCCTGGTCGAAGACCAGCTCCGGGGGGACACGGGAGTCGATGCAGCCGAGGACGAGCGCGAAGGGCTGCTGACCGGTCGTCAGGGCCTTGCGCACGGCGTAGTCCTCGTCGGGGTGCTGCTCGTGGAAGGTCCGCCAGCGGCGGTTGCCCTTTGACAGCTCCGTCAGCGCCTCGTCCGCCGTCTTCGGCCGCGTACGGGTGGCGGCGGGGGACGAGGGGGTGGTGCGGGAGGAGCGGGACACGGGCTCGGCGTCGGCCGGGAACGCGCCGACCGCGAGGCCACCGCCGAGGACCGCGGTACCGGCCAGCGCGGCGCGCAGGAGGGAGCGTCGGCCGCGCGGCTTGACGTGGGATATCGGGGCGTCCGCGCCGGTGGCGGTCGCCTCGGCGTCGTCGCCTCTGTGGGGTGTTGCGTCAGAGTTCACGGGCAGGAACGTACGTCCGGGCTAAACACTCAAACGTTCAAGTTGCGGAATCATGGACGTGCGTTGATCAATCATGGCCGTCCCTTGAACCGTTCTTGGTCACTCCGAGAAGGGTTTTTGGACAGCCCGTCGCCTGCTGTTCGCCTACGGCGCGGGAGCGCTCTCCGCCCCGGCCTCAGGTCCGGTGCGCGAAGACCACCAGGTTCTCCGTGTAGTCCATGACCTTGCGGTCGTAGTCGCCCGCGCAGGTGATCAGCCGGACCTCGGGCCGGGACGCGTCGGCGTACACCCGCTCGTCGGGGAAGTCGTCCTTCTCGAACGTCTCCAGGGCGTCGACCACGAAGGACACCCTGGTCCGGTCCGAGCGCACCACGTGGAAGACGTCCCCCTTCTCCAGTTCGCCGAGCTCCGCGAAGACCGCCGGTGAGGTCGCCGTGTCGACGTGCCCGGCGATGATCGCGGTGCCCGTCTCCCCGGGGACGGCGCCCTCGGCGTGCCAGCCGACGAGGTTCACGTCGTCGGCGGGCGGGGCGTCGAGCTGCCCCGAGCGGCCGACGGAGAGGGGGACGAAGGGGGCGCTCACCCGGATCTCGGGGATGAGCAGACGGACCGGTTCGGCCCGGGGTGCCCGCCGGCGCCGGTCCGCCGGCCGCTCGGCGGGCGCGGCCTCCTCGTCGGAGGAGGCGGGCGCGGCCTGCGGGGCGTGGCGGGCGTCCGGCGGGCGGGAGGTGTCGGACGAGGAGTCCTCGCCGCCGAACAGGCTCACCGCCAGGATCAGCAGGACCACGCCGCACAACACGGTCAGATTGACGCGGGTGCCGGGGGGAGAAGGCTGGGCTGCCATCGGAACCACCTCACAGGTACGGCAGCAGAACGAAACAGACGGAAAGGACGGGCGGACGGGCCCGCACGCCGTAGGGAGGTACGGGGCCCGCACGCCGCGGGGAGGTACGGGGCTCGCACGCCGCGGGGAGGTACGGGGCTCGCAGCGCGGGGAGGTACGGGCCCGCACGCCGGAACGCCGGCCGGGCCGCCACACGACACACGGTGTGGCGGCCGCGGCCGCTATCGCGCCAGGTATCGCGCCCGGCATGGGCTCAGGCCACGCTTCCGGTGGTCTTCTTGCGACGCAGGGCGTACATGCCCGTACCGGCCACCGCGAGGACCGCCATCCCGCCCGCGGTCGCCGCCGGGGAGGCGAGCGCGCCGCCACCGGTGTGCATCCCGCCGCGCGGCTTGTCGTGGTCGCCCTTCCAGGCTCCCGCGTCCTCGCCGTCCTTCCAGGAACCCTTGCCGTGGTCGTCCTTCCACGAGTCCTTGGCCTGGTCGCCGTTCCAGGACTCCTTGGTGGACTCCTCCTTGTCGTAGCCACCGGCCCCGGGCTTGCCGGAGCGCTCGGAGCCCCACTCCTCGCCGCCTGCCGACGAGGTCAGGGCACCGCCACCCGTGTGAATCCCGCCGCGCGGGCCGTCGTGGCTGCTGTCCTTGCCGTGCTCCTTGCTGTAGCCATTGTCCTTGTGCTCCCACTCGTCACCGTCGGCGTACGCGCCGGGTGCGGTGACGGCGAGGACGGCGGCCGCCGCCCCGGTGACGAGCAGCATGCGGGCAGAACGCATCTGATGGTCCTTCCGCCGGCGGCCGGGCAGCTGGTGCTTCGTCAGCTGACTTGACCCGACCCCGACGTGATCCACCGTCAGTCGAATCGCACTCCGCCACCACTCGGGGCGCTCAGCCGGGTGAACCGGGGGGCCGGTCCCCGAATGCCTCCAGGATGCGTTCGGCGGCCAACGTCGCCGTCAACTCGCCGTCCCTGACCCGCTGTTCGAGGCCGGGCGCGAGGGAGCGTACGCCGGGGTGGGTGCGCAGCCGGCCGAGGAGCTCGTCGCGGACCATCGACCAGGTCCAGTCGATCTGCTGGTCCCGGCGCTTGGCGGTGAGGCGGCCGGTGGAGTCCAGGAGCGTGCGGTGCTGCTCCAGGCGCTCCCAGACGGTGTCCAGGCCGGTCGACTCGCGGGCGCTGCAGCTCAGCACCGGCGGCGTCCAGACCGCGTCCTTCCCGTGCATCAACCGCAGGGCGCCCGCCAGCTCCCGTGCCGCCGTGCGGGCGTCCCGCTCGTGAGGGCCGTCCGCCTTGTTGACGGCGAGCACGTCGGCCAGTTCCAGGACGCCCTTCTTGATGCCCTGGAGCTGGTCGCCGGTGCGGGCGAGCGTGAGGAGCAGGAAGGAGTCGACCATGTTCGCGACCGCCGTCTCGGACTGGCCGACCCCCACCGTCTCCACCAGCACCACGTCGTAGCCGGCCGCCTCCATCACCACCATCGACTCGCGGGTCGCCCTGGCCACCCCGCCGAGCGTCCCGGCCGTCGGCGAGGGCCGGACGAAGGCCGCCGGGTCGACGGCCAGCCGCTCCATCCGGGTCTTGTCGCCGAGGATCGAGCCGCCCGTACGGCTCGACGACGGGTCCACCGCCAGCACCGCCACCCGGTGTCCGAGCGAGGTCAGCATCGTGCCGAACGCGTCGATGAACGTGGACTTGCCGACGCCCGGCACCCCGCTGACCCCGATCCGCCGGGCCCGGCCGCTGTGCGGCAGCAGCGCGGTCAGCAGTTCCTGGGCCAGGGCGCGGTGCTGGGGCCGGGTGGACTCGACGAGGGTGATGGCGCGGGCGACGATCGCCCGCTTCCCGTCGAGCACACCCTCGGCGTAGGCGTCGACATCGATCACAGGTCGTGCCCGAGGTCGTCCGACAACCGCTTCACCAGGTCGTGGGCCGCGTCCGGGATCACCGTCCCGGGCGGGAAGACGGCCGCCGCTCCCATCGACAGGAGCGTGGGCACGTCCTGGGGCGGGATCACCCCGCCGACCACGATCATGATGTCCTCCCGCCCCTCCTCGGCCAGCTGCTCCTTGAGCGCCGGTACGAGGGTGAGGTGCCCCGCGGCCAGCGACGACACCCCGACGATGTGGACGTCCGCCTCGACAGCCTGACGGGCCACCTCGGCCGGGGTCTGGAACAACGGGCCGACGTCCACGTCGAAGCCGAGGTCGGCGAAGGCGGTCGCGATCACCTTCTGGCCCCGGTCGTGGCCGTCCTGGCCCATCTTGGCGACCAGGATGCGCGGTCGGCGGCCCTCGGCCTCGGCGAAGGACTCCACGAGACTCCGGGTGCGCTCCACGTTCGGGGACTCCCCGGCTTCGTTGCGGTACACGCCGGAGATCGTACGGATCTGGCTCGCGTGCCTGCCGTACACCTTCTCCAGGGCGTCGGAGATCTCGCCGACCGTGGCCTTGGCGCGGGCCGCGCGCACGGCCAGCTCCAGCAGGTTGCCCTCGCCGCCGGCCGCCCGGGTGAGCGCGTCCAGCGCGTCCTGGCAGGCGGTCTCGTCGCGCTCCGCGCGCAACCGCCGCAGCTTCTCGATCTGCTGGGACCGGACGGAGGAGTTGTCGACCTTGAGGACGTCGATCTGCTCGTCGCTGTCGACCCGGTACTTGTTGACGCCGATGACCGGCTGCCGTCCGGAGTCGATCCGCGCCTGGGTGCGGGCCGCGGCCTCCTCGATGCGCAGCTTGGGGATGCCCGCGTCGATGGCCTTGGCCATGCCGCCCGCCTGCTCGACCTCCTGGATGTGCTGCCAGGCCCGGCGGGCGAGGTCGTACGTCAGCTTCTCCACGTAGGCGCTGCCGCCCCACGGGTCGATCACGCGGGTGGTGCCGGACTCCTGCTGGATGAGGAGCTGGGTGTTGCGGGCGATGCGCGCGGAGAAGTCGGTCGGCAGGGCCAGGGCCTCGTCCAGCGCGTTGGTGTGCAGCGACTGGGTGTGGCCCTGCGTGGCCGCCATCGCCTCCACACAGGTACGGGTGACGTTGTTGAAGACGTCCTGCGCGGTCAGAGACCAGCCCGAGGTCTGCGAATGGGTGCGCAGCGACAGCGACTTGCTGTTCTTCGGGTCGAACTGCCTGACCAGCTTGGCCCACAGCAGACGGGCCGCGCGCAGCTTGGCGACCTCCATGAAGAAGTTCATGCCGATCGCCCAGAAGAACGACAGCCGGGGCGCGAACGCGTCCACGTCCAGGCCGGCCTCCCGGCCCGCCCGGATGTACTCGACGCCGTCCGCAAGCGTGTACGCCAGCTCCAGGTCGGCCGTCGCGCCCGCTTCCTGGATGTGGTAGCCGGAGATCGAGATGGAGTTGTAGCGGGGCATCTTCTGCGAGGTGAAGGCGAAGATGTCGGAGATGATCCGCATCGACGGCTTCGGCGGATAGATGTAGGTGTTGCGGACCATGAACTCCTTGAGGATGTCGTTCTGGATGGTCCCGGCCAGCTTCTCGGGCGGTACGCCCTGCTCCTCGGCCGCCACGATGTAGAGCGCGAGCACGGGCAGCACCGCGCCGTTCATCGTCATCGACACGGTCATCCGGTCGAGCGGGATGCCGTCGAAAAGCTGGCGCATGTCGAGGATCGAGTCGATCGCCACGCCCGCCATGCCGACGTCACCGGTCACCCGCGGGTGGTCGCTGTCGTAGCCCCGGTGGGTGGGCAGGTCGAAGGCGACCGACAGGCCCTTCTGACCGGCCGCCAGGTTGCGGCGGTAGAAGGCGTTCGACTCCTCGGCCGTGGAGAAGCCCGCGTACTGGCGGATCGTCCAGGGCTGGTTGACGTACATCGTCGGGTACGGGCCGCGCAGATACGGTGCCATGCCCGGGTAGGTGTCCAGGAAGTCCAGGCCCTCCAGGTCCCGCCCCGTGTAGAGCGGCTTGACCGGGATGCCCTCCGGGGTCTCCCACAGCGGCTCGTCACCGCCGGCCGTCTTCTCAACCGCCGTACGCCACTCGTCGGCGCCGCCGTCGACGGACGGGGAACCCAGCTCGATCCCGGTGAAGTCGGGGACGGAGGGGCCGGAAGGGGCGGACATCAGGACACTCCCATGCGGTCGAGGGTGGCGGACAGGACGGCCACGGCGTCACAGCCCGCGAAGACGTACGCGTCGACATCGGCGTACTGCCCGGGGCGGCCGGCGAGGAACACGTGCGTGGCGCCGGTGGCCTTCAGCCCGGCGGCCTCGGTCGCGGCGCGCTCCTCGTACAGGGCGTCGCTGGAGCACAGGCAGACCTCGGTGGCGCCGCTCTCCTCGAACGTGCCCTCCGTGACGGGCTCGATGCCGCCCGCCTGGAAGAGGTTGGCGGCGAAGGTGAGCCGGGCGGTGTGGGCGGCGGCCGGACCGAGGGCGGCCAGGTAGATCCGGGGGCGGGAGCCCGTCGCGGCGAGGTGGGTGTCCGACCGGGCCCGCAGTGCCTCGTACGCCTCGTCGCGCGTGACGCGGGGGAGACCGCCGGAGAGCGGCTCGGGAGCGGGCCCGCGGACGACCGGCTTCTCGGCCAGGTGCGGGAACTCGCTGACACCGGTGACCGGTTCGCGCCGCCTGGCGAGCTTGTCGCCGCGCGCCGCCCAGGTGGCGGCGAGGTCCCCGCCCAGCTCTCCCGAGCGCAACGCGGCCGCCTGGCCGCCGAGTCGCTCGATCCGCTGGAAGAACTCCCAGCCCGCGTGGGCGAGTTCGTCGGTGAGCCGTTCCACGTACCAGGAGCCGCCCGCCGGATCGATCACCCGGGCGAGGTGGGACTCCTCGATCAGGATCGTCGAGGTGTTGCGGGCGATGCGCCGCGCGAACGCGTCCGGCAGGCCCAGCCTGTGGTCGAAGGGCAGTACGGTGACGGAGTCGGCGCCGCCCGCGCCGGCGGCCAGCGTGGCGATGGTCGTGCGCAGCATGTTCACCCACGGGTCGCGGCGCGTCATCATCACCGTCGAGGTCACCGCGTGCTGGGTCTGCGCCCCGGCGGCGGGCACCCCGCACACCTCGGCCACCCGGGCCCAGAGGCGGCGCGCGGCGCGCAGCTTGGCGATCGTCAGGAACTGGTCGGCAGTGGCCGCGTAGCGGAACTCCAGCTGCCCACAGGCCTGTTCGACGCTCAGCCCGCCCCCGGTCAGCTCCCGCAGGTACGCGACACCGGTCGCGAGCGAGGCGCCCAGCTCCTGCGCCGCCGAGCCACCGGCCTCGTGGTACGGCAGGGCGTCCACGGTCAGGGCGCGCAGCCCCGGGTACTCCTCGGCGCACCGGCGGGCGAGGTCGACCACGGGTGCGACGTCGTAGGTCTGTCCGGTGCGGGCCTCGTGGCCGAGGGGATCCGCGCCCAGGTTGCCGCGCGCCGCCGCCCCGGTGACACCCCGCTCGGTGTACAGCCGCAGCAACTCCCTTGCGGCGCCTTCCACTTCGGCACCCGCGTCCAGGACGACGGGCGCGAGGTCGAGGTGGACGCCGTCGAGGACCCGGCCGAGCGACTCCACCGGGAAGCCGCCCCCGCCGAGCACCAGCCACAGGGAGGTGACGCCGTTCTCCAGATCCGACAGCACCGCCTCGCCGTCCGCCGCCGTGTGCCGCTGGCGTACGTCCCAGCCGCCGACGGAGGTGCCGGCGGCCCGTCCTCCTCGTACGAAGGGCGCGAAGCCGGGGTGGCCGGAGGGCGGCGCGGTGTCGTGCGCGGTGTAGAGAGGACGGGTGCGCAGCCCGTCCTCCAGCGCGGTGGACAGGGCTTCCTCGGCCTGAGCGCCCTCGACGTCCTTGCCCGACTTGCGCAGCACGCCCGCAACGAGGCGCTGCCACTGCTCGTGGGTTGCGTCAGGGAACTCGGCGGCCAGCTCAAGCCCGTCGTCAGGCAGGACCGTCATGCTCGGATGCTAGGCCAGAGGTACAAAGGAGCAGCAGGGGGCACGGCTGTGACCTTGCCCTCTCCTGGCGGCCACTGAACGATATCGAGCGACATCGAGCGACATGTAGCGTCGTCGAGCGGCGCCGAACGACACCTGAACACGGCGGAGGCGTGCGCCGTACCTCGTGCCGAGCGGCCCGTGCGCCCCCACGGCACAGTCACCGGGCCGACCGAGGACAGGAGCGACCCCATGGCCGAGAAGTACTTCACCGTGTCCGGCATGAGCTGTGGCCACTGCGCCGCGAGTGTCACCGAGGAGGTCGTCGCGGTGCCCGGCGTCACCGAGGTCGATGTCGACGTACGGGCCGGCCTGGTGACCGTGCGCGGGGAGAAGGTCGACGACGCGGCGGTGCGCACCGCGATCGTCGAGGCGGGCTACGAGGTCGCGGAGGTCGTACGGCGGGCAGCGGCCTGAACGCTCGGCGGCTCGTGGTGCGCAAGGGAAGGCCGCCCGCCGGGACTTCACCGACGACCTCCTGCACGGCCGCGGCGACCAGGGCCAACTCGCCGCCCACTCCGAACGGTCCGGCCCGCGCCTGTCCCGCGCCTGCGCGGTCGCCGTGGCCGGGGGCCCGGAAAAGTACGACGCGACCGACCCCGTGCTCCGGGAGGTGGCGGCCGACCTGTTCGCCGGACGACGTCCTCACCCACCTCGCCAGGCGCTCCTGAGCCGCCATCGGCCGCGTCCAGGTCGCCATCGGCCGCTCCCGGCCCGGCACCGTCGGTATCGGCCACAGCTACGAGGAGGCCCTCAACGTCCTGGACGTGGACCAGCGCATGGGCCTCGACGAACCGCTGCCGCGCGCCTTGGACCTGCTGGTCTTTCCCGTACTGGCCCGGGACCGGGAGGCCCTCGTCGACCTGGTGAGCAGCGCACTGTGCCTGCTGGAGCAGGCGCGCGGCGGGGCCCGCCCTCTGCTCGACACGCTCACGGCGTGCTTCGACGCGGGTCGCGTGGCCGCCTCGACCGCCCGGCGGCTCTCCCTGGGCGTGCGCGCCCGCACCTGCCGGCCGACCCGCGGCCGCACCCTCACCGGCGTCGACCCGACCGACCCCGTCGACCGCTGCACGCTCCAGACCGCGGTCATCGGCGCCCGCCTCCCCGACTGGCGGACCGGACCCCTGAGTTCCACCGAGACGGCGCCCCGGGCGCGCCCGTTCCGCTGGGCGGTGGCCGTGCGTCCCCTTCGCCGGAATCGCCAGGCGCGCACATGAGAACCACCTGTCACTCGGCTGTCATGTGGTTATCGCGTGGCTGTCGCATGGCTTTCGTCGACAGATTTATCTGACGAAGCAGATACTGTTTCGTCAGATGTACCGGCCGCTCAGGCAGCCCCGTGCCCCTCGGGCCCCGCGTTCATCGAGCCCCCACCCCCACAGAGAAAGGGCACCCCCCGTGACCAGCCTTCCCAGCCGACGACGTCTCCTGGTGACCGGAGCGGGCACCGCGCTCGGTCTCGGCGCGCTCGGCGCCACCGCGTCGTCGGCCTCGGCCGCCCCCGCCGAATCGACGCGCGGCTCCGTGGCCGAGGACACCAGGACCCTCGACGAGCTGTACCGGGACGCGATCGCAGAAGGCGGCAAGCTCGTCGTCTACGCGGGCGGCGACCTCGCCGACTCGGGCAGCGGCGCCAACGCCCGGGCCGCCTTCCGCCAGCGGTTCCCCGAGATCGACCTCCAGCTGATCGTCGACTACAGCAAGTACCACGACGTCCGCGTGGACAACCAGTTCGCCACCGACACCCTGGTCCCCGACGTCGTACAGCTGCAGACCCTGCACGACTTCACCCGCTGGAAGCGCGAGGGACGACTGCTGCGCTACAAGCCCGCCGGGTTCGGCAAGCTGTACAAGAAGTTCCGGGACCCCGACGGCGCCTGGGTCGCCGGCGCGGTCATCGCCTTCAGCTACGTCTACGACGTGGTGGCGGCCGGAGCGAACGCGCCGAGGACCCCGCTGGATCTGGTCGACCCGCGCTGGAAGAACGCGATCGCCTCGTCCTACCCGCACGACGACGACGCGGTGCTCTACCTCTACGCCCTCTACGCGCAGACCTACGGCTGGGACTGGGTGGCCGCACTCGCCGCCCAGCAGCCGCAGTTCGCCCGGGGCTCGTTCTCGCCCAGCACCGCGATCAACAACAAGCGGGCGGTCGTGGGGGTCGGTACGGGTAGCAGCCCGACCAGCACCGGCCCGATCCGCATGGGGTTGTCCGAGGGGCATCCGTTCATGGCGTGGGGCCAGCGCATCGCGATCCTCAAGCAGGCCGCCAACCCGACCGCGGCCAAGCTCTTCCTGAGCTGGCAGATCTCGACCGAGCGTCAGAGCTCGGGCGGTTGGTCGGTACGCACGGACGTCGCCCCGCCCGCCGGTCTGAAGCCGATCTGGGAGTACCCCGAGGCCAACGTGGACGGTTTCCCCCGCTTCATGGAGGACCGCGCAGCTGTCGAGCGGTGGAAGCAGACGTTCGCCCTCTACTTCGGCGAGGTCAAGGGCGACCCGACGCCCGGCTGGCCCGGCCTGCACCCCGGCCGCTGAACCCCTCCTCTCCTCCGGCCGCGGTCGGCGCCTCCGCCAGCCTTCATGCCGACCAGGGTGGCGAAGCGCCCGGGTCCGTCGCTCCGACGGACCCGGGCGCCTGCTCGCGGCATCGCTGACGGGGTGCGCGCACTGTGCCGGGCGGCGGGTGGGAGGCGACGCTCCACTACCCGGTCCTCGTGCGGGTCATCTCACCGCCGGCGCCGCTCGGCTCATCGCACCTCCTTCGCGTACGGCGCGACCGTGATCCGGTCGATCAGCGGGGCGTAGCGGGAGCGGAGCAGCACACCGGGGAAGGTGTCCGAGGCGTAGGTGGTGCCGTCGAAATTGGGGAGTTCCTCGGAGCGGAAGGTGAGCGTGTTCTGACCCTTCTTCAGCTGGACGGGGACGGTCAGCTCCCAGAAGTTGTTCTGGTGGAAGGTGTGCGGGAAGGTGACCCGCCGCGTCTGACCACCGTTGACGGCGAGGTCGGCGTGGCGGGCGAGCGGGTCCGGGTTGTAGTGGGTGGCCGGCGACTGCTCGGGGTTGGAGTAGCGGATGCGCAGCGCGTGAGTGCCCGCCCGGTCCGCGGTGACGGTGAACGTGGCGGTGTTGCCGTTGCCGGGGTCGCCGCCGATTCCGGTGATCGCGGTGCCGCCCGTGGCCAGGGAGAGGGGGCTGAGAGCGGCCGAGCCGGCGAGTTCGGCGTCCTTGGCCTCGTACGTACGCGTCGGGAGCGCGCCCTCGGTGGCGGTGACCGTGAGACGGTCGACGAGAGTGGTGGACGAACTCCCGGTCACCGTCACCTTGTTGACGCCCCCGGAGAGGGAGACCGCGACGCTGTTGCCGCCCTTGTCCAGCCGCAGGACGTCCTGGCCGTTGACGGCGACCCGGGCGCCCGACCCCTTCAGGGTGTCGACCCGGAGGGTGGCCTCGCGGTCGGCGGGGGAGTACACCCAGAACGTGGCGGTCCCCTTCTTCGGGAGCCGGGCCGCGCCCGATCCGGTGGCCGCCCGCTTCGGCGGGTCGTAGACGGGACGTGCCCCGCCGCCCAGCCAGGCGAGTTCGCCCTCGTACACCTGGGTGCGGGCGGAGGCGTCGGGCAGGGTGAGGACGAGGCGGTCGACGATGGCGTCGCCCTTGGTGGCGCGCTCGCCGTCGGCGCTCCTCGCGGCGAGCGTCAGGGTGTGCTTGCCCTTGGTGAGACGGACCGTGGTGTCGGTGTGGTCCCACACCACCCACTTGTATCCCAGCGGGAGATGCAGCTCCTGCTCGTCGTCCGACCCGCCGTCGACGCGGAGGAAGACATGGGTGGGACCCTGGTCCTTGACCTTGTCGAAGGTGTTGAGGGAGTTGGCGAAGACGCTCAGGTCGTAGGTGCCGTCCTCGGGCACGTCCACGGTGAAGTCGAGCGTCATGTCCGAACCGGTGCGCAGGCCGCCGACGTTGTAGCCGCCCGAGGTGTAGAACTTCGACACGTCGCGCGGGGAGCCCTCGGGGCCGTTCTTCGAGTAGCCGGACCCGGTGTGGGCGGCGTCCTCCGCCTCGTACGAGTGCTGCCAGCGCACGGGCGCGTCCTGGGTGGCCCTGGCCTTCCCGACGGGGCTGAGCACGATCTCGTACGCCGAGGACTCCTTCAGGGACGGCAGGGTGCCGTCGCCGAAGTCGACGGAGACCGTGCCGTCGTCGGCGACCTCCAGGTCCGTCTCCGTGAGCAGCTTCGGGCCGGAGCTGTCGCCGAGCTGCCCGCTCCACTCGATCTCGCGGACCCAGGCGTGGACAGCGCTGCCGAAGATCTTCTTCGGGACGCCGGCGAAGGTGATGTGTCCCTTGCCGGTGGAACCGCCGAAGATCAGCCGGGCCTGCTTCTTCCTCTCGTCGAGCGTGCCGACGCCCTGCATGGTGTAGTTCTCGCCGGGGAACGGCGGGTCCACCTTCACCGTGTGCCCGCTCATCGAGGCGTACGCGTTGAGCAGCCACCACTGGCCGTTGCCGCGGCCCGACTGCACGGCGGAGTCGGAGAGGTTGCCGTCGATGTTCCAGTACGCGATGTCGGCGTCCACCTTGGACTCCTCGATCGCGGACACCCACTGGATCATCTGGCCGGGGACCGAGGTGTGGTAGTTGAAGGCGTACTCGTTGATGTTGATGGGCAGTTCGGTGCCCTCGCGCGAGGTGCCCTCGAACAGGTCCTTCTCCCATCCCCGGTACTTGGCGACGCTGTCGCGCACCGCCTCCGGGTGGCTCAGCTCGTGCCAGGTGACGACCTCGGGGAGGGTGCCTTCGGCCAGGGCGTGCGCCATGAAGCCCTTCACCTGGTCGTACAGGACGCTGGTGTTGGGGCCCGCGATCCGGGCGTCCGGCATCTTCTTCTTGATCAGCCTGTACGCGGAGTCCCAGGCGGCGAAGAAGGCGTCGGGGTCGTCGAGCCAGCTGACCTTGTCGTAGCTCCACTCGCCGGTGCCGAACATGTTGCCTTCGGGCTCGTTGAACGGCACGAAGACGATGTTGTCCTGGTACTCCTCGGGCAGTCGGAGAACCTGGTCGACCTGGTGGGCGATCTTCTCCTCGTAGAGGCCGACCTTCTCGGCGGGGGTGTCGCCCGGCCACTGGTACGGGAAGCCGCGGTGGATGTCGGTCATGTAGATGTACACATCGCCGTCGGTGGAGTCCGCCAGCGGCTTCACCACCTCCAGCGCGTCGGCGCCCGGGTGCTGCGGGCCGTCCTGCGCCTTGGTGGAGACCGTGCGCAGCCCCATGCCCTCGATGAGGTTGTTGGTGGGCACGTCCGGCCCGTACACGCCGTAGAGGGTGCCGGAGGCGCCGCCGTGGAACGCGCCGGTGTCCGAGGCGAGGTCGACGGTGAGCTGACCCTCCCGCACCACGGCCACGGTCGCCCTCACCTCCCGTCCGGCCGCGAGTCCGGCCACCGTGAACGTACCGGGCCGGGCGTACTTCTCCTCGGGCACGGCGTCCCAGACGATCGGTGTGTCACGGTCGTAGTCGTCGGAGTAGGAGGAGCGGACCGACGCGGGCAGGGACGGAGCGGTGCCGGTGGTGGTGCGCACCTCGAAGGACGTCCGTGACAGGGCCCGGAGTGCGGGGACGTCGCCGACCACCTGCGCCACCTGCTCGGCGCTCAGCGCCGAGTGCCACACCGTGAAGTCGTCGATCACGCCCTTGAGCAGCGGGTCCGGCCAGAAGGACTTGCCGATGTAACCGGCCGCGGTGGCCGAGGCGTCCAGCAGCTCCTTGGCCTTGATACCGGTCTTCGCGGAGGAGACGGCCACACCGTCGAGGTAGGTGGTGACCCGTCCGGCGGCGGTGTCGAGGGTGACCGTGACCGTCCGCCAGGCATCGGCGGGGAGCGCCGCGTACCCGGAGACCTGGGACTCCGCGCCCCCGCCGCCGGTGGTCACGGCGGTGCGCAGCACGCCGCCGTTGTTGGAGGGGGTGGTGAAGAGGTACTTCGTGGTGTCGGTGCCCAGGTCGAAGATCCGCTGCCAGGACGAGTTGTCGCCGCCCCATTTCAGGCGTGCCGACACCGTCAGGTCGGTCGCGTCGCCGACCACGCCCCGGGGCAGGCGCACGTACGCGCCGTCGGAGGTGGGCGCTCCGCCGGGCAGGGCGAGCGCCTTGCCGCCGCCCGTGCCCTCGACGGACCGCGCGGTGGAGCCGTTGACCAGGCTCGCCGTCAGACCGTTGCCGGAGACATCCGTGATCCTCCCGGACGTGAGGTCGTCCTCGTCGAAGGTGTAGCGGGCCGTGGGCTCGGGCGCGTCGGCCGCCTGGGCGGGGACGGCCGGCGCTACCAGCACGCCCGCGCCGAGGGCCAGTGCCACGGCGGCCGGGGCCCGGCGCCGGGCAGATCTGTCAGCGGATGACATGGAGTGCTTCCTCGATCCTTTGAGTGACGGGGTCCGGTCGGCCCGCCTCGGCCCGGCCCGGCTGTTCGTGCGCGCGCCGGGGCGGTGAGGCGGGTTCGAGGGGCGGGCGATGCGGAATCGGTTCGATCGGCCACGCTCCGCGGCGGGGCTGCCGGCCCGACTGGCCGTGACGGCGCTCCGCACACCAGGAGTTGTGCGGAGCGGGGCCCCGGCCGCCGGAGGATCACTTCGTCGAACCGGTTCGCAGGAAGTTAGCACCGGAGAAATCGCGCAGCAATACCTTCGACACGGGCAAGGCTGCGGCGGCGCAGGGGACGTCCGGATTGCCGCGCTGTGATGCGAAGTGCCGTGCGAGGTGTTGACAGCCGCCCGGCCTGTTCCTACCTTCACTTCACGCGAACCGGTTCGACAACCGGGGAGCGCGCCCTCCTCGGCCCACCCATCCACGCGGTTCGCGAGCTCCGCTACCGTGGAGCGCCGAACCGGTTCGAGCAAGGAGCCCTCCGTGAACATCGGTGAGATCGCCCGGCGAGCCGGTGTCTCGCGGAGCACCGTGTCCTACGCGCTGAGCGGCAAACGCCCCGTGTCGGACGACACCCGCCGGAAGATCCAGCAGGTCATCGACCAGCTGGGCTACCGGCCCAACGCCAGCGCCCGGGCCCTGGCCAACGGGCGGACCAGCACGATCGGCCTGGTCTTCCCACCGGCCGGCAACCACTACACGGGCATGCAACTGGACTTCATCGGCAGCGTGGTGGAGGCCGCCGCGGCCCACGACTACGACGTGCTGCTGTCGCCCAGCGGCGTCGACAGCGACCGTTCCTTCCAGCGGCTGCTGGGGGAGCGGCGGGTCGACGGCGCGATCCTCATGGAGATCAGGCTGGAGGACGACCGGGTCGATCACCTGGCCGACCTGGACTTCCCCTCCGTCGCCATCGGCCGCACCGCACGGCCGGAGGGCGGCTGGTGGGTGGGCCTGGACCACACCGCGCTGGCGGAGGCGTGCGTCCATCACCTCGCGGACCTCGGCCATCGCAGGGTCGCCTTCGTCAACCGCCCCGAACAGCTCCTGCGGGCCGGGTACGAGTCCGCGCACCGCGGGCTGGACGGGTTCACCAAGGCCGCGGCCGAGCGTGGACTGACCGTGCGGTCGTACACCTGCGGGGACGACGCCCGCTCCGGGCAGGCGTGCCTGGAGCGGATCCTGCGCGACGACCCGGCGACCACGGGCCTGGTCACGCTGAACGAGGCGGCGCTGGGCGGCTTGTACCGGGGGCTCGCCCAGGCCGGCCGCCATGTGCCGCGCGACTTCTCCGTCACCGGGGTGGTCGCCGGCCGGTGGGCGGAGACGGTGACCCCGCAGCTCACCGCGGCGGACGTACCGGCGGAGGAGATGGGCCGTCTCGCCGTCGACCTCCTCGTCGAGCGGCTGGACGACCCCGAGGCGTCACCCCGTAACCACCTGCTCGTACCGCCGATCTCCCTGCGGGCCAGCACCGGCCCCGCCCTCGGCCTCACCTGAACCCGACCCGACCTCCCGCCCGCCACCGGCCCTGACCTCCCGCCCGCCGCAGGCCCCGACTTCCCGCCACGCCGGCCTCCTGACCTGCCGAAGGCCTGCACCTCCTGACCGGCCCAGGGCGTCAACCTCCTGACGTACCGAAGGCCCCACCGGCCCCACCGCCGCCGTTCGGCGTACCCCGGTTCCCCCGTCATCCCTCCCTCTCACGGCACACCCATGCCAGAAACTAAGGAACCCGCCATGCACAGCACCTCCAGACAGCGCCGTCTGACCGCCGCGGCGCTGACGGCCCTGGCCGTGGCCGTCAGCGCCACCGCCTGCTCCTCCGGCTCGGGCAGCACCGGCGCCAAGGACGCGGACAGCGGCACGTACACCGTCTGGGACCCGTACCCGCAGTTCGCAAAGGGCTCGGCGTGGACGAAGCTGCTGGACAAGTGCGGCACCGACGCGGGCGTGAAGATCAAGCGGACCGGCTTCGACACCAGCGACCTGCCCAACAAGACCCTGCTGGCGGCACAGCAGGGCAACTCCCCGGACGTCCTCATCGTCGACAACCCGGTGGTCTCGACCCTGGCCGAGGCGGGCGTGCTCACCACGACCGACGACAACAAGCTCGACACCTCGGCGGTGGACCCCAACCTGCTCGCGGCCGGCCAGTCCGGCGGCAAGACCTACGGCATGCCGATCGGCGCCAACACCCTCGCCCTCTACTACAACAAGGAGGTGCTGAAGAAGGCGGGCGTCGACATCGCCTCGGTCAAGGACTGGAAGTCGCTGACGGCGGCGCTGGCGAAGGTCAAGAAGGCCGGCAAGAAGGGGATCACCTTCTCGGCGATCGGCACGGAGGAGGGCAGCTTCCAGTTCCTGCCCTGGTTCTGGGGCTCGGGCGCACAGCTCACCGCACTCGACTCCGCCGAGGCCGCCTCCGCGCTGTCCCTCTGGAAGGGCTGGCTCGACAAGGGCTACGCCCCCAACTCGGTCATCAACAACACCCAGACCACCAGCTGGCAGGAGTTCGCCACCGGTGACTACGCGTTCAGCGAGAACGGCACCTGGCAGCTCGCAGGCGCCGACAAGGCAGGCTTCGACTACGGCGTGATACCCGTCCCGGCCGCCACGGGCGGCAACGCGGCGGCCCCGACCGGTGGCGAGTTCGTGACCGTCCCGGTCCAGAAGGACGCCGCCCGCTACGCCACCTCGCAGAAGCTGGTCACCTGCCTCACCAGCACCGACAACCTCTACGACACCGACACCACCCTGTCCTACGTCGCTCCCACCACCGAAGTCCAGGACAAGCAGGTCGCGGCGAACGCCGACCTGAAGCCGTGGGTCGAGGCGGTCAAGGCGGCCAAGGGCCGTACCAGTGACGACCTGGGCACCAAGTACCCCAAGATCTCCGAGCAGATGTGGAAGGCCGTCCAGTCCGCCCTCAGCGGCGCCGAGTCGCCGAAGGACGCGCTGGCCAAGGCCCAGTCGGCCGTCAAGTAACCAAGGATTCGCGGGCCGACGATGAACGACACGAAACAGCTCTCGGACCGCCGGTCCGCGCACGACCTGAGCGGGGCGGCCACCGCCGCCCCGCCACGGGCCCGCGCGCGAGAGAGGCGCCGTCCGACCTCCTCGCAGTGGGCCGCCTGGGCCTTCCTCGCCCCGGTCACCCTCTACCTCGCCCTCTTCTACGCCTATCCCCTCTACCGCAACCTCGACCTGAGCCTGCGCGACTACACCGTCCGCTCCTTCGTCGAGGGCGACGCGCCCTTCACCGGCCTGGCGAACTACCAGAAGGTCTTCGACGACCCGACCTTCGCGTCCGCCCTGCTGCACACCGTCGTCTTCACCACCGTGTGCCTGGTCCTCCAGTACGCCATCGGCCTGGCCCTCGCGGTCTTCTTCAACCAGCACTTCCGGCTCTCCACCACCCTGCGGGCCCTGTTCCTGGTGCCCTGGCTGCTGCCGCTGATCGTGTCGGCCTCCACCTGGTCGTGGATGCTCAACAGCGACTCCGGCATCGTCAACACCGCCCTGCACGCCGTCGGTATCGGCCCGGTGAACTGGCTGACCTCACCGGACTGGTCACTGCCCTCGGTGATCATCGCGAACATCTGGATCGGCGTCCCGTTCAACCTGGTGGTGCTCTACAGCGGTCTGCAGTCCGTCCCCGGATCGCTGTACGAGGCCGCGGCCCTTGACGGGGCGAACGCCTGGCAGCGCTTCTGGCGCATCACCTTCCCCCTGCTGCGCCCGGTCTCCGCGATCACCCTGCTGCTGGGCCTCGTCTACACCCTCAAGGTCTTCGACATCATCTGGATCATGACCAAGGGCGGCCCGGCGGACTCGTCCACCACCTTCGCCACCTGGTCCTACCAACTCGGCTTCGGCAACCTTCTGCCCGCCTTCGGCCCCGGCGCGGCCGTCGGCAACCTGCTCGTGGTCGCCGCCCTGGTGTTCGGCCTGGTGTACGTCCGGGTCCAGCGGAAGCAGGCACTGTCATGAACCGAAGCGCCGCACGCTCCTGGTGGAAGACGGCCGTCGGCCTGCTGCTGACCGGGGTCATGCTGTTCCCGGTCTACTGGATGGTCAACGTGTCCTTCACCCGCGACCAGGACATGCGCAAGAGCCCACCCGACCTGTTCCCGACCCACGGCACCCTGGCCGGCTACCGCACCGTGCTCGACGAGCAACTGCCCTACCTCGGCACCAGCCTTGTCGTCGCCCTCGGCACCGTCGTACTGACCGTGGCCCTGGCCGCGCCCGCCGGCTACGCCCTGGCCAAGCTGCGCCCACGCGGCGGCGGTCTGCTGAGCTTCGTCCTGCTGGCCGCCCAGATGATCCCCGGCATCATCATGGCGATGGGCTTCTACGCCATCTACCTCCAGCTCGGCCTGCTCCAGTCCGTCCCCGGCCTGATCGTCGCCGACTCCACCCTGGCCGTCCCCTTCGCGGTGCTCATCTTCACCGCGTTCATGTCCGGCATCCCCGGCGAACTGCTCCAGGCCGCGCAGATGGACGGAGCACGGGCACTGCGCACCTTCTGGTCGATCGTCCTGCCGATGAGCCGCAACGCCGTCGTCACGGTCTCGCTGTTCGCGTTCCTGTGGTCCTGGTCGGACTTCGTCTTCGCCAACACCCTGGTCAACGGCGGCGCCCACGAACCGATCACCCTCGGCATCTACCACTACATCGGCAACAACAACCAGGAGTGGAACGCCATCATGGCCACCGCCGTCGTGGCGTCACTGCCCGCCGCGGTCATCCTCGTCCTCGCCCAGCGCTATGTGGCGGCCGGTGTCACCACCGGCGCCGTCAAGGACTGAGCCACCGTCAAGGACTGAGCCCCCCGACCCGCCATGACGACCGGCGCCCTCCCGCGCCGGCCGGTCGGCACCCCCTGCTCCAGAAACGAGTCACGCCACATGACCGCCGCCCGATCCGGCCCGGCCTTCTCCGTCCACGACATCCCGTTCAGCGCGTACGGATCCTGGTTCGACATCTCCCCCGTGGTGGCGGAGAAGACCTACGCCGAGGACCTCCACCTCGTCTCGCACCAGAACGGCATGCACGGCGTCCTGCGCCTGGTCCCCGTGGACCCGGCGACGGGCGAGCGGGCCGAGACCCGCGTCGAGGCGGTACCGGGCCTGCTCACCTGGACCGACGGGAAGGGACGGGTCGAACTCGCCTACGAGACACCGGACACCGTACGCCTGCGGGGCAGCGGCCCGGACTTCGCCGTCCTCGCCGCCGCGCGGACCCTGACCCCGTTCAGCGGCACGTACTTCTTCCACGACCCGGCGGCGAACGCGCACGTCTTCACCTCGTACGAGACCGGCCGCCGCTACCGCGTCACCCTGCTGTCCGGCGTCCTCGCCGACACGGTCGGGGCACAGGCCCTGGGCGGCGCCGACCGAGGTGTCACCGTGTCCGCGCGGGGGGACGGCGACTGGGAGATCGCGATCGAGGAGTTCGACACCGCCCGCCCCCCGTACGTGTCCTCGGCGCCCTTCGACGCCGTCGTGGCCGCCGCGCGCACCGCCTTCGCGGACTTCGTCGACGCCGTGGCTCCCTGGCGTTCGGATGACACCCCGGCCGCGGAACTCGCCGCCTACGTCGTCTGGTCGGCGACCGTGGCGGCGAAGGGCCTGGTCACCCGGCCGGGCGTGCTGATGTCCAAGCACTGGATGGACAAGGTCTGGAGCTGGGACCACTGCTTCAACGCCCTTGCCCTCGCGCCCGGTCGGCCCGAGCTGGCCCGGGACCAATTCCACCTGCCTTTCGACCACCAGGACGAGAGCGGCGCCCTGCCGGACTCGGTCACCCACTCCGAGGTCCTCCACAACTTTGTCAAGCCACCCATCCACGGCTGGGCCTTCGGCCGGCTGCGCCGCACCCTGCCGACACCTCCGGACCGCACCGAACTGACCCTGACGTACGAGCGCCTGGAGCGCTGGACCGGCTTCTGGCTCACCGCCCGGCGCGTCCCCGGTGCCGATCTGCCCCACTACCAGCACGGCAACGACAGCGGCTGGGACAACGCCACCACCTTCGACCCCGAGCGGGTCGTCGTCACCGCCGATCTCGCGGCCTTCCTCGTCCTCCAGCTCCATGAACTCACCTTTCTGGCAAAGGAGTTGGGAATGGAAAACGAGGCCGCACGGTGGAGGCGCACGGCCGCGGAGATCCAGGCCGCGCTGTTGGACCAGCTGTGGAACGGGGACAGGTTCGTCGCCCGCTCGGCCGTCACCGGGGACACCTGGAGCAGCGCCGGCCTCCTCGACCTGATGCCCATCGCGCTGGGCGAGCATCTACCCGCCGAGGTCGCCGGCGCGCTCGCCGACCACATCAAGGCCCACCTGACCCCGTACGGTCTCGCCACCGAACTGCCCACCTCACCGCACTACCTCGCCGACGGGTACTGGCGCGGCCCGATCTGGGCCCCTGCCACCGTCCTCGTCGAGGACGGCCTGCGCCGCGCCGGCCACGAACGCCTCGCGGACGACGTCAGCGCCCGCTTCCGCGCCCTGTGCGAGACCCACGGGTTCGCCGAGAACTTCGACGCCCTCACCGGCACCGGCCTGCGCGACCGCGCCTACACCTGGACCGCGAGCAGCTACCTCCTGCTCGCTCGGGAACACCACCTGCGCGGCACCGACGAGGACTGAGCCGACCGGCGACGGCTCAGGAGAGCCGACGCGCCGCCCCGCCCCGTCCGGCCGGGGTGGGGCGACACCCGCACATGATGTGAACGGTCGCTCTGGCGTGCGGAGGGGTGGTTTGTAGGACTCAGCCAGGGACTGCCGTACGCATTCCCGCGTCGTGCAAAGGTGGAGAAAGTGGGTCAGTATCGACTTGCGGGATGCCGACGACCTCGACAGTCACTCCGCGTGCTGCCAGGGCCTTCGAGGTCTGGGCGATGGTGATCTGGGAGAACCCGAAGACGGAATCCGGGGTCAGGTTCTCGCGCTTCTTGAGGAGCATCGCAAGGACGATCCGCTTGGGCGTGTAGTCATTCGGAAGCAGGCGTGCGCCGCCACTCAGCCCGGCCACCTTCGCGGTGAAGTCCGCGCGGACCTGGGCGGACTCCTGGAGCAGTTCCACCGCCACCCTGGCCTGGCTGAACAGGTGACTCAGCGGACCGGAACCGCCTGCGCGCTTGACGAGGATCAGGGTGCCGTCAGGCGTGAGCAGATCGCAGATCTCGACCTGGTCCCTGGGCCGGAGAGGATTGGCGACGTTCTTGGTGTCGAGGCAGAGCCAGTCGGGCCGGTCGGCAGCCACCCTGTTGTTGTAGGTGTTCTCCGACTCACCGTCCGCCCAGGAGGGAAGGGAGACGGAGGGTGAAGGTGAGAACAGCGCCCGTACGGCGGCCTGGCACTCTTCGACATAGGCGGCCCCTGCCTCGTACCACTCGCCGTCCATCAGGAAGAACCGTCTGGGGCCGAGCGAGACGCCGGTCTCCAGCCACGTCAGCGCGCTGGTGACGGCGAGAGTGTCGGCGGCCCTCACTCGGCGGTCCCTGGCAAGGGTCACGGTTCCCTCGCGCAGCGCCTTGAGGCGTTGCCCAGGCTGTGCGAGGCGGGCCCGGGTGAGTACGTACCCGAGGTCGAAGTCGTCGGAGCGCAGGGCACCGTTGCTGCTGTTGATCTGCGTCATGTACGTGGTGGCCTCCGCGTAAGCCATGTGATGTTCGGAGGGGACACAGACGGAGATGCTTCCGTCGGCGGGTCGGCCGAGACGGTCGTCCAGGGCCTCGTCGAGCGCGTCGAGGGTCGTCGGAGCGCTGACCGGGACGATGTGGTCGACGAACTCCAGTTCCTGGTTCGGGATGTCCTCGCGGCAGATTCTGGTGATGGTCCGCAGGTCGGAGAGCAGGGCCTCGGGCTCGACTCCGAGGGCGATCCGCAGTCCGCACCCGCCCTGGGCACTCACGGCCTTTCCGCGCGAGTAGCGCGACCGGGTGAGCGGCAGGTCGTCGAGGTATCCGCCCAGGCTGCGCACGATGCGCGAGTGGTCACGGATGCCCAGCAGCGGGACCGGGGCGCCGCCCGGAACCAAGGAGATGTCGGTGCGTGCCTGCCCGAGAGACCTCGACACGGCTCCGCGGATCAGGCTCGGGTCCATCTGCCGGATGGCGAACGAGAGGCCGAAGCGCCTGTCCTTGAGGTGGTCGGGGATCAGCCGGTACCCCTGGTCACAGCCGATGGCGTACACCGTGTCGTCGACGGCGAGCAGAAGCACGGCGGCGGTGCGCCGGACACTCTCGCTGACCGTGATGCCGGTGCTGCGCGACATGGGTTCGCACCAAGGGGCCTCGGTGTGCTCCATTCCGCAGGTGATGTACACGGCCGGGACCCCGAGCGCCTCCGGTAAATGCGGATCGGCACCGAGTCTGTCCAGAAGTTCGAGGTCGAGGGCGTACAGCATGGCTTCCGTGGTGGGGGTGACGCCGGACAGTCGGTAAACGGTGCGTACTGCGGTGTTCGATGCCAAGGGGTGCCTCCGTGGACAACTGTGACCGGGACACGCTCTGCGGCGTGCGGGTTCAGGGGCGAATCAAGTACACGGATGAGAGTGGCATCGGCATGTGTACATTGTCAACGTAGTCGACTCTGGAAAGAAGGTGCCGGTCCGTGTACGCTGAGGCTATGACGGACAATGCCGCTCCATCGGTCGGCCCACTGGTCACCGGCGCCGAGATCGCCCGGCTGGCCGGAGTCACTCGGGCCGCTGTCTCCAACTGGCGTCGGCGCTACGACGACTTCCCCGCGCCGGCGGGAGGTGGCGCGAACAGTCCGCTCTACGCACTCGCGGAGGTCCAGGAATGGCTGGACCGGCAACGCAAGGGCCAGGAGGTGTCACCCGAGGTCGAGTTGTGGCAGGCCATGAGGGCCGCCTACGGGGAGCAGATGGTCGCGGGCCTGGCGCAGGTCGCCGCGGCGCTGGCCGACCGAACCGGACCGGAGCTGCCGGACGACGTCGCCGCCCGGGTACGCGAGCTCGCCCGAACCGGATCGCCCGTCGACCTTGTGAACGGACTGACCGAACGGTTCATGGACTCCGCTCGGCGCGCGGGGTCCGACCAGGTGACTTCCGAGCGTGTGGTGCGTGCCGTGTGCCACTTCGCTCCCGAGCTGCCGTCCGATGCCACGGTCTTCGATCCGGCCTGTGGAATCGGGGTGCTGCTCCTGTCCGTCGCTTCCGAGGCCGGGATTCTCTGCCGCGGCCAGGAGCTGGATACCGACAGTGCCCGCTTCGCGCAGCTCCGCGCCGACCTGCTGGGCCGATCGGGCGTGCGCATCGTGGCCGGCGATTCCCTGCGCGCGGATGAATGGCAGGACCTCAAGGCGGATCTGGTCGTCTGCGACCCTCCGGCCGGCGTGACCGAGTGGGGGCGGGAGGAACTGCTGCTCGACGCCCGCTGGGACCTCGGCACCCCGTCCAAGGCCGAAGGTGAGCTCGCGTGGCTTCAGCACGCTTACGCCCACACCGTGGCCGGCGGCCAGGTCCTCATGGTCATGCCGGCTTCGGTCGCCTACCGCAAGGCAGGTCGCCGCATCCGATCGGAACTCGTGCGCCGGGGCATCGTGCGCCAAGTGGTCGCCCTGCCGCCAGGTACGGCGACCTCGCACGCCCTGCCTGTCCATCTGTGGTGTCTGCAGCGTCCCGAGAGTCCGGGAGGGGCGGACACGCAGCACACGGTGCGCATGGTCGACCTGACGGACAACAGCCCCGACGGGGACCTGGAACCACGCCCCGACCAGGTTGCCGACGTACCGCTGATCGAACTCCTCGACGACACCGTCGACCTGACACCCGGGAGCCATCTTCGTTCCCGGCATCGCGACTACCCCGGTGAGTACGCTGCTTTGCGCAAGGAACTGGAGGACCAGATCCGTCGACTCGCCGCCCTTCTGCCCGAGCTGGCGACGGGCGGCGGGCCGGGGTCACTGGACGGAGCCACCACCAGCGTCGCGGATCTCGCCCGCGCCGGGCTCGTGGCGTACGACGGTCCGGAGCCGGTCTCGGCGAGCGAGCAGCTCGACACGGACTATCTGCAGGGCTTCCTGCGCAGCTCCGCCAACGTCCGCAGATCCACGAGCGCGAGCGGGACCTACCGCTTTGACGGCAGGGGCTCACGCATCCCCCGTATGGGCATCGACGAGCAGCGTCGGTACGGCTCTGCCTTCCGGGCCCTGTCCGCGTTCGAGGAGGGAATGCGCAAGGTCGACGAGCTGAGTCGGCAGCTCGCCGAGGTCGCCCGTGACGGTCTCGCAACGGGCGCCCTGACGCCGGAGGAATGAGGACCGAGCCGGGCTGCCGATCAGACGACGGGCGGAAGGAAGGGACTCGCGGTCCCGCTCCACGTGACACTCAGGGTTTCGCGAGCACGCGTGCAGGCGACGAAGAGCAGACAGCGCTCACGGAGCAGGTCGGCATTGTGCTGGAGCGGGTCCGCCTCACGCGGAGTGATCTCACGGGCGAACGGGACGGTGCCCTCGGCGACACCTAGCACGGACACCGCCCGGAACTCCAGCCCCTTCATCGCGTGCATGGTCGCCAGCCGCACCCCCTCGGATCCCTGAGTGACCTGCGTGACCTGCCCTTTGACCCGTAGTACCGGGATGCCCGCGGCCTTCAGTTTCTCCTCCGCCGTGTCCAGGGCGAGGTTGAAGCGTGCGCACACCCCGATCTCGTGCGGTGCGAGGCCCTCGGCGAGCAGGGTTCGGACCCGCTCCACCAGCGCTTCGGTCTCCTCCTGCCGGGTGGCGTAGCCCCGCACCCGAGGGCGGCTGCCGTGGAGCAGGGAGCGGTAGCCGGCCAGCGAGTCCGTTCCCTCGCCCTCCAGCGCGTCGACGGTGACGGATGCGAGGAGCCGGGCCGACCAGGCGAGGATCTCCTCCGTGGAGCGGTAGTTGACGCGCAACCGGAAGCTGCGGCCGACCGTGGCGATGCCCAACGAGCCCAGCGACACCCGGGAGTCGTAGATCCGCTGATGCGGGTCGCCGGTGACGAACAGGTCGTCGGGGCCGGGGGAGACGGCGGCGCGCAGCACCCGCCACTGCGCGGGATGCAGGTCCTGTGCCTCGTCGACGACGACATGGGCGTACGGAGTCGGCGCGTCGGCCAGGAGCTCGGCCGCGCGGGAGCAGATGCGCAGGTGTGTGGTCTCGCCGCGGTCGCGCAGCAACTGTTCGAACCGTTCCACGCCGCTCCACACCTCCCGCCGGCGCGCGGGACCGAGACCGGTACCGCGGCCACGGCGGCTGGCGCCGAGGTAGGCGTCGAGGTCGCGGAGGTTCTGGCCGAGCACGACGTGCCGGTACTCCTGGGCCAGGAACTGGGCGGTGAACGGCAGGTCGAGTTGCCTGACCGCCTTCTCCCACAACTGCCGCTGTTCCCGGTCCCCGATCGGTTTGGGCACGGCCGCCGAGTGCGCGCGCACGACGCCGTTCGCACAGGCGTCGACCGTCGTCACATCGACCCGCGCCAGCAGCTTCTCGTCCTCGTCGAGGAGCAGGCCGAGCATCTCGCGCAGTCCGGCGGCGAGCGCGTTCGTGTACGTGGTGAGCAGGATGCGGCCGTCCTCGGAGCGGTCGAGCAGATGCCTGACCCGGTGCAGGGCAGCCACGGTCTTGCCCGTGCCGGGTCCCCCGGTGACCTGGACGGGACCGCCGTACGAGGTGCGGTAGGCGACGCGCCGCTGGGAGGGGTGGAGGAAGACGCGCCAGGCAGCGAACGGTTTCGCCAGCATCTCCTCCAACTCCCGTGGCCCGGTGACCAGTCGGATGCGGGCGGACGTGTTGGTGATCACCGTGGCCAGGTCCTCGACCGGTTCGGCGGGCGCGTCGGCGGGGCGACGTACCGCCACGACATCCCGGTAGACCTCTTCCGGGCTGAAGCCCTCGGCGAGGTACTGGAGCACCTCCAGCTGGTCCTCCGGCAGCAGAGTGGAGAAAGCCTCCAGTTGAGCCTTGTCCACCAGTGAACGCGCGGCGCGCAGTACCTGGTCGTCGATACCGAGTTCGCGCAGTGTGCCGTCGGAGACGTCCGCGAACAGCAGCCGGGGAGCCGTGCGTGCGGCCGTCTCGTACAGCGGTGTCAGCTCGTCCAGGGCGACGGCGTTGCGCACCTCCAGGGCCCGTGTCGCGGAGTTCGCGCTGTACAGACGCTTCGCCGCCCAGGTATAGGCATCGTCGTGCGGCAGGACATTGACGAGGAGGAACATGTCGCTGCCGTCGTCCGGGGCGAGAACGACCCCGCGCCAGAAGTCGGTGATGCGAATGGTGCGCATCCGCGGGTCACGGGCGTTCTGGACGGACTCCAGGTGCAGTCCCTTGTCCGCGTTGAGTTCGGCGGCGCTCATGGCCTGGAATTTCGCCATGGCCTTGCGCACTCCGGCCCGGACCGGCTTCTCCAAGGTGTCGTAGCCGTCCCAGAAGCTCTGGGCGAAGGCGAGCCGGGGCATCAGGTCCCTTCCTTTCTTCCGGACGCCAGTTGTCCGGCGATCTCCCGGAAAGCTGTGAGGAGTTGTTCCGGTTCGCGAGAGATGTCGAGGCTGTGCTGGTGGATCCGCACTCCCCGTCCGTCCGGTCCCGCCGCCGTTCCCCGCACCTCGTGGAAGCGCACGGGCTGTCGTCCGGCCGCGTACACCAGGTGCGCCTCGCGCAGACCGAGCACGGTGGCGTACGCGAGCGCCTGGTAAAGGTCGGCGTTGAGGAGTCCGTCTGCCTTCTCGACCTTGTACTTGGCATCGACGACGGCGAGCGGGGTACGGCCGTCGCCGGTGCGGACGACCAGGTCGGGACGCATGCCCACGAGACCCGCGATGTCGAGGTGATGGGGGTCCTGGAGGCGTGCGGTCAGGCCGTGCTCCCTGAGCGCCTCGCGCAGGGCGACGGTCACGAAGTCCTCGAAGAGCTTGTTCATGTCGAGCAGGAAGCCGTCCATGGCGAGCGGCTCGGCCCCGGCCGGCCGGTGCTCCGGAGAGGTTCCGTGCAGGACTGCTTCGGCGAGCCGCAGCGCGGGATGGTAGCGGGAGTTGAGGCGTGAGGGCTGCCAACGCGGCAGTTCCTGCCCTCGTATCAACGGCAGCGCGTCGGCCAGACGTACGCGCTGATGGGCGAGGCGCCGCCGGACGGGACCGGGAACGTCCGGCAGCCGCAGCAACCGCTCGGCGGCGGCGCGCAGGATCCGGTTCTCGGCCGTGTCGGCGGTGTACGCGTCGTAGGCGATCTCCACGGGCGGCGTACGGCCGAAGTGTCGCCGGATTTGCTCGGCCTCTCGCAGTCTGCCGCGCACGACCAGCGCGGACTCCTCCACTTCCCGGTAGCCCTGGAGGACCCCCCGCCGCAGTGCCCCGTCCATCTGCCGCTCCACGGCGTGGGCGAGTGCGGGGACGACGTCGGCGTACGCGCCGGTGTCGATGGTGCCTTCCCGGCTGTCACGCCAGGCGCGGGCGGGGTCGAGGCTGAAGCCGAGGAGGAAGAACAGCCGGCTCACCGAGGTCTTGGGCATGATCCGTACGACCGGACCTTCAGGCATGCGCACGGCGCCGACCCGGCTGCCCGCCCGCAGCAGCCAGTGCCCGTTCCGGCGCGGATCAGGGGTCGCGCTCTGGAGGATGCCGGAGGCAGCGAGGGCCTGTCCGGCTTCGGCGCCCAGGGGGACGGAGACGGCGGGCCCGTACTCGCGCAGCGACACCTCGGCCGCGGGCACGGCCGCGGACCCGGTCATGGACCCCCCGGTCACGGGTGCTGCTCGCGCAGCGAGTCGAGGCCGTAGCGTGCGGTGACGTCGAGGCCCTCGCCGTAGTGGTGTTCCTCCAGGAGCGGCAGGATCTTCGTGCGCCAGGTCCGTTCGAGGCCGCCGTCGCGGTACACGCCCGGCTTCATCAGGTACGACGGCCCGATGGCGAAGTCGGCGTCGTCGATACGGGCGTTGAGAGCGTCGAGAAGGCGGGCGGGCTCCACGTCCCGGCCTTCACGCTTCAGCCAGCGCGCGAGCAGGCCGGCGGTCGGTTCGGTGCGCGGGGACAGCTCCACGAACGCGAAGCGGCGCCGCATCGCCGCGTCCACGAGGGCGATCGACCGGTCGGCGGTGTTCATCGTGCCGATCACGAAGAGGTTGGGCGGTAGCGCGAAGTCGTCTCCGGAGTAGGTGAGACGCACCGACCGCGTCCGGTACTCCAGAAGGAAGTACAGCTCGCCGAAGACCTTCGCCAGATTGGCACGGTTGATCTCGTCGATGATCAGGAAGTGCGGGACGTGCCGGTTGCCCTCTCGGAGGGCGAGATCGGCGAGTTCCCTGAGCGGGCCCGCCGTCAGCCGGAAGGCCACCTCCCTGGTCTCGGGGTCCTCCACGGGCCGGAACCCCTCGAAGAAGTCCTCGTAGGCGTACGAGGGATGGAACTGCACGATCTTGACCTGCTCCGGGCCGCCACCGAAGTACTCGGCGAGTTTCATCGCCAGATACGTCTTACCGGTGCCCGGTGGGCCGTAGAACACCAACTGCCGCTCGTCAAGGAGGAGTTCGCGCATCTCCTCCAACCAGGAGTGATCGTGGACGAGGAGGTCGGTGGCGAGTTCCTCGGTGATGTGCGGCAGCGACAGCTCGCGTTGCCCCGGTCGTTCCACGGCGGGGTGCTCGCCGGTGTCGCCGGCCGCAGCCTGGTTCGGGGGGGCACTGCGCCCTGTGAGTCCGTCGAGCGCGTCCAGGACACCGGTCAGATCGACGACGTCGTGCTGGACGGACAGCTTCTGCTGGACCTCCTCCGGCAGCTCCTCGTACGCATGGCTCCGCGGCGTCCAGGCGACGGCCCTCCGCAGATTAGACAACCCGCCCGGCGACGAGGTCTGTACTGCATCCCCGGTGATCCGCCCGATGTGCAGCCATCCGTCGCCGATGGTGGCGACGGTGTCACCGATGCGCATCTGCGTCAGGAAGGCGTGCAGTTCGTCGACGAGGCCCCGCTTCTGGTTGTACGAGGCAGCCCCCTCGTACCCGTCCTCCACGAAGCGGCGCAGCGTGCTCTTGGTCGGGTCCGTCTCCTCCAGGGGTGGCAGATGCGCGGCCGTGAGAGAGACGAAACCCTCCGTCAGCCACAGCTGCCGTACCAGGTTGTGCCCGGAGACATTGGAGCCGCGCACCAGCCACGCCTTGCGCGGGGCGCGCCAGCCTGTGGACAGATAGTCGGCGAGCGGGTGGCCCTCCGCGGTGCGCCAGGACTCGGGACCGGAGGCGTCGTAGCCGTACACGAGCGCGGCGGCGGCCGAGGAAGAGTTGCACTCGATGTCCCGAATCGCCACCCAACGGCGCTCCGCCTGCGGCAAGCTGGGATCGGCGGGAGCGTCGACGAGGCCGCCGCTCGCGCGCAGCTCCGTGCGGTTGCGGCGGGCATGGTCGCCGAGCCCGGGCCAGGCGTGGGCGTCCAGCACGGAACCCTCCCGCAGAAGGAACTTGTGGGTGCCGTTGCCGCCGAACTCGGCGAGGAGGTGCCCGCGCGCCTCACCGCCCTTGGGCAGCTTGATACGGAACTCGGGTGTACCGGGGAGGAGTTCGGGCTGGGACACGGGTGACCTTCCGGGAGTCGCGAGGCCTGGGCCAACGCGCCCAGCCTACCTGTTGACGTCGTCAAGCGATCCTACGGTAAGTAAACAAATCAATGAAACGCGTTGACAGTGTAAACGTGCCGGTTCTAGAGTGTTTGTTGTGTCCGGCCAACCCTTCGAGGGAAGTCCGGGTGCTCGAACGCTCAAGTGGGGGGCACTATGGGTGGGGAGTCGACGGCCGAGGCCAGACGGCGCACGATCGAGGCGGAGTTGCCGTCGGTCATGGAGAGGTTGAGACGTTCCGCGTCTCGTTCGGGCCTGGTGAGTCATCGGGCCTTCGCCCTGGAGGCGGATCGGCTAGGGCTCACGAGCGACGAGCAGCAGCGAAGGCTGCGCAACGGGCTCGCCGCTGTTGGTCTTCACGTGAAGCCGTCGCGCCGGAAACCGGGTCGGACCTCCGCCGCGGCACTCGTCGCTGTGCCGGACACGGGAGCCGCCAGGCCCGTGCTGCCCCCAGAGCCGCGGGGGAAGGCCGTCCCTGATTCAGCGGCCGTCCCTAGTGAAGCAGCCCGACGCCTGGCCCAGGCCCGGCGGATGCTGTCCCGCTACGCCGACGCCGACGGCACCGTCAGCAAGCTCGCCCACGACGGTGTCGTACGGCTCCACGGGCTGAGCCCCGCCGAGGGGCGCGAGTTGTCCGCCGACTTCCCGATCACCCGTCCCCGCCCGCCCGTCGCGCCTGTCCGGGCGGTGACGGCCGGTCGCACCCGGCCCACGGCGCCCGCATCCGGTGCGTCGCCGAGCGCCGCACCGGCGAAGGCGCCGGCCGGTAGGAAGCCCGACCGCTCCGCTGTTTCCGCCGAAGCCCCGCGACTGGCCGAGGCCGTGCTCGCTGCCCGGGCGGTGCTGGAGGCGGATCGGTGGCGGCGGGGCGGGGCCAAGGTGCTGCTCAAGGCGGAAGAGGAGGTCGGCCTTGCCGTACTCCTGCGCGGCGGTGAAGACCGCCTTGGCCGTAGCGACCGCCTTGGCCGCGATGTTCCGGTCGAGGAGATCGCCGCCCTGCCCCGCGACGGCGAGCGGTGGCGTGCGTACGAGTGCCTCGTCCTGCACAACCAGCGGCTCGTCTGGAAGATCGCTCTCGGCTACCAGGGACGCGGACTGGACGCCGACGATCTGGTCCAACACGGAAGCATCGGACTCCTGCGCGCGGCGCGCCGGTTCGACGCCACCAAGGGCTTCAAGTTCTCGACCTACGCGACCTGGTGGATCAAGCAGGCCATCACGAGGGCCATCGCCGACGAAGGCACCCTGATCCGACTGCCCGTGTACATCCACGAAAGGGTCAGTAAGGTCGCCGTCGCCGAGCGCAAGCTCCTGAACGAAGGCCGCCCCAGGACCGTCGACAACGTGGCGTACGCCAGCGGCCTCACCTTCGCCGAAGTGGAGGAGGTGCGCCGGATCAGCCGCCCCACCGACTCCCTGGACCGGATCATCGGCGACGACACCGCGCTTGGCGACCTGATCATCGGGCCGAGCCGCCTGCCTGGCCCTGATGTCGTTCTGATCCGCAAGGAGTTGATGGCGCGGCTGCGCGTCGTCCTGGAGGAACTCTCCGAGCGCGAGCGGCATGTGCTCGTGCGGCGCACCGGACTCGACGGTGACGACCCCAACACGTTGGAGGAGATCGGCGTCGTCTTCGGAGTCACCCGTGAGCGCATCCGCCAGATCGAATCGAAGGCCAGGGCGAAGTTCTACGGTCACGCGGCCCGCCACGGATTGGTGCCGCCGCCCCCCTGAACCCGCGCACACACCGCCGCCCCCGTTCCACTCTCCACTCTCGTCCGAAGGAACGCACATGGACCCGCGCCAGGAGCTGGTCGACTACCTCACCCGCCAGCTCGTCGGCCCCGTCGGCGGTGACGACGAGGTGCTCGACGCGCCACCGGACCGGCAGTACCTGATGGGCACGCTCTACCCGCAACAGGCCGACCGCCGGCGCCGGCTCGACCTCGCCGCCGACGACCCCGAGGCACCCGGCGCCGAGCAGGACGCCCCCGATGTGGACCCGGCCGCCGACCCCGTGCCCGAGACGAACAGCTGGCTGCCCGCGTCGCTCGGCATCAGCTTCTACACCGACGCAGTGGACGTCGAGGTCAGCTGTGCTGCCGCCCGCTACGAGACGCAGCGAGGCGAAGCCGGGCGCGGACGGCGCTGGCAGCGCATCCCCCTCACGGCCGAGACACACACCATCGGCCCCGACCGGGAGGAGGTGCCCGTCTTCGACCGCCGCGCGAAGATCCAGCTGACCCGCCGCTCCTACGGCGCGGGCACGCTCATCACCGTGGCCCTGGTCAACGAGAAACGCCACGACGGTGCCGACGACAAGGCGCCGAACTGGGACGACATGCTGTTCCAGTGCCGTCTCAGCGTCCGCCCCGCCGAGGGCGCCGTGCTGCCGTATCCCAGCGTCCGGCTCGCCAGTCGCGATCCCGAGGAACGCGAACTGCGCCTTCAGTACCGGCACGTCGTCACCCATGCCGTCGGCCACGGCTGCGCCGTCCGCGAGGACCGCGGCGAGCACGGTGATGTCGAACTCCTCACCTGCGAAGCTCTGCCGCGCGCCGAGGTACCCGCCGTCCGGGCCGGCGGCCCGCTCGACGCCCCCGCGCTCACGATCGCCCACCTGGCCGACCCAGCCGTCGGCAGGGACCAACTCCGCGAGGAACTCGCCGAGTTCGCCGCCTCGTACCACGCCTGGTACGTGGGCCAGCGATCCGTCGAGGTGCCGCCCTGGGGGCGCGAGGCCGCGGAGCGGATCCTCGACCGCGTCCGCCAGGCGGTCACCCGCATCGAGGCCGGTGTGCGTACCCTGTGCGACCCCGACCGCCCCGAACTTCTCGACGCCTTCCGTATCGCCCAGCGCGCCATGCTGCTGCAGATGCGGCACTCCGCCCCCGACCAGGCCGGGCAGAGATGGCACCGCTCCGACCCCGTGGCACTCGACCCGCCCGTCGACCCCGAGGCCACCTGGCGTCCGTTCCAGCTCGCCTTCTTCCTCCTCGCCCTCGACGGCGTCGCCGAACCCGGACACCGCGACCGTGAGACCACCGACCTGATCTGGTTCCCCACCGGTGGTGGCAAGACCGAGGCGTATCTGCTCCTGGCCGCCTTCACCATCGCCCTGCGCCGGATCCGCGGCGAAGGCGGCGGGACCACCGTGCTCAGCCGCTACACCCTCAGTCTGCTCACCACCCAGCAGTTCCAGCGCGCCGCCACCACGATCTGCGCCCTGGAGCACCTTCGCCGCACCGAACCCCAACTCGGCCTCGGCGGCGAACCCATCACCATCGGCCTGTGGGTCGGCGACACCACCACCCCGAACAAGTTCGAGGCGGCCAAAGTCGCCTTCGACGAGCAGCGCGAGGCCAGCCACCCCGAGGACGTCTTCATTCTCGACCGCTGCCCGTGGTGCGGCACCCGCATCCTGCCGCCCACCAAGTCCAGCGTCCGCTCCGACTACGGAGTCCGCGCCGAGCCGGGCGAGTTCGCCTTCCACTGCACCCGTGACGAGTGCGCCTTCCACGACCTCCTGCCCGTCGCCGTCGTCGACCAGCACCTCTACGAGGATCCGCCCACCTTCGTCCTGGGCACCGTCGACAAGTTCGCCCGGCTCGCCTGGGAGCCCGACTCCGGCAGCCTCTTCGGCGCGGGCACCGGCCACCGGCCCCCGTCCCTGATCATCCAGGACGAGCTGCACCTGCTCACCGGACCGCTCGGCACCACGGTCGGCCTCTACGAGGCGGCCATCCTGGAGATGTGCACCGGCCCGGACGGCCGCCCGCCCAAGATCGTCGCCGCCACGGCCACCATCCGGCGCTCCGCCGAACAGGTCCGAGCCCTGCACCACCAGGACGTCCAGCTCTTCCCGCCGTCCGGGCTCGACGCCCGCGACAGCTTCTTCGCCGTCCCCGACACCGGAAGCCCCGGCCGCCTCTACCTCGGCGTCATGGCACAGGGCCACACCGCCGGCCGAGGCGCCGTCGCCACCACCGCGGCCATGCTCCAGGGCGTTCACCAGCTCCCCGAGGAACACCGCGACGACTACTGGACCCTGGTCGCCTACCACCACAGCCTGCGTGAGCTCGGCCGTACGGTCACCGCGGCCGGAGACGACATCCCCGCCCAGCTCCGGGGCCTCAACGAGGGCGCGGGCACGCGCGAGCTGGTCGGCGAACAGGTGCAGCAGCTCGACAGCAGCGTGAAGCGCGCCGATCAGCCCATCCTCCTCGACCGCCTCGAAAAGCCCTGGACGGACCCCCGGTCGGTGTCCTTCCTGCCGTGCACCAACATGCTCTCCGTCGGCGTCGACGTGAAGCGGCTCGCCTACATGCTCATGCAGGGGCAGCCCAAGACCACCGCCGAGTACATCCAGGCCACCAGCCGCGTCGGCCGCCACCAGGTGCCCGGACTCGTCGTCACCTACTTCAACGCCACGCGCCCGCGCGACCGGTCCCACTACGAGACCTTCATGGACTACCACCGGGCGCTCTACCGCTACGTCGAACCCGCCAGCGTCACCCCCTGGTCCCTGCCCGCCCGCCGCCGTGCCCTGCACGCCGCGCTCGTCATCCTGGTCCGCCACCGGCTCGGCCTGGCCGCCGAGAACCGGGCCGGACGGATCACCGACCACAAGGACGAGGCAGGGAAGATCGCCGACGCCCTCGCCGAGCGCGCCGCGACCGCCGAGCACGGCGCCACAGGAGCCGACGCGGACGCCGTACGCACCGACGTACGAGCGGAACTCGGCTACCTCCTGGACGACTGGTACCGGCAGGCCGACACCGCCGCCGCCGAGGGCAAGGACCTCTACTACCGAAGTCAGGGCAAGGGCCAGCACAACCTGCTCAAGGGCTTCGAGCAGCGTTACGGCCTGTGGGAGACCCTCAACTCGATGCGCAGCGTGGACCGCGAGTGCCAGATCACCGTGACGGGAGCAGGAAAGTGAAGCGCAAACTCCGGGTCCGCCAGGCGCAGACCGTGCTGCCGTTCGGCGTGGGCGCGGTACTCGACGTCCAGGGAGAGTCGTTCGTCGCCACCGGTATCGAGAGGTGGCCGGACCTCAAGACCTCGGTCCCTTCTGAACGGCTCGCCACCCGTCTCGGCGTCAAGGGCTTCTACGCCGCGCCCCACACCCTCAACGACCGCTACGACAAGGCTGATCGTCCCGGCGTGCCCTATGTGCGCTTCCCCGGCTGGCTGTTCTGCGGCTCCTGCCGGGCCATGGTCCGCTTTCTGCGCGAGCACGAGAAGCCGGGCGAGCCACCCGTCTGCACGTCCTGCGCCGCCGCACCCCGTCTCACCCCGATGCGGTTCGTCCGCATCTGCCCGGACGGACACCTCGACGACGTCGACTGGTGGTACTGGGCCCACTTCAAGCTCGCGCCCGAACTGCGCGACTCCTGCTCCGAGTCGAAGCAGGCATGGAGGGCGCGCCGGCTCAGCTTCCGCGTCGCCGACCGCGCCTCCGGACTCGAAGCGCTCTCGGTGCGCTGCGACGCGATCAGGGAGGGCGGCAAGCCCTGCGGCGCCGAACGCGACCTCCTCGACATCCTCGGACCCCAGGGCGGACGCTGTTCCGGCCGCAACCCCTGGCAGCACTGGGACGCGAGGACTTCCTGCGGCCAGCAGGTGCACAACGTGCAGCGCACCGCCGGAAACGTCTACTACCCGGTCGTCTACTCGGCTCTCGACATCCCGCAGACCGCCGAAGCCCCGCGCGCGGAGCGGAACCTGGCGGAGGCCGTCCTGGGCCACGACTACTGGCCGCTCCTGCTCGACGCACTCGGCAAGCCCAGGGCCGACATCTTCCGCGACATGATCAGGGAGGACACCGAAGCCCCGGACAGCCTTATCGACCAGCTCGTCGCGGAGGCCACCGGCGCCTCGGCGCAGCCGTCCCCCGACCGGCACGAGTTCGGGAAGTCGGGAAAGGTCGACCTGAGCCGCGACGAGTGGTACGCCTTCGACGCCGTACAACTCCCCGAACCCACAACGGAGTTCGCGATCCGCCGCGGCGGACTCGGCCTCGACGGCGAGAAGGAGGAGCCCTGGGCCACCCTCGACACGCACATCGGCGGCATCGTCCTGGCCGACCGTCTGCGCGAAGTCCGGGCGCTGACCGGTTTCCGGCGCCATTCCCCGGGCGGCACCCTCGTACGAGCCGACACCAGCGGCCGTCTGCGCTGGCTGCCCGCGACCGAGGTATACGGCGAGGGCATCGTCCTCACCCTCGACGAACAGCGCCTCACCGCCTGGGAGAACGACCCCCGCGTACGGGCCCACGTCCACGGTGTCCGTACGGACCTCGACGCGTCGTTCCGCGACGAACAGCTCGCCGAGACGACCGGCAGCGAGCTCTCGCCCCGCTTCTTGCTCCTGCACACCGTCGCCCACCTCCTCATCCGCCAGCTCTCCTTCGACTCCGGTTACACCACCGCCAGCCTGCGCGAGCGCGTCTACGGCCGCCCCGAGTACGGCCAGCACGGACTTCTGATCTACACGGCCGCCGGCGACGCGGAGGGAACGCTCGGCGGCCTGGTCCGGCAGGGTGAGGCACCGCACTTCGCCGAGACGCTCATCCGGATGCTGGAGGCGGCCGCCTGGTGCTCCGCCGACCCGCTGTGCGCCGAGCACACCGGCCAGGGCTTCGGCAACCTCAACCGAGCCGCCTGCCACGCCTGCACCCTGCTGCCCGAGACGAGCTGCCAGACCGGCAACACCCTGCTCGACCGTGCCCTGGTCGTCGGCTCCGCCCGGGTCCCCGGCTACTTCACCGACGTCCTCACCGCGAGCCGCGAGTCCGCCGCCGCCATCGCCCAGGGATGACACCCATGACCACCGCGAACACCCCCGTGCTCCACCCCGACCTCACCCCGGCCCAGCGCGACTGCCTGGACGCCCTGCCGCTGACCGGCAACTACGTCGTCAGCGGCCCGCCCGGCAGCGGCAAGAGCCTGCTTGCCGCGCACCGCGCCGTGCACCTCGCCCTCACCGGCCGCCACACCTTCCTGATCTCGCGCTCCAACCTCCTGCGCCAGCTCCTGCGCGGAACCCTCCAGGGCCTCGCTGTCCCGGGCGCGCCCGTCGACGCCGCCACCGGACACACCTGGATCCATCGCCGCTTCGGCCACGACGCACCGCGCACCGAGGACGGCTGGTTCGACTGGGCGGAACTCACCCGTCGAGCCGCCGCCACCCTCGGGGAGGACGACGCGGCGACCCCCCATCTCGTCATCGACGAGGGCCAGGACCTGCCGCCGGGCTTCTACCGATTGGTCCGCCTCGCCGCCGCCTCCGTCACGGTCTTCGCCGACGAGTGCCAGCGCCTCACCGAGACGAACTCCACCCTCACCGAGATCACCGACAACCTCGGCCGCTCCACCGCACGTGCCGAGATCTCCGGCAACCACCGGAACACCCGCGAAATCGCTTCCCTCGCCGAGTACTTCCGCACCGGCGGCGCCCGCCCCGACCTGCCCTCGCGCGGCGGCTCCCTGCCCGTGGTGCGCCATTACATGGGCAACAAGGATCTCGCCGACGACATCGTGACCATGGCCGCCCGACAGCCGCGGCAGCGCATCGGCGTGATCGTCAACCATCTGCCCACCGCGGCCGATCTGATGAGGCGCCTCGAACGGGCCGGTCTCGCCCGCGAGCCCCAGCTCTACAGCTCGGCGGCCTCCTCCGGCCGCTACCGCGACCTGGACCTGGCCCGCCCGGGCGTCGTCCTCGTCCATCGCGCCAGCGCCAAGGGCCTCGACTTCGACACCGTCGTCGTCGCCGACGCGGAATCCGACTCCGCCACCGACCCCACGTCTGCGACGCTGCGCATGGCGTACTACGTGATGATCACCCGTGCGCGGGAGCGGCTGGTGTTGGGTTGGCAGGGAGGCCGGTTGCCGCGGCATCTGGAGGGGCTGCACGGCTGGGTGCAGATGCGGTGACGACGCCACCGAGGCTACGAACATGTGGGAAGAACAAGGGGAGACGATGACTGACGACAGCAAGGCGATCGTGCCGGTGTGGACGCTGGCGACCGGCGATGTCCGGGTGCCCGCACTGATCGGGGACGAGCCGATGACGCCTGAGCGTCTGACTGAACTCCGCGGTGTGCTGGCCGCCCTGGCCGACCAGCCGATCGCCACACTTGAGGCACATCCGCTGCCCGAAAAGGTCGACCGCAGCCGAGGCATTTCGCTCGATGCCGCGAGTCCGTTGGCGCAGCACCTGTCGCAGCTCATCACGCAGACGGCACAAGGTTCTTCCGCCGCTGCCAAGGCGACCGCCTCCGGCGAGTGCCTGTATCGCATGGTGATTCCGGCGAAGGTGGCCGCCCAGGTCGCGCAGGGCGTCGTGCGCCCGATGGCGGTGAAGGGGGCGAACGGTGAGGTCTATTCGGCACTGGTGAACTCGACGGGGTGCATCGTCAGCCAGGCGAAGCTCGTGCCGGTCGGTCCAGCGGCAGCCGCAGGCGCGGCCGGTGGCGCCGGTGCCACCGCCGGCGTCGCGGTCGCCGGCAGTGCGGCGCTCACCGTGGCCGCGCCCCTCGTGCTCATGGCCGTGGCGGTGGGGGTGAGCGCGCATGCCGACCGACAGCGCCAGCAGGCCATCGAACGCATCACGGAACTGCTGGAGCAGCTGCAGGAAGACAAGCTCAAGGATGAGCGCCGCGAACTCGACGGCTGCCGCTTCGCCATCGACAAAGCCACCGCCATCCTGCTCGACTAGGGCAAGCTCGGCGTCTCGCTGGGACTGGACTCGGCGGCGCATGCCATCGGCAAGGCGCTGATCGACGCCGCCGACCGTCTTGGTGGATGGCAGGACGCACTCGACGAACTGCCCGACGGCAAGGCCGTTGAGATCGCGACGCTGGTGAAGTCGTTCCCCGGCATCGACGACCACGGTGGCACGTTCCGCACGCATCTCGAAATCGCCGCCTTGGCCATCGCGCTGCAGCGTCGGGTCATCATTCTGCAGGCTGTCGAGCATGCCCAGAGCGACCCCGACAACGTGTTCGAGAACTTCACCCGCGAACTCAAGCGCGACCAACAGCGCCTCGATGAACTGGAGTCGGGCATCGCCGGTGTCCTGGTACGCCTGTCGGCGCTGGAGCTGGCACGCCCGAGCGGAAGGCGCCCCGTCTTCACGAGCAACGAAGTGGACCGCCTGATGCGCGTGGCACACCAGATTCGCCAGCTGGGCGACGGTGTTACGACCACCGGCCGTGCGACGGACGTGGCGATCGAGATCGCACGCGACACGGACGGCTCGGTGGTCGTGTTCCCCGCGCTGCCCGTGTAGGGGTTGTCGCGCTCGCACTCACTCGGTGAGCGGTGTGAGGCTGCCGGAAACCTCGAAGGTTGCTGTGGCTCTCAAGCTCGCGAATCACTGGTGTGCGGGGTATCGCTTCCATTCGTCGATCAAGCCGGAGGTCAGCGTTGAGACCCACTCCCTTGGTGATGCCCAGCCGCAAGCCCGCGCCGCAGGTTCCGCGATGGGGTCGGAGCGGGTTCGTCCGAGACGAGCCGCGTGCTGAGAACCCGCTGGTCTACCGGGCGGTACTACCGATCCCCGAGGACGAGCAGGAGCAGATGTTCGCCGGGGCCCGCTCGTGCTTCACCTCCTGGCTGGAGAGCAAGGACCTGGCGACGCAACTCTCTTCGGGCGTCCATCGGCTCACGGACACCTACACCCTCACCGTGACCGACTCCTACGACACCGACGGCCACCAGACCGCGCTGCGGCTTCGTCTACGGGAGAGCAAGGAGGACAAGCAGGAGGGGACTTGGCAGACGACACTCACGTCCGCAGTCGACCGTGAGTCGACAGCGGCGTACGTCGGTGTCGACCTGGAGCACTACCCCAGCCCGGGCAGACGGCAGTCCACACCGGTCCCTCCTCGGCTTGTCCGTGAGATTCTCGATCACTTCACCGTGCCGGATGGGACGATTCGGCTCTCCACGGCGCCTCACCTGATCGGCCCCGACTCGGTCGGCCAGCTCACGTCCGCCCTCACCGATCCCACGCGACAACTGCCACTGGTCCTCGTGGCGGAGCCGTCCCACGACGATCCGGCCTGGGAGGGACTGCTGACCAGGGTTGTCAGGAATCTGGTCGGAATCGCCTCAGTGTTCCGGTTGGAACGGGAGGCCGTCCCCGCCTTCCGCGACGCGGCCGGAGACCGGCACGACGTGTTCCCCGGCCAGATACGCACGTATCTTCCGGGCGTCGTCCTCGGCTCCGCCGAGGACAGTCGGCGGCACCGCCTGCTGACGTACCGGCGGCTCAGCGACCCGACCTTCCGTAACGCGGACATCCGGATCTCCAGGTACCCGCGCCAGCACGCTGCCACCACACCGCAGCCCGCCCTGCTCGCCGAGCCCGCGTTTCCAGGTATCGAGGAGGTCCTCAAGGGTCTGCGCGCGGCGCGGTCCCAGACGGCTGAGTCCTTGGGGAATGAGACCGTTGACTCCCTGCGTGCTCAGCTGAACACGGCGAACGAGACGATCGACAAAGCGCTGGAAGAGCTGAGCGAGGCTGCCAGTGCCCGGGACCTGGCGGAGCGCGGCAGACGCGCGCTCGATGAGCAGCTGAGGGACGCGACCGACCGCTACGAGGACGAGATCGCCGACCACGATGCCACCCAGGCGCAGCTGTCCGCCCTGCGCCATCAAGTGGCGTTTCTTCAGCAGAGACTGGTGGAGGCCGGCCGGGCCGAGGACGCCTACACACCTCCCGTCGAAGAGTCGACACCGATGTCCTTCGCCGAACTGAACGAACGCGTGCACGAGCGGATGAATCATCTCGTTCTGACCTACGACACGAGCAAGGCCGAGGATCTCGACGACGACATGAAGAGCTCGACCTGGGCGTCGAAGGTGTGGGACGCGCTGCTGGCGCTGGATTCCTACGGGTCGAGCAGTGCCAGTGACCAGGGATTCGACGGAACCTTTCGCGATTTCTGCGAGGCTTCCCCACAGGGCATGCGTACCTATCCGGTGACGCGTGTGGCCATGGTGGAGTCCGATTCCGTGCGCAACGACAAGAAGTTCCGGCAGCAGCGAATGCTCCCTGTACCGGCGGAAGTCGATACTTCGGGCATGGTGTTCATGGAAGCCCACATAAAGATCGACAACAAAGGAAGGATTGCGCCTCGCGTTCACTTCTATGACGACACAGCGGGCGCCACGGGCAAGGTGATAATCGGCTACGTGGGGCCGCATTTGTCCAACACTCGTACGAACTGAGTACCTTTCTCTCAGCCCGAGTGGGTTTGTCGAGTCGGCGGCAGGCGCTCCTTGGCCGTGGAGCGCAGCGCGCCGCTGCCCTGACACCGGCCGCTCGACGGGCCAGCTCCCCGTCACGCTCCACGGTCACCAGGCGGGCACCGGCGCCGAGGCCACTGTGCAGCCAAGCAGTGCCCACTCCCGAGCGGCCTGGCGAAGCTTCCCGGTCAAAGCACCTAGGAGCGATACTGGATGCATGGATGCGACGACCACCGCCCCCGCGCCCAGGTGCTGAGGGACCGCTACCGCAGCCGGCTGCCCGAGCGCCTGCAGGAGCTGGCCGGCCCCGTCGAGGGCACCGTCGACCTGCCGCTTCACATCGCCTGGTCAGGGCGGACGAGCTACAGCCTGGACCGCCCGAAGTCCCGCATGACGCTCTACCGGACCGTCCTCGCCGAGGGCCTGCGCGAGGACCTGGCGGCTTTCCTGCACCACAGGCTGCTCACCGAGCAGTGGCCCGTGCTACGTCGCTTGGTCAGCCCCTACATCCGCGAGGTCTGGGAAGATGCCTTCCCGGAGCTCCCCCGCACCGCTCCGGCTGACGCGACCGCCGCGTGAAGCTCACGCCGCTCCACGAGCGTTTCCTCTCCGACATCCTCGACCTCGGCTCCCTACCCTCTGCTCCTCACCGGTGGATACGCCGTGCAGGCCCACGGCCTGGTCGAACGCTTCAGCCGCGATCTCGACGTCGCCACCGAGAACCCCGCCCCGATGGACGAGATCGTCGCCTCCTCACAGCAGGTCTCGTAGCGCGCGGATGGCGGACCACGCATGTCCAGACCGACCCGCTCAGTGGACGGTTCCTCGTCACCGACCCGGACACTGGCGAGGAGTGCGAGGTCGACATCCTCAAAGAGGCGTTCTGGACCCCACCCGCCCAGACCCCCTACGGTCCCGTCCTCCTCCTCGACGACGTGATCGGTACCAAGGCCAGGGCCCTCGCCGACCGCGGTACCGTCCGCGACCTCATCGACGTCCAGGCGGCCTCCCGCCACCGGTCCACCGCCGACCTCGAATCTCTCGGCCGCCGCCGTGACCACGAGTTCAGCCTTGAGGACCTCTATGGCCGGCTCACCGGTGCGGACTGGTACGAGGACGAGGACTACGCCGCATACGGGCTCACCGCCCAGCAGATCGAAGAACTCAAGATGTGGGCGCTGGAGTGGGCGGAGGACCTGGGGGCGCGGATCCACGACGACCACGCCTGACAGGACTCAGGGTCGTGACGGACCCCCTATCCCGATATGGGGTAGGAGTCGCGGGTGATGTCCCGGGCGGAGTTCGTTCGACTTACGTCCATCCGATATTCACTCCTAGGTGATAGCGGGCCATGTCGTTCAGCGCTGCGGTTTCATCTGGGTCACGAAATGGGGCCGCCGGTAGGTGATCGCGGCCGAGAGGGCCGACGCCGTGCACGACGTCGTCGTATGCCGATGAGATGGCGGAACCGATGAGTAGGTCAGAGGCTTCGTCGAGAGAAAGGCGCTTGGCAGGCCAGCCGTATACTCCGTCGTTGATGACTTTCAGGGGAGGGAAGAACCACCATGGGTAGTCCGGAGCTTCTGGGTCCAGCAGGCGATATCCGTCCATGTCGATCAACATGGAGCCGAAGTGAGATATTGATCTGACATCCGCGCGCCGCTCTCCGTGAAGTCGATCGGCTGAGAGAAGTGGGACGCCCATCATCCTTCGCGCAAAGGAGCGTCTGGGGTCCGCGATGTCACGCAGATCTGAGTCCTCTGTCAGTTGGCAATCGATCGACCCCACGCGGATATCAGTCTCTCGAGTGACCGTGCTGTAGAAATTGCTGACGTGGTCAATTGTGGGCCGTGCATTGACTGCCTCTGAATGCTTGTAGGTGCGTCGCTCTGCCATTTCTGCTGCGGCAAAGAGGAATCGATATGGCGGGTAGAGTTCGCGCCAGTCAATAGTGCTTACGCCCTTTTGTAGGCCAGGCAGTGGAGGGTTCAAGGCGAAGTCGATAAGGGTCAGGACTTCAGAATGAGAGAGGCTCCGGCCTGCCATGGATTCTGCGAGGCGGTAAGGTTTCCCGTATTCTCCTCTCCGGTTTATGTCCCACATTCTCTGGAGTCCTCGATCCATGATTCCTGGATGAGGCCCGCGGAAGAGATAGCCCTCGTCCAGTAGGCCCGCGCATTCAAAGAGGAGTCGCGTTGTGATCGGCTCGTCGCCTCCAAGGAGGGGTCCGAAACTGTGCACGCGGGCGTAGTCCTCACTTTCCAGAGGCAACATTCCCCTTCCAGTCCATTGGCTCCAGGTGGTATGGAGAGCCAAGGTCAGTGAGTCCTGCATGGCTTCCTGGTCAATGTTCGACCAGTTGAGAGGCTCGAAGCCCAGGAGGATCGTGTAGGCGCGGTGCAGGGAAAGCCAGGTGAGGCAGTTGTTCGCTATTTCACGTCCGAGTGAATAGGCGCTGGCCTTAGTATTCCAGGCGAATAGGGGAATGCCATCGTTGCGGTGCTTCTCGAAAGCGGCTCGGTCGTTACTGTCGAGGTTGCGGATCGAATAGTCGGCCAGGGTGTCACGGGTAGCGCGTAGAAACGTGAGAAGCACGCCGATGGTAGAGCCGTGAAATCGGACCCAGTGGCTCGTCTCGTGCGCGTGGACCAAGTTCCATGACATGAGCGACGTGACCAGGTCGTTGGGCTTGTCGCGCATATTGTCGTGGAATAAGAGCTGGCTTCTCAGATTGAGTTGAGCGCCAGTTGTGCTGTGCAGGACCGGAGAGCTCATTGGGAATCCTGTTCTCTGCTACGGCTACTCGCCGCCCTCGCGTTCGAGTGGATCGACGGGTTCTACAGAGCCACGGTCACGCGCTCGGTCAATGAGAGCCCGGATCGCTTCATACAGGCCATTGGTGGCAACTCCTGCCGCTACCGAGATGGCAATGTCCGCCAACTGCCCGTGGTGCAGTGAATCGCTCTGCGTCTCTTGGTACGTGATTTCGACCGTGCATTGCCGGCTCAGTTCTGGGGCTTCCCGGATCTCTTCGGCCAGGAGTTGCAGGTTGGCGGCCCCTCCGCGGTACATCAGCTTGATCATGAGTGGAGCATACGAGGGGCACGGATAGTGAGTCGGAGGATCACGAAATCCGGTGGACGGGCAATCCGGGTGAATCTGCCGATTTTGCGCTTCTTTGCAGTACGGCCTCAGGTGTGACAGTTGGCCCTGCTGCCATGCTCGCCCGAACCTCCATCTCCACGCGCATTCGACGCCGCGGCGTTCCGGAATCTGATCGAGCCCGGATGTGGCGCGGCGGCGAGGTCAATGCGTGATCGGGTGGGGTGGCTGGTTGTCGCGGGGTGGCCCTTCAGGCGGGACAGGCCAGCTCGGTCCGCACGGTCTGGCCGCTGGGCGGACAGGGGAGTGTCTCCTGGTGGTCGACGGGCGCGGCGACGAGCGAGAGGCCGTGTCCGTCGTCGTGAAGCGCTGCGCCAGGTACGGCGCTCGTGGGGCGAACCAACGGCCATCTGTCTCCACGTGCGTCGGTGACATCGACGCGAAGGCGACCGGTTGAAGCGTCGAACAAGAGAGTCAACCGAAAGCTGTGACCGGGCAGGCGCCCGGGGAGTACGGCGTTCGCGCAAGCTCCGCACCGACGATTTCAGGACGCTCCGTGAGGTTCTGCGGGCGTCCCAGGACTGGAGTTGGCTCATGGTGAGCAGCGGGCGAGCCGAGCGCCGCGCCGTAAGGAGGGGAACAGCTGCGTGAAGGTGAGCGGGGAGGCGGTGAGTTGGGGAGCGTGGCCGGCAGCTGACATGCGTCGCGCGCGCGTCATCCACGAGGGAGACCACCGGTTCGCGACCCTGGTCGAGGAGAACGTCCTCCATCACCGGATCGGCGATCAGGGCGTGATGGCAACCTGCTCGCCGCGATGTCCCTGCCGTCCATGTCGCTCGGCATCAGCCTGGCTGCGACCGCGTGGGAGGCGGTCATGTGGCCGCTGGAGCAGTTCACGGTCTTCGACGACTCGCGGATCCATGTGGAGTTGCTCGCCGCGAAGGTGACCGTCACGGCGCCGGGGGAACTGGACATGTACCTGCGGGCGTTCGCTCGGCTCACAGAACTGGCCGTGTACGGGGCTGATGCGCGGGCCCTGATCGTGCAGGCCATCGAAGCCCTGAGCTGACCCGGGGGCCCGTGGACGCTGTCCACGGGCCCCCGGCGGGCCGTCCGCAGGGGGCGCTAGGCGCTACAGGCCGCGTGGACCGTGGCCGGTCCGGCAGCGTGGGCAGCGGCACGGGGGCCATGCGAGGGACACCGGCGGGAGGGCGGCCGTGCCCGGGGCGTACGCGGTCGGCTCCGCCGCGCCGACCCGGCGCCCGTCGCCGTCGAGGTGGTAGGTGCTGATGGTCAGGCGGGACTTGCCCGGTTCGGGGCGGGTTCCGGCGATCATCGCTCACCGCCCGACGTGTGGGAGGGGCACAGGCAGTGCCGGATCGGCGGGAAGCCGGCCGAGCCGGGCCGGGGCGCGTCGCGGGTCCGGCGGCGTACCTCGTGCACCGGGGCGCGGTCGAGGGCCGGCGCCCTCACCGCGCGCTCACCGCTCGCCGCCGCTGGGGCGGGACGTCGGCGGCAGCGACAGCACATCCGGCACGCGCGGGAAGTGCGGGGCGCAGTCCCGGCACGCGTACACCGTGAAGCCGGGACCGGTGCCCTGGTGCACCTCGGAGACGACGACGGGCGTATCGGTGATCGCACAGCAGCGCACACACATACGCACCGGCGCACGCGTCCCACCCGGGACGGACTCGGGGCGCTCGCTCGGCTCACTCCGCTCATCCGTCTCCATCAGGCCACCGCCTCGGCGCCGACCACATGCCGGTCGAGGTCGATGCCGAAGTCGGCGGCCAGGACCATGGCGATACGGCGCTGCCGCTGCAGCGCCCGCTCACCCGACCGCTCGCGCTCCCGCTCAGCGAGAACGACGTACGGTCGGACCACGGCCGTCGCCTCGCCGGGCAGCGGCTCTTCGACGCCGTACGGCGACCGCCGCAGGGGAGGCCACGGCACCGTCGCACGGGGCGCCTCCGGCGTACGCGCGAGGGTCCGCCCGGCGGGGCGTGTGTCCGCCCGGCGCCTGCCGGTACCGGGCGCGAGCACGCCCAGGATCCACAGCGTGAGGGTGTGGATAATGCTCACTGTCATCAGCTCCTTGGAGGCTGGTGGCCATGCCCCCGGACGTTCGCCGCGTCGCGGGGGTCCTTGCGTCATGAGGACCGTACCGGCAACTTGTCTACCTCGTCTAGGACGTCTACAACGTTGCCAATATGCGCAGCGTATGGAACATATCTAACGTCCAGGTCATGGAAATTGATCGCTTCGATCCGACACCCATCTACAAACAGGTGGCGCGAGTTATCCGCGGCAGGATCGAGTCCGGCGAACTCCGACCGAAGGACCCGATCCCGTCTGAGTCGAAGATGGTCTCCGACTACGGCATCGCCAGGGACACCGCGCGGCAGGCCGTTGCGCTACTGCGCTCCGAAGGGTGGGTGATCACCCTTCCCCAGCGAGGCACGTTCGTTGCCCAGCAGCCGCCCGCCAGTGCGCCTGGGAGCGGTGAGTCCACCGACTGACGTACGGTGTTCGGCCCGGTCCGCACTGGCGAGACGGTATGGGCGGGGCCGACGTGGACCATCGGCGGGACGGGGCTCGCCGGGTTGAGGTGCGGCTACAGCGCATGGCGGCAGTCGTGTAGAGGTTCGCGGGGGCGCTGTTCGCCGCCGTCGTCTGGCTGGGCGCGGTTCATGCGGATTTCGCCGGGGCACTGAGCGGTGTGTGTCGCCCGCCGACTTCGGGGGTGCGGGCGGGGCGGGCGGGGCACCGCGTAGTCGCCGCCGAAGCCATCGGCGTCCGCTACCCCTCCACCTTGCGACGGTCACCTGTCTGTGGCCGCGCTTGTGGGAGGAGGCGTATGACGATGTCAGCCTCGATGGCAGCGACCTTGAAGCTCGGAGATGACAGCTCTCTCGCGTCCGTTGACGTCACCGTCCACGGCGGCCACCCGGTTGGCCACGTCGAGGAGGTCCCTCGTACCCCCTGACTCGGCGTCCAGGCGTCGCCACACCTCGGCGCGGTCGATGTCGAAAAGGTGAGCGAGCTGTTCGTCGACGACCTGATGCTGCTCCCGGACCAGCCTCACCAGATGGCGCATCAACAGCACCTCATTGTCGGCGGCCGCGAGGTCGAAGAAGGCATTGATGGCGCTGGTGCGGCGTTCATGACATACGTGTGAGTCGATTGACGGCGTTCTGTCAGGCATGGGTGCGCTCCGCGAGCCCTGGGCGGCCTGGATGAGGACTTTCTCGCCCTTGTACGTGATCCGGCCCCGTAGTCCGCGCGCGTGTCGCGGGTGTTGTGGATCCTGCCCGAGTCGTTGCCGGGCGGAAGTCGTCCAGCAGGTCCAGAGCCAGGGCGAGCAGCGGCGAGTCGTGGGCAGTTGGCTCCGGCCAGGACCACCCCAGCGGGATTCCGTAACCGTCCGTCATGCCCGCGCGAGGCTGCCCGCTCACGTAGATGGGGGCTACTGCTTGTGGCCTATTGCCCGTCAACCACGCCGCGGTGCGCAGTTGGCTCAAATCGCCTTGATTAGCGCGTGTGTTCGATGAGAGTGTGGCGCTCCCGGGTGGGCCTGAGCCCCCGGGGACTGTCGTCATCCTTTGCTGCGCGCCGGATGAGTCTCCGTGCCGACTGTTCCACGGGGGTGTTGCGGGTGTGCAGCCTCATCAGGTGAACGGGGACTATGAAGTGACGTTTCGTCGAACTTTTTCCGTCACTGCGGCGATTGGCGTTCTGGCGGCTGCTGTTCTGCCGGTGGCGTCACCGGCTGCGGCCGCATCGCAAAGCAGAGAAATGCACACGAGTGTCCTGCCGGTGGGAACGCGGCTTCCCTCACTGTCCGATCTTCAGCGGGCGGGGAGTAAAGACCTGCTCGTCAAGGAGCGTGAAGCGTTCGCTGGTTCCGAGCATGCGCCGGAGGTTGTCGGTCCGGCGGCCACGTACGGCCGCGTCAGCGACCAGCGATCCGCGGTGGCGGATCCGCCGGTGACCTATCCCGAGCCCGCCCGTACGATGACACCTCAGGAATGCATCAAGGGCTTGGGCACGGACAAGAAGTTCTTCTTCAAATCGCGTTTCGCTTCCTGCTCCGGTGCGGTGTTCTTCACCGTGTGGTCGCAGAACGGCCGCCCCGTGGGTGAGACCCAGTTCGTCTACCTGTCGGTCGGGACGATAGCGAAGGACAGCCGCGACGTACGCATCACCCAGTACTTCACCAAGATGCAGAAGACTGGTGCCGTGCCGACGTCGGCCATGATGATCAAGCCGTCGGTGAAAATACCCCAGGTGTGGCCGAAGACCGCGAAGGTCACCCAGACCGGTGCGGTGCCTGGGGCTCGGAGCTTCGATGTCATCGCCGCTCAGCAGCCTGCGGGATTCACGCGTGTCCTGAAGGCTGCCGCAGGACAAGGGTCCAAGCCCGCCGACGCCGTCGCCTCTGTCTTCGAAGCGTCGGCTGTGATCACCCCGCCTCCCGGCTATACGGCGGCAGGGGAACTGAGCGGAACGCTGTTCTTCCTGCCGCCGCGGTGGGACAAGGCTTCGTATCTCCCCAAGTCAGCCCAGGGTGGTGCGGTTTTCACCTATCTCGTCCCGCTCGTCTACAGCACCAAGGCGGGCTCTCCGGAGAAAGCAGTCGCCAACCACATAAAGACCGCTTTCACCAAACCGGGCAGCACCAAGCCGGCCAACGCCAGCAAGAAGGTTCCTGGGTCGAGCGCGCAGTCGCCTCTGCACCGGCTTTACCACGACAACGCACGACGCAAGAAGAACCGTTCGACCGCGGTGAGCGCGTGCAAGAAGGTGTTCGGCAAGGACTACGCCAAGGGCGGGAAGGAGTGCGACGAGTACCCCTTCGCAACCACCTATGAGGGCTGCGCCCAGAACACGTACGAGCCTTCCGCCCCGAAGAACAACTTCTCCGTCCGGCCCCTGGCGAAGAAGGACAACGGTAACGCCGGCAACCTTCTCGGTCAGTTCATGACGGTCAACCGCATACTCGACGGCGACGACGACGGCTTCTACGTCACCATCAAATAGCGGAGCGAGTGCCAGGCAAGGCCCTGGGGGCGAAGGCCCCCAGGGCGGTTCTCATGCCGACTGGGGCCAAAACTGCACGAGGTAGCGCTCGACGCCCTCGGCAATTCCTTCCTCCTCGATGACGCGAACCACCTCATCGCGGCCGGAGCAGTAGACCCGCACATACCAGTCCCGGTCGGAAGCCCCCAGTTCGATCACATCCTCGATCGGGCCGTACGCCACCGCCCACACCTGCAGGGTGCCCGTCGCGGACCGCACAGTGGTCTCGGCCTGTTGGTCCCACACGCGACTTGTGTCAACGGGCGGTTCACCGTCCCAGACCTGGGCGGTCATCGTCGGTGTGTGAGTATGACCAGCACTCTCGATATCAACCCGTCCAGGGTGAGCGGTCAAAAACACGCCCTCGTCCATGACTCGGCCGCCTGGATACGCAACCTGGACAGAATCCGCATCCTGTAGGCACATCCCGTAGAAATCCACCTCGGGTTCGAGTTCCTGCTCCTTCAGCATCCGGGGCCCAGACATAGCACTCCTATTCATCTATAGTCAGGCACTCACACCGGCTGATGCCGCGCCTCCTATGGGTCCTTCCGCGTAACAGCGTGCAACGAACACTGGCTACCGGCGAACCCTACGCGTACCCAATCGAGCTCTCTAAGGACCGGGAGTTACGGGTAGTACATGCCGATCCGCTGCACTGCTGCGACGGCATCGCGGACCTGGTGTCCCTTGGGCTTGTAGACGGGACGCACCGCCTGCTGCCCCTGCTGCCCCTGCTGCCCCTGCTGCTTCAGCCAGTCGGCGACAGCCCGCCCGATGTAGAGGTGATCGTTGCTGTCCTCACTGGTCTCCGTGCGGCGGCAGTTCACGGGTGGCCGGTGCGAGAAGCGGCCCTTCTTGAAGTCATCGCGCCTCCGACTCCGCATGAACCGGTCGAAGTCGTCAGGGTCGTACGGCAGGAACACCGGCCAGTCCGACTCGGCCCGGCCGACGACTGCGGTCTGTACCTTGCGCGAGTCTTCCTCTGCGTACGGCAACGGGGCTCCTGGTGACGGGGGACGCGACGAGGGTCAGGCGCTACGCCAGCGGTTGCGGCCGTCGGAGCCGGGGCCGCAGACCATGGGGGTTTCTGCTTCGGTGACGCCGGTCGCTCCGCGCGGGGAGCAGAACGAGCCGGGGTGGACCGTGCCTACGCTGCTGCCGCCGCCGGTGGAACCGCCGGAGGACGACGAGGAGCCACCGTCGGCCGAACCGCTGCCTTCGGTGGTGTCGTTGTCGTAGTCGGGATCGTTGGCGGTGATCTTGTAGGTCGTGTCCTTCGCCGACGGGCAATGCTGGATGAGGTCGGCGTCGGTCCACTCGCCCAGGTCGAGGCGGACCGTGGTGGCGGAGTCGACCTTGGTTCCTTCGTCCGGGGACTGGAAGCACACCCGCCACTCGTCGCCGTCCTCCGCGGCCTCCTCGGCGGTCGGAGTGTCGATGTCGAGGTAGACGTCGTCGAGCGTGACGCGGTCGAGGTCGATACCGGCCTGCTTCAGATCCTCGACGGCCGTGTTGTAGGTGGCTCCGACGACGTCCGGCATCTTCGGCCACGGGAGCGGGCCACCGTCCTTCGCAGGGCACGGCTCAGCACTCTTGACGGCCGCGAAGCCGATGTTCATCGCGGCCGTGTCGGCCTTCTGGAAGCACACGGTCCATCCGGACCTCAGGACGATCGTGCGATCCTCGTCGGCCGCGTCATGGTGGGCAGCGGTGTAGCCGGCGGAGCGGGCCTGCTTCTCGGCCTTGTCCAGTCGCTGGCCGACATAGTCAGCGGCCTTGGCGGGCTTGGACGTGGACGCGGCCGGGGATGCCGAGACGGATTCGGTGCTTGCCCCGCCCGCGCCCGCTGACTTGGCGTCGGACTTGCCTGTCCCGCTGTCGTCGAGCTGTCCACCCAGGGCCGCGCCGACCGTCAGGAGCACAAAGGCTCCGAACGTCGCGCCGAGCCTGGCGAACCAGCGCCACGGTGGCAGCACCCATACGGCCACCATGGCGGCGATCATCACGAGGAAACCCAGGGCGAAGCTGAACGCGCCGAGCAGGGCGACCAGTGCGAGGACGCCGAGCACGGCCGGTGTGGTCTTCCACCAGGGGCGGGACGGGGCTGGAGTGTTGTACGGGTTCATGTGGTGCTCAACTCCTCAAGTGCGGGCCCAGGCACGGTGGGCGGGCCCGCACAGGCCCTCGAACGGAGAGGGATCGGGCCTCAGGCGGGGTGCCTGGGGCCGTGGCCCGGGGGCGGGGTGAGGGTGGAGCGGTAGGTGCCGGACTCGCCCTCGGTGAGCGGGTTCTCCAGGGTGAGGCCGGCGGCGGCCATGCGGTCGTATTCGGCGAGGATCAGGTTCTTGGTGCGGTACTCGCCGTGCGCCTTGATGTCGTTGTCGCGGGTGACGTTGAAGGTGTCAAGGATGTACGCGGTGTCATCGCGGGTGATGCCGTAGAGGTGGAAGAAGAGGGCGTCCAGTTCGGCGCGGATGATGGCGCGGCGGTCCTCGTCCCACTGGAAGGGGGCGCCGGTGTCACCGAGGTCGCTAGCGAACGGGCGTATGTCGTTTGCGGTGTAGGTGAGTTCGAGGATGCGCGTGGTGACGAACTCTGCGTGGGGCGCGAGCTGGTCGGGAGTGGGGACCGGAACCTGCTGGACGTAGCCGTAGGTGAGGTGCGTGCCGCCGATCTTCTGGCGAACGGCGTAGTCGCAAGCCATGGACGACCAGACTGCGGAAAGCAGCGGAGCGTGGCTCGGCAGGGCGGGGAGGGCCAGAGGATAAGGGTGGCCGAAGCCGTGGGCCGGAGCAGCTGCCGTGATCAGGGTGCGTTCATCGCTGGCCCGGGCGATGTCACGCCAGCCGAAGAGCCACTCCCGGTTCCACCCCTTGGCGGCCAGACGGCTGCGGACGCCAGGCTCCATAACGGGCTTGCCGTTCTTGTCGACTTCGCCAGTCGGAACATCCTGTTCCGGCACCCAGTAGCGAGGCAGCGGTACGGCGGAGGCGTCCTGGTGCTGGTCCACGGTAAAGCGGGGAAGGGTGCGCTCGTTGAGTTGCTTCTCCGTGGCGTCCTCGTACGTGGAAAAGCGGTGGTCGTAGTGGTGCAGCATCTTCGCCTCGTACAGCGGGAGCAGGCGCTCATTGCCACGGGTGAGAACGTTGGCGTCGAGGGTCCATCCTGCTTTGAGGAGATCGTCGAAGGTCTCGCCGTTCTGGGCGGCGGGGCGGAACAGGTGGGAGTCGTTCGACATGTCGAGCATGCGCGTGAACGAGATGTCCCAGGGGTTCCCGCCCACTTCATTCGTCTCGTTGATCAGGACTGGTACTCGGCGGTAAATGCCGAGCGTGATGTCTGCATCCCGACGGGACGAGAAGATGGGACACGTCCCCGTGTTCGGGTTGACGCGGAGGATGTCGCGCGAGGTCAGGGTGTACGCGCGGTCGGCGATCTGCGCAACCTGGCGGACCTTGGCAACCATGGAGATGGGGGCGTCAGGGGCGCCCTGGCTGCGCATCGTGAGGAGGACGAAGCGCACGTAGTCCTTGACCGCGGCGAAAAGCTTTTCTTCGTTTCCGAACTCGAACAAGCTGGCCAAGGACCCTCGCTCGACCAAGTCCTTGAAGAAGAACTGCGTCGTCGCATCCGTAGCGATTCCCGTCGGAACGATCACGCCCGTCCGGCCGCGCGGCCCCGTCAGCATGCGGTCGGTTTCCGTGAACACGGCGTACGTGTTGATGTCACCCCGCCCCGTCAGCGGGAATCGGACGCTGGTGCGCAGGAAGTGACTCTCGCCCTCCGAGCGGCGCTTGGCAGCCTCGAACTCGGCGTACAGGCGCGCGCCGTCAGGATCGTCCCGCAGTTCGGCAATGAGCCTCTTCCGGGCCGCCGCGTTCTTGGCCTCAGCAATCCGCGGATCCCGCTGAGCAAAGAACTCTTGCTCCTGAAGCTTCACCCGCTCCCAAGGCGGATTCCCCACCACCGCATCGAACCCCCCAGCCCAGCCCGTACCCCGCTGAACCCCAACCCCCGACTCCGGGACGGAGAAAGCCTCCGGAAACTCCAAGTGCCAGTGAAAGAAGCTGTACTGATACCGAAGCCGCAGAATCTCCTCATGCGTACTGTCCGGCACCACAGACTTGTCACGACCACGCAGCGCCCGAAACACCTGGTCCGTCGGCGCCTCCGGCGCCCCCTCATGCTTGGGCCACACAAACGCGGCACACCACGCGTCAGCGGCATGCAGGTCCTGCACATACGCGCTCGACTCCACGTACGCCTGATACGCGGACTCCTGCGCCCGCACCTGCTTCAGGGAGTTGGCCGGAGCAGCGGTGATCCGGGCCAACTCAGCGGCGTAACGCTCGTTGCCGGGCAGAGCATCCGCATCAAACAGAAGCTCGTCCTGCCCACCCCGCTGGGCCTTGTTCCGCTTGACGAGCCCAGCCGCATACTTCCGGTCATCACCCTCGATCGGCTTGAAGGCGTCGTCCGGAACACCGTCCGCCAGCAGCTTCGGCGTCGCCCCGATCAAGCCGTTCCCGTGTTTGACATGGGCGTCCAGGAACCCGAGCGGCTTCCCCGGCTCCATGGCTTCGATCCACAGCGAGACCTTGGCCAGCTCCACGGCCATGGGGTTGAGGTCGACGCCGTAAATGCACCGCGCGACAACCTCGTGCAACGCATGCCGCATCGCATCGACCGTCGGCTCAGGGTTGCGCTCCCGCACCGACGCCACCCGCTTGGCGATACGGCGCGCCGAAGCAACCAGGAAGTGCCCGGACCCACAAGCCGGGTCGCACACCGTAAGCGACAGCAGCTCATCGACGATGTCGTCGGCCGGGTCGGTACGACCGGCCTCGGTCGCCCGCTGCTCGCCTCGCTTGACCGCGTCGTCTATGACCGGGTCGAGTGTCGTGTCCAGCAGGCACTCAATGAGCGAGGACGGGGTGTAGTAACTTCCCGTCGTCTTACGGCTGTTGCCCGCCACCTCGATCAACTCGAACGAGCGGTCCGTCGCCGAGTGCTTCGGCTCCAACTCCAGCAGGGACTCGTACACCGAGCCCAGTTCCTCGGCATCCAGGTGCCGGTAGTCCACCGCCCGCCAGCGCCGCGCGCCCGGGTCGCGGACCTGCGCGAGGTGCCGTACGGCAGCGAGCAGTGACTCGTTGGACAGCTTCAGGCCGTCCAGCGGCGCGTCGGCCTCCTTGTGGGAGAACAAGCCGCCGAGGCCCGGCAGGCCCAGCTCCGGACGGCCACCCTCCGTTCCCAGGGCGTCGAGGACGATCCGTAGAGCCTCGTACTGATCACCATGAGCCGTGCCCTGCCGCCGCCGGGCCCGCTCACGCAACCGCGCCGAGGAGAAGTACCGCTCGTACGCCTCCCGTTGCCGCTCACCGGCATCGGGGTCGAGCAGCGCATCGCGGTCCTCGGCCACGAAGACGAACAGCAGACGGTAGACGAGCCGCAGCAGAGCGTCCCGAAGCGCCTTCGGGTCGACGTCCTCCCGCAGCCGGACGTTCTCCGGATGCCGAAGGAACCCGGTACCAAGCACCGTCAGCGCGTTCTGCACCCCCAGCCGCAGCTGATCCAACGCCCGCGCCCCCGAAGTGACGGCCTCCGCACGCCACTTCTCCAGCCAGCACCCCGCAGCCGCCGCCCCCTCCGGCACCTCGAACCGCGACGCGTGCAGCAGGCTGTACAGCAGCACGAACTCGCTGAACAGCTCACCGTCGAACAACGCCTCCAGGTCGAACTCGACGTAGGCGGCCGTGGAGAAGGACGACGAGTCGCGCAGCAGGCGCAGGCGGCGGCCGTTGGTGAGGACCGCCCACAGGTGGGCCTCGGTGCGGTTGAGGCAGTCCTGGAGCATGGACTGGGCCGGGACCTGGCCGGCTGCCGGGCGCTTGTCCAACTCCTGGTTCCACGGCACCAGATGGACCAGCGCCGGGCCGTGGCGGTGGGAGACCGGGAACCGCTTCTCCGGGTCCGAGTCGGCCGGGATGCCCGCCGCCCCGACCTCCGTCAGCGCGCCGAAGTCCAGCTTGCGGAAGAGCTGGGCGAGCCAGTCCGTCCCGGCCCGGCCGGTCGGGTCGGCGGCGGGCGCCCCCGTCGTCGGGTCCGAGGGCAGGGCCGTGCGCAGGTCGCGCCAGAGCGGCTTGAGGTACTCCCAGGCGCGCTCGGCCTCGTCGCGCACGGGGACGGAGGCGGGCAGGCCGTAGTCGGCGGACTTGGTGCCGGGCAGGTTCCGCGCCTCGGCGATGCGCAGCAGCATGTCGGCGGGGAGCAGGCCGCCGACCGTGGTGACGGAGGTGAAGGCCAGGGCGGTGCGGGTGGCGGCGGACATCAGGCTTCGGCTCCGGTCATGGTGGGAACGGGCTGCTGCGGCAGGTAGACGTACACGCCGAGGACGTCGGCCGGCTCCTGCGGGACGACCTTCAGGCCGCGGACGATCTCCTCGTTGGCCTTGCGGACGCGGCGGTGCGAGGCGTCGAGCTCGGCGGCCAGGCGCGTGCCGTACTCGGTGAGGTGCGCGGACAGGTCCGGCAGGCCGTCCAGGGCGCGGGTGATCTGGTTGCGGGCGAGCTGCTCGTGGGTGTTGGCGGCGGCGCGGGCCGAGAGGAGCGCGGCGGCAGCGTCGTCGTCCAGCCAGCGGGCGCGCGACGGCATCCCCTCGTAGGCGAGCAGCCGGGCGTCCTCCGCGACCAGCTGCCGCTCGCCGGTACGGGAGGGCAGGGTGAGGTGGAAGCGGTAGCGGACCAGGAGGAGCGTCGTGCGGATGCCGACCGCGTTCGTGGTCACCACGCCGCAGCGGCGGGCCGGGCGGGGGCCCGGGGTGTTCGCGTCGAGCGCCGAGTCCAGGACGTACGAGGCGATGGCGCCGATCGCCGGGTCGGTGCGGACCAGCGCCGCCTCGCCGCGGGCGATCGCCGGTGTCGTACGGAACGGGATCTCCCGGTCCTCCTCGATCAGCCGTCCGCCGAGGGTGGCGGCCAGCGCGTCGCGCAGGCCGGCCGGGGCGCCGCCGGCCTGAGCGGTGAAGTCGCCGTTGCCGTCGCGAGGTTCGCGGACGAGGGCGTCCAGATCGCGCAGCGCCTCCAGGGCGAAACCGCGCACCTCGTCGGCGCCGCCGAGCGCGGCCCGTACGGCGGTGACCTCTCGGGCCACCTCCTCCGGGTGGATGGCGCGCTGGGCGTACTTGGAGCGGGAGGTCTTCTCCCGCTCGGCGGCCGAGTTCCACTCGCGCTCGATACGGTCCAACGACTCCTGGTGGCCGCCCAGGTCGAACAGGCTCTCCTGGCTGCCCTGCCGCCCGTGCAGCAGCAGCCACTCCACGACGGCGTCGGTGACACCGGAGGCGGTCTCGTCGGGGACGGAGACGGAGATGCCCAGGTCCTTCTTGATCTGCCGGTGCTTCTTGAACAGCACCTCCAGGACCTTGCCGTCGATGCCGTTGTCCTCGCCGTACATGGTGATGACACGGACCTGGTCGCGCTTCTGGCCGTAGCGGTCGACGCGGCCTTCGCGCTGGTCGTGGCGGGTCGGGTTCCAGGCGAGGTCGTAGTGGACCACGGCGTCGAAGTGGTGCTGGAGGTTGACGCCCTCGGAGAGGCAGTCCGTGGCGATCAGCACCCGGCGGACGGCCGGGTCGCCGGTCTCCGCGCCCGCTGCGGCGGACTCGGCGGCGAGCTGCTCGATGCGCTCCAGACGCTGCTGCGGGGAGAGGGTGCCCGTCACCGCGGCGATCTTCGTCTTCTTGCCGAGCTTGCCCTCCAGCTGCGTGGCCAGGTACTCGGCGGTGGGGATGTAACGGCAGAAGACGATCGGGTGGTAGCCGTCGGCGATCAGGCCCTTCAGATGCCGGGTGAGCGCCTTCAGCTTCGCGTCCTCGGCCGGACCCATCAACTGCGCCGCCCGCTGGGAGAGTTCGAGCAGCCGGGCACCCGCCTCCTCCGACTCGGCGGCGCCCGGCGCCACGTCCATGCCCTCCAGCCGGTCGTTCTCGGCGGAGTCGGCCGCCACCGGGGCACCAAGCGCGTCCGCCTCCTGCGCGGTGCGGGCGGTGGCGGACTCCGAACGCGTCTTCAGGGTCTGCGCGGCCGCCGCCGGGGAGGACACCATCGAGCGCAGCAGCGCGATCACCGACCACCAGGCGATCCGGGCCTCACGCTTGCCCTGCTCCCCGGCCTCCGTGACGCGGTCCCGCGCATAGGCGATGGCGTCGTCGAGCAGCGCCCGGTAGGCGGGCGTCAGCTTGTACGGCTCGTCCTTGGTCCAGCGGTCGGACGGGAAGGCGGTCCGCTCGGCCAGGGAGTCGTCGGCGAGGCCGTCCTCCTTGGTGAGATAGTCGCGGACGTCGGCGCGCTTGCGGGCCACGAAGTGCTCGGCGAGCTTCGCGCGCCCCGCCGGGGACTCCAGGTCCAGCGTGGCGAGTTCTGGACGCACCAGGCCGAGCAGGTTGCGGAACGCGGACTCCTTGCCGGAGTGCGGGGTCGCGGTCAGCAGGAGCAGGTGCCGGTCGGCCTTGGCGGAGACCCTGCGCAGCAGCTCGTACCGGAGCTGGTTCGCGGCGGACGACGTGCCGCCCTGCGTGGTGTCGTCGGCCGCCACGCAGGCGTGGGCCTCGTCGACGATCACCAGGTCGGGGCAGTTGCGTACGAAGTCCTCGCGGTGGCGGGTCGACTTGATGAAGTCCGTCGAGATGATCGTGCAGGAGTGCTTGTCGAACAGGGACTGGCCCAGCTCCAGGCCGCGCTCCAGGCGCGACACCGTGGAGGCCAGGACCAGTTCGGCGTCGATACCGAACTTCTCCCGCAGCTCGCCCTGCCACTGCTCGGCCAGGGCGGGGGAGCAGAGCACTGCCAGCCGGGTCGCCTCGCCCTGGGCGAGCAGCTCCTTGGCGATCAGACCCGCCTCGACCGTCTTGCCGATGCCCACGTCGTCCGAGATCAGCAGCCGTACCGTGCGCTGCCGCAGGGCCATCAGCAGCGGGACCAGCTGGTACGCCCTGGGCTCCACCGCTATTGACGCCAGTGAACGGAACGGGCCCGCACCCGAGCGGAACCCGATGCGCAGCGCCGTACGGAGCAGACCGGCGGCCCGCTGGTCGCCCAGGTCGGCCGGGCTCGGCGCCGCGAACTCGGCCGGCCGCACCTCCTCGAAGGTGGGGAACACGGCCGCGATGTCGTCCTCGCTCCCGCCCAGGGGGCGCAGCACCAGCATGTCGGGGGCGCTCTCGGGCAGCACCACCCATTCCCGGCCACGGGCGGCGACCAGGGAGCCGGCTGTGTACGTGAGGCTCATGGGATGTCTCAGTTCCTAGAGGTCGAGAGGAGGTCGAGAGGGGGCGAGGCGGTCAACGGAGATGGAAGTAGGCGGCGTTGCGGTCCGCGATGGCGTCCCAGTCAGTGTCCGCCGGGAAGCGCAGGACGTCCCAGCCCGCGTCCTCCAGGCGGTACCCGGCCTCGACGTCACGGGTGGAGTCGGCGGCGTGGCCGGGGACGTCGACGAACACGGCGAGGTTGGCGCCGTCCAGGCGGAAGACCAGGTCGGGGCAGGCCCCGGCCTCCGGGACGAGGACGTCCACCTCGTCCGGCAGCCGATAGCCCTTCGCCCTCAGCCAGCCCAACAGGTCACCCTGCGCGACCAGCTCCGCGAGGTCCGCCTCCACCGGGGTCGGCGAGGCCGCCGGGGCCAGCCTGCGGAACCGCTCGCTGCGGGACTCGCCACGGTCCTCCCGCTCGGTGCGGGAGGCGGCCAGCCGCACCAGCAGCGGCTGGGCGGCATGCCGGCTCAGCTGACGGTGGTGGGTCTGGTTGGCGTAGGTCAGCAGACAGGCGTAGCAGCCGCGGGCGCACCTCTCGCCGTCCGCCGGTCCGCCCTCGTCGTCGCCGGTCTCCGGGTCGAAGTGGCAGATGTCCAGGGCGGTTTCGGCGGCCTTGGCGAGAGCGTCCCTGTCGTGCTGGATCCGGCGCAGCACACCGGCGCCGCCCTCGGCGGCCTCCGTGAACAGCATGCGGCGGCGTGGCCCCTCGTCCGGCGGCAGCAGCTCCGCGGTCAGTTCGGAGTCCTCCAGCTCGAACGCCGCCTCGATGCCCCGCTCCAGCGCGTACAGGAACGACAGCGCCACCGGCTCGGGCAGCGGCTCCTCCAGGGTGACCACGAGGATGTTGCGGCGGTCCTCCACGAACGGGAGCACCCGCTTCTTGCGGCGCTTCTCGTTGCCGTCATCGTCGACCACCGGCATGCCGGTGCCCTCGATGGCGTCCGCCGCGGCCCGGTCGTTGAGCCAGCGGCCGTCGCCCAGGTCCAGCCAGTAGCCGTCCGGCTCGCCCTCCTTGTCGCGGACGCGGCCGAGGTTGGTGATGCGCACGGTCGCCGAGTCGCCGTAGTCCAGGTCGAGGACGGGCGCCCCGTCGGCGTCGGCGACATGCGAGGTGAGGCGTCCCTTGCGGGCGCCGTGGTCCTGGAACGCGTACGAGGTCTCCAGGCGGAAACCGGCCCGGCGGCGCTCCTCCTCGTCGGAGGAGATCCGCTCGCGCGGCGTGGTGTACACCGTGTGCAGGTGGAGCAGGCCCGTGCGCTTGCCGCGCAGCTCCTCTCCGCACATCGTGCACGTGTCGGAGCCGGGCTTGACGACGTAGTGGTAACCGCAGCCGTCGCAGCGCCTGGCCTCCGCCGTCGCCAGATCGCCCGAGGCGTCCGGCGGCAGCTGAACCCGCGTGACCTGATAGCGGGCGCCCTCGTGGTAGATGAGCGCGCCGGGGCCGAACTCGCGGATCGCGAGGAACCGCGGACGCTGGAGATAGTCGCCGTCGGCGTTGCGACGGTTGCCGGAGCGCGGGATGTACGCGGCCAGCGGCAGCCGCGGGAAGCTGTAGCCCGGCAGGAACCCCTCGGACGCCAGATAGCGGTACGGATTGAAGTCGCTCATCACCGACTTGTTGTCGGTGGAGCGGTTCAGCAGCAGGTTCGTCTGCGTCTCGGCCTCCCGGCGGCGGCTGCGCGCCCGGCTCTGCTCGCCCTGGGTGAGGGTGTGGTCGACGACGCGCTTGTTCTGCTCGTACTGGTCGATGACGGCCGCCCGGAACAGATCCCGCCACCGGTCGAAGGAGGCGTCGAACTCCTGCGGAGCCCGCTCGATCCGGTCCTCGATCCACTCGTCGTACCACCAGGTGGTCGACTCGAAGTCCGCGATCAGCGGGGCGAGGACGGTACGGGCGGTGGCGGCCGCGCGTGTACGGGCGTCCTCGTCCAGGGACAGGGTGAGGATCTCGGAGCGGAGCGGCAGCGGCATCAGCGGGTCGGGGCGGTCGTCGCCGTCGGGGTCGTAGGCGACATCGACGACCTCCGGGATCGCGGTGCCCAGCTTCATGCCGGTCTCCGCCAGCCAGATGCCCTGGAGATGCGAGCGGACCAGATCCTCGTTGGCCAGGTCCAGCCGCGGCGGGGCCACCTGGCCCGACACCATGTCCTGGGAGCGGCGGAAGTAGTACTGGTCGTGGCTGTTGCCGGTCGCGCAGTACGTCGTCACCAGCGCGGGCTGACCGGAACGGCCCGCCCGGCCCGAGCGCTGTGCGTAGTTCGCCGGGGTCGGCGGGACATTGCGCATCATCACGGCGTTGAGCGAGGAGATGTCGACGCCGAGCTCCATCGTCGGCGAGCAGTACAGCAGAGGCAGTTTGGCCTGCCGGAACTGCTCCTCGCGCTCCAGCCGGTCCTCCGGAAGGACCTGAGCGGTGTGCTCCCGTGCGAACAGACCGGCCAGCTCGGCCGCCGCGGCCCGGTACAGGTCCCGGAAGAACGGGTTGACGCGCGGGCCCTCTCCGCTGCTGTAGGTGCGCGCGAGCGGGTCGACCGCGCCGCGTTCACCGTTCCCCGCACGCCAGATCAGGTGGGCGGCGGACACCCGGTAGCCGGTGCGCTTCTGCGCCGCACGGCGGCGGTAGGCCGGACCGGAGGACTCGGGGGTCGCGTCCACCTCGCGCACCAGGTCGGCGTCGCGCAACACCTTCAGCAGGTCTTCGATGACGGACTGGACGTCGTCCAGGCTCACGGACGCCTCGCGCAGCTCGGGCATGTTGCGCCGCAGGTACTTGCCGAACTTGCCGCGGGCCGACAGGAACAGCGCGGAGCGTTCCATACCCGGTCGTGAGCCGTACGGGTAGGCGGTTCCGACGACCGGCCGGTCGCTCTCGCTCAGCACCCACGCCCCGGTCAGCCGCTCCTCGCTCGCCCGCTGAAGGGTGTCGAAGTCGTCGCGGAAGTACTGCACGTCGATGGCCAGAGCCCGGCGCATGAAGTCGAGCAGCGTACGGGCGATCTCCTCGCGCAGCGCCGGATCGGCGTCGCGCAGCACGGCGTGCGCGGACTGCCAGCGCTCGTCGGTGGCGGCGAGCCAGTCCAGGTCCTCGTAGTCGATCCGTAGCAGTCCCGTCTGCTCCAGGTTCGGCATCGTGATGCGCCAGCCGCGCTCCAGGTCGCGGTAGAGGCGGTATCCGACGACGTCCCGGAAGGCCTTCACCGCCCGGCGCTCCATGGCAGGAGTCAGGTCCGCGCCGTCCGTGTACTCGCGGGGTGTCAGGCCCATCACCTCGGTCACGGCCTCGGCGAGGTCGTCGTGGTTCAGCCCTTCCTCACCGGAACGCACAGCCGCCTGGTAGAGGGCGCCACGCAACTGGGTCACCTGAGCGAAGTCGTTGAAGTGCCCGGCCTGGAGCGAGGCGTCCTGTCGGTTGTCGACGAAGGTGAGAAGCTTGCGCGCTTCCTTGCTGAGGCTCTCCTCCGGCACGGCCCGCAGCGACTTCACGATCGACGCGGAGATCAGCGAGGTCGCCGAGGAACGGCCCTCCTGGTCCAGGGTGGCCAGCTTGGCGAAGTCCCGGCCGCGGGTCTGCTCGTAGGAGACCTGGCAGTGCACGCAGAACAGGAACGGCGCCGGGACGAACGCCGCCACCAGCCCTTCGCCCGCTTCGTTTCCGTGGGCGTCCACGACGACACGTTTGGGCAGACGCGGTCGGTAGGACTTCTTGACGACCGTCATGCCCTGCGCGTCCGGCTCCAGCCACGACTCCGGCAACCGCCTGTCGTCCACGGCCTTCTGCGGATCGGCCGGCCACTCGTAGTCCTCCCCGGGCATGCCCAGGTACAGGTAGCCCTCGCCCGCGCGGCCCCCGGAGGCGGAGGTGTCCCGTCGCGGCTCGTACCGGAACGCGCCGCCGTCCTCGGTGCGCCAGACCGTCAGGTACTCCTGGCCACACTCGCGGCAGAACGCCAGTGGGAACAGCGGCTTGCCGTCGCTGTCCGGCTGCTCCAGCTGGTAGGTGCGGGTCAGCGGCCGGGTGAGCGGATCCTCCAGCGTCGTGTAGACCGTGTCGCCCTTGGAGAGGAACTGGTGCAGCCGGAACGCGAACAGCGGCCGCTCCGTCACCGGGTGCTTGGCCTGTGCGCCCGCCTCCAGGGTCGTGCGGATCGCCTCGCGCACGCTCTCCTCGGGCACCCCGGACTCTTCGGCCAGCTCGGTCGCCGCCTCCTCGACAGTGCCCGGAGGGCAGCGCCGCAACCGCCCCGTGCCTTCCTCCTGCTCCAGGCCGAACCGGGACTCCACCCAGCGGGCCAGCGGATCCTTCGTCAGCGCCTCGTACGAGCGGGGCGCCGCCGGCACCCGCAGCCGCTCGGCGGGCACGGACTCGGGGGCCTCCCCGGTCGCCCGGACCAGGGTCTCCCCGATGACCCGCTTGGGCAGCACCGTCGTACCGAACAACCGGCCCGCGACCCTGGCCACCTCACGCCGCTGGTCCTCCCAGGAGCCTTCGGTGGACATGGTCGCCGAGGTACCGATGCACTGCAGCGTCGTGGACGCGCGGCAGGCCTCACGTACCCGGCGGATCAGGAACGCCACGTCCGCGCCCTGTCGGCCCCGGTAGGTGTGCAGCTCGTCGAAGACGAGGAACTGGAGCCCCTCGGCCATGCGGATCAGGCTGGACCGGTCGTCCGGCCGGGTCAGCATCAGCTCCAGCATCACGTAGTTGGTCAGCAGGATGTCCGGGGGGTTCTTGCGCAGCTGTCGGCGGTCCTCGTCGGACTCCTGCCCGGTGTAGCGGGCGAAGGTGACCGGCTCGCGGCCCTTGCCGAATCCGTGCCGCAGGTACTTCTCCAGCTCCCCCAGCTGCGAGTTGGCCAGCGCGTTCATCGGGTAGACGACGATCGCGCGCACCCGGCCGCCGGCGCCCGGCCCCGCCGCCTGACGCTCCTTCAGTACGTGGTTCACGATCGGGACGATGTACGACAGGGACTTCCCGGAACCGGTGCCGGTCGTCAGCACATAGGAGTCGCCCGCCTGGGCGGCCTCGATCGCCTGCCGCTGGTGGAGGTGGAACGTCAGCGGCCGGCCGTCCGGGCGCTGCGAGGTCTCCTTCTTGTCGGCCTGGAAGATCTCCGCGCACTTCGGGTGCAGCATTCCGTCGCGCACGAGGTCGGTGACCTGCCCACCGTCGGCGAAGAACGGATTCAGCGACAGCCACGGGTCGGGCCATTGCGACTTCGCCGCCAGGTCCTCCTCGACGAAGTTGTCGATCCGGGCGTCCCGGATCACCGTCGCGCTCTTGGTGAAGTTCTTGTACTCGCTGATCAGGTCGGCATGGATGCCGAAGACGTCCATCGCCTCGGGCAGGCGCGGTTCCCTGCGCGGCACGGGTGCGGGGGCGGCCGGGACAGGCTCGGGGAGCATGGCACGCAGCCGCGCCACCGGGTCCATCACCTGCCAGTGCGGAGCCAGCAGAGCGGCCGTGTCGTCCGGCGCGAGCGCGAGCGGGACCAGCGTCTCACGGACCAGGGCGGCGTTCTCGGGCCGCAGTTCGGAGTCCTTCTCCAGGAGGCGGTCCACCAGCCGGACCAGTTCGGCGGGCAGGTCCGGCCGCACCAGAGTGAGCCGCGGTGGCTTCTCGTGCTGGTGCTGTTCGGAGAGTTCGTAGGGGGTTCTGGCGGAGAACGGCGGCCGCCCTATCAGCAGCTCGTACAGGATGCAGCCGAGCGCGTAGAGGTCGGCCGACGCGGAGACCCGTTCGGCACGGAACTGTTCGGGCGCCATGTAGCGAGCCGTGCCGACGCTGACGCCCGTACTGGTCAGACGGGTCTGGTCGGGATCGTCGACGACCGAACCCATGCCGAAGTCGAGGACCTTGATGGTGCCGTCGCGGGTCAGCATCGCATTGGCCGGCTTCAGATCGCGGTGGACGACCCCGGCGGTGTGCGCGGCGGCTAGGCCGGCGGCGAGCTGCGCCCCGATGGCGGCGACCCAGGAGACCGGCAGCTGAGGTTCCTCGTCGATGAGGTCCGCGAGCGGATGGCCGTCCAGCAACTCCATGGCCAGGTAGGGCAGGCCGCTGCCGTCCGGCGCCCGGTCCACGCCACCGTCGATCAGCAGGGTGAGGTTCGGGTGGCCCTGGGAGAGCATGCGCATGATCCGCACTTCGCGGCGGAAGCGGTCGATCTCCTTGCCGGACCCGGAGGTGTCGACGGCGACTCCGGTACGGCTGCGCAGCACGGTCTTGACGGCGACTTCCCGGTGCGGGGAGTCCGCGGCCGCCTGAAGGTCTTCGGCCCGGTGCACCTCGCCCATGTTCCCGCGGCCCAGGATCCCCATGATCCGGAACCGTCCGTCGACCGTCTCCAGGCGCACTTGCCCTCCCCGTCTCACCCGTCGCATACAAGGTGGGTACATTCCGTAGGGAGCGTATACCTTCACCTGTTGCGAGCATCACATCATCCTGTTGACGTTGTCAACGCGTCTCCCTTGTAGGCTTGGCCGGAAAGCCTCGCTCCTTTGTTCCCCGTACTTACGGTCATCTTCTTCGGCGCAGGTCTCAAGGGATGCGGGGCCGGCCAGGGCTGTGGTGCGAGGGAGCGGGATTGGACGAGGCCGCAGGATCGCCGTATCCGGTCAGGGAACTGCTGACGCCGCGCGATGGGAAGTCGCCGCGTGACTGCGCAGCGACGGCGAGGGCCGCAGCAAGGTCTCGCGCTCGGTGGGGCGCCGAGTATCCACTGCCGACAGCAGGCAGGAGTGCCTCCTCGACTGCAAGGGGCCGTGGCGCAACGGCGCGAGGACGGGCCTGGATCGCGGGTCGGGCTTCTGGTGCGTGGAACGACAGCATGACTTCGGAAGTCCTTGACCTGCTCGATCGACTTCCGTCGAGGTGCCCCGTCGACGTCCTCCTCGACCTCGGCACATTCCTGCCTGACCGCCCGCGGTGCGGCCAAGGGGGCTTGCGAGCCCTGAGTGCCCTCGTCCCGCTCACCTCGTGGCGCACGTGATCGTGATGGCCGGCGGCTTCCCAGAGGCACCGCCGCATCCACCCCGACCTTTGTATGTACGGGTCGGGGTGGATACAGCAGTGTTCACGCGGAGCTGGGTCAGATGTCCCTGAAGATCTCGATCTGCGCCCCCACAGTGTTGAGGCGCTCCGCGAGGTCCTCGTACCCGCGGTTGATGACGTAGACGTTGCGGAGCACGGACGTGCCCTCGGCGGCCATCATCGCCAGCAGGACGACCACGGCCGGGCGGAGGGCCGGTGGGCACATCATCTCGGCCGCGCGCCAGCGGGTGGGGCCCTCGACCAGGACGCGGTGGGGGTCCAGGAGTTGGAGGCGGCCACCGAGGCGGTTGAGGTCCGTCAGGTAGATCGCCCGGTTGTCGTAGACCCAGTCGTGGATGAGCGTCTGGCCCTGCGCGGCGGCGGCGATGGCCGCGAAGAAGGGGACGTTGTCGATGTTCAGGCCGGGGAACGGCATGGGGTGGATCTTGTCGATGGGCGCCTGGAGTTTCGAGGGACGGACGGTGAGGTCCACCAGGCGCGTACGGCCGTTGTCGGCGACGTACTCCGGTGAGCGGTCGTGGTCGAGCCCCATCTCCTCCAGGACCGCCAGCTCGATCTCCAGGAACTCGATCGGCACCCGGCGGACGGTCAGTTCGGACTCGGTGACGACCGCCGCGGCGAGCAGGCTCATCGCCTCGACCGGGTCCTCGGAGGGGGAGTAGTCGACGTCCACGTCGATGTGCGGCACCCCGTGCACGGTGAGCGTGGTGGTGCCGATGCCCTCCACCCTTACGCCGAGGGCCTCCAGGAAGAAGCAGAGGTCCTGGACCATGTAGTTCGACGAGGCGTTGCGGATGACGGTGACGCCGTCGTGGCGGGCGGCCGCGAGCAGCGCGTTCTCGGTCACGGTGTCCCCGCGCTCGGTCAGCACGATCGGACGGCCGGGGGTGACGGAGCGGTCCACCTCGGCGTGGTACAGCCCCTCGGTGGCCGTGATGTCGAGGCCGAACCGGCGCAGGGCGATCATGTGCGGCTCGATCGTCCGCGTCCCGAGGTCGCAACCGCCCGCGTACGGCAGCTTGAAGTGGTCCATGCGGTGCAGCAGCGGGCCGAGGAACATGATGATCGAGCGGGTGCGGCGCGCCGCCTCCGCGTCGATGGCGTCGAGGTCCACCTCGGCGGGCGGCACGATCTCCAGGTCGACCCCGCCGTTGATCCACCGGGTGCGTACGCCGATGGAGCCGAGCACCTCCAGAAGGCGGTACACCTCCTCGATGCGGGCCACCCGGCGCAGCACTGTGCGCCCCTTGTTCAACAAGGTGGCGCACAGCAGCGCGACACACGCGTTCTTGCTGGTCTTCACGTCGATCGCGCCCGACAGCCGACGTCCGCCGACCACCCGCAGATGCATCGGACCCGCGTAGCCCAGTGAGACGATCTCACTGTCGAGGGCTTCACCGATTCGGGCGATCATCTCAAGGCTGATGTTTTGATTACCGCGCTCGATACGATTCACCGCGCTCTGGCTCGTCCCGAGCGCCTCCGCCAACTGCGACTGTGTCCAGCCACGGTGCTGTCGGGCGTCACGGATGAGCTTGCCGATGCGTTCGAGGTAGTCGTCTGCCATGAGGGAGAGGTTATCTCAGATATGAGATGACGCCTCTTGGGGGGTCCGTTGGGGGTGTGGCACGGGCCCGTTCGGGTGATGGGCGTGATGGCCCGTCAGTCGGGCTCAGTGGCGCCGCGCGTTGCGGGTGCGGCGCCAGCCGAAGGGTCCGGGCAGGTCCATCGAGGTCGTCCGGCGTCCGGTGCTGCTGTGGGTGTGGCGGGGGCCGTTGCGGCCGCCGGTGGTGATGGACCAGGAGCGCTTGTTGATGTTCAGTCGCACACCCGGCAGGATCCGAAAGCTCTTGCGGAACGTGAGCGGCATGTCTGCTTCCTTCCCTTCCCGATGTACGACGGGTACCCCGCTCTTCGGTCCGCATCCCCGCCCGCGGCCGGCAACTGGGCTCTCCCGGGCGGCGATTGCCTCAGCGCGGCGGCAGTACGCAGAACTCGTGGCCGTCGGGGTCGACCAGTACCGCCCAGTCGGCCGGGCCCTGGCCGATGTCGGCGGGGGCCGCGCCGAGGGAGACGAGGCGGTCGATCTCGCTCTGCTGGTCACTGTCGGCGGACGGCACGAGGTCGAAGTGGAGGCGGTACTTCCCGGCCTTCGGGGCCAGCGGCGGACCGCCCCAGGTGATCTTCGTGCCTCCCTGTGGCGACTGGATCGCGGTCTCCTCGTCCTGGTCCCAGACCAGGGGCCAGCCGAGGGCCCGGCTCCAGAAGTACCCGACCTCCTGCGAACCGTCGCTCGCGAGCGCGCCGATGAAGCCGCAGCCGGCGAGGAAGTCGTTGCCCGGCGGGATGACGCAGAACTCGTTGCCTTCGGGGTCGGCGAGGACCACGTGCTTCTCTTCCGGGAGCTGGCCGATGTCGATGTGCCGGCCGCCGAGCTCCAGTGCCCGTTCCACGACCCGCCGCTGGTCGTCGAGGGACGTGCTGGTCAGGTCGAAGTGCATTTGGTTGGGGGCGGTCTTCTTCTCCTGGCTGGGCAGGAAGCGCAGCCGTAGCCCGGTGTCGTCGTTCGGTGCGAGCGCGATGCCCCCGTACGGGTCCTCGGTCGTCTCCCGGTCCAGGACGCCGGCCCAGAAGCGCGCGAGACCGGCGGGGTCGTTCGCGTCGAAGCTGAGCGCGTGGAGGTGGGACGTCATCGCGGGGGATCTCCGATCCGTCGGCACGGCCGAGGACAGGGCTCGGCCCCCGGCCATGAGGAACGGCCATGCTAGGAAGCCCGGGAAACGACCCGCAACGCAATAAGAGGCCCGCGCGCCCGGACTGCCGGAGCGGAGATTGGCGCACGCCACATCGGGCCGGGCATGACCAGCCCGCGCCCATGTACTACTGTTATCTCGACATCGAGATATCTGCCGAGGCGCACTGCGGCCGCCACCCCGGTAAGGGGTACCTAACTTAGCCTTACCTTAGCGGATCGGCCAAGGAGGCGTGGCGGCAGGATGCGGTGGTACGCGCACATGGAATGAAGGAGACTGTCGTGTCGGCGAACAGCTTCGACGCCCGCAGCACGCTGCAGGTGGGCGACGAGTCGTACGAGATCTTCCGGCTGGACAAGGTGGAGGGCTCGGCTCGCCTGCCCTACAGCCTCAAGGTCCTGCTGGAGAACCTGCTCCGCACGGAGGACGGCGCGAACATCACCGCCGACCACATCCGTGCCCTCGGCGGCTGGGACTCGCAGGCCCAGCCCAGCCAGGAGATCCAGTTCACCCCGGCCCGCGTGATCATGCAGGACTTCACGGGTGTGCCCTGTGTCGTGGACCTCGCCACCATGCGTGAGGCCGTGAAGGAGCTCGGCGGCGACCCGGCGAAGGTCAACCCGCTCTCCCCGGCCGAGCTGGTCATCGACCACTCCGTCATCGCCGACAAGTTCGGCACCAACGAGGCCTTCGCGCAGAACGTCGAGCTGGAGTACGGCCGCAACAAGGAGCGCTACCAGTTCCTGCGCTGGGGCCAGACCGCCTTCGACGACTTCAAGGTCGTACCGCCCGGCACCGGCATCGTGCACCAGGTGAACATCGAGCACCTGGCTCGGACCGTCATGGTGCGCAACGGGCAGGCCTACCCCGACACCCTCGTCGGCACCGACTCGCACACCACCATGGTCAACGGCCTCGGCGTCCTCGGCTGGGGCGTCGGCGGCATCGAGGCCGAGGCCGCCATGCTCGGCCAGCCGGTCTCCATGCTCATCCCGCGCGTCGTCGGCTTCAAGCTGACCGGTGAGCTCACCCCCGGCACCACCGCCACCGACCTCGTGCTCACGATCACCGAGATGCTGCGCAAGCACGGTGTCGTCGGCAAGTTCGTCGAGTTCTACGGTGAGGGCGTGGCCGCCACCTCCCTCGCCAACCGCGCCACCATCGGCAACATGTCGCCGGAGTTCGGCTCGACCGCCGCGATCTTCCCGATCGACGGCGAGACCATCAAGTACCTGAAGCTCACGGGCCGCAGCGAGCAGCAGCTCGCGCTCGTCGAGGCCTACGCCAAGGAGCAGGGCCTCTGGCTGGACCCGGCCGCCGAGCCGGACTTCTCCGAGAAGCTGGAGCTGGACCTCGCCACGGTCGTCCCCTCCATCGCTGGCCCGAAGCGCCCGCAGGACCGCATCGTCCTCGCGAACGCCGCCGAGCAGTTCAAGCAGGACGTCCTCAACTACGTCGACAGCGTGGACGAGTCCGGCAAGGAGTCCTTCCCGGCCTCCGACTCCCCGGCCGTCGCCCCGAACGGCGCCCCGTCCAACCCGGTCACCGTGACCGCCCCCGACGGCTCGACGTACGAGATCGACCACGGTGCCGTGACGGTCGCGGCCATCACCTCCTGCACCAACACCTCCAACCCGTACGTCATGGTCGCCGCCGCGCTCGTCGCGAAGAAGGCCGTGGAGAAGGGCCTGACCCGCAAGCCGTGGGTCAAGACCACCCTCGCCCCGGGCTCCAAGGTCGTCACCGACTACTTCGACAAGGCCGGGCTCACCCCGTACCTCGACAAGGTCGGCTTCAACCTCGTCGGCTACGGCTGCACCACCTGCATCGGCAACTCCGGCCCGCTGCCGGAGGAGGTCTCCAAGGCCGTCAACGACCACGACCTCGCGGTCACCTCGGTCCTCTCGGGCAACCGCAACTTCGAGGGCCGGATCAACCCCGACGTCAAGATGAACTACCTGGCCTCCCCGCCGCTGGTCGTCGCGTACGCCCTCGCGGGCTCCATGAAGGTGGACATCACGCGCGACGCCCTCGGCACGGACCAGGAGGGCAAGCCGGTCTTCCTGTCCGACATCTGGCCCTCCGAGGCCGAGGTCAACGACGTCGTGGCCAACGCCATCGGTGAGGACATGTTCAACAAGTCCTACCAGGACGTCTTCGCGGGCGACGCCCAGTGGCAGGCCCTGCCGATCCCCGAGGGCAACACCTTCGAGTGGGACCCGCAGTCGACGTACGTTCGCAAGCCCCCGTACTTCGAGGGCATGACGATGGAGACCACCCCGGTCTCGGACATCGCCGGCGCCCGCGTCCTGGCCAAGCTGGGCGACTCGGTCACCACCGACCACATCTCCCCGGCCGGTGCGATCAAGGCCGACACCCCCGGAGGCAAGTACCTCACGGAGCACGGTGTCGAGCGTCGTGACTTCAACAGCTACGGCTCGCGCCGAGGCAACCACGAGGTCATGATCCGCGGCACGTTCGCCAACATCCGTCTGCGCAACCAGATCGCGCCGGGGACGGAAGGCGGTTACACCCGCGACTTCACCGTCGACGGCGGCCCGGTCTCCTTCATCTACGACGCCTCGCGCAACTACATCGAGCAGGGCATCCCGCTGGTCATCCTGGCCGGCAAGGAGTACGGCTCCGGCTCGTCCCGCGACTGGGCGGCCAAGGGCACGGCCCTCCTCGGCGTCAAGGCCGTCATCGCCGAGTCCTACGAGCGCATCCACCGCTCGAACCTCATCGGCATGGGCGTCCTCCCGCTGCAGTTCCCCGAGGGCGCCTCGGCCCAGTCCCTCGGCCTGAGCGGCGAGGAGACCTTCTCCATCACGGGTGTCACCGAGCTCAACGACGGCACCACGCCCCGCACGGTCAAGGTCACCACCGACAGCGGCGTCGAGTTCGACGCGGTCGTCCGCATCGACACCCCCGGTGAGGCCGACTACTACCGCAACGGCGGCATCATGCAGTACGTGCTGCGCAACCTGATCCGCAACTAAGCGGCCAGGCAGGGCGGTTGAGGGCCGCATCCCCGGTGACGGGGGTGCGGCCCTTCGCATGGCCGCGTCGCGTGCCCTACAGCCAGCCGCGCTGCGCCGCCCGCGCCCCCAGCTGGAAGCGACTGGCCGCGCCGAGCCTGTCCTGCAGCTCGCTCACCCGGCGCCGCAGGGTCCGCAGGCTCACCCCGAGATGGCGGGCCACCGCCTCGTCCTTCATCCCGGCCGCCAGCAGACGGGTCAACGTCCGCTCCCCCTCGGAGAGTTCCCCCTCACCGACCGGCTGACCCAGTGGCGTCGCCTGCTGCCAGGCCAGGTCGAACAGCTTCTGCAGCGCCTCGGTGACCGCCGAGTGCCTGACGACCGCCGCGCAGTAGCCGCCCGCCTCGGACGCGGTCAGCGGCAGCATCGCCCGACGTCCGTCGACCACCAGCAACTTGACCGGCACCGAGGGCAACACCCGGGCCTGCTCGCCGAGTTCGACCATCTTCCAGGCGTGGTGGAGGACGTCCGGATCCTCCAGGGCGGTCGCCGCGTACACCGTGCGATAGGTGATGCCGCGGCTGAGCAGGTCCGACTGGAGGTCCAACTGCGGGGTGCGCGGGGCCAGGTACGGGGGAGTGTCGAAGACACACACCTCCTGCTCGGCACGCGCGTACAGCTCTTCCAGACGGGCCGCGTTGGCCCCCTCGCCGGAGACCACCTCGACCAGCCGGGACGGCTCCTCGCGCAGCAGTCCGGCCTCGTGCGCGGTGGCCATCTCATCGGCGGTGGCGGCCAGCAGTTCGGACTCGGTCTCGCGTCGCCGGATCAGCGCCCGGATCGCCACCCGGGGGTCGACCGCGCGTAACCCGCCCATGGAGTCCGGCGGTTGGAGCAGACCGAGCGCGAGCAGCCGGTCGCAGGAGTCGTGGACCAGGGCCGGGGTGGCACCGGTCAGCAGCGCCCAGCCGGCCGCGCCCGCGTCGGGCTGGTGGAGGATCGACCGGTACACCAGCTCGTCGAAGGCGGAGACCCCCACCGCGGACCAAGGGCTCGCGGCAGGGGTCGGTCTTGCCGTGTCATGTGCTGGGTCATGCGCTGATGCGTGCGCCGTGTCGTGTGCCGTGTTCACCATGTCCGGGCACGGTAGACGAACTCTGTTAACGCCGACGCACAGGTGGCGGGTGGCGCCTACTTCAGGCCGAACGCCCGCAGCACGGTCTGGTCGATCCCGTTGCCGTCGCGGTCGGTGGCCCGCACCCGCAGCGACACCGACTCGGCGCCCGCCGCCGGCTTGAACCGTGCCTCGCCGCTCTTCACCTTCACCTCCTTCCAGGACGTGCCGTCGTCGTAGGAGACCCAGGCCCGCAGGCTGCTCGCCCGCACCCCGCCCAGCTGGTCGGCGACCGGCAGATCGACCTTCAACTCCCGCCCGCTCTTGGCCCGGTTGAGGAGGTCGAGGCCCTTCGGGGCGATGCCGACCGTGAGCAGCGGCAGGGCCGTCTCGGCGGCGGTGTGCGCCGAGGCGAAGGTCCACTCCGTGTGCGTGCTCGTGGAGTACTTGGCCCAGGCCGCCCGGCGCCGCACATCAAGCTCGAAGCGGTACGAGGCCTTGTCCGCCGCCACGTCGAACGTGCCGTAGCCGCCGAGCGTCGAGTCCCCGACCAGCTTCCCGTCCGCGTAGAGCCTGCCCTTGCCGGTGCTGTCGGTGCCGTCGATGTAGCCGTAGTGACCCGGTGTGGAGTCGGTCAGCTCCGCGACGGAGAAGGCGAGTCTGTCGCCGGTGCGGGTGGAGAGGCCGTACTCCTCGCTGGTCCCCGGGCGGACGACCTGGCGCAGCCAGTTCTCGGTGGGTTCCGTGGCCGGTTCGGTGAAGGTCCGCAGCGGGCTCCACTGGCCCCTGAACGTGTTCCAGTTCGGGTAGACGACGTGCCAGGTACGGGTGTCGGGGTCGACGTAGTAGTACTCGTCGCGTTCCGTGCCCAGCTCCATGTAGTGGCTGTTCTCGATGCCGAAGAGCTGCCAGGGGCGGTAGGTGTACAGGGCGTCCGCGCCCATCTCGCCGGCCGTGGCCCCGTGGTAACGGGCCTTCCGCTTCACCGTGTTGGAGCGGTCGAGGTCGTAGGTCTGATCCGCGGAGATGGCGCCGCTCTGGGCGGCGAGCAGGTTGTAGACGTACGGGCTGGCCGGTGTGCCGTCCAGCTTCAGCGTGACCTTCTTGCCGGTCCTCAGCAGGGCGGTGAGCCGGGCACCCTCCTCACCGGTGGCGATCATCAGCGGGACGGTGGTGGCGCGGTCCACGGCCTCGATCCAGAAGCCGGGCGTCTTGCGATACGCGATGAGGTAACCCGCCCCGGCCTTGGTGGCGTTGTCCAGGGCGTTCTGCGCCCGCTCCGTGGCGCCGAGCGCGACCACCGCCACCTTGCCCTTGACGTCGAGCCCCGCGAAGTCGGCCTCGGTACCGCCGCCCGCGTCCACCGCACGGACCTTGTGCTTCCCACTGATCCTCAGGGGGAAGTCCTCGTAGGTCTGCGAGTAGTAGAGCGAGGACAGTTCGGTCTTCTCCGGGCTGGTGAAGCTCGCCGTCAACTCCTTGGCGTACAGCCGGAACTTGGCGGAGAACTCCAGGCTCCCCTCGGTGACCCGCTCGGTCGGCGTCACATAGAGGTGGTCGGTCCAGAAGCCCTGGCTGTAGGTGAGTCCCCAGCCGCCGCCGGGCCCTTCGCGGTGCACATTGGTGCTGAAGCCCTGGAACTCGGAGTCCTGCTTCGTCCTCGGCTTGATCTCCACCGCCTTGCGGGCGTCCAGGACGACCTTGGTGTCGCCGTTCACCTTGATCTCGGGGGCGACGACCACCGAGGTGCCGACGGCGATGCCGCCCGCGTCGCGGTCCGGGATCCAGGTCGAGATGGAGTAGGTGCCGGCCGGGACCTGCCAGGTCCAGCCGGTGCCGAGGAAGCCGTACTGGTCGGGGATGGCGTTGCTCAGTTCCATGAGGGTGTAGATCGACCCGCCGGTGGGCGCCTTGCCGTCCCGGCCCAGGAGGGAGACGGCGAGGTCGTACGTCTTCGGTGCCTTCTCGAAGCCGACGCCCGTGGTGATCCGTACGCCGTCGTCGGCGGTCGCCGTGATGTGGCCCGCGTACCGGCCTTCGGCCTTCTCCGCGGGGTCGACGCCGACCGGGAGCGTGGCGGTGCCCCGCGCGGGCACGGTCAGGGTGCCGTCGACCGGGGTGACCTCGGCGAGCGACGACGAGATCTTCAACTCCACCGCTTTGTCAGTGGTGTTGGTGTAGGTGATGTCCTTGGTGGCGACCCCCGTGTCGCCGTCCTCGAACTTGCCGAAGCTCAGCGTCGGGGTCGCGAACACGTTCTGGCCGACGGCCCGTACGGCGTCGACCCGCCCGTTGCCCTGCTCGAACACGGAGTCGTCGGTGTTCGTCTTCGCCGTGGTGGCCAGGGCTTCCTTGATCTGCCGGCCGGTCCAGTCCGGATGCGCCTGCGCGACCAGCGCCGCCGCGCCCGCGACATGCGGGGTCGCCATCGACGTACCGTTCGCCGCCGTGTAGTGGTCGTCGACCGGCGCCCCCATGGAGGTGCCGGCGGCACGCGCCGCGATGATGCCCACGCCCGGCGCGGTGATCTCCGGCTTGACCGCGAAGTCACCGGGACGCGGGCCGCGTCCGGAGAACGGGGCCAGCCGGTCCGACTTGTCGACCGCGCCCACGGTGAGCGCCGAGTCGGCGATGCCCGGGGTGCCCACGGTCTGCTCGCCGGGGCCCGCGTTGCCCGACGCGATCACGAAGAGGGCGCCGGTGGACGCGGACAACTCGTCGACGGTCTCACTGAGCACGTCGGAGGGGCCGGTCGCGGTGCCGCCCAGCGACATGGAGACGATCTTCGCGCCGGAGTTCGCGGCCCACTCCATGCCCGCGATGATCCAGGAGGACTGGCCCCGGCCGTCGTTGCCCAGCACCTTGCCGACCAGCAGCTCCGCGCCCGGCGCCACGCCCTTGCGCAGGCCGTCCGAGGCCGCGCCCGAGCCGGCGATCGTGGCCGCCACATGGGTGCCGTGGCCGTGACCGTCCTGCACCGACTGCTCCGGCACGAACGTCCGGGACTCGCCGAGCCTGCCCGCGAGATCCGGGTGCCCGGTGTCCACGCCCGTGTCCAGGACCGCGACCTTCACGCCCTTGCCGTCGTGACCCGACCGCCACACCTCGGGTGCGCCGATCTGCGGGACGCTCGTCTCCAGGGACACCTTCACCTGGGCGTCCAGCCAGAGCTTGTCGATGCCCTCGCCGAGTTGCCGCGCGGCCTTCGTGGTGGGTTCGGTGCCGAGGGCGGGGGCGATGTCCGCCCAGAACGCGGTCGACTTCTCCGCGCTCAGCGCCGCGCCGTCGATCCCGGGCAACGCCCGCGTGCGCCGGGCGCCTTCGGGCGTCGCACCGCCCTTCGCGTAGGTCGCGATCAGAGGGGTGGCGCCGGTCCTGTCGTCGCCGTACCCCTGCTTCACCAGCCGGGTGACGTTGAACAGTGCCGGGTCGAGGCGGCCCGCCCGTACCAGCGGGACGGCGTCCGTCGGCAGGACGCTGACCTCGCCGTCCCGTTCGCTGGACAGGAACGTGGCGGCCTCCCGGCCCGCGCCGCGCCGTACGTCGACGGCGTACTTGCCGTCCGGTCCGGCGGTGAGCGAGACGGTGTCGCCGGTGATGAGGGTGACAGTCCGGGTGGCGGGGGCACTTGAGGTGGCGGGGGCACTTGAGGTGTCGGTGCTCGCGCCGGGTGCGGTGCCGGGGCCGGCCGTCGCGGGCGTGATCGCCGCCGCGAGCAGACCGGCCGCTCCCGCCACGGCACCGAGGGCATGGAGTCTTCGCATGGGTGGTGCGTCCTCCCCTGAATTCGCTGATGAACGCTTCCGGCCCGATGGGCGGAAGCCAGTGATCAGAGTGGGCGGCGCGCCAAGAGAGGCTCAAGGGGTTCCTGTGGCCGGTCCGTGCCAACGCCCTCATCGGTCAGGGAAGTTGGCGGTCCCGTACGTCTGCGTCTGCGTGCGGGGTACCGTCCGCACCCGACGACCAGGTCGCACGGCTCCGGCTCAGCCGGAACACAGGCTTCCCCCAGGCAAGAGGGACAGATCAGGACATGGCTGGTCCGGCCGGTCCGCCCCTTCCGGCCCGTCGGATTCGTCGTATCCGTCGTATCCGTCGGTTCCGGTGTGACCGTCGGCCTACTCTGACCCGATGGTGGGGGAACACGACTTCGGTGCGCGGTTGCGGCGGCTGCTCGATCGCCGGAGGCTGCACCCGACGTCCCTGTCCCGTCTCGCCGACGTCCCCGAGCCCGAACTGACGGCTGTGCTCCGGGCCCACCAGACCCCGACGCCACCCCTCCTGCGGCGGCTCGCACCCGCCCTCGGCCTGCACACGGCGGACGTTTTCGCGATCGCGGGCGCCGACCTCCCCGAAGACCTCGCTCCACTGGACGCGACGGCCGGGCGTGACGTCCCTCGTGTCATCCGGGAGGCCGCCGGTCTCCCGCCGGAGCACAGGGGCACCCTGCGCCGATTCGTCGCGTCCCTGCCCCAGGCACAGCGGACGCGGCCCGTCCCGGACACCCCTCCGGGCCGCCGCTACCCCCCCGGGGCCCGGCGCCCTCCTCATGCGCATGCTGCACAACCGGAATCTCAACCTGCCGGCCACGGCCCACACGTTCGGGACGGTCACCGACCGCTACTGGGCGGCGGCCACCTTCGGGCCAGGTGGGGCACGGCCGCAAGCCGCTCCCCCCGGACCTGTTGGCGGACTGCGCGACGCTGCTCGACGTTCCCGCCGACGACCTCTCCGCGCTGACCGGCATCCGTTGCTGAGTCCGTAGTCAGGTCTCAGCATTCCGGGCATTTCGGCCCGGAAGGTCCGTCACATCACCAGAGCGTCAGGGGCCCGGCTTGAGTACGGTCTCTCGCTTCCTCCTGCCGCTGCTGCGGCAGGGTTGCGCCACCTGCCCGCCCCGCACTCGCCTTGCGGCGGGTGCGGGTGGCGCGGGTCTTCTGGTCGGCTCCACGAGGCTTCGACACCGCCGGGGCGGTGTTCTGGTCTCCGGCCACTCCGGGACCAGTCACGCAGGCCGCCGCGAGGGCGGCGAGGTTGAGTGCGGCGTTGTCGTCCCGGTCGATGACCAGGCCGCAGGCGTCGCATTCGTAGGTCCGGACGTGCAGCGGCAGCTTGGCTTTCGCCGCGCCGCACCCGGAACAGGTCTTGGAAGAGGGGTACCAGCGGTTCGCCACGATGGTGCGGGTGGCGTGGCGCTGGCGGGTCTTGTAGTCGAGCTGGCGGCGGATCTCGCCGAATCCGGCGTCGGCGATGCGGCGGGCCAGGCGCCGGTTCTTCAACATGCCGGCGACGTTGAGGTCTTCGATCACGACGGTGCCGTACTCGGCCGCCACGGCGGTGGTGAGCTTGTGCAGGGCGTCTTCGCGGAGGTTCGCGACCCGGTGGTGGATCTTGTTGCGGGCGGCGTTGGCCTTCTCCCAGCGGCGGGAGGGCTGTTGTCCGGTGCGCAGGTCGGGACCCTGGCGGCGGGACACGACGCGGGAGGCGCGGCGCAGTTGCCTGCGCGCGGCGTCGTAGTGGCCGGGACTGGGCGCGGTGCGGATCTCGCCGGTGCTGTCGGCCATGACCGCGAGGGTCTTCACCCCCAGGTCGATACCGACCGCCACGTCCGGCCGGGCGACGCGCTTGAGGTCGCGTTTGACCTCGGCCTGGAAGGACACGAACCAGCGTCCGCGTTCGTGCCGCACCGTCGCGGACAGGATGCGTGCCGTCCCGGCCTGCACCCGGGTGAGGAGGCCGCCGGTGGGCTCGTGGGTGCGGATCGTGCCCAAGCGGGGCAATGTGACGTGCCGACCGTCGGTGTCCACGCGGATCGTGCCAGTGGTGAACCGGCAGGACAGGCGCGCCTTCCGCTTCGACTTGAACCGCGGCATACCCACCGCGCGGCCCTTGCGCTTGCCTCGCTTGGACTTGGCGTAATTGTCGAACGCGGCGGCGGCGTTCGCGAGACCGTTGGAGTACGCCTCCTTGGAGTTCTCCTCCCACCAGCCGGCGAAGCGCGGGTCGGTGTGCTTGGCCTGGTTGAACGCCTTGCGGAGCGCGGGCAGCGACCACGGCCGCCACTTGGTCAGCTCCGCCTCGGCGACGCCGTACGTCTCCTCCGCACGGCGCTGCCACCACGACGCCTCGACCCAGCCGACCGCCCAGTTGTATGCGGCACGCGCCGCGCCGCAGTGCGAACGCAGCATGTGCTCCTGGGAGGCGTTCGGGTCGAGCGCGAACCGGTACGCCTGCACCACGAAACCGGGCTGCGGCCTGAACTTCTTCACTCGGCGGCCTCGCCGGTCGCCACCGCCACCGCGCGGGCGGCCCGGTTCTGCGCCGCCCGCCGCCCGTACAGGCGGGCGCACATCGAGGTGAGCACCTCGGTGATGTCCCGCACCAGGTCGTCAGCGGTCTCGGCGGGGTCGAGGACGACCAGACGCCGCCCCGATGCGGACAGGACGGCTTCGAGATGCTCGACACCGAACCGGGCCAGCCGGTCACGATGCTCCACCACGATTACCGCCGCTTGCGGGTCGGACAGCACCCGGTGCAGTTTGCGGCGCCGTCCGTCCAGCCCCGAGCCGACCTCGGTGACGACCTCGGCGACGGCCAGGCCCAGCCCGTTCGCACCGGCCACGACCCGGGCGGCCTGCCGGTCAAGGTCGGCCTTCTGGTCGGCGCACGACACGCGGCAGTACGCGACCACCCGCCCCGGGGCCGCAGGGACGACCGGAACTGGCTCAGCGACCAGCCACGTCCCGGACGGCGCCTGGCGGACCGGAACGGGCATCTTCCCGTCCTTCACCCACCGCCAGGCGGTCTGGTAGCTCACGCCCTGCTGCCGGGCCCACTCCGAAAGCTTCACCGGGCCAATGTATTCGAGATGAACGACTAAAGATGTCTATGAATGACTAGAAAATCTGTAGCAGCTTTCACCCCCCCACCCTCGGAACACCGAAGCGCGACGCGCGCGAGATCGCCGAACTCATCTGGGAGTTGCGCCGCCTCACCGCGAGCCAGCTCCGCCAGGTCACCGACACGGCGAAGGCCCTGCGGGAACGACAGCCGGACGCATAGCCGCGAACCCGCCCGCCCCCGTCGCGCACGTTCCCCGCACGGCAACCCTGGCGATCGGGAGGCCGGAGGGCGAAGACTGGCACCCATGGATGCACCGATGCGCCGCCGCACCCCGCTCCCGTACGTCGACGAGCACACGATCCTCGTCGAGGCGGACGCCGACGAGGTCTGGTGGGCCCTGGCCGAGGCGCTCGACTGGGCCTTCTCCCGCCCCGCCGCGGTCCGTTACGCCAAGCTCGTGGGCTGCGCCGACCACACGGCGTCCGGGCCGCGCCCGCCCGTCGAGGGCGCGACGACCTTCCCCGGCTTCCGCACGCTGACCGCGATCCCGGCCAGGCAACTGACCCTCCTGGGCCGCCACCGCTTCTCCTCCTACACCCTGACCTTCCACCTCGACGCGGCGGGGCCGGACCACGTCCGGCTGCGTGCCGAGACCCGTGCGGCCTTCCCCGGCCCGGCCGGCGGACTGTACCGCCTCCTCGCCGTGGGCACCGGCACCCACGCGAAGCTCACCCGCCGACTGCTGACGACCGCCCGGCTGCAGGCCGAACGCCCCTGGAGAAGGGCCGGATGAGTCGCGGAGCACCGGATCGGCCCTCGCGCCGTCGATCCCGGGCCGGAGCCGGAGCCGGAGCCGGAGCCGGAGCCGGAGCCGCGCGCACGCCGCCGTCAGAGGGTTCCACCGGTACCCGCGGGATTCAGGATCCGCTCAGCTTCCACGCGCAGAGTCGTCCCGTACGGCGGCGCTCCCGGCGTACGAGTGTGTTCCCGTCATTGCGGGGGCCGCGCCCGCCCGGGTGCGGCCCCCGCGCGTCGGTACGTGACAGCCGTTTACAACCACGTCGCCGCGCGCTAGCTTCCGAAGCAGGTGGGGTGGGAGCGCTCCCATATGGCGGCGTGGCGGACCGGAACCCGTCACCCCCGGATCCGCTCCCACCCGCACCACTCACCCGCACCACTCATCCGCACCGGCACCTCGCACCGGCACGTCCGCACCGGCACCTGCACATCGGCACGCGCACGTTCCCCCCACTTCAAGCCGTACACGCAAGGAGCTCCTGTCATGCACGTGACAAATTTGCGGTTAAGACTGCCCCGGCGCCACAGGGCGCTTCTTCTCGTCCTGCTCGCCCTCGTCACCACGATCCCCGCGCTCGGCCTCGTCGTCACCGCCGGCAGCGGCAAGGCGGAGGCGCACGGCACCCCGATGAAGCCCGGCAGCCGTACGTTCCTCTGCTGGCAGGACGGGCTGACCGACACCGGTGAGATCAAACCGATCAACCCGGCCTGTCGTTCCGCGCAGCAGGTCAGCGGGACGACCCCGTTCTACAACTGGTTCTCGGTGCTGCGCTCGGACGGCGCCGGCCGCACCCGCGGCTTCGTCCCGGACGGCCAGCTGTGCAGCGGCGGCAACACCAACTTCACCGGGTTCAACACGCCCAGCGCCGACTGGCCGCTGACCCACCTCACCTCCGGTGCGACCGTCGACTTCTCGTACAACGCGTGGGCGGCGCACCCGGGTTGGTTCTACGTCTACATCACCAAGGACGGCTTCGATCCGACGAAGACGCTCACGTGGAACGACATGGAGGCACAGCCGTTCCTGAGCGTCGACCACCCGCCGCTGAACGGCAGTCCGGGCACGGTCGAGGCCAACTACTCCTGGCGGGGCCAGCTGCCCGCGAACAAGTCGGGCCGCCACCTCATCTACATGGTCTGGCAGCGCTCCGACAGCCAGGAGACCTTCTACTCCTGCTCCGACGTCGTCTTCGACGGTGGCAACGGTGAGGTGACCGGCATCAAGCAGCCCGGCGACCCCACCGATCCGGTGCAGGGCGAGTGCGCCGCGACCCGGCGTACGACGGGCAGTTGGACCGGTGGCTACCAGTCCGAGGTCGTCGTCACCAACACCGGCGACGTGCCGATGCTCGGCTGGATGGTCAACTGGACGTTGCCCGCCGGGCAGAAGGTCGACAGCCTCTGGAGCGGCAGCGCGACCTACACCGGGCAGAACGTGATGGTGCACAACGCGGACTGGAACGGGTCGCTGGATCCCGGTGAAACCGCCACCTTCGGCTATGTGGTGCAAGGGTCGGGAGGTGATCCCGCGACCACGCTGCCCTGCCGGGTGGGCTGAGACCCGGCCCGTGCCGCGGCGCCGGCCCTGTGCGGGGGCGGGCGTCGCGCTCGGGGCGGACCGGGTGGGCGGTGCGGTGCGTGCCCACCCGGTCCGCGAGCCGCGTCCCGGTACGGGGGAGACCGGGCGCGGTGGGAGTGTGGCTTGTGAACCCCCCGACAGGACAACGTTGTCGAGTGGTCTGGACAAGACTCTATCGTTCCCACGGGCAACCAAGTCAAGCCGGTTGGGCCGGGGCCCCGGTCAGGCTCAGGGTCAGGACAGCAGCTCCACCTCCGCGAGCGTCGCCGTGTCCTCCAGGACGAGCCGGTAGTGGTCGTACGCCTTCGGGGCCGGGACGGAGAAGGCCCGGGTCTGGCGGTCCCAGGCGAAGGACTCACCGGAGCGTCTGTCGAGGGTCTTCCAGGTCGTGCCGTCCGTGGAGGCCTGCAAGGTCCAGCCGTCCGGGGCCTCGGCGCGGTCGGCGGAGGTGAGCGTGTACTGAACCGCCCGGGTCCGGGCGGGAGTCGGCAGCGGCACCGTCCGCACGGCTGCCTTCGTGGACGACGTGTCGTCGAAGAGCGCCCCGTCCCCCACGACGGCGTCCGAACGGGGGGACGGCACCCTGTCGTTCTTCGTGATCGACACCGGGGCCGCGCTCTCACCGGTGCCCCAGCGGGAGGGCTTCGGGCCCATGTCGAACTTCAGCACACCGCCACGGGAGATGAGGGAGTGCGGCAGTGAAGTCGACGTCCAGGCCTTGCCGTTGACCTTCAGACCCTGCACGTACACGTTCCTGGCGCTGTTCCTCGGTGCCTCGACGACCAGGTCCCGGCCGTTCTCCAGATGGACGGTCGCCTTGGTGAACAGCGGGGAGCCGACGGCGTACTCGCCGCTGCCCATCACCAGCGGGTAGAAGCCGAGCGCGGAGAAGAGGTACCAGGCGGACTGCTCGCCGTTGTCCTCGTCGCCGTGGTAGCCCTGGCCGATGTCGCTGCCGACGTAGAGGCGGGAGAGCACCTCGCGGACCTTCTCCTGGGCCTTCCAGGGCTGCCCGGCGGCGTCGTACATGTAGATCGCGTGGTGGGCGACCTGGTTGGAGTGGCCGTACATGCCCATCCGCACGTCACGGGCCTCCGTCATCTCGTGGATGACGCCGTTGTAGGAGCCGACGAGGTCGGGGGAGGCCGTCTCCGGGGTGGAGAAGTAGGTGTCCAGCTTCTTCGCCAGCCCGCCGCGACCGCCGTACAGGTTGGCCAGGCCCTTGCTGTCCTGGGGTGCGGTGAAGGCGTATCCCCAGCCGTTGGTCTCGGTGTAGTCGTGGCCCCAGACCCGGGGGTCGTAGGTCGCGGAGTCGACCCGCCAGGCACCGGTGCCGTCGCGGCCCTGGAAGAAGCCGGCCTTCTCGTCGAACAACTCGACGTAGTCGCGAGCCCTGTTGAGGAAGTACGTCGCCTCCTCCCGGTAGCGCTTCTCGCCGGTCTTCCGGTACAGCGCCTGACCCATGCGCGCGATGCCGTAGTCGTTGAGGTAGCCCTCCAGCGCCCACGACAGGCCCTCGTGGGTGTCGGTGGAGGTGTAGCCGAGGAAGGGGGAGGTGGCCATGCCCTTGCGGCCGACGCCCGCCGACGGCGGCACGACGGTGGCGTTCTTCAGGGCCGCCTCGTACGCCGACTTCGCGTCGAAGTCCACACCCTTCACGTATGCGTCCGCGAACGCCACGTCCGACGAGGTGCCGGTCATCAGGTCCGCGTAGCCGGGGGAGGACCACCGCGAGGTCCAGCCGCCGTCCTTGTACTGCTGCACGAAACCGTCGACCATCTCACCGGCCCGACCGGGCGTCAGCAGCGAGTAGGCGGGCCAGGTGGTCCGGTAGGTGTCCCAGAAGCCGTTGTTGACGTAGACCTTGCCGTCGACGATCTTCGCGCCGGTGTGGGTCGGGGTGTCCGGACCGGTCATCGGGGAGAACGGCGAGGCGTACCGGTACGTCGATCCCACCTTCTCGAAGCCGGAGTTGGGGTACAGGTAGAGCCGGTAGAGGCTGGAGTACAGCGTCGTCAGCTGGTCGGGGGTGGCGCCCTCGACCTCCACCTTGCCCAGGACACGGTCCCACCGCGCCCGTGCCCGGTTCTTCACCGCGTCGAACGACGTGCCCTCCGGGATCTCCTGGCGCAGGTTGTCCTTCGCCTGGTCCAGGCTGATGAGGGAGGTGGCGAGACGGAGGGTCACCGTGCGGTCCGCGCCCGCGTCGAAGCGGAGGTGGCCCTTCACCCCGGTCGAGCCGCCGTCCGTGACCGGCGCGTCGAAGACCCCGTACACGAAGAGGCGGGTCGCGCCCGCCGACAGACCGGACTTCACATCCGAGAATCCCGTGACCACCCCGGCGTCCTTGTCCAGGGTCAGCCCCGCCTGGTCGGTCACGTTGTCGAAGATCACGCCGGCGTCGTCGCCGGGGTAGGTGAAGCGCAGCGCCGCCGCGTGGTCCGTGGGCGCCATCTCGGCCCTGACGCCGTTCTCGAAGCGCACCCCGTAGTAGTACGGCCGGGCCGTCTCGTTCTCGTGCCGGAAGGCCAACGCTCTTGAGGTGCGGCTCAGTTCGGGCGTGCCGGTGGCTGCGGAGGGCATCACCTGGAAGGTCTGCCGGTCACCCATCCAGGGGCTCGGCTCGTGACTTGCGCTGAACGCCTGGATGGTCGGCAGGTTGTCCGCGTTGTTGGCCCGCGCGTAGTCGTACAGCCAGCTCAGGGAACCCGCGTTGGTCACCGGCGTCCAGAAGTTGAAGCCATGGGGCACCGCCGTCGCCGGGAAGTTGTTGCCGCGGGAGAATCCGCCGCTGGAGTTCGTTCCCCTGGTGGTCACCGCGTAGTCGGACAGATGTGCCTTCGGCCGCTCGGGCGCCCGGACACGCAGCGTGACGTCGTCGATCCAGCCGCGGAACCTCGCCGGGCCCTTCGGGGAGTCGTAGGCCACCAGGATCCGGTCCACGGTCCGCCCGGCCGCGACCGACCCGATCCGCGCGACCACGTCGTTCCACTGGTTGACGTACAGCACCTTGGCCGCGCCCTGCCCGCGCGGCGACAGCGGGAACCCATGGTTGTCCACCGCCCGCAGTTCGCTGAGGGAGGTGCCGTCGGTGAAGACCAGGTCGACGGAGACGTTGGTGGCGTCGTAGTCCAGATCACCGTCCGCCATCGACGGGAAGATCCGGTAGGCCAGCTCGGTGTCGCGTTCGACGGCCACGTGCACGTCGAAGATCTTGTTGTACGAGTGCGCCGGTCCGTCCGCCGTGTGGCGGCCCGCGTACCGCAGGGCCCGCTTGCCGGTGAAGCCCGCGCCGGCCTTCGCGGTCGCCGAGCCGCTCGGGCCCCGGTCGACCAGCGACAGCATCTCCTTCGGCGGGGGCGTCTGCCCGCCGCCCGTGGAGAACTGCACATCGGCGAGCTGGGTGATCATCGAGGCGCCGTTGTTCCGGGTGATGTCGAGCCGGAAGTGCCGGTACCCGGCCACGGCGTCGCCGGGGATGTCGTACGACTTCGTCTGGAACCGTTCGGTGAAGCTCTCGCCGGAGCGGGTGTCGAGGGTCTTCCACTCCTTGCCGTCGGTGGAGCCCTTGAGGGTCCAGTCCTTCGGGTCGCGGGTCTCGAAGTCGTTCGCCGACGTCAACGCGTAGGTCACCACCTCGGCCGGTCCGGCGAGGTCGAACTCGGCCCAGCCGGTGGGCTGGAAGGTGAGCCACTTGGTGCCGGACTCGCCGTCGACGAGGTTCTCCTTCACCTCGCCGCCGTCGGCGTTCTCGCCGCTGGCGCGGACCTCGGTGACCCGGTCGGTGATGTTGCCCGGGATACCGGTGGTGTAGCCGCCGTCGACCCCGGAGGCCCGCGGGGACCCGTCCGGTGCGGTGTCGACCGTGCTGATCCAGTCCGGGGCCGGGTCGTCCGGTTCGAACGACGAGCCGAACTCCCGCGCACCGGCCGCCGGTCGGTCCGGTAACGCGACGGCCGCGCCCTGCGAGGCCACCACCAGAGCGAATGCGACGGCGCCGAGCACCGCCGTGGATCTCCGTCTGTGCCGCATCAGCGAGCACCCTCCCTACGTCCGACAGACTGTTTCCGATCAAGAAGTGATCGAAAGAGGACAACGTTGTCGACTGGGCAACGCGGGGACCAGTAGGGGTTGAAGTGGCGAGTGGTGTCAAGGGTGTTGGCTGCGTCATCCGGGCCGAATGGCGGGGATTTTCCGGTCAGGTGGCGCAAGGCCGCTCATATTTCCGAGAGGTCTCAACTCGGAAAAGACCGAAGGCGAACCTTGCATTCGATCTTGCCCCCCTGGCGGGAAGTGGACTATACCTGTCGGCGTCCGCATAGTGGTCGCACGACCGTGGACGGTACTACCTGGGGGGAATTACCGGTGGTCGCGGACGTGTCCGCGCGCCGACCGCCGTCTTGCCCCTGTTGAATCCTCACGCATGACCCCAGCTTGAACCGACCGCGGTGCCGGGAGGATCCGGTTCACCGCCTGAGTCCTGGAGAAGGCGAGGACTTGAGCATGGGATCCACTACCGCTGAGCACGAGCACGGCCCCGACGGCGTCGACACCACCCACCCCGAGGGCGTCGGCCGCCGCGATCTGATCAAGCGTTCCGCCGCGCTGGGCCTGATCACCGTTCCCACGATGAGCTTCCTGTCCGCGTGCGCCAGCGGGGGCGGCGGGGACGACGACACCTCCGAGGACACCCAGGGCGAGACCTCCGAGTCGAACCCCTTCGGCGTCAAGAAGGGCAGCAAGCTCGACGTCGTCATCTTCAAGGGCGGCTACGGCGACGCCTACGCCAAGGCCTGGGAGGCCGCCTTCCAGAAGAAGTGGGGGGTCACCTCCACCCACACCGGCACCCAGGAGATCACCGGCAAGCTCCAGCCGCGGTTCAACGCGGGCAACCCGCCGGACATCGTCGACGACTCCGGCGCCCAGCAGATCCCGATCGACGTCCTCTACAAGAACGACCAGCTCCTCGACCTCGCCGCGGTGCTGGACGCCCCCTCGATCGACGACCCGGCCAAGAAGGTCCGCGACACCCTCATCCCCGGCACGCTCGACGCGGGCATGCAGGAGGACAAGGTCGTCGCCCTCAACTACATCTACACGGTGTGGGGCCTGTGGTACTCCGGCAAGCTCTTCAAGGAGAACGGCTGGGAGGAGCCCAAGACCTGGGCCGACTTCCTGACCATCTGCAAGGAGGCCAAGGCCAAGGACATCGGCGGCCTCGCGCACCAGGGCAAGTACCCGTACTACATCAACGTCGCCATCATGGACCTGATCGCCAAGACGGGCGGACTGGACGCCATGAAGGCGATCGACAACCTCGACCCGAAGGCGTTCGTCGGCTCCGACGCCGCGAAGGCCGGGGTCGAGGCGATCTACGAGATCGTCGAGAAGGGCTATCTGATGCCCGGCACCAACGGCCTCACCCACACCGAGTCCCAGACCCGCTGGAACCAGTACAAGGCCGTGTTCATCACCTCCGGCTCCTGGCTGGAGAACGAGCAGCTCAAGCAGACACCGGACGACTTCGACATGAAGTTCATGCCGATGCCGCTGCTGCCGGACAGCGTGATGCCGTTCGAGGCGATCCGGGCCGGCTCCGGCGAGCCGTTCATCATCCCGTCCAAGGCCAAGAACCTGCCGGCCGCCAAGGAGTTCATGCGGATGATGCTTTCCAAGGAATGGTCGACGCTGTTCGCCAAGGAGGCCAACTCGCTGACCATCCTCAAGGACGGCGTCGACCCCGGCGTGCAACTGCGGCCGGGCACGCAGTCGACGGTCGAGGCCTCCCAGGCCGCCGGTGACAACACGTTCCGTTACCTGTACACCGAGTGGTACAGCGAGATGGACACGGCGATCCAGAACGCGTCGAACGAACTGATGGCGAAGCGGATCCAGCCGGCCGAGTGGTTGAAGCGGGCGCAGGCCGCGGTGGACAAGCAGGCGAAGGACCCGGATTCCAAGAAGAACCGCCGGGATTAGGGGGCGTCGGAGCGTCGTGGGGGCTGCGCACTGTGGTGAGCTGCGGGTTCGTCGTGGCTTGTCGCGCAGTTCCCCGCGCCCCTGAAGGACGGGGCGCGCCTTTCGTCTCATGGAACCCGAGGCAGGAAAACGCCAATGCGTAAAGGGCAGAACCGGTTCGTCGTGGGGTTTCTCCTGGTCCCCGTGGCGCTTTATCTGATCTTCGTGATCTGGCCGTACATCCAGACATTCGGCTATTCGCTGACGGACTGGAAGGGACAGTCGCAGACCTTCGCTTTCATCGGCCTGGACAACTACACCGCGTTGTTCGAGGACGACATCTTCCTCCAGGCGATCTGGCACAACATCCTGTTCCTGGTGTTCATCCCGGTCATCACCATCCTGCTCGCGCTGTTCTTCGCGTTCATGCTGAACGCGGGCGGGCGCGGCCGGGCCGGCGGCGTCTCGGGGGTCGCCGGGTCGGGCTTCTACAAGATCGTGTACTTCTTCCCGCAGGTGCTGTCGCTGGCGATCCTCGCGGTGCTGTTCGGCGCCGTGTACCGCAGCGACAGCGGCGGCATGCTCAACGGCCTCCTGATGAAACTGGGACTGGTCGACGAGAGCGCTCCCATCGAGTGGCTGAACGAGCCGAACATGGTGCTCTGGGCCCTCATCCTGGTGGTCGTCTGGCACGGTGTCGGCTTCTACCTGGTGCTGTTCTCCGCCGCCATGCAGGCCATCCCGAGAGACATCTACGAGGCCGCGCTGATCGACGGCGCCGGACGCGCCCACACCTTCTTCCGCATCACCCTGCCGCTGCTGTGGGACTCCGTGCAGACCGCCTGGGTCTATCTCGGCATCGCGGCGATGGACATGTTCATCCTGGTCTCGACCATGACCGCGGGGGAGTACGGAGGCGGCCCCGACCACCACAGCGAGGTCATGGCGACCGTGATGATGCGGAACTTCCTGCTGTACGGCAGGAGCGGCTACGCCTGCGCGATGGGCGTCGTGATGCTGCTCCTCACCCTGATCGTGTCGGTGGTCATGCTGCGGGCCACCCGTCGCGAGCGCGTCGAGTTCTGAGCGGGAGAGACGACAGAAGATGAGTGCACCCCTCAAGACCGCCTCGCGCGGCGACTCGGTCCCCACCGGACCGACGGTGAACAAGGGCCGGACCGGGCCCGGCGACGAGCGCGGCGAAGGCGTCGTCCTGAACGTCTTCTCGCACGGCTTCCTCGCCCTGTGGGCCCTGCTGATCGTGCTGCCGCTGCTGTGGCTGGTGCTCAGCTCCTTCAAGACCGACGCCCAGATCGGCGGCTCGGCCTTCGGCTGGCCCGAGAACTGGTCCTTCGACGTCTTCTCCCGCGCCTGGGACAAGGGCATCGGCGACTACTTCGTCAACACGGTCATCGTGCTGGTCTTCTCCGTGCCGCTGACCATGCTGTTCGGCTCCATGGCCGCGTACGTCCTGGCCCGCTACCCCTTCACGGGAAACCGGCTGCTGTACTACTTCTTCGTCGCCGGTGCGATGTTCCCCGTGTTCCTCGCCCTGGTGCCGTTGTTCTTCATGGTCAAGCGGCTGGACATGCTGAACACCTACCAGGGGTTGATCCTGGTGTACGTCGCCTACTCGCTGCCGTTCACCGTGTTCTTCATGCACGCGTTCTTCCGGACGCTGCCCACCGCCGTGTTCGAGGCGGCCATCCTCGACGGGGCCTCGCACACCCGGACGTTCTTCCAGGTCATGCTGCCGATGGCGAAGCCCGGGCTGATCAGTGTCGGGATCTTCAACACCTTGGGGCAGTGGAACCAGTTCATCCTGCCCACGGTCCTCATGCAGCCGCAGAGCGGCGACGATCCCGAGCGGTACGTCCTCACCCAGGGCCTCATCCAGCTCCAGCAGCAGCAGGGCTACGCCTCCGACCTGCCCGTCCTCTTCGCCGGTGTCACCATCGCCATGATCCCCATGCTCGTGGTCTACCTCTCCTTCCAGCGGCAGGTGCAGGCGGGGCTCACCTCGGCCACCCTCAAGTAGCCCGTCCCGGGACCTCAAGTAGCCGCAGAGTGACATTTAGTGGTCATTCGGCGGTCTCAGTTTCCCTCAAGGACTTGACTGCGGTAACCCGTTCAGCGGAGCTTGGAGTTCACAACTTGTAAGTGACCCGGCTCCGTGGCTGTGATCTGGGTCACCCGGGCGGCGTGCGGGCCGCCCGGTCTGGGACGGGAGTGGATGAGTCGATGGAGACTCCGGGGTCGCAGTCGTCGCTGCACCGAGCAAATCTCGAGCGCGTCGTACGGGCGGTGCGTCTCGCCGGGTCGCTCACGCAGGCGGAGATCGCCAGGACCACCGGCCTGTCCGCGGCCACGGTCTCGAACATCGTGCGCGAGCTCAAGGACGGGGGAACCGTCGAGGTCACCCCCACTTCGGCGGGCGGCCGCCGGGCGCGCGCGGTCTCGTTGAGCGGGGACGCCGGAATCGTGATCGGCGTGGACTTCGGGCACACGCATTTGCGCGTCGCGATCGGGAATCTCGCCCACCAGGTGCTCGCCGAGGAAGCCGAGCCGCTGGACGTGGACGCCTCCTCGGCGCAGGGTTTCGACCGGGCGGAACAGCTGGTCACCCGATTGATCGAGGCCACCGGGGTGGATCCTACGAAGATCGCGGGTGTCGGCCTCGGGGTGCCCGGCCCGATCGACGTGGAGTCCGGGACGCTCGGCTCCACCGCGATCCTGCCGGGCTGGACCGGCACCAAGCCCGCCGCCGAGATGCGTGACCGCCTCGGCGTCGCCGTGCACGTGGACAACGACGCCAACCTCGGCGCCCTCGGTGAGCTGGTCTGGGGCAGCGGCCGGGGAGTGCGGGACCTGGCCTACATCAAGGTCTCCAGCGGCGTTGGTGCCGGTCTGGTCATCGATGGCAAGATCTACAGGGGCCCGGGTGGCACAGCGGGAGAAATCGGGCATATTACTCTTGATGAATCCGGCCCGGTCTGCCGCTGCGGAAACCGAGGCTGTCTGGAGACCTTCGCTGCCGCGCGCTATGTGCTGCCGCTCCTCCAGTCCAGCCACGGCACCGACCTGACCATGGAAGGGGTCGTGCGGTTGGCGAGGGACGGTGATCCGGGCTGCCGTCGGGTGATCGCCGACGTCGGTCGACACATCGGAAGTGGAGTGGCCAATCTCTGCAATCTGTTGAACCCGAGCCGCGTGGTCCTCGGCGGCGATCTCGCCGAGGCCGGAGAGCTGGTTCTCGGGCCCATAAGGGAGTCGGTCGGCCGGTACGCGATCCCGAGTGCCGCACGTCAACTCTCAGTGCTGCCAGGGGCACTTGGTGGCCGCGCCGAGGTCCTCGGGGCCCTGGCGCTGGCCCTCAGCGAGATGGGTGATTCAACCCTTTTGGACGGGACCCTCACCGCGGCAACCCCTGCCTTCACTTAGAGAACGAAACACGCCGTTGCCAACCCGTTAAGGATTTACTTCTTGACGTCGCACGTGTGGCCGAGTTGACTTCCAGCCACCTCGGCCGCAGCGCTGCGGCCCGTGTCAGGGAGGCACAACCCAAAATGAACGCAACGATGCGTAGAGTCGTGATCGGCGCCACCGCGGTTTCGCTGGCGCTCTCCGTGGCCGCCTGTGGCAAGGCCGGCGACGACAACGACTCGGACAGCGGCAGCGGCTCGGACAGCAAGTCCATCGGCTTGCTCCTGCCCGACTCGGTCACCGCGCGGTACGAGAAGTTCGACAAGCCTTACTTCGAGGCCAAGGTCAAGGAACTCTGCGACGACTGCGATGTCCAGTACGCGAACGCCGCGGCTGACCCGAACAAGCAGGCTCAGCAGATGAGCACCATGGTGACCAAGGGCGTCAAGGTCATCGTCGTCTCCGCCCAGGACTCCGCCGCCATCAAGTCCTCCATCCAGTCCGCGGTGGACAAGGGCGTCAAGGTCGTCGCCTACGACCGTCTCGCCCAGGGTCCGGTCTCGGCCTACGTCTCCTTCGACAACGTCAAGGTCGGCGAGCTCCAGGGACAGGCCCTCCTCGACGCCCTCGGCGACAAGGCGACCCCCAAGTCCAAGGTCGTCATGATCAACGGTGACGACGCCGACCCGAACGCCGGCCAGTTCAAGGAGGGCGCGCACAAGGCCCTCGACGGCAAGGTCGACATCGCCTACGAGCAGTCCGGCCTCTGGAAGGACACCGTCGCCGCCGAGAAGATGTCCGCGGCGATCACCCAGCTGGGCGCCAAGAACATCGCCGGCGTCTACGCGGCCAACGACGGCATGGCCGGTGGCATCGCCAACACCCTCAAGGGTGCGAAGATCAGCAACATCCCCCTGACCGGCCAGGACGCCGAGCTCGCGGCCATCCAGCGGATCGTCGCCGGCACGCAGTCCTCCACGGTCTACAAGGCCTACAAGCCGGAGGCCGACACGGCCGCCGAGCTCGCGGTCAACCTGCTGGAGGGCAAGGACATCAAGTCCCTGGCCGACACCGAGGTGACCAGCGGCTCCGGCGACAAGGTCCCGGCGAAGCTGCTGACCCCGGTCTCCGTCACCAAGGAGAACATCAAGGACACGGTGGTGAAGGACGGCCTCTACACGGTCGCCGACATCTGCACCGCCGAGTACGCCAAGGCCTGCAAGGAGGCCGGCCTCGAGTAGTCACTCGGGCCCGGGCCGCGAGCGGTCACCCGCGTCACGACCGCTCGCGACCCCCTGAACCTGTCCGGCGCCCGCCCCGTCTTCAGACCCCGCTTCCGGGGCGGGCGCCGGACGGAACCGCTGCCGAAAGAGCAGCGGCCATACGCATGTCCACCTTGTAAGCCTTGTGTGACGGCCCCCACCCACGGGGCCAGGCACATTCCTCCGCGCCTGGTTCAAGGCGCGGCATCCCCGCCGGTCAGGCGGCGAAGGAGATGGTTCACGTGTCCGCTACGCCCGTGCTGGCGTTGCGCGGAGTCTCCAAGCGATTCGGTGCGGTGCAGGCACTCACCGACGTCGAGCTGGAGGTCCACGCCGGTGAAGTGGTCGCCCTGGTGGGCGACAACGGCGCAGGAAAGTCCACCCTGGTCAAGACCATCGCGGGTGTCCACCCCATCGATGAGGGCGTCATCGAGTGGCAGGGCGACCCGGTCAAGATCAACAAGCCGCACGACGCCCAGGGCCTCGGTGTCGCGACGGTCTACCAGGACCTCGCGCTCTGCGACAACCTCGATGTCGTCGGCAACCTCTACCTCGGTCGCGAACTGCTGCACCGGGGCGTCATCGACGAGGTGACGATGGAGAAGAACTCCCGGGAACTGCTGTCGACGCTCTCCATCCGGATCCCGAGCGTACGGATCCCGATCGCGAGCCTCTCCGGCGGTCAGCGCCAGGTCGTCGCCATCGCCCGCGCCCTCATCGGTGACCCCAAGCTCGTCATCCTGGACGAGCCCACCGCCGCCCTCGGCGTCGAGCAGACCGCGCAGGTCCTCGACCTGGTCGAACGGCTGCGCGAGCGCAACCTCGCCGTCATCCTCATCAGCCACAACATGGCCGATGTCAAGGCGGTCGCGGACACCGTCGCGGTCCTGCGTCTGGGCAAGAACAACGGCTCCTTCTCCGTGAAGGACACCAGCCACGAAGAGATCATCGCCGCGATCACGGGTGCCACGGACAACGCCGTGACCCGTCGCGCGGGGCGGCGCACCACGGAGGCGGCAAAGTGAGCGACACGTCCAAGACCGTGAAGAGCGATTCCCCCCAGGACCAGACCACGGTCGCTCCCGCCGACGACCCCACGGCCGCGCCGGTCACCGTCGTCGACCCGCGTCTGCTGGTCCGTGAAGAGGGCCTCAAGGGCTACGTCACCGAGTTCAAGCGCAAGGTGAAGGGCGGCGAGCTGGGCTCGCTGCCGGTGGTCATCGGCCTGATCGTCATCTGGACGATCTTCCAGCTCCAGAACGATCGTTTCCTCAGCGCCGACAACCTCTCGAACATCAGCTACTTCCTCTCGGCCACCGGCATGCTCGCCATCGGCCTGGTGTTCGTGCTGCTGCTCGGCGAGATCGACCTGTCCGTGGGTTCGGTCAGCGGTCTGGCCTCCACCGTGTTCGCCGTGTTCGCGGTGAACAACGGTATGAACGCCTGGTTGTCGCTGATCCTCGCGGTCCTCACCGGTATCGCCATCGGCGCGCTGCACGGCTGGTTCTTCGCCAAGATCGGCGTACCCGCGTTCGTCGTCACCCTGGCCGGCTTCCTCGGCTGGAACGGCCTGATGCTGTGGCTGCTGGGCGAGAGCGGCACGATCAACATCCCCTCCGACGAGGGCCCGGTCCGCCTGCTCGGCCAGAGCTCCTTCTTCATGGACCAGGCCATCATCGGCGCCTACATCCTGGCCGGCCTCGCCGTGGCGCTCTCCCTCGTCGGCAACATCAGCGAGCAGCGCCGCCGTCGGGCCGCGGGTGTGCCGTTCCGGCCGACCAGCGAGATCCTGCTGCGCGTCGGCGCGCTCGCCCTCGCGTCCTTCGCCGCCGCCGCCGTCCTCAACAACGCGTCCGGTGTCTCCAACGCGCTGGTGATCTTCCTCGCGGCGCTGGTGATCGTCGACTTCGTGCTGCGCCGTACGACCTACGGCCGCCAGGTGTTCGCGGTCGGTGGCGGCATCGAGGCCGCCCGCCGTGCCGGTATCAACGTGCCGATGATCCGGATCACCGTGTTCGCCATCTCCGGTGGCTTCGCGGCGATCGGCGGCATGTTCTTCGTCGGCCAGACCGCGAGCGCGACACTGTCCGCCGGTGGTGGCAACGTCCTGATGCTCGCGATCGCCGCGGCCGTCATCGGTGGCACCAGCCTCTTCGGCGGGCGGGGGTCGGTGTGGTCCGCGCTGCTGGGCATGCTCGTCATCCAGTCGATCCAGACGGGCCTCAACCTGCTGAACATGAACACCTCGATCCAGTACATGATCACGGGTGCGGTGCTGCTGGGCGCGGTCGTCATCGACTCCGTCAGCCGTAGGAGCCAGAAGGCTGCGGGTCGCGCCTAGCCTCCGTCGGGGCGCACATGTGCCCGGTGCCTTCAAGGCACCGGGCACTTCTCCATGTTGTCGGACGTTTCGTACGGGTACGTCTGCGCAGGATGGTTTACGGCCGGTTGCGTGACACGGGACCCGACCGCCCGGCGGTCGGCCCGGTGCGCGGAAGATTAGACTTCGTCGAGCCCGGTAACGCTCGAACAGCACTATCGCAAGGAGGCACGGGTGCCGCTGCTGACCCGCATCAGGGGACCGCGCGATCTGGACCGGCTCAGCCTGGAGGAGTTGGACCAGCTGGCGGAGGAGATCCGGACCTTCCTCGTGGAGGCGGTGTCGAAGACCGGCGGTCACCTCGGCCCGAACCTCGGCGTGGTCGAGCTCACCATCGCCCTGCACCGGGTCTTCGACTCGCCCAAGGACAAGGTGCTGTGGGACACGGGCCACCAGTCCTACGTCCACAAGCTGCTGACCGGCCGCCAGGACTTCTCCAAGCTGAAGATGAAGGGCGGCCTGTCCGGCTACCCCTCGCAGGCGGAGTCCGAGCACGACGTCATCGAGAACAGCCACGCCTCCACCGTGCTGGGCTGGGCCGACGGCCTCGCGAAGGCCAACCAGGTCCTGAAACGCGACGACCACGTGGTCGCGGTCATCGGCGACGGCGCGCTGACCGGCGGTATGGCCTGGGAAGCGCTCAACAACATCGCCGACGCCAAGGACCGCCCGCTGGTCATCGTCGTCAACGACAACGAGCGCTCGTACGCGCCGACCATCGGCGGCCTCGCCAACCACCTGGCCACGCTGCGGACGACGGACGGCTACGAGCGGTTCCTCGCCCGCGGCAAGGACCTGCTGGAGCGGACGCCGGTCGTCGGCCGGCCGCTCTACGAGACGCTGCACGGCGCCAAGAAGGGGCTGAAGGACTTCATTGCCCCCCAGGGCATGTTCGAGGACCTCGGCCTGAAGTACGTCGGCCCGATCGACGGGCACGACATCGAGGCCCTGGAGTCCGCGCTCGCCCGCGCCAAGCGGTTCGGCGGACCGGTCATCGTGCACTGCCTCACCGAGAAGGGCCGCGGCTACCAGCCCGCCCTCCAGGACGAGGCGGACCGCTTCCACGCCGTCGGCAAGATCCACCCGGACACGGGTCTGCCCATCGCCTCCTCCGGCGCCGACTGGACCTCCGTCTTCGGCGAGGAGATGGTCAAGCTCGGCAAGGAGCGCGAGGACATCGTCGCCATCACGGCGGCCATGCTCCAGCCGGTCGGACTCGACCGGTTCGCCAAGGCCTTCCCCGAGCGCGTGTACGACGTCGGCATCGCCGAGCAGCACGGCGCGGTGTCCGCCGCGGGCCTCGCGACGGGCGGTCTGCACCCCGTCTTCGCGGTGTACGCCACCTTCCTCAACCGTGCCTTCGACCAGGTCCTGATGGACGTCGCCCTGCACAAGTGCGGTGTGACGTTCGTCCTGGACCGGGCCGGCGTCACCGGCACCGACGGGGCCTCGCACAACGGCATGTGGGACATGTCGATCCTCCAGGTCGTCCCGGGCCTCAGGCTGGCCGCGCCGCGGGACGCCGACCAGGTCCGCGCCCAGCTGCGCGAGGCCGTCGACGTCACCGACGCGCCGACCGTGGTGCGCTTCTCCAAGGGCGCCGTCGGCCCCGCCGTACCGGCCCTGCGCCGCGTCGGCGGCATGGACGTGCTGCGCGAGCCGGGCACGGACACCCCGGACGTGCTCCTCGTCTCCGTCGGTGCCCTCGCACCGATGTGCCTGGAGATCGCCGACCTGCTCGACAAGCAGGGCATCACGACGACCGTCGTCGACCCGCGCTGGGTCAAGCCGGTCGACGAGCACATGGCGCCGCTCGCGGACAAGCACCGCGTCGTCGTCACCGTCGAGGACAACTCCCGTGTCGGCGGCGTCGGCTCGGCCGTCGCCCAGGCGCTGCGTGACGCCGGCGTGGACATCCCGCTGCGTGACTTCGGCATCCCGCCGCGCTTCCTCGACCACGCCTCCCGCGCCGAGGTCCTGGCCGAGATCGGGCTCACCGCGCCCGACATCGCCCGCCAGGTCACCGGGCTGGTCTCCAAGCTCGACGGCCGCCTCGACGGCGCGCCCGCCGAGGCGGAACCCGCGCGTGACTGACGTACCGGCGCGAGGCTGACGCTCCGCGCGACCGACGTACCCCCTTGGGCCGCTCGGGCCGGTTTCGCCATCCTTTACGGTGGTGAGACCGGCCCGTTCGCGTGAAACCGCTCGCGCCGGGGCAAACGCTCCCCCAGTCTCGGCTTCGCTCGACCGGGGGGACCCCCTTCGCCCCCTCTCGGCCATGTCGAGGACGACAAGCGTGGGAGGTACGCCCGTGAGCAGCACACTCTTTCGGACCAAGAAGGTCGAGCAGTCCATCCTCGATACCGAGGAACCAGAGCACGCGCTCAAGAAATCCTTGTCCGCGCTGGATCTGACGGTCTTCGGCGTCGGTGTCATCATCGGCACCGGCATCTTCGTCCTCACCGGCACGGTGGCCAAGAACAACGCCGGTCCCGCCGTCGCCCTCGCCTTCGTCGTGGCCGGCGTCGTCTGCGCGCTCGCGGCCCTCTGCTACGCGGAGTTCGCCTCCACGGTCCCGGTCGCCGGATCCGCGTACACCTTCAGTTACGCCTCCCTCGGGGAACTGCCCGCCTGGATCATCGGCTGGGACCTGGTGCTGGAGTTCGCGCTGGGGACGGCGGTGGTGGCCGTCGGCTGGTCCGGCTACATCCACTCGCTGATGGACAACGCCGGCTGGGACCTGCCGGCCGCGCTCGGCACGAGAGACGGGGCCGACGGCTTCGGCTTCGACATCCTCGCCGCCGCGCTCGTCCTGATCCTCACCGCCATCCTCGTGGCCGGCACCAAGCTCTCCGCGCGGGTCACCTCGGTCGTCGTCGCCATCAAGGTGACGGTCGTCCTCACCGTGATCATCGCGGGCTCCTTCTTCGTCGTCGGCGACAACTACGACCCGTTCATCCCCAAGGCGCAGGAGGTACCGGCGGGCGACAGCCTCCAGTCCCCGCTGATCCAGCTGATGTTCGGCTGGGCACCGGCCAACTTCGGTGTGATGGGCATCTTCACAGCCGCCTCCGTCGTCTTCTTCGCGTTCATCGGCTTCGACGTCGTCGCCACGGCCGCCGAGGAGACGAGGAACCCGCAGCGGGACATGCCCCGGGGCATCCTCGGCTCCCTCCTGATCTGCACCACGCTGTACGTGGCGGTGTCGATCGTCGTCACCGGCATGCAGCACTACACCGACCTCTCGGTGACCGCGCCGCTCGCCGACGCCTTCAAGGCCACCGGGCATCCGTGGTTCGCGGGCTTCATCAGCTTCGGCGCCGCCGTCGGTCTGACGACCGTGTGCATGATCCTGTTGCTCGGTCAGACCCGGGTGTTCTTCGCGATGAGCCGCGACGGACTGCTGCCGCGCTTCTTCTCCCGCGTCCACCCCCGGTTCAAGACCCCGCACCGGCCGACCATCCTGCTCGGTGTGGTCATCGCGATCGTCGCGGGCTTCACCCCGCTGAGCGAGCTGGCCGAGCTGGTGAACATCGGCACGCTGTTCGCCTTCGTGGTCGTCGCGATCGGTGTCGTCATCCTGCGCCGGACCCGCCCCGACCTGCCCCGGTCGTTCCGCACCCCCTGGGTGCCCGTCATCCCGATCCTCTCGGTGTGCGCCTCGCTGTGGCTGATGCTCAACCTGCCCACCGAGACCTGGCTCCGCTTCGCCGCCTGGATGGCCCTCGGAATCGTCGTCTACTTCGTCTACGGCCGCACGCACAGCCGGCTCGCGCGGCACGAGGAACTGCCCGCCGACGAGGTCGGGGGGCCGCCGGGACGAGGCACTCCGTAGCCGCCCCCCGAGGCCCGGTGACTCTCCGGCCCTGCGGCCCCGCTTCCGGCGGGACCGCAGGGCCGTGGTCTGCTCTCTCGGATGCCCGGCATGGGTGAGGTCAATTCCCGCCGGTGGGCTCGGACATGAAGGACGCGCTCCCCTCGGCCAGGTCCTGCGACGGGCACCACCAGCGGCTCAGGACCCGCCCCGCACCGTCCGCGGCCCGGTCACCTCGGCGCCCAACTCGCCCACCCTGCGCCGTAGTTCGCGGTCGGCGGTGACGACGAGGCAGGGGCGGTCGTGCGCCTCCTCGGCGACGAGTTCCACGATGCGGTCGTCACCGCTGCCAGGTGCCGCCTCGACCCGTACGCCGGGCACCGGCTCCACGCCTCGGGCCGCGCCCTCGACGACCATCACGAGTTCGACGGGCCCGTCCCGACCGGGGATCCCGTCCCGGGCCAGGCGGTCGCGCAGCCGCTCCGCGGCACCGCGTCGGTCGCGCCACCAGCCGTCGGGGACGGAGCCGATGACGTTGGCGGCGTCGACGATCACGAGCAGGGGGGCGTCCATGGGGGACAGGGTCGCATGCCGGGCGGCCACGCCGGATCGGTAAAACGTTCATCCTATGATGGGGTCCGCTCGGCCTTCCGTGTCGCGTGCGAGAAGGCGGCCGGAGAGCCGCGCCGAGCGTCATCGCGCCGAGCGTCATCGGAAGGGGCAGGTCACGTCATGCGGACCAGATCCGGGCGCGCCGCGGCCCAGGGGGCGGCGACCGGCATTTCGGCGAACGGCGGGAGCGCGCGGCACAGGGCCGAGACGACGCTCGCCGGTTCCTGGCTCGTCCTCGGCAAGGACGGCAGGCTCACCGCGTACGCCCGCGCGCGCACGGGGCTGCTGCGCTGGACGCAGACGCGGCCCGGCGGCGCCGAGTGGACGGGCCCGGACCTCTTCCCCGTGTCGGGGCTGACCGACCTTCACATCGTGCAGGGCGCGGACACCTATGTGCACTTCCTCGGCCGCCGTGAGGTCCCCACGGCAGACGGCCCGCCCGCCGTGGACATCGTGCACGCCATCCAGTACCAGACCGGCCGACCGGTCACCGAATGGCGTTCGCTGGGCAATCCGCACAAGGACGCGGCGAAGGCGGCGCGCTTCGGGATGCCCACCGGCGCGGTGAGTGCCGGCGGCAACGTCCATGTCTTCGCACGCAACGCGGGTGGCGGCGTCATGCTGCGCCGGGAGCTGGCGGGCGGCAAGTGGAGTGCGTGGACCGACCTCAAGGGCAGTCTGGTGCAGGATCCCGTGGCCGTGGTCGCGTACACGTCCGGGCACGTCGAGGCGCTGGTCGGCGGACAGGACCTCATCATGCGCTGGACGCAGGAGAAGCCCGACGGGGCCTTCGGCCAGGCGCCCACCATTCCGCTCTCGGTGGCCGGTGGCAGCGCGGTGGGTCTGGAGACCGGGCCCGACCGGGCGACGTACTACTGGACCGACCCGGCGACCGGAGGCGTCGTCGCCCACCGGCCGGGCGGCGACGTGATCCCGCTGGGCGGGGCTCCGGCCGAGGGCCCGGGTGCCGTGCTGCGGGTGCCGCTCGACGGGTACGACTGTACGGTCCTGGCCCATCGCGACGTCGAGGGGCGGGTCGTGCTGGCGGCCTGCGGTACGGAGAACGAGCAGGCCGGGGTGTGGTGGTCGCCGACCCGTGAGCGCTGTGTGGGGGCGCCGGCGTTGGCTCGGGACGCCGACGGGCGGGTGGTGCTCGGGTTGATCGACGCGGCGGGCGCGTTGCGCATGGCCCGGCAGAACGATGAGCCGGGCTTGGCGTTGGCGCCGTCGGTCGCCGTCTGACGGGGCGTTCGCGCCCGCGTGTATGCGCCCACGCCTCTGCCGGGGTGCTGGTTCGGCGGGTGCGGGTCGTGGGGAGGGTCGCTCGCGCGGTTCCCCGCGCCCCTCAGGGGCCGCTGAGGGGCGCGGCGGACACATGGGAAGAGGGCCTCCGCCCGCAGGCGGAGGCCCTCACCCGTGTCCGGTGGTTACGCGGGGACCGAAGCCACCCCGTCCTCCAGGAACTTCTTGCCGTTGACCCGCTCGCTGACGCCCTCGCGGTCCAGGTACGGCGTGATGCCGCCCAGGTGGAAGGGCCAGCCGGCGCCGGTGATCAGGCAGAGGTCGATGTCCTGCGCCTCGGCGACGACACCCTCGTCGAGCATGAGCCCGATCTCCTGGGCGACGGCGTCGAGCACACGGGCCCGCACCTGCTCCTCGGACAGGACGGAGTCGCCCTGCTTGAGGAGCGCGGCGACCTCGGGGTCCAGCTCCGGCTTGCCGGAGTCGTAGACGTAGAACCCGCGCTTGCCGGCCTTGACGACCGCGGCGAGGTTCGCGGAGACCGTGAAGCGGTCCGGGAAGGCCCGGTTGAGGGTCTCCGAGACGTGCAGACCGATGGCCGGGCCGACCAGCTCCAGGAGGACCAGCGGCGACATCGGCAGACCCAGCGGCTCGACCGCCTTCTCGGCGACCTCGACCGGCGTGCCCTCGTCGATGACGTTCTGGATCTCGCCCATGAAGCGGGTGAGGATGCGGTTGACGACGAACGCCGGGGCGTCCTTCACCAGCACCGCGGTCTTCTTCAGCTTCTTGGCGACGGCGAAGGCCGTGGCGAGGGAGGCGTCGTCGGTGGCCTCGCCCCGGACGATCTCCAGCAGCGGCAGGATCGCGACCGGGTTGAAGAAGTGGAAGCCGACGACCCGCTCGGGGTTCTTCAGCTTCGACGCCATCTCCGTCACCGACAGCGAGGAGGTGTTGGTGGCGAGGATCGCGTGCGCCGGGGCGACCGCCTCGACCTCCGCGAACACCTGCTGCTTGACGCCGATCTCCTCGAACACGGCCTCGATGATGAAGTCCGCGTCCGCGAAGCCCTCGGCCTTGTCGAGCACACCGGTGACCAGGGCCTTGAGACGGTTGGCCTTGTCCTGGTTGATCCGGCCCTTGAGCAGCAGCTTGTCGATCTCGGCGTGGACGTAGCCCACACCCTTGTCGACGCGCTCCTGGTCGATGTCGGTCAGTACGACCGGCACCTCCAGGCGGCGCAGGAAGAGCAGCGCGAGCTGGGAGGCCATCAGACCGGCGCCGACGACACCGACCTTGGTGACCGGGCGGGCCAGGTTCTTGTCCGGGGCACCGGCGGGGCGCTTGCCGCGCTTCTGCACCAGGTTGAAGGCGTAGATGCCGGCGCGCAGCTCGCCACCCATGATCAGGTCGGCGAGGGCGACGTCCTCGGCGTCGAAGCCCTGCTGGAGGTCGCCGTTCTTCGCGGCGGCGATGATGTCCAGCGCGCGGTACGCGGCCGGGGCCGCCCCGTGCACCTTGGAGTCCGCGATGAACCGGCCCTTGGCGACGGCCTGGTCCCAGGCCTCACCGCGGTCGATCACCGGGCGGTCGATGACGATCTCGCCCTTGAGGACGGACGCCGTCCAGATCAGCGACTGCTCCAGGAAGTCGGCGCCCTCGAACAGGGCGTCGGCGATCCCGAGCTCGTAGACCTGCTTGCCCTTGAGCTGCTTGTTCTGGTTGAGGCTGTTCTCGATGATCACCGAGACGGCCTTGTCGGCACCGATCAGGTTCGGCAGGATCGTGCAGCCGCCCCAGCCCGGGACCAGGCCCAGGAACACCTCGGGGAGCGAGAACGCGGGCAGGGCCGCGGAGACGGTCCGGTAGGAGCAGTGCAGACCGACCTCGACGCCACCGCCCATCGCGGCACCGTTGTAGTACGCGAAGGTCGGGACGGCGAGCGCGGACAGACGCTTGAAGACCTCGTGGCCGCCCTTGCCGATGGCGAGCGCGTGCTCGTGCTCCTTCAGCAGCTCGACGCCCTTGAGGTCGGCGCCGACGGCGAAGATGAACGGCTTGCCGGTGACACCGACACCGACGATCTCGCCGGCCGTGGCCTCCTTCTCCACCTGGTCGATGGCGGTGTTCAGGTTCGCCAGCGACGCCGGGCCGAAGGTGGTCGGCTTGGTGTGGTCGAAGCCGTTGTCCAGTGTGATGAGCGCGAAGCGCCCGGCACCGAACGGCAGGTCGAGGTGGCGTACGTGCGCGGACGTCACGACCTCGTCGGGGAACAGCTCGGCCGCGCCCTTGAGAAGCTCAGCGGTGGTGCTCACTTGTCGCCTCCGGCGTCCTTGTGGTGCGGGTTCTCCCAGATGACGGTGGCGCCCATGCCGAAGCCGACGCACATGGTGGTGAGGCCGTAGCGGACCTCCGGCTGCTCCTCGAACTGGCGGGCGAGCTGCGTCATCAGACGCACACCCGAGGAGGCCAGCGGGTGACCGAAGGCGATGGCGCCGCCGTACTGGTTGACGCGCGCGTCGTCGTCGGCGATGCCGTAGTGCTCCAGGAAGGCGAGCACCTGCACGGCGAAGGCCTCGTTGATCTCGAACAGGCCGATGTCGTCGATCGACAGACCCGCCTGGGCGAGCGCCTTCTCCGTCGCCGGGATCGGGCCGTAGCCCATGACCTCCGGCTCGACACCCGCGAAGGAGTACGAGACGAGGCGCATCTTCACCGGGAGGTTGTTCTCGCGGGCGAAGTCCTCGGACGCGATGAGCGAGGCGGTGGCGCCGTCGTTCAGACCGGCCGCGTTACCGGCGGTGACCCGGCCGTGCACGCGGAACGGCGTCTTGAGGCCTGTCAGGTTCTCGATGGTCGTGCCCGGACGCATCGGCTCGTCGGCGGTGACCAGGCCCCAGCCGGTCTCGCCGGCCTCGGCGTTGGTGCGGCGCACCGAGATCGGTACCAGGTCGGCCTGGATCTTGCCGTTGGCGTACGCCTTGGCGGCCTTCTCCTGGGAGCGCACGGCGTACTCGTCGGCGCGCTGCTTGGTGATCGTCGGGTAGCGGTCGTGCAGGTTCTCGGCGGTCATGCCCATGAACAGGGCGGACTCGTCGACCAGCTTCTCGCTGACGAAGCGCGGGTTCGGGTCGACGCCCTCACCCATCGGGTGGCGGCCCATGTGCTCGACACCACCGGCGATGGCGACGTCGTACGCGCCGAAGGCGACGGAACCGGCGACCGAGGTGACGGCGGTCAGGGCGCCGGCGCACATCCGGTCGATGGAGTAACCGGGCACCGACTGCGGCAGACCGGCGAGGATGCCCGCCGTGCGGCCGATGGTGAGGCCCTGGTCACCGATCTGCGTGGTCGCGGCGATGGCGACCTCGTCGATCTTCGCGGGCTCCAGACCGGGGTTGCGGCGCAGCAGCTCCCGGATCGCCTTCACGACGAGGTCGTCGGCGCGGGTCTCGTGGTAGATGCCCTTCGGGCCCGCCTTGCCGAACGGGGTGCGGACGCCGTCGACGAAGACGACTTCCTTGACGGTACGAGGCACGATGGCTCTCCTCCAGAGGTGCGGGACGGCACTGCTGCGACGCGCAACCGCTGAGCGCGCGCTCAGGCCCATGCTACTTGCGAGTAACTGTGCTGCCCACCCCTGGGGAGGGGAGCGGCGAACGTCACACGCCTTCTGCATGTTACCGCCGGTTACACAAAGTCGCCCGAAGGGCACGAGGAACCGCGCGACCAGCCCCGACGCACCCCCTGTCCCCGTACGGCGGTCAAGGGGCGGTCGCGGTCGACCCTCGCGGAACCAGCACGGGCGTGGCCGCCGGACGGGAAGCCCCACCTCCGGCGATCACCTCGAACAACGTCCGCGCCACATCCGCCCCGAACCCGTGCACGTCATGACTCATCGCGGACAGGGTCGGCCGCGTCAGCCGGCACAACTGGGAGTCGTCCCAGGCCAGCAGGGACACCTCCTCCGGCACCCGCACGCCCATCTCCGCCGCCACCGACAACCCCGCCACCGCCATGATGTCGTTGTCGTAGACGATCGCCGTGGGCCGGTCGTCCCCCGCCCCGGTCAGCAGCGACCGCGTCGCCCGCGCCCCCGCCTCCCCCGAGAAATCGGTCGCCACCTGCCAGGCCCCGGCCAGCCGCAGCTCCCGCGCCGCCTGATCGAACGCCGCCGTACGAATGGCCGTGTGCCCCAGCGCGGCCGCGCCCCCCACCCGGGCGATCCGCCGATGCCCCAGCGCCGCCAGATACCGCACCGCCTCCGTCACGGCGGTCGCGTCGTCCGTCCACACCGACGTGAGCCCGCCGGTCAGCGACGGATGCCCGACGGCCACCACCGGCACCCCCAGCCGTCCCACCGCGGCCACTCTCGGATCGTCCGCGCGGAAGTCGACGAGGATCGACCCACTGACCTGCCGCCCCCGCCACCACGCGTCCTGGAGCCCCACCTCCTCCTCCAGATTCCGCACCAGCCGCAGCAGCAGGGAGCAGGACCGCTCGGTCAGCACGCTCTCCACGCCGGAGATGAACTCCATGTAGAACGGTTCGAGCCCGAGCTGCTTGGCGGGCCGGCAGATCGCCAGCCCCACCACGTCGACCCGCTGGCTCGACAACGACCGCGCCGCCAGGTTCGGCGCCCACCCGAGCTCCCGTGCCGCCGCGAAGATCCGGTCCCGCGTGGCGTCGGACAGCCCCGGCTTCCGGTTGAAGGCGAGCGACACCGCGCCCTTGGACACCCCGGCGAGCGCGGCGACGTCCTTGATGGTCACGCGCGGGGCCGGGGGCGGACCCGACGGTTGGGGCGGTGGCGGAGTCGGTGAGGTGCTCATCGGGCGGGCTCCACGCAGTACAGGGCCCGTCGCACGTCCGCCACGTCGGGCACGGCCTCCAGCCCGCGCACCCCGATGGTCACCCGCTCCCCCGGCAACAGGGTAACCAGCCCGGTGTCGGCACGCGCCGCCGGCCCCAGCCGGTCCGCCTGGAGCAGCAGGTCGCGCAGCAGCGTCCTGGCCGTCACGGTCACCGCGCCGGGACCGACCTCTACATCGAACTCCGGCCTCGGATAAGGCACTTCACGATCCGGCAGCGGGAAGTGCACCGCCCGCAGCGGCCCCTGACCGTCCCGCCCGTCCGCCACCAGGAACTCCTTCGCCCCCACGGGCTCCACCTCTTGCGGCACCCGTACCTCGGCCACCGTACGCGCGGCGGCGGACACCTCCACCGCCACCTCGGCGACGACGGCCCCCTCCACGGACATCCGCCGCAACCGCAGCCCACCCGGGACCCATCGGTCGCCCGCCTGGTTCACGACGGCCAACACCAGCCCTTCCCCGCGCACGTGAAGCGTCAGCAGCCGGTCCGCGTACAGCCGGCGCAGCTCGTGGTACAGCGGCTTCTCCCGCCCGTCCCCGTCGACCGCCGCCCACGAGGTCACCGGCCAGCAGTCGTTGAGCTGCCACACGACCGTGCCCGCGCACACCGGCCAGTGGGACCGCCAGTGCTCGATCCCGGCCGCGATCGCGCGCGCCTGGTTGACCTGCGTCAGATAGTGCCAGCGGTCGAAGTCCCCCTCCGGCACCACGAAATGACGCGCGAGCCCCCGCTCCAGCTTGCCGTTCCCGTCCTCGGCCTTCTGGTGGTGCAGCATGCCGGGGGAGTCGGACGCGAGCTCCTCACCGGGCAGCGCCCGCCGCAGGGTCGCGTACGCGGGCGGCGCCTGCCACCCGAACTCGGCGACGAACCGCGGCACGCTCGCCCGGTACTCGGCGTAGTCCCGCCGGTTCCACACCTCCCAGGAGTGGTGCGTGCCGTGCGCGGGGTCGTTCGGATGCCGGTCCCACGAACCCGACCACGGACTGCCCGCCGTGTAGGGCCGGGTCGGGTCCAGCTCCGCGACCACGCGCGGCAGCAGCCCCAGGTAGTACCCCTCGCCCCACGACTCCCCGGCGAGCCGCTCCTCCCAGCCCCAGTCCCTGAACCCCCACAGGTTCTCGTTGTTGCCGTTCCACAGCACCAGCGACGGGTGCGGCATCAGCCGTACGACGTTCTCCCGCGCCTCGGCCTCCACCTCGCCCCGCAGCGGCTGCTCCTCCGGGTAGGCCGCGCACGCGAACGGGAAGTCCTGCCAGACCAGCAGCCCCGACTCGTCGCAGACGTCGTAGAAGTCCTCGCTCTCGTAGATCCCGCCGCCCCAGATCCGTACGAGATCGACACCGGCCCCGGCCGCCTGCCGCAGCCGCTCCCGGTACCGCTCGCGCGTGACGCGGGAGGGGAACACGTCGTCCGGGATCCAGTTCACCCCGCGCGCGAACAGCCGCTCCCCGTTGACGACGAGCGTGAACCCGGTCCCGTGCTCATCGGCGCCCCGGTCCAGTTCCACGGTCCGGAACCCGACCCGCCGCCGCCACACATCGAGCGCGTCACCTTCGCCGTGCAGGGTCAACTCCACCTCGTACAGCGGCTGTTCACCGTAACCTCGGGGCCACCACAGCTCCACGCCCGGCACCTCCAGCCGTACGACGCCGCTCGTCCCCTCGACCTCCGCGGCCGCGGTGACCCCTCCCACCCGGGCCTCCAGGCGCAGCCCCGCCTCCACGGCCGCCCGCTCCACGTCGACGAGCAGCTCCACCCGCCCCGTCGTGCCGTCGACGGTCACCAGCGGCCGTACGCGGGCGATCCGTGCCGTGGACCACCTCTCCAGCCGGACGGGCCGCCAGATGCCGGCCGTCACGAGGGTCGGCCCCCAGTCCCAGCCGAAGGAGCAGGCCATCTTCCGGATGAACTGGAACGGCTGCGGATAGGCGCCTGGCCGGTCGCCGAGCCGCTCGCGCACCGCCTCGGCCTCGGCGTACGCGGAGGCGAAGCGCACCGAGAGCAGACCGCTCATGCCGGTGATGTCGAAGCGGTAGGAGCGGTGCATGTTCCGTACCGAGCCGAGGAGCCGCCCGTCGAGCCGGATCTCGGCGGCGGTGTCGAGCCCGTCGAAGACCAGATCGGTCTGGTCGTGGCCGCCGGCCGCGCCGCCCCCGGGCAACTCGATCTCGTACGTCCACTCCCGGCGGCCCACCCACGCCACCTCGTCCTCGGCGCGTCCGAGGAAGGGATCCGGGATCAGTCCCGCGGCCAGCAGATCGGTGTGCACGCACCCGGGCACCACGGCGGCGAGCGGTCCCTGCTCGTGCCGGAGGATCCAGCCCTCGGTGAGCGGTGTGGCGTCCAGCATGCGCACTCCCTAAACCGGTCGAGTCAGATGCCTCGACACGATCGCGAAATCTTTCGGCAGCCTTGGCGAAATAGGGACTTTACCGGTTCAGTGACAGGCTGCCAGAGTGCCGAACCAGCCATCCCACCCGTGCTCGTCCGTCCCGAACGGAGCTGGTGCACATGAACCACCGGAAGACGCTCACCGGAACACTGCTGGCGGCCGCGCTTCTCGCGTCGGGCTGCACCGGCGGCGGCGGAAGCTCGAAGGGCGCCGACGCCGAGGCGGCCGACGACCCGGCACAGGTGTCCGGATCCATCACGGTCCTCACCCACCGGACGGACATCGTGCAGGACGGCACGATGAAGAAGTACGCCGACGACTTCAACAAGACCTATCCGAAGGTGAAGGTGAAGTTCGACGCGATCACCGACTACGAGGCCGAAGTCAAGATCCGGATGAACACGGACAACTACGGCGACGTGCTCATGATCCCGGCCGTCATCAAGAAGAACGACTACCCCAAGTTCTTCGCTTCGCTCGGCACCCAGAAGGAGCTGAGCGAGAAGTACCGCTTCACCGACTTCACCGCCGTCGACGGCAAGGTCTACGGCCAGAGTCCGATGGGCGCGGCCCCCGGCTTCCTCTACAACAAGCGGATCTGGGCCGAGGCCGGCGTCACCGACTGGCCCACCACCCCGGCGGAGTTCCTCACCGCGCTCAAGGCCATCAAGTCCAAGACCGACGCCGTCCCGTACTACACCAACTTCGCGGCCCAGTGGCCGCTCAGCCAGTGGACCGCCGTGAACGGCTCGGTGAGCTGCGACACCGAGGCCACCACCCGCCTCGCGGAGGGCAACCCCTGGGGCGAGGACGGCGAACTGCGCGTCGCCGACCAGCTGTTGTACGACATCGTGCACCAGGGCCTGATCGAGAAGGACCCGACGACCACCAACTGGGAGAACTCCAAGCCCCAGTTGGCCAAGGGCGAGATCGCGACGGCCTGGCTCGGCAGCTGGGCGGTCATCCAGTTCCGGCAGGCCGCCGAGAAGGCCGGGGCCGACCCCGACGACATAGGGTTCATGCCCTTCCCCGCCCGGGTCGACGGCAAGGCCTGCGCGACCGTCAACCCCGACTACAACCAGGCCGTCAGCATCCACTCCCAGCACAAGGAGGCGGCCCGCGCCTGGATCGACTGGTTCACCGACAAGTCGGGCTACGCGCAGGACAACCTCTCGATCTCCACGCTCAAGGACGCACCCTTGCCCGAGGTCCTGAAGCCGTACGAGGAGCAGGGCGTCGAACTCATCGAACTCGACGACGCCAAGGGCGGGACGGTCAAGGAGATCGACAACGCCTCGGAGGTCGGCATCAACGCGCCGGCCTACCGCCAGGAACTGGTCGACATCGCCCGGGGCGCCAAGGACGGCGACGTCGACGACTTCCTCGACGACCTCGGCAGGCGCTGGACCGAGGCAGCGAAGACCGTGGGGTCCTGATGCCCCAGGCGCGTACGACACCCCCCTCGCACGCGACGGAGAAGGCGGCGCGGCCCCGGGCGGCCGCGCCCCGGCCCCCCACGCCCCGGCGCGCCCCTCGCGGGGTGCGCCTGTGGCGCGGCCTCACCCCCTGGCTCTTCCTGGCCGTCCCGCTGGCCCTGCTGATCACCTTCACCTACGTGCCGGTCGCCAACATGCTGGCGTACAGCTTCACCGACTGGGACGGCGTCAGCCCCGAGCTGAACTACACCGGCACCGACAACTACGTCGAGATCTTCACCCGGCCCGAACTGTTCCGGGTCTTCTTCGTCAGCGCCTACTACCTGGCCGCGTCCGCCGTGCAGATCGTGGCAGCCCTCTACTTCGCGACGGTCCTCAGCTTCAACCTCCGCTTCCGGAACGTCTTCAAGGGCATCCTCTTCTTCCCCTACCTGATCAACGGTGTCGCGATCGGCTTCGTCTTCCTCTACTTCTTCCAGGACGGCGGCACCCTCGACTCGGTCCTCGCCCTGTTCGGACACGAGTCGGACCGCGCCTGGCTCGGCACGGAGACCTCCGCGAACGTCTCTCTCGCCGGCGTCTCGGTGTGGCGCTACATGGGCCTGAACTTCGTGCTCTTCCTCGGCGCGATCCAGTCGATCCCGGGGGAGCTGTACGAGGCCGCCGAACTCGACGGCGCGAACCGCTGGCACCAGTTCCGGTACATCATCGCGCCCGGCATCCGACCGGTGCTGAGCCTGAGCGTGATCCTCTCGATCTCCGGCTCGCTCTCGGTCTTCGAGATCCCGTACATCATGACGGGCGGCGCCACCGGCACCGAGACCTTCGTGATCCAGACCGTCAAGCTCGCCTTCCAGTTCAACAAGACGGGCCTCGCGTCCGCCGCCGCGGTCGTCCTGCTGCTGATCATCCTGGCGGTGACGTGGCTGCAACGCCGGCTGGTCCCCGACGACAGGGTGGACCTCGTATGACGACGCTGACGACCCCAACCCCGGTGACCCGCGGGCGAGTCGCCCGCACGCTCACCTATCTGTCCCTGGTCGGCGCGTCGGTCGTGGTCCTGCTGCCCCTGCTCGTGGTGCTGCTGACCTCGCTCAAGACCGAACGGGAGATGGCGGACGACAGCGGCGCCCTCACCCTGCCGGACGACTTCCTGAACCTGGAGAACTACGCCACGGCCTTCCGCGACGGCGAGATGCTCGCCGCCTTCGGCAACACGGCCTTCATCCTTCTCTTCGCCATCACCGGAACGGTCCTCATCGGCTCGATGGCGGCCTACGCGATCGACCGCTTCACCTTCCGCTTCCGGAAACCGGTCCTCGCCCTGTTCCTCGTCGCGACCCTCGTCCCCGGCGTCACCACGCAGGTCGCGACCTTCCAGATCGTCGACAGCTTCGGCATGTTCGACACCCTCTGGGCGCCGATCGCCCTCTACATGGGCACCGACATCGTCTCGATCTACATCTTCCTGCAGTTCGTGCGGTCGATCCCGGTCTCCCTCGACGAGGCCGCCCGCCTGGACGGTGCCAACGCCTTCACCATCTACCGGAAGATCATCTTCCCGCTGCTCAAACCGGCGATCGCCACCGTCGTCATCGTCAAGGGGATCACGGTCTACAACGACTTCTACATCCCCTTCCTCTACCTGCCCTCCGACGACCGCGGTGTCATCTCCACGTCCCTCTTCCGTTTCAAGGGCCCCTTCGGAGCCCACTGGGAGACGATCTCGGCAGGAGCGGTCCTGGTGATCCTGCCGACCCTGATCGCCTTCCTGCTGCTCCAGAGGTTCATCTACAACGGCTTCATGAGGGGGGCGACGAAGTAGGTATCACGGCTGGCCGACGGGGGCGGCAGGCTCTTGTGGGGCGCGGGGAACCGCGCGAGCAACCACACGCGACCCGCACCCGCCCACACACAGAGGCCCCTGCGGCGCCTATGCCTTCTTCACCTTCGCCGCGGCGGACAGCGCCCCCACCAGAACCGGTGTGACCAGCTCCACCTGCCAGGCCCGCGCCCCGTACCCGGCCAGCGCAGCGGAGATCGACTCGGCGTCGGCCGTGACCGGCGGCTCCCAGCACAACCGCCGAACGGTGTCCGGAGTGATCAGATTCTCCTGCGGCATGGTGAGCTGCTCCGCCAGCGCGGACACCCCGGCCCGCGCCGCGGACAGCCGCGCCGCCGCCGCCGGATCCTTGTCGGCCCACGCCTTCGGCGGCGGCGGGCCCGTCACCGGCTGCCCGTGCGCCGGCAGCGCGGAGTCCGGCAGGGCCCTGGCCCGGTCCACCGCGGCCTGCCACTGCTCCAGCTGCCGCCGTCCCATCCGATGCCCGAACCCGGTCAGCGCGGCCAGCGCGTGCGCGTTGACCGGCAGGGCCAGGGCCGCCTCCACGATCGCCGCGTCGCTCAGCACCTTCCCCGGCGACACGTCCCGCCGCCGGGCGATGCGGTCCCGCGCCTCCCACATCTCGCGCACGACCGCCATCTGCCGGCGCCGCCGCACCTTGTGCATCCCGGACGTCCGCCGCCACGGGTCCTTGCGCGGTTCGGCGGGCGGCGCGGACGCGATCGCGTCGAACTCCTGCCGCGCCCACTCCAGCTTCCCCTGCCGCTCCAGCTCCTTCTCCAGGGCGTCCCGCAGGTCCACGAGGAGCTCCACGTCGAGCGCGGCGTAGCGCAGCCACGGCTCGGGCAGCGGGCGGGTGGACCAGTCGACCGCGGAGTGGCCCTTCTCCAGGACGTAGCCGAGCACGCCCTCGACCATCGCGCCGAGGCCGACCCGGGGGAACCCGGCGAGCCGCCCGGCCAGCTCGGTGTCGAAGATCCGCGTCGGCACCATGTCTATCTCGCGCAGACAGGGCAGGTCCTGGGTGGCCGCGTGCAGCACCCACTCCACGCCGGAGAGCGCCTCGCCGAGGCCGGAGAGGTCCGGGCAGGCGACGGGATCGATGAGCGCGGTGCCCGCGCCCTCACGGCGCAGCTGCACCAGATAGGCCCGCTGACCGTAGCGGTAACCGGACGCGCGTTCGGCGTCCACGGCGACGGGGCCGGAGCCGGCGGCGAAGTCGGCGATCACCGCGGCGAGCGAGGACTCGTCGGCGATCACGGCCGGAATTCCGTCCCTCGGCTCCAGCAGAGGGATCGGCGCCCCCGCTTCAGAGGATCCGCCGTCGTCCGGAGGGGCGCCTCCGGTGGTTCGCAGGGTCCTGTCTGCTGCGGTCTCTTGGGCGTCGGTCACCTGTCAAGGGTATCCGTGTATGGACAAGGCCCGCCGACGGAACGTTCCGCCGACGGGCCTTGCGGGGTCGTAAACCAGTCACGTGTCACACGTGTCAGTGAATGTTTCCGGCGAACCGGGAGAGCCCGGACGTGCCGGGATAATCCCGGCCTCTTGCCGCTCCAGGGCCCTCCGCGTCAGTGGATGATCCCGGTGCGCAGGGCCACCGCCACCATTCCGGCGCGGTCGCCGGTGCCGAGCTTGCGTGCGATTCGGGCCAAGTGGCTCTTGACCGTGAGCGCGGACAGGCCCATGGAGACGCCGATCGCCTTGTTCGACTGCCCCTCCGCGACCAGGCGCAGCACCTCGACCTCGCGTCCCGAGAGCTCCCGGTAGCCGCCCGGGTGGCTCGGGGCGCCCGGGGGACGGCGGTGCATACGGGCGGCGGAGCCGATGGGGGCGGCACCCGGGCGGGTGGGCAGTCCGATGTTGGTACGGGTGCCGGTGACGACGTATCCCTTCACGCCGCCCGCGAGGGCGTTGCGTACGGCGCCGATGTCGTCGGCGGCGGAGAGGGCGAGGCCGTTGGGCCACCCCGCCGCGCGGGTCTCGGAGAGGAGGGTCAGGCCGGAACCGTCCGGCAGGTGGACGTCTGCGACGCAGATGTCACGGGGGTTGCCGACGCGGGGACGGGCCTCGGCGATGGACGAGGCCTCGATCACGTCGCGGACCCCGAGGGCCCACAGGTGGCGGGTCACGGTGGACCGGACCCGGGGATCCGCCACCACCACCATCGCGGTCGGCTTGTTCGGACGGTAGGCGACCAGGCTTGCGGGCTGCTCGAGGAGAACGGACACCAGGCCTCCTGGGGTGCGGGACGGGGGGCGATTCGCTGGGCTCGTGGGGTCGAAGCCGGGGACGAACCGTGCTTTCAAGGTCACAGAGGTCTTCGGCACCAAACCTCTGCTCCTTTAGAGAATGATCACGATTTGGTGAGTAACAATACGTTCAATTCGGACAAATCTTCGATCATTCGAAGATCGAACGGTGTCGCTTCATGTCGATACGAGGCCGAAAGTGGCCGTATCGACAAAGTGACGGTTTTGATCGGCGTGGTAGCTCGCACACGAAAAAGGACCGTGCTCCGCGGAGCACGGTCCTGGGGACGAGAAGGGTTCAGCGGGACTGCGGCCCCCGCCGCTGCGGCAACGACACCACCGCCGCGTCCCCGGGGTCGACCGCCGGAGGCAGGCCCGCGATCTGGGCGAGCAGGTCGCACCACGACGCGAGATGCGCGGCGGTGTCGGGAACCCCGCCCAGGACCTCGCGCGGTGTCCACGAGGCCCGGATCTCGATCTGCGACGCGGCCGGCCGTGCCGCCAGCCCGCCGTAGTAGTGCGAACTGGCCCGCGTCACCGTCCCGCTCGGCTCCCCGTACGACAGCCCCCGGGACTGCAGCGCCCCGGTCAGCCACGACCAGCACACCTCCGGCAGCAGCGGATCGGCCGCCATCTCGGGTTCCAGCTCGGCCCGGACCAGGGTCACCAGCCGGAACGTGCCCTGCCAGGCGTCGTGTCCCGCCGGGTCGTGCAGCAGCACCAGCCGGCCGTCGGCCAGATCCTCGTCGCCCTCCACGACCGCGGCCTCCAGGGCGTACGCGTACGGGGCGAGCCGCTGCGGCGGCTTGGTCGACTCGATCTCGATCTCCGGCCGCAGCCGTGTGGACCTCAGCGCTTCGACGGCGGAGCGGAACGGCAGCGGTGCCGTCTCCTTCGCATCGCCCTCCCCCTCCTTCGCGTCGTCCATCCCGCCAGCGCCGTCCGACAGTCGTCCCTGAGCCGCAGCCATGCCGGAACATTAAGGGGAACGGGGCCCCGGCGCAGGGCAAGACACCCGTGCGCTGGGTCACGGTCGCATCGCGCTGAGCGAACGCGGGCCCCGCCGACGCGTGCCGGCGCCGACCGCCGAAGCGCGGGCCCCGCTCGGCGACGACCCGGGCCGTCACTGTCAAGCGGGCGTGCGAGACTTTGCCTCGTGAGTGCCAACGCCAGCCCCTCGGGCCACCAGCCGACCGCCACCCGCGACACCGTCAAGAACTCCGCCTTCCTGAAGGCGTGCAGGCGCGAGCCCGTGCCGCACACACCGGTGTGGTTCATGCGGCAGGCCGGGCGCTCGCTCCCCGAGTACCTGAAGGTACGCGAGGGCATCGGGATGCTGGAGTCGTGCATGCGGCCCGAGCTGGTCACGGAGATCACCCTCCAACCGGTCCGTCGGCACCGGGTGGACGCGGCGATCTACTTCAGCGACATCGTCGTCCCGCTCAAGGCCATCGGCATCGACCTCGACATCAAGCCCGGCGTCGGCCCCGTCGTCGAGAAGCCGATCCGCAGCCGCGCCGACCTCGCCCAGCTGCGCGACCTGACCCCCGAGGACGTCTCCTACGTCACCGAGGCCATCGGGCTGCTCACCGCCGAACTCGGCGAGACCCCCCTCATCGGTTTCGCCGGTGCCCCCTTCACCCTCGCCAGCTACCTGGTCGAGGGCGGCCCGTCCCGCACGTACGAGAACGCCAAGGCGATGATGTACGGCGACCCCGAGCTCTGGGCCGACCTGCTCGACCGCCTCGCCGGGATCACCTCCGCGTTCCTGAAGGTCCAGATCGAGGCGGGCGCCTCCGCCGTGCAGCTCTTCGACTCCTGGGCCGGCGCGCTGGCCCCCGCGGACTACCGCCGCTCGGTGCTGCCCGCCTCCGCGAAGGTCTTCCGGGCCGTCGAGTCCTACGGCGTCCCGCGCATCCACTTCGGCGTCGGCACCGGTGAGCTGCTGGGCCTCATGGGCGAGGCCGGGGCGGACGTCGTCGGCGTCGACTGGCGCGTCCCGCTCGACGAGGCCGCCCGCCGCGTCGGCCCCGGCAAGGCGCTCCAGGGCAACCTCGACCCGACCGTCCTGTTCGCCGGCACGGAGGCCGTCGAGGCCAAGACCCGCGAGGTCCTCGACGCCGCCGCCGGTCTTGAGGGCCACGTCTTCAACCTCGGCCACGGCGTCATGCCCAGCACCGACCCGGACTCCCTGACCCGCCTCGTGGAGTACGTCCACACCCGGACCGCCCGGTAGCGCTCCCGGGTCACCAGCCCGGCCGTGCCCGTCTGCCGAACAGCAGGCCGCGCGGCTCGGGCGGGGGCGGGGTGCCCGGGCGCAGGGGCCAGGCGAGGATCATGCCGGCGACGAAGCCGACGAGGTGGGCCGCGTACGCCACCGTGCCGACGTCCGAGACACCTTCGCCCGACGAGTAGACGGCCTGCAGCACGAACCAGGAGCCCAGCACCAGCCAGGCCGGCAGTCTCAGGGGCAGGAAGACCAGGAACGGGACGAGGACCCAGACCCTGGCCTTCGGGTAGAGCACGAGATAGGCGCCGAGGACCCCGGCGATCGCCCCGGACGCGCCGATCAGGGGGTCGCCGGAGTCGGCGTTCAGGAACGCGTAGCCGTACGACGCCGCGTATCCGCAGGCCACGTAGAAGAGAGCGAACCGTACGCGGCCCAGCCGGTCCTCGATGTTGTTGCCGAAGATCAGCAGGAACAGCATGTTGCCCACCAGATGCAGCCAGCCGCCGTGCAGGAACAGCGCGGTGAGGACGGACAGCGCGGGTGACTTGTCGTAGCCCGGCGGGCCCAGCGCGCAGCCGCCCGACGGGGCGAGTTCACCGGTGGGCACCAGCCGCGGCAGCTGATGGCGGATCAACTCCTGGGGTATCGCCGCGTACTGCTCCAGGAACGCCTGTGTATGGCACAGCCGGGCCACTTCGCTGTCACCCGGCACGGAGCCGGCGAGACCCGGCATGAAGACGAAGACGAAGACGTTCGCGGCGATCAGTGCGTATGTCACGTAGGGCGTGCGGCCCACGGGGTTCACGTCATGGACGGGGATGACCACACCGGACTTGTGCCCGGGATACGGGGCCGGAATCAGGCGGGCCGGGGTTCGGTGAACGTGCGGGGTGGGTGGTGCGTATGAGTTCTCAACCGCGGATCTACGTACTACGTGAGGAACAGGCGATGAACGACCGAGTTGCCCCGGCGATGCACGCCACCCCTGATGGTGAGGCCGAGATCTCGCTGGTGGTGCGGCTGCCCTGGGAAGACGTGGCCGCGCTCGGCCAGGAGGCCGGGCGGTTGGCCGCGCGGATGCAGCGGCCGGTGACCCTGGACGAGGCCGTGAGCCATCGGTTGCGGTCGGCTCGGCCGGCGGCGGCCCACGCGAAGCCGACAGCGGCGCCGACGTCCGCGCCGGCCGCGGTGACGTCCGCGGTGACATCCGCCGCGTCGGTGTCCTCGTTGCCGTCGCGGCCGCCGACGGAGCAGGCTCGGCAGGCGATCGACCGGATCACCGGCACGTCGGCGGTGTGACGGGGGAGTGCCGTGGGGGTGCTGTGCGACGCCGGGCGCGGGAGCGTCGTGGCCGGTCGCGCGGTTTCCCCGCGCCCCTGATGGAGCCGGGGCGCGGCCCCGTCGGCAGGCACTCACCTCATGAGGTGCCCGACCTCACCGCCGCCGTCGCCTTTCTCGCCGCCACCAGGACCGGGTCCCAGACGGGGGAGAAGGGCGGGGCGTAGCCGAGGTCGAGCGCGGTCATCTGTTCCACCGTCATGCCCGCGGTGAGGGCCACCGCCGCGATGTCGACGCGCTTGCCCGCGCCCTCCCGGCCGACGATCTGGACGCCGAGGAGGCGGCCGGTGCGGCGTTCGGCGAGCATCTTCACGGTCATGGGGGCGGCGCCGGGGTAGTAGCCCGCGCGGCTCGTGGACTCGATGGTGACGGTGACGTACTGGAGGCCGGCCCGGTCGGCGTCCTTCTCCCGGAGGCCGGTGCGGGCGATCTCCAGGTCGCAGACCTTGCTGACGGCGGTGCCGACGACACCGGGGAACGTGGCGTAGTCGCCGCCGACGTTGGCGCCGATGATCTGGCCGTGCTTGTTGGCGTGGGTGCCGAGCGGGATGTGCCGCTCACGGCCCGAGACCAGGTCGAGCACCTCGACGCAGTCGCCGCCGGCCCAGATGTTCGCGTGGCCCCGCACACGCAGGGCGAGATCGGTGAGCAGGCCGCCGTGATCGCCCACGGGCAGGCCCGCCGCGCGCGCCAGCTCCGTCTCAGGGCGGACGCCGATGCCCAGCACCACCACGTCCGCCGGGTACTCGGCGTCCTCGGTGGCGACCGCGCGGACGCGGCCGTCGTCGGTGCGCAGGGCGGTGACCTCGGCGTCGTCCACCATGGTGATGCCCATGCCCTCCATGGCCTTGTGCACCAGCCGACCCATGTCCGGGTCCAGGGTGGACATCGGTTCCCTGCCGCGGTTGACGACCGTGACCTCGTACCCCCGGTTGATGAGCGCCTCGGCCATCTCCACGCCGATGTATCCCGCGCCGACGACCACCGCGCGACGGCCCTCGGTGGCGGTCAGCGTGTCCAGCAGGGCCTGGCCGTCGTCCAGGGTCTGCACGCCGTGCACCCCGTCCGCGTCGACACCGGGCAGGTCGGGGCGGACGGGGCGGGCGCCGGTCGCGATGACGAGCTTGTCGTACGCGGTCCAGGACTCGGTGCCCGCGTCGAGGTCCCGCGCACGGACGCGGGAGCCCTCGACGTCGATCTCGACGACCTCCGTACGCATGCGGAGGTCGATGTCCCGGGCCCGGTGCTCCTCCGGCGAGCGGGCGATGAGCCGGTCCCGTTCGGGGACGTCGCCGCCCACCCAGTAGGGGATGCCGCACGCCGAGAACGAGGTGAAGTGGCCCCGCTCGAACGCCACGATCTCCAGGGCGTCGGGGCCCTTCAGCCGACGTGCCTGCGACGCGGCGGACATGCCCGCCGCGTCGCCTCCGACGACCACCAGGCGTTCTCTCGAACGTTGTTCAGCGCGGCTCGTGTTCATGGGGACACGCTACGGGGCCCGCATCCCGAGCCCGCGTCACTCCCGCTCCTCCCGCTCCTCCTTCTCCTCCGTGTCCGGCGCGGCGGCCGGCAGCGGAGCGGCCGCTCCCGCTCCCGCCGTCGCCGTCGCGGGCCGGCGGGAGCGGTTGAGGCGGTACCACACGAGCACGACGAGAGCCGCGGCCACCGCGAAGGGGAGGACCGCGGCGAGCGCCAGGCCCAGCCAGCGGAAGACGGCGACGAACGCGCTCCAGCCGCCCGCCAGCGCGTCCATGAAGCCGGGGTCGTCGTTCTCGGGGGTCTTCTTCACCGCGGTCTCGGACAGGGTCAGCGTGATGGTGGCCAGGCTGGTGCGGTCCTTCAGGGACTTCTGCTGGGCCAGCAGCGACTCCAGGTCGGCCTGACGGGTGCTCAACTCGCCCTCCAGGGTGACCACGTCACCGAGCTTGGTCGCCCGGTCCATCAACTCGCGGATCCTGGCCACACTCGCCTTCTGCGTCTTGATGCGGCTCTCCACGTCGACGACCTGGTCCGTGACGTCCTCGGCCTTCGTCTTCCGCTCGATCAGCTTGCCGGTGCCCTCCAGCTCGGTCAGGACCTCGTCGTACTTCTCGGCGGGCACGCGCAGGACGACACGGGTGCGCTCGCGGTCCTTGCCGTCCCGGGTGGTGGACTCGCTGCCGACGAAGCCGCCCACGCCCTCGACGGCGGTGCGGGCGTCGTCCAGGGCCTTCGGCACGTCCTTGACCCGCACGGTCAGGGTGGCGGTGCGGATGATGTGGCTCGGGCTGACGCTCGGCGGCGCGTCGGAGGCCTTGCCCTTGCCGGTGTGGTCGCTGTTGCCGCTCTGCTCGGAGAGGGCGCCCTCCGGTTGGGCCATGCTGTCGTCGGCCCGGCCCCCGTCCGCGGCGCTCTTGGCCGAGCCGGTTGCGTCGTCGCCGGCGCCGCAGCCCGTGACGGCCAGGGCGGCGGCGAGGAACAGGGCGGCCAGGGCCCCTGCGGGCCGCCGGGAACGTCGTACACGTGTTTCGGCCATTGCGGTGTCCCCCCGAGGGTCGAGAACTGCCTGTCTGCCTTGCTGACGGTCCTTTGACGCCGGAGCGGGCCGGAACGTTGGGCGGGGGCGGTCGCGAAGCGGTCACGGTCGGGACTCGGCGGGGCCACGACGGCGCCGCCCGGCGGGCGGGACCGGCGTCATGACTGTCAGTGACGTCTGAGAGGGTGGAACCATGAGCGGATCACCTTCGGACGTCGGGCGCGACGCCGGGCATGTCGTCGTCATCGGGGCCGGTATCGCGGGACTCGCCGCCGCGCACGGGCTGCTGGACCGGGGTGCGAGAGTGACCGTCCTGGAGGCCTCGGAGCGGGTCGGCGGCAAGCTGTTGCCGGGCGAGATCGCGGGTGCCCGCGTCGACCTCGGCGCCGAGTCGATCCTGGCCCGCCGGCCCGAGGCGGTCGCCCTCGCCCGGCAGGTCGGCCTCGCCGACCGGCTCCAGCCGCCCGCCACCGCCACCGCCTCCCTCTGGACCCGGGGCGCCCTGCGCCCCATGCCCAAGGGCCACGTCATGGGTGTCCCCGGCACCGCGTCCGCCCTCGCCGGGGTTCTGTCCGACGAGGGGCTGGCCCGCATCGAGCGCGACGCCGACCTGCCGCGCACCGAGATCGGCGACGACGTGGCAGTGGGGGAGTACGTGGCCGCCCGCCTCGGCCGCGAGGTCGTCGACCGCCTGGTGGAGCCGCTGCTGGGCGGGGTCTACGCGGGCGACGCGTACCGCATCTCGATGCGCTCGGCCGTCCCGCAGCTCTTCGAGGCCGCGCGGACCCACGCCTCCCTCACCGAGGCCGTCCGGGGCATCCAGGAGCGGGCGGCCGCCGCCGGGCAGACCGGGCCGGTCTTCATGGGCATCCAGGGCGGTGTGGGGCGACTGCCGCTCGCGGTCGCCGAGTCGGTGCGGGCACGCGGCGCCGAGATCCTCACCCGCACCCCCGTCACGGAACTGCGCCGTCAGGCGGCGGGCGGCTGGCGCGTCGTCGCCGGAGGCGGTGCGGGCGGCGCGGGGAGCGCCGAGGCCGCCGACGCCCGTGTCCTGCACGCCGACGCCGTCGTCGTGGCCGTCCCCGCCCCGGTCGCCGCCGGCCTGCTGCGGGCCGAGGCGCCCGAGGCCGCCGCCGAGCTGGCCGCTGTCGAGTACGCCTCGATGGCCCTGGTCACCCTCGCCTACCGCCGCGCCGACGTCACCCTCCCCGAGGGCAGCGGCTTCCTGGTGCCGCCGGTCGACGGCCGCACCATCAAGGCGTCCACCTTCGCCTCCCGGAAGTGGGGCTGGATCGCCGACGAGAACCCGGACCTGCTGGTCCTGCGCACCTCGGTCGGCCGGTACGGCGAGACGGCGATCCTGGAGCGCGACGACGCCCACCTGGTGGAGGTGTCGAGAACCGACCTGCACGAGGCCACCGGTCTGTCCGCCGTCCCCCTGGAGACCCGCGTCACCCGCTGGGACGACGGCCTGCCGCAGTACCCGGTCGGCCACCACGCGCGCGTGGCGCGCCTGCGCGAGCACCTCGGCAAGCTGCCGGGCCTCGCGGTCTGCGGCGCGGCGTACGACGGCGTCGGCATCCCGGCGTGCGTCGCGAGCGCCGCTGCCGCGGTCGACCAGATCCACGGTGACCTGCGCGCGGTGCGGCGCCTCACCGCCCACCCGGTGCAGAGCCTCCACGGCGGAGCGGGAGAATGAGACCCATGAGCGACGACGCCCCCACCACCGAGTCCGGCCGGATCCCGAACAAGGGCAAGCTGGCCAAGGACCTCAACGAAGTCATCCGTTACACGCTGTGGTCCGTCTTCAGGCTGAAGGACGTGCTGCCGGAGGACCGCGCCGGTTACGCCGACGAGGTCCAGGAGCTGTTCGACCAGCTCGCCGCCAAGGACGTGACCATCCGCGGTACGTACGACGTGTCGGGCCTGCGCGCCGACGCCGACGTCATGATCTGGTGGCACGCCGAGACCAGCGACCAGCTCCAGGAGGCGTACAACCTCTTCCGCCGCACCCGGCTGGGTCGCGCGCTCGCCCCGGTGTGGTCGAACATGGCGCTGCACCGCCCCGCCGAGTTCAACCGGTCGCACATCCCGGCGTTCCTCGCCGACGAGACGCCCCGCGACTACGTCAGCGTCTACCCCTTCGTGCGCTCCTACGACTGGTACCTGCTGCCCGACGAGGACCGCCGCCGCATGCTCGCCGACCACGGCAAGATGGCCCGCGGCTACCCCGACGTCCGGGCCAACACGGTCGCCTCCTTCTCACTGGGCGACTACGAGTGGATCCTCGCCTTCGAGGCCGACGAGCTGTACCGCATCGTCGACCTCATGCGGCACCTGCGTGCCTCGGAGGCCCGGATGCACGTCCGCGAGGAGGTCCCGTTCTACACGGGCCGCCGCAAGTCGGTGGCGGAGCTGGTGGCGGGCCTCGCCTAGGCCCCGTAAGGGGCGCGGGGAACTGCGCGATCAGCTACCGACGACCCGCAGTTCCCCGACAGCCTCGCGCCGAGCGGCGCTCGGCTCCGGCCGCCCCGCGCACGCGGCCCTCCGCACGGGCGCCCGCCCCTGCAGCAGGTACGCCTCCAGGTACCCGTTGACGCAGGTGTTGGACCCGCCCGCGACCCCGTGGTTCCCCGCGTCCCGCTCGGTCACCAGTACCGAACCCCACAGCCGCCGGTGCAGCTCGATCGCTCCGTCGTACGGCGCGGCCGCGTCCCGCTCGGCCGCCAGGATCAGCGTCGGCGGCAGCTCGCCGGGGCCGGTCCGCACGTCGAGCGGTCGTTGACGCGGACCGCTCCAGTAGGCGCACGGCAGGTTCGTCCACACGTTGTCCCACGTCTCGAAGGGCGCGGTCCGCGCGAGCCGGGTGTTGTCGCGGTCCCAGACGCTCCACCGTGTCGGCCAGGGCGCGTCGTTGCACTCGACGGCCGTGTAGACGGCCTTCGCGTTCTCCTGTTCGACGGCGGCTTCCGGGTACGGGCCGGCGATCCGGACGAGCGGCTTCGGGTCGCCCCTCAGATACGCCGAGAGCGCCAGGGCACGCTGCGGCCAGTGGTCGTCGTGGTACGCGGCCTGGAGGAACGCGCCCTGCAGCTGGCCCGGGCCCACCTTGCCGGCGGCGGGCCGGGCGGCCAGCCGCGCCGCCGCCCGCTCGTAGCTCCGCAGCACCTTCTGCGGGGTGTCACCCAGCCCGTAGACCCGGTGGTGCCTGGCGACCCAGGCCCGGAAGTCCGCCCAGCGCCCCTCGAACGCGGCCGACTGGTCGAGGTTGTTGCGGTACCAGATCTGCTCGGGGGCCGGGTTCACGGCCGAGTCGAAGACCATCCGGCGTACGTGCGAGGGGAACAGGGCCGCGTACAGCGCCCCGATGTACGTCCCGTACGACGCCCCCATGAACGTCAGTCGTGGCTCGCCGAGCGCGGCGCGCAGCACGTCCAGGTCACGGGCGTTGTTGAGGGAGTGGTAGTGCCGCAGCGCGCTCCCGCCCCGCCGTGCACAGCCTCGCGCGTACGCCTTGGCCCGTGCGACGCGTTCCTTCTTGTACGTCTCCGAGGGGTGCGTCGGCGCCGGTGCGGGCCCCCGGTGCAGTCGCTTCGGGTCCTGGCAGGACAGCGGTGCCGAGCGGCCGACCCCGCGCGGGGCGTAGCCGACTAGGTCGTAGGCGGCGCCGATGCGCTTCCAGCCCGGGAGGTAGCCGGCGAGCGGGAAATACATCCCGGAGGCGCCGGGCCCGCCCGGGTTGAACACGAGCGCCCCCTGCCGGGCGACCTTCCTGCCCTTCGCGTCCTTGCCCTTGGCCGCGATCCGGCTGACGGTCAGTGAGATCTGCCGGCCGTCGGGCCGTGCGTAGTCGAGCGGCACCTCGACCGTCCCGCACCGCACCCCGTCCGGCAGCCCCTCCGCCGCCGGGCACTTACCGAACCGGATGCCCTCGTCCGCGGCCCGCTCGGCCGCGAGGGCGACCGACTGCGCCGCCGTCCGGCTCATGTCCCCCTCGGCCGGCGCGGCCCCGAGGCCACTCAGCACCACCGCCCCGACAGTCCCGTAGAGAACGGCAGCCCGCATGGCGAATCCCTCCGAAGCACGACAGCGACAAAGGGATGTTTGGCGTTAAATAGGGCGAATGTAAAGGACTGTCGGGGAGTGTCGCCGTCGCTATCGCTGCCCGAACGCCGCCCGCAGCTCCGCGGACCCCACCGCCCCCACGCCCCAGACGGCCACGGAGACGAGATCCGCCAGGTCACCTCCGCCCCGGCCCACGACGGTCCGCAGCACCCGCACCCCCTCCGGTGTCGCCCAGCGCGTACCGGGATGCCTGTCGACCCGCACGATGACCAGACAGCTGAGCGTCAGCACCAGCGGCAACGCGAACCACAGCGCGACCAGCACGTGATGCTCCCCGTACCCCTGCGAGGGCAGCATCAACGCCAGCGCCCCCAGTCCGCACACGCCCAGCGCGGCGCCCCGTACCTGGGTGACCGCGTCGGCCACGGCCGTGCGCGCGGCGTAGGGCACGGCCAGCCCCGCCGCGACGAGCCGGTCGGAGAGGCGGCGTACGGGGTCCGCGGCTGCGGCGGTCCGGCGTACGGGCGCTATCCGGGACTGCCCGCCGGGGCCTATCGCGCCGATCACGGAGCGTTCCATGTCGTCCCGGCCGTCCGGGTCCACCACCGTCACCCAACCGGTGTGCGCGAGCAGGAGTCCGCGCCGGCCGGCCATGGAGACCAGGGTGAGGTCGGCGACGCGTGCCGGGCCGCCGGACAGGAACGCCGCCTCGTACAGCGTGAGCCGGTGGCAGTGGTGGGCGTGGTCGACGTGGACGTCGGAGTCGGCCGCCGCCGCACGCATCGAGGTCAGACAGAGTCGGGCACAGGACACGCCGGCGGCGGCCCAGGCCAGCAGGAGGAAGAGGACCCAGATCATGGCGTGTTTCTATGCGCCTGCCCCGGGCCGCATCGCGCGATGTCCGTAATCCGCAGGGAAGGTGGCCGCTCTGTTCCGATTGTTCGCCGTCGCGGCCCGCATTTGCCAGGACCCGGCAGGGGCGGGCGGCCGGAGCCTTCGGGTCCGGCCGGTGCCCTGTCGTCCGTCCTCAGTCGTCGTCCGCCGGGCCGTTGGCGGCCGGAGGCAGGGCGTACGTCGGTGACGGGTCCGGCCGGGTCGGCGTGGGCGAGGGGGTCACCGGGACGGGGGAGCCGGGGTCGTCCAACGGGGTCGGCGGCGTGGGGGAGTTGGTGAGCGGCGGGGCGCTCGCGGAGGCGGCGTCGCGGGCGATCGCGTCGTAGTCGACGAACCCGGTGGCCTCCAGCACCTTGATGTGGTCGAGAACGGTGGTGTTGGCGTCGTCGGCGAGGTCACGCACCAGCGAGTTGCGGGTGGTGGCCCGGACCTGGGCGACGACGGAGAAGACCTTGCCGTGTGCCAGCCGCAGGATGTTGGCGAACTCGCGGTCGTAGGTCTCGCCCTGCGCCGCCGTCAGGGTGTCCAGCCACGCCTTCTGCTGGTCGCTCGGCTGGTTGGGCAGGGGCAGGGCGAGGCGCGCGGCGACCTTGCGGACCCGCGCGTCGAGGAAGGTGTGCCCCTCGACGAGATGCTCCCCCGCGGTGCGTACGGCCAGGGTGGAGCCCTTCGTCTGGGCCTGCTGCCCGGCCGGCAGCTCCCACAGCCCCGCCAGTCTGACCTTGGTGACGAAGTCGCGGTCCAGGGCGGACAGCGGGCCGTACTGCGTCGTCACGGTGGACGCGTTGAGCACGCTCACGCCGGTGCCCGAGCGGTCCGCGTACGACCAGATCGGGAAGAGCAAGGCGACGAGCGTCGCCGTCAGTCCGGCGACGATGAGTCCTGTGCCACTGAACAGTCCTCCTCTGCCGTTGGTGGTTCGCATGGTGCCTCCTGCTCGCGGCACCGCACGCTAGTGCGCAACGGGTGCTGATCGGCCTACACACTGGCATGTTACTGCCCGGTCTACGCCAACTGCCGTATGAGGAGGAACGGTTGAGGAGGGGACAAAGCGCGCCGGATGGGGTACGCGAAGGGCCGGATGAACCGCGACAAAACATGGCGCACAGGGCGGCAAACCCGTGCGGGAGGCACGGGTCTGTTAATCGCAGCACATCCGGGGGTGAACGCCCCGGCTCACCGGCGTAGCAGGACCCTGCGGGTCGCGCGGGCCAGCCGGGCCGTCGGCCGCTGGGAGAGCGGCGCGGGGCCCGATCGCTCCAGCCACCAGCGGCGCACCTCGCGCCGGACGTCCGCGTCCTCCGGGCGGCCCGTGAGCAGCACGTGCTCGGCGAAGGACAGGGCGTCCCGCCGGTAACCGTCGGTCATCGGGTGCCCCTGTGCGTACGCGACAAAGGTCGGCCGGTACGACGATCCGAGGATCTCCGGGAGCTCCGGCGCGACCTTGGCCACCACGTCCGCCCGCTTGGCCGCGAGGGCCCGCGCCTGGACGCCCAGCCGCACCCGGTCGAACCCCTCGGGCACCGGGGTCCCCGCGACCAGCGCGGACAGCAGCGCCGCCTGCGCGAGCCCGAGCCGCTGCCGGGCTGCGGGCTCGGCCTCGGTGACGGGTACGGCCTCGGCGGCGGGCTCGGTCTCCGCGACGGCCTTCGCCCGGGCCGTGGCCGCCTTCCGCCCGGGGACCCGCTCACCCCTGTCGGTCTCGCGCGCACCCTTCTCGGGCTCCCGTACATCCTTGCCGGGGCCCCGCACCTCCACCTTCTCCAGCACACCCCGGATCGCCGTCAGCTCGCGCTCCAGCTCCCCCGGCTCGGGGAAGTTGTCGTCGCGCTCCAGGAGCACGCCCGGCGGGGCGATCCGGGAGGCGAGGTCGGCGAGGACGTCGAGGACCTGCTGCGGGACGGGGTGGGCGTGGCTGTCGTGCCAGACCCCGTCGCGCTCGAAGCCGCCCGCGACATGGACGTACGCGATGGCCTCGACCGGCAGCTCGTCGAGCGCCTTCGCGGGGTCCTCGCCCCGGTTGACATGATTGGTGTGCAGGTTCGCCACGTCGATGAGGAGCCGGACGCCGGTGCGGTCGACGAGGTCGTAGAGGAACTGCCCCTCGGTCATCTCCTCGCCCGGCCAGTTGATGAGCGCCGCGATGTTCTCCAGCGCGAGCGGCACCGGCAGCGCGTCCTGGGCGATCCGGACGTTCTCGCACAGCACGTCCAGGGCGTCCCGGGTGCGCGGCACCGGCAGCAGGTGACCGGCCTCCAGCAACGGCGACGCGGTGAGGGCGCCGCCCGCCCGGACGAAGGCGATGTGCTCGGTGACGAGGGGGGCGCCCAACGCCTCCGCGCGCTCGGCAAGGGAGCGCAGGCGCTGCTCGTCGGGGCGGTCGGCGCCGCCGAGACCGAGGGAGACACCGTGCGGCACGACCGTGACGCCCCGCTCGCGCAGGCGCAGCAACGACTCGGCGATGTGGCCGGGACAGACGTTCTCGGCGACGACCTCGACCCAGTCGACACCGCCGTCCGCACCGGCCATGCGCTCCACGGCGTCGGCGATCTCCGGCCGCCAGCCGATCCCCGTCCCCAACTGTGCGATCTGCTCCATCGTCCCCGTCCCCTCCTCGGTCACGTCGGTCACGGCTTCACCAGGACCCTGTGTGTCTCCTTACGGCGGACCTGTGTTCCGGCGTGACGGAGTCATGGCCCCGACAGCCGGGGCCGAACCCCGTGGAGGGGACCTTCAGAGCAACATTTGAGCTTTCTACTGGACCTGCGGCTGACCCTGGTCCTTGTTGATCTCCTCCGGGTCCGGACGCCCGGTGGGGACGTTCCCGGACTCGAAGGGGGACGGCTTCGACTGCACGTCAGGGTTGGTGGACGGCACGGCCGGGGGCGCGGCGGGCGGCACCTGGCCGGGGACGGGCGGCGGCGGGCCGGTCGGGCTGGCGGTACCGCTCACCGAGTTGTCGGCGATCGTCGCGAAGTCGACCTCGCCGGTCTTCTCCAGGATCGTGATGTGGTCCAGCACGGTCTGGTTGGCGTCGGAGGCCAGCTGGCGGATCAGCGTGTTGCGGGTGGAGTTCCGCACGCTGGCGATCGCCGGGAAGATCTTGCCGTGGGCGGCCCGCAGCAGGTTCGCCCACGTCTTGTTGTACTCGGCCTCGGTCTTGGAGGCGGTCATCTGGTCCAGCCAGCCCTGCTGCTCCGCCGTCGGCTGGTTCGGCAGCTCGACGCCCAGCTTCGCGGCGATGACCCGTGACCGCTTGTCGAGGTCGGTGTGGCCCACGATCAGGTGGTCGGCGGCCTCCCTGACGGACTGGCTGCCGCTGCGCTCCAGCGCCTGCTGCCCGGCGGGCAGCTCCCACAGGCCCGCCAGCCGCACCCGGATCAGCAGGTCACGGTCGGCGGGGGTGAGCGGCCCCCACTGCGTGGTCACCGTGTCACCGGTGAGCGCGGCCGCGGCTGTCGCGTTGCGGTTGGGGTACGAGTAGAAGATGGGGTAGGCGACCGCGGTGAGTGTGCCGGCGATCGCCAGGGCGACGAGCACAGAGCCCTTGGAGCGTCGCAAATGAGCCTCCCGGAGGAAACCAACTGATCGTTGGGGACTGAACTGTTGCTTGGGGCGCGGAGGGTGACCGCGGGGGTGCCGCTGTGACTGTCCGGTCCCGGGTCGCCGCCCGGGGGCGGGGCCGGGGCGGCGTCAGATCGTGCCGTTGGCGATCGCGTCGAAGTCGACCTGGTTGGTCTTCTCCAGCATCGTGATGTGGTCGAGCACGGTCTGGTTGGTGTCCGAGGCCAGCTGGCGCACCAGGGTGTTCTCGGTCTGGTTCCGGATCGCCCCGATGGCCGGGAAGATCTTGCCGTGCGCGGAGCGCAGCAGGTTGGCCCAGACCCGGTCGAACTGGTCGTCGGTCGCGTTGTCCATCTGCGCGAGGAAGCCCACCTGCTGCTCGTTCGGCACGTTCGGCAGCTCGACGCCCAGCTGCGAGGCGACGTTCCGCACCCGCTCGTCGAGGTCCTTGTGACCCACGATCAGGTGGTCCGCGGCCTCCTTCACCTCCGGGCTGCTCGACCGTGCCATCGCCTTCTCGGCGGCCGGCAGCTCCCACAGTCCCGCGAGGCGCACGCGGATGATGAGGTCCCGGTCGGCGGCCGTCAGCGGCCCCCACTGGGTGTTCACCGTGCTGGCGGCCATGTTGGCCTGTGCGGTGCCCGATCGGTCGGCGTAGGACCATACGGGAAACGCCAGCGCGCCGACGGTGACGACGAGAGCCAGGCTGGCGATGAGCGAGCCGTTGAGACGCCGCAAAGTGATCCTCCCGGGTGATGCCAACTGGTCGTTGGGGCAATTGCTTGGCCAGTACCGGGAAGTACGTGCGGTGCGGCGGAGTTGTTCAACGGGCTTTGAGCCGGCTGAGGACGGCCCGCTCAGGCGGACACGATTCACCGCGGCTCGGGCGGTGGGCCTTCACCGGGGCGGATTCCCCAGCGGAGCCCCCTCGTCGGCGCACCGGTCGCCGATGCGGTCGGTCAGGGCGCCGAACCTCTCGGCGTCCTGGTCCCCGGCGGCGGCGAACAGTCCCTGGAAGTCGGTGGCGAGGGAAGTGTCGCCGGCCAGCAGCGCGAGCCGCACCGCTTCGTGGAGCCGGGCGTTGGCATCGGCTGGGCCCAGGGAACCCATGGACCCGAGGAGACCGTCGAAGGCCCGGCAGGCGGCCGCCGAGGACGAGTCGGCGGGGCGGACGTCGGACGGCTGCCCGATGGGGCCGACGAGGAGCGCGAACCCCAGGACGAGGGACGCCGGGAGAGCGGCGACGCCGACCGCGAGCCACCGGTTCGGCCGTGCGCGGAGGGCGTGCCGCACGGGCGTTCCGGGCGCCACGGGCGGACGCTCGCCGCGCAGGCGTCCCACGGTGACGGGCACCGCCACGCCCACCAGCGCGCAGAGGAAACCTCCGGCCAGGATCCGCAGCAGTGTGTCGCGCACCAGAGGGAGCGGAAGGTCGAGCGAGCACGGACCCGGAACCAGGGCGAGGCCGTCGGCGCAGCCGGCCAGGACGACCCCGGCGAAGAACACCAGGGTCAGCAGACAACCGGTCAGAAAGGCGGTCAGCAGCGCGAGCGGTATCACGAGCCGGTCGTGGCGGTGCGAGCGGACCGTCACGGCGGCGGCGACTCCCTGGAACAGCATCGCGGCGGCGATCTGCCAGTAGGCGAACGCGAGGACGAATCCGTCCTGGCTGCGCACCGCCTGGCTCACCCCCTGCCGCAGCACCACCCGCTCCAGGATCTGCAACCAGGCGAAAACACCGGCAGTCCCGGCGCTCGTCGTCAGGACCTGCCCCACCCATGCGGTGTCGTACGGCGGCCGACGGTGCCACAGCGTGGCCAACGGGAACAGCCACAGGGCCACGAGGGCCACGACGAGCGGCGTCCACCGGGTGAACAACAGCGTCAACGGGTGTTCCACGAGGGCCCACAGCCAGAACGGGCCCACCGGTGCCGAGGCGCTCACCACGCCGTACAGATCCCGGGCCGAGTCGTGGACCGGCCCCAGCCCGTCGCCGGTGTCGTACAGCAGCATCCACCCGCTCAGGAGCACCGCGAACGGGAGCGCGGTGGCGCTCAGCCCGGCCTGCCACGCCTTTCCCGGCGGCTGCTCCCCGGTGGCGTGCCAGAGCGCCGCCGACCGGGCGATCCAGGCCGACAGCGCCACCATGAGCGAGCACAGGGCGAGGGACGACAGGAGTGCCGCCGGTCCCGGCGCGAGGGGGCGGCCCGTCAGGACGATGCCGTTCTGGGGGGCGAGCGGCCCGCCGACGACCAGACCGAGACCGAGGCCCAGCCCCGGCAGCAGAACCGCCCGGGTGCCACCGCCGAACAGGGCCGCGCGCCAGACCCCGAGGCCCATTACGGCGAGGGCGGCGGGTGCGCACAGCAGCACGGTCGTCCAGCGCGCGTCGAGGGCGTCGAGCCGGTTCACCACCAGCCACAGCAGAGTGAGCAGCCCGCTCGCGGCGACCGAGACGGCCAGCCCTGCGGCGAAGCACTCGGTGAAGCGGACACGGAACAGCTCCCGCGGCCGGACGATCTCGGCCGCCCGCGCGGCCGCGGACGGGTGCAGGGCCAGCGGCCCACGACGCCACCAGGGCACGGCCCGGCCGGACTCGGTGCCGACCACGTCCAGCAGGCCCGGTCCCGCGCCCCAGGAGGCCGCCCGCACGTCGGCGCCGTACTCGCGGATCCGCAGCACGGACACACAGGTGATCCAGACGAGGGCGACCAGGGCGAGAGACCGCCAGGTCACCGACAGGACCCCGGAGGCCGGCGTTCCGATCAGTGCGACGGCCAGTGGCAACAGTCCCGTGGGGACGAAGGCCAGGGCCAGGGCGATGGTGAGGTAGAAGACGTCGACGTCCTTGTTCCGCAGGTGCGCCAGTTCGTGCAGGACGACGGCACGGGCCCGCTCCGGCGCGAGGCCGAAGGCCCGGACTGTTCCCTGGGCCAGAGCCACCCGGTGACGGCCGCTTCGGCCGAAGGTGTACGCGTCCACCCTGCGGTCGGTCAGGCCGCTCACCAGGAACTCGGGGGGCCGTGACAGGCCCGCCTCCTGGGACAGCGAGTGCAGCCGTGCCAGCAGTGGGGCCTGGTCGGGGTCGTGCGGCGACAGCGGCTCCAACTGCCCGTACCGCGTCAGGAACGAGGGCAGGAGGAGATACACCGCCGTCGCCGTCACCACGAGCAGCAGGATCCCGCCGAGCACCCACCACGCCTTCCCCCGCTCGTACGGGGCGATGCAGGACAGGAAGCCCTGGGTGTAGGAGAGGGCGTCCGCCGTGGCGGGCCGGTCCGCCGGGGCCGACGCGCAGCGCTGGTAGAGGGCCACCGCCCGTCCACGGTCGGGTGAGAACGTGAAGTAGAGCAGGTTGTGGATGAAGGCCATCGTCCCCAGCAGCGCGGTGACGACGAGGGCGAAGCGGAACTTGGCGCCGCTGGGCAGCGCGAACGGGTCGGGAGGGGCGGGCCGGGTGGGCGGCGCAGGGGGCGTGGTCACGTCACCGGCGGACGCGGGCCGCGCCTGCGAGTGCGTCTGCCAGCAACCGGGCCTGGGAATCCCCGAGTTCGGCCCGCCGCAGGGTGCGGTAGGCCTCCTCGCGCAGCCACTCCACCTGGTCCGGCGTCAGTGCGCTGTCCGGGTCGGCGGCCTCGTTCTCGCCGTCCGACCGCCCGAACAGGCCGCGGAGCCACCGCCGAACGGCGGTGCCGCCGCCGTCGGCGAGGTTCGCGGCGAAGGCTCCGATGAACGAGGAGAGCGCGCCTTGCACCATCGCGAGGGCGAAGGGGGTCAGCATCACGACGACCTCGGCGCCGCCGGCCCCCATCAGGCTCTCCTTCGACCCGCCGCCGTCGCCGGCCGCCTCCTCCAGCGTCCTGGCAGGGTCCCGGAAATAGGCCCGGCTGTTCATTCCGAACAGGGCCATTTCCTCGGGCGCGACTTCGGAGACCACGATCCGGGTCACCTCGCGCACCACATCTTCATCCACGACGGATATCCGCGCATTCATGGCCGCCCCCTTTGTTCAGGAACATGGGCTAGTTGATCTGGCGTACGTAACTCACGCCGTCCAGCATGAGCATTTCGAATGAGTATCCGTATTCGTTGCCGATGTCGGACTGCTCGATGTACCAGCTGTCGTAGGTGATCGGTCCGCCGGGGACGTAGAGGGTCATGCTCGATTCCTCCACGACCGCCGGGCCCTCCAGGACCTGCTTGTTGTTGTAGAGCAGGCTCACGGTTCCGTCGCCGAAGAAGGTGATCCTGTCGAGCCGGGCGGAACCGTCACCGTCTCCGTCCCACGCGCCCACGAGTTCGTCGGGCACCTGTCCGGTGATGGCTTCTTCGGTTTCATCGCCAGGGGTGGGATCGACGGGGTCCTCGGTCTCGACGGGGTCCTCGGTTTCGACCGGGTCCTCGGTTTCGACGGGGTCCTCGGTTTCGACGGGGTCCTCGGTTTCGCTGATGGTCGGCCGCTGATCGTCGCTTCCGGATTCGCCTGATGCCCCGTCGTCACCGCAGCCGGTGAGGAATGCCACGAGCAGTGCCGCTATCACCGGCCCTCTAGCCCAGGAAATTCTGATGACGCCCCCCGATGGATCAGGCCCGACACGGGCGGATTGCTGGCATGCCGGTTTCTATTCCACGTGGGGCGGGCCGCACACCGTATCGACGCAAGTGATCGGAATTCTTCCGATCGCGAAGGGAAGGTGATCCGAAATTAATAAGATCATGGCGCGAATGGCTCAGGAGCGCAGCGCGGAGTGGTCCGCGACCACCGTGCAGGAGCCCGGGGCGACCTCCGTGAAGCCGGCGTCGCGTACGACGGGGAGGGCGGCGGTGGTGAGGGCGTGCCAGTGGGCGGGGGCGGCGGTGCGGACGGCGAGCGGGAAACCCGCGTCCCGCCAGGCGGTGCGGGCCGCGTCGTCCAGGTCCCACCAGGCGAGCTGGGCGCCGTGGCCGGCCTGGGCCATCGCCTTGCCCGCCGACATCTCGACCTCGGGGTTCAGCCACAGGACCGGGGCCGCGGGCTCCGGGTCGGCCGGTGGCTCCGGGTCGTCGAGGTCCGTGCCGGAGACCTGGAGGCGGGCCAGATCCTTGGGCCAGCCGTCGAGCGGGACCGGCGGGAAGACGCGCACCTCGGCCGACTTGCCCGCCACCGTGATCCCCGGCAGTGCCTCGGCGCGCCGCCACTCCGCGCCGCGCGCCCGCCGGACCACCTTCCGGATCCGGGCGTCCTGCCAGCTTCGCACCGCCTCGGCCCACTCCCCGTCGCCCAGCGACCGCGCGTCGCTCAGCATCACCAACACCGCCCGCGCCGCCGTCTCCAGCGCGTCCGTACGCGCCGGGGGCGAGGCCTTCTCGATGTGCGCGACCAGGGGCAGTACGAACTGCGGCGCCTCGTCGCGGGAGGTCCGCTCGTCCCGGAAGGGGCTGTCGTGGGTGGCATCGCTGGTGGTCACCCGCCCAGTCTGCCAGGCGGAAACACCGTTCCCGCGCCCCCTGCTCGCTCGCTTGTGCGAGGACTTGTACGAGGATGGGGGCATGGAACGTGAGTTACTGCTGAGGCTGGAGGGGGTCGGTCGACGGTACGGCCTCCGTGGCGACTGGGTGCTGCGTGGCGTCGACCTGGAGATCGGCACCGGCGCGCTGATCCGGGTGGTGGGCGCGAACGGCACCGGGAAGTCGACGCTGCTCCGCGTCCTCGCCGGGCTCGACGCGCCCACGGAAGGCCGGGTGACGGGACGCCCGCGGACGGCGTACGTCCCCGAGCGCTTCCCCGCCGCGCTGCCGTTCACCGCCGTCGAGTACCTCACCCACCTCGGCGCCGTGCACGGCCTGGACCGCCCGTCCGCCGCCCGCGCCGCCCACGCGTGGCTGGAGCGCTTCGGCGCCGCCGAGTACGCCCGTACGCCGATGGCGGAGCTCTCCAAGGGCAGCAGCCAGAAGGTCGCCGTGGCCCAGGCGCTGCTGGCCGAACCGGAGTTGCTCGTCCTGGACGAGGCGTGGACGGGCCTGGACTCCGACGCCCGCGAGGAGTTGGAGCGCGTGGTGGTCGAGCGGACCGACGCCGGTGCCGCGGCGGTCTTCGTCGACCATGACCCGCGTCGGCTCGCGGGGGCCCCGGACGCGACCTACGCGGTGGTCGACGGTGCGCTCGACCTCCGGTCGGGGGAGGGGGACACCTCGGCAGGAGCCGTCGTCGTGGTGGAGGGACAGGGGGCGCAGGGGGCGCAAGTGCCGCCTGATGTACGTGAGTTGACTTCTCGGGTCGGGGAATCAGGGGCGGGGAGCCACCTGTTCACGGTCCCGGCGGATCGGTCCGACGCGTTGCTCAAGGCGTTGCTGGGGGCGCGTCCGCCCTGGCACGTGGTGCGCGTGACCCCGGTGTCCGAACCCGCGGCCCAGGAAACACCGGAACCGGAACTGGAAGTGGAAAGCTCCTGATGACCGCCCTCCTCCGCTACCAGGCGGCCCTCCTCGTCCGCTCCCAGCGCTGGTTGCCGCCCGTCATCCTGTACGCGGCGTTCCTCGGCATCGGCGTGCAGAGCGGACAGCCGGTGCTCGACTCGCTCGGCTACACCGCCGCCGCGCTGCTGCCCGTGTCCGCGTGGCTGATGCGGATCTGCGTCACCAACGAGCCGCCCGCGGCCCGCAGTTGTACGGGGGCGGCGGCCGGGCCCGGCCGTGCGCACCTGGCCTGTGTCCTGGTCGCGTTCTCGGCGGCCGCGTTCCTCGGGACGGCGGCCACGGTCCTCGTCACGTTCATCAGCGCTCCCACGAGCACGGACCACCAGACGCGCGTCGAGGCACTCCCGGCGGGCGGCGCGGGCCTCCTGGCCGCGCTGGTCTGCGCACTCCTCGGCACGGCCGTCGGCGCGCTCACGAACTGGCCGCTGCTGCGTTCGCCGGGCCGGGCCGTCCCCGCGCTCCTGCTCGGTGCCCTGCTGGCGCTGGTGGTGGCCGGCTCCCCGGCCAGGGCGGCGGTCACGGCCCTGGTCGACGGCTCGCGGCACGCGACGATCCCGGTCCCCGTCCTGCCCCTGCTCGCCGCCGGGCTCCTCACGGCGGGCGCGACCGCCGTGGCCTGCGCCCTGACCAGGCGCCGCTCAGCCTGAACAGGCCGTCCGTTCCGCCTCCCGCCTCCCCCAATTCTCGACTTCGCCCGAACCGGGGGGACCCCCATCACACCGGGCACAGGGTGATCCCCTTGTGGGACTCCGGGTACTAGGCGGGCTGCCGGCACAGGACGCACTCGGCGGAGGGAGGGCCGTCGGTGGTCTCCGGCGCCAGGCCCGGAGCCGGAGCCGGAGCCGGATGTGGACGCGGTGTCGCGGTCGGCCCCCGCTGCCGCCGCCGCGGTAGTCGTCGTCGCTCATACATCCAGCGCAGAGCGGCCCCGCGCCGAGCTGCTCAGGGCGCCGCTACCGCCCTCGCCGCCGTCGTTCCGACCAGCTCCGACACCTTCACGAACCGGAAACCGCGCTCCCGGAGCGCCGGCACGATCTTCCGCACGGCCCGCTCCGTGACCGGCGCGGCACTCCGCGTACAGTGCATGACCACGACGGACCCCGGCCGCACCCCGTCCAGCACCTCCCGCACCACCTCGTCCGCGTCCGTCGCGAACGCGTCGCCGCTCGCCACGTCCCACTGCACCGCCGTCACCCCGGACGCGCTGAGCCTGCGCAGCGCGCGGCTGTCGTAGCAGCCGCCGGGGAACCGGAAGTACGGCATCGGATCCCGGACCCCGGCCGCACGGAACACCCGGTACGCCCGCTCCAGATCCGCCCGCATGCGCGCGGGCGCCATGGTCGGCAGGCCGTAGCAGTTCTCGGTGAAGGCGTGATGGCTGTACGAGTGGTTCGCGACCTCGAACAGCGGGTCCCGTCCGATGGAGCGCGCCTGGATCGGGTACTCCTCGACCCACCGCCCCGTCATGAACAGCGTGGCCGGAACCTTCAGCTGACGCAGCGCGGCGATCAGCTCCGGATTGTCGAACCGTTCGCCCGCGGCGGCCCGCTCGCCCTGGTCCGCGGTCATGTCCGCGTCGAAGGTGAGCGCGACGGTCTTGTCGGTGCGGCTGCGGAGACCGTGCTCGAACACCGGGGTCAGCCCTGCCGGGCCCGGCGCGAGCGTGGGCGGCCGGGACGCCGACGCCGCCGACGGGCTGGCGGTGGCGTTGACGATGCGCGTCGAGGCGTGCGGGGTGCCACAGGCGGCGAGGGCGGCACCGAGCGCACCGAGTGCGCAGAGCGCGGTGATGCTGCGTACGGGACTGATCACCGCACGAAAGTACGGCGATGGGGTCAGCGGACAGTCGGTTCAGCTGCCGAACGCCGGGGAGTCCGTCCCGAAGTCACCCGCCTGGGCGATAAAGGGGGCCCAGGCGGCGGGAGAGAGGGTCAGCGCGGGGCCGGTGGGGCGCTTGGAGTCCCGGACGCGGACGGCGGAGGGGAGGGGGGCGACTTCTACGCAGTCGTCGCCCTGGGCACTGCTGTAGCTGCTCCTGGTCCAGTGCGGTTCAGTGGTGTTCATAGCTCTCCTCGCATTCTCTGCAACAGGCCCACGGAGTCCTGCGGGGAGAGGGCCTGCGAACGCAGTCTGGCATAGCGCAGGGAGAGCTTGGCCACCTCCTTTCTGTCGGTGATCAGGCGCCCGCTCTCCTGACCCTCGCAGTACGCGAACCGCTGCGCATCAGGGGTTTCGAGGAGGCGGATGGGGCCGGCCAGACAGGCGTGGTGCTCTGTGCGCGCAGGCATGATCTGGATGGTGACGTTGCGCAATGTGCTTGCCGCCAGCAGGTGGTCGAGCAGTTCCACACAGACGGCCGTGCCGCCGAGTCGGCGCATGAGCACGGCCTCCTCGACGACGAAGTCGAACGTGGTCCTGGGCTCGTCGCGGAACAGTGTCTGCCGCTGCATGCGAACCTTGACGAGGGCCTCCAACTCGTCGTCGGGCAACGGCGGGACGTCCTCGTCGCACAAGGCCCGCACGTACGACTCCGGCTGCAACAAGCCCGGCACGAGGCGGCACTCGTACGTGCACAAACTCACCGCCTGCCGCTCCAACTGGGCCCACCGACGGAACCACGACGCCAGGCCAGGCTGCCGTGAGACGTGTTTGGCCGCCCTGCGCAGCGCGCCCGTGTCCCCCAGCACCCGGTCCGCCCGCTCCACGAACACCTCGTCCGCCATCCGCCTGCCCAGCTCGATGGAGGCGACCGTGTGCACGCTGAAGCTCACCAGTGGGGCGAACTGCTCCCGCGTGTAGCCGTGGTGCTCGCGCAGCGCCTGCACGAACGCCCCGAACGTCTTCAGACTGTCGGACGGGTCCGGCTCCCAGTCGACACCCATGCTCGGCCACCTCCAGATGAGTCGGATCTCCCCACGATCAACTCACCCAGCGTCACGAACGGTTACGCGTACTGTCCATCGAACACGCGCGTACGGCCCGGTGCCGTACATGCTCGCCACGCGCGTGACGGGGTGGCGGCACTCAAGAGACGCTCCGGAGGGGGTCGCGGCCGAGGTAACGCAGGAGGACCGCCACGTCGTCGTCGCCCTCGCCGGGGGACAGGGCGGCGGTGTACGCGCCGCGGGGGCGCAGCGGCTCGACGATCTCCCTGGCGACCTTGAGGAGGGGGCGGGCCAGTTCGGGCGTGAGCGGCGACGGCCGGCCCGTCGCCACGGCGATGTCCCAGGCGTGGACCGCCGCGTCCAGCCCGCACGCTGCCGAGCCGGACCACGGGGACAACTTGTGCGGCGGCGGCACGGGCACCTCGGCGGCGTCCCGGTCGACCCCCGCCCACGCCTTCGCCGCGCGTGCCAGGGCGTCCTCCAGGAACGCCGGCGGGTCCACCCCCTGCATGTCGCCCGATGGGGCGAACGGGTTGAAGCCGGGGCCGGGTTCGCCGGTCAGCGCGGCGGCGTAGCCGATCTGGTCGCCGACGGCGTGCTGGAATACCTGGGCGACGGTCCAGCGCGCGCAGGGCGTCGGCAGGTGCCAGCCGTCGGCGGGGACGGCGCGGACCGCCGTGCGCAGCGCTTCGTGGGAGGCGTCCAGGACGTCCCAACCGCTGGAGACCACGCCGTCGCTCATCGGAGAGCCCCCCTTCGTGGTGCCCGCACAGTGATGAAGGTGGTTGTTGTCATGCGTCCACTCTCGGCCCGTGGCGAGAGACCGGCCAGTGCTCTCCGCGACGGTAGGACAGCCAGTACCAGGCACGACGGCGGCCCGGCGGACACAATGGCCGAGTGGACGAGACCCTGGGCACGGCACTGCACCGCTGGCGCGACCGTCTTTCTCCCGCCGACGTCGGACTGACCTCACGGCCCGGACGACGTGCGGTGGGGCTGCGCCGCGAGGAACTGGCCGAACTCGCCGGTCTGTCCGTCGACTATGTGGTCCGCCTGGAACAGGGGCGCGCCAAGAGCCCTTCGGCACAGGTCGTCGCGAGCCTGGCCAGGGCACTGCAACTGCAGGCCATGGAACGCGATCACGCCTACCGGCTGGCCGGCCTCCTGCCGCCCCAGGAGGGGACGATCTCCACGCATGTTCCGGCCGGGGTCCAACGGATGCTGGCGCGCCTCGGGGAGTTCCCCGCGGGCGTGTTCAGCGCCGACTGGACCTTGCTGTCCTGGACCCCCGCATGGTCAGTCCTGATGGGCGACCCCAGCGCACGGACACACGACGAGCGCAACCTGGCACGGGCGGTCTTCGCCACAGGGCCCAGCCGGCTCGCGTCCTGGCCCGTGCTCCAGGACGACGACGCCCTGAAACCCGCCCTCGTCGCCGACCTGCGCACCGCTCTCATCGACTACCCCCGCGACCGCGGCCTTACCGACCTTGTGGAGGAACTGCGGGCCACCAGCGCGGAGTTCGCCCGCCTGTGGGACGAGGGCACGGTCGGCCCGCACGTCTCGGCCCGCAAGACCGTCGTCCACCCCCAGGTGGGCGAGGTGATCTGCGACTGCGACGTGCTCACCGTCCCGGGCTGCGACATCCGTCTCGTCGTCTACACGGTGGCCGCGGGTTCCACCGACGCGGAGAAACTGGAGTTCCTACGGGTCACCAACGGCGTCCGCGCCGACGGCCCCACGCCTCCGGGGCCCGGCCTGTTCTCCACGCCGTGACGGGCTGCCGGCCGGCCGGATCTCGTCCAGCGAGCAGCCCGCCGAAGGTGTCGTCAGCGACGCCACGGCCCCGTGACCGCGAAGGTCGTGCCCGGGGTGTAGCAGTTGACGTACATCGTGTCGCCGTCGGGGGAGAAGGTGACGCCCGCGAACTCGCCCCATTCCGGTTCCTCGGCGGTGCCGATGTTCTGGGCGTTGCGGGCCATGGCGTACACCTCGCCGCGGCGGGTGACGCCGTAGACGTGCTGGGCGCCGTTGCCGTCCTCGCAGACCATGAGGCCGCCGGAGGGGGCGAGGCAGATGTTGTCGGGGGATTCGCCGGGGAGTTGGAGGTCGGTGTCGGGGCCGAAGGCGATGACCAGGGTGAGGGTGCGGTGGTCGGGGTCGTAGCGCCAGATCTGGCCGTAGTGGTCGGCGGCCGAGCCCTCCGAGCTGCGGGCGAAGGAGGAGACGAAGTAGACGCAGCGGCCGCCCCAGTAGCAGCCTTCCAGTTTCTGCGCGTGGGTGATGCCCTGGGGGCCGAAGTCCTGGTGGCGGATGGGGGTCTGTGCTGCCAGGGGGTCGGGGACGTCGACCCATTCGATGCCCTCGAAGCAGGCGCCGGGCTCCTGGATGGGGGACAGGTCGGGTACGCCGGGGACGCGCATCGCCTGGAGGCGGCCGCCCGCGCGCAGTGAACCGAGGCCGCCCTTCGGCTTGTTGGGGAGGAAGCGGTAGAAGAGGCCGAAGGGCTGTTGGAAGGCGTCCTCCGTCTCGTAGACGACTCCCCGCTTCGGGTCCACCGCGATCGCCTCGTGCTGGAAGCGGCCCATCGCGGTGAGCGGTACGGCTCCCGAGCGCCGCGGGTCGGCCGCGTCGACCTCGAAGATGAAGCCGTGGTCCTTGGTGTAGCCGTTGGTGCCGGCCTTGTCCTCGTTCTCCTCGCAGGTCAGCCAGGTGCCCCAAGGGGTGGGCCCACCGGCGCAGTTGACCGCGGTGCCGGCGATGGCGACGCGTTCCGCGACGACCTTGCCCCGGGCGTCGAGCGTGAGGGACGTACAGCCGCCCTTGCCCATCGGGTCGTAGGTCAGGCCCTCGATGGTGGGGACCGGGATACGGCCGTTGTGGCGGTTCTCGTGGTTGCGGACGAGGTGCACACGGCCGTGTCTGCCGGGGAAGGCGGCCATGCCGTCGTGGTTGCTGGGGACCGGGCCCTCGCCCGAGCGGAGGGGGTCGCCCTCGCGGGAGAGGACCCGATAGCGGAAACCCTTCGGTAGATCGAGCAGGCCGTTCGGGTCGGGGATCAGGGGGCCGTAGCCGGAATGGCCGAGGGGGCTCTGCGCGGTGGCCGTGCCCACGAAGAGTTCGGAGAGGGCTCCGGTGAACGCGATACCTGCGATACCGGCGCCCGAGCGGGCGAGGGCCTGACGGCGGGTCACTGACACGGGGACAACCTTCCTGTTGGCGGACAGGATGTGACCCGCCTGTGTGTATCACGCGGTCAGCGCCGCGTGAACCACGCGCGTAGAGGTCGGACGAGGAGTCGTCGCCCGTGTCACTCGGTCGGAGGGGGTGGGAAGGGTGGGGCGGGAGGAGGCGAGGGGGGCTGCTGGGGGCGTGGGCGTGCGAGGTCAGGCGGGGGGCCCGGTGGGGGGCCCGCCTGGGATCGTTCCAGGAAGCGGAGGAGTTCCACCGGGAAGGGGAGGACGAGGGTGGAGTTCTTCTCGGCGGCCACCGCGACCACCGTCTGCAACAGGCGGAGTTGGAGGGCGGAGGGGGTGTCGGCCATCTCCTTCGCGGCCTCGGCGAGCTTCCTCGACGCCTGCAGCTCCGCGTCCGCGTTGATGATGCGGGCGCGGCGCTCGCGGTCGGCCTCGGCCTGGCGGGCCATGGAGCGCTTCATGGTGTCGGGGAGGGACACGTCCTTGATCTCGACCCGGTCGATGGTGACGCCCCACTCCACGGCGGGGCTGTCGATCATCAGCTCCAGGCCCTGGTTGAGCTTCTCGCGGTTGGAGAGGAGGTCGTCGAGATCGCTCTTGCCGATGATGGAGCGCAGGGAGGTCTGGGCCATCTGGGAGACGGCGAAGCGGTAGTCCTCGACCTGTACGACCGCGCTGGCCGCGTCGACGACCTTGAAGTAGACCACCGCGTCGACACGGACGGTGACGTTGTCGCGGGTGATGCCCTCCTGGGCCGGGACGGGCATCGTCACGATCTGCATGTTGACCTTGCGGATGTGGTCGATACCGGGGACGACCATGGTGAAGCCGGGTGTTCTGGGGGTGTCCAGCAGCCGGCCGAGGCGGAAGACCACGCCTCGTTCGTACTGCTTCACGACCCGGGCCGCGGCGGCGACGTAGACGACTGCGGCGGAGCCGATCGCCGCGGCGGTGATGACCAGCGTCTCGACCATGACGACCCCCTTGAGCCGTCCGCTTTCTGTGTGAATACCACGATATGCCGGAGGTGAGGGGTGGGGCGAGTGTCGGTTGCGGGGGTGGGGCGCTCGCCGGCGTTTGCAGGGTGCCGCCTGCGCCACGCTTGCAGGGTGTCGCCTGCGCCCACTGAAGCGAGCAAGAAGCCTGTGGTGCCCCGGTCTCCAAGCCGGGGCACCACAGGCCGTGGCTGGGTCAGGACGTGCCTGACGTCGCCTTCTCCGGCTCCGGGACCGTCATGCGTACCGGTTCCGTACCCGTCGTGCTGTGCCGGGCCGCCCAGTTCTCCAGGGCGGTGCGGCAGGCGTGGTCCAGGTGGTGGAGGCCGGTGAGGTGGAGTTCCACGGGGCGGTCCTGGGGGAGGGACTCCAGGTCGTCCAGGATCTTCGGCAGGCGCAGGAAGGTCGCGTTGCCGGAGAGGTAGGCCTGGACCGGCCCGGCGCCCTTGTCGATGACCTCCAGCTTGATGTGCGAGGCCTCCCAGGCGGTCTTGGCCACGGACAGGGCCAGACCGATCAGGACGCCCTCGAACATGTTGACCGCGACGATCGCCACGGCCGTGGCGACCAGGATCAGCGCCTCGCCCCGGTGGCTGCGCCACAGGGAGACGACCTCCCGGAAGGGGATCAGCTTCCAGCCCGCGTGGACGAGGATGCCGGCCAGGGCGGGGAGCGGAATCAGGGCGAGCGCACCCGGCAGCAGGGCCGCGAAGAGCAGCAGCCAGACGCCGTGCAGGACCCGGGAGGCCTTCGTCTTCGCGCCGGCCTGGAGGTTGGCGGAGCTACGAACGATCACCGCCGTCATCGGCAGCGCGCCCAGCAGCCCGCACACGGTGTTGCCGGCGCCCTGGGCCATCAGCTCCTTGTCGTACTCGGTGCGCGGACCGTCGTGCATCCGGTCCACGGCCGCCGCGCTGAACAGGCTCTCGGCGGAGGCGATGAGGGTGAAGGCGAGGATCGTGCCGAGCAGCGCCACGTCGGCGAGCTGGCCGAAGGCGTCCAGGCCGGGGGGCTGGATCACGTCCAGCAGGCCCTTCACCTCGACGTTCGCCACCGGGAGGCTGAAGGCCAGGGAGGCGCCGGTGGCCAGCAGGACCGCGGCGAGCGCGCCGGGAACCAGCTGGACCTTCTTCGGCAGGCGCTTCCACAGCACCATCACCGCGATGGTGCCCGCGCCGACCGCCAGCGAGGCGAGTGCGGTGGTGCTGCCGACGGCGTCGACGAAGGCGCCGGGCAGGCCCGCGATCTTGTCGATGCCCGAGGCGGGGGCCTTCAGACCGGCCGCCGCGTAGAGCTGGCCGGCGATGATCACCAGGCCGATGCCGGCGAGCATGCCCTCGACGACGGAGACGGATATGGCGCGGAACCAACGGCCCAGCTTCAGCGCGCCCATGGCGAGTTGGAGCAGACCGGCGGCGAGCACGATCACGCCGAGGGCGGGCAGCCCGAACTGGCGGACCGCCTCGAAGACCAGCACGGTCAGACCGGCCGCCGGGCCGGAGACCTGGAGGCTGCTGCCGGGCATCAGACCGGCGACGATACCGCCCACGATGCCGGTGACCAGGCCGAGTTCGGCCGGTACCCCCGAGGCGACGGCGACGCCGACGCACAGGGGGAGGGCGACCAGGAACACGACGAGCGAGGCGCCGAAGTCCTGTCGCAGATGGGGGAAGCGGGAGGGGGAGGACGGGGGCTGGGGAGAGGTCTTGGAGTTCATCTCGGACACCTGGCCGCCGGTCACAGGGTCTCGAACTTGTCGGTGTCCGCGCGGTGTTCGCGCACGGCACCCGTGTGGACCTCGTAGTACCAGCCGCGCAACCGCAGCCGTCCGTCCGCGAGGCGCTTCTCCACGCACGGGTAGGAGCGCAGGCGCAGCAGCTGGCTGAGGACGTGGTTCTGCACGCCGTCGGCGACCGTCGGGTCCTCGACCGCCCCTTGCGGGCGGGGGGTGGCGTTGGTCAGCCAGTCGCGGACGGCCGGTACGGCGTCCAGGTCGTCGCCGCGCACCAGGGCGCCCACGGCGCCGCAGTGCGAGTGTCCGCAGACCACGATGTCGGTGACGCCGAGGACCTCCACGGCGTACTCGATGGTGGCCGTCTCACCGGTGGGGCGGTCGGCGGCGTAGGGCGGGACGATGTTGCCCGCGGTGCGCAGTTCGAACAGCTCGCCGGGGCGGGCGCCCGTGATCAGGGCCGGGACGACCCGCGAGTCGGAGCAGGTGATGAACAGGACCTCGGGGGACTGGCCTTCGGCCAGCCTGGCGAACTCCTCAGGGCGCTGTCCGAACGTACGGGCGTTGTCGATGAGGGGCTGCATGATGTGGTGACTCCTCCTGGCGCGCCTCGTGGCGCGTCGGGCTTGCACGACAGAGTGGGGGGAACAGGCGCTCCGCGGCTCAGCAGCGGAAGACCTGGAGAACGGCCGGGGTGTGGGCCGTGAGAGGTCTCGACGCCCGGTGGTGCGGGGCCGAGGGCCGTTCGGGTGCGCTCGCGGCCGCCGGGTTCTCCCCCAGCGGCGGACGCGCGGGCGTCCCGGGAACGGTGTGGGTGGTGATGCGATGCCGGTCGCGTGTGCGGTGCGGACCGGTCGGGTCCTGTGAGGGTGCGCACATGCGGTGGGTGACCGCCGTGTCACGCAACGGCTTCGCGGTGAGGGTGTTTCCGGGCTCGGCTTTGGCCTTGACGTGACCAAGCGTGTGCGCGGCTGCGAAGGATGTCGTGGGAGTGAAGAACGCCAGGGTGAGCAGGACGGCGGCTAGGGCCGAAAAGACGGTCCGGGTCGTCGTACCTCGCAATATGAGCCTCCCCACTGGCAGTTCCGGGTGTCTCCCGCACGTCGACACTTGCTCGACTTGGTCAACCGATGGTCAACCACTGGTCAAGAAACACGTTAACCCTGCAAAGTTGTTTGCAGGGTTAACTTAACGTTGCGAGCTGAAGAGAGCCTGAAAAGCGAGGTCGAGTTGGCTGGAATCGGCCCTTGACCTGGGGGAGTTCTCCTGGGCGGCGCCACGCCCGGTGGCTGTGGGCTCAGTGCTCCACGAGTCGCTTGGCGTCGCGTGCGAGGGCGGTGAGGCGGGAGATGGCGCGGAAGTACTTCTTGCGGTAGCCGCCGTTCAGCATCTCCTCGCTGAACAGCCGGTCGAAGGGCAGCCCCGAGGCGAGCACGGGCACCTCGCGGTCGTACAGCCGGTCGGCGAGCACCACCAGCCGCAGCGCCGTGGACTGGTCCGGCACCGGCTCGACGCCCGTCAGACAGACCGCCTTGAGGCCGTCCGTCAGGGCGCCGTACCGGCTCGGGTGGACGCGCGCGAGGTGGGCCAGCAGATGCGGGAAGTCGTCGAGCGAGGCGCCCTCCGTGGCGTACGCCGCCTTGGTGACCTCCTCTTCGGAGTACGGCGCCGGAGCCTCGGGCAGACCGCGGTGGCGGTAGTCCTCGCCGTCGATCCGCAGGGCGCGGAAGTGGGCGGACAGGCCCTGGATCTCGCGCAGGAAGTCGGCCGCCGCGAACCGGCCCTCACCGAGCTTGCCCGGCAACGTGTTCGAGGTGGCGGCCAGTGCCACGCCCGCGTCGACCAGCTTGCCGAGCAGAGTCGACACCAAGACCGTGTCGCCCGGGTCGTCCAGCTCGAACTCGTCGATGCACAGCAGGCGGTGGCCGGAAAGGGTCTGGACCGTCTTCTGGAAACCGAGGGCGCCCACCAGGTTCGTCAGCTCCACGAAGGTGCCGAAGGCCTTGAGGGAGGGTTCGGCCGGGGTGGCGTGCCAGAGGGAGGCGAGGAGGTGCGTCTTGCCGACGCCGTACCCGCCGTCCAGGTAGACGCCGCGAGGGCCCGCCGGGACCTTGGGGGCCTTCGCCCGGCCGAAGCCGAGAAAGCCCCGCCGGCCGGCGCCGGTCGCGTGCGCGCCGCCGAGGCCCGCCGCGAAACCGCTCAGGACGCGGACGGCCTCGGTCTGGCTGGGCTGGTTCGGGTCCGGGATGTAGGTCTCGAAGCGCACCGAGTCGAAGCGGGGCGGCGGCACCATCTCGGCGACGAGCCGGTCCGCGGGGACATGGGGCTCGCGGGTGCACAGGGACGCGGGGGCCGCTTCGGGTATCGGACCGATTCCGGACACGGTGGCTGAGGACGACGACACGGTTACCGAGTCTAAGGGTCGTGCCACACTGCACGACATGCGACGCCTGTTCCCTGTGACCGAAGAGACAGCGGCCCGGACACCGGAAGCGACCGGTGGGGCGAGTGCGGCCGAGGTGTCGGCGGTGGGCGGGGGTGAGGGCCCGGCGGGGGCCCGGACACCGGGCGCGCGGGACGGCCGGTCCCCGGCGGCGGCCGGAAGGTCGGATCTCGTGGAGCGGGAGTGGAGTCTCGACGAACTGGCGGCGGCGTACGCGTACCCCGAGCCCGCGCCGGGCGGGCGGGAGCCGTGGCTGCGGGCCAACATGGTGTCCACCCTCGACGGCGCGGCCCAGCACGGTGGACGCTCACAGCCGATCTCCAGCGACGCAGACATGCGGATCTTCGGCACGCTGCGCGGGCTCGCGGACGTGGTGATCGTCGGCGCCGAGACGGTACGGCAGGAGGGGTACCGACCCGCACGTGCGCGTGAGGCGTTCGCGGAGGCGCGCCGGGCGGCCGGACAGACTCCCGCGCCGGCTGTCGCCGTGGTGAGCGCGAGTCTGGACCTCGACTTCTCGCTGCCGCTGTTCACCTCGCCGCTGACGCCCACGCTGCTGCTCACCGGGGCCGCCGCGGCCCCGGACCGGGTCGCCACCGCCGAGAAGGCGGGGGTCCGGGTGGTGGTCGCCGGGGACGGGATGGGCGTCGACCCCGCCCGCGCCGTACGGGCCCTCGCCGACCTGGGTCTCACCCGGCTGCTCACCGAGGGCGGCCCGCGCGTGTTGGGCCAGCTGATCGCCGCCGACGTCCTCGACGAACTCTGTCTGACCGTGTCGCCGATGCTCACGGCGGGGGACGCGCAGCGGATCGCCGGGGGACCCTCGGTGGCGGTGCCCAAGCGCTTCGCCCTGGCGTCGCTGCTGGAGGAGTCCGGGTTCCTGTTCGGTCGTTACCGTCGTACGTGAAAGCGGTCGGAATCTACAGTTCCGTTTAGCTTTCGCCGGGCACACTAGAACTCTGAGGAGTGAGGGCCCACGGGGCCCTCCGAGGAGAAGGGCGCCTGTGGTGTCGTTCACGAGCGTATTGATGATCGAGAAGGCTCTGACGTCCGCGGACGTCGAGTTCGTCACGACCCTGCACGGCGACGAGCGGGCCTCCTTCCACGTGCTGCTCCAGCCGCGCGGAAATCAGGCCGACCGGTTGCTGCGGGCCATCGACGACCTCGCCCTCGGGGAACTGGACGAGGCGGCGCGGGAGGGGGAGACGCCGGAGGGGGAGCAGGCGATGGACGCCGGGGAACGGGCTCTGGAGGTGTCCTTGCAGGCGTTGCGCGGGGCCGGGAGCACGGCCGAGGGGCGGCTCATCGAGGATCATCCCCTGGACGCGCTGAAGTCGATGGTGGAGGAGGTGGGGGCGGACGAGGTGCTGGTGCTGACCGATCCGCACTACGTGGAGGAGTTCTTCCACCGGGACTGGGCCTCCCGGGCCCGGCACAAGGTGGGGGTGCCGGTGTTGAAGCTGTTCTCGCACGCGCGGGTCTGAGAGCGACCTGGCGCCGTAGGGGTCCTGTGTCCTGTGGCCTGTCGGCCGCCGGTCCGTCGTGGCTTGTCGCGCGGTTCCCCGCGCTCCTGAGAGGCGGCTGCGCCGCCCTCCGGGCCACGGGCCCTGGCCCGTGGCCGTAGGCAATAGGGTGGGGGCGCGCCTGCTCGGGGCGTGGATCGTCTTCGTACCGTCGCTTGGAGAACACGCATGGCACCCGGACTGCCTACCGCCATGGAACGGCCGCACTTCATCGGGATCGGTGGGGCCGGGATGTCGGGGATCGCGAAGATCCTCGCGCAGCGGGGGGCCAAGGTCGCCGGTAGCGACGCCAAGGAGTCGGAGACGGCCGAGGCCCTGCGGGCGCTCGGGGCGACCGTGCACATCGGGCACGCCGCCGAGCACCTCGCGGACGACGCGACCGCCGTGGTCGTCTCGTCTGCCATCCGGGCCGACAACCCCGAGCTCGCCCGCGCCGCCGAACTCGGTATCCCCGTCGTCCACCGGTCGGACGCGCTCGCCCGGCTGATGGACGGGCTGCGGCCGATCGCGGTCGCCGGCACGCACGGCAAGACCACGACGACGTCCATGCTGGCGGTGTCGCTGGGCGAGCTGGGGCTGCGGCCGTCGTACGCCATCGGCGGGGATCTCGACGTACCCGGGTCGAACGCGGACCACGGCGACGGCGACGTCTTCGTCGCCGAGGCGGACGAGAGCGACCGCAGCTTCCACAAGTACGCGCCCGAGGTGGCGATCGTCCTCAACGTGGAACTGGACCACCACGCCAACTACGCGTCCATGGACGAGATCTACGAGTCCTTCGAGACGTTCGCGGGGAAGATCGTGCCCGGCGGCACGCTGGTGATCTCCGCCGACCACGAGGGCGCGCGTGAGCTGACCTCCCGGCTGTCCGGCGTGCGGACCGTGACGTACGGCGAGCGCGAGGACGCCGACGTACGCGTGCTGTCGGTCGTGGCCCAGGGGCTGAAGAGCGAGGTCACGGTTCTGCTGGACGGGCAGGAGATGACGTTCACCGTGTCCGTCCCCGGACGGCACTACGCGCACAACGCCGTCGCCGCGCTGGCGGCCGGTGTCGCGCTCGGCGTGCCGGCGGCGGAGCTGGCGCCGGCACTGGCGGCGTACACCGGGGTGAAGCGACGGCTGCAGCTCAAGGGCGAGGCCGCCGGGGTGCAGGTCATCGACTCCTACGCGCACCACCCGACCGAGATGACGGCCGACCTGGAGGCCATGCGGGCCGCCGCCGGGGACGCGCGGATCCTGGTGGTCTTCCAGCCGCACCTGTTCTCCCGCACCCAGGAGCTGGGCACCGAGATGGGGCAGTCCCTGGCCCTGGCGGACGCGTCGGTCGTCCTCGACATCTACCCGGCCCGCGAGGACCCGATCCCGGGGATCACCAGCGAGCTGATCATCGACGCGGCCCGGTCCGCGGGCGCGGACGTCACCGCCCTGCACGACAAGGCCGCGGTGCCCGCCGCGATCGCGGGAATGGCGAGGCCCGGCGATCTCGTTCTCACCATGGGCGCGGGTGACGTGACGGACCTGGGCCCGCAGATCCTGGACCGTCTTTCGAGCTGAGGGGCTGAGGCTCATGTCGTACGACGTCGAGAAGCCGGACGAGCAGTGGCGGGCGGAGCTGACACCGGCCGAGTACGCCGTACTGCGGCAGGCCGGCACGGAGCCCGCGTTCGTCGGCGAGTACACCGACACCAAGACCAAGGGTGTCTACTCCTGCCGCGCCTGCGGTGCCGAACTCTTCACCTCCGACACGAAGTTCGAGTCGCACTGCGGCTGGCCGTCCTTCTACGACCCGAAGGACAGTGACGCGGTGGAGCTGCTCGCCGACCGGTCGCACGGGATGGTACGCACGGAGGTGCGGTGCGCGCGGTGCGGCTCGCACCTCGGGCACGTCTTCGAGGGCGAGGGGTACGCCACCCCGACCGACCAGCGGTACTGCATCAACAGCATCTCGCTGACGCTGACCGCCGACGAGGGCTGATCGCCGACAAGGGCTGACCGCCGACATCGGCTGATCGCCGGCCGTCGACATCCCTTCACCTGTCGTCGCACATACGCCCGTTGTCGGGGTTGACTGCGTGACTACTGTGTGAAGGGTGTTGACGCGAGAGGTCTCTCGGACCGAGCCGGGGGGCCTGACGTGAACGGACTGGTCTACTTTCTGGCGGCCGCCGCCCTGTGGACCGGCTTCGCCGCCCAACTGCCCGGACTGTGGCGCGAGCGGCGTGATCCCCTGAAGCGTGCGCTCTGCGCCGTGATCTTCCTGGCAGGCTTCTGTTTCGCCCTCGGCGCCCCGCCCACCGTCGGCTTCGTCAACCGTGCCGTCGGCGTGCCCAACGCCGCCGCGTGCGTCACCTACGGTGCGGTGAACGCCTTCTCCGCCGCCTCGCTCGTGCTGATCGTCCACTGGCGCGGTGCCGACGACCCCGCCCGGCTGCGACGCGTCTCCCGCCGATGGCTGCTCGCGTACGCCGTGATCATCGCGGCGCAGACGGCGCTCTTCGCCGTCGGGGACGCGCCCGTCGAGCGCCTCACCGACTTCGACACCTACTACGCGGACACGCCGTTCATCCGCGAGATGATCGTCCTCTATCTGGTGGCCCACATGGCGGCCGCCCTCACCACCACGATCCTGTGCTGGCGCTGGACCCTGCAGATCAGCGGCTGGACACGGCGGGCACTGGCCGTGCTGGCCGTCGGGTGGCTGTGCACCAGCACGTACGGCGTCCTGAAGGTGGTGGCCGTCGCCGGCCGCTGGACCGGGCAGCACTGGGACCCGCTGAGCACCCGGCTGGCTCCGATGCTGGTCACCGTCGGCGCGGTCCTCACCTCGGCCGGCTATGTCCTGCCGCTGCTCGGGCCGCGCATCGACAGCCTGGTCGCCTTCCTGCGGCTCGGGCCGCTCTTCCGGCTCGTCGGCTCCCGGGGCGCCGGCCGCATCAGACGGAACGCGCTGCTGTCCTGGCGTTCCCTCGGCGACGTCGAGCTGCGGCTGACGCACCGGACGACAGCCATACGGGACGGACTGCGGGACGTGTCCGTCCACTTCGACGAGGCGGTCCGTGACCGTGCCTACCGGCAGGCCCTCTCGCTCGGCTCCAGTGCCGGCGAGGCCGAGGCCATCGGGGACGCGGCGATGGTGGCCGTCGCCGTGATGTCCGGCACGCGGGAGCCGGTCGGGGGGCCGCGTCAGGGGGTCCTGGACACTGCCGCCCTGGACAGTGCCGCCCTGGACGCCCTCGTGGGGCTCGGCGGTGGCTGTGCGGGGCCCGCGGCCGAGGGGCAGGGGCTGGACACCGGGCAGCCGTCGTTGATCCGGATGTCGCGGGCGGTGCGGGCGGGGGTCGTGGAGGGGGCGGTGCGCGCGGAGCGCGCGAAGAGCCGGTAGGTGTGGCGTTGCCCTCCGCGGGTCCGGTGGGGGCTTGTCGCGGCCACGCGGCGAGCCGCCTATCGATACAGCCCCGCCCCCTTAAGAGGCGGGGGTGTCGAGGCCGCTCAGGATGTTCCGTTCCTCCGGGGTGAGCGGGGGGCCCGACAGGGGCGGGAGGAACGGGCCCAGGGCCGTGGACAGGAGCAGGGCTGGGTGGAGCAGGTGGAGGGCGTCCGCCTGGAGGGTGGTCACCCCGCACATCGCGGCGGAGACACGGTACGAGCCCGTGGCCACGCGGGACATCCGGCCGGTGTAGGCGGACAGCAGACGGTCGGCGAGCGTGGGGGACTTGCCCCGCACCCCGGGGAACCACTGGTCCTGGCCGACCGACATGGTCCACGCCGCGTGCACCACCTTCGCCGCGGCCCGCTGCACCCGCCGGGCCAGACCGGGCGCGCCGATGCCGGCCCGGTCCAGCTCCCGGCTCAGCTCGCGCGCGCCCAGCGCGGCCACCGACATGCCCTGCCCGTAGACCGGGTTGTAGGTGGCGACGGCGTCCCCGAGCGCCACCAGCCCCTCGGGCCACCGCTCGGACGTCTCGAAGTAGCGGCGCTTGTTGCGCGTGCTGCGGCTGAGGGTCACCTCGGTCAGGGGTTCGGCGCCGGCGATCAGCCGACCCACGAGGGGGTGGCGCAGGCCGAGGGCGAAGGGGACGAAGTCCTCGGGCGAGCCGGTCGGTTCGCCGCCCCGGGTACCGGCGAGGCTGACCAGCCAGCGGTCGCCCTCGATCGGGAGGAGGAGCCCCGAACGGCCGGGCCGACCGCTCTTCGGGTCCGCCGTCACCTGCGCCGGAGGGAAGTTCTCCGCCCCGACGGGGGTGCGGTAGAGGCGGGTCGCGTAGACCAGCCCGGAGTCGACCACGTCCTTGCGGATGCCGGTGATGCCGAGGTCCGCGAGCCAGTGCTCGACGCGGGTGCCACGCCCGCTCGCGTCGACGACCAGGTCCGCGCGCAGACGCTCCTCGGCGGCCCCCGCGCTTGAGCCCGCGCCCCCCTCCGCGTCGGTGGTGAGCCGGACGCCGGTGACCCGCTCGGCGGTGCCGAGGAGGCCGGTGGCCGAGGCGCGGCGGATCCTGACGCGGGTGGTGCTCGCGAGGACGGAGTCCCGTACGGTCCGGTCGATCAGGTCGCGGCTGCCGATGAGCAGGGGGTAGGCGTCGTGATGGCGTGAGCGGCGGTACCAGCCCTGCGGGCCCAGGGTGACCAGGCCGGAGGTGAGGCCGCGTTCCCGGGCGCCCGCCGCCAGCAGGCGCCCCCGCACCTCGCCGCCCGGCACGAGTTCGTCGATGGCGTCGCGGCCGCTGGGCAGGAGGATGTGGGCGTGGCGGCCCTGCGGGAGCCCTCTGCGCGGTCGGGGTTCGTCCGGAAGGTCGTCACGTTCCAGCACGATCACCTCGTCGACGGACCGGGCCAGGGCCGCGGCGGCGAGCATGCCGGCCATACTCGCCCCGATGACGACCGCGGTACGCGGCATGGATCCCCCTTGCGTTCGCCTGCGTGCGCCTGTGCGCCTGTGCGCCTGTGCGCCTGTGATCGACGGAAGTCCTCACCGTACATTCAGCTGTCCGAGGGCACGGGAAGATCAGGACAACGGTGCTCTGTACAAGGGGAGTTGACGTGCGCGGTGGGAGGGACGGGCGGAGGGCCCGCCCGGTGTCCCTGGGCGGGCCCTCGTTCGTCTGCCGCTGGTCAGGTGGTGGCTCGTACCGCTTCCTGGATCACCGTCGCGACCTCCTTGGGGCGGGAGACCGCCACGGCGTGGGAGGCGCCCTCGACTTCGGTGACGGTGGCGCCGGCACGCTTGGCGCCGAAGCGCTGGACGTCGGGGTTGATGGCCTGGTCCGAGTCGGCGACGACCGCCCAGGAGGGCTTGGTCCGCCATGCGGCCGTGCGGGCCGTCTCCGTGAACACCGAGGCGGCGAGCGGACGTTGGGAGACGGCGAGGACCTCGGTGACCTCCGCCGGGACATCGGCGGCGAAGATGCCGGGGAAGGCCTCCGGCTTGATGGTGACCTCCACGGCGGGGTCCGCGCCCTCGACGGGGTACGTCCACTCGTCGAGGTTGGCGACCAGCGGGGACAGCGGGAAGCGGCCCTGCAACTCGCCCAGGCTCTCGTCCTGTTCGGGGACGTACGCGGCGACGTAGACCAGGCCGACGACGTTCTCGGCGGCGCCCGCCACGGTGATGATCGCGCCGCCGTAGGAGTGGCCGACGAGGACGACGGGGCCGTCGATCTGGGCCGCCGCCGACGCGACGTACGCGGCGTCGGAGGCGAGACCGCGCAGCGGGTTCGGCAGCGCGCGGACCGGGATGTCCTGGCCGCGCAGCTCCTCGACGACGCCGGCCCAGCTGGACGCGTCGGCGAAGGCTCCGTGCACGAGGAGGACGGTGGGGGTGGGGGACATGGTGGCGAGTTGCTCCGTTCTGTTCTGTGGCACCGTCGCACCGTGGGACGTGTGCCGGATGACCGCGGCTCTCTGCGGCTCTCGGCGGCCGGTGCGGCGGTCGCCGTGCGGTGTCAGTTGCCGTGCGGTGTCAGCTGCCGTGCAGGGTCGTGCGCAGGGTGGTCGTGGCCAGGGTGATCGCGGCCTCGGCGGCGTGGGTCTCGCGCAGGGCGTTCAGCATGACGAAGTCGTGGATGACGCCCTGGAAGCGCACGGCCGTCACCGCCACACCGGCCTCACGCAGCTTGTTCGCGTACGCCTCGCCCTCGTCGCGCAGGACGTCGGCCTCGCCGGTGATCACGAGGGCCGGGGGCAGGTCCCTGAGCTGGTCGACGTCGGCCCGCAGCGGGGACGCGGTGATCTGGGCGCGCTCGGCCTCGTCGGTCGTGTACTGGTCCCAGAACCACCGCATGCCGTCGCGGCGCAGGAAGTAGCCCGTGGCGAATTGGTGGTAGGAGCCGGTGTCGAAGCTCGCGTCCGTCACCGGGTAGAACAGCACCTGATGGACCAGCGGGACGTCACCGCGCTGCTTGGCCATCAGGGTCAGCGCGGCGGTCATGTTGCCGCCGACCGAGTCACCGGCGACCGCCAGCCGGGCCCCGTCCAGGTCCTTGGACGCGCCCTGCTCGACGACCCATTTCGCGACCGCGTAGTTCTGCTCGATGGCGACCGGGTAGCGGGCCTCGGGGGAGAGATCGTACTCGGGGAAGACCACGGCGGCCCGCGCGCCGACGGCCAGCTCGCGCACCAGCCGGTCATGGGTGTGCGCGTTGCCGAACACCCAGCCCGCGCCGTGGATGTAGAGGATCACGGGCAGGACGCCCTCGGCCCCGGCGGGCCGGACGATCCGCGCCCGGACACTGCCCGTCGGACCGCCGGAGACGGTGATCCACTCCTCGTCGATCTCCGGCTTCGCGATCTCGCCGGACTGCACCTCGTCGACCGCCTTACGGCCTTCCGCGGGCGGCAGTTCGAAGAGGAAGGGCGGGTTGGCGGTGGCTTCGGCGAAGGCGGCGGCCGCCGGTTCCAGGACCGGGCGGGTCGGCTCGGAGGTGTCGGACATGTGGTTCTCCCGATGGGTCGTGACGTCGTGCGGGCGGCGCCCGGTCCCATGTGCCGGGCGGGCGGCGTCCTGTTCGGTGGGCCGCGCGGGCGGCGCCACGGCCAGCACGCTAGGCCCGGAGCGGGCCGCCGCATTGCCCACCAGCGCACCGAAGTCGGTCCGGGAGCGCACGACATGGGGGACGTGTGTTCCCCGTGCGCTGTGAGGACGAACGCGGTGCGCGGCCGGACCAGAGGGGGACGTCCGGTCCGCCTAGCTTTCCGGCATCGCCGGCGATCCGTGTCGGCGGACGCCCCATCGGAAAGGCATGCCCGTGGTCAACATCGACATCGACGCCGTCACCGCCACTCCCGGCCCCGACCTGCTCACCCCCGACAACTGCGCGGTCCTGTTCGTGGACCACCAGCCGCAGATGTTCTTCGGCACCGGCAGCGGTGACCGCACCGCGATCATCAACGCGACCGTGGGGCTGGCCAAGGCCGCCAAGGTCTTCGACGTGCCGGTGGTCCTCAGCACGGTGGCCGCCGAGTCCTTCTCCGGCCCGCTCCTGCCGCAGCTCGCGGATGTCTTCCCCGAACGGAAGACCGTCGACCGTACGACGATGAACGCCTGGGAGGACGTCGCCTTCGTCGAGGCGGTGAAGGCGACCGGCCGCACGAAGCTCGTCATCGCCGGCCTGTGGACCGAGGTGTGCGTCGTCCTGCCCGCCCTGTCCGCACTCGCCCAGGGCTATGAGGTCTACGTCGTCACCGACGCGTCCGGCGGCGTCAGCCCGCAGGCCCACGAGCACGCCGTGCAGCGGATGATCCAGGCCGGCGCCGTACCGGTCACCTGGGTGCAGGTGCTCCTGGAGTTCCAGCGGGACTGGGCCCGCACGGAGACGTACGGACCCACCACCGAGGTGGTCAAGGAACACGGCGGCGCCTATGGCCTCGGGATCGTCTACGCCCAGGCTGTCATCGGCGAGCACGCGGCGGGCTGAGAGACCGTCGGTTCCGTCGGCGCGGGCGGGGCGGGCCTGGCCCCTCGCCCGCGAGGTCCTGTGCCGGCGGCCGGGGCTACCGGTGGTGAAGTGGTGTGCCCCGGCCGCCCGTCGGGCCCTGCCCCGCCGAGTCCCGCCACTCGCTCGGCGACATGCCGTACGCCGCCCGGAACACCCGGCTGAAGTGGGTCGCGCTGAGGAAGCCCCAGCGGCCGGCGACCGAGGCGATGGTCCGACGGTTGCGGACGCCGAGCACCAGGTCGCGCCGGCACTCCTCCAGCCGACGGCGCTGGACCCAGCGGCCCACGGACGTCCCCTCGTCCTGGAAGAGCCTGTGCAGATAGCGCACCGAGATGTGGTGGGCTCCCGCGATCACCTCGGGTGACAGGTCCGCGTCGGCCAGATGCTCGTCGATGTACCGCAGGACACGCGCCATCAGCGGCGAGCGGCCGACCGGTGAGTCCGTCGGGTCGGCGCCCGGCGTACCGGTCCGGGCCCGCCCCAGCTGCTCCGCGGCGAGCGTGGCCAACAGGTTCACGGCGTTCCGGGCGAGCATCTCGCCCACCGGGGGCTCCGCGGAGATCGCCGAGACCGCCGTGTCGGCCAGCTCGGACAGGAACGGCGACAGCAGGGTCCCCAGCCGGGAGGACCGGGCGACCGGGTTCGCGACGACCCGCCGTAGGTCGTCGCCGCCGTCCTCCAGCCCCAGTTCCTCGCGCGGGACCAGGAAGACCTTGAGACGGCAGTGCTCGGGGAAGTCCAGTAACGGCGGATGGTTCGCGTCGTAGAAACAGATGTCCCCCGGCTGGAGCGAGAGATCGGGGAGCCGCCCGGCGGACGGGGCGGGGGTCCCGCGCACCCCCACGAACAGATACGCGCCCCCGGCCCGTCCGGTCAGCCGGTAGGCCCCGGTGCCCGGCCGTCCCCCGCCGGGCAACTCAGCGGGGTTCCCGCCGAGGACGGCGATGCGGAGACCCGCCGGCGCGATGGTGCCGATGTCGGACCTGGTCATCTGTCTTTACCTCCAAGGCCGTTCGAGCACACCGTTCGAGCAGACCGTTCAAGCAGACCGTTCAAGCACTGCACCCGGAGCCTAGGAAGGGAGATGTGAAAAAAGAGTGACCGTGAAGTGACGGTGGTCGACGCGGGGCTAAGCGTCGGCCGTTCCCGGGTCGGGGTCGGCCAGGCGACGACGGGCGGTACGGCGGTCCTCGGGGGAGTCGTGCGTACCGGTCAACTCGGCGGCGAGGGCGCGCAGCAGCTCGTGCTGGACGTAGCGGCCGGGCGTGTGCTCCATGACGAGGTGCGCGTCGGCGAGGCCGTCGAGCACCTGCCGGGCGCGCCGGACGGGGAGTTGGGCAAGGGCCGCGGCCGTCTCGGCGTCCAGGTCGGGGCCGGGGTGCAGGGACAGCAGACGGAACAGCCGGGCGTGCTCCGGCGGAAGGCGGCGGTAGGAGCGGGTGAGGACGGCGCGGAGGTCGGGTGTGCCGCCGGGCGCGGCGAACGCGTCGAGCCCGCGGCGGGAGTGCCGCAGCTCGGCGGCGAGAGCGTCGAGGGCCGCGAGAGCCGCGAGGGGGCGGGAGGGGTGGTGGGCGGCACGGGCCGCGATGATCGCCAGAGCCAGGGGCAGCCGACCACACCGGCTGACGATCTCTTCGATGGGTTCGATCTGGTGGATGGGTTCGGTGGGTTCGGTGGGTCCGGTGGATTCGGTGGGTCCGTTGGGTCCGGTGGGTTCGACCCGCTTGAGCGGTTCGGGTGGCCCGGTCGGCGGGCCGGCGTGGGTGAGGTGGGCCGTCAGTGTGGTCCGGGCGTCCGCCGTAGACGGTAGGTCCAGGCGGAGGGGATGGGCGCCCGCCGCGACGAGGCCGGACAGGCCGTTGCGGCTGGTGACCAGGGTCAGCGAGCCGGGCGACGCGGGCAGCAGTGGACGTACCTGTTCGGTGTCGGCCGCGTCGTCCAGCACCAGCAGCAGTCGTCGGCCGACCAGCAGGCTCCGGTACAGCCCGGTGAGCGAGTCCGTGCCGCCCTGCAGACGCGCGGGCGGCACCCCGAGCGCGGTGAGGAGCGCGCGCAGTGCCGCGTCCGGCTCCAGGGGGGCCTCCACCGGGTCGAACCCCTTCAGCCCGACGTGGAGTTGGCCGTCGGGGAATCGCTCGGCGACCCCGTGCGCCCAGTGCACCGCCAGTGCCGTTTTGCCGATCCCGGGCATTCCGCTGATCAGCACGGTGGCCGGTGCCCCTCCGGAAGGGCCGACCGTGTCCGTGATCTCCGCCAGGCGACGGAGTTCACCTCCTCTGCCGACGAAGACGGGCACACAGGGGGGCAGTCGGGTGAGCGGGACGGCGGGGGGCGCGACCGCCGGTCCGGTTGCCGCGCCCGGGGGCTCCTCCGGCAGGTCGGCCGAACGGATGGGCAGGGAAACCGGCTGTGAGGTCGACCGCAGCGGAGTCCACTCCTGGCGGAGCACCCTGGTGTGGGCCGTGGTCAGGTCCGTCCCCGGTGTCACGCCCAACTCCGCGGCCAGCAGCCGTCGTACGCGCTCGTACGCGGCCAGCGCCTCCGCCTGGAGGCCGGTCGCGGCCAGGGCCATGACGAGGGCCGCGTGCAACGACTCGTCCAGGGGGTCGAGTTCGAGGGCCTGGCGCAGTCGGGGCAGCACCTGCTCGCTCCTCCCGCAGAGGAGCGCCGCGTCGGCGGCCATCCTGGTCGTACGGAGCAACTCGCGTTCCACTTCGCCGAACACGGCGTGCTCCCGGACGGCGGCGGGGATCCCTCTCGCCACCGGCCCCCGCCACTCGCCCAGCGCGTCGACGAAGCAGCGTGTCGCCGCCTCGGACCGCCCGGTGGCGGCGGCCCGCTTGCCCCGCTTGGTGAGCGCGCGGAAACGCAGCAGGTCGACCTCGTCCTCGTCGGCGTCCAGCAGGTACCCTCCGTCGCGGCGCGGCAGCCGCTGTCCGGGGGCCCGGGGCGGCAGCCCGGGTTCGAGCAGCCGCCGCAGCGAACCCGCGTACCGGCGCACCACGTTCATCGCGCTCGCCGGCGCCCGTTCCGGCCACAGCACGTCGACGACGTCACCCGACGGCACCACGCGGCCCGCCCGTACGACCAACAGCGCGAGCAGGGCCCGCTGTTGCGGGAAACCGAGGTCGAGATCCTCCCCGCCCCGACGCACCCGGAGCGGCCCCAGCACGTCGAAACTCAGCTCCTCCCCCCGCTGGACGGGGGGTCCGTGTCGAACGGCGTCGGTCACGCGTATCGCTCGCTCGCGGTGAGCAGGGCCCGGACCTGCTCGGCGTCCGGGTGGCCGAGGGTGATGAGGAGGGTGAGGGCCTGCTGCCGGACCTCGACGGCGCTGTCGTGGTCGCTCATCGCGGCATGCGTGTCGCCGATGTGGACGAGGGTGCAGGCCTCCAGGTAGGGAACGCCCAGCTCCCGATAGAGGGCGAGCGCGTTGCCGTAGCCGAGAAGGGCGTTCGGATGGCGCCCGAGGTGGTGGTGGGCGTACGCGATGGTGTGCCAGGTGGAGGCCTCGCCGTAACGGTCGCCGAACTCCTGGAGCAGGGCCAGGGCCTGCTGGCAGTGGCTCAGGGCCTCCTGGTACTCGCCGAGCAGCGCGTGGTACCAGCCGACGGAGTTGAGCACGCTGGCGTACGCGGCGCGGCGACCGCTGTCCCGGAAGAGTTCCATGGCCAGCCGGTTGTGGCGGAGGGCGCCGGGCAGGTCCCCCTCCTGGTCGTGGGTCCAGCCGAGGCTGCGATGGGTGTCGGCCCGCCCGACGGTGTCGCCCGACTCGGTGAAGAGCGACAGCGCGCGGTTCAGGCGGAGACGGGCCGACCCGTGCAGACCGAGCCGGCTCTCGGCCCGGGCCAGCGCCCGCAGGCCCCTGGCCTCCCACACGGGATCGGCCGTCCGGAGCGCCGCGTCGAGCGCGATCCGTTGGACGGTCGTCCAGTCGTGCCAGTGCCCTCGCCGGTCGAAGAACGGCTCCAGCGACCAGGCGAGCAGACAGGCCACCCGGTCGTGGCCGGACCGGGCCGCCGCCCCGACGACGGCGAGCAGCACCGGATACTCGGCGGTGAGCCAGGCCAGCGCCCGCGGGTGGTCGGCCGGCCGTTCGGCGAGGACGCCGGGCGGGAGCGGACCCGGCGGCACCGGGTCCGCGTGCGGGGCGAGGAGGGGCTCGGCGGCGTGCGCGGTGTGCAGGTAGTGCGCGAACAGCCGCTCGACGGCCGCGTCCCGCGCGCTCTCCGGGTGCTGTTCCTCCAGCAGTTCGGCCGCGTGGGCGCGCAGCAGGTCGTGCAGGGCGTACCGGCCGGGCGCGGGCTCGCCCACGAGGTGGACGTCGGACAGTTCGGCGAGGAGCGACCGTGCGCGGCGCGGGGACAGACGGGCGAGCGACGCCGTCGCCGCCACGGAGAAGTCCGGGCCGGGATGCAGCGCGAGCAGCGGGAAGAGGAGCGCCGCCTCGGCCGACACGGCCCCCAGTGACCAGGAGAACACCGCCCCGACGTTCGCGGCCGCGTCCGTCCGGCTGAACGCGTCCAGACTGCCGTGCGCCGCGCGCAGCTCCGCCGCGATCGCCGACAACGGGAAGTCCGGGTGCGTGGCTGCCCGCGCCGCGACACAGGCCAGCGCCAGCGGCAGGCCCCCGCACAGTGTCGCGATCTCCGCCACCGCCCGCGCCTCGCCCGCGAGCCGGCCGGCTCCCAGTCTGCGTTCGAGGAACGACCGTGCCTGCGCCGCGTCCAGCGGGCGCAACGCCAGCGTGTGCGCGCCGTGCGCGGAGACCAGGCCCGACAGTTGGTTGCGGCTCGTCACGATGGTCAGACAGCCGGGCGCCCCCGGCAGCAACGGCCGCACCTGCTCGGTGTCCCGCGCGTTGTCCAGCAGCACCAGGAACCGCCGTCCCGCCAACAGGCTGCGGTACAGCGCGGCCTGGGCGTCGACACCGTGGGGCACCCGTTCCGGCGGTACGCCCAGCGCATCGAGGAAGATTCGCACGGCTTCTCCCGCCTCCATCACCCCACCCGAGGGCGCGAACCCCCTGAGGTTGACGTACAGCTGCCCGTCCGGGAACCGGTGCGCGACCCGATGGGCCCAGTGCACGGCCAGCGTGGTCTTCCCGATGCCGGCCATCCCCCCGATGGCGCCGATCACGACGGTGCCGACGGGGTGCGCGGGGCCTCCATCGGTACCGCTGTGGCTGTCGTCGTCGGCACGGCTGTCGTCGCCGGTACCGCTGTGGCTGTCGTCGCCGGGGCCGCTGTCGTCGTGGCCGGTGAGGAGTGCCAAGACCTGGTCCAGCTCGGCGCGACGACCGGTGAACGTGGGCAGATCGTGAGGCAGTTGGGCGGGGACGGCGGTCGGTGCGGTCGGTGGGGTCGGGGGCTGGGGTGCGGCGGAGGCCGAGGTCGAGGACGGAGAGCCGGTGATGCCGTCGTCGGCCCCGGAAGCAGCGCCGCTCGGCGAACCGGCGCCATGCAGAACGGCGTTGCCCTGACCGCCCTGGTCCCGCACCTCCACGTCCGGCCCGGCGCCGCGCAGCACGGCGTGGTGGGCGTCGCGGAGTTCCGGTCCCGGATCGATGCCCAACTCGTCGGCGAGCCTCGCGCGGGCGGCTCGGTAGGTGTCCAGTGCCCGCGCCTCGTACCCGGTGGCGGCGAGAGTGCGAACGAGCCGGGCCAGCAGAGGTTCGTCCAGCGGTTCGTCGTGCGCGGCCTCCTGGAGCAGGGGGAGTACGGCGGCGGGGGTGCCGGCCCGGAGCGCCGCGTCGGCCGCTTCCCGTACGGCCGCCGTCCGTTCACGGTCGACGGCCGCGAACCCGGCGCGCTCCCGCACATCGGCGGGGAGCCCGGCCCCGGCCGGCCCCCGCCACAGTGCCAGGGCCTCGGTGAGAAGCTCCACGACCCGTGCCGTCGGCTCGTGCGTGTCACCGGCGATCCGACGGGCCTCGTCCCGCAGCCGACGGAACCGCAGCAGATCGAGGGAGTCGTCGTCGACCAGGAGCCGGTACCCGCCGGCGTCCCGTATCAGCCACCGTCCGGCGGCACGGTTGGGCAGGCCCGGCTCCAACAGCCGCCGCAGCGACCCCACATGACGTCGGACCACGTTCACCGCGCTGTCCGGCGGCCGCCCGCCCCACAGCACGTCGACGATCTCGCTCACCGTCACCGGCTGCCCCGCCCGCACCAGCAACAGCCCCAGCAGCGCCCTCTCCTGCGGACGCCCCGGCGCCGGTTCCACCCCCGCCCGCTCCACGCGGACCGACCCCAGAACCGCGAACCGCACCGGCTCCAGCGCCAACTGCCCCTCCTGATATCTCGTATCTCGTATCTTCCTCGCGCCCCCTGACCATACGTGAGGTCGCGAGTTACCCAGAGTTACGCGTGCGTCCTGGCCCCTGACGCGGCTATGGGCGGGACTGAGGGCAGGGCTGCGGGTGAGGTGGCGCGGGACGGCCCGGCACGGGCGCGTCGGACGAAGTGGGCCCCTCCCTCCCCTTGACGCCCGTGGAAAGCGCTTGCCACACTCGCGGCCCGCCATAGGAATCGCCTGTCGCCGCACCGCCGTACCGCCCGGTGCCGTACGCGGCCGCGCCACTCCAGGTCATCGGCCCGCCGAACTCCTCGACCGGGGACAACGCGGTCGAAATGCGTTCGACGAGGAGGGCGCGGTGGACGGTGGACACATGACAGGCGGGCCGAACCCCCCACAGGAGAAGCCGAAATGGGACGCAGAGCCGCAGCCCAGCGCACGAGCACAGTCGAGGACGGAGCCCTCACGCCGACCGCGACACCCACCACGCCCACCCCTCCCCCCACCTCCACCCCTCCCGCCACCTCCACCCCTTCCCCCACCTCTCCGACCCCCCGCCGCTCTCGAACCGGAACCCGCACCCGCACCCGCACCCGCACCCGCACCCGCGCCCTCGTCACCGCCGCCTGCGCCACCGCCCTGCTCACCGGCGCCGCCGCGTTGACCGCCCCCGCGAACCCGGCTCCGGAACTGGCCGCGGCACCGGTCGCCGCCGAGGCGCAGCTCGCGGCGTGCGGCGAGGGCTCGTACCAGGCGGAGGCCGTGCTCAGCGGCAGTACCTGGACCGCCCGGCGCGGCAGTACGGTCACGTACACCGGAACCGACATGCGCGCGGCGATGCAGGCCGCCGTCAACAGCCTCACCTCCGGGCGGACCTCGAAGGAACGCGTCGTCGTGCGCGGCTCCGGGTCCATCGCCGCGGGCTCCCGGGTCTCGCTGCCGAGCTACACCGTGCTCGACGTGTGCGGCACGATCAACGTCACCGGCACGGGCTCGGGCGACCAGGCGCCGGTCTACTCCCGGGGCACCCGTGACATCGAGGTCCAGCACCTCAACCTCACCGGCACCCCGCTGTACGGGATCTTCCTGCGCAACGTCCAGAACGTCGTCCTCGGCCAGCTCGACATGCGTCTCTCGCGCGGGCTCGGCGTCCGGATCGACAACCGGGGCGACACCAGCCAGTGGACGCGCAACGTCAGGATCGACAACGTGTACGTGTCCGGAGCGAGCAGTCACGCGGTCGAGACGTACGGTGTCGACGGGCTCACCGTGGGCACGGTGACCGCTCGCAACGTGGGCGAGTCCGGACTGCTCCTCAACCAGACGATCAACGCCACGGTCACCAAGGTCGACGCGGACGGCGCGGGCGCCGGCACCGGCTACGCGGCCTTCCGCATGGCCAACCGCAACGGCCGTGTGGGCAGCGCCTATCCGACCAACATCCGGGTCGGCGAGGTGATCGCGCGCGGCGGCGGACGCGGCGTCTTCTGTGTCTCCGAGAGCGGCGGCGCCGTCATCGACCGGATCAACCTCACCAACACCGGCAACAACGCGATCCTGATCGAGAACTGCCACAACGTGAATCTCGCCGCCCAGAGCGGCACGGTCTCCGGCGGTGGTGAGATCCGGCTCGCGGCACGGTCGGAGTTCGCCAACAACCGTGACATCACCGTCCAGAACCTGACGGTCACCAACTCGTCCATCAGGGAGAGCCCCTGCGGCGAGAACACCACCTTCCGCAACAACCGCCTGGTCAACAGCGCCCAGACCATCTGCTGACCGGTCCCACCGCAGGGCGCGCCCGGCACCCGCTCCCGGGCGCGCCCGTCCCGCCGTTCCACGCCGACCGCATCCCGAGGGAGGACACGACGGAGGACACAAAGGAGGACACGAGGGACGACGCGAGGGACGGCGCAAGCGATCAGGGCGCCGCCGCATAGCACCGGACGGCGACCTTCTGGTCCGGGCCCCACCGCTGCTCGACCGTGGCCAGCAAACGCCAGCCGAGCCGTTCGTACAGGGCCGCCGCCGCGGTGTCGGACGCCACCACGTCGAGTACCGGATGCAGTCCGCGCCGCCGCGCCTCGGAGACCGCCCGGGCCAGGAGCGTCGCCCCGAGCCCCAGGCCGCGGGCCGACGGGGCGACGAAGAGGCGGCTGACCACGGCGGTCTCGTCGACCCCCACCCCCGCCCGGGCGCTCCACAGTCCGGGCGCGGCGTCCGTCTCGTCGCTCCGGGACAGTCCGACGTGACCGGCGATCCGGCCGTCGTGTTCCACCACCCAGGCGGCGACGAGCGAGGGCGGCGACAGCCACTCGTCGGGCCGGTCGGGCCAGTTCACCGGATAGTCGTCGTGTTCGTGGACCGCCGCGAGCACGCGGACACAGTCCCCGAGGTCGCGACCGGTCCGAGGCCTGACACTCCGAGCGGTGTCCTCACCGGACGCGTTCTGACCGCATGCGTTCTCGCTCTTCACCGGAGTAGGGGAACACAAGGCCGAGACCGGCAACCACCCACTTTTCCGCCGGGCGGGGCGGAACGCGCGCGTCCCCATCGTCGCGCCGCCCGGCATCCCGGCGTTCCCGCCGTAGCACCCGACGCCGCTCGGTCACACAGGCCTGCGGGCAATCTTGACGCCGGTGATGTTACCGGTAACACTGCGGGTGGCCCAGTCCCGGAGAGGCGGAGTTCCGCGTGCCCGACACACCGACCGCGCAAGAGGTGAAGCACATCCGACCGGCCCCGGTGACCCGGGTGTTCAGCCCCGCCGCCGTGGTCGCGTCCTGCGTCGGCTTCGTCCTCATCGGCGCGCTCCAGGCGCTGTACGGGCCCGCCATCCCCGCCTTCCGCGAGGCCTACGACCTCTCGCCGTCGTCCGCCGGACTGGGGCTGAGCGCCCACTTCATCGGCGGTGTCGCCGGCGTGCTGCTCTTCGACCGGCTCTACGGGCGGATGGGCAACCGGCGGATCCTCGGCACCTCCTACCTGCTGATGGCCCTGGGCGCGGCGGGCTTCGCGCTCGCCCCGAACTGGCCCGCCGGACTGGCCGCCGCCCTGCTCGCCGGACTCGGGTTCGGCGGCATCGACTACGGCCTCAACCAGCTCTTCGCCGTCGGCTTCGGCCACCGCTCGACCGCCATGCTGAACATCCTCAACGCCCACTTCGGTATCGGCGCGATCCTCGGCCCCGCCCTGATCGCCGCCGTCGGCGCCGAGCACTACCCGGCGCTCTTCCTCGCCTTCGCCGCCGCCAACCTGCCCCTCCTCTTCTGCCTGCGGGGCGTACGCGACCAGGTGCCCCAGCCGACCACCGCAGCAACCGACGCATCCGCAGCAATCGACGCATCCGACGCGCGCGGCGCGACCGGCACGGCGGCGACCGGCACGGCGGCGGGCGGCTCGGCGCTCGGCCGCAGCCTGGGCTCGGTGCTCGCGGTGTTCGTCACCCTGTACGTGCTGCACGTCGGCATCGAGGCGGGCGTCGGAGGCTGGGAACCCACCCACCTGGAGACGGTCGGATACGGCGCCGGGGCCGCCGCGACCGCCACCTCCGTGTACTGGCTGATGATGACGGTCGGCCGTTTCCTGGTCGCCCCCATCGCCCTGCGCCACTCCGCGCAGACGATCATCACCGTCTCCTGCGCCGGCATGACCGTCTGCCTGCTGCTGGCCTCGGTGCCCTCCCTCGCCCCGTACGCCTACGCCGGCGTGGGCCTGTTCATCGCGCCGATCTTCCCCACCGGTCTGCCCTGGCTGAACGCGGCCGCACCCCGGGCCCGCCGGGCCGGAGCGCTCGTCATCGCCGCCTCCATGATCGGCGGCGTGGCGGCGGGCCCGGCGCTCGGCAAGGCCATCGAGTGGTCCGGCGTCCGCGCGGTCCCCCTGCTGCTCGGCGCGGTCGCTGCCGTGTGCCTGGTGGCGACCCTGTGGCTCATCCGGGCCACACGCTCCCCCTCCGGTTCTCCGTGAGCCGGCAGTACAGCCGCCCACCCCCACCGCCCGCCGACGGACCCCCGTCGCCGCCCGCCCCCACCGCCCGCCGACGGACCCCCGTCGCCGCCCACCCCCCGCACGTCCCAGCCGAAGGGAAACAGCCTTGCGCTCGCCCGCTCTGACCACGTCGTCCGACGGTTTCCTCCTGCACGGTGAACCGTTCCGGATCATCTCCGGCGCGATGCACTACTTCCGCATCCACCCCGACCTGTGGGCCGACCGACTGCGCAAGGCCCGGCTGATGGGCCTGAACACCGTGGAGACGTACGTCCCCTGGAACCTCCACCAGCCCGACCCCGACAGCGACCTGGTCCTCGACGGACTGCTGGACCTGCCCCGCTATCTGAGCCTCGCCCGCGCCGAGGGCCTGCACGTCCTGCTGCGCCCCGGCCCGTACATCTGCGCCGAATGGGACGGCGGCGGCCTGCCCTCCTGGCTCACCTCGGACCGCGACATCCGGCTGCGCTCCAGCGACCCCCGCTTCACCGCCGCCCTCGACCGCTACCTCGACATCCTGCTGCCCCCGCTGCTGCCGTACATGGCGGCCAACGACGGTCCCGTCATCGCCGTCCAGGTCGAGAACGAGTACGGGGCGTACGGCGACGACACCGCGTACCTCAAGCACGTGCACCAGGCGCTGCGGTCGCGTGGCGTCGAGGAACTGCTCTTCACCTGCGACCAGGCCGGCTCCGCCCACCACCTGGCCGCCGGCAGCCTGCCCGGCGTCCTGTCCACCGCCACCTTCGGCGGCAGGATCGAGGAATCGCTGAAGGCACTGCGGGCCCACATGCCCGAAGGGCCCCTGATGTGCTCGGAGTTCTGGATCGGCTGGTTCGACCACTGGGGCGAGGAGCACCACGTGCGGGACGCGGAGAGCGCCGCCGCCGACCTCGACAAGCTGCTGGCCGCCGGCGCCTCCGTCAACATCTACATGTTCCACGGCGGCACCAACTTCGGCTTCACCAACGGCGCCAACCACGACCAGTGCTACGCCCCGATCGTCACCTCCTACGACTACGACGCCGCCCTCACCGAGTCCGGCGACCCGGGCCCCAAGTACCACGCCTTCCGCGAGGTGATCGCCCGCCACGCCCCGGTCCCGGACGAGCCGGCCCCGGCCCCCGCGCCCAGACTCTCCGGCATCACCGTGGAGTTGGACCGCCGTGCTCCCCTGCTGCCGTACGCGACCGCCCTCGACACCTCCCTGGCGCGCAGCGAACACCCGCTCACCATGGAGGAGTTCGGCCAGCGCTCCGGCTACGCCCTCTACCGCACCACCCTCCCCGAGGCGGGCGACGGCCTGCTGCACTTCACCGGCGGCGTCGGCGACCGCGCCCAGATCTTCGTGGACGGCGCCCCCGTCGGCGTACTGGAACGCGAACGCCACGACGAGACGCTGCCGCTGCGCGTGCCGCGCCCCGGCGCCACACTCGACGTCCTGGTGGAGAACATGGGCGGCGTCAACTACGGCCCGCGCATCGGCGCGGCCAAGGGCCTCCTCGGCCCGGTCACCCTCAACGGCACCGCCCTGCTCGGCTGGGACACCCACCGCCTCCCGCTGGCCGACCTGTCCACGGTCCCCTTCGCCCCGGCCGAGGCAGCCCCGGTCACCGTCCCCGCCTTCCACCACGGCACCTTCGACGTCGACACCCCCGCCGACACCTTCCTGTCGCTGCCCGGCTGGACCAAGGGCCAGGCCTGGATCAACGGCTTCCACCTCGGCCGCTACTGGAACCGGGGCCCCCAGCGCACCCTGTACGTCCCCGGGCCCGTCCTGCGTGCCGGTGCCAACGACCTGGTCCTGCTGGAGCTCAACGCCACGACCAGCTCGCGCGCGCACTTCACGGACACGCCCGACCTGGGTCCGGTGAAGCCCTGATGACGCGGCCGCACCGCGTGCGCCTCCCGGGGCCCGGCGATCCTCCACGGCGAGGCCACCTGCCCTTCGCCGACGCGCCCGGCGTGTCCGACCCCATCGAGGTCGGCAGCCGGCTGCTCACGCGGGGCGGCCGCCCCTGGTTCCCCGTCTCCGGAGAGTTCCACTACTCCCGCTACCCGGCGGGGGAGTGGGAGGAGGAACTGCTGAAGATGAAGGCGGGCGGGGTGACGGTCGTCGCCGCGTACGTCATCTGGATCCACCACGAGGAGACCGAGGGCCGCGTCCGCTTCGACGGCGACCGCGACCTGCGCCGCTTCGCCGAACTCTGCGCCCGGCACGGACTGGACTTCGTCCCCCGCATCGGTCCCTGGGTGCACGCCGAGGTCCGGGGCGGAGGCCTGCCCGACTGGGTCCTGGCCCGCACGGACGCCCCGCGCACCGACGACCCCGCCTACCTCGCCCCCATACGCACCTGGTACGCGGCGATCGCCGAGCAGCTCCGGGGCCTGGGCCGGGCCGACGGCGGCCCGATCGTCGCGATCCAGATCGAGAACGAGCTGTACGACCAGCCGGACCATCTGCTCACCCTGAAGCGCATGGCCCAGGAGGCCGGCCTGTCGGCACCCCTGTGGACGTCGACGGCCTGGGGCGGGGTGCGGCTGCCGCCCGACGAACTCCTCCCCCTCTACGGCGGCTATCCCGAGGCCTTCTGGACCGAGGCGGACGGCGGCTGGCCCGACACCTGCCGCACGCACTACTTCTTCACCCACCAGCGCGACGACGAGGGCATCGGCGCGGACCTCCGTCCCACCACGGTGCGGGGCGGTGACCCGGAGGTGCTGTCGACGCGATTTCCCTGGGCCACCTGCGAGTTGGGCGGCGGCATGGCGGTGGCGTACCACCGCCGGCCGCGCGTCGAGGCCGCCGACGTCGGTGCCCTCGCCCTCACCAAGATCGGCTGCGGCTCGGTCTGGCAGGGCTACTACATGTTCCACGGCGGGACCAACCCGACGGGCGACCTCACCCCCCTCCAGGAATCGCACGCCACCGGCTACCCCAACGACCTCCCCCGCCTCACCTACGACTTCCAGGCCCCCCTCGGCGAGCACGGCCAGTACCGCCCCTCCTACGACGAACTCCGCCTGCAGCACCTGCTGTTGGCCGACTTCGGCGAACTGATCGCGCCGATGGACTCCGTCCTGCCCGAGCGGCGGCCGACGGGCCGGGACGACCGGGAGACCCTGCGCTGGGCGGTCCGCGCCGACGACCGCTCGGGGTTCCTCTTCGTCAACAACCACCAGCCGCACGAGCCGCTGCCGGACCGCCCCGACACGACGTTCGAGGTGGACTTCCCCGGGGACGGGCCGGTGCTGTCGCTGCCGAGCGCACCCGTCACGATTCCCCGAGGCGCCTATTTCTGCTGGCCGTTGCGGCTGGAGGTGGCAGGGCTGCGGCTCGACTGGGCCACCGCGCAACCCCTCTGCACGGTCGACGACGGCCGTGGCCGGACGATCCTGGTCCTGGCCGCGACCGACGGCATCGCCCCCGAACTCGCCCTGGACCTGCGCACCGTGACGACCGTCTCCGCGCCCTCGGACGCCGACGTCACGACCGCGGGTGAGCGCGCCCTGGTGACGGCGCTGTGCCCCGGCACGGACGCCCTGGTCGAGGTCGACACCACCGACGGCCGCCGGGTCGGCCTGCTGGTCCTGGACGCGGCGACGGCTCGTGGCGCCTACCGGGGGCCGGCCTGGGGGGCCGAGCGGTTGATCCTGTCGGCGGACGGCGGCGTGGTCTTCGACGCCCACGCGGACGAGGTACGGGTCCACAGCGCGGCCCGGGAACCGTCGTTCGCCGTCCTGCCCGCCCCGGAGCGGGCTCCGGTGGCCGCCGGGGCGATGGTGAAGGAGGCGGTGGACGGGGTGTTCGTCCGCTACACGCTGGTGGCGGGGGAGGACGGGCGGCGCGGATCCGGCGGGAGGGACGGAGCGCTTCCGGTCACCCTGGTCCGGCCTCCCGGCGAGGCACCTCCGGTCACGACGGGTGTGCTGGGCCGGGCGAGTGTGCCTGCCGAGGAGTACTTCGACACGGCGGCAGCCGAGTACACCGTCGCCCTGCCGGACGATCCACCGCCCGGCACCCTCCTTCGCCTCCACTGGACCGGTGACGTGGCGCGTGCCTACGTGGGGGACCGTCTCGTCGCCGACCAGTTCTTCTCGGATCGGGTCTGGGACATCGGTCTCGATCGGTTGCCGGCGGGGGTGCTGCGGCTGCGGGTGCTGCCCCTGGCGGCCGGGGCGCCGGTGTATGTGCCCGGTCGGGCGGGCGGTGCGCCGATTCCGGCGGAGGTTCTGCGGGCGGAGTGCACCACGGTCCGGACGTGGCCCCTCCGGCCGGGCTGACCCCACGCATTCCCGCGCCCCCGCCGCCCCTACCCGTCCCGTCCCGTCCCCAGGGGCTGCGCCCCTGTGACCCCCATGCGCGGGTTCGGTGGGGGCTGGTCGCGCAGTTCCCCGCGCCCCTGAAGGGCCTACGGCCCTTTCGGGCCGAAAAAGCAGGGGCGCAGCCCCGCTTTTTCAGGGGCGCGGGGAACTGCGCGAGAAGCCCCACCGGGCGGACGGCTGGGGGTCGAAGGGGCGCAGCCCCTGGGGACGGGACGGGTAGGGGCGGCGGGGGCGAAACCCTCGGACCTATCCTGTGGCCCCGGACAGACCACCCCACCCCACCCCACCCCACCCCACCTCACCCCACACCGCCCCCGTCGAAAAGGAAGCAGCCGCATGCCCCGAGGCACCACGGACGGCGGCGCGGCCGGCCACGACCCCGGCGAGACCGGCCGTACGCGCAGCCGGCGCAACTTCGCCGGCTCCCGCCCGGTGATGGACGACGTCGCCCGTCTCGCCGGTGTCTCCAAGCAGACCGTCTCCCGCGTCCTCAACAACCACCCGGCGGTCCGGGCGGAGACCCGTGAGGCCGTGCTGGAGGTCATGCGGACGCTCGGCTACCGTCCCAGCCGCAGCGCCCGCTCCCTGGCCAGCGGCCGCACCCGGATGCTCGGCGTGATCTCCTTCGACGCGGCCCGCTACGGTCCCGCCTCCACCCTGACCGCGATCAACACGGCCGCCCAGGCGGCGGGTTACCTCGTCAGCTCCATCGCACTCGACACGGCCGACCGGGAGACCGTCGTCCAGGCGGTGGACCGGCTGTCGGCCGAGGGCGCGGACGGGATCATCGCCATCGCCCCGCAGCGCCCCGTCGCCACCGCGCTCGCGCAGGCCCGCCCGGACACCCCGCTGGTGATGCTGGACAACGGCCTCGGCGACGGCACCCCCGTCGTCTCCTCGGACTTCACGGGGGGCGCCCGGCTGGCGACACGGCACTTGCTGGACCTCGGCCACCCCACCGTCTGGCACATCGCGGGCCCCACCGGCTGGACCTCCGCCGACCGACGTGCCGCGAGCTGGCGCGCGACTCTGCGGGACGCCGGCGCGCATGTCCACGAACCCCTGGCCGGGGACTGGAGCGCCGACTCCGGCTACGCGTTGGGCCGGCGGCTCGCGGCCCGCCCGGACGTCACCGCCGTGTTCGTCTCCAACGACCAGATGGCGCTCGGCCTGCTGCGCGCCCTGCACGAGGCGGGCCGCCGGGTGCCGGACGACGTGAGCGTGGTCGGCTACGACGACATCCCGGAGGCGGCGCATCTGCTGCCGCCGCTGACGACGATCCGTACGGACTTCCCCGAGATCGGCAGGCGGGCCCTGCGGCTGCTGCTGACGCAGTTGGACGATCCGGAGGACGCCGGTGAGGGGTTGGAGAGGGAGCCGGTCATCCCGGTCGAGCTGATCGTCCGCGACAGCACGGGGGCGGCGCGGTAGCCGCCGCGCGCTGTGGGGTGCGGTGACCGGGCGCCGGGCGCGTGCTGCGGACCCGTGGATCGCCGCGGGGGTGTTCCCCCCTCAAGGGGCGCGTCCTTCGGCCTGCCGTCGGCCGGAGGACGCGCCGCCCCGGCTCACGGCTTCCGGGCGATCGCCCCGTACATCGCGATGTCCTCGTCCCGGATGTTCTGCTCGCCCGTGCCGTCCGGGTGCCACTTGTGGACCTGGACGATGCCCGGCTCGACGAGTTCCAGACCCTCGAAGAACTCGTGGGCCTCGTCGATGGTGCGCAGCCGCATCGGCATGTCGCGGGCCGCGTACTCGCGGGCGACCCGGCCCACCTCCTCGGGGGCGAACTCGGCGGTGCCGATGGTCATCGCCAGATAGCTGCCCGAGGGGAGGGGTTCGAGGAGCCTGCGGACGATGCCGACCGCGTCGTCCTCGTCCAGCACGAAGTGGACGATCGCGATCACGGTGAGCGCGACCGGCTCGCTCAGGTCGAGGGTCTCCAGGAACTCGGGGGAGCCGAGGACGGTCTCCGGGTCCTGGAAGTCCGCCTCGATGTACGCGGTCCTGCCCTCGGGGGTGCTGGCCAGTAACCCCTGGGACAGGGTGAGGACGATCGGGTCGTTGTCCACGTAGACGACCCGGGACTCGGGGGCCACCGACTGGGCTATCTCGTGGAGGTTGGGGGAGGTGGGGATGCCGGTTCCGATGTCGAGGAACTGGCGCATGCCCGCCTTCTCGGCGAGCCAGCGCACCGCGCGGTTCATCCAGTCGCGGTTGGCGCGCATGTGGACCGGCAGGGCCGGCCACTCGTGCGCCATCGCGTCACCGGCCTCCTTGTCGGCCGGGTAGTAGTCCTTGCCGCCGAGGATGTAGTCGTAGATGCGCGCGGAGTGCGCGTGCTCGGTGTCGATCCGGTCGGCCGGCCATCCGTTGTCGGGCACGCCGTCCCTCCCATCAGTCGTTCTGTCCAGGTGCACGATCGGGCAGGTCCGGGGGTTCGGGCAAGTGCCAAAACCCCCGGATCCACAAACAGGTGGTGCGTCAACGGGGCGTCACAGCAAGCAGGTTGAGCGGGTCAGAGCAGAAAGTCGGCCTCGCCCGCTTTCACACCGGCCAGGAAGGTGGTCATCTCTCGGGGGGTGAAGACCAGCGCCGGGCCGTCCGGGTCGGTCGACTGGCGCACGGCGACCCGGCCGTCGGCGAGCTTCTTCACCTCGACGCAGGCGCCGCCCGCGTCGTCGCTCCACGGCCGGTGCCAGTCCTGGGCGCCGAGGTCGCGGGCGGGCATGCCGTTGCGGACGTCGTTGTGTACTCCGTGGGTGGTTGTCCGGGATATGCGGTGGTGCACGTCAGAGCTCCTTGCGTAGCGCGCCGAGGAGGGCCTCGGTCTTGCGGGCGGGCGCCGACTGGGCGCCCAGCCGGTCCAGGGCCTCGCGGTAGACGACGACGTCGTCCCCCTTGTCGAGATACACCGCGCCCACCAGACCGCTGAGGTAGACGATGTCCGGCAACTCGGGAGCCCTGAACCGGAAGAGGTGGAACGCACCGGCCCGCATCGCCGGATGCGGGCCGTTGAGGAACGGCATGAGCTGGACCGTGACATGCGGCAGCCGGTTCAGCTCGATCAGGTGGTCGATCTGGGCGCGCATCACGTCCGGTCCGCCGACCGGCCATCTGAGCACCGTCTCGTCCATCACCACCCACAGCCGCGGCGGTTGGGCGCGGGTGAGGAGTTCCTGGCGGCGCATCCGCAGCGCCACCCGCCGCTCGGTGTCCTCCGTCGCCGCGTGCGGGTTGCCGGCGCCGAGCAGGGCACGGGCGTACTCCTCGGTCTGGAGCAGGCCGTGCACGAACTGCGCCTCGTACGCGCGGATCTGGAGTGCCGCCTGTTCCAGGCTGAGATAGGCGGCGAACCAGTCGGGCAGGACGTCGCGGTAGGTGTGCCACCAACCGCGTTTGTTGGCCTCGCGGACCGACTTCAGGAAGGTCTCGATCTCCTGCTGGTCCCGTACGCCGTAGACCTGGAGGAGTTTCTCGACATCCGGCAGGCGCAACCGGGCGACCTTGGCTGCCTCCAGGCGGCGGATCGTGGAATGGCTGACACCGATCGCCTCGCCCGCCTGCTCGAACGTCAGCCCGGCGCGAGTGCGCAACTCCTCCAGCTGTCTGCCGAGGATCATGCGCAGTACGGAGGGGGCGCCGCCCCAGTCCGTTTCCGCGGTCACGCCCACCACCCCTCACGCCGAGCCACAGAGGTCATGTCGAACTGGATTACGAGTCCTGCGCGCTTTCGTTCAAGGAATGCGCGTTGTTGTGCGAGTCGCTTCGAGAGCGCAGTCTGACACGATCTTGGCTCGAACGGGGTCAGCATGCGACCCACAAATTGCAAATTTCAACTTGCTGGTTGCGAGGTGTTGTTCGCGGATGCCACAGTGGACGTACCGTCACGGCCTCGGTGAACGCTGGGGCCGCGCGGCCAGGTTGGGGGAGATGTGGCCGCAACTCAGCGCTTTTCGCAGCGAGTTGCCAGAGCTCGCGGCGAGCGGCGAGGCGGCCGTGGCACCGGCGGCACACCGGTGCGAAGGGCCGACGAAAGGCATACGGCGATGGCTCCGCCCACTCTCCCCCAGTCCCCGGACCGGTTAGCCCCGACCATGTACCCACCCCTTGGCGCAGAGGCGTACGAACCCCATAGAGCGGGAGTTTTCGGACTGCCCGCGGTGCCCGCCTCGGCGGGCGAGGCACGCAGAACCGTGCGTGAGCTGCTCGGCGAGTGGGAGGTGCGTCCGGAGACCCGTGAGGACGCGCTCCTCATCACGTCCGAGCTGGTCACCAACGCGTTGACACACACGGACAGTGAGTGGATCGTGTGCCGGCTGCACTTCACCGGCCGCCGTCTGCGGATCGAGGTGGAGGACCAGAACAGCGGTCACGCACAGCCTGCCCGGCGTCGTCCGGGCCCCGACGACCAGAATGGGCGTGGGCTCATGCTGGTCGGCATGCTCAGCAGCGACTGGGGGGTGCGCGACACCCCACAACGGTCCGGTCGTGTCGTCTGGGCAGAACTGCCGTCGGAGGGCCGGGAAACCGCCGAGCCCGCCCCTCCGACGGCTCCGCACGAGAGCGGAGGCTTTCCCTTGACCGACCCGTCCTGGACGTAGGCCCCGCGCGGGGAGTCGCGACACGCCGGCCGGCGGGCGCTGTGCCGTCCGGCGCAGTCGCGCCGTGCCGCCGGTCGGCTGCGGCCGGGGCGTGGCCGTCGCGCGGTTCTCCGCGGCCTTCGGGGTGCGGCCGCGCGCCGGACGTACGCTGCCTCCACAGTCAGCCCGGCGCTGTGGGGGCACCGTGCGCAGCGACTCCGAGATCGACGTCCTCGTGCTGGGCGCGGCGGGCGTCGACACCATCGTCCGCGTTCCCGAACTGCCGCTCCCGTGCGCCGACAGCCATCCGGTGCCGGCCATCGAGACCCGGGCAGGGGATCTGGTCCGCGCCCTCCACCGCGACCGGGGCATCCCGCTCACCGAGGCGCCCTGCCCGGCGGCACCCGCCGCGCGGTGCCCGGGGCCGCGAAACCGGCCGCTCCGGGAGGCCTCAGCCCGGACGGAGCCCCGCCGCCACCAGGCGGGCCTCCATCCTGCGGCGGGCCGCGCCGAGCACCGCGAGCAGGAGTTCCTTGCTGGAGTGGCGCTGCCGTACGTCGCACAGGAGGACCGGGACATCGGGCGACAGGTCGAGCGCCTGGCGGACCTGCTCGGTGTCGACCTCACGCTTCCCGTCGAAGCAGTTGACGCCGATCGCGAAGGGGATGTCGCGGGACTCGAAGAAGTCGACCGCGGGGAAGCAGGCGTCGAGCTTGCGGGTGTCGGCGAGGACCACGGCCCCGAGGGCACCGCTGCACAGGTCGTCCCACATGAACCAGAAGCGGTCCTGCCCCGGCGTGCCGAAGAGATACAGCACCAGCTCGGGGGAGAACGTGATCCGCCCGAAGTCCAGGGCGACGGTGGTGGAGACCTTCTTCTCGACGCCCCTCAGGTCGTCCACGCGTCTGCCGGCCGCGGTGATGTGCTCCTCGGTCGCCAGCGGCGTCACCTCGCTCACCGAGCCGACCATCGTGGTCTTGCCGACGCCGAAACCGCCCGCGATGAGGACCTTCAGGGCGGTGGGTACGACCGGCCCGGAGCTGACGGACACCATCCATCACCCTTTCGACGAGTTCCGGGCCCGGCCGCCGCCGCGCCTCACGCGTCCTGCACGTAACCGGACGGGGTCTCCGAACGGGGCGCCGCGCTCAGGTACTTGCCGACCTGTTTGACCAAGGTGCCCATCTCGAAGGCCATCATGCCGACGTCCACCTCCTCCGAGGCGATCGCGGCCAGCCGCGCGCCCCGCCCCGCGGCGGTGACGAACAGGAACGCCCGCTCCATCTGGATGACGGTCTGCTGGACCTCACCGCCCTGGAAGTGCCGGGCCACACCCCTGGCCAGGCTGTGCATGCCGGAGCCGACGGCCGACAGATGCTCCGCGTCGTCGAACCGGATGTCCTTCGACTTGCCGATGAGGAGGCCGTCCCCGGAGAGCACGATGGCGCAGTGGATCTCGGGTATGCGTTCCACGAGTCCGTCCAGCAGCCAGTCCAGTTGGGGACCGGGTCGTTCCTGCTCTGTCATGTCGTGCGTGTTCCTCACGGTCGGTCGGCGCCAGGGGCGGCGCCGGGTCGTCGGGGCGCCGGGGGCAGCGCCCGTCAGGCGGCCCCGGGACCTGGTCGGGGTGCCGGAGGGCCGTCGGTGCCAGGGGTGCCGTCGTCGTCGCCGTCGGGTTTGGCGAGCCTGGCCCGTGACGAGCCCTGCTGGATCGCCACCATGACGCGGGCCAGGGCGTCGGGGCGGAGCGTGTCGGCGGTGTCGTCGTCGGCCGCCGAGGGGGCGTCGGCCGTGTTCTCGCGAAGCCGTGGCGTGGACGGGGCGTTCCGGGCCCGCCGGGGCAGACCCTGGGGGAGGGGCGCGGCGCCGGCTCCGGTGCGGGGCGTGTCACCGCTCATCCGGGCCACCGGCTCGTACCGCCCGCGGTGCCGGTGAGGGTCCCGCCGCGCGACTCGGTTCGAGCGCGGGGGAGGGTGCCTGGCATCTGAATCCTCGTACGACAGTGAACATCCGACGGCGGTGGGGGTGCGCCCGCGAACCGCCCGGCATCCCCCGTGCCCGGCTTGACACACCGTCGGCGGAAGTCGGCGGGCGGACGGAACGGTATCAGGAGCCGAGCCCCGTCGTCAGCACCTGCCCGGCCGTGACCCGCTCTCGCCCCGAGCGCAACTCGGCACCGGACGGCAGTACTTGGCCCAGCGGCCGCGCGGGCGGGCGGTGCCGAGGCGGACCGACGGGAGCGGAAGGCTCCGGTGCCTCACAGAAAGCTGACTTGTCGACACAGCGGCCCCGCAGGATCGGCACTGTCCAGCCACATCCGACGTCGAGGGGTGTGGCTTGAAATCTACGGTGACCTGCTCAAACCCCCACACAGGGCGCCGCGGTTTGGTATTTGGCGGTGCACAGCGCGAAGGGAAGCCGTGGCGTTGGGCGTTCGGCTGGTGGCCAGGTCTGCCGCCGCCCGGTCCCGAGTCGGGACAGTCGTGCAAGTTCGACTCGGAAAGTATCAAAATATGGACATTGCCGGACTCTCATCTCACATTTTGGCCCATATTTCAACTGTCAATGTTTCGGCCAAACCCCCTAAACGATCTTGGCGTAAGAGGTTGATTTGTAGACCATGTTCCTCGTCGGTAAGACTCCCAACCGGAACCACGATCCGACGCACAGCCACCGCGTCTCCCCCGGGCGCGGGTAAACGCCTAGAAGGGCTTGGCGTGGAACACGTCTTCACAACCCAGGATCACGAAGATCTACGGCAGCGCGTACGCGAGTTCGCCGAGCGGGTGGTACGCCCCCTGATACCCGAGATGGAAGCCTCCCGTACCGCACTGGTGGGGCTCTCCCGTCTGATCGCCCAACAGGGCTGGATCGGCGCCACGATCGACCCCGTCCACGGCGGCATGGGCGCGGGCCACCTCGCCAAGACCATCATCATCGAGGAACTGTCGCGGGTGAGCGGCGCGATGGGAGCCATGGTCCAGGCCTCCCAGTTGGGCGTCGCCAAGATCATCCACTTCGGCGACGACAGCCAGAAGCGGTACTGGCTGCCGAAGATCGCCGCGGGAGAGGTGTTGCCCACCATCGCCGTCACCGAGCCGGGGTCGGGGGGCCATGTGGCCGGCATGGAGAGCAGCGCGGTACGGGACGGCGACGACTACGTCCTCAACGGCCGCAAGGTCTTCGTCGGCAACAGCCACGTGGGCGACGTGCACGGGGTCGTGGTCCGCACCGGGCCGGGCTCCAAGGGCATGACGGCCTTCCTCGTCGAGTCCGACCGGCCCGGCTTCTCCCTGGCGCCCCAGGTGCCCTCCATGGGCCTGCACGGGTTCAGCTTCGGGGAGCTCATCTTCGACAACTGCCGGGTGCCGGCCGCCAACCGGCTCGGCGAGGAGGGCGAGGGCCTGGCCGTCGCCTACTCCTCGTCGGTGCTCTACGGCCGCCTCAACCTGACAGCGGTGTCCCTGGGCATCCACCAGGCGGTGTTCGAGGAGACCGCCCGGTACTGCGGGGAGACCCAGCGTTACGGCAAGCCGCTCGGACACCTGCCCAACATCAAGATCGAGCTGGGACGGATGCTGCAGCGCCTCACCCTCGCCCGGCAGAGCGCCTATCTCGCCGCGCACCTGCTGGACAACGGACGCCCCTGCGACGTCGAGTTGATGTCCGCGAAGCTCTACAACGTCGAGGCGTCCATCGAGTCGGCCCAGGAGTCCGTCAAGATGCACGCCGCGTGCGGCCTGTTCACCGACCGCCCGGTGGAGCGCTATCTGCGCGACGCCTTCCATATCTACGCGCCCGCCGGCACCTCCGAGATCCAGGGCCTCAGGCTGGGCGAGTTCGCGCTCGGCGAGAACAAGGGCGAGTGGTCCGAGCGGCTCGCCGATCTGGTCCGTACGCCGCCGGTCGGGCAGCGGCAACCGGAGCCGGTCCCGGTGGGTGAACTGGTCTGAGCGGACCCGGCCGGAAACCCGGCGCACGGCGCACGGCGCCCCGCGAGGGCGCGGAGAACTGCCCGACCAGCCCCCACGGTCCCGCCGGCTCGTCACGGGCGTGGCCCGAGCCCCGGGGGACACAGAGAAACCGCGGACACGACGACGTGTCCGCGGCTTTCGTGTTCCGGGCGCCCGGCGGCCCAACTTCCCCTCGACCGTGCCGGACCGGCGGCGGCGCCCGGCCGGGACTCAGTGGCCGGTGGCGATGGCCTGGATCCGGTCGGACATCTCCTGGGCCATGTGCTTGATGATCTCCAGCCGCTGCCGTCCCCACGTACGGGAGTCGGTGTCGACGACGCAGATCGTGCCGAGGTTCATGCCTCCCAGCGCGTCGACCAGCGGCGCGCCCATGTAGGAGCGGATGCCGATCTCGTCGACGACCGGATTGCCCGCGAACCGCGGGTAGTCGCAGACGTCGTCGAGCACCAGTGCCGCCGTCCGCTTGACGGTGTGCGGGCAGAAGCCGTGGTCCAGGCGCATCTCCCGGCTCATCGAGGTCTCGGCGGCCTGCCCCTGCGCGATGTTCACGGGCCCGGCGTCCGGCGTGTAGAGCCCGGCGAAGAACTGACGCCTGTCGTCGACGAAGTTGACCATCGCGTACGGCGCGTCCAGCTCCAGGGCCAGCCGGCGCGCGAACGCGTCGAACTCGGCCCGGGGGGTGTCGGCGAGCCCCAACTGGGCGAGCCTCGCGGCACGCTGCGGCGCCCCCGGATCCTCGGGGGTGAGGAGCAGGCGGTCGAGCGGTGGCTCATAGGAGGAATAGGGGCTGTTCATCGGAACTCCGTTCGAGGTCGGCTGAGTTGAGTAGGAATCAACGGAGCGCGGGTGGCTGGTGCGACGCCACGCCGGGTGTCATGCCGAGCAGATGCTGCACGAGTTCGACGAGCACACCCGTACCGGAGCTGCAGTGCCGGGCGTCGCAGAACACGATCGGTGCGTTGGACTTGAGGCCGATGGCGTCACGGACCTCTTCGAGGGAGTACTGGTACGCGCCGTCGAACTCGTTCACGCCCACGACGAACGGGATGCCGCGCACCTCGAAGAAGTCCACCGCGGGGAAGCACGCGTCGAGCCGACGGGTGTCGGCGAGCACCACCGCGCCCAGCGCCCCGTCGGAGAGCTCGTCCCACATGAACCAGAACCGTTCCTGCCCGGGTGTGCCGAACAGGTACAGGACGTGGTCCGAACCGAGGGTGATCCGGCCGAAGTCGAGGGCCACCGTGGTGGTGGACTTCTCCTCGATCCCGGCGAGGCTGTCCGTGCCGGCGCTGGCCGTGGTGATGACCTCCTCCGTGCTCAGCGGCGCGATCTCGCTGACCGCCCCCACGAAGGTCGTCTTGCCCACCCCGAACCCGCCCGCCACGAGGATCTTCAGGGCGGTCGGGAAGGGGTCAGAGTCGTGCGCGTAGGCCATCAAGCACCGCCTCCAAAACTTCTCGGTTGGCGGCGGAGGCCGCCTCTACGGCACGGGGCGCCCGTGCGGTGAGCGCCTCGTGCTGCACCAGGTCGGACAACAGGACTTTGGTGACCGCGATCGGAAGGTTCATCCGCGCGGCCACCTCGACCACCGGCACCGGCCTGACGCACAGCCCGAGCACCATGTCGTGATCGGGGCCGAGATCTGCGAGCGGCCGGACACCGGTGGCCATCACCAGGGTGAGCAGGTCGAAGGATGTCGAGGGTCGAGTGCGCCCGTTGCTGACGGTGAAGGGCCGGACTAAGCGTCCGGCCTCCTCGTCCAGGAACAGCTCGTCCGTCATCGCGTCACATCCCCGCGCTGGACGGCGCGATGGTCGGGCGGCGGGCCGGCGTGGCGAGGAACGGCTGCACGGCCCGGATGAGCATGCCCATCTCGTAGCCGAGCGTCTCGGTGTGCGTGGACGCGTCCGCGGTGACCGCCAGCACGGCGCCGTGACCCGCCGAGGCCACGATGAGGATGCCGTTGTGCAGCTCGACGATGACCTGACGGACGGTGCCGCCGTTGCCCAGCACCCTGTCGTGACCGAAGGAACGGCCCAGGGAGTTGAGCCCGGAGGCTATCGCGGCCAGCCGGTCGGCGTCGTCGGTGCTCAGATCCACATGTGCCTTGCTCAAGCCGTCGGACGACAGCAACAGGACCTGCCGGGTACCGGGTACGGTCTTCTTGAGGTTGTCCAGCAGCCAGTCGATGTTCTGCCCGGTGGGGTGGCTATCGCTCACCATGGTGGGGTTCTTCTCCTTGCGGTTGGGGCGGGGCCCAGCGCGCGTCGTCGACGGGGATCGCGTCGGAGGTCGCGCCGGCGAGACCGAAGCCTCGATTGATACCGGCCAGGAGGCCGGGGCTGAAGTTCAGTTCCTGCTCGGTGGTGTCGGGACGCGGCGCCGGCCCCTGACGGAGCTCGGGCGCCAGATGCTCCATGGCACGCCGCTTGGGCAGGTTCGGCCTGCCGGACCCCTGCGGGCCGGGCGCCGGACGCTCGTACCCGGAGGGCCGGTACTCCGACCGTACGTCGGCGACGGGCCGCGCCCGCTCGTGCCGGGCGCCCGGCGGGGGCGGCGCCGGGGCTGCCGACCGCTGCGGCACGCCCGGCGGGGGACCGGCCTGAGAGGCGTGGTGCGGCGGGGGAGCCGCGTGCGCGTGGGACGGTCCGGCGGCCGGGGGAGCCGCGTGCTGCGGGGGCTGCCAGCCGGGCGGGGGCGTCTGCGCCGGCCGGGGGGCGGCGGGCTGCCGTGCCTGGACCGGGGCCTGGACGGGCGCCTGTCCCTCCTCGTCGCCCAGCAGGCCCTGCGGGAGGACGAGGATGGCCTGCACGCCGCCGTAGATGTTGCCCTGCAGCTGGACCGCGATGCCGTGCCGGCGGGCCAGCGAGGACACCACGAACAGACCGATCCGGCCGTCGGCGAGCAGCTTGGCGACGTCGATGCGGGCCGGGTCGGCGAGCAGCTTGTTGATCCGGTCCTGGTCCTCCTGGGGGATGCCCAGGCCGCGGTCCTCCACCTCGATGGCGATGCCGGCGGTCACCCGGCGGGAGCGCAGGAGGATCTGGGTGTCCGGGTGGGAGAACATCGTGGCGTTCTCGACCAACTCGGCCAGCAGGTGGATGACGTCGGCGACCGCGTGGCCGCGCAGCGTGCCCTCGATGGGCGGCACCAGTTTGACGCGGGAGTACTGCTCGACCTCGGCGATGGAGGACCGCAGCACCTCGGTCAGCGTCACCGGATTCGTCCACTGGCGGCGGGAGACCGCCCCGCCGAGCACCGCGAGGTTCTCGGCGTGCCGGCGTATTCGGGTGGCCAGGTGGTCGATGCCGAAGATGCGGCGGAGCAGGTCCGGGTCCTCGACCTGGTTCTCCAGATCGTCCAGTTCACGGATGGTGCGGTGGACGAGCGACTGGAGCCGACGGGCCAGGTTGACGAAGACCTCGACCTTGTCGCTGTTGTCGTCGGAGGCCGCCTGGAAGTAGCTCGCCGCCCAGACGAGCGCCTCGCGGGCCCGGTGCTGGGCCTCCGTGACGTCGTACTCCAGCTTCTGGAACGGGTCTTCGCCGCGCGAGGCCTGGTAGGTGAAGCCGCGCGAGAGCAGCTGTTCGCCGCGCTTGAGGCGGGTCAGGTCCTCGTCGAGCGCCCAGTTGCCGGTGGTGATGGCCCGGCGCAGCGACTCGGCGCGCTGCGCGTCGGACCTGGCCCGCTTCCTGGCCGACAGCACGGCTCCGGCCAGACAGCCGCAGCCCAGGACCGCACCGCCCGCCAGCACTCCCCAGGTGGCGGCGTCGGCCGTGCCCTCCTGGAGCCGCAGGACCGTGCCCGTGACGGCGGTGGATATTCCGGCCATGAACGCGGCCGGGAGAACGGCGAGCCGCGTCAGTCGGGGCTGTGCTGCGGAGGAGTTCGCGGAATCCGACACCCCGGGCTTTCCGTGCCGGTGACGGGACGGGGGAGTCGTCGTCTCCGGCCGACCGTGTTCCGGGGTCGTTGCGAAGGGTGGGGGTTCAGGCATCGGAGTCCTCTCGATCAGCCAGTACGCGACAGAGTAGCGAAGAACGTCAACTATCTGACCAGCGGTCCTAGACGCTCAGGGGAGGTCTGTCACCTGAGGTGCCGTCAGCGCGGCAAGGGCCCCTGACGCCTTTCTACCGTCTCCGCGCGAGGCGGCGCCGCAGCAGTTCTTCACACCTCGGCCACGGCGCCGCGCCGTCTGTGAAAGAGGGGCTGCCATGAGGGGGGTCACCTGCGGATTCGGCGGTTCCGGCTGTCGTTCCCGGCCGCGGGGAGCGCACGATTCACGCCATCGCGCGCCGTGTTGCCTCGTGTCAACGCCTCGCGCGGCGCACCGAGTCGGGTGCGAAAGGGGCGAGGTCGCACACGGTGGGCACGACGCACTCCAGGAACATTCACACCACGAGGGGTGGAAAGCGGCCAGGGTCGACCGCCGGTCATGCTTTGACTAAGCTTTAGACTTCAATGGAACGACGGGGAAGGCCGGTGTGAGAACCTACTCGGCGGCGGTCCTCTGTTGGGCCTCAGCCCATCCGAACTCCCTTGCTGTCATGTGAGTTGACTCAGCGTATACTCTGCCTCATCTCCCGGGGACTGACGCCGTAGCGTCGCCGGAAGGCCGTGCTCAGGGCACTCGCGGACGAGAAGCCGGCGGAGTAGGCGAGATCCGTGATCGTCAGATGCTCGCACTCCGCGCACAGTAAGCGGTCCCGGACCAGACGCAGCCGCTCCTCCCGGATCAGCTCGCGGGGCGTGGTGCCGGCCTTCTGCAGAGCCAGTTGGATCTGACGCAGCGACCAGCCGAGGGCGCGCGCCACCGCCGTACCCGTGAGGTTCGGATCGGCCGCGTGGTCGCGCACATAGCGGCGGACCATCGCCTCCACCTCGCCCAACTGTCCCGGGGCGTCGGGACGGTCGTCGCCGGCGGCCAGCATGCACACCAGCTCCACCACCCGGTCGGAGACGGCGTTGAACTCCGGGTCGGTGAGGTGCTCGCGCTCCTCGTGCAGCCCGGTCAGCATCGAGCCGACGATACGGCCGAGACCGGTCGCGAGGTTCAGCCCACTGGCCACCGGCGACCTGTTGTTGAGCCGGCCGTCCACCTCGCGGGCCGGGATGGTGAGGATGAACGCGTCGATGGCGTCGCTCTGCAGGCACTGGAACGGTGCGGCGAAAGTGACCAGCGCCGCCGTGCCCGGGGTCAGCCGGGCCTCCTCGCCGTCCTGCCGCAGCACGATCTCGCCGCTCATCGGCAGCAGCAGCCGGTAGTCCTCGTCCGGATCCTGGCGCACCTGGCGCATCGTGCGGGTGTACTCGATCTCGTCGGACCGGTACTTCACCAACTGGTACGTGTCGGTGCGCTGCCGGACGGTCGCACCGCGGAAGTTCTCCGACCGTGCGTATCTGAAGCCCATCCGGGACTGGTACGAGCCGATCTGCTCGGTCCAGAAGTCGGCGCGCTCACGCGGGGCCAGCTCCTCGGTGGTCAGCGCCTCGACGCTGTAACTTCCCGCGGGCAACGCTCTCCTCCCCTGTGTGCCGGGCCCCCGACGACGTCTTCGTTGTCTCTTACGGTCCTTCGAACGGAAATCTTCAACTTCTGCTTGATCAAAGATGGTTACCGTCCGGTCGAACTCGCAGGGCACCCTAGCGTGGCAAGCGGTTGCCGTGCCGCCCCGACCGATGGGCCGAATATGCCGGGCGAAACCTCGCCACCCGCATCACGCCCCTTGCGCCACGCGTGCGCCCTGTGACAACTTCCCTGCGCGTCACGGAAAGTACCCGCACGGTCGCGCCGCTAGCGTCGTGCGCTCCGTCAACTCCCGCCGGCGTCCCGGGAACCCCCGACGCCTGGGGACTTGAGGACGTTAGGACTCGTGCTTCATGACCGAACCGATATCGCAGGCGGTGACCTGGGCCCTCGCGGTGGCCCTGTTCGTCACCGCCGTACTCCTGCTGCGCCAGCACGGGATCACCAGGCGCCAGCGCGCGAGGAACGCGGTCCTGGCCGACGACGTGCGGGCCCGGGAGGAGGAGCTGCGCCATCTGGTCACGGTCCGCCTGCCGGCCCTCGCCGACCATCCCGGCCAGGCCGTCCCCGGCGTCGGACCGCTCGACGGCCGCCTCGCCGGTACGGAGTTCGGCAAGGGCCTCGACGAGGTGCTCGCCCGCTTCTCCGGCGCCGTCGAGCACGCGCAGCACCGCGCCGACCAGTCCGCCAAGGCCGCCCTCAAGGCGTCCATGCGCTCGATCCAGGCCCTCGCCAACGAGCAGCAGATGTCCATCTCCGAGATGCAGGAGCGGCACGACGACCCCGACGTGCTGCGCGACCTCCTCGAAGTCGACCACACCAACGCCCAGTTCGGCCGACGCGCCCAGGCCATCGCCGTACTCTGCGGCTCCTGGCCGGGCCGGCAGCGGGCCACCTCCCCGCTGGTCGAGGTCGTCCGGGGCGCCACCTCGCGCATCCGCGACTACCGGCGCGTCCGCGTCCACGGCCGGGTCGACCTCGCGGTGGAGAGCCGTGCCGTGGAACCGGTCGTCCTCGCGATCGCCGAGCTCCTCGACAACGCGGCCCGGCACTCCCAGCCCAACACCACCGTCGAGGTGAACGTCCAGAACGTGCACAACGGGGCGTGTGTGATCATCGACGACGCCGGCGTCGGCATGGACGCCCACGCCGTGCAGCGCGCCACCCGGCTGCTCACCGGGGACGACCAGGTGGACGTCACCCGACTCGACGACCCGCCCCAGTTCGGCTTCGCCGTCATCGGGATGCTCGCCCGCCGCTACGGATTCACCGTCTCCGTGGACACCCGCTCGCCGTACGGCGGTGTCCGCGCCGTCGCCTTCCTGCCCACCGCGCTGCTCACCCACCTGGAGCCCGCCGCCCCGGAGCCACCGATCGACCTGACGCCCGTGACCGGGACCGCCCCCGGTCCCCGCCCGGCCACCGGCGAGACCGCGCCCGCCGACACCACCGAGGGCGGACTGCCCAAGCGCCGCCGGCGCACCCCGAGGCGGACCGCCCCCGAACCGGAGCCCGCGGCACAGACCGAGGAGCCACCCGGCCGATCGCCCGAGGAGAACGCCCGTCTCATGGGCGCCTTCGCCCGAGGCACCCGATTCGGCCGGGCGGCGGGACGCATCCTCGACGAGGAGGAGTACGTGCCGGACCGCGACCGCGACCGCGCCTCCGCCGACGCCGACCCCGCGTCGCCCACCCCCCACGAGAACGAAGGGACCCCCCACGCATGATCGAGCCCACGAACAACGAGCTGGGCTGGATGCTCGACGACGTGCTGAAGGTCCCCGAGGCGCGGCACGCCATCCTGCTCTCCGCCGACGGCATGCTCCGCGCCCACTCCGCCGACATCGACCGCGACGACGCCGAGCGCCTCGCCGCCGGGCTCTCGGGACTGCAGTCCATCAGCCGCACCACCTCGGAGTTCTGCGGCCCCGCCGACCGCCCGTGGCGACAGACCCTGATCGAGTTCGGACACGGCTTCGTCTTCCTCGTCGCGGCCGGCGAGGGTGCCTACCTCGCGGTCTCCACCGGCGACGAGGTCGACATGGAGGCGGTGACGTACCGCATGCACAAACTCGTCGACCGGCTCGGCAAGGAGCTGACCAGTCCGGCACGACTGGACACGGGCAGCAGGGCATGACCCCCCGCCGGCCCCGGGGGCGACTGGTGCGGTCGTACGTCGTCACCGACGGCCGCGCCCACCCGACCCGCAACACCCTGGACCTGGTCACGCTGCTCGTCGCCGCGACCGATCTGCCGCTGACCGGCCTCAACCCGGAGAAGCGCCGGGTGATGGACCTGTGCCGGCCCGGCTCGCTCTCCCTGGCCGAGGTGGCGAGCCACCTGGAACTGCCGGTCAGCGTGACGAAGGTGCTGGTCGCCGACCTCATGGACAGCGGTCACATCGTCACCCGCGCACCGTCCCCCGCGATCGAGTGGACGCACGCGGGGGGACCCCCAGCGGCCGCCCGGCCGTCCGACGCAAGCATCCTCCAGGAGGTCCTCGATGGGCTCCGCGCCCGCCTCTGACGACGTCTATCTGCGGCCCACGGTGCGAACGGCCGCCAAGCTGCTCGTCGTCGGTCACTTCGCGGTCGGCAAGACCACGTTCGTCGGCACGCTCTCCGAGATCCGGCCGCTGCGCACCGAGGAGGTCATGACCGAGGCCGGCGCGCTCGTCGACGACCTCGCCGGCACCCGCGACAAGACCACCACCACGGTCGCCATGGACTTCGGCCGTCTCACCCTCGACGACTCCCTGGTGCTGTATCTGTTCGGCACCCCCGGTCAGCAGCGCTTCGCCAAGCTCTGGCAGGACATGACCCGCGGTGCCCTCGGCGCGCTGGTCCTCGCCGACACCCGCCGGCTGTCCCACTCCTTCGACGTGATGGGCGTCCTGGAGGAGCTGGGCCTGCCGTACGCCGTCGCCGTCAACGACTTCGACGGAGCCCCCGTGCACGGTCTGGAGGAGGTGCGCGAGGCCCTCGACCTGCTGGACGAGACCCCGCTGGTGCGCTGCGACGCCCGCGACCCGGACTCCTCCACCCGGGCGCTGATCGCCCTCGTCGAGTACCTCCTGAGCCGCACGACCGAAAGGGAGCCCGCGTGACCCCCGCATCGCCGTCCGGTCCGCCCCCGGGGTGCCCGGCCCACCGGCCCATGTACGGACCGGAGTTCGCCGCCGACCCGGCCGCGTTCTACCGGCGCGCCCGCACGACCGGGCCGACCACACCCGTCGAGCTGGCCCCCGGCGTACGGGCCACCCTCGTCACCTCCTACGACGCGGCCCTGCACGTCCTGCGCAGCACCGAGACCTTCTCCAAGGACCCGCGCCGCTGGAACGACCTCGCGGACGGCACCGTCCCCCCGGACAGCCCCGTCGTCCCGATGATGATGTACCGGCCCAACGCCCTGTTCTCCGACGGCGAGGAGCACCGGCGGCTGCGCGGCGCCATCACCGACAGTCTCGCCCGGGTCGAGCCCAACACCCTGCGCGGCTATGTCGAACGCAGCGCCGACACCCTGATCGACCGGTTCGCGCCCACGGGCAAGGCGGACCTCCTCGGCGAGTACGCCCAGGTGCTGCCCCTGCTCGTCTTCAACCACCTCTTCGGCTGCCCGGCCGAGCTGGGGCTGAAGCTGGTCGAGGGCATGTCCGGCATCTTCGACGGGGTGGACGCCGAGCGTGCCAACGAACTGCTCAGCACCACACTCCTCGAACTGGTCACGCTCAAGCGGAAGCAGCCCGGGCCGGACGTGACGTCGTGGCTCACCCTGCACCCGGCGGGGCTCACCGACGAGGAGATGATCCACACCCTCGTGGTCCTCATGGGCGCGGGCACCGAACCGCAGCAGAACCTCATCGCCAACGCACTGCGTTTGCTGCTCTCCGACGACCGCTTCGCCGGTGACCTGTCCGGCGGCAGCCTTCCCGTCGAGGACGCCCTCGACGAGGTGTTGTGGACCGATCCGCCGATGGCCAACTACGCCGTGCACTACCCGAAGCGGGACGTGGTGTACGAGGGCGCCCTGCTGAAGGCCGGCGATCCACTCGTCGTCTCGCTGGCCGCCGCCAACACCGACCCGGCCCTGACGAACGATCAGCGCACCGGCAACCGGGCCCACTTGGCGTGGAGCGCGGGCCCGCACAACTGCCCCGCGCAGAGCGAGGCCCGCCTGATCGCCTCGGTGGCGGTGGAGAAGCTCCTCGACCGGCTGCCCGACGTCGACCTCGCCGTACCCGTGGGGGCGTTGGAGTGGCGTCCGGGCCCCTTCCACCGGGCCCTCGCCGCGCTGCCGGTGACCTTCCCGCCGGCGGCCGTCGTAGGCGCGCGGGCCCAGACCCCCAGGCCCGCCGCGAGCCGCCGACAGGGGCCGTACGGTGCCGCCCCGGCTGCCCGGGAGCCCGATCCCACCCGCCCGAGGAACGGCTGGACCCGCCTGCTGTCCTGGTGGCGGGGCGAGTAGCCCGCGCCGTACCCGATGGGCGGTGGCGTGTCCGTCGGAGGGTATGAGCTGCTTGCCAAGGAGTGCGAACGAGGTCGAATTGGCTCGATCGTTTGATGGTCGACTTCCGGGCTTGCTTGCGGTGTCCTGGGCCGTTCGGGTCAGCGTGATCGTGCGATCTGGGACGCCGGGTGCGGCGTCAGCGTGCGGGGCCCTTGTTCCACCGGTGTGATGGCTCAGGGCCTCCCCGTCGCCTCTGGCCGTATCCATATGGCCGGGTCGCGCAGGGAACCGGCCTCCCGGGATCGGACCACGCGCAGGATGCGTGTCGCCGCCCCGGGGTCGAGTACGCCGGGGACCAGCTCGCCCGAGACCGTTCTGGGCGCGCGGCTGAACGGGCTCACTCCCGCTCAGTCCACAGGAACGGTGGCGCGCCCGTCGGGGGACAGGTCCCGCGCGGCGGTGGCGTGTGTCGGACTGGGTGGGGGTCGTCGCGTCGGTGCCGGGGCCGTCGGATGGTGTCGGTTCCGGCGGCCGGTGTGGGAAGTCTCGCCGGGCGCTGCTGATTCCTTCTGGTGGTGGTCGGGACCCGTCGGGTGGTGGGCGGGTGCGGACTCCGTCAGGCGCTGCGGGCCCCGCCGGACGGAGTCCGACCCCGTCAGGCGGTGCGGACCGGGAGGTGGCGGTGGCCGTTGGAGATGAAGGACTCCACGTGTCCCAACTGCTCGCCCGTGACTCCCAGTTCGAGCTTCGGGAAGCGGGCGAAGAGCGCCGGGAGCGCGATGCGGGCCTCCAGTCGGCCGAGCGGGGCGCCCAGGCAGTGGTGCACTCCGTGACCGAAGGCGAGGTGTTCCTTGTCGGCCCGGGTGACGTCGAAGACGTCGGCGTCCTTCCCGTGGCGTTCGGGGCTGCGCCCGGCGGCCGCGTAGGCGGCCAGGATCGGCTCGCCCCGCGCGATCACCACACCCTCCGGGCCGCCGAACTCCGCGAGGACGAGGTCCTCCACGGCGTAGCGCAACGGCAGGCTCGCCACCGGCGCCTGCACCCGCAGCGTCTCCTCGATCACGTCGTCCCAGGTCGCCCGGCCCTCCCGGACATGGGCGACCTGCTCGGGGTGGGTCAGCAGGGCGTGGACGGCCTGGTCGAGGAGGTTGACGGTGGTCTCGTGCCCGGCGCTGATCATCAGCACCAGCGTGTCGATCAGCTCCTGCTCGCTGAGCCGGGCGTCGTCCTCGTCGCGCGCGGCGATCAGCCCGGAGGTGAGGTCGTCATCGGGCGACTCCCGCTTGACGGCGACGAGTTCGGCCAGCACGGTCTGCAATCGCCCGAACGCGGCGGTCATCTCACCGGGGTCGGCGGACGTGTCGAAGATCCTGTCGACCAACTCCCGCAGTTCCAGGCCGCGTTCTTCGGGCAGCCCGAAGAGGTCGGTGATCACCTGGATCGGCAGCGGGTAGCAGAACTCCTCCCGGAGATCGACGCTCTCCCCGCGCCGGAAGCCCTCCTCGATCCGGTCCAGCAGACCCTTGGTGATCTCCTCGATACGCGGCTGGAGGGCGTTGGTGCGGCGCGCGGTGAACGCCTTGGCGACCAGGGTGCGCAGCCGCCTGTGGTCCCCGCCGTACGCGGTGAACATGTTCTGCACGGCGACCCAGGTGAACAGCGGCCACTCCGGGGTGATCTCACCGGCGGCGAACCTCGGCCAGTGCTGCCGCGCGTCCTTCGACACCCGGGGGTCGGTGAGGAGCCGCTTGAGCAGTTCGGGGCTGCTGACGGCCCAGGCCTCGACGGCCGGCGGCCCCGGCAGCACGACCCGGGTCGCCGGACCCGTCTCGCGGATACGGGCCGCCTCACCGTGGATGTCACGGCCGGTCGGGTCGATCACTAAGGGGCTCGGGTGGCCCATGGGTCCTCCTGGGTCGAAGACGGTCCGACAGCGCAACGTGCAAGTCCGGTCACGCTACGGCTCGGCGGCGTGGCCGGGCGAGATCGTGCGTCGCGCGCTGCGTACGACGGCAACTTCCCTGCGCGTACTCGCAAGTCGACCGCCGGGGCCGCTCCTAGGATCGGGCTCACCCCCCACGAAGAGCCGGTGAGTGCCATGACGGTCAGCAGGGCCCCGCGCTGGATGTGTTCCTACAGTCCCGAAGTACGCACCGTGCCCGCCGGGCGCTGGTGGAACGCCGTACGGGTGCCCGTGTCCCTCGGCGCCCTCGCCCTGGAGGCCCTCGGGGACGAGAGTGGCGCCGTCATCAAGGACGGCTACGGCGGCATCATGTACTGGCTCGTCCCTCCGGGCGACGCGTCCGCCTGGCGCCTGCCCGACGTCCAGGTCCTCGGCCGGGGCAGCCATGTGGCCGTCCCGCCCCTGCGCCGCACCGCGGGCCCCGGCCTCTACTGGCGCGTCCCGCTCACCCACGACACCTACTGGACGAACACGGACCGCCTGCGCACCGCCCTGACGGACGCGGCGGCAGCGGCCGCTCTGTGAACGCCGAACCCCGCGTCTCTCAGGGACGCGGGGAACTGCGCGGAGAACCACGAACGACCGGTACGCGCCGACCGACCAGGACCGTCCGGTACGCGCCGACCGACCACGACCGACCGGGACTCATCGAACGACGAGGATGACTACCCGAGTTCCGCGGCGTGCCTCTCCGACGGCTTCTCCGACGGCTTCTCGGACAGTTTCTCCGCCCGCTTCGCCGAACGCTTCTGACGAGGTTCCTGATCGGGCAGCCAGCCGAAGGCCAGCGTGCTGCCCACCGCCCCCATCAGCAGCCCCACGACGAAGCCGCCGATATTGGACGTGAGCCACGTGCCCAGGGAGAGCATGATCCCGAGGATGGAGTAGAACAGGCGCTGCGCCGGATTGAAGATGATCAGCAACCCGCACACGATCATCAGCGAGGGCAGGAGGTAGCCAGCCAGCCCCTGCATTCCGATCTTCAGGATGACCGGGAGCGGCGCCTTCATGGTCACGAGGATCTCGGCGCCGCCCAACGCCAGCAGCAGACCACCGGCGAACGGCCGGTGACCCCTCCATTCCCGGAAGCCGCCCACTAGTCGCAGCCCTCGCTCTCGAACCTCATGTGCAGGTCGGGGAGCTTGAAGACGGCCGCGGTGGCGGCGTAGTTGTGCTGGTACAGATCGGTGATGGTGACCGAGTCGGCCTGCTGGCCGTAGACGCCGGGCTGACCCTTCTGGTCCACCTTGTCGAACGTGCTGGAGTCGCGGCCGATCTCGATGTTGTTGAACGAGGCGTCGCCCGAGATGTCGTCGGAGTCGATCGCCAGGTTCTTCACGCTCACCGGCGTGCCCTTGTTGCCGGCGGTGAGGACCAGCTGGATGCCGCCGAGGTCGACGCTCTGGCAGAGGTTCGTCAGCTTGCCGTTCTTCACGACCGAGGTCACCACCAGCACCTGACCGCCGGTGTCACCCTCGTTCGGGCTGTTCTCGATCATGTGGTCCAGTGCGCCGAACTGGGCGAAGCCCTCACCGTCGAGCTTGTCGGCGGTGACCACGAACGGCATGCCGGAGATGGCGAACTGGACACCCAGAGCGCCCTGCGCGGTCAGGATCATCAGACCGGCGGCGACCGCCGTGGCCGGCACCGCCATCACCGCGGCGCGCTTCAGACGGACCCGCCCGCGTCTTCCGGACGCTTCGGGACCCTCGGGTCTTTCGTTGGTGGACGCCGTGGCGTCCGAGGACGAGGCCATGTGTGCTCCCTGGACTTCCAAGTCATTGCAGTTGGGGCAACGGCACGTTGTCCTGGCGCGGACAGCGGTTGCGGCGCACGCCTGAGAGCACCTCCCGAGGTGCAAGGGCTTACTTGCTACGCCGCAGTAGCCATTCCGGAAGTTACCGGTGGTTACATTCAAGGGTCAAGGTGCTTGTGGCAAAAGGATGTTGGTTGTGCTGTCCCTGTGAAAGCTGAACATCTCTCACCTTTGGTTTTGCCTCCGGAGGGCGTTGATTTCGGCCAACCCCGAGGTGGTCCGCTGTCATCAACTTCGTTGTGATGTATTGACGTTGACTCTTCATCAGGTCTACAACTCTCCCGGGTTTCCCCCACGGATCCGTGGCGCCGGATCCGACGCGCAGCGCCTGTCACCGTCCCGAACTCCCCGTCGCCGACGGGGTGTGGGTGATCACCTGAACACGCTGCGCGGCCCACGCGGCACCACCCCTCGCCGCGGTGCCGGGCACGGTCGCCTTCCCCTCCACCGGGCCGTGTTCCGGTCCCCGGCTGTCGCTGTCGATCCGTCACGTACGGAGAAGGCGTGCCACGGATCGACAGCGACCGTACGGCGCCCTGCGGCATCGCCGCGTTCCCCCACGCGAACGATGACCACTCGCGCGCACTCACCGCAGCCCACGCGCCGTCGAGGGCTGCTCACCCGCACCTTCCGAGGGCCTTGTCGGCCCTCACATCCCGAGAAGAGGCACCCCCATGCGTACGCGATCCCTCCTTGCCCTCGCCGCCGGCACCGCCGCCCTGATGGTGTCGGCCATCAGCCCCGCCTCCGCCGCCGACACCGTGCTCACCACCGGCGGTCCCGCCGGCGACGCGGTCGCGGTCGGCGACGTCCTCAGCGCCTCGCTGGCCTCCGGCACGGCCGCCACGTTCTACTCCAGCGCGACGGGCACGAGCGGCGTCTCCTGTGCCGCGTCGACCTTCACCGCCACGGTCACCGACAACCCGGCGGCGCCCGGCACCGCCACCGAGACCGTGGACGCGCACACCTTCGGCAGCTGCACCAGCAACGTCTTCGGTGTGACCGGCGTCAACAGCGTCACGGTCAACAACCTGCCCTACACCACCACCGTCACCTCGGACGGCGTCGTCACGGTCAGCCCGGCCGCGGGCTCGGTCCTGCAGACCACCGTCGTGCTGCGCACGCTGCTGGGCACCATCAACTGCGTCTACCAGGCGCCCAGCATCACCGGCACCTCCGACAACACCGACAACAGCATCAACTTCACCGCCCAGGCCTTCACCAAGACCTCCGGTTCCTCGCTCTGCTTCGCCAACGGCTACTTCACGGCGAAGTACGCGCCCGTCACGGACACCACCCAGGGCGGCACGACGGTCTTCACCAACTGACCGCGCAAGCAGGTCGGTCACCGGTCCGGCGGTCGGTGACCGGCCCGAGGCGCTGATCGGTCGCCCGACCAGTCGCCTCGATCGGCGGCCCGGTCGCTTGCCCGATCAGCCGTCGACGCGAGAGCGGCGCCCACGTCCGCGGAAGTGGAGGGCGGCGCCCACGGTGAGCACCAGGACCGTGGCGCCGCCCGCCACCAGCGGTACGGAGGTGCCGCTCTCGTCGCTCGTGGAGGCGACGGGGCTGCCGGGGTCGGCCGCCCGCGCGTCGCCCCCGGCGTCGCCGGGTTCGGCGGCCGGTGCCTCGGTGGACCGCGTCGGCGCCGCCGTGCCCGGCTCGGACCCCGCCTTCTCGTCGCCCGCCCTCTCGTCGCCCGGCTTCCCGGCGGTCGGATCCTCGGCCGCGGTCTCCTCGCTCCCGGCCGGCGCCCTCTCCGAACTCCCGCCGCCCGCACCGGAGTCGGCCTGCTTCGCCGCCGGGAACACCACGTCCGAGCACGAGTAGTAGGTGTCGACCGTGCTCGTGTTCTGCCAGATCGTGTAGAGCACATGGTGCCCGGCCCGATCGGCCGGCAGTTTCGCCGAGAACCGGTAAGAGCCGTCGCGCAGCGGCGGGTCGGTGACGGAGGCGAACGGCTTCTCGGGCAGATCGGACCACTTCAGCGGCTTCGTGGGGTCGTACCCCGGCTTCGTCAGGAACAACTTGAAGGTCCCGGTGTGCGGGATCGTCGACCGGTACGTCAGATCCAGCGTGGTACCGGGGGAGAGGCGGGTCGAGGGCCAGTCGGCGCGGGCCAGGTCGAGCCCCTTGTAGGCCGCGAGCCCTCCACTGCACAACCGCCCGTCGGGGACGACCTCCCGGTCCCGCCCGTTCACCCCGGCGATCCGCATGTTGTCCCACGCGGTGAAAGGCGCCCCGTTGGCGGCGACGGCCGCCTCGCACGCCGCCGAGGCCCGGCTGCCGCCCTCCGGCGAGCACGCCGAGACCCGGCTCACCGGGTCCGTCGGCGCACCGTGCGCCCAGGCCGGTCCGCCGGCACCCACCGTGAGAAGCAGAGGGGCCACCACGGTGGCCGCGGCGGTCGTGACGACGGCGCGGAGGCCGGTGCCACGACGGCCGCCGGCGCGGCAACCGGTCGTGTGACGCGCGGTCGCGCGGCGGGCGGACAAGCGGTACATCCGGTACGTCCGATCCATGGGGGTCGAGTGGGTGACGGTCCACGGTGTCGTACGGGACCCACGGGTGCCGCGTTCAACGGCCCACCCCCGTTCGACCGGTCGGATCCGGCCATGCGCAGTGCGGCGGGAGAGGTTCGGCAAACCCGGCGAAGCGGCACATCGGACCCCGACTGCCGGGCGTCATAGGGGAGTTCCCCGGGGGTCGAGGGTTTTCCCCGTATCCCCATGACCTGGGCCTTGCCTAGTGTCATCGCACAGCCGAACCACAGGTAACCCCTGGTGGGCGGCTCGCGCCTGGCCGGTCTTTGCGCCATCCCTTTCTGGACCCCCCGCCGCTTCGATGAAGAAGCGCTTCTCTGCCGCTCCTCCCCTGACATGAGCAGGCCACGAAAGGCGAAGCCCTTGCGTACTTCTCCCTCTCGCACCGCAGGACAGAAGCTCATATCCGTCGCCGCGGTCTCCGTCGTCCTGGTGGCCGGCATGACCTCCTCGGTCGCCGTCGCCCAGGCCCCGTCCGCGAAGGCCGACGCCGCCCCCGCCGTGGCCGGTGCCACCGAGGCCGCGCCCGGCACCGTCGCCGAGCGCCTCATCGTCGGCTACAAGTCCGGCGCCGCCGAGGCCACCTCGAACAAGGCCGCCGACGCAGACGCCGCGGCCAAGGGCAAGGAGGCCGGCGAGAGCCTCGACTTCCAGCGCCGGCTCGGCAGTGGCGCGGCCCTCGTCGACCTGGGCGAGGACCTCACCAAGACGGACGTCGCCGACGTCATCTCCGAGTACCGGGCGGACCCGCAGGTCGCCTATGTCGTCCCGGACCGCCTGAACAAGGCGATGGCCACCCCGAACGACACCGAGTACACCAAGCAGTGGGACCTCTACGAGTCCACCGCGGGCATGAACCTGCCGGCCGCCTGGGACAAGACCACCGGCACCGGGGTGACGGTCGCCGTCATCGACACCGGTTACGTCGCCCACTCGGACCTCGCCGCGAACATCGTCGGCGGCTACGACTTCATCGCCGACACCGCCGTCTCCAACGACGGCAACGGCCGTGACAGCAACCCGGCCGACCCGGGCGACTGGACCGCCACCAACGAGTGCGCCGCCGACTGGGCTGCCACCACCTCCTCCTGGCACGGCACGCACGTCGCGGGCACCATCGCCGCCGTCACCAACAACAGCAAGGGTGTCGCCGGTATCGCCTACGGCGCCAAGGTCTCCCCGGTCCGCGTGCTCGGCAAGTGCGGCGGCTACGACTCCGACATCATCGACGCCATCACCTGGGCGTCCGGCGGCAGCGTCTCCGGCGTGCCCGCCAACACCAACGTCGCCAAGGTCATCAACATGAGCCTCGGCGGGGGCGGCGCCTGCACCGCCGCGACCCAGAGCGCGATCAACGCCGCCGTCAACCGCGGTACCACGGTCGTCGTCGCGGCGGGCAACAGCAACGCCAACGCGGCCAACTACTCGCCGGCCAGCTGCAACAACGTGATCTCGGTGGCGGCCACCAACCGCGCCGGCTCCCGCTCGTACTACTCGAACTTCGGCTCGGTCGTCGACATCGCGGCCCCCGGCGGCGAGACCCGCACCACCGAGTCCGGCGGCATCCTGTCCACGCTGAACACCGGCACCGCCGGCCCGAGCAGCGAGACGTACGACTACTACCAGGGCACCAGCATGGCGGCCCCGCACATCGCGGGCCTCGCCGCACTGCTGAAGTCGGCGAGCTCCGCGCTGACCCCGGCCCAGATCGAGTCCGCGATCAAGACCAACTCGCGTGCTCTGCCCGGCACCTGCTCGGGCGGCTGCGGCGCGGGCCTGGCCGACGCGGCCAAGACGGTGCAGGCGGTGACCGGTGGCTCCGACGGGGGCTCCACGGGGGGCACCACCTTCACCAACACCACGGCCGTCTCCATCCCGGACAACGGCGCGGCGATCGAGTCCTCGATCTCCGTCACCGGCCGCACGGGCAACGCCCCCTCGGCCCTCCAGGTCGGCGTGGACATCACCCACACCTACCGCGGTGACCTGGTCCTGGACCTGGTGGCCCCCGACGGCTCGACCTACCGCCTGAAGGCCTCCAGCTCGGACTCCGCCGACAACCTGGTCACCACCTACTCGGTGAACGCCTCCAGCGAGGTCGCCAACGGCACCTGGAAGCTGCGTGTCCAGGACGTCGCCGCCGCGGACACCGGCCGGCTCAACAGCTGGAAGCTGACCTTCTAGTTCCGGGCCGCCAGGCCCGGGGCCCCGGCTGACCGGCCGGGCCGACTGACCGCCACCCCCCACTGCCGGCGGCCGACCGATGCGAGCGGGCATCGGTCGGCCGCCGGCGCATGCGCGCCGGGCGTTAGCGTGTGCGCATGGCTACAGAGAAGTTCGAGGGGACCGGGCCGGGCCGGGGCCGGCCCGGGGAAGCCCACGAGAACCCGGCCGGGGGACCCGGCGCGGGGGCGGCCGGTGCGTTCGGCGCGGCCCCGGTGGTGACGGCGTGCCCCCGCTGCGGCGCCACGGGCCCGGCAGTGCGCACGGTTCCCGAAGCCTGCGCCGCCCCCGACTCCCCGGCCTCCGGCCTCTCCGACCGGCTGGCGAAGGCACCGGGGACGCACACCCGGTTCGACAGTTTCGCGCACTTCCTGGAAGGCATGGTCCTGGCGGGTATCGGCGCCGGACTCGCCTACAGCGGCGTACAGGACGACAAACCCCCCTACACGATCGGCGGCGCCGTCCTCGCCGTGCTGCTCTTCGTCGGCACCCTCTGGGTGATCGGCGGCGAGTCCCGCGAACGCGCAGCCGTCGCGGCGGGCAGGCCCCGCGCCGAAGAGCTCTGGCAACCCGCCCACCACTGCGCGTCCTGCGACAGCGTCTTCTACCCCAGCGGCAGCCCGTGGCCGGGCCCGCTGACGACGGACCAGTTCAGGAAGTACGTCTGGACCGAGGCCGGTTTCGACAAGCAGATGGACGAGCGTCTGAGGACGGTGGAACTCCCGCCCCGGACCCCCGCCGACCCCACCGGTCAGCTCGGCCCCACCGCCCCCGGAGGGACCCCCGGTCATGCCTGACACCGCTCCCGTGATCGACTGCGCGGACCCGGCCTCCTTCCCGCACAGTGTCCTCGCCGAACGGCACCCCGCCCTCGTCCGCAAGGTCCAGGACGCCACGCCCTACGGACCCGAACAGCGCCGCGCCCTCGACGCGTTGCTGCACGAGACCCTCCACGGCACCGTCGAAGCACCGGCCGACGACGCCTGGTGGGACACCTGGAACGCCCGCCGCTACGCCGGCCGCTCCTGGTTCTCCCTCCCCTTCCTGGCCGCCGAGAGCTGCTTCTACCGTCAACTCCTGCGCGCCGTGGGCTACTTCGGCCCCGGCCCCTGGCAGGGAGTCGACCCGTTCCGCCCCTTCAAACTGGCCGAACTGGACACTCCCGAGGCCGCCGCCGAACTGGCCGCCCTCGGCCCCCTGTCGGAACAACCCCTGCCCGACCAGCTCAGCGCCCTCCTCCACGGCTCCCTCTGGGGCAACCGGGCGGACCTCGGTTTCCGTCTCCAGAGCACCGAGGGGACGGCGGTCGACTCCCCTCTGGTCGTGGACGACAGCGACGCACTGCTCCCGCTGCTGACGGGAACGGCACCCGACCCGCACGCGCGCGGCACCGGCCCCGCCGGCAGGACCCTCTGCCTGGTCGCCGACAACGCGGGCCGCGAACTGATCCCCGACCTCCTGCTCGTCGACCACCTCCTCACCCACGGCCACTTCGACCGCGCCCTGCTGCACCTGAAGCCGTACCCGTACTTCGTCTCGGACGCCACCACCGCCGACACCCTCGACGCGGTGCGCCACCTGGTCGCGGCGAAGACCGACGCGGGGCACCGCCTCCACAGCGCCCTCTCCGAAGGCCGCCTGACCCTCCGCGCCCACCCCTTCTCCTGCGCCCCGCTGCCCTACGCGGACATGCCCGCCGACCTGCGCGCGGACTTCGCCTCCGCCGACCTGACCCTGATGAAGGGCGACCTCAACTACCGCCGCCTGGTGGGCGACCGCCTCTGGCATCCGACCACCCCCTTCACCGAGGTCACTTCCTACTTCCCCGGCCCCGTGGCAGCCCTCCGCACCCTCAAGTCGGACGTCGTCACAGGCCTGACCCCCGAAACGGAGACCACCCTCACCACGACCGAGGGCCGGCGCTGGCGCACCAGCGGGACCAGGGCCGTGATCCAGCTCAGGACCTGACGGATGAGGTGGTCCGCCTTCTCACGGGACGCGGGGAACCGCTGCGACCAACCCCCACCGCGCCCCGCACATGGGCGTGAAACCAGCGAGGTTCACGCGATGGTGTGATCATGTGCCCCTGTCCGGATGCCCGCCCGAGGCCACGGGTAGGGCCCGGCCATGACGCAGCCGTTCGAACTCCCGCACTTCTACCTGCCGTATCCCGCGCGGCTGAACCCCCACCTCGAAGAGGCCCGCGCCCATTCCTCCGCGTGGGCCCGGGAGATGGGCATGCTGGAGGGCTCCGGCGTGTGGAACCAGGCGGACCTCGACGCGCACGACTACGGCCTGCTGTGCGCCTACACCCACCCCGACTGCGACGGTCCGGCGCTCTCGCTCATCACCGACTGGTACGTGTGGGTGTTCTTCTTCGACGATCACTTCCTGGAGTTCTACAAGCGGTCCCAGGACCGCCCCGGCGGCAAGGCACACCTCGACCGGCTCCCGCTCTTCATGCCCCTGGACCTCTCGACCCCCGTACCGGAGCCGCGGAACCCGGTGGAGGCGGGCCTCGCCGACCTCTGGGCGCGCACGGTGCCGTCGATGTCGATGGACTGGCGCCGTCGTTTCGCCGTGGCCACCGAGCACCTGCTGAACGAGTCGATGTGGGAGCTGTCCAACATTAACGAGGGCCGGATCGCCAACCCGGTCGAGTACATCGAGATGCGCCGCAAGGTCGGCGGCGCGCCCTGGTCGGCCGGTCTCGTCGAGTACGCGACCGCCGAAGTCCCGGCCGCCGTCGCGGGATCGAGACCGCTCCGGGTCCTGATGGAGACGTTCTCCGACGCCGTCCACCTGCGCAACGACCTGTTCTCGTACCAGCGGGAGGTCGAGGACGAGGGCGAGAACAGCAACGGCGTCCTCGTCCTGGAGACCTTCTTCGGCTGCGGCACCCAGCAGGCCGCCGAGACCGTCAACGACATCCTGACCTCCCGGCTCCACCAGTTCGAGAACACCGCGCTCACCGAAGTCCCCGGCCTGGCCCTGGAGAAGGGCCTCACCCCGGCCGAGGTCGCCGCCGTCGCGGCCTATACGAAAGGGCTCCAGGACTGGCAGTCCGGCGGCCACGAGTGGCACATGAGGTCCAGCCGCTACATGAACGAGGGCGCCACCTCCGCGCGCGGCCCGCTCGACCTCGGCGGCGCGGTCCTCTCCGGGCCCGCCCTGGTGGCCCGAGCCGGGTTCGGCACGTCCGCCGCCGACGTGGGTGCCCTCCTCGCGACCGCCGCGGCGGAACGGCTGCGCGCCCACACCCATGTGCCCTACCAGAAGGTCGGGCCCTCCCTGCTCCCGGACTTCCACATGCCGTTCGAGGTGGAGCTCTGCCCGCACCTGGACGGCGCCCGCCCCCGTCTCACCGCGTGGATGCACGAGATGGGCATGCTGAGCGAGGGCGTCTGGGACGAGGAGCGGCTCGCCGCCGCCGACCTGCCGCTCTGCTCGGCGGGCCTCGACCCGGACGCGACTGCCGAGCAACTCGACCTCAGCTCCGCCTGGCTGGCCTGGGGCACCTACGGCGACGACTACTACCCCCTCGTCTTCGGACACCGCCGCGATCTCGCCGCCGCACGCCTGACCACAGCCCGGCTCTCCGACTGCATGCCCGTCGACGGTGAGCAGGTCCCGGTCCCGGCCAACGCCATGGAACGGGGCCTGATCGACCTCTGGTCCCGCACGACGGCGGCGATGACCCCCGACGAGCGGCGCGGCCTGAAGGCGTCCGTCGACAAGATGACGGAGAGCTGGGTGTGGGAGGTGTTCAACCAGATCCAGAACCGGGTCCCCGACCCCGTCGACTACCTGGAGATGCGACGCGCCACCTTCGGCTCCGACCTCACCCTGAGCATGTGCCGGATGGGCCACGGCCCACAGATCCCGGACGCGGTCTACCGCAGCGGCCCCGTCCGCTCCCTGGAGAACGCGGCCATCGACTACGCGTGCCTCGTCAACGACGTCTTCTCCTACCAGAAGGAGATCGAGTACGAGGGCGAGGTCCACAACGCGATCCTCGTCGTGCAGCACTTCTTCGGCTGCGACTACCCGACCGCGCTCGGTGTGATCCATGACCTGATGACCCAGCGAATGCAGCAGTTCGAGCATGTCGTCGCCCATGAACTCCCGGTCGTCTACGACGACTTCGCGCTGTCGCGGGAGGCCCGCACCATCATGGACGGCTATGTGACCGACCTGCGGAACTGGCTGTCCGGCATCCTCAACTGGCACCGGCGCGTCGACCGGTACAAGCCCGAGTTCCTCGCCCGCCGGGCCCACGGCTTCGTCCCGGACCGGCCACCGGTGCTGTCCTTCACCCCGGTGCACGCCGGCTGAGCGGGAGACGGTCGGTTCACGCCGGCCGGCGTGCCGCCGCCCGGGTCGCGTGCTCGACCGCGGCCCGGGCGAACGCGCGCACGATCGGGTGCGGACGGCTGCCGTCACCGGCCAGCTCCGGCTGGAAGAGCGTCGCCAGGAAGAAGGGGTGGTCCGGGAGTTCGGCGATCCGGACGTGCCCGTCCTCGTCGTGCCCGGAGAACCGCAGACCGTGTGCGCGCAGGGTGTCGAGGTGACGGGTCGGACCGTACGCGCAGAAGTACCGCTCGACCGACCGTTCGGCGTTCATCACGGACTGCGCGAGCGAGCCGGGCTCGATGACGACCGTCCCCTCGTGCCCGACCAGGGAACACGCGAGCGGCTCGATCAGGAAGTCCTCGGCGTCCGGGTCGGTCTCGGCGTGCGCGACCCGGGTGAGCCCGCACCTGTGCCGGGCGTACTCCAGCAGCGCGTGCTGGAAGCCACCGCACGTGCCGAGGAACGGGACGCCCTCCTCCCGTGCGGTCCGGATGGCGGAGAGCACCCCGGCCTCACTGCGGTACGGGCTGCCGGGCACCACCCATACGGCGTCGAACCCCCGTACGGCCGCCGCGTCGGCCTCGGCGTCCTCGGAGGGGATCCAGTACGCGTCGAGGACCAGCCGGTCCTGTCCGGCGAGCGCGTCGAGGAGGAGCGGGATCCGGCTGTGCGAGACGACGTCGGGTGACCGGTCGCCGACGAGGGCCAGCCGGGCGGACCGGGCCGACAGGACGGACTGGGCCGACAGGATGGACTGGCCCGACCGGGCGTGCGAGGCGGACGGGACGGTACGGGAAGAGGCGGACTGCGCCGCGTCGTTCGTCATGCCCGTCATCCTGGGCGCGGCCCCCACTTCACGTCCAACGATGATTTCCGCATCCCCCATAAGCATCTCTGATGGACCGGTGGGCGATCCTGTCCGCCATGGATCCGCATCTGTTGCGCACGTACGTCACCGTGGCCCGGCTCGCCTCCTTCTCCGAGGCCGCGCGCGAGCTGGGCTACACCCAGTCCGCGGTGTCCCAGCACATCGCGTCGCTGGAGCAGGACCTCGGTGCCCCGCTGCTGACCCGGCGCCCCGTCCTGCCCACGGCGGCCGGCGAGCGGCTGCTCGAACACGCCGGCCCCCTGCTGCTGCGTCTGGAGGCCGCCCGCGCCGACGTCGTACGGATCGCGTCCGCGCCCGAGCACGGGCTGACGCTCGCGGTGACCCCGACGGCACTCGGCCCCCGTGTCGTCGCCGCGCTGCCCGCCGCCGGGGTGACCCTGCGGACCCTCGCCCGCGACGAGATTCCGGCGGCCGTCGCCACCGGCGCCGCCGACCTCGGTCTGGTCGACGGGCTCGCCGCCCCCAGCGACCCCCTCCGGCTCCCCGACGTGGCACCCCTGACCACCCGGGGCGTCGGCGAGGAACCCGTCTGCGTCCTGCTCCCCGCCGGTCACCCCTTCGCGCGGCGCCCCGGCCTCCGCCTCACCGACCTCGTCGACGCCCGCTGGCTCGACGCCCCCGGCGCCGGGCTCCCGCTGGACCGGCTCCGCACCGCGAGCGGTACCGGCGGTGTCCGCACCGCCCTCCGCTACGAGGGCACCGACCTGCGCACCCTCACCACCCTCGCCGCCGCCGGACACGGACTGACCGTCCTGCCGCGCGGCTTCGCCTCCGACGTCCCCGGCGCGGTCGCCGTCCCGCTCGTCGCGCCCCGTCTCGTGCACCGTACGGAGATCGTCCACGGCGGAACGCCCGGCGGGGCGGCGGCGGCACTGGTGCGGGAGCTGACCGACCCGCGGCCGCTGTGAACGCTCCATGTGACGGGGCGTCAGTCTCACTCGTTCGTGGCTCGTCGAGCCGTGGTGCCCCGGGTAGGTCTCCGGCCGGAGGTGGCGACACCATGGAACAGACCGCGTTGCGGCCCAAGCCCATGCCCGGCGGGGAGTCCGGCGGCGACCGTCCGTCGGGCACCGCCCGGCGCCCGCACGCCGCACCCCGACGCGCCCGGCAACGCCTGATCACCCTGCTGCTGACCCTGGTCACCTGCGCGGCCCTGGTCCTCTCGGGGGTCGGGCTGGGCACGATGGGCGCCACGGTGATCGGCATGAGCAGGCTCGCCGAGCTGCGGGACCGGGCGCCTGGTGCACCGGGCGCGCCGGGCGCTTCCGTCCGCCCGGACGCCGACGGCCGGGCGCGGGACGGCGTACCCAAGTCGGTGCAGGGTGAGGGGAGTTCGGTGCCGCCTGCCATCGGCGCGCCCACCCGCCCCACGCTCGGTGTCGAAGCCGTCGACGCTCCCGCAGGCGCACTGGGCGGCGGCGCCCTCGTCGTCGGTGTCCACGTCCCCGGCCCCGGCTACGCGGCGGGTCTGGTCCGTGGCGACACCGTCCTCGCCCTGGGCGGCACCCGGACCGGCTCGGCCGCCGACCTCGCGCGGGCCGTCGCCGCCGCGCGCTCCGGGGTGGCCCTGAAGCTCCTCGTGCGGCACGCGAACGGCACCCGGCGGCACCTGGTCGCCGTACCGGGCGTCGTGACCTGACGGGCTCGCGCCGCCCTCACCGCTCGTGCCGCCGTTCGGCGAACGTCTACACGGCCACTCTGAAGTGACTGGTCAGCCGCCCCTCGTCGTCCAGGACATGGAACGCGAGCCCGGGCGGTGCCTCCCGGTCCGCGACCGCGTCGCCCTCCCAGGGCAGCCGCAGCGTCCAGGTGACGCCGGGGCCGACGACCAGCGGACGCCCGGCGAAGGCGGTGGCGGCCGGTGTGTGGGCGTGGCCGGTGATGATCCCCGCGATCTCCGGCCGGCGCCCCAGCAGTCGGGCGAGCTTCGCGGGCTGGCCCAGCCGGTACCCGTCCGGCAGCCGGTGGTGGAGCGCCACCGGCGGGTGGTGGAAGGCGAGCAGGACGTGCCGGTCGCCGTCGAGTCCGTCCAGGGTCTCCTCGATCCAGGCGTACGTCTGCGCGTCGAGCTCGCCGTCGTCCTGGCCCGGGATGCTGGAGTCGCACATCAGCACGGCCGCGTCCGCGAAGACGTGCACGCCGTTGACCGGTCCGTCGGCGGGCGGTTCCCCGAGGAGCGCCTTGCGGTAGGGCGCCCGGCTGTCGTGGTTGCCCGGGCAGGTCAGCACCGGGAAGGGCGCCCCGCCCTCGCGCAGCCCCAGCAGACGGGCCGCCTCCTCGTACTCGGCCTCCGTGCCGTGGTCCGCGATGTCCCCGGTCACCAGCAGCGCGTCCACCGGTCCCGGCAGCCCCCACAGCAGATCCCGTACCCGCTCGGCCCGCCGGGTGGCCCGCTCGCTCCCGTCCAGATGCAGATCACTGATGTGCGCGAGTACGAGCATCGTCGTACGCCTCCCTCGGGGCGTTGCCTTAATGGAACGATCGAATACAAGCATTAGTTCTAATGGAGAAGCAACCTGCAAGCGTTAGTCGGGGTGGCCGGAGAGGGGTCGCGGACGGCGCGGACCGCGCGGACGGCACCGTGGAAACGCGCTGGCCGGACCCGCCGAGCCACGGGCACGATGGCGGGATGCTGAGCACCCTTCTCGCCTTCCTCGGCGCCTGCACCCTGATCGCCGCCTCGCCCGGCCCCAGCACGGTGCTGATCATCAGGGAGTCCCTGCGCAGCAGGCGTTCCGGCCTCCTGACCGTGCTCGGCAACGAGACCGGTGTCTTCGTCTGGGGCGTCGTCGCCGCGTTCGGCCTGACCGCGCTGCTGGCCGCCTCCGAGCTGGCGTACGACGTGATGCGGATCGTCGGCGCGATCGTCCTCGTCGTCTTCGGCGCGCAGACCCTGTGGCAGGCGCGCCGGACGAAGGGGCAGCCGGAGAACGTGGGGGAGGCGGCCGAGAAGAGCGGCTGGGCGTCGTATCGCGGCGGGCTGCTGCTCAACCTCGCCAACCCCAAGGCGGCGATCTTCGCGATGTCGTTCCTGCCGCAGTTCGTGCCCGAGGGCGCGCCCCATCTGCCCACCATGGTGGGGCTCGCCGCGCTGTGGGCGGTCCACGAGATCGGCTACTACGGCCTCTACGTCTGGTTCGTCGGCCGGATGAGGGCCGTGCTGTCGCGCGCGGGAGTGCGGCGGCGGCTGGAGCAGGTCTCCGGCGGCGTGCTGCTGCTCCTCGGCGCCCGTCTCGCGCTGGAGAGCTGACGCGCGGGCATGTACGACGGTTGACGCCACGCGCCAATCGGCTCGCGTGTACTGCGGCGGAGGGGCAGGATGCTGCCCGTAGCCCCAGGGAACTCCGAGCACGCGGAGGCATGGATGACCGGCACGCCCAGCGACGGCACCGCGACCGCCACGCCCGACGCCGGGCCCACGGCCCTCCCGCCCGATGCGCCGCCCGCCGCCTTCACCACCGACGACTACCGGGCCCGGATGCGGCGCGCGGCGCGGGCCGCGGCGGACTCCGGGCTCGACGGTCTGCTGGTCGCGCCCGGCCCCGACCTGGTGTGGCTGACGGGGCACCGGCCGCCCGAGACCGAGCGGCTGACGATGCTGGTGCTGCGCGAGGGCGAGGACCCGGTGCTGGTGGTGCCGACCCTGGAGGCCCCCGACGCCGCCGAGGCGCCCGGCGGACCCGCGCTGACGCTGCGCGACTGGACCGACGGGGAGGACCCCTACGCGGCGGCCGTCTCCGTCCTCGGCCCACGCGGCCGCTTCGGCGTCAGCGACAACACCTGGGCACTGCACCTGCTGGGACTGCGGCGTCGGCTGCCGGACACGACGTACGTCGCGCTCACCGAGGCGCTCCCCCTGCTCCGGGCCGTGAAGGACGCGGCCGAGCTGGCGCGGATGGCGGCGGCGGGCGCGGCGGCCGACCGGGCGTACGAGGAGATCCGCCAGGTGCCCTTCGCCGGGCGCCGCGAGACCGACGTCGCCGCCGATCTCGCCGATCTGCTGCGGCGGTTCGGGCACTCCCAGGTGGACTTCACCATCGTCGCCTCGGGACCGAACGGCGCCAACCCGCACCACGAGGCCGGCGACCGGGTCATCGGGCACGGCGACATGGTGGTCCTCGACTTCGGCGGGCTGAAGGACGGCTACGGCTCCGACACCTCCCGCACGGTCCACGTCGGCGAACCGGCCGCCGAGGAGCGCGAGGTGCACGACGTCGTGCGGGCCGCCCAGGAGGCGGGGTTCCGTGCCGTACGGCCCGGCGCGGCCTGCCAGGACGTCGACCGGGCCGCCCGCGCGGTCATCACCGAGGCCGGGTACGGCGACCGCTTCATCCACCGCACGGGGCACGGCATCGGCGTCACCACCCACGAACCGCCCTACATGATCGAGGGGGAGGAACGGCCCCTGGTGCCCGGCATGTGCTTCTCGGTCGAACCCGGCGTCTATCTGCCGGGCCGTTTCGGGGTCCGCATCGAGGACATCGTGACGGTCACGGAGGACGGCGGCCGACGCCTCAACAACACCCCGAGGGAGATGGCGATAGTCGACTGACCGGCCCGCTCTCTCCTGCTCTCCCACTCCCCAGATCTCCAGATCTCCCGACCCCGGACGACGGCGCGACCATGACCCAGGCACCGACACCCACCGCGGACAGTGTCCGCCGGCTGGTCCGTTCCCTGCTGAAGAACGGGGAGGACAAGCCCGGCGGCAAGGGCGGCGACGGCCCCGACGTGCGACCCGTCGCCGGGGACGACACGCACGGCACCTGGTGGGTCGGCACCCGCCATGTGCTGCGCCTCGCGACCGACCGGCACGGCGTCGGGCGGCAACGACGCGAACTGCGGCTGCGGGACCTGGTCCGCCCGCACATCGGCGTCGCCGTCCCGGTGAGCGTCGCGCACGGCGAGTGGTCCGGCGGGCTCACCTACACGCTCGACACACGGCTGCCCGGGGGCACGGCCGAGGAGCACGAGGTGTCCGCCGTGGGCGAGGCCGATCTGGCGGCGCTCCTCACGGGGCTGCGCGAGGTGCCGCTGCGACAGACCGAACAGCTCGGGGTGCCGCGGCTTGCTCCGCGAACGTTGGAGACGCTGCGCACGGCGGCGGCGCGTGCGGCGCGGAGTCTCGCGGAGGCCGACGAGTTCGACGCGGCGCGGCTCGGACAGCTGACGTCGGCGACGGCGGCGCAGCTGACGGCGCCGGCCGCCGTCCTGGTCCACCACGGGCTCACCGGCGACCACCTCGTCGTCAGCGCCGACGGCCGGGTCCGGGGGGTGCTCGGCTGGACCGACGCGGCCGTCGGCGATCCCGCCGAGGACATCGCCGGCCTCGCCGCGGCCGTCGGCTCACCGGCCGCCGTCCGCGCCGCGACCCTGGCCGGCTACGGCGCCCGCCCCTGTCTGCGCGGCCTCTGGCTGGCCCGCTGCGACACGGTCGTCCACCTCGCCGACGGTCTGCGGGGCCGGGCCACCACACCCCTGCCGGTCCTCCGCCACCGTCTGCGGCGCACCTGGGAGCCGATCCTGCTGGAGCGGGTGACGGATCTGCGGGGCGAGGACTGAGGACGGGCGCGGACTTGAACAGGGGCGCGGACCGGCCAGGGGCGCCCAAGGGCTCGGGGGTGCCCGTCCTACGGCCACCGCGGGCCGCGTGTGGCCGACCGCGCAGTTCCCCGCGCCCCTGTAGGGCCCGCGGCCCGGTTCACGCCATCGTCAGCACCACGCACGACTCCCCGCCCAGGGTCAGCACTCCGTCGGTCCCCGGCGCCTCCACGGGATCCCAGGCCGCGAGGACGCGTGCGTGGGGCACCCCGAGCGGGATCGTGGCCGTCTCCTTGCCCAGGTTCAGCGCCACGAGGACGTCGCCCCGGCGGAAGCCGAACCACCGGGTCTCCTCGTCGAAGGCGACCTTGACGTCGGAGAGATCGGGGTCGGAGAGGTCGGGCAGGGAGTGGCGCAGGGCGATGAGGGTGCGGTACCAGGACAGGACGCGGGCGTGGGGCTCGCGCGGGAGTTCGGACCAGTCGAGGCAGGAGCGGGCCCGGGTCGCGGGGTCCTGGGGGTCGGGGACGTCCTCCTCCGCCCAGCCGTGCTCCGCGAACTCCCGGCGCCGGCCCCGCCGTACGGCCTCCGCCAGCTCCGGATCGGTGTGGTCGGTGAAGAACTGCCAGGGCGTGGACGCGGCCCACTCCTCGCCCATGAAGAGCATCGGCGTGAAGGGGCCCGTGAGGACGAGCGCCGCCGCGCAGGCCAGCAGACCGGGGGAGAGGGTCGCCGCGAGCCGGTCGCCCTGGGCGCGGTTGCCGATCTGGTCGTGGGTCTGGGTGTAGCCCAGCAGCCGGTGCGCGGAGACGCTCGTACGGTCCAGGGGACGGCCGTGGCGGCGCTCGCGGAAGGACGAGTACGTGCCGTCGTGGAAGAAGCCGCCCGTCAGGGTCTTCGCCAGGCCCGCCGGACCGGCGTGCGCGAAGTCCTCGTAGTAGCCCTGGGACTCGCCGGTCAGCGTGGTGTGCAGGGCGTGGTGGAAGTCGTCGTTCCACTGGGCGTGCAGGCCCAGTCCGCCCTGCGCGCGGGGGGTGACGAGACGTGGGTCGTTGAGGTCCGACTCGGCGATCAGGAACAGCGGTCGGCGCACCTCCTCGGCGAGCGCGTCCACCGCCGTCGACAGCTCTTCCAGGAAGTGCAGGGCACGGGTGTCCTTCAGCGCGTGGACCGCGTCCAGCCGCAGGCCGTCCAGGCGGTAGTCGCGCAGCCAGGCGAGCGCGCTCTCCCGGAAGTACGCCCGCACCTCGTCCGAGCCGGGCGCGTCGAGATTGACCGCCGCGCCCCACGGCGTGTGGTGCCGCTCGGTGAAGTACGGCCCGAAGACGGGCAGGTAGTTGCCGGAGGGGCCCAGATGGTTGTGCACGACGTCGAGCACCACCCCGAGGCCCAGCGCGTGCGCCGCGTCCACGAACCGCTTCAGCGCCTCGGGCCCGCCGTACGGTTCGTGCACGGCCCAGAGCGAGACCCCCTCGTAACCCCAGCCGTGTGTCCCGGGGAAGGGGCACAGTGGCATCAACTCGACGTGGGTGACGCCCAGTTCGGCAAGGTGTCCGAGGCGTTCGGACGCGGCGTCCAGGGTGCCCTCGGGGGTGTACGTGCCGACGTGCAGCTCGTAGAGGACCGCGCCCGGCAGCCCGCGCCCGGACCACTCCGTACGCCAGGTGTACCGACCCTGGTCGACGACCGCGCTCAGCCCGTCGGGGCCGTCCGGCTGGCGGCGCGAGCGCGGGTCGGGGCGCACCGGGCCGTCGTCGACGGCGAATCCGTAGCGTGTGCCGTCCGCGGCCTCCGCCTCGGCCGTCCACCAGCCCGGCCGCTGCGGATCGCGCTCCATGGCGTGCGTGGCGCCCGCCCGGTGGAGGGTCAGACGGTCGGCCTGCGGTGCCCACACCTCGAACTGCACGGAACGGTTCTCCCTCGGCTGCCGGTCGTGTTCCTGGGTAGTCAGGGGGTTACTCGTCCATCGTGCTGCAAACGAGATCGACGCGCGCCACGATCGGCTCTTTTGCCGCGCGAGTCGTACCGTCCTCCCGCATGTCCGCAGATGGTCACCGTTCACGGGTTGTCTGGACACCTCCCGCCTCGCTGACCGACAATCACCAGCGTGACGTCGTCCTTCGAGTTCCACACGTACCCCGCGCGGCTGTCGGACGCGGAGCGCGACCGCGCGCTGAGGGTGCTCCGTGACGGCGTCGCGCTGGGCCGCCTGTCGCACGACACGTTCATCCGGCGGATGGAGCTGGCGCTCACCGCCCGCCGCTCCGACGAACTCGCCGCGCTCACCGCCGACCTGCCCGTCGAGAACCGCTGGTCCCGGCTGGTGCTCGGCACCGTGGGGCGGGTCTCCGGTTTCGGCGTGAAGCTGCGCCGGGCCTGGCAGGCCGAGCGGCTCCCCAAGCTCCAGCTGCCGCACCCGGCGAGCGGCCACGCCCTGCGCATAGGCCGCGATCCGGCGAGCGGGCTCCGGCTCAGCCACGAGACGGTCTCCCGGGTGCACGCCGAGCTGAGCCGACAGGGCGGTATGTGGATCCTGCGCGACCTCGGCTCCACCAACGGCACCACCGTCAACGGCCGTCGGGTGATCGGCGCGGCCGTCGTCCGGGACGGCGATCAGGTGAGTTTCGGCCGTATGGTCTTCCGCCTCTCCTCCGAATGACCTTGTGACCGACCCCACGGCAAAGCTCTGGCCTGGGATTTACGCAGCGAGTTTGTCAACTTTCCTTCCGTTCCAGGGTGTTGACGTATGTTCTCGGCCGTGACTGACTGTGCCTACACCATGCACACCAGGTGAACCGACGGCGCCACATTCGTGGAGGTGCGCCCTGCCGCCACTCCTCCGCTATCCGACCGTGGACGAGTTGTACGCCCGCGCCGCCGCACTCGTCGCCCGACATCCGCACCGCGCCCGACTGCGCCGCGTGGGCACCTCACGGGCGGGCACACCGATGTGGTTGCTCTCCGTCGGACGCGGCGGCCGCCACACCCTGATCGTCGCCGGCCCGCACGCCAACGAGCCCGTGGGCGGCGCCACCGTCCTCCGGCTCGCCGAACGGGCCCTGGCCGACCCCCGGTTGAGCGACGCCGCCGACACCACCTGGAACCTGCTGCTGAGCCTCGACCCCGACGGCTCCCGCCGCAACGAGGGCTGGCTGCGCGGCCCGTACACCCTCGGCCACCACTTCCGGCACTTCTTCCGCCCCGGCTTCCTGGAACAGCCCGAGTGGCTGCCCGACGGCGCGGCCGGCGCCGTGCTGCCGGAGACCCGCGCCCTGCTCGACCTCCAGGACGAACTGCGGCCCTTCTTCCAGTGCTCGCTGCACGGCGTCGACGTGGGCGGCGGCTTCGTCGAACTGACCCGGGACCTGCCGGGCCTCGCCGAGCGCGTCGCCCACGTCGCCGCCCGCCTCGGCATCCCGCGCGAGCTGAGGCCGTACGACACGCTGTACTGGCCCTGCCTCGGCCCCGCCGTCTACCGCATCCCGCCCCCGCGCCGGGGCGATCTGGCCGCCGCCATCACCGAGGCGGCCGTCGAGTCCACCTGGTTCCACCCGCACCGCCACGGCACGGTCACCGCCGTCGTCGAGGCGCCGATGTGGGGCGTGGCCGCCGTGGAGGACGCCTCCCCCGCGCCCGACGCCGACGCCGTACTGCGCACCGTCAGCCGTGGCCTGCGCCGTGACACCCGGTGCCTGGAGGACCTCCTCACCCGCGTCCGCCCCTTGGTGTGCGGCGCCCCGGACGCGGCCCGGTTCCTCGCCCCGGTCGACGACTACGTCCTCGTCGGACCGGGCCTCGCCGACTCCTGGGACCCCGACGTCCACGACGGCGCCGCCCGGCCGCTGCCCCCGCTCGACACCGCCAGGCTCACCACCCTCGCCATCTCCGGCCGCCGGGTCGCCCTGCGCACCGCCGGCCTGCTGCACCAGCTGGTGACCCGCGCCGGGCACGACCCGGTCGGCGCACTGCCCGCGCTGGACCGCCTGATCGACCAGTGGTGCGCCGACTACCGGGACGGCTACGGGGCCCGCTGGATCCCCGTCGCCCGCCAGGCGGAGTACCAGGCCCGCGTCGTCCTCGCCGCGTTCGAACTGGCGGCCGGGCGCCCGCACCTGCCGGGGCCCGCCCCGCAGCCGCCCTGCCCGGACACCCGTGCGGGCTCCCATTCGGGTGAGCAGGGATGGAGTTCCGAGCCCGCCGTGCCGATGCACCGGGAATGACGAACCCCACCCACGCGGTACGCGGCGGACTGCTCGCCGCCCTCGCCCTCCTCACCCTCGGCGCCTCGGCCCCCGACCGCGCGAGCGCCGTCCAGGGCGACTGGCTCTACGTCACCCTCACCCGGGGCGACGACCGCTCCTCCGACACCCGCGGCACCCTCCTTCTCTGCGACCCGCCCCAGGGCCACGGCCGAGCCGCCCAGGCCTGCGCGGAACTCCGCCGGACCGACGGCGACATCACCCGCATCCCCCACCGGAACTCCATCTGCACCGAGATCTACGCCCCCGTGCGGGCCACGGCGGAGGGCCAGTGGAGCGGCAGGCCGGTCACCTACGAGCAGACGTTCGCGAACCCGTGCGTGATGGAGGCCCGCACGGGAGCGGTGTTCGCCCTGCCGGACTGACGGCCACCGGATCTCTCAGGGGTGCGGGCAAGCGCGCGACCGGCCAGGGACGGCCCGCGGCTGTCCGTCGGCGCGACGAGGCGCAGCGGTGGGCGCGCTCAGGTCCCCGCCCCGCCCCGCGCACACGACGCGGCCGCCAGCACCGTACGAACCTGATGCTCCACCTGGTCGCCCACCGGCACCCACCGCGCACGGAACCGGTCGGAGAAGGACTCGCACCACTCGGCGACGAGGTCTTCCAGGAGGGGCGCCCCCGGGTCGTCGGTCTCCCTCAGCACCCGCAACAGCATCGCCGCCGCCCGCAGCGGAAGCCGCCGCCCGAAGGCGTCCACACTGCCCACGTACGCCGTCGACAGATCCGGCGGCGGCCCGTCCCTCCAGTCCCGGGCCAGCCCGGGCACCAGCGCCAGCGCCCACCGGGCGGCCCGCAGCAGCGGTCCCTCGGGGCCCGGCAGCCGGGGCAGCGCCTCGGCGAGGACCCCTTCCACCCGGCCCGCGTCCGTCAGGAGCCGCCGGGCCAGGTGCCGCAGCGCCGCCGCCGGGGCCGGGTGCGGGGCCGTGTCGTCCACCAGGTCGCTCGCCCACATCGGCACCTCGACGACCGCCGTCAGACCGCCGTACCGGTGGGCGTGGTACCAGGTGCTGTGCCGGGCGTCGTCCGGCATGCTCGGGTACGCCGCGAGGCCGCCGGGCCGCGGCATCACGAACACCCCGGGCCCGGAGACGGGCCAGCCCGCGGCGTCGGAGGCGCCTCTCTCCACCGGTATGCCCAACTCGGCCGCGGACTTGGCGAACGGCTCGGCGAGCCCCGGCACGTCCTTCGTCAACTGCACCCAGCTGCCGCCCAGATCGGTGCCGTGCAGGGTCACCTGGAGGTAGGGCCGCAGCTCGTCCAGCACCCCCATCAGGGCGTGCGTCTCGGGCGGCAGCCGGTCCGGCGGCAGCACGGACGGCGACCACTCCGGCTGCTCGGGCCCGGCCGGCCGGAAGAACCCGAGGTGGTAGTCGAGGAGCGTGCGCGGCAGGGCGGTGGTGTGCAGGCTCGCCCCGTCCGGGTCCGCGCAGAGCACGAAGTGCCAGGACACTCCGGACCGCAAGGCCCGTTCCCGCACCACCCGTTCGGCCAGGGCGAGCACTGTGGAACCGCCGGTCGGCTCATTGGCGTGGGCGCCCGCGACGACCAGGACGGCGTGTCTCGCGTGCCCCACGGACAGCAGCCGCAGCGGGCGGCCGGCACGCGAGCAGCCGATGCTCCGCAGTGCGCACAGCCCCGGCCGACGGGCCGCCAGTGTTCTCGCGGCCGACTCCAGTTCAGCGACCGTGGGATATCCGAGTTCCGACAGCAGACCCACCCCCGTCCCGTCCGCCTGGCATCAGAGTCCGCGCGCCCGGCCGGGCCGAGCGGGGGACGTACCCAGTGTCCTCGCGCGGAAGGGGCGGCTCCCAGGGGCGCCCAGTCGCATTCACCGTCATCCGGTACGGGAGCCGTCGCTCCCCGCCGCCCCCGTCGCGGGAGGCGCCGTCACCCGGCGCTGGTGTCGGTCACGCGCCGACCCGCTCCAGCAGCGCGACCGGCAGCGTCCCGAAGAGCTCCTCGACCCGCACCTCGCCCGTGAACTCCCGCTCTCCGCACAGCACTTCGGCCCACCGTCCCTCGGGCAGCGCCAGTCGGGTGTCACGCCAGCCTCCGGCCTGCGCCAGGCGCAGCGACAACCGGGTCACCACCGTGACCACCTCACCGGAGCGGGTGAAGGCCAGACAGTGTTCGGCGCCCTCCCCCCGCGCCGCCAGCGGCGCGTACGTCGCCGCGTCCCCGAAGACCGCCGGCCGTCGCCCGCGCAGCCGCAGCGCCGCCTCGGTGAGCCGGAACTTCTCCGACCCGTCCTCGTGCGGAGCGAAGGCCCGCCGGTTGTCCGGGTCCACCAGGGCCCGGTACTCGGCCTCCGTCCCCTGGTACACGTCCGGCACCCCCGGCATCGTCAGCTGCACCAGGGCGGCGCCGAGAGCGTTCGCCCGCACATGGGGCGCCAACTCCTCGCGCAGCGCGGCCACCCTGGCGTCCACGGCCGGCCCCCGTGCGACGAAGTCCGCCACCTCCTGCTCGTACGCCGGGTTCTGCTCGGTCCAGGAGGTGTGCAGCCCGGCCTCCCGCACATGCTTCAGCAGGGCCCCCCGAAGCCGTTCCCCGGCCGCCGGGCCGAGCCCGAACGCCGTCTGCCAGGCCGCCCACGCCAGCTGCGGATCCGGCACTCCCGCGCCGTCCCCCGTCACCTCCGCCAGCAGGTCGGCCCACCGCCCCGGGCACTGCGCGAGCACCGCGATCGCCGCCCGCACGTCCGCGCTGCGCTTGGTGTCATGGGTCGACAACACGGTCCCGGTGGCCGGCCAGTCGCGCTGCACCCGCGCGCAGTAGGCGTGGAAGTCCTCGGGCGACACGGCCGGGCTTCCCGGATCGCCGCCCACCTCGTTCGCCGACAGCAGCGGCACATAGCGGTAGAACGCCGTGTCCTCCACCGACTTCGCCCGCAGCGCCGACGAGGTCTGCGCGAACCGGGCCCGGAACTCCACATGGTCCGGCCCCTCACCCCGGCCCAGCACCAGATCCCGTACGGCGTCCACCGACCGGGCCTCCTCGGGCACCACGAACAGCGCGCGCGCCTCGGCCGCGGCCTCCTCGGTGACGACGAGGGAGGGGTCCTCTGAGGTGTACGGCCGGTACACCTCCATCCGCGCGAGCAGCTCGCACAGCGCGGTGCGCAGCGCCCACGGCGCCTGGTCGCGCAGCGCGAGCTCGTCGGAGCGCTCGCACAACCGGTGCGCCACCCGGGTGAGCCGTTCCACCTCCGCGACCAGCTCGTGCGTGAGTACCCGGTACGCGGCCCGTCGTACGGTCGCGTCCCACTCCCCGCCCCGGTCGGACTGCGCGTCCGTGAACTGCCGGTACCGGCCCAGCAGCTCACCGGCCCCCGCCGGATCGGTGAACAGCCCGTCGACGTGCCGCAGCGCGTCGTAGCCGGTGGTCCCCGCGACCGGCCACGCCCCGGGCAGCGTCTCCCCGTCGGCCAGGATCTTCTCGACGACGGTCCACCGCCCACCGGTCGCCTCGTGCAGCCGCCGCAGGTAGGCGTCGGGATCGGCGAGCCCGTCGGGGTGGTCGACCCGCAGCCCGTCGACGACACCCTCGTCCAGCAGCTGGAGGATCTTCGCATGGGTCGCGTCGAACACCTCCGGCTCCTCGACCCGCACCCCGATCAGCTCCGAGATGCTGAAGAACCGCCGGTAGTTCAACTCCGTACGGGCCAGCCGCCACCACGCCGGCCGGTACCACTGCGCGTCCAGCAGCTGTGGCAACGGCAGCTTCTCGGTGCCTTCCCGCAGGGGGAACACGTGGTCGTAGTACCGCAGCTCCCGCCCGTCCACCACGAACTGCTCGATCTCCGCGCCCAGCGGCCCGCCGAGCACCGGCAGCAGCACCCGGCCGCCCTGCGCCTCCCAGTCGATGTCGAACCACCGCGCGTACGCCGATTCCGGCCCCTCCCGCAGCACCTCCCACAGCGCCCGGTTGTGCCGGGGCGCCATGGCCATGTGGTTGGGGACGATGTCCAGGACGAGCCCGAGTCCATGGGCGCGCGCGGTCCGGGCCAGCTCCCGCAGCCCCTCCTCACCGCCGAGTTCGCCCCGCACCCGCCCGTGATCGACCACGTCGTACCCGTGCGTCGACCCCGGCACCGCCTCCAGAACGGGGGAGAGGTGCAGATGGGAGACGCCGAGCGAGGCGATGTACGGCACGGCCGCCGCGGCGGCGGAGAAGGGGAACCCGGGCTGAAGCTGAAGTCGGTAGGTGGCGGCAGGCACGACAGAGGTCATGCAGACCTACGTACCCACCACACGAGACTTGGAGCGCCCTGACACGCGAGGACGCGGGGTTTTTAGGGCGCGGGGAACTGCGCGACCAGCCACGAACCACCCGCACCCCACATCGGACCGTCACCCCTTACGGTGAATCCCGCACCCTACGCAGGCCTCCGGAACACCACCAGACTCCGGTCCACCAACCGCACCCGCTCCCCGGCCGCCACCTTCGGCCCGTCCACCGGAACCGCGTCCTCCCGCCCGGTGTCCACCACCATCTGCCACTGCGGCCCGTGGTTCACCGGTACCACGAAGTCCAGTTCCGCCGCCGACGCGTTGACCATCAACAGGAACGAGTCGTCGCTGATCCGCTCGCCGCGCGCACCCGGCTCGGAGATCGCGTTCCCGTTCAGGAAGACGCTGAGCGCACCCGCCTGTGACGAGTCCCAGTCCCGTTGCACCATCTCCCGCCCCTGCGGTGTGAACCACGCGATGTCCGACAGTTCGTCGTGCGTCCCCTCCACCGGCCGGCCGTGGAAGAACCGCCGCCGCCGGAAGACGGGATGGTCCTTGCGCAGCCACACCATCGCCCGCGTGAACTCCAGCAGATCCCCGTGGACCTCCGCGCCCTCTCCGTCCTCCGCGGCGGGCCAGGGAACCCAGGACACCTCGTTGTCCTGGCAGTAGGCGTTGTTGTTGCCGCCCTGGGTCCGCGCGAACTCGTCGCCGTGGCTGAGCATCGGCACGCCCTGCGACAGCATCAGCGTCGCGATGAGGTTCCGCATCTGCCGGACCCGCAGCGCGTTCACCGCGGGGTCGTCCGTCTCGCCCTCGGCACCGCAGTTCCAGGACCGGTTGTGGCTCTCCCCGTCCCGGTTGTCCTCGCCGTTGGCCGCGTTGCGCTTCTCGTTGTAGGAGACGAGGTCCCGCATGGTGAAGCCGTCGTGGCACGTCACGAAGTTGATGGAGGCGAGCGGGCGTCGTCCGTCGTCCTGGTAGAGGTCGGAGGAGCCGGTCAGCCGGGACGCGAACTCCGCGAGCGTCCGCGGCTCGCCCCGCCACAGGTCCCGCACGGTGTCCCGGTACATGCCGTTCCACTCGGTCCACAGCGGCGGGAAGTTCCCCACCTGGTAGCCGCCCTCGCCGACGTCCCAGGGCTCGGCGATCAGCTTCACCTGGGAGACCACCGGGTCCTGCTGGACGAGGTCGAAGAACGACGACAGCCGGTCCACCTCGTGGAACTGCCGGGCCAGGGTCGCGGCGAGGTCGAAGCGGAACCCGTCGACGTGCATCTCGGTGACCCAGTACCGCAACGAGTCCATGATCAGTTGCAGCACGTGCGGGGACCGCATGAGCAGGGAGTTGCCGGTGCCCGTCGTGTCCATGTAGTAGCGCGGGTCGTCCGTCAGCCGGTAGTACGACGGGTTGTCGAGGCCCTTGAAGGAGAGCGTGGGGCCCAGGTGGTTGCCCTCGGCGGTGTGGTTGTAGACCACGTCGAGGATGACCTCGATCCCGGCCTCGTGCAGTGCCCGGACCGCCGACTTGAACTCCAGCACCTGCTGACCCCGGTCGCCCCAAGAGGCGTACGCGTTGTGCGGGGCGAAGAAGCCGATGGTGTTGTAGCCCCAGTAGTTGCTGAGGCCCATGTCGGCCAGCCGGTGGTCGTTCACGAACTGGTGTACGGGCATCAGTTCCAGCGCCGTCACGCCCAGCTCGGTCAGATGTTCGATGATCGCCGGGTGGGCGAGCGCCGCGTAGGTGCCGCGCAGTTCCTCGGGCAGCCCCGGGTGCCGCATGGTGAGGCCCTTCACATGGGCCTCGTAGATCACCGTGTGGTGGTACTCGGTGCGGGGCCGCCGGTCGTCGCCCCAGTCGAAGTACGGGTTGACCACGACCGAGGTCATCATGTGCGGAGCCGAGTCGAGGTCGTTGCGCTCCTCGGGTGCGCCGAAGTGGTAGCCGTACACCTCCTCCCCCCACTTGACCGAGCCGCTGATGGCACGTGCGTACGGGTCGAGCAGCAGCTTCGCGGAGTTGCAGCGCAGCCCCCGCTCCGGCGCGTACGGGCCGTGCACGCGGAAGCCGTACCGTTGCCCCGGCATCACGCCGGGCAGGTACGCGTGCCGCACGAACGCGTCCGTCTCGCGCAGTTCCACCGCCGTCTCGGAGCCGTCGTCGTCCAGCAGACACAGCTCTACTCGGTGCGCGGCCTCCGAGAAGACCGCGAAGTTGGTACCGGCGCCGTCGTACGTGGCGCCGAGCGGATACGCCTGTCCAGGCCAGACCTGCATGGATACGACTCTTCCAGTTGTCGCGCGCCGCTGGGGCGACTCCGGGTGGAGTCTCCCCCAAACTGACGGAACCTCCTAGGACATACGTCCCTCCTGCCCAGCGGTGGCCACATCGTGACGCTCCGAGGGCCGCCGGCGTCGGCTCCCGGTGGCCCGGCCGCTATGAATCGCCTCACTCCTCGGGCGGTGGCTCCCCGGAACAGCCAAGTGACGTGCGGTAGTTGAGAAACGACCTGCCCATCCGGCTGTATCGTCACCCGCTACCGGAGTACCCTTCCTTGATCGTTGCGTAGGGGTGAGCTCGGGGGAGCGGAAGGCGGTGTGTGGGTGGGCTCGGGAGGGCTGGAGTTGCCTCCTGGTGACGCGGGCGACACGGGTCACGAGGGGGACCCCACGGATGTCCCACCCGGCGCGGTGTCCCTGGCGCGGCCGATGGAGCGGGGCTCCATCGGCCCGGAACTGGACTGGAACGCCGACGCCTGGCTCGAAGTGCGTACGCGCGCCCAGCGGGCCGGCCGCGCCTACATCTGGCTGAACCTCGTCGAACAGCGGTTGCGCGCCGTGGTGGCCGCCGTGCTGCGGCCCATCTACGAGCCCGTCCACCACGACGACTGGGTGGTCGCCGCCGCCGGCCCCGCCGGACAGGAGTGGGTGCAGCGTGCCGTCGCGGTCCGCGAGGTCAGCCGCCGCAAGGGCTATCTGCTCGACCCCGCCGACGACAACGTGCTGAGCTTCCTCACCCTCCCGCAGCTGCGCGAGCTGATGGTGCAGCACTGGCCCTGCTTCGAGCCGTACCTCGACGAGCGGCGCGACGTGGAACTGGCCATGGACGAGCTGGAGGTCACCCGCAACGTCGTCTCCCGCAACCGGGCCCTCTCCGAGGCGGTCCTCGCCCAGGCCGAGCGCGCCTCCGCCAAGCTGCTGGAGATCCTGGGAGCCGGCAGCGACGTGCCCTCCGCGCGCCGGCTGCCCGTCGACGCGGTCGAGGACCTCGTCGGCGACCGGTACGCGGACGTCGTCGGCGTCCATCCCGACCGGGTGCGGCTGCTGCGGCAGTTCCCCGCCGAGGACCTGTTCGGCGGTGCCCGCCGCCTCGACGCCATCGGCATAGGCCTGAACCTCCTCGTGCAGAACTTCTCCGGGCGGCGGCTGGTACGGCTCGCCGAGGCCGGCTGCCGGGTGCGGCTGCTCTTCCTCAACCCGGCTTCCAGCGCGGTGAAGCGACGCGAGCGCGAACTGGGGATAAAGCGCGGTGAGTTGAGCCGGGCCGTGGAGATGAACATCCTCCATATGCGCCGGGTCCGCTCCCGGCTGCGCGACCCCGACGCCTTCGAGATCCAGGTCTACGACGAGACGCCGCGCTTCACCGCCTACCTCGTCGACGGCGACGGCACGGACGGTGTCGCGGTCGTCCAGACCTATCTGCGGCGCACCCGGGGCATGGAGGCGCCCGTCCTCGTCCTGCGCGGAGGCAACCGGGTCCTCAAGGCGAACGAGAACGGCGAAGTCGGCCTTTTCGACACATACCGCGAGGAGTTCGAAGTGGCGTGGGCGGACTCCCGACCGGTGTCGTGAAGCGCGCCCCGACGCCGTGCCGGCGGGCCCGGAGCGCGGGGAAGCGGAATGCGGTCCTCGGATTGTCAGTGGCCCATGCGATGGTGGTCGTCACTGGGGGAAAGCACCACCAAGAAGGGGGGCCAGCATGGGTTGGCACCGGCAGCTGCTGATCGGCTTCGACCTGGAGACCACCGGGACGGACCCGCGCGAGGCGCGTATCGTCACGGGCGCGGTGATCGAGGTCAAGGACGGGGAGCCGGTCGGACACCGGGAATGGCTCGCCGACCCCGGCATGGAGATCCCGGCGGATGCGGTGGCCGTGCACGGCATCACCAACGCCCGTGCGACGGCCGAGGGCAGACCCGCCGACCAGGTCGCCGACGCCATCGCCGACGTCCTCGTCTCCTACTGGAAGACGGGCGTCCCGGTCGTGGCGTACAACGCGGCCTTCGATCTGACCCTGCTCTCCGCCGAGCTGCGCCGGCACGCCCTGCCGTCCCTGCGCGACCGGCTCGGCGGCCTCGACCCGGCGCCCGTCATCGACCCGTACACGATCGACCGCTCCGTGGACCGTTATCGCCGCGGCAAACGCAACCTCGAAGCGGTCTGCGGGGAGTACGGCGTGCCGCTGGACGCCGCGCACGACGCCTCGGCCGACGCCCTGGCCGCCGCCCGGCTCGCCCGCGCGATAGCCGGGCGTCACCCGAAGGTCGCCGCCCTCGGCCCGGCCGAGCTGCACCGCCGCCAGATCGAGTGGTACGCGGAGTGGGCCGCCGACTTCCAGGCATTCCTGCGCCGCAAGGGCAACCCCGAGGCGGCCGTGGACGCGACCTGGCCCCTGCGCGAACTGGAGGACGAAACGGTATGACCGACACGGAGATCTCCCTGCGCGAAGTACGCGACGGCGACCTGCCGTTCTTCTGGAGGCACTGGTCCGATCCCGAGGCACAGCGGGTGGCCGCCTTCACCGGGGCGTACCAGTACGACAGGGCGCTCTTCGACGGCCACTGGGCGAAGCTCCGCGCCGACCCCGGGGTGCTGAACCGCACGGTGGTCGCCGACGGTGAGGTCGTCGGCTCGATCGCGGTCTTCGGCCCACCGGACGAACGCGAGGTCACCTACTGGATCGACCGCGCCCACTGGGGCCGGAACATCGCCACGGCCGCCCTCACCGCCCTGATCGACCTCGTGCCCACCCGTCCCCTGCACGCCTACGCGGCCGCCGACAACAGCGGCTCGATCCGTGTCCTGCAGAAGTGCGGCTTCGTCATCACCGGCCAGGACCGGGGCTTCGCCCGCGCCCGCGACGCCGAGATCGACGAAGTGGTGCTCATACTCCCGGCCGCCTGAGCCGGCCCCGCCCGGATCAGAACGGATACCAGCGGACCGTCTCGTCCCCGTCGCGCAGCGAGGCGACCCGGCGTTCGAACTCGGCCACCGCCGCCGGGTTGCTCGGCGCGTGCTGCGCCACCCAGGCGCAACTCGCCGTCTCACGGGCGCCCCGCAGCACCGAGCAGCCCTCCCACTCCCGCACGTCCCAGCCGTACGTGGCGGTGAAGGTGTCGTAGTCCCGCGTCGGCAGGCCGTAGCGGTCGTGGGAGAGGGCCATGACGACGAGGTCGTGTTCGCGGAGGTCGCCGGAGAAGGTCTCCAGGTCGACGAGGACCGGGCCGTCCGGGCCGATGTGGACGTTGCGGGGGAGCGCGTCGCCATGGATCGGCCCTCGCGGCAGGTGCGGGGTGAGTGCGGCCGCGGCCGCCGCGAACCCGTCCCGTCGCTCACGGAGATACGCCGCGTCCGCCGGGTCGATCGCGTCACCGGCGAGGCGCAGCCAGCGCTCCACGCCGCCGAGGAGCTCACGGCGGGGCAGGTCGAAGGGCGGCGTGGGCAGCGCGTGGACCAGCCGAAGGAGTTCGGCCACATCGCGCGGTCCGGCGGGGCGTACGGGATCGGGCAGGCGGTGCCACACCGTCACCGGATGTCCCTCGACGAGCAGTGCCTTCGCCTCGGCGGCCCGCACCGCCGGGACGCCCGCCTCGGCGAGCCAGGCGGCGACGTCCAGCTCGCGGCGGGCCCGGTCGAGGAGTTCGGCGTCGCGGCCCACCTTGACCACCAGGTCACCGGCGGCGAACACGGCGTTCTCGCCCAGTGCGAGCAGCCGTGCCGTGCCGGCCGCGCCGGGCAGCACCTCGGCCGCGAGCAGTACCTCCCTGGCCCGTGCCTCGTCCATCCGCCGCCTCCCTGTCCGTACCGCCGACGCCGCGCTCGTAGCAACGGGTTCACGCCATTCAGGGGCCAGTCTCGCATTCGCACAGGTCGGACCCGGTGCGCGGTGCCTTGACGCCCTGTCATGCCCTCAGCACCATGACGGACATGACCTTGGCGACCGCGAAGCCGCAACGCCCGCGACCGGCCAAACGGCGCACCCCGGCGGACGGCCCGGACCGGCGCCTGATCGACCACGGCGCCTGGTTCCTGGTGCTGCCCGCGCTCATTCCCATCCTGGTGCTCAGCGTCGGACCGCTGCTGTACGGGATCGCGCTGGCGTTCACCGACGCGCAGTCCGGCCGGACCGAGCCCACCCGGTGACATCCTCCCCCTCTTCAAGAGAGGGGGATTCCAACCCATTGGGGTTGAGGTTCACGGACGCTCGACCGCTTGGTGGGCGGTGTCGTCCCTCCGGCACAGGCTGAACGCCTGGGGCGGGGGATCCCGCCCTGTCCTGCCGCGACGTTGATACTCGCATTGGTGTCCGCGTTACAGGTGAAGCCGCAGGAGGAGCAGGCGAACTCGGCTTGGCTCTTGCGCGAGTTCTCGTCGATCCATCCGCAGGCGCTGCATCGCAGGCTGGTGTAGGGGGCGGGTACGTCCTCGACCCGGCCGGGGGCCTTGTGCTCGGTGCGCTGCCGCAGCAGGCCCCAGCCCTGGGCGAGGATCGACCGGTTCAGGCCGGACTTCTGCGGCACGTTCTTGCCGGGCTGCTCCACGGTTCCCTTCGCGGAGCGGGTCATGTTCCTGATGTTCAGCTTCTCGAACCGGATAAGGTCGTAACTGCGGGCGAGCATGGTGCTGGTCTTCTCGCACCAGTCCTTGCGCCGGTTCGCCTCCCGCGCCTTGAGCCTGGCCACCATCGAATGCTCGGCCGCCTTGGCGGCGCTGCCCTTCGGGGCTCGCGCCGCCCGCCGCTGATGTTTTCGGATCTGGGCGCGTTCCTTGACGGTGAGCTGGGGGCAGTTCAGCTTCCGGCCGTCCGACAGTGCGGCGGTGATCGTGACACCCCGGTCGATGCCGATCACCTCACCCGTCCCGGGCGCCGGGGCCGGTACGGGGATGACTGCGAACGCGATGTGCCATTGCCCGTTGCGGAAGGTGACCCGGACCGTCTTCGCCTCGGGCAGCCGCGCACCTTTACCTCTGGCACTGAGACGGAAGCGGACCCAGCCGCAGCCGGGCACCCTGACCTGAGCCCATCGCCGGCTGAGTTTCTGCACTACGACCGAGCGGCCCATGACCTGCCTGCCGGTCTTCGTGTTCAGCTTCGGTGATCCGTCCGCGTGGTATTCCGGTACGCGGTCGGTGCCGATGACCCGGAAGCCCTCGTGAACGTGTTTCCTGCGCCAGGTTGGCTCTCCGAACCCTGACGTGAAGCGGGCGTTCTTGGCCCGGGCGAAGTCCTTGAGGGCCTGCTGCTGCACGTCCGCGTTCCCCGAGCCCAGCCATGCGTTGTCGCGCCTCGCCTCGGTGAGCTGACGGCACTGCTCCGCGAAACCGGGCGGGCTCCTGCGCCAACGGCGCCAGTGCGAGTGCTGCTCGACGGCGAGGTTCCAGACGTATCGGGCGTGCGAGCAGTGTGTGAGCATCTGCTCGGCCTGCGAGGGCGACGGATACATCCGGAAACGTGACATGCCGCGAACCTAGCCACCGCGTTCCTCTGCCGCGCACGTCTTCGATCAACGTCACTCGTGAGAGTGGCCCGAAGCGTCTTCGTCTACCTGGGCAACCCTGACCACAGGGTCCCAACCCGCCGACACCACAAACGCTTTGAGGCCGACCCCTACCCATCGTCCTTTCCGAGACGCCGAGTCGCCCTGGTGACGATTCGGCTTCCTCTGCCCAGTTACGCGGGAGCGGGCATTCACTCCGGTCCTGAAGGGCCCGGGCACCTGTCCGACAAGCAAAGCGGGAGGACAAGGTCGCCACCCCCTGGTACCAGGACTACTACACCGGGTCGATCGGCATCGGTGAGCTGCGGGAGCGGTTGCAGGACGACGGGAACCGCGTGCCGGCGCGTTGTCAGAGGTGAGGGGATGGGCGATTGAGTGCGTTGGACGGGTGCGGGCACGGGTGGGGCGCGGGGAACTGCGCGAGCAACCCCCACCCGACCCGCACCCGACAACGCACCCCACGACCACCGCCAAAGAAGTTGCACGAGACGTATCGTCTCGCATATCGTCGGCGCATGACCTCCCACATCGCCATGTTCTCCATCGCCGCCCACGGTCACGTGAACCCGAGTCTCGAAGTGATCCGCGAGCTGGTGGCCCGCGGTCACCGGGTCACGTACGCGATCCCGCCGGCCTTCGCGGAGAAGGTGGCCGAGACCGGTGCCGAGCCGAAGATCTGGCACTCGACCCTGCCCGGCCCCGACGCCGACCCCGAGGCGTGGGGGAGCACGCTCCTCGACAACGTCGAGCCCTTCCTGGAGGACGCGATCCAGGCCCTGCCGCAGCTCGTCGAGGCCTACGAGGGCGACGAGCCCGACCTCGTGCTGCACGACATCACCTCGTACCCGGCGGCCGTCCTCGCCCACCGCTGGGGCGTCAAGGCGATCTCCCTCTCCCCGAACCTGGTCGCCTGGACCGGCTACGAGGAAGAGGTCGCCGAGCCCATGTGGGCCGAACCGAAGAGGACGGAACGCGGCAAGGCGTACTACGCCCGCTTCCAGGCCTGGCTGCAGGAGAACGGGATCACCGAGCACCCCGACCCGTTCGTCGGCAGGCCCGCCCGCTCCCTCGTCCTCATCCCCAAGGCGCTCCAGCCGAACGCCGACCGGGTCGACGAGAGCCGCTACACCTTCGTCGGCGCCTGCCAGGGCGACCGTGCGGCGCAGGGCGACTGGCAGCGGCCGGCCGACGCGGAGAAGGTGCTCCTCGTCTCACTCGGGTCGGCCTTCACCAAGCAGCCGGACTTCTACCGCGCGTGCGTGCGGGCCTTCGGCGAGCTGCCCGGCTGGCATCTGGTGCTCCAGGTCGGCCGGCACGTCGACCCGGCGGAGCTGGGGGAGATCCCGGCCCGGGTGGAGGTCCGGGACTGGGTGCCGCAGCTGGCCGTCCTCCGGCAGGCCGACGCGTTCATCACCCACGCGGGCGCCGGCGGCAGCCAGGAAGGGCTCGCCACCGCCACCCCGATGGTCGCCGTACCGCAGGCCGTCGACCAGTTCGGCAACGCCGAGATGCTCCAGTCGCTCGGTGTCGCCCGCCATCTGCCCATGGAGGAGGCGACCGCCGAGACCCTGCGCGAGGCGGTCCTCACCCTCGTCGACGACCCGGAAGTGGCGCGACGCCTCAAGGAGATCCAGCGGCAGATGGCGGGCGAGGGCGGCACCCGGCGGGCCGCCGACCTCATCGAGGCGGAACTCGGAACACCCTGATAGCCGGGCAAGCCGGTTGGTTCCACGCTTACCGTGAAATCACGGCACTTTTTAGGTTACGTTCAGGTAACGCCGGGTCCGCACGGAACGCGCACTGACTCTGTTACCGGGTTCGACCGTTACCCCCTCCGAAAGGTTGTGTCCGGCGGTTCTTGTGCCTCGGGTGAACGACTTCCAAGCTGAGGATGAATTCATTTCGAACGCCAGGAAGTTGACCCATGCGCCGAGACATACCCGACCTCGCGGAAGTGCGCCGCCTCACGCAGAAGAAGCGGGACGCCTGGTGGACCGTGCTGCTCGTCGACCCGGTCGCCACACCCCTGGTGCGGCTGACCGCGAAGTACACGAGGATCACGCCCAACCAGCTGACCTGGGGCGCCTTCCTGCTGGGTCTGGTCTCGGCCGCCTTCTTCGCGCTGGGCGACTGGCGCTGGCTGATCGCCGGCGCCGTCGTCTACCACCTGAGCTTCATCCTCGACTGCATGGACGGCAAGGTCGCCCGCCTCACCGGCCAGGGGTCCGTGTTCGGGGCCTGGCTCGACTTCGTCTTCGACCGGGTCCGGGTCGCGGCGTGCTCGGTGGCCCTGATGGCCGGGCAGTACCAGCGCACGGGAGAGACCTTCTACATCTGGCTCGCCGCCGCCGTCATCGGCTGCGACGCGCTGCGCTACATCAACTCCCTGGAGACCTTCAAGGTCCGCCACACCATGCGCAAGCAGATCAAGGCCCGGCTCCGTGAGGCCCGCCGCGCCGAGAACGAGCGTGAACTGGCCTTCATGGAGGACCTGCTGCGCGAGAACCCCGAGGCCGACATCGAACAGGACCTGCGTACGGCCGCCGCCGAGGTCACCCAGGCCGCGCCGCAGACCCAGGTCGTCGACCTGCACCAGGAGTTCCGCCGCCGCTTCCCCCTCTATCTGCGCATCCGGTCCTTCCTGCTGCGCCACCGGGTCCGCCCCCACCTGATCAGCGGCATCGAGTTCCAGATGGGCGTCTTCATGATCGGCCCGATCGTCGACTCGGTGATGACGACGACCATCGTCTCCGGTGTCCTGCTGCTCGTCTTCGAACTGGCCATCGTCTACAAGCTGTTGCTCTCCACCCGTGACTTCACCCGTACCCTCGACTCCTTCGACCGGGGGGACGTCGCCAAGGCGGCCTGAACCGACGGGCACGGACACGGGTGTGGGCCGGGGCGGTGACGCCGCCCCGGCCCACACCCGCGCTCGGGACCCGATCAGACCCGTACCCGCTCGTCCCGCGCGTCCCGGTCGGCCGGCGGAACCGGCTCCGGCTCCGGGGACTCGTCGTGGGTGAGGTCCGGCAGCCGGTTCAGCCACTTCGGCAGGTACCAGTTGCGCTCGCCGAGCAGCGCCATCACCGCCGGGAGGAGCACGCCCCGGATGATCGTCGCGTCGATGAGGACGGCCGCCGCGAGGCCCACACCCATCTGCTTCATCGACTGCATGGACAGCGTCCCGAAGATCGCGAAGACGGCGACCATGATGACGGCGGCGCTGGTCACGACCCCGGCCGTGGTGACCACACCGTGCCGGATCGCCTCCGTCGTCGTACGCCCCCGCAGCCGCGCCTCACGGATGCGCGAGACCACGAACACGTGGTAGTCCATCGACAGTCCGAACAGGATCACGAACAGGAACAGCGGCAGCCAGGTGATGATGGCGCCCACGCCCTCCGCGCCCACCAGCGAGGCACCCCAGCCGTGCTGGAAGACCGCGACGAGGATGCCGTACGCGGCGCCCACCGACAGCAGGTTCAGCACGATCGAGGTCGCCGCGATCGTCAGCGAGCGGAACGACAGCAGCATCAGCAGGAAGGCGAAGACCACCACGAAGGCGAAGACCGGGACCACGGAGCCGACCAGCTGGTCGTTGAAGTCCTGGTTGCCCGCGACCTGCCCGGTGACCGGCGCCTCGACTCCCTCGACCTTGCCGAGCGTGGCGGGCCGCACCTCGTCGCGCAGCTTGTCCAGGCTCGTGCCCGCCTCGTCCTGGTCGGAGCCGCCGACCAACGGCACGTACACGAACGCCACGTTCCGCGCGTCGTGCACCTTGATCTCCACCGGGCCGCGCGAGGCGCCCGAGGCGACGGCCTCCTCCTTGAAGTCGGCCAGCGCCGCCCGCACCTCCGGGGCGTTGATGTCCTTCGCCTTCACGACCACCTCGGCCGGCTCGGAACCTCCGGGGAAGGCCTCGTTGACCCGGTTGTAGGTCTGCACGATCGGCAGCGAGTCGCCGAACTCCTGGTCCAGTGTCAGGTTCTGCGTCTTCATCCCGATCGCGGGCGCCGCCACGGCGAGCAGCGCGCCGCTCGCCACGACCAGCGACAGCGCCGGCCTGGCCAGCACGACCCGCAGGACGGCGTTCCAGAAGCGACTCTCCGAACCGCCCCCGGAGCGGCCGTTCCCGCGCCGCTTGTCCGGGTGCAGGAACGGGATGCGCCCCTTCTCGACCCGCTCGCCCAGCAGCGACAGCAGCGCGGGCAGCACCGTGACCGAACCGACCATCGCGACGGCGACGACCATCAGGGACGCCAGGCCCATCGCCTCGAACTCGGCGAGTCCGGTGAACAGCATGCCCGCCATCGCCACGCACACCGTGACACCGGAGACGACGATGGCGCGGCCACTGGTCGCGGCGGCCACCCGCAGCGCGGCCTGCGCGTCGCGGCCCGCCGCCCGCTCCTCGCGTTCACGGCGCAGATAGAACAGGCAGTAGTCGACGCCGACGGCCAGACCCACCAGCAGCATCACGGAGCTGGCGGTGTCGCTCATCGGGATCACATGGCTGACGATGGCCATCAGACCCATCGTCGCGATGATCGCGGTGATCGCCAGCGCCACCGGCAGGAGCGCCGCGACGACCGCGCCGAACGCGATCAGCAGGATGCCGAGCGCCACCGGCACGGCCGAGTACTCGGCCTTGCGGAAGTCGTCCCCGAAGGCGTCGTCGAACGTCTTCATCATGGAGGCGCCGCCGATCTCCTCGATCCGCAGCGTCCCGTGCTCCCGCTGGACGTCCGCGACGGCCTTCAGCACCGGCTCGATCCGCTCGCCGGCGGTGTCCGACGCGCCCCGCACGTCGAACTGCACCAGAGCGCTGCGGCCGTCCTTCGAGATCGTCCGCGTGTCGTACGGCGAGGTCACGTCCGTGACCTCGCCGGTCTTCTCGACGGCCTTCATCACGTCGTCGACGGCGGCCCGGAACGCGGAGTCCGTGGCCCGGGTGCGGTCGTCCTTCGCCTGGATCAGGACGGTCTCCCCGGCGGGCTCCTCGATCCCGGCCTCCTCGATGATGTGGGCCGCCGTGCTGGTCTCCCCCTTGAGCTGATCGCTGTCCTTGACCTCGACCGAGCCCACGGCCGAGCCGATCCCCATCGCCAGTACGACGAACAGCATCCAGACCCCGACGGCCGCCCAGCGGTGCCGGGCGCTCCAGCCGCCCGCCCGGGCGGCGATCCCCCGCACCCGTACCTCTCCGTTCCCCATGTCGGGCCAGCCCCCTCGCATGCGATGGCGACCCCCTGCCGCCACCTTTCGTCTCGAAGGTATGAGCCGGATAAGGGCAACTCGTCGTGCTGTCCGGTGAACCCCACGGCCTACGGGTCCTCCCCTCGGACCCCGCTCCCTCCGCACCAGGGAGGACAGTGGCCCCTTACACCCATCCCGGGTTCTCGGGGCCGCCCCTCAGGGTGGTCCCGGCCCCGCGGTGCTTATCGTGAGCCCATGACGACGTACGCGGCGCTCTTGCGCGGGATCAATGTGGGCGGCAGCAAGAAGGTCCCGATGGCCGACCTCCGCACCCTCCTGACCGGCCTCGGCCACGGCGGTGTGGCCACCTATCTCCAGAGCGGCAACGCGGTCTTCACCAGCGACCACGGCGACGAGGACTCCCTCGCCGCCGAGCTCACGGCGGCCATCGCGAAGCAGTTCGGCTTCACGGTGGACGTCCTGGTGCGCGACCACGGGTATCTGGAAGGCGTCCGGGAGGCGTGCCCGTTCCCGGCGGCGGAGCTGGAGGGCAAGCAGCTGCACGTGACGTACCTGTCGGAGACCGTGGACGCGGCCCGCTTCGAGGGGATCGACCAACCGGCCTTCCTGCCGGAGGAGTTCAGGATCGGGGACCGGGCGTTGTACCTCTACGCCCCCGACGGCCTGGGCCGCTCCAAGCTCGCGGAGACCCTGTCGAAGCCCCGCCTCCTGAAGGGCCTGACCGCCACGACCCGCAACTGGAACACGGTGGTGAAGCTGGCGGAACTGACGCGGGCCGGCTGACCGGATCGGCGCCGACACCCGCGCCGGCCGTACCCCGCCAGACGACTGGTCGATCCAGGTCGTCCAGGCCGGGTAGTGCGACGACGGACCCACGCTTCTTCTTGGCCGCCTGCGCCTGCGCCTGCGCCTGCGCCTGCGCCTGAACGGGACCGCCGCCGACGGCGGTTCAGGCCGCGGTGAGCTGCCCCTGCCGGAGCGCGCCGGCGTACCGGCGCAGCAGCAGCGCGGCCACTTCGGGGGCGGGGCCGAGCACCTCGGCCAGGACGTCCGCGCCCGCCGCGTCCGCGCCGGCGACGATCCGGTCCGGCAGGCGGCCGGGCGCGATGACGTACGGCGCCACGGCCACCCGGGCGCAGCCGAGGGCCCGCAGCTCCCGTACGGCGTCCTCCGTGCGGGGGAGGGACGCGGAGGCGAACGCGGGTCGCACGGCGCACCAACCGGTGTGCCGCCACTCCCGCGCGATTTCTGCGATCACCGCGATCGCCTCCGGGTCGGTGGACCCCGCCGAGGCCAGCACGACCCCGGTCGAGGACTTGTCGGCGGGGCTCAGCCCCGCCTCGTACAGCCGGCGTTCGAGGGCCGACAGCAGCAGGGGGGACGGGCCGAGCACCTCCGCCTGGCGGATGCGCAGACCCGGTGGTGCCTCGCGCAGGACCGCCGGGATGTCGGCCTTGGCGTGGAAGGCGCGGGTCAGGAGCAGCGGCAGGGCCACCACGTCCCGTACGCCCTCTGCCGCCAGCGACTCCAGCACCCCCTGGACCGAGGGGAGGTTGAAGTCCAGGAAGCCGGTCTCCACACGCAGCCCGGGGCGCATCGCCCGTACCCGCCCCACCAGGGCGTGCACGGTCGCGGCGTGCCGCGGGTCGCGGCTGCCGTGGGCGACGACGAGGAGGACCGGCTTCCTGACCATGCGGATCAGCTCTTCACCAGCAGGCCGCGGCCGCGCAGGACCCGCCGCTCCAGCGGGCTGAAGATCAGCAGGTCGATGGCGATACCGACCAGCAGGATCAGGAAGATGGCGAGGAACACCGTGGCCATGTCGATGTTGGTGCGGCCGTTCTCCAGCAACTGGCCGAGACCGACACCGAGATCGGGGTGGTTGGCGATGATCTCCGCCGCCATCAGCGAGCGCCACGAGAACGCCCAGCCCTGCTTCAGACCGGCCAGATAACCGGGCAGCGCGGCCGGCATCACGATGTGCCAGGCGCCCTGGAGTCCGGTGGCGCCCAGGGTGCGGCCCGCCCGCAGATACAGCGGGGGCACCTGGTCGATGCCGGAGACCAGACCGTTGGCGATCGAGGGGACCGCGCCGAGCAGGATCACCGCGTACATCATCTGGTCGCTCAGGCTCAGCCAGACCACGGCCGGCGGCACCCACGCCACCGACGGCAGCGACTGCAGACCGGAGAGGATCGGACCGATCGCCGCCCGCACGAACCGCACCCGGGCGACCAGGATGCCGAGCGGTGTGCCGATCGCCAGCGCGATCAGGAAGCCGAACAGGCCACGCGAGACACTCGTCCAGATGTAGCCGAGCAGCTTGCCTTCCAGCCAGGCCTGCTCCGCCGCGTCCCACACGGCGGACGGCGGGGGCAGCTTGCCCGGGTCGGTGACGACGCCGAACGACACCAGCCCCTGCCACACCGCGAGCACCAGCAGGACCGCGGTGATCGGCGGCACGATCTTCTGCCGGAACGTCTGGCTGAAGGGAGGCCGGCCGGTGCCGGGGGTCTCCAGGGCGTCGAGGCCCGCCTCCACCGCCCCGAGCCGGTCCTTGTCGGCGGCCGGGGCGTCGATCCTGTCCGTCGCCCTCGTCTCACTGCTGGCCATGACGGCGGATCTCCTCACGAAGGACATCGGTGATCTCCAGGGACAGCTCCGCCACCGGAGCGTCCTCGATACGGCGGGGCTGTGGGATGTCGACCCGCCACTCCCGGGCGATCCGCCCCGGACGCGAGGACAGCAGCACCACGCGCTGCGCGAGGCGCACCGCCTCGCGCACGTTGTGCGTGACGAACAGGACGGAGAGCTGGGTCTCCTCCCAGATCCGGGTCAGCTCGTCGTGCAGCACGTCCCGGGTGATCGCGTCGAGCGCCGCGAACGGCTCGTCCATCAGCAGGAGCTTGCTCTCCTGGCCGAGGGCCCGCGCCAGCGCCACCCGCTGACGCATACCGCCGGACAACTCGTGCACCCGCTTGCCGTACGCGCCCTTCAGCCGGACCAGCGAGAGCAGGTCCTCGGCGCGCTCGCGCCGCTCGTTCTTCGGGACCCCCCTGAGTTTCAGGGCGAGTTCGATGTTCTTGCCCGCGGTCAGCCACGGGAACAGGGCGTGCTCCTGGAACATCAGCGCGGGGCGCCCGTCGGTCGTGATGCTGCCCTGGGACGGGGCGTCGAGCCCCGCCACCAGGTTCAGCAGGGTGGACTTGCCACAGCCCGAGGCCCCCAGAAGGGTGACGAACTCGCCCGGAGCGACATCGAGGGTGATGTCGTCGAGCACCAGCTGCTGCCCGGTCGGCCCGGCGAAGGACTTCGATACGTGCTCGATACGGGCGGCGTGCTCGACGGCCTCGGTGCCGTCGGCGGCCTTGGCGAGTGCGGTGGCCATGGTCGTCACCTCCTGGGAACGTGGCGGACTGCGGGGTTACTTGACGCCGAGACCGGCGTCGTCGACCTCGGACTCGCCCTCGGACTTCAGGACCTTGTTGAGGATCGACAGGTCGTAGATGCCGTCGAGCAGCGGGTTCTCCAGCAGACCGGCCTTGACGGCGTGCTCCGCCTCGGTGTTGAGGGTGGCGGCCAGCGGGTCGTTGGTGAACTGGATCGACTTCCACGCCGGGTCGAGGACCTTGGCGTCCAGCGCCTTGCCGGAGTCCTCCTTCAGCCGGGCGTTGGCCGCCTCCTTCGCCTTCTCCGGATCGGAGTCGATGAAGGCGTTGGTCCTGACCGCGCCCCGCAGCACGGCCTCGACGACCTTGGGGTGCTCCTTGAGGAAGTCCTGCCGCACGATGATGTTCGTGATCACGAACTTCTTGTCCGGCCACAGGTCGGCCTCGTCCAGCAGCACCTTGGCGCCCTCGGCGACCAGCTTGGACGCGGTCGGCTCCGGCACCCAGGCACCGTCGATCGAGCCCGACTTGTAGGCGTCCGGGACGATCTTGTTGTCCGTACGGACCACGGAGACGTCGCCCTTGCCGCTCTCGGCGTCGACCTTCCAGCCCTGCTCGGCGATCCAGTTGAGGAACGCCACGTCCTGCGTGTTCCCGAGCTGCGGCGTCGCGATGTTCTTGCCCTTGACGTCCTTCAGGGACTTGATCTTGTCCGGGTTGACGACGAGCTTCACGCCACCGGAGGCCGAACCGCCGATGATGCGCAGACCCTTGCCGGCGGACTTGGTGTAGCCGTTGATCGCCGGGGAGGGGCCGATCCAGCCGATGTCGATCGACTTCGAGTTGAGCGCCTCGATCTCGGAGGGCCCGGCGTTGAAGACCGCGTACTCGGCCTTCGTGGCGCCGAGCTCCTTCTGGAAGATGCCCTCCTGCCGCCCGACCAGGGCGGTGGCGTGGGTCAGGTTGCCGAAGTAGCCGATCTTGACGGTGTCGAGACCCTCGATCTTCTTGGCCCCGGCGGCGACCTCGACGGTGTCGTCGTCCTTGGCCTGGGAGCCGTAACCGCAGGCGGCGAGAGTGAGCAGAGGAAGAGCGGTGAGGGCCGCGAACGTGCGCCGGAAGGCGGCGGAGCGGCGAAGTGCAGGCACGGGAGGTGTTCCTCTCGGAGGCCCGGCGGTCACGGTCTCTCAGGTCGTGGCCGGGAGGTCGGGTTTTCGTCTACGGCGGTGGGGGGTGAGGGCGCGCATGCGGTGCGCGTACGTCATCGCACACATCGCGCCACTCCGCCCTGCCCGCTTCCGAGGGCGCCGCTGCCCACACGGCCGCCCTCCTTCGCGAACGTCGCGTAGTAGTCCTGAGGGTTCATGTCAGAAGTCCCACCCGTCGTCCTCGGCCTCGTCCTTGACGGGCTCCGGGGAGGCGAACGACTCGCCGACCATGCCGGCCGTCAGCGTGGTGCCGTCGGACGGGTCGATCAGGATGAAGGAACCGGTGCGGCGGGAGTCGGCGTAGGAGTCGACCGGCAGCGCCTCCGCCGTACGGACCTTCACCCGTCCGATGTCGTTGGCGACGAGCTGTCCCGGGTGCGGGTGCAGGGACAGGTCGTCGAGCGTCAGCCGGGAGGGGATGTCCTTGACGATCGCCTTGACCGTGCGGGTGCCGTGCTTGAGCAGCACCCGGTGGCCCACCGTGAGCGGCAGGTCGGCCACATGGCAGACGGTCGCCTCGATGTCCTGCGTGGTCGCGGGCGCGTCCTTGCTGGGCACGATGAGGTCGCCGCGCGAGATGTCGATGTCGTCCTCCAGCAGGACGGTCACCGACTGGGTGGTCCAGGCGACGTCGACCGGCTCGCCCAGCAGGTCGATGCCGGAGATCTTCGACGTCCGGCCCGACGGCAGCACGGTCACCGACTCGCCGACGCGGAACGAACCGGCGGCGATCTGGCCCGCGTAACCACGGTAGTCGGGGTGCTCGGCGGTCTGTGGCCGGATCACGTACTGCACGGGCAGACGGGCGTGGCAGTGACTCAGGTCGTGCGCGACCGGGACCGTCTCCAGGTGCTCCAGGACGGTCGGACCGCCGTACCAGTCCATGTTCGCGGACGGCTCCACCACGTTGTCACCGGCCAGCGCCGAGATCGGGATGGCGGTGATCTCCGGGACGCCCAGCTCGGACGCGTACGCCGTGAACTCCTCGGCGATCCCCGCGAAGACCTGCTCCTCGTACGCGACGAGGTCCATCTTGTTGACGGCCAGCACGACGTGCGGGACCCGCAGGAGCGCGGCGATCGCGGCGTGCCGCCGGGTCTGCTCGACGACGCCGTTGCGCGCGTCGACCAGGATCACCGTCAGTTCGGCGGTGGAGGCGCCGGTGACCATGTTGCGGGTGTACTGCACGTGGCCGGGGGTGTCGGCGAGGATGAAGCGGCGGCGGGTGGTGGCGAAGTAGCGGTAGGCCACGTCGATGGTGATGCCCTGTTCGCGTTCGGCCCGCAGGCCGTCGGTGAGCAGCGCGAGGTCGGGGCCTTCCTGGCCGCGGTCGGCCGATACCCGTTCCACGGCCTCCAGTTGATCGGTGAGGATCGACTTGGAGTCGTGCAGCAGCCGGCCCACCAGGGTGGACTTGCCGTCGTCGACGGAACCCGCGGTCGCGAACCGCAGCAGCGTGGTGGCCGAGAGCTCCTCGGCGGTGATGGTGCTCATGCCTAGAAGTACCCCTCGCGCTTACGGTCTTCCATCGCGGCCTCGGACATCTTGTCGTCGGCACGGGTCGCACCCCGCTCGGTGAGCCGGGAGGCGGCGATCTCGGTGATCACGGCGTCCAGCGTGGTCGCGTCGGAGTCGACGGCACCCGTGCAGGACATGTCACCCACGGTCCGGTAGCGGACGAGACGCTTCTCGACGGTCTCGCCGTCCTTGGGGCCGCCCCACTCGCCGGCGGTCAGCCACATCCCGGCCCGCCGGAACACCTCGCGCTCGTGGGCGAAGTAGATCTCCGGCAGTTCGATGCCCTCGCGGGCGATGTACTGCCAGACGTCCAGCTCGGTCCAGTTGGAGAGCGGGAAGACGCGGACGTGCTCGCCGGGCGCGTGGCGGCCGTTGTAGAGGTTCCACAGCTCGGGGCGCTGACGGCGCGGGTCCCACTGGGAGAACTCGTCCCGCAGCGAGAACACCCGCTCCTTGGCGCGCGCCTTCTCCTCGTCCCGGCGGCCACCGCCGAAGACGGCGTCGAACTTCTCCGCCTGGATCTTCTCGGTCAGCGGCACGGTCTGCAGGGGGTTGCGGGTGCCGTCGGGGCGCTCGCGCAGGACCCCGCGGTCGATGTAGTCCTGGACGGAGGCCACGTGCAGCCGCAGCCCGTGGCGGGCCACGGTGCGGTCGCGGTAGTCGAGGACCTCGGGGAAGTTGTGTCCGGTGTCCACGTGCAGCAGCGAGAAGGGGACCGCCGCGGGCGCGAAGGCCTTCAGCGCCAGGTGCAGCATGACGATGGAGTCCTTGCCGCCGGAGAAGAGGACCACCGGCCGTTCGAACTCGCCCGCCACCTCGCGGAAGATGTGCACCGCCTCGGACTCCAGCGCGTCCAGGTGCGACAGGGTGTACGGGGTGCCGGTCTCCCCGGAGACGGCGGCGACGGTCGTCGTCATGCCAGACCCCTCTCGGTGAGCAGCTTGTGGACCAGCGCCGCGGACTCCTGGACCGTCTGGTCCTGCGACTCGATGCGCAGATCCGGGGTCTCGGGAGCCTCGTAGGGGTCGTCCACGCCGGTCAGCCCGGAGATCTCACCGGCCGCCTGCTTGGCGTACAGCCCCTTCACATCGCGTACGGAGCACACCTCGACCGGCGTCGCCACATGCACCTCGACATACGCGGCACCGCTCGCCGCGTGGCGCTTGCGGACCGCCTCGCGGCTGTCGGCGTACGGCGCGATGACCGGTACGAGCGCCTTGACGCCGTTGCGGGCGAGCAGATCGGCGAGGAAGCCGATGCGCTGCACGTTGGTGTGCCGGTCGGCGCGGCTGAAGCCGAGGTCCGCGGTGAGGAACTCACGGATCTCGTCGCCGTCGAGGACCTCCACGAGGTGGCCGTCCTCGCGCAGGCGGGCCGCGAGCTCGTAGGCGATGGTGGTCTTGCCGGCGCTCGGCAGACCCGTGAGCCAGACGGTGGCTCCGGTGGCTCCGGTCGTCACTGGGTTCTCCTGGTTCGTCACAGGAACGGGGGCCGTCACGGGGACGGTGTTCTCGGTGGTGTCAGTGGTCTCGGCACGCGCTGCGGCGGTCACAGGTGCAGCCCGCACTCGGTCTTGGCGTTGCCCGCCCAGCGGCCCGCCCGCGCGTCCTCGCCGGGGGCCACCCGCCGGGTGCAGGGGGCGCAGCCCACGGAGGTGTAGCCGTCCATGAGCAGGGGGTTGGTGAGCACGCCGTGTTCGGCCACGTACGCGTCCACGTCGTCCTGTGTCCAGCGGGCGATCGGGGAGATCTTGACCTTGCCGCGCTTGTCGTCCCAGCCGACGACCGGGGTGTTGGCCCGGCTCTCGGACTCGTCGCGGCGCAGTCCGGTCGCCCAGGCGTCGAAGCGGGTCAGGCCCTCTTCGAGCGGCTTGACCTTCCGCAGGAAGCAGCAGAGGTCGGGGTCGCGGTCGTGCAGCTTGGGGCCGTACTCGGCGTCCTGCTCGGCGACCGTCTGCCGCGGGGTGATCGTGATGACGTTGACGTCCATCACGGCCTCGACGGCGTCCCGGGTGCCGATGGTCTCCGGGAAGTGGTAGCCGGTGTCCAGGAACACGACGTCGACGCCGGGCCTGGCCCGGGAGGCGAGGTGCGCGACGACCGCGTCCTCCATGGAGGAGGTCACGCAGAAGCGCTTGCCGAAGGTGTCCACGGCCCATTGGAGGATCTCCAGGGCCGAGGCGTCCTCCAGGTCACGGCCGGCCTGCTCGGCGAGCGCCTTGAGCTCGGCGCGCTCGGCCGCGTCCGGGTCGGCCGCGTCCGCCTGGGACGCGGATGTATCGGAATCCGCCTGAACGGCAGTCATATCTGATCCCCTCCGCTGTCGGCTCGTTGCAGCCCCCGGGACAACAGCCCCAGGAACTTCAACTGGAAGGCTCGATTGCACGCCCCGCATTCCCACGCCCCGTGACCTTCTTCGTTCGGGCGCAGGTCCTCGTCACCGCAGTAGGGGCAGTAGAAGGGCGCGGCTCGCTCGCTCACGACAGCGCCTCCTCGGAAGCGCGCGTGACCCATGCGGCGAACCGCTCGCCGTCCTCGCGCTCCTCCTGGAAGCGCTTGAGCACGCGCTCCACGTAGTCGGGCAGGTCGTCGGCGGTGACCTTCAGGCCGCGCACCTTGCGGCCGAAACCGGCCTCCAGGCCGAGCGCGCCGCCCAGGTGCACCTGGTAGCCCTCGACCTGCTCGCCCTCGTCGTTCAGGACGAGCTGTCCCTTGAGACCGATGTCCGCCACCTGGATACGCGCACAGGCGTTCGGGCAGCCGTTGATGTTGATGGTGATCGGCTCGTCGAACTCCGGGATCCGGCGCTCGAGTTCGTCGATCAGCAGGGAGCCGCGCGCCTTCGTCTCGACGATGGCGAGCTTGCAGTACTCGATGCCGGTGCAGGCCATCGTGCCGCGCCGGAACGGCGACGGGTGCACGGTGAGGTCCAGGGCCTCCAGGCCGGCGACGAGCGAGTCGACCTGCTCCTCGGTGACGTCGAGCACGATCATCTTCTGCTCGACGGTGGTCCGGACCCGTCCGGAACCGTGCGCCTCGGCGAGGTCGGCGATCTTCGTCAGCGTGGTGCCGTCCACCCGGCCCACGCGCGGGGCGAACCCCACGTAGTAGCGGCCGTCGTTCTGCTGGTGGACACCCACGTGGTCGCGCCAGCGGGCCACCGGCTGGTCGGGCGCGGGACCGTCGACGAGCTTGCGCTTGAGGTACTCGTCCTCCAGGACCTGACGGAACTTCTCCGTGCCCCAGTCGGCGAGCAGGAACTTCAGCCGGGCGCGGGTGCGCAGTCGCCGGTAGCCGTAGTCACGGAAGATCGAGATGACGCCCTCGTACACGTCCGCGACCTCGTCCAGCGGCACCCAGGCGCCGAGCCGCTGCCCGATCTTGGGGTTGGTGGACAGACCGCCGCCGACCCAGAGGTCGAAGCCGGGGCCGTGCTCGGGGTGGCGGACACCGACGAAGGCGATGTCGTTGATCTCGTGCGCCACGTCGAGCAGCGGCGAGCCGGAGATCGCGGACTTGAACTTGCGGGGCAGGTTCGAGAAGTCCGGGTTGCCGATGATCCGCCGGCTGATCTCCTCCATCGCGGGCGTGCCGTCGATGATCTCGTCGGCGGCGATCCCGGCAACGGGTGAGCCGATGATCACACGAGGAGTGTCGCCGCAGGCCTCGGTGGTGGACAGGCCGACGGCCTCCAGCCGCTCCCAGATCTCGGGGACGTCCTCGACCCGGATCCAGTGGTACTGGACGTTCTGCCGGTCGGTGATGTCGGCCGTGCCCCGCGCGAACTCCTGCGAGATCTCGCCGATCACCCGCAGCTGCTGGGTGGTGAGCCGACCGCCGTCGATCCGCACCCGCAGCATGAAGTACTTGTCGTCCAGCTCCTCCGGCTCCAGGATCGCGGTCTTGCCGCCGTCGATCCCGGGCTTGCGCTGGGTGTAGAGGCCCCACCAGCGCATGCGGCCGCGCAGGTCGTTGGGGTCGATGGAGTCGAAGCCGCGCTTCGAGTAGATCGTCTCAATGCGTGTCCGCACATTGAGACCGTCGTCGTCCTTCTTGAACTGCTCGTTGCCGTTCAGCGGGGTGAAGTGCCCCGCGGCCCACTGGCCCTCACCACGGTGACGGCTCACCTTGCGGCGGGGCGTGGCGGGGTTCTGCGGGGTGGCGGCCATGGTGTGTATGTCCTTCGGGAAAGGCGTGGGAATCGGCTCTGACCCGCGCTTGCGCGCGCATGCGGGCACACGCGGGCAGCGTGTGCGGCGCCTGCGCGTCCTTGCGCGGGCTGAAACAGAGGAGGGTACGGCGCTGTCGCCCGGGGTCGTCCAACCCCTCGCGGGTCGGGCTCAGCTCACCGGACAGATGGCGCTGGACATGCGGCCGAGGTCGACGTGCCGCCGACTCACCAAGGCAATTCCAGTTCCAGACATGACGGAAGCGTGGCACGCCTCTTTAGACCGAGTCCACCGTCATCCACATTCCGGACAAGGTTGTCTCGCATCGCGAGACAGTGTGATGTGAGTCATGGTGTGGACGGGATTGCGCCGGGCCAAGGCCCGGGAGCCGTTGCGTCGGCCTCCTCCGTCACCTTCGTGTCGAACAGGGTGAAACCCCGCCGAAGGTAGTTCCCCATGGCGTGCTCCCCGTCCCGGGAGCAGGTGTGCAGCCAGACGCGCTTGGTCGGCGGCAGCCCCGGCCACCGTTCGGCGAGGTCCCAGGCGCGGGCGGTGCCGTACGACAGCAGATGCCCGCCGATGCGGCGCCCCCGGAACCCCGGGATCAGCCCGAAGTAGACGATCTCCACGACCCCGCCGTCCTGCGGCTCCATCTCCACATAACCGGCGGGCGTGCCCCGGTCGTAGGCGACCCAGGTCTCCACACCGGGCCGCTCCAGATGCTCCCGCCACCGCTCGTACGACCACGACAGCCGGTCGATCCAGAGGACGTCCCCGCCGACCGAGGCGTACAGGAAGCGGCTGAACTCGGGGGAGGGGACCTCGGCGCGCACGATGCGGACGCCGTCGCCCTCGGGCGCCGCCGCGGGAAGCAGATCGCTCGGCGAGTTCTGCTCCAGGGACCAGGTGGTGACGGGACTGCTGCTCATGGGCCCAGGGAATCACGCGACCCGACCCGCCTCCAAGGTCGGGCCGGGTCCCCGGTCCTAGTCGAGCGTGCCGTCGACGTCCGACAGTCTCACCGCGTACAGGACCCGCTCGGGGATGGGGTCGGTGAGCGTCCAGACCTCGTCGGTCTCCGGTGAGTAGGAGAGAGAGGCGGTGTGCCGTCCCCAGCAGCCGTACGAGCGGACGCCCGGCTTCTCGTCGGCCTCGTCCGCGCACTTGGCGGCCTCGGCGCCGTCCTCGTCCTGCCGCCAGAGCGTGCCGCGGTTCTCGCGCTCCTCGGCGGCCTGGTCGACATACCAGTTCCCCTGGTGGGAGAGGACACCCCCGACACCGGAGGCCTCCGTCTCGTACGCCTCGGTGGCGACGACGTCGCTCCGGCGGCCCGTGGTGGTGAGCAGTCCGGTGCGGTCGGCGGTGAAGTCGAGGGCGTAGCGCCAGACGCGGGCGGGCCGCTCGCCGCCCGGCCGGGACCGCTCGCTCGCGACGACGCTCGGCGGGGTCGACGTCCGGTCGAGGGAGAGAGAGCCCAGGCAGGGCACCCCGTCGTCGTCCCGCGGATCACAGCCGCCGCCCGTCGGCGGGGTGTAGGAGGCGACCGCCGGCAGCGCGTACCGGTAGTGGTGGGCCGACCAGCCGTCGCCGGACCTGCCGATCGCCTCGCTGTCGGTCACGTCGGCGCGCAGGAAACGGGCCAGGTCGAACACGTACAGGGAGTCGTCCTGCCCGCCCCGGCTCCGCGGTCCCCGCGCGGTGACGATCAGCTTGTCGTCGTACCAGGCCATACCGCCGAGCCGGGCGCGCAGACCGTCGAAGCCCCGCTCGCCGGCCGTCGGCACGACCAGCAGCACCCACCGGTACCTGAGGTTCGACGGGTCACTGGCGTCGACGAACGCGACCCTGGCGAGCCCCTCGTCGTCGGCGCCGGCGGAGACGGTGCCGTCGGGTGTGCCGCTCCCGGCGCCGCTGTGCGACCAGCCGGACGCGATGACCCGGTTGTCGCGGGACGTGGTGACCGAGCGGGGGACCCACCTGTCGTCGACCGCGTCACCGGGTTCCCAGCAGTACGCCCGGGCGGCGGCCGGCTCGACGGGGAGATTGTCCTTCTCGGTGCTGAAACAGTCGGCCTCGGCGCGCATCGCGTGGTTCGTGCTGCCCAGCACCTCGTCGAGACCGACCCCGCCGCCCATTTCGTCGGCGAGGGTCCGCAGCCCGGCCCTGTCGGTCAGGGTCTCCCGGAGCTGGAGCGCGCGCAGCTCACCGGCCGAGGTGATCGAGGAGAGGGCGCCCGGCGTCCCGGCGCCCGCCGCCTGCGACGTGCTGATCAGGGTGGCCGCCGCCGTGAGCGCCAGCGCGGTCCCCGCCAGGGACGCGCGCAGCGCACGCCCCCTTCTGCGTCGGCGGTGCCTGCCGCGGTGCTTCATAAAACCTCCCGGGGAAGGCCAACTGCCCAGCGAAAACAAGATCTTGACGGAGAGGCAGGTGGGGCGGCCTGGCAGCGATGCTACGCCAGTGGGACACGTGTCACGCCGAGGTCCCGGGAAATACCGGGAGATCCCTCACCTCGACGCCATGATCCGTTCACCGGTACGAGGTTGAGATGTTCGGCGTGGGCTCAGAGGTTCGGCCCGGCCCGCTCGTGCCCCGAAGACCCGTCCGTCCCGAGGAGGCCACCCGGCGCACCACCCCGCGCGCGCACCACCCCCGGCGCCACCGAGTGCGGCAGCAGGTCCAACGGGGTCTCCGGGAGCAGGACTTCGACGTCGGCGCGCTCGGTGAAACGGTACGGCCGGTGGTCGAGGTAGGCGCCGAGATAGCGGCGTACACGGGACATCTCGGCACGGACCGTGACGGTGCGCGCGGGGTCGCCGAACATGTCGTCGGCGAGCGCGGAGGCGCTGCGCCCACCCCGGTGGAGGGCGAGCAGGTACAGGAGTTCGGCGTGGCGGGGGGTGAGTTCATGGGTCCAGGAGCCCGTGAAGCCGGCGACGGTGACGGTCCAGCCGCGCGGGTGGGAGACGTCGAGGGTGATGTGCGTGGCGGTCGGGGCGGACGCGGGCTCCGCCACCGGGCGTATCAGCCAGCCCGCGGGCAGCGGCTCGACGGTGCACGGGCCGAACGCGGGCAGCAGACAGCGGCCGGGGGAGAGGGACTTGGGCAGGGCGACCCGGCTGGTGTACGGCATGCCGGTGACCGCGGCGGTCCAGCCGTCCCGGTCGACGGCGATCGCGCGGCCGCCGACCCGGGCGAGCACCGGGGCCGCCACCGCGCGCAGCTGTTCGAGCGAGGTGAGGTGCAGCTCCCGGAGGTGGGCCTGGGCGAGTTTGGCCACCGAGTCGACGAGCGCGAGCGTGGAGGGGTGCAGCGTCTCCAGGGGGCCGCTGATGTCGACCGCGCCGAGGAGACGGCCGTCGCGCGGATCGACGATGGGGGCGCCGGTGCAGGTCCAGGGGTGCAGGGCGCGCACGAAGTGCTCGGCGGAGAACACCTGCACGGCGCGGCGGGAGACCAGGGGCGTGCCGACGCCGTTCGTGCCGACGGTCTCCTCGCGCCAGTCCGAGCCGATTCCGAGCCCGTGCCCGTCGGCCTTGCGGAGGACGGCCGTACTGCCCTCCCGCCACAGCACCCGGGCGTCCGCGTCCGCGACCATCATGATGTGCTGCGTGGTGTCCGCCAGCGACAGCAGCCCCTCGCGGAGCACCGGCAGGACATGGCGCAGCCGCGAGGTCCGACGACGGCGCTCGACCTCGTCCCGGCCGAGGAGGTCGGACCGGAAGTCGTGGTCGGGGTCGACGCCGCCGCGCACCGCGCGGCCCCAGGACTCCCGGATCGCGGGGCGCGGGGCGGGTTTCGAGGGCCGCCCGTCGAGAGTGGAGGCGCGTACCTCGCCGAGGACCCGGGCGGCTCGGGCGGCGTCCGTGGCGGTCAGCCGCGTGACTTCCATCGGCGAGTGCGGCACACGTTCCTCCCCGGCCGGCCGGTCCGCCCCACGGCCCCTGGTGGCCGTGGAAGTCCGGATCCGCGCGACGGCGTCGACTGCGGGTCTCCTAGTGTGCCGTTCTTCGGCCACGGAGGGGCGGCCTCCGGCCACAGAGCGCGGACGACTTGCAACCCCCTGCAACCCTGGCGGACCGGCCCGTGCTCCTTGAAACTTGTTCAACGTCGCCCGGTGCGGCGTCCGCGCTCCGCTCCGAGGGGCCACAGAAGCGGGGGTGGTGCCGTGTCGGCGCAGCGCCACCCCCGTGCCGGACGGCCCGGTCGCACCACTCGAAAGAGCGGGCACCCACCGCGCGGAGGGACGTCCCCCGTACGGCTGCGGCTCAGCTGACGGGACGTGCCCGTTCCACCACCGAGGCCAGATCCAGGGTGTGCGGCAGTGTGCCGAAGGCCGTGCCCCAGTCGCCGCCGAGCCGGGAGGCGCAGAAGGCGTCGGCGACCGCAGGGGGCGCGTACCGCGTGAGCAGCGCGCCCTGGAGGACGAGCGCGAGCCGTTCCACGAGCCGGCGCGCGCGGGCCTCGACGCCGGCCAGATCGGCGAGTTCGGTCAGTAGCGCCCTGATCGCGCCGTCGAGACGGTGGTCGGCGCCGCGTGCCCGGCCCACCTCCCGCAAGTAGGCGTCGAGGGCCCCCGGTTCGCGCTGCAGGGCGCGCAGCACATCGAGCGCCTGTACGTTCCCGGCGCCCTCCCAGATGGAGTTGAGCGGAGACTCGCGCAGCAGGCGTGGCATGCCCGACTCCTCGACGTAGCCGTTCCCGCCCAGGCACTCGGAGGCCTCCACCACGAGCGGGGCGCAGCGCTTGGTGACCCAGTACTTGGCGACCGGGACCGCGAGCCGCAGGAACGAGCGTTCGTTCTCGTCGCCCGCCTCGGCCGCGTCGTACGCCGAGGCCAGCCGCATCGCCAGCGTCGTCGCCGCCTCGGACTCCAGCGCCAGATCGGCCAGCACGTTCCGCATCAGCGGCTTGTCGACCAGCCGCCCGCCGAACGCCTCCCGGTACGTGCAGTGATGCACCGCCTGCGCCACCGCCTGCCGCATCAACGAGGCCGCGCCCAGCGCGCAGTCCAGCCGGGTGGCCGCCACCATCCCGATGATCGTGCGCACGCCGCGCCCCTCGTCCCCGACGCGGCGCGCCCACGTCCCGTCGAACTCGACCTCGGCGGAGGCGTTGGACCGGTTGCCCAGCTTCTCCTTCAGCCGCTGGATGCGGAACACGTTCCGCGAGCCGTCCGCCAGCACCCGGGGCACCAGGAAGCACGTCAGCCCGCCCGGAGCCCGTGCCAGCACCAGGAACCCGTCCGACATCGGCGCCGAGCAGAACCACTTGTGGCCCGTCAGCTCGTACGTCCCGTCCTCGGCCAGCGGCCGCGCCGCGCTGGTGTTGGCGCGTACGTCGCTGCCGCCCTGCTTCTCGGTCATGCCCATCCCGAAGAGGGCGCCGGCCTTGCGGTCGGCGGGGCGCATGTCCCAGTCGTAGAGCCGCGACGTCAGCCGCGGCTCCCACTCCGCGGCGAGCGCGGGGTCCGTCCGCAGGGCGGGCACCGCCGCGTGGGTCATGGACAGCGGGCAGCCGTTGCCGGCCTCGACCTGGGTCCACACGACGAACGCCGCCGCCCGCCGCACGTGACCGCCGGGCCGTGTCCAGGCCGCCGTCAGCCCCGCCGAGACCCCCTTGCCGAGCAGCCGGTGCCAGGACGGATGGAACTCGACCTCGTCCACCCGGTTCCCGTACCGGTCGTACGCCCGCAGCTTCGGCGGGTTCTCGTTCGCGAGCCGCCCCCACTCCTGCACCTGCGCGGAGCCGGCCGTACGGCCGAAGCCGGACAGCTCGCTCCGCGCCTCCTCCAGCGTCTCCGGCGCCAGATGCCGCTCGACCGCCTCCGTCAGGACCCTGTCGGCGGCGAAGACGTCGTAGTCCACCAGGGGCGGAGCCTGATTGGTCACTTCGTGCGTGCTGGATGCCATGTCCGGAACCTACCCGTCGGTATCGCGTCGTCACGGCGACGCCCACCAGTATCCGGCGGGCAGGTGTCCGGCGCCGGACCGGGACCGCTCCGGCGCCGGAGCGCGGAGGCCGGCTCAGACGGGCGCCGCGAGCTCGCCCGTCCCCAGGCCGCCCGTACCGAACTCCTCCTCCCGTTCGAGCGCGGCCTCCCCGTACTGCTCCAGCGGCCAGCCCGGCCGGTAGACGGTGTCGAGGTAGCGTTCGCCGAGGTCCGGGGAGATCGCCACCGCCGTGGTGTCGGGCGAGCCGTTGCGGGCCAGCCACGCGCCGGCACCACTGACGACCGTGCCCGTGGAGCCCCCGAAGAGGAAGCCCCGGCGGGCCATGCGGTGACAGGCCCGTACGGTGTCGATCTCCTCCACCCGGACGACGTCGTCGACGTAGGACGCGTCGAGGAGCGCCGGCGTCACGCTCGTGCCGAGCCCCGGGATCATCCGGCGACCCGGCGCCCCGCCGAACGCGACCGACCCCACACTGTCCACGGCGACGATCCGCACCCGGCGCCGCCGCTCCCAGAACCACTGGGCGCAGCCCATCAGCGTCCCGGAGGTGCCGACCCCCACGAACAGCACGTCCAGTCGCGGGAACTGCCGGGCGACGGCGGGCGCGGTGGTGCGGTAGTGCGCCTGCCAGTTCGCCTCGTTGGTGTACTGGTCGAGCCACACGTACCGCGGATCCGTGGCGCACAGCGCGCGGACGTACGAGATCCGCGCCCCCAGGAAACCGCCGTGCGGGTCCGGCTCGGAGATGACGTGCACCCGGCTGCCCAGCGCCTCGATCACGCGCCGGGTCTGCGGATTGCACCGGGAATCGGTCACGCACAGAAACCGGTAGCCCCGGCTCGCCGCGATCATGCTCAGCGCGACGCCCAGATTGCCGGACGACGATTCGACGAGCGTCGAGCCCGGCCCGAGACGGCCCTCCCGTTCGGCGGCCCGCACCATCTCGGACGCGGCCTTGAGCTTGATCGAGCCGGCGAAGTTGAACCCCTCGCACTTCAGGAAGAGCCCGTGTCCGACGACCTGGCGCAGATCGACGTACAGCTCCTCCTCGTTGAAGTCCGTGGGAACGGATATGACTGGCACCGCTGCCCCCCTGGTTGTGCGATGTCGTACTCGCTGTGCCCGGCGGTCAGCCGTGGCGGCGCAGCTCGTGGAAGAAGTCGTCCACGAGCCGTAGTCCGCCGGAGCGGGCCACCTCCTCGTGGACATGTGCGCCGACCGCGAGGTCCAGGACCCCGAGGCCGAAGGGCGAGAAGACCACCGGACGGTCCGCCGGCACGGTCGCCCGGCCGGTGAGGACGTCGTGGAGCGTTCCGTCGAGGAAGTCCCGTGCGCCGGTGAGCTGTTCGGTCAGGTGCGGTGACGTGTTCGCCTTGAGGCAGTGCTCGACGTCGTCGACGAAGTTCGCCGACGAGAGCAGCACCTCGGGCGCGAGATCGCGCAGCGACACGTGCAGCACCAGTGGGTTGTGGGCGAACCACTTCGGTTCGTGGATGTGCGGTTCGCCCGCGATCGTCGCGAAGACCACCAGGTCGCTCGCCCGGATCACGTCCTCGGCGCTGTCGTGCACGGTCACCCGCCCGGCCGCGCCGGACCGCTCCAGGTACCCCCGGAACCCGGTCGCGCTGTCCGCGGCCAGGTCGTGCACCCCCACCTCCTCGAAGCCGAAGCCGGTCGCCGCGAGGTACGTGTGGACGTACCGGGCGATCAGGCCGGTGCCGAGGAAGCCGACCCGGGCCGGGCGCGGCGCCCCCCGGCGCGCGCTCAGCCGGTCGGCCGCCAGCGCCGCCGACGCGGCGGTCCGCGTCGCGCTGATGACCGAGGCCTCCAGACACGCGAACGGATACCCGGTGGCGTGGTCGTTGAGGATCAGCACGGCGGACGCGCGCGGCAGCCCGGACGCCGTGTTCTCCGGGAAGCTGGAGATCCACTTCAACCCGTCCACCTGGAACCTCCCGCCCAGTGAGGCGGGCAGCGCGATGATCCGCGAGGTGGGGCGGTCGGGGAAGCGGAGGAAGTACGACGGCGGGTTGACCGTGTCGCCCGTCTCCCCGTCGCCGTGCAACAGATAGGCGGACTCGACCAGTTCGACGATCTCCCGTTCCCGGCCCCGCAGGGCCTGCTGCACCTGGGCGCCGGAGATCACGGCGAAACCCGGAACCTCGGTCATCGGAAGCTCACCTCGTCCTTCACGTCGGAGTGGTGTGCAAGGGATTCCTGCGGCCGTACCGGATCCGCGAGTCCCACCAGCACCTCGCGCGGCCCCTCGAAGGGCTCACGGCTGTGGGCGCAGCGGATGTTGTCGACGAGCAGCAGGTCGCCCGGTCGCCACGGGGTGCGGACGGTGTGCCGCTCGTAGACCTCGTTGAGCGTCGAGACGACATCGGCGCCGATCGGATCGCCTTCGCCGTAGCGCGTGTTGAAGGGCAGACCGTCGGCCCCGTACAGGTCCACCAGGTACTCGCGAACCTCCGGGTCCATGGTCCATTCGTTGAGGAACGCGATCTGGTTGAACCAGCAGCGCCGGCCGGTCACCGGATGCCGGAGCACGGCGGCCCGCCGCTGCCGGGTGTGCAGCGACCCGTCGGGCTGCCAGGCGAACTCGATGGCGTGCGCCCGGCAGTACGCCTCGACGACCGTCCGGTCGGCGGTGCCGAACGCCTCGGCGACCGACGCGCCGATCTCGTCGTTGTACGAGCGGGTGAGCAGCCAGCCCTCCCGCTCGAACCGCTCGGTCAACTCGGTCGGCAGCGCCGCGAGGACGGCCTCGGCGTCCGCGACACCGGTCGCCCCGCCCCGCTCGGCGGCCCCCAGACAGGCGAAGAGCATCAGGCCGGGGAACTCCAGCGCATAGCTCGACTCGTGGTGCATGCACATCGGCTGGTTCGGCGGCCAGGCCGTCGGGGAGTACACGCCGTCCGCGTACGTCCGGCGTGGCGCGAACGCCTCCTTCTCGGTCGTCAGCGTGGCCGCCACCTCGTGGAAGACCGCGCCGGCCTCGGGCGCGTCGCGCAGTCCGAGCCCGCGCACGAGCAGTGAGCCGTGCTCGGCGACGGCGGCCCGCAGAGCGCCGCGGTGTCCCGCCGCCCAGCGGGCGGCGGACTCGGCGGGGCGGACGGTGAGCAGCGGTGGCTTGTCGGTCGAGAGCTCGACGTCCGGCAGGGCGAGGGCGGCCGGGGACGGCGTCGAGGGGTCCGTGTCCCCGCGGCGGCGGCGCGCTCCGCCGCGTCGACGGCTCAGAAAGCTCACGACGGCCTCCCCACGGTCTCGGCGGCGGCGCGCGGCGTCGCGTCGGCGGCCGCCGCGCCGGCCCTCGTGTCGATCAGCCCGGCCAGCCCGGCCAGGGTCGGATGCGCGGTCACGTCCTTGGGGGACACCGCCCGGTCCAGGGCGATCGCCAGCTTCACCGCCGACAGCGAGGTGCCGCCCCGGTCGAAGAAGTGGTCGTGCCGGCCGATCCGGTCCCGCGGCACGCCGAGCACCTCGGCCCAGACGGCGGCCAGCCGCTCCTCGGTCGGCGTGGCCGGCGGCTCGTCCGACTCGCCCCGCACCACGTCGAGTTCCTCGGCCAGCGCGGTCAGCGTCCGCCGGTCGGTCTTGCCGTTGGCGGTCAGCGGCAGGCTCTCCCGCCAGTGGAACACCGACGGCACCATGTACGCCGGCAGCGACGCCGCCAGCCGGTCCCGCAGCTCCTCGCCCGCGAGCGGCCGGCCCGAGTGGAAGGCCACCAGACGCGCGCCCCGGGCGACCACCACCGCGCCGTCCCGTACGCCCGCCACCTTGAGCAGGGCGTTCTCCACCTCGCCGATCTCGATGCGGAACCCCCGCACCTTGACCTGGGTGTCCCGGCGGCCCAGGAACTCCAGTTTGCCGTCGGGCCGCCAGCGCCCGTGGTCCCCGCTGCGGTAGAGCCGCTCACCGGGCCGGTACGGATCGGTGGTGAACGCCCGCGCGGTGCGTTCGGGATCGTTGACGTACCCGCGCCCCACGCACACCCCGGAGAAGACGATCTCGCCCGGCGCGCCCAGCGGCACGAGGGCGAGGTGCTCGTCGACGACGTACACCCGGACGTTCTGGACGGGACGGCCCAGCGGCACCCGGTCCCCCTCCGGAGCGCGGTCCATCACCTCGTGATTGGTGTCGTCGGAGGTCTCGGTCAGCCCGTAGGCGTTGACCAGCGGTATGCGCGGCTCGGTGGCGAACCAGCGCTCCGCCAGCTCCTTCTTCAGCGCCTCGCCGGTGACCGACACCCGGCGCAGGTCGGGCAGTTCACGGGGGTGCTGCTCCAGATGGGCGAGGACCGCTTCGAGGTACGACGGCACCACCTGGACCACGTTCGCCCGGCCGTCCGCGATCCGGTCGACGAACCGCCCGGCGTCCAGGATCACCTCCTGCTCCACGAGCAGCGTCCGCCCGCCGACCAGGGGCGCGGCCAGCAGCTGCCACAGGGAGATGTCGAAGCACTGGGGCGCGGTCTGCGCGACCACGTCCCCCTCGCCGATGCCGAGGTCGTCGAGCTTGGCGTGGAGGTGGTTGACCATCCCGGCGTGCTCGCACATCGCGCCCTTGGGCTCGCCCGTGGAACCGGACGTGAAGTAGATGTACGCCAGCCGGTCCGGCCCGATGTCCATGCCGAGGTCGGAGTCCGGATGGGCCTCGTCGTAGGCGTCCTCGACCAGCAGCCGCCGCACCCCGGGCAGGGCGGCCAGGGCCCGGTCCAGCGTGGCCGTGCTGCCCCGCTCGGTGAGCACCAGCTCGCAGCCGGCGCGGGCGAGGGTGGTGGCGACGCGCTCGGCGGGGAAGTGCGGTTCGACAGGCAGGTAGGCGCCGCCGGCCTTGAACACCGCGAGCACGGCCGCCATCCAGTCCAGGTTGCGTTCGGTCACCACGGCGACGACGCCCTCGTGGCCGAGGCCCCGGACCAGCAGGGCCCGACTGAGCTGGTTGGCGCGGGAGTTGAGTTCGCGGTAGGTCCAGCGCCGGTCGCCGTGCACGGCGGCGACCGCGTCCGGGTGTGCCGCCACCCGCTGCTCGAACAGCTCGTGCACCCGGCGGTCGGGCAGTTCGCGCCGTGGCCCGGCCAACCCGTCGAGCTGGAGGCGGAGTTCGTCGTCCGCGACCAGACTCCGCCGCCCGTGCTCGGCGGCCGGTTCGGTGGCGAGCAGGGTCAGCGCGGTGACGTGGTACCCGGCGACGCGGGCCGCGGCGTCCTCGTTGAGCACGTCCGTGCGGTACCGCAGCCGCAGTGCCGGACCGTCGTCCCGGTGCACCAGGCCCACCCGCAGGACCACCTCCTCGTCGAGGTCGCCGTCGCCCCCGCTCGTGTCGAGCACGGTCTCGAACGGCGACTCGTTCAGGCGGAGTTCGTGCCGCAGGGCGGCCACCGGGAACGTGGCGTGCGTCAGCAGCTCGGCGGTGGCCCGTCGGGTCTGCTCCAGCAGGGCGCGCCAGGTGCCGCCGGGCGCGGTGGTGAGCCGGCAGGGCAGCAGCCGGCCGTCCTCCAGCCAGCCGGTGGTGATCTCGGCCTCGCCCGACAGCGCGGAGAGCACCTTGGCGTGCGCGGCGAGCAGCGCGGCCGTGCCGTCAGCAGCCGTCAACAGGCCCTCCGGCAGCGGTACTTCGTGGGCGGCTACCCCTTTCGCCGGGAAGGGACTCCACCGCGGTATCACGGTCCGCCCCCCGGCGGTGAGCATCTCGTGCCAGTACTTCCGGGCAGCGTCGCCCGGCTCCAACCGTCCCATGTTCTTCCCCCGATTCACCGTGTTCCGGTGGTCTCCGTCGCCGGGTTCCCGCCCCAGCGTGCGTGCGGCGGCACCTCCTCGCCCTTCATCAGGAAGGAGTCGGGCGCCAGCACGGCACCCTCGCCCAGCGTCACGCCGTAGTGGACGAACGCCTGGACCTCCAGCGTGCAGCCGGTGCCGATCGTGACGTGGTCGGACTTGTAGGTGCCGTCCTCCTGCGAATGTGCCTGGATCTTGCTGCCGGCGGCGAGCGTGCAGTCGTCCCCGACGGCTGTCAGCGTCCGCTCGGTGATGTACGCCCCGTCGTCGAAGACCCGGCGCCCGATCCGGACCCCGAGCAGCCGCCAGACGAGGTTCTTGTACGGCGTGCCGTTGAGGACCTGCAGATGCGTGTCGGGCAGCTTCCACAGCCGCTCCTGCCGCCAGAAGACGGGGTCGTAGATGGAGCACAGCCGGGGGCGCAGGGGACGGAAGCCGGTCAGTGTCCGTTCCACCAGCGCGTAGTAGAGGGCGTTGAAGACGAGTGCCGCCAGGGGCAGCGCGGCGAGTGCGAGCGGTGCCGCCGGGCCGTCGCCGTGGCCGTAGAGGTCGAAGGCCGCGAAGCCGAGGACGGTGAGTGCGAAGGCGTGCAGCCAGCGCAGGAACAGGAACAGTGCCATCGAGCGCAGGTTGAAGCGGTTCTTCGCGCTGAGCCTGCGGCGCAGTTCCGCGCCCTCGCGCAGATGGTCGAAGCGACTGTCCCGCTCGACCGAGCGGGGTATCTCGAAGGGCGGTGAGCCGAGCAGTCCGACCCCTTCGCGGATCTCGCCGTCCAGGGGCACCAGCACCTTGGTGGCCAGCAGACAGTTCTCGCCGGTCCGGCCGCCGACCGGGTAGGCGATGGCGTTGCCCAGGAAGTTGTGCCCGCCGATCGCCGTCCGGGAGACCCTGAAGGAGGTGCCGGAGTAGTCGGCGTTCATGACCGAGAGGCCGTCGGCGACCATCGTGCCGCTGCCGACCTTCACCAGGTACGGCGTCTCGTGCCGCACCGCGGTGCCGAAGTTGGACCCGGTCTGCTCGACGCGCGAGAGGTCGTATCCGAGGGCTGTGAGGCAGGGGACGATGTACGAGCTGTCGCCGCACAGCCACGTGAAGAACTTGATGTTCGTCAGGCGGGCGATCGTGCGGTGCACCGAGTAGTGGAAGCCGTAGAGCGGATAGACGCGGTCGGGCTTCACCAGCGGGCGCAGCAGCCGCGGTACGACGAACACCACGACGGCTCCGACGACGATCGAGGCCACGAACAGCGTGAGCGACAGGGCCATCGCCTCGACGTAGAAACGCGCCGAGGTGGTGTGCCGCGACGTCCGGTCGAGCAGGGTGTCCAGCTCGGGCGCGGCGGTCAGCAGCAGATAGGCGCCGCCTATGGTCAGCGGCACGTGGAGCAGCAGGGTCTGGAGCAGGGTGGCGAGTCCGTACCCGGCCCGGCGCAGCGTGCCGCGGGGGAGCGGGGGGACCCGGATGTGGTCCACGTCCGTCGGGCGGGCCGGTGAGCCGTGCCAGCTCTCTCCGGCCGGGACGGACTCGCCGGCGCGCAGCGCGGAGGAGTGGCCGAGCTGGGAGCCGTCGCCCAGGGCGGTGTCGATGTCGAGGACGGTGTGCTCGCCGACGAAGGCGTCCCGGCCGAGGGTGACGGTGCCGGTGCGGATGCGTCCGGCGCGCGCCCGGTAGCAGAGGAAGGAGCAGTCCTTGCGGATCACCGTGCCCGCGCCGATGGTCAGCAGGTCGGTGCAGACCGGGAGGGTGCGGCTGAGGATCGTGACGCCCGGTCCGATGCGGGCGCCGAGGGCCCGCAGGTACAGCACGTACAGCGGGTTGCCGACGAACAGGGCCATCGGGCTGGTGCGCAGCAGTGCCTTGACAAGCCAGAACCGCAGGTACGTCGGGCCCCACACGGGGAACTCCCGTGGTTTCCACCGACCGATCAGCAGCCACTTCGCGGCGACGGGCAGGGTGCACAGGGCGAGGAAGGCGAGCATCCCGAAGACGGTCGAGCGCAGATAGATCCCGAACGTCCCGGAGCCGTCCGCCACCCACTCGTACCCCTGTACGTATCCGGAGGTGGCGAGCAGACAGTATCCGGCGAAGAGGAGCAATTGCAGCACACCGCACAGGACATAGCGGAACGTGCTGCCCGGGGGCACGGTCTCGGCGGGCTCGGGCGGGGCGGCCGGCGCCGGTGCCCGGGTCAGCGCGGCGGCGAGGCCGCGGATCGTCGGGTGGCCGTAGACGTCCCGGATGGACACCGACGGCAGATCGGGGTGTTTTCTGACGCGGGCACAGAAATGCGCCATCGTCAGTGAGTTGGCACCGAGGTCGTCGAAGAAATGGCTTTCTGCGGGCACGTGTTCGATGTGTGCGACGCCGGCCAGAACTTCGGCGAGGAGTCGCTCGACGGCGGTGTACGATTCCGCCGCGTCCGGCTCGGCCCCCTGGACCTCGCCCGGTATTTCCGCCACGGGTCGTGGCGCTGGCAATGTCATTGAATTTCTCCGCGACAGGTATTGCGATGGAAGGCGCCCGGGGGTGAACGGGGCGGCGCGCGGAATGACAGAAGGAGGGGGGAGGGTGACGGGAACGGAAAGCGGTGACGGGTGTGGCGGAATTGATCAGGCCTGGTCGGATCCTGGACTGATTCCCTGGTGTGCGCTGGGCCGGCATCTGGTCCAGAGAGGCGCAGCGGAATGCAATCCGGATTCTTTCGGTACATTCGTGAACCGGTCAAGGGAGGTCGGGTAAATGACTCTTTCCCGCCCCTTTTGCGATCTCGTCCGGCCTGTCGGACCTGAGCCCCCGCACCGTTCCAGCGGGGAACTTTCCAAAAGGACGGCACAAACGCGCTCGCACGCTCCGCTTTCGGCCCCTCGATGATTCAGCCAGCACGTTCATGACAGAAAAGGCGATTCGGAATCACCTTTGGTTTCTGCTGGGTTTCCCTTTGTTTGCTGCCCCGTGACGCGACCGGAGGGGACCGTGCGTCGCACGCGGACCCTGTCGCGGCAGGCGGCACCGGGAGGTGAGGGCGGCACGCGCAGGCGGATACCTTTAGGGCGTGCAGCCAGCAAGTCAGTCACCCCCACCGTCCGAGAGCCCCCATGGGCGTCTCCACCGTGCCCGCGCCCTCTACCGGGACGTCTCCAAGCGCAGGACCGCCTGGCTGCTCCTGAAGGACACCGTCAACTCCTGCATCGAGTACCGCATCCTGGGCCTCGCGGCCGAGGCGGCGTTCTTCACGCTGCTCTCCGTGCCGCCGCTGCTGCTCAGCATGATCGGCCTGCTCGGCTACGTCGACGACTGGACCGGCGCCGACACCATCGCCAGCCTGGAGCTCAACCTCCTGGAGGCGTCGCGCACCGTCCTGTCCGAGAAGGGCGTCGCGCAGATCGCGCAGCCCATCCTGGACGACGTGATGAGGGGCGGTCGCCCCGACGTCATCTCCATAGGCTTCCTGTTCGCCCTGTGGTCCGGCTCCCGCGCGGTGAACGTCTTCATCGACACCATCACCGTCATGTACGGCCTCGACGGGGTCCGCGGCATCGTCAAGACCCGCCTCATGGCGTTCCTGCTGTTCATCGTGGCCCTGCTGATCGGCTCGATCGCCCTGCCGCTGATGGTCGCCGGGCCCGACGCCGTGGTCCGGATCGTCCCGTGGTCGGCGACCGTGGTCCAGGTCCTCTACTGGCCCGTCGTGATCGTCCTGTCCATCGTCTTCCTGACCACGCTCTACCACGTCTCGGTGCCGGTCCGCTCCCCCTGGGTCGAGGACGTCCCCGGCGCCCTGGTCGCCCTCGCCATGTGGGTACTGGGCAGCTTCCTGCTCCGCATCTACCTGACGAACACGGTCGAGGGCGCGACGATCTACGGCTCCCTGGCGGCCGCCGTCGCCGTCCTGCTCTGGATCGGCGTGGGCGCCTTCGCCGTCCTCGTCGGCGCCGCCGTCAACGCCGCGATCGACCGTGTCTGGCCCGCCGCCGCCACGGCCGCCGCCCGTGCCGCCAACGAGCGCCTGCGCGAGGAGCAGGCCGCCGAGTACGTCGCCCGCGCCGCCGCCGCCCGCTCCCACGACCCGGAGGACCCCGACATGCCCTCCGAGTTCCCCGAACGCTGGTCCCGCTTCCTGCCGCCGGAGGACGTCACGTCGAGGCTGCGGTCTCCGGTGAAGAAGGGGGAGGAGTAAGGGGCCTGGGGGCGTGCGCGGGCGCAGCCCCGGGCCACCCGCCGATCGCCGCGGCGGCCCCCGCGCCCTGATGTCCGACGGGTGCACCAGGCGCGCCGTGTCCGCCCCGCGCAGCGCCGGGACCCAGGTGGGCCCGTCCAGCCAGTCGAACCCGGTCGCCCGGCACGCCGCCCGCACCGTGAGGCCGACGGCCCGCGCGGCCTTCGCGGCCCCGGCTGCCCGTACGCCCCGAGGCCCCCCTCACCCACCGTCATGCTCATGGTCCGGGGTGACGCCTGGATCGTCCCCGACGAGGGCGGAGGGGGGCGGGGGTGTACGCGAGTCCTCAGGAGCACCGGCCGTCCGCGTGGGCCGTGAGCGCCGCGGGACGCCGTGGAGGCGAGGTGGTCTGTGGTCCGAGGGTGGTCTGCGGGTGGTCCGTGGTTGCTCGCGCAGGTCACCCGCCCCTTGGAGGGCACGGTGGCCACCGGCGTAGCCTTCTTGTCGTGTATGTCGAAAGGGCCTCTCGGCTGAGCGGGGCCGTGGTGTGGACCAACAGCCCGAGTCGGCCGGGCGCGGGGCGGGTCCTGCCCGACGGGTGCATGGACCTGTTGTGGAACGACGGGCGGCTGATGGTGGCCGGTCCCGACACCCGGGCGTATGTCACCGAGGGGGCGTCCAGCAGTTGGGCGGGGCTTCGGTTCTTCCCCGGTCAGGCGCCCGGCTTTCTGGGGGTGCCCGCGCACGAGTTGCGGGACCGGCGGGTGGACCTGGCCGAGCTGTGGTCGCTGACACTCGTGCGGCGGCTCACCGCCCGGGTGAACGCGGCGGACGATCCGGCGAGCGGACTCGAAGAGGTGGTCCTGGAGCGGGCGGCAGAGGCGGGGCGGCCCGACGCGCTGCTGCGGCAGGTCGTCGACGCCCTCGACGCGGGCCGGCCCGTCGCGGCGACCGCCGACGAACTGGGGATCGGAGCACGGCAGTTGCACCGGCGATCACTTGCCGCGTTCGGATACGGACCGAAGACGCTGGCCCGTGTGCTGCGGCTGCAGCGGGCGCTCGCGCTCGCCCGGGCCGGTGTGCCCTTCGCCGAGACGGCGGCTCGGACCGGCTACGCCGACCAGGCTCATCTCGCCCGTGACGTACGGGAGTTGGTTGGACTGCCGCTCGGAGAACTGCTCGGCGGACGGTAGCCGGCGGACGGTGGCCGGGGCTGGGTGGCGCGGGCACTCCGGGCCGGGCGCCGCCCGCGACGGACGGCTACTCGCCGGCGGGCGTCGGCAGCGGCGCGAAGAGGTCGACGCCGTTGCCGTCGGGGTCGAGGACCACGGCGTAGCGCTGGCCCCACACCGCGTCCCACGGCTTGAGTTCACCGTCGTACCCGGCGCCGACCAACTCCTCGTACAGCGCGTCGACTTCGGCCGGACTGTCGCAGAGCAGGGCCAGCCCGGCGCCGCCACCGGTCCCCGGGCGGTACTCCGGACGGAAGGACCGGACGGTCTCCTCGGTGTCGAGCAACAGCCGCAGCCCGCCCGGCAGTCGGGCCTCGGCGTGCGGCAGATTCTCGGCACCCTCGGGGAAGGCGAAACCGAGCCGGCGGTAGAAGGTGACGGAGGCGGCCATGTCCGAGGCCACCATCCCGATCGCGTCGAGTCGTGGAGTCATGCGAGCCACCGTAGGGCGGGTGGCGACGGCCGGTCTTGAAGGAATCGGACATCGGGGCAAGCGCTCTCACGGAACGGACTCTTTGGCTCACCTGTGGAACATCTGTGCGGCAGGATGGAGGTCATGTCCATGCTCCGTACCGCGCGTGTTCTGCTGCCCCTGGCGTTGCTGCCGTCGCTGCTCACCGCCTGCGGCACCGAGAAGGTCGTGGTCGCGGACCGGGAGCCCCTGGCACCGCCCCCCGACCGGGCCGAACTGCACGCCCGTGCCGAGGCGTTGGGCCTTGCCCCAGGGCTCGTCTACGTCACCGAGTCCCCCGGGTTCACGCTGGCCCGGCAGTCCGTGGGCGTGTACGGCGCCGACGGGTTCTCCGCCGCCTACTGGTCCCGCAGGAACAGCGCCCAGCTCCTGCTCCTCGTCGACCGCGGCACGATGACCGCCGGGAGCTGCCCCGAGCAGCCGGTGGGCCAGGGCACGGGCGAGGCGGTCAGCTGCGCGCGTGACGGGGCCACCTGGTACCGGGCCTCGGCGGGACAGCACGAGTACGTCGTACCGGAGGACGGCCACCTCGTCCGGATCAGCGCCGCCGAGACCGCCGTCGACCGCGCCACCCTGCGGGCCGCCGCCCTCGCCGCCCACCGCCCCACCGACGCCGAACTGGCCTTCCTCCTCCCGCACCGTCACCGCGACAAGCCCCCGCCCCACGGCATGCCGGCCGAACGCGGCGACCTGCCCCCGGCGGGCGACGGGGCCCCGCGCGACGAGGTGGGCGCCTCGGGCTGAGCCTCGGGTGAAGCGGCCACCGGCGCGGGGCGGGCGATCAGGACGTACCGCCCGCCTGCCGCGGCCCGAACGCCGTCATGAAGCGGTCACGGAACTTGTCCATCCGCCATGTCGGCGTGGAGTCGGCGGGCTTGAGCCCGTCCGTCCAGCCCCAGTCGGAGATCTTCTCCAGCACCTCGGGGTCCTGGGCCACGATCGACACCGGCACGTCGTGGCTGGGGTTGTCGCCGGTGACCGTCTTGTTCGGCTGGTGGTCGCCGAGGAAGACCAGCACGGTGTCCTCGGAGCCGTACTTCGCGACGAAGTCGACGAGGCTGGTCACCGAGTACTGGATGGACTTGCGGTACTCGTCCCGGACGGCCAGCGGGTCCTTCCAGACCTCCGTCGGGTCCTTGCCCTCGGCCTTCTGGAGGGAGTGGTAGACCGAGCCGTCGCCGATCTCCTCCTCGGGGATCGTGCTCGGGATCGGCGCCCACGGGTTGTGGCTGGAGGTCAGGATGATCTCCGCCATCATCGGCTCCCGGTCCTTCCTGCCGTGCTCCAGCTCCTGGAAGGCCTTCAGCGTGTACTGGTCGGGCATGGTGGACCAGCTGAACTTCGGCCCCTGGTAGCCCAGTTGGTCGGAGTCGTAGATGTGGTCCAGCCCGAAGTACTTGCCCTCGGGCCAGGTCTTCTGGGTGCCCGGCACGATACCGACCGTGCGCCAGGCGCCCGTGCGGCGGAACGCCTCGGTGAGGGTGAGCCGGTCGCTCGCGACGAGGTTGTTGTACCGCGACTGGTTCTTGATCCACAGACCGGACAGGAACGTGGAGTGCCCCAGCCAGCTGCCGGCGCCCGTGATGGGGGAGCGCAGCCAGCCGCTCCGCGAGGCGTATCCGGCGTCCTTCAGCTCCCGCGTCTTCTGTGTGAGGGTCTCACCGAGCGGTTCGCCCATCCGCGGGTCGTCGATCGCGGAACGGCCGTAGCTCTCGATGAACGTGATCAGCACGTCCTTGCCGCGCAGCCCCGTCAGCAGCTGGTCGGGCGGCACGTCGGCGAAGGCGTCCACCGCGGCCTGCTTGCGGAACGCCTCGCCGTCCTTCAGGCCCTCGCTCACCGCCTCGATCCGGTTCTCCACGAGGGTGGCGGCGCTGTGCGAGGCCACCGGTACGTCGGATATCTCCAGCGTCAGCGTCGAGCAGGTGATCCACGCGGTGCCCAGGACGAGGAGCGTACGGCTCGCCGTGTGCCGGTTGCGCACCATCAGCCTGCTCAGTCGTACGACCGCGAGCGTCATCAGCACGGGCAGCGCCAGCGCGAGCGCGATCACCCCGACGGTCGCGGCCTGGGCGGCCGCCCCGCCGAGCGAGTCCTTCATGAACGACTGCGCGTCGTCCAGCAGGATCCAGTCCAGCACCAGGTCGAACGGGCGGTCCAGGGTCCAGTACGACCCCATGTCCAGCACCTTGACGATCACCAGGAGACCGAGCACCACGCCGACCACCACGACCGCCACGCGGCGCGCCTTCGCGGGCAGCACCAGCAGCAGTCCGGCAACGAGGATGCCCTCCGCCGGGATCCGCAGGAACCGGCCGAGGTCCAGCTCCGTGATGTCGTTCGGCACGACGAGCGCGAACAGGACGAGCACGAGGGCAAGCCCCGTCCCGGCCCAGGCGACGGCACGCGCGGCCCGGGGGTGCCTCGTGAGCCGGCCGGGGGAGGGGGATGCGGCGGGCTCGGGACCGGACTCCGGGGCCGAGGGGGATTCGGGGGTGGCCGTTCCGGGGTCCGAGGTGTCCGCCTCGGGTGCGGGGGTGGCCGGTCCGGGTTTGGCGGTCGGGTCGGGGCTCTCCGGGCGTGCCTTGAGGCCGGGCTCACGCTCCTCGGGTGTCTCCGCCTCGGCTTGGGCCTCGGCCATGACCGGCTCGGACTTTTCCGTCTCGGCCTCGGTCTCGGCCGTCGCCGCTTCGGGTGTTTCTGCCTCGGCTTGGGTCTTGGCCGTTGCCGCCTCGGGTGTTTCTGCCTCGGCTTGGGTCTTGGCCCCGGTCCGAGCCGGTGCGGACGGGCGCTGCTCGGGTTCCTCGATCGCGGCCCCGGCGCCGGGCGTTCCCCCCTCGGGTTCCTCCCTCGCGGCCTCCGCCCCCGCCTTCGCCTCCGCCGGCTCGGTCACCGCGACCGCGTCCCGCTTCGGAGGGGCGGCGTCCTCCGGGGCCTTGTCGTCGTCCGGAGCCGGAGTCGGTCCCGGAAGCTGCGGAGAGCGTATGTGCGACAACCCGAAGGTCCTTCCCTGTGGAGCATGTGGAGCTCAGTGCTGGTGGAGCGGAGTGGGCCGGGGGCCGCGGGACCGCCGGGACACCCGATTGGCCATCCCTATGCGTACGGTCCCACGACGCCGACCGTTCACCCGAACTCAGGGCCTCCGCAACCACCTCACCGAACCACGCCGCACCGGCTCAGGCCGGGCCCAGCGCCCCCGTGCTGGCCCGTTCCACCAGCCGGGTCGACAACTCGGTGCGCGTGCCCTCCGGTTGGTCGCCCTCCATCATCCGCACCAGCAGCCGTAGCGCGGTCTGGGCCATCTCCGAGAGCGGCTGGCGGACGGTGGTCAGGCCGGGGGTGGCCCAGCGGGCCTCGGGCAGGTCGTCGAAACCGACCACGCTGATGTCGTCCGGCACCCGCAGCCCCCGCTCCGCCAGCGCCTCATAGACACCGAGGGCCATCTTGTCCGAGCAGACGAACACGGCGGTCGGCGGCTCGGGGAGGTCGAGCAGCTGGAGCATACGGTGCCGGGCGGTGGTCTCCATGAAGTTGCCGTAACGGACGTAGTCCGCCCGGTACGGGATGCCCGCGGCCGTCAGCGCCGAGCGGTAGCCCGCGACCCGGGCGCTGCTGCACATCTTGCGCCGGTACCCGGCGATCACGGCGATCCGCTCGTGGCCCAGGGACAGCAGATGGTCGGTGGCGGTCGTTCCGCCCTGCCAGTTGGCCGCGCCCACGGACACCACGCCGGGCGGCGGCTCCAGAACCGGGTCGATCAGCACGAACGGGATGCGGTGCTGGGTGAGCCAGGAGTACTGGGCGGGGGACAGTTCGGCCAGGTTGAAGAGCACGCCCGCCGAGCCGCGGGCGGTCAGCTTGTCGAACCAGCCGCGTTCGGGGCGGGCACCCCGGGTACGGGTCAGACCGGCCGAGACGACGACCTCCAGGCCGGCGTCGTGGGCGGCCTGTTCGACGCCGTGCAGTACGGCGCCCGACCAGGAGCTCTCCAGGGAGTGCACCACCAGGTCGACCATGCGCGGCGGCTTCGGCGCCTCGAACCGGGGTCTGCGGACATAGCCGAGCCGGTCCAACGCCTCCGTGACCCGGCGCCTGGTCTCGGGGGCCACGTCCTCCCGGCCGTTGACCACCTTCGAGGCCGTGGGCACGGACACCCCGGCCTCGCGCGCCACCACCGCCAGCGTCGGCCCGGCCGTCGCGCTCCCGCCACGCACCATCGCGACTCCACCTCTCAGGGCCCGTCCCGAGGGCCGGTGAAATTTTCGAACAGAGCTACGCACACGGCCGGATCCCGAGCCGCGTAGCAAGCGCTTCCTACGTTAAGCCCAACTCAACACGGCGGGAAGAAGCGGGGCTTCAGCTTGATCTAGCGCGGAACCCCGGGCGTTCACGCCCGGGAGGAAGCGCTTCTCTGGATCGCTCTGACCCGCAGGTGTCCACGGGCCTGCACTGTTGACCTCAGCCAGGTCGCTTCTGGTTCTCGATGTACTCCTCGATGATCTCCAGCGGTGCTCCGCCGCACGAGGCGGCGAAGTACGAAGGCGACCAGAAGTGGTCACCCCACAGATACTTGCGGATATGGGCTGGGAACTCCTGACGGAGCCGCCGGGCGGAGACACCCTTGAGGGAGCCGACCAGCCGGGACAAGGCGACTTTGGGCGGGTAGTGCACCAGCAGGTGGACGTGGTCCCTCTCCCCGTTGAACTCCACCAGCTCGGTGTTGAAGTCCGCGCACACGTCACGCATGACTTCCGGAGGCGGCGCCGATGACGAGGGCCAGGATCACGAGGACGGCGGCCGCCAAGCCGATCAGGAGCCATGGCAGAGGCTTCTTCGGCCGACGGAAGTGGAGGGCGGAGCGAAGGGTCCCCTGGGACTGCTCCACGAGCTCCCAGCCGTCCTTCCGCATCTTCGAGATCACCAAGCCGTCGGTGCCGCGAACCGTCCGCACGGTCTTGTGCTCGTACTTGATCTCGTCCGCCATGCCGCTCCGCGCCCCGAAATGGAACCGTTCGCACCAACTGCCCCGCGAGCTTACGGCCCCGGGGGACTCCGCGAGGACTCGGTGCCACCGGCGGTGCCCTCGGCGGCGAGCAGCGCACGAGGCTGTCCGAGCGGCGAACGGGGCCGGTCGCGCCGGAACGTCGCGGTCGCCCCGCGCCGTCACCTCACTCCGCCCCGCACACCAATCGGAACCCGCTGAAGTCCGCCGTGAACTCCGCCGCGACGAGGTCCTGGGCGTGGATGCCGGCCAGGGTTCCGGTGAAGCGGAGTCTGGGGCCGTAGTCGTCCGAGAGGTGGGTGAAGTCCAGGGGCGGGCCGACGGGGGTGCGGAGACCGTCGTGGAGGTACCAGAAGCGAGCCTCCTCACCGTCGATGCTCGCCCCCAGGGTGATCGGCTGGCCCGGCTCTACCTCGACGACGGCCACCTGCCGGGCGCCGTCGCCGTCGCGCTCCAGGAGGCTGAGCACCGTACGGCCCTCGCCCCGCCACTGCTGGCCGCGCTGCGGTTCGCCCTCGGGCTCGGCCCAGGTCAGATCGAGGCTGAGGTAGGAGGCGGTGTTGTACCGCAGGGTCAGCCCCGCGGCCTCGCCGAAGGTGCGCGGCCGGGCCTCCACGGTGACCTCCACCTCCGCCCGGTGCTCGGTGATCCGCTGCGCCAGCACGCTCTGGTCCCACAGCGACTCGGGCCCCTGCCGGCCCCGCAGCCGTATCCAGCCGGGGCGGGTGGTCGTGTCGACCCACGAGGCGTCCGGTGCGGCCCGCGGACTGCTCCAGGGCCAGGTCGGCAGTCCTTCGGACGAGGCACGCACGGTCTCGGGGGTCGCGGGGGGACCCGCCCCGTCAGGCACCCCTGAAGTCGGCGCCCCGGCAGCCGGTACCTCCACCTCCACCGCCGGATGCCAACCCCCCTGCCGCAGCCGGGGCCAGCCCTCGCTGTCCCAGGTGACCGCCTGGACGGCGGTCTCGCGGCCCAAGGTGCAGCGGATGCCGTGTGCGGTGTGCAGGGGGCGGGCGGTGAGGTGGCTCAGGAACCACTCGCCGGAGGGCGTCCGGACCAGTTCGGCGTGCCCGGCCTTCTGCAACGGCACCTTCGGGTCGTCCCGGGTCGTCAGCAGGGGCAGCTCGTCGAGTTCGTACGGTCCGGTCAGGGTGCGGCTGCGCGCCACCCGCACCCCGTGTTCGACCCCGGTGCCGCCCTCGGCGAGGATCAGGTAGTACCAGCCGTCGCGGATCAGGAGCTTGGGACCCTCGATCAACCGGTCGTGCTGGAGCAGGAGATGGGTGTCGCCGAGGGGACGCAGGGTGGAGCGGTCCAGCTCGGTCAGGACGATGCCGGCGAACCGCCGGCCGCCGGGACGGTGGTCGCTCTGCATGTTGAGGAGCCAGAGCCGGCCCTCGTGGTGGAACAGGGCGGGGTCGAAGCCATGGCTCACGACCCGCCGCGGCGCGGTCCACTCCCCGTCCACCGCCGTGGCCGTACTGACGTACGTGTCCAGGTCGAAGTAGCGCGTGCCGACCGACCGCACGATCGTGTAGACCACCCAGAAGCGCTCACCGTCCCAGCTCAGTGAGGGCGCCCAGATGCCCGCCGAGTCGGGGACCCCCCGCAGCGAGCCGCCGGGGGCCGCTCCGCGCACATGACCGGCGTACTCCCAGTGCGCCAGGTCTCTGGACCGGTGCAGGGGGATCGTCGGGAACCACTCGAACGAACTGGTCGCCACGTAGTACCACTCGCCGACCCTGATCAGGGAGGGGTCGGGGGCGAAGCCACGGATGACCGGGTTGCGGGCGACGGTCACGGCCCGCCGCGCGTCGGCGGTCACTTGAGCGCCCCCAGCGTGACGCCCGTCCGCCAGTAGCGGCGCATCGCGGTCATCATGATCGCCAGCGGGACGATGGAGAGGAGGGCGCCGGTCAGGACGAGGCTGGTCACGTCGATGCCGGACTCGGCGCGCTTGCCCGTCCAGTTGTAGAGGCCGAGGTTGAGGGTCCAGTTCTCCTCGCCGCGCAGGACGGTGAGGGGCAGGAAGAAGGCGTTCCAGGTGTTGACGAAGGCCAGCAGGAAGACCGTCGCGCCGCCCGTGGTCATCATCCGCAGCACGATGCTGAAGAAGATCCGCAGCTCACCGGCGCCGTCGATCCGCGCCGCCTCCAGCAGTTCGAAGGGGATCGTCGCCTCGGTGTAGACCTTCGCCAGATACACGCTGAAGGGGTTGATGAGGCAGGGGATCAGCATCGCCCAGGGTGTGTCGACCAGGCCGATCTTCGAGAACATCAGATACAGCGGAAGCGTGAGCAGGGCGATGGGGATCAGGAAGGAGCCCACCACGGCCGCGAACACCACGCCCCGGCCGGGGAAGTCGAAGCGGGCCAGGCCGTAACCGGTTGCCAGCGCGATGAACGTGCCGCCGAGGGAGCCGACACCGGCGTACAGGAACGAGTTGGCCGTCCAGCGCAGGAAGATGCCGTCCTCGTAGGTGAACAGCTGGTGCAGGTTGTCCCAGAGGTGCATGCCGGAGAACCACAGGCCGTTGCTCTGATACAGCCCGACCTGGTCCTTCGTGGCGGCGACGATCAGCCACCACACGGGGAACAGGCTGTAGACACTGGCCAGGATCAGGCCGAGCAGGATGAAGCGCTGGCCGCCGCGCCCGCGCGAGGCGGGGTCGGGGCCGGCGATCCGCCGTACGGGGGGCGAGCCTGACCTCCCCGACTCGGCGGACTTCGCCGGGGTGCTGGGGGAGTCGGTGGTCGTGGCCATCAGTCGACCTCCTTCGAGGTCAGCCGGTAGAAGAGGAGGGAGGCGACACCGAGGATCAGGGCGAGGAGCACCGACAGGGCGGCGGCGTACTGGTAGTTGCCCGCGTTGAACGCCTGGTTGTAGATGATCATGATGGGGGTGAAGCTGCCGTCGACGGTCTCGGGGGTGATGTTCCGGAACAGCGCCGGCTCGTTGAAGAGCTGCAGCATCTGGATGATCGACAGCAGGCCGGTCAGCACCAGCGCCGCGCGCACGAACGGGATCTTGATGCTCAGGGCGATCCGGATCTCGGAGGCGCCGTCGAGACGGGCCGCCTCGAACAGCTCGCGGGGCACCCCTTGGAGCGCCGAGTAGATGATCACCATGTTGTAGCCGATGCCGTGCCAGGTGAGCAGATTGCCGATGGACGGCCACACCATGGAGGGCGCGAAGAAGTTCCAGTCGAACCCGAGGAAGTCGCCCATCGGGGTCAGCGGGCCCACGGCCGGGCTGTACAGGTTGATCCACACGATCGCCGCGACCACACCGGGGATCATGTACGGGACCAGCAGCACGATCCGGAACCGGTTCGCGGCCTTCGCGGTGAGCGCGTCCAGGAACAGCGCCAGGACGAGGCTGACCAGCAGCATGAACGGGATCTGCACGCAGGCGAACAGCACCACCCGCAGGATCGAGCCCATGAACGCCGAGTCGGTCAGCCCCAGCTGGTAGTTGTCGAACCCGGTGAACTCCCGGGTCGCGCCACCGAGGCCGAGCCCGGACCGCTTCTCCTGGAACAGCGACTCGTAGACCGCGTAGGCGATGGGCAGCAGATAGAGGAAGACGAATCCGAGCTGGAAGGGCACCGTGAACGCGGCACCCTTCCAGCGTTGGGAGCGAATCATCGAAAGATGCCTCAGCCCTTGACGTTGATGCCGCGCGACTTCAGGTCCTCGACCGTCCACTCCTGCATGTGGGCGAGCAGGTCGGTGACCTTCTGCTCCTTGCTGACTACCTTGCCCCACTCGCTCTGCAGCTCGGTGAACATGGCGGTCCAGTTCGGGCCGTAGACCCAGTCGGTGGTGACGGTGCCCAGGCTGTCCGTGACGATCTTCTTGGCCGGCTCGTAGTTGTCGCCCAGCAGCTTCTCGGAGATCGCCTCGGCGACGAACGAGTCGCTGTCGGCCAGTCCGGGCATCACACCGCTGCCGGTCTCGGGGCTCGCCATCGACTTCACCGCGCCGGGGTCCGTGGACAGCCACAGGGCCGCCTCCGCCGCCTGCTTCTTGTGCTCGCACTGCTCGGTGACCAGGTTCATGCCACCGCTCTGGTTGGTGCCGGCCGGAGTCTTCGCCGCCTCCCCCTTGTACGTCGGCCACGGGGTGAGCGCCCAGTCGCCGAAGGAGTCGGTGAAGTTCTGCACCATGCCGGCCATCTGCCAGGTGGAGATCTGCCGGGTGACCGTGCCGCCCTTGTCGTAGTTGCGCTGCACGGCCGCGTAGTCGGCGAACGAGAGCTTGGAGTTGAGGTCGCCGTCGATGATCTGCTGGATCACGTCGGCCGCCTTCAGGCTGCCCTCGTCCTGGAAGTCCACCTTCCAGGAGTCGCCGTCGATCGCGTACCAGTGGGCGCCGGCCTGCATGGCCAGCACCTCCAGGGTGCTCGGGTCCTCACCGGCGTAGTTGGTGATGTGGATGCCGTGCTTCTTCAGAACCTTGCCGGCGGCTATGAAGTCGTCCCAGGTGGCCGGGGCCTTCAGGCCGTACTTCTCGAAGACGTCGGTGCGATAGATCGTGAACGCGGGCGCCGAGCTGGTGGGCACGCCGTAGACCTTGCCCTGCACCTGGACACCGGCCCACGCGCCGGCGTTGAACTTGTCCGCGCTCGACCCGACGTACTCGGTGATGTCGGCGAGCGCGCCCTGCGACACCCAGGTCGTCACGTACTCGGCGGTGTTCTGCACCAGACAGGGCGCGTTGCCCGCCTTCACCGCGTTGCTGAGCTGCTTCTGCATGGTCAGCTGGTCGGTGACCTTGGTGTACTTGAGCTGGACGTCCTTGTGGGCGGCGTTGAACGACTTGACGAGGGCTTCCTGGCCGTTGGCCCAGCCCCAGAACGGGAGGGTGACCGGGCCGGTGGCTCCGGAGGAGCCGTCGTCGCCCGAGCCCGAACCACCGCACGCGGCGAGCAGACCTGTCAGCGCCACACTCGCGACGGCGATGCGGGCGAACCTTCTCCGGGGGCTGCTGGAGTTCATCGAACGGCATCCTTCGAGACGTAGACGATCGCGGAAGGGGGAGCGAGGGGCGGCTCGGTGGGGCGACTGCGAGCGAGGCGGACCGTCAGCTCGGGTCTCGGGACCCCTGCGGAACGTTGTAGTAAACGGTTGCTGTGAAACGTAGGTCGCCTGATCGGCTCCACGCAAGAGCGCGACGGCAAATTGTTACGCCGGATGGTCGTCGGGGTTGCCGGAAGCTGTCGTCCGGTGGCCGCCGGGTTACGGTGAGTGCGCAGGTCAGAGACGCGTCGATCAGGATGCGGCCATGGTGGAGCGGGTGCGCGCGGCGATCGGTGGCGCGAAAACGTTTACGCGACGGCCACCGAGACCCCGCCCGTCGGGCCACGTTGCGGATGGTCGCCCGGCCCGGCCCGCCCGACGCCCTGCGCCGGCTCACCGCATCGTGTCCTTCCCGCGGGACGGCCGCGGCGTGAGGTGCGAGGACGCGTGGGGGCACGGGTCAGGCGACCCTGGCCAGATCCGTGTGCCGTACCTCGTGGGCCGGTGGCAGCCCCGAGGCGAGACGCTCCAGCTCCTCGACGACGGTACGGCCGAGGCGCTCCAGCTCGTTGCCGAGGGAGCCCGCGATGTGCGGGGTGAGGAAGACGTTGGGGAGGCGGTAGAGCGGGGAACCGACGGGCAGCGGTTCGGGTTCGGTCACGTCCAGGACCGCGCTGAGCCGGCCGGAGAGCAACTCGTCGGTGAGCGCCTCGGGGTCGACGAGGGCGCCCCGTGAGGTGTTGATGAGCACACCGCCGTCCCGGATGAGCGCGAGTCTGCCGCGGTCGAGCATGCGATAGGTCTCGGGGATGTCGGGGGCGTGCAGGCTGACGATGTCGCTGGTCCGCAGCAGGTCGTCCAGCGCCATCGGCTCGGCGCCCAGTGCGGCGGCCCCCGCCGTGTCGACGTAGGGGTCGTACAGCGAGACGGCGAAGTCGAACGGCTTCAGCAGTTCCAGGAGTCGGCGGCCGACGCGCGAGGCCCCGATGACTCCGACCCGGCGGCCGACGTTGCCGATGGCCGCGGTCTCGGCGGGGGAGGGGTAGGTGTGTGTCCTGCGGAAGCGTTCGCGCTGGTCGAAGGCGTCCTTTCCGGCCAGCAGGATCATCGCCAGGGTGTACTCGGCGACCGGCAGCGCGTTGCCGGCCACCGCGCTGGAGACGGTGACCCCGCGCTGCCAGAGGGCTTCGCCGACCAGCGCGCGGACCGAGCCGGCGGCATGCAGGACGGTACGCAGCCGGGGCGCCGCCGCCAGTACCTCCGCGTCGAGGTGCGGACAGCCCCAGCCGGTGATCAGCACCTCGGCGCCGGCCAGTGCGGAGGTGGCCACCGGATCCGTGAAGTCCCGCACCACGACCTCGGGATCGATCTCGATCACCTCCCGGAGCCGTGCCATGAGCGGAGGCGGGAAGAGCAGGGGCAGATGCACCGGATCCATGGCGAACACGGCTCGCGTCGACTGGGCGCTGGGCATGACTCTCCTGGAGAGCAGGGGGGTGGACGCAGGGGCTGCTGCGGGAAACAGTTTCAGAAAACGTCTTCTACCGTAGATCCGGTTCCGGCGGACGGTCAATCGTCGCGATCGGGTGTCGCACTCCGTGGCTCGCCTGAGGTCGTCTGCGTATGCGCAGGTCGTGCGGCTACGGGAGGGGACGTGGGGTGGGCGGCCGGAAGATGTCGGCCAGCTCCGGGGGGTGAGGGGTGTCTGCCGCGACAGAAGGGGTGGTTGATGTCCCGATGTGGCGTAATCGATTACTCCATGTGTCAGGTGGCCATGTGTCAGGTGGCCGTGTGCCAGGTGGTCATGTGCCAGGTGGTCATGTGGCCGGTTGCCGAAACGGTCGAGGTGTAGGCGATACGGCTCCGGAAGTGGATCAGGATCTCGGCCGCACGACAACCGGTTCCAGCAGGTGACGCAGTTCGAGCTCGTGACCTGACTCGCGTGGTGACCGGAAACCGTAGCCGATTCGGCGAATTTGCCCTGGTCGCACGGGGGTCCGCCCCCGCCCGGAGTGGCATCCGGCCATGTCCCGGGGGTTACGCGGAGTTTTCGAAAACTGGTCGAGCCTCTTGACGCGGTTTGCGGTCAGGAACAAGCTCTGCCCCGTCGGCCGGTAGAAACCGGTTGTTGTCGAGAGGTGGTCACTGCTCGTGGAGGTGAGGTGTCCATGCATACCCGTGCCGATGGTCCCCTGAGCCGCCGTCGATTCCTCGCCCTCTCGGCGGCCGGTGTCACGGCCGCTGGGGCGGCTCTGAACGGCTGTGCGCTCCCCGTGGCCGGTGGTGTCGGCGGTTCGGGCGAGACCGTCACGCTGATGGTGAAGGCCGAGGACATCTCCCCGGAACTGATCAGGCAGGCCCAGCGTGGCCTCGGCATCCGCATCGTCACGGTGAGGTACGACATCACCAAGCTGATCGCGATGCTGACCAGCGGGAACCCGCCCGATCTGGTGCGCGGCGTGGGCGCCGTGGACACGCCGTACTACGCGGCGCGTGACGTGGCCGAGGAACTGGACCCGTACTTCGCCGCGAGCACCGTGCTGAAGGCCGACGACCTCGACCCGGTCAACGACCTGTGGCGCTACGACGGCCGCACCCAGGGGAAGGGGCCGCGCTACGGGATGGTGAAGGACTTCTCCCAGGACTCCATGTACTGGTACAACACCGCGCACTTCGACGAGGCGGGCATCGCGTACCCGCCCACGTCCGAGCCGGTCACCTACGAGGAGTGGCTGGACCGGGCCGAGCGGCTCACCCGGCGGAGGAACGGTCAGACCATCGTCTTCGGCGGCAGCTACAACGGTCTCTACGAGGCCACCAACCTCTCGACCCTGACGGCGGCCGCCGGTGGCAGTCTCTTCGACGACGACCTCGCCCGGATCGACTTCACCACCCCGGAGGCCCGTAAGGCACTGGGCTGGTACATCGACTACTGCCGGACCAGGGTGGGCCCGAGCGCGATCCAGCCCGACCCCAACGCCTGGGACGGGCCCACCTACCAGGCGGGCCGCATGGCCATGAGCAACAGCGGCTACTGGCTCGGCGGGATGATCAACACCGACGAGAAGCTGGCGAAGGTGTCCCGGCTGGCCCCCGCCCCGGTCTTCGCGGGCGGCGCCCGGGTCAGCCCCTGCCAGGGCGGTACCGGTTTCTGGATGCCGAGGAAGGCACGGAACAAGGACGCCGCCTGGCGGGTCTTCGAGTGGTTCTTCGGCGAGGCGCCGGCCAAGGCCCGCGCGGGCGGCGGCTGGGGCATCCCGAGCCTGAAGTCGCTGCGGCCGCTGATGCCGGCCGAACACGACCACCAGCGCCGGGTGCTGGCGGCACAGGAGGCCGAGCTGGAGCACTTCTCGGTGATCTCCTTCACCCCCTACATCACGGCGGAGGGCTTCAAGGCCCTCTTCAACCAGGTGGCACCGGCGGCGATGAAGGGCGAGATCTCCGTCGACACCCTCGCCGGGCGCCTCAACTCCACCATCAACGAACAGCTCGACCGCGGGAAGGAGCAGGTCGGATGAGGGCCGAGGGAACACCCTCCGCGGCGACGCGCGGGGCGACCGGCGTCCGGGTGGCACCGGCGGCAGCCGCCCGGCCGGCCGGAGACCGGCCGCCCACCTCGATGTCCACCCGCAGGCACCGGGCGTTCTACATGTTCGCCTCGCCCTGGATCATCGGCTTCCTGCTGCTCACGATCGTCCCGATGGTGTACGCGCTGTGGCTGAGCCTCACCACCTACGACGGGATCTCGCCGCACTGGCGGTTCATCGGGCTCGCCAACTACCGCGAGCTGTTCGCCGACCCGGTGACGTGGGACGCCCTCGGCCGTGCCGGGCTGTTCGCGCTGACCTCGGTGCCGCTGTCGATCGTCGCCGGACTCGGGCTCGCCGTCCTGATCAACCGGCCGCTCAGGGCACGGGCACTGTTCCGCACTCTGCTCTATCTGCCGGCCGTCGTACCGCCGGTGGGCGCCGGCCTCGCCTTCAAGTCGCTGTTCGACCAGAACTCCGGCGCGGCCAACGGGGTGCTGAACATCTTCGGCATCGACGCCCTCGGCTGGCTCGCGGATCCGTACGCCCGCTACGTCCTGCTGATGACGGTGCTGTGGGCCGCGGGCAACGTCATGATCATCTCGCTGGCCGGGCTCCAGGACGTGCCCCGTGAACTCCACGAAGCGGCCCGGATCGACGGAGCCGGCGCCTGGCGGACCTTCCGCAGTGTCACCGTGCCGCTGCTGTCGCCGGTGCTGCTGTTCCAGACGGTGACCGGGGTGATCGCCTCGGTGCAGACCATCATGCCGCTGCTGCTGGCCGCCGAGCCCACCACGGGCGGCGTCACCGCGATCCCGCAGTCCAACTACATGTACATGATGCATGTGTTCGCCGAGTACTTCGCGCTCGGCCGTTACGGCTACGCCTCCGCGCTGCTGTGGGTGCTCTTCGTCCTGATCCTCGTCGTCACCGGTCTCATCTTCCGGTTCACGTCGGGCGTGGTGTTCTACAACGTCGATCCGGAGGCGAAGAAGTGACCGTCACCAGCGACACCGCCGGCACGTCCGACACTCCCGGCACCCCCGGCACCTCGGATTCCGCCCGCACCTCCGGTTCCGCCGTCGTGCGCGGCACCGCCGCCACCGGCCGGTCCCGCCGACCGTCCGGCTCCCCGGGCGGCTCCCCTCCGGCCGCCGTACGGCTGCGTACCGGCCGGCTCGTTCTCTACACCGTGCTCGTCGTCGTCACCGGGCTGTTCCTCGGCCCCTTCGGCTGGCTGGTCCTCACCGGGCTGAAGACCTCCGCAGAGACGGCCGCGGCGCCGGTGCACTGGCTGCCCGCGGACTTCCAGTGGCACAACTTCGCCGACGCGTTCCACCTGATCGACTTCCTCGGCTACGCCCGCAACTCCCTGATCATCGCCTTCCTCTACGCCACCCTGGTCACCCTGAGCTCGGCCTGGGTCGGCTACGGCTTCGCCCGTCTGGACGCACCCGGGAAGAAGACGCTGTTCGGCGTGCTGCTCGGCTCGATGATGCTGCCCCAGATGATCACGCTGCTGCCGACCTATCTGATCTTCGCCCGACTCGGCATGGTCGACACCTACTGGCCATGGGTGCTGTGGGGCCTCGCGGCGGCGCCGTATCTCGTCTTCCTCTTCCGGCAGTTCTTCGCCGGGCTGCCCCGGGAGCTGGAGGAGGCGGCGATCGTCGACGGCTGCGGCTACGCCACGATCTTCTGGCGGATCTTCCTGCCGCAGTCCTGGCCGGTGCTCTCCGCCAGCTTCGTGATCGCCTTCACCTGGACCTGGGGCGACTACATCGCACCCCAGCTCCTGCTGTCCACGGACCGTTCCACCCTCGCGGTCGCCGTGATGTCCACCTACGTCACCTCCGCCGGGACGCCCGTCACCCACCTCCAGGCCGCCGCCTCGGTGATGTACGTCGTCCCCATCCTGCTGATCTTCCTCGTCGCCCAACGCGGCTTCGTCGCCGGGATGTCCACCTCCGGACTGAAGTAAGTCCCGCCCCCGTCACCGCGGTCGCCCACCGATCCCCTCGACTCCCCTCGCACGCAAGGACGTTGATCATGAACGAAACCCAGGGCCCGGGTCTGTCCCGACGCACCCTCCTCCAGACCGCCGGCGCCGCGGCCGCGGCCTACACCCTGCTCGGAACGGCCACCGGCACCGCGAGCGCGGACACCGGCACCGCGAGCGCGGACACCGGCACCGCGAGCGCGGCCGACGGACCGAGAACCGACCGGCTGGTGGTGCACCCCGTCCCGACCGGGCTGCCCCTGAACACCAGCTTCTCGGTCAAGGCCCGCACGCCGGACGGCGAGTGGCAGCCGGTGCCCGTCATCCGGGCGCGCACCAAGACCATCAACGAGAAGACCGGCGCGGGCGTCGTCCGCAGCTCCTCGGTGGCCAACCTCGACTTCCGCGGCACCGTGGAGGTCCAGGTCACCTCCTCCAAGGGCGCCATCCCCTCCGCGCGGATCCGCCCCCTGTCGTACGACATCGCCCACGAGGTGAGCGGCGACACCGTCACCTTCAGCCTCACCGAGCCGCGCAACCTCTCCATCGAACTCGGCGACGCCGACGCAGGCGCCTTCGACCTCTACGACAACCTCCAGCTGCACGCCAACCCGATCGAGAAGTGGCGGCCCGAGGAGGACGACCCGGACGTCATCTACTTCGGACCGGGCATCCACACCGTCCCCGACAACGTGGTCAAGGTGCCCAGCGGCAAGACCGTGTACCTGGCCGGCGGCGCGGTCCTCAAGGCCCGCGTGGAGTTCAGTCACGTGGAGAACGCCCGGCTGCTCGGCCGGGGCATCATCTACGACTCGGACGCCGCCACGCTGGTCGCCTTCTCCAAGAACATCGAGATCGACGGCATCCTCGCCCTCAACCCGAAGACCGGTTACTCCTGCACCATCGGCCAGTCGCAGCAGGTCACCGTCCGCAACCTGCACTCCTACAGCTTCGGCCAGTGGGGCGACGGCATCGACGTCTTCAGCAGCGAGGACGTGCTCATCGAGGGCGTCTTCATGCGCAACAGCGACGACTGCATAGCCATCTACGCCCACCGCTGGGACTACTACGGCGACTGCCGCAACATCACCGTCCGCGACTCCACCCTCTGGGCCGATGTCGCCCACCCCGTCAACATGGGCACCCACGGCAACCCCGAGAAGCCCGAGACGATCGAGAACATCGTCTTCAGCGGCATCGACGTGCTCCAGCACCGCGAGCCACAGGTCCTCTACCAGGGCTGTTTCGCCCTCAACCCCGGCGACAGCAACCTCATACGCAACGTCCGTATCCAGGACGTCCGTGTGGAGGACTTCACCTGGGGCCAGTTGCTCAACATGCGGGTGATGGCCAACCGGTACAACGCCTCCCCGGGGCGCGGCATCGAGGACGTGTACGTCCGCAACCTGACCTACAACGGGACGCACGCCTCCATGGCGATCCTGACCGGCTACGACGCGGACCGCCCGATCAAGAACCTGACCTTCCAGAACCTGTCGGTCAACGGCACGGTCGTCCACGACAAGATGAAGAAGCCCGGCTGGTACCTGACGACCGACATGGTCCCGATGTTCGCCAACGAGCACGTCAAGAACCTCCGCTTCCTCGACGCCGACACGGCGGCCGCCACCACCGCGCCGGAGATCACCAGCGCGGGCGAGGTCACGGCCGTCGCCAAGCGGGTCTTCAACCACCTGGTCACGGCGAGCGGGCTGCCCACGTCGTTCGCCGCGGAGGGACTGCCCGGGGGTCTGTCGTTCGACACGAGAACGGGCCTGATCTCCGGTGTCCCGTTCCGCCCCGGCTCCTGGACGGTCACCGTCTCGGCCACCAACAGCGCCGGTACGGCCACCCAGTCCCTCACGCTCACCGTGCGGCACCCGTAGGACCAGGAGAGACATCCGTGCTTCCCCTCAGCAGACGGTCGTTCCTCGGCGCGGCCACCTTCACGGCCGCGGCCGGCGCCGGAATCCTGTCCGCCGCCTCCGCCGCCTCCGCCGCCTCGGCCTCTGCCGCGTGGGCGCGCTCCGCCGAGGCGACCCGCACCTTCAGCCACCCGGGCCTCCTGCACGGCGCGGCCGATCTGGACCGGCTGAAGCGTGCGGTCGCGGCGAAGGAGTCGCCGATCCACGACGGCTATCTCGTCCTCGCGGCCCACGCCCGGTCCAAGGCGACGTACACCGTGCAGAACACGGGGCAGATCACCTCCTGGGGGCGCGGCCCCACCAACTTCATGAGCCAGGCCGTCGCCGACTCCGCCGCCGCGTACCAGAACGCGCTGATGTGGTGCGTGACGGGCGAGCGGGCCCACGCCGACAAGGCGCGGGACATCCTCGACGCCTGGTCCTCCTCGCTCACCATGATCACGGGCGCCGACGGTCCGCTCGGCGCGGGACTGCAGGCCTTCAAGTTCGTCAACGCCGCCGAGCTGCTGCGGCACACCGGGTACGACGGCTGGGCGGAGGCGGACATCGCCCGCTGCGAGCGGTCGTTCCTCGACGTCTGGTACCCGGCGGTCTCCGGCTACATGCTCTACGCCAACGGCAACTGGGACCTGACGGCCCTGCAGACCATCCTGGCCATCGGCGTGTTCTGCGAGGAGCCCGTCCTCTTCGAGGACGCGCTGCGGTTCGCCGCCGCGGGCGCCGGCAACGGCAGCGTCCGCGGTCGGATCGTCACGGCGGCCGGCCAGGGCCAGGAGTCCGGCCGCGACCAGGGGCACGAGCAGCTCGCGGTCGGCCTGATGGGCGACGCGGCGCAGGTGGCCTGGAACCAGGGCGTGGACCTGTGGGGCTTCGACGGCAACCGTCTCCTGGCGAACGCCGAGTACGCCGCCCGCTACAACCTCGGCGGCGACGTCCCCTTCACTCCCGACCTGGACCGCACCGGCAAGTACATCAAGAAGACCGTCTCGGCCGTCGGCCGCGGCAATCTCCCGCCGGTCTACGAGATGTACCTCGCCCACTACGCCGGGGTGCGCGGCCTCGACACCCCCGCGACGAAGGCGGCGGTCTTCCGGGGCACGGGGGGCGCCCGCTTCGTCGAGGGCACCAACGACGACCTCCCGAGCTTCGGCACCTTCGCCTACGCCGGGGCGACGGCCCCCGCGTCGACACCCGCACCGGAGCCCCCGGCCGGGGTCACGGCGGTGGGCGCCCCCGAGGCGGTGACCGTGGCCTGGCTGCCGTCGGCCTGGGCCACCGGGTACACCGTCCGGCGGTCCACCCGCCCCGAGGGCCCGTACGAGGAGGTCGCCACCGGCCTCCACGAGCCGACGTACACCGACGGGGAGGTGCGCCGGGGACGGACGTACTACTACACCGTCGCCGCCGCCAACTCACGTGGGAGCAGCGGTTTTTCCAGCCCTGCCGCCGCCTCCGCGGGCCTCCCCGGGCCCTGGGGCGCCCGGGACCTGGGGACGGCGCGGATCCCGGGATCGGCCCTGTTCGACGGCGAGCGGTTCGTGCTCCGGGCGAGCGGTACGGCGGACACGTACCACCTGGCCCATCTGCCCCTGCGGGGCGACGGCACGGTCACCGCCCGGATCGTGTGGCCGCTCAGCTCCCAGTACTCCAAGATCGGCGTCACTCTGCACGACGCCCTCGACGCGGACGCCGCGCACGCCTCGATGCTGATCCAGGGTCTCCCGCTGCACACCTGGAGCGGGGTGTGGACCGTCCGGAAGGCGGCCGGGGCCGACCTCTCGGCGACCGGCAGCACACCCGTGCCGCCCGCCCAACAGCAGGCCATCACCACGGCCGCCGCGTTTCCGATCTCCGGCCTGGGGACGCTCCCGGAGTCGGCGACCCCGCTGGAAGCCCCGTACGTCGAGGGCGCGGGCGACGGCTACCGGCTGCGGGCGCCGTACTGGGTGCGGGTGACCCGCGAGGGCCGCCGCTGCACCGGGGCGATCTCGCCGGACGGCGTCCGCTGGACCGATGTAGGCAGCTCCGAGGTCGACCTGGGGCGGACCGTGCACGCCGGACTGGTCCTCACGTCCTGTCTGGGCGTGGACGAGGAGTACGCCGACTCCGGCACCGGCGCCTTCGACAACGTCACCGTGACCTCCGCCGCCGGGGGAGGGGTCTGGTCCGTGGCCCGCCCCGCCCGACAGGTCACCGACCTCAGGGCCACCACGGGGGCCGACGCCGTCGAACTGACCTGGACCGATCCCGACCTCTCCGCCCGCTACCGGGTGCGGCGTGCCACCGGCGTCGACGGCACCTACCGGACGATCGCGACCGGCGTCGCCCCGGTCGGCTTCGGCGCCCGCCTCCGGTACGCGGACGCCACCGGCAACCCCGGCACGACGTACCACTACGTCGTCACGAAGACCAACGAGGCCGGGCACGGCCCCCGTTCGAAGCCGGCCTCCGCACGGATGCCGTCCCCGACCGCCCCTCGACTCACCTCCGTCCTCACGGCGTTCGCCGGCAGGGGCGTCCCCTTCCAGTACCTGATCCGTGCCTCGCACACCCCCGTACGCTTCGGCGCGAGCGGACTCCCCGAGGGCCTCCGCGTCGACGAACGCAGTGGTCTGATCTCCGGAACCCCCACCCGGACCGGCGAGTTCACCGTCACCACCACCGCGGGCAACGCGGCGGGCGAGGCCTCCGGCACGCTCACCCTGACCGTAGGCACACCGCCGCCCGCCCCCTGGTCGTACGGCGATCTCGGCGACGTCGTCCTCGACGAGCGCGCCTTCGGGACCCTGGGCGTGGTCGCGATCCGTACCCCCGGCCATACGGCGTACGAGGAGGACGGGACCTTCGTCGTACGGGGCGCCGGCGTCGACCTTTCCGTCAACAACCAAGGCATGACCGGGCAGTTCGTGCGGCGGCCGGTCACCGGCGACTGTGAGGTCACCGCCCGGCTGGTCTCCCGTACCGGCGCCGTCGCCGACCGGGTCGGGTTGTTGATGACCAAGTCGCTGTCGCCGTTCGACCAGGCGGCCGGGGCGATCGTCAGCGGCGGGACGAGCGCCCAGCTGATGCTCCGGACGACCGTGGCCGGACGGTCGGCGTTCACGGGCGGTGCCACCGTCGCCGCCCCCTGCCTGCTGCGGTTGAGACGCGTCGGGACCGCGTTCTCCGCGGCGGTGTCCACAGACGGAGGAGTCACCTTCACCCCCCTCGCCGACGGAGAGATCCCCGGCTTCGGTGACGCCCCCTACCACGTGGGCCTGGTGGTCTGCTCCCGCGACCCCCTGGCCCACGTCACCGCGCGATTCAGCGAGGTGAGCATCACCCCCCTCTAGTGCCTGGCGGGTCCCTCGGGGCCCGCGAGGCACCTCCATGGAATGGAGACAAGCAATGAGCCGCACTTCCCCCCACACGAGCCCTGAAGGGCTCGCTCCCGAGGGCGAGTTGAGCCGCAGAGGTCTGCTGCGGACCGCCGGCGGTCTCACCGCCGCCCTCGCGCTGGGCGCCGCCTCCTCCGTAGTGACGACGGCGGAGGCGGCCCCGGCCGCCTTCACCCATCCCGGCATGCTGCACGCCTACGGCGAACTCAACCGCGCCAAGGTGCGCGTGGCCGCCGGCGACGACCCGTGGCTGTCCGGCTGGAACCGCCTGACCGCCAACTCCCACTCCGCGAGCACCTGGACGCCCAACCCGCAGGCCACCGTCATCCGCGGCGGCACCGGCGAGAACTACGGCATCCTCTACAACGACATCCACGCCGCCTACCAGAACGCGCTGCGCTGGAAGATCGCCGGTACCACCGCCCACGGCGACGCGGCCGTCCGTATCCTCAACGCCTGGTCGTCGACGCTCACCACCGTCACCGGCAACGCGGACCGGTTCCTGGCCGCCGGGATCTACGGCTACCAGTTCGCGAACGTCGCCGAGCTGATGCGCGGCTACGGCGGGTTCGACCTGGAGCGGTTCAAGACGATGATGCTCAACGTCTTCTACCCGCTCAACAACCAGTTCCTGAACAACCACAACGACGCCTGCATCACCAACTACTGGGCCAACTGGGACCTGTGCACCATGAACTCGATCCTCGCGATCGGGATCCTGTGCGACGACGGCGCCAAGTACGACCAGGCCGTGAACTACTTCAAGAACGGCGCGGGCAACGGCGCGATCCGCAGGGCCGTGCCGTTCCTGTACGACAGCCAGGGCCTCGCGCAGTGGCAGGAGTCGGGCCGCGACCAGGGGCACACGATGATGGGCATGGGCCAGATGGGAGCCTTCTGCGAGATGGCCTGGTCCCAGGGCGAGGACCTCTACGGCTACGACAACAACCGGTTCATGAAGGCCGCCCAGTACGTCGCCAAGTACAACCTCGGCGAGAACGTGCCCTTCACCGCCTACACCTGGGGCACCGGCCAGAACTGCGCCCAGCAGACCCACACCGTGATCTCGTCCAGCGGCCGGGGCCAGCTCCGCCCCGTGTGGGACCTCCTCCACTACCACTACGCGCGGCGACGGGGCCTGTCCGTCCCGTACATCACCCGTATGGCGGAGAGCGTCCGTCCCGAGGGCGGCGGCGGGGACTACGGCCCCAACAGCGGCGGCTACGACCAGCTGGGCTTCGGCACCCTGATGTACGCCAAGTAGCCACGCCCCGGATCGGCCCCCGTCGCCCGAACGGCGGCTCGGGACCCCGCACGACCGGAATACCGCGAAGGGATGTGGTGCTCTGAGGTGGACGACGGTTCACGAGCGGGCGGCGTGAGGAGCTGGTGCGCGGATGACGGCAGACCGGCGGGACCCCGTGGTCAGGACGCCCTACGGGGACGTACGCGGCACGTACGAGTACGGGGACGGCCCCGGGGACCGGATCGCGGTGTTCCGGGGCATCCCGTACGCGGCCCCGCCCTTCGGCCCCCGCCGGTTCCGCCCGCCCTCCCCGCCCGAGCCCTGGTCGGGGGTGCGGGACACCGTCGCCTTCGGGCCGACGCCTCCGAAACCGCCGTACTCGGAGGCGTTCGCCCGCTATCTGTCGGACCCCGTCGTCCCGGGCGACGACTGCCTCAACCTGAACGTGTGGACGCCGGAGCCGGGTCACGGGGCCCGGCTGCCGGTCATGGTCTGGATCCACGGCGGCGCCCTCACCCGGGGCTCCTCGGCGGTCCCGGTCTACGACGGCGCCGCCTTCGCCCGTGACGGGGTGGTGCTGGTCTCTCTCAACTACCGTCTGGGCGTGGAGGGTTACGGCCTCTTCCCGGACGCCCCGCCCAACCTCGGGCTGCGTGACCAGCTGGCCGCGCTGGAGTGGGTGCGGGAGTCGATCGCGGGGTTCGGCGGTGATCCGGACCGGGTGACCCTGGCCGGCCAGTCGGCCGGCGCCATCAGCGTCGGCGCGCTGCTGGCCATGCCCCGCGCCCGGGGCCTGTTCCGACGGGCCGTGCTGCAGAGCGGGCCGCCGGAGGCGCTGGACCGGGACAAGGTGCGCCGTATGGTCCGCCGGATGGCGAACCGGCTCAAGGTCCCGGCGACCGCCGAGGCCTTCGCCGCCGTGGACCGGTCCGCGCTCGCCGAGGCGCAGGCCGAGGCCGGCCGGCTCAGCAGCCCCGTGCTCGGCGGTCCCGCCTTCGGCATCGTCGTCGACGGCGACCTGCTGCCCACCGACCCGCTGGAGGCGCTGACCGAGCACGGCGCGGCACCGGGGATCGACCTCCTCATGGGCTGGACCCGCGACGAGCATCGGCTCTGGCTCGTCCCCGGCGGCCTCCAGGAACGCGTCGACCGCCTCGGGACGGTCGCACTGGCCGGCGCCCGCGCCCGCTGTCACTGCGGCCCCGAGATCCCGCGCGCCTACCGCGAACTCCACCCGGACAAGGGCATCGCCGACCTGGTCGGCCGGCTTGTCACCGACCACCTCCTGCGGGTCCCCCTGCACCGGGTGGCGGACGCCCGCGTCGACCAGGCCCGGTCCTACGTCTACGAGTTCGCCTGGTCCTCCGGCCTCCCGGCCCTCGGTTCCTGCCACGCCCTCGAACTCGGCTTCGTCTTCGACACCGGCGACACCCCCGCCTCCGCCAAGCTCGCCGGCGAACACGCCCCACGCGACCTGGCCACCGCCCTGCACTCCGCCTGGGTCGGCTTCGTGGCGGAGGGCACCCCCGGCTGGCCGGTGTGGGACCACACCCATCCGGTCCGCGTCTTCGACTCCCCGGACGCCGAGCCCCTCGCCTTCGGCCCCTACGACCCCGAACTCGCCCTGTGGGCCGCGGACGCGCGGCGACCGCGCAGGGTCCAGGGCGGCGGCACCTTCGTCACCTCCGGCGGAGGCCCACTGCCGGCGCTGCGCCGCTTCCGCCGGAGTCCCTGAGGCCCGCTGTCCTGCCGGTGCCGTCCCTATCCGTGGTCCGCGCCGGGTCCGGCGGTGCCGTCCGTGGGCGTCGGTGGTCTGGTGTGGAGGATCTCGCGGGCCTGCTCGGCGGCGCGGGTGGTGTTCTCGCTGACGAAGTCGAGGAAGCGGGCGACGTTCTCCAGGCGGGCGGCGGCGGGAGTGCCGGTGCCGAGGACGCCGACGCCCTGGCGGGCGGTCTCCACGATCTGGGCGATGGCGCGGGCGCTGGCGATCATCGACTGGTACCAGACGTCGTCGTCGACGATGTAGCGCTCCCGGCGGCGCTCGCCCTGCTCCCGGCGGACCATGCCCTGGCCGTCCAGGAACGCGATCGCCTTCGAGACGGACGCCGGGCTGACCTGGAGCCGCTCGGCCAGTTCGGACGCGGTGAGGCTGCCGCTGTCGGTGAGGGTGAGACAGGCCATCACCCGGGCCATCATCGTGGGCATGCCCGAGGCCATCATGACGTTCGTGAACGTCTCCTCGTACTCGCGTACGGCATCGGCGTCGCGGCCGTGGGCCTGCTCGGGGGTCTGTGCCGCCGGGGGAGTGGTCCGGCGGCGCCGGTGGGCGCGGCGTTCGGTGGCGCGGTGGGCCAGGTCGGCGCGGTAGGCGGTGGGGCCGCCGTTGCGCATGACCTCACGTGTGATCGTCGAGGTGGGGCGCTCGAGGCGTCGGGCGATCTCCGCGTAGGCGAGGCCGTCGGCCAGCCCTAGCGCGATCTGCTGGCGTTCCTGCTGGGTGAGCCTGCCTCCCGGCATCGCTGTCTCCTTCGTACTCCGTGGTGCGCCCACTCTAGCGTTCACATTCAATCCATTGCAACGTGACCCGTCGACGTTGTTGCGTTACCTTCACGGCCGTTGCAATGATTTCCAGGCTCTCACCTGCGTGTATGGCATTACTGCGCAACGAGTATGTTGCTCAATCTTCGAACGCAACGTAGCTTTTCCGTTGTCGGAAACGAAGAGCCGAAGGAGAGACACCATGCAGAAGTTCGAGACCCCCGCCCCCATCTCCGCCGTCCTGAACATCCCCGCCGGGCGCGTGCGGTTCATCGCCGCCGACCGGGCCGACACCACCGTCGACGTCCGGCCCGCCGACGCCGCCAAGGGCCGGGACGTCAGGGCCGCCGAGCGGACCACGGTCGACTACCGCGACGGGGTGCTGCGGATCCAGGCCCCGGAGGCGAAGAGCGAGCTCTTCGGCCCCTCCGGCAGCCTGGAGGTGACCGTCCAACTGCCCACCGGCTCCCACGTCCAGGCCAAGGCCGCCGCCGCCGAGTTCCGCGGCGTCGGGCGGCTGGGCGACGTGGCCATCGACGGCGCGCACGGCCAGGTCAAGCTCGACGAGGCGGCCAGCGCCCAGCTGAACCTGCTGGCCGGCGACGCACTGGTCGGCCGCCTGGCCGGCCCCGCCGACATCACCAGCGGCAAGGGCGACCTGCGCATCACCGAGGCCGTCCGCGGCACCGTCACCCTGCACACCGGGTACGGCGAGATCTCCGTCGGCGCCGCCGCCGGCGCCTCGGCCTCCCTGGACGCCGGCACCTCCCACGGCCGGATCCACAACGCGCTCAGGAACAGCGGGGACGCCGACGCCCGGCTCGACATCCACGCCACCACCGGCTACGGCGACATCACCGCCCGCAGCCTCTGACCCACGCCCCTTGCCCCGCAGCCCTGAAGGAGCACTCCCACCATGACCACCCCGGCCATCGCGGCGAACGGACTGCGCAAGTCCTACGGAGACAAGGTCGTGCTCGACGGCATCGACCTGACCGTCCCCGAGGGGACGATCTTCTCCCTGCTCGGCCCGAACGGCGCCGGCAAGACCACCGCCGTCAAGATCCTCTCCACCCTCGTCCCGCCGGGCCCCGGCTCCGGCGGGATCCGGGTCGGCGGCCACGACCTCGCCGCCGACCCGCAGGCGGTCCGCGCCGCGATCGGCGTCACCGGGCAGTTCTCCGCCGTCGACGGGCTGATCACCGGCGAGGAGAACATGCTCCTCATGGCTGACCTGCACCACCTGAGCAGGAAGGAGGGGCGGCGGGTCGCCGCCGGCCTGCTGGAGCGCTTCGACCTCACCGAGGCCGCCAGGAAGCCCGCCTCCACCTACTCGGGCGGCATGAAGCGCCGGCTCGACATCGCCATGACCCTGGTCGGCGCCCCGCGGATCATCTTCCTCGACGAGCCGACCACCGGGCTGGACCCGCGCAGCCGCCACAACATGTGGCAGATCATCCGTGAGCTGGTCTCCGACGGCGTCACCGTCTTCCTCACCACCCAGTACCTGGAGGAGGCGGACGAACTCGCCGACCGCATCGCCGTGTTGAACGACGGCCGGATCGCGGCCGAGGGCACCGCCGACCAACTGAAGCGGCAGATACCCGGCGGGCACGTCCGCCTCCGCTTCACCGACCCCGCCGCCTACCGCTCCGCCGCCTCGGCGCTGCGCGAGGTCACCCGGGACGACGAGGCCCTCGCCCTGCAACTCCCCAGCGGCGGCACCCAGCGCGAACTGCGCGCCGTCCTCGACCAGTTGGACTCCGCCGGCATCGAGGCCGACGAACTCACCGTGCACACCCCCGACCTCGACGACGTGTTCTTCGCCCTGACCGGCACCGACGTCCCCACCCAGCCGAACCAGTCCAAGGAGACCGCCCGATGAGCGCCCCCCTGGCTCCCGCCCGCCCGAACCCCGTCGCCCTCGCGGTCCGTGACTCGTCCACGATGCTGCGCCGCAACCTCCTGCACGCGCGCCGCTACCCGTCCCTCACCCTCAACCTGCTGCTGACCCCGATCATGCTGCTGCTGCTCTTCGTCTACATCTTCGGCGACGTGATGAGCGCGGGCATCGGCGGCAGCGACCGCTCCGACTACATCGCCTACATCGTCCCGGGCATCCTGATGATGACCATCGGCGGCACCGTCGTCGGAACCGCGGTGTCGGTCGCCACCGACATGAACGAGGGCATCATCGCCCGCTTCCGCACGATGGCGATCCACCGCGGCTCCGTCCTCGTCGGACATGTCGCCGGCAGCGTGCTGCAGTGCGTGGCCAGCGTGGTGCTCGTCGGCGCCGTGGGTGTCGCCATCGGCTTCCGTTCGGTCGACGCCTCGGTCCTGGAGTGGCTGGCGGCGTTCGGGCTGCTCGCGCTCTTCTCCCTGGCGCTCACCTGGATCGCGGTCGGCATGGGTCTGTCCAGCCCGAACGCCGAGGCCGCCGCCAACAGCGCACAGCCGCTTGTCCTGCTCCCGCTCATCTCCAGCGCCTTCATCCCGGCCGACACGATGCCGGGCTGGTTCCGGCCGATCGCCGAGTACCAGCCCTTCACCCCCGCCATCGAGACCCTGCGCGGACTGCTCCTCGGCACCGGGATCGGCCACAACGGCTGGCTCGCCGTCGCCTGGTGCCTCGGCCTCGCGGTGCTCGGTTACTTCTGGTCGACCTCGAAGTACGACAGTGACGCGAAGTAGACACCGCCGGCCCAGCACCCCGCGCCCCGTAGGGGCGCGGGGAACCGCGCGTCAGGCCACGACGCGCCCGCACCCGGCCGAGCACCTCACCCCGCGGGCGCGACCCCGCCCCCGCCCACCGCCCCCACCGAATCACGCACCACGACATGCGTCCCCAGCAGCAAGTGCTCGTCGGCAGCGGAGCGCCCCCGCTCCAACGCCGTCCGCACGGCCAGCCGCCCCAACTCCTCGTACGGCACCCGCACCGTCGTGAGCGGCGGATACAGATCACGCGCGAACGGAATGTCGTCGTAGCCCACGAGGGACACGTCCCCCGGCACCGACACCCCCGCCTCGCGCAGCGCGGTCAGCGCCCCCGCCGCGACCATGTCGGTCGACGCCATCACCGCCGTGAAGTCGAGCCCCTCCTCCAACGCCCGCCGCGTCGACCGGTACCCCGAGTCCCGGGTGAAGTCCCCGGCCAGCCGCAGCGCGGGGTCCGTCTCCACTCCCCGCGCCCGATGGGCCGCCAGATAACCCCGCTCACGCCCCTGCGCGGTCGTGTGCTCCGGCTTCCCCCCGAGGAAGAGGATCCGCCGGTGCCCCTTGGACAGGACATGCGCGCACAGGGCGTACGCGCCGCCCTCGTTGTCGTACTCGATGACGGTGACCGGCGCTCCGGGGTCCAGCGGCGGCCGTCCGCACAGCACGAGCCGGGACCCGGCGGCCGCCAGCCCGTCGGCGACCCGCGCGGTGCGCGACCGGTACTCGGGGGTGTCCGCGCCGCCGCCGACCAGGATGACGGCGGCGGCCCGCTGCGCCCGCATCGTCTCGATGAAGTCCGCCTCGTGCGCGGCGTCCCCGTCGGTGCTGCACACCAGACAGAGATGGCCGAGCCGGGTCGCCTCGCGCTCCACACCGTGCGCCATCAGCGCGAACGAGGGGCCGGTGATGTCGTCGAGGACGAAGCCGAGGGTGGGGGTGCCGGCACCGGCGATCGCCTTGGCGCGGGCGTCGGCGACGTAGTCCAGTTCACGGACGGCCCGCAGCACCTGCGTGCGGGTCGTGGCGCTCACCGGGTAGACCCCGCCGAGCACCCGCGACACCGTGGCCGCCGAGACGCCGGCCCGCGCGGCGACGTCCCGGATCGTGCTGCGGCCGCCGTCCGCGTTCTTCCTCGTCATGCGCCACCCCGCCCCACTTCTCGGCACCACCTCGGTAACCGGTTTCCCCGGGAGGGAGGCTAGCAGCGGGTGAACGGTGGAGGCCCCGGATCCGTCAGCCCAGTGACTTGGCGATGGCGGAGATCGCCTCGGGGCCCACCCGGCAGCATCCCCCGATCAGCCGGGCCCCGGCCGCCCGCCACCCCTCCACCTGCTCGGTGGTGAACGTCGACCGCCCGGTCCAGGCGCGCGCCGACGCGTCCCAGGTCTCGCCGCTGTTCGGGTACACCACGACGGGCTTGCCGGTGACCCGCACCGCCGTCTCGATCGCGCCGTCCACGTCGTCGGGCGAGCAGCAGTTGACGCCCACGGCGACGATCTCCTCGGCGTCGGCGGCGAGCGCGAAGGCCTCCTCCAGCGGCTGCCCGGCGCGGGTGCGGTCACCGGCGACGGTGTAGGACAGCCAGGCGGGCACGTCCAGACCCCGGACCGCCCGCAGCAGCGCCTCGGCCTCGTCCGTGTCGGGGATCGTCTCCAGGGCCAGGACATCGGGGTGGGTGGCGGCCAGTGCCTCCAGGCGGGGCCGGTGGAACCGCTCCAACTCGGCCCCGCTCAGCCCGTACCGGCCCCGGTACTCGGAGCCGTCCGCGAGCATGGCCCCGTACGGGCCGACCGAGGCGGCCGTCAGCAGCGGGCGCGTGATGCCCCGCGCCTGGGCCTCCACCGCCGCGTCGACGGCCAGCTCGACGCTCAGCGACATGAGTTCGGCGGCCCGCTCGCGCCCGATGCCGCGCTTCGCGAAGCCCTCGAAGGTGGCCTGGTAGCTGGAGGTGATCGCCACGCTCGCGCCCGCCTCGAAGTAGGCGAGATGGGCCTCGGTGATCGCCTCCGGCTGCTCCGCGAGCAGCCGCGCCGACCACAGTTCGTCGCTCAGGTCGTGGCCGGCCGACTCCAGCTGGTTGGACATACCGCCGTCGAGGACGAGGACTTCGGCGGCGAGGGCCGCCGCGAAGGGGCCGACGCGAGGACCGGGGACGTGGGGGAAGCTGCCGGGTGCGTTGCTGGTCATGCCGACGACGGTAGTCGAGGCACGCAGGCGGGCCCCCGAGTGTGTCCATCAAATGAACAGATTGACCACCATGTGGACTGCGGCGGTACGATCACGCCCTCCCCGTCCCCACCCCGCCGCATCCCCCGGGAACCGCCATGACCACGACCAGTACCCCCGAGGCCACCGAGCCCGAACCGACCTCGCCCCCCGGCGCCGGCGCCCCGGGCCGCAAGTTCGGGCTCGCCGCGGCCACCGCCCTCGTCATGGGCAACATCATCGGCGGCGGCATCTTCACCCTCCCCGCCGCCGTCGCCCCGTACGGCACGGTCAGCCTGCTCGCCTTCGTCGTCCTCTCCGTGGCCGCCGTCCTGCTGGCACTGCTCTTCGGGAAGCTGGCCCGGCGCAGCCCGGTCACCGGCGGCCTCTACGTGTACCCGCGCGACGCCTTCGGGCCCTTCGCGGGCTTCCTGTCGGCCTGGTCGTACTGGACGATGTGCTGGGTCAGCATCGCCGCGCTCGCCGTCGGCGTCGTCGGCTACGTCGACGTGCTGATACCCCTGGGCGACAGCAAGGCCGTCCTGGCGCTGGTGGCCCTGGCCGCCCTGTGGCTGCCCGCCGCCGCGAACTTCGCGGGCACCCGTTACGTGGGCGCCGTGCAGATCGTCTCCACCGTGCTGAAGTTCGTGCCGCTGCTGCTGGTCGCGACCATCGGCCTGCTCTTCGTCGACACCGACAACTACGGCCCGTTCAACGCCTCCGGCGAGAGCGCCCCCGGCGCTCTCGCGGCCGCGGCCGCGCTCCTCCTCTACAGCTTCCTGGGCGTCGAGTCGGCCGCCGTCAGCGCCGGCGAGGTCCGCGACCCGGAGCGCAACGTCGGCCGCGCCAGCGTCCTCGGCACCCTCGCCTCCGCCCTGGTCTACATCCTGGGCACGGTCGCCGTGTTCGGCCTCGTCCCGCACGAGGAACTCGTCGAGTCCGGGGCGCCCTTCGCCGACGCCGTGAACTCGATGGCCGGCGGCAGCTGGGGCGGCACGGTGATCGCGCTGGTCGCGGTGGCCTCGATCGTGGGCTGCCTCAACGGCTGGGTCCTGCTCAGCGCCCAGATGCCGTACGCCGCCGCCCGCGACGGCCTCTTCCCGAAGCGGTTCGCCCGGGTCGGCAAGGGCGGCGTCCCCGGCTTCGGCGTCCTCGCCACCGCGGTCCTCGGCACGCTCCTCATCGTCGTCAACTACGCGGACGACCCGGACACCGCGTTCCGTGTCCTCGTCCTCATCACCACGTTCACCGGCTGCGTTCCGTACCTGCTGTCCGCCGCCGCCCAGCTGTACTGGCTGGCACGCGGCACCCGGGAGCGGGTCCGCCCCGCCGGCCTGGTCCGCGACCTGATCGTCGCCGCCCTCTCCTTCGCCTTCTCCTTCTGGCTGATCGCCGGCGCCGGCTACGCGGCCGTCTACCAAGGGGTCCTGTTCCTCTTCGCCGGCATCCCGGTGTACGTGTGGTTGCGGGGGCGGCAGGAATCACCTGAGGACACGGACACCGGGGGCGAGAGCGGGGACCGGGCCGAGACCGGGGCGGGCGGCACCGACGCCGTCGCCTAGACACGGACGGGTGCGCCGACGGGGGCGGGGGTGGCGCCGAGCCGCACGGAGGGGTACGTGCGTCCCGGCTGCCGCGCTCGGAACCACGGCAGTGCGGGGTTGCCTCCGCGATGGTCGTCACCTCGGTCGTCCATCCGGCGCTCGTCCACGTGGGAGGCCGGGCTCGGGGCCAGTCCCTCACGGCAATCCCGAGCCGGCACCGGACATCACCCCTGTGACCGGTGTCCCGGCGTCACGCCGACGACCAGGTGTCCCACCCGCGGCATTCCTCCGCGTTCTCCGCGCTCCATTCCTCGTCGAGCACGCTGAACACCAACGAGTCCCGCCACCCGTCCCGGATCCACGCGGTGTGGCGGAGGCGGCCCTCGTACGTCATGCCGAGCTTGGTCAGCACGCGGGACGAGCCGACGTTCCGCGGGTCGCAGGTGGCGAAGATCCGATGCAGCCCCAACCGGGCAAAGCCGTGGGCGAGGAGCCGGCGTCCGATCTCCGTGCCGACGCCCTTTCCCCATGCCCGCGGATGCACGATGTAGGAGATCTCGCCCTGCCTGTGCCGGTGACTGCGGACCTGCAGCTCGCCCATCCCCACGACGTCGTCACCCAGGCGCGCCACATGGGCGAACCGCTGCTGCGGCGTGCTCGACCAGGCCTCGACCGCGGCCTTCACGAAGGCGTGTGTCTGCTCCTCCGTGTTGGGCCCCCAGGGCTGGAAGCGGCAGACCTCCGGCAGGCGGGCCCACGTGTGAACGGCCCTCCAGTCATCGAGCGTGATCCTGGTCAGGGTCACCGGGTGCTGACTCATGGGCCCATCCTGCAGGTCGGTGACACGGTCTACGTGTCGGGGCAGCTGTCCCACGACCGCGACGGGAACTTCGTGGGTGCGGACGACTTCGAACTGCAGGTCCGCACCACGCTGGAGAACCTGGACCTGGTGCTGAAGCAGTTCGGGGCCGGGCGCAGCCGGATCGTGGAGACCACGGTGCTGGTGAGGAACCTGCGGGAGAACTTCGACACGACGGCACGGCCGCACGCCGAGTACTTCGGGGAGCACCGGCCGACCAGCACGGTCATGGGCGTTGCCGACCTGGCGCTGCCCGACCAACTCGTGGAGATCGGCGCGCTCGTGCGTCTCGACGTGCGGCCGTAGGCCGGGCTCACCCCGTCGCCGCGTGGCGGCCGCCGCCCCGTCGGCGGTTCCTGGCGCGGCGCCTGCCCATCGGTACGGCGAGGCCGCAGAGCAGGCCGAGGGCCAGGGCGTACGGCCACCAGCCGGGGCCGCTGTCGGCCGAGGCGCCGGTGTTCAGCGTGTCGGCGCCCCGGCCGTCCGGGCCGGCGCCCGCCGCGGACCTGGTCTTCGGGGACGCGTCCGCCTTCGTCGCGGTCAGGACGACGTCGTTGCCGTCGCCGCCCCGGTAGCTGATCCGGTACGTGTTGTCCGCCAGTCGCACCTTCGTGCCCTCGCGCAGACCTGTGAACGTACCGGTGACGCCGCCCTCGCCGGTGTGGTCGATGACGGTGATCTCGTCCCCGGGGCCCCCGACGGCGCCGAGGGCCGCGAAGTCCAGGCCGCCCGCCAGCCGTACCGCACCGGCCACCTTCAACGGCGCCTGTCGCAGCACCAGTTGGCCCCGCCCGGTCTGGGTGTAGCCGCCGGTCACCCGGAGGCCGGCCACGACCGTACCGGCGTTGGTCACCGATCCGACCACCGTGCCCTTGCCGGACAGGGAGCGGTCCACCCGCAGCCCGGCCGTGCCCACGTCGAGCCTCGCCCCCGGTGTGGTGAGCCGGATTCCCTCGCTGCGTGCCAGGGTGGCCCCCGCACGGAGCGCGAGCGTGCCCTTCGTGACGGTCGTCCGCCCGGTGTACGTCACCTGGCTGCCCGTCAGTGTCGTCGTCGCGGTGCCGGACTGCGTGAACGAGCCGCTGCCGCTGATCCGGGACAGCGACACCGGCCTGGCGACGTTCCGGACGATCAGCGCACCGTCGTCGACGACCCTGTGGAGGTCGCCCCTCGTGTAGAGCCCGCCGTCGCCGCCCCGCCTGCCGCTGCCCAGCCGCAGCACCGCGCCCTTCTCGACCGTCGTCGAGCCGTTGTAGTGCTGCACGGCGGCGAAGGTGACGTCGTTGCCCTTGGTGCCCTTGACGACGACGTCCCCGGCGCCGGGCGCGGAGAGCGTGTCGTGGAAGCGGCCGCCGCCGATGGGGGCGCCCAGGGTGACGGGCCCGTTGTAGTCGAACGTGAGCAGGGAACGCGACCGGGCCGCCAGCAGGTTGATGTAGACCGTCTCGGCCGTGCCCGGCATGAAGATCTTGTTCGTCGTCCCGTCGCCCCACTGGACGTTCGCGCCCTTGATGTTGGTGCCCCGCTTGTTCACGTTCTTGCGCGCGGGCGTCCAGTTCAGCGCGGGGTCGCTGAGCGAGGGGTTGGTGTCGCCGCCCCGGTCCGACCAGCTGTACTGCCCGGTGAGGATCACTTTGCCCCCCGGCCGCGACTGGACGTTGATGTCGCTGCCGTACTCGCGCTGGTAGAAGTCCATGCCCTGGGTCACCGTCCGGCCCAGGGGGGTGTCGACGGTCCAGGTGCCCTGGTTGAGCACCTTGCGCGCGTTCGGCAGCGAGGTCGCGAACTCCGGGCGCCCGGCGTTCACCTGGGTGCCGTTGTCGATGACCCCGGTGAAGGGGTGGGTGCCCGACAGGTCCCAGGTGGCCCAGAGGAACCTCGGCTGGCTGACCAGGCCGGAGCCGCTGATGGTGCCGAGGTTGTACGCGACGTCCTTCAGGGCGAGCCGCAGGGTGCCGTCGACCCGGATGTTGTTCTGGTTGAGCCGGAACGCCGGGGTGCCGTACGGGTAGTGGCCGATCACGCCGGTCGAGCCGCTGTTCCCGTACTGCAGGGTCGCGCCCCTGGCGACGGTCACGGCGGGCGGGTCCGGGCGGGTGACGGTGACGTACGGGTGGTTGCCGCCGAGGATCCGCACGCTCTGCCGTCGCCGGGACTCGGGCAGGGTGAAGTCGCTGTCCCGGGTGAGGACCAGCGTCCCGGTGCCGCGCACGGTGAGGGTGCCGGTGCCGCTGAACACACCGTCGTACGTGGTCGTCCCGGACGGCACGGTCACCACGGTGTCCCCGGCGAGCGTGACGTTCCGCCCGGCCAGGACGTCGGCGGTCACATCGCGCGGGCCGGCGGCGGTCGCGTTCGGGGCGCCGAGCAGCAGGGCGGTGACCGCCAGGGCTCCGGCGGCCGACGCTGTCTTGTGGAGAGGGGTGCGCACGTCATGGGTGACGGTTCGGAGGCCGCCTCGATAACAGAAATCTCGCGAGGACCCCGGTTCTGCTCCTGTGAGCTTGTGTTGGTCTCGCGCAACCCGTTGACCTCCCCGTAACACGCCCTTACCTTTTCGGCGTTCGGAATGAAAGATCTTGTGCGATATGTCGAACATTTCTGTTTCCTTTTGTTCCCCCCTCCGAGAGGAAGCCGCATGGGCCGCGACCACACCGTCCCCGAACCCCCGAACCGCCGTCTGCTCCTGAAGGGCGCCCTGGCCGCCGGCGCCCTCACGGCGATGCCCGCGACCGCCGCCCACGCGGCCGGTTCCCGGCCGCCCTACGTCAACCCGCTGGTCCGCAACCGCGCCGATCCGCACATCAACCGCCACACCGACGGCTTCTACTACTTCACGGCGACCGCGCCCGAGTACGACCGGATCATCCTGCGCAGGTCCCGCACGCTGCGCGGGCTGTCGACGGCGGCCGAGTCCGTGATCTGGCGCAAGCACGAGACGGGAGTGATGGGCGCGCACATCTGGGCGCCCGAGATCCACCGCATCGACGGCAAGTGGTACATCTACTTCGCCTCCGCGCCCGCCGAGGACATCTGGGCGATCCGCATCTGGGTCCTGGAGAACTCCCACCCGAACCCCTTCAAGGGCACCTGGGTCGAGCGCGGGCAGTTGAAGACGGCCTGGGAGACCTTCTCCCTGGACGCCACCACCTTCACCCACCGGGGCTCCCGCTATCTCGCGTGGGCGCAGCACGAGCCCGGGATGAACAACAACACCGCGGTCTGGCTGTCCCGGATGGCCGACCCGCTGACCCTGACGGGACCTCAGGTGCGACTCACCACACCTGAGTTGGACTGGGAGGTCATCGGCTTCAAGGTCAACGAAGGCCCGTCGGTGATCAAGCGCAACGGCCGGCTCTTCATGACCTACTCGGCGAGCGCGACCGACTCGAACTACTGCATGGGCCTGCTGACCGTCGACGCGGACGCCGACCTCATGAACCCGGCCAACTGGTCGAAGTCCCCGACACCGGTCTTCACCAGCAACGACACCACCAAGCAGTACGGGCCGGGCCACAACAGCTTCACCGTCGCCGAGGACGGCCGTACCGACGTCCTCGTCTACCACGCCCGCCAGTACAAGGACATCGTCGGCGACCCCCTCAACGACCCCAACCGCCACACCCGCGTCCAACGCCTCGGCTGGAACCCCGACGGCACCCCCGACTTCGGCATTCCCGTGGCCGACTCACCCACCTCGAACACCCGGTAAGGAGAGCTGAGATGAGACGTGCGTACGCGATGCTCCTCGCGCTCTGTCTGGCGCTGGCCGGCGCCCTCGTGACCGCCGGCCCCGCCCAGGCGGCACCACAGACAGTCCCCAACGGCACCCAGTTCACGGACACCTCCGGCAACCCCCTGCACGCCCACGGCGGCGGGGTCATCAAGGTCGGGTCGTACTACTACTGGTTCGGTGAGCACCGGAACCCCGACAACACCTTCCGGTACGTGTCGGCCTACCGCTCCACGGACCTGAAGAGCTGGGAGTTCCGCAACAACGTCCTGACCGAGGCCACCGACCCCGAGCTGGCGACCGCCAACATCGAGCGGCCGAAGGTCATGTACAACGCCGCCACCGGCAAGTACGTGATGTGGATGCACAAGGAGAACGGCGTCGACTACAGCGAGGCCCGCGCGGCCGTCGCCGTCTCCGACACCGTCGACGGGAACTACACCTGGCAGGGCAGCTTCCGCCCGCTCGGCACCCACATGTCCCGTGACATCACCACCTTCGTGGACACCGACGGCACCGGCTACATGATCTCGGCGGCCCGCGAGAACTACGACCTCCAGATCTACCGGCTCACCGCCGACTACACGGGCATCGCCGCCCTCGTCGCCGACCCCTGGCACGGCGGCCACCGCGAGGCCCCGGCCCTGTTCAAGCGGGGCAACGTCTACTTCATGCTGACCTCGGGCGCCACCGGCTGGAACCCCAACCAGCAGCAGTACGCCACCGCCACCAACATCGCGGGCCCCTGGACCGCCATGGCCAACGTCGGCGACTCCACCACCTTCGGCTCGCAGACCGCGTACGTCCTGCCCGTGCAGGGCACGTCGACCACCTCGTACCTCTACATGGGTGACCGCTGGGGCAACTCCTTCGGCGGCACGGTCAACGACTCCCGCTACGTCTGGCTGCCGCTGACCTTCCCGACCTCGACCACCATGTCGATGTCCTGGTCGCCCGAGGTCACCGTCGACACGGCCACCGGCACGATCAGCGGTACCAGCGCCACGTACAACACGCTGATCGCGCGCCACTCGTCCAAGTGCGCCGACGTCACCAGCCAGTCGCAGTGGGCGGGAGCCCAGATCAAGCAGTACACCTGCAACGGCGGCAACAACCAGAAGTACTGGTTCAAGTCCGTCGGCGGCGGCTACTACCAGCTGATGACCCGGCACAGCTCCCTGTGCGTCCAGGAGAACGCCAACACGGTCACCCAGGAGAACTGCAACTCCTCCTCCACCGCCCAGCAGTTCTCGCTCACCACCACCGGCTCCTATGTGAACGTCAAGTCCCGCGCGACCGGCGAATGCCTGGACGTCAACGGCGCGTCCATCGCCGACGGCGCCGCCGTCATCACGTACGCGTGCAACGGCGGCACCAACCAGCAGTGGACGCGCGGAACATGACGGACGATCAGTTCAGCAGGTCGATCGCGTCGATCGACGTCCCCGCACTGAGATAGGAGGTCGTCCCCGAACCGCTCACCACGTTGATCCTCAGCACGTTGTACTGACTCGTGTCCGCCAGCCAGGCGGACGCCGGGACGCTGTAGGTGAACGTGTGGTTGTTGCCCCGGTAGGACCCGTTGGTCAGGGACCGCGTGTTCGGCTGGGTGGGCGGGGAGGGGATCGCCGAGGTCCAGGTGTCGTTCACGACGACCTGCGGCCGGCCGTTGGCGTAGGCCGTCGTCACCCCGATGCGCAGGGTGTGGGCGGCGGCGGCCTGCGCGGCGGTCAGCCGGAAGTAGACGAGGAGACCGCTGTTCACGTCCTTCCAGAGGTAGCAGGGAAAGGCCGAGGTCTCGCTTCCGCTGCCGATCACCACATTGCCGGTCCAGGCGGCCGCCCGCGTGTCCGACGGATGCGCGTACGTCATCAGGTCGGCGTTCTTGAATCCGCTCGGCGTGCCGTTCCAGTCGTTGATCCGCCAGATCGCGGACGCGTTCGACGGATCGTTGGTGGACGGGATCGCGATCGAGTTCAGCGTCGTCGTCCCGCCCGCCGTGACCGTCACCGAGGTCGTGTACACCGCCAGCTCACCCTTGAAGACCGTGAGCGTGTACGTCCCCGGAAGCACCCCGGAGATGGCGTAGTAGCCGTCCGACGCCCGAGCCGAACCCCAGTACTGCGCGGCGGAGTTGGCGAGCCCCACCGTGTACGCGTACGCCGTGTCGCGCCCGGTGATGCCGACGCCCGCCACCCGGCCCCGGCCGCTCGCGGAGACGTACCCGGACAGGCCGAGCGAGTCCGCCCACGAGGTGGTCAGGGTGCCCGGGAACAGCGACGAGGAGGGCGCCCCGCCGTCCGTGAAGGCGATGACGTACGGGCCCTGGAGGCCGAACCGCTGCTCCTCGGTCTGGTTCTGGCCGTAGTACAGGATCTCGTAGAGGCCGCCGCCGTCCGCGCTCTGGTGGCGCAGCAGGGAGCGGTAGAAGGGGCCGCCGGAGGCCTTCTCGTGGTTGCTGCGCACCATCCACAGGCCCACGCTGCCGGTCGTCCAGCCGACGTAGTCGTAGTCCATGACGCGGAGTCTGGAGAAGTGCTTCGAGCGGGTCTGGCCGTCGGACTTCCTGAACACGTCCGAGGCTTCGATGGTGGTGGGCGCGTAGGTGTAGGAGTCGGGCTGGTCGTTGAGGAACAGGCCCGCCTTCACGCGCACGATGAAGCGGGTCGCGGAGACCGAGGTGTCGGCCTTGTTGGTCCACAGGTAGACGTTGTTCTCGCCGCTGCGGGCCGCGTAGTAGTGCCTCAGCGTGCCGTAGGTGACGGAGACGAGGATCGTCGAGCCGGACTGCCTGATGGTGACGGTGGAGCTGCCGAGGCCGGACTCGATGTGCGAGTTCATGCCGCCGTAGCCCTGGTACTCCACGCCCCGGTAGACCAGCGACGACAGGTCGCCGTTGCTCTTCCTGACCTTGAACACCAGGTTCGCGCCGGTGTCGATCACGTAGTTGGTGCCGTCGTCGCTGTAGCCGAACGTCGCGGCGCGGGCGGTGCCGGCCAGCGGCCCGGCGAGCGCGGCGCCGGCGGCGGTGGCGGCGGTACCGACGACGAAGCCGCGTCGGCCGAGCGTCGTGCGGTCGGGGGATCCGGACATGGGGGTGCCTCCTCGGAGGTGCGTGGGGGGAGTGCGGGTGATTCGGAAGGGTGACAGTTGAATCGTTTTCGCGAAAGGGCTTTCACCGTGGGGAAGTTGACAATCTTGTGAAAATGGGCGGACATCTAGAAAGCGCTTGCCAAACGATGTACCGTCCAGCCGCCGGGTCATGTCATCACCTCGGAGGAGCCGCAATGAGACGTTTCACCGTCGCCGCGCTGACGGCGGCCGCGACCCTGGGCACCGTCCTGGCGGCCGCGCCGGCCGAGGCGCACGGGGGCCGCCCCGCGCTGGGCCTGGAGAACTGCGCCGCCAACGCCTGCCACTTCGACGTCCCGGCCGGCACGTACGACGTGACCGTCCGCCTCGGCGGGGAGAGCGCGGCGAGCACCAAGGTCACCGGCGAGACGCGCCGCACGCTGCTCGCCGAGACGGCCACGGAAGCCGGGAGGCCCGTCTTCCGCAGCTTCACCGTGAACGTCCGCACCCCGGAGGGCGAGCCCACCGGCGCCGACGGCACCCCGGGCCTCGACCTGGTCATCGGCGGTGCGGCGCCCGCGCTGGCCGACATCCGGGTGACCCCTGCGAAGCGGGCCCGCCAGATCTTCCTCGTCGGCGACTCCACGGTCTGCGACCAGCCCGGCGATCCCTACTCCGGCTGGGGCCAGCAACTCCCGCAGTACCTGCGCAAGGGCGCCTCGGTCGCCAACTACGCCGACTCGGGCGAGAGCACCGTGTCCTACCTCGCCGACCCCCGGCTGTGGGCGACCGTCCAGCCGCAGATCCGCCGGGGCGACCTGGTCCTGATCCAACTGGCCCACAACGACAAGCAGACCGACGGGGCCACCTACCGGGCCAACCTGGAGACCCTGGTCGCCGGCGTGCGGGAGAAGGGCGGCAGGCCGGTCCTGGTCACCCCGATCGTCCGCCGCTGGTTCAACGCCGACGGGACCCTGAACAACGGCACCGCCCTGCTGGTCAACGGCCTGGGCGTCGACCATCCGGCGGTCACCCGCGAGGTCGCCGCGGCGGGCGGTGTGCCCCTGATCGACCTCACCGCCAAGACGAAGGCGTTGGTGGAGTCGCTGGGCACGGAGGGCTCCAAGGCGCTCTACCTCTACAACGAGAAGCGCGACAACACCCACACGTCCGTGCACGGGGCGACGGTCTACGCCGGCCTCGTCCGTGACGAACTCGTCGCCCAGGGGCTGGTGCCCGAGGGGCGGACCAGGGTGGGGTGAGACGCCTGGGGCGTCCCGACCGGAACCGGGGCGCCCCAGGTTTTTTGTGGACGGCGATGGGGGGAGGGGTGTGTGGGTGAGTGGTCGGGTGCGGGTGAGTGGGGCTTCTCGCGCAGTTCCCCGCGCCCCTGAAAAGCAGGGGCTGCGCCCCACGCTTTTCATCCGCCGTCCGCCGCCCCGTCGGGCTGCTGCCCCGAGGCCTGCGGTTTCCAGGCCCGCAGGGCCTGGTCTTCCAGGGGCGCGGGGAACTGCGCGAGAAGCCCCACCCACCCGCACTTGCCGACGTACCCCAGCCGCCCCGGACCCTCGCTTGTCTTCAGGCCCGTAGGGCCTGATCTTTGAGGGGCGCGGGGAACTGCGCGAGAAGCCCCACCCACCCGCACGCGTCGACGCACCCCAGCCACCCCGAACCCCCCGCCCTCGAACAGAACCCCCGGCCCCGGTCAGAAAGCGCAGCGCATGCCCTCCCAGCCCCACGACGACCGCACCCTCAGCCCGTACACCGGCTACACCCGCGCCCACTGGGAGTCGGCGGCCGATTCCCTGCTGGCCGCCGTGGCGCCGTACGCGACGGCCGACGGGGCGCTGTACGACCTGCCCGGCGACCGCACCAGCTGGTCCGGTCGGCTCTCCGACGGACTGGAGGGATACGCCCGCACCCTCCTGCTCGCCGCCTTCCGCCGGGACGAGAACGCGCTCGCCCGGTACGCCGACGGTCTGGCCGCCGGTGTCTCCGGCGTCTGGCCGCGCATCGAGGACCGGAGCCAGCCGCTCGTCGAGGCCGCGTCGATCGCCTTCGCGCTGCGCGTGACACGCAAGGAACTCTGGGACCGCCTCGACGACGGCGTCCGGCAGCGCGCGGCGGCCTGGCTCGGCGACGCGCTCACCGCCGAACCCTGGCCCTGCAACTGGGAGTTGTTCCCGGTGACCGTCGGGGGCTTCCTCGAAGAGATCGGGCACGAACCGGAGCTGTCCCGCCGCGTCGTCGAGCAGCGCCTCGAGCGGATCGAGCAGTGGTATCTCGGCGACGGCTGGTACACCGACGGCGACGGTCGCAAGTTCGACTACTACAACGGCTGGGCCATGCACCTCTACCCGGTGCTGCACGCCTGGCTCGCGCAGGACGACCGCCTCCTCGCCCGCTACGGCGACCGCCTCGCGACCCATCTCGGCGACTACGCACGCTTGTTCGGCGGCGACGGCGCCCCCCTGCACCAGGGCCGCTCCCTCACCTACCGCTTCGCGACCACCGTCCCGCTCTGGCTGGGCGCCCTCACCGGCCGTACGCCGCTGTCGCCGGGCGAGACCCGGCGGCTGGCCTCGGGCGCGCTGAAGTACTTCCTCGACCGGGGCGCGGTGGACGACCGGGGCCTGCTGTCGCTGGGCTGGCACGGCCCGAACTCCGATGTCCTGCAAGGCTATTCGGGCCCCGCCTCCCCGTACTGGGCCAGCAAGGGCTTCCTCGGCCTGCTCCTGCCGCCCGACCACGAGGTGTGGACGGCGACGGAGGAGCCGGGGCCGGTGGAACGCGAGGACGAGCTGCGCCCCGTCGGCCCGCCCAACTGGCTCCTGCAGTCCACCGTTGCGGACGGCCTGGTCCGCGTGCACAACCACGGCAGCGAGGACGTGCGCTACGACCCCTTCTACACCCGGCTCGCGTACTCGACCGTGACGGAGCCCGTGCCCCTCGCGGAGCCGGCGGAGACGTACGACAACAGCGTGATCGTCGAGGGCGACGCGAGCCGCGTCGACATCGAGCCGCTGGGGGCGGGGGAGGGGTGGGCCGCGTCCCGGCACGCGGTCGGTGACAGCGGTGTGCGGGTCACCAGCCTCGTGGTGGCCCGGGGCGCGGTCGAGGTGCGTGCCCATCTGGTGAGCGGCGCGGCACCCGGCACCCCGGTACGGGTCACGGGATGGCCGACGGCGGAGGGCGTACGGGCCGAGCTCCTGCCCGTGCACGCCCTGTCGGACACGGACGCCACGGACGGTCCCGGATGTGCCGGCGGGACCTCGGAGGACGACGCCACCCTCTTCGTCGCTCTCGCCCGTCTCACCGCCGACCCCCGCCCCCTGCCGCTCACGGGACTGGTGTCCGTGGCGGTGGAGGGGGCACACGACCTGGTCGTGACGTGGGCCGACGGCGAGCGGGCGGCGTTCCGGTTCGACCGCGGGGCTACGGCGTCAGACGGGCGATCTTCAGCGTCTTCGTGGTCGGTGACGCCCCGTTGAGGGCGGTCGTGTAGGACGGGGTGACGGGCGCGTACGCCCAGGTCAGCGTCCCGTCCTTCAGGACCGCGAGGTCACCGGAGATCCGCGCCTTCACGATCTTGTCGGCGCCCTGCGGCTTGCCGTTCCAGTCGACGAGACGGACGTGGGTGCCCGTGAAGGTGCCGGTGCAGGTACCGCTCGCGCACTTGGCGTTCTTCAACGTCTCGTAGGAGACGAGGAGCCGGTTCTCGCCGTACGGGGCGACGCGCACGTTGACGTGCTCGGTGCCCTTGGCGGAGGTCAGGTAGACCGGCTTGCCCGAGGGGGTGTTCCTGTTCTTGAGGAACGCCAGGGCGACCTGGTGGGTGCCGGTCTTCGGCTTGACCGTCCAGCCCCGCCCGCTGGAGTCGTCCGGGTTCTTCTTGGCGGAGGCCGCTCCGCGCGAGGCGAACGCGGTGGCGTAGCGGCCGGTGGAGGACTTCACGAGGTCGCCGGTGCGGCCCGCGAAGGTGCCGCCGCAGTAGCCGGCCCAGCACTGCTCGCGCTGGACGACGGGCGCGTTGTCCGGGGCGGCGATACCGGTGGAGACGAACAGCCCCGACCGCCAGTCGTCGAAGCAGAGGGAGGTGAAGTTCCCGCTGGTCTCGGCGCGCAGGGCTATGCCCTCGTTGTGGGAGCAGCCCCAGCCCCAGCCGCCGCCGAGCTTCTTGCCGGTGGAGCCGACGTAGGAGAGCTTGTCGCCGAAGTGGCCGTCGGCGAAGCCGCCCGCGCCGTGCACGACGAAGTAGGCGCCGTACTTCTTGCCGTTCCAGGCGAGCTGGCCGTCGAGCAGCGGGGCCGTGTCGTCGCTGGACTTGCCGGTGAGCTTGGTCCGCCAGGCCTGCTTGCCGTTCTTGTAGCGGACGAGCGCGGCGGCGGTCTCCTTCCACTTGTTGGTGTCGGCGACCCGGGTCAGCAGCGCGAACCCGTCGTTGTGCGCGACGAGACCTCCGACCTCCTTGGTCCCCTTGACGACCGTGTCGGCGCCGGAGCGCTTGCCGGCCGCCGTCAGCGGTGTGACATGGATGCCGTCCGAGGCGGGCCAGGCGACCCGCAGGGTGCCGTTCGGCGCGACGGCCGTCGCCGTCCGCGTCCACTCCCGGCTGTTGTTGTAGCCCGCCGAGAGATAGGGGAACTTCGCCGGCAGGCTCACGGTCGTGTTCGTCACCGTGAGACCACCGGCCGCCGAGGGGGTGGAGGGCGCCGCCCCTGCGGTGGCGTACCAGGCCCCCGCCAGCACGGACGCGGCCACGAGCGAGCCGATGACGGGCTTGCGCGCGACGTGGCGGCGACGGTGTCCGGACGGGACGGAGGGGGAGGGTGTTGCAGGTGTCATGTCCTGGGGTCGCCGCCGGGAGACATGAGGTTGCCGCCGCGGGGGACATTCTTTGAGACCTCAAGGGACGGCAGGGCTGCGGGACTTCGCTTCCCTACCTCTCCGGCTTCAAGGCACCCCCACCGACCTCGACCGGACCGCCGGGGCTACGCCCCCTCCGGCGCCTCCCCGGGCCAGTGCGTCAGCGCCACGTGCAGTGCCTCCACGGCCTTGGCCCACGACCGGCCCACGTCCCGTGCCGCGCCGAAGCCGCCGCCCGCCTCCAGGGCGCAGTAGCCGTGGAAGGTGCTGCGCAGCAGGCGCACGGCGTCGGTGAGGTCGGGTTCGTCGAGGCCGTAGGCGCGGAGCATGCCGTAGGTGATCTCGGCGGTGCGGCGCAGGGCGGGGGAGTCGGCGACGAGGACCTGGTCGACGGGGAGTTGTGTGGCCGCGTACCGGCCGGGGTGCTCCAGGGCGTACTCCCGGTAGGCCCCGGCGAAGGCGGCCAGCGCGTCCTTGCCCGCGCGTCCGGCCACGGCTTCGGCGATCTTGTCGATCATCTCGCCGCCCGCCAGCAGGGCGACCCGCGTCCGCAGATCCTGGAGGTTCCTGACGTGCGAGTACAGACTCGCGTCCTTCACCCCGAAGTGCCGCGCCAGCGCGGACAGGGTGACCTTCTCGAACCCGATCTCGTCCGCGAGATCGGCCGCGGCCTCCACGACCCGGTCGACGGTGAGCCCGGCACGGGCCATGGAGACCACCTCTTCACCTCTGGGACCTGAACGCCAAGGCTATCGCCCGGTGATCAAGGGCACGGAGGCCGTGTGAGCGTCGGCGCGCGGGTCAGCCGATCGGTGCGTACAGGACGCCCAGCTTGTCGATCTCGTCGCCCGAGCGGCCGGTGAAGCCCACGATCTGCCAGCCGGGGGGTGCCGTGAAGGTCTTGGCGTTCGAGGTGGCCGTACCGGAGGCGAGGGTGCGGCCCTTGTCCGTGCCGAAGGCGGCGGAGAAGATCCGGGTACGGCCGTCCTTCTGGCCCTGTGTCAGCTTCACGGAGGTGAGGTGCTCATCGGAGGCCAGGGTGAGGGAGGCCGCCGTGCCGCCGGTGCCGCCGTGGGCCAGCGTCGTACCGCCGTCGTGGGTGAGCGAGACCGCGTCGAGGCGGGAGGCGCCGCGCAGGGTCAGGGTGCGGGGCGAGACCGTCGAGGGCAGGTTGTCGGCGTCGTTGTACGCCGTGCCGTGCGGGCCGCCGAAGAAGTCGCTGGCCCGGAGCCGCGAGTTGAGGGTCCAGGAGAAGTCGACCGTGTGCGGGAAGTGGTCGGAGAGGTTGGCGCCCGCGGAGTCGAGGAACTTGGCCCAGTCGTTGTTGTAGCGGCCGGCGGTCAGGTTCACCACGTTGCTGTCGCGGAAGAAGACCTTGTCGACGACCTCGCAGTCGTTGGTCGGGGCCGTGGTCGGGCAGACCAGCGCGTCGGCGCCCAGAGCCGGGGCGACACCGCCCTTGATCAGCTGCACCCACGGGTCCGTTAGCCCGTTCTCCGACACGAGTGAGCGGATGTTGTCGCCGGTGCGCGTGTAGCGGGTGTTGGTGTCACCCATGACGATCACCGCGTTGCCCGCCGAGTTCGCCTGGATGAACTGCGAGAGCTGGGTGACGTTGGCGCGGCGGGCGGCGAGGGCCGCGTCGTCGGAGTCGGCGTTGGTGTGCACGTTGTAGAGGTCGACGTAGACGCCCTCGTCGAGCCGCACGCGGGCCAGCGAGAAGCCCTTCGGGGTGAGGCAGTTGGTGCCGGTGCAGTCGTTCCACTTCACCCGCTGGAAGTCCTCGAACGCGTAGTCCGACAGCGTGTTCAGGCCGTCGCCGAAGGGCACACCACCGCTGGTGGCGGTGCGGTACGGGTGGTTGTCGCCCGCGTACAGCGCCGCGTGGTAGTTGAAGTCCTCCTGCACGTTCACGATGTCGTACGCCCCGAGGCGCGGCGATATCAGCGGGGTGTTCGTCGCCGGGTTGCCGGAGCTCAGCCCCTCCGGGAGGCCCGCGACGTTGTACGTGAGCACGTTGAACGTGCCGGTGGTGGCGGCCGCGGCGGGGGTCGCGCCGGTGGTCGCGAGGCCGGTGACGGCGAGCGCGGCGGCCGTGAGGCTGCCGATCAGTCTTCTCATGGGGACTCTCCGGGGGCGGGACAGGGGTGAGGGGAAGATGAGCGGTGTTCAGGTTCAATGTCAACCAGTGTGACGTGCAAGGCCAGTTGGGGAAACAGTGAGGGACGTGGCGATCCGCCGTATCCAGGGAACCCGGCGGCCACTCCTTGATCTTTCGACGTTCATGTCAAGAAGTTCGTGACCGGCTACGGCGGCAGCGGGAAGGGCGCCTCCGGCCAGCGGGAAATGCGCACAAAGGGGTGCCCGAAGGCTCGTGGGAGAACTGTGCAACCATTCTCTCCCTTGTGAGCCATGGAGGGACAGGGTGATATATGCCCGCTTTATGGCTTTCATTCAGATGTGGATGTGCTTTCGGAGCGTTCGAATTGACAACCCTTGACAAGAGCATGCGTGCTCGCCGGAGTGCGGGCGCACGAAGATCCGGTGCGATGACGCTGCGCAAAGCCGCGGCGATCGCCGTGACCGCGGGCACCGTACTGCTGGCCACGCCCCTGGCCTCGCCCGCGCAGGCGGCCAACGCGCCCACGGTCAGCGCCAAGGGCGCCTACCTGCTGGACAACGCGACCGGCACCAAGCTGTTCAGCAAGTACGCCGACTACAAGCGGCCGATGGCCAGCACGACCAAGATCATGACCGCCCGCGTGGTCCTCGGGCAGACCGGTCTCGACCTCGACCGCAAGGTCACCATCAGGCAGGCCTACCGGGACTACGTCACGGCCGAGGGCGCGAGCACCGCGGATCTGAGGACGGGCGACCGTGTGACGGTCCGGCAGTTGCTGTACGCGTTGATGCTGCCCTCGGGCTGCGACGCCGCGTACGCCCTCGCCGACACCTTCGGCACGGGTGACACCCGCTCCGCGCGGGTGAAGTCGTTCATCGGCAAGATGAACAAGAAGGCCGCGGACCTCGGTCTGACCAACACCCACTTCGACTCGTTCGACGGCATCTCGGCGGCCGGCGCCAACTACACCACCCCGCGAGACCTGGCGAAGCTGGCCCGCAGCGCGATGAAGTACTCGACGTTCCGCACCGTCGTGAAGACGACGAAGACCGTGCGCTACGCGACCACGAGCACCGGCGGCACCCGTACCTACACCTGGTACAACACCAACCAACTGCTCGGCTCCTACTCCGGCGCCAACGGCATCAAGACCGGCACCGGCACATCCGCGGGACCGTGTCTGGTCTTCTCCGCCACCCGAGGCGACAAGACCGTCATCGGTGTCGTTTTGAACGCCACCAGCCGCTACGGCGACGCCGCGAAGATGCTGGACTACGGATTCGGCACCAGCACCGCGTCGAGCATGCAACTGCGCCCGCTGCCCACGGGCGCACAGCGGGACTGACCGGGCGCCGAGGGGACCCGGGAACGCACGCCGTTCCCGGGTCCTTTGCCGTGCGGGCGCCGACGCACCTCCCCTGTGCGGACGGGCGTCCTCGAACGCCTGCGGCGACACGGGCCCGCGACGGCCACCCACCCCATGTCCGCGCGGCAGCATGCCGGTACCGGTACCGGTGTTGCTGAGGAGGACGTGTGAACGGGCTGATCTCGCTGGTCGGCGTTGCGGTGGTGCTGATCATCCTGCGGGACGTGTTCCACACCCTGTGGCACCCGACCCGCCACGGAGGACTGAGCCGGATCGTCATGACGGCCCTGTGGCGACTGTCCTCCCGCACCAGTCCCCGTTGGCGTGCCGCGGGAGTCGCCGGGCCGCTCGGCGTGGCGGGCGTGGTCGCGATGTGGACGTGCGGCGTGGCCCTGGGCTGGGCGGTGGTGTACTGGCAGCACATGCCGGAGGGCTTCGTCTTCTCGAGCGCCCTGGAGCCGACCCAGCACTCCCGTCCGGTGGACGCCCTGTATGTCTCCCTGGTGACCGTGGCCACCCTCGGCCTCGGCGACATCGCCCCCGCCGAGGGCTGGCTGCGGATCGTGGCACCGCTGGAGGCGCTGGTCGGATTCGCGCTGCTGACCGCCACCGTCTCCTGGGTGCTCGGCATCTTTCCCGCACTCGCCCGGCGCCGGACGCTGGCGCTGCGCGTCTGCCATCTGCGCCGGGCCGGGATCACCGACGAACAGCTCGACTCCGAGGCGGGAGCCGCCGCACTGGACGCGCTGGCCGCCGGGATCGCCGGCGTCAGCGTGGACTTCGCCCAGTATCCGGAGTCGTACTACTTCCACGACGGGACCGGCGACACCTCGCTGGCGCTGAGCATCGGCCACGCCGCCGAACTCGCCGAGCGGACCCGGCGGGCACAGCACCCCGGTGCTCGTATCGCGTCCCTCGTCCTCGCCGCCGCACTCGACGACTTCGCCACCGTGCTCGACGAGCGCTTCCTGCACACGGGGAAGCCCCGACCGGAGATCCTCGACGCCTACGCTCGTGACCACGGCGCCGCCCCGCCGGACAAGCGTGCGGCCCGCTGACGCAGAGGCGGGGCATCCGCCGGACCTGCTGGACCCGGCCCACGACCAACGCACCCTCGCGTCCGTGGCGGGGCACGGGACCGGCTGGACGAGCCCCCCGGTCTCCGCCCCGTGCTGATCCCACCCGCCCCACCGCTCGCCCGTCATCGCTCTGCCACGGCGCGACAGCGGCCGGTCGGCATGATCGCCCGACCGGCCGCTGTCCTGGCCAACTGCCTTCCTACGCCGTCGTCGAGAACACGAACGAGAACTCCGCCGGTCCCGCCGTCAGGTGGTACTCCGGCAGGGCGCCCGGGCCGCAGGACTGGGAGCCGATGCCCATCTGGCCGTGGTCCAGGTTGACCCACACCGTGTCACCGGCCTGAAGGTCCGTCAGATGCGCTGCGGCGTCGAGCTGTTCGGTGGTCCAGCGGCGGGCCGTGAACCAGAACTCCGGGTCACCGTCGACGCGCAGTCCGCCGAGCTCGGCCCAGCGGACGTCGGGCCGGGCGCCGTTCTCCTGCGGGCGGACGTACGGGGTCTGCAGCTCGTCCACCGTGGAGCTCCAACGGCCCACCATGGCAGCCGACTTGGTGTCGGGGTAACCCTCGCCGGGGCCACCGCCGTACCAGGTCACCGCATCCGCCGACCTCAGCCCGAAGCGGATGCCGAGCCTCGGGAGCGGGACCGTCCAGTTGCCGTCCGGATCCACCGACACGGTCAGCCTCAGCCGGGTGCCGTCCGTGGTCCACCGGTAGGTCGTGCGCAGGCCGAACTCCCACGCCGCCGGCGCCACCCGGGTCCGTACGGTCAGCGCGTCCTCGCCCAGCTCCACCCCGTCCAGGCGGTGCCGCATCCGGTGCAGGCCGAACTTGCGCCACAGCTCACTGGTGCGCGTGCCGTCCTGCCAGGAGGCGCCGTCGTCGTTGTCCGTCGGCGCCCGCCACACGTCCAGGCGCAGCCCGGTCACGTCGACGCCGCCGACGGTCTTCAGCTCACCCGTGCGGACGTCGAAGGAGGCGGGGCCGAGATAGATCAGCCTCTCGCTCGCCGTGGGGCCTTCACCGGCCACCACGGTCGGCAACGGCCGCTCCACCACCGGGAGTTGGGCCCACGCCACCTGGTGGTCCTTCTTGCCCCACGCCGTGTCCTCGGCCAGCAGCGCCCGTACGGTCCACAGCGCCTCACCCGCCGGCCCACCGGCCGGCGGCTGCGGCAGCTTCACCTCGGCCGACTCGCCGGGCCGAAGGCCGGGCACGGACAGGGTGCCCGCCTCCACCGTCTTCCCGTCCACCTCGTACGCCCACTCGAAGGCCAGCGAGGACAGGTCCTGGAAGTCGAACGCGTTGCGCACCCGGACCGTCCCGGCCGGACCGTCGCCGTCGATGCGGACGGGCTCGATGACCTTCTTGAACTCGATCAGGCCGGGGGAGGGCGTCCGGTCCGGGAAGATCAGGCCGTCGCACACGAAGTTGCCGTCGTGCAGCTCCTCCCCGAAGTCGCCGCCGTAGGCGTAGCCCAGCGTCGGGTGCTTGACGCCGTGGTCGATCCACTCCCAGATGAAACCGCCCTGGATGCGCTCGTGCGCCTCGAAGATGCGCTGGTAGTCGGCGATGCCGCCGGGGCCGTTGCCCATGGCGTGCCCGTACTCGCACTGGATGAAGGGCAGCTGCCGACGCTTGTGGGTGCCGCCGTCCAGGCGCTTGCCGATGCGCTCGGTCTCGGCGTGGTCGGCGTACATCCGGGAGTAGATGTCGGTGTCCCGGCAGTCCCAGTCGCCCTCGTAGTGCACCAGGCGGGAGCCGTCGCGGCCGTGGATCCACTCGGCCATGGCGGTCAGACCCCGGCCGGTGCCGGCCTCGTTGCCGAGGGACCAGATGACCACCGAGGGGTGGTTCTTGTCGCGCTCGACCATCCGGGCCGCGCGGTCCAGCAGGGCCGGGGTCCAGCGGTCGTCGTCGACGGGGTTGTCCCGCCACGCCTGCTCGGTGAAGCCGTGGGTCTCCAGGTCGCACTCGTCGATCACCCAGAGGCCGTACTCGTCGCACAGGTCGAGGAAGGCCGGGTGCGGCGGGTAGTGCGAGGTGCGCACGGCGTTGATGTTGTGCCGCTTCATCAGCAGCACGTCCTCGCGCATGGTCTCCAGGTCCAGCGCGCGGCCCGTCGTCGGGTGCCACTCGTGCCGGTTGACGCCCTTGAAGAGGATCGCCTTCCCGTTGACCTTCAGCAGGCCGTCCTCCAGCACCACGGTACGGAAACCGATCCGCAGCGGGACGCGTTCGCCCGCCGTGACCAGCTCCCCGTCGTACAACCGGGGCGTCTCGGCGGTCCACGGCTCCACCGGGACCGTCACCGCTTCGCCGGTCGCGACATCGATGTCGAGGGCGGGCACGAGGACCCGGCCGTCGACGTCGGAGTCGACACGCAGGGTCCCGATGCCGCCGACATGGTCGTAGGAGGCGTGCACGAAGAAGTCGGCGGCGCTGTCCGCCGGGCGGTGCAGCAGCGTGACGTCCCGGAAGATGCCGGGCAGCCACCACTGGTCCTGGTCCTCCAGATAGGAGCCCGCGGACCACTGGTGGACCCGGACGGCGAGGACGTTCCCCGCCGGCTTCAGCAGGTGCCCGACCGCGAACTCGTGCGGCAGCCGGGATCCCTTGAACTCACCGATGTCCGTGCCGTTCAGCCACACCCGGGCGCACGACTCCACACCGTCGAAGCGCAGCACCGCCCCGCCCTCGGAGAGACCGCCCTCGTCGGGAACGGGCCACCCCTCCGGCAGGTCGAAGTACCGCAGATGGTCACCGGTCGGGTTCTCCGTCGGCACCCTCGGCGGGTCCACCGGGAACGGGTACAGGTGGTTGGTGTAGATCGGCGCCCCGAAGGCCCCGTCGCCCTGCAGCACCCAGTGACCCGGGACGGCTACCCGGGCCCAGCCCTCGGCGTCGTACCCCTCGGCGGCGAACGAGTCGTCCTCCGCGTCGGCGGTCGGCGACAGCCTGAAGCTCCAGTCGCCGTTCAGCGACAGGGTCCGGGCGTCGGAGGACGCGTACCAGGCGCGGGGCGGAAGGGCCGCGCGGCCCGGTGAGACGTCCTCGACGTAGTCGACGGACGGGGTGGCGGCGCCGGTGGTGCCGGTGGTGCGGAAAGACATCGGTCTCCTTGCTGATTCCCTAGCCCTTGATGCCAGTCTGCGCGATGCCCTGCACCAGCCAGCGCTGGAGGAAGAGGAAGACGAACACCAGGGGCAGGATGGAAATGGCGGTGGCCATGAAGATCAGGTGGAAGTTGACGGTCTGGCCGGTCGTGTAGTTCGAGAGCGCGACCTGGACGGTCCACGCGCTCGGGTCCTGGCCGATGACCAGGGGCCACAGGAAGGAGTTCCACCCGCTGATGAACGTGATCGTCGCCATCGCGGCGAAGAAGTTCAGCGAGTTGGGTACGACGACCCGCCAGTACGCGCCCATGTAACCGAGCCCGTCCACCCGTGCCGCCTCCTCCAGCTCCTTGGGGAACCCCAGGAAGTACTGCCGGAACAGGAAGCACGTGAAACCACTGAAGAGGCCCGGAATGATGAGACCCCGGTAGGTGTCGATCCAGCCGAGGGACGACACCAGCACGAAGCTGGGCACGAAGGTCACGGCGGTCGGCACCATCAGGGTGCCGAGGACCATGTAGAAGACCTTGTTGGCGTGCTTGTACGGGATGCGGGCCAGGCCGTAGCCGGCCAGTGAGCAGAACAGCAGGACGCCGACGGTGTGCAGGACACCGACGACCGCCGAGTTCCACAGCGAGCGCGCGAAGTCGACCGAGGGGTCGTCGAACGGCTCGCTGACGTTGCCCCACTGGATGTCGGTGGGGAACCACTTCCATTCCTCGCCCGTGATCTCCGGGTCCGTCATCAGCGCGTTGCGGACGATCAGATAGAACGGGATGAGGAAGAGGAGCGCGGCGATACCGGTGGCGAGGTAGAGACCGGTCGAGCCGATCACACTGCCGCTCCGGACCCGACGCGGCTTGGCCGAGACGGCCGCCCGGTCGACCCGGTCCGCCGGAGGTGTCGTGGTGGTGGTCACTTGGACTCCTCACCCCTTCCGAATCCCAGGAACTTGCCCTGGAGCAGGGTCACGAGGCAGATCAGTACGGTGAGGATCAGCGCGCCCGCGCTGCCCGCGCCGTAGTCCTGGCTGTCACCGAGGGCCTTGTAGTACAGCTCGACCAGGGGCGGTCTGCCCCAGGTGGTCTTGTTCAGCAGGTTGAAGAACTCGTCGAAGGCCTGGTACGCCGCCACGAGCAGCAGCAGGATCACGGCGGTGGAGGTAGCCCGCAGCTGCGGCAGGGTGATGTGCCAGAACGTCTGCCAGCCGCGCTTGGCACCATCGATCGAGGCGGCCTCGTACAGCTCCTGCGGGATGTTCTGCAGGGCCGCGATGAAGAGGATCATGTAGAAGCCGGCCTGCAGCCACAGCCGTACGGTCAGGATGACCAGCCAGTACCACGGCGGGTCGGGGCTGGCCAGCCACGCGGTGTTGTCGATGCCGAAGAGGCTCAGGAAGGTGTTCATCATGCCGAAGCGGACACCACTGAAGATGGACATCTTCCAGACCAGGGAGGCGGCGACATAGCTGACCGCCGTGGGCAGGAAGAACACCGAGCGGAAGAACGCCCGCATGAACCGCAGCCGGTTCACCATCAGCGCGAGACCGAGCGAGGTTCCCCAGGTCAGCGGCACGATGAAGACGGCGAAGATGGTGAAGGTGACGAGGGAGCGGATGAACTCCTCGTCGGTCAGCATCGTCACGTAGTTGTCGAGGCCGATGAACTCGCTCGGCGTGACCGTGAAGCGGGCCTCGAAGAACGACAGATACAGGCTCCACAGGATCGGCAGATAGACGAAGATCGCCAGGCCGATCAGGAACGGCCCGGTGAAGAGCCAGAAGTTGAAGGTGGGGGAGCCCCGCAGCCCCCGCCGCGGCTTGGCCGGGGAGGCCTTCGCCGCGGCGGGGCTGGAGACGCCGTCCTTGGTGATGGTCGACATGTCGTGAGTACCTGTCCGCCGGCCTATCCGAACAGCTTCTTCAGCTCTTTGTTGACCTTCGCGTCGGCCTTGGTGAGTTCCTTGTCCGGGTCGGCGCCCTTGCGGACCGAGTTGGCGAGGACGTCCTCCAGGGCGGTGATGCTCGCCTGGGTCCAGCCGATGTTGTCGAAGTGGCCGAACTCGTTGAAGAGCTTCACGCCCTCAGCGGGCAGGCCCGACTTCAGCTTCTCGGCCGAGGCGGCGATCGAGGTGCGCGGCGGGATGTGGAAGCCGTAGGAGAGCGCCCAGTCCTCCTGGTACTCCTTCTGGTCGATCCACAGCCACTTCACGTACTCCTTGGTGGCTTCGAGGTTCTTGCCCTTGGCGTTGACGAACATCGACCAGCCGCCGTTGTAGACCGACTGCTTGCCCGCGTCGCCGACCTTCGGGAACGGGAAGATGCCGAGGTCGTCGCCGAGCGCCTCCTGCATCTGCGGCATCGCCCACATACCGCACCACTGCATGGCGGTCAGGCCCTGGTTGAGCGCGGACGGGTCCCAGAAGTCGGTCGGGGCGTCGAGCAGCAGGTCACCGCTGGTGAACAGCTTGCGCAGCTGCTTGAAGCCGTCGACGACCGCGTCCGTGTGGTAGGCGATCTGGTTCTTCTCGTCGAGGTGCTGCGCGCCGGCCGACCAGATCAGCGGGTTGATCATCGAGTGCAGGGTGTTGCCGAGGTAGGCGCCCTTGACCTTGTCCGTGGTCAGCTTGGCAGCGGCCTCGGCCAGCTCCTCCAGCGTCTGCGGAACCTCGACACCGGCCTTCTCGAACAGCGACGGGCGGTAGAAGAAGAACTGCGGGTCGTCGATCATCCGGATGCCGTAGATCTTGCCGTCGACCGTGTGCGACTGGATGTCGGCCGGGTTGAAGTCGTCCTTCACCGGGTCTATCAGGTCGGTCAGGTCCGCGACCTGCCCGCTCTCGATCATCTGCAGCTGCGGGTGGAACTCGAAGCAGTCGGGGGCCTTGTCCGTGAGCAGCGAGGCGAAGAGCTTGCTCTCGAAGTTGGAGCCGGTGATCCACTGCGTGGTGACGTTGGATTCCTTGTAGGCCTTGGCGTACCGCTTGATGGCCTGCTCGGTGCCCGCCTCGCCGTACGCGTGGAAGTACTGCGTGAGGCCGGCGCCGCCGCCGCTGCTGCTCCTGCCGGTGTTGCTGCCGCACGCGGCCAGTCCGCCGGCGGCGGCCAGACCCAGCGCGGCCCGCAGGGCGGTGCGGCGGTCGAAGTTGCTGTTCCTGAATGCCGACATGCTGACGTCCTTGTCTCGAGTACGGCTGCGGCTCTGCGCCCATGGCTCGGCGGCTCAGTGCCGGATGGCTCAGTGGCTCAAAGAGGCTTGCGGTGCGGGACGTTAACCTTCGGCTAAGGCTTCGGCAAGGGGTTGGACGAAGTCTGTTCGAAGCGTTGTATTCGGTTCGGTGTTCCGAACGTCCGTGCGGCGCAATGGGTTTGACGTGGGGGGAGAGGGCCACCGGGTCAGGGTCCGGCGGCCCTCGGCTCAGGGGTGTTCGCGCAGGCGTTCGCGCTCTTCGGGCCGCCCTCGGCGGCGCACGGCGGGCCTGCTGCGCGACGCGGCCGGCGCGGCCCGGGTGCCCGGTTTCTGCCCGACCGACTGGAGCGCGCCCTCCAGCGCGAACGTCGCCGCGCCCAGGCACGCCGGATCGCTCGGGATCTGGGAGAGCACGATCTCGGTGGCGGCCATCGGACGCGGCAGCGCGTGCCGGGCGACGGCCTCGCGCACCTCCGCGACCAGGGGCTCGCCCAGCGCGGCCGCGACCCAGCTGCTGAGCACGACCACTTCGGGATTGAACAGATTGACCAGGTCGGCGATGCCCGCACCGAGATATCGGGCCGTGTCCCGCACCACCTTGACCGCCACCGGATCGTGCCGGGCCGCGCCCCGCGCGAGGGCCGCGATGGTGGCCGTCTGGTCCTCGGGGTGCAGCAGCGTACTGCGCGGGCTCAGCTCCCGGAGGTTCAGCATGATCCCCGGGGCGCCCACGTACGTCTCCACGCAGCCGTGGTTGCCGCAGTGGCACAGCCGGCCGTCCAGCACGATCGTCGTGTGGCCCCACTCGCCGGCGCTGTTGCTCACCCCCCGGTGCAGCCCGCCGTCCAGGACGAGCCCGGCGCCCACGCCGGTCCCCAGGGTGATCACCGCGGCGTCCCCGCGACCGCGGGCGGCCCCGAACCACAGTTCGGCCACCGCGACCGCGCGCAGCGGATTGTCCAGGTACAGGGGGTAGGCGATGTGCTCGGTCAGCAGGTCGAGCAGCGGCACGTCGTGCCAGTCCCAGTTGGGCGCGTACTCCGAGATGCCGGTGGCGCGGTCGACCTGCCCCGGCACGCTCACCCCGACGCCGAGCACCCGGGCGCCCTCGGTGCCGGCCTGCGCGACCACGGAGCCGACGGCGGCGGCGACGTGCCCCACCATCTGCTCGGGCAGGCTCTCACCCGGGCGGACGTTCTCCTCGGCGCGGGCCAGGACGTTCAGCGCCAGGTCGAACAGCTCGACGTGGACGTACGTCTCCGCGATGTCGACGCCGATCAGCGCGCCCCCCGACGCGTTGACGGCCACCAGCCCGCGGGGGCGCCCGCCCGCCGAGTCCTCGAACCCGACCTCGGTGATCATGCGGAGGTCGAGCAGCTCGCCCACGAGTGTGGCGACCGTGGCCAGGCTCAGGCCGGTGGCCGCCGCCAGTTCCTGCCGGGAGGTGGGAGACTTGGCGATGATCTGGCGCAGCACCTCGTAGCGGTTCGCGGTGCGGATGTCGCGTGAGGTGCGCTTCACCGACGACATGATCCCCTCGATCCCTCCAGGCCATGACGAGGCCTGTTGCCCCGGCGCGGCGCCAAGGCTATGGCGAGCAGGGACTTTCTACAAGGGGTTAGGAAAGGGGGTTTACGAAGTCCCCCAAGGTGACTCACGCCCGACTCACGCGCCGAGCACCTCCCCGACGAAGGTGTTGCGGAACTTGCCCGCCGGGTCCAGGACTTCGGCCAGCGCCCGGAAATCACCCAGCCGGGGGTACAGCGCCCGCAGCTCCGCCGCCGGAACCGTGAACACCTTGCCCCAGTGCGGCCGGGCATCGAACGGCGCGAGCACCTCCTCGACCCGCCGGACCACCGGCAGCACGGGCGCCGGGTCCGCGATCCAGGTGAAGTGGAACGCCACCGTGTCCCGGCCGTGGGCGGGGCTCAGCCACTGCGCGTCGGCGGCGACCGTACGGACCTCGCAGACCTGGAGCACCGGCGCGACGACATGCCGTACCCCGTCGAGCGCGTGCAGCGCCTCCGCGGCGAACGAGCGCGGCAGCAGGTACTCCGACTGCAGCTCGTCCCCGCTGCTCGGCGTGAACTCGGCCCGGAAGTGCGGCAGCCGCTCGTGCCAGGGGCCGGGCACCCCGAACTGCTCGGTGCAGTTCACCGCGGGCATCCCCGGCACCGGGTGCATCGCCTCGGTCGCGGGCGCCGCCCACGGGAAGTCGGCCGTGGCCCGGTCCACGCGCCGCTTGACCCACGCCTGGTCGAAGCCGGAGTGCCGCCAGCGGGTGAAGAGACTCACGCTGTACGCAGCCGCCGACACGGCGTCGAAGTCCAGCCCCGCCAGCGGGAGTTCACCGTAGACCTGCTGGCCGACCTCGAAGGCCGGCTCCAGGTCGAGGGTGAGCGCGGTGACCACGCCGAGCGCGCCGAGCGAGGTCACCGCCCCGCCGAAACGGTCGTCGCCGCGCGCGAGCGTCAGCGTCGTCCCGTCCGCCGCGACCAGCTCGACCTCGCGCACCGCCGCCGCGAGCGGACCGTTCCCGTCGCCCGAGCCGTGCGTACCGGTGGCCACCGAGCCCGCCACGGAGATGTGCGGCAGGGAGGCCATGTTGTGCAGGGCCAGGCCGTGGGCGTGCACCGCGCGGGCCAGTTCCGCGTACCGGACGCCGCCCCCGACCCGGACCGTACGGGCCGTCGTGTCCACCTCGATCTCCGGGGCCAGCCCGGTCAGGGACAGGAGCACCCCCTCGGGGCCGGGGTCCGCGATCTCGTTGAACGAGTGACCGCTGCCCAGCACCCGCACCCTCTCGCCGGCCGCGACCAGGGCCCGCAGCGCGTCCACGGACCGCGGCCGGTGCAGCTCCTCGGCGGTGTACGTGATGTTCCCGGCCCAGTTGGTCAGGGTCTCGGTCGTCATGTCTGATGTCCTTTGCTGGCCGTAGCTGTCGAGGGCCATCCTCTCCGTCCCGCGCGGCAGCCGGTTCATTGACCTCCTCGCGAGCGCCTGCCTACCGTAGAGACCGCTTACTGTCCCCTGGCCTCGCCTTCTCCCAGCCCTCCCAGCCGGAAGGTCCTTCCTTGCCCGAGCGTCCCCGCGCACTGTTCGCCATGACGGCCGAGAACGTTCCGCAGGTCTTCCCGCCGGACGTGCTGGCCCGTCTGCGGGAGACCGTGGACATCGACCCCGCCCTGATCGCCGAGGACTTCGCCGACCCCGAGGTCCGGGCGGCGCTGGCGAAGGCCGAGGTGCTGGTCACCGGCTGGGGATGCCCCCGCGTCGACGAGACGGTCCTCGACGCGGCCCCCGCGCTACGGGCGCTGCTGCACTCGGCGGGCTCGGTGAAGGGCTTCGTCACCCCGGCCGTCTGGGAACGCGGGATCACCGTCTCCACGGCCGCCGCCGCCAACGCCCTGCCCGTCGCCGAGTACACCCTGGCCATGATCCTGCTCGCGGGCAAGGACATCCTCGGCCGCCGTGAACGCCTGCGCGCCGAGCGCGTCTCGACGGGCTGGGGGTTCGTCCCCGGCATCGGCAACCACGGCCGCCGCGTCGGCGTCATCGGCGCCTCCCGCATCGGCCGCCGCGTCATCGAACTGCTGCGCCCCTTCGACCTGCGGGTGAGCCTCACCGACCCCTACGTCGACGAGGCCGGGGCCGCCGCCCTCGGCGTGCCCCTGCTCCCGCTCGACGACCTGCTGCGCACCTCGGACATCGTCACCGTGCACGCCCCCGACACCCCCGAGACCCACCGCCTGATCGACCGCCGCGCCCTCGCCCTCATGCCCGACGGGGCCGCCCTGATCAACACGGCGCGCGGCGCCCTGGTCGACCACGACGCCCTCGTCGACGAGCTGCGTGCCGGGCGCCTCTCGGCGATCCTCGACGTCACCGACCCCGAGCCGCTGCCCGCCGACTCCCCCCTCCTCGACCTCCCGAACGCCTTCGTCACCCCCCACCTCGCCGGCTCCCAGGGCAACGAGGTCGCCCGCCTCGGCCTCGCCGTCACGGAGGAGGCCGAACGGCTGGCCGCCGGAGAGGAGTTGGCGTACGCGCTCGACCGGGGGGCGCTGGCCCGGATGGCGTGACGGTGGCCCCGGGCCACCGACGGGGTGCCGGGGGCACGTAGCGGTCGGTGGGGTTCCAGCGGTCAGTGGGGTGCCGTCGGCGGGGGCGGTGGGCGTCCCCTGCCGCCGGTGTGGTCCGGCAGCGGTCGGCCGGTGCGCTGCCTTCGTCCCGGCGGGCGGTCGTCCCCTGCGCGGCCTCCGGCCCACGACCGGGTCGCCCGGTCGTGGGCCGGAGGCCGCGGGCGCTTCCCACCAGCGGCTTTCGACCCTGATCGAAGGGGGCGCGGACGTGCCCCGCGAGTCGGCAGGCTTCGGCACGGGACTGGACCGAAGCGCAAGGGCACGCCGGATGCCGTGGCTGAGCCTCGACCGCACCCGTCACGCACACACACGTCCTGACAGGAGAGGAACACACATGAGGTTTCGTTGGCTGGTCGCCACCGCCGGCCTGGCCGCCGCGCTCGGCACGACCCTCGCGGCGCCGTCCGCGTCCGCCGCGTCCAACTGCTGGCGACACGAGGACGGCATCAGGTACTGGTGCAACAACGTCTCCGGTGCCCCGGTGTACGGATCGGTGGGCAACAACCGCCTGTACCCCAATCCCGACCAGGTCGTCGGAACCATGAACACCAACCCGAGCTGGTTCCACTGCAAGCTGGACAACCAGGCCTGGGTGGGCGGGCCGCACCCGACCCGCTGGCTCAGGACAGTCGCCGACAACGGCCAGTCCGGCTGGATGAAGGACACCGCGATCTACAGCGAGACGGACCCGCTGCGCGACTGCTGACCCGGGAGAAGGCGCACCTGAGCCTCGGGAGAACAGACAACGGTTGTCGACGATCACTGTCGACAACCGTTGTCTGTTTTCTCTGGCCCTCGAAAGTCTTTCTGTCGCACGACCTCTTGTCTACCTCGGGTGCAGCCGCCTACCTTCCGCAGAGAACGTTTACTACGGCGCGCCCGGCCCGGAGGACTCCGCATGCCCATCTCCAGAAGATCCGTCCTGACCACGGCCGCGGCGGGCACCGGCACGCTCGCCCTCTCCGGCGGCTGGTCCCCGGCGCTCGCCGCCGGGGACGCGGCCGGCCGGGAGGCCGACGCGACGGCGGGTGGCGCCGGACGGCTGGATCTCGTCGACTTCGGCGACCCCGACTCCGAGGCCGCCCACGACTTCCACGGCCCGGACACCGAGGTCGTCGACGGCAACGCGGGGGACAGGGCACGGGTCGCCAAGCCCCTCGCCACCCCCGGCATCAAGGGCGGCGACCTCCGCTTCACCGTCGCCGTCGACCCGGTCCACCAGAACCACCTCACCGTCAAGTTCTGGGGCGGCGACACCTCCACGTACAAGACGATCGCGTACATCAACGGCGAGCAGATCGGCTACCGCCGCTCCGGCGACTACGAGGCCCTGAACACCGGCACCAACCGGCCCCTCCCGGGCCGCTTCTTCTACGCCACGATCATGCTGCCGCTGGAGCACACCCGGGGCCGTACCCGGGCCGAGATCACCCTGCGCACCTACGACGGCGCGTTCTCCGGCAAGGTGACCGCGAACTCCCGTGGCTACTACCGCGCCTACACCCACACCGGCAGCCGTCTCGACCTGAGCGACGATCCCCGGACCGACTTCACCCCGCCCACCGCCACGGTCACCGCCCTCGACGACACGGCGCGGCAGGCACTCGTCGACGGATATGTCGCCGATCAGGTGAAGCTGTTCAACTCCCTTACCGCCAAGGTGGATTCGTCCGCCGGCGGCAAGCTCTCGATCGTCCGGTACGTCGAGGAGCTGTTCTTCTACGCGGGCGCGCTGGCCCGTGCCTCCTGGTGTCCGGCGAAGACGCCGGCCGCCAGGAGGGCGGCGCTGCTGAGGGTCTTCAAGTGCGTCGACAACCACACCAAGGACTACTACGGGAACACCAAGCTGCTGGCCTGGGGCGGGCACCAGGGCGACTGGGGCGGCTACTACGGGGCGCTCGGCCAGGCGCTGTACCTGGTCGAGAACCTCATCGCCGACAGCGATGTCCACGGCCGTGAGGCCTTCGAGGCCTTCCTCGACGAGCCGTTCGTCACGGGCACCGAGGAAGGGCCCACCTCCCTCGCGGGCGTCGGCCCGGACGGCGGCCCCCTCACGCGCCGTGCCGCATGGGAGCGGGTCCTGAAGGCAAACTTCGACTACGCCCGCTCCCGGCTCTCCTACATCTACAACCAGGTGATGTACACGTACGAAGGCGCCTGGGAGGCCCACGAGGGGCTCCGCGTGATCGGCTCGTCGTACTACGAGGGCCGGGCGCGCAGCCACCGCATCGTCGGGGAGGCCCTCGGCTGGGAGCCCTTCCTCGGGGAGGAGGTGCTGGTCGGACCGGACGGTCAGGACCTCGACCTCTTCCACTCCCTCTTCCAGCACGACACCACGGCCCGCTGGACCGACGACTACGTCACATACGTCATCAAGGGCCTGGCCCGGTCCAAGCTCGACAAGGACGGCAACGTCGTACGCCGCCTCCCGCTCGGCACGCACTACACGACCATGACCGAGGCCGGCCACACCCGCGAGAACGGCTATGTCGCCAACTACGGCGAGGCCACCAACTACCTCCCCGAGTGGTTCCACCGCACCTGGGGCCATGAGGGCGACGAACAACTCAACGACAGGATCCTGGAGACGGCGCTGCGCAATCTGCACGCCCGCTCACACGCCCGGATGACCGACCTCGACGACGACCTCAAGCGCACCATGCGCATGGAGATGGTCATCGACGAGCGCAACACCAACTTCCCCGGTTTCCCCGGCTACGTCCTGCGCGTCTCCGAGGGCAAGCTCCTGCACTACGTCTCCCTCGCCCACCACATCGCGGAACACCCCGAGCGCTACGCGGGCGAGGAGTGGAGCCGTACCCGGCGCCACGCCCGGGAGGCGGTGGGCTTCGCCCAGCAGCAGATCGCCGACCACCAGTACTTCGCCAACTTCTCCGCCGTGCGGTCGAAGAACAAGTACGACCTCGAACTCGGCGAGACCTGGGGCTGGTTGAAGGCCCAGGAACCGACCGGCATCGTCCACCCGCACACCGACTTCGCGTACTACACCCCCGCCGAACTCACCGCGCTCGGCGTGCGCACCACCGACTACGAGCGCTTCGCCTGGGTGGACGTGGACTGCATGTTCGTCTCCCTGCGCGACGGCGACACACATCTGTGGGGTCACCTCAACGAACGCCAGCGCGGGTTCGCCCGCAACGGCCGCCTCCACGTCCGGCACCCCGACCGCGACCACATCGTCCAGCTCCACACGGAGGGGCTCTTCCGGTACGAGGACTACTGGGCCCGCATGGACAACATCGACGTCGACTTCATGGAGGACCAGCAGACGGGCGACTCCGCCGCCCTCCAGGCCCTCGCCGGCGAGATCGCCCCCATCACCTTCCAGCCCGGCGTGGGGACCGTCAACCGGGAGAACTTCGAGGCCGACCACGCCTATTCGGGCTACCCCGACCTCCTCACGGCCCGCTACGGCCGCTACCTCTTCGTCGTCAACACGACACGCAAGGCGTACGGGAACGAGCGCACGCACCGGGTGGAGGTACCGGGCGGGGGCGCGGGCGTCCTCGACCTGGTGAGCGGCCGGGAGCTTCCGGTGCGGGGCGGCAAGGTGAGCGTGCCTCCCAGGACCGGTCTGGTGCTGCGCCTGGAGTCGGAGGACATCGCCGAACTCCCGCCCTCCCACGTCGACTTCGTCCACACCCTGCCCGGCGACGCCTCGATCGCGGTCACCTGGCAGACCACGGCGGGCGCCACGCACTACGAGGTGCGCCGGGCGACGCGACGACGGGGCCCGTACGAGCTGATCGGCACCAAAGTGAAGGGCCGTCACTTCGTCGACGAGTCCGCGCGGCCGGGCGAGACCTACTTCTACACGGTCACGGCGGTCAACCCGGCGGGCCGGGGCCCGGCCTCGCACGCGATCGAGACGGAGCTGAAGCGGCCCGCCTCGGCCGGGCTACGACGGACCGGCTGGCGCGACGACGCCCTGCACCACGCCCGCGAGGGCAGCGCGATCGTGCGCGGCTCGACCGTCCGCGTCCTCGGCGCACACGGCGACGGCCTCGGCGAGGGCGACGACTACCGGGTCCTGTCCCGCGACATCGAGGACGAACTGCACTTCGTGAGCCGCCCGGCGGTGGGCGGCTTCACCCTCACCGCCCGCGTCGACACCGCGCGGGGCCCGGCGACCGGCCTGATGCTCCGCGACCGGCTCACCCCCGACACCCGGCACGTGTACTTCGGCGCGGGCGCCGACGGCGGGCTCGTCCTGCACCACCGCACCCGGGACAGCCGCCACGACTGGCAGGACGACATCCGCTCCCCGATCACCCGAGGGCTCCCCGGCCGCACCCTGGCCGCCACCCCCCACCTCCGGCTCGTCCGCGACCTCACCACCCACCGGGTGCACGGCCAGGTGTCCGGGGACGGCCGTACCTGGGTGACGGTCGGGAGCCTGTTCTGCCCCTTCCCGTACGCGGTGCACGCCGGCGTCGTGGCCACGGGCGACGCCGACTTCGCCGAGGTCGGGCTCGACGCGCTCGGGAACCGTCCCCTGCTGGTCGCCCTGGAACGCGACGGCGACACCGTCACCGTCCGCTGGAACAAGCCGGAGGACGCGCTCACGTTCACCGTGGAGCGTTCCACCGACGGGGACACCTGGGACGCGCTCGTGAAGGACACCCGGTCCCTCGCCCACCACGACGAGGGGCTGCGGCACGGCAGGCGGTACTACCGGGTCACGGCGGCCCTGGTGGGCGGCGGTACCCGGGTCTCCACGCCCGCCGCGGCCGTCGCCGAGACCTTCGCCGACGTCCTCGCACGGGCGCGTGCGACCGACGCGGCCGAGTGGACGAAGAAGAGCCACGCGGCCTTCACCGCCGAGCTCGACCGGGTGGAAGGGGAGACCGGGAAGGACGAGGACACCCGGATCGACGCGGTGTACGCGGCCTACGAGCTGCTCGTCTCCCGGGAGACGCTGCTGCGGCGCGGCGAGGTCACCGCGTCGATGGTGAAGGCCTCGACCATCGCCTGGCCCGGCACCGGGACGCAGGCCGCCAACGGCTGGCGCGCCTTCGACGGCGACCCCGCCACGTACACGGACACCCTCGCGGCCGACAGCTGGATCGACATCGACGCGGGCGCCGGCGGCACGCTGCGGGTCGACAAGCTCCGTGTCCTGCCGCGCGCCGGGTTCGCGGCACGGGCGACCGGTACGGTGCTGCGCGGCTCCACCGACGGCGGGGCGACCTGGACCGACCTGCACACCATCGGCACGACGACCGACGGCACCTGGTACGAGGCGAGGCTGCCGAACACGGCGGCGTACCCGCTCCTGCGCCTCCACGACACGCACAACGGCCGGTGCAACCTGACCGAGGTCGAGTTCTGGTCCTACGCGGCGGAGGACTGACGCGCGGTTCCCCGCACCCCTTGAGGGCCGAGAAGCACGGGGCGCAGCCCCTGCTTCTCAGGGCCGCGGGGAACCGCGCGAGAAGCCCCACTCATCCGCACCCGTCGACGCACCGAGCCGCCCGAGCTCGACCGCGCCACACCCGGCAAACGGCCCCCGCTCCTCCCGCCCGACCGCCGGAGGCTTACCGTGGGGAGTTGCGTGCGGGCGATCCCCGGGCGACGTCGGGAGCGAGGAGACAACGGGATGGATGGCAGCCGCACCGCACTGGTGGAGGACCTGATGGAGAGGTTCCCGCAGGTGCCACGGGAAGCCGTCTTCAAGGAGGACCTGCTCAGGGGTGGTGTGGCCTTCGACGCCTCCGCGCTGAGCGACAACGAGAAGGGCGAGGTCAAGCCGAAGTCGTACTTCATCTTCTCCTTCGACCACGGCACCCTCCCCGAGCTCGGTGAGGCCGCCCTGCGCCGCCCGCCGGAGGAGATCATCCTCACCGGCGGCCCGTACGACCTGCGGCGCACGGTCGTCTCCGTACGGGTCAACCCCGCCTCTCCCTACCGGGTGGCGTCGGACGAGGAAGGCCTCCTCGGCCTCTACCTCGACGGCCGGCGCATCGCCGACGTCGGCGTGCCGCCCATGCCCGAGTACTACAAGCACACCCTCTCCAACGGGAAGTCCGTGATGGAGGTGGCCCCGACCATCCAGTGGGGCTACCTCATCTACCTCACCGTCTTCCGCGTCTGCCAGTACTTCGGCGCGAAGGAGGAGTGCCAGTACTGCGACATCAACCACAACTGGCGCCAGCACAAGGCGGCCGGCCGGCCGTACACGGGTGTGAAGGACGTCGACGAGGTCCTCGAAGCGCTGGAGATCATCGACCGGTACGACACGGCGAAGACGTCCACCGCGTACACGCTCACCGGCGGCGCCATCACCAAGACGGTCGCGGGCCGCGACGAGGCCGACTTCTACGGCCACTACGCCAAGGCCATCGAGGAGCGGTTCCCCGACCGCTGGATCGGCAAGGTCGTCGCCCAGGCGCTGCCCCTTGACGACGTCAAGCGTTTCCACGACTACGGCGTGAAGATCTACCACCCCAACTACGAGGTCTGGGACGAGTACCTCTTCAAGATGTACTGCCCCGGCAAGGAGCGGTACGTCGGCCGCGACGAGTGGCACAAGCGGATCCTGGACTCCGCCGGTGTCTTCGGCGCGCGCAACGTGATCCCCAACTTCGTGGCGGGCGTGGAGATGGCCGAGCCCTTCGGGTTCAAGACGGTCGACGAGGCGATCGCCTCGACCACCGAGGGCCTGCGCTTCTTCATGTCGCACGGCATCACGCCCCGCTTCACCACCTGGTGCCCGGAGCCCACCACCCCGCTCGGCAAGGCCAACCCGCAGGGCGCGCCGCTGGAGTACCACATCCGGCTGCTGCAGGCCTACCGCGCCACGATGGACGAGTTCGGGCTGTCGTCGCCGCCCGGATACGGCCCGCCCGGACCCGGCCGTGCCGTCTTCTCCGTCAGCTCCTTCATGGACAGCCTTTCGGCCGACGCGGAGGTTCCCGCCGAGTAACTCCTGTGGCGGTTGAGTCGATTGGGGTCGGCGTACGTACAACTCAACAGTGTGACCGCTGGTAACCGCATTTGAAGACGCAGCTTGTCAGTTGTGTGGGAAGCGTGAAAAGCTCTGGGGCACCGCAAGGTGGTCCCCCCAACTCCCTTGGATTTAAAGGGTAGTTGACTACTTTTGCACACTTCCCCCCTCGCTCTGTTGGATGCAGGAGACCCATGCCCGACCTGCCGAAGCCCCAGGACGCCGCCGAGGCCGCGCTGTTCTCGGAGTGCTGGGACGCGGTCCTGTCGTACGCCGACCTGTGCACGTCCGGTTCGACCGCGGCGACCCAACTGGCCACCGAGGCCTTCACCAACGGCATGCACGAGGCGCACGCCCTGGAGTCCGAGGCGGGAGCCGACCGCGGCGCCGGACGCCGTGCCCTGCGCCTGCCTCGAATACCGTTCCTCCTGACCTGGGTCAGGACCACAGCCGCCGCCTGGGAGACGGGTGGCCAGGGCCACCGGCTCGACCCCGAGCTGCGCCTCTGGCTCAACTCGGACAAGGCCGCCCGGTACACCGGCCCGCCGCTGTACCGCCCGCTCGCCCTGCGGGCCCTGCGGGACATGCAGGAACCCGACGCGGCCCTGCTGTGGCTGGCCGAGGTCGAGTCGCTGCCGCTGGGCTCGGTGGCCCGCCGGCTCGGCCTCGACCCGGCGGTCGCCAGGACCGAACTCGACCAGGTGCGGGCGCTGTTCAGGGACCGCTGCCACCGGGGCCAGCTCGACGCGCCCCTGCACGCCGACTGCCGCACCTACGCCCGGCTGCTGGACGCGGTGACCCGCTCGCCCGGCACCGACACCCCCGACGACCTGTCCCGCCACCTCGCCACCTGTGTGCAGTGCGCCGAGGCCGCGGCCTGCCTCGGCCTGCACGGCGGCGGGCTGCCCGCCGCGCTCGCCAGCGGCGTGATCGGCTGGAGTGGGCTCGCCTACCTGGAGCGCCGCCGCCGCGCGGCCGAGGCCGGACTGCTCCCCGGGCGCGCGGACTCCACCGGCACCGACCGGGGACTCTCCCCGGGCACGCAGCCGAGGCCCCGGTTCAGCCGGAACGGGCTGCTCGTCGGAGCCGGTCTCGTCTCCGTGCTGGCGCTCGCCGTCTCCCTCATGCCGTTCGGCGACGAGGAGACGGTCGCGGAGGGCTCGTCCGCCGGGGATTCGGCGGTGGTGCAGCGGGACCCGAGGTCCCCGGTGACCGGGGACCCGTCCGACGGCGGCTCGTCCGAACTGCAGAGCACCGCGCGGCCCGAGGAGACCGGTTCCGGCGACGAGGACGACAAGAACGAGGGCGACGGCAACAGCAACGAGGAACCCCAGGGCGACTCCTCGACGCCCGCCCGCGTCACCCACCGGCCGGTGGACCCCGGCAAGTCGTCCGACGCCACCTGCCACGTCCGCTACCAGGTCGTCAACGAATGGCCCGGCGGCTTCCAGGGTGCCCTCACCGTCACCTCCACCAAGGCCCTCGACGGCTGGCAGGTCGAGTGGACCTACGCGGCCGACCAGCGGGTCACCCAGATGTGGGACGGCACCTTCGACCAGGAGGGCGCCAAGGTCACCGCCTCCTCCGCCGACTACAACAAGACCGTCGCCGCCGGCGGCACCTTCGGCGTCGGCTTCCTCGGCATCTGGCAGGGCTACGACAATCCGGCACCCGTGGACTTCACGCTCAACGGGAAGAAGTGCGACCGGGCGGACTGAGCACGGCGGACCGAGCACCGCGCGGGGAGCGCGGCGCGATAAATCGGTTGACGGGGGTCCACGGGCCCCCGCTAGGGTGAGATCACCGAGCACGGCGGCCGTTCCGGCCGCCGTTGCCGACGACGAGTGAGACAGGAGGTGTCGACCGATGGCTGTCATTGAGATGGGCGCTGCCCGCATCCAGGAAACCATCCAGTCCACCTCCGTGGTCACCGGCTGACACCCACGTCCCGCACGACCGCCGGGGCCACCCTTGTGAAGGGTCTCCCTTGACTTCCTCCGGCTCCACTTCCGGCTCCACCTCGTTCTCCACCTCGTTCTCCACGCTCGCCCCTTACGGCTGGGACGACTCCTGGGCGGACGCCTTCGCCCCGTACGCCGCCGAGGGCCTGCTCGTCGGGCGGGTCGTCCGCGTCGACCGCGGGCAGTGCGACGTCGTCACCGCGGACGGTCCGCTGCGGGCCGACACCGCGTTCGTCACACCCCACGACCCCATGCGGGTCGTCTGCACGGGCGACTGGGTCGCCGTGGAACCCGCGGGCGACCCCCGCTACGTGCGCACGTACCTGCCCCGCCGCAGCGCCTTCGTCCGCTCCACCTCCTCCAAGCGCGCCGAGGGGCAGATCCTCGCCGCCAACGTCGACCACGCGGTCGTCGCCGTGTCGCTCGCCGTGGAACTCGACCTCGGCCGCGTCGAACGGTTCCTCGCGCTGGCCTGGGAGTCCGGGGCCCAGCCGGTGGTCGTGCTCACCAAGGCCGACCTCGTGCCGGACGCCACCACGCTGGGGCATCTCGTCCAGGACGTGGAGACCGTGGCACCCGGCGTCCCCGTGCTGACGGTCAGTTCCACGCACGGTGAGGGCCTCGACGTCCTCGCCGCGGTGCTCTCCGGCGGCACCTCCGTACTGCTCGGGCAGTCCGGAGCCGGCAAGTCGACCCTCGCCAACGCGTTGCTCGGCGACGACGTCATGGACGTCCAGGCCACCCGAGACGTGGACGGCAAGGGACGGCACACCACCACCACCCGCAACCTCCTCGCCATGCCCGGCGGCGGCGTCCTCATCGACACACCGGGGCTGCGCGGCGTCGGCCTCTGGGACGCCGAGACCGGCGTCGGGCAGGTCTTCGCCGAGATCGAGGAACTGGCCGCGGACTGCCGCTTCCACGACTGCGCGCACCTCGCCGAGCCCGGCTGCGCGGTCCTCGGCGCGGTCGAGTCCGGTGAACTGCCCGAGCGACGGCTCGACAGCTACCGCAAGCTGCTCCGCGAGAACCAGCGGATCGTCGCGAAGAGCGACGCGCGGCTGCGGGCGGAGATCCGCAAGGAGTGGAAGCGGCGGGGTGCGCAGGGGCGTGCGGCGATGGAGGCGAAGCGGGGTGGTGCGCGGTGAGTTCCGGGCGCGGGCGAGTGGGGGGCTGGTAGCGCAGTTCCCCGCGCCCCTGCACGGCAGAGGCTGCGCCCGCTGCCGTGCAGGGGCGCAGCCCCGTGTCCGAATACCGCCAGCCCGCCGCCTCCGCGTCGTCGACACTTGATGACATGAAGGACGTCATGAAGGACGAGGACACCAGGTACGAGGCGGTGCGGAGCAGGGACGGCCGGTTCGACGGGGAGTTCTTCTTCGCCGTCGCGACGACCGGTATCTACTGTCGGCCGAGCTGCCCGGCGGTGACGCCCAAACGGGAGAACGTCCGCTTCTACGCCACCGCGGCCGCCGCCCAGGGCGCCGGGTTCCGGGCCTGCCGACGGTGCCGTCCGGACGCCGTGCCCGGCTCTGCCGAGTGGAACGTGCGCGCGGACTCCGTGGGCAGGGCCATGCGGCTCATCGGGGACGGCGTCGTAGACCGGGAGGGCGTCGCCGGGCTGGCGGTGCGGCTGGGGTACAGCGCACGCCAGGTCCAGCGGCAGCTCACCGCCGAGGTCGGCGCCGGTCCCGTCGCCCTGGCCCGCGCCCAGCGGGCGCACACCGCCCGCGTGCTGTTGCGGACCACCGCCCTCCCGGTCACCGAGATCGCCTTCGCGTCCGGCTTCGCCAGCGTGCGCCAGTTCAACGACACGATCCGGGCGGTGTACGCCATGACGCCCAGCGCTCTGCGCGCCGGCGCACCCCGGCGGTCCGCAGGGTCGCGGACGGCCGGGATCCCGCTCCGGCTCGCGTATCGGGGCCCGTACCAGTCCACCGCCCTCTTCGACGTCCTGGCCGCCGAGGCCGTCACCGGTGTCGAGGAGACGACCGGTGAGCGCGGCCACCGCACCCACCGGCGCACCCTCCGTCTCCCGTACGGCACCGCCGTCGCCGAGGTCGACGAGCGACCGGGAGGCCGCCCCGCCGGCCGTCGCGGCGGCTGGCTCGACGCCCGGCTCCACCTCACCGACCCCCGGGACCTCACCGCCGCCGTGCAGCGGCTGCGCCGGCTGTTCGACCTGGACGCCGACCCGTACGCCGTGGACGAGCGTCTCGGCGAGGACGCCCGGCTCGCCCCGCTCGTCGCCGCCAGGCCGGGGCTGCGCTCACCGGGCTCGGCCGATCCGGAGGAGTTCGCGGTACGCGCGCTCGTCGGGCGCGCGGAGGCGGCACGGCTCGTACAGGCGTACGGCAAGACGCTCGACGCCCCACAGGGGACGCTGACGCATCTGTTCCCCGAACCCGCGGCACTGGCCGACGCGGACGGCCCCCTCGGTGCCCTCGCCACCGCTCTCGCCGACGGCACCTGCCGTCTCGATGTCGGCGCCGACCGGGACGCCGCCGAGGCGGCCCTGCTCGCGCTGCCCGGCCTGGACGCCCCTACCGTCGCCGCCATCCGCACCCGCGCCCTCGGCGACCCGGACGTGGGACCCCCGGGCGAGGCCGTGCCGGACACCTGGCGGCCCTGGCGGTCGTACGCCCTCCGGCATCTGCGGACACCGGCGCAGGCGCAGGCACAGACAGAAATACCGGCACAGGCCCAGGATCAGGGAGTTCAGTCGTGAGCACCGAGCAGCGGACGTACTACACCGTCGTCAACAGTCCCGTCGGACACCTCCTCCTCACCGCCGACGAGTCCGGCGCCCTCACCTCCCTCTCCGTGCCGGAGCAGAAGGGGGGCCGGATCCCGTTGCCGGGCTGGCTGCGCGACCCGGCCCCCTTCCGGGCCGCGGAGGAACAACTCGCCGCCTATTTCGCCGGTGAACTCAAGGAATTCCGGCTGGAGTTGCGCGGCGAGGGCACCGAGTTCCGGCAGCGGGTCTGGGCCGCGCTGGACGACGTCCCGTACGGCGCGACCATCACGTACGGCTCCGTCGCCGCCCGGATCGGCGCACCCCGCGCCGCCGTCCGGGCCGTGGGCGGCGCGATCGGCGCGAACCCCCTCCTCATCGTCCGCCCCTGCCACCGGGTGATCGGCGCGGACGGCACCCTCACGGGGTACGCCGGCGGCCTCGACCGCAAACGCCTCCTCCTCGGCCTGGAGGGCGTGCTCCGACCGTAGCGGCGGGCGGGGTGAGGGCGCGCGCTCCGCTGCTGCCGCCGGGGAGCGGTGGACGGACGCTCAGCGTGACCGCATGACCTCCCTGCCGGCCCACGGCCGCCTCCTCCATGTCGCCGACCTCGCGCCCGAGGCCGACCGCTGTACGGGTTCGGGCTGACGACCCTGACGACCCTTGCCGACTCAGCCGCCGAACACCACGCCCACCCACGCCCCCGTCACCAGCAGGCACGCGAAGAGCTCCGCCAGGACGCTCGAACCGCCCGAGCGCATCGCCGTGCGCGTCGCGGCCTTCGCCGCGCCGGCGTGACCGAGGCGGAGCCGTTCGGAGAGGTAGATACCGCCGACGAAGCCGGGGATCGCGCCGAGGACGGGGACCAGGACGAAACCGAGAAAGGCGCCGGCCCCGGCGTACACGCCCATCCGGGGGGTGGCACCGCTCTCCGCCAGGCGCCGTGGCGGCAGGCCCCAGCGGACCGCCCGGGACAGCAGCAGCACGGTGGTGGCGCCCACCAGCACCCACCAGGCCATGGGCCGCGGATCCTCCAGCGCCCACCACATGACCCCGGCCCATACGAGCCAGGACCCCGGTACGCCGGGCACCAGCACTCCGCACAGGCCGAGCAGCAGTACGACCCCGACCAGCAGGAGTTCCCACGCTCCCATCTGCCCAGGGTGCCGGACCGTGAGAGGAGGCGCAGGTCAGTGGTGTCAGTCCCGGGTCACCCAGGCCCGCTCGTACGCGTGCCAGCCCAGCTGCAGCCGGGTCGTCACGCCGGCGAGCTCCATCAGGCGCTTCACCCGGCGCTGTACGGTCCGCAGGCCCAGGTCCAGCTGTTTGGCGACGCTGGCGTCGGTCATGCCGGCCAGCAGCAGGGAGAGGATCTCCAGATCGGTGTCGTCGGGTGCGTCCGGGATGTCCTCGGTGACCCGGCCGGAGCCCAGGCGCAGCGGGAGGGCCTGCCGCCAGACCGACTCGAACAGGCCCGACAGCAGCTCCAGCAGGCCGCTCGCGTGGACGACGAGCGCGGCGGGCTCGGCGGTGTGCGTGGTGAGCGGGAGCATGGCCAGCGTCCGGTCGGCGATGACGAGCTTCGTCGGCACCTCGTCCATGACCCGCACCCGCTCCTCCCGGCCCAGCGCGGCGGACAGCTCGGTGAGGCCGGCGTCCTCGTCCAGGACGGCCCGTTCGACCACCACGCGGTAGACGACGCCGCGACCGGTCGCCTGCTCCTCCGCGGAGTTGTTCTCCGGCCCGGAGACCGCGATGGGAGCGCCCGTGACCATGGCGCAGACCTCCTCCGTGGCGCCGAGCTGCAGCTGGAGGAAGCGTTGCGCTATCGCGGCGGAGCCGATCACCACCTCGACCAGGTCGTGCGCCGCGGGCTCGGTCGCGCTCGCCCGGTACTCCTCGGCGAGCAACGCCGCCGTCAGTTCGGCCTTCTCCAGCTCGTGCCGCCGCTGGGTGAGCAGGGCGCCCAGGGCCACACCGGGGGGCGCGGCGACCCAGCGGCCGGGGCGCGCGGAGGACTGGGCGGCGAGACCGTGCCGCTCCAGCCGGCGCAGCGCGCGCTCGGTGTCGTGCTCCCCGAGCGTGAGCCGGCGCGCCAGGTCCGGTACGTCCGCGGCGCCCACGGACACCAGGGCCCGGTACGCCGACTCGTGCGTCTCGTCGAGACCGATCGCTCCCAGCATCCGGCGACGCCGCCCCTCACTCGCCGCGCCACTTCGGCGCGCTTCCGCGTCGGCCCATCATCACCGCACCGCGTGCCCCACCGGCAGGCGGGGTCGCACAGCGGAATCCCAGGCACGTGCCGCACACTCGGGCCGACCGGCCCGCGCGCCCGCACCGCGCCCCTGGTCATCCCGGCGCCGCCGGGCGGTTTCTCCTGTGGGGGGTGGCACCGCCCGGCGGTCCCCGCACGCGAAGCGGTGCGAAGCGCGCGAAGTGCTCCGCACTGCGCACTCCTGGGCGCCCCCTTCTCCCATACTCCCTATCCCTCGCATTTCCCTCATCTCCCGTCGTCCTCTCGACTCCCTTGTCTCGCACCGGAGTTCGGCATGTAGTCCGACACGCCGACGGGCCGTCGGCTCCGCGGGCCGATTTTCCGGATGCCCCGTTTTCATACGGCTCCCGAGGTGGACAATTAGGGGCATGAGCCAGCAGGGGGAGAGGCCGACCGGTCACGAGGACGACTGGTGGCGGCAGTTGTACGACGACGCGAGTGGGGACACGGGCCCCGCAGTAGCGGCCGATTCCCTCGACGACCGCTTCGCCTCGGCGGCGAACACGGTCAGGGACGGGACCCCGCATCCGACACCGACGGAGCCTGCGACGGCTGCGGCGACACCGACCGAGAGCGAGGCGGGTGCGTCGGGTGCGCGGGGTGCCTGGGGAGCCGTCCCGGGTACGTCGGGCGCCTGGGCGGCCGTGCCGGGCACGTCGGGTGCCGGAGGGGAGCCGGGCGGAAGGCCGGGTCCGACGGCCGGATCGGGAGGCGGGCCGGGCGGGGCGGGTGGTCCCGGAGGCGGGCCCGGCAGGACGGGTGGCTCGGGCACCGGGGGTGGGAGCCCTCTCTCGGACCGGGTGCCGCCCCAGGGATCGCCGGGCGGCCCCGCCGGACGTGGCGGGCAAGGCCGGCAGGGCGACCCGGGCCCCCGGCCGGCCACCCCTCCCGACCCCATGCCCGCACCGCCCGCTGTCCCCCCGCGCCCGTCGTCCGCCCCCGATGCCGCGGCGCCCGCCGACGCCGGCCCGGGTGCGGGTGGGGGTGGGGGCCCGGGCTCCGTGTCGCCCGCTGCTCCTCCGCGTCCGTCGTCGAGCCCCGATCCCGCCCCTCCCACCGACGCCGTCCCGCGCGGGCCGCTCGACGCCGGCGCCGTTTCGCCTGGTGACGCCGGTTCCGCCTCGCCCGTCGAGCCCGTCCCGCGTCCGCCCTTCGCCCCCGGCCCCCGCAGGCCGTCCGACCCCCCGGCCTCCGTGCCCGCGAGGGACCCCCGCCTCAGCGGGCTCACTCCGCGGCCCGCGCCCTGGGAGTCGCCGTCGGTCCAGCCGTCGGGGCCCGTGACCTTTCCGCCCGGACCCACGCCGTCGGGGTTCCACGCGGCCACGCCATGGCGCCGCGCCCCCGTCCGGAGCCCCCTCACGCAGGCTCCCATCCCTGCTCAACCGCCCTCTGGCGAAAGGCCCGCCTCCCCACCCGCCGAGCCCTCTCCGACTCCCCGCCCCGCTGCGGAACCCTCCGACGCCCGGCCCTCCACCCAGCTCGACATCCCCACCCTCCAGGCGGACGAGGTGTCCCTCGTCGACGACAGCGGACGGGTACGGGTCGAGTACGTGGGGTCCGGCCCGCCCACCTACGACGCGGAGCCGACCGCCTTGCCGTCGGCGGATCCGGAGGACCTGGGGGACCTGGTGGCGGACACGGTGCTCGACGGCGCACGCTATGGGGCGTGCACGCTGCGTGCCGCGTCGCTGCGCGGGGACTCCGCGCGCTACCGGGGCGAGCCGCGCCGCGACGCGCTCCTCACCGCCCGCTTCGGCCTCGGCGAACAGGCACTCGTCCTGGTGGCCATGGCCACCGGCGCCCGGGCCATCCCGGGCGCGCACCGCGCGGCGGCGGAGGCGTGCAGGTGGATCGGCCGGGCTGTCGGGCAGAGCCATGTGCGGCTGGTGGAGGACATCAGGGCCGCCCGGCGCGGCGATCTGAAGTCGGGGCTGCACCGCCTCACCGACCGCAGCCTCGGCAAGCTCCGCGCCAGCGCCGTCGAACAGGGGCTCGACCCGGAGGAGTACACGGCGAGCCTGCGCTGTCTGCTGCTCCCGGCCGACCCCGGGTGCCGGACGCGCGTGTTCTTCGGGGTCGGCGCGGGCGGACTGTTCCGGCTGCGGGGTGGCGAGTGGCAGGACATAGAGCCCCGGGTCGCCGACACGGCCGGTGCCCCGGTGGTCGGCTTCGGGTCGCTGCCGCACGAGACCCCCGAGGGCGACCGTCTCACCATGGACCTCGGCATCACGACACCCCCGAGCCCCTACGAACCCGCTCCCGCCCCACCCCGCGAACCCTTCCGCTTCCGCGCCTCCGTGGCCCGCGAGGACGACGTCCTGCTGCTGTGCACCGGCGGTCTGGCCGAACCGTTGCGCGGGGAGCCCCCGCTCGCCGAGCATCTGGCGGCCCGCTGGGGAGCCGCGGAACCGCCCGGTCTCGCCGCTTTCCTCGCCGACGCCCAGGTCAGGGTCAAGGGGTACGCGGACGACCGTACGGCCGCCGCCGTCTGGGAGGCCTGACGGAGACCACCGGCGGGCCGGGAGGGGCGTCAATCAGCCGCCCCCGGCCGGGGGTTGGCCTGTACCAGCGCGCGATTCCGGCCAATCAACATCATCGGGGGGAGTGGCCCGCTCCGGTCGGGGTAGACGCGGCGCGTACGCCCGTCGTGTCCCGTCGGCATACGGCCGGATCGGCAGCCCCGCATGGGCGGTTGGGGCCGAGGCCCGTGGCCGCTCCGCGCTGCCCGGAGTGGGGCGGGGCGTCGGGTTCGTAGAACTGTGCGGTGGTTTCGCGAGGCGGGAAGCGCTCTCACACGGTGCCGACAGCTGGCTTGACCCTGTGCGTTTGAAAGCGTACGGACGGTCGTTGACGATTCGACATGAGTGCCGCGATCCGGACGGGGCATGCATCCCCGTGTACGTGTTCGAGCAGGAGGGGAATCGTCATCGGCGCGTGGGCGGGGGTCATGAAAAGGCAGGCACGAGGGGGCGGTCCCACGGCGATCGGGGCCTTCTCGGCAGAGGCGGAGGACGCGGTCGACGAAGCGGCGCACAAGGTCGACGCCGAACAACTCAGGCACAGACTCGGGCGGGCCGACCTGAGGGCGGTGCCCGAGGCCCGCAGGGCGCTGCGGGAGCTGCTGCGGCAATGGGGGCGCCCGGGAAGATCGGAGATAGCGGAGCTGCTGACGAGCGAGCTGGTCACCAACGCGATCATTCACACCGACCACGACGCGGTGCTGACCGCCACCGTCTCACCCCGCGGACTGCACGTGGAGGTACGGGACTTCGTGGGACGCAGGCCCAGGCCGAGGGTGCCGCCCGCCGACGACAGCACGCACGGACGTGGCCTCCTCCTCGTCCAGTCCCTCGCCGACGCCTGGGGGGTACGGGCGCACGGGGTGGGCAAGGCGGTGTGGTTCGACCTCGACGGCGGGCTGACCTAAGGGCCCCTAGCGCCCTTCTGATGGACCTCCCCTCGACGCCGACGGGACCGACATGGCACGGGCGGCGGACGAGGGACGGCGGACCGCGGACGGCGGACAACGGACAGGGGCGCGGCTCGCTGCCGCGCCCCTGTCCGATGTGTGGCTCGTACCGCTCAGCCGAACTGCTGCTCCAGGTCCTTGAGCTTGCGCTCCAGGGAGTCGAGTCGCGGCAGGGCCATGGTGTCGTCCTCCGCGGTGAGGTCGACCGTGATCGACTTGTCAGCGCCGTTGCGGACGGGCTGCAGGGAGGGACGCGTACGAACGGGCAGTTGTTCCGGGGTGGATATGGCGGAGTCCGAGGCCACCTGGGCCGCGGGCACGCGCTCCACGGTGGTGTCGACCTGGCGGCCGCCACCGCCACCGCCGCCGCCACGACCGGGCAGACCCCGGTGGCCCCGGCTGATGGCCTTGAGGTGGGCGCGCTCCAGGCGCTCCTGCTCCCGCTTGCGCGTCCGGTTCTCTTCCTTGATCCGCTTGTCCTCGCGTACCTCGTCCACGGCCTCGTCCAGGCTGCGCACACCCTCCAGGAGCATCAGCGACCAGGCCTTGTACGTCTCGCGCGGGGCCCGCAGCCAGCGGACGATGCGGATCTGCGGCAGCGGACGCGGCACCAGGCCCTGCTCGCGCAGGGCGGCCCGGCGGGTCTGCTTCAGCGCGCGGTCGAAGAGCACCGCGGCGGACATGGACATGCCGGCGAAGAACTGCGGGGCGCCGTCGTGGCCGAGGCCCCTGGGCGCGTGCACCCAGTTGAACCAGGCCGCCGCACCGGCGAACGTCCAGACGAGTATGCGGGATCCGAGGGCCGCGTCACCGTGGCTGGCCTCGCGCACCGCGAGCACCGAGCAGAACATGGCGGCGCCGTCCAGGCCGAACGGAACCAGGTACTGCCACCCGTTGCTGAGGCCAAGGTTCTGCTCGCCGAAGCCGACCAGGCCGCGGAAGGAGAGCGCGGCGGCGACCGCGGCACAGCAGAAGAGGAGAATGTAGGAGGCCGTGGCGTAGAGGGCCTCCTTGCGCCTGCGGCGCTCCTCACTGCGTTCCCACGAGTCCTCTGTCTTCGCGTGCTCCCCGGAGCGCTTGCCGCGCGCGAGCACCGCAACCGCCGCCAGCATGCCCAGGAGCAGTACGGCGCCCGGAAGCAGCCAGTTCAGCGATATGTCGGTCAATCTCATCAGGGGTCCCTTGCATTGGGATAGGGCGTAACGCCCGCCATAGTGGCCCAATCCTCGCGGCCCTCAGGGGGTTTCGGGACAAGAGACCGCCAAAGAAGTGCAATGAGTGACGCCAGGCGGCATTCTGCTCGAACTACCGCGCGAGGGACGGGAGTAGAGTGCGAGTGAGATTACCCGTTCGAGTGGTTCCACGGAAAGTTCCTGCGACAAGTGAGGAATTTGTGAACCACCTGTAACCCAACGAGGGGTCCCACCCGGAGTGGATCTTACGGCACGCGCCCCGGGCGATCACCGGGGGGTCGCCCGGCGCGCGGCGCCCCGGCGGTGGTGAGAGGCCGTCAACCGGTGACGGCGGCCGTGAGCTTGGAGATCCGTTCCGTCTCGCACGTGCGCGGACAGGTGACGCAGGTGTCCTCCGGGACCAGCGTGTAGAACATGCAGCAACTCGCCCGGTCCCGGGTGGGCAGCGACTCGCCGCCGGGTCCGGTCAGTTCACGGAAGCCCGCCGTGCCCACGTACGGCCGCGTCGCGCCCGGGAGCAGCAGTTCCAGTTCGCGTCGGCAGCGCTCCTGCTCGTCGGGGCCGAGCAGTTCGGCGATGTACCAGATGCCCTCGACGATCTCGTCGGTCGCCATGCCCCACAGGGCGCGTCCGCGCCGCCGCATACGCGGGCCGAAGCCGCCCAGGACCGGTTCTATGTGCTCGGCGAACGCGGCGCGCACCTCGGCCCGCAGCGCCTCCTCGTCCGCCACCACCCGGGCGCCGGGTTCCCCGGCCGCCGGGTCGTCCGGCAGGCAGCTGAACGTTTCGCCGCGCACCGCCAGCCGGCTCTGCTCGCGCTGGAACGCCACATGCTCGGCGGGAAAGCGCGGCACCCGGCGCTGGAGGAACCAGGGGACCGTGAAGAGCAGACAGGCGTACCAGGAGTAACGGTGCAGTCCGAAGGTCGCCACGACGTCCGGGCGCCCCTTTCGGCCGTGGTCCCGCAGTATCTGGGCCTCGTCCCACGCCAGGAACGCGTCGAGCTCGGCCCCCGCCGCCGCGAGCCCGGCGGCGGAGACCCACCCCTCGCCGACGGGCAATGGATCCGTGGGGGAGAGTTCTGTCACGCTGATCATCGGCAGGACCTCGGTGAGGCGTGCGTATGCCGCCGCCACGGGCGACCTGCGTGAAGTGGGTGCGGATGCCGGTGCTGACTGGGGCATACGGGGACCGCCGTTTCACCATCGCTGCCAAGTAAGGCTTACCTTACCCGAGGTGGTCGAGGTTTGAACTGAGGGCATGTGCGCCTATGGTGCTTTACGACCGGTAACAACCCGAGTAGTGACCTAACCGCCCCCATGTACCCAGTCGGCCTCACTGCTCGGCCACTCGACACTCGACTCGGCTCGGAGGAGGACCCGTGGAGCAGGCCGGACCGCGCCCGCGCGAGGCCACGGCCATGAGCGCGCCGGACCCCGCACTCGCTCGTCCGGCGTCGGCCTATCGCGTGCCCGCGCAGCCCGGAGTCGCGGACGTCGACCGGGAGCGGGGCATCGCGGCGGACGGCACCGGGACCGCCGTCCGCGGTGGCACCGGGCCCGGCGCCGACGCCGCCCGGGGCGAGCACACGCACAGCGAGGTCCCGATCCCGCTGCCGCGCGGCCAGGGGCGCCCCGTCGTCCAGCGGGCCTCCGTGCGGGGGCAGATCCTCGACGCGCTGCGGGCCGCGCTCGCCGGTGGGGAGCTGACGCCGGGCGAGGTCTACTCCGCCCCGGCGCTGGGTGAGCGGTTCGGGGTCTCCGCGACCCCCGTGCGCGAGGCGATGCAGCAACTGGCCATCGAGGGCGCGGTCGAGGTCGTGCCCAACCGGGGCTTCCGTGTCGTACGGCGGGGCGCCCGGGAGCTGGCCGAACTGGCCGAGGTGCGGGCGCTGCTCCAGGTGCCGGTGGTCATGAGGCTCGCGCGTACGGTGCCCGCGGACCGCTGGGGTGAGCTGCGGCCCCTCGCCGACGAGACGGCTCGCGCGGCGTCCTCCGGGTGCCGTGCGACGTACGGGGAGGCGGACCGGGCCTTCCACCGCGGGGTGCTGGGGCTGTCCGGCAACGAGCAGTTGCTGCAGATCGCGGACGACCTCCACCGGCGAACGCAACTGCCGTTGGGGGGTGGCCAGGTGGGTGCGTCCGGCAGCGGGGGCCGGGTGGACCTGATGGCTGACGCCGCCGAGCACATCGCGTTGCTGGACGCGCTGGTGGCGGGGGACCTGGACGCGGCGTGCTGTCTGGTGGAGAGGCACTTCGGGGTGGTGGGCTGAGGGTTCGTCGACGGGTGCGGGCCAGGTGGGGCCTCTCGCGCAGTTCCCCGCGCCTCTCGAAGCCCAGGCCCCGCAGCCCTGAAAGGCGACCGGCGGCGGGCCTGGGAAGCACGCGGGGCGCGGCCCCGGCTTTTCAGGGGCGCGGGGAACTGCGCGACCAGCCCCCACGCGCCCGCACCCGTCGACGAACCCGCTCCCCCGAGCGGTGAGGCGCCTTCACGCCGTCGCCGCCGGCGGTGGGGCCAGCTGCCGTGCCAGCCACGTCGGTACACCACCCAGCAGCCGGAACAACCGCCCGGCCTCCTCGCGCAGTCGCGAAGCCTCCGGTTCGGACTCGGTCTCGGCGAGGGAGACGAGCGCCGGGGCGGTGCCCACGAGGTAGCCCAACTCCTCCCGGATGCGCAGGGATTCGGCGAATCCGTGCCGCGCCTCGGCCAACTCGCCGTCCCGCAGGGCGAGACCGGCGAGATGGCGCCAGGTGAAGGACTGCAGGAGCAGGTCGTCGTGGGCGGTGGCACCGGCGTGGGCCCGACGGTAGGCGGCGCGCGCGGCCTGCGGGGAGCGGGCGAGGTTCTCGGCGATGAGACCCCGCCGGAAGTCGAGCAGGGCCCGGCCGCGCGCGCCGGGGGCGATCAGGGCCGCCGCGCGGCCGAGCGCGGCCCGCGCCTCGTCGGAGCGGTCCCGGACCCCGAGCAGTGTGGCCGCGTACGCCAGTTGACCGCGCTCGCAGGCGGCCGCGCCGCGCTCGTCGTCGGTGCGTGCCTGCGCCTCGGCCGTGCGCAGCGCGTCCTCGGCGTCCTCCCAGCCCTGCTCGGTGTAGAGACAGCGCTCGACGAGCAGCGCGGTCCGCTGGAGCGAGGCCTGTGGACCGTCGGGCTCGATCAGGGCAGCCGCGTCGACCCAGCAGGCGCGTGAGCGCAGCCGCCATACCGCGGTCTGGAGTGGATCGTCACCGGCTGTCGTTCCGTCACCAGACATGGCGGTATGCGCCACGTTGCCCTCCCCGAGCACGCCCTTGAGCTTTGAGTGGTGGCGGCATCTCAGCACGAATCCCGTGGCCCGGCCAAGGGGGTGGGTGAAGGAATTCACAAAGTCATGGGGCGCGGACGGCGCACTTGGATCTTCGTCCACCACCCCGTGGCCTCAACTCATGCGCAGGGCCAGGAAGAAGTCCAGTTTGTCCTCCAGTCGGGAGAGGTCCCGGCTCGTCAACTGTTCGATGCGGCCCACCCGGTACCGCAGCGTGTTGACGTGCAGATGGAGGCGCGCGGCGCAGCGCGTCCAGGAGCCGTCGCACTCCAGGAACGCCTCCAGGGTGGGGATCAGCTCGGCGCGGTGCCGCCGGTCGTAGTCGCGCAGCGGGTCGAGGAGCCGGGCCGTGAAGGCGCGGCGCACGTCGTCGGGGACGAAGGGGAGCAGCAGGACGTGCGAGGCCAGTTCCTGGTGACCGGCCGCGCACACCCGGCCGGAGCGCGCCGCCGCCACCCGACGGGCGTGCCGGGCCTCCTCCAGGGCGCCGCGCAGCCCTTCGGCGGAGTGCACGGCCGCGCTGACGCCCAGGGTGAGCCGTCCGTCGTCGTCGAGGCCGGCGCTCAGCGGGTTCCGTACGGCCGCGAGGAGAGTGTCGGCGTGGACGCCGGCCTCCGAGCCGTCGTGCTCGGAGGAGACGGCCGGGAGAGGGACGAGGGCGATGGCCTCCTCACCCGTGTGGGCGACTGCGATGCGGTCGGAGGGCTCGGGGCCCGTGGACAGGGGATCGACGAGGATCTCCTCCAGGAGCGCCTGGGTGACCGGGCCGCTGTCGATCTCGCCGTCCTCCCACTCCACCCGCGCCACGACGACCTGCCAGTGCGGCGCCGCCCCGAGGCCGGGCAGCAGCACCGGCGCGGCCACCCGCAGCCGGGCGGCGATCTCGGCCGGGACCGCTCCCGCCTGCACCAGCTCCAGGACCTCCTGGGCGAGTCGGCGCCGTACCGTACGGGCCGCGTCGCGCCGGTCGCGCTCGACCGCGATCAGCTGGGTGACGCCGTGCAGCAGGTCGAGCCGTTCGGCGGGCCAGTCCCCGGCGTCGGCCTCGACCGCGAGGAGCCAGTCCGACAGCAGGGTCTCGCGGACGTCGCGGGGGCCGCCACCCGGCCCCCGGCCCGTGCTGCTGATCGGGAAGAGCGAGTACGTGGTGGTGCCGACGGCCACGCGGTGCGGTCCGCGCCGCCCGGTGCGCGTCGCCGCCAGGTGCTCGGCGGACAGCCGTGCGCGCAGCTCGGCGGGGAGCGCCGGTCCGGCGTCCTCGGGGCCCGCGACGAGCCGGCCGGCGGGGGAGAGCACCCAGGCGCGCAGGTCCAGGTCGGAGCCGAGCAGGTCCAGGACGACGTCCGGGCCGCCGCCCGCCGGGCCCGAGGTCATCATCCGGCGGTGCCGCTCCACCACGGCCGCCAGGTCCCCGGCACGCTCGCCGGAGACCTGCCGTACGACGTGTTCGGTGATGGTCGCGAAGGCCACCGACTCGTTGACCGCGAAGAGCGGCAGCCGGTGACGCGCGCAGGCCACGACGAGGTCCTCGGGGACGTCGCCCAGCTCGGCCTCCCCGGCGGCCAGCGCGGTGACGCCGGCGCCCACCAGGATCCGTACGAAGGGTTCGGAGTCGGCGGCGTCGCGGCGCCAGGCGAGGCCCGTGAGCACCAGCTCGCCGCCGGAGAGATAGCGGCTGGGGTCTCTGAGGTCGGTGGTCATCACACCGCGCACGGTGCGGTCCAGCTCGTCCTCGCCGCCGAGCAGCCGCAGTCCCAGCGCGTCGGTGTCCAGCAGTGCGCGCAGGCGCATTCTCGTCGCCGCCGTTCCTGTCTCGGGAACAAGGATGTTTCCAGGGGAAAACCAAGAGGTTGCAGAAGGCCTCCGTTCATACGAATCTACAAGATGAGCGCCCTGGCCAGCCAACTCCTTCATGGTTTCCGTGACTGACCGGGGTGGAGGAGGGCGCTGTGTACTGAGTCCCAGGACACCTGAACAGCACCTGCACGAGCCGGGCCCGCCGCACACGATCTGGCTCAAACCGAACGACTCCAGACGAAGAAGAGAGCCGGTCAGATGGACTTCCTTCGCCCCGCCAGCTGGGAGGAGGCGCTCGCCGCGAAGGCCGAGCACCCCACCGCTGTGCCGATCGCCGGCGGCACCGACCTGATGGTCGAGATCAACTTCGACCACCGTCGGCCCGAGTATCTGCTCGACCTGAACCGCATCGGCGAGCTCTCCGAGTGGGAGGTCGGCGAGGAATCGGTTCGTCTGGGTGCGTCCGTCCCGTACACCCAGATCATGGAGAACCTCCGCGGCGAGCTGCCCGGCCTCGCCCTGGCCTCGCACACGGTCGCCTCCCCGCAGATCCGCAACCGCGGCGGCGTCGGCGGCAACCTCGGTACGGCCTCCCCGGCCGGCGACGCCCACCCGGCCCTCCTCGCGGCGGGCGCCCAGGTCGAGGCCGAGTCCGTACGGGGCTCCCGGCTCATCCCCATCGACGACTTCTACACCGGCGTCAAGCGCAACGCCCTCGCGCCGGACGAGCTGATCCGCGCGGTGCACATCGCCAAGGCGGACGGGCCGCAGCAGTACTCCAAGGTCGGCACCCGCAACGCCATGGTCATCGCCGTCTGCGCCTTCGGACTGGCCCTGCACCCGTCGTCGCGCACCGTCCGCACCGGCATCGGCTCGGCCGCGCCCACCCCCGTCCGGGCCAAGGCCGCCGAGGAGTTCCTGAACGCGGCGCTCGACGAGGGCGGCTTCTGGGACAACGGCCGGATCATCACCCCGTCGGTCGCCAAGCAGTTCGCGGACCTGTGCGCCGGCGCCTGCAACCCGATCGACGACGTACGCGGCACCGCGGGCTACCGCCGTCACGCGGTCGGCGTCATGGCCCGCCGCACGCTGATGTGGACCTGGGAGTCCTACCGCGGCACTGACGGCCGGACCAACCAGAAAGGGAGTGTCGCGTAATGCGCGTCAGTTTCACGGTCAACGGCCGTCCCCAGGAAGCCGACGACGTGTGGGAGGGCGAGTCCCTGCTGTACGTGCTGCGGGAGCGAATGGGGCTGCCCGGCTCCAAGAACGCCTGTGAGCAGGGTGAGTGCGGGTCCTGCACGGTCCGCCTCGACGGTGTCCCGGTGTGTTCGTGTCTGGTGGCCGCCGGTCAGGTCGAGGGCCGCGAGGTCGTCACGGTCGAGGGACTCGCGGACTTCGCCAAGCAGCGCGCCGAGCACGGTGGCTGCGCCTCCGCCGCGTGCGGTACGGCCGGCGCGGCGGGAACCTCGCTCGACGAGGCAAGGCGGTGGGTGGCCGAGGGCACCGACTCGCAGACCGGCAAGGGCACCGAACTCTCCCCGATCCAGCAGGCGTTCATCGACGCCGGGGCCGTCCAGTGCGGCTTCTGCACCCCGGGTCTGCTGGTCGCGGCCGACGAGATGCTGGAGCGCACCCCGAACCCGAGCGACGCGGACATCCGTGAGGCGCTGTCGGGCAACCTGTGCCGCTGCACCGGCTACGAGAAGATCATGGACGCGGTCCGCCTCGCGGCCGCCCGGCAGTCCGAAGGGGTCTGAACCATGGGAACCACCGGCCTGCCCCCCACCCTCACCCAGGGCTCCCGCACCAAGGGCGGCATCGGCGAGTCCACGCTCCGCCCGGACGGCACCCTCAAGGTCACCGGCGAGTTCGCGTACTCCTCCGACATGTGGCACGAGGACATGCTCTGGGGCCAGATCCTGCGCTCCACGGTCGCCCACGCCGAGATCGTCTCCATCGACACGGCCGAGGCGCTGGCCACCCCCGGCGTCTACGCCGTGATGACGTACGACGACCTCCCGACCGACGTCAAGCACTACGGTCTGGAGATCCAGGAGACCCCCGTCCTCGCCCACGGCAAGGTGCGTCACCACGGCGAACCCGTCGCGATCGTCGCCGCCGACCACCCGGAGACCGCCCGCCGCGCCGCCGCCAAGATCAAGGTGGAGTACCGCGAACTGCCGGTCGTCACCGACGAGGCCTCCGCGACCGCGCCGGACGCCGTCCTCGTGCACGAGAACCGCACCGACCACCACATCGGACACGTCCCGCACCCCAACATCGTCCACCGTCAGCCCGTCATCCGCGGCGACGTGGCGAAGGCACGCGAGCGCGCCGACGTGATCGTCGAGGGCGAGTACGTCTTCGGCATGCAGGACCAGGCCTTCCTCGGCCCCGAGTCCGGCCTGGCCGTCCCCGCCGAGGACGGCGGTGTCGACCTCTACATCGCCACCCAGTGGCTGCACGCCGACCTGCGCCAGATCGCGCCCGTCCTCGGTCTGCCCGAGGACAAGGTCCGGATGACGCTGGCCGGCGTCGGCGGGGCCTTCGGCGGTCGCGAGGACCTGTCGATGCAGATCCACGCCTGCCTGCTCGCCCTGCGCACGGGCAAGCCCGTCAAGATCGTCTTCAACCGCTTCGAGTCCTTCTTCGGCCACGTCCACCGCCACCCCGCGAAGCTCCACTACGAGCACGGCGCGACGAAGGACGGCAAGCTCACCCACCTCAAGGCCCGTATCGTCCTGGACGGCGGCGCCTACGCCTCCTCCTCCCCGGCCGTCGTCGGCAACGCCGCCTCGCTCGGCGCCGGGCCGTACGTCATCGAGGACGTCGACATCGAGGCCCTCGCCCTCTACACCAACAACCCGCCCTGCGGCGCGATGCGCGGCTTCGGAGCGGTCCAGGCGTGCTTCGCCTACGAGGCGCAGATGGACAAGCTGGCGGCGAAGCTCGGCATGGACCCGGTGGAGTTCCGGCAGATCAACGCCATGGAGCAGGGCACCCTCCTGCCCACCGGCCAGGCCGTCGACTCCCCGGCCCCGGTCGCCGAACTCCTGCGCCGCGTCAAGGCGATGCCCCTGCCGCCCGAGCAGCAGTGGCTCACGGCGGGCGAGGCGGCGGACGTACGACAGCTGCCGGGCGGCCTGTCCAACACCACGCACGGCGAAGGCGTCGTCCGGGGTGTCGGTTACGCGGTCGGCATCAAGAACGTCGGCTTCTCCGAGGGCTTCGACGACTACTCGACCGCCCGGGTCCGGATGGAGGTCGTCGGCGGTGAAGCCGTCGCCACCGTCCATACGGCCATGGCGGAGGTCGGCCAGGGCGGCATCACCGTCCACGCGCAGATCGCCCGCACCGAGCTGGGCATCACCCGGGTGACCATCAACCCGGCCGACACCCAGGTGGGTTCGGCCGGCTCGACCTCCGCCTCCCGCCAGACCTACGTCACGGGCGGCGCGGTCAGGAACAGCTGTGAACTGGTCCGCGAGAAGGTCCTGGAGCGGGGGCGCCGCAAGTTCGGCACGTACCACCCCGCCTGGGCCACGGCCGAGCTGCTGCTGGAGGGCGGCAAGGTCGTCACCGACGCCGGTGAGGTCCTGGCCGACCTGGTGGACGTCCTCGGGGACGAGGCCGTCGAGGTCGAGGCGGAGTGGCGGCACCGGCCGACCGAGCCGTTCGACCTGCGGACCGGGCAGGGCTTCGGCCACGTCCAGTACTCCTTCGCCGCGCACCGGGCGGTCGTCGAGGTCGACACCGAGCTGGGCATGGTCAAGGTCGTCGAACTGGCCTGTGCCCAGGACGTCGGCAAGGCGCTCAACCCGCTCTCCGTGGTGGGCCAGATCCAGGGCGGCACGACCCAGGGCCTCGGCATCGCGGTGATGGAGGAGATCGTCGTCGATCCCAGGACCGCGAAGGTGCGCAATCCCTCCTTCACGGACTACCTCATCCCCACGATCCTCGACACGCCGACCATCCCCGTCGACGTGCTCGAACTCGCCGACGACCACGCGCCGTACGGGCTGCGCGGGGCGGGCGAGGCGCCGACCCTGTCGTCGACTCCGGCCGTGCTCGCGGCGATTCGCTCCGCGACGGGGCTGGAGCTGAACAGGACGCCGGTACGGCCGGAGCATCTGACCGGTACGGCGTAGGAGCCGCCGGGCGCCCATGAGCTCGGGTGGTCCGGTTCGTGGGCGGGTGCGGGTCCGGTGGGGCTCCTCGCGCAGTTCTCCGCGCCCCTGAAAAGCCGGGGCTTCGCCCCGTGCTTCTCGGCCCGAAGGGCCGTAGGCCTTCACGGGCGCGGGGAACTGCGCGACCAGCCCCCACCGGACCCGCACCCGCCCACGAGCCCACCCACGAACCCACCCACCCCCCCAACCCACCAATCCCGTTCGTCTCGGGCCGTCCCCCGCGTCGGGCGCACCTTCCCAAATCCCGCCGAAGCCCAGTGCAACGGCCGGGTGTCCCTGTGAACCTTGGGAGAACGCCCCATGACCCACCAGTCGCTCAAGCCGAGGACGGCCGTCGAAAGCACCCCCGCCCCGGCCGACCGGTCGCGCCTCGACCGGTACTTCCGCATCACCCACCGAGGATCCACGGTCGCCCGCGAGGTCCGCGGCGGCGTCACCACCTTCATGGCGATGGCGTACATCCTCCTGCTCAACCCGCTCATCCTGTCCGGCCCGGACGCCGCCGGCGCCACGCTCGGCCAGAAGGCCCTGATCACGGCGACCGCGCTCGCGGCAGCCGTCAGCACGCTTCTCATGGGCGCCGTCGGCAGGGTCCCGCTCGCCCTCGCCGCCGGCCTCTCCGTCTCGGGCGTCATCGCCTCGCAGGTCGCCCCGCGGATGACCTGGCCGCAGGCGATGGGCATGTGCGTGATGTACGGCGTGATCATCATGCTGCTGGTCGTCACCGGTCTCCGCGAGATGATCATGAACGCCATCCCGCTGGCCCTGAAGCACGCGATCACCATGGGGATCGGGCTGTTCGTCGCCCTGATCGGCTTCTACAAGGCCGGTTTCGTGCACCAGGGCAAGGCGACCCCGGTCAGCCTCGGCCCCACCGGGGAACTCGCCGGCTGGCCGGTCCTCCTCTTCGCGGTCACCCTCCTCGCGATCTTCATGCTCCAGGCCCGGGGCGTTCCCGGCGCGATCCTGCTCGGCATCGTCGGCGGCACGGTGATCGCCGTGCTCCTCAACGCCCTCGACGTCATCGACCCGAAGCAATGGGCGGGCGGCGCACCGGAGTTGCACGGCAGCGCGGTCTCGATGCCGGACTTCTCGCTCCTCGGCCAGGTCGAGTTCGGCGGCTGGCGCGACGTCGGCGCGATGACGGTCGGCATGATCGTCTTCACCCTCGTGCTCGCCGGGTTCTTCGACGCGATGGCCACCATCATCGGCGTGGGTACGGAGGCCGGGCTCGCCGACGACAAGGGCCGCATGCCGGGCCTGTCCAAGGCGCTGTTCATCGACGGCGCGGGCGGCGCGATCGGTGGTGTGGCCGGCGGTTCGGGCCAGACCGTGTTCGTCGAGTCGGCGACCGGCGTCGGCGAGGGCGCCCGCACGGGGCTCTCCTCCGTCGTCACCGGGCTGTTCTTCGCCGCCTGTCTGTTCTTCACCCCGCTCACGGCGATCGTGCCCGGCGAGGTCGCGGCCGCCGCGCTCGTCGTCATCGGCGCCATGATGATGATGAACGCCCGCCACGTCGACTGGTCCGACCGCGCCACGGCGATCCCGGTGTTCCTGACCGTCGTGATCATGCCGTTCACGTACTCCATCACGGCGGGCGTCGCCGCCGGAGTCGTCTCCTACGTCGCCATCAAGCTCGCCCAGGGCCGGGCGCGGGAGATCGGCGCGTTCATGTGGGGCCTGACGGCGGTCTTCGTCGTCTTCTTCGCCCTGCACCCGATCGAGAACTGGATGGGCGTGCACTAGGGCCCTTCTGATGGTTCTCCGCGGCGTCACGGCGCCCGGCACGCACGCGGACACCGCTCCTTCGTCCGCGGAGATCCATCAGAAGGGCCCTGGCGGCAGTCCTCGCCACGTACCGTCCGCACCACCGCTGTTGACGCCGAAGGAGACCGAGAGATGCTGGACGTCGCCGAAGAACTGCACCGGTGGGTCGAGCAGGGGCGTGACTTCGCCGTGGCCACCGTGGTGGCCGTCGGCGGCAGCGCACCCCGCCGGCCGGGCGCCGCCCTCGCGGTGGACGCCGACGGCACGGCGATCGGCTCGGTCTCCGGCGGCTGCGTGGAGGGCGCCGTCTACGACCTGTGCCGACAGGCCCTGACGGACGGCGAAACGGTCCTCGAACGCTTCGGCTACAGCGACGAGGACGCCTTCGCCGTCGGGCTGACCTGCGGCGGAGTCATCGACATCCTCGTCACACCGGTGCGGGCAGGCGACCCCGTCCGCCCGGTGGCCGCCGCCGCGCTCTCCACCGCCGCGAGCGGGCGGGCGGCGGCCCTGGCCCGGATCGTCTCCGGCCCGGCGGAGCTGCGGGGCCGCGCCCTGCTGGTCCGCCCGGACGGCTCGTACGACGGCGGCTACGGCGCCCATCCCGAGCTGGACCGCACGGTCGCCGCCGAGGCCCGTGCCCTCCTCGACGCCGGCCGCACGGGCACCCTGGAGATCGGGGAGCGGGGCTCGCGGTGCGGATCCCCGCTCACGGTCCTCGTCGAGTCGTCCGTCCCGCCGCCCCGGATGATCGTCTTCGGCGCGATCGACTTCGCGTCGGCGCTGGTCCGGGTCGGCAAGTTCCTCGGCCACCATGTGACGGTCTGCGACGCCCGCCCCGTCTTCGCGACCCGGGCCCGCTTCCCGGAGGCCGACGAGATCGTGGTCGAGTGGCCCCACACGTACCTGGAGCGCACCTCCGTCGACGCCCGTACGGTCCTCTGCGTCCTCACCCACGACGCCAAGTTCGACATCCCGCTCCTCCGGCTCGCCCTGCGGCTCCCCGTCGCCTACGTCGGCGCGATGGGCTCCCGCCGCACGCATCTCGACCGCAACGAACGGCTCCGCCAAGCAGGCGTCACCGAGCTGGAGCTGGCCCGGCTCAGGTCCCCCATCGGGCTCGACCTCGGCGCGCGCACCCCGGAGGAGACGGCCCTGTCGATCGCCGCCGAGATCGTCGCCGACCGGCGGGGCGGCAGCGGGGTCTCCCTGACCGGCGCGCACACCCCGATCCACCACGACGGCCCGCCCGCCCTCACGGAACTGCCGGGCCTCCGCGGCTCCTGGGGGTTCGCCGGGACAAGCCCCACCGGGGCCACGGGATGATCTCGAAGCCCTGAGATCAGGGCCGGGCGGCCGGCGCCGGCCTCGCCGCCGACACCCCCGGCCGCTTCTGCTCAGGCCCCGGGGACGGGGCCGTTCCCCGTCAGGTGCGGCGCGGGCAGGGCGGCTCGTAGTCGAGGCGGGGAAAGTGGCGGGCCCACTCGGCGCGGCTGATGGTGCCGTGGACGCGGTCGCAGGCGTCGGCGAGCGCCCGGTCGAGGTCGGTGTACCAGATCTGCACGCTGTGGTGGGCGGTCACGGTGAGGAAGGTGCCGTCCGCCTTGAGGTAACGCACTTCCTTGACCGTCCCGCCCGGGTTGGTGAGGCGGGCCAGGGAGGTGGGGCGTGCCCGGTCGTTCAGGTCCCAGGCGTGCACCACGCCGTCGATGCCGACGGTCACCGCCGTGCGGCCGTGGGAGGCGAAGGCCACGCTGGTGACGATGTCGGTGTGTCGGGCCAGTTCGCCCAGCGCACGGTGCCGGGGAAGATCGCCGACGTCCCACAGCTGCGCCGTGCGGTCGTCGCTGCCGCTCAGCAGCGTACGGCCGTCCGGGCTGTAGGCGAGGGCGTCGACGAAGTGCCGGTGCCCCTTGAGGACGGTGACGAGGGCGGCGTGGTGCGGGTCGGTCACGTCCCAGAGGCGGATGTCGTGGTCGTTGGAGCCCGAGGCCAGGGTCTTTCCGTCGGGGCTGAACACCACGGGTTTGACGTCGCCGTCGTGCCCGGTGAGCGTGTCGAGCAGACGGGGGCGGGCCGGGTCGGTGATGTCCCAGAGGCGGATGGTGTCGTCGTAGCTGCCGGTGGCGGCCACGCGGCCGTCCCCGCGTACGGCGACGGAGTAGACGCCGTCGGTGTGTCCCGTGGGCCGCTTCGACAACACCGTGGGGTGGTGCGGGTCGGTCACGTCCCACAGCCGGAGCGTGCGGTCGCTGTCCACACCGAGCAGTGTGTCGCCGTCCCGGGTGAACTGGATCGGGCCCAGACCGACTCCCTCGGCGGTGCCGAGCCGGGAGGGCCGTCGTGGATCGGTGATGTCCCACAGGACGATCTGGGAGCCGTCGGCCATGGCGAGGGTGCGGCCGTCAGCGGGCACGGCCGGGGTGTGCCCGACCGGTGCGCGCCCGACGGGCGTGGAGCCGGTCGTTCCGGCGTCGGTCGACGCGACGGACAGGGAGCTGAGCAGGGCGTCCTCGGTACGGTCCTGCCGAGTCTGCCGGTAGGCGGCCAGCGCGACCTGGACGGCGAGGGACGGATTGTGTCGGCTGAGGAGCACGGCTTCGTCGGCGGCCCGGAGGGCCACGGCCTCGTTGCGCTGCTGGGTGACGGTGTTCTGTGCCCGTACGGCGAATCCGGTGGCGGCCACGGCGCACACGAGCAGGACGACCAGGGCTCCGGCCAGCCTGCGCAATCGGCGCAGGCTGCGGCGGCCGCGCTCTTGCGTCTGCTGTGCCGCCGACTCGCTGGCATCGAGGAAGGCGCGTTCCCGAGAGGTCAGCGCCTGTGCCGGGATGTCCTTCGCGGCGGCGAGGCGTACCCCGCGGTACAGGGTGTCGGGGTCGTGGTCCAGGGACTCCCAGAGAGTGGTGGCCTCGGTGAGGGCCCGGTGCAGACGTACCTGGCCGCGGTCCTCCTCCAGCCAGGCGCCGAACCGGGGCCAGCACCGGATCAAGGCCTCGTGGGCGATCTCCACGTGGTCGGCGTCGGCGGTCAGCAGCCTGGCCCTGGTCGCCTGTTCGAGGACGAAGTCGGTGTCCGGACCGCTGTCGAGTTCTCGACGTGGCACACGGCGCTTGGTGTCCTCGGTACCTTCACCCAGGGCGACGAGCCGGAGGAACAGCCGTCGCGCGGCCTTCTGGCGGCTGTCGCCGAGGGCGTCGTGGAACTTCTCGGCGGTCTGGGTGAGCGCGCCCTCGATACCGCCCGCCGCACGGTAGCCGGCCAGCGTGAGAGCGTTGCCCCGCCGTAGTTTCCAGGTCTCCAGCAGAGCGTGCGAGAGCAGGGGCAGCGCGCCCGGCCGACCGTGGGCGTCGGCCGTGAGCGTCGTCAGCAGGGCACTCTCGACGGTGAGCCGGGAGCGGGCAGCGGGCTGGACGATCGCCGCCCTCAGTTCCTCGGCGGTCATCGGGCCGACGGGATGGTGGGCATGGGGCAGGGCCTCGACGAGACCGGCCAGTCGGATGCAGTGCGTGTAGAAGTCGGACCGTACGGCGATGGCGACCCGCGTGCGGCTGTCGGGGGCCTGCGCCGCGTGCACGAGCGCGGCGACGAACCGCTCCCGCTCCTGCGCGTCACCGCAGAGGGTGAAGACCTCCTCGAACTGGTCCACGACGACGAGGAGTTCGTCCGTCGCGGAGTCGGTCTCCGGCCGCCCGGCGAGGATCTGCCTCACCATCCGGTGGAAGGTGCCCGGTTCGGCCGCGAGTTCGGCACGGACCGGGCCGGGAGCCACGCCGGCGCGGGCCGCCAGCCGTAGGGCGCATTCCTCCAGGGGATTCGGTCCGGGTGTGAAGACCAGCGAGGAAACACCGGGAAAGGCGGGGAGCACACCCGCGCGCAGCACCGACGACTTACCGGATCCCGATGCCCCGAACAACACGAGGAGCCGTTTTTCCTTCAGATGTTCGACGAGCATGCCGGTGAGTTTCTCGCGTCCGAAGAAATACGCGGCATCGGCCTCCTCGAACGCGCACAGACCGGCATAGGGCGGCTTGGCGCCGCTCCCTTTCCGGTTGTCGGCGCCGGCCTCGACCGACGTGTCCGTGCCGCTGCACGCGTCAGCCGTCCATTGCCAGATCAGCTTCCATTCCCGCTCGTCACCGCCGCAGGCGCGAACGTAGGCGAGAGTGACGGCCAGGCTGGGGAGTTGACGCCCCGCCGCGGCCGAGGAGAGTGCCGCGATCCCATAATGTGATTTTCGCGCGAGTTCCCGGTAGGTGGGACGGCCGGCCTGTTCCCGCAGTTTCCTCAAGCGCGCCGCGAATTCGAACAGAGGACCGCCGTCCGGGTCCAGAGGCTTTTCCCCCCGGGCCATGCGTCCACCCTTCCCCCGTCTCCCACGGATTGTTCGGCATCCGTTTGTTCACCATCGGCCCACCGGCCTTGAACAACAGATTAGCGGCTACAAACGGTGCATCAGGTCCCGCACCGAGGACCGGACGACGAACGGAAATGAGGAATTCCATGAAGACCCGTGTACGAACCGTCCTGCCCGCGATCCTGGCCACCGCCGTGACCGCGCTCGGCGTCGGCGAGGCCCTGCCCGCCGCCGCCGCTCCCGCCGCCGTCGTGCGGACCGCGCCCTCCCAGCAGACGACCGCCGCAGCCGCGGCAGCGCCCGCGGAGGATGTCCGGCAGGTCGCGGACCGCATCATGAACCTTCGGTACTACGACTTCACCAAGCACCCCAAGGTCGCACCGTTCAACTGGTCCAACGACGGGTGCAGCGGCCCGCAGGAGATCAAGAACCTGTTCACCGAAGCCTGCAACCAGCACGACTTCGGCTACCGCAACTACGGGGCCCAGCACGGAGGCCTCCGGCTCAGCCCCACCCGCCAGACGAAGGACTGGATCGACACGCGCTTCTGGCACGAGATGCGCCAGACCTGCTTCGACCACCACGGCGGCGGGAACTGGTGCCTGATCCACGCACGCGCCGCCTACCTGGCCGTGCACAACTTCGGCGACAAGTACTTCTGGGCCGCCGGATAGAGGAAGGCTGCTCGGCGCCCCCGGTTCGGGGGCGCCGCGGTCATGGGTGAGGTGCCGCGGGGGTGCGGAGCCTGATTCCGGCCTCTCGAAGTCACGGTCGCACGGCTCCCGCGCGGCTCCCGCCCGGCGTACGCCCTCACGGCCGCCGCGGTCACCCCGCACCCCGCCCCTCCCCACGGTCCCCACCTCCACGAAGGAGCACTCATGCACGACAGCGCACCGGACGGCGCCCCACGTCCGCCCCAGGCTCCCGTCCGCCCGGTCCACCTCAGCCGGGCCGGCTTCCTCCGGGGCGCCGCCGCGGCGGTTCTCGCGGGCGGCCCCCTGCTCCGCACCCCGGCCCACGCGGCAACAGACCCCCTCCGCGTCTCCAAGATCGCCGACCTCACCGGTCCCGGTCTCACCACCCGGTTCCGCATGGAGGCCACCGACCTGGGAGTGCCTGTACGGACGCCCGACGGCCGACTCCTGTTCGTCTTCGGCGACACCTTCGAGGAAGCCAGGGTCGGCGGCGGCTGGTGGCGCTCGCCCGTGGCGCTGTACGGGCGCTTCGACGGGCACGGTCGACCGGTCGTCTGGACCGGTGCGGTGGGCGGACGGCACGCCCGGCAGCTGTGGCCGTACGACCACGACAACCCCGACTATTCCACCGTCCTGCCCTCCGATGTGATCACCCTCGGGGACACCATGTACCTGCACGTCATGGTGAACAAAGGGCTCGGCAACGTGGTGCGCACCGAGATCTGGCGGTCGGACGACTCGGGCGCGACCTGGAGCGCCACCGGTGCCGTGTTCGCCGCGAACCTGCACGGCGGCATGTTCCAACTGCTCACATGGGCGCTCGGCGGTGACGGGTACGTCTATGTCCTGTCCACCGGGTTCCAGCGGGACAAGCCGGTCATCCTGCACCGCGTCCGTCCCGACCGACTGACGGAGCCCGGCGCCTACGAGCCGTGGGGACAAGGCCCCGACAGCCGCTGGGCCTGGGGCAACCCGCCCACGCCCGTCCTGGACGGCACGTTCGGCGAGCTCTGCCTGCGACTGCTCGACGGCCGGTGGATCCTGACCTGGTTCAACCAGGGCGACTACCGGATCGAGGGCCTGGTCGCGGACCACCCCACGGCGGACCTGCGCACCGCCCATCGCCGCACCCTGCTGTGGGGCACGTCGTGGGGCGACGAGGACGACACCCACGTGGCGCAGTTGTACGGCGGCTACGTCATTCCAGGGTCGACGCTCGACGACCTCCACCTGTCAGTGAGCCAGTGGAACACCAAGGCGGGCTGGCCCTACCGCGTCATGCAATTCCGCGTTCGCGGTCTCGCGCGCTGACCTCGGAACCCAGCGGTCGTCCCGTGCCCTTCGGGGCTCGTCTCGGCGATCCGGGACTTACCCGGCCCGTGCCGCCGTCTTGACCCCCGGGGGCAGCAGGGCCGACCGTTGCGTCAGGGCAACAGCACTACGGGGGCGGGCGGTTGAGCGCCATGACCGGTGAGGGACGACCGCGCGGGGGCGGGGACGAGAGCCCGGACGGCGCGACGGGATCGGACACGGACGAGCGGGGGCGGGTCGCCACCGCCGATGCCGATCCTGACACCGAGGCCGAAGCCGAAGCCGAAGCCGAAGCCGAAGCCGAAGCTGGGGACGGGGACGGGGACGGGGACGGGGACGGTGGTGCGGCGGGTGATGGCGGTTCGGGGGAGGCCGGAGGTTACGGCGCCTCCGACGACCGGCGGCTGTCGGCCGTGTCGACCGCGCTCCTCGGGCTCTTCCTCCTCGCCGACGTCGTCTTCGTCTGCGGAGCCCTGGTGACGCTCTGGCCGGCGGTGCTGGCGACGGTCGAGCCCGGGGCGGAGCCCACGGCCACCGCGCGCTGGTCGCCGTTCGGCCTGGGGGACTGGTCGCTGACCGCCGACACGGCGATGCTGCTGGCCGTGGTCGTGTGCAGCGCGCTCGGCAGCTTCGTCCACGCCGCCACGTCCTTCGCGACGTACGTCGGCAACCGTCGGCTCTACGCGAGCTGGCTGTGGTGGTACCTCCTGAGGGCCGGAATCGGGGTGGCCCTCGCGCTCCTCGTCTATCTCCTCCTGCGCGGCGGCCTGTTCGCGGGCAGCTCCGGCGCCGGGGCGACCAACCCGTACGGCTTCTCCGGCATCGCCGGGCTCTGCGGGCTCTTCTCCAAACAGGCCACCGACAAGCTCCGCGAGATCTGCGACACCCTCCTCAGCACCACGGGCGACGGCGACCGCGACCGCCGCGACGGCCTGTCCACCAACCGCAACGGGGACCCCGGCCCGTCCTGACGACGTTCGGCATCAGCACCCCGCCCCCCAGGCGTCCGCCCGGCCCCTGGACGCGCCCGTCAGCTCACCCCGGCTTGCGCGCCAGCACGTACGCCTGAGGGGTGTTCGCCGTGGTGCCGGGCCCGTCGGCCTCCCGCACGAGCCGCGCCGACTCCACGAACCCGGCGTCCCCCAGCATCTCGGCGATCCGGTCGGGCGGGAAGCGGTGGACGTCGAGGTCGAGGGGGTGACCGTAGGCCTGTGTCAGGTGGACCGACTCGTCGCCCACCTTGTACGCCATCGCGAGGAGCCCGCCGGGGGCGAGGATCCGATGGAACTCCCGGAACACGCACGGGAGTTCGGCGGGCGGGGTGTGCACCGTGGAGTACCAGGCGAGGGCGCCCGCCAGGCAGCCGTCCTCGAAGTCGAGCGCGGTCATCGTGCCCACGTCGAACCGGAGTCGCGGATGGGCCCAGCGGGCCACGGCGACCATCTGCGGAGAGAGGTCGATGCCACAGATGTCGAGCCCCAGCGAGGCCAGATGCCCGGTGATCCGCCCCGGCCCGCACCCCAGGTCCGCGACGCGTCCGCCCCCGGAGTCCAGCACCCGCTCGGCGAACACGCCCAGCATGGCCCGCTCGAACGGGCTCTTCGCCAACTCGTCTCTCAGCAGCTTCTCGTAGTCGGTGGCGACCGTGTCGTAGGACTCCCGGGTGGTGTGGTGGTGTGTGGTCATGGTTCGGACAGTAGTGGGAGGGTCTGACAGCGACGTCCGCACCGTGGCCGACGACCGGGCCGCCGGGGCGGCCGACTCAGCCCGTGCTCCGGCCGTCGGCCGAGAGCAGCCCGTCCATCGCGCGTCCGAACATGCGTCGCGACGTCCATGCAAGCGGTCGGTCGAGGAGGCCCGGCAGCCATCGCACCCGCAGGTCCTCGCGCCAGACCGTGCGGGAGGCGCCGTCACCGTACGGATGGACCTCGATCTCGGCCCAGCCGGTGACGAACGAACCACGCTTGACGAGACGGCACATCCCGGGAGCCGCGGCCTCCGGCGGCTGCCAGACCGTGACCTCCATCGGGTCGTCGAAGGCGAGCGGCCCGACACCGCTGCGGGCCACGAACACCGTGCCCTCACCGGTCGGCGCAGGCGTGCGCACGGTGACGCGGGTCAGCGGCACGACGTCCGCGTGCCGGGGCCAGTCGGTCAGGAGCCGCCAGGCGCGGTCCGCGGGGAGCGGGGTGAGGCGTTCCAGGAGGAAGAGAACCACGGGGCGAGCGTAAGGGAACAGCCGAGGAGGAGGCGGGTGCCGGGGGCGCGCGCAGGGTCGCGCGCCGGGGTGCTCCGACACCCTCCCGGCCCGCCCGGCCCGTCCGGCACACCCGCCGCAGCGCCCCTATCGCCCTGCCACGCCGTACGGCACGATGAGCGCGACCGCACGCCCGCCCCTGGCCGGAAGGTGCTCGTGGACGCTGATCTGCACGACAGACTCGACGAGTTGCAGCGCGATCCGTATCCCCTCTACGCGCGGGCCAGGTCGGCGGAGGGGCTGACGTACGTCCCCGAGCTGGACTCCTGGCTGGTGGCCCGGGACGCCGACGTACGAGAGGTGCTGCGGCGTCCGGAGGACTTCTCCTCGGCCAACGCGCTGCGCCCCGACGTCATGCCCGCGCCCGCCGCGCTGGCCGTGCTCGGCGGCGGTTTCGGCGGCCGTCCCGTGGTCGTCACCGCCGACGGCGCCCTGCACCAGGAACTGCGCGCCCCCATCGTGCGAGGCCTGTCGCCGGCCCGGGTCGGCGCCGTCGTGCCGTACGCCGCAGAACGGGCCGCCGCCCTGGTCGACGACTTCGTCAAGAACGGCGAGGGCGGCCGCGTCGAGTTGATGTCCGCGTACGCGGGGCGGCTGCCCGGGGAGGTCATCGGGCGTCTCGTCGGGTTCGACCCGGACGACGTACCGGCGTTGGTGCACGGCGGTCGCCGGGCCGAGCAGTTGCTGTTCCGGCCCATGGCGGAGGCCGAGCAGATCGCGGCGGCCGAGGACGTGGTCGCCACGGCCCATCTGCTCGACGCCTTCGTGCGGGCCCGGCACGCCGACCCGCGCGAGGATCTGGGCACCGAACTCATCGCCTCCGTCGCCGGACCGGACGCCGCCGCCGAGCTGACCCTCGACCAGCGCCACCAGGTCGTGGCCCATCTGCAGAACCTGCTCATCGCCGGACACCTGACCACGACGGCCCTCATCGGGACCACCGTCCTGCACCTGCTGCGCGACCGCCGGCAGTGGGAGCTGCTCTGCGCCGAACCGGAGCGCATCCCGGCCGCCATCGAGGAAGCCGCCCGCTACGACACCGCCCTGCAGGGCTTCCGCCGCGTCACCACGCGCCCGGTCACCCTCGCCGGCACCGAACTCCCCGCCGGGACACCGGTGTTCCTCGCGTTCGCCGGCGCCAACCGCGACGCCTCCCGCCACCCGCGCCCCGACGACTTCGACATCGCCCGCCCCTCCGGCAGCCGCCACCTCTCCTTCGGCCTCGGCACCCACACCTGCCCCGGATCGCAGCTCGCCCGCGAACAACTCCGCGTGACACTGGAGCTGTTGACCAGCAGACTGCCGGGCCTGCGCCTGGCGGAGGGCCAACGGATCACCATGCGACCGACGTTGATCCATCGTTCCCCGGAACGCCTCGAACTCCTCTGGTGACCTGCTGGACCTCCCGGAGTCCCTGCCCGGTGCAGGCGCGCGGCGGCCCCGGCGCGCGGGCGGCGCGGGTTCACACGTCCAGCAGGTCCCGCGCCGCCACCGGCATCCCCGTCTCCAGCGACCGGTTCGCCGCCAGCCCCGTCACCAGCGACCGTGCGCCGTCCACCGCGTCGGCCGCGCGCCCCAGCGCGTCCGGCACACGCGCCCCGAACAGGTCGGCCAGCATGTGGACGTCTCCACCGCCGTGCCCGCCCGCGTCCGTCCCCACCTTCACCTCGCGCGGCGGCTCCCAGAAGCGGCGTACGAGCAGCTGTGTCCTGCCGGGTTCCTCGCCCGCCTCGGCGCCGTGCAGGACGGGGCTCGCACCGGTGACGGGGACGTGCGGGCGGGTCCAGACGGACTCCTCCACCAGCCGTTCGACGCGTCCCTCGCTGCCGTTGAAGGCGATGCGGTACCCCTCCCAGGGCGCGTACGCCGTCAGGTGGTACGTCAGGGGCGCCCCGGAGGCGTACCGCACGAGGACCGCCATGTCGTCCTCGATGGTCACGCCCGGGCCGAAGACGTTCCGGTCGCGGTGGTAGCCGTCCTCCCGCTCGTGTTCCTCGTACCGGGGCCGCCGGCGTTGGCGCTCACGGTCGTCGACGTACGCGGAAAAGAGGTCGCTCCGCGGGAGGGCCTGTGATGGGCTGACCCCCTTGACGGGCCGGCGCGCGTGACGGGCGGCGCCTCGGAGGTCCCGCGAAGGGGGAGCGCGACGGTGAACAGACGGCGCCGGAAGAAACTGTCGCACCGGCTGGTGTCGGCCGCGTCGATCGGCGACACCGCCGTTGTCGACGCACTGCTGCGCGCCGGCGCCCCCGCCGAGACGACGGACGCCGAGGGGACGACACCCCTGTACGCGGCGGCCGTCCACGGGGCCGCCGACACCGTCCGCCGGCTGCTCGCGGCCGGGGCCTCGCCCGACACCGAGAGCGGGCACGGCACGGAGGGCACCCCGCTGTGCGGCGCCGCGTGCTGGGGACACACCGAAACGGTGCGCGCACTCCTCGCCCACGGAGCCGACCCCGACCTCCGCGAGGACCACGGCACGGGCCGCTCCCCGCTCGACTGGGCGGCCTCCGGTCCCCACCCCGGGACGACGGCGCTGCTGCTCGCGGCGGGAGCCCGGCCCGCCCGGCTGGGTCAGGGCTGGGCGGGGTGAGGGCCTGCGCGGGTTCAGAACGCGTACGGTCCGAACCGGCCCCAGGCCACCACGGCCGCCAGGACCAGCAGCACCAGACTCGGTGCCGTCTCCTTGGTCTCGCCGCGGCGGAGGTGGAAGACGACCGCGCCGAGCATCGTCACGGCGAGGCCGGTCGCCGCGAGCGGGACGAACACCGTGGCTATGTCGAGGACGGCCGGCAGGATCAGCCCGACGGCGCCCAGGGCCTCCAGCGCGCCGATGGTCTTGACCATGCCCGGGGAGAACGAGTCGACCCACGTCATGCCCGAGGCCGACAGCTTCTCCTTGGACTGGGTGGTCTTCATCAGGCCGGCGGCGAGGAAGGCAGCCGCGAGCAGGCCCGCGATGATCCAGAGAGTGACGTTCATGGCAGGTTCTTCCTAAGGGGAGGCATGGACGAGATGACTTGAATGTTCAAGGCAAGAGAGGGCTCAACGTAGGGCCGAGCGACTTGAAGCGTCAAGCCGATCGGCACGTCGGCGCGGGCTTGGTCGATGGCCACCGCACGTAGAGTGGGCGCCATGGAGACACCCCAGCAGCCGCGTTGGCTGACCGACGAGGAGATGGAGACCTGGCACGCGCTGGCGGGCGTGATGGTCAGACTGCCGGGCGCGCTGGACGCGGAGCTGCAGAGGGGCGCGGGGGTCAGCCACGTCGAGTACCTGGTGATGGCGATGCTGTCCCAGACCGAGGGGCGCACGCTGCGGATGAGCGATCTGGCCGGGCACACCGGTTCGTCGCTGTCCCGGCTCTCCCATCTGGTGAAGCGGCTGGAGAAGAGCGAGTGGGTGCGCCGCGAGCCGGACCCCACCGACGGGCGCTACACGCTGGCCGTCCTCACGGACGCCGGCCACGCCAAGGTCGTCGAGAGCGCCCCGGGCCACGCCGACGCCGTACGCCGCTTCGTGTTCGACGCGCTCACCGGCGCTCAGCAGCGGCAGTTGCGGGACATCGGGCGACGGATCTGGCGGACCGTCGCGCCCGACGACCACTGTCTCCCGCCGCCGAGCTGACGGCCCGTCCCCTCGTCAGGACCCTGCTGCCGCCGCTCGGCGCCCGGCCGGCGCGCCGACCTCTCAGTGCCCGCCCGGCGGGCCGGTGGTGCCCCGGACCTCCAGCGTCGGCGTGGTCAGGACGACCTTGGCGGGACGTGCCGGATCGGCGATGCGGTCCAGCAGGCACTGCGCGGCGGAGCGGCCGACGTCGTGGCTGGCGTTGTCCACGGTGGTGAGCCAGAGGTGGCGCAGCCGTGAGACATAGGTGTTGTCGTAGCCGACCAGGGAGAGGTCGCGCGGCACCCTCAGGCCCAGTTCCTCGGCGGCGGAGAGCGCGCCCACACAGGCCATGTCGTTGAACGCCACGACGGCGGTGGGGCGTTGGGGGAGGTTCAGCAGCCGGACCGTGGCGCGGTAGCCGCCCTCCTCCGTCAGGTCGCCCCGTTCGACGGTCGCCAGATCGCCCAGCCCGTGCTCGCGCATCACCGTCTCGAAGCTGCGGCGGCGCAGCGCCCCGACCACACCGTCCCCCGCGATGTGCGCGATGCGCCGGTGCCCGAGCCCGATGAGGTGCTCGGTGGCGAGACGGGCGCCGTGCTGGTCGTCGCCCGCGACGACGTCCACCTGGGGGAGCGTGGGTTCACGGGCACCCGCCACCACGGTCGGGATGAGCCCGGCGGCCGTGCGCAGCGCCTCGGAGGGCGGCAGGGTGCCGACCGCGATCAGCCCGTCGACCCGCAGTTCGGTGAAGGTGCGGGTGAGGTCCTCGCCGAGCCGCCGGTTGAGATGGCCGTCGGCCAGCAGCATGCGCAGACCGTTGTCGTGCAGCTGGGAGTTGAGGCCGTCGAGCAGCTCCACGAACCAGGGGTTGCGCATGTCGTGGAGGAGGACGCCGACCGTGCGGGTCCGGCGCTCGCTCAGGCTGCGCGCGGCGGCGTTCGGCCGGTAGCCCAGCTCGTCCACGGCCGTCAGCACGGCCTCCCGCTTCTCGGGGCGCACCTGGTCGGAGCCGCGCAGCACCAGGGAGACCAGCGACTTCGACACGCCGGCCCGCTCGGCGACATCGCGGATCGTCGGGGGTCTCATGGCGTGGACCGTTCCATAGCCGCAGTGCGGTTGTCAAAGGGTGGCACAGGGCTTGACACCGGCGAAGACGGCCTCGCAGAGTGGGCGGCGAACGATATGGAACGGTCCAAGAAGCGGGCCGGTGATTCCGGTGAGGGGCCGAGGAAGGCCCGGGAAAGGGCAGTCATGGTGAGTGGGCTCGGTGTCGCCGTCGTGGGGTTCGGCTGGATGGGACGGGTGCACACCCAGGCGTACGCGCGGGTGCCGCACCACTTCCCGCGGCTCGGCCTGCGGCCCGAGCTGGTCACCGTCGTCGAGGACGTGCCCGGACGCGCCGAGGAGGCGGCCCGGCAGTTCGGGTTCGCCACCACCGCCCGGGACTGGCGGGACGTGGTCGCCGACCCGCGGATCCAGGCGGTCAGCATCACCGCGCCGAACTTCCTGCACCGGGAGATCGGCGTGGCCATGGCCGAGGCCGGCAAGCACATCTGGATCGAGAAGCCGGTCGGGCTCACCGCCGCCGACGCCCGCGCCGTCGCCGACGCGGTCGAGAAGGCCGGCGTCCAGGGCACCGTCGGCTTCAACTACCGCAACGCGCCCGCCGTGGAAGCCGCCCGCGAACTGATCACCGCCGGTGAGATCGGCAGGGTCACCCATGTCCGCATCCGCCTCTTCAGCGACTACGCCGCCCATCCCGAGGGGGCCCTGACCTGGCGGTACGAGCGGCAGCGCGGGGGCAGCGGGGTCCTCGGCGACCTCGCCTCGCACGGGGTGGACCTGGCCCGCTACCTGCTCGGCGACATCGCCTCCCTCATCGCCGACACCGCGATCTTCGTCCCCGAGCGGGCCCGGCCCTCCGGCGCCACCGCCGGCCACACCCGTGCCTCGGGCGGCGAACTCGGCCCCGTCGAGAACGAGGACTACGTCAACTGCCTGCTCCGCTTCGCGGGCGGCGCCCGGGGCGTCCTGGAGGCCTGCCGGGTCTCCGTCGGCGAGCAGAACAACTACGGCTTCGAGATCCACGGCACCGAGGGCGCGCTCTTCTGGGACTTCCGCCGCATGGGCGAACTGGGCGTCAGCAAGGGCGACGCCTACCAGGACCAGTCCGTCCACACCCTCTACGTCGGCCCCGGTCACGGCACGTACTCCGCCTTCCAGCCGGGTTCCGCCAACGCCATGGGCTACGACGACCTCAAGGTGATCGAGGCGTACAACTTCCTGAGCTCCATCGCCGACGGCACCCCGCACGGCACCACCCTCGCCGACGCCGTGCACAGCGCCACCGCGCTGGACGCGATGAGCCGCTCCGCCGAGTCGGGGGCGTGGGTGGACCTCTGAGCGGGCCGTTCGCGGCCCCGGACCACCGTTGCCCGGGCGTCAGTTGCGGACGAGCAGCTGGAAGTCGAACGAATAGCGCGAGGCCCGGTAGATGTGGGTGCCGTACTCGACCGCGCGCCCGGTGTCGTCGTACGCCGTGCGCTGCATGGTGAGCAGTGCGGCGCCCTCCGGCTCGCCGAGGCGGTCGGCCTCCTCGGGCGTGGCGATGCGGGCGCCGACACTCTGGTGGGCGCTGTGCAGGGTGATGCCGGCGTTGCGCATCATCCGGTACAGGCCCGTCGACTCCAGGCGCTCGGTGTCCAGGTCCAGCAGTCCGGCCGGGACGAAGTTGGAGAGGAACGCCACCGGCTGCCCGTGGGTCAGGCGCAGCCGCTCGAAGAGGTGCACCTCGGCGCCCTCGGCGATGCCCAGGGCGGCCGCGACCTCCGCGGAGGCCTGCCGGAGCTCGCTCAGCAGCACCTTGGTGGTGGGCTGCTGACCGGCCGCCTCCAGGTCGTCGTACAGGCTGCTCAGCTCCAGCGGCCGTTTGACCTGGCTGTGCACCACCTGCGTGCCGACGCCCCGGCGGCGTACGAGCAGGCCCTTGTCGACGAGCGACTGGATGGCCTGCCGTACGGTCGGCCGGGACAGGCCCAGACGGCCGGCGAGCTCGATCTCGTTGCCCAGGAGGCTGCCCGGGCCGAGCGCACCGTGCTCGATCGCCGACTCCAGCTGCCGGGCCAGCTGGTAGTACAGCGGCACCGGGCTGCTCCGGTCGACGCTGAGGCCGAGACTCCCTGTACTCCCCGTAGTCGTGCTGGTCACGCCCATGAGGGTATCCGTCCGTCCGGATGACAGGAACCCCTGTCATCGCATTGTCCTGACAAGCCCGGAAGGTTCGGCGACCACCGTCAGAGGTGGCGGCGCTGGTTGGCCACCTCGCGGTCGTACGTGGTGCGCGCCTCGACGGCCGCCGGCCGGGAGGCGGTCTCCGCTACCGGGACGTCCCACCAGGCCTGGGCCGGAGGAGCGGTGGGCGTCGGGTCGGTCTCGACGTACACACAGGTGGGCCGGTCCGAGGCGCGGGCCGCCGCCAGCGCGTCGCGCAGTTCCTTCACGGTCTTGGCGCGGAGGACGTCCATGCCGAGGCTGGCCGCGTTGGCGGCGAGGTCCACCGGGAGCGGGGCGCCGGAGAAGGTGCCGTCGGCGGCGCGGTAGCGGTAGGCGGTGCCGAAGCGCTCGCCGCCGACCGACTCGGAGAGACCTCCGATGGAGGCGTAGCCGTGGTTCTGGATGAGGACCAGATTGACCGGCAGCCCCTCCTGGACGGCCGTCACGATCTCCGTCGGCATCATCAGGTACGTGCCGTCCCCGACCAGCGACCAGACGACCGTGCCGGGCGCCGCCTGCTGGACACCGATCCCGGCCGGGATCTCGTAGCCCATGCAGGAGTAGCCGTACTCCAGGTGGTACTGGCGGGGGCTGCGGGCCCGCCACAGCTTGTGCAGGTCGCCGGGGAGCGAACCGGCCGCGTTGATGACGACGTCCTCGTCGCCGACGACCGAGTCCAGGGCGCCGAGCACCTGGGTCTGGGTGGGCACGGCGTGCTCGTCGGCGGCGCTGTAGGCCGCTTCGACGACCTGCTCCCAGCGCTCCTTGCCGGCCCGGTACTCGGCCTCGTACGCCTCGTCCACCCGGTGCCCGTCCAGCGCCTCGGTGAGTGCCGTGAGTCCGGCCCGGGCGTCGCAGACCACCGTCCGGGCCGCCAACTTGTGGGCGTCGAAGGCGGCGACGTTGAGGTTGACGAATCGGACGTCCGGGCTCTGGAAGAGGGTGTTGGAGGCGGTGGTGAAGTCGGTGTAGCGGGTGCCGACGCCGACGATCAGGTCGGCGGTACGGGCGATGTCGTCGCAGACGGCCGTGCCGGTGTGGCCGATGCCGCCGAGGTCGGCCGGGTGGTCGTACCGCAGGGAGCCCTTGCCCGCCTGGGTGGACGCGACCGGGATGCCCGTGGCGTCGACCAGCGCCCTCAGCGCCGCCTCGGCCTCGCTGTGGTGGACGCCGCCGCCCGCGACGATCAGCGGCCGCCGCGCGGCACGGATCGCCCGCACCGCCTCCGCCAGCTCGACCGGGTCGGGGAGAGGGCGGCGTACGTTCCACACGCGCTCGGCGAAGAACTCCTCCGGCCAGTCGTACGCCTCCGCCTGGACGTCCTGCGGCAGGGCGAGGGTGACGGCGCCGGTGTCGACCGGGTCGGCGAGGACGCGCATGGCGTTCAGCGCGGCCGGGATCAGTGCCTCGGGGCGGGTGATCCGGTCGAAGTAGCGGGAGACGGGGCGCAGGGTGTCGTTGACCGAGACGTCCGCCTCGGTGGGGTGCTCCAACTGCTGGAGCAGGGGGTCGGCGGTGCGGGTCGCGAAGTAGTCGCCGGGCAGGAGCAGTACGGGCAGGCGGTTGATGGTCGCCAGGGCGGCGCCGGTGACCAGGTTGGTGGCGCCGGGGCCGATGGAGGTGGTGACCGCCTGCGCGGAGAGCCGGTTCAGCTGGCGGGCGTGGCCGACGGCGGCGTGCACCATGGACTGCTCGTTGCGGCCCTGGTGGAACGGCATCGTCTCCTCACCGGCCTCCAGCAGCGCCTGGCCCAGCCCCGCGACGTTGCCGTGGCCGAAGATGCCCCAGGTTCCGGCGATCAGCCGGTGGCGCACACCGTCGCGCTCGGTGTACTGCGCGGACAGGAACCGCACCAGCGCCTGGGCGACGGTCAGACGGCGGGTGGGGGACTGGGACATCGGGACCTCACTGGGACGAAGGGTTGTCGGGGCGGCGGGCTGGTTGCGGGCCGGGGGTTCCGGGGGAGGGGCGGGGTGTGGCGGGTTCTTGTGCGCCGGCGGTTCAGAGCAGTCCGACCGCCGTGTCGACCGCGGTCTCCACGTCGCCCTCGGCGGGGTAGAGCAGGGAGCGGCCGACGACCAGGCCCTGGACGGTGGGCAGACGCAGCGCCTTGCGCCACTTCTCGTACGCGCCCTCCTGATCCTTGCCCACTTCGCCGCCCAGAAGCACGGTCGGCAGGGTGGACGTCTCCAGGACCTCGCCCATGGCGTCCGGGTCGTCGGTGACGGGCAGCTTCAGCCAGGTGTACGCGGAGGTGCCGCCGAGCCCGGCCGCGATGGCGATGGAACGGGTCACGGCCTCGGCGCCCAGGTCGTTGCGGACCTTGCCGTCCACCCGGCGGGAGATGAACGGCTCGACGAACAGCGGCAGTCGGCGCGCCGCCATGTCGTCGACCGCCCGTGCCGTGGAGTACAGGGTGCGCAGGGAGCCGGGGTCGTCGTGGTCGATGCGCAGCAGGAGTTTGCCGGCGTCGAACCGGAGCCGCTCGATGTCCTCGGGGCGGTGGCCGGTGAAGCGGTCGTCCATCTCGAACGAGGCGCCGGCGAGTCCGCCCCGGTTGAGGGAGCCCAGGACGACCTTGCCCTCCAGGGCACCCAGGAGCAGCAGGTCCTCCAGGATGTCGGCGGTGGCGAGCACGCCGTCCACGCCGGGGCGGGCCAGGGCCACGCAGAGCCGTTCCAGGAGGTCGGCGCGGTCGGCCATGGCGAGGGGGCGGTCGCCGACGCGGAGCGCTCCGCGGGCGGGGTGGTCGGCGGCGACGATCATCAGGCGGCCGGTGTCGCCGATGAGAGGGCGGCGGCCGCGACGGGCCGCGGCCTCGGCGACGGCCTCCGGGTGCCGGGCGCGTACGGCGGGGAGGTCGGGGATGCGGATGGTCAAGTGGGGCTCCGTTCGGTGGGTTGCCAGGGGTTCGGGTTCGGGTTCGGGGGTCGGGTGGGGTGCGTTGTTCGGGTGCGGGTGCGTGGGGCTTCTCGCGCAGTTCCCCGCGCCCCTAGAAGCCCAGGCCCTGCAGGCCTGGAAAGACCACGGTCCTGCGGGCCTGGAAAGACCACGAAGAGTCGCCGGCCCTGCGGGCCCCCATAGGCGACGGTCCTGCGGGCCTCATAGGCGACGGGGCTGCGGGGTGAAAAGCACGGGGCGCAGCCCCTGCTTTTCAGGGGCGCGGGGAACTGCGCGAGCAACCCCCACGCACCCGCACCCGAAGAACGCACCCGACCGCCCCCTCACCCCACACCCCCACAACCTCACCCCCCACCGCTCAACAACTCCTCCACCTCCCCCTCCGTCGGCATCGCCGAAGAACACGCCAACCGTGACGCGACGATCGCCCCCGCCGCGTTCGCGTGGCGCATGATCCGTTCCAGGTCCCAGCCCCGCAGCAACCCGTGGCAGAGCGAACCCCCGAACGCGTCCCCCGCCCCGAGCCCGTTGACGACCTCCACCGGCAGCGGGGCCACCTCGGCGACCGTGCCGTCGCGGTGGACGGCGAGCACACCCTTGGGGCCCTGCTTCACGACCGCCAGCTCCACCCCCGCCTCCAGCAGCGCCTCCGCACACGCCCGCGGCTCCCGCACGCCGGTCGCCACCTCGCACTCGTCGAGGTTGCCGACGGCCACCGTGGCGTGCCGCAGGGCCTCGGCGTAGTACGGGCGCGCGGTCTCGGGGTCGGACCAGAACATCGGCCGCCAGTCGAGGTCGAAGACGGTGGTGCCGGACCGGCCTCGGGCCTTGAGCGCGGCGAGCGTGGCCGAGCGGCTGGGTTCCTCGCTCAGGCCGGTGCCGGTGATCCAGAAGACACGGGCCGCGCGGATGGCGAAGCAGTCCAGTTCTTCGGTGCGGATCTCCAGATCGGGAGCCTTGGGGCGGCGGTAGAAGTACAGCGGGAAGTCGTCCGGCGGGAAGATCTCGCAGAACGTGATCGGGGTCGGATACTCCGCGACGGGCGTGACGAAGCGGTCGTCGACCCCGAACTCCTTGAGCGCCTCGTGCAGAAACGTGCCGAAGGGGTCGTCCCCGGTCCGGGTGATCACGGCGGTCGTGTTGCCCAGCCGTGCGGCGGCCACCGCGACGTTGGCGGCCGATCCGCCGAGGAACTTCCCGAACGACTCGACGCGCGCGAGTGGGACGCCGGTCTGCAACGGATAGAGATCGATTCCGATACGACCCATCGTGATCAGATCGAAGGATTCGCCGGGCTCGGGCATGCGCGTCGCTCCTCGGGTGGGGGGATGCGGGCCACCGGAGACCCGCGGCGCGCGGGGATGCGCATGCTCGGGTCCGGATGTATCCCAGATTTAGGGCCCGAACCGACCCCCTGTCAAGAGTTTGTACTGACATTCTGACCTGCTCGTGAAATGATGTCTTAACAAAGTCTTGACAGGGGGGTCCGTCAGGGGTTTGTATCCCGTCCCAACGAAACAGCGCAGTCGGCCTACCGGCACAATGATCCGGACTTCGAACGTCCGGGCTCGCGCGGGCATCCGCTCGACGCTGTCCCGTTCCCTTTCCCCCTGTCGCACAGTGAGGTGCAGGAAAGATGGACCGCACGTACTCCCGCTCACGCAGAGTGGCCCCCTTCTTCGCCATTGCCGCGGCTTCCGCGCTGCTGATCGCCGGCTGCTCCAGCGACTCCGGCGGCAAGGAGGCCGAGGAGGGCGGGGCAGACGCCTCCGCGGGCAAGGCCAACACCCCCCGGATGAAGGTCGCGCTGGTCACCCACCAGGCCCCCGGCGACACCTTCTGGGACATCGTCCGCAAGGGCGCCCAGGCGGCGGCCGACAAGGACAACATCGAGCTCATCTACTCGGCGGACCCGAACGCCGGCAACCAGGCCAACCTCGTGCAGAACGCGATCGACCAGAAGGTCGACGGCATCGCCATCACCCTCGCCAAGCCCGACGCGATGAAGGACGTCGTGGCCAAGGCGACGAAGGCGGGCATCCCCGTGGTCGGCCTCAACTCCGGTCTGAGCGACTGGCAGAACCTCGGTCTGATGTCCTTCTTCGGGCAGGACGAGAGCGTGGCGGGCGAGGCGTTCGGCAAGCGGCTGAACGACGTCGGCGCCAAGAAGGCCGTCTGCGTCGTGCAGGAGCAGGGCAACGTCGGCCTGGAGCAGCGCTGCGCGGGCGTGGAGAAGACCTTCGAGGGCGACACCGAGATCCTCAACGTCACGGGCACCGACATGCCGTCCGTGAAGTCGACCATCAGCGCCAAGCTCAAGCAGGACGCCGCCATCGACTACGTGGTCGCCCTCGGCGCCCCCTACGCCCTGACCGCGGTCCAGTCGGTCGCGGACGCGGGCAGCAAGGCGAAGGTCGCCACCTTCGACCTGAACAAGGAGCTGACGGACTCGATCAAGAGCGGTGACATCCAGTTCGCGGTGGACCAGCAGCCGTATCTGCAGGGCTACCTGGCCGTGGACTCGATGTGGCTCTACAAGAACAACGGCAACTACAGCGGCGGCGGCGAGGAAGCGGTGCTGACCGGCCCCGCGTTCGTCGATGCGAAGAACGTCGACACGATCGCCAAGTTCGCCGCGAAGGGCACCCGGTGATCTGAATGACCCAAGCAACGGCACCGGCGGCGAGTTCACCCTCGTCGCCGGCCCCGCCGGCCGCCCAGAAGGACGGGCGCACCGTACAGCGCTCGCTCGGGCGCCGGCTGCTGGCCCGCCCCGAGGTCGGCGCGCTCATAGCCGCGATCGGCGTGTACGCCTTCTTCTTCTCGGTGGCCCCGTCCTTCCGTGAGGCCAGTTCGCTGGCGACCGTGCTCTACCAGGCCTCCGTCATGGGCATCATGGCGATCCCGGTGGCCCTGCTGATGATCGGCGGCGAGTTCGACCTGTCCGCCGGTGTCGCGGTCACCACCTCCGCGCTGACCGCCGCGATCATCAGCTTCCAGCTGACGGTGAACGTGTGGACCGGTGTCTTCGTCGCGCTGATCATGTCGTTGGCGGTGGGAGCGTTCAACGGCTGGCTGCTGATCAAGACCGGGCTGCCCAGCTTCCTCGTCACGCTCGGGTCGTTCCTGATCCTCCAGGGCTCGAACCTGGCGGTGACCAAGATCTTCACCGGCAACGTCGCCAGCGACTCCATCAGCGACATGGACGGCTTCGACCAGGCCAAGAGCGTCTTCGCCTCGGAGATCGGCATCGGCGGCGTCGACGTCAAGATCACGGTCTTCTACTGGCTGGCGTTCGCGGCGATCGCGACCTGGCTGCTGCTGCGCACCAAGTTCGGCAACTGGATCTTCGCCGTCGGCGGCAACAAGGACAGCGCGCGGGCCGTCGGCGTGCCCGTGAACTTCACGAAGATCGCCCTGTTCATGGGTGTCGGCGCGGGAGCCTGGTTCGTCGGCATGCACCTGCTGTTCTCGTTCAACACGGTGCAGTCCGGTGAGGGCGTGGGCAACGAGTTCCTGTACATCATCGCCGCGGTGATCGGCGGCTGTCTGCTGACCGGCGGCTACGGCTCGGCGGTCGGACCGGTGATCGGTGCCTTCATCTTCGGCATGGTCTCCCAGGGCATCGTCTACGCCAACTGGAACCCCGACTGGTTCAAGGCCTTCCTCGGCGTGATGCTCCTGATCGCCGCCCTCGTCAACTTGTGGGTCCGCAGCCAGGCGACCCGGAGGTGAACCACCCCATGACCAACACCAACGGATCAGCGGCCAGCGGTGCGCCCGCGAAAGACACCGCGGAGGACACCGTCCGGGACGCGGCGGCGCCCGGTCGGGACCAGCCGATCGTCGAACTGCGCGACGCGGGCAAGTCCTACGGCAACATCCGCGCGCTGCACGGGGTGAACCTCACCGTCCACCCCGGCAAGGTCACCTGCGTGCTCGGCGACAACGGCGCCGGCAAGTCCACCCTCATCAAAATCATCTCCGGGCTGCACCAGCACACCGAGGGCGAGTTCGTCGTCGACGGCGAGCCGGTGCGCTTCTCCACCCCGCGCGAGGCCCTGGACGCCGGTATCGCCACCGTCTACCAGGACCTGGCGACCGTGCCCCTGATGCCGGTGTGGCGCAACTTCTTCCTCGGCTCGGAGATGACCAAGGGCCCCTGGCCCGTGCGTCGCCTCGACATCGAGAAGATGAAGAAGACCGCGGACGAGGAACTGCGGAACATGGGCATCGTCCTGGACGACCTCGACCAGCCCATCGGCACCCTCTCCGGCGGCCAGCGCCAGTGCGTCGCCATCGCCCGCGCCGTCTACTTCGGCGCCCGCGTGCTGATCCTGGACGAGCCCACCGCCGCCCTCGGCGTGAAGCAGTCCGGCGTGGTGCTGAAGTACATCGCCGCCGCCCGCGACCGGGGCCTGGGCGTCATCTTCATCACCCACAACCCCCACCACGCCTACATGGTCGGCGACCACTTCAGCGTCCTGCGTCTGGGCACCCTCGAACTGAGTGCCGCCCGCGACCAGGTCAGCCTCGAAGAACTCACCAACCACATGGCCGGCGGCACCGAACTCGCCGCCCTCAAGCACGAACTGGCCCAGGTACGCGGAGTCGACGTCGAGGAACTGCCCGAAGAGGACGACCTCACCGTACCCGTGGTCTCCTCGAAGGACGGGGCGGCCTGACCCCGGCCGCTCCTCGTGAGCGACCGCGCGGCCGACGACACGGCGAGGGCGCTTCGCACGGAGGCCCTCGCCGGTCGGCGAACGACTTCCCGCCGGTCAGCGTACTTGGCTGGCGATCGCCTTGCTGTTCGGTTACCGGGCCGTCACTATGAGGTGTGCCGCCCGGAGCCGTACGCCCGAGGAGACGCCTATGGACAGGTACGAGCAGCCCTTCGCCACGAGCGTCGTCAGGGATTTGCACGACACCTCGCTGGATGACGTGCCCGAGTCCGCTCAGGACTCGGTCATGGCAAGGATGCTCGCAGGTGGCGGAGAGCCGGTGGCCGCCTTCCAGTCGTCGCTCTGACCGGCCTGGCCGGAACGACGAGGGATCGTCCCGGTGACGATGGCGGCGCGGCCCTTCCGCCAGTTTGTGATCAAGGTGCACAGCCGGTGCGATCTGGCCTGTGACCACTGCTACGTCTACCAGCACGCCGACCAGAGCTGGCGCGGGCGGCCGGTGACGATGTCCGAGGAAACGTTCCGTCATGCGGCCGGGCGGATCGCCGAACACGCGGCCGCACACCGACTCACCCGCGTGCACGTCGTGCTGCACGGCGGTGAGCCCCTGCTCGCCGGGCGGGAACGCCTGAGAGGCTTCGCCCGCTCACTCCGCTCGGCGCTCAGCGGCGTGGCCGAACTCGACCTGCGCATGCAGACCAACGGCCTCCGCCTGGACGACGAGTTCTGCGCGATGCTCGTCGACGAGTCCATCGTCACCAGCATCTCGCTCGACGGCGACGAGGCGTCCAACGACCGCCACCGGATCAGACGGGACGGCTCCGGCTCCTACCACGACGTGGTCCGCGCGGTACGTCTCCTCGGCTCACCGCCCCACCGCGCCGCCTTCGGCGGGCTGCTCTGCACGATCGACGTCGAGAACGACCCGGTGGAGGTGTACCGGGCGCTGGCCGAACTCCGCCCGCCGGCCGTCGACTTCCTGCTGCCGCACGCCACGTGGGAGTTCCCGCCACCCCGCCCCGGCGGGGAGACCGACTACGCGGACTGGCTGATCGCCGTGCACAAGCAGTGGACGGCCGACGGCATGCCGATGCGCATCCGGATGTTCGAGTCCATCAGCCGGCTGACCCGAGGCCGTGGCAGCCTCACCGAGGCGCTGGGGCTGGGCAGTTCGGACCTGCTCGTGGTCGAGACCGACGGCGCCCTCGAACAGGCGGACTGGCTGAAGACGGCCTATCCGGGAGCCCCGGCGACCGGCATGCACCTGGCCACCCACCGTCTGGAGGAGGCCGCCGAGCACCGGGGCATCCAGGCCCGCCGCGCCGGACTGGACGGGCTGAGCGCGCAGTGCCGCGCCTGCCCCGTCGTGTCGGTCTGCGGCGGCGGCCTCTACGGGCACCGCCACCGCTCCTCCAACGGGTTCGACAACCCCTCCGTCTACTGCGCCGACCTGCTGAAAATCATCGAGTACGTGCAGACCACGGAGCGCGACGACGCCGACGTCCGCCACGGCTGGCACGGTCTGTCCTGGACCCACTTCGACGAACTGGCCGCCGGATACGGCGGCGCGGCGGCCGTCCGCTCCCTGGCCGCGGCACAGAACAGCCAGCGCAGGGCGCTGCTGGCGGCGGCACGGCGCGCGGACACCCAGGGGACGGGGCTGACCGCCGGGCTGAGGCCGATGTCGGTGGGCGCGGGGGCGGGGACGAGCGCGGGCGCGAGCGCCGGCGCGGTCGTGGGGACGGCTCCGGGAACGGGCGGGCCGGCGGACTCGGGACCCGGCTGGGACGCGATCCTGGCCCTGCCCGCCGCCGCGCTGGACGTCCTGCTGGCCGACCCGTACCTCCGTGTGTGGGCCCTCGCGTGCGGGCAGCCGGTGCGACGCCGGGCCGAGGGCCGCCCGGCCGAGGGCCGCCCGGCCGAGGGCCGCCCGGCCGAGGGCCGCCCGGCCGAGGCCGCGCTGTCGGCCGTCGCACGGGCCGGTGGCCGGCTGACCCTGTCCGTCCCGCTGCGGCACGAGCCCGAGGGGCCGGCGATCCATCTCCCCGGCCTGGGGCGGCTGTCGCTGCGCGCCGACGGCCGCGACCGACGCGCAGGGACGGTCACCGTGACGGCCGCCGACACCGCGCTCACCGTCGAAGGGCGGACCCTGGGCCAGGAGTCGCCCCCCGACGGCATGCGCTGGCAGCCATTGCGCCACCTGTCCGCCGACGGACTGGAAGTGGCCCTGGACGACCTGGACCCCTCCCGCGACTGCTACGGATACAAGCCCCTGCCCCGCCTGTCCGAGGCCGAATTCCGACGGTGGGAGGCGATGTTCGGGGAGGCCTGGCAGCTGATCAGGACCGAGTACGCCGAGTACGCGCAGGGGATCGCCGCCGGCCTGACCACGGTGACCCCGCTCGTGCCCGCGGCGTCCGGCGACGACGTCAGCGCCACCTCCCGGCACGCCTTCGGGGCGGTCGGCATCGCGCTGCCCCGCTCGGCCGAGGATCTGGCCATGCTGATCGTCCACGAGTACCAGCACGTCAAGCTGGGCGCCATGCTCGACATGTTCGACCTGCTCGACGGCCTCGACGACCGCCGCTACCGCGTGCTGTGGCGCCCCGACGCCAGGCCTCTCGACGCCATCGTGCAGGGCGCGTACGCCCACCTCGCGGTCGCCGACATCTGGCGGCTCAGGGTCCGCCGCGGTGCGGCCGGTGTCGGCCCGGCCCTGTACGAACGCTCCCGCACCGAGGCGGACAGATGGCGCACGGCCGTACTGGACGCCCTCGACACGGTGGCCGGAACCGGCTCCCTGACCGCCCTGGGACACCGGTTCGTGCGCGGGCTGCGGGGCGAGGCGGAGACCCTGGGGGGAGTGGCCGAAACCGGCCCGATCGCGGTCTGATACCGGATCAATTCCCGTTCACCGTAACGGTGTCCGATACAACTTGAGCCGGCAGACCCCTGGCACCCACGGCGGTCTTCGCGTTCCAATGGACCCTGGAGAAGAATCAGCGGTGATGCTCGGGGCGGGGAGACCCGAGGTGGGCGACGGGGGAGGGAAAGGCGAGTCCATGGTTCATCCGGCTTCTCAGGCGGCACCGGCGTCGGTTTCCTCCGACCCGTACGTATTCTTCATGAGTTACGCACGGTTGCCGGTGGGTGCGAGGGCGAAGAAGGATCCGTCTACTGTGGCGCTGGAGCAGTTTCACACCCATTTATGCAGCGACATCATGCAGTTGACTGATCACGACGGCGTGGAATCGCCCGGATTCCTCGACCAGAGCATCGATCTGGGTGAGAACTGGCAGAGCAGACTCGAACACGCTCTGGCCACCTGCCGGGTCTTCGTGCCCGTCTACACCAGCCGGTACTTCACGAGGGAATGGTGCGGAAAGGAATGGGACGCCTTCGCACGACGTCAGGAGGAACAGCTTCGGACCCGGCCGTACACGGGCAACGCGATCATCCCCGTCCTCTGGGTGGGACAGCAGCATCTGACTCTGCCGCCCGTGGCGAAGAAAGTGCAGTTCGCTCGGCACGACCTGGGTGAGGACTACCTTGAGTCGGGCTTCTACGGATTGAAGAAGGCGGGCCGCCACGCCAGGTACCGCAGCTCTGTGTGGGCGCTCGCTCAGAGGATCGTAAAAGTGGCTCAGCAGACCAGCCTTGAACCGTGCGACGTGGAGCTGTTCAAAGACCTCCGGAACGTCTTCGAGGGGGAGTAGCGGGATGCCGATGTTCTTCATGAGCTATGCGCGGGTTCCTGTTCCCCGACACCGGGACGCCGCACAGGATCCCAATCGTCTGGTCTTCCGGTTCTTCGACGAACTGTGCGCCAAGGTGGCGCGCCGCGCGAGGGTGACGAAGGAGGAGGCGGGCTTCGTCGAACGGCCGGGAACGCCGGGGGAGTTGTCGGTCAGGGCGCTTCTCGACTGCCAGGTCTTCGTTCCGCTGTACTCCAAGCGGTACTTCAGCAATCCCCAGTGCGGCCGGCAGTGGACCGCGGTCACCCAGGGTGCGCACGAGAACCGGCCGAGCATCGTCCCGGTGCTGTGGACGCCGTACTCGCCCACGTCGCTCCCGAAGAAGGTCAAGGAGCAGTACCCGGAGGTGCCGGACGGCATCGGTGAGGCCGCCGAGAACTACGCGTCCATGGGACTGCACCGGCTGCTCGACCAGGTGCTGGACCTGTCCGAACGCCCGGACCCGGAGGACGAGGGCGCGGCGGACCGATTCTCCGCCCAGGTCGCCCAGGTGACCGACTGGCTGGCCCAGCGCATCGTCGACCTGGCGGCCGCGGATCCCGGGCGGGCGCGGACCATGGGCGGCGACGGAAGGGCGCCGCGGCCGGAGACGCTCGCGGGGCTGGACGACGCCTTCGCCGACCCGCCCTACGCCTCCCCGCTGCACATCACCGTGCTCGCCCCGACCGAGGAGGGGTTACCCGTCGGGCGCGACAGCGCCCGCTACGGACCGCAGGTGGACGACTGGCGCCCGTACGGCAGGGCGGTGGGCCCGCTGGTCGAGCTGATGGAGGCGCTGGCCCGCAATCTCGGCTTCGAGCCCACCGTGAAGCCCTTCGACAAGTTCCAGACGGAGCTGAGGGACAGCGAACTCCCCACCGCCCCATGGATCCTGGTGGTGGATCCCTGGGCGCTGGAGAACTCCCAAATGGCGCGCCAGGCAAAGGAGTTCGACCGGGCCCGGCGGCCGTGGACGGCGGTGCTGAGTACTCTGGCGGGGGACGATCTGCAGACGAAGGAACAGTCCGACCGACTGCGCGGACTGCTGGCGGCGAACTTTCCCCGGTTCATCAGCGAGGGCCGGGTGGGCGAGCAGGAAGCGGTACGCGGGCTGGCCGGGGCGGATGTCTTCACCCGGTGGTTCAGCGAACTGGCTGAGGCGACCAAGATCCGCTACTTGCGGTACATTCACTCGCAATTGCCCCGGAGCGGCACGGGTGTCCGGGGCGTCCCGGATTCCGGTGCGGACCTGCCCCGACGGCCCGACACCGGCCGGGGCAACGGGGCATCGAGCGACGGCAGTCGCGTGGAGGGCAGGCCATGACCGGCGAGGACGCGCGCAGGATCATCACGTTCTACTCGTACAAGGGTGGTACGGGACGGACGATGGCGCTCGCCAACACGGCCTGGATCCTCGCCTCCGCGGGCAACCGCGTCCTGGTGGTCGACTGGGATCTCGACGCCCCCGGTCTGGACCGCTTCCTGCACCCCTTCCTGAGCGAGAGCCAGCTGCGGACCACCCCGGGTGTGCTCGAACTGGTCAGCCGTTCCACGCAGTTCGCGAGCTCGATGCAGAGCAGGGGTGACACCCTTCCCCAGTTCGAACTGGGTTCCGACTATGCGGGCGGGTCCGACGCGGAGGCGGCCGACGGGATCACCCTCAACAGCTGCCTCATCCAGGTCGACTGGAACTTCCCCTCGGGCGGTCAGCTCTACTACCTGCCGGCGGGCACCAAGAACAAGGGCTATCTCTCGGCGTTCTCCCAGTTCGACTGGAAGGACTTCATGGACGGGCCCCTCGCCACCAGATTCCTCGAAGGGCTCAAGCGCGAGTTCGTCGAGAACTTCGACTACGTCCTCATCGACAGCCGCACCGGGCTCAACGACATCTCCGACATCTGCACGGTCAATCTGCCGCACACCGTGGTCACCTGCTTCACTCCCAGCAGCCAGAGCATCGAGGGCGCCGCCGGGGTCGCCGAGCGCATCGACGGGATGCTGTACGGCAACCGGGACATCCGGATCCTCCCCGTGCCCATGCGGGTGGAGAACGCCGAGGCCGACCGGCTCGACGCCGCCCGGGGACAGATCCAGTACCGCTTCGACCGCATCGTGCGCAAACACATCCCCGACCGGGACCCGGAGAGCTACTGGGGCAGTGTGGAGATCCCCTACCGGCCGATCTACTCCTACGAGGAGACGCTCGCCCCGTTCCGGGAGAAGCCGGGGGACCCCAAGAGCCTGCTCGCGGCCTACGAGAGACTCACCGAGGTCATCACGGACGGCCAGGTCGACTCGATGCCCCGCATCGACGAGCCGCTGCGTCACAAGACCCTCGACCGGTACACCCGCCACCGCCCGCCGCGGATCTCCGACGTGTACATCAGCTTCGTCCCGCAGGACCGCAGTTGGGCCAACTGGGCGGGCGCGGTGCTGGGGCAGGCGGGCTTCAAGGTCCACCTGGCGCAGGAAGGCACCACGGAGAGCTCGCAGGTGCGGGACGAGATCGAACGGGGCGTCGAGTCGGCCTCGCACACCCTGGTCATCTTCTCCGAGGCCTACCTCAGGTCGTCCCGTTTCCGCACCACCTGGGAGGCGGTCTACGCGGAGAGCGACCGGCGCGCGCACCAACTGGTCTCGATGCAGGTCGACGACCAGGTGTCCCTGGAGGCACCCTTCACGGAACAGCTCGCCGACATGACGGGCTGCGAGGACGGTGAAGCGGGCCGGGACGCCCTGCTGACCTGGTTCGGCCGCAGCGCCGACTCCCTGTCACGCAGCCATTTCACCGCCGACGAGCCGAAACTGCCCCGCTTCCCGAAGACCGAGCCCTCGGTCTTCGGCGTCCCGCTGCGCACGTCGTCCTTCACGGGCCGTACGGAGATCCTGGAGAGCATCCGGGAGAAGCTCTGGAAGGGCGACACCCGGGCCCTGGTGCTGAAGGGCATGGGCGGGGTGGGAAAGACCCTGCTGGCCCAGGAGTTCGCCCACCGCTACAAGAGCGACTACGACGTCATCTGGCACATCCGGGCCGAGCAGAAGATCCTGGCCGTCGACCGGTACGCGGACATGGCCCAGGAACTGGGCCTGCCCGCGCGCACCAACTCCACCGACACGGCCAAGATGGTGTACGAGGCCCTCAACCACGGTGACCAGTACGACAGTTGGCTGCTGATCCTGGACAACGTCCCGGAGGCGGACCACCTGCCCGAGTACATGATGGACGGCCGGCGGGGTCACGTCCTGGTCACCAGTCAGCGGGCCGAGGGCTGGGGACGCTACGTGGACACCGTGGACATCCCGGTGTTCGAGCGGAACGAGAGCATCGCCCACCTGCACAGTCGGCTGCCCGACTGCGGCTGGACGGAGGCCGACCAGATCGCGGAGGCCCTGGGCGACCTGCCGATCGCGATCGAACGGGCCGCGGCCTTCATCGAGCAGACCCGGGCCGACGTACGCGACTACATCAAGAAGCTCCAGCCGCAGGCCACCGGAGCCCCCGACGACAAATCGGTGGGCGCGGTCGTCAAGTCCGGTACGAACACCTGGGAGTTCGGCCTCCGCAAACTGCGGGAGAGCTTCCCGCCGGCGGTGAAGCTGCTGCAGATCTGCTCGTACTACAGCCCCGAGGAGATCTCCATGGATCTCCTGGAGGGCTACGAGGTCTCCCGCGCACTCGGCGGGGTGCGCACGGTCTCCCGTGCCTACAAGGAACTCAGCAAGTTCTCCCTGGTCACGCTGGACCGTAAGGCCCGTAGCGTGACGGTGCACCGCATGATGCAGAGCGCGATGCGGGAGGAGATGACCGCCGAGGAGCGGGAAGCGGCTCAGGAGGCCGTCTACCGCTCGCTGATCGCCGCCCGGCCGAGCGGAGACGACCCGGAGAACCCCAACACCTGGGAGAAGTACCGCATCATCTGGCCGCACCTCGGTACTCCCTGGGCGGAGATGGCCCCTGACGAGGGCATCAAGGAACTCTATGTGGACCGGGTCCGTCAGCTGCGCCGCCGGGGTGAGCTGAGCCAGGCCATGGACTACAGCCTGCGGCGCGTGGCTGCCTGGTCCGCGGAGGAGTCGCCCGACGAACGCTGGACGCTGCACATGCGCTTCCAGATCGCCAACATCCTGCGCGCCCAGGGCAAGTACGAGGAGTCCCTCGCCCTCGACCAGGAGGTCCTGAAGCGGCAGAAGGAGGTGCTGGACGACGTCGACGACCAGCACATCCTGATGACCACCAGCAGCATCGCCGCCGACCTGCGCGGTCTGGGCCGGCTGACCGAGGCCCTGCGGTACGACGAGGAGACCTACCGCAGATACGACCAGAACTACGGCGAGGACAACGCGCGCACGCTCAGCGCGGCCAACAACCTCGCCGTCGCCCTGAGGCTCTCCGGCAACTACTACCGCGCCCGCGACGTCGACCGCAGAACCCTGGAACTCCGCGAGGCGATCCAGCTCCACGATCATCCCCTGACCATCGAGTCGGCGGTGAACCTCGGCCGTGACCTGCGTGACTGCGGTGACTACGACGAATCGGTCGCACTGCTGAGGCGCGCCTACGAGCGCTGTCTGCGCAATCCCCGTCTCACCCAGGGCTCACCTACCGTGCTGAACACGGCCAAGGGGCTGGCCGGTTCCCTGCGCAGGGCCGGCCGGGCGGCGGAGGCCGAGGAACTCGTACGGCATGTGCTCAGAAGCACACCGGACGGCGAGAAGTCGACGTCGGAGGAGCTGCTGCTGGAGATGAGCCTGGCCGGAGACATGGCCGCCCAGGGCCGGGTCGACGAAGGACTCGATCTGATCCGCAGGGTCCAGGACGACCTGAGGGACAAGCTGGGGGAAGGGCACTCCCACACGGTGGCGTGCTCGGTCAACCACGCGGTTCTGCTCCTCCACGACATCGGGTCCGTCCACCCGGAAGCCGCGGGCGAGGCACAGCAGTTGCTGCGCAGGGCCCAGGCCAGGTTCACCGAACTCAACGGCGATCAGCACCCGTTCGCGCTCATCTGCCACGCGAACCTGGCCGTCGCGGAGGCGGCGCTCGGCCACTGGGAGGAGGCCCGCAGGATCAGCACCGGGTCGTACGAACTGCTCAAGGAGGTTCTCGACCCGCTGCACCCGTCGACACTGACCTCCGCCGGGAACCTCGCCGTCGCCCTCAGTCATCTGGGCCGGGCCGACGAGGCCCGCACCACGCACCACGACGCGCTGGCCGCGCTGAACAAGCGCATCGGCAGGGACCATCCCCGGGTGCTGGCCCTGAAGGCCTGGAAACTCAGCTGTCTCGACCTGGAGCCGCACCCGATCTGATCCGGAGGCGTGCCGCGAGGCGGACGGCAGTCGTCGGACAGGACCTAGGAGGGCCCGGCCTTGTCCCGGGCCCAGGCCAGCACCTGGGGCAGAGCGGGCAGCGCCGCGAAGTGCGCCGCGGAGGGCTGCAGCTTGGGCGTGGCCGAGGGGATCTTCTTGGCCAGCCAGTGGAAATGGGCGACGGGGGCGAAGACGTCGTGTTCGCCGTGCCACAGCATCACGGGCACGGAACGGTCGATGTCCTTGAGGTCGAAGCCCCAGGGCCGCTGGAACGCGACCAGGTCGTCCACCCAGCCCATCGGCGCGCGGGGGTCGACAGCCTCGCCCTCGCCCACCGCCGACAGATAGTTCCTGAGGAGGGCTTGGCGGATCCCGGCGTCCTCGACGATCACCCGGTCCACGCTCGGCATCTCGCCGCGGAGGGACGCGAGGAACACGGTGGGGTCGCGCCGGATGGTCTCGGCGTTGCGGGCCAGCAGCGCACCCAGCTCGGTCACATCGGGTGCGTGGCGCCGCAGCAGCTCGTAGGTCGACACGTTGGACTCGGACATGTCCTTGTGCCACTCGGGCCAGTCGAGTCCGTCGGTGGCGGCGTCGCCCGGGCTGTCGTCCTCGCTGTCGGGTTTCGGCGGAGCGAGCGAGACCAACGCGGCGACACTCGCCACCTGGCTGCCGAAGTTCCGTGCCGCACAGGCCAGGGCGTGGGGAGCGCCGCCCGATCTGCCCACCACCGAGTACTTCTTGAGATCCAGGTCCTCGGCGATGGCGGCGACGTCCTCGGCGGCGTCGACCACCCTGCGACGCTCGTGACGGTCGGAACCGCCGTACCCCGGCCGGTCGTAGGCGATGAGGCGCACTCCGAGCTTGTGCAGGTCGAAGGTGCGCAGTCGGGGCCCGAGTCGGCTTCCGGGAGTTCCGTGCAGCAGAAACACCGGGTGTGCGTCCGGATCGCCCCAGGTCTCGTAGGCGATCGTCCGTCCGCCGGACGGCGTCTTCACTGTCTTAACCACCCGATGCCCTCCCGTGCCAGCGGCTGTGGAGTGAAGCGCGGGACCTCCCAGCATTACGCATGGGAAGCCCCGCTCCTAGTAGCTGCTCAGCCGTTCTGGCTTTATGTGGCAAGAATTGGGTAAACGTGGGCCGCTCGGCTGTTCACGGCCCAAGGTAGTGCACCGGGGCACGGGTCGCCGGACGAGGGCGGAATTCGTGGTGCCCGAGTTGGTCATGGAGTATGCCGCCTCACCGTGCTCCCCGGGCCGTTTCCGCCCCTGCGCGATGCCCGGCACCTGGGGGTAGGCGCGACCACCCGTAGGGAGCAGTACGGACGCTGAGGTTCCGGGAAGTGGTGTGTCTCACGCCCCGGCGGCGGGCTCGGGCCGGTGCACACCGCGGGGCCGATAGCCCAGGGCGTCGGAGCGGCCCAGCAGATCGGCCAGCAGCCAGACGATGGCCAACCACATCTCGGTCCCCTGCAGCCCCGGTTCAGGGCCCGGTCCCGCCGTACCCGGTCCGAACCCGAACCCCCTGCCGTCCTGCCAGCGTGCCAGGACGGCGGTGAGTCGCTGTTCGGCCCAGCCGCGGATCTCGGCCGACCGGTAGCCGCCCTCGCCTCCGCCCCCGATGCCCGACTGCCGTGCGCACAGCCACAACGGATGGGCGACGTCGAGGACGTTGCAGGCGTTCTCCCGGCCCGCACCGAAGTAGCGCGTGTCACGGGCATGGTCCAGCACCGCGTCCACGACCCGTTCCGGATGCGGGACGGGTACCCCGAACTGTGCGAAGGAACCCCGGGTGAGCCGGTAGTAGCCGTTGACCACCTGCAGGCGGCCGGCGCCGCCGGAAGGGCTGCCCCACATGCCGGTCCAGGGGTCGGCGCGGGTGAGGAGCCAGCCGAAGAGGGCTTCGAGGGTGCCCGGGACGAGGCCGGCGCCGTCCGGGTGCCGGAGGTTCCAGTGGGCCGCCGTGGCCCAGGAGTCGATCCACGCGCCCGCTGTCCACGCCTGGTCCCGCCACGGCAGTCGCTCCAGCCGGGCGACGAGTTGAGGGGCCGTCATGTCGCGGACACCGCGCACCGGTCGGGGGAACGCGGCGCCCAGGAGGTCCAGCGCGTAGCCCACCGACAGGACGTGGTACAGCGCCGGGCCCTCGCCGGTGAAGCGGTCGGCGTCCATGGGGGGCGGTCGCTCGCCGAGTTCGGGTACCAGGCCGGTCTCCGGGTCCTGGAGGGACGTCAGGCGCTCGATGTGTTTCGCCCTGTCCAGTTGGGCGGGGGCGCTCGACAGCAGCAGGTCGGCGATCTCCACGGCGTCGCAGTGGGCCCGTACGGTGGGGGCGACGCCGGGGCGGTCCGTGTACCGGTCGCCGTTCCAGCAGCGGGCGAGGAGGTCGGCGGCCTGGGCGCGCGCGGTGTCGGCGAACCCCGCCAGGACGTCAGGGCCGGTCGCCTCCCGGTCCGCTCCGGCGGTCTCCCGCCTCCGGCCCGCCGGCTCCCGCCGGTCCCGGATCCGGCGGGCCGGATTCCCCGCGGCCACCGTCCACGCCGGTACGTCCTTCGTCACCACGGCGCCCGCGCCGATCACACAGTGGTCGCCGATGGTCACGCCGTCCACGACCACCACATGGGAGCCGATCCAGACGTCGTCGCCGACGGTGATGCCCCGGCTGGTCTGGGGCTGTCGGTGGATCGGGCGGTCGGGGGCCGTGGAGTGGTTGAAGGCGAGGAGGGAGGTGTGGGCGCCGACGCGTACGCCGGTGCCCAGGGAGACGGTGCCGCGGACCACCGTGAAGGGGTTGAGGGTGCAGTCCGTGCCGGTGGTCAGGGTGCCGGTGACATAGGCGTGGGCGGCGATGTACGAATCGTCGCCCAGACGCAGGAGGTCGGGGAGGACCGCCGCCGACTCGGCCACGTAGCAGCGTTCGCCCACCTCGCTGTCTCCGTCGAGCGACCGCTGCCGTTCCCGCTGCGCGGCCCGTTGCTCCTCCGTCGCCTCCTTCTCGAACAGCCAGGGGCAGTGGTCGAAGCGGACCGAGGGGTCGCGGCGGCCCTGGTGTTCGGGGTGTGCGGCGTCGTCGAAGGGCTGCGCGGGCGGCGGCTGTCGGTGATCCATGGGCGCACGCTAGGCAGACCTGAGCCCGGCGAGGAAGAGGGCCCGCCCGCGCGCGGCTGCGGGCTGGCTGAGCCGGGTGGGTGAGCCGGGTGGGTGAGGGAGGACTGCGGGGCGATGCGCGGATCGTCCGGACTGCGGCGGGCGGCTCGTCCTTTTGTCCCTTTAAATGCATTTCTAAGTGCATATGTCAGTGCATGTGTAGGTGCATCTGCCGGGTCAGAGGTCTGTCGGTTCACCCCTGGATGGGTCCATGCGCATGAGTTCGAATGCCGCTCCGGTCGTCGCGCCCGTCGCCGTTCCGGCGGCCGTGGCACCGGGGCCCGGCCCCGTCGCCGTGGTCGCCGGAGCCTTCACACTGGCCCAACTCCTGCTCGTGCCCCCGGGGATGGGGCTCGGGTGGGACGAGACCGTGTACGTCAGCCAGGTCAGCCCGCACGCGCCTGCGGCGTTCTTCAGCGCGCCGCGTACGCGCGGGGTGCCGCTGCTCGTGGCGCCGGTGGTCGTCTGGACGTCCTCCACCGCGGTGCTGCGGGTGTACCTGGCGGTGCTGTCGGGCGTGGGGCTGTACCTCGCCCTGCGCTCCTGGCGAGGACTCTTCCCGGCGCGTGTGGCGGCACTCGCCGGGGCACTGTTCGCGTCCCTGTGGGTGACCCTCTTCTACGGGCCGCAGGCCATGCCCAACTACTGGGTCGCCGTCGGCGCGCTCGGCTGTGTGGGGTGCTTCCTGCGGGCGCGGAACGATCCGGGGGACCGGGCGGCGCTGTGGGGCGCGGGCGCGGCCACGGCGCTGATGGCGTGGATGCGGCCCACCGACACCGTGTGGGTGACGCTCCCGCTGTTCACGCTGCTGGTGGCCGTACGGCGGTGGCGGCGACCGTGGCTCCTGGGGGTGATGGGGGCCGGCCTCGCCACCGGCGTGGTCGCGTGGGTCGTGGAGGCCTACGCCCAGTTCGGCGGGCCCGCCCGGCGGCTGGCCGACGGGTCACGGATCCAGGGCGGGCTGGGCTGGAACATCGCCGTCGACGACCAGCTGCGCAGCCTGGTGGGGCGTACGTTGTGCCGGCCGTGCACCGGCGACCTGCCGCATCCCGCGGTCATCGCCTGGTGGTTCGTCCTGCCGGTGCTGGCCGCTCTCGGCCTGGCCGTGGCGGTCCGGGCCGGGCGGGCGACGCCCACCGTGGTGCCGCTGGTCTGCGCCGCCACGGCCGCCGTCCCCTACCTGTTCCTGATCGGGTACGCCGCCCCTCGCTTCCTGCTGCCCGCGTACGCCCTGCTGGCGATCCCGGTCGCCGACGCGCTGCTGGATCTCGTCAGGGGGCCGGGCGGGGCGCGACGGCCGGTCGTGGCGGCCGTGGTGGCGCTCGGGCTCGTCGGCCATCTGGCGGTGCAGTACGCGGTGCTGGAGCGCACCGTCACGCGGACCACCGCGTTCCATCGCGACTGGGACCGTGTCGCCACGGAACTGCGGCGCCTGGGTGTGCGTCCGCCCTGTCTGCTGACCGGCGACTACGCCATCCCCATCGCCTACTACGCGGGCTGCTCGTCCGCCCACACCAGCGGCAACAACGCCAACATCACCCGGGACGGCATCCTGCGCACCGCGGACCGTATGCCCGTGGCGGCACTCGTCGCACCGGGCGGCGGGCCGCCCGAGTTCGCGCGGGAGTGGTCGGCGCACCGGGTCGCGGGGTTCCGGCTGCACGTGGCGCCGACGGGGGACCGGGTGCTCACGGGGCCGTAGGGAGGACGCCCGTGGCGAAGCCGTCCGTGACCTTGTCGAAGACCGGGCGGTAGGTGTCCCAGTCGGCGTCCGGGGCCGAGAGGTAGATGTCGTACTCCCGTTCACCCTCGCGGCCGTACCCGAGGTCGATGGCGCGGAAGGCTCGGGCCCGGCCCTGGAAGGTGAACTCCCAGACGGCCGCCGGCTCCCCGCGGAAGGTGGTCTGCTGCATCCGCAGCCGCCGGTACGAGCCCGGGTAGTTGATCTTGGTGTTCGCCTCGATGTCCTCGAAGTGGGCCATGGGGTGCGAGCCGGCGGGGTCCACGACGCCGATGGTGAGTCCGACGAGTTTCGTCTCGTCGGTGTAGGTGACCGACTCGGACGTCCGCTTGCCGGCCTGCCAGCCGTCCGGGACGGGGAAGGAGATCCCCAGGGTCCCGTCCGTGACCAGACGGAAGCCTTCGGGTACGGGCGAGGGGGAGGGGGAGTGGGAAGGGGTGGCGGAGCCGCCCTCGCTCGGGGAGGGGGATTCCCCGAAGAGAGCCGAGGGCAGGGAGAGCGCGGCGCCGACGACCGTCGCGGCCACGGTCACGGCGACGGCGACCGGGACGAGGAGCCGGCGCTTCCTCCGGACCCTGCGCGAGCCTCCGGTGGGCGAGCCTCCGATGGGGGAGCCGCCGGTGGACGTGCCTCCCTCGGCCGGGCCTCCCGCCCCCGGTGAAGGTGAAGGCGAAGGCGTCGGCACAGGCGTCGGCATCGGCAGGGCCATGGTCGCCTGGCCGGACACCACGGCGCGGAGTGCCCGTTCCGTCTCCTCGGCGGTGGGCCGGTCGGCGGGGTCCTTGGCGAGGAGGGCCTCGATGAGGGGCTCCAGGGCGCCGCCCCGCTTCAGGGGTTCCAGGGGGTCCACGGCGATGGCGTACGCGGCCTCCATCGCGGTGAGACGGCGGAACGGCGGCCGGCCCTCGACCGCCTGGTAGAGCGTGGCTCCAAGGGCCCACAGGTCCGACGCCGGACCGGGCTTGTGGCCGCGGACCCGCTCCGGGGCCATGTAGTGGATGGAGCCGACCATCTCACCGGTCTTGGTGAGCGTCGAGGCGTCCGCCGTCATCGCGATGCCGAAGTCGGTGAGAACGACCCGCCCCTCGGCGCCGAGCAGGACGTTGCCGGGTTTGACGTCGCGGTGCAGTACGCCGGCGGCGTGCGCGGCGCGCAGCGCGGCGACCATGCCCAGACCGACACGGGCCGCCTCCCCGGGCGGGAGGGTCCGGCCGTCGGTGAGGAGGTCGCCGAGGGTGGGCGCCGGGACGTACTCCATGACGATGCAGGGCCGGCCGTCACCGGAACCGCCCTCGGCGCCGCCCCCGACACCGCCGACGGGACCCCCGGTGGGGGTGTCCAGACGGTCGTCCACGACGTCATGGACGACGATCACGTTCGGGTGCGCGATCCTGGCCGCGCTGCGCGCCTCGCGGCGCGTGCGCTCGTACAGGGTGACGAGGTCGTCGGGCGACAGATGCGGCTGCACATGCAGGCGCTTCACCGCGACCTGGCGGTCGAGGACCTCGTCCCCGGCCCGCCACACCGTGCCCATGCCGCCGCGGCCTATCTGCTCCGTGAGCCGGTAGCGCCCGGCGACGAGCCGCCCTACGTCCGACACCACGTGCCCTCCGCCAGCCCTGCGTACGTTCGATTCGCCTCGTCACCATAACCGGGGCGAGGCGACGAGCAGCGAGGAGGACCGCCCCGGGACGGGGGGCGCACGGCTCGGGGCGGACCGGCGGCTCCGGCGGCCCCGGCGGGTGGACCGGGCGGGGCGGGCTCGCGGTGGGGCGTAAGCGGTTGTTCGGCGTACCGTCGTGACTGTGGACTCCACGGCTGACGGTCTCGTGGCCCGTGTCGCGCGTGAGCTCGTCCCCAGAGCGGACGAGCTGACCGCCGATGTGGAGCGATGCCTGCGCCGCGAGATGCCCGAACTATGGGCGCACCCCGACGCCATGACCGTGGACAACGTCGCCGAGCACGTCGTCGCGGGACTGTCCGCGCTGCTGCACGGCGTCGAACCGGGTGGCATCGAGGCACCGTCCGCCGGCCTGGAGCGGGTACGCCGGGTCGCCCGGCACGGGGTCCCCGTGAGCACGGTGCTGCGGGCCTTCCGGCTCGGCCAGGGCATCATCCTCGACCACCTGCTGGCGGAGATGCCCCGGTGCACCGACGACGCCGCCCTGATCAGCGAGGCCGCGCGCAGCCTGATCGCGTCGGCGGCCGGATACCTGGACCGGACCTCCGAGCAGGGCGTCGTGGCCTACGAGGAGGAGCGGGACCGGCGACTGCGCTGGCGGCTGTCCATGGTGAACGAGTCGAGCGTCCGCATCGGCACCACGCTGGACATCGCCCGCACCACGCAGGAACTGGCCGACTTCGCCACCGAGCACTTCGCCGATCTCGTGACCGTCGACCTGCTCGACTCCGCGCTCGACGCCCACGGCACTCCGCCGGACGGCCCGCCCGCGTCACCCCTGCTCCACCGGGTCGCCCAGCGCTCGGTCGCCCACCCGGGCCCGGCGGCCACGCCCACCCCTCGACCGCCCCACACCTTCGCGCCCGGCTCCCCGCCGTCCCGCGCCCTGGCCACGGGCCAGCCGACCAGGCACCGCGTCGACGGCGGCCACGGGGGGCCGTACGAGGCCGCCGAGCCCGCGGGCGGGGGGTGCGCCGGGGAAGGAGGCTGGGGCGAAACCGGGGCCCGGGCGGAGGGGAAGGGCGGCGCGGGCGCCGGGAACGGCAGGCGGCCCGGCGACGACGATCGCGCGGGTGCCGTGGGCGGGGGTGCGGGCGGCGAGGGCGGCTGCGGGGGCCGGCCCGCGGCCGTGGACGGCAGCTCCGGCGCTCGGCGCCCGGTGCACTCCACGCTGGTCGTGCCGTTGCGGGCGCGGGGGACCACGCTCGGTGTCGCGCAGTTCTGCCGGGACCGCAATCCCGACGCGTTCGACGACGAGGATCTGCTGCTCGCGCAGGAGATCGCGGCGAGGGCGGCGATCGCCGTCGACAACGCCCGTCGCTACACACACGCCCGCGCCACCGCCCTCACCCTGCAACGCAGCCTGCTCCCGCGCAGCGCGCCGAGGCAGTCCGCCGTCGACGTCGCCCTGCGCTACCTCCCCGCCGACGCCCAGGGCGGCGTGGGCGGTGACTGGTACGACGTCATCCCCCTCTCCGGGGCCAGGGTCGCCCTCGTGGTGGGGGACGTCGTGGGGCACGGCATCCACGCCGCCGCCACCATGGGGCGCCTGAGGACCGCCGTGCGCACCCTGGCCGACATCGATCTGCCGCCCGACGAACTCCTCACCCACCTGGACGACGTCGTGCTCCGCCTCGCCGCCGAGGTGGAGGAGAACGGCGCGGACCAGGAGCCCGGGACCGCCGCGGTCGCCGGGGCCGGCGCGGCCGACGCCGTCGAAGGAGACGGGGACATCGGGGCCACCTGCCTCTACGCCGTGTACGACCCCGTGTCGCGCCGCTGCACCCTCGCTCGTGCGGGGCATGTGCTGCCCGCCGTGGTCGGCCGGGACGGCACCGTCGAGATCCTGGAGCTGCCGCCGGGCCCGCCGCTCGGCCTGGGCGGGCTCCCGTTCGAGGCGGCGGAGTTCGAACTGCCCGAGGGCAGTCTGCTCGCGCTCTACACCGACGGTCTGATCGAGGCACGGGACCACGACATCGGCGCGGGCCTGGCTCGGCTCCGCGGCGCCCTCGCCCGGCCGGCCCCCTCCTTGGAGGCCACCTGCGACGCCGTACTCGAAGCGTTGCTTCCGGCCAGGCCCCCCGACGACGTCGCCCTGCTGCTGGCCCGGACCCACGCCCTCGGTGCGGGACAGGTCGCCACCTGGGACCTGGAGGCCGAACCCGCCGCCGTCGGGCGGGTCAGGGCGCACGTCACCCGGCAGCTGGAGGACTGGGGCCTGGGGGAGCTGGAGTTCACCGCCGAGCTGGTGGTCAGCGAACTCGTCACCAACGCCATCCGCTACGGCCGGCCCCCCGTCCGGCTGCGGCTCATCCGCGACCGCACCCTCATCTGCGAGGTCTCCGACTCCGGGGGCACCACGCCGCATCTGCGCCGCGCCCGGAGCTACGACGAGGGCGGCCGGGGCCTCCTCCTGGTCGCCCAGCTCGCCGAGCACTGGGGCACCCGCCGCGCCCGCCAGGGCAAGACGGTCTGGGCCGAACTGAGCGACTCCGCCGAGCTCACCTTCCCCGAGCCGGCCGCTCTCTAGGCCGGCCCTAGGTGTGCTGGGGCCGGAGGCCTCGGACGGCCCGTCCGCCCCGGGGGGATCCGAAGCGGCCCGTCGGAAGACCGGCGGGCCGCTTCGCGGCGGTCGGAGCGCGGGGGAGGTCGCCCCGACCCGGCTTCGGGAGCTGTCGCCTCACATGTGGACCACGGGGGCGGCGACGGGGTCGTGGACGGGGGCGCCGCGCCGGTAGAGCAGGAAGCTGACGACCACACCGGCCACGAAGAAGACGGCGGACCACCAGTACGCGGTCGAGTAGGCCTCCAGTCCCGCCTGGGCGACGACGGCGGGGTCCTTGGGGTTCCGGCCGTCCAGATAGTCCGCGGCGGCGCTGGTGGAGAGCGTGTTGAGCAGGGCGGTGCCGAGGGAGCCGCCGACCTGCTGCATGGTGTTGACGGCGGCGGAGGCGACGCCGGCGTCCTCGGTGGCGACCCCTTCGGTGGCCAGACTCATCGCGGGGGCCATGATCAGCCCGAAGCCGAGTCCGGCGAGGACCAGCGGCGGCAGGATGTCGGTGGTGTAGGAGCTGGTCAGGTCGAGGGTGGTCAGCCAGGCCATCGCGGCGGCGGCCATGCCCATGCCCAGCGGGACCACCGGTTTGGGGCCGAGGCGCGGGACGAGCACCGTGGACGCGAGCGTCGAGGTCAGCATCAGTCCGGCGATCATGGGCAGGAAGGCCAGGCCGGTCTCGATGGGCGTGTAGCCGAGGCTCTGCTGCAGGTAGTAGGTGAGGAAGAGGAAGACACCGAACATGCCCGCGCCGATGATCAGCACGGAGACGAACGACGCGCCCCGGTTCCGGTCGAGCAGGACGCGCAGGGGCAGCAGCGGATGCGGCGAGCGGGTCTGCCACACCGTGAACGCGGCGAGCAGAACCGCCCCGGCGAGGAGGAAGCCCCAGGTGGCCGGTGAGCCCCAGTCGTGGCTCTCGGCGTTGGAGAAGCCGTAGACCAGGCAGAACAGTCCGGCCGAGACCAGGACCGCGCCCGGTACGTCGATCCTGGCGGCCTTGTCGCGGCTGCCGCGGCCGAGCAGGATCACCCCGCCGACGAAGGCCGCGGCGGCGAAGAAGAGGTTGACGTACAGGGTCCAGCGCCAGTCGAGGTGCTCGGTCAGGACGCCGCCGAGCAACAGGCCGACGGCACCGCCGGCGCCCGCGATCGCCCCGTAGACGCCGAAGGCCTTGCCGCGCTCCCTGGGGTCGGTGAACGTCGTGGTCAGCAGCGACAGGGCGGCCGGAGCGAGCAGCGCCCCGAAGACGCCCTGGCCCGCCCGGGAGGCGACGAGCATCTCGAAGCTGCCGGCCGCGCCGCCGACGGCGGAGGCACCGGCGAAGCCCACCAGCCCCACCAGGAAGGTCAGCTTGCGACCGAAGAGGTCGGCCGCGCGGCCGCCGAGCAGCAGCAGGCTGCCGAAGGCGAGGGCGTAGGCGGTGACGATCCACTGGCGGTCGCCGTCCGAGAAGCCCAGGTCCTGCTGGGCGGACGGCAGCGCGATGTTCACGATCGTGGCGTCCAGCACCACCATCAGCTGGGCCAGGCCGATGACGGCGAGGATCCACCAGCGGTGACGGTGCGGTGGGCCGACGGTCGCCGGGGGCGAGGGGCTGGCCGTGCCGGTCGGTGTGCCGGAGACGGTTCGAGGCATGAGGGAACTCCAGAGGAGGAGGGGGCTTGGGGAAGCGAAGGCGAGCGAAGTTCGGGCAGCACGCTCTGACACCTGTCAGATTAGCTGTAATCTGACAGGTGTCAAATAATCAGTCCGATGGGCGTCACCTGGCGTGCCGTGGATCTCTGGAACGCCTCCACGGGTCCCTAAAATGGGCGCGGACCGCCCGCACGGCATACGGGCAGGGCGCCCGAGCGATGGAGGCAAGCGTGGGAGCAAGAGCCGAATCCGCCCGTCGGCCGGGACGTCCCGGCGCGGACACTCCCGCCCTGCCGGAGGAGGAGAGCATCCTCCAGCGCGGGCTGGAGGCCTTCGCCGAGTTGGGCTACGACCGGGCGTCCGCCCGTGAACTGGCCCGCCGTCTGGGCGTCAGCCACAACTTCATCAACGACCGCTACGGCTCCAAGGCCGCGTTCTGGCGCGCGGTGGTGGACTCCGCCCTGGGGGCGCAGATGGCCCGTATGCCCGAGCCCGACCCCTCGCTCGACGACGAGGAGAACCTGCGGCGGCTCGTCACCGCCTTCTACCGGACCGCCGCCGACACCCCCCTGGTCGGCCGGCTCTTCGTCGACGAACTCCACCAGGACACCGAGCGTCTGACCTACCTCTACGACAACTACATCGGCGTCGTCGTGGGCAACATGGCGTCCAGCGTCGATCGGCTCGTCGCCGCCGGACGTATGGCCCCCGTCCCGATGGACGTGCTCTTCTTCGCCGTCGTCCCGACCGTCTCCGGCATGCTCGACGTCCCTCTCGCCCGCCGCCTCGGCCGCTCCGGCGCCTCCTCTCCCGAGCGGATCGCCGCCACGGCGGAGTCGTTGGCGTCGCTCGTGCTCGACGGGGTGCTCGGGACGGGTGGGAAGGCGTCTCACTCCGCGGGGGCCGGGACCCGCGGCTCCACCTCGTAGCAGCCGTCGGCCGCCGTCGGCCGCCGTCGGCCGGGGGCGTCCGGCGGTGGGCCGGTCGGTCAGCGGTGCGGCGGCACCGTGTCGAGCAGCTCGCCGGCCATGCGCCGCGCCGGGGCGGCGGTCAGCTCGGCGAGGCGGCGGAAGGTCTCTTCGGCCGGGCGGGCGGGCCACTCGGCAGGAAGGTGACGGGCGGGGAGCCGGGGGTCGGTGCGGATGGTCCACAGCCACTCACTGACCAGCCGCAACCGGGTGCCGATCGGATCGTCACCCGCGCCGACCCCTGCGCCGACCCCTGAGCCCAGGACGGCCGTCCAGCGTTTGTCGAAGGTGACGTAGCGGGCGGCGATGCCGTCCAGGTCCCAGGTGTCGCGGATCATCAGCTCGATGTCGGTGGCCACGTCCGCCCGGGCGTGGAAGATCTTGACGTGGTCGGTGAGGCCCAGTTCGGCGACGGCCGCGGCGATGTCGACGTTCCCCGGGGCGATCCAGAGCCCGCTGTACAGGGCGCCGAACCCGGACCAGGTCAGCCGTGAACGCAGGTCGTGCCGCTGGCGTTTCCACGAGTCGGGCAGGGAGAAGCCGAGGAGGGTCCAGGTGCCGTCCCAGTCGTCGTTGACCGCGCCCTGTTTCCAGATGCGGGTGCGGCCGTCCCACAGAACGCGCGACGCCTGCGGGGTGAGGCCGAAGTACATCTTGCGGCCCTCGCGTCGGCGCCGCAGCAGACCGCGGTTGACCATCCGCGTCAGGGTGGAACGCACGGCCTGTTCGCCGACGCCGACCCGGCCGAGCACGTCGATGATGCTGCCCGAGTACACGCACACGTCACCGTCCCCCTCCTCCAGCACGTGGTTGCCGAAGAAGGCGAGCATGAGCGACTGCGGGCGCGGCTGTGGGCCGTCCGAGGCGTCGCTGTCCGGGGCGCTGTCCAAGGTGTCGCCGTCCGGGGTGTCCAGGATGTCGTGGTCCTCCACGGGGGCAAGCGTACGGCCGCCCGCCGACACTCCGTCGGGGAGGTCACCGTGAATTCGGGTGTCTCTCGAATCGTCGTCAAGAAAGCACACAACGTCGACGGGTCCGGGACAGTGGGGACCGTCGAACACGTTCCGTCAGGGAGGCACGCGAGTCATGACCACCATCGCCGTCATCGGAGCCGGGCCGGGTCTCGGCGTGGCCGTCGCCCGGCGCTTCGGCCGTGAGGGGTTCGCCGTGGCGCTCGTCGCCCGCGACCCGGAGCGCACCGAGGCGCTCGCCGCCGACCTGGCCGACCGGGGTGTCACCGCGCGGGGGTTCGCCGCCGACGTGCGCGACCCGGAGGCCCTGACCGCCGCGCTCGACGCGGCACGCTCGGCGCTGGGCCCGATCGAGGTCCTCCAGTACAGCCCGTCGCCGCACCGGGACTTCATGCTGCCGGTGCTGGAGACGAGCCACACCGACCTGGTCGGCCCGATCGAGTTCTCCGTCTACGGCGCGGTCGCCGCCGTACGGCACGTGCTGCCCGGTATGCGCGCCCTCGGCCGCGGCACGATCCTGTTCGTCAACGGCGGTACGGCCGTGGTCCCTCACCCCGACCGGGCCGGGACGTCCGTCGCGTTCGCCGCCGAGAGCGCGTACGGCCACCTGCTGCACGACACCCTCGGGGCAGAGGACATCCACGTCGCGCAGCTCGTGGTGCCCGGTGCGATCGTCCCCGGGCATCCTCGCAAGGACCCGGTCGTCCTCGCCGACACCCTCTGGGGCCTCCACCGCGACCGCCACGGCTTCCGGCACTTCGCCGACGACCTCGACGCCTGACGGTCGGCGCGCGAGTGCCCGGGGGCGGTGTCAGGCTGAAGGCACGGAACCGAGAACGCGAAGGGGAATCCCGTGATCACCACAGACCTGACGCCCGGCTCCCCCTGCTGGCTGGACCTCGGCGTCCGCGACCTCCCGGCCGCGGCGGCCTTCTACCGGGCGGTGCTGGGCTGGGAGTACGAGCCCATGGGTGGCGAGGGCGAGGGCGAGGGGGAGGAGGCGGAGGGCTCGGGCGGCATGTTCCGCAAGGACGGAAAGGTCGTCGGCGGGCTCGGCGAACTCACCGAGCAGGGCGCGCGTCCGGCCTGGATGATCTACTACACCGTCACCGACGCGGACGCCACGACGCGGGCCGTGGAGGGCACCGGCGGCACGGTGCGGGTGCCACCGAGGGACCTCGGCGAATGGGGGCGGATGGCGCAGTACAGCGACCCGCTCGGCGGCCAGTTCGCCGTCTGGCAGCCGGGTACGAACGCGGGCTTCGAGCTCGCGGACGAGCCGGGCTCGCTGTCCTGGACCGAGCTGTACACCACCGACGCCTCGGCCGCCCGGGAGTTCTACGGCGGCGTCCTCGGCTGGCAGTTCGGCGACATGCCGCTGCCGGGCGACGGGGGCGCGTACACGCTCATCACGCCCGCCGGGCTCCCCGAGGAGCGGATGCAGGGCGGCCTCATGCAGCTCCGCGCGGAGGACCTCACCCTGACCGGCGGACGGCCGTACTGGCATCCCGTCTTCGCCGTCACCGACTGCGACACGGCCGCCGCGGCGGTCACCGGGAACGGCGGCAGCGTGCAGATGGGCCCCGAGGACATGCCGGGCGTCGGCCGGCTGGCCGTCTGCCTCGACCCGTCGGGCGCGGACTTCGTCCTCCTCGCCGCCGAGAGCTGACCCTCCGCGCCCCTCTCGCGCCCTCCACGCCACCGTTCCAGCGACGGTGGCGTGCTCACCGTTGCGGAAAACAGGATCAGCGTCCATCATCCCATCAACAGGAATCCTGTTAATTCAATGTTGCAGCGATGGGTGGGTGCGATCATGTCGTTCGGTGCCAGAATCAAGGCCAGAGGGGTTCAGCTGTTGCTCGGCCGCGTCATCAGCCGAGTCCACCAGGACCTGCGCTTCACCGACATCCCGGCGCGGACGGAAACCCTCCGGGTGGACACCGGCGCCGGCCCGGTCGACTGCACCGTCTACCGCCCGCCGACCACCACCCCCACCCCCGCTCCCGTCTACGTCAACTTCCACGGTGGCGGCTTCGTCGTGGCCCGCCCCGAACAGGACGACCACATCTGCCGCTACATCGCCGCCACGGCCGGCTGTGTCGTCGTCAACGTGGACTACTCCGTCGCCCCGCAGCGCGTCTTCCCCACCGCCGTCACCCAGGCCTACGACGTCGTCGCGTGGGTCGTGGAGAACGGCGAGGCCCATGACTGGGACGGCTCACGGGTCGCCGTCGGCGGACACAGCGCGGGGGCCAACCTGACCGCCGGGGTCTGCCGGACGGCCCGTGCCCGGGGCACCTTCACACCGCGCCTCCAGATCATCGACTCCGCGCCGCTCGACCAGGTCGCCGATCCGGCCACCAAGCGGTCCCCCCTCGCCAAGCCGCTGCTCAGCCCTCAGATCATGCGGATCTTCACCGCCGCCTACGTCCCGGATCCGGCCGACCTCGCCGACCCCCTGGTCTCACCCGGACTCGCCGACGACCTCGCCGGACTGCCGCCCGCCCTCGTCATCACCGCCGAGAACGACCGCCTGCGCGACGAGGGCGACGCCTACGCCAAGGCCTTGGCGGCCGCCGGAGTCCCGGTCACCCACCGCGTCTTCGAGGGCGTCGACCACTACTTCACCCACACCGGCCCGGTGCCGGCCGGCAAGGAGGCGATAGACCTGATGGCCACCTCCCTGCGCACCGCCCTCGACGCCGCCGTCCCCGACGTGGCTTGACGGCGCGCGCCCCGTCGGGGGGACACTGCCCGCCCGAGGCCTCGGATCCACCGGCCGTCCCGCCGACGAAAGGCACCACGTGCGGCTGCACACCCGTGAATGGGGCGCCGGTGACCGGACCGCCCTGCTCGTCCACGGCATCATGTCCGACTCCCGCACCTGGCGCCGGGTCGCCCCGGCGCTCGCGGACCGCGGCTACCGGGTGATCGCCGTGGACCTGCGCGGCCACGGGCTCTCACCGCGCGGCGCCTACAGCCCGCGGCTCTTCGCCGACGACCTCGTCGACACCCTGCCCCGCCAGGCCGACCTGGCGCTGGGGCACTCCCTGGGCGGGCTCGCCCTCTCCCTCGCCGTCGAACGGCTGCGGCCCCGGCGGGCGGTCTACTCGGACCCGGCCTGGGCGTCGGCCGGCCCCGAGGTCGGCCCCGAGGTGTTCGCCGCCTTCAAACACGCCACCCGCGCCCGGACGGCCGCGCTCAACCCACGCTGGGACCCCGAGGACGTCGACATCGAGATGGCCACACTGGCCGCCTGGGACGCCGGCTCCGCGCACTTCCTCGGTGGACGCCCGCTCACCGGCTTCCTCCCCGACCGCCCCGTCGTCCCCTCCCTCCTCCAACTCGCCGACCCCAGCTTCCTGATCGGACCCGAGGCCGCCGACCGCCTCGGGGCCGACGGCTTCACGGTCCGTACGGTCCCCGGGGCGGGCCACACCATCCACCGGGACGACTTCGACGGCTTCATGAAGTCCCTCGACGGCTGGACCTGACGCCCGCACGCCCGCCCTCTCGACGTTCGCCACCGGGGCGGCGCGCGCGGTGGCGTGGCTACGGCGCGGTGCGGACGCGCTCGTACAGGACGGGGTCGTGCGCGTTGACGACCGTGAGATCGGCGTCGGCCCGGCGGTGCAGCTCGGCGAGGCGGGCGTGGTTGGCGCGCACCTGCTTCAGGTCGTGCGCCAGCAGGTTCTCCACGGCGCGCAGGGCGCCGGGGACGGGGGAGCGCCCGTCGATCGTTCCGCGGTGGAAGAAGGCGTCACCGGCGTGCAGGATCCAGCCGCTTCCGGTGTCGACCGCGACGCAGGCGTGACCGCGGGTGTGCCCCGGCAGGGACACGAGGACGATTCCCGGGGCGACGGCGTCGAGTTCCTTGGCGGCGGCGAATCCGCGCCACGCCTCGCCGTCCGGAGTGTGCTCGACGAGCTTCGGCCCGTGGGCCCACTGCGCCGACCGGTACCGGGACCGTTCCCGCCGGGACGGGGAGACGATGGCACCCAGGGCCTCGGCCGCGGTCGTGTGGACCTGGGCGTCGGGAAAGTCGGACAGGCCGCCGATGTGGTCGAAGTCGAAATGGGTGACGACGATGTGCCGCACGTCGTCCCGCCGGAACCCGAGGGCCTCGACCTGCCGCGCGGCCGTCTCCTCGGCCCGGAGCACGGGCCTGACCAGATGCCGGGAGGTACCCAGCCGGCGTCCGGGCTCGGCGATGTCGCGCAGCCCGAACCCGGAGTCCACCAGCACCAGTCCGCCCGGCGTCTCGACGAGCAGGACGTGGCAGACCAGCGCGCCGGTGAGCGGCAGCATGGTCCCGCAGTTGAGGTGGTGCACCTTCACGGCAGTACCGCCTTCGGGGAGTCGAGGAGGGAAAGGGAGAGGAAACGGCGGACAGCGTACGGGTCGGTGCCCCGACCTCGTGGCCAGTGGTGCCGGCGTCATCGTTCCTCGGTCGGCGGTGGGCCCCATTCCGCTCCGGTGCGCAGGCGGTACGCGGCGACGGCGGACTCCACCGTGGGGAAGAAGTGCCGGGGGTCGAGGGTGCGGGTGAGGCCGTACCGCTCGATCTTGCGTCGTACCGGGTCCTTGAGCTCGGCGAACACCAGATGCACATGCCGGGCGTTGAGGTCCTCGTCGAGCTCCTCCAGCACGTCGGCGGCGGTGGTGTCGACGTCGGTCATCGGCTCCGCCGCGATCAGGATCCAGCTCGGCCGCGGCTCGGCCGAGGCCAGGCGCCTGACCTCGTCGCGGAAGGTCTTGGCGTTGGCGAAGAAGAGCGGTGCGTCGAACCGGTAGATCACCAGGCCCGGCAACTGACCGGCCCGGGGGTAGGAGCGGACGTCGTGGTAGCCCTCCAGGTCCCGCACCCGCCCCAGCACGGTGTTGTAGGGCCACCAGGCGCGCCGGAAGACATTGAGGACGGACAGCCCCACGGCGACGGCGATGCCGGGCAGTACGCCCAGCAGGGCCACGCCCAGGAAGGCCGCGAGGCAGAGCAGGAACTCCGCCCGGCGCTGCCGCCACAGCCGTACCGCCCCCGGAATGTCCGCCAGGGAGAGCGACGCGGTGATGACCACGGCTGCCAGGGCCGGCTGGGGCAGATCACGGAACAGACCCGGAACCAGCACCAGCATGAGGACAATCAGTGCCGCTCCGACGACCCCGGTGAGCTGACTCCTGGCCCCCGCGCGCTCCGCCACGGCCGTCCGGGACCCGCTCGTGCTGACCGGGAAGCCCTGGAAGAGACCGGCCGCCAGATTCGCCACCCCGACCCCGGTCATCTCCTGGTTGCCGCGGACCTCCTGCCCCGTACGGGCCGCGAAGGCCGACGCGTTGGAGATGGTGTCGGCCAGGGACACCAGGGCGATGCCCAGGGCCCCGCCGACCAGCGGGGCGAGGTCGGAGAGCCGGATGTCGGGGATCGTGAACGGCGGGAAACCGTCGGGCAGTTCGCCGACCAGGCTGACACCGTGTGCGCCGAGGTCGAAGGCCGTGGCAGCGGCGATCGCCAGGACCACCATCACGAGCACCGCGGGGACCTTCGGCAGGAAGCGCTGCAGGACAAGGATCACGACGATCCCGCCGCAGCCGACCGCGGCGGCGGCCGGCACCGCCGCCCCGTCGGCGAGTTCCCGGACGAACCCGACGCACTCGCCGATCAGATGGTCCGCCTCGACCTTGAAGCCGAGCAGCTTGGGCAGCTGACCGATCAGGATGGTCAGGGCCAGGCCGTTCATGTAGCCGATCATCGTCGGTTTGGAGATCAGGTCGGCGATGAAACCGAGCTTGGCCACCGACGCCAGGATCATGACGGCCGCCACCATCAGCGCCAGCATCGACGCCAGCGCGACGGCCCGGTCGGGGTCCCCGTCCGCCGCCACCAGGGGCAGCACGGTGGCGGCGATCATCGGCCCGAGCGAGGAGTCCGGGCCCAGCACCAGGATCCGGGACGGCCCGCACACCGCGTACCCGAGCAGGCAGAGCACCGTCGTGTAGAGACCGGTGATGGGCGGCAGGCCCGCCAGCTCGGCGTACGCCATGCCCTGCGGCACCAGCAGCGTCGTCAGGACGACCCCCGCGACCAGGTCCTTGACCAGCCACTCGCGCCGGTAGGACGACACCGCACGGACCCCGGGAACCGCCCGCACCCGGGAGAGAAGCCCTCGACTCTTGCGCTGGGTTGTCACAGACCGTCCTTCCGTCCCGGCACAGCGCACAGCGTGGCACGGGAACGGCGGGACCCCGGCGCGGACGGTGAAATGTCGCCCCTGCCGGACGGCGCTGTCAGCCCAGGTCGAAGAGGTTCGGCAGCCGCAGGAGGTACCGGGTGCGGTCGTGGCGCTTGAGGGCCTCGAACTCCGGCGCCCGGTACAGCGGGGTGACGGTGCACCGTTCGGCGGACGAACCGGTCCGGTCCAGCAGGGCGTTGACGGCCTGCCGGGCCGAGGTGTTGGCGCCCTCCATGGTTGCCAGGTCGATGGGCACGGCCACGTAGTCGCCGGACAGGAAGAGGTTGGGAATCCTCGTCGCGGATCGGGGACGGTGGTGGAAGGTCCCCGTCGGATGGATGAGCAACTGCTCCTCGTTGACCGGGTTCGGGGTGCCGAGTCCGTCCACCGCCGGATCGAGGAACCAGGAATGCAGGACGGAGTCCTTCAGAACCGTACGTCCGGTGTCGTTGAGCGCCGCCTTCAGCTGCGCCCACACCTCGCGGGCGACCTCGGTGCGGGTGCACTGCTTGGCCGTCTTCCCGTAGAGGATGCCCGGCCGGTCCCACTCGGAGACGTCCACGGAGAGGCAGTCCGCGACCGTGCCGTCACCGAAGTCGGCGGGGAAGTCGTGCCTCGGCCAGTGCTGCGCCTGCGCGATCGCGGTCAGCGACCAGGGGGAGTCGATGAGGTCGAGATGGCCGTGCAGGATCGGCGTACGCTCGGTCAGATAGAACTGGATGCCGGTCATCCAGTCGGTCTGCAGCCGGTCGCACGCGGCCAGTTGGGGATCGGCGGCGCGTACGGCGGAGTTCCAGGTGCGACGGGCGTGCTCGACCGGCATGGCCGAGATGTAGTGGTCGGCGGTGACGGTCCGCCGGGCGCCCGCCGGATCCTCCACGACGGCCCCGCCGATCCGGCCCTCCTCCAGGGTCAGGTCCCGTACGGTCCAGCCGACCCGGAACTCGACCCCGAGCGACCTCAGATACGTCACCCACGGATCGATCCAGGCCTCGTTGGTGGGCGCGTCGAGGATCCGGTCCAGCGGTCCGTCCGCGCCCCGCCCCAGCAGGTTGAAGGCGAAGGCCTCCAGCAGGGTGGCGACCGTACGGGTACTGGCCTCCTCCGCCTTGGTGGCCACGATGTTGCGGGTGATGCCGACGGCCAGGATCCGCTGGTAGTCGTACGACATCTGCCCGGCCCGTACGAACTCCCACCACGGCGTCCGCTCCCAGGTCTCGTCGCGGCGTTCGTCGCAACTGGTGAGGAAGACCAGGAAGCGGTTGGCGAAGTAGAGGGCCTCGTGGAGCGGGAGGTTGAAGGCGGTGTCGAGCACCGAGGTGACGGCCCGGCGGATCTCGTCGGGGGTGAGTTCGGCGGGGCTGTTGTCCGGCCAGGGCAGCGGGATCCTGATGTCCTCGCGGCCGCCGGACCGGGCGAACAGCATCTCCTTGGGGGCCACGAGGTTGTCGTGCACGCCCTGGGCGTTGCCCGGGAAGGGGATGCGGCGCATGGTGTCGGGCAGGTTGTGATAGATCCCCGGGATGAAGCGGAAGCCGTGTTCTCCGGGCAACGGGGCGCGGCCGCCCGTACCGCTGTCCGGTACGTCCATGCTGCGGGCCTTGCCGCCCAGCGCCTTGCGTTCGTAGACCGTCACCCGGAAACCGCGTTCGGCGAGTTCGTGCGCCGCCGTGAGCCCGGCGACGCCCCCGCCGAGGACGGCCACGGTCGGAGGAGCGGCACCGTCCTGGGCCGCGGCCCGCCGGGTGGTGCCCAGGGCGACGGCGCCACCGGCGGCCGTCGCCGTACCCAGGAACCCTCTGCGTGTGGTGCCGCCCAGCGCGTCCATCGCCCACCCCTTACCGTCGGTAACCATTGGCGTACGAAGATAGGAGCGACGCACCGATCCCGGAAGGCGACCGACGCGGCAGGGGTCACTTTGGCTTGATGCCGTATCAGGTCGCCGAGCCGAGCCGAGTCGAGTCGCACCGCACACCGCCGAGCGCACCGCGCCGCTTCCTGGTGCGTGCCGGCAGCCGGTGTGGTGTGTGTCACCGCGGCTGGATTGAGTGGGAGGCCAGGGGCGTTCACGTACCCTCTCGTGACGCATGGGACCAGGACTGCGAGGATGTGGCCCGATGACCGCTTGGGGGTGTTCCCGCACGCTCAGGGCCGCCGTGTTCGCGGCTGTCTGCGTGCTGTTCACCTCCCTCGGGCACGTCATGATGTCGGGGAGCGCGGTGCCCTGGTGGGCCATGGTCGCGGGTGCGGTGGTGACCGGCGGCCCGGCCTGGTGGTCGGGTGCCCGGGAGCGCGGAACGCTCCTGGTCGGCTCCGCCACGGTCGCGGCCCAGGCCCTCCTCCACGTGATGTTCTCGCTCGCCCAGACGGCGGTTCAGCACTCCCGGAGCGCCACGGGCCGGGCGACGGAGCCGATCGCCCACGCCACGGCTGCCGCGCCCGGCATGGCGCCGATGGATCACGCGACGGGAGCCCCGCTCTCCTCGCCGCCGACGGAACACGTGGGCGTGGAGGCCGTACACGGGTTGGGCCACGCCATGGGCGGCCTGCCCTCGACGGGCATGCTCGCCGCCCATCTGCTGGGCGCGCTGCTGTGCGGCCTCTGGCTCGCCCACGGTGAGCGTGCCGCCTTCCGCATCCTGCGGGCGCTCGCCGCATGGCTGACCGCGCCGCTCCGCCTGCCGCTCCGGCCGTCGGTGCCGCCGTACCGTCCGCCGGTCCGCGCCCGCCACCCCCGTACGGACCGCCTGGCGCGCCGCTACCTCCTCACCTACGCGAGCACCTCCCGGGGGCCACCGGTCGGGACCGCTGTCGCCGTCTGACGACAGCCGGTTGTCCGGGGCCGTCCCCGGAGACGACGCGCAGTCGGCTCCACGCCCCGGGCGAGCGCCGCATCCCCGAGCCCGACGGTCGGCCCCTGGCTGATCCGCGTGCGCCGGGGCTGCCTCGTGTCCCACCACAGCCTTCAGCCCACCCACTCAAGGGAGTCCCCGTGCCTCGCTCCACCCTGCTGCGTACCCTGCGTCGATCCGGCGCGCTCGCCGCGGTCGCCCTCGCGTCCGTCGTCGCCGTCGCGGGGCCCGCCGCGGCCCATGCGGATGTCGAGGCCGAGGGTGCCCGCGCCCTCGACCAGAACGTCGAACTGACCTTCTCCGCCGCGTCGGAGTCCACCACGGCCGGCATCACCAAGCTGGAGGTGATCCTCCCCGAGGGCCTCGTCCCGGCCGACATCACCTACGAGAAGGGCCCGGACGGCTGGAAGTTCGCCCCCACCAGCCGGGGCTACACCGTCTCGGGCGAGAAGCGCGCGGTGGGGGAGGACGTCGAATACGTCGTCACCGTACGGCAGCTGCCCGACGCCGAGTCGCTGGTCTTCAAGACCCTGCAGTCCTACAGCGACGGCAAGGTGGACCGCTGGATCGAACTGGAGGAGTCCGAGGAGGACGGCCACCACGGCCACCCCGCTCCCCGCCTGGACCTGAAGGCCGCCGCGCCCGGCGCGAAGCCCGCCAGCCCGACACCCTCCGAGGAGCCCACGACGGCCGCCCCCGAGACGGAGGCCACGCCGGAGTCGGACGCGCGGACGCCGTCGGCTCAGCCCGCGGCGGACAGCACGGACGGCGACGACGGTCTCTCCCCGGCCGTGCCGCTGGGCATCGGCGCGGCCGTCCTCGTCGCGGTCGGGGGCGGAGTGTGGTGGCTGCGGAGCCGGCGCGGCGGAACCGCCTGACGCCGGGAGCCGAGGCGGGCCCGGCTCCGGGGTGGGCCGGGCCGCCGGACGGTGAATCGCCCGTGAGGGGGTATGCGGTGTCGGTCAGCAGCCGTGGGGAAAGGATCGAGGATGACCGACGACGCCTATCTGTTCCTGCTCGACGACGAGTCCGTGCCGCTCGGCGTGGCCCCCGCCGCCGTCGAGGATCTCGCGTGCATGGAGACCCCCGCGGTGCGCGCGTGGCTGGACGCTCATGGGACCACGCCGACCTCCGCGCGACTGCGCCTGCTGCCGCCGGAGGAGACGGGGTCCATTCCCGAGGAGGCGGAGCGGCTGCCCGTCCCGCTGAGCGACGAGGAACTGAGCCGGGTCCGCCACCGGTTGGCGCCGGAACCGCTCGCCCTGATCGAGGAGGAGCTGCTCGCCTACCGGGACTGCGCGGACGGCCGGGACGGCCTGATCGGACGCGCCCTGGCCGCGGGCGTGCCACCGCACCGCATCGTCGAGCTGACGGGGATGGACCCCGACACGGTGACGGCCGCGGCGAGCGGCTGAGACGTCCGGATGGGGACCGTCGTCCACGTCCCGCAGACGCGGGACATGATCGGGGAGGAACTCTCCGGTGACGAGGCGCTGACCGCGCTGAGGCGCTACGGGGGCCGCCGGCTGCTCCTCGACGCGTTTGCCCGGTTCCGCTACGCGGACGGCTTCAGCCACTCCCGTTCGCTCGCGTTCCAGGTGGTTCTGGGCCTGGTGCCGTTCACCATCGCGCTGGTCGGCGTGGCGACCACCGTGCACACGGAGAGCGTGGGGCGGATCATCGAACTCACCGTGGGCCGGATCGTGCCGGGCGCCAGCGCGACTCTGGTCGAGGACGCGCTGGACGCCACCGAGCGCAGCGCCGGTTCCGGTGTCTGGAACGCCGTCGCCATGTGGCTGGGACTGGCCTTCGCCCTGCTCAACCTCGCCTCGGCGATGGGACAGGTGGAGCGGGGCGCCAACCGCATCTACGGCGTCGAACGCGACCGTCCTTTCCCGGTCAAGTACGGGCGGGCCCTGCTCCTCGCCCTCGCGGCGGGCATGCCGATGGTCCTGGGGTTCCTCGTGCTCGTCGCCGGGAACGCCGTGGGGAGCGCGGTGGTGGAGGCCCTCGGCTGGTCGCGGGAGTGGCTCGACCTGTGGGGCCCCCTCGAAGTACCGCTGGGCGTCCTGCTCGCCTGGGTCGCGTCGGCGGTGATCTTCCGCTGGGCCCCGCGCAGGGACCAACCGGGTTACACCTGGCTCGCGTTCGGCTCGGCGGTCCACCTGGTCCTGTGGGTCACGGCCACGTGGCTGCTGGCGCTCTACGTCGCGAAGAGCGGATCCTTCGGTGCCGTGTACGGACCGCTGACGGCGTTCGTCGCCCTGCTGCTGTGGGCCAACCTGACGGGGGTGGCGCTGTTCCTGGGGATCGCGTTCGCCGCCCAACTCGAAGCGGCGCGCGCCGGAATCACCGAGGCGGTGCGGCCGGATCCGGGGCCGGGACCGTGACGCCGGGCCGGGACCGTGACCCCGCGCCGGGGCCGCGACGCCGCGCCGTGACGCCGGGCCGGGCGGGGACGCCGGGCCGGGGCGAGCGTCTCATCGTTCCGCGGGGATGCGTCTCATTGTTCCGCAGGGGTGCGTGTCTCCACGCGATGGTCGTAGTACGCCCATACCGCCACGCCCACCACGAGGATGAGCCCCACGGCCACGACGCGGACGATGCCGCTGGTCGCGAAGGCGGCCAGACCGGCGGCCGCCGCGCCGCACAATATGATCATGTGACTGACGAAGCGCTGCTGTGGCTGGGGGTCCTCCCGGTCCTTCAGGTCGCGCAGGGCCTCACGGGCGGGTCGCCCGGAGCCGCGCCGGGCCCGGGCCCGGGCCCGGTACTGCAAGCCGTAACTGATCAGCAGGTACAGCGCCAGGGCACCCAGTGCCCAGAGCACCCCCACGCCGTCCCCGCTCGCCGCCCGGGACAGATACATGACACCGCTCCTCCCCTGAGGCTCCGTGAGCGCAAGCACGCCCGCGCCGTCCGGATGCCCCGAGCGTCCGCTCGCGAACTCGGCGGGAGAGGCGACTTCGGGCCATGTCGCAGATCGTCCGATCCGGACGGGGCCGGACCTCCGGCGGCCGTCGGGGTGGCATGCATGGGACCATCGCGGGTACGGGCGCGTATGCGAGGGGGGAATGAGGGCGGGACACGTGGGATCGAATGCCGACGGCGACGGCTGTAGCGGGCCGGACACCTATCTGATGCGCGCCGGATACGCCCTGGGGGGCGAGGACGGCTGCATCGCCGATGCCCGCCACCACGCCCTCGCCTTCCTCGACCGCGCCCACGCCGATCACGACCTGCCCGTCTCCGCGCGAGTACGGGACCTCACGCAACTGGTGGTCAGCGAACTGGTCACCAACGCCCGCAAGTACGCCCCCGGCCCCGTACTCCTGGAACTGCGGGTCACCGTCGACAGCGTGGACATCGTCGTGTGGGACAGCGACCCCACGGTGCCCGCGGCCCGCGCCGCCGACCCCGACCGGATCGGGCAGCACGGGCTGGAGATCGTCAAGGCCGTCACCGAGGATCTCTTCGTCGAACGGGAACCGGTGGGCAAGCGCATCACGGCACGCATCGCGCTGGCCGACCCGCCCGGCAGGGGCCGGTAGCGCGCGGGCACGGCAACGCGCGGGCAGAGCGCTGAGCCCCTGCCCGCGGCCCGTCACCGGGCGATCAGAGGACCACCGCCATACCGACGAGCCCGATCGCCATCAGCGCCACGATCACGAGGATCAGGACGAGGGTCATGGACCCCCATCCCCGGCGCGGTGCGGGCGGTTCCGGATGGGAGATCCCGTAGGTGCCCCCTTCGCCGGGGGGTGTCTCACCGGGTGGCACACCACCGTGTGCGTCGACTCCCGGCGTTCGCCGGGGGCCGGGATCAGGAGTCGTCATGGCGCACGCTCCCTTCGACGGACGCGCTACTTGTTGGGCTTCGTGGAGCTGATGTCACCGAGGGCCGACTCGGGGTCGCGCTCGATGGCCAGGTCCCCGAGGGAGACGATGCCCACCGGGTGCTGCTCCTCGTCGACGACCGGCATACGGCGGACCGAGTGCTCACGCATCAGGTCCACCGCGCGGCGGACGTCGTCGTCGGGGCCGACCGTGACGAGGTCGTCGCTGCACGCGTCCGCCACGGTCGTCCGGTTCGGGTCGCCACCCTCGGCCACCGTGCGGACCACCAGGTCGCGGTCGCTGACCAGCCCCCGCAGCCGCTCGCCCTCGGTGACCAGAACGGCGCCGATGTCCTCGTCGCGCATCATCCGGGCCACGGTCGCCACCGACGTCTGCGGCTCGACGGTCACCGGGGCGCTTGTCATCAGGTCGCTGACATGCTGAGTCATGGGAACCCATCCCTCCGTGGAGTGGGACGGCGCCTTCACCGCCGCTCGGCCTTCCGAGTACCCATAAGCGACAAAACCCCACGCGATCGCATCGGATGCCGCCCCCCGGGGAACCCGACGATCTCCACCATCCCTGAAGTGAGTGAGCGAGGCGTCACGGATGTCCCCTCCGCAGCAGCCCGAACAGCGGCGCAGCGACGAGGGCGGCGGCAAGGGCGGAGGAGTGCCGCCGGCTCAGCAGCCAGAACACCCATGGTCCGTAGGTTGTAGTGCGTGGTCGCCGTGTGGTCGCCGGATCCCTGGGCACTCGACTGGCACGCGATACGGGTGTGTCGGGTGTTCCGATCCGGCATCGGAGGGCTCGCGGCGGCGTCGCCGCGGTACCCGAGGAAGCGGAGGTGACGGATGGCGGCGCTCACGCTGATGTCGATGTCGACGCTGTTGCTCACCCCGCCGGGTGTGTACGCCCCGCAAGGGGACACCGAACTGCTCATGCGCGCCCTGCGTCGAGAGGACATCGACTCCTCGACCGACGTACTCGACCTGGGGACCGGCAGCGGCGCCGTCGCCGTGCAGGCGGCGCGTCTGGGCGCCAGGGTGACCGCCGTGGACATCTCCTGGCTCTGCGTGTTCACGGCGCGCGTCAACGCGCTGCTCGCCCGTCGGCGGGTCCGTGTCCGGCACGGTGACCTCGCCATGGCGGTCACGGGGCGCACGTACGACCTCGTGATCAGCAATCCGCCCTATGTGCCCTCACCCGCCGACCGGCCGCCGCGCGGGGGCCGGGCCCGGGCATGGGAGGGCGGCCGGGACGGCCGGGTGTTCGTGGACCGCCTCTGCGCGGCGGCACCCGCGATGCTCCGCCCGGGAGGGACCCTGCTGGTCGTCCATTCGGACCTGTGCGGCACCGACGCCACGCTGCGGGGCTTCGAGGAGCGCGGACTGCGTGCCTCGGTCGTCGACCGGGCCGAGGTGCCGTACGGTCCGGTGCTGCGCGCCCGCCGCCCCTGGCTCGTCCGACAGGGCCTGATCGGAGAGGACGACAGCCGGGAGGAACTGGTGGTCGTCCGCGCCAAGCGCCCCTGACGGCGAGGCGCGCCGGGCGCCCGGACAACACCGGCACCGGCCCGCCGTGCTGCGGACCGCCGTGCTGCGGCCCGCCGCCGCGGACCGGCGGAGCCCCGAACACCCTGCCGTCACGCGGCGTCTGCCCGTCGGCGCCGGCCCTCGCGTCAGTCGGTCCCCGCGCCCCTCATCCCCCCTGTAAGCCCGCACCGCCGGTCACGTCCTGTTCTGGCGCTGGTCGCTGCTGGCGCGGCGGAGCCGGTCGGTGTGGCGGGTGATGTCGTCGACGCGGGCCGCGATCTCGGGGTGGCCGGGCGCCAGGTACGAGTGCGTGTCCGCCAGAGGGGCGATGAGGGCGGCGGCGTCGTCGTCCGCGAGGGCGGCGGTGAGTTCGACGACGGGGGTGCGGGCGGCGGCGGGCAGGTCGGTGAGCGCGGTGATCCGACCGGCGAGACCGCGCAGGTCCGCGGCGTTGGCGCGGGCCCAGGTGGTGACGGTGCGGTCGGCGGCACGGCGGTCACGGGTGGCCTGGACGCGCTGTTCGCCGGTGGTTCCGGGACGCCCGGGGCGTACCCGCAGATAGCGGCGCTCGGCGGCCTGGCGGCTGGAGACGCCCAGGGGGTGGGCGAGGTCGGCCCAGCTGGCGCCCGCCTCCCGGGCCGCTTCGATCAGCCCCGCTTCCCACTCGGCGAGCTGATCACGCGCTTCGCGGAGCATCAGGAGCGCGGCGAGCGCCTGCTGCGAGCTGGTTGCCGCGTCGGGCTCGGGAAGCTCCGTGTCCCGGGGGGTCCGGGCGGTGTGCAGGGCCTCGTGGATCGTGTCCAGCGCCGCGGCGGCCGCGAGGAAGGACGTAGGGGTGAGACCGCCGGGGTCGGAGGCGGGCTGATGGGCGGTGGTCATGGGCCCTCCAACTCAGTGTCATCATCTCGATGACTTTCCACTTGTCATCACTTGGATGACATGTTACAACGAAGGCAGGTGAAACGCATTGGCAGGAACGTGCCTGACCCGAACACTGGAGGTGTTTGACGATGTTGATGCGCACCGATCCGTTCCGTGAGCTCGACCGCCTCACCCAGCAGCTCCTGAACACGACCGGCACCTGGTCGCGTCCGTCGGCGATGCCGATGGACGCCTACCGCGAGGGCGAGGAGTACGTGATCGCCCTCGACCTGCCCGGTGTGTCCCCGGACGCGATCGATGTCGACGTCGAGCGGAACATGCTGACCGTCAAGGCCGAGCGGCGCCCGGTCGCCAAGGCGGACGACGTGCAGATGGAGCTCTCCGAGCGGCCCCTGGGTGTCTTCTCCCGCCAGGTCGTGCTGGCCGACACCCTGGACACCGAGCACATCAAGGCGGACTACGACGCGGGTGTGCTGACCCTGCGGATCCCGATCGCCGAGCGCGCCAAGCCCCGCAAGGTCGCCATCGGTGGCGGCACCGCGCACCGGGAGATCAGCGGCTGAACCCCCCTGCCGGCCGCGCCGGGACGGAGGACGGCTCCGCGACCGTCCTCCGCCCGTCCCGTCGGCGGCCTGGGTGACCCCGCGGGCCCCCGGGCCGCCGCCTCGCTCGCGACCCCCCTCGGACGAGAAAGGCAACCGCTTCACGATGTTCTCCCTGCAAGAGCCGTGCCGGCACACCGTGGGCATGACGTTCGAGCAGATGCTGGAAAGAGTGCGCTACGAAGGCGCCTACCCCACCCGCTCACGGGCCGAGGAGGCCGTACGCGCCGTGCTGGCCGCCTTCGGTCGCCGGCTCACCGGTGACGAGCGCGTCGAACTCGCGGCCAGGCTGCCCCACGAGGCCGCTCTCTGCTTCACGGCGGAGATCCCCGACAACGAACCCGTCAGCGGCTGGGGCTTCGTCAAGGACCTGGCGTCCCGCACCGGCGCCACGGCCGCCACCACCCGCTGGGACACCGGGACCGTCCTGCGGATCGTGGCGCAACTCGCGGGCGAGGACCTCCTCGACCGCATCCTCGACCAACTTCCTCCCGGCTACGCCCTGTTGTTCGGGCGCGCCGAACTCACCCAGGCGCCCTCGGCTCCCCCTTCCCTGGTGGGCGCCGGGGCCCCGACCGGCACGACGACCCTCTGAAGCACCCCCCCCCACACCCCCCACCCCATACACCCCCTGAAACCCTCCCGGCCCGACCACGGTTCACGCCCTCGCCGACCGCGTCCCGCACCCCGCACGGCGAGGGCGGTCCACCCGGCGAGGGCGATCCACCCGAAAGAGCCGAGAACGCGATGCCCCACCCGGGCCGGTGGCGCGGAGATCGTCGCGCCACGCGCATACGGACACGCGCGGAGCCCTCGTGGCCCGCACCTCTGGAAGGCTGAGGGGCATGACGCCGACGGTGCACGGAGTTCCGGAGTTTGTGCAGTTGACCCGTCCCGGCGAGGTCACCGGTGACCTCAGACAGGAGATCGTCGACTGTTGGGGGGAAGTGGCCAACGCGGGCGGCGCGGTGCTCGCCACCGAGTTCCCGCCGCTGCCGGTCGGCGCACGGGACGTCGCCCCCGTGGTCGACGCGCTCGTCCACCACCTGCATCCGGAGCGCGGCAGACTGCTCGTCGCCACCGTCGGCGGCACGCTCGCGGGCTGGCTGATCCTGCGCCGCGAGCCGCATCCCCTGGGCGCGCACTGCGGCACGGTCAACCACGTCCAGACCCGTCCGCGCCATCGCGGCCGGGGCATCGGCGTCGCGCTGATGCATCGCGTCCGTGACATCGCGCGGGACGAGATGGGACTGGAGCGGCTGTCGCTCTCCGCCCGAGGCGGCGTCGGGCTGGAGGACTTCTACCGCAAGGTCGGCTGGGTGGAGGTCGGCCGATGGCCCGGCGCCCTGCGGATCGCGCCGGGCGACGACCGGGACGCGATCCTGATGAGCCTCGCCCTCTGAGGCACACCCGCCCGTCCCCGCCCGTACCCACCCCTCCCGGCCCCTCCCGACTCGTCGAGACCCGTCGAGACCGTCCCCTTCCAGCCGTCCGGCATCCGGAAACAGTCGGAAACGGCCCCCCTTCCGCCACGCCGGATTGAGAGGGCCCGGTGCTGGTTACGGTCGTTATGACTGTTTGCCGACACCGGTACGCACTCCTCGGCGGGAGGAACCGCTGGTATGAGCGACGACCCGTTGTACCTGGAGCCGCGGCTGGCACCGCCCACGGCGGAGCTCCTGGAGTCGGCTCCGCTCCTCCACACCCTCGTGGACGCGCTCGGCTCACCTCTCAACCTCGTCCTGCCGGACCGGATCGCCGACAATCTGCGGCAGTTCCGTTCGGTCTTCGACCGCCATCGGCTCAGCGGGCAGATCTTCTTCGCCCACAAGGCCAACCGCTCCAGCTCTCTCGTCCGGCGGCTCACCACGACGGACGCCTGTCTGGACGCCGCCTCGCTCCGTGAGCTCCAGCACGCGCTCGGGTCCGGGTTCGCCGGAGAGAGGATCATGGCGACGGGCCCCAAGGACCCGGATTTCCTCTGGCTCACCGCGCGCGCCGGGGCCGTCCTCAACGTCGACGGCCCCGAGGAACTGCAGCATGCCGCCGACCTCGTCCACACCCACCAACTGCCGCCCCTGCGCGTGCTGTTACGCCTCTCCGGCTTCGAGGGGGCCGGAACCAGACGGCTCTCGCGCCGAAGCCGTTTCGGCACCTCGGTGACATCCCTGCAGCGCCTGCTCGACATCCTCGAACGCCACCGGCGGGTCCTGGAGCCGATCGGTGTCGGCTACCACCTCGACACCACCAGCCTCGACGAGAAGGCGGCCGCGCTCGACGGATGTCTCCAGGCGATGGAGGAGTTGCGGATCCGTGGTTTCCAGCCCCGAGCCATCGACGTCGGCGGCGGCTTCGGCATCGACTACCTGGCGCACGCGGCCCAGTGGGAGCGCTACACCACCGAGCTCACCGGCGCCGTCATGGGCAGCCGCCCACCCCTGACATGGGGCGGCCACGGCTACGGCCTACGGGCCGAGAACGGCACCCTGAGGGGCGCGCTGAGCCTGTACCCCGCGCATCGCCCCGTCGCCGGTGCCGCGTACCTCGACGCGCTGCTCTCCCATCCCTCACCGAGCCTCGGGCGTCCCCTGGGCGTCCTGCTGCTGGAGAGCCTGTACGACCTCTACGTCGAGCCCGGTCGTGCCCTGGTCGACCAGTGCGGCCTCACCCTCGGCAGGGTCCTGGAGGTCCGGCCCACGGACACGGGGCCGTACCTGGTGCGCCTCGCGATGAACGCGGGGGACGTCGGCCTGGAGGACCACGGAGTGCTCCTGGACCCCCTGGTCCTGCCCCGCGACCCGGCCGCGCCCGGACCCTCGGCCGCGCCCGGCGACACCCGGGCGACCACGGCGGGCTCCGGCGACGGGACGGCAGGCGCGGTCGCCGTCCACCTCATGGGAAACCTCTGTCTGGAGGCGGATCTGATCACCCGTCGCACCGTCTTCCTGCCCCGGCTCCCGCGCCCCGGCGATCTGCTCGCGTTCGTCAACACGGCCGGCTACTGCATGGACTTCGGCGCCACCCACGCCCAACAGCAGCCCGTCGCCCGGAAAGTGGCCGTCCACCGCAGGAGCGGTCAGTGGCGGTGGTGTCTGGACGAGGAGTACTGGCCGTACGAGGAGTACTGGCCGCTCGACCGCACGGGGGGTCCGCAGGGATGAGGTACGACACCATCACCGACGCCATCGGCGACACACCGCTGGTCCGTATCGACCCGGCCGTCCACGGCCTGCGCAACATCGACCTCTACGCCAAGCTGGAGATGCTCAACCCCTTCGGTTCGCTGAAGGACCGGGCCGCGTGGAGCATGACCCGGCAGGACATCGCCGGAGCCAAGGAGCGCGGCGAGACGATCGTGGAGCTGTCCAGCGGCAACACCGCCAAGGCCCTGGCCCTCATCGCCGGCCTGCACGGGCTGCCGTTCAAGAGCGTCACCAACCGGATGCGCGTACCCGAGATCAAGGACCTGCTCCTGCTGCTCGGCGCCGAGATCGAGGAACTCCCCGGCCAGACCGAATGCCTCGACCCGACCGACACCGAGGACCCCCTGACCCTCTTCCACCAGCGGCTGAACCGCCCGGGCGGCGCCCACCTGCACACGGACCAGTACTTCAACGCCCTCAACACCGAGGCCCACGCCACCGGAACGGGCCCGGAGATCATCGCCGACCTGGACGGCCGCGCCCCCGACTGGTTCATCGCCTGCGTGGGCACCGCGGGATCGTCCACCGGCGTCGCCAGGGCGCTGCGCGCGCACGACCCGGCGGTGCGCGTGGTCGGACTGGTCGGCCGGAAGGCGGACTTCATCCCCGGCATCCGGACCGCCGACGAGGTGCAGGAGGTCGGCATCTTCGACCCGGCCACCTACGACACGCTGGAGTCGGTGAGTGCCGACGAGGCCATCGACGGCATGCTCACCCTGCTCCGCCGGTGCGGACTGCTCGCCGGCCCGACCGGCGGGGCGGCCTACTACGGTGCCGTCCGCCATCTTGCCGCCGTGGACGCCGAGTTGACGCAGCGCAGGACGGCCGTCTTCATCGTCTGCGACCGGGCGGAGAGTTACCTCGGCTACGTCCGGCAGCGCCGCCCGGACCTGCTGGGCCGTCCTCCGGCGAGGAACGGGCTCACGACCCTGACCGAGAGCGAGATCCGCGAGGCGAAGGTCATCGACGTCGAGGAGGCCCAGAAGTGGATCGTCGAGCAGCGCCCCCTCGTGATCGACCTGCGCGGCCCCTTCGCCTACGCGGCGCTCCACATCGACGGCTCGGTGAACATCGTCGACGAACTCTTCGAGGAACTCGTCCGGGGCGGACTGCCGTTCAGCAAGCGGCAGCCCGTGCTGCTCGCCTGCCCGGTCGGCGAGAAATCGGCCCGGTACGCGGCTCTGCTCACCCGGATGGGCCACCCCGACGTGCGCAGCCTGGCCGGCGGCGTCATCGCCTGGCGGGACGCGGGCGCACCCCTGGTGCGTGACTGAGATGACCGACCCCGCCTCGAACCCGACCGACCCCGCCTCGAACCCGACCGATCCCCCCTCGAACCCGACCGATCCCACCGCGAAGCCGGTCGATCCCGCCGAGGAGCTGACGGAACTGGCGGCGTGGCAACGTCCGTTGCGCGCCCAGTTCCCGATCATCGCCGCGCACCCGGACCTGGCCTACCTGGACAGCGCCGCCACCAGCCAGAAACCGCGGCCCGTCCTGGACGCCGTACAGACGTATCTGACCACCACCAACGCCAACGCGGGCCGGGGGTCCTATCCCTGGGCCAACACCACCACGGCGCTGGTGGAGAACACCCGGGTGCGGGTCAAGCAGTTCCTGGGGGACCCGGACCCGGAGCGGTCGTCGGTCCACTTCACCAGCGGGACCACCGCGGGGCTGCGCATGATCGCCCTGGACTGGCTGCCCGCCTTCCTCGCCGATGGCGACGAGATCGTCGTCCCGCACGCCGACCACCAGGCGAACCTGTCGCCGTGGCTGGAGGCCGCCGAGCTGCTGGCCCGACAGGGCGTACGCGTCCACGTCCGGCAGCTGCCCTACCAGGCCGGCTCCGGCGACTACGATCCGCAGGCGCTCGCCGCGCTCGTCGGCCCCCGCACCCGCTTCGTCGCCGCCACCCACGTCCACCACGTCTACGGCGTCGACATGAACGTGCACCGTCTCCGGCAGGTGGTCGGGCCGGAGGTGCCGATCTGTCTGGACGCCGCGCAGAGCGTCGGACACCTGCCGGTCTCGGTGGCCCAACTCGACGTCGACTTCGTGGTGTTCTCCGGTCACAAGACGATGGCCCTGCCCGGTTCCGGCGCGGTCTGGGCACGTGGCCGGCACGGACCGGTCCTCCGGCCCGGCGGCTGGAGCGGCACCCCCAACACGGTCGGTGTCGCGGGGCTGGCGGCGGCGCTGGACTGGCTGACCGCCGCCGGTACGGACCGGATCGAACGCTGGACCGTGGCGCTGACCTCCCTGCTGACCGACGGGCTGGCCCGGATGGACGCCTACGAGGTGCTCGGCTGCCGGACGAGCCTCAGGGCCGACACCGAGGTGCAGCGGCGCCGTAGCCTCGTCACCTTCCGGCACCGCGAGATCGGCTCGCAGGACCTCGGCTTCATCCTCTTCAGCCGGGGGTTCATGGTGCGCTCCGACGGTCACTGCCAGGCGGGCCGCGACGCGGAGGACGGCTCGGTGCGGGTGAGCCTGCACGTGCACAACACCCCTGAAGAGATCGAAGAACTGCTCACCACCCTCGCCAGTCTGCAATGATTTCCATTAACAGGAACGGGTTCCGGAGACGGGGGCAGTGCGACAGGCATGGGTCTGAGTACGACGACGGCGGCGCGATGGGTGGAGCGCTGGGAACGCCAGCAGCAGTTGTACGCGGTCGACCGCGAGGAACGGTTCGAGGTCATCGCGGATCTGGTCGAGCATGTGACACGCGACCGTGCCGTGCCGCTCGTCCTGGATCTGGGCAGCGGCCCGGGATGCCTGGCGGCGCGGCTCGCCGCCCGCCTGCCGACCGCCGAGGTGATCGCCGTGGACGCGGACCCGCTCCTCCTGGAACTGGGCAGCGCTCACTACGGCCCCGCCCTGCGTTACGTCAGAACCGTGATCGGTGAACCCGGCTGGCTCGACGCACTCGCCCTGGAGCGCCCGGTGGACGCGGTGGTGTCGACCACCGCTCTGCACTACCTCGGCACGGAGACCCTGCGGGGCGTCTACCGGGAACTCGCCGGGCTGCTGCGGCCCGGCGGCATCCTGATCAACGGCGACCACATCAGCCCGGACTCCACGAAGGTGTCCGAGCTCGCGATCGACATCGGCCGCCGCCGAAGCGAACGCACCGCCGTGTCCCTCGTCGAGGACTGGGACTCCTGGTGGGCCGGTGCCGCCGAGGACCCGGAACTCGCCCGGCTCCTCTCGCACCGCGCGGACACCGGACGCCCCCGCTGCGAGGGCAACGATCTGACCCTCTCCGGCCATGTCGCCCTCCTGCGCGACGCGGGATTCGAACACGTCGGCCCGGTCTGGCAGGTGGGGCCCAGCCACGTCCTGGCGGCCCTGCGATGACCCGCCTGGCGCGCGCACCGATGAGGCGAAGGGGGAAGGGGCCCGGGGCCGGTTCCGTCGTCAGGCGGGGTAGGCGTGGGTCTGGCTCGCCTTGACCGTCGCCCAGATCTCGCTGCCGGGGTGGATGTCGAGTTCCGCCGCCGCGACGGTCGTCAGGTCGACTGCCAGGGAGAGTTCCCCGGCGAGCGAGGCGCGGATCTGGTCGCCGTGCGCCTCCATGCCGGTGACCTCGCAGTGCCAGAGGTTGCGGGCGCTGGACCCGGTCGGGCGGCCCCGGTGGAGGGTGACGGCGCTGGGCGGGAAGGCCACGAAGACCGGTCCGGTGAGGTCGTCGGCGGTGGTCAGGGCGGGGCCGTCCGGGATACGGACGAGGTGGCCCTCCGCCTCGCCCCGGTAGAGGTTGAGGCCGACCAGGTGGGCGATGTAGTCGGTGCGCGGGCGGCGGGCGATGTCGGAGGGGGTGCCCTCCTGGACGATGCGGCCGTCCTCGATGACCACCAGGCGGTCGGCCAGCACCATGGCGTCCAGCGGGTCGTGGGTGACGAGTACGGCGACGGCCTCGAAGTCCGCCAGGTGGCGCCGGAGTTGGGCGCGGACGTCGAGGCGGGTGCGGGCGTCGAGGGCGGCGAGGGGTTCGTCGAGGAGGAGCAGACGGGGACGGGTGGCCAGGGCGCGGGCCAGGGCGACGCGCTGCGCCTGGCCGCCGGAGAGCCGGCGGGGCTTGCTTCCGGCGTGCGTGGCCAGCCCCATCCGCTCCAGCCACCCCGCGGCCTGCGCCCGTGCCTCCGCCTTGCTCGCGCCGTGGCAGCGGGGGCCGAAGGCCACGTTGTCGAGAGCGGTGAGGTGGGGGAAGAGGAGATAGTCCTGGAAGACCACGCCGACCGGGCGTGACTCCGGTGGCCGACGGCTCAACTCGGCGCCGTCCAGCCGCATACGGCCGCCGTCCGACAGGGGCACGAGTCCGGCGAGCGCCCTCAGCGCCGTCGTCTTGCCGGCGCCGTTGGGGCCGAGCAGCGCCACCACGTCGCCGGGCGCGGCGGTCAGTGTCACATCGAGGCGGAACGACGAACCGCGTTCGACGACCAGCCGGGCGTCGAGGCCCTCGTCGAGCGCCGGGGCCGAGGAAGGGGCCGGGGGAGGGGCCGCGGTGGCGCCGGTGGCGCTGCTCGTCTTCTTCCGGGCGTCGGTCATGAGGGGGTCATCCATCGGTCACGCAGTCCCGCCAGCACCGCGATCGACACGGCCAGCAGGACCAGGCTGAGGGCGATCGCCGCCTCCGGATCGTTCTGGAGCGCGAGGTAGACGGCGAGGGGCATGGTCTGGGTGCGGCCGGGGAAGTTGCCGGCGAAGGTGATGGTCGCGCCGAACTCGCCGAGCGCACGGGCCCAGGCCAGCACGGCGCCCGCCGCCACCCCGGGCGCGATCAGCGGCAACGTGACCCGGCGGAACGCGGTGAACCGGGAGGCCCCCAGCGTGGCCGCGGCTTCCTCGTACCGGGGGTCGGCGGCCCGTAGCGTGCCCTCCACGCTGATGACCAGGAACGGCATCGCCACGAACGCCTCGGCGACGACGACCCCGGCCGTGGTGAACGGCAGGGTGATCCCGAACCAGTCGTCCAGCCACTGCCCGACGACCCCGTTGCGGCCGAGTGCCATCAGCAGCGCCACACCGCCGACCACCGGCGGCAGGACGAGGGGGAGGGTGACGAGGGCCCGTACGAGACCGCGTCCGGGGAAGTCGACCCGGGCCAGCAGCCAGGCCAGCGGCACCCCGAGGACCAGGCTCACCGCCGTGGCCGCGGTGGCGCACACGAGCGACAGCCGCAGCGCCTGCCACACCTCGGGGCTGGTGAGCAGGTCGGGCATGCTGCGCCAGGGCGCCCGGATCAGGAGGGCGACGAGCGGGAGAACGAGGAGGACGAGGCCGATCAGCGCGGGCAGGAGCAGGGGGAGCGGGACGCCCCCGCGATGCCCGCCGCGGTCCTCACGTCGGCGGACGCGCCGACGCCACGGGTCCCTGCCCGGGGTGTCCGCGGTGCCGGCCCCCGCAGGAGGGGGAGAGGCGGAAGGGGAGGGGGAGGTCACGGCTGGAGGAATCCGGCCTGGGTCAGGACCTTCCGGCCCTCGGCGGACCGCACGAGTGCGATGAACGCCTTGGCGGCGTCGGTGTTCCTCGACTCCTTGAGCAGGGCGATCGGGTAGTCGTTGATGGCGTCGGCGGACTCGGGGAACTCCACGCCCGCCACCTTCTCACCGGCCGCCCTCACGTCGGTCCGGTAGACGACCGCCGCGTCGGCCTCCTTCAGCACCACCTTGTTGAGCGCGGACTTCACGTCCTCCTCGTACGACACCGGTGTCAGCTTCAGCTTGCTCGCGTCGAGCGCCTTCCTGGCGGCCGCGCCGCACGGCACGGCCTCGTCGCAGAGCACGACCTTCAGGCCGGATCCGGTCAGGTCCTTGAGGGAGGAGATCCTGTCGGGGTTGCCGGGGAGGGTGGCGATCTCCAACTGGTTGCGTACGAAGGTCTCCGGGGCGCCGGAGGCGTCACCGGCATCGGTGACGACGGCCATCGTCCTGGGACTGGCGGAGGCGAACACGTCCGCCGGGGCGCCACCGGTGATGCCGGCGGCGAGCGCGTCGCTGCCGCCGAAGCTGAACGTCACCTTCGTACCGGGGTGCTCCTTCTCGAACCGCTCGCCCAGCGTGGTGAAACTCTCCCTGAGCGAGGCGGCCGCGAAGACGGTCACCTCACCGGAGAGCTGCTCCGAGCCGGAGGATCCCGACTTCGCGGCCGAGCCGGAGTCGGAGGAGCCACAGGCGCCCAGGGCCAGCAGCGCGGCGGCGCCGGCCCCGGCTGCCCGCAGGGTCCGCCTGCTCCGTCTGCTCCGCCTGCTCTGCCTGCTTCGACGGGTCCGGCGTACGGAACAGGTCATCACGGTCCACTCCCTCAGGTCCGGAACGGACTCGGCCACGGTCCTACGATTCTGCCGCAAGTGCCAGGTGAAAGTCACCAACGGCATGGCATGTGCGTCCCTGCACGACCCGTGGTCGACGAATCATGAGGCCTTCGAGGGGTGCGGAGGACCGGCGCCTGGGCGCTTGCGGCCCGGAAACCGATCGGTGTACCGTGGTGCTGGTGGACGCGGAGGTGAGCGAGTACGGGCATGCGCTTGGCCGCGCCCCCTGCGCCGACCGCACGTTGTGCGTCGCGGCCTGCCCGGTCGGGGCCATCGCCAAGGCTCCGCCTCCACCGACCCGGAAGAACGTGCGTCATGAGTGGCATTCACCCCGTCCGCGTCCTGCGCGCCAAACCTCTGTGGATCGCCAACGGTGTCATCACCGGCGTACTCGCGCTCCTGTTCGCCGTGTTCTACGTGGGCGCCAACATCGATCCGGCCGGCCATGTGAGGAAGCTGCCCGTCGGTCTGGTCAACGCCGACGAGGGGGCCGCGGTCGGCGGCGAGCGGGTCAACCTGGGGGCTCGGATCACCGAATCGATCAAGAAGTCCACCGCGGGCGGGGACACGATCGACTGGCAGGTGATGGGCGAGAAGGAGATGAGGGAGAAGCTCGGCCAGGGCAAGCTGTACGGCGCGCTCGTCGTCCCCGCCGACTTCACCTCCTCCGTCACCGCACTGACCGGCGCCACCACCACCGGGACCCCGGACCGCCCCACGCTGACGGTGCTGACCAATCAGTCGGCCGGCGGCCTGGGCTCCGGCCTGGCCCGGACGGCGACGACGCAGGCAGCCGAGAACGCCTCGCTCCAGGTGGGCAAGGAGCTGACCGCCCAGACCGGCGCGCGGCAGGAGAAGCTGCCCGCCGCGGCACGCGTCCTGCTGGCCGACCCGGCAGCCGTCACGGTCGAGGACGGTCATCCGCTCGACGCGCGCAGCGGCCTGGGCATGACGGCGTTCTACTACGCACTCACCCTCGTGGTCGTCGGGATGCTCTCCGCCAACGTCATCAGCGGCCAGGTCGACCACGCCCTCGGCTACACCCACAACGACATGGGCCCGCTGCGCCTGCACCGCCCCCTGATCCGGGCGACCCGGGTGCAGACCCTCGCCATCAGCAGCACCCTCATGGCGGGTCTGTCCCTGCTGATGGGGAGCCTCGTCATGGTGGGCGCGGTCGGCGTCATGGGCATGGACGCCCCTCATCTGCCGCTGCTGTGGCTGTTCTCGGTGTGCGCCATCGCGGTCGCCGGGATCGGCGCGCTCACCCTCCTCGCGGTCTTCGGCACACCCGGCATGCTGGTGGTCACGCTGGTCTTCATCGGGATGGCGGTGCCGACGTCCGGGGCCACCACCCCCGTCGAGGCGCTGCCCGGCTTCTTCCGCTTCCTCGCGGAGTTCGAGCCGCTGCGGCAGATCACCGGCGGCATCCGCTCGATCCTCTACTACGACGCCCAGGGCGACGCGGGACTGACCCGGGGCTGGGTCATGATGGCCGTCGGTCTCCTGGTGGCCGTGCTGTTCGGTTTCGGCGTACTGGGGTGGTACGACCGCAAGGGGCTGCACCGCATCCCGGCGGAGACGGCACCCGAGAAGGCGGCGACCCCGGCGTAGCGCGGGCCACCCTCCGCCTTGTTCAGGACGGGTCATCACTCGACCCGCCGTGCGGAGGTGCCACCTTGAAAACCGATCGGTTTCGCTTTGCTCCGCTCTGGGTTAACCTCGCGGTATGACCACCGAAGTGAAACCAAGCCCCAGGGAGCGGCTGCTGGAGGCGGCGGCCACACTCACCTACCGCGACGGCGTCGGCATCGGCGTGGAGGCGCTGTGCAAGGCGGCTGGAGTGTCGAAGCGCTCGATGTACCAGCTGTTCGAGAGCAAGGACCAACTGCTGGCGGCGAGTCTGGAGCGGCGCACGTCGGCCTACGTGGCGGAGCTCCTGCCCCCGGCGGACGACGACCGCTCACCCCGGGAGCGGATCCTGCATGTCTTCGAGCGGGTGGAGGCGTGGTCGGGCGCACCCGAGTTCTTCGGCTGTCCCTTCCTGGCCGCGCAGATCGAGCTCAAGGACCAGAGCCATCCCGCGAGCCGGGTCGCCCATGCGGTCAAGGAGAACCTGACCGCCTTCTTCCGCGCCGAGGCCGAGCGGGGCGGAGCCGGCGATCCCGGTCTGCTGGCCCGGCAGCTCAGCCTGGTCTTCGACGGTGGCAGCGCCCGCGCGGGCATCGGCGCGGACCGGCTGACAGGGCTCATCGCGCCCACGGTGACCACCCTGCTCGACGCGGCAGGCGTGCGCTGACGCATCGCCCCTCCGGAACGTGGACTCGCACACCGAAACCGATCGGTTTGCTCGGCGGTCTCCTCCCGCCCCACCCACGCTTTCGAACAACCATGGTTACTACGCCGCGGCCTCGGCGCGAAGGCCGCGGCGTGGCAAGGGCGTAGGCGGAGCGCGCCCAGCCCGGCCACGTAGTGCGTGCCGCACGGCCTCGTCCACGAACACGCCTTGTGGCACGGCGCGTTTCGTCAGCTACGTCGCACGGCACCCTCGGACCCGGCCTGCTGGGTGCCGCCTACGGTGTGGGCGCCGGTTGCTCCCCCGAGCCCCGGACGATCAGCCGGGTGGGAACGGTGATCGTGCGCGCCCGGGAGCGGGTGCCGTCGAGCCGGGCCAGGGCGGTGGCCGCCGCGCTGCGGCCGAGTTCTTCGGGGTCTTGGGCGACGACGGTCAGGGCCGGTTCCAGGGCCTCGGCGAGTGAGACGTCGTCGAAGGCGACGACGGCGACGTCCTTGCGCCTGCCGCGGGCGAGTTCGGCGACGATGCCGAGCGCCATGATGTTGTTGCCGGCGAACAGGGCCGTGGGGGCATCGGCCAGTTCGAGGAGTTGGGCGGTCGCGGCCTCGGCGCCCGACTGATCGTGGGCGTTGGCGACGAGCGAGCGGTCGTAGGGGATGTCGGCTTCTTGGAGGGCCGCACGGTATCCGGCGAGGCGTTCGCGGCGGGTGTACAGCGTGACGGGCAGGTCGCCGACGAATCCGATGCGGCGGTGGCCGTGGGCGATCAGGTGGGCGACGCCCTCCCGGGCCCCCGCCCGGTTGGAGCTGACGATGCTGTCCGTGGCCAGGCCGACTCCGGGGCGGTCGAGGAAGACGATGGGCAGTCCCGCCGCGCGGTGGGACTTGAGGTGGGCGTGGTCGGCGCCGACGGACGGAACGACGATCAGGATGCTGACGCGGCGGGCGAGGAACTTGTCCGTCAGGGCGCGTTCGCGGTCGGGGTCGTCCGCGGAGGAGCCCATGAGCAGGGTCAGTCCGCGTTCGCGGACGGTTTCCTCGATGCCTCGCGCCACGGCCCCGAAAAAGGGGTTGGCGAGATCGGGGACGACCAGGCCGATGGTGGTGTCGGGTCCGCCCACGCGGATGTTGCGTGCCATGAGGTTCGGCTGGAAACCGAGCTTGGCCACGGCGGCGAGAACCTGTTCCCTCGTCTCGGCCGAGGTGTATCCGTCCTCGTTGAGAACGCGGGAGACGGTCTTGGCGCTGACACCGACTTCGCGTGCGACGTCTGCCATGGTCGGGCGGCGGTTCGCTGCCATGAGGGGAACTGTCTCCTGTGCTCGTCGGTTCCGGCCGCGGCCTCGGCCGGAAACCTGTGAGTGTGTGTGTTCAGGTGGCCTGGACGCCGGCGGCCTTGGCCGCCGCGGAGTCCGCGACGACAGTATCTCCGGCCTCGTCGACGCTGAGAGCGCCGGTCATGATGGCGACGACCTCCGCCATGGAGTAGTCCGAGGGCTTGATCACAGCGGCGCGCCTGCCCAGCCGGTGGACGTGGATCCGGTCGGCGATCTCGAAGACGTGCGGCATGTTGTGGCTGATCAGGACGACCGGCATGCCCTTGTCCCGGACGCGGCGGATGAGGTCCAGGACCTGACCGGACTCCTTGACGCCGAGGGCGGCGGTGGGTTCGTCCATGACGACGACACTGCGGGCCCAGGCGACGGCGCGGGCGACCGCGACCGCCTGCCGCTGTCCGCCGGAGAGGGTCTCGACCGACTGGGTCAGTGAGCGCAGGCCGATCTTCAGGTCGGCCATGTGCTCGGCGGCCTCCTGGCGCATGCGCTTCTTGTCGAGCATGCGGAAGGCGCTGCCGAGGATGCCCGGTCGGCGGAGCTCGCGGCCGAGGAACATGTTCGAGGCGATGTCCATGGAGGCGGCCACGGCGAGGTCCTGATACACCGTCTCGATGCCGTGGGCACGGGCGCTCTGCGGTCCGGAGAAGGTGATGGGCTTCCCGTTGAGGCGTATGTCGCCCGCGTCGGGGACCACCGCGCCGGTGAGGGCCTTGATGAGGCTGGTCTTGCCGGCGCCGTTGTCGCCGATGACGGCGAGGACCTCGCCGGGCAGCAGGTCGAAGTCGGCGCCGTCGATGGCGGTGACGTGGCCGTAGCGCTTGACCAGACCGCGGGCCTGCAGCACGGGGGTGGGGGAGCTGGTCATCGGGCCTTCTTCCGGGAGATCTGGTCGACGGTCACCGCGAGGATCACCAGGACTCCGGTGATGAGGGTCTGGTAGATGGAGGCGACGCCCATCAGCTGCAGGCCGTTGCGGAACACGCCGACGATGAGGACGCCGATGAACGTGCCCAGGACCGAGCCCCGTCCGCCGAAGAGGCTGGTTCCGCCGAGGACCACGGCCGTGATGCTGTCGAGATTGTCGGTCTGCCCTGCCTGGGGGTCGCCGACGCCGGTGCGGGAGATCAGCAGCAGAGCGGCGACGCCGTAGAGAAGACCGGCCACGGTGTAGACGCCGATGGTCAGTCGGGAGGTGCGGATGCCGTTCAGCCGCGCCGCTTCCGGGCTGTTGCCCAGCGCGTAGACGTGCCGGCCCCAGCTGGTGCTGCTCAACGCGTAGGCGAAGGCCAGGAACAGGGCGATGGTGACCAGCGAGCCGTAGGTGATGTCGGTCTTGCCGAGCGGGAAGGTCTGCCCGAGGGCCGTCAGGGGGCCGGGCAGGTTGGTGACCGTCTGCTCCTCGGAGTAGATGTGGGTCAGCGCGAACGCCACGTTGAGCATGCCGAGGGTGACGATGAACGGCGGCAGCGGGATCTTCTGCACCAGCGCCCCGTTGAGCAGGCCGAAGCCGCCGCAGACGACCAGGCCCAGCGCGATCGCGGCCAACGGGGGCAGGCTTCCCTCGGCGGCCATCTTGGCGATCATGATGCTGCCGAACGCCATCACGGCCCCGCAGGACAGGTCGATGCCCGCGGTGAGGATGATCAGGGTCTGGCCGATGGCGAGGGTACCGACGACCATGACCTGCTGCACGATCAGCGAGAAGTTCCCGCCGGTGAGGAACTGGTCGGTCGAGACGGAGAAGAAGACGCAGGCCAGGAGGAGGGCGGCCAGCGGGCCGGTGGTCGGCTGCGTGAGCAGTCTGCGGATCGTGGTCGGTGCTTTGAGCTCCGCGTACGGCGTGGACGTGGCAGTCATGCGGGGTCCTTGTCGGGAGACAGAAGTCCTTGTGCGCCCTTGTCGGACGGTCGGAGGACGAGGGGGCGGCCGTCCCCGGTCGGGGAGGAGGGGCCGGCCGCCCCGCTGAGGAGTGGGGAACGGCGGCAGACGGGGGCGGCGGCTCAGCCCCAGCAGTTCTCCAGGCCGTAGGCGGTGTCCTTGGACGTGACCCCGTCCTGCGCCTTGTCGGTGATCAGCGTGACACCGGTGTCGGTGTAGCCCGACGCCTTCTTGCCGTCCTTGGCGTACGTCGCCACGGCCTTGACGCCCTCGGCCGCCATCTTCAGCGGGTACTGCTGCGAGGTCGCGGAGATCTTGCCGTCCTTGACGGCCTCGGTGCCGGTGCAGCCGCCGTCGACGGAGACGATCAGGACGTCCTTCTCCCGGCCCTTGGCCTTGAGCGCGGTGTACGCGCCCAGCGCGGCCGGTTCGTTGATGGTGTAGACGACGTTGATGTCGGGCGACTTCTGCAGGCAGTTCTCCATCGCGGTCTGGCCCTTGGCCTGGTCGCCGCCGGTGTCCTGGGAGCAGACGACGGAGGGGTCGCCCTCCTCGATGCCGAAGCCCTTGAGGAAGCCGTTGTGCCGCTGGACACCGACGGAGACGCCCGGCGCGAGGTCGAGGGTGGCTATCTTGGCCGGCTTGCCCTTCATGGCGGCCTTGGCGTACTCGCCGATCAGCTCCCCGGCCTTGACGTTGTCGGTGGCGAAGAGGGCGTCGACCGCGCTCTCCGGCTCGGTCGGGGTGTCCAGGGCGATGACCAGGACGCCCTTGGCCTTGGCCTTCTCGATCGCCGGCACGATCGCCTTGGAGTCGCTCGGCGTGATCAGGATGCCCTTCACCCCGGCGGCGACCATGTTCTCGATGGCGGTGACCTGACCGGCGTTGTCCCCGTCGAACTTGCCCGCCGCCGTGGACAGCTCGACACCGTTCTCCTCGGCGGCCTTCTCCGCGCCCTCCTTCATCTTCACGAAGAACGGGTTGGTGTCGGTCTTGGTGATCAGACCGACCTTGACGCTGCCCGATCCGGCGTTCGCGGTGCCCGATCCGGATCCGGATCCACAGGCGGTCAGGGCGAGGGCCGCGACACCCGTGCAGGCAGCGGTTCTGAGCAAGGAGGAGGGCAGACGAGAGATGCGAGACATGAACGACTCCTGCGAGTTCGCGGGCGAGCGGCCGGCATCGGGGCATGCCGTCCCAGGAGTGTCATCGTTGACTTATGTCATCGTTGACACTGCATGGCGAGGATGATGGACTCCGCCTCCAGGCAACGTCAATGCCTTGCACCCGTCACAAATCGGCAACGCCCGCGGCCGTCGCCCGCCTGAAACCGCTCAGCGGCTGCCCGCGACGCGCCCGTTCCGCCCGCGCGTTCTCAGAGAAGAGCAGCCCATGAGCCCGTATCAGATCACCGTCCTGGGGGAGTGCGTCGCGGACGCGTTCACCGAACCCGCGAGCACCCGGAACGAACTCGCCCTGCGGGTGCTGCCGGGCGGTGGACCTGCGAACACGGCCGTGTCCCTGGCCAGGCTGGGCACCCCGGCCCGCTTCCTCGCACGTCTGTCCGGCGACGTGTTCGGCCGACTGTTCCGGGCCCACCTGGAGGCATCGGGCGTGGACCTGTCGCACGCCGTGGCGGCGGCCGAGCCCAGCACGCTGGCCGTGGCGGAGCTGGACGCCCGGGGGCAGGCCGCGTTCTCCTTCCACGCGCAGAACACGGCCGACTGGCAGTGGACGCCGGGGGAGCTGACGGGGGTGGACCTGTCCGAAACGGCCTGTGTGCACACCGGGTCGCTGGCCCTGGTCCGTGAGCCCGGTGGGGCGGTGGTGGAGGAGTTCCTGGCAGCGGCCTCTCGCCGGACCACCATCAGCATCGATCCCAACGTCCGGCCGCTGCTGGTGCACCCCGACGTGTACCGCGCCAGGCTGGCCCACTGGTGCGCCCTCGCCGACATCCTGCGGCTGAGTGAGGACGACCTGGAACTGCTCCTGCCGGGCACCACGCCGGAGCAGGCATGCGACACCTGGCACGCCGCAGGGGTACGACTCGTCGTGATCACACTCGGCGCCGACGGTGCCCTGGCCTCACTCGACGGCGAACGGCTGCGGGTGCCCGCGGTGACGACACAGGTGGTCGACACGGTGGGGGCGGGGGACTCGTTCACCGCCGGGCTGCTGCACCACCTCGCCGCCCGGGGAAGCCTCGGCGGCCGGCTGGCCGATCTCGGTCTCGACGATGTCGCGGAAGCCTGCCGGTTCGCCACCCGGGTCGCCGCCCTGACGTGCTCGGTCGCGGGCCCCAACCCGCCATGGCGTGACCAGCTGGCGCTGTTCGCGACCGCAAGCGACGCCTGACGGACCGTACGCCGTCCGCCACCTCGACCGCACCCACTGACAAGGACACGAACATGACGAAAGCCCTGCTCGCCGAGTTCACCGCCCGAGAGGGGGCGGAGGACGAGGTCGCCCGCCTGATCCGGGAGTACGCCCTGAAGGTGCGCGAGGAGGAAGGCAACCTGGCCTTCGACGTCTACACCAAGGCGGCCGCCCCGCGCGCCTACTGGATCTTCGAGGTCTACCGGGACGAGGACGCCTTCAAGGCACACCTGGAGGCCCCGTACGGCGCCCCGTTCAACGCCGCCCTCACGCCGCTGATCGAGGAGGACGCCTCCGTGCTGACGTTCCTCGATCCGCTGGCCACACATCGATGACGAGCGTTGAACCGAGCAGTCGTGGCGGAATGGCCCACCGCGCTCCGCTTCGCTGGTCGACCCTGTCCTGCCGCGCCCGGACGGCGCGGCAGAGCAGGGCCCGTGTCAGCTGATCGTGCTCGCGCAGGCGCAGGATGCGGCGAGGGCCGGTACCCGGACGTCGGTCGGCCTGTGGCCTACCGTGATCCTCCCGGTGCGGCAGTGGCGGGGTACATCGGCATCACGTGCTCGAACGTGTGCCCTGGTCGGGATCGGGCGCCGCGGCCACTGCTTCATCGGTCTTCTCAGGCAGGTCGAGGCTGCTGCGCAGGTTGACCGGTTCGAGGAGGACGGCGGCGATGACGGCGAGAAGGGCCGCGGCGGCCGCGAGGAGGAAGACGTGTGCCGTCGCGTCACCGTACGCGACGCGGACGATCTCCCGCATCGCGGGAGAGTTCGAGTCCACGCCGGACAGCCCGGCGGAGGCAAGACCGCTCGCGGTCCCGTCCTCGACCTGGCGGGCCAGGACGGCGCCGAGGACGGCGACGCCGACCGTTCCGCCGAGCGATCGGAAGAACGTCACCGTGGAGCTCGCCGCCCCGATGTCCTTCAGCGGCACGGTGTTCTGCACGGCGAGTACGAAGTTCTGCAGTGTCATGCCGACGCCCATCCCGACACACAGCATCGACACGGCCAGGAAGACCATGGGGGTCTCGTGGTCGATGACGCCGAGGCCCGCGCAGCCGACGGTGAGCAGTGCGGCGCCGGAGATGAGGAACGGCTTGATCTTCCCGCTCCGGCTGATCAGCCGGCCGGCGACGATGGAGGCGATCAGGATGCCGGCCATCATCGGAATGGTCAGCAGACCGGCTTCGGTGGGGGTGCGGCCGCGGCTGAGCTGGAAGTACTGGATCAGGAAGACCGAGGCGCCGAACATGGCCGTACCGACGGCCAGGCTGCCGAGGATGGCCAGGGCGGTGGTGCGCTGCCGCACGACGGCGAGCGGGACGATCGGTTCGGTGGCGTGCTTCTCCACCCACAGGGCGGCGGCGAGCAGGGCCGTCCCGCCGGACAGCATGGCGGCGGTCTGCCACGAGGCCCAGGCGAAGGAGCTGTCGACGAACGACACCCAGATGAGCAGGACGCTGACCCCGGTGGCGATCAGAGTGGCCCCCAGGTAGTCGATCCGCACGTTCTCACGGCGCAGCAGAGGAAGGTTCAGCGTCCGCTGGAGCAGGAAGAACGCGACGACGGCGAGCGGAACGGCGATGAAGAAGCACCACCGCCAGCCCAGCCACGGGGTGTCGACGATGACACCGCCGAGGAGCGGTCCACCGATGGTCGATGTCGAGGTGGTGCCGCTGAGGTAGGCGCTGTAACGGCCGCGCTCGCGAGGCGGGATGACGGCGGCGATGGCGATCTGGACGAGCGCCTGCGCGCCTCCCACGCCGACGCCCTGGAGGGCCCGCGCGGCGATCAGTTGCCCTCCCGTCTGGCTGATCCCGGACGCCACGGTGCCGAGCACGAAGATGACGAGGGAGACTTGGAGAAGGGTCTTCTTGCTGAAGAGGTCGGCGAGCTTGCCCCAGATCGGGGTCGTCGCCGTCGTGGTGAGGAGGGTCGCGGTGACGACCCACGTGTACTGGGTCTGTGTCCCGCGCACGTCTTCGATGATCTTCGGTAGCGCGCTGGAGACCACCGTACTGCTGAGGGTCGAGACGAAGAGCGCGAGGAGCAGGCCGCTGAGCACCTTCAGTACCTGCCGTTGGGACGTGGGGGACGCCTCCGTGAGACTCGACTCGTTCACTGTGCTCCTCGACGGGTTTCAGGTCACCGGTTTGCTGTGCGTAGCGCTCGATGCGCCCCAGGGAGGACATCGCGGTCGTCGGCGTTGGAGAACGACAGGACGCCCACCTGACGCAAGGGGAGAGGGTGCGCGCAGGCCGGGACGGGCATCGGCCTGCGCGCACCCCAGGCAGGCGTACGGGGAGTCAGGAGCGCGCTGCCTGCGGGTTCCCGATGAGCGGGCGGTCCAGCGCGTCGGCCGTGCGGCCGAGGAGCTGCAGGTTGCGGGCGCCGAAGTCGACCGTGAGCGGGTGCCCGGAGATGTACCGCGCCGCATGGGAGTTGAGGAACACGACGGGGTCCGCCATCTCCTCCGGCGTGGCCAGACGCTGGTTCAGGCCGGCACGCGACTCAAGCGATGCGCGTCCGCCGGCCATCATGGCGAAGTCCGACGTCAGACCGGTCTCGGTGCTCGTCGGGAGCACGGCGTTCACCCGGATTCCGCGGCTCCCGAGTGCGGTCGCGCTGTGCGCCATGAACAGGTTGAGCACCCGCTTCGAGAGGGGATAGGCGGCCGGCCCGGGCTGGTCGTCGAGACCGAGTCCTTCGATCGCCGCGACGATGGCATCCCACCCGTCGACGTGGATCAGCCCTTCGAGTTCCTCCTGGTAGCGCTCCCAGTTGATACCGCCCGTGGAGGTCACATAGACGACGGCGCCACCGTCGCCCATCCGCGCCTCCAGATACGCGTCCGATATGTACTTGTTGGCGCCGAAGTTGATCAGCAGTGTCGTGTTGTAGTCGTGCTGGAGACCTGAGACTCCGGCCACGCCGAAGAACGCGTCGATGTGCTCGGGGAGCTTCGCGAAAGCCCGGTCGATGTCGTCACGCAGTGCCAGGTCCGCCTGGATCGCGGAGGCGAGACCTGGCAGCTCGGTCGGCGCGTAGTCGACGGCGTGGACCTCCGCGCCCAGTTCGACGAGGCGCTGCGCCGTCGCCCTGCCGATCCCGGAGGCGGTGCCGGTCACGACCGCAGTCTTGCCGGTGTACTGAAGGTAGTCGTTCATGTGTCCGATTCCTCTCACTCGCGCCCGGTGCCGGACGCGGGGCTCCTCTGTGCGTGCGGACTGCGTCAGGAAAGGGGCAGCGAGAGCGCGGACCCGATGGTCTTGGTCTCGGTGTGGATCTCGAAGCCCTCGCGGCCGCCCTCGCGGCCGATGCCGCTCGCCTTGTAACCGCCGAAGGGGGCGTCCCCGCCGGAGAACGAGCCACCGTTGATCATGAGACTGCCGGCTCGGACGGCGCGTGCGATGCGCAGAGCGCGCTCCGTCGAGGCCGACGCGACGTATCCGGCGAGGCCGTACCGGCTGGCGTTGGCCAGCCGGATCGCCTCTTCGTCGGTGTCGAACGGTGTCACGGTGAGTACCGGCCCGAAGATCTCCTCCTGCGCGATGGTGGAGTCGTTGTCGACGTCGACGAAGAGGGTCGGTTCCACCCAGAAGCCCGCGCGGTCGGGGACGCCTCCGCCGACGGCGAGCCTCGCGCCCTCTTCCCGGCCGATACGGATGTAGTCGGCGACGCGGTCACGCTGCCGGGCCGAGATGATCGGGCCGGCCAGCGTGCCCTGGTCCTGAGGGTCACCCCAGGACACCTGCCGGAACGCCTGCGTCAGGCCGGCGACGACGCGGTCGTAGACCTTGCGGTGCACGAGCAGCCGGGTCGGCAGCGCGCACCCCTGGCCCGAGTGGGCGAGCGCGCCGAGCGCCTGCGGGATGGCCTGCGTGAGGTCCGCGTCGTCGAGGATGATCGACGCGCTCTTGCCGCCGAGCTCCAGCATCGTGCGCTTGAAGGTCGGCGCGGCGAGTTCGAGGACGCGCTGCCCCGTGACCGTGGAACCGGTGAACGACACCATGTCGACGCGCGGGTCGGTCAGGAGGAGTTCGGCCGCGTCAAGGTTGCTGGTCGGCACCACGTTGACCACGCCGGCCGGGATGTCGGTGCGCTCGGCGATGAGCCGGCCGATGCGAGTGGCGTTCCACGGTGTCTCGGGGGCGGGCTTCGCGACGACCGTGTTGCCGGTGGCGAGAGCGCCGGCGAGCTTGCCGAGCAGCAATCTGAAGGGGAAGTTCCAGGGCGTGATGGCGGTGACGACGCCGATGGGCTCCTTGACCACCCACCGCTCGCCGGGCTCGTTGGTGAACCGGTTGACGGTGTCGTCGAGTCGGCGCACCCACTCGAACCGGTCGATGTGGTCGATGTGCCATTGGAGCAGCTTCAGAGGCTCCTCCAGCTGGGCACCGAAGGTGAGCATGCGCGGAGTTCCGACCTCTGCGATGAGTTCCTCGCGCAGTTCGTCCTTCTCCTCGACCAGCGCGTCGAGGAGCTGGGTCAGGGCGCGCTTGCGGAACTGCCGGTCGACGGCCCAGTCCGTCTCCTCGAACGCGCGCCGGGCCGCGGCGATCGCGTCGAGCATGTCCTCCCGGCCGGCGTCGGCGACCTTGCCCAGAACGGTGCCGTCCGCCGGATTGAGCACCTCGAACGTGCCGCTGCCCGCGGCGCTGCGGAGTTCTCCGTCGATCAGCAGGCGCTCCTCGTGCGGAGATGCTGTCGACCGCGGACCTGATGGAGTGGTGGACATCGTCTGTCTCCTCATGTGGGGGGTGAAGTTGTCGAGGTACGGCACGGGGTGGCACGGGGTGGATCGGGGGGGCCTGGAACGGCCGACGCCGCCCGGCGGTGCGTGCGCGAGGTATCGGCGTCGCGCCCGGCGTATGTGTGCCTGATCAGGCACGAAGCGCCCCCGGCTGCCGCGTTCCAGTGGGGGTCGGAGGTCAGGACTCCACTGCGGGGACGGTGGTGCTCACACTGTCGTGCCACGTCGCGCCGGTCGCGATCGCCTGACGCCACTGGCGGATCGCCTTGGGGGGCATGCCGACGGCGAGGGCTCCGGTGACACGGTCGCCGGAGCGGTACGCGGCGACGAACCGGCTGTCCGCCAAGTCCCCCTCCACCACGGTGACTTCGTCATGGCCGCGGAGGTAACCGAATGCCTGGATCTTCATGTCGTACTGGTCGGACCAGAAGTAGGGTACCGGCGCGAACGGCTTGCGCGCCTGCGGGGCGGCCAGCAGGTTCCGGGCGGCGGCCATGCCCTGTTCGGCGGCGGTGGTGCGGTGCTCGATGCGCATCGAGGTGCCGAACAGCGGGTTGTACCAGCGTGCGACGTCACCGGCGGCGTACACGTTCTCCGCGGCCCGGCAGTACTCGTCGCACACCACTCCGTCGCCGACGGTGAGCCCGCTGCCGTCGAGCCACCTGGTGTTGGGCAGCGAGCCGATGGCGACCAACACCTCGTCGGCCTCGATGACTTCGCCGTCCCCGAGCCGCACACCGGCGTCGGTCACCTCGGTCACGGTGACCCCGCAGCGCAGGTCGACGCCCCGCTTCAGGTGGGCCTGGCCCAGCATCTGGCCCACCTCCGTGCCGATGGCGTGCGCCAGCGGTACGGGGGCGGGTTCGAGCAGGGTGACGTGGACCCCGAGCTGCCATGCGACGGCGGCGGCCTCCGCGCCGAGGAAGCCGGCGCCCACCACGACCAGCCGTCGGCCCGGGGTGAGCCGCTCCCGCAGGGCCAGCGCGTCGTCGAGGGTGCGCAGGACGTGCGCGCCCTCGCCGGGCAGCCGACGCGGCCGGACCCCGGTGGCGATGACCAGCCCGTCGTACGGGAGGGCGGATCCGTCGGCCAACCCGACGGTCCGGTCGGCCGGTTCGAGGCCGGTGGCCGCCACGCCGAGCCGCAGGTCGAGGTCGAGCGCGGCCAGCGTGTCGGGGGTGCGCAGCGCCAGCCGCTCGGGCTCCCACTCCGCGGCCAGGATCTGCTTCGACAGGGGCGGGCGGTCGTACGGGGCGAGCGGTTCGTCGCCGACCAGGGTGAGCGTGCCGTCGTAGCCCTCCCGGCGGAGGGTCTCGGCCGCCGCGAGTCCGGCGGCCGAGGCACCGACGACGACGATCCGCCTCACTGCTCGACCAGCCGGATGGCGGCGGCCGGGCAGACCGCGACGGCCTCCTTGACGTCGTCGAGTCGGTCCTCGCCGACCTGTTCCTCCAGGAGGATCGCGATGCCGTCGTCGTCCTGGTCGAAGACGTCCATCGCGGCGAGCACGCACTGCCCGGAGGCGACGCACTTGTCGGCTTCCAGCTCCACCTTCATGGGATTCCCCTTACTTGCTTCGCTCGTGGTTCTTGGTTCGCTCGCGGGACGGGGAGTCGTCACCAGGAGACAGGCAGTTCGTGCACGCCGTAGATGAACGCGTCGTTCTTGAACCGGACGTCCTCCAGCGCGCAGGCCAGCTTCAGCGTGGGAACGCGCTTGTAGAGGGTGCCGTAGACGACCTGGAGTTCCATCCGGGCCAGCGGCTGGCCCAGGCACTGGTGGACGCCGAAGCCGAAGGCGACGTGGCGGCGGGCGTCGCGGGTGAGGTCGAGGCGGTCGGGGTCGGGGAACACCTCGGGGTCGCGGTTGGCGATCTCGTTGGCCATGATGACGCCCTCGCCGGCCTTGATCACCTGGCCGGCGATCTCCATGTCCTCGGTCACCGCGCGGCGCCGCCCGAGGTGGGTGATGTGCAGGTAGCGCAGCAGTTCCTCGACCGCGCCCGCGACGAACTTCGGGTCGTCGCTGTCGCGCAGCAGGGCGAGCTGGTCGGGGTTCTGGAGGAGGGCCAGGGTGCCGAGGGCGATCATGTTCGCGGTGGTCTCGTGGCCCGCGATCAGCAGGAGCAGGGCCATTTCGGTGGCCTGTTGGTGGTCGATCTCCCCGGCCGTGACGCGCCCCGCGATGCTGGAGAGCAGGTCGTCCTTCGGGTCGGCGAGCCGCTTGGCGATCTGACCGGCCAGGTATCCGGCCATCTCCCGCGTCGCCGCACCGCGCTGCTCGGGGGTCGCGGTCGTGCGGACCATCGTCTTGGTGTTCTCCTGGAACAGCGCGTGGTCGTCGTAGGGCACGCCGAGCAGTTCGCAGATCACCAGGGAGGGGATCGGCAGGGCGAACTCCTCCACGAGGTCCACCGGACCCGGCCGGCTCAGCATCCCGTCGATCAGGTCGTCGACGATCCGCTGCACGGCGGGCCGCAGGGCCTCCACCTTCTTCACGGCGAACGGGGCCGTCACCATCCGTCGCAGCCGGGCGTGTTCGGGGTCGTCCATCATGATGAAGCTGAGCTTGCCCTCGCCGCCCTCGGGACTGGCCTTGGTCGGGTAGCCGGGGCTGTCGGTGTCGGCGCTGACTCCGGGGTCGCCGAGGACGGCGCGCTGGTCGGCGTACCGGGTCACGAGCCACGGTTCACTGCCGTCCCACAGCCGCACCTTCGTCAGCGGCGTCTTCTCCTGGAGGTCCTTCAGGGCGGGCGGCGGGTCGAAGGGGCAGCGGGCCTCCCGGGGCATCGGGAACTCGGGGAGCGAGTCCGGCGCCTCGGGTACGGCTCCGGCCAGGGTGTCGGCCATGGTTCTCCTCGGTGGTGGGGGCGGGCTCCCGCCCGACGGGTAGGAGCACCGGGGCGAAAGGGGGTCGAGGCCTCGATGAGCACATGCAAACAGAGCGGGCTGACGCCTTCCGATCAGTTCCCTGACAGAGAGCCGACGTGACCCAGATCACAGCCGCGTCGGGGTGTTCAAATGCCTTGCTGCGTAAAGGAGTTGTAAGCACCGCGCCGCTTGGTGCGGCCGGTCAGCGCTCGGTGTCGGCGTGCCCGAGCCAGTAGCCGAACCCTCGGCGTGTGTGAATCAGGTTGGGCGCGTCACGGTCGACCTTGCGCCGCAGCCGGGAGACGAGTTGCTCGATGGAGTTGTCGCCGCGGTGGTCGCCCCAGACGTACCGCCCGATCTGCTCCTTGGAGAGCACCCGGTGTGCGTTGACCAGGAGGTGGCGCAGCAGCCGGTACTCGGCGGCCGTCAGGGCGAGGGGGCGGGTGCCGCGGCGCGCTTCGCGCAGGGTGTCGTCCAGGACCAGGTCGCGGTAGCTGAGCGCGCCGTCCCGTGGATGCCCCGCGTGCGTGCCCCGCAGCAGGACCTGCACCCGGACCAGCACCTCGGCCACCCGGACGGGCTTGGTGACGTAGTCCCGCTCCCCCGGGCCCAGTTCGGGCACGAGGTCGCCCAGCGAGTCGTACTCCGTCAGGACGAGCACCGGGGGGCGGTGTGCCACGACGGGCCGCTCCCGGGCCAGGCTCACCATGTCCGGCAGCGCCGCGTCGACGACCATCAGGTCGAACCGCTGCTCCGCGAGCCGCTCCAGAGCCTCACCCCCGGTCCCGGCCAGGGCGGTGCGGTATCCCGCCAACTCCAGCGTGGTGGAGAGGAGTTCGGCGAGGTCCGGCTCGTGGACGACGAGCAGAAGGTGCTGACCGGCTCCCCGGGCGAGTGCCGGTTTCACTCGGGCGCCACTGCCGTCCATGCGCTCCACCCTACCGTTCCGCTTGCCTGACTCAACTAATTCCCGCGAGGGTTCGGCTTCGGGGTCAGGGCGTCGGCGTGACCGGTGCCAGCCTTGTGCCGACGACGTGTCCACCAGTCGGGTGGCGGTGTCGATCGGCCTGTGCCCGGGCCCTGACGCGTACCGGCATTCACGCCGACTTCGAGGAGGTCGCATGGCGACATGCCGTCACCGAGGCCCAGCGGGAGCCGCGGGACGGCGACGGCACCGGGCGGTTGCTGGTCGTCCGGCTGGTCCTGCCCGGGCTGTACCGGAACCTGCGACGGATCCCGCGCCTCTGGCGGCGGGCCGACCGGGCCGACCTTGAGGCGGAGGCAGTCCTGGCCGTGCTTGCCGCGCTCGACGCGGCGGATTGCGCCGAGGCCCGCAACGCCACCCAGAACATGGGGAACTCTCCCGACACTCAAGCGTCCAAGTGCCCAGCCCACCCGAGGGCAGTCCGGGCAGGTCTGCCACCTGCCCGGCCGTTTCAGCGTTCCGGTCGGGGCCGACGACGCCGGAAAGACGACGCTCACGGATGCGCTCTACCTCGCTCATCATGGGGCGGTTCACGAGGCGGGTGCCCGCACGGCGTATCCACCGGTGAGAACCGGTGGATACGGGGAACCGGGCGCGATCACATCCGTCAGGAGCCGCGTGTGCGGCTCCGGCATGTCCGTCACGCGGCTGCTCGGGCGCGGGAGGCGAGCTGAGGGAAGGTGTTCGTATACGGCGCACACGGTGCGCGGACGAGGGTGCGCGGCACCGGCGCGAAGAAGGGCTGAGTGCGGTGCCAGGTTTCTAGAGCCAGTCCCGCCGCTTGAAGATTAGGTACAAACTTACGCAAACTACCCCCATCAAGCCGATCGCGAAGGGGTATCCGAAGTTCCAGCCCAACTCCGGCATGTGTTCGAAGTTCATGCCGTAAATGGTTCCCACGAGTGTGGGAGCAAAGAGAATCGCCGCCCAGCTCGAGATCTTCTTGATCTCCTCGTTCTGCTCGAACCCCGCCTCCGCCAGAGCGCGCATCTCCGCGTTCTGTTGCTGGGTGACGAGGGTGGCGTTGACCGTGAGGATCTCCGTGAGGGCCTGGCGGAAGCCGTCGACGCGTTCGCTGGTGTGGGTGACGTGGTCGGCGACGTCGCGGAGGTAGCGCTGGAGTTCCTCGTCGGTCTCGTACTTGGTGAAGCCGGCCATCAGGCCGTGCAGCATGCCGACGAGGGGTCGCGTGGCGCGCTGGAACTCGACCATCTCGCGCGAGAGTTCGTAGATGCGGCGGGAGACCTCCGGGTCGCCGCGGAAGACCTCCGTCTCGATTTCGTCGACGTCGTTCTGCACACCGGACACGACGGGCGCGTACCCGTCGACCACCGCGTCGAGGATGGCGTAGAGGACCGCCTCGGGGCCCAGCTTCAGCAGCTCCGGTGTCTCCTCCATCCGGCGGCGCACCGCCGACAGATCGGGCGCCGCCCCGTGCCGGACCGTGATGACGAAGTCCGGCCCCACGAAGACGTGCAGCTCGCCGAAGTCGACCTCCTCCTGTGCGTCGAGATAGCGCGCGGCGCGCAGGACGACGAAGAGGGTCTCGCCGTAGCGCTCCAGCTTGGGGCGTTGATGCGCCTCCATCGCGTCCTCGACCGCCAGCGGGTGCAGGTCGAACTCGGCGGCCAGGGAGAGGAGTTCGGTCTCGGTCGGGCGGGCCAGCCCGATCCACGCCATGCCGGCCGGGGCCCGGCGCAGTTCGCGGAACGTGTCCGCGAGCGTGCCCGGGGAGGAGACGCGTACACCGTCCTGGTACACGGCCGCCTCCACCACACTGGCCGCCCGCTCGGCCGCGGCCGACGGCGTCGCGTCCGGGATCGGTGCCGTCGGCCCGGCGGGTGGTGTGGGCGAAGGGGGCAGCGCGCGGCGCCAGCCCGCCTTCCTGCTGCCCTTGGAGGTGGGGCCGGTACTCTTCGCGGCCGGGCGGGCGCGTCGTCGATCGGCCATCGCGGATGCCTCCCGAGGTGCGCGGACTCGTACGAGTGTGTGATCACCGAGCAGGATACGAGCAGGATATACGGGGCAAACACCCCGGGGCCGGTGGCCGAGGCGCGGAAGTCCGCCCGCTCCGCCCGAGGCACTACTGCCCGGGCTCCCGGACCTGGAACGACGGAACGAGGAGGGAACGAGGAGGGAACGAGGAGGGAATGAAGCGGGAACGAAGCGGGAGTGAAGCCGGTGTCGTGTATGTCGAGCCGGAAACGCGGGCCAAAAACCACGGCGTCTAGGACAGAACCTGTCCGCGATGCCCGCTAGCGTGCACGGCATGACGAACAAGGCGCCCCAGACCGTCGCTCCCCGGCTCGGCACCCGCGCTCTCAACCGCGCGACCCTCGCCCGTCAACTCCTCCTGAGCCGGGCGGAGATGTCCGCCCGCGACGCCGTCGAGCACCTCCTCGGCCTCCAGGCGCAGAACGTCCAGCCGCCCTACTACGCGCTCGCGGCCCGGCTGGACGGGTTCACCCCCGAGCGACTGTCGGCGCTGATGGCCGATCGGCAGGTCGTCCGCATCGTCAGCATGCGGTCCACGATCCACACGCACACCGCCGAGGACTGCCTCACCCTGCGGCCGTTGGTGCAGCCGGCCCGGGAGCGGGAGCTGAACCTGTTCCGCAAGGGGCTGGCCGGAGTCGATCTCGACCGGCTGGAGGCCATCGCCCGCGAACTCGTCGAGGCCGAGCCACGCACCCTGAAGCAGTTGCGGGAGGCCCTGGTCGTGGAGTGGCCCGACGCCGACCCGTTCGCCCTCGGACTCGCCGCACGCTGTCGGCTGCCGCTCGTCCAGGTCACCCCGCGCGGCCTGTGGGGGAGGAGCGGGCAGGTCGCGCTGACCACCGCCGAGCACTGGCTCGGCCGGCCCACCGAAGAGGCCCCGGCACCCGAGGCCGTGGTCCGGCGCTATCTCGCCGCCTTCGGGCCCGCCTCCGTGAAGGACATGCAGACCTGGGCCGGACTGACGCGCCTGCGCGAGGTGTTCGAGCGGCTGCGCCCGGAGCTGGTCACCTTCCGGGACGAGAGCGGCGTCGAACTCTTCGACCTCCCGGACGCGCCCCGCCCGGACCCGGAGACTCCGGCACCGCCCCGGCTGCTCCCCGAGTTCGACAATCTGCTTCTCTCCCACGCCGACCGCTCCCGGGTGGTCCCGCCCGACCTCAAGGGCCGTTCCTGGCAGGGGAACCAGGCCTACCGCACGTTCCTCGTCGACGGATTCCTGGCCGGTGTCTGGAAGCTCGACGCCGACGTCCTCACCCTCGAACCCTTCGGACGCCTCACCGGGCGGCAGCGGACGGAGTTGGTGGAAGAGGCGGGCCGCCTGCTCGGAACGCTGCACGGCGGCGGCTCGTACGACATCCGCTTCGGCGCCGTGACGGCCGCCGGCCGGTGACCCGGCGTGCCGTCGCACAGTGGAGAGGGGGCGCCCCGAACCGCTCGTGGCAGGTTCGCGGCGCCCCCTGGTATCACCTGAGGGAGTGCCTCAGGAGTCCGTGGGCCGACTTCTCCCCGTCAGGAGTTGACCTGCGCGGCCACCGTGTTGGAGAAGGTCGTCAGCCGGGTGTAGATCCCGGGGTACTGCGCGTCGGCGCAGCCGTAACCCCAGGAGACTATGCCTGCCAGGACGCCCCCGATCATCAGGGGACCGCCGCTGTCGCCCTGGCAGGTGTCAACGCCACCGGAGGAGTAGCCGGCGCAGACCATGGAGCTCGCGATGAACTCGGAGCCGTAGGAGCTGGAGCTGCCGCAGACCGAGTCGGCCACGACCGGCACGGTCGCCGTGCGCAGCTGGTTGGAGGAGGAACCGCCCGAGGAGGTGGTGCCCCAGCCGATGATGCGGGCGGTGGTGCCGGCCGCGTAGACGCCCGTCTGGGAGGCGCTGACGTAGGGCACCGTGGTGTACGGCTGCGCGACGGCGAGCGTCAGCACGGCCACGTCGCTGGTCATGGTGGAGCTGTTGTAGCTCGGGTGGATCCAGATCTTGCTGAGCGTGCTGACGGTGCCGTTCGTGCCGTTGCGGTAGGTGCGGCCACCGACGACGCGGGTGTTGGAGGTCGTTCTGCCGACCATGCAGTGAGCGGCGGTGATCACCTTGGTGGGCGACACCAGGGTGCCACCACAGAACTGGCTCTGCGAGGCGTTCGTGATCTGCATGACGTACGGGTACGCGCTCGCGGTGGTGGTGGTCCCACCCACGATGGGCTGGGGAGCGGCGACGGCGCCGGGCGCGGTCAGCAGGGCGCCGGCGGCAGCGGCGGCGGTCGCGGCGGCGGCGACCATCAACTTCTTGGCGCGGTTGAACCCGAACATGGTTCTCCTCATGGGGGTTGCCGGTGGGGGACGCGCGGGTGGGGGGATGGTGCACAGAGCCTGCGGTGCCGCCCCCGCTCGGGGGAGCCGAGCGGGGGCGGCGGGCCGGTCTGTGTGCCCTGGCGTGGGCACGTCACAAAAACTAAGAGCCGGAGGGATCCCCTCCCAAGGGGGGATCCCCCTAGGGGAGTTGGGGAGGGAAAACCCTCGATGACCCGGGCCGGGGTTTGAGCCTAGGCTGGAGCCGCAAGGTCGCCGCCCGCACGGATGCCCCCGAAGCGCGCCGGACGAGAAGCGGACGGGAAGGTGACGACAGGGCCCAGGTCCCGGCAGGGACTCGTCAGCCCGTCCCGGGGAGGTCAGTTCGTACGGTGTCCCGCCGCCAGACGCACGATGTCCACACGCGACCGGATGCCCAGCTTCCGGTAGACACGAGTGAGGGTCGCCTCGACCGTCTTCACGCTGATGTACAGCCGGCCGGCGATCTCCCGGTTGGTGGCGCCCTCCATGACCAGCTCGGCGACCTGGCGTTCCGTCGCGGCGAGCACGGCGAGGGCGTCCAGCGCCGACGGGGCGATCGCGGGCTGCGGCGGGGGCGCCGGGACGACCGAGGCCTCCTCCACCTGACGCAGCCACGGCAGGGCACGGCACCGGCGGAACAGCCGGGACGCCTCGTCGTACGAGCCCGGCGGGGGCGTCCCCGGTCGGGCGAGCCCCTGCGACAGGACGCGCAGCCCTGCCAGGGCGTACGCGGCCCGCGCCTCCTCCAAGCCGTAGCCCAGCTTGGCGAGCCGGTCCTGAGCGGACGTCAACTGCCGTACGGCGGCGTCCTGTTCACCCCGTGCCGCCCGCACCAGAGCCTCGGCGCGGTCGAGGACGGCGAGCACGCTCTCCCGGCCCAGCCGCAGCGCCTGCTGCCGGGTGACGTCGATGACGTCCTGCGCCTCCGCCAGCTCGCCCACCCGCACCAGGGCTTCGGCGAGATCGCCGTGCCACCGGCCACGCGCCGGGTCGTTGACCCCCAACCCGTCCTCCAACTCCCGGACGCGACGCAGGGACTGGACCGTCCCGGGCGCGTCCCCGGCCACCAACTGGGCGTGCCCGAGGGCGCCCAGGGCGCGGGAGAGGTACATCAGGTCGCCGTCCTGCTCCGCGCGGTCGGCCGCCTCGCGGGCCAGCGCACGGGCCCGCTCCACATCACCGCCGGCGGCCTCCGCGAGCGAGGTGAGCATGGCGGACGCGCCCTCGCCGATACCGGAGTCCCGGGCCAGGACATAGCCCTCGCGGGCGAGGTCGAGGGCCCGGCCGCAGTGCCCGGAGCGCAGTTCGGTCTCGGCGAGGAAGCGCACGTAGTGCACCTCGCTCTCGACCATGCCGCGCCGACGCACCTCCCGCAGCAACGAGGTGATCGTGGCGCGGGCCTCGCCGAGCTGGTCGCTCATCATCAGCCAGCGGAAGCGGGTCGCGCCCGCCCCGTTGTGGTGACAGGCGAGCTGCGGGTCCTGGGGCTCCTTCAGCGCGCGTTTGATCGTCATCGGGGCGTCGGGGTGGCCCATCAGGATCTCGGCCTGCGCCTGGAAGGCGAGTGCGAGGAGTTCGGTGCGCCGGTCCTCGGCGCGTCCGGCCAGTTCCGCCGCGCGCGCGGCCTCCTCCCGGCTCTGCGCGAAGTCGCCCTCCAGGACCAGCGCCCGCCAGGCCAGCTGGTAGCGGACCAGCCCGAGCAGCCGCGGGTCGTCGCCCGCGTCGGCGAGGACCTGCGGGTAGACGGCGTCGACCTCGGCGAGGGACTGCCCGGCCGCGTCGATCACCACCATCCAGGCCCGGACCCGCTCGGCGGGCTCGCTGGCGCGGGTCAGCACCTCACGGGCGATGTCCCGGCCGAGGTCGTTCTCCCCGGCGGTCAGGGCGTCCTCGGCCGCCTGCAGCCGCCGCTCGTCCGGACCCGGTGTCGCGTCCGCCGGGGTGTGCCGGGCCGAGAGCAGCCCCAGCTCGGCGGCGACCGAGGGCGCGCCCCGGTCCCGGGCCACGGCGGCGGCCTCGCCGAGCCGCGCGGCTACCTGCGGGTCGGTGCCCTGGGTGGCCAGCGCCAGGTGCCGGGCCCGCTCGATGGGGTCGACGGCGGCGGTGGACAGCGCGGCGTGGGCGGCCCGCCGCTCCTGCGCGGTCGCCTCGGCGTACAGCGCGGCCGAGACCAGGGGGTGCGCGAACCGTACTCCGGGGCCCTCCCGCTCCGGCGCGAGCAGGCCCAGCTCGACGGCCCGCGCGGTCTCCGCCTCGGCGTTCTCCCGCCCGGCGGCACGCAGCAGCGCCACGGTGGGCCGGGCACCGGCGCTGGCGACCAGCAGGGTGCGGCGGGCCTCGGCGGAGAGCATGTCCAGCCGGTTCAGGACCAGGGTCCGCAGTGAGGTGGGCACGGGCAGGGGTTCGCCCGGACGCGGCGGGGTCGAGCTGTCGGCGAGTGCGCGGCCCAGCTCCAGCGCGAACAGCGGGTTGCCGCCGCTGGTGCGGTGGATGTCCCGCACGGTCGAGCGGGGCAGACCGGTGTAGCCGCGGTTCTCCAGCAGTTCGGCGACGTGCGCGCGGGACAGCGGGGCGACCCGGAGGGCCAGGGTGTCGGGCGGGGACGCGCGTAGATACCTGTCCTGCTCGTGACCGTGGGGGTCCGTCGAGGTACGTACGGCGCACAGCATGCGCACCGGCATCTCGCCGAGCCGCCGCGCGGCGAAGCCGAGCAGCTCCACACTGGCCGGATCCAGCCACTGCAGGTCGTCGGCGACGATCAGCACCGGGCCCTTGGTGGCCAGCGCGCGCAGCGTCGACAGCACGGCCAGCCGCAGGGCCAGTCCGTCACGCTGGAGCGTGGACTCGCCACGGCCGGTGAGCGCGGACTCCAGTGCGGTGCGCTGCGGCGCCGGCAGCTGGTCGGACACCTCGTCCATGACCAGCCCGAGCAGGTCGGTCAGGGCGAGGAACGGCAGATGGGACTCGGACTCGGTGGCCGAGCAGCGCAGCACCGTCCGTGCCGATTCGTCGTATTCGGCGGCCAGGGCGCGCAGGACGGTCGATTTCCCGATGCCCGCGGAGCCGTGCACGAGCACGCTGCCGCCCCGCGAAAGCTGTTCGCGCGCCCCGGCGAACAGCTCCTCCCTGCCTATGACCAGGTCGGGGCGGGGTCTCCCAGGCTCCTTGAACTCCCGTCGCACGGGCCACCGCTCCCCTCGAGTGTCGTGTCCGGGCCAATATTAGGCGTCCAGTCTTTGAATTTCGGAACGCGGCCCGGTGTGGGAAATAACAGGAAGGGTACGGCATAGGGAATTTCACAGGCCCGTTACATGAATGCTCCGGGCGCACGACAGCCGCGCCCCGTCAGGGGCGCGGGGAACTGCGCGATCACCCCCCCCCGCCGGCCCGCAGTGTGAGAATCGCCCCACCGCTTCACCTACGGCAGTAGCCCCGCCCGGCGCGCCGCCACCACCGCTTCCCACCGACCGTGCACCCCGAGCTTCCGCATGGCCGAACTCAGATACGCCTTCACCGTCTCGGGGCGCAGCCCCAGACGGTCCGCGGCGACCCGGTTGCTGGCACCCGTCGCGACGCAGGCCAGCACGTCCGTCTCACGCGGCGTGAGGGCGACCCGGGGGACACCGTCCGGCGCGGCGCCCTCCCCGTCGCTCACGCCGGCGAGGCGCCCGCACACCCGCAGCAGTTCGGCCCGCAGCTCCGGATCGCCGACGCGCGGAGCGAGCGCGCGCAGCTCCCCGTGGGCCTGACGGACCTCCTCCCACGCCCCGGCCGATCCCCCCTCGGGCGGGGCGGTCGCGGCCAGCAGGTTCCGGGCCTCGTCGTGCACCACGAGCGTCTGCTCCAGGTCCCGCGCCGCGTCCAGCGCGGCCGCGACCGTGCGGTCGCCCAGCGGCTGGGCCGTGCGCAGCGCGCCGTACAGCACCCCGCGCACCTGACGCCGCACGACGACGGGGACCGCGAGGACGGAGCGGATGCCCTCGGCGGCGACCGCGGCGTCGTACTCGTGGCTGATCCGGCGCGACGCGGAGTAGTCGGTCACCCAGCAGGGGCGGGCCAGGGCCACCGCCTTGCCGCCGAGGCCGTTCCCGGAGCGCACGGCGAGACCGTGGAGCGAGGTGGTCCTGTGGCCCTGGAGTTCGCTGATGCGCAGTTGCCCGGCTCCGGGCTCGATCAGCCCCGCGAAGGCGAGCGGCAGCCCGGTGGACTGCCGCAGCCGGTGCAGCGCACCGCGCATGTCCGTTCGGCCCGGCCAGGCCGGCCCGACGGAAACCGAGGGTTCCAGTGCCACGAACTCGCCCCTTCCGCGCGGCGCACCCCCGTTCGGGGGTAGTGAGACGTGTATCACGCATTACACGATGTGGGGCAACGGTCCGGCAATGAGGAGGACACATGTCGGCGAGGACGAGCGCCACGGAGGAGTTCCGGGCGGCCCGGGACTTCTTGCTGGCGCATCGCGAGGACTACGCCACGGCCTACCAGGGTTTCGTCTGGCCCCGCCCCGAGTACTTCAACTGGGCGCTCGACTGGTTCGACGTGATCGCACGTGGGAACGATCGCACGGCCCTCCACATCGTGGAGGAGGACGGCTCCGAGACCCGTCTCTCCTTCGCCGAGATGTCCGAACGCTCCTCCCGTGCCGCCAACTGGCTGCGGGACCGGGGCGTCCGCGCCGATGACCGCATCCTCGTGATGCTCGGCAACCAGGCGGAGTTGTGGGAGACCGCGCTCGCCGCGATGAAGCTGCGCGCCGTCGTCATCCCCGCGACCCCGCTGCTCGGCCCCGGAGATCTGCGTGACCGGGTGGAGCGCGGCCGGGTCCGGCATGTGATCGTGCGGGCCGAGGACGCGCCCAAGTTCGAGGACGTTCCCGGTCGTTACACCCGCACCACGGTCGGCGGCACGGTCGACGGCTGGCGGCCGTACGAGCAGGCCTACGCGGCCCCCGCCCGCTTCGAGCCGAACGGCGCGACCAACGCCACCGACCCGTTGATGCTGTACTTCACCTCGGGCACCACCGCCCGGCCCAAACTGGTCGAGCACACCCATGTGTCGTATCCCATCGGCCACTTGGCCACCATGTACTGGATCGGTCTGCGCCCCGGCGACGTCCATCTCAACATCTCCTCGCCCGGCTGGGCCAAGCACGCCTGGTCCAACCTCTTCGCCCCGTGGAACGCGGAGGCGACCGTCTTCCTCCACAACTACGCCCGCTTCGACGCGAGCCGGCTGCTCGCGGAGATGGACCGCGCGCGCGTCACCACCTTCTGCGCCCCGCCCACCGTGTGGCGCATGCTCGTCCAGGCCGACCTCTCGCGGCTGCGCACCCCGCCCCGCGAGGTCGTCGCCGCCGGGGAGCCGCTGAATCCCGAGGTCATCGAGCAGGTTCGCCGCGCCTGGGGTGTCACCGTCCGGGACGGCTTCGGCCAGACCGAGACCGCCGTCCAGGTCTCCAACAGCCCCGGCCAGGAGCTGAAGACCGGCTCCATGGGCCGGCCGGCCCCCGGCTACAAGGTCGTTCTCCTCGACGTCGTCACGGGTGCCCCGGACGCCGAAGAGGGAGAGATCGCCCTGGACCTCTCCAACCGCCCCGTGGGCCTCATGACCGGCTACCACGGGGACCCCGACCGTACGGCGGAGGCCATGGCCGGCGGCTACTACCGCACCGGCGACATCGGCTCCCGGGACGAGGACGGCTACCTCACCTACGTGGGCCGCGCGGACGACGTCTTCAAGGCCAGCGACTACAAGATCAGCCCGTTCGAGCTGGAGAGCGCCCTGCTGGAGCACGAGGCGGTCGCCGAGGCGGCCGTGGTGCCGGCCCCGGACGAGGTGCGGCTCGCCGTGCCGAAGGCCTACATCGTGCTCGCGGCCGGCTGGGAGCCGGGCCCGGACACCGCGAAGTTGCTCTTCGAGCACTCCCGGACCGTCCTCGCCCCCTACAAGCGCCTGCGCCGCCTGGAGTTCGGAGACCTCCCGAAGACGGTCTCCGGCAAGATCCGCCGCATCGAACTGCGCGAGGCCACCGCCGCGGGCTCGGACGCGGAATACCGCGAGGAGGACTTCCGATGACTTCATACACGCACGGGACGAGCGGGACCGCGCTGCTCGGCGACACCATCGGTGCCAACCTCGACCGGGCCGTCGCCGCCTGGCCGGACCGGGAGGCGCTCGTCGACGTGCCGTCCGGGCGGCGCTGGACGTACGCGCACTTCTCCGCGGACGTCGACGCGTTGGCGTACGCGCTGGTCGCGAGCGGCGTCGCCAAGGGCGACCGGGTGGGCATCTGGGCGGTCAACTGTGCCGAGTGGGTGCTCGTGCAGTACGCCACCGCCCGCATCGGCGCGATCATGGTGAACATCAACCCGGCCTACCGGACCCACGAGGTCGAGTACGTCCTCCAGCAGGCCGGGGTCTCGTTCCTGTTCGCGTCCCTCCGGCACAAGACGAGCGACTACCGGGCGATGATCGAGCAGGTCCGCGGCAACTGCCCGCGCCTGAGGGAGACCGTCTATATCGGTGACCCGAGCTGGGACGCGCTGGTCGCGCGCGGGACGCCGGTGCCGTACGAGGATCTGTCCTGCGACGACCCGATCAACATCCAGTACACCTCGGGCACCACGGGCTTCCCCAAGGGGGCGACCCTCTCCCACCACAACATTCTCAACAACGGCTACTTCGTGGGGGAGTTGCTCGGCTACGGCGAGCAGGACCGGATCTGTGTGCCCGTTCCCTTCTACCACTGCTTCGGCATGGTGATGGGCAACCTCGCGGCCACCTCGCACGGCGCCTGCGTCGTCATCCCGGCCCCCTCCTTCGACCCGAAGGCCACCCTGGAGGCCGTCCAGCAGGAGCGCTGCACCTCCCTGTACGGCGTACCGACCATGTTCATCGCGGAGTTGAACCTCCCCGACTTCGACGCGTACGACCTCTCCTCCCTGCGCACCGGGATCATGGCGGGCTCGCCGTGTCCGGTGGAGGTGATGAAGCGGGTCATCGCCGAGATGCACATGACGGAGGTCTCGATCTGTTACGGCATGACCGAGACCTCGCCCGTCTCCACCCAGACCCGGCGCGACGACGATCTGGCACACCGCACCGGCACCGTCGGCCGCGTCCTGCCGCACATCGAGGTGAAGATCGTCGACCCGGCGACGGGTGTGACCCAACCGCGCGGCAAAGCAGGGGAGTTGTGCACCCGTGGCTACAGCGTGATGCTCGGCTACTGGGAGGAGCCGGAGAAGACGGCCGAGGCCGTCGACGCGGGGCGGTGGATGCACACCGGGGACCTCGCGACGATGCGCGAGGACGGGTACGTCGAGATCGTCGGCCGGATCAAGGACATGATCATCCGGGGTGGCGAGAACATCTACCCGCGCGAGATCGAGGAGTTCCTGTACGGGCACCCGAAGATCGCCGACGTCCAGGTGGTGGGCGTGCCGCACGAGCGGTACGGCGAGGAGGTGCTCGCCTGCGTCATCCCACGCGACAGCGCCGAACCGCCCACCCTGGAGGAGCTGCGGGCCTTCTGTGAAGGGCGGTTGGCGCACTACAAGATCCCCAGCACGCTGCGCATTCTGGACGCCTTCCCGATGACGGTGTCGGGGAAGGTGCGGAAGGTCGAACTGCGCGAGCGGTACGCGAGGTAGCCCCGTAACCGCATGGTCGGGGTGGGGCGAGGGCCGCGCCCGCGTTCCGTGCGGCGCGGTCGTCGGTCAGGCCCTCGCGCCGGTGGCCACCAGTTCGGTCGCCGCGCGGTTCACCGGCTGCGGGGTGCCCGTGAGATCCAGGACGAACAGGGAGACGCCCAGGCCGTCGGCGCGGTCGCGGGCGTCGTTCGCGTACCCGGCGAGGGAGAAGTAGACGCAGTCGGTGGACTCCGTCATGGCGGTCAGCCACAGGCACTCGACATCGCGCAGCGAGGCCGGGCGCACCGACGGGTCCACCTGGACCAGGACCCCTCGCGCGGCCAGCCCGATCCCCGAGGGCTGGCGCTGGTCGGCGCGGCGGATGTCCCGGTACCCCAGCCAGCGCAGATAGAGGGCGACCGCGGTGACCGCGTCGCGGGCCGTACGGATGGTGACGGGACGGAAGGCCGCCCGGGGGACGGCGGGCGCCTCGGTCATGGACTCGGCGCCACCCGGGCCCAGCGGCCGTAAGGCGCCGGCCACGGGCACGCGCAGGACGGTCCCGCACGAGCAGCCCAGCTCCGGGTGGGGCCACTGGTCGGCGCGACCGCAGTTCCCGCACTGGACGGTGACCCAGTCCTCGTCCCAGGTGTGGTGGGTGACCGACGTGGGGGCGGCGCGGTGGTTCAGGGCGGGCGCGACCGGGGCGCCGCACGCACAGGGGTAGGCCGGGGCGGCGTACTGGTGCTCCCGCCCGCAGTCCGGGCACCGCACCGCCATGCTCTCGCTCATGCTTCCCACCCCACCGCCGGGCCCGTCGAAAACGCCTCCTCATCGTCCTCCAGGCAGGGCTGCTCCGGCAGGGAAACACCTCGAGACGGCCTGGTGGATGCCACGGCCCGCGCCCTTGACGCTCCTTGGCCCGCCCCCTACATTGCTTCCAGATAATAGAAAACATTTTCCACAATGTGGAATTCTGTAGTCTGTAGTCATCACACCGACGAGATCACGGAAGTGCTCACCGCGGGGCGCGACGGGAGCGCGAGTCCGGCACCTGGAGCAGGAGTACGCAATGGCTCGTATGACCGCTGCCCGCGCGGCAGTCGAGATCCTCAAGCGCGAGGGCGTCCGTGACGCGTTCGGGGTCCCCGGCGCCGCGATCAACCCCTTCTACGCGGCCCTGAAGGCCGCCGGCGGGATCCAGCACACCCTCGCCCGGCACGTCGAGGGCGCGTCGCACATGGCCGAGGGGTACACCCGCGCCCGTCCCGGGAACATCGGTGTCTGCGTCGGCACCTCCGGGCCCGCCGGCACCGACATGATCACCGGGCTCTACTCGGCCATCGGTGACTCCGTCCCGATCCTCTGCGTCACGGGCCAGGCACCCACGGCCGTGATCCACAAGGAGGACTTCCAGGCGGTCGACATCGCCTCCATCGCCAGGCCGGTCACGAAGATGGCCGTCACCGTCCTGGAGGCCGCCCAGGTCCCCGGCGTCTTCCAGCAGGCCTTCCACCTGATGCGCTCCGGCCGTCCCGGCCCCGTCCTCGTCGACCTGCCCATCGACGTCCAGCTCACCGAGATCGAGTTCGACCCGGACACGTACGAGCCGCTCCCGGTCTACAAGCCGGCCGCCACCCGCGCCCAGATCGAGAAGGCGATCGGGCTGCTGAACGCGTCGCAGCGGCCGCTGATCGTGGCCGGCGGCGGGATCATCAACGCCGACGCCTGCGAACTCCTCGTCGAATTCGCCGAGTTGACCGGTGTTCCGGTGGTCCCCACGCTCATGGGCTGGGGCACCCTGCCCGACGGCCACGAGCTGAACGCGGGCATGGTCGGCCTCCAGACCTCGCACCGCTACGGCAACGCCACCTTCCTGGAGTCCGACTTCGTCCTCGGCATCGGCAACCGCTGGGCCAACCGGCACACCGGGAAGCTGGACGTCTACACGGCCGGACGCACGTTCGTGCACGTCGACATCGAGCCCACCCAGATCGGCAGGATCTTCGCCCCCGACTACGGCATCGCCTCCGACGCCAAGGCCGCGCTGGAGCTGTTCGTCGTGGTGGCACGGGAGTTGAAAGCGGCGGGCCGGCTGCCGGACCGCTCCGGGTGGGCGGCCGACGCGCAGGACCGCAGGGCCCGGCTGCAGCGCCGCACGCACTTCGACGACATCCCGATCAAGCCGCAGCGCGTCTACGAGGAGATGAACAAGGCCTTCGGCCCCGAGACCCGTTACGTCTCCACCATCGGCCTCTCCCAGATCGCCGGCGCCCAGATGCTGCACGTCCACCACCCACGCCACTGGATCAACTGCGGCCAGGCGGGACCGCTCGGCTGGACGGTCCCGGCCGCGCTCGGCGTCGCCAAGGCCGACCCGGAGGCGTCCGTCGTCGCCCTCTCCGGCGACTACGACTTCCAGTTCATGATCGAGGAGCTGGCCGTCGGGGCGCAGCACCGCATCCCGTACGTCCACGTCCTGGTCAACAACTCCTACCTGGGCCTCATCCGCCAGGCCCAGCGCGCCTTCGACATCGACTTCCAGGTCAACCTGGAGTTCGAGAACGTCAACTCGCCCGAGCTGGGCGTCTACGGCGTCGACCACGTCAAGGTCGCCGAGGGCCTCGGCTGCAAGGCGATCCGGGTGACCGACCCGGCCGACCTGGGCGCCGCCTTCGAACAGGCCAAGAAGCTCGCGGCGGAGTACCGGGTGCCGGTCGTCGTCGAGGTGATCCTGGAGCGCGTCACCAACATCTCGATGTCCACGACGAACGACATCGGCAACGTGGTCGAGTTCGAGGAGATCGCGACGGAGCCGGGGCACGCGCCCACGTCGATCAAGCGGTTGCGGGTCTGAGGAACTCTGAGAGGGCTCTCAGGGGCACAGGGCGATCGGCCGCCGAGCGGGAGAGAGCGAGAGGGGGGAGGGGAGGAGAGGGAGGAGAGGGAGAGGGGCACGGAGAAGGGAGGCCTTGCGGCAGCGCGACCTCGCGTGATGCGAGCCGCTTAGTCGCGCCGCCGCGCTCGGCCTCCCCCGTTTCCCCGGTTCACCCCCGATCCCCGGGCCCCCGTTTCCCCCGTTCCTGTGCTCCCTTGCTTCCCCCGTCGCTTCCCCCGTGCCCCTGTTTCCCCCGTGGGGCTCTTCCCCCGTCGAGGCCCGCCGCCCCCGTGCCGGCGGGCCTCGTGTGTCGAGAATGTGCCCTGCCCCAGGGGTGGTTGAAGCCCTCAAGCACGGTTTCAGAGGTTGATTTGAGGGTTCCGTAGACGCTCTACGCAGCCTTGCGTAGGCAGAGGGCCGCGACGGCTGCCGGTGACCGGCTTGTCGGACCCTGATCGTCCCTCGACCCGCCGGTCTCGAAGCTCCCCCCGTGACGTGCCCCGGGAGGAGTGACGCGGACGGGTCGGACCGCGGCGGCCGCGGCGGCACCGGACCCGTGTCCCTCACGTCGAGACGCGGGCCGGGGCCTTCACCACCGCACCGGCGCGCATCGCCGCCGCGGTCCGTGCCCTGCCCGCGGGTGTCCGACGCGCACCCCTCATCCGGGTCGGTCGGAAACGGTCGCGGGCGGTGCGTCCGGTGGCTGGTGGGTGTCCACCAGGGACCGGACGCCGATCAGGGATGGAAGGGGATGGAAGAACTCGATCGCCGGCGCGGGGTGGACGGCACACCCGTCGGCGAGGGGCGGAGCTTCACGCACCGTCGAGAGTCGTACGAACATCGAGAGGGGTACGCCGACGTCCCTGAGGAAGTCGGCGTACCCGGGGCGGCGGTTCCGGCCCGCGGCGGCACCTGGGCGCGACAGGACAGATGTCGGCGCCGCCGCGGACCGGAAGTCCGTGAGGTGTCGCCTCAGACCTGGGCGCCGGAGAGGCGTTCCACCGCCCGCAGCAGGGCCGAGTGGTCGAGGCCGCCGTCGCCCTGGGCGCGCAGCGAGGCGACCAGCTGGGCCACCACGGCGCCGACCGGCAGGGCGGCACCCACGGTGCGGGCGGCCTCGGTGACGATGCCCATGTCCTTGTGGTGCAGGTCGACGCGGAAGCCCGGTCTGAAGTCCCGGTTCAGGAAGTTGTCCTTCTTGCGGGTCAGCACGGTCGACCCCGCGAGCCCGCCGTTCAGGACGTCGAGGGCCGCCTTCAGGTCGACGCCCGACTTCTCCAGGAAGACCACGGCCTCGGCGCACGCCTGGATGTTCACGGCCACGATCAGCTGGTTCGCGGCCTTCACGGTCTGCCCCGCGCCGTGCGGACCGCACAGCACGATCGTCCTGCCGAGCGCCTCGAACAGCGGCGCGGCCTCGTCGAAGTCGGACTGCTCGCCGCCGACCATGATGGACAGCACGGCCTCGACGGCGCCCGCCTCACCACCGGAGACCGGGGCGTCGAGCACCCGGATCCCCTTCTCCTTCGCGGCCTTCGCCAGGTCGACGGAGGTCTGCGGGGTGATGGACGACATGTCGATCAGCAGGGCGCCGGGCCGGGCGTGGGCCAGGATGCCGTCGGGGCCGTACGCGACGGCCTCCACCTGCGGGGACGCGGGCACCATCGTGATGACGACGTCGGCGTCGCGCACGGCCTCGGCGACGGAGGCCGCCGCGGTCCCGTCGGCGGCGGTCAGCCGGTCCAGCTTGTCCTGCTCCAGGGTGTGGCCGGTGACGTCGTAACCCGCCTTGATCAGGTTCTCGGACATGGGGGAGCCCATGATGCCGAGACCTATCCACGCGACCTTGGGGAGATTGCTCATGGTGAGGTGCCTCTCTGACTGCTCTGCTGCGGCGGTGGGGTGGCCCTCAGCGGGCCGCGCGGGCCGCGCGGGCTTCGCGGGGGAGCCACGCGAAGGCCTCGGCGCTCGGCCGGTCGCCCGGCTTGTACTCCAGGCCGACCAGGCCCCCGTAACCGGCCTTGCCCAACTGGTCGAGGAGGCCCTCCAGCGGGACGGTCCCGGTGCCGGGGGCGCCGCGGCCGGGGGTGTCGGCGATCTGCACATGCCCCGTGCTGCCGGCATGGTCGGCGATCACCTGCGGCAGGTCCTCGCCGTTCATGGACAGGTGGTAGAGGTCCATCAGGAAGCGCGCGTTGCCGAGGCCCGACGCCTCGTTGACCCTGTCGACCACGCCGACGGCGGCCGGGGCGGACACCAGCGGGTAGAGCGGTGACTCCACCTTGTTCAGGGCCTCGACCAGCAGGATCGCGCCGATCCGGTCGGCGGCCCGCGCGGCCAGGACCAGGTGGTGCAGGGCCAGGGCGTCCTGCTCGGCCGGGTCCACACCGGCGACGCGGTTGCCGTACAGGGCGTTGAGCGCCCCGCAGCCGACGGACTCGGCGAACTCCGCGACCACGTCGACGTTGGCGCGGAAGCGCTCCGACTCCGCACCCGGGATCGACAGCGCGCCCCGGTCCGGTCCCGGCAGCACTCCCGAGTAGAAGTTCAGTCCGGTCAGCCGCACGCCCGCGTCCTCGAACGAGCCCCGCAGGGCATCGAGTTCGGAACGAGGAGGCGTGGGGGAGTCGACCCAGGGCCACCACAGCTCGGCCGCGGTGAAGCCGGCCGCGGCGGCGGCCGCGGGGCGCTCCAGGAGCGGGAGTTCCGTGAAGAGGATCGAGAGGTTGACGGTGTAGCGCTGCTCCGCGAATCCCATGGGGCCTCGGACGCTCCCTTCCGTGCACTTTCCGGATGATATTCCGTATGATGGAAGTTAGTTTCTGCTTAATGGAAGACTGCCGTCGCAGGTCGGAGCTTGTCAAGAGGGCTCGGTGGAATCCGGCACCGCGCGTTAGGTTGTGCCCGTGCGATTGAGAGTGGAGTTCACGACCGAGCCCTTCGATCTCGACGAGGCCCCGGCGCACGCGCTCGTGGCGCGGGAGGTCGTCGAGGCCGCCGACCTGGACGCGGTCGACGTCGGCCCGTTCGGCAACACGGCGGAAGGGGAAGCCGATGCCGTGCTCACGGCCGTGGACGCCCTGCTCCGCCGGACCCTGGAGTCCGGCGCCACTCGGATCTCGCTCCAGGTCAATGTGATCGGGGAGGGCGGCGAGTGACCGGCGTCGGCGCCGGCACCGGCGACGAGCGCTTCGTCGCGGCCGTCAAGCCGCTGGTCGACGCCATGGGCGGACTCATGCTGCCGCCGGACGAGGCCGGCCCCGACGACGTCGTCCTGTCCTGGGAGGGCGTCGACGCCGTCGCCGTGCGGCTGCCGCAGCTCGCCGAGTCGCTGGATCACATCCTGGCCGCGATGGAGCGCCAGAAGGGCAGGCCGCTCGCCGACCTCGACCGCAAGGCCAAGCAGGAGATCGTGCGGGTGCTGGAGACGCGCGGCGCCTTCTCCGTGCGTCACGGCGTGGAGACCGTCGCGAGCGCCCTCGGTGTCAGCCGCTTCACCGTCTACAACTACCTCAACCGCGAGAAAGAGGCCTGACGGGCGCCTCGGTCCTGCCGGGAGGCGCGGCGGGCACGGCTGCGGGGATCTCGCCGTAACCGCGATTTTTCAACAAACTGTTGACGCGATGTCGTCGCGGGGCGTTAGCTTGCCGTAGCCAGTCCAGCACCACGGCGACGGAGGCTCCCGTGACTTCGCGTTCCTCGACACCGGGCCTCGCCCGTTTCAACGCCCTGGAGGAGCACGCGGCCGCCGCCGCGCTCCATGAGGTGTGCGCCTCGGCGGAATGGGGGCGCAGACTGCTCGCCGACCGCCCCTACGCCACCGCCGAGGACCTCTTCGCCGCCAGTGACGCCGCCATGGCCGAGCTGAGCGAGGAGGATCTGGCGCAGGCGATGGCCGGGCACCCCCCGATCGGCCGCCCCGCGCCGGGCGATCCGACCTCCGCCCGTGAGCAGCGCGGCATGGCCGGCGCCTCCGACGAGCTCAAGGCGGAGATGCTCGAACTGAACCTGGCCTACCAGGCGAAGTTCGGTCATGTGTTCCTGATCTGCGCCACCGGCCGGACCGGCGAGCAGATGCGCGACGCGGTCCGGGACCGGATCGGCAACGCGCCGGAGCGGGAACGCGAGATCGTCCGCACCGAACTGGGCAAGATCAACCGCATCCGCCTGGCCCGGCTCGTCGACGTCGAAGAGGAAGCCCGCACATGAGCACCAGCACGACCGCCTCGGTGTCCACGCACATCCTGGACACCTCCGTCGGCCGTCCCGCCGCGGGCGTCGCCGTCCGCGTCGCCGCCCGCTCCGGACGAGAGGCACCCTGGCAGGCGCTCGGCGGCTCGGCGACCGACGCCGACGGCCGCTGCAAGGACCTCCCGGCTCTGCCGGAGGGCACCACCCACGTGCGACTCGACTTCGAGGTCGAGCCGTACCTCGCACAGACCGCCGCACAGACCGCGAAGCAGCAAGCCGATGCGCAGCAGGACGCCCCCGCGAACCGGGACAGCGGTGCCGTGTTCTTCCCCGAGGTCGTCATCACCTTCACGGTGACGCCCGGCGAGCACTACCACGTACCGCTGCTGCTCAACCCGTTCGGCTACTCCGTTTATCGAGGGAGCTAGCTATGCCCATCCTTGGACCGAACCAGTACGGCAAGGCCGAGAACCGCGTCGTACGCATCACGCGGGACGGCGCCACCCACCACATCAAGGACCTCAACGTCTCGGTGTCGCTGAGCGGCGACATGGACGAGGTCCACCTCTCGGGCTCGAACGCGAACGTCCTGCCGACGGACACCACCAAGAACACGGTGTACGCCTTCGCCAAGGAGTACGGCATCGACTCCGCCGAGCAGTTCGGCATCCACCTCGCCCGTCACTTCGTGACCTCCCAGCCTGCCATCCACCGGGCCCGCATCCGCGTCGAGCAGTACGCCTGGGACCGCATCGAGCACGGCGGCGAGGGCGCGCACTCCTTCGTCCGCAAGGGCCAGGAGACCCGGCTGGCACAGATCACCTACGACGGCTCGTCGTGGGAGATCGTCTCCGGCCTCAAGGACCTCACGGTCATGAACTCGACCGACTCCGAGTTCTGGGGCTTCGTCAAGGACAAGTACACGACCCTGCCCGAGGCGCACGACCGCATCCTCGCCACCGAGGTCTCCGGCCGCTGGCGCTTCAACTGGACCGACGACGAGCAGCCGGCTCCCGACTGGGAGGCCTCCTACGAGCAGGTGAAGAAGCACCTGCTCCAGGCCTTCGCCGAGACGTACTCCCTCTCGCTGCAGCAGACCCTGTACCAGATGGGCGCGCGGATCATCGACAACCGCGAGGAGATAGACGAGGTCCGCTTCTCCCTGCCGAACAAGCACCACTTCCTGGTGGACCTGGCCCCGTTCGGCCTGAAGAACGACACCGCCGACGGAGCCGTGTACTTCGCCGCCGACCGCCCCTACGGCCTGATCGAGGCCACCGTCCTGCGGGACGGCCGCGAAGCGAAGATCCCGGCGGACCTCACCAACCTCTGAGAGACCTCGGAACCAACCTCCGAGAGACCCTCAGAAGACCTCTGAAGGACGAACCATGGCAGCAACCCAGCGTCTCGTCATCGAGAACGCGGCGATCGCGACCGTGGACGCGCGGGACACCGAGTACGCGTCCGGTCATGTGGTCGTGGCGGACAACGTCATCGAGTCGGTCGGCGAGGGCCGCGCCCCCGAGGGCCTGACGGACGTCGTACGCCGGATCGACGCCACCGGCCACCTGGTCACACCCGGCCTGGTCAACACCCACCACCACTTCTACCAGTGGATCACCCGGGGCCTCGCCACCGACCACAACCTCTTCGACTGGCTCGTCGCGCTCTATCCGACCTGGGCGCGCATCGACGAGCGCATGACGTACGCGGCGGCCCAGGGCTCGCTCGGCATGATGGCCCGCGGCGGCGTGACCACGGCCATGGACCACCACTACGTCTTCCCGAAGGGCTCCGGCGACCTGTCGGGCTCGATCATCCGGGCGGCACGCGAGACGGGCGTCCGCTTCACGCTCGCCCGTGGCTCGATGGACCGCAGCGAGAAGGACGGCGGCCTCCCGCCGGACTTCGCGGTCGAGACTCTGGAGGGCGCGCTCGCCGCCACCGAGGAGACAGTGAAGCGGCACCACGACGCCTCCTTCGGCGCGATGACCCAGGTCGCCGTCGCCCCCTGCTCGCCGTTCTCGGTCTCCACCGAACTGCTGCGCCAGGGAGCCGAGTTGGCCCGTCGCCTCGGGGTGCGGCTGCACACCCACGGCTCGGAGACGGTGGAGGAGGAGAAGTTCTGCCACGAGCTGTTCGGCATGGGCCCGACCGACTACTTCGAGTCCACGGGCTGGCTCGGCGAGGACGTGTGGATGGCCCACTGCGTCCACATGAACGACTCCGACATCGACGCCTTCGCCCGTACGAAGACGGGCGTCGCCCACTGCCCGTCGTCCAACGCCCGGCTGGCGGCGGGCATCGCCCGGGTCCCGGACATGCTGGCGGCCGGCGTCCCGGTCGGCCTCGGCGTCGACGGCACGGCGTCCAACGAGTCCGGCGAACTCCACACCGAACTGCGCAACGCCCTCCTCGTCAACCGCCTCGGCGCCCACCGCGAGGCCGCCCTCAACGTCCGCCAGGCGCTCCGGCTCGGCACGTTCGGCGGTGCCCAGGTCCTGGGCAGGGCACAGGAGATCGGCTCCCTGGAGCCCGGCAAGCTCGCCGACCTGGTCCTCTGGAAGCTCGACACCCTCGCCCACGCGTCTATCGCCGACCCGGTGGCCGCCCTGGTTCTCGGTGCGGCGGCCCCGGTGACGGCGTCGTTCGTGAACGGCCGGCAGATCGTGGAGAACGGTCGCCTGCTGCATGTCGACGAGGACGCGATCGCCCGCTCGACGAGGGAGGAGGCGCGGCGGCTGGCGCGGATCGCCGCCGAGGCCTGACCCACTGGACTCTGGTCGAGGGGGACGGCCCTCGACCAGAGCCGTGGACCTCGGTGAGGCCCACGGCAGCCGTCTCCGGGGCGCGGACGGATGTGCGCGCCCCGGAACGGTGTCAGGTCGGCCGACCGAGTGACTGCCGCCGTACGCCTGTCGGTCCGGCGGCGCCCACGGATGGTCGTGGGGGTGCCGTGGCGGCGAGCCGTGATCCGTCGATCCGTCAGGAGAGTGCCGTGAGCCGGTCCCGGACCCGTGTCGCGACCGTGTACGTGTCCCCGGTCGGCTCGGTCGCGAGCGTCCCCGGGTTCCGCGCCCAGCGGTCCTCCAGGGCGAACCAGTCGATCTTCGCCGGGGCCCGGCCCGCGTCCAGCGCGGCCCTCAGCTCCTCGAAGTACGTCGACCAGCGCAGCCGGTACAGTCCGCCGACCAGCCCCGCCCACTCCCGGTTGGCGTAGTCCCGCAGTCCCGCGTCCGCGCCCTGCCGCGTCCCCCACACGGTCAGCAGCGACAGATTGTCGTACGCCAACTGGTCACGCTCGGCGGCGTCCGCGCCCCAGGAGCGGGCCTCCGCCACCCAACGGCCCAGCAGATGACGGGAGTCGGTGGCCACCAGCTCGTCCAGCAGGTCCATGAGCGAGAGCCAGTCCGCGCTCGACTTCTCGAACCGTGCGGTGTCCTCGCTGTCGTACGCCGCCTTGATCTGCGGCAGCATCACCCGGCTGCGGTTGGCGAGCGCCTGACGGGCCACGTCGAGGAGATCGCGACGATACGCCGACGTGGCCCGCAACTCCGGTCGCACCCGCAGCAGCTCGTCCAGCGCGGGTTCGAAGTCCGCCGCGCTGTAACGGAGTTGCTTCGGCGACCAGCGGCCGGCGCGTACGACGTTCAGCGCCGGCCGGGCACCGAACAGGCCGTCGGCGCCCTCGCTCCAGGAGTCGGCGCGGGTGGTGCCGTACGCGGTGCGGCGCAGAATGTCCCAGGCGGCCGTGGCGTGCGGATCCACGGCGCCGTAACGGGCGTGCGCCCACTCGGCGAACCAGGCCTTCAGATCCAACTCGCCCTCACGCCAAGGGAGTTCCGAGAACAGGGCGAAAGCCGCCGGGTTGTTGTCGGCGGCCTCCGGCATCAGGGCGATGCCGTGCAGCCTGCTGCCCGCCTTGGTACGCCACTTCTCGTACAGGGCGGCCCAGTCGGGGGTGTTGGCGCCGAGCGCGGTGTGCCCGCCGAAGTTCCAGATCGAACCGAAGGCGTACGGGGTGTCGCCCCAGTCGGCCTCGCGGTCGGTGACCGTGGGGAAGCGGTCGGAGAGACCGTCGACGACGAGCATGCGCTCCTTGTCGACGGCGTCGACGATCGCGCGCGGCGGGTTGTGCTGCCAGCCGAGGATCACCCAGGTGGCCCCCGGACGAGCCCGCTGCAGCGCCCGCTCCACACCCTTCGCCGCGTCGGCGACGGGCACGTCCCCCGGGTCGCCGCCCTCGTGCAGCAGATCCATCTTGTACAGCGTCGACGGACCGAACATCTCGTCCTGCACGCGGTAGAAGGCCGCCGCCACCCGGGCGAACTCGTCCCCGCGCGGGTCCAGCCAGTCGGGGCGCGCGAAGCCCATCCACTCGCCCTGCGGCACGGTCCGCGCCCCCGGGACCCGCTCCGCGAAGCCCGGCGGGACGGTCCCGAAGTAGCCGGGGAACACCGGCGTCATTCCCAGCTCGCGCGCCCGGTCGGCGATCCGGCGGCCCAGTACGGCCCGCGCGTCCAGGAGCTGCCGGGAGACCGGGGAGGGGAAGGCGGACAGGTTCTGCAGCAGCCACCACGGCTGGTGGGCGGGGCCCGGCACCCAGGCCCGCAGCTCCTCCTCCCCGTAGCCGAACTCCTGGAACACCCGGTGGTACAGCGCGTCCGCCCCCGCGTAGACGAGGACCTCGTTGTAGCCGTGCAGCGCCAGCACGTCCAGCTCGCGCTCCCAGTAACGCCAGTCCAGGTACGCGCCCGTGTAGCCGTCGTTGGTGTCGTTGAGGGCGAAGCGGTGGACGACGTTCGCCCGGCGGCTGACCGCCGCGTCGAGGCCGGGGAGCTCGCGGGGCAGGAGGTCGGTCTGCTCGCCCGCCCAGTTGATCTCGGCGTACGCGACATGCCTCAAGTACCAGTTCAGACCGGTGAGTTGCGTGGCCGGTGTGTCGCCGGCGACGGTGATGCGCCCGGTGCTCCCCGAGACGCGGAAGGTGTCCTTCTCCTTGCCCTCCGTGAAAATGATCTGCCGCCAGTGGTCCGGCAGCAACCTTCTGGTCGCCACCGAGGCCGTGCGCAGGGCGTTGTCGGTGCGGGGCGCGTCGTCCGAGGGGACGGCGCGGGCCGAGGTGCAGGCGGCCGCGGAACCGGCGGCGAACGCGGTGAGCAGGGCACGGCGGGCGAGCGGCATGGTGTCTCCGGGATGCGGTGGGGGGTACGCCGTGGGAGGAATACCCGCCGACACCCCACTTGTGCGCGGACACACGGCCACACGGGGGAGAACCCGGCGTGAACGGCTCCTTCCTACGTCAATATGAGTAGATTTCCCGGTTCGGGAACCGCTCCCCGCGCTCGACACGTTGTCGGGAAACAGGGATTTATCCGAATGATCGCTTCGCGTCCGGTGGGGGCCGGTACCGACGGGGAGAACCGGTAAGTCCGGTTGTGACCGTTCGCGGAGCCGGGGGACAGAACGGGGACACACATGGTGCATCGACACCATCGCGAGACCTACTACGTCGTCAACGAGGGTCGGATCCTGGAGTTCGAGAAGGGGGCGGCGGTCGCGCGCGTGCCGAGCGCGACCGAGCAGCAGATGGCCTTCCGCTTCTCCCGGTTCGGCGAGAAGGGAGTCCAGCTCGACGAGGCACTGCTCGGCAAGCTGGCCGTGGCCATGACCACGGGCACCGGCGGCGCCGACCCCGACTCGGGGGAGCCCGGGGCGTCGGTCCCGGCGGGGTTCACGTATCTCGGTCAGTTCGTCGACCACGACCTGACCCTGGACCGCACCCAGGTGGGGCTGGGTGAGCCGGTCCCGGTCGAGGATCTGGTGCAGGGGCGCAGCCCGGCCCTCGACCTGGACTCGCTCTACGGCATGGGCCCGCACCACGCGGGCAGTGCCCGCTTCTACGAGTCCGACGGCCGTCTGAGGACGGGCACGACGCTCGGGGTGCCCTTCCCGCCCGAGTCGACGTCCAACATCGACCGCGAGGGCTTCGACCTGCCGCGGGCCGGCGAGGCGGCCGGCGGCACCCGGGCCGACAAGCGTGCCCCGCTCATCCCGGACGCGCGCAACGACGAGAACCTCGCGGTCGGCCAGCTCCACCTGGCGTTCATCCGCTTCCACAACCGGGTCGTCGACCTGCTCGCCGAGCGCGGAGTGCCCGAGCACCGGCTGTTCCAGGCGGCCCGGGACATCGTCGTGAAGCACTACCAGTGGGTGCTGCGCACCGATTTCCTGCCGCGCATCGTCGACCCGGACATCGTCGATCGGGTCTTCACCCGAGGGCGCAAGCACTTCGAGCGGCCCGGGTACGTCCGCCCCGGCGACTTCCCGACGATGCCCATCGAGTTCTCGGTGGCCGCCTACCGCCTCGGGCACAGCATGGTCCGCGGGGCCTACCAGTGGAACAGCGTGTTCCGCGCGGGCGGACCCGGTCCGATCGCCTCGCTCGGTCTGCTGTTCCGGTTCAGCGGCACGGCGGGCAACCTCACGCCGGGCCCGGACGACCTGAGTGACCTCGACGACCCGAACTCCGGGGAGAACCTGCGGCTGCCGAGCAACTGGATCGTCGACTTCCGTCGACTGTTCGACTTCGGCGAGATCGGCCGTGACGACCTGGTCGTGCCCGAGCGCGAGTTCAACGTGGCCAAGCGGCTGGACACCCTGCTCGTCGACCCCCTGTCCACGCTGCCCACCGGCACCTTCGACGGTCGGGGCCGCCCGGCCCCGCCGCCGGTCCAGCGCAACCTCGCGTTCCGCAACCTGATGCGGGCCGCGATGGTGGAGCTGGCCACCGGGCCGCAACTGGCCGCCCGGATGGGGTTCAAGCCCCTGACGGAGGACCAGATCCTGCGGGGCAACGGCGGAGCCGTACTGGAGGGCCTCACCGACACCGAGCGCGCACAGGTCGTGGAGCACACCCCGCTGTGGTTCTACGTGCTGCGCGAGGCCGAGGTGAACGAGGCACGCCCCGGCAGCCTCACCGGTGTCGGCGGCACCCTCGTCGCGGAGGTCTTCCACCGGGCGATGGAGGGCAGTCGGCGGTCGATCGTGAAGCACCCGGGCTGGCGCCCGAGCCTCCCGTCCCACCGGAAGGGCAGGTTCACCATGGCGGACCTGCTGCTCTTCGCCTTCGAGAACGATCCGGAGCTGCTGAACCCGCTGGGCTGAGCGGTGCGGCAGTCCGGCGCGGACCGGAAGCCGTGACGCGACCCCGCTGTCCGGACCGTGGGCCCACGCCCGCCGTCCGGACGGCGGGGGCCGCCCTCACCGCCCGAACAGCGCGGGATCCGCCGTCAGAGCCCTCACCGGCCGGCAACTCGCCGCCCTGCCCGGTGCGGCGGTTCCGACAGGGCCTAGGCCCGTCTCGGTGACGCCAGCAGATACCGCTCGCGCGTACGGGGATCGGTGTGCTCGCCCACCTGCCAGCCCGCCGCCTCCAGCGTCGCCGCGCAGGCCCGCAGCGCCCCCGCGTCGGGCTCCCGTACGGCGACGGCCTCGGGCTGGGGCGTGGCCCGTACGCGGTAACCCCCGCCCGCCGGCGCCGCGGCCCCCGCGCCCGTCGTGTCCGCTCCCGCGGGTCGGTGGCCCGCGGCCTCCAACGCCAGCGCGGCGGCCTGCACCAGGTGCGAGCGCTCCCAGGCGCACGGCCGGTCCGTGGCGCCGCCGGTGTTGGTCATCCTGCGCAGCTCCAGAAGCCCCTGCCAGGCGCTGTGGACCTCACGTGTACGAGCCGGTCCGGTGGCGGCGGCCTCCTCCCCGCCGACCCGCGCGGCGAAGACACCGGTCGAGGCGGTCGCGGTGTCCGTCCGGGCCGTCTCCCGGGGAGCCGTCTGCGCGGCCGAGACCGCTGCCGTCTCCCGTATGCGATGCCCGGCCGGGGTGAGGAAGTGGTCGTGCGGCGGGCGCGGATGCCGGAAGGCCAGCCCTCGCTTCACCAGGGCCGCGAGTTGGTGCTCCGTACCCGTCAGGCGCCCGGTCACGGGCTCGGCGGCGTCGATGATCCGCCGCTGGGCGGCGGTCGGCGGTCGTGTCACGGCACCCTCCCTCACCAGAACCGGCCGTGGGTCCCCGCACCCGGACCGGCCATGGGTCCCTCACCCCGACCGGCTGTGGGCCGACCCACTCGAAGGCTACGAGGGGGGTCTGACATTCCACCCCGCGACGACCGGACGGCCGTGCTCCGTACCGAGCCGGCAGACCGTGCCCGTGGCCAGCTGGAACAGCGCGCCGGCGGAGGCGGGCAACCCGAGATAGCGGGCGGTGAGGACACGCAGGAAGTGCCCGTGGGCCACGAGCACCACGCATCCCTCGTTGTTCGCCAGCGCCGCGTGCGCCTTCGCCAGTATGCGGTCGGCCCGCGCGCCGACCTCCTCCGGGCTCTCCCCGGGGTGCTCCGCCGGTCCCGGTGCGACGCCGTCCGTGAACAGGAACCAGTCCGGCCGGGTGCGATGGATCTCGACGGTCGTGACGCCCTCGTACCCGCCGTAGTCCCATTCGACGAGGTCCGCGTCGACGCGGGCCCCGTGGAGCCCGGCCAGGTCGGCCGTCTCCCGGGCACGCTTGAGCGGGCTCACGAACACGGCACCGATGCGGTGCGAGCCGAGCAGCGGGGCGAGGCCGCGGGCCTGCTCGCGGCCGCGGTCCGTCAGCGAGATGTCGGTCCAGCTGGTGTGCTGCCCGGACATCGACCACTCGGTCTCACCGTGCCGCACGAGGAGAAGATCACCCATGCCTCACAGGGTACGAGCCCACCGCTCCAACTCCCGGAACTCCACCTCCCGCAGACCCCTGCGCGGATCGATCCGCATGAGCAGCGCCGCGGTGTCGTGGTGCTCGGCCACATGCCGTACGTCGAGGTCGGTGATCATGTCGTCGACCCAGACGAACGGTCGTCCCGCCGCCCACTCCAGGACCCGCCGGGTCTTCCAGTACAGCCCGTCCGGGTCCTCGGCGAAGAGGTTCGCGAACTCGATGACCGGCAGTTCGCGGGGCAGCCCTATCGCCGGGCCGATCATCTCGTTGGCGTCGTGCATCCACGTCGTCGCCCACGCCAGTTCGTAGGGCAGCGCGAGCAGTCGCTCGCCGTGCGCCGGATTGAGCCGGATCCGCAGGCCCCGACGCAGCCGCCGGGAGCCCGGTTTCTGCCGGGAGGACCAGTTGGCCGGACGCACCCGGTGGGTCACGTAGCCGCGCGGACGCCACCATCGGGCGCCGAAGGGATTGAGGGGGCCGTCGACGTCGAGGAGGAGCAGTGGACGATCGGTCATGGGGAAGGGCTACCCATGCGGGGTGCGTGCCGATGCCCGGACGGCCGCGTACGCCGACGGCGTGCTCCGCGTACGCGGAGGTGCCGGGAACGCCGGACCACCCCCGGTACCCGCCGCCGGCTACTGCCGGTACCCGCTCAGGAAGCGGCCGATCCGGCTGATCGCCGCGTCCAGGTCGTCGGCGTGGGGGAGGGTGAGGATGCGGAAGTGGTCCGGTGTCGGCCAGTTGAAGCCGGTGCCCTGGACGACCTGGATCTTCTCGCGGAGGAGGAGGTCCAGCACGAACTTCTCGTCGTCGTGGATCCGGTGGACCTTGGGGTCGAGTCGGGGGAAGGCGTACAGAGCGCCCTTGGGCTTCACGCAGGAGACCCCGGGGATCTCGTTGAGCTTCTCCCATGCCACGTTGCGCTGCTCGTGGAGGCGGCCGCCCGGGGTGGTGAGGTCGGTGATCGACTGGCGGCCGCCGAGCGCGGCCTGGATGGCGTACTGGGCGGGCGCGTTGGCGCACAGCCGCATGGAGGCCAGCATCGTCAGGCCCTCCAGGTAGTTGCGGGCGTGCTGCTTGGGACCGGTGACGACCAGCCAGCCGGAGCGGAAGCCCGCGACGCGGTACGTCTTGGACAGGCCGCAGAAGGTGAGGACGACCAGGTCGGGCGCGAGCGCCGCGGCCGAGTGGTGGACGGCGTCGTCGTAGAGGATCTGGTCGTAGATCTCGTCGGCGAAGACCATCAGGCCGTGGCGGCGGGCGAGGTCGAGGATGCCCTCGATGATCTCCTTGGGGTAGACCGCGCCGGTGGGGTTGTTCGGGTTGATGATGACGACCGCCCGGGTGCGGTCGGTGATCTTCGACGCCATGTCGTCGAGGTCCGGGTACCAGTCGGCCTGCTCGTCGCAGAGGTAGTGGACCGCCTTGCCGCCGGCGAGGGTGGTCACCGCCGTCCAGAGAGGGAAGTCGGGGGCGGGGATCAGGATCTCGTCGCCGTCCTCGATCAGCGCCTGTACGGCCATGGAGACCAGCTCGGAGACGCCGTTGCCGAGGAAGACGTCGTCCACGTCGACGTCGAGGCCCCGGTCCTGGTAGCGCTGGGCGACCGCGCGGCGGGCCGAGAGGACGCCGCGCGAGTCCGTGTAGCCGTGGGCCTGCGGGAGCATCCGGATCATGTCCTGGATGATCTCCTCCGGCGCCTCGAAGCCGAAGAGCGCGGGGTTGCCGGTGTTGAGGCGCAGGACGCTGTGGCCCGCCTCCTCCAGTGCGTTGGCGTGCTCGATCACGGGGCCGCGGATCTCGTAACAGACCTCGCTGAGCTTGCTCGACTGCCGGAACTCCATGCGCTCTCGCCCTCCGGTTGTTGTGTTGCTTGGTTTTACCAAGTAGACGCTTGGAAAGTCCAACGACATGTCTAGACTGCGTCCCATGTCACCTCGCCGAAGCTACGACCAGTACTGCTCCGCCGCCCGCGCGCTCGACCTCGTCGGTGACCGCTGGACCCTGCTGATCGTGCGTGAACTGCTGGCCGGGCCGCGCCGCTACACGGATCTGCACGCGGATCTGCCGGGCGTCAGCACGGACGTGCTCGCCTCGCGGCTGAAGGACATGGAGCGGGACGGGGTGACCACACGGCGTCGGCTGCCGCCGCCGGGAGCGGCCTACGTGTACGAACTCACCGACCATGGGAGGCAGTTGCTGCCGGTACTGCAGGCGCTGGGCACGTGGGGGGAGTCGGTGCTCGGGGAGCGCCGGGCCACGGACGCCGTACGGGCGCACTGGTTCGCGTTGCCGCTGCTGCGGGGGCTGGGCGGAGGAAGCGCCGGCCTGGTCGAAGTCCGGTTGGAGGAAGGGGCGTTCCATGTGTGGGCGGGCACCGAGGAGGGACCGGTGTACGGGGAGGGGCCCGCGCCCGGGGAGGCGGACGTACGGCTGACCCTCGACGCGGACACCTGCGGCGCTCTCGGGCGGGGGGAGTTGGGCCTGAGGGACGCGGTGCGGGCGGGGCGGGTCGAGGTGGCGGGGGAGGGGGCGCTTGCCAAGGAGTTGCGGGAGGGCTGAGGGAGGGTGAGGGAGGCGGGCGTGGAGCGTCGTTGTCGGCTGCGGGTAGGTGGGGCTTCTCGCGCAGTTCCCCGCGCCCCTGGGAAGCAGGGGCTCCGCCCCTTGCTTCTCGGCCCGCACGCCCCGCACCTCCGGGCCCGGAGGGCCTGATCTTTGAGAGGCGCGGGGAACTGCGCGAGAAGCCCCCCTCGGCCGCAGTCAGCGGTGGTGCCTCAACCGGCCCCCTCCGGCGCCGGGGCCCGCCGAACCCCCTTCTCCGGCGGGCCTTTGGTGCGGCGTCAGGCACCCGGCGGCGGCACGTGCCGCGGTCTGCCCGATCCCCGTGTCAGTGTGTACCCGCCGATGCCCGCCAGCGCGGCCAGCGCCGCGCCCAGCGCGGTCCACACCCAGCGGTCGCTCCACCAGCCGGAGGCCCACCCGTCGTCGGGTTCGAGGGAGGAGAGGACGGCCTCGGCCGAGGAGTCCTCGTCGTCCTCCTGCCGGGAGGCGACGGCGATCCCCGGCACCAACGGCTGGGCCAGCGAGCCGTCGACCGCCGCCGAGCCGCCGATGTCCTTGGAGTCGACCTCGACCTCGGTGCCGACCGGCAGACCCAGGTCGGCCGTGGCCAGCCGGGTCGTCGTGAGCCGCAGGTAGTACGTGCCCGGCAGCGGGTCGTCGGCCCACTCCTCCGACCAGGCGCGGACCGTACGCAGCGTGCAGGACAGCTCGACGGAGCCGGCCCCCGCCGCGGCGGTCCGCGTCTGCGCGCCGTACTGGCAGGCCTGGCGGCGCCGCAGTCCGTCGTACACGTCGATCTGCCAGGTCGAGGAGGACTCGGCCCCCTCGGGCAGCTTGACGCTCGCCCGGACGGTGGGCCGCTGCCCCGCGTCGGCCGGGAACGACCAGTACAGGTAGTCACCGGTCGAGGCGCTCGCCGTCGCGGTCTGCCCCTGCTCGAACTCCGTGGCCGTACGGAAGGAGGTGCCCGCCTCGGTGGGCGCGTCACCGCCGTCCGAGGGGCTCGCGGAGGGCGTGGAGTCCGCCACGGCCGGGGAGACGGCCAGGCCCAGCGTCAGCAGGGCCGCGCTCAACACACGTGCAATACGCATCAGTTGGTCCTCCAGACCGCGACCCGCCAGCGCGAGAGCCAGCCCCACAGCACACCCGCCAGGAACCCGACGAGCACCAGCACACCGAGCAGCCACCAGCCACGGCCGAGGCCGAAGGAGGCCACGTCGGCGGCCTGGTCGGAGCCGTCCACGACGTCGACGGTGATCTCCAGCGGCAGTCCGGGCGTGGTCTTCACGCCGCTCGCGGGCGAGTAGGAGTGGGTCACCTGGAGACACACGGTCTCGGCGACGTCCTCCTCGTCCTCGTCCTCGGCCTCGGGCTTCGGATGGCGCAGACCGGTCGAGATGACATCGGTACGGCCGGTGCCGGCCGCCTCGCCGCGTACGATCTCGCGGTTCTTGGTGGTCACGGCACGCAGCAGCACCCCGTAGTCCGGGTTGACGTCACGGTCCGCGGCGACGCTCACCGAGGCCCGCAGTTCCTGACCCGGCTTCACGTCCACGCGGTACCAGCGCTGTTGGCCGAACTCGCCGCGGTCCGTGTAGAGACCGGACGTGAGCGTGGGCGCCTGCGCGCACGCCTCGGCGCCCTCCACGGCCTTCGGCACGACCACGGGGTCGGCGGCCCGGTCGACCAACTGGTTGACCCGGTCGGTGAGTTCGTCGCGGTGCTCGATCGAGGTGTACGTGCCGCCGGTCGCCTCGGCGATACAGCTCAGCTGCAGCCGCATCTTGGCGTTCGGGACCAGGCCGAGCGTGTCGATGGTCAGGCCGATGCCCTTCGCCGCGATCTCGCGGGCCACCTCGCACGGGTCGAGCGGGGCGCAGGTGTCCTCGCCGTCGCTGATCAGCACGATGCGCTTGGTGCCCTCGCCGCCCTCCAGGTCGTCGGCCGCCTTCAGCAGCGCGGGGCCGATCGGGGTCCAGCCGGTCGGCGCGAGCGTGGCCACCGCCGTCTTCGCCTCGGTGCGGTCCAGCGGTCCCACCGGGTAGAGCTGCGCGGTGTCCTTGCAGCCCGTCTTCCGGTCGTCGCCCGGGTAGTTGGCGCCCAGCGTGCGGATGCCGAGCTGTACCTCCTCGGGGGTGGCGTCCAGCACCTCGTTGAACGCCTGCTTCGCCGCGGCCATGCGGGACTGGCCGTCGATGTCCTTCGCCCGCATCGAACCGCTGACGTCCAGCAGGAGGTTGACCTTGGGCGCGGTGGCCGTGGTCTCGTCGGCGACGGCCGTGGACGGGACCGCGATCCCGGCCGTCAGGGCGGCGAGCAGGGCGAACACCCCTGCTGCCAGCCGTTGTCTTGTGATCATCGGCGGATCCTATTGATCCGGAGGGTCTCGCTTCAAAACGAGACCCCCTGTTGACGAGCCGTTCACCGAGCCGTTCACCGAGCGGTTCACCGCAGTGGACTCGGCAGCTCGGCCCAGATGTCGCCGGGCCGCTCCGGCGAAAGTCGCATCAGCGTCAACGCCTTCGTCGGTACCGGCCCCTCCAGCAACGTGACCAGATCCGCGGTGCGCGGCAGGTCCCGTACGGCGGTGGTGAGCGCCTCGCGCAGGACGGGCGTCGAACCGGCCGTCGCGCCGAGCGTGCCCGTGATCAGGGCGCCGAACAGCTTGCGCCGCAGGGTGGTCGCGTCGTCCGTGATGATGCGGCCGGACATGGCCGGGGCCGGAATGCCGTGCCGGGCGAGGCGTGCGGGGCTGACCCGGATGTCCGCGAGGTCGCGGTAGACGAGACGGCGGGGGGCACCCGACGGGGACAGGACCACCAGGAGGTTCTGTCCGTGCGCCTCCAGGGCCACGCCGAGGTCGAGCAGCCGGAGGGAGACCGTGAGCGCGAGCCGGGTGAAGTCCGCCAGCCAGGACGGCGACCGCGGCAGCTCGGTCGTCGCCAGCGCCGCCACCGGCAGGACCCGTTCGCCGGCCGCCGTGTCCGCGTACGTGTCCGGCGATTCCCGCAGCACCGCCGCGAGATCCGGCGAACCGGCGGTGACCGCGCCGAGCGTGCGGGTCACGTGCAGCAGTCCGTCGGTGCGGGCCGCGACCTCGGCCATGAAGTCCGACACGATCGCCGAGGTCTCGATCGAGTAGACGGAGATGTCCCGCACGGAGGAGGTCAGCCGGGCGCTCAGCGCGGTCTTGACGTGCGGCCCGCCGTCCGCGAGGGCGAGGGTGCGCAGGGACATCAGCGGATGCGCCTCGATCACCTCCCCCAGGGAGCACTTGAGGACATGGGCCGCCTGCCACGGATGCACCGGGACCAGCACCCGCCCGCCGTCCCGCAGCGACTTCGGCCACTCCCCGACGACCAGCGCGTCCTCGACGGGCGCCAGCCCCAGCTGCACCACCGGCCGGTGCTCCGGCCCGTAGGCGAGCTGGTCGACCGCCGAGAATCCGGGCCGCGAACGGCAGTTGGGGTGGAAGGGATGCCCGTCGACGATCGCCTGCTCCCACATCCAGCCCGCCCTCGGGGACGAGTCCGCCAAGGTGACCCGCGAAGGAGCCCGGTTGGCGCGTGACAGGGCCAACGAGGCGACGCTGTGGTCCAGTTCGGCGGCGAAGGCGGCGCTGTGCGGAACGGCCAGGGCGGTCATCAGCCGCGCCGGGCGACGGTACGCCCGCTCGTCGAGCCACACCTCCTCGACCTGCGCGGCGGTGCCGTACGGGTCGACCGCCGGGCCGTGCAGTCGGCGGCCGTCGGCGAGGTGGAGCGTGACCCCGTCCCCTCCGGCCGTGTCCCGCCGGACCACCCAGGGCAGCGGCTCGTGGACGAGGCCTCGCCACAGCCGGGACAGCACGGCCGCCCGGGCGCCGGGCAGCGCGGTCGTGAGCGGCAGGGTCAGATCAGGGCGTACGGCGCTCAACTCGGCGCCGAGCGCGGCCTCGGCGTCGGCGTCGATCAGGGGGTGACGGGCCACGGAGGGGCTCCTCGGATGCGGGGCGGGTGCGGGGGCGGTGTCGAGCGGGTACGGGTAGCGGCAGGGATGTCGGTTCGGACGTCGGCGTACGACCACTGCCCCTCCGCCTCCGCCGCGACGCATGAAGGCAGCGCGGCCGGACGCCGCACGGCCGCATCGCGACGGAGCGTGAGGGGCAGACATACTGATCACGAGTGCACCGTAAGAAACGAATGGACCCCGTGGACGCCAACCCGCCCCGCGACAGCATCGGCGCCGCCGCCGACGCCCACGCCGCCGCACCGCTGCTCAACTGTCTTCTGCGGGAAGCGGGAGAGTCGGCCGGGTCGTCGGCAGGGGTGCACCGTCTCAGGGGCAGCGGCCGCCTCCTGCGGGTGCGTGGCAGCCGCCGCCCCACCCAGCCCGAGGTGCGCGCCGAGAGCGCCTGGCACGCTCTCACCCACACCGACCTCGTCAAACTCGTCGCCGAGGAACTCCGCGCCCTCACCGGCCTCGCCAACTCCGAACTGCCCTCCGAGATGCTGGACAGCCGTGAGGCCGTGGCCGCCCTCCTCGCCGCGCGCGCCCACGCCCCGGTGCCCGAGGACGCGTACCGGCGCTCCGAACAGTCCCTGATCACGGGCCATCCGTACCATCCCGCCCCCAAGGCCCGCGGCGGCGGCCCGGTCACCGCCTGGCTGCCGTACGCGCCGGAGGCGTACGTCCACTTCCCGCTGGTCCTCCTCGGGGTCCGCGAGGACGCGGTCGTCGAGGAGGGCGACACCACCGCCCTCGACGCACTGGGCTCGGCCCCGCCCGGCTATCGGCTCCTCCCGGCCCACCCCTGGCAACTCGACCTGGTGGGAGGCGAGTTGGCCGAGGCGTTCGCGGACGGCCGCCTCGTGCGGCTGGGCCGGACGGCGGGCGCGGCGTGGCCCACGGCGGCGATCCGCACGGTGTACCTGTCCGAGGCCGTACGCGAGGGCGGACCCGAGGGCGTGCGCGTCGCCCCGTCCACGAGCGAGCCGGTGACCGGGCGCGCTTTCGCCTCCGACCTGTTCCTGAAGTTCAGCCTCGACGTGCGGATCACCAACGACATCCGTCGGCTGTGGCGGCACGACCTGCTCACGCTGCGCCGCACCGACCGGGCGGTCACGGAGGCCTTCGCCGGGTCACCGGGTGCCTGGCTCAGCGACCGCGGCTACCGCAGCGCCGCCTTCGCGTTCGAGGAACTGGCGGTTCTGGTGCGGGACGGCCTGGGCGGCCATGTTCCCCCCGGCACGACACCCTTTCTCGCCGCCGCCCTCACCGAGAGCGCCGAGGCCTTCCCGGACAACCCGTCGGCCCGCACCACCGATCCCGAGGCCTGGTGGGAGGCGTATCTGCGCGCGGTCGTCCCCCCGGCCCTCGCCGTGTTCCACGGCCACGGCGTCGTGCTGGAGGCCCATCTGCAGAACACCGTCATCGTCTGCGACGCCTCGGGCACCCCCGTCCAGGCGGTCTACCGCGACGCCGAGGGCGTCAAGCTCCTCCCGGACGTCACCCGCGCGGCGGGCTGGGAACGGCTGGTCTACTGCCTCTTCGTCAACAACCTCCTGGAGATCGCGGCGGCCCTGACCGAACACCACCCGACGGTCGACCCCTGGCCCGCCGTACGACGAGAGCTGGAACGCCACGGCGACGTACCGGAAGTCGCCGACCTGCTCGACTCACCCACGCTGCCTGGCAAGACGAATCTGCTGCTCAGATGGACGGGAGCGGACGGCGCGGCCGCCCGCTACCTCCCGCTGCCCAACCCGTTCCGCCGACCGCCCGGACCCGGCGGACGATCGTCCGCCTGATCCACGGCGGCCGGCGCGCCGCGCGGGCCGGTCACGACACCGGGAGCCGCACCGAGTCCAACGAGACCGCCGGGTAGAGGTCCGGCAACCGGTCGGGGGTCAGCGCCGTGGGGCCGTAGACCCAGTCGGTGAAGCCGTAGTCGTACGGGTCGCGTGAGCGCAGCAGGGCATTGCGCTGGAGTCGCCTGGTCCCTTCGACGTGCCACAGCCCGCCCCACTCGCGAGCGGTGAGGACCACCCGGCGGCAGTGTTCCGCGCGGACGGCCTCGTACGCCGCCAGGGCCGCCGCCCAGTCGACGCCGGAGGAGTGCCCGGTCCGCCGCGGGCGCCCGGCGCGTACGTGTTCGGCCAGCACCCATCCGTCCTCGATGGCCATCACGGCGCCCTGGGCCATGTACTGCAGCGGGGGATGCGCGGCGTCACCCAGCAGCGCGATCCGGCCGGTCACCCAGTTCGGGATGGGGTCGCGGTCGTACATGCGCCACCTGCGGTCACGCCACATCAGCGGCAGCCCCTGCCGGATCTGGGCGCAGGTTCCCTCGAAGGCCCGGTCGAGCTCGTCGGGCGTGCCCCAGTCCTCCTCCCCCGCCAGGGCCCTGGGCGACTCGAAGACGGCGACCTGGTTGAACATCTCGCCGCCGCGCAGCGGGTACTGCACGAAGTGGCAGCGCGGGCCGACGTAGACCACGACGTCCTTCTCGTGCACCGCGTGGGCGCGCACCTGATCGAAGGAGACCGTGCCGCGGTAGGAGACGTACGCCGAGTTCACCGGCTCGTCGGCCACGAGAAGCGGGCGTGCCGTCGAGTGCAGGCCGTCGGCGGCGATGACCACCTCGGCCTCGTCGGCCGTGCCGTCGGCGAAGGTGACCCGCGCGCCGCCCACGGTGTTCTCGTACGCGGTGCACCGGGCGCCATTGATCAGGTCCACGCCCGACCGGCGGCAGGCGCGCAGGAAGATGCCGTGGAGGTCGCTGCGGTGGATCACCAGGTACGGAGAGCCGTAGCGGTGTTCGAGGTCTTCGAGGTCGAGGTGGGTCAGCTCCTCGGCGTTCAGCGCGTCCTTCATCACCATGCGCTCGGGCAGCACGCCCAGCGCGACGGCCTCGTCCAGGAGCCCGTGGTCGTCGAGGACGCGAGTGCAGTTGGGGGCGAGTTGCAGGCCGGCCCCGACCTCGCCGAACTCCGCGGCCTGTTCGTACAGGCGCACCCTCAGGCCCTGGCGGGTGAGCGCCAGGGCCGTGGAGAGTCCGCCGATCCCGCCGCCGACGACCAGGACGTCGGGGCGGGGGCTGTCCTCCGTGCTCATGTCGTTCCCTCGGTCGTCACAGCCAGGGAGCCAGAGGTTCGGCGGGGGAGCCGTCGACGGTGGTCACGCCCCGGTGGGGACGGCCCGCCAGATACGCGGTGACCTCAGCGGAAGGACCGAGCACAGCGGGAGTGCCGACGCCGCGCCGTGCGCCGATGTCGTCGCGCAGGGCGGCGAGGAAGTCCTCCGGCAGGTCCGTGAAGCGCACGTCGGCGTCGAGGTCCACGGCGTGCACCATGACCTCTCTGGCGCGCAGCCAGGGGATGTCGCAGGCCGGCACGGTGCGCCCCTGGGCGGTGACCACCTCGGCGCGCCACTGGGCCTCGGTCAGTTCGGTCATGGCGTCGTGCAGTGCCTGCGCGGACCGCTCGAACCACGCGGTGAGCCGGTCCGCGGGCAGGCGTGCTCCTGACTCGATGCGGGCGTCGCGCTGTTCCGGGGAGCCGTACATGGGGGTGCGCTCACCGGTGCGCGCCCAGCGCACCAGGTTGCCGAGCGCTTCGGCGTTTCCGGCCAGGTGGGCCACGACGTGGGTGCGGCTCCAGCCGGGCAGCAGCGAGGGCGCGCCGTACGAGGCTTCGTCGAACGCCGCGACGGTCTTGCGGCACAGGGCGGTGCCTTCGGCGACCCAGGCGAGTGCCGTCCGCAGGTCCGTCATACCGTTCCCTCGGTGATCACCCGGTTCTCCAGGCGGCCCAGGCCGTCGATCTCGGTGACCACGGTGTCGCCCTCCCGCAGGAAGATCTGGGGCTTGCGGGCGTGGCCGACGCCGCCGGGTGTGCCGGTGGCGATGATGTCGCCGGGGCTCAGCCGGATCATCGTGGAGACGTAGCGGACCAGGTCGACCGGGTCGAAGAGCAGGTCGCCGGTGTTGTCCTGCTGCATCACCCGCCCGTTCACCTCGCAGCGGACGTCGAGCGCGGGGCGTGGGCCGCCGACCTCGTCAGGCGTCACGAGGTAGGGGCCGAGCGGGGTGGTGGAGTCCCAGTTCTTGCCCTGCAGCCACTCGCGGGTGCGGAACTGCCAGTCGCGGCAGGTGATGTCGTTGAGCACCGTGAAGCCCGCGACGGCCGCTTCGGCCTCCCTCTCGTCGGCGCGCCGGACCCGTCGGCCGACGACCACGGCGAGTTCGGCCTCCCAGTCGAACTGCTCGGTCTCGACGGGACGGTGGATGTCGTCGTGGGCGCCGATGAGGGTGTCGGCGAACTTGGCGAAGAGAGTGGGGTACTCCGGCAGCTCGCGGCCCATCTCCTTGATGTGGTTCTGGTAGTTGAGCCCTACGCAGATCACCTTGCCGGGACGTGGCACCAGGGGCGCGAACACCACGTCGGCGGCGGACAGAACAGCGCCGTCGGTCCGCGCCGCGGTGTCGAGACCGCCGGGCGATGCCAGGAGCGCGCCCACGTCCGGCAGTCCGAGATCGATGAGCGAGTCTCCCTCGACCCGGACGGCGGCGGTCCGGCCTTCGAGGCGGATGGTGGCGAGCTTCACGCGTGAGTCTCCTCGGTGTGGGTGCGGAACAGATCGAGCTTGGAGAGGATCGGAGCGTCACTGAACTGGAACAGGTCCAGTGCCCCGGAGTCCGAGTCCGAGGGCGACGCCTGCGAACGGATCGACAGCGGCGTCCAGGACGGGACGACGAAGAGGTCGCCGCGGGTGACCGACCAGGAGAAGTCGCCCGCGGTCACCTGGCCCGACCCGTCGAACACCTGGTACACCGACGACCCGGTCTCCCGGCGCGGGGCGGTCTCCACGCCGCTGCGGACGCGGTGGAACTGCGCGCGGACGGTCGGCAGGACGTCCCCGCCGTGGGCGGGATCGGTGTAGCGCACCAGGGCGTGGCCGGGCTCGACGGTGCCGGGGTGTCCCGCCTGCTCCAGTTCCAGCTGGTCGGTCAGCGCGGCGTCGGTGTCCGCCCAGCGGTAACACAGCAGCGGCGTGCCCCGCCCGCGGCCGAGCTGGGAGACGGGCACCAGACCCGGGTGACCCCACAGCCGCTCCGAGCGCGAGCGGTCGGGCGTCGTGTGTTCCTCCTCGGACAGCCTGTCGCGGCCGAAGTCGAAGAACTGCGCCTCGATGTCGTACTGGAAGGGGATGTCGAGGCCGTCGATCCAGGCCATGGCATGGTCGGCGGCGTTGTGGTGCGCGTGCCAGTTCATCCCGGTCTGCGGCAGGAAGTCGCCCCGGCGCATGGGCACCGGGTCACGCTCCACGACCGTCCACACGCCCTCGCCCTCGACGACGAACCGGAAGGCGTTCTGGGTGTGCCGGTGCTCGGGCGCGTCCTCGCCCGGCATCAGGTACTGGATGGCGGCCCACAACGTCGAGGTGGCGTACGGTCTGCCGCCCAGGCTCGGGTTGGCGAGGGCTATCGCGCGCCGTTCGCCGCCCCGGCCGACCGGTACCAGGTCGCCGGAGCGGCCGGCCAGATCGAGCAGGGTGCTCCACTCCCACCGGTGGGGCCGAGCCCTGGAGCGCGGGTGCTCGGGCATCAGGTCCCCGATCCGGGTCCACAGCGGCACCAGCAGGGCCTTCTCGAAACCGCGGTAGAGGTCTTCGAGCGCGGGAGTCACCGACGGCTGGTCCGGCCCTTCCTCGGCGGTCAGTGAGACGGGGGAGACCCCGTCGCGGGGTTCGGTCATACGGAGACCGTGCTCCGCGCGACGCCTCCCGGAACAGTGGATTCTGTTCAGCAGAACAGCGTGGGAAGGTGGTCCGTATGGCCAAGTCGATGAAGAGCCCGCCGCCGTACGGAGTGACGAGCGTGGACCACGCCCTGCAACTGGCGGTCATTCTGCAGGTCGAAGGGCCCCTCACGGTCTCGGAGGCCGCCGGCCGGATCGGGGTGGCCCGCTCCAGCGCCCATCGTCTGCTGTCCACGCTCGTCTACCGCGACTTCGCGGTCCAGGACGAGGACCGCAGCTACCGGGTGGGCCCGGTCCTGGAGATCGCGGCCCAGTCGCACTCGAACGCCTCGGCCCTCCGGGCGGCGGCCCTCGGCCCCCTGCGCACCCTGGTCGACACCCTCGACGAGACCGCGAACCTGAGCATCCGCACCGGGCGCACCGCGAGGTTCATCGCCTCGGTCGAATGCTCACAGGCGCTGCGGGTGGGAAGCCGCGAAGGCATGGTGTTCCCCGCGCACCTGGTGACCGGGGGCCTGATCATGCTGGCGGCTCTCACCGACGAGGAACTGGACGCGCTGTACGCGAGCGCTCCCGCGCATCCGGCCGAGGAACGCCCCGACCCGGCCGAGCTGCGCGGCGAACTCCGCGCGGTCCGGCGCAGCGGCGTGGCCCTCAACCTGGAGCGCTCCGAACGCGGCCTGGTCGCGCTCGGCCGCGCCGTGACCGACGCCCACGGTGACACGGTCGCCGCGGTGTCGGTGTCCATGCCGAGCGTGCGCTACGAGCCCGAACGTGTGCGGGAGATCGTCGCGGCCCTGACCACCGCGGCGGAGAGCATCCGCGCCGCACTCCGATCCCCGACGCCTCCGGTGTGAGCCGCACCGGCCCGGCGGTGAGGGCGCCTGTGCCGAGGCCCTTTTCGTGCGACTGATTTCAGTCACACCTCTGTCGCCTGGCCGAATCCAGTGCCAAGCTGTGAGCCGGTGATCCCCACGCCCCCGTTGGGGATCACCACCCCTGGCCCCGCCTGCGCCTTTCCGCCTGGGCGGGGCCGCGCCGTCCCTCCCGGCCCTCCCCACGGGAGGGCCGACGGCTGCGCGGATGCCGACGTCGCCGTCCGAAGGTCCGGTCGCCGCCGCGACCGGCCTTGTGGCGGGCATCACATCGCCACCTTCGTCTGCCCGATTCGCCCGTGTGTCGACCTTTCACCCCCGCTCGCAGAACGGGCAGAGCGGTAAATCCACGGGCAACATTTCCGTGCGGTTCGCTTGCTCGGGCTGCCGCGCATGATTGGTTTCCTCTCTGTCGGCGCAGCCACTTGAGAAGGAGCGCCAGTCAGAGAAAACGGGGAAAAAAATGAATACGGCCATGAAGCGAGCCCTCGGCTCGACGGCGACGAGCGCCGCGCTTGTCATCGGCAGTCTCGCCATGATTCCGGCGATGTCCACTCCCGCCGCTGCGGCCTGTCAGCCCTCCACCTGCTACAAGGTGGTGAAGTACGGCTCGCCCACCTACAAGGCGACGGGCCCCACGAGCAGCAAGTACAACAGCAGCTCCGCCAAGGCCGCTCTGTCGATCTCGGTGACCAGGAGCACCACGCGCTCGTCGACCCGGAAGGCCGAGGCCGACGGCAGCGTGAGCTGGGGCATCGCCAAGGTCGAGGCCAAGACCGGCTACGAGGTGACGAAGAGCGTCACCAAGGGCGTCAAGGTGACCAACAAGATGGTCGTCGACCCCAAGAAGCGCGGGTACACGCGACCCATGGTCGAATACCGCAAGTTCCTCATCGAGAAGTGGCGTGAGGGCGGCGACGGCAAGCAGTACTTCGTCGGGAACGTGGGGACACTGACCGGAATCACTTCCTCGATGCACTGGGTGGAATGCCAGACCAAGAGCGAGAACGGCTGCACGCCGAAGCCGTGATTGTTCCGCGCGTCGAAGTCTGAATGATTCCGGTGCGTCCATACCGGAATTAATGCCGGGCGGGCGGCGGCATTTCTTGCCGCTCGCCCGGAACGAACGTCGGCAAAAAAATGGGGAGCGGCGCGGAGATTCCGTTACCATGTCCACTTCGTGCCGGAGGCCGGAAGAAGCAGGGCCGCGCCGGGAGGGAGCGTGCCGTGGAAGACGACGCAACTGAGCTGTGGGGCCCTGGAAGATGTTGAGAGAGGTCACCGCGACCCGCTATGTCGCCCCCCTGCGGGCCGGCGGCTCTGTCCCCGGTGTCGTCGAGGCCGATGACCTGGGCACCTACGTCGTCAAGTTCACCGGCTCGGCGCAGGGCCGCAAGGCGTTGGTCGCCGAGGTGATCGTCGGGGAGCTGGCGCGGGCGCTCGGCCTGCGCTTCCCGGAGCTGGTCCTCGCGCACTTCGACCCGGCGATCGCCGAAAGCGAGCCGCACCAGGAGGTGCGGGAACTGCACGCCGCGAGCGCCGGCCTCAACCTCGGCATGGACTATCTGCCGGGCGCCGCCGACTTCACCCCGGACGTCGCGAACGAGTTCCCCGTCGACCCGCTCGAAGCCGGGCGGATCATCTGGCTCGACGCCCTCACGGTCAACGTCGACCGCACCGTGCACAGTTCGAACCTCATGATCTGGCCCACGTTCGGCATCGCGCCCCCGCGCCTCTGGCTGATCGACCACGGCGCGGCCCTCGTCTTCCACCACCGATGGGACGCCTCGGACCCGACGAAGGCGTACGACTTCCGTCACCACGCCCTCGGCCACTACGCCCCCGACGTGCGCGCGGCCGATGCCGAGCTCGCGCCGAAGGTGACCGAGGACCTGCTGCGGCGGATCGTCGCGGAGGTCCCGGACGGCTGGCTGCCCGTCGAGGACGGCTTCACCTCGCCCGACGAGGTCCGCGACGCCTATGTGCGCTACCTCCACGCGCGCGTGCGCGCCTCCGCCGCCTGGCTCCCCACCGACTTCCCCACCCGGGAGGAACTCGCCGCCGAGGAGGTCCTCCGCGCGGCGAAGACACAACGAGGCCGACCGAACTGGCTGAAACGGGTCCCCGACCTGCACGGCAAACCGGCGGCGGAACAGGATTGGTCGGTGCACCTGGGATGACGCAGACACAGCGTGTCGAGATCGAGTACTGCACCCAGTGCCGTTGGCTGCCCCGTGCCGCGTGGCTGGCCCAGGAGCTGCTGACGACCTTCGAGACCGAACTGACCGAGCTGTCCCTCAAACCCGGCAAGGGTGGCGTCTTCGTCGTCCGCGTCAACGACGAGGTCGTCTGGGACCGCCGTGACCAGGGCTTTCCCGAGCCCACCGCCGTCAAGCAGGCCGTACGCGACCGAGTGGCCCCGGGACGGTCCCTGGGCCACTCGGACAGCTCGCACAAGGCGGGGCCGGAGTAGGCCGGCCGGGTCAGCCCTTGAGCTGCTCGTACGCCGGCAGGGTGAGGAAGTCGACGTAGTCCTCGTCGAGGGCGACCTCCAACAGGAGGTCGTGGGCCTGCTGCCAGTGACCGGCGGCGAAAGCCTCCTCGCCCAACTCCGCCCGCAGGTTGGCGAGTTCCTGGGCGGCGACCTCGCGGGCCAGCTCCGGGGTCGCCTTCACCGTGTCTCCGTCGTGCTCGAACTCGACACCCGCGTTGATCCACTGCCAGATCTGGGAGCGGGAGATCTCGGCGGTGGCCGCGTCCTCCATCAGGTTGAAGATGGCGACGGCGCCGAGACCCCGCAGCCAGGCCTCGATGTAACGGATGCCGACCTGGACGGCGTTGACGAGTCCGGCGTACGTCGGCCTGGCGTCGAGGGAGTCGACGGCGATCAGATCGGCGGCCTTGACGTCGACGTCCTCGCGGAGGCGGTCCTTCTGGTTCGGCTTGTCGCCGAGGACGGCGTCGAAGGAGGCCATGGCGATCGGGACCAGGTCGGGGTGGGCCACCCAGGAGCCGTCGAAGCCGTCGTTCGCCTCGCGGTCCTTGTCGGCCTTGACCTTCTCGAACGCGACCTTGTTGACTTCCTCGTCGCGCCGTGACGGGATGAACGCGGCCATGCCGCCGATCGCGTGCGCGCCGCGCTTGTGGCAGGTGCGGACGAGGAGTTCGGTGTACGCCCGCATGAACGGGGCGGTCATCGTCACCGCGTTGCGGTCCGGGAGGACGAACTTGGCCCCGCCGTCACGGAAGTTCTTCACGATGGAGAAGAGATAGTCCCAGCGGCCCGCGTTCAGCCCCGACGCGTGGTCGCGGAGTTCGTAGAGGATCTCCTCCATCTCGTACGCGGCCGTGATCGTCTCGATGAGGACGGTGGCGCGGACGGTGCCCTGCGGGATGCCGACGTGGTCCTGCGCGAAGACGAACACCTCGTTCCAGAGGCGGGCCTCCAGGTGCGACTCCGTCTTCGGGAGGTAGAAGTACGGGCCCTTGCCGAGGTCCAGCAGCCGCTGGGCGTTGTGGAAGAAGTACAGGCCGAAGTCGACCAGCGCGCCGGGCACCGCGGTGCCGTCGGCGTCCACGAGATGGCGCTCGTCGAGGTGCCAGCCGCGCGGGCGCATGACGACCGTCGCCAGCTCCTCGTTCGGGCGCAGCGCGTAGGACTTGCCGGTGCGCTCGTCGGTGAAGTCGATGTTCCGCGTGTAGGCGTCGGCCATGTTCACCTGGCCGAGGACCACGTTCTCCCAGGTGGGCGCCGAGGCGTCCTCGAAGTCCGCGAGCCAGATCCTCGCCCCCGAGTTCAGCGCGTTGATCGTCATCTTGCGGTCGGTGGGGCCGGTGATCTCGACACGGCGGTCGTCCAGGGCGGCCGGGGAGGGGGCCACCTTCCAGGAGTCGTCGGCGCGGATCGCGGCGGTCTCCGGGAGGAAGTCGAGCGTGGAGGTACGGGCGATCTCGGCGCGCCGCTCCGCGCGGCGGGCCAGCAGCTCGTCACGCCGGGGGGTGAACCGGCGGTGCAGCTCCGCCACGAAGGCGAGGGCCGCGGGGGTGAGGACCTCGTCCTGACGGGGCAGGGGCTCGGCGTCGACGATGGCCAGCGGGGACGGCGCTGGTGCGGACATGAGCTGTCACTTCCTTCAGCGGGCGTGGCACCGGGTGTCAGTCGACCCGGGTCGGGCTGTGGTCGCCCCTGGATGAGTAGGGCGCTTCTGGGCAGTGGATACTAGTTTCCTCATGGTGGAAGTTCAATGTTTTGTTGATGTCGAGATTCTCCGCATCGAGGCAGGGTGGCGCTGAGTGTCACCCCGTTCACTCAAGGTGGACCAGGTCGGCCTCGGTGTCGATGTCGTAGGGCCGCGCCACGTCCCCGCACTCGACGAGCGTGATCGTGTCGTCGTGCGCCCGCAGATAGGCGCGCGCGCCTCGGTCGCCGGTGGCGGTCGCGGCGATGCCGGGCCAGTGGTCGGCGCCGAACAGGACGGGATGGCCCCGCACACCGTCGTACGCGGCCGCCGCGAGCGATCCGGTCGATCGGTGGGCGGCGAGGACCCGGGCCACCGCCTCCGGCCCGATGCCCGGCTGGTCCACCAGCGACACCAGGGCGGCTTTCGCGCCCGTCCCCGTCAGTGAGTCCAGTCCGGCCCGCAGCGACGAGCCCATGCCCTCGGCCCAGTCCGGGTTGTCGACCAGGACGCAGTCGGCCAGTTCGGCGCGGGCGCGTACGGTCGCGGACTCGGCGCCGAGGACCACGTGGATCCGCGTGCAGCCGGCCGCCCGCAGTACGCCGACCGCGTGTTCGACCAGGGGGCGGCCGCGGTGGCTGAGCAGGGCTTTGGGGCGGCCGCCGAGGCGCCGTCCGCCGCCGGCGGCCAGCAGCAGTCCTGCGACCTCGCTCGCGTCGGGCGGATGGGCCGCGTCAGGCGTCTTCTTCCGGGGCTGGTGGTGCGTCATGTCCCCCTGCATACCCGACCGGGCGGGGTGTCCCGTGCAGCCCCACGGGCCGGGTGACGTCTTTGCGATGCCCGGGGACTGAATTTCGGTCCCCGTGGTGGCGCTCGCCACACTGATTGGCGTTTACTGGCCCGCGCCACCCCACGGCGCCCGACCGACGCCATGGGGTGGACGGCCGTGCCCGGGGCGCGCGGCCACGACTCGTGCACAAGGGCGTGGGCGAGGGGGGAGAGGGCTGTGTTGCGGAGCTTGGGGCAGAGGCCAGTGACCGGCAGTGACGAGGATCCGAGAGTGGCGGAGCTGAGCTCGGCCGTGTCCCGGCTGCGTCGTGAACTGGCCGCGCATCCCGCGGAGTTCCCCGACCGGGGCATAGCGGAGGACGAGCTGGCCGCGCTCGCGGCGATGGCCGTCACCGGGATGCCGGAGGTGCCGCGGTTGCGGCGGTCGCTGTTGCTGATCGCGGGTTCGATCGGGTCCGTGAGCGCGCTGGCGAAAGGGCTGGCGGACGTCCGTACGGCGGTCGAATTGTTCGGGGAGCCCCCGAGGCGCTGAAGGAATCGGCCGACCCGCGGGTGTGATTCACCCGAGGTGATTCGCCGGGGGTGGTTCATCGGTCGTCCATGGGGTCGCGACCCCGAGAGGCGCGACCCCGTGAATTCCGCCTTGCGTCGCCCCGAGTTCCCCGATTTCGCGCGTTCGTCCGGTGCGTCAGCCGCCCGTGCCCGAACTCGCGAGGGCCTCCGACAGTTCCACCGCCACCTGCTGCAGCACCGGCACGATCCGCTCGGTCGCCGCCTCGGTGACGCGCCCGGCCGGGCCGGAGATCGAAATGGCCGCGGCGGTGGGGGAGTTGGGGACGGAGACGGCGAGGCAGCGGACGCCGATCTCCTGCTCGTTGTCGTCGACGGCGTACCCGAGGCGGCGGACGTCCGCCAGGGCGCTCAGGAAGCCCTCGGGTGTGGTGATCGTCTTGTCCGTGGCGGCCGGCATGCCCGTACGGGCCAGCAGCGCGCGCACCTCGTCGGCCGGGAAGTCGGCGAGGAGCGCCTTGCCGACGCCGGTGGAGTGGGGGAGTACGCGGCGGCCCACCTCGGTGAACATCCGCATCGAGTGCTTGGACGGCACCTGGGCGACGTAGACGATCTCGTCGCCGTCCAGCAGGGCCATGTTCGCCGTCTCGCCGGTCTCCTCGACGAGCCGCGCGAGGTACGGTCGCGCCCAGGTGCCGAGCAGTCGGGACGCGGACTCGCCGAGGCGGATCAGGCGCGGGCCGAGGGCGTAGCGCCGGTTGGACTGCTGGCGTACGTAGCCGCAGACGACCAGCGTCCGCATCAGCCGGTGGATGGTCGGCAGGGGCAGTCCGCTGCTCACGGACAGCTCGCTGAGGCCCACCTCGCCGCCGGCGTCCGCCATCCGCTCCAGCAGGTCGAAGGCGCGCTCGAGGGACTGGACACCACCGGAGGACGACTTGGCGGAGTCGGTCGTGTGGGCGCTGGCGCTGGACGTCGGCACGGGCGCGGTCCTTTCGAGATGGCGGGCGAGGTCGCAGCCTACCGGGCGGTTCGTTGACTACTCGCTCGTACGTCACTAAGTTCTGCTGATCGGAATAATAATTCCGTCTTATGGAAACATCCAGTATGGGCGCACCGGAGGCAGAGTGGAGGGTGTGCTCTTGACGGAGCGGTAGGAGGGGTGAAAACTCCTTCAACAGAACGTTGAATTCCGTTACGTGGAAGTAAATACCGTTACGCGGAAGTGAAGAGCGGTACGGCGAGAGGGGTCCCGGTGTCCGAGGCTGAACTGGTGTTGCGCTCGACGCGCGTCATCACCCCCGACGGATCGCGCCCCGCCGCGGTCGCCGTCGCCGACGGCAGGATCACGGCCGTACTCCCGTACGACGCCGCCGTACCGTCCGGCGCGCGTCTGGAGGACCTCGGCGACGACGTCCTGCTGCCCGGCCTCGTCGACACCCACGTCCACGTGAACGACCCCGGGCGCACCCACTGGGAGGGCTTCTGGACCGCCACCCGCGCGGCGGCGGCCGGAGGCATCACCACCCTCGTCGACATGCCCCTCAACTCCCTCCCGCCGACCACCACGGTCGACCACCTCCGCACGAAGCGCGAGGTCGCAGCCGACAAGGCCCACGTCGACGTCGGGTTCTGGGGCGGCGCCCTGCCCGACAACGTCAAGGACCTGCGGCCGCTGCACGACAGCGGGGTCTTCGGCTTCAAGGCGTTCCTGTCGCCGTCCGGTGTCGACGAGTTCCCGCACCTCGACCAGGACGGCCTCGCCCGCTCCCTCGCCGAGATCGCGGGCTTCGGCGGACTGCTGATCGTGCACGCCGAGGACCCCCACCACCTCGACGCGGCTCCCCAGCGGGGCGGCCCCAGGTACGCCGACTTCCTCGCCTCCCGCCCGCGTGACGCCGAGGACACCGCCATCGCGGCCCTCGTGGCCCAGGCCCGGCGGCTCGACGCGCGTGTCCACGTGCTCCACCTCTCCTCCAGCGACGCCCTCCCACTGATCGCCGAGGCCAAGCGGGAGGGCGTGCGGATCACCGTCGAGACCTGCCCGCACTACCTCACCCTCACCGCCGAGGAAGTCCCGGACGGGGCGAGCGAGTTCAAGTGCTGCCCGCCCATCCGGGAGTCCGCCAACCAGGACCTCCTGTGGCAGGCCCTCGCGGACGGCACGATCGACTGTGTGGTCACCGACCACTCCCCTTCGACCGCCGACCTCAAGACCGACGACTTCGCCACCGCCTGGGGCGGCATCTCCGGCCTGCAACTGAGCCTCGCGGCCGTCTGGACGGAGGCCCGCAGGCGCGGCCACGGCCTGGAGGACGTGGTCCGCTGGATGTCCACCCGCACGGCGGCCCTCGTCGGGCTGGACCGGAAGGGGGCCATCGAGCCGGGCCGCGACGCCGACTTCGCCGTCCTCGCCCCCGACGAGACCTTCACCGTCGACCCGGCCGCACTCCAGCACCGCAACCACGTCACCGCGTACGCGGGGAAGACCCTGTACGGCGTGGTCCGGTCCACCTGGCTGCGCGGCCGACGCATCGTCGCGGACGGCGAGTTCACCGCACCGAAGGGACAACTCCTCACCCGCATCCCCTGATCACCGCGCACCCGCGGCGGCCCGACAACCGAAAGGCAGACCTGATCATCGTGACGGCGCAGCACCACTTCCCGCCCGCCCGCTTCACCGGCGACGCGAAGCCCTACGTCGGCGGCGACCCGTACGCGGACTACCGCACCGCCGACTTCCCCTTCACCCAGTACGCCGACCTCGCCGACCGCAGGCTCGGCGCCGGTGTGATCGCCGCCAACGACGAGTTCTTCGCCCACCGTGAGAATTTGCTGGTGCCCGAGCGCGCCGAGTTCGACCCCGAGCACTTCGGGCACAAGGGCAAGGTCATGGACGGCTGGGAGACACGCCGCCGCCGGGGTGCCTCGGCCGACCACCCCTGGCCGACGGCCGAGGACCACGACTGGGCGCTGATCCGCCTCGGCGCGCCCGGCGTGATCCGGGGGATCGTCGTCGACACGGCCCACTTCCGCGGCAACTACCCGCAGGCGGTGTCCGTCGAGGGCGCCTGCGTGGCCGGTTCCCCGTCGCCGGAGGACCTGCTCGCCGACGACGTGAAGTGGACGACGCTCGTCCCGCGCACCCCGGTCGGCGGCCACGCCGCCAACGGCTTCGCCGTCTCCGTCGAGCAGCGCTTCACCCACCTCCGCCTGAACCAGCACCCCGACGGCGGTGTCGCCCGCCTCCGGGTGCACGGCGAGGTCGTGCCGGACCCGGCCTGGCTCGCCGCTCTCGGCACCTTCGACGTGGTCGCCCTGGAGAACGGCGGCCGGGCCGAGGACGCCTCCAACCTCTTCTACTCGCCGGCCACCAACACCATCCAGCCCGGCCGCGCCCGGGTGATGCACGAGTGCTGGGAGACACGGCGCCGCCGCGACCAGGGCAACGACTGGATCCGCTACCGCCTCGCCGCCCAGTGCGAGATCCGCGCCCTGGAGATCGACACGGCGTACCTCAAGGGCAACGCGGCCGGCTGGGCCACGGTCTCGGTGAAGGACGCGAAGGACGGAGGGGACGGAGGGGACGGAGAGGACGGCGGGTGGACGGAAGTCCTCCCCCGCACCCGCCTCCAGCCCGACACCAACCACCGCTTCGTCCTCACGGCCCCGGTCGTGGCCACCCACGCGCGCGTCGACATCTACCCCGACGGCGGCATCTCCCGCCTCCGCCTCTTCGGCTCCCTGACGGAACAGGGCAGCCTCGACTTGTCGACCCGCCACCAGGAACTGGGCGGCTAGCCAGGGTTCTCCAGAGGCGCGGGGAACCGCGCGAGAGGCCCCGACGCTCCGTCAGGTACGTATCCACGCGAGCCACCCCCTCACCCCCCGGACAACCGCCGGGCCTGAGGGGCGCCCCTCAGGGCGGAGAAGAAGCTGAAGAAGGCCCAGCGCGAGCTGTCCCGCAAACGGAAGGATCCAGGAACCGGGCCAAGGCCCGCCGCAAGGTCGCCCGCGCGCACGCCGAGGCGGGTGCCGGCCGTTCTGGACGCTCCCGGGACGGTCAGCCGGACCTACGGCTCTCCGCCGCCGCGAACAGGGCGATCGCCAGCACGATCAGCGCGATGCTCACATAGATCTCGTAGCCGTCCAGGGCGCTCCACCGCTGCGTCACCCCCCACTTCAGCTTGCCGGTGAGTTCGTACACCAGACCGCCGGTGCCCTGCACCAGGGCGATGAACCCGAGAAACTCCAACAGTTGCTTCATGGTGAGGATCCTCGCCGGGTGGTCCTCCCGCGTTCATCGGCCGCGGGGCGAGGGCCGTGCGACGGGAGTACCGATCCGTCGCGCGGCGGGCAGCCGAAGGTCGACGGCGCCACGACTTTGGTCGCGATCCCCGCCGGAGGGGAGGTGGCGGCGGCCGGCTCTGCATAGATTTGTCGACCGTGAGTGCTGACAAGCAGGTACCGGAGCCCCCGACCTTCCCGGGGCGGAGCTGGCTCCTGCCGTCGGCCCTCCTCGACTCCGACGACGCCCCAGGCAATGGCCGCCCCGGACGGCCGCCCCGGCGCACCGCACGGGACTGGGCCGTCGACTTCACCTGCTTCCTGCTGGCCGTGTTCATCGGCCTCCTGGGCGTGGACACCGTCAGGAACGAGCCCGACCTGCCGCAGTCCCTCGCCGTCGTCGACCAGGTGCTGGGCGCGCTCGCCTGCGCCGCCGTCTGGCTGCGCAGACGCCGGCCGGTCGGCCTCGCCGTGGCGATGGTCCCCGTCTGCTTCGTGTCGACCACCGCGGGCGGCGCCGGCCTGGTCGCCTTCTTCACCCTCACCGTGCACCGGCCCTTCCGCTACGTGGCCTGGATCGGCGGCGCGTCCCTCCTGCTGACCCCACTGTTCTTCTGGCTGCGCCCCGACCCCGACATCGCCTACCCCTGGGCGCTCTTCGCCGCCGTGCTCCTCACCGCCGCGACCGTCGGCTGGGGCATGTTCGTGCGCTCCAAACGGCAGCTCATGCTGAGCTTCCGCGACCGCGCCCGACGCGCCGAGACCGAGGCGGCACTCCGCGCCGAACAGGCGCAACGGCTCGCCCGGGAGGCCATCGCGCGCGAGATGCACGACGTCCTGGCGCATCGCCTGACGCTGCTGAGCGTGCACGCGGGCGCACTGGAGTTCCGGCCCGACGCACCACGGGCCGAGATCGTCCGCGCGGCGGGCGTCATCCGGGAGAGCGCCCACGAGGCGCTGCAGGACCTGCGGGAGATCATCGGGGTACTCCGGGCGGGCGAGCCCGAGGACGCGGGGCGCCCCCAGCCGACCCTGGCGGCGCTCGACACCCTCGTCTCCGAGTGCCGGGAGGCCGGGATGAAGGTCGTCCTCGACCAGCACGTCACCGACCGCGCCGCCGTCCCCACCTCCGTCGGCCGCACCACCTACCGCATCGCCCAGGAGTGCCTGACCAACGCTCGCAAGCACGCCCCCGGCGCCGAGGTCACCGTCACCGTCACGGGCGCCCCGGGCGACGGACTCACCGTCTGCGTACGCAATCCCGCGCCCCCGGGAGAGGTCCCGCCGGTACCCGGCTCCGGCCAGGGCCTCATCGGCCTCACCGAACGCGCCGCGCTGGCCGGGGGCCGCCTGGACCACGGCTCCGAGGAGGGCGGCGGGTTCGCGGTGCGGGCCTGGCTGCCCTGGGACTGACCCCGGGCACCGTCTTCGACCGGAACACCGTTATCGGCGTGCGCCACGCCATCTCGTCCCCCATGATGGCCAGTTGAAGCACGCCTGGTGCGTCTCGGGAGGGGACAGCGCAGTGAGTTTCGGGGGACGCGATCCGTATCAGCCACCCTGGCCGCCCCCGGACGGAGGACCGTACCCGCCGCCTCCCCCTCACGTCCCGCCGTATTCCCCCTACGGGCCACCGCCCCCCTATGTCCCGCCGCCCACCCTCGTGCGGCGGATGCGGGAGGACGAATGGCCGCCGCTCAGGGAGTTCCTCAGCGGGCTCCGGCTGCACGGCTGCCTCTGGGCGATGGCCGCGATGTGCGCGTGGCCGATGGTGGTCGGTCTGCTCGTGGGCTACCCACTGGCCCGCTCGGCCCGCCGCCCGGCCCGGCGGATCTTCCCCTCCCGCTCCCGCCACCGCCCCCTGGACGACGACGTGACGCGGGTACAGCGCAGGCGCGCCTGGACGGCCACCCTCATGTCGGTGCTGATCCTGGCGGTGTACGGCAAGCCCGAGGACGTCGACCAGGCGCAGCAGCAGTTCATGATGCGGCTGACCGTCACCCCCTGGCTGCTGCTCCTGAGCGCGCCGGTGGTCGTCGCGGCCCTGTTCCGCTGGTCGTCGCCGGACGCGCGCCGGGCCATGCGCGCCCCCCTGCGCACCTCCGGGAAATCGGCCCTGTGGTACGTCGGCGCCTTCACGGCGGTCCCGCTCCTCGGCGGGGCGGTCTACTACACACGCACCCATCTGGAGAGGGACATGAGCCTGTGGGCGCCCCTCGCCCTGCTCGTCCCCCTGCTCTGGGTGCTGCTCTTCATCGTCTTCGCCACCGGGCCCGCCGTACGCAGCGCCTTCAACACCGTCGATGTGCACCCCGCGCTCCCCGCGCTGCTCACCGGCGCCCTGGTGTGGGAGTTCTCCGCCATCAACCTGGCCGTCGGCGGACTGCCGCCCGGCCCGCCCCTGGTCCAGTTCGCCGCCCTCATCGGCGGACCGGCCTCGGTGACAGCCGTCGCCTGGTGGGAGATACGCCGGCTGCGCGTCCGCCACGGCGTACGACTGCGCGCCTGACGGACGGCCCCGGCCCGGGTCAGGCCGTCCGCGGCACCACGCGCTGCCCCACCGACCCGTACACCCACGCCGACGCCTCGTCGATGAAGTCCCCGGGGAAGCCCAGGCGGAAGTCGGTGGTCTCCTCCAGCCGGACCAGGATCTCCTCCGGGAGGACCAGCCGGGCGGCGCCCAGGTTGTCCATCAGCTGTTCGACGCGGCGGGCGCCCAGCACGGGGTGCACGGCGGGGGAGTGGGCCATGGTCCAGGCGATCGCCACCTGGGCCGGGGTGGCGCCGAGTTCGTCCGCGGCGCTCTGCACGGCCTCCGCCACCGCGCGCTCGCGCGCGCCGATCGCCTCCGCGGACAGCCGGGTCGCGGTGCCCGGCGCCACCCCGCCCGGGCGGGTGTACTTGCCCGACAGCACGCCGTTCTGCAGCGGGCTCCACGCCGCGACCGACATGCCGAACGCCTCCGCCATCGGCAGCAGCTCCCGCTCGATGTCCCGGTTGAGCAGGCTGTACGGCACCTGCAGCGCCGACAGCGGCGACCAACCGCGCCATTCGGCCAGGGTGTTGGCGCGCGCCACCACCCACGCCGGGGCGTCCGAGATGCCGACGTACAGCACCTTCCCGGACCGTACGGCGTCGTCGAGGGCGCGCATCGTCTCCTCGACCGGGGTGTTGCGGTCCCAGATGTGCACCCAGTAGAGGTCGATGTAGTCCGTCCCGAGGCGCCGCAGACTCGTCTCCAGCGACAGCGCGAGGTTCTTGCGGTGGTTGCCCGCGGCGTTGGGGTCGGCACCGTCCCGGGACACGGTGTACTTGGTGGACAGCACGAACCGGTCGCGCCGCCCCTTGAGCAGCTCGCCGACGATCCGTTCGCTCTCCCCGCCCCGGTAGTTGACCGCCGTGTCGATCACATTGCCGCCGGCCTCCGCGTACACGTCGAGGATCCGCGCGCACTCCTGCGCGGGCGCCCCCACCCCGCCCTGCTCCCCGAACGTCATGGCGCCCAGGAACAGCTCGGAGACACGCAGCCCCGTGCGGCCCAGGAGTCGGTAACGCACCCGAAACCTCCGTCAGTTGAATGCCGTACCGGCCGACACTAACGGGTCGGCCGCGGCGCCGCGGCGGTCCGGGCGAAGCGCCCTACGGTAGTGCTCCATGACCGACATCCGAACGGTGGGCCGATGACCGCGATCCGACTGCTCCTCGTCGACGACGATCCCCTCGTGCGCAGAGGCCTCTCGCTCATGCTGGGCGGCGCCGACGACATCGAGATCGTGGGCGAGGGCGCCGACGGCCACGAGGTGGAGGCCCTCGTCGACCGTACGCGCCCCGACGTCGTCCTCATGGACATCCGGATGCCGACCGTCGACGGTCTCGCCGCCACCGAGCGGCTCCGCGCCCGCCCGGAGGCGCCCGAGGTCGTCGTCCTCACCACCTTCCACGCCGACGACCAGGTGCTGCGGGCCCTACGGGCCGGCGCGGCCGGCTTCGTCCTGAAGGACACCTCGCCCGCCGAGATCGTCGAGGCGGTACGGCGGGTCGCGGCCGGTGACCCCGTGCTCTCGCCCGCCGTCACCCGCCGGCTCATGGCGCACGCCGCGGGCAGCACCGCCGACACCCGCCGCGCCACCGCCCGTTCCCGGGTCGCCGCCCTCAACGACCGGGAACGCGAGGTTGCCGTCGCCGTCGGCCGCGGCGCCTCCAACGCCGAGATCGCCGCCGAACTCTTCATGAGTGTCGCCACCGTCAAGACCCATGTCTCCCGCGTCCTCGCCAGGCTCGACCTCAACAACCGTGTGCAGATAGCCCTGTTGACCTACGACGCGGGGTTGCTGGAGGACGACGGGCACGCGTGAGCGACTCGGGGCGTTGGACGGGTGAAGGGGGAGTCATGGGGCATGAGCATGTGATCGATCTCGGGGAGTACGGACCGGGGTTCACCGAGAACCCCCATCCCGTCTACGCCGAACTGCGGGCGCGCGGCCCCGTCCACCGGGTCCGGCTGCCCCAGCACGACGCGCACCACGAGGTCTGGCTCGTCGTCGGACACGAGGAGGCGAGGGCGGCGCTCGCCGACCCCCGGCTGTCGAAGGACGGCTCGAAGGTCGGGGTGACCTTCCTCGACGAGGAGCTGATCGGCAAGTATCTGCTGGCCGCCGACCCGCCCCGGCACACCCGGTTGCGGGGACTGATCACCCGGGAGTTCACCGGGCGCCGGGTCGAGCGGCTGCGGCCGAGGATCCAGGAGATCACCGACTCGCTGCTGGACGAGATGGTGCCGCGCGGCCGCGCCGACCTGGTCGAAACGTTCGCGTACCCGCTGCCCCTCACCGTCATCTGCGAACTGCTCGGCGTGCCCGAGCTCGACCGGGCGGCCTTCCGCAAGCTGTCGACGGAGGCGGTGGCACCCACCAGCGGGGAGAGCGAGCATGAGACCTTCGTCCAACTCGCCGCCTACCTGGAGGAGTTGGTCGAGGACAAGCGATGCTCGCCGCCCGCCGACGACCTGCTGAGCGCGCTGATCCGGACGACCGACGAGGACGGCGACCGCCTGTCACCCGCCGAGCTGCGCGGCATGGCCTACATCCTGCTGATCGCCGGCCACGAGACCACCGTCAACCTCATCACCGGCGCCGTCCACGCGCTGCTCACCCATCCCGGGCAACTCGCCGAGGTGCGGGCCGACATGAGCCTCGTGGACGCGGTCGTGGAGGAGACCCTGCGGCACGAGGGCCCGGTGGAGAACGCGACGTTCCGTTTCGCCGCCGAGGCGCTGGAGATAGGCGGCACGGTCATCCCGGCGGGCGACTCGGTGCTGATCGGCCTGTCCGCCGCCGACCGCGACGGTGCCCGCTATCCCGACCCCGACCGCTTCGACATCCACCGTGACACCCGCGGCCACCTCGCCTTCGGCCATGGCATCCACTTCTGCCTGGGTGCGCCCCTAGCGCGTCTGGAGGCCGGTGTAGCCCTCCGGGCCCTGCTGCGGCGCTGCCCGGATCTCGCGTTGGACGGTCCGCCGGGGGAGTGGCTGCCGGGCATGCTGATACGAGGGGTGCGGAGCCTGCCGCTGCGGTGGTGAGGCGTTTTCCCGCCCCGCCGCCCCTGTGCGGCCGAGTGGGGCTTCTCGCGCGGTTCCCCGCGCCCCGGAAGGGGCCTTCGGCCCTTCCGTGAGAACCCCACCGGACCCGCAGCCGCGACTGAACGCCTACTCCCGGCCGCCCGGGATCTCTCCCAGGTTGACCGGACGGTGCTCCAGCCGGGACAGCTCGCACGCCTCGGCCACGCGCAGCGCCTGCAGAGCCTCACGGCCGTCGCACGGGTTCGCCCGCTCCCCGCGCACCACCTCGACGAACGCGGCGATCTCGGCCTCGTACGCGGCGGCGAACCGCTCCAGGAAGCCGGTCCACGGCTTGTCCGCCGGCGGCGGCCCGCTCGGCTCCGTGGACGCGAGCGGCGTACGGTCGTCCAGGCCGACCACCACCGTGTCCAGCTCCCCGGCCAGCTCCAGCCGTACGTCGTACCCGGCGCCGTTCACCCGCGCCGCGGTGGCCGTCACGAGCGTGCCGTCCTCCAGGGTGAGCAGCGCCGCCGCCGTGTCGAAATCGTGCGCCTCCCGGAACATCGGATGCCCGGCGTCCGACCCGGTGGCGTACACGGAGGCGACCTCGCGCCCGGTCACCCACCGCACGATGTCGAAGTCGTGGATCAGGGTGTCCCGGTAGATGCCTCCCGAGATCGGCAGGTACCCGGCGGGCGGCGGCGTCTGATCGGCCGTCAGCGCCCGTACGGTGTGCAGCCGCCCGAGCCGGCCCGCCCGGACCGCCTCCCGCGCCCTGACATAGCCCGAGTCGAAACGCCGCTGGAAACCCATCTGCAGCACCGTCCCGGCCGCGTCGACCTCGGTCAGCGCGCTTAACGTGCCCGGCAGGTCCACCGCGACGGGTTTCTCGCAGAACACCGGCAGACCCGAGCGTGCTGCCCGACCGATCAGTTCGCCGTGGGCGGACGTCGCGGCCGTTATCACCACGGCGTCCACACCCCAGGTGAAGATCTCGTCCACGCCCGGCGCCGCCGTCTCGCCGAGGCGATCCGCGAGGTCATGGGCCCGAGCCGGGTCGACGTCGGTGATGATCAGAGAGCCGACATCACGGTGGCGGCTGAGGGTGGTCGCGTGGAACGTCCCGATACGACCCGCCCCGATGAGTCCGATGCGCATGGGAAACAAAGTGGGGGCGTACCTGCCGCCGTGTCAATGGTTTGTCCGGACAACCGAACTACGCGGCTTCCCGTCTCCCAGCACCGGGGCTACGCTCGGCCCGTGCCGAAACCAGAAGTGGATCCGACCGTGTCGCTCCAGCTCAGCGTCGACCGCAGCAGCCCGGTCCCGCTCTACTTCCAGCTGTCCCAGCAGCTGGAGGCCGCGATCGAGCACGGCGAGCTGACCCCGGGCAGTCTGCTGGGCAACGAGATCGAGCTGGCCGCCCGCCTGGGCCTGTCCCGCCCGACCGTCCGCCAGGCGATCCAGTCCCTGGTCGACAAGGGCCTGCTCGTACGCCGCCGCGGCGTGGGCACCCAGGTCGTCCACAGCCAGGTCAAACGCCCCCTGGAACTCAGCAGCCTCTACGACGACCTGGAGGCCGCCGGCCAGCGCCCGGCCACCCGCGTCCTGGTCAACGCCACCGTCACCGCCTCCGCCGAGGTCGCCGCCGCCCTGGCCGTCGCCGAGGGCAGCGAAGTCCACCGCATCGAGCGACTCCGTCTGGCCCATGGGGAACCCATGGCCTACCTCTGCAACTACCTCCCCACCGACCTGCTCGACCTCGACTCCCCGCAACTCGAAGCCACCGGCCTCTACCGCCTCATGCGGACCGCCGGCATCACCCTCCACAGCGCCCGCCAGACCATCGGCGCGAGAACGGCGACCCCGGACGAGGCCGACCGCCTGGGAGAACCGGAGAACGCCCCGCTGCTCACCATGCAGCGCACCACCTTCGACGACACGGGCAGAGCGGTCGAGTACGGCACCCACATCTACCGGGCCTCGCGCTACTCGTTCGACTTCCAGCTCCTGGTCCGCTCATAGAAAGAGGGCACCCCCGCTTTCGAGGGGCGCGGGGAGCCGCGCGAGAAGCCCCACCGGACCCGCGCCCGAAAAACAACCCATGGCACCCCCGCCCCCACGGCGCACCGAGCGGAGCGCTAGGGCAGAATCGGCCCGATGAGCACTTACCGCGACTTCACCCACCGCGGCTCCGCGCGGGCCACCGTCCTGCGGACCGTGGGAACGCGCGAGCGCCGCTCCCATCTGACGGCGCCCCGCGTCCCCACCGTCGGCATCGACATCGGCGGCACGAAGGTGATGGCGGGCGTCGTGGACGCCGACGGCAACATCCTGGAGAAGCTCCGCACCGAGACCCCGGACAAGTCGAAGAGCCCCCAGGTCGTCGAGGACACCATCACGGAACTGGTCCTGGACCTGTCGGACCGGCACGATGTGCACGCCGTCGGCATCGGTGCCGCCGGCTGGGTGGACGCGGAGCGCAACCGCGTGCTGTTCGCGCCGCACCTGTCCTGGCGCAACGAACCCCTGCGCGACCGTCTCGCCGGCCGGCTCGCGGTGCCCGTCCTGGTCGACAACGACGCCAACGCCGCCGCCTGGGCCGAGTGGCGCTTCGGCGCCGGCCGTGACGAGGACCACCTGGTCATGATCACGCTCGGTACCGGCATCGGCGGGGCGATCCTGGAGGACGGCCAGGTCAAGCGCGGCAAGTTCGGCGTCGCGGGCGAGTTCGGCCATATGCAGGTCGTGCCCGGCGGCCACCGCTGCCCGTGCGGCAACCGCGGCTGCTGGGAGCAGTACAGCTCGGGGAACGCCCTGGTCAGAGAGGCCCGCGAACTCGCGGCGGCCGACTCCCCGGTGGCGTACGGGATCATCGAGCACGTCAAGGGCAACATCGCCGACATCACCGGGCCGATGATCACCGAGCTGGCCCGCGAGGGCGACGCGATGTGCATCGAGCTGCTCCAGGACATCGGCCAGTGGCTCGGCGTCGGCATCGCCAACCTGGCCGCCGCCCTCGACCCGTCCTGCTTCGTGATCGGCGGCGGCGTCTCGGCCGCCGACGACCTGCTGATCGGCCCCGCCCGGGACGCCTTCCGCCGCCACCTCACCGGCCGCGGCTACCGCCCCGAGGCCCGCATCGCGCGCGCCCAGCTCGGGCCCGAGGCCGGCATGGTGGGCGCCGCCGACCTCGCCAGACTCGTCGCCCGCCGCTTCCGCCGCGCCAACCGGCGCCGGGTCGAGCGGTACGAGCGCTACGCGCGGTACGTGGAGGCCCGTCGCACCACCCAGGACACCGCGTGACCGCCGCGGTGCCCCACCAGGGCTCCTCCCCGGAGGAACCGGGGCTGCCCGCCGAGGACCGCCGCCACATGATCCGCCGCCGGGCGATCACCCTGGCGATCATCGTGCTGCTCATCGGCGTTCCGGCCGGCTATCTGGTGATCTCCGCCAACCAGAGCCGCGACAGCGGCAAGGACAAGGAGAAGAAGTACTCGGCGACCGGCCTCACCGCCCACTGGCCCTCCCGGGTGCAGCAACGCCTCTACCAGGTGCCGATCCCGCCGTACTCCAAGCACGTCGCGTACTACGAGACGAACAACTGGAAGACCAGCCGCCTCTACGTGCAGTTCTACACGAGCAACGAGGGCCTGGAGAGCTTCCTCAACCAGATCGGCGCCGGCACCGGCGACCTGGTCGAGGACCGGGCCGCGATCAACTCCCGCGACCGGGGGATCGTCGGCTGGGACTTCACCGGCCCCGGCCCCTGGTACGGCCTCGTCAACGACCAGAAGAACCCCGCGCCCACCCACGACATCGTCGTGAACCGGTCCAACCCGGACCATCCGATGGTGTACGTGGTGTCGCGAACCGTGCCCTGACCTGCCCGGACACCGACGTGGACGGACCTTCGCCCGCTCGCCGCGGCCGATTGTCAGACCCCGCCCGTAGAGTCGGAGACAGCTGATCGAGTCGAAGGCGGCGATCGGAGCCGGACCGGAGACGGCTCATCCGACGGGGGACGGGAGGTGACCGGACGCATGTGGGACATGGCTGTTCCCGAGACGGACACGGACGTCCCCGCGCGGACGTCCGTCCCCGTCCGGCTGGCCGCCGTCTTCCTTCCCGCCCCGCTGCCCCGGCACAGCAGGTTCGCGTTCTGGGACCCGGCGGGCGCGGAGCCGCCGCCGGGCACCGCCGAGGACCTCACCGTCGTACGACCCCACGGCTCCGGCGCCCGCAGGGGCACCGTCCCCGCCCTGTGCCTGCCGGTCGGCGAGGCCCTTCCCCTGCTCACCCGGGCCCGCCGCGACCCCGCCGCCCACCCCGCCACGGCCTGCTGGGGCGCGGCCGCGCTGCACGCGTTGCGGCTGATCGCCCGGGGGCGGCTGCTGCCCGGACTGACCGCCGACGGGTACGACGCGTGGCGGGCGGGACCCCTGGATCCGGACGACATCGCCCACCTCAGAGCCGTCGCCGCGGCCCTGCCGTACGAGGGCCACGCCGTGCCGCTGCCCGGCAAGGGACCGCTCCGGCTGCCCGAGCCGGAAGCCCTGATGCGGTCCTTCCTGGACGCGGTCGCCGACACGCTCCCGCGCGGCCCGGCGGCGCCGTACGTCTCCGGGAAACCGTTCGCGGCGCACGCCGGACAGCGGCTGCCCCACGCGCGTGACTGGGCCGCCGAGGTCGCCGCGGGCATGGACGCGGGCGTACGGATCTCCCTGCGCCTGGACCTGTCGGCGTACGACCTCTTCGACGACGCCGAACGGGCCCCGCGGGCGGGCGCGGCCGTCGTCCAGGTGCACAGCCTCGCCGACCCCACCCTCGTCGTCGACGCGGCGGCGCTGTGGGCGGGCGACGCGGACGCGGCCTTCGGGCCCCGCGCGCGCGTGGACGCCGCCCTCGCCGTACGCCGCGCCGCCCGTGTCTGGCCGCCCCTGGACCGCCTCTCCGAACAGGACGTCCCCGATGTCCTCGCCCTCTCCGAGGACGAACTGTCCGACCTGCTGGGTGTCGCCGCGACCCGGCTCGGCGCGGCCGGCGTCGCGGTGCACTGGCCCCGGGACCTGGCCCACGACCTCAGCGTCCGCGCCGAGGTGCGCCCCGCGCCCGGCTCCGCCACGGACGGCACCGGCTTCTTCGAGAGCGAGGAACTGCTGCGGTTCCGCTGGCAGTTGGCGCTCGGCGGCGACCCGCTCACCGAGACCGAGATGGACAGCCTCGCCGAGGCCCACCGTCCGATCGTCCGCCTGCGCGACCAGTGGGTCCTCGTCGACCCGGCCCTCGTCCGCAAGGCCCGCAAACGCGAACTGGGCCTCCTCGACCCGGTGGACGCCCTGTCCGTGGCCCTCACCGGGCAGGCGGAGGTCGACGGCGAGACGGTGGAAGCGGTGCCGGTCGGGGCACTGGCGGCTCTCCGCGACCGCCTGACGGCCGGTCTCGGCCCGGTCGAGCCGCCGCCGGGCCTCTCGGCCACCCTCCGCGACTACCAACTCCGGGGCCTGGCCTGGCTGGACCTCATGACCTCCCTCGGCCTCGGCGGCTGCCTCGCCGACGACATGGGCCTCGGCAAGACGATCACGGTCATCGCCCTGCATCTGCGCCGGGCCCGCACCGAACCCACGCTGGTCGTCTGCCCAGCCTCCCTGCTGGGCAACTGGCAGCGGGAGATCACCCGGTTCGCCCCCGGCGTCCCCGTCCGCCGCTTCCACGGCACCGACCGCTCCCTGGACGACCTCGACGGCGGCTTCGTCCTCACCACCTACGGCACCATGCGCTCCGCCGCCCCGCACCTGGCCGCCCAGCACTGGGGCATGGTCGTCGCCGACGAGGCCCAGCACGTCAAGAACCCCTACTCGGCGACCGCGAAGGCCCTGCGCACGATCCCGACGCCCGCGCGCGTGGCCCTCACCGGCACCCCCGTCGAGAACAACCTGTCCGAACTCTGGGCGCTCCTCGACTGGACGACCCCCGGGCTCCTCGGCCCGCTCAAGTCCTTCCGGGCCCGGCACGCCCGCGCCGTGGAGAACGGCGAGGACCAGGAGGCGGTCACCCGTCTCGCCCGTCTGGTCCGCCCCTTCCTCCTCCGCCGCAAGAAGTCGGACCCGGGCATCGTGCCCGAACTCCCGCCCAAGACCGAGACGGACCACCCCGTCCCCCTCACCCGCGAGCAGGCCGCCCTGTACGAGGCCGTCGTGCGCGAGTCGCTGCTCGCCATCGAGACGGCGGAGGGCATCGCCCGCCGGGGCCTCGTCCTGAAGCTCCTCGGCGCCCTGAAGCAGATCTGCGACCACCCGGCGCTCTACCTCAAGGAGGAGGCGGGCCAGTCCGCCGCGGACCGACTCGCCGCCCGCTCCGGCAAACTGGCCCTGCTGGACGAACTGTTGGACACGCTGCTCGCCGAGGACGGCTCGGCGCTGGTCTTCACCCAGTACGTCGGCATGGCCCGGCTGATCACCGCCCATCTCGCCGCTCGCGCGGTCCCGGTCGAACTGCTCCACGGCGGCACGCCGATCAAGGACCGCGAACACATGGTGGACCGCTTCCAGAGCGGAGCGACACCTGTCCTGGTCCTGTCCCTCAAGGCCGCCGGAACCGGTCTGAACCTCACCCGCGCGGGCCATGTCGTCCACTTCGATCGCTGGTGGAACCCCGCCGTCGAGGAGCAGGCCACCGACCGCGCCTACCGCATCGGCCAGACCCAGCCCGTCCAGGTCCACCGTCTGATCACCGAGGGCACCATCGAGGACCGCATCGCCGAGATGCTGGAAGCCAAGCGCGCCCTCTCCGACGCCATCCTCGGCTCCGGCGAGGCGGCCCTGACGGAGCTGACCGACCGAGAACTGACCGACCTGGTGTCGCTGCGGAGGTCGTCGTGAGCGGGGGAACGGGGATGCCGGGCGGTGCGGGGGCGCCGGGAGATGAGCGGGGGCCGGGCGGTGCGCCGGGCCGGGCGGGGGAGAGCGCGTGGAGCGGGGACGAGGCTGCGGAGCGGGCGCCTGAAGGCCGGGGCGCCGAGAGGGAAGAGAACCCTCCGGCGGAGACCGATGGGGCACCGGCGGCCGACGAGGTGAACCCGGGAGGTCCGACGGGGGAGGGTGGGCAGGCTTCCGGCCTCGGGCCCCGGCCCGCCGACGCGGCTCGCCGGGCGTTGCGGGCGGCACGGGAACGGGACGGGCAGGGGACGGAGCCCGGTGACCGCCGGGGCTCGGGCTCCGCTTCGGGTACCGGCGTGGCCGGACCGAAGGGGGCGGGCGACGCCCGGGCGGCGCGGTCCGCCGCCGCCCGGCCTGGTGACGTGGCCCGGGAGGCCTTGCGGAGGGCTGTGGAGGCTCCTGCCGCCGTTGAGGGGGAGAGTGGCGGTCCGTCCGGCGCCGCCCCCGACTCGGCAAGCGTCACTGCCGTACACCCCGGTTCGGCGGACACGCCGAGCGCCGGCACAGGTGCGGCAAGTGCTCCCGGCGCGCGCCCACGTGCGGCCGGCGCGTCGGATGCTCGCTCCGGTGGGGCGATCAGGTCCAGCGCGCGCCTGCGTGGGGCCGACGCGTCGGACGCCGGCCTCGGTGAGGACGCAGGCCGTGCCGGTGAGACGGGCAAGGCCGGCGGGCGGCCCGGTGACGTCGCCCGGGAAGCGTTGCGGGCCGCACGTGACGCCGAGCGGGCCCGGGCCGAGGCTGAGGGCGTTCGTGCCGGGGGCACGGGCAAGGGCGGTCGGGCCGCGCGGCAGGGCGGGCTGCCGTCGGCCAGGCTGCGGGCGGACCGGGAGACGTCCCCGAGCTCCGGCGGTGACGGGAGCGGCGAGGCAACGGGACGCAGGGCTCGGTGGGATGCCCCGCGCGGCCGGGCATCCGGAGAAGCCCACGAGGAGCGCGGCTCAGGAGGCACCCCCGCAGGCCGGGCCCTGCGTGACCGTACGCGCGACCTACGCGAACTGCTCGCCGGTGCCTTCGAGTTGCCCTCCGAGGACCCAGACCCCGGCGAGACCGCAGCCGTGGAGCAGCACACGGGCACCGACACCGGGCAGGACGGCGGCGCCGAGCCGTCGCCGCCGCACGAGAGCACACCCGGCGACAGCGCGTCGCGAGCCCCGGCCGCTCCTCACCCGGCTTCCGGCCCCGAAGAATCCGGCCCCGAAGAATCCGGCTCCGACGTATTCGGCTCCGACGTATTCGGCCCCGGCCTACCTGGCCCCGGCCTCGACCTACCCCGCCCCGGCTCCGACCTCCCCGGCACCCCGCTCCGAGCCCCCGCCTCCCCCGCGGCTGCCCTCCCCGACGCCCCCACCACCTCCCGCGTCCCCCGCACCATGGCCGCGCCCTCCCGGGACGGTGAACTGCGGCGCACCTTCCGTCCGTTCCCGCCCCGGACCTCCCCCGGCGAGGCGTTCGCGGAGAGCTGGTGGGGCAACGCCTGGGTGACGGCGCTGGAGGAGGGCGCGCTGGACGCGGCGCGGCTGGCGCGCGGCCGGGCGTACGCCGACAGGGGGAACGTCGACGCGATCACCGTCACCCCGGGGCTGGTGCTGGCGTATGTGCACGGCAGCAGGCCCCGACCGTACCGGGTGCAACTCCGGCTGCGGACGCTGGACGACGCCGAATGGGACCGCTTCCTGGACGCGGCCGCGGAACAGCCGGGCCACATCGTCGCGTTGCTGGACAAGGAACTGCCCCACACCCTGGCCGGGCCAGGACCCCGTCCGGGAGCCGGACCCGGAGGCCGGGGCGTGCGCCTGCTGCCCGGTGCGGGCGAGCTCGAACCCCGGTGCAGCTGCCCCGACTTCGGGCACCCCTGCAAGCACGCGGCGGCGCTCTGCTACCAGACGGCGCGGCTGCTGGACCAGGACCCGTTCGTCCTGTTGCTGCTGCGGGGCCGGGGCGAGCGGGAGTTGCTGGACGCGCTGTCACGGCGGAACGCGGCCCGTGCGGCGCGCGCCGCGCAGGAGCAGGAGCCCGCTCCGCTTCCGGGCGTGCGGGCCCGTGACGCCCTCGCCCCGCGCGCCCTCCCGCCGCTGCCCGCCCCGGCACCCCCGCCCCCGCACCCGGAACAGCCACCGGTCTACCCGGGCGCGCCCGGCGGCCCCGACCCGTTCGCGTTGGACCAGTTGGCCACCGACGCGGCGGCCCGCGCGCACGCCTTGCTCACCACGGGACGCGACCCGGTGGCCGAACTGACGCTGTGGCAGGACGCGGTGCGACTCGCCGCCGCACGCCCCGGCTCCGGCCTCACCGCCACCACCCGCGCCCTGTACTCCTCGCTGGCCGCCGCCACCGGTCGCACCCCGGCCGACCTGGCCCGCGCGGTCGCCGCCTGGCGTCAGGGGGGCCTCGCAGGGCTGGCCGTCCTGGAGGAGCCCTGGGACCCGCCGGCCGGCCGCTTCGACCGCGCCCGCCCCCTGCTGCTCGCCGCGGACCTCCCGGCCTTCCGCCCCTGGCGCAACCACCTCACCCACCCCCACGGCCACATGCAACTCCGCCTCGGCCAGGACGGCCTCTGGTACGCGTACGAGTCCGAACCGGGCCGCGACGACTGGTGGCCCCGAGGCACCCCGGACCTCGACCCGGTCGGAGCCCTGACCGGCCTGGGCGCCACCGAGGACTGAGCGGATAGAAGTCGCTGAGCCTGACGATCGCATGTACCGCGGGGGTGTGGTTGTCGCTGCTGATCACAATGTCGGCGAAACTCGGGGGCTCCGGGTTGTCGGTGGGGACGACGTTCATCCCTGTGTCGAGGTTGGGTGTGACGCGGCCGTTGGCCGAGGTCTCGGCGAGGTCGCGCAGCTGGTCGAGCATGGTCAGTGCCGGAGAACTCATATGTGGATCCCCGAGGGTTCCGGCAGCCGGACGTGCCGCGCCGAGAGGGCCGGGAGCCGCCGGGATCCCCGGGCTGTGTGAGATTTCGTGATACGTGAGAGGGTCTGAGGCGTGAGTGAGACACCGTCGAACACCCTGCAATATCGCTTTGACGGGCCGGAAGAGGCTCCCGTCCTGATCCTGGCTCCCTCTCTGGGCACCACCTGGCACAGGTTGTAGAGACCGTCCAGAGGTGTCCAGCTAATCCAGGACGGGCGCGTAACGCCAGGTCAAAGCCTCACAGTCCGGGGGAGTCCGCACGGTTGGTGAGGCCGGTGTGATAGCGCGTGAGACGAGGAGCCCCGCCGGGATGCTCCGGCGGGGCTCCTGTGCGCAGCGGGCTACGACGGGGTGCAGCAACCCCTTGCAGTCCGGCTCTCCGCTCTTGAGTCCGCGGAGCAAGAAGGCGGTGACGATACGCGTGCTACGGCCGACGCGTAGCACGCGGCACGGAAACCCCTCGCAACGGACCAGGAATGTGCGTGGTGGTCGGGCCAGCATGGGGCCGGTCTGGAGCTGCTCCGGATGATGTCAGTGCCCCGTCCTAGGGTTGGCTCATGGCATCAAGCAGCCGCAAGGAGATCCCGGCGCCGGTCACCAACCGGTTGTTCGCGCTGTCGGGGAACCAGTGTGCGTTCCCGGCGTGTTCGAGCCCCGTGACGTATCAGGAGGCTTCTGGGGAGAAGCCTGTGACGCTGGCGCAACGTGCGCATCTGGTCGGTGTCGGGAGGCAAGGGCCGCGATCGAGAGAGGCTCCGCTGTCGGATGCTCCGGATGCGGTGGAGAACCTCACCCTCTTCTGCGGAAACCATCACGCGATCGTGGACGGGAACCCTCGAATCTACTCGGTCGAGGTCCTCGCCAAATACAAGGCGGACCACGAAGAGAGGATGGCGGCCAAGGATCTTCGCGTGCCGCCCGCGCCCTTCGAGACCGATTCGGTGGATGTGTCGCTGCTGCCCGTATCGGAACTGCCGGGATCGGTCTGGAGGGCGGAGTCGCTGTTCAGAACATCCATGGAAATCATCGAACGGCTGCCCCGGCCGATGCGTGGTCAGGTCCTTCCCTTCGTGCTGGCCAATGGCCAGGTGTGGGCATTTCATGATCTGGCCGACACCCGAGGGCCGTTCAAACAGGTCGTGGAACCTGAGAGCGCCCAATGTTTGGACGCGGCCGAGCTGCTGGATTCGCATGACCGGAACATCTATGTGTGGTTGTTGAACTCGGCGCTTCGTGTTGCCCTGCGAAAGCGCGGCATACAGTACGACCGCGATCATGGCCGCTACTACTTTCTGGCGGACCATGAGACGGTCACGCGGCGAGTGGAGGCCAAGACCAAGACGGGTAGGAACCAGTCCGCCAAGAAGGTTGTCCGTCAGGAAGGCGAGCTTGTCGGGAATCCGCGTGACGTGTGGTGGCATCTCGCGGCACAGCTTCGCTTCGAGGAATTCGCCACGGGGATGTGGGGGCTGACCATCCGGCCGGAGTTCCATCTCACGAAGAACGGGAAAGTGCCGCTGGATCCGCGCCGGGTGGGGCGCAAGGTGACGAAGCGCAAATCGCGCATGTACAACGAGGGCTACTTCGATGCCGTCCACTTCTTCCGGTATTTCCTTCTCGACGGCCGCGCGCGGGTCGTCTTCGAAGTCGGCCGGCAAAGAATCGCGATCGACGGCGACTTCCCGCAAGTCGATGCCAAGTGGCCGCTGATCGACGACAACCGCTTCAATCCCGTCACCATGCTCGACAGCGGAGACGAAGACGATGTCATCGACGCGCTTGCCAGTTCGTGGGACATCGACGACGCGGAGTGGGACTGGGGCGCCGAACACAAGGAGGACGACCGATGAGCCTCGCGCTCAAATCGCTGAACCTGGGCGTCGAGTGGATCGGCGAGCCAGCCCTCGCCTTCGCCGGCAACCTGACGCACATCGACCCCAAGGTTGGCATTCCTGCGGCGGGCCCCTGGTCACGTGACCAGCCGAACCACCCCGCGGCTGTGACTGCCGGATTCATCGGCACAGCCGAATCCATCGCGAAGGCCCGAGCGTGGCTTTCACGGGCGGCTGAGGGCGTCGACGGCGACGACGAGCACCACCCCTTCTGCGGCTTCCAACCGGACGGCCCCTTCGCCTCCCGGCTGCGCACTGACGGCCCCGAAGCCAAGATCACTGCTGCCGAGATCCGCGCTGTGACCGCGGACCGGCTCAGAAGGCTCGACGGCTTCAACCAGCTCCTTGACGTCATCGACGACTGCCTGCACAGGCTGGCGGGGCTCGATGCTCCTCCATCGGTCGTGTTCATCACGCTTCCGTCCGAGATCACCAAGCGGTACTGGGCCGTTCACCAGCGCAACCGCGGGGTGGAGACCGTATGGAACCTACGTGCCGGAATCAAGGCCCGGGCGATGCAGCGGGGGCTGCGCACGCAGTTGCTCCAGCAGGAGACCGTGGAGTCCGACCTGGACGCGCACACTTCCGATCTCGAGCATCCTGCCGACCTCGCGTGGAACCTGTTCACCGCGATCTACTTCAAGGCGGGCGGATTTCCCTGGACCCCGGTCGGGCTGGCCGAGGGGACGTGCCACCTTGGGGTCACGTTCTACCGTCCGCATGGCGAGAGATCCACAATGCGCACGAGCGTTGCCCAAGCGTTCGCCGAAAACGGAGAGGCGTTCGTGCTGCGGGGCAGCCCGTTCGAATGGAAGGGCAAGTGGCCGCACCTGCCGGCGGAAGAGGCGTCCCGGCTGATCTCAGATGTCATCGGCCGATACAAGCAGACGATGGGGCGCACTCCCCGGCGCATCGTGATCCATAAGCAATCACGCTTCTTCCCCGACGAACGCGAGGGCTTCGAGGACGCACTCAGCAACTACGAGTACGACCTCGTGTCCCTGGCCCCCTCCACCGGCGTACGCGTGATGCGCCACGGCGAATACCCTCCGCCCCGCGGCACTTGCGTCAGCCTCGGCGACCGTCGCTACCTCTACACGACCGGGTACGTGCCGTCGCTCGGCCGCTACCCACACGGGCATGTTCCGGCACCGGTCCAGATCACTGACCATGTTGGCGACTCTAGCGCCCGGGACCTGCTGCGCGAGGTCCTGCTGTTGACGAAAATGAACTGGAACTCCGCCCGTTTCGCCGAGCGGCTGCCGGTCACGGTGCGGTTCGCCGGCGAAGTCGGCGCCATCCTTCGCGACCTCCCCGACACCTATGAACCCGAAGCCCGGTACGCCTTCTACATGTAGATGCGGATCCCTGTGACCGTGGCTGCCGGGCACGCCGTTGGAGAAACCACTTTTGCGGTCCTCGACCTGACGGACCTCATGGACAACGTCGTCAACAGCGCGCGTGGGACTGGTCAAACCGGACCCGCGCATCTACCGACTGGCGGCTGGAGGGGTGGGCGTGGCAGTTCACCGAGGTTCGGCAGGCCACCGTACTGATCCGCACGGATGTCTGCCTCGCCGTGATGTCGTCCGGTGCCGAGCGCTGCGCTCAGCCGGGACGTGACCTGTGCCGTCGCGGCCCTCGTGGCACGACGTGGTTCGCCTTCATACAGGCCCCCGCTATAGGGGCTTCCGTGAGACGACGAGCCCCGCCGGGGAGCCACCTGCTCCGGCGGGGCTTTGCGAGCTGCGGTGCTACGAGGGCGTGCAGCGTGCGGCGGGGGCACCGTTGTACTCCGGCTCTCCGCTTTCGAGCACGCGAAGCAAGGAGGCGGTGACGACACGTGTGCTACGGCCGACGCGTAGCACACGGCACGGGAACTCCCCACGACGAGCCAGGTCGTAGCCCTTCGCCCGTGAGAACCCGAACGCCCTGGAAGCCTCCTCCACGCTCCCCGTTCCCTGCCAAGTCGCGCGGATGTGAGTAGGGCTGTACTGGGCCCCTTCCAATTCGTTGGTCTGCCCCTGCATATCGGATTCTCCAGTTCTATATGACGGCGCTGCTTATGCGCAGTCGGTGGTATTTGAAACTGCCGCGAAAATGTGGCTCTGATGCGTGTGGCGGGTTGGTGGGCTGCACAGCGGTACGGACATTGGTCAAAACAGCAAGTGACGTGAGTGATGTGACCCCGCATCGCGCACTGAGGTTGATATCGATGTGCAAGCCAGCGACGGAAAGTCAGTCCCGCGGTCCCGCGCATGTCCCGCCACTCGGAAATGTCCTACGGATCTGCCTCGTTTGAAGTGTCCCGGGGATGCCTGGGACCAGGCTGTGGAATAGCCGGAAATAAACTCGTCAGCCCTTGTTGTTGACCGTTCGCCACACTGGCTGCACGGGAGGGACAGTGCCGGACCTGAAGCTCTACAAAATGAAAGGCGGCGTGACGGAGGTCATGCCTCGCCTTGCTGATGCCGAGGCGGATGTGCAGAGTCTCGTCGAGGCCAACATGGAGGCACTGCTCGATGTCCGCTTCCTGGCGACCGAGTACAGCACCGGTCCGGTCCACGGCGGCCGGATCGACTCGCTGGGGATCGACGAGAACGGGGCACCGGTGATCGTTGAGTACAAGCGCGGCACCGACGCAGGGGTGATCCATCAGGGGCTCTACTATTTGAGCTGGCTGATGGACCACCGGAGCGAGTACCAGCACTTGGTTCGCGACCGGCTCGGGGTCGCGGCCGCGGCCCAGGTGCTGTGGAGAGCGCCCAGGCTGATCTGCGTGGCTGGCGACTTCACCCGTTACGACGTGCACGCCGTACGCGAGCACCGGCGCAGCATCGACCTGGTCCGCTACCGCTTTTTCGGCACTGAGTACTTTGGCCTTGAGACCGTGGCCTCCGTCACCGGACGCGCGGCTGCCTCCAGGACGGCCCGTCGACGGGCGTCCGCAGTGCCGAGTGCCCGAAGGCGAGACGGCGCGATGACGGACATGGCCGCGGCGGTCGACGAGATCCTGCTCGGCCTCGGGGACGGCATCACCCGGGTCCCGCGCCAGACCTACTGTGCCTACCAGCGGCTGCGGAATTTCGCCTGCGTCTGTCCGCCGCAGAAGTCCAAGCTGCTCGTCTATCTCAAGGCGGATCCGAAGGGGGTCGACCTCGTTCCCGGGTTCACCCGCGACGTGACGCGGCTCGGCCACCACGGCACGGGCGACCTTGAGGTGCAGTTGCGTACGGAGCGGGACCTGGAGCGCGCCCAGGACCTGTTCCGCCTCAGCTACGCCGCGGCGTAGCGGCTTCTCCTCCAAGTGGTTGGTCCGGCGGAGCGTGTGGTTGTGGGTTGTCGTCGTGGCGCTGCCTCTCGACGTGGTGGTCAGGACGTGGCGGTGGACTATCAATGGTGCGGATGATCCCCGGTTTGGCTAACCGGGGATCGGGTGCTACACGCGGTCGTCGACGCCGCTTACCCGCGAGGCGGACAGGCGTCGGTGACCTCCATCGACAGTTCCAGCTGGGCGAAGCGGATCAGGGACTCCAGCCGTCAGGTGGTGCGGGCCTCGGCGAGTCCCTTGAGGTCCACGTTTTTGTCTTCCTGCTATGCAGGACTGGCGTTGCCGCGCATGGCGATGTCGAAGGACCGGTTGGTCGTCAGGCCGGCGCGGTGCAATGTCTGGCGGATGCCAGCGACCTCCGCGGGGGTTAGCGTGTGGTCGTCCGGGTTGGGAGAGATCCCGTCGCAGCCAGCGGCACGGCTGATCATCCGCGGGTTGTCTGGCCGAGCGGGCCGCTGAACCTGGTGGAATCGCTCGGCGCCCACCGCCTGTTGGCGATCGTCCGCGGCAAGGATCCCGCTGCGGCCCTGAGCACCGTACGGACCCTCTCGGGGGAGGGCATCGCGGCCGTCGAGGTCTCGCTGACCACCGCCGACGCCCGACCGTGATCCGGCAGGCGCGAACCGAACTCGGCTCCGACGCGCTGCTCGGCGCCGGCACCGTGCGCTTGGCCGAGGACGCCGCCCGCGCCGTCGACGCGGGCGCCTCCTTCCTCGTCACCCCGGCCCTGGTCGAGGGACTGGAGCCCTGCGGCGTACCCGTGCTGATGGGAGCCCTGACACCGACCGAGATCGAAGCCGCCCTCGCGCGCGGCGCCGACGCGATCAAGCTCTTTCCCGGCTCCCTCGGCGGTCCCGGCTATCTGAAGGCTCTGCGCGACCCGTTCCCCGAGGTGCCCTTCGTGCCCGTCGGCGGAGTGGACGCGCAGGCCGCCCGTGACTACCTCGACCGGGGCGCTCTCGCCGTCGGCGTCGGCTCACCGCTCGTCGGGGACGCGGCCGACGGCGGCGACCTGGAGCAACTGCGCGCCCGCGCGGCCGAGTTCCGCAAGACGGTTGCGGGGGAGAGGCCGTGACATCACCGGAAGTGGTGACCTTCGGCGAGACGATGGCGGCGCTCCGGGCCCACGGCGCGCTGCGGCTGGGCGGCAGCCTCGGCCTGTCCGTAGCCGGAGCCGAGTCGAATGTCGCGATCGGCCTCGCCCGGCTCGGCCACCGGGTGCGCTGGGCCGGCCGCGTCGGTGCGGACGAACTCGGCGCGCTGGTCCTGCGCACGCTGCGGGCCGAGGGTGTCGACACCGACTTCGCGGTCACCGACGACACCAGCCGGCCCACCGGGCTGCTGCTGACCGAACCTCGTCTGGGAACGCTGACCCGAGTCAGTTACTACCGGGAGGGTTCCGCGGGTTCGGCAGTCGCACCGGACGACGTACTGCTCGCGTTGGCCTCCGGGGCCCGCGTGCTGCATCTGACCGGCATCACGCCGGCGCTCGGTCCGTCGGCGGCCGAGGCGGTCCTGGCCGCCGCCAGGGCCGCCCGCGAGAGCGGTGTCACCGTATGTCTCGACGTCAACCACCGCTCCCGGCTGTGGACGTCAGAGCGCGCCCGCACCGCACTGCGACCGGTCCTGGACCATACGGACCTGCTCATCGCCTCCGAGGACGAGCTGCCGTTGGTGCACGAAGCGCCCGGTGCGGGCGAGTCCGAGGCCGTGCACGGCGTGCTGGCGGCAGGCGTCTCCGAGGTGATCGTCAAGCGGGGCGCCCACGGTGCGACGGTCTTCACCGCCGACGGCGCAACCGACCGTGCCGCGCGAGAGGTTGACGCCGTCGACCTGGTCGGCGCGGGCGACGCCTTCGTGGCCGGATACCTCTCCGGACTCCTGGACGGCGCGGACATCCCCGGCCGGCTGCACCGGGCGGTCACCACCGCGGCCTTCGCCGTCGCCACCCGGGGTGACTGGGAGGGCCTGCCGACGCGGGACGAACTCGGCCTGTTCGACGAGCCCGACGGCACGACCATTCGCTGACCCGGAGAACTGATCATGATATCTGCATCAGCGCCGACGGCGGTCGTCGTGGACGGCGCGTACGAACTCGCCGAGGGCGGCCGCTGGGTCGACGGCCGGTACGTGTACGTCGACCTCCTCAGCGGCCGGCTCTTCGAACTCCCCGACGGCACCGAGCCGGCGACGCCGCGCCAACTGGCCCGACTGGACGTGCCGTTGGGCGCCGTCGCGCCGGTGGGGGACCGGCCCGGGGCGTGGATCGCCGCCGCGGGCACCGGCATCGCGCTGCTCACCGCCGACGGCGCACTGCAATGGCTGGACCGCCCCGAGGACCGCACCCCGCTCCCCAGCCGTATGAACGACGGCGTCGCGGACCCCGCCGGCCGCTTCTGGGCCGGCAGCATGGCCTACGACGGCACCCCCGGCGCGGGCTCGCTCTACCGAACGGACCCCGACGGCACGGTGGTGCGCGCCCTCGACGGCCTGACCATCGCCAACGGCTCGGCCTTCACCGCCGACGGCACGACCATGTACCTCGCCGACACGGCGGTCGGCACCATCCTGCGCTGCCGGATCACTCCGCTCTCGGGCGACCTCGCCGGCAGTCCGGAGACCTTCGCCCGACTGCGTGCCGGCGAAGGCAGCCCCGACGGAATGACCGTCGACGACGAGGGCTGTCTCTGGGTGGCGATGTGGGGCGTCGGCGCGGTCCGCCGGTACCACCCGGACGACCGTCTGCTCCACACCCTGACCGTGCCCGCCCCTCACCCCACCTCGGTGTGTCTGCACCCTGGTGACAACCGGCTGTTCGTCACCACGGCCCGGTACGGGGTGAAGAACCCGACCGCGGCCTCGGGCGCGGTGCTGAGCGTTCCCGTACCGGTCGCAGGAACGGCGGCCTGCTCCTGGCGCCGACCGTGTCCGGCCACCACCGCTTGACCGCCCGGATGCACCGATGAGCGGCTCCTGGCACAGCGCAAGTGACCAGGCTGCACACCCGGGGCGACGGCAGCATGCGGGAAAGCGGCTGGCGCCGGGTGAGGCGCGCGGGCAGCGAACACTTGGCGCTGGCGGGGCCGGGCTTCGCCGTAGTGGATGGAGGTCCTGCCTACGAGGCGGACGAGTGGTTGCCTGTCCACCAGGCGGCGATCTGGGCCCGGGATCCGAAGGCGAGCTTGGCCAGGATGTTCTTGATGTGGAACTCCGCCGTGCGTGGAGAGAGTGCGAGTGCGGAGGCGATCTGCTGGTTGCTCTTGCCCTGTGCCACCAGAGCGGCCACTTGGTTCTCTCGGTGGGTCAACGGGTTGGTGGCCGTGTCGGGGGCGGTGTCGACGCCGGTCCCGGTGTCGTCGGACCCCAGTCCGTAGTCGATCGCCTGGGCCGGGGTGCTGTGGCGTGCGCCTTCGTCGAACGCGGCCCCGTAGGCTTGCGGCCCCAGGGCCCGTACAACCGCTTTCTCGCATTCCCTGCGACTCCGGGCTGCATAGGGGTTGACGGCGGCGATCTCGGTTCCCAGTTCGCGCAACACGGCGGTTGCGGCCCCGAGCAACCGGGCCGCCCGATTGTGGTGTCCACCGTCGGCACTGAGGCACGCGAGCAGTTCCAGCTCCTGTGCCGTGCCCAAGTAGTCGTGGAAGCCTCGACCCGTGTCGAGGCTCGACCGGGCGAACCTCGTGCCGGCCTCCAGGTCACCCCGTACCCAGGCGTCCCAGCCCAGCAACCACAGCGCGTACCCACGGCCCATCAGGTCGCCGTGGGCTTCCGCGGCGGCGAGTGTTTCCTGGCAGGTCTGCGTGGCGCGAGGATCTCGCAGGAGGATGCGGAGGAGGCCCAGCACCAATAGCGCATATATCTCCCCGGGCCCGTCTTGCAGAGCTCTTTGAGCAGGCAGCGCAGCCTCGGCCAGGGCCCTGGCCTCCGCCCAGCGTTCCTGCCTTGTCGCCAGAGAGGCGCGCAGTGTTTCCGCCCAGGCCTTCACCGACGGCAGGCCCAGATCGTCCCCCAGCTTCTCTGCCTCGGTGAGCCACCGTTCGGTGACGGCGTGATCGCCTTGGCAAAGTGCTACCCAGGCGCCGCAAATCAAGCCGTCGGCTCGGGCCGGGGTCGGCTCGGGCGCGGCGGTGAGTGCGTGCTCCAGCTGACGGCGTCCCTCACCCAGCAATCCGCCCAGGACCCAGTGGAAGCGCAGCGCGGCGGCCAGTGCCAACGTGGCCCGCGGGTCGGCACGGTACCTCAGCGCGGACCGAAGGTTACCGTGTTCCGCCCGCAGCCGGGCCATGTTCTCCGCCTGCCGCGGCCCGCACCAGTCGCCGTCGATGTGCTGAGCGAGGGCGAGAAAGAAGTCGCGGTGCCGTCGGCGCAGCAGCTGCTCTTCCCCGGACTCGGCCAGACGTTCCCGCCCGTACTCGCGTATGGCCTCCAGGAGTTGGTAGCGGGCATGGCGCCCTTGCTTGTCCGTGGCGAGCACGATCGACTGGTTGACCAACCGGTCCAGCAGGTCCATCACGTCGCTCGGGGCCATACCATCACCGGAGCACACGCCCTCGGCCGCGTCGAGGCTGAAACTGCCGGAGAACACCGACAGCCGGTGCCACAGCAGTTGTTCGGCCGGGCCACACAGTTCGTAGCTGTAGTCGATCATGGCCCTCAGGCTGCGCTGGCGCGGCGGCCCCAGCCGGTTGCCGCTCGTGAGCAAGCCGAACCGGTCCTCCAGCCGGTCGGCCACCTGCTCCACGGTGAGTGTCCGCAGCCGTGCCGCTGCCAGCTCGATGGCCAGCGGAAGCCCGTCCAGCTCCCGGCAGAGCCGGGCGCAAGCCGACCAATTCCTGTCGGTGACCTGGAACTTCGGCCCCACGGCTGCGGCGCGATCCCGCAACAGATCCACCGCATCGGTCTGCGGCAACGGGTGAACCGTGACCAGACGCTCGGCCGGGATGGCCAGCATGTGGCGGCTCGTCGCCAGAATGCGCAGTCCGGGAGCGCTCGACAGCAGCGACTGCACGAGGCCGGCGCAGGCGTCGATCACGTGCTCACAGTTGTCCAGCACAAGCAGCACCTGGCGACCGGAAAGATAGCTCGACAGATGATCGGCGACAGGCCTGATACCCAGATCCAGGCCCCCGAGCGCCATCGCGACCGTGCCCGCAACCTCCGAGGGGTCCGGTACCGAGGCCAGGTCGGCCAGCCACACCCCGTCAGCGAATCCCGTTCGGGCGGCGAACGCGGCCTCCAGGGCCAACCGGGTCTTGCCCACGCCTCCGACACCGGTGAGTGTGACCAGCCTCGCCTCGCTGAGGAGCCGCCGGATCTCGGCGACCTCGCGCCGCCGACCCACGAATGTGGTGAGGGCCCCTGGCAGGTTGCCCTGAACTGTACTGAGATCGGTTGGGCCAGCCACTTCCTCGCACTCCGTTCTCGTCTCCGCGTGACCGCATCGCGTGCGTCCCTGGCGGCAGCACGACGGTCTGACAGGCCCCTCGGTCACCATGTCCGCGCCCGTGACACCGCTCGAAGCGCGGCGCGGAACCGCAAAAAGGCTGATGAACAACACGACCATTTTATGCCGTCGGCGCATTCGCCGGAGGGCCCGGCAACAGGCACGGAAGGCAGGATGGCAGCCACATGTACCTACGCGGACACGCATCGTGTTCGCCCGGGAAACGTCCGATGCCTATGGAGAGCGACGGCGTGCCCGAGAACACAACTCCAGGGTCTGTCCAGAACGGCGATTCAGGAGCCGGGCAGGGTTGCCGGGACGACGCCATATCCGACGGAGTCCGAGTTTCGCTCGGTACGGACGGCGCCCAAGGCTGCAGGAGGCTGGTCCGTGAGCCGGAGGAAGGCTTCTCGCTCGCGGGACCAGGGACTGAGAAGCACGCTTCCAGCTGGATGCGAGACCTCAGTCACAGCCGGGACCAGGGCCTATGGGCCCATGGATACTGTTCAGTGACATAAGGGCGACTGCGTCCCTGTCGTTGCTCCGAATGCCGTACCCCCGACATGCGCTGATGACAGCTGTATGCCGGTCGCGGGGGTGGTGCGGTGGTTGGGGTACGGCGACAGGACCGCGCCCCGACCGCCGCAACGAAGCGTGCTGCCACCGCGGACAGGCGTCCTTGTCCGCGACGACTGCGAGCCGTTGAAGGCGAGAAGCACGTGACCATCCAGACATCCAAGGTGGGGAATCTGCCTGCGGCGCTGACCACGTTCGTGGGCAGGGGCCGGGACCTTGCCGAAGTGCACCGACATGTGGGGACGACGCGGATGCTGACGCTCACAGGCGTGGGCGGGGTGGGCAAGACACGGCTGGCGATGGAGGTGGCCGCCGCGTCGGCGACGGACTTCGCGGACGGCGTGTGGCTGGTGGATCTGGCACCGGTGCGGGACCCGTCACTGACGACGAACGCCGTGGGCGCCGCGCTGGGGGTGTCAGACCTGGGCACCCGGCCGGTCATCGACCAACTCGCCGTCTTTCTGGCCCACCGTGCTCCGCTGATCGTCCTCGACAACTGCGAGCACCTCGTCGACGCCTGTGCCGAGCTGGCGCAGGCGCTGCTGTCGGCCTCCCCTGACCTGCGTGTGTTGGCGACGAGTCGCCGGGCGCTGGGAATCTACGGCGAGCAGGTCTTCGCCGTTTCTCCGCTGGCGCCGGATGACGCGGTGGAACTCCTGCGGGACCGGGCCGCCGCCGTGTGCCCGGAGTTCCAGGTGACCGACGGCAACCGCGCTGACGTCTTCCGGCTGTGCGAGGGCCTGGACGGGCTGCCGCTGGCCATTGAGCTGGCCGCGTCCCGGCTACGGACTCTGACCGTCCACGAGGCGACGACCCGGCTGGAGAACCGCTTCGGGCTGCTCGCGAGTCGCAGCCGGGTCGCCCGGCCGCACCAGCGGACGCTACGCGCGCTGATCGACTGGAGCCACGAGCTGTGCACCCCCGCCGAGCGGCTGCTGTGGAACCGGCTGTCCGTCTTCGCCGACGACTTCGACCTGGACGCGGCCGAGGGTGTGTGTGCGGGTGACGGCCTCGGCCGCGACGAGATACTCGATCTCCTCGACCGGCTGGTCGTGCAGTCCGTCGTCCTGCCCTGCGAGCGCGACGGTCTGCCGCGCTACCGGCTGCTGGCGACCATTCGCCAGTACGGGAGGGAGCGGCTCGCCGAGTCCGACGAGGAAGGGCTGATACGGCAACGGCACCATGCCTTCTACCTTGACCTCGCCGAGCGTACCGCCGACGGCTGGCACGGCTCCGGCCAACTGAAAAGCCTGGCCCTGCTGCGTGCCGAGCACGCCAATCTGCGCGCGGCACTGGACCAGGGCGCCGACCCGCAGGCCACCCTGGCGCTGGCCGCAGCACTGCGCCTGCACTGGTGCGAGGGCGGATTCCTCGGTGAGGGACGCCGTCGGCTCGACCACGCACTCGCCGCCGCGCCCGAACCCAGCCCCGCCCGGGCCAGGGCGCTGTGGGTCGCCGCCTGGGTGGCGGTGCTGCAGCGCGATCACGCTGCGGCCTACCAGCGGTTGGACGAGGCCGCGGAGCTGGGCGAGCGGCTGGACGAACGGGTGGTGCGCGCCCACGTCCACGGACTGCGGGGCACATTGGCCTTGTTCGGCGGCCGGCTGGAGGAAGCCGTGGTCCTACTGGAGGAAGCGGCGGCCGCTCACCTAAGGACAGGCGAGGTCATCGGGGCGGTCTACGCGCTGATTCAGCTGGCCACCGCCCAGTCGCACCTCGGGGATCCGCGCACCACCGAGACCTGCCGGCAGGCCGTCGCCCTCGCCGAAGCGCACGGTGAGCGGCTGGCCCACGCGCACGCGCTGTGGACGCTCGGATACGACGCCTGGATACGCGGCGACCACAAGGAGGCCAAGGCTCTGCTGCGCACCGCACTGGCGAAGGAGCAGGGCTTCAACGACTACCTCAGAGTGGCGTTGATGCTGGAGCAGCTCGCCTGGACAACCGCCGCGCACGGCGATCGGGAGGAAGCGGCGCGCCTACTGGGTGCCGCGCGCGTCCTGTGGCGGGACACCGGCACCCCCATCTCGACCTTCGGCCCGCACATGGCCGAGCAGCACGCCCGGTGCGAGGAAGCCGTCGTACGTGCTCTGGGTCCGGCGGCGTACGAGAAGGCCCTCGCGGAAGGCGGGCGCCACCGCGGCCCCGACGACGCCATCGCCCACGCCCTGCGCCCCGAGCCCGAGCCGACCAACCCGGCCCCCGCAGTGAGCCCGCTGACCCCCCGGGAGCGGGAAGTGGCCGCGCTGGTGGCCAAGGGCATGAGCAACCGCCAGATCGCCTCCGTCCTCCGACGCTCCCCGCGCACGGTCGACGGCCACGTCGAGAACATGCTGGCCAAGCTCGGCTTCGGCTCCCGCGCCCGGATCGCGTCCTGGTGGACAGCGAACCAGGCGTCGACCCGTAGGACAACCTCGTAGAAATACCCGGACCCGGGGTCGGGGCCCGCCTCGTGGAAGTACCCATGGCCACGGGGCAGCCCCCGCAGCGAACCTTGCTGCATGACGCACGACAAGGGGATGTCCTCCGCCGTCGCGGGCCTCGAAGCCACGATCAGGAGTGCACCCCCACCTGCCGCACGCCGACGGCAGCCGGCGACCGGAACCTGACGGAACGAGCCCGACCGATGTCGGCCGCCGTCTCCATGCCCGGTCACGTACGGCAGCCGAAAGCGTCAGTCGGCCAAGGCTCGCCAGCAGTGCGTGGGTGACCGAACCGGCATGTAGGCCGGCGTCAAGATCGATATCCGCCGCACATCGCAGTCCATGCCATGGGGCGCTCAGAACAACAAGGAGCTCAAGTGACGACCGAGCAGCAGGGTCAACTCGCCCGCAGGTCATTTCTCGCCAGTGCCATCGCTGTGGCGGCCGGCACCATGCTGGCCGGCGGCGCGGTAGTCGCCGCCGCCCCTCGCGCCAGCGCCGCGACCGGTGCGCACGTCACCTGGCGCATCAGCAGTGAGCCGTCTGAAGCGAAGGACGGCTATGCCGGCCTCATCAACGGCATCAGGGCAGCGATCAGAAGCGGCAGGATCCCCGTCGACGGCGCTGCCCCGGTCGACGTCACCGCCCTCGGCGCGACCGGTGAGCACATCCGGGTCGACCTGCACGCCGAGGACAGGTCCGAGTTCATCCGGGTGTTCATGCGCCGGTCGGACTCCTACGTCGTGGGCTGGTTCCAGGGCGTCGAGACCGGAGGCGGCGACGTGACGTGGGGCGACTTCTTCACACTGGAGCCCGGACTGCGGAACGGCCAGGCAGACATACCCCTGGGCCGGCCCGCCGGAACCATCGACCGTAACGACCCGGGCAGCCAGACGAACACCCGGTACCAGGACCTCGCCGGATACGACGCTCTGGCACGACAGGGTGCCAGCCGCGACGGCATGCAACTGTCCCCTGCCAGCTTTAACACAGCCGTCCTGCGGCTCCAGGACGGCGCCAACGTCGCTGCCAGGGAGGGAGCGCAGGCTATCCTCCAGATCATCGTGGGGCTCGCCGAAGCCTCCCGGTTCCGACAGCAAGCGCTTGACACCGTGCGGCGGTTCGCCAGTGGCGTGGCGTACGGCCTCACTGTGGCGGACATCGCGTTCCACAACAACTGGGGCAGACTCAGCACGGCGTTCCTGACGGCCTTCATCGGGGGCGCCACCGTCTTCGCCGCCCCCGTTGAGGTCGCCGGCATCGTCATCGGAACCCTGGCTGTCGCATCGCGTTACCTCTTGATGGCCCACCATTCGAACATCAACACCAGAGGCAAGCACATCGAGGACGGTCTCCTGTACGTCTCACAGGATGGCATCGGCGACCATTCCACTGTGCAGGCCGCGATCGACGCTGTGCCCGCCGACGGCACGCCGCACACCATCCTCATCGACAAGGGCGTCTACCACGAGGTCATCAGTGTCCCGAAGAACAAGCCATGGCTGACGCTTCAGGGCGTCGCCAGCCTCCCCCTGTACGTCGTCATCCACAACACCCGATGCCACGGGATGATCGACCCCGCGACCGGAGCGAAATTCGGCACGCAGGGCAGCGCCGTGGCCACCTTCAGGGCGCCCAACCTCACGGTCAGGAACATCACGATCAGCAACACGTTCGAGCGTGACGCCCACCCGGAGATCAGCCCGTTCGAGACCCAGGCCGTCGCGGTCGCCGCCATGGGGGACCGGCAGGTATTCGACAACGTCTCGATGCTGAGCCATCAGGACACCCTGCTCGTGAAGTCGGAGACACCCACCACCCAGGCCCGGCAGTACTTCCACCAGTGCTTCATCCGGGGCGATGTGGACTTCATCTTCGGTAACGCCACCGCAGTGATCCACCGATCCAACATCCAGGTCCTTGCATGGCCCGGCGGCACAGTACTGGCGCCGAACACCGACAAGAGCAAGAAGTACGGCATCCTCATCGCCGACAGCTCCATCAACTCCACGGCGTCGGCAAGGACGACGTACCTCGGCCGGCCGTGGCACAACGGGCCGGACGCCTGGCCCCAGGCGGTGGTCCGTGACACGCAGGTGGCCTCGGTGGTGACCGAGACCCATCCCTGGACCGACATGATGCCCGATTACTCCTGGTCGCAGGCCCGGTTCAAGGAGTACCGCAACTCCGGTCCCGGAGCCGGCGTCGGCTCCAACGCACCGCAAATGACCGACCTCGAGGCCCGCGAGTACACGCCCCAGCGGTACCTCTTCGGCACCGACGCCTGGAACCCGGTCCTCTAGCCTCGATCTTTCGTGACGGTCTGCCGACGTAGTCGGCGGACCGTTTCGCGTTCCGTGGCTATTGGCGGGCAGGCCGGTGGCCCGACTGACGTGTCGGGTGGGCGCGGAGTTCCACTGCTCCGGAGACGTGGTGCTGCTCGCAGGGACGGAAAAACTACTGGTCAGACTGGGTTGGGTAGATGGTCGAGCTGTCCGAGGGCGGTGGTGACGACATGGGTCCAGGGCCAGTGGTGAGCGAGGCGGAGGATCCGGCGGCGGCCGGTGGTGACGAGCTGGCCGGCCGGGCTGAACAGGCGGAGCCGCAGGCGGCGGGGCTCCCAGAGCCGGGCCTGGTCGTTCAGTGCAAGCATCGGCATCCAGGCCAGCAGGTCGAGTGCGATCTGGACGATCTCCAGCCAGACCCTGTTCTGCGCGGTGTCGTGCAGGGGCAGGTTCCGCAGGCCGGTCGCGCGGGCAGCCCGGACGCGATCCTCGGCCCGTGCCCGCAGGCGGTGGCGGAGTTCGAGCTCTGCGATGGGGCGGCCGGTGGTGTTGGTGGCGAAGCACGTGATCCGCATGCCGTCGGCATCCGCGATCCTCAACTGGGCGCCGGGGTGCGGTCGTTCCTTCCGGACGATCAGCCGCATGCCCTTCGGCCAGCCGTCGAGCATGCCGCCGGTGAGTTCGGCGACCCAGGCCCCGTCGCGGATCTCCCCACGGGGCTCGACGGCCGGTGTCCATGCGGTGAGCGGCACCGTGAGTACGGCCTGGTGAATTGCGTCGGTGATGGTCATGCCGACCGAATACGACAGCCACCGTCCGCGTTTCGCGAGCCAGGCCACGAACTCGTGGGTGCCACCCGCGGAGTCGGTGCGGATCAGCGTCCGGCGCCCGCGCCGATAGGACTTGGGCAGCTGGGCCAGGGCCAGCTGGGTGGCCGTGATGTGATCGGCGGCGGTGTTGCTGCCGACGTTTCCGGGCCTGAGCAGACCGGCCACCGGCTCGCCGGACCCGCCCGTCCCGTGGTCGACGAAGCCCAGCAGCGGGTGATGGCCGAAGGTCTTCTTCCAGGTCGCAGTCGCGTCCTCCTTGTCGGAGCGCGCGATCACCAAAACGCCGTCCAGGTCCACGGTCACACAACCGGTTGCATCAGGCGCCGACGTGCCGGCCAACTTCCATACATGTTCGCGTACTTGAGAGCGGGCACTGCGAATCGCGTTCAGGGCGCGTTGGCCGCCCGCCGCGAGTGTGTCGACCAGCCGGGAGACTGTCGGGTCCGAGGCCACCGGCCCGAACCCGGCCGGCTCGGCCCGCAGCATGCCGACGTCGGCCAGGCAGTCACCACCGAGGGCGACCGCGAGCGCCACATCCAGCAGGATCTTGCCGGGATCGTGCACCGCCCGCAGCTTGCGCCAGGGCGCCAGAGCCGCAGATATCGCGGTATCCAGGCCCGTCTTGCGGACCGTTTCCACCAGCAGGCCCCGGCCTGCGAGACCACTCCACGACCGCTGCCCTCGACGCGGACACGCGGGTACGACCCGATACGCTTCTTCACCTGAGAAGTGCGTCTTTCCACGGCACGATCTGGACCCTCGACAAGTCCTATCGTTCCAGGTCAGGAGCACTTCTCGCGTTCGTGATCAAGACTCGGACAGGCCGCCTCGTGAAAGCCCGAGGCTAGTGAACATTCTTTGGGCGGATGCCGCCTGACGGCTCGGCGTAGACGCCTGGCCTGCGGAAACGGTGATCGACGCTCTGCACCGACAGTCGGACGCAGTTGACGAATGCGGGCTAGCTAAAGACTTCGCTTCGGAGGGTCATCGGTGGCCACAGCCCGCCGTACGTATTCCGTGCGGTGCCCAGATGCCGTGCGATCACTTTGAACGACATGCCCTGCGCGCGGTGGAGCCACCGGGCACGCAGCGCTGGCCGCACCACCTCTCGGCACGTTAGAGGTGCGGTTTTCTGTGATGAGATTTGCGGCCCAAGGGCGTGCAGATCTTTAGCTTGTGGCTTTTTGCTCGGTGGTTCGCTTCTGGCGTGAGCGGATTGGAAGGGCAGCACGACGGTGTACCTCCTGTGGTCCGTGTTGGCCTGGTCGGGCCTGTGTGCTTCGGGGCTGGACCGAGTACGAATGTATCTGGTACGAATGTATCGGGTACGCCGTACTCGAATCGACATAGCGCTCTCCTGGCCCGAAAGGCGCGCGATGCCCCGGACTCTGACCATCCCCACCTCCGTGGGCAGTTTCGATGCGATCGCCGCGGGTCCTGCGGCTGGCCGGTCCTGCCATGTCGCCGCGCTTGGCAAGCGGGGGCTTCGTGCCGTCGTGCCTGACCTGCGGAGCTACTCCGCCGGGGTGGGGCCGCAGGAGCCCTCCGCCTAAGCGGGTGAGCGAGCTGACGTCGGATGTGTTGGCCACAGCCGACAGGCTCGGGTGGGACGGCTTCGACCTCGTCGGGGACGACTGGGGTGGTGCCGACGCCTGGTGGACGACCCCTCTGCACCCGCAACGTCAGCGCAGCGATGACTGGCGCGACCCTGGCACGGAAAGCTGGCTCCTGGCGAAGGAAGCCGAGATGCTGCGGGGTGTCCGTATGAGGGGAAGATCCCTGCGAGCCATACCGAGGAGTACGGGTTGCGTCTACCCGGGCCCGGTGCGCAGAGCCCCAACTACTACCCCGCCGACCGGCCGGACTGGGAGGTCGCCGAGATCGAGGGCGTCACGCACTGGATCTTCGGAGAGTTACCCGAGGCCCCACCCTCACTCCTTCTGGACCACCTCGATGCGCGGCAGCCACCGGCAGACAGCCGCACCGTGCTCACCACGCGCGACACCGCGGCGCCGTTCAGGCAGCGGCAGCCAATGGCCGCGTCCGGCACCTGGCGATCCGGGCCGTTGGTGCGGCCCCGGCAACCGGCCGGAGCGAACCGTCCTCGTGGGACGAGGTGTCCGAGTCCACAGACGGTGGCCGTGCTCGATACGGCCGACGAGGCAATGTCGTCCGCCGACCGCACAACACTCACACCCACACGAATATGAAAGGAGGACGGGGCAACGGACCCGCGAGGACGCCGTGCTCCGACCGCCCATGCGAACCATCTGGTTGACCGAATTCGGAGATCCGTCAGTGCTGGTGGCCGGTGAGGCCCCTGATCCGAAGCCCGGCCAGGGACAGGTCTTGGTCGACGTCGAAGCTGTGAACGTGGTGTTCATCGAAACCCAGATCCGGGCCGGACGCCCTCCCCTCCCCATGCAGTCGCCCACCCCGCCCTACGTGCCCGGCACCGGCATCGGCGGCGTGATCACAGCGGTCGGCCCGCACACCGACCCGGGCCTGCTCGGTCGGCGAGTGATCGGCCATACCAACGGCACGGGGGGCTACGCGGAGAAGGCGGTGGTCGCCGCTCACCAAACGATCCCGATCCCGGCGGAGCTGTCCACCGCCGATGCGGTGGCGTTGCTCACCGACGGCTCGGCCGCGCTGGCCATCTCCGGGCTGGGCGCTCCGAAGCCGGACGAGTGGGTACTGGTCGAGGCGGCGGCCGGCGGCCTGGGCGGACTGTTGGTGCAACTCGCTCTCACCGCCGGCGCGAAGGTGATCGGTGCCGTGGGCAGCGAGGCCAAGCTGCAGGCCGTGCGGGACGCGGGTGCGCAGGCGGTGACCTATGCGCGGCCCGACTGGACCGAGCGGGTCCGCACGCTGACGGGCGGCGTTGGCGTCGACGTGGTGTTCGACTGCGTGGGTGGCGAGACCGGCACAGCGGCGGCCTCGCTGGTTGATGCCGGCGGGCGATTCGTACTGACCGGTGCGGCCGGAGGCGTGTTCACCGACACTAGGGCGCTCGCTGCCCGGGGCGTCACCGTCATCGGCTTGCGGCAGCTGATGGGGGCGCTCGGGAACCAGCGCGAGCTGGCGGCCACCGCACTTGAGGAGGCCGTTGCCGGCCGGCTGCGGCCGGTGATCGGACGGACATTCCCGCTGGAGCGTGCGGCCGACGCCCATGCCGCCATGGAATCCAGGAGCACGATCGGTAAGACGCTCCTGCTCGTGTGAGGAGTCGGGGCCCCTGTCGGCAGTGCACGCGAACGCGTGCACTGCCGACGCCTATGTCCCTGATGGCCCGGTGACGGGCTTCGGCTGCGCCCGGTTCACGCAGAGAGGTGCAGTCGTGGGGTGACGGTTCTTCGACGCCCAGGTCAACGGTCGCACGGACTGCTACGGAGCTGGTTCGGTCGACGGCCGCCTCCACTTCACCCAGGAGGTCGTGGACGCGGTGGTTCAGCACACGGGGCTCACCGGGTGGGCATCAGCCTCTCGCCGCGCTCCACGAACGTCCGTGTCCAACCCAGCACTTCTCCACGGACGGCAAAGGGGAACGGCGTAAACAAGGGTTACGAGATCTTCGCCCGGATGTGGGACGGACCGTCCTGGGCGGCACGGCCCTGATCCTCCTCGGTGGGCAGACCCTCGAAACCGTCCCGCACCTGATCGACGAGGACACGATCACCTCGCAGACATCGGCCGGCCGTTCATCAGCAGCCCGGACCCGGCACAGCCCCTGCGCGACTGCATCCCCTGAGGGAACCGGACCCCGACAACGTCGACGACGGCGACACCCATGGTTGCACCGACAACCTGAGCGCGGGGCGAGGTCACTGCCGCGGACGGACGGTGGATGCTGTGCCCTGTCGGTCCTCGCCCGAACCCCTGGGGCTGCACGAATGGGGCTTGCCCGCTTTCGATACGTTGGTCCAGCAGAAGCAGAGGCGAGGAGCACAGGGTGCGTGAGGAACGACTGACGGCGCGTGGTGCGGCACGACGCGCCCTGCTGCTAGACACCGCGATCGAACTTGTTGCCGACGCGGGGGCGGGGGCCCTGACCCACCGGGCCGTGGCGACGCGCGCCCAGGTGTCCCTGGCGTCGGTGAGCTATCACTTCTCGTCCATCGACGACCTTCGCACGGCGATGTTCGAGCACGCGCAGCAAACCGTCGCATCCCAGGTGGCCAAAGTCGGCGTGCAGAGCGAGAGCGCTCCCGAGTCGTTTGCCCAGTTCGCGGCGGACCTCGTGGTGGCGCTGCTGACCGAGCACCGCGCGGCGACGATCGCGATGCAGGAAATGGTGACCGCCGCGGCCCACGACAGCGCGCTGCGGCCCACGTTCCACCGCTTCCACGAAGAGCTGGGGGAGCTGTTGGCATCCTGCATCGGTGACCGTGACACGGGCCTCACCGCCGCGTCCACCATCCAGGGGCTCCTTCAGACCGCCCTGACCTATCCCGAGCTGGACATGGAGCGTTGCCACCGGTCCACGGCCGACTTCATCAGCCGTCTGCGCACGGACCGTCAGGCGGCCGACGACTGCCGATGAGGACGCCGGCAACCCACACAGGCCCGGTGCTGATGATCACCACACAGCACGTCGGCCTCATGGGCACCGACATATCCCGCCACGTGTCACGACAAGGGGCGCCCCGGCCGTACCCTCCGCCGCCTCGACAAGCTGCGGGCCGACCTCCGCGTGGTCGAGTGTGGCAGCGTGGCGAGTCCGCCAAGGGGTACTCCTGCAAGCCCGACGACCCCGAGCTGAAGATCCGGCACTAGGAGCTGACCGAGGAGATCGAGCACTGGGAGACGGTCGTCAAGGACGCCGAGGCAAAGCGCTTCAAGGTCTGATCGAAGGCCGGCTTCAAGCGCGGAGACTTCGTACGCTACCGCGGCACTTGGTACCAGGTCCTGCGCGTCAGCCCGGAGTCCTTGACCATCTCGCACATCCACAACGGCATCGGACAGGACGTCGTCCGCGCCACGGACAACCGGCGTGACGGCTGGACATGGACCGCTGCGTACGACGACGTATCGGGGTGCATGAGCGCCGACGGGATGCAGCAGAAGGCCCTGGACGCCGCGTAACGCCGCGCCTGCCCCGGCGGCCGCGCGCCGGGACGGGCCTTCTCGCACCATGCTGGGGGACAACCGCGGCACCGCCCATTACGCCAACCGCGACTACGGCGACCCGCGCCGGGTCATGCACCGCATCACCCTGCGCGGCGACGAAGTACGAGCGCGGCTCGCCCCAGCGGACCTGCGAGACAGTACCCGAGATTAGGGGATGCTGGACATTCTCGCCGCGCTGCGCTGGACCAGGGAGAACATCGAGAACTTCGGCGGCGACCCCGACAACATCATGGTCTGGGGCGAGAGCGGCGGCGGTGCCAAGACCGCGGCCGTCTACACCATGCCGGCCGCCGTGCCGCTGTTCCACAAGGCGTCGATCGAGAGCGCCGCGCCCCTGCGCTTCCCGACCCGTGACGGTGCCACCGCCCGGGCCAGGCGCACGCTGGAGCTGCTGGGGCTGACGACGGCGGACATACCCCGGCTGCATGACATCCCGGCCGCCAGGCTGCTGGAGATCCAGCAGTCGGAGGCCGCGAACGGCGCCCCGCCGTGGGGCGACCCCGGCCCGCTCCCCGGCTTCGGCGCCTTCGTCGACGGGACCGTCATCCCGCGGCACCCCTTCGCCGACGGCGCCGCGCCCTTCTCGGCCGACAAGCCGCTGATGTGCGGCACGTGCCGGGACGAGACGGTGTTCTTCAGCCTGTTCGGGCCGCCCGACGTCTTCCGGATCGACGAGGCCGGACTGCGCGGCAGGCTGAGCGGCACGTACCAGGGAGCCGAACTCGACCGGATCGCCCACACGGGCCGCCCCACGGCGGCGGGCGTGCCGAGATGGCCCGCCTACACCCTGACCGACCGTGCCACGATGTGGCTCGACGCCAGGTGCCGGATCGTCAACGACCCGGACAGGAACGAAAGACTGTTCTGGGAGGACCATGCCTGAGCTTGGTGTCCAACGTCGCAGGTCACTCGGCCCGCTGAGATCCCCGGGAACCGGGAGCGCGTGACGCGGCCGTCGTCTGGCAGTTCTCTGCGGCCGACCATGCCGTACGCGAGGCGCGAGCTGCGCACCCTGCGGGGCATCGTCGTATCGTTCCTCGCGCTCGCTGCGTACTTCATCGTCGACGCCGTACGCGCCCTCACCGGAACCGGCGAGGCCGAGCGGTCGATCCCCGGCATCGTCATCGCCGCCCTGGCGCTGGCGGTCATGCCGTTCCTGGTCCGCCGCCCAGCGCCGCGTCGGCCGCGAGCTGGGCTCCGCCTCCGCGGTCACCCACTCCAAGCAGACCTGCTGCGCACGTAACTGTCCGCCGTGCTCCTGCTCGTCCTGGTCCTCAACGCCATCCTCGGCTAGTCCTGGGCCGACCCCGTCGCCGCCCTCGTCATCGCCGCCATCGCGGTCGAGGAAGGTCGCGACGTCTGGCAGGGCAAGGGCTGCTGCGCGGCCCCGGCAGCCGCAGCTGTCCCGTCGGCCGACACCGAGGCGGTCGCCTGCGGCTGCGACCGCTGCAATGACAGTAAACGTCCACCAGCGTGAAGCGGGCCCCGGCATTACGCCGGGGCCCGCTTCGCGTTCAAGATCACGCGCTTTGCGCTCATGGCTGCTCCGTAGGCCCGAAGCCGGAGTGCTATTCGGTGCTGTCGCGCAGGTGCCGCAGGACGATGGCGAGTTCGAGCCGCAGTCGGCCGGCGGGGGTGGCGAAGGCGAAGCCGAGCCGGGACTCGGCGTGGGCGAGCCGGGCAGCGACCGTGCTGTGGTGCCGGTAGACCGCGGCGGCGGCCTTGCGGGCCGAGCCGGTGCTGCAGAAGGCGGTGAGTGCGGCGAGGGTGTCCGCGCCGTGCGGCTCGGAGGCGAGTCGGTCCAGCGCGGTGACATCGGCCACCTGGGCGATGTCCTCGGTCCTCATGCGGGCGGCGAGCGCGGCCATCGCGCCGAGTTCGTCCGCGTAAAAGACCGCGGGGTAGGGCGCGGTGAGGGCGGTGAAGCGGAGCGCGGTGCGGGCTTGCTGCCAGGAGTCGGCAGCCTGGATGACGGGCAGCGCGGGGCCGACGCCGATCCTGATGTCACGGGGCGCCGAGTCGGGCAGAGCCGGGGGAGCCTCGGGCGTCAGGACGGCGTGCACCGGGCCCAGTGATGCGCAGTGGACACCGGGGCTGATCTCACGCAGTGCGGCCACAAGGGCCTTGACGCGGGCGGGCTCGGCGGCCACGGCGAGCACCCGCAGCCGGGTGGTCGGCTCGAAGTGCAGCAGGCGTACGGCTCGGGAGCGCTCGGCCTCCCCCGCGGCCGCCGACAGCACGAGTTCCACCAGGGCTGTGTCGCCCAGTTCGGGCATCGGGCCGCGGCTGTGGTCCAGGAGCGGGGCGGCGGCGATCGCGAACCGCTCCAGCACGAGTTCATCCAGGGGCAGCGGCGTGCCCGCGCGTTCCAGCCACACCTGTCCGCTGGGCGCAAGCGGGCGACTCGCGGCGGTCGGCGGCGCGTCGCCTGCGGTGACCTGCCCGCCAGCGGGGTCGGCCCGCAGACAGACGCCCAGCATGGAGTCCATGGCGCCGGCCGGGCACTCGGCGAGCTTCGCGGTCTCCTTCACCAGGGTGCTCAGGCTCGCCCGGCTCGAGATCAGCTGGTCGAAGAAGCCGATCACCCGGACTGCGTTCTCCGCGTCGGCGTCCAGCGCGGACAGCCGCAACAGCAGTCCCTTCATGACCGAAACGCTACGCCATCCGCCACCTGTCGGAATCCTCAAGCCCGATCCGCGCCAGGCGGCGGTAGGGAAAACCCCGGTGATCCGCGCAGGCTGGAATGCACAAGCCCAGTCAACGCCGTGAGGTGCCACATGCCGTACGCATTCGACCCGGAGATCGCCCCGTGGGTGGCCATGCTGCCGGAGTTCCCCTTCACGGACCTCGAGGGGGCCCGGCGGAGAGAGGCGGAGATGGTGGCGCAGCTTCCCGCCTACGAACCGTCCGTCCCGGTCCAGATCACCGACACCACCGTGGCCGGTGAGCAGGACGGGCCGGCGGTGCCGGTGCGGATCTACACACCGGAAGGCCGCGACGGCGACCTGCCAGGGCTGCTCTACATCCACGGGGGTGGGTTCGTGGCCGGAAGCATCGACGTGTCTCATGCGGATGCGACCCGTATCGCGGCCGAGGTGGGCGCGGTGGTTGTCGCGGTGGACTACCGGTTGGCGCCGGAACATCCCTTCCCGGCCGGACTGGAGGACTGCTACGCCGCCCTGACCTGGACCGCGGACCATGCCACCGAGCTGGGCATCGACCGGGACCGGCTGGGTGCCGCGGGGGAGAGCGCCGGCGCCGGCCTGACCGCGGCCGTCACGCTGCTGGCCCGTGACCGCGGCGGCCCGGCGCTGCGCTTCCAGTTCCTGGCCGTCCCGGACCTGGACGACCGCCTGGAGACCCCTTCGATGCGCGCATTCATCGATACCCCGGTGTGGCACCGGCCCAATGCGGAGCTCAGCTGGGACTACTACCTCGGTGGCCAGGGCATCCGCGGCGGCGACGGCGTCTCGGCGTACGCGGCCCCGGCCCGCGCCGAGGATCTCTCCGGCCTGCCGCCCGCCTATGTCTCCGTCAGCGAGTTCGACCCGCTGCGCGACGAAGGACTGAACTACGCCCACCGGCTGATCCAGGCAGGCGTCCCGACCGAGTTGCACTTCTTCCCCGGAACGTTCCACGGCTCGATGACCCTGGTCCCGGACGCCGAGGTGAGCCGGCGAATGCTCGCGGAGCAGTTCGACGCGCTCCGGCGCGGACTCGGAGCAGGGCACGGGCCGGTGGCGCAGTGAGCCCCAGCACTCCGTGAAGCCGCAGGTCAAGGGCCTGAAGTGCCCGAATGTCCGGCATTTGCGGACCCCTGGCGGACCGGCTCAGCACACCCAGAGACACCAAGAGACAAGGAAAACGATCATGACCGACCTCCAGACCCTCCTGGACGAGCGAGAGATCACCCAGACGCTCTCCCGCCTGACGCGGATCCTGGACAAGCGCGACTGGGACTCCCTCGACACCGTGTTCGCCGAGGACCTCACCTTCAACTACGGCCTGGGAGAACGCGCCGGCACCAAGGAGCTGCGGGAAAATCTCAGCGGCTTCCTGGCCAACTGCGGACCGACCATGCATCTCCTCGGAAGCCCGCTCGTCGAGGCCGACGGTGACACGGCCCGGACGGAGGTGTACGGACTGGCACGTCACCAGGGGGCCGGGGAGCGCGGTCACCTGTACTTCGACACCGCCGGCGTGTGGATCGACCAGTGGGAGCGCCGTGCCGACGGCTGGCGCATCGTGCGGCGTGACATTGCGCCGCTTGTCATGCAGGGTGACCCGGCCGCGCTCGGCTCGGATGCCCTGCCCGAGACGGTGTCCAAGTAGCAGGAAACCTCCACCCGGCAACGTCCTCCGACTGCAGCGGGCGAGGATTCGCGCCTTCGTGATCCGTGCCGATGCTCTGCGGCAGACCGGCAGCGACAGCTTGGCGATGGTCATGCCTTCGGCGCGGGGCTGATCCGGGCAGGTGTACCGACCGAGCTGTACTTCTTTCCCGGAACCTTCCATGGCTTGAGGATCGTGACCAGGGATGTCGAAGTGAGCTGACAGATACTCGCGGAACAGTGCGATGTGCTCCTGCGCGGACTGCGGGCAGACAGAAATCGAAGACGTCGTGACGAGTAGTGGTTGCTCTGTCCGCATCGAGCCCCGGGCGCTAGCCCAGGGGCAGGCGTCAGCCGGCTGAGGGCGCTTCCGGGGGTGCGGCCCAGGAGGACAGCAGGCGCAGTCTTTCCTCGGATGAGGTGAGCCCGTCGGTGCAGACGGTGAGGGCGAGGCCGGGAGCAAACGATCATCTCCAGGCCCTCCCAGATGAGGCTAATGCCAGTGCCAGAAGGGTCCCGGCCGCGCAGCGGCCGGGACCCTTCCCCTCATTCGGTGCAGTTCGAGTTGTACTTCGCCCCTGGAGTGATTCCGGCTGAGCTACTCACCGGCGGGCAGCCCCGTTGCTTCGAGCCGGTGGCGGCGGCTCAGCGGCTTGTGAGGTGGAGCAGGATGAGCTGTTCGGGGTGGAGGGTGGGGATCTGGATGCCGACGTGTTCGAGGACGTTGCCGGACAGGGTGATGCCGTCCTTGGTGCACCAGGCGGGGGTTCCGCGTTCCATGCCGGGGGCGTGGTCGGCCGGGGGCAGCGGGCGCACGCGGTAGGTGGTGTTCGGGTCGAGGCCGGGCAGCCGTAGCGTGCCGGAGTGGGCGGCGACGGGGGTGGCCACGGAGGCGAGGGCGAAGACGGCTTCGGTCCGGTCGTTCGAGATGACGCCGTGGGCCCACAGGGCCGGGTCGGCATGGTCGATACGGACGACGCGGCCGGTGTGCAGCAGGTCGCGGAGCTGCTTGTGGAGGGAGACCCAGCGGGTGAGTTCGGCGCGTTCGCTCTCGCTGGCGCGGGTGAGGTCCCATTCGATGCCGAGGTGGCCGAAGAGCGCGGTGCCGGCCCGGAAGGCGAGGTCGTGGGTGCGGCCGGTGGTGTGGGAGCGGGCGGTGCCGATGTGGGAGCCGACGAGTTCGGGCGGCAGGAGCAGACCGGTCCAGCGGTTGATCGACTGGCGTTCCAGGGCGTCGTTGCAGTCGCTGGCCCAGATGCGGTCGGTGTGTTCGAGGACGGCGAGGTCGACGCGTCCGCCGCCGCTGGAGCAGGATTCGATCTCCAGGCCCGGGTGGCGTGCGCGCAGTTCGTCGAGCAGGGCGTAGAGGGCGAGGGTCTGGGCGTGGACGGCGGGTTCACCGCCCGGTGAGTGGCCGGCGTCGACGAGTTCGCGGTTGTGGTCCCACTTGAGGTAGGCGATGTCGTACTCGGTGAGCAGGGCGTCGAGCCGCTCAAGGATGTACGCGTACGCCTCGGGGTGGGTGAGGTCCAGGACCTGCTGGAAGCGGCGGTCGGCGGGGGTACGGCCGCCGGTGGCCAGGATCCATTCGGGGTGGGCGCGGGCCAGGTCGGAGTCGGGGTTGACCATCTCCGGTTCGACCCACAGGCCGAACTCCATCCCGAGCGCGCGGACATGGTCGATGAGCGGGCCCAGGCCATTGGGCCAGACGGTCTCGTCGACGTACCAGTCGCCGAGCCCGGCCCGGTCGTCGCGGCGGTGGCGGAACCAGCCGTCGTCCAGGACGAAGCGTTCCACGCCGACCTGCGCGCCGAGGTCGGCGAGGTGGGTGAGCTTGTCGAGATTATGGTCGAAGTAGACGGCTTCCCAGGTGTTGAGCACCACCGGTCGGGGCCGGTGCGGGTGGCCGGGCCGGGCGCGCAGGTGGTCGTGGAAGCGCGCGGACAGTCCGTCCAGGCCCTTTGCGCTGTGGGAGCCGTAGAGCCACGGCCCGGTGTACTCCTCGCCGGGGCCGAGAACCACCTCGCCCGGAAGCAGCAGCTCACCGGCGGCGAGGGCCGGGCGGCCGGCGGGCAGCCGCTCGGCCAGGATCCGGTGGTTGCCGCTCCAGGCGATGTGCAGGCCCCACACCTCACCGTGGCCGAAGCCGAAGCCCGGCGTGCCGGCCGTCAGGACCAGGGCGGCGTCGGGGCCGGTGCGCCCGCTGCGGGTCTCGCGCAGCCAGGTGCCCGCGTTGAACGGGTGGCGCTGCGGGGAGCGTTCGCGGCACCAGCGGCCAGTGAGGTCGAGCAGTTCGGTGGCGGAGTCGGGCACCGGCAGCGCGAGCATCAATCCGTCGAGCGTGTACGGCCGTACCGTGTCGTCGTTGCGTACGGCGGCCCGCATTCGCACCAGCCCGGCAGGGGTGAGCCCGGCTTCCAGGACGAGACCGAGCTGGGCGGTGCGGTCGGCGGCCCGGATCCGTACCGAGAGGCCGTCGGCCTCCACCGAGTCGAGGGTGAACAGGGGTGACCAGTCGGCGCCCTGGCGGTGCCCGGTGAGGCCGGGCTGTCCGGGCCATCCGGTGCCGTGCTCGGGCAGCAGCGCGACCCGCGGTACGACATCGTCGAACCCTGGCATGTTCGGCATGGTGGCGGCATCGGCCAGTTGCGAGAGCTCGTCCTGGGTGAGGTTGCCGAGATCGGCGCCCCAGTGGAGCACGGTGGGCAGGCCGGTGCCTCTCAGGTCGAGCACCAGGCTCACGCCTGCTGCCTGGAGATGGATGAGTCTTTCGACTGCGGTAGGGGTCGTCACGGACGGACTCTCTTTCGGCATCTCAACGGGGGTTTCAGTTCGTGCGGATCCGCCGCCGCTCCCGGTCTCGGTCACCGAGTGATAAGCGGTCGTAGCCGTCGAGTCGGGTGGCAGACATCGCCGGGCAGCACGGTCAGCGGTACGAGGGTGAGTGCGGCCGTGACTTTGCCGACAGCGTGGGCCCGGCCTCCGGGTGGGAGGTGCGACAGCGGCTCCGGGGTGTCGGTATTTTTCGGCGACGCCACACTGCGGCGGACCCTCGGAGGGCGAAGTCTTCGATCTCCGAGGGGTGTGGTGTTGGTGGAGTTCCTGTCGGAGGTACAACCGACCCCTTCTTGCCGCCCGCCGGACCTGCTAGTGATCCTGGCAGCCTTCGCCGCGCGGGTGAGGTGCTGGGCTGCCAGCGGTGCTGGGCCCCGAACGCCCGCTGGGCCGGTGTCCGGTGATCAGGCGAGATTCTTGGTGAAGAACTCTTCCAGCTCCTCGAAGGGAATCAGGTCGGTTCGGTCGTAGAGGTCGATGTGTCGCGCCCCGGGAACCACCACCAGCTTCTTGGGACCGGTCGCCTGCTCGTGGACGGTGTCGCTGAAGTAGCGGGAATGAGCGTGCTCACCGGTGATGAGGAGGATCGGTCGCGGGGCGATGTCCGGAAGGTGGCGCAGCGCGCCGTAGTTGATGTGGGACATTCCACTCGTGATGGTGAACCCGCCGATCGAGCGAGGATGCCGACCACGATCGGTGACGTAGAACTCGAAGAACTCGCTGGTGACCGGGTCCAGGCCGTCCGGGATCTCGGTGGGGAAGGTCGGCGTGAGCGCTGGCTCACCCGCGTCGACGTCCGTCCAGCGCTGCTCCGCGAGCTTGTTCAGCCCTGTCTGGCGTTCCTCGTCGCTCATGGTGTCCTGCCACCCCCCGCGCGTGAGGCCGCTGATGTCGTACATGGCTGCCGTCGCCACGGCCTTGATCCGCTGGTCGACCTGGGCGGCGTTCAGCGCGAACCCTCCACTGCCGCAGATGCCGATCGCGCCGATCCTGTCGCGGCCCACGTAGGGCAGGGTGCCGAGGAAGTCCACGCCGGCGCTGAAGTCCTCGGCGAAGATCTCCGGCGAGGCGATGTGCCGGGGCTCACCGCTGCTCTCGCCGTTGTAGGACGGGTCGAACCCGAGGGCGACGAATCCGCGCTTGGCCAGTTCCTGGGCGTACACCCCGGGCCCCTGCTCCTTGACGCCACCGTACGGTGGGCCGATGACGATCGCCGGGTGCTTCTGCGACTCGTCGAAGTCCTTCGGCCGATAGAGGTCGGCCGCGATGGTGATCCCGTACCTGTTCTTGTACGTCACCGACGTGCGCGTGACGTTCTTGTCGAGATCGAAGATATAGCCGTCCGACAGTGACATTTCTTGTCCTTCTTTCCACGGGTTTATCTGAGCGGGCGTTGTTCCGGTCGTTGAACGACGGGGCTCAGCGGGCTGCGTGTTGGGCGCGCGATGTACGTCCAGGACGTTCTTCGTCAGCCACTGCTTGAGCCGTTCGTGGTTCGTCCTCAGCGAGCGACGTAGCCGCCGTCGACGGGCAGGGCGACGCCGACGACGAAGCCCGCTCCGGGGCTGCACAGCCACAGGACGGCCTGGGCGATCTCCTCGGCGGTACCGAGGCGGTTGATGGGCTGGTTGGCCTCGGCTTCGGCGCGGTCGAGTTCTCCCTTGGTGATCATGTCGCTGACCATGGGCGTGTTGATGGTGCCGGGGCAGACGGCGTTGATGCGGATGCCGCGCGGGGCGTACTCCAAGGCCGCGCTGGTGGTCAGGCCGATCACGCCGTGCTTGGAGGCGTGGTAGGAGGCGCGTCCGGGTAGGCCGACCAGGCCGCCGAGCGAGGAGCAGTTGACGATGGCGCCGCTGCCCTGGGCGCGCATGTGCCGCAGTTCGTGCTTCATGCAGGCCCATACGCCGCGGAGGTTGATGGCGTTGACGCGGTCGAAGCGTTCGGCGGCTTCCTCGGCGGCGTCGCTGGGCGGGATCTGGATGCCGGCGTTGTTGTAGGCCATGTCGAGGCGGCCGAAGGTCTCGACGGTGCGGTCGACGGCGGAGGCGACCTGGTCCTCGTCGCTGACGTCGCAGGTGAGGGCGAGGGCTTGGTGGCCGGCGGCGGTGAGTTCCTTGACGGCTGCGTTCAGGGCCGCTTCGTCGATGTCCGTGAGTGCGACGGCGGCACCGGCCTCGGCGAAGGCCCGGGCGGCTGCCAGACCCATGCCGGAGCCTGCGCCGGTGACGAACGCGACCTGGCCGGTGAAGTCGTAGGTGGGGTTCATGTCGAGCTCTCCCGTCGTGCGTTGTTCGGTGGTCCGGGTCTTGTCAGTTGGCTTGGCCCGAGGGCTGAGGGGTTGCTCTGTGCGCCGGTCTGTGTCGGTGGCCGTGCGCGGAGGATGCGGCCTGCGCGGGGACGGCGCCTGCGCGGGCTCGTCTCGCGTCTGGAGCGGGCGGCGGGCGCTGGGCCACGATCCGCCCCCTTCTGGCGCGCGGGAGGCCGGGGCAGCACCACCTTCAGACGGTCTGGCCGCCGTCGACGACCAGTGCGTGGCCGATGGCGAAGGAGGCGGCGTCCGAGCAGAGCCAGAGCACGGCGGCGGCGATCTCCTCCGGTGTGCCCAGGCGTCCGATCGGCTCGTCGGCTATGAGGGCCTCGCGGCCTCCGGGGGTGCTCTCGGCGAAGCGTTCGATCATCTCGGTGTCGATGATGCCGGGGCAGATGGCGTTGATGCGGATGCCCGACGCCGCGTAGTCGAGGGCAGCCGAGCGGGTCAGGCCGATGACCCCGTGCTTGGCCGCGGTGTAGGCCGCCGAGCCCTTGAAGCCCTTGACGCCTGCGCCCGAGGAGGCGTTGACGATGGCGCCGGTCTGCTGCTGTTGCATCAAACGGATCTGGTGCTTCATGCAGAGGAACGTGCCGGTGAGACTGACGCCGAGGACGCGGTCCCATTCGTCCTTGGTGACGTCGACGGCGGGTTTCACCGGCTGCTCGATCCCGGCGCTGTTGAAGGCGGCATCGAGGCGGCCGAATGCCCGGACGGTCTCGTCCAGGGCGGACTTCACTGCGGTCTCGTCGGTGACGTCACAGGTCAGGTCCAGGGCCTGTCCGCCCTCTTCCGTGATGAGCCGTGCGGTCTCCGTGAGCCCCTTCGAGGACCGATCGGCGAGTGCGACGCGGGCGCCCGCGCGGGCGAAGGCGAGGGCGGTGGCGCGGCCTATGCCGGATGCGGCTCCGGTCACGAAGGCCACCTTGCCGGTGAAGGCGGGGTCGTTGGCGCTCACGGTGGATCCTCTCGTTCGGTGGCGGAAATGTCGCGGCGGCGCGTGGCGGATGCCGACCGGACTCAGCGGCGCGCCGGTGCCTGCGCGGGTACGTCATCCAGCGCGTGGGCCGGGGCAGTGCGCTGGGCCACGATGCGGCTCCTGGTGGAGGTGCCGCGGACGGCGAGGGCGATGAGCGGGAGCAGGGTGAGGGTGGCGATGACGGTGCCCACCAGAGGCGGGCCGGTCAGGCCGAGGGAGGAGTCCAGGGCGGTACCGGCGATCCACGATCCGCCGGCCACACCGATGTTGAAAGCGGAGGTGGTCAGCGCGGAGGTGAGGGTGGGGGCGTCCCCGGCGAACCGCATGGCGAGCGCCGTGACGACGGGGTTCACCGCGAAACCGGTCAGGCCCATGAGGAAGACGAGAGCGATGGCCGTGACCGCGTTGGTGGACAGCGGGATCATCAGGAACAGGACCAGCGCGGTGGCCGCGGCGGCGGTGATGGTGGTGCCCATCGGACGACGCTCGCCCAGACGGCCACCGGTGGTGGTGCCGCCCAGGGCGCCGACACCGAAGGCGATGAGCACGAACGGGACGGCGCCCGCAGGGATCCCGGCACGGTCGGTCAGCAGCGGGGTGACATAGCTGTAGGTCGCCAGGACACCGCCCATGATGAACACGGCCGCGCTCAGCGCCAGCCACAGCCGTCCCTGGCGCAGGGCCCCGAACTCGGCGCGCAGCGAGACGGTCGCGCGCTGTTCCTGGGTGGGGATGAAGCGGCCGATGAAGACGGCGGCGAGCGCGGAGAGGGCGGCCAGGGCCCAGAACGGGCCGCGCCAGCCGACGAACTGGCCGGCGAACGAGCCGATGGGCACGCCTACGACGTTGGCGAGGGTCAGGCCGCCGATCATGACCCCTGTCGCGCGGGTGGCCTTCTGCGGGCCTGCGGCGGTGGTGGCGACGACGAAACCGACGGACCAGAACGCTCCGGTGGCCAGCGCCGTGATGACGCGGGCGGCGAGGACGACAGTGAAGGAGGTGGTGAGGGCCGCCGCCACGTGACCGAGGCTGAAGACGGACAAGGCGAGGATCAGCGTCTGGCGCTGCGGCAGGCGCAGGGTCGCCAGAGCCATGGTCGGCGCTCCGATGATCATGCCGACGGCGAAAGCGGTGATCAGCAGTCCGGCCTGGGAGGTGCTCACACCGAGTCCGGTGGACAGTTCGGGCAGCAGTCCGGCGATGACGAACTCAGTGGTGCCCATCAGGAACGTACCTGCGGCCAGCACCCAGACGACGAACGGGAGCTTGCCGGGGGTGGCCCCGGATGTGGAAGGCATACGTGCGGTCTCTCCTAAGTGGGATGACGGAAGAAATGCAGGCCAGGATGGGGGACGGGGCGGGCGGCGGCTGCCGGAGGGGTCAGGAGGCGGCTTCGATGGTGATGCGGTCGGCCGTGCCGAGTCGGTCGGCGTCGGCGTCGACGTGGCCGAGGATGAGCAGGTCGGCGGAGGCGGAGTCGCCGTCGCGGTAATAGAGAGCCAGGTTGCCCCAGGGCGCGTAGTAGGCCAGGTCACCGGCCCGGGGCACGGCTGGGTCCGGAGCTCCGGAGGTGGTCAGCCTGCGCGGCAGGTCCGCGATCCGCTCCGTCTGGTGGAAGTCCTCCAGATCCAGGGTGAGCGGGAGCAGGTCGGCGAAGTCGCGGGCGGCAGGACTGTCGTTCAGGGTGGCGTCGACGGGCCGGCCGTCGATGGTGACCCGGATGGCCATGGCGGTGTTCCTTTCGGCTGATGCACTGGGTGCGGCGGATGTCGATGCCTCCTGCCGCCCCGAGGACGCCGGGGAGGAGGACGCGGAGGACGGCGTGACTTCTGACGAGTCGCTGGTGCAGGCGGTCACGGCCAGCAGGAGAGCGGCTGCCGGGACGGCGCGGACCAGGGCCCGGCGGGCGGCGGAGTTCATGGGAGGGGCTCCGGAGGCTTTAGTCGGGCAGGGGCTCGGAGTAGTGGCGGAAGCCGTCGCGCTTGGCGTGGATGTCGTACAGGCGCTGGGCCAAGGCGTCGGGGCTGCTGTGTTCGGCGTCGGGCCGGATGGCGCCGGGGACGATCAGCTGTGCGGCGTGGATGTTCTCGTGGGCGAGGGTGTCGTGGAGCATGCGGGCGTAGGCGCTCTCGGCGGCGAACGCGATGGAGGTGCCGGCGACGTTCGGGTTGGGGCGTACGGCGCTGGAGCCGTTGACGAACAGGAGGGTGCCCCGGCCGAGGTCGCGCATGCCGGGCAGGACGGCGTTCACCGCGGTGACGGGGCCTTTGACGGAGAAGGCGAGGGGGGCGTCGAGGTCGTCGGCGCTGGTGTCCAGGACCGGCTTCATGAAGTCGGCGCGGGGCACGGGGCTGTACTGGAGGATCTCGACGGGCCCCAGCGCGGCTCCGGCCGCGTACAGGGCCGCGGTCAGGGACTCGATGTCAAGCACGTCGGCGGCGAAGCCGCGGGCATCGATGCCGTCGCTGGCCAGCTCGGTCGTGAGGCCGTCCAGGTTCTCGGCGTTGCGGGAGATGAGGGCGACGGTGTGCCCGGCTGCTGCGAAGCGGCGGGCGGATGCGAGCCCGAGGCCGGGTCCGGCGCCGATCAGGGCGAATGTGGTCAAGGTAAGTCCCTTTCCAGGAGGGGGCCGCCCGGGGCCGGGCAGGGGATGCCCGGCCCCGCGATGGACGGTTTACGGGTCAGGGCTTCAAAAGCGCCTTGATGGCGCGGCGTTCGTCCATGGCCCGGTAGCCCTCGGCGACCTGGTCCAGGGGCAGAGTGAGGTCGAAGACCTTGCCCGGGTTGATCCGGCCGGACAGGACCCGGTCGATCAGGTCGGGCAGGTAGCGGCGCACGGGGGCGGGGCCGCCGCGCAGGCCGACCTGGGAGAAGAACAGCTCCTGGCCCTCGACCGAGACCTCGTGCGGGACGCCGACGAAGCCGACGTTGCCGCCGGGGCGGGCGGAGTGCAGGGCCTGGCGCATGGACTCGGCCGTGCCGACGCACTCCAGGACGGAGTCGGCGCCGATACCACCGGTGAGGTCCTTGACGCGGGCGATGCCTTCGTCGCCGCGTTCGCTGATGATGTCGGTGGCGCCGAACTCCAGGGCCAGCTTCTGCCGGGACTCGTGGCGGCTCATCGCGATGATCCGCTCGGCGCCCAGTTCCTTGGCGGCGATGACGCCGCACAGGCCGACCGCGCCGTCACCGACGACGACGGCCGTGGAGCCAGGCCTCACCTCGGCCGCGAGGGCGGCGTACCAGCCGGTGCCCATCACGTCGGAGACGGCGAGCAGGCTGGGCACGAGCTCGCCGGACGGGTGCTCGTCGGTGGCGACCAGGGTGCCGTGGGCGTTGGGGATGCGGACGTAGTCGGCCTGGCAGGTGCCCATGAACTCGCGGTTCAGACAGCTGGACTGCCAGCCGTTACGGCAGTTGGCGCAGGTGTTGTCCGAGGTGGCGAAGGAGCCGACCACGAACTGCCCCGGCTTGACGTTGGAGACCTCGCTGCCGACCTCCTCCACGATGCCGACGTACTCGTGCCCCATCGGATGGGGCTCGTCCACCGGCTCCACGCCGCGGTAGGGCCACAGGTCCGAGCCGCACACGCAGGTGGCGACCGTGCGGATGATCGCGTCGGTCGGTCGGCTGATCTTCGGGTCGTCCAGGGTCTCGAAGCGCACGTCGCCGGGGGCGTGAATGACTGCTCCGCGCATGATGGGGTGCTTCCTTCTACGAGGGTCTGGAACCGCAACCGGGAAATTGCACCGGCTGCTCGAAATCCAGCCTCACACGCGAGGGCGGGCGCGAAAAGCGGAGGAATCTATCCCGGGAGAGGAACATCCAGGGAGGAAATTCTCCCCCCTTCCCCAGGTGCGATCGATGTAATGCTGGGAAGCATGACCAGCAACGTCCCCCTGAACGAACTGGGAGAATTCCTCAAGAAGCGCCGCTCACAGCTGAGCCCGCGCACGGTCGGGCTTCCGTCGACAAGCCGGCTGCGCCGGGTGGACGGGCTGCGCCGCGAGGAGGTTGCCCAACTCGCCTCGATCAGCACCGACTACTACACCCGGCTCGAGCAGGGCCGCATGCAGGCGTCCGCTCCCGTGCTGGACACTCTCGCGCGGGTGCTCCATCTGGATGACGACGAGCGGGGCTATCTGTTCCAGCTCGCGGGCAAGACCACCGTCCGCACTCGGCGCCGCGGCGTGCAGAAGGTACAGCCACAGCTGCAGCGGGTACTGGAGGACCTCACCTCCGTCCCGGCCATGATCCAGGGGCGTCGCGGTGACATCCTGGCGTGGAACGTGCTGGCGGCCGCGCTGGTCACCGATTTCTCCCGCATTCCGGAGAAGCACCGCAACTATCCCCGGCTCCTGTTCATCGACCCGGCGATGCGCGGCCTCTACGCCGACTGGGAGACGGCTGCGCAGGTCACCGTCGCGCAGCTGCGGATGGAGGCGGCGAAGTATCCGGAGGATCCCCGTCTGATTGCGCTGGTCGGTGAACTGTCCATGCGCGACAAGCAGTTCGCCCAGTGGTGGGGCGACCACCGCGTCGCCGCCCGCACCGTCGGCACCAAGACCCTGATCCATCCGGTCGTGGGCGAGGTCACCCTCGACTGCGACACCCTCACCGCCAACACCGACCCCGACCAGTACATGACGGTCTGGACCGCCGCCCCGGGATCCCCCGCGCACGACAGGCTGCGCATCCTCGCCTCCTGGGCCGCCGACCAGAACCTGCCGGCCTCGTCAGGATGGGAAGCATGACCAGCAACGTTCCTCTCAATGAGCTCGGCGAATTCCTCAAGAAGCGTCGCTCCGAGCTGAGCCCGCGCACGGTCGGGCTGCCGGAGACCGGCGGGCCCCGTCGGGTGAACGGGCTGCGCCGCGAGGAGGTCGCCCAGCTCGCCTCGATCAGCACGGACTACTACACGCGTCTTGAGCAGGGGCGAATGCAGGCGTCCGCTCCCGTGCTGGACACTCTCGCGCGGGTGCTCCATCTGGATGACGACGAGCGGGGCTATCTGTTCCAGCTCGCGGGCAAGACCACCGTCCGCACCCGGCGCCACGGCAGGCAGAAGGTACAGCCTCAGCTGCAACGCGTGCTGGATGACCTCACCGCCACCCCGGCCATTGTGCAGGGGCGGCGCGGTGACATCCTGGCGTGGAACGCGCTGGCGGCCGCGCTGGTCACCGACTTCTCCCGCATCCCGGAGAAGCACCGCAACTACCCGCGGCTCATCTTCACCGATCCGGCGATGCGCAGCCTGTACGCCGATTGGGAGGGCTCGGCACGGATCGCCGTGGCGCAGGTGCGGATGGAGTCGGCGCAGTATCCCGAGGATCCCCGGCTGATCGAGCTGGTCGGTGAACTGTCCACACGGGACAAGCAGTTCGCCCAGTGGTGGGGCGACCACCGCGTCGCCGCCCGCACCGTCGGCACCAAGACCCTCCATCACCCCGTGGTGGGTGAGTTGGTCCTGGACTGGGACACCCTCACCGCCAACACCGACCCCGACCAGCACCTCACCGTCTGGACCGCCGCCCCCGGGTCCCCCACCCACGAGCGGCTGCGCATCCTCGCTTCCTGGGCTGCCGACCAGAACATGTCGCCCTCTTCTTCCCTCCGCTGAACGATGCCTACGGCAGCCGAGGACTGCTCGCTCGGGGAGCACCGGAACCTCCTTCGACACCGCTTGTCGGGCCGAACAGCCGGACGACGTGGAGATTCACTGTGGCAATACGTGCGCCGCTGTCCTGGGGGGACCATCCCAGGTGGTGGCGATGTGCCGACGCCCGCGGCGACCCCGCCGGGGGGTACCTCATGCAGAGCCGTCGGCCCGTGAGCGTGGTCTGCTGCTCGTCCGTGAGCGAGCAGCAGACCAGCCGATGTTCGGAGCGCTCTCGCTGGGTCCGACCGCCTGGTCTGCGGCTGCTCGTGGCCGAGGCGCGGAGGCCGGTGCTTCGGAATGGGTGGCGTGCATCAGCGCGAGTGCGGTCAGCGGTATGAGGGTGACGGCGGCCGCCACCGTGCCGATCAGCGGGGGGCCGGCTTGTGCAGAGAACAGTCAACAACAGCAGGGTCAGGGCGGTTGTGGCGGCGGCTGTGAGGAGTGTGGCCAGGGGGCGGCGGTCGCCCAGGCGTCCGCCGACCGTGGTGCCCAGAAGGGCGCCCAGGCCGTAGCCGGTCAGGACCATGGGCACGGCCCCAGCGGAGATGCCGGACCGTTCAGTGAGCAGGGGAGGGACTCGACCCGCAGCGGGACAGCACGCACAATGCCTCGCCTGCAGGCACATCGACGAGGAGTTCATGCTCAGCGGCCGTTCATTCGTGCTTCGTTGCTCGACATCTCGAAGCGGGAAGAACGGCCGCATCACGCCCCCGGTCATCGGGAGTCTCAGCAGGTTGAGCGACTTGCGACGTCAGCCGCCCAAGCTCAGTCGCGGTTCTCCCAGAACAGTCTTTCGTTCCTGTCCGGGTCGTTGACGATCCGGCACCTGGCGTCGAGCCACATCGTGGCACGGTCGGTCAGGGTGTAGGCGGGCCATCTCGGCACGCCCGCCGCCGTGGGGCGGCCCGTGTGGGCGAAGCCCGCCCACAGTTCACTCATCTGCCGTGCGGTCGCCAGCCGTTCCGGCGACTGATCCTTGTTGAAGATCGAGTCGAGGTTCTTGTCGGTGTTGGCGAATTTGAGGTTGATGTCCGACGCGTGCGGTGAGCCGATGGGGAAATCGGTGCCGGGCACCAGGGTCGGGCTCGGGTAGGCGAGCTGGTACATGAACACGGGCGCGGCGTGCTGTGCCCGTTTGGCCTCCGCGATCTTGATCGCGTCGCGCCAGATGGGCGAGGTGGTGATCGCGAAGTAGAGCTGTGCCGGTGTCGCGTTCGACCGTGACGCCCGGAAGGTACGGATGATCTCGTCGAGTTCGGCGCCCTGATACGTGCCACTCAGCCTGCCGCGCAGTCCGGCCTCGTCGATCCGGAAGATGTCGGGCGGCCCGAACAGGCTGAAGAACACCGTCTCGTCCCGGCACGTGCCGCACATCAGCGGCTTGTCGGCCGAGAAGGGCGCGGCGCCGTCGGCGAAGGGGTGCCGCGGGATGACGGTCCCGTCGACGAAGGCGCCGAAGCCGGGGAGCGGGCCGGGGTCGCCCCACGGCGGGGCGCCGTTCGCGGCCTCCGACTGCTGGATCTCCAGCAGCCTGGCGGCCGGGATGTCATGCAGCCGGGGTATGTCCGCCGTCGTCAGCCCCAGCAGCTCCAGCGTGCGCCTGGCCCGGGCGGTGGCACCGTCACGGGTCGGGAAGCGCAGGGGCGCGGCGCTCTCGATCGACGCCTTGTGGAACAGCGGCACGGCGGCCGGCATGGTGTAGACGGCCGCGGTCTTGGCGCCGCCGCCGCTCTCGCCCCAGACCATGATGTTGTCGGGGTCGCCGCCGAAGTTCTCGATGTTCTCCCTGGTCCAGCGCAGCGCAGCGAGAATGTCCAGCATCCCCTGGTTGGCCGCGTAGTCGCCGTCGGCGAGATCACCCAGGAACAGATAGCCCAGCAGGCCCAGCCGGTGGTTGGACTCGACCACCACCACGTCGTAGAGCTGTGCCAGGTGGGTGCCGTCCTGCCCGGTGGCGGAGCCGGAGCCGATCATGTAGCCGCCGCCGTGGTTGTAGAACATCACCGGCCGCCGCCTGCCGTCGGCAGCGGGAGTCCAGATGTTGAGGTAGAGGCAGTCCTCGGAGGGAGCCGGCATGCGGCCGTTGCCGGCTGGACCCATCTCACCCCCCGGCACCTGGAACGCCGGGTGGGGAAAGCTCACCGCGTCGCGTACACCGGACCACCTCGTGGGCGGCTTCGGGGCCTTGAACCGGAGTTCACCGAGCGGCGGCGTGGCGTAGGGCACGCCGAGAAACTTGGCGATGCCCTCCTCGCATTTCCCGCGCACCCTGCCGTAACGGGTTGCCGCCACGACCGTGCTCCTGGCGGTCCACGCATGTGCCGGGAAGGGCATGCTCATCGCGGCAACCACGGACAGCGAACTGCCGATCATCGCCCTGCGGTTCATTTCCGAGCCCACCATCAGACCTCCTTCATCGGAGAGCGCAGTCGATCGCGCTCCGGACGCTTCCCTGAACGTGTCTTGTAACGTTTCAATCCGCGGTCCTGGCTTGCCGTTTGACCTCACCTCTCACTTGATGTGCCGATCTGCGGTTCTTCCCGCGACGACGAAGGCGGCCGTTTTACGCACTTCGAGATGGTGAGCAACGAAGCGCGATGGAACGACTGTTGCGTATGAGTCTCCTCGGCACTGGGTCCGCAGGCGAGGGGTTCGAAGCATTGTCCGCTTTCGGATCGGGTTCCGCGGGTGCTTTCACACCCGCAGGGAATGCACGATTCGAGCTCACGAACGCGGCTCTGTGGGCGGCCGGGCCGGTGAAAACTCCGGTCGAGCGGCGGACGGGCGCCGACGCCGTCACGGGCCCCGTATGCGGCGTCGGACCGATGCTGGGCAAAGCCCGGCACGGCTGCGTCGCGCTCTGGCCGTCCTGCCGCTGCCGAAGACCTTCGACGGGTGCATCGTGCTGGCCGCGGAGGTGGGCAACCAGCTCCAGGACAAACGGCGTCGCCCTGGTCGACGGCACCGGCCGGCTCGTCGCGAAGCGGCACACCACCGACGACGCGGCTGGCTACGAGATTCGACTGGACCTGTTCGCCGAGCACGGCGACAGCGAGGAGACCCAAGTCCCGATCGCGATCGAGACCTTCCCCTGCCTATTGGTCGCTGTACTGCGCGCGGGCAATCGGAAAGTGTTCGAGATCAACCTGATGGCCGCCGCCGCTACTGTGACCGGCACTCCGTCTCCCGCGAGAAATCCGCCCCAGACGACGCCTTGGTTCTGGCGAACATCCTGCGCACTGGCATGCACGCCGCCGTCCGTTGCCGCGGGACAGCGAGCTGGTGCGCCGTCTCCGTACCGGCCCGCCCAACCGGACACCATGACACCACATGGGCCGGCTGTAGATCGCCCACCAACTCCGTCCTTGGCTGGGCGAGTACTACCCGGCCGCCCTGGAGCCTTGGAAGAACGGTCTGTGTTGCCCCGAGGCGCACGAACTTTTGCGTCTGGCACCCACACCGACCCAGGCTGCGCTGCTGCTCCGCACCCCACTTCAGGCAGCGCTCAAGCACGTCGGCCGCAAGCGCGGCATCAATGCCTACGTCGAATGGCTCCGCGAGGTCTTCCGCGCCGACTGGGCCTACCAGCCACCCCTGGTCGAGCACGCCCTCGGAAAGCAGGTGCTGACCCTCCGGGTCCAGCGTGCGTCCCGGGCCGTGCCCTCCACGGGCCCTACGCCGTCGTGGGGCGCCCCGTCGGCCAGGATCTACCGCGTCCTTCCTCAGCCGACTGCGACCGGACTCCCCTGAGGAAGCGGCCGGTGGATCGGACCGGTGACCTGTGCCAGGGGCAGGCCCGTGCCCTGGCCTGAGTGGGCGATGATCTCCGAGACGATGGAGATCGCTGTCTCCTCGGGGGTGCGGGCGCCGAGGTCGAGGCCGATCGGTGAGCGCAGCCGGGCGAGCTGTTCCTCGGTCACGCCGGCCTCGCGCAAGAGGCGCAGGCGTTCGTGATGGGTGCGTCGGGAGCCCATGGCGCCGACGTAGCTGACGGGCAGGTCGAGGGCCAGGCGCAGCAGGGGGATGTCGAACTTGGCGTCGTGGGTGAGGACGCAGATCGCGGTGCGTGCGTCCACCTCGGTGCGTTGCAGGTAGCGGTGGGGCCAGTCGACCACGACCTCGTCGGCGTGCGGGAAGCGCGCCTCAGTGGCGAAGACGGGGCGGGCGTCGCACACGGTGACCCGGTAGCCCAAGAATGCCCCGGCCTGGCTGAGGGCGGCGGCGAAGTCCACAGTGCCGAAGATCAGCAGGCGCGGCCGGGACGCGTTGACATGGACGAGGACGGTCAGTGGTTCAGGGCAGCCGTCCCCGTTGCTGCCGACCGTGACACGGGCGGTGCGTCCGGCTCGCAGCAGAGCCCTGGCTTCGTCCGCCACCAGTCGGTCCGCCGGCCCGTCGTCCAGGGTGCCGTAGGTGACGCTGCCGCCGACGAGGACGCTCAGGGTCGAGCCGAGGAGGTTGCGGGGGCCGTCCACGATCTGCGCCACAGCGGTGGGCCGGCCCCGGACGACGTCGGCGAGGGCTGCGCCGATGTGCTGCTGGGCCGAAGGATCGATGCGTTGGACGAGGACGTCGAGTTCGCCGCCGCAGGTCAGGCCGACGGCGAAGGCGTCGTCGTCGGAGTAGCCGAACCAGGCGCGCTGGGGGGCGCCCCGGTCGCGGAGCACCTGTCGGCACAATTCGTAGACCGCGCCCTCGACGCATCCGCCGGAGATGCTCCCGACGGCGTTGCCGTCCTCGTCCACCGCGACCGAGGTGCCGGCGGGCAGGGGTGCGCTGCCGGTGACGTCGACGACGGTGGCAAGGGCGAAGGGGCGGGCTTCGCGGCACCAGCGGTGCAGTGTGTCCGCGATGTTCAGCATGAACGGGTCCTTCGTGGAGGGGGGTGGCGTGGGTGGGGCCGCCGCCGCGCCGCCGGGGAGCGTGGCTCCACGCGGCGGCGGCCCTGGGAGGTCCGGCAGTCGGACGGGGGGACTGGCTGCCGGACGAGAGGGGAGTGCCTTGGTCCTCCGGCCGCTCCTCATTGGCCCGAGGCACTCGGATCAGAGCAACGCCTCGGCGGTGATGGGAAGTTCGCGAACGCGGCGGCCGGTGGCATTGAAGACCGCGTTGCCGATCGCGGCCGCCACACCCACCTGGACGACCTCGCCGAGGCCCTTGACGCCGAGTGCGTTGCCGTCGTTGTCCTCGCCGTCCAGGTAGATCGCCTTGACCTCGGGGACGTCGGCGTTGACGGGGACGAGGTAGTCGGCCAGGTTGGCGTTCACGATCCGGCCGTCGCGGTGGTCGGTGACCGTGTGCTCCAGCAGGGCCGCGCCGATTCCGCCCACGATGCCGCCGAACGCCTGGCTCTCGGCGAGCTTGGGGCTGATGATCCGTCCCGCGTCGTACACCCCGAGCATCCGCCGCACCCGCACCAGACCGAGGGTCGCGTCGACGGCGACCTCGGCGAAGGTGGCGTTGTAGGCGTGGTAGGAGCGCCGTGCCGGTTGCGGAGGCCCGGTGTAGGAGCCGTCCGCTTGGAGGTGGGTGCGGTCGTTGCGGGCCAGCAGACTCCGGTACGTCTCGCCGCGCGTCGGGTTGCTCCGCACGTGCAGTCGGCCGCCGCGGACCACGACATCGTCGGCGTCCACCCCGTACAGCGGCGACTCGCGGTCCTCGACGGCCAGCTTGATTGCCTGCTGCCGGACCTTGTCACAGGCGTCGACGACGGCGGAGCCGACGCTGGCCATGGTCGCCGAGCCGCCGTGGGGACCCGTCGGCGGATAGAGGGAGTCGCCGAGCCGGAAGGTGACCGTGCGCATGGTCAGCCCGAGTGCGTCGGCCGCGACCTGGGTCTGCGCCGTATAGGTGCCCGGCCCCATGTCACTGGTGGCCGACTCGACCACGGCGGTGCCGTCGGCATCGAGGCGGGCCCGGGCCTCCGCGGGGAAACGCCCGGGGTCGTAGACACCGGCGGCCATACCCAGTCCGATCAGCCAGTCCCCCTCACGCCGTGAGCGGGGCCTGGGGTTACGGCGGTTCCAGCCGAACTCGCGGGCGCCGACGGTATAGCACTCACGCAGCCGACGGGTGGAGAACGGCAGGTTGTTCGCCTCGTCCTCGCTGGGTTCGTTGCGCCGACGCAGCTCGATCGGGTCGACGCCCAGCTCGTGGGCGAGCTCGTCCATCGCCGACTCGATGGCGAACGACGCCGTGGCGAGACCGGGGCCGCGCATCCAGATCGGGGTGTTCACGTCCAGGGGAACCTGCCGGTACGCCTGGCTGACGTTGGGCATGCTGTACATCATCTGCCCCGCCGCCATGACGGCCTCGGTGAACGTCTCGTACGACGACGTCTCGGCGTCGATGTCGTGGATGGCGGCGGTCAGCCGGCCGCGCCGGTCGCTGCCGAGGCGCAGCCGGTACTCGTACAACGGCCGGAAGCCGGTGCCGAAGTACATCTGCTTGCGGCTCAGCACCAGCTTCACCGGACGTTCCGTCACCCGGGCGGCCAGGGCGGCGACGACCGTGTGCGGCCAGCAGCGCAGCCCGCTGCCGAAACCGCCGCCGACGAACGGGTTGATGACCCGCACCGACTTTGCGGGCAGGTCGAACACGGCGGCAAGCTCGTCGTGTGTACCGACGACCCACTGCGTCTTGTCCCATACGGTGAGCTTGTCGCCGTCCCAGCGGGCGATGGTGGCGTGCGGTTCCATCGGATTGTGATGGTTGCGCGCCAGCCGGTACGTCAGGTCCAGCCGTACGGGAGCGTTGCGAAGTCCGGCTTCCGCGTCGCCGCGCGCGTAGTTCGTCGGCTTGTCCGGCTCGGCCTCGTGCAGGTCGGTGGAGGACTGTTCGGCGTCGTACTCGACCTTCACCAGACTCGCGCCGTGCTGCGCGGCCTCCAACGTTGTGGCCACCACGACGGCGACCGGCTGTCCGTGGAAGACGACCCGGTCGTCCTGGAACACCCGCAACCTGCGCCCAGGGGGGTTGTTGGACCCGGCGTTGTCTCGGTACGGCAGCTTCGGAGCGTTGCCGTGGTGGATCACCCGCAGCACACCCCGGTGCTTCTCGGCGGCGGCGGTGTCGATGGACCTGATCCGACCACGTCCGATGCTCGCGTCCACGACGACCGCGTGTACGGCCCCGTCGACGTCGTGTTCGGCGGCGTACTTCGCTTTGCCCGTGACCTTCAGCCGGCCGTCCACCCGGGACAGCGGCGCGCCCACGGCTGCCTGCGGCTGGGGGCTCACTTCGTACCTCCTACGATGCGCAGCTGGCGCTCCACGGTCCGCTGGAGCAGCTCGACCTTGAACCGGTTGTGCGTGAGAGGGCGGGCACCGTCCGACGCCTTCTGGGCAGCGGCTGCCCACAATGCCTCTGAGGGGCGCTCCCCGACGAGGTGTTCCTCGACCGCGGGCAGCTTCCACGGCACGGTGCCGACCCCGCCGACGGCCACCTTCGCTTCCCGGATGGCCCCGCCGCGCACGTGCAGCGCGACGGCGGCCGACGTCAGGGCGAACTCGTAGGACTGCCGGTCACGGACCTTCAGGTAACCGGACTTCAGCGGTCGCGGAAGAGCCGGTATCTCCACCCCTGTGATCAACTCGCCTCTCCGCAGCGCCTGTTCACGTTGTGGGGTGCTCCCGGGTTTGAGCAGAAAGTCGTTGAAGGGCACACTGCGCTCCCCGTCCGGGCCCAGCAGGCGCACGGTCGCCTCGAGTGCCGCGAACGCCACGGCGACGTCGGAGGGGTGGGTCGCGACGCAGGAGTCGGAGGTACCCAGGATCGCGTGCGTACGGTTGACGCCCTCCAGCGCGGCGCACCCGGAGCCGGGGTCGCGCCGGTTGCAGTCGGCGGTCACGTCACGGAAGTAGGTGCAGCGGGTGCGCTGCATGATGTTGCCGCCGATGGTGGCCATGTTCCGCAGCTGGGCCGAGGCGCTCAGCTCCAACGCCTCGGAGACGACCGGGAACAGGGTGCGCACCTTGCGGTGAGCGGCGGCTTCGGCCATGGTCACCAGCGCGCCGATGCGCAGGCCGCCGCGCTCGGTGACGGTGACCTCGTCCAGTGGGAGACCGGAGATGTCGACCAAGGCATCGGGGTGCTCGACGGTCTCCCGCATCAGGTCGACCAGAGTGGTGCCCCCGGCGATGTAACGGCCACCGCGGCGGCCCGCGTTGAGGGCCTCCCGGGTGTCGGAGGCTTTGGTGTACGTAAAGGGATGCATGGTGGGCCGCTCCTTACTTCCGGCCCGCGGTCTGCTCGACCGCGCGCACGATCTTCACGTAGCAACCGCAGCGGCAGATGTTGCCGCTCATCCACTCCCGGATCTCCTCCGACGAGCCGGTGTGGCCTTCCTCGATACAGCCGACACCGGACATGATCTGACCCGGCGTGCAGTAACCGCACTGGAAGGCGTCCTGCTCGATGAACGCTTTCTGCAACGGGTGGAGTTCGTCGCCCTCGGCCAGCCCTTCGATGGTCGTGACCTCGGCGCCCTCCAGACGCACGGCCAGCGTTAGACAGGAGTTGACCCGGCGCCCGTCGACCAGCACCGTGCACGCACCACAGGCTCCGGCGTTGCAGCCCTTCTTCGAACCGGTCAGATCGAAGTGCTCACGCAGCAGGTCCAGCAGCGAAGTTCGGTTGTCGACCGTCACGGTCCGGCGCTTGCCGTTGACCGTCAGGGAAACCTGGCTGGAGGGCGGCGCCCCTGCGGCGTTCGCCTCGTGAGAGTCGGCGAGGATCGTCCCGCCGATCACACCGCCCGCGACGACGGCACCACCCACCGCGGTGGTGGCGATGAAGGTGCGCCGGCTGGGGGCTGGAGAGGACTCGCCGGCTTCCGTGGGGGGTGGAGCGGCAGACTCGGGGAGTTCAGTGGGCATGGGGGGTACGCCTTTGCATAGCGGACAGATCATGCCGAGCGCAGCGGCACGGCAGGAGGCGGGACCGCCGTCGCCGCAGGACCTGGACAATCGTGCGGATCACAACCGCGGTCCCGTCACGTTGGGAGTCTGGCATCACCAGTGGCACCGGTGGCAGGGAGACTTTTCTCCCCCTTTGCTTTTTTCACCTAAGGCTGAGGCGTGGTGTAAAGGGCTGCGGTGGGGGCGTGTTGGGGCACGGGCGACGGTGCTTCCCCGTCTACATCTGACGTGCTCGCATCACATGATGAGGCGTCCGTCGCGGAGGTCCGAGACGGCCTGTCTCAGGCGCGGACGCGGTAGTGACTCTGTAGGCGTTCGATGCCTTGGTCGGCTGCGATGGTGTCGCCGGAGATCTTCACGCTCTGTGCGTCCATAGGCGACGATGCCCACTTCTATGGCCTGCGCAGGGCCCGGGTCGACACGGAAGCCCCGGCGACTGAACGGCGTCGGTGGCCTGCACCATAGGGAACGCACCGTTGGTCACCGATGTCGATCAAGTGAGACAAACAAGCAGGCGTGCTTGATTTTTATCCACTTGACTGTCACGCTCGCACCACAGTGGCCGGGGACCGATGGCCAGCCCTACCGAATCAGCTTCCGCCTTGCGTAGGCCGGTGTTCCCGGGAGCGGACGCGGAGAGGAAAGCCCATGGAACTCGCCACCACCCTTGAGTACGCCGAGAACAACCCCCTCAAAGCTGTCGAGGAGGTTGTGCGGTTGGAGAAGGCCGGGCTCGACGCCGTCTGGGTGGCTGAGGCGTACGGTTTCGATTCCCCGACCCTCATGGGCTATCTCGCGGCCCGCACCGAGCGCGTGACAATCGGTTCGTACATCATCAACATCTACTCGCGGACGCCTGCGCTGATCGCCCAGACCGCCGCCGGACTCGACGTGCTCTCCCAGGGCCGTGCGCTCCTCGGGCTCGGCGCGTCCGGCCCGCAGGTCGTCGAGGGCTGGCACGGCCGGCCGTACGACAAGCCGCTCGGCCGCACCCGCGAGACCGTCGAACTGTGCCGCCGGATCTGGCGACGCGAGGTGATCGACCACCATGGCATCGTCGACATGCCGCTGCCGCCCGAGAAGGGCGGCACGCTCGGCAAGCCCCTGAAGTTCCTCAACCACCCGGTACGCAGCGAGATACCGATCCATGTCGCGGCCCTCGGCCCGGCCAACGTCCGGATGACCGCGGAGATCGCCGACGGCTGGCTGCCGCATCTCTTCATCCCCGAGAAGGCCGGACAGATCTGGGGCGGCGCACTCGCCGAGGGACTGGCACGCCGGCCCGCGGAACGGGGGAATCTCCAGATCGCCGCGGGCAGCCTCCTCGCAGTCGGCCAGGACGCGGCAGCCGCCCGCGACCTGCTCCGTCCGATGATCGCCCTCTACCTCGGCGGCATGGGCGCCAAGGGCAAGAACTTCTACAACGACCTGGCCCGCGCCTACGGGTACGAGGAAGCCGCCGAGAAGATCCAGGACCTCTACCTCTCCGGGAAGAAGAAGGAGGCGGAAGCGGCTGTTCCCGACGAACTGACCGAGCTTGTGTCGCTGTGCGGCCCCGAGGGATACGTACGCGAACGCATCGAGGCGTTCCGCGCCGCCGGCGTCACCCAGCTGAACGTCCGGATGATCGACCCAGACCCCGCCCGCCTCGTCGAAAAGGTCAAGGGCTGGCTCTGACAGACCGCTCAGTTCTCCCTCGGAGAGCTGAGCGATCTCGCTGGGCAACTCACAAGGCTGCCCCGCCAGTCAGCAACGCCGCGTCGAACGCGTCCCAGCGCCTTTCTCTTCGTCGGCTCCGCGCGTCGGGAGCCCCACACTCCCACCAGTCAGACGCAGCTCCGCTGCCTCGCACCGTCCGGCTGAGCGGCAATGCGGGCCGATCGACGAAGCAACCGGGCCGCGATGATGAAGGCCCGCCAAGCAGTGCGGCAGAGGCCTGCTTGTGCGGATCGGAGCGGCGGGCACGGGAAACGGAGCGTCAGCCATCGTGCCGGTTCCCGACCCTCTGCAGCGTGGCGGTTTCGCGTGGGACGGAGGCCGAGGACCGCTGCTATCGCCCGTCGAGGTGGTCCAGAAGGAGTGAGGTGAGGACCTCGGGGATCTCTTCGGGGATCCAGTGAGTGGCGTCCTCGATCTTCCGGAACGAGTAGGCGCGGCTCACCCAACTGCCTGTCGCGAACGCGGCGGTGGAGCCGATGGCGACGTCCCCGGTGCTCCAGACATACAGCGTCGGCACCTCGACCTTTCCGACTTCCTGGTCCGGCCGGTCGGCGCGGTAGTAGTTGAGCGCCGCGCTCAGGGCGCCGGGCTCGGAGAGGCGCCGCACGTACTCCTCGACATGGTCGGCAGGGATCTTCCCCTGGAACATGCGTCGTAGCATTTCGGCATCGTTCGCCAGGAACCGGTTCTCCGTGCCAGGGTCGCGCCAGTCCTGTTGGTACAGAGACCGCCTCCGCTGCTCCTCATCAGTGCGCTTCGCCTCCTCCCAGGCGGTGGGGTGCGGCGTCGACACGGCCGTCAGGGTCCGCAGGCGTTCTGGGTGCCTCGCGGCCGTCCACCACGCGACGGCCCCGCCCCAGTCATGCCCGACGAGGTCGAAGCGGTCCCATCCGAGCTCGTCGGCGATCGCGAGTACGTCCCCGACGAGTTCGCTCACACCGTAGGCGGCCGGCTCCTGAGGCCGAACCCTGGCGGAGTACCCACGTGTGTCGGGCGCGACGGCGCGAAAGCCCCTGGCGCCCAGCGCCTCGACCTGGTGCTCCCAAGAGATGGCCGCCTGAGGAAACCCGTGCAGCAGGAGCACCGGCCTGCCGTCCGCGGGACCCGCGGTGATCGCGTCGAAACTACCGACAGGGGTGGGGATGGTGAGACGTATGGGCATTGGTGGGGCGCCCTTTCGGATGAGGGATCCGGCCGCTTGTGCTTGCCGAGGGGGCTGCGGTGGCGTTGAGGCCCACAGAGTAGAAGATGTCGTTCGCGACCGGATCCGATCCTCTTGGCGAACCGGCCGATGAGCGGCGGACGTCGCCGTTCCGCGTGGCTGCCGCCTCGCCTTCGCAGGCGCGATCGCCGGATCGGTTGACGTAAGTACAGCTGCGCAATAGTTTGACAAATAACATCTGGTTGATCGCCCGCTACTGCTGTTCTGATCTTGAGTGAAACGTTTCAAAGAGTCGCACGCTCAGGGGTCGAACAGTTCACCGCTCATAGCTGTTGCGGCGGCGGATTTAGTCAAGGCAGTCCGCCCTGCTGTGAACACAGCAGAGGAAACATGCCAACGAGACGCGGGCGGCCGAGGTCCGTGGCCCGACTCCCTTCCTCTCTCCGCTGACGTCGTCTTATGCGCCTTCTCTCATAGAGCGTCAGCTCCCGCAACGCGAAAGGTCCCCAACATGCCTCGGCGCCCGGTGTCACGCGTCCCGGAGGCACCCATGGTCTCTCGCGAGAGGATCACGGCCGCTTCCTTCGAGCGCGATGGTACGGCCGTCACCTGCCAGGACTGCAAGTGCCCGCCCTGGCTGGCACGGGCCATACCTGGACGCCTACTCGATGCTCGCTCTCGGCGCGGAGCTGTCCCTGTTCAGAGCTACCTGCGCCTGAGTAGTGGAGGAGTGCTGTTGGACCAGGTCCGCCCGGCCCGGTCCAGGTCTTGATCCTGTCTATCCAGCAGTTTATGTAAGGAAGTGAACTGATGAGCATGGGTGACTTCCCTGGTGGGCGTTGGCACGGCCACTGGATCGCGGCCGAGCTGCCCGAGTTCGAGATCGACCCCACCAGCCTGGGCGGCGATCTGCCTCCGGCGCGCTTCTCGCGGGTCCAGTTCCGGCGGACCTTCGAAGTGGCGACCGACACGGGCGTCCCGGGCCGGGTACCGCTGAGGATCTCGGCGGACTCCCGGTATGTGCTGTGGGTCAACGGCGTAGAGGTCGGCCGAGGGCCGATCCGGTCCCAGCCGCGCCGACTGCGTTACGACGAGTACGACATCGCGGACCTGCTGCGAGTGGGCCGTAACGTGATCGCAGTGCTGGTCACGTACTACGGCCACGCCAACTCGTTCTGGCAGCCCGCCGCGTCCAGTGGCGTGATGGGACGCGACGTCCAACTCGTCCTCGAAGCCCGCCTGAGCCAGGGCGAGGGCGACTGGCTCGTCACCGACGCCGCCTGGCGCGCCAGTCGTTCCAAGGCATGGCGGGGCCTGGAGTCGGGCCAAGCACTGGACGGTGTGCCGATCGAGCTGCTGGACGCGCGCGAGCTGGACCCGGCATGGGTCGAAGTCGACTTCGACGACTCCGCGTGGACCGAGGCGACGGTGGTGAAGACCAGCCACGACGGGGGCTTGGCCGAGTCCCGTCCACCGGTCGACCCGTACGGCGCCATGCTGCCGCGTGGGATCGGCATGCTCGGCGGTGAACGAGTCGTCCCTGTGGCCGCCGCACTGCAGACAGCGCCGACGGGGGAGACGGCCGCGAAGGGCCTGCCGGACCATCCCGCGGAACGTCTGATCGACCGACTGCGCGCGGCCGGGCCGACGTCCGCGATCAGTCTGCCGATCACCGTCGCCCGGGATGCCGACACTTCGACGATCGTGACCGTCGACTTCGGCCGGATCGTCGCCGGGCACGTCGAACTGGACATCGATGCCCCGGCGGGGGTGCGGCTGGACCTGTGGTACCAGGAGTCCGCGGACTACGACCCTGCGGCCGGGCCGGTCGAGTCCGCGCCGCGCGCAAGTGCCAGCTACGTCACCCGCGGCCATTCAGACCGGTACAAGGCCGTCGACGTCAACGGCCTGCGCCGCATCTTCCTGCACATCCCGTCGGCGACCGAGGGCGACGCCAGGGAGGTCACCGTCCGGCAGATCGCGGTGAGCGAGTACCACTACCCGTTCACCGGGGATGCCTCGTTCTCCTCCGGCGACCCGGAGCTGGACCGGCTGTATCGGGCCGGCATCCGAACGACCGAGATGAACTCCTTCGACGCGTTCACCGACTGCCCGACCCGGGAGCAACGCGCCTGGGTCGGGGACGGCGTCGTGCACCAGATGGTGCATCTGGTCGCGAATGAGGACTGGCGGCTGGCCCGCAACTACGTCACCCTCGGCGCCTCGCCCCGGGCCGACGGGATGCTGCCGATGACAGTGGTGGGCGAGATCGAGCACCGGGGTGGATACGCCATCCCGGACTGGGCACTGCACTGGATCCACGGGGTGTGGAACCTCTTCCGCCACGACGGGGACCATGCCGCGACGTTGAGTTTGCTGCCGGTCGTGGAGCGGGTCCTGCGCTGGTACGAGCCGTACGTCGACGAGCACGGCACACTCAGCGACGTCCCGGAGTGGAACCTCATCGACTGGTCCAGTGTGTTCTCCAGCCACCGCTCCGCCCTCATCACCGGGCTGTGGGCTCGTGGCTTGGCCGAGTACGCCGAAATGGCCGACTGGCTCGGCAACGCCGCATCAGCGGACTGGGCACGGGCGCACTGGGAGCGGATCCGGCAGGGATTCGAGGACTTCTGGGACCCGGAACGGGGCAGCTACGTCGACCACATCGTCGCCGGCGAGCGAATGCCGGCGATGTCTCAGGCCGCCGGCGCCGTCGCGGTCGTCTCAGGCCTCGCTCCCCAGGAGCGGTGGTCCGGCATCGTCGATGTGGTCACCGACCCCGCGCGGGTGGTTGTACGGTCCTGGATCGGCGGGGCCGACGGTGGCTATGACATGGCCAAGATCGTCGAACAGTCTCTGGGCATTTACCGCATCGACTGGGACGCCGAGCACGAGATCGTGATGGCACAGCCGTTCTTCAGTTACGTCGTCCACGACGCGGTGGCCCGCGCCGGTCAGGCCGAACGACTTCCCGACCTGTTGCGCCGCTGGAGCGTATTTCTCCACGAGGGCTACGACACCTTCGGTGAGTGCTGGGGCTGGGGCACTCCGGTCCATGCCTGGAGCTCCACCCCGACCAAGGACCTCATCTGGTACGTCCTTGGCGTCACCCCCGCTGAACCTGGTTACGCCAGTGTGAAGGTCGCTCCCAGGCCCGGCGATATCGACCGCCTCTCCGGTGCTGTGCCCACCCCGCACGGATTGGTCCGCGTCAACGTCGACGCCGGGAAGGTCTCCGTCGACAGCCCGATTCCCGTGAAGTTCGTGGCTCTCGACGGGAGTCAGGCAACGGCTCCCGCAGGACATTCCAGTTTCGAACTCTGACGCTGGAAGATGTTGGTCACGTGAGCAGGGGTGCGTACCGGCCGGCCGGGTGGTCGTCGAGTGGCCGATTGACGTACCAGCCTCGAGTTCGCGACGGATCCGGCGGAATGGGTACAGCCCGATGTCGTGGTCGTGAACCGCGAGATAGCCGGTCCGCATGGTCCGGTGTCGGTACGGACGTACACGGCGCGGCGCGTCAGGTCGGCGGTGTCCTGTGGGTGCGTGGCGGACGCTTCCTCAGTGGATGCCTCCGCCACGCACATGGCACATGCTGCCGCGGACGAGCTGGCGGTTCGGGCCGACATTGGGTGGTTTCCATCGACTACACGTTGGCAAAAACGGCGGGCACTACTCCGTACCGCTAACGGCGGGCACTGCCCCGTACCATCCGTTCCCCTCGCGCGCCCCGTACCTGCGCCTGGGCCAGGCAGATGACGCTTACTGAAGTGAGTCGGCTACTTCCTTCGTGACACCGATGGATTTCGTCTCGACGAAGGCGTCAAGTCCTTCCGGACCGAACTCGCGTCCCAGGCCGCTGTGCTTGACGCCGCCCATGGGTGCTCGAAAACCAGCGGGGCTCCCGTTGAGCTCAACCGTCCCGGTATGGATGCGAGCCGCAACTCGCAGTCCGCGTTCGACGTCGGAGGAGAAGACCGATCCGTTCAGCCCGTACTGCGAGTCGTTGGCGATCGCGATGGCCTCGTCCTCGTCCTTGTACGGGATGACGGCGACGACAGGTCCGAAGATCTCTTTTTGGGCGATCCTGGCGTCGGGGCGCACACCGGTGAAGACAGTGGGTTCCACGAACCAACCTCGGTCCAGGCCGGCGGGGCGCCCGCCACCGCGGACGAGTCGTGCCCCCTCGGACTTCCCGGCTTCGATGTAGGCCTCGACCCTCGATCGTTGCCGCTCACTGACCAGGGGCCCGATGTGAGTCGCCTCGTCGTGCGGGTCACCTACCGGCATCGAGTCGACGAGTGCCTCAAGACGCTCGAGGAACTCCGGCAGACGGGACTCGGGCACCACGAGCCTGGTCTTCAGGCTGCAGACCTGGCCGCTGTTGCGGAACGCGCCGAGACGCAGTGACGACACCGCCGCATCGAGATCGGCGTCGTCGAGTACGACCGCCGCCGACTTCCCACCGAGCTCCAGGGTGACCCGGCGCAGGTCCCGCCCGCAGATCTCGGCGATCCGGCGTCCTGCGGCGCTCGAGCCGGTGAAGGTCACCTTGGAGACGTCCGGGTGCGAGATCAGGTACTCGCTGACCTCTCGGTCCGCCGGAACGACGTTGACGACGCCTGGAGGCAACCCGGCCTCGCCGAGCAGCCGCGCCACGAGGTACGCGTCGAGCGGAGTCTCCGGTGCGGGCTTGAGTACGACGGTGCACCCCGTGAGGAGCGCCGGCGTCAACTTCTGCATGGTGAGGGAGAGTGGCACGTTCCAAGGGACCACGGCCGCGACCACGCCGATGGGGTTCTTGGTGACGAGCGCCTGGCCGACCTTGGAGCGGCGGATCGTGCGGAAGGGGTACTCGGCGGCCGCGTCCAGGTAGGCCTCCAGGATCCCCACGGGATTGCTCACCTGGATCGCCCGTGACTGAGTGATCGGGCAGCCCATCTCGTCTGTGATCAGCTGGGCGAACTCGGCCGTGTGCGCGACCAGGAGGTCACGAAGCCTGGCCAGAATGCCGATGCGATCGTCCAGCGACATCGAGGGCCAGGGACCGGATTCATAGGCGCGGCGCGCGGCGCCGACGGCGCGATCGATGTCCTCGCGGGAACCGGCCGGCACCGAAGCGATGACCTCCTCGCTCCATGGCGAGACCACCTGAATTCGATCACGTGTGGCCGCCCGCAGCCATTCGCCGTCGATGAAGACCGTCTCGTAGCTTGCGAGTAGCCCGCTGGACATGACTTCTGCACTCCTTCGGTGGATTCGCGCGCGACAAGACTTCGGCTCACTGGACGTTAACTATCTCTATAATGTAAGTCAATATCATTACTTGCTAATACCCGGCTTTTGTCATGCTCCCCACCTTTGTCTGGTCGGCGCAGCGGGTGCTCAGCCTGAGCTTCGTGCCAGATGCCAGCGTCATGGCTCGCTCCAGGCAGCCGCAGGGTCAGGTCGATCGGCCGGGGTCGCTGCTCGCACGGCGCAACCGACGCAGATGAGGGACGCCATCCGGTCGACTGTTCTGAGTGCTTCGAGCGTCATCCAGCGGTTGCAGTGCTCGGCTGTGTCGGGCCCGTAGATGCAGCCGAAGCGAAAAGCCAGGTAGCCGAAATCCCTTGCGTGGGGGAACGGCGGCAGACCGCCTCGCACGCGAGTCACGCCGCGGCGTACATGGATGTGTGCGAGCAGGCCGTTTTCGGCGACGCGGAACGCGTAGGCGCGCCATGAAGTCGGTGAAGGCGGGCGCGTAGCTGGTCTGTCCGGCGGTGAGAACGAACGGGAGAGGCCAGCAGTGGGCATTGGCCGCAAGGTGGATCTTCGTGGTCGGACCACCGCGGGACCGGCCGATGGCGCGATCGTCGGGATCGTCTGCCGGGGCCCCTTTTTTGAGGCCCCCGCCGCATGCTCGTGGGCACGTACGATCGCCGAGTCCACCCGAGACGTCACAGTTGACGTCCCGTCGGCGTCGGCCTGTGCCGTCAGCGCGTTCCGGCTGAAACCTGCGTTGTCGAGTGGCTGCTACGAGCTCTCGGAAGTTGCCAGGCGCGCTGCCGCAACAGCTCACTGGTGGCTACGCAGCGGACGCTCTACGCCACGGGTCCAGACCGAAGGGCGCCTGGCCTCGGCACTCTTGGTGCCCTTCGGATCAGACTGCGTCGGTCAGGGACCGGAACTCGTCGTCGGTGAGTCGGACCAGCGCAGCGGCGGTGTTCTCCTCCAGATGCGCGACCTTGGAGGTGCCGGGGATCGGAAGCATCACCGGGGAGCGGCGCAGGAGCCAGGCGAGTGCGAGCTGCGAAGAACTCGCGCGATGCTGTTTGGAGGCGGCGTCCAGCGGGCCGCCCGGGCGGGCGAGTTCGCCGGTGGCGATCGGGAACCAGGGGATGAACGCGATGTTCTCGGCCTCGGCGTAGTTCAGCACGTCCTCGGCCGAGCGGTTCGCGAGGTTGTAGAGGTTCTGCACGGAGACGATCTCGGCGTAGGTGCGGGCCTCCTTCAGCTCCTGGACCGTCACCTCGGACACGCCGATGTGACGCAGCTTGCCCTCCTGCTGCAGCAGAGTCAGCTCACCGATCTGGTCGGCGAGCGGAACCGTGGGGTCGATGCGGTGCAGCTGGTACAGGTCGATGCGCTCGATCCCGAGATGGCGCAGGCTCAGCTCCACCCGCTCGCGCAGGTGCTCGGGGCGGCCGTTGGGACGCCAGTCGTCCGGGCCCGGGCGGAGGAGGCCCCCCTTGGTGGCGATGACCAGGTCATCGGCGTAGGGATGCAGAGCCCTGCGGATCAGCTGCTCGTTGACGAACGGCCCGTAGGCGTCGGCCGTGTCGATGAAGTTGACGCCCAGTTCCACGGCCCGGCGCAGGACCCGGACGGCCTCCTCAGGATCGCGCGGCTCGCCCCAGACACCCGGGCCTGTCAGCTGCATGGCGCCGTAACCAAGACGGTTCACGGTCAGGCCGCCACCCAGATCGAAGGTGCCCGAGGCGACGGCAGGGAGTTCGGTTGGCTGCGTGCTCATAACAGCGTCCTTGGAAGAGAGTCTGAAGGGGCAAAGAGGCGACGGTGTCGGCGTACGGACTTTTCTCCCCAGTTGCGTACGGACGAACGTCCCCAGCTGTCACGCCACGTCGTTCTCTCGCTCGATGGCCTTGAGGCGGTTCTTGAGCCGGTAGCTGGGGCCGTTGATGGAGATCACTTCGCAGTGGTGCAGGAGACGGTCGAGGATGGCGGTGGCGAGGACTTCGTCGCCGAAGACCTGGCCCCATTCGCTGAAGGTCTTGTTCGAGGTCAGGATGATGGAGCCCTTCTCGTAGCGCTTTGAGATGACCTGGAAGACCAGGTTCGCCTCGGCTCGTTCGAGGGGCTGGTAGCCGACCTCGTCCACCACCAGGACGCTGGGCCGCAGGTAGGTGCCGAGCTTGTTCGTCAGACGCCCGGCAGCCTCGGCGGTTTTGAGGTTGCGGACCATGTCGTCGAGGCTGGTGAAGTAGATCGAGTAGCCGGCCCGGCAGGCCGCGACCGCGAGAGCGACGGCGATGTGTGTCTTGCCGACCCCGGGCGGCCCGAGCAGAGCGGCGTTCGCCTTGCCGTCGACGAATGAGAGGGTGGCCAGGTCCTTGACCTTCCGCGGGTCGAGGTCGGGCTGGAACGAGAAGTCGTACTCGTCGAGCGTCTTGTGGTGGGGCAGCCGGGAGAGCCGCAGGCCCTGGCGGAAGCGGCGGTCGTCGCGGACGGCGAGTTCCTCGGACAGCACCAGGTCGAGGAAGTCGAGGTAGCCCATCTTGCCCTCGTCGGCCCGCCGGGTGTACTCGTTGATCGTTTCAACCAGGTGGGGCAGGCCGAGCTTTCCGGCCGTGCTGCGGATGCGGGTGGAGACCAGCTCGCTCAAGACGTTTCCCTCGTGCTCGGACGGGTGGTGAAGGGGCGGGTTCCGGTCAGCTCGTCATAGACCGACAGCGGACGGCGGCCGACCTCGATGCGGGTGGCCGCGGTGCGGTTCAACAGGGCCTGCAGAGGCCCTGTCTCCTCGCCCCGAGCAGGCTCACGGAGAGGCCGTGGCAGGACATCGCCGGTGGTGGTCCGGCGCCCCTTGCCGGTGGGCAGACCGTCCCAGTGGGCCTCCTCGACGACACGGGCCCCGCGGCCGACCGCCCGCAGATGGGTGGCCAGCAGCGTCTCGCCGTTGGCGTTCGCGATGGTGGAATGCAGCATGACCTGCGACTTCGTGGCCCGGATCTCCACCAGCTGACGCGGTCGGACTCTTCGTGCGGGCACCGAGTAGAGATTGCCGCCGAAGGCGACCAGACAGTCCTTGCCGACCGGCCGCAGATGCCGTTCGGCCACCAGATACGGAGTCTCCGGCAGCGGTTTGAGGGCCACGTGGTCGCGGGCGGCCCGCTCGCCGATGATCTGCTGGTGAGTCCTGTGGGCCTGAGCCCTGCGCCGCGGCACCCAGGCGGCGAAGGCGGCGTCCATCTCCTCGACGGAGGAGAAGGACCGGCCGGACAGGACGTGGTCACGGACGATGAGGACCTGTCGTTCGACGCGTCCCTTGCCGGTGGGCCGGTAAGCGGCCAGGACGTCGATATCGAAGTCGTAATGGCCGGCGAACCCGACCGCTTCCGGATGCAGCGGGACCGCCTCGCCCGGAGCGACGTGCCGGCGGACGACGGTCTTCGTGCGGTCGTAGACGATCGTCATCGGGACACCGCCGAAGTGGGCGAAGGCCCGGCGGTGGCAGTCGAAGAAGCTCTGCAGGTCCTGGCTGGTGGTGAAGCAGCAGAACGGGTCGCGCGAATACGACAGCGTCATGTGGAAGGAGTAGACCTTCGGGATTCCCATGTGGGCGAGGATCTTGCCCTCGTCGCCCCAGTCCACCTGGGCCTGGGCTCCGGGGATCACTTCGAAGCGGCGGTGCATGCCGGCGAGTTCCTTCGGCGTGATGCCGAGTTCCTCGGCGATGCGAGGCCGGGCTTCCTGAACGTAGAGCTTGACGCGCTGATAGTTGCCGGTGAACCCGTACTCCGCGGCCAGCCGCCCGTGGATCACCGCGGCCTTCATCAAGATCTCCGCCCGCAGCATCGAGTCCACCAACGGCGCGAACTCATCGATCACCCTCGCCTTCGACCGCCCGCTCGGCGACCGCCGCGGCGGGGTCGCCGGACCCGGCGCCGACAGATACTTACGCACCGTCTTCCGGTCCAGCCCGGTCTCCCGGGCCACCTCCGACAGGCTGATCGCCCCGGATTCCAACAGACTCCGAAAGCGCCGCAGTTCCAACCAACGCTGCGGATCCAAGACCACCGTCGACCGCCTTCCGCCGCCTCTCACCGACCAAGCAGCAGAGTGCCGAGCAGCAGGCCTCAACGCATCAACAACTGTCCCTTTTCATCCGTACGCGGGTGGGGACGTTCATGTGTACGCCGACAGACGGGGCTGGGCAGTCGTTGAAGAGGGAGGGGTGACTCGCTCAGCCCTGCCGCCTGCCGGAAGACGAGGCAACACCTTGTCGTGGTGTTCACCACCGACTGCCTCGTAGAGCTTCCACCATCGCACCGCCTGACAAAAGGGGACGATTTCTTCCCGGGAGGGAGCCGTCCTGAGGAGAAATCTGTCCCCCCTAAGTGCGTTTGCCCACTGTGAATACCTCACACGTAGAAGCTCGGGCCCCAGCGGGCTGGCGTGTGGTCATCGAGGCGGACCCGAAGGAGAGACAGCGCCCTGACCGCCGTCATCTTCGGTTGCCGACCTACGTCTCGAGCGCCGCGGAGCGCAGGGAGTTGCTGGCACGGTACCGGGGATCGTGGTAGGACGACCACAACGCGTCGAGCAGTTCGAGCACTCCGCGCGTCGACCATCGGGCGCTCCAGGCAAACGGGCCCATGGGGTAGTTGGTGCCCAGCCGCATAGCGGTGTCGATGTCGTCGGGGGTCGCGACCCCGTGGTAGGCCGTCTCCCACGCCTCATTCGCGATCATTGACAGAACTCGGGCCACCACGAGCCCCGGTACGTCGGCAACGGGGAAGGCGCGGATACGAGCACGATCCAGCAGGGCGACGACGGTGTCGGTGAGCGTGGCGTCGGTGGACGCGAGGGCGACGGCGGTGGCCGTCGTGGGGTCGAGGCAGCGGTCGACGAGCAGCACGGGCTCGCCCCGCAGCCTCGACTCCTCGCGTGCGCTGCGGCCCCCAGTGACCATGACCGAGCCCATTCCGACGAATTCGATGCGGGGAATGCCGGTCTCCGCCCGGGCGAAGTCCAGGCCGCTGCGGGTGAGCAAGGTCTCCAACTGCTCGTCCGAACCGTGCAGCACCACAGAGGTGGTGCGCGCCGCCGCTTCGGTTCTCAACTCTGCGGCGCGGGGGAGCGGGCGCTCGGAGCCCTCGCCGTACTCGTAGTAGCCATGACCGGTCTTGCGGCCGAGCCGTCCTGCGGCGATGAGCTCGCTCTGGATGAGCGAGGGGGCGAACCGCGGGTCGTAGTTGTAGGACGTCCAGACGGTCTGCGTGACAGCGAAGTTGACGTCGTTGCCGATCAGGTCCATCAGTTCGAACGGTCCCATGCGGAATCCGCCGGCCGCCCGCATGAGTTCGTCGATCGTCTCCGCCGTGGCGGCGCGTTCCTCGACGAGTCTGAGTGACTCCCCGTAGAAGGCCCGGGCGACCCGGTTGACGATGAAACCGGGGACCGACCGCACCTGGGCTACCGACTTGCCCCAGCGCACGGCCAGGTCGGCGATGGTGTCGGCGATGTCGTCGGAGGTTTGCAAGCCCCGGACGACCTCGACGAGCTTCATGACGGGGACGGGGTTGAAGAAGTGCATGCCGACCACGCGTGAGGGATCTGGCGTGCCTGCGGCGATGGCGGTGATCGAGAGCGACGAGGTGTTCGTCGCGAGGATGCACGTCGGTCCGAAGTGTTCCGCGGCACGTCGCAGGACCTCCTGCTTGACGTCCAGGCGCTCGAGGATGGCTTCGATGACGATCGTCCGTGTGTCCGGCGGCGCTTGGGTGAGGTCGGTGAGCGTCAGCAGTCGTGCTTCGACCTGGGCCGATGCCGCCGGGTTCTTCCGGCCGAGGCGGGCGGCGATCTCGGATCTGGCCGAGTCCAGTTGCCTCTTGTCCGGGTCGACCAGGTGTACCGGGTGACCGGAGGCCAGGGCTACCTGCGCGATCCCCCGGCCCATCGTGCCCGCTCCGATCACGCAGATGGGTGCCAGTGGCTGTGACATCAGCGTCTCCTCGACGTCATCGGTGAATCGTCCTGTGTGGACGAACTCCAAGATCCTTGACAAGCCTCCTAGACACAGTATCGTAATGTCAAACTTTTTCACCTGTATAAGAAACAGGTCAGAGTGTGAGGTGCGGGCTCGCGCAGCCGAGGCCCGAACGGGCCGACTCGTCGAATCAGGAGCTGAGTGCATGAGCTACGAGGACGTCACTGTCGCCGTCGATGACGGCGTCGCGGTGATCACGATCAACCGGCCCGACCGGGCCAACAAGCTGAGGTTCGAAACGGCCCGTGAGCTGCTCGCGGCGCTACAGAATGTGCGGCAGACCCGCGAGATCGACGTGGCGGTCCTCACCGGTGCCGGCGACAAGTTCTTCTGCATCGGGGGAGAGCATGACGAGCTCTCCTCGCTCGACTACTCCAGCGTGATGCCCGTCATCGATCTCTATGAGTTCATCGACGCGATGCCCAAGCCGGTGATCGCGGCGGTCAACGGCTACGCCGTCGGCGGAGGGAACGTGCTTCAGGTCGTGTGCGACCTCTCGATCGCCGCCGAGCACGCCGTGTTCCGTCAGGTGGGCCCGATGGTCGGCAGCTTCGACGCCGGCTACGGCACCTGGTACCTGGAGGAGACCATCGGCCGTCGGCGGGCGAAGGAGATGTGGTACCTGAACCGCAAGTACTCCGCTCAGGAAGCCCTGGACATGGGCCTGGTCAACGAAGTGGTGACCGGTCGACCTGTCCTCGACAGAGCCGTCGAAGTCGCTCAGGACTTGCGCAAGCGCGGCCCGTTCGCGCTGGCCGCCCTCAAGACCGCCTTCTCCAGCCGCCACACCGGTGTCGCCGGGCAGGCGCGCCTCGCGCACGACCTGCTGCTCACCGCCTACCGCAGCACCGAGGAGGCGGCCGAGATGTCGGAGTCCTTCGAGGAGCGCCGCGACCCCCGTCGCGAGAGGTTCTACCGATGACCGGGCGCAATGTGGAACTCGACGACTTCGTCGATGTGCTGACGAAGCGTCTTGTGTCGGTGGAGTGGAGCGACGCCCACGCGATCCACTCCGCGCTGGTCGCGGCGGATGTCCTGGATCTGGCACAGGAGGCAGCCGAGCTCGAGGACGTCGTCGACTGGCTCGTCGCAGCCGTGCGCACGACCGCGCACTTCTCGCCCGCAGCCGCGTTCACCCTCGCGGGCCGGTTCGCCGCACAACGTGGTCTCGCCGCTTCGGAGACGGACACCCGCGACGTGCGGGATGTGACCTCTGCGGTCACCCATCCCACCGCGCGCAATCAGTGGACGGCCACTGTGCCGACCTTGTTCGCGCCCGCCGCGGTGGTGCTCCTGGACCGCTCCACGGAACGGGCCGTGCTGGCCCGCCGAGACGCACTGGTGCGGGAGGAGCCCGAGGGAACACGGCGCAGCGGACTGCTTGAAGCCGCCCTGCGGACGGTCCGGCTCGACGACACGGTCGTGACGCTGCCGGACACCGTCACGAGGCGCACCGCGCGCGACTGGGACCTGTTCACCTCCGCTGTGGGCCTCGGCCTCGCCGAGAAGGCGCTGCACACGGCCGAGACGTACGCCGGCGAGCGGCGCCAGTTCGGTGCGGCGATCGGCACCTTCGCCGGGCTGCGCGCGATCCTCGCCGAGATGCGGATCCGTGTCCGCACGGTGCACGCGATGCTCGACAGCGCTGCCGCCGGTGACCTCGACACGGCAGAGCTGCTGGCACAGGCGGGCAGGACCGCCGTCGACGTCTGCCTGGACGCGATCCAGGTGCACGGCGGCTACGGGTACATCGACGAATACCCCGTGGCCGGTCTGCTGCGCGACGCGGTGAGCCTCCGAGCCCGCGGCGGCGGCCGCCGGACCGTCCTGGCGCAGATCGCCTCTCGACGCCTCGGCAAGCCCGGGGGCGACACGTGACGGCCCTCGCGCATTCCACGTCCCTGAAGCACCACTCGAGGAAGGAGGCCTCATGAACGCGTCTTCCGGCCCGCTGCACGGGATCACCGTGGTCGACATCTCGTCGTCCTACGCGGCACCGACCACTTCCATGTATCTCGGCGACATGGGAGCGGAGATCATCAAGATCGAGCCCGTGCGCGGAGACGACGCCCGTGGATGGGGACCTCCCTTCCTCAACGGCGAAGCCGCGTGGTTCCTGTCGGTCAACCGCAACAAGAAGAGCCTGTGCCTGGACATACGTGGCGAGCAGGGCCGTGAGGTGCTCTTCCGGCTGCTGGAGACCGCGGACGTGTTCATCGAGAACCTGAATCCGGCCAAACTCGAGCGGCACGGCCTGGGTCTCGACGCACTGCGTGAACGCTTTCCCCGACTGGTGATCTGCGCGCTGTCGGGGTTCGGGATCGACGGCCCCGACGCCGCGCTCCCGGGCTACGACCTGATCGCTCAGGCCCGCTCCGGCATGATGAGCGTCACCGGTGACACCGGGGTACCGCAGCGCGTCAGTACCGCTCTGTCCGATGTCGCGGCCGGCACCGTCGCCGCGTACGCCATCGCGGCCGCGCTGGTCAGGCAGCAGAGGCACGGGGTCGGCGAGATCATCGACGTCGCCCTGCTCGAAGCCGACCTCGCCTTCATGTCACCTCGGATCGCCAGCTTCCTCGCGGGCGATCCGGAACCCCGCCCCTGCGGCGGCACCGACTCGGTGGTCGCGATCTACCAGACGTTCCGGACGAGCGATCGCCCCATCGTCGTCGCCGTGGGCAACGACAAGATCTGGCTCCACGCCTGCGCGGCACTGGGCCTGGACGAGTTGGCCCAGCGGCCCGACCTGGCCACCAACGCCGGACGCCGCGCGCGCCGGGACGAGGTCGTCGACGCCTTCCAGTCGGTTCTGTCCATGAGGACCTCGCAAGAGGCGCTCAAGGCGCTTCAGGATGTCGGCGTACCGTGTGCGCGGATCAACTCGCTGTCCGAAGTCGTCGACGACCCCCAGGTGGAGGCTCGCGAGGCGATCGTCAGCCAGGAGCATCCGCGTGCGGGCGTCTTCCGGGGCGTCGCGAGCCCGTGGCGTCTCGGTTCGCAGAGCAGCCGGGCGCCCCGCCTGCCGGCACCGCTCCGGGGAGAGCACGGACGCGACATCCTTACAAGTGCAGGATTCGACGACGAGCGGATCGCCGATCTCGCGGAGGCGGGTGTCGTATGGGTTCCCTGATCGCGGTGGACGACGACGGGCGGGTGCGGACGATCACCCTGAACCGCCCGGACCGGCTCAATGCCCTGAACACCTCCGTGCTGGACACGCTGGCCGAGGAGGTCCGGCGGGTCGCTGAGGAGAGCAGGGGCATCCGGTGCCTGGTCATCCGGGGGGCAGGTGACCGGGCGTTCAGCGCCGGCGCCGACCTTGAGGAGATCCGCGGCCTCGACGCCGACCAGGCGCATGCCTTCATCCGGCGGGGTCACCGTGCGATCACCGCCATCGAGCGCTCACCCGTTCCGGTGATCGCCGAGGTCGACGGCTTCGCCCTCGGCGGCGGATTCGAACTCATGCTGGCGTGCCATGTGGTGATCGCCTCGGACCGCAGTCAGTTCGGCCTCCCGGAGGCACGGATCGGCTGTATCCCGGGATTCGGGGGCACCCAGCGGCTGCCCAGAACCGTGGGCAAGGCGGCGGCCTTCCATCTGATGCTCACCGGCAGCCGGATCGACGCCGAGCGTGCCTGGCAGATCGGTCTGCTGTCGGTCCCGCCGGTTCCCACCGCCGAACTGCCCCGTGAGGTGGCGGAGACGGCGTTTCTGATCGCGTCCGGGAGCCGCACCGGTCTGGCCAACCTGCTCGAAGCCGCGCGGCAGAGCACGTCCGGCCCAGCCCTGGAACACGAGGCGGCACTCGCCGCCCTTTCGATCGCCTCCGTCGACGGCCAGGAGGGCATCACGTCCTTCGCCGAGCGACGCGAGCCCGTCTTCACCGAGGAGTGACGACATTGAACACTGTGCCTGAGCCCCCACCCTCGGCGGACCGCACCACCGTCCTCTCACTCCTCGACGGCGTCATCGCGCACACCGTGACCCCGGCCGCGGTGACCGTGGACCGGGACAGCTCCTTCCCTTCGGCGTCCATCCAGGCGCTCGCCCGGGCAGGTCTCGGCGGGCTTCTGATCCCGACCTCGCTCGGAGGAAGAGGCACGTCAACGGCGACGTACGCCGAGGCGCTGTCCCGGATCGCGGCCGCCTGCGGATCGACCTCGACGGTCTACATGACCCAGATGCACTGCGCTCACCCGATCCACCTCCAAGGGCGGCCCGACCAGCACGAGGCGTGGATTCCCGCGCTCTGCGAGGGCACGGCCATCGGAGCGATCGCCCTGACCGAGCCCGAGGCGGGATCCGACGTCGGGTCGATGCGCACGACGGCACGCCGTGACGGCGACTCCTATGTGATCAACGGCGAGAAGACGTTCATCTCCAACGGAGATGTCGCCGATGTCATCGTGCTGTTCGCGACGGTCGACCCGAGTCGCGGCAAAGACGGCATCACGGCCTTCCTCATCGACACGGAGTACGCGCGGGGTCTCGAGGCCGGCAAGCCGATGAAGAAGCTGGGCCAGAAGGGTGCCTCGACCGTCACGCTCGGATTCCAGGACTGCCGGATCCCTGTGGAAGCGCGCCTCGGCGCCGAGGGCGAGGGCTATCCCCTGCTGTTGCGGTCGGTCACGAAGTCGCGCATCAGCGCCGCAGCGCAGGGTGTGGGCTTCGCACAGGGTGCCTTCGACGCGACCGTGCGCTACTGCGCAGAGCGAGACCTCCTCTCTTCCCGCACCCGCGGTGCCCAGGACCTCCAGTTCGAACTGGCCCGCCTGCGGGCGGAGATCGCGGCCGGGCGGTCGATGCTGAGGGAGGTCTGCGATCTGGTCGACGCAAGCGACGAGGACCCCACGGCCGAGGTCGCCATGGTCAAGCTGCACTGCACGACCCTGGGCGTGCGCGTCGCCTCGGCCTGCGTCGAACTGCTCGGCGAGGACGGAGATCGCGACGACATCGGTGCGGAGCGCCGACTGCGCGACGGGAAGATCACGGAAATCTACGACGGGACCAATCAAGTCCAGAGCATGCTCGTCGCGCGGGACATCCGTCTCTCGATGATGCCGTGACCGAGCGCGTCGGCCGGCGCCGCCGACTGACACAGGTTTTGTCCACGAGGAGAGGTCCATGATGTGGGAGGGCCGTTACGACCGCCTGTTCATCGGAGGGCGGTGGATTCCGGCACACGGCGAGCACCTCAGGGTTGTGTCGCCGTTCACGGAAGAGGTCGTCGCCGAGGTTCCCTCGGCGTCGTTGAGCGACATCGACCGTGCCGTCGCCGCGGCACGTGAGGCGTTCGACAACGGGCCGTGGCCGCGTATGCCGCTGGAGGCGCGCATGGCGGTACTGCGGGAACTGCGGCGGCTGCTCGCCGAGCGGCAGGAACCGATCGCACAGCTCATCACTGACGAGATGGGCTGTCCCATCACGCAGTCCCGCGCCATCCAGGCCGCCAATCCGGTCCGGGTGATCGACGCGTGTCTCGATCTCGCGCCGGACTACCCGTTCCGGTCGATCCGCTCGGCAGAGACGGGCAGGGCACTCGTCACCCGGGAACCCGTCGGCGTTGTGGCCGCCGTCGTTCCTTGGAACGTGCCCATGAGCATCAGCATCCAGAAGGTCGTTCCGGCCGTGCTGGCGGGGTGCACGGTCGTTCTGAAGCCGGCTCCGCAGACGTCTCTCGACGCGTATCTCCTGGGCGAGCTGATCGAGCGGGCGGGGTTCCCGGAGGGCGTGGTCAACATCGTTCCGGCGGAGCGGGAGAGCAGCGAGCACCTCGTCACGCACCGGGGCGTCGACAAGGTGTCCTTCACCGGATCAACCGCCGCGGGCCGCCGGATCGCGGCGCTGTGCGGTCACGATCTGCGGCGCGTCACGCTGGAGCTGGGGGGAAAGTCGGCCGCTGTCGTTCTGGATGATGCCGACCTTGACCGGACCGTCGAGGCGATGCGTCTCGGGTCGTTCCGCAACAACGGTCAGGTGTGCACCCTGAAAACCAGGGTGCTGGTCTCTGAGGCGCGCCAGGCCGAGCTCGTCGAGCGGCTCCGCTCCCTGATCGACTCGATGCCCGTGGGCAGTCCGTACGACGAGGCCACAGAGATCGGGCCGCTGGTCTCCCAGCGGCAGCGCGAGACGGTGGAGCACTACATCGCCACCGGCCTCAAGGAGGGCGCGACCCTAGTCACAGGTGGCGGACGTCCGGGGGGTCTTGACCGCGGATGGTTCGTGGAGCCGACGCTCTTCACCGATGTGCGGCCGGATATGACGATCGCGCAGGAAGAGATCTTCGGGCCGGTCCTCGCCGTCACGACCTACCGGGACGAAGCCGAGGCGGTCGAGATCGCCAACAACTCCCCTTACGGTCTCAGCGGGGCAGTGTTCACCTCGGACCCCCGCCGAGGGCTGGAACTCGCGAGCCGGATCCGCACCGGTGTCGTGGAGCTGAATGGGCACCCGGTCGGGCTCAAGGCGCCGTTCGGTGGGTTCAAAGCCAGTGGCATCGGGCGCGAGTACGGCCCCGAGGGGCTGGACGCCTACACGGAGTTGAAGTCCATCGGACTGCCGCCGGACCTGGCGACATCGCTCGCGTGACCGACCGAGCAGAGTCCGGGACGACCCGCGCCCCGCACCCATCGCCCCTGCTGACCCACGGGTCGCGGTTGTCGGGACGACACCGTGGCCACTGGACTGAGAGGAACGGACCATCAGATGGATCGTCTTGCCCACACCGATGAACTGACCGAGGACCAGAGGGAGATCCTCAAGGTGGTCAGGCAGTTCGCCGAAGAGAAAATCCTGCCGGTCGCCACCGAACTCGAGCACAATGACGAGTACCCGACCGACATAGTCGAGGGACTGAAGGAGCTCGGTGTCTTCGGCCTGATGATCCCGCAGGAGTACGGCGGGCTGGGTGAGTCGCTCCTGACGTACGCGCTGTGCGTGGAAGAGATCGCGCGAGGCTGGATGAGTGTCTCAGGTGTCATCAATACCCACTTCATCGTCGCGTACATGCTGATGCAACACGGCACCGAGGAGCAGAAGCGGAAGTACCTCCCGCGGATGGCCACCGGCGAGGTCCGGGGCGCCTTCTCGATGTCGGAGCCAGGCCTCGGCTCCGACGTCTCGGCCGTGGCCACCAAGGCCGACAGGCTTCCCGACGGCTCCTACTCGATCACCGGCCAGAAGATGTGGCTGACCAACGGCGGTTCGTCGAACCTGGTCGCGGTTCTGACGAAAACCGATGAGGGCGCGGCCTCGGTCTACAAGAACATGACCACGTTCCTGGTCGAGAAGCAGCCTGGTTTCGGTGAGACCGCCCAGGGCGTCACCGTCCCGGGAAAGATCGACAAGATGGGCTACAAGGGCATCGACACCACCGAGATGATCTTTGACGCCCATCGGATCGGGGCCGACCAGATCCTCGGGGGAGAGCCCGGCCAGGGCTTCTACCAGATGATGGACGGTGTCGAGGTGGGCCGCGTGAACGTCGCCGCGCGCGCCTGCGGCATCGCAGTTCGTGCCTTCGAACTGGGCATCGCGTACGCGCAGCAGCGTGAGACGTTCGGCAAGCCGATCGCGCAGCACCAGGCGATCCTGTTCCGTCTGGCGGAGATGGCGACCAAGGTCGAGGCCGCCCACGCGATGATGGTTCGCGCGGCCCGCAAGAAGGACTCCGGCCGACGCAACGACGTCGAGGCCGGCATGGCCAAGATGCTCGCGAGCGAGTATTGCAAGGAAGTGGTCGAGGCGTCGTTCCGCATCCATGGCGGGTACGGCTATTCCAAGGAGTACGAGATCGAGCGGCTCTACCGCGAGGCGGCCTTCATGCTCATCGGTGAGGGTACGTCCGAGATTCAGAAGATGATCATCGGTCGCAGTCTGCTCAAGGAGTACGCGATGTGACGAGCCCGGGGAACAGCCGACGCAGGCCTCCTTGCCGGTGACCCGGCAGGGAGGCTGTCGGTCACCAGGTTGAAGCACGACATTTTTCAGTATGACAATTTACCGACCCTGGTCATATACTGCGGCTTTGGATCAGGCCTTGTGTACGTCCGAACGAGATGGTGTCGGGCAATGTCGACGGTTGGGGAGGCGTGGTATGGCTGAAACGGGGTCTGGGGCGGCGGAGAAGTTCCGGGCGCGACAGGTGACGCGGCCGCGTGATCAGGTGGAGCAGCAGATCAGGGAGGCGATCCTGGAGGGCCGTTTCGCCCAGGGGGAGAAGCTGCCACCGGAGACGGAGCTGGCCAAGCAGTTCGGGGTGAGCCGTCCCACCGTGCGGGAGGCGCTGGGTGCGCTGGTGAGCGGCGGTCTCATCCGGAAGATTCCGGGTATGGCCGGCGGGAGTTTCGTCAACACGGTCACTCCGGATTCGCTCAGCCGGATGCTGAGTGAGTCGGTGGACACCATTTTGCGCCTGGGTGCCTTGGACATGCTCGAACTGACCGATGTACGGCGGGTGTTGGAGGTCCCGGCCGCCCGCCTGGCCGCTCGGCATCGGAGCGAGGAGCATGTGAGCGAGCTGCGGTCGATCGTGGAGCGGCAGCGGACGACGACGATCGATGATCCGGAGATTCCAGGCTACGACCTGGCATTCCACACGACGATCGGGCAGGCGTCCGGCAACCGTCTGCTGGCGGCGTTCATCGCCGCGGTGCACGATGCCACGCATCCGGCGCAGTACCTGGACGTGACCGCGGAAGTCGGGAAGCGGACGGTGAAGCAGCACATGGTGATCCTCGCGGCGATCGAGACCGAGGACGAGGACGCGGCCGCCGAGGCGATGCAGTCGCACCTCGACTACGTCCTGCGGTATTCGACCGCCCAGCCCAAGGCGTAGCTGCACGCACGGCGACCTGAATGACTCGTCCGAGTCGGCGTGGCTCGTGCACAGAAGCCGGTGTTGATGACGTGTGCCCTCTCAGCTTGCAGGCTGAGAGGGCACACGTCATACGGGCATCAGTCGGCGTACCACTCCGCCATGAACTGACTCTGGTCCGCTTCGGGGCCGAAGCGGTCGATGGCCTCCATGGTGAACTCCTCGACGAGGTGCCCGATCGGGGTGGCGTGCCTGAGGCCTTCCGCCATCTCGTTGGCCAGGTGGAGGTCCTTGAGCATCAACTGGAGCGTGAAGCCTTGTGCCCTGTAGGAGCCGCCGCTGAGCAGTTGGGGGAACGTGTTCTCCGTCGTGTAGTTGCGGCTGCTCGACTTGTTGATGACCTCGACCACGGTGTCCTGGTCGATACCACACGCCTGTCCGAGACGAACGGCCTCGAGCGCGGCGAAACGGTTGCAGCTGTTGAGCAGGTTGTTCACGAGCTTCATCGCGTGTCCCGTGCCCGCGGGGCCGACGTGGAAGACCTCAGGGGTCACGGCCAGCAACAGGTCCCGGGCCTTGGCGAACGCCTGCTTGGAGCCTCCGACCATCAGGGTGGCCGTGCCGGCCCGGGCCCGTTTGACACCTCCGGCGATCGGCGCGTCGACGAAGTCGACGCCGAGTTCGGCGAGAGCGGGAACGATCTTCCTGTCCGTCGTGGGCGCGCCGGTGGTCGTGTCGATGACCAGAGTTCCCCGCGCGAAGTGCCGGGCGATTCCCTGGTCGCCCAGGAGCAGTTCGACCACGTCCGCCGGTCCCGGCAGCGAAAGGAAGACGTACGGGCAGTGCTTCGCTGTCTCGTCCGCCGACATGAAGGTGGCGCCCCGGCTCACGAGCTCGTCAGCAGCCTGCCTGTTCAGATCGCTCACGTACAGATCGTGATCCGCCACGAGACGGCTCGCGATGGCCGAACCCATGGCGCCGACGCCGATGAACCCCAGCTTCTCGGGCAATGCGGGTACCTCACTCACCTCACGGCCGACCCGGAGTCGACCCAACTCATGACCGTCGGTCGTGCTTGCGGGGAGGAACGGGCCGGGTTCCGGGCCGTTTCCCCCAGGGGTCAGGCACGCGGGTTGAAGGGGTCCTTGATGGTGTTGCCGGTGTCGATCCAGGCGGACTTGACCTCGGTGTACTCATTCACGGCATGGATGCCGTTCTCCCGGCCGATGCCGCTCTCCTTGAAGCCGCCGAACGGGGCGACGTAGTTGACCTTGCGGTAGTTGTTGATCCACACCGTGCCGGCGCGCAGGCGCCGGATCATCCGGTGCGCCAGCGCGATGTCCCGGGTCCAGACGCCCGCGGCCAGACCGAAACTGGTGTCGTTGGCGATGCGGACGGCGTCGTCCTCGTCACGGAACCGGATCAGTGAGGCCACCGGCCCGAACACTTCCTCCCGGGCGATGCGCATGTCGTTGGTGACCTCGGTGAACACCGTCGGCTCGACGAAGAGCCCCTTCTCCAGGGCGGGATCGTCCGGGCGCTTGCCTCCGGCGGCCAGCACCGCGCCCTCGGCCTTGGCGATGTCGATGTACCGCAGCACCTTGTCGTACTGTGCTCGGCAGGCGACCGTCCCCATTTCGCTCGCCGGGTCGCTCGGATCACCCAGCCGGATCTGCGAGGCCCGGGTGGCGAGCGCCTTGGCGAAGTCGTCGTAGATGTCGTCGTGGACCAGGACGCGGGATCCCGCCATGCAGGTCTGGCCGGTGGCCGCGAAAATTCCGGCCATCACACCGTTGACGGCGTTGTCCAGATCGGCGTCGGGAAAGACGATGTTCGGCGACTTGCCCCCCAGCTCGAGCGACACACGGGCCAGCCGAGCGGCCGCCTTGGCCGCGATCTGCTTGCCGACCGAGGTCGAACCGGTGAACGAGATCTTGTCCACGCCGGGGTGAGCCACCAGGGTGGCTCCGGTCTCCCCGGCCCCGGTCACCACGTTGACCACACCGTCGGGGAAGCCCGCTTCCTTGATCAGCCGTGCGAACACCAAGGTCGAGACCGGTGTCACCTCCGACGGCTTGACCACCACCGTGCATCCGGCCGCCAGCGCCGGCGCCAGCTTGGCCATCAACAGCATCAGCGGGCTGTTCCATGGCGTGATCAGAGCCACCACGCCGATCGGCTCACGCATCGTGAACGCCTGCATGTTCGGCACGCTCGTCGCCAGCGTCTCACCGATCGGGCTCTCGGCCACCCCGGCGAAGAAGTAGCAGTGGTTCGCGAGTGCCTTCGCCTGGTCGGCCACTTCGCGGATCAGCTTGCCGTTCTCGCGTACCTGCACCGTTGCCAATTCGGTGGCGCTCTGTGTGATCAGGTCGCCCAACCGGCGCAACAGGCCCGCACGCGCCAGGGGAGTCGAGCTCGACCACGGACCCTCCTCGAAGGCCCGCCGTGCCGCGGCCACCGCGGCATCCACGTCAGCGGTGGTCGCCGTCGGCACCTCCGCCCAGTCCTCACCGTTGAACGGACTGGTGCACCTGAACGTCGAGCCGTCGGCGCTCGCCCGCCACTGACCGTCGATCAGTATCGAGAAGCTCTCGATCGGCATCTAGGACCTTCCTTTCCTGGGTGTGCGCCATGCGGCGCCGAGGTGGGCAGCGGGAGTGGTCCTGCGCGTCAGGGCGCGGGGAGGAAGAAGCGGCCGTGAGCCGGCCGGACCAGCACGAGGGCGACTCGGCGAATGGCATGGACTGCTGCCCACCTCGCGAATCTAGCTTTGAGGCTTCAGTCGGTCAACTGTCAGACACTGGCAAGTGTGAAATCCTGGACTGCGGGCTGTAGTGATCGGGCGTCCGGGGCTTACGCGACCGACCGCCAGGGGTGAGTCTCGGATTCGCTGCGCGATCTGGCCGTTGAGGTAGGGGCGAGCCGAGAACGGCGCAGACGTTACGGGCGTCGTTCTCTTGCCGCACCCCTCTGCACCGAAAGTAACGGCGGGGTCGCCGACGGTGGCCGCGCGGGCCGAGACGACCTCCGCGAGTGCGGCCCCACCCAAGTCATTACCATGAGAGGCAACGGCATGGCCAGAAATGGGCTGATATGGATGGGTGTACCGACGGCTTCCCGGGGTCTCGGCGCAGGACTGGGAAATGTGCTGCAGGGGCTTGGTGCGGCTACTGCGGTCGTGGATGGGCAGGGCGGCATCTCTTTGTGGAGCCCGGAGGCGGAATCCCTCCTCGGCTATCGGGCAAGAGAGATCTGTGGAACGCCTGCGGTCAATCTGCTGATTACCCCGGCGGACCGTGAAGCCGCGCTCGCAGCCGACCGCCGATGGGGTGGAACCGGGCAGGGCTGGGACGGTGTGCTGGCCATGAGGCACCGAGACGGGCATGTGATCCGGGTCGCGCTGCGCGTGCGCCCCGTGCTGGGTGGTCAGGGGCAGGCCGGTTGGTCGGTCGGCGCCGCCGACGTGCGACAGGTGGAGCGGTCGGAGTTCGATCAGTCGATCCTCAAAGCGCTGTTCGAGCAGGCCCCGATCTCCATCACCGTTGTGGGCATCGATCTGAAATTTCGCGCGGTCAATGCCGTGGCCATGCGCGATCTGGGCCTGCCTGCCGAGCGGATTATCGGGCGCAGCAACTACGAGGTCGCACCGGAGATCGACTTCCGGACGGCCGAGGAGCGCCTGCGCCGGGTGCGGGACACCGGCGAACCGGAGATCGGTTTTCCGGTGCACGGTCGACTCCCGTCGGACCCGGAGCGGGAGGGCATGTGGTCCTCCTCATCGTTCCGGCTGACAGACTCGGCCGGACACGTCCTTGGTATGTGCCAGACGTTCGTCGACGTCACCGAAGGCTATCGGGCCCAGCAGCGGCTGGAACTGCTGACTGAGGCCGGGGCGAGGTTGGGCACCACGCTGGATGTGGAGCGCACCGCGCAGGAACTGGCGGACGTGGCCGTTCCCGGGCTGGCGGACTTCGCCGTCGTCGACCTATTGGAGGCCACGGTGCGCGGGGACGAACCGGCTCCCGTGCCGGTGGCCGCTCCGGCGCTGCTTCGCCGGTCGGGAGTCCGATCGGTGAGGCCGGGGAATCCGGAGGCCGCGTATGCCGTGAGCGAGAGAGTGACGTTTGCCCCGGCCACCCCTCAGGCTCGGTGCTTGGTGGGCGGGCGACCGGAGCTCATGCAGAAGCTGGATGACGGCGGGCAGTCGGCCTTCGATCCGCGCATCGCCGAGAAGATACGCGCGTCCGGCACCCGCTCGGCGATGGTGGTGCCACTGCGTGCGCGCGGGATCACGCTTGGTGTGGCTGTCTTCGCTCGCCACCGCGACTCCCCTCAGTACGACGAGGGGGCTTTGGCCCTGGCCGAGGACTTCTGTTCGCGTGCAGCGGTGTGTATCGACAACGCCCGCCGCTACACGCGCGAACACACCACCGCTCTCGCCCTGCAGCGCAGCCTGCTGCCGCGTGAACTGCCCGACTCTCCTGCGGTGGATACCGCCTATCGGTACTTGCCCGCCGCAGCCCACGCCAGTGCCGGCGGGGACTGGTTCGATGTCCTGCCACTGTCCGGTGCCCGAGTCGCACTGCTGGTCGGCGATGTCACCGGGCACGGCCTGCACGCGGCGGCCATCATGGGGCGACTGCGCACCGCTGTCCACACCCTGGCGGATCTCGACCTCGACCCCGACGAGGTCCTCGCCCACCTCGACGATCTCGTCGTCCGCCTGGCCGAGGAGGATCCTGACTGTCAGGGCGCCAGTTGTCTGTACGCCGTCTATGACCCGGTCTCCCGCTTGTGCACCTTCGCCCGCGCCGGTCACCCCCCGCCCGCCCTGGTGCGCCCCGACGGAACTGTGGAATTCCTCGACGCCACCCCGCCGGGCCCGCCGCTCGGGGTGGGCGGCCTGCCCTTCGAAACCGCCGAGTACCCACTCCCCGAGGGCAGCCTGCTCGCGCTGTACACGGACGGTCTGCTACAGGACCCTGGGCGGGACATCGACGTCGCGCTGGACCGGCTGGCCCGCGTGCTGGCCGGTCCTGGCCGACCGCTCGAGCAGCTGGGTGACGCGGTGATGTCCGCCCTCGTCGCCGAGGGCCGTTCCGACGACGTGGCCCTGCTCCTCGCCCGCACCCGCAGTTTGGCAGCGGACCGGGTCGCCTCCTTTCAGCTGCCGATCGACCCGGCCATGGTCGCCCAGGCCCGCACCCTCGCCACCCGCCAGCTCGCCGAATGGGGCCTGGAATCTCTCGCTTTCACCACGGAACTCATCGTCAGTGAGCTGGTCACCAACGCCATCAAACATGCACGTGGCCCCATCGCACTGCGCCTCATCCACACCCAGACGCTCATCTGCGAAGTCTCCGACAGCAGCCTCAGCGCCCCGCATCTACGCCATGCCCGGGCCACCGACGAGGGAGGTCGTGGCCTTTTCCTGGTCGCTCAGCTCGCCTCCCGCTGGGGCACCCGCTATACCCACGACGGCAAGACCATCTGGGCCGAACAGCCCCTGCCTCCTGCCGAGGCGGGGGGTGTGCCGATGGACGAAGCGGTCGACATCCGGACGGGCTGAACCGCGCGAACGCGGACGCGTTCAGCAGGGGGTCGACTTCGCCTTGGGCGTCGCGCACCTGCGGTATGGCGGGGCGCCGAAGGGCAGGCCCGGTACGGAAACCGAAGAATTCGGCTTTTCTGCACGGTCAGGGCTCGTCGAAGACGATGACGCCCTTGCCCGCGGACTGCTTGTCGAACTCTTCGTACGCTTCCACGACCTGGTCCAGGCGCCAGTGATGACTGAACAGCGCGTCGACCGGCAGCTCGTTGCGGGCGACGAATTCGGCACACTGCCGCTGCTGCACGATGGACATCGACCAGGACGTCATCAGGGTCATCTGGCTTCGGTGCATGTCGAGGACGTCGAAATGTACTTCGCCTCCCAGCCCGACGACGCACATCCGGCCCCAGGGCGCGAGTGACGCGAGACCGTCCCCGGCTGCCCGTGTGGCGCCCGAGGTCTCCAGAACGAGGGGAACACCCGCGCCGTCCGTCAAGTCGCGCAGCGCGGTCGTCGCTCGCACGGATGACGGATCGATCGTCGCGACGGCCCCGAACTCCTGGGCCTTGGCCAGCCTGGCCGGCTCTGGGTCGATCGCGATGACGCGCGCGCCCCGCGCGGTGGCGAGCAAAGTCGCCGAGAGCCCGACGGGCCCCTGTCCGAACACGGCGACCGTCGACCCGCCGACGTCGCCAAGACGATCGAGTCCGCCCCATGCGGTGCCGGTGCCGCACCCGATCGCGGCTCCCGCTGAGAAATTGAGCTTCTTGTCCAGTGGCACGAGCGTCACCGCGGGCACCCGCATGAACGGGGCGTGCGCGCCATGCTCGTGGGTGCCGAAGACGCGCGTGGGGGCCGTGGAGCACATCTGGGGCCAGCCTGAGCGGCAGTGGTCGCATCGTGTGCATCCGGCGTAATGGTGGACCATGACGCGGTTCCCGATCGCTGCCACCTCGTCGGGGACGCCCGGGCCCACGGTGTGTACCACGCCGGCCGGCTCGTGCCCGACCACCCGCTTACCCGAGGTCGTTACCTGACCTGGTCGGTCGCGGTAGGAGTGCAGGTCGCTGCCGCAAAGGCCGGACGCCCGGATGGCAACCACCACCTCGCCGGGTCCGGGCCGGGGGTCGGGAAAGTCCCGGAGTTCGACCCTGCGGTCGCCCAGGAAGACTGCCCCTTTCATATCGACTCCTGACGTCGGGTCACGCCGCCGGGCAAAGCGTCGGCGCGCGGATGGCCGGTGGACGGTTTGCTGCGGTCGCACAGGCGCCGCGCCAGGACACGCGTCTGTCCGGGGTGTCCTGGCGCGGGGCGATCTCGCGTTTCGGCCTCTCAGTGGAGCATGCACCTCACAGGCTTGCAATAGTTTGACTTTTTGTTTGATGTAGGGAGCCCTCTTCGGCGGCCTGGAGGGCCGATCCAAGGCGTGCCGGCTGCGGAACCCCAGGGTGGTGTGAGTGCGACGACGTGCCCGAAGCTCGCACTCGGAAGTGCGAGCGCGGACCGAGGGAGCCGCAGCGCGCGATCGCCGCCTCTCGGTTTCGATGGCCCCGGTTGCCGCTCGCGACTGGCGGAGCGAGGGTCACTGATAGGGCACTCCGCGCGCCTGGACCTCGCCTGTCGGCAGCTGGAACCCTTCGGTGCGGTCGGCTGGAGGAAGGCTGCCGAGTTCGATGCGGCGACCTGCTAAGACGCCGATGGGATTGGCTGTGGAGCCGCCCGCTTGCATCTTGACAGCGAGTTGAATGTCAGACATCTTGTGGGCATGTCCACACAGGTAGCCATCGTCACGGGCGCGGGCCGAGGCCTCGGCCGCGCCGTCGCCCACAGCCTGGCCCGCCGCAAGGTCGCCGTCGTCCTCGCCGGACGTACCCCCGAGCATCTGACGGAAGTCCGGGACGCCGTGCTCGATGAGGGCGGCACCGCGCTGGCCGTGACGACCGACGTCTCCGACGCCGCGTCGGTGCAGGCCCTCTTCGACGCCTGCCTGGAGGAGTACGGGCGTCTGGACGTCCTCGTCAACAACGCCGGCGTCACCGCGCAGGTGCAACTCGCCGACATGACCGAGGGCGACTGGGACCGTATCTTCGACATCAACGTCCGAGGCATGTTCCTGTGCAGTCGGGCGGCTGCCCGGCACTTCGCGTCGACGGGTTCCGGCCGGGCGATCAACGTCGCCTCGGTGTTCGGACTGCTCGGTCGGCCCGGGTTCACCGCCTACGGCGCGTCGAAGGGTGCCGTCATCAACTTCACCCGCGCCGCGGCTGCGGAGTGGGCGAAGTTCGGAGCGCAGGTGAACGCTGTGGCGCCGGGCTATTTCGCGACGGACATCAACGCCGAACTGCGAGACGACGAGGCCGCGGTGGCCAAGGTGGTACGGAGGATCCCCGCCCGGCGCATGGGGCGGCCGGAGGAACTCGCCGATCTCGTGGCCTACCTGTCTCTCGACGCCCCCGATTTCCTGACGGGGCAGACCATCGCCATCGACGGCGGAGAATCCAGCGTCTGACCACGTCTCAAAGGAGCCGTACTAATGTTCGAGGCCGTCATCTGTGAGCCTGTCCGTACCCCGGTCGGGCGCTATGGGGGCGTGTTCAGGGACGTACCGGTCACACACCTCGCCGCCACGGTGGTCAAGGGCCTCGTCGACCGCACCGGCGTCACCGCCGACGACATCGACGACGTGATCTTCGGCCAGGGCTACGCCAACGGAGAGGCGGCGGCCATCGGCCGGATCGCCGCCCTGGACGCGGGCCTGGACATCACCGTCCCGGGCCTGCAGATCGACAGGCGTTGCGGATCGGGGCTGCAGGCCGTGATCTACGCCTGTATGCAGGTGGCGACCGGTGGCTCGCAGCTGGTCCTCGCGGGCGGCGCGGAGAGCATGAGCCAGGCCGAGTACTACATGCCCGGTATGCGCTGGAACCAGGGGCGCCAGCCCCAGCTGCTCGACCGGCTCGCCCAGCCGCGTGGCAACTCGGGCGGCCGACGCTTCCCCGTGTCCGGCGGGATGATCGAAACCGCTGAGAACCTGCGCGCCGAGTACGGCATCAGCCGCACGGATCAGGACGAGTGGGCGGTCCGCTCGCACGCCCGCGCAGTCAGTGCGATGGAGCGCGGCCTCTTCGCCGACGAGACGATCCCGGTCGTGGTGCCCGCTCGCAAGGGAGACGACCTCACGGTCACCGCCGACGAACACCCCCGGCCGGGCACCACGGTCGAGTCGCTGGCCCGACTACGGCCGCTGCTCGAGGGCACCATCGACGGGGCGACCGTGACGGCGGGCAACTCCAGCGGCCAGAACGACGCGGCCGCCGTCGCCATCGTGACGACGCCGCAGCGCGCCGAGCAGCTCGGACTGCGTGCGTACGCCCGGCTGGTGAGCTGGTCGCTGGCCGGGGTGGAGCCGCACCGTATGGGCATAGGGCCCGTACCCGCGGCGCAGCGAGCCCTCGAACGAGCCGGGCTCCAGTGGTCCGATCTGGACTTGGTGGAACTCAACGAGGCCTTCGCCGCCCAGGTGCTCGCCTGCCTGCGCGAGTGGAAACTCGGCGATGGCGACCTGGAGCGGGTCAACGTCAACGGTTCGGGCATCTCCCTCGGCCACCCCATCGGCGCCACCGGCGGCCGGATCCTCGCGAACCTGCTGCGGGAACTCGACCGACGCGACGCGCGCTACGGAATGGAGACCATGTGCATCGGCGGCGGCCAGGGGATCGCGGCGATCTTCGAGCGGGTCGCGCGATGAGCCGGCGACGTGTCCTGGTGACCGGGGCCGCCGGATTCCTCGGCTCGCACGTGGTCGAGCAACTCAGCGCGGCCGGCCACTACGACGTGGTCGCCACGGATGTAGTGCACACCGAACGCGCTGAAGCCCTGGCCGCCCTCAAGCATGTCGAGTTCCTGCCCATGGACCTGCGCGACACCGCGGCACTCGACACGGCCGTCAGCGCGAGCGACACGGTCATCCACCTCGCAGCGGTCCGCACTCAGGCATCCTCGACGACACCGCGCGCCGCACACGACGTGAACGTGGGCGCGGCATACGACCTGGTGAGCCTGTCGGCCCAGCACGGTGTCGAGCGCCTGGTGCTCGGGTCGACCCACAGCGTCTACGGCCCCTTCGGCGACCCTGCCGCGCCGCCCTTCACCGAGGACCAGGCATCGATCCGTCGCGGCCTGAGCATGTACGCGGCGAGCAAACTGGCCGCGGAGGCTTTCGCGGAGGCCTTCGCCCAGGCCGGCGGCGCCCCGTACATCATCCTCCGATACGGCACGATCTATGGACCACGGGCCAACCGTGACTCCAATGCCGGCATCCTGATCGACATTCTCGACGCGCTCGACCGGGGTGAGCGACCGGTGGTGCCGTGGCAACGGGACGCCGTGCACGCCCTCGTCCACGTCGACGACGCGGCGCTGGCCACCCTCCGCGCGGTCGAGGCGGTCGGTGTCGAGCGCACGGCGGTCAACGTCGTCGGACCGCCGGTCACGGCGGAGCAGCTTTACACGGAGCTCGTGCGTATCCACGGCGGTGACCCGGGCGCCATCGAGTGGCGTGACGAGCGCACCAGGTATCAGTACGTCAGCGCCGAGAGGCTGGCCTCGGTGCTGGGCCTCACCGCGACGACCGACCTGCTCAGCGGCCTGCGGGAGTTCGTCGACTGGTACCGCGAAGACGCCAAGAGCGTCGACCAGGCCCAGTGACCGGAACCCAGAGATCGGAAGACGAACCCTGTGACCCGCATCCTGTATCTGAGTCTGTCCAACGCCACGTACTCCTCGAACTACTTCCCGTTCCTGCGCCGGTACATCGATGACTTCGTCTCCGAAGGCACCGAGGTCGAACTGAGGGGGGCCCGGGTCGGACGCATCGACAGCTTCCGGTTCTGGGAGGCCCTCGACTCCGTGTCGATCCTGGATTCCGTGCTGGACGCGGAGCAGTCAGGCTTCGACGCGGTCGCGATCGGCAACATCCTGGACCCCGCCCTGCGCGAGGCCCGCTCCATGGTCGACATCCCCGTGCTCGGCTACGGGGAGACCGCGATGCTGACCGCGTGCCTCATGGGCAGCAAGTTCGCCCTGGTCGGCGTCAACCCCTACTTCGGAGGACGCTTCGAGGAGAACGTCGCCAAGTACGAGCTGCGCGAACGACTGGCCGGCATCGAGTGCATGGACCTCACCCCGCACGAGCTGGACGCCTGCTTCTCCGACGACGAGGGCCGCAAGCGGGCCACCGACTCGTTCCTGGCGGCGGCCCGGGCGACCATGGCCCGCGGGGCCGAGGTCATCATCCCGGCGGGCGGCCGCATCACGGCGTTCCTCAACTCCGTCGGTCTGCGCGAGGTGGACGGCGCGCCCATCCTCGACGGCACGGCGACCCTGCTGGCCATGACCGAGTCGGCGGTACGGATCCGTGCCGCGGCGGGTTCCTTCGTCAGCCGACGACGCCTGTACGCCAAGGCCCCCATCGACGTGATCGGGGCGGCGGCGGCCGAATACGCCGAGAGCTACGGGCTGCCCGCGCTGGCCCGGCTCGCCGACCCCGCCACCCCAGCACCGAAGGAGAAGCAGTGAGCACGCCCAAGCCCCTCGGACCGCCGGTCTACCCCCTGAGCAAGCAGGACACCTTCGTGTCCAACCTCGACCGGCTGAGGGAGACCTCGAACCCTGTGGCGGACGCGTTCCGCGGCCTGCGCCACGCGGCCGACGCGCACGGCACCCTGGACGCGAAGCAGCGCGAACTCTGTCTGCTCACGGGCTTCGCCGTCACCCGCAACGAGGGCGGGTTCCGCGTCCACTGCACCCGCGCCAAGGACGCGGGCGCGACGCTGGAGGAGATCGAGCAGGTCGTCATCCTCATGCTCGGCACCTCCATGGGCTTGGTCCCCGTCGTCGAAGCGCTCAGCTGGGTGCACGACGAGCTGAAGTGACCAGAACCGTTGTCCCCACTTCCCGCAACGCCCCCTTCGGAAGGCCGAAGGCATCGACAGGAGGACACATGGCCGACGTCAATCAGCCGAAGAAGGCTCTCGTGGTCGGCGCCGGCTCCGGCATCGGACGCGCCACGGCCCTGCGCCTGGCGGACGCGGGCATCACCACCGCCGCGGCCGATCTGAATGCCGAGGCCGTCCAGACGCTGGCGAAGGAGCACCCGAACATCGTCGCCCTGGGTGACAGGCCGTGGGACGCGACTGACCCGGAAGCCTGCGACCGCATGCTCGAGGAAGCCGTCGATGCACTGGGACGCGTCGACCACGTGATCTCCACCGTGGGCTGGACGGCCATCACACCTTTTCTCGACGAGTCGCCCGAGTACTGGCGGCGGATCATCGACGTGAACCTGATGTCGAGCATCTACCTCTCGGCGGCGGCGGGAAGAGTGCTGCGCGAGCACGGCGGCAGCATCGTCCTCACCTCCTCCGAGGCGGGCACCGTGGGAACCTCGGGCGAAACCGTCTACTCCGCGGCCAAGGCGGGCGTCATCGCCCTGGTCAAGTCACTCGCCCGCGAATGGGCCCGCCACGGCATCAGGGTCAACGCGGTGGCCCCAGGTATCACCGCCACGCCACTGCTGGAGAGCCAGGGCGGGGACACACTGCTGTCGAAGATCGTGCGGGGGGTCCCGCTGCGCAGGGCGGGCGAGCCGGAGGAGATCGCCGCCGCCCTCACGTTCCTCGCGCTCGACGACGCGAGCTACATCACCGGCCAGACCCTGTGCGTGGGCGGCGGTCTGACCATGGGGTCGTAGACCCGGACACATATGACGAGTGCGGCGCGGCCGGCGGCGGCACGCACGGACAACTCCCGATGGTGAGGACAACATGGAACTCGACAGCAAGACGATCATCATCACGGGTGGCTCTCGTGGCATGGGACAGCGCCTCGCGCTCCGGCTCGGCGGCGAAGGCGCCAACGTCGTCGTCAACTACCGGCGCGACGCCGAGGCGGCGGAGCAGACCGTCGCCCGTATCGAGGAAGCCGGCGGCAGAGCCCTGGCGGTGCAGGCTGACATCTCGGAAACCGAAGCCGTCGAGGCGCTCGTGGAGACCGCGGCCGACCGATTCGGGAAGATCGACGTCATCGTCGCCAACGCGGCGGCCAGCGCGTTCAAGCCGCTGGCGCAGATCCACTCCCATCACGTAGCCAAGACGATGGGCATCACGGTCCAGGGCTTCCTCGATCTGGCGCGGGCCGGCGCCCAGCACATGCCGCCCGGCGGGAGGATCGTCGCCGTCTCGGGATGGGACAGCTTCCGCGTCCTCCCGGGCCACGGACTCCTCGGCGCGGCGAAGGCCGCCATGGAGACGATCGTGAAGTACTTCGCGATCGAACTGGGCAGCCGCGGCATCACCGCCGTCGGGGTCTGCCCGGGGCCCATCGACACCGATTCCTTCCGGTACTACGCCGGCGAGGCCTGGGAGGACTACGAGCGCCACTGGCTGGCCCAGACACCGTCCGGTGCCTACCCCACGCCGGAAGAGGTCGCCGAGGTCATGGCGTTTCTCTGTTCCCCGCGCAGCGCGGCCATCAACGGCCAGACGATCGTCGTCGACGGCGGGCTGTCCCTCGCCACGATGCCGATGTCCTTCGGACAGGGCTGAAGCCATGACTACCGCAATGAACGTCGCGACGCAGACGGTCGTCCAGCTCATGAGCCAGATCGAGCGTCGGCCCCGCCACTCCGTCGCGGTCGAGGGATCCGACGGCCGGCACCGGCTCACCGTCGCCGACCTGGCCGAGGCATCGAACCGGCTGGCCAACGCCTTCATCGGCCTCGGGCTGGCCCCGGGGGACCGGGTGGCCTACGTCGCGCAGAACCACGTCGAGTACGTGGTGCTCGAGTTCGCGCTGTTGAAGGCGGGACTGGTCAAGGTCCCGCTCAACCACCGTTTCACGCCGCACGAGCTCCGCCGGTGCATGGAACTCGCCGACGTCCGCCTTGTGGTCGCTGACGGTCCGGCTGCCGCCGCTGTCGACGAGGTCGTCGACGGCGACGAGCTCCTGAAGGTCGTCCTGGGCGAACGGCCGGGCTGGCGTTCGTTCGAAGCCCTGGTCGCCGCGGGCTCGCCACTGCGGCCACGGGTCCACGTGGGTCCCGACGACCTGTACCACATCAGGTTCAGCTCCGGTTCGACGGGACGGCCCAAGGGCATCGCGATATCGCACCGCGGGGCACGCGCGGCGATCCTCGGCAACACCTGGGTGATGAGCACGAGCGGACCGACACTCGCTCCCCGAACCCTGCAGGTGGCGCCCCTGGTGTACGCAGGCGGCTGGAGTGTTCTGCCCACGCTGCTGTGCGGGGGCACGAACGTGGTCCTCCCACGGTTCGACGCGGACGAGACACTCCGGGTGATCAAGGACGAGCGGATCGACTGGATGTTCGCCGTTCCCACCATGCTGCGCCGGATCAGCGCTTCCGACGAACTCCCGCTGCTGCGTGACGCGCAGCTCTCCTGCTTGATGCTGGCCGGTGAACCGGCCGCCCTGCCGGCGCTCGAGATCGTCAGCGAACATACGGACGCACTGCTCCAGTGCTGGGGACAGACCGAGGCACCCGCGTCCACCACCTTGCTCAGTCGGCAGGAGATGAGGACACCGACGCTGTGGCCCTCCATCGGCCGACCCGTTCCCGGAGTGGAGTTCTCCCTCCTCGTCGGCGGTGACGTACTCGACGAGGTACCGCCCGGCGTCCAAGGAGAGCTGGTGATCCGCACGCCGAGCGTCACCACGGCGCTTCTCGGCGCGGAGGCCGAGCACGCCGACCGCCTTCTTTCCGACGGTTGGTGGCGCACCTCGGACCTCGGCCACTTCGACGAGGAGGGCCGCGTCTTCATCGTCGGCCGCGCCAGCGAGACGATCATCACCGGTGGCACCAACATCCAGCCTGTCGAGATCGAACGCGCTTTTGAAGAGCATCCCGGAGTGCGTGAGGCCGTTGTGGTGGGTGTTCCCGACGAGCAGTGGGGCGAGACCCCGGCGGCGCTGATCCATGCGCCCGATCTCGACGCCGTCACGCCGGAGGAGCTCACCGACTGGGTGCGCGGCAAACTGGCCGGATTCAAGCGCCCCCGCCACGTCTACCTCTCGGCTGACCCTATTCCCAGGGCTTCCGGCGAGTCCAAGATCGCTCGCGGCGACATCAAGCGGATGCTCCGCGCGTGGGTGGCGGATCCCACCCACGTCCCTGCCAACGTGACAAAGGTGGTGGCCCCTCGTGGATGAGGTCGTGGTCGACGGTACGGACGTGATCGGTTCGGTACGGTTGAACCGCCCGGAGCGTGGCAACTCGGTGACGCCGGCCGTAGTTACGGAACTTGGTGACGCCGTCCAAAGGCTGTGCGACACGGACGGGGTCAACGCGATCGTGCTGACCGGAACGGGCTCGGTGTTCTGCGCCGGTGCCGACGTCCGGGAGATGTTCGACGTGTACCACGCCGACGGCGCCGACGGCCTGATGGACTACCTCGCCGACGTGTGGATGCCCGCCGTTCAACGCACCGTCCGCCTCATCTGGGGCGCCCCGAAGCCGATCGTCGCCGCCTTCAACGGCGCGGCCACGGCCGGGGGGCTCGACTTCGGCCTCGCCTGCGACGTGCGCGTGGCCGCGTCCACCGCGCGATTCGCCGAGAGCTACGTCAACCTCGGGATGGTCCCGGTGGCCGGCGGCGCCTACCTGCTTCCCCTGGTGGCGGGCCTGCCCGCCGCCACCGCTCTGCTGGCATCGGGCGCTTTCGTCGACGCCGACCGGGCTTTCGGCCTCGGCATCGTGAACGAGGTGTGCGAGCCCGACGAACTGGATGCCTGCGCACGGCGGTGGGCGTCGGAGATGGCTCACGGGCCCGTCGAGACCTTCGCGCAGGTCAAGGGCATCGCCCGCGGCGCGTCGACACCGGCCTTCGAGGCAGCCCTGCGCGACAGCCTCGCGGCGAACATCGAACTGATCGCGCGCCCCGAGGTCCGAGAACGCATCGTCGCCGTCATGGAGCGGTTCAGCTTTTCGAGCGCTCGGCGCGGCTGACGGCCTCGAACCGCAAGGCGGTGCGGCCACCAGCGGAGTGGTGACGTGATCGGGCAGCACCGAGAACGGCGCTCCGACTGGCCCGCTCCGCCGGCGGGTGAGGGCGCTGAAAGGCAATTGACAGCCGATCGCAGAGACCGACAGCTTGGAGACCTGGTGCCTACGGCAACCGGCTCATACTGTCAGTCGTCATGAACGTTCACCGCGAGGCAGAAGTGCACGAGCACGACCGGGGCCTCTCCTACGATCTCCCTCTTCTCGCCCGTCGCAGGATGGTACGGCTGTTGGCGGGGATGAGTCTGGTGCCGCTGGCGGGCTGCACCTCCGCGGAGGAGACCTCGGCGTCCTCGTCCCCGTCGTCGTCCTCCCCGTCGTCCGCGTCGTCGCCCGTTCAGTGCGAGACGATCCCCGAGGAGACCGAAGGCCCCTTCCCCGGCGACGGTTCCAACGGGGTGAACGTCCTGAGGGAGAGCGGTGTCGTTCGCAGCGACATCACGAAGAGCTTCGGCGACTCCGCGGGGGGCACCGCCGAGGGCGTGCCCATGACGCTCACGCTCACGGTGGTGGACGCCGCCTCCGGGTGCGGCACTCCCAAGAAGGGCGCGGCCGTCTACATCTGGCAATGCGACCGGGAGGGCAGGTACTCCCTGTACAACGACGGCGTGACGGACGAGAACTATCTGCGCGGCGTCCAGGAGGCGGACGACGAGGGACAGGTCACGTTCAAGAGCATCTTCCCCGGCTGCTATCCGGGCCGCTGGCCGCACGTCCACTTCGAGGTGTACGGCAGCCTGGCCGACGCCACGGCGGCCAGGTCCATCACGAACACCTCGCAGCTCGCGCTGCCGAAGGACGTGAGCGACAGGGTGTACGCCACCGACGGCTACGGCGAGAGCGTGAGGAATCTCAGTGAGCTTTCCCTGGAGTCGGACATGGTCTTCAGCGACGGCTACAACCAGCAGCTCGCGGCGGTCACCGGCAGCGTCGAGCGGGGGTACACCGCGACGCTGACGGTTCCCGTGTGACCTGCCGCTGACCGGCTCGGGGTTCGTTCCACGCGCTCCACATCCAGCATCTCCGTCTCCCGCCGCATCCCATCGCCAGGGGTGTCGAGAGAGTATCTGGCGTAGGCGAATTGTCGTTTGTCTACTGCTGGGTTGCTCGCCATGTGGGTTCTGCCTTTCTCGGGGCCGCGGGTTTCGTGCTATAGGGGCCCCGTGTTAGGCCACCTGAGGCGGACGACGGCCCTGTTGCCTCCAGTGACTGCGGCCGTCACTTGGGGAGGCCGATGAAGAGCGCTATCCCGAGCAGCACGGTGAAGACACCCTTGGCGCCCTGTTCGAAGATCCTGAGCCCAACATGCTCTGGCGCCGGTGCAGGAGTCCCTGGGTGAAGGCCGCGCTGGCCTTCTCCTGCAACTGGGGCCACCAGGGCGGCACCGCCCAACAGCGTGGCGACGGCGAGGAAGACACCAGGAACTCCCGGTGAGCCAGCGGGAACGGCGTTTGTGGGTGTATTTGCTTCTTGGATTCGCCGTATGGACTCGTTCACTGCAGCCCTCAGCGCAGCTTGCTGGGACGTTACTTAAACGTTAAAGCTTTCTCCAGGTCAAATATCCCAACCCGGGAGTAACTTTGGCTTGATTGGATGGTCGAGCATCAGCACCACGCGGGGCCGAAGGCGAGGGGTGGCCTCAGTCGCTCAGGTGGCCCGCGACGTCGGCGCCTCGTGAGCCGTGTGAGTGGGGTGCCGAGTTGGCCGTGCGCTGCACAAGCCTTGCGCCGCGCGGGCCGTGGCGCGACGACGCCCCCGGTCCGAGTGGACCGGGGGCGTCGTACCGACTGGACTCTGCGGAGGGCTATTTCACCGGCTGCGGCTCTGGCGCGCTCTCCGTGTCCGCGGTGCCCGCCGGGGGCTCGTTCTCGTTCTCGTCCTCGTCCGGGACCGGGGTCTTGACCGACTCCAGCAGCAGCTGGGCGACGTCGACGACGGTGATGGACTCCTTGGCCTTGCCGTCGTTCTTCTTGCCGTTCACGGAGTCCGTGAGCATGACGAGGCAGAACGGGCAGGCCGTGGACACGATGTCCGGGTTGAGGGAGAGGGCCTCGTCGACGCGCTCGTTGTTGATGCGCTTGCCGATGCGCTCCTCCATCCACATCCGCGCGCCGCCGGCGCCGCAGCAGAAGCCGCGTTCCTTGTGGCGGTGCATCTCCTGCTGGCGCAGGCCCGGGACGGCCGACATGATCTCGCGCGGGGGCGTGTAGATCTTGTTGTGGCGGCCCAGGTAGCAGGGGTCGTGGTAGGTGATCAGGCCCTCGACGGGGGTCACCGGGATCAGCTTGCCCTCGTCGATGAGGTGCTGGAGCAGCTGGGTGTGGTGGATGACCTCGTAGTCGCCGCCGAGCTGCGGGTACTCGTTGCCCAGGGTGTTGAGGCAGTGCGGGCAGGTGGCGACGATCTTCTTGGCCGACTTCGGCTTCTTCGTCGACTCGTCCTCGTCGTCCTCGCCGAAGGCCATGTTCAGCGCGGCGACGTTCTCCATGCCGAGCTCCTGGAACAGGGGCTCGTTGCCGAGGCGGCGGGCGGAGTCGCCGGTGCACTTCTCGTCGCCGCCCATGATGGCGAACTTGACGCCCGCCATGTGGAGCAGCTCCGCGAAGGCCTTGGTGGTCTTCTTGGCGCGGTCCTCCAGGGCGCCGGCGCAGCCGACCCAGTACAGGTACTCGACCTCGCTGAGGTCCTCGATGTCCTTGCCGACGACCGGGACCTCGAACTCGACCTCCTTGAGCCACTCCAGGCGCTGCTTCTTCGCCAGGCCCCAGGGGTTGCCCTTCTTCTCCAGGTTCTTGAGCATCGTGCCCGCCTCGGACGGGAACGCGGACTCGATCATCACCTGGTAGCGGCGCATGTCGACGATGTGGTCGACGTGCTCGATGTCGACCGGGCACTGCTCGACGCAGGCGCCGCAGGTGGTGCAGGACCACAGGACGTCCGGGTCGATGACGCCGTTCTCCTCGACGGTCCCGATCAGCGGGCGCTCGGCCTCCGCGAGGGCCGCCGCGGGGACGCCCGCCAGCTGCTCCTCGGAGGCCTTCTCCTCGCCCTCCGTCGTCTTGCCGCCACCGGCCAGCAGATACGGCGCCTTGGCGTGCGCGTGGTCGCGCAGCGACATGATCAGCAGCTTGGGGGAGAGCGGCTTGCCGGTGTTCCAGGCGGGGCACTGCGACTGACAGCGACCGCACTCGGTGCAGGTGGAGAAGTCGAGGATGCCCTTCCAGGAGAACTGCTCCACCTGGGAGACACCGAAGACGTCGTCGTCACCGGGGTCGGCGAAGTCGATCGGCTTGCCGCCCGACGTCATCGGCTGGAGGCCGCCGAGGGCGGTCGCGCCGTCCGCGTTGCGCTTGAACCAGATGTTCGGGAAGCCGAGGAAGCGGTGCCAGGCGACACCCATGTTGGTGTTCAGCGAGACCGTGATCATCCAGATCAGCGAGACGCCGATCTTGATCATGGCGACGAAGTAGATCAGGTTCTGCAGGGTGTTCGGGTCGAGATCCTTGAACGCGAGGACGAGCGGGTACGAGGCGAAGTAGCCGGCCTCGTAGTGGTCCACGTGGTGGATGGCGCCCTCGAGGCCGCGCAGGGCGTAGATCGCCAGGCCGATGGTGAGGATGACGTACTCGACGAAGTACGCCTGCCAGGCCTTGGAGCCCGCGAAACGCGACTTGCGGCCCGCCCGGGAGGGCAGGTTGAGCAGCCGGATGGCGATCAGCACGAGGATGCCGAGGATCGTCATCACACCGATGAACTCGATGTACATCTCGAACGGCAGGAAGCCGCCGATGACCGGCAGCGTCCAGTCGGCCTGGAACAGCTGGCCGTACGCCTGGGCGAGGGTGGGCGGCAGCGTCAGGAAGCCGATCGCGACGAACCAGTGGGCGAAGCCCACGATCCCCCACCGGTTCATCCGGGTGTGACCCAGGAACTCCCGGACCAGGGTGATCGTGCGCGCCTTCGGGTCGTCCGTACGGCTGCCCGCCGGCACCGGCTGACCGAGCTTCACGAACCGGTAGATCTGCGCCACGGCCCGCGAGATCAGCGCAACGCCGACCACGGTCAGGACCAACGACACGACGATCGCGGCGAGTTGCATGGAAGGCCTTTCGCCTGAGGTGGGTTCAGCCCTTGCGGGTGTTGATCTCCTCGGTGAGCTGGGGGACGACGTCGAAGAGGTCGCCGACGACGCCGTAGTCGACGAGGTCGAAGATCGGGGCCTCGGCGTCCTTGTTGACGGCCACGATCGTCTTCGAGGTCTGCATACCGGCGCGGTGCTGGATGGCGCCGGAGATGCCGTTGGCGATGTACAGCTGCGGCGAGACGGACTTGCCGGTCTGGCCGACCTGGTTGGTGTGCGGGTACCAGCCGGCGTCGACGGCGGCGCGGGAGGCGCCGACGGCCGCGCCGAGGGAGTCGGCGAGGGCCTCGATGATCGCGAAGTTCTCGGTGCCGTTGACGCCACGGCCGCCGGAGACGACGATCGCGGCCTCGGTCAGCTCCGGACGCCCGGTCGACTCGCGCGCCGTGCGGCCGGTGACCTTGGTGCCGGTGGCCAGCGCGCCGAAGGTGACGTCCAGGGCCTCGACGCTGCCTGCGGCCGGGGCGGCCTCGACGGCGGCGGAGTTGGGCTTGACCGTGATGACCGGGGTGCCCTTGGAGACACGGGACTTGGTGGTGAAGGAGGCGGCGAACACCGACTGCGTGGCGACCGGACCCTCGTCACCGGCCTCCAGGTCGATGGCGTCGGTGATGATGCCGGAGCCGATGCGGACCGCGAGACGGGCGGCGATCTCCTTGCCCTCGGCGGAGGAGGGAACGAGCACGGCGGCCGGGGAGACGGCGGCGACGGCGGCCTGCAGCGCGTCGACCTTGGGTACGACGAGGTAGTCGGCGTACTCGGCGGCGTCGTGGGTGAGGACCTTGACGGCGCCGTGCTCGGCGAGCGCGGCGGCGGTGTCGGCGGCGCCGTTGCCCAGCGCGACGGCGACGGGCTCGCCGATGCGGCGGGCCAGGGTCAGCAGCTCCAGGGTGGGCTTGCGGACGGCACCGTCCACGTGGTCGACGTAGACGAGAACTTCAGCCATGGGATTGCTCTCCTGCGGATTGCGAAGGCTTCGAGGGGCGATGAGGGAGTGGGCCTCGGCCGGGCCGGGGCCGCGGCGGGCCGCAGGGCCTTAGATGAACTTCTGGCCCGCGAGGTACTCGGCGAGCTGCTTGCCGCCCTCGCCCTCGTCCTTGACGATCGTGCCGGCGGTGCGCGTCGGGCGCTCGGTCGCGGAGTCCACGGCCGTCCAGGCGCCTTCCAGACCGACGTCCTCGGCCTCGATGTCGAGGTCGGACAGGTCCCAGGACTGAACCGGCTTCTTCTTCGCCGCCATGATGCCCTTGAAGGACGGGTAACGGGCCTCGCCCGACTGGTCGGTGACCGACACGACGGCCGGGAGGGAGGCCTCCAGCTGCTCGGACGCGGCGTCGCCGTCACGGCGGCCCTTGACCACGCCGTCCTCGACGGAGACCTCGGAGAGCAGCGTGACCTGCGGGACACCCAGACGCTCGGCGACCAGCGCCGGGACGATACCGCCGGTGCCGTCGGTGGAGGCCATGCCGGAGATCACCAGGTCGTAACCGGCCTTCTCGATCGCCTTCGCCAGCACCAGCGAGGTGCCGATGGCGTCGGTGCCGTGCAGATCGTCGTCCTCGACGTGGATCGCCTTGTCGGCACCCATCGACAGCGCCTTGCGCAGCGCGTCCTTGGCGTCCTCGGGACCCACGGTCAGCACGCTGATCTCGGCGTCCTCCGCCTCGTCGGCGATCTGCAGCGCCTGCTCGACCGCGTACTCGTCCAGCTCGGAGAGCAGACCGTCCACGTCGTCACGGTCGACGGTCAGGTCATCGGCGAAGTGCCGGTCGCCAGTGGCGTCGGGCACGTACTTCACAGTGACAACGATCCTCAAGCTCAAGGCATGCCCCTTCGCAAACGATCTCTACAGTCGCGCTGTTTGTTGACAATACGAGAAGAGTATGACATTTAAATCTTCGTTAGATCAATACTGACTGCTCTCGAAGCACTCCCACGGACCGACGCATCGGCCATGACTGGGCGGCTGCACGCCAACGCCCGCGGATGCCTCGATACCTGGCGTGCCGGACGTGAAGGAGACCGCCGTGCTTATCGGTGTGGTGAAAGAGTCCAAACCCGGCGAGACGAGGGTCGCGACCACGCCAACGACCGCCGCGCAGCTGCTGCAGCTGGGCTACGAAGTGGTGGTGGAGCCGGGCGCTGGTGCGGCGTCCAGCTTTCCCGACGAGGCCTACATCGAGGCCGGCGCCACCCTGGGCGACGCCTTGGCGGCCGACATCGTGTTGGGAGTGAACCCGCCGTCGGAGGAGCAGTTGGACGGGCTGCGCGAAGGCGCCACTCTCATCAGCCAGTTGGGACTGGCGGGGGAGCCCGGACGGGCGGACGCCTTGGCTGGACGCCCCATCACCGTTCTGGGCATGGACGCTGTGCCACGGATCTCGCGGGCCCAGTCGCTGGACGTCCTGTCATCGATGGCCAATATTGCCGGATACCGGGCCGTGGTCGAGGCGGCCCATGAGTTCGGCCGGTTCTTCACGGGGCAGGTCACCGCTGCGGGCAAGGTCCCGCCGGCCAAGGTGCTGGTGGCCGGTGCCGGTGTCGCCGGACTCGCGGCGATCGGCACGGCCGGCAGTCTGGGCGCGGTGGTGCGTGCCACCGACCCGAGGCCGGAGGTGGCCGACCAGGTCAGGTCGCTGGGCGGTGAGTACCTGTCGATCGAGTCCGTCGAGGCGCAGGTCAGCGCGACCGGATACGCCAAGGAGATGGGCGACGGATACAAGGCGCGCGAGCAGGAGCTCTACGCCGCGCAGTGCCAGGACGTCGACATCGTCATCACCACCGCCCTGATTCCGGGACGGCCGGCGCCCCGGCTGATCACCGCCGAGATGGTGGCCGCGATGAAGCCCGGCAGCGTGATCGTGGACATGGCCGCGTCCAACGGCGGCAATGTGGAGGGCTCCGTCGGTGGGCGGAAGGTGGTCACTGACAACGGGGTGACGATCATCGGCTACACCGACCTCGCGGGCCGGCTTCCCGCCCAGGCGTCCCAGCTGTACGGCACCAACCTGGTCAACCTGATGAAACTGCTGACGCCGGACAAGGACGGCACCCTGGTGCTGGACTTCGACGACGTCGTGCAGCGATCGATGACTGTCGTGCGCAAGGGCGAGCTGACCTGGCCACCGCCGCCGGTGCAGGTGTCGGCGGCACCGGCTGCCGCGCCCGCGGCGGCGACTGTCCGAGCCGAGAGCGTGCATCAGCGGGTCGTGTCGCCCGCCAAGCGGTTCACGGCGGTCGCGGCCGTCGGCGCGCTGCTGTTTCTGATCGCCGCGCTGTCACCGCGCGCGCTTCAGGGCCACCTGACCGTCTTCGCCCTCGCGATCGTGGTCGGTTACTACGTGATCGGGCATGTGCACCATGCCCTGCACACTCCGCTGATGTCGGTGACCAACGCGATCTCCGGCGTCATCGTGGTCGGAGCATTGCTGCAGATCGGCCACGGCGACACCGCGATCACAGCCGTCTCGACCGTCGCGATCCTGCTCGCCGCCATCAATGTCTTCGGTGGGTTCGCCGTCACCCGGCGCATGCTCGCCATGTTCTCCAGGAGCTGACCCCGCATGGCTGTCGACACCGCCGCACAGGCGGCCTACATCGTCTCGGCACTGCTGTTCATCCTGGCCCTGGCGGGCCTGTCGAGACACGAAACCGCCAAGGCGGGCAACACCTTCGGCATCGTGGGGATGGCGGTCGCGCTGTTCGCGACCGTCGCCCTGGCCATCGACCAGGACCTGGAGGGCTCCGGCCTCGGCCTGCTGCTCGCCGCCACCGCCGTCGGAGCCCTCATCGGGCTGCGACGGGCCAAGGCGGTGGAGATGACCGGGATGCCGGAGCTCATCGCGCTGCTGCACAGCTTCGTGGGACTGGCCGCGGTGATGGTCGGCTGGAATGGCTATCTCCATGTCGAGGCGCACCTCGACGGTGACGCGGCACAGGCGCTGCGTGCCACGGACACCCTGGGCATCCACCATGCCGAGGTGTTCATAGGCGTGTTCATCGGCGCGGTGACGTTCACCGGTTCCGTGGTCGCCTTCCTCAAGCTGTCCGCGCGGATCAAGTCGGCTCCGCTGACACTGCCCGGCAAGAACGCCCTCAACCTCGGCGCGTTGTTGGTGTTCGCGATACTGACCACCTGGTTCGTGGTCGAGCCGAGCCTCTGGCTGCTGGTGGCGGTCACCGCGCTCGCACTGCTGTTGGGCTGGCACCTGGTCGCCTCGATCGGCGGCGGTGACATGCCGGTCGTGGTGTCGATGCTGAACAGCTACTCAGGCTGGGCCGCGGCCGCCTCGGGATTCCTCCTGGAGAACGACCTGCTGATCATCACCGGTGCCCTGGTGGGCTCCTCCGGCGCGTACCTGTCGTACATCATGTGCAAGGCGATGAATCGTTCCTTCATCTCCGTGATCGCCGGTGGTTTCGGGATCGAGGCGGGACCGGGCGGTGACCGTGACTACGGCGAGCACCGCGAGATCAATGCCGAAGGTGTGGCGGAGATGCTCACCGGCGCCGATTCAGTGATCATCACGCCCGGTTACGGCATGGCGGTGGCGCAGGCACAGCACGGTGTGGCTGAACTGACCCGCACCCTGAGAGAGAAGGGCAAGGACGTCCGCTTCGGGATCCATCCGGTCGCCGGGCGACTCCCGGGCCATATGAACGTGCTGCTGGCCGAAGCCAGGGTGCCCTACGACATCGTGCTGGAGATGGACGAGATCAACGACGACTTCGACGGCACCACCGTCGTACTCGTCATCGGCGCCAACGACACCGTCAATCCTGCGGCGATGGACGATCCCGGCAGCCCCATCGCCGGCATGCCCGTGCTGCGGGTATGGGACGCCGACAACGTCGTGGTCTTCAAGCGTTCCATGGCCTCCGGATACGCCGGAGTACAGAACCCGTTGTTCTTCCGGGAGAACTCGGCGATGCTGTTCGGCGACGCCAAGGAGCGTGTCGAGGACATCCTTCGCGCACTCTGACGCCGTTTCCATCGGTCGCTGACGCGGCCGCGCGCACGCGGGGAGACACTGGGGGGCGGCCGTCTTCGGCGGCCGCCAGCTTCGGGAGGCGTTCGACCCCGACGACCTGCTGCTCGCCGAGGAGATCACGGCCCGCGCCGGGCTTTGCATCGACAACGCCCGTCGCTACACCTGTGAGCGGAGCACGGCTCTCACTCTGCAGCGCAGTCTTCTGCCCCGACGGCTGCCACGGCAGGCGGCGGTCGAGGTCGCGTCCGCTACCTTCCCGCCGACCTCCGGGCCGGCGTGGGCGGCGTGGGCGGCGACTGGTTCGACGTCATCCCGCTCTCCGGCGCGCGGGTGGCGCTGGTGGTCGGCGACGTGGTCGGCCACGGCATCCAGGCATCCGCCACTATGGGCCGCCTGCGTACCGCGGTGCGAACCCTGGCTGACGTGGATCTGCCACCTGACGAACTGCTGACTCATCTCGACGACCTGGTTACTCGCCTCGCCGACGAGGATGCCGACGGGGAGTACGACCCTGATGCCGATCCGGACATCGTCGGCGCCACTTGTCTCTACGCGGGTCTACGACCCGGTCTCCCGCGGTTGCACCCTGGCGCGCGCGGGTCATCCACTGCCCCTCATGGTCACTCCCAGGGGAACCGTCGGCCTCCTCGACCTCCCGGCAGGTCCACCGCTGGGCCTGGGTGGCCTGCCCTTCGAATCAGCCGAGGTGGAACTGGACGAGGCATGCGACACGGTGCTCAAAGCGTGTTGCCTGATCGCCCTCAGGACGACATTGCCCTGCTGATCGCCCGCCCCAACGCCCTGGACGCCGGACAGGTTGCCACCTGGGACATACCGGCCGATCCCGCAGCCGTGGCCCAGGCCCGCAAGAACGTCTCCGCTCAAGTTGCTGAATGGGGACACGAAGAGGCTCTCTTCGCCACCGAGTTGGTGGTCAGCGAACTGGTCACCAACGCCATCCGGTACGGCGAACCGCCTATCCAGTTGCGTCTGATCCATGACCGCACGCTGATCTGCGAAGTCACCGACGCAAGCAATACAGCCCCTCACCTGCGCCGTGCCCGGGTCTTCGACGAGGGTGGCCGCGGGCTTCTTCTCGTGGCCCAGCTCACTCAGGGCTGGGGCACCCGCCAGTCGTCCACCGGAAAGACTATCTGGGCCGAGCAGGCGCTGCCGAATGCGACGCCGAATCCTGGCAAAGGGCGGGTGGAAGCGGGGCCGGTAGCAGCGCATCGCGGTGATCGAGACCCGTCGCCGGATTCTCGCGAGGGGAGTCTGCCGCGCCCGACATATCCCGGCGTCGCCGTCAGGCGACGTAGGCCTCGAGCGGCGCTGGGTGCTCCCACCTGCGGCCACACTTCTTGCTTCCAAACTGGACGGCCTGCTCGTCACGTTCGAGCACCGTTTGGCCGGGCTCTGCCACGACCAGCCGTGGCGGTGCACGCAGGCGCCACACTCCCGCGATAGAACACGTGAGCCGAACTGCCTGCCGATCACGGTTCTGACGCGTTCCAACAGCCATCGCTGATCTACCCAGCCGTGCGCAGCGGGGCCATTGGCGAGTGTTCTTCCAGCCGAACGGACCCTTCATCACTTCGTGTTCCCGATCTTGCTGCTGGGGACTCGGGAGACGGTCGTCATCATCGCCGCAGTGACGTACGGAACCGCCGGGGAGCGGCCGTGTCCTGGGCGGGCACCTATGCGGTGCCCGTGTCGGAGGGAAGGTTCCGGAGGCAGGCGGTCACCCTCAGTAAGCGCCTGCCTCCGGCTCGCACCACCGCGCCCGGCGTTCCGTGCCTCGCGGTGCGGGGCGAGGCACGGAAGCCGGTGGATCAGCGCGCGGGGTGGGAGTCGTGGGTCTGGCCCAGAAGCCGTCTGGCTCTCTCCAGGACGGGCTTGTCGACCATCCGGCCGTCGACCGCGGTGACGGAGTCCCCTGCGGCGACGACGGTGCGCGCCCACTCCAACTCGGCCTCCGACGGGGCGAATCCCCGGCTGACCGCCTCGACCTGGGCCGGGTGGATGCAGAGTTTCCCGGTGAAGCCCAGGCGGCGCGCGTGCAGGACGTCCTCGTGGAGGACCGCGGCATCCTTCACCGCGGTGGTGACCCCGTCGACCGGCGGGCAGATGCCGGCTGCGGCGGAGGCCGAGACGAGCTTGGAGCGCGCGTACGTGAGGGCGGTGTGGTCGTCCCAGGCGACACCGAGCTGCCCGGCGAGGTCGACGTTGCCGAATGCCGCACGGGCGACGCCCACCGTGGCACACACCTCCCACGCCCGTTCCACACCGGCCGCTGTCTCGATGAGCGGAACGAGCTCGCAGCGTCCGGCGACACGGGCGGCGACTTCCGTGAGTACGGCCGGATCCTCCGCCTTGGGCACCATGACCGGGCAGCCCTGGCGGGCCGCCTCCGCCAGATCGGACTGGAACCAAGGGGTTCCCGGCGGGTTGATCCGGACGACCGCGTCGTTCCCCTGAGCGAGCCAGGCGGCGGCACTGACGCGGGCCCGCTCCTTGTCCTCAGCCGCGACGGCGTCTTCGAGGTCGATGATGACCAGGTCCGCACCGGAGGCGGCGGCCTTGGCGAAGCGGTCCGGGCGGTGCCCGGGGACGAAGAGCCAGCTACGAGCCGACGAGATGTACCTGCTGCCGCGGGTCATGCGAACATCACCTCGGCGGTGGCGTGCCGGGCCTCTCGTCCAGAGGCGATACGCAGCTCCGTCCGGCCGTTCACCGGGGTGCCGGCGGCTAGAAGGCGGTCGCCCGCGAAGGCCGGGCTCCGCAGGCGATAAGACACGGACCGCACCTGGCGGGCCGGGGCGTTGCGGTGGACGAGATCCATCATGAGCAGCACCAGAAGGGGGCCGTGGACCACCAGCCCGGGATAGCCCTCCTCGTCCCGGGCGTAGGGCAGGTCGTAGTGGATGCGATGGGCATTGGAGGTGAGCGCACTGAAGCGGAACAGTAGGGGTGCGTCCGGCCGCAGTGCGAGCTGCCACGCGTCGTCGGCCTGGGGTTCCGTCGACCCTTCGAGCGCCGCGGGAGCGCTCCGGGTGGGGCCGCGTCCGGACCGGTAGACAATGTCCTGCTCCTCGACGAGACAGGTCCGGCCCCCCTGCCGGTACTCGTTGCGCTGGGTCACGAAGAGCAGTTCGCCGGTTCTGCCGTGCTTGACCTCGACGCTCTGCACGCTGCTGACCCGCTCGGCCCGCTCTCCGAGACGCAGGGGTTCGGAAACGGTGCAGCGCCCTCCGGCGAACATCCGCTGCCGGTCGGGGACGGGGGGCAGGAAATGGCCGTGAGCCGGGTGGCCGTCGGGCCCGAGATCGCACTGGGCGGGCCAGTCCAAGAAGTAGAGCCAGTGCCACAGCGTCGGGAGAGGAGACCCGGAGCCTGCGACCGGTTCGGGTCTGTCGAGCAGCGCCGCCAGCGCCGCGACGGGTCCTGGGAGCAGCGGGTCCTCGCAGGTCGCCGAGCCCGGCTTCCATGACTCCACGTGCGCTTGTAGAGGACTCGTACTGAGCTGCATCGGTCCGTCCTTGGGAGCGGTGGGGTGCACGCGGGCGCTGCGCCGCTGATGGGCCCGGCCCGTCGACTGACGACCTTGACATAGTTGTAAGACAATTACATGATTGTCAATAGAGAGGCGCTTATGGACGCACGGTGACAACGCCCGCCCGGCCTGGAAGCAGGGCGGTTGATTCCTCTTGGCCGGTTCCCTCTGGTCCTGGGTGTGCAGCGGTTCTTGTGGCCGTGGAAGCACCCGCAGTGCGCCGTTCCGCAGAAGGGAATCACGTTGACGCCATCACCCCAGCCGCTCGGCGGTCTGCGCATCGTCGAAGGCGCTTCCTTCGTGGCCGGCCCCTCGGCCGGCCTGGCTCTCGCCCAGCTCGGGGCGGATGTCATCCGGGTAGACCCTCCGGGCGGTGGAAGCGACTTCCTTCGTTGGCCGCTTTCCTCCACCGGGGACAGCCTGTTCTGGGCCGGCCTCAACAAGGGCAAGCGGTCCGTGACGATCGACCACCGCACTGAACAGGGACGGGAACTGCTGCTCGCCCTCGCCACGGCCCCCGGACGCGGGGCCGGGATCTTCCTGGACAACATGGTCGGCCGACACCGGCTGACGTACGACGAACTGCGTGCTCGGCGCGAGGACGTCATCCATGTGCACCTCCAGGGCAGGAGTGACGGGTCCCCGGCCGTCGACTACACGATCAACGCGGAAGTGGGAGTACCGCAGATGACCGGCCCCCAGGGCGTGGAACAGCCGGTCAATCACGTACTGCCCGCCTGGGATCTGCTGTCCGGAATGGTCGTGGCCTCGGGAATCCTGGCAGCTCTCCTCCATCGTGAGCGTGAGGGGCAGGGGGCTCAGCTCGAACTCGCCCTGGCGGACGTGGCGTTGGCCGGCGTCGGCAACATGGGATGGCTGGCGGAAGCCGAGATGAGGGGTGGTCCGCGAGTCCGCCAGGGAAATCACATGTACGGCTCCTTCGGCGTGGACTTCGAGACCTCGGACGGCCGTCGGCTGATGGTGGTCGCCCTGACAGAGGGGCAATGGCGCGCACTGCGCGACGTCACCGAGACGGGTGCAGTCTTCGCCGCGCTGGAGCAGGCCCTGGGCGCGGACCTGAGCCAGGAGGGCGACAGGTATCGGCTGCGTGAGACGATCGCCGCCGTACTGAGGCCATGGTTCGCCCAGCGGGACTTCGGCACGGTGCGCGAACTGCTGGAGCGCGCGAAGGTCCTGTGGAGTCCGTACCTGGACATGGCCGAAGCGGCTCGCGCCGCACGCGCTGACGAGACGTCGGTGGCGGCGGAGATGGACCAACCCGGGATCGGCCCTCTACTGGCCACCGGTCGACCGCTGCGGTGGGCCGGCACCGGGGCGCCTCCCGTGCCGGCGCCACGTCTCGGTGAACACACCGAGGGCGTGCTGTCCGATCTCCTCGGCCTCACGAGCGAGGAGATCGGTCGACTGCAGGACGCGGGTGTCGTCCGTGTGAGCGGCGACGGCAGTCAGCAGAGTCGACGGCCGTCCAGCCCGGAGCTTCCCCCGGGCGCGCCGCGACAGCGCGGTCTGCCTGCACGGGCGTGACCTTCCCCGGAACTCGCACTCCGGTGGCGACGCCTGTTGACGGTGCTGGTCCGCGCCGCACGGCAGCTCTCCTCTGATGCGTGCCGCGTAGAAGGGCGGGCCTTTGTGGTCTTCCGTCGGCCTTGATCGACACATCGACAGCGACGGGTAACGGGCTGGCATGGTGGACGGAGGGTCTGTGACGGTTGTGCCTGGGGCGCCTTCCTGAGTGCTCGGCTGGATCGCCCCTCGTCGGGGCTGTGTATACGACCACGCCGCACTGGTGTCGCCGACCGGCCTGCCCCCGCCCTTGACGCGATCTTGTGCGGCCGCATCACCGGCGCCCGCGACTGGCCGGCCACTCCGCTGGCCACAGTTCCCCCCGTGGTCGTCAGCCGCTGTTCGGACGGCCCGTGGCGGTGTGCAGGCCGGTGGTAGCCGGAAGCGATGCGGCGGTCGGCGGTGAGGGTCGAGGAAGATGCGCCCATCACGAGGTGGCAACGGACCCGAATGTCACTGTCAGGCCTCTTGACGGACAGTTGTTAGGCAGCTTTGAATGCAGTCTGACATTAGCTCGCTTGGTAGAAGTCGAGCCAGGCGCTCTGCAATGAGGCGGTGTGCTGATGAAGGTAACGCGCTTGGATCTGCCGAGGGTGGCCGCGGACGCCCCCTCTGCCGATGCCGTGGCAGTGGCTGCGGCTGAGCGTGCGGGTCGGCTCACAGACCTGAAATATCGCTGGCCCGCTCGCTACCGGGCCAGCTGGGCCGCGTTCCTGATGCTCGCCGCGGTGGTGCTCTTCGCGGCGCCGCGGACGCTCAGTAGCGCGTCGCTCGAAATGGTCACCGCACTCGCCGGTGTGCTGGCGATCGCCGCGATAGGGCAGATGCTGATCATCATGCTGGGATCGATCGATCTGTCGGTCTCGGCCATCATGTCCGTAGCGGCAGGCATGATCGTGCACTATGGCGGCCCAGGGGCGAGCGTGCCGACGGTGATCGCCTTCGCGTTGGTGGTCCCGGTCGTGTTCAGTGTGGTCAACGGAGTGCTCATCGCCGTTTTCCGGCTCAACGCGCTGATCGTCACTCTGGCGACGTTCGGCATGATCTCCGGTGGGATCACGCTGTGGACGAGCGTGTCGCTGTCCGTTTCGGGGCAGGCGCCACAGTCCCTCCAGGAGATCGCGCAGAAGACGTTCTTCGGCGTCAATGCCGGCTTCCTGTTCGCGCTGGTCGTGGCCGTGATACTCACCGCGGTTCTGACCAAGACCCGTTTCGGTCGCCGTATCGCAGCCGTCGGCGCCAATCGGCGGTCAGCGCGCGCACTTGGAATCCGGGTCACCGCGGTCGAACTGTCGACGTACGCCCTCGCCGGGCTGCTCTACGGCATCGCGGGCGTGCTGCTGGCCGGGTACATAGGGACGCCGGACGTCTACGCGGGCGCGCCGTACCAAATGGCCACGATCACGGCGGCGGGCATCGCGGGCGTGATCTTCACCGGAGGACCGGCGAGCGTCGCCAGCGTCGTGATCGCCGCAATCTTCCTCCAGTTTCTCGACCAGGCGCTCTCCATCATGGGCCTTTCGGCCGGAGCGCGCGTGGTGATCCAAGGACTTGCCCTCGTGGTCGCCGTCGCTGCCATCACCCTTGGCCAGTACGGCGCCTCGAGCTTCAGGCGTGGCTTCAAGAAGGCCGGACGCCCCGTTGCCGGCGGCTGACCCCAAGCAGTGTCATCCGCGCATCTCCGTTACCTGCCATGCCGATAGGAGCACATCAATGACGATGGGCAAGCAGGCCTGCGTGCGTAGTCGTAAGACCCGCCAAAGGCTCACCATCACCACAGTCGCCGCGATACTCGCGCTGACCGCCTGTTCCAGCACGACAGCGAGCAACTCCGCGAACAACGCGGGCTCGGCGGACGCGTCCGCAGGGTCCTCCGCGCCGGTCGACGAGAAGGCAGTCGCCACGACCGTCAAGCGCATGTTCCTGAAGGACATTCCGCTGGAAACCATGGACCCGGTGGTCCAGGAGGCCATGAAGACGGCCGCCGTCAAGTTCACGCCGAAGATGGAGTCCAAGCTCCAGGAGTGTCTGACGAAGAACGTCTGTGAGACCGGCACCGGCTCGCTCACGATCGGCTTCCCCAACGACAACATCAATCCGTGGCGCCAGACCTTCCGCGCCGAACTCACCGCCCAGGCGATCTCCTCGGGTCAGGTCTCGAGGGTCATCTACAGCCTGGGGTCCGACGTCGCCAGCTACCTGGCGAACTTCAAGAGCATGATCGCCCAGCGGCCCGACATCATCGTGATGGACACGATCTGGGGAGCCGCCGTGCTGCCCGTGGTGCAGCAGGCCAAGGCGGCCGGCATCACCGTCGTCCAGGTGGAGACACCGGTTCCGGACGCGGTCGCGAAGGCGGTGGACGTCTACGCGCCCGCCGACCTCTGCGGTGCCTACACCGACGGTGCGAAGCAGGTGGCCCAGATGGTCGGCAAGCCCGGCAGCTACGGTCTCTACACCGGTGTTCCCGGCAACGCCAGCGCGGCCGCATGGCAGCCGTGCCTCCAGAAGGGCCTGAAGGACGCGGGCTGGCGCAAGTCGATCGAGGGATTCACCCAGTGGACACCTCAGGGCATGACGCAGGCGGGTAACTCCCTGTACGCCTCCGGCAGGGACCCGGAGGCGGTGGCCTACGACTACACCCTGGAATACTTCATGGCCCCGTACCTCAAGGCCGACCGTACGCCGCCGATTCTGATGTCGGACGTCGTGAACTACGCCTTCCTCAAGCAGTTCAAGCAGGCGCAGGAGGACGGCGTCAAGGCAACCGCGTTCGTCGCCAACAGCCGTGTGTGGTACGGCCGCATCGGTGTCACCGCCGGAATCATGGCCAAGCAGGGCCAGAAGGTCGACCACGAGGTGTCGATTCCGTACCCGATGGTCGACATCAGCGAGGTGATGCCGACCTACGACCCGGCGATGCCGGCGAACGCACCGGTACCCACCCTCTTCAATGCCAAGCAGGCGGCCGCGGTTCTTGCGGCAGGTTCGTGATTCCTGAACGACCTGGTGGTTCTGGCCGGACCGGGCCTCGCCCGGTCCGGCCAGAACCGAAGCATCGAATCAGCCAGCGGAGGAATCCTTGATGGAGAAGATCATGCCGCGTACAGACGATCTCGCCGAGGACAGGACCCCCGGCACCACGGACGGGGAGCGCAGCGTTCCCGCTGTCACCCTTACCGGGGTCACGAAGTCGTTTCCCGGCGTTCGCGCATTGTCCGACGTCGACTTCGACTGCCGGCCGGGCGAGGTCCACGCCCTGGTCGGCGAGAACGGCTCCGGGAAGTCGACCCTGATCAAGATCGCGTCGGGTGTCCTGGGCGCGGACGAGGGCACCGTCCTCATCGGCGGCGAGGAACTCGGTGCCGGCGGTGTGCAGCGGGCCCGGCGCCTGGGACTCATCACCGCCTACCAGGACACTTCACTGGTTCCCGAGCTGAGCGTGGCCGACAACATCACCCTCAGCTTCAACGCCGTCGGCGAGTCGCGGCCGCCCGACCTGGACCAGCTGCTCGCCCGGTTCAACCTCCCGTTCAAGCCCACGGACCTGGTCTCCGCTCTCGGCCCGGGCGCCCGCCAGCTGCTCGAAGTGGCGAGAGCGATGGCCCACCGCCCCCGCGTACTGATGCTCGACGAGCCCACCGCCGCGCTCGACATGCGTCTGGCGGAACAGCTCAGCGATCTCATCAAGCAGGCCCGCGACGAGGGCACCGCCATCGTGTACGTGAGCCACCGACTGGCCGAGGTCAAGCGCCTCGCCGACCGTGTCACGGTGCTGCGCGACGGCGTCATCCAGGGTACGCACGCTTCGCGGGACTGGAACGTCGACGAGATCGTCGAGCTCATGGTCGGCGCGCCGACCGAACTCGAGTTCCCCACGCGTACACCGCCGTCTTCGTCGCCCGTCCGGCTGGATGTCCAAGAGCTCTCCGGTCACGGGTTCGGGCCGGTGTCGATCAACGTGCGTGCGGGCGAGATCGTCGGTGTCGCCGGGGCCGAAGGCAACGGCCAGCGAGCGCTACTGCGCGGCATCATCGGCATCGACCGGACCGGCGGATCGAGCAGCGTCGATGACAAGAAGTTGCGCCGTGTCACGCCGGCGACCGCGCTCGACGCCGGCATCAGCTTCCAGAGCGGCGACCGGGCGGCCGAATCGGTCTTCGAGTCGATGTCGGTCATGGACAACGCCACGATCCAGCTGGGCCCCGATGCAGGGCCGGCCGGGTTGTCGCTCAGTCGACGGTTGCTGCCTGCCTTCCGGCAGGCGAAACGTGATTTGGGCATCGTCGCGGCGTCGCCGTATCAACCCGTCAGCGGGTTGTCGGGCGGCAACCAGCAGAAGTCCGTGCTCGCCAGGCCCGCGCTGCGTCAGCCGAAGGTGCTCATCGTCGACGAGCCCACGCAGGGCGTCGACGCGCGGGCCCGTATGGACATCTACCGCGTCCTCGCATCCGCTGCCGACGAGGGCATCGCGGTCCTTGTGAACTCCTCCGACTCGGCTGAACTCGCGGGGCTCTGCGACCGCGTGTACGTCATGTCGCGCGGACGGGTCGTCGAGGAGCTCAGTGCGCCGACGACCGAGACCGAGATCGTGCGTGGCTTCGTCAGCGCGACCGATGTGGCCGAAGAACAGGGCCCCGCTCTGATCCAGGGGCAGGGACTGCTGCGCCGGCTCGTCGGCCGTGTGTCCGCGCACCTGCCCATCGCCATCCTGCTGCTGCTGATCACCATGGTCGCGCTCTACACCGGCACGCAGTCCGACGTGTTCTGGACGAAGACGAACCTGGCGAACCTGCTGATCCTCACGTTGCCGCTGGCCTTCGTCGCGATCGGTCAACAGTTCGTGATGTTCACCGGCCTGCTGGACATCTCCATAGGTTCGACGATGAGCCTGACGGTCGTCCTGGTCTCCATGACATTGCCCGACCTCGGGATGTCATCGGTTCTCTCCACGCTGGGCCTGCTGACAGTGGAAGTCCTGGCAATCGGCCTGTTCAACGTCCTACTGATCGAAGTTCTCAAAGTGACACCGATCGTCGCGACGGTGGCGACCATGGGCATCGTTCAGGGCATCGCGATCGTCCTGCGCCCGCAACCGGAAGGTGTGATCGCCCCGGAACTCGTCACGCTCGTCGCTCAGGGCATCGGCTTTGTTCCGGCCGCGTTCGTCATGCTGGTGGTCATCGCGGTCGCCGCGGAGTTCTGGCTCCGTCGAAGCCGCGGAGGGCTCGCCCTGCGCGCTGTGGGATTCCACGGCGAATCCGCTCGTCGCGTGGGGACACGCGTCGTCCGGGTACGCGTGCTCAGCCTGATCCTCTGCGCCCTCGGCGCCGTAATCGGTGGCGTCTTCCTCGCCAGCCAGACCGGCTTGGGGTCGAACGCGGTCGGCGCCGGTTACACCCTTCCCTGCTTCGCCGCCGTGTTCCTCGGCGGAGCGGTGCTCAGTGGTGGCCGCGGCTCGTTCATCGGTGCCATGCTCGGGGCGCTGTTCCTGGGCCTGCTGAACAACGTCACACCGCTTCTGCACATCCCGGATGCCTGGCAGCAGATCCTTTACGGGGGCATTCTGCTGGTGGCCGTCGGGGCCTACGCGTCGCTCGAGCGCGCCCGTAACCGCGGCATCCGCACAGCCTGACAACCCATTCCGCTCGCACTGGAGCACAACGTGCACTGGAGAACAACGGTGACCTACGAGATCAACACGCTGATCCCCGGGCGGACCTTCGTGGAGGCGCCCCGCTGGCACGAGAACCGGGTCTGGTTCTCCGAGCTGCACACATGCAGCGTCATGTCGGCCAGGGAAGACGGCTCCGACCTTCGCGTCGAGGCGATCGTTCCCGCACAGCCGTCCGGACTGGCCTGGCTGCCGGATGGCAGACTGCTCGTGGCGTCGATGCAAGATCGCACGTTGTTGCGTCGCGAGGCCGACGGCAGCATGGTGGTGCACGCGGATTTGAGCGGTCATGTCAACGGCTTCTGCAACGAAGTCATCGTCGACCGGTACGGCCGGGCCTATGTCGGCGACTTCGGGTTCGACCTGGACAACCGGGCCCCGATGGCGCCGGGCTCCCTCCACCGGATCGACCCGGACGGCCGGATCACCGAGGTCGCCACCGACCTCTGGTTCCCGAACGGCTGCGTACTCACCGAAGACAACGTCTTCCTCGTCAACGAAACCTTCGGGAACCGCATCTCCGCCTTCGACCTGACCGACGACGGGCGGCTCATCAATCACCGGGTATGGGCCGAGTTCGGTCCGCTGCCCAGCACGACGGAGTTCGCCGAGGCCCAGGCGGAGTTCCTCGTGTGCCCTGACGGCATGTGCGTCGATGCCGAGGGCGCACTGTGGATCGCCGACCTCGGTTCTGAGAAACTCCTGCGCCTGCGTGAAGGGGGCGAGGTGATCGATGAGATTGTGCCCGGCATGATGCCCTTCTCGTCCGTCATCGGAGGAGAAGACGGCCACACCATGTTCATCTGCGCCGCGCCCGACTTCGACCAGGAGGAACGCCGGATCACGACCGAGGCGAGGATCCTGACGACGCGCGTGTCGGTGGGGATGGCAACGGGGACGATGGAGCCGGCCGCCTGAAGTCCGGTAGTCCGGGTCGTGCTGCTTCGCCCCGCACCAGGTGACGGGTCCGGGCGTGTGTCGAAAGTGGATCTTGTCCGTGAGGGGTCTTGATTCGTGGCGCATGCAGATCTCACCGACGAACAATGGGCAGTGCTGGAGTCGCTGTTGCCGAACGGACGGAAGCCCGGTCGGCCACCGATACGAAGTCGGCGACAGCTGATCGATATGACCAACTATTGCCGAGAGTGTCAGAACGGTCACTGAAGGTGCTCCGAACGCACCTCCCAAGGCAGGGACTCCCCGATCCTGGGAGGAAATTGACCCCTCTTCGCTGGGCGTTTGTTGAGGTTCACTGACTGCGGCACACCCCAAGCCCTCGCAAAGGATCGACTCGGTATGCACTTCATCAACATCGCCGCACCCGTGGCTCGCACCGGCGCCCGTCGCGTCAGGCTGGCGACAGCGTCTCTGGTCTCCGCGACGACGCTCATCATGTTCTCGGCGGGGGCCGCGCAGGCGCACCACGGGTTCGACGACTTCGACACCGATCGCCTCTACTACATCTCGGGTACTGTCTCGCAGGTCCGCTGGGGTGAGCCGCACTCCTACTTCAACGTGACCATCGACAGCGATCTCCCTGCTGACACCCCCGAGCGCGATCTGCCCGAGGGACTGCGGGACGCCGCCGACAGCGACCCGATCAATGCCGCACCGTCCTACAGCGGGTCTCAGGACGAGCTGGAGGTCACCATCGCGCCGCCGAGCTTCACGGGGATGTGGGGCCTGGACCGCGAGCTCGAGGACGGCGAGCGGATCGAAGCCGTCGGTTACGTCGGCAGGAGTCACACCGACGAGTTCCGTCCGGTCGTGTTCTGGTACGAAGAGGGGAAGCCTGTCAACCAGGTGCTCAACGAGGAACTCCCGGCGAGGCCGCTGCCGGTCCCTTATCCGGAGGGCGACGCACCCGCCGCCGACGCCGACCAGGATTCCCCGTCGGCCGCAGCGGACTCCGAGGGCACGTCACCGACCGTGGTGTGGGCCACGCTCGGTGGCGTACTGGTCGCCGTTATCGCAGGTGGAGTCTTCTACCTGCGACGACGCTCGCCCCGAGAGTGACGGCGCCAGTCATGGACAACATCTTCTCCTGGCTGGAGGACAACTGGTTCTCCGAGGCCGTCCGTGGCACGGCCTACCTGTACCCGATGCTCGAAAGCGTCCACATCATCGGCATCGCCCTCCTCATAGGGCCGGCCGCGGCATTCGATCTCCGGCTGCTGGGGCTCGGCCGGCGGACTCTGCGGGTGACGACCGCGGCCGACTACTTGCTCCGCATGTCACATCTCGGCTTCGTGATCGCGGCAGTCACCGGCGTGGTCATGTTCCTGCCCGGCGCGAGCCTTCTCGCCGACCGTGGCAGTGCTCCGTGGAAGCTCGGCCTCATCCTGCTCGCAGGTCTGAACATCCTGATCTTCCATCGGCGGACCTACCGCGGCGTGGCCGACTGGGACATGGACCAGCCGACGCCTGTCGCGGCCCGGGTCGCTGCGGTCGTCTCCCTCACGTCGTGGTCGGGCGTCACGATCGCGGGGAGGCTCCTGGCCTATACCTGACCGCCATAGCGGACGGAGCCGCCAGGAAGCATGGATTGATTCGACATGCGCTTCGTCCAGGATCGGCGCGATGGCGCCGTAGCCTCGGTGGTCATCGCTCTTGTCGGCGTCGGCTGAATCGTTCAGCCGACGCCGACACCATCAAGGCCCGCAGTGACAGATGCGACGGCGAGGATGCGTCCGGCGTGCGTTCTCCGTCAGCGGGCATCGAATGGCTGGTCACAATCATTCGTTGATGGCCGCGACGACGGTCGCCTCGCAGTGAACCGAGAGCTTGTCGCACCGGGTGGGTGCGCCATGAGGCGCCATGGACGGGGGATGTCGGGCCGAGAGTCAAAGAGCTCCGACACCGTCGGGACGGGCTGGCACTGCCAGACAGCCTCTTGCGGTCATGGACCGGCCGGTGACGTGAACGGTATCGACGATCGACAGTTCCATCTGGAGCCCTTTCTTCTATCGGCCGGAGGCACAGTGATCGCCGCCGGTTACTGGGACTGCGTGATCCGCAGGATGCTCAGAACGCGCCGCCGCTCGCGTGCACGGCCTGGCCGGTGATCCACCGGCCGCCGTCCGACACCAGGAACGCGACGATGTCCGAGATGTCCTCGGGCTCTGCAAGTCGGTCGAGCGGCGTGCCCGCCAGCCAGGGTTCCCATGCCGACCGCGGTGCCGCCATCAGTCCGTCCGTGCGCGTCACGCCTGGCAGCACGCTGTTCACCGTCACCTGCCTCGGCCCGAGTTCCTGGGCCAGAACCCGTACGAGCGTGTCCGACGCCGCCTTGCTGGCCGCGTAGACGCCCGAGCCGGCACGGGCCATCACCGCCGCACCGCTGGAGATGGACACGATCCGCCCGCCGTTCCGGACGCGCCGAGCCGCCTCGCGCAGCGCGACGAAAGTGGCCCGCGTGTTGGTGCCGAAGACGAGGTCGTAGTCCTCGTCGGTGACCTCGGCGATGGAGCCCGGCCGGTTCAGTCCGACGTTGCTGATCAGGACGTCCAGCCCACCGAACTCCCGCTCTGCCACCTCGAACAGTTCCTCGATCGCACCCGCCGCGGTCACGTCCGCGCCGACCGCGACCGCGCGACCGCCCGCCTTGCCGATCTCCGCGACCACCTCATCGGCCGCGTCCTTGTCCGAGCGGTAGTTCACCACCACGCTCATCCGCTCCGCGCCCAGCCGCAGCGCGACAGCGCGCCCGATCCCGTGCGAACTTCCCGTCACAAGAGCAACTTTGCCTTCCATGGTTTAGATACTCAACCAATAAGGTTGAGGATGTCAACTGTCGATAATCCATACTGGCATCGTGACCGAAACTGACCGGGAACTGGCGACCGTGCTGGGTGCGCTGCACCTGGAGATGAGTGCGATCTACGCGGAGGTGTCCCGCGCGTTCGAGCTGACCGCGCAGCAGGTCGAACTGCTGTGCCAGCTCAATGGCGCTTCCCCCTCCCTCGGTGAACTGGCCCGCGCGCTCGGATGCGACAAGTCCAACATCACTGGCATGGCGGACCGGCTGGCCCGGCGCGGGCTGGTGCGCCGCGAGGCGGATCCGTACGACCGCAGGATCAGCCGGCTCACCCGTACCGAACAGGGCGAGGCTCTGGGCGAAGCGATGGAAGCGGCTATTGCCCAACGGGTGGGGGAGCGCTGCGTCGGGCTGAGCGCGGCCGACCGGCAGCAACTCATCGCGCTCAGCCGTCGTGCACTGGCCGCGCTGGGCAAGATCCGCTGACGGCCGCTCATACCGGGCTCATCACGCAGTGGCATGCGAAGGGGCGGGCCCAGCGACCGAAGACGGCGAAGCTGACCGTGAACGAGCTGCTGTGTGGGTACGTGCAGGGCAGACCGACCGGGGTGATCAGAGCACCGGACGGGAAGCTGGTGCCAAGCCCCGTGACGCCGGAGTGGACTAGCTAGCCGCAACAAGCCCCGCTGGCAGGGCCGGCGGTGGGCTCTCGACCTGGCGATGTCGTGGAGTCCACAACAGATCGCGAACCGGTCGCTGTTGGACTTCTGCGATGATGAGTCCATGTGTATCTCGCGCGACGACCGATTGCGTTGGGGCTGCGCTGCGCATCGGTGACAGCTGGATTGTGCGCACGGTCGGCGATCCACCGGCCCTCGAGCCGCTTCACTGCAGCTCCAGAACTGAGGAATTGGCCATCACCGATGGGGAGATGCGTGATGTTGCCGAAGCGCCGAGTGTTCGGCTCGGCGGTGGTGAAGTCCCGCCGCAGCAGGTCAGGCAAAGGGGCCGCTTCCGGCTCGGGGAGCCGCGGTGCGGACCTTCTTGCGCAGGTGCGCGTCCCGACGGCCGCTCCGGCGCATCACCCCCTCGCCGCGATTGTGGTTGACGCTGAGTCCGGAACCATGAGGGCGAAGAGCCGCCCGAGGGAGGGCTGCTCCTCGAGACTCCAGATGCACTGCAACAGCTTTTCAGCACCATCCTCACCGAGGCGCGGCTCGACCTGGCCGAGGAACTTGGCTGAGATCTCGTCGTCGGTCATGGGGTTTCGCGGGTGCCCCTTGGGATTCTCACCCATGAGAGTCAGCGCCCGTCCGTCCTTGAGCTCCACCTCGAACCGACATGCCATCTGCCAGGGGAAGCTCGCTGTGTACGCCGGGTCTTCGATCAGCTGGATCGTGTTCGTGACGTCCAACAGACTGGGGTCGAGGTAACGCGCTGCCTCGAACGTCGCCTCCGTGATCGCGCCGTCCACCAGTGCTGCGGCGATGAGATACGGACCACTGTGGTCGGCGGTTTCCCGGTTCGAGGGGCGCCACAGGGCTGGCTCAGCCTCGCGTGACACGACTGACTTGCGTTCCATGTAGACCCTCATTGTCGCGATGTCACGTGGGTCGACTGTCTTGCGCATCTCCAGCGCAAGCTGAACAGGCAGCTGCATCTCGTAGCGCAACGGCAAGTGTTTGAAGTACGTGTTCTCCACGCGGAACGCGCGCTGAGGGCTGCCGAAAGGTCCGAGCGAGAACTTGTGGTCGAGCTGCCGCATGAATCCGCGAGCGCCTTCGAACGCCATCTCAGGCCCGGTGATCCCCGCTTCAGCGAGTACGGCTGCGAAAAGCCCGTTGCGACTACCGTTCGGGCCGGCCAGACCCTTCCAGTTGGAAATTGAACCCACCCGGGTCTCGTACAAACAGATGTTGGGGACAACCGCGAGCCGGATCGCATTCGCCGTCTGTGCCCGCGAGAGTCCGAGAAGCCTGGCTGCGGCCGCCGAAGTCGCGATGCTGTGGAAGAGAGGGTGGTCCCAGCCATTGCCGCGGAGTACGACCTCATCGACGAGCTGCCCGCAAACCTCGTACGCGATGACGATACCCAGCAGGGTTTCCGCCCCGCTCGCACCGGCGACCTCAGCTGCTGAGAGAACCCCTCCGAGATTGTCACTGGGGTGGGGCCCTGTGTCCCCATGAGCGTTCGTCTTCTCGGTGCCGAAGTAGTCGTCGTTGAAGTCCAGGCACCGGGTGGCCGACCCATTGACGAACGCAGCCATGTCAGGTGTCGTCCGGATCGTGGTGCCCCAGAGCGTGGCGGGGCGAGAACTGGTGGCTGTCGACGCGACCGCCCGAAGGGCGCTGATTACGTCGGTCTCCTGAGCGCCGAGGGCACAGCCCACGGCATCGACAAGGCATCGCTTCGCGGCCCTGAGAGCGGCGTCGCCGACCTGGTCGTGAACCACCTCCGTTGCGAAGGAGGTCAACCCGCGTACGACGTTGTCAGCGATATCGGTCTGAGTGGGACCAGCAGTCATCTGGAGGACCTCGTGATGTTGCGGGCTCGGTGTCGGATTGCGTCCCGGCGAGCCTGGCAGGTTCGGGAGCGCTTACAAAGTAGGCCAGTACTAACAGCGGTGCAAGAGTCTGACCTTTAGCGCTCAGGTGACGTTATGCCTCGCGACGCCACCGTCCACCCAGCCCCGCAGTGCCCGTCGATGAGCGACACAAGCCGCTCCGCCTTTCGTAGCATCCGGTGATCTTGTTCGTTCATCCCCAACCTTGCCTCCCGGGCGTGGGAGTCGTGGACGCGTGACCATCGCCTGCCGCGTGGTTCGGGAGCCGTGGCACGGTGGCGCGTCCACCGAGGTATGCGATGCGCCCTCTGCTGCTGAGGAAGCGGGCTCCTCACGCGAGACGCCGACTGATCTCGGCAACGTCGGCAACGGATTCCAGGTTCTTGACCAGCTCGATGACGGCCTCGACCTGTTCAGGCAGAGGGGGGTATGCCGCAGCGGCAGCGCAGTCCCGGAACTTCTCTGACAGGCCATCCCATGTGGTGGGCCTTTCCGGACTTCCTGGGTAGCCGGCCCCGTCCTGGGCAAAAGTCCGGCCGTCTGTGGTCGTCATCTCGACGCGCCCCGGAGGGAGTTCGAGCTTCCAGTCGAGGGAACTGTCCTCGACGGGGACGACCTTGGCGGCCACAGCGCGGACTCGCCGGTCGCGGACACCCTCCTCGGTGAAATGCGCGAGCCTGACCGATCCATGGACGGCTGCCAGCGCAACGAGGTGCGGGAGGCTGAACTTTGCGTCGACAAGTGTCTGCGGCGCCCTTCGGGCGTCCAGAGGGGTGCACATGAGGTTGTGGTAGTCCCCCACGAAGACGCGAATCTCCTCGATGGCTTCTGGCTCCAGGTCGTGTTCCGCCATGAGCTCGATCGTCGCGTGAATATGGCTGTGCGATGTTCCGACCGAGGGCCAGAGTTTGTACAAGGTGCCTGCGCCTCGGTAGTCGCTACCGAGTTCGGCCAGCATCAGGTCGCGGTCGTACTGACCAGCGAAGAAGGTGTTGAAGACGCCGACCGGGCCTTCGAACAGCCGGTCAACGCCGGTTAGGCCCTTTTCGGCCAGCAGCGCGGCCGTGACGGCGCCTCGCGCCGAGAATCCCGCATAGAGCGCTCTGAGGTCGCTGCCCGTGCCGGCGATGACTTCCATGACCCCGGCGGACTGCTGACTTGCGATGCCGAGCGCATGCTGGAGGGCGGAGCCAGACAGACCCAGCACGCGGGACGCCGCGGCAGTCGCGGCGTAGATGCCGAGAACGCTGGACAGGTTCCAGTCCTTGCGCCATCCGACGTGGCACCGCAGGCGGGCGAAGATGTCCTGTCCGGCCGCGACGGCAGCGATCAAGTCGGCGCCGGTCACCGAGCCCTTGCGCTCAGACACAGCCATGGCGGTCGGCACCACCGAACTCGCGGCATGTTGCCCCCAGGGCGTCTGGTCGTCGAAGTCCAGACAGTGAGCCAAGCCGCCGTTGGCGAAAGCGGCGTTCACCGCCGGGACCCGCAGACCGAGCCCCCATACGGATGCTTCGCCCCGACCGCCGTCCCCCTTCACCAAGGCGAGTAGAGCTTGGAACGCCGGTTCCGCACCACTCGCTGCGAGGGTGACGCCCAGAGTATCGAGGATGCTCATCTTCGCCGCCTCGATCGCAGGGCCGTCCAAAGCCTCGATGGTGACGGTCGCTGCCATCGCTGCGAAGTGGTGAGAGACGTCTCGTTCGGTTCCGGGCATGCCGCACCTCGTTCCTTGAGAGTGCAAGACACTTTACGATATGTCTATGGTCTGACAGTATCCCGGGTGTGACCATTGTGGCGCCTACTGAAGGTGCAATGCCTCAGGCTGGAGGGCGACTATGAGCGTGAACTTCGCAAACAAGGTGGCTTTCGTCACCGGAGCGTCGAGCGGCATTGGGCGCGCCACCGCGCTGGCCTTCGCGCGCGCCGGTGCCTCGGTGGCAGCGGTCGACATCGACGAGGAGGGGGCGGCGGAAACCGTTCGCCAGATTGAGAAGAGCGGCGGAGCCGCGATCGCGCTCACCTGCGACGTGACCTCCGAGGCGGCGGTCTCTGGAGCGGTCCGGGCGACCCTCGACAGCTTTGGCCGACTCGACGCGGCGTTCAACAATGCCGGGATCGAGCAGCCGGTCGCACCCCTGGCCGAGATCGGCGCGACCGACCTCGACCGCTTGATCGCGGTCAACCTCAAGGGCGTCTTCCTGTGCATGCAGAGCCAGGTGCCCGCGATGCTCGCCGGAGGTGGAGGCACCATCGTCAACACCGCCTCCGGCGCCGGCGTGGTCGGTATCGCGGGCCAGGCCGTCTATTGCGCGACCAAGTTCGGGGTGGTCGGCATGACCAAGGCGGCGGCTCTCGACTACGCCGCGCTCGGCGTGCGGATCAACGCTGTGTGCCCCGGGATCATCCAGACCCCGATGATGGACCGTTTCACCGGGGGTACCGACGAGGGCCGTGCCCGGGTTGTGGCGCAAGAACCGATCGGCCGGATGGGATCCCCCGAAGAGATCGCCGACGCGGTCCTGTGGTTGTCGTCGGATGCGTCGTCTTTCGTCGTGGGCCACGCCATGGTCGTGGACGGCGGGCAGACGGTTTGACGCCGCCCAGCCCGAGAGCGGTTCGGACTTGAACGAGAGGGAGATACGGATGGCCAGGATCGGCTTCATCGGAGTGGGCGCGATGGGTTCCTCAATCGCCAGTCGGCTGGTGAACGGTCACGACCTCCTGGTCAGTGACCGCAATCCTGCTGCTGCCGCGGAGCTGGTGAGTCAGGGTGCCCGGTTCGCGACACCTGAAGAGATCGCTGAGAAGTGCCGGACCATCTTCCTCTGCCTTCCCGGCCCTCCTCAGGTGAAGGATCTGCTGCTGGGCCCCAAGGGCCTGGCGTTCGGCCTCGCCGCGGAAACGATCATCATCGACACCACTACAGGCACCCCCGTCACCGACTCGGAGCTGGTGGCAACGCTCTCGGAACGGCGGGTGACCTACGTCGACGCCCCGATCGCCGGTGGCGTGAGAAGGGCGCGCGAAGGAACTGCCACGCTCATGGTTGGTGCTGACCCCGAAGTGTTTGCAGGGATACAGGACCTGCTTCATGAAGTGACGACCGAGGTTGTCAATGTCGGCCCGGTCGGGTCGGGTCACGCGATGAAACTCGTCAACAACCTGCTCAACGCGTGCAACCGCTTTGCCGCGTTGGAGACCATTCGTCTGGGAGTCGCGGCGGGGATGAGGCAAGAGGTCGTCGTCGACGTCCTTAACAAGTCGAGTGGCCGGAACTACGCCACGGAATACACGTTTCCGCAGTTGCTCTCAGGAGACGCGTACAAGCCGCAGGGGTTCACCCTCCACCTCATGCTCAAGGACATCCGCCTGGCGAACGAGCTCGCGGAGACCCTCGGCCACACGACTCCGATCGGCAACCTGGTGCAGGAATTCACGCAGCAGGCGATCGAACGTTTCGGCCCCACCGCTGACCAGAGCCAGATGATGGCCGAATGGTATGACGCATGACCGACCCGGGACGTACGAGCGCGATGACGCCCGACACCATGCTGATCGACGGCGAATGGCGCCAAGCCTCCGACCGGGGAACCTTCGAGTCCGTCAATCCCGTGACGGGGCTGGCTTGGGCAACCTGCCCACGTGCCACGAAGCAGGACGTGGACGACGCCGTCGCAGCTGCGCGCCGTGCCTTCGAGGATGGACCTTGGTCGGCTTCCACCCCTCTCGAGCGAGCGCGCCTTCTGCGCAGACTCGGCGACCTTGTCGCCGAGCATTCCGAGGAACTCGCCCGGCTCCAGGTACAGGAGAACGGCAAGCTATGGCGTGAGGTCGCGGATCAGGCCAAGGCACAGGCCAACGCCTGCTACTTCTTCGCGGGGCTTGCGGAGCATCCGATCGGCCATACCCTCGCCGTGAGCAATCCCCACATGCAGGCCTTCACGCTCCGCGAGCCGGTAGGTGTTGTGGCTGCGATCACCCCGTGGAACAGCCCCATCGCCCAGTTGATCGCCAAGCTCGCTCCCGCCCTGGCGGCCGGCTGCACTGTGGTCGCCAAGCCTTCGGAGATCACGCCCATCTCCACGCTGTATCTCGCCCGGCTGATTGAAAAAGCGGGATTCCCCCCTGGTGTCGTGAACGTCGTCACGGGCAGCGGTGAAGCGGGGCGCCACTTGGTGGAGCACCCACACGTCGACCACATCTCGTTCACGGGGTCCACCGCCGTGGGGAAGCAGATCGCGGCGACTGCCGGCTCCCGTATGGCGAGGGTGTCCTTGGAGCTGGGCGGCAAGTCCCCCAACATCGTCTTCCCGGACGCTGACCTTCCCAACGCCGTCAACGGAGTCATGGCGGGGATCTTCGCGGCGACCGGGCAGACCTGCATGGCGGGATCGCGCGTGCTCGTTCACCACGACATCTACGACGAGTTCGCCGACGCACTTGCACGGCGGGCCTCGGAGATCAAGATCGGCGATCCGATGGACCCCGCGAGTGAGATGGGCACCGTCGCGTGCCGGTCGCAGTACGACAAGGTCCTCGGTTACGTGGATATCGCCGTGCGAGAAGGCGCACGCCTCGTCACCGGTGGGAAACGTCCCGACGCCCCTTCACTCAGCCGAGGCCTGTTCGTTGAGCCGACCGTGTTCACGGAGGTCACGAACGGCATGCGCATCGCACGTGAGGAGGTTTTCGGCCCGGTCGCGGCACTGATTCGGTTCCGGGACGAGGACGAGGCTGTGAAGATCGCCAACGACACTTCTTACGGCCTGGCCGCCGGTGTCTGGACGAATGACGTGTCGCGGGCTCATCGACTGATCCGACGGCTCCGGGCCGGCACGGTCTGGATCAACAACTACCGCAAGGTCAATTACGTTGCCCCGTTCGGCGGCTTCAAGGAGTCGGGCGTCGGGCGCGAGAACGGCGTCGACGCGATTCACGAGTACACCGAAGTGAAGACCGCGTGGATCACTACGGGGGGAACGATCAAGGACCCGTTCAACCCACGCGCCTGACGAAGGGGCGTACCCACTCAGGGAAGGCCCGAGGACGGGCCGTGGTCACGACGCATCGAAGCGGACGGAAACAGGAGTCACTGTGGATCTGAGCCTGAAAGGCAAGACAGCCCTGATCTCGGGAGCCAGCGCGGGCATTGGTCGAGAGACCGCGAAGACGCTGGCCCGCGAGGGAGTACAGACGATCGTGGTAGCCCGGCGAGCCCCTGAACTCGAGGCGTTGGCCGACGAGATTCGAGCGGCGGGTGATCCGGAACCCGTGCTGATCATTGACGACCTCCTCGATGACGGGGCCTTTGAGCGGGTCACAGCGACACTCATGGACGAGTTCGGCGGCGTCGACATCGTCGTCAACAACCTGGGGCAGGCTCGGCCGTTCGACCTGGAGACCACCGAGGAGGAATGGAGCGAAGCGTTCCGTCTGAACTTCGCGACCCCGAGAAGGCTCACCACGCCTTTCGTCGCGGGCATGAGGGAACGGGGGTTCGGGCGAATCGTCAATCTCACCGCGACATCGGAGCCGCAGCATGTGAGTGGTTCACTCACATCGAAGGCGGCCGTGCTCATGTGGGCGAAGGGCCTTTCCCGCCTGGTGGCAAAGGACGGCGTGACCGTCAACTGCGTCTCGCCCGGTTACCTGCTGACCGACCAGATCAAGAATAACTTCATCCCTCAGTTCGTCCCTACCGAGAAGGATCAGCGGGACTGGCTCGAGCGGGAGATCCCAACCGGGCGCTTCGGAGATCCCGCCGACGCGGCCACCCTCATCACTTTCCTGTGCTCTCCGCTGGCCGGGTACATCACAGGACAGCGGATCTATGTCGACGGTGGATGGAATCGGCACGTGTGACCGACATGGGGGCCTTGCCATGCGAACAGAGTTCCGGTGTTGGCGGCCGTGTCAGCTCGGTGGCCCCCGGATCACGGCTCGGTACGTGCTTCCAAGACCATGGGGTACGCCCCGCGACCGTGGTAGACCATGCCCGCCGGCGCATCGAGGCTGAGGTGGCCTGCCCTTGACCAACTCCGCGAGCAACCGAGGCTGTATCCGATGAGGTCCCGCTCTGATGGAGCTGCCGGCCGGGGTGTCCCGCCCGTGAGATCTACGCGGCGTACGGCATGAGGCCATCCAGTCGGTGAGCACTGCCGAGTGCGTCCAGGTCGCTGTCCATTGCGGTGATGTACTCGGCGCCCAGCCTGGCGCCACGCAGGGGAGGCTGTGGGTTACCTCGGCCGTGGGACGTTTGTGAACCTCGCCTTGATGAGGCCGTCCAACTCGGCGAGGGCCATTACACCTTTGCGTGGCGGCCATCATGGCAGCGGCGAGTTGCCTGCCCGGAGGCGCACTGTGCTGGGCCCAGGGCGGTGTGAGCGAATGCGGCGGCGCCCTTCGGCTGGATCACGGTCGGCGCGTGGCAGCCGCCAAAGGCATCAACGGAACCTTTTTTGGCCAGCTGCAGTGACCGCTCAACGCAAGGAAGATCTCGCCAGGTGTTGGGCCGGGAGGCGGTTGAACTGCCGTGTGCGGTCGAGACCAGGTGCAACCGTCTCGGGGTCAGAGGGCGCAAGTTGGCGGCGATCTCGTCACTGGGCCGCAGCGGTCCCAGGTGCTGGCGGACGCAGGCGTGGCCAATCCCAGTGTCATGCCGCGCCTGGTGAGTCACTGGCAATAGCGTTCCCCCCTCCTAGGCGGCTTCGACTGCGGGGGCGCGGTTCGCGGCTCGTGCTGAGCATGAGGGAACGCTTGCCAAGCCAGGAACAGCGTGACTATTGTCTGACTGAAGCGCGGCGTGCAAAATCTCTAACCGGGGTCGGGAACGAACCTATGATCGCGGCGCATCCTTAGGAGCGGCATGCAAGGGATCGTATTTCTAGGCGAGCGCAAGCTTGAACTGGTGACTTTTCCGGATCCGACACCGGGACCCAATGAGGTCGTCGTCCGGACTGAGGCGTCGGGTATGTGTGGGTCTGATCTGCACATCTACCGCGGATCCAGGGGTGGGACGCACGGCAAGATCGCCGGCCATGAACCCGCCGGCGTGATCGTCGATGTGGGCTCGGAGGTTTCCGGAAGCTGGCTCGGCCGCTCGGTTATGGTTCACCACTACTTCGGCTGCGGCAAGTGCGACCAGTGCAACGCCGGTTGGACTCAGATGTGCCGCAACGGAGCTGTGGCCATGGGTAACACCGCACACGGATCGCACGCCGACCTGGTCAAGGTGCCGTTCAGTGCGATCCTGCCCATGCCTGATGGTTTGTCGTACCTGGCCGCTGCGGCCATCAGTTGCGGCACGGGAACGGCCTGGGGAGCGCTCAAGCGCCTGAATCTGACTGGCGACGACACCATCGCGATCTTCGGCCAGGGCCCGGTCGGACTGGCCGCCACCCAGCTCGCCGTCGCCATGGGTGCCCGCGTGGTCGCCCTCGACATCTCGCCCGCCCGCCTGAAACGGGCACACGAATTCGGTGCATGGCGGACGATCAACCCGGCGCAGGTGGAGTCGGTCGCCGACGCCGTCCGCGAAACTACGGGCGGCCGAGGCGTCTCGAAGAGCTTGGAGACTTCAGGCGCGTCATCCGCCGCGCAAGCCGCGCTGCACGTGTTGGACCTGTGGGGTGCTGCCTGCTGGGTCGGCGTCGGTTCGACGATCCGCTTCGACCTCACCGAGCACCTGTACAAGCAGATCACCGCGACGACTTCGTGGACGATGTCCATCCCGGCGATGGAGGCCTGCGCCAACTTCGTCGTCGAGCGGGGCGTCAACGTCGATGAGCTCTTCACCGAGCGCTGGAAGCTCACTGAGTACGCGGACGCCTATGAGCTGTTCGACAAGCAGACGTCCGGCAAGGGTGTCTTCACCCTGTAGCAACCCCCGCCAAGAGAAATCCAAATGACCGGTTGCGCCGATCAATGATAGTCAGCGACGACTCCGCAGGCAATCGTGGGGCGGGTGCTTCCTCCCTCATTAAGCGGATGGCAATGTGGTCGATTCGGCGCACGCGAGCCGTAGTGGCGGCGGAGGATGCGTTGCCGTGTTCGATCTGACATGGCTGACCCATATTGACGTAACTGCATCACTGCCAATCAGGCAGCTTCCGTATGTGTCTGGACGGTTCAACCAGGGTCACGTCGTTCGACGTGATGCATAGAAAGGGAAAAAGGGAATGGAAGGTCGCGTGCCCGAACTCTCCGGGAAGAATGTCCTCATCACTGGCGCCCTCGGCACAATTGGGCAGGCGCTGGTCGCCCGCTATGCCGAAGAGGGTGCCAACATCATCGCGCTGGATCGGCCGGACGCGCCCGATCCGCAAAAGGTGCTGGACGGCATCGCCCAGGGTGTACGTTACTTCGGCTTCGATCTGAACGACTTGGCCGGTCTGGAGACCAATGCGGCGGCGCTGGCCGACGAGGTCGGCGGAATCGACGTGTTGGTCAACAACGCCGCGCTGGTCATCTTCAAGCAGCACGATGAGTTCAGCATCCAGGAATACGAGGACCAGGTTCGGGTGAACTCGTCTGCCGCCTTCGTCCTGTCACGTGTTTGCTCCAAGCAGATGAAGGCGAAGCGCTACGGGAAGATCGTCAACATCACCTCGCTGACCCTGACAGGTCGATGGGACGGCTACGTGCCCTACATCGCCTCCAAGGGGGCCATGTATGGCCTGGTCAAAGGGCTTGCTCGCGAGCTCGGCGAATACCTGATCAACGTGAACGGTATCTCACCTGGTGCAGTGGTTTCGGAGGCCGAATTCCGGGACCGAGGTGAAAAGCGCGAAGAGTACCACCAGTGGATCCTCGAGAATCAAAGCATCAAGCGCCGAATCGAGGCCGTCGACATCGCCAACGCAGCAGTCTTCCTGTCGACTTCGATGTCGGACCTGATCTCTGGACAGAATATTCAGGTCGACGGCGGTTGGTAGTCGGCTGAGAGGTCGAGCCAGACAGCACAGTCCTGCTGGGTGCTGGCTCGCACTCACCTCGAGAGGGCCTACTGGCCTCGACATTTGTGACGGCTCGCCGGTTCAACCGGCGGGCCGTCAGGGTTTGTTCGGAGGGTGAAGGGCCAGTTGAGGGACCCGCCAGTCGTAACGGTCGGGTGCCGGGTTTCACGGCCTCGACAGGGTGGTGCTGCTCGCAGGGGGCGAGAGGGGCAGGTCGGGCGGGGTTCGGCAGGGCGGGCGGCGGCCGGTCCTGGTCGCTCGTGATCACCTCGGTCCAGGGCCAGTGCGCTGAGGGGCGGAGGGTGCGACGGCTTCCGGCGATGACCAGTTGGACGGGGGCGGAGAGCAGCCGCACGCGAAGCCAGTGGCTGCTCCCGCGGACGGGCGGGGCGGATCAGCGTGAGCATGGGCATCAAGGCGGGCAGTAGTCGACATCGCTAAATGGCATGACCTTGACAATTACCCTTGGTGCTTTGCCCGTTTTTGGGTTGCTCTTTACAGGGATTGCGACATCCGGGGAGAAAACTCTCCCTTCCAAAGGCGGAGTGGACGATGTGATCCTGTTCGACGTGACCGGGTAGCGAATCCCTGCGGGGGATTCTGAATGCCCAGCGGTTACGGCCGGGCGCGTCCCGCCGATCGACGGCGACCGAATCGCTGCTGTGTTGCCGGAGGTATTCCGTGCCTTGGGTGACCGGGAAATCGGTGCACCACAACCATAATCTGGGAGCTCTGTCGGTCCCGGACGGTTCGCGCGGGTGCCACATGCATGTTCCACTGGCGGTGAGGGTCCAACTACTCCCCGCTTGTATCATCTGTGAGAAGGCTGAGGAGATCGACGAAGCATGATGACAAAACTCAGGATCCCCCGACTCGGGCTGGCGCTTGCGCTTTCATTTGCGCTCCTGGCGTCCGTACCTCTGTTCGCCCAGGCCAGTGCGACTGATCGCGGTACGGGTTCCCTCGTTGGTGTGTGGCGTATGACCTCTCTGGAAGTCGGCACCGAGGGAGACCTCCAACCCGTGCCCTACTCCGGCCAGATCGTTTTCACCAAGTCCGGCACCATGTCGGTGCAGGCGATGAACCCCGATGCCAATGCCCCGGACACGCCGTACACGAGGAACGGGTACGAAGCCTTCTACGGGACGTTCACCGTCAACAGAGCCGCCAGGACGTTCGTCGTGACCGTCGATTCGTCACTGGCGCGCGACCTCATCGGGCAGAGCTTGACGCGTGCGTTCCGAGTGTCGGGCAACACTCTCGTCCTGACGCCGCCGGATCCGGCAGAAGGCTGGCGCGCCACTTATAAGCGCGTCTGATCGGGCAGGCCCCCGCTCGCCGGCCTCGAAGTTTCATGAGTCCCCGTCAGTTCTCTGACGGGGACTCTGTGGTGCCTGGGCGGTCAGCTGAGTTGCTGTCCGGTGCGCGGTATCCGGACTGCTGCGGAGCGGATAGCGTCCAAGTGTCGCCGCACCTATGCCACGGTGAGGGGAACGAACCTGATGGATTCGTTTTTGCGACCCCCTCTCGGGGGCGTGGGCGGCCATCGCTGCCAGGAGCGCGTGCGCGAGCATGGACAGTGTGATGTGGCGGTACTTCGCGAGCTGATACACGGGGGTGTCGCCGAGAGCGCCGGCTACCTACTGCGCATCCCGCCCCTCTCTACCGGCTGCAGGAGACGGTGAAGTCGCCCGCGCTCGTGTCCCGGACGAACTTCTCCGCGCCGACGAGCAGGAAGAGCTGCTCCTTGGTGGCTCGGCGGACCTGAAGGCCAGGGTGGGCGATGAGCGTGTGGAAGCGGGGCCGCAGCAGGCGGGCCTGGTCGCGGATGGCGAACAGGTCTTTTGGGCCCGCCGACTCGTAGGGCGAGATGCCGCTGTTGCGTCGTACGTACTGAACGGCGCGGCCGTGCAAATGATCCAGCAGGGGAGGGGCACTTTGACCACCAGCACCGACTCCGACCAGCACCTCACGGTCTGGACCGCCGAACCCGGCTTTCCCACCCACGAGCGGTTGAGGATCCTCTCTTCCTGGGCCGCCGACGAGAACCTGTCCACGTCACAGCCACTCACCTGAAGCTGGGGTGTACCCCGTACTTGGCGTCGTCTGCGGAGTCTCCGCAGACCGATCTACACAGACCGAACGACAGAGTCGGCTATGGCCGGGTGCGGCTCATGAAGGCTTTCATCGCTGCGCGGGCCTCCTCACTGTCGAACAGTTCGGCGGATCGCCGGGCTACGTGTTCACCATCGCGTTCGATTCGCTTCAGCAGGTCGCGGTTGAGGAGTCGCTTGGTCTCCGAGAGGCCCTGAAGGGTTCCTCCTGCGATCGAGTTGAGGGTGTCTTCCACGGCGGAGGCGAGTTCCGCGTCGGGCACCGCCCGTGTGATCAGGCCCATGTCGGCCGCTTCCGTTGCTCCGAACGTCCTGGCTGAGAGGAAGATTTCGGCGGCCGCGCGCGGCGAGAGGCGTTCGAGCAGGCTGAGGGAGATGACCGCGGGAGCGAGACCGAGGCGGACCTCGGTGAGGGCGAAGGTGACGGATTCGGCCGCCAGGACGATGTCGGCGGCTCCGACGATGCCGAGTCCTCCGGCTCTGACGGGGCCGCCGAGTTCGACCACCACAGGCTTGGCCATCCCTGCGATCTGGGCCTGCAGGCTGACGAGCTGTCGTGGCCCGTCCGCCCCGGTATCGGACGCGGCCTCCGCGAGGTCGGCGCCGGCGCAGAAGACGGGGTGCGCGGAGCGCAGTAGGACGACTCGTGTACCGGGGTCGGCTTCGGCCGTCGAGAGCCGCTCGCCCAGCTCCCCGACGAGTTGGCGGCTGAGGGCGTTGCGGTTGTGCGGGCTGTCGAGGGTGACGGTGGCGACGTGGTCGGAGAGTTCCAGATGGACGAGTTCGCTGGGCACGGTGTCCTCTCGCGGTGTTCGGGCGGGTCAGTAGGAGCGGGGCAGGCCGAGGGAGGACTGGGCGATGAAGTTCAGCACCATCTCCCGGCTGACGGGCGCCACACGGGTCAGCCGGGACGTGGCGAGGGCCTGGACCAGTCCGTACTCTTCGGCCAGACCGTTGCCGCCGTGGGTCTGGATGGCCTGATCGACCGCGCGGCATGCGACCTCGCCCGCGGCGTACTTGGCCATGTTGGCGGCTTCGCCCGCGGCGAGCAGATCGCGGGAGGCGTGCAGGGCCGCGGCCTTCTGCGTCAGCAGTCGTGCGGCCTCGATCTCGATGTGGATCGTGGCGAGGGGGTGTGCGATGGCTTGGTGGGACCCGATCGGGGCGGCCCACACCTCCCGCGTGCGGGCGTACTCGACGGCCTTGTCCAACGCCCATCTGGCGGTGCCGATGGCGGAGGAGGCCACCATGATCCGCTCGGGGTTCAGGCCGGCGAAGAGCTGGTCGAGGCCGGCGTCCTCCTTGCCGACGAGTGCGTCGCCGGGCAGTCGGACGTCATCGAGGAACAGGGTGAACTGCTTCTCCGGAGAGGTCAGGCCCATGCCGATCTCGTGCCGGGTGAAGCCGTCGGCGTCGGTCGGCACCATGAACAGGGCGGGCTTGAGTTTGCCCGTCCTGCGGTCCTCGGTGCGGCCGACGATCAGCACGTGGCTGGCCTCGTCGACACCGCTGATGAAGGTCTTCCCGCCGTTGAGGATCCAGTCGGTTCCGTCGCGGCGTGCGTGAGTGGTGATGTTGTGCGAGTTCGACCCGGCGTCCGGTTCGGTGATGCCGAAGGCGTACGTGGCGGTTCCGTCGGCGATGCCGGGCAGCCAGCGCTGCTTCTGTTCATTGGTTCCGAACTCGGCGACGATCGTGCCGACGATGGCGGGGGAGACGATCAGGAGCATCAGGGGGCAGCCGGCGGCGGCGAGTTCTTCCAGTACGGCGGCGAGGTCACCGATGTCGCCTCCGCCTCCGCCGTACTCCTCCGGGACGGACACTCCGAGGTAGCCCAGTGCCGCCGCCTCGTTCCACAGTTCCGTGGTCTTGCGGCCGTCGCTGACCGTCGCGTAGAAGTACGATTCACCGTATTTCTTGCCCAGATCGCTGACCGCCGCGCGCAGCGCGCGACGCTCGTCCGACTCCATGAACGTGCTCATGCTTCCTTCTCCTCGATGATCGCGAGCACGGCACCTGCCGTGACCTGCTGACCGACGCTCACAGCGAGCGCGGCGACGATGCCGGGGGCCGGCGCGGCAATGGTGTGCTGCATCTTCATGGCCTCCAGCAGCACGACCGGGTCGCCCTTGCGGACCTCGGTACCGACTTCGACGGCCACAGCGACGACGGTGGCCGGCATGGGGGCGAGCAGGGATCCCTGGGCCACTGCCTCGGCCGGATCCACGAAGACGGGTACGACGTCCAGAGTGAACGCGCCGTGCGGGCCGCTGACATCGACGACCCCGTCACCGATCGCCACGTGGTAGGTCTCGCGCAGACCGCCGTCCTGGAGCAGGACGTGGTCGGCGCGGGCGTCGAGCACGGAGACGTTCTCGATGTGGTCGGAGACGAGGCGATGTCCCTGAGAGGCGTACGTGACCGCGTATTCGGTCCGGCCTCGCCGGTAGGTGCGCACCCGGGGCCCACTGGGCACGTTGCGCCAGGCGGCGGGAATGCGCGCCAGGACGGGTGCGGAGGCAGCCACCTGGGCCGCTTCGCAGACCGCCGCGGCCAGTGCCGCCTTGCGCACGGCGCGTTCGCCGACGCCCGCCGTCCAGTCGTCGATGCGCTGGTCGAGGAGCGCGGTGTGCATCCGGCCTGCGATGAACTCCTCGTCGTTGAGAGCGGCGCGCAGCAGGTCCGTGTTGGTGGTGACGCCGTGGACCCTGCCGCGGCGCAGCGCGTCGTCGAGCATGCGGATCGCCGAGGGGCGGTCGACGGCGTAGGCGATGACCTTGGCGAGCATGGCGTCGTAGTGGATCCCGACCTCACTGCCGGCCTCGACGCCGGAGTCCACGCGCAGCGCCGGGGCACGAGGGATGTCGAAGGCCGTGCCGCCGAGGTCGAAGGCCCGGATGCGGCCGGTCTGCGGGGCGAAGCCGTCGGCCGGGTCCTCGGCGTACAGACGGACCTCGATCGCGTGGCCCGAGGGAGCGGGCGGCCGGCCCGTGAGCGGGCGGCCCTCCGCGACGGCGATCTGGTGGGCCACCAGATCCAGGCCGGTCACGCACTCGGTGACCGGGTGCTCGACCTGGAGACGGGTGTTCATCTCCAGGAAGAGGACACGATCGCCGTCGACGAGGAACTCCACCGTGCCGGCCCCCCGGTAGCCGACCGCGTCCGCGGCCGCCCGGGCGGCGCTGTGCAGGGTCTCCCGGGCCGTGTCCGACAGGTGGGGAGCAGGAGCTTCTTCGATGACCTTCTGGTGGCGGCGCTGGATGGAGCAGTCACGGTCGCCCACGATCCACGTGGTGCCGTGGGTGTCGCTGAGCACCTGGACCTCGACATGGCGCGCCATGGGCAGATAGGGCTCGACGAACACGGTGCCGTCGCCGAACGCGGACAGGGCCTCCGCTTCGGCCCTGGCGAGTTCGCCGTCCAGCTGGTCCAGCGACTCGACGACGCGCATGCCGCGACCGCCGCCGCCCGCGGATGCCTTGACCAGCAGCGGCAGGTCCGCGTGCGTGACGGCCTCGATGTCGACGTCGAGGACGGGAACCCCGGCCTCGGCCATGATCTGCTTGGCACGGATCTTGCTGCCCATGGCCTCGATCGATTCCGGCGTGGGACCGATCCAGGTCAGTCCGGCCTCCTCGACGGCCCGGGCGAAGTCCGCGTTCTCGGACAGGAACCCGTAGCCGGGGTGGACGGCGTCCGCGCCGGCGAGTCGCGCGGCGGCGATGATCAGATCCCCGCGCAGGTAGGTCTCCGAGGGCGCGTCACCGGGCAGCCGCACGGCGAAGTCGGCCTCGCGCACGAACGGTGCCCGGTCGTCGGCGTCGGAGTGGACGGCAACCGTCGCGATGCCGAGGTTCCGGCATGTACGGAACACCCGTCGTGCGATCTCTCCTCGGTTCGCGACCAGGATCTTGCGGATCATCAGAACTCTTCCTCGGGGCGGTGGCGCCTCGGCGACGTGGAGTGCGGCGGGTGCCGCCGGTGTGCGGGTCACAGGCGGAACACCCCGTAGCCCTGGGTGCCCTGGACCGGCGCGGAGTGAATGGCGGACAGCGAGATACCGAGGACGGCGCGGGTGTCGCGCGGGTCGATGACGCCGTCGTCGTAGAGCATCCCGGAGGTGAAGTAGGCCAGTGACTCCTTCTCGATCTGCTCCTCGATCACCGCGCGCATCTTGGCGTCGGCCTCCTCGTCGAAGGGCAGGCCCCTGGCCGCCGCGGCCTGGCGGGAGACGATGGACACGACTCCGGCGAGCTGCGCCGGTCCCATGACCGCGGACTTCGCGCCGACCCAGGTGAACATGAACCGCGGGTCGTAGGCGCGGCCGCTCATGCCGTAGTGGCCGGCGCCGTAGGACGCGCCCATGACGACCGACAGGTGCGGGACCCGAGAGTTGGAGACGGCGTTGATCATCTGGGCGCCGTGCTTGATGATTCCGCCCTGCTCGTACTCCTTGCCGACCATGTAGCCGGTGGTGTTGTGCAGGAACAGCAGCGGAGTGTCGGTCTGGTTGGCGAGCTGGATGAACTGGGCCGCCTTCTGCGCTTCCTTGCTGAACAGCACGCCCTGGGCGTTGGCGAGGATGCCGATGGGGTAGCCGTGCAGCTGCGCCCAGCCGGTGACCAGGCTCGTGCCGTACAGGGGCTTGAACTCGTCGAACTCGCTGCCGTCGACGATCCGTGCGATCACTTCACGCGGGTCGAAGGGGATCTTCAGGTCGGTCGGGACGATTCCGAGCAGCTCTTCGGGGTCGAACAGCGGGTCGGCGAAGCCGGTCCGGGGAGCGGGTCCGGCCTTGCGCCAGTTGAGGCGGCGCACGATCTGCCGTCCCAGCCGAATGGCGTCGTGTTCGTCGGCGGCGAGGTAGTCGGCCAGTCCGGAAGTCCGGGCGTGCATCTCGGCCCCGCCGAGCGACTCGTCGTCGGACTCCTCACCGGTGGCCATCTTCACCAGCGGCGGCCCGCCGAGGAAGACCTTCGCTCCACCGGCGACCATCACGACGTAGTCGCTCATGCCGGGCACGTAGGCTCCGCCGGCGGTGGAATTCCCGAAGACGAGCGCGATGGTGGGGCGGCGGTCGGCGCTGGCCTCGGTGAGGTTGCGGAAGCTCCGGCCGCCAGGAATGAAGATGTCCTTCTGCGTAGGCAGGTCGGCGCCTCCGGACTCGACGAGGTTGATCGTCGGCAGACGGTTCTCCGCGGCGATCTGCGCGGCCCGGAAACTCTTCTTCAAGGAGACCGGATTGCTGGATCCGCCGCGCACGGTCGGATCGTGGGCGATGATCACGCACTCGACGCCCTCGACCGCGCCGATGCCGGTGACGAGCGAGCCGCCGACGGCGAAGTCCGAACCCCAGCCGGCCAGCGTGCTCAGCTCAAGGAACGGGGCGTCCGGATCAAGGAGCAGCTCGATGCGTTCGCGAGCGGTGAGCTTCCCCCGGCGGTGATGTCGTTCGACGTTCTTGGCGCCACCTCCGGCGAGCGCCTTGGCGTGCTGTTCGGTGAGGTCGGCGACGCGTTCCAGCATCGTTTCACGGTTGGTGGCGTAGGCCGCCGAGGCAGGGTCGATCGTGGTCCTCATGGTCTCGTCCTGGTGAGTGGCGGGTGACGGCGTGGGCATCCGGCGGCTGAGGCCGTGGAGTGTGGGCGCATCAGCGTTCTCGGAACGGGGCCGCGGCCTCGACCGGAACCGTCCCTGCCCGGGCTTCGCCCCGCTCCGGGCGGGCCGGCGAAGGCTTGCGAGGTCCCAGCGCTTCATGATCGCCGCAGTGGGCTGGGATGCCGTCTTGAAGGCCTCATCTTCGACGAACCGTTTCGGGCGCCGCTGTCCGAGGAGCAGGAGCGCCTCCCAGTCACCGCCGTCGCCTCGGGCAGCGGGGACGGCCCACAGCGCGGCCTCGTCGGCCCAGGCCAGGTGGGCGATGTGGGTGGCGACGTCCCAGCCGGGGGACGCGGTGGCCGTACGCCACTGCGCCTCAGAGGCCTGCGCGACTGCGGCGAGCAGCCGGTCTCCCTCTGCGCGGAGCGCGGCCAGCAGCTCGTCGAGCAGGGCCATGCCGTCCGCGCCCTGCGGATCGGGGTGATGCGGGTGTGCGGTCGGCCGTCCACCGGCGAGGCCCGGGGCACGTACGCGGGCCAGGGCTGTCAGCAGTTCGCTGAGGAGGTTCATGCCAAGAACCTCTGAGGGATCGGCGCGTTGCGGGAGCGGAGCCACTCGCCGACCGCTTTGGCCTGAGGGTCGAAGCGCGTGGAGGAGGCGACGCCTTCACCGAGCAGGCCGACGATGACGATGTTGAGCGCCGACAGGTTCGGCAGCGGATGCACCCTGACGTCCAGGGCCGCAGCCTCCGGCAGCAGCCGCCTGACCGTGTCGGCATCGAGCCAGCCGGCCAGCCAGGCGAAGACGTCCTCGCGCCGCGGGTGCCCGGAGGGAACCCAGACGCCGATGTTCGCGCTGCCACCCTTGTCACCGGAGCGCGCGAACAGCAGTCTCCCCAAGGGCGCTTGCGTGACCGGCCCCCAGGCCATCGGCGCCGTGGACCGGGGGCCGGTCTCCTTGCTCACCCGGTCCGCACGGCGCAGGGGGTCTTCGAGGGCGGTCGGCGCGGTCACCGACGGAGCAGGGATGTCGATCCGGCGGCCGTCGTGCAGAACCACCGTGTGCGGCACGTCCCCCTGCGGCACGTAACCGGCGTCGAAGACTCCGTACGGGGTCGCGGGCCCGGGTGGGGCAGTGACGTGGAAGCCGGGGTACGAAGCGAGGGCGAGTTCGACGGCGGCGCTGCTGAAGGAGCGGCCGGCGACGGTGGCGTCCTGGTCCTTGACGTGGCAGCGCAGCAGCGCGGACGCCTCGGGCTGGGTCGCGGCATCGGGCCGGTCCGTGCGCACGAGATCCCAGGTGACCTGCTGGGGCGCTCGGACCGTGAGTGCCTGGTGCATCTGACCGCGTACCCAGCCCGCTTTCTGCTCGATATCGAGTCCCGTGAGCACGAATTCGACGCTGTTGCGGTATCCCCCGAGGCGGTTGAGAGCGACCTTCGCCGTGGGCGGCGGGGACTGCCCCCGCACTCCTGTGATGCTCACCCGGTCCTCGCCCACCTGCTCCAGGGCGACGGTGTCGAGCCGGGCGGTGACGTCCGGGTTGGCATACAGCGCGCCACCGACCTCGTAGACGAGCTGGGCGGTGACGGTGTCCACCGTCACCGCGCCGCCGCTGCCCGGATGCCTGGTGATGACGGTGGTGCCGTCCTCGCCGATCTCGGCCAGGGGGAACCCGAGCGCCCCGGAGGTGTCCAGGGCGGTGAAGCCGGCGTAGTTCCCGCCCGTCGCCTGCGCGCCGCATTCGAGGACATGCCCGGCGACGACACCGGCGGCGAGCAGGTCGAAGTCCTCACGGTCCCAGCCGAACTCGGCGATCGCCGGGCCGAGCGTCAGAGCGGCGTCGGTGACCCGCCCGGTGACGACGATGTCGGCGCCGGCCCGCAGTGCCTGGGCGATTCCGAATGCACCGAGGTAGGCGTTGGCCGTCAACACGCCCTTCCAGCCGTGCTCTTCGGTGGCGTCGAGCAGGTCATCGCCCTCGACATGCGCCACGTCGACCTCGACGGACTGCTCCTGGGCGAGTGAGCGCACCGCTGCGGCCAGACCGGCCGGGTTGAGTCCGCCTGCGTTCACCACGATGCGCACGCCCCTCTCGTGGGCGAGAGCGAGGCAGTCGGTGAGCTGGCGCAGGAAGGTTCTCGCGTAACCCAGCGACGGGTCCTTGCGACGGTCCTTGCCGAGGATGAGCATGGTCAGCTCGGCGAGGTAGTCGCCCGTCAGATAGTCGAGCGGCCCACCTTCCAGCATCTCCCGCATCGCGGAGAGCCGGTCTCCGTAGAAGCCCGAGCAGTTGCCGACCCGTATCGTGCGCCTGCTTCCGGCAGCGTGTTCGTGGTTCACGATCCCTTCTCTCCTCTCTCGATGCGGGCGTGCTCTCCGCTGGGACGGGATGTGTGCCGCGGCCCTGCCGCAGCGGCGTGACCACGTCCAAGAGACGGACGCCGCCACCTTGAGCCGGCCCGGCCCCAGAGAAAGCCCTGAGCTGCCTCGGCGAGGTCCGGTGCGGTCCCGCGCCCCCGCAAGGGGCGCGGGACCATGACCCACGGGTTTGTCACAACGCTTCCCAGCGGAGGGCTCAGGCGCCGAACAGGTCCTGGTAAGCCCGGCGTAGGTCCATCTTCTGGGTCTTTCCGGTCGCTGTGACCGGCAGATCCTCGACGATCACGATCTCCTTCGGGGACTCGAACCTGCCGAGGTGTGCTTTGGCATGTTCGATGAGGTCAGCGGCGGTCGCGCGCGCCTGGTCACGCAGGATGACGACGCCGACGATCGCCTCGCCCCAGTGCGTGTGCGGCACCCCGATCACCGCGGCGTTGGCCACGTCCGGATGTGCCAGGAGCACCGACTCGACCTTGATGCTGGGTACGTTCTCCCCACCGGACTTGATCATGTCCTTCGTCCGGTCCAGGAAAAGCAGCTGGCCGCTGTCGTCGATCACGCCGAGGTCCCCGGTGTGATGCCAGCCGAACCGCTGCGCCGCCGCCGTGGCCTCGGGGTCCTTGAGATACCCGGCCATGACGTTCGGGCCGCGGTGCACGATCTCCCCCGGCTGGCCCGGGCCGAGCAGTCGGCCCTCACTGTCCATGATCTTCGTCTCGCACAACGCCGTCGAGATCCCCCAGTAGTTCGCGTCCAGGTGCGGATGCTCCAGGGCGCGAAACGTCATCGTGATCGGGTACGCCTCGGTCTGGCCGGTGACCAGCCACACGTCGGCGTCCATGGTGCGCGCGATCTGCTCGATGAGTGGCCGGGGCATGGCGGCCATCGCGTACAGCGCCAGTCGTACCGAGGAGAAGTCCGTACTGCGGGACCGCTCGTGCCGCAGCATGGCCGCGAACATCATGGGCAGTCCGCCGAATATCGTCACCCTTCGGCGCTCTATGAGGTCGAGCCCCGCATCGGCGGTGAACCCGCGGGCGAGCGCCACGGCACCGCCCGCAGCCAGAACGGATGTCGTCATCGTGTGCTGGGCGCAGTGGAACAGCGGCAGGAAGCCGGACAGAACGTCGCTTTCGCGCATGAGGTGGGTGGCCATGTTCGCCGTCACCGTGCTGTAGACGGAGAGATGCGTATGCATCGCTCCTTTGGGATGCCCTGTGGTGCCACTGGTGTACATGACCAGGGCGAGATCGTCACCGCAGACGTCGACGTCGGGCAGATCCTCGGACTGCCCCGCGGTCACCTCGGCGAAAGCGGCGACCCGCTTCCCGTCCCCGGGACCGATCGCGACCGCGGTGATGCCGAGCCGGTCGAGGACGGAGGCGATGTCCTGCCGCTCGAGCAGTTCCTGGTCGACGACCGCGTATTCGACCTCGGCGTGTTCGAGGATGTACTCGATGCTGGAGGCGGTCAGTTGCACGTTGACGGGAACCCAGACCATGGCCGCTTTGCTGATGCCGAAGAGACAAGCCAGCATCTCGGCCGAGTTCGTCGTCAGCGTGGCCACCGTCGTACGAGGCGGCAGCACGCTGAGCAGATGGTGGGCGAAGCGCGAGCTCAGCGCATCGAGGTCTCTGTGGGTGAGGGTGCGCTCACCGTCGATCACGGCGACGCGGTCGCCGCACCTCTCGGCCGAGCGGTGGATGATGTCTCCCAGAGCGATACGGCCGATCCGGCGCAGCTCCGGTCCCGGGGTGGGCAGTTTCATGTCGCTTCACCTCTCCGAGCCGACGGCAAGTGCCCCGGCCGTTTCGAGAACGGGCTTGATGGCGTCGAGAGCACCCGCGCCGTCGCACGGAATGACCGCGCCCGAGATGTACGAGGCGGCCGAGGACGACAGGAACATCGCGAGCGAGGCGATGTCGTCCTTCGTGCCCAGCCGGCGCAGCGGAACGTTTCGCGCGATCCGCTTGCCCTCGGGGTCGTCGGGCGGCGAGAGTCGCGTGAACCCCTCGGTATCCGCGATGGCGCCCGGTGAGATGGCGTTGACCCGGATGCCCCGGGCTCCCCATTCCAGGGCGAGGACCCGCGTCAACTGGTCCACACCGGCCTTGGCCGCACATACATGGGCCTGGTAACGCATGGGGATCACCGCCTGGGGAGCGGTGAGGCTGATGACCGACGCGCCGGGGGAGAGATGCTCGAACCCTGCGCGCAGCACATGGAACGTGCCGTTCAGGTCGATGTCGACGACCACCTTGAAGCCATTGGACGACAGCCCGTTCGCCTCGGCGAGGAAGTTGCCGGCGGCGCCGGAGACGAGCACGTCGACCGGCCCCCACTCGGAGCGCACCGCCTCGAAGACACCGGCGACGGCCTCCATGTCCCGCACGTCCGCGGCATACCCGAGGACCTTCCCGCCGTGCTTGCCCAGCCGCTCCACAGCGGCGTCCACATTGTCCTGTCTGCGGCTGGAAACCGCGACGTCGGCGCCACGCTGTGCGAATGCCTCCGCGATGGAGAGGTTGATGCCGGTCGTGCCACCGAAGACCACGACCGTCTTCCCACTGAAGTCGAACTGGATGTCCATCAGGTGCCTCTGTGTCCCTTCGAGCGCCCCGGCACTACAGGCCCATCGCGTCAACGGATGCGATGACAGTGATCACGCTAGCTGGATTGACAAAATAGTCAAGTCTGCAGACGATGCCCCAAGTGGCCATGGTCACTGTCAACTGCTGATCCATGCCTGGCCTGGCGTAGGTTCTGAGCGCATGCCGCTCTCATGCAGTCGATAAAATTGTCAGATAGGAGTGAGGCGTGTCCGCATTCGACCTGGTCCACTACGACGTCGCGGACGGAGTTGCCACGATCGCGCTCGACGACCCCGGGACAGGCAACGCATACACCCCGGCACTGGCCGACGAGCTCGAGGAAGCCTTCGATCTGGCCGACGCCGATTCGGACGTGCGCGCAGTGATCTTCACTGCCACGGGCAGCAACTTCTGTATCGGCGCCGACCTCTCCGGCGGCGGCTTCGACACCAGTGGCTTGCCGGCCGAGTTCGACGAGGCCTGGAAGGAGCCTGCCGGCCGCTGCTCCTTGCGCATCTACGAGATGAACAAGCCGGTCATAGCCGCCGTGCGCGGTGCCGCAGTCGGAGGCGGATCGACCATCATCCTGCCTGCGGACTACCGGCTGGCCTCTACCGACGCCCGCTTCGGGTTCGTCTTCAGCCGGCGCGGAATCTATCCCGAGGGTGCCTCCGCATGGTTCCTGCCCAAGCTTGTCGGACTCGGGACCACCATGGACTGGATGATCAGCGGACGCGTCTTCGGCGCGGCGGAAGCCCAGTCCGCAGGGCTGGTCCACAGCATCCACGAACCCGATGACCTGCTTGAGGCGGCCCGCCGCCTCGCCCGAGACCTCGTGGAGAACACGGCGGCCGTCTCCGTGGCCGTCCTGAGGCAGATGATCTACCGACTGGCGTTCCAGGAGTCGCCGTATCCGACGCAGCGCGTCGACTCGCGCCTCGTGTTCGAGATCGGCGCCAACCGTGACGCGGCGGAAGGCGTGGCGTCATTCCTTGAGCGGCGCAAGCCGAAGTTCCCGCAGACGGTGCCCTCCGACCTGCCGGTCTGGCTGCCCTGGCGCCGCCTGTAGCCGAGCCTTTCGGGACCACCCCGAATGGAGACTGGCCGACGCCACAGCATCGCCCTCCCCGGGCGCGGCCGCACAGCGCCGGCCGTGCGAGCCGATGCGGAGGCGGCCGGGTCGGTGACTGCGTGCCGCGCGTCGTCTGCTGCATGCCACCGCTCACCACCACTCTTCCCGTTTGATGGAATAGGTACATGGGACGATCCAGAACGAAGCCTGCACCGCCGATGCCCACCACGACCCGAGGGCGGCGCACACGTGATGCGCTGATCTCGGCAGGGCGGGAGATCCTCGAGCAGTGCGGGCTGTCCGGCTTCAGCCCTGAGACGGTCGCCCAGGCCGCAGGCGTCTCTTACGGCACGTTCTACACCTACTTCGAGTCCAAGGAAGACCTCCTGCGCACCGTCGTGCGAGCCGTTGCCGGGGAGATGTTCGCCGCCAGCCTCGTCTCGCCCGCAACGGCGGACGACGCCTACACGCGTATCGTCGAGGCGAACCGCCGTTACCTTCGTGCCTGGGCCGAAGCTTCCAAGGTGCTGCGCCTGGTCGAGCAGGGCGCTGACTCGGACGAAGCCATGCGCGAGATGGTTTTGGAGGTCCGTGAGCTGTACGTCACCCGTGGTGAGGAGGGCCTGCGGCGCCTGCAGGGGGCAGGGCTGGCGGACCCGAGCCTCGATCCCCGGCTCACCGCCATTGCCCTGGGCGCCATGGTCGAGCAGGTCGCCCACGTCATGTACTCGCTCAAGGAGCCGCTCGACGAGAACGAAGTCGTCGACCACCTGTCTCGTCTCTGGGCCGCTGCGATCTCACTGCGCGGACGACCGGGCCATGAAGGCGGCGACACGTGACGTCGTAGCAGCGCGGCGGGCCGCTGAAGGAGACCCCGGACGCGTCTCGCACGGGCCGACCGGTGCGTCACGCGTCTGGCCGTCGAACCGGTACTGGTCGCTCGTGCGCGCACAACCGGCGAAGGGGTCGCGAACACCTGTGCCTCGGAGTGTGATCCCGTCTTTCACACAGGGCGGTCCAGTCAGAGGACGCCCTCGGCGCAAGAACCGGCGGGTGACGGCTCGCCTCTGCTGCCCGCTCACGCATCGCTCACATGCGGGCTTCAGGTCATGGAAGGTGTGAGGCCGACCGGCCATCCTCCGGGGCCTGGGGGATGGGTGGGAATCCGCAGCCTGCGCTCACGTCCGCCGAGAACGCGTAAGGCGGAGGCGAGGATGGCGTCCAGCGGTCGACATCGACTCGACCCACCGCTGGGGAAGCCCGCCCCGTTTCAGCGATCCCGATGGGCGGTGCTCAGCAGCTCGTCAGTGCCAACCCTTGTACCCGTGGGCGCGGGCCAGGTCGTTGTAGAAGTTCTTGCCCTTGGCGCCCATGCCGCCGAGGTAGAGGGCGATCATCGGACGGAGCAGGTCGCGGGCGGCTGCCGCGTCCTGGCCGACTGCGAGGAGGCTGCCCGCGGCGATCTGGAGATTCCCCCGTTCCGCGGGCCGGCGTGCCAGTCCCTCGGCGAGTGCGCCGCCCCAGATCTGTCCGGCCTTCTCGGGGATGAAGAGATGCGGCAGCCAGCCGTCGGCGATCTCCGCGGTCATCCGGACGTTGGCCGGGCCGAGGGCCGCGACGTGGATCGGTATCTCGCTGCGTACCGGGTGGTTGAGGAACTTCAGGGGCTTGCCGAGCGTGCCGCCCTTCTCGGGCGGCAGTGGCATGTCGACGATGCCATGGTGGTCGATCACCTCGCGTCGCCAGATCCGGCGGCACAGTTCGACGGTCTCGCGGGTGCGGCCGAGCGGCTTGTCGTACGGCCGGCCGTGCCAGCCCTCGACGACCTGCGGGCCGGACGCGCCGAGCCCGAGGAGCGCACGGCCCTGGGAGAGCACGTCGAGTCCGGCGGCGGTCTGGGCGATCAGCGCAGGCGTCCGTGAGTAGATGTTGATGATGTACGAGCCGATTGTCACGCGCTCGGTGCGGGCGGCGAGATAGCCCATGAGGGTCGGGGAATCGAAACCGTACGCCTCGGCCACCCAGACGGCGTCGAGCCCGGCCTTCTCCAACCGCACAACCTCCTCAACGGCCCACAAAAAATCAAGCACGCCCCCGCTTTTAATTCCTAGACGAGTCATTCCGATGTGATCAGTGGTCGTAGGCGATCAGGGATCGCATGACCGGCTGTCCGGTCTTGTGGTTGTGCCAGATCGCCACGGCCAGTGCGAGGACGCGCTGGGCGACGCGGACGGCGACGCCCTCGAAGGTCCGGCCGCCGTGCTGCTCCAGGTCGAGCTGGCCCTTGAGAGTGTCGTTCACCGACTCGATCAGCTGCCGCACCGACTTCAGCAGGGACTCGCCTTTGCGGTGCTTCTCCCGCTTGAACGACGGCCGCAGCAACTCTGCCCCGCGCAACGCCAGGTCCGCCTCGAACTCTTTGGAGGCGAAGCCCTTGTCCGCGATCAGTAGCAGGCCGGGCCGGTCGGTGACCGCGTCCGGCTCGCGGTCCAGCATTGCCGTCAGCACCTCGCGCTCGTCCAGCTTTGGGTTCGCCAGGGCCCACAGGATCGGCATGCCGGTTGGGGTGCACACCAGGTACAGCCGCAGCCCCCAGAAGAATCGGGAGTGACTGGCGCAGTATCCGTATCCGGCCCAGCCGGCCAGGTCCGACCGCTTCACCGTGGGCCGTGAACGGCCGCACTCGACGGGGTGGAGTCGATGATCCAGTGGTTGTCGAACCAGAAGTCGGTGTCCGCCGCGAGGAGCCGTATGGCTCGTTTGACCAGGGGCAGCGCGGCCCGCAGCCGCTTGTTCCAGCCCGGCTGCTTCGGTACGTACGGGAACATCGCAGCCAAGCGGGAGCCCACGAACCGCAGCCACCTGGACTCCGAGGCGAAGCCGAGCATCGCCTGGGCAACGGCGAGGCAGACGAGCTCGGAGTCCGTCAACCGGGGCGGCCGTCCCAGCCATCGGGTGTCTCCCATCTCGTCGTCGATCTTCACGTACAGTGCGGTGAGCAGGGCGTCCAGGTCATTCGTCACAGATCGATCTTGGACGCCCTGTCTGCGTTCCCGAACGCACCGTCAGCATTCGGAATGACTCGTCTAGATCATCATCGGCGCCTGGCGGGGGTGTTCCCTGTGGCCCAGGCTGCTGGCGCCGCTCAGTCACCGGATCGCGGTCCCGATGGATCCGCGGCCTGTTGGGTGACGAGGCCCGCTGTGCGCGCGGTCGCAGCGGGCGGCTCCGTCAGCGGTGGACACGCAGCGTGTGAAGACCTTGAGTGACGTCATGGCAGCCGGTCGAGGCGCCGACGCCCTACAAGATCAGTACGCACCTTCTCGCCCGAAACGGGCTCTCTCGCCGACTGCTGTTGTCCCCTCCGTGGTGAATTCGAGGGGCGTCGACTTGCCGAGCCTTCGACGGTCCTTCATTCATTACCTAGCGCTTACTTGCGGGCAAAAAACCAAGGGAAAACCAAGGGAAAGCAAGGGGGGAGGAAAACCTCCCTGCCATGGGTGACGCCTGTGGTGCAAGACTTCCCGCGTGATCAGTCGCCCGGTCGAGGCGAGCGGTCACCCAGTTTTCCGCGGTGGCGTCGATCTCGTGCCCGGTCTCCCGCTGGTGTACACGACTGATCCGTCCGTGATGCAAAGGCGAATGCATGTCCTCTGAACTCCCTGATTCTGTTGTTCCTCCGCCCACCGGAGCCGGTGAGTCCCCCTCGGGGCCCAGTCGGCGCACCGTCATCGCCACCGGTGTCGCGGTGGGCGGTGTCGTGGTGGCCGGAGGAACGTTCCTGGCCGGCGCCGAGGAGGCGACCGCCACGGGGGCGGCGCCCTCCAGCCGTGTGTCCCTGTCGGTGAACGGCACCCGGCGGACCGTGACGGTCGACAACCGCACCTCGCTGCTGGATCTGCTCCGGGAACATCTCGACCTGACCGGCTCGAAGAAGGGCTGTAACGCCGGGGCTTGCGGGGCGTGCACGGTGCTGGTCGACGGGCAGCGGGTCAACTCCTGCCTGACGTTGGCGGTTCGGCTGGAGGGCGCCGAGGTCACCACGATCGAGGGTCTGGCCAAGGGTGACAAGTTGCACCCGCTGCAGCAGGCGTTCGTCGACGAGGACGCCTTCCAGTGCGGCTACTGCACTCCGGGCCAGATCATGTCCGGCGTCGGCTGTATCCAGGAGGGCCACACCAACTCGCCGGAGGAGATCCGGGAGTACATGAGCGGCAACGTCTGCCGCTGTGGCTGCTACGTGAAAATCGTGCGCGCGGTCGAGCAGACCGCCGCCCGGAAGTAAGGAGCGGCCCCATGCATCCCTTCTCCTACACCCGCGTCAGCAGCGTCCGGGAAGCCCTGGACGCCGGCCGACGCGGTGGCCGCTACATCGCCGGCGGAACCACCCTGGTCGACCTGATGCGCGAGACCGTCGAAACCCCCGACACACTCGTCGACATCAGCGCCCTGCCCCTGCGTGACATCACCGCCACCGCGGGCGGCGGCATCCGCATCGGCGCCCTGGTCCCGATGGCCGTGGCCACCGCCGACCCCAAGCTGAACTCCCTCTTCCCGGTGGCCGCCCAAGCGCTGCGGGGCGCCTCGGCCCAACTGCGGAACATGGCCACCATCGGCGGCAACATTATGCAGCGCACCCGCTGCACCTACTTCCGCGATGTCACCGCCGACTGCAACAAGCGCGAGCCCGGCTCCGGCTGCGCCGCTCTGCAGGGCTACAACCGTGGCCACGCGATCCTCGGCGGCTCCGATCACTGCGTGGCCGTGCACGCGTCCGACTTCGCCGTCGCCCTCACCGCCCTGGAGGCGAGGGTCCACCTGCAGGCTCCGGACGGCAAGGAGCGCAGCCTGCCCTTCGCCGACTTCCTGCTCCGGCCCGGCAGCACTCCGCAGCGCGAACAGAACATCCGCCGGGGTGAGTTGATCACGGCGGTCGAGATCCCGGCGTATCCGCGTCCGCTGAAGTCGGCCTATCTGAAGCTCCGCGACCGGCAGTCCTACTCGTTCGGGCTCGCCTCGGCGGCCGTCGCACTGCACATCCGGGGCGGGGTGATCCGCGAGGCGAAGGTCGCCGCCGGCGCTGTGGCGACGGTGCCGTGGAAGCTTCCGGCCGTTGAGCGTGCCCTGATCGGCGAGCGCCCCTCGGACCGCCTGTGGGCCGAGGCCGCGAGTCACGCGGCCGATGGTGCCCGCCCCCTTCAGCACAACCGGTTCAAGGTCGAGCTCCTGAAGCGGACCGTCGAACGCCAGCTGCGCACCGTAGGAGAGATGGAATGAGCCCCCAGCCGCAGGCAGCCGTAGGCGCACCGCTGTCCCGGGTGGACGGCGTGCTGAAGGTCACGGGCAAGGCGGAGTACGCCGCCGAGCACGACCTCAAGGGTGTCGTGCATGCCGTCATCGTCGACGCGAGCATCGGCCGCGGCCGCATCAGATCCATCGACACGCGCGCCGCGGAGAAACACGCTGGTGTGCTGCGGGTGATCCACCACGGCAACGCGCCGAAGCTCCCGTACCGGGACAACGCCGGCTCGAACAACCCGGCCGGGCGCAGGCTGCGGGTGTTCCAGGACGACCGGGTGCTCTTCCACGGCCAGCCCGTCGCCGTGGTGGTCGCTACCACGCTGGAGGCGGCCCAGCACGGGGCGAGCCTGGTCGAGGTCCGTTACGACGCCGAGCGGCCCTCGACCGACATCGCCAAGGCCGAGCCGGGCGAGCCGACGAACTACGCGCGCGGTGACGCGGAAGCCGGGCTGCGCTCCTCGGCCGTACGGCTGGACCTGACGTACGAGCTGGCCCGCAACCACCACAACCCGATGGAGCCGCACGCCACCGTCGCCCGCTGGGACGGCAACAAGCTCACAGTCTGGGACAAGACCCAGTGGGTGATGGGCACGCACGACGAGATCGCCGCGGTCTTCGACCTGCCGGCGGACGCGGTGCGGGTCATCAACCCGTTCGTCGGGGGCGGTTTCGGCAGCGGACTGCGCTGCTGGCCGCACACGATCGTCGCCGCGCTCGCCGCGCGGGTGACGCGGCGCCCGGTCAAACTGGTGCTCAGCCGCAAGCAGATGTACTTCGGCACCGGCTTCCGGCCCGCGTACGAGTACCGGCTGCAACTGGGCAGCGACCGGCGCGGCCGGCTGAACGCCGCGATCCACGACATCGACGCCGAGACGTCCTCGTACGAGACGTTCTTCGAAGGCGCTGGGTCGCCGGGGCAGATGATGTACAGCATGCCGAACGTCCGCCAGGCGTACCGGCAGGTGCCGCTGGACGTGAACACCCCGATCTGGATGCGCGGGCCGGGTTTCGCCACCGGGTCGTTCGTGATCGAGTCGGCGATGGACGAACTCGCGCATGAACTGGGCATTGACCCGATCGAGCTGCGCCGGCGCAACGAGCCGAGCGAGGACGAGGCGACGAACGAGCCGTTTTCCACCCGGCGGCTCAGCGAGTGCTACACGGTCGGTGCCCGCGAGTTCGGCTGGGACCGCCGTAATCCGAAGCCGCGCTCCACACGGGAGGGGAACCTGCTGATCGGTTTGGGCATGGCCGCCGGTGTCTACGACCCGGGACGGTATCCCGCGCAGGCGCGGGCGCGTCTGGACGCCGATGGCACCGCGGTGGTCGAGGCGGCCACGAGTGACATGGGGCCGGGCACGTACACCTCCCAGACCCAAGTGGCAGCGGACGCGCTCGGGCTGACCATGCGCACAGTGACCTTCCGGCTCGGTGACTCCCTCTATCCGCCGACCTCGCCGCACGGCGGTTCGGCGACCATGGCCAGCGTCGGCTCGGCCGTCGTCGACGCCTGCAACAAGGTGCGGCAGCAGGCGATCAAGCTGGCCGTCGAGGACCGCGAGTCGCCGCTGTACGGCGTGAACGCGGACGACGTGGTCGTCCGCGGCGGCCGACTGCACGTGCAGAACAACACCGCCCGTGGTGAGACGTACAAGCGCCTGCTGGCCCGCAACAAGCGCGACCAACTGGAAGCCGACGGTACCTACAGCGGGCCGGGCAGTGAGCGGTCCGCCTACTTCGCCTACAACGCCACTTTCGCCGAGGTCGCCGTGGACGCGGACCTGGGGCTGGTGCGGGTGCGGCGGATGCTCGGCGTGTACGACGCGGGCCGGATCATCAGCCCCAAGCTGGCCGAGAGCCAGGCGTTCGGCGGCATCGTGGGCGGCATCGGGCAGGCGCTCCTTGAGCACACGGTCACCGACCACCGGGACGGGCGGATCGTGAACGCCAGCCTGGCCGACTACCTCGTCCCGGTGAACGCCGACGTCCCCGACATCAAGGCGATCTACCTGGACGGCGAGGACAACGCCGGCAACCTGCTGGGCGTCAAGGGACTCGGCGAGGTCGTCCAGGTGGGCGTGGCGCCCGCCATCGCCAACGCGGTCTACAACGCCACCGGTCGGCGGGTCCGCCAACTGCCCATCACCGCCGAGGGGTTGCTCTGACACCACCGCCTCCCTAGACGGGTCCCGCAGCCGACCCCCCGTACGGCTGCCGGACCTCCCCGGGCCGCCGCCGCGCACACGCCCCCGTCGACGCGGCGGCGGCCCGAGCCACCTACTGCGACAGCGACCGTCCGTTCTGGAGACCCCCCATGCTGAACATCGCGGACACACTGCACCGCTGGTGCCGCGAGGAACGCCCCTTCGCCCTGGCCACCGTCGTCGACGTCACCGGCAGCGCACCCCTGCCCATCGGTACGTCGGTCGCGGTCGACGAGGACGGCAACGCCATCGGCAGCATCTCCGGCGGCTGCGTCGAAGGCGCGGTGTACGAGCTGTGCCGACAGGTACTGCACGACCAAGGGCCTGCCCAGCGGGCCTGGTTCGGCTACTCCGACGACGACGCCTTCGCCGTGGGACTGACCTGCGGCGGCGAACTCGACGTCCTCATCCAGCGCATCGACCCCGCCGCCCAGCCGCATCTCGGCGGGGCGCTCGCCGAGGCGACCGAGGGCCGGCCCGCCGCCGTCGCCCAGGTCGTGGACGGGCCTGAGGGATTGCTCGGCGCCACGCTGAGCGTGCTCGGCGACAGCTGGATCGCCGACCGCGCACTCGCCGACGGGCCGACCGGCCGGGCCGTGGCGGACCGGGCCACCGCCCAACTCCGTACCGGACGCACGGCACTTCTCGCTCTCGGCGGCGAGGCCGACACCTGCCCCGAGCAGCTCACCGTCCTCGTCCACGCGGCCGCCACCCGCCCCCGCATGCTGATCTTCGGCGCCATCGACTTCGCTGCCGCCCTCGCCCAGGCCGGCCGGTTCCTGGGCTACCACGTCACCGTGTGCGACGCCCGCCCCGTCTTCGCCACCGAAGCCCGCTTCCCGCACGCCGACGAGGTGGTCGTCGACTGGCCCCACCGCTACCTGGCACAGACGGCCGTGGACGCCCGTACCGCCGTCTGTGTGCTCACCCACGACGCCAAGTTCGACATCCCGCTGCTGCAGCTGGCACTCGACCTGCCCGTGGGCTACGTCGGCGCCATGGGCTCCCGCCGCACCCACGAAGAGCGCCTTCTCCGTCTGCGTGAAGTCGGCGTCACACCGGAGCAGTTGGCCCAGCTGCGGTCCCCGATCGGCCTCGACCTCGGCGCCCGCACGCCCGAGGAGACAGCGATCTCGATCACCGCGGAGATCATCGCCCACGCCGGCCGAGCGAGTGGCTTGCCTCTGGTCCAGGTCAGCGGCCCGATCCATCGCGTTTCCGCGGCGGTGTCGGAGGCGGCGCGGCACGGGGCAGGAAGGGTCGCAGGAACGTGCTGATCGATACCTACGGCCGAGTGGCCACCGACCTGAGAGTGTCGCTGACTGACCGGTGCAATCTGCGCTGTACGTACTGCATGCCCGAGGAGGGCCTGCAGTGGCTGGGCAAGAGCGATCTGCTCACGGACGACGAGATCGTCCGCCTGATCGACATCGCGGTCACCTCCCTAGACATCGAGGAGGTCCGCTTCACCGGCGGCGAGCCGCTGCTGCGCCCGGGCCTGGTCGGCATCGTCGAGCGGGTGGCCGCCCTGGAGTCCCGCCCCCAGATGTCGCTCACGACCAACGGCATCGGCCTCAAGCGCACAGCGACGGCGCTGAAGGCCGCGGGCCTGGACCGCGTCAACGTCTCCCTCGACACCCTGCGCCCGGACGTCTTCAAGACCCTCACCCGCCGTGACCGGCACAAGGACGTCATCGAGGGCCTGTACGCCGCCCGCGAGGCGGGCCTGACCCCGGTGAAGGTCAACTCGGTCCTGATGCCCGGCCTCAACGACGACGAAGCCCCCGACCTGCTGGCCTGGGCGGTCGAGTGCGACTACGAACTGCGCTTCATCGAGCAGATGCCCCTGGACGCGCAGCACGGCTGGAAGCGCGACGGCATGATCACGGCAGGCGACATCCTGACCTCCCTGCGCACCCGCTTCGAGCTGACCGAGGAGGGCTCGGCGAAGCGCGGCTCGGCCCCGGCGGAGCGCTGGCTGGTCAACGGCGGCCCCCATGTCGTGGGTGTCATCGCCTCGGTCACCCGCCCGTTCTGCGCGGCCTGCGACCGCACGCGTCTGACGGCGGACGGTCAGGTGCGTACGTGCCTGTTCGCGACGGAGGAGACGGACCTGCGAGCGGCCTTGCGCTCGGGAGCGCCGGACGAGGAGATAGCGCGTATCTGGCGGACGGCGATGTGGGGCAAGAAGGCGGGCGCAGGCCTGGACGACCCGACCTTCGTCCAGCCGGACCGCCCGATGTCAGCGATCGGAGGCTAGCAATTCTCTCCTGGGATAAGAGCCTTCCCGGGAGGGAAATCCCAGTGCTCGCCGCTGTATTCCTTGAATTCCACCGGAGTGATATGGCTCACAATCGGGAACGGCGAGAATACTGCCGGGCGTCTTTCCTGTCCCAAGCCAATTCAATCGGCTTTGGGGACAGGAAAGGGATTTGATACTGCTCGACCTGTTCATCCTGCTGACCGTGCCGCTGTTCGCTGTATCCGGCTATCGGCGCGGGCTCGCGGCCTCCGTGGCCGTGCTCGCGTTGACCGTGGCGGGCGCCCTACTCGGTCTGGCCCTTCTGCCCTGGGTCCTCGACAGAGTCGGCGACTCCTCGGCGGCCGTGAACACGGCTGCCTTGCTCACCGTGCTCGTCCCGGCCGCCCTCGGTGCCGCACTGGCCCGGCGGCCCGCGTTCTGGCTGCGCGGCCGGCTCCCGACGCGCGGTCCGCTGCGCTGGGCCGATGGCGCGGGCGGCGCGCTGACTGGTGCCGCCGCGTTGCTCGGTGTCGTATGGATCGCGGGCAACGCGGCCCTGGACTCCCCGTACACCTCGACCGCCATGCAGCATCAGATACGCGAGTCGACCACCATGCGCACCCTGGCCGACCGGCTGCCCGGGGAGACGGTCACCTGGGTAGACCGAGCCTCCGGCGTGCTCACCGAGGCCGGTTTCCCGCAAGTGCTCAACGCGTTCCAGAGCGAGCCGGCCACCGGGGTCGCCGAGCCCTCCGGCGACGCCGTGACCGCCACGGCGACGCGCGTCGCGCAGCAGAGCACGGTGAAGGTCACCGGACAGGTCGGCAGCACCGGGCGGGGCTCCGAGGGGAGCGGCTTCGTCTATGGCGATGGCCTGGTGATGACCAACGCCCATGTCGTCGCCGGCGTGGACCGCCCGTGGGCCCAGGCCGGAGGGGTGGGGGAGCTGCTGCCCGCGACGGTCGTTCTGTACGACCCGGGCACCGACGCTGCGGTGCTGTGCGTGACCGATCTGGACACCCCCACCGTCTCCTTCGCAGAGGACGACGCGATGCGGGGCAGCTCCGCCGTGGTCGCCGGTTACCCGCAGAACGGTGGTCTGGAATTGCGAGGTCGGTCTGGTCGGCCCACGACAGGGCTGACTGACTGACGAACATGAGGATGTTCTCGGGCTCCCACGCGGGATCGAGGTAGCCGGCCTCCCGCGCCAGGCCAGAGCGGGGGAGCGGCGCATCAGGACGTTGTTCCGGCTTCCATCGGCGAGGATCGCATGAACGTCCGCCTGCAAGCCACCCGTCTCGGCAGCCCCGCCTCCGACGAGCCCACCAAATACCGCCTCCAGCTCGCCGAACTCGCCGTCCCCGCCGCCGCGACGACGGTCACGGCCAACTTCACCCTGGAGAACGGCGACTGGGGCAAGACGCGGGTCCTGGACGGCACCACCACCAGCGCGACCGGCGCCAGGGCTTCACCAGCATCGACTTCCCCTCCGCCGACATCAGCCGCACGCCCGTCTGGATCGAGATCGACCTCGGCGCCGACCGGGCGATCGGCTCCGCCACTCTCTACCCACGCACGGACACGGGTGGGGCTGGTGGCGGCACGCCGGGCCTCCCAGCCGACTTCACGCTTCAGATCCGGGCCGACGGCGACACCTCGAACACCACCGCCCGCACGGTCACCGGCCCGCCCAACCCGGCCGGAGCCGCCCAGACCTACACCCTCGCCTCCGCCACCGGACGCTACCTGCGCCTGCACGCCACCAGGCTCGGTAGACTCGCCTCGGACGAGAGCACCAAGTACCGCCTCCAACTCGCCGAGATCCTCATCAGATAGCCGCCGGGCGGTGTCGTAGGGGAACCGGGAGTCGTTCCCCGGGGAGATCACTCGCCGCTTCCGCTACGAAGCAGGGAGAAATTCCTCCCCCTCACAGAACGCCCGTGCGGTGCGATGCTCTACGGCGTCCCCCGCCCCACGGCGGTCGCACGTCGCCCTGAAAAGAGAATGCCACCGCATGTCACCCCCGACCGACGGCCGACCCCGCAAGCTGCCCTTCGTCGTCTGGGTGCTGTCCGCCGGAACATTCCTCATGGGCACCACCGAATTCGTCATCGCGGGCCTGCTCCCCGAGATCGCCGACGATCTGAATGTCAGCGTGTCTCAGGCGGGCCTGCTGATCACGGCGTTCGCTGCAGGCATGATCGTCGGCGCACCGGTGATGGCGATCGCGACGCTGCGCCTGCCCCGGCGCTCCACGCTGATCCTTGCGCTCGTCGTCTTCGCCCTCGGCCACCTGGTCGCCGCGCTCAGCTCGTCCTTCGCGCTGGTGCTCATGGCCCGCGTGGTCACCGCACTGGCCACCGGGACCTTCTGGTGCGTCGGCGCGGTCGTGGCCACGACCGCGGCAGGGCCGGCAGCGACGTCACGGGCCCTGGGCATGCTCCTGGGAGGACTGACCGTGGCCACCGTGGCCGGCGTCCCGCTGGGCGCGTGGCTGGGGCAGCTGTCGGGCTGGCGCGGGCCGTTCTGGGTACTGGCCGCACTGTCGGCCGGCGCGGCGGCGGTCATCGGCCGGTACATCCCCGCCGACGAGCGACGCGAAGCGCCGTCCGTGCGGGCCGAGTTCGCCGCGCTGCGGGATGTCCGAATCTGGCTGACACTGAGTTCCATGACGCTGCTGATGGGCGGCGTCCTGGCGACGTACAGCTACATCTCTCCCCTGCTCACCGAACGGGCCAGCATCCCCGCTGAGGCCGTGCCCATGGTCCTGACCGGCTACGGCCTGGGCGCCCTGCTGGGCACCACGGTCGGCGGACGCCTGGGCGACCGCCGACCCCTTGCCACACTCCTCACAGCCGCCGCCACGACCACCCTGGTCCTGCTCTTGTTGACCGTTCTCTCCACAAGCCCCGTGGTGACTGTCGTCCTGGTGACACTCATGGGTGTGACAGGCTTCGCCGCGAACCCGGCGCTCGGCGCACTGGCCCTGCGCTTCGCCGGCTCCGCGCCCACCCTCGCCTCCGGCCTCAGCGGCGCCGCGCCCAACGTGGGCATCGCCATCGGCTCCTGGACGGCAGGCATCGCCCTGACCTCACCACTGCAGCAGGCCGGGCCCCCGCTGGTCGGCACAGCGGCGGCCGCCCTCACCCTCATACCGCTGACCGCACTCACACTGACGCACGCCACTCACTCCGAAACACCAGCCTCCCCGCCTCAGCCCCCAGCAGCCGCAGACCAGTCGGTCGGCTACAGCACCCAGGACGTTGGCTGACTTCGGGGTCTCCCGGAATTGCGGAGGAGGCGGGCCATGTCTCATGCGGTGTGATCGGCGTCGGTCACCGCCCGGCCCTTGACGTCACGCTCCTGGTGCAGCTTGACGCCGTGCATGCCCAAGCGTCGAGAGGCGTCCCTGCGGTAACGGGGTCCGACGTTGGTGGCGCACTGTGAGGCCGCAACACGGTACTGGCTCCCTCCTGCGCAAGGGGGAGGGAGCCAGTACCTGGTTCGGGGCGGACAGGGTGAGCGGGACGGGTTGCGTCAGCTCGATTCCACTCCCACCGTCAGGGTCCCTGCGTACCCGGCCGACGGTGAGCTGCCCAGGGACGTCAGGGTGAGCAGGCCAGAGGCGGCGCCGCCGCCGTCATAGATGGAGTCCTGGGTGAGCGTTGTGCGGGGGACCGTGTTGCTTCGGTACGGGGCGATCGCCGCGACCGCCCTGGTGACGGACTCCGCGAAGTAGAGCTGGCCGGTGAAGAGTTCACGTCCGCCGGTGAACGAGCCGTCGGGGGTGAGCCGGACGTTGACGTGGACCTTGAGGTGGATGTGGACGCACCGGCCGCGGTACCAGCCCGGGTAGACCGTGTTGATCCGCGCGATACCGCTGGAATCCGTCAGGACGCCTCCGCGTAGGAAGGTGCCGTTGTCGGGCTCGTTGTGGCCGTTCTCGCCGACGAACCCGGAGTACTCACCGAGCACGTCGGCGTGCCAGATCTCCACCAGAGCATTGTTCAGTGGGGCACAGGTGTCGTCGTCGACGACGGTGAGGGTGAGCTGGAACGGGATGCCCGTTTTGTTCTCGCGGATGTTGGAGCGGACGAACTGGCCGTCGAGGTAGTAGGGGCCTTCGGTCATCTCTCTCGTGAGGGTGCAGACGGCCGCGGCGGCCACGGGGCCCGTGTTCTCTGTGTCCATGTCGGCTGTGGGGGCTTCAAGTGTGACGGTGGCGCCCACAGACAGGGCGGCGGCCGTGGCGCCGGCGGCGATCAGGACGCTGCGGCGTCCGACCGTGGTCGGCTGTGGGGGTTCTGAAGTGTCTGTCATGTACTCGACAATAGAGTGGAACCTGTGGATCCGGTGTGGATTCCGTGAAGTGAATTGATGTCAAGTCCCTTCTGAGGCAAGCGAGTTGGGGAACCCGAACGGCTGCGGTACGACCGTTGGGGGTCACCTCGCTCCGCGGCAGGTTCTCGATATCGATGACAGCCGTGCCGCGTGTGGGATCGTGAAAAACGAGCCGTTCCGGTGTTCGGTGGCAGGCATCCTCGGTGAACAAGATGGGCTGTCGGTTGCTCGCAGACGAAGTGCGGGTCACCCCGACCGCATTGGCGCAGCGGCGCGGAGTTGACGGCACCCGCATCCGATGCCGGTCCTGGTGTCCGCTTTGTTGCCGCGTCTGCTGCGGCTCGGCATCAGGGAGACCAGGACGACTTCTTCCGTCGGACCAGGGGGCTCCTGCGAGAGCTCACAGGATGAGTTGAGCTATGCGCTTCAGCGGGGCTGATCGCCGCACTCCCGACCAGCCCCCACGGAGCAGCGCCTTGTTGAGTGGGCGGCTCAATGTCCGGCATGGAGGCCGGCCTCACCGGTTCCAGCAGATCCGTTCCCTACGGTCGTCGAGCGATCGTCAGGTCTGACGGGCGGTATGGGATGTACGCGGCGCCGTCGAGGTTGAGGGCGGTCGCTGACTGCTGGAGTGCGCTGGGAGTCGCGGCGTTGCCCCAGCGGCCGGTGTCCAGGCGGTGTTCCACGGCGTTGAGGGCGGCGACCGTTTCGGCGACGGTGAAGAAACAGTGGCCCTGGCGCTCGATGTATGCCTGGCGGAGGAGGGGGGCGTCTCCGGCGGCTCGGACCCGGGTGGCGAAGCGGGATTCCTGTTCGACGGGGACGAGGTCGTCGGCGACGGTGTGGATGTTGAGGAGGGGGACCGCAAGGCCCTGGCCTGCGGAGGACGTGCGTTCGGCCGTGGCGACGGCGGTGGGGTCGGCGGTGATGGTGGCGTTGGCGGTCAGGTTCCTGAGATCGGCTCGCAGGTCCAGGCCGGCCTGCTGGTAGAGAGCCTTGACCAGGGGCGCGTGCTGAGAGGTCGCGAGCACCCGCGCGTAGTCGACGCCCTTGTTGCCGGAGTTGTTGCCGCCCAGGGCCTTCTCGACGTGGTAGCGGGCAGGCTCGACGCGGTTGAGGACGCCCTGCGCGAGCCACTCGTACTGCTGGGCCTGCTGTTCCGCCCAGTCGCCGGCGGCGGGGCGGTCCTTGCCGGGTGCCCAGGCGGGCAGGTTGAGGTAGGCGGCGGCGAGGGCGATACGCGCGCGGCCCTCGGGGGTCCCCTGCGCGGCGACTACGGCGTCGGTGAGCTGCCGCCCGGTGACGGCGCCCTCGGCCTCGGAGGCGAAGTCCACCAGCTTCACAGGCGTGCCGGGAAGCAGGAGCCGGGCGATCGTGTACTCGGCGTCAAGCTGGTAGCTGTGCAGGTCGTTGGCGCCGGCCACGAGTCCGCAGAGGCCCAGGGCGCCGTCGATCCCACCGGCCCCGGAGCGGGCGAGCTGGGCGTTGACCAGGCCACCCATGGACTGGCCCATGGCGAGGGTGCGGGTGGGTTCGCCGATCTTCTCGGTGACCGCCGCGATGGTGGCGACCTGGTCGCGCTCCGCGCTCTCCAGGCCCCAGAGGGTCTCGCTCACGTCGTAGGAGGAGCCGGTGAGCGCGTAGCCCTCTTCGAGGAGGCGCAGGCGCACGGCCTCGCGGGGCGCGTTTTCGGCCGCTGTGCCGCCGAAGCCGTGGCTGAAGACGATCAGGGTGCCGTTCCAGTTCTCGGGAACGTCGGCGATCCAGGTGGCGCCGTCGGCGAGGATGCCGTTGAGACGTTGGACCGTCGCGGCGGTGGCGGTCGTGTCCGGGGCGTTCGCCGGTGCGGCCGAGGCGCCGGTGAAAGAGAGGACGACAGCTGCGGCCAGGGCGGTGAAGGTGCGAGCAGTTGAGCGGCGAGTCCGTAAAGCCATTGGGGGTGGCTCCTGTCTGCGGATAAGGAAGGGCGCGTGGCGCCCGGGGATTGGTATGCCCGAGAATGTAGGGCTGAAATATTGCGACCGTCGAGTCTATGCACAACATTCTGTGAGGCGTGGCGCGGAATCGATGATTCTCGTCGGCACTCCTCGGCCCGGGATCGCAGTGTGTGGCGCCGGTGTGACGGAGGCCCGCTGGTGGCCGCTCGGGTGGCCATCCCCCTGAGGTGTGGGGGTTTTTCTATGACGTCGCATTTTTGCGTGTCCTTACGGGGATGTTCGTCCCACTTGCGCGCCCGATGGCAGCGGGGTTGGGCCGAGACGAACCGGGGCGTGGCTCCGGACGCGGCATGTCGCAGCCGTGGTCGAACGATCGGCCGAAATCCGACGTTGGCGGCCCTGCGTGGTGCTGCTGGGCTCCGCGGAGACCCAGGGCAGCCTGCGAGCCGTCGCGGCGGGCCCGGGCGACCTCATCCAGATCCACACCATCGTGCCGCCAGTTGTCGGCTGACATCGGTGGAGAGGCAGTCGAGTTCGGCCCCGAACTTGTCGCGGCTGGTCATCTCCGGCGGGCCGCTCGGAGCGACTGGCACCAGCTTCTGCATCGTCTTCTCCGGCACACTGCGGCCTGGAGCAGGGCGGTGCCTTTCCCCGCGGCGGCCTCCGAGTCCATGACGAACGAGCCATCGGTCATCAGCCGCTCGCACGATGCATGGCTCCGGCTGACAGGAGCCAGTGAGATGACCGGTGGAACGAGCGCGTCGGTGGAAGCGACCCCCGCCCGCACGGCCGCCCGGGGGCGTATCAGATCCTCGTCGCACCGACCGCGTCGCCGGCGAGGCGGAGCGCAGCGGATCGGGATGAAGGGAAGGCGCGCAACTCGGCCGGGATACCGATGCTTCGGAGGAGAACATCCCTGAAGAAGCCGGTCCCGGGTCGACGAGGCGAGGCTGTCCGACTCGGCCCTCGGCCGTAGGGGGCTTGCGTCAACGGACGCCATGCTGTGCCCACGCACTGATGGGGCTCACCACCACCGAGGCGCGCACGGAAGGATTCCGCCAGGGACACGACGGTCACCCTGTCGTACAGCGGGGTCACTTCGTGCTCGGCATGCCGACATCGGCCAGGCAGTCCCCGCTGAGTGCGGCGGCCAGGGCCATATCCAGAAGGATCTTGCCCGGATCGTGCACCGTCCCGCGGCTTGCGCCACGGCGCCAGCGGCCCCGATATCGCGGTGTCCAGCCCCACACTCTCCGCTTATTTGATCAAGACGTGGACGAGCATGCTCATGAAAACGCGAGGCTAGAGGTCCAAGTCAGTGCCGGGGACCTGCCACCGGCGACGAAGGGGAGGCCGGTGGAACAGCGACGGCCGTGGTGGTGACGGAGGTGGTGTGCTGCGGAGCGGTCTGACGGGTTCCGGTTCCGTGGGCGAGTTCTTCGGCGAGGTCGGCGAGTAGGCCGGACGGGGTGTAGACGGAGGCGCGAATGGCCCAGGCGGGGTGGTCGATGCTGGGGCCGGCCCAGATGGTCCATGTGTCGAGGGGAGTGTGGGGTGCCTGGGCGGCGAAGGCGTCGAATTGCACGCCGGCATCCTCCTGAAGGGTCTGCCAGCGCAGCCAGCGTCCGTCCACGGTGTGCGTCCAGCCTGCTTCGGTGAGGGGGCGGGTTGCGTCGGTGACGGTCTTCTCGGTGACCGGGCTACCGACGGCTGTTTCCCATGCGTCTTCGGCGGCGAGGACGGTCAGCAGGGTGTTGAGGACGGTGGCGGGTGTGGTGGCGGCAATGGTCATGTGCCACATGCGGTCGCTGACCGGTGTCTCGTACGCGGCGATGGTCCACTTCGGGTCACGGGACCGGGCGTCGTGGTCGAAGAGGACGCGCAGGGTGAGCGATTCATGGACGGCGATGGTGGTGTTGTCGTCCCAGGTGCGGTACTTCTCCCAGTCGTTGTTCTGCGTGAGGAAGTCGTTGAGCAGGGCTTCGTGATCGCCGGGGCCGACGGCGTAGGAGGGGCCCCTCTCGATACGCGGGGTGGCGGGGGCTTGCGCCGTGTCGGGTGAACGGAGGCTGGTGCGTGCCTGGGCGGTCTGCTGTTCGATGTCGGTCATGGGTGCGGGTCCGGGGCGTACGGCGTCGCCGTGGAGGCGTTGGAAGGAGGCGAGGGCCTGGGCGGGGGATTCGAGTCTGTCGGCGATGGAGCGCAGGTGGTTCTCGCCGTGCAGGGCGACGGTCCCTCCGTCGAGGTAGGTGCCGATGGCGACGGTGGTCCAGCCGTCGTGGGCATGGGCGTGGATGATGAGTCGGCCGTGGCGGATGTCGTCGTAGATGGTCTGGGCTGCGTTGGAGACCTCCCGTACCTCGGCGCGGGTCAGCCAGTGCATGGGGTAGTTCGCCCAGGTCCATTCCTCGTCGATGGCTTCACGTAGCCGGGGTGTGATCTCGGTGGTGATGCCTTCGGCGTGCAGGGCGTGGGTGGCTTGGTGGGCCCAGTAGGGCTCTTCGTGGTCGATCCGGGCCAGGACCATGGTGTGGTCGTCGAGGTTCTCGAAGCCGCGGGCGGCCAGGAGGGCCTGAGCGGCGCGGTGGTGGGTGCCGGTGAGGGTGGCGGTCACGGCGCTGGTGTGGGCGGGGTGGGTGTCGAAGCGGACGTGGGCGTCGATCGGGTGGTCGGACATGGAGGTGGGGCTCGATTCGGGTTCGGTCCCGGATGTGGGTTGGCCGGGCCCGGTGGTCATCGGTGGGTGCGTGCGGAGGTGAAGGCCGGCCGGTGAGGCGGACCGGCCCGGGGGGCCGGGGCTGGGCGTGCCGAGGGCCGGGTGGCGGGCGACGGGGCTGGAGCGGTGGCGCGGTTCCAGCGGGTGCGCAGGGAATTGAGGTCGGCCAGGGCGCGGCGGCTGCCGGTGATGAGCTGGTGGGGGGTGTTCGCGGGGTCGTCGGTGTAGGCGGTGATCCGGTCGGCAACCGCGTGGGCGCGGGCGAGGAGGGCGCGCTTGAGGATTCTCTCGCCCCAGTACTCGGGGGAGCCGGCGGGTATGGAGACCAGGGCCATCAGGTCTTTGGGGGTGAGGGAGTTGGTGAGCAGTCCGTGGTGCTGGGCCTCGCCGAGGACGGTGACTGGGTCGACCATGTCGCCGCGGTGGACCAGCGCCGTGATGGACTGCCAGAGCGCGGCGTGCAGCGGCAGCAGGAAGTCCGCCTCGGTCAGCCACCGCATCTGCTGGACCTCTGCCGGATAGGCGGTGGCGGTCGCCAGGAGGAGGCGCTCTTCCTCGAGGTCCTCCTCGCTGGCTTGCCGTGGGACATCCGGGGGGAGTGCTGTGCGGGGGAAGGAGCCGGGGTGCGGGGCGAACTGTTCGGCGAGGGAATCCAGGACGCGGCCGATGTCGTTGGCCAGGCCGAGCGTTGCGGCTACCGGGTTGGGCAGGCCCGGGTCGGTTGCGGTGGACGCGAGGCGCTCGGCGTGCCCGCGCAGAATCCGGCGAGCGTTGTCGGCGTGGATCATCCTGGCGTATGCCGCAGCGTGCTTGGGCTGCGGGCAGAACTGGATGAGGGCGTGGAGGTAGGAGGCGCTCAGGCCGCGAGCGTGAGGACGGGCGTGGTCCAGCACCGCGTTGAGCCAGGCGGTGTCCTTGGCGTGGGCGGCGGGGTCGGGCGGCGGGAGCGTGCGGATCGCGGTGAACAACGCGGCGTGGGTGTGGCTGTCGAAGTGGTGGGCGATCAGCGGCTCGGTGTCGGCCAGACGCGCAGGCTCGAGGAGGAGGGCGCCGAGCAGGGCCTGCTCGGCGTAGTGCACGGGCTTCGGCGCCGGGACGCGGTCGAGGCCGTCGTCGTCATGGGGATCGGGGGTGTGGGGCATCAGGCGGCGAGAGTGAAGTCAGCAGGGTTGAAGGGCTTGTTGAGGTGCGGGGCGAGCAGGTGTGCGGCCAGGCGAGGGGGGACGGCGTTGCCGATCTGCGAGAACATCTGGCCCTTGTTGCCTTGCCACGGATAGTCGGCGGGGAAGCTCTGCAGCACACCCGCTTCCCGGGCGGTGATCTTGATCGGCTCCGGTGTCGACCCCGCTGCCTCGACGGTGGGTTCGGCGACCCAGGTGCACTCGTTGGCTCGGTGGCCGAAGAAGAGCGTGCCGGCGGGTTCGTTGGACCGGCGGATGGTGGCGTTGGTCTGGTTGTTGCTGCGCAGTGACCACGACCAGCGGTGCGCCTCGGCAGTGAACGTGGGGGTTGGAGCGTCTGCGGGGCGGTTGTCGCGGGCGCCGTGCCGGGCGGTCCAGCCGGAGCCCTCTCGCTGGGAGGCCAGGACGATCTCGGAGTCGGGGCGGGCTGCCCAGGTGCCGCGGGCGCGTGCGTCGGTGAGGGTCTTGCGGGAGCCGGAGGGGAAGGGTTCTGGGCCGCCTCCTGGTCCGCCGCCCGCGCACACAGTGGGCACGGGCCGGTCGGTGGCGCCCCAGCCCAGAGCCTCCGCCATGGACACCCAGCGGGCACGGCCGGGCCCGAACAGGCTTTCCGGCTCGGCCAGTTGTGCATGCGTGGGAGGTGGGGGCTCGGCGATCCGTACCCGGGAGGCGAGCAGGAGCGCCCTCCGCCGCGTCTGCGGGACACCGTAGTCGGCGGCGTTGAGAATGCCGACCCACACCGAGAAGCCCCAGGTGCGCAGGATGGCCGCGTACTGCTTCCACAACGGCAGAACGTCGGGGACCTCTTCCATGGCCACCCACTCGGGCTCGCCCACGGTGTTCAGGGCGTGCAGGTAGCGCATGGGCTCGGCCGCCAGGAGAGAGCGTTCGTCGGCGCACGCGGCGAGCAGCTGCTCGCGGGTGTCGCGTCCGGCCGCGAGGTCGGCGACGGCCTGGTGGACGAGCGGCTGGTCGACCAGGCCGAGCCGCTTGCCGGCCATGCTCCATGCCTGACACGGAGGGGAGGCAATCAGCCCGAGGATCCGGCCGGAGAAGATCCACGTCGGATAGCGGGCGACATCGGTCCTGATCGTCAACTGCCCTGCCATGGCCCGGGTCTTGCAGGCCCACTCGTCCCACTCCAGGCCGATGTCCCGCGCGCCGAGGACGGTGAGCGCGTGGCTCCAGCCGCCGGGCCCGGCGAACAGATCGAGGATGATCCTCCTCACGAGGCCAGTCCGAAGTCGTCCTGCACCGGCTCGTACTCGGAGGCTCCGCGGCAGGCCCAGGGAGAGCAGCCGTCGACCACGCCGTTCTCCAGCTCCTCCACCATGACGGCACCGTCGTCGAGTTCCTGCTGGCGCGCAGCCCACTCCGCGGCGGTGACGTGGTCGATGGGGGCCTGGTCGAGGGGGACGCGGGAGCGGTGCAGGAACGCCTGCCCGAGCAGCCGGTTCCCGGAGGCGTTGGCGCGGGCGTTGCCCTGGCGGATGGCCGCGTCGAACGCGACCACGTCCGCCCATTCCGCCGGACTGCTGTCCCGGATATTCCTCCACTGCGCGTTTCCGTGAAATGGACAGCCGAGGCAGCTCGATTTTGGAGTGTCGGCCAGGCCGATAGAGGTCAAATATCGGATGCAGTCTGCGCGTGACCAGCCGAGGTCTATGAGTGGATGCCGGTTGCGCATGTACTTGACGTCGGCGTCCTTGGCCCGGTGGAATTCATCCGTCGAGATGCCGACCCACTGTTCGACGAATATGTCCTTGGGGATGTGCTGGGGGTAGGGGTATCCGAGAAGTTCTCGGACCTTCTTCTTGATCGGTTTTATTTTATATTCCCCGGTGCACTGGCGCCTGGTCATGCCCTGTTTCCCGTCCTGGTTGAGGATGTACAGCGGCATGGACGCGAAGCGGTGCTCGGGATCCAGGGCGTCGTCTCGAATGTTTCCCGCGGTGACGCGCAGGACGGGTATGCCTGCAGGGGTGGCGATTTCCTGTTCGAGGCGGTCGAGGTGGGAATAGACGACTTTGGGTTCCCAGCCAGTGTCGGCGAAAATGGCGTAGTCGACCTTGGGGAGGATGCCTTCGGCGGACAGGGCGAGCATGGTGCTGGATTGAATTCCGGTGCCTAGTGAAATCGCATGGAAAGCGGGGAGCTTGGAAATAGCTGGTCCTGGGGGTGATGGGGCTGGCCCGGTTCGGCGGCGAGGCGGGCGATGCGGGCGCTGATGAGGGCGGCGTGGCGGATGGGCAAGGCGTGTGTGGTGCGGGGGAGGACGTCCAGTGCGGCGGCAGGGAGGTGGGCGGCCAGCTGCTTGGTGTGGGCGGCGGGGATGTGCCGGTCGTCGGCTCCCGCCATGAGCAGCAGCCGGTCGCCGAGCTGGCTCAGGACGGTGAGGTCGCGCGGCTTGTAGTCGCGCAGGGACTGCCACAGGGCGGCGAGATCACCGGTCGCGGTGTGGCGGACGCCGTGGCGGCACGGCGGTGGCCCGTCGGCCGACCGGTTGGGGCCTGGGGCGAGGCGGTGGGGGTGTGTGGCGGGCAGCCTTCGGCGCAGGAGATCCACCGCGCGAGGTGCGTGGGCGCAGGTCAGGGCAGCGAGGCTGCGCCCGGCGGCCAACAGCCAGGCGCACGGGCCGCGGCCGGGCAGCACCGTCGCACCGCGTGCGGTGGGAGACAGCAGCACCATGCCCCGTACGCGGGTCAGGTGTTGGGGGTGCAGGTCGGTGAGTTCCTGCAGGACCAGGGCGCCCAAGGAGTGGCCGGCGAGCACGAGCGGTCCGGAGGGGACGAGACGGGTCAGGATCTGGTGCAGGTCGTCGGCGAGCTGTTCGACCGTCAGAGGTGCCCGGCCTCGGGAGGTGTGGCCGTGCGCGCGCTGGTCGTAGCGCAGGACGCCCAGGCCCAGACCGGTCAGGTGCCGGGTGTGCAGACGCCACAAGTCGGCGGTGACGGACGCGCCGTGCACGAGGACGACCGTCGCGCCGTCGCGACGCGGGCGCACAGGCGTATCGCGGTAGACAGCCAGGGGTGTGCCGTCCGCGGCGGAGACGGACAACACCTCCGTGACAGAAGGCGGATGGGACATGGGCGTGGACTCCGGAAGGTGGGATCGCTGGAGGGGCAGCCGTGCGCTGAGGGCGGTGGAGACAGCTGTTGGACACCGCACTGCGCTTGTCGCTGTGAGTGGGTGTAGGCAGGTACCGGGGCCCCGAGACTCCGAGGGGGCCGGGCGTTCAGCCCCGTACCGCTGGCCTTTGGGCGCCGAGACGATTAGCGGTGGCGTGCCCAGGGCGGCGTAGCGGTGGGCGTGGCGGCGATGGCTGGAGCTTGGTCCCGAGCCGGTACCGATGAGGGCAAAGATCCGTCGGCACGGCTGATCGCTGAAGGCGTCGTGCGTGTAGTTCCAGCCGAACAGGTGGATCAACGGACCGAGCGTGTCGCCGATCCGGTCCAGTCCGCCGCCGGCCAGGTGGCGCGGGGAGGCCAGGACGCGGTCCGTCGGGGTGAAGCTCACCGTCTGCGGCACGCTCCCTGCTTCGTGGCAGGAGGCATCACGGCCGCTGCTCGGGCGGCAACTGTGGTGGGCTTGTGCTGGGCGAGGGCACGCCGGCCGTCGGCGGTGACGTCGAGGCGCTGGCCCTGGTGCAGGGGTGTCGCGGTGTCCACCTCGACGAGTCCTCGCTTGATCAGGGCGTTGAGGGTGGCGACGTGCACGGTGGCCCGGTCCTTGTCGATGGCCTTGAGCACGCCGTGCCGGCTGATTACGTAACGGGTGCCGCCTCCTGCGGACAGCCGGGCGAGGACGGCGTACTGGCTGGCCGTGATCTCCGGCACGGGTGTCGCCTGCTGCTGTTCGGCGTGCTGTTTCAGGTCCCGGGAGATACCACTGGCGAGGTAGTAGCAGCCGGTGTGGGCCAGGTCGAGCTGGTGGGCGGCGTCCGCGAGGTGCTCCGCAATGGCGGGGACGGCCTCCGTGTGCCGTACCGTGCGCACGGCTGCTTCATCGGTCGGCGGGCCGGGGAACGCGGCGCCCTCCAGAGGGTTGGCCTCCAGCGCGCCAGCCAAGTCGGATGCGGCGATACTGGCGGCGAAGACGACGGAGGCGAGCGCTTCCAGGGACGGGCGGCTGCCGGGTACGGCGGCGTACTGGCTGCCGTCGAGGGCGGCCAGGCGTTCCATGGCCTGTTGGACCAGCTCGTTCGTGGACAGGATCTTCGACGTGAGCTGCTGCCGGGCGTCGGTGCCGGGTGTGAGGGTGAGTGAGCGGACTTCGCTGTGCAAGTCCTCGAAGGCGCTGCCGAGTTGCCGCAGTTGGGCGATCTCGGCTTGCAGGTCGATCTGGTGAATGGTGCTGCTCCGGGTGAGGGCCGGGGGGCTTGGTGGTCAGCGGCTGCGTCGGTGGGCCTGGTCCGGGGAGGGTGCCGCGGGCGTGGCTGGACGGCGGGCGGGCGCGGGCGGGATGTCCTGGAGGGTCGGGATCCCGAGGTCGACGCGCACGCTGGCGCCGAGCGTGTAGAGGTGGGATTCGGCACAGACCACCGCACCCACGGCGTCGGATTCACCGAACTCGGCGGGAAGTGTGTACTCCCGCGTTGCCTTCGTCGAGGTGAAGCCGTGCTGGATGAGGACACCCCTTGCCCGGTCGGTGACCGCGGTGGCGGTGACCGTGCCGTTGCGGAAGCGCATGGTCGCCTCGGGCTCGGCGTCGGTGGTGCGGGGGTAGCGCGTGGTCCAGGCGAGGTCGACGAGGTCCATGGTGTGGGACAGGAGCCCGTAGAAGGCGACGCCGGCGCGCTCATGCGCGTCCTCGGCGGTCCCGGGCGGCAGGAGGTAGAGGGTGCGGCCCTGGTGCTGGCGGGCTGTGAAGCCTGCTGCGGTCAGGTGTCGGGCGGCGTTGCGGATGGGGCGGTTGAGGACGGCGAACGTCCATCCGTCATCGGTCGAGCCGATGAAGACGTCGTGGTGGTCGGTGATGGCTATCGGTCATCCCGGTGGCTGGGTACAGGTGGGGCAGCCCGGCGGGGTGCTCGGGCGTGGTGGGTGGTCAGGCGGCGGGGCCGTAGTCGCTTTGCTGCGGGGCGTGCTTGGCGATGGCGCGGGTGGTGATGGCCTTCGATGCGCGGGCGGAGGCGGCAGTCAGTGCGTCGGCGTCGGGCTCCGCGTACCAGGGGCGCAGGTCGAGCATGGCGGCGCGCATGCCGGTGGCGAAGCACAGGGCGGTGCCCTTGGGCAGGGCGCGGATCGCGTCCGCGGGCAGGATCCGTTCCTGCCGCATCGACACGGAGGTCGACTTGCCCGAGTCGGAGATGGAGGTCGAGGTGGTCTCCACGTCGTGGTCGCCGATGAGGCGGGAGAGTTTGTCGGCGAAGTCGGGATCGTCGATGCCGGAGCCGATCACCTTGACGGTGCTCGCGGACCACATGGCGTCCATGCCCGCGTCGCCCCAGACTTTCTGGCCCTGGCGGTAGGACTGCAGGATCGTGATGGGGATGATGCCGCGCGAGCCCAAGTGGCTGTACAGGTCGGGCAGATCGGAGATTTTGCAGACGTTGGCGGCCTCGTCGAGGATCGCGAGCATGGGCGGGTCGAGCCGTCCGCCGGCGCGCTCGGCCTGCGCGGTCGCCGCGCGCATGACGGAGTCCGCGCACGCCGCGATCAGGGCACTGGCGCCGCCGCCACCGTCCTTCGACAGCAGGTACAGAGTGTCCGTGGACGAGACGAACTCCGACGGCCGGAACTCGGACACGTCCTTCTGTGGGGTGACCCACGCCGCGATATCGCTGTTGAGGAGGGCTGCGGCGTACTGTCGGGCGGTTTCGTAGATGCCGTCCCGGGTTTCGGGCGGTCCTTCGACGGTGCCCTTGAGTTGGGCGGCGACCGCGGTGAACTGGTGGTCGCGCAGGATGTCGAGAGGGGTGCGGTCGGCGGGGAAGGCCAGCCACTGCATGACGTCGGTGATGGGCCGTTCGTCGAGAGCCGCGGCGAGGAACAGCTGCGACAGGATGTTGCTGCCGGCCTTGGACCAGAAGTCGCCCTGCTGGCTGGCGTCCATGGAAGCCGCGAGGAAGTGGCCGGCCAGACGGCCTGCGCCGTCGAGGGTCCTGGCGTCGGCGAGCGGGTTCCACCACATCTCCCGTTCGGCGTGGGCGATCTGCTGCGGGTCCATCGACCACGTCCGGCCGGTCCTCTGCCGTGCGTCGAGGGTGGCGGTGTAGGCGTCGCCGGCGGCCTTGTTGGAGGTCAGCAGGACGGGGCCGGGCGCGGCGAGGATCGAGGGGATCGCGAGCGAGGTGGTCTTGCCGGAGCGGGGCGCCATGATGGCGACGGCGACGTCCTCGTACCCCATGCGGACCTCGTGGCGGCTGCCCTGGAGGTTGCCGAGGAGGATGCCGGTGTCGGCGGCATCGATGTGCTTGACGTCCTTCAGGCTGGGGCGCAGGGAGCGGGCCTTGGCGGTGATCGCCCGGGCCATCAGCAGCTCGATGTCCTTCGCCTTGGCCATGCCGGCGATCTTCTTCTTCCGGCCACTGCCGGAGTTCTTGTGTCGTGACCAGACGACTGCGGCGGTGACGGCGAGGGCGATCATCACGGCGACGGGGATGATGCGGGCACCGATGAGCAGGGTCGTTTCTCCGGCGGTAGGCCAGAGCTGGTCGGGGTGCAGGAGGGCGTTGATGGGCTGGTACGGCGCCCAGGGACCGGAGTGGGTGATCCAGGCGGCGAGGTTGCCGCACAGCCAGGCGAGGTTGGACAGGGGGACGGCGATCGCGAGGGCGCCGAGGAGCACCTTGAAGGCGATGTCGTAGCCGTCGCTGCTGGAGGAGGCGGGGGAGGCGTGGGGCAAGGGCAGGATTCCGGAGTGAGAGGTGTGGCCGGGTCAGCGCGTACGGCGCGGTGGCGGCTGCGGCCGACGCGGCGGCAGCGAGGGCGCGCCACGCCGGCGGCGTGCGGCGAGGTCCTGGACGCGCTGCTCCAGCGGATCCAGCCCGCCCGGCGGGCCCGTCGGCGCGGGGGCCGTCTGCAGGTGGGGACGAGCCTGGAAGGGGAGGGCGAGCGGGTCGCGGCGCAGCGGTGCGGGGTCGGTGAGGGCGCTGGTGAAGGCGGCGACCAGGTGGAGCGGAGTGTCGGCGCCGAGGTGGGCGCGCCAGATCACCGTGTCGGGGTCGCCGGGCAGGGAGGTGGTGACGAACCAGCTGCCTTGCCCCTGGCCGGCGCGCTCGACACGGACGGGGCTGTCGGGGGACGAGGCCGAGACGTCGGAGTGTTCCAGCCAGCCGGCCGCGTACAGGATCTCGAAGGGATCACTCACCGCCGCCGCTCCGGGGGCGGGCTCGGTGAGGGCGTCGGTGAACGCGGCGAGGATCTCCACCGGGATGCGCGCCCCGAACCGGGCGTACCAGGCGGGTTGTTCGTCGGTGGGGGCGTGGAGGATCGTCCACCACGGCTCGTCCGGGTCCGGGTACAGGCTCAGCTCGGCCTGCTGGTCGGGCCGGACCAGATGGACGATCGGGGAGAGCGGAGTGTGGTCGTAGCGCCATCCCCCGGCCTGGTGGAGGGCCACGGTGACCCAGCGCGGGTCCCCGCCCCCGGCCAGGCAGGGCGGGGTGACGAGGAGTTCGTCGGCCGCATCGTGAGGCAGGAAACGCATGCGGCTCACCTCCGTGCCACGGGCGCCGCGGCAGCGGAGGCCGTTGGAGCGGGTCGAGGCGCGACGGCCTCCAGACGAGGCGGGGTGCGTTGGGTCGTCGTGTGAATGGCGAGGATCACGGGGGCGTGCAGGGCCAGCTCGTTGAGTGCGTGCCATGCCTCGGCGTTGCGGGCGTCGATGAGGTCGTCGTATGCCTCTGTCCCCGGCCGGGCGGAGGGCGGCAGGTCGTCGAGGCGGGCGCGATAGTCCTCCTCGAAGGCGTCGAGCTGGTCGAGAGCGTCTTCGGCGCCCGCCAGGTGCCACGCCCAGTGGGACTGGACGGCCCGGGCGGGGAGCTGCTGGAGCTGGACTTCGGCGGTGGAGACCAGCTCCCGGGCGAAGGGGCGGATCTGCGCGGCGGCGACCCAGGTGTCGGCGTCGCGGCGGGCTGCGCGCCGCCCGTAGGACTCGTCGTCGTACGGCCAGCTGTCGGGGTCGGTGTGCTGGTCGGAGTAGGCGTCCCACGCGGCCAGGATCTGTTCGCCGGTGTGGAGGAACGCGGCGAGCTGGTCGAGGCGCTGCTGGTGCATGACGCTCGGAGGGGAGGGTGGGGAGGCCACAGGGGGTCTTGCATCAGTCATCGGGTGCGAGCCGCCGAGGAGTTGGAGGCGCCGACGTGAGCCGAGGAGGGGGTGGTGTCCAGCCGCTGACGGCGTCGCGCGGCGCGGACCTGGGCCTGGATGTGCTTGAGGCGCTGCTGGTGAGCGTCGGCGACATCCGTGCCGGTCCGGCTGGTTCGCTCGTGCTGGACGTCGTGGTGCCAGTTGTGCCGCCCCCAGCCGCGCAGCAGCGGTTCGGCGCTGGTCAAGGCGGCGATGAAGCCGGCGATGGCTTGCGCGGGGGCGTGTCCGTCGAGCCAGCCGCTCCAGACCGGGCGACCGTCGAAAGCGGACTCGGCGGCGTCGGCGGGGTACTCCCGGGTGCGGATCCGCCAGGAGAACGAGGAGGAGATCTCGTCGTCGTAGGGGCGGCTGTATTCAACGACCGCCCGTCGGTCGAGCGAGCGGGCCTCGAAGCCGGTTCCGTTCTCGCTCTGGGTGACGCTCCAGCCCGCTGTGCGGAAGAGGTCCCACGGATCGGGCGGGTCCGCAGGGGCAGGGGTGAGGAGCGTGTCGGTGAGTCCGGCCAGGATCTCGGCCGGGACCTGCTGGGTGAACGAGGCATACCAACTACGGGAGTTGGGCGGCTCGACCGTGAGGCGCCACCAGCTGCCGGACGGGTTGAACTGGGGTGCGGCTTGCAGCCGGGCCTGCAGGTCGGGGCTGGTGACCTCAGTCTCGGGGGAAGCCGGGTCGGAGGTGATGGTCCAGCCGGCGGCGAGCAGGGCGTGGGTGACGTGGCGGGCGTCACCGGGACCCGCGAGGTGCCGGGGACTGGTGGAATGCAGGATCGTCGACTCGTGGTCGCGTCGGAGGCCGGCCAACTGTCGCTCGGTCACCGGCATGTACCGCTCCCCCCGCCGTCGCCGTGCACGGTACGGATCGGCGCCGGTTCCAGCAGGCTCAGTGTCTTGCTGAGCGGGTTGCGCAGCTGATCGACGGCCGTGGCGGCGTCGAGATACTCGCGCACCAGGTCGGTCACGGTCGCGTCCCACGGGACGTCGGCGTGCTGGGCCAGGAGCCGGGAGACCTCACGCAGGACCTGGGCGACGGTGTCGATGAGGGCGGGGGCGGCGTGGACGAGCGGGGCGAGCAGAGCGGCGGCTTCGGTGTTCTCCGGGCCGGTGCGCAGATGGGCGGTGAGCCGGGCCAGGCTGTGGACAGCCCTGTGGATATCTTCGGCGGTGAGGGCGTCGTCAAAGGTCAGGTCGGTCATAACTTCCTCGTGCGTGGGGGTGGGAAACGGGCGCCTGGCGAGGGCTGCCCGAGGCGGGTCAGCGGCGTCGGCCACCGGCGGTGGCGTACGGGCCCGCAGTGCGGGACGGCTTGCGGGCGCTGGTGGTGGCGAAGCGGGCCCAGGTAGCGGCGCGGGCGGCGGTGATACGGGCCTGCTGCCAGGCGGAGAGCTGGGAGGGCAGCACCGAGACGGACGTGGTGCGGACCCGGCTCGTGGGCGGGACATGTCCGCGCGGTCGCATCACCGGTTGCGGGTCGGCCAGCGCCGTGGCGAATGCCTCGATGAGATGCAGCGGGGTGGTGGGGGTGAACACCGCGTCCCAGGTCTGCCCGTGTTCCGTGCGGGCCCCGGCCCACCACAGGTCCTGGTCGCGCTCGCCGGGACGGTACTGCAGCCAGGTGTCGCGGCCGGGATGGACGGCGGTGAACGACTGGTCCTCGCCGCGCTCACTGGTCCAGCCCTGTTGCTCCAGCGGAGCCCAGGCGTTGGGTGCGTGTGCGGAGCGGGGGCGGGTGAGGGCGTCGGTGACGCCGGCCACGATCTCCACCGGGGTCTGCCGGCCGAAGGTGGCATGCCACGCCGGCTGAGCACCGGCGGCCTTGCCGGAGATGGTCCAGCCGCCAGGCTGGGTGTGCGGGTCGTAGCCGATACGGATCGTGCGGTCGGGGCTGTCGAAGACGAACGGGCCGCCTTGGTGGGAGGAGTCCTTCCAGCCGGAGGCGCGCAGGAACTCGGTGACGTGGCCGAGGTTGCCGCCGCCGGCGAGATGACGGGGTTCGATGAGGTAGTGCTGCTCGGCCTGTTCGCCTCCGGCGCGTGGTGTGCGCCAGCCGGTCCACTGTTTCCTGCTCACCGGCGTCTCCTCACGACCATGGCGGTCGGCACCGGTTTCGGCGCTGTCGTGGGAGCTGGTGCCACGGCGCTGGCGAGGGCGTCGAGGGCTTCGGTGTGTTCGTCGAGGTCGAGGCCGATGTCGTGGAGTTCGTTGGCGGCGCGGCCGACAGCGAGCCAGACCTCGGGCGGGAGGATGCCTTGCTCGGAGGTGCGTTTGGCGAACTGGGAGCCGGTGGCCATCAGTTGGGTGAAGTGGCCGAGGATGCCGACGTCGCGGTCGAGGACGGTGGCGAGGATGTGGGCGGCCTCGCGCGGTGGGGCGAGCGCGAGCTGCCTGGTGAGCTGGCCGAGCTGTTCGGCGATCGCGCGGGCGTGGGGGACGGAGTGGAGGGGCGGGTCGGTCACGGGCCTCCTGGAGGCAGACGCTGGGGGTCAGGTGTGGTGGCCGAGGCGCCGGGATTCATCCAGCGCGGCCTCGGGCCGCCCTCCGGCAAGCTGATGGGCCTGGGCGGGGGCGCGCACCATGCAGGCGCGCAGGTAGCGGCGGAAGAGGAAGACGGCCAGACGAGGCCGGCGCTCGGCGGTGATCGGCGGTGGAGTGGGGCGAGGGGAGGTGCGGGGTACGGAAATCTCCTGAACGGGGTGGTGCGGTGCACGTCGACGAGAGGGGTGAGGCTCACCGCGTGCGGGTGGCCGGCGTGCGTCCGATGGGGTTCGGCGGCGGTGTGGCGGTGCCTGGTCCGGTGACGCGGCGGCTGCGGACGTCGGCGATCCGGGCCTTGAGCAGCGCCTGCTCGTCTTCATACGTGTGTGGTGTCGGGGTGAGACGGGTGTAGGGCCCGCAGCCGTACAGCGGTGTTCCGATGGCCATCCGCGGCAGCGGATCGTCGCTGGCGAGGCTGCGGGTGAACGCGGTGACGATGCCGGGCGGGGTGCGGGTGCTGAAGGTGGCTGTCCACCACCGGTACCCGTTGACGGTGCAGGCGGCGCGCCAGGGTCTCGGTGCGCTGGGGTGAGCGGGTTCCTCGGTGAAGTGGACCAGGCCGTCCGGTGACACGGCCGAGGCCCCGGGACCGGTGGCCTGCTCGGTCCAGCCCGCTGCACGCAACGGGTCGAGGACCGCCCGGTCGCCGGTGGGCGGCGGCTGGAGCAGGGCGTTGACCATGGCGGTGATGTACTCGACGGGTAGGTGCGCGCCGAGGAGCACTGCCCAGTCCTGCCCGTCAGGGGTGGTGGCGTGCAGGGTCCAGGTCCAGTCCGCGCGTCGGTTGAGGATGACGTGGAGGCGTCCGTCGGGGCTGGCCAGGGCGGTGTGCTGGTCAATTGTGGACACGTTGCGCCAGCCGTGGCCGCGCAGCAGCAGCTCGGTCAGGTGTTCCCAGTCGCCGCCACCGGCGAGGTAGCCGGGCGCGGCCAGGACATACGGGACGGCCTGCGGCGGACGTTGGGGCACCGGGGGCGTGGACTCCTGTGGGACGGGCCGAGGGACGGGGTGATTCAGCCACGCGTACGGCGGGGCCGGGCGGTCGCCGCGGGCGAGGCGGTGGCCGGTGCCGCTCGCTGGGTGCGGAGCTCGTCCGCGGCGCTGAGGTAGGCGGCTTGGTCGAAGAGGTAGTCGGGGATGTGGACGACGTATCCGGCCGCGAGCAGTGGGGGGACGGCGCGGGTGGCCAGTCGCCTCTTCTCGTCCTCGCTGAGGTGGCTCGGGGCCTCGTGCCAGGCGTAGGTCTGGCCCGCGGTGCCTGCGGGCGAGACGGTCTTGCGTTCGAAGCCGAGCCGGTCGAGCAGGGCGAGGAGTTGTTCGGGGGCGCCGGTGGGGGTGTCGGCGTGGACGGTGTCGGTCAGGGGCTTGCGGTAGATCTCGACGTCGGTGCCTTCGTCGTCGGCACGGTTACCCATCGGGTGGATGCTCCTATGGCGGAAGAGGGGCGGTCAGCGGCTCCGGCCGGGCGCCGCGGGGACGGGCTTGGCCGTGGTGCCGGGGGATGGAGCAGATGCCGGGATACGGGCGGCCTGGTTGCGGATGTCTTGGAGCCGCTGGGTGTGGCGGGACAGGCCGTTGACCGTGTCGATCAGCTGCTCAGCGGGGGCCGCTGAGTGTCCGGCGTCGTGGAGGCGGTCGTCCCAACGCGTCCAGAGAGACATCAGGATGTCGCGCAGGCGGGGCAGCACACCGTCGTCGGGAGCGACGATCTCGGTGAGGATGGAGGCCCGTTCGTGGCCGCCGCTGGCGTTGCGGGCGCGTTCGGCGAGGTGGTCCAGGTAGCGGTGGGCGGCCTGCCGGTCCTCGTCCCGCCTGCTCAGGGTGTTGAGGGCGGGGTCGAGATGGACGCTGTATCCGGCCTGCAGCAGGGCCAGGGCCGCGGCGGTGGCGCCGGTGCGCTGCTCGTCGACAGCCATGGTGTGGGGCTGGCGGTGGTAGGGGCCGCGAGGGCCCGGGGCGTCGATGAATCCTCCGGCCGTCTGGACAATGCCGGCCGCGCGTTCGTCGCCGCCGATGGCGACGACGAGCTGCGTGCGCGGATCGCGGGTGATGGTGATGTAGCTGAGGACGAAGAACTCCGGCGCGCCACCAGGGGCCCGGCCTGTCACCGGGTTCGGTGCGGGGCCGGAGTCGGCGGGGTGGGCCGCTGGGCAGGTGTGATGTCCAGCGCGGCCCGGCCTGTCGGGCGGGACAGGAGGACGCCGACACCCAGCTCGGACAGACGGTGGCCGGCTGCGCGGACGGACGCGGCCACCCGGGCTGAGTCGCCGTCGGACAGTACAAACTCGTTCCGGCTTGTGTCGAAGGTGAAGCCGTACTCGGTCAGGGCCCGGGCGATGTCGTCGCGATCGGGCTTGGCGACGACGAGGTCCTCGCCGGACCAGGTCATCACGACGCGCTGCTCGTCGGCCAGGTCCGCAGCAAGGCGGGAGGCGTTGTCCCGTACCTGGGCGAGGGCCTGGTCGTAGCGGGGCAGCAGGCGCAGCCGGACGTGCTTGGCGGCGTGGAAGGGGTCCGCGTCGACGGCGATGCCGTCGGGCTCGCGAACGTCGCGGAACGCCTCGATGGGCAGGTCCTTGGGCGCCATGGCGGCGATGAGGAAGCCGTCGTCGTGGCTCTTGCGGTCCATGACGAACAGCCGCGTGCCGTCCACGTGCCGGGTCAGGACCGCGCAGTGGTCGAGGCTGTACTCGGCCATGGCATCGGCGACCTGGTCCATGTCCCAGACATCGACGGCCAGTTCGTCGTGGTCGTTGTCTTCGCGGTCAGGGTGGTACTGGCTGTTCCACTGGCCGGGCAGTTCGCCGGCGAGGACGGCGGCGAAGGAGGCGAGAGAGTCATCGGGGGCGTGCAAAGGTCTCCTCGGGAAGGGACAGGCGGGTCATCTCCGGCGGCTGGTGGGGACCGGCGCGGTGGGGAGGGGACCGGGGCTGGTGGGGATGCGGGGTGGCGGGCAGGCGCAGACGGCGGAGGCTTCCGTCTCGCCGGGGCCGGTCTCGGCCGTGCACGGCCGCCGGCCGGGGTGGGGCGTGTGCCGGCCGACGAGGTCGGTGCGGGTGCGCGCGAGGTCGGACCGGACGATCCGCAACCGTTCCTCGGCGAGGTAGCGCAAACGCCGGGCGGTGTACTGGTCGGAAGGCTGGCCGAGTCCTTCGAAGAAGTCGGCTGCCGCGACGAGTACGTCGCCGAGGGCGGGCAGGATGCCGTCGTGGGTGGCGGTCAACTCGGTGAGGACATCGGCGGCCTCGTCGGTCGTGGTCGCCTCGCGGAGACGATCGGCGAGGTTCGCGACCTGGGCGCCGAGGGGCCGGTAGTACGGTTCCCGGTTGTCGGTGTCGAACGCCTCGTCGCAGTCGACGTGGTAGCTCACCGCACGCAGCCGGGCTACCGCGCGGGTGGCGATCCGCTGCTCCTCGGCCTCGTCGAGGCCGGTGGGCAGGCGGTGGTAGCGCTCGTGGAGCCGGGCGACGAGGACGAACCCGGTGCGCTCCAGGATGCTGTGGGCTTTGGGATCTCCTCCGCGGGCAAGGACTTCGCCGGAATGAACATCGCGCCGGAGAGTCAACAGACGGTCGGCCAGGGCCAAAGGGACAGAAACTTTCTAGGGAGTTGAACGAGTACGAGCAGATGCGGTCGGAGGCCGCGGGACAGGCAGCGCGGGTGGCGGAGCTGTCCGGTCAGACGTGGCAGCCGCCAGGTCTGCGACAACGGCGTCGAGGTCCTGCTGGATGCCGTACAGGCGGCGGGCGATCCATCCCAGCTGGTGTTCCATGGCGGGACCGTAGGCGTGGGGAAGGGCGCCGAGACGGTGCGCCGCGAACTCGACGAGGCCGCGCCCGGTGACCAGCAGCCCGGTGGCCTCATCGGCGAGCTGGTGCAGCAGCTCGGCAAGCTGCCCCGTCGTCTCGGCAGCCGAGTGCACGGCGGCCGGGAGAGCGGCGGCGTGCGGCGAGGACCGGGCAGGCAAGGGCCCAAGGAGGCTGAGGGCCGTCTCCAGCCGCCGGCACTCCGCCGCCAGCCGGAGGAGCAGGCCGGGCTGGGAAGTCCACGTGCCGTTGGGAAGGATGAGGTTGGCGATCAGATCGAGGCGCCGGGGCTGAGCCTGGACTGCGATCCAGCGGCAGCTCCGCGTGTCGCCGGGCGTGGCGATGCCGACGGCGCGAGCGAGCCGGTGCGCGATCTCGGACCACTCCGGGCCGGTGAGCTGGCGGTCGCCGAGGGCGAGACGCACGTCGGCGTGCCAGATGGCGAATCGGTCCTTCCGGGGACTCGTGGCGCGGGGATACTCCCACGACGGCGTGTCCAGGTGGTCCGCCCAATCCTGCGATGTCCAGAGCTGCTGCTCGTCGTCAGGGGCGACAGGGGCCAGGCCCGGCCAGTGGGCGACCACCGTGTGCCCGGTCAGTCCCTCCTGATCGGACACGGGACGTCCGAGGGCCTCGGTCAGCGCTTCCGTGGCGTACGGGCTGCGGGTGTGTACGCGAGGGATCATTCCGGGCCTGCTTCCGCGTGGCGGCCGACGAGGCGCTGGACGTCGCGGGCCGAGGCGATCAGGGAGCGTTCGCGGACGAGGTCGGCGTGAACGGATACGTCGCCAGGCGGCAGCAGGTCCAGTGCACGGTCAATCGACTCCAGAGCGGCCTGATACTCGCCGAGCCCGCGCAGGGCGCCGGCCTCACGGAACAGGGCGATCGGGTCGGTGCGCGAGGCGAACGGCGGCTGGCCGAGGATCTGCAGCATGCTCTCCTCACGCCCGGGCAGATCGTGGCCGATCCACAGTCCGTGCAGCAGCACATGCAACGTCTTGACGTGGTCGCCGGCGTCGTCGAGAACCTGCTGCATGAGGGGGAGGCCCTCGGGCCGGGACTGCCCCAGCAGGGCGAAGGCGTACAGGGCGCGGCTGTAGCAGTCCAGGCCCTCTCGTTCCTGAAGCGAGAGCTGCTCGACGAGCAGAGCGAGGGTGGGGCAGCGGAAGTCGTAGCGCAGGGCGCTCAGGTACAGATGCCGATACGCCGTAGTCGTGATCGGGTCAGGCCCGGGCGCGAGGGCGTCATCGGGGTGCAGGAGGCCCAGCACGCTGTGGCCGGAGGCCCGTGCGGTCCACGCGGCGTCGGCGCACAGCTGCGCGGATTCCTGCCAGGTCGCGTCGAGTTCGCTGAGACGGGCGGCCAGCTGCGCGGGCCAGTGGGGTGCCGGGATGGCCGAGGCGGCTTCGGCACCGGCACGCAGCAGGGTCAGGGCCCTTCCGGGGCGGCGGTTGGGGAGAGTCACCGGCCACCTCGGGCGTCGGCGAGGTGGACGAGCTGGTTGAGGTGGGTGAGGGAGTACCAGCCGCAGTCGAAGGACCCGCTCCCGACGGGCACCTTGGGCAGGACATAGTCCTCCAGGGCGCGCCGGTAAATCAGGCAGTCGGGGCAGTGGCGGGAGAGATGGATCATGTAGCGGGGGTGGGCGGTGATGAAGGTGCGCTCGCCGCCCCTGGGGTTGCGCAGCCGCCAGCCGTCCTCGTCCGTCGGCAGGTGCCAGGAAGGAGCGACGATCGTCATGACGTCGCCCGACAGCCTGCCGTCGGCGACGCCGGTGGGGATCACAACGGTGTCGCCAGGGGCGAAGTGGGCGTGGGTGATGTCCCGTTGGGCGGTCAGCGGCTCCAGGGACGGTCTCCAAGCGGCTGGTATGTGCGAGGGGCCGGGAGCGTCGGGCACAGCAGGGGTCCTTCCACGAGCGGCACGGGGTGGCGGTGGAAGGTCAATGCTCCGGAGGATCCCCGGTTTCGATAACCGGGGATCGTCGGGTATAACCGCTGGTCGGCTACCGGTACGGGTTCTCGGTGCCGCGGTCGTTCTCGGTTGCGGCGTCGAGGAGTTCGGGCAGATCGGTGCCCTCGGCATCGCGCTGGTCGATCCACCATCCGGCCCGGGTGACGGTGCGGACCTTCTCCTCCAGGACGGTCCAGTCGGTCTCGTCCCAGGTGCCCTCGGTGACCAGGGCGGCGTATGCGCGGGTGACCAACTGATGGCGGGAGCGCTCGCCCCAGCCTTGGGCGCGTTCGGTGCCCTCCAGCGGCGGCATCTCGAACTGCTCGGCCCACACGGTAGCGGCCTGCTGTTCTTCGATTCGCTTGGCGGCCAGCCACTCCTCCTTTCCGGCGCTGTCGCCGTCGCGGGCGGCCTTCCAGCATTCGGTGCAGTCGCGTTCGGTGAGCCAGCGGGCGAATCCGGCGCGCCGGTCGGCGGGACGGTCAGACAGGTCATGCGTGATCTCGTGTCCACAGGCGTGGACAACGCTCCAGATCTTCTGGACGGCCATGGGCGGGGATTCTCCTTTGTGTGGGGGCGGCGCGGGCGCCGGCGGGGTCAGGGGGTGCGGGAGGCTGGTGCGTGTTGTTGGGCGAACTGCTCGGCGGCGCGTTCGAGGAGGTCCGCCTGGCGCCGCGGGGTCCTGCGGGCAGCGGTGGCCAGGACGCCGTCGATACGGGTGTCGAGGGTGCTGACGGCGTCCAGACCTGCGGCGCGGGCTACGGGCAGGCGCAGTTCGGCGTCGACCCAGGGCCAGTGCTCGGTCTTGGGCACCGGGGTGGTCTCGTCGCCGCCCAGGGACGAAGCCAGGCCGCGCAGGTAGTGGCCGCCGTCGCTGAGGATCTCGGCCAACGGGATGTCGTCCTCGACCATGAAGACGCCGTGTTGCAAGACCGTGAGGACGGCGCAGCGCAGCAGGGCTGGCTCGTCGCGGTCGGGTGAGGTGCAGACCGCACAGTCCTCGATGCGGTTTCCCAGACGGACGAAGACGGGTGGGCCAAGGCGGAAGGGCCTTTCAGAGGTGAGGGATGGGAAGCGGGGCGGCGGCGACATCCACGGGGAGGTGGGCGTGTCGGACTCGGACCAGCGGCAATAGCCCCATTCGGGGGCCCGCGGGTCGTGCCGCTGTTGCTGGGGTGGAAAACAGACGGGTGGGACGACGGCGGTGGGTTCAGTGGCCACCACGGGCGGTGATGCGGTGGCGGGCTGCGGCGAGGACCGTCAGGGCGAGGGCGGCTCCGGCCGCGGGCAGGGCCGCGGCTGTGAGGCGGTGGGTGGCGAGGGCCCCGGCCAGGGCGGTGCCGGCGGCCTGGCCGACGCCGACCGAGGCGATCAGCCAGGCGTACGCTTCGGTTCTCCGCTGAGTTGGCACGAGGGCGTCCGCGGTCGTGAAGCCGCAGGCGATCACCACAGTGAGGAACACGCCCGGCACGGTGACCACGACGGTGGCCATGTGAGGGCCGGGAAGGGCGAGCAGCGGCAACCACCCGGCGCAGAATCCGGCCGCGCCCGACAGCAGCTGGACGATGGGCGAGCCCGGCCAGGCTCGGCGGGCGTAGAGGAGTCCGCCGAGGAAGCTGCCGGTGGCGAAGGCGGCTGGGATCAGTCCGGACAGCAGTTCCACCTCGTGCAGTTCGGCCATGGCCACCGCCCAGACGTTCATCGCGCCGAGGGCGATCCCGAAGCCGGCATGAGCCAGGAAGACCAGCGACAGGGGCGTGCTGTGCAGCCCGGCCGCGGCGGAGCCAGCGGTGTGCTGCGGGCGCCAGGTGCGGGACGGGGGCGCGGTGAGCACCACGGTCGTGCCCACAAGGCCGAGCACGACGGTCGCGAGGATCGCGGCGCGGGGACCGTAGGCGGTGGCGAGCGCGGCGACCAGGAGCGGGCCGGCGATGTAGAGCAGGCCCTGGGAGCCGGTGTCGAGCGCGAGGGCGACCCGGCGCCGGCCAGGGTCGGGCAGGACGGTGGGCCACAGGGCCCGCAGTCCTCCCCTCCAGGGGAGGGGAGGACAGGCCCGCGGGCACGACCGCGGCTAGCGCGAGGGTCGGATCGTCTCCGACCAGCAGGAGCAGCAGACAGCCGGAGTTGATGACTGCGCCGGGTGCGGACACCGGCATCTGGCCATGGCGGTCCATCAGGCGGCCTTTGACCGGCTGGGAGAGTGCGCCAGCCAGCCCGTACAGGGCGCTCAGCAGTCCGGCTGAGGCAAGGGAGGCACCTTGGGAGGTGATCAGGAGCACGATGGCCACGGGCGCCATGCCGTTGGGCATGCGTCCGATGAGAGTGCCGCCGAGCAGCCGGGCGACATGCCGGCTGCCCAGCACAGCGCGATAGGAAGTCGAGGCGGCGGCCGGGGCCTGGCCCGCCGCATGATCAGTCGTGGTCAATTGAGGAGACGTGTTTCCATTCAAGGGATCAGCGGCGAGGGCGCCGGGTACTACCGGGCGGTGCGGGCTGGGCGGTCATCGCGGCCTTCGTACGGCGGGTCGTCGGCGGCGCGGATCCGTCGGGCGGGCCGGGTCGCAGGTCCGTGTCGAGGTCGACGTGGTAGCGGGCGGCGGTGAGCATGTCGGCCGCCCAGCTGGCGTGTTCGTTCTCCCAGGCGCGGCCGAGGTCGAAGGGCAGCCGGACCCACTGCCCGCGCAGCGTCGGAAAAGTCATGAATCCGGCGCGGGCCAGGATGCGTGCGGCGAACTCGTCGTACAGTCCTTCGACTTCGACCTCGCCGCCTTCGCCGCGGGTGATGCGGATCGGCTCGCTGGTCAGGTTCACCGGCTCCGTCCTTGACCGGCAGCCGGGGCTTTACCGGCGGCGGCCGGCGGCGCCGACGGTGCGGCGTTGGCCAGGGCTGTGATCCGGGAGGGGCGTACGGCGGCGGCCCGTGCGATGCGGGAGCGCCGTTCGGCCAGGTCGTTGCTGGCCGTCGGCCGGGGTGGAGCTGATGCGTGGGCGGGATCGAGTGCGCTGTCGTCCCGCACGCGGTAGCCGAGGTTGCGCAGGTCGTGGACGGCTTGGCGGGTGCGGCGCAGCCCGTCGCGGTTGGGCTCGGTGAGCCGGTACAGGCCCGGCGAGAAGGGGACGGGCTCGAACTGCTCGCGGACGAGCAACCATTCGGCCAGGTGGGGCGTGAAGCTCGGAGCGGCGGTGGCGACGAAGCCGTGTTCGGGATGGTGGCGGAAGCGGAAGTGGTCGGACAGAGAGGGATCCTTTCTGCTGGTCAGTGGCGAGGGGCTGGTGGATGTGAGGGGCGTGGTACGGCGGGCTGGGCGCAGGGAACGCTCCCGCCGACGGGCGGCCGGGCGGGGCCGCTGGGCTCGGCCGAGCGGGCGATGCGCACGAACGCGTCGCGTTGGGCGAGCCAGGTCTCGATGGCTGGCACGGCCTCAAGCCCGAGCCGGGTGCGTACCTCGGTCGGCGGCAGGAGGCGGGCGGAAGGCTGGACGGAGGCGGGGTTCTGGCTGTGCCGCCAGACATCAAGTGCCGCCTGGCTGGACGCGAGAGCCTCGCTCAGCTGGACCACGATGTCGGCGTCGGTAGAACGGCCGGTGGCCGCGGCACCGCACTGTTGCAGCAGGCCAGGCGCGTGAGTCAGGACGGGACGGAAGGTGCGCCAGGCGCGCTCGGCGAAGGTCCTGTTCGCCTCCCTCAGTCCGTGGCCGTCGAGGAGGGTGTCGTCGCTGGAGCGGCCGGATACCCAGATCGCCGTCACCTCGTCGTACTCGGCGCGCAGTTCGTCAAGTGCCGTGATCACGGCGTCCAGACGCCGTGCGTGCAGGGCCCGGTGGTAGGCAGGCAGGAACGCATCCGTGATGGCCTCGACCGCCAGGTCCGGCTGGGAGGGGAGCACGATGCTGGTCGGTGCGTAGGGGTTGTCGTAGCTGTCGTTGAACTCCTGGGGGGAGGCGAGCGCCCCGACCAGATAGCCGAGTTGGGGATCCTCGCCCCGTTCCGCGAGCAGCAGTTCGACGCCGGTGTCACTGGTGAGCGTCGCCGCGTATGGCACCCGCTGGTCCTCCACGGCCCGAACGAGTTCACCGCGGTCCCACAGCCAGGGCAGCAGATCGTCCTGCCAGACGGGATGGGCGTAGATCTCGACCTGCGCGGTCCACGTCCCGGGCAGCCGCGCGGCGATTCGGTCGGCGATGTCGCCGAGGAACGGACGGGGGCTGACGTCCACGGTGGCGTGGTGGCGGTGGGCGAGGGGCAGCAGCTTCGCGGCGGCAGCGCGGACGTCGGGGCCGGGCGTGCTGTAGCTTCCGTCGTCTCGTTTGGTGAATCCGGCCTGTTCCAGGGCGGTGTGGGTCCACCGGTACTGCTCGCCGTGGGCGATGGCGACCAGGCCGGCGGCACGGCTGTAGGCAAGCCGGATCTCGGCAGGAGGGTTCGGGGGCATCTCGGGGGTCCTTCGACAGGCTCAGTGGCGGTTCGGCTGCCGTGGCTGCGGGGCAGCAGCAGGCTGGGTCTGTAGCCCGGTCGTTCGTGGCGTGGATGACCCAGCCGGTGTGGATGCCGTGCGCAGGGCAGCTGCGGTGTGGCGCAGGCGGGCGCGGGCCGCTACGTATTTCTCGGCCGTCATGATCCGCAGGACCTCGGAGTCGTTGCGCAGAGGCGAGTGGGCGAGGTCCTCCACGGCCTCGCGCTGGAAGCCGGTCGTGGCATAGGTCAGGGCCTCGGCGAGTGTGTCCAGAGCTCGCGCGATACCGGCGGCGGCCCTGGCGAGCCGGACCAGGGCGACACGTTCGGGCGGATAGACCGTCTCCGGCGCGGTGAACCGTTCCTGCGCGCGTTCGATGGCGTGCTGCAGGTGGTGGCCCAGCGTGCCGATGTCGTCGGTAAGCGTGACCAGGTCGACAGCGTCCGGGCTGGTGGGGAATTGGGCTGCCAGCTCGTCCAGACGCTGAGCCAGGTAATCGAGCGTGGCCGGGGTGACGGAGGAGGACATCAGACCACCCCGGCTGCATCGCTCGTTTCCCGGCCGGAGAGAGTGGCTCGCAGGCTCGGCGCGAGACAGGTGACGCCGATCGCCGCCATGTAGTCCTCGCCCTGGACGAGTCCGCCCATCGGGGCTGCGCGTACGAGATCGGTACGCGCCAGGATCGTGGTCGGCCCGATCGGGATGGTGTCCTCGGGCCTCGTCCAGTAGGTCCACACGTCTCCGGCCTCGTGCCGGCCGGGCGGTGTCGGGCACCGCCACAGAGAGGCCGAACCGTCGGGGTGCAGGTCCTCGCTGTATCCCGCACACCAGCCCAGGCCGGTCATCTCCAGGGTGCGCAACCGTACGGCCATGGCATCGTCGGTGAACTCGTCATCGTCGTCCGCCCAGTTGACGAACTCGGTGCGCACGCAGCCCAGGGCGAGGTTACGGGCGCAGGCCGCGCCAACCTGCCGGGGCAGCGCGAGGATGCACACGCGCGAGTCACCGGCGAGGGGCGTCGGCAGGCGTGTGCGGTCGGCGCCGTCGAGCGCGATCACAGCCTCCCAGGGCACGCTCTGCCGGGTGAGGCTCTCGTACATGGCCGTCAGGTGGTCGAGCCTGTCGGGGCGTAGCTGGGTGGCGATGACGACTGTGATCTTGGCGGTGGGGGAGTGCAGGAGGTTCTCCGCGGCAGAGGGGACGAGAAGGGGTCAGCGGCGGGGCGCGGTACGAGGTGTGGCGGTCGGCGCTGGAGCTGTGGCTGGTGTGCTGGGGCCGGTCGCCCGAGGTGGCAGGGTGGCCGGGATCGGGTGGCCCGGGCGCCAGCGGTAGGTGCCGTTGCTGAACCGGGCCCGGGGGTCGGTGGCCCAGGCCACGAGGGGGCCGCGGTCTTCCGCGTGGAGGGAGATGACCTCAATGCCGTGCTGTGGGTGCAGGACGTACCCCCAGTCCAGGCCCCCGTGGGACTTCTCGGTGATGGTCCACGGCTCGGGCTCGGCTGCGCCGACGGTGATGACATGGACGTTGTCGTGCTTCCTGCTGGGGTGTTCGTCGCTGCCGACGAGTTCGGCGCGCAGGGGTTCGGGGGCGCCGTCGAGGAGGTCGGTGCCCAGCTGGGACCAGCCCTCGGGTGCCTCGTCGATCAGGTGTCGGCACAGGGCGTCGAGGTCACCGTCGAAACGGTACTGGTGGGCGCCGAGCAGCAGCGGGAGGTGGTGGCTGGGGTAGCCGTCCCAGTGGACGTAGACGCCGGCATATCCGGTGTCGGTGGGGCGGGCGATGAAGGAACGGGTGGCCAGGGAGTTCTCCAAGAACGTGCGGATGATGGGTGGTTGACGCATGCGCTTCAGGGGCGGCGGCGTGCGGGATGGGCGCCACCGGCGTCGGCTGCCCGGCGGTGCTGCTCGCTGACAGTCGGCATCAGGGAAGACGCCGAACCGGGTTGAGCCTCAGCGAGCGTGTTGGTGACGGCTTCGAGAGCACGCTGGAGGCTGCGCAGCGCGGCGGCATGGCCGAGAGTGATGCTCAGCTGGCTCTCAACCGGGGTGGCGGTGCCGGGGCGAGGAGTGAGCCGGTGGGTGTCGGCGAGACCGATCACCGTTGTGCTCAGGTGGGTGGCCGCGCGGTTGCTGTGCGCGAGGGCGGTGGCTAGCTGGGTCAGGTACTTACGTCCCGCGTCGGTCTCTGCGAGGGAGCTGTCGGTGGACTGCCGCAGATCGGCGACGAGGCCGGAGGACAGGTTGTACACGGCGACCAGCTGGTCCAGTACGGGTACGAGTGCAGCCTGTGCGCTGCCGGTCTGCGGCGGGAGCAGGCCGACGGCGGTCTCGTTGATGCGGCGCCGCCAGGTGGTCAGGCGGGCGTGGACGAAGGCGTCGTGGCTCTGGCTCATCGGCGGTTTCCCTTGCGCGGGTTGCCCCGTGGAAGGGGCGGGTGGGAGCGCGGGCCCTCGATGGAGTGCACGGTGATGTGGAAGTCGCGGTGCCGCAGGCGCTGGAGGCTCTTGATCAGCTGACGCCGGGTCTGCTCAGGGGTGAGGGTGTCCGGCAGGTGGCATTCGCCGGTGGCGGGGTCGAGCAGAAAGCCGCCGTGCGCGAGCAGTTCGATGAAGACGGTGATGTAGCCGGTGCGGATCCGTGGACGCCGCTGGGCGTCGAGGGTGACGTGGACCTGGAGGTGGCCGGGGCTGCTGCGCCGGATCGGGGTGGGGGACGCGAAGCGGTAGTCGGCCAGCAGGCGGCGGTGCATCCTGGCTGCGGCCCGCATGGGATCGGAGGGGACGGCGATGCCGCGCGGAGCTTTGAGACCCTGAACGTGCTGGTGGCTGGTGTTGGCGGGCAGCATCGGCAGGACGAGGTACTGGTCCGGCCGGTGGGGGCGGGGCATGACGTACAACTGCAGGCCCCAGTGGTGCGTCAGGACGCTGCGCTGGACGTCGTCTGTTTGGAACGCGGCGTAGGGCAAGGGGCCGCTGTCCCAGATCCGGTTGCTGGCAGGGTCGTCGGCGATGGGTACCGCGGTGGGGGAGGGCTGCCAGCCGGGCAGACGGTCGGCGAGCGCGTGGGTGAACTCGGTTATGTGCAAGGGCGGTTCTTCGTGCGGTGGGGTGTCGAGGGGGCCGTGGTCACGAGGAGGTGGTCATACCGTGGGCATCGGTGCGGCGGCAGGTGTAGCCGATCAGCGTCGACTTGCCCGGCGTGGTGGGGACGGTGGCGACATCGGAGCAGGTGAACGTGTACGTGAAGGACGGGCTGTTGGCCGTGCCGAGCCATGCGCGGTCCTTCTTCTCCGGCAGGATCTCGAGCCCGGAGTAGGCGACGGCGTCGCGCTGGGTGTGCGTGTGCGCGAAGACGACGAGGGCGTGGCCGTCGGCGGTCTTGAGGGCGTAGCTGTCGGTGAACTCCGGGGTGGCGGCGGAGAACGCAGTGGTGCCGCGGCTGCCGAACTTGTGGACGGTCGAGTCGTGGGCCTTGATCTGCCGGGCGGACGCCTTCGAGGAGGTGAACACCTTCTTGCCGGTGGTGTCGCCGCCGCTGGTGAAGTTGTCCGTGACAGCCGCGCGCAGGACGTCGAGCGGGGCGGCGACGTTCCTCGTTGAGGTGGCGTCGAGGGCGGTGGCGTAGCCGTCGGCGTCGAGAGCGATCTTCGGAGCCTGCTTCTTGTCGTCGAGGTCGACGGCCGCGACCATCTCCCACCGCTTCGTCCTGGTCTGCTCGGCCATGATCAGGACGCGGGCGTACTTGTCTTTCTTGCCGTTGTAGGTGACGGCGGCGAACCACTTCTTCTGGCCGGCGGTGAAGCGCGGGATGTAGAGGTTCGTGGAGGCGAGGTTGTACGACCACGGCTTGTACTTCTCGCGGTCGGCCTGGGGCAGGCCCTCGTTCTCCTTGTAGTCCGCGACCGACATCGCGTACAGCGGGCCGTCCTCGATGGTGCCGAGGAGCGTGCGGTTGTTGGCGTCGTTGGCCGCATTGTTGATCTTGGAGTAGCGGGCGATCTGGGCGAGGGCCTCCTGCTTCGTCAGCGCCGGGACGGCGGTCGGCGTGGGGGAGGCAGCGCGGGTGGCCTTGGCTGCGGCGTCAGGACTGCTGGTGTGGGAGGTGGTGCAGGCGGACGCGGTCAGCGTGACCGCCACGAGCGTGGTGAGCAGGAGGGCGGCGCGGCGGGCGGAGTTGTGCGGGGAAATGATGGTGCTCCGGGGGAGGGGATCAGCGGGAACGGGATGGGGTAGTGGTGGCCGACGGCGCGGAGGGCACGGTGGTAGCGGCCGGTGCCGTGCGAGTGTCGGCTGCGGCACGCAGGTGCTTCGCGGCGCGGGCGAGGTGGATGCGGCTGTCGCCGAGGCGGTCTACGAGCCCTTGGTGCGCGGCGGTGACCGCCTGATCGCGGGCGGGGCCGGGGGCCTGGCGGGTGAGGTCGGCGAGCTGGCCGAGGTGGTGGATGGCGGCGCCGAGGGCGGCGAGCGCGAGCCCGGTGGGTTCGGCGGCGCTCGCGAGCGCGAGGGTCGTGCGGCGCACCGTGGCCGTGGTCCGGGCCGGGTAGCGGGCGGCGGCCCGGTGACGGAAGGCGCTCTCCCCGGCCAGGAATCCCAGCAGGCGGGCCAGATGGCGGACTTCATCGTCCAGGATCTCGCTCAGCGCGGGATCCGGGCGGATCTGGTCGGGGAGCGGAAGCTGATCGGCCACGGTGTTGAGCCGGTCGGCCACGTCGTGCAGCAGCATCCGCTGGTCGGGATCGGACAGCGGCAACTCCTTGATGCAGGAACCGGGTTCTACCGCCGGGTGGCGGACGTCGGGGCTGCGGACACCGTCGTCAGCGCCTTGCTCGCGGCAGCTGATGCCGGAGGGGAAGAGAGGGGAGCGGCGCGGCGGAAGTTGACCCCGATGCCCTGGAGAGTGAGCCGCAGAGCGACGAGCTGGACCAGCAAGGCGCGCTCTTTGGAACTGTAGGAGGCCGGCAGCACGAAGGCGGACTCGTGCGGGCTGTACTGGAAGTTGCAGCCGAACAGCGTCATGCGTGCCTCCTCGGGCACCGAGTCGTACGGGGCGCCCACCACGCCGTCCGGGTACCAGACCAGCGTGAGGGCCTGGGCGACCTCGGGGGCGGGCTGGCGGTGTGGCGGCTCGGGCTGGACGAGGGCGTTGTGACGGACAGCGTCCAGGGCCACCTGGTAGCGGGGCAGCAAGCGTCGGATGACTGCGGCGGCGGCTCGGACCGGATCGTTGGGGACAGCGATGCCGTCCGGCTCACGCACCGGGGAGATCTGGTGGGTTTTGAAGCCCTCGGGCTCCAGCGGGGCCACCACGAACTGGTGGCGGTACAGGGGCCGGTCGGTGACGTAGAGCTGCTGTCCGTGGGGGCCGTGGAGGACGGCGTCATGGCCGAGGACGTACTGGCTGACGATGTAGTCGACGTGGCCGGCGTCCCAGAGCCCGTCGACGGTGGGGAACTGGTTCTCGTAAGCGGGATGGCGGTGATACTCGCTCGTCCAGGCGCCAGGCAGGCGTTCGGCGAGGGCGGCGGCGAAGGCGGACAGATCGGTGCGAGACGGGGGCATGGATTCCTGAGGTGCTGCGGCGGGTGGTTGATCCGTCGGCGCTCAGCGCCGCGGGCCTCCGGAGCCGGGCTGCGGTCCGGGCGGGGCCGGGGGCGTGCCGGGAGCGGTGCGGGTCTGCTTCATGAGCGCGTCGAGGTCCGGCGGCGGGTCGTAGTGCGCGCGGAGGGTCTTCAGTTCCGCTTCGGTTGCCATGGCCAGCGCTGAAGCGATGCTGCTGGCGGCGCCGCGCAGCAGCCAGGGCGGTGACTCGGGTTCGGCTCCGCGATTTCGGCCCTTCCACTGGGCAGTGGCGGCCAGGTGCTCGATGACCTCGTTGAGGAACGGCGCGACTGCGTCCAGCAGGGCGTTGAGGACGGTGCTGAACTCGGCCGGAGTCTCGGCCGCGTCCAGAGCCTCGCGGTAGGGACTCAGGTCCGGGGCGGGGAAGGGCTCGGGCGGCAGAGTGTGCTGAGCGCGGAAGGCTTCGGCATCGCGCTCCGCCCAGCGGTACAGGTCGTCCCTTGTGGCGGAGCGAGTGTGGTAGGCGCTGATCTGGTCGGCGGTGCGGCCGACGTTGTCGTACAGCTCGAAGTCGGGGTGCTGCAGGGGTACTCCAGGTCAGGTGGGTCAGAGTCGTTTCTGTCGCGCAGTGGGAGGGAACTCGCGGGAGTTCTAGTGCATGCGTGCGTCGGTGTCGAACAGGGCCAGCTCGTGAGGGTGGAGTTGATGTTGAACGATGAAAGATCGTCCGGCGACGCGCCACAGCCCGCGTCCGCGGTTGAGGCGGGCAATGGCGCCGGTCTCGACCGAGGTGAGCCCCAGCAGGGCTGCGGCGGCGTGGAGTTGGTCGGTTTCCTGGCGGTAGATGATGCGGGTGGAGCAGTCAGCCAGGAGGCCCTCGGCGAGGGCGCGGCCTTGTGATCCGGCGTCGCCGGCGGTGAGCAGGTCGGACAGCCGGTGGATGACCATGAGGTTGGCGATGCCCAGGCCGCGGGAGAGTTTCCACTGGGACTGCATGCGCTGGAGGAGTCCGGGGTGCCGCATCAGGCGCCAGGCTTCGTCGTAGACGATCCAGCGCCGACCTCCGTGCGGGTCGGTGAGGGCGGATTCCATCCAGGCGGATGCGCAGGTCATGGCGAGGACGAGGGCGGTGTCGTCGCCGGAGCCGCCGAGCCGGGACAGGTCGATGGTCAGCATCGGCGAGGTGGGATCGAATCGCACGGTGGAGGGGGCGTCGAACATGCCGGCCAGGTCGCCGTGGACCAATCTCCGCATAGCGTGGGCGAGGTCACGAGCGGCCTCGCCGAGCCGTCCGGACATGAGCCCAGCGGCGGCATCGAGCTGGTCGGGCTGGTTGAGGGTGGCCGCGATGTCGCCCAACAGCGGAGTGCGGTGGACAGTGGCGGCCTGGGCGACGACCGCGTCGAGGGCGACATCGAGCGCGGTGTGCTCCATCGGCAGCAGGTCGCGGCCGAGAACGGTGCGGGCGAGGGAGCCGAGCAGGAGCAGGCGGCGTTTGCGGATCTCGCCCGCCCAGTCGGCCTCCGGCACGTTGTCCGGCCGTGGGGCGGCGTCTAGCGGGTTGAGTTTGCCGGGCAGGCCGGGGCCGAGGGCGATGGAGGTGCCGCCGAGTGCGGAGGCGACGGGGGTCCATTCGCCCTTGGGGTCGCAGGGCACGTAGACGCGGTAGCCGTGGGCGATGGAGCGCAGGGCGAAGGACTTGGCCAGCGCGCTCTTGCCCTGGCCGATTACACCGGCGAGCAGGATGTTGGGGTTGGTGAACCCTTCGAGGCGCCCGTACAGGGAGAAGGGGTCGAAGGTGAAGGACGCTTCGGCGTGGACGTCGCGGCCGACGTAGATGCCCTCGGCGCCGAGACCGCCTTCGGCGAGGAAGGGGTACGCCCCGCTGGCGGTGGCGGTGGTCATGCGGTGCTGCGGCAGCTTCAGCCGGCTGCCGCGGGCGGAACCGGGGCCGGGACGGCCACGGGCCGGGTACAGCGGAGGCGGCATCTCGGGCTCGACCGGCTCGCTGCCGTCCGGGAGGGTGGTGGCTTCGGCGCGGGCCTTGGCGGCGGCTTCGGCGAGCTGACGGCGAGCGGTCTTGCGGCTGGCCCGGTCGGTGCCGTGGGGGGTGAACAGGGGGGATGCCGAGGCGCGGCGGGCGCGTCGGGCGGGCCGGTGGGTCATGGCGGGACGGGCTCGATTCGGCGCGGGTTCTAGATGGTGCAGCTGGTGGTGTGGCCGTGCAATGGCGTGGCCAGGTCGGCGGGGGTGGTCTTGCGGCGGATCGCGTGGGAGGCGGCCAGGTGCCGCTGGCAGATCGTGAGCACCAGCGGGCCGTCGGGGAGCCGCTCGGGTCGGCACTCCTCGGTTGCTGAGCCTTCGGTGCCGGTGGGCACAGTGTGGAAGGCGTCGTGGACGGCAGCGGTGGCCTGCCACAACCGCAGGTGCGCGGCGGCCAGATGACGCCCGGCGGCCGGATGCGGGGGCCGGGTGGTGTCGGTGAGCTGGTCGAGCAGCTGGTGGGCTGCGGTGAGGTGGGCGTGCAGCGTGTCCAGGTGGAGGCGGTCGGCCGGCGCGCAGGAGGTGGCGTGGCTACGGGTGTGGTGGCGCATGCCGGCGGTGGCTGCGCGGAGGTAGGGATGCGCGTCGGTGGTGGGGGGTGCGTTCAAGGGAGTCCTTGGTGCCGCAGAACGGCGAGGTCGGCGAGGGCGGGAACGGGTCCGGAGAGCGAAGTGGTGGTCGGCAGCGGCATATACCGGTGAGCGCGGATCGGCTGGTGGAGGCCCGGGCGGAGAGGGTCTGGGCGGGGCGAAAATCGACGTACTCACCGGAAGCGCTCAGTCCGGGGCGGCTCTGCCGGGGCAGGAAGACGATGTCCGGGCCATGCCATCTGGCGCAGCGGGAGCGTCATCCCGGCACCACTGTCACAGCGCCGTGCGGGCGAGCGGCAGGGCGGCGAGGGCGAACGCGTCGGGCTGCTGGAAGAAGAGCCTTCGCAGGTCGACCTGGGCGGTGACCGCGGCGGTCTCGATCTGCGCGCACGCGGCGTCGAGAGCGGCGTCCGTTGCGGCGCTGACGGTGAGCAGCCCGGTCAGGGCGACGTCGGCATGGCCGGCGATCAGCTGCCGCTCACGGACCTTGACGTCCGCGTACTCGACCGAGTCGGCCTCGGAATCCACCTGTCCGCGGCGGGCACGCTCGTTGGCGTCGGCGATGATCGCCGCCTTCTTACGCTGGACGTCGCGCAGCGCGGACTCAAGCCCCTGCGGCACGTAAATAAGAGACAGGCTGCGGCGGACCCCGGCGGTGAACATCAGCCCGTGCAGGAAGCCGGGAGTGGTCTCGGTGCGGGGCCAGTTCTCGATCCAGTACGTGGCGTGGCGGGCGCTGTCGGTGCCGAGGCGGTCGTACTCCTCGACCTGGACAACCGGCCCGGCAGCAGCAGGTTCGGCCTCGGCCCGCCCATTCGGCGACCACTGCTGCAGGGCGGACAGGGCGTGAGGGTCGTAGGAGGTGCGGATGACCGCGGCGATCTCCCGCGCAGTCAGCCAGCCCGTCACCATCAGCCCCGCGCTGCGCGCCGCGAGCGCGATGGCCGAAGTTGTCTGCTCCAGCACCGTGAAGGCGCCGGGGAGCCCGCCGCCGGCCTGGCTGATGAGGCGCTTGGCGGCCTTGAGGTCCAGGCTGATGGCCAGGTACGCCTCGTGCGGGGCGGCGGCTGGGCCGGCGGAGGCGACCAGTTCGGAGTACACCTGCCCGGCGACGGGGGTGTCGGGGCGGCCGTGCTGGGCCCAGTGACGGGCGAGGGTGTCGCCGGAGTCGGGGACGGTGCGTTCCAGCACCTGCACGGTGGCGACGTGTCCGGTGCGGGCGATGCCGGCCAGAGCCCGGCCCCAGCCCGCCACGTTCGAGTTCTGCGTGGCCGGATCGAGCAGGGCGTACGCGCGGCTGCTGACCCGGGCAATCGCGGTGAGCCGTTGGTGGTGCGGGTCGTGGACGGCGGCAGCCTGGTTGGCGGAGTCGCCGGGGGTGACGACCTTCAGGGAGGCGGCGGTGCCGGGCAGGTGGAGCACGCCGTCCTGGCGGGGCCGGGAGACCGGCCGGGCCAGCCACAGCGTCTGGCCGGTGCGGCGGCGGTGGGCGTAGCGGGAGACGATCGGAGCCCAGTCGATCAGGGACCTGCCGTCGCGGCGGACGGCGACCAGGGCAGCGACGACTGCCCATAGGGGGGTCAGGGCGATGGCGCCGAGCAGCCCGGTGGTCACCACTGTGATCAGCAGCAGCGCCAACGCAGCGGAGACGAGGGTGAGTTGGGGGAGGGAGAGGCCGAGGAGGATTCCGCGCCGTGAGCGGTGCGGGAATTTGACCGTGATCGGGGAGACGGATAGTTCAGACAAGGCCGGTTTCCGGGAAGGCGCGGGGCGGGGCCGGGACGGCACACCTGAAGGGGAGTGCGGGTGTGCCGTTCCGGCCTGCGGGCAGGGTCAGGGGCCGGTGGGCGGAGGGGGTGGAGTGCCGGTTCCGGCCGAAGGCGTGGAGGTCGGGGCTGGCGGGGCGCCCTGCGGCGGCGGGGTGGAAGCGTCGGCCGGAGACGCGGACGCGGACATGAAACCGCTGCCGGTGGGAGATCCCCCGCCGGAGGCCGGTCCAGGGCTGCCGCCGAGGTGGCCGCTGGTGTCCTCGCGCGGATTGGTCGGCGGTGGCTGCACGGCCTTCTCCAGACCGCTCTTGATCCCCTCGCCCCCGGATGACGGAGCGTCCGAACCGCCGCCTTCCTTGCCGGTGTCCGGCGTGGGGTTGGTGGCGATGTCGCCGGGGAAACCGCCCGGCACGGCGTCCGGGCCCTGGGGAGCGGCGCCCGCTCCGGCCGCGGCACCGCCAGTTCCTGCGGTGGCGACCGCGGCGGCGGCTTTGCGGCCGGCGCGTTCGGCGTGCTGGCGGGCCATCTGCGCGCCGGCTCCGCCGGAGCGGTGCAGCGTCTCGGCGTCGGAGCCTTCGGAGGCGGCCCAGTGGACGAACTTGAACGTGGCGTAGGGGCAGAGCAGGACGAGCGCCATGATGACGATGCCGGCCATGACGTCGGCGAGGGCGGCGACGCCGTCCTTGGCCTCCGTTTTGCCCATCGCCGCGATACCGAGCACGAAGATCACGGTCATCAGGAGCTTGGAGACGACCAGGGTGGCGGTGGCCTCGATCCAGCCCTTGCGCCAGCGCCGGGCGACCTCCCAGCCGCCGCCCGCTCCCGCGAAGACGGCGAGGGTGACCATGACGAGGATGCCGACCTTGCGGACCATCATCACGCACCAGTAGAGGAACGCGCCCAGGGCGGCGCCGACGCCGGCGAAGACGGCGACCAGCCAGCCCATCGCCGACAGGCCAGGGATCGCGGCGACCTTGACGATGCGGCGTACGGCGGAATCGATGGACAGGTTCGCCGCTTTGAGTAGGCCATCGGAGAGGGCGTCGACCACTTCGATGGCGACAGTGGTGAAGGCGATCGCGGTGAAGGCGAACAGGACGCCGGCGGCGGTGCCGGTGAATGCCTGCGTGAGGGCCTGGCCGTCGCGGCGGATCGCGGCGCGGACAAGCTGGGCGCAGAAGGTGGCGACAAGGACGATCAGGCCGATCGGCAGGATCATCTCGTAGTTGTCGCGGAACCATCCGGCGTTCAGGTCGACCTTGGTGGTGGTGTTGACCGCCTCGGCGGCCAAGTCGGCTCCGGCGGCGGCGAGTTCGCCCGCTGATTTGGCCATCCAGTTGCCGATGGCCGCGCCCGGGTCGGAGGCGAAGGAGACCGCGTCGCCGACCGCGCACAGTTTGTCCGCGAGGGGGAGGTCGCAGAAGCCCAAGGGGAGTCACCCCTCCTTTCTCTAGTGGGCTCGGGGCGCGTGTCAGGGCACGACGCGGGGGGAGATGGAGACCAGGGAGCAGTCGGCGTTGGGACGGCACTGCACGGCGAGGGTGATCGAGCGGTCCTCGGCGCCGGCGCCGCCCTTCTTCCAGGCGATCTGCTGCTTGCCGGTGACGGTGACGGCGTAGATGTACGCCTCGGTAATCGCCGACGGGTCGTCCGCCAGGGCCTGCTTGAACGCCGACGGGTAGTGGGCCTCGTCCACGGCGGCGGTGGCGTACTGGTCCTGGTCGGCCATCCGCGACCACAGCACCGGATCCGGTACCTGGGCAGTGAGGGAGGACCAGTCGGCGTACTTCGTCTCCGCCGTCAGCCACGCCTTCATCCCGGCGAGCTGCTGATCACGGCTGGTGGCCCGGGTGTCGTACGACCACAGCATCGCTGCGGCGGCCTTGGCGAAGTTGACCGGGTCGGCCACTGGCGGCGGCTTCGCCACCGAACCGGTCCCAGCCGACGCCGTCGGGTCGGCGGACGCGGAGGCGGTGCTGCTCGTGCTGGGCGGAGTGGAGGTCTGGCTGTCGCTGGTTCCGGTGCGGCCGGTGAACACAGCGACGGTGGCGGCGAGGGCGAGGAGGATGGCGAGGCCGATCGCGCTGACCGTGATGCGCTGCCGGGTCGACCAGCCGATGCCGTAGCCGGACAGGGAGGGGAATCGTTTCGGCATCAGTGGACTTGCGACCCGAGGGCGGAGAAGAACGCGACCACGCCGTTCGCGGCGCCGAGGCCGAGGGCGGCGCCGGCCGAAACGACCGCGCCTTTCTTGCCGTTGGCCTCGGCCTGGTGGCCGCCGGTGTGGTGGCCCCAGGCCCACACGCCGAGGGAGACGGCGAGCGCGCCGACCACAGCGACGATCGCGAACAGGTTGATCGAGTTGACCACGTTCTTCAGCACGGCGAGGCCGGGCAGGCCGCCACCCGAGGGTGTGATGCCGGGGTCGTAGGCCAGGTACTGCACAGTGTCGAGCAGGTGCAAAGGGAGGCTCCTTGCGCGCGCCGAAGCCGACGCGCGGGAATCAATGAAGAGAAGAGGAGGAGGTGCGAGGCGGCGGCCTCGGGGAGGCGGACGGCAGCCGTACGGGATCTGGCCGAGCCCGTCGACGCATGCGAAGCGTCGTCGCGCGCGAGGGCACAGCAGCGCTCGTTCCGAGGCTGGGGAGAGGCCACAACGCGGGCCGGTGCCGCTTCGACGGCGCTACGGCTCAGCCTCTGATCCGGCTGCTTGGCTTACTACTTCGGGATCGGCGGTGTGGGCGCGCCGTTGCTGCCGTACGGGTTCGCGCACTGGTAGATCACGTAGCCGCGGATCTTCTTGCCGTCGGACTTCCGGGTCACCGTGCCCCGGGTGTACCAGGTCTTCTCGGAGCGCTTGTACGCGAACTGGTTGTAGGCGATCTTGTCGTGCCGGTAGGCGACGCCCAGCGCAGTGGCGTTCTTCGCAGGGGACTTGCGTACCTTGACCGCGCTGCACGAGATCGTCGTATGGCCGGTGTCAGACGCCTGAGCCGTGGCGGCGGTGGCCAGGCCGCCAACTGCGACGGCCAGGCCCGTCGAGGCGGCCGCAAGAGCGCGCCGGACGCGGTGGTGAGGTATCACTCAGATGCTCCGTGATGTCGAGACAGAGGAGGGAGAGAAACGGGCAGGTCGTCCTGCCGATGGGCCGCATGCAGGCGGGCAAGGAAGCGGCCCAGGGGGATTGGGAGCCGCGATCCGGCTCACATGCCGTGCGTGGCCGTTCCCGCGCTGAACTGGTGATGCAGGCGGCATGTGGGGTCTGCGTCCCGACCAGGGGTCAGATGACACGGCGGGCGGCGAGGATGGCCCAGTCCGCCAGGGGCGTGATTCGAACTGGCTTGCCAGTCCGGGGTGCCTCGATCGCGAGGCCCGAGCCGATGTACATGCCGACGTGTTCGGGGCGGGCGGCGTTGCCGCGGGAGAAGATCAGGTCACCGGGCTTGAGCGACTTGGGGGAGACGGCGTTGCCCTCGTTGATCTGGGTGTACGTGGTGCGGGTGAGCTGGATGCCGGCATGGGTGTACGCCTGCTGGGTCAGTGAGCTGCAGTCGCAGCGGCCCATCGGGTCCGGGCCGTGCGGCGCGGTGCAGGTGCCGCCCCACTGGTACATCGTGCCGAGCTGCGCCATCGCCCAGGCGATCGCCTTGCGGGCCCTCGGGTCGGCGTCCTTGGGGATCGAGTAGCCCTTCGGTACGGACCCTTCGGGGATGGTGCCGTATCCGGAGCCGTCCTCGGTCGCCGTGCAGGACGCGGTGCTGGAGGTGGTGTCCGTCTCCGTGGCGTCCTGGTCGGCGTCGGGGAAGGTGGCGGCGATCGCCTTCTGCAGGGCGGTGGCCAGCTCCTCCCACTTCGCGTAGGCGTCGGGGTAGGCGGAGCGCTGGACCTTCTGCGCGGCCTGGGCGACGGTCAGTTGCTGCCATCCGTCCACCGCGAGCAGGTGCTCGTAGAACTGGGTGGAGGCGTAGACGGGATCGTGGATCTCCTCGGCGGTACCCCAGCCCTGGCTCGGGCGCTGCTGGAACAGCCCGAGCGAGTCGCGGTCGCCGGAGCTGAGGTTGCGCAGCCGTGATTCCTGCATCGCGGTGGCGAGCGCGATGATCTGGCCCTTCTTCGGCACGTGGAGGCTGATCCCGGTGGCCACGATGGTCTGAGCACTGGGGATCTGCTCCTCGGGCAGGCTCAGGCCCTCGACGTGGACGTCTTTGGCGGATGCGCCGTTGAGGATCCTGGTGACCTGCTCGACGACGGCGTCGGTGTCGACGTCGCCCACGCAGGTGAGGGACGAGTAGGTGCTCTGGGCGGCCTCGCTGGAGGAGGCCATCAGCATGGCCGTGCCGGCGAGGAGGAGAGGGGAGAGGGCGACGACGCCGATGCCGGCGGCTACGCCCTTCAACCGGGGACGCCTCCCGAGCGGCAGTCACGGTCCGGGGGCCGGTGTTCGGGCAGGGGAGGGTAGGGAGCTGTCACAAGGGGGTCCTTCGAAGGCACGGTCCCGGCCGCGCGGCAGTAGAGGCGGAAAGGGCGCTGCGGCACGGGAGTTGGGTGAGTCGGGGATGTACCTCGTGAGCGCTGGTTTCAGCTCACGAGGCGCGTGGGTGTCAGGTCACGTGTGCCGGGGCACGGGAAAATCTCCATGAAGGCAGGGGCAGGGATTGCGCCATCGGCGGTGTTCGCCGGGCAGTTCCAAAACAGTAAGGGCGGATCCCCGGTTGCCGAAATCGCGGGCGATCAAGCCCTGATTTCCTGGGCTGGAAGGCGGCGATGCGTCTCAACCGGGGATCGTGCCTTACAGTTTTGGCTCCTCCCCTCGCCACCCCACTTTCGTAGGTCAGCGGTGCCGTCATGCCCGCATTCGGCCTGCCCGGGGTTACATGCGTGAGCCGGAGGTCTTCCCCCTCATCTCACCCGACCCGAAATTGGGGTATCTCTTTGCCTTTTTCCCTGCACCAGGGCGACGCGCTCAGCGTCCTCGCCGAACTGCCGGAAGGCTGTGTCGACTCCGTCATCACCGACCCGCCGTACAACTCCGGTGGCCGGACGGCGAAGGAGCGCACCTCCCGCAGCGCGAAGCAGAAGTACACCTCCGCCGACGCCGGCCATAACCTGCCGGACTTCACCGGCGAGAACATGGATCAGCGCTCGTACGGGTTCTGGCTGACGCAGATCATGACCGAAGCACACCGGCTCGCCAAGACGGGTGGCACGGCGCTGCTGTTCACCGACTGGCGTCAGCTCCCCACCACGACGGACGCGATCCAGGCGGCCGGGTGGCTGTGGCGTGGTGTGCTGGCCTGGCACAAGCCGCAGGCCAGGCCCCAGAAGGGCCGCTTCACGCAGAACTGCGAGTTCATCGTCTGGGCCTCCAAGGGTGCCATCGACGCCTCCCGCAACCCGGTCTACCTGCCCGGCCTCTACAGCGCGTCGCAGCCGTCGGGCAAGAACCGCCAGCACATCACCCAGAAGCCGGTCGAGGTGATGCGCGAGCTGGTCAAGATCTGCCCCGAGCAGGGCACGGTGCTCGACTTCTGCGCCGGCTCCGGCTCGACCGGCGTCGCCGCCCTTCTGGAAGGCCGTGACTTCATCGGCGTCGAGAAGACCGAGCACTACGCGACGATCGCCGAAGCTCGGCTTTTGGAAACGATGCAACAGACCGCACGGCGCGAGGACTTCATTCTTGCTGGTCCCGAGGAATAGTGACGTCCTGAGCGAGGCGAGTCTGGAGCATTCGGTCAGGGCACTTACCGCTCAAGCAGCGCAGTGCAACAATTTTGCGTTGTATGCATCATCCGGAGTGGGTGGTGAGCATGATCGAGGCTCCGGGCTCGGCGCTGCTGGTGTTGGCGGACGATGTCGTGCCGTTGGACCCGGAATCGACGGTGTTTCGGGCGATGTTGGAGGGCTGGGCCTGCCAGCAGCGGGCGCGGTTTCTTGACGAGCGAGAGACCGTCGATCCGCGTCTGGCTTGGTGCGGCGGATGGTGGCGTTCACCGGGCTGTATCCCTGGCAGTGGACGCCTGCGGAGGCGGAGGCGTTCATTAGCGATCTCGGCTCGGGGCCACGGCCGATAACGGTGTCCATGGCGCGGAGTTACGAGATCACGCTCCAGCTGTTCTGCGCGTACTTGACCGATGCCCGCTACCAGTGGGGCCGGGTCTGCTCGGAGCATTCGGGATGGCGCCGCAGCAGGTGTTCCACGAGTGGAACAGCGTGAAGCACGTCGTGGACTATGAAGGCGACCCGCGGCGACGGCCGTTGGACTACGACGAGGTCCAGGCCCTGTTCGATGCGGCGGACGGCCGGGTGGAACAGATCCGGTCCCGGCGCGTCACAGGTCCGCATCTCGACACGCCACCACCCTCCTTCGGACCTCCACGTGCTGACGAACGCCGAGGTCCACCGCTGACGGACGATCACCTCCTACCGATCACACACCAGACCGCATGAGCATTCCAACCGTTCCCCATGCCAGCCCCATGACCAGCGGATTCAGGTTGAACAACGCTCAGTAGCCGGGAGAAGCCCAGTAGGCTGCCCGGCGGACCTTGACCCATCAGTGACGTCAATCATGCGCCTCGTACGAACCGGCCCGCTGGCGCTCTGCTGCTGTACGCCGTGTGCGCCCGCCAACGCTCCTTTGCGCCCTTTGGGATATGTGTGGAGCGCAGTGGCCCGGGGACGGAGTTGTCCTGGCGTGCGTTGTGGCGCGAAGTGGGGGGCCGCATGGTCCGAAGAGAGCAGCGCTCAAAAAAGATTCGGTGCTTCGTTGCACGGATGTGCCCCGCGAGTCGTCAGTACTCCGACTCCGGCAGATGCCGGTGGTGAACGGAAGGGGACGGCATGTCCTGGGTGGAACCGGTTGTGGTGATCGTCGTGTTGGCGGCGCTGAGGCTTGGGGGCGAGGTGGTCCGCTGGTTGCGGGCGAAGGCGAAGGACGAGGCACGGGCGGCGATGCTCGTCGGGATCCTGCGGGAGTGCGGGCCCGGCGCGGTCCTGACCGAGCGTTCCGGAGAAGCGGCACTGACCGTCCGCTCCGGCGGGACGCCGACCGCCGGACTCCCGGAGGAGGGCTCCAGTCGTGGCTGATGTGTCTCCCGGCGCCGACTTCGCCGAGTACTGTCACGCCAACCGGGACCGCTTGGTCGCCATGGGCATCCTCATCTGCGGCAGTCGCCAGCAGTCGGAGGACGCCGTCCAGGAGGCCATGCTCGCGGCGATGGAGCAATGGGAGTCGATCAAGGAACCACATGCCTGGTTCTCCACGGTGGTACGCCGCAAGCTCATCGACGAAGCCCGCAAATGGCGTAATCGCCTCTGGCGTCCACGCCCCGACAGTGAGTTGCCGCTCCCCGCTTCCTGCCCGTCCGCGCAGCGGGAGGCCGTCCTCGCCGTGCTCGGCACCCTCCATCGCCTGCCGGCCCGTCAGCGCCAGGTCGTGCACCTTCAAGCCCAGGAGCTGACGAGTGAGGAGATCGCCGTCCGTCTGGGCATGACTGTCCCCACGGTCAGGTCCCACCTCCGCCACGCCAGGAAGCGGCTTCGGCTGCTGCTGGACATGCCGCCCGAGATCGACTCCTGCGGTGACTGGCTCGACACCGAGGGCAGGACCGACCGGATCGCCGAACGACTGCGCGAGGCCGAGGAGTGGCTCGCGCTCGGCCTGCGGGCCCAACGGCTCGCCGAGGGAACCCGACGATGACCCGCCGGGTACGCATCGCGACAGCCTCAGTGCTGCTGCTCGGGTTCTACGTGCTGGTCGCCGGAGGCGCCCTGCTCTGGCTTCTCCTCTTCGGCGCGGCGCTGTGGCTGACCGTGTTCACCAGCCAGCCGTTCCCCGCCCAGGTGTTCGTGGTCTGCGCGGGAACGGCGCCATTGGCGGTCGCCCTCGCGGACGCCGCGTACCGGACGATCTTCCTCACCACCGACACCCCGGAAGACGAGGTCCTGGCCGATGTCGGGCAGGCACCGCAGCTGTACGGGCTCGTCCAGGAAGTGGCCGCGGAGTTGGGCACCGAACCGCCCTCGATCATCAGGTTCACCACCAACGCCAACGCCGCGGTCATCGAGACGGACACCCGTTTCATCGGCCTGGGTGAAGGAAACCGCTGCCTGGTCATCGGCCTGCCGCTGCTGGCCGTGCTGACGCAAGACCAGTTGCGGGCCGTCCTCGCCCACGAACTCGCGCACTTCTCCCTCGGCCACAGCCGGGCCCGCGCCTTCACACTCAGGCTCGACACAAGTCTGCGACTCGCAGAAGACTCTCTCGACCGGATGGGCGACGCGAACGGGCTGGTGCGGCAGTATCGCGGGCTCCCGCGGCTCTTCGTCGCGGGTTACCGGCGATTCGCGCGCATGCTCACCGCCGCCACCCGCAGGCGGCAGGAGGAAGAGGCCGACAGGGAGGCCGTCCGGCTGTACGGCGTGGACCTCCTAGCGGACGCTTTACGGGCCAGAGGCGATGTCGAACTCGCTTGGCCCGCCTTCCGGAAGACGTTCCTGGACCGCAAGCGCGAGCCGGTGGGCCGACGGCCCGACGACCCCTTCCGGGTGTTCGCCATGATGGCCGCCTCGCCCGAGATGCGGCCCGCCTTCGAGCGCCTGCGAGCGCAGGTGGTGTCGGACCCTCGGCACTCCCCGTGCGACGCTCCGCACGCGGACTTCGCCGCCCGGATCAGAGCCGCCCGTACGGCCGGACCACGGACGGGCCGGACTGCGGCGATCGCTGCCCGTGCCGGGGATCTGCTGCCGGACATGCTGTACGAGAACGACCTCGTTCGGTTGCTTCCCGAGTGCGAGGTGGCGCAGCTCATGCCCTGGCAGGACTGGGTTGCAGTGCTGGCCGAGCGGCGAGCCGTCCGGCTGGTCGGGGCACTGATGCGGGCGGTCGACGACGTGGCCGGTGGCGGACCCGACGCGCTGTCCCTCCGGCGGGTGATCGCCGTTCTCGACTCCGGCGAGCGCATGCCTCTGGCCTGGGCTCTCGGGTCGCGCCTGCCGCGCAACCGCCGACGGAACGACGACCCACTGGCGGTACTCGTCACTGCCGTCACCGCGCTCGTGTCGGCTCTGCTCGTCTCCGGGTGCGGTGCATCCTGGCGGTTCGACTGGACGGGCGGAGTTATCGCTGAACCCGCCGACGGCACACCGCCGGAGGACGTGGCGGCGTGGGTCGAGGAGGCAGTGTTCCAACCTGACCGGACCGCCTGGCTCACCTTCCGTCTGGCGGAACTGGGGCTCGACGACAGGACCCCGGCGTGCCGGCTCTCCGCCCCGTCCGCGACCGACGGCGGAGCCGCAGCGGACTTCGTCCTGGGCGAGGTCGACACGGAGCTTCCGGAGAAGACCAGCAGCCTGGTCTTCGTGCTCAGGTCTGCGGCACTGTCAGTGATCGTCGGGAGCGTCCTGCTGGGTCTCGCCGTCTCCTGGGGCCAAGGCAGGGAGTGGCTACGGCACGACACCACCCGAAGCGACACTTTCGACTCGGGCGGCGGAACTGGTCACGTCCCCAGTGCTACGACCTCGGGCCCGTTCCCGAGCTGGTCGCCGACACCCCTGATGCCGGTTCCTGGGGCCGAGGCGCCGCCGTCGCTGCCCTTGTCGACACCCCTCGATGTCGGCCCCTTAACCGTCCCCTAACCCTTGTCCACGCGAGTCCTTTCCTGGGCGTAGGAGGGACTCGCGTCACGGGTAGGTGCACGTGCCCCTGTTGCCCGATGGACTCATGCCGACCTCCCGAACAGACCGTCCACGGTGTGACCTGCACGCGGCGTCCGTAACTGCAGGGCTTCAGGGCCACCCAGACTGTCAAACCGGGTGTGCCCGCGATGACCTGCGCGGGTGTGTAAGCCGCAGCCTGGAGCGCGACTGTTGGGCGTTGACACTCGTGACTGTGAGTAACGTAGGAATACCTGCATGAGGGACAACCACACTCCGCCGGTAGCCGACCGGCTGACCGAGACCCTGCAACAGACCCTGAATCAGGACGACTTCGTCCTGTCCTCCTGACCCGCAGGGGCTGTCCGACCTGGGCGGAATCTGAATTACCGGATTCCTTCCCGGTCATGAGTGCAAGCGTTATAGCACCGGATCCCCGGTTAGCGAAACCGGGGATCGTCCGGATGGTTGGAGCCGCCATCCCAGCCCATGGGAAGCGGCTTCAAGGAGGACCCTTTCGTGCCTGAATCCATAAACCCCACCGATGACGGGGAAATGGAACCGGTCCGGTTGCCGGACACGGATCTGGAAAGTATCGAGGCCAGCGTGCGCAAGCTGCTCAAGCAGTCGGCCCAGCAGGCCCAGCAGCTCGACAGCCTGTCCACGGAGCCCGGACCACGCGCGTTCGACGGCTTCGGCCTTCCGGGATTCGCCGGCCTGCCGGTACCGCCTGCCCCACCGGAGCCGCGCCCGATCCTGGAACTGGATGGCGAGGAGTACGAGGACGAACTCGACGGCCTCAGCGACTGGGTGGACGACTTCCTCATGCCCATTTACGGCGCGGAGGTCACCACGGCCACGCCCTGGTGCCAGCAGTGGCAGGAACACGACTGTGTCGTCGCCTGGCTGCATGCCCTGTGGCTGGCCTACCAGCAGCACAAGGACCCCGAAGCCGGACCCAGCGGCTTGTTCGTGTGGCACCGTGACTTCCTCACCCATGCCTTGACCACCGTTCGCGCCCCTGGCGGGCCGCTGTCCGCGTGCATGACCGACCCGGACCGGCCCGCCCACCGCCTGCTGCCCGGGCCCAAACCCTCCACCCGGGCGGCGAGTTCCCCCGCCGACGAGCCACCCACGGTCGGCGAGCCGGGCCAGGCCGCCGTATGAGCGATCCCGAACCCCGACCGGCCTTCGGCCTGTCCTTCGACCCGAGGGCTCTGACCGACCTGCTCCAGGCCCCGGGCGACATCCGCGACTTGGCCCTCGACCAGCTCCAGAAGGTCGTCAACGCCCAGTTGTTCGGCGGCAAGCTGACCGAGGAGCTGACCGGGTGCCGCAAGCTCTATGTCGATCACCGCAACGCCTGGCGCATCGTCTACGCCCAGCGCCCGGCCCCACCCGGCGCGACGCACCGCACCGAGATCCACGTCGTCGCCGTACGCCCGCGCGCCCGGCACGACGTGTACGAAACGGCCCGTGCCCGCCTCGGTATCGCCCGGCGCCCGACCGGCGCGCGCACCCACGCCGCCCGCGCCCGCTCCCCGCAACTGGACACGCAACGGCCGCCGATCCCCAAGCCCGGCCCGCCGCCCTACGCGGTGCCCGGCCTTCCCGCAGCCGCACCCACGCACACTCCCCTGAAAGGCCCTGTCCGTTGACCCGCCTGTCCTTCATCCTCGACCGTGTCGCCGAGGCGCTGGCTGTCGAGCCCCCGTCCGCCAATCAGCATCACCTGGCCATCTTGGAGATCGCCCGGGACTGCTACGACCTCGACGAGGCACTCGACGCCCTCGTCGGCGACCACGCAGATGGTGTCCTCGCCATCGAACGACCCGACACCTTCGCCCACCGGCTCGCCGAACGCCTGCGGCTCGAAGTGGAGTTGACCCGGCTGGTGTCCCAGCCCTGCTGCTGCGCGCCGGTCTCCGAGGCCACCGAAGCCCAGGAGGACTTCGCGCTGCACTGCGGGAGCGAGCCCGAAACGATCCTGCATGCCTGCCGTGACGCCTTCGCCGCCGCCGGCGATCCGCCCGCCCTGACGGCAGCGGACCTCATCGGCTTGCTCAGCGACCTCGCCGGAGGCTCCGACGGGCGCGGCCCGTACGCCGGACTGACCGAGGCCCGCCTGGCCAAGCTCCTGGCCCTGAACAACGTGTACGCCTGCGCCATGGACGAAGACAGGGAAGTCAAGGGGTACCGGCGCGGTGCCGTGCTGATCGCCCTGCAGGGCTTCGCCCCCTGATCCACCAGCCGTCCCTCGCCACGATCCACCCAGCGACCGAGGCGGACCGGCCGCTGGCCGATTCCCTCCACCAGGACTGCTCCGAGTCGAACCTGCTCCTGCGCTGGGGGCGGACCCGAATCACCCATCGCGACTTCACCCGGCTGCTGGACCACTGCGATGTCTGGATCGGCCTTGACGCCGAGGGCCGTCCGCTTGCGATGGTCTCGGCCGGGCTCGTCAGCCACGAAGCTGGCGTCGTCGATCTCGGACTGCAGGTCGCCGACGCCCACCAGCGCCGCGGCATCGGCACCCTGCTGGCCCGGCACGCCGCCGACCACGCCCGCCGCAGTGGCGCCCACACCCTGACTGCGTACCTCCACGCCGCTAACACGCCGATGCTGCGCCTCCTCGCCCGGCTCGGCCCCGCCGTACACACCCGCGACGGCTCTCACCTCGATGTCCGCATTCCCCTCGGCGACATCCCCGCCGGCCATGCGCCGTCGTGATCGCCCCCACCGAGAAACCAGTCCTATTTCATGCCTGCCACTCCTGCCCCCGCGCCGGCGAAGAAGGCGCTCACGGCGCTCGATCACCGCATCGAGGCGGCCGTCGGCCACAGCATCGACCAGCTGTGGCAGCACCGCGACCGCGACCTCCTCGACGAGCCACGCAGCCGCCTGGTCGACGCCCACCGCACTCTGGTCCAGGCCGAACACGGCGTGACCTTCTACCGGGTCCAGCTCCAGCGGCTGGCCTCCGGGGAGTTCGCGGTCGACCAGGCCCTGTTCTCGCGCATCAACCGCACCGTCGCCACGCTGGAAGAGGCCGCCGCCATCCGCGACGAGCGCGAGCAACAGGTCGTGGCGGCGCTCGAACCCATCGAGGCTGCCGTTCGTTCGAGTGGAACAGGTCCGGCGGCGGAGCTGCCAGCGTCGGATCAGGCGGCCCTGCTGGCCATCGCCCAGGGCGCCAAGCTGCGCGAACACCTACTCACCCAGCGCCTGTCGGTCGTGACCGCATCCGGTACCCGCCTCGCCTACAGCCAGTTTCAGCGACTTGAGGCGGCCGGTCTCGTCGTGCGCGACGACGCTCATCCGCTGCACGCCGGGCAGCCCGTCACCCTCACCGACACCGGCCGTGCGCTCCTCGCCGCACCGCACCGGCCGGCCACGCGGACTGCACCGCCCGCGCAGCGTCCCGGAACCTGGCCAGCCTCTTCCGCCCCCCGCCGCTGACCCGGGCGCCAGGACCGCCACTTCAACCGCTGATCGATCCGAAAGCATCTATGGCCCAAGACACCCCGGACTTCCGTCTCGATGGCTACAGGGCTGTCAACGACTCCGTCGACGAACAGTTCTGGCAGCACATCGGCATCGACGAGGACCAGCTCACGGTCCTGGCCAAGCACCACACCAGCGACGGCCGGCACAGCTACTTCGTGCTCCACAACGGGGCCGTCACCTGGGGCATCCCAGGTGACGCCCAACTCGTCGCCCTCCACCTCCAGCGCGACACCGCCACAAGGACCTTCCGCTTCGACCACGCCACGCTGCCCTTGCCGGCGATGGCCCAGTCCTGGCTGATAGCCCGCGGCTGCTCCGAGGACAAGATCCTGCTGCCCGAGGGACTGGGCGGCACACCCGCCGACGACGCCACTCGTGCGCTGGAGGAGCGGTTGCGTGGCGACGGCGATCACTTCGCCCTCCTGACCAGCTACACCAAGGACGACGCGCCCCTGCAGACCATGGTGCTGCTGCGGGCGCTGGACGAACGAGTCCCCCTGCCCTTCCGGGTGCTGCTGGAAGAAGTCGACACCGACACCTGGACACGAACCCTGCGCGAAGGCGGCTTCGCCACCTTCGAAGCCGCCACGACGTGGTGGGAAGCGCACTGGAGCGGCCAAGACCTCCCGCTGCCCACGACCGCGCCTCCCGCCCGCCAGAGCCCCCGGCCTGTGGCTGCGGCACGCGTCGTGTCATCTGAACCACCGCGCCGGCCCGGCCGGTGAGGGCTGCGGCAACGCCCGTTGATTTCCGTGCGATTCACGCCGCTCCCGTCCGGCGGCGGCGAAACATAGCACTCCATCCCCGGTTAGCGAAACCGGGGATTCTCCGGACTCTTGAATCCGGCCCGCACAGGCAACTGTCCGGCCTGCATTCTCTGTTCCTTCTTCCTGACATGGAGCCCAATTCCCCATGCGCTCAACCCGAATTGCGATATCCGCCGCACTGCTCGGCGCGCTCGCACTGCCCCTCGCGTCGGCTTCTGCGGCCACCGCAGCGCCGAGGTCCGTCGCCACTGCGGTGCCCGCGTCATCCTGCACCAGCAAGCCGTACCTCCCGTGGGCGGTCCACGGCACCAACGCCGTGACCATCCGCAAGAAGGCGACGACCAAGTCCACCGCCGTCGGCATCCTCTACAAGTCGCACAAGTTCACGGTGCACAAGACCACCAAGGGTGCGAAGTGGGTGTACATCACCGACAAGACCACCGGCGTCAAGGGCTGGGTTTCCGGGACCTACGTCTATCGCGACGTCCGCATGTGCCTGGACTAACCAGTCTGCCCCTCTCTCCCGAACGGCCCTGAATCGCACTCGTCTGTAAGGCGGTTGGGCCGTGGAAATGCCACGCCCTGTCTCCTCGAATCCAACGGAAAGGAATTGCGCTGTGCCTGACGCCGACGACGTGCTGGGCGTCCTGACCGAGCAGATCCAGTCCCGCTTCCAGATGCCGATTGCCGAGCTGCGACGCGCGGTAGTCGCCGCCCCGCAGGCCCACCCGGAAGCCACCACGATCGTGCGCTGGCACGGGCTGCTTACCGAGGCCCAGCAGGTGTTGAACAGGGCCGAAGACGCCCTTGCCCAAGCCCTCGCCCACCACGTCGACACGGTGCCCGACGGCGAATTCGTCGAGCTGCCCGAACACGTCATGCGGCTCGCGGACTCGGTGAACAGCGCGCACACCGTGCGGGAGGGACGCGCCATGACGGTGCGCCACCTCCTCGACCCTCAGGCGATCGGGAACCGCAGCCCGGGGGCGTGGCGCGGGACGGCGCCCACCGCCCGCCGGGGCCCGGCCCTGCCCACCACCGCACCGTCCGTGCCGGACACCGCGCAGGCACCCGTACGCGGGGCGGCCCGGTGAGCGTGGCCGACAAGACCTCCAGCCAGGACAGCCTGCTGGAGCAGACGTTCGGCGCCGCCGTGCGTGAGCTGTACACGCAGGCGTCCGGCCGCGATGCGTCCGCGGCGCTGCGGCGGGCGCTGGAGCTGCGCTCCTTCCTCGTGGTGGCCGAGGAGCAGGTGGCCTGGGTACGGGACCGCGTCCACGAGGCCACCGCCGCCGATCGCGACATGAGCGAACTGTCCGCCGACGACCTGCGCTTCGACGCCCAGTGGATGGAAGCGGCCCTGGCCGGGCGCAACGGCTACGTCGCCGCCCTCGGCCAGCTGCTGCGCACCATGCCTCCACCCGGGCCGGTGCCACGCCGTCCCGTACGGCTCACGCAGCCGACGACCACCACCGCCCTTCCGCCTGCCCCGGCCGACATCCGAGCCGGGGCAGTGCGAGGGCCCCGACCGTGAAAGCCCCGATTGCCCGCACCTGACGCCACGGCCCAGACGATCGCCGAGCGCATCGAGGACCTGTACGCCCAGCCGCTGGCCGACCTCGGAACCTTGGCTGGCCTCAACCCCGACGGCAGCATGCTCGCCGCCCTGATCGCTGGCCTCACCGACCTGCAGTTCGCCGAGCGCAACATCGACTTCCAACGCCAGCGGCTGCTTCAACTGGCCGATCCGGAACGAGAGATCGGCACCTTCGAGGCAGGTCACATCCTCGACTGCGCGCGCCGGATCTCCGACGCCGTCGCCACCCGCGACGCCCACGCCAAGACCCTGAGCGGAGTCCTGGCCAGCCTGCACCGCGTCCCCGCCCCGGACGCGAAGCCCGAGCCCGCGCCGGCCGCCCCCACTGCCGCACCGGTTCCCGCTCCCGCGCGTGCCGTCGCCCGCACCCGCTGACCCATCGCCCCGCCTGAGGAGATTCCCCCTTGGCCGCCACCGGTCTGTCCCGCACCAACCTGAACGACCTGTCCCGCGTCACCGAGAGCCTTCAGATGCTTGCCCCCAACTGGAGCGTGTGGGTGCTGATGACCCTCGCCGCCCAGCCGCTGCGCTACAGCGAGGCCAAGGCAAAGCTCGCCCTGCTTGCGGACGGCCAGCTCCACCCGAAGCTGGGCAAGCTCGTCGACGCCGGTCTCGTCGAACGCACCGAGCACACCCCCCGGCACGTCACCTACGGACTGACCCGTCGCGGCGCCGACCTGATGCCCGTCCTGCCCGTGCTCGCCGCCTGGGGGGACACGCATCTGGAGAAGCCTCTCGTACGGAACAAGGCCACCGGCGAACTTCAGCCGCAGCCGGTCGCGGTGGCACAGAACATCGAGGACACGATCGCTCTGATCAGCCCGCGGCACTCCACACCGCTGGTGTGGGCGCTGAAAGCCCGCGGGCTGGCGAGCGCCAAGGCACTGGCCGCAGAGGTCATGCCCACCTACAGCCTCAGCCGCGTCTACCCGCCGCTGCGCCGGGTGATCGACGACGGACTGGCCGAGACCACACCGTCCGGCGACTACCAGCTCTCCGCCAGCGGGCGGGCCCTCGCCCCGGTCTACCAGGCCCTCTCCGCGTGGGCGGCCGGATACCCCCTCGCCGAAGCTACCCACTCCCTGTGGGGCCAGGCCCTGACACCGTCTCCCTCAGCCCGCTCGGGACCATGGCTGACCACCCAGTCCCGACTTCCCGCGCCACCGGCCGCGCCCGCCCCGGGCCAGATGGCCAAGGCCCCGGCCACACCGTGGCAGCCCGGCGACCTCTTCTCCCACCCGATACCCGCCCGCCCCCTGGCGATCTCTCCGGCAGGAGGCCCGCGCCGATGACCAGCACCGCGATCCTCAACCAGCCGCACACCGGCCAGGTCATCAACACCTTGTCCCTGCCATCCCTGATCCGGCTGGTCAGCGAGATCGACGACAACGGCCCCATCAGCCACCAACGCGGCAGCCTCCAGGGCGCCTTCGGCGACCTCACCCGCCACCAGCTGCGCTACGCCATCGACGTCGCCCGCGCACTGGGCCTGGTGCATTTCGCCGACCACGCACCGGCCCGCTACCGGCTCACCGAAGCAGGCGAGGATCTCGCCGAGCTGTACGACACCGTCGCCCGCTGGTCCCGCACCCACCAATACCCCAGCACCGTCAGCGACTTCGTCACCCGCGTCCAGCACACCCTGAAACTGCTCGGGGACAACGGCGCCGTCTTCCCCACCGAGGCGGCCTTCGCGCTTGGTCAGCTGCGGACCACTCTGGCCGACTGGCTCCAGACGCATCCGCAGGTCCTTGACGCCGTGGCATCCCGCTCCTCCCACGCGGCGGATGAGACGGAGCACGCTGCGTGAGAGCCCGTACCGGAAACCGGCCCTCCCACCGACCGGTTTCCCCCCTGCTGCGCAGTGTCTATCTCCCGCGCAGCATGGACGCCGCCGCGTTCGCCATGACGACGTACGGCATCCCCCTGCTGGTCCTCGCCACCACCGGATCCGCGGCCCTCACGGGCTTGGCCTTCGCCCTGGAATGGGCGCCGCGGCTGATGGCCTTCGCCGTGGCTGGTGCCCTGGTCGACCGCCACGGCACCACCCGCGTCTTCCGCCTCGCGGCCACCGCCCGGGCCACCCTCGTCCTGGCCGCCGCGCTGCTCCTTGGGGCCCAGACGGGCGGGCCGGGGAAGACAATCACGGTGATGGTGCTCGCCGCCGGCACCGGTGTGCTCACCGAGTTCAGCTACGTCGCGGCCGAAACCGCGGGCGGGCTGGCAAGCCGTACCGCCGGTGCGCGTGCTCACCGTGTGCAGTCGGTGCTCCTCGGCATCGATCAGACGGCGACCCTGGCCGGACCCGCGCTCGCCGGACTGCTCCTCGCCCACACCGGCGCCACCGGCGTGCTCGCCGCGACCGCCGCCTTCTCCCTGCTCGCCGCCGCCCTCGCCCCCAAGCAGCACACCGACCAGCACGCCACTACCCCGGCGGCCGTACGGCAGGGATGGAAGACGGGCTGGCAGACCCTGCGCGCGCTGCCGGCACTCGGCTGGCTCGTCGCGGGGCTGACACTGTCCAACCTCGCCGTCGGCCTCCTGCAGGCCGCCGCCCCGGTGATCGTCGTCCAGCAGTTCGGCCACTCCAGCGCCGATGTCGGCCTGCTCTGGTCGGCAGCCGCCGCAGCCTCCCTGATCGCGATCTCCCTGTGCCGCCACGCCATCGACCGCTGCGGTCTGTGGCCCGCCGGGGCCGTCTGCGCGACGACCACGGCCTCGGCCTGCCTCACCCTCGCCCTCACGCACACCTACCCCGCCTATCTGGCGTTGATCGCGCTCTTCATGGCCGGCGAAAGCGGCATGACCGTCGTGCTGCGCACCCTGCGCTCCCACCTGATCCCCGCCGACGTCTTCGGCAACACCCTCGCGGTGACGATCCTGCTGCTCCTTACGCCCTTCCCGGTCGCAGGCCTGCTCGTTGCCGCCATCCCGCCCAGCCAGCTCGGCCATGCGATCACCGCCTGCGCCGTCCTGCAGGCAATCGGCCTCGCCACCGCCTTCACCCGGCTGCGCACCCTCCCGGACCTGCGCCCGTCAGCCGCCTGACCTCCACCTCGCACCTGCCTCGCCCACCCGTCCGCCTTCCTGGAGGGCTGCCCGATTCCCATGCCCTACGCCGTCAAGCAGGACGTCCTGCCGCTTCCCGAACCTGTTGGCCTTCGTATCGACAGGCGAACGATCACGGAGCAGTTCCACGACTTCGACACTGAACACCCATACGTCTACCGCGCGTTGGAGCGGCTCACCGCAGACCGGATAACGGCGGGAGCTACCCGCATCGGACTGAAGGCCCTCTTCGAAGCGCTGCGTTGGCGACTCCCGCAGGGCTTGCGAGGGCTGAACAACAACTGCACGGCCTTGTACGCCCGCAAGCTGATCGCCGATCACCCCGACTGGGCTGGCGCGTTCGAACTGCGCCGCCGACGTACCCCCTGACTCGACGGCGAACCAGACCAGACCAACTCCCCTCACCGCAACGCCAATTTGGAGCACTCTGTTGCCGTTTCGTATTGGTAATCACCGCGATCAGAACTTGCTGAATCCGTCGCTGCAGTACGAGGCGTACGGCTGTGGGTACGGCGGATTCGGTGAGGGCTCCGTGCTCGTCCGCGCTCGGCGCGGTGGTCTTCAGGGGCGAGTCTGGGTGACGCGCCACAGGCGGCGAGGCAGCTCGCCTTCCTCGAAGGCGTGGACTTCGTTGAGGGTCCAGCCGTCGGCGAGGGAGTCGACGAGGTGACGGGGGAAGAAGTGCACGGCGAAGCCGCCGTGCTCGTAGATGTCGTCGCCGTGCGGGGTTCCGGTGCCGTAGTGGGCGTCGCCGGTGTGGCGGACGGTGTAGATGAACACGCCGCCCGGACGCAGGACGCGCCGGATGTCGCGGACCAGGGCGTGGATCTCCTGGGTGGACAGGGCCATGCACAGCAGCATGTGGGCGAAGACGGCGTCCACGGAGGCGTCGGGCAGTGGCAGGGGCTCGCGCACGTCGTGAACAGCGGTGGTCATGCGCTCGGCCAGGCCCTGGCTCCGAGCGGTGTCTTTCAGTTGTTCGAGGCCGGTGGCGCTGAAGTCGGTCGCCTGGACGGTGAAGCCCTCATGTGCGAAGTACAGGGCGTCGCGACCGTGTCCCGCGCCGAGTTCCAGCACATCCTTGGCACCGTTGGCGCGGAAGACCTCGGCGGCGTGGACGGCGGGCGCGGAGGGCTCCTGGCCGTACATGCCGGGGTGGACGGCGTAGGTGCGCTGCCAGTGTTCCTGCTGGGTGTCGGCGAGGTCGCCGTCGTGGTGCTGCATGGCGTCTCCCGCAAGGGTTGCTGGTCGCTGTTCGTAGGGTGCTACGGCCGATCTTTCCACGGGGGGTGGGGCAGTTCAGCAGCAGGAGCAGCCGGGCTGGCATCCGCACGTGTCGGCCTGTGTGCCAGCGGGGGTGAGCTGGGCGGAGGGGGCGCAGCAGCCTTCGCCTCGCCAGGCGTCGCGTCCTTCCTTGGCCGCGATGGCGGCGATCACGAGGGCGGCGATGGGGTCGGCCCAGGACCAGCCGAGCAGCAGGTTCGCCAGCAGGCCGACGAGAAGGACGGCGGAGAGGTACGTACACAGGAGGGTCTGTTTGGAGTCGGCGACGGCGCTGGCGGAGCCGAGTTCCCGGCCTGCCTTGCGCTGGGCGGCGGACAGGAACGGCATGACGGCCAGGGAGAGGGCGGCGAGGACGATGCCGGGGAGGGAGTGGCCGGCTTCGCCGGTGCTGGTGAGTGCGCGGGTGGACTCGATGGTGACGTAGAGCGCGAGCGTGAAGAAGGAGACGGCGATGATCCGCAGGGTCGTCTTCTCCCGGGCCTCGCGGGCGGCGTGGTCGCGGGCGGAGAACTGCCAGGCGACAGCGGCGGCGGAGGAGACCTCGATGACGGAGTCGAGGCCGAATCCGATCAGAGCGGTGGAGGAGGCGAGGGTGCCCGCGGTGACCGCGACGATCGCCTCGACGACGTTGTAGGTGATGGTCGCGGCGACCAGAAGGCGTATGCGACGGGTCAGTGCGTCGCGGCGGGCGGAGCTGAGGCCGAGGGATATCGCGGTCATTCAGCAGCAGCCCTTCTCGTCGGCGTCCGTGCAGGTGCGGTCGGCCTCGACGGCGACGACCGCGTTGCGCAGGTCGTCCAGGGCGTGGCCGAGGCGCTCGTCGGCGAGTTCGTAGCGGGTGCGGCGGCCGTCCGGGACGGTGACGACGAGGCCGCAGTCGCGCAGGCATGCCAGGTGGTTGGAGAGCCGGGTGCGGGAGATCTCCAGTGCGTCGGCGAGGTCGGCGGGGTAGGCCGGGGCGTCGCGCAGGGCGAGCAGGATACGGCAGCGGATCGGGTCGGCCAGGGCCCGTCCGAACCGGGCGAGCACTTCGATGTCGGCAGCGAGAGTCAGCACTCCACGACAGTACAGCCAATCCTGAATTCACGAAACCGTGGACTAATCGGGGGTGGTTCGGCGTCGGGAGACTTCGGCGGCGTATTCGGGACCGAAGCCTGGGCGTTCGCGTTGCCAGGTGTCGGCGGTGTTCTGGTGGAAGCCGAGCAGGCGGCTGACGACGACGGACGGCACCTCGGAGACGATGTCCATCAGGGCCGTGTTGCGGCCGAGCCGTGGGCGGATGCCGATGACTTTGAGCCGGTGGTTGAGGTGGGAGGCAGCGAGCGGACGTCCGGCCTGCCCGCCGGGGAACAGCCACTTCCCCTCGCCTGCCGGGCTGGCATGACCCTTGCGGCGTCGTACGAGCTGGCGGACGAGATCGCCCAGAGGGGCGGGCAGCTCCACCGGGACGCGCCCGAGCTGCAGGGTGACCTTGTCGCCATGGTCGGCGACCTGGTCCGTGGTGAGCAGGGTGATGCGGCTGGTCGGCTGGGCGAACAGCAGGAGCAGCAGTCCGGCGGCGCGGTCGACGGCCTGCAGGTCCTCGTCGCCGACGAGGCGGCGAACCATGGCCCAGCGCTGATCCGGGACGAGGAGGTTCACGCTGAAGTCGGTGGACGGCAGGGGAGTTTGGAGCCGTCGGGTGTAGCCGCGGCGGCTGGTCCAGTTGAGGAACACGCGCACCAGGCACCGGGCGGCGGGTCCGTCGGCGAGCCAGGCGTCGAGGTGGTCCTGGGTGCATTCGGCAAGGCGGACGCCCTGCTGGTGCAGCCATTCCAGCAGCCGCACGATGTTCCTGACCTCATGCCGGACGGCGATGATCTGGCCGTAGGTGGTCGGTCTGCGCTCGGACAGGCGGCGCAGCCGTCGCAGTTGTGTCCAGGTGATGAAGCTGCGCAGCAGGCGACGGTCGTCGGCGTGCGGGACGCGTGCGTACGTCCTGCTCAGCCATTGCTCCAGGGTGGCGAGGTGTTCGTCGCGCTCGGACAGGGCGCCTCCGGCGACGAGCGTGGCGCGCAGGGCCTGGACGGCTTTGACCGGCGTCATCCGGTCCAGTGTGGCGTGGGTGACCGGTCCGTGGCCGGCCGCCAGGGCCGTGAGCAGCCTGTGGGTGGGCCGGTCCGCCAGCAGCGATCGCAACAGCGTGGTCGGCGACGTTTGCAGCAGAGCGTGGAAGACCGGCTCCAACTCCGGGCGCATCGCCACGCGGGTGCCGGACAGCACGGCGGCCAGGCGACGGCGGGCGGCGCACGGCGGGCACAGCCCGAAGTGGAAGAGCCTCACGACCGATTCACAGTCGGTGCAGGCACGTTGCGAGACGGGATGGGCCCGCCAGCAGCTCTTGCACAGCCTCTCGCCCTCCAGGGTCCGGCCGTGACAGCGGCGGGCTTGACCGCACTGGGAGCAGGTCGGTTTGGGCGCCCCGCACGGCTTGCACAGCGGCTCGCCCTCGGGGCTGCGGTACATCATGCGCCGCACGGTGTTGCAGCGGCTGCACGGCCGGTGTTCGCGGGCGTTCGAGGCGCAGGTGCTGCAGGTGGGGTGATCGGTGTCGGCGTAAAGACACGGGAGGGTGCGGGCGCAGGTGACGCACGTGGCCGTGGGCAGCTGGTAGCAGCGCCTGCAGACCGCTCCGGCCTCGGTCCGGGTGATGACTTCACCGGGCGTGCCGCACTGGCTGCACAGGTCGAGGTTGAGCGGGTCGGCCCGGTTGCAGTTCTGGCACAGCGGCCTGCCGTCGAGGGTGCGTCCGGCGACGTACCGGGACTTCCCGCACTGTGCGCACGACTGAGGCCGGGCATCGCGCCAGCAGATCCGGCAGCAGCGGAGGCTGTCGAGAACCATGTCCAGCTCGGCGGCGCGGCGGCAGAAGGGGCAGGGCGGGACGATCAGGCCGGTGGCACCGTGGTCGAGCAGAGCCCGGATGAGCGGGACGGTCTTGGGCGGTCCGGCGGCTCCGCCGCCGGTGAGCAGGTCGGGGTGGTCCTCCCACGCCCACAGCAGCCTCAACTGCCCTTGGCGGCTGCGTTCCACGGACCGGATCGCCGCGGCAGCGGCCGAGTGCGACAGCCCGATGGAGAGGGCGGCGATGTTGCGGGACAGTTCGTCCAGGGGATCACGTCCTTCGTCCGGAGGGTGGCGCCGGCAGCGAGGCCGCCCGTCGCGGTCGCGGCCCTGGTAGTTCCGGCTCCCGCAGATCACGCAGGGGTTGGCCCGCTGGATCTGCCGGCCCTTGCAGTACGAGCAGATCCTCAGCCCGTTCATCAACGCCCTCAGTGGCTTCTGCGCTCCGCACCGCGCGCACTCCGGCGGCCTCAGGCGCAGCGCGCCGTGCTGGAGCAGCGCGGTGATCAGACGCTCGATCGACCGTGGACCTTCGGGGCGGCCGGAGGTGAGCAAGTCCGGTGCGGCATCGAGGACTTCGGCGAGCCGTCGCCGTTCCGGGCGGCGCTTGACGGTGGCCACCAGGACGGCCTCGATCACCTCGGCCGTCAGCTGGGGTTCGACCATGCGCACCGTCTCGGCGATGAGCTGCTCGGGCTCGGCGGCGAACCGCGGCAGCACCGCGTCGGCAGCCACTCACCGGTCCTTGTCGGTCACGATCCGGGCCCGGCGGGGCCTAAAGTCCCCCACGCCCGCCGAACCGGGCTCGGCCGGGTCAGCCTCTGCCGCGGTGGCGCTCTTGCGGCGCCGGGCGCCTGCGGCCGGGACCGGCTCGATCAGGTCTTCCATCGAGCAGCCGAGGATGTCCAGCAGGGCCATCAGGGTCTTCAGGCTCAGGCGTTCGGGACGCTCGACCACCAGCCGATAGGTCTGGCTGGGGGAGAGATCGATCCCGCGCTCGGCCAGTTTGGGCCGCAGATCCGTGGTCGAGAACATGCCGCGGGTGGCCATCACCTCCCGCAGATGCCAGCGATAGTCCAGCTTCGCCACGTCCACTCCCTACTGTCCGCTGTGCAGTGCCCGGTCCAGGACCCTACGCATCATGCTGTTCATGAAGTCGCCGCTCACCCCGGTGTACAGGGCGGTGGTCGAGGCGAAGCGATGCCCGACCTGGTTCTGCACGAACACCGGGTCGGCGCCGTCCTCGATCTGGTGGGTGACGTGGCTGTGCCGCAGGCAGTGCGGCACCAGTTCCTTGCCCAGACCCAGCGCGTCCCGGTAAGCGGCGAACCGGTCCTCGATGTCCCTCGGCTGCAGCCGGCCGCCCCGCTCCGTCAGCCACAACGCCTGCTTCTTCGCCGAACCGGCATAGCGGGAGCGGACGTTGACCACATAGTCCTCGACCGCTTCCACCGCCCAGGGCATCACACTCAGCACCATCCGGCGACGCGGAGGCGAACCTTTCGACCGCTTGCCGTAGCGCACGTGCAGGGAGCCGAACCGGCCCAACTCCGGTGCCTTCGGGTTGCGGTAGAAGTCGGTGACGTCCAGCTTCGAGGTCTCCGTGCACCGCAGCCCCCAGCCGTAGATCGCCTTGAACACGGTGGCGTCCCGGTAGGCGGCCAACGCCCCCTTGCGGCCCAGCCGGACCGCCCGCTCGACCTGGTCGTCCGCGTAGTCGAGGAAGAGCTGGATCTCCTCGCGCGTCATCGGCCGGCGCTCCGGATCGCCCTCGTAGTCGACCAAGTGCGCGACGGTGTTCCACTCGTGGCAGATCTGGATGGGATGCGTACCGAACCGGGTCTCGCACTCGCCGGGCCACTGGTAGTGCGGCGAGGTGACGTAGTCGCAGAACAGCCGCATCGTGGTCTGGTAGCTGCGGATCGTCGACTCTTTGCGCCTCAACTCGGCGATCAGGTAGGTCATCCACTCGTCGAGGTCCGCCGCGGACCACTGCCACGGATAGCCGTTGGTGAACGCGCCGAAGCGACGCACCAGGTTCTGCCTGCGCATGACGGTCTTCGGCTGAAGGCGGCGGCCTCCGCGCTGCTGGCGGCCCCAGCCCTCCAACATCGCCTCAAACACGGCGTCTTCGGGATGCAGCAGCGAGACGCCGTCCAGCAGCACCAGTCGCGCCGAGCCCTCGCTCAAGCCTGACTTCGACACACGCCCTCCCGGCCGTCAGGTGCGCGAATCATGCATCAGATGCATGCCTGCTCGCAAAGGTGCAGGTCATGGCTCCCCATTCAAGAGAAAGGAAGGTGGCACAATGTCGCAGGTCACCAGCTCAGACGACTCGCAATCGTGCATCAAACGCAATTCCCCGGGGTCCCCCGTCGTCCTGATCGTCGCCGCCGCTGACATGGAGTCCGAGGCATACCGCGCGTACTGCCTTGAGAACGTCGCCGCCCACTACGACGTCGTCCTGATCACCGATGCCGAACCGACGTGGGAACGCCCCTACCTTCTGGACTGGGAGGTCGCCGACCCGACGGACCAGGCGGCCCTGAGCGCCGCCGCCCTGGCCCTGGCCGAGCGGCACCCGGTGGCTGGGGTGATGACGTGGACCGAGTGGTACCTCGTGCCCGTGGCCCGCCTCGCCCGCCGCCTCGGCCTGCCCACCCCCGGCCCGGAGGTGATGCAGGGCTGCCGCAACAAGGCCACCTCCCGTGCCCTGTTCGCCCGGCACGCGGTGCCCTCGGCAACCTCGAACGGCGTCCGCACCGTTGCGGAGGCGGCCCGCGCCGCACAGCACATCGGCTACCCAATCGTCCTCAAGCCCGCTGCGCGTGCCGCGAGCGCCGGAGTGATCCGCGTCGACACCCCCGAAGAACTGCCGGACGCCTACGCCTTCGCCGCCCAGGCCGCCCGCCTCGGGGCCGAGGGCACCGAGGTGCTGGTCGAGGAATACCTCGACGGTCCGGAGGTGAGCGTCGAATGCGTCACCTACCACGGCACCACCACCGTGGTCGCCGTCACCCGCAAGACGGTAGGACTCCCGCCGTACTTCGAGGAGATCGCGCACGCCGTCGACGCCGCCGACCCGCTGCTGGCCACTGTTGCCCCAACTGCCCAGGCCGCCGTGCAGGCCCTCGGCGTCACCGACGGCGTCAGCCACGTCGAACTCCGCCTCGTCGACGGCCGCCCCCGGTTGATCGAGGTCAACGCCCGCCTCGGCGGGGACATGATCGGTCACCTCGTGCACCTCGCCACCGGCGTCGACCTTGCCCGGGTGGCGGCGGACATCGCCTGCGGACGTGCCCCGGACCTCACCCGGACGCACAGCCGGGCAGCGGCGATCCGCATGATCTACCCCGCCCACCCGGGCACCCTCACCGCACGCCACCTCACCGACGGCTTCGGCGAGCAGGCGCCGTGGCTGGAGCGGGCCCACTTCCACCGCGATGTCGGCGACCAGTTGATGCTGCCGCCGGACGGCGACCTGTTCACCGCCCGCATCGGGTTCCTGATCACCACCGGCCCGACCGCCGACGTGGCCCAGGACCGTTCCCAGGAGGCATACCGCCACCTCACTGTCCAGGTCGCCCCGCATCCGACCGCCGTCCCCGCGGACTCGGCCACGTGAGCACGACGACTGCTCACGCCCCGGTCCACGGCCGCCGTCTGCTGACGGGGTACTTCGCCGCGCTCGGGGTCGTGATGGCTGTCTGGGGCGCGCGGATGCCGGCCGTCCAGCAGGCGGCCGACCTGAGCACCGCGGGTCTCGCCCTGGTCCTGCTCGCCGCCGCCGTCGGCATGGTCATCGGCCTTCACGTCGGCGGGCGTCTTGCCGCTCCTGCCCGGGAGCCGCTGCTGCTGACCAGCGGCGCTGTCGGCCTCGCCGCCGCCCTGGCGGTGATCGGCGTCTGTCGCACGCCGATCACCCTCGCTCTGGGGGCGTTCGTGTTCGGTATCGCGCACGGTGTGCTGGACGTGGCTCTGAACGCCGCGGCGGTCCGCTGCCAGGACCGTCTCGGACGTTTCATCATGTCGTCCTTGCATGCCGCCTACAGCCTGGGCGCGCTCGGTGGGGCCGGACTCGCCGCTCTCAGCGCCCACACCTCCCACACCTGGCTGTTCGCCGTCACCGGCCTCGCCGTCGCCTCGGCTGCTGTGGCCATGGCTCCAGTGGCCCGCACCCTCGGCATGTTCGAGCCCACTACCCCCGCCATATCCCGGCGTTCGCCGGACCCGAAGGACTCGAAGGACTCGAAGGACTCGCCGGGCTTGCCCCGGGCGCGCTTGTGGCTGCTGGGGGCGCTGGCCGCAGCGTGTCTGCTGGGGGAGGGGGCCGCAGCCGACTGGGCGGCCGTGCACCTGCACAGCCTGGATGCCTCGACGGCGGTCAGCGCCTCCGCGTTCGCCCTCTACAGCGCGTCTATGGCCGCCGGAAGGATCGCCGGGGACCTCCTCATCGCCCACTTCGGCGCCCCGATGGTCGTACGCATCGGGGCCGTCTTTGCCGCGGCCGGGCTCACAGCCGGCCTGGCCCTGGCCACCGTCCCGGCGGCCCTGGCCGGCTGGGCGGCACTGGGCCTGGGCCTGTCCGTCACCATCCCCAGCCTGATCACCGCCGCCGGACGCGGCGGCCCCGGCGCCGTCGCCACCGTCTCGGTCACCGGCTACGCCGGACTACTCGCCGGCCCCGCTCTCATCGGCGCCCTCGCCACCCTCACCGCCCTGCCCCACGCGCTGCTGCTGCCCGCCCTCCTCGCAGCCGCCGTCGCCGCCCTGTCCCGCAAAGCCCTGGAGAACCCCACCCCTTGACCAGCACTTCCCTCACTCTGACAGGCGTGGACGCCGTGATCGCCGACTACAACGGTGTCGTCGGTCTGCAGCCCACCAACGCCATGTGGACCCGCCTCGCCGACATCGCCGAGTGGCCCAGCGGGCAACTCGACTCCTTCCAGGACGCCTTCTGGGCTCCCCGGAATGAGTACGACGCCGGAGAACTGAGCGATCTCGCCTACTGGGCCAAGGTCCTCGGCCACCACCCCAGCCCGCGGTGGCTGCGCACCCTACGCGCCGCAGACACCGCCATGTGGATCCGTACCGACAACCGCGTCCTCGACATCCTGCACCGCGCCCGCCAGCCGGGACTGCCCATGGTGCTCCTCTCCAATGCCCCGCACTTCCTGAGTGACGTCCTTGACGCCACCGACTGGCGGCGCGAACTGATGACCGACGCCCTGTACTCGGCCCGCCTGGGCCTGTGCAAGCCCGACCCGGCCGCCTACAAACACGCCCTGGCCGCCACCGGCATCGACGACCCCGAACGCGTCCTGTTCATCGACGACCGTGAGGACAACTGCCAGGCCGCCGCCGAGCTGGGCCTGCGCACCCTGCACTACACCGGCCAACCCGCCCAGCTGGAGGCACAGTTGCTCCGCCCCCGCCCAGCTGTGGCCTTCCGCGCACCCGCGTACCCGCGCGGCACCAGCCGCTGACTGCCTCCCCTCCGCTCGACACCCCCACCCCGACCCTCAGGACCTTCGTGCCCGACACCGAAGAGATCGACGGCGACGTCTACGTGACCCCCCGCTACCTCGCCGGAACCACCTGGACCGGTGACCCCGCCCTGGCCCCGCTGCTCGCCCTGGGCTGGGGCCTGCAGCATGACGAGAACGGCAACGTCTACGTCACGGCCCCCGACCGCAAGGTCCGCCTCGGCTATCTGCCCGAAGGCCCCGACGACGGCCTGTGGCGGATCACCGCGTACGAGGACCCCTTCGCCCAGCCGAAGTGGGGTGCGTCCTTCAACAACATGTGCCCCACGGAATTCGTCACGGCCTTCACCGCCGCCCTCGCCGATGCTTACACGACCGGCCCGGCCGCCTACCTCCCCGAACCCGCCGACGACCCGGAACTGGACGCCTTCCGGGCCGTCGCCCCTCTCATCCAGCGTGGCTGGGCGATCCAGCACCCGAGGTGGGGCGTGCTGGAGGTGCGCACGCCCGACGGCCTGGCGAGCCTGGAGTACACCACTGGCCGCCTCGACGCCGGCCAGGAACTGACCACCCTTCAGGCCCGCTGGTATCTGCAGGGCGGACCTGCCGCCGCCGGCTGGTACGCAACCGCCTCCACCCACACCCCTGTCCACCTCGTCACGGCCCTCACCACCTGCGTCTCCGACCCCGAGCCCCTGCCCCGCTGGAAGGACTCGATGCTCCACTACCTCACCGACCGCGCCCAGCTCACGCCCGTGACCCCTCCCGGGCCCCCGATGCCGACCCCGCTCGACGTGCACCGCGCCGCCATCCGCCGCAGACCGGCCCTCACCGCCCGCAGTGTGCCGCGCTGGAGCACCAGCAGCCCGCCCGCCGCAGCCATCGCCCCGCGTGCACCCGTGCGCCGCTGACCCATCGGGCGCACGGGTGCACGTGACCTTCAACCCCGGCTCACCGAAAGGACTTCCCAATCGTGATGTCAAGCCGCTGCCGTGACGGGAGGTGAACCTTGGTAGCACTGTCCGTCACGCATCATCGCCCACAGCACATTGAGCCTGCGACGGGCGAGAGCGAGGAGAGCCTGCTTGTGCCCCTTCCCCTCGCTTCGTTTGCGCTGGTAGTACGCCTTGGAGGCGGGGCAGGCCGTGATACTGACCATCGCCGAGAGGTACATGCTCCGCAGCAGGCCGCGGTGGTATCGCCTGGGCCTGCGCAGGTTGCCGCTGACGCGGCCGGAGTCGCGTGGTCTGGGGGCCAGGCCGGCGAAGCCGGCCAGGCGGTCGGCACTGCCGAAGGCCTCCATGTCGCCGCCGGTCGCGGCAATGAACTCGGCGCCGAGTTTGGGGCCCATGCCGGGCAGGCTGCGGATCACCTCGCCGTGCGGATGCTCGCGAAACTTGGCCTCGATCAGGGCGTCGAGCTCGGCGATCTCCTCATCGAGGGCCATCACCCCTTGGCGAGGCGGGCCACCATGGCAGCGGCCAGCTTCTCGCCAGGCAGCGCGGTGTGCTGGGCCTGGGCGGCCTCCGTGGCCGTCTTCGCCAGGGCTGCGGCGCCGCGGACCTTGCGGTTCTTCAGCCAGGTCTCGATCCGCTTGGTGCCGGCACGGCGGATCGCAGTCGGGGTCTGGTAGCCGGTCAGCAGCATCACCGGCCCTTTGTTGACCAGCTCCAGCGACCGCTCCAACGCGGGGAAGATCTCCAGCAGTTGGGCGCGGAGCCGGTTGATCTGCCGGGTGCGGTCGAAGACCACATCCAGGCGCCGGGTGGTCAGGGTGCGCAGGTCGACGGCGATCTCGTCGCCAGGCCGCAGCAGGCCGAGGTCCCGGCGGACACGGGCCTGGTCGGCGATGACGAATGCATCCTTCGCATCGGTCTTGCCTTCGCCCTTGTAAGTGGCCGAGGCCCGGTGGACCGCCAGGCCGGTGAGGTAGGCCATCGGCTGGCCGTGGCCGAGGAGCAGGCCGATCAGCAGTGCGGCACCGCCGTGGTTGAGGTCGACAGCCCACAGCACGTCGGTGGATATCTCCAGGACATCACCGATGAGCTGAAGCAGCTCGGTCTCGTCGTTCAGGACCCGGCGGGACAGCAGCCGTTCACCGTCCCCGTTGATCACCACGCAGTGGTGATGTTCCTTGCCGATGTCCACTCCGGCCCAGATCTCGGGCACGGCCACCTCCGCCAGCTCGCCGTCTCACATGTCACCCGCAGACGACCTCGCCGACGTTGTCCTACAGCAGCGATCGGAGTCGCGTCTCCCAATTGGCGGTCGAGTCGTCGCGGGGCTCCGGGCGGCCAAGTCCTTTGAGCCATCCAACGGCTTCCCTGTGACAGCCATACCCAGAATCCCTGGGCCCTCCGATCTTACGAATGACCGGAGCAACCACCCTTGAAAGGTAGGACCTTGTGTCGCTCGGCCCTCTGGACGATCTCGACGACCATGGCGTGGTCGAGGTCCTCCCGCGCCACCTCGCCGGCCCCGGCATCCACGAGCTCGTCGACGTATGGCCCCCCTTCCCCTTCGACCAGGACTGGACCCTCAACCGCTCCGAGGACGGACCTGCCATCGCTATCAGTTTTGGCATGCGGCTGCTCGCCGGACACATCCCGTCTGAGACCCATCCACGCGGCGGCGAGTGGCTGGTCGCCGCGCACAAGGATCCCTTCCGACCCGCGACCTGGACGGCCACGCTCGATGCCAGCACCCGGTCGAACTCGTCCGCGACTTCTACGCCGAAGTCCTCGCCCTATGCGAGGCCGATGCCCGGGGCGAACGCGACCTGCTGCGCCCAGACGACGTTCGCCCCCAAGACGTATATCTGCCACTGCTCGCCGCAGGGTGGAGACACACGGTCAAGACGGACGGCACCCAGTGCTTCCGCAGTTCGGACGGATACGGTGTGCTCGAACACGCCTACGTTCGCAAGAACCCGGCCGCGCCTGTCTGGTCCGCCTGGGGTGGACCACCGGGTAGCACTCTGTGGAAAGCCACGTTCTCCTCCGCCGTCCCCGCCTCCCTGGTCGCGGCGTTCGCCTCGTCCCTGGCCTCCACCGTGCCGCTCGCGCGCGCCGTGTGGAGCGTTCCGGCCGAGGCCCGCCTGCACCTCACCCTTCCGAAGCCCGGACCGACTCAGTCGGACACAAGCCCGGACTGCCGCTCAGCGGGGCACCTTCGCCGGCGGCCACCGCGTCGCGCACGAACGCCAGGGCCTCGGCACCGAGCACCGGCCCAATGCGCCTGTCCGGTTCCGGACTTCCTGCCGGCCGCCGCAGGTGACCGCCCCTGCGCCCCTTCTGCTGTTGAGGAGCACCACCGCATTTGTCCCTGCACGTCCAGCACTTCTTCACCGAACTCCTCGACCTGCCAGTCCACGAACGACGGGTGATCGGCGACGCCTGTTACGCGGTGATCTCGCCCGATTCCCCGCTGCGCCTGCGCATCGAATTCGCCCAGACCATCCGACACCGCGAGTACGGCGGACTGCGCCTGAGCATCCTCCACCCGGATCAAGGCGTCCTCGACAACGCGTACCTGTCCTTCGCCGACCACAGCACCTTCACCGTGCGGGACTCCCGCATCGGCAGACAGCCCGGACACGACGGGTACGGCGTCATACGGGACTGGCACCACGACGACATCTCACCCTGGATCGGCGCGGCCCTCACGCCCCTGAGCCATGCCATCCAGGACTACCTAAACGTATGGGTTCCCGGACTCGCCCCGACCACTACGGCCGTCGCCGAACGGGATCGGTCGGTGCAGCACGACACCGATCCTGCGCCGGCGCGAGGATGCTGGCTCACCGACGCCGACTTCCTCACCCGCCTCCACCGCGCCACGCCGCTCTGGCTGGACATCGTTGACAGCGTCCTCGACGACGACTTTCCCCTCACTGAGGCCCTGACCGGAACCCGCGATCACGCCGCCCAACTGCTCGGCATCCCACCGGCATTCGGCCTCCTGATCGAAGCCGAGGCCGCCGCCCAGATCGTCCAGGCCGCCGGCCTGCCCGTCGGCTCACCTTTCGGCCCGGCCCTCGCCGCAGGCATCGACCACATCGCCGGCCTGCCCGCCGAACAGCAACAGCAACTCGTCAAGGCCGCTGCCCGCCGCTGCGCCCTCACCACTCCGGTCCCCGCGAGCCTCCGGCCAGCCATCGCCCCACCACGGTCCTCCAATCCGGCGCGGCCGAGCCGGGGACGGTGAGCTGCTCACCGTCCCCGGCACACGGCAAGAGGCGGCGCCGTCCTCGGCGCCGTCCTCTGGACCACACCCGGCAGGCGTCTGCCACGCCGACATCGGCACCGACGTCCGGATCCTGTTGCACGTCCTCGCGTCCACTCTGCGCCGGCACGCACCCACGTGCGACTTCGTATGCCACGCCGCCGACCAGTCGACCTGCTCAACATCGCTTCTCCCTGCACACTCCAGGAGCCATTGCTCTTGACCCGCATCGAATCCACTTGCCGTACGGCTTCGGCCGCTGTCGTCACGCTCGCCACCGCCATGGCCGGAACCCTGATGTGGGCGCCGGCCGCTGTGGCCCAGGACCCCACCCCGTCACCGCCTACCGCGCTCAGTGCCACCGAGACCGGCGGCTTCGCCATCCACAAGAAGGACTCCGCTGGCGCCGTCCTTGCCGGCGCCACGTTCACCCTCTTCGACTCTGCGGGCCAGCAAGTCGGCACCGGCATAACCGACGCCGACGGCCAGCTGGCCTTCAAGGACCTGGCCCCTGGCGTCTACCGGCTCAAGGAGGTCTCCAGCGGCAGTCCGCTGCACGACGTCGTGGACGACCAGGACGTCATCGTCACCCCGGGTACCGACGCGCCGCTGACGATCATTGACCCCTTCAAGCCCGCCACGGTCACGCTCAAGGCCAAGGCCAGCAAGAGCGGCAAGCCGCTGCCCGGATCCACCGTCAACATCGGCACCGGCGACGAGGTCGTTCTCACCCTCACCACCGGCTCCAACGGCACCGCGTCTGCCAAGCTGCCCGTGAACAGCCGTACCGGAACCGCCTTCTGGGTCAAACAGACAAAGGCACCCGAGGGATACGACCTCTACAAGCCCTCACGTGCCTACACTGCGAAGCCCGGCGCCCCGGTCACCGTGACCGTCACCAACGCCAAGACCGCCAGTACGACACCGACGCCCACAGCCACCCAGACGCCGTCCGGCAAGCCGACGCAGGACACCTCCGGCCAGGGCGACAGCACCGTCTCCTCGGCCCCCTCCACCGCCGACTCGACGTCCGACACCACGATCGCGGACAAGCCCGCCGCGAGCACCCTCGCCACTACAACCGAAGGCACTCTCGCCCACACAGGAGCCGACGCCACCCCCTGGCTGATCGGCGGAGCCGGACTGTTCCTCGCCTCCGGCGTGGGCGCGGTCGTCGCCACCCGCCGACGCCGTACTGAGGCCGGCGCACTCGAGAACTGACTCATCTGAGCCCGCCCGCTGTGAGCCCCAGGCATCCACCGGATGCCTGGGGCTCACGCACGTCCGGACACATTGTGGGCTGTGCCCAATCCCGCTCTAGCCTCGGCCGCTGTCGTCAAGGACAGTAAGCGCAACTGGCTGATCGTCCCCGAACCCCTTAACCAGGTGCAGTCCGGTCGCTACGATCTCCGGGCGGGCACGATGGAGCAGGTCGGAGCGGGGGATGCAATGAGCGGCAAGTCTGATCCCTTTGAGGCGTCCGCAGCCGCGCTCGGCTACCTGTACCAGCTGCGCATGGCTTTGCTGGTGTGCGTGGAGCATCTAGAGACAGGTTTCGACTGGACGGTTGCCATCGAGGCCGCAGACGACATCGAAGCCGTGCGCGATGCGTCCACAGACTGGTGGCAGCTCAAGCACCGGGCACCCGGGACGCGGATGACCGATGCCAGCAGCGACCTGTGGAAGACGCTGCGGATTTGGGCGACAGCCGTTTCCGGCCAGCAGATTGACCTGGAGCGGACGAATCTTTTTCTGCTGACAACCGGTATCGCGCCTGAGGGGACCGTCGGGTCCTACCTGGCGCCCAGTCGGCCAGGCGGACCACGGAATGAAGCAGAGGCGCTGAAGCTGCTGAATGCGGCCCGCGACAACTCGGCTGCGAAGAGCCCGACCGTCCTAGCCAACTTCGCAGCTTGGGACGCTCTGGATCAGGATCAGCGGTTGAACCTACTCAAACGCATCCAGGTACTCGATGAGGCCGACAACATCATGAAGGCCGGTGACCAGCTGCAGGGCCGGGCTGCCCTGGTTGTCGGTCACGCCCACGCGCAAGCCTTCCTTCAGCGTTTGGAGGGCTGGTTCTTTCAGCGCTGCATCGCCCACCTGGCAGGCAAGGGATCCGGTCCGGTCACTGGAGTCGAGTTCGATGACGTCTTTGACCAGCGCCGTAACCAGTTCCGGCCCGACAACCTTCCCATCGATGCCGACGTCGTCGACCTCACCGGCGAGGTCACCGAGCACACGGAGAAGACCTTTGTGCGCCAGCTGACGCTCGCCGGGATCGGTAACCGCCGGATCCGGATGGCAGTCAGGGACTACGTCCGGGCATATGAACAGCGCTCCCGGTGGTCCAACGAAAACCTTCTGCGCCCCGGCGAACTCGGCAACTACGAGCGGCGCCTGGTCGAGGAGTGGGAGAGACGCTTCAATGTCATGGTCGACGACCTTGGCGAGGACGCGGCCGAAACCGAGATGCGTGCACAGGCGAAGAAGATCTATGCCTGGGTCGAGCAGGACGCCCGGACCAAAATCAGGGAGGGCTGCGACGAGGCGTTCGTGACGACAGGCTCCTACCAGATGCTGGCCGACGAACAGCGTGTCGGCTGGCACCCAGACTTCGAAGCCCGGCTGATGGCCCTACTGGAGCCGGCGGCGGGCCGATGACCGCCCCCGTCGAGTTCAGCCGCGAGGAACGGGCCCTGTTCAACCCGGCGTTCATGGCTCTCGTCAGCTGCCGCGCCGTACAGGGACATCAGCGCGATGCGGGCTCCTGCCCGCTGCCCATTGCGGTCACTGCCGCGGTGATGGCTCTCCAGCCAGCCATTCGGGCGATCCTGCCAGGAACGACGAGGGCGAGCTTGCCCAAGTGGGCCGAGGACAACCAAGCAGTCCGTGTCCTGATGGCAGCCAATGCACCCGGCCTGGCCGCAATGGTCCGCCCCGGCATCCTTCTCTCCCTGCAGACGGATCTACTCAGCCTCGACCAGAGTGCACTACTGACCCTGCGCCCCCGCGCGATACCGGCAACGATCACCGGCACCTCAGATACCGTCGTCGCGATCCAAAAGACGGCACACATGCTCGGCCGCTGGCTGCCCACCGGCGGAAGTACCGCCACGACCCTGACTTTGCTCGGAGTGCGCCCGTGACCTACCAGATCAAATCGCTGGCCTTGTACGGGCACCGCCCCGGGCAGATGCGAGTCCTTGCACTCAACCCGGGCCGCCTCAACATCATCACCGGCGACTCCCGCACGGGTAAAACCTCGATCTGGACCATCACCGACTACTGCATGGGTAGCAGCGACTACCCCGTCCGCGCCGGCAAGGTACGCGACTACACCAGCATCTTCGCCCTGCAGCTGGTGCGCGGCGACCAGCAGCTGTTCATCGCCCGTTCGGCTCCCGAGAACAGCACCACTCCCGCTCCCCGGCTGTGTCTGCAGTTCCAGAGCGCGGGCGCACCCCCGCTGACCCGAGACGACATCGACTTCACCTTCCCGCTGGATGCCGCTCGCCGTCTCCTCAGCGAGTTCTGCGGCATCGACCGGACCATCCGTATCCCCGCAGCACGCGGCACCACCATGTCGCCGTCCATTCGCCACGCCCTGTTCTTCTGCCTCCAGGCACAGAACGAAATCGCCAACCCCGACCACCTCTTCCACTCCCAGGGACATGAGTGGCGGCCGCAGGCCATCCGCGACACGCTGCCCTACTTCCTGGGCGCAGTCGATCCGGAACAGGCCATACGCCACGCCCGCCTCAGACAACTGCGCACCGAACTGAAAAACGTCGAGCGGCAGATCACTCAGGTCGCCCAAGCAGCTCCCGCGCCCGGACAAGCCCGCGCCCTCATAGCTGAGGCCGAGAGCGCAGGTCTCCTGCCTGCACCGGTCGACGACACCGTCAGTCTCGACGAGGCACTGAGCATCCTTGCGTCCGTGCTCACCCACGCCCCTGGCGAACTCGGATACCCCGACTCCACCGACCACACTGCCCTGTTGGACCGCGAGCGACAGGAATTGCGCTCCCGCCATCAGCAGATCAGAGCGCGAATCACCGAGCTCCGCCAGACCCTGGCCGAAGAGAGCAGCTATCTGGTTCAGGCCAGGGATCAGCGAGAACGACTCGCCTCCCTCGGCCTGCTGGGGACCGCAACCGACGGCACCGGCCAGCACTGCCCCGTATGCGACAGCGTGGTCTCCCCGGCACAGCAGACGATTCAGGCGATCCGTGAGGATCTGGAGCGTCTGGACTCCGACGTCGCCTTCGTTAGCGACGACAGCCCTCTCGTCCAAAGCATGATCGCCGCCGAGGAAGAGCAACTTCAGCAACTGCGCGCCGAAGTGGTCCGCAACCGTGAACAGCGCCAAGCACTCGACGCTGGCGTACGAGAGGCGGCCCGCTACCGCAGCCAAGCCCTGCGCGCGGCTTCCGTCCAAGGCAGGATCAGTCTCTTCCTCGAAAACGCGGCCCGAGCGGAACACGCTCCGCCCATCGCCGACACGCGCGAGGAACTGAACCGGGAAATCACGGACCTTGAGGAGGTGCTCGGCTCCGACACGCAGGCCGACCGGCTCTCCAGCTGCCTCTCTTTGATCAACCAGAAGATCGCGACCAAGGCCCGCACACTTGGCCTGGAACACTCGGAACACCCCGTACGGCTGGACCTGCGCCGCCTCAGCATCGTCGCCGACACTCCTCGCGGCCCGGTGCCACTGAGCGACATGGGTAGCGGCGAGAACTGGCTGGGTTACCACATCGCGGCCTTGCTAAGTCTGCATGAGTGGTTCGCTGAGCAGGGACGCCCCCTGCCGCGCGTCCTGGTCCTAGACCAGCCCTCTCAGGTCTACTTCCCTTCCGACTACGACGGACCACAAGTGGATCTCGCCGGCGAGGACCGCACTTCACTTCTGCGGGTCTACCAGGCCATCAATGACACCGTGAGCCACCTCGACGCAGGCTTCCAGGTGATCGTTATGGAGCACGCGGACCTGGAAGACGACATCTTCCGCACTGCGGTTGTGGAACGCTGGCGCGGCGGGCGCGCAGCTCTCATCCCACCGGCCTGGATCGACCAAGGAGACTGACCCACCTCTGGGCGAAATTGCTGGCGGCGCCGGATTCCAACGCCCCGGCGCTCTCGGTGATGAGCTTCGCAATGGAGGCTCAAGTGCTACCGATGTGCCCTCGTGGCTGAGAACGTGGCACGAAATCTGAGACCCCACAATCGTCAAGGACACCAGTTGTCCGTTGAAGTCAGCCGGGCGCTGCGACGACTCACTTCCATGGCAAGGCAGTTTTGTGTCGCCGAGCGGCTCCAGCCCGCTGCGACCTGCGACGAGCGGATTGGATGGCAAGGAATGCCATGGGCTGGGTTCGATGCAGCGGTCACCAGTTCGCCTGGGGCAGACATGAAAGATCGCGGAAGGACTGGCCAACGCTCCTGGAGCATGTCAACGTGGACGCCTTCCAGGAAGAATACCAGGTCAGAGAGGTGATGCCGGTGGCCGTAGAGGTTACCCAGCCCGGATTTGCCGCGACTGTCGCGGCCCTGAGGCTGCGCTCCTGGAACCTCGGTCCGGGCCAGCCGACGCTGGTGACCGACCAGTTTACGGACGCCGACTTCAAGTTGGTCGTGGACGACCGCGCCGATGTCCATGTGAACAGCAAGGACGGGCGCTTCTACCTCGGGTGGTTCCCGACGGGTCGTCCCGGCACCGACGGTGAGGGCTGGGTGATCGCGGTCACCGGCACCGCGAAGGTCCGCGGGTACCGGATGTCGTTCGACACCGAGACTCCGGCGGCCATCGTCGCCGCTGCCGTGGCCCAGGTCCTCGCCACCTCCCAGCCGCTCTGAACAGCGGGACCGACGCCACACCACCGGGCGCCCTGCGCGCCGCATACCCTGCCCAGCTTCGGGACACCCTTGTCCGCTACCGCGAGGAGAACGCTGTGGACGAACCGCATCTGCACGAGATGAACGTCGGCGAACTCGTCGACTTTCTGGCCGCCTGCGACCGTGAAGCGACGGCCCGGCTCGCCATCAACCCGCTCTTTCCCATGGCCCACCGTATCGGCGGGGTGATCGCTGCCCAGGATGAGAACGGCGACCCGCTGGTCTTCATCACCGAGGCCAAGGACGCCGAGCAGGTCGGCCACCTCCCACCGGACGTCGCCGTCGAACTCACCTGGCACGAGCGGACCGAGGCTCCCGCGCGCCGCCGTCGCAGGGCGACCGGGCCACGCGACGACGGCAGCTGAACCACCAACGACCCTACGGAGGCGCCCCTGCACCCGCACGACCCCTACGACCCTGCCCACCCCGACCCGCAGGAGGCGGTGTACTGGGTCACCCCGCGCCACCTGGCCGGCGATGACGGCGCGCTCGGCGAGCGGATCGGCGACCTGCTGACCGGCCTGGGCTGGCGGCTGTGGCCGACCTCCCGCCACACCCTGCTGTACGTGAGCCCGGACGAGCTGCGCGGCGCCGAGTGGATCCTCGCCAGCTACCCCTTTGAACTCGGCGGACTGCCCGTGGCGTGGCAGTTGTCCGCCCGTCCGCATGCCGCGAGCGCCCTGACGGAGTGGAACGCCTACTTCACCACGGGTGTCCCGCACGAGGCGCTTGCCGACCTCCTCGTCGCGCTCGATGCCCGCGAGGCGCCCGACACCGGGTTCGACGGGCCTCAGGCGGTCATGGCCGCGCTTGTCTCACAGGGCTGGATCCGGGACGTGGACCGCCCTGCGACCGCGGCCACGGACCCCGGCTTCGCTTCCAGCGTGTCGCTGGAGGAACTGCCCAAGCTCATTCAGGACGCCGACCCGCGCCCCGATCTGATGGGCTGGCAGGCGTGGGCGGAGCCTGTTTTGGGCGCCCCCTATCTGTGGTGCGCCAGCTTCAGCGCCAGCGTCCCGCACGACCTGGTCGCGGCCTTCGCCGCCTCGCTCGCCTCCCCGGTCCCCGTGCCTCGGCGCACCCTGCCCGAGGGCGCGCAAGAGCGGCTCACCGTCGTGCGCCGTGACTGACGACGACGCCTCCTCATGCCGGCCGCCCCTCGCCCCGGGCGGTCGCTTCCGCTGCGTAAGGACACCGATCTGTCGGTTTCATACCTGTCCCCTGGACGACTCGCGGTCGCCAATGCCATCGCGGCGGCCGGGCCGGGACGTCACTACCTACGCGTCATCCGGCCGCTGGTTGCCCAGGAAGTGCTCGCCGAACTCCTCTACCTGGGCGGCAACACCCTTGTGCTCGGGCCGGTGAGCATGGAGCGCTTTGACCGTCTGACGCGCCTGGTAGACCGGGCCCTGGAGGATGCGGGTAATCGGTGCGGGTCGTCGGTGCTGTCGCTGGTGTCCGATGCCCCCACCGACTCGGGCCCGGCCCGGACGGTGACCCGGTACATCATCGAAGACGGGCAGTGCACCGAGGCCGGAGAGCTGAACGCGCGCGAGTACGGCGAATGCGCGGTCACGCTCGCCCGCGTCGAGGCTTACAGACGGCCGAGGACGCGCGCACGCTCGCCACCCTGCCCGGCCGTTTCGACTTTCTCTGACGAGCCTTTCGTCACCCACCCGCCCCACACTGACCCTTGGAGGTCTGCTTGCCCCTGCCCATGATCCGGCTGTCCATCTCTCCCACGAACGGGACCGCTCACCACGGCGTCCTGATCGACACCGAACCGTTGACGGTGTGCGCTACGCACTCGACCGATCTCGCACCGATCGCGGAGAACACCACGCACTCTTTGTGCCAGAGCTGTACACGCGCCTGGCTGATTCTGACAACGCAGCCGCACCCCGGCGGCGAACGAGATCTCCGGCCCGCCGCCGGCACCGGCAAGGGCGCCACCGCCCACCTACCGATCCCCGGCCATCTGCTGGGCTACTGCGGCAAGTCCCTTGACCCTCACTCGACTTCGGCCCGCCGGGTGTGCGCCAACTGCTCGGCGCTCGCGGCGGCCCTGGAGCGCTTCCACGGGCTCGCGGGCGAGGTGAGCGTGTCCTTCGACGGATCCTGCCCGCGCGACGAGGACCTGCTGTGGGCACCCAAAGGCCACGCCAATCTCGTCACGGGACACCGCCGCCGCGCCGCGACCGGCACCGGCCTGTGCGACACGCCGCTGGCCGGACCGAACCCCGAGGCCACCAACGAATGCTCCCCCTGCCGCCGAGCATGGAGGACCGAGCGTGACCGGCGGACCGCCGCGCTTCCCCACATGAGGGCACGCGCCCGCTGGTGGGACCAACGCCGTGAACTGGACACCTTCCAGGGCCGTGCCGATGGCCTCAACTCCGGCGACGCCTATACGCTTTCCGGCTGCCCGGACCAGCACCACGTCCTGACCGTGACCCACCCCGGCCGGAGTCGGCGACTTGCCGCCCTGGTCTATGTCCCCGCCGCCGACGAGATCGTGGAACTGGGCCTTCACCCCGATCGCCTGCTTGCCATCGAACGGCCGCACGCGCCGGAGGCGGGCATGCCCACGCTGCCATGACCACCTGTGGCGGCACGCACCAGCCTGCTCTGGACGCGCCGTGCCTGGCCGCCGCGTCACCCAAGGGCCCGGTTTCCTCGCCTTCGTAAGGTGAGGAAACCGGGCCCGTTTTCGTTGCGTCAGGCTGTGCCGTTCCGTCTCGGTGCTCACAGGAACTCGGAGGATGTGGGTGGCGTGGGGTCGTTCCTACGGGGTGGCAGACGCAGTGCGAGCTGTTCGACGTAGTGCCGGACATGGGGCGGCATCGGCTCGGGCAGAGCGTCCAGCGGGAACAGACGAAGGGCCTGCCCTTCGCCGAGGACCAACTCGCTCTCGGTGCCGTCCCAGACTGCGGCGAACACGTGGGGTGGCGTCTTGCCCTCCTCGTAGGCGGTGACAGCCACTTCCTCGATCACCGCCGGTACGATGCCAGTCTCTTCCAGCAACTCGCGCAGGACCGTCTCGAGCGGCGTCTCGTCCGCCTCACGTCCGCCGCCGGGAAGCGACCAGCGCCCCGGCCAGCCGATGCCGGCCTTGTCGTCCCGCAGCTGCAGCACGACCTCACGGCGCGGTGTAGTGACGAATGCGAAACACCCGCGGGTCTTCGTGGGACGGTCCACCACGCCGGTGACCTCTCTTCGTACGACAGCGTCCGGATGGCCCACGGCCGAAGCCGGAGCCGGAGCATGGCCCTCGCTGTGTGCAGGGCCCTGCAGCACGGTAATGCTGGATGAACAACGCCCCGTTCTCCACTGCCTGGCAGCGGGGAGAACGGGGCGCGACGGAGCGTCGAGTGTCAGCGGGCCTGCGCCGCCTGGACGGCGTCGGCGAGATGGGCGTCGACGAGAGCGGGCGCCCCGGACAGGACCACCAGAATCGTGCCGGTGCGGATCGCCGTCTGCTTGACGACGCTGCGCTGCCCGCCGACCGCGTAGGTGAGCAGCTGGCTCCACTGCTCGTCACCCAGGTCCGGGGCGGCCGTCTGCTTCGTGCCGATGTCGATGACGATGCTGCCCGACACGAGCTGGTACGTGGGGCAGGCGGTCATCGCGTCGAAGATCTCCCCGATGCCCTGCGAAAGCTTCGTCGCGGTGTCGCTGTACAGCTCCTCGGACACCTCGGAGTCGCTGCCGCCGGCGTAGGTGAAGGACGCCTTCGCCTTGCGGGGGAAGGACGGGCCGGTGCCGGTGGCCGCGCTGCTGCCGAGCTTGGCCAGTGCCGGGCAGCCGATCACGGTGACATCGTCGTGCGTGGCCGGGCGCTGCGGCTTGCGGCTGTAGCCCTCGCCGAGGTCGCTCTCGTCAAGGAGCCGCTTGCTCAGTGCGGCCGAGGACAGCGGCGCCGACGCTGCGGTATTCGAGCCCACCTTGCGCGGCGCGGCGGTTGTGGGGGAGGCCGGCTCGGCGGAGGTGGTGCTGCCCGTCGAGCAGCCGGTCAGAACCAGAGCGGCGAGAGCGCTGAGGCTGAGGATGGTCGTGGTGGGAAGGCGCATGCGAAACCCCTAAGTGGCCTGCGAAGCGGACAGGTTGACTGCGCCGGCCCTCCGGGAACCGGCAGAGAGAAGGGGAGTTGGGGTTTCAGGGGTTTCGCCGGCTTCAGTGGCCGAGGTGGCGCAGGCCCTCGTCGAGGGTGGGGTGGAAGTGATCGACCGGACCGGAGTTGCGGTTGAACCACACCGGGTCGAGGCGGGGCTCCGGCGTTGTGTGGCCGGCCCGGCAGCGCAGGTGGATCGTGTCGTCGCACATGCTGAAGATGATCCAGTCCCGGTATGCGCCGCACTCGGGGCACGAACGGACCTCGCCGTCGATGACGAGTGGCTGCTGCCAGCGCATCATCAGGCCCTCGACCTCCTGACGCGAGGGGACCCGCAGGTCCGGCGGCAGGAAGTCGGGCACCACCGCCTCCGCGGCCGGGTCCGGAGCCTGATCAGCAGTGGGTGCCGGGGGCTGGAAGCCGGGATGCGACTGCATGGTGTGCAGCAGGGCGTGGCCGGCACGCTGGGCTTTACGGAATTCACGGTGGGCACGAGCACGTCCGAACATCCGCTCTCCTTCTCTTTGTCTGACAGGCCACAAGGAGGGTGCCTCATACGCCTGACCTGCTTCAACTCTCAGACTCCGTAATCAGCGGGCCTTGCCCGGACCCTCGCCGCGGCCCGCTGCGGGCTTTGTCGCACGCCCCGGCGTACTGGCCGAGGTAGGGATGGAGCCGATGGGCATAGTGGTCGCGTCGGCGGGCAGATCGGCCATGCGGCGCAGCCGCCACACCAGCACGTCGCTGATGGAGTCGGCGGTGCCCAGCTCTCGCCGCTCGGCGGCCTCGGCCAGCAGCACTGCCGGATCGTGGCCGGCGCTCTCGGCGTCGGCGAGGGTGGCCGCGAGGGCGTACCAGCCCGGCTCGGCCAGGATCTGCTCGGCCAGCTGCGGCACCGCCGCTCGTAGGCAGGCGGCCTGTTTGTGCCGCAGTGGCTGCGACAGGTGCCGTCCCCGCTGGTACAGCACCCCCAATGGGATGCCGGCGGCGGCCTGGTAGGCGGCGCGCAGGTGCTCGGCGGCCTGGCGGGCGGCGGCGGCCTGCTGGGCGTGGTTCTTCTTCGCGTGCCAGTGGGCTGCGGCCGTGACGAGGAAGAACGCCATGTCGATCAGCATCGCCGTGGTGGCTCCGTCCTCTCCGCGGCCGAGTGCGGGTCCGCTGTAGACGAGGTCGCGGGCGGCTTCGCGCAGGGCGCGGTCGTGCCCGCGTTCAGCTCGTACGTGAGAGCGGGTGGCCCGTTCGAACGCGAAGGCCGCATCGCGCAGTTGGGTACGGGTGTGGGCGGCTGAGGTCTGGGCGAGTGCGTCCAGGATTTCCCCGGCCGCCGCGATCTGCGCGGCCACCGCCGCGTCCTGGCCGCCGTCGATGACCAGCACCGCCTGCCATACGGCCGTGGCTGCCCGGCGCCTGGCCGTGGCCGGGCCGCTCGGCGCCAGGGGGGTGGCTTGGTCCGAGGACGTGTCGGCGCTCGGTGAGGGGGTGTCGTTGGAGAAGCGTTTACGTATACGGGGCAGGGACAGGTCGGGGGAGAGGGTGGAACCGGCGTAGTAGACGGGCTCCTGGTCTTCGTTGCGGTCGTCGGGGAGCGCGACCTTGTAGCCGAGGAGGTCGCCGGAGGGCGCGACGCGTTTGTGGATCAGTACGCCGGCGTCGGCTAGGCGGTCGAAGAACTCCTCCTCACTCGTGGCGCCGGCAACTGCCTGCCGTACGGTCTCGCGCAGTTCCTCGCGGGCGGGGCGCTCGCGGCCCTCGCGTTTGGCCTTGTGGCGCTCGGCGCTGGTGGGACGTTTGGCGGCGGTGCCGTCACCGGTGTTGAGCTGCTTGAGTCCGTACTCGGCTTCGATCAGCCTGGCTTCGGTCTGGGACCGGGCGGCGTCGTTGTTCAGCCGTGGCTGGCGGCGGTCCTCGCGGACGAGTGTGGCGATGATGTGGATGTGGTCGTCGGCGTGCCGTACGGCGGCCCAGCGGCATGCCGCGTCGTCGCCGTCGGGGGCGATGCCGGTGGCCGCGACCATGCGCCGGGCGATGTCGCCCCACTGCTCGTCGCTGAGGATGGGGTCCTCGGGGGCTGCCCGGACGGACAGGTGCCATACGTGCTTCTTGGGCCGACGGCCTTTGGCGAGGGCCTCGACGGGCATGTCCAGCAGCTGCTGGAGGTCGGCGTATGTGGCGTTCGGGTCGCGGCCGGGATCGGGGGCGAGGCTGTCCCAGGCGGCAACCAGGTGGGGGTCGATGTGCTCCTCGTGGGTGCCGGGCCCGTAGAGGTAGTAGAGCAGGCCGATGGTGCGCTGCCCGCGATCGTGGACTCGGGGAATCATGCCGCGGTGGTCTCGGTCTCCAGGTAGTGCCGGGTGAAGGCGTCCACGCGGCGGGCCGCGCGGGTCACGGCGTCGAGGACCGCCACCGTGTTCGGGGCGTCCGCACCCGAGTTCAGGGCCTTGGCCACCTGATTGACGTTGTTGCCGATGTGTCCGAGGTGCCGGCGCAGGGCGAACAGCTCGTTCAGCACTTCGCGTTCGGTGGCGATCTCGGCGGCGGTGCGGTCGAGATCGCGGGCGGCTTTGAGAGCGGCGTGGGCAAGGAAACTGGCGACGCTCATACGGCACGCGGACGCTGCACGTGCGAGCAGCTGGTACTCGTCGTCGTTCATGCGGCAGCTGGGCTGGCGCACGCGCTTGTGCTCGTCACGCAGGCGCTCGCGCTGCTGCACGTGCGGCTTCGACGGTGCGGTGTGGGCGCACTGCTCGGTGTGGCAGGTATGCGTGTGATCTTCCCCCGGACGCGAGCCGCCCTCGGTCGCGTCCTGCTCGTTCGGCGCCCCCTGGCGCCGGACTTCTCCCGCCACTTCAGGGGCGGGGGAGGCAAGAGCATTGCTCCCGTCGGGAGCAATGCTCTTGCGATAACTTGCTCGCTCAGCAAGCGAGTTGGGGACCGGCTCATCCGGTGTGGGAGTGGGGCTCGTAGTCGAGTTCGTCATCGGGTGCGGTTCCTGGTGGCGCGGAGTCGGTGCTGGATTTCGGCGGCGAGGTCCACCATGGCGGCCGGTCCGTCGAGGACTCGGACGCGCGTTTCGGGTGTGTCCTGGACGAGCCACTGGCCGTTCGGTGCCAGCACTGCCGCGTGCAGGAGCTGGTGGGGGATCAGGGCGTCCGCCCAGGCGGCGGCCTCGGCGGCGGTGGGGGTGTACGTCCGTGGGCGTGGGCGTCGGATGGCGTTTTCCTTCCGGAGGGGGCGGTGGCCCCGCACGAAGCCGGGCCACCGCAGCGATTGAGTGCAGTGGAGTCGCCTGACCTGCGTCTAAGCAGGTGTCAGCCGCACTCGGGGCAGCGGGCGAAGTGCCGGCTCATCGCCCTGGCCATATTGCCTTTGAGCGTGATCGCCTGCTTCGCGCTGGTCTTGGCCGATGGGGTGCCGGCTTTGCGCTCCGCATAGGCGGTCAGGAAGCGGATGTCCTTCTCGAAGTCGGACTTGATGTGCGACATGCGCGGGCACGTCCTCACCGTGCACTCCTCTTCTTCGTGGTGGACGTGGCCGTTTCGTGGCGCAGACGCTCCAGGACCGGCGTAAGGCGGTCGTTGCGGATGCCGATGTCGTGCGCGCGCATGATTTCCCTGAGCTGGCTGCGCGTGACCTCGGCGTTCCCGTCCCGTTCCAGCAGCTTGGGCACGTGGGGACGGAGCTGGGTGACGAGCTGGTCCACACTCACCTTCCCCTGCCTTCGGGACGGCTTGCCCTGACCACCTCGGGACCGGTTCCGGGACGCCTTCGGCCTCCTGCGCGCGGGGACCGAGTGGGGACGGTTCCCGCCCGACTCGGTCCCCGTTCCGGTGTCGGGGTCACCGTGGTCCCCCTCGTTGGGGACCGGTTGGGGACGGTCCCCGTTGGACTCGGTCCCCGTTACGGAGTCGCGGGCATCGTGGTCCCCATTGGGGACCGGCGTCGGGGACGGAAGATCTGGGCTTTGAGCTGCGGTTTTGTCCCCGTGTTCCGGGCTCGCGTCTGTGCGGTCCCGTGTGGTGTCGGTCCCGGGGAGCGCGTGGTCCCGGTCCCCAGTCGGCGTGCGGTCCCCGGTTTCCAGGGCCGCGGGGGGACGGTCCCCGCTTTCGGCAGGTGCCATCTCGGGGACCGGATCTGCATGGTCTCCTTCGGGACCGTCCCCGATCGGTGTGGTGTTCGCATTGGGGACCGTGAGCAGGCGGATCGGCCGGTCCCCGGATGCCGTCCCGTCGGCGAGGGACGGGCGGACGGGATCGTGGGCCGTGTGGTCCGCGTCCTGTGACGGGTGAGTCCAGGGCGAGGGCAGGTCGACCGTCGCGAGCGCGGTGGCATGGCGGCGGGCGGCGAGCTGGTCCAGGAGAGCGCGCCTCTGCTTCAGGTCGGTGCCGACGTCGGCCTTGGCGAGGGCCTTGGACAGCCGCCGGGTGATCCGCCGTCCCCGCCAGCTCTCGCGGCTCTTGGCGGAACGTTCCGCCAGGCGGGCGGCCAGGGCGACTGCCTTGGCGGTGGCGCGGTCGCGGGTGATCTGGGCGGCGTCCCGGTCGCGTTCGGCGATGCCGAGGCGGGAGAGCAGACGCTCGCGTGCTTCCCGTCCGAGGGTGGCCAGGATGCCGTGCGAGGCGGCGCCGGGTTTGCGTAGTCGCAGCTCGATACCCATGGCCTGGTGCCACAGCATCGCCGCCATGATGGGGCCGACGAAGGCCCTCACGGTCCCGCCTACCGGGCCGGACTCGGCGTAGGCGGGGATCACCTGCACGCCGGTGATCATCCAGACCAGGACTCCGGGCAGGCCCGGTGCGCCCTGGGAGGTGAGGTTCTGGCGAGCCATCAGCGCGGTGGCGAACAGCGCCAGTTCGGCGGCGCCGAACATGGCGGCACGCTCGGTGGTGCCAGCCATGTCGAGGTAGTCGGCGGCGAACCGCCAGCTGGTGTCGGCGCTGTAAGCGGTGCAGCCGATTGCGGCGAGCGCTGCGACCCACACCGCCAGCGCAGACGACCGTTCCGTTCTGGCGCGGTCGCGGCTGCGCAGGGTAAGCCACCCGCCCACGAGTACGGCGAGGACCGGCAGCGCAACGGCGGCGGTGATCACGGGCGACAGCCCGAAGGCGACGGCAGCCAGGGGGATAGCGGTGGGGTGGGTCATGCTGCCCTTCCGAGCGCGGTGATCAGGGCATGGGTGTGCACCTGCCGGGGCACGGGCGAGGAGGTGGCCTCGTCCTCCTCGTCGTCGGGCGTGGGCTCGGCCTCGTCGTACAGGCCCCAGTAGCGGTCGCGGTCGGCGACGGCATGGGCCGCTCGACGCATCAGGTCCCGGGCCCAGTCGAGTTCGAGCTGGAGGGTGTAGGCGAGGCGCTCGGGGGACCATCCGCGGGCGTAGGCGTGGCGGACGACGGCCTCACGTTCGGCGTCGCTGAGGTGCACGTCGCGGCCCTGGAAGGCTGCCTTGACCCGCGCGTAGTCGAGGCGCTTGCTGACCCGGGCGTGCCAGGGGCGGCGCTCGATCTCGGTCAGCCCGCCCCACATCCCGTGCCGGATGTCGTTGTCCAGGGCGTAGTTGAAGCAGTCCTTCTTGACCGGGCATCGGCCGCAAATGGACTTGGCTTCCGAGGCGGCCTCGTGGTCCCGTGGGGCGTGGAAAAACAGCTCGTCGGCGTCCTCGGCCGGCATGCCGTAGCACAAGCCCCGGGCGTTCCAGCTGTGGTCGGCGATCCCGCGCAGTGTCGGGCGCGCGGTGTCGTTCGTGGTGATGGTGCGCAAGTCAGTCTCCGGGTACGCCTCAGCGGCGGCACCAGCGTGGGTGGGCGCGGTGATGAGGCGAGGCAGGGGCGCGGCGGTGCCGCACCGGAGGTGAAGTCGGTTGCGAGAGCGGCCGGTTCAGCGGCGCTGGAAGCGCCGGTCCGGGCCGCTGAAGTGGACCGGTGTGCACATGCCGGACAGGCGGGACAGGACGCGGTCGCCGATCACGTCGCGCAGGACCGGCTGCTGCGGGGGCACGCCCCGGTCGCGGACCGGCGGCAGGTTCGTGGTGAAGATCGTCGGCAGGCGGTTCTGGCAGCGCCAGTTCACCAGCCGGAAGGTGATCTCCTCCGTCCACTGCGAGCCCTTGGCGGCGCCGAGGTCGTCGAGCAGCAGCAGCGGCACCCGCACGATCCGGCGCAGCATGTGCTCCGGATCCACCCCGGACTGCGGGCGCATATCGGCGTACAGGTCGGCGGCAGTCGTCGCCTGCCAGGACACGCTGCACCCGGCGGCGGTCAGGGCCCGGATCGCGCCGTACGCCTGATGCGTCTTGCCCGCCCCGGTGCTGCCCCACAGCAGCAGCGACGGGCCGTGCGCGATCCGCCGGCGTCCGGCCTTGCCGTAGTGCGGGTTGAGGCCGCCGGCGTTCGGCTCGACCGCGGCCTCGGTGATGGAACGGACCCAGGCGGCGACGTCGGGGTGCTCGACCACGGCGTCGCGGTAGTCGACCGGGATACGCGCCTGCGCGGCCTCCAGCGCCGGGATCGGCTCCGGGGTGTCCGGCAGCGGCGCAGTCGGGTCGATGCCGCGTTCGGTCAGCCTGGCCTCCAACCGGGCGCGCAGCCGCTCGCCGATGGCGGGCTGAGGGTCGGCGAGGTGTGCGCGGGTCACAGGTGGCCTCCGAACGTCGTCGGCTCGGTCGGGTTGAGGTAGGGCGTGTATCCGGAGGTGCTGGCCCAGGGCCCCGCGCCGGAGGCGGATGACGCCGCCGAGGTGGCCTGCGGGGCTGCGTTGACGACCTCGTTCACCAGGCTCGGCAGCACGCTCGGGTGCAGGCCCTTGGCCCGCAGCCGCTCCAGGGCCGTGCGGATGTCCTGCGGGTCGAAGCGCTCGTCCAGCAGAACCCGGATCTTGCGCCCCAGCAGCCCGAGGACGTCCTCCGGCGGTCGGCGCTGGCAGTCCCTGACGTACTCGGCGACCAGCTCCTTCGCGGAGACCGATCTGGAGACGGCGTCGGGTGCGGGCGCCTCGCGCCCCCTAGGTACAGATCCAGGATCCAAGATCCTAGATCCAGAGCGGGAGTCCTCCGGGAGTCCTCCCGTAGTCCTCCGGGAGTCCTCCGGGACTGCCGTCTGACCTGCACTTTTCCCCGGCGGTGCCGCAGCGGATGCAGCCGGGCCGGTCTGCGGCACGGACAACGTCTCTCCGGGGCCCGTGGTGGTCTCTGCGGGCTGAGTGGCGTCCGCGACCGGGCGGTGCGCCCCTCCCTGCGGGCTCCCGGAGTGCTCCGGGAGGGTTCCGTGAGACGTCACGGACGGTGCCGTGCGCGTGGTGGGGCAGGCGCCGGTCTGGCACTTTCCGCACGGCTGGTGGCCCTGGTGGCGGGTGCAGCGCGGCACCCGGGACACCGTGGCCTTGTTGATCTTCTGGTGCTGCTCCCACGTCACGACGTGCAGCCAGGTACGTCCGTCGCATCCGGTGTAGCGGCATATCAACCCGGCGGTGGCCAGCTCCTCCAGGTCCTGGGCGACGTGGGCGGCGGTGTGCTCCGGGCGTAGTGCCCACAGGCGTCCGGCGATGATCGCCGGGTGGTCGCGGTGACGGCCGGAGTCGTCGGCCTGGGTCAGCAGCCCGATGAAGGTGAGCATGGCGGTCACTGAGCACTCCGCCAGCGACTCCGACTCGAACATCTCCGGCTTGACGGTGCGGATACGTGCCATCAGGCAGCACCGCCACTCCGCCGCACTGACGGGGTGGCAGGGGCACAGGCTGCCGCGCAGGCCGGGGTCTTCGGCCTTTCACGCAGGGCAGTCGGCATGCGAAACTCTCCCTTGAAGCAGATCCGTTCCGGTGCTGGTGGAAAGGGACCAGAGCGGATTCGTTGGGTGATCTCCGCGCCCTTCCCGGGGCGCGGGTGTCCTGGCCGTTTGGCGTCTGAGAGTTCCCGCTCTCAGGCGCCGTCGGCGTTTATGGGGCCGTGGCCCGTTGCGGTGGGCGGTGCGCGCCTCACGCGTCTCCTTCCGTGTCGGTCGCCGGGCGGATGCCCGGCGGGGGACCAGCAACATACGTGTGGCCTGCGAAGACATCCAGACTTAGCTCTTGCCTTCTCGACAACTCGTCGGGCGGCGCCCAGGGCGGGTCGAGGAGGCGGAGCGAGGCGAAGGAGAAGTGAGCCCCGGAGTCAGGCGTCGCACGCACCGAGCGGACTGGCCGCTGGGCTTAAGGGGTGCTGCGGCATGGCGCGGACTTCCTGACGGAGAGGGGAGAAACGGGGTATCCACTGCGGAGCCGGGGGGACTACTGCTGGGACTGCTGACCCCCAGGTACGCGGTGGAACACGCCGCGCCGCCGCGAAGAGGGGACCTCTCACACGAGGTGCGGGACCTCACCGCAGCCCAGAGGTGCTGGTGGGGAGGCCGAATCCAGAGGGCGAGCGGTATGCGAAGGCGCTCTGTTTTCGCTACGCTGAAGCTATTCCCACCAGAAGTAAAAGTCAACAAGATGCATTCACTTCAACTTGGAGAAAAAGCGAGGTCTGATGCCTGCCCGTCACTTCGACCGAGACCGTGCTCGCGCGGTACGGCGAGCTGCCGACATCTTCCAGAGTGAGGTGGCGGCAGAGCTGGGCGTGTCCGACTCCGCGGTGGCGAACTGGGAGGCCGGCCACTCCTCGCCCGATCCGGAGAAGCTGCCCGCATACGCGGCGGCCCTCAGGGGTGACCTGGACGATCTGTTTCCCCGTCGCGGCCTGCCCGATCTGGCTGATCTGCGCTGCGACGCCGGCATCTACCAGTACGAGACGGCCGCGGTGATCGGAACCAAGAGCGCCGGACCGGTCGCGGGAGCCGAGCGAGGCGACCGTCGGCTCAAGGACAGATACGTCCCGGCCCTGGCAGAGAAGTATGGCGTCAGCGAAACAGAGTTGCGCCGGGCCGAGGATCGTTCCATGGCCGCCGCAGAGGCGCGGAAGAACGGCACGGCGGAGGAGCCTGGAACCCAAGACACCACGGCTCCGGACTCGAGCGGGGTGCCGGGATCCCTCGCCGAGAAGATCACTCTGCTCCTGCAGCGCTCCTACCCCGGTCCGCAGGGACCCCCCTCGGACGCCGAGATGGCGGCCGAGGTGAATGCCCATGCCGGGGCGGAGATCATCACCGGGGAAGACTTCGCCGATCTTCGGGCCGGCGTCACGGAAACGGCGCCGCCCGTGGTCCTGGATGCGCTGGCCGCCGTTGTCGGTGTGTCCCGGATGTACTTCGAGCCGGACGAGGCCGTGGCCGCCCAGGTCTATGAGGGTCTCCAGTTGCTGGCCGCCGCGAAGAAGGGCGCCGTGGGCCGGGTGCGAGCTCGCGGCCTGGGTTCGAGGGGTCTGTCGCCCAAGGCGTTGGCGCTGGTCAACGAGCTGGTGGCGGAGATGACGGAGAAGGAAGCGGACACCAAGTAGTCCGGCCCGCAGCTTCTGGGCTGCGGGCCGGCGGCGTGGCTACTGCTGCTTCTCTGCTGGCCAGCTTGCCTCGTGCACCCGTCCTGCCGCGATCACGGCACGGATCTGCTGGAGGGCACCGAGGTCGTCCAGCGGATCTCCGCCGACGATCAGCAGGTCCGCGCGGAGCCCGGGCGCGATCCGGCCCGCCTTCCCGCCTAGCCCCAGGGCTCCGGCCGCGTCCACGGTGGCCATGTCGAGGATCCTGCTGTTGGGCAGGCCCAGGTGCTCGTAGAACGCGAGCGCCGGCACGAGCCCGTCGAACCCGGCCCGCTGAACGCCTGCGTCGGTGCCGGCGATGAGCTTGGCGCCGGCTTCGGCCATCTCGCGGACCAGGGCGAACATGGCTGCTGCCCGCTCTTCTCCGAAGAAGCGGGGCAGCATCTGCCAGTGCGGGCTGACGGCCGGGCAGACCGCGATGCCCTGGTCGATGATTTTTTTCAGGACGTCCTGACGGAGGTCGAAGCCGTCGCTCGTCATCCAGGTGCAGTGCTCGATCGTGTCCACGCCGGCGTCCACGGCCGCTGCGATGCCGTCCGCTCCGTGCGCGTGCGCGGCCACCGGCACTCCGGCCTGGTGTGCCTCGTCCACCAGGGCCTGGAGTTCCTCTGCGGAGAACTGGCTCTGCCAGCTCTTCGGCCCGTCCTTGGTCAGGCCGCCGCCGGTCACCATCGCCTTGATCACGCCGACACCCCCAGCGAGGTTGCGGCGCACGAGATCACGGACCTCGGCCACGCCGGAGACCTCACCGCCCAGGAAGTGGCAGTGGCCTCCGGGCGGGGTGGCTGGTGTGCCCGCGGACACGATGCGCGGGCCGGGAGTGCTGCCCCGGTTGATCTCCGTGTCGAGGCGGAGGGCCAGGCCGTTGCGGTCGCCCAGGTCGCGGACCGTCGTCACACCGCTGGACAGGAGCTGCTTCGCGCGCTGGCGCATGTCCTGCAGCAGTCTCTCGTCGCTGGACTCGTGGAGAGTGGCCACAGGGTCGCCGCCGCCGTCGAACGCGAGATGCACGTGGGCGTCGATCAGCCCGGGCACCACCGTCTCGTCGGGAAACGCCAGGAGGATCCCGTCTGCCCCGGCGCGGTCAGCGAGCTGCGTGCGCGGCCCGACTTCGATGATCGAGTCGCCCTCGACGAGGACGGCACCGTCCTCCAGGTACGTCCCGGACCCAGTCAGGACCCGGCCGGCTGTGATCAGCATCTCGTCTCGTCTCCCTCGTTCTTCCACGGTCACGCAGTCAGCCGGAGCGCTTCCGACACCGCGATCAGCTGACGGACATCAGCGTTCCGGTCGTCTTCCTGCGGCACTGCCAGGGCGACCGCCTGACCCGGTGCCGGGACGCCGTTCTTGATCATGGTCGCGGCGGATCGCAGGCGCCGGGCCAGCTGAGTCGGATCAAGGTCCAGCAGGCCGGTGCCGTCCTCCCCGCGGACCAGGTAGGGGCTGATGTCAACCAGTCCGTCCCGGCATTCCACTATCCGCCGGTGGTAGCGGCGGTGCACGCCACGCGCCCGCCACCGGTCCCAGAGCCCGCGGGAAGCAGGGCGCAGCTCATTCTCCGGATAGACCTCGATCAGCAGCTGCCACAGCGGGATCAGCCGACGGTGATCCCGCCGCCGGCGCAGCCACAGCCGCGTCGCCGTGATCCTGGCGCGAACCCCCGAATAGGTGATGCCCGCGACGAAGAGCAGACTCGACACCACCAGCCCGACCGCCACGCTCGCCGTGAGCTGGTGCGGCACGGACCCCCCGCTCCACCGGACGGCGACGAAGACCGCGCGGACGGCGCAGGCCGCCGCCATCGCGCCGAGGCCGATCGCGGTCATCCACAGACCCGTCGCGTGAGGGCGACGGGACATGCGGGCGTAGCGGGCGGACCACCGTCCGGCAGCACCGAGCGCATACATCAGGTACAGGCCGGCGCCGGTGTAGAAGAAGGCGACCTGGGGGATCGTCATGTCTGCCGTGCTGAACGAGCCGGCGAGCGCCTCGTGCGGCACGCTCACGGCCGCCAGGATGATCGCCGCCGTGACTGCGGCCACGACGGCGGCTTCCCACCGGGCACGACGCCGCGCTGCGTACCCGTCGGCCGAGTACAGGTAGAAGCACATCAGGAAGTAGACCGTCAGCAACAGTAGGACGTTCTGGACCAGCTTCGCCGTGCCGTGCCCGGCCACGGTGTCGATGCCGGTGGTGCCCCCCGGCATGGCCACCGGATACGACAGGCCCGCGCTCAGGAGGGAGAGGGCGACCGACCGGGTGGGAGCGTCGTGCGGGGCGCGCGACCACAGGTAGAGCCGCCATATGACGGCAGCCGCGATGATCAGCAGGAGCATCTCGGTCACGGACTACAACCATCCTCGCCGGTCGCCCAGGGCGGACTGCACTCGACGTACTTCCGGGTCGTCGGACAGCGGCGGGAGTTCGTCGAGCACCGAGGACCACTCCAGGATGATCGTGGCAGCGAGCTCGACCGAGCACTCCTCCTCTTCCTCGTACGAGCAGCGGCGGGCGACCCGCCGGATCAGCTTGGGATCGAGTACGGGGATGAGGGTCGCCCAGCCCTCGACGAAGTCGTCCGGGGACTCCTCCGGCGACTCCTCGGCCTGGTCCTCCTCCCACTCGGCGACGAGGATATGGAGGATCTCGTGGAGGATGATCTGCCGCTGGTGCAGCCGGGTCGTCTCCTGCTGGTAGAGGATCACGTCCATCTGCGGCATATCGATCCACAGCCCCGAGGGTCCCGGCTTCTCCAGCGGGAAGGGGCGCAAGACGATCGGGCGTCCGCGCCTCTCACTGAGCGCCCGGACCAGCTCCTCCACGTCCAGGGGCGGGTGAATGCCGAGGTTGCGCAGCTCTTGCCGCAGCCGCCGGTGGAGGTCGCGTTCCACGGTCCGCCTCTCAGCCGCACGCCACCGCCCCAGCCGCCGACGGCTCGCCTGCTCTCGCGCAGGCACCGGAGATTCCGGAGCGCCGCGACTTTCTCCCGGAGACATTGAGCAATCCCTTCGTACCGGCCGATCGGGGCTCTTACTCGGAGCCGGGCGCCAGCCACCACGGGTCAACGATGTTCGGGTCCCCGGACGGCATTCGTGAAGGTGATCACGGACGCCGACACCAGCACCGACCGAAGGGCACACGCCGCCCCAGCGATTGAGCCGCGAGGACACGCTCGATCCCCTCCGGACACACGGTCGCTAGCGCGAACGAGCATTCGGCCCGGTCGAAGCCCTTCGGTGAGGCTCACGGGAACAGTCTCGGACTTTACGTGAGGCCCGCATGAGATCAAGGCCGGAAAGCGACATCTTGAAGATCAATGAAAGGTGGTGATCAGTACCAATAAAACCTGCCAAATCATCCATTTCCGAGTTTTGATCATGGCCCTGAACTGCTGATTCGCTTGTGGTCATTTTGGTCGCTCGCGCATGGCGAGCTCGCGTTTCTGTTACCGGTTTGAGATATTCTGCAACGGAGTAATGCGGGCATGTCGTAGTCAATGCCGCATAATGTCGACGCTCTGAGTGTGAGGGCTTGTGTGGAAGCGGTCACTTCTGTGTCAATCCGCGAGGTGCTTCGCGTTACGATCCCGGGCATGCCTAGTGACAAATTCAGCCAGACGCTTGAACACTCTGAGTTCTGGAATGAATACCATCTGTGCACACTGACCACTCTGCGGACCGACGGAAGTCCGCATGTGGTGCCCGTCGGAGTCACCGTTGACGCCGACGCCGGAGTCGCCCGGGTTATCACACGCAAATCAAGCAAGAAGGTCGCCAATATTCAGGCGTTCCGTCCCGGCGAAGCCCGCGTGGCCGTTTGCCAGGTCGACGGAGGACGCTGGGCCACCCTGGAAGGACTGGCCGAGGTGCTCACCGACGCCGCAGCGGTCGACGATGCCGTGGCGCGCTACGCCGACCGGTACGGACGGACTCCGGCCCCGGACCCCGAGCGCGTGGTCATCGAGATCAAGATCGAACGGGCCATGGGACTGGCCGCACTTACCCGCCCTGCGTCGACTGAACGTGCCGCGTGATCTGGCCTCCTGCCCTGTTGCCGTACAGGCGGCGGCACGCGGCGTAGGCCGATCCCCACACAGCCCTCGGTGCCGCCGGGCACTTGAGGCTGGCGCTGGCGCGGCGTCGCAGGTGACGTGACGCTCAGTTGTTGGTGATGGCAGCGTCGCGGAGCATCTCGAAGAGCCTCGGAATCTCGTCCTCCGTGGCCTTCGTCGACATCGCGAGGTAGCCGATCACTTGCGTCATGTCGGCCGTCGTCATGATGCTGCGGGCCCTTCACGTGGACTGCCGCCCCAGCCCATCGGGCGCACATGTCGATGTGATCCGCGGTGCGGCAGTTGGTGATCCCGGACATGACGATGGTCAGTACGCCGCGGGCAGATGAGGTTTCGGGGCGATCCAGTCCTCGCTGCTGCCCAAGTGGCTCAGCAGATGATCAGTGCGTCGGCATCAACTCGGGTCGGGCGGCGACGGCATCGCGCAGGAAGCTGAGCTTGGAGTAGAAGGTGCTTCCCTTCGTCAGGCCACGTGCCGCGAGGTACGAGAGGAGCCAGTGATCGATGCGCTCCATCTCCCGCAGCACCGCTTCCTCATCGTGGTCGAGGAGGCTGCGCGAGCGCCGGTACTCCATCTCGCACTGCGAGAGCACGACGTCCGGTGCGGCCAGGAGCGAGCAGCGGTCGAAGAAGATGCCGAAGACGTGGCCGGTACGCATCGATTCGCACTGGATGTCGTAGCGGACACGCCGGAATGGCGGCAGCGCCTGCACCTGGAGGCCCAGCTCGGAGCGCAGGTACTCGCCGAAGCTGTCCGGGGAGATCTCGATGTCGGTGGAGATCTGCTCGCGGCGGGCGAAGGTGTCCTCCTCGAACCACTTGCGCTTGAGCACATGGGTTCTGTTGACCGTGGGGATGAAAGAGGCGTAGCCGCGCTCCTCGTCGGGACCGACGACGTCGAACATGTGGTTGTCGAAGTAGTGGATCTGGAATTCGTCCCGGTATTCCGGGCGGCAGTCGGCCAGCTCGCCGTGGCGAAGGGATTTGAGCAGCTCCATGGAGACGGGCCAGATGTCGGGGGCGGGCTGGAGGTTGTACTTGTACTCCAGCTCAGTCCCGGCGAAGTGGGTGTGGAAGTAACGCAAGTGGTTGTTGAGCCGCAGCGCCGACTCGGCGTGCGCGGTCAGCACCGGGTCCAGCCAGCGCAGCGCCTCCACCGGGCCGTTGCCGACGGGTTCGCGGGTGGTGCGGAGGAAGCAGGCGTCGTCGGCGTAGAACCGGATCTGCGCGTACACGTGGTAGCCGCCGCCGGGGTGCTCGGCCAGGTAGCACAGCGGTACGAGTCCAGGTGCCGCGGCCGTCCCGACCATCTCGCGCAGCGCGGTACCGGCGGTGGCGTCGGGGAACAGGTCGCCGCCCTCGATCCGGGTATCCGCGAGCCGGTCGCCGGCTGCGGTTAAGGCGGTGGTGGGGCACGTACCGAGCGTGTCCCACCGTACGACGACGGTGGTGCTGGGGAGACTGACCTCTTGCGGCGTCACTCGAACCAGCACGATCGGGTTGTCAGGGCGGCGGCTTGCGGTCTGGTTGAGCAGGTGGATTCCGCCCAGGACGATCCAGGCGGCTCGCGCCATGTCGCTGCTCATGGCTGGTACCCCTTTCTGGAAGCGGACGCCGCGATGGTGCCCTTGCTGCTGACCGCCCCCACGCCGCTGTCCGCGACGCGCCGTCTACAGCTCAGAACTGACCTGGTTGGGGGGCGTGATCGGGAGGCAACGCGCCCTGCCCGGGGCGCCTTCGGCATAGGGTGAGTCAGATGATCGACCAGGTGACCTTGGAAGCGGCGCTCGCCGATGCCCGCCTTGCCGCGCTGGAGTTCGACGGCGCACGGGCATGGTTGGAGAACGCCCGGCAAGGGCCGATGGAACCGCTCGCGGCCGAGGTCTGGGTTACCGACCCGACCTTCAGCCACGTCCTGCTCGTGAAGCACAGGGTGCGTGGATGGGTACCGCCTGGCGGCAAAGTCGAGTTGGGCGAGACACCGCGGGAGGCCGCTGTCCGCGAGCTGTGGGAGGAGACCGGCCTGCGCGGTGAGCTGCTGCCCGCGCCAGCGGCTGTCGCTGTGCGTTCCTACCGGGCCGACTGGTCGGCGACGCTGGGCTTGTCGTACGCCGCGGTCATCGGCCGCGACGTGCCACTCGGTGGGGAGAGCGGGCAGCCGCCGAGGTGGGTCGCCCTGGAGGAGGAGTGGGAGAGCGCCTTCCCCGAGGACCGCGACCGCATCGGCGCGCACGTCCGCCGACTGGCGGCCGGGCAGTCGGTCGGGGCGTACTGAGCCTCGCTCCAGGCTTACCGTCAGATGACCCGGTCGATCAGGTCCAGGGCTTCGGGGGCCAGCGTTACGAGCTGCAGGTCGTGCAGGAAGCGGACCCACACCGGCGCAAGACCGGGCTTCGCCGTGAACTCCGATTCGCTTATTCGGCCTTCGGCGTAGGCCGCGGTGCGGTGCGCGTGCTGCTGGAGCTGGTCGGGGTGTATCCATCGGGGGTCGCGCACCTCTCGGTCGGACGGTCGAATCGGCCCGGATACCTGGGCCTGGTAGATCCACCAGCGGTGGCCCACGGTCTGACAGGTCGGGCGGCGGCACCGGTTGGGCCGCCACCGCTCCAGCAGCAGATGAAGATGCGTGACGGCCAGGCCGACTTCCTCAGCGACCTCCGCGCGGGCTGCCTGGCCGGGGCCGCCGTGCTGGTCGACATGGCCGGCCACCGGGGCGATGCCGGCCGGGGGCGTCGCACGCTCGAAGACGAGCAGTCCGCCCGGTGAGGAGATGAGTACTCCGACGCTGGTGTGGTCGCAGCACGCCGCGCCGCTGTCGTCGCTGGTGGGTGGAGAAAACGCGGTCAACGCTCGCCCCAGGGCCGCTCGGCTACCACCACGAGCCAGCTCGTCACAGTCGGCGCGCCGGGTGAGGTCAGGGCGTACGCCTTGGACAGGATGTCCATCCGCTGGGCGTGGGTGAAGTCGCCGTCGGGCCGGGCGAAGACGGGTATCGACAGCCACGCCGCCTTCTCCGCCACGGTGCCGTGCTGGGCGACGATCTCGGTGTCCCGTACGGACAGCTCGGCGGCGGACAGGTGCTCGGCGACCGCTTCCAGCGGCAGCTTGGGCGGAGCTTTGTCGGACAGGGGTGGGGTGTAGCCGTAGTCCCGGGCGGCGATCTGTTGGATCAAGCTGTTCAGCGACGGCCTGGTGCGGGCGGCCTTCTCGTCCTCGTGGCGGACTCCGGCGAACCCCCCGCCCACGTTGAACACGAAAAGGCCGCCCGGCCGCAGGACTTGGCGAACAGCGGCGAACACGTCCGGCACGTGGGTCTTCCAGATCGCGGAATTGCACACCACGGCGTCGACGCCACCGGCATGGACATGGTCGGTCAGTTCTTCGGCCGGCGCCGCGACCCAGGTCAGACGCGTGTCGCTCACGGTGCGGCGGCCGACGCGCTGCATGGCGGCGGCGCTGTCCAAGGAGACGACTCTCGCTTGGGCCGGGGCGAGGGCGAGGATCGCCTCGGCGGTCGCTCCCGCACCGCCGCACAGATCGACCACCAGGCGGCTGTCCGCGAGGCGGGCGCGCTCGGCGAGGTCGCGGCTGGTGGCGCTGTACATGGGGTAGTTGCGGGTGAAGGCGGCGTACGCCTCGGCGGTGGAGTCCTCGTCCCAGCCGAGGACGGCGTCATGGGGTGCCACGGTCGGATGCCTCGCTTCGCAGAAGACCCCGGCCCGGCCGACCGGGCCGGAGTCGGCCGGGGGTCAGAACAACGCTGATTGGACGGCCGTACCTGGGGAGCTGAACGAGCCGAGCATGATGCGGCGGCCCTTCAGGGTGCCGAGGTCGAGCAGGTAGCCCACGTCGTCGTTGTCCAGGGTCGCGAGGACCTGGGAACCGACGCACGAGACGGGCGTGAATCCGTGCTCACCCTCGCGCAGGTCGTGCGGGTACAGCACCCGCGCGGCACCGGGGGCACGCAGCCGGTCGCCTTGAGCGGGCGGCGCCCACGGCTCCAGTACCGAGGGGATGTTCATGTCGGCCAGGGCCTCGACGGCGCGAGCGATGTCCTTCTCATGCGCCGCGCGGGCCGTGGACAGGTCCGGCAGGGTGGCGAGCGATTGGAGCTTGGCTGCAGCCCGCACAGTCTGGGGCAGATCAAGACGCCTGGTCAAGGCGTCTTCGAGATGGCGCACAGCGCGCCCGTCGTCGGCCTTGGCCAGATAGGTGGCGAACAGGGCGCCCTGTTCGTCGAGGCGGGAACGCTTGCGCGGCTCCGCCGCGGTGCCGACCTTGGTGGTTCCGTCCGCGAACGTGGCCGCGTACAGCCAGTGGGACTGGGCCATGTACTGCACGAGGGCCGCGGGAGCGTGGCCGCCCTGGTGCACTTGGTGGGCGAAGCGGAAGTCGTCCCGGCTGGCGCAGTGGGCGCACTGGCCGCTCTGTTCGGCGGGCGCGCGGTTGGGGCAGGCGACGGCTTCGACGCGGACGGTGTCGGCGAACTCGTACCGGCCGGTGCACCACCGGCCCGTACCGGCCTGGTATCCGAGCCGCCGGTTCATGATCTCGGCGTAGGCCAGCGGCCCGCCGGACAGCGGCGCTAGCAGCAGCCGGGGGTCTCCGGTCGCCCAGGTGACGCCGTGGCACACGTACTCGCCGTCGCGGGGTGGGGTCACCGGCATGGTGCGTTCCTCGACGTAGTTGGGGCGGTCAGATGCTGAGCTGGAGACGGCCGGCCAGCGCTTCGACGGCGGCCTTGTAGACCGCGTCGCGGTCCATGTCGGTCACGTCCATGGACAGCCATCCGCCGCGCTGCTCCTGCTCGCGCAGTTGCGCCAGGACGCTGTCCTGGTACCGAATGAAGTCCTCGTCACCGCTGCCGGAGTGGCCGGTCTCCAAGGAGGTGAACGAGCCTTTTCGGCGCAGGGCTTCACGGGCTCCGATACGCAGGAAGATCACCAGGTCGGGTTCGGTGAGGTGAGCGAAGACCTGTTCAGCGAGACGGGTGGGCACATCCGGATTGGCCGCGTAACGGGCGAGGATCTTGTGGTGCGCGTTGTCGAGGATCACGTGCGTGCCGGCGGTGAGCGCGGGCTGGATCACGAGCTTGTCCTGGAGCGTGTACCAGGTGGCCAGCGCCAGCAGCCAGTAGTGGTCGCCGCATGCCTGGGCGACGCGGGCATCTCGCCGGTAGACGAGCGCGTTGAGGCGGTCGACGTAGGCGGACAGTTCCTCGTCCATGGGGACGGTAGTGCAGTGCTTGCCGATCAGAATGGCCGGGTGGCCAGCGTCCTTGAGGGCCTGGTGCAGGTGGCTGGCAAGGGTGGACTTGCCGGCCCCGTCGATGCCCGTGACTGTGATCTCCAGCCCCCGCGCGGGGGTGTCTGTGTGGGCTGCGACCGTCATGGTCGTGTTCCTCCGGGGATGTTCAGGTCGGGCGGATCGCCAGGCGGTTCGCGATGATGTCGCGGATGTGGTCGACCAGGAGGGCCCGTCGTCGGATGACGTCACTGTGCCGCTCATTGGACAGGTCAGCGGGGTAGTGGCGGGCGAGGTTGTTGGAAATGACGTGGAGGTAGCCGAATCTGATGCCCGCTTGGCGCGCAGCCGCCCCCATGGGACCGATCTCCGGATCGACGAAGGCGTGCTCGGCGTGTTCGGACAACCAGTCCCGGTCTTCCAGGAGGATCGACGGCGAGGTGACGTGGACGCCGGTGTGCACACCGGTTTGGGCGGCGGCGAAGTCCCCGAAGAAGTCATCCCACTCCACGGGATCCCCGCCGACGAGGCTCTCGTTGCCAGTGGCGAGCCAGGCGTTGGGCTCGATCTCGGGGGACAACGCCCCGACCTTGCCGACGTAGACGACATCTCGGGCGCCGAGTTCGGCCAGGCGCGTGACGACGCGGCCGGCGACGTCACCCCAGATACTGTGCCGGAAGCCGAGGTACACCACCCGGCGGCCGTGTACGACGGCACGCTGCCATGCGTAGCCTGGGCCGCGCCTCCACACGCCGCCAGCTGGCGCGAGGTACTGCAGGCCCCAGCCGACGATCACGAGGTCGCTGGCGAGGTCGAGATCGATCGGTTCCACGGCCGCGCGGCATAGCGCGGTCTCCGGCAGCTGGTAGGTGACGGTGTCGGCCGGACGGCCGGTCATGGCCAGATAGGTGGCGATGATCAGGGCGTAGTGATGCACGTAGTCGTTGCCGGGGAACGCCTTGATCATCAGGTCATGGCCGTGGACCTCGGCGGTGGGGCGCTCGAAGTTGAACGGTTTGCCGGTCTTCTCGTGCTGGGAGATCGCGGCCTGGCGGTCGTAGCCGCCGACGACGCGGATGCTGTGCCAGCTCCGTTCCTGGATGAGGTGGTGGACCTTGATCTGCAGGTAGCGCAGCAGACTGTCCGGGCCCATGGTGTGCCCGTCCACCGCGATCGGAGCCGCACGCAGTGCCGTGTCGGTGCCCTGGGCGAGGACGAGGTCGGGTCGCAGGCTCACGCGCGGGCCTCCGGGATCCGCACGCTGCTGCCTGCCGCCTCGCGTACGACCGTGATGTTGCGCTGGATCAGGCCGAACCGGTCCTCGGGGATGGGGCCCAAGTTCTCGATGCGGGGCGTGCTGGGCTTCTCGTACGGGCCGCCGGGCAGCATTGCTATGCCCATGGCGCCGAGGATGACCGGGGCGGCGCCGTCGACGGAGGCGATCCACTCGTGCTCGCGCTGCTCCAGCAGCTCCAGGTGCCCGGTCCGGCCCAGTCCGAGAAGTCGATAGACGATCCGCTCCTCGACCATGCCGTTCTCCTCCAAGTAACGGGTGGCCGTCCAGCGGGTACGGCACAGCTGCTCCTCGGGCGCGGGGCGTCGAGAAGCGGGCAGGGCTATCGCGCCGACGTAATCGATGGAGGCGAAGTGGTCGTAGCAGCGCAGCCACTCCTCGTCGTCCGCGGCGTGCACCACGGCGCACAGGCGGAAGTCGTCGCTCAGGTCGCGGATCTCACGGGCGGCCTTGTCGCTGGCCTTGATGGTGGCGCGTCCGTCCTGCATGACGTCCGGAAGGATGATCTCCCGGGCCCCGACTGCGCGGGCCGCCTCGATCAGATCGAGGGCTGGCAGGGCATGGCCGAGCTCGAAGACGCCGTTGTCGACGATGACCTCCGCGCCGCGCTGCGCCTCGTGTTGGAAGAACGTCCTGTAGGCCGGGTCGGTCAGAACGCGTTGCGCGGCCACGTGGTGGATGCGGGCAGGTTCCTGGGCGACGAAGGCGTCCAGGTAGGCAGGCGGGGCGATCACGGAGACGTCGATGCTCTTGGCCATCACGCGGTCTTCCACTGGTTGGTGACGAGGGTGAGGAACTGCTGGGAGAGGATCGGATCGCTCTCGAATCGGCCGCCGGCCTGGAGCGTGGAGGTTCGGGCGGGCTCCATGCGTACGCCGCGCATGCTCATGCACAGGTGAGTGCCGCGCACGGCGACGGCCACGTCCTGACTGTCGATCACCCGGGAGATCTCCTCGGCGACCTCCCGGGTGAACCGCTCCTGCACTTGGAGACGACCGGCGTATCGCTGCGCGATCCGCCCGAACTTCGACAGGCCCACGACCTTGCCGAGCGGGACGTACCCGACGGCGACCTCCAGGTTCATCGGCAGCATGTGGTGCTCGCAGAGCGCCCAGACGCTCATGCCGCCGACCACAATCAGCTGCCCGCTGAGGGGCTTCTCGGTGAAGCACGTCGGCGCGACGACCGAGGCCGGAGACAGAAAGTCGCGGTACCAAGCCGCGACGCGGGCCGGAGTGCCTGCCAGTCCCTCCCGGTCGGGGTCCTCGCCGAGCGCGGACAGGAGCTGACGGACCAGATCTGCGACGCGTTCGGTGTCGACCGGCGTCGGTTGGGCCGGGCTGGGCTGCTCGGGCAGGGCAGGGCTCTCGCCGGCGGCCGGGCTGCAGAGGGCGTGGGTCATGGACTTCGCCTCGCTTCCAGGGACTGGGGAACATGGGGGGCGAGCAAGGAAGTCATCGGTCAGCGTCCGCGGGCTTCGGCGAACGCGAGGACGTGCAGACGCTGGGTGAAGTGCCAGCGGTGGATCGCGACGGCGTCCGCGAGTGTTCGGGTGGTCTCGATCAGGCCCTCCGGCGTAGTGCCCTCGGGCACCACCCACACCGGGTCCAGGCCGTACCGGTCCACCAAGGCGCGGATCTCGTCCAGCTCGGCCACCGTGCAGGTGACGAACTTGAACGCCGCCCGGCCGCTCGCCGCGAATGTTTCCAGCGCCGCGGGGACGATGCGTTTGGCCTCAGCTACACCGGAGTTGGAGAGTTTGGGCGAGACGTTGAAGCGGATGTCGTCGACCAGTAGCTCCCGATTGGGAGCGATGGTGCCGTTCGTCTCGAACTCCACCCGCTTACCGGCAGCCAGCAGTCCCCGAACGAGCGGGATCAGCTTCTTCTGCTGGAGCAGGGGCTCGCCGCCGGTGATGACAACCAGCTCCACGGCCGACCCGAGCGCCCACGCGAGCAGGCTCGCGACAGTTCGTCGCTTCGACTCCTTACGGGGGTCGAACTGAGTCCAGTCCCATGTGTACTTGGTGTCACACCAGTCGCACGTCAGATTGCAGCGCGAGAGGCGGACGAACAGTGCCGGCACTCCGCAGCTGGGGCCCTCGCCCTGGAAGGTCGGCTGTTCGACGCCGAAGCATTCGGCGACGATCAGCTCGAACTCCTCGTCGATCCCCGCGAGTGCCATCACGGGGGCCTCTGCGGCCGTCATCGCTGTTCCACGTCGAAGCGTGCCCAACTGCGTTCGGTCTCGCGCACTCGGACGGCGATCAGCCGCCCGAGTACGGCCGGCTCGACGTTCTGGATGAACCACCCGGCCAGGAACTGGGCCAGGCGCTCCGAGGTCGGCTCGAAGGGGAGGAGCTCGTCGAGGTTGCGGTGGTCGAGTTCGGCGTCAAGGAATTTCTTGAACGGGGCGAGGTCACCGAAGTCGGTGACGAAGCCTGGCTCCTCCAAGTGGAGTGCGGTGAGGATGACCTCGACCTGGTAGCTGTGGCCGTGCTGTCGCGAGCACTTGTGCTCGGACGGGAGGCTGGGCAGCCGGTGGCCGGCCTCGAAGTCGAAGGTCTTGCCGATGGTGAACGTGCCGGACGGGAGCGGTACGGAGATGAAAACCATGGGACCTTTCCCTTGGGACTCGGCGTCGCGGGCTGCGAACGGCGGCCCTGGTCGCGGGCGGACCAGGGCACGTACGCAGGGGCGGCGTGCCAGGAATGACGGTTCGGGCGTAGGCGGCTCAGCAAGTGATCAGCACTTCGGCACCAACTCGGGCCGGACGGCGATCACATCGCGCAGGAAGCCGCCCCTTGGAGTAGGAGGTGCGCTCCTTCGCCGGGCCACGTGCCGCCAGGGATGACAGGGGCCAGTGGTCGATGCGACCGATCTCCCGGGGCCGGGACGAGAACGGTCGGACAGCCGAGCGGCTGCCTAGGCGGCGGGAACGAGGTCATCCAAGTCGACGACGGTGACGCCTCGGAGCTCGCGCACGAGTTGCGAGGCCAGGAACCATGGGGTCAGCTGTCGCTGCTTGTACGGCAGAGGGGTGGTTGCCGACTCGCCGTCGAACTCGACGGGCTCAGGTTCGCCGTCGGGTCCGGTGCGGTAGAGCGTCCCGATTACTCCGTACAGTCGTGGGACCCTGACCCGGAGCGTGACGGCCCCGGCCCGCACGAGGTGTCCGCACTGCTCGACTGCGGCCTTCGCGTGTTCCAGACACAGGGGCGGCTGAGCCGTGAGGTGGCCCTCCCAGCCGTCCGCCGGCACGTCGGTCTGTTGCGCGGCCAGGAACAGGTATCCCAGCGCGGTGCGGCTGGACTGCTGTACGCACACCTGGCATCGCAATTCCTCCATGCACTCCCGCTGCCGCGAAGGGTGCACTTCCCGCCACCGTGGTCTTCCGGTGATCTCGTTGCCATAGCGGGACTGGGAACAGCGTGCCCAGAGCACGCCTCGCTCGTCTCGGTCGCGCGGCCCTTCGTCCAGGTAGAACAGGCCCTTGCTGCCGGGCCGCAGGCTCAGGTTCGAGAGTGAGTCGGCTTGTTCGCCGTGGCGGGCGGTGATGTACGGCACGAGGCGACTGGCTGTGACGGGCGTGTTGGTCATGCGGTTGCTTCCCTCGGCGTAGCGCGCGTCATGAGGCGGTATCTCCCATCAGGTCGAGAATCGCGAGGATGGCCAGGGCGAGCCGTCGGAGGTGGCCCGGTGCGTTATCGGAGTGGGGGTGCTCGGCGCTCAGGTAGATCAGGCGCCGCATCTCGTCGATCGGGTACGGCCGCACGAGGTACGGAACGACCTCCACGAACTTGGTGGTCGCCTTGCGGAACCGTTCCGCGATGGTCGTGACCTCATGCGGGGCGAGGTGCGGGTACTCGCCGAGTACGGCCTCCAGGCCGTCGTACAGCTGCTCATCGATCGCCTCGCTGGCGAGGGAGCGGCGCAGGGAATAGAGGAGCGTGCCCAACGTCTCGTGATCGTCGGAAGTCCGCCGACTCAGCAACTGTGTGGCGACGTCGGCCGTCACTGTGACCATCACGACCTCCCTTCGGGAATCGCGAGGGAGCACCACGTCATACTGCCGTCGGTACTGACCCCCCACTCCTTCGCGAGCGCGGCGATGAGCAGCAATCCGCGGCCGTTCTCGGCGGATTCGCCCGCCTCACGCAGCCGGGCCGGAGTCGGATTTCCGTCAGTGACCTCGATGCGCAGTTCGTCGTCGGAGCTCGTCACCCTGAGTCCGACCGGATTCCCTTGGCCATGTCGCAGGGCATTGGTCACCAATTCCGAGACGGCAAGGGTGGCCGTGTCGCACAGTGCCGTGAGGTCCCAGAGGCGCAGGTGGGCCGACGTGATCCGCCGCATCTGTCCGACACGGAAGTCAGCCGGGAGGAAGTCCACCTCGAAGCCACGCATGCCCGATTGATCCGAGCGTGAACCGGCCGTGGCGGCCGTCAACGCTCCGGCGGGGACCGTCATGGTTCGTTCCGTCGTCATCCCACCTCCGAGAGCATGGGCGGAGGAACCGCCTCCGGGGCAGGGGTGAACCCTCGCAGCATGGGAAAGCGGGGATGGCCAAGGGCACGCCAGCAGAGCCGATCTCCAGTGAAGGCGCGGCGCCCGTGCAGCCAGCGTTCGTTGTCCAGCAAATAGCCCTGACCGGGCGCCAAGGCCAGGGGCATCTGATGGTGTATGGCTGCGGCCCGCAGCTGTGGGATGTAGGGCAGAACGGTCGGACTCCAGCGTGCGAGCCCGTCAAGCCGTAGGCGTACGGACACCCGCTGGTCGCGGTGGAAGGTGAAGACCTGCGTGGTGTGACCGTCTCCGGCTCCGAAGAACGCTGTGCGAGGCTGTGCCAGCGCCGGCCCGGCCTCGCGCCCACCGATGAAAAGGCTGGTGTGGACAGCCTGTCCGTCGGTGAGCAGGGACTCCCCACCCGTCACTGCGGCCTGCCCGCACACGAGAAGCATCAGGCGGGGAGGATTGGGTGTGCCGGAACGCTCGGTGTGGGTATCGAGATCCCCGTTGCCGAATCCGGCGAAGCCCACCCGGTGCGTGTGGCGGCCTGTGTCGCGGATGGTGGTCAGGCCGTCCGAGTCGCTGTCGCGGTGCGGTACGAGGTTCATGATCCGGTTGGCGAAGGCGAGCACAGCGTTGCGTGAGGTGAGGCCATCGAGAGTGACCAGGCCCACGTCCCGCAGCTGTGCCGCGATCGTCGCCTCTGCCCCCGGCGCCGTGAGGTTGATGTGGTGGTGCGCGAAAGCGTCGGCGTATGGCTGGTGGGCTCGGCGCATCACGGATCTCCTTCGCTGCGATGTGGTGCTCCCACTGTTGGGAGCCGCTGGGCCTGGGGTAAAGCGACAGATTGTCGACTCGGGCAATTCGCCCACGAAGGAGTTCGGTTGGGGCTTGCGTGGTACGTTCCGAGCACCCCTGGCCATCCGCGAATTCCGAGGAGAGCGATGGCGTACACGCCCCCTACCTGGCCCGTCTCCGTCAAGGGTGTGGCAGTGGACAGCCGTCGGCGTGTCCTGCTGCTGAAGAACGAACGCGAGGAATGGGAGCTGCCCGGGGGCCGACTCGAAGCAGGCGACCCCACACCGGAGTTGACGGTGGAGAGGGAGATCGGGGAGGAGACCGGCTGGACAGTGAAGACGGGCCCTCTCCTGGACGTGTGGATCTACCAGCCCTTGCCGGAGACTCTGCCGGAACGGCGCGTAGTGATCGTCACCTACGGCTGCACCGTGCTCACCCCGGATATCGAGCCCGTAGTGAGTAACGAGCACAAGGAGATCGGCCTGTTCGCTGCGGACGAGGTGCCCGGCCTGACCATGCCGGATGGGTACAAGCAGTCCATCGCCGCCTGGTACGAGCGGATGTAGCCGGCCGTGGCCAGCGGGGAGGTGACACGCCGGGCTCAGCACGTCCTGTGGCACTGGGCCACGCCACAGGCCGAGGCGATCCTCGCCACGCGCGATCTCGGCGCCATCCTGCGGTTTCACCGCACCGTGCACGGCATGAACCAGACCGAACTCGGCCAGCTTCTGGGCTACGACAAGACGTACATCTCTCATCTCGAACTCGGCAAACGGAGCCTTGATGACCTCGGCTCCCGTCGGCATGTCGCTGACTCCCTGCGGCTTCCCCCGCACGTCCTCGGCATCACCGACCCTGCCGACACTGACCACCGCGCCATGCTGCAGTTCGGTGAGTCCACCGTCCGCCTCGCTGAAATCGCTCGGCAGTCCGGGCACGCGTCCGAAGCCGTCGCCGAGTTGTGGCCGCTGATCGCCCGGCTGGAAGCACGGGTGGAGGACGGACACACGGAACGGGACGTCCTCCACCTCCTGGCCCGAGCCCGGGTCGGCCTCGGCGTCGCACTCGGCAACGTCCTGCCGGAGGAGCGGCTGAGCACCGCTGCCCGCTGGACCGCGAAGAGCATCGACATCGCTCGATACTTCGGCGACCCGAGCTTCACCTCCTACGTGCTGCGCATGCACGGCAACGAACTGCGCAAGGCTCGTCTCCACGGAGCCGCCGTCGACCGACTGCTGCACGCGGTTGCCCTCGCGCCGAACCAGAAGGCAAGAGCCGCCGCACTTCCCCTCCTCGCCCGCGCCGCCGGCACACTCCGCAACCAGCCCTTGTTCGACGAGGTAATGCGGGAGACCGACCAACTCCTCGACCAGACCGAACACACGTCGCTGTTCAACCCCTATGCCCTGCATGAGATTCGGTTGCGCGGGCTGATCTCCACCGGCCGGATCGATCTCGCCATACAACTGGTCGACCAGGACAGCCCAGTTCCGACGACCACCGTCGCACCGCAGTGGCGCGTGATCGAGCTCATCACGGTGGCCCAGGTACGGCTGGCCGCTGACGACTGCGGCGGCGGCGCCCAGTCCCTGCACACCGCGGTTGATGAGGCAGTCCGCCAGCGGCTTCCCCACCAACTGCAACGCATTGTGCGCGCGGCGGGGAACCGGCTGCCGGACATCAAAGAGGCCGCAAGCCACGCCCTGGACCGGATGCGGCACGAGATGGCTGCCTAAAGCGGTCCTCTTCCAGACCATCACCGGCAAGCCCAGGACGACCGCCTCATCTGAACGTGAGGCGGCCGGGGCACGGTGGTCGCGATGCGGTCGGCAGCCCTCATGGGCGGGCGCCTTGCGGAACGTGGTCATGGACCCATCGCACCGCGTGTCCAGGTGGCCTGCCAGGGGAATCCAGAGGGGGAAAATCCTGTCAAGGGGGAAACTGCAGGGGGATTGGAACCATGATTGGGTTCAGTCCACCAACAGGGGTCACACTCATGCCAGCAGATCCGTTCGCCGAACTGCTTCTCCGGCTCCGGCAGGAGTCAGGACGCACGCAGGAGCAGCAGGCATCCGCGATCAACGCTGTCTCCGGCCGAGACACCATGACCCGCCGCGAGATCAACCGCTACGAACACGGTGAGAACATCCCCACCAACCACACGATTGCGCATATTGCGGTGGCCTGCGGCGTTCCCCCTGAACAACTGCGGCGGGAGGCGGCGGCCGCCCGCGGCCGGCGAAGGAAGGGGTACCGCCGTGAAGGGGAGGACCTGGACGACGTGAAACGCCGCACGCTGATCGGGGGTGCTGTCCTCGGCGCAGCCGCCGCTGCAGAGCCATGGGGCCGCCTTGCGCATGCCCTCGGCAGGGGAACCAAGATCGATTCGACCGCAGTTGCCACTCTCATTGATCGAGCCTGTGCTCTTCATGTGACCGAGCATCACCTCACGGCCCACCGGCTACAGAGCATGGTTGAGACGCACCTTGACGCAATCACTGCCGTGCTACCGCGCGCCGGCGAGCACGAGCGGGCTCTGGCTATTGCTGCCGGAGAAACAGCTGCCTTGGCCGGATGGGTCGCTTGGGACTTGGGCGACTACCAGAGGGCGCGCGCCTACTACGAGGTCACGCGGGACTGTGCAGAGGCCGCCGGGCACCCGCCGCTTCGGGCACTGGCCCTGACCTATGCAAGCTACGGAGCGGCTACACCTGAGAAGGCGGTAGAACTCTTGGCCCATGCTGCCCAGGACGTGCGGGGGCAGGGTAATGCCACCGCTGCTGCCTGGGTGCACGGCCGCTATGCGGAGGAAGCCGCGAATGCCGGAGACGACACGGGCGCTCTGCGAGCTCTGGACCGTGCCCGCACTGTGTACGACTTCGCCGACCACACCGAGGAACAGGCATGGGTGCGTTTCATGACCCCATACCGACTCGACTCCCTCTCGTTGTCGGTATATGGGCAGCTAGGACGGCACGAGTTGACCGAGACCGCAGACAACGCGGTAAGTCGTCTCGGCGGGGCCCTACCAGACTCAGGCGTTGTAGTCCTGGGTGACCTGGCCTCCGCACTATTGCGCGGAGGAGATATCGATCAAGGTGTGTACGTATCACGCCAGTTCGCAGCGGCGGCAGAGGCCCGGCCGAACACCATGGGTAGGGCTCGCGCCAAAAGTGTGGCTGCCCGGCTCCCCGACAGTGAGCAGGAACTCGCGCGTCACCTGGAACAGTTCGCTGCGTGAGCCCTCACGCTCTTGCTGTAGGTGAGGGTCTGTCCGCAAGCGCGACCGGACGCTCACTTCTGTGGATCTACTGCGCGGACGATTCTTCGACCACCCACGACAGGTATGCCTCGGACCCGCCGGTAACCGGGACGGTGATCCACTCCGGAACCTCGTAGCTGTGTTCCTTTGCCACCCACGCTGCAAGCTCCGGAAGCCGGTCCGTGGTCGTCTTGTATGAGATCCGCCATTCCTGGACCGTCTCGATGGCCCCCTTCCACCGGTAGACCGCGGTGAGCGGCTGGTCGATGTGGGCGCCGGCGGCCAGCCGGTTCTCAACCGCACCCCGCGCCAACGCCTTCGCCTGGTCCTCGTCGTCGATGGTCGTCTGCGCGATCACGATCTCGCTCGCCATGCAACTGCCTCTCCTGGTCGATGTACTACGACCCTACCCAGCCGACTACAGGTCCTCGAAGCCCGCCGGCCGTCGCCGGACAGTGATACGAGTCCGCAACTTCGCGGGAACGTGCGCAGTTGGGGGGTTGTCCACGCCCCGCTGCCTCGCCGCGACGGGCCAGAAGAGGGCCGCTGCCGAAACGCTGGTTCGCGCGGGCGGCGACGTCTCTGACGTTTCCAGTTGGCCTCCCGCGACCCGGCATTCGCCCACGGCAGACGAGAAAGAGCCCCAAAGGACTGGAACCTCCGCCGGGACCATGTCAACGTACAACGTCCCGGAAAACACCAGGTCAGTGACGGGATTAGGGCTTCCGGGCCGACCTGCAGACAGGTCGGTCATGACGGCAGCCGGTACCTCATGCTGCTCGGCCTCCTCGGAGAGGCCCCGACTCAAGGAGCACGACCTGTCGAATGCCGCTCTCCGATCCGCCAGTTTCACCGTTCGTGTCCCCTTGGCGCTCGGCGCCCTGAACGCGTGGACCGCGCAGGATCATGACCTGGCCGGGGTGCCGCGCCGTCCGTTGGCTTTCGTCCTGACCTCCAGGCAGGCTGGCGAGCCTCTGCCTTCCCGGGGGTGATGGCGCGTCTGAGGCTGCCTGGCGGAGAGGGGCGGCCTGGACGAGACCGGCCGCCAAGGCGAATTTTTCCTGTGTCATCAGGCCGACTCGGTATTTCGCCCAGGCAGACGTGAAAGACCCTCGAAAGACTGGAACCCTCTCCGGGGATATGTCAACTTACAGCACCCCGGAAGTGCGAGGTCGGTAAGCGACCCCCGGTTGATCCGATACCCCTTCTGTCGACGCACGCCCTCCGATCTGTCTGGCCGATCGTCTCTGTCTCCTTGCTATTTGTGCGCTATACCGCCTCACATCGAATGCAAATTCGGGGGCGCATCGATCGGCGTCGAGACTGGCAGTCGGGGACAAGCCCCTTGGCGGAGCGCGAGCGCAACATAGACCACGATCGCCGGTTAGCCAAACCGGCGATCCTCGCGACCATTGAGCGGTCCGCATTCGGCTGTGCTTGGCGGTGGAGCCGTAGCGGACGCAGTAGACGGCGCGCCCCAAACCCACCGAGGAGGCAGAGAGGGGCGCCGTCTGCTGCAGCCCTGATGGCCCACGGTCCCTTCGCTGAAGCGCAGCGGCGCCTCCGCTCCTGTGCTGTTTCCACACCCTCAAGGAGAGTGAGTTTCCTGGCCGAGCCAATAAAGAAGCTTCCGCCGAACGCAAAGGGGCAGATTCGGTACCGGTTCGTGGTCGATGTAGGGATCGACCCCGAGACCGGGAAGCGCAAGCAGCTAACTCGTACGTTCGGCACGCTGAAAGAAGCGAAGGCCGAGTATGCGCGCATCACCAACCGTCGCCAGGAAGGGACGTTCGTACCGCCGAATAAGGTCACCGTGAATGAGTGGCTCGATCGATGGCTAGCCATGAAGGCTGACGACCTGGAAGAGACCACCATCTACAATTACCAGATCACCTTGGACCGGGTGCGGGGGAGGTTGGGCAATATCCGTCTTCAGGAACTCACTGAAGAGGACATAGAAGAGTGGATGCATTGGGCTCTGAAGCACGGGCGCGTACGCGGTGAAAAGGCCGGCACTCCGCTCGGAGTGACCAGCGTGGACATGAGCCTTGCTCGGCTGAAGGACGCTCTAAACCGAGCCGTGACGCGTCGGCTGGTGACCATGAACGTGGCCCAGCACGTGACCATTCCGCGAAGGGCGCGCAAGGAAGAACGGAAGAAGAAGGAGGAGGTGAAGCCCTGGAACGTGCAGGAGGTTCAGGCATTCGTTCATGGCGTCAAGAGAGAACGGCTCTACGCCCCGCTTTTGCTGTCCCTCATGGGACTACGTCCGGCTGAAGTCTGCGGACTCCGGTGGGAAGACGTCGACCTGGACAACGCCACGATCATCATCGCCAACACGCGCACGATGATGGGCAACCGATACGTGGTGGAGAAGGACACCAAGTCCCTGGCCGGTGAGCGGGAACTTCCGGTGCCCGCTCCGGTGCTGGCTGCCCTCAAGTTGTTCAAGGCCCTCCAGGCCAAGGAGAAGCTGGCTCTGGGTGAGGCTTACGGAGACTCCGGCTATGTCTTGGTGCACGAGACCGGAGAAGCCTTCACGATCAAGCAGCTCCGCCGACGCGCGTACCGGCTCATGGAGATTCTTGGTCTCCGCCGAGTCCGTCTCTACGACGCTCGTTCGTCGTGCCTCACATACCTGGCCAACAACGGCGTGCCGGATCACATCCTTGCGCGATGGGCCGGACACACAAACGTGAAGACCACCAAGAAGTGGTACGTGAAGCCGGACGTAGAAGATCTTCGCGAAGCCGCCACCACTTGGGATGGCCTGCACGGGGTTGCGACGGAGGGGCAAGCGTGAGCCCGGCGGTCTACCAGCCGAGCGACTTGCCAAGCCGCATAGCCAGCAAGATCGAGGTGGATTCGGAGTCCGGCTGCTGGTTGTGGACCGGTAGCTGTAATCGAGAGAGCCCGTCCGGCTACGGCACCGTCGCCTACCAGGGGAAGACGCAACTCGTTCACCGTGTGGTGTTCAAGTTGCTGGTTGGGGAGATCCCGGAAGGCTTTCAGGTGAGTCACGCCGAGCCACGGGGGCCCAACCACACTCGATGCTGCAACCCGCATCACCTGGAAGCCGTGACGAGAGAGGAAGCTCTTCGGCGCCGGGACTGGGAGAGGGCACGCGCCCGCAGGACCCATTGTCGACACGGTCACGAGTACACGCCGGAAAATACGTACCTGGACCCCCGAGGGTTCCGGCAGTGCAGGGCCTGCCGTAGCGAGAGGGACAAGAGCCGTTAGGTTGGGACCGGCCATGTGAGATCCCGTGAGAGATGAGAGGGTTTGACGGGTGAGCGAGACACCACCGAACACCCTGCAATACCGCTTTGACGGGCCAGAAGAGGCTCCGGTCCTGATCTTGGGTCCCTCCCTGGGTACCACATGGCACATGTGGGACCGTCAGATCCCGGAACTGACCAAGCAGTGGCGGATCTTCCGCTTCGATCTGCCGGGCCACGGCGGCGCGCCGGCGTACCCCGGCGGCTCGGTCACCGAACTGGCCGCCCGCCTGCTGGCCACGCTCGACGCCGTCGGCGTGCAGCGCTTCGGCTACGCCGGCTGCGCGTTCGGCGGCGCCATCGGGGCCGAACTCGCGCTGCGCCACCCCGAACGCCTCGCCTCGCTCGCGCTGATCGCCGCCTCGCCCCGGTTCGGCACGGCCGACGAGTTCCGCCAGCGCGGGGTCATCGTGCGGACCAACGGCCTCGACCCCATCGCCCGGACGTCCCCGGACCGCTGGTTCACCGCGGGGTTCGCGGCGGCGCAGCCCGCGATCACCGAGTGGGCCGTGCAGATGGTCCGCACCACCGACCCCGGCTGCTACATCGCCGCCTGCGAGGCGCTCGCCTCGTTCGACGTGCGCGCCGAACTCGGCCGGATCGGCGTCCCCACCCTCGTCCTCGTCGGCTCCGACGACCAGGTCACCGGCCCCGCCGAGGCCCGTACGCTCGTCGCGGGCATCCCGGACGCCCGGCTCGCGGTCGTCCCCGGCGCCTCCCACCTCGTCCCGGTCGAGCAGCCCGCCGCCGTCACCGACCTGCTCGTCCGCCACTTCTCCACCGCCTGGCAGCCCGCCTACGACTCGGCCACCGGCCAGGTCGCCATCCCGGCGGCCCCGGTCAAGCCGGCCCTGGCCGCCGTCGCCGTCCCGCCGCAGACCGGACCGGTCGCCGAGATCGGGCCGGCCGTACTCCAGCCGGAGGCGACGGGCAGACCCGACCCGTACGACGCCGGGCTGAAGGTCCGCCGTGAGGTGCTCGGCGACGCGCACGTGGACCGGGCGCTGGCGTCGGCGGACGAGTTCTCCGGCGACTTCCAGGAGTTCATCACCCGCTACGCCTGGGGCGAGATCTGGGACCGGCCCGGCCTCGACCGCCGTTCCCGCAGCTGTGTCACCCTGACCGCGCTCGTTGCCGGTGGGCACCTGGACGAGCTCGCCTTCCACACTCGCGCCGCCCTGCGCAACGGGCTCACCCCGAACGAGATCAAGGAAGTCCTCCTCCAGGCGGCCGTCTACTGCGGGGTACCGTCCGCGAACAGCGCGTTCCGCGTGGCCCAGCAGGTCATCCGCGAGGAGACCACCCCCGAGGAGTGAGCCACCGCCGGCCGCCCGCCCGGGGCAGGATGGATCCATGACCATGAAGCTCACCAAGAAGTCGCACGCCTGCGTCCGGCTGGAGAAGGACGGACGCACGCTCGTCATCGACCCGGGCGGGTTCAGCGAGGAGGACGCCGCGATCGGCGCGGACGCCGTGCTGGTCACCCACGAGCACCCCGACCACTTCGACGAGGGACGGCTGCGGGCGGCCCTGGACGACAATCCGGGCGCCGAGATCTGGACCCTGCGCTCGGTCGCCGAGAAGATCTCCGCCGCCTTCCCGGGCCGGGTGCACACGGTCGGCCACGGCGACACCTTCACCGCAGCCGGCTTCGACGTGCAGGTCCACGGCGAACTGCACGCCGTGATCCACCCGGACATCCCGCGCATCACCAACGTCGGCTACCTCGTCGACGGCGGCCGCGTCTTCCACCCGGGCGACGCCCTCACCGTCCCCGACCACCCCGTCGAGACGCTGATGCTCCCCGTCATGGCCCCCTGGAGCAAGATCTCCGAGGTCATCGACTACGTCCGCGAGGTCGGGCCGCAGCGGGCGTACGACATCCACGACGCCCTCCTCACCGATCTCGCCCGCCCCATCTACGACCGCCAGATCGGCGCCCTGGGCGGCGCGGAACACCTGCGCCTGGCCCCCGGCACCTCGGCGGACGTCTGAGAGCGGCCGCTCTCCGGGCGGGACCGGCGTTGTCAGACCCGCCCGGTAGGTTGTGGGGCATGCGCATCGCGACCTGGAACGTGAACTCGATCACCGCCCGCCTCCCGAGGCTCCTCGCCTGGCTGGAGAGCAGCGGCACGGACGTGCTCTGCCTCCAGGAGGCCAAGATCGCCGAGGCCGGCTTCCCGTTCGACGCGCTGCGCGAGGCGGGCTACGAGGCCGCCGTGCATGCGACGGGGCGGTGGAACGGCGTGGCGGTGATCTCCCGCGTCGGCATCGAGGACGTCGTCAAGGGCCTGCCCGGCGATCCCGGCTACGACGGTTCCGTGGAGCCCCGCGCGATCTCCGCGACCTGCGGCCCGGTCCGCGTCTGGTCGGTGTACGTGCCGAACGGCCGCGAGGTCGACCACCCGCACTACGCCTACAAGCTCCAGTGGTTCGAGGCCCTCAAGGCGGCCGTCGCCGGTGACGCGGCCGGCAGCCGCCCCTTCGCCGTCATGGGCGACTACAACGTGGCACCGACGGACGACGACGTGTACGACGTCGCCGCTTTCGAGGGCCTCACCCATGTCACCCCCGCCGAGCGCGCCGCCCTGGCCTCCCTGCGCGAGGCGGGCCTCTCCGACGTCGTCCCGCGGCCCCTCAAGTACGAGCACCCGTTCACGTACTGGGACTACCGCCAGCTCTGCTTCCCGAAGAACCGGGGCATGCGCATCGACCTCGTCTACGGCAACGAGGCGTTCGCCAAGGCGGTCACCGACTCGTACGTGGACCGGGAGGAGCGCAAGGGCAAGGGCGCGTCGGACCACGCGCCCGTCGTGGTGGACCTGGAGGTCTAGGGGCGGTGGTTCGACAGCCCCGCACTGGACTGTCGAACCACCCCTGGGCTCCGTGGGCCGTCACAGCAGGCCGAGGTCCACCGCATCGGCGAGTGCGGCCAGCCCCGCCTCGTTCGGGTGCAGATGGTCCCCGGTGTCGTACGCGGGGAGCAGCCGGGCCGGACGAGCCGGGTCGCGCAGCACCTCGTCGAAGTCGAGGACCCCGTCGAACGCCTCGCCCGCCTCGCCGCCCCGGATCCACTCGTTCACCGCGACCCGCTGGGCGTCGACGGCCGCCGTGCAGCGTGCCTCGCCCTCGCAGGGCGCCACGGTCGCCACGAGCACGCGCAGCCCCCGTGCGTGTGCCCGCGCCGCGATCTCCCGCAGCCCGGCGACGACCTCGCCCGCCGTGGCACCCCAGCGGACGTCGTTGACGCCCTGGAAGACCACCACGGTACGGGCGGAGGTCTGGGCGAGGACGTCGCGGTCGAGGCGGTGCAGGGCGCTCACGCCGCCGGTGTCGGTCGAGACACCGTCACCGGGGTAGCGGTCGGTGACCACCCGGTTGGCCGAGATCCCCTGGTTGAGGACGCCGTAACGCGGGACCTCGTCCTGGCTCAGCAGCCGACGGGCCAGCGCGTCGGGCCACCGCCGGTTCGCGCCGACCGTCGTCGCCTCTCCGTCGGTGATCGAGTCCCCGAGGAGCACGACGGAGCCCGGCCCGCCGCCCACGTCCACGCCGGTCAGCAGCGGCCAGGACGAGATCGTGGAGGTGTACGCCGTGGCCGAGCCGTCCCTCGCGTGGTCCCCCGGTTCGCTGACGTACGACGTCTGCCGGGCCAGCCGGTGCACGGGGGCGGCCGTCACCGTGCCGGGCAGGTGGAAGCTCACCAGCAGATCCGTGTCGGGCGGCACCTCGAAGCCCAGCGGATCACTGAACGCCTGCGCGCCGGCCGGGATGTCGGTCCCGGCCGCACCCCGGAAGGACAGGGGTACCGGAGCGCTCCGGGCGGCCGCGCCCGTCGCCCGCAGCGCCACTGTCGCACTCCCCACCCGTACCGGCGCCGACGCGAAGGTGTTGTCGAGCCGGATCCGCACCCGGGGCCCGCCCGCCGAGGTGTGCACGACGAGCCGCAGGGTCCGGTCCGTCCAGGGTCCGACGGCCGGGTAGCCGGAGGTGGAAGCGGCCCAACTGCCTGTCCACGCCGCAGAGTCCGGGCGCACCGACAGGGCGAACACATGGAGGTCGGGGTTGCGCGGCAGGGTCACCGAGGCGACCTCGCGGCCCCGGGCGAGGGGCACGGTGACGACGTAGAGCCGCGCCTTCTCGGTGAGTTGGCCGTCGGGGGTGTTCACGTGGGGGAGGGCCACGGCCTTGGTGGCGAGCGGGCCGGTGCGCCAGTCCGGGGCGGTCAGATCGTAGGGGGAGCGGGCCCCTCCCCGGTAGCGGATCACCCCGGTGCCCGCGGCGTCGGCGCCGCCCGTGGCGGCGACGAGGAAGGCGAGGGCGTCGCCCCGGCCCCGTACGCGCACGGACTGACCGGCGGCGCGCACGTTGTCGGGCTCGCCCGCCGCGCGGCGCGGCCAGGTCAGGCGCGCGCCCTGAACGGTCAGCGTGCGCCCGGGAGTCCATCCGGCGGCGGTCAGGTCGGCGGCGGAGAGGGAACCGCCGGAACCGTCGAAGTCGGCCTCGGTGGGCCGCACGTCGTCGCTGACGGCTCTGTTGTCGAAGAGGTGTTCCAGCGGCGCCGGTTCGGCCGTGGGGCCGGCGGCGGCTCGGGCGGTGGCGACGGGTGCGACCGCCGCCAGAAATGCCAGGACGACGGCCGTTCTCCAGACGCGTCGGCGCACGCGCGATCCCTTCTGCTCGCTGAACACCACGAGGGCGACGATGCCGACGGGTGCGACACCGCTACAACGACGAGACGACAGATGTGTCATGACGCCAGAGGTGTCATGACGACGGATGCGCCATGAAGCTAAAGACGTGTCGGAGGCCCGTCAATGAGGCCGGCGGGAACCACGGCCGAACTCCCGGCGAACAAGCGTTTTCCGCGCGCCTGTGGTGCGAAGGGTGAGGCGGATGACACGCTGAGCGCATGAACATCTCTTTCCTGGGCAACTGGCGCAAGAGGCGTGACCCCGCGTTCGGGGTCGCGGTGTTCACCGGCGGCGACGGTGACGACGACGGTCACGAGGGACTCGCCGAACTCCTCTCCGAATGCGAACTGCTGCGCGCGCAGGCCGCGCGGTCCGGCGTCGAACTCGACGACTCCCCCGCCTCGTTGGAGGCGATCGATCAGTTGGTCCCGCGCTGGCGCGACGACGAGGAGACCGTGGCCTGGCTAGGGAACGACGCGGGGCTCTACCTGGGCACGGTCGTCGTACGGACCGTGCCGGGCGCCCGCTGGGAGATCTGGCCCAACGGCCAGCCCGTGGTGCGGCTGGACTCCGGCCGTGAGATCGACGTGGTCGAGGCAGGCCAGGCGTGGGCCGCCAGCGGTGCACCGGAACTCTCCCAGCTCTACGCCGAGGTCGCCGAGCATTGAGGGCCCCGGCGCGCGCTCTCCGGCGCGGCCGATTCCCGACAATACGGCTAATCCCCGCGAGTGCGTGTCGCGTATTGAGGCCCCCTCGGTGCGGATAGTTTGCGGCACCTGCGACACCACACGGTCGAGGGCGAGTAGGGCGGGCTGGGCATGGCGGTCGAACCGCTGATCGAGATGCGGGACGTGAACAAGTACTTCGGCGAGCTGCATGTCCTCCAGGACATCGACCTCACCGTCGGCAAGGGGGAGGTGGTCGTCGTCATCGGCCCGTCGGGGTCGGGGAAATCGACACTGTGCCGGGCGATCAACCGGCTGGAGCCCATCCGCTCCGGCACGATCCGGATCGACGGGCAGCCGCTGCCGAGCGAGGGCAAGGCCCTCGCGGCGCTCCGCGCGGACGTCGGCATGGTCTTCCAGTCCTTCAACCTCTTCGCGCACAAGACGGTCCTGCAGAACGTGTCGCTCGGTCAGGTCAAGGTCCGCAAACGGAAGAAGGAGGACGCCGACCGGCGCTCGCGCGAACTCCTGGACCGGGTCGGTCTCGCCGACCAGGCGCCGAAGTACCCGGCCCAGCTCTCCGGCGGCCAGCAGCAGCGGGTGGCCATCGCCCGCGCCCTCGCCATGGACCCCAAGGTCATGCTGTTCGACGAGCCGACGTCGGCCCTCGACCCCGAGATGATCAACGAAGTCCTCGAAGTCATGCAGCAGTTGGCGCGCGATGGCATGACCATGGTCGTCGTCACCCACGAGATGGGATTCGCCCGCTCGGCCGCCAACCGCGTCGTCTTCATGGCGGACGGCCGCATCGTCGAGGACCGCACTCCGGACGGTTTCTTCACCAGCCCGGAGAGCGACCGTGCCAAGGACTTTCTCTCCAAGATCCTCAAGCACTGACCACCGGCACCGGACCGGCCGCGGGCCTCGACTACGATGAGCGGTTCATCCACTTGGGGTGAGCGAGGCCGTGGACGCCACCCCCGGCCGAAAAGGGACGCTGCTGCCAGGCGCGCAGTGGCCATGGGCCAGGCCCGCCCGGCGGCAGCCGGAGATCACTGCTCGCGCAGCGGGATCGACACGTACGACGGGTCGTTCGGCGGCGAGGAGAAGGTCAGCTGCGCGCCGGTCGGGTTGTGCTCGATGTAGAGCGGGTCGACCGTGTCGACGACCAGGGCGAGACGGTGGCCCGCCGGAACGTCGTAGGCCGTGGAGAGCAACTCCAGGTCCACGCCGAACGGACGGCCGGGTGTCTCGCCGTGGAAGGTGTACGGCGCGTGGCTGACCAGCTTGCCGAGGCCGAGCGGGCCCACGTCGTACAGGTACGCGACGAGGGTGCCGCTCTCCTTGGTGGCCGTCACCGTGGTGTGCAGCTTCGCGGTGCCGCGCACGGCCTGCGGCGTCGGGTACTTCTCCGACTGCCACACGGCCGCCCAGCGACGCGGCAGCAGCGGTATCGAGGCCACGGGCGGGAGTTGGGCCACCTGGTCCAGGATGCTGGAGAGGAAGACGACCCCGCCGTTCGCGCCCGAGTCGACGTTCGCGCGGATCGTGGTGCCGCTCGCCAGGGCGATCTTCTTCCGGGTGGCGGTGACCGACTTCCAGTCCGGGTAGCCCTCGAAGGCGCCGCCCGTACGGGACTTGAGCTGGACGGGCTGCTCACGGTCGATGCCGTTGGCGGTGCCCTTCAGATAGCGGTCGAACCAGCGCCGGGTGTCCGTCCACACGTCGTTGGGCAGGCCGAACAGGCCGGTGAGTTCCGTGGTGGCGTGGTCGCCGGGGCGCAGCTCCAGCCGCTTGGGGCCGGTGAGCTTCTCGTAGAAGTCGGCGTACTGGTTGGGCGGGAAGATCGAGTCGCCCCAGGCGTTGGCGAGCATGACGGCCGTGCCGTGGGTGTTGAGCTGGTCCAAATACGTCTCGGGGGAACGTTTCTTCCCCCAGGCGATCATCTCTTCCTCCTTCGCCAGGTCGGAGGCGTAGAAGTTCTTGAAGATCTGCTGGATCTCGGGGCCCTGGCGGCCGGTGATCCGCCCCGCGCCGTCCAGCAGGGCGGCCGCCTGGAGGTGCTGGGTGCGTCCGCCGTAGATGGAGTCGATCAGGTCCGCCCAGCCGCTCAGCGCGGCCACGGCCTTGACGCGCTTGTCGTGCGCGGCGGTGAGCAGACTGATGCCCGCCCCGTACGACAGCCCCGCCATGCCGATGTGCGCGGCGTCGGCCGGGGTGTTGGCGAGCGCCCAGTCGATCACCTTGGAGGCGTCGGCGGTGTCGGGTGGCCCCGCGACCTCTATGTATCCACCGGATTCCCAGAAGCCGCGCACGTTGTAACCGACCACGACGTAGCCCGCGTCGGCCAGCTTCCGGGCCTGGGCCAGATATTCGACCTGGGGCAGGCCCCAGCTCGTGGGCAGGACGAGGAGCGGGTAGGCGCGTGAGGTGTCGGCGGGTGCGACGACATTGGCCTTGAGGACGGTCCCGCCCTCGCCCTCGATGTCGACGAAACGGGTGGTGGGGGCCGCTGTGGCGCCGGACGCCGCCTGGGCGGCGGGGGCGAGGCCGAGGGCCGTGCCGGCGACCAGGGTGGCCGAGACGGCGCCCACGGCGCTTGTCCGCAGTGCCCTGGTCGTACGCGATGTGGTGACGTGCGGGTGTCTCACGGGTCGCTCCTCACTCGTGTAAGTGCAAAGTGACCCGACGGTAACCGGACGCCCTTACCGGAAGTAACTCCTCGGTAAGTTACGTGACGGTAACGTTCGGCGGTGAACTATGGGGCGCGGTGCGAGACCTGGGCGGGGGCGGTCGGTGCCGGGGTCTGGGCCGCTCGGGTGACGTCCGACACGAGTTCGACCACATCGGGGCCGTATGCCTGCGAGTTGACGACCTTCAGCAGGAGGACGAACGAACCGGTGCCGTACTTGCGGTGCAGGCGCTCATGGTTACGGGCCAGATAGCGCGTAGCGGCCTGGTTGGTGATCGCCCGCTGACCGCAGAAGAGAAAGACGGGCCTGGCCTGGTCCGGCTGGCCGGTGGTGAGGCGGGCCAGGATCACGTGCTCGGTGACGCCGGGGTCCAGACGGTAGCGCTCGCTGCCTATGTGCAGGGCTGCCCGGTCGGGGCCGGGTTCGGGGTCGAGGTTGAAATGGATGCCCGGCAGCATCGCCGTGATATGAGCGGCCATGCGCCGGTTGGAGCCGGGCCCGCCCACGCAGAACTCGGTCCGCTCGCCGAACCCCTGCTGGGCCGCGTCCTGGGTGATGATCTGGGCGTGCGCTCCACAGTCCTTGATCAGTGCGGAGAGCTCCAACAACGCGAACACGTCGAAGCGGTGCACCGCCAGATTCGCGCTCGACGGATCACGGCTGACCACCAGCAGGGACTCGGAGTTGTCCGGCAGCCCGAAGAACGCCTGCTTGCGTCGGAGCTTCCGCCTCCACAGATACGTCCGGACGAACCACCCCAGCGAGGCACTGAGCCCCGCCGCGATCACGCCGAGGACGATATTGCGCACGTCGTCATTCATGGCCGCGCATGGTAGCGGGCGCCGTCGAACAGTGCTCGAATCCATGTCCGGTTCGGAGCTCCGGAGCGCCTCCTGACGGGACCATGGCAACCGCGTTAGTCTGCGCGGACGGTCCTGGACTGGAGGTACGGATGCGTCTGCGTCGCCCTGTCGCGCGGAAACTGGCTGTACTGGCGGCGACGTCCGCCGTGATGACGGTGGGGGCGGCCCCGCCGACCTCCGCCGCGACGGACACCGTCCCGAAGACCCCGGTCGCCGTCGGCTACGGAGGCGCCGTGTCCAGTGTCGACCCGGACGCCTCCGCCGCCGGGATCGAGGTGCTCCGCAAGGGCGGCAACGCGGTGGACGCGGCGGTCGCCACGGCCGCCGCGCTCGGTGTCACCGAGCCGTACTCGGCGGGCATCGGCGGTGGCGGCTACTTCGTCTACTACGACGCCGGGTCACGGTCCGTGCACACCATCGACGGCCGCGAGACGGCGCCCCTGAGCGCCGGCGAGGACCTCTTCCTGGAGAACGGGCAGCCGATCCCGTTCGCGGAGGCCGTCACCAGCGGGCTGAGCGTCGGCACGCCCGGCACCCCGGCGACCTGGCAGACGGCGCTGAGGAGTTGGGGCAGCAGGCCGCTCGGCACCCTGCTGAAGCCCGCCGAGAAGCTCGCCCGCGACGGTTTCACCGTCGACGCGACCTTCCGCTCCCAGACCGCCGCCAACGAGGCCCGGTTCCGCAACTTCCCCGCCACGGTCGACCTGTACCTCCCCGGCGGCGAGCTCCCGGTGGTCGGCTCGACCCTCAAGAACCCCGACCTGGCGCGCACCTACGCCGAGTTGGGCCGCAAGGGCGTCGACGCCCTCTACCGGGGCGACCTCGCCCAGGACATCGTCGACACGGTCAACAAGCCGCCGGTGGACCCGAGTTCGGGCTACAACGCCCGCCCCGGCGACCTGACGACGGCCGACCTCGCCCAGTACCGCGCCAAGCGCCAGGCTCCTACCAGGACGTCGTACCGCGGCCTCGGCGTCTACGGGATGGCGCCCTCCTCCTCCGGCGGCACCACGGTCGCCGAGGCGCTCAACATCCTGGAGCGGACCGACCTCTCCCGGGCGAGCGACGTCCAGTACCTGCACCGCTACATCGAGGCCAGCCGGATCGCGTTCGCCGACCGGGGCCGCTGGGTCGGTGACCCCGCCTTCGAGGACGTACCGACCAAGGAACTGCTCTCGCAGCGGTTCGCCGACTCCCGTGAGTGCCTGATCAAGGACGACGCGGTCCTCACCAGCCCCGTCGCACCGGGCGATCCGCGCAACCCCACGCCCTGCGCGACCGGCGGTACGGCCGCGCCGACGACGTACGAGGGTGACAGCACGACCCATCTCACGGTCGCCGACAAGTGGGGCGACGTCGTCTCCTACACCCTCACCATCGAGCAGACCGGTGGCAGCGGCATCACCGTGCCGGGCCGGGGCTTCCTGCTCAACAACGAGCTGACGGACTTCTCCTTCACCCCGGCCAACCCGGCCGTGCACGACCCCAACCTGCCGGGGCCGGGCAAGCGGCCGCGCTCGTCGATGTCGCCGACGATCGTGCTCGACAAGCACGGCAAGCCCGTGGTGGCGCTCGGCTCACCCGGCGGCGCGACCATCATCACGACCGTGCTGCAGACCCTGACCGGCTTCCTCGACCGGGGTCTGCCCCTGGTGGACGCGATCGCCGCGCCGCGCGCCAGTCAGCGCAACCAGACCACCACCGAACTCGAACCGGGCCTGTGGAACAGCCCGTTGAAGACGGAACTCGAAGCCATCGGACACGGCTTCCGGCAGAACCCGGAGATCGGGGCGGCCACCGCCGTCCAGCGTCTGTCGAACGGCAAGTGGCTGGCCGCCGCGGAGACCGTACGACGCGGGGGCGGCGCGGCGATGGTCGTGCACCCCGTCAGGTAGTGCCCTCGGAGGCGGGCGGCGTCGTACGGAAGGCCAGCCGCCCGTCCTCCACCTCCGCCACCACCCGGCTGCCGGACGGCAGTCGCCCGTCGAGCAGCAGCCGGGACAGGGGGTTGTCGACCTCCCGCTGGATCGTGCGGCGCAACGGCCGGGCGCCGTACTCGGGTTGGTGGCCGTGACGGGCGAGATGGTCGACGGCCTCCTCGTCGAACTCGATCCGGACGCCCCGCGCGTGCAGCCGCAGCCGCGTCCCCTCCAGCAACAGGTGGGTGATCCGGCGCAGTTGGTCGTCGTCGAGCCGGCGGAAGACGACGATCTCGTCGATGCGGTTGAGGAACTCGGGCCGGAAGTGCTCCCTGAGCGGCCGCAGGATCCGCTCCCGTCGGTCCTCCTCGTCCGCCTCGGCGCCGCCCGCCGAGAAGCCCAGCCCCGACCCGCCCCGGCCGATGGCCTCCGAGCCCAGGTTGCTCGTCATGACGACCACGGCGTTGGTGAAGTCGACCGTGCGGCCCTGGGCGTCGGTGAGCCGGCCGTCGTCGAGCACCTGGAGCAGCAGGTTGAAGACGTCCGGGTGGGCCTTCTCCACCTCGTCCAGCAACAACAGCGAGTACGGGTGGCGGCGTACGGTCTCGGTCAGCTGGCCCGCCTCCTCGTGGCCGACGTAACCGGGCGGGGCCCCGACCAGCCGACTGAGCGTGTGCCGTTCCTGGTACTCGCTCATGTCGAGCCGCACCATCCGGTCCTCGCTGCCGAAGAGGGCCTCCGCCAGAGCCCGGGCCAGCTCCGTCTTGCCGACGCCGGTCGGGCCCAGGAACAGGAAGCTGCCGATCGGCCGTTCGGGACTGGCGAGCCCGGCGCGTGAACGCAGCACGGCGTCCGCCACCACGCTCACCGCCTCGTCCTGCCCGACGACCCGCCGACGCAGCCGCTCCGCGAGACCCAGCAGCCGTTCCCGTTCCTCCTGGGTGAGGCTGCTGACGGGGATGCCGGTCTGCCGGGAGACGACCTCGGCGATGTCCTCGGGACCGATCTCCAGGCCCTGCCCGTCGTCGGCCCGCGCCCGATCGCGCCCGGCGTCGATCCGCTCCCGCAACTCCCCGATCCGGTCCCGCAGCCGCGTCGCCTGCTCGTACCGCTCACCCGTGACCGCCTGGTCCTTGTCCCGGGTCAGCTGCTCGATCTCCCGCTCCAGAGCCCGTACGTCCGTGCCCTTCGTCCGGGCCCGCAGCCGGACCCGGGCCCCGGCCTGGTCCATCAGGTCGATGGCCTTGTCGGGCAACCGGCGGTCGGTGAGATAGCGGTTGGACAGTTCCACGGCGGCCGCCAGTGCCTCGTCCGTGTAGCGGACCTGGTGATGGGCCTCGTAGCGGTCGCGCAGCCCGCGCAGGATCTCCAGGGCGTCGTCGCCGTCCGGTTCGGGGACCAGCACCGGCTGGAACCGGCGGGCCAGCGCCGCGTCCCGCTCGATCCGCCGGTACTCCTCCAGCGTCGTGGCCCCGACGATGTTCAGCTCGCCGCGCGCCAGGGCCGGCTTGAGGATGTTGCCGGCGTCCATCGCGCTGCCCTCGCCCGAGCCGGCGCCCACGACGGTGTGCAACTCGTCGATGAAGACGACCAGTTCGGCGGAGTGCGCACGGATCTCGTCGACGATGTCGGTGAGCCGCTCCTCGAAGTCGCCCCGGTAACGGGTCCCGGCGACCACGCCGGACAGATCCAGGGCGACCACCCGGCGCCCGGCCAGCACATCGGGCACGTCCCCCTCGGCGATGCGCTGGGCCAGGCCTTCCACGATCGCGGTCTTGCCGACGCCCGCCTCACCGATCAGCACCGGGTTGTTCTTGCCGCGCCGGGACAGCACCTCGACGGTCTGCTCGATCTCGGCCTCCCGTCCGATGACCGGGTCGATACGGCCCTGGAGGGCGAGGTCGGTCAGATCGCGGCCGTACTTGTCGAGCGTCGGGGTGGCGGTGGCGGAGCGGCGCGGCAGGTCGGAGCGCGGGAACCCGGACAGGGGGATCCCCACGGGCGGGGTCGGTGCCGACGGGTCCGCCGCGTCCGGCGGCAGGGCTCCGGCCGACAGGCGCGCGGCGCCGAGGATGTGTGCGGCGGCCGAGTCCGGGTTGGCGGCGAGGGCGCTGAGGACGTGTTCGGGGCCGATGTGGCCGGAGCCGGTGACCCGGGCCAGTTCGTGCGCGTCCAGCAGCGCACGTTTGACCGCCGGGGTCAGCGCGAGCGACGCGGGCGCCGGGCCCTGGCCGGGTTTGTGCCGCTCCGGTCCAGACCGCTCGTCGATCGCGCCGGCCAGCGCGTCGGGATCGGCGCCCGCGCGGGCCACCAGACTTCGGGTCGGCTCGGCGGTCAGCGCGGCGCGCAGCAGATGCTGGGTGTCCAGGTCGGTACTGCCGTGCCGCGCCGCGTACGCCGCCGCGTCGGCCACCAACTGGCGGGCCTGGCCGCTCATCAGCCGGCCGATCTCGATCCGCTGCGGGCGCGGGCCGCCGAAGAAACGGGCGAAGAACTCAGTGAAGGGGTCCGGACCGTAGCCCTCCGGCCCCGGGAATCCGCTGTTCATTCGCCCCCGGGTTCCCGTGCGTCGGGGTACTACACCGTGGGGCGATGGGGTTTGGGTTCGCACCCCCTCAAGCATCGGGCCCCGCGTTCCTGAAGGCACGGGCCGCGCCCCGTGCCTTCAGGGACGCGGGGAACTGCGCGAGCAACCCCCACTCACCCGCTGCCGGCCCCCTCAACGGCCTGGTGGCCTGTGAAGAGAAACCTCACCGCGCGGTCAGCACCCGCGGCCCCGCCTCCGTGATGGCCACCGTGTGCTCCACGTGCGCCGCCCGGGACCCGTCGTTCGTGCACAGCGTCCAGCCGTCCGGGGCCGCGTGGTACCCGTCCGTGCCCCCGCCGATCAGCATCGGCTCGATCGCCAGGACCATCCCGTGCCGCAGCTTCATCCCCCGCCCGGGGCGCCCCTCGTTCGGGACGCCCGGGTCCTCGTGCATCTCGCGCCCGATGCCGTGCCCGCCGAACCCGTCGGGGATGCCGTATCCGGCGGCCCGGCACACGGTGCCGATCGCGTGTGCGATGTCGCCGATGCGGTTGCCGACGACGGCCGCCTCGATGCCCGCCGCGAGGGCGCGTTCGGCTGTCTCGACGAGCCGGAGGTCGGCCGCGCGCGGCGCCCCCACCGCGAAGCTGATCGCCGAGTCCCCGGCCCAGCCGCCCAGTTGTGCGCCGAAGTCGAGGGACACGAGGTCCCCGTCGCGCAGCCGGTACGAGGTGGGGATGCCGTGCACGATCGCGTCGTTCACGGAGGCGCAGAGCACCGCGGGGAAGGGCGTGGGCGCGAACGAGGGGTGGTAGCCCAGGAAGGGTGAGGTGGCACCGGCCTTCCGGAGCACCTCGTGGGCCAGCTCGTCCAGTTCGAGCAGCGAGACCCCCACGTCGGCCGCGTCCCGCACGGCCGTGAGCGCCTGGCCCACGACCTGCCCGGCCTCGTACATCGCGTCAATCGACTCATCCGTCTTCAGTTCCACCATGCCAATTACTATACCGCCAGGCATCCAATTCTAATACCGGTCCATCGGTGAGGATCGGTATTAGAATGGGGTCATGGTGCGCACCCCTCTGACCCCCGAAGAGCGCGAACGCGGCGAGCGGCTCGGCCGGTTGCTGCGTGACGCCCGTGGCGGCCGCAGTATGGCGGAGATCGCCGCCGGCGCGGGCATCTCCGCGGAGACCCTCCGGAAGATCGAGACCGGCCGGGCCCCCACCCCTGCCTTCTTCACGGTCGCCGCCCTCGCCCGCACGCTGGGCCTGTCGATGGACGACCTCGTGACGCGGTGCGGACCGGCCGTCGTGGCGCCGGTGGCGGCTGTGGCGTGAGGCGGGCCGCCGCCCTGGCCGAAGTCGTTCGCCGCCCTGGCTCGAACCGTTCACGCACAGCCGCCGGGTCGGCGCACACGGCACACTGCGTCCGCTCTGAAAACTTCACGTAGCCCTTCCGTAACACAACTGGTGTTTTCTTTCGGACCGGACCACTCCAGTCTGCCGGGGAGTATGCGATGGCTGTGGATCAACTCCCGGGTCAAGTACGGGAGTTCGCGGGATACCTGAACAAGCTGATGTCCAAGCTCGACCAGGGCGCCGGTTGGTGCGCCGTCTTCTGGCAGCGTGATCCCGAGGGCATGCGCGCCTGCCTGGACGGTCTGGAGGTGCCGCCCTGGGACGTCGTGGAAGCGCTCATGCACGACCTCGACACCGCGTACGGACCCGCCGCCGCGGCCCAGGAGACCGAGCGGGCCCGCGCACTGCACCGCGCCTCACTCGCCGCGTACGACTCCCGGCCCGGTGGCCGCGAGGCCCTCGGCGACCGGCTCGACGTCATGCTCCGCGAACAACGCTACGCCGCCGATCGCACCGCCGAACTGACCCGCAGGCTCCAGGCCGCCGGCACCCGGGAAGAGGCAGACTCCCTCCGCCTGGACCTGGCCTGGGCCCACGACGACCACGAACGCGCCACCGCCCGCTGTGCGGAACTGCGCACCCGCATCGAGGACGCCGCCCGACGCGCCCCGCACGACCCCGTGCGGGGCGCGTCGCGCGTCACGGGGAACACCGCCGTCGACGGCCGGATGAACGACGGCCGGATCCCGGACGGCTGGACCTCCGACGGCCGCGCTCCCGACGGCCCTACCTCGGACGGCCGTGGCCCCGAGAGGACCTCCCCGCACGACGCCCGGCGCGAAAGCTACGCGGGCGCCTTCCCGGCCCCCGGCGAACCCGAGTCGGCCCCCGTCACGCCCGTGCCGACCTGGGACCGGCGGCCTGGCACCACCGGTGGGGGAGTCGACGACCCTCGCCCCGCAGCGACCTCCACCTCCACCTCCGCTCCCACTCCCACCCTCGAACCCGACGCCCGAGACCAGGACCCGGAAACCGCCGCTCCCGCCCCCGCACCGACCAAACAGCGCTCCAAGCGCCGCCCCCGAGGCGGTGCCCGTTTCGCCGGGGTGGCGCAGGCCGAGGAGGCTCCGCCCGTGGCCGTGCCCAAGGCCGGGCCGAGCGGGGGTCGCAAGGGGCGTGCTCCCCGGGGCGCCCGGTACGCCGGGGTCGCGGAGTCGGCCGGGGCGGTGGCGCCGAAGCAGCCGCAGGCGAGGCAGGCGCTGGACGACGAGGCGCGGCGGGAGATCGCCGGGGCCGTGGAGCGGCTGGTGCGGCTGCGCCGGGAGAGCCGCAGTGGGGAGGCACACGCCCTCCTCGTGGAGGTCGCGCACTGGCCCGCCGCTCGTTTCCCGTTGCTCGCGGCCGAGTTGCACCGCGCGGGGCTGGGCGCCGACTGGGCCACCCTGCTGTGGGAGGCCGGCTCGTTGCCCGCCGACCGGCTGGTCGCGGTCGCGGACGCCCTGAACGCGGTCGGTCGCGCCGCGGACGGGGAGCAGATGCTGCGGCAGGGCGTCACACGGCCCGCCGAGGAGATCGGCGAGGCGGTGCTCGGGCTGGTCGCGGAGGGGCGTGAACGGGAGGCGCGCGCGCTGCTCGACATCTACGTGCGCGTGCGTACGCCGGAGGAGGCGGCGCGCAGCGCGGAGGCCGATCCCCGGCGGCTCGCGCCCCTGGTCCTGGCGACGGCGCGCGGTGTTTCGGAGGAACGCCACCGAGACGTGGCACACGCCCTGCGCGTCCAGGGCATCACCTGACCCCGCCCGGTACCCCCGCCCCACCCGCCGCGCCCGGCGGCAGCCCGGCCGTGCGGTCGGCGGTACGACCGGTTCGATGAGTGAAACGCAGGCGTAATCGCCCACTGGAGTGCGAAACGTGATCGACTCGGCCGGTTGACGACGATGGTCTTGCCCAGCCCGTCGACGGGGCTTAGTTTCAAGCCTCTACGGCCTGCGTCTACGGGCGTAGAGGCTCTCTGACGTCCCTGTCGAAGGAGCAGCTGACATGGCCAACGTCGTACGCGCCGCCCTGGTCCAGGCGACCTGGACCGGTGACACCGTGTCCATGGTCGACAAGCACATCGAGCATGCCCGCGAGGCGGCCCGGCAGGGCGCGAAGGTGATCGGCTTCCAGGAAGTCTTCAACGCGCCCTACTTCTGCCAGGTCCAGGAACCGGAGCACTACGCCTGGGCGGAACCCGTGCCCGACGGCCCCACCGTCACGCGCATGCGGGAGCTGGCCCGCGAGACCGGCATGGTGATCGTCGTCCCGGTCTTCGAGGTCGAGCAGTCCGGGTTCTACTACAACACCGCGGCGGTCATCGACGCCGACGGCACCTACCTCGGCAAGTACCGCAAACACCACATCCCCCAGGTCAAGGGGTTCTGGGAGAAGTACTACTTCAAGCCCGGGAACCTCGGCTGGCCGGTCTTCGAGACGGCCGTCGGCAAGGTCGGCGTCTACATCTGCTACGACCGCCACTTCCCGGAGGGCTGGCGCCAGCTCGGTCTGAACGGCGCCCAGCTCGTCTACAACCCGTCCGCCACCCACCGCGGGCTCTCCGCGCACCTCTGGCAGCTGGAACAGCCGGCGGCGGCCGTGGCCAACGAGTACTTCATCGCCGCGATCAACCGGGTCGGGCGCGAGGAGTACGGGGACAACGACTTCTACGGAACCTCCTACTTCGTGGACCCGCGCGGCAAGTTCGTGGGCGAGGTCGCGAGCGACCAGCGCGAGGAACTCGTCGTCCGGGACCTCGACTTCGACCTCATCGAGGACGTACGACAGCAGTGGGCGTTCTACCGGGACCGCCGGCCCGACGCGTACGAAGGACTCGTACAGCCCTGACGTGGGCACGTACAGGCGTGACACCCGCAGAACCCGTACCGCAGTGAAAGGAGTGGTGCAGCCGTGACCGACGAACTGCTCGGGCGCCACAAGGCCGTACTGCCCGACTGGCTCGCGCTCTACTACGCGGACCCGCTGGAGATCACCCACGGCGAGGGCCGTCATGTCTGGGACGCCGCCGGCGAGAAGTACCTCGACTTCTTCGGCGGCATCCTCACCACGATGACGGCGCACGCGCTCCCCGAGGTCACCAAGGCGGTGAGCGAGCAGGCCGGGCGGATCGTCCACTCCTCGACGCTCTACCTCAACCGGCCGATGGTCGAGCTCGCCGAGCGCATCGCGCAGATGTCCGGCATCCCGGACGCCCGCGTCTTCTTCACCACCTCCGGCACCGAGGCCAACGACACCGCGCTGATGCTGGCCACGACGTACCGGCGCAGCAACCAGATCATGGCGATGCGCAACAGCTACCACGGCCGCTCCTTCAGCGCGGTCGGCATCACCGGCAACAAGGGCTGGTCCCCGACCTCGCTGTCCCCGCTCCAGACGCTGTACGTGCACGGCGGTGTCCGCACCCGAGGCCCGTACGCGGACCTCAGCGACGCGGACTTCATCACCGCCTGTGTCGCCGACCTGGAGGACCTGCTCGGCCACGGCCGCCCACCGGCCGCGCTGATCGCCGAACCGATCCAGGGAGTCGGCGGCTTCACCTCACCGCCCGACGGGCTGTACGCGGCCTTCCGCGAGGTGCTGCAGCGGCACGGCGTGCTGTGGATCGCCGACGAGGTGCAGACCGGCTGGGGCCGCACCGGCGACAACTTCTGGGGCTGGCAGGCGCACGGGCAGAACGGGCCGCCGGACATCCTCACCTTCGCCAAGGGCATCGGCAACGGCATGTCCATCGGCGGTGTCGTCGCCCGCTCCGAGGTCATGAACTGCCTGGACAGCAACTCGATCTCGACCTTCGGCGGCACCCAGATCACCATGGCCGCCGGCCTCGCCAACCTGAACTACCTGGTCGAGCACGACCTCCAGGGCAACGCGCGGCGCGTCGGCGGGCTGCTCATCGAGCGGCTGCGGGCGATCACCGCGCAGATCCCGGCGGTCAAGGAAGTACGCGGCCGGGGACTCATGATCGGCATCGAGCTGGTGAAGCCCGGCACCGACGAGGCCAACCCCGAGGCGGCGTCAGCCGTCCTCGAAGCCGCCCGCCGGGAGGGCCTGCTGATCGGCAAGGGCGGTGGTCACAACACCAGCGCGCTGCGTATCGCGCCCCCGCTGTCGCTGACCGTCGCCGAGGCGGAGGAGGGCGCCGACGCCCTCGAACGCGCTCTGAGGAGCATCCAGTAACGCCGGACGCAACAGATGTGATGCGACAGATGTAAGGAAGCCCGCGCCATGACCACCGCCTTGGAACCCGCCCTGTCGGTACGCCAGGTCCTCGCCCTGGACCGGGTCCTCGCCGGGGAGCCCGAGGTGGTGGCCGGGGCCGGTCAGCTCGACCGGCCCGTGCGCTGGGTGCACGTGGCCGAGGCGCCCGACGTCGGCGTGATGCTCAGCGGCGGCGAGATGGTCCTCACCACCGGGGTCCTGCTCGCCGGCGACGAGGAGGCACAGGCCGAGTACATCCGCTCGCTGTACCGGGCCGAGGCCGCGGCGGTCGTCCTCGGCCTCGGCCGGGCCTTCCCGACGCCGCCCGACGTGATGCGGCGGGCGGCGGAGCGGTGCGGTCTGCCCATGGTGGTGCTGCACCGGCCGTTCCCCTTCGCCGAACTGACCGAGGAGGTGCAGTCCCGGCTCGTACGGCGGAAGTTCGCGGCCGTGAGCCTGTCCGAGGCCGTCCGCACGGCCCTGACCGGGCTCATCACCGCGGGCGCCCCGCTGCAACGGCTGCTCGACGAGATCGCCCAGCACGCGGGCTGTCCGCTCGTCGTCACCAACCTCGCCCACCGTGTCCTCGCCACGGCGGGGGAGCGGTCGGCGGTCGACGACGTGCTGCGCGACTGGGAACGCATCTCCCGCCAGGCGGGCGGCACCCAGGGCGACGGCTGGGTCCGGGCCGAGCTGGGCGGACGCGGGGAGCGCTGGGGGCAGATCGTGCTGTGCGGCTACCGGGGCGACACCGCCACCGGGCGGCTGCTCGCCGACCGGGCCGCCGAGGCGCTCGTCCTGCACCGCATGCTCGGCGGCGCGGCGCACTCCTGGGAGGAACAGTCCGCCCAGAGCCTGCTGACGGACCTCGTCTCCGGGGTCGTCCCGGCCCGGCAGCTGCTGCCCAGGGCGCGGGCGGCGGGGCTGCCGGTCAACCGCCGGGCCTTCGTGCCCCTCGTCGTACGCGACGGCGATCCGGCCCAACTCGACCGCGTGCTGCGGATGTTGGGCCTTCCCGGCCTCGTCGCCGAACTGGCGGAGGGGGCCACCGCCATACTCCTCAGTCTCGCCCGGGACCAGGACGCGACCGCGCTCACCGCGCACTTCGCGACGCGGCTGCGGTCCGAGTCGGGGGTGGGCCGGACGGTCGTGGCCGCCGCCGAGGCGCGGACCACCTGGGAGGACGTGCCGGGCGGGCTGCGGGAGGCGCGTCATGTGGCGGACGCCGTCGCCCAGTCCGCCACGACCGGGCTGGACCTCCCCGTCGTCGTACGCCTCCGTGATGTCCATCTGCGGGGCCTGATCCGGCTGTTGCGCGACGACCCGCACGTGCAGGCCTTCGCCGAGAGGGAGTTGGACGGGCTGCTGTGCGGCGACGGACACACCGAGCAGGATCTGCTGCCCGTCCTGCGGACCTATCTGGCGACCGGCCGCAACAAGTCGCACACCGCTCAGCTGCACCATGTGAGCCGGCCCGCGCTGTACCGCCGGCTGGAAGCCATAGAGGCCCGGCTGGGTGTGGACCTCGACGACTTCGAACAGGCCGCCTCCGTCCACATCGCCCTCCTCGCCCACGACGCGCAACAGGCCTGAAACATGCCGGGACCTGCGAAAACGGCGGTGAAACATGCGCCCACGAAGGGGTGACACGGTGGAACGGAGAAGGCCCGCAGACGTGACACCGTGCAACTCAAACCGGCTTCCCGGACTTCCTACTCTCGCTGCACACCGAGTGACCGGAGGTCCCGATGAGCAGAGTCATCCGCGCAGCCATCTTCCAGACGGCCTGGACCGGCGACAAGGAGTCGATGATCCAGGTCCACGAGCAGGCGGCCCGCGACGCGGCCGCCCAGGGTGCTCAAGTGCTGTGCTTCCAGGAGCTGTTCTACGGGCCCTACTTCTGCCAGGTCCAGGACAAGGCGTTCTACGAGTACGCGGAAGCGATCCCCGACGGCCCCATCGTCAAGCGCTTCCAGGCGCTCGCCAAGGAGCTCGGCCTCGTCCTCGTGCTGCCGATGTACGAGGAGGAGCAGCCGGGCGTCCTCTACAACACCGCCGCCGTGATCGACGCGGACGGCAAGTACCTCGGCAAGTACCGCAAGCACCACATCCCCCAAGTCCCCGGATTCTGGGAGAAGTTCTACTTCCGCCCCGGCAACGCGGGCTGGCCCGTCTTCGACACGGCGGTCGGGAGGATCGGCGTCTACATCTGCTACGACCGGCACTTCCCGGAGGGCTGGCGTGCGCTGGGTCTCGGCGGCGCCGAGATCGTCTTCAACCCGTCGGCCACCTCGCGCGGCCTGTCCCGCTACCTCTGGCAGCTGGAGCAGCCGGCGTCGGCCGTCGCCAACGAGTACTTCATCGGCGCCATCAACCGGGTCGGCGTCGAGGAACTCGGCGACAACGACTTCTACGGCACCTCCTACTTCGTGGACCCCGAGGCCCAGTTCGTCGGCGAGGTGGCCAGCGACAAGGAGACCGAACTCGTCGTCCGCGACCTGGACCTGGCCAAGCTCCGCGAGGTCCGCGACCGCTGGCAGTTCTTCCGCGACCGCCGCCCGGACGCGTACGGCCCGCTGACGGCGCCGTAACGAAGCCTCCCCGCGCCCCGCTGCCTTCAAGGGGCGCGGGGCTGTGCCTGATATGCGGCTTCCGCCGCGATGGGGGCCCCTCCCGCTCGAGCGGAGTCGAGAGTGGGGGAGCGACCAGCCACGAACGACCGGCACTGTCCCGACAACCGAACGGAGCGTGACCGAATGAGCGGCCGTACAGTCATCCGCGGCGGTCTCGTCATCACAGCCTCGGATGAGATCCACGCCGATGTCCTGATCGAGGACGGCCGCGTCGCCGCCCTCGCCGCCGCCGGCACAACCGCCGCGGAGGCCTGGACCGCCGAACGCACCATCGACGCCACGGGGAAGTACGTGATCCCCGGCGGCGTGGACGCCCACACCCACATGGAACTCCCCTTCGGCGGCACCTTCGCCTCCGACACCTTCGAGACCGGCACCCGAGCCGCCGCCTGGGGCGGTACGACGACGATCGTCGACTTCGCCGTGCAGAGCGTCGGCCACACCCTCCGCGAGGGCCTCGACGCCTGGCACGCCAAGGCGGAGGGCAACTGCGCGATCGACTACGGCTTCCACATGATCGTGTCGGACGTGAACCAGGACACGCTCAAGGAGATGGACCTGCTGGTGCAGGAGGGCGTGACCTCCTTCAAGCAGTTCATGGCCTACCCGGGCGTCTTCTACAGCGACGACGGCCAGATCCTGCGGGCCATGCAGCGCTCCGCCGACAACGGCGGCCTGATCATGATGCACGCGGAGAACGGCATCGCGATCGACGTCCTGGTCGAACAGGCCCTGGCGCGCGGCGAGACCGACCCCCGTTACCACGGCGAGGTCCGCAAGGCCCTGCTCGAAGCCGAGGCCACCCACCGCGCCATCAAGCTCGCCCAGGTCGCGGGCGCCCCCCTGTACGTCGTGCACGTCTCGGCGATGGAGGCAGTCGCCGAGCTGGCACGGGCCCGCGACGAGGGGCTCAACGTCTTCGGCGAGACCTGCCCGCAGTATCTGTTCCTCTCCACGGACAACCTCGCCGAGCCGGACTTCGAGGGCTCCAAGTACGTGTGCAGCACGCCCCTGAGGCCGCGCGAACACCAGGCCAAGCTGTGGCAGGGCCTGCGCACCAACGACCTCCAGGTGGTCTCCACCGACCACTGCCCCTTCTGCTTCGTCGGGCAGAAGGAGCTCGGCCGCGGGGACTTCTCCAAGATCCCCAACGGTCTCCCGGGCGTCGAGAACCGGATGGACCTCCTGCACCAGGCGGTCGTGGACGGGCACATCTCGCGCCGCCGCTGGATCGAGATCGCCTGCGCGACCCCGGCCCGGATGTTCGGCATGTACCCGAAGAAGGGCACGATCGCGCCGGGCGCGGACGCCGACATCGTGATCTACGACCCGCACGCCGAGCAGGTCATGTCCGTAGAGACGCACCACATGAACGTCGACTACTCGGCGTACGAGGGCAAGCGCACCACCGGCCGGGTCGAGACGGTCCTCTCGCGCGGCGAACTCGTCATCACCGAGCGGGAGTACACCGGGCACGCCGGGCACGGTGCCTACACGCCCCGCTCCACCTGTCAGTACCTCAACTAGGAGTGGAGCACATGGACTTCGGACTCGTCCTGCAGACCGACCCGCCGGCCTCGCGTGTCATCGAGCTGATGAAACGCGCCGAGGACAACGGCTTCACGTACGGCTGGACCTTCGACTCCGCCGTGCTCTGGCAGGAGCCGTTCGTCATCTACAGCCAGATCCTCTCCAGCACGACGAAACTGACGGTCGGCCCGATGGTCACCAACCCGGGCACCCGCACCTGGGAGGTCACCGCCTCGACCTTCGCCACGCTCAACGACATGTTCGGCAACCGCACGGTCTGCGGCATCGGACGCGGCGACTCGGCGATGCGGGTCGCGGGCCGCAAGCCCAACACGCTGGCCCGGATCAGCGAGGCGATGAAGGTCATCCGCTCGCTGGGCAGTGGGGGAGAGGCCGACCTCGGCGGCACGGTCATCCGGTTCCCCTGGATCAAGGAGGGCGCCGAACTCCCGGTCTGGATGGCCGCGTACGGCCCCAAGGCCCTGAAGATGACCGGCGAGGAGGCCGACGGCTTCATCCTCCAGCTCTCCGACCTGTACCTCACCGAGTACATGGTCAAGGCGGTCAAGGACGCGGCCGTGGCCGCCGGGCGCGATCCGTCCGAGGTGAAGATCTGCGTGGCCGCCCCCGCGTACGTCACCGAGGACGACTCGCCCGAGGCGCTGGCCCACGCGCGCGAGCAGTGCCGCTGGTTCGGCGGGATGGTCGGCAACCACGTCGCCGACCTGGTGTCCAAGTACGGGGAGCACTCGGCGGCCGTACCGGAGGAGCTGACGGACTACATCAAGGCGCGCGAGGGGTACGACTACTCCCACCACGGGCGCGCCGACAACCCCGACACCCAGTTCGTGCCCGACGAGATCGTGGACCGGTTCTGCGTCATCGGCACCCCCGCCATGCACATCGAGAAGCTGAACGCGCTGCGGGCGCTCGGCGTGGACCAGTTCGCCGTCTACGACATGCACGACGCCCAGGAGAGGGTGATCGACGCGTACGGCTCGACGGTCATCCCGGCGGTCAACGGCTGACCGGGCTTCCCCGAACAGCTCGGCGGCTGCGACAATCCGGCCACCCCGAACCGGAACCAACCGCTCCGAACCGGTCCTCAAGACCCCTCAAGACCCCCCACACCTTGTCTCCTTCCCCTCCGCCGTCCCGGAGGGGAAGGGCCCAAGGCCTCCGCACGGCCTTTCTTCCCGTCCCGCCTCCCCTGATTGGCCTGCCCATGACCGACATAGCTCCCCCGGGGGCGCCGACAGCCCAGTCCGCCGACCCCTCCGGCCGGATCGAGCTGGCCCCCGGGGCCTTCCCCGCCGACAGCCCCTTCGCCAACGAGGACCTGCGCCCCGTACCCGTCTCCGAGCGCAAGTGGACGACGTACAACTTCGCGGCGCTGTGGATCTCCATGGCCCACTGCATCCCCAGCTGGACCCTCGCCTCCGGCCTGGTCGCCCTCGGCATGGACTGGAAGCAGGCCGTCTTCACCATCGCCCTGGCCAACGTCATCGTGCTGCTGCCGATGCTGGCCACCGGACACGCCGGACCCAAGTACGGCATCCCCTTCCCGGTGCTGGCCCGCGCTTCCTTCGGTCTGCGCGGCGCCAACATCCCGGCGATGATCCGGGCCGCCGTGGCCTGCGGCTGGTTCGGCATCCAGACCTGGATCGGCGGCTCCGGGATATTCGTTCTCGGCTCCAAGCTCACCGGCGGCGAGTGGGAGAGCGCGGGGAAGATCGCGGGCAACCCGTGGCCGCTGTGGCTCTGCTTCATCCTCTTCTGGGCCCTGCAGATAGCGATCATCTACCGCGGCATGGACTTCCTGCGGCACTTCGAGAACTGGGCCGCGCCGTTCGTGATCGTCGGCGCGCTCGTGCTGCTGATCTGGATCGCGGTCAAGGCCGACGGCTTCGGCGCACTGCTCGACCAGCCGTCCAAGCTCGGCTGGGGCGCCGACTTCTGGCCGGTGTTCTTCCCGTCCTTGATGGGAATGATCGGCTTCTGGGCCACTTTGTCCCTGAACATCCCTGACTTCACCCGCTTCGGCGCCAGCCAGAAGGCGCAGACCTGGGGTCAGTCCCTCGGCCTGCCCACCACGATGACGCTCTTCGCGATCCTCGCCGTGCTGGTCACCTCCGGCTCCGAGGTCGTCTACGGCGAGGCCATCTGGGACCCGGTCACGCTGGCCGCCAAGGCCGACAACGTCTTCGGGCTCCTCTTCGCCCTGATCACCGTGCTGGTCGCCACCATCTCCGTGAACATCGCGGCGAACGTGGTCTCACCGGCCTACGACCTGGCGAACCTGGCCCCGAAGCTCATCAACTTCCGTACGGGCGCGCTCATCACGGGTGTCGTCGGCATCCTGATCTTCCCGTGGAAGCTGATCTCCACGCCCGAGTTCTACATCTTCACCTGGCTCGGCGTCGTCGGCGGTCTGCTCGGCACCGTCGCCGGCATCCTCATCGCCGACTACTGGATCGTCCGCCGTACCGTCCTGCACCTGGCGGACCTCTACACGCCCGGCGGGCGCTACTGGTACGCCTCCGGCTGGAACTGGCGGGCGATCGCGGCCTTCGTGGTCGGCGGTCTCCTCGCGGTCGGCGGTTCGTACTCGACCGTCTCCGAGGACGGTGTGTCGTCGGGACCGTTCCCGCACGACGGCCTGATCCCGTTCCTCAAGCCGCTCGCCGACTACGGCTGGGCGGTGGGCCTGGGCGCGTCGATGCTGCTGTACGTGGTGCTCATGGCCGGCGAACGGGAGAAGATCCGGACCGAGAAGGAGCGGGTGACCGTCTGACGGACGCGTGATCGCAGCGGCGGCGGCCGTGCCGGAAGACGCCCCTACACGGTGTCCTCCAGCACGGCCGCCGCTTCCTTCGCGGCCTTGATGGCGCCCTTGTTGATCTCGTCCGTGCCGGGCGCCTTCCGTGACTCGAAGTCGCTGCCGTTGTAGGTGACGACCACCAGGGCGTTGGACATCCGGACGTACACCACGCCCTCGCGGGTCTGCTGCTTGTCCTCCGTGGTGAGGTTCACGACGGAGTAGGCCTCGTCACCGAGACCGGGCACGGCGCCGCCGCCACTCTTCTCCGTGGTGCGCGTCCTGTAGGCGCTTTCGGCCTTGTCGTCCGACTGCTGGATCTCGTACGAGACGTCCAGCCAGCGGTAGTCGAAGCCCTTGAGCGCGTTCCACGAGCAGGTGCGGCGTACGGACTCGTTGGTCGACGCGATCTCCTTGCCGGCCGTCTTCGCGCCGGGAACAAGTGATGTGACCGTTTTCTCCGTAACGCCGGAGCAGGGCGAGGGCGCCTTCTCGTACGTCTTGGTCACCGTCGTCGTCGACGGCGCGGACTCGTCGGTCGAGACGGGCCCCGACGCCGTGTCCTGCGCGGAGTCCTCCCCGGCCGGGCTCGCGGACAGCGGACCGGACGACAACGCCCAGCCCGCGACGGCGAGTACGGCGACGGGCATCAGTCGCGCGGTGAGGGCGAGCGGCAGAGGGAGATCACGCACAGCGCACTTCTCGGGGTCGAGGCGGCGGTACCGCCGGGCGGTGGGGTACGCCAGTGTCACACGACTGCCTGTGGGACGAAAGTGCGAACGCGCTCCGTGCATACACGGTGACTGGGTCTCCCACGTGCGCAGTGGTGGCGTCCCGCCCGGAGTCACGGCGTCCGCGCCGCGTTCGTGTGAGGATCGGCCCGTGATCCCGATACGCGGCCGTACGGCCTTCCCCGCGCTCCTGGTGGCGGCGCTGACCCTGGCCGTCGGTGGCTGCGGACTCTCGGACGAAGTGGACCGCGAACTCGATCCCGACCGCGCGGCACCGCAGCGATCGGCCTCGCCGACGCCCCCGCACGTGCCGGAGGGGCTGCGGGTCTCGGAACCGCCCGTGGCCCCGGAGACGGAACCCGGCGCGGGGCCCGCCGAGGCCGCCTCACCCGATGCCACGGCCGCCTGCCCGACCTCCGGAGTGCGCATGCTGCCCGGCCTCGTGGAGGCGGCGATGGGCTTGCGGGCGATGAGCGTGACCCTCACCAACTGCGGCGAGAAGACGTACACCGTCGAGGGCTACCCCTCGATCCAACTGCTCGACGCGGACGGCGAGGCCTATGACGACGTACGCGTCCTCCAGGGGCCCCAGGACGTCACCACGGGCGTGCCCGACCTCGGTCCGCACCAAGTCACCCTGAAACCCGGCGAATCCGCGGCGACCTCGCTGGTCTGGCGCAACACGGTCACCGAGGCGGACGTACCGGCCGTCAACGCCCCCGGCCTGCGCATCGCCCCGCTCCCCGGCCGCCCCGCCGAAGTCCTCACCCCCGACGGCGGCCTCGACCTCGGCAACACGGGCCGCCTCGGCACGACGGCATGGACGCAGCTGGCCCCGGATTTCTGACCCGTCCCGGGTTCATAACCGGTTGCGGGTCCGTCGCGGTGATCAGCACCCTGGAACCATGAGCCGGTCACCGTACGACACCGAGCCCCAACTCCCTGCCCTGCCCCAGGAGATACTCGCCTACTACGAGCAGGGAGGGGAGCTCACCCGCCTCAGACAGGGCGCCGGTCGGCTGGAGTTCTGGCGCACCCAGGACCTCCTTCGCCGACTGCTGCCCGGGGCCCCCGCGCGGGTTCTGGACGTCGGTGGCGGCACGGGGATCCACGCCGAATGGCTGGCCGAGGACGGGTACGAGGTCGAGGTCGTCGATCCCGTGCCGATGCACGTGGAGCGGTCCGGGCGGCTGCCCGGAGTCACCGCCCGGCTCGGCGACGCCCGTGCGCTGCCCGCCGACACCGCCGCGTACGGCGTCGTGCTCCTCCTCGGACCGCTCTACCATCTGCCCGAACGCCCGCACCGGGTAAGGGCTTTGGCGGAGGCCCGGCGGGCGGTGCGGCCGGGGGGCGCGGTCGTCGCGGCCACGATCAACCGCTTCGCGGGGCTCAACGACAGCCTCATGCAGGGGAACTACTTCATCCCGGAGCGCCGCGAGCGCACCGACGCAGTGTCGGCCCACGGCAGGCACCGGTACTCGGCGGCGGACCCGCACTTCACCACCGCCTACTTCGCCGATCCGGCCGACGTGCCGCGCGAGTTCGCCGAGGCCGGGCTCGCGCCCGAGGGGCAGTACGGCGTCGAGGGCGTCGCCTGGCTGATGGGCGGGGTGGAGGAGTGGCTGGACGACCCGGAGCGCCGGGAGGCCGTGCTGGCGGCGACCCGACGTATCGAGTCGGAGCCCACGCTGCTCGGGGCGAGTGGACATGTGCTGACGGTGGGGCGGAGGTCGGGAGAAGACCCGGAGGGCCGCCTCGGCTGAGCCGCGGTGCGACGCGCGCTGCGTACGATCACGGAACGCCCGTCGCGCAGTGAGGAGTCCGCCCGTGTTCACCACTCGACCGACGCTCCAGGGGACCTTCGGCATGGTGTCCTCCACGCACTGGCTCGCCTCGCAGTCGGCGATGGCGGTCCTGGAGGACGGCGGCAACGCCTTCGACGCGGCCGTGGCGGCCGGCTTCGTCCTGCACGTCGTCGAACCGCACCTCAACGGCCCGGCGGGCGAGGTGCCCATCATCCTCGCCCCGGCCGGCGGCGAGGTCCGGGTGCTGTGCGGACAGGGCGTGGCACCCGCCGGGGCGTCCGCCGCGCACTACCGGGAGCTCGGCCTGGAACTCGTCCCCGGCACGGGCCCGTTGGCCGCCGCCGTGCCCGGCGCCTTCGACGCGTGGATGCTCCTCCTGCGCGACCACGGCACCAAGGACCTGGCCGACGTCCTGAAGTACGCCATCGGGTACGCGGAGGACGGACATCCGCCCGTGGAGAACGTGGGGGCGACCGTCGAGTCCGTGCGGGACCTCTTCGAGAAGGAGTGGCTGTCGTCGGCGGAGGTGTACCTGCCGGACGGACGCGCCCCCCGACCCGGCGAGCTCTTCCGCAACCCGGCCCTGGCCGCCACCTGGCGGCGGCTGCTCGCCGAGGTCGAGGGGGCCGGGGACCGCGAGGCCCGGATCGAGGCGGCGCGCGCGGTGTGGCGCTCCGGCTTCGTCGCCGAGGCCCTCGTCCGCCAGGCCGGCCGGCCCACCCTCGACACCACCGGCGAACGGCACACCGGCACCCTCACCATGGCCGACCTGGCCGCCTGGTCCGCGACCTACGAGGCACCGGCGACGTACGACTGGAACGGCTGGACCCTGTGCAAGGCGGGCCCCTGGAGCCAGGGCCCGGTCCTCCTCCAGCAACTCGCCCTGCTGCCGGGCGACCTGCCCCCGTACGGGTCCTCCGAGTACGTCCACCTCCTCGTCGAGGGCTGCAAGCTCGCCATGGCGGACCGGGAGGCCTGGTACGGGGACGCGGCGCCGGTGCCGCTCGCCGAACTGCTGTCCGACGAGTACAACGCCGCGCGACGGGCGCTCGTCGGCGACACGGCCTCGTACGACCTGCTGCCGGGCGCCCCGGGCGGCCGTACCCCGCGGCTGAGCGCGTACGCGCGCGTGGTGGCCACCGACGAACCGGGCTTCAGCGCGCTGGGTGTCGGCGAGCCCACGGTCGCCAAGGGCCTCGGGGGAGCCGGCGAGCCCACCGTGGCGAAGAGTCCCCGGTCGCCGGTGCCGGGGGAGCCGGAGGTCGCGGCGGACGGCGCCACCCGGGGCGACACCTGCCACCTCGACGTCGTCGACCGCTGGGGCAACATGGTCGCGGCCACGCCCAGCGGCGGCTGGCTGCAGTCCAACCCGGTGGTGCCCGAGCTGGGCTTCCCGCTCGGCACCCGGCTGCAGATGGCCTGGCTGGACGAGGGCCTGCCCAACTCCCTCACCCCTGGCCGCCGCCCACGCACCACGCTCACCCCGTCGCTGGCGCTGCGCGACGGTGTGCCCGTCATGGCCTTCGGCACGCCCGGCGGCGACCAGCAGGACCAGTGGCAGCTGCACTTCTTCCTCGCCGTCGCCCTCCGTCCGCGGGTGCGCGGCGGCCTCGACCTCCAGGGCGCGATCGACGCCCCCAACTGGCACAACGACAGCTTCCCCGGCTCCTTCTACCCGCGCGGCATGCGTCCCGGCAGCGTCACCGTCGAGTCCCGGACGCCCCGGCGGGTCGTCGAGGAACTGCGCCGGCGCGGCCATGACGTCGTCGTCGGCGAGGCCTGGTCCGAGGGCCGTCTGTGCGCGGTCGCACGCGACCCGGAGACCGGCGTGCTGTCGGCGGCGGCGAATCCGCGCGGCATGCAGGGGTACGCGGTCGGGCGCTGAGCCGGGGCGGACCTCGCGCTTGCGACGCACACCGGACGGACCCGGGAATTCACGGCGATTCCATGCTGAATACATCGAACGGGTGGGGATTGTCAGTGCCGCGTGCTGTCATGGAGGCATGATCGAAGACAACGAAACCATCGACGAGTTTCTCGCCCGCCACGCCTCGGACGTCGAGGAAGCGATCCGCAAGGCCGCCGCCACGGAGATCATGCCGCGCTTCCGGCAGCTCGCCGCGCACGAGGTCGACCAGAAGAGCGGCCCGCACGACCTGGTGACCGACGCCGACCGCAAGGCCGAGCTGTACCTCACGGAGGCGCTCCCCGCGCTGCTGCCCGGGTCGGTCGTGGTCGGCGAGGAGGCGGTGCACGCCAACCCCGCGTCTTACGAGGCGCTCCAGGGCGAGGCGCCGGTCTGGATCGTCGACCCGGTGGACGGCACCCGGCAGTTCGTGCGCGGCGAGCCCGGCTTCTGCACCCTCGTCGCCCTCGCCCAGGGCGGGGTTCTGCTCGCCTCCTGGACGTACGCCCCCGCCCTCGACCGGCTCGCCGTGGCGATCCGGGGTCGGGGGGCCACGCTCGACGGTGAGCCGCTGCGCGCCGGGTCGCCCGAGCCCGGCCGCGACCTCGACATAGCCACCTCCCACCCGGACTACACCACGGAGGAGCAGAAGCGGGCCCTGCTCGGCCTCTGGACCGACGGGGTGTCCCCGCGCGCCTGCGGCTCGGCCGGGCTGGAGTATCTCGCCATCGCCGAGGGCAACCTGGACGCGGTCGCCTTCAGTTGGGAAGCGGCCTGGGACCACGCGGCCGGCCTCCTCCTGGTCGAGGAGGCGGGCGGCGCCCACCTCACCCTGTCCGGCGTGCCCTTCCGCATCACGGGCGGCAACGCCCTGCCCTTCACCGCGTCCCGGGACGCGGCCACGGCCCGCCGGGTGGTGGGGCTGCTGGCGGGCGGGGCCGCCTGAGCGGAGGGAGCGGCCGGCGCGCGAGGACGCCCGGACCGGACGCGCTGTCCCGCGCAGGACGCCACGCGGCCCGGAGTGCCAGTCGTCCGGCGCGGGTCACCGTGACCTGAGGATGCCGAGCGGTCCGCAGTGTGAGTCCTCCGGCGCGGGCCACCCGTGACCGGCGCTGTCGGTGCCGCGGCATATCCTGAGCGCAGGTCTTGCCCACGGCGGGAGCCCGGTGGCGAGGCCTGGTGGTCATCGGCCGACGACGACGAAGGGGTCCGGACGTGCCGTCGATGCTCGACGCGGTGGTGGTGGGGGCGGGGCCGAACGGCCTGACGGCCGCCGTGGAGCTGGCCCGCCGCGGCTTCTCCGTGGCCCTGTTCGAGGCGAAGGACACCGTGGGAGGGGGCGCCCGCACCGCCGAGCTGACCCTGCCCGGCTTCCACCACGACCCCTGCTCGGCCGCCCACCCCCTCGGCGTCAACTCGCCCGCGTTCAAGGCGATGCCGCTCCACCGCTACGGCCTGGAGTGGCTGCACGCCGACCTCCCGATGGCGCACCCCTTCCTCGACGGCTCGGCGGCCGTGCTGTCGCGCTCGGTGGGGGAGACGGCCGCCTCGTTCGGGCCGCGTGACGCGGGTGCGTACCGCAGGCTGGTCGAGCCCTTCCTGCCCCGGTGGGACACGCTGGTGCGGGACTTCATGTCGCTGCCGCTGTCCGCCCTGCCCCGTGATCCGGTCACCCTCGCCCGCTTCGGCCTCGTAGGCCTGCCGCCCTCGACCTGGTTGATGCGCCGCTTCAAGGACGAGAAGGCCAAGGCGCTCTTCGCCGGACTCGTCGCCCATGTCATCGCCCCGCTCGGCGGCCTCGCCACCGGCGCCGTCGGCCTGGTCTTCGCCCTGGCCGCGCACGCCGCCGGCTGGCCGGTCGCCAAGGGAGGCTCGCAAGCCATCTCCGACGCGCTCGCCGCCTACCTGAAGGACCTCGGCGGCACCGTCCACACCGACTACGAGGTCAAGCGCCTCGACGACCTGCCGCCCGCCCGCGCCTACGTCTTCGACACCTCACCCACCGCGCTGGCCCGGATCGCGGGCTTCGGCGGCCACTACGACGCGTACCGCTACGGCGCGAGCGTCTTCAAGCTCGACTACGCGCTGGACGGCCCCGTGCCGTGGACCGCCGAGGAGGCACGCGTCGCCGGTACCGTCCAGGTCGGGGCGAGCCGGGCCGAGATCGGCGCGGCGCTCGACGCGGCCTCCCGGCAGGGCCGCGCGCCCGACCGCCCCTTCCTGATCACCGTGCAGCCCAGCCTGGTGGACCCCGGCCGAGCCCCCGAGGGCAAGCACGTCTTCTGGGCGTACGGCCACGTCCCGAACGGCTGGACGGGCGACCTCACGGACGCCGTCGAGCGCCAACTGGAGCGTTTCGCCCCGGGCTTCCGCGACCGCGTCCTCGCCCGCGCCACCGCCGGCCCGCCCGAACTCGCCGCGCACAACGCGAACTACGTGGGCGGCGACATCGCCTGCGGCGCCGCCTCCGGCCTCCAGCTGCTGCTTCGCCCCAAGCTCTCGCTCCGCCCGTACGACACCCCGCATCCGGCCGTCTTCATCTGCTCCTCCGCGACCCCGCCGGGACCCGGGGTGCACGGAATGTCGGGCCACAACGCGGCCAAGGCGGTGTGGCGGAGACTGCGACAGGAACCCTGAGTTCACCCGCGCGCCGAGCAACATCTCGGACAACATCACGAACAGGCAAAGGTCTTCACGCTTTTTCCGTGTGAATGTTCAAGTGGCGTGGGTAAGTTGCCGCCATGAAAGATCGGAGAGCGGTACCGGGCTCCGGCTCACGGCCTCGACCGGGCCTTGCCGACCTCGCACAACTCGTCCGCGCGCCCGCCGCGTTGAGCGTCCCGGGCGATGTGCTCGCGGGGGCCGCCGCCGCGGGGCACCCGCTGGGCCTGCGGACGGTCGGCGTGATGGGGTCGTCCGTCTGCCTCTACTGGGCCGGCATGGCCCTCAACGACTACGCCGACGCCGTGATCGACGCGGTCGAGCGCCCCGAGCGCCCCGTCCCGTCCGGCCGTGTCCCGCGCCGCACCGCCCTCGCCGTCGCGGGCACCCTGACCGCCGGAGGCCTCGCGCTCGCCGCCGCCTCGGGGGGCCGCCGGAGCCTCATGGGAGCGCTTCCGCTGGCGGCCGCCGTGTGGGCCTACGACCTGAAGCTCAAGTCCACCCCGGCCGGCCCGGCCGCCATGGCCTCCGCGCGCGCCCTCGACGTGCTCGCGGGTGCGTTGGCCGCCGGGCGCGGTCCGCACCGCACCACCGGAACCGGTGCCGCCCTGCTGCGCGGCACCGTCCCCGCCGCGCTGGTCGGCGCCCACACCTACACCCTGACCGCCCTCAGCCGCCACGAGATCTCGGGCGCCCCCGCCCGGCTCCCGGCCGCGACCCTCGCCGCCTCCACGACCACCGCCCTCGCCACGGCACTCCCGGCCGCCCGCACGGCCGCGGCCTGGCGTGCCGGGCGACTTCAGGGGCGCGCCGGCACCACCGCGGCCGCCCGGGCCGTCGTGGTGACCGCGGGCGCCCTCGCCTACCTCGGCAGCTACGGCACGGCTCAGGCCCGTGCCGTGGGGGAACCGTCGGGCGAGAACGTCCGACGGGCCGTCGGGGCCGGGATCCTCGGGCTGATGCCCCTGCAGGCGGCGTTGACCGCACGGAGCGGAGCCACGGCAGCGGCGGCGGCACTCGGCGTCGTACACCCCCTCGCGCGGCGGCTCGCCCGGCGCATCTCCCCCACCTGAACAGCACGGACCTCCGCAGGAGGAAAGCCGGAATGACCCCGCCCCCCACCCCCCTCAGATTCGGCTACGGCACCAACGGCTTCACCAACCACCGGCTGGGCGACGTCCTCGCGGTCCTCGCCGACCTCGGCTACGACGGTGTCGCCCTCACCCTCGACCACGGCCATCTCGACCCGTACGCGGACGACCTGCCCCGGCGGGTGGCCGAGATCGCCCGGGACCTGGCCCGGCACGGGCTGGACGTCACGGTGGAGACCGGCGCGCCCTACCTCCTCGACCCCTGGGGCAAGCACCAGCCGACCCTCATGGCCGACGGGGCCGAGCGCAGGACCGACCTGCTGCGACGGGCCGTACGCATCGCCGCCGACCTCGGCTCGCCCACCGTCCACCTGTGCAGCGGCCCGGCGCCCGACGACGGGCTGCCGGAGCGGGACGCGTGGAAACGGCTCGCGGCGGGCGTCGAGAGCGTCCTGGAGACGGCGGAGGAGTACGGCGTCTCGCTGGCCTTCGAACCCGAGCCGTACATGTTCGTCGACACCGTGGAGCGGTGCCTCGAACTCGCCGACCTGGTCGGTGGGCACGAGCTGTTCGGCATCACCCTCGACGTGGGGCACGCGCACTGCGTGGAGGACCGGACCGTGCTGGAGTGCGTCCGCCTCGCCGCGCCGCGTCTGCTGAACGTCCAGATCGAGGACATGCGGAGGGGCGTCCACCGGCATCTCGAACTCGGCACCGGCGAGATCGACTTCCCACCCGTGCTCGCCGCCCTCCAGGACCTCGACCACCGCGGACTGGTCTCCGTGGAAATCCAGGGCGGTTCCCTCGACGCCCCCGAAGTGGCCCGCCGCTCCCTCGACTTCCTGCGTGCGGCGACGACCTGACCGACCCTGCCCGACGATCTCACCCGCCACCCGTCACGTCGTGCCCCCTTCAGCCCCACCCCGCACTCCGGGTCCTCCACCCCCACAGGAGGTTGTTCCGTCATGGTCTCCACCCGAATGCCGCCCTCCGAGACGGCCGAACACTCCGATCCCCGAACACTCCTCGCCCACCACCCGCCGGCCCCGGCCGCCCGCGCCTGGCTCGACGAGGCCGTGGCCCGTGTCACCGCACACCCCGCTGCCGTACGCACCCTGTTCCCCGCCGCCCGAAGACGCTGCGGGCGTGCCCGGCTGGACGCGCGCTGGACCGTCGACGAGGCGGCCCGCGCCGTCCTGCTGACCGCGTTGCCGCTGGGCGGACAGCCGCTGGCCGACGAACTGGCCGGCCTGCACCGCCACGGCGACCCGGCCGAACAGCGGGCGGTCCTGCGGACCCTGCCGCTGCTCGCCGCCCCGGACGGCGGCGACGCGGCCAGGGAGCCCCTCGGCGACCTCGCCCTGCCACTAGTCCGTGAAGCCCTGCGGGGCAACGACAGCGGCGTCATCGAGGCCGCCCTCGGCCCGTACGGCGCGGCCCGGCTGCCGGACGCCGAGTACCGGCAGGCCGTGCTGAAGTGCGTGTTCCAGGAGATCCCACTGGGCCGGATCGACGGGCTTCCCGCCCGTGCCGACGCCGAACTCGCCCGGATGCTGGCCGACTTCGCGCACGAGCGGGTCGCCGCCGGGCGCGACGTACCGGCGGACATCTGGCCCGTCGTCCGGCCCTTCCCCGCAGCCGACCGGCTCACCGACGGACTCACCGCGGAGACGCGGGCCGCCGCGCCCGAGCGCCGAGAGGCCGCCGAGCACGCCCTGGAGGCGCTCCATCGGGCCACGGCCTCCCCCTAGCCACGGCCTTCCCCTGGCCCTTGCCTTCCCCTGGCCACGGCCTTCGCCTGGCCATTGCCTCCCGTAGACGCGACCTTCCCCAGCCCTCGCCTCTTCCCCTGGCCATCGCATCCTCGTGGCCACGGCCACCCCTAGCCGCTGCCTTGCCGCACCACCGCAGTAAGCGCAACACCACGGCCACCGCCACACCGCAGCCACCGCTCCCGCACGGCCACGGCCTCCGCATGGTCACCGTGTCCGTCCGGCCACCTCCCCTCATCGTCACCGCCACGGCCACCGCCGGCGCGGTTCACCGGATCACCCGAGGAAAAGGCCTGCCCGTGCGCATCTTCGACCCCCACATCCACATGACCTCCCGCACCACCGACGACTACGAGGCGATGCACGCGGCCGGAGTGCGCGCCGTCGTCGAGCCGGCGTTCTGGCTGGGTCAGCCCCGTACCTCGCCCGAGAGCTTCTACGACTACTTCGACGCGCTGCTCGGCTGGGAGCCCTACCGAGCCGCCCAGTTCGGCATCCAGCACTTCTGCACGATCGCCCTCAACCCCAAGGAGGCCAACGATCCGCGGTGCCGGCCCGTCCTGGACGAACTGCCCCGCTACCTCGCCAAGGACCGGGTGGTCGCGGTCGGCGAGATCGGCTACGACTCCATGACGCCGGAGGAGGACGACGCCCTGGCGCTCCAGCTCCAGTTCGCGATCGAGCACGAACTGCCCGCCCTCGTGCACACCCCGCACCGCGACAAGGCCACCGGGACCCGTCGGACCCTGGACGTCGTACGGGAGTCGGGCATCGCCCCCGAACTCGTCGTCCTGGACCACCTCAACGAGCTGACCGTGGGCATGGTCCTCGACAGCGGCTGCTGGGCCGGATTCTCGATCTACCCCAGGACCAAGATGAGCGAGGACCGCATGGTGACCATCCTCCAGGAGCACGGCACCGAGCGCGTCCTCGTCAACTCGGCCGCCGACTGGGGCCGTTCGGATCCACTCAAGACCCGGAAGACCGCGGACGCCATGCTCGCCGCCGGGTTCGACGACGACACCGTGGACCGGGTGCTGTGGCGCAACCCGGTCGCGTTCTACGGCCAGAGCGGACGGCTGGACCTCGACGAGCCCAAACCGGACGAGGAGTCGAGCTTCCAGGGCAACTCCGTCCGGCGCGGCGGGGAGTGAGGGGACCCCCATGCGCTTCCGGCATCCCGACGGCACCGCCGTCCACCTCGGCTACTGCAGCAACGTCCATCAGGCGGAGGACCTCGACGGCGTCCTCGCGCAACTCGCCGACCACGCGGAACCGGTGCGGGAGCGGCTGGGCGTCGACCGGCTGGGCATCGGACTCTGGCTCGCCCGTGACGTCGTCGCCCGACTGACCTCGGAACCGGGCGAGTCACGGCGCCTCAAGGACGAACTCGAAGCCCGCGGCCTGGAGACCGTCACCCTGAACGCCTTCCCCTACGCCGGGTTCCACCGCGAAGTGGTCAAGAAGGACGTCTACCTCCCCGACTGGGCGGACGAGGCCCGCCTGAGCCACACCCTCGACTGCGCCCGTGTCCTCGCCGCGCTCCTGCCCGACGACGCGGAGCGCGGCAGCGTCTCCACCCTGCCGCTGGCCTGGCGCACACCCTGGCCGCCGGACCGCGCCGACACCGCCCGCCGTGCCCTGGACCGGCTCGCCGCCGGGCTCGCCACGATCGAGTCGGACACCGGCCGCCGCGTCCGCGTCGGCTTCGAACCCGAGCCCGGCTGCGTCGTGGAGACCACCGCCCAGGCCGTACGGGAACTGCGCGGGCTCGACCCCGAACGGCTCGGTGTCTGTCTCGACGCCTGCCACCTCGCCGTGCAGTTCGAGGAACCCGGCGCGGCCCTGCGCCGCCTGGCCGAGGCCGGTCTGCCGGTCGTCAAGCTCCAGGCGTCCTGCGCGGTGGAGGCCGCCGACCCGGCCGACCCCACCGCCCGCGCGGCCCTGCGGCGCCTCGCCGAACCACGCTTCCTGCACCAGACGCGCACGGCGGCCAGATGGAAGGACCGGGAGCAGCGCACGGCGGCACGGTGGACGGACCCGGACAAGCGCACGCCGGCCGAGCAGGGGGATCCGGAGGTGCGGGGCGTCGACGATCTGCCGGACGCGCTGGACGGGGGCCTGCCCACGGACACCGGCCCCTGGCGCGTCCACTTCCACGCCCCGCTGCACGCCGACCCCGAACCGCCGCTGCGCACCACCGCCGACCAGTTGGGCGAGGTCCTGGCCGGACTGCTCGGCGGGCCCGCGGCCGACTGCGACCACATCGAGGTCGAGACCTACACCTGGTCCGTCCTGCCCGAACCGCCCACCGACCTGCCCGGTGGGATCGCCGCCGAACTCGCGTGGGCCCGCGACCGGTTGACCGGCCTCGGCCTCAAGGACGATCAGCGATGAGTCCCCGACACCGTCCCGCGGGGAAGCCCCTGACCGGGCTCCCGGCCCACCCTCAAGGAGAACCATCGATGAGCCTTTGGCCCAGCACCGAGGAGCACCGGCGATGAGCACCCGATCCCGCCGGCTCGTCGTACTCGACATCGTCGGACTCACCCCGAAACTGCTGGCGCACATGCCCGCCGTGGCCGCCCTCGGCGAGCGTGGCTTCCAGGCCCGGCTCGACCCCGTCCTGCCCGCCGTGACCTGCACGGTCCAGTCCACGTTCCTCACCGGCGAACCGCCCGCCGGGCACGGCGCGGTCGGCAACGGCTGGTACTTCCGGGACCTCGGCGAGGTGCTGCTGTGGCGCCAGCACAACGCGCTCGTCGGCGGCGAGAAGATCTGGGAGACGGCCCGCAGGACCGATCCCGGGTACAAGGTCGCCAACATCTGCTGGTGGTACGCGATGGGCGCGGACGTCGACCTCACGGTCACCCCGCGACCGGTGTACTACTCCGACGGCCGCAAGGAACCCGACTGCTACACCTGGCCGCCGAGCCTGCACGACGAACTCACCGACCGCCTGGGCCCGTTCCCCCTGTTCACCTACTGGGGCCCCAACGCAGGCATGCCCTCCACCCAGTGGATCCTGGGCGCCGCCCGCCAGGTCTTCGACGAGCACGACCCGGACCTCACTCTCGTCTACCTCCCCCAACTCGACTACGAGCCACAGCGATCCGGCCCGGACTCACCGGCCACGATCCGCGCCGCCCGCCAACTCGACGACGCGCTACGCCCGTTGCTCGACCACTTCCTGCGCGAGGACGCCACGGTCGTCGCCCTCAGCGAGTACGGCATCACGCCCGTGTCCCGCCCCGTCGACATCAACCGGGCCCTGCGCCGGGCCGGACTGCTCCAGGTGCACACCCAGGACGGCATGGAGTACCTCGACCCCTGGACCTCACGGGCCTTCGCGGTCGCCGACCACCAAGTGGCCCACGTGTACGTACGGGACCCGGCCGACACGGCGGAGGTCGCGAAGCTCCTGGCCGAACTCGACGGTGTGGAGGAGGTGTTGGACGCCGAGGGCAAGGCCGCGCACGGCCTGGACCACGAACGCTCCGGCGAACTCGTCGCCGTCGCCGACCCCGACGCCTGGTTCACGTACTACTACTGGCTCGACGACGCGCGTGCCCCCGACTTCGCCCGCCAGGTCGAGATCCACCGCAAGCCCGGCTACGACCCCGCCGAGCTGCTCTACGACGAGACCGTCCCCGCGGTGAAGCTGCGCGCCATCGGCCAGGTCGCCCGCAAGAAGCTGGGCTTCCGCTACCGCATCAGCACGGTGCCGCTGGACCCCGCCGGCATCCGGGGAAGCCACGGCCGCCTCCCCGCCGACCCCGACGACGGTCCCGTCCTGCTGTGCTCCACGAGCGAGCCGGCCCGCGACGCGTACGCCGCCACCGAGATCAAGTCCCTGCTGCTAGGCCTCGCGGGTCTGACGCGAGAGGAGCCGCACGCATGACCACCCACCCTTCCCACCCTCCCCTCCCCACCCTGCGCCCGCTGCTCGACCCGTCGCCGGAGTACGCCAAGTGGCGTTCCGAGGAGCCGATCCGGCGGGTGACGATCTGGGGTGACAACAGCCCGTGGCTGATCACCCGGCACGAGGACGCCCGCGCGGTCCTCGCCGATCCCCGCTTCAGCGCCGACGCGACCCACGACGGCTTCCCCGGCTTCCGCCCGCAGTCGCCGCCCCGCGCGCCGGGGCAGTTCTTCATGATGGACCCGCCCGACCACACCCGCCTGCGCCGCGTCCTGATCCCCGACTTCACCTTCCGCCGCATCGAACAGCTGAGGCCGGCGCTCGCCCGGATCTGCGGCGAACTGCTCGGCGCGATGACGGCGGACGGCGCCACGACCGCCGACCTGGTGAAGGCGTACGCCCTGCCGCTGCCCTCGCTCGCCATCTGCGAGCTGCTGGGCGTGCCGTACGAGGACCACGACTTCTTCCAGCGGCAGGCGAACGCGTTCAGCAGTCTCTCGTCGGGACCGAAGGAGATGATGGCCGCCCGCAAGGCCCTCCACACGTACCTGGGTGAACTGCTCGCCCGGCGCGCCCGGGAGCCCACCGACGATCTCCTCTCACGCCTCGCGCGGGACCGGGTGGCGACCGGCGAGGTGAGCGCGCCCGAGGCCGTCGGCATCGCCTCGCTGTTGCTGGTGGCAGGACACGAGACGACCGCGAACATGTTCCCGCTGGCGGTCGTGGCCCTGCTGCGCCACCCGGCGCAACTGGCCGCCCTGCGCGCGGAGCCCGGTCTGTGGCCCGGTGCCGTCGAGGAACTCCTGCGTCATCTGACCGTCGCGCACTCGGGACTGCGCCGGATCGCCACCGAGGACGTGGAGGTGGCCGGCGTCCGTGTCCGCGCGGGTGAGGGCGTGCTCGTCGCGCTCCAGGCGGCCAACCGCGACCCGTCCGCCTTCACCGACCCCGACACCCTGGACGTCCGCCGCAGCGCCGCCGGCCACCTGGCCTTCGGCCACGGACTGCACCAGTGCATCGGCCAGTCCCTCGCCCGCGCGGAACTCCAGGTCGGCCTGCCCGCCCTCTTCGACCGCCTGCCGGGACTGCGTCTGACCGTGCCTCCGGAGGACTTCGCGCTGACGATGACCACGGTCCACGGGGTGCGGTCGCTGCCGGTCGGCTGGTAGACCGTACGGGATCGGCCCCCGCCCCCGGGCCCGGCGAGGCCCGTGGCGCGGGCCGGTCCCGACCGCCGCCGAGGCTGGTTCCGTACGGTCACCGTCGCCGGTCGCGCCCGTCACGGAGCCGGTCGAAATCGGAGGCTCGCCCGTCCCGTCGGCTGATATAGAGGCGGGCATGACCACCATCACCCTCGTCCGGGGCGACATCACCCAGCAGTCCGTCGACGCCATCGTCAACGCGGCCAACTCCTCCCTCCTGGGCGGGGGAGGAGTGGACGGCGCCATCCACCGGCGCGGCGGCCCTGCCATCCTGGCCGACTGCCGCAAACTCCGCGCCTCTCATTACGGCAGTGGCCTGCCCACCGGCCAGGCCGTGGCCACGACGGCGGGCGACCTGGACGCGCGCTGGGTCATCCACACGGTCGGACCCGTCCACAGCCAGAGCCTCGACCGCTCCGCGCTCCTCGCCTCCTGCTACCGCGAGTCCCTCCGTGTCGCCGACGAGTTGGGAGCCCGGACCGTCGCCTTCCCCGCCGTTTCAGCCGGTGTCTACGGCTGGCCCATGGCGGACGCCGCCCGTATCGCCGTGGAGACGGTCCGCTCCACCGAGACCTCGGTCGAGGAGGTCAGGTTCGTCCTCTTCGACGACGAGGCGTACCAGGCGTTCGCCGAACAGGCGGGCTGACACCGGCACCGAGGGCGGGACGCGGCCCGGCGCCGCCCTCCCGCACTCCGACGGGCGAACGGCGAGGGCGAGTCGAACGGAGGCGTACGGAGCTGCCCGTCGCGGGAAACACGCTGGTCAGGGTCGGCGATGTCGTGGGGCGGCGTGCCTGGCCGGGGCGCCGCGCTCGTGTTGCGGCGCGTCGTGACGCCTCCCACCGTGAGCGCAAGGACAGCTGCTTCGAAAGGACTGCGCATGCGCGCCCTCGTCTCCCGTGCTCTTCTCCTGTCACCTCTGGTCTGCGGGGCACTGGTCCTCGGGCCGGTCGGTACCGCCACCGCGGCGGTCGACGCGGGCCGAACCGCCGCCGACCGTGCCGCGACCCGGGCCGCCGCGGTGCCCGAACCCGATCTGGACGCCTTCTTCGACTCGTTGGAGAAGGAGATCGACGCGCTCGTGGCGAACGAGGAGGCGGAGGCGGACGCCATCGTCGACAAGGAGATCGCCGACATGGAGGCGCTCTTCGCGCAGCTCGACAGCGACATGGACGCGCTGCTGGCGGACCTCGACGCCGACACGGACGCGGCCGCGGAGGCGGCGACCGGCACGGCCACGGCGACCGACGCCGTCGGCACCGACGTGGACGAGCTGCTCGGTCAGTTGGACATGCTCGACCGCATGGACCGCAGCGACGTGGTCGCCCCCCTGCTGGACGAGATGACCACCATCGCCAAGCTGGACGCCGACGAGCTGGACACCGCCGAGGCGGCCCGGCACATCGCGGCCCTGCGGACCGCCCACGCCACCGTTCAGCAGCGGTTGCAGAAGCTCGACGCGGCGGCCCCGGCCGGCTCCGACCGCGCCGCGGCGGCGGCCGACCCGGTCACGGATCTGCTGGCCGCGCTCCAGGCCGCGGTCGACGCGCTGCTCAAGGCGCTGACCTCGCTCGACCTGGGTGCGGTCCTGGGCGCGGTGACCGGTCTGCTCGCCCCGGTCCTCGGTGTCGTCACCGACCTCCTGCAGCCGGTACTCGGCCTGGTCACCGGCCTGCTCGGAGGACTGCTCGGCGGCCTGACCCCCTCGACGCTGCCGGCGGTTCCCGCAGCGTGACCCCACCCCGGGAGACTGCCCCGGCCCTCCGCGTCAAGCACCCGCCCCGGCCACCGGCCGGGGCGCTGCGGTGCCCGCCCGGTGCCTCAGTCCCCGTCCGGCGCGTCGCTGAGCCCCAGTCGCAGGTGTTCGACGTGGTAGACGGCCTGGTCCAGCAGCTCGGCGACATGGTGGTCGTGCAGCGCGTACACCACCGAACGGCCCCGGCGCTCGCCCACGACCAGGCCGAGGTTGCGCAGCAGGCGCAGCTGGTGTGAGCAGGCCGACTGTTCCATCCCGACCTCGGCGGCCAACTCGGTCGCCGGGAGCGGCCCTTCGCGCAGCCTGGCCAGGATCAGCAGGCGGGACGGGGTGGAGAGAGCCTGGAGGGTGGTGGCCACCTTGGCCACGTTGGCCGCGTCCAGACGCACACGAGGGGCGGCGTCCTGCGCTGAGGTGACGGCTCCATGACCCATGGCGAGTATCTTACCCATCGCATATGAAGGCATGAATGGGTCTTCATGTGTTCCTGTATGGTGGCCCGCGTGTCTGTCACCCTCACCCCCACCCCGGCCCGCCGTACGTCCGTGCCGACGGCCCCCCGCCGCCGCACCCGCGTCCTGGCCCTCCCCGAGGCCCGCTGGGCGCTGACGTCCACCCTCGCCTTCCTGCTCGCCTTCCCCCTGGACCTGGCCGGATCCTCCGCCTGGCTCTACGGCCCGCTCTACGTGCTCGCCTACGCGGCCGGCGGCTGGGAGCCCGCTCTCGAAGGGCTGCGGGCCCTGCGCGAGAAGAGTCTCGACGTAGACCTGCTGATGATCGTCGCGGCGCTGGGCGCGGCCGCGATCGGCCAGGTCCTCGACGGGGCCCTGCTGATCGTCATCTTCGCCACCTCCGGCGCCCTGGAGGCCCTGGCCACCGCCCGCACCGCGGACTCCGTACGCGGTCTGCTCGACCTCGCTCCCACCACCGCCACCCGGTTGTCGCCGGACGGCACGGCGGAGGAGAACGTGCCGACCGACCGACTCGCCGTCGGTGACGTGGTGCTGGTCCGCCCCGGCGAACGCATCGGCGCCGACGGCCGTGTCCTGGAGGGGCGGAGCGAGGCCGACCAGGCCACCATCACCGGCGAACCGCTGCCCGTCCCCAAGGCCCCGGGCGACGAGGTCTTCGCGGGCACCCTCAACGGCACGGGAGCGCTGCGCGTCCGCGTCGCACGGGACCCGGCCGACTCCGTGATCGCCCGCATCGTGAGCCTCGTCGAGGAGGCCTCCCGCACCAAGGCGCCGACCCAGCTCTTCATCGAGAAGGTCGAACAGCGGTACGCCGTAGGTGTCGTCGTCGCCACCCTCGCCGTCTTCGGCGTCCCCCTGGCCTTCGGCGAGGACCTCACGTCCGCGCTGCTCCGCGCCATGACCTTCATGATCGTCGCCTCGCCCTGCGCGGTGGTCCTCGCCACCATGCCGCCGCTGCTCTCCGCCATCGCCAACGCCGGCCGTCACGGTGTCCTCGTGAAGTCGGCCGTCGCGATGGAGCGGCTGGGCGAGATCGACGCCGCCGCGCTCGACAAGACCGGCACGCTCACCGAGGGCACGCCCGAGGTCGTCGCCGTACGACCGCTCCCGGGCTCCGGGCTCGACGAGGACGGGCTGCTGGCGCTGGCGGCGGCCGCCGAGTACCCGAGCGAACATCCGCTGGCCCGCGCGGTGGTGGCCGCCGCCGGGGCGCGGGGATTGCGGCAGGCCGTCGCCGAGGACTTCGTGGCCATGCCGGGCCGAGGGGTGCGGGCGACCGTCGAGGGGCACGTGGTGGCTGTGGGGCGGGTGAGGCAGCACGACGGCATCGGCGACGAGGCCGCCGGCGACGGGGCGGTCGCCGAAGGGACGACCGTTCTCGTCGAGCGGGACGGGGTCGCCGTCGGGACGCTCACCCTGGCCGACCGGCCGCGTCATGACGCGCCCGCCGCGGTGGCCGCCCTCACCGCCCTGACCGGTGTGTCGCCGGTCCTGCTGACCGGGGACAACGCGCGTGCCGCCGCCCGGGTGGCGGCCGACACCGGCATCGACGACGTGCGGGCCGGGCTCTTGCCGGAGGGCAAGGTGGAGGCGGTGCGGGAGCTGCAGCACGGGGGCGCGAAGGTCCTGTTCGTGGGCGACGGGGTCAACGACGCGCCCGCTCTCGCCGCCGCGCACGCCGGGGTGGCCATGGGCCGGGCGGGCTCCGATCTCGCGTTGGAGACCGCGGACGCGGTGGTGGTGCGCGACGAGTTGCGTGCGATTCCGGCGGTGGTGCGGCTGTCGCGGGCGGCCCGGCGGCTGGTGGTGCAGAACCTGGTGATCGCGGGGGTGTGCATCGCGGTACTGGTGGTGTGGGACCTGGCCGGGCACCTGCCGCTGCCCCTCGGGGTGGCGGGGCACGAGGGGTCGACGGTCGTGGTCGGGTTGAACGGGCTGCGGTTGTTGCGGGAGGCCGCCTGGCGGAGGGCCGCGCATGGCTGAAGCGGGCCGGGGCGCCTGAGGGGGGAGGAACTGTCCGTCGCACGGCGGCGGCGGGTGCGTGGGGGCCGGTCCCGCGGTCCCCAGGCCTCTTCAGGGGCCCCAGGCCACTCCACGCTGATGTCGGATTTCCGCCAGCCCTGCCTCCTCCCCTCCCCGATGCTTGAGTCATGCGGAACGGGATGTACGCGGACACGGAGCGGTGTGTGCGGGCCGTGCGGTCGAAGGACGCGCGGTTCGACGGGTGGTTCTTCACGGCCGTGCTGACCACACGGATCTACTGTCGGCCCAGCTGCCCGGTGGTGCCGCCCAAGGCGGAGAACATGACGTTCTACCCGAGTGCGGCGGCCTGCCAGCAGGCCGGGTTCCGGGCCTGCAAGAGGTGCCGGCCGGACACGAGTCCGGGGTCACCGGAGTGGGACCAGCGGGCGGACCTCGTGGCGCGGGCGATGCGGCTGGTCGGGGACGGGGTCGTGGACCGGGAGGGCGTGCCGGGGCTGGCCCGGCGGCTCGGCTACAGCGCCCGGCAGGTCGAGCGGCAACTGCTGGCCGAGCTGGGCGCGGGCCCCCTGGCACTCGCCCGGGCGCAGCGGGCGCAGACCGCGCGGCTGCTGATCGAGACGACCGCGCTGCCGATGGCGGAGATCGCGTTCGCCGCCGGGTTCGGGTCGATCCGGACGTTCAACGACACCGTGCGGGAAGTCTTCGCGCTGTCGCCCAGCGCACTGCGCGAGCGGGCCGCACGGTCGGCCCGCCGGCGCTCCGACTCCCCGGGCGCATCAGGGGTGTTGAGCCTCCGGCTGCCGTTCCGGGCCCCGCTCAACCCCGACAACCTCTTCGGTCACCTCGCCGCGACCGCCGTACCGGGGGTGGAGGAGTGGCGCGACGGCGCGTACCGTCGCACGCTCCGGTTGCCGTACGGTCGCGGCATCGTCGCCCTCACGCCGGAGCCCGACCACATCGCCTGTCGGCTCATCCTCGATGATCTGCGTGACCTGCCCGTCGCCATCAGCCGCTGCCGCCGCATGCTCGATCTGGACGCCGACCCGGTCGCCGTCGACGAGCAGCTGCGCACCGACCCCGTGCTCGCTCCGTTGGTGGACAAGGCACCGGGGCGCCGGGTGCCGCGGACCGTCGACGAGGCCGAGTTCGCCGTACGGGCGGTGCTCGGTCAGCAGGTCTCCACCGCCGCCGCCCGGACCCACGCGGCCCGGCTGGTCGTCGCGCACGGCGAACCGGTCGACGATCCGGAAGGGGGCCTCACCCATCTCTTCCCGTCTCCCGGGCAGCTGGCGGCCGTCGATCCCGAGACCCTCGCGATGCCGCACACCCGCCGGACCACCTTCACCACCCTGGTACGGCAACTCGCCGAAGGAACACTGCACTTGGGCGTCGACAGCGACTGGGCCGAAACCCGTGCCCGGCTCCTCGCCCTGCCCGGGTTCGGCCCCTGGACCGTCGACGTCATCGCCATGCGCGCCCTCGGCGATCCGGACGCCTTTCTCGCCGGCGACCTCGGAATCCGGCGCGCGGCACGGGAGTTGGGCCTGCCGTCCACCCCGGCCGCCCTCGCTAACCGGGCCGAGGCCTGGCGGCCGTGGCGGGCGTACGCGGTCCAGTACCTCTGGGCGACGGACAGCCACCCCATCAACTTCCTGCCCGTATGAGCCAGTTCCGGTGTCGGCCCGTCCGCCGGACGCCGGCCGACCGACCTCGCGAGGACCACCCCATGCAGCAGCAGAAGCGGCACACCGTCGTCGACAGTCCCTACGGCCCCCTCACCCTCGTCGCCGACGACGGTGTCCTGTGCGGGCTCTACATGACCGAGCAGCGCCATCGCCCGCCGGAGGAGAACTTCGGCGAACGCGACGACTCCGCCTTCGCCGAGCCCCGGGAACAGCTGGACGCCTACTTCACGGGCGAGTTGCGGGTGTTCACCCTCGAACTCAGGCTGCGGGGCACCCCGTTCCAGCGTCAGGTCTGGGAACAGCTCGTCCGGATCCCCTACGGCGAGACCCGCTCGTACGGCGAACTCGCGGGCGCCCTGGGCAACCCCAAGGCGTCCCGCGCGGTCGGTCTGGCCAACGGCAAGAACCCCGTCGGCATCATCGTCCCCTGCCACCGCGTGGTCGGCTCCGACGGCAGCCTCACCGGATACGGCGGCGGCACGGAGCGCAAGCAGCGCCTGCTGGACTTCGAACGGGGCACGGCACTCTTCTGAGCGGCCCGGCCCACGGGTCCCTCAGTCGCTCGCCGCGCGGATCCCCCGCAGCACCTCGGGCAACGCCGTCCCGATCGGCTCCCGTACGACCTCGTCCGCCCGCTCGTCGTACGGGGTCGGCTCGGCGTTGACGATGATCAGGCGGGCCCCGTGGTCGGCGGCGACGCCGGCGAGCCCGGCGGCGGGCTGCACCTGGAGGCTGCTTCCGACGGCGATGAAGATCTGGCAGGCCTTGGTGATCGCCACGGCCTCGCCGAGGACCACCGGGTCGAGGCGCTCGCCGAACATGACGGTGGCGGACTTCAGCACGCCCCCGCACTCCAGGCAGGGCGGATCGTCCTCACCGGCCTCGACCCGGGCGAGCGCGTCCTCCATCGGCATCCGGGCGTGGCACCCGACGCACACCACGGACCGAGCCGAGCCGTGCAGTTCGAGAACCTTGCGGGCCGGCATCCCGGCCAGCTGGTGCAGCCCGTCCACGTTCTGCGTGATCACCCGCACCGGCACCCCGGACCGCTCCAGCTCGGCCACCGCCCGGTGCGCCACGTTCGGCTCGGCCCGCAGCGTCCGGTTCTGCCGCCGCATCTGCCAGGAACGCCGGCGAATCTCCGGATCACCCATGTAGTACTCGTACGTCACCAGCTTCTCGGCCTCCGGATCACGTCGCCACAGCCCGTTCGGGCCTCGGTAGTCGGGGATGCCGGAGTCGGTGGAGATGCCTGCGCCACTGAGCAGGGCGACGAGGGGCTTGTTCATGGGGCGAGGGTAGGTCGGCTGTTCGGCCGGGGCGAGCGGATATCGGCGTGGCGCGGTCAGGGGGCGGGCAGGCCGTACGTGCGGTCGTAGTGCTGGGCGACCAGGACGCCGCTGTGGTCGCAGGCGAGTTGCCAGTCGTTGAAGCCGGTCTCCAGGCCGTCGGTGAAGTTCCACAGGAGTCTGCCCTTGGCGGCGCCGATCGCGTAGAAGCCGTCCTTGTTCTTGTAGGCGGGAACGTAGACCGCGTCGGGCCCCGCCGTGATCGGCTGGTCGATGTTGAGGCGCGGGGTGGGGCAGAACCAGCGGCGGGCACCGGTGCCGGCGTTGAACGCGTACACGCCGGCGGGGTCCGTGCCGGTGACGTAGACGGTGTTGCCGTAGCCGCCGAGGGAGGCGAACATGCCGCGCTCGGGCTTCACCCGCCAGCGGACCTTGCCGGTGGTGAGGTCCAGGGCCTTGAGCTCCTGGCCGATGACGAACACCGAACGGTTGACGACGGCGAGGCCCGGCCGCAGGTCGTAGCCGACCGGGTGCTTCCACAGAACGCCGGAGCTGGTGGTGTCCCGGACCGTGACGTTGCGCAGTCCGTCGGCGTAGACGAAATAGCCGGGGATGATGACCGGCGCCAGCTTGACGCCCACGTCCTCCGGGCTGATGGGGATGACCTCGGCGCGGCGGGCCGCGAGGTCGACCCCGAACACCGTGTCCGTGGACGTCGCGACGCCCTGCTCCTCTGACTCGCGCCGGAGCCGGACGCCGATGACGGAGATGGCCCGGTCGTCGACACCGCCGAGCAGGGTGATGAAGCGGAAGTCCGGCCCGAAGTCGATGGTGAAACGTTCCGTTCCGTCGAGCGGGTCGACCCCGATCACCGTCGATCCCTCGCCGAGCGCGATCGCCGCGTCGAAGGCCAGCACGGCCGGGGTGGGCGACTGGCTGATGCCCTCGTAGATCCATCTGGGCCGGGTGCCGTCCTTGAGGTCGAGACAGACCAGGTCACCCGGGCGGGTCTTCACCAGGGCCGTGCCGGCGTTGAAGACGGCGGGCGCCTGGAGCAGCGGACCGCTGCGGTAGGTCCACAGCGGCTTCGGAGCCGGGCCCGCGGGCTCGGTGGAACGCACGGCCGACGCCTTCCGGCGGCTGAGCACCAGGCCGGCACCGACCGCGGCCGCGGCGGAACCCGCCGACACGGTGAGGACCGTACGCCGCGACGGACCGGGCCGTGGTACGGCACGACGGTGCCCGGAGGCGCGGTACGGCTCCGGCTCCCCGGGAGCGGAACGGGGCTCAGCGCCCGCGGAGGGCGCCGCTCCGACCGACGACTCGCCGCCGGTCCGGCCCGAGCCGTCGTAGGGGCTTTCGTACGGGACGTTGTACGGGGCGTCGTACGGGCCGCCGGAGTTGCTCGTCGACGGACTGTCCGTGACGCGAGACACCTCCGCCGGCTCGAAGTCGTAGGCGGCTCGACCCCCCTGCGCGTCGTACGCGGCGCGGTCCGGCCGGGGCGCGTAGGCGAGACGTTCCTGCTGGAAGTCGTACGCCTCCCGCTCCCGTTCGGCCTCGGTGGAGCGGTAGACGACCGGGCCGTTCGGACCGGTTTCGAGGCTCTGTACCGCCGCCGCGCGGAGGGCGACCGAGGAGGCCACCGACGGGGGCAGCCAGCCGTCTGCCGTCAGGTGCTCCACACCGCCGGGCGCGCAGGCGGCGGCCAGCTTGTCCGGGGTGATCCGCAGCCGGGGGTCCTTGGTGAGGCAGAGATTGATGATCTTGTCGAGCGGTTCGGGCACACCCGTCAGATCGGGTGTGCTGTGCACCACCTGGTACAGGAGCGTGGCCGCCGCGCTGCCGCTGAACGGGGCATGCCCGGACGCGGCGAAGGTGAGCACCGAGCCCAGCGAGAAGATGTCCCCCTCGGGGCCCAGCGGCTCGCCCGTGGCCTGCTCGGGACACATGTACTCGAAGGAGCCGAAGAGCGCGCCGGAGCGGGTGAGATCGTAGCCGTCGCTCGCCCGGACGATGCCGAAGTCGATGACGCGCGGGCCGTCGGCGGCGAGCAGCACGTTGGAGGGCTTCAGGTCGCGGTGCACCAGCCCGGCCGCCTGCACCGAGATGAGCGCCTCGGCGATGCCGGCACCCAGCACGAGCACCGACTCCACCGGCAGCGGGCCGTGCGCGGCGACCGCCTCGGCCACGGTGGGGCCGGCGATGTAATCGGTGGCCAGCCAGGGGATGGGGGCCTCGGGGTCGGCGTCGACGACGGGCGCGGTGTATCTGCCGCCGACCGCCCCGGCGGCCTCCACTTCACGGCGGAAGCGGACGCGGAAGTTCTTGTCCCCCATCAGCTCGGGACGGATGGCCTTGACCGCGACGGTCCGCCCCTGCGGGGAGCGCGCCAGATAGACCCGTCCCATCCCTCCTGCGCCGAGCCGCGCCACGAGACGGTAGGGACCTAGCTCCTCGGGATCGTCTGAGCCCAGTGGTTCCATGACCTCAGCTGCCTGTTCGGTGATGACGGGCGGGAATCGGCCCGCAGGTGGGGGGAGACCGACTGCTCCGGGCGGCTCCCGGTGACCGTTCCCCCAGGGGCTCCGGATCTCCCGGCGCCACGGCCCGCCCCCGGGCCGCCGGTCACGGGTGTCCCAAGTGCTGCCCCGGTTCCCGAGTGAGGCAACGGGGCGCGATCGCTCGGACGGGGGTGACGTCAGCCTAGATGCTGAAGTGACAAACGGGCAGCGTTTTCGGCCAGCGCTTTAAACTTCCATTAAGTGGAAGGTTCATTCATTTAACGTTCTGTGCAGGGCCAGTTGACGCGAGGTCAGCTGACTCCTGTCAACGGTGGGCCGCGGCCGGACGGCATCGCGGTGGCCGGTCCTCGCCCGTTCAGACGACCCGCTCGCCGTTCTCCAGCTCGACCGGCCCCGTGCCCTCCGCCAGCGCGTCGAGGGCGGCGAGCACCCGGGAGCCGAGCGGTCCGAGAAGATACCCGGAGAGCTCGGCGCGTGGGACGAGCCGCCACGACAGCAACTCCTCCTCCTGCAACCGGATCCGCTTCAGATCGTCCTCGTCGAGCACCCCGCCGTCGTACACGTACGCCACCAGCGGCGGCCGCCCCACGCCCTGCACCCAGTCCACGGCGAGCAGCCGCCCCGGCTCGACGTCCAGCCCGATCTCCTCCAGCGTCTCCCGCCGGGCCCCCTGCCTCGGGGTCTCGCCGTCCTCCGACTCGATCGTCCCGCCCGGAAGGGCCCATCCCGCGCGGTAGTTGGGCTCGACGAGGAGCACGCGGCCCTCGGCGTCCCGGAAGATCGCGGCGGCGCCGGCGAGGACACGGGGCAGGCTCGCGATGTATGCGGCGAAGTCCTGAGTGGTCATCCGCCCAGCGTAGACGGCCCGCGAAGGCGGGAGATCGGCGCTCGGGGAGCGGAAGGACCGGCGCTCAGGAGCCGAAGTCCTCCGCCAACCGCACCGTGCGCTCCGCGAGTTGGCTGATGCGCACCCCGTCGAAACCGAACACGGCGCTGCGCACGGTGTCCTCCAACGGGTCCTTCCACCGGTCCGGGATCGCCGCCGCCCCGCACAGGACGCCCGCCACCGAACCGGCGGTGGCACCGTTCGAGTCGGTGTCCAGGCCGCCCCGGACGGTCAGCGCGAGGGTGCGGGTGAAGTCGCCCTCGCCGTACAGCAGCCCGGCCGTGAGCACGGCCGCGTTCGGTACGACGTGGATCCAGCCGAGCCCGGCCGTCTCCTCGTCCACCGTCGTGAGCGTCTCCTCCCAGGGGAGTCCGGCGTCGTACAGCGACACGACCCTCCGCACGGTCCGGGCCAGACGGCTGCTCGCCGGGATCACGGCCAGCGCCTCGTCCAGGGCCGCCCGCGCCCCCGGTGCGGTGAACGCCGCCGCGATCAGTGCCGCCGCCCACATCGCCCCGTACACACCGTTGCCGGTGTGCGACAGCACCGCGTCGCGCCGGGCCAGCGAGGCCGCACGCCGGGGCCGGCCCGGGGAGGTCCAGCCGAAGACATCGGCACGGATGAGGGCGCCGATCCACTCCTGGTAAGGGTTGTCGTAGGTGGCCGTCAGCGGTGGCTTCAGCCCGCCGGCCAGGTTGCGGTACGCCGCCCGCTCCGCCGTGAACGTCTGGAGGTACGGCAGCCGCAACAGCCACAGGTCACCGACCTGCTCGGTACTGAACGCGAAGCCGTGCGTCTCCAGCAGGTGCAGCCCGAGGATCGCGTAGTCCACGTCGTCGTCGCGGCAGCTGCCGTGGATCCGGCCCCGTACGCAGGTGCGCCACTCCGGCCGCAGCGCGAGCCTGTCACTCTCGGTGACCGGCTCCGGGAGGTAGTCGGTGAGCGGCAGAGCCCCCGCCTGCCGCAGATAGCGGTCGATCCGCTCCCGCGTCCACACCAGCCCCTGCTCGACCGGCTTGCCGAGCATGTTCCCCGCGATCCGGCCGAGCCAGCCCCCGAGCACCCGGTCGGCGAGCTCGGCACCGACCGGAGGCGTGAGGGGGGTCGTGGTCGTGGGCGTCATGTTCGAAGGTCTACCCGATTCCGCCCGATTCCGCGCACGGTCGCCCGGCGAGGCCCGTCGGGTGGCCGGTGCCTGCTGTCCGGTGCGTGGTGTTCGGTGGGCGGGACGGGGGCATGACGTACCGGGGCCGGGGCGGTTAGGGTCACAGCGGCGCGACTGCCTTGACGTGCGCAAGGCCCGACGAGCGAGGGGAACGCAAGGTGGCGAACGCCGCAGTGGACGGGATCGACACGGACACGGCCGACCCGCGGGTGCTGATCGCCGCGGACAAGTTCAAGGGCACGCTGACGGCCGTCCAGGTCGCCGAGCGGGTCACGGCGGGCCTGCGCCGGGTCCTGCCCGACCTGGAGGTCGAGGCACTGCCGGTCGCCGACGGCGGCGACGGCACGGTGGCCGCGGCGGTCGCGGCCGGTTTCGGACGGCGCGAGGTACGGGTCGCCGGCCCGCTCGGTGAGCCCGTCACCGCCGCCTTCGCGCTGCGCGGTGACACGGCCGTCGTGGAGATGGCCGAGGCGAGCGGGTTGCAGCGACTGCCCGCCGGGGTCTTCGCACCGCTCACGGCCTCCACGTACGGCTCCGGAGAGCTGTTGCGCGCCGCGCTCGACGCGGGCGCCCGCACGATCGTGTTCGGCGTCGGCGGCAGTGCCACGACGGACGGCGGCGCGGGCATGCTCGCCGCGCTCGGCGCGCGCTTCCTGGACGCGACGGGGGAGCCCGTCGGGCCCGGCGGCGGAGGCCTGCGCGACCTGGTGACGGCGGACCTGTCGGGCCTCGACGAGAGGCTCACGGCGGTCGACCTCGTGCTGGCGAGCGACGTCGACAACCCGCTGACGGGCCCGAAGGGCGCTCCGGCCGTGTACGGCCCACAGAAGGGCGCGAGTCCCGAGGACGTGGCGACGCTGGACGCGGCCCTGACGCACTTCGCGGCCGTGCTGGAGAAGACGGCCGGGCCGCGCGCCGCCGAGCACGCCCTCGCCCCCGGCGCGGGCGCCGCGGGCGGCATCGGCTACGGCGCCCTCGTCCTCGGAGCCCGTTTCCGCCCCGGCATCGAGGTCATGCTCGACGTCCTCGGCTTCGCGCCGGCGCTGGAGAAGGCCACGCTGGTGATCACCGGCGAGGGCTCCCTCGACGAGCAGACCCTGCACGGCAAGGCCCCCGCCGGGGTCGCCGCGGCCGCCCGCGCGGCCGGCAAGGAGGTCGTGGCGGTCTGCGGCCGCCTGGCCCTCCCACCGGAGGCCCTGGGCCGCGCCGGTATCCGCCGGGCGTACCCCCTGACGGAGGTCGAGCCGGACGTGGCACGCTGCCTCGCCGACCCGGGGCCGATCCTGGAGCGGGTGGCCGAACGGATCGGCCGGGACTTCCTGACCTGACCTCTACGGCAAGTGGATCAGATTGCCGTCGAACTCCCTGAAGTAGCTGCCGCTGCTGAGCCCCTCCACCTTGCCGTTCTTGAACCACTGCCTTGAGAAGCGGTGGATGTCCTTGGCGACGGTCTCCCACGCCAGGGAGTGGCCGGAGCCCTCGAAGCAGAACATGAGCTTCCGCGAGCCCTTGACGGCCGTGTAGAGGTCCGGAACGGAGAAGTGGAGGATGTCGGGCATCGGTGTCCGGGTGATGGCGGTCCGGTCCAGTTCCCCGTAGAGGATGAGCACGGGGACTCTGTCGCCGAGCACGTACTTGCCATCCTTCTTGTATGGCGCGGTCTGGTTGTTCCAGCCCCACCAGTAGGTGTTCCGGTACCGCAGGACGCCCTCGGGATCGCCGTTCACCTTGGGGCCCCACTTGCTGCCGAGGGGGTCGTCCTCCATGCAGGCGGCCCACACGCGATCGGCGATCCCGTCCTCCCACAGCGTGGGGGTACTGGTCAGCGACTGCTTGAATCCACTCCTGCTGGCCACGTGCATCGGGAATCCGAACAGGTGGGGCGGCTTGCCGACGGGCAGTGTCGCGGCTTCGGCAGGGCGCCCGAAGGGGTTGTCAGGGTTGCCCGACCAGCGTCCTCGCGGCGGGAACATCGGAGCGAGCAGGAACAGGCTCTCTACCTCCTCGGGATGCTTGAGGGTGTAGGGGCCCATGACGAACGCGGCCGCGGACCAGCCGACGAAGCGGATTCGCTTGCTCTCGCCGACCTGGGACTTGATGAACTTCACCACGGTCGCCAACTCCGCCTCGTCACTCTCCGAACTGCCCAGCTCCGACCGGTACGTGGGCTGGCCGGTCGCCGGGATGGTGTGGTCGACGAGGACCGCTTGCTGCTGTGCCGGGTTGGCGTTGTACGGATTGTCCATCTGCCCCGGACGGGGCGACCGGCCGGAGCCCTGGAGGTCCAGCAGGAAGACGTCGTAGCCGGCCGCCGCCAGTTCCTGCGCCCAGCTGTACCGGTTGGGGTCGCCGCCGGGCACGGGTGCGAGGTCGAAGCCCGGCAGAACCGGCACGCTTCTGCCGTGCAGCATCAGCACCGGCTCGCGATCCTGCGCCTGGCCGTTGCCGGGGGTGCCGTCGTACTCCCGGACGGGCAGCTCCAGCTCGATGTCCTTGGTCGCCGGAACCGTCGAAGTGTGCTTGACCTTGTGCTCTCTGAGTTCGTACGAGGTCATGCTCTGCTCCTGACGCTCGAAAGATGCCAAGTGATGTGAAACCCACCCCTTTCCACCGTCCCTCCCATCCTCACCCCCAGCAACTGGAGCTCCACACGAGGTAGTTGACCCCTCAAGGGCAAACCCCGACGCCCTTGAACACGAAACGGGTGTGGCCCGAGCCGAATCGGCTCGGGCCACACCCGTCAGTGCTGGAGCGGAGCGTCAGGGCAGCTGCGCCGCCCGCGCCTCGCGCCGGTTGTCGCGGAAGTTGTTCACCCGGCGGGCCGTGGCGAACAGCGGGATCACCGCGCCCATGACGAGCTGCAGCGCGCAGCCGGTCTGGAGCAGCAGCTGACCGCCGGGGGCGTCGAAGGCCCAGGCCGCCAGGAGGCCCATCGCGAGGACGATCCAGGTGAGCACCGCGCCCGCGAGGGGACCCCGCGGCTTCGGGTACTCGACGCGGCTCACCATCAGCCACGCGACACCGACGATGGCCAGGAGCGTCGCCACGAAGGGCAGCTCCAGCAGCACGATCGAGATGACCGTCAGCGCGCCGAACGGCGACGGCATGCCCTGGAAGGTGCCGTCCTTCACCGTCACGCAGGAGAATCTCGCGAGCCTCAGCACCACGGCCAGCAGTACGACGATCGCCCCCACCGCCGCCACCCGCTGGTGGGCGTCGTCCGCGACCATGCCGTAGACGAGGACGAAGTACGCCGGCGCGAGGCCGAAGCTGATCAGGTCGGAGAGGTTGTCCAGCTCCGCGCCCATCGGCGAGGAGCGGAGCTTGCGCGCCACCAGCCCGTCGAACAGGTCGAAGATCGCCGCGCACAGCATCAGGATCACCGCGGTGGCCGCGCTGTGCCGGGCCATGCCCGACTCCTGGCTGCCGGTGAGGTGCGGGATCAGGATGCCCGTGGTGGTGAAGTACACCGCCATGAAGCCGCACGTGGCGTTGCCCAGGGTGAGCGTGTCCGCTATCGACAGGCGGAGCGACAGCGGCATCTCCTCCGCGTCGTCCTCCACCTCGTCCACGTCGGGCACCCAGCCCGCCCCGGTCTGGCCGGGTTGGGTCTCCGGATCAGTCACGGTCAATGCGAGTCACCCCAGCCACGGTCTTCTGGCCCACCTCGACGTCGATCTCCACGCCCTCGGGCAGGTAGATGTCGACGCGGGAGCCGAAGCGGATCAGCCCGATCCGGTCACCCTGCTCGACCTTGGTGCCCTCGGGGATGTACGGAACGATGCGGCGAGCCACGGCGCCGGCGATCTGGATCATCTCGATGTCACCGAGTTCGGTGTCGAAGTGCCAGACGACACGCTCGTTGTTCTCGCTCTCCTTGTTGAACGCCGGTACGAACCCACCCGGGATGTGCTCCACGGACGTCACCGTGCCGGAGAGCGGCGCGCGGTTGACGTGGACGTTGAGCGGGCTCATGAAGATCGCGACGCGGGTGCGGCCGTCCTTCCACGGCATGATGCTCTGCACCACTCCGTCGGCGGGCGAGATGACCCGGCCCTGGGCGATCTCACGCTCGGGGTCGCGGAAGAACCACAGCATGCCCGCCGCCAGCGCGGTGGCGGGTACGGCCACGGCCCGGGCGGCGCCGGAGCGGCGCGAACGGGCGAGGCTGAGTGCTGCGGTGGCGACGGTCGGGAGAAGCCACGGCGATGCTCCGCGCGCGAGCCGTACGCCGGCCAGGCTGTCGCGTGGTGCAGAGGTTTGGCTGTGGGGCATGGATGACCTTCGTAGCGGATGATGCCGCGCGGTGACTGGGGACGGCGGCTTTCACGGGATCGTACCGGTCGCGGACCGCAACTGGGCAAGCCAAGAAGCCGAGTCGACGGCCGAAGAGTGCTGACGGGGTGTGATCTTCTTCTCGAAGAAAACACCCCGAACCAGACATCCGACCCTGGACCAACCGCGTACTAGCCCTGGAATCGATACTCTTCGAGCAGCCGACGACCGATGATCATTTTCTGGATTTCGGCGGTACCTTCACCGATCAGCAGCATCGGCGCCTCACGGTAGAGGCGCTCGATCTCGTACTCCTTGGAGAAGCCGTAACCGCCGTGGATCCGGAAAGCGTCCTCGACGACTTCTTTGCAGTATTCGGAGGCGAGGTACTTCGCCATCCCTGCTTCGAGGTCGTTTCGTTCGCCCGAGTCCTTTTTGCGTGCTGCGTTGACCATCATCGCATGCGCGGCCTCGACCTTGGTAGCCATCTCGGCCAGCTTGAACTGGATCGCCTGGTGCTGGGCGATCTGCTTGCCGAAAGTGTGGCGCTGCTGGGCGTACTGGACACCGAGTTCGAATGCACGCTGAGCGACACCGCAACCACGGGCGGCCACATTAACCCGGCCGACCTCGACGCCGTCCATCATTTGGTAAAACCCCCGGCCCGTGGTGCCGCCGAGTACACGATTGGCCGGAATGCGCAGTCCGTCCATGATGAGCTCGGTCGTGTCGACACCCTTGTAGCCCATCTTGTCGATCTTCCCGGGAATGGTGAGGCCGGGGCGGACCTCTCCGAAGCCGGGCTCCTTCTCGACCAGGAAGGTCGTCATCGACTTGTGGGGCGGCGTGCCCTCGGGGTGTCCTTCGTCACTTCGGACGAGAACGGCGACGAGCGTTGACGTCCCGCCGTTCGTCAGCCACATCTTCTGACCGTTCAGGACGTACTCGTCACCGTCCTTGACCGCCTTCGATGTGATCGCCGACACATCCGAGCCGAGTCCCGGCTCCGACATCGAGAAGGCGCCCCGGACGTCCCCGGCCGCCATCCGCGGCAGGAAGTGGTCCTTCTGTTCCTGCGTGCCGTGCTGCTTCAGCATGTACGCCACGATGAAGTGCGTGTTGATGATCCCGGACACGGACATCCAGCCCCGGGCGATCTCCTCCACGCACAGCGCGTACGTGAGGAGGGACTCGCCCAGACCGCCGTACTCCTCGGGGATCATCAGACCGAACAGGCCCAGCTCCTTGAGCCCGTCGACGATCGCTTGCGGGTACTCGTCCCGGTGCTCCAGCTCGGTCGCGACCGGGATGATCTCCTTGTCCACGAAGTCACGGACGGTGGACAGGATCTCCTGCTGGACGTCCGTGAGACCGTGGGTCTGGGCGAGTCGTGCCATGGCTACTTCTCCTGCTCCCTGAGCTCGGGGCGGCCCGGCTGCTCGCCGCCGCGCTCCTTGATGTAGGTCTCGGTGGGCACCATGACCTTGCGACGGAACACGCAGACCAGCGTGCCGTCCTGCTTGTAGCCCTTGGTCTCCACGTACACGATGCCGCGGTCGTTCTTCGACTTCGACGGCCACTTGTCGAGCACGGTCGTCTGGCCGTAGATCGTGTCGCCGTGGAAGGTCGGCGCCACGTGCCGCAGCGACTCGATCTCCAGGTTCGCGATCGCCTTGCCCGAGACGTCCGGCACGGACATGCCGAGCAGCAGCGAGTAGATGTAGTTCCCGACCACGACGTTCTTGCCGAAATCCGTCGTCTTCTCGGCGTAGTTCACGTCCATGTGGAGCGGGTGGTGGTTCATGGTGAGGAGACAGAAGAGGTGGTCGTCGTACTCCGTGACCGTCTTGCCGGGCCAGTGCTTGTAGACCGCCCCGACCTCGAACTCCTCGTAGGTGCGTCCGAACTGCATCGCGCTCAGGCTCCTCAGCTCTCGGGGATCTCGAACTTCGACGTACGGGACATCCCCGCCGCCCGCCCCTTGCCGGAGATGACCAGGGCCATCTTGCGGCTGGCCTCGTCGATCATCTCGTCGCCGAGCATCGCCGAGCCCTTCTTGCCGCCCGCCTCGGAGGTGTAGTAGTCGTACGCGTCCAGGATCAGCTCGGCGTGGTCGTAGTCCTCCTGCGAGGGCGAGAAGATCTCGTTGGACGCCTCGACCTGCCCGGGGTGCAGCACCCACTTGCCGTCGAAGCCGAGCGCGGCGGCGCGCCGGGCGACCTCGCGGTAGCCGTCGATGTTGCGGATCTGCAGGTAGGGGCCGTCGATCGCCTGGAGGTTGTTGGCGCGGGCGGCCATCAGGATCTTCATCAGGATGTAGTGGTAGGCGTCCGCCGGGTAGCCGGGCGGCTGCTCGCCCACGACCAGCGACTTCATGTTGATGGAGGCCATGAAGTCGGCCGGGCCGAAGATGATCGTCTCGACGCGCTGGGAGGCCGTGGCGATCTCGTTGACGTTGTTCAGGCCCTGCGCGTTCTCGATCTGCGCCTCGATGCCGATCTTGCCGACCTCGAAGCCCATCGTCTTCTCGATCTGGGTGAGGAGCAGATCGAGGGCGACGACCTGCTGGGCCGTCTGCACCTTCGGCAGCATGATGCAGTCGAGGTTCTGGCCTGCGCCCTCGACGACGGTCACGACATCGCGGTACGTCCACTCCGTCGTCCAGTCGTTGACGCGCACGACCCGCGTCTTGCCGGTCCAGTCGCCCTCGTTGAGGAACTTGACGATGGTGTGCCGCGCCTCGGGCTTGGCGAGCGGGGCGCAGGCGTCCTCCAGGTCGAGGAAGACCTGGTCCGCCGGGAGGCCCTGGGCCTTCTCCAGGAAGCGGGGGTTGCTCCCCGGCACCGCGAGGCAGGAGCGCCGCGGGCGAAGGCGGTTCACCTGAGGAACAGGGCTGGTCATGCGAGGACCTCCGTGCTGATGAGGGGGTTGAGCTTGTTGGCCTTGCGGATCTCGTCGACGATACGGCCGATGATCCCGGTGATGTCGAAGTCCTTCGGGGTGAACACGGCGGCCACTCCGGCGGCCCTGAGCTGTGCGGCGTCCGCGTTCGGGATGATCCCGCCGGCGATCACCGGGATGTCGCCGGCCCCCGCCTCGCGCAGCCGCTCCAGCACGTCCGGGACGAGCTGGGCGTGCGAGCCGGAGAGGATGGAGAGCCCGACCGCGTGCACGTCCTCGGCGAGGGCGGCGTCCACGATCTGCTCCGGGGTGAGCCGGATGCCCTGGTAGACCACCTCGAAGCCGGCGTCACGGGCCCGCACGGCGATCTGCTCGGCCCCGTTGGAGTGCCCGTCCAGGCCCGGCTTGCCGACCAGGAAGCGGAGCTTGCCGACCCCCAGGTCCCGCGCCGTCAGGTCCACCTTGCGGCGGACCTCCGCCATGGCCGAGCCCTCCTCGGCGGAGACCGCCACCGGGGCGGACGACACACCGGTCGGTGCCCGGAACTCGCCGAACACCTCGCGCAGGGCCCCGGCCCACTCGCCGGTCGTGACCCCGGCGCGGGCGCACTCCAGGGTGGCCTCCATGAGGTTGTCCGTGCCCTTCGCGGCCTCCTTCAGCCGCTCCAGCGCCTTGCACGGGCGCGGGTGGTTGAAGGGGGGCTGGTAACGGGTGTCGCGCCAGTTCTGGAGCGACTTGATCACCCGGGCCTCGACCGCCGGGTCGACCGTCTGGATCGCCGCGTCCAGGTCGGCGGTCAGCGGGTTCGGCTCGGTCGACTCGTAGATGTTGACGCCGACGATCTTCTCCTCGCCCGACTCGATCCGGGCCCGGCGCTCGGCGTGCGAGGAGACCAGCTGCGACTTGAGGTAGCCGGACTCTACGGCCGCCATCGCGCCGCCCATCTCCTGGATCCGCTCGATCTCGGCGAAGGACGCCTCGACCAGCTCGCTCACCTTCGCCTCGATGACGTGCGAGCCCTCGAAGATGTCCTCGTACTCCAGCAGGTCGCTCTCGTGCGCCAGCACCTGCTGGATCCGCAGCGACCACTGCTGGTCCCACGGCCGGGGCAGGCCGAGGGCCTCGTTCCAGGCCGGCAGCTGCACCGCCCTGGCCCGCGCGTCCTTGGAGAGCGTCACGGCCAGCATCTCCAGCACGATCCGCTGGACGTTGTTCTCCGGCTGCGCCTCGGTCAGCCCGAGGGAGTTGACCTGGACGCCGTACCGGAAGCGCCGCTGCTTGGGGTTCTCGATGCCGTACCGCTCGCGGGTGACGCGGTCCCAGATGCGGCCGAACGCCCGCATCTTGCACATCTCCTCGACGAAGCGGACACCGGCGTTCACGAAGAACGAGATCCGGGCGACGACGTCGCCCATGCGCTCCTGCGGCACCTGGCCGGAGTCGCGCACGGCGTCCAGCACCGCGATCGCCGTGGACATCGCGTACGCGATCTCCTGGACCGGGGTGGCGCCCGCCTCCTGCAGGTGGTAGCTGCAGATGTTGATCGGGTTCCACTTCGGCAGGTGGGAGACCGTGTACGCGATCATGTCCGTCGTCAGCCGGAGCGAGGGCCCCGGCGGGAACACATGGGTGCCCCGCGACAGGTACTCCTTGACGATGTCGTTCTGGGTCGTGCCCTGGAGCCGGGTGATGTCCGCACCCTGCTCCTCGGCGACGACCTGGTAGAGCGCCAGCAGCCACATGGCGGTGGCGTTGATGGTCATCGAGGTGTTCATCTGCTCCAGGGGGATGTCCTGGAACAGCCTGCGCATGTCACCGAGATGGGCCACCGGGACGCCGACCCGGCCGACCTCGCCGCGGGCGAGGATGTGGTCGGAGTCGTAGCCGGTCTGGGTCGGCAGGTCGAAGGCGACCGACAGACCCGTCTGCCCCTTGGCGAGGTTGCGCCGGTACAGCTCGTTGGACGCCTCGGCCGTGGAGTGACCGGCGTACGTGCGCATGAGCCACGGCCGGTCCTTGGCTTGCCTGCCCTCGGCGGGCTGACGCTCGCTCATCGTGGACCTCAGATGTTCCGGAAGCGGTTGATGGCGTCGATGTGCTGGGCGCGCTTGGCGTGGTCGCGGACGCCCAGGCCCTCCTCGGGGGCGAGCGCGAGGACGCCGACCTTGCCCTGGTGGAGGTTGCGGTGCACGTCGTACGCGGCCTGCCCGGTCTCCTCCAGCGAGTAGACCTTCGACAGCGTCGGGTGGATCTTGCCCTTGGCGATGAGGCGGTTCGCCTCCCAGGCCTCGCGGTAGTTGGCGAAGTGGGAACCGATGATCCGCTTCAGCGACATCCACAGGTAGCGGTTGTCGTACTCGTGCATGTAGCCCGAGGTCGAGGCGCAGGTGGTGATGGTGCCGCCCTTGCGGGTGACGAAGACGCTCGCGCCGAAGGTCTCGCGGCCCGGGTGCTCGAAGACGATGTCGATGTCCTCGCCGCCGGTGAGCTCGCGGATGCGCTTGCCGAAGCGCTTCCACTCCTTGGGGTCCTGGGTGTTCTCGTCCTTCCAGAACTTGTAGCCCTCGGCGTTGCGGTCGATGATCGCGTCGGCGCCCATGGCCCGGCAGATGTCGGCCTTCTGCTCGCTGGAGACGACACAGATCGGGTTGGCGCCACCGGCCAGCGCGAACTGCGTGGCGTAACTGCCGAGTCCGCCGCTGGCGCCCCAGATCAGCACGTTGTCGCCCTGCTTCATGGCGGCGCCGTTGCGCGAGACCAGCTGCCGGTACGCGGTGGAGTTCACCAGGCCCGGCGCGGCGGCCTCCTCCCAGCTGAGGTGGTCCGGCTTCGGCATCAGCTGGTTGGACTTGACGAGCGCGATCTCGGCGAGCCCGCCGAAGTTGGTCTCGAAGCCCCAGATCCGCTGCTCGGGGTCGAGCATCGTGTCGTTGTGGCCGTCGGACGACTCCAGCTCGACGGAGAGGCAGTGCGCGACGACCTCGTCACCGGGCTTCCAGGCGTTGACGCCGGGGCCGGTGCGCAGGACGACGCCCGCGAGGTCGGAGCCGATGATGTGGTACGGCAGGTCGTGGCGCTTGGCCAGCTCGCTGGTGCGGCCGTAGCGCTCCAGGAATCCGAAGGTGGACAGCGGCTCGAAGATCGAGGTCCACACCGAGTTGTAGTTGACCGAGGAGGCCATGACGGCCACCAGGGCCTCGCCCGGGCCGAGCTCGGGCAGCGGGACCTCGTCCAGGTGGATCGACTTGCGCGGGTCCTTCTCGCGGGTCGTCATGCCCGCGAACATCTCCGTCTCGTCCTTGTGCACGGTGATCGCGCGGTACGACTCGGGGAGCGGCAGAGCGGCGAAGTCGGCGGACGTGGAGTCCGGCGACTGGATCGCGTCCAGGATGTCCTTCACGGTGGTGCCTCCGGCGACGAGCGTCCTCGCGGGAAGACGCTGTTGAGGGTTACGTCGGGTGCTGCAGAGCTGGGTGCTGATGCCGTCGGTTCGGCGGAGGTGGTGCTTCGGCGGCGCTGTGTGTGGCGCGGAGGGTTGCCTGTGACGCAGGCGTCCGGGCGCGCGGACCGTGGTCTGCGGGGACAGCCGGCGTACGAGAGTTCGCTGCACGCCGGCCGCCCGGACTCCTTCAACGTATGGCACGCCGTGTCACCCCGCAAGGCACCGAGTGCCAGAAAGTTCGCTCAGGTGAAATCTTTACGTAACACCTGAGCGATGATCGATCAGACGAGGGTGGAAAAGGGCCCCTGACGTGCCAAAACGGCCACCCGGTGGGGTGGCCGTTCTCACAGTTACCGTTGAGTAGATCGGGGTTTCGAGGGGGGTGTCAGCGGTCGCGGAGCGCCTCTTCGATGGTCCGCATGACCTCGTCGAGGGGGGCATCGGTGCGGGCGACGGTCACCAGGACCTCGCCGTGCGTGGAGGCCGTCGCGGCGGCCGGCTCGGGCGCAAGGGTGCGACCCGCGCCGATGCCCGTGCCGAACGTCTTGCGGACGATGGCGAAGGCGTGGTCGAGGTGGGTCTCGACGTCGCCGTGCCCGCCGGATCTGAGCCACCTGCGCAGCACGTGGTTGTGCGCGGTGACCACCGCGGACGCGGCCACCTCGGCGAGCAGCGGGTCGTCGTTGCCGGCGTCGTGGTGGGCGTGCTCGTCGAAGTGGCCCAGCAGATAACGGGTGAAGAGGCGCTCGTAGCGGGCCACGGAGGCGATCTCCGCCTCCCGGAGGGTCGGGACCTCACGGGTCAGCTTGTAGCGGGCGACCGAGATCTCGGGCCGGGCCGCGTACATCTTCATGACCTCCTTGATCCCACGGCACACCGTGTCGAGCGGATGCTCGTGCGGGGGCGCCGCGTTGAGCACCGCCTCGGCGCGGATCAGGGTGTCGTCGTGGTCCGGGAAGATCGCCTCTTCCTTGGAGCGGAAGTGGCGGAAGAAGGTGCGGCGGGCGACTCCGGCCGCCGCCGCGATCTCGTCGACGGTGGTCGCCTCGTACCCCTTGGTCGAGAACAGCTCCATGGCCGCGGCCGCCAGTTCCCGGCGCATCTTGAGGCGTTGGGCGGCGGCACGACTTCCCGCGGCGCTCTCCGGAGCGTCGGGCGCAGCTGGTGTACGTGAGGACTTGGCGGGCTGGGACATGCCCCGAACGTACTGCATCCGTGCAGGAGAGTGCGCGTGTCCCGCCCTCTCCCCGCCCCGCCGGGACAGGGGCGGGACCGGGTCGGCCGTCGGGTCGGGGGTCGGGTCGGCGGGGGACCGTCCGGGCGCGGAGAGGGCGGAACGGGTCGGCGAGGGGCGGCTGTCCGGGCCGAGCAGACCGCCCCAGCCCGCGTCGGCCGCCGACCCGCCGGGACGGCCCCCGCCGGCCGCCGGGCGGTCCGCCGGTCCGGGCTCGGCCGGGCGGTGCGCCGGGCCGGTCCGCGCCGTCGGCCCGTCCGGCGGGTCGCCGGGCGCCGCTGGGGACGCCCGGCCCGTCCGCTCAGCGCTTGGCATATTCGCGGAAGCCACGGCCCGTCTTGCGGCCGAGGCACCCCGCGGCGACCAGGTGCTCCAGCAGCGGCGCCGGGGCCAGCCCCGGGTCGCGGAACTCGCGGTGCAGCACCTTCTCGATGGCCAGCGAGACATCCAGTCCGACCACGTCCAACAGCTCGAACGGGCCCATCGGGTAGCCGCCGCCCAGCTTCATGGCCGCGTCGATGTCGTCCAGCGTCGCGTAGTGCTCCTGCACCATCTTGATCGCGTTGTTCAGGTACGGGAACAGCAGCGCGTTCACGATGAATCCGGCCCGGTCGCCGCAGTCCACCGGGTGCTTGCGGACCTTCGCGCACAGCTCGCGGACCGTGGCGTGGACGTCGTCGGCGGTCAGCACCGTGCGGACCACCTCGACGAGCTTCATCGCCGGCGCCGGGTTGAAGAAGTGCATCCCGATCACGTCCTGCGGGCGTGAGGTGGCGCGGGCGCAGGCGACGACGGGCAGCGAGGATGTGGTGGTGGCGAGGATCGCGCCCGGCTTGCAGACCTTGTCGAAGGTCGCGAACAGCTGCCGCTTGACCTCCAGGTCCTCGGCCACGGCCTCCAACGCCAGGTCGACGTCGGCGAAGGCGTCGTACGTGCCCGCCGGAGTGATCCGGTCCAGCGTCTCGGCGGCGGCCTCCGCGGTCATCCGCCCCTTGTCGACGGAGCGGGAGAGCGACTTGCCGATCCGGGCCTTCGCGGCCTGGGCCTTCTCCTCGCTGCGTGCGGCCAGCACGACCTCGTACCCGGCCTTCGCGAACACCTCGGCGATCCCGGACGCCATGGTCCCGGAGCCCGCGACACCCACGGAGCGGACGGTGCGCCCGGGAACCGTGGCGGCCCCGTCCAGCGGCGTCAGCGCGTCCCGCACGACGGTGGCGGAGCCGGGCGCCTCGTAGGAGTAGAAGCCGCGCCCCGACTTGCGGCCGGTCAGGCCCGCCTCGCTGAGCTGACGGAGGATGGGCGCCGGCGCGTGCAGCCGGTCGTGCGAGGCCGCGTACATGGCCTCCAGGACCGTGCGGGCGGTGTCGACGCCGATGAGGTCCAGCAGGGCCAGCGGGCCCATCGGCAGGCCGCAGCCGAGCCGCATGGCCGCGTCGATGTCCTCGCGGGAGGCGTACTTGGCCTCGTACATCGCGGCGGCCTGGTTGAGGTAGCCGAACAGCAGCCCGTCGGCGACGAACCCGGGCCGGTCGCCGACCGCGACGGGTTCCTTGCCCAGGTCGAGGGCGAGATCCGTGACGGCCGCGACGGCCTGGGGCGCGGTCAGCACCGAGGAGACGACCTCGACCAGCTTCATCGCGGGCGCCGGGTTGAAGAAGTGCAGACCGAGAACCCGCTCCGGACGCGCCGACTCCGCGGCCAGCCGCGTCACCGACAGGGCGTTGGTGCCGGTGGCGAGAACGGCCTCCGGCCGCACGACCGCGTCGAGTTCACGGAAGACCTGCTGCTTGATCTCGTACGACTCCGGGACCACCTCGATCACCAGGTCGGCGTCGGCCGCGGCCTGGAGGTCGGTGAAGGTGCGGAAGCGGGCGAGGGCGTCACCACGCTCCTGCTCGGTGATCCGACCACGGGTCACGGCGCGCTCGGTCGCGGCCTCCAGCGCGGCGACGGCACGCGCGCCGGCGGCCTCGCTGATGTCGATGCCGACGACCTCACGGCCGGCCCGGGCCAGGACCTCGGCGATACCGGTGCCCATGGTGCCGAGACCGACCACGGCGATCGTCTTGAACGGGGACTGCGCGGACAGCGGGGACAGCGACGAGTCGGAAAGGGGAGTGGCCATCGCGGGACTCCAGGAATGAGGGTGACGACTGAGGGAAGCGCCGCGGATGCGCGAAGAGCGCGCGAGCGGCGCGTGGGGCGCGGGTGTGGGTGGTGCCGGGCTGATGAACGCACACGCCCGGTGCCGTCGCCGCGGGGCGTGCACACGCCCAGGGGGAACGGCTGAACCGACCGGCCCTGTCCCGAGGCCGAGCCGTACTGGTACTCCAGGTACCGAACCGACTGTGCTCACGACGGCTGCGTCACCAAACCGTCGGGAGCGAACACGAGTGGGTAACTCGCTCGTCTGAGCTTAACCGGTGGGTAACGAGCGCGCCAGCCCTCGTCTTTGTGAGGTACGTCCCTCAAACGCGTTCACGCCCGTACGCTCGGTGGCATGGACGAGGAGTTGCGATCACTCACGGAGCGTGTGCGGAGCGAGTCGGGGGGCGCGGCGGGATACGAGCGGCTCGTCACGACCGAGTCCACGGACGAGTTGGCGGCGGTGCTCACCGAGCCGGGGCAGCCTCTGTGGGCACGGGAGTTGGCGGCTTTCCGGCTGGGGGTGGCGGGGGACCGCCGGGCCTTCGAGTCGCTGGTCCTGCTCCTCAACCACCGGGACCCGCCGCGATGCGCCTCCGCCGCGTACGCCCTGGCCCGGCTCGGTGACCCGCGCACGGCGCGGGCGGCTGCCGCCCTCGCCACGAACGAACTGCGCGTCGCCTATGCCCTGCACCCTGTGCGGTTGCTCGTCGAACTCCGGGCGCCCGAGGCGGTGCCCGCGCTGATCACCACGCTCCAGCGGCGACTGAGGCCGCACGACCCCTACCGCAGGGTGGCGCTCGCCTGTGTGGAGGGGCTGGGGGTGCTGGGGGACACCAGGGCCGAGCCCGTGCTGAACGACGCCCTGGCCCATCCGAGCCTCGCGGAGGCGGCGGTGCGGGCGCTGACGCGGATTCCCCGGCAGCGGTAGCGCTCCGCCGGCGGGTCGTGGGTTCGGCTCGCGGCCTGTGGGGGCTGGTCGCGCGGTTCCCCGCGCCCCTCAAAGGCGTCGCGCGTAACGAACCTCGGGAATGTCGACCCCCTCCACCTCGAAGGGTTCCTCCGTGCCGTCGGCCGTGAAGCCGTGACGTTCGTAGAAGCGACGGGCCCTGGCGTTCTCCCTCAGCACCCACAGGAGCACGCGGCCGTGGCCGGCGGCCTCGCAGCGTGCGGTGGAGGTGCGCAGAAGTGCTTCGCCGACCCCGCCGCCCCACTGTCCCGGCCGCACGTAGAGCGCGTACAACTCGGCGTCCTCGGTGCGGACTTCGCCGTCGCGGTACGGCCCGTACGCCGCCCAGCCGATGATCTCGCCGGCCCGCTCGGCGACCAGGTTCACCACCGGATTGCCGGGCTTCGACAGCAGCTCGCGCCGCCGCTCCGCGTCCTCGGCCACCCGCATCGCGTCGAGGTACGACTGGGGGACGAGCCCGGCGTAGGCGGTCTGCCAGCCCGCCACCCGGATCTCCGCCACGGGACGGCAGTCGGGCGGCGTCATCTCGCGGATGCGGAGCTCATGGGGGGAGTCGTCCATGGCGGCACCCTAGACGGGGCGGCCGTGGGAGTCCCGCGGTTTTCGGCGGGCCCCCACGGCCGGGTCTCAGCGGCGGAAGCCCAGCAGGCCGTGCAGCGTCGAGCCCCGGGACGAGGCGGACGCGGCCTTGGTGCTCAGGGGCTTCGGGTCGGGGAGTTTGGCGCAGACGGCGTCGGCCTCGCCCGTGCCGCGCGGCACGCTGCCATCGGTCAGGTACGCCACCAGGTGCTTGTCCAGGCAGGCGTTGCCGGCCAACGAGATGCCGTGGTTCCCGCCGCCCTGCTCGACCACCAGACTGGAGCCCCGCAGCAGTTGGTGCGTGACGACTCCGCCCTCGTACGGGGTGGCCGCGTCGTCCGTCGCCTGGAGGATCAGGACCGGCGGCAGCGCGGTGTTCGAGACGTCCACCGGGTTCAGGGCCTCGGTCGGCCAGAACGCGCAGGGCGCGTTGTACCAGGCGTTGTTCCAGGCCATGAAGGGCGCCTTCTCGTACACCGCCCAGTTGTCGTCGCGCCACTCGGCCCAGTCGCGCGGCCAGCGGGCGTCGCGGCACTGCACCGAGGCGTAGACGCTGTAGCCGTTGTCACCGGCGGCGTCGACGGCGCCGAAGTTCTCGTACGCCTCGACCAGCGGGTCGTCGTTCTTCTTGTTGGCGTAGGCGGCGAACGCCTCGGCGAGATGGGGCCAGTAGCCGTCGTAGTAGCCGCCGGGCAGGAAGGTGTCCTCCAGCTCGGAGGGCCCCACCTTGCCGTCCGCGGGCTTGCGGGCCAGCGCCGCCCGCATCGCGTACCACTTGGCCTCGATCTTCTCCGGATCGGTGCCGAGCCGGTACGTCCTGTGGTTCTTGGCGATCCAGGCCATCAGCGCCCGGTGGCGGTCGTTGAACGCCAGGTCCTGCTGCAGGTTGTCGTCGTACCAGACGCCCGAGGGGTCGACGACGGAGTCCAGCACCGCGCGGCGAAGCCGGTGGGGGAAGAGCTTGGCGTACACGGCGCCCAGGTACGTGCCGTACGAGTAGCCGAAGTAGTTGATCTTCTTGGCGCCGAGGGCCGCGCGGATGGCGTCCATGTCCCTGACGGAGCTGATCGTGTCGATGAACGGCAGCACGTCAGCGTATTTCTTCGCGCAGGCGTCGGCGAAGGCCTTGGCGCGCTTGAGATTGGCCCGCTCGGTCTTGACGTCGGCCGGCAGTGAGTCGGCGCGCACCGGCGCGAAATGACCGGGCCGGCAGGTGAGCGCGGGCTTGCTGGCGCCGACGCCGCGCGGGTCGAAACCGATGACGTCGTACTGCGCCGCCACCTTCTTCGGCAGCGAGGACGCGACGAATCCGGCCAGGGTGCGGCCGCTGCCGCCGGGCCCGCCCGGATTGACCACCAGGGGGCCCTGGTACTTCTTCGCGGTGTGCGGGACGCGGGACAGGGCGAGCGTGATCTTCCTGCCGTGCGGCTCGTGGTGGTTCAACGGCACTTTCAGGGTGGTGCACTGGAGCGTCGGGTAGTCGCCGGTGGCGCACTTCTTCCAGGCGAGCTTCGCCGCCGGCGCGGCGGCGAGAGCGCCGCTCGCGCCGGCCGGGACCGCCGTGACCATTCCGGCCAACACGGCGGCGGCACCGCACAGAGCAGCTGCGCGTTTCTTCATTCGTCAGGCCTCCCAGGACGGAGGATTTCGGGCCGTGCACACCACGGCCTTCGTCGCATCGTCCCGGAGCAGGCCCTCGAAGGAACTCGTTCCAGCGAGAGTTGACCCAATCGGGGGCGCGAGAAGCGCCCGGATGCCCCGAGGGAGGTCAGAGCAGCGTCAGCTGCGTCGGCGCCGTGTCCGGGACCGGCTCCGGCGCGACCGGCTCGCGTGCCGGTGTCCGCCGCGGCAGCTCCGCGCGCCGGGGGCCCATGCCGTACTCCTGGGCCAGCTCGTGGACCTGACGGGTGATCTGCCGCTGGTACCACTTGGGCGCGTAGGCGCCCTCCGCGTACAGCAGCTCGTAACGCCGTACGAGATGGGGATGGTGGCGTTGCAGCCAGGCCGTGTACCACTCGCGGGCGCCGGGCCGCAGGTGCAGTACCAGCGGGGTCACCGAGGTGGCGCCGGAGGCGGCGATCGCTCGCACGGTGGCGCGCAGTCGGTCGGGGTGGTCGCTGAGGAAGGGCAGCACGGGGGCCATCAGCACCCCGCAGCCGATACCGAGGTCGGTGAAGGCCCGCACCACGTCGAGCCGGCGCTCCGGGGCGGGCGTGCCCGGCTCCACCGTGCGCCACAGCTCGGGGTCGGTGAAGCCGACGGAGACCGAGATGCCGACCTCGGTGACCTCGGCGGCCTGCCGGATCAGGTCCAGGTCGCGCAGGATCAGTGTGCCCTTGGTCAGGATCGAGAAGGGGTTCGCGTGATCGCGCAGGGCGGCGATGATGCCCGGCATCAGGCGGTAGCGTCCCTCGGCGCGCTGGTAGCAGTCCACGTTGGTGCCCATGGCGATGTGCTCGCCGTGCCAGCGCGGTGAGGCGAGCTGTCGGCGCAGCAGGTCGGGTGCGTTGATCTTCACCACGATCTGTGAGTCGAAGTCCAGGCCCGTGTCGAGGTCCAGATAGCTGTGGGTCCTGCGGGCGAAGCAGTAGACGCACGCGTGCGAACAGCCCCGGTAGGGGTTCACGGTCCATTCGAACGGCATCCGGGAGGCTCCCGGCACCCGGTTCACGATCGTCTTCGCGCGGACCTCGTGGAAGGTCATGCCGCGGAACTCGGGGGTGTCGAAGGTGCGGCTCGTCACCACGTCCGCGCCGAACAGCGCGGCGTCCCGGGCCGTGGCGGGGTTCTCGGCCAGATGGTCCCAGCGCATGGACGCCTCCTCGGTTGCTCTCGGCCCAGAATAGAACACATGTTCCCTTGATCGTGCGAACTGGTTCTCGAGCATCGTGTGGAGGTCTTGTCGGGGGTCCTCGGGGCCGCCCGCTCCGGGCCGTTGGGGCACCCCGATTTGGGCCCTCCGGCCGGGGGGTGGTTGGCTTTCCGCACATCCCCGAGTTACCAAGTGCTGGAGGAAGTGCAATGGCGCAGGTCGAGGCCACGACTGAACGAGTCGTCGCGGCGGACGCGGAGACGGTGTTCGACACTCTGGCCGAGTACAGCGGCGCGCGCGAGAAGCTGATGCCGCAGCACTTCAGCGAGTACGAGGTGCGCGAGGGCGGCGACGGCGAGGGCACCCTCGTCCACTGGAAGCTCCAGGCGACCAGCAAGCGCGTCCGTGACTGCCTCCTGGAGGTCACCGAGCCCTCCGACGGCGAGCTCGTCGAGAAGGACCGCAACTCCTCCATGGTCACCGTCTGGCGGGTCACCCCGGCGGGCCAGGGCAGCTCCCGCGTCGTCGTCACCACCACCTGGCAGGGCGCCGGCGGCATCGGCGGCTTCTTCGAGAAGACCTTCGCCCCCAAGGGCCTCGCCCGTATCTACGACGCCCTGCTCGCCAACCTGGCCGCCGAGGTCGAGAAGTAACCCGGAAAGAGAAGGGTGCCCGGTCCAACGGGCGATCATCGGGGGCGCGTTGCCGTCCTCACCGGATCGAGTGGATCTCCGTGACGCTCCCCGGAATGCCGTAACTCGCCGCACTTGCCGACAGTTGCCGCTTAACGCGGGAATTGTGCGGTAAGTGCGACGAGGGGAGCGGTACGCATGGGCGCGACCACACTGGTGAAGGACGAGCCGACCACCACACCCGCCCCGCCGCCACCGGCGGACGGACCTCCCCGACTCGGTCCGCACCGGGCCCTGTTGGTCTTCTCCGCGCTCCTGCTCGTCCTGCTCCTCGCCGCGCTGGAGCAGATGGTCGTCGCCACCGCGCTTCCCGAGATCGTCGGTGAGCTGCACGGCGCGGACCGCCTGTCCTGGCCGATCACGGCCTATCTGCTCACCGCCACCGTCACCCTTCCCGTCTACGGCAGACTCGGCGAACTCCACGGCCGCAAGGGCGTCCTGCAGTTCGCCCTCACGGTCTTCGTGACCGGCTCCGCGCTCGCCGGGCTCTCCCGGAACATGGACCAGCTCATCGCGTTCCGCGCGCTCCAGGGCGTCGGTGCGGGCGGCCTCATGATCGGTGTTCAGGCGATCATGGCCGACATCCTGCCGACCAGGAACCGGGGCCGCTATCTGGGTCTGGTCGGCGCCGCGTTCGGCCTCGCCTCCGTCGCGGGACCGCTCCTGGGCGGCCTGCTCACGGACCACCTCACCTGGCGGTGGTGCTTCCACCTCAACGTGCCCGCCGGGCTTCTCGCGCTGGCCGTCGTCACCTTCGCGCTGCGGCTGCCGAGGTCCACGACCGACGGGCGCCTCGACGTCCTGGGGACCCTGCTGCTCGCCACCGCCTCGACCTGCGCGGTTCTGCTGGCGAGTTGGGGCGGCACCACGTACGCCTGGACGTCGCGGCCCGTCCTCGGCCTCGCCACCGGCGCGGTCGTCGCGACCGCCCTCTTCCTCGTCGCCGAGCGGTTCGCGACCCAACCCCTCGTCCCGCTGCGGCTGTTCAAGGACCCCGTCTTCGTCGTCACCGGCCTGGTCGGGATCGTCATCGGCATCGCCCTCTTCTGCACGGCGAGTTACCTGCCGACCCAGTTGCGGATGACCGGGGGGATCTCCGCCACCGAGTCCGGGCTGCTCATGCTGCCGATGATGGCCGGCATCGTCGGCGCGTCCGTGATCTCCGGCCGGCTCATCGGCGGCACCGGGCACTACCGGACGTACCCGGTCCTCGGCAGCGCCCTGACCGCGCTCGGCGTGTGGCTGCTGGCCCGGTTGGAGACGGACACGCCCCGGCTCCAGTTCGGCGTCTGGACCGCTGTCCTCGGCGCCGGCATCGGCATGGCGATGCCGGTCCTGATCCTCGCCGTGCAGAACTCCGTGCGCCCCGCCGACGTCGGGCCCGCCACCGCGGCCGGCAACTACCTCCGGCAGATCGGCGGCAGCGTGGGCACGGCCGCCTTCGGCGCGCTCCTGGCGGCCCGGCTGACCGACCGCCTCCCGCAGCGCGCCGACGCCGTCCTCCCCGACCCCGGATCCCTCACCCCGGACCTCGTCCACACCCTGCCGCACCCGCTGCGCGACGCCTACGTCCAGGCCTACGCGGAGGCCATGCCGAGGATCTTCCTGTACCTCACGCCGGTGCTCGTCCTCGGGCTCCTCATCGCCTGCTTCCTCAAGGAGAGGACACCGGTGCCCCTCGACGAGGTTCCCGCCGACCCCACGCCCGAGCCCGCGCCCTCGGCCATGCCCTCCGTCCAGATCCCGCAGGCGCGTTCGCCGCACGTCCCCGGCGTCCCCGTCCGCGGCACGGTCCAGCACCCCGACGGCACCGTCGTGTCCCGGGCGGCGCTCACCCTCATCGACGCCGGCGGCCGGCAGACCGGGCGCGGCGGCAGCGGCGACGACGGGCGGTACGCGCTGTCCACGCCCGGGCCGGGGGCGTACGTGCTGATCGCCGCCGCCGGCGGCCACCAGCCGCAGGCCGTGAGCGTCACCGTCGGGGACCGGCCCGTCGAGGTCGACATCGTGCTCGGCGGCGCGGGACGCCTGGCCGGGACGGTACGGACACCGGACGGCCGGGCGGTGAGCGACGCGACCGTCACGCTCACCGACGTGCACGGCGAGGTCGTCGTGACCACCCGCAGCGGGGAGGAGGGCGAGTACCTGATCAGCGAACTGGTCGCAGGGGAGTACACCCTCGCCGCCGGCGCCCACTCCTACCGGCCGGCCGCGCTGCCCGTCACCGTGCGGGCCGCCCGCGAGACGCGCCAGGACATCGAGCTCGCCGGGGGCGCCGTCCTGCGGGGCACGGTCCGCGCCGGGGGCGGCCGACCGGTGGAGGACGCGCGCGTGACACTCCTCGACGCCGCCGGGAACGTCGTCGACACGATCACCACCGGCATCGACGGGACCTTCCGGTTCGTCGACCTCTCCGCCGGCGAGTACACGGTCATCGCCACCGGGTATCCGCCCGTCGCGACGGTGCTCCAGGTCCCGTCCGGCTCCAGGACGGAACAGGACCTCCAACTGGGGTACGCGGAGTGAGGGAGCTGGGCACTCGGGGGGCGCGCGAGTGATCGTGCGCCGCCCGTGTGTCCAGCGCGTGCGCCGGAGGCTCCTACGGAGGAATTCGCGTATTGCCACACATCGCGACGCTACGCAGCCGTACGGTAGTGAAGGCGGCACAGATCTTGCGAGCCGTGGGGAGAAAGGGCCTTGGCCATGAACCGTGGCACCGACACGGGCGCGACTACCGGCCCCGGAGCCGGTGACGAGACGCCGGAGCACGCCGCGGCCGGCCGCGTTCCCCTGGCCGTGGTCCTCGTCGACCGCGCCGGGCTCGTGTCGCACTGGAGCTCCGGCGCACGCCGCCTCTTCGGCACGACCAAGGACGACGCGGTCGGCCACCCCGCCCTGGACCTGCTGCCCGTCTCCGGCGCCCTCCCGGACGAGGACGACCCCCCGCCGCACGCGGCCTACGGCGCGTACGACGCCCTCGGCCACGACCTGGAGACCTCGCTCGACGGACAGCTGTCCTACCCGGCGGCCGGCCGCGCCCGGCTCACCGTGCCCGGCCGCGAACGGATCGACGTGCTGTGGTGGGCGTACCCCCTGGTCGGCCCCGGCAGGGAACGGCTCCTGGTGCTGGCCGCCGACGCCGGGACACTGCGGCGGGACGACGGGGCGGATGTCGCCGTCGAACGCATCGCCCCCGGCTTCGCCCTGCACACCGACTTCCCCGGCGCCGAGGAACTCGCCCGCAGGCTCCCCGAGATCCTGCCCAGCATGAGCGTCGGCGAGGGTGCCCGCATCGTCGCCCAGGTCCTCGAACTGGGCTATCCGGTCCTGGAGTTCAGCCAGAACGACCGGGTGCCCGTGACCCCCGACTGGGGCGTGCCCCGGCGTGCGGAGCGACAGGCCCGCCGTGAACGGGCCGCGCGCGCCGTCGCGGAGGGGCTGCCGGTACCGCAGGACGCGCCGGACGAGGGCGAGGACCTCGAACACGCAGCAGTACGCGAGCGCCTGGAGTTCCTCAACGAGGTCAGCGGGCGCATCGGCACCTCCCTCGACCTCTCCCGGACCATCGTCGAGGTCAGCAGGGCGGTCGTGCCCCGCTTCACCGACGTCGCCGGCACGTACCTGCGCGAACAGGTCGTCGCCGGTGAGGGGTTCCCGGACGGGGTGCCCGACACGACGACCATGTGGCACCGGGTGGCCGTGGAGCACACGGACGAGCCGGGCCGCTGGGACGACGTCGTACCCGTCGGCGAGGCCATGCCGTTCCCGGCGCACACCCCGTTCTTCCAGTGCATGACCACCGGCGAGCCCGTCCTCGTGCCGCGCATCAGCGAGCAGATGGGACACGCGATCGCCGCGCAGTTCGAGAAGCGCGACATCCGGCCGCTGATCACGGGCCGCTCCATGCTGGTCGTGCCCCTGAAGGCCCGTAACGTCGTGCTCGGCTTCATGATCCTGCTGCGCCACCCGGAGCGCGAGGTCTTCGACGACATGGACCGCGTCACCGGCGCCGAACTCGCCGCCCGGGCGGGCCTCGTCCTCGACAACGCCCGCATGTACACCTACCAGGAGAACGTCGCCGAGACGCTCCAGGACAGCATGCTCCCGCAGATCGAGGCCCACATGGCGGGCTGCGACATCGCCACCCGCTATCTGCCGGGCACCCTGCTCGGGCGGGTCGGCGGCGACTGGTTCGACTCGGTGAAGCTGCCGGGCGCCCGCACCGCCCTGGTCGTCGGCGACGTCATGGGGCACGGTCTCAACTCCGCCGCGATGATGGGACAGTTGCGCACGGCCGTGCAGACGATGGCCGCCCTCGACCTGCCGCCCGCACAGCTCCTGCGCAACCTCGACGACCTCGCCCAGCGGCTCGGCGAGCACTATCTCGCGACCTGCCTCTACGCCGTCTACGACCCCATCGCCGGCGAACTCCACCTCGCCAACGCCGGGCACATCCCGCCGGTGCTGGTCCGCGCGGTGGACGGCCGCAGTGAACTCCTCGACCTGCCCACGGGCGCGCCGATCGGGGTCGGCGGAGTGGCGTTCGAGGCGGTACGCGTGCGCGTGGAGCCGGGCGACCGGCTCGTGATGTGCACCGACGGCCTGGTCGAGATGCGCGGCGAGGACATCGGAGTGGGCCTCGCGACGCTCTGCGAGTCCGCCGCCCACCCGGCCGCCTCCATGGACGACGCCTGCGACACCATCATCCGCGCCCTCAACACACGCGGCGGCCGCAAGGACGACGTGGCCCTGCTGATGGCCCGGCTCAATGGCATCGAGCCCGAGGACGTCGCCGAGTGGCGTCTCGCCCGCGACCCGATCGAGGTGGCGCGCGCCCGCGCCGCCGTCCGCGAACAGCTCTGCGTCTGGGGTCTCGACACCCTCACGGACACCACCGAGCTCCTGGTCGGCGAACTCGTCACCAACGCCGTACGGCACGCGCGCGGGAGCCGCGTCGAACTGCGTCTGGTCCGTGGCGACACCCTGCTGTGCGAGGTCTACGACGACGACCCCACCCTGCCGAACCTGCTCAGCGCGGCGCCGACGGACGAGTCCGGCCGTGGACTGCGCGTCCTGACCACCCTGGCCCGCGAGTGGGGGACCAGCCGGACGGGCGTGGGCAAGACCGTGTGGTTCGAACTGACCCTGCCGCGGCGGCGCTGAGACACCGACGGGGCCGTGCCCGCACCGGCCTGGTCCTGGGGGCGTGCGGGGCGCTCGGGGGAGCGTGTGGTCCGGACGAGGGGGGAAGGGACGCGCACGGTTCTTGTCTGCGGCCGCCGAGCACGGTAGACCGATCTGGGCCGCCGAAGCGGCGGCCGTGTCGCTGATCCGGGGGTGTGGGGCATGAGCGTGACGAGTCGGTACCGGGAAGCCTGGGAGGGGTTCTGGCGGGAGGCGTCCGACGAACCGGGTGCCGTCTTCTGGGACGCCGGACCCGAACGGACCGCGGCCGTCCATCTGGCGCTCTTCGAACCGTATCTGACCTCCGCCGACCTCCCGCTCGTCGACCTCGGCTGCGGCAACGGCACCCAGACCCGCTTCCTGGCCGACCGCTTCCCCCGCGTGATCGGCGCCGACCTCTCCACCGCCGCCCTCGACCTGGCCCGCCGAGCCGACCCCGACGGCCGGGCCGCCTACCGTGTGCTCGACGCGGTCGACAAGACGGATGCCGAAGCCCTCCACGCCGAGCTCGGCGACGCCAACGTCTATGTGCGCGGCGTCCTCCACCAGTGCGAGCCCGACGACCGCCAACGCCTCGTCGACACCGTCGCCACGCTGCTGGGCGAACGCGGCCGGGTCTGCCTCGTCGAACTCGCCGAGACCGCGAAAGGCGTCCTCATGGGCCTCGCGGCCGATCCGGCAGGCCCACCGGCCAAACTCGCCCCGGTCTTCCGGCACGGCATCGCCCCGGGCGAGGTCAGCGACGCGGCGATCCCGGAGTACCTGGGCGCGGCCGGCCTCACCGTGGTCACCAGCGGCGAACTTCCCCTGGTCACCACGGAACACACGGCCGAGGGAACCCGGATCGAGCTGCCGTCGAGGTGGTATGTGGCGGGGCGCACGGCCTAGTGCCGCGACAAGGCGAACGCTGCCTGTCGCGGCACCAGGGCCCTGGGTCCCGCCACGGTGGGCCGGGTCGGTGACAGTTATCCACAGGTCTGCCACGGATCGTCGTGAGCGCGTACGGTTTCGAGCCATGAAGATCCTCATCAGCGCCGACATGGAGGGCGCCACCGGTGTCACCTGGCCGGCCGACGTGCTGCCGGGGACACCGCAGTGGGAGCGGTGCCGTTCGATGTTCACCTCGGACGTGAACGCCGCCGTGCTCGGCTTTCTCGACGGCGGGGCCGACGAGGTGCTGATCAACGAGGCGCACTGGACGATGCGCAATCTCCTGCTGGAGGAGCTGGACGAGCGCGCGCAGATGCTCACCGGCCGGCACAAGGCGCTGTCCATGGTGGAGGGCGTGCAGCACGGCGACGTGGACGGCATCGCGTTCGTCGGCTACCACGCGGGCGCCGGGATGGAGGGCGTCCTCGCCCACACCTACCTGGCGAACTCCATCACCGGGGTGTGGGTGAACGACGAGCGGGCCAGTGAGGGGCTGCTCAACTCGCATGTGGTGGCCGAGTACGGGGTACCGGTGGTGCTGGTGACCGGCGACGACGTGGCGTGCGAGGACGCCCTGGGCTATGCGCCCGAGGCGCTCAAAGTGGCGGTCAAGGACCATGTGTCGCGGTACGCGGCGGTGTGCCGGACCCCCGCGAGGACGGCCGCCGACATCCGCGCGGCGGCGAAGGAGGCCGCTGCGCTCGCGGTACGGCACGCACCGGTCAGGGGCGGCCCGTTCACCGTGGCGCTGGAGTTCGACGCCGAGCACCTGGCGATGGCCGCGACCGTGGTGCCCGGGGTGGCCCGTACCGGTGAACGCAAGGTCGCGTACACCAGCCCGACCATGTACGAGGGAATCCGCACCTTCAAGGCGGTCACCACGATCGTCTCGGCCGCGGTGGAGGAGACATATGGCTGAGCAGACGGCACCCGTGGACCAACGGGCGCTCGACGAGGTCGTCCGGTTCACCTCCGACCTCATCCGCGTCGACACCACCAACCGCGGCGGCGGGGACTGCCGTGAGCGCCCGGCCGCCGAGTACGCCGCCGCGCTGCTGGCCGAGACGGGCCTGGAGCCCACGCTGCTGGAGCGGACCGCGGGCCGGACCAACGTGGTGGCGCGGATCGAGGGCACCGACCCCTCGGCGGACGCCCTGCTCGTCCACGGTCATCTGGACGTCGTGCCCGCCCAGGCCGCCGACTGGACCGTGCACCCCTTCTCCGGGGAGATCCGCGACGGCGTGGTCTGGGGCCGGGGCGCGGTCGACATGAAGAACATGGACGCGATGATCCTCGCCGTCGTACGGCAGTGGGCACGCACCGGCGTACGCCCCCGCCGGGACCTCGTGATCGCGTTCACCGCCGACGAGGAGGCGAGCGCCGAGGACGGCTCCGGGTTCCTCGCCGACCGGCACGCCGGTCTCTTCGAGGGCTGCACCGAGGGCATCAGCGAATCGGGGGCCTTCACCTTCCACGACGGCGGCGGTCGGCAGATCTATCCGATCGCCGCGGGCGAGCGCGGCACCGGCTGGCTGAGGCTCACCGCGCGCGGCCGGGCCGGACACGGCTCCAAGGTGAACCGGGCCAACGCGGTGACCCGGCTGGCGGCGGCCGTCGCCCGGATCGGCGCGCACGAGTGGCCCCTGCGACTCACCCCGACCGTCCGCGCGGCCCTCACCGAACTCGCCGCGCTGTACGGCGTCGAGGCCGACCTCGACGACCCTGGCGGCGTCGACCGGCTGCTCGACAAGCTCGGCACGGCCGCGGCCCTGGTCGAGGCGACCGTCCGCAACAGCGCCAACCCGACCATGCTGGACGCCGGTTACAAGATCAACGTGATCCCGGGGGAGGCCGTCGCCCACGTGGACGGACGGTATCTGCCCGGCGGCGAGGACGAGTTCCGGGAGACCCTCGACCGGCTCACCGGACCCGATGTGGAGTGGGTGTACGAGCACCGGGAGGTGGCACTGCAGTCGCCGGTGGACTCGGCGACGTACGCGCGGATGCGGGCCGCCGTCGAGGAGTTCGCGCCCGAGGGGCACGTGGTGCCGTACTGCATGCCGGGCGGCACGGACGCCAAACAGTTCTCGCGGCTCGGCATCACCGGCTACGGCTTCTCGCCGCTGAAGCTCCCCGAGGGCTTCGACTACGCGGCGCTGTTCCACGGTGTCGACGAGCGTGTCCCGGTGGAGGCGCTCCACTTCGGCGTCCGCGTGCTCGACCGTTTCCTGCGCACGGCCTGACCGACGGCACGCGGCAGCCTGCGGGACTACGGACCAAGGGACTGAAGGACTGAGGGACTGAGGGACTGAGGGACTGAGGACATGGGGGACAAGGTGCAGACCCTGGCGTACGGTTCGTGGCCTTCGCCGATCGACGCGGCGCTCGCCGCCGCGCACGACGGGCATCCCGAGTTCGTGGGCTTCGTCGGCGACGAGGCCTGGTGGACGGAGCCCCGGCCCACCGAGGGCGGCAGACGCACCCTGGTGCGGCGCACGGCCGACGGCACGGAGGAGTCGGTCCTGCCGGCCCCGTGGAACGTGCGCAGTCGGGTCATGGAGTACGGCGGGCAGCCCTGGACCGGGGTCCTGCGGGACACCGGCCCCCTCGTGGTCTTCGCGAACTTCGCCGACCAGCGTCTCTACGGATTCGAGCCGGGCGGCGAGCCCCGCCCGCTCACCCCGGTGTCGCCGGTCGGCGGCGGACTGCGCTGGGTGGACCCACGGCCGCACCCCGAGCGGGACGAGGTGTGGTGCGTCCTGGAGGAGTTCACCGGGGAGGGGCTCACCGACGTGCGGCGGGTCGTCGCCGCGGTACCGCTGGACGGCTCGGCGGCCGAGAACCGCGGCGCCGTACGGGAACTGACCGACGACAGCAGGAGGTTCGTCACCTGCCCCCGTCTCTCACCGGACGGCCGCCGCGCCGCCTGGCTCGCCTGGGACCACCCCCGGATGCCGTGGGACGGCACGTCGCTGCTGGTCGCCGAGGTGACCGAGGACGGTCGGCTCGGCGCGCCCCGGTCCGTCGCGGGCGGCCCGGAGGAGTCGGTCGCCCAGGTCGACTGGGCCGCCGACGGCACCCTGGTGTACTCCAGCGACACCACCGGCTACTGGAACCTCTACCGCCTCGACCCCGACGGCGGCGACCGCACGGCCCTGTGTGCCCGGGAGGAGGAGTTCGGCGGCCCGCTGTGGAAGGTCGGCTGGTGCTGGTTCGCGCTGCTGGACGACGGGCTCGTCGCCGTGATCCACGGGCGGGGGGCCACCGCGCTCGGCGTCCTCGACCTGGAGACCGGCCAGGTCGTGGACGCGGCCGGACCATGGACCGAGTTCGCCCCCTCGCTCGCGGTGCACGGCGGCCGGGTCCTCGGCATCGGGGCCAGCCCCCGCAGCGCGTACGAGGTGGTCGAGCTGGACTCCGCCACCGGCGACGCCCGGGTGATCGGTGCCGCGCACGACGACCCGGTGGACCCCTCCTACTACCCCGAACCCCAGATCCGCAGCTTCTTCGGCCCCGCCGGACGCGAGATCCACGCCCACGTCTACCCGCCCCACAACCCCGGTTCCGTCGCCTTCAGCACCGAGCTGCCGCCCTACGTCGTCTGGGCGCACGGCGGGCCCACCAGCCGCGCGCCGCTGGTCCTGGACCTCGCGATCGCCTACTTCACCTCACGCGGCATCGGCGTCGCCGAGGTCAACTACGGCGGTTCCACCGGATACGGACGGGAGTACCGCAACCGGCTGCGCGAGCAGTGGGGCGTCGTCGACGTCGAGGACTGCGCGGCCGTCGCGCTCGCCCTGGCCGACGAGGGCACCGCCGACCGGACCCGGCTCGCCATCAGGGGCGGCAGCGCGGGCGGCTGGACCGCCGCCGTGTCCCTGACCGCGACCGACGTGTACGCCTGCGGAACGATCCTGTACCCCGTCCTCGACCTTGCGAACTGGGGGTCGGGGGACACCCACGACTTCGAGTCCCAGTACCTGGAGAGCCTGGTCGGGCCCCTGGCCGAGGAGCCGATGCGGTACGTGGAGCGGTCGCCCATCGAGCACGCGGACCGGATCACGGCGCCGTTCCTGCTGCTTCAGGGCCTCGACGACGTGATCTGTCCGCCCGCGCAGTGCGAGCGGTTCCTGGCCCGGATCGACGGGCGGCGGGTGCCGCACGCCTACATCGCCTTCGAGGGGGAGGGGCACGGTTTCCGGCGGGCGGAGACGATGGTGCGGGTCCTGGAGGCGGAGCTCTCGCTGTACGCGCGGGTCTTCGGGTTGAATCCTCCGGGTATCCCTACTCTGGAGCTCGCCAAGTGACACCAGTGACACCAGTGACACCCGTGACCCCACTGACCAGACCCGCTCGCCTCGTCCCCGGCGCCCGGGTGGCCGTCGTCGCGCCCAGCGGACCGGTGGCCGAGGAACGGCTCAGCGCCGGGCTGGACCTGCTGCGCGGCTGGGACCTCGATCCCGTCGTCGCACCCCACACGCTGGACCGGCACCCCGAGTTCCCCTACCTCGCGGGCACGGACGCCGACCGTGCCGCCGACCTCCAGAGCGCCTGGTGCGACCCGTCGGTGTCCGCCGTGCTGTGCGCCCGCGGCGGCTACGGCGTCCAGCGGATGGTCGACCTGCTCGACTGGGACGCGATACGGGCGGCGGGCCCCAAGACACTGGTCGGGTTCAGTGACATCACCGCCCTGCACGAGGCGTTCGCCACCCGGGCCGGACTGGTCACCCTGCACGGCCCCATGGCCGCGGGCGTCGACTTCCTCAAGAACGTCCGGGCCCAGGAGCATCTGCGCGCCACGCTGTTCTCCCCGGAGACGGTACGCACGATCCGGGCCGCCGAGGGAAGCACCGCCCTCGTACCGGGCCGCGCGCGGGGGGTTCTGCTCGGCGGTTGCCTCTGCCTGCTCGCCGCCGAGCTGGGCAACCCCCACGCCCGGCCGTCCGCCCGGGGCGCCCTGCTCTGCCTGGAGGACGTGGGCGAGGAGACCTACCGCCTCGACCGCTACCTCACCCAGCTCCTGCGAGCGGGCTGGCTGGACGGGGTCGCCGGCATCGTCCTCGGCTCCTGGGCGGAGTGCGACCCGTACGAGAAGGTGCGGGCGCTGCTCGTCGACCGGGTCGCCGGGCTCGGCGTGCCGGTGGTGGAGGAGTTCGGATTCGGACACGGGGAAGGAGCGCTGACGATCCCCTTCGGGGTGACGGCGGAGCTGGACGCCCGGGCGGGGACGCTGACGCTGGACGAACCGGCGCTGATCTGACGGTCCCTCCCCGTGCCACCAGCGGTCTCCGGGCCCACTGACCGGCTTTCCGGGACGCCTCCCACCAGGCGCGCCCCGGTCGCTCGCGTCATCCTGGAGACATGAGCCCGAAGACATCGGAACGAGTCGGGACGCACGGGCGGAAGCGATGGAGCGACACACTGACCCCCGGCAGGGTCGTCGTGGGCCTGCTCGCCGTCCTCGCGCTCGTCTTCGTCTTCCAGAACACCCAGAGCACCGACATCCAGCTGCTGGTCTCCGAGGTCTCCATGCCCCTGTGGCTGGCGCTCCTCGGGACGGGTCTGGTCGGAGCGGTGTGCGGGGCGTTCTTCATGAGACGGCGCAGGTGACGCCTGCTCCGACGTACCGTGACGGGGTGTCCGAGAACGTTCGTCACCTCATCGAAGGCCCCCGCGTCGCGATCCGGCGGTTCACACCCGAGGACGGGGCCGAGTTCGTCGCGCGGGTGCGGGAGAGCCGGGAGCTGCACCGGCCGTGGCTGTTTCCCCCGGCCACACCCGCGGCCTATGCCGCGTACGCGGGACGGCTCATCGAGGATCCTGCCAAGGCCGGGTTCCTGGTGTGCGAGAAGGACGGCGGAGGCATCGCCGGCTTCATCAACATCAACAACATCGTGGAGGGCGGCTTCCAGAGCGGCGCCCTCGGCTACGGGGCCTTCGCCCATGCCGCCGGGCGGGGTCTGATGGGGGAGGGGCTCGCACTGGTGGTCGAGTATGCGTTCACCTTCATGGGGCTGCACCGCCTGGAGATCAACGTGCAACCCGGCAACGCCGCCTCCATCGCGCTCGCCCGGCGGTGCGGGTTCCGCCTGGAGGGGTTCTCGCCGGACTTCCTGTTCATCGACGGGGCCTGGCGGGACCATCAGCGGTGGGCGCTCACCACGGAGATGGAGCGCCCGGCCCCGGGCGGGAGCCGTCTGCCGGAATGATCCGTTCCCGTCCCGGTGCGCAGCCCCGTCGCGCAGGATGGGATCCATGCGGAACATCGTCGTCGTGGACGCCCCCTCCAACCTCGGCCTGCGTCCGCCCGCCCCGGGGACCGTGCCCGGTTGCCACAAGCTCGCCGGCGCCCTGCGGGAACAGGGGATCGTGCGGCGGCTCGGCGCGCTGGAGGGCGGGGTGGTGGTGCCGCCGCGCTACGACCGGGGCGACTGGCAGGAGGGCGACGGCGTCTTCAACGCCGACGCGATCGCCTCGTACACCCGCAGGCTCGCCGACCGGATCGAGCGGCACGTCCGGGCCGGTGAGCTGCCCGTCGTCCTCGGCGGGGACTGTTCGATCCAGCTCGGCGCCTCGCTCGCGCTGCGGCGGATCGGGCGGTACGGGCTGGTCGCCGTCGACGCCTCCTCCGACTTCCGGCATCCGGGGAACTCCGACCGGGTCGGGGCGGCCGGCGGCGAGGAGCTGGCGCTCGCCACCGGGCGTGGCCAGCGGGACCTGACCGATCTGGAGGGGCTGCGGCCCTATCTGCGCGACGAGGACATACGCCTCTTCGGCATCCGGGACCAGTTCGAGGACGAGCGCGCCGAACTGGCCGCCCTGAAGATCCCCGTCGTCACCGTCGGCGAGCTGCGCACGTGGGGCGCGGACGATCTCGCCCGGGTCACCGCGCTGAGCTTCGAGACACCCGAACTGGCCGGGTTCTGGGTCCACCTGGACGCCGATGTCCTCGACCCGTCCGTCATGCCCGCCGTCGACAGCCCCGACCCCGATGGGCTCCTCCCCGACGAACTGACCGCGCTGCTGCGCCCGTTGGTCCGCTCACCGCACTGTGTGGGCCTCAACGTCACCATCTACGACCCGGATCTGGATCCCGACGGCACGGCGGGCGCGCTGCTCACGGACCTCGTCGTGGCCGCGTTCGCACCCTGAGCCTCACGCGGTCGTCCGGCGGTCGGCGTACTCGTAGACCGAGCCGTCGGGGTGGACCGCGATCAGGTTGCGGCCGACGGGGGTGGGGATGGGGCCGGCCAGCACGTGGGCGCCGGAGGCGGTGAGGACCCGGTTCGCCTCGTCGACGTCCTCGACGGCGATGGTAGCGGCGACCTTCCGCAGGACCTCCAGCTCCGACTCCGGTCCACTCATCAGCAGGAAGCAGCCGACGGCGGCCACTTGGACTCCACCGCGTTCGAAGCGCATCGCCGGTCCGCCCGAGAGTCTCTCGTAGAACGGGACCGCGGCTTCCAGGTCGTCGACGCAGATGCGGAGCGTGGTGCCGAGAATCTCCATGGGGAAGAGCCTAGTTGGGGACCTGCCCCCGGCGCATGCCGCGTTACGCAGACACGGGCACGGGTACTCGGGCGCAATGGACCGCTTGGATCATCTCGAACATCTGGACAAGCACCTGGTCGACGAGCTGGCGCTGGTGGCCCGCGAGACCATCCGCGACGAGCTGCGGCAGCAGACCCGCAAGCAGCGCCGCAAGGCCGCGCTGTACGCCGCGTCCGGGGCGCTCGCCCTGTACGCGGGTGCCGCGCTCGCGCTGGCCCTCGGGCTGGCGCTGTCGCTGGGCCTGCCGGACTGGGCCGCCGCGCTCATCACGGCCGTGGTGCTCGGTGCGGCGGCGTATGTGCTGAGGAGCGCGGCGCGTCCCTCGGCGTCGCGGCCGACGGCCGAGCACGAGGGCGAACTCGCCGCGGGCCGTGACCGGGTCGTCGGCGGCACGGCGCCCGGAATGCCCCCGGGCGGGACGGGACCGGCCGGATATCCGCCGGTACCGCCCGTCGCACCCGGCGGCGCGACCGGTGCGCCGCCTCCGGCCGGCGTCGACCCCGAGGACCCGCGCCACCGGGGCCGATGACGGGCGGAGCGGAGACGACGGAGACAGCGGAAGCAGGACACAAGAGACAGAGGAAGCAGCACAGAGGAAGCAGAGGGAGCGGGGCCCGGACGGCAAGGACGTCCGGGCCCCGCTCCGGTGCCCCCGCTCGGCGGTCCGAGCGGGGGCACGTGCACTCGGCCCAGACGATGGGGAGAGGGAAACACCATCTGGGCCGAGAACTCGGGGGCGGTGCGGGTCAGCGAGGACCCTGTTGGAGCTGCGGCAGCACCTTCGTGCGGTAGAAGTCGAAGAAGCCGCGCTGGTCGGGGCCGATCTGGCTGACGTAGACGCGGTCGAAGCCCGCGTCGGCGAAGGCGGTCAGCTCGGCGACGTGCTCGTCGACGTCGTCGCCGCAGACCGTGTTCTCGCCCACCATCTGCTCGGTGACCAGCGGCTCCAACTGCTCGAAGTGGCGGGGCGTGGGCAGGATCTGCCCCATCTCGCCCGGCAGCAGCCGGCTCGACCACAGATGGCGGACGAGCCGGACGGCGGCGTCCCGGTCGGGGCCCCAGCACACCTTCGTACCGCCGCTGACGGGGTTCGCGCCCCCGCCGCCCTTGCGGTGCTGGGTCACCAACTCCTCGTCGGGGCTCATGGTGATGAAACCGTCGCCGACGCGGGCCGCGAGGGCGGTGGCCTCGGGGCCGAAACCGGAGATGTCGATGGGTACCGGCGCTTCGGGAAGCGTGTAGAGGCGGGCGTTCTCCACCGTGTAGTGCGTGCCGTGGTGGATGACCTCCTCGCCCGTGAACAGGCGCCGCATCCCCTGGACCGACTCCTCCAGCATCTCCAGACGGACGTCCGCCGGGGGCTGGGGGTCCCTCCCACGCCCTTCAGGCAGTGGGGGAGGGTGCCCAGGACCTGCTCGTTGAGCGCCTCGCCCGAGCCGATGCCGAGCCGGAAGCGACCGCCGGTCATCACCGAACTCGTCGCCGCTGCCTGGGCGACGACCGCCGGGTGGATCCGGACGGTCGGACAGGTCAGCGCCGTCTCGATCGGCAGCGACACGGCCTCGGAGAGCGCGCCGATCACCGACCACACGAACGGGCTCTGGCCCTGGGCGTCGTTCCACGGGTGGAAGTGGTCCGAGATCCACAGACAGTCGAATCCGGCCTGCTCGGCCTCCCCCAACTCTCGACTTCGCTCGAGCCGGGGGGACCCCCACCGCCTGCTCGATCAGCTCGGCGGGACCGAACTCCTCGGTCGCCAGGAAGTATCCGTACTCGGGCATGGGGGTCACCTCCGCGACAGGTGCGAACGGGGCGGGGCCGGAACGCGGTCCGAGTACCCGCCGATCACGGCGGAAACCCGCTCACCGTCGGGTGGCCCGCCGGTTTGGGCACGTCGGCCAGGGGGACGCGGAAGGTTCGTACGCACGCGACCCCGCCGGAGGCGAACCGTGAGTCGACCCCGCATCGTGATCGTCGGTGCCGGCTTCGCCGGCTACCGGACGGCCCGCACCCTCGCGCGGCTGACCCGGAACAAGGCCGACATCACCCTGCTGAACCCGACCGACTACTTTCTGTATCTCCCCCTGCTGCCCCAGGTCGCCGCCGGCATCCTGGAACCACGCCGGGTCACCGTCTCCCTCACCGGCACCCTGCCCCATGTGCGGCTGGTGCTGGGGGAGGCCGACGACATCGACCTCGACGCGCGCACCGTGCGCTACTCGGACCCCGAGGGCGGCGTCGGCACGCTCACCTACGACCGGCTGGTGCTCGCCGCCGGCAGCGTCAACAAACTGCTGCCCATCCCGGGCGTCGCCGAGCACGCCCACGGCTTCCGGGGGCTGCCCGAGGCGCTGTACCTGAGGGACCACGTGACCCGGCAGGTCGAGCTGGCCGCCGGCGCCGAGGACCCCAAGAGCTGCGACGCGCGGTGCACGTTCGTGGTGGTCGGCGCCGGGTACACCGGAACCGAGGTCGCCGCCCACGGGCAGCTGTTCACCGATGCGCTGGTACGGAAACAGCCGCTGCGGGAGGGCATGCGGCCGCGCTGGATACTGCTCGACATCGCGGAACGGGTGCTGCCCGAGATGGACGAGCGGCTGTCGCGGACCGCCGACAAGGTGCTGCGGCAGCGGGGTGTCGACGTGCGGATGGGGACCTCGGTGAAAGAGGCCACACCGAACGGAGTACTGCTGAGCGACGGGGAGTTCGTCGACACCCGCACCCTGGTGTGGTGCGTGGGCGTACGGCCCGATCCGCTCGCCGAGTCGCTGGGGCTGCCGATGGAACGCGGTCGGCTGCTCGTCGAGCCCACGCTGCAGGTGCCGGGTCGGCCCGACGTGTTCGCCTGCGGCGACGCGGCCGCCGTACCCGATCTCACCAAGCCCGGCCAGTACACCCCGATGACCGCCCAACACGCCTGGCGACAGGGCAAGGTGGCCGCGTACAACGTCGCCGCCTCCCTCGGCCGGGGCGCGCCCGAGCCCTACCGCCACAGCGACCTCGGCTTCGTCGTGGACCTCGGCGGAGTCAAGGCCGCGGCCAACCCGCTCGGCGTACCGCTGTCCGGGCCGGTCGCCGGAGCCGTCACGCGCGGCTACCACCTCGCCGCCATGCCCGGCAACCGCGTCCGGGTCGCCGCCGACTGGCTCCTCGACGCCGTACTGCCCCGCCAGGGCGTCCAGTTGGGCCTCGTACGGTCCTGGTCGGTTCCCCTGGACACGGCGTCACCTGAGCTGGCCCGGACGCCGGGCGCGCCGGAGAAGGCGAAGGCGAAGGCGGACGCGGAGAAGTCGCCGACCACGTCACCGGGCCGGGAGCGCGGCCCGTCCGAAGACCCGCACAAGCCCGTCGAGGGTTCGAAAGGAGACTCATGAACAGCCGTCAACTGACCGAGCTGGCACAGCAGTTGCGTGTCGACAGCGTGCGCGCGTCGGACGCCGCCGGCTCCGGGCATCCGACGTCGTCCATGTCGGCCGCCGAGCTGATGGCGGTGCTGCTCGCGGGGCATCTGCGGTACGACTTCGAACGCCCCCAGCACCCCGGCAACGACCGCTTCGTGCTGTCCAAGGGACACGCCTCGCCCCTGCTGTACTCCGCGTACAAGGCGGTGGGCGCGATCAGCGAGACCGAGCTGATGACGTTCCGGAAGCTGGGCAGCCGGCTCGAGGGGCACCCCACGCCGCGGCGGCTGCCGTGGGTGGAGACGGCCACCGGGTCGCTCGGCCAGGGACTGCCTGTCGGCGTCGGCATCGCACTGGCCGGGAAGCGGCTGGACCGCACCGGCTACCGGGTGTGGGTGCTGTGCGGTGACAGCGAACTCGCCGAGGGCTCGGTGTGGGAGGCCGCCGAGCACGCCGCGTACGAGCATCTGGACAATCTGACGGCGGTCGTCGACGTCAACCGGCTCGGCCAGCGCGGGCCCACCCGGCACGGACACGACCTGGACGCCTACGCCCGCCGCTTCGCCGCCTTCGGCTGGCACACGATCGAGATCGACGGACACGACGTGGACGCCGTCGACCGCGCCTACGGCGAGGCCGAGTCCACCAAGGGCCAGCCCACCGTGATCCTCGCCCGCACCCTCAAGGGCAAGGGTGTCGAGGCAGTCCAGGACCGTGAGGGCCTGCACGGCAAGCCGCTCAAGGACGCCGACGAGGCGATCGCGGAACTCGGCGGCGTGCGCGATCTCCGCGTCGAGGTCCGGCAGCCGCCCGCCGCCCGGATGCTGCACGCCGTGCGCACCGGGCATCTGGAACTGCCGCGCTACGAGACCGGCGAGGAGGCCGCCACCCGGGACGCCTACGGGCAGGCCCTCGCCGCGCTCGGCTCCGCGCGCGGGGACGTCGTCGCCCTCGACGGCGAGGTCGGCGACTCCACCCGCTCCGAGTACTTCGCCAAGGAGCACCCCGACCGCTACTTCGAGTGCTACATCGCCGAACAGCAGCTCGTCGCCGCCTCGGTCGGCCTCGCGGCACGCGGCTGGGTGCCGTACGCGGCCACGTTCGCGGCGTTCCTCACCCGCGCCCACGACTTCATCCGCATGGCGTCGGTCAGCGGGTCCGGCATCAATCTCGTCGGCTCCCACGCAGGTGTCGCCATCGGCCAGGACGGGCCCTCCCAGATGGGCCTGGAGGACCTGGCGATGATGCGCTCGGTGCACGGCTCCACCGTGCTCTACCCGTGCGACGCCAACCAGACCGCCAAGCTCGTCGGCACCATGGCCGGCCTCGAAGGCGTCCGCTATCTCCGGACGTCCAGGGGCGCCTCGCCCGTCCTCTACAGCCCGACCGAGGAGTTCCCGGTCGGCGGCAGCAAGGTGCTGCGCGCCTCGGACACCGACCGGCTGACGGTCGTCGCGGCCGGGGTCACCGTCCACGAGGCCCTCAAGGCCGCCGACGCACTGGACCGCGAGGGCATCCAGGTCCGGGTGATCGACCTCTACTCGGTCAAGCCCGTCGACCGCCGCACCCTGCGTGAGGCCGCCGAACGCACCGGCTGCATCCTCACCGTCGAGGACCACCGCGAGGAGGGCGGCCTCGGCGACGCGGTGCTCGACGCCTTCCTCGACGGCCGCCCCGTGCCCCGCCTGGTGCGTCTCGCCGTCCGTACGATGCCGGGCTCGGCCTCCCCCGAGGAGCAGCTGCGCGAGGCGGGCATCGACGCGGAGGCGATCACGGTGGCCGGACGGCTGCTGGTGGAGCACGCGATCACGCCCTGAACGCTCTGATGTTCCGAACGATCGCGATCCGGAAGGAGCAGGCGATGGGGGACACGCACACGATGCGCGTCGGCCGCCGTACCGTCGAGATCCACCGGCCGGACAAGGTGCTGTTCCCCGCCGACGCCGACGCCGACGCTGATGGCGATGGCGATGGCGATGGCGTCGGCAAGGAGTACACCAAGGGCGATCTCGTCGCCTACCACCGTGCCGTCGCCCCCTTCATGCTGCCCCATCTGCGCGGACGCCCACTGATGCTGGAACGGCATCCCGACGGGCTCGACGGGCCCATGTTCATGCAGAAGAACACCCCCGAGCACTATCCGGAGTGGATCGAACGCGTCGAGGTGCCCAAGGAGGGCGGCACGGTCGTCCACCCGGTCTGTGACGACGCGGCCGCCCTCGTGTACCTCGCCGACCAGGCCTGTCTCACCCTGCACCGCTGGCTCTCCCGGACCGGCGACGTCGACCGGCCCGACCGGCTGGTCCTCGACCTCGATCCCGCCGTGGACGACTTCGCGCAGGTCCGGGAGGCGGCCCGGGACGTACGGGAACTGCTCGACGAGCTGAAACTGACGTCCGTGCCGATGACCACCGGCTCCCGGGGCGTCCATGTCGTCGTGCCGCTGAACGGGCACGACGACTTCGACACGGTGCGCGGCTTCGCCCGGGAGATCGCCGAGGAACTCGTCCGCGCCCATCCCGAGCGGCTCACCGTCGAGCCCCGGAAGAAGGACCGGGGCGACCGGCTCTACCTCGACATCCAGCGCAACGCCTACGCCCAGACCGCCGTCGCCCCCTACACCGTGCGCGCCCGCCCCGGCGCGCCCGTGGCCACGCCCCTGACCTGGGACCAGCTCGACGATCCGGCCGTCGACGCCCGCCGCTGGACCCTGGCGGACGCCGTCGACCAGGCCCGCACCGATCCCTGGGCCGGGGCGATGCGCCGGGGCCGGGCGCTGGGCCCGGTGCGGCGCAGGCTCGCGGCGCGGCGCAGGCTCACGGCGCGGCGCGGCTGACACCGACAGGTTTGGCCAACGGCCGGGGGGCCACTCGGTGTTCGAGGTGGTCATGTCGAACACATCGAACACAGCAAAAACACAGAACGCACGTACAGCGCACGAGTCGGACGAAAGCGAAGAGGCACGGGCATCGACGGATGAGCGCCCCAGCCCCATGCAGGTGCTGCGTCATGCGCGGACCCAGCTCGCGGAGCTGACCGGCATGGCGCCCGAGTCCGTGTCGTCGTTCGAACAGACCGAGGACGGCTGGATCTTGGAAGTCGAGGTCCTGGAGATCGCCAGGGTCCCCGACACGATGAGCCTGCTCGCGAGCTACCGGGTGGAACTCGACCCCGAGGGCGAGCTCACCGGCTACCGGCGCGTCCGCCGTTACGAGCGCGGGAGGGCCGACCCACATCGCCCCGGTGGCCGGTAGGCCGCCGTCCCGCTCCAGCATCCACAGAGAATCCACAGACAAGGAGGATCGGCCGGCATGACCGTAGTCCCGGCACAGCAGTCCGGCGGCGGAGGCGGCAGCAGCGGCCTCTACGACGTCCTGGAACTCATTCTCGACAGGGGGCTCGTCATCGACGCCTTCGTGCGAGTCTCCCTGGTCGGCATCGAGATCCTGAAGATCGACGTCCGGGTCGTCGTGGCCAGCGTCGACACCTATCTGCGCTTCGCCGAGGCGTGCAACCGGCTCGACCTGGAGGCCGGACCGCGCAAGAACCCCGGCCTGCCGGACCTCGTCGGTGAGATCACCGAGTCCGGCGCGCGCGGCAAGTCCAAGGGGGCGCTGTCCGGTGCCGCCGAGACGATCTCCGACGCCTTCAAGCAGGCCCGCGAGGAGGGTCAGTCCGAGTCGCGGCCGCGGGCCCGCAAGACCACGAGCTCGCGCAAGAGGGAGGAACAGGAGTGAGCACGTACGTCTACGGCATCACCGCGAGCTCGCACCCCGCTCTCCCCGAGGGCATGGGCGGTGTGGGAGATCCGGCCCGCCCGGTGCGCATCCTCAAGGAGGGGAAGCTGGCGGCGATCGTCAGTGAGGCCCCCGAGGGGCTGCGCCCCAAGCGCAAGGATCTGCTCGCCCACCAGAACGTCCTGAGCGAGGCGGGCGCGGGCGGCCCCCTGCTGCCCATGCGTTTCGGCAGTGTCGCTCCGGACGACGCGTCCGTCACGGGGGTGCTCGCCGAACGCGCGGAGCACTACACGGAACGGCTCGGCGCCCTCGACGGCAAGGTCGAGTACAACGTGAAGGCCAGCCACGACGAAGAGGCCGTGCTGCATCGCGTGATGGGGGAGAACCCCGAGCTGCGGGCCATGACCGAGGCCAACCGGCAGGCGGGTGGCGGTACTTACGAGGACCGGCTGCGGCTCGGCGAGATGGTCGTCGCCGCCGTGCAGGCCCGGGAGGCCGACGACGCGGCGGAGTTGCAGCGGGCGCTGGAGCCCGTCGCCGAGGCCGTCAGCGCGGGCCCCGAGTCGACCGGCTGGCTGGCCAATCTGTCGTTCCTCGTGGACCGGCAGTCGGCCGCGGTCTTCCTCGACGCCGTGGAGGAGATCCGCAAGAGCCATCCGCACATCGAGGTGCGGGTGAACGGGCCGTTGCCGCCGTACAGCTTCGTCGAACCAGGGCCCGCGCAGCCCGCCGAGACGACGCACTGACAGCGCGTGACGGCCGAGGAGGCACGTAATGGGACTGATCACCGAGGTGCTGCTGCTGCCGTTCGCACCGGTGCGCGGCAGCCTCTGGACGGTGAGACAGGTGCTCACCGAGGCCGAGCGCCAGTACTACGACCCGGCGGCCGTCCGCGCTGAACTCGCCCGCCTCGAGCAGCGGCTCGAAGCGGGCGAGATCGATGAGGAGGAGTTCGACCGCCTGGAGGACGAGCTCCTGGAGCGGCTGGAGATCAGCGCGCGGAGGAGCACAGGAACCGGCAACGGGACGACACAATGAATCGAATCGGACTGGGCCTCGCGGTAGGGGCCGGATACGTCCTCGGACGTACGAAGAAGATGAAACTCGCGTTCGCCCTCGGCACCATGGTGGCCGGCAAGCGGATGCACCTCAGCCCACGGGCGCTCGCGGACCTGGTGTCACAGCAGCTGCAGAACAACCCGCAGTTCAAGGAGCTCGGGGACCAGCTCCGCGAGGACCTGCGCGGCGCGGGCAAGGCGGCCACCGGGGCGCTGGTCGAGCGGCAGATCGAAGGGCTCGCCGGCCGGCTGCACGGGCGTACCTCGCAGGTGCGCGACCAACTCGCCGGGGTGACGCCCGACGTGTCCGGACGCGACGAGGACGAGGAGGAGCCGGAGCCCGGCCACGACGCGCCCGAGGAGTCGCGGCGGTCACCACGCGGGCCGGCGGCGAAGAAGCCCCCGCCCAAGAAGGCCGCCGCCAAGAAGACGGCCGCCAAGAAGACCGCCCCGGCGAAGAAGGCGGCTCAGACGAAGAGGACCGCACCGGCCAAGAAGGCCGCTCGCAAGGCCACGCGGTCACGGACGACGAGGGGAGGCGGCGGTGATGACTGAGACCCTCGGAACGGCGACCGGCCGCGCGACCGGCGAGGCGGCGGACCGGGCAAAGGACGCGACGAAGAGCAATCCGCTCTCCGACGTCGCCCACAGCGAGGCCGTCGACCACCTCAAGGCCGAGGCCCAGGAGTATCTGGCCGCCCAGGTCCAGCGGCTCCTCGTCGGCGCCGGCCGCAAACTCGGCGAGACGACCGGCAAGCTCAACGACATCGCCGACGGCAACAGCCCCGGCTTCGCCAAGCTGGCCCTCGACAGCGGCCGCAAGCTCGCCGAGGGCAAGGGGCCGCTGCGCACCGCTCTGGAGGTGGGCGCGGGCCGCGCCAAGGACAACGTGCTCGGCGGACTCAAGAACCTCTTCGGCGGCAAGGGCAAGGGCAAGGGCGGCTCGGGCAGCAAGCCCACGGTGATCATCGAGTCCATCGACGTCGGGGTGCCGCTGCGCACCGCTTACGACCAGTGGACCCAGTACCAGAGCTTCAGCACCTTCGCCAAGGGGGTGAAGAGCGCCAACCGGGCCGACGACACCCACTCCGACTGGCAGCTGAAGGTCTTCTGGTCCAACCGCAGCTGGAAGGCCCACACCACCGAACAGGTGCCCGACCAGCGGATCACCTGGACGTCGGAGGGCGCCAAGGGCACCACGAAGGGCGCGGTCACCTTCCACTCCCTCGCCGACGACCTCACCCGGGTCCTGCTGGTGATGGAGTACTACCCGCAGGGCCTCTTCGAGAAGACCGGCAACATCTGGCGCGCCCAGGGCCGCCGGGCCCGGCTCGACCTCAAGAACTTCGCCCGCTTCATCACCCTCAGGGGCGAGGCCGAGGACGGCTGGCGCGGCGAGATCCGCGACGGCGACGTCGTCGTCAGCCACGAGGACGCCCTCGCCGAGGAGGAGCGGGAGGACGAGGAGCAGGAGGAGCTGCCCGACGACGAGGCGTCGGAGGACGGCGAGGCCGAGGGCGAGTACGAGGAGGACGAGGACGCCGACGAGGCCGAGCCGGACGAGGACGAAGAGGCCGAAGGGTACGTCGACGAGGACGAGGAAGGCGACCTGGAGGACCCGGACGAGGTACCGGAGGGCGAGTACGAGGACGTTCCCGAGGCCGAGGGCGACGCCGGGGAGGACATGGACGAGGAACCGTACGAGGATGAGGACGAGGAGCGGGTCGCCGCCGGCGGGAGTCGCCGATGACGTTCCCGAGCCGAGTCCCCGAGCCGTACGGGCAGAACGGGAGTGCCAACCTGGCCGACATCCTGGAGCGCGTCCTCGATAAGGGCCTGGTGATCGCGGGTGACATCCGCATCAACCTGCTCGACATCGAACTGCTCACCATCAAGCTGCGCCTGATCGTCGCCTCCGTCGACAAGGCCAAGGAGATGGGGATCGACTGGTGGGAGACCGACCCGGCGCTGTCGTCCCACGCACGCCGTGACGAACTCTCCCGTGAGAACGCCGAGTTGCGCGCCCGGCTCGCGGAGCTGGACGACGGCGGGCTCCGGCGGGAGCCGGAGCCGGCCATCGAACGCGGCCGCGCCAGAGAGGAGCCCTCATGACCGGACTGCGGTACGTGTACGCCGTCTGTCGCCCCTTCGACGCCGCGCTCCAGTCCCAGCTCAAGGGCGTCGCGGGCGCGCCGCCCCGGCAACTGCGCCACCACGACCTGATCGCCGTGGTCAGCGAGGTGCCGGAGCGCGACTTCGCGGAGCAACCGCTCCGTGCCCATCTGGAGGACCTGGACTGGCTGACCGAGACGGCCCGGGCCCACCAGAGCGTGATCGACGCCCTCACCGTCGTCACCACCCCGCTGCCGCTCCGGCTCGGCACCGTCTTCCGCGACGACAGCGGCGTACGGGTCATGCTGGAGGCCCGCGAGGAGGGCTTCCGGCGCACCCTGGACCGGCTCGCGGGTCGGGTGGAGTGGGGCGTGAAGGTCTACGCGGAGTCCGAGGAACGGGAGTCGTCCCAGGCGCCCGCGAAGGTCTCCAGCGGGCGGGACTATCTGCGGCAGCGGAGGCGCAGCCACAGGGCCCACGAGGAGATGTGGGAGAACGCCGACCGGTTCGCCCGCCGGTTGCACGAAACTCTCGCGGAATTCGCCGAGGACACCCGGCTGCACGCGCCGCAGAATTCCGCCCTCTCAGGCGTTCCCGGACGCAATGTGCTCAACGCGGCCTATCTGGTGCCGCGCGCCCATTCCGAGGAATTCGTGGAACTGGTGGACCGCACCAAGGGCGAGGAACCGGGATTGCGAGTGGAACTCACCGGACCGTGGGCCGCCTATTCCTTCAGTGGAGAAGGCGGAGAGACCGGAGAAGGCGGAGAGACCGGAGACAGCGGGGGTGCCGCGACAGGCGCCGCAGGGGGCGGGGTGGACGGCCGGTGACCGTGATCGAACGTCGTGAGGTCGCCCTCGTCGATCTCCTCGACCGGCTGCTCGCCGGCGGGGTCGTCATCACCGGGGACCTCACCCTGCGCATCGCGGACGTCGATCTCGTCCGCATCGATCTCAACGCGCTGATCAGCTCCGTGAACGCACAGGTCCCGTCACCTTGGGGAGGCATCGAGTGACCGGCCGGAACCGTCTCGAACTGGAGCCCGACACGGTCGAGAGGGACCTGGTCAAACTGGTCCTGACCGTCGTCGAGCTGCTCCGTCAGCTCATGGAGCGACAGGCGCTGCGCCGCTTCGACACCGGAGAGCTCTCGGAGGACCAGGAGGAGCGCATCGGGCTCACGCTGATGCTGCTGGACGACCGCATGACCGAGCTGCGCGACCGCTACGGCCTGCGGCCCGAGGACCTGAATCTGGACCTCGGGCCGCTCGGACCGTTGCTACCGCGGGAGTGACGTCACCACCTGTACCAGCGGCTCCTTCCTCCGGAGGCGGACGTGCCGCGCACCAGGAAGCCGAGGAGCCACAGCACCAGGACGGCCAATGCGATGTACCAGAGAACCTTCACCGCGAATCCGGCGCCGAAGAGAATCAGCACCAGAAGCAGCACCAACAGGATGGGAACCATTATGCGAACCTCCTGATGGTCCGTGTTTCCAGGATTCTCGCGTTCAGGCCGCCTTGCGGCAGAGAATTTCTCCGTGCAGTACGGCGAACCAGCCGTCCTCCTGCCGTCCCCATTCCCGCCAGGACTCCGCGATCGCCCGCAGTTCCCCGGCCGTGGCATGACCGCCCTCGGTGGCCCGCTCGGCGTAGGAGGAGGCGACCGTCCGGTCCGCCCACAGTCCGCTCCACCAGGCCCGCTCCTGGGCCGTGGCGTAGGTCCAGGTGGCGGAGGTGGCCGTGATGTCGGTGAGCCCGGCGCGCAGCGCCCAGGACTTCAGCCGGCGTCCCGCGTCGGGCTCACCGCCGTTGGCGCGGGCCACCCGGCGGTACAGGTCGAGCCAGTCGTCCAGGCCCGCCGACTCCGGGAACCAGGTCATCGCGGCGTAGTCGGAGTCACGGGCGGCGACGATCCCGCCGGGCCTGGTCACCCGGCGCATCTCGCGCAGAGCCTGCACCGGGTCGCCGACGTGCTGGAGCACCTGGTGCGCGTGGACCACGTCGAAGGTGTCGTCCGGGAAGTCCAGGGCGTGGACGTCCGCGACGGCGAAGTCCACGTTCTCCAGGCCGCGTTCGGCGGCCGTGGCCCGGGCCTGGTCCAGGATGCCGGGTGCGTGGTCGACGCCGGTGACGTGGCCGTCCGGGACCAGGGCGGCCAGGTCGGCGGTGATGGTGCCCGGCCCGCAGCCGATGTCCAGGACCTTCATGTGGGGCTTCAGCGAACTGAGGAGGTAGGCCGCCGAGTTGGCGGCGGTGCGCCAGGTGTGCGAGCGCAGCACCGACTCGTGGTGCCCGTGCGTGTAGACGGCGGTCTCCTGTGCCTTCGGCATGGCCGTTCCCCTTCCACGAGGACCGCGACAACCGCGGGTTCGTCCTCGAACCGTACGCGACCGTGTCGAATGATGAGACCGCCGTCTTGAATTGTGGACGCACCCGTGTGGGGTGGCGGGGTGAGTCAGCGCATCGGCACGGGCCGGTACACCGTCAGCGCCTCCGGGATCTTCCGGAGCGTCAGATCGCCCTGCGCCTCGGTGACTTCGCCGTCGTACGCGAGGAGGGTGCCCGGTGCGATGCCGTCCACCCGGAGCCGCCGCACGCGGACGGCCGCGTGGACCGGGGTCCGGGTCAGCGGGCCCGCGACGGCCGCGGCCAGCAGCCGTAGGGCCGGGCGGCGGCCGCCGTGCACGACACGGACGTCCAGCAGCCCGTCGGCCAGGTCGAAACGCCGGGCGGGGGCGAAGCCCAGCCGGTGATAGGTGCCGTTGCCCGCGAAGAGCAGCCAGATCGGGCGGGGCCGGCCCTCGAAGGTGGCCTGGAGCGGATGCCGGTCGGAACGCAGGACCCGCAGGGCCGCGACGACCCCCGCCGGCCAGCCGCCGACCATCTTCTCCCAGCGCTCGCGCTCCCGGACCAGCTCGGGGTAGACGCCGAGGCTGAACGTGTTGAGGAAGTGGCCCTCCGTGTCGCCGGTGCTGAAGTGCCCGAGGTCCACCCGGACGGCCTCGCCCTGGCGCACCGCGCGGCCCAGGTCGCGTACGTCCTCCACACCGAGGTCGTAAGCGAAGTGGTTGAGCGTGCCGCCGGGGAGTACGGCGAGGGGAAGGCCGTGGCGCAGGGCCACCTCGGCGGCGGCGTTCACCGTGCCGTCGCCGCCGCACACGCCGAGCACCCGGGCGTGGGCGGCGGCCTTCTCCAGTTCGGCGCGCATGTCCTCCGGCTCGCACTCCACGGCCTCGGCACCGGGCAGCACGTCCCGCAGTGCGCGCACCCGGTCCGACGTGCCGGAGGCCCGGTTGGCGACCACGACCAGGCCGTCGCCGTCCGGCAGCGCGGGCGCGTCCACGTAGGGGCGGCCGGGCGGTGGCAGCTGGTCGCGGGTCGGCACGATGCCCCGTACGGCGTAGGCGGCGCCCACGCCCAGGGCGGCGCCCACCAGGACGTCGCTCGGGAAGTGCGCGCCCGTGTACACGCGGGACAGCGCCACGGCGGCGGCCAGCGGGGCGACCGCGGCGCCCCAGCCGCGCGACTCCAGGGCGACACCGGCGGCGAAGGCGGCGGCGGAGGCGGAGTGGCCCGACGGGAACGACGTGGTGATCGGCTGCCGCTTCAGCTGACGGGTCAGCGGCACGTTGTCCAGGACCGGACGGGGGCGGCGGATCGAACGCTTGCCGAGGGTGTTGATGGTCGCCGAGGCGAGCGCGAGCGAGGCGACGCCCCGGACGGCCGCCTTGCGGGCCCTCGGGCTCCGGGTCGCCGCGATCGCCGCCGCCGTAGCGAACCACAGCACCCCGTGGTTCGCGGCGCGGCTCAGCTTCGGCAGGAGGGGGTGGGCACCGGGCCAGTCGCGCGTGGCCACCGCGTTGAAGAGACGGCTGTCGGCGGCGAGGAAACGGTCACGGAGGATGTGGTGGCCCGGGGGGCGGACGGTGAGGTCGACGTCTGGGGTCATGGGTCCACGGGTACCCCATGGCGCCGCAAGCGTGTCGGGCGGGGTGGAAGCGGTCCCTGATATGTCGGGTAGGGAACTGATTGTCGTACCGACGGAGGCCGTGCAGAATGCACGGGACCCGCCCTCGCCCCTCAGCTGAGGGCGGCTTCTGAGGAGGACGGGCCATGGTCACCGTCTGGTGGTTGTCGGTGGCCGCGCTCGGTGGCGCGGGAGTCGCCGCCCTGTCGACGTTCCTGCGGATGCGCGGGGCCGCCGCGGCCCGCATCGCGGAACTGGAACAGCTGGAGCGGCTCGTGGAGCGACGGGCGGAGCAGGTGACCGGGCTCAGCCACGAACTGCGCACACCGCTCAGCATGGTCAAGGGCGCGGTGGACCTGCTGCGCGAGGGGGCGCCGGGCCCGCTGACGGCGGCCCAGGAACGGCTGCTGCAGGTGGCCGATCACCAGTCCACGCAGGTCATCGGCCTGTGCGAGAGCCTGCTGATCCAGGCGAAGATCGAGGCCGGTCTCTTCACTCCGCGGATGGAGAAGGTGGACGTGTCGGTGCTGGTGCGCGACGTCGTCACCGCGATGCGCCCGCTGTGCGCCCAGCGCGACCAGCGGATCGGTCTGGACGTGCCGCAGGTGATGCCGAGGATCCCGGCGGACCCGATGCTCCTGACCCAGGCGCTGACGAACCTGCTGTCGAACGCCAGCCGGTTCACCACCACGGGCGGCAGCATCGACGTCCGGGTCGCGCTGATCGACACCGGCGTAGCGGTGTACGTCACCGACGACGGGGCCGGGATGACACGGGCGGAACGGCACCGGCTGTTCCACCGCTTCGCCACCGGGCGCCCCCTGGCCGACGGGACCGGCCTGGGTCTGGTGATCACGAAGACGGTGGTGGAACTGCACGGAGGCGAGATCATGGTGCACACCGCGTCGTCCCGTGGGACGACCTTCCTGTTGACGCTGCCGGACGCGTCATGACGGGGGAGACACGGACAGCGGCCGGGCCCACCGTGCTGGTGGTCGACGACGAGCCACAGATGACGATCATCATCGAGTTCGCCCTGCAGACACAGGGCTTCACGGTGCTCACCGCGCACGACGGGGCCACCGCCCTCAATCTGCTGCGCACCCGCGCCGTCGACCTGGTCGTCCTGGACGTGATGATGCCGGCGATGGACGGGCTCACCCTGTGCGGACGGATCCGGGCCCGCTCGGACGTACCGGTCATGCTCCTCACCGCGCTGTCACAGCACGACGACGTGATCGCCGGTCTGGAGCACGGCGCGGACGACTACGTGACCAAGCCGTTCCACCCGCGTGAGGTGGCCCTGCGCGCCCAGGCCCTGGTCCGGCGCCACCGCCGGGGCGGCGGAGCCGCGCTGAGCGTGGGCCGGCTGGTGATCGACCCGGTGGCGCAGTCGGCCCGCCTGGGCCCGCACCGGCTGGACCTGCCGTTCACGGAGTTCAAGCTGCTGACCCATCTCGCCTCCCGGCGGGGTGTGCCGCAGTCCTGGCAGGACCTGCTGCGGGAGGTGTGGGGCACCTCGGACCTGCTGGGAGGCCGGGACGTGGTCAAGTCCACGGTGTACCGACTGCGCTCGCGGCTGGCCGGGGTGCCGGGCGGCGCGGCGTACATCCGCACGCTGCGCGGGGTCGGCTATCTGATGCCGGACCTGCCGGCGGACGACGAGGACACCGAGGACGTCCCCACCGGCGCGCCGGACGGTCCGCCCGCCGGGTGACCGCCCCCGGCGGGCGCAGGTGACGTGCTCGGTGACGGCGCTGTCACCGGGGCTCACTCCGCCGTCACCGGGACCCCGTTCACCCGCTCCTAATCTGGCCGAAACATCGCCCGGCCGAGCCGTACCAGGCCTGAGAATGCGGAGGTCAACGCCGTGACACTGGTGACCAGGAGAAGACGCGCACGCCGTGGCGCGGCATGGACGACGGCCCTCGCGGCCCTGGCCGTCGCCGTCGCGAGCGGCTGCGCCCGCGACACCGTGCAGGCCGGCTCCGGACAGGACGGCGGCATCGTGCACGTGGCCTGCGGGGCGACCGAGGAGTGGTGCGCCGCCACCACGGAGCGGTTCGCCGAGACCACGGACCTGAAGGCCGACTTCGTCCGCCTCTCCAGCGGCGAGGCCCTCGCCCGGATCCAGGCCGGTGAGGGCAACGCCGAGTTCGACGTCTGGTACGGCGGACCCGCCGACGGATACGCGGCCGCCGGCGAGCAGGGCCTGCTGGAGCCCTACGTGTCGGCGAACGCCGCGGCCATCCCCGCCAAGTACAAGGACGCCTCCGGGCTGTGGACCGGCGTCTACGTCGGCGCGCTCGGCTTCTGCAGCAACAGGGAACTGCTGAAGGAGAAGGGCCTCGACGCCCCGGAGTCCTGGGCCGATCTCCTCGACCCGAAGCTCAAGAAGGACATCGGCATCGCACACCCCTCCACATCGGGCACCGCGTACACGGCCCTGTGGACGCAGGTGCAGCTGGCGGGCGGCGACGAGCCCGAGGCGCTCGACTACATGCGCGACCTCCACCCGAACGTGCTCCAGTACACCAAGTCCGGCGCGGCTCCCGCGCAGATGACGGCCCGCGGCGAGGTCGCCGTCGGCGTGATCTTCTCCCACGACTGCATAGCCACCCAGGAGGCCGGTTTCCCCGACCTCGAAGTGACCTTCCCGTCCGAGGGAACCGGCTACGAGACCGGCGGGGTCGCGCTGGTCAAGGGTGCGAAGAACCTCGCGAGCGCGAAGAAGTTCGTCGACTGGGCGCTGACCCCCGACGCCCAGGAGATCGGCCCGAGCGTCAAGGCGTACCAGTTCCCGACCAACCCCGCCGCCAAGGTCTCGGACAAGGTCGTCGACCTGGCGAGCATCAAGGTCGTGGACTACGACGCCGCCGAGGCCGGGGCGCGGAAGTCGGAGCTGACCAAGTGGTTCGACGAAGACGTCGCGCAGGCGCCCAAGTCATGACCGCGATCCTCTCCGAGCGCGAGCCGTCCACCCCCGCGCGGGTGGCGGCTCCGCGCCGGCGCCGCCGGACCGACCTGGGGGTCCGGGTCCTGATCGCCGTCGTCGCCCTGCTCGTGGTGGTGGGCGCCGTGGTGCCGCTGGCCGCCGTGCTCGCCACCGCCTTCGCCCCCGAAGCGCTGCCCCGCTACGCCGAGTTCTTCACCTCCTGGGTCGATCTCGTCGTCCTGCGCAACACCCTCGTCCTCGGCGCCCTCGTCGGCCTCTGCGGTACGGCGCTCGGCTTCCTGTTCGCCTTCGTGCAGACCCGCCTCGATGTGCCCGGCAAGAAGATCCTGCACGTCATCGCCCTGATGCCGATCGTCAGCCCGCCCTTCGCGATCGCCACCGCCACGGTCGTGCTGTACGGCCGGCGCGGTGTCGTCAGCAACGGCGTCTTCGGGGTGGAGTACGACGTCTACGGCCTGGACGGGCTGGTGTTCGTCCTGTCGCTGTCCCTCTTCCCGGTGGCGTATCTGGGGCTGCTCGGCATGCTGCGCGGGCTGGACCCGGCGCTGGAGGAGGCCGCCATGAACATGGGCGCCTCGCGGTGGCGGATCCTGCGGACACTGATCCTGCCGCTGGTGGCACCCGGTCTGGTCGCGCCGTTCCTGCTGCTGTTCGTGGAGGCCATCGCCGACCTCGCCAACCCCCTGGTGCTCGGCGGCGACTACACGGTCCTCGCCAGCCGCGCCTATCTCGCGGTCACCGGCGAGTACGACATCACAGGGGCCGCCGTCTACTGCGTGATCCTGCTGGTGCCGTCGCTCGCGATGTACTTCGGGCAGCGGCACTGGATGAGCCGCAAGGTCCGCACCACCATCACCGGCCGCCCCTCCGGCAGCGTCCACCTGATCACGGGCTGGGCACGCTGGCCCTTCTACGGCTTGGCCCTGCTGGCCGCCGCGGTGATCCTCAGCCTCTACGGCACGGTCCTCGTCGGCTCGGTGACCCGGGTGTTCGGCGTCGACAACACCTTCACCCTCGACTACCTCAAGGAGGTCGTCGCCGGGGTGGGAGTGGAAGCCGTCCTGGACACCCTCCGGTTCGCCGCCATCGCCACCCCCGTCGCCGGCCTCGTCGGCCTGGTCATCGCCTGGCTGGTCGTCCGGCACCTGGACCGTACGGCCTGGCTGCTCGACCTCGGCGGCACCCTCGGCGTCGCCGTCCCCGGCACCGTGCTCGGCATCGGCTTCGTCCTCGCCTACCGGCCCGACCGCTGGATCGGCCCGGTCCACGCCTTCCCCAGCCTGGTCGGCGGCAGCGCCGTCGCCGGGGGCGCGGTCGCCATCGTCCTGGCCTACGTCGTGCGCAGCGTCCCGGCGGGCCAGCGCACCGCCGTCGGCTCGCTCACGCAGCTGCACCCCTATATCGAGCAGGCGTCCACGGACCTGGGTGCCAGCCCCCTCCAGACGTTCCGCCGGGTGACGCTCCCGCTCATCCGCCCGGCACTGCTCACCGGGCTGAGCTACAGCTTCGCCCGCAGCATGACGTCCGTCTCGACGATCGTCCTGCTGGTCACCCCGCAGACGAAGATCATCACCTCCCAGGTCCTCAGCGCCGCGGGCACCGGCCGCTACGGCGTCGCCTTCGCCTACTGCACCGTGCTGACCGTGCTGGTACTGGCGGGCTTCGCCCTCATCCGTGTGCTCGTCGGCACGGGTGCCGCCCTCCAGCGCACCGCCACCTCCGAAAGGCAGAAGTCATGACCGCCGCCGCGCCCGAACTCACCCTCGCGCCGACGCGCGAGACCGACAGCGGACATCTGCGGCTCGACGCCCTGACCAAACGGTTCACCGGCCGCTCCGGCACCGTCACGGCCGTCGACAGCGTCTCGCTCGACATCGAACCCGGCGAGTTCATCACCCTGCTCGGCCCGTCCGGCTGCGGCAAGACCACCACTCTGCGCATGGTCGCCGGGTTCGAGGACTCCTCCAGCGGCAGCATCCTCCTCGACGGCAGGGCCATCGACGCCATGCCTCCCCAGCGCCGGCCCATGGCGATGGTGTTCCAGAGCTACGCGCTGTTCCCGCACATGACGGTCGCGGAGAACATCGCCTACGGGATGCGCCTGCAGCGGCGTACCCGCGACGACATCGCCACCAGCATGCGGATGGCCGTCACCAGCATGAACCTGGTCGGCCTGGAGGACCGCAGCCCGCACGAGCTGTCCGGTGGCCAGCAGCAGCGGGTGGCGCTCGCCCGCGCCCTGGTCGTGCAGCCGAAGGTCCTGCTCTTCGACGAACCGCTGTCCAACCTGGACGCCAAGCTGCGGGACGCGATGCGGGCCGAGATCCGGCGCATCCAGAAGATGTTCGGCATCACCAGCCTCTACGTCACCCACGACCAGGACGAGGCGATGAGCATGTCCGACCGGATCGTGGTGATGAACAAGGGTCGGGTGGAGCAGGCCGCCACACCGGGCGAGATATACGCCCGGCCGGCCAGCGTGTTCGTCGCCGACTTCATCGGCCGGGCGAACTTCCTGGAGGCGGTGCCCGAGCGGGTTGTCGACGGACGGGGCACCGTGACCGTCCTCGGCCGACGGCTCACCGTCGCGGCGCACCCCAAGGTGACCGCCAAGGCCGTCGGCGCCTATCTGATGGTGCGGCCGGAGACGGCGCGACTGTCCGCCGTCACCGACGGCGGCACCGGCATCGGCGCGGTCCTCCGCTCCACCTTCCACGGCGCGACGATCGACTACGAGGTGGAGACGACCGGCGGCACCGTCACGGTCACCGAGGCGGGCGTCGACCCACGCGACGCCCTGACCGAGGGGACCAACGTCGACGTCACCTTCGACCCGGACCGGGCCTATCTGCTCACCCAGGACTAGGGGAGGCGCCAGGGGCCGTTCGCCGACCACCGGCGAACAGCCCCTGAGCGGCGGTTCTCCCGTCCGGGTGGTCCGCCGCGACGGCCCGCGGGCCCAGCGAGGCGGTGAGATGGGGAAATGGATTTGCCCGGGCGTTCGTCCGCCTCGGACAATGCGCCCCATGGGACATCTCGAAGCCGCTCATCTGGAGTACTACCTGCCGGACGGGAGGGCGCTGCTCGGGGACGTGTCCTTCCGGGTGGGGGAAGGGGCGGTCGTCGCGCTCGTCGGGCCCAACGGGGCCGGCAAGACGACATTGCTGCGGCTGATCTCCGGGGAGCTGAAGCCGCACGGCGGATCGGTCACCGTCAGTGGGGGCCTCGGGGTGATGCGGCAGTTCGTGGGGTCGGTGCGGGACGAGACGACCGTGCGGGACCTGCTGGTGTCGGTCGCGCAGCCGGGGATCCGGGAGGCCGCGAAGGCGGTCGACGCCGCCGAGCACGGGATCATGACCGTGGACGACGAGGCGGCTCAGCTGGCTTACGCGCAGGCCCTCTCCGACTGGGCCGAGGTGCGCGGCTACGAGGCCGAGACCCTGTGGGACATCTGCACCATGGCCGCGCTCGGCGTGCCCTACGAGAAGGCGCAGTGGCGGCAGGTGCGGACGCTCTCCGGCGGTGAGCAGAAGCGGCTCGTCCTGGAGGCGCTGCTGCGCGGCACCGACCAGGTGCTCCTCCTCGACGAGCCCGACAACTACCTCGACGTCCCCGGCAAGCGCTGGCTGGAGGAGCGGCTGAAGGAGACCCGCAAGACCGTGCTCTTCGTCTCCCACGACCGGGAACTGCTCTCCCGCGCCGCCGAGAAGATCGTCAGCGTGGAGCCGGGGCCGGCGGGCGCGGACGCCTGGGTGCACGGCGGTGGGTTCGACACCTACCACGAGGCCCGGCGGCAGCGCTTCGAGCGCTTCGAGGAACTGCGGCGCCGCTGGGACGAGAAGCACGCCCAGCTGAAGAAGCTGGTGCTGACGCTCCGTCAAGCGGCGGCGGTCAGCCATGAGATGGCCTCGCGGTACGCCGCCGCCCAGACCAGACTGCGCAAGTTCGAGGAGGCCGGGCCGCCGCCGGAGCCGCCGCGCGAGCAGGACATCACCATGCGGCTCAAGGGCGGCCGTACGGGCGTGCGGGCCGTGACCTGCGAGGGACTTGAGCTCACGGGCCTGATGAAACCCTTCGACCTGGAGGTCTTCTACGGCGAACGGGTCGCCGTCCTCGGCTCCAACGGCTCGGGCAAGTCCCACTTCCTGCGGCTGCTCGCCGGCGACGACGTGGCCCACACGGGGGTGTGGAGGCTCGGCGCCAGGGTCGTCCCCGGACACTTCGCGCAGACGCACGCCCATCCCGAGCTGGAGGGGCGGACGCTGCTCGACATCCTGTGGAAGGAGCACGCGCAGGACCGGGGGGCCGCCATGTCCCGGCTGCGCCGCTACGAGCTCACCAGACAGGCCGAGCAGCCCTTCGACCGGCTCTCCGGGGGCCAGCAGGCCCGCTTCCAGATCCTGCTCCTGGAGTTGCAGGGCGTCACCGCACTCCTGCTCGACGAACCCACGGACAACCTCGACCTGGAGTCGGCCGAGGCTCTCCAGGAGGGTCTGGAGGCCTTCGACGGGACGGTCCTCGCCGTCACCCACGACCGCTGGTTCGCTCGTTCGTTCGATCGCTATCTGGTCTTCGGCTCCGACGGCCGGGTCCGGGAGACCCCGGAGCCGGTCTGGGACGAGCGACGCGTGGAGCGCGCCCGCTAGGGCCCCGCGCCCCGGGCTCCCGCGCGGGAGCCCGGGACGCGGGATCTTCGTACAGTGGATGGAGGACCACCGAGATCGGGGTACCACCATGACCGGAGTGCACCCGGACCAACTGGACGATCAGCAGTTGATGAAGGAACTGGAGTCGATCCACCGCACGCGGCACGACACGCTGCTGCACGGGTCGAGCGAGGCGTTGCGCACCCACAACGAACGGATGGCCCAACTGGAGGGCGAGTATCTGCGTCGCCACCCACGCCGGCCGGTCGTCCCGGGCCGTACCCGCGACGGCGCGCGGGATCGAGGGCCGGCGGCGACATGAGACCCGGGGCGAATGCGGGGACGCGTGCGCTGCTCGACCGGCACGCCGAGGCCCAGGACCTCTTCGGCACGCGGGTCCACGCCGTCCGGGACGACCAGTGGGGGGCGGACACGCCCTGCGCCGAGTGGTCGGTCCGTGACCTCGTCAACCACCTCGTCTCCGAGCAGCTGTGGGTGCCCTCGTTGGTACGGGACAGCTGCATGATCGAAGAGGTCGGCGACACGTTCGAAGGGGATCTGCTGGGGCCCGACCCCGCGGCCTCCTGGGACACCGCCGCACACTCCGCGCGCGAGGCGTTCACGGCGCCCGGCGCGCTCGACCGCACGGTCCACCTGTCCTACGGCGACACTCCGGCGACCGCGTACTGCGCGCAGATGGTCGCCGACCTCGTCGTGCACGCGTGGGATCTGTCGCGGGCGATCGGGGCGGACGAGCGGCTGCCGGGGGAGTTGGTGCGGTTCGCGATGGACGAGATCGCTCCGTACGCCGGTGACCTGGAGAAGAGTGGGCTGTTCGGGGCGCCGGTGACTCCGCCCGCGGGGGCCGATGCGCAGACCAGGTTGCTGTGTCTGCTCGGGCGGAGGCCTTAGGGCCCTGGGCCGGTCCAGGGGCGGGCTGATCGTGCGTCGCGGGGCTCGGGTGCGTCGTGGTTGCTCGCGCGATTCCCGCGCCCCTGAACGACGGAAAGCACTGGGGCGCCCCTCTTCGAGAGGCGCCCCAGGTGCGTGTCGTCGCCGTCAGCTGCGGGTCGGTGGGCGGTTCCAGTGGCGGTGGGCCGCGATCGCCGACACGAACTCCCTGGTGAAGTCCTCGCTCGCGGTGCCCTGGGCCGTGTCCGTCACCACGCCCCGGTCCGCCACCACATGGTGGAACTCGGAGGAGAGACGGACCCCCTCGGGTCGGAGGGCGGCGACGACACCGACGCCGGACCCCAGGGCGCCGATCGGCTTGCCGTGCCGGTAGGCGTCGCGGACGAAGCGCATGGCGTCGGGGTCGGTCGCCTGGGGCGGGGTGCCGACGGGACCACCGGGGAGGAGTACGGCGTCGTACAGGACGGACGCCACCGTCGGCAGGGCCCGGTCCACGGTGTACTCCGCGCCGTCCGCGCCGCGTACGGTGCCGTCCTGGGCCGCCAGCGCCTCCACGATCGCCCCCTCGGCCGCCAGCGCCTCCCGCACAGCGGTCACCTGCTCGGCGTCCACACCGTCGGCGACCAGCACGGCGATCTGCCGGGTACGGATGGAACCGGGGCCGCGCTGCGCCTCCAGGCTGAGGGCCGGAGAGGTGAGCTTGTACGCCACCGGCTCGGCGTCCGACGGGACGGGCACGCCGATGCCCTTCGCCACCTCGGCCGCCAACTCCGGGTCCACCTTGGTCAGTTGCTCCACCGTGCGGGCGCGGACGGAGAGGGCGCCGACCTTGCCCAGTTCGAAACGGAAGGCGGCCACGATGTGCTGCTTCTCCCAGGGCGCCATGCTGTTCCAGAACATGGCGGGCTGGCTGTGGTGATCCTTGAAACTCTCGCTGCGGCGGCGGATCTTGGCGCCGTCGACGCGCTCGGCGAGGTGCGTGTACGCGTGCGGGTCGACGCCCGCGTGGGCCGGGCAGCCCCCGCCGAGGGAGTTCGGGAAGTAGTTCGTGCCGCGGTGGATCGCCGACTGGTGATAGCCGTCGCGGTGGTTGGTGCGCACGGGGGCCACGGGGCGGTTCACCGGCAGCTGGCTGAAGTTGGGGCCGCCGAGGCGGATCAACTGGGTGTCCAGGTAGGAGAAGTTGCGGGCCTGCAGCAGCGGGTCGTTGGTGAAGTCGATGCCCGGGACGACGTTCGCGGTGTGGAAGGCGACCTGTTCCGTCTCCGCGAAGAAGTTCTCGGGGTTGCGGTCCAGCACCATACGGCCGATCGGCCGCACCGGCACCTGCTCCTCGGGGATGAGCTTCGTGGCGTCGAGCAGATCGAAGTCGAAGGCGAACTCGTCCTCCTCCGGCACCAGTTGGACGCCCAGCTCCCACTCGGGGAACTCACCGGCCTCGATGGCGTCCCACAGGTCCCGGCGGTTGAAGTCCGGGTCCCGGCCCTGGCACTCCTGCGCCTCGTCCCACACCAGCGAGTGCGTGCCCAGCTTCGGCTTCCAGTGGAACTTCACGAACGTGCCCCGCCCGTCGGCGGTCACGAAGCGGAAGGTGTGCACGCCGAAGCCCTGCATCATGCGGTAGCTGCGCGGGATCGCCCGGTCGGACATCAGCCACATGATCGCGTGCAGTGTCTCCGGCTGGAGGGACACGAAGTCCCAGAGCGTGTCGTGCGCGGACGCGCCCGTCGGGATGTCGTTGTGCGGCTCCGGCTTCACCGCGTGCACGAAGTCGGGGAACTTGATCCCGTCCTGGATGAAGAAGACCGGGAAGTTGTTCCCGACCAGGTCGTAATTGCCCTCGGACGTATAGAACTTGGTCGCGAAGCCGCGTACGTCCCGCACGGTGTCCGCCGAGCCGCGCGGTCCCTGCACGGTCGAGAACCGTACGAAGACCGGGGTGCGGACCGACGGGTCCTGGAGGAACGCGGCGCGGGTGAACTCCGCACAGGACTCGTACGGTTCGAAGTACCCGTACGCGCCCGCGCCCCGGGCGTGGACCACCCGCTCCGGGATCCGCTCGTGGTCGAAGTGGGTGAGCTTCTCCCGGAAGTGGAAGTCCTCCATCAGGGTCGGCCCGCGCTCACCGACGGTCAGTGAGTCGTCGGTGTGGTCGACGGCCACGCCCTGGTCGGTGGTGAGGGGGCCCGAGGCCGGGTCGACCGGGTGGGCCGCCTCACGCTGCTCCTGCTTGCGGTCCATGGGTGAGCTCATCAGGCGGCCTCCTGGGAAAAGACATCGAGGAACGCCTCACAGAACGCCTTGAGGTCGTCCGGTTTGCGGCTGGTCACCAGCTTGTTGGAGCCGTGGTCGCAGATCCTCACCTGCTCGTCCACCCAGGTGCCGCCCGCGTTGCGGATGTCCGTGCGCAGACTCGGCCACGAGGTCAGGACCCGGCCGCGCACCACGTCCGCCTCCACCAGCGTCCACGGCGCGTGACAGATCGCCGCGACGGGACGGCCCCGCTCGAAGAAGGAGCGGACGAACGACACGGCCTGGTCGTCCATGCGCAGGAAGTCCGGGTTCGCCACCCCACCGGGCAGGACCAGCGCGTCGAACGACTCGGCCGGAGCCTCGCCCACCACGGCGTCCACGGCGAACGTGTCCGCCTTGTCGAGATGGTCGAAGGCCTGGATCCGCCCGGACTTCGTCGACACCAGCACGGGTTCGTGACCGGCGTTCTCCGCCGCCTGCCATGGCTCGGTCAGCTCGATCTGCTCGACACCCTCGGGTGCTGTCAGGAATGCGATACGCATGGCTGCTCGATCTCCTCTCCTTGCCTTGTTCCGTGCCTTGTTCGGTGCCTTGTTCCGTGTTCCGTGTTCCGTGCCTGGTAGGCCGTCGGTCACGGGGCCACCACGCGCAGGGTGCGCAGCTCCGGGTCCGACGGATCGGGTACGTACATGCCGTGTGCACCCCGGATCCGAGGTAGGGCCCGCTCCAGGACCCTGCCCGACATCCGCCGGTCGTCGAGCCCGTTGCGGGCGAGTACGTCCGAGGCGAACACATCGGGGCCGAGCGTCAGGGCGACCCGGGCGTCCACACCCGTACCGCCCTTGTGGCCGGGCGGTGAGAAGGGCCGACGGCCGGTGCGCCGGTAGTGCTCCAGGGCCTCCAGGACGGGGGTACGGGAGCGGTCGGGCCGCTGATCGGTGCTCACGCTGTCGTCGTCCATGGTCTCCGTGCCGGTCGCTGTCCGAGCGGGTGGTGCCGGGGTCGTGGGGTGCCGGGTGGTCGGGGCGGGCCGCGGGCGGCGGGCCGGGCGGCCGCGAGCCGGTGCGGCGGGAGGGGGCGGGGCCCGGCCCCGGTCCGGCGGACCGAAGCCGGGCCGCTCCGTCAGGCCGGGACCGGACCCGGGCCGATCCCGGGGCCGCCCCCGGAGGCCGGGTCCGTCCCCGGCCAGGGCTCCGGTTCCGCCCGGCTGATGTGGGCGAGCGCCGAGCCGGGGTCCTGGGCGACGGCCAGGTCACCGAGGCTGACCATGCCCACCGGGTGCCCGTCCTGCACGACGGGGAGCCGGCGTATCGCGTGGTCGCGCATCAGCTCGACCGCGGCGGCCACCGCGTCGTCCGGGCCGACCACGACCGGGTTCGGGGTGCAGACGGCCTGGGCGCTCACCGTCAGCGGGTCCGCACCGTCGGCGACGGCCCGCAGGGTGATGTCGCGGTCGGTCAGGACCCCGATCACCTGCCCGTCGGCCGCCACGAGCACATCCCCGATGTTCTCGGCGCGCATCAGCTGAGCCGCCTCCACGAGCGAGGCGTCCGGGCGGACCGCCACCGCTCCTGGGGTCATGACTTCCCTCACGAACTCGGCCATGGTCTCCGGGCCTTTCCTCGCTCCGCCCCGGCCGGGGGGCACGCCCGCATCGGCGTGACCTTGCCCGCAGTACCCGCGAGCTGGGGGCCTATGTGTCCCCGTCGTGTGCGGATTCCGTGGCGTCCGCCGGAGGCCGTGCGGCACCGCCCCCCGTCCGCCCGCTCTCCCCGGACTCACCGCTCTCGTCCTGGACCTGGACCACGGCCTCCGCGAGCTGGTGGGCCGAGTCGTAGCGCGCCTTCCGCGGCAGCCGCTCCAGGGGCGCCACGAGCCCGTCCGGGGCGTGCCGGCCCCGCAGGGTCCGGATCAGCTCGGCGGGGCCCGCCGGGAACGACGTACGGCCCAGGATCCGGGCCAGTTCGAGCCGTAGCGCCTCCACCCGGGCGGGCGCCCGGCTCGGCGTCACCGGCCCGTACGCCACCTCCGGGTCGTCCTCGGCGTAGGGCTCGGGGTCGTTCCACTCCTCCGTCCGGGTGGGATGCCCCGAACGGAGCAACCCCTGCAGTTCGTGCTTCATCTCGTCGTCGCGGTGGGCGCTCAGCCGGTCGCTGCCTCGCTGCATGACTCCCCTCCAGATGGGTTGGTGGCCCCCCGCGTACCCGAACCCCCGGCACCGACACGGAGGCCGGGCCAGGGATCGAGGGCCGGGCGGCGGCTCACGACGCGCTGTCGTCCTTCGACCTGGTGCCCGGCAGGAACTCCTGCAGCTTCGCCTTGAAGCCCTGCTTGACCATGGACGCCCGGTCGGCGTCGCCCTTGAGGATCGAGGCGGCCGTGGACTCCATCTGCTCCCAGGTCGCGTGCGGCGGGATCGGGGGCACCGCCGGGTCGGTGAGGAACTCCACCACCGCCGGACCGTCCGCCGAGAGGGCCGCGCGCCAGCCCGCCTCGACGTCCTCGGGCTTCTCCACGCGGATCCCGGTCAGCCCGAGCGAGCGCGCGAAGGCGGCGTACTGGACGTCCGGCAGCTCCTGCGAGGGCAGGAAGGAGGGCTCGCCGCCCATCGCCCGCAGCTCCCACGTCACCTGGTTGAGGTCGTGGTTGTTCCAGACGGCCACCACCAGCCGCGGATCCTCCCAGCGGTCCGCGTACTTGGCCGCCGTGATCAGCTCCGCCATGCCGTTCATCTGCATCGCCCCGTCCCCGACCAGGGCGATCGCCGGACGGTCCGGGTGTGCGAACTTCGCGCCGATCGCGTACGGCACCCCGCAGCCCATCGTCGCCAGCGTGCCCGACAGCGAACCGCGCATGCGTCCGCGCATGGTGATGTGCCGGGCGTACCAGTTCGCCGCCGAACCGGAGTCCGAGGAGATGATCGCGTCGTCCGGCAGCAGCGGATCGAGGGCGTGGGCCACCAGCTCCGGGTTGATCGGATCGGCCGACAGCTCCGCGCGACGGGCCGTCACCTCGCGCCAGCGCGCCACCCCCGCGCACACCTCGTCGTACCACTCGCGGCCCCGCTCCGGATCGATCAGGGGGATCAGCCGCTCCAGCGTCGCCTTGGCGTCCCCGACGAGATTCACCTCGTACGGGTAGCGCATCCCGACCATGTGCGGGTCGATGTCGATCTGCACGGCCCGCGCCTTGCCGAAGTCCGGCAGGAACTGGGAGTACGGGAACGACGAGCCGATGGTCAGCAGCGTGTCGCAGTCGCGCATCAGCTCGTACGACGGGCGCGTGCCCAGCAGCCCGATCGAGCCGGTGACGTACGGCAGTTCGTCGCTCAGCGCGTCCTTGCCGAGGAGCGCCTTGGCGACGCCCGCGCCGAGCAGCTCGGCGATCCGGGTCACCTCGGCACGGGCACCGGCGGCGCCCTGCCCGATGAGGATCGCGACCTTGTCGCCGGCGTTCAGGATCTCGGCGGCCCGCTCCACCGACTCGGTGGACGGCACCGTCGTCCAGGCGCCGCCGCCCAGGCTGGAGGGGACCATCTTGAACTCGTGGGTCGGCGCCGAGTACTCCAGTTCCTGCACGTCACCGGGGACGATGACGGCCGTCGGCGCGCGGCGGGCGCGGGCGGTGCGGATCGCCCGGTCGAGGACGTTCGGCAGCTGCTCGGGCACGGTCACCGTCTCGACGAAGTCCGAGGCCACGTCCTTGAACAGGGTGTGCAGGTCGACCTCCTGCTGGTAGGAACCGCCCATCGCGCTGCGGTGCGTCTGGCCGACGATCGCCAGCACCGGCACATGGTCCAGCTTGGCGTCGTACAGGCCGTTGAGCAGATGGATCGCGCCCGGACCCGACGTCGCCGCGCACACCCCCAGCCGACCGGAGAACTTGGCGTACCCGACCGCCTGGAACGCGGACATCTCCTCGTGCCGGGACTGGATGAACCGGGGCCGGTCCTCGGCCCGGCCCCAGGCCGCGAGCAGCCCGTTGATGCCGTCCCCCGGATATCCGAATACCTGTTCGACTCCCCATGCGCGCAGCCTCCGCAAGATGTGATCGGCGACGGTGGTGCTCATACTGGACCTCCCGGGGTGTGATCTCCCGAGCGAGTCACCCGCGGGCGGAACGGAAAACTTCGAATGTGTTTGCCGTGCATGATCCGGGGCAGGCGCATAACAGTGCTTCGGACAGGAGGCACGTCCGTGGAAGAGGCGATCATTCCATCCCGGATGTGCTGTCTCGTGCGCACGTCCGCGCCCCCACGGTGACCGTCCATCCCAGAGCGCCATCCAGGGAGTTGCGACGCACCATGCGTACTCAGGCCAAGCACCACCCGCACGACGACGCCCCCGACACCGCGGAGGCCTTCCGTCGACTGGCCGCACTTCCCGCAGGTCAGCAGCGGGACACCCTGCGTGATCAGATCATCGAAGCGTGGCTCCCCATGGCCGAACGGCTCGCGGGCCGGTTCCGCAGCCGCGGCGAGAGCTACGAGGACCTGCGCCAGGTCGCGTACCTCGGCCTCGTCAAGGCCGTCGACCGCTACGACCCCGAGCGCGGCAACGCCTTCGAGAGCTATGCCGTACCCACCGTCACCGGTGAGATCAAGCGGCACTTCCGGGACCACATGTGGACCCTGCACGTGCCGCGCCGGGTCCAGGACCTGCGCAACCGCGTGCGGTTCGCCAGTCAGGACCTGTCCCAGACGATCTCCGGGCGGCGCCCCACCGTCGCGGAGATCGCGGCGCACGCGAACATGAGCGAGGAGGACGTCCAGGTCGGGCTGGAGGCCCTGGAGAGTTTCACGGCGCTGTCGCTGGACGCGGAGCTGCCGGGGAGCGAGGACGGCTACTCGCTGAGCGACGCGCTCGGGTCGATGGATCCCGCGCTGGACACGGTGGTGGACAGGGAGGCCGTGAAGCCCCGCCTGGCCGCGCTGCCGGAGCGGGAGCGGGCGATCCTGTACATGCGCTTCTTCGGAGACATGACGCAGAGCCGCATCGCCGAGCAGTTGGGGATCTCCCAGATGCACGTGTCGCGCTTGATCAGCCGGTGCTGTGACCGGCTGCGGGACCAGGTGATGAAGGATGCGGTGTAGCTCCGCCGGGTGAGCCGGGGGTGCCGTGGGGTTCGGGTTCGTCGTCGGCTGCCGGTTCGTTGTGGCTGCTCGCGCGGTTTCCCGCGCCCCTCACGGGGCCCGGGTTTCCATGGCCAGGGCGAGGTGGCGGGACATCATGTCCATCGCCTGGGCCTCGGCCATCGAGAAGGCCAGGCGGGCGCCTGAGCGGAAGAGGGTCAGGACGCCTTTGACCGGGCCTTCCGGGGGCGCCAGGGGCACCGTCAGCAGGGAGGTCACGTCGGCCTTCACGAGAACCGGGGCCCCGGAGCCGTCGTGGCCGAAGGCGGCCGGGTCGGCGGGACGGATCTGGAGGGCGGGGGTGCCGCCCCGGGCGGCGGTGACGACGAGGGGGCAGGTGGCGGGGTCCTGTGCCGCCAGGAGCTTCGCCCCCTCCTCCGAGGGGGCGAGGACCGTCGAGCGCGCGAGGCCGGGGTTCGTCGTGTCGGCGATCACCCAGTCCGCGAAGCGGCCGTGCAGGACACGGGCCGCGCGGTCGAGGGCCGCGCCGACGGGGGCCGTCAGCAGGGCCGTGGTCATCGTGTCGACGAGATCCATCAGGTCCGCGTGACGCGTGGTCTCGGTGAGGTTGGGCAACGGACGCAGCGGCTCGACGGTCGGCATCCGGTGCCCGGCCGGCTGGAGGACGACCAGGACGGTGTTGCGCGGCTCGCCGCTGCCGGGGCGCAGCTGTGTGAGCGTGGCGCGGACCGGGAACGACGGGCGCTGCTGCAGATGGACGTTGAGGCTGCGGTCGCCCTCGCCCCGGGCCACGGCGGCCGTCTGGGAACGGAACGCGCCCCGGTCGGCATGGGCGAGGAAACCGCTGAGCGGACGGCCCGTGGCGTAGCCGGACCGTACGCCGGTGAAGGCGGTCGCGGCCTGGTTCAGGCGCCGCACCACCGTCTCGCGGTCCACCAGCACCACCGGCAGCGGCAGGGTCTGGAACACGGTCTTCAGCAACTGGTGTTCCTGCGCGGCGGACGAGGTGCCACCGACCGGACCCGAGGCGGTCAGCCGCTCGTACCACGGCCACAACCGGTCGGCGACATGGTCGAGTTCGAAGATGGCCGCGTCCAGGACCGTCGGGAGGTCTCCCGAGGGAACCGAGCGGGCCGCCTTGAGCTCCGCGACACGGCGGACGAAATCCGCGAGTTCCTCACCGAATTCGTCCGTCTGGGCCATGCGACGAACGTAGCGCCTGGAGGGCGCGGGGGCACGACCGCATCGGAAGCCGACGGTTCGTTTTCCGCGCAGGTGCGCGGGAAGACGAGCGGAGGAGGAGGCGTGCATCATGCCGGAAAGAGAACAACTCGGCCGCGTGGGCCGGGAATCGGTGGAATCCGCACATCCGGACAGAAGGCTCTCCGAACTCGTCGAACAGGCCGCCCGCTGCACCAACGACTGCTGCGGTGCCAGCGGCATGGTGTCCGACAGCGGCACCGAGCGGCCCGCCGCGGTCACCCACCCCGACCTCGCCGGACTCGTCGCCGTCCAACTGCGCTCGGGCGACGGGCCGCTGCCGGCCGCGCTGGAGCGCGGTGAGCCCGTGGACTCCGCCGATCTGCTGCGAGAGGAACGCTGGCCGGAGTACCGGGCGGCGGCCCTCGACGCGGGCGTACGGTCCAGCATCACGCTCCCCTTCAGGCGCTCGGGTCTCACCGTGACCCTCAGCCTCTACAGCTTCCGCCCCCACGCCCTGGAGGACGCCCCGCACGGCGCCGCCCGCGCCCTCGGCGACCTCGCCGCGACCTGTATCGTCCGCGACCGCTCCTACCGGGCCGCCCTCACCGAACTCGACCAGCTCGGCGCCGCCCTGCGCTCTCGGCCCGTCGTCGACCAGGCCTGCGGCATGGTCATGCACGTCCTCGGCTGCGACGCGGACGCCGCGTTCACCGTGCTGCGCCGCATCTCCCAGGGCACCAACCGCAAGCTGTCGGACGTCGCGTCGGCCGTGGTGGAGAAGAGGGGCAGGGGCCTGGAGCGGGAACTGGTCTCGCTCTCCGGCTGAGCCGAGCCGGAGCGCCCCGACCGTCACCCGGTCGGCCCTTCGAGTCCCGCGAATGGTGCCCGGCGGCGCGCGCCCCGCCGGGCACAGCGCTCTGATGGACGCGGGGCACGGCGGTCGTGCCCCCCGCCCGCCGGAGCCGCCCGAAGGAGTCCCCTCCATGCCCCCGCCCACGCGTCCGCCCATGCGCCGCAGAGCCCGTGTCCTGTCCGCCACCGCCCTGATCGGTGTCGTCCTGGGCGCCGCCGCCCCGCCCTCGTACGCGGATCCCGCGGCCGAGGTGAACCCGCAGTCCGTCGAACCGGGCGGCACCCTCACCTTCTCCGTCGCCTGCGACCCGGCCGGCGGCACCGTCCCCGCGACCATCGAGGCCAGTTCACAGGCGTTCGAACAGGGCACGGTCACGCTGCAACGCCTCCCCGGCGACGGCGACTCCGCCGCCGGCCCGTCGTACCAGGGCACGGCGAAGATCGCGCCCGCCGCGGACTTCGAGGCCGCCGTCGACGAGGCGAACCCGGCCACCGAGTGGGGCGTCGACGGCATGTGCCCGGCGGCCCCGGGCGGCGAGGGCAAACAGTGGAGCGCCGCCTTCGACGTCTCCCTCGGCGGCTCCCTCGGCGGCGATCAGTACGGGCCCACCGACGAGCCCACGCACCAACCGACCCGACAGCCCACGCACCAGCCCTCCCCTCACTCCACCCACCAGCCGGCCCCGGTCCAGCGCGGCTCCCACGCGGGCGAGGGCGGTGCCTTCACCGACTCGGTCCCGGCCATGGTCGCCGGTGGCCTCCTCGTCGCGGGAGCGCTCGGCGCGGCCGTGCACCGGCTGCGCCGCCGGGACCGGTGGACGCCATGAGCGGGCGTGTGACCGGTGCAACCCGCAGCGGGGCCCTTGGGGCGGGTGAGCCTGGGTACTGACAGGCCGAGGGCGCGCGCGACGCCTGCCGGGTTCGGACACGGCACGCCGCCGCACCCCGTACGCACGAGGGAGCACCTATCGACGTCCCGGAGCGATCCCGCGGGGGTGAGCACCGGGCAACGCACCGGAGCGGGCGGAGGCACACATGCGGCGGACGGATCCGGAAGGGCACGGTCCGGTCCGCTACGGCCCGCCCCTTCCCGCCCAGGGACTGCCCGTCCTGCCCGCACTGGCCGCCGTGCTCTCCGCCGCGGCGGACCGCCCCCACCCCGTCCCGCTCGGTGGTGATCCCGCCCTCCTGGACGCCGCCTGCGGTTACTGGGAGCGGCGCGGACTGGCCACCACCCGGGACCGGGTACTGGCCGCTCCCGGTGCCCCCGCCCTGCTCCTCGCCCTGACCGCCGCGATCGGGGGCGACGTGCTGCTCCCTCGGCCGTGCGCCGCCTGGTGGGAGCCGCAGGCACGTGCCTTGGGGAGATCCGTCTTCCACGTGGCCACACCCGCCGAGTGCGGGGGCGTTCCGGACCCGTACGCGCTCCTGGAGACCGTCCGCAGGATCCGTGCCGAGGGAGGCGATCCCCGGCTGCTCGTGCTGTGCGTCGCCGACGACCCGACCGCGACCGTGGCCCCGCCCGAACTGGTGCACGAGGCCATGGAGGCGGCCCTGGGGGAGGGGTTGCAGCTGGTCAGCGACGAGACCTGGCGCGACACCGTGCACGACCCGCACGACACCGTGCTGCTCAGCCCCGCCGAGATGCTGCCCGACCGGGTCACCGTCGTCAGCGACCTCGCCGGTGCCTTCCTGCCGGCCGGCTGGCCGGCCGCCGTCGCCCGCTTCCCGGCGAACGAGAACGGGGCGGGGCTGCGCGACCGGGTCCTGGACGTGCTCACCGCGCTGGGCGCCCGGGTCGCCACCCCCGTCGCCGCGGCTGCCGCCCACGCGCTCGACGAGCCGGAGCCCGTGACCGAACGGCTCGCCGCCGCCGTACGCCTGCACGCGCGCCTCGCCGACGCCGCGCACCGGGCCGTGGTCGCCGCCGGGGCGCTCGCCCTGCCGCCGCGCGCCGGACGGCATCTGTACGCCGACCTCGCCCCGCTGGGCCCGGCCCTCGCCGGGTACGGCGTCGGGGACGCCCAGGAGCTGGAGGACTTCCTCACCGACCGGCTCGGGATGCCCGCGCCCGGCGGTCACCGGTTCGGGGACGACCTCGGGGCGCTGCGTGTCCGGCTGTCCACCGACGCGTTCCTCGGCACCACCGACGCGGAGCGCGCCCAGGCCCTCACGGCGCCCGATCCCCTGGAACTACCCCATGTGGCACGGGTGTTGGCGCTTCTCGGGACGGCGTTCGAGGACCTGCGATGACGCTCCTCGGCGATCCGGGAGACCTCGGCGACCGACCCCGGCGACCCTCAGTGGCCTTCAGCGACGACGATCCTTCGTGACGACTCTCAGCGACGGGAGCCTCCTCGATGACGCAGCAGTCCGAGTCGACCACCTCCACGACGACCCCGCCAGGGGCGACCGCCCCCACCCCGGCCACCCCCACCCCGGCCACCTCGGCGACTCCGCCCCCCACGTCGACAACCAGGCACGCCGACGATCCGGCGCCCGGGACACCCCTCCTCCCACCGCTCGCCGAGCCCCGGCCGCTCGGTGAGCCGCGCCGCTGGCCGAGGTCCTTCGCCGACCGGCTCACCGCGCCGCTCCCCGGGCTGAAGGCCTTCGCCCGGTTCGCCCGAGAGGGCGCGGTACGGCCCGGCGCCGACGGGCTAGTCGACATCCCGCGACTGCCGTACGAGCCCGGCCCGTTGCCGAGGGTGGACGCCCGTACCGTCGCCGTCTCCTGGGCGGGGCACGCGAGTTGGGTGGTGCGGATCGGCGGGCTGACCGTCCTCACCGACCCCGTCTGGTCCCGCCGCATCCTGGGTACCCCGGCACGGATCACCCCTGTGGGCATCGACTGGGACGCGCTGCCCCGCGTGGACGCGGTGGTCATCAGCCACAACCACTACGACCACCTCGACGCCCCCACCCTGGCCAGACTCCCGCGCGACACCCCGGTGTTCGTGCCCGCCGGACTCGGCCGCTGGTTCCGGCGGCGCCGGTTCGACCGGGTCACCGAGCTGGACTGGTGGGAGGCGGCGGAACTCGACGGTGTCCGCTTCGACTTCGTACCGGCCCACCACTGGTCCAAGCGCACCCTCACCGACACCTGCCGCTCCCTGTGGGGCGGCTGGGTCCTCACGGCCCCCGACGGCAGGCGCCTCTACTTCGCAGGCGACACCGGCTACGGCCACTGGTTCTCCCTCATCGGCCGCCGTCACCCCGGCATCGACGTCGCGCTCCTGCCCATCGGCGCCTACGACCCCCGCTGGTGGCTGAGCGACGTGCACTGCGACCCGGAGGAAGCGGTCCGCGCCTTCCGGGACCTCGGCGCCCGCCACATGGCCCCCATGCACTGGGCCACCTTCGTCCTGTCGGCCGAACCGGTCCTGGAACCCTTGCGGCGGGTGAGGACGGCATGGCAGGCGGCCGGACTGCCGCGCGAGAACCTGTGGGACCTGCCGATCGGCGGCTCCCGCGTGCTGGACTGACCGACGGAGCGCACCCGTGCCGCTGAAGGGGGCACAGCCCGCCCTTCACGGGCACGGGAACAGCGCCGAACACCACGACCACAGGCGCTCAGCGGACGACCCGCCGCCACACACTCGGCACCACACTGATCAGCAACGTCAACACGACCGCCGCCAACACCCCTTCCCACGGCTCCTTGAACAAGGACCCGCCCAGGATGCCGATCAACTGGTACGTCACGGCCCACGCGAGGCACGCCGGCAGATTCCCCCGGGCGAACCGCCGCAACGGCATCTTCGACAGCAGACAGGCCAGCATCACCGGCAGACGCCCGGCCGGCATCAGCCGGGACAGCACCAGCACGGTCACGCCGTGGTCGTCGAGCTTCGCCTGCGCCTGGGCCAGCCGGTCCTCCGGCGCACGGCGGCGGATCGCCTCCAGCCAGCGCGAACCGTTCTTGGACCCCATCCCGCGCCGCCCCAGCCAGTACAGCGCGATGTCCCCGAGGAACGCGGCGACCGACGCCACCACGAACACCATCAGCAGCGAGAGCGGCGCCGTCTGATGGAACGCCACCACGGCCGCCGAACTGACCAGCGCCCCGGTCGGCACCACCGGTACCAGCGCTCCGATCAGCACCAGCAGGAACAGCGTGGGATAGCCGATCGCCTGCTGGGTGGACGCGTACGGCACGGGAGTGCTCACCGCGGCCAGGACGATCACCGAGCTTCCTCCACGACCTCTGTGGCCCCTGCCGGCGGGCGTCTCATCGCGCCACCCCCGGCCGTACGCTCTCTCCGTGCCCCAGCCGGTGCACGGCCACCTCGGGAGCGCGTACGGCGGCGAGGCGTACGAACTCCTCGCCGGGGGCGTGGAATTCATGGGGGCGCACGGCGTCCATGCCGATCGGCCAGTACGTGCCGTAGTGCACCGGAACCGCGCTCCGGGGCGCGAGCAGCGCAAGCGCCTCCGCCGCGCGCCCCGCGTCCAGATGGCCCTCGCCGAGGTACGGGCCCCATCCACCGACCGGCAGCAGCGCCACGTCGACCGGCCCGACTTCCTTGGACATGGTCTCGAACAGCCCGGTGTCCCCGGCGAAATAGGTGCGCGCCTCGCCCTCCACGACGAAGCCGAGCGCGGGTGAACGATGCGGTCCGACCGGCAGCCGCCGCCCGTCGTGCCGCGCGGAAACAGCGCGTACGACCAGGTCACCCACCCTGACCTCGTCCCCCGGCGCCGCTTCACAGAGCCGCAGATGCGCCAGCCTGCGCAGCCCCGGCACCTGGCGAGGCGCGCCCCTCGGAACCACCAGCCGGGTCCCCGGGGCGAGCCGGGCCAGGGAGGGGACGTGCAGATGATCGGCGTGGAGATGCGACACCAGCGCCACGTCCGCGACCGCGGCCTCCGGCGGCGGGAGCGCGCCCCGGCGCCTGCGCAGATGCGCGAGCCGGCGCGTGAAAAGGGGGTCGGTCAGCACCCTCGTACCCGAGTCCTCCACGGTGCAGGTCGCATGACCCCACCATGTGATCTCCACCGGCACTCCGTTCGCCTCCTTCGCGCTACTCCCCCGAGCCTACGGGCTGGAGTAGGGTCTGCGGCCTGAGCCCGTCCGGCGGATCATGCCGTGGGCGGGCATGCCGGTTCCGGCGTCCGCGGTTCGCTCCGCAGGACGGGGGCCCGGCCCCTGGGGAGGGGGAACAGCATGGGAGACAAGGGAGACAGGAGCGGCGTCTGCGGCGTGGCGTGCCAGGACGCGGCTCACGGACGCGGCACGGCCGGTCGGGGCACCGCCGGCCGCGGCCCCGGTGGACGTGGCCCCGTGGTGCGCGTCGCGGCCATAGCCAGCCTGACGCCGCTGGAGGAACTGGAGGCGGACCCCTTCCTGGTCGACTCCCGCAGCCAGCACGCCATGTGCGCCCGCTGGGCGGCCGAGCGCGGCTATGTGGTGACGCGCGAGCTGCTCGTACGCGGTCTGCGCCCCGATCACGGCGCCCTCTGGACCGACGTCGACGCCGGCCTGGTCGATCTCTTCGTCGCCCCCAGCCACCGCGTCCTGGAACGCGCCCTGGCCTCCGTCGACGACTTCACCGCCGAGTGCGCCCGGCGCGGCATCCGCGTCGAGACCGTCGGCCACGCCGAACCCGCCTACGACGCCCAGATGAAGGCCCGCGTCCACCGCCGCCTGTCGATGCCGACGGCGGGCTACGACGGCCGCTGAGGCGGGAGGGGGCGCCGCTTCCGGTGCCGGGAAGCTCTTCGAGGGGTGCGGGGGAACGGCGCCACCGGCCGCCACGTCCCGCGGCCCGCGACGTACAGCAGGTCCCGAGCCTGCCCGCCCCTGCCCGCCCCTGCCCGGGCCGTGCCCCCGTGCCACCCCGGGATGCCACCCCGGCGCCCCCACCCCGTATGACAGTCTGGGCCCACGAACAGGACGTGAGGATGGCCGAACGTGGGCGGTGGTCGTTGGCGGAGGGTGCTGAGCGGGATCTGGCGGATGCTCGCCGTATGGGCGGTGTCCACGCTGACCATGCTCGTACTCGCCGGCGCGCTGCCCGACTTCCGGCTCCAGGCCGAGAGCGGTGAGAGCGCCACGCGGATCGCCGTGACCGCGGCGTTCGGCGCCGGCGCGTTCGGTCTGCTGTCCTCGCTCGTGTGGCCGCTGCTGGTGCGGGCCCTGCTGCTGGTCCCGGCGCTCGTCCTCGGCCTGCTCGTCTTCTTCCTCAACGGCTCCCTGCTCCTCCTCGCCCTGCGGCTCACCCCCTCCGGCCAGGGGGCGGCCGCGCCCGAGACCGCCGTGGTCGTCGCCGCGGTGATGTCCGCCGTCGCCTCCGCCACCGGCGGCGCCCTCGCCGTACGGGACGACGACGCCTACCGGCGCCGCCTGTACCGCCTGGCCGACCGCCGCCGCAGACACGCGGCAGGCCGTCCGGGGCCCGCCGGACCCGGCACCGTCTTCCTCCAACTCGACGGCGTCGGCCACGACGTGCTGGAGTCGGCGACGCGGAACGGGCTGATGCCGACCGTCGCCGAGTGGCTGGGCCTCGCGCCGCCCGCGTCGGCCGGCGCCGTCCGCCCCCGGCCCACGCACCGGCTCACCCCGTGGCGTACCGACTGGTCCAGCCAGACCGGCGCCAGCCAGCTCGGCATCCTGCACGGCACCAACCACGACGTGCCGGCCTTCCGCTGGTACGAGAAGGACACCCGGGAGGTGATGGTCTGCAACCGGCCCTCCAGCGCCGCGGAGCTCCAGCGCCGGGCCGTCGACCGCACCGGCGACGGCGGTCTGCTGACCGTCGACGGCGCCAGCCGCGGCAATCTCTTCAGCGGCGGCGCCGAGCAGCTCGCGCTGGTGCTGTCGATCGCGGCTCGCCGGGGGAGGCGGAACCGCTCCCGCGCCGGCTATTTCGCGTACTTCTCCGACCCCGCCAACGCCGTCCGCACCGCCATGTCCTTCGTCGCCGACGTCCTGCGGGAGATCGGCCAGTCCGGCCGGGCCCGGTTCACCGAGCAGCGCCCCCGCGTCAAGCGCGGCGGGCTCTACCCGTTCATCAGGGCCTTCGCGACCGTCGTCGAGCGCGACGTCGTCGTCGCCGCGGTGATCGGGGACATGCTCGCGGGCCGCGCCGCGATCTACGCGGACCTGGTGGCCTACGACGAGGTCGCGCACCACTCCGGCCCGCACAGCGGGGACGCCGCGAAGATCCTCCAGCGCCTGGACCGTTCCCTCGCGCTGATCGCCCAGGTCGCCGAACACGCCCCGCGCGCCTACCGGATCGTCCTCCTCTCCGACCACGGCCAGAGCCCCGGCGAGACCTTCCTCGCCCGATACGGCCTCACCCTCGGCGACCTGGTGCGGGCCGGCTGCGGCCTGCCCGTCCCGCGCCGCGCCCAGCGCACGCACAGCGGCGCCGAGGCACGCGCCGCGGTACGGGCCGCGCTGCGCATCCCCGTCGAGGAGGGCGTCGAGGAGCACCGCCCCACCCGCCGCTCCGAGCCCATCACCCTGGCCTCGGGCAACCTCGGCCTCGTCTCCTTCCCCGACGTCTCCCACCGGATGAGCCGCGAGGAGATCGACGCCCGCCACCCCGCCCTGCTGTCCACCCTCGCCAACCACCCCGGCATCGGCTTCGTCCTCGTCCGCAGCGAGGAACACGGCGGTGTCGTCCTCGGCGCGCACGGCGCGGAGATCCCGATCGACGAACTGAGCGACGAACACCCGGGCCCCCTGGCCGACTTCGGCCCCGGGGCCGCCGACGCCGTACGCCGCACGCACGGCTTCCCCCACACCGCCGACATCATGGTCAACTCCTGGTACGAGCCGACCGACGGCGAAGTCCTCGCCTTCGAGGAACAGATCGGCTCCCACGGCGGCCTGGGCGGCTGTCAGTCCCGCCCCTTCCTGATGTCCCCGCTGGTCCTCTCCGAGCCGGTGCAGGAAGGCGCGGACCTGGTCGGCGCGGAGCACGTCCACCGGGTCCTGCGACGATGGCTCCGGGAAGCGGACGGCCCCCAGGTCCCCCTTGCCGGGCAGGAGCGCCCTGAAGGGGCGCGGGGAACTGCGCGACCGGCCACGAGGCGACCCGCACCCGCCTCCCAACAGAACCCGGCAGACGCATAGGCACCCGGCCCACAGAAAATTCGGCTGCGCTCCCGCGAAGCGGTCACCAGACTGTCCGCAACGTCCGCAGGACCAACCCCTGGAGCCCACGCCTTGCAGGCAGCCGTGACCGTCACCCCCTCCCGCATCCCCGAGCTGCTGCTCGGCCTCGCCACCGTGCGGCCCGTCTTCGTCTGGGGCGCCCCCGGCATCGGCAAGTCCTCCCTGGTGCGGGACTTCGCCGAGTCGCTGGGCCTGGAGTGCGTGAGCCTCCTCGGTACGCAGCTCGCGCCGGAGGACCTGATGGGCGTCCCGCAGATCCGCGACGGCCGCTCCGTGTTCTGCCCGCCGGAGGCGATCGCCCGGGACGAGCCGTACTGCCTGTTCCTGGACGAGCTGAACGCGGCCACCCCGGATGTGCAGAAGGCCTTCTACTCGTTGATCCTGGACCGCCGTATCGGCAACTACGAGCTGCCGAAGGGCTCGATCGTCATCGGCGCAGGCAACCGCGCCACCGACAACGCCCTGGCCCGCCCCATCGCCTCCGCCCTGGTCAACCGCCTCACCCACGTCCACCTCCAGGCCTCGGCGAAGGACTGGCTGGTCTGGGCCGAGGGCAACGGCATCCACCCCTGGGTCCTGGACCACCTCACCGACCGCCCGGACCACCTGTGGTCCAAGCCGCCGAAGACCGAGGAGCCGTTCTCCACGCCCCGCTCCTGGCACATGCTCTCCGACGCGCTGCACTCCTTCGGGCACGACCTCGACGAGGAGACCCTGAAGGTCCTCGCGCACGGCACGCTGACGCCGGCGCACGCGGTGGCCTTCTGCGGTTACGTCAAGATCGTGCGCAGCCGGTTCGGCATCGAGGCGATCCTCAAGGGCGAGGCCGGCTGGCCCCACCGTCTGGAGGACCGCGACCTGCTGTACTACCTCGCCGACTCCTTCCGCGGCCGGCTGGTCAAGGAACTGCCGGTCAGCAAGCAGCACATGTCGGCGAACGGACGGCAGACCGCGTACCGCGCCAAGTCCCTGCTGGTGCGGCTCGCGGAGATCTCCGTCGAGGTCGCCCAGACCGTCATCGCCGACGACGCCGACGGCAATCCCGTGCTGCCCGCCTGGTTCCTCGTCGAGGCGGCCCGTGACATGCCCCGGCTGGTGGAGGCACGCCGGTGAGCACGGCCGGCGGCAAGGGGCGGGGCACACGGAAGACGAAGCGCGACCTCGCCGGTGAGGCGTTCGAGGCGGGGTTGGAGGCGGCGCGGAGCAACTCCGCGCTGCGGGCGGTCGGGTTCACCGTCTGCCGCAAGGAGAAGTGCGATCTCGCGCCCCACCGGGGCCTCGTCCGGGTCGACTCCGAGGGAGTGCTGCACGCGCACCCCGACCGGCTCGCCGCCCCCGAGGCCTGGGCCTGGGCCATCGCCCACGCCGCCATCCACCTGGGCTTCGGGCACGTCCCGGCGGCGCAGGGCGTGCGTACCCAGCCCGACCGGTTCGACCTCGCCGCCCGCTGCGTCGCCGTCAACCGGTTCCTGCTCACCTTCCCCGTCGGCCTGACACCCGAGAACCTGCCCGACCGCTACCCGGACGGCGACGAGGAACGCCTCGCCGCCCACTGGCGCCGCGGCGGGCTCCCGGCGGCGTACGAGCACTGCGGTACGGCCGGTGACGAGCCCGACCAGCTGCTGCTGCCCTGGCCCACGTGGCGGGGCACGCCCACGGACTGGCAGCTCGCCTTCGCGCACGCCCTCACCCGCACGATGTCCGCCGCGATGGACATGGCCGGCGGCCGCCGCGCGTCCCTGGACGACGAGCCGGTCCGCATGCGGCCCTGGGAGAAGGCGCTGAGCTGGTTCATCTCCTCCTACCCGCTGCTCGGCGGCATCGCGGCCGGCATCCGGATCGTCGCCGACGTCGAACTCGCCCACGCCCACGGCATCTCCGTCGCGGCCGTCGACGCGGAGGCGGGTGAGATCTACATCAACCCGCTCCGCCGGTTCGACGACGAGGAGTGGCGGTTCATCCTCGCCCACGAGATGCTGCACGCCGCCCTGCGCCACGGTGACCGCTGCGGCACCCGCGACCCGTATCTGTTCAACATCGCCGCCGACTACGTCATCAACGGCTGGTTGCGCGAGATGCAGGTCGGCACCATGCCCGACGGACTGCTGTACGACCCCGAGCTGGCCGGACTGTCGGCCGAGGAGGTCTACGACCGGATCGTCGGCGACCTGCGCCGGATGCGCCGGCTCGCCACCCCCCGCGGCAAGGGCGTCGGCGACATCCTCGGCGGTCCGCTCGGCTCGCCGCGCGACTACGTGGACCTCGACGAGTTCTACCGCCGGGGCCTCGCCCGGGGCTTCGATCTGCACGAGCGGCAGGAACGCGGACTCCTGCCCGCCGGTCTGGTCGAGGAGATCCGTGCCCTCAGCCATCCGCCCCTGCCCTGGGACGCGCGACTGGCCCGCTGGTTCGACGAGTTCGTGCCCAGCCCCCAGGCCGTACGGACCTACGCGCGCCCCTCGCGCCGGCAGTCCGCCACCCCCGACATCCCGCGCGCGGGGCGGTACTTCCCACCCGAGGAGATCGCCCGCTGCACCTTCGGCGTCGTCCTCGACACCTCCGGCTCCATGGACCGGACGCTGCTCGGCAAGGCGCTGGGCGCGATCGCCTCGTACGCCGCGGCCCGTGACGTACCGGCCGCCCGGGTCGTCTTCTGCGACGCGGCCCCGCACGACGCGGGATTCCTGCCGGTCACCGAGATCGCGGGGCGGGTGCGGGTGCGCGGGCGCGGCGGTACGGAGCTGCAGCCGGGCGTCGACCTGCTGCACCGCGCCGACGACTTCCCGCCGGGCGCGCCGGTCCTCGTCATCACGGACGGCTGGTGCGACGTGCTGCGGGTGCGGCGGGAGCACGCCTACCTGATTCCCCAGGGTGCTCGCCTGCCGTTCACCGCGCAGGGGCCGGTGTTCAGAGTGAGATGAGCCTCCCGTCCGCCGGAGTGTGATCGGATGGGGGCACGGAACCCCGGCAACGGGATCCCCGCGACGGAACTTCCGCAACGGGACCCCCACTACGCGGGACTCCGGCATCGTGACCCATAGAAAGGACTCATCGTGGCCACCACGCGCACCGCACACACCGTCTGGGAAGGCGAGCTGCTCAAGGGCACCGGCACCGTCACCTTCGACTCCTCCGGCATCGGCTCGCAGCCGGTGTCGTGGCCGTCGCGCGCGGAGCAGGCGAACGGCAAGACCAGCCCCGAGGAGCTGATCGCGGCCGCCCACTCCAGCTGCTTCTCCATGGCGCTCTCCCACGGCCTCACCGGCGCGGGCACCCCGCCCACCCGCCTGGAGACCAAGGCCGACGTGACCTTCCAGCCCGGTGAGGGCATCACCGGCATCCACCTCACCGTCCGCGGCGAGGTCCCCGGCCTGGACGAGGCCGGCTTCCAGGAGGCGGCCGAGGGCGCAAAGAAGAACTGCCCGGTCAGCCAGGCCCTGACCGGCACGACGATCACGCTGACGGCCGAACTGGTCTGACCGCCTGCTTCGTGCGCCCCGTCTCCGCCCCGTTGACAAGAACCCACTCAAGTTTTGTGCTGGTGGTGGGAACACTTGGCGGACCTTGCGGATCCTTGCGGAACTCCGCTGGAAGGGGACGGCGATGGGGCGTGCGGTCGGGATCGATCTCGGTACGACGAACTCGGTGGTGGCCGTTCTGGAGGGCGGCGAGCCGACCGTCGTCGTCAACGCGGAGGGGCAGCGGACCACACCGTCGGTGGTGGCCTTCGCCAAGAACGGCGAGGTGCTCGTCGGCGAGGTCGCCAAGCGGCAGGCCGTGACGAACGTGGAGCGCACCGCGCGCTCCGTCAAACGCCATATGGGGGACGCGAGTTGGCGCTTCCCCGCGCAGGGTTCCGTGGACGGTACCCGCTACCGGGCCCAGGAACTGTCCGCGCGCGTCCTGCAGAAGCTGAAGCGGGACGCGGAGTCGTATCTCGGCGAGGACGTCACCGACGCCGTCATCACCGTGCCCGCGTACTTCGACGACGCGCAGCGGCAGGCGACCAAGGAGGCGGGGGAGATCGCGGGCCTGAAGGTCCTGCGGATCGTCAACGAGCCCACGGCCGCGGCCCTCGCGTACGGCCTGGACCGGGCCGAGGAGCAGACCGTCCTCGTCTTCGACCTCGGCGGCGGCACCTTCGACGTCTCCCTCCTGGAGATCGGTGACGGGGTCATCGAGGTGAAGGCCACCAACGGCGACACCCGGCTCGGGGGCGACGACTGGGACCAGCGGGTGGTCGACCATCTCGTCAAGCGCTTCCAGGGGCAGCACGGCGTCGATCTCGGCCGCGACAAGATGGCGTTGCAGCGGCTGCGCGAGGGGGCGGAGCGGGCCAAGATCGAGCTGTCCAGCTCCTCCGGGACGTCCATCAACCTCCCGTACATCACCGCCTCCGCCGAGGGGCCCCTCCATCTGGAGGAGGGGCTGACGCGCGCCCAGTTCCAGGAGCTGACCGCCGACCTGCTCGACCGGTGCAGGACGCCCTTCCACCAGGCCGTCAAGGACGCCGGGGTGAAGCTCGCCGCGATCGACCACGTCATCCTCGTGGGCGGTTCGACACGGATGCCCGCCGTGAGCGACCTGGTGCGGGAGCTCACCGGCAAGGACCCGCACAAGGGGGTGAACCCCGACGAGGTGGTGGCGGTCGGCGCCGCGCTGCAGGCGGGCGTCATCCGCGGTGACGTGAAGGACGTGCTGCTGCTCGACGTCACCCCGTTGTCCCTGGGCATCGAGACCAAGGGCGGCATCATGACCAAGCTCATCGAGCGCAACACGACGATTCCCACGCGCCGTTCGGAGATCTTCACGACGGCGGCCGACAACCAGCCCTCGGTCGGCATCCAGGTGTACCAGGGTGAGCGGGAGATCGCCGCGTACAACAAGAAGCTGGGCGTCTTCGACCTCACCGGACTGCCGCCCGCGCCGCGTGGCGTCCCGCAGATCGAGGTGGCCTTCGACATCGACGCGAACGGCATCATGCATGTCTCGGCGAAGGATCTCGCCACCGGCCGAGAACAGAAGATGACGGTGACCGGCGGCTCCGCGCTCCCCAAGGACGACATCGACCGCATGATGCGGGAGGCCGAGCAGTACGCCGACGACGACCGCCGGCGCCGTGAGGCGGCCGAGACCCGCAACCACGCCGAGCAACTCGCCTACCAGACCGAGAAGTTCCTCCGCGACAACGAGGAACGTGTCCCCGCCGACAGCAGGGCCGAGGTGGAGGCCGCGGTGGCGGAGGTGAAACGGCTCCTGGAGCACCCCGAGGACACCGCGCCCCTGCGCACCGCCGTCGACCACCTCTCCACCGTCAGCCAGCGCATGGGCCAGTCCATGTACGCGGCCTCCTCCCGCGCCCAGGCCGACCCGCCGCCCCCCGACCCCACCGAGGACGAGACCGTGGTCGACGCGGAGATCGTGGACGAGGAGAGGGGGCCGAAGGGAGGGGCGGCGTGAGCCTTCCGCGGGGGCCGGGCCGGGCGTGCGCGGGCCGTGGGTGAGCCGCTCAGTACCTGTCGCGGTACCGCTTCAGGATCTGTCTCGTCCTCTCGGCGGAGGCCGCGTGTGCGGCCATGTGGTCGAGGACTTCGAGGTGGAGGGCGACCTCGGTGCGGGAGTCGAGGTAGAGGGCGCCGGTGAGGTACTCGGTGTAGACCATGTCGGGGAGTTCGGGTTCGGCGAAGCGGAAGAGGGAGAAGGGGGCGTAGGTGCCCGGGTGGGGGCCGTCGGCGAACTCGCAGACCTGGAGGATCACATGGTCCCTCTCGGTGACTTCGAGGAGACGGTCGAGCTGGTCGCGCATGACCTGGGAGCGGATGCTCACCGGACGCGCGAGGGCCGTCTCGTCCATGATCACCCACAGGTGCGGCGGCTTCTCCTGCGTGAGGAGTTTCTGTCTCGCCATCCGTAGCGACACATGCCGTTCGATCGCCTCGGGACCGGTCTGCCCGACCGTCCCGGCCTCCATCACGGCCCGCGCGTACTCCTCCGTCTGCAGCATCCCCGGCACGAAGTGCGGCTCGTACTGCCGGATCAGATGTGCCGCGCCCTCCAGACTGACGTACACGCTGAACCAGTCGGGGAGCACATCGTGGAACCGCTGCCACCACCCCGGCTTGTTCGCCTCCTCGGCCAGCGTCACGAAGGCGGCGACCTCGTGCTCGGCGACACCGTACGTCGTCAGCAGCACCTGGACGTACGGGATCTTGAGCGCGACGTCGGCGGTCTCCATGCGCCGTACGGTCGCCGGGGCGACCCGGAGGACGCGTGCCGCCTCCTCGCGCTTGAGCCCGGCGGACTCCCGCAGTTCCTGGAGCCGTCTTCCGAGCACCACCTGACCCACGGTGGGCGCGGGCCGCCGCTCACTCACGCCACGCCTCCCCACGCGCCGAGATCCCTCACCAGTCTGTCATGACCAGGTGGGGATCTCACAGAGCCAGCCGGAACGCGATGCTCCGCCGGGCTCCGGTCCCGACGCCGCCGCAGGATACGGGGAGCCATGACCTCGGAGGTAATCGACCGCCGTACGCCCCGCGCGGCAGGGTGAGGTCACCGGGGTTCACCGGGTACCTCTCGGGGTCCTGGGCCTCCGGGCCCTTCCGTTTCCCGCCCACCACCTCGACGGAGCGTGATGTGCCATGTCCATGACCATGTCGACGGGCCGGCTCGCCGTCCTCGCCCGGACCACCGACCCGCGCACCATGCTGCGCCGCTTCCTGGCCGCCGACGCGGCGGTGACCGGAGCGAACGGGCTCGCCTACCTCCTGGCCTCCGCCCCTCTCGGCCGCTTCCTCGGCGTCGACCCCGGGCTGCTCGTCGGGCTCGGCGCGTTCCTCTCGGTGTACGCGGCGGGTGTCGCCCTGCTGGCCGCGCGTGAGCGCCCGCCGGCGCCGCCCGTACGGGCCGTGATCGAGGCCAACCTCGCCTGGGCGGTCCTCAGCCTCGTCGCCCTGGTGCTGTGGCTGACGCCGAGCACGGCCGGCGCGGTGTGGACGCTGCTCCAGGCGGTCACCGTGGCCGGGTTCGCGGCGGTCCAGCACCTCGCCCTCCGCGCGGCCCGCGACCGGACGGACGCCGACTGAGCGTCAGGACATCAGCCCGTGCAGGTACTTGACCGTCGCCGGGTCGGCCGGGAGGAACGTCTCGATGGCCAGCTCGGCCACGGTCACGTCCATGGGGGTGTTGAAGGTGGACACCGAGGAGACGAAGGACAGCACCCGGCCCTCGTGCTCGATCCGCATCGGCAGCGCGAAGTAGGCACTCCGCTCCGCGCCGGGCTCCGCCCCCGCGTCCTCGCCGGGATCGGCCTCGGGCGTACCCGGTGGCAGCGGATACGCCGCCACCTCCTCGTACAGCGCCCGCAGCGGCTCCGAACGGTGCAGCGCCACCTGCCGCTCCATCTGCTCCAGCAGGTGCCCGCGCCAGGCACGCAGGTTCCGGATGCGCGGCGCCATGCCCTCGGGATGCAGCGTCAACCGCATCGCGTTGAGCGGAGGGACGAGCAGCGACTCGGGGATCCCGCCGAGGAGCATGACGATGCCCCGGTTGGCGGCCAGGACGTCGTACGTCGCGTTCATCACCAGCGCCGGATACGGCTCGTAGCCCTGGATCAGCCGTTCCATGCCCTCCCGCAGCGCGCCCATCGACGGATCGTCGAGCGGGGTCTCCGGGTAGCGCGGGGCGTAACCGGCCGCGAGCAGCAGCGCGTTGCGCTCCCGTACGGGTACGTCCAGGTGCTCGGCGAGCCGGAGCACCATCTCCTCGCTCGGGCGGGAGCGACCCGTCTCGACGAAGCTGATGTGCCGCGCCGAGGAACCCGCACGCAGCGCCAACTCCAGCTGACTGACCCGTCGTCGCTCTCTCCAGGCCCGCAGCAGCGGGCCCACGCCCTGGTCGGCGGGCGCGGTGGGACGGCCCGGGGTACCGGTCGGGACACTGGTCATGCGGAAAACGTAGCCGAGCCGATCGAGGTGTGGCGCGTCCGGGCTCCTGACCAGGGACTCGGCGGTCCGTCTGTGGCACGCTGGAAGGGACCGCACGTCACGGAGGGGACGTCCCGGAAGGAGTGGGCCATGCCCGTCGAACCCTTGCCGCAGAAGGAGATCGAGGACCGGCTGGCGGAGCTGCCCGGCTGGTCGCTGGACGGGGACCGGATCGCCCGCTCCTACCGGCTGGCCTCGCACTTCGCGGCGACCGCGATGGTCGTGCACATCGCCCAGACCCAGGAGGAGCTCGACCACCACTCCGACCTCACGCTCGGCTACGACACGGTGTCGCTGACCATCCACACCCACAGCGCGGGCGGCGCCGTCACCGAGAAGGACTTCGAGCTGGCCCGCAGGGTGGAGGCGCTCGCCCCCGGTCACGGGGCGAGCTGAGGCGGGTGCTGGACTACGACAGGGAGGCCGGCGACTACGACGCCCTGCGGGGCGGCGAGCCCCGCGCCGAGGCCGCCGCCCGCGCCGTGCTCGGCCTCGTCCCCGAGGGCGCCCGCCGCCTGCTCGACATCGCCTGCGGCACCGGGATCGTGACCCGGCGGTTCGCGGCCGCCCGGCCCGGGACACAGGTCACGGGGGTCGACCTCACCCACGCCATGGCGAGCCGGGCCGCCGCCCGGCTGCCCGGCTCCGTCGTGATCGGCGACGGGCGCCGACTCCCTTTCCGTGGCGGGCAGTTCGACGCCGTCACCAGTGTGTGGCTGCTCCATCTGCTGGGCGGCCCCGAGGACGTACGGGCCGTCGTCGGGGAGTGCGCCCGGGTGCTCCGCCCCGGTGGTGTGTATGTCACCACCGTCGACAAGGCCGCCTCCCACAACGTGGGCAGCGACATCGACGCGGTGCTGGCCGCACGGCCCCGGGCCGCGGCGATGGACCCCGCCGCTGCCGTCGAGAGGTACGCCGACGAACACGGTCTGCGTGCCGCCGGGCAGGCCCGCTTCCCCGGCCGCGGCCAAGGGCGCAGCCCCCGCCGCACGGTCGCCGACCTGCGCCGGGGCTGGTTCGTCACGCTGCCCCCGGGCGATCCGCTGGCCGACGACTTCGCGCTGCGCCTCGCGGCCCTGCCCGACCAGGACGTGCCGCGCCCGGACCCGGAGTTCACTCTGCGGGCGTTCCGGAAGGCCGCCTGAACTTCGTGATCCAGTCGGTCGGCCAGGTCGGCCAGGTCGGCCGGGTTGGCGCCAGGTCGCCCCGTCGTCCGCGTACCGGCGCGACTTCCACGCCCGGCTGTACCGGGTGGAGGCGCTGGTCCGGCTGGCGCCGGGCGTGACCGTGCCCAGGGCCGTGCCGGTCGACGGGAGCCCGGGAGAGGGCCGCTGGACCACGGCGAGGGTGCCCGTCGAGTCGGTCGAGCACGCGCACGGCGAGTTCCCGCGGCTGGGCACGGACATCGGGGTGCTGGAACCGGCCGATCCGCGCCACCGGATCGTCAGGACCGTGGCCGAACTGGCCGAAAGATACGGCAACGTGGCCGGGAACGGTGGCGACTGAAGGAGCGGAACCCGTCCGTCCTTTCTGGAGGTTCGTCACGTGCAGCACCCGCACAGGCACCACAGACGCCGAGCCCTGCGCTCGCTGGTGACAGCGGCCCTGGTCGCCGCCGGACTCACCACGTTCACCGGCACGCCCGCCGAGGCCGCGACCGCCCGCCAGGTCGAGCGCCTCGACCGGGGCGTGGTCAGCGTGCACGTCGACAGCGGCAACCTGGTCAGCTGGCGCTGGCTGGGCACCGACCCGAACGACGTGTCGTTCAACGTCTACCGGGTCGGAACGAAGGTCAACGCGACGCCGATCACCGGCTCGACGAACTACTTCCACGCCGGCGCCCCCGCCCAGGCCGACTACACGGTCCGCGCGATCGTGAACGGTGTGGAGCAGGGCGACTCGGTGCACGCGGTCCAACTGCGCACCGGCTACAAGGACGTCCCGATCAGCGCACCCGCCGGCGGCACCACCCCGGACGGCGTCGCCTACACCTACGAGGCCAACGACGCCTCCGTGGGCGACCTCGACGGCGACGGCGCCCTGGAGTTCGTCCTGAAGTGGCAGCCGACGAACGCCAAGGACAACTCCCAGTCCGGCTACACCGGCAACACGATCATCGACGGCATCAAGCTCGACGGCACCCGGCTGTGGCGCATCGACCTGGGCCGCAACATCCGCTCGGGCGCGCACTACACCCAGTTCCAGGTGTACGACTACGACGGCGACGGCAAGGCGGAGATCGCCGCCAAGACGGCGGACGGCACGGTCGACGGGGCGGGGACGGTGATCGGCAGCTCCTCCGCCGACCACCGCAACTCCAGCGGCTACATCCTGACGGGGCCCGAGTACCTGACCATGTTCAACGGGCAGACCGGGCGCGCGATGCAGACCGTCGACTACGTCCCGGGCCGGGGCACCGTCTCGTCCTGGGGCGACTCGTACGGCAACCGCGTGGACCGCTTCCTCGCCGGTACCGCCTATCTCGACGGCGCCCGCCCCTCCCTGATCATGGCGCGCGGCTACTACACCCGCTCGGTGATCGCGGCCTGGGACTGGCGGGGCGGCTCCTTCACCCGCCGCTGGACCTTCGACACCAGCTCCTCCACCAACTCCGGCCGGGGCTACGACGGCCAGGGCTCGCACAGCCTCTCCGTCGGTGACGTCGACAACGACGGCCGGGACGAGATCGTGTACGGCGCGATGGCCGTGGACGACAACGGGGGCGCCCTGTGGACCACGCGGACGGGCCACGGCGACGCCCAGCACCTGGGCGACCTCGACGCGTCCACCCCCGGCCTGGAGTACTTCAAGGTCTCCGAGTCCACCTCGCAGCCCGCCGAGCTGTACATCAACCCCGCGAACGGCGCGGTCCGCTGGCAGCTCGCCGCCTGCTGCGACAACGGCCGGGGCGTCGCCGGGGACATCTACGCCGGCAACGACGGGCCCGAGATGTGGTCGGCCTCCGACACCTCCATCCGCGACGAGGCAGGCGCGACGAAGGGCCGCGAGCCCTCGTCGGTCAACTTCCTCTCCTGGTGGGACGGCGACCCGGTCCGTGAACTCCTCGACGGCACCCGGATCGACAAGTACGGCACCTCCGCCGAGACCCGGTTGCTGACCGGATCCGGGGTCTCCTCGAACAACGGGACGAAGGCAACCCCTGCCCTCTCCGGCGACATCCTCGGCGACTGGCGCGAGGAGGTCGTCTGGCGCACCAGCGGCAACACGGCGCTGCGGATCTACTCGACCCCGATCGAGACCGGCACGAAGATCACGACCCTGCTCCACGACCCGATGTACCGCACGGGCCTGGCCTGGCAGAACACCGCCTACAACCAGCCCCCGCACACCAGTTTCTTCATCGGTGCCAACATGCCGACGGCGCCCAGGCCGACGGTGTACACGCCGTAGGGACCACCCGGGCTGAAACGGCACAGGCCCCGCACAGATCGGTCCGGTGCGGGGCCTGTGCCGTGGGCGGTTGTCCATCCGGCGTCCGGCAGCTGCCCCGCGCACGCCAGTCCGCGCTCGATCCACCGCTGCTCTGTCGGCACCAGATGCGCGGCCACCTTCAGCCCGGCTCCAGCAGCACCCAGTCCTGCTCCCACGTCAACGCCCGCTCCTGTGCCGGCCCACAGAACGGGCACGTGAACTGCTGCTCGCCACTTCCGACAAACACCCCGCCCACCAGCTTGCAGCCCGGTTCGGCCAACGAGCCTCGCATCCCCCGTCGAGGCGGGCGCATGCATGTCAGCTGTCGCAGCCGACACCGTCGCCATCACGGTCGAGGTGGCTGCCGTAGCCGGGGTCCCCGCGGTGGACGGGGGCGGCTCCGGCCGCGCGTGCCTCCGAGCAGTTCGAGTAGTGGACGCTGCCCGTACCGCCCCCACTGCTGCTGCCGGAGTTGTCGTCCGCGGCGGGCTGGGCGGTCACGGTCTCGGTGACCTTCACCTTCACCTTCACCTTGACCGTTTTGGTGGCGGTCACGGTCGGCGCGGCCTTTGCTTTGGCTTCTGTGGTCGTTGTCGCTGTGACGGTGGTGGTGGGGCCGGGCTTGGCGGCGGTGTTCTTCGCGTCGTCTGTCTGCGGGTCGCCGGCGCCGGCGCCGATGCCGATGAAGAAGGCGAAGCCGAGCGCGGGGAGCACGTACCGCTTGCGGGCCCATCTGGGTGCGGGTCTGACGGGCTGCGGCATGGGCGGTGTGGTGTACGGGCTGGTCATGTCGTCCCCCCTGGGGTGTTTCGGGTGGCATGACGGTAGTGCCCTGGTGCGTCGGGTGGGTGAGTGGTGACTGTTCTGTGACTATCCGTGTCGACTCCCGGGCCATCCGGCAAAGGTGGCGGCCCGGGAGTCGCGCGACGCCATGTCAGACGGCTTGGCGTTCCTTCCGCTCACGCAGTTCGTGGACGCTGGCGGTGAGGGTGCCGTCCTGCTGCTCGTAGTGGGAGAGGGCGACGCCGAGGCCGAAGAAGGTGGGTGCCCATTCGCCGACGAAGATGCCCCAGCGGTCGGCGCGGGCGAGGCCGCCGACGGGTTCGGCCTTGAGGCTTGTCGCCCAGGCGGCGACGGAGAGGCCGATGGAGGTGAAGGCGGCGAGGTAGGCGTGTTCGCTGCGGATGCCCATGTCGTGCAGTTTCTTGATGACCATGGTGTGCTCCGATCTGTGGGGTCCCTGGTTGGAGTGCCCACATCAGCTAGCGCCATTCGGACGATTTGCTCGATATGCCGGTTTCAGTGTGAGGTCGTAGGCTGGCCTCGCTCGGGGTTGTCGCGGAGGTCCGCCGTGCCTGCCATCTGGAGCGGAGTCATCGGCTTTGGGCTAGTCGTTTCTCTGAGCCAAGGCCATTGCCCGGAAATCTCGATCTTCACGCCGACTGCGCGCCGCCGCTGATCTGCTGGGTGAGCTTGAGCAGTTCTTCGACGTGGTAGATCTCGGTGATCTTGCCGTCGACGATGCGCATGATGTCCTGGCCGTCGATGTCGACCTGGTTGCCGCTGGCAGGGAATCCGAAGGCGTCTCCGGTGTGGGTCGCGGTCATCCGCCAATGGAGGACCGCCCAGCCGCCGGGGAGCTCCTGCTGGAAGAGGATCCGGTGCTGTGTGTCGGTGAATCCGTCACGGACCGCGGCGATCGACGCCCGCATGCCGTCGATGCCCGAGGCGGCGTCGGTGGCGGGGTTGTGGTCGATCACATCCGGGGCGAACACCTCGTCCGCCCCGGCGACGTCGCCGGTGTCGTAGAGCTCCAGTTCGCGCGCGGCGACCCGCAACGCGTTGCTCGTCGCCGAGCGCACCATCTCGCTTGCGGTGTTGTTCGTACCGATCGCGGTCATGAGGTCCTCCAAGGTGTCTGGTGTGGGCTGACCCGGCTACAGTTCCCCAAGGGAATCAGTTCCCTCAAATGAACTAATGGGGAAAGCGTGAGTGATCTGGAGCACCCTCTGCCGGAATGTCCGATCGCCCGGTTCCTGACCGTGCTGGACGGGCCCTGGGCGACGCTGATCGTGCGGGAGCTGCTGACCGGCCCGAAACGTTTCACCGAGTTGCGCGCCGCGCTACCGGGGATCAGCCCCAAGACCCTGTCCTCACGGCTACGGCGCTTCGTACTCATCGGGCTGGTCACCCGCACCGCATACCCGGAGGTCCCGCCCCGGGTGGAGTACCGGCTCACCCCGGCAGGCACGCGACTTCAGGTCGTCTTCGACGCCATGGCCGCCTGGGCCGAACAGGACCTTCCCCGCACCGGCTCGGCCCGCGGCGCAGACCGGTGAACCGAAACGCCCGCTCGCCCTCTCTGCGCGCACTCGGCGCCGCGAGTCGGTGCGCTCCTGGACGGGAGGTTCGCCTGGAGTCGGGCGGACAGCGACCTCCTGATCCTGGCGCCGGCCGGCGTGGCCGAGCATTCGACCCCCAGGTCAAATACTGGCGACGGTAGCGGTATGGGCAGACCGAAGAGCTTCGAACCGGACGTGGTCATCGCGCAGGCGATGGAGGCGTTCTGGACCAAGGGCTATGCCGAGACGTCCCCTGTCGACCTCGCGGAGGCGACCGGGGTGGCCAAGGGCAGCCTGTACCACTCCTTCGGTTCCAAGCGTCAGCTGTTCGGCAAGGCGTTGGACCTCTACGACCGGATGCAGTCCGAGCGGGCCGAGGAGTTCCTCTCGCGGCCGGGTACCGCCAAGGAGCTCATCCGCGCCTACTTCGTGCTGCTGGTGGACGCGGACCTGGACGGGCCGGTCCGGCGCGGGTGCCTGGCCCAGAACACGATCGGGGAACTCGGCGGACGCGACCCGGAGGCCGCACGGGTGGTCCACCGCATGGAGGAGGGCGTGATCGAGGTCCTCGCCGCCTGCATCGCGCAGGGGCAGCGGGACGGTGACGTCGCCCGGAACGTCGACGCCAGAGCCCAGGCGCTGTTCCTCCAGAACACCCTCGCCGGGCTGCGGGTCATGGCCAAGACGTTCGACCGGCCGGCGCTCCATCGGATCATCGACACGGCCCTCGCGGGCCTCTGAGACACAACACTGCGGGTGGCAGCCCCTTTTGCGGGCGGGTACGAGCCGGGGGCATGTGGGGGAGGCGCAGGGGTAGGTCTTTCGCCCGCGTCGACGGCCATTCGGGGCCGGCCTTGTCGGGTCCACGGGTGGGCCGCCCCAGGCAGCACGGGGCTGGCCTGGCAGAACACCGCCTACAACCAGCCCCCGCACACCAGTTTCTTCATCGCGCCAACAGCCAAAAGGCGCCCAGGCGGACGGTGTACAGCCGTAGGGTGCCGGTCCGTGTGCGGCCCGGCACCCGGCCCGCCCCGGGCTTTCGCCGAGATCCTCAGCCCAGCGTCAGGGACGCCTGGACGGGCAGATGGTCGCTGGGGAACTGGCCGCCGGACGCGAACGTGTTGATGGCAGCCCGGTGCGCCGTGATACCCGGGGTGGTCAGGATCCAGTCGATGCGGTCGCCGCCCGGGGTCAGCGGGCGGTAGCCGTGGAACGTCGCGTAGAGGTCGTTGCGCTCGGGCGCCGTGTCCCAGGTGTCGACGAGCCCCGCGCCCAGCATCGTGTCGTAGACCGTGTTCCGGTGGGCCGCCACGTTGAAGTCGCCGGTGACGACGAGGGGGAGCGACCGGTCGAGTCCGGCGATGCGCTGGGCGATCAGGGCCGCGGCGCGGTCGCGGGCGTACTGGCTGGCGTTGTCGAGGTGCGTGTTGAGGACGTAGAACTGTCTGTCGCCGTCCTTCAGGTCACGGAACCGGACCCACGTGACCATCCGGATGGAGCCGCCGCCCCAGGTGTTCGACCCCGGCACCTCCGGGGTGTCGGAGAGCCAGAAGTGCCGGTACTCGACGGGCGCGAGCCGGCGGGTGTCGTAGAAGACGGCCATGAACTCGTCGCGGTTGCCTCCCGCGCGGCCGGTGCCGATCCAGCGGTAGTCCGTCCCGAGGTCGGCCTCGATGTCGAGCAGTTGCCGGTGGAGGCCTTCCTGCGTACCGATGACATGGGGTGCCTCCTGCCGCAGCAGTGCCCGCGTCACCGGCCTGCGCACGGCCCAGCTGTTGGGCTGCACCGTGCTCGCGTAGCGCAGGTTGAAGGACATGGTCGCCAGAGGCGGGGCGGCGGTGACCTCCTCCTTCCTCTCCTCCGCGACGGCGGGTTCGCCCGACAGTCCGGTGGTGCGGGACAACGGCAGCAGAACCGCTGCGGCGAGGGCGGTCTTCATGCCCAGTCGGCGAGTGACGCGGCTGTGGTTCGGCACAGGGGCTCCTTCTGTGAAGGTCTCCGGGCGAGCCGTGCGTACACACTCTGGGATGCCCCTCTGTGCCCGCCATGAACATGTCGATAGGGGAGGGTGTACTCGGTTCGACATACCGGGTGTCCATGGTACGAAGAGGGCGCGCGCCGACCCGGACGCGCGCCCTCTCCTCGTCCTGCGCGGGGTGTCAGGTCACCGTGCAGGACTGGTCACCGAGCTTGAACGCGGTCGGCTCGCCGTTCCTCCCCGACCAGCTTCCGGTGAAGCCGAAGCTCACCGACGACCCCGCCGCCACCGTGCCGTTCCAGCCGATGTTCCGGGCCGTGACCGCCGACCCCGTCTGCGTATGGGTGGCGTTCCAGAGCTGGGAGACGCTCTGGCCGTCGGGGAAGGTCCAGCCGAGCGCCCAGCCGGACCAGGCGCTCGCGCCCGTGTTGGCGAGCCGCACGTCCGCCTGGAAACCGCCCGACCACTGGTTGGTGATCGTGTACGTCACCGCGCACGCGCCCGTCGGCTCGGGGTCCGGGTCCGTACCGCCGCCCCCACCCCCGCCGCCTCCCGTGTCGGAGGAGTCGCCGTAGACGACCCCCCGCCCGTTCGTCGCGATGTAGACCCGCCCGTACACCCTCGGGTCACCCGTGATGGCCGCACCCGTCCAACCCCACCGGTGGGCGTCGTCGTTGATGCGGGTCCAGGTCGCGCCCTTGTCCGTCGACCGGAAGATGCCGCGTACGCCACCGATCTTGGCGCTGGTGTAGAGGGTCTGGTAAGAGGCTCCCGTCGCCGCCTTGCCGAAGCCGATCGTGTCGGCCTGCTCGACACCGGAGAGCTTCGTCCAGGTCGCGCCGGCGTCCGTCGAGTGCCACAGCCCGTAGGCCCCGTCGGTCGCGCCACCGGCCAGCCAGACGTCGCCCTTCACCCCGGGCAGCGCCTTGAACCGGACGCTGTCCCCGCTGGGCAGGCCGGTCGCGTTCGACGCGGTGAAGGTCGCTCCGCCGTCCGTACTGACGTAGAACTTCCCGGACTTGAAGCCGTAGAAGGTCCTCGGGTCCACCCGGTCGGACTCCACGATCGCGTCGGCCGGGATGCCGCTCGACGCCGACCACGCGTTGCCGAAGCCGGTCGTGTACTGCACGCCCGTGCCGGCCGGGCTCCACACGAACCGGCTGCCGTCCGAGGCCGCGGCCACCGTGCCACCGCCGCTCACGCCCGACGGATCGGTGCCCGCGAACCAGTTGGCGCCGTTGTCCGTGGAGAACGCGATGTGCGGACCGGAGTCCAGATTACCCACCCGCACCACCGTGTTCGGGTTGGACTCGGCGTAGTCCAGGCTGGTCGTCGTCGTGAAGTTCGGCTGGGTGAACATCATCGACGGGACCTTCGTCAGATCCGTGTGCCGGAAGCCGCCGATGTCACCGAGCGCGCTGAGCAGCGGCGCGCCGGACGGGGGAGAGGCCAGGTCGAGGACGGCCGTCTCCTCCAGACCCTGCACCATCGGCTTGATGGTGAACTGGCTGCCGTCGTCCCAGTTCCCCAGGTTCTCCGTGCCGTAGATCGTCGCGCCGGTTCCGTACATCATCCGGTCGGAGTCGAACGGGTCGATCTCCAGCGCCTCGGTCATCCAGCCGAGTTTGGGTGTCTGCTCGGGCGGCGAGGGGTTGGCGCCCCAGGTCAGCCAGGGGGACGACGACACGTCCATGGTGTAGCGGTTCGAGCGGTTCGGATACGACGTGTAGTCCCAGGCCCTGGTCCAGGTGGCGCCGCTGTCCGTGGAGCGGAAGATCTGCGTGTCCGGCCACCAGGAGCTGTACGCCGTCGCCATGACCGTGCCAGGGTCCTGCCGGTCGACGGTCAGCCCGCTGAAGCCGTAGTAGGTGTCGGCCTCCGCCACCGGGCTGACGTTCGTCCAGGTGCCCGTCGCGGTCGCGTACCGCCACAGCTGCCCCTTGCCGCCGTCGTACGGTCCGCCCTTGTCGCTGTACGACAGATACAGATGGCCGTTCACGGTGTCGAGGACGCCCTTGTGGGCCAGATGGCCGGTCGGCTGCCCGGCCACCCGCGACCAGGTGGCCCCCGCGTCCGTGGACCGGTACACCGCGTTGTCCTTGTCGGCGACCCCGACGTAGAGGGTCCGCGTGGCGTTCCCGGCGGTGCCCGTCGACTCGTCGAAGGTGACCCAGACGATGCCCTGGTTGTCGCTGGAGTAGCCGCTGGTGTCGGACGGATCGGCCACGTAGTTGCCGACGTTCGGGAAGTTGGTCACCTGCGACCAGGTGACCCCCGAGTCCGTGGACCGCCACAGCCCCTTGCCGCTGGGCGCGCCCAGATACAGCACGCTGTTGCGGTGGGGGTCCACGGCCAGCCGTTCGCCCATGCCCCGCCCCGGCATGTTCCCGCCCAGCTTGAACGGCAGGCCGGTCTTCTGCCAGCTGGCCCCCCGGTCCGACGACCGCAGGATCGCCCCGTTCCCCGGATCCCAGCTGTTGGTGTACGTCCCGGCCGCCACGTACACCTTGTCCGGGTCGACCGGGTCGGAGGCGAGGCTCACGACACCGGTGTGCCCCCAGTCGTCCCAGCCGACGGAGTCGAGCAACGGGGTCCAGGTCTTCGACGACTCCACCCAGCGATAGGCGCCGCCGATGTCGGTGCGGGCGTACGCCAGGTCGCGTTCCTTGCGGTTGAAGACGATGCCGGGGACGAAGCCGCCGCCGTCGATCCGGGCGTTCTTCCAGGTATAGGTGTCGGCGGCGAGGGCCGTCGGCTTCTCGGCCCTGTCGGCGGCCAACGCGGGTGGGGATCCGGCGAGAAGGCCGGCCGCGAGGGCCAGGACGGTGGTGAGGATGCGGGTTCTTCGCACAGCGGGGGTCCTCTCCTGACTGTGGGGGGAAAGATCCCCGCGCCCCCGAAGGGGCGCGGGGAACCGTGCGACCAGCCACGAACGGTCCGCGGCTGTCATACGTCCTCCGCGGTGCTACTCCAGAAGCTCCGCGTACGAACCCATGGCCAGGGCGATGTCCGCCTGGGCCCAGAACCGGTGATACGTGAACGAGGGCGCGGCCCCACCGGCCAGATACGCCTCGATCTTCGACCAGGCCGGATCGTCCTCGTAGAACGACCGGATGGAGGCGAAGGTCGAGTTCGAGTCGATGGTGTCGCCGTTCGGCATCTTCCCGGTCCACCCGCTCGGCACGTACACCCGGTCGTCGAACCGGTTGTAGTCCGCCCGGGTCTCGGGGACCGCGATCCCCAGGCCGTCCTGGTGGTGGTCCCACATGCCGTCGAGCAGCGCCTTGGCGACCCGGGCCGCGTCCGCGTCACCGGAGCGGTCCGCGTAGTACGTCAGCGTCTTGGCATACGCCGCGGCCACACCCACGTCGTCGGTGTAGTCGGCGACGGTCACGTGGAGCCCCGCGTTCGCACCGGGACTCGACGCGTTCCAGGTGTCTGGCGCGCCCGACCACTGCAGCGTCGACGGGATCCGGTAGGTACCGTCCGGATTGATCGTCGTCTTGGAGAGCGCCCAGTCGACCCACTTGTCCAGGACCGTCTTCGCGGCGGCGTTCCCCGTCTGCTGGTAGTACTCGGCGACCCGCTCCATGGACCACGCCTGGAAGCCGAACCACTGGTTCGACGGCGGGTCGTGGTACACCGGCTTCGAGTCGTAGAACATGCCGTAGAAGGTCGGCGTCCCGGCCGGGGGAGTGGCGTACCGCCCCGCCCAGCTGTTGGTGGCGCCGCCCGCGATGCCGCCCTCGTTCGACTGCAGCCAGCGGTAGAACTCGATCTGCCGGTCCAGGGACTTGGCCCAGTCCGCCTGCCCGGTCGACGACTTGGGCTTCAGCGGGGCGTAGTTGGCGAGGGCGTGGGCGGCCAGCGGGTTCTGGTAGCCGCCGTGCGTGTGGCTGGAGCCGATGCGCCAGGCCCAGCCGGCCGCCGTGTCGGTGGCGCCGCCCCACGCGTAGTACCAGGACATCAGGTAGTGCGAGGCGTCCTTGCCGGTGCCGGCCGGGCAGGACGTGGCCCCCACACAGTTCCCGATCTTCTTGAAGTACTTGTCGTACATCGAGTAGCGGAGGTAGTCGCCCATCTTCGCGGCCTTGCCGATGGTCGCGGAGACGTCCGCGCCCTTGCCCTGCTGCTTGGCCCAGACGTCCGCCCAGTACGCGGCCTGCACGGCCCGTGCGTCGGCGTCCGGGGCGTTGGTGAACTTCCACTGCTTGGCGTACTGCGCGTCACCGGTGAACAGGTCCAGGTACCCGTTCGGGCCGCCGTACTTGAACTGGTCGCAGGTGGGCTGCGGGACGGTCTCCCACACCGACTCCTGCGGCCCGCGCTGGAAGGTGTTGATGTACGACGGGCCGGTGTCCGTCGGCCCCGCCTCGCACTTGCCGGGCGAGTTGCCGTAGCCATAGACGTTGTCGACGTCCTGCAGCCAGTGCATGCCGTACACGTCGTCCGTGCCGTACGCGCTCTTCAGCTCGGCGGCGATGGGGTCCGGACCGACCGAGACACCGGTGTTGAGCTGCGCCGGGTACTCGTTGGGGGTGTCGTGCTCCGGGGCGTACGTCGCCGGCTTGGAGGCGTTGTAGAAGGAGTTGGTGGGCTGGTCGGGCTTGGTCGGGATCATGTACTTCTCCATGATCTCCCAGGCCCCGTTGAACTTGGACCAGTCGCCCGTCACCTTGCCGTACATGGCCTGGAGCCACAGGAGGTAGCTGTACGCCTCCGAGGTGGTCTCATGACCGTGGTCCGGCGCCTCGACGATCAGCGTCTCCACCGAGTGGTACGGGATGCCCTCGGGCGAGAAGTACCCGTTCGCCGGGTTGGTGATCTTGCCGTAGAGCTCCAGGAACCGCTCGTCGTACTCGCTCGACGCGGCCAGCTGGGTCACGGTCACCGAGGCCTTGGCGTGGCCGGTGGCCGTCGAGTCGAAGACGGCCGAGCCGGTGCCGGAGGCGTTCGCGGTCACCGTCACCTTCTGGGCGGTGCTCCAGTTCGACGGCGTGAAGGTCAGCGACCCGCCGCCCGTCACCGACAGTCCGGTGTTGCCGGACGCCCGCGCGGTCGACACCGTCACGTTGCCGGACGGCTGGGTCGAAAGTTTCACGTCGTACGTGCCCGACTGGCCCTGGCGGACGCCCAGTTGGGTCGGCGAGACCACCACGGCGGGACCCGAGGCGACCGTGATGCCGACCGGCGTGGAGTTCGCCGACGCGCCCAGGCTGTCGTACGCCTTGGCCACCAGCGAGTGACTGCCCACGCCCAACCCCGTGGCGGAGTACGTGTACGGCGAGGTCGTGTCGGTGCCCAGCAGCGTGGTGTCGTCGTAGAACTCGACCTTCGTGATCGTCGCGTTGTCCGCGGCGGCGGCGGTGGCCGCCATCGGGACCGCCGTGCCCTGCGAGTACACCGCGCCCGGCGCCGGGCTGGTCAGCACCGTGATCGGCGGCTGGTGCGCGCCCACGCACGTGGTGCCGTTGATCGCGAAGTTGGTCGGCGCCGCGTTCGTGCCGCTGTACGTGAACTGGGCGCCGGTGGTCACCGCGGCCCCGACGGCGATCGTGCCGTTCCAGGACGCGTTCCGCGCGGTCACGGTCTTCCCGGACTGCGACCAGGTGCCGCTCCAGCCGCTGGTGAGCGTCTGGTTGCCCGCGTAGTCGTAGGTCAGGGTCCAGCCGCTGATCGCCTCGGTGCCACGGTTGGAGAGGGTGAGCTCCGCGGTGAAACCGGAGCCCCAGTCGTTGGTCTTGTAGTCGACGTTGCAGGCAACTGCCGCCGCATTGGCGGGAGTTGAACCCGTACCGAGCATCGTCAAGGGGAGGGTGAGGGCCGCGACCGCGGCCGTCCACAGGCGCCGCGAGGCACGGCGTCTCCGTCTGGGGTGCATGCTCTGGTTCCTTCCGTGCGGCTCTTGCGAAGGTGGGGGCGGAGCAGCAACAACAAGCCTTGAACCAGTGGGAGCGCTCCCATATTGAGGAGGAGGGCCCTAGGGGTCAAGGTGTTTGAAGAGTCGAAAAGATTCGATCACGCAGAAAAGATTCATCGAGCGCAATAACGCAACACCTCTGTCTTTTACCGTCACTTGGCGCTACCTTCACCAGCACCAGTGGGAGCGGTTCCATCAGTCGACGCGCTCGTCCCGGGCGTGTCCGGGCTGCGAGGGACGCTCCGCGCACACCCCCAGCGTTCAGTTCTTTTACTCGCCTCGGCGACAGCGCGACGACTCCTCCTCGTACACCCCACTACGGAAGAGGAACCCGCACTCATGAGCCGTACCAGAACAGCACTCCTCGCGGCGATGGCGCTGGTCGCCGGCGCCGCCGGGACCGCCGTGGCCGCGGTGCCCGACGACGTCGGCGCCCAGGCGATCCCCTGCACGGTCGACTACAAGGTGCAGAACCAGTGGTCCACCGGCTTCACCGCCGCCGTCACGGTCACCAACAACAGCGCCGCCAAGTCCTCGTGGGCCGTGAAGTGGTCGTACGCGGGCAACCAGCAGGTCACCAGCGGCTGGAACGCCCGGATCACCCAGAGCGGCACCTCGGTGACCGCCGCCAACGAGTCCTACAACGGCACGCTGGCCACCGGCGGTTCGGTCAGCTTCGGCTTCCAGGGCTCCTACAGCGGCACCAACGCCCTCCCGACGACCTTCACGCTCGACGGCGTGACCTGCAACGTCGACGACGGCGGCGGAGGCGGCACCGACCCGGGCACGCCGGGCGCGAAGGTCGACAACCCGTACACCGGCGCCAAGGTGTATGTGAACCCGGAGTGGTCCGCGAAGGCCGCCGCCGAGCCGGGCGGCAGCCGGATCTCCAACCAGCCCACCGGTGTCTGGCTGGACCGGATCGCCGCCATCGAGGGCGTGGGCAGCGGTATGGGCCTGCGCGACCACCTCGACGAGGCGCTGCGCCAGAAGGGCTCGGGCGAACTGACCATCCAGCTGGTGATCTACAACCTGCCCGGCCGTGACTGCGCCGCCCTCGCCTCCAACGGCGAGCTCGGCCCGACGGAGATCGACAAGTACAAGACGCAGTACATCGACCCGATCGCGGCCATCCTCGCCGACTCGAAGTACGCCGGCCTGCGGATCGTCACCACGGTCGAGATCGACTCGCTGCCGAACCTGGTCACCAACACCGGCAGCCGCCCGACGGCCACCCCCCAGTGCGATGTCATGAAGGCCAACGGCAACTACGTCAAGGGCGTCGGCTACGCGCTCAACAAGCTCGGCGACGTGCCGAACGTCTACAACTACGTCGACGCCGGCCACCACGGCTGGATCGGGTGGGACGACAACTTCGGCGCCTCCGCGAACACCTTCAAGGAGGCGGCCACGGCCGAGGGCGCCACGGTCAACGACGTCCACGGCTTCATCACCAACACGGCGAACTACAGCGCCCTGAAGGAGAACAACTTCACCATCAACTCGACCGTGGGTGGCACCTCCGTCCGGGAGTCGAAGTGGGTCGACTGGAACCGCTACGTCGACGAGTTGTCCTTCGCCCAGGCCTTCCGCAACCAGCTGGTCTCGGTCGGGTTCAACTCGAACATCGGCATGCTGATCGACACCTCCAGGAACGGTTGGGGCGGCAGCGCACGGCCCAGCGGTCCCGGCGCCACGACCAACGTGGACACCTTCGTCAACGGCGGCCGCTACGACCGCCGTATCCACATCGGCAACTGGTGCAACCAGTCCGGTGCCGGCCTCGGCGAGCGGCCGAAGGCCTCCCCCGAGCCGGGTATCGACGCCTACGTGTGGATGAAGCCGCCGGGTGAGTCCGACGGGTCCAGCTCCGCCATCCCGAACGACGAGGGCAAGGGTTTCGACCGCATGTGCGACCCGACGTACACGGGCAACGCGCGCAACGGCAACAACATGTCCGGTGCCCTGGCGAACGCGCCGATCGCCGGGCACTGGTTCTCCGCCCAGTTCCAGCAGCTGATGCAGAACGCGTACCCCGCGCTCTGAGTCCGCTCGCATGAGCCGGTCCGCCAGGGGTCAGTCACGCTTCCCCCACCCCCTGGCGGACCGGTGGCATGTCCGTGTGAGCCACGTCACGATGATGGAGGTGGGTGGGTGCGATGAGTTCCGGGCGGCGCGGCGGTCTTCATCGCCGTAAGCCCGTGACGGTACGAGAAAAGAGAACCCCATGCGCATCGTGATCTGCGAGTTCATGAGCCTGGACGGTGTCGTGCAGGCGCCCGGCGGTCCCGACGAGGACACCGACGGCGGGTTCGCCCATGGCGGCTGGACCCACCCGTTCTTCGACCCGGAGGTCGTGGGCGGCGCCTGGGACGCCGCGCTGGAGAAGGCCGACGCGCTGCTGTACGGCCGTCGCACCTGGAAGGCCATGGCCGGGGCGTGGCCCGACCGTGCGGGCGACCCCTTCGCCGACCGGATGAACTCCATCCGCAAGTACGTCGTGTCCGCGACGCTCACCGACTCCGAGCTGACCTGGGACAACACCACGCTCGTCCCGGGCGCGGAGGCGGTCGCCGAGATCCGCAAGCTGCGCGAGACCGCGGGGGGTGACCTGCTGGTCATGGGCAGCCCGACGCTCGCCCGCACCCTCCTCCAGGAGGGGCTCGTCGACGAGCTCGTCCTGATCGTCATGCCGGTCCTCCTCGGCGGCGGGAAGACGATCTTCCCCGGCGACGGCGCCAAGCACACCCTGGAACTGGTCTCCACGACCACCAGCGGCACGGGCGCGAACGTCTGTGTGTACCGGGTGGCGGAGCAGGGCTGACCGCGCTGGATCGGCACGGGCGAATTGCCGATACGGCAAGAGAGCTGGTGGTTCTCCGGTGTGTCGGAGCAGGCTGACGGCACCCGGAAGAGAGGCACACCGTCATGGGACAGCACCACCACGGCCAGGATCCGCACCGGCCCGGACGCCAGTGCGCGCACGGCCACGGCCACGGCCACGAGCACGGCCCTGCCCACCACACCGACCTCGACTGGGCCGAGCTGGCCGAGCATCTGGTGGGGCAGGCGGAACTGTTCGCGCCACTGAACCGGCAGGCCGCCGCGTGGGTCGCCACGCGGCAGCCCGAGCCGGGGCTGGTCGTCGACGTCGGCAGCGGCCCGGGGGTCATGAGCTGTCTGCTGGCCGAGACGTTCCCCGGTGCCCGGGTCGTCGCGCTGGACGGCTCCGGACCCCTGCTGGAACGGGCGCGGACGCGTGCGCGGGAGCTGGGCCTCGCCGACCGGTTCGGCACCCTTGAGGCGCAACTCCCGGACGGTGTCGGGGACTTGGACTACCCGGCCGACCTGATGTGGGCCAGCCGCAGCCTGCACCACCTCGGCGATCAGCGCGCCGCGCTCGCCGCCTTCGCCGAACGCCTCGCGCCCGGCGGCACATTGGCCCTCGTCGAGGGTGGGCTGCCCAGCCGGTTCCTGCCGCGTGACATCGGCATCGGCCGTCCCGGACTGCAGTCCCGGATCGACGCGGCGGAGGACCGGTGGTTCACCGAGATGCGCGCCTCGGTGCCCGGCAGCGTCCCGGAGACCGAGGACTGGCCGGGGCTGCTCACCGCCGTGGGTCTGCGCGACGCCACGTCCCGCACCTTCCTGCTGGACCTTCCGGCCCCGGTCGACGAGGCCGCCCGCGCGTACGCCGTGGGCCAGTTCCAGCGCGCCCGTGGAATGCTGGCGGACTTCCTCGACGCCGACGACCTGTCGACGGTCGACCGCCTCCTCGACCCCGACGACAAGGCGGGCGTGCACCACCGCACGGACCTCTTCGTCCTCGCGGCCCACACGGTCCATGTCGCTCGGCGGTGACGAGCCGAGCGCCCTGTGAAGTCCCCCGGTTCCGGCGGTACTTGACTTCGAGAGTGCTCCAAGTGATGGACTCCGCAGGTCGGCCGGAGCTCACCCGGTCGGCCGGAACCACAGGGGGATATCCATGACCGACGCACCAGTGGCGCTCATCACCGGCGGATCCAGCGGAATCGGGGCCGCTGTCGCCCGGCAGTTGCTCGACCTCGGCCACCGGGTGGCCGTCACCGGGCGCAGGGCCGAGCGGTTGCGCGCGTTCGCCACCGAACTCGGCGAACCCGAAGGACTCTTGACCGTCCCGGGGCACGCGGCCGAATACGCGGACGTACAGGCGGCGGTGGACGCCACGCTGAAGGAGTTCGGGCGGATCGACACCGTCATCGCCAACGCCGGCTTCGGCACCCACGACACGGTCGCCGAGGGTGATCCGGCCGGGTGGCCGGAGATGGTGCTGACCAATGTGCTCGGCCCCGCCCTGCTCGTCCGGGCGTCCATCGACGCCCTCAAGGAGACCCGGGGGCGGATCATGCTGGTCGGCAGCGTCGCCGGGTTCATCCACGGGCCGGGGAACATCTACGGTGCGACCAAGTGGGCCGTCACCGGGCTCGCCGAGAACACCCGGCGGCAGGTCACCGAGTGGGGGGTGGGGGTGACGCTGATCGCGCCCGGCCGGGTGGAGACCCCGTTCTGGGACAGCTACGGCGCTCTACCGCCCGGCCATCTCCTCACCGCCGACCAGATCGCCGACTCCGTGGTCTGGGCGATCCGCCAGCCGGCCGGGGTCGACATCAACACCGTGGTCGTACGGCCGATCGGCCAGCCGGTCTGAGCGCGGGTTCCGCGGTTCGCCACGGTCCGTCGCACCGGACGGACGAGACCGCCCTTCGGACGGATTCCGACGGGCGGTCTCGTGGCGTCCCGGCGAGCGGGGGGCCGGCCGAGGGAAGCCGGCCGGCGCATGCCGACCGGCGGCCCCTGCCTCAGGCCTGGTTGAACGTCGCCGGGTCCGGGCCGATGCGCCGGTCCTCGTTCAGCGCGCTGATCGCGGCGATGTCCTCGGTGTCCAGGGAGAAGTCGAAGACCTCGATGTTCTCCTTGATGCGGGACGGGGTCACGGACTTGGGGATGACCACGTTGCCCAGCTGGAGGTGCCAGCGCAGCACCACCTGGGCGGGGGTGCGGCCGTGCTTCTGCGCGATCGCGATGATCGCCGGGACCTCCAGGAGCCCCTTGCCCTGGCCGAGCGGCGACCAGGCCTCGGTGGCGATGCCCTGCTCCGCGTGGTACTCGCGGGCGGCGAGCTGCTGGAGGTGCGGGTGCAGCTCGATCTGGTTGACGGCCGGGATGACGTTGGTGGCCTCGATCAGCGTCTGAAGGTGCTCCGGAAGGAAGTTGGAGACACCGATGGCCTTCGCGCGGCCGTCGGCGTAGAGCTTCTCGAACGCCTTGAACGTGTCGACGAAGGTGCCCCGGGCCGGCAGCGGCCAGTGGATCAGATACAGATCCACGTACTCCAGGCCGAGCTTGTCCAGGGACTCGTCGAAGGCGCGCAGGGTGGAGTCGTAGCCCTGGTCGCTGTTCCAGAGTTTGGTGGTGACGAAGAGGTCCTTGCGGGCGACGCCGGCCTTGGCGAGGGCCTTGCCGGTGCCCTCCTCGTTGCCGTAGATCGCGGCGGTGTCGATGCTCCGGTAGCCGGCCTCCAGGGCGGTGGTGACCGCCTGCTCGGCCTCGTCGTCCGGCACCTGCCACACGCCGAAGCCCAGCTGGGGCATCTCGACGCCGTTGTTCAGGATGATCGGGGGGACCTTGCTGCTCACGAGCTCTCGATCCTTTAAGTCGTCGGGTGGTACTTCCCATCGTCAACGATCACGGCGCGCGATGCATTCCTGAGCGGCTCGCTCGCACGCCGAATCGCAGAATGGCCGGAAATGGATCCGGCGGTTCCAGCGTATCGGTCTGGACCATTGACCGGACGCGGTCATGCGTGAAGTCTGTCCCTTGCCGCGACGCACGTCGGTGAATATCAATCACGTACGTGAATGGATGGCTCATGACCCCCACGCGAAGGAACGTTCTGGGCGCCGCGCTCGGCGGTGCCGCGGCGGCCGCCGTCGGGCTGCCGGCCCCCGCCGCGCACGCCGCCTCCTGGCAGTTGAAGTGGTCCCCCTCGGCGAGCGCCGACGGGCTGCGCGCCTTCGAGACGCTGGAGGACGACCGCGCCGACTCCCACACCTCGGCCGCGCCGCACATCCGCGCCACCGGCGACACCTGGCGGTTCGACATGCACACCGTCGACCGGGACACCTCCACCGACCGCCAACGCCACGAGGTCACCGGGCTGCGGACCGCCAGCGGCTTTCTGCGCTGGACCGAGGGCCAGACCTGGCGGGTCACCTACCAGATGTACATCCCGGCCTCGCTGCAGGCGACCACCAGCTTCACGCACATCATGCAGATGAAACAGCCCGGCGCCGGCACCTCGCCGCTCGTCGTGCAGTCCCTGCGGCGGGATGGGGGAGGCGCACAGACCATCGAGTTGAAACTGCCGATCGACGACATCCTCGTCGGCCGCACCGATCTGGCGCCCCTGCACGACTCCTGGGTCGACGTCGACTTCCAGGTCAAGGTCGGCAACGGCTCGGCAGGTTCGGTGCGCTGGATCCTCAAGAAGGGCTCGACCACGCTCATCGACGTCTCCCGCAGCGGCGTCGACACCTTCCTCGCGGACCGGCTTCGCCCCAAGTGGGGCATCTACCGCTCCCTGGGCGACACTTCGGGTTCCCTGCGGAACTGCCACCTGCTGCTGCGGAACATGCGGGGCTACCAACTGGTCTGAGCGGCGCGGGGGCGAGCGGGATCACGCCCGGTACAGCGCCTCGACCTCGGTCGCGTACGCCTTCTCGATCGCCTTCCGCTTCAGCTTCAGCGAAGGCGTCAACAGGCCGTGCTCCTCGGTGAACTGGTGGGCGAGGATCCGGAACGTACGGATCGACTCGGCCTGCGAGACCAGGGTGTTGGCGGCGACCACCGCCCGCCGCACCTCGGTCTCCAGCTCCGGGTCGCGCACCAGCTCGGCCGGCGACAGCTTCACCTTGTTGTGCATCTGCAGCCAGTGCTCCACGGCCTCCCCGTCCAGGGTGACCAGGGCGGCGATGTACGGGCGGTCGTTGCCGACGACGATGCACTGGGCGACCAGCGGATGGTCGCGCACCCGCTCCTCCAGGATCGCGGGCGAGACGCTCTTGCCGCCCGAGGTCACCAGGATCTCCTTCTTGCGCCCGGTGATGGTGAGATAACCGTCCTCGTCGAGGGAGCCCAGGTCGCCGGTGGCGAGCCAGCCGTCGTGCAGGGTCTCGTCGGTGGCCTTCTGGTTGTTGAGGTAGCCCTGGAAGACGTTGGGGCCGCGCAGCCAGATCTCGCCGTCGTCCGCGATGTGCACGGTCATGCCGGGGATGGCCTGGCCGACGGTGCCGTACCGGGTGCGCTCGGGCGGGTTGGCGGTCGCGGCCGCCGTGCACTCCGTCAGGCCGTACCCCTCGAAGATGTGGACGCCCGCGCCCGCGAAGAACAGGCCGAGCCGGCGGTCCATCGCCGAACCGCCCGACATCGCGTACTTGATCCGGCCGCCCATGGCCTCACGGATCTTGCCGTAGACGACCTTGTCGAAGAACTGGTGCTGCATCCGCAGCCCCGCCGACGGGCCGGGTCCGATGCCCCAGGCCCGCGCCTCCATCGCGTCGGCGTACTTCACGGCGACCTCGACGGCCTTCTCGAACGGGCCGGCCCTGCCCTCGCGTTCGGCCTTACGCCGGCTCGCGTTGAAGACCTTCTCGAAGATGTACGGCACCGCGAGGAAGAACGTCGGCCTGAAGGCGGCGAGGTCGGGCAGCAGGACGGCCGCGTTGAGCTGCGGCTGATGGCCGAACTTGACCTTCCCCCGGATACCCGCGACCTGCACCATCCGCCCGAAGACGTGCGCGAGCGGCAGGAACAGCAGCGTCGCCGCCTCGTCACCCTTGCGGGACTTGAACAGCGGCGCCCACCGCTCGATGACCGTGTCCGCCTCGACCATGAAGTTGGCGTGCGAGATGACGCAGCCCTTGGGGCGGCCCGTCGTGCCGGAGGTGTAGATGATCGTCGCGACGGACTCGGGTGTCACCGCGCGGCGGTGCCGGTGCACCACCTCGTCGTCGAGGTGCGCCCCGGACTCGTACAGTTCCTGGACCGCGCCGACGTCCAGCTGCCAGAGCCTGCGCAGCTGCGGGAGCCGGTCGATGACCGTGGCGATCGTCATCGCGTGGTCCTCGTGCTCGACCATGGCCGCCGTGCACTGGGAGTCGTAGAGCATCCAGAAGACCTGCTCGGCGGAGGAGGTCGGGTAGACGGGGACGACCTGGGCGCCGACGGTCCACAGCGCGTAGTCGAAGAGGGTCCACTCGTAGCGCGTACGGCACATGATGGCGACCCGGTCGCCGAACCGGATGCCCTGCGCCAGCAGGCCCTTCGCCAGTGCGAGGACCTCGTCGCGGAACTCGGCGGAGGTCACGTCGCGCCACTCGCCCCGCTCGTCCTTGCGGCCGAGCGCGATGTACGTCGGGTCCTCCTGGGCGTACTCGAAGACGACGTCGGCCAGACCGCCCACCGGCGGCGCCGACGCCAACGGGGGGTTGGTGAACTCGCGCAAACCCGCTCCTCGTGGCGCTCCGCACAGCGCGTGAAAGCTACCTCACCGGGGGGACGGGCGGGAGGGTTGTGGAGGGGGCGCATGGGGAGGTGTGGCAGGGGGCGGCACCGGAATACGCACGCAGATGGGGAGGTCTCCGGCGCAATTCCTGACGCATCAGTAAGTTTCGGTAGCGCAATCTCCACCGAACCCGCACGCTCCGATGACGGTGCGTGTCCGCGAGGGCACGGTTTGGCCTGGGAGAACGCGAGCATCGTTCAGGTTCGCCGCGTCTGCCGTACCCGTCGAGTCCGTCGCGTCCGCCGTGCCCTCACACCCCCCGCGCGCGGCCGTGGAGCCGGTCGCCGCCGGCCAGGATGGCCGCCGCGAGGGCGTCGGCCGCGCTCGTCGCCGCTCCCGGACGCCGGCCGTGGACGAGGACGAAGTCGACCTCGCCGAGTTCCGGCAGTCCGGCCCGCTCCGGAACGCGGACCAGACCAGGCGGCACCAGGCGACGGGAATGCGCCATCACGCCGAGGCCCGCACGGGCGGCGGCGATGAGCCCGTTGAGGCTGCCGCTGGTGCAGGCGACGCGCCAGGCGCGGCCCTCGCGCTCCAGCGCCTCCAGGGCCAGGGCGCGGGTGATGCCCGGCGGCGGGTAGACGATCAGCGGGACCGGGCGGTCGGCGTCGAGGCGGAGCCGCTCCGCGCCGATCCACACCAGCCGGTCCGTCCAGACGGGTTCGCCGCGGGGGTCCTCCGGGCGGCGTTTCGCCAGCACCAGATCGAGCTTGCCGGCCGTGAGCCGTTCGTGCAGCGTGCCCGACAGCTCGACGGTCAGTTCCAGGTCCACCTCGGGATGGTCGTGCCGGAAGGCCTCCAGGATCTCCGGGAGCCGGGTCAGCACGAAGTCCTCCGAGGCGCCGAAACGCAGCCGTCCGCGCAGCCGGGTCCCGGTGAAGAACGCCGTCGCCTGCTCGTGCACCTCCAGCAGTCGCCGGGCGAAGCCGAGCATCGCCTCGCCGTCCTCCGTCAGCTCCACGGAGTGCGTGTCCCGGGAGAACAACTGCCGCCCGGCCGCGTCCTCCAGCCGGCGTACGTGCTGACTGACCGTGGACTGCCGCAGCCCCAGCCGCCGGGCGGCCTGGGTGAAGCTCAGGGTCTGGGCCACGGCGAGGAAGGTGCGCAGATGGGAGGGGTCGTACACGATCGCCACCCTACCCGCTTATCGTGGAACGCGATGACAGTCAGAGCGGTATGAAGGATTCCCGATCAAGGGCCGGGAGAGGACGATGGAGAGGGGCCTTCCGGCCCCTGACACACCCGCATCGACAGCACGTGGAGCACCGTGAAACGCCTGAAGTGGCCGAGTTGGATGCCGATCGACCCGTACATCCTGCTGTTGCTCGGGACGGTGGGCGTCGCGGCGCTCCTCCCGGCGCGGGGTACGGCCGCCGAGGTCGCCTCGGGGGCGTCCACGGCCGCGATCGCCTTTCTCTTCTTCCTCTACGGCGCCCGGCTCTCCACCCGCGAGGCGCTCGACGGCCTCAAGCACTGGCGACTCCACCTCACCGTCCTGGCGTGCACGTTCGTCGTCTTCCCCCTGCTGGGCCTGGCGGCCCGCGGCCTCGAACCGGTGTTCCTGAGCCCCTCCCTCTACACCGGGCTGCTCTTCCTCACCCTCGTCCCGTCGACCATCCAGTCCTCGATCGCCTTCACCTCGATGGCCCGGGGCAACGTCCCCGCCGCGATCTGCGCGGGCTCCTTCTCCTCCCTCGCGGGCATCGTCATCACCCCGCTGCTCGCGGCGAGCCTGCTCGGCGGCAGCGTCGGCGGCTTCTCCGCCGACTCGCTGCTGAAGATCGTGCTCCAACTGCTGGTGCCGTTCGTCGCCGGACAACTGGCACGCCGCTGGATCGGCGGCTTCGTCACCCGGCACAAGCGGATCCTCGGCCTCGTCGACCGGGGTTCCATCCTCCTCGTCGTCTACGTCGCCTTCAGCGAGGGCATGGTGCGCGGGATCTGGAGCCAGGTCAGCCCGCTGCGGCTCGCCGGACTCCTCGTCGTCGAGGCGGTCCTGCTCGCGGTGATGCTGCTGCTCACCTGGTACGGCGCCAAGGTGCTGCGGTTCGACCGGGCGGACCGGATCGCCATCCAGTTCGCCGGCTCCAAGAAGTCCCTCGCCTCCGGACTGCCCATGGCGAGCGTCCTGTTCGGCCCGGAGGCCTCCCTCGCCGTCCTGCCGCTGATGCTCTTCCACCAGATGCAGCTCATGGTCTGCGCGGTCATCGCCAAACGCCGCGCCCACGACCCGGTGGACGAGCAGGAGGTCACGGAGCAGCGAGACGAAGCGATACGAACCTCGGTCGGTACAGGGACGCGTTCCGGGTGATGTTCAACTGTGCCGCCGCCGCGTCGGCGTCCAGCCAGTTGACGTCGTAGCTGAGCACCAGCCGCCCGTCGTCGCCGACCGCCCGGTGCACCTGCGGGTTGTACGCCGCGACACCGCTCTTCGGCAGCGGGGGGCTGAATCCCTCGGTGGGCCCGTGCCAGGGCCCGGTGGGGGAGCAGGCCCAGTACGCGGTCACGGTCGTCAGCCCCGCCGTCCCGGCGGCCATGGTGAACAGCACATAGGTGCGCCCGTCCCGGACGACCGTGAAGGCACTGCCGACCCCCTTGTCCTCCCCGTTCCCGAGCACCGCCGCGGGCCGCCCCCGCACCGCCCACCGTGAGCCGTCCCAGTACTCCCAGGCCCCCGGCTCCCCGAGCCGGCCGCGCGGCACCCGCGCCACGTACGCGTGGGAGGTCGGCCGGGAGGCGGCCTGGGCGTCGGTGCCGCCGAAGACGTACGTCCACTCGCCCGCGTCCACGGCGGTCGTCCCGAACAGCACCCGCCGGGCCGGATCGGTGACCGCCCCCTGGTCCAGCACCGTCGTGATCCCCTCCAGCCGCAGATCGGGCAGCGACAGGGTGGCGACCTCGGTCGCGGTGGGCACCCCGTAGATCCACGGCGACCGCCCCGCCGTGCGGGTCCACAACAGCACCCGTACGACCTTCTCGTCCGAGCCGGGGGAGCGGGGCTCGACCCGGGCGGCCACCGGCCAGCGCCACTGCTGCGGGGCCGGGTCCGGGAAGACGGGCGCCGGGAGCGTCCCCTCCAGACGGCCCGAAGGGGACATCACCACGGCCGAGTTGCGCACCAGGGGTGTCGAGACGTCCCGCCAGGTGACCGATTCGCCGGCCGGGTTGGGCGGTGGGTGCACCTGGCCCAGATAGGTGTCCGAGAACAGCCACAGCACCCGCCCGTCCGGGAGCCGCACGGAGTGGGTGCCGTCGCCGCCGGTCCAGTCGTCGGCGCGTGTCGCGTCGTCGCCGTACCGGGTGAACTCGCCGGTCAGGGAGGTGTCCGGGGTCCAGTCCCGGACCGTTCGGGCCGTGCAGGCGATGCCGCCCTCCCGGTCGTCGTCCGGGAGGGCGGTGAGCAGCACGGCGGCGAGGGCCAGGACCAGGGCCAGGATCAGGACCGGTCCGGCCCCCGTCCGCTGTCGCGCTGCCGCGTCGTCGGGCACGGAAGGGACGTTAGTTGCCCGCGTCCACCCGGTCCATGGGCAGTCGCAGGATCTCGCCGCGCGTCGCGGAGTCGCTCGGGGCGAGACGGGCCACCTCCGAGTCGCTCAACGCCCGCCCGTACAGGCGCACGTCGTCGATCGCGCCGGTGAAGTGGGCCCGGCTGTCGACCCGTTGCCCGATGTGCACCCCGAACGGCGAGTTCCGGCTGACCGATCCGGGGACGTCGGCGGTGCTGAACGCGGTGCCGTCGACGAAGAGGGTGAGCTGCCCTCCCCCACGCTCGGCTGCGCTCGCGCGGGAGGTACCCCCATCGCGCCGCAGCACGAGCCGGTGCCACGCCCCGTCGTTGTACGCGCCCGTGGACCGCACGGAGGCGGTCCGGGGCGGCGAGGCCCCGTCCCGCACGGTGATGAGCCCCGTCAGCCGCCCGGACGCCGGCTCGCCGCGCAGCCACACCTGGGGCTGTGTGGTCCCCACACCGCCCATCCACAGCATCGGCTGCTCCCCGGTGGTCGCCGAGTACCGGAACCAGAGCGAGGCGGTGAAGTCCCCGTCCCCGAGCGGGAGTCGCGACCGGTACGGCAGCCGTACGGCGTCGTCGGCGCCGTCGAACTCGAGCGCGCCGCCGACCACACCGTCCGTGGGCCGGGCGCCGCCGAGCACGGCCGCCGGTCCGCCGCCGGGCGCTGTGTCCGGCGTCGTCGGGTCCGGGCCTCGGCGGGGCTGCAGCCAGTCCTCCGTGAACCGGGCGAAGCGGATCTCGTCCCGGGCGTCGACCGAGCCACCCTCGTACAGCAGCCCGACGACCTCGTTCCCGGCCTCGCCGCCGTCGATCCGGACCAGGTCCGAGTAGCCGGACCAGTCCGTGGTGACGACCGTGCCCCGGTCCACGCTCTCCCAGGTGCGTCCGCCGTCGTACGAGGAGCGGATCGCCATGGTGCGGCGGCGGTCGGGATCGGCCGGGCCGGCCAGCAGCATGCGGTCGCCGAGGCGCAGCAGGGAACCCTGCACCTGGGGCGTGTAGAGGTCCGGGAGCGCCCGGAAGGGGGCCGCGAAGGTGGTGCCGCCGTCCCGGCTGACCGTCTGGCTGCGGTGGCCCAGGTCGGTGCCGTCCTGCTCGCGCCCGCTGATCAGCACCGAGCCGTCCGCGCGCTCGGCGAGTGTCAGCTCCGACGGCTTCTGGCGGAAGGTTCCGTCGTCCGCGACCGGCCAGGTGTCCGTGGCGCCGATCCGCCAGTTCTCCCCGCCGTCGTCGCTGGTCACGAGCGCCGCGTGGTTGGCGGTGACCCGGCCGTCCGCCCAGGTCTCGGCGTTGACGCCGAGCACGAGGCGCCCCGCGTGCCGGCCCCGGGTGAGCTGAATGCCGTGCACGGGGCCGGTGGCATACCAGGAGTTCCAGCCGGCCGGGCGGATCTGGTCGCTCAGACCGCGCGGCTCGGACCAGGTCAGCCCGTCGTCGTCGCTGTACTGGAGGTGAGGGGTGCGGTCACAGGGGACGTCACAGCTCGCGCCGTCGAGGCGGCCCGTGTTGTACGTCTCCGCCAGCACGATGCGGCCGGTCTCGCGGTCGACCACGGGTGCGGGGTTGCCGTGGGTGTCGCCGCCGCCCTCGTTGACCACCCGCAGGGGGCCCCAGGTGCGGCCCCCGTCGGTGGACCGCTTCACGACGAGGTCTATGTCCGCCGCGTCCCCGCAGTTCAGGACACGGCCCTCGGCGAAGGCGAGCAGGGTTCCGGCGGTCGTCCGGACGATCGCCGGGATGCGGAAGCAGGCGTAGCCGGGGTCCTGGGAGGCCTTGAAGAGGATCTGCTGCTCGAACTCGGCTGCGGCGGGGGTGGGTCGGGGTGCGGCCCCGGCGGGGTGGGAGGGGGCGAGGGCGAGGAGGGCGGTGGTGGTGAGCACCGCGGTGAGGGGGGAGGTGAGGGATGAGATGAGGGGAAGTCTGCGGGGGGATCTGTGGCGTGCGCGAAGAATCGACGGCACGGTGGCCAGCCCTTCATCCGTCTGGGTGATGGGACATCGGACGTCCCACGTCCGATGTGCGGCCATGACGGTACTTGGGGGTTCTGGGGCTCACAAGAACCGTGCGGGTGGGTGGGCGCGATTCGCGTCAGGGGGTGGGGGGTGGGGGGTGCGTCGGCGGGTGCGGGTCCGGTGGGGCTTCTCGCGCAGTTCCCCGCGCCTTGCCGGGGTGGGTCGCTCCCGGGGTTTCTCAGTGCCGAAAGTGCGGCAAAGGCGGGGCCCCCGGGGCGCAGGGGGCGCTCCCCGCCGCCAGGGGCCCCGCCGCCGTGTCGCGGGGAGCGCCGCTCAGCCGCCCTGGTCGACTCCGGCCGCGGCCCGCAGAGCGATACGGTGCTCGCCCGCGTACACGTTCATGGAGGCGCCCCGCAGGAAGCCCACCAGGGTCAACCCGGACTCCACCGCCAGGTCCACCGCGAGGGACGACGGCGCCGACACCGCGGCCAGCACCGGGATCCCGGCCATCACCGCCTTCTGCGCCAGCTCGAACGAGGCCCGCCCCGACACCAGCAGCACCGCCCGGGACAACGGCAGCTCCCCGCTCTGCAGGGCCCGCCCCACCAGCTTGTCCACCGCGTTGTGCCGCCCGACGTCCTCCCGTATGTCGAGCAGCTCGCCGGCCTCGCTGAACAGGGCCGCCGCGTGCAGACCCCCGGTCCGGTCGAAGACCCGCTGGGCCGCGCGGAGCCGGTCGGGGAGGCCCGCGAGGAGTTCGGGGTCGAGCCGGACCGGGGGAGTGTCACCGCCGTGGGTGTCGTCGACGGCCCACCGGGCGGTGGTCCGGACGGCGTCCAGCGACGCCTTGCCGCACAGCCCGCAGGACGAGGTCGTGTACACGTTGCGTTCGAGGGTGATGTCGGGGACGACGACCCCGGGCGCGGTCCTCACGTCCACCACGTTGTACGTGTTCGCCCCGTCCGCCGTAGCCCCCGCGCAGTACACGATGTTCTGCAGGTCCGACCGCTCGGCGAGCACCCCCTCGCTGACCAGGAACCCCGCCGCCAGGGCGAAGTCGTCGCCCGGGGTGCGCATGGTGATCGCGAGCGGCTTGCCGTTCAGCCGGATCTCCATCGGTTCCTCGGCGACGAGCGTGTCCGGGCGGGTGGAGACCGCGCCGTCCCGGATGCGGATCACCTTGCGTCGTTCCGTGACTCGTCCCATGTCGTGTCTCAGTCCCGGTTCTGTACGTGCTGGTAGCCGAATCGGCCCTTGATGCAGAGGTTGCCGTGGGTCACCGGGTTGTCGTGCGGCGAGGTGACCTTCACGATCTCATTGTCCTGCACATGGAGTGTGAGGTTGCAGCCCACACCGCAGTACGCGCACACCGTGGTCGTCTCCGTCTGCGCCGCCTCGTCCCAGGTGCCCGCCGCCCGCATGTCGAACTCCGACTTGAAGGACAGCGCGCCCGTGGGGCACACCTCGATGCAGTTGCCGCAGTACACACAGGCCGAGTCGGTGAGCGGGGCGTCGTGCTCCACGGCGATCCGGGCGTCGAAGCCCCGGCCCGCGACGGAGATCGCGAACGTGTTCTGCCACTGCTCCCCACAGGCGTCCACGCACTTGTAACACAGGATGCATTTGTCGTAGTCCCGGACGTACAGCTCGTTGTCGACCTTCGGCTCCTCGTTCAGCCGGGCCGCGTCCGGGCCGAAGCGGTCCGGTTTCGCCTCGTACTCCTTGATCCACCCGGCGACCTTCGGGGTCGTCGAGAGATCGACCGACGACGCGAGGAGTTCCAGCACGATCTTGCGGCTGTGCCGGGCCCGCTCGGTGTCCGTCCGCACCTCCATTCCGGACTCGGCCTTGCGGGAGCAGGCCGGGACGAGGGTCCTGGCGCCCTCGACCTCGACGACACAGACCCGGCAGGCGTTCTTCGGGGTGAGGGTGTCGCCCTCGCAGAGGGTGGGCACGTCCTTGCCGACGGCCCGGCAGGCGTCCAGGATCGTCGAGCCCTCGGGCGCCCGCACCGGCTCCCCGTCGAGGGTGAACTCCAGCAGACGACGCGGCACTCCCAGCGGGATCACGGTCATTCGTACGCCCCCAGACGGTCGATGGCGGATTCCACGGCGTTCCACGCGGTCTGCCCGAGACCGCAGATGGAGGCGTCCCGCATGGCGCGGCCGACCTCCCTGAGCAGGGCGATGTCGTCGGCCGCGGCCGCCCCGGTCCGCTCGGCGATCCGGTGCAGCGCCTCCTCCTGCCGTACGGTCCCGACCCGGCAGGGCACGCACTGCCCGCAGGACTCGTCGCGGAAGAACTCCGCGATCCGCAGCAGCAGCCGAGGCAGCGGGACCGTGTCGTCGAAGGCCATCACCACCCCCGAGCCGAGCGTGGTGCCCGCCTCCCGCGTCCCCTCGAAGGTGAGCGGGATGCCCAGCTCGTCGGGGCGTACGAAACCACCGGCCGCGCCGCCGAGGAGGACGGCCCTGAGACGGCCTCGTACCCCGGCGAGCGTCAGCAGGTCGCCGAGGGTGGCCCCGAAGGGCAGTTCGTAGACGCCGGGCCGGTCCACGCTGCCCGAGACGCAGAACAGCTTCGGCCCGGTGGAGCGGCCGGTGCCGATCGCCGCGTACGCCGGGGCGCCCATGGTGAGGATCGGCAGCACGTTGACGAGCGTCTCGACGTTGTTCTCCACTGTCGGCTTGCCGAACAGGCCCTTCTCGACCGGGAACGGCGGCTTGGAGCGCGGTTCGCCCCGGTACCCCTCGATGGAGTTGAACAGCGCCGTCTCCTCGCCGCAGATGTAGGCGCCCGCGCCCCGGCGGATCTCGATGTCGAAGGCGTAGCCCTGCCCGAGGACGTCGTCGCCGAGCAGGCCCCGGGCACGGGCCTGGGCGAGGGCGTGCTCCAGTCGGCGCAGGGCCCGTGGGTACTCGCCCCGCAGATACAGGTAGCCCTGGTGCGCGCCGGTCGCGTACCCCGCGATCGTCATCGCCTCGATCAGGGAGAAGGGATCGCCCTCCATGAGCACCCGGTCCTTGAAGGTGCCCGGCTCGGACTCGTCCGCGTTGCAGACGAGGTAGTGCGGACGGTCGGGCTGCGACGCCGTGGCCTGCCACTTCCGGCCGGTGGGGAAGGCGGCGCCGCCCCGCCCGACCAGGCCGGAGTCGGTGACCTCGCGGATGACCCCGGCGGGCCCGAGTTCGAAGGCCCGGCGCAGGGCCGTGTAGCCGCCGTGGGCCCGGTAGTCGTCGAGCGAGGCCGGATCGACGACGCCGACCCGGCCCAGCAGGGTCAACGACGGGTCCCCGGCCTGGGGAACCGCCATGGCCGCCGGTGGTTCCTCGTCCGCCGAGTCGGGCGCGCTCGCCGCGAGGACGGCCGCCTCGACGGTCGCCGGCGCCGCCACGGCGGTACGCACCGGGTCCCCGGCCCTGATCGCGAGGGCGGCCGGCGCGCGCTCGCACAGCCCGAGGCACGGGCTCCGCTGCACGCTCGCCCCGCTGCCGGGGCCGAGGCGGGCCTCGGTCCCGGCGCACAGCTCTGCGGCCCCGGCCGCCGCGCACGCCAGGTCCGTGCAGACGTGCAGCACGGTCGCGGGGCGTGGCCCGACCGAGAACATCGCGTAGAACGTGGCCACGCCGTACGCCTCCGCGGGCGGCACGGTCAGCCGTCGGCAGAGGTAGTGCAGCGCGCCCTCGCTGATCCAGCCGATCCGGTCGTTGACGGCGTGCAGCCCCGGCAACAGCAGGTCACGGCGCTCCCGGGCCTCCCGGCCGCCCCGCGCCCACCGCAGGTCGGCATCGGAACGGTCCGCGCCCTCCCAGGAGGACTCCGGCGGCCCGAGCAGCGCGTCGACCGCCGCCTTCTCCTCGTCCGTGGGCTTGCTGTCGCCGAAGTGCAGGTCCACTTGTCGTCACCTCACGATGGTCGCGACGGGCAGCTTCTCGATCCGGATCGCCGAGGCCTTGAACTCCGCCGTCCCCGCGATCGGGCAGTTGGCCTCGATCGTCAGCTGGTTGGTGTCCACCTCGTCGGGAAAGTGCATGGTCATGAAGGCGAGGCCCGGCCGCAGCCCGAGGTCGATCCACACCGGCGCCACCACCGACCCGCGCCGCGAGGTGACCTGGACCTCCTCGCCCACCACGACCCCGTAGCGCTCGGCGTCCTCCGGGCACAGCTCGATGTACTCGCCGCGCCGCAGCGGGGAGGCGTAACCGCCGCTCTGCACACCGGTGTTGTACGAGTCGAGCCGCCGCCCGGTGGTGAGCCGGATGGGGAACCGATCATCCGTCAGATCGACGGGCGGATCGTGCCGCACGATCCCGAACGGCGCGAGCCTGCCCCGTTTCGCCGGATCCGGATCCCACAACCGCCCGTGCAGATAGCTCGGTTCGAGGCCGTCGGTGTCCGGGCAGGGCCACTGGATGCCCTGGTGCTCCGCCAGCCGCTCGTACGTCATGCCGTAGTGGTCCGGCGACACCGACCGCAGCTCGTTCCAGACGGCCTCCGCGTCGGCGTACTTCCACTCGTGCCCCAGCCGTGCGGCGAGGTCGCAGATGATGTCGATGTCCTCCCGGGCCTCCCCGGGCGGGGTGACCGCCCGGCGCACCCGCTGGACCCGGCGTTCGCTGTTGGTGGTCGTGCCGTCCGTCTCCGCCCACCCTGCGGTCGCGGGCAGCACGACATCGGCCAACTCGGCCGTCCTCGTGAGGAAGATGTCCTGGACGACGAGGAAGTCCAGCTCCCTCAGGCGCCGTACGGCCTGCTCGCTGTCGGCCTCGGACTGCGCCGGGTTCTCCCCGATGCAGTACACGGCCTTCAGCGAGCCCTCCTCCATGGCCTCGAACATCTCCGTCAGGTTCAGCCCGTAGTGCGGCTGGATGACGGTGTCCCACGCCGACTCGAACCTCAGCCGGGATTCGGTGTCGAGGATGTCCTGGAAGCCGGGCAGCCGGTTGGGGATGGCGCCCATGTCGCCGCCGCCCTGCACGTTGTTCTGGCCGCGCAGGGGCTGCAACCCGGAGGCGTACCGGCCCACATGCCCGGTCAGCAGCGAGAGGTTGATCAGCGCGCGGACGTTGTCCGTGCCGTTGTGGTGCTCGGTGATGCCGAGCGTCCAGCACAGCTGGGCACGCTCGGCGCGGGCGTAGGCGTGCGCCAACTCCCTGATGGCGGCGGCCGGTACGCCCGTGACCTTCTCCGCGAGGGAGAGCGTCCAGGGTTCGACGAGCGCCCGGTACTCCTCGAAGCCGGTGGTGGCCCGCTCGATGAACGCCTCGTTGGCGAGGCCCGCGTGGATGATCTCGCGGCCGATCGCGTGGGCCATCGGGATGTCGGTACCGACGTTCAGGCCCAGCCAGCTCTCCGCCCACTCGGCGGTGGACGTGCGCCTGGGGTCGACGGCGTACATCCGGGCGCCGCCCCGGATGCCCTTCAGCACGTGCTGGAAGAAGATCGGGTGTGCGAAGCGGGCGTTGGAGCCCCACATCACGATGACGTCGGTGTGTTCGATCTCCTGGTAGGAGGAGGTGCCGCCGCCGGAGCCGAAGGCGGCCGACAGGCCGGCCACGCTCGGCGCGTGACAGGTGCGGTTGCAGGAGTCGACGTTGTTGGTGCCCATGACCACGCGGGCGAACTTCTGCGCCACGTAGTTCATCTCGTTGGTGGCGCGGGCGCAGGAGAACATGCCGAACGCGCCGCGGTTGCGTTCGAAGCCGTGGGCGGCCCGCTCCAGTGCCTCCTCCCAGCTCGCCTGGCGGAAGGGCTCGTCGCGGGAGTCGCGGACGAGTGGATGGGTGAGCCGGGTATAGGTCTTCGGTTGCCGTTTCTGCCGGTTCTTCACGCGGCGCTCCTCAGCGCGAGCAGGTCGGAGATGGCGTGGACGGTGCGGAGTGTGGGCACGTCGACACCCGTGATGTCCGCCAGTTCGACGACGGCGGCCAGCAGGACGTCGAGTTCCAGCGGTTTGCCGCGCTCCAGGTCCTGGAGCGTGGAGGTGCGGTGGTCGCCGACGCGTTCCGCGCCGGCCATCCGTCGTTCGATGGAGACCCCGACCTCGCAGCCGAGGGCCTCGGCGACGGCCAGCGTCTCGGCCATCATCGTCTCGATGACCTTGCGGGTGCCGCCGTGCAGACACATCTGCCGCATGGTCGCGCGGGCCAGGGCGCTGATCGGGTTGAACGAGATGTTGCCGAGCAGCTTGATCCAGACGTCGCCCCGGATGTCGGGCTCCACCGGACACTTCAGGCCACCCGCCACCATGGCTTCGCTGAACGCCCGACAGCGCGCCGAGACCGTACGGTCGGGTTCGCCGACGGAGAAGCGGGTGCCTTCCAGGTGCCGTACGACGCCCGGTCCTGCGAGTTCGGTGGCCGCGTAGACGACACAGCCGATGGCCCGTTCCGGCGCGAGCACCGCACTGACCGCGCCGCCGGGGTCCACGCTCTCGACGCGGTGGCCGTCGTGCGGGCCGCCGTGCCGGTGGAAGTACCACCAGGGGATGCCGTTCTGGGCGGCGATCACCGCCGTGGTGCCGTGCAGCAGGGGCTCGATCAGCGGCCCGCACGCCGCGTACGAGTGGGCCTTGAGGCCCAGGAACACGAAGTCGACCGGGCCGATCTCGGCCGGGTCGTCGGTGGCGTGGGCGCGGGCGGTGAAGTCCCCGCGCGAGCTGAGCACGCGCACCCCGTCCTGCCTCATGGCCGCGAGATGCGGTCCACGGGCGACGAGATGCGTGTCCGCGCCGGCGCGGTGGAGCGCGGCGCCGACGTAGGCGCCGATCGCACCGGCGCCGAGAACTGCGACTTTCATGGTGAGGGAGCTCCGTTCGGTCGAGGGATACCGCGGAGATGACGCTCTGTTCGAACTCTGTCGACGAAATATTGTCTACAGTATGGAAGTTGGGCCGACAAGACTTCGCGCAACGACCGGGCAAGGCATTACTCGGACATGAAGGTGGCCGGTACGCGAAGACGAGCCCGGCCGGGAAGCGACCGTTCGGCGCGCGGTGGATACCGTTCATCGCATACGGTCGACGTGCCGCCTTCTCAACTCCCGTGCCACTGCCTACCGTCCGGGATCATGAGTCCCCCCGTCGCACCTCCGGGCTGGAGCCGCTGGCTCGTCCCCCCGGCCGCACTCTCCGTACATCTCTCCATCGGGCAGGCCTACGCCTGGAGCGTCTTCAAGCCGCCGCTCGAATCCGCGCTGGGCCTCAGCGGCACCCAGAGCGCCCTGCCCTTCCAGCTGGGCATCGTCATGCTGGGCCTGTCCGCCGCGTTCGGCGGCACCCTCGTCGAGCGCAACGGGCCGCGCTGGGCGATGACGGTGGCGCTGATCTGCTTCTCCTCCGGCTTCCTGCTCGCCTCCCTCGGCGCGGCGACCGAGCAGTACTGGCTGATCGTCTTCGGCTACGGCTTCGTCGGCGGCATCGGCCTCGGCATCGGCTACATCTCGCCCGTCTCGACCCTGATCAAATGGTTCCCGGACCGGCCCGGCATGGCCACCGGCATCGCGATCATGGGCTTCGGCGGCGGCGCGCTGATCGCCTCGCCCTGGTCCGCCCAGATGCTGGAGTCCTTCGGCTCCGACTCCTCCGGCATCGCCCTCGCCTTCCTGGTGCACGGCCTGTCGTACGCCGTGTTCATGCTGCTCGGCGTGCTGCTGGTCCGGGTGCCGCGCACGGAGAGGCCGGTCGACAGTGGACCGAGCGCCCTCGCGGGCCCGCAGGTATCGGCCCGCAACGCCATCCGCACCCCGCAGTTCTGGTGCCTGTGGGTCATCCTCTGCATGAACGTGTCCGCGGGCATCGGCATCCTGGAGAAGGCCGCCCCGATGATCACGGACTTCTTCGCCGACTCCTCCACCCCGGTCACCGTCACCGCGGCCGCCGGGTTCGTCGCGCTGCTCTCCGCGGCCAACATGACCGGCCGTATCGTCTGGTCCTCGACGTCCGACCTCATCGGACGCAAGAACATCTACCGCGTCTACCTCGGCGTCGGCGCCCTGATGTATCTGATGATCGCGCAGTTCGGCGACGCCTCCAAGCCGCTGTTCATCGTCTGCGCCCTGGTGATCCTGTCCTTCTACGGCGGTGGCTTCGCCACCATCCCGGCCTATCTGAAGGACCTCTTCGGCACCTACCAGGTCGGCGCCATCCACGGCCGGCTGCTCACCGCCTGGTCCACGGCCGGTGTCCTCGGACCGCTGATCGTCAACTGGATCGCCGACCGGCAGGAGGAGGCGGGCAAGTCCGGCTCCGACCTCTACGGCATGTCCTTCTTCATCATGATCGGGCTGCTCGTGGTCGGCTTCGTCGCCAACGAGCTGGTCCGGCCCGTCCACCCCCGCTTCCACATCCCCGCCCCGAGGGAGGCCGCCGATGTCGTCCAGCGACAGCAGTCCGAATCCGCCTGACCGGCGCCCCCTGATCGTCTTCGCGTGGATCTGGGTGGGCGTACCGCTCGTCTACGGCCTGTACGAACTCGTACGGAAGGCGACGCAGCTGTTCACCGGCTGAGGCGGGGCGGCGCGCACCCCTGCTCCGACCGCGCTGTTCCGATACCGGGGCCCGGCCCCGGTATCGGAACAGCGCGGCGAGGAGGGCCGGGCGGACGGCGTCGCCCACCCCGCACACTCGGTGGAGAGGTCGTCACGTCGGAGGCCGGTCCTCGGGGGGAGTCGGCTGATGTGCCGTCACGGCGCTGGGGACGGTGACGGCGGCGCTGCCGCGCTGGACGCCGGAACCGGCCGTGGTCCGGCCCGGTCTGCCGCGGTCCAGCCACAGCAGGACGAGACCGAGCGCGCAGGCGAGCGCGGGCCAGTAGACGTAGCGGTAGTTCGTCGCCGGCACGATGGGCAGGTAGCCGAGCACGTAGGCCAACGAGCTGATGCCCAGGGCCCGGATCGGCAGGGAGAACGTCCCCCGGCCCGGGCGGACCGCCAGGACGAGCGCGACGGCCACCCAGAACCATCCCCGGAACAGCGGCTTCAGATCGGTGGCCGCGCCGTTGACGTACGAGGCGAGGGTGGCCTCCAGCCGGGGACGGGCCACCTCGATGCCGAGGTCGTTGGCGAAGACCCCCGGCTGGTACGGGTAGCCGGTCTCGAAGAGCAGGGCGGTGAACACCCGCAGCCGGTACTGGAGATATCCGGAGGCGTGTCCGCGCATCTCGCGCAGCCACAGGGACGTGAGCTCGTCCGCGTCCCCGGTCAATCCGTCCGCCGGGCGTTGGTAGCAGGCCCAGTAGGTGTCCGACAGGGCGCCGACGCGCTCGCATTCCCCGGCGGCGGCCACCAGACGGTCCCGCAGGTCCGGCCGGACATCGGCCGACCGCAGGTCCTCCACGGTCAGGACGTGGAGCAGGTCGTCGAGCATGATCTGCGCGCCCTGATCCGTCTGTACGGGCCGTGCGATCAAGGAGATCGCGGCGGCGGGCAGGACGACGGCGGCCACGAGCGCCGCCGTGCACGCGGCCCAGGTGCGGCGCCCCGGGGAGCGCCACAGCGCGAGGACGAGCAGGACGAACATCGGGATCGCGGCGAGGAACGCGTTCTTGCGCACGAGCACCGCGTAGGAGAGGAAGAGCACGCCCAGCCAGAGCAGACCCCAGCGCGTCCTGGCGGAGAGGCCGCGGTCCCGCAGTCGCAGCCCGATGAACGACACCGCGCAGGCCGCCAGCAGCGCGCAGGCCGCGTGGACGTCCTTCCACACCACGCCGACGAACGTCAGCACGGGGGGAGTCAGCCCGAGGCCGAGAACGGCGAGCGAACCGGCACGGCTCGCGGTCAGCTCCCAGACGCACCGGGCGAGTACCCACAGCGCTCCCCACAGGACGAGGGACTGGAGAGCGGCCATGGCCGCGGGCGTGCCGGTGACGGCGATGAGCGCGCGCCACACCAGGCTCAGCACCGGCGGATGCCAGTCGGTCAGGGGCGTCCTGCCCATGGCCTGTTGGAGCTGGTCGATGCTGTCGGGACTCATGTACCCGGGGATGAAGACGACGATCGTGGTCACGCAACACGCCGCGGCGACAGCGGCCAGCCACCAGTTCCAGCGCCTTTCGCCTGAAATGAGGGTGTTTTGTCCCATGTGGCGGATGCTAACAGCGCCGACCGGACCGAACGGATCAGGGCGCGACGAAGACGTAGCGCCGGTAGGTGACGAAGCGGAACAGAGTGGCGAGGACCCAGCCGAGGACGCGGGCGGCGTTGTCGCTGCCCATCGATTCCAGCCCGAGCAGATGCCGCGAGGCGAAGACCGTGCCCGCGGTGATGGCGACACCGACCACGTTCACGAACAGGAACAGGGCCAGTTCCTGCGTCATGTTCTCGCGATGCTGGTGGCGGTAGGTCCAGTAGCGGTTCCCCGCCCAGCTGAAGAGCGCCGCGGCGGCTGTCGCGACGACGGAGGCCCGCACGGGCGCGGCCCGCATCACCCCGCCCTCCGTGCCGCCGGGAAGACCGAACACCAGCAGGTTGTAGCCGCCGTTGTCCACCACGAAGGCCAGCGCCCCGACGACCCCGAACTTGGCGGCCTCGCGCCAGACGCCCCGGACGGCGTCACGCACACGCAGCGCCATGGATACGAGGACCAGCACACGGCGAGAGTAACGACCCGGCGCGTCCCGACCACCCGGACGCGCCCATAACGCATTATTTCGTATCGTAATCCGACACTGGGTCAGGTAAGGAGCGGCCGTGCAACCGACGATCGCGTGTGTCGTGCCGTGCCACAACGAGGAGGCCGCCGTCGGCAAGGTGGTGCGCGACCTGAGGATGGCACTGCCCGAGGCCGACATCTACGTGTACGACAACGCCTCGACCGACCGCACGGTCGAGGTCGCCCGTGCGGCGGGCGCGATCGTCCGGGAGGAACCGCGCAAGGGGAAGGGCAACGTCATCCGGCGTGCCTTCGCCGATGTCGACGCCGACGCCCTGCTCATCATCGACGGTGACGACACCTACGACGCGTCCCGGGCGCGCGACCTGGTCAACCTGCTCTTCGAAGGACCGTACGACCAGGTGGTCGGCGCCCGCCGCGAAACGGTCAGCGCCGCCTACCGGGCGGGGCACGCGACCGGCAACAGGCTGCTCACGGGCGCGGTGCGGTTCCTGTTCGGCAACGACGTGACCGACATGCTGAGCGGCTACCGCGTCTTCTCGCGCCGCTTCGTCAAGTCCTTCCCGGCACTGGCCCGCCAGTTCGAGACCGAGACCGAGATGACCGTCCACGCACTCCACCTCCGGCTCCCCACGGCCGAGGTGGAGGTGGACTACCGGGTCAGGCCCGCCGGGAGCGAGAGCAAGCTGCACACCTTCCGGGACGGCTGGCGCATCCTGCGGGTCATCCTCGATCTCGCGCGGCGCGAGCGGCCTTCGCTCGTCCACGCCGTCGTCGCGGGACTCCTCGCCCTCGTCTCGGTCGTCCTCGGCGTCCCCGTCATCGCCGACTTCGTCCGCACGGGCACCGTGCCGCGCATCCCCACGGCGATCCTCGCCGCCGCGATCATGACGATCGCGGTGCTCGTCCTGCTCGTCGGGTACATCCTGGAGTCCCTCATGCACATGCGTCAGGAACACTCCCGGCTCGTGCACCTCGCCTACGCGGCGCCGGGCCGCACACCGCGCCACATCAGACCCCGGCCCGGCTCCGGCCCGGCGCCCGCCAGAAACATCTCCGGCAGCCGCTGACAGCCGCTGACCGGCCGGGGCGTCCAGGTGCGGCCCGTGCGGGTGGGAGCGGAGCCCTCCGATCCGTCAGCGTCGTCCGCCGAACTCCCAGTCGTGGACCTCGATGTCGGCGTACCGGTCCGCGGTCAGCACGGCGCGCGCCGTGGCCGGGTCCGGGGCCCTGAGCAGCACCGCCGTCCCCAGCCACGTGGCGCCGTCGTCGGACAGCAGCGGCCCGTACGCGATCAGATCGTCCCGCCCGCACGGCACGTCGACGTCGGCGGCCTCCCCCGATCCCAGGCCGAGCACCAGATACCGGTTGCCGCCGCTCCGGCCACCGGGGAATTCCCCCATGGTGCGCCCCAGCAGGTTGCGCCACCGGCGCAGCAGGACGTCCCGGTACGCGCCGGCCTGGTAGTTGGGCTCGTCGAAGGCGAACGCGCGGGCGGCGGCGGGATCGGGCAGGTCGACGATGTGCACGCTGCCGGTGGGGGTCTCACCGTCGTCGGCGAAGGTCGGACCGCGCGCGATCAGCTCCTTCGCGTACCCGTCCATGTAGGACCAGTGCGCTTCCAGCAACTCCTCGCGCAACGGGAGCGATCCGAGCCGGTCGCGGTGATAGCAGAAGTACTCCATGGGCCCGACCCTCCACCACACCCGCAGGCGCGTCCCCCTCCCGCTCTGTGAGCCTTCTCACGAAGCGGTCACCGCAACAGACTCGCGGCGTTTCCGGAAGCCGACGCGGCTCTGACAGAAGCCCACAACTCGGGCCACGCTTTACTGTCGCCTCACCCGTCCTCGTACCGGTGAGTCACTGATCAGACTGGTGGATCCCGCTGACCACAGGCAACGAGGGGAACCACCCATGAACGGCTCGCGAATCGCCGCCGTCGGCCACTACCAGCCCGCCAAGGTCCTCACCAACGAGGACCTGGCCGGCCTGGTCGACACCAGTGACGAGTGGATCACGAGCCGCGTGGGCATCCGCACCCGGCACATCGCGGGACCCGACGAGCCGGTGGACGAGCTGGCCGGGCACGCCGCCGCCAAGGCGCTCGCCGCCGCCGGACTCGGCCCGGAGGCCATCGACCTGGTCGTGGTCGCCACCTCCACCGCCGTCGACCGCTCCCCGAACATGGCGGCCAGGGTCGCGAACCGGCTCTCCATCCCGAACCCGGCCGCCATGGACGTCAACGTCGTCTGCGCCGGGTTCACCCACGCCCTCGCCACCGCCGACCACGCCGTGCGCGCGGGCGCCGCCACCCGGGCGCTCGTCATCGGCGCCGACAAGATGTCCGAGGTCGCCGACTGGACCGACCGCACGACCTGTGTCCTCGTCGGGGACGGGGCGGGCGCGGCCGTCGTCGAGGCGGCGGAGGAGCCCGGCATCGGGCCGGTGCTGTGGGGGTCGGTGCCCGAGATGGGCAACGCCGTACGGATCGAGGGCACGCCCGCCCGCTTCGCGCAGGAGGGGCAGAGCGTCTACCGCTGGGCCACCACCAAGCTGCCGCCCCTCGCCCGTGCCGCCTGCGAGAAGGCCGGGCTCGTGCCCGCCGACCTCGCCGCGGTCGTGCTCCACCAGGCCAATCTGCGCATCATCGAGCCCCTCGCCGAGAAGATCGGCGCGGTGAACGCCGTCGTCGCCCGGGACGTCGTCCACTCCGGCAACACCTCGGCCGCCAGCATCCCCCTCGCCTTCTCCAAACTCGTCGAACGCGGTGAGATCTCCTCCGGCGACCCCGTGCTGCTGTTCGGCTTCGGCGGCAACCTCTCGTACGCGGGACAGGTCGTCCGCTGCCCCTGAGCTGGGCGGTCGTGACGCGGTGACGGCGATGTGACGAGTCCGACCCTCCATCGGGCTGGCCCTTGTGGGCCGTAGACTGTAGACGAAAGACAATCCATACTGGCTGTGACTTGGGAATTCCCGTTCTTCCCGTTCTTCCCGTTCTTCCTGTTCTTTCCAGTGCGGGCCGTCGACTTTCCGTGTGCAGTACATCCAGTGGTGCTCTGGAGGGGGACCCGATGTTGTCCACAGGACTTCCGCAAGGGGCCGTGCCCAAGCTCGAACGCCCCGGTCCGCTGCGCGACCGTGTCTACGAGGCCCTGCTCGAACTCATCACCACACGCGCGCTGCGCCCCGGCCAGCACCTCGTCGAGAGCGAACTCGCCGGGCACCTCGGGGTGTCCCGGCAGCCCGTCCGCGAGGCCCTGCAACGCCTCAACACCGAGGGGTGGGTCGATCTCCGGCCCGCGCAGGGCGCGTTCGTGCACGAGCCGACGGAGGCGGAGGCCGACCAACTCCTCACGGTCCGCACCCTGTTGGAGGCCGAGGCCGCCCGCCTCGCCGCGGCGAACGCCGGTACGGCGGGCATCGCGGCCCTGGAGGAACTCTGCGCGGAGGGCGAGCGAGCCGTCGAGGCCGACGACGTCGACGCGGCCGTCGCCCTCAACGCCCGCTTCCACGCCAAGGTCATGGAGCTGGCCGGCAACACCGTCCTCGCCGAACTCGCCGCCCAGGTCGACCGTCGCGTCCGCTGGTACTACACCCCCGTCGCCCGCCGGCGCGGCCACCAGTCCTGGATCGAACACCGCGACCTCATCACGGCGATCTCGGACCGCGACGAACAGAGGGCCACGGAGGTCATGCGGGCCCACACGGAGCACACGCGGAAGACGTACCACGAGCGGGAGAAGTGACCGAGGCGCGGGTGGCGGGCGGACATCGGTGACGCCGTAACCGCAGTTCGCCGCCGGCCGTCGTCGCCCGCCGTCGCCCGTCCGGGAAGCCCCGTACCCTCTCCGGATCCTCGTCCACGTGCCCCGCGGCGCGGGGTGGTCCGGCGTACCGCCGCGAGACCCTTTGTCCTGTCAGTGGAGAAAGTTGGCGGCAATCTGTGCGTGACTTCTTCCCAGCCCCGGCAGCCGCTGCTACGTTCCCCTGCGAAAGGTCGGTCGCGGTGATGCGGCCGACAACCCGACGGACGTAGCGGCCGGTTGAGGCGGGGAGGGGCTTGTGAGACGTATGACGGCTCGACCCGCGAACGCGCATCAGGCACGGCTGCTGCGGCTGTTGCGGGACGGTGGCCCCAACTCACGGGCCCAGCTCGGCGATCGGGTGGATCTCTCGCGGTCGAAACTGGCCGTGGAGGTGGACCGGCTCCTGGAGACGGGACTCGTCGTGGCCGACGGGCTCGCCGCCTCGCGCGGTGGCCGCCGGTCGCACAACATCCGGCTGGCTCCCCAACTGCGTTTCCTGGGCGTCGACATCGGCGCCACCTCGATCGACGTGGCCGTCACCAACGCCGAGTTGGAGATCCTCGGCCACATCAACCAGCCGATGGACGTGCGGGAGGGCCCGGTCGCCGTCTTCGAGCAGGTGCTGTCCATGGCGGCCAAGCTGAAGGCCTCCGGCCTCGCGGAAGGGTTCGACGGCGCCGGCATCGGCGTCCCCGGACCGGTCCGCTTCCCGGAGGGCGTCCCGGTCGCCCCGCCGATCATGCCGGGCTGGGACGGGTTCCCGGTCCGCGAGGCGCTCAGCCAGGAACTCGGCTGCCCCGTCATGGTCGACAACGACGTGAACCTCATGGCGATGGGGGAGCAGCACGCGGGCGTGGCCCGCTCCGTGGGCGACTTCCTCTGCGTCAAGATCGGCACCGGCATCGGCTGCGGCATCGTCGTCGGCGGTGAGGTCCACCGCGGTACGACGGGCAGCGCCGGCGACATAGGGCACATCCTCGCCGTACCGGACGGCCGCCCCTGCGCCTGCGGCAACCGGGGCTGTCTGGAGGCCCACTTCAGCGGCGCCGCGCTCGCCCGCGACGCCAAGGAAGCCGCCCAGCACGGGCTTTCGGCGGAACTCGCCTCGCGTCTGGAGACCAACGGCACCCTGACCGCCGTCGACGTGGCCGCCGCGGCCGCTGCCGGCGACGCCACCGCGCTCGACCTGATACGCGAGGGCGGCAACCGCACCGGCCAGGTCATCGCCGGGCTCGTCAGCTTCTTCAACCCCGGCCTGGTGGTGATCGGTGGTGGGGTGACCGGCCTCGGCCACACCCTGCTCGCCGCCATCCGCACCCAGGTCTACCGTCAGTCACTGCCCCTCGCGACCGGCAATCTGCCCATCGTGCTGGGGGAGTTGGGGCCCACGGCCGGAGTCATCGGCGCGGCCCGTCTCATCAGCGACCACCTGTTCTCACCCGCGTGAGCCCTCTCCCGTTCGCACTCGCCTAGGCCCTGTTCCGCCCGGGCCCTCCAGCACAGCGCTCTGCCTCGCCCTGCCCGAAACGCCTGCCCAGCAGACGGATTCGCCCTGAAACCGGCCCGCACGCCCGCCAAGGGGAACTCATGGCACCAGAACCACCGCTGCTCACCATGTCCGGCATCACCAAGTCGTTCCCCGGAGTCCGGGCCCTGGACGGCGTCGACCTCGACGTCCAGGCCGGAGAGGTCCACTGTCTGCTCGGCCAGAACGGCGCCGGGAAGTCGACCCTGATCAAGGTCCTGGCAGGCGCCCACCAGCCCGACGACGGCACCATCACCTGGCGCGGCGAACCCGTCACCCTGAAGTCCCCGATCGCCGCCATGCGCCTCGGCATCGCCACCATCTACCAGGAACTCGACCTGGTGGAGGGCCTGTCGGTGGCCGAGAACGTCCACCTCGGACACGAGCCCACCGCCGCCGGCTTCGTCGTACGGGGGAAGGCGGCGCGGGCGTCGACGGCCGCACTGCTGAGGCGACTCGGCCATCCGGAGGTCGATCCGGCGCGGCTGGTCGGTGAGTTGTCGGCCGCCCAGCAGCAGATCGTGTCCATGGCGCGGGCCCTCTCCCACGACGTACGGCTGATCGTGATGGACGAACCGTCGGCCGCGCTCGACCCGGACGAGGTCGACAACCTGTTCAGGATCGTCGGCGACCTGACCGCCGACGGGGTGGCCGTCGTCTACATCTCGCACCGCCTGGAGGAGATCCGCCGGATCGGCGACCGGGTGACCGTACTGAAGGACGGGCGGGCCGTGGCGGGCGGGCTGCCCGCGAAGTCCACGCCGACGCGCGAGGTCGTGGCCCTGATGACCGGACGCAACGTCGAGTACGTCTTCCCCGACCGGCCGCCCGCGCCCCCGGCCGCGGTCGAGCCCGTCCTCCAGGTGCGGGGACTGGCGCGTGCCGGGGAGTTCGAGCCGTTCGACCTGGAGGTGCGGCCCGGCGAGATCGTGGGGCTCGCCGGACTCGTCGGTTCGGGACGCTCGGAGATCCTGGAGACGATCTACGGCGCCCGAAAGCCCACGGCCGGTCACGTCAGTGTGGACGGGCGGCAGTTGCGGCTCGGCAGCGTACGGGCCGCCGTACGGGCCGGGCTCGGGCTCGCCCCCGAGGAGCGCAAGGCGCAGGCACTGCTGATGCTGGAGTCCGTCACCAGAAACGTTTCCGTGTCGTCGATGTCCCGCTTCGCACGCGTCGGCTGGATCGACCGAGGCGCCGAACACCGTGCCGCGCGAGCCGCGACCCGTGAGCTGTCCCTGCGCCCCGACAACCCCGCCGTACCCGTGCGCACGCTCTCCGGGGGCAACCAGCAGAAGGCGGTCCTCGCCCGCTGGCTGCTGCGCGGCTGCCGGGTCCTGCTGCTCGACGAGCCGACCCGGGGCGTCGATGTCGGAGCCCGCGCCGAGCTGTACGCCGTGGTCCGCCGACTCGCCGACGAGGGGCTCGCCGTACTGCTGGTCTCCAGCGAGGTGCCCGAAGTCCTCGGCCTCGCCGACCGGGTGCTCGTCCTGCGCGAGGGCCGGGTCGTGCACACCGCGCCCGCCCGTGAACTCGACGAACACCGTGTCCTCGACCTCGTCATGGAAGGAAGCCCCGTGGCCACAGAAGGGAGCCCGGCGTCATGACGCAGCCCGTGTCCCCGCCCAGGGACAGCATCGACAAGGCCCCCGCGGCTAGCGGGCCCCCGGCCTGGCGGACCATGCTGTTCCGGGCCGACGTCCGCACGCTCTCCCTCCTCGGCGTCCTCGCCGCGCTGATCCTCATCGGCGGCGTCACCAAGCCCGACGAGTTCCTCGACACCCGCAACCTCCAACTCGTGCTCACCCAGGCCTCGGTGATCGGCGTGGTCACCGTCGGCATGACGTTCGTCATCACCTCCGGCGGCATCGACCTGTCCGTCGGCGCGATCGTCGCCCTGGCGTCGGTCTGGGCGACGACCGTCGCCACACAGGAGTACGGCTTCGTCGGCATCCTCTTCACGGCGGTGATCGTCGGCGTCGGCTGCGGCCTGGTGAACGGGCTGCTCATCGCGTACGGCGGGATGGTCCCCTTCATCGCCACCCTCGCCATGCTGGCCTCGGCCCGCGGCCTGGCCCTCCAGATCACCGACGGCAGTACCCAGGTCGTCACCGTCGACGCCATCCTCGACCTCGGCGAGCGCGACGCCTACGTCCTCGGGATCCCGCCGCTCGTGCTGGTCTTCGCACTCGTGACGATCATCGGCTGGCTGGTGCTGAACCGCACGACCTTCGGCCGGCGCACGGTCGCCGTCGGCGGCAACGCGGAGGCGGCCCGGCTCGCGGGCATCGACGTCCGCCGCCAGCGGCTCTATCTGTACCTGCTCTCCGGACTGTGCTGCGGCATCGCCGCCTTCCTGCTGATCGTGCTCTCCGGCTCGGGCCAGAACACCAACGGCAACCTCTACGAACTCGACGCCATCGCCGCCGCGATCATCGGCGGCACCCTCCTCAGCGGTGGCCGGGGCACCATCACCGGCTCCGTCCTCGGCGTCCTGATCTTCACCACGATCACCAACATCTTCGCCCTCAACAACCTGCAGAGCGACGTCCAGCAGATCGCCAAGGGCGCGATCATCGTCGCCGCGGTCCTGGTCCAGCGACGCACGGCCAGCACGACCTGACACACCGAAGAGCCGACACGCGAAAGGTCCACCGCCATGCCAGAGTTCACCAGCCGCAGAGGACTGCTCTTCGGGACCGCCGCCGTCTCGGCCGGCGCCCTCCTCGTGGGTTGCACCAGCAACGAGACCAAGGACGATCCGGCGGCGAACGACCAGCCGGCCGCCGACGACAAGCCCGGCAAGGCGGTCACCATCGGCTTCGCCGGACCGCAGGCCGACCACGGCTGGCTCAACGCGATCAACCAGAACGCCAAGAGCCGCGCCGAGCGGTACGAGGACGTCACCCTGGAGATCACCGAAGGGTCGAACGACACCGCCCAGCAGATCGGGCAGATCGAGACCCTCATCAACAAGAAGGTCGACGTCCTGGTCGTGCTGCCCGCCGACGGCAAGGCGCTCACCCAGGTAGGTCTCAAGGCGATGCGGGCCGGTATCCCCGTCGTCAACCTCGACCGCATCTTCAACTCCCCGCAGGCGTACCGCTGCTGGATCGGCGGCGACAACTACGGCATGGGCCTCAACGCCGGCCACTACATCGGCGAGAAGCTCAAGGACAAGGGCGACGCCAGGGTCATCGAGCTCGCCGGGCTGGACAACCTGGAGCTGACCAAGCAGCGCACCCAGGGCTTCGACGACGCCCTGAAGAACTACCCGAACATCAAGAAGGTGGCCCGGCAGGCCGCCGAGTTCACCGTCGAGTCCGGGCAGGCCAAGATGGCCCAGCTCCTCCAGGCCCAGTCGGACTTCGACGCCCTGTGGAACCACGACGACGACCAGGGTGTCGGTGCCCTGCGCGCCATCGAGCAGGCCGGGCGCGACGACTTCCTGATGGTCGGCGGCGCGGGCGCGCTCTCCGCCTTCCAGGCGATCAAGAAGGACGACGGCGTGCTCAAGGCGACCGTCCTCTACCCGCCGACCATGGCCGCCTCCGCGATCGACCTCGCCCGCGCCCTCGGCCAGGGCAAGGGGGTCGGCGGCCTCGCCGAGTTCGAGATCCCGTCCTCGCTGACGCTGTACTCGGCCGTCGTCGACAAGGACAACGTCGACCAGTACATGGCCACCGGCTTCAAGTGACGGGTCCCGCCCGACGGGCCCGGGCCGGGTCGACGCGGGACACGGCCCCGGGCCGCCGAGTCGGGCCCCACCCCCCACCGCGCCACCACGAGGAGGACACACGCATGGGACAGCCGCAGCAGCCCGACCAGGCCGAGGCGGAGGAGCCAGCAGCGCCGGGGCCCGACGCGGGGGCCGGGACCGTTCCCCGTGCCGGTGCCGGTGCCGGTGCCGGTGCCGGTGCCGTGGCCCCGCCCGCCGGTCCGAGGGACGGCGACGGTCCTCGCGTCGGGTACCGGCCCGCCGGGCTCGCCGGTGTGACGGAGAAGCCGCAGCTGCGGGTCGGGATGGTCGGCTACGCCTTCATGGGCGCCGCGCACTCGCAGGGGTGGCGCACGGCGGGACGGGTCTTCGACCTGCCGCTCACCCCCGTGCTCGCCGCCGTGTGCGGGCGGGACGGTGACGCGGTGCGGGCCATGGCGGACCGGCACGGGTGGGCGGGGACGGAGACCGACTGGCGGCAGTTGATCGCCCGCGACGACATCGACCTCGTGGACATCTGCACCCCCGGCGACAGCCATGCCGAGATCGCCCTCGCCGCACTGGCCGCCGGCAAGCACGTGCTCTGCGAGAAGCCTCTCGCCAACACGGTCGCCGAGGCGGAGCAGATGGCGGCGGCGGCCGAAGAGGCGTACGCGCACGGCGGGTTGGCGATGGTCGGCTTCAACTACCGCCGGGTGCCCGCCACCGCGCTCGCCCGCCGCATGGTCGCCGAGGGCCGGCTGGGGTCTCTGCGGCACGTGCGGGTGACGTACCTTCAGGACTGGCTCGTGGACCCGGAGTTCCCGCTGACCTGGCGCCTGCGCAAGGAGTCCGCCGGTTCCGGGGCGCTCGGCGACCTGGGCGCCCACATCGTCGACCTCGCGCAGTACCTGGCGGGGGAGCCGGTGGTCGGGGTGTCCGCGCTGATGGAGACCTTCGTACGCGAACGGCCCCTGCCGGCCGGGGCGTCCAGCGGCCTCGCGTCCTCCGGTGGCACCGCCGGCCGGGGCGCGGTCACCGTCGACGACACGGCCCTGTTCACCGGTCGCTTCGCCTCCGGAGCCGTCGCCTCCTTCGAGGCCACCCGCTTCGCCACCGGCCGCAAGAACGCCCTGCGCATCGAACTCAACGGTGAACGCGGCTCCCTGGCCTTCGACCTGGAACGGCTCAACGAACTCGCCTACCACGACCACACCGAGCCCGCCGCCCACGCCGGCTTCCGTCGCATCCTCGTCACCGAGCCCGACCACCCCTACCTGGACGCCTGGTGGCCGCCGGGGCACGGCCTCGGGTACGAGCACACCTTCGTCCACCAGGCCCGCGACCTGGTCCACGCCGTCGCCGCGGGCCGGCGGCCCGAGCCGTCGTTCGCCGACGGGCTGCAGGTGCAGCGGGTGCTCGCGGCGGTCGAGGAGAGCGCCGAGAAGAACTCCGTCTACACCCCGACCCACACCCCCACAGCGGTCTGAGGAGACCCGACATGCCGCGCGACTTCACGCTCTTCACCGGCCAGTGGGCCGACCTGCCCCTCGAAGAGGTCTGCCGCCTCGCCCGCGACTTCGGCTACGACGGGCTCGAACTCGCCTGCTGGGGCGACCACTTCGAGGTCGACAAGGCGCTCGCCGACCCGTCGTACCTCGCTTCGCGCCACCAGCTCCTCGACAAGTACGGCCTCAAGTGCTGGGCCATCTCCAACCACCTGGTGGGACAGGCGGTGTGCGACGCCATCATCGACGAACGCCACCGGGCCATCCTGCCCGCCCGTATCTGGGGCGACGGCGAGCCCGAGGGCGTACGGCAGCGGGCCGCCGCCGAGATCGCCGACACCGCGCGGGCCGCCGCCGCCTTCGGCGTGGACACCGTCATCGGCTTCACCGGCTCCGCCATCTGGCATCTGGTCGCCATGTTCCCGCCCGCCCCCGAGTCGATGATCGAGCGCGGCTACGACGACTTCGCGACGCGCTGGAACCCGATCCTCGACGTCTTCGACGCCCAGGGCGTGCGCTTCGCGCACGAGGTCCACCCGAGCGAGATCGCCTACGACTACTGGACGACCCAGCGCGCGCTGGACGCGGTCGACCACCGACCGGCGTTCGGACTGAACTTCGACCCCTCGCACTTCGTGTGGCAGGACCTCGACCCGGTCGGGTTCCTGTGGGACTTCCGCGACCGGATCTACCACGTCGACTGCAAAGAGGCCCGCAAGCGGCTCGACGGACGCAACGGCCGCCTCGGCTCGCACCTGCCCTGGGGCGACCCGCGCCGAGGCTGGGACTTCGTGTCCGCCGGCCACGGCGACGTCCCCTGGGAGGACGTCTTCCGGATGCTCCGCTCGATCGACTACCGGGGCCCCGTCTCCGTCGAGTGGGAGGACGCCGGCATGGACCGGCTCCAGGGCGCCCCCGAGGCCCTCACCCACCTCAAGGCATTCGACTTCGAGCCGCCCACCGCCTCGTTCGACGCGGCCTTCGGCGGCAACGAGTAGCGCTCTCTCCGTCTTCCGGGGTGACGGCGCACCCCGGCGTACCGCACACACCCGTACACCTCCGTACGACCAGCCCCTTACTGGAGGCATTTCGTGCACCCGTACGACGACAACAGACACCCCACCAGCATCTTCGGACGCCGTGGACTGCGCGGACCGATCGCCCTGCTGAGCGGGCTGCTGCTCGCGGGCGCGTCGCTCTCGCTCACCGCGCCCGCGGCGGGTGCGGCCGACGCCGAGCCGAAGGCCGCCGCTGCCGAGGACTTCCAACAGGTCACCCTCGCCAAGGGCGAACCGGAGGTCGGCGAGCCCATGTCGCTCGCCGTCCTCCCCGACCGCTCGGTCCTGCACACCTCGCGCGACGGTGAACTGCGGCTGACCGACGCGGCGGGCAACACCGAACTCGCCGGCAAGCTCGACGTGTACTCCCACGACGAGGAGGGCCTGCAGGGCATCGGCGTCGACCCGGGCTTCGCCGACAACCGCTTCATCTACCTGTACTACGCGCCCCCGCTGAACACCCCGGCCGGTGACGCTCCCGAGACCGGGACGGCCGCGGACTTCGCGCCCTTCGACGGCGTCAACCGGCTCTCCCGCTTCGTCCTGAGGACCGACGGCACCCTGGACAAGGCCAGCGAGACGAAGGTCCTCGACGTCCCCGCCTCGCGCGGCATCTGCTGCCACGTCGGCGGTGACATCGACTTCGACGCGGCGGGCAACCTGTACCTGTCGACGGGCGACGACAGCAACCCGTTCCAGTCGGACGGCTTCACCCCCATCGACGAGCGGTCCCACCGCAACCCGGCCTTCGACGCCCAGCGCACCTCCGGCAACACCAACGACCTGCGCGGCAAGATCCTGCGCATCAAGGTGAACGCCGACGGCTCGTACTCCGTCCCCGACGGCAACCTCTTCGCGCCCGGCACGGACAAGACGCGCCCCGAGATCTACGCGATGGGCTTCCGCAACCCGTTCCGGTTCAGCGTCGACAAGAAGACCGGCATCCTCTACGTCGGCGAGTACGGCCCCGACGCCGGCGCCGCCAACGCCTCGCGCGGCCCGGCCGGACAGGTCGAGTTCGCCCGTGTCACCAAGCCGGGCAACTTCGGCTGGCCGTACTGCACCGGCAAGAACGACGCCTACGTCGACTACGACTTCGCCACCGGCACCTCCGGCGCGGCCTTCGACTGCGCGGCGCCGAAGAACACCTCGCCGAACAACACCGGCCTCACCGACCTGCCGCCCGCCGAGCCCGCGTGGATCCCCTACAACGGCAACTCCGTCCCGGAGTTCGGCGACGGCTCCGAGTCCCCGATGGGCGGCCCGGTCTACGACTACGACGCCTCGCTCGACTCCCCGGTGAAGTTCCCCGAGGCGTACGACGGCGACTTCTTCGCCGGTGAGTTCGGCCGCCGCTGGATCAAGCGGATCAGCAGCGACGCCGACGGCACGGTCCAGTCCATCGACGACGTGCCCTGGACGGGAACCCAGGTCATGGACATGGCCTTCGGCCCGGACGGCGCGCTGTACGTCCTCGACTACGGCATCTCCTGGTTCGGCGGCGACGAACACTCCGCCCTGTACCGGATCGAGAACGCCACCGACGGCCACTCCCCGGTCGCCCAGGCCGCCGCCGACCGCACCTCCGGCCAGGCGAGACTGAAGGTCCGCTTCTCCTCCGCCGGCACCAGCGACCAGGACGGCGACGCCCTCACGTACAGCTGGGACTTCGGCGACGGCGGCACCTCCACGGCCGCGAACCCGACGCACACCTACAAGAAGAACGGGACCTACACGGCGACCGTGACCGCGAAGGACCCCTCGGGCCGCACCGGCAGCGCGAGCGTGCAGATCGTCGTCGGCAACACCGCGCCCGAGGTGACGCTGGAACTCCCGCAGGACGGCCAGCTGTTCGCCTTCGGTGACGCCGTACCGTTCAAGGTGAGGGTGAGCGACCCGGAGGACGGCCGCCCGATCGACTGCGCCAAGGTCAAGGTCACCTTCATCCTCGGCCACGACAGCCACGGCCACCCGGTGACCTCCGCCAACGGCTGCACCGGCACCATCCAGACCAGCGCCGACGGCGGCCACGACGAGAACGCCAACATCTTCGGTGTCCTCGACGCCGAGTACACCGACGGCGGAGGCGGCGGCCAGGCCCCGCTGACCACCCACGACCGACACGTCGTCCAGCCCACCCACCGCCAGGCCGAGCACTACGGCGACTCCTCCGGCATCGCGGTCCAGTCGAAGCCCACGGCCCACGGCGGCAAGACGGTCGGGGACATCGACAACGGCGACTGGATCTCCTTCAAGCCCTACGTCCTCTCCGACGCCACGAAGATCACCGCGCGTATCTCCTCCGGGGGCGCCGGCGGCAAGCTGGAGGTCCGGGCGGGTTCGCCGACCGGCCGTCTCCTCGGCAGCGCGACCGTGCCGGTGACCGGCGGCTGGGAGAACTTCCAGGACGTCACCGCGAACCTGTCCCGCGCCCCGCGCGGCACCACGACGCTCCACCTGGTGTTCAAGGGGACCGGCTCCGGCGGCCTGTTCGACGTGGACGACTTCACGTTCACGAAGCGGTGAGGGGGCGTCATGCCGACGAACGGACGAGGACGCCTGTGGGCCGCGCTGGGTGGCGCCGCCCTGCTGATCGGCGGCGTGTCGGGGCCGGCCGTGTCGGACGAGGCGGGCGGCTCCGGCGGCCGGGGCGGTCCCGGAGGTCCGGGGCAGCACGGGGAGGAGCGCCGGGTGCTGGTCTTCTCCAAGACCGCCGGCTTCCGCCACGACTCGATCCCCGAGGGCATCACGGCCGTACGGGAACTGGGGGCCGCCCACGGCTTCGCGGTCGACGCCACGGAGGACGCGGGCGCCTTCACCGCCCGCAACCTCGGGCGCTACGACGCCGTGGTCTTCCTCTCCACGACCGGTGACGTCCTGAACGCGGCCCAACAGGGCGCGTTCGAGCGGTACATCAAACGCGGGGGCGCCTACGTCGGCGTCCACGCGGCCGCCGACACCGAGTACGACTGGGCCTTCTACGGCGGGCTCGCGGGCGCGTACTTCCAGTCGCACCCCGCGATCCAGCCCGCGACGATCGACGTCGAGGACCACGCCCACCCGGCCACCGCCCATCTGGGCGCCACCTGGAACCGCACGGACGAGTGGTACGACTACCGCTCCAACCCCCGTGAGAGGGCCCATGTCCTCGCGTCGCTCGACGAGTCGTCGTACAGCGGCGGCACCATGAACGGCGACCATCCGATCGCCTGGTGCCAGGACTACCGGGGCGGGCGCGCCTTCTACACCGGCGGTGGCCACACCAAGGAGTCCTTCGCCGAGCCCGCCTTCCGGCAGCACCTGCTGGGCGGCATCCGGTGGGCGATCGGCGAGGCCCAGGCCGACTGCCGTCCGGAGAACGGCTACCGGCCGCTGTTCGACGGCACCGCCGACTCGCTCGCGGCATGGCGACAGGCGGGCCCGGGGTCCTTCACCCTGTCCGACGACGGCACGATCACGTCGTCCGGTGGGATGGGCATGCTCTGGTACGCGGACCGGAGCTTCGGGTCGTACTCCCTGAAGCTCGACTGGAGGATGTCCGGCCCCTCGGGCGACGACAACTCCGGTGTCTTCCTCGGTTTCCCGCCCTCCGACGACCCGTGGTCGGCCGTGAACAACGGTTACGAGGTCCAGATCGACGCCACGGACGTACCCGAGAGGACCACCGGGTCCGTCTACGGCTTCCGCTCCGCCGACATCGGCAAGCGCGACCGTGCGCTGAACCCGCCGGGGGAGTGGAACACGTACGAGATCCGCGTGGAGGGCGAGCGCCTGCGCGTCTGGCTCAACGGCGTGAAGATCAACGAGTTCACCAACACCGATCCGGTACGGAGCCTGCGCGACGGCCACTTCGGCATCCAGAACCACGGATCCGCCGATCAGGTGTCCTTCCGTGACATCCGGATCAAGGAACTGCCCGCGCGGGCCGCCGACAGGGTGGATTCGCCCCCGGGCGACTGAGCGACGGCGGGCGGGGGACGCCGGACCTCCGCCCGCCGTCTTGCCCCTTTCGCTAGCCCCTTCCCCTTCCCTTTTCCCCACGGAGGGTTCCCGGCCCTTCCCACCACTGGCCCGACGAGGAGGCTGCCCATGTCCGCGTCCGTGTCCGTCACCCCACCCAGCGTCGGCGTCTGGCTGATCGGGGCACGGGGTTCCGTCGCCACCACCGTCGTCGCGGGCTGCGCGGCCGTCACGGCGGGCCTGCACACCCCGACGGGCATGGTCACCGAGACCCCTGTCTTCGCCGACACGCGCCTTCCGCCCCTGTCCTCCCTCGTCTTCGGCGGCCACGACACGGTCGACTGCCCCCTGCCCAAACGTGCCGAAGCCCTCGCGGCCGGGGGCGTCCTGCCCCAGGGCCTTCCCGTGGCCGTCGGAGCCGAACTGGCCGCCGCCGACCGGGAGATCAGGCCCGGCGGCCCCCTCCCCGGCGACACCAGGACCCCCGACGAGCTGATCTCCTCCCACGCCGCCGACATCCAGGACTTCGTACGACGCCGGGGGCTGGCCCGGGCCGTGGTGGTGAACGTCGCCTCCACGGAACCGGCGCCCACCGGCGCGGCACTGCCCCCGAGTTCCCTCTACGCGGCGGCGGCCCTGCGCGCCGGCTGCCCCTACGTGAACTTCACGCCGTCGACCGGCCTCCAGCACCCGGCCCTGGCCTCGCTCGTCGCCTCCTGTGGACTTCCGTACGCGGGCCGTGACGGCAAGACGGGCCAGACCCTGCTCCGCTCGGTCCTGGGCCCGATGTTCGCGCAACGGGCCCTGACCGTCCGGGCGTGGTCCGGCACCAACCTGCTCGGCGGTGGCGACGGCGCCGCCCTCGCCGACCCGGCCGCCGCCGCTGCCAAGAACGCCGGCAAGGAGCGCGTCCTGACCGACAGTCTCGGGGCGACCCCCGAGGGCGAGACCCACATCGACGACGTCCCCGCCCTCGGCGACTGGAAGACCGCCTGGGACCACATCGCCTTCGAGGGCTTCCTCGGCACCCGGATGGTCCTTCAGACCACCTGGCAGGGCTGCGACTCCGCCCTCGCCGCTCCCCTGGTGCTCGACCTCGCCCGCCTCCTGGCCCGCGCCCACGAAGCGGGCCTCACCGGCCCCTTGGCCGAGCTGGGCTTCTACTTCAAGGACCCGGTGGGGGAGAGCCCGGCGGCACTGGGGGAGCAGTACGCGGAGCTGACGGGACTGGCGGAGCGACTGCGGGCCGCGGGGCCGCCGCTCGGCGAGCCCGGTGCCGGTCAGCATCCGACGCCGCACGAGGAGACCCGATGAGCGGGGGCCGTCGTCGAGGGCGGGCCGACGCCGACGCGGCCGCCGAAGCCGCTCGCTCACCCCGTCCGCCGCACACGCCCCGACCGCCTCTGCCCTCCCGGCCACTCCAGCCCTCCCCACCGCCTCTGTCCTCCCGGTCACTCCACACCTCCTCCCAGCCGTCCGAGTCACCTCAGCCGACCGCCCCGACCGCCCCGACCGCCCCGACCGCCCCGACCGTCACCTCCCCGACCACCCCCCTCTCCTTCGGCTACGGCACCAACGGCCTCGCCGACCTCCGGCTCGACGACGCGCTCGCCCTCCTCGCCGACCTCGGCTACGACGGGGTCGGTCTCACGCTCGACCACATGCATCTCGACCCGCTCGCCCCCGACCTCGCCGCCCGGACCCGGCGGCTCTCCCGGCGGCTGGACGAGCTCGGTCTGTCCGTCACCGTGGAGACCGGCGCCCGTTATGTGCTGGACCCGCGCCGCAAACACGGCCCCACACTCCTGGACCCCGACCCGGACGACCGCGCCCGCCGGGCCGACCTGCTCGTCCGTGCCGTGCGCGTCGCGGCCGACCTCGGCGCCCACGCCGTGCACTGCTTCAGCGGGGTCACCCCACCGGGCACGGACGAGGACACCGCCTGGAAACGTCTCCCCGACGCACTCGCCCCCGTCCTCGACGCCGCCACCGCCGCCGGTGTTCCCCTCGCGATCGAACCCGAACCCGGTCACCTCCTCGCCACGCTCGCCGACTTCCACCGCCTCCGCGCCGCCCTCGACAGCCCCGCCGTGCTCGGCCTCACCCTCGACATCGGCCACTGCCAGTGCCTCGAACCCCTCCCTCCGGCCGACTGCGTCCGCGCCGCCGCGCCCTGGCTGCGCCATGTGCAGATCGAGGACATGCGCCGCGGTGTCCACGAACACCTCCCCCTCGGCGAGGGCGAGATCGACTTCCCGCCCGTCCTCGCGGCGCTCGCCGCCGTCGACCACCGGGGCCTGACCGTCGTCGAACTGCCCCGTCACTCCCACGCGGGCCCGCACTTCGCCGAGCAGTCGCTCTCCTTCCTCGAACAGTCCCTCACCCTCCGCCACGACGACACGTCCGGCCGCACCGCCCTTCCCGGGAGCAGCTCGTGATCCACCACCACACCCCGGCCGCGCAGACGACCGGTCAGGCCCACCCGGCCCACCACCCGGCCCACACCGCCCTCGCCGACCTGCGCCGCCACCTGGACGCCCATCTCACGGGCGCCGCCCACGCCTGGCTGGGCCGGGCGCTGGACGAGGCCGCCGATCACCCGGACAGCCACGGGCCGATCTCCGCGTGGGAGTTGCGCCTCGCCGAGGCGGGCAGGCGCTGCGGCACCGAGCACGCCGACGCCGTCCGCGTCCTGATCCTGCACGCGGCCCGCGCCGACACCGACGCGCTCACCCGGGTCTACCGCCAGGGCACCGCCGACGAACGCCGCGCGGTCCTGCACGCGCTGCCCCACCTCGTGCCGGGCCCCGAGGCGCTGCACCTCGTCGAGGACGCCCTGCGCACCAACGACACCCGCCTCGTCGCCGCCGCCCTCGGCCCGTACGGCGCCCGCAGGCTGGCCCCGCACCCGTGGCGGCAGGCCGTCCTCAAATGCCTGTTCGCCGGCGTGCGCGTCGACGAGGTCGCCGACCTGGCCCGCCGTGCCCGGGGCGACACCGAACTCGCCCGGATGCTCCGCGCCTTCGCCGAGGAGCGCACCGCCGCGGGCCGTTCCGTACCCGAGGACCTGTACCGCGTCCTGGCCCTGACCGCGCCCCCACCGGCCGCCGAGCACGGCCTCGACGGCGAGGAGTCCTGATGCGCATCTTCGACCCCCACATCCACATGACGTCACGCACCACCGACGACTACGAGGCGATGCACGCGGCGGGCGTCCGCGCGGTCGTGGAACCGGCCTTCTGGCTGGGACAGCCCCGCACGTCGCCGAACTCCTTCGTCGACTACTTCGACTCCCTGCTCGGCTGGGAACCCTTCCGCGCCGCCCAGTACGGCATCGCCCACCACTGCGCCCTCGCCCTCAACCCCAAGGAGGCGAACGACCCGCGGTGCACCCCTGTGCTGGACCTGCTGCCCCGCTACCTGCTCAAGGACCGGGTCGTGGCGGTCGGCGAGATCGGCTACGACTCCATGACCCCGGCCGAGGACCACGCGCTCGAACACCAGCTTCAGCTGGCCGCCGACCACGGCCTGCCCGCCCTCGTCCACACCCCCCACCGGGACAAGCTCGCCGGTCTGCGCCGCACCCTCGACGTCGTACGGGCGTCCGCCCTGCCCGTCGAGCGGGTGCTGCTCGACCACCTCAACGAGACCACCGTCGAGGAGGCCAGGGACAGCGGCGCCTGGCTCGGCTTCTCCGTCTACCCGGACACCAAGATGGACGAGGAGCGCATGGTCGCCGTCCTCAAGAAGTTCGGGCCGGAGAAGGTGCTGGTCAACTCCGCCGCCGACTGGGGCAGAAGCGACCCCCTGAAGACCCGCAAGGTGGCCGACGCCCTGCTCGACGCCGGCTTCGACGAGGACGACGTCGACCTCGTGCTGTGGCGCAACCCGGTCGCCTTCTACGGACTCAGCGGCCGGCTCGACCTCGACGTCACCGCGACGGACGCCACGCACGAGGGCAACAGCATCCTGCGCGGCGGTGAGTGACCGATGCGCTTCCGCCACCCCGACGGCTCCACCGTCCACCTCGCCTACTGCACCAACGTGCACCCGGCCGAGACCCTCGACGGCGTCCTCGCCCAGCTCCGCGACCACTGCGAGCCCGTACGCCGCCGCCTCGGCCGCGACCGCCTCGGCATCGGCCTGTGGCTGGCCAGGGACGCCGCCGCGGCCCTGGTGACCGACCCGTCCGCGCTGCGCGGCCTGCGCACCGAACTCGACCGGCGCGGCCTCGAAGTGGTCACCCTCAACGGCTTCCCCTACCAGGGCTTCGGCGCCGAAGAGGTCAAGTACCGCGTCTACCGGCCGGACTGGGCCGACCCCGAGCGCCTCGACCACACCACCTCCCTCGCCCGGGTGCTCGCCCAACTCCTCCCGGACGACGTCACCGAGGGCACCATCTCCACCCTGCCCCTGGCCTGGCGCACCGCCTACGACGACACCCGCGCCGCCCTGTCCCACACAGCCCTGCGCACCCTCGCCGAACGGCTCGACGTCGTGGCCGAACTGACCGGCCGCTCCATCCGCATCGGCCTGGAACCCGAACCGGGCTGCACGGTCGAGACCACCGCCGACGCCATCGGCCCCCTGACCGACATCGGCCACGACCGCATCGGCATCTGCGTCGACACCTGCCACCTCGCCACCTCCTTCGAAGACCCGCACACCGCCCTGGACGCGCTCACCCGAGCCCGTGTCCCCCTCGTCAAATCCCAGCTCTCGGCCGCCCTGCACGCCGAACACCCCCACCTCCCCGAGGTCCGCGACGCCCTCGCCGCCTTCGACGAGCCCCGCTTCCTGCACCAGACCCGCACCTCCACCGCCGCCGGCCTGCGCGGCACCGACGACCTGGGCGAGGCCCTCACGGGCGACACGCTGCCCGACGCCTCCCCCTGGCGCGCCCACTTCCACGTCCCGCTCCACGCGGCCCCCGCCGCGCCCCTCACCTCCACACTCCCCGTCCTCAAGGCCGCCCTGGCCCACCTGGTCGGCGGCGCCCACCCCCTCACCCGCCATCTGGAGGTCGAGACCTACACCTGGCAGGCCCTGCCCACCGCACTGCGTCCCAGCACCCGCGCCCAGCTCGCCGACGGCATCGCCGCCGAACTCGCCCTGGCCCGCGACCTGTTGACAGACCTCGGACTCAAGGAGCTGCCGTGAACCCCGAGGAGCAGCCATGACCCCGCAACCCGACGCCGGGCCCACCCCTCTCCTCGTCCTGGACGTCGTCGGCCTCACCCCCCGTCTCCTCGACCACATGCCCCACCTCAAGGCCCTCGGCCGGTCCGGCTCCCGGGCCCCGCTCGGCACCGTCCTGCCCGCCGTCACCTGCGCCGCCCAGTCCACCTTCCTGACCGGCACGCTCCCCGCCGAGCACGGCATCGTCGGCAACGGCTGGTACTTCCGCGAACTCGGTGACGTCCTGCTGTGGCGCCAGCACAACGGGCTCGTCGCCGGCGACAGACTCTGGGACGCCGCCCGCCGCGCCCACCCCGGCTACACGGTCGCCAACATCTGCTGGTGGTACGCCATGGGCGCCGACACCGACATCACCGTCACCCCCCGCCCGATCTACTACTCCGACGGCCGCAAGGAACCCGACTGCTACACCCGCCCCCCGGCCCTGCACGACGAACTCACCGCCGAACTCGGCACGTTCCCCCTGTTCCACTTCTGGGGACCGGGCGCCGACCTGGTCTCCAGCCGCTGGATCATCGACGCGACCCGCCATGTCCTCCGCACCCGCCATCCCGACCTGGCGCTCTGCTACCTCCCCCACCTCGACTACGACCTGCAGCGCTACGGCCCCGACGACCCGCGCTCCCTGAAGGCCGCCGCCGACCTGGACAGGGCCGTGGCGCCCCTCCTCGACGACGCCCGCGCGCAGGGCCGTACCGTCGTCGCGCTCTCCGAGTACGGCATCACCCGCGCCGACCGCCCCGTCGACATCAACCGCGCCCTGCGCCGCGCCGGCCTCCTCGACGTGCACACCCAGGACGGCATGGAGTACCTCGACCCGATGGCCTCACGGGCCTTCGCGGTCGCCGACCACCAGATCGCCCATGTGTACGTGCGCCGCGCCGAGGACCTGGACGCCACCAGGGAAGCCCTCATGGACCTGCCCGGGATCGATCAACTCCTCGACGACGAGGGCAAGAAGGCCCATCACCTCGACCATCCACGCTCCGGCGAGTTCGTCGCCGTCGCGGAGCCGGACGCCTGGTTCACGTACTACTACTGGCTCGACGACGACCGCGCGCCCGACTTCGCACGCACCGTCGAGATCCATCGCAAACCCGGCTACGACCCGGTCGAGCTGTTCATGGACCCGCTCGACCCGTGGGTGAAGTTCAAGGCGGCCACGGCACTGGCCCGCAAGAAACTCGGCCTGCGCTACCGCATGGCGGTCGTGCCGCTGGACCCCTCACCTATTCGCGGCAGCCACGGCCGCCTTCCCGCGAGCGACGACGACGGTCCGCTCATCATCTGCTCCACCCCCCGAGCCGTCGGTGACCGGGTGGCGGCCACCGATGTGAAAGCACTCCTGCTCCGACTTGCCGGTCTGTCCTGACCGGTGCCCAGGACCCACGGGTCCTGACTGGTCACCAGTGAAGCACCCACCACTGACAACGCCCTTCCACGCAGAGGAGCCCCAGACATGAGCCGCACCCACCAGCCGGATCCCGAACTCACCCACCGCCTCAGCAGACGAGGCATGCTCGGCGTCGCCGCCGGCGCCACGGTCGCCGCCCTGCTGGGCGCGGCAGCCCCGGCGCAGGCCGCCGCGGACACCGAGTCGGCGGCCGCGGGCAAGGGCCGGGGCCGCCCCGTCCTCCCGCCCGGCCGGCTCGGCATCCAGCTCTACAGCCTGCGCGACAAGGTCTCCACCCTCGGCTTCGCCCCCGTCTTCGCCGAGCTGGAGAAGTACGGCTACGACGAGGTCGAGTTCGCCGGCTACACCCAGGGCTCGGCGGGCCCCATCACCCTCGCCCAGCTGAGGCGCCTGGCCCGCGACCACGGCCTCACCCCGATCGGCAGCCACGTCGGTTACTACGCGAGCGACCCGAACGCGTACACCTTCGCCCAGAACCTCACCAAGGTCCTCGACGACGCCCAGGCCCTGGGCCTCAAGCACATCGGCACCGCCGCCGGTCCCTTCCGCTACGGCATGACCGTCGACGCGATGAAGCGGGCCGCCCACGAGTTCAACACCTACGGCGCGGCGGCCAGGGCGCGGGGCATGAAGTTCTACCAGCACAACCACTCCGAGGAGTTCTCCTTCGCCACCGACAACCCCAAGGTCCGTCTCTACGACGTGCTGCTCCGGGAGACCGACCCCGACCTGGTCTTCCTGGAGATGGACATCTTCTGGGCGTACGTGGCCCAGTTCCGGTTCTCCAAGCGGCCCGACGGCACCTCCGCGCCCTTCGAGCCCCTCGACTACGTCCTGCGCCGCCCGAACCGCTACCCGCTCTTCCACGTCAAGGACGGCGAGAGCGACCCGTCGAACCCCTTCGGCTACCGCATGGTGGACGTCGGCGACGGCGACATCGACTACCAGAAGTTCATCTCGGCCGTCACCCGGCTGAAGGGCCACCGTCTCGCCCACCACTGGCAGGCCGAGCACGACAACCCCGCCGAGTCCTTCACGTTCGCCCGCCGTTCCAGCGAGCACCTGCACTCGCTGCGGGAGAAGTGCTGACCGACGCCGGGCGACAACGGCAGCAGGCGGCCGCCCCGTGGTGCGAGACCACGGGGCGGCCGCATGCTGCCGTACGCGAGGGCGTCAGGCCACTTCGTCACCGAGCGGACGGGGGTTGGGAGTGATCCGACGGTTGCGGGGCCGCCCCGGTGGGTGCAGGAAGACCGCCACGCAACCGGCGAACAGCGAGATGGTACCGGCGAGCAGGAAGGCGCCCGCGTAGTCCCAGGCGCCCACGACCACGGCGCCCATACCGGAGCCGAGCAGACCGGAGACCAGCTTGGAGCTGTAGACCAGACCGTAGTTGGAGGCGTTGTTGTTCTCGCCGAAGTAGTCCGCGGTCATCGCCGCGAACATCGGGAAGATGGCGCCGCCGCCGAAGCCGGAGATGCTGGAGAACACCAGGAAGAGCGGCAGGTTGCCGATGTTGCCGGACCACAGGATGCCGTACTGGGACAGGCCCAGCACGATGCACACGAAGATCAGGCACTGCTTGCGGCCGTAGCGGTCGGAGAGCCAGCCGATCACACCGCGTCCCGTGCCGTTGACGATCGCCTTCAGGGACATGGCGGTCGCCACGATCCCGCCCGCGAACCCCGCCTCGTTGCCGAACGGCACCTGGAAGGCGATGCCGAAGATGTTCACACCCGAGGTGCACAGCAGACAGAACCACATCAACGCGACCCGGCCCGTCCGCCAGGCCTCGCCCGGCGTGTACTGCTTCACGGCGGGCGGGTTCTTCTCCAGCGCCCGCCGCGCGCGCGGGTCGTCCGGCTTGCGCAGTGGGTCGACCTCGGCCGGCCACCAGTTCTTCGGCGGGTCCTGGAAGAAATAGCCGGCCACGGCGACGACCGTCGCGAGGAACACACCGACACAGACGAGCACCCAGCGGAAGTTCGTCAGGTCCATGTACCCGGTGAAGATGAACACGAAGGGCACCGAGCCGTAGGCGAAACCGCCGTTGACGAAGCCGGTCTTGCCGCCCTTACGCTCCGGGTACCACTTGCCGACCATGTTCACGCAGGTCGCGTACACCATGCCGGCGCCCATGCCGCTGAACATGCCGAAGCCGATGTACGCGACGACGACGTGCGGTGCGAACGCGAGGGACACGTACCCGAGCAGGGTGCCCACGGCGCCCAGCATCATCGCCCAGCGGGCGGGCAGTTTGCCGTTCTCACGGAGCTTGCCGGCCGGGAAGGCCACCGCTGCCTGGAAGAACACCCAGACGCCCAGCATCCAGAAGATGTGCTGGTTGCTCCAGCTGTGCGCCGTGTGCAGGGTCTCCTCGGCGGACGCGAACGCGTACTCCGCCGAGCTGATGCCCATCATGCCCACCCACGGCAGGATGACCATCCACTTGCGTTTGCGGCCCATGATGTCCAGGTCGGACTCGCCGATCCGGTACATCCGGCCGCCTGCGTCCGTCACCTCCCGGTAGGGGACGGGTGTGGAGATGTCAGTTGTCGCCATGTCGATCGAACCCTCCGCGTGGAAGAAGTCTGGCCAGCGCCCCCTGTCCGTGCTTCTTTGCGCCGGGGCCCGCGGTGAGCGGTCGCCGCGGGCCCCGTGGTTCGAGCCGTCGCTCAGCTCATCGACCGCCCCCCAACAGTCCCGCCGCCCGGGCCCAGCGGTACTTCGCGCCGAGGACGGCCACGGGCTTCTCGGTCGTGTACGGGTACGCCACGACCCCCCGCTCGAAGAGGTACTGGCAGGCCTCCTCCACCTCGACGTCGCCCGCGAGCGACGCGACGACCGGCTTCTCGACGCCGCGCTCGCGGAACTCGGCCACCACGCGCGCGGTGAGTTCCGCGAAGACCATCGGTGGGGTGACGATGGTGTGCCAGTAGCCGAGGACGAGCGCGTGGATGCGCGGGTCCTCCAGGCCCAGCCGGATCGTCGCCTCGTACGTCGACGGCGGCTCGCCCCCGGTGATGTCGACCGGGTTGCCGGCCGCCCCGAACGGCGGGATGAACGTCCGGAACGACGCGTCGAGGTCCGGCGGGATCTCCATCAGGGTCAGCCCGTTGTCGGTCACCGCGTCCGACAGCAGCACGCCACTGCCGCCGGCCCCCGTGATGATCACGACGTTGTCGCCCCGCGGAGCCGGCAGCACCGGCAACGCGCGCGCGTACTCCAGCATGTCGTTCAGCCCCGGCGCCCTGATGACACCCGCCTGCTTGAGGATGTCCTCGTACACGGCGTCGTCGCCCGCGAGCGCGCCCGTGTGCGAGCCAGCTGCCTTCGCCCCGGCCGCCGTACGGCCCGCCTTCAGGACGACGACCGGCTTCTTCGGGACGGTCGCCCGCGCGGCCTCCACGAAGGCCCGCCCGTCCTTCAGATCCTCCAGGTGCATGGCGATGCACTCGGTGTGCGGGTCCTCGCCGAACCAGGTCAGCAGGTCGTCCTCGTCCAGGTCCGACTTGTTGCCGAGCCCGACGATCGCCGACACCCCCGTCTTCGTGGTGCGCGCGAAGCCCAGGATGGCCATCCCGATGCCGCCGGACTGCGAGGTCAGCGCCACCCCGCCCTTGACGTCGTACGGCGTGCAGAACGTGGCGCAGAGGTCCTGCCAGGTCGAGTAGTAGCCGTAGATGTTCGGCCCGAGCAGCCGGACGCCGTACCGTTCGGCGATCGCCACGATCTCGCCCTGGAGTTCGTGCTCGCCGGTCTCCGCGAAACCCGACGGGATCAGTACGGCGTTGGGGATGCCCTTGCGGCCCACCTCCTCCAGAGCCGCGGCCACGAACTTGGCGGGGATCGCGAAGACCGCCACATCCACCTCACCGGGAACGTCCGTGACACTCTTGTACGCCTTGCGGCCCAGAATGTCATCGGCCTTGGGGTTCACCGGATGGATCTCCCCGGCGAAACCCCCGTCGACGAGGTTGCGCATCACCGAATTGCCGATCTTGCCCTGCTCGTTGGAAGCCCCGATCACGGCGACCGACGACGGCTGCATCAGCCGACGCATCGACGTGAGGATCTCCTCGCGCGTGTACCTTCGCCGCGGCTTCGGCACCGACTCCGCGAGGATCACCCGGATGTCCGCCGCGACCGCCCCCTCCGGGGTCGCGATCACCGGGTTGAGATCCACCTCGGCGATCTCCGGGAAGTCAGCGACGAGTTCGGAGACCCGGCGGATCTGCTCGGCGATCGCCCACCGGTCCACGGCCGGCGCCCCGCGCACCCCGTGCAGGATCTCCGCCGCGCGGATCGAGTCCAGCATCGACAGCGCCTCGTCCGCGTCGACCGGCGCGAGCCGGAACGTCACGTCCTTGAGGACCTCCACCAGCACGCCGCCGAGCCCGAACGCGACGACCTTCCCGAACGTCGGGTCCGTCACCGCGCCGACGATGACCTCCTGCCCCTTCGGCAGCAGCTCCTGCACCTGGACGCCCTCGATACGGGCGGCGGGCGCGTACGCGCGCGCGTTGTCGACGACGGTGTGGAACGCGGCCCGTACGTCGGCCGCGCCCTCCACCCCGACGATCACACCGCCCGCGTCGGTCTTGTGCAGGATGTCCGGCGACACGATCTTCATCACCACCGGCCCGCCGAAGCGCGCCGCGTACGACACCGCCTCCTCGACGTCCCGCGCCAGTTCCTCGCCGGGTACGGCGATCCCGTACGCGTCGGCGATCACCTTGCCCTCGGGAGCGGTCAGCGCACTGCGGCCCTCGGCCCGTACGGCGTCGAGGAGCGTGCGCACCCTCAGCACCCGGTCTTCGGCCATCAATCAGATCACTCCGTTCGACTTGAGCAGGCGCAGTTCCTCGTCGCCGAGGCCCAGCTCGCCGACGTAGACCTCTTCGTTGTGCTCGCCGAGCAAGGGGGAACTGGTCACGTCCACGGGGGAGTCGGACAGCTTCAGCGGGCTGCCGACGGTCACGAACTCGCCGCGCTCGGGGTGCGGCACGGTGACGACCATCTCGTTGGAGACCAGCGACTCGTCCTCGATGATCTCCTTGGTGGAGAGGATCGGCCCGCAGGGGATGTTGTGCGCGTTGAGGCGCTCCAGCACCTCCCACTTGGGGAGCGTGGCCGACCACTCCTCGATGAGCTGGAACATCTTGTTGAGCTTGGGGAGGCGGGCCTCCGGCGTCGCCCACTCGGGGTCGTCCGCGAGCTCCGGCCGGCCGATGAGTTCGCTGAGCGGCTGCCAGCCGACGGGCTGCACGATGACGTACACGTAGTCGTTCGGGCCGCCCGGCGCGCACCTCACGGCCCAGCCGGGCTGACCTCCGCCGGACGCGTTGCCGGACCTGGGAACCTCGTCGCCGAAGTCCTCGTTGGGATATTCACGCAGCGGGCCGTGTGCCAGCCGCTGCTGGTCCCTCAGCTTCACCCGGCAGAGGTTGAGAACGGCGTGCTGCATGGCCACGTTGACCCGCTGGCCGCGCCCGGTGCTCTCCCGCTGGTACAGCGCCGCGAGGATCCCCGCCACGGCGTGGACGCCCGTTCCGGAGTCCCCGATCTGGGCCCCCGTCGCCAGCGGCGGTCCCTCCTCGAAGCCGGTGGTCGCCATGGACCCGCCCATGGCCTGCGCGACGACCTCGTACGCTTTGAAGTTGGTGTAGGGACCGTCCCCGAACCCCTTGATGGAGGCATAGACGATCCGCGGATTGATCTCCTGGATGCGGTCCCAGGTGAAGCCCATGCGGTCGACCGCGCCCGGTCCGAAGTTCTCGACCATGACGTCGGAGCGCCGGATCAGTTCGGTGAGGATCTCCTTGCCGCGCTCGGTCTTGGTGTTGAGGGTGATGCTCCGCTTGTTGCAGTTGAGCATCGTGAAGTAGAGGGAGTCGACGTCCGGGAGGTCGCGCAGCTGCTTGCGCGTGATGTCCCCGGTCGGCGCCTCCAGCTTCACCACGTCCGCGCCGAGCCAGGCGAGCAGTTGGGTGGCGGACGGGCCGGACTGGACGTGCGTCATGTCGAGGACGCGGATGCCTTCGAGAGCCTTGGTCGACGTTCCTGCGGTAGGGGTCATCGGGGGCACCTCACTTGTACATCGTCTGGTTCATGGTTCCGGGGGCGTACGCGTCCGGGTCGACCCAGACGTTGATGAGCGACGGCTTGCCGGACTCACGGGCGCGCCGGAGCGCGGGCCCGATGTCGGCGGGGTCGCGGACCTCCTCGCCGTAACCGCCCAGCATCTGGGCGAACTTGTCGTAGTGGACGTCGCCGAGGGTGTTGCCGATCCGTTCCCGCTCCTCGCCGTACTTGGCCTTCTGGCCGTAACGGATCTGGTTCATCGAGGAGTTGTTGCCGACGATCCCGACGAAGGGCAGGTCGTAGCGGACCAGGGTCTCGAAGTCCCAGCCGGTGAGGGAGAAGGCGCCGTCGCCGAAGAGGGCCACCACCTCCTTGTCGGGCCGTGCCTTCTTCGCGGCGAGCACGAAGGGGACGCCGACGCCGAGCGTGCCGAGGGGGCCCGGGTCCATCCAGTGCCCGGGTGACTTGGGCTGCACGACCTGACCGGAGAAGGTGACGATGTCGCCGCCGTCGCCGATGTAGACGGAGTCCTCGGTGAGGAAGTCGTTGATCTCGCTGACCAGCCGGTAGGGGTGGATGGGCGAGGCGTCGGACCTCAGGCTGGGCAGCCGCTTCTCGATGGCGGTCTGCTCGGCGGCACGCAGCTCGTCGAGCCACTCCTTGCGCTTCGACGCGCCCCCGTTGAGGCGCCCGGAGGCCGCCTCCGTCACCGACTTGAGCACGAGGCCCGCGTCGCCGACGATCCCGAGGTCGATGTCGCGGTTCTTGCCGACGGTCCGGTAGTCGAGGTCGATCTGCACGACGGTCGCGTCCGGCGACAGCCGCTTGCCGTAGCCCATGCGGAAGTCGAAGGGCGTGCCGACGATGACGATGACGTCGGCGCCTGAGAACGCGTACCGGCGGGAGAGCTGGAAGTGGTGCGGGTCGCCGGGCGGGAGCGTGCCCCGCCCCGCGCCGTTCATGTAGGCCGGGATGTTCAGCGTCCGCACCAGCTCGATCGCGGACTCGGTGCCGCGCGTGGTCCACACCTGGCTGCCCAGCAGGATCGCGGGCCTCTCCGCGTGCACCAGCAGGTCGGCGAGCTTCTCGATGGCCTCGGGGTCGCCGGCCGAGCGGGTCGAGGCCCGGTAGGCGCCGGCCTTCGGTACGCGCGCCTTCTCGACGGGCACCTTGGCGTCGAGGACGTCACGCGGGATCTCCAGGAAGGAGGGCCCGGGGGCGCCGTGGTAGCACTCGCGGAACGCCATCGACACCATGTCGGCGGCGCGGGCCGTGTCCGGCACGGTGGCCGCGAACTTGGTGATCGGGGTCATCATGTCGACGTGCGGCAGGTCCTGGAGGGACCCCATCTTGTGCTGGGTGTGCGCGCCCTGGCCGCCGATCAGCAGCATCGGGGACTCCGCGCGGAAGGCGTTGGCGACGCCGGTCACGGCGTCGGTCGTACCGGGGCCGGCGGTGACGACCGCGCAGCCGGGCCTGCCGGTGATCCGGGCGTAGCCGTCGGCGGCGTGGGCGGCGACCTGCTCGTGGCGGACGTCGACGACCTCGATGCCCTCGTCGACGCAGCCGTCGTAGATGTCGATGATGTGGCCGCCGCACAGGGTGTAGATGACCTCCACACCCTCCGCTTTGAGTGCCTTCGCGACGAGGTGACCACCGGAAATGAGGTCCTGGCTGTTGCCGTCGGGCATGGCGGAGTCCTGTCCCTTCGTAGGGGTCTTCCTAGGGGTTGGAGCGCGCTCGCGGTTGATTGCATACAGTCGACGAATACTGTATGAAGCTTGTTATCCCGCATCCGGTGGGTGGTGTCCAGGGGGCGTGCGGCACTTTTGAGTCAGGAGCCGGAATGGACCTGTTCGAACACCAGGCAAGGGAACTCTTCGAGGAACACGGCATCCCGGTGCCACGGGCGGAGGTCACGGACTCGCCCAAGGAGGCGCGCGAGATCGCCCGCCGACTCGGCGGACGCGTCGTCGTCAAGGCCCAGGTGAAGACCGGCGGACGCGGCAAGGCGGGCGGGGTCAAGCTCGCCGCCGACCCCGCCGCCACCGAACTGACCGCACGGCAGATCCTCGGCATGGACATCAAGGGCCACACCGTCCGCCAGGTGATGATCGCCGAACCCGTCGCGATCGAGAGCGAGTTCTACGTCTCGTACGTCCTCGACCGCGCCGCCGGCCGCTTCCTCGCGATCGCCTCGGCCGAGGGCGGCATGGACATCGAGGAGGTCGCGGCGACCAGGCCGGAAGCCGTGGCCCGGATACCCGTCGACCCCGTCGAGGGCGTCACCTCCGCGAAGGCGTCCGAGATCGCCGAGGCGGCCGGTCTGCCGCCGCAGACCGTCGACGTCCTCATGCGGCTCTGGGAGGTGCTGACCCGCGAGGACGCCCTCCTCGTCGAGGTCAACCCGCTCGTCCGCACCGAAAAGGGCCGCATCCTCGCCCTCGACGGCAAGGTCACCCTCGACGACAACGCCGGTTTCCGGCAGACCCGTTGGGGCGACGAGGGCTTCGCGCCCGACGACCCGCTGGAGGCGGCGGCCGCCGCCAAGGGCCTCAACTACGTGAAACTGGACGGCGAGGTCGGCGTCATCGGCAACGGCGCCGGACTCGTCATGTCGACCCTCGACGTGGTCGCCGGCTGCGGCGCCCGCCCCGCCAACTTCCTCGACATCGGCGGCGGCGCCTCCGCCCAGATCATGGCCGACGGCCTCTCCGTCATCCTCTCCGACCCGGCCGTGAAGTCCGTCTTCGTCAACGTCTTCGGCGGGATCACCGCCTGCGACGCGGTCGCCGACGGCATCGTCCAGGCCCTGGACAGCGTCCAGTTGACCAAACCGCTCGTCGTCCGCCTCGACGGCAACAACGCCGTACGCGGCCGGGCGATCCTCGACGACCGCGACCACCCCCTCGTCCACCAGGCCACCACCATGGACGGCGCCGCGCGCCGCGCCGCCGACCTCGCCCACGCGAACTGAGGAGCCCGGACATGGCCATCTACCTCACCAAGGAGAGCAAGGTCCTCGTCCAGGGCATGACCGGCGGCGAGGGCATGAAGCACACCCGCCGCATGCTCGCGGCCGGCACGAACGTCGTCGGCGGCGTCAACCCCCGCAAGGCCGGCCGCACGGTCGACTTCGACGACCGTGCCGTCCCCGTCTTCGGCTCGGTCCACGAGGGCATCGAGGCCACCGGCGCCGACGTCACCGTCGTCTTCGTCCCGCCCGCCTTCGCCAAGGCGGCCGTCGTCGAGGCAGCCGACGCGGGGATCGGCCTCGCCGTCGTCATCACCGAGGGCATCCCCGTCCACGACTCCGTCGCCTTCACGGCCTACGCGCGGGCCAAGGGCACCCGGATCGTCGGCCCCAACTGCCCCGGCCTGATCACCCCCGGCCAGTCCAACGCGGGCATCATCCCCGCCGACATCACCAAGCCCGGACGCGTCGGCCTCGTCTCCAAGTCCGGCACCCTGACCTACCAGCTCATGTACGAACTCCGCGACACCGGCTTCTCCACCTGCGTCGGCATCGGCGGCGACCCCGTCGTCGGCACCACCCACATCGACTGCCTCGCCGCCTTCCAGGACGACCCCGACACCGAACTGATCGTCCTCATCGGCGAGATCGGCGGCGACGCCGAGGAACGCGCCGCCGCGTACGTCCGCGACCACGTCACCAAGCCGGTCGTCGGCTACATCGCCGGCTTCACCGCTCCCGAGGGCAGGACGATGGGCCACGCCGGCGCGATCGTCTCCGGCTCCTCCGGTACGGCGCGGGCGAAGAAGGAGGCGCTGGAGGCGGTCGGGGTACGGGTCGGGAACACCCCCACCGAGACGGCCCGCCTCGTCCTGGCCGCCCTGGAAGGCGGTGCGTGACATGACCCCCACACCGACACCCGCCCCCGCCCTCACCCTCAAGGCCGGCACCGCCTGGACCGACGCCTGGCGGCGCTGTCTCGCCGTCGCCCCCGAGGCCTTCCGGGACGACCGGGTCCTCAACCTCTGGAACAACTCCTGGCAGGCCGACGGCCGGGCGCTGCCCGCCACCAGCCCCGTCGACGGCAGCCCCGTCGCGGGCCCGCCCCGACTGGACGGCGCCACCGCCCACCACGCCGTCCGGGCCTGTCTCGACCAGCACCGCGCCTGGCGCCACGTCCCCCTCGCCGAACGCCGCGCCCGGGTCGCCGCCACCCTCGACGCCCTCACCCAGCACCGCGAACTGCTCGCCCTGCTCCTCGTCTGGGAGATCGGCAAGCCCTGGCGGCTGGCACAGGCCGACGTGGACCGGGCCATCGACGGCGTCCGCTGGTACGTCGACGGCATCGAACCCATGGTCCAAGGGCGCGTCCCCCTCGACGGCCCGGTCTCCAACATCGCCAGCTGGAACTACCCCATGAGCGTGCTCGTCCACGCGATGCTGGTCCAAGCACTGGCGGGCAACGCCGTCATCGCCAAGACACCCACCGACGGCGGCGTCGCCTGCCTCACCCTCGCCAGTGCGCTCGCCGCCCGCGAAGGCGTCCCCGTCACGCTGGTCAGCGGCAGCGGACGTGAACTGTCCGAGGCGCTGGTCCGCGCCCCCGAGATCGGCTGCGTCTCCTTCGTCGGCGGCCGCGACACGGGCGCCGCCGTGGCCACAGCCGTCGCCGACCTCGGCAAACGCCACGTCCTGGAACAGGAGGGCCTGAACACCTGGGGCATCTGGAACCACACCGACTGGGAGACCCTCACCGCCGTCGTCCCCAAACTCTTCGACTACGGCAAACAGCGCTGCACGGCCTATCCGCGCTTCGTCGTCCAGCGCGAGCTGTTCGACGAGTTCCTCGCGGCGTACCTCCCCGCGGTCCGCACCCTCAGAGTGGGCCACCCGCTGGCCGTGGAGCACCCCGACGACCCGTACCCGCCGCTGGACTTCGGGCCCGTCATCAACGCGGCCAAGGCCAAGGAGCTGACCGACCAGGTCGCCGAGGCCGTCGACCGGGGCGCCGTTCCGCTGCACCGGGGCCGACTCGCCGACGCGCGCTTCCTGCCCGGCCAGGACACCGGCGCGTACGTCCAGCCCGTCACCCTCCTCGGCCCGCCCTCGTCCTCCCCGCTCCACCACGCGGAACCCTTCGGCCCGGTCGACACGATCGTCCTGGTCGACACCGAGGCCGAGCTGCTCGCGGCGATGAACGCCTCGAACGGCGCGCTCGTCGCCACCCTGTCCACCGACGACCGGGCGACCTACGAGCGGCTCGCACCCCAGATCCGGGCGTTCAAGGTCGGCCACGGCAGGCCCCGCTCACGCGGCGACCGCGACGAGCTCTTCGGCGGCTTCGGCGCCTCGTGGCGGGGTGCCTTCGTCGGCGGCGAGCTGCTGGTGAAGGCCGTCACCCGTGGCCCGGCGGGGGAGCGGCTGCCGGGGAACTTCCCCGAGTACCACCTCATGCCGTCCGCGGCCTGACCTGGTCTGGAGTGGCCGGATCGTGACCGTCCGATCACCTCTGGTGAGGCCGTGCGGAGCCGCCCGACCGGGCCCCGCACGGCCCCGCCCGGGGCCCGGATATGCAGGTGAAAGGCACTCCGAAACCTTGGTATTGTTGTCCATGTCGCCGCCGGGAACACCCCTGGCAAGGCGGCAGACACCTGGTCCGGGTGGCGGAATGGCAGACGCGCTAGCTTGAGGTGCTAGTGCCCTTTATCGGGCGTGGGGGTTCAAGTCCCCCCTCGGACACCACAGGGACGTTCACGATATCGTCCCGAAGCGTTCACGAATTACCGGTCGAGTCATGTGACTCGCCGGTATTTCGTCGTTTCTGGGGCCTTGAGCCTCGTGATCGGCTCGATGAGGGGGTGAGGCGGTGGCGGTCCAGGTACTGCGCCTCTCACCTGCGGAAACAGGACATGCCTGCGCGACGGCTGGTAGCCGTGGCGCAGGCATGTGGGGTTTTCAGGGGGCGGAGCGCGACGGAGGTGCGTCACTCGCGTGGCGGAGGCTCGACCTCCTCGGTCGGAAGCGGTCGCGCCAGGGGCGGATCGGAGGGCTCACCGGGTTGGGTGCCGGCGCTCTGCGTGCTGGCCTTGCGGGGCTGGATGCCCTGGTCGCGGAGGAACCGTCGGATGGCTCTGAGGTTCGCCACAAAGATGATGACGGCATTGAGCAGGGTCTGTGCGACGCGTCCGTGCGGCAGGCGGAGCTGGGGATTGTCGATGCTGTCGAGGGCGGACTTCTTGAGGTTGCCGTTGCCGCCCTCGTTCTGACTGCGCAGTCCGGACCAGGCTTCCTGCCACAGAGGGGTGAACAGGGGGTACTTCTGCCGCCACTTGGCCAACACGGTGCCCGGGACGGTGATGCTCTTCCCCCTGCAGATATCGGGGTAGACGGGGGTGTCCCGGTTGGGCCTGGGGATGGTGGGCAGGGCTGCCGGGGTACGGACAGTGGGGGCGTCGAGGTCGACGACGGTGGACGGGCGTGGCTGGGGCCGGCGGTAGCAGGTGACCGTGGCGTGGGACCCGAGGGCGGGGCACTGTCGACGCTGGTCCCCTGCGGGCCCGTACTCCTTGATCTTGGTCTGGTAGTCCTTCCGGGACTGGATCAGGTTGAGTGCGTGGGCGCGGTCCTCGTCCGTGCGGCTGTCGATGTATGTGGCGCCCGCGGTGATCAACGGGGTGGGCATCAGCGGGCAATAGAACTCGCCGCCGACCAGCTGCATGCCGCGGAACTCTCCCTGCCGGTCGACCTTGTCGTCGTTGTAGTGCTTCACCGCGTTGAGGCCGAGTTTGAGCAGCTGCAGATGCAGGTTGTGAGGCTTGGCCTGGGTGATGCCCCGGTCGGCGCAGAACAGGTCTTTGACCAGGCCTCGTTCGAAGGCCGGCTGGATGGCGCGCAGGGTGGCCGGGCCGGGTTCGGTGCCCGGGGTGTGAAGGATCATGCCGAGGCAGACCGCGGGGTAGGCGCCAGCGAGGTCGCCATGGCCATGGCCTGGGAACGCGGCCATCATGGCGTAGCGGAACTCTCTCTTCTCCGGCGCCTTGGCCTTCTTCTCCCGTGCCGACTTGGTCTTGCGAGGCACTGGCTTGTTTGCCGTGCCGCGCCGGGTGCCAGTGTTCGTGGAGGCCGCAGCTTTGCCGCTGGGCGACTTCTTCTGCGTTCCTCCCTTCACGTACATCCCGGCGGTGATCTCAAGCGAGGCCCGGTCCTGGTGGTAGTCCGGCTCTTTGCCCCAGACCGGAACCGGAGTGTCGTCGACCGCGATGTGACCAGGCCACCGAGCGAAGTCGCCGCGCCGGTAGGAAGCCATCACCGGAGCGAGAATCAGATCCTGGGCGATGGCCTCCAGGTTACGCACGGTGTCCTGGTTGTCACGGGCATTCCACTTCCGTCGGATCTTCTTGGCCTCGCTGAGAGACAGCCGCTTGCGGCGGTCGTGCGGTGCAGGGTCGAGGCGCCGGGTCATCGAGGACCAGGACCGGTAGACGCGCTTCGACGTTGCGTACTGGTGGTGCGCGATGCGGTCGATTTCTTCTCGGGTTGCGCCCTCGCGGATGTGCAGGTCGACGTCGGGGACGTCAAGGAGGGCTTTGGACCCTGGAGACAAGGCGAAGAAGAGCGTCTCCCATGCGTCGTTGATGTTCGCGCTCTCGCCCATGTACTGCGACAAGATCAGGCCGATCAGCACTGTGCGGAACGGGAAGCCCTTCGGGCCTGGCCGGTGCTCGTTGGAGGGAAGGCGTTCCAGTACTCCGCTGTGGCGCACGAGGTCGAAGACTTGCCTCACAACGCGGTCGTTGAGGGTCCGGCCGGGGGCCTGCGGTGCAGGGCGTAAAGCGAGGCCGGTACGCCGGCAGGGTTTGTCTTCCGGGTTCTTCCTGCTCATGCCGCCGCCCCCCGCAACAGATCGGATGCCTCCGCTTCGGGCACGTCGTGGAGGAAGACGAGGTATCGCGAGAGGCTGTGCAGGGTCCCGAGTCCGGACGCTTTGAGGATCACCTTCAGCGGAATACCTGCATTCAGCAGATCGACGAGCCAGGTCGTGCGCAGCCGCTGGGTCTGCAGCACTGCACCGTCACTACGGCCGATGATCCGCGGGTACCTGGCCAGCCAGTCCGATGCGATGTGCTTGCTGGTGCGGTCCTGCCAGTCCGGCCGGAAGGCGTACGCGTCTGCCGGGATGTGGGCGGCTTCCGCCAGCAAAAGTTCCTCGTAGGCGTACCGGCATACGACAGTGCGCGGACGGCGCCCGTGCACCTTCACCAGTGCCCGGCCGGTAGGGCCCGCCAGGATGTCCCGCCCCTGAACGTACACAAGATCCTCAACGGCGAGCCCGCAACCGACGCCGAGACAGAACAGCAGGCAGGCGTTGCGCCGTTGGGCCGAGGTGGGCAGGCTCTGCGCCCAGATCAGCCAGTAGGCGATTTCCGCTGGCGGGTAGGGGGCTACTGGGGCGGCGGTGGCCTTCAGCCGGATCGGCGGATGCTGTCCGAGCTGGTCCAACAAGAGCGCTTCGGAGGCCCGGCGCAGCTGGCTGCTGCAGGTTCGGCGGCTGTTGGCGGCCATGTCGCGGCAGCCGACGAGGATGAAGCGTTCGACGGTGCTCTGGTCAAGGATCACCGAGGGGTCGAGCGGGAGGCCCTGGGCCTCGACCCAGGCGACCAGCCGTGCGAGCGGCGTCATGACCACGTCTGGGCCGTAGGGCCCCGCTGCGACGGCCATGAATCCCAGCGAGCGGACGACCGGAGCGATGCGGCGCCACTGGGCGGGTGGCACCGTCTCCGCCTTCGGTGTGTAGGCCAGCAGGCGATTCGACACAGCGACCTCCAGGCGCAAGGCCCATGACAGGTGGCCGGTTAACCGGCCACTGGTGTCAGTGTCGATCACGATCTGAAGGAACGCATCTTTATGACCGGAGGCCGAGCGCGCACGGCGCCGCCATGGAGCTACGCCGTCGATCCGGAGGAGTGGCCGGATGCCCGGATCGCCGGGGAGCCCGCCGCGGCGGTGGTCCAGACGATTGCCCGCCGCCTCGCCGCCGCCCTGCGTGAGAGGCCGGAGCTCTCGCTGCGTGCCCTGGCCGCCCAGAGCAACGTCGGCAGACAGACCATCGGCGATCTGCTGGCGGGCGCCACCTGGCCGGATGTGCTGACGGTCTGCCGACTGGAGCGCGCCCTGGGCCTGGCGCTCTGGCCCGGATCGAATGCGACCCAATGTGCTCATGACTGATCCCCAATTGCCAATTTGAGGTCAGTCGTGCACGCTCAAGTACGGAATGGCGTAGACGCCCTATAGCGCCACCCATGGGAGCGCTAGAGTGAACGTGCGCGACGGACCGGAACCCTGCTAGGAGAAGCGTCCGTTCGCGTGTTTGGCGGCCTCCCTCGACCGCTAATCGAGGGAGGCCTGCTGGTTGGGTTAGGGTCGTTCTCGGGTGGATCAAGCAGCCCGGGATGACAGCACGGCCCGGAACATTCCCGGTGCTACGCTTTCCACCTCACCAAGTTGCTTCATGCGGTTGAGGGTTTTTCCTACGGATGATCGGACCGTCGCGTCCGCTCCCGGGCGCACCGCTGCCGCGATATCGGTGATGGACATTGCCTCTTGAGCAGCGCACAGGAGTGTGAGGATCGCATCGCGCATGCTTCCGTTACGCGGTGGCCCCAGGGTCCGAGTGCCAATCCCCGGGCGCGCATCTTCGGACGAAGGATCCTCGTCGGCGACAGAAACTTCAGACGGACTCTCCCGGGAAGCCTGGGCGGTTTCCGCGTCCTCGCCAGTGACCGGCGGCTCCTCGCGGACATCGGTGGATTCGGCGCCCTGGCACATCATCGCGTACACAGCCTCCAATGTCGCCAACTCGCCGCGCAGTGAAGTGATCAGCTCCTTCACGGCATGCCGGGCCTGGCCGATGTAGACACCCTTGTCTGACGCAGGTGCGCTGGTCCGGTATCCCGCCATAGCGAACTCCTAAGGAAGGTCGCTGCCAGTGTAGGGACGGCACACTGTGGCACGCACGCAGTTCCTGTGAGGCACTATCAAACGGTCAACAGTGCGCTCAAGCGCGGCAAGTCCGGTCGGGGTTATCGCAGGACTCGACCTGTCTTGGCGCAGAGTTGGCTAGCCGGGTTCGTGCGATGCCGCACCGGAACTGTGAGACGTGCCATCGCGGAATTCTGACGTGTGGATTCTGTCGAAGCTCCCGGTCTCCGGGAACGTGTGAGCGTTACGGTTCCTTCATGGTGGATGGCAAGCATCTGTCGGCGACAGAGGCCTTGGCGTCGGTGACGAAGGCCCTGGATGTTCTAGTCCTGGCGTATGACCGGGGGGAAGTCGGTGTTACCGAAACTGCCCGGGAGCTCGGTATCTCACGTTCCACCGCACACCGCATCCTGGTCACCCTGCAGCGCACGGGTTTCCTCCGCCACGATGCTGGCCAGCACGGATACTCAGCGGGGCCGCAGCTCGTACGCATGGGACTGGCCGCAATCGCCCAGCTGGACGTCCGACGACAGGCGCGCAGACCCCTGGAGGAGCTCTCCGAGAAGCTGCAGGAGACGGTGTGCCTGTACTCCCTGGATGCGGCCGTCGTCCGACTACTCGACGGAGTCGAGTGCCGGCATGTCCTGCGCGTCAGCGTTCCGCTCGGACAGGAGCTCCCCGCCCACGTCACAGCGGCGGGCAAGGCTTTGCTCGCACTGCGCGACCCGGCAGATGTACGCGCGACACTCCCGGCCGCGCTCCCTGCCACGGCGGCAGGAAGCATCACTGAGTGGCCGCTGCTTCAGGTGGAGTTGGAGGAAGTCAGAGTCCGGGGATGGGCGGCAGACCTCGAGGAAAGTGCACACGACCTGCACGGCGTAGGCGTGGCCATCCGCAACCGCATCGGGGAACCGCTCGCCGCGATCTCCGTGTACGCACCCGCCGTGCGTCTGCGTGAACAGAACATGCCAGCGGTTGCTGCGGCCCTTCAGGAGACCGCCGCCACGATCGCCAGGGCCGAGTGACGGAGGGTGTCGAGATGCCGGGGTTCAAGGCTCCAAAGTGATCCGCCCGTCCGGGATCCACCCCTCCAGGTATCCCGTCAACAGCACATCCACATTCGGCAGATCACACCATGCGCGCAACTCCTGCCACTGCTCAGGCCCCGCCCAGCGTGTCGTTCCCCTCCAGGACAGATGATCCGGCGGATCACCAGCTTCAGCGAGACGAAAGACGAACACGTGGGCCTCTCGACGGCTCCGGCCTACGGGCACAGGCACCTGAGCCCAGCGGCATCCTTCAACAGCGCCCCCGCGCACCGGCATCGCGCCGACCGCATCGCGGAGTACGCGCACTGCCGCCTCACGATAGGTCTCTGTGGCTCGGACGGATCCTGAAGGGAGCACCCATCGGGGAGGAACTCCGGGCAGATAGTCTGCCACCAGGGCAAGCCGCCCGTCCCGGCTCAGCAACGCGACGAACACCACCCGCCGCATCCTGGGAGGCGGCACGGCAGGGAGCCCCGAACTCTCGGCAGCGTCCAGGAAAACAGGCACAGCCCGATCCTGACATGCGGCCGTTTAACCGGCCACTCGTGTCCCGGATCGACGCGAGTTTCATCTCTGAGCTCAATGCGGTGAGTGTGATCCGCGCCTGGGCAGCCCACAAGCCGTACGGAGATCGGCCTGGCTGAGCTTGAGACCGGTGTTGTTGAGCGACTCGAAGATGCGGTGCACATTGTCACCGCGCTCGGCGGTGACGGCGACGAGCGTGAGCCTGGAGGTGATGGCCTGCTCGATACGGAAGACGTCTTCGGGACTGGCCGGATTGTTGGCCTCGACCAGTTTGCGCCTGAAGAAGCGGTAGGCGGCGGTCACTCGGTCCCCGGCAGCCTGATCCGCTGGGGTGTCCAGGATGTGCGCGGCGTACTGCGGTCGGTCGGCCTGCGTTGGCAGCAGACGGTACCGGTCGGCGCCCTTGCGGCGCTTGTTGATCAGGTATTCCTCGTCCACCCGCTCGGCTTCGTCAGGTTCGGAATCCGCGATGTGATCACGGATCGCGGCCAGCGCCAGTGTCGTGAGGCGCTGCTGTCCGTCCACCACCAGCCAGCGCGGGAACGTCGGCTCGTTCTGCGGCGAGGGCCCGAGGACCACCGAGCCGAGGAAGTGGGTGCTCCATTTGTCCCCGGGCTCCACCAACTCCGCCTGCTCCAGGATGTCGTCCCACAACTGCGCGAGTTGTTTCTCCGTCCAGGAGTACGTCCTCTGGCAGAGCGGCACTTGGGACTGCTGTGCCCGCCCCGGCACGAGATCGTCGAACAACGTCTCTTTCGCCTGCAACTTCGCGCCCCTCTTCACCGATGACCTTCGTCATGCGTCGGGCGGGCACTCTATGACGTCACGCCGGACGGCACGGTGATGCTTATGGTCACCCCGCCGGACTCTCCTGAGGCGTACCGGCCCCCACTCCGGCCTCCACCAGGAACGGACTCGCCTCGCCCGACCACGACACGTACAGACTGTCGCGCGCTCTCGTGCAGGCGACGAACAGCAGGCAGCGTTCCGACATCATGTCCGTCTCGTGCTGCTTGGCGTCCAGCTCGGCCGGCGTCACCGCCTTCGCGAACGGCACGGCACCGTCGTTGGCGCCGATCACCGCGACGCAGCGGAACTCGAGTCCCTTGAACGAGTGCATGGTTCCGACCCGTACGGCATCCGCCGCGCCCGCTGTGTCGGCGGACCGCAGTGATACGGCGGGGATGCCGGCGGTCTTGAGGTGGGTCACCGCCTTGGCGCACGTCTTGTTGAACCGGGTGCTCACCCCGATCTCCTCGGCGCCGACGCCCGCATCCAGCCACGTCCGCACTTGGGCGACCAGAGCCGCGAGTTCGACGTCCTCGTCCGCCGCCGCGTGCACGGCAGGCCCGTCGCCGTGCAGGGCGGAGCGGTAGCCGAGCAGCGTGTCGTCGCGGCCCTCGTCCTCCAACTGGGCGATGGGACGGCCGATGAGCAGGGCGGTGGACCAGCGCAGGATCTCCTGGGTGCTGCGGTAGTTCTTGCGCAGTTTCACCGACCGCCCGGTGACCTTGATGCCGAGCGACTTCAAGGACACCTTCGAGTCGTAGATGCGCTGGTGCGGGTCGCCCGCGATGAACAGGTCGTCCGGGCGGGCGGGCACGGCTGCGCGCAGCAGACGCCACTGCGCCGGGTGCAGGTCCTGCGCCTCGTCCACCACCACGTGCCGGTACTGCGGCCCCTTCTCCGCCAGCAGCCGCGCCGCCTCCGCGCAGGTCTGCAGCCAGGTGCGGGCCCCGTCTGCGGCCAGGCCGTCCCTGAACCGCTCCACCGTCTCCCACACCAGCGGCCGTTCGGTCGCGGTCAGCCGGCTCCCGCGCCCGCGCCGGTCCGCCGACTCGTACTCGGCGAGGCTCCGGATGTCCTGGGCAAGGATGACGTGCCGGTACTCCTGGGCGAGGAACTGCGCGCTGCCCGGGAACCCGGTCGCCTTGGCGGCCTTGCCCCAGCGGCTCTCCTCCTCGTTGTTCATCAGCGGCCGCAGAGCCACCGCGCCCGGCGCCTCTGCGACGACCCGGCTGGCGAATCCGTCCACCGTCGAGATGTCCACCTTCTCGCGCAGTTCCGGGTCCTCCACCAGCGACTCGAGGCCGGAGCGGAGCGCGTTGACGAGCGCGTTGGTGTAGGTGGTGAGCAGGATGCGGTCCCCGTCGCGCAGGTGCCCCAGCAGGTGCTTGACGCGGTGCAGGGCGACGACGGTCTTGCCGGTGCCGGGCCCGCCGGTGACCTGGGCCGGCCCCGAGTACGACGCCCGGTAGGCCACCTTGCGCTGCGAGGGGTGCAGGAACACCCGCCAGGCCGCGAACGGCTTCTCCAGGATGTCCCGCAGCTCCTCCGGCGCCGTGACCAGCGCGATGCGCGCCCGGGTGTGCCGGATCGCCGTCTCGTAGTCGTCCGTGTCCACCGGCTGAGTCGACGCCTGGAGGGCGGGCGCGACGATGTCCTGCCACACCTCCTGGATCGGGATCCCCTCGGCGAGGTACTGCAGCACCTCCCGCTGGTCCTGCGGCAGCAGCGGCGCGAACACCTCCAACTGCTCCTTGTCGACGAGCGACCGCGCCTGCCGCAGCGTCTCGTCGTCGATGCCGAGAGCCTTAAGGTCCCCGTCGGAGAACTCCGCGAACAGCCGCTTCTTCGGGGAGCCCTCCGCGACCCGCTCGTACGCCGGCGTGAGCTCGTCCAGGGTCGCGGCGTCCCGGATCTCGACGGCCCGCGTCACCTCGTTGATGCTGGCCTTCTGCTTCTTCGCCCAGGCGATCGCCTTGTCGTGCTGCATGACCCGCAGCAGGATGAACGTGTCCCCGGTCGGCGGAGCGAGGACCACACCGCGCCAGAACTGGTCGATGCGGATCGTCCGTATCTGCTTGTCCTTGGCGTTCGTCAGGCTCTCCAGCTTCAGTCCCTGATCCTTGAAGAGCTGATCGAGGGTGAGCTGGTTGAACTTCTCCCACGCCTCCAGCACGCCCTTCCTGACCGGCGGCTGAAGCTTGGGGAGTTCGGCGAAGAAACCGATGTCGAAGGCGAGCTGCGGCATGAGGGGATCCTAAGGGCCGGGCGGAGTGCGATGTGGGCGGAGTGCCAGGTCAGGAGGAGGAGCCGGGGCTGCCGCCGTCGAGATCCAGACGGATCACGGCCAGCGTCTCGGCCACCTCGGCGGTGAGTTCGTCGTCCGGGCCGAACACCATGCACAGGTCCTCGTGCAGCGGCTCCAGGACGGTGAAGGCGTCCGCGGCCCGGCCCTGCGCGAGCAGCAGCATGCCGATGTCGCGCCGCAGTTCCACGGCCGTCTCGCTCACGTCGCCGTCCACGGACCGGACGACGTCGAGGACGTCGTGCAACCCCGCCAACGCCTCGGTCACCTGGCCGAGTTCGCCCCGGCAGCGGGCCGCCTGCGCCCGGCTGTCCAGCGCCTCCTCACTGCCCGCGCCGCTCACCCGCCCGTAGGCGTCGGCGAGCGCCTCGAACTCGGGCAGCGCGGCCCGGTGGTCGCCCGCCAACTGGCGGCTGACCGCCCGTCGCATGCGCAGCCCGAGGACCGCCTTGTTCTCCGAGCCGAGGGCACGCGCGGCGGGCTCGATCATCTCGCCCACCACCTCGGCGGCCTGCGCGTACCGCTCCTCCTCCAGCAGGGCGCGGTAGTGCGCGTGGACCTCCCGGATCTGCTCCCGCAGCGCCTCCCGCTCGGCCGCCGGAACGGCGGGCGGGAGACCGGGCCCGGCGGCGGCACCGGCGGGCCGCGCGCCCGCGCTGCCGGCGCGCGAGCGGGGCGCGTACGGGCGGCGGAAGATCCCGGTCGGGTCGGGCGTCCCGGCGGGCCCCGCCTCCTCCGGCGCGGACTCCTCGCCGGGCGGGGGCAGGAAGGGCCGCAGCCGCTCGTACACCTCCTGCACGTCCGCCGGACGCGCCTCGGGCGCCTTGCGGAGCAGGTGCAGGACCAGGGTCTCGAGCTCCGCCGGCACCTCGGGACGCAGTTGCCGCAGCGGCGTCGGGGTGGCGTTGACGTGCTGCATCATCAGTTGCCACTCGCTGTCCCCGGCGAACAGCGGCCGCCCGCAGAGCAGTTCGTGCAGTACGCACCCGAGCGCGTACAGGTCGGCGCGCGGCGTGACCCGCCCGCCGCGCACCTGTTCCGGTGCCATGTACTGGTGCGTCCCGATGGGGCTGCCGGTCGCGGTCAGCTTGGTGACGTCCGTCCGCAGGATCGCCGCGATGCCGAAGTCGAGCACCTTCACCGTGCCGTCGCGGGCGACCAGGATGTTGCTCGGCTTCAGGTCACGGTGCACCACGGGCACGTCGTGCGCGTACGACAGCACGGTCGCCACCTGCGCCGCCACGGCCACCGCCCAGCTCACCGGGAGCGGCCGCTCCGGGTGCACGTAGGCGGTCAGCGGCACGCCGTCGACCAGCTCCATCACCAGGAACAGTTGCTCGTACGACTCGTCGAGCACCGCGTCGTACACCTGCGGCACGCCCGGATGCTGGATCCGTGCGGTGATCCGCGCCTCGCGCCGGAACCGTTTCTCGAACTCCTCCGCCAAGTGCGGCGACGCCACGGCCTGCGGGCGGATCAGCTTCACCGCGACCGGCCGGTCCAGGACGGTGTCATAACCCCGCCACACGTCCCCCATGCCGCCGTGGCCGAACTGTTCCAACAGCTCGTACCGTCCCGCGATCCGCCGTGGCTCCGGCACCTGCTCCCCGCCCCCGCCCCCGTCGAGTTACCGAAGTGGTCTTCGATGCGCTGGGAAGCAGTTTCGCGGGTGCGGGTTCCGTGCGTCCAACCGGGTCGCGAGCGACCTACGTGATCAGGTCACGCGGGGCGGCGCACTCGGCGGCGCACTCCGCCCAGACGGTCTTACCTGGCCCGCCGGTGGCGCGGGGCGACCAGCCCCACCGGTCGGCCAACGCCTCGACGAGCAGCAGGCCGCGCCCGCCGTCGCCGTCCGGCGGCGCAGTGGGAATGCGGGGAAGGCGTTCACCGCGGGTGTCGCTGACCTCGATGCGTACGGTGCAGGTGGCCGGGTCGGCGGTGAGCAGGACGTGAAAGTCCCGGCCGGCGACGTGCCCGTGCCGGACGGCATTGGCGCACAGCTCCGCCGAGACGAGGGTGACGACGTCGTGCGCGTCGCTGCCGTAGGGGATGCCCCAGGCGTCGAGCCGGGTCCCGCACAGCCGTCGGGCCAGGCGGGCGCCGCGCGGGGTCGAGCTGAAGCACATCGCGAACTTGTGCACAGTGAGGGGAGATTGTGCTGCGGCCATGCACTCACGGTGGCGTGTCGTGGCAGAGCGTCACCAGGGGTGACGCGCTGACGTCGGCTCTTCGTACGGGGCGGGTGGGCGCTCTGTACGTGGTGGTACGCGAGTACGCGGGGAAGGGGCCGCACCCTCTTGCGGCCGTGCTCGCTGGGCCGGCGGGCCGGCGGACCGGTCAGTGGGTCAGGACAAGGACGAGGACGACGAGGGCGACGACCGTTGCCACCGCCAGGAAGACCTTCCTCCGCCCCTCCTCCGACACCCGCCGCCGGACGTCGAGTCGTCCGTCACTGCTTCGGAAGACGTAGAACTCCAGGTTGTCGGAGTAGGGCGGCGTCGCCTTGACGACCGTGAGCCGCTTGATCACGACCTCTCGCTCCTTCTCGCCCTTCCGTAGGCGCAGGTGCGGTTCGAGGGCCGAGCGATGGTCAGGGGAGAGGTCGTCGGGAAGCGGATCCTGAATGCCGAGCCGGTCCGTGTGCCAGCCGCCCGAGCCCAGTCCCGAGGCCACTTGCCGGGGCCGTGGGACAGGGGGTGACACTCTCTCGGTCTGTGAGGGCCACTTGATCCGTCCTGCCGTCCAGGACGTCAGGTTCCCGTGTCCACGGCAGGTGGCGCACTCGACGGTGCCTGCCCCGTTGCACGGTACGCAGGGGATGCGCCCACTCGCCTGGCACTCGTGACACCTGACCTTCCCCCAGCCCCGGCACCCGGGACACGCGCTGTCGGGTGTCTGGCAGGCCTCGCAGTTCACCCGTTCGTCGGGTCGGTCGGCCCGGCCCGGCCTGGGGGGCCTGGGCGGGGTGCTGGGCAGACCGCCGTGCTTGAGGGTTTGCGTGCATGCGGTGACCCCCTGGCACACGGTGCATACGCGGGCGGGCTCGCACGGGCGGTACTTCATGCCGTTGCAGTCGGCACACCGGCGCCGGCCGTTGCCGCAGTCACAGGACCGGAGATGCACCGTGCCGCGCTTGACCAGGTCGAGCGGCCGGTCTCCGGGCTTCTCGTGCGGGCTCAGCTTGTAGTTTTCCAGCACGTCGTACACCGGTCGCTCCGAGAGGTCGACGGCGCCGGGCTCGTGCTGTGTCCCCTCGGTGCGTTGCTCGACGCGCCGGGTGACGGTGCCTTCAAGCAGGTGCAGGCGGGTGAGGTGGAAATCCGCAGGGGCCGCGCCAAGACGCCTGCTCCGGCCGCGTGCCAGGAAGGCGCTGAGCGCCGCACGCACCTCGTCGTCGGACGGATCGTTGGGTGCCACCACGAAACTTGCTCCCCCCAAGCAGTGCCTTTCCCGCCCGAGAGCAGGGGCCGAACCGGTGCCGAGCGCCCCCAGTGTGACGGGACAGGGCCCGCCGCGAAAGGGCGCGAAAGGGAGAGCTCATGTTGCCGCCCGTCTGCGCGGCGCGCGCAGCAGTCTGTGCCGGAAGCGGTGCTCACCAAGCCTGGCCACCGCGGGCACGGCGGGCGGCGCGTCGGCCCCTGGGCGTGGCGTGACCTGTGGTGATGCCACGGCGTTAACCCATCGGGGCGGGCTCGACCCCTGTGTCCGGCGAGGTGCGGCAAGAGGTGGGCAGGGCGGTGACCGTGAGGGACATGGAAGCGGAGCAGCGGCAGAAGCGGCCGGAGGACGAGCCGGGCACGGGCGTGGTGACCGCGTTCGGGCGGCAGTTGAAGCTGCTGCGGGTCCGGGCGGGGATGGACCGGGCGGAGTTCGGCAAGCGGGTCGGCTACTCGGCGGACACCGTGGCGTCGATCGAGCAGGGGAGGCGGATCCCGCAGGCCCGGTTCATTGAGCGGGCGGATGAGGTGCTGGGGGCGGGAGGGTTGCTCACGGCGTTGAAGGAGGAGGTGGGGCGGGCTCAGTATCCGGTGTTCTTCCGGGACGCGGCGAGGTTGGAGGCCGATGCGCACGAACTCTTCCTGTACGCGGTACAGGCGATCCCCGGGCTTCTGCAGACCGAGGAGTACACGCGTGCTCTCCTCGCCATGCGGCGACCGCTACTGGACGAAGACACAATGGAACAGCGAGTCGCAGCGAGGCTGTCACGCCAAGAGATCTTGAGCCGCTGGCCAGCACCTCTCATGAGCTTTGTCATCGAAGAGGCCGTGCTCCGTAAACCCTTCGGCGGTACGCCGGTTCTGCGCGGTGTCCTCGAAAACGTCCTACTGACCGGGCAGAAACGCAACGTGGAGATCCAGGTCATGCCGAACGACCGCGAGGACAACGCCGGCGTGGACGGCCCCTTCACGTTGATCACCCCGAGGCGGGGTGACCAGATCGCGTACCTGGAAGTACAAGGACGCAGCATCCTGGTCAGCGACCGGGACGAAGTACGGTCCATCTCAGCACGTTATGGGATCATCCGAAGTCAGGCTCTCACTCCGCGAGAGTCCCTGGGATTCGTAGAGAAGGTGCTGGGAGAGCTATGAACACGGGTGAGTCGTGGCGCAAGAGCAGCTACAGCGGCGCGGAGGGCGGCGAGTGCATCGAGGTTGCCGAGACGAGCGGAGCCATCTGGGTACGTGACTCCAAGCGACCGACGGAAGCCAGACTGTCCTTCGGGGCCGACGCATGGGCCGACTTTGTGCGGATGACCGCACGACGCTGAACTGACTGAAACTGCTGGGGCTCGGTGCGCGCGTCGCTCCGAGCCCCGAGCATGTCAGATATCCTCCAGCCCCTCCTCCCGGCGGATCATCCGCCAGGCCGCGCGGCGGGCGCTGCGGTCGAGGTTGGACTTGAAGTCACGGTCCGTGCCGAAGTACCGCTTACCGAGGCTGTCGATGGTGGAGACATGATCCATCATGTTCTCCTCGAACTTCTTGTCGAAGACGATGCCGAAGTTCTCCTCGTCGTTGACGAGGGCGGCGGCCCGGACCTTCGGGTCCTTCTTGGTGGCGTTGAAGGCCGGGAGGACGTCCTCCTCGGTGAACTCCGTGCCGAACTTGGCGTTGAACTTCTCGATCAGCTCGGACAGCAGGGACTTCTCGGAGTCCTTCGCGCCGCCCGCCCCGTCCCCGAAGCCCTTGAGCTCGGCGGGGCCCTCCGGGTTGAGGGACACGTCGTACTCGCCGGTCTTCTCGACGCGCAGGTGGCTCAGGTCCACCTCACCTATGTCCACTCCGCCGTCCGCGAGGCGGGGGAGCCGGTTGAGCAGGTAGCGGCCGTAGAGGTACAGGCGCTCCAACTCGGCGTCCTGGTAGGGCACGATCTGCGCGAGGAAGCCGTACTTGCGGACGTAGTCGTTGAGGTTGGCCCGGAAGTCCTCGGCGGCTTCGACGTCGTCCTCTTCGTCGCTCTCCAGGAGGTGGGTGACGCGGGTGACGGCGGGGGACAGGAGCCGGTACAACTCGGCGTGCAGCTTCTCCCACTTGGACTGCGAGCCGCCCGCCTTCTCCTGCGCCTCGAAGTACGCGGCGACGAACTCGTCCATGTCCTGCTCCGAGATGATCGGTGCGGACATGACGCGGCTCTGGGCCGAGTACAGGAGGTTCGGGTCGGAGGGCAGGGTCTGCGCCTCCTCGAAGTACGGGCGGAACGCTTCCCTGATGTCCTCGGCGTCGTTGACGAAGTCCAGGACGGCGAGGTCGGCCTGGGACTTGCGTTCAGCGGTGCGGTTGAGGCGCGAGAGGGTCTGCACGGCGGCGATGCCGGTCAGCGTCTTGTTGACGTACATCGTCGTGAGGAGCGGCTGGTCGAAGCCGGTCTGGTACTTCTCGGCGACGACCAGGATCCGGTACTCCTGCTGCCGTCCCTTGCCGCCCGCCTTCGCGGCCTTGTCGTCGGCGCGGGTGTAGCCGAACGCCTTCGGCAGCGCGCTCTCCGAGAGACCGCCGTTCTCCTTGCTCTCGGTGGTCTCCTCACCGTCGATGGTGAGGGTCCCGGAGAAGGCGACCAGGACACCGACGTCCGGGTACTTGGTGTCGTAGTCGCGGTCGGCGATGTAACTGCGGATGGCGCGGCCCATCTGCACGGCGGAGAGGCGGGAGGCCGTGACCACCATGGCCTTCGCGCGTCCGCCGAGCCGGCCGCGGGTGTGGTGGACGAAGTGCTCGACGATCACCTGGGCGTGCTGGGACACCGTGTGCTCGTGCATGAGCGCGAACCGGGCGAGCAGGCTGTTGGCCTTGGAGGGGTCGACCTCCTTCTCGTCGTGGTTGAGGTTCGCGAGCTTCCAGTAGGTGTCGTAGGTGACGTAGTTGCGCAGTGGGTCGAGGATGAAGCCCTCCTCGATGGCCTGGCGCATGGAGTAGGTGTGGAAGGGCCGGTAGACGGTCTTGCCGTTCTCCACGTCTTCCGTGCCGAAGAGTTCGAGCGTCTTGGACTTGGGGGTGGCGGTGAAGGCGAAGTAGGAGAGGTTGCCGGCCCGGGAGCGTGCCACCGCCTTGGCCTTCAGCTGGTCGTCCAGGGTGACCGTGGTCGCGCCCTCGTCGTCCGAGTCGGCGTCCAGGCCGAGGTCGCGCAAGGCGGACTTCACGGCGGTGGCGGCGTCGCCGGACTGGGAGGAGTGAGCCTCGTCGACGATGATCGCGAAGCGGCTGCCCTTGATCTCGGTCGGGTTGCGCTTGATGTAGTCCAGCAGGGCCGGGAACGAGTGCAGGGTGACCGTGACGATCTTCCCGGTGTCCCGGGAGAGGGCGCGGGCGAGCTGCTCGCTCTTCGCCCCGTGCTTCTCGTCGACCTTCACGACCAGGCCGTCCGTCTGCGAGAAGCTGCCGACCGTCGCCGAGAGCTGGGCGTCCAGCGCGCGGCGGTCGGTGATGACGATGACCTTGTCGAAGACGGGCTCGCCGGGCTTGATGCGGCCGTCGGCGAGGGCGTCGGGCCGGAGGGAGTGCGGATCCGTGCGGGCGTGCAGGTCGCTGAGGCGGTGGGCCAGCCAGCCGATGGTATTCGACTTGCCGGAGCCGGCGGAGGCCATCACCAGGTAGTTCTGGCCGGCGCCGTGTACGGACGCGTGCGCGGTGAGCTTCCGGACCACGTCCCACTGGTGGAAGCGGGGGAAGATCGTCGACTTGGTGGTGCCACCGCCGGGCGTCTTGTGTTTCTGCTGGTGCACGAAACGCTGGAGCAGGTCGAGCCAGTTGTCCCGCTGCCAGACCTGTTCCCACAGGTAGGAGGTGGCGTACGTGCCGTGGGCCGTGGGCGCAGGGTTCCCGGCTCCGCCGGGCTGGCCGGGGCCGTTCGAGCCGGTGTTGAACGGCAGGAACTGGGTGCTCTTGCCGCGCAGTTGCGTGGTGACGAAGACCAGGTCCGGGTCGACGGCGAAGTTGGCGATGACGCGCCGCGTGAAGATCAGCTCGGTCGGGTCGCGGTCGGTCCGGTACTGCTCCTTGGCCTGCTCGACCCCTTGCCCAGTCAGTGGGTTCTTCAACTCGGCCGTGGCGACCGGGATGCCGTTGAGGAACAGGGTCAGGTCGAGCCGGTGACCCCAGTCGGCCTGCTTGGTGGCGTAGGGGAGTTCCCGGACGACGGTGAGACGGTTGGCCCGGTATCCGTCGAGGACGGAGTCGGCGGAGATGAGGTTGGGCTTGAAGTAGGCGACGCGGAGGCGCACACCGCGGTCCTTGACGCCGCTGCGGAGGACGTGCAGCAGCCCGTCATCGGCGATGGCCCGGTCAAGCCGCTGAGCGAAGCCGCGCTGCGCCTCGTTGGGGTTGCCGCCGTAGACGGTGAGCAGTTCGTTCCACTCGTCGGGCTGCGTGGCGCCGATGAAGGTGAACAGTTCGTTGGTGTCGAGCCCAAGGTCGGGTCGGTAGTCCTCAGGGTTCGCCTCCCGCCAACCTCGCTCGCACAGCGCGGCGACGATGGCCGACCCGAAGGAGGACTCGTTGTGCACGGGGCTCATACGGTGACTCCTTCGGTTACGTTGCGGCCGCTAGCGGTGGTTACGTCAAACTGGCCGGTTACGGCGGCGACGATGAGGGCTTGACGGCGCTCGCTGAGCAGGGCTAGCTGTTTCTGCGCCAGGTCAAAGAGTCGGAGGCTGGCATCCCTGCCTTCCTGAATCTGCATGACCAGCGCATCCTGCTGACCCAGCGGCGGACAGAAGACCAGAAGCTTGAGGCCGTCACCGACACGCATGTGCTCATGAAGTGACCCGGCCCCGAGCGTACGTAGCTGGCGATTCATGTGAGAACCCAGGAAGTTGAAGAGAAGGAGTTCCTTCCTGATACGCGATTCATTCGCCCGATAGAGCATAATACGCTGTCCGAGGAAGACCTTTTCATCGCTGCGCAGCATTCCAACCTGACCCAATGGGGCCTCACGGGTGAAAAGAATGTCACCGGATCGAGGTGTGCCACGTCGGTTCCACTCGGTGAAGACCTCCTTCTCCACGGAGAAGGTGTTGGTCAGGTCCACCTCGCCGTTTCGGATGTTCGATGTCCTGATCATCTTGTACGGAGTGGTCTCGGCTGATACCGGAGCCGTCTTATTCACGCAGTCGACGATGGCACGACAGACAGCCGATACCGGAACGCGGGATTCATTCCCACATTCCGCGAAGGCGCTGTCAATTATGGCTCGGACACGTTCCTGGGCGAGATCGGAAAGCCGACGGAAGCGCTGGGACACCTCGTCGATGCGAGCGGTCTCGGCGTCGAGGAAGTCAGCGATGCGGCGCTGTTCCCGCAAAGGCGGTACCGGCAACTGGACGTTGGCCAACGTGGGCGCGTCGAAGGCGGTCGAGCGTTCCCGAATGCCCTTCGCCAGGGTGGTGATGTAGCCGCTCAGAGCCATGGTGCGCAGGGTGTATGCCATGTACCGCGCGTCAACATTCCCGTTCGGCGTGTAGGCGTGCACCACTGGTGATGCCTTGCCGTCGGAGTCCGCGACGCCGATGGCACCGGCGAAGCCGTCCATGCCATGTACCACGAGGTCACCCTTGCGGATCCCCTGGTATCCGATTTCCTGAATGGCGTTCGTGAAGCCCTCAGTGCGCCGGTTCTCTCGAAGGGTTACCTGTCCGTCGCGGAAGGCCGTCACGATTCCGTCTTCCGGCCGTATGCCCCTGCGCCGACGGCTCAGCAACCACTTGGCGCGTTCCACGGTCCAATGAGAGGGACCACCGCCCAGAGCAGGAATGGCTTTCATTCCGTGACCTCCCCCAGCAGCTCCTGAATCTCCGCCTCTAGCGCCTTCAACTCTGCGTCGATCTCTGCCAGCGGTCGCGGCGGCTCGTACACATAGAAGTGCCGCGTGAACGGAATCTCGTACCCGATCTTCGTCTTTCCGTGGTCGATCCACGCATCCGGCACATGCGGGTGGACCTCCCGCTCCAGGTACTCCTCGACGTCCTCACCCAACGGCACGTTCTCGAAGTCCCGAAGCTCCGCGTCCGGCTCAGGCTCGCCCTTGACGCGCTGCACCTCGCCCTCCGGGTCCCGCACCCCGACAACCTCACGCAGCGCCTTGTTGAATGGCGCCCCCGTCGGCCACGTCCCGCCGGCCTGGACCACCGCGTCCTTCAACGCGAGCCATGCTTCCTGCTTCGTGTCCCAGCTCGACCCCATCAGGGACTTGAAGGCGTCCGCCAGGGCCGGAGCCTGCGGGAGCTTCTGAATGGCCTTGGATGCCTCTAGTGCCGCCAGCGTCTCCTCAGTCACCTCGAACCGCAGCTTCAGGGGACGCTCCACCGTGATCCGCTGGTAGCCGAAGTCCTCGTTGGCGAAGACCTTCACCTTGCCGTGCAGCGGGTGCTCCGCGTCCCCCGCCACCGCCAGGGCCTCGCCGTACAGCTTGACCACCGTCGCGATGTGGTCCTTGCCCAGCGCCTTGCGCTTGTCGCCCAGCGACTTGCGCATCTTCTGCCACTGGTCGCGGGCGTCCAGCAGTACGACCTTGCCCTTGTGGTCCGGGCTCTTGCGGTTGGTCAGGATCCAGAAGTACGTCGAGATGCCGGTGTTGTAGAAGAGCTGGTCCGGCAGGGCGACGATGCCCTCAAGCCAGTCGTTCTCCAGGATCCAGCGGCGGATCTCCGACTCGCCCGAGCCGGCCGCGCCCGTGAACAGGGGCGAGCCGTTGAAGACGATGGCGAGGCGCGAACCGCCCCCGCCGTTCACATCCACCGGCTTCATCTTCGAGATCATGTGCTGGAGGAACAGCAGCGACCCGTCGTTGATGCGCGGCAGCCCCGCCCCGAAGCGGCCGGCCTCGCCCAGCGACTTGTGCTCGGCCTCGACCTCCTCCTTGACCTTCTTCCACTCCACGCCGAACGGCGGGTTGGCCAGCATGTAGTCGAAGGACTTCCGGGCGTGCCCGTCGTCGGAGAAGGAGTTGCCGAAGGCGATGTTCTCCGGGTCCTGGCCCTTGATCATGAGGTCGGACCGGCAGATCGCCCAAGACTCGGGGTTGAGCTCCTGCCCGTACACCTCCACCGTGGCGTCCGGGTTGAGCTCCTTGATCAGGTCGTCCATCGCGGAGAGCATGCCGCCCGTGCCGCAGGCCGGGTCGAGGACCGTGCGCACCGCACCCGGCAACTGCAACGCATCCCCGTCCGGCGCGACGAGCAGCCGCACCATGAGCTGGATGACCTCACGCGGCGTGAAGTGCTCACCGGCCGTCTCGTTCGACTGCTCGGCGAAGCGGCGGATCAACTCCTCGAAGATGTAGCCCATGTTGTGGTTGGGCACGACCTCGGGGCGCAGGTCCAGGTCCGTGAACTTGCCGATGACCTGGTAGAGCAGCCCGGCGCTGTCCAGCCGCTTGATCTGCTGCGCGAACTCGAAGCGGTCCAGCACACCCCGCGCGTTGTCGGAGAAGGCCCCCACGTACACCATGAGGTTCTGTGCCGCGTTCTGCGGGTCGTTCGCGATCTGCTTCAGGGTGAGCGTGGAGGTGTTGTAGAAGGAGTGGCCGGAGGCTTTGCGGAGGAACTTGTCCGCGACGATGTCCTGGCCCTCGAACTGCGCCACGGTCTCCGCGACCTTCTGGCGCGTGGGTTCGAGCACACACTCCAGCCGCCGCAGCACCGTGAACGGCAGGATGACCTTGCCGTAGTCGGACTGCTTGTAGTCCCCCCGCAGGAGGTCGGCGACGGACCACGCGTGGTTCGCCAACTCCGTGTGCTTGCTGCTGTTCAACTAAATCCCCGGATTCCTTCCGAAATGTCCCAACCCCACCGCCCGGGCCTAGCCCAGCCGAGTCGATCGGCCGGCCGACCGACCAGGACGGTCCGACAAGTGTGGTCTATGTGTGAGAGGCCATGTGCCTAATGGGGCGAATCGCCACCCCGTCCGCCCGCCTCCGCCGCGCCCGCCGGCTCCCGTGACGGCAGCAATTGGCCGCCCGTGAGCCCGCCCGCCAGCAGCCGTGCCGTCTGCTCTGCCAGCCGTGTCGCCCGCTGGGCCTCCGCCCGCAGTTCGTGCACGTGCCGGAACGCCTCCCCGTATCGCCGCTGTTCCTCCAGCGGCAGCAGCGGCACCCGCAGCCGGCCCGGGCTGACCGTCAGGACCGTGCTGCCGGTCGACGCGCCCGCAATGTTCTCCTCCGCGCCCAGGAACCCCGCGAGGAACCAGGGGTCCAGGCGTGCCGGGTCCGGCCGGAAGAGGTGGACGTGGGGGCCGAGCAGCGCGCCGGCGTCCGCCTCTTCCGCCACCCGGGCCATCGGGCCTTCCGCGCTGGCGACCGCCCGTACGAGCACGTCGCCGACGGCGATCACGGGTGCCGTGTCGTCGTACAGGCCCATCGGGTCCCCGGTGGGACCTGACCCGGTCGCGATGTCGGAGCCGGTGAGCACCGGCCGCGTCTCGGGCCTCCCGCCCCCGCCGGTCCCGCCGCCCGCGGCCTGCGCGCGGGTGCGCACGCTGTCCGGCAGATTCCGCAGCAGGGTGAGCGCCCCGCCGCGCGTGAGGTCGGACGCGGTCGCCGTCCGCCACTGGCGGGTCGTGACGCCTGCGGCGCTCCAGGTCTCCTGACCGGCCGTCCGCCCGAGGGACCTCGCGGCCTCGACGAGATCCCGGCGGGTGGTGTCGACCTCGGCCGACAGTTCCGCCGGGTCGACCTCGGCCCGTGACGCCCGTACGAGTCGCGTCGGCGTCAGGTCGACCACGTCGTCGAGCAGGTCCACCACGCCGACGGCGTGCGCGACGCCGGGCTCGCCCTCGAACGTGTCCGGGCTCTCCGTGAACGCTCGCCAGGCGTCCAGCGCGCGCGCAGTGATTCCCTCCCAATCCGGGGCGACGGACCTGCTTCCGCCCCGCGTCCGCGCGCTCACCGTCGTCGTCCCGCCGTGTCCGGCCGCCGTCGCCGCATCCGCCGCCGTGTCGACGAACAGGGCCGACTTGCGTTCCGGGCCGCCCGGTTCGGGCCGTTGCAGCACCCAGATCTGGAGGCCGACGTGCAGGGGTACCGACGCGCCGGGCGGCAGGGCGATCACGGCGCGCAGGGCGCCGCTGCGGACGAGTTCTGCCCGTACACGGCGGCCCGACGAGCGGCCTGCGGTGGCCGGCGGGAGGAGCAGGGCGGCATGGCCGCCGGGAGTGAGGTGGGAGAGGGCGTGCTGTACCCAGGCCAGTTCCGATTCGGCGCGGGGCGGTACGCCGTAGGCCCAGCGGGGGTCGTAGGCAAGTTCGTCGTGGCCCCAGTCGCGGTCGCCGAAGGGCGGGTTGCACAGGACGGCGTCGGCGAGGAGGCCGGGGAAGGCGTCGGCGCGGAGGCTGTCGGCGGCGTGGACGGTGACTGTGGCGTCGGGGGCGGTCAGCATCAGGCTCACGGCGCTGCGGCGGGCCTGCACGGGAAGTGTGTCCTGGCCGTACAGCTCGCTCGCGCCCTGGCGGGCGGCGGCTGCCAGGAGGGTGCCGCTGCCGCAGGCCGGGTCGAGGACGCGGGCGGGGGAGCCGGGGATCAGGCGGGCGAGCAGGTCGGCGAGTGGTGCGGGGGTCTGGTAGGCGCCGGAGGCGGCGCTGTCCTCCAGTTCCCGTTCCGCGAGCACGGCCAGCGCGGCCTGGCCGCCTTCGTCGCGTACACACGCGTACAGCGCGCGCAGCACCGGCGCGTCGCCCGGCTCGTAACGGACGGCCTCCGCGGTCGGTACGGCGTCGGCTGCTGCGGCCGCGTCCCGCTGCGCGCGGGTCGCGAGGTCCGCGTCCGGCAGTCGTACGGCGGCGGTCAGCTCCTCCGGTGAGCGGCCTGCCGCGGCGAGGACGAGCAGCAACAGGTCCTCCGGTGTGCCGCCGCCGTCCTGTGCGTGCAGGCGCAGCGTCGTGCGCAGTTCCTCCGACGGGCTCGCGGCCGAGGTGTGCCCGCGGGAGGCGAGCCAGGCGCGCACGGCCTCCAGGTCGTACAGCGGGCTGCTGTCCGTGCCGCCGGACGGCGTCGGGAAGTCGTCGTGCCGACGGCGCCAGTTGCTGACCGTGGCGCGCGTGACGCCCGCGATGCGGGAGATCTCGGCGGCGGTCACCTGGGCGGGTGACGCGGATGGCTGGGGCATGGGTGCGGTCCTGGGCCTCTCGGAAGCGGACGTCAACAACCTACAGCACCCGTCAAATCTGTCAATCTGTTTGACAGTGCTTTCAACCGACTGCTTACCTGGGTGTGCTTCCGCCGGAAGTGGCCGTCTGCAGGCCTTCTTCCTGCGGGCTGCCCTGCCGCCCCTTTCGGCCTGCCGCGCCGACCCGTGGAACGGAGAACGCCATGACCTTCCAGCAGCCCGCCCCCCAGCAGCCCGGCTACGACCCGCAGGGCTTCACCGGCCTCGCCGCGCCGCACGGAGGGGGCCAGGGTGAGCGCCGCAAGAGACGGCTGAAGTACGGCGCTGTCGCTCTGGTCTCGCTGTTCGTCGGCGTCGGGATCGGTTCGAGCGACGGTTCCGCCGACAACACCGGCAAGGCGACGGTCGGAGTGAAGGCCGCCCCCAGCCCCACGGTCACCGTCACCGAGACCGCGACGGCCGCCGACCCCAAGCCCGCGCCGACGGTGACCAAGACGGTGACCGCCAAGCCGAAGAAGACGCACAAGTCCGGGCCGGCGGCCAGCTTCTCCGGTGAGGGGGAGTACCTCGTCGGTGAGGACATCAAGGCCGGCACCTACAAGACCGCCGGGCCCGACGACGAGTGGGGCTGCTACTGGGAGCGCGCCAAGGACGCCAGCGGCGAGTTCGGCTCCATCATCGCCAACAACAACCTCGACGGCCCGGGGCGCGTGACGCTCAATAGCGGCGAGTACTTCAAGACCAACCGGTGCCAGGAGTGGAAGCTGGTCGGCTGAAGCACGAAGGCCCCGTCCCGGTCACCCCTCTCGGTCTGGAAGGCCCATTCGTGACGATCGCCGAGCACACAGAGCTGACCCGTCGCATCGCCGACGACTTCACCGCCCTGCAGGAGGCCGTCCTGGCGCGAATGAACGGGATCTGCGCTCCTGAGTTTGCCGTGGCCTTGGAACCTCCTTCGCTCGCCGGTCCCATCGCCATCGCCATCGCCATCGCCCACGCCGATGTCCTCGCTCGCGGGGCTGTCCGGCGTGCGGAGCTCTCGACACAGTCCCCGGAGCGGCTGCGACGGCCGTCGCCCGGAAGGAGGAGGCGCGGATCCGGCGCTCGCTCGGGTCCCGGTCCGGCCCCTTGTCGGCCTCTGCCTGAATCCATTCCTCTTCATGCCCTCACAGCACTCGACGAAGGGAACTGCTTAAGGGGCGACTTCAACTGGCTTTTTGATCAAGCCCGTTCAGAAATCACGGGGAGATGCGAGAACATCTGAGGACTCACCCGGTCAGGGAGCCATGGATCGAAACCTCCACGGCCCAGCGTGGGTAAAGGTGATCCTCAAGGAGATCGGGACGGTCAGACATACCACCCGTTCCTCGGCAGGGAACCTTTGGTTGTAGGGTAAATCAATTGGTTTTCCTGGGGGCTCGCGGTGGGGGCTGTGACCGCTTCAAATGCATCACTCTTGGTGAGGTTTTGGCCATGCCTTCCGGGTGGTCGTGCGAGCATTGCAGGGGACGCTCGTGGAAACGGTGGGGGATGAGTGCGAGGTCTATGCGTGTCGGGCGCCGTCGGGTTATGTCGGGCAGCGGTCAGTAGAGGGTGCGCCTGAGAGGGCGTTCGGCAGTGACCCGTTGTCAGTGGCGGGTTCAGAGTGACGCGGAAGACCGTTCCGTGCCGGGGAGTTCACGAACAGGGCATTGGAACCTCTCTTTTGGGGACAGAGTGGACCATTCTTATCAGGCGTGGCAGGAAGTGCTGGCCGAGGAGTTCTTCGGACGACAGCACGTCGGCCACCCGACGCTGTTCTACATCGACGACGAAGTGGAGCAGGAGCTCAGGCACGGACACGGCATGGAAGAGCCCCTTGCCCAGTGCGTGGGCAGGTTCCTGCGGTTGGGGACCGAGGAACCGTACCGTGCGCTGGAGGACTACCGCTGGCGCATGTGGCAGCAGGACAAGGACGGCGTGCCCGCCTTCCTGCCGCTGCTGGCCTGCTCGGTGATCGCCGCATCCCGGATGGTGAACGACCGGAACCACCGGGCCACCGCCTACCACGCCCGCTTCTCCGAGTTGTTGACCGGCGACGAGAAGCGACTGGGCAGCCAGCAGTACGAGCCTATCTCCCGCATGTGGCAGGTGCTGGCCTCCTGGCAGCACAGCCAGAAGGGCGCGCGGGGACTCTGCACCCTTCCCGCCCCGGCCGACCTGCCCTCCAACCGAAGCATGATCGGGTTCGCCCAGTCCCAGTCGCTCCTCAGCGGCGCCGACCGGTCCTTCCTGTCGAAGCTCTTCCGGTCGTTGCGGGAACACGGCACGACCTGGCCGCTGCCGGGGGAGACGCTGCTGGCCCAGATCGAGATCCGGGGCATGGAGCAGCACTTCTCCAAGGGCTTCCGCAACGCTCTGCAGGAGGACGAGTTCCGCCCCTTCCTCGCCGAGCTGATCGGCAACTACGCCGCTTCCTGGGACGGTTCGGACGCGCTGGTGCCCACCGGTGTCACCCGGGTCGAACTGCTGGTGCGGCTGGACGCGGGCCGTCTCAGGTGGGTAGCGCGCCTGCGCTCCGCGGAGCAGAAGAAGCGCATCGAGCTCAAGGACGGCGTCGTCCTCGATCAGCTCGGCGACACCGCCTACTATGAGGTGACGGGCCTGCCCGCCCCGAGCGCGGACACCCTCACCCGGGGTATCCGCCGCGACGGGGACAACTTGGTGCTCAGCCGCCCCTCCTCCTCCGTCCTGGTGCTCGCGCGGGACGACGTGCTCGGTGTCTGGGCCGGCACCGACGGCTTCCGCCCGGGAGAGGCGCACGTGGTGCTCGCCGCCCCGAGTGCGCAGCGGGACGTGCAGCGGCTGTTGGACAAGGCCGCGACCACCGGCCGGAGCGCCGACACCAGCAAGCTGGCCTGGGTGCCGCAGGGCTGGTCCCTGCACAAGCCCGTCACCTTCGACGACGCGGTCACCCTGCGTCGGGCGCTCCGGGAGGTCCAGGGCGCGGTCGGCCTCCTGCAGCCCCCGGCCCAGTTCAAGCTCCGCCTCGAGGGCGGTCTGAAGCTCGCGCCCTCGCTCGATCCCCACCTGTATCTGCGGGGAGGCGAGCCGCAGGTGGTCCTCCCGGACGCTGTGGAAGGCACGGGCACCCTCCTGATCGACGGAGAGGAGCGGCCCGAGCTCAGGAAGAGGATCGCCGCGGGCCGCCCCGTCCCCCTGGCCGTGCTCCGGCTGGAGCCGGGCCGCCACACGGTGAGCTACGCAGGCGCCGAAGTCGGCTTCGCCACTGCGGACCAGGCCGTCGTCGAACCGAGGATGACCAAGGTCTGTGGCTTCACCGTCGTGGACGGCAAGGCCTCGGAGTCGCCCTCTCTTCTCGTCGAGCAGACCCTGTCGACCGGCATCACCGGTGCCGACTGCACGGGCGCCACCACCCATGACGCGACAGCAGCGATGGAGCTGTGCCGTCGTGACGCGGACGAGGTCCTGTTCGCGGCGGCCGACGGTCGACTGTGGACGTTGGAGGCCCCGGAACAACCGGACTGGTGGGCAGAACGTCTTGCCGACACCCCCGCCCCGCTCCGCTTCGAGGCCGACTTCCACGGCATCGGCGGCTGGCTCCTGGAGCGCCGGAGCGGACGCTGGAAAGGCCGCCCGGTGAACCCCGGAACACCGAAGCCGAAGACCGCCGGCAACCCGCGGGCCTGGACCCGCGCCGTCCTCAACGCCCAGCAGGCGTCCGTCGACCTCTCGTGGGCCGCGTACGTGCAGGCAGCGAAGGAGCTGGACCGATGACGGGACCGATGAGCAGCACCGAGTTCGGCGGGATCCTCCTGCGCTGGCTGAGCGAGAGCCGCAGCGGCAAGGCGTCCGCACTGCGCGACGGTGTCCGCAACCAGGCCCAGGCATGGGGCCTGGAGCTGGCGGAGTACGCCGACTGGGACTGGATGCGCAAGGTCGCAGCCCTCGGCTTCATCGACGTGGACCTGCGCGTCGACCGCTGGTCGGTCGCCCCGCCGGTGCTGACCAGACTGCCCCACGCCGACGGGCTCGCCGTGCTGACCGGCGCGCGCACCGCGCGGATCAGTATGCGCGTCGAGGAGGCGGCGCAGGAGTGGATGGAACTGATCGCCGTCCCTCACCGGCCGGGGGCAGGTGAGGCTCCGCTGCCCGACACCCTCCTGTTCCAGTACGAGGACCCGCGGATCCTGTGGGAAGCGGCGGAGTTCTTCGGGGCCCGCTACGTCCCCTGCGCCGCCCTGCAGTTGATGGAACTGCTCCCGCAGGCGGCACCGGGCCCCGAGTCCGCACCGCCCGGTGGGAGCACCGCCGACACGCTGGAGAAGTACGAGTTGCGCCGCCAACGGTTCGTCCCCGTGGCACGGGACGACGAGGACGGCCTGTACCGGTGGCGCGGAGCCGACTACGCCCGCCTGACCCGCGTCCGTCGCAACGGCGTCTTCCACGCGGTGGAACGCGAGACGGGCATCTACCTGGAGCTCGCCCGCCACCGCACCGGCGCGATGCGCTGGCGGCCGGAATCCGGCAAGGGACGCGCCGGCCTGGGCCGACTCTTCGTCGACCGGTACGCGCCACTGCCCGCCCTGCATGAGCGCGCGGTCGTCCTGTGCAGCGGCTTCCCGCCCTCGACGGGCAAGCAGGCGCAGACCCGCGCGTACGACAACGTGCCGAGGGCGCTCGCCGAGGCGATCGCGGCCTCGCTGCAGCAGAACCTGGAGACCATGCCGCGACAGGTGGCGGCCACCGTCGGGAGGACCGAGTGAGCGCGGAACAGCGGACAACGGCGGTGACGAACACGGATGTCCAGGACGTCATGGGCACCTTCGACGACCTGCGCAGCGCGCTGTTCCGCTATTACGACACCCCCTTCAGCGTCGACGATCCTTCCGTCATGGAGGAACGGCGCAACCTGCTGGACCGGGACAACGGGGCGTGGCGCGACCCGCTGATCGAGCTGCGACCGCAGTACGCCTCCCGGGGCGTCAGCATCGCGGAGTCCTTCGCGGAAGCAGGGGCACACCCCGACGCGGCCGATTTCGCCCGCTTCACCCTCCCCGACGGCGTGACCAGCCTCTACCAGCATCAGCACGACGCCTTGGTCGCCGCCTGCGAGGGCAAGGACTTCGTGGTCACCGCGGGCACCGGTTCCGGCAAGACGGAGTCCTTCCTGCTGCCCGTCCTCGCCGACCTGGTCGCCGAGTCCGCCCACTGGCAGGGCACCCGTGCGGTGCAGCGGGAATGGTGGCAGGGGGACGGCGACCACGTGCCCAGCCGACAGAACGAGCACGGGCATCCCGCGGCCATGCGCGTGCTGATTCTCTATCCCACCAACGCCCTCGCCGACGACCAGTTGGTCCGGCTGCGGAAATCGCTGGACAGCCGTGAGGCCCACGCCTGGCTGGACCGGAAGCGCAACGGACACCGCTTCTACTTCGGCCGCTACACCGGAGCCACCCCTGTCTCCGGCAGCCGCGATTCCGAGCCGGCGACCTTCCGTCTCCGGCAGTACCTGCGAGAGGTCCAGGAACGGCAGCACAAGGCCGACGAGACGCTCGACGAGGAGCTGCGACCCTTCATCCCGCGCCTCGGCGGAGCGGAGATGCACGCCCGCTGGGACATGCAGGCCGCGCCACCGGACATCATGATCACCAACTACTCGATGCTGAACATCATGCTGCTCCGCAAGCAGGAGGAGCACATCTTCAGTGCCACGAGGAAGTGGCTGGAGCAGACCCCCGGCGCCCGCCTCACCCTGATCCTCGACGAGCTCCACATGTACCGCGGTACGGCCGGCACCGAGGTGGCGTACCTGCTGCGCAACCTCCGCCACCGTCTCGGCCTCGACAAGAACCCCGAGAAGCTGAGAGTGCTCGCAGCCTCCGCCTCCCTGGAGGCGGGCCGGGACGACGACTTCCTCGACGGGTTCTTCGCCCTGCCCGGCTCCCGCCGCGTGATCATCCCCGGAAAGGCGAGGGAGACCCACGGCGAGGGTGACCTCGCCGCCCACACCGAACGCCTCACGCAGGCCGCGAAGGCTCCCGTCACCCAGGACGAAGCCGTCACCGTGGCACGGGAGACCGGCCTCGGTCCGGCGCTCCAGCGCGCACTCACTCCGGGCGGCAGGTCTCGTGCTCTGCCCGCCCCCGAACTGGCGGCAAGTCTCTTCCCGGGCGTCCCGAAGGAACAGCGTCTGGACGCTCTGCACGGCGTGCTGCGCATACTCGGCTGCGCGCAGGACGCCGAACTTCCTCAGCTCCGGGCCCACTTCTTCTTCCGGAACATCGAGGGCATCTGGGCCTGCTCGGACCCGAACTGCCCCCACATCCCCGTGGAGCACGGTCCCGAACGCCGGGTCGGCCGGCTCTTCGCCGAGCCCACCTCCCGCTGCACCTGCGGCGCCCGCGTGCTGGAGCTTCTCTCCTGCCAGGCCTGCGGCGACCTCATGCTCGGCGGGTACGCCAGCCCCAAGGACACCCAGCGGCGCAAGTTCACCGGTGCACTCCACACCGACTTCCCGGACCTGGACCTGCTCCCCGACGAGGCCAGCGGCGCACCCACCGCGGCGAACTACATCGTGTACTGGCCGCGCACCAAGGGCCTCGGCCTCGATGACCCCAGTTGGCACGCGGGCCTGTCCGACGGCGGCCCACAGGTCGAGTTCGCGTTCCGTCGCAGCGCCTACCAGCCCGCCACCGGCCGCCTGGAGAACCGGGACGTCCAGCACACGGGATGGTCGTTCCACATCTCCGTGCCCCTGGACAAGGAGGGCAGGAAGCCGGCCTACGACCCGGCCCGGCTGCAGGCCTTCCCCACCCGCTGCCCCGCCTGCGGCGACGACTGGGAGATCAAGTACGACAGGGACGGCCGTTTCGTCCCGCTGGAATCGCCTGACCGGCTGCGCAACGCGCCGGTCCGACGGATGCGCACCGGCTTCTACAAGATCAACCAGGTGTTGGTGACCGAAGCGCTCGGCCACCTTCCCGATGGCCGGCGCAAGGCGATCGCCTTCTCCGACAGCCGTGACGACGCCTCCGAACTCGCCAGCGGTCTTGCCCTCCGCCACCACCAGGACCTTCTCCGCCTGCTCAGCGCCCAGGCCGTCGAGAGCCAGGGGGATCCCTTCGGAGACCTTCAGACGGTGAAGGGCCACTACGCCGGTGAGCCGGTCGATCGTGCGGCTGCCCGCGCAGCCGTGGCACGGATGCGGGACCGCGACCCGGCGGACTGGGGACGCCTGAAGGCGATCCTCACCGACGACCTCGACGCGGAACCGGAACTCCTGCCGGACCTGGAGCGGAAGTTCTCCGAACTGCCCTCCCTGGACGACCTCGCCTCCGACCTCGAAGGCATGCTGCTGAAGTACGGCACCAATCCCGCCGGTCCCGCGGCCTCGCTCCAGCAGACCTCGGCTGGACAGCCCTGGACCGCGCTCTACAACTGGGAACGGGATCGGGCAGCGGTGACGGAGACCCAGGCGCAGGAGGATCTCCTCAGCCGCATCCGTTCCCGCCTCCGCCTCGAGACCATCGGCAGCCTCTTCTCCGGCGGCGGCCGTGACTTCGAATCGCTCGGACTCGGCTGGCTCTGCCTGCGCGACGACCGCTCACCCTTGGAGATCGGCCCGGACAGCGACCAGGCCGTGGCGCGTGCCAGCCTGCGGATTCTCGGCCTGATGCGGCGCTTCACCCGGATACGGGCCTCGCTGCAAAGGCCGCCCGCGCCCCTGAAGCGTTTCTGGACGCAGGTGGCCGAACGTCAGGGCACCGATCTGCAGACCATCGAGGACCGGGTACGCGGCGTGTGGAAGGACGCCGTGGTCGACTACGTCATCAAGCCGGAGAAGGTGGCACTCCGCCCCGGCGAGAACAAGACATGGACGTGCCGTTCCTGCCACCGGCCGCACCTTCACCCGGGCGCGGGGCTGTGCACCAAGTGCCAGACTCCGCTGCCCGCCGTGCCTCAGCAGTACGACGGAGTCCTCGAAGACGACTACTACGCCTGGAAGGCCGCCCACCGCACCGGTGACTTCCCCCTGCGAACCGCGGAACTGACCGGCCAGACGGACCGGTTGGAGGCCCAGCGTCGGCAGAGCCTCTTCCAGGACGTCTTCCTCGGCGACAACGACGTTCCGCAGGCGGACGGCCTGGAACTGCTCTCCGTGACCACGACCATGGAGGCCGGGGTCGACATCGGCCCCCTCAACACCGTGATCATGGCGAACATGCCGCCCACGCGCTTCAACTACCAGCAGCGCGTGGGGCGTGCGGGCCGACGCAACAGCCCGGTCGCCGTAGCTCTCACCGTCTGCCGTGGCCGCAGCCACGACGAGCACTACTTCGCTCGACCGGAAGCGATCACCAACGATCCGACTCCGCCGCCCTACCTGGTCCTCGGCATGGTTTCCGTCTTCCGCCGGGTCCTGCTGGGAGAGGTCCTGCGCCAGGCTTTCGAGCCCCTGCAGCCGGAGGACCGCCGGAAGGGGCCGGACATGACGACCAACGTTCACGGACAGTTCGGCCTCGCCGCCGACTGGCCGACGCACCGTGGCGCCGTCCGCCGCTGGATCGCCGAACATTCGGAGCGCATCAGGGCCGCTGCCGCCGCACTCCGGAACGGAACACCGGAGAACGTCGCCGCCCTCGACCCGGTATCCGTCATCGGCGAACTCCTCGCTCAGGTCGACGAGGTGGCGACTCGGACGGTCGGCCACCCCGACCTCAGCCAGCGTCTGGCGGAGGCGGGCCTTCTGCCGATGTTCGGCTTCCCGACCCGCTCCCGCCTCCTCTACCGGAGCATCCCGCAGAAGACCTTCCCCTGGCCGCCGGCCGACTCCGTCAATCGCGACCTGGCCGTCGCCCTCAGCAAGTTCGCACCGGGCAGCGAAACCCCGCAGGACGGCCGCCTGCTCCGTTCCAGGGGAGTGGTCTCCCTCGTGCCGAGCGGCCGCGGACTCCAGGCCGCCGAAGACCCCTTCGGACCGGAACAGTTGGTCGCCATGTGCCGGATCTGCTCCCACGTGGACCCGCAGGCCGTCGTCGACCCGGAAACCGGGAGCGCCGGCACCTGCCCCGCCTGTGGCGCGGAGAGCAAGTACTACAGGGCCGTCCCCTTCCGGGAGCCCGCAGGCTTCCGGGCTGCCCACGAAGCACGAGACTACGACGGCTACCGGGAGCTCGGCTCCAACGCCACCAGCGCGCGTACCGCCACCGACCTGGAGAAGACCGCCCCGCGCATCCACCGTGCCGCCGACGACTGGATGGTCGTCCACACCGGCAGCGGCGACCGCTACATCGTCAACACCAACGCCGGAAAGCTCTTCAGGTTCGTCAAGAACACCGGCCCGTGGCGCGGATACCTGGCGCTGGACAGCCCCAAGGCGGAGGCCGACCTGGAGATCGCCCTCGGCGCCACCCAGCACACCGACATGCTCTTCATCGGAGCCAAGGGCGCCCTCGACACGATCCGGGGCCTCCGCTTCGACATCTCGAAGTCCCAGCAGATCGACGGCTTCCCCGAGGCCTACCACGGGCGGCGCGCCGCCTGGTACTCGCTCGCGGCCCTGCTCCGCCGTGCCGCCGCCCCGCACCTGGACGTGCAGCCGGAGGAACTCCTCAGCGGCATCCACGGCTCGGACGCCCCGGTGGCAGCTCCGGTCATGGCCTACCTGGCGGACAGCCTCGACAACGGAGCGGGCTTCAGCACCTACCTCGGTTCGCAGGACCACATCGAGGAGTTCCTCCAGGCTGTCGACCGCTACGTGCACGACCTGGAGGCCGACCGCCATGCGCTGAACTGCCGCAGCTCCTGCTACGCCTGCCTGCGCGACTACGCCAACATGCGCCTCCACCCGCTGTACGACTGGCGGCTCGCCCGCGATCTCACCGACGCCCTGCGCGGTCGGAAACTGCAGATCGATCCGAACGAACACGCCGTCCTGCTGAAGGGCTGGGCGGACGAGGAGCCCAACGTCAGTCTGAAGGAGACCGCTGTCGGACCGGTGGCGCTCTTCACGTCGGACTTCACAGGCGAGCCCGTCGCGGTCGCCGTCAAGCATCCTCTGGAGTCCGCCGCCGATGAATGCGGGAACGAACGGCTGCGGGCCCTGCGCTACGAGGTCCGTGATGGAGGCCTCGCCACCAAAATCGCCTTCGCCGACTCCTACAGTCTGGACCGGACCCCTGCCGCGGTGATCGAGCAGGTGCACATCTTCGCGGAGGAGATCTGATGACGTCAGGAATCCCGCTGGGAGCGGGCCACGACGAGCAGGCCCACCGGGAGGAGCTGCGGCAGCGCGAGATAGCCCGCCGCCTCGCCCTTCTGCAGGCCCGCCGGGCCCAGGACCGGACCGCCGGGAGAGTCCCGCAGAGCGCGGAAGGCGCGGGCGGCCCGGCTCCGGTCGTTCCGCCGCAGAAGCAGCCGGAACCGGAACCGGCCATGCCCCCGCCGGTCCCCGAAGGATTCACCGACCGACATGCCTGGGAGCGCGCCCGCTCCTTCGCTCAACTGGTGCTGCCCGACGCACTGAAGACGGAGCCCAGGACGCTTTCCGCGCGGAAGCTGGCGCGGGCCGCGGCCGACGCAGCGTCCCGGCAGGAAGATCCGGTCTCGGGCGTCTCCCTGCTCGCGATGGCACAAGACCATGGGCTGGACGTCTTCGACGGACGGCTCGACGACCGCGCCCGCGCCCTGTTGGACGACAAGCCGCTGCCGCTCCTGGGCGAGCCGGGCAGTATGTGGCAGATCTACCAGGACGACCGGCGCCTGACGGAGACCAACCTGTCGGCTCCCCGGCAGAGGGCACTCCTGGTGAAGCTTCCCCGGCCGCTCCTCGACGACTACATCGACGAGGAGTGGATCGGCGCGGTCCCCGAGCGTGACGGCACCTCCCGTGCCGCCTACTTCCGCGCCCGCCTGGACCCGGCGTCCCTCACCGACGAGGAGATGGACCTGTTGGCCTGGCCCCTCGAACGGGAGCGCCGGGAGGCGGGCTCGGGAACGGAACCCGGCCCTGACTGGCCGCAGGACTGGCGCCTGCTGGTCAGGCTGCGGGCCAACGACGTCAAAGCGATCACCGAGGAGTGGACCGACCTCCTGCCGCCGACGCAGAAGCTTCTCGACGCCCTGCGCGAGGTGCGGCGCACCCGAGAGGTGCCGGACGACCTCGTCGCCGACGAGCGACTGTGGGTTCTCCTGGAGCGGATACACCCCAGCGTGCACAGTACGAGCAACAAGAGATTCAACGGCTGGATCGGCGTGCGGACCCTGGTGAGGGCCGTGCGGCAGATGCACCGTGCCCTCCTCCGCGGGGACGAAGAGACGGCGGAACAGCGTAGGAAGGCGGCACTCACCATGGCCGCGAGGCTCCGGCACCACTCACAGCCGGTGCGCTGGGAGGCCCAGAACGTTCAGGCCTACTTGCGTGCCGACCAGGAGGTGACCGAGTCCCTCAAACTCCTGGAGCAGGACGCGGAAGGCCGTCCCCCCGTGCCGGACCAGCTCGGCGGAGGTGCCGTGGCCGCGCTGCGGAAGAATCGGAGCTTCCTGAAAGACCGGCCCCTCGGTGAACGCGGGCAGCCGCTCAACCCGCATCTGGTGCTCGGCGTGCCGGACGGGGCGGACGACTGGAAGAAGGCATGGCGAGCGCTGCGGAAGGAGCTCGACGACAGCGGCCGTGTCCGAATCAACTGGGCCAAGGACGTGATCGAGAAGGCCGAGCGGGAGGAGCAGGAAGTACCCTCGTTCACCGTCCCGCTCGCCCCGCACCGCTGGAAGGACCCCCTCGGCACGAGCCCGCGGCTGGAACTTCCGCCCGAGCCCTTGCAGAGGCTCACCGAGCCGCCCACGGACAGCGACCGCGCGTGGTCTCGCACCGAGGCGGCCCGAGAAATAATCACCAGGGCGACGGAACGCCTTTCCTTGGCTGCTGAAGAGATCGCAGCCCTTGAAGATCCGGAGAGCGGTACATCGTGACTAAAGGTCGCAGGGCGCGCGAAGCCCGGAAAAAGCGCGCATCTTTTGCAGGTCAGGAACCGTATTCCGGAAATGACGAACCCAAAGCGGCTGACATGCAACCCTGGAAGTTCACCGCCAGCGACATCCCTAAGCTTGCAGCGGGAGCTCTGGATGCGCCAACGATCCTCAAGTCCATCAACGACTCACTCCTGCCCGCAGTGGAAGAGGAACTGGAGCGCATGGCTGAGACCTTGGGCACCCTTCTTGGAAGCAATGGGGCAGAGGGTGATCCTGTCGGTGTCATCCGGGCTGAGTTGATGAGGCGTGTCCTTCCTCAAATTTCCGATTCTGTGCGGAGCGGTGTGATGGAGGGAATGAGGACCCGCCAAATGCACTTGGCTCAGTTGGCTGCGATCCACCGTCAGACTCTGGAGTCCAAGAGCCTGAGGATCGTATTGGCGCGGATCGATCACGAGTTGTCGCGGGCCGGCTTGGAGATTATCGGGAAGGCCGATGATCATTCAATGTTCAATGTGGTGGAAGATCCACCTGGGGCAATGAGCTCTGGACCGGTTGCATATGAAGTTGCGGCGCCGGCTTACGTCGACAAGGAATCCGGAAAGCTTGTCGAGCGTGGGTGGCTCAAAGCCGTTCCCAAGAACTCATCGCCGGTACCCGCAGCGGAAAAGATGAAGCCGGGGCAGAGGCGCAGAGCCACGCACACGGAGGCGGGTGGCAAGCAGAAGAAGGATCTCAATGGGGGGCCTGATGATTCTCCGCACAGGAAGAAGATTCATCGGGGTCAGACATCTGGTGTTCGGCAGGAGCCTCAAGAAAGTGGCGATCGGCACGTTCCCGAGGAGGGATCGCGTGGCGGTTCCTGGTCTCCAACTGGTTCGCAGGACATGACGACAGGCGGTCGTGCGCAGAAGAAGACGAGTTATCGGCAGTCGTTGCGCGCTGCGGCCAGCAAGCAGATGAACCAGAGAGGCACACGATGAGTTTTGGCATCGACTTCGGTACGAGTAACTCGGTTGTTGCTCGCTGGAACGGGCACACCACCGAGGTGCTGCCGATCGACAGTGACAACGTGCCATCCCAATGGCGTCAACCGGAATTCGAGCAGCTCTTCCCCTCCGTGCTGTCCGTCCGCGACCTCCAGCGCACCCTCTGCTTCGGCTGGGAGGCGAAGACCGGCACCAGCCAGCCGCTCGACGCCGTGAAGCGGATGCTCGGCACCCGCTCCGGTGCCGAGAGGGACAGCGGCGACACCGACGGCTCCGAGGCCGCGGCCCAGCTCGAGGAGCACCACGTCTGGGTCGGATCGGAGACATTCCACAGCACGGTCGCAGCCGCCTCCCTCTTCAGCCGTATGAAGGAAGGCGTCTCCGCCCAACTGCTCGACCTCTCCGACGCGGTCGTCACCGTCCCCGCCAACGCCACAGGTGGCGCCCGCTACCGCACCCGCGCGGCGGCAGCGCTCGGCGGAGTGAAGGTCCGGGCCCTCCTCAACGAGCCCACAGCGGCTGCGATCTCATACGTCCGCGACGTCCCGATCCCGGGCCGTTTCCTCGTCTTCGACTGGGGCGGCGGTACCATCGACGTCACCGTCCTGGAGTACGACGACGGCCTCTTCGAGGAGCAGACCTCCCGCGGCATCACCGCCCTGGGCGGCCTGGAGTTCGACAACGCGCTGGCCAAGCTGATCCAGCAGAAGATCGGCCTGACCGCGGACCAGCTCACCAAGGCCGAAAAACGCCGGTGGCGCCGTTCGGTCGAACTGACGAAGATCGCCTTGTCCTCCGTGCCGATGGACGGCGCGCTCTTCTTCGACCTCCCGGTCGGCCTCGCCCCCTCGATCTCGAGGCGTGAGGTGAGGATCACCGCGGCCGAGTACACCGAGGCGATCAGCGCGCTCATCACCCGAGCCCTGGAGCCGGTCCAGCAGGCTCTGGAAGACCTCGCCATCACCGCGGACGACATCGACTCCGTGCTGATGATCGGCGGCACCTCGCAGATCCCCCAGGTGCGTCACGCGCTGGGCGAGCTCCTCGGGCACGACCGCATCGTCGACAGCGGCCTGTGCCGGCCCATGACCGCCGTCGCCCGAGGCGCCGCTATCTACGCGGCCTCCCTGGATGGCGAACTCGGCGACGACAGAGACTTCTCCCTCGTGACCAGCTACGACCTGGGCACGGCCGTCAGCGCGGGCGAACAGAAGGGCTTTCGCGCCATCATCCGACGCAATGCCACGCTCCCCGCGGAGGGTTCGTCCACCTTCTACCCGAACATGCCGGGCGCTTCGTCCGTGCGCGTGACGGTGATCGAAGGGGAGGTCGGCTACTCGGCTGACAGCGACCGTGCCTTCCCCCTGGCCAACATCGAGGTGGATCTCCCCACGCGCGAACAGGACAGCCGGCGGAACAAGATCGAGATCAAGTTCCGCTACAACGAGAGCGGCATCCTGCGCTTCACCGCCACCCACGCGGAGACCGGCGTGGTGCTTGCCGAGCGGGAGATCGACTCCTTCGGACCCGACGGCACCCCACTGCAGCACGGTCTCGACGATGAGCTGACCCGCCTCCTGGCCCATACCGTCCGCCCGTTCGCCGACGGCTCCTCCACCGTCCGGCACCTCTCGGCAGCCGAAACGGCCAACGCCCGCCCCGCACCGATCGACATGTCCGTGCGCGTAGTGGAGGCCGACCCGGCCGTGACGATCAACGGCGAGCCGCAGGGCTTGGTGACGGGGGGACTTTGACCAGCCTCTGCACTTTGGTGGGTGAATTGCGGGTGCGCCAGAGCGCGCTCCACTGTTGCGGCAGATAGCGGGGGCCAGCGGATCCTGTCGCTGGCCGCCGGTGGCCTGGACGCCCGCCTTGCCCAGGCCCCCGGCGGCGAACTGGACCATCTCGACTTCTTTCAAGTCCTCTGTCAGGACGAGATCACTCGACGCGAGACCGCCACCTTCGAACGCCCCCGCAGGACGCCGCCCGCGCTCAGCACCTCGTCTGCCCTGTCGATCAGCTCCGGCTTGCGGATGCGTCGGCCGAACTCGACCGACGTGATCTGGTCCTCCCACAAATCGGTCTCGCTGGCCCGCACCACGATCCGCCGGTCCCGGCCACCGTTGCATGTGTGGGCGCCGCCCCTACGTTGTGAGATCGTCAGTTCACGGGGAGACAGAGCCCGTAGCTGCATAAACGAGGTTCATGCCGTTCATGTCGGGCGGCAGCCGCTGTTTTTGGAACACAAGGGGGAGACGATGACGGACGATCGCAAGGCAGCCGTTCCGGTGTGGACGCTGGCGACCGGTGACGTCCGGGTGCCGGCAATAGCCGGAAACGAGCCGATGACGGCTGAGCGCCTGGCTGAACTGCGCGGGGTGCTGGCCGCCCTGGCCGCCGCGCCGATCGCCACACTTGAGGTGCATCCGCTGCCCGACAAGCTCGACCGCAGCCGAGGTATCCCGCTCGATGCCGCGAGTCCCCTGGCGCAGCACCTGTCACAGTTCATCACGCAAACGACCCGAACTTCCCTTACAGCGGCCAGGGCGACTGCTGCCGGCGAAAACCTCTATCGCATGGTGGTTCCGGCGAAGGTCGCCGCCCAGTTTGGTCAGGGCATCGTTCGCCCGATGGCGTCGAAGGCGGCGGCCGGTGGCATCCACAGTGCACTCATGAACTCGACGGGCATCGCCGCCAATGCGACGTTCGTGCCAGTCGGTAAAGCGGCGGCAGCAGGCGCGGTCGGCGGAGCCGGTGCGACAGCCGGTGTCGCGGCCGCCGGCAGCGCGGCGCTCACCGTGGCCGCGCCGCTCGTGCTCATGGCCGTAGCGGTGGGCGTGAGCGCGCATGCCGACTACAAGCGCCAGCAGGCTATCGAGCACATCACAGAACTGCTGGAGCAGCTGCACGAACAGAAGCTCGAAGAGGAGCACAGCGAACTCGACGGCTGCCGCGATGCCATCGACAAAGCCACCGCCATTCTGCTCGACCAGGGCAAGCTCGGAGTCTCCCTGGGACTGGACTCGGCAGTGCACGCCATCAACACGGCGCTGGGCGCCGCTGACCGCCGCCTCGCCCGGTGGCAGAGCGCACTCGACAAGCTGCCCGAGGGCAAGTCCGTAGAGATCAGCACGCTGGCCAAGTCGTTCCCCGGCGTCGACGAGTATGGCGGCATGTTCCGTGCCCACCTCGAACTCGCTGCCCTGGCCATTGCGCTGAAGCGGCGGGTCGTCGTCCTGCAGGCTGTCGAGCATGCCCAGGACAACCCTGACAACTTGTTCGAGAACTTTACCCGCGAGCTCAAGCGCGACCAGCAGCGCCTCGACGAACTGGAGTCGAGCATTGCCGGTGTCCTGGAACGCTTGTCGGCGCTGGAGCTGGCAGGTCCGCAAGGTCTGCGGCCCGTCTTCACGACCGGTGAAGTCGATCGCCTGATGCGCGCGGCAAACCGGATTCGCAAGCTGGGCGACGGCGTCACGGTCAATAGCCGCACGACAGACGTGGCGATTGAGATTGCCCGCAGTAAGGACGGCTCGGTGGTCGTGTTCCCTGCGCTGTCCGCGTAGGTGTAGACGCGCTCGCACTCACATGGTGCCGGGTGCGGGGTTGCCCGACCTCGAACGCGATGATGGCCTACGGCCACGCGGTCGGCGTAACTGAGGGTGATGCTGGCCGTTGCGACCGGCCTAGCTTGGTCCAAGGTGCAATCGGGCATGGGACTCTCCAGCTCATGCTGCCTGCGACCTGCGAGACGCAGAGAGTGCCTGCACGGAAGCTGGGCGGACGAGCCACCTCAGGGGCACAAGCGCATCCCATCAAAAAAATTGCGTGTGCATATTCTCGGGGGATGATCTTGCGGCTCGCGGGAACCTCAACATCAATTGGCTCTCTTGTGCCTGGTCAAGGGATCTCGTGAACGTCCCACCACATACCACAGAGATCGACATCGACCCCATCGACCGGTTCCGGTCGGTGGGGTTCTTCGCTGCCGCCGGGGCCCGCTCGGTCCGTCCCGGAAAACGTCGAGCCGGCCCCGCCGATCTCTCTGGACTCACCCCATCTCTCCGGACTCACCCCACCGGCCTCACGGCGTGTACGGGGCGTCGCTGTGGTGGAGTTCGACCATGGCGGGCTCCGTCACCCGGTAGACGGCGGTTCGCCGGAGTGTCACCACGGCCGTCGGTTCCGAGTCGCCGCGGGTGAGGTAGACGACCGTCGCCTGCCTCTCGGGCGCCGAGATGTCGATCGAGACCACCGGCGTACGGTCGCCGAGCGAGACAGCGGCGGCCGGTACCGGCGTCCCGGCGTCGTTGCGCCAGGTGACGAGGCCGTAGAACTTGCCCGTGCCCCCTGTGGTGACCTTGATGGCGGCCACGGCGTCCGCCGCCGGGTCACCTGTCATGTCCCCGATTCCGCACTGCGGCTGCAGCTCGATCACCACACCGTCGCCTTCCCATCGTCCGTCTGTGAAGGCGACGACGGTCCCCTCGGGGGCGTCGGGCAGCCGCATGGAGGAGTTCTGCAGCTCGGCGTTGCGCAGCTGATCGCAGGTCAGCGCACCCGCTGAGCCCTTGCCGCCCGGCTTCTTCGAAGAGTCCGGCGACTCCTTGGCCGATTCTTTTCCGTCGTCCTTGACCGAGCCGCTGTCGGGTTTCTTCGAGGAAGCGGCAGGCTTCGGGGACTTCGATGCCGAGCTCTCCCCGCCGCTCGCCGTGTCCTTGCATCCCACCGCGGCCGACACCAGGGCGAGGGTGGCAATCAGCTGCGTTCCCCGTCTCGCCCATCTCTCGGTTCGATTCACCGTAGGTTCCCCCTTTATCCGCTTCGCAGGGCCGCACGCACGGCCAACAGGGTCGAAGACGCGCCATTTTGCACCACGGTTGCGGATGCCGGGCGGAATCGACGGGGAGGCGCAGGGGTCCGAGGCGTCGTGCCCCTTCCGCCGGGTGGCGGGGCCGCTCAGCCGGTCGCACATCCGGGGTCGGTGGGGCACGCTGGAAGCAGCCACCCGTGACGTACGGGCGGGCCTGGTGCGGGGACGACCCTCCATGCCGGTGCGGAGGAACAGGACGAGGTGACCACGCATGTGCCATGGGGTGGTGCCACCGCCGCCGCGGGTTCGTCGCTGCCCGCTCGGCCAGGGGTGGGGCGGCAGCGCCGTCCGGCTCGTCCGCCCCGCCGGACCGTCGGACCTGTAGAGCCCTGGCGGAACCCATGAAACCCGTCGGACCGCCGGGCCAGCCCGAGCCATCCGAGCCATCCGGTTCACCGGGTGTTCCGCCTTCCTCGGGGTCGTCCGACGCTCCGGTTCCCCTGGGGGACGGCCGGCCCCGCAGACGCGGGAAGAGGAGCCGCCCCGGCAGCCGCGGGCATCGCTCGACGAAACTGCGCCGCTTCCTCCACATCAGGGCCACGCGCGTATGGCAGCGCGGCAGGGAAGTGGAGCTGATGCACCGGGCCATGGGCTTCGCGGCGCTGGGACTGGTGACGTTCGCCCCGCTGCTGATCGTGGTCGCGGCGGCCGCCCCCATCCAGGAACGGGGCTTCGCCCTGTGGATCGTCGACGGCATGGGCCTGTCCGGGCGTTCCGCCGACGCCGTGCAGGACCTCTTCTCCGCACCCCGCAAGGTCCTGAGCACGCTCAGTGTCCTGAGCGTGGTGCTGCTCGCGGTCTTCGGCGTGACCTTCGCGGGCAGCGTCCAGACCGGTTACGAGAAGGTCTGGGACCTGCCGGCCGGGCGCTGGCACACCGTATGGCGACGCGCGGTGTGGCTGGTCGCTCTGACGGCCTACCTCTTCGCCGAAGCGCAGAGCGCCGCGCTCCTGGGGTCGGGAACCCTGCGTTCATGGGCCCGGCTCGTGCTGTCCGCGCTGCTCGGCGTGCTCTTCTTCTGGTGGGGACAGCGTTTCCTGCTCGGCGGCCGGATCTCCTGGCGGGCGCTCCTGCCGGGCGCCGTCGCCACGGTGGTGGGCCTGGGCGGCCTGCGCCTGTTCTCCTACCTGGTGTTCTCCCCGCTCATCGTGAGCAACGCGGCCTCGTACGGGTCGGTCGGCACCGTCCTGATCGTGACGTCCTGGCTCATCGGGGTCGGCTTCGTCGTCTTCGGCGGCGCCCTCGTCGGTCGCTACTGGTACCTCCACGAACCGCATCACCTTCCGCATCCCCACGGCCGCTCCCGGAAGCACTGAGGCGCTGCCGCGGTCCGCTGAAAAAAATGCGGTGCCCCGTCTGCGTCCGCTTCCCTAGAATCGCCACACATCGCGCGCCGCACGACACCGCGGCGCGCGCGTCCTGACGAGTGGACGCAGACCGATCGAGGGGAGCCCGGCCGTGTGTGACCGCACCGCTGTCGTCGTTCCCCGTTCCCGGTACGAGGTGATCCTCGTGTCCTCGTCCGTCCGGTGCCCGCTGCGCGGCCGGTACCGGATGCCCGTGACGAACGCCTGATCCCGAAGCCACGCGTGTGCCGGAGCGACAGCTCCGTGCCTCCCGCGTGCCTTCGCCGTCCGTCGTGCCCGCACGGGAATCGCGCTGCCCCGAAACAGCTCAGCTGAAAGGCCACGGGCCATGCGCAGCAACGTCGACACCATCGCCAACCCTCTGCACGCCGTCCGCAACCTGGGCATCCTCGCCCATGTCGACGCCGGCAAGACCACCGTCACCGAGCGGTTCCTGTACGCCACCGGGACCACGCACAAGCGCGGAGAGGTCCACGACGGCACCACCGTCACCGACTTCGACCCACAGGAGCGCGATCGCGGCATCACCATCTTCGCGGCGGCCGTGAGCTGTGCCTGGGACGGACATCGGATCAACCTGATCGACACCCCCGGCCACGTCGACTTCGCCGACGAGGTGGAGCGCTCGCTCAGGGTGCTCGACGGCGCGATCGCCGTGTTCGACGCGGTCGCGGGCGTCGAGCCGCAGAGCGAGTCGGTGTGGCGCCAGGCCGACCGGCACGGCGTACCGCGTATCGCTTTCGTCAACAAGCTGGACCGCGCGGGCGCCGACCTGGACACGGCGGTCGAGTCGATCCGGCAGCGGCTCCATCCGGCGCCGCTGGTGGTGCAGTGGCCGATCGGTACGGAGGACGGCTTCGTCGGTGTGGTGGATCTGCCGCGCATGCGGGCGCTGGTGTGGGCGGACGGTTCCGACACGGTCGCGGAGGGGCCGGTCCCGGACGACCTGAGGGACGAGGCCGAGCGGCGTCGGCGGCGCCTGGAGGAGGCGGTGGCGGAACTGCATCCGGCGGCGCTGGAGGAGTTCTGCGCGCAGGGCGCGCTCTCCGCGCGGACGCTGGCCGCCGCACTGCGCGACCTCACCCGCACGGGCGAGGGAGTGGTCGTGCTCTGCGGCTCCGCCTACCGCAACCGTGGCATCGAACCGCTGCTCGACGCGGTGGTGGCGTATCTGCCGTCGCCCCTGGACGTGCCGCCCGTACGCGGCACGCACGACGGGACGGAGCAGGAGCGGGCGACCGAGGCGCAGGCCCCGGTCGCGGCCCTGGCGTTCAAGGTGAGCGCCACGGCCACGGGGAGGTTGACGTACGTGAGGCTGTACTCGGGGACGATCCGGAAGGGGGACACCGTGCTGGACGCGGGGACACGCCGCACCGAGCGGATCGGCCGGATCCTGCGGGTCCAGGCCGACCGGCACGCCGAACTGGAGCGGGCCGTGGCCGGGGACATCGTCGCGGTGGTCGGGCTGAAGTCCGCCCGCGCGGGTACGACGCTGTGCGACCCGGCGGCGCCGCTGCTCCTCGAACCGCCCTCCGTCGCCGACCCGGTGGTGTCGGTGGCCGTCGAGGCACGGCGGAGCACCGACACCGACCGGCTCGCCACGGCCCTCGCACGGCTCGCCGAGGAGGACCCCTCGCTGGTCGTACGGACCGACCCCGAGACCGGGCAGACCCTTCTGTCCGGCATGGGCGAACTGCATCTGGAGGTCGCCGTGGAGAAGGTCCGGCAGAGCCATGGGCTCGACGTCGCCGTCGGCCGGCCTCGTGTGGCCTATCGCGAGACCGTCGTCCAGGGGGTGACCGGGCTGGTCTTCCGGCACGTCAAACAGGACGGCGGGGCGGGGCAGTTCGCCCATGTCGTGCTGGACGTGGCACCTCTGGAGGCGGAGGGCGACGCTGCCGCCACCGGCTTCGTGTTCCGTTCGGCCGTCGTCGGCGGCCGGGTGCCCCAGGAGTACGTCCGCGCGGTCGAGGCGGGCTGTCGTGACGCGCTCGCCGAGGGGCCGCTCGGTGGGCATCCGGTGACCGGGGTGAGTGTCACCCTGGTCGACGGGGCGACCCACTCCAAGGACTCCTCGGAGATGGCGTTCCGCACGGCGGGGCGGTTCGCGCTGCGGGAGGCCATGCGCGTCGGGGTGATGGGGGTCCTGGAGCCCGTCGCCGATGTCACGGTCACCGTGCCCGCGGATGCCGTGGGTGGGGTGCTCGGGGATCTCGCCGCGCGGCGGGGGCGGGTGTCGGACTCCGTGGCCCGGGGCGGGTCGGTGGTCGTCACCGCGACCGTGCCGTTGGGCGAACTGTTCGGGTATGCGACGCGGTTGCGCAGCCGTACGCAGGGGCGGGGGACGTTCACGGCGCGGCCGGCCGGGTATGTGCGGGCGCCGGGTGCGGTGGTGAGTGAGCGGTGAGGTAGGGCCGCTGCCGTCGGCGGGTGGGGGGCCGGGTGGGGGTGCGCGTGGGGTTTTTCGCCCCCGCCGCCCCTACCCGTCCCGTCCTCCAGGGGCTGCCGCCCCTTCGACCCCGCCTTCGGTGCGTTGTTCGGGTGCGGGATCGTGGGGGTTCTCGCGCAGTTCCCCGCGCCCCTGATGGGGCTCAGTTCCCCGCGCCCCTGACGGGGCGCGGGGTTCTTTCGTCGCTAGGCCCAGGGGCTCACGGCCGTGAAGGAGCTGTCGGCGCGGAAGGTGTCCGTGGCCTGGTAGATGTCCAGGCGCAGCTCGTAGTTGTAGTGGCGGATGTAGCGGCCCGGGTAGTTGTAGGACTCCAGGCGGACCGAGCCGGAGGTCGTGCCCGGACGGGCGCAGTACGTCGCGTCCTTGTCGAAGACGGTCGTGCCGTCGTCCGTGTCGAAGCGGATCCGGTAGTCCCAGTGCCGCAGATAGCGGCCGGCGGAGTTGCGGAAGGAGTAGCAGTTGGCGTCCGCGAGGCCGGGCACGACGGTGAAGGTCGCGCTCTGCTTGACGGCGGTGGTGCTGGAGGACGTCACCGGGTCCACGTAGCCGAGGTTGTCGGAGCGGGCCACGGTGTAGCGGCCCGTGTAGTTGACGGACTGGAGGGAGCGGGTGGTGTTGGTGGGGAGCGTGACGCCGCCGGAGACGGTCTCCTTGAGGACCGTCAGATGGCGTACGAAGCCGGTGAGGCCCGGGAGCTGCGTCGGGGTCGACCAGGTGGCGAAGTTGTCGTAGCTGTCGCTGTACCAGTACTGCCCGGCGCCGTAGGCGTCGTAGTAGATGCGCCAGCCGCCGTTGTCGAGCTGGACCAGCGCCGGGCCCTCCATGCCGGAGCCGAAGCCCGCCCAGTTGCCGGTCTTCCGGATGGTGTACGGGCCGGTGAGGCTGGAGGCGGTGGCGTACTCGATGTACTTCGTCGTCTCGTTCTTGGTGAACGCGTGGTAGGTGGAGCCGATCTTGACGACGAAGGTGTCGATGTAGTTGGGGCCGATGCCGGAGAGCACGGTCGGGGCGGACCAGGCGGTGAGGGAGGAGTTCGTCGCCGTCAGCTTGTACGGCTTGAAGATCCACTCTCCGTCGGCCGCGATCGACGCGGACAGGATGATGTTGACGCTGCCGTTGCTGTCGACGAACCACTCCGGCGCCCAGGCGCGCTGCAGACCGCTGATCGGGACCGTGTAGTCGTAGAGGAAGGTCCAGTTGAGGCGGTCGGTGGAGCGGGCGAAGCCGATGGTGGTGGAGAGCGCCGACCAGGTGCGGGTGGTGTAGGTCAGGTAGTAGTAGCCGTCCGTGTGCTTGAAGATGCTGGGGTCACGGATCAGGCCGGAGGGCGGGGTGTACGCCGGGCCCTTGCGGAGGGTGAACCCCGTCGCGTCGGGTGAGTCGTAGACGTACATGTTCGACTCGCTGCTGTTGGTGAACGCGGTCATGGTGTACCGCGTCGCCTGTCCCGCCGGCGGGTGGGCGGCTCCGGCCGCGCCGGCGAAGGCGGTGGTGAGCCCCAGGAGGGCGGCCACCGAGGTGAGGAGGGCGAGGACCGCCCTGAGGGTTCTGTTCAACGCTCGTCCCATTTCTGCGTGAACTGCCCTGAGGCGTGAGGATATTGTTTTGTTCGGTATGTCGCACATCGTGCGGAACTTCGGTCAGAAGATAGGAGGGGGGTATGTGCACGTCAATGGGTTGCGCAGGGGTTTCTGCGAAGGGTGATTCCGCTTGGAGGCCTCTGTGACGTTGCTGTGCCTCGCCCGCGCTCCCGCGGACGACCCCGGGGGTTGCCTTCCGTCCCGAAACACCCCTGGTCGCACCGTGTTTCCCGCTCGCGCCCCCGGCGGGCAACAGGAAACCCGTCGATCCCGGAACGAGGGACGGCGATCCTGGCTTCGGAGTCAACGGCCAGTGAGACCCGGCAAGAGTGACAATCAGCAAGGGGGAAACATGCGCAACATGATCCGCGGCGCCGCCGCGTTCCTGACCTCGGCGGCCGTGGTGGTGGCGCTCAGCGGCACGGCCGAGGCCAAGCCGGCGGACACCTGGGACGGCTGCCCGTACGGCGCGGTCTGCATCTATGGCCAGGGCGTCGAACCGCGCGACAACCCGCACCCGACCAACGTGTACTACAGCTACCAGGCCCACAACCTGAGCAACCAGGTCGGGTACCACTGGGTCTACAACAACCAGTACGGCGGCGCCCTCGCGGACCTGTGCAAGCAGTACAACGGCGGGGACTGCATCGAGACCATCCCGGCGGGGCACGCCTTCTACCGCAACCTCACGCCCATCAACTCGATCGTCCTCCGTCCGTAGCGCCCCGCAGAGCGTCCGCCAGACGACGTCCGGAACCGGCTGCCCGCGGTTCCGGACGTCGGTGATTTCGCCACTACGGGTGAAAGACTTGGCCGCCCCCGCCGACCCGGCAGTAACCTGGGCATCCGCCGTCTCACGGCCGCACTGCCTTGGGGGACACCTTGGGGGACCCGCAGCACGGACAGCAAGCAGACCCTCGCCACGGACGGGACGGGGACGCGCTGACCACGCCGCCCTTCCCGGCCCAACTGCGGCGGCTCCGGCAGGAACGCGGAATGTCGCTCACCGATCTCGCCCGCCGGACCCATTACAGCAAGGGCTACCTCAGCAAGATCGAGACCGGCGCCAAGCGGCCGACCGTCGATGTCGCCCGGCTGTGCGACCAAGTGCTGCGCGCCGACGGGGAGTTGCTGCGGCTGGTGCGGCAGGCCCCGCCGCGTGACGGCGACCCGGGACCCGACGCCGACCCCGCCGAGCGGCAGTCCGCCGAGACCTGCCCCTACCGCGGCCTGTCGGCGTTCACCCCTGAGGACGGGGAGTGGTTCTTCGGCCGCGAGCAGGCCACGGCCGCACTGGTGGAGCGGATCTTCGAACGGGTCGGCAGCGGGCCGCTGTTGCTCGCCGCCCCGTCCGGCGCGGGCAAGTCGTCACTGCTCAACGCCGGTCTCGTCCCGGCACTCAGACGCGGCGACCTCCCCATGCCGGGCGCCGACCGCTGGCCGGTGGTCCAGCTCACCCCCACCGCGCGCCCCCTGGACGAGCTGCTGGAACGCACCGCGAAGGTGCTGGGCAGCGACCTCGGGGTCACCGCCGCCGAGGTACGGGACGACCCGGACGCCCTGTTCGGCGCCGTGAGGGCCAGGTCGGACGCCTCGCCACCGCTCCCCGGCGAGCGACGGCCCCCACCGGCCCGACCGGTCCTGATCGTCGACCAGTTCGAGGAACTGTTCACGCTCTGCGCGGACGAGGGCGAACGCCGCTCCTTCGTCCGCGTGCTGTGCGCCCTCGCCACCTCCCGGCCTACGCGGAGTCCGCACCCGCCCGCCGTCGTGGTGCTCGGTGTCCGCGCCGACTTCACCGGCAGCTGTCTGGGCCTGCCCGAGCTGGCCCCCGTCCTCACCGACGGACTGTTCGTCCTGTCCCCGATGACCGTGGCGGAACTACGGGAGTCCATCACCCGCCCGGCGGAGCTCGCGGGGCTCACCCTCGAACCCGGCCTGGTCCCGCTGCTGTTACGGGACGCGGGACTCCGCGACGACCCGGACACGGGCCCCGGGGGTTCCGCGGTCGGCTCCGACGAGACACCCTCCGGCGCGCTCCCGCTGGTCTCCCACGCACTGCTCGCCACCTGGCAGCGCCGGCGGGACTCCGCGCTGACCGTCGACGGGTACGAACGGGCCGGCGGCATCCAGGGGGCGGTCGCCCGCACCGCGGAGAACGTGTTCGCGCGGCTGTACCCCGCCGAGCAGAAGACGATCCGACGCATCCTGTCCCGGCTGGTGCTCGTCATGGACGGGGCCGGGGCGACCCGCCGCCGGATGAGCCGGGACGCCCTGATGGCACGGCTCGGCGACGCGGACGGGGCCGCCGCCGCGCTCGACGCCTTCGTCCGGGCCCGGCTCATCACCATGGACAGCGACACCGTCGAGATCACCCACGAGGCGCTGCTGCACGCCTGGCCCCGGCTCCGCGGCTGGATCCACGCCGACCGGGCGGGCCTCCTGCTCCACCAGCAGCTCTCGCACGCGGCCGGTGAATGGGAGCGCGAGCGGCGCGACCCGTCCGCCCTCTACCGGGGCACCCGTCTCGACACCGTGCGGGCGTGGGCCGACGAATCGGACGGCTGGAGCAGACTCGGGCCCGACGAGGAGGCGTTCCTGAGGGCCAGTCAGGCCGAGGAGGACGGGCGCCGCAGACAGGCCAGACGACAGGTACGGCTGAGACAGTCCATGCTCGCCACACTCGCCGTACTGCTGGGCCTGGCCGTCACCGCCGGAGGGCTCGCCTACCAGCAGCGCGAGGGCGCCCTCGACCAGGAGCGGGTCGCCCGCTCCCAGGCCCTCGCCGCCCGCTCCGTGTCCCTCGCCGGAGGCCGCCCGGAGGCGTCGATGCTCCTCGCGGAGGAGGCCTACCGGACCGCGCCCACCGCCGAGGCCCGCGGTGCCCTGCTCAGCACCCAGTCGCAGCCCTTCTCCGCCCGCCTCGACGGGCACCGCGGCCCGGTCAACGCGGTCGCCTTCGCACCCGACGACCGCAGCCTCGCGACGGCCAGTTCCGACGGCACGGTCGTCCTGCGCAGCACGGCCGACGGCCGCCGCGTCCTCGCCCGGTTCACGGTGCCGGGGCGCGTGCGCTCGGTGGCCTTCAGCGCCGACGGCCGTACGCTCGCGGTCACGTCCACCGACGGGCCCGTGACCCTGTGGAGCGCCGCCGGGCATCAGCGGACGGCGGTGCTCTCCGACGCCACCGAGGGCGCGCGGGCTGTCGCCTTCGACCCGCGTGGCAGGAGACTCGCCGTCGCCGCCGCCGACGGGACCGTTCACCTGTGGGACACCGGGCCCACCCCCCGGCTCTCCGCGGCCCTCCCCGGACACAGGGGCGACATCAACGCGCTGGCCTACGCCCCCGACGGGCGGACGCTCGTCTCCGCCGGCGGCGACCGGGCCGTACGGCTCTGGGACACCGACCGGGCCCGGTCCGTCGACGCCCTCAAGGGGCATTCCGACGAGGTGCTGGGCGTCGCCTTCTCGCCCGACGGGAGCACGGTGGCCTCCGCCGGCGTCGACCGGACGGTACGGCTGTGGGACCTCGACGACAGACGGCTGACCGACACGTTCGCGGGAAGCAGCGACGACATCAACGACGTCGCCTTCACCCCGGACGGAGAGACGGTCGTCGGCGCGGTCGGTGACGGGACGACCCGGCTGTGGGACGTGCGCAGCGGCCGGCAGACCCTGGTCCTCGCCGGTCACACCGACTACGTCCTCGGGGTGGCCGTCACCTCCGACGGCGCCCTGCTGGCCACGGCCGGGTTCGACCAGTCCGCCGTCCTGTGGGACCTGAGCGGGGCGGTCCTGACGTCGCGTCCGTTCACGGAGGTCTGGCAGACCGCCTACAGCCCTGACGGGAAACTGCTGGCCACCGCCGACGCCGACCACACCGTACGGCTGTGGGACGCGCGGACGCACGCCCTCGTGACGGCGCTGGAAGGGCACACCGAGACCGTGTTCTCGGTGGCCTTCTCGCCCGACGGCCGGACCCTCGCGTCGGCCGGCTCCGACGGCACGGTCCGGCTGTGGGACGTCGCGGAGCACGAGGCGCTGAAGAAGCTGACCGGACACAGAGGGCAGGTCTTCTCCGTCTCCTTCTCACCCGATGGGCGGACCCTCGCGTCGGCGGGCGCCGACCACACGGTGCGCCTGTGGGACGTGGCGAAGCGCCGACAGTTCGCCGTTCTCGCTGGTCACAAGGACTTCGTCAACGATGTCGCGTTCAGCCCCGACGGCCGCACCCTCGCCGGCGCCGGCGACGATCTGACCGTGCGGCTGTGGGACGTCTCCGGACGCCGCGAACTCGCCGCGCTGACCGGCCACTCGGGCGCCGTGCGGGGCGTGGCCTTCAGCCCGGACGGCCGCACCCTCGCCAGCAGCGGCAACGACGGGACCGTACGCCTGTGGGATGTCCACGACCGCCGTTTCGAGACCGCCCTGAGCGGCCACTCGGGCGCGGTACGCGGTGTGGACTTCAGCCCGGACGGTCGCACCCTCGTCAGCAGCGGCAACGACCGTACGGTACGCCTGTGGGACGTAGCCGGGCGGCGGTCGTGGGCGACGCTCACCGGTCATACGAACGCGGTGTGGGGCGTGGACTTCGCCCCCGACGGGCGGACCGTGGCCAGCAGCAGCACCGACGGCACCGTACGGCTGTGGGACCTCGACCCCGGCGCCCGGCTGGCGGACATCTGCCGGTTGCGCGCCGGCATAGGCCCCGAGGAGCGCGCGGCACTGCTGCCCGGGGTTCCCGTCCCGGCCGACCCGTCAGCGTGCGGGCGTCGCTGAGCGAGACACGGGGCCGATCCCTTCCGCTCGGCAACCGCCCTGCTCGGAGGGGGTTTCCCAAGTGTTTCCCGTTGCCCGGTGGGACGGGGCTACACCTGGATCTCGACGAGCGGGGTGGTGGTCGGCCAGGCTGCTGCCCGACCACCACCGATTCATCGAGACCAACCAGACCAACAGGAAACGGGGGTTCCGGCATGGTGAGCCGGACCAATGTCATCCGCACACTGATCGCCCTCATGGCCCTGCTCTTCTGGGCGCCGGTGTCCACGGCCTCGGCGGCACCGGCCGCTCCCGCCGCCGGCGACTGCCGCCCCCTCGCGTCCGGCGCCTCCGCCGCGGCCGAGCGGGCGATCGCCGCCGCCTGCGCCGAGGTCGCCGCCGGCACCTGGTACACCTGGGGCGGCGGCCACGGCGCCCAGCCCGGCGCCACGTACGGGCAGGTCGACCCGACCGACCCGGCCAGCGAACACGACCCCGAGCGGCGCGGGTTCGACTGCTCCGGCCTCGTCCGGTACGCGTACGCCCAGGCCACCGGCGGCACGGACATCCTCAACGGCGTCGCCAGCCAGCAGTTCTACACGCACCGCGCCGCCGCCCGCTTCACCGCCGCCCAGGGCCTCGCCCCGCTGCTGCCCGGCGATCTCCTCGCCTACGGCAAGGACTCGACGGACATGCAGCACATCGCCATCTACCTCGGGGCCGGCAAGATGGTCGAGGCCAGGCAGTCCGGCACCAAGCTGATGGTGAGCGACGTCCGCCTGGGCAGCACCTACTTCGGCGCCGTCCGCGTCAACACCGGTGAGCCCACCGGCCACATCCACCAGACCTGGGGCACCGGCGTCTGGACCAAGGCCCTGCCCAGCATCGGCGCCCGCCGCGTCTACGCCTTCCCGTACTCGACCACCATCCGTGTGTACTGCCAGAAGCACGCGGAGCTGGTGAAGGCGGAGGGCTACGAGAACGACGTCTGGTCCTACCTGCCGGACTACAGGGCCTGGGTCACCAACATCTACATCAAGGGCCCGGCCTGGCTGGCGGGCGTACCCGACTGCAAGGACGTGCCGCCCATCTCCTGACAGCCTCATGCCGGTGACCGTCGGGGGGCGGCCACCGGCACAGGCGTCGCCCGGCCCGTACGCTGCGTCAGCGTACGGGCACATTCTGTGGACAGTACGCACACCTTCCCGTCACGCTGGGTGCCGTCGGGGCATGGGGGCCACAGCGCACGAAGACCGGAGGTGGCCGCGGATGACGGGCGGCGGCATGGGCAACGACTACGACGAGGTACTGGCCGACGAGGGGACGGTGGTGGACCGCGAACCCGACCCCTCGGACAGTCTGCGGACGTGGGGCGCCGTGACACAGGCGCTCCGCGAGCACGCCGGGTACAGCCGGGCCGAGTTCGCGGATCTCGTCCGCTTCTCCCGGCACACGGTGGAATCGGTGGAGCAGGGGCGCCGGATGCCGGACGCGAACTACGTGGAGCGGGCCGACGAACTGCTGGGGGACACCGGGGCGTTGCGCAAGTCGTCGCAGTATGTGACGCGAGGGCGGGGAGACGTGGGCCTCGCGGCCTGGTTCCGCCAGTGGGCCCGGCTGGAGCGGGTCGCGGTGAGTCTGTGCACATACGAATGCAGGCTGGTCCCGGGCCTGTTGCAGTCGCGGGACTACGCGCGGGCGGTCTTCGAGGGGACCGTCCCGGTGACCCCGGACGACCAGCTGGACAGCTTCATGGACCGCCGGATGGAGCGTCAGCGGATGCTGTTCGAGCGGCCGACGACACCGTTCAGCTTCATCGTCGAGGAGCATGTGTTCCGGCGGCGGTTCGGGGACGACGCGCGGATGCGAGGGCTGTTCGACCACGTGCTGGAGCTGAGCGCGCCGCGCAATGTGACGCTCCAGATCGTGCCGTTGGAGGCCGGGTTGCACGCGTGTCTGGACGGGCCGGTGCGACTGCTGGAGACGCCGCAGGGGCAGCGGCTCGCGTACTCAGAAGGCCAGCAGAACGGCCGTCTGATCTCCGACTCGAAAGAGGTGAGCCTGCTCCACCAGCGCTATGACACACTGCGCTCGCAGGCCCTGAATGCCAGGGATTCGCGGGCGCTGCTGGAGCGACTCCGAGGGGATCTGGACCTATGAGCACGACGGAACTGGCGTGGTTCAAGTCAAGCTACAGCGGCAGTCAGGGTGACGACTGCGTCGAAGTCGCCGTCACCCGGCAGGCCGTGTGCGTACGGGACTCCAAGGACCTGGCGCTTCCTCACTTCGCGGTCGGACGTGAGGAGTGGTCGCGGTTCGTGGGGTTCGTGGGACACGAGGGGCGCCGGCAGGCGGGCCTCACCGCGTAGACCACGGCGGTGGGCGCCTCCCGCTGGGGAGCGCCCACCGGCCGCACCGGTCACGGAAATGGACCACCACAGGAAGATTTCAGCCCACTACAGGGCGGGGTGGGGTCCGTACGTTCGTCGTATGCCAACCAGCAAGCACCTCCTGACCTCGGTTCAGGTGGCCCGCTTCGTCGCGCAGGGATTCCTGCGCCTGGACGGGGTGGTGCCGCAGAACATCAACGAACGGGCCGTCACCGCGCTGGCCGAGGGCCTGCCGGGAGTGCCGTACGGCACCCCGCTGAGCGCGGCCTTCCCGCCCGACACCTTCGTCCACGCGCTGCTCGAACTGCCGGTCGTCGCCGGTGCCGTGGAGAGTCTGGTCGGACCCGAACCGACCGTCGACCACCACGCCGTGCACGTCCGCGAGCCCCACGAGGGTCACGCGCAGGACCTTCACGCGGACGCGATCATCGACGTACGGCCGGACGCCTTCGACATCCAGCTCATGTACTACCCGCACGAGGTGACCGCCGAGATGGGCGGCACCCTCAGCGTGCCCGGCAGCCATCTGCGCCGGATCAACGAGACGGACATCGGCCGCGTCCAGAACCTGCGGGGGCAGACCCGGCTGACCTGCCCGGCCGGCACGGTCGTCCTCGTGCACCACGGCATCTGGCACGGCGGCCGCCGCAACGACACCGCGCGCCGCCGCTTCATGTACAAACTGCGCCTCAACCCGACCGTGCCGCAGGTGCGCCTCTGGGACACCACCGACCTGCACGACCCGGCCGTCACGGCGGAGCTGGACACCCACTTCCCGTGGTACGAGCAGGCCACCGGCCGACTGGAGATCTACAACCGGGTCCTGCTGTGGCGGGCCCTGACCGGTGACGAGTCGTTCGACGTCGAGTACTGGGTCACACGCGTCAGCAACCGGCCCGCCCTGAGGAGTCACGCATGAGGCAACAGGTCCTGGTCCTGTATCTGTCGACCTCGGCGCTCGACTCCCCGGTCGTGGGCTGGTCCCGGTACGACGGGACCGGCCGGACCCGTCCGACGGCGGGAGACAGCGACGAGCCGCCCTACCCGACGGGGCTCGACGCGCTGCTCGACGGGTGGCGCCTCCTCCAGGCGTCGCAGCTGCTGCCGCCCCGGTCCGGCCACGAGTACGACGTCTCCTTCCTGAAGCACGAGTTCTTCTTCGAGAAGCTGGAGGAGACCTCTCCGGGCTGATCCCGAGACCGTGGCCCGGTCGCGGAGCGAGCGAACCGGGCCACGGGAGTCCTGGATCAGTGGGTCGGTGGCCGTGGTTCAGTAGCCGTAGATCATCTTGTAGGCGACCTCGGGCAGGAACTGACCGGCCGAGGAGCCGGATCCCACACCGCAGTTGCCGTCCGACTCGCCCGGAACCTTGATCCACAACAGCATCTCGGCGCCGCCGCCGATCTGGGTGGCGGGACCGATGCGGCGGCCCGAGGGGTTGCACCACTGGCCGTTGGAGCCGTTGCCGTTGCGGCTGGTGTCCACGACGAAGGGCTTGGTGTAGCCGTAGCGGGCGCTGAGTTGACTGTTGACCGCGTTGCCGTAGGCGGTGTTCTCGGCGGTGGTGAGGTAGTTGGAGACGTTGAGCGAGAAGCCGTGGGCCTGCCGGACGCCGGCCTCGTGCAGGCGCCGGGCCATGGTCGCCGCGTCCGTCCAGGCGGGGTTGCCGGCGTCCATGTAGACCCAGGTGTTGGGGGCCTGGCGGTTGAACTGGGAGAGGGCGCCGCCGAGCATGGCCTGACGCTCGGCGATCTGCGCCTGGTTCATGCAGCCGTAGTCCCCGAGGGAGTCCGGTTCCAGGATCACCAGGGCCGGGCGGTTGCCGATCCCGCCCGCGAACTGGGCGATCCAGCTCGCGTAGGCCGACGGCGAGGAGGCCCCGCCCGCGGAGTGCCCGCCGCAGTAGTCGCGGTTGTAGATGTTGTACGCGACGAGCAGGGGCAGCTTGTCGCGGCTGTCCGCGGCGCCCGCGTAGGCGCTCGTGGCGGTGCCTATGGCCCCGCTCCAGGAGCCGAACCAGCGGGCCGTCGGGGTGTTGGCGATGGAGGCGTTGATCGCGGACGCCCGGCCGTCACCGGGGTTGGCGGCCACCCACCGCTTCGCGCTGGAGTCGGGGTCCACGTAGAACCCGCTGGTCATGGTCGTCGGGTCGGCGGCATGGGCGGACGGGGCGGCGGCGAGCGCGAGCGGCAGAGAGCAGAGCGCTGCCATCAGGGCGCGGAGCCTGCGGCGCATGACATCACCTCGGATTCCTGGCAGGGATGCGTCGCACGTTCTCGTCCCGAGCGTGCGACGCGCTGAGGAAGTGCGGTGGTTCGACGTGCCCAGAGAGGTGGGAGCGCTCCCATTGGAAGCGCTTCCAGTGCTGCCTGTGATGCTGAGAACCTAGGGGGTGTGGTCGGTATCGTGTGGCTGACCGGTAGAGCTGTCAAGAGTCGAGGTGTGAATCTCCCTCTGTACAGGGCGACTTCGAGGCTCTACGGTCCCTGTGACCGGAAGCGCTCCCAGTTTTCGGCCAGGGGGGAGACACATGGTCATGACGGGCGATCCGCCGCGTCGGCAGCCCACGCTCGACGCCGTGGCCCAACTCGCGGGCGTCTCCCGCTCCGTGGCCTCCCGTGTCCTCAACAACGCGCCGCACGTCAGCCGGGGGAAGCGCGAGGCCGTCGAGCGGGCCGTCCGGCAGCTCGGCTACGTGCCCAATCCGACCGCCCGCGCGCTGGCCACGCGGCAGACGGGAGCGGCCGCGCTGGTCGTCTCGGGAGAGGACCCGTCGATCTTCGCGGATCCGTTCTTCGCCCAGGTGATCGTGGGGGCGTCGGCCGCTCTGGAGGAGGCCGACCTGCATCTGATGCTGTGCCTGGCCGCGACCGACCGGGGCCGCAGACGGGTGGAGGAACTGCTGCGCGGCAAGGGCGCCGACGGCGTCATGCTGATGGCGCTGCGCGAGAACGATCCGCTGACGCGGACGGCCGAGGAGGCGGAGATGCCGGTGGTGTTCGGCGGCCGCCCCGTCGGTTCGGCCCCGCGCTGGTACGTGGACGTCGACAACACCGGGGGAGCGCGCGAGGCCACCGAGTACCTGCTCTCCCTGGGCCGGACCAGGGTGGCCGCGATCTGCGGGCCGCTGGACACCGAAGTGGGCCGCGCGCGGTACCGCGGCTACCGGGACGCCATGCTGGCCGCCGGCCACGAGCCGTTCCCGCCGCACGAGGGCGACTTCACGGAGCCCGGCGGGGCCGCCGTCATGGCCGAGCTGCTCGCGGAACGCCCGGAGGTCGACGCGGTGTTCGCCGCCAACGACAACATGGGGGCGGGGGCGCTGCGGACCCTGCGGGAGGCGGGGCGGCCGGTCCCCGACGACGTCGCCGTGGTCGGGTTCGACGACCTGGCCGTGGCCCGGATCGCCGAGCCGCCCCTCACCACCGTCCACCAGCCGATAACGGCCCTGGGCCGCGAAATGGCCCGCATGCTCGTCGCGCTCGTCAACGGCGGGGATCCCACGCCGCTGATCCTGCCCACCCGCCTGGTCGTCCGCGCCAGCGCCTGACTGCCCGACGGCCCATCAGGGGGCGCTCGCCGGGGCGAGGCCGGGACCGTGTCGCCGGGCGGTGAGGTCGTTCGTCCCGATGGGGCGCCGCTCGGCCGGGACGAACGGCGGGGCGCCGCTCGGTAGACGCGGCGCCCCGCCTCTGTCGTGGCCCAGGTCGGTCAGGGGGCTTCCTTGCGGAGTTCCTCCAGCCGCACCGGCCGGTGCTCCGCCACCGACAGGGTCGCCGCCTCGGCGATCCAGCTGGCCTCCAGGGCGTCGGCGACCGTGCAGGGGGAGGTGCGGGTGCCGGCGACGACCTCGGTGAACGCGGTGAGTTCGGCGCGGTAGGCGGGGGCGAAGCGGTCCATGAAGAAGGTGTGCGGGACGCCGGACGGGAAGGTGACGCCCGGCTCGGCGGAGCGCAGCGGGAGCTGGGTGTCGAGGCCGGCGGCGATGCTGTCCTGCATGCCGTGGACCTCCAGACGGACGTCGTAACCCCGGGCGTTGTGACGGGTGTTGGAGATGACACCGATGGTGCCGTCGTCGAAGGTGAGGAGCGCGGACGCCGTGTCGACGTCACCCGCCTCCTTGATGTAGTCCGCACCCTTGTTGCCGCCCGTCGCGTACACCTCGACGACCTCGCGGCCCGTCACCCAGCGCACCACGTCGAAGTCGTGCACCGCGCAGTCCCGGAAGATGCCGCCCGACACCGCGACGTAGGCCGCCGGCGGCGGGGCGGGGTCGAGGGTGGTCGACCGCACGGTGTGCAGCGCGCCCAGCTCACCGCTGAGGACGGCCTCGCGGGCGGCCACGCAGCCCGCGTCGAAGCGGCGGTTGAAGCCGATCTGGGCCTCGATGCCGCTCTCGCGCACGGCCTGCAGCACGGTGAGGCTCTCCTCGACCGTCTTCGCCACCGGCTTCTCGCAGAACACCGGGACGCCCGCCTCGACGGCGGCCAGGATCAGCCCCGGGTGCGCGTCGGTGGCGGCGGTGATCACGACACCGTCGATCCCGGAGGCGAACACCGCCTCGGGCGAGTCGGCCACGGTGGCACCGAACTTCTCGCCGGCCGCCTGCGCCGCGGCGGCCACCGGGTCGGAGACCACCAGCTCCTCCACGACGTCCAGTCCGGCGAGAGTCCCGGCGTGGAAGGCGCCGATGCGGCCCAGCCCCAGGATGCCAATGCGCATGACGAGTGTCCCTTTCGAAAGTGCAGATGAAACAGGTTGGAAGCAGGTCAGTCCGAGGCGCCGACGACGTTCTGGTCCCAGTCGATCACCGAACCGGTGACCACGCCGCTGCGGTCGGACAGGAGGAAGACCACGAAGTCGGCGATCTCGTCGACCTGGCCGAGCTTGCCCATCGGGAGGCCCGCGGCGGCCCGTTCCCGCCAGTCGTCGTCCGCGTCGTGGAACTCGCGCTGGATCGCGTCCTCGCCCTCGGTCTCCGTCCAGCCGATGTTGAGGTCGTTGATCCGGACGCGGTCCCAGCGGTGGGCGTGGGCGGCGTTGCGGGTGAGTCCCGCGAGGCCGGCCTTCGCGGCGGAGTACGGGGCCAGGTGCGGCGGGCCGCCGTGCGCGCAGTTCGAGCCGATGTTGACGATCGTGCCGGGCGCCGTGCGGGCCACCAGGTGCTCGACCACGGCCTGCATGGCGAAGAAGGGGGCACGCAGGTTGATCGCGATGTGAGCGTCGAACAGTTCGGGAGAGGTGTCGAGGAGCGAGCCGCGTGAGGTCAGGCCGGCCGCGTTGACGAGGCTGTCGACCCGGCCGTGTGCGGCGATCACCTGCTCCACGGCGCCGCGCACCTGCGCCGGATCCGTCAGGTCCGCTTGGACGAACGTCGCGCCGGTGTCCGCCGCGAGCCGCTCGCCGACCTCGGCTCGGCGGCCGGTGAAGGCGACGGTCGCGCCCTCGCGCAGGGCCGCCCGGACGACGCCCGCGCCGACGCCCTGGCTGCCGCCGTTGACGAGGACGACTTTGTCCTCCAGTAGGGCCATGGTCTTCCTTTCGATCGGCACCGGCGGGTCGTGCCGGGGCCTGTGGCGGTCTGGTCGTAGGGCCTTTCATGGTTTCCACAGCGCCGCCGCCTCTGTCAGTCTTGGGGCGCGGCCCCCCTCGTACAACCCGCAGCGGACCATCAAAAACCCATCATCCGGTTCACCGTCGCCCACCGTCGCCCACCATCGAGATCCAGGACACACCGCCATGGCGCACCCTTACACGATCCGTGAGATCGCCCGGCAGGCCGGGCTGAGCCAGGCCACGGTCGACCGGGTCCTCAACGGCCGGGGAGGGGTGCGGGAGAGCACCGCCCGCGAGGTGCACCAGGCCGTGAGGGACCTGGACCGGCAGCGGACGCAGGTGCGCATCGGCGGGCGTACTTTCATGGTCGACATCGTGATGCAGACCCCGGACCGGTTCTCCACGGCGGTCCGCGAGGCGCTGGAGGCCGAGCTGCCGTCCCTGCACCCGGCGGTCGTGCGGTCCCGCTTCCACTTCCGGGAGACGGGGTCGGCCTCGGAGATGGTGCGGGTGCTCGACCGGATCGGGCGGCGCGGCTCGCAGGGCGTGATCCTCAAGGCGCCGGACGTTCCGGAGGTCACCGCCGCCGTCGAACGGCTGGTCGCGGCCGGGGTCCCGGTGGTCACCTACGTGACGGACCTGCCGAACAGCCCGCGCTGCGCGTACGTCGGCATCGACAACCGGGCCGCCGGGGCGACCGCCGCGTATCTGCTCCGGCAGTGGCTCGGCGACCGGCCGGGCGCCGTCCTGGTGACGATAAGCCGCAGTTTCTACCGCAACGAGGAGGAGCGCGAGATGGGGTTCCGCGGGGTGATGCGGGCGGTCGCGCCGCAGCGGGCCCTCGTGGAGGTCACCGACAGCGACGGCCTCGACGCGACCCAGCGGGACCTCGTCCTGGGCGCGCTGGAGCGGGAGCCGGGGATCGCCGCCGTCTACTCCATCGGCGGCGGCAACACCGCGACGCTCGACGCCTTCGCCGCGCTCGGCCGCGAGCCGCACGTCTTCGTCGCCCACGACCTCGACCACGACAACACCCGGCTGCTGCGCGAGCACCGACTCTCCGCCGTGCTCCACCACGACCTCCGCCAGGACGTCCGCCGCGCCTGTCAGGTGATCATGCGCGCCCACCGGGCCCTGCCCGACGAGGGCCCGTTCCTCCCGTCGGCGATCCAGGTGGTGACGCCGTACAACATGCCGCCGGGGGCCGGTGCGGTCACCGGTTGACAGTGCTTCGTCAGGTTGTGGGCTGTGTGTGGCTGTTCCGGGGGCGGGGCCGGGGGAGGGTGCCACTGCTTGCCCGCGGCCGCGCCGACGTCGTGGCCTGCGTCGGCGACCACGACCGGTGCCTCCGACTGCCACTCGGCGAGGGTCTCCGCCCTCACCGAAAGTTGCTCTGTGCTCTGAACCTCCTGTGGTGCCGACCTCATGAGATGGCACAGCTCAAGGCTGTCCCGCAACTGCGACCTCGGCCTAGCCTGAGCCGGCTACCCGGGTACCGATCATCTGGAGAGTGAGACTGCGCCCATGGGCATATCCCTGCGCGAACCTGAGGACAGTGACCTGCCGATCTTCTGGCAGCAGCTGACGGATTCCGAGTTGCGGCAGATGGCCGCTGTGACCCGGAAGTATCACTACGACCGTGGCCACTTCGACCGGCACTGGACCAAGGTGCGCTCGGACCCGTCCGTGATCTTGCGAACCGTTCTCGCCGACGGCGCTGTAGCAGGGCACGCCGCTGTCTTCGGTCCGCCGTCGGAGCGCGAGGTCACGTATGTCATCGGGCGAACCCATTGGGGCCAGGGCATTGCCACCGCGGCCCTTGCCGAACTGATCGAGCTGGAGCCCGCGCGGCCGCTGCACGCCGATGCCGCCGCGGATAACGCCGGCTCCATCCGCGTGCTGGAGAAGTGCGGGTTCGTCGTCACCGGAAAGAGCCGGTGCTTCGCCCGGGCCCGTGACGAGGAGATCGACCTGGTGCGCCTGACGCTGAGCTGAGCATGCCGCCGCCCTAGGGGTCCCCTAGCGCCGCGGGCTCCATACGGGGAGCTCGGCCGCTCTGACCAGGCCGCGCACGTCCAGCCTCCGGCGGCATGACTCGGATGTCTGGTCGACGATCACAGCGCAACCGCCCCAACGACTTCCGCCTTCTTCGACCATGGACTTGACGCTGGCTGCTTGGCTGCCGGTCTCGATCCAGTCGTCGACCAGCAGCACCCGGTCGCCTGCCGTGAGCGAGGCGCGCTGAATGCGAAGTTCATGGCGAAGACGGCGGTAGTCGGGCGGCGTCCGCCTGGTGATCTTCTCACCGGGGAACAGACCGTCCTGCTTGCGTACAGCGATGAAGCCGACGCCGAGCTCAAGGGCGACCGCGGCGCCAAGGAGGAAACCCCGGGACTCGATGCCGCAGACAGCGGTGATCCCTTCACTCTCGAATGTCGCCGCGAGCCCCCTGACCACGCCGGACAGCGCGTCCGGGTCGCGGAAGATCTTCCAGACATCGGCGTGGCCGTCGATCCACCGGAAGTGGCTGAGTGTCAGGTCCCGGGCTGGGTCCGTCATGGTCGCGAGTGTCGCGGCCCGACTGCGTCACGACAACTCATTTCTTCCCCGGCAGGCCAGGCGCGAGTCCGCTCGCTCACATTCGGCTGATGCTTGGCGCCGGTGCAGGCGGATACTGTGCGGCGGAGTGGTGGTCGGGGGAGGGAGGGGGAGGGAGGGGGACGAGTGGGACGCAGCAGGCTGCCTGTGGAGAACGCAGGCAATGGGGATCTCTGTCTCTTCGTCGAGCCGTACTCCGATGTGGCTGAGCCGGGCTGACCGCCTCGGTCTCTGAGCTCGGGCCCGGACGCCTGCCCCTTCGTCTCCAGGGCTGGTGCTCCGCCGTGCTCCCATGCCTGGTGCCGGCGTTGGTCGAACGTACACCGGCCCAGAACGCAAGCCGCCCGAAACGTACGGCGGTACATCGGTCGTGGACCCCGACCGTGTCCACCCGCTCCCGCACCGCCCGGCCCGGTCCCCGTCAGCTCGTGACGAGTTCGGCCGCCCGGCGCTCGCCCGCCCGGCGCTCGGCGGACGTCTCCATGGCCACGGTCACCGTCTCGTTCACGGTCACCGGGGCCATCGGCTCGTGCACGGTCGCCGTCGTCGCCTGCTCGCCGAGGCCCTCCCGGTTGCGGAACAGCCAGACGATGTCCCGCCCGAACGACCAGAGCAGCGAGCCCAGCGCCAGCGCGACCAGGCCGAAGCCCGCCTCGTACGGCAGCAGACCGGAGGCGGCGACCAGCAGGAACACGCCCTGGACGGCGGCGACCGTCTTGCGGGCCATGCTGTGCGGCAGGGAGTTGTTCAGCCACGGGGCGGCCTTCGCGGCGGCCACGAAGACGTACCGCATGAGACCGATCAGCAGTACCCACGGGCCCATCGACATGGAGACGTACACGCTCAGCACCAGGATCAGGAACGCGTCGACCTCCATGTCGAAGCGGGCGCCCAGCGCGGTCGACGTCCCCGTCCGGCGGGCCACCTTGCCGTCGACGCCGTCGAGGATCAGCGCCACGGCGGTCAGGCCGACGAAGAGCGAGACGGGCGGCGAGCTCTGGAAGGAGTCGGCGACCAGCGCGGTGACGGCGCCGACGAGTATCGCCCGGCCGAGCGTGACGCGGTTGGCGGGGCCGAAGGTACGCGTCCTGGTGCGCAGCAGGGCGCGGTTGAGGACCGCCCAGGTGGCGAGCCCGAAGGCCAGTCCGGTCAGCCAGCCCGCCGGGCCCAGTCCGATCGCCGTGCCCAGGAAGGCGAGGAGCAGCACCTGGGCACCCGCGCCCACCGTCGTCTCCGACAGCAACAGTCGGCCGTCGTATGTGTTGATCAGGGCCACCGCATACCTTCCGAACGTGTGACAAGTGGATCATCGCCGCGTACCGTGTCCGCGACTCCCACCGCTGCGTACGTGGCTGACCGCTCGACCGTTCACGGAGACGCACATGAAACCGACAGCCAATGCCTTCTGGCTACGCTCACCCGGGCACGGCGAGATCCGTGAGGAGACGCTCGCCGCACCCGCCGACGGGGAGGTCCTGGTCCGCGCGCTGTACTCAGGAGTCAGCCGGGGCACCGAGACGCTCGTGTTCCGCGGCGGAGTGCCCGAGAACCAGCGCGCGGCCATGCGCGCGCCCTTCCAGGAGGGCGACTTTCCCGCTCCCGTGAAGTACGGCTATCTCAGCGTCGGGCGGGTGGAAGAGGGGCCCGACGCACTGGTCGGACGGACCGTCTTCTGTCTGTATCCGCACCAGAGCCGCTACGTCGTTCCGGTGAGCGCCGTCACCGTCGTGCCGGAGTCCGTTCCGGCGGCACGAGCCGTCCTGGCCGGGACCGTGGAGACCGCCGTCAACGCCCTGTGGGACGCCGCGCCCCTCATCGGGGACCGGATCGCCGTCGTCGGCGGCGGCATGGTCGGCTGCTCGGTCGCCGCACTCCTCGCGCGCTACCCGGGCGTGCGCGTCCAGCTCGTCGACGCGGACCCGGCGCGCGCCGACATCGCCCGCGCCCTCGGCGTGGACTTCGCGCTGCCCGAGGAGGCGCTCGGCGAGTGCGACCTCGTCGTGCACGCCAGCGCGAACGAACAGGGCCTCGTACGCTCCCTCGAACTCCTCGCAGCCGAGGGCACGGTCATCGAGCTGAGCTGGTACGGCGACCGTCGGATCGCCCTGCCGCTCGGCGAGGCCTTCCACTCACGCCGGCTCACCATCCGCAGCAGCCAGGTGGGAACCGTCTCCCCGGCCGGACGCGTCGGACGTACGTACGCGGACCGGCTGGCGCTCGCCCTCGAACTCCTCGCCGACGCCCGCTTCGACGCCCTCGTCACCGGAGAATGCGCCTTCGAGGAACTCCCGGACGTCCTGCCGAAGCTCGCGAGCGGAGAGCTGCCGGGGATGTGCCACCGGGTGCGCTACGACGTCGAGTGAGCCAGTGAGTTGAGCGTTCCGCTTCGCCCCACCGCCCCTGAACTGCCCGAACGGAACGATTACCTCCGAAGAAACCGGAAAACTCGGCTGAACAACGGGTAGGGAGCAGCCGTACTACACGGCATGCCCCGGCCCGGGGGCAGACGTACCGCACTGGAGGGTCGTCCGTTGTTCAGCATCACCGTTCGCGATCACATCATGATCGCCCACAGCTTCCGCGGGGAGGTCTTCGGACCCGCGCAGCGCCTGCACGGCGCCACGTTCCTCGTGGACGCCACCTTCCGGCGCGCCGAACTGGACGACGACAACATCGTCGTAGACATCGGGCTGGCCACCCAGGAGCTCGGTGCCGTGGTGAGCGAGTTGAACTACCGCAACCTCGACAACGAGCCCGCCTTCGCCCACACCAACACCTCCACGGAGTTCCTGGCCAAGGTGATCGCCGACCGCCTCGCCGAGCGGATCCACAAGGGCGCCCTCGGGGAGAACGCCAAGGGCATCGCGGGCCTCACGGTCACCCTGCACGAGTCGCACATCGCCTGGGCGAGTTACGAGCGTGCCCTGTGACCGACGTGACCATCGACCGGGCGGCCGTCGGCACCACCGCCCAGGCATACGGCAGCGCTGTGCGGGCGGACGGGGGAGAGCAAGTGCGGCTCGGCTATGTGCCCGTGCAGAACGCGGCACTGAAGAACGCCGCGATCATCCCCATGTCGCTGCGTTCCGTGCACTTCGTGATGCCGGGTGGCGTCGACGACCCCACCCGGCCCAGCGGCGGCAACGCCTACGACCGGCGGATCTGCCTCGATCTGCCCGGCTTCGGCTGGCAGGTGCACAAGCACGCGATCGACGGCAGCTGGCCGAGCCCGGGTGACACGGCCCGCGCCGAACTCGCCCGTACGCTGAGCGAGCTCCCCGACGGCACGGTCGTCCTCCTCGACGGACTGGTCGCCTGCGGCGTCCCCGAGATCATCCTGCCCGAGGCCGAACGCCTCTGCCTGGCCGTGCTGGTGCATCTGCCGCTCGGCGACGAGACCGGCCTGGAGCCCGAAATCGCCGCCGAACTCGACGCCAAGGAGCGCACCACCCTGCGGGGTGTGTCCGCCGTGATCGCGACCAGCGAGTGGGCGGTCCGCAGACTCGTGTCACACCACGGGCTCGCCCCCGAGCGGGTCCATGTCGCCGCCCCCGGCGCCGACATCGCGCCCCTCGCCTCCGGCACCGACGGCGTCTCCCGGCTGCTGTGCGTGGCCGCGGTCACCCCGCGCAAGGGGCAGCACCGGCTGGTGGAGGCCCTGGCGACCGTCACCGAACTGCGCTGGAGCTGCGTACTGGTCGGCGGCCTCGACCAGGAGCCCGAGTACGTCGAGCACATCCGCTCGCTGATCGCGAAGTTCGGCCTGGAGGACCGCTTCCACCTCGCCGGACCGCAGGCGGGCGCGGAACTCGACGCCAGTTACGCCGCCGCCGACCTCATGGTCCTCACCTCGTACGCCGAGACGTACGGCATGGCGGTCACCGAAGCCCTCGCCCGTGGAATCCCCGTCCTGGCCACGGACGTCGGCGGTCTCCCCGAGGCCGTCGGCCGCGCCCCCGACGGAGGCGTGCCCGGCATCCTGGTCCCGCCGGAGAACCCCGCGGCCATCGCGGCGGAGCTGCGCGGCTGGTTCGGGGAGGCCGACGTACGGCGCCGGCTGAAGGCGGCGGCGCGCGGGCGCAGGGCCGCGCTGGACGGGTGGGCGACCACGGCCCGCAGCCTCGCCCATGTCCTGGGCCGGCTACGGCACGAACCTCGGAGGGCCGCATGACCACTTCTGCCGATATGACCATGTCCGCGGGCGGGCCGCTGTCGACGGGCGGACCGCTGCCCACGGGGGCGAGCCCCTCGCCGGGTACGCCGGTCGCCGCGGGGTCGGCCGCGGCCGGTGGGACCACGCCCGCCGCCGGGCCCGCCGCCGGCGGGGCGTTGAGCATGGCGGGACGCGGGGGAGACACGCCGGCGCCCGAGGGCCATCAGTACGCGCCGCAGTGGCTGGAGTTGCGCGAGAGCGCGGACGCGGACGCCCGTGCGGCGGATCTGCTGGACCCGCTGCGGATCCGCCTCGCGAACCTGCCCGGTCGTGCCATCGCGCTGACCGTGCACGACCTCGGCTGCGGCACCGGCTCGATGGGCCGCTGGCTCGCGCCCCGGCTGGACGGTGCCCAGCGGTGGGTGCTGCACGACCAGGACCCGAACCTGCTGCGGCTGGCCGTCGCGCGGGCGCCGCGCGCCGCCGCCGACGGCAGCCCGGTCACGGTCACCACGCGGCGCGGTGACATCGGGCGGCTGACGGCGGCCGACCTCGACGGTGCCTCGCTGGTCACGGCGTCGGCGCTGCTCGACGTCCTCACCCGTGAGGAGATCGAGGGGCTCGCGGCGGCCTGCGCGGGCGCCGGAGTGCCCGCGCTGCTGACGCTCTCGGTCGTGGGCCGTGTGGACCTCGTCCCCGCGCACCCCATGGACGCCGAGATCGCCGAGGCGTTCAACGCCCACCAGCGCGCGAGTGATCTGCTCGGCCCGGACGCGATCACCATGGCCTGTGAGGCGTTCGCCCAGCAGGGCGCCACGGTCCGGGTCCACCCGAGCCCCTGGCAGCTCGACACCCGGCACACCGCCCTCACCGAGGAGTGGCTGCGCGGCTGGGTCGGTGCCGCCTGCGAACAGCGCCCCGAACTCACCGAGCGCGCCGACGCCTACCTGCTCGACCGCCTCGCGGCCAACGAGGCCGGCGAACTCCGCGTCGTCGTGCACCACAGCGACCTCCTGGCGCTGCCCCGACCGAGGGGCGGAGCCTCATGACGGCACCCGTGGAGGAGACGGTCGAGGCCCGTCCACCGGCGACGGGGGACCGCGTACGCGTACGCCCGCGCGGAGTCCGGGCCCGAGTGAAGGCGGGCACGCCGGGTGCGCGGGCGAGGGTGCGCGCACTCACGCCCGGCGGGCGCTCACCCGAACCGCCGTCCGTGGCGGCGGCAGCGGGCACGCGTTCGCCGGAGGCCGCGGCCTCGACGACCGCTTCCCACACGGACCGGGCCTACGGGGCGGCGACGCCCCCGGCCGCGCCGTACGGCCGTACCGGGTCCCCGAGGACCGCCGGCTCGACAGCGCCCGCGGTGGACGTGGCCGGCGCGGTGGATGCGGCGGACGTGGCCGGCGCGGTGCCGGTGGCCCATGAATCGGCCGGTGGCCGGAGCCGGGTCGGGGCCGCGGTGGCCCTTTCCCAGGCAGCCCCGGCGTCCTCCGAGGCGACCCCGGTGCCCTCCGCGGCACCGGAACGCCCCCTCACGTCCCGGCCCGCCTCCACGTTCGTCCGCGTCCTGCGCACCCACTTCGGCACCCTGGCCGGAACGGCGATCCTCGCGGTCGTGTTCTGGCGCATGGGCACCGGCGTGTTCGTCGACGGACTGCGGCGGATCGACGGCGGGACGCTCGCGGCGGCGGTCGGGATCGGCGTGCTGACGACGGTGTTCAGCGCGTGGCGCTGGTGCGCGGTGACGCGGTCGCTCGGGCTCGGGCTGCCGCTCGGTCCGGCCGTCGCGGACTACTACCGGGCGCTCTTCCTCAACGCGGCGCTGCCCGGCGGTGTCCTCGGCGACGTCCACCGGGCGGTGCGGCACGGGCAGAGCTCCGGCGACATGGGCCGGGGCGTGCGCGCGGTGGTGATCGAGCGCACCGCGGGCCAGTTGGTGCTGGCAGTCGTGGGCGTAACGGTCCTGCTGGTGCTGCCGTCTCCCGTGCTGGAACAGACCCGCCACGCGGCCGGTGTGACGGCGCTCGCCGCGCTGGGCGCGCTCGCGATCTGGGCGGCGGTCCGGATGGGCCGCAGGCCGAGCGCCGGCGCGAAGGGCCGGGGCCGCAGGATCAGGGCCGTCCTCACCGAGGCACGAGGCGTGCTGCTGAACCGCGACAGCGGGCCGGCCGTGCTGATCTCGTCCGTGGCGGTACTGGCCGGATACGTGGCCACGTTCCTGCTCGCCGCGCACGTCGCCGGCTCCGCCGCCACCCCGCTGGAACTGCTGCCCCTCGCGCTGCTTGCCCTGATCGCGATGAGCCTGCCGCTCAACGTCGGTGGCTGGGGCCCCAGGGAGGGCGTCACCGCCTGGTCCTTCGGCGCCGCGGGCTTCGGCGCCTCGCAGGGGCTGACCGTGGCCGTCGTCTACGGTGTGCTCAGCTTCGCGGCCGCCCTGCCGGGAGCCCTCGTGCTCGTCGCGCGCTGGTACGGCTCCCTGCGGGCCCGCCGTCAGTCGCCCGCGGGGGAGGCGTCGGGCGAGGCGTCGGTCGGAACCGGACCCTTGCCCCAGCCGTCCGAGGTGACCAACGAGAAGTACGCTCCGAAGGATTCCACGAACCCTGCCAGCAACTCCTTCCCCTTCGCGGCGGATGCCAGGGACGGACGGCCGATGACACCGGAATCGGTGTAGGCCGACATGCCGAGGGAGAGGAGATGACGGCGGTCGTCGGCAAGGAAATCGGTGGTCTCGTGACCGGGTCGGACCAATTCGGGATGGCAATGCAGAAGTATGGAGGTCTCAATTTCTCCCGCATGCATATCACTGAGCAACGAGGTCTGGACGCCCGCCCGTTCGCGGGCGGCGTCCCAGTCCTCCATCGCCGGGAAAAGCGCCATTCGATGTCCCGCCGCGGTGGATTCCTGGACGACATTGCCCAGAACGTAATTCCCACCGTGGCCGTTCACCACCACCAGCGCCTCGACGCCCGACCGGCGCAGGGAGGCGGCGATGTCGCTCACCATCGCGTGCAACGTCGTCGCGGAGATGCTGACGGTGCCGGGCCAGGCCGCGTGCTCGTGCGAGCAGGCGATGGTCACGGGCGGCAGGAGGTGCACCGGGTACGCGGCGGCTATCTCCCGGGATATCGCGCAGGCGACCAGCGTGTCGGTGGCCAGCGGCAGATACGGACCGTGCTGCTCGTAGCTGCCGACCGGAAGCACCGCGACCTGTCGCCCCGCCGCCGCCCCCCTCTCCCGGACGTCCGCGGTGGTGTCCGTCGGAACAAGACTCGAACTGCTCATCTTTTCACGGCCTTTCGTCTCTGCTGATGCTCCGTCATTTTCGCATGACGTCAGGACTCACCAGATAGGAACCAGATCATGACAGAAAATGTTGGTGTACTCGGCACGAATGCCCAGTCCTCCGGCGCCGTACGCGTGGTGAACGCTCCTCTGCCCACCACCTACGGCGACTTCGAGGCCGTAGGTTATCTCGACCAGGACCGCGGCGAAGAACAAGTGGCGCTGGTGTACGGCGACATCAGCGGCGGTGAGGGAATTCTCATCCGGCTGCACTCGGAGTGCCTGACCGGTGACGCGTTCGGCTCGCAGCACTGCGAATGCGGCGAGCAGCTCGACAGCGCGCTGCGGGCGATAGTCGCCGAGGGGCGCGGCATTCTCGTCTATCTGCGCGGTCACGAGGGCCGCGGCATCGGCCTGCTCGCCAAGCTCCAGGCGATGAAGCTCCAGGCGGAGGGTCTGGACACCGTCGAGGCCAACCTCGCCCTCGGTCTGCCGGTGGACGCCCGTGACTACCGGGTGGCGGCCGAGATGCTGCACGACCTCGGCGTACGGTCGGTCCGGCTGATGTCGAACAACCCGCGCAAGCGGGAGGCGCTGCTGCGCCACGGCATCAAGGTCTCCGAGCAGGTGCCGCTGCTCATCACCCCGTGCGAGGACAACATCACCTACCTGCGCACCAAGCGGGAGCGGCTCGACCACTACCTGCCCCACCTGGACGCGGTGGTCCACTCGTCCTGAGCGCCGGGGTCCGCGCGGCGGCCGTCCCGGAGACGACTTTCGACACCGGCCGCCGCGCCCGCCCGGAGGCCCGTACGCCTGCCCCTTCGGGCAAGTACCCGGGCGCCCCGCATGAACGTTCGCCCGGGGTGGAAGACCTGACTCCGTCGGGCATCGCGACCACGGTCGGACGAAGGGAGCGTTCGTGATCCGCAGCGCACGGGTCGTCGTCATCGGCGGAGGAGTCATCGGGACGAGCATCGCCTACCACCTGGCCGCCGCCGGAGTGGACGACGTCGTCCTCGTCGAACGCGACGAACTGGCCTCCGGATCGACGGCGCGGGCCGCCGGCGGGGTCCGCGCGCAGTTCTCCGACGAACTCAACATCCAGCTCGGCGCCCGGAGCCTGGAGGCGTTCGGCCGCTTCCGGCAGGAGCTGGGCCACGACATCGGCCTGCACCGCGTCGGCTACCTCTTCCTCCTGACGACCCCCGACGAGGTCGCCCAGTTCGAGGCGGGGGTCCAGCTCCAGAACGATCTGGGTGTGCCCAGCCGCATGGTCGACCCCGAAGAGGCCCGGCGGCTCTCCCCGCTGATCTCCACCGAGGGCCTGCTGGCCGCCGCGTTCTCGCCCGACGACGGGCACTGCACCCCCGAGTCGGTGGTCCACGGCTACGCCGCCGGGGCCCGCCGCCACGGGGCGACCGTGCTGCGCAACTGCGAGGTCCTGGGTATCGAGACCTGGCGGGACACCATCACCGCGGTGGTCACGAGCAAGGGGCGGATCGTCACCGACACGGTCGTGTGCGCGGCCGGCGCCTGGTCCCGGTCCGTCGGCGCCATGGTCGGTGTCGACCTCCCGGTGGAACCCCTGCGCCGACAGATCGCCGTCACCGAACCGGTCCCCGGCCTCCCGCCCCACCTCCCCATGACGATCGACTTCACCAGCAGCCTCTACTTCCACACCGAGGGCCCCGGCCTCCTCGTCGGCATGTCCGACCCCGACGAACGGCCCGGCTTCGCCACCGACACCCACGACCGCTGGATCCCCCGCCTGTACGAGGCCATGCGGCGCCGCGCCCCCGCCCTGCTCGACCTGCGGCGCACGGGCGGCTGGGCGGGCCTGTACGAGATCACGCCGGACCACAACGCCCTGATCGGCGAGGCCGGTTCCTGCTCCCGCTTCCTGTACGCGACCGGGTTCTCCGGCCACGGGTTCCTCCAGGGCCCGGCGGTCGGCGAGGTGGTCCGCGACCTGTACCTGGGCCGCGTACCCTTCGTCGACATCAGCCCCTTGAACGTCGACCGGTTCACGGCCGACGCGTTGCGCCCGGAGGCCAACCTCGTATGACCGATCTCCACTTGTGGCTGCGCCACGAGACCCGCACCACCGAACGGCGCACCCCGATCGTGCCGTCCGACGCCCGGCGGCTCGTCGAGAGCGGTGTCCGGATCACCGTCGAGGACTCCCCTCAGCGGATCTTCCCCGGGGAGGAGTACGAGGCGGCCGGCTGCCAGGTCGCCGAGGCGGGCTCGTGGGTGTCGGCATCGGCGCGGGCGGTGATCGTGGGCCTCAAGGAACTGCCGGACGAGCCAGCCGAACTGACGCATCGTCATATCTTTTTCGGGCACGCCTACAAGGGTCAGCCCGGTGCCGAGGCGCTGCTGCGCAGGTTCGCGGCCGGGGGCGGGGCGCTGCTCGACCTGGAGTACCTGGTGGACGACCAGGGCCGCAGGCTCGCCGCCTTCGGCTTCTGGGCGGGCTATCTGGGCGCGGCCCTCGCCGTGCTCCACCACCGGGGCGCGCTCCGGGCCCCGCTCGTCCCCACGACCAAGGAGGAGATGGAGGCCGAACTCCGGGCGTCCCGGGGTGAGGTGACCGCGCTGGTGATCGGCGCCCTGGGCCGCAGCGGACGGGGTGCGCGGGTCGCGCTCGGCGAGGCCGGCGTCGAGCCCACCTGCTGGGACCTGGCCGAGACCCGTGACCTGGACCGACCGGCCCTGCTGGCCCACGAGCTGCTGGTCAACACCGTCCTGACGACCAGCCCCGTCCCGCCGTTCCTGACGGACAAGGACCTCGACGACCCGGACCGCCGGCTCCGTACCCTCTCGGACGTCACGGTCGACGTCGGCTCGCCCATGAACGTCCTGCCGGTCTACGACACGACCACCGAATGGGACCGCCCGGTACGGCGGTTGCGCGAACACCCCCCGCTCGATCTCATCGCCATCGACAACCTGCCCTCCCTGCTGCCCCGCGAGGCGAGCACCGACTTCTCGGCGGCGCTGCTGCCGCAGCTGCTGGACTTCGAGACGGGTGGGGCGTGGGGGCGCTGCCTGGAGCGATTCCGTAGGGCGAGCGACGAACTGGGCCTCACAGAAGGGTAGTTGCCCGATGACCGAGGTGGTCCCCGCGAGCGGTACCGTCCACTGGGTCGGTGCCGGCCTGTCCACGGGCAGCGGCCTGGCGGTGCTGTGCGACACCGCCGCCCGGGTGCGGCTGTGGCACCGCACCGAGGAGCGTGCCGAACAGGCGCTGGCGGCACGGGGGCTGACGGGACGGGCCGAGCCCCGTGCGTACACGCTGCCCGCGCTCGTGGCGGACCTCGCCCCGGGAGACGTGGTGGTCTCCATGCTCCCGGCGCCGGACCACGCCCCGCTGCTCGGCGCCTGCGTCGGGGCGCGGGCCCACTTCGCCTGCTCCAGCTATGTGTCCGACGCGGTCCTGGACCAGGTGCCGGCGGCCGAGGCCGCCGGTGTCACCGTCCTCACCGAGGCCGGCCTGGACCCGGGCGTGGACCACCTCTTCGCGCACAGCCTGATCGACCGGGCCGTCCGGGCGATCGGCCCGGAGACCGCCGCCACGTACACCCTCACCTCGTACTGCGGCGGGGTCCCGGCCGTCCCCAACGACTTCAGGTACCGCTTCAGCTGGGCCCCGGCCGGCGTCCTGGGCGCCCTGCGTTCACCGGCCCGCTACATCGAGGACGGTGCCGAGAGGACGGCTGACCGCCCCTGGACGGCCACCCGCGCCCACGTCGTCGACGGCGAGACCTTCGAGGCCTACCCCAACCGTGACAGCGTCCCCTTCGTCGCCCAGTACGGTCTGCCCGCGGCCTGGACACCGAGGACCTTCGTCCGCGGCACCCTCCGTCTCGACGGCTGGCTCACCGCCTGGGCCCCGGTCTTCGCGGAACTGGAACGCGGCGACGACCGGAGCATCGCGGAGCTGGCGAAGGACCTGGCGGCGCGCTACCCGACGACCGACGCCGACCGCGACCGCGTCGTCCTCGCCGTCTCCCTCGACGTGCGCACCGGCGCGGGCGAGGAGTGGTCCGGCCGTTACCTCCTCGACGCCGTCGGCACCGAGGAGGAGAGCGCGATGGCCCGCCTGGTGTCCCGCCCCCTCGCCCTGGGGGTGGGCCACATCCTGGACGGCTCACTGCCGACGGGGTTGTGCAGGGCGGCGGAGACGGGGGAGCGCTCACAGGCCTGGCTCGCCGAACTGGCCGAGGCGGGTGTGGAGTTCACGGCGCGAACCGACTAGAGGCCAGGCGCAGCGCCCCTTGAGGGGCGCGGGGAACCGCGCGACAAGCCCCCACCGGCCGGCATCCGGACCACGATCAGCCCACCACGGCCTCATGAACCGATCGCTTCAACTCCGGATACACCGAGAACGACGACCGCCTCCGCACCTGCGTCATGAACTGCACCGTCAGGTCCCGCCGCGGATCCACCCAGAAGATCGTCGTCGCGGCCCCGGTCCAGCCGAACGTCCCCAGGGAGGAGGGGGACTCGGTCACGGTGGGGTCGATCACGACGGACACCCCGAGCCCGAAACCGACGCCCACATTGCCCGGTTGCCGGTGGAACGGGCTGCCGTACGTGTGGATGTCGACTCCGCCCGGCAGCTGGTTCGTGGCCATCATGTCCACGGACTCGGGGGACAGCAGCCGTACGCCGTCGAGTTCGCCGCGCCGCCGCAGGAACTCGGCGAACCGGTGGTAGTCCCGGGCGGTGGCGACCATCCCGCCGCTGCCGGACAGGAAACGCGGCCGGCCGCGCACCGGCAGACCGGGCACCGGCGCGATCGAGCCGTCCTCCTGCTCCCCGTACAGCTCGGCGAGCCGCTCCGCCTGGTCGGGGGTCACCTGGAAGCCCGCGTCCGTCATGCCGAGCGGGCCGAGGATCCGCTCGGCGAAGAACGCGTCGAGGTCCTGCCCCGACACCACCTCGACGATCCGGCCGAGGACGTTGGTGGAGACGGAGTAGTTCCACTGCGCGCCCGGCTCGAACTGCAGGGGCAGGCGCGCGTACTCCGCGATCGTCTGCGCCAGGGTGGCACCGGGCCGTACGGAGTTCTCCAGACCCGCGTCGCGGTAGAGCGCGTCCACCGGGTGGTCGTAGTAGAAGCCGAAGGTCAGGCCCGAGGTGTGGGTCATCAGATGGCGGACGAGGAGGGGCCGCCGTGCCGGCCGGGTCCGGACGTCGGTGCCCTCACCGGACTCGTACACGCGGGGTTCGGCGAACTCCGGGAGGTGGCGGGAGACCGGGTCGGAGAGCGACAGCCGTCCCTCCTCGACCAATATCAGCGCGGCGACGGACGTGACCGGCTTGGTCATGGAGTACACCCGCCACAGCGTGTCCGTCTCGACGGGCAGCCGTGCCGCGCGGTCGCGCAGTCCGTACGTCGTGAGGTGGGCGACGCGACCGCCGCGGGCGAGGGAGAGGAGGTAGCCGGGCAGGCGGCCCTCGTCGACCTGAAGGGCGAGGTACTCGTCCAGGCGGGCCAGGGTCTTCGGGTCGAGGCCGGCCTCGCGCGGTTCGACCTCTCGGCGCAGTCGTTCCATGGTGGTTCTCCTCCGGTGGCCCGGGTCACGGCTCGCGATCATGCTCGTCGCCTTCACGCTTCTTGTCTTCATCGTTCCGTACTGATCGCGTTCCATCCCTCGCGGGGCGGGCGGGTCGGGGCATTCGCAGGGCAAGAGGCGCACCCGTCGCGGCCACGGCGGCCAGGAGCAGCAGCGCCGGACCCGTGCCGAGCGGCATGAGCGTGGTCGCGGCCGCCACACCGAGCGCCGGGCCGACGTTCATCGCGGTCTGCTGGAGCCCGCCCGCAACCCCGGCCGCCTCCTGCGGCGCGTGCCGTACGACGACGGCGGTCGCGGTGACCATCAGCGCGCCGAACCCGGCCCCCAGCAGCAGGAACCCGCCCCCGATCAGTACCGTCGGCATTCCGGGGCCGAGCCGGGACAGCGCCAGCACACCGGCGGTGAGCAGCACGGTCCCCGTGAGGGCCGTCGCACGGGCGCCCCACCGGCGCAGCAGGACGGGCGACAGCGGTGCCCCGAGCACCATCGCCACGCCGCCGGGCAGCGCGACGAGGCTGGTGCGCAGCGGATCCATGCCGAGCCCGTCCTGGAGGACGAAGCCGCACACGAACAGGGCCCCCAGCATCGCCGCGGAGGCGGCCACCAGCACCCCCAGCGCCGCGCACACGGTGGCCGAGCCCAGCACGGCGGACGGCACCAACGGGTCCCTGGTCCGCCGTTCATGGCGGACCAGGACAGCCGTCGCGCCGACGGCGATCGACAGACCGAGCACGTCGGCGGCCGTCCAGCCGTGCTCCGGCACCCCGACCAGGGTGTGCACGAGGGCCGCGAGGGCCACGGCGAACAGCGTGGCGCCCGGCAGATCGAGGCGGGGCCCGGGTGCCGACCGCGTCCGCCGGGCCCCGGGGGCGCGCACCGCCAGCGTCAGCAGGCCCATGATCAGCGCCGGTACGACGTTGAGGAAGAACACCGCCCGCCAGCCCAGCCGGTCGACGAGCACACCACCGACCAGCGGACCGGCCGCCACCGCCACCCCGACGGCACTGGTCCGCAGCGCGATGGGCATGGCCAGCCGGTCGGGCGGGAACGCGGCCCGCAGCATGCCCAGCGTGGCGGGCTGCAGCAGCGCGCCGAAGACGCCCTGTACCACCCGCAACCCGATCACCCAGCCCACACCGGGCGCGAACCCGATCCCGGCGGAGGCCGCGCCGAACCCCAGCACACCCCAGGCGAACACCCGTCGATGGCCGAACCGGTCACCCAGCCGCCCCGCGAACACCAACAGCCCGGCCACCGCGATCAGATATCCGGTGCTGGTCCACTGCACCTCGGTCAGTGAAGCGTCCAGGTCGCGCCGCAGGGTCGGTTGGGCGATGGTCAGCACCGTTCCGTCGAGGGCGACGAGCGCGGCGCCGAGCACACTGCCCGCGAGGGTGAGGCGGCGGTGCGACGCGGAGACGGTCCCGTGCCGGTCGACCCCGGCCTGCGCCGTGGGTGCCGTCACCGGCCCTCGCTCCCCAGATGCGCGTCCAGCGCGGTGCGCAGCAGGGGTACGAAGTCGTCCGCTTCGGTGGTGAGTTGCAGGCTGCCCCAGGTCCACAGCTGGGCGAGGCCGTAGAGGTTCGCCAGCAGCGCGCCCGCGACGAGCCGCGCGTCGGCGTCGGGCCGGGCCCGCCCGACGAGATCCACCAGCAGCGCGAAGATCGGGAGACTGGCGTCGCGCAACCCCAACTCGTTGCTTTCCAACAGATCGTGACGGAACATCAGCTCGTGCATGCCGCGGTTGGTCAGCGCGAACTCCAGGTACACGTGCCCCAGCGTCGCGATCTGCTCACGCGGACCCGCCGTGCCGTCCCCCAGCGCCGCGACCCCCCGGCCCGCCAGTTCCTCGAACCCCCGGCGCGCGATGGCCGACAGCAGCTCCAGGTGCGTCGGGAAGTACCGGCGCGGCGCCCCGTGCGACACCCCGGCCCGCCGGGCGATCTCCCGTAGCGACAGGGCCTGCACCCCCTCGGCGGTCACCAACTCGACGCCGACGTCGACCAGTCGGGATCGCAGTCCCGTGTCACGTTCGTTCATAGACACTGTCTACCAAAGGGGAGTAGACACTGTCTACCGCGATATTCGGTTGCCTGTCGGGGGCGACGGCGGCTGCAATGTCCGGCATGATCACAGGCGAGCCCGGCCCGGACCGGTACGCGGACGACACCGGTGGACCGATCCGGATCGGCGCCCTCGCCCCCCTGACCCGGCCCGGCTGGGTCGAGGCCGGCCGGCACCTGCTCGCCGGTCTCGACGTGGGTGTGGGCGAGGTCAACGACGCCGGCGGTGTCGCCGGGCGACCCCTCGAACTGGTGGTCAGGGACACCGCCGCCGACCCGCGGCGGGCCTCGGCGGCCGTGGACGAACTGGCACAGCTGGGCGTGGCCGCCCTGGTCGGGGAGTACCACAGCGTCGTCGCCCGCGCCGCCGCAGAACGGGCGCACGCCCTCGGCCTGCCGTACCTCTGCTCGTCGGCGGTCCTCGACGCGCTCACCGAACACCCGACGGACCTGGTCGCACGCCTCTCCCCGCCGCAGTCCCGGGGCTGGCGGATCTACGCGGACCACCTCCTCGGCACGGGGCACCGCCGTATCGCCGTCGTCACCCAGCCGAGCGTCTACTGGGCGGCCGGGACCCGCGTCCTGCGGGACCACCTCACCGCGTACGGCGGCACCGTCGACGAACTCGACAGCGGCGCGCTCACCCCCGAGGACGTGTGCGACGCGCTCGTCGACCGGCGCGCGACGGCCCTCCTCCTGCTGGTCGGCCATCCGCAGCCGGCCGTGCCGATCGTCCGGGCCGTCCGCCGTGACCGTCGCCTCGCCGAGGTGCTGATCGGTGCTCCGGCCGGGCAGCCGGAGTTCGCCGACTGGGTGACGTCGCTGGGGGACGAGGGTGCCGGAGTGCCGTTCCTGAGCTACCTGCCCGACCGGCTCGGTCCCCTCGGCTCACGTGTCGGGAGGATCCTCGGCGAACGTCTGGGCGAAGCGCCCTCCTTCGTCGCCTTCGAGGGCTACGACACGGTCGTGGTGCTCGCCGAGGCCATGCGTACGCACGGCACGGACCGGGCGGGCATCGCCGCGTCCTGGCCGCGCGTCACGGTCGAGGGGACGCGCGGCCGGATCCGCTTCTCCCGGGTGCCGGGCGTCGGCGTGTGGCAGTGGGCCGAGGCGCCGGTCCTGGTCGTCGACCAGGATCCGGCGGTACCGCTACGCCTGCGGGTCCTGCACAGCGGCTGAGCGGCCCGCTCGTCGGCACTGGTCGAGCGGCATGGGGCGAGCGGCAGGTCGATCGCCACCGCCGGGTGCCTCAGCCGGAGGTCTCCGCGCGTTCGAGCACACACAGCTCCCCGTTGTCCGGGTCGCCGATGTACATCCACAGGACGGGGTCCCGCTTCGTGCCCCGGGCCTCATACTCCGTCCACACCGTGCCGGGTGTGAAGGCCAGTTGTACCTCCGACGAGGGTGTGCCCGATGAGGGGCCGTGGGTGGTGTGGAGCTCCCACGTGCCCGCGCCGGGATCCGGAGCCACGGCGGCGTTGAGGTCCCCGTCGCTGAAGTCGCCGCAGATCCCGTCCGAGGCGAACGTCCCGTTCTCTCGGAGCGTCAGCCGCCCGCCCCGCTCGTCGACCCATGTCCCCCTGATCTCGGCCGTGCTCATGGCCAGGGGTTCGCCGTCGGGGATGGGGACCGACAGCCGGCTGACGATCAACAGCACGGCGAACGCGCCGACCCCGAGCAGGAACAGCAGGCCGCACCCCGCCACGCCGACGAGCGGGACGAGCAGAGCGATCCGCCGGCGCCGTCGGCTCGTCTCGGCCGAAGGCCACTGCTGCCACGGGGGCGGGTTGGTTCTGTAAGGGTCCTCGCCGCGCTTCACATCGCCCCCTGCCGTGGTGCCGCGTGGTCGTGGCGGTGCGACCATCATCCCGCCGAGCTGCGCGCGCCTTCCCTCGGGGGCGCGCGGCACCGGCACCACATGGGAGTCCCCGGGCACCTCGCGGGTGTCCGGGGACTCGGGGGCGGGACCGGGCCGTGGCTCAGGCCGCGACGCGCTCCCGGTCGTTCTTCTCGCGCGGGGTGCGCGTGCCGAGGAGGTCGGTCGGGATCTTGTGGGTCTCGCGGGCGGTGAGGGCGGCGAGGACCGGCGGGACACAGAGGGCGGTGGTGAAGAGGGCCACGGCGAACCAGTCGTCGCCGTCGGGACCGGCGATCTGCGCGGCGAAGGTGACGGCGAAACCGGCGATGGCGAAGCCGATCTGGGTGCCGATGGCCATGCCGGACAGCCGGACCCGGGTGGAGAACATCTCACCGTAGAAGGAGGGCCAGATGCCGTTCGCGGCGCTGTAGACGACACCGAAGGTGACGACGCCGAGGACCAGGACGAGCGGGTAGGCGCCGGTCGAGATCGCCCACAGGTAGACGAACATCATCACCGCGCTGCCGGCCGCGCCGATCAGGAACACCGGGCGGCGGCCGATGCGGTCGGAGAGCGTGGCCCACAGCGGGATCGCGCCGAGCGCGACCAGGTTGGCGAGCGCGCCCACCCACAGCATCGAGGAACGGGACAGGCCGACCGACTCGCTCGTGCCGTACGCCAGCGCCCACACGGTGAAGATCGTGGAGACCGAGGCGACCAGCGCGCCCGCGATCACCCGGAGCACGTCCGCCCAGTGCTCGCGCATCAGGATGGCCAGCGGCAGCTTGGCGACGCCCTCGGACTCGGTCTGCTGGGTGAAGGCCGGGGTCTCGTCCAGGGTGCGGCGGATGACGTAGCCGACGACGGCGACCGCGATGCTCATCCAGAACGGGACGCGCCAGCCCCAGGAGAGCAGCTGGTCCTCGGGGAGCGCGGCGATGGGGATGAAGACCAGGGTGGCGAGCAACTGACCGCCCTGCGTGCCGCTCAGGGTGAAGCTGGTGAAGAAGCCGCGCCGGTCCGACGGCGCGTGTTCCAGCGTCATCGAGTTCGCGCTGGCCTGCTCACCGGCCGCCGATATGCCCTGCAGGACACGGCAGATCACCAGGAGGACCGGGGCGAGCGTGCCGACCTGGTCGCGGGTGGGCAGACAGCCGATCAGGAACGTCGACACACCCATCAGGATCAGCGTGAAGACCATGATCTTCTTGCGGCCCAGCCGGTCGCCGTAGTGACCGAGGAACAGCGCGCCGATCGGCCGCGCCGCGTACGCGACACCGAACGTGGCCAGCGAGAGCAGAGTCGCCGTGGCCGGGTCGGACTCGTCGAAGAAGACCGTCGGGAAGATCAGGGCGGCGGCACTGCCGTAGATGAAGAAGTCGTAGTACTCCAGGGCGCTGCCGATCCAGGCGGCCGTGGCGGCCTTCTTGGGCTGGCCGGGAGGTGCGGCGGGGACGGACACGGCGTGCTCCTTCGAAGGATCTCCCCCATGAGAGGGGAGTGAAGCGGAGGAAGGCAAGGCTGGGCAGGGTGGATCACATGGGGGGAGGGGCCGGGCCCCTGGGGTGACGGGGCGGCCGTGCCGGGTGCTACCCGGGCTAATTAACGCACTGGATAGTTAGTAGCGGTTGGCTACGGATGTTGCGCCGACGTTTCCCGGGTGTCAAGAGGTCATGCCGGAGGATCCTGTGGCCGATACCCGACCGAGACCGTGTGCCGCGCCCCGCTGGTGCCGCTCGGTCCGCCGCTGGTGCCGCTCAGTCCGCCGCGCGGTCCGCCGTCAGATAGGCGATCACCATGTCGCCGAGCATCTGGCGGTAGTGGTCGCGGCGTCCGGCGTCGATCAGGTCGCGGCCGAACAGGGCGCCGAAGGTGTGCCGGTTGGACACCCGGAAGAAGCAGAACGCGCTGATCATCGCGTGCAGGTCGACGGCGTCGACGTCGGCGGTGAACAGGCCCGACTCGCGGCCCGACTCCAGGATCCGGCGGATCACGTCCAGTGCGGGCGAGCCGATCTTGGCGAGCATCTCCGAGGAGGCGATGTGCTCGGCCTCGTGGATGTTCTCGATGCTGACCAGGCGGATGAAGTCGGGGTGCGCCTCATGGTGGTCGAACGTCACCTCGGCGAGCCGGCGAATGGCCGCCACCGGGTCCAGATGTTCGACGTCCAGCTCCTGCTCGGTCTGCCGGATCACGGAGTACGCCCGCTCCAGCACGGCGGTGAACAGCTGCTCCTTGCCGCCGAAGTAGTAGTAGATCATCCGCTTCGTGGTGCGGGTCCGGGCCGCGATCTCGTCGACCCGGGCCCCGGCGAACCCGGAGCGGGCGAACTCCTTGGTCGCGACGTCGAGGATCTCGGCCTTGGTGCGGGCGGCGTCACGGATGCGCCCGTTCGGTCGTGCCGGTTCTTCGACGCTGGTCATCGGGTTCCTTCGGGCGAGTGCGGCCGGTGCCCGTGATTCTAGGAGCTGCGGCGACGGTCTTCCCTTGGGAGGGGTCGGCTGCTATTACTAACGTACTAGTTCGTACATTAGATCTCGCGGGAGGGCCGCTGTGGCCAAGGACTCGTATCTCGTCGGCCTCATCGGCTCCGGCATCGGCCCGTCCCTCAGCCCCGCCCTGCACGAGCGGGAGGCCGACCGGCAGGGTCTGCGCTATCTGTACCGGCTGATCGACATCGACGGCCTCGGTGTCGGGCCGGAGGCGGTGGGCGACCTGGTGCGTGCCGCGCGTGACCTGGGCTTCGACGGGCTGAACATCACGCACCCGTGCAAGCAGCTGGTCATCGACCACCTCGACGGGCTCGCCCCGCAGGCCGCCGCGCTCGGCGCGGTCAACACGGTCGTCTTCGAGGACGGTCGCGCCGTCGGCCACAACACGGACGTCACCGGCTTCGCCGCGTCCTTCGCGCGCGGGCTGCCCGACGCGCCGCTGGAGAAGGTGGTGCAGCTGGGCGCCGGTGGCGCGGGCGCGGCCGTCGCCCACGCCACGCTCACCCTCGGCGCCGAGCACGTCACCGTCGTCGACGCGATGCCCGACCGGGCCGCGGACCTCGCCGCCTCCCTCAACCGGCACTTCGGTCCGGGGCGGGCCGCCGCGGCGCCGCCGGACGCGCTGCCGACGCTGCTGCGGGCGGCCGACGGGGTCGTCCACGCGACCCCGACGGGGATGGCCGCGCACCCGGGACTGCCGTTCGCCGCGGAGTTCCTGCATCCGGGGCTCTGGGTGGCCGAGGTGGTGTACCGGCCGTTGGAGACCGAGCTGCTGCGGGTCGCCCGGGGGCTCGGCTGCGCCACGCTGGACGGCGGAGGGATGGCCGTGTTCCAGGCGGCCGACGCGTTTCGCCTGTTCACCGGGCGTGAGCCGGACGCGGTTCGGATGCTGGCCGACATCGCCGAGTTGGCCGGGGTCGCGAGAGCACGTAACTGAGCGCCGCGATGGTCGGTCAGGCGTGTCGGCCGCGGGTTCGTCGTGGCTGGTCGCGCAGTTCCCCGCGCCCCTTACGAGGCGGGGCGCGGCCCTCGCTTCTAAGGAGTTTCCCGATGCGTACGTCCATCGCCACCGTCTCCCTCAGTGGGTCCCTCACCGAGAAGCTCGCCGCCGCCGCGCGCGCCGGGTTCGACGGGGTGGAGATCTTCGAGAACGATCTGCTGGCCAGTCCGCTCGCGCCGGAGGAGGTGCGGGCGCGCTGCGCGGATCTGGGGCTGAGCATCGATCTCTACCAGCCGATGCGGGACATCGAGGCCGTGCCGGCGGAGGTGTTCGAAGGGAACCTGCGGCGGGCCCGGCACAAGTTCGAGCTGATGCGGCGGCTCGGCTGCGACACGGTGCTCGTCTGCTCCAGCGTCCATCCGCTCGCCGCGGACGACGACGCGCTCGCCGCCTACCAGCTGCGTGAACTGGCCACCCTCGCCGAGGAGTTCGGGATCCGGGTCGCCTACGAGGCGCTGGCCTGGGGGCGGCATGTCAGTACGTACGACCACGCGTGGCGCATCGTGCGGGAAGCCGACCACCCGGCGCTCGGGACGTGCCTGGACAGCTTCCACATCCTGGCCCGGGGCTCCGATCCCAAGGGCATCGAGGACATCCCGGGGGAGAAGATCTTCTTCCTCCAGCTCGCCGACGCCCCGCTGATGGCGATGGACGTGCTGCAGTGGAGCCGGCACTACCGCTGTTTCCCCGGGCAGGGCGGCCTCGACGTCACCGGGCTGGTCGGACACGTGAGGGCGGCCGGATACGACGGGCCGCTGTCGCTGGAGGTCTTCAACGACGTCTTCCGGCAGGCCGAGGCGGGCCCCACCGCCGTGGACGCCCACCGATCGCTGCTGATGCTCCAGGAGGCGGCCGGTATCGCCGCGCTGCCGCGGCGGGTGGTGCCCACCGGCGTCGCCTTCGCCGAACTCGTCACCCCCGACGCCGAACCCGTGGCCGCCCTGCTCGGCGCGCTCGGCTTCGCCCGCACCGCACGCCATCGCAGCAAGCCGGTGGACCTCTGGCAGCAGGGCGAGGCACGGGTGCTCGTCAACACCGGCCCCGCCGCCCGGCGCGACGGCACCCAACTCGCCGCGATCGGACTCGAATCACCGGACCCGGCCGGCGCCGCCCGCCGCGCCGAGGCCCTGCTCGCGCCGGTGCTGCCGCGCCGCCGGGCCGACGAGGACGCGCCGCTCGACGCGGTCGCCGCGCCCGACGGCACCGAACTCTTCTTCTGCGCGACAGACCGCCCCGAACTCCCCAGCTGGACCGGGGACTTCCGGCCCGTCGCACACCCGGAGGCCGCCGGCCACGTCCACCGCGTGGACCACCTCGCCCTCACCCAGCCCTGGCACCAGTTCGACGAGGCCGCCCTCTTCCACCGAACGGTGCTCGGCCTCCACGCCAGCGACAGCGTCGACGTCGCCGACCCCTACGGCCTGTTCCGCAGCCGTCCGGTGACCAACGACGACGGCAGCGTCCGGATCGCCCTCAGCGTCGGCCCGGCCCCGACCGACGACACCGCCCGCGCCCAGCACATCGCCCTCGCCACGGACGACGTCGTCGCCGCGGCCCGTGCCTTCCGCGCGGCCGGGGGCCGGCTCCTGGCCGTCCCCGCGAACTACCACGACGACCTGGCCGCACGGTTCGAGTTCGCCGAGGGAGAGCTGGAGACGTACCGGGAGCTCGGCATCCTCTACGACCGTGACGCGGGGGGTGGGTTCCGCCACTGCTACACCGAGACCGTCGGCCGGGTCTTCTTCGAACTCGTCCAGCGCGACGCCGGGTACCAGGGCTACGGCGCGCAGAACGCGCCCGTGCGCCTCGCCGCCCAGCACGTCCGACGACCGGTCGGATGAGGGGAGTCGCGGGCTACTGGCGGCTGACGGTGCGGGTCACGCCCGTGACGACCGTCGTCGCCAGGATCCAGCCGGTGATGACGAGGACGTACGACAGCCACTGCGACCAGCCCTCGGGCGCGTAGGCCCGTTCCTGACCGAAGTCGATGATCGGGAGGAGCAGATCGAGGGTGTAGACGACCGGGTTGAACACCGGGGCCTCGTCAGCCTTGAGCGGGCTGGGCGCTCGCACCGTGTACGCCACCGAGCCCACCGCCATCAGCGACAGCAGCCAGATCGCCGCGCGCAGCGGACGGAAGCCGTAGCCGACGGTGGCGTCCTGGGCGTACCCCCAGAGCCGCCCGTGCCAGCGGAGCGTGGCGCGATGCCGGCGCTGCTTGGCGAGCTGGACACGCCGGGCGGCGTCGTCGTCACCGATCCTGCGGTAGGCGGCGGTCAACTGCTCGTAGGAGTAGGGCAGATAGCCCTCCCCGTCCCGCTCCAGCATCGGCAGTCGCCGCTCGGCGGGCACGTGCGGGATCAGGGAGGTGTAGGCGAGGCTGTTCACCAGGACCTGGTCCGGCAGCTTGTCCGGCTCCACGAACAGCACCTCTATCTGGGCGCGGCGCAGATTCAGGACCCCTTCCACCGGCGGGCCCTCGCGCAGCCAGAGTTCGCTGATGACACTGCTGCTCACCCGCAGCGCCGTACCGCCGGGGTTCGACAACCGTGCGTAGGACAGCTCCAGCCAGCCGCCCACGCGTGCCCCGCGCAGCTCGACCCGCCCGCGTACGTCCGCGTGCCGCAGGACGACATCGGACTCGGTGGCGAGGGTCTCCGCGCCGAGGGCGATGCCATCGGGCCGGTGCAGCCGGGCGCGTCGCAGGTCGACCTTGCCGGCGACATGGGCGCCGCCGAGCCGGACCTCACCGTCCGCGCGCAGCCCGGGAGCGCACAACTCCTCCCCGATCTCCGCCTGGTTGAGCCGCAGCGCGGCCGCCCCGTCCGACGCGGTGAACTCGGCGCGTTCCATGAACAGCGTCCCGGAGATCTGCGCACCGGTGAGCTGCACCGGCCCCCGGAACCGGCACTCCGTCAGCCGCAGCCCGCCGTCGACCCGCGCTCGCGCCGAACGCAGGCCGGGCAGCACGGACTTGGACAGGTTCAGGTAGTTGAAGTGCGCGCCCGAAAAGTCGGGAACCTCGTCGAAGTGACAGCCACTCAGCCGGACGACACTCTCCACCGTCGCGTACTTCAGCTCCAGCCGGCCGGTGATCCGGGCGCCCTCGATCTTGAGGGCGGCGACCTCGCCCTCCTCCTGGGGAGCGGTCAGCAGCAACGCCCGCAGCACCCGGGCTCGGACGGTCCGTTCCGGACCCCATCCGGCGCCGTCCGCGGTGGCGCCGTCCTCGACGGTCGTGCGGTCCGCTGCCCCGAAGTCCACCGCCGCGCCGAGCGGAAAGGCGTCCCACACCCGCCGCTCGGCCGCCGTCAGATCGTTGATCATCATCAACGGGAATCTCACCCGCGACCCTTGTACCTGTCAACTACCGGGTTCCGGCCGCACGTTCCGGCCGCACGTTACGGCCGGAACCCGGCTGACATCCCCTGCCTCCGTCCGGCACCGCCTCCAGCGTTGCCCCTGGGGCCCTAGTGCCCCCACGCCCCGGCGTGCGCCCGGTGTGCGTCCGTGAGGCCGTTCGTGAAGAACCGCTCGTAGTACTCGTTCTCCACGTGGTGGACCTGGAGCCACACGCCCGGGACGTGGATCGCGTCCGTGTGGGCCGGGAAGCGGCCGTGCGTGCGGAGGATGTACTCGCAGATGTCCCGGGCGCAGTCGACCACCCGCTCCTCGTACTCACTGGCCTCGGTGAGATAGCGCTGCCCGTAGTCCTCCCGGTAGATACGGGCGAAGACGTCCCGGTCGGTGTAGACGCCGCCGCGGCCGAACTTCTCCCGGATGATCGTGTCCACCGCCTCCGACATGCTGCCGAACACGGGCGGGCACGCGGCGGCGATCAGCGGTGCGCCGCCGTCGGGGGAGGGGAGCCGGACCGGGTGCGAGCGCACCTTCGCGTACTTCGGCAGGGGGATGTGCCAGCGCCAGATGTCGGCCGGCCGCCAGCGCGGGGTGACGAAGTCGAAGCCCAGCATCCTGCCGTACGCCCGGGAGAACTTCGGGTCCCCGAGGGCGATCTGCGGATTGATGGTGGCGTGGATCCAGGCGCCCAGGCCCATCGCCTCGGCCGTGAGCATCAGGTTCTGCAGCAGCAGGTCCGCCTCGATCTGGGTGCGCATGGGTCCGAGGGCGCCGAGCGGCAGCTTCAGGTCCCCGTTGAGGAACCCGTTCCGCACCCATTTCCGCACCCCGGCGGCACGGTAGAAGTTCCGGTCGTCCACGAGGGTCGGACGGGCCCCGTCCGGCTGGGTGAGCAGATACATCAGCGCGTTCACATACTGATGGGAGAGGTCGACCACCGGGAACAGCAGCGTCGTTCCGGGCAGGTTGGACAGGAAGCGGTTGGAGTCCAGGTACGCCGGGAAGTCCCGCTTGTCCGGTGCCACGTCGAGGCGGTGGTCCAGGACCTTCACCTTGGCCTCGCGCGCCCGCGCCACCAGCGTCGCGGCGTCGAACGGTTCCTGCGGTGCCGGTTCGAGCCTGCGCAGGAAGTAGGTGCCCGAGTCGTTGACGAGGAAGAAGTGGGTGCCCTGTGCGTTGTCCGGGCTGCCCGCGGTGCGGCCCGCCATCGTCAGGTTGGGCTTGGACATGATGGGGGTGCCGTCGTCCGGGTCCTCGAAGGGCCGGTCGGGCATGGTGAGGCCGGTGGTACCGGTGATCGCGATCAGCACCGCCTCCTCCAGCTCGCTCAGGGGCTGCGGTGCGTTGCGGGAGGTGTAGGTCATGGTCCCGGCGGACACCTTCGCCCCCCGGCTCACGCGGTGGGTGCGGCGGCGCCACACGGTCCGCAGCAGTGGACGGTCGAAGAGGTCGGCGAGCCCCGGGTGGGTGGTGCCCGCGGTCGTGCCGGGCTGGTCCTGGACCGCGAGCTGTTCGCCCGCCCCGGGGAGCGCGGACAGCTCTGGGGTTCCGGGCAGCTCGGAGTGGTTGTCGGTGAACGTCATGCGTGTTTCCCCCGTTGTGGTTCGGACCCGGGCGCCTCGCGACCCCGGGTCGTGTGTCACGGCGTCATGGTGAACCGCCGTCGCTCGTACCGCCGTCGCTCGTACCGCCGTTGCTCGCACCGGTGGTGCCCGTACCGGAGTCGCCAGTACCGGTGTCGCTCGCACCGGTGGTGCCCGTACCGGTGTTGCCCGTCGTGGGCACCGTCCGCCACGGTGCGAAGGCACTCGCGTCGCGGGGCAGGAGAGGTGACAGCTCAGGGCAGTGGCGCTGGAGCACCGTGTTCATGCCGCCCTTCTCGACCCAGTCGATGCCGAGCGGTGTGTAGACCTCCGGCCGGTAGTCGACCGTCAGGAACCGGTCGCTCTGCAGCCGTCGGCTGGCCATCAGGACGAAGATCCGGAAGGCGGTGTCGCTGAAGCCGAAGCCCTCCGGCGGGTTCTCCGCGAACAGCCCGACCACGGTGTCGATCTCGTCGACGTCCCGGTAGACGTCCTTGAGCCGGGCCAGCGTCCCGGGGTTCTCGGTCAGCTCCTCGAAGGAACGGATCCGCCCCCGGTGCAGCCCCGCCCTGAAGTCGTTGTAGCGCGGCACCCCACGCCTGCGCGTGCGGACCAGGTCGACGACCGACAGGTCGATGATCTCCCCGTCACGCTCGAAGCGCTGGAGCGAGCGCGGGAAGTTGTGCAGGGTGATCGCGCCGGGGTGGGCGATGCCGAACGAGTACAGCGCGTTCGCGAGTCCCGTCTTGCGGATCCGCGCCTCGGCCGCCCCGCCCTGGATGTCGAGGAAGCCCACCGTCTCCAGCAGCCGCCCGAACTGGTGCTCCCGCAGCTCGAAGTCGTCCGGGATCAGCGGATGCATGCGGTAGACGGTGGTGAAGTCCTCCGTCAGCGAGTACGGCGCCGTGTGGTGGTCCGGCAGCGTCTTCGGAATGCCGGTCAGCGAGTGCGCCTCGAACAGCCACAGGCCCAGCTGGTTGAGCCAGTTCTTCGGCGGGCCCGACCAGTTGGTGCGCAGCGCGACGTCGATCGCCTCGGTGGCCAGGATCGCCGGCGTCCACTCCACGGTGTGGATCTTCGCGATCAGCGCGGACACCACGAGCCGGGCCGTCTGGTAGACCTTCTCCTCGCTCATCGACGGATACTCCGCCCGCAGCGCGTCGCAGACCGCGTTGTGCTCCCGCGCGAACAGGGTGTGCATGGCGCTGAGCCCCATCCACCAGCTCTCGTTGAAGCCGGTGAGCGGGATGCCGTTCGCCCCGCCCGGCAGATGGCCGTCCTCCAGGCGGAGTCGCGCGCCCCCGTCCGGCTCCCGCAGGGACCGCGCGGTCCGCTCGTTCTCCCCGTACACCTCGGAGCCGTCCCACCAGTGCGAGGCGGAGTTGGCGAACAGGATCGGCGGGCGGCCGGGCACCTCCACGCCCTCGTTCTCGGCGAACCGCATCACCCGCTCGGTCGGCCCGCCCGGCACGTTCTGCCAGGTCCCGTCGAAGCCTGGCGGCAGCGGCACCTCCACACTGCGGTCACCGGTCTTGTACCGCCGGTGGTTCACCCAGTCGTGCACCTGGAACTGGATCCACGCCGCCGCCAGCACGTTGAGCGAGGTCGCCGGCACGAAGCTCTCCCGGTGCAGCAACTGCCTGCTGACCGTCACCGGGTTCGGTGTGTCGAAGGTGTCCGGCCGGTAGTCCGGCCGCAGGTTCCGCCCGAAGGCGGCACCCACCGCGCCCATCGTCGGCTCCGACAGATCGTTGTACGTCCCGTCGTACGACCGCTCCGTGCGCAGCCGTTCCGGGACCGGCTCCGGCACGGGCTGGGCCTTCGGCGGGGCCTCGCGGACCTCGGCGTCGATCAGGTTCAGCCGGCGCAGCACCTTCCTCAGGAACACCAGGTTCAGCAGACTCAGGGACAACGGCAGCCGGTGCCACGGCACGACCCGGTTCAACAGGCCGAGGGCGGGGCCCACGAGACGGCCGAGCAGCCTGTTGCGCAAGGGTTCCGCGGTGACGAAGCGCTCTCCGAGACGGTGAGCGCCACTCGCCCGGTACGCCGCCTTCCGGGCGCGGTTGATATGGCCCAATGGCCGGAAATCATCGGTCGTGTACCAGGGGTTGAAGGTCAGGTCCTCGATCCGCCGCGCCGCCGCCCGCGCCTCGGCCCCGTCCAACTCCTGTGCGGGGATGGTGAGCCGGGCGATCGGCACCGCCGGCGCCACCGCGTCCTTCCACTCCACCGCCGCGTCCTCGACCGGTGTGCGCCGCTCGTCCACGTACCGCTGCACGCACAGATCGAACGCCACGTCCGCCTGCCGGAGCCGCCGCGCCAGCTCGCGGTGCAGAAAGTCCGGGTCCCGGCGGTCGGGCGCTGCCGCCGCCGGTGTACCGGGCGCGGGCCGCAACAGGTACCGCACCGGCCCGGCCTCGCCCCACAGGATGGCCCCACGGCTCCAATAGGTCTCGGTGGCAAGGGAGTCGACCTGCCGTCGGGTGGCCGCCGTCACATTGCGCCGCATCCGTGCGGCCGTCCTCAGCCCCACCGCCAACGGCAGCTTCACGAACAGCGCCCACGCCTTCCGCAGCGGACCGCGGGCCCCCGCCATGGCCTTGGCGAACGCCACGAACTCCCGGGCGTCGCTCGCGTGCGACACCGGGAAGCTGGTCGCCAGCAGGTCATGGCTCACGCCCTCCGCCACCCGCACCCGCACCGCCGCGCCCCGCAGGTCCGGCGACCCGTCCCCCTGCCGTATCCCGCTCGCGTTGGACAGCCGGACCACCGCCGGATAGTCGGCGCCCGGCTGCGCGAAACCGGTCCGCAACGCCGCCGGCAGATCGTCGTGGAACCGCAGCCGCGCGTTCTCCACCCCCAAGGGCGCCTTCGCGTGGAAGGCCCGGGCGATCCCGCCGCCCCCGGCCCGCCGGTTTCGGACCTGGACCTCCATCAGCTCCCGGGCCAACCGCTCGAACACGAGCCGCTCGGCCTCGGGGCTGCCCCCGTCGTAGCGCTCGTACCGCTGATCGTGCTGCCCGGTCTCGGCCATCGGCGTCTCGGCCATCGGCGTCTCCTTCGTGCGGACGCGTACGGATGCGTACGGAGGCGAATGGATGCGTACGGAGGCGTATGGATGCGTGGGAAGACGTAGGCAATGCGAGCGCAGTGCATACGGGACAGGGGCCGCACGCTACCGGCGGCGGGGTTCCGGCCACAGCGACAGTTCACGCCATGTACACATCTGACAATAATGCGGGTGAACGCCGCATTCCGCCCGGCGAGGGCGGTGCACCGGGCCTACGGGGGGCCCGGGAGCAGCGGGTAGCGTGATCCCCATGACGAAGGACGGTGGGGCGCCGGGCTCACCGGACGGCGGCGACGTGCTGCCCGGCGGCACGGTGAACGCGGGCGCGGTCGTCCGGCGGGGCTCCCTCGTGGACCGCCCGGCGCCGCACACCGCGCCCGCCCTCCACGCGTACCTGCACGCCCTGCGCCGACGCGGATTCACGGGGGCGCCGTTGCCCGTCGGCCGCACACCGGACGGCCGCGAGCAGCTGACCTTCGTCCCGGGCGACGTGGCACTGCCGCCGTTCCCGGCCTGGGCGCTGACGGAGACGGCCCTGACATCGGTGGGGCGTCTGCTCCGCGACCTGCACGCGACGAGCGCGGACATCCCGGTCGACACCGGCGTCGGGTGGCCCCGGGAGCTGTCCGACCCCGAGGGCGGGCCGATCCTCTGCCACAACGACGTCTGTCCCGACAACGTCGTCTTCCGTGACGGCCGTGCCGCCGCCCTGATCGACTTCGACCTGGCCGCACCGGGCAGACCCGTCTGGGACGTGGCCATGGCGGCCCGCTACTGGGTCCCCCTGCTCGACCCCGAATCGGCGGCCGCCCTCTACCCGGACGGCCCCCTGGACGCGCCCCGGCGCCTACGCCTCCTCGCCGACGGCTACGGCCTCTCCGCGCCCGACCGCGCCGTGCTGCCCGACGTCGTCGAACAGGCCACGGAGGCCTGCCGGGCCTTCGTGGCCGCACGCGTGGCCGAGGGCGACCCCGTCTACCGTCGGGTCCTCGCGGAGCGCGGCGGCTGGGCCCGCTGGGACCGCATCCGGACCTGGCTGAGGACCCACAAGCAGGCCTTCAGTACCGCCCTGCTGTCCTGAGGGGCCCGCGCCCCCGACGAGGCGCGGGGGAAACCGCGCGACCGGCCACGACGCTCCTCGCACACCCACTCACCGAAGCCGGACCGGTTACTGCTTCGCCTCGACCGCGTGCCCGCCGAACTGGTTGCGCAGCGCGGCGATCATCTTCATCTGGGGCGAGTCGTCCTGACGCGAGGCGAACCGGGTGAACAGCGACGCGGTGATCGCCGGCAGCGGCACCGCGTGGTCGATGGCGGCCTCGACGGTCCACCGGCCCTCACCGGAGTCCTCGGCGTACCCGCGCAGCTTCTGCAGGTGTTCGTCCTCGTCGAGCGCGTTGACGGCGAGGTCCAGCAGCCACGAGCGGATCACGGTCCCCTCCTGCCAGGAGCGGAAGACCTCACGCACGCTCGTCACCGAGTCGACCTTCTCCAGCAGCTCCCAACCCTCGGCGTACGCCTGCATCATGGCGTACTCGATGCCGTTGTGGACCATCTTGGAGAAGTGGCCGGCGCCGACCTTGCCGGCGTGGACGTAGCCGTACGGCCCCTCCGGCTTGAGGGCCTCGAAGATCGGCTGGAGCCGCTCCACGTGCTCCGCGTCGCCGCCGACCATGAGGGCGTAGCCGTTCTGGAGCCCCCACACGCCGCCGGAGACACCCGCGTCGACGAACCCGATGCCCTTGGCGCCCAGTTCGGCGGCGTGCTTCTCGTCGTCCGTCCAACGGGAGTTGCCGCCGTCGACGACGGTGTCGCCCGGCGACAGCAGCTCCGCCAGCTCGTCGACGACGGACTGGGTGGCGGCGCCGGCCGGGACCATCACCCACACCGTGCGCGGACCGTCGAGGCGCTCGACCAGTTCGGCGAGGCTGCCCACGTCGGAGACCTCGGGGTTGCGGTCGTAGCCGACGACGGTGTGGCCGGCGCGGCGGATCCGCTCGCGCATGTTGCCGCCCATCTTGCCGAGGCCGATGAGACCCAGCTGCATCGTTGCCATGTCAGTTCACCTGTTCCATGAGGGAGTCGAGCGGAGGCGTGTCAGTCGTCGTCGGCGGCGGTCTGCCCGTCGCCCCCTCCGCCGCGCAGGGCGACGGCGTACATCTCGTCGGCGTCGAGGCGGCGCAGCTCCTCGGCGATCAGCTCGGAGGTGGCGCGCACCTTCAGGGCGAGGGTGCGGGACGGCTGGCCGGGCAGGGTGAGCGTGGCGAGCGGGCCCTCGGGGCGGTCGATGACGACCTCGCCCTTCGCGGTGCCGAGCCGCACACCGGTGACCACCGGTCCGGCGGTCAGGACGCGCTCGACGGACACGCCCAGACGGGCCTCCAGCCAGCGGGCCAGCAGCTCGGCGCTGGGGTTGTCCGCCTCGCTCTCCACGGCGGCCGAGGTGATGGTCTCCTTGGCCTGGTCGAGGGCGGCCGCCAGCATGGAGCGCCACGGCGTGAGCCGCGTCCAGGCGAGATCGGTGTCGCCGGGGGTGTACGACGAGACCCGCTGCTCGAGCGCGGCGAGGGGGGTCTCCACGGCGTACATGTCGGTGATCCGGCGCTGGGCGAGTGCGCCCAGCGGGTCCTTCGCCGGGTTCCGCGGCGCGTCCACCGGCCACCACACCACCACCGGCGCGTCCGGCAGCAGCAGCGGCAGGACCACGGAGTCGGCGTGGTCGGACACCTCGCCGTAGGTCCGCAGCACGACCGTCTCGCCGGTGCCCGCGTCGGCGCCGACCCGTACCTCGGCGTCCAGGTGCGACTTGGTGCGGTCCTTCGGGGTGCGGGCGTGCCGCTTGATGACGACCAGGGTGCGCGAGGGGTGCTCGTGCGAAGCCTCCTCGGCGGCCTTGATCGAGTCGTACGCGTTCTCCTCGTCCGTCACGATCACCATCGTGAGGACCATGCCCACGGCGGGCGTGCCGATGGCCCGGCGGCCCTGCACCAGGGCCTTGTTGATCTTGCTTGCCGTGGTGTCAGTCAGGTCGATCTTCATGGCCTGCGCCAGCTCCGTCCGTCTTGTGCGAGCATCTCGTCCGCTTCCGCGGGCCCCCAACCGCCCGAGGCGTACTGCGCGGGCCTGCCGTGCTTGGCCCAGTACTCCTCGATCGGGTCGAGGATCTTCCAGGACTCCTCCACCTCCTGGTGGCGGGGGAAGAGGTTGGCGTCGCCGAGCAGCACATCAAGGATCAGCCGTTCGTACGCCTCCGGGCTGGACTCCGTGAACGACTCGCCGTACGCGAAGTCCATCGTGACGTCCCGGATCTCCATCGAGGTACCCGGCACCTTCGAACCGAAGCGCACGGTCATCCCCTCGTCCGGCTGGACGCGGATGACGATCGCGTTCTGCCCGAGCTCCTCGGTGGCCGTGGAGTCGAACGGGGAGTGCGGGGCGCGCTGGAAGACGACCGCGATCTCGGTGACCCGGCGGCCGAGCCGCTTGCCGGTGCGCAGATAGAAGGGGACCCCGGCCCAACGGCGGTTGTCGATGCCCAGCTTGACCGCCGCGTAGGTGTCCGTGGTGGAGGACGGGTCGATGCCCTCCTCCTCCAGATAGCCGACCACCTGCTCACCGCCCTGCCAGCCGCCCGCGTACTGGCCGCGGACGGTGTGCCGGCCCAGGTCCTCGGGCAGCCGTACGGCCTTGAGCGCCTTCAGCTTCTCGGTCAGCAGCGACTCGGCGTCGAAGGCCGCCGGTTCCTCCATGGCGGTCAGGGCCAGCAACTGCAGCAGATGGTTCTGGATGACGTCACGGGCCGAGCCGATGCCGTCGTAGTACCCGGCGCGACCGCCGATGCCGATGTCCTCGGCCATGGTGATCTGTACGTGGTCGACGTAACTCCGGTTCCAGATGGGCTCGTACATCTGGTTGGCGAAGCGGAGCGCCAGGATGTTCTGGACGGTCTCCTTGCCGAGGTAGTGGTCGATGCGGAAGACCTGCTCGGGGTCGAACACCTCGTGCAGCACCGCGTTCAGCTCGCGGGCGCTGGCCAGGTCGTGGCCGAACGGCTTCTCGATGACCGCGCGCCGCCAGGAGCCCTCGGGCGGACTGGCCAGGCCGTGCTTCTTGAGCTGCTTGACGACCTTCGGGAACATGCTCGGCGGCACGGAGAGATAGAAGGCGAAGTTGCCGCCCGTGCCCCGGGAGCCGTCCAGCTCCTCCACGGCCTCGCGGAGCCGCTTGAACGCCTCGTCGTCACCGAAGTCGCCCGGGATGAAGCGCATTCCCTCGGCGAGTTGCTGCCAGACCTCCTCGCGGAACTCGGTGCGGGCGTGTTCACGCACCGCGTCGTGCACGATCTGCGCGAAGTCCTCGTCCTCCCAGTCCCGGCGGGCGAACCCCACCAGCGAGAAGCCCGGCGGCAGCAGACCCCGGTTGGCCAGGTCGTACACGGCCGGCATCAGCTTCTTGCGGGACAGGTCACCGGTCACCCCGAAGATGACGAGCCCGGACGGGCCCGCGATCTTCGGGAGCCGACGATCGCCCGCGTCCCGGAGCGGGTTGAGCCACTCGGCGGTCATTGCCCATCAACTCCCTTGCTGTTCAAGGACTTGCCTGTTCGAGGACTTGCTCACCGCGGTGTTCGGGCGGCCGTCGGTGGTCGCCACGGGCGCTTCGGTGGTCACAGTGATCATCTTCCTTCAGGGGCGCGCGTCAGCCGCGCACGGCGTCGGGCCGAGTCGTGCCGGCGAGTGCGGCCCTCGCCGCGGAGACGACGTTCTCGGCGGTGAAGCCGTACTCGGCGAACAGGGTCTTCGCGTCGGCGGAGGCGCCGAAGTGTTCGAGGGAGACGATGCGGCCGTGGTCACCGACGTACCGGTACCAGGTCAGACCGATCCCCGCCTCGACCGCCACGCGGGCCCGCACGGACGGCGGCAGCACGCTCTCGCGGTATTCGCGCGGCTGTTCCTCGAACCACTCCACCGACGGCATCGACACCACCCGGGTGCCGACCCCCTCGGCCTCCAGCCGCTCCCGCGCGGCGACGGCCAGCTGCACCTCGGAGCCGGTGGCTATCAGGATCACCTCCGGCGTCGCGGTCGAAGCCTCCACCCGTACGTAACCGCCCTTCGCCGCACCGGAGTCGGGGGCGTAGGTCGGCACGCCCTGGCGGGTGAGGGCCAGTCCGTGCGGGGCCGGGTTCGTGGTGTGCCGCTTCATGATCTCGGCCCAGGCGATCGCCGTCTCGTTGGCGTCGGCCGGGCGGACCACGTTCAGGCCGGGGATCGCGCGCAGCGAGGCGAGGTGCTCGACCGGCTGGTGGGTGGGGCCGTCCTCGCCCAGACCGATGGAGTCGTGCGTCCACACGTACGTCACCGGGAGCTGCATCAGGGCCGACAGCCGCACGGCGTTGCGCATGTAGTCGGAGAACACCAGGAACGTGCCGCCGTAGATACGGGTGTTGCCGTGCAGCGCGATGCCGTTCATCTCCGCGGCCATGGAGTGCTCACGGATGCCGAAGTGGATCGTGCGGCCGTAGGGGTCGGCCTCCGGGAGCGGGTTGCCCGCCGGGAGGAAGGAGGACGTCTTGTCGATGGTGGTGTTGTTCGACCCGGCGAGGTCGGCGGAGCCGCCCCACAGCTCGGGGATCACCGCGCCCAGCGCCTGGAGCACCTTGCCGGACGCGGCCCGGGTCGCCACGGACGTGCCCTCCTCGAAGGCGGGCAGCGCCCGCTCCCAGCCCTCGGGCAACCGGCCCGCGACCACCCGGTCGAAGAGCCGGGCCCGTTCGGGGGAGGCGGCACGCCACTCGGCGATCCGCTTGTCCCAGGCGGCGTGTGCCTCCGCGCCCCGGTCGAGGGCGCGGCGGGTGTGGGCGAGCACGTCCTCGGCGACGTCGAAACTCTTGGCCGCGTCGAAGCCGAGGACCCGCTTGGTGGCCGCGACCTCGTCCGCGCCGAGCGCCGAGCCGTGCGAGGCCTCGGTGTTCTGGGCGCCCGGGGCCGGCCAGGCGATGATCGTGCGCATCGCGATGATCGAGGGCCGTCCGGTCTCGTCCTGCGCGGCCCGCAGCGCGTCGTACAGGGCGTGCACGTCGACGTTGCCGTTGAACGCCGGCTCGATCCGCTGGACGTGCCAGCCGTACGCCTCGTACCGCTTCAGCACGTCCTCGGAGAACGCCGTGGCCGTGTCGCCCTCGATGGAGATGTGGTTGTCGTCGTACAGGAGGACCAGGTTGCCCAGCTTCTGATGGCCCGCCAGCGAGGAGGCCTCGGCGGAGATGCCCTCCTCCAGGTCGCCGTCGGAGGCGATCGTCCAGACGGTGTGGTCGAACGGGGAGGTCCCCTCGGGAGCGTCCGGGTCGAACAGACCGCGCTCGTAGCGGGCGGCCATCGCCATGCCCACGGCGTTGGCGACCCCCTGACCCAGCGGACCCGTGGTGGTCTCGACCCCGGCGGTGTGTCCGTACTCCGGATGACCCGGCGTCTTCGAGCCGTGCGTCCGGAACGCCTTGAGGTCGTCCAGTTCCAGCTCGTACCCGGCCAGGTACAGCTGGGTGTAGAGGGTCAGTGAGGTGTGGCCGGGGGAGAGGACGAAGCGGTCACGGCCGGTCCACTCGGGGTCGGCGGGATCGTGACGCATCACCTTCTGAAAGAGCGTGTACGCGGCGGGCGCGAGGCTCATCGCCGTACCAGGGTGCCCGTTGCCGACCTTCTGCACGGCGTCGGCGGCCAGCAGGCGGGCGGTGTCGACGGCGCGCCGGTCGAGTTCTGTCCAGTTCATCTTCAAGAAGTCCTCGATGAGACGGCGGAATTGCTCTGGCGTCTTCAAAAGTAAAAGTCTGACTTTTGTTGGGCGAGGTGGCGGTGTGCCAGCCTTCGGTGAAACTGGGACACCGACGACGCGACGGCGAGGACATGACGGACAGAGACTTCCCCGACGGTGACCGGATCAAGACCTTCCCGTTCCCCGTCGACCGCGGCCTCTCCGGCGTCGGCATGCGGATCGGCCCGATGGACGGCCGACGCCCCTGGCACACGGACATACCCCTGGAAGGGGTCCACCGCATCGACTTCCACGTGGTGATGCTGTTCGACGGCGGCCCGGTGCGCCACATGGTCGACTTCACCGAGTACGAGGTGGGCGCGGGCGAACTGCTGTGGATACGGCCGGGGCAGGTGCATCGCTTCTCACCCGCCACCGAGTACCGCGGGACCGTCCTCACCATGCAACCGGGCTTCCTGCCCCGCGCCACCGTCGAGTCGACCGGCCTCTACCGCTACGACCTGCCGCCGCTGCTCCGCCCGGACGCGGCCCAACTCGCGGGCCTACGCGCCTCGTCGGCCCAGCTCGAACGCGAGTACGTCGACACCGCCACCCTGCCGCCCGGCCTCCACACCGCCGTCCTGCGGCACTCCCTGACGGCCTTCCTCCTGCGCCTCGCCCATCTCGCCACCGGTTCGACGGAGGAGGGGCACAGGCTCGACGACACCACCTTCACCCGCTTCCGGGACGCCGTCGAAAGGGACTTCGCCGCCAATCACAGTGTCAGCGCCTACGCCGACGCCCTCGGCTACTCGCGCCGCACCCTCGTCCGCGCGGTCCGCGCGGCGACCGGCGAGACCCCGAAGGGCTTCATCGACAAGCGGGTCGTCCTTGAGGCGAAGCGGCTGCTGGCCCACACGGACCTCCCGATCGGCCGCGTGGGCGTCGCCGTCGGCTTCCCCGACGCGGCGAACTTCTCCAAGTTCTTCCAACTGCACGCCGGGACCACACCGGTGGCGTTCCGGGCGGAGATGCGGTGAGACGCACGGCGACGGGCGGACCCCACCGTCGTGGAGTCCGCCCGTCGCCCAAGTCGTCCGTCAGCGGCCGAAGTTGAACCAGTTCACGTTCACGAAGTCCTGCGCCTGACCGCTGGTGAAGGTCAGATAGACGTCATGGGTGCCGGTCACCTGGGCCATGTTCGCGGGCACCGTCCGCCAGGACTGCCACCCCCCGGTGTTGGCGATCGAGAAACTGCCGACCGGCGCGTTCGAGCGGCTGTCGAGCCTGACCTCGACCAGGCCGCTCACCCCCGAGTTGGCGCCGGAGGCCACGCGCGCGACGAACTGCGTCGCGGCCGTGGAGCCGAAGTTCACGTTCTGGAAGAGTGCCCAGTCGCCGTTGGCCAGGGAGCCGATGTTCTGGCCGCCGCCGGTGTCGGTCGTGGTCTCGGTGAGGGTGCCGCTCTGGCTGTTGTACGACTCGGCCTGGATGGCGCTGTACGCGTCACGGGTGCCCGTCGGCGGCGGAGTGGTCGTGCCCCCGCCGGCCGACAGCACCTGCACGTAGTCGACGACCATCGGGACACCGGAGCGGGTGTCGCCGTCGAGGCCGCCGCCGAACGCGTCGGGGAAGGCGCCGCCCATGGCCACGTTCAGGATGATGAAGAACCCGTGGTTGGTGGCGTTGTTCCAGGTGGTCGCGTCGACCTGGTTCGCGTTGACCGAGTGGAACTGGGTGCCGTCGACGAGGAACCGGATCGTCTCCGGGGTCACCGAGCGGTCCCACTCCATGGTGTACGTGTGGAACCCGGACTGGCAGGTCGTGTTGGGGCACGCGGTGGAGTTGCCGATGCCGGTCGTCTCGTTGCACGGGCCGCCGGGGTTGGTGCCGCAGTGGATGGTGGCCCAGACCTGGTTGCGGCCCTGCACGTTCTCCATGATGTCCAGCTCGCCGACGCTCGGCCAGTTCTGGTAGTTGCCCCGGTAGGGCGCGCCCAGCATCCAGAACGCCGGCCAGTAGCCCTCGGCGGCCGTCCCGGTGACGTTCGGCATCTGGAGCCGGGACTCGACCCGCAGCTTGCCGCCCGCCGGGGGCTGGAAGTCGGTGCGGTTGGTCTCGATCCGGCCCGAGGTCCAGCGTCCCGCCGCGTCACGGATCGGGGTGATGCGGAGATTGCCGTTGCCGTCGAGAGCGACGTTGGCGGTGCTGTTCGTCATCGTCTCGACCTCGCCCGTCCCCCAGTTGGCGGGGCCGCCGGGGTACGAAGTGCCGGTCGCGTACTGCCAGTTGGAGGTGTTGACGCCGGTGCCGGCGGTGCCGTTGAAGTCGTCGACGAAGACCTGCGTCCAGCCCGCGGGCGGGGTGGGGGCGGCGCCCTGCGCGGTCGTCGCCCAGGCCGTGGCCAGCGCCAGCGCGGCGGCCACGGCGAGGAACGCGCGCCGGAGCGGGCGGCGACGTCCCGAGGGTGTGCCGGTGACGGTTGTGCCGGGGGTTTCACTCATGGCGGCCTCTTCGGGTGTACGGAGTGAATACGCGGGTGGGGGAGCGCTCCGTGGAGTCCCGTCCTGAGAGCGCTCTCAGAGAAGAGCGTGCGGTCAATGTGCGCTCCGGCGCTGCGGGCGTCAAGAGTTAAAGCGGAGAAAGTCCTTGCGGCAGCGCCGAGTTCACGATGTGAAGACCGCCTCGCCTCGGGGGGCGTCCGCGCCCACGCGGCGGTGTGACGGCCGGTCAGTCCCCGACGGTGGACACGGACGTCCCGGCCTTCATCGGCTCGTCCGGGTTCACGGAGAACGCCATGCTCCCGGCCGTCGCCACGATCGCGTCGTCCACGAGCAGTACCCCGGGCGGGGTGTCGGTCGCGTTGTCCCCCGGGTCGTCGAGCGCGTCCGTGCGCCACACCTCGGCGCCCGTCCTGCTGTCCAGGGCCAGCAGTCGGCCGAACCGGTTGGCGAAGTAGATCTCGTCACGGGCCGCCGACGCCACCGGCGCGGACAGGTTCTCCATGTCGGTGGTCCGCTCCCACAGCACCTTGCCGCTCCTGGCCGACACGGCGGTGACCGACCCGCTGGTCCGCACGAAGTACACGACCCCGTCCACGAGTGTCGCCGCACCGCGCAGCGCGCGCTTCAGCGGGATCCGGGTGGCCTTGCCGGTGTCCGGGTCCACCCGCAGGAACGCGTCGTAGGGGCGCTCGTACCCCGCCTGGTAGACCTCCTCGGTGGTCTCCGCCTTCAGGAACAGCGGCCGTCCGTCGACGGCGCCCAGGGCGAGCGACTTCTTGGGCAGCGGGGTGCGTGCCCGTGGGGTGCCGTCGTCGGGATTGAGGCGTACCAGTGTGAACGGTTGGGTGTCGAGGAAGTCGTCACCCTCCCAGCACAGTTCGTACGGGTCGCCGCCGAGCGCCGAGGGGATGCAGTTGACCCCGGCGGGCTCGGACGTCAGCCACAGCTCCTTGCCCGCCGCGTCGTAGGCGATCACCTCGGAGTGGTCGGGCGTGAGGGTGAGCACGCCGCGGTCGAAGAGGGGCGCCGTCTCGCTCGTGCTGATGGGCCGGGCCCACCGCTCCTTCCCGGTCCGGGTGTCCAGGGCCACCAGACGCCGCTGGGAGCTGTCGGCTTCCGCGTAGACGAAGACCAGGCCGTCCCGTACGCCGATGGGCCGGGCGGTCTGCGGAAGCCGGCCGTACCGCCATCCCGTTCTCCCGGTGGCGGCGTCCACCTTCGCGACGAGGAAACCCGTACCGCCGCAGTACAGGTCCGTCCCGTCCGTCACGCAGCCCGTTTGGTCGTAATTGACCGGGATGTAATCGGCGGGAAGACCGCTGTCGGCCCGCAGCCGTGTCTGCCACGGCCGCCAGCCCTCGGGGAGCGACGCGGAACGGTAGCCCACGGCGTTGCCGTTGCCGCTGCCGTTGCCGTTGCCGTTGCCGCTGCCGCTGCCGCTGTCGGTGCCGGACGCCGTCGTGCTGTCCTCGGCCCCCGCGTACAGGAGCAGCGCGGCGCTCAGCGCGGAGACGGTCAGGGCGGCGCCGAGGCCGACGAGGAGCAACTGCCGTCGGGCACGGGGCCTGGGGCGGCGCCTGCCCGCCGGTCGGCCGTCCAGCGGGCCGTCGTCGAGTGGTCCGCCGTCCATCGGCCGGTGGTCGGGCAGCCGGTCGTTCGCGGTCGTGTCGTCCGCCCGGCCGGTGTTCGTTCGGTCCGCGTTCGTTCGGTCCGCGTCCGGTCGTTCCGCGTAGGCCTGTCCGGTGTTCCTCCGGTCGGACTTGGGCCGTCCGGTGGTCCTTCGGTGGGGGTCGGTCCGGTCGGTCTCCGTTCGCGTCCCCGACGCCGACGCCGACGGCGTCCCCGACGCCGCCTCTGTCCCAGGCGTCGGCGTCAGCGAGGCGCCACGGGTGCCGCCGGCGGGCGAAGTCGCCAACTCCAGGAACAAACCGTGCAGTTCGGCGAGGTCCGGGCGGCTCGCCGGGTCCTTGTCCAGGCAGCGTTCGGCGATGGCCCGCAGCGGCTCGGGCACCGCCTCCAGCTTCGGGGCCTCGAACATGACCTGATAGCCCGCCAGATAGGGGCTCTCGGCCTTGAACGGGCTGTGCCCGCTGGCCGCGTACACCAGCAGCGACCCCAGCGAGAACACGTCCGACGCGGCGGTGACGTCCCTCGGCGAGCGCAACTGCTCCGGTGACATGAACGGCGGGGTGCCGATCACCCGTCCGGTCACGGTGAGCGGCAGGTTGTCCCCGGCGCGCGAGATGCCGAAGTCGATGACGCGCGGCCCGTCCTCGGCCATCAGGACGTTCGCCGGCTTCAGGTCCCGGTGCACGACCCCGGCGCGATGGATGTCGCGCAGCGCCTCGACCAGCCCCAGCGCGAGGCCCCGGATCCGGACACCGCCCAGCGGGCCCTCCTCGCGCACCAGATCGGAGAGCGTCGGAGCCGGAACGTACTGCGTCGCCATCCAGGGCCTGGCGGCCTCCGGATCGGCGTCCACCACGGCAGCCGTGAACGCTCCGCTCACCCGGCGCGCCGCCGCGACCTCCTGACGGAACCGGGAGCGGAACTCCTCGTCGTCGCGGTAATGCGCGTGCACCAGCTTGATCGCGACCAGTCGCCCCGACGCGGACCGAGCGCGATAGACGACCCCCATGCCACCCGCGCCGAGCCGGTCCTCCAGGGCGTACCCGCCTATGACGGCGGGATCGTCGTCCCTCAGCGGCATGTCCCCTCGCGCTCTTGTCCGTACGACAGCCCCGTACGGATCAGCCTAGGCGATCCGTACGGGGCCGCCCGACCTGGGGCGCCGGTGAGCCGGAGCGGACCGGTGAGCGGATCCTCGTCGGAGCCCGGTCTGTTCGATGGCTCCGCCCGACGCGGCCCGTTACCTTCCCCGCACGGCGAACACTCAGGGCACGTGCACGGACCGGTTCACCGCGGTGCGCGAGGCGTTGGCGGCCTCGTTGGACGACAAGGACGTGGGCGTCTCGGTCGCCGTGTACGTGGACGGCGAGCCCGAGGTCGACCTCTGGGGCGGGTACGCCGACATCGACCGCACGGTTCCGTGGGAGCGCGACACCCTCACCCGCGTGTGGTCCACCACCAAGACGATGACGGCCCTGTGCGTGCTGATGCTCGCCGGCCGGGGCGCACTGGACCTGCACGCCCCGGTGGCGACGTACTGGCCGGAGTTCGCGGCGGCGGGCAAGGAGGACGTGCGCGTCAGCCATGTGCTCTCGCGCACGGCCGGCCTGCCCCGCTTCGAGGCCCCACCACGGTGGAGGACCTGTACGACTGGCCGACCGTCACCGCACGGCTGGCCGGGCGGGCGCCGGCCTGGAAACCCGGCACCGAGGCCGGCTACCACGCGATGACCCAGGAGTTTGGAGCTGCTGGCGCTGGAGTGCGTTGAAGTGCGTGCTGGTGAGCGGGAGTGGGTGCTCCTGGTCTGTGTGCCGTGTCGCGGACCTCGGCGGGGGGCTTCCGTCGGCTGGTCTCCGGCATGCCCACCGGGAAGCTCCGCGCCCGGCTGGCCTCGATGGCTACGGACGGCACCGCCCCCACACGACCGGCGTGATCGTGCGGGGCGAACCCGGTCATCCCGGACGGCACCCCCAACGCGACCGCCTGGCGCCGGGCCGAGATCCCGGCCGCGAACGGTCACGGCAACGCCCGCTCGGTCGCCGCCGTCCAGTCGCTGCTTGCCTGCGGCGGCGCGGCGCGGCGCGGGGCGTGCGGTCATGATCCTCGCGGCCGCCTACGAGGGCCTGTCGGCCTGAACGCCCCTACCCCACCACCGAATCGACGGCACACCTCTCACCGGCCCCGGGAAATCTCCGGGGCCGGTGAGAGGCATGGCACGGGCGTCTGGCAAGATCACCCGCAGCCGATGGAACCAGAACCCCGCATTCCCCCTCTCCGAGGGCGGGGGCGCGCAGTCGGCCATCGCGGTCTCCGCCGACCTGTCGCAACGAGCTGTTCATGCCCTGTGCATGGTTCTGCTCCGAGCGCCTCGTCCACCATCGGACCACGACCGCCCGTCGACCCCCCCCAGGAGTTCGCATGCCCAGCCGCCGCCGTTTCCTCGCCGGGACCGCCGCGGTCGGCGCGACCGGGGCGGCGGCCGGCTGTGTCGCGCACGAGGGACGCGAGGCCGGGGCCCGCGAAGCCGCCGTTCCCGGGACGAGCCGGCCGTCCGCGCCGGTCGTGCCCGCGGCCCGGACCCCGTCGCAGCGCCTCAACTTCGTGGTCGTCCTCGCCGACGACCTCGGCTACGGCGAACTCGGCTCCTACGGACAGAAACTGATCGACACCCCGCGCCTGGACGCCCTGGCCGCCGAGGGACTGCGCTTCACCGACGCCTATGCCGCCGCCCCGGTGTGCGCCCCGTCGCGCTGCTCCCTGCTGACCGGGCTGCACAGCGGCCACGCCACCGTCCGGGAGAACCCCTGGGGGCCGGGCGGCCAGGGCGCGCTGACCGAGCGGGACTTCACGTTCGCCGAGGCGCTGCGCGCCCTCGGCTACCGCACCGCGCTCATCGGCAAGTGGGGCTTCGGCCCGGAGCGCCCGGACCAGCCCAGCCACCCCAACTTCCGTGGCTTCGACCAGTTCTACGGCTATCTCACGCACAAGCACGCGCACGAGTACTACCCGACGTACCTGTGGGACAACGGCGAGAAGCAGGACATCCCCGAGAACCGGGACGGCGCACGCGAGGTCTACGCCCCCGACCTCATCGAGGAGCGGGCCCTCGGCTTCGTCGACGCCCACAAGGACCAGCCGTTCCTGCTGTTCCTCGCCCCGACCGTCCCGCACGCCCCGAGCCTCGCCCCGAAGCCCGGCGCGTACGCCGATGAGCCCTGGTCCCGCCCCGACAAGGCCCACGCCGCCCAGGTCAGCGGGCTCGACCGCCTGGTCGGCACCCTCGTGGACCGACTCCGGGCACACGGCATCGACCGGCGCACCGTCGTCCTCGTCACCAGCGACAACGGCCCGCACGAGGAGGGCGGCACCGACCCGGACCTCTTCGACGGCAACGGCCCGCTGCGCGGCTACAAGCGCAATCTGTACGAGGGCGGCATCCGCGTCCCCCTGATCGCCTGGTCCCCGCAGCGCGTCCCCGTCGGCACCACCGACCGCCCGACCCCGCTGATCGACCTGCTGCCGACCCTCGCCGAACTCGCGGGCGCGCCCGCCCCGTCGGACATCGACGGGCTCTCCGTGGCTCCGCTGCTGCGGGCCGGCGGCGGAGAGGCCGCCCGCCACGACCACCTGTACTTCTACCGCAACCACAGCGGGGTCACCCCGCGCGCCGACCGGGTCGACGGGGGCCGGACGCGGCGGCTGGCCGAGGCGGTGCGGCGCGGGGACCACAAGGCCGTGCGGTTCGCCCCAGGACAGGACCGTGAGGCGCCCGACGACCGCTGGGAGGTCGAGCTGTACGACCTCGCGCGGGATCCCGGGGAGCGGTACGACCTCGCGGCGGCGCGGCCCGCCGAGGCCGACGCGCTGGTGCGGCTCATGCGGTCCTCGTGGGTGGACGACTACCGGCGCGCGCCCTACGGCGTCACCCTCAAGGTCGCCCGCGCGAGCGGGGGGTTCCTCGTCACCGCGACCTTCGCCAACGGGTCGGCCCGCCCCTGGACCGCCGCCCGGCTCGCCCTCACCGCACCGAACAGCTGGCGGGTGCGTGCCCTCGGCACGGTCACCGCGGACCGCATCCGCCCCGGCGGACGGTTCGTCACCCGCTGGGAGGTCACGCCCGCCGCCGACGCCGAGCAGGGGTGGCTCACGGCCCGGGGTACCGCCACCCACGCGGGGGCGTCGGTGACGTACGCGGCGCAGGCGTCGGCCACGAGGTAGGCGCCCTTCGTGCCTGCTCTCCCGCGACTCCGCCGGTCAAGCGGGCGAGGAGCCCCGGCCCGGTATCGGTGAACCTCGGCGGGGTTCGTCGGGCTGCCAGCCCAGTGCGCGGGAGATACCGCGTGCCGCCACGCGCACGGCGGGCGTCAGCACCGGGACCTGGGCGCCTGCTTGCGGCACCACGACCGAGACGGCGGCGACCACGGCCCCGCCCGGTCCGCGCACGGGGGCGGCCACCGACAGCGCGTCCTCGGTGACCTGACGGACACTCACCGCCACGCCCGTCCGACGTACTTCGGCGAGCACCCGGCGCAACTGGGGCGCGTCCGCGATGGTGTACGGGGTGAAGGCGGTCAACGTCCCCTGGCAGTAGGCCTCTTGGGAGGTCGGGTCACTGTGCGCGAGGAGCGCCAGGCCCACGCCCGTGGCGTGCAGGGGCCAGCGGGCGCCGACCCGTATGTGGACGCCGACGGCGGAGCGTCCGGAGAGCCACTCGATGTAGACGACGTCGTCGCCGTCGCGGACCGCGAGCTGCACGTTCTCGTGCGTCGCCTCGTACAGGTCCTCCAGGTACGGCAGCGCGATCTGGCGCAGTGCGAGCCCGCGCGGGGCGAGCGCCGCGAGTTCCCAGAGCCGGAGCCCCACGTGGTAGATCCCGCCCGCGTCCCGCTCCAGGGCGCCCCACTCGGTGAGCGCGCCGACCAGCCGGTGGGCCGTGGTGAGGGTCAGCCCGGCCCGGCGGCTGATGTCGGTCAGCGAGAGCGCCGGGTGGTCGTGGTCGAAGGCGGCCAGTACGGCGAGCAGCCGGTCGGGAGCGGAGCGGGCGGCCCCCGGCGGTGTGCTGCCCGGCGCGGTCTGCTGGGGCACGGGACCCGGCGTCGGCAGCGCGTCGGTGGTCATCGGCATGGTGTCACCCCAGTCCGGCCTCGGCGATCTTCTGCAGCAGCACATGGAGCGTCTCGCGCTCGGCGGCGTCGAGGGGCTCCACCAGTTCGTCGGAGACGCGCTGTCCGGCCTCGTCGGTGTCACGGAGGAAGGACCGGCCGTCCTCGGTGAGCACGATGATCCGGCTGCGGCGGTCGTCGGGGGAGGGGCGCCGCTCGGCGAAGCCCAGCTTCTCCAGGTCGTCCACCAGCCCGACGATCGCGCTCGGGTCGTAGCCGAGCGACGCGCTCAGCTCGCGCTGGAGCGCCCCCGGGGACGTGGCCAGGAAGCGCAGCAGCGCGTAGTGCCGCAGCCTGAGGCCCGACTCCTGGAGGGAGGCGTTGAACAGCTGTCCGGACCGCAGCCCCAGCCGGTACAGCAGGTAGCCGGTGTCCGCGTGCAGCCCGCGCATCCACGGCTCGTGGGCGTCGATCGAAGCGGCGTCCTGCGTCTGCTGGCGGGTGATGGCGGGCTCCCTGGTCCAGGGCCTGTCGTGCGGATCAGGCCTGCGCCCCGGGCGGGGCGGCGCGTACGTACCGTCCCAGCATGACGCAACGCCCGGGGAACAACAACTATTGACGTCAACAACTATTGCTCTTAACTTCGATTTCGAAGCCGCACTTCGATCTCGAAGCCGCTCCGCCACTCGAAGGGACCCCACTCGTGCCCAGCATCGATCTCACCGGCAAGGTCGCCGTCGTCACGGGCAGTGGCCGTGGCCTCGGCCTGGCCTACGCACAGGCCCTCGCCGCCGCCGGGGCCTCCGTCGTCGTGAACGACATCGACGAGGCCGTGGCCGAGGCGGCCGTGAAGTCCATCACCGAGGCGGGCGGCAAGGCCGTCGCCGAGGTGGTCCCGGTCGGTACGACCGAGGCCGCCGACCGCCTGGTGGGCCGCGCGGTGGAGGAGTTCGGGCGGCTCGACATCCTGGTCACCAACGCGGGCATCCTCCGCGACAAGGTGCTGTGGAAGATGTCCGACGACGACTTCGACGCGGTGATCACCACCCACCTCAAGGGCACCTTCACCTGTGCCCGTGCCGCCGCGATCCGTATGCGCGAACAGGGCGAGGGCGGCTCCCTGATCCTCGTCGGCTCCCCGGCCGGCCAGCGCGGCAACTTCGGCCAGACCAACTACGCCGCCGCCAAGGCCGGCATCGCGGCCTTCGCCCGCACCTGGGCGATGGAGCTGGGCCGCGCGAACATCACCGTCAACGCGATCGTCCCGGTCGCCGCCACCGCGATGACCGAGACCATCCCGGTCTTCGCCCCCTACGTGGCGGCCCTGCGCGAGGGCAAGCCGTTCCCCGACTTCCTGCGCAAGGGCGAGGGCTTCGGCACCCCCGAGGACTGCGCGGCCCTGGTCCCGTTCCTGGCCTCCGAGGCGGCGCGCGGAGTCACCGGCCAGGCCATCGGCATCGGCGGCGACAAGGTGGCACTCTGGTCGCATCCGCAGGAGATCAAGACGGCGTACGCGAACGGCGGCTGGACCCCCGAGGCCCTCGCCGACGTCTGGCCGACCTCGCTGGGTGCCGAGCCGCAGACCGTGGGCGTCCCCGCCCCGAAGATCCCGGAGGCGTGATGAGTGCCGCAGACCCCGTCATGAACGTGGACGAGCTGGTCGCGATCGACGTCCACACCCACGCGGAGGTGTCCTCGAAGAAGGGCACGTCGTCGCTGGACGACGAGCTGCACGACGCCTCCTCCGCCTATTTCAAGGTCGAGGGCAAGCGCAAGCCCACCCTGGAGGAGACGGCCGCCTACTACCGTGAGCGGAAGATGGCCGCCGTGATCTTCACGGTGGACGCCGAGTCCGCGACCGGCACCGAGCCCGTCCCCAACGAGGAGGTCGCCGAGGCGGCCGCCGCCAACGCGGACGTGCTGATCCCCTTCGCCTCCATCGACCCCTTCCGCGGCAAGGCGGGCGTGAGGCAGGCCCGGCGGCTGGTCGAGGAGTACGGGGTCAAGGGCTTCAAGTTCCACCCCAGCGTCCAGGGCTTCTTCCCCAACGACCGCGCGGTGGCGTACGCCCTGTACGAGGTCATCGAGGAGACGGGCACGATCGCCCTCTTCCACACCGGCCAGACGGGCATCGGCGCCGGCGTGCCCGGTGGCGGCGGCATCCGCCTGAAGTACTCCAACCCGCTGCACGTGGACGACGTCGCCGCCGACTTCCCGCACCTGAAGATCATCCTGGCGCACCCGTCGTTCCCCTGGCAGGACGAGGCCCTGGCGGTCGCCACGCACAAGCCGGGCGTGCACATCGACCTGTCCGGCTGGTCGCCGAAGTACTTCCCGCCGCAGCTCGTGCAGTACGCGAACACCCTGCTCAAGGACAAGGTGCTCTTCGGCTCCGACTACCCCGTCCTCACCCCCGACCGCTGGCTCGCCGACTTCGAGAAGCTGTCGATCAAGGACGAGGTCAAGCCGAAGATCCTCAAGGAGAACGCCGCCCGCCTGCTCGGCCTGACGAAACCGTAGAGGACGCAGATGGACCTCCCCATGTGCAATGACGGACAGGGGCACAGACATGCGCAATGAGGGACTGGGGTCGTGGCCCGCCCGCCGGGCCCGCAAGACCCCGCACCGCACCGCGCTGATCCACGGCGACACGAGCCTCACCTACGGGGAGCTGTACGAGCGCACCACACGCCTCGCCCACGCCCTGCGCGCCTCCGGCGTACGCCGCGGCGACCGCATCGCCTACCTGGGGCCCAACCACCCCTCGTACCTGGAGACGCTGTTCGCCGCCGGCACGCTCGGCGCGGTCTTCGTCCCGCTCAACACCCGCCTCGCGGGCCCCGAGATCGCCTACCAGCTGGCGGACTCCGGGGCCAAGGCGCTGGTGTACGGCGCCGGGTTCACCGCTCTCGTCGCCGGACTGCCGGGCGACGAGACCGACGTGCGCACGTTCGTGGAGATCGGCGCCGAGTACGAGGCGCTGCTCGCGGGAGCCGGCGCCGAGCCGATCGACCAGCCCGTCACCGCCGACGACACCTGCATCATCATGTACACCTCGGGGACCACGGGCCGCCCCAAGGGCGCGATGCTCACCCACGGCAACATCATCTGGAACGCCGTCAACGTGCTCGTCGACCAGGACGTCATCACCGACGAACGCGCCCTGGTCTCCGCCCCGTTGTTCCACACGGCGGGGCTGAACATGCTCACCCTGCCCGTGCTGCTCAAGGGCGGCACCTGCGTCCTGGTCGAGGCCTTCGTGCCGGAGGCCACCTTCGACCTGATCGAACGGCACCGGATCACCTTCATGTTCGGCGTGCCGACCATGTTCGACCAGATCGCCCGGCACCCGCGCTGGGCCGACGCCGACCTGTCGTCGCTCAGGATGCTCTCCTGCGGCGGCTCCCCGGTGCCGACCCCGCTCATCGCCACGTTCCAGGAGCGCGGGCTCACCTTCCTCCAGGGCTACGGCATGACGGAGGCGGCCCCCGGCACGCTCTTCCTCGACGCCGAGCACGCCGTGAGCAAGGCCGGGTCGGCGGGCGTACCGCACTTCTTCAGCGACGTACGGGTCGTCCGCCCGGACATGACCCCGGTCGACGTCGACGAGCCCGGCGAGGTCGTCGTCCGCGGACCCCATGTCATGCCCGGCTACTGGGGGCTGCCCGAGGAGACCGCCGCGGTCTTCGCCGACGGCTGGTTCCGCAGCGGGGACGCGGCCCGGATCGACGAGGACGGCTACGTCTTCATCGTCGACCGCATCAAGGACATGATCATCTCCGGGGGCGAGAACATCTACCCCGCCGAGATCGAGGACCAGCTCCTCGCCCACCCCGACATCGTCGAGTGCGCGGTCATCGGCGTCCCCGACGACAAGTGGGGCGAGGTGCCGCGAGCCGTGGTCGTCCCCCGGGAGGGCTGCGCCCTGGACGCCGACGAGGTGCTGGCCTCGCTGGCCGGACGACTCGCCAAGTACAAGATCCCGAAGTCGGTGGTGATCGCGGACGAGCTGCCCCGCACCGCCTCCGGAAAGCTCCTCAAGGCCCGGGTGCGCAAGCGCTACGGCACCAACTCTTAGCTAAGGAACGTCTTATGAGCATCACCGTGAACGGCATCGACGAGCTCAAGAAGCTCGCCGGCAGCGACCTCGGCACCAGTGAGTGGATCGAGGTCACCCAGGAGCGCATCGACACGTTCGCCGACGCGACCGGGGACCACCAGTGGATCCACGTCGACCCCGAGAAGGCGGCGAAGGGCCCCTTCGGCGCGCCGATCGCCCACGGGTACCTGACCCTGTCGCTGTTCATCCCGCTCTTCACCGAACTCCTGGACGTCGAGGGTGTCTCGACGAAGGTCAACTACGGCCTGAACAAGGTGCGTTTCCCCTCGCCGGTGAAGGTCGGGTCGAAGATCCGGCTGGTCGGCAAGCTGGCGTCGGTGGAGGACGTGCCGGGAGGCGTGCAGATCACCGTCGACGGCACGATCGAGATCGAGGGCGCGCCCAAGCCGGCGGCCGTGCTGCAGAGCCTGTCCCGCTTCTACGCGTAAGGGTTCGCGGGTGGGGAACCGCGCGTCCGTCGTGGTCGGTCGCGCGGTTCCCCACGCCCCTGGCGGGACGCTCCCGCTCAGCCTCCCACCACGTCCACGAAGACCGGGTTCGAGTAGAACCACGTGTCCTCCCACGGGTCGCCGTCGCCCGGCTCGTGGGGGATCGGGCCGTGCGGGTCCACGGCGGCGCCCAGATACCCGGCGCCGTTCCGCTTGCCGTCGCTGCCGCGCAGACGGACGTAGAAGGACTCGTCGCCTGCCGTGAGCGGGACGCGCAGGGTGTACGTGCCCTCGCGCCCGCTCACGTCCTCGGTGTGGACCACCCTCGTGTCCGGGGCCTGCCAGGCGTCGCGGTCGCTCACCGGGCCGCGCACCGCTCCCCGGATGACGTCGACATGGGCCAACTCCGGCAGGATCCCGTGCGGGTTGGCGCGGGACGCGGTCGTCACGGTCACCGTCAGCGTGAGCCTCTCGCCCTTGCGGACACGCAGCCGGCCCCCCAGGGTGACGCCCCGGCCGTGGTCACGGTCGCGCTTCACCCGGACGTCGAGGCCGTCGAGCAGATGGCCGTGGTCGACCCAGACGCGGCCCGCGCGCAGACCGGCCGTCACCGAGCGGTATCCCCAGCGGGTGACGCCGACATGGGTGCGGCTGAACTGGCCGGGCCAGAAGTCGCTGCCGGGCTGCGGAGTGTCGGTGTTCACCGGGTCGGGCAGCTTGCCGGTGCTGTCGAAGTTCTGCCCGGCCGGCCAGTCGCCGTTCTTCCAGGTGTCGAAGACGATCCGGTGCGCGTCGGAGTTGGTGGTGATCGAGAAGGGCCTGCCCTCGGCCAGCATCGCGTCCCACAGTCCGCCCACGGTCGCCGTCGACCAGTCGAAGCCGCCGTACGTGAGGTACGCCTCCGCCGGGTACCCGGGCCAGGACTGGGCGGAGGGCTTGTTCTCGTACTCGCCCCGGATCGAGGTCGTCCCCCGCCAGCCGGGGAGGGCCGCGCCCTGGGCGCCGGGCGCCCCCTCCATGCCGATCATGATCTCGGGGGCCGCGTCCCGCCAGCCGCGCAGCTCGTGCGGGGAGTCGATGCCGAGGCGCAGCGGGTGGTTGGCGAGGACCAGCACGTCGTCGACGTAGCCCGAACGACGTTGCTCGGCGAGCCACTTGATGGCCTTCACGGCGTGCGCCTCGTTGCGGGCGGTGTCCGCGCCGGCCACGGAACCGTCCGTGTAGCCGAGCAGCTTGCCGTCGTACGCGCTCTCGAAGCGGGTGAGCAGGTCGACCTCGTGCCGCCCGGGGGTGGTGAAGACCGTGCAGTGCTCGGCGGCAGGGATGTACCACTCCAGCCCCTGGAAGATCAGCTGGCGGGGGTTCTCGGCACGGGCCTTCAGGATCTCCTTGTGCTCCAGCGCGGCCCCGAAGTCGGCGTGCCCGAAGTTGGAGTGCTCCGTGAACACCATCCAGTCCAGGCCGTACTTCGCGCCCGCCGCGGCCAGTTGGGAGAACGTGTACTTGGCGTCGTGGCTGTAGACGGTGTGGATGTGGTGGTCGCCGACGAGATAGGCGAGCCGCGGGTCCTCACCCCCGTACGGGCGGGAACCGGCCGCGGCCGGTGTGGTCAGGGCGCCCGTCGCGCCCATCGCGAACGCGGCACCGAACAGGCCCGCGCCCCGCAGCAGCCCACGGCGCGACACCCCCTGCGCGTCGAGGTCGGCGGCGGAGACGGACGGATCGGCCCAGGCGGGCAACTGCTGCTCGGGTGTGCCGGACAGGTCGGACATGGTGGTGGTTCCTTCGCGTCTCAGTGGTTCATGAAGGACTCGACGGGCAGCGCCCGTTCGACGACACGGACGTCACCGAGGCGTCCGTGCAGGATCTGGTCGATCTTCCCGGCGTACTCGTAGCCGCCGAGGATCCAGGGCAGTCCGACGGAGGTGAGCCCGACGGCGGTGGCCTTCGGGTTGCGCACGACCGGGCAGCCCTGGACGTAGAGCGTGGTGTGCCTGCCGTCGTTGACCACCGCGAGGTGCCACCACGTCTCCAGCGGGGTCTCCTGACCCCAGTTGGTGGCGATTCCCTGCTGGTTGAGCGGGCGCACCGCCCACTGCGGCTCCCGGTCGTTCGACAGCGACAGCGTGGCGAGCGGCTCGTCCGGGTCGTCGGCGGTCTTGCCCGCCGCGCCGCCGGTGCCGGTCCGGCCGAGGATGCCCGCCCAGGCGTGGTTCGAGGGGTTCCAGTCGGCGGGCAGCCGGTAGAACGCCTCGATGGTGTAACCGTCCCTGAACGTGGCCGCGTTGAGGGGCGCCCCGTCGACCGTGCGCAGATACGCGCCCGTCAGCGGGGGCTTGCCGCCGTGGAACTCCAGGCTGCCGTGGCCCGGCTGGTCCGGGTGGTGGTCGGCGGACCAGGTGAGGGTGCCGCCGCCGACGGTCACCAGGGTGAGGTCGTTGCCGTGTCCGGAGCGGTCCGGGACGGTGCCGGCGACCTTCGCCCCGTCCTCCCGGCCGTCGAACCGCCAGTAGGCGACCGTGCCGGGTATCAGCATCGTCGACACCGGCCGCGACGCCCGCGCGGGCACCGGCGCGAAACCGGCGAACCGCTTCTCGAAGTCGATCTCGACGGTGAACCGGTCGGCGTCGCCGGAGAGTTCGCTCTCCTGCCGCTCCAGTTCGTTGAGTCCCCTCGCGGCCCGGCCGAGGATCCACGGGGAGATCGTCTCCACGTCGATGGTGTTCCGGTCGAGGTCGAAACGGTAGAGACGGATCATCGCCGCGCCACCGAAATACCGGTTCTGGTAGTTCGTGAGGTGCAGGTGGACATCGTTGTCGGCGGCGTTCCTCCGGGTCGCGCGCGCCGCCGGCCAGTAGTGCCCGTTGAGGGTGAGGAAGATCTGGTCGTGGTCCTCGATCAGCTGGTCCCACAGCTTCTGCCCGTAGGACGAGAGGGAGCCGTCGCCGTCGACGATCTCGTGCGTGGTGAGGACGACCGGTGTCCTCGGGTGCCGGGCCAGGACGTCCTCGGCCCAGGCGAAGCCCTTCGCGGAGAGCCGCCAGTCCAGGGCGAGCACCATCCACTGCCGGCCGGCGGCCTCGAAGAGGTGGAAGGAGTTGTAGCCGTCCGGGGAGGCACCCCCGAAGGTCGGCCGGCCCTGGAAGCGGTCGGGTCCGAACACGTCCAGGTACGGGGTCGGCCCCCGCTGGTCGTCGGTGGAGGAGCGCACGTCGTGGTTGCCCGCGAGGACGCTGTAGCCGACGCCCCTGCGGTCCAGGAGCCGGAAGGCCTCGCCGATCGCCTCGGTCTCCCGCGCCGTGCCGTTCTGGGTGAGGTCCCCGAGATGGGACAGGAACACGATGTTCTCCTCCTCACCGTGCTCCAGCAGGTACCGCAGGGACGCCTCGACTGGCGCCTTGTCGATGCTCGGCCCGTCGAACAGGTACTGCGTGTCGGGCATGACGGCGAGCGTGAAGCGGCGGCTCGTGCGGTCGGGCTTCCAGCGCGCGGGCGCCGCCCGAGCCACGACGGGCAGCGAGGCGGTGGCCGCCGCGCCCAGCAGGGCGGTGGCACGCAGGAAGTTGCGTCTGCCCGAGCGGGCCCGGGCAGACTCCTGCCCCGGTTCGTGCGAGGTGCACACAAGTGACTCCGTAGAAAGGGGTTCGTGGTTCAGAGCGCCCGCAGCGTCCACGACCAGCGGTGGACACCCGGGGGGACGAGATACGGCGGCGAGGTGTCGGGGCCGCACGACGCGGTGCCCAGTCCCCGGTGCGCCGCGTCGATGTGGATCACACAGCCGGGCCGTGGCACCAGCTCGTCGTGATGGGCGACGGCCGCCAGGTCCGCCGCGCGATGCCGCGTGACCGAGACCTGCCGGGGGCCGTCCAGCCGTACCGCGAGGACGTGATCGCCCCCGGAGAGCGTGAAGTGCCGTACCCCGTGCCGGCCCCCGCTCTCCTGCGGCCGCAGATAAGGAGTGAACAACTCGTCCACGGGGAGCGCGTGGTGGCCGACGGGGGCCCCGGCGGCACGGTCCGGATAGCTCTCCCAGGGGCCCTGCCCGTACCAGGCCAGGCTGTCGAAACCGTCGACGGTCTCGAACACCGTGCCGACCCGGGCCACGTCCGTCAGCTCCTCGGGGAGGACGGCCGTCTCCTCGACGAACACCCGGCCGTCCACCAGCGCGGTGAACACCTGCTCGTGCTCGACGAACCCGGCACCCGTCGACCATCGGGACCGGACCCGCACGGTGGCCCCCTTGCGCTCCACCGCGACCGGCTCGCGCTCCATGCGGTCCAGGCCCAGCTCGCGCCAGCGCTCGGCCATGCCGCCGAGAACGTCGTTGTCGGTCGGGGCCCGCCACAGGCTCAGGGCCGGCGGGGAGGCGAGCAGCGGGTGCAGCAGCAGCCCGTCCGGGTCCGTCTCCGGCGGAGGGATGTGCCCGGGGTCCTCCTCCATGCCCACCACCGGCTCACCCTCGTCCGCCGCGTACCACCGGACCTGCGGGCTGCACACCTCGGTGCCGCGCGGTGCCCAGGGCTCGTCGGCGGCCGTCGTCACCCGCAGGGTCAGCCAGATCTCGCCGGCCCCGCCCGCCACCTCGGGCCGGTCGACGACGGCCGAGCCGCCGGGCGGTACGTCCGGCAGCCGGGCCGGAAGCGTCCAGGTGCCGCCGTCGGCCGCCGTGAACTCCCACTCGGCGGTCAGCCACGAAAGGTCGCGGAAGTGCTGCCGGTTGTGCACCCGCAGCACCCGCCAGGTGCCCTCGCCCTCCACCGACAGCCGCACCGGGGCGGCGATCTCCCGGTGCTCGAACATCACCGGCTTGGGCGTGCGGTCGGGGAAGACCACCCCGTCGGCGATGAAGGCGCCGTCGTGGATCCGCTCGCCGAAGTCGCCGCCGTAGGCCCAGCGCAGGCCGGGCCCGGCCACCCCGTTCTCGTACAACCCGGCGCCCCCACGCCCGGCCGGTCGTCCGTCGTTCACACGCTGGAGGATGCCGTGGTCCCAGAACTCCCAGATGAACCCGCCCTGAAGACCCGGGGTTGCCTCGATGGCGGCCCACGTGTCGGCGAGGGTGCCGTTGCTGTTGCCCATGGCGTGCGAGTACTCGCACTGGATCAGTGGCCTCGTCTGCTCGCCGGACAGCGCGTGCGCCACGCAGTCCTCGATGGGCGCGTACATCGGGCAGGCGATGTCGGAGGCGTCGTCCGTGGCCCCCCAGTCCAGCTTCGCCGCACCCTCGTACTGCACCGGACGCGTCGGATCGTGGCGCCGCAGCCAGCCCGCCGCCGCGTCGTGGTTCGCCCCGTAGTCGGACTCGTTGCCCAGCGACCAGACGATCACCGACGGATGGTTCTTGTCCCGCAGGACCATGCGGGAGACACGGTCCACGAAGGCGTTCAGATAGCGGGGATCGTCGGCGATCTCGTGCGCGTGGTCGTGCGACTCGATGTCCGCCTCGTCCACCACGTAGAAGCCCAGCTCGTCGGTGAGGTCGTAGAGGGCGGGGTCGCCCGGATAGTGGGAGGTGCGGATCGCGTTGAAGCCGAAACGCTTCAGCGTCAGCAGGTCCGCCCGCATGTCCTCGTACGACACCGTCCGCCCCGTCAGCGGATGGAAGTCGTGCCGGTTCACGCCCCGGATGTAGACCCGCTCCCCGTTGACCAGCAGGTCCCGGCCACGGATCTCGACGTCGCGGAAGCCGACCCGGTGGCGCGAGGTGTCGGCGACCGTGCCGTCGGCGCGGTGCAGCCGGACGGTGAGGTCGTACAGCTCGGGGGCCTCGGCGTTCCAGGTCCGTACGCCGGGGACGACCGTGCCCAGCCGGGCCTCGCCGAGGAAGTCGGAGACCCGCTCGTCCTCGGCGTTGAGGCGGTCGAACGCGCGGTCCTGACACAGCTCCAGGCCGTCCAGCTCCCCGCTGACGTACCACCCGGCGGGCAGCGCGCCCGTCGCCGTCCCCGCCGCCGAGCGCACCCGGCAGTCCACCCGCAGCTCGCCGTCGTGGCAGGCCCGCACGGTCACGTCCGCGAGATGGAGCGGATCGGTGGCGTACAGCAGCACCGGGCGGGTGATGCCGCCCAGCCACCACTGGTCCTGGTCCTCGATGTGCGAGGCGTCCGACCACTTCACCACCGTGAGCCGCACGGTGGCCTTCGTCCCGGCCCGGACCAGGCCGGACAGGTCGAACTCGGCGGCCAGGTGGGAGTCCTTGGAGACGCCGGCGGGCCGCCCGTCGACATGGACGAGCAGCACGCTCTCCGCGGCGCCGACCTGGAGGACGATCCGGCGTCCGGCCCACTCGGCGGGTATCTCGACGTCCCGCTCGTACACGCCCGTCGGGTTCTCGGGCGGGGAGTCCGGTGGGAACCGGGCCCACGGCATGCGGACGTTGGTGTACTGCGGCGGGTCCTCCGCCGCGTCGAAGGTCCAGGAACCGGGGAGCTCGGCCCAGGACCAGGCGGGCCCGGGCTCCCGCTCGGGCGCCGGCAGCAGTTGGAACCGCCACCGGCCGTCGAGCGACACCGCCCCCTCGCGCCGGTCCACGGCGTTCATGGGCAGCCGCCCCCAGGAGGTCACCTCGGGTGACTGCCAGGGGCGCAGGGCGAAGAGTGCGTCGGTCATGACCGTTCCGAAGTCGGGGGTGACGGGAGGGAGGGGACCGGCCGGGGCAGCACGCGCCCCGGCAAACCCCAGGCGGGGTCGACGGGGATGCCGAGCCGGTCCAGGACGGTGGGGGCGATGTCGACGAGGCGGGGTGTGTCCAGCCGGGTGCCGACCTGCGGGCCTCCGGCGGCCCGGCCGCCGGATGTTCCCGGCTCGGCGAGGACGACGAAGACCTCGCGCTCGGCGCGGGTGTCGCCGCCGTGGCCGCCGGTGTCGAGATGCCCGTGGTCCGTGGTGACCACGACCGTCCAGTGCTCGTCCGCGCGGGCCGGGTCGGAGCACCGGAAGGCGATCGCGTCCAGCAGCCGCCCGAGGTGGGCGTCCTGGGCGAGGAGGGCACTGTCGTAGGCCGGGCTGAGCGGCCCCGTGGCGTGGCCGGCCTCGTCGGTGGCGCCGAAGTACACGAACAGCGCGTCCGGGTCGTCCTCGACGATCCGGCGCACGACGGTGTCGGCGACGCGCCGGTCCGCGTCCTCGTAGCCGTCGGACTCCCCGTCGTACCGCACGCGCTCGCCGATCGCGGGACCCAGGGTGCCGCGGTCGACCAGCTCCGGCCAGGACACCGCGGCCACCGTACGCAGACCGGGTCGCGCGGCGGCGGCGCGGCTGAGGAAGTCGGGGTGACGGGAGTAGTCGGCGCCCTCGAAGTCGTTGCCGGTCACGCCGTGCCGGTCGGGCCAGACCCCGGTCAGCACGCTCGACCAGCCGGGACCGGAGTCGGTGTAGGCCATGCTGGTGGACGGCCCGCCCTCGGCCAGGCCGTCCACCTCGCCGTAGGGCAGCAGACTGCTGCCGTGGGCGCCCGCGGCCATCAGGCCGTGCAGCACCGGTGCCGTCGAGGGCGGGCGAGGCGGGATCGGGGTCCCGTCGGCCGAAGTCCGGGGGAGGGGCAGCCGGTCGAGGCGCAGCCCGTCCATCCCCACCACGAGCACCTTGCCGCGCCCCGGCCGTCCCGCGCCGTAGGCGTCCGCCATCGTGCACCCCTCTCTAGGGAGCGGTTCGGTTCAGCTGCCCTGTACCGCGCCCTCGGTGGCCCCCGCGATGAAGCCCCGCGCGAAGACGGCGAACACGAGCACCAACGGGAGGGATGCCATCAGCACACCGGCCATCACCATGCTGTAGTCGGTGTTGTGGCCGACGTTGAGCTGGGCCAGCTCGACCTGGAGCGTGACGTGCTCGGGGTTGGTGAGCACGATGAGCGGCCAGACGTAGTCGTTCCAGGCGCCGACGAAGGCGTAGATGGCGAGGAAGGACAGCGCGGGCTTGATCATCGGCAGTGCGACGTTCCAGTACTGCCGGAAGAAGCCGGCGCCGTCGATGCGCGCCGCGTCCAGCAGTTCGTCGGGCACCCCGTTCTCGATGTACTGGCGCAGCCAGAAGATGCCGAAGGCGTTGGAGAGGGCGGGCCAGACCAGCGCCTTGAGCATGCCGACCCAGCCGATCTCCGACATCAGGATGAACTGCGGCAGGACGGCCAGCTGGAGCGGCAGCATCATGAACACCAGGAGCGTGCCGAAGAGGATCCTGCGCCCGGGGAACTCGAACTTGGCGAACGCGAAGGCCGCCAGGGAGTCGACGAACAGCACCAGGACCGTGGTGACACTCGCGATGACGATCGTGTTGAGCATCGACCCGAAGAAGTCGACCGTGTCGAGCACGCCCCGGATGTTCTCCAGCAGATGCGAACCGAAGGTCAGCTTCGGCGGGCTCTTGTAGATGTCCCGGGTGGTGTTGGTCGCCATCACGATCGTCCACACGAAGGGGAACACCGAGATCACGACGGCCAGTACGAGGAAGAGGTGCGGCGACAGGCCCTTGGGGCGGCGCGGCCGCTTCGCCCCCGTGTCCGGCCGCGGCGTGACGGCTGTCGTCATGACTTCCTCCCTCGTTGCACGATGCGCCAGTTGATGACGACGAGCACGATGATCAGTACGAAGAAGGCCCACACGATGGCCGCGCCGTAGCCGTAGTCGTTGTCGAGGAAGGCCGATTGGTAGAAGTACAGCAGTGTGGTCAGTCCGGCCTGGCCCGGACCGCCGAGGTTCTGGTTGGCGGCGTTGCTGGCGAAGAGCACCTGGGGTTCGCTGAAGCTCTGCAGACCGTTGATGGTCGAGATGACGACGGTGAACAGGATGATGGGCCGCATGATCGGGATGGTGATCTGGAAGAACGTGCGGATCGGTCCGGCGCCGTCCATCCTGGCCGCCTCGTAGACCGACTGCGGGATGGCCTGGAGGCCGGCCAGGTAGATGATCATGTTGTAGCCGGTCCACATCCACGTCATCAGCAGGGCGATGACCACCTTGATCAGCCACGGGTCGCTCAGCCACGGCACGGGTGAGATGCCGACCGTGCCCAGGATCGCGTTGACCAGGCCGAAGTCGTTGCTGAACACCGCGCCGAAGAAGATCGCCACGGCGACGATCGACGTCACGTTCGGTACATAGAGGGCGATGCGGTAGAAGCCCTTGAAGCGGCGCACCGAATGCAGCAGCGTCGCCAGCACCAGCGCGCCGAAGAGCGTGGGAACGGTGGACAGGACCCAGATGATCAGGGTGTTGCGGATGGACAGCCAGAAGACCGGGTCGCTCCAGAGGAACTCGAACTGCTGCAGACCCACGAACTGCTTGGTGCCCAGCCCGTCGTAGCGCTGGAAGGACAGGTACAGCGAATAGAAGACGGGGACGAAGGAGAAGCCGAGGAAGATCAGATAGAAGGGCGAGATCGCCAGGTACTGCCGCCAGTACGACAGCACACCTCGACGAGTGGGCCGGGCGACGCCCGCGGGCGGGGTGCGCCGCGGGCGGAAGCGGGCCGGGCCCGGCCCGCCACGGTGCTCGGGCACCGTGGCGGGACCGGTCACCGGAGGTGACGTCACCTCAGTTCACCCCCTGTCGCCTGGCGATCTGCTTGGCCTGGGAGACCGCGTCCTTCCAGGCGTCGTCGGGCTTCTTGCCCTTGGCCTCGATACTGGTCAGCTCGGCCATGAAGGGGGCCATGACCGCGGAGTCGGCGGGCGCCTCGTAGCTGACGGGGATGGCCTCGGCGGCCGGACCGAAGACCTCGATGATCTTCTGTCCGCCGAAGAAGTCGTCGGGGCCCGTCATGGCCGGCATCGCGTACGTCTCCGGGGAGGCGGGGAAGATGGAGGCGTCGGTGAAGCTCTTGGCGTTGTTGTCCGGGCTGAGGATCCAGCTGATGATCTTGAATGCCTCTTCGGGGTTCCGGCACTGCTTGGGCAGGGTCAGGTAGGAGCCGCCCTGGTTGGCCGGTCCGCCGGGGGTCGCGCAGACCCGCCACTTGCCCTTGGTGTCGGGGGCGGCCGACTCGATGTCCAGCGCGTGCCAGGCGGCGCCGACCTCGGTGGTCAGACTCTTGCCGACGGCGGCGTTCCAGCTCTGGTCGTTGATCTTGGCGTCGAGGCCGAGCGTGTAGGCGCGGACCGCGGTGTCCCACGCGGCGCGGATGTGGTCCTGGTCGCCTATGAAGTGGTTGTCCTGGTCGATGAAGCGCGTGGTGCCCTGTCCGACCGCGATGCTGAACACCGAGCCCATGTTGTTGATGAGGAAGGTGCCGGGCAGCGCCTTCTTCAGCTCGGTGCCGAGCGCGAAGTAGTCGTCCCAGCTCTTGGCCTCGGCGGCGACCTTCGCCGGGTCGGAGGGCAGCCCCGCCTTGTCGAACTGGTCGGCGCGGTAGAAGAGCGCGGTGGGTCCGATGTCGATCGGGAAGCCGATCTGCTTGCCGTCCTCGGTCTGGGCGAGCTTGGTCTTCCACTCCAGGTACTGGGAGGAGATCTTCTTGAAGCCCAGGTCGTTCAGGTCGAGGAAGCGGTCCGCGTTGGGCAGGAAGGAGGCGATGTCCTCGCCCTTGATGCCGGTGATGTCCGGCACGGAGGAGCCGCCCGCCGCGAGCGTGGTGGTGAGCTTCTGCTTGAAGTCGCCGCCGATGGAGGAACTGGTCAGCTTGATCTGGCTCTTGAAGTGCGTCTTGGCCTCGGCGACCACCTTGTCGCTGAGGGCTCCGCCCCAGTACCACATGGTGAGGTTCTTGCCGTTCTTGGTGCCGCCTGAATCCGAACCTCCGCCGCCACAGGCGACGGTCAGGCCGGAGGCGGCCGCGGTGAACACGGCAGCCTGGAGGAAGCCTCTACGAGAAAGGTCCACGGGTCACTCCTGTTTGTTCCTGTTCGTGGTACTTCAGGGCGTTGGTGCGTGGGGTCTTCGGGGCCGCGCGGGCGGGGTGAGGGGGGTCAGTGGAGCCGCGCGGGCGGGGTGACCGGCGCGTGGTGCACCGGTGGGCCGACGTCGGCCGGGATGCGGTCCGCGAGGAAGCCGTAGGCCTTCTTCAGGCCGGGGTCGGTCAGCGAGCGCCACCAGCGCTCGACGCCGTACCAGCCGGGTGCGGCGAGGCCTCCGCCGTGGTGGCCCACGGAGAGTCCGGCGGACAGCACGGCGAACCGCAGCCGTTCCGTCAGGGGCCAGCCGCCGAGGGAGGCGGCGACGAAGCTCGCGCCGAAGACGTCGCCGGCGCCCGTCGCGTCGAGCACGTCGACGTCCAGGGCGGGGACCTCCGCGTACTCCCCGGTCGTCTGGTCCACCGCTACCGCGCCCTCGCCGCCGCGGGTGACCACGGCCACCGGCACCAGCTCGCTCAGGGTGCCGAGCGCGGCGACCGCGCTGTCGGTGCGGGTGTAGGCCATCGCCTCGGTCTCGTTGGGGAGGAAGGCGTGGCACAGGGCGAGTTGGTCGAGCAGGTCGCGCGACCACTGCTGGGTGGGGTCCCAGCCGACGTCCGCGTAGATGAGAGTGCCGTTCGCGGCGGCCTTGGCGAGCCACTCGCGCGGCTCGGCCTCGATGTGCACGAGCGCCGTGCGCGACTCGGGCGGGTCGCCCATCAGGACGTCCTGGGAGTACGGCGGTTCCTGGCCGTGGGTGACCAGGGCCCGGTCGTGACCGTGCGCGAGGGAGACGGTGACGGGGGTGTGCCAGCCGTCGGCGGTGCGGGAGAGGGAGAGGTCGACGCCCTCCTGTCCGGCGAGGACGTCGCGGCAGTACGCGCCGTAGTAGTCGTCGCCGAAGACCGTGGCCAGCGAGGTCCGCAGGCCGAAACGGGCGGTGGCCACCGCCAGGTTGGCGATGCCGCCCGGACCGCAGCCCATGCCGTCGGTCCAGATCTCCTCGCCGGGTGTGGGCGGCTTTCCCAGTCCCGTGAGCACGAGGTCGTAGAAGAGCAGCCCGGTCAGCAGCACATCGGGCCGGTCGTCGTCCACGCGTGCACCCTCTCGTCGAGACTTCTGAGGATCACTCTTCAAAAGTCTTCAATTTCGGTGCACAGATCGTGCGCGCCTCCGAGAGGTTTGGCAAGAGTCGAGCAGAAGTGAGCATGGATTTGATTGGGAATGACGAGTACTGTTCAGCGCGTGCTGGCAGAGAGACGACACCAACTCATCCTGCGGGCCCTGCGATCAGGCGGGCCGGCGGCGGTCACCGACCTGTCCGAACAGCTCGGTGTGAGCCCCGCCACCATCCGGCGTGACCTCGTCCGGCTGGAGGAGGAGGGGCTGCTCACCCGGGTGCACGGCGGCGCGGTCGTGGACGAGGGCGACCAGCCCTTCGCCGAGGTCGCCGAGGTACGGGTGGCCGAGAAGGACGCGATAGCGGCGAAGGCCGCGTCGATGGTCCACGACGGCCAGTCCGTGCTCCTCGACATCGGGACCACCGCCTACCGCCTGGCCCGGCAGTTGCACGGCCGCCGCCTCACCGTGATAACCAGCAACCTGGTCGTCTACGAGGAGCTGGCCGACGACGAGGGCATCGAACTCGTCCTGCTCGGCGGCATGGTCCGCCGCGAGTACCGTTCCCTCGTCGGCTTCCTCACCGAGGACAACCTCCGTCAACTCCACGCCGACTGGCTCTTCCTCGGAACGAGTGGAGTTCGCCCCGGCGGACAGGTGATGGACACGACCGTCGTCGAGGTCCCCGTCAAACGCGCGATGATCAGGGCGAGCGACCGGGTCGTCCTGCTCGCCGACTCCGCGAAGTTCCCCGGGACGGGCATGGCGAAGGTCTGCGGCCCCAGGGAACTCGACGTGGTCGTCACCAACGGTCCGGTGGAGCAGGCCACCCGCGCGTCGCTGGAGGAGGCGGGGGTCGAAGTGGTCACGCCATGAACGCCCCCCGGGGCGGGGCGGCTGACACGTGTCGGACGGTTCGGGTGGCTGGTCCGGGAGGGGGCAGGGTGGCTGGGCTCGGACGGGGTGGGCAGGCCGGCGCCGGATGGGACGGCGCGTTCGGGTCCGGATGGGTTGGCGTGTCGGGTCTTGGAGGGGTTCGGGTGCGCGGGCCTGGATGGGTTGGCGTGTTCGGTCCCGGAGGGGTTCGGGTGCACGGTCCTGGGTGGGTCGCCGTGTTCGGTCTGGGACGGGTTCGGGTGCCTGGGCCCGGATGGGTCGGTGTGTCTGGTCCGGCGGAGTCGGCCCGTCCGCTTTCGGAAGGGTCCGGGTGCCAAGGCATGGAAGGGCCGGCACGTCCGGTCCCGGCGGAGTCGGCGTGTCCGGTCCCGGCAGTGGCCGGGTGCACGGCTGCGGATGGGTCGGCGTGTCTGGTCCTGGAGGAGTCGGCCCCCGGTTTCGGAAGGGTCGGCGCCGCCGGTCCGGGAGGGGGCGGCGAGTCCGCTCCTGGAAGAGTTCGGGTGCACGGCTCCGGATGGGCCGGCGTGTCTGGTCCTGGCGGAGTTGGCGCGTCCGGTCCCGGCAGGGTCTGGGTGCATGGCTCCGGAGAAGTCGGCGAGTCCGGCCCCGGAAGGGCCTGGGTACCCGGCCCCGGAAAGCCACGCCCAGTCGGTCCCGGGCGGGTTCGGGCTGACGGGCCCGGAAGGGTCCGCCCAGCCGGTCCCGAAGGGGCCCGCGCGGACGGACGTGGCAGCGTCCGCGCACACGGTGCGGGGACAGCCCGCACACATGCACGATCGGCAAAGGTGGTAGTTGCGTGAAGCTGACGATTCTGGGCGGCGGAGGATTCCGGGTGCCCCTCGTGTACGGGGCGCTCCTCGGGGACCGCGCCGAGGGCCGGGTCACCCATGTCGTCCTGCACGACCTGGACGCCGAGCGGCTCTCCGCCGTCACCCGCGTCCTCGCCGAGCAGGCGGCGGACGTCCCCGACGCCCCCGAGGTGACCGCCACCACCGACCTCGACGAGGCCCTGCGCGGTGCCGACTTCATCTTCTCCGCGATTCGCGTCGGCGGCCTGGAGGGCCGCGCGAACGACGAACGCGTGGCCCTGGCCGAGGGAGTCCTGGGCCAGGAGACCGTCGGCGCGGGCGGCATCGCCTACGGCCTGCGCACGGTCCCGGTCGCCGTGGACATCGCCCGGCGCGTGGCCCGCCTCGCCCCCGACGCCTGGGTCATCAACTTCACCAACCCGGCGGGCCTGGTCACCGAGGCCATGTCCCGGCACCTCGGCGACCGTGTCATCGGCATCTGCGACTCACCCGTGGGCCTCGGCCGCCGCATCGCCCGCGTCCTCGGGGCGGCGAACCCGGCCGAGGCCTGGATCGACTACGTCGGCCTCAACCACCTCGGCTGGGTCCGCGGCCTGCACATCGCGGGCCGCGACGAACTCCCGCGCCTCCTCGCCGACCGTGACCTCCTCGGCTCCTTCGAGGAGGGCAAGCTCTTCGGCGTCGACTGGCTGCAGTCCCTCGGCGCGATCCCCAACGAGTACCTGCACTACTACTACTTCAACCGCGAGGCCGTCCGCGCCTACCAGGCGGTCGAGAAGACCCGCGGCGCCTTCCTCAAGGACCAGCAGGCCCATTTCTACGAGGAGATGCGCCGCCCCGACGCCCACGCCCTCAAGGCCTGGGACCGCACCCGCGCCGAGCGCGAGGCCACCTACATGTCGGAGAACCGGGAGACGGCCGGCGCCGGTGAACGCGACGCCGACGACCTCTCCGGTGGCTACGAGAAGGTCGCCCTCGCCCTGATGCGGGCCATCGCCCGCGACGAGCGCACCACCCTCATCCTCAACGTCCGCAACAAGGGCACCCTCGCGACCCTCGACACCGAGGCCGTCATCGAGGTGCCCTGCCTGGTCGACGCCAACGGCGCCCACCCGGTCTCCGTCGCCCCCCTGCCCGACCACGCCACCGGCCTGGTCTGCGCGGTCAAGGCCGTGGAGCGCGAGGTCCTGGCGGCGGCGGAGGCGGGGTCCCGTACGACCGCGGTGAAGGCCTTCGCCCTGCATCCCCTGGTGGACTCGGTCAACGTCGCACGCCGTCTGGTCGAGGGCTACACGGCCGTGCACCCTGGCCTGGGCTACCTGAAGTAGGCTCCCGCTCGGAAAGCGCTTTCTGAACCTGTCCCCTCTCCCCCCGGCCGCCCCCTCACCACCCGCCCCCGCTCCACCCGCCCCCGCACCGCCCGCTCCTGCTCCGCCCTCTCTGGAGACCTCTCATGCATGACGAACGCCGCCGGATCGAGGAACGCGTAGAGCGCGTCCACACCCAACGCATCAAGCCCGCCGTCTACGCGGCCTCCGCCCCCTTCGAGGTCGAGGCCTGGCAGGCGCCGGGCGAACCGGTCCCCTTCGAGGAGGCCGCGGCCGCCTCGTACACCCCGTTCGCGATGGACACCCCCTGGGGCCCGCCGTGGGGCACCACGTGGTTCCGGATGCGCGGACAGGTCCCCGCCGAATGGGCGGGCCGCCGTGTCGAGGCCGTCATCGACCTCGGCTTCGTCGGCGACTGGCCCGGCAACCAGGCCGAGGCCCTGGTCCACCTCGCCGACGGCACCCCGCTGAAGGCGGTGAACCCGCTCAACCAGTACGTCCCGATCGGCAACCCGGTGCGCGGCGGCGAGACCGTCGACTACCTGGTCGAGGCGGCCTCCAACCCCGACATCCTCGCCGACAACTTCTCGAAGATCACCCCGCTCGGCGACATCCTGACCGCCGGCGACAAGCCGCTCTACACCTTCCGGCGCGCCGACCTCGCCGTCCTCGACGAGGAGGTCTTCCACCTCGACCTGGACCTCCAGGTGCTGCGCGAGCTGATGGTCCACCTCGGCGAGCACGAGCCCCGCCGCCACGAGATCCTGCACGCCCTGGACCGGGCCATGGACGCCGTCGACCTCGACGACGTCTCCGGCAGCGCGACCGCCGTCCGCGAGATCCTCGCCCCGGTCCTCGCCAAGCCCGCCCACGCCAGCGCCCACACCATCTCCGGTGTCGGCCACGCCCACATCGACTCCGCCTGGCTCTGGCCCATCCGCGAGACCAAGCGCAAGACCTCCCGCACCTTCTCCAACGTCACCGCGCTGGCCGACGAGTACGAGGACTTCATCTTCGCCTGCTCCCAGGCCGTGCAGTACGAATGGGTGCGCGACAACTACCCGCAGGTGTGGGAGCGGATCAAGAAGGCCGTCGACAAGGGCCAGTGGGTGCCGGTGGGCGGCATGTGGGTCGAGTCCGACGGCAACCTGCCCGGCGGCGAGGCCATCGCCCGCCAGCTCGTCCACGGCAAGCGGTTCTTCATCGAGCACTTCGGCATCGAGACCAAGGGCGTCTGGCTGCCGGACTCCTTCGGCTACAACGCCTCGTACCCGCAGCTCGCCAAGCTCGCCGGCAACGACTGGTTCCTCACCCAGAAGATCTCCTGGAACCAGACGAACAGGTTCCCCCACCACACCTTCTGGTGGGAGGGCATCGACGGCACCCGCATCTTCACCCACTTCCCGCCGGTCGACACCTACAACGCCCGCTTCAGCGGCGAGGAGATGGACCGCGCGGTCCGCAACTACCAGGAGAAGGGCGCCGGTACGCGCTCCCTCGCCCCCTTCGGCTGGGGCGACGGCGGTGGCGGCCCCACCCGCGAGATCATGGAACGCGCGCGCCGCCTCGCGGACCTGGAGGGCTCACCGAAGGTCGTCGTCGAACACCCCGACGAGTTCTTCGCCAAGGCCCGCGCCGAGTACGAGGACGCGCCCGTCTGGAACGGCGAGCTGTACCTCGAACTCCACCGCGCCACCTACACCTCCCAGGCCCGCACCAAGCAGGGCAACCGCCGCAGCGAGCACAAGCTGCGCGAGGCGGAGCTGTGGGCGACGACGGCCGCGCTCCACGCGCCCGGCTACGCCTACCCCTACGAGAAGCTCGACCGCCTCTGGAAGACGGTCCTCCTCCACCAGTTCCACGACATCCTGCCGGGCTCCTCGATCGCCTGGGTCCACCGCGAGGCGGAGGCCGAGTACGCGAGGGTGGCCAAGGAACTGGAGGAGCTGACGGCCGAGGCGGTCGCGGCACTCGGCGCGGGCGACCCGCGCGTCTTCAACACCAGCCCGCGCGACCGGGCCGAGGTCGTCCGTACGGCTGCCGGCGCGCCGGTCTACGTACGGGTCCCCGCCAACGGCAGTGCCCCCCTGACGGCCGCCGCACCCCCGCACCCCGTCACCGTCTCCGGCCGCGTCCTCGACAACGGCCTGGTCCGGGTCGAGATCGCCGAGGACGGCACCCTGGCCTCGGTCCGTGACCTGGTCGCCGACCGCGAGGTGCTCGGCGACAAGGGCAACCTGCTCCGCCTGCACACCGACCTCCCGAACTACTGGGACGCCTGGGACGTCGACAAGCACTACAGGAACCGCTACACGGACCTGCTGGACGCCGAGTCGATCACCGTGGTCGACGAGGACCCCCTGCTCGGCGCGATCCGGGTGGAGCGGTCCTTCGGCAAGGGCTCCCGCATCACCCAGACGATCACCCTCCGCGCCGGCAGCCCCCGGATCGACTTCGAGACGGACATCGACTGGCACGAGGCCGAGAAGTTCCTCAAGGCCGGCTTCCCGATCGACGTCCGCGCCGCCCACTCCTCCGCCGAGATCCAGTTCGGCCACATCCAGCGCCCCACCCACACCAACACCAGCTGGGAGGCGGCCCGCTTCGAGGTCTCCGGCCACCGCTGGGTGCACGTCGGCGAACCCGGCTACGGTGTCGCGGTCATCAACGACTCGACCTACGGCCACGACGTCTCCCGCACGGTCCGCGAGGACGGCGCCACGACCACCACGGTCCGCCTCAGCCTGGTCCGCGCCCCGCGCATCCCGGACCCCGAGGCCGACCAGGGCAAGCACCGCTTCACCTACTCCCTCCTCCCCGGCGCGAGCATCGAGGACGCGGTCGCCGAGGGCTACGCCCTCAACCTGCCGCTGCGTGTCGCCGACGCGGCGGGCGCCCCCGAGCCGGTCGTCTCCGTCGACGGCGACGGCGTCACCGTCGAGGCGGTCAAGCTCGCCGACGACGCCTCCGGCGACGTGGTGGTCCGGATCTACGAGTCGAGCGGCGGGCGGGCCCGTGGCGTCCTGCGCACCGGCTTCCCGCTCGCCGGGGCCCAGATCACCGATCTGCTGGAACGCCCGCTGTCGGAGGCGGCCACGGAGGGGAACGGCGTCCCGGTGACACTGCGCCCGTTCGAGGTGCAGACGCTGCGGCTGGCGGTGGGGGAGCGGTGATCCCGTTTCCCAGGAAAAATTAAGGGAACATGAAACGCCTGGTCGCGGCGGGTGGACCGCCCGCCGCGACCACCGCACTTCTCCTCCCCGACACCTGGAATTCGCCGACTACCCCTGTGATGTGGGGCAACGCGACAGTGCGAGGAAAGTTGTGAGGTGTCATCGTGCGAGACCCGCGCATGTCGGCGATCGGCAAGGGGCTGAGGCGACGCGGCAGACTGATCGCCGAGGCGGTGAGTCCGCCGCGCAAGCCGCTGAACGCCGTCCCCGCGCCCCGGAGCGACGCCGCGCCCGCCGAGGCGCCGTACGTGGCCCCGCGCGCGGCCCGGCTGGTGGACGCCCCGGTGTTCGTCCTGTCCTCGGTGCGCTCCGGCTCGACGCTGCTGCGGGTCGTCCTCAACAGCCACAGCCGGATCCGGGCCCCGCACGAGATGCACCTGCGGACCGTCCACGTTCATCTCTCCCGGGACTTCACCGGGGACGCGATGAAGGCTCTCGAACTCGACAAGACCGAGCTGGAGCACGTCCTGTGGGACCGCATCCTCCACCATGAGCTCACCCGCAGCGGCAAGCAGATCATCGTCGACAAGACTCCGCCCAACACGCTGATCTGGCCGCGCCTGCACCGGTGTTGGCCGAACGCCCGCTACCTCCTGCTGCTGCGCCACCCCGGGGCGGTCGTCCAGTCCCTCACGAGCCGTCGCACCGACCCGGACCACGAGGCGATCCGCGCGGAGGTCCTCGCCTACAGCGAGAAGCTGGAGGAGGCCCGGCAGAACCTCCCCGTGCACGTCGTCCGGTACGAGGAGCTCACGGCGGAGCCCGAGAAGATCACCCGGGGCATCTGCGACCACCTCGGCGTGGAGTGGGAACCCGGCATGCTCGACTACGGCACCCAGGACCACGGCACCTTCCGCCCTCAGCTCGGTGACTGGTCCACCACGATCAAGTCCGGCCGCATCCAACCGGCCCGCCCGGCGGACCCGACGGCGGAACTCCCGCCCCGCCTCCAGGAGTTGGCCGAAGCCTGGGGCTACGACGAACGCTGACTTCTCCCGCCCCCGCCGCCCCTGACCGTCCCACCCCAGGGGCTGCGCCCCTTCGACCCCCATCCGCAGGTCCGGTGGGGCTTCTCGCGCAGTTCCCCGCGCCCCTTCAGGGGCTCGGGGAGGGGCGCGCAGCACTGGGATGGGACGGTCAGGGGCCGGGGGCGGAAGGCTCAGACGGCGAGCGGCCGATCCGCGGCAGTGGGCTTGCAGGCCACAGGCGGCGCGACAGCCAAGGGACGCGCGTCCACGGCGACCGGCACGTCGGCCACCGGTACCTCGGCGACCTGGTGCGGCAACGACACCGGCCGCACCGGCCGCGGCCCCGACACCACCGTGTAGTCCTGCCCCAGCCGCGTCGGCAGCACATCCCCCGGCTCCTCGCCGAGCGCCAACCGCACAGCGGCCCAGGGCGCGTTGATCCCGCACAGCGCGAGCTGGTGCAGCCCGCCCGCCGGACGCGTGTTGACGTCCATGAGGACCGGCTCGTCGCCGTACATCCGGAACTGGATGTTCGTCAGGTAGTGCAGCCCGAACCGCTCCGCGATCCGCCGCGCCGGCTCGATCCACGCCGGATGGAGCGTGAATCCGCGCCGACGGCCGTTCTTGGTACGGCCCACGGCCATCCGGACCCGGCCGTCGGGGCCGGTGAGACAGTCGACGGACACCTCCGGCTGCTCCAGCCGCGGCATCACCATCCAGTCGACGGGCTCCTCGGCCGCCCGCACCGCCTCCACCACCATGTCGAGCTGGACGTACGGACTCGGGAAGCCGCTGAGGTGATCGAGCGAGAAGGGGGTGCGCGTGACCACACGGAAGCCCACACCACCGGCCCCGGACGCCGGCTTGAAGCACGCCCTGTGCCCCCCGGCCTCCAACTCATCGACAGCGGCCACGAGTTCGTCCGCGTTCGTCACCCGGTACCAGGGCGGCACCGGGACCCCGTGCTCCCGGACCGCCTCGTACGCGGTCACCTTGTCCTCGAAGACCTCGATGGCCGTGGCGCTCGGCGCCAGCAGGACCGTGCCGACGGCGGCGAACTCCTCGCGGTGCGCGGCGAGGGCCGCCTGGTGCAGCCGCGGCACGAACACGTCGATGCCGCGCTTGGCGCACTGGTCCAGCGCGTACTCCACGTACGCGGCGGGGGAGAGGCCCTCGGGCTCCAGGTCGGCGGTGTCGGCGGCGGCCAGTACGGGGGAGTCGGCGTCGCCGTGCGTGGCATGGATGTCCACCGGACGAGCGTGCGGATTATGCCGCAGCTGATCCATGAAGAAGACATTCTCCGCGTACGTGCGGTTGAGCCAGACGCGTACGCGAGAGACCATGCAGGCCGCCTTTCAAAGGTTCGCGGGCAGGGCGAAGCAGGCCGTGCCCGGCCAGGGGGGATGGAGGTACGCCGAACCGCCGTACGCGAAGGAGGGGCGTGGCGGTGGTGTAGGACGGATCATACGGCCACTGGGGCCCATGTTTCTGTCACGCGCGTGTTAATCCTCGCGCGGCGGCGTCCCGGGGCAGGTCGGGCCGCTTCTGCGGACGAGCCGGCGGCGCCCCCGCACGGGAAGGCGGCGGGTCGGCAGGTCGGGGTTGTCCACGGGCGCTCACCTGTGTTCTCGTGTTGATGTTCGGTGTTCAGAAGGGAGCACGGGTGGAGTCGAGGGTCGGCCGTCACGGAAATCTGCTGGCCGTCAGTGATCTGCACATCGGCTATCCCGAGAACCGCGCCCTGGTCGAGCGGATGCGCCCCGAGAGCGACGACGACTGGCTGCTCGTGGCCGGTGACGTGTCCGAGACCGTCGCCGACATCCGCTGGGCGCTCACCACACTCGCCGACCGCTTCGCCAAGGTCGTCTGGGTGCCCGGCAACCACGAACTGTGGACCCACCCCAGCGAGACCGTCCCGTACAAGGGCGTCGAACGGTACGACCATCTCGTCGAAGTCTGCCGGGAACTGGGCGTCGTCACCCCCGAGGACCCGTACCCCCTCTGGGAGGGGCCCGGCGGCCCGGTGGTGATCGCGCCACTGTTCCTGTTGTACGACTACTCGTTCCTGCCCGAGGGGTGTGCCACCAAGGCGGAGGGCCTGGAGTACGCGCACGGCACCGGAGTGGTCTGCACCGACGAGCACATGCTGTACCCCGACCCGTACCCGAGCCGCGAGGCCTGGTGCCGCGCCCGCGTCGCCGAGACCGAACGCAGGCTCGCCGAACTGCCGCCCGACCTGCCGAAGGTGCTGGTCAACCACTACCCCCTGGACCGGCACCCGACGGACGTCCTGTGGTACCCCGAGTTCGCCATGTGGTGCGGCACGGAGCTGACCGCCGACTGGCACCGGCGGTTCAACGTCGAGGTCATGGTCTACGGCCATCTGCACATCCCGCGGACCACCTGGCTGGACGGGGTCCGCTTCGAAGAGGTGTCCGTGGGATACCCCCGCGAGTGGCGACCGCGTCCGGAACCCCCGGGCAGGCTGCGCCGCATTCTGCCGATGGAGGTCGGAGCCGGTGATCGAGGAACTGCTCCCGGGAGCGGTCGTGGTCGTGGAGGCGCACGCCCATGAAGCGGCCGCCGCCGTCGAGGGGGTCGAGCTGTACCCCGAGGAGGAGGCCGTCGTCGCCCGGGCGGTACCGAAGCGGCGCCGCGAGTTCACCCTCGTCCGTGCCTGCGCCCGGCGGGCCATGGAGAAGCTCGGGGTCGCCCCGCGGGCGATAGTGCCCGGCGAGCGCGGCGCCCCCGGCTGGCCGGACGGGCTCACCGGCAGCATGACCCACTGCGACGGATACGCCGCAGCCGCCCTGGCCCGCGCCGTCGACCTCGCCTCCCTCGGCATCGACGCCGAACCCCACGCCGCCCTGCCCGAGGGTGTCCTGACGGCGATCGCCCTGCCCGCGGAGGAAGCCCGACTGCGCCGACTGACCGCCGACCACCCCTCGGTCCACTGGGACCGGCTGCTCTTCAGCGCCAAGGAGTCCGTCTACAAGGCGTGGTTCCCGCTCACCCGGCGGTGGCTGGACTTCTCGGAGGCCGACATCGAGGTGACCGTCGAGCCCGGCGGCCGTTCCGGCGGGCTGCGCGCCGAACTCCTCGTGCCGGGACCGGTGGTGGGCGGCCGTCGTGTCGCCACCCTCGACGGCCGCTGGACCGTCCGGCGGGGGCTGGTGGCGACGGCGGTTTCGGTTCCCTTTCCCACGCAGGACGAGGACGGCAGATGAACACACTTTCCTACGCGGAGCTGCACAGACAGGTCGCGGCGGACATCGACGCGGAGATCGCCACCGCCCTGGAGAGCCTCGGGCCGTCGACCACGGCGGTCCGAAGATCCATATCCGGGCTGCTGGGCCACCAGCAGATGAAATACCCGCTGTCCGTGCTCCCGCTCCTCGTGCACGCGTCCGAGACCGGGGTCCTCGGACCGGCCGTTCCCCTGTCGGCCGTGCACGTCCTGTGGTGGACCTCCGCCTGCTACCTCGACGACCTGGCCGACGGACCCGGCGCGCACACCCCCGCCGGACTCGGCACGGACGAGGCGCTGCTGGCGTCCGTCCTCAGCGGACAGGCCCTGCCCATCAGGGTCGTGCAGGCCCAGCCGGTGTCCGAGGCGGTGCGCAACGCCCTCACCCGGGAGATCGTGGACTGCTGGATCGACGCCGTGGAGGGCCAGCTGCGTGACCTGCGCGGCGACCTGGCGAACGCCTCGCGCGACGCGGTCGTGGCCGCCTATCGCGGGAAGTCCGGCGCCCCCTTCGGAATGATCACGGCGATGGCCGCGATCCTCTCCGGCGCCGGGACCGAACGGACCGAACGCTGGCGGGAGTTCGGCGACGTCTTCGGGATCCTCTGGCAGCTCTTCAACGACCAGGAGGACCTGCTCTCCGGCCGTGACGAGGACCTGCGGAACGGCACGGTCACCTATCTCCTCGCCTGCGCCCTGGAGGAGACACCCCCCGGATCCAGGGAGCGGGTCGCGGAACTCGTGCACGCCGCGCGCGGCTCCGGACCGGCCCGCGCGCAGCTCCGCGCACTGCTGCTCGCCCCCGCCGTGCTCCGGCGGTTCGAGAAGGACCTCGCGGCCTTCCGCGACGACGCGCACCGCATCCTCGACGACCTGGGCGGCGACCAGACCTACTTCCCTGCCCTGCGGCAACTGGTGGACCAGGCCGCCGGGATGTACCTGACCGAGGAACCGTCCTAGGGCCCCGGACCGGAGCCGGCGGCGTCCCGTCGGAGGACACCCGGCGGGGCGCCGCCGCCCGTGGGCTCACACCTCCGGGCACCAGCTCCGCAGCAGTTCGAAGAACTCCTCCTCGTTGCCCGACAGGCCCGCCGCCGCCAGCGCCTGCTCCGCCTCGGCGAGCGCGGCGGGCGGCACCACGGGTGGTCGGCGGGACTCCGGCGGCCCGTCGAACGCTGCTCGTACGGTTCCCAGCAAACGCAGATAGGCCTGTACGGCGGCACGCTCGCGGTCGGTCAGTACGGCGGTCGGCATCGAACGGCTCTCCCCTGGTCGGATCGGTGAAACTCCGTGCCCGCCCCGGCATACGGGCGGCACGCTCCCAGCTTGCCGTCCACCACTGACAATCCCGCTCTCCCGCGCGCGGAAGTCGCCCTAGGAGCCCGCTCCCAGCACCGCCTCGCGCTCATCCTCCGTCAGGGGGGGTTCCGTCAACGGGGGTTTGACCGGACCGCGCAGCACCGCGAGGACGACCTCCGGCCGGACGAGGGCGCCGATCGGTGCGGTGAGGGTGACCACGCCGAGGTACGCCCTGAAGACCAGGGGCCGGCCGAGCGCGGTCCTCATCAGCCGTTCCACATAGCGTCCGAAGAGCTTCTGCACCGCGTTCGGCTGCTTGCCTATGGCCTCCGGGTAACGGATGTCCGTGCCCGTGGCCAGCTCCCAGGCCAGCGTCACCGGCTTCGCCACGGCCTGCTGCACCCGCCGCGCCAGCCCCGGCGCCGTGAGCCCGTGCGCGGCCACCCGTTCCCGCAGCGCGAGGGCGCTCTGGGCGGCGACGGACATGCCGTGGCCGTATATCGGGTTGTACGTGGCGACCGAGTCGCCGATCGCGACGAAGCCGTCGGGCCAGCCGGACACCTTCTCGAAGAAGCGGCGCCGGTTGATCGTGCTGCGGGTGACCACGACGTCCGTCAAGGGCTCGGCGCGGGAGATCAGCTCGCCGACGACCGGATGCCGGACGCCCCGCGCGAACGGCTCGAACTCCTCGGCCACCGCCGTCGGTTGACCCCCTCGGGTGCCCGACAGCGTCACCAGCCACCGCCCGCCCTCGATGGGCACGAGCGTCGCGCTCCGCCCCGGCACCGGCTGCGAACCGTCCGGCTGCACATTGACCACCGGGTACTCCTCGGTGCCCGCCGGCGCCCGGTAGACCCGGCTCGCGTACACGAGACCGGAGTCGACCTCGTCCATCGGCGCGGGCGCCACCCCGAGCGCGTCCAGCCAGGCCGTGCCCCGCGAACCGCGCCCGGCGGCGTCCACCACGAGATCGGCCGTGAGCACCCGTTCCTCACCGTCGGTGGAAGAGACCCGGATCCCCGTCACCCGGGAGGCGTCGCCCGCCAGGCCCAGGATCTCGGTGCGGTCCAGCACGGTGACGCGGGGGTCGGCGACGAGCCGGCCACGGACGACCGACTCCAGCAGATCGCGGCTGCACGCGATCATGAACTCCATCTCCGGCCAGCGGCGCAGCCACCCCTGCGGCGACAGGGACACCAGCCCGGTCGGCAACGGGATGCGCCGGGCTCCGGCCGCCAGCCAGGCGTCGGTGACACCCGGCAGCAACTCCTCCATCGCCAGGGCTCCGCCGGACCAGAGCAGATGGGTGTGCCGGGCCTGGGGCACGCCCTTGCGGGGCTCCGGCCCCTCGGGCAGCGCGTCGCGTTCGACGACGGTGACCTCGGCGTGGTCGCGCAGCGCGGCGGCGGCCAGCAGGCCGGCCATGCCGGCGCCGACGACGACGGCACGCCGGGGAGTCGTGACCGTGCTGTCGCGCGGGCCGCTAACGGGTTCGCTCATGGAAGTCGCTTCCTGACCTGGTCGCGGCGGCCCATTCGCGGGCGGCCGCTACGACGGGTGACTGACGCAGGGCGATGGACATCCGCACGAGGTCACGGGGGTTCTCGGCCGGCGGGGCGGGAACGTCGGCCTTGGCCGATCTGATGACCCGGCCCTCCGGATCGTCCGCCCTCGCCCGCACCGCCGCCGTCACCATCGCCGCGTCGGCCTCGGCCCGCGCCTGGACGGGCTCGGAGCCCGACGCGACAGCCGCGTCGTACGCCTTGGCCCGCACCGCGGAGTCGAAGTACGGGTACAGGCTGAGCATGCCGTCGTGGATGTCGGACTCGCGCTGTGTCATCTGCAGCCGGGCCGGCGCCCACCAGGAGATCCGCACCTCGTGGCTCGCCTGGGCCCAGACGGGGCGCAGCTCCCGCCACAGCGGGCCTAGCCGGCGGTACATGGACCAGATGGTCCAGGAGTCCCCGAGACGCTCTCCGGCCAGCGGCAGGCAGAAGCCCACCGCGCAGACCTGTGCGCCGACGGACGACAGCACGGGCGCGACGTACGTGCTCAGATAGTCCAGGTCGCCGCCCTGCCAGCGGGCCACCACGGCGATCAGCTTGACCGCCGCGAACGGGACGTTGAGCAGGAATCCGAACGCGATGATCAGCAGCCCGGCGCGCAGCCAACCGCGTACCTGGAGCGCCCAGCGCCAGCACATCACGTTCATCGCCACACCCGCGACCATGAAGCCGGTCAGGTACAGCACGATCATCTCGCGCAGGAACGGGGCGTCGGCGTAGTACGTGTCGAAGTCCCGCACCCGCTCCACCGGGGCCTCGCCGAGCACGAAGAGCGCCACGATGGCCGCGCACACCGCGCCGTACCCGGCGATCCAGCGGCGCGACAGACGGCGGGTCGTCTCCGGCGGGCCGCCCCGCCAGTTGGTGATCAGCACCAGACAGGAGCCGCTGAACGCGCTCAGCAGCAGGTAGACGACGGCGGCGGAGACGTTCGTGACACCGGTGACGCGGTTGAGCTCGATGATCGTCGGCGGTGCGGCGAAGCAGAAGACCAGGGCGGCCAGTGTCATCAGCGCGCACACGGATCTGATCAGGGGGTCGCCCCAGTTCCGCAGCAGCGCGGGCGTCTTGAGGGCGAGGGCGATCGTCATCGCGACGGCCGGAATGTAGTAGCTGGACCCGTCCATGTCTTCGGCGTTCTCGGCGTTCTCGGCGTCTCGGCGTTCCGGTGCCGCTCAGCCCTGCGGGCCGCGGTAGCCGAGCGAGGCCCCGATGCGGCCGGCAAGGTGATCGCGGCGCACCGGCCCGCGCAGCGCGGAACCGGCCAGCCAGGTACGGCACTTGCTGGCCAGCAGCAGTCCGAAGCTCTCGGCGTCCTGCTCGTCGGACAGGTCGAAGCGCGTCCGGGCGGCGACCCTCAGCACGGTCTCCCGCAGGTCGGCGTCCTGGCTCACTAAGCGCGCGGCGACGGCGGCGCCGTCCACGTGCTGTCCGCAGTGCCCGGCCTGCATGTGCCACAGCTCATGGCCGAGGATCACCAACTGGTGGTCCGGCGCGGTGCGCTCCTCGATGACGACCAGGTCCTGCTCCGCCATGTCCAGCCACAGGCCACTGGCCGTACCGGGTGGGAAGACGGCCGTGCGGTAGTGGACGGGGCGTCCGCGGCGTCTGCTCATCGCGTCGCACAGGGCGCCGTAGAGATCGGCGGGGTCCGCCGGTGCCGGCAGCGTGAGCTCGCCGACCAACTCGCCGCACAGGCGGCGCATTTCCTTTCCGATGCCCACAGATCTCCCCCGGTCAGGACTCGGGCCGCTTGACGCTCTCCAGCAGCATGTCCAACCACTCCGCGACCTTGTCGCGGTGCTGGTCGGTGGGCAGCTGCGCCGCCCGCCAGGCGATGGAACGCACACCGTGGTTCTGGAGCAGCCGCTGCAGCGGGTCGTCCGCGGACTCGGCCGCCGCGCGCTCGCGGTCGGCGAGCTGCTGGAGGAGCTCCTGCTCGGTCCGCATCAGGGCGCTCGCCAGCGCCTCGGGATCCTCGGCGGTGAGGAAACCGGCGTGCACTCTGAAGAAGCGCTGGATGGCGTCGCAGTGCTCCATCGTGGGACGCCGGTCCCCGTTGATCAGGGCACCCGCCTGCTGGCGCGACATGCCCGCGCCGTCGGCGATCTCCTGCTGGGTGTACTTGCGGCCGTTGGGCTTGAGCCGGGTGCGTCGCAGCAGGTCCAGGCGCTGCAGAAAACGGGCCTGGACGTCCGGCTCACCGGCGCGCCGGCCGCTCAGCAGGGCCTTCACGACCGCCTCCGGCACACCCGAGGCCACCGAGAGCCGTCGGGTGTCGAAGACCTCCGCGTGCCCCACGCGCAACTTGTCCGCCAGCGCGGTGACACGGGCCACGACGGCCGGCAGCAGAACCGTCGCCGCGGCGTCCGGAACCTCGAAGCCATCCGTCACCGACAGATCTCCTACGTCTCTCTCAGGCCAATTTCGCGGTACTGCGGAATCCGTGGATCCAAGCCTGGCGCGAGACCCTGGTCCCGGCAAGTACACCGTGAACTGCGGGGAGACTAGCGGTTCCGTCGAACTCACATCCAGGTCTCGCCACAACTGTGGCGAGATTCAGCCGTCAACCGTCGCCAAATGCCACGATAGTTGACACGCCTTAGTCCAGGGCAGGAGGATCAAGGAGCCGCGTGAAGGCCGCATAGGCAAGAGGGGTGACCTCCCGATGGCATATCAGGCAGGAGGGCAGCGGTCGGTACCGCGGCCCGTCCCCGACACATCCGAAGCCCAGGAAGCGCAGGCCTACCTCCAGGACTACGCCGTACTGCTGGATTCCGTCCTGTTCCCGTCCGTCGTCCTCGACCACCGCTGGGACGTCGTCCTCAGCAACGCCGCGTTCCGGGCGCTCTTCACCGGCGTGGGGCCCGACCCGACGGCCATGCCCGACGACAACTTCCTCCGCTTCGTGCTCTTCCACCCGGACGCCGCCACCGTCCTCGGTGACCACGAGTCCAGCTGGTGCCTGCCGATGCTCGCCCACTTCGCCGCCGCCGTGGAACGCCACCCCCAGGACCGGGGCCTGCAGTCCATCCGCCGGGAGATCGCCCAGGACCCCATCATGGACGCCGCCTACCGCCACGGCCTGCCGCACTGGCTGCGCACCGTCGGCCCCGCCGCCGCCCGGCACGACGGCGCCGTACGCCCCGTGGTCCACCCCGACCCGCGCTGGGGCGCCACCCACTGCCGCGTCGTCGGCGAGACCCCCGACACGCTCCGCGACCTCGGCTACCACCGGATGACCCTCGTCCTGCGCGAGGTGGGCCGCCCGTCCGACCCCCGCAGGACCCGTCGCCCCCGCCGCGCCGCAGCGACCCACCTGAGCGTGGTGCCCTCCCCCGAGGGGTGAGCCGCACCCCCTCCGGCGCCGCCGGCGTTCAGGTCGCCGACGGCGCCGGAGGTCAACCCTTGTCCAGCGCGACCCCTCGTTTGGCCGCCTGGATCTGTTCGTAGACATGGGTGCGCAGTTCCGCGAAGCGCGGAGCCACCCGGGTGTGCAACTGGTCGCGCTCCGCGGGGAGATCGACCTTGAGCTGCTCCCGTACGACCGTTGGGGAGGCGGAGAGGATCAGGACGCGTTCGCCCAGGTAGACGGCCTCGTCGATGTCGTGGGTGACGAAGAGGATCGTGATCCCGCGCTCCCGCCACAGACCCCGTACGAGGTCCTCCAGATCGGCACGGGTCTGGGCGTCGACCGCCGCGAACGGCTCGTCCATCAGCAGGACCTCCGGCTCGTACGCCAGCGCGCGGGCGATGGCGACCCGCTGCTGCATCCCGCCCGACAGCTGCCACGGGTACGCGCCCGCGGCGTCGGACAGACCGACCGAGGCGAGCGCGTCGTCGACCAGTCCACGCCGCCGCTGCCTGCTGAACTTCTTCTGCTTGAGCGGGAGTTCGACATTGTCGCGGACCCGCATCCAGGGGAAGAGGCTGCGCCCGTACTCCTGGAAGACGACCGCCATGCCGGGCGGCGGCCCCGTCACCGGCCGTCCCCCCAGGCGGACTTCGCCCGCCGTCGGCTTCAACAGCCCGGCCACGCACTTCAGCAGGGTCGTCTTGCCGCAGCCCGACGGGCCCACCAGACAGACCAGTTCGCCCGGGTCGACGGTGAAGGTGAGGTCCCGCACCGCCTCCACCCGCCGCCCGGAACCCTCGTAGACCTTCTTCAGGCCCGCCACGTCGAGCAAGGCATCCATCGCCCGCTGCCCCTTCTCGAGTTTCACTACGACCGCCGGGTGGACGCGCGCAGACCGTGGTACCAGCCGAGCACGCGCCGCTCGACCAGCCGGAAGACGACGGACAGCAGGAACCCCAGCAGACCGAGCACGAGAATGCCGGTCCACATGTCGGGGATGGCGAAACCGCGCTGGAACTGGACGATGGTGTAGCCCAGTCCGTTGCTGGCCGCGGTCATCTCGCTGATGACCATGAGGATGATGCCGATGGACAGCGCCTGGCGCAGCCCGGCGAAGATCTGCGGGCTCGCCGAGCGCAGCACCACGTTCCGCAGCCGCGCCGCACCCGTGATGCCGTACGACCGGGCCGTCTCCGCCATCACGGAGTCCACCGCGCGGACGCCCTCGACCGTGTTGAGCAGGATCGGCCAGACGCAGCCGCTCGCGATCACGGCGATCTTCATCGTGTCGCCGATGCCCGCGAACAGCATGATGACCGGGACGAGAACCGGCGGCGGTACCGCCCGCAGGAACTCCAGAACCGGCTCGCAGACCGCCCGCACCCGCCGGTAGGAGCCGATGACCGTGCCGAGCGCCACACCGACGACCGCCGCCAGGGCGTAGCCGGCCGTCAGGCGCAGCAGGCTGGGCAGGACGTCGGCGCGCAGCCGCTCCGTCGTCCAGACGTCCGGGAAGGTGGCGAGGATCGTGCGCAGCGGCGGCCAGAAGATGTCGGTGCTGTCGTCCGACACCAGCCACCACGCGGTGACCAGCACGAGGGGAAGGGCCACGACGAAGAGCAGCCGGAGCAGGACACGGCTCACACCGCCACCTCCCCGCGCACCGACTGGTGCCAGGCCAGCGCCCGCCGCTCCACCGTCCGCGCCCCCACGTTGATGAGCAGCCCCAGCAGCCCGGTGACCACCACCAGGGCGTACATCTCCGGCACCGCCTGTGAGGTCTGCGCGACCGCGATCCGTTGCCCCAACCCCGGTGCTCCGATGACCAGTTCGGCGGTCACGGCCAGGATGAGGGCCACGGCGGCGGCCAGCCGGACGCCTGTCATGACGTACGGCAGGGCGGTGGGCCACAGCACGTGGCGGATCCGCGCCCAGGTGCCGAGGCCGTAGGAGCGGGCGGTCTCCTCGGCGACCGGGTCGACGTCCTGGACGCCGTACAGGGTCTGGATCAGGATCTGCCAGAAGGACGCGTAGACCACCAGCAACAGCACCGACCGCAGTTCGCTGCCGTACAGCAGGACGGCGAGGGGGATCAGGGCGACCGAGGGGATCGGGCGCAGGAACTCGATCGTGGAGGACGTCACCTCGCGCAGATACGGCACGACGGCGATGACGACCCCCACCAGGATCCCGGCCGTGACGGCGATCAGGAGGCCGACCGCCCAGCCGGTGAGGGTGTCGCCGAGCGCCGTCCAGAACGCTTCGTCGGCGAACTCGGTGCCGAGGGCGTCGACGACCCGGCTGACCGGCGGGAAGTAGTCGTCCTTGACGACGCCGACCCGGGGGACCGCCTCCCACAGCGCGAGGAACCCCACGAGGCCGGCCGCGCCCAGTGCGGTGTTGCCCGTCCTCACGGCAGCAGCTTGTCCAGGTCCGGGGCCTTGTCGAACAGACCGTCCTGCACGCCCAGTTCGGCCAGCCGCTCGATGGAGGCGCGGTCGGGTTCCGCGGGGAAGTGGGGCAGGGTCAGCTTGTCCAGCAGGTCGCTCGGGATCTTCGTGTACGTGGTGAGGATCTCGCGGACCTCCTCCGGGTGGCTGTCGGCGTACTCGAGGGACTCGACGGTCGCCTCCTGGAACTTCTTCACCAGCTCCGGGTTCTTCTGGGCGTACTGCTGGGAGGTGAAGTACATGGCCACGGTGAGATTCGGGTCCACGTCGTAGAAGTTCGACGCGATGGACCGGCCGCCGGCCGCCTTGACGGTGGCCAGCGCGGGCTCCGGGGTGCAGGCCCCGTCGACCTGGCCCTTGTCGAGCGCGGCGGGCATCTGGTCGAAGGCCATCTCCACGAACTCGACCTTCGACGGGTCGCCGCCGGCCTTGCGGATCGACTCCCTGATCGAGGTGTCACAGATGTTGTTGAGCGTGTTGACCGCGACCTTCTTGCCCTCCAGCTGGTCGGGGGACTTGATGGGGCTGTCCTTCTTCACCGTGATGCCGCAGAAGTCGGCACCCTTCTCGGCCGTGGACGCCACACCGTTCGCCACGACCTTGACGGGCACGTTCTTGGACTGGGCGACCAGCAGCGACGTCGTGTTGCTGAACCCGAACTGGAACTGGCCGGAGACGACACCGGGCACGATCGCGGCCCCGCCCTGAGCGGGCGTCAGCTCCAGCTTGAGGCCACGCTCGGCGTAGAAGCCCTTCTTCTGGCCCAGGTAGACCGGAGCGACGTCCAGGATGGGAATGACGCCGACCTTGAGGGTGGTGGTACCGCCGGACGCGCCGGCCCCGCTCGACCCCGAGGAGTCGGACGAACCGCAGCCCGTGGCGGCCAGAAACAGAGCGCCGGCCGCGAGGCCGATGGGCAGACGACGCATGGCTCCCCCTAGTGGGACAGTTGCTCGACGACGTGTGCGTAGACCGCACAGCAGTGCACAGCGCGAACGTAGAGCGTCGCGGGGGGCGGGTCAATGCCCTTGCTGTGCAAGGTCGTTGACAGTTTCCGAAGTGTGCTCCTAGCGTGCGCAGAACGCACCACCGTGCGTACGGATCGCACCACCGTGCGTACGGATCGCACGTGCCGGGCGTCTCCGTGCGTCTTCCTGGAGGCGACGATGGCAGATCGAGCCCGGTTCGGCGCGGCCCGCGAACCGCACTTCGTCCGGTCCTTCGAGCGGGGACTCGCGGTCATCCGGGCCTTCGACGCGGAGCATCCCGCGCTGACGCTCAGCGAGGTCGCCCGGACCTGTGAACTGACCCGGGCCGCGGCCCGCCGCTTCCTGCTCACGCTCGTCGACCTCGGCTACGTCCACACCGACGGCCGACTGTTCCGGCTGACCCCGCGCGTGCTCGAACTCGGCTACGCCTACCTGTCGAGCTTCACCCTCCCCGACCTCGCCGAACCCCATCTGGAGCGGCTGGCCGCGCAGGTCGGCGAGTCGTCCTCGCTGTGCGTCCTCGACGGCGACGACATCGTGTACGTGGCCAGGGTGAGCGCGTCCCGGATCATGACGGCGACGATCACCGTGGGCACCCGCTTCCCCGCCCATGTCACCTCGGTCGGCCGGGTGATCCTCGCGCATCTGCCGGACGAGGAGATCGACGCCCGGCTGGCCCGCGCCGACCTCGTCCCCCTGACCCGGCGCACCCTCACCTCCGCCGACCAGCTCAGGGCCGAGCTGCGCCGCGTACGACGGCAGGGGTACGCCCTCGTCGACCAGGAACTGGAGGAGGGGCTCCGCTCGGTCGCCGTGCCGGTCCGGGACCGGGACGCCGAGGTGGTGGCCGCCGTGAACATCCCCGTCCACGCCGGGCGCACCTCCGTGGAGGCGGTACGCCGCGACCTGCTGCCCCATCTGCTCGCGACGGTCGCCCGGATCGAGGCCGACCTGTGCGTGACGGGAACGGCCGCGGGCCGGGCGCGGGCCGCGACCGGCGCCGCCCCGGCCGGCCGCCCCGGCTCCGCCGCTACAGGTCGAGCACCAGCCGTGACCCCTGGCAGCGCGACACGCAGATGAGCATGGTCTCCCCTGCCGCGCGCTCCTCGTCGCTGAGCACCGAGTCACGGTGGTCCGGGGTGCCCTCCAGGACGTCCGTCTCGCAGGTTCCGCAGGTGCCCTCCGCGCAGGAGTAGAGCACCTCGACCCCGGCGGCGCGCACGGTGTCGAGCACGGAGACCCCGACGGGGACCGTGACGGTCTTCCCCGTCCGCTCCAGCACGACCTCGAACTCGCTGTCCGGGCCGGTCTCCTGCTCCTTCGGCTGGAACCGCTCGACCCGGAGCGCCTTGGCCGGGCACCGTTCCTCGACCGCGTCCAGCAACGCGCCGGGACCGCAGCAGTAGACGAGGGTGTCCTCGGGCAGCCCGTCCAGCACGGCCCCGAGGTCGAGCAGCCCGGTCTCGTCCTGCGGGGCGACCGTCACCCGATCACCGTACGCGCCCAACTCCCGCTGGAACGCCATGGATGCACGGCTGCGACCGCCGTACAGCAGCGACCACTCCGCGCCCGACGCCTCGGCCGCGGCCAGCATCGGCAGGATGGGCGTGATGCCGATGCCGCCGGCCACGAACCGGTAGCGGGGCATCGGCTCCAGCGCGAAGTTGTTCCGCGGCCCGCGCACCCGGACCTTGTCGCCACGCCCCAACTCCGTGTGCACGTAAGCCGATCCGCCGCGCCCGTCGGGCTCCCGCAGCACCCCGATCCGCCAGGTGTGCCGGTCCGCCGGGTCGCCGCACAGCGAGTACTGCCGCTCCAGACCGGGCCCGAGCAGCACATCGATGTGCGCGCCCGGTTCCCAGGCCGGGAGCTCCTCGCCCAGCGGATGCCGCAGGGTGAGGGCGAGGACGCCGTCGGCGGCGAACTCCCTGCTGTCGACGATGAGTTCGGCCTCGTAGACGGGCGAGGTGGAGGACGAGGTCATGACGTGCTTCCTTGTGGCTCGTGTCCTTGCGGGTGGGCGAGCATCCACTCCCACATCTCGATGGGGTCCTGCGCGGTGTTCTCGCGCCCGCAGTGACAGGTGCCGTGCAGGATGTCCGTGCCCGGCAGCCAGTCGATGCGGTAGACCTCCCCGGTCCGGAAGGTGGGCGCTGTGCTCACTGGACCTTCTCCACCGGCTTCTCGCCCTGCTCGACCAGCCGGGCGAGGATACGGCGGGCGGCCAGACCACCGGTGTCGATGTTGATGCTCAGCTCCTGGTAGCCGGTGCGCTCGGAGCCCAGCGTCTCCTGGAGCAGGTTCAGCGCGACGACGTCCTGCATGACGACCGTGTGGTTGTTGCCCTTGAGGAACCCGGTGACCTCGTCGTCGTCGGTCGCCCAGTCGCGGGAGACCATCCAGAAGTCGTACACCTTGCCGTCCGTCGACGGGGTGATGGCGTAGGTGATCTCGGTGTGGAAGCCGTTCGGGTCGCTGCCGTCCGCCTCCGGGAGCACTCCCACGGGCGCGATCCGGCTGTGCAGCAGATACAGGCACGGGGCGAAGTACTCGATGTCCTGCCAGCGCGTGATGCGGCCCTCGATACCCGTCGACTTCGCGTAGAACGGCGGGCACTCGGCGTCGTCCATGTGCCGGCTCACGCGGACGACGCCGGCGCCCTCGTCGACCTCGGTGGTGATCGGCGTCTCGGCGACCTCGGGGGTGCCGATGTAGCCGCCGTGCAGGTACGTCTCGTGGGACAGGTCCAGCAGGTTGTCGACGAGGAGGCCGTAGTCGGCGTCGATCGGCTCCATGCCACGCACGGTGAGCCAGCCGGGTGCGGCCAGGTGCTTCGCGCGCGGGATGGTCTGCGGGTCGGCGAGCGCCGGGTCGCCTATCCACACCCAGATCAGCGAGTCCTGCTCGACCACCGGGTAGGAGGCCACGCGAGCCGTCCGCGGGATCCGCTTCTGCCCCGGCACATACACGCACGCGCCCGTCGTGTCGTACGTGAAGCCGTGGTACCCGCACACGATCCGGTCCCCGTCCAGCCCGCTCTTGGAGAGCGGGTACCGGCGGTGCACACACCGGTCGTGCAGCGCGACCGGCGTCCCCTCCTCCTCCGTCCGGTAGAAGACGAGCGGCTCACCGAGGATCGTCCGACCCAGCAGCTCCCGCCCCACTTCTTCGGCGTAGGCGGCGACGTACCACTGGTTCCTGGCAAAAGCAGTCATGTGCGGCATGAGCGGGTCCCGTCATCCTCGACGTCGTGTCGGAAACACCATGACGATGTCGCCTCCGCCCCGGCAATAGGACTTCCGTGGGACGGAAACCCCCTGGTCAGCCGCTTGCTGCCAGCCACGTGGTATTCAGTTCGCTTCACCGCACCGGCCGAGACCGGAACAAGTGCCATTCTGGCCCTGCGCTCGCGGGGTCGAATCGGGGTCGAATCGAGCATGTTGACCGTTCCACGGGTCAACGCGCCCTCTTGCCGCGATAGTTAGCCTCGCTTCGTCACGGAGTCTTTCACATTAGGGGCGGACCGGGTCAAGTCCCCCTGACGGGTTGGTCGTCAGGCGGCGCGTTCCTCGGAGGTGTCCGACGGAGCGAACAATCCGCTGAACGTCGTGACGGTCACACCCTCCACGGCCCGCGGCGGATGGGCGTAGGTCTCCCACGTCTCGGAGAACCTTGCGTGCCTGCTCAGAGCCTGCACAGTCTTCGGGTCGTGCCGGCCTGAGGCGCCAAGTTGCGATGTGTAGAAGTGCTTTAGGTCATGGAACCGGGTCTCGGGCGGCAGCCCGGCTATCCGGACGGCGGTGCGCCACTTTTCGTTGAAGTCTCGGCTGGACACCGGGCGGCCGTATCGGTTGGTGACGATCAGCCCCTCGTCCGGCGGTGCAACCCAGCCACGGCGCCGACGGTCACGTTCAGCACGGCGGGTCACCGGTGCCAGTCGGGGGAAGCGCTCGATGTGCTCCCTCAGCTTTTCGATGAGGAAGGCGTCGACGGGCAAGGTTGCTGCGCTGGCCTTGGTCTTGAGCTTTGCTGCCTTCCCGCCTTGTCGCTGTTCCTCGACGTACAGGAGTCCTTCCGCCCACTCCACAGATGTCTTCTTGAGGCCGATGGCTTCTCCTTCGCGGAGACCCGCGCATGCCGCGATCCACACGAAGACCTCGAACCGCGGCTCAACCTGTCTCATCGCAGCCGCTAGACGATTGACCTGCTCCGGGCTCAGGGAAACCTTGACGCGTTCTTCCACGTCCGGCAGCTCGATACGAGAGACGATGTTTGCTGGCAGTGGTACGTCCTCGTCGATCATATAGTTGACGAGGATGCGCCAGGTTTTGAAGATCTGGACACCATAGACACCTCCGACGGTGGGTTGATCGATCAGGTAATCCACTAGTGCCATGCTGTGCTTGCGGCGCAGCGTCTTGGCGGTGTGCTTCCCCAGGAATGGAATGATGTGGACGCGGATGTGCGTGTCGTACGTGTCAGTCGTGTTCTTGTTCTTGTTCCTCTTTCTCCGGCGTTCAAGGAATTGATTGGCATAGAACTCAACCGTTTCGTTCCCGAGGTCCGGATCCACCCAGCTGCCGTTGCGGATCTGCACCCGGACTTCGTCCAGGTGGTCGCGGGCTGCCTGCCAGGTGTCGAACGCCGGACGTCGGGTCTTGCCGTTCGGGTCCGTGTAGCGTGCCTGCCACTGCTGGCCGCGGCCGTGGTCAGTGGATGGGTACAGTGGGTTCCTCTTCGTGCCGCACTTGCAAGGCACGTCGCCCTCTTTCGGGTATTTCTTGTGCCACCGATCGAACGGTGCATCGGACTCGGCCATATGTCCCTTCCGTGGGAGAAGTCCAACCTTTCTCAGCCCTAGCGCTTAGGGATCCAGCGGTTTGGGTGAGTGGGCGAGTTCGCCCCTCTTGATGCGCTCGAAAAGGTCGTTGACCTGCTTCTCGCTATAGCGCACCCGGCTGCCATTCCTGTTTCCTTCCCGGTTGCCTCCTGGGCCGGGTCGGTAGTGCGGGCCAAGAGGGTAGGCGCGCAGAAGACCGCGATTGGTCCACCGGCGCCGCGTTGAAGGTGAAATGCCAAGTCGGTGTTCCACCTCACGGGGCATCATATAGCGATCCACGGAATCCGAATGAGGGTTTTCGGGTGCCTTATTCGACTTGCTGATCGGGGCACCCGAGCCCGCTATGTCGGAAGAACTCGAAGCCGAAACCCTCGCACTTCTGAACCTGGCATCCGGCAAGACTGTGCCTCCTGTAGCCACGTCGCTCCACCCGTGGTGGGTTCGGCTGGGGCGCCGTACTCGGCATCCGAGTGCGCCAGAGCCATCCATCTACAGGTGTTTATGGACAGGGCTGAACGGTAGCTCAAGTGATCCGGAAGCGACAGCAATGATTCGACCGATTCGCTCGCTTATGCGAACAAATGTCGTAAACATATGTATAGAACTTGGCGTGCGGAGCCTGGCTGGGCGGCGTCCAGGTGGGCTGCGGATGCGACGACGACAGCGCCAGCTGGCTCCTGACGGCAAACGCTCTTGCGGAGCCGACGGTCAAAGATGAAGAGGGACTCCTGGTAGGGCTACGCTGCCAGCGCGGGTTCCCTGCTCTTCGGCAGTGCTGTCCAGGAGTCCGAGGTCGGCCGCCAGGTCGATGAGTCGTTGACGTCCTGGAATGGGGTGTGTGCAACAAGCAGTCCGCGGACGGCTTATTCGTAATCGCCCGCTGCTCTGCAGGAATTAGGGTCTTTCCGTGTTCTCGCAGCGTAGATCAGCGACTCCCGTGTTGCGGCTGCGTGAAGCCGCGATGCGTCGCAACTCCTGTACGTCGTCAATGGCCTGTCGCGATCGAAGACGCCCAACCTCGTCGAGGGCACGGTGACCAACCGACACGGCTTCCTCCGGGTCGCCGGTGGTCATTTTGAGTGATGCGAGCTTCGTCCCGGAGAGTGCCCCGAGATCGAACGTATCCGTCTCCGTGCTCTTTGATCGCGATTTCCAGGCGCTCGGCCGCCGCAGATGGACGGTGGCCGGCGAGGAGAGCCAGGTCGAAGAATGCGTGGCCTGTGTCACCGTGATGCTGTGCGTGGTCGTAGTAGGCCATCCAGGGGGTGTCTTCTCCCTCAGTGGCGTGAGAGAAGATCTCGTCTGAACGGCCAATCGCGCGAACCGCTTCGTCGGTGTTCCTCATCTTGGCGTGGGCGCGGACACGGGCGTTGTGCAACATCGCCTGTTCCTTCGGCGTCAGGCGATCGGAGCGCACCAGGCCGTTCTCAGCGTGAGTCAATCCATCGTCAGGTTCTCCACCCCCAGATGGCCTGACGGGCCAACCAGTTCATGCCCGACGCCCGAAGGTGCCAGTTTCCGGCGGAATCGGCGCATTTGACGCCTTCGCTCAGGTAGTAGTGGGCGTCGGTGTGCTCGTATGCATCAAAGGCGCTCGCCCCCATAACGATCGCGAAGCGACCGACTGCCGTGAACAGTTCTGGCTCCAGGCGGCCAGGTCAGGGAAGGTACGTCTGCTGCCATTCGATGGAGCTCATGTTGAGCGCGGCCTCGGCGAGGGACTGGGCAGCGGCTGTCTTGAGCTTTGCGAGGCTGCTGTCGATCCAGGGCTGGACGTTCGCGCAGCCTTGTTCGCGGTACTCGACGGCCTGAAGAAGGCATTCGAGCTTATCCGCGTCGTGAGCGCAGATCACTTCGAGGGAGTCGCCAGTCTCGTACTCCTCGACGATCCGCTGGGCGCCGGCCCTCACTGCGGGGTGCGCGGCCGACACCTGGTCTGCGGTGACCATCTCGTTGCTGGCGGCTTCGAGGTAGCGCCGGCCGATGTGCGGGATGTCGCTGACGCGGGTCTCCTGCGTGTCGTGCCAGAGTCCGAGGAGGGCTGTCTTCGCTGGGTCGGCGCCTTCCATCATGGCGAGCACGGAGCCAATGAGGGCGACTCTGAAGCTGTGCTCGGCGATGGTCTCGGGGTCTTTGACCCCGGCGATCCACCACCCGGACCGCTTCGCGCGCTTCAGCATCCCCATTTCCAGCAGGAAGCCTGCCGTACCCTTCGCCTGCTCCTGCTCTGTGTCCGCCATGAGATGCGTCCTCCGATGTGTCATGCGCGGTTCTCGCGTAGAACGTAATGCACTGCGCTGAGTTCCCGCCTCGATCGCGGGGAGATTCCGTTGCGATCAAGCAGTCCACTGATGTGCGCGTACAGCGAGTCCGCCAGTTCGGGCTCCGCTAGGGGCAGCCAGTGGTGGTTGGTCAGCAGGGCCCAGAGCGAGTGAACGTACAGGTCCACGTACGCCGGCGCTTGGTGCAGACCGGCGGCGAGTCCCCGCAGGAGGCGTACGGGTTCCCAGTTGTTTGGCCCCTGCCGCATGAACCCGTCGTTCGCTTGAGGCTCCCTGATCGATCCGAGCCAGTAGGCCCAGTAAGTGAGGTTGGCCGTCTCGGCGGCGTCATCGTCCGCCATGGCTCTGTCGATGAAGTCCAACAGGGGCTGTGGGTCGCCAAGCCGAGCGAGAGCGACCGCAGTTGAGCGTGCTGTTGACCAGTGGGGTGTCCAGCCACGAACCGTGATGAGGTCACGGCGCGTGTGCAGGGCATGGCCCATCCAGGATGTCGCCTCTGGCGTCCGGTCGTACGAGCACAGGTAGAGCGCCTGCCGGTGAAGGAGTAACCCGTCTTCTCCCATATGTACGGCCAACTCCGCCGTTTCTCGGAGCTGGGAGAAGAACACGCCGCGGTCGAGCGTGGGCAGTAACGGCGCCTTGGCTACAGGACCGCGCCGTCCCGGCGTTGAGTGGCGCGCAAGGCTGGGGGGAACCGTTCCGTTCAGCGCCCACGCGATCATGTCGGCCGTATCGCGCGTGTGCACCCAGTCGGCGAGAGGATGCTGTGCCGTGTTCTCCGGGTGAATGGTCGCAGAGATGATCCGGTCCGCGTCCATGGCCGGATCGAGGAGGTGCAGTATGCGAGGGTCCGCCCCCATCGCCAGCAAACGGCGCCTCAGGTTCAGGAGTGTCCCGGCCTTCACATTGGCGAGCGGCCTTCGCCCGGTCTCCCATCCCTGCCAGGTGGCGAGGTCAACGCCGATGGCTTCGGCCATTCCGGCCTGTGTGCTGTGCGCGCTCTCCCGGGCGATGCGGAATACGAAGCCGGCGATCGTGCCCGTGGCCGCACGACCTCGTGCAGCTCCTTTCGCAGCCATGCCGCCCCCTGTGCCCTTGGTCGTCTAAACCCGTACCCACAGTCAGTCCTACTCGCTCCGCGGTGACCGTAACTTCTGGTTCGCAACAGCCACCGTCATCAAGGAGGCAGGCACAATGTCTACCGCAGTCAAGGCTGCCGTACGCCCGTGGGGCACTGGCCGACTTGGCCCATACCCGACGGTCACCCACCGTCCCCACGCGTCGGTCACGCTCGACCCCGACACCCAGCTCGGCGTCTACCTGGACCATGCCGGCCAGGTGGTCGAGATGGGCAAGCACGGCACCAGCAAGGGCACCGAGACGAAGACGGCCACGAATTCGGACTCCGCGCCCGACCAGGGGCACGACCAGGACTCCGAGCAAGACTGACCGGTGACTGAGGACAAGCCGGTGCTCGTGGCCACCGAGGCGGACGACCCCACCGCCGACATGGTGATCGCCCAGCTGAACCGGCAAGGCGTGCCAGTGGCCAGGTTCAACCCCGCTGACATCGGCGCGGAGCTGACGCTATCCGCGCGGTTCGGTACCTTCCCGTCCCTCGTGGCCGGGCAGATCCGCACTTCATCGCGGACCGTCGACCTGACCACGGTACGGTCGGTGTACTGGCGCCGCCCGGTGTGGCCCACCTTCGACCACCTCGACGCCGACGACGCCCGTTTCGCGGCAGCACACGTCCGCCACGGGCTTGGCGGCATCTTCTATGCCCTTGACGGACCGCTCTGGGTGAACCATCCACTCAAAAACGCTGCCGCCGACTACAAGCCCGCCCAGCTCGCCGCCGCCCAGCGCCTCGGGCTCGCCGTGCCACCGACTCTGGTGACGAACGACCCGGCCGAGGCCCGGTGTTTCATCACCAGCCACGATCAGGTGATCTTCAAGACCCTCCGCTGGACGCCCTACCAGCGCGACGGGGTTCCCGTGACGGGATGGGCCGACCCGGTCACGGCATCCGAGATCGACGAGAGCGTGCGCGTGGTACCGCACTTGTTCCAGGCTGTCGTGGACAAAGTGGCCGATATTCGTGTCCTGGTGGTGGGCCGACAGGTGTTCGCCGTGAGGATCGATTCCGGGATGCTGGACTGGCGCAAGGACTACTCGGCCTTGACTTACAGCGTGGTGAACCTGCCCGATCCTGTGGAGAAGGCTCTCCTCGCCTACCTGGATCACTTCGGACTGGTATCAGGGAGCTTCGATCTTGCCGTGGACAAGACGGAGGGCCTGTGGTGGCTGGAGCTGAACCCGAATGGACAGTGGGGCTGGCTGGAGGAGTCCACCGGCCTTGCGATGTCCGCCGCCTTTGCTGAACTGTTGACGCAAGGAGTCACCCCATGACCGACACCGGCCTGCTGCGACGTGCTCTCGCCGACCGCCTGACCGAGGCCGGCGTCCTCGTCAGCCCCCAGTGGCGAGAAGCGGTGAAGGCCGTACCTCGGGAGCTGTTCCTGAACCCGGGCGTGTTTCTGCCCGCAGACGGCGGCCGATGGCGGCCAGTTACGGCGGTCGGAACCGACCCGGACGAATGGGCGCAGATCGCCTACCGCGACGAGTCCTTGACCACCCAGCTCGACGGGCACCTCACCGCCGATCAGGCCAGTGACCTCGTGGACGGTTCGCCGACGTCATCGTCCACCACCCCGGTCACTGTCGTAGACATGATCGAGAAACTTGAGGTGGAAGACGGCCATCAGGTATTGGAGATTGGTACCGGCACCGGCTACTCCTCCGCCCTCATGTGCCACCGCTTGGGGGAGGACAACGTGACCACGGTCGAGGTAGATCCCTTGGTCGCGGCCCGTGCGGATGCCGCGCTGGAGACAGCCGGATACTCGACGTGGACCGTCACGGGAGACGGGCTCCTCGGCCATCCCCGCCGCGCACCGTACGACCGCGTCATCGCCACCTGCGCTGTGCGCCGCATCCCCTACACCTGGATCCGCCAGACCAAGCCGGGCGGCATCGTCCTCGCCACGGTCGGCGGATCCTGGCAGTACGGCACCGGACTCGCCAAGGTCACGGTCGCCGAGGACGGTACTGCCGAGGGCAGGATCATCGGTCGCTCCTCGTTCATGCAGGCCCGTTCCCAGGCGGAGGTGCCGATCGCCGGCGACCTGTCCGCCCGTACCGCCTACGCCGACAGCGAGCGCGAGTCCAAGGTGTCTCCGTTGTCCCTGGAGGAGTGGATGCCGGCGTTCCTCGCGCAACTCGCCGCTCCCGGAGCGCACTTCACGCGAGCCACGTCGCTGGAAGGGAACCGGCTGCTGTACATCTTCGACCAGGAACGCGAGTCGTTCGCATCGTTCACGGAGAACGAGGGCACCTGGACGGTCCGCCAGGGCGGCCCGCTGCCTCTGTGGGACACGATCGAGCAGGCCCTCACCGCGTGGCAGGATGCGGGAAGCCCCGCCATCACCTCTGTGCGGCTTCGTGTCACGCAGGAGACACACAGCTACTGGATCGAAGGCCATCCGGCCCTCCGTTGGCAGCACCACCTTCTCTGATCGAGGACGAAGCGATCCCTGCCGGGGCGCACTACTCTGCTGGGGCAGGAGCCTTCGGAGCGTAGGGAAGCAAGATGGACGACGAGCCGCTGTCGGAATGGGCGGAGCGCCGTGACGCGAAGATCGGACGCCTTCGAGCTGTCCCGCTCGTGTCCGGCAACGGCCCCAAGGGCTCACACCTACACCCCGATGCGCCCCGAGTCATCCAGCGGTGGAACGGTCACGCCTGGGAACCTCACGGGTTCGCAGCCAATCTCACTGAGGCTCAACGCATCCTGCACCCCCCGGCCGAGCAAACGTCATCTGCGCCAGCGCCCCTGCCCCAGCCGCTCAGTGCTGGGCGGGGCAGGCACAGGAGACCTCGCCCGGGTGAATGAGGCCGGCTGTCGCGTTCTGGCGCTTCCTGATCTGGGGCTCGCGCACCCTCGGCAAGCCGCTGGATAGAGTCGGGTCACATGACCGACTTCGTGATTGCGCAGACGACCATCGACGATGAGGGCCAGGCGAAGGCGCTGGCTCGGGGCGCGGTTGAGAGCAAGCTGGCAGCGGGCGCTCACATCGACGCGCCGTTTACCGCCGTCTACTGGTGGAAAAGCGAGATCGAGACGGCGCGAGAGTGGCGGATCTCGTACATGACGACGACGGACAATCTTTCGGAGCTGGAAGCGTGGGTGGCCGAGAATCACTCATACGAGGTGCCGCAGTGGGTCACCCTTCCTGTGACAGGCGGATCGAGTGCTTACCTGTCCTGGGTCGTTGCGGAGACGACCGAGGGCTGACGCGCTGCGTGACGGCGTTCGCGTCCTGGATGAGCCCGCGTTGAGTGTGGCACGAGCCTCAAGATGCGAACTGCCGTAGGTGATCGGCGAGTTCTCGCTCGTTGTCTGGAAGCCAGGCCGCGATGGTTCGGGCCCGCTCCTTGCCCATCGTGTTGGGCTTGGCCTGACTCGCAGCCGCAAACTGTCGTGTTACGTAGACGCCTTGGTCGACATCTCCGCCGCGCAGCAGCGCCGCAGCGAGATCGCCGAGGACGACAACACCTCCATCCGGCAGGTCATCCCCGAGGCGTTCGACGGCAGTGGTGGCCGTGGCGGTCAGTTCAGATCGTCCCAGCTGTCCGTACACGGAGAGTGCCAGGGAGTCCATGCGGTAAGGGGTCACGAATCGGACCCACGCCTGCTCGCTTGTGTGATCTGCGAAGTCGTAGGCGAAGCGCGCTCGATCCAGGGCACGCAGTGCCCCTGTGTCGTCGCCGAGCGCCGCAGCCTCCTCGGCGTGCCTGCCGAGCACCCAGGCGGCGGCCGTGGCGTTGCCGTGGCCTCGAACATCCTGGGCTGCCTGGGAAAGAAGCCTCAGCTTCTCCTTAGGCGTCGGAGCTCCGTAGCTGGCATAGGTTAGAGCCAGGGCTCGGAGCGGGGGGTGCCCGGCGGTCAAGGCACACTCCGACGTGACCTTGTAGTAGGCGTCAGCCTTGTTGGTCTCGCCCAGATCCCAGGCCACCCATCCGGCCAGGGCTGCGGTTTCCCCGGCTGCGATAGTCAGAGCCCGTTCGTGCTCGCCGGCACGCGGCAAAGCTGCGGTGATAGCGTCAAGGTGAGACTCAACCGTACGCTGTAACCGGCGTGCGCTGAAGGTGAGTTCTTGAATGTGCAACTCAGCAGCTCGGTTGACGAGCGCAGCTGCGGAAGGCGCGTCAGTCTTGGAACCCTTGCTGAGGGCGAGGGCTAGCCGCCCCCAGGGCTCGGCAGCCGCGCTCACGCCGATGGCGGCGCCCTCCAGCAACGTGCGGCGCTTCACGTCCTCCTGGTCCTCCTTTTCACGGGCGCATTCCTTCTTCTTCCTGGCGCGGGCGGCCTTGGCCTCCCGCCGCAGGTCTTCGAATGAGATGCCGTAGGCCGCCGCGATGTGCTCAAGTGTGTGGTCGGTCGGGACGTTCTCGAACTTCTCGTAGCGGCTGATCTCTCGACGGGTCATGGTGTCCCGGCCGGAGACAGCGTTGATGGCGGCTGCCTGCTGCTCCTGTGTCCGGCCTGCGTCCTGCCGGAGCCGGAGGAGCAGTTCGGCGAACGGATCTGCCATGAGTGTGACCTCTGTCGGGGAGTGGAATCCAATCATGGCCCCAGCTCCCCCTTTGATTTCCCCCCTTGACAGATTTTTCCCCCTCTGATTTCCCCTGGTCCGGGGCCTGGTCCCGCGATGCGATGGGCCCATGACGACGTTCCGCAGGGCAGCACCGCCCCCACTCGCGCGGAGGACCAGCCCGGCGGGCGGAACTTGGCCAAGGACAAGCCAAACCTGCAACGCGGCCATGCTGTGGGACCGAGGCTCGTTCTCTTCTGCCGCCCGAAGGGGAACTGGTATTCCCGCGGGCGATGGCCGCTGCCTGGTTGGTTCTGTGGACGTGGTGAGGGCCGCTGCGCTACGGACGAGCCCCTTGGGGATCAGCATCTCCGCCGAATCCGCGCTCGGAGACGTCTCGCCAGTAGTCCTTCAGCATCTCGCTGGGCCAGGACGGCTGTGTGACAGGGCCGCGAGGGAGCATCTCCTGGAACACCGCTACCAGGTCGACCACAAGTGTGCCGTCATCCGCGTCGAGGTCGGTGACGTGCAGGTCGCGGCCTTCAACGCGCAGAAGACGGGGAAACGAGGTGGCGAGTCGTGCTGGCCGTCGGTGGTTGTGGTGCACGAAGGTCCCCGTCGCCGGCCAGGCCGGGTTGTCGCGAGGGCTGCGCGCGTGCAGCGCGACGTCGTCGGGAGATCCGAAGTTGAAGAACCAAGTGACTTGGATGTGCGAGAACTCTTCGATCCCCTGCAGCGTCTCCACCGGATACTCCGGGTGCAGCCGGATGATCGATTCCACCCCGCTCTTGAAGTCGTCGAGCCGCCCAGTGTGCCCTCCAACCACGGTTGCGATGACAGGCACTTCGATGGACTCAGTGGACACGGCTTTCCCCTTCTCGGCTGTGAGCAGGGCGGGACGTACGGCATGTTCGTGGTCGTCCTCGCCACGACGGCGCCGTCAGGCTACTCGTTGGAGTACTTCCTTAGCCCGCTCGTCGATCTCTCCAGCTGCTGTGATTCCTCGGTTCCGGAAAGGGGAGAGCACCCTGCGCATGTTCACGACGGCCTCACGCGCCCTGCCCGACTGAACTCCTTCCATGGCGTCCAGTGCTTGGGCCCACGTATGGCAGGCGGCCTCAACGTTGCCTTGATGCGCCTGTACCGCGCCCATGTAGCCCAGGGTGACGGCATGCGTACGGCTGAAAGTCTCGGCCTTCCTGGTCAAAACGCTGTTGTGGAACTCGCGAAGAGCCCCTCCGAGGTCACCAAGGGTCCACAGAGTGCGCGCCGTTTCGTGGGCCAGGGACGCCTGCTGGAAGAACCACACCCGATGCGGATCATCGTCGCCGGGCCTAGCGGCGGCGAGATCGTCCTCAGCGCGGAGAAGTGCTGCTATCGCCTCGCGCCTCTGCCCGTCCGTGGCAAGGCTGCGTGCGCGGACAACGCCGAGCAGGGCGCGTTCACGTGGTGTCGCCAGCGTGTAACGCCTGCGGTCGACGGACGCGGTCGCGAGCTGCACTCCGGTTCCGGGGTGGCCCAAATCGATCGCCTGATGGGCCATGGCACGGAGAATATGACCGGCCAGCGGCGCCTCGTCGGCTTCTGCGGCGAGTTTCAGCGCCAGCGTGAAGTAGCGACGCGCTGCCTCGTGCTCCGAAGCATCGAAGCTCATCCAGCCAGCGACGTAGACGGCTTCGGAGGCTGCGGCAAGAAGGTGTTTACGGGTTTCGTCGCTGGTGAAGACGCCGCCAACGTATCGAGCGACGTCATCGAGGATGTACTGGCGGAGGGCTGTGCGACCGTCCATGCCGCCGTGCCGCTGGTCCCTTTTGGAGAAGAACTCGGTCATCTCCCGGACCGCGGCAACTTCGCTGACACCGATGCGGCGGGATGTGGCAGCCGGACGAGACTTGGCTCTTTCCGGAGCTTCGTCCCACCATTGCTGTCCGGGCAACACCAGGCCGCCTACCGAGTAGGCGGCGCCGGCCAGCAGTTGGCGGCGTTCCAAGTCCACGTCGCTTCTCCCCAGATCCACCAGCGCGGTCAGCGTATCGACGCGCCACTCGGATGCTGGGTCGGGGTCGGCGGGCGATGCCGAAAGCCCGATTTCCGCCAGGGTGATCGGGCGTTGCAGCCGTCGAGACAACGTCTCACACAAGATACGGGGTGCCCTGCCGCTGGGGCGGGTGCCGGAGATCCACATGGCGATGTGCGAGCGGCTCGTGGCCAACAGCTCATCCGCGCCGACCTCGGCAGCCACCCTGACTACGGCTGCGGCGAGTTTGGGCTGCGACCAGCCTGTCTCTGCGATCACAGCGGCCAGTTGTTCGTTCCTTGGTGCCATCCGACGTCCCCGTTCACAAGAGAACGATCTTTGACGGGTTTGACGGCATCGAGGACTGGCCGGGGATACCAACCCGTCGTCATTCACGGTTCGCTCAAGGTCAACGAAACCACCATCTGCCTTTGCCCGGGAGGAAATCCGGTGAAGACCAGCCACTCGTCTGGTGCCGACGCCAGGTCCCTTCCCGGCGCTGTCACCACCGGCATCGACGCTTCGGGATCGATCGTGAGCCGGAAGCTGTCGCCCTCCCGGACACACGCGGTCGGGAGGCAGGCATGAACGAGCCTAAGGCTGCGGAGGAATACGACGGCGTCACTGAACAGCACAAGAGCATGACGCTGGCCGCCAACGACAGTGCCCCGCGCGTTGCCCGTTCTTTCACCCGCGACGTACTCACGGCGTGGGGGCTGGAAGACCTGATGGATCAAGCCGTGCTGATCGTCAGTGAACTCACCACCAACGCCGAGCGCCATGGCCGGCGCAGTGAAGACGGCGAGGACACCTCATCCGGCTCGCCGGACAAGGCGAGCGAGGAGATCACGCTGACCCTCGCGGTCCAAGCCGACGTCGTGGCGATCGAGGTTGAGGACAACTCGCCCTACGCCCCGATCCAACAGATTCCTGGGCAGTACGCGACCAGCGGGCGCGGCCTGTGCCTCGTGTCGGCGATGGCCGACAGCTGGACCACGCGTCCCACCGCGGACGGGACCGGCAAGCGCGTGAGCGCCTTCATCAGTCGCGCTGAATCGAGCGCCGCTTCCTGATCCGCGTCGTCCTTTTCGCCCTCTTTGGAGATCCTTGTTATGTCACCCAAGGCACCTCTCACAGTCTCGCCCCCCGCGACAGGGAGCAACGTCGGCTGCGGCTCTGAAGCACCGCGTTGCCTCCTCCTCGATCTGGACGGCGTGCTCGTCGACACGCGTCCTGTGATGGAGCTTGCGTGGCGCGCAGTCCAGGACGCCCACGGCGTGACCGTTCCCTTCGAGGCGTACCAAGAGCATCTTGGCCGCCCCTTCGATGACATCATGGGTCTCCTTGGCCTGGGCAACGCTGAGGAGATTCACCGGACATACGCCCAGACGTCTGCGGCTGCGTCTCATCTGGCGCAAGAGTTCGATGGCATTACGGATGTCCTTCTCGCGGTCGCCGCTAATGGCTGGTCGCTCGGCGTTGTCACGTCCAAGCCGCTTCCTCGGGCGACGCCCCTTCTTGCGCGGATCGGCTGCCCGTTCGCCGCAGTCCGCGGGCCCGATGAACATGGGCGGGGCAAGCCTGCACCGGACCCGATCTTGCTTGCTCTGATCGACCTCGGCGTGGATCCAGCCGATGCGACCTACGTGGGCGACATGGCGGTCGACCAGGAAGCAGCGCGCCGCGCCGGCGTCTCCTATGTCCATGCAGGTTGGGGATACGGCCGTCCGATGGGGGCATACCCCGCCGTCGCCGATACGCCCAGGCAGCTGTTGCACCTCCTCGGTGTCAGCACCCACAAGGGCCCGTTTGTCGAAGGAGGCTTGCTGTGAAGGCCGCTGGACACAGCGCTCTTGGCCTTGCCCGGTCACAGTTCGGTGAGCGGCCATCGTGGGCCTTGGTGGGAGAGGGCGCTCTCGCCACCGTGCGGACAGACCGCATCACCACACGGGAACTGGAGGCTCGGCCGCTCCATTTGGGCGAAGTCGACGAGCACATCAACCGGATCATGGAGGCCCTTGAAGCGTACGGCGCGCATCTCGCGGCGACACCAGGTGGCGCGGGATGGCTGTACGTGCAGCACGTTCCGGCGCGGCGTCTGGTGGGGCAGCTCGTCCGCAAGTTATTGGCCCTCAGCGCCTGGGAGCCCTTCGCGAGCGCCCCTGGTGGCATCACTCTCGCTCCGTACGAAGGGCTCGTCGGGGTGCGGTCGAGCAGTTCGCGCGAGTACCGGTCGTACACCGTGACCTGGTCCGGCCTGGCGTTCGTGCTCGGGGCTCCGGCCCCGCACAATCCGTTGCGGTCCGCACAGTTACGCAACCTTCCCTCGGCTCGCCCGAATGCAGGCTCGGGACTGGTGCCTGCGACCTGGCCGCGGAGTGAGGTGGTGGCGCTGTCGTGGTCCTCCCGGCACGCCGCCACGGTGCTCCCGGTACTCGAAGCTCTCTCCCGCGAAGGCGCACGGAGTCTGCTCCTCGACCTGGCCACCGACGACGCCGACCGCTGCACCGCGCCGGATACAGAGGACCTGCGCTTCGGTGCCCTGCCGGCTCATCTCTTCAGCGCCTCCGGCACGGTGGACGGGCTCCGCCTGCCGGATGACAACCACGTCGTGCGGGTGAAGGAACACGGTGTGTACCTGTCTCGGCTCGTCAGATTGATCTCCGTTGTCCTGGAGACGGCTGGAGGGTGCACCCAGCCGTCGTGGCGAACAATCGTGGAGATTGAGAGGCGACTGGACGAAGTCCTGAACGCGGCCCGGCCGCGCACCGTGCTGGTCAGCAACGACACAAGCCCGCTGGGTGCGCTAGCCGTCCAAGTGGCCGAGCGCCATGGGCTCGACACGGTGCACGTCCAGCACGGTGCGTGGACGGCACAGGCCGTTGCCTGGCCCGCCCTGCACAGTCGTCACATCGTGGTCATGGGCGAACGAGACGTCCCGCTTGCGAAAGCCTGGGCACGGCATCCGCGCTCCGAAGTCCACGTCCTCGGGCAGCCACGCTTCGACTGCCTCACGGGTCTCGACCGCGCGGCTCAACGGCGGTATCTGGCAGGGCTGATGGCCACAGGCCGTGATCGTGTGCCCTCCCGGATCATGGTCTGGGCCTGCCAGCCCTTCGGCCAGGAACGTCTCAAGGCTCAGGCCAACCTGATCGCGGAGGGGCTGCGCCGGGCTGAAGGGGACTGGGGCCTCGTTGTTGCTCCGCACCCTGCACAAGGCGCCGAAGCGTTCTCCTCTCTCTTCGCGCACGACGACGAACCCGGCGATGACGAGCTGCGCGTGGCCGTGGCCGATGCGCAGGTCGGCGCACGCGGGTGCATGGCCGGCGCCGACGCCCTGGCGAGCGCTTATTCGACGTGCGGAATTGAAGCTGCCCTCCTGTGCGTGCCGGTCCTCGAAATCGGAGCCTCCGGCGAGCGCACCCTCGGCCTGGCCGACCACGGCCTGGCTCACCGCTGCCGTAGCGCCGACGACGTGACCACCGCACTTACCGCGCTGGCCTGCCCCGATGTGCCCGATGTCGAGCCGATGCCGGATGCCGTTTGCCGGTGGCGCGGAGACAGTGCCGGCGCCATTGCCCGCCTCATCCTCCCTCCTGCCCGTGTCACGCCCCTCGATCCCGTCCCCGCTGATCCCCCCGCCGCTGATTCTGCTCGGCCGCGGGGTGAAGGAGTCCCTGCCCGATGACACACCTGACCGCCGATACCGTCGCTGAACTCTTCGCCGGGGCCGTCACCCTGGCCAAAACCGGCGAGAAGGTCGCCCCCCGCGGTATGGCCACCCGCGAAGTCCTCGACGTCCATATGCGGTTGACCCAGCCCCGGGCACGTCTGCTGCACGCGCCGCCAGCCCGGATCCTCAACCCGGCGTTCGCGGTGGCCGAGACCGTCTGGCACCTTTCCGGCTCGGATGACCCGTGGATCTTCGACTACAACGCCCGTTTGCGGCGGTACGCGGATGACGGCGTGCTACTGGGCGCGTACGGGCCGCGGATGCGGAACTGGGCAGGAAAGGTGGACCAGCTCCACCGAGTCGTTGACATCCTCAAGGTGGACGCCGACTCCCGCCGAGCTCTGATCCAGCTCTACGACCCGGCCATCGACGCCGCCGGGCACAAGGACGTGCCGTGCACGCTCGGATTCGCCTTCCACTTGCGCGCCGGCCGCCTGCACATGACGACCACGATGCGCGGCCAGGACGTATGGATCGGCCTGCCCTACGACCTGTTCTTCTACACAGTCCTGCACGAGTTGGTCGCCGGGTGGCTCGGCGCCGAACTCGGCGAGTTCCACCACCAGGTCGGGTCCCTGCACATCTACGAGAGCCACCTCGACGACGCCGAGCAACTCACCTCGCTCAACGCGAGCGAGATCATGCCGGACCTCAGCACTCCGTGGGACGGCTTCGACGGGCTGCTCCGGAACGTCCAGACCGGGGAGCTGACGGGACATCCGGGCTGGGACACCATGACCGAGACGATGCACAGCTACCGGCTGTGGAAGGGCAACCTGCGCGACGAAGCGTGGCAGCAGGCCGGCCGCGTCGGCGGCCCGCTCGGCCTGGCGCTGACGTCCTGGTACAGCGAGTTGAACCGCCGCGCCGCGTCCTCGTCCGCCCGCCCTGTGGCAGGGGTCAGGTGACGCTCGCCATGGATCACATTCCCTCCGTCATTCTCGGCTTGTGCTCCTACACCCATGACTCGGCCGCCGCGCTGCTGGTCGACGGGGACTTGGTCGGTTTCGTCGAGGAAGAGCGCCTGTCCGAGGACAAGCACACCAAGGCGTATCCGCGCCATGCGGTCGCATGGCTGCTGAAGGAGGCCGGGCTCACCGCCAGCGACGTGGACGCTGTCGCCTACAACTTCGAGCCCGCCCGCTACCTCGTTGAATCCCCGGTCGCATTGCGCTTGGCTCTGTCGGCGACGACACGCGAGCGGGCGCTGCCCAGGGCCCACGGCTTCGCCAAGGTGGCACTGCGTACCCAGCACCGCGTGCGCACCCTCGGGCGGCTGTTCCCCTCCGCTCGCGTCACACCAGTTCTGCACCACCGGGCCCACCAGATGGCTGCCTTCGCCGCGTCGGGGTGGGCCGAATCCGCGGTGCTCGTCGTCGACAGCCTCGGGGAACGGCAGACCACCACCATCGGACACGGTCACACCGCGCTGCGCCCGCGCACCCACATCGTGGAGGCCCTCCACGACCCGGCGTCTTTGGGCTACGTGTACGGCGCGGTCACCGAACACCTGGGGTGGCGCCGCGGCGACGAGGAGGGCACCGTGATGGCCCTCGCCGCTCTCGGCGACCCCAAGCGGTTCCGGCACCTGTTCGCGCGAGCCGTCCGCACCACGCCGACCGGCTTCTTCGTCGACCCGGCCTACTTTCCCCCGCGCACCCTGTCCTCCGGCTATGCCCGGACCTCTCGTCGCTTCATCGCCGAGACGTGCCCCGCGCGCCATCCGGAGGAGCCGGTGGGGGATGTCCAGCAGGATTTGGCGGCTGCGCTCCAGGAGCGCACCGAGCAGGTCATGCTGCACCTGGCCCGCCGCGCCAGGATGATCACCGGTTCCCGCCGCCTGTGCGTTGGCGGCGGAGTCGCCACGAACTGCGTGAGCATTGGCAGGATCATCGAGGCTGGCATCTTCGACGAGGTCTTCGTGCCTCCCGCCCCGGGGGATGCCGGTACCGCGCTCGGCGCGGCGGTCGCTCTGCACATGGACGGGGGAAACCGGCGCCCCGTGTCGGGCATCGCCCGCGCCTGCTACCTCGGTCCGTCCTTCGCCGACGAGGCCCTCGACCTCACCCCCTGGCCTGGACTGCAGCAGAAGATGCTGGGTATCGAGACTGCGGAGTTCCTCGCCGACCAGCTCGCCCACGGCATGATCGTCGGCCTGTTCCAGGGCCGGGTGGAAGCCGGACCCCGCGCCCTGGGGAACCGGTCGATCCTCGCCTCGCCTCTCCAGCCGGGGGTGGTGGGACGGTTGAACGCCACCGTGAAATACCGAGAGCCTTTCCGGCCCTTCGCCCCTATGGTCCTGGCCGAGCGCGCCCGGGAGTTCTTCACACTCGGCCAGGAGGCGCCGTACATGTCCATGGCCTCCGGCGTGACGGACACCGCGCGTGAGCGGGTGCCAGCCATCATCCACGCCAACGGCACTTCCCGCCTGCAGACCGTCACCGCCGCGCAGAACCCGTTCATGCACGCGGTCCTGACCGCCTTCGCCCGCCGCACTGGGGTCCCGGTTCTGATCAACACCTCGCTCAATGTCAAGGGCAAGCCCATCTGTGGGACACCGGCCATGGCCTTGGACTGCCTGGCCGACTCCGGCCTGGACGCCCTGATGCTGGAAAGCCGGTGGATCACCAAATGAAGATCGGATACAGCTTCTGGGGCTTCCTCGGAAACGGCATTACCGACACTCCGGATGGGGGCCGCAGCCACCGCCGCCCCTTCATCGACGCCCTCCTGGCCCGCGGGCACGAGATCGTCTTCCTCCAGGCCAACCGCGACCTGCTGGAAGCAGGCGACGACCTCGGCGGCACCTACACCTTCGACGGCGGCATCCCGAAGATCGACGTGCTGTTCCTCGAATGGCGCTGGGCGATCGACGGGCGCAACACGACCCCGTGCGGAACCGACGGCCACACCTGTGACCTGCACCGCCAGGCCGAACTCATCACCCGGTACACCGCGCGGCGCGGCACGCCGACCCTGATCTGGGACAAGGACCGCACGCTGCGACCCGAGAGCATCTGGCGCGGCACCCTGCAGACCGCCGTATGCGAGGCGGCTGTGGCCCCCTCGCCGGGCGCCCACCCCCTGCTCTTCCCCGTCGACGACCGGCTCCTGGCCCAAGCCGACCCTGTCGCACTCGCCGCCCAGCCGCGTGACCTGACGCTCGCCTATGTCGGCAACCAGTACGACCGCGACGCGCACTTCGACCGCTACTTCGCCCCGGCCGCCGCACACGTGGCGCACCTCGTCGGCGGCAAGTGGACCCAGACTGACCGCTGGCCGCACGTCCGCTTCCTCGGACGAATCCCCTTCCAGGAAGCCCACGGACTGTACGGCAGGTCCCTGGCCACCGTCCTCATGCTGCCCGAGCGGTACGCCGCGGTCGGGCAGATGACCCAGCGGATTTTCGAGGCAGTGCTCGCCGGCTGCCTGCCACTGGCTCCGGCCGACATCCATCACGTTGAGCAGTTCGTGCCTACCGAGCTGATCGTGGCCTCCGGCCAAGAGGTGATCGAACGGCTCGCATTGCTCCAGAAGATCGCCGGCAGTCAGCAGCACGCGGACCTGATACGGGCTTGTCTGGACCGCCTGGACCTGTTCCGCCTGAGTCGGCAGGTCGATGCGCTGGAGAGCGTGCTGGCCACGTTCACCCGTGGCGCGGACGAGCGGGGAGCGGCCTGATGCGACAGATCTTCCAGGCTGGCGTGCCTGGATCATCCGGATATGTCCTGGCGGCTGGTCCGCTCGGGCACGAAAGCGACTCTAAGCTGGAGCACCATGATGAAGGTTGCCATTGTCGGCTGCGGGGGCAGCGGCAAGTCGTACCTGGCCCGCGAGCTGGGGAAGATCCTCGAAGCCCCGGTGACTCATCTGGACGCCGCGTTCTACGACGACGAGTGGAACGCGCTGCCGATGGACAAGTTCGCCGAGCTGCAGCGGGAGCTCGTTGCCGGGCCGCGGTGGGTGATCGACGGCAACTACAACTCGACGCTCCAGATCCGGCTGGAGTCCTGCGACACCGTGGTCCTCATGGACGTGTCCACGATCTCCGCGCTGTACGGGATCTTCTCCCGACAGCTGCGGCACGGGGCCGGTCACAAGGGCAACGGGGTGCACAACCGGATCCACTGGGGTGTGATCAAGTACGTGGCGACGTACCGCCGCAGGATGCGCCCCCGCGTCATGGCCAAGATCGACGAGTTTGCCTCCGGCCGTGCCGACGTCGTGCTGCTGACCAACCGGCGACAGACGCGCCGCTGGCTGCAACAGGTGGCTGCCCAACACAGCTGAGCCCTCCGCGTCCGCGAGGGGAGGGCGCGGCGTGACCGAGGTCAATCCCTTCCTCGACCCCTCACGGCAAGCGGACCTCTACGGGGATCCGTCGCGCCTCGCTGGCCGGTCCAACGCCCTGATGCGGGCCAAGACCGCTGGTCGGCCCGTGCCGGACACGATCGTCCAGCTGGTGCGGGCGCACCACGGGCGAGCGGACCGCCTCGGTATCGTCCTGGACATCGGCTGCGGTCGCGGTACGAGCAGCAAGGTTCTCGCCGAACTGCTGCGCCCAAGCCGTGTCGTAGGGTTCGACGCGTCCGCGGCACTGATCGATCAAGCCCGCGAGCGCATGCGGCGCCTGCCTGGGGTGCAGGTGAGCTTCCTCCGAGGCGACTTTCACCAGCTCCCCCTTCCCACCGGATCGTGCGATCTGGCAGTCGCCGCGTTCTGCCTGTACCACTCGCCGCGCCCGCAGGCCGTTGTCGCGGAGATCAGCCGTGTTCTCGCCCCCGAGGGAATGGCCGTGCTGGTCACCAAGTCCCTTGACAGTTACCGGGAGTTGGACCAGCTGGTCGCAGCGGCCGGCCTCGACCCGAGGGGCGAGCGGCACGAGAGCTTGTACGCCTCCGCGCACAGCGGAAACCTCGCAGACCTGGTCGGCACCTCGCTCGACGTGGTGACGACCGAAGACGAGGAGCACCGCTTCACCTTCGACGGTCACGACCACGTTGCGGAGTACGTGGCCACCAACCCGAAGTACGACCTGGCGCCCGGCCTGTACGGCAATCCGGGAGCGGTGGCGGCAGTCCTGCACGAGTTCCTGCCGGACCGGCTGGTCACCACCCGCTCCGCCATCACCTACGTTGTGGCGAAGCCGGGGGGAGGACCGGCGTGACGAGGGGTTATTTCACCAAGCACTACACGGAGTCCGCTCGGGTCGCCGCCGCTGTTCGTCACCACTGGTGGCTGATCGAGCACGCTCGCACTCTGAGCCTGCCGGCGCTGGGGGTGATCGGACCGAAAAGCTTGAGCTTTCAGTGGATCAAGGGGCGCCCGGCCCGACCGGAGGACCTGCCGCGCCTGGCGCAACTGCTCGGCGACGCTCACGGCACCGCCTGGGCCAGCGACCTCCACGCGGCCGACTTGCACGTACCGCATCGCTTCGACGACGGCACTGAGTTCGCCGACTACCTCGGCCCGCGCACCGCCGCGTTGCGCAAAAGGCTGGAGCAGGGGTACCTGCCCAACAAGGTCGCCCTGCACGCGATGCTGGCGCTGCTGGAGAAGACTGCGGAGGGCCCCACCGTCTTCTACAAGGACAGCAACCCCCGCAACTTCCTCGTCACCGAGACGGGCGCGCTATTCACCGTCGACACCGACGACCTCACGCTGGCTCCGGCGGCGTACGACCTGGCGAAGTTGGTCGCGACGCTGCTACTCACGTACGGACCGCTCCCGCGCACAGCCATCGACGCTGCCTTGGCCATCTACAACGCGGCTGCCTGGCGCCACGATTCAAGGCTCGGTGCCACGGACCGCGACCGTCTCGACGACTTTCTTGCCTTACACGCGGTCCTGACCGCCCCGTACCTGGGGCGCAACGGCTACCTCTACGGCTGGCCACCCGACTTTCCCCGACTCCGAGGTTGAGCATGATCACCACCGAACTCGTCTTCGTCCGCCACGGCGAAGCCCAGTGCAACGTCGACGGTCTGGTCGGAGGACCGCGCACCTGCACCGGGCTGACCAACCGCGGCTACGACCAGGTGGAGCGAGTCGCACATCGGCTCGCCGCCGAGCACCAGGACCGACCGTTCGACGCGCTCTACGCCGGACCGCGCCTGCGCCTGATCCAGACCGGTGAAATCCTGAGCCAGGCCCTTCGCGTCCCGCTCACCACGGACGCGCGCCTCGACGGCCCCGTCCACGGCGATGCTGACGGCAAGCCTTGGCCGGAGGTGAAAACCGCTGCGGACGGCGGACCGCACGCTCACCCCGACACACCCTGGGCGCTGGGATCCGACACGTGGAACGGATACCTCACGCGCGCCGGTGCCTTCCTGGCACAGCTCATAGACGAACACGAGGGTGACCGGATCCTGTTCGCTGCGCACGGCGAGACCGTGATCGCCGCTCATACGCTGCTTCTGGGCATTCCCTTCGGTACCCCGTCGGGCTTCACCGTCACCCACGGATCGATCACGTGCTGGCAGCATCACCGTAACCGGCTGGAACAGACCCGATGGATTCTGGACCGGCACAACGACACCTCGCACCAGCTCCTCCCGGTAACGAAGGTCGCCTCGTGATCACGGCGTCCGTCGATCCGCGCCTCGAACTGGCCCGCGAAACGGTCGGCTCCGTCCGCATCCTGCCGGATCCCAGCCTTCCGTCCCGACTGATCCAGCTGATCGACGGCCGGGGACGCAGGTACTTCGCCAAACAGCACAGCAATCGCCCACGGTACGTCCAGGAGGTCCACGCGTACCGCACCTGGTCGCAGCACCTCACCGGGCATGTACCAGACCTGGTCGGCTGGCACGACAGGACGCACACGCTGCTGGTGACCGCGCTGGCTGGCACGCGTGCTGACGCCGTGGCCCCAGGATCGCGCGAGGAGGAACTGGCCCACTACGAGGCCGGTCGCGTCCTGCGTCTACTCCATCAGGCCACCCTCATCCCACGCTCCGGAGCCGTCGGCCCCGACCTGGCAGACCGCCTGGCCCGCTGGATCGCCCGGGCCGAGCACGCCCGCCTCATCTCCACGAACGAGCGCGGACTCCTGTCCGCGCACGAAGAGGTCCTGGCGAACACGCTCATGGACAGCGCTGCCTGCCACCTCGACTACCAGCCGCGGAACTGGAACTTGGGCGAATCCTTCGGCCTGTACGACCTGGAACACATGCGACGTGATGCCCGCATCCGAGACTTCGCCCGCATGGAGTTCCGCCGCTGGCAGGCAGCTACCCATCTCCGGAACGCGTTCTACTCCGGATACGGAAGGCACCCCACCGACACCGAGCAGCGCCTCCTCGAATCCTTCGGAGCCATCGAAGCCGTCACCGCCCTGGTCCGCGGATACGAGCAGGACGATCTCGCCCTCTCCGCACACGGCCGCACCGTGCTGGCCCGGCTGAGCTGAACCGTCGACACCACCGTTTCTGGAGACACCCTGTGACACACCAGCTAAGCCCGCAGCTCACCATCTTCCCCCGCCGCGCCGTCGTGACCGGCGCCGCCGGCTTCATCGGTTCCCACCTCGCACACGCCCTCGTCCAAGCCGGGACCGTCGTGATCGGTGTCGATCGTCGTGACCCCGGCGCTGACCCGATCGCGGCGGCCAACCTCGCCCCCTTGCGGTCGTTCCCGGGGTACCTGCATGTCACGGCCGACCTGATCGGCTGTGCGATCGACCCTCTCCTGATCGATGCAGACGCGGTGTTCCACCTCGCCGGAATCCCTGGTGTCCGTCCGTCCTGGGGAGCGCAGTTCAGCGACTACGTCGCCTCCAACATTCTCGCCACCAAGCGCCTGTTGGACAGCGCCGTCCGCATGCGCGTTCCGCGCCTGGTTGTCGCTTCCTCTTCCAGCGTCTACGGCGCCACCGACGGTGGCCCCAGCGTCGAGACCGATCACCCGCGGCCCACGTCACCGTATGCCGTCACCAAGCTCGCCGAGGAACAGCTCTGCCTCGCCCACGCTGCGCAGTCCCATTCCCCGACCACGGTCGTCGCGCTGCGGTACTTCACCGTCTACGGCCCCCGGCAGCGCACCGACATGTTCGCCCACCGCGCTCTGCTGGCCGCTCTGACCGGACAGCCACTGCGCCTGTACGGGGACGGTCACCAGCGCCGGGACTTCACCTACATCGACGACACCGTCGCCGCCACCATCGCCGCAGCCACCGCTCCCGAGGCACATGGAGTGATCAACGTGGGAGGCGGCTCCAACGCCTCCCTCCTGGAAGTCATCGGCATCGCGAGCAGCCTCGCCGGCCGCGACATCGAGTTGCACCAGGAGAGCCCCCGCCACGGCGACGTCCCTATCACCTGTGCCCACCCCGGCCACGCCCACGAGGTACTGGGGTGGAAGCCACAGGTCGACCTCCACAACGGCATGCGTGCCCACATGCAGACCCTGGCCGCCGAACCCGCTGTGTACAGCCGGGCTGCTTAATCAGACGCACATCAGGAGGAGTTGCTGTGGAGAGTCTTGAGCGAGCACGACTCGACGCCTTCTTCCGGCGAGTCACCGAGCAATTCCCCGTCGGCGGCCCGATCACGTCACTCATCATCACGCACCTGCTCTCCGAACGCCCGGCGTTCTTACGCGCGATGGCCGAGACTTCGACCGTCGGTGCCGTACTGCCCAAGCCCAAGTCCGTCGACCAGCGGACACTGGACGTGGTTCAGAGCCTCTATCCGGTCCACGACCTCAGCAGGGAGCAGTTCGCCGACTCCACCCGTGCGCTGGAGTACGTGGAGGACACTGCAGGCGGCCAAGACGTCGTCCTGGTAGACATCGGCGGCTACTTCGCTCCTAGCCTCGGCACCGTGACCGAGAAGTTCTCCGGCCGTGTCCTTGGCGTCGTCGAGGACACGGAGAACGGACACCAGCGGTACGCCGCGCTCGATCACCTTCAATGCCCCGTCATCTCGGTGGCTCGCTCACCGCTCAAGGACTGCGAGGACCACCTCGTGGGCCGGTCCATCGTCTTCTCCACCGACGCCCTAGTGCGCGCCCGTGGCGACATCCTGACCAGCCGCAACGCCTGCGTCCTCGGCTTCGGTAAAGTCGGCCGCTCTATCGCGCAGACCCTCCGGGCCCACGACCTGCGGGTTACGGTCTACGACAAGGACCCCATCCGGCGCGTGCAGGCGCACTCGCACGGATTTCGTACCACCGCAACCACCACCGATGCGGTCAGGAACGCCGAACTCGTCCTGTGCGCCACCGGAAACCTCGCCTTGCGCCAGCACGACTTCGCTGCCCTGCGCAACGGCGCCTATCTCGCCTCGGTCACCTCTTCCGAAGACGAGCTGGAACTCACACCCCTCCACGAGCTCTACCAGCGCATTCCGGTGGGGGACCAGCTGACGCGCTACGAGATCACTGGTCACTACTTCTACGTCCTCGCCGACGGCGGCGCTGTCAACTTCGTCCACGGTGCTGCCGTTGGCACCTACATCCACCTCGTCCAGGCCGAGATACTCGCCGCCACCAGCGCTCTCAGCCACGGCCACTTCCAGCCTGGCCTGCACAGCATGCCCACGACGGACCGCCAGGCCATTGCCAGGATCTGGCTCGACCACTTCGACAGGTGAACCACATGCCGCCGTCCCCCGCCCACATCCGTGCCACCGCCGAGGCGTACCTAGCCCGCCACCCCGGTGAGCGGCAGCTCCTTGAACCGCTGTTCAGCACCCTGGCCGGCGTGGAAGACCCCACGCACCGCAAGACGTTCCCCGCCCACGTCACGTGCAGCGCCATCGTCCTCAACGACGTCGGCGATGTGCTCCACATTCGCCACAATGCAACGGGCAAGGCCCTCGCGCCGGGCGGACACCCCGAACCTGGCGACCCGGACCTCGTCCACGCCGCCCTGCGGGAACTCTCTGAGGAGACCGGCATTCCCCGCGACGCGGTTCACCCTCTCGCGGGCTACGAGACGGTCCCCTTGGACATCGACGTGCACGACATCGCCGCCAACCCGGCCAAAGGCGAGCCAGCGCACCAGCACATCGACTTCCGCTTCGTCTTCCTGCTCCAGGTGCAGCACGCGGTGATCCTTCAGACAGAGGAGGTCAGCGGCTACGAGTGGCGGCCGTCCGAGGAGACCGCCTCGCCGACCGTCCGCGCCAAGCTGGCGCTGCTTCCCCGCTCCGCGCATCCCTGAGACGCACCGACCGGAGTCGCCATGACCGCCGTTCACACCACACAACCGACCAGCCCACGCCGCCACGTAGCGATCATCCCGTGCCGGTGGGGTGCCTCGCGTTTCCCGGGCAAGCCCCTGGCTCCGCTCGGAGACAAGCCCCTGCTCTGGCACGTGCACCAGCGCTGCATGGAGGCGACACGCCTTGATGGTGTGTTCGTCGCCACGGACGACGAACGCATCGAAGCCGCCTGCCATCGACTGGGCATCGAATGCATGCGCACCCAAGAACACCTCACCGGCACGGACCGAGTCGCGGAGTGCGCTGAACGCCTTTCCGCCGACGCCTACATCAACGTTCAGGGCGACGAGCCGTTCATCGCGCCAACCGCGATCGACGCCATATCCGATGCCCTGCACCACCTCACACCCGGCGCACTCGCGGTGAACGCCTACACGGAACTGGACGACGTCGGAGCCGTCCTCGACCACAACGTCGTGAAGGTCGTCCTGAAAAGCGACGGAAACGCCTTGATGTTCTCGCGTCAACCGATCCCTTATCCACGCGGAGACCGCCCGCGGTACTTGCGCCAGTTGGGACTCTACGGATTCACCGGCCTCGCTCTCCGCCAGTTCTCCCAACTGCCTCCGGGACCACTGGAACGAGCCGAAGGCGTCGAAATGCTGCGCTTCATCGAGCACGGACACGGCGTTCAGATGCTTTCCGTCGCAGACAAGGGCATGGCCGTCGACACACCTGAGGATCTCGCCAGGGCCTTCCGTCTCCTGCACTCAACAACAGGTCTTCGCGCCACAGGGTGAACTGCCTCTTCCTTACACCGGAAGTTCCCTGAGGTTGATAGTTACCGCAAGATCTACTGAGCGTCACCGAATTAAGACCGCCGTAGGAAGTAACAGAACGGGAGAAGAAGACCCATGGACACGCTGACGCGTCCAACACTGCTGTACGCCGTGCTGGAAAAGCGCCAGTGGCTTCGGTTCGAGGTGTTTCAGAGGCAACTTGGAAATGCAGGCTCCCGGGCAGCAGGCCACTACGGCAACCCGCGCCTGGCGACCGTGAGCGTCACAAAACTCACGTTCAAGCGTTGGCTGGCCGGCGAACAGGAGCCGCGGGGGGATGCTGCCACCGTGCTCGAATTCTGGCTCGGCCACACCGTGAAGGAACTCCTGGGCCCGGCCCCGATGCGCAAGGTGGTGCTGGCACGGGTCCCTCATGATGCGTCGCTGGCCGCCGTGCACAGCTTCGACGTCCGGTTCGACAGTTCACACCTGTCCGTCAACGGGCCGATGCCAGGTGCGGGAGGGGTCTGGCACCTCGACGGGCTTCGGATCCTGGACGGGACGTCGGTGGCGGTCCAGATGTATGAGGCAGAGCCACAAGGTGACACCGTGATCATCGGGCCCGAGGACCAGGAGCACCTTAGGTACTTCACCCAGGCCCGTCGGCGGGCTCTGATCATCGCGGCACTGGGTGCACGCGGGGCGGATGACCTGTACGTCATTGACGCCGCGCATGCACGGCGCCACCTGCTGATGCCAGTCGACAGTCTGCCGATCCCCGCAGCCTACCGACTCGACAAGCTGGTCTACGCCCTGCTCTGGGCAGCGCTCAACGTAGATGACAGCCTCTTGGCTGACGACCAGGCACTCCACATCGAGCAACGGGCCCTGGAAGTTCATCTCACCCAATCGCGCTCTGCGGCTGCTCGGGCCGCCTATCCCGACCTCACGGACGTCGGAGCAGCCTGGATCGGATCCCACGTCTGCGCGTCGTATCTCCGACGCCACCTGGACCCCACCGACACAGCGCCTTGGCTGTGGTCAAGGGTGCAGTACGGGGGGCAGGCCGCGGGCTGGTTGCTGTTCACCGAACGGCACCAGGTCCTCCAGCTGATGCAGGAGCGCTCGGCCGAAGCAGGAGACGCACCTGGGTGCGTCTTCTGCATCCCCGAATCCGCGGTCAAGAGCAGCGAACCGTACGAGCGGCTGTTGTTGCTGCTCACTATGGCTCTCATGGAGTCCTACGGCTTGACCGCGCGCCTATACCCGGCACAGGTGAACACCGCGGAATTCGTACTGGCCCCACAGCGGCGTGCGGTCGTGGCCGACTGGCTGAGTCCGGACGCCGTGTGGCATGTCAACAGCACGACCAGCAAGAGTGAGATCAACTCTCTTGCCCATGCCCTCGATCAAGCGCGATCCCACAGCATCACCTCCGCCAGCACGCCGCACGAGAGACTGCATCAAGCAGCGAACTACCTGGAATGCGATTGGGGTTGGCTGGTCGAACGGTGCCAGGAACTGAGCGCGTACGGCATCAGCGGCCTGCTTCAACTGCGAAGCCATCTGATCCAGCCCAGCGGTATCGAGCGCGCACTGTCCTTTCTCGGCGAATCCCCCTCGACCAGATAGAAACTGTGGAACCTCCCGCCAGCCTATGTTTTCCCTCCTGTGCCGTGCTGGCCGTCCGTACGGCGGGAACAAGCTGGCACCGAGGGGATGCGGCCGACCAAGACGTCCCAGCTACAGGTTTGGGTAATGGCTGGGTGAATCGGTTCCACATCGCTTGCCCTGACTGAAGACCCGCGGACGATCTCACATGATGCGCAAAGCTGAGTGCGATGAGCTGGCAGGCGGGCATGTAGCCGGAAACGACCTCCGAACGATTCAAGTTGCACTGGCAACGATCAGCGTCATCGGCCAGGCTGTGCGGTGCTCCTGATACCGCTGGGAACAGGTTTCCAACCGGGACCAGAGGTGTAGGTGAGGCCAGTCGTCGGCGGACGATGCATCGGGACTCGCCTCGCACCTCCAGGGGGGCCTGACCTCGCACGTGTCCTTCTGGATGCGGCGGACAGCTCTCCCGATCGGCCCCCTCTCTGGCGGCACGGCGTTCGGCCCCAAGCAGTTGACGGCACGTACTGCACCACCGGGCCGACTGTCGAGCCTGACTGATGCGGCATGCGGTGTCGAGCCAAGGGCCTGCCCACCCGTCTTTCCGAGGACATCGATGTCTGAACTCTCTCCACCCGCCCCGGCGGGAGCCGGCCGCCAGGGCGGACGGCACGCCGCGCGCGACAAGGCGGCGGACGACTACGGTCTCCGGCGTCGGCTCATACGGGCCGTGATGGTGCCGACGGCATGCGAACTTGTACTCCTGGCCACTGCGGTGATCGTTGCGGTCGCGGCAAAGCCCTCCGCCGGTTACGCAGCCTGGCTGGTGGTCGGCACGACAGCCGTTGGGAGCGGCATCCTCGTGATCGCCTATCGGCATGTCCGGATGATCGCGCGATCGGTGGAGGAAGAAGACCAGCTCGTCGGGGAATGGCTCACGTTCCTGCGCACGCGAGTGAATGCGGGCAGCCTGGCCCTCCAGGAGTACACGGAGGCCGTGCGCCGGGGTGAGCGCTCGGCCCGGCCGCCCGCGTTCGACACGGTGGAGGGCAGCCACACGTTCGCGGTGCTGGCGCGAGCCCTATCCGCGTTCTTGGGGATCGCGGTGACGTCGGTCGCCCAGGCAGTGCAGCAGCAGCACTTGGCAGTGTTCGTGAACGTCGCCCGTCGGCTCCAGTCCAATTGTGCGTCAGCCTTCAACGGGCTTGAGGCAGTCGTACGGGACGAGGAACATCCACACCGGCTCACGGAGCTCTACGGCGTCGATCATCAGATCACGCAGATCAGACGGTCGGCGGAGAGCATGCTGGTGCTTGGCGGCGACAGGTCACACCGCATCAGCCAGCCCGTTTCCATCAAGGCTGTGCTGCGCTACGGGATCCAAGAGATTCAGCACTTCAACCGTGTCCAGGTCACCGAGGCACCCACCGGTCTCATCCACGGCTTCGCTGTCGCCGATGTCACCCACCTGCTGGCCGAGTTGCTGGAGAACGCCACAAGGTTCTCCGATCAAGAGGTCAGCGTCCGAGCCGAGGACGTCCCGGACGGATTGCTGATCGAAGTGGACGACCGCGGGCTTCCGATAGAACTCGCCGTACGGCGCCGGCTGAATGCCCTGCTGCGGGAGCCCGACAGCTTCGACTTGGCCGAGCACCTGATCCAGGACGGCCGCAGCGGGCTGTTCGTTGTCGCACGGCTCGCCCAGCGCCACGGCATCAGGGTCGAGCTGCTGCGCAACAGGTACGGCAGTACCCAGGCGGCCGTGGTGATTCCCCATGCTCTGCTCGTTCCCCAGCAGCCGCCCGTGGCGCAGCAGAGGGCCGGTGCCGATGCACCCCGCAGTGCGACCGTCGTCGCCGGCGCGGCACCCGTACCGGGGCGCGTCCTGCTCTCCGGGGCGGCGGAGCGGCCGGCGGCTGCGGCGCCGCCCGTCCTTCGTGCTGTGCCTGATCGCCCGCAGCCCGCAGTTGCCGATGGCCGACACCCGGCAGCACGTACCGCGAAGGCCCCGGAACCGCCCGGCAGCAGCCCGGAGGCCGCCTCGGGGACGCCTGCCGATGCTGTGGTCCCGACCCCGGGCCGGAAGCCCTTGCCCAAGCGGAACGGGAACCACATGGCTCCCCAACTCCGGCAGGAGCAGGGCGCCCAGACTTCGCAAGTCACCCATAATCCGCAGCTCGCTGCCCAATTCGCCGCGGGATTCCGCACACCCGTCGGCGGCGAGTCCTCCGAGCCCACCGTTCCACTACCTGCTCCCGCTACCACCTCTGCCCCCACCCACGAGGAGATGTCCTGATGAGTGGAAAGACCCCGAAGGAAACGCTCGAATGGCTGCTGCGCGACTTCGCCGAACGCGTCGCGCATGTGCAGGCCGCCGTTGTCTCCTCCACCGACGGCATCCGCATGTACTCGTACGGGATCGACGACACTGACGACGTCGACCAGGCCAGCGCGATCTCCAGCAGTCTGTTCTCGCTGGCCAAGGGGGCGGACGGCTTGTTCGCCGACGGCGTGGGCGGTGCCCGTCAGGTCATCACGGAGGGCGACAGCGGGCTCGTCTTCGTCACCCACCCCGCGGCGGGCGCGCTACTGACCGTGCTGGCCTCCCATGAGGCGAACGTGGGTCTGATCGGGTACGAGATGAACATGCTCGGCCAGAGCATCGGCCCGGCTCTTGCGACCGCGCCGCGTATCTCCGCGGCAGGATGATGACGGCCTCCGACCAGCACCCCTTCATCGACGCCGGTATCGCAGACCTGCGCCCCTATGCGATCACGCAGGGCCGCACCACGCCTACACACGAGCTGGATCTGATCACGCTGGTGGGGGCACGCAGCTCCGCGCACAGCCCGCCTCAGGGCCTGGTGGAGGAGGCGGTGTTCCTCCTCTGCCGGTCTGAGGCCCGCTCGATAGGGGAGTTGTCGGGTCGGCTCCGGCAGCCCGTCCACGCGGTGAAAGTCGTGGTCTCCGACCTCATCGACCAGGGCTTCCTCATCCCCTCCATGGCCGGAGAGGACGAAGATGCCCGTGATCCCAACGTCTTGGGGAAGATCCTTGCAGGACTCAGAGAACTCTGACGCGCCGCTGGCGCCGTGGAAGATCCTCATCGCGGGGGGCTTCGGAGCCGGTAAGACCACCTTGGTCGGTGCGGTCAGCGAGATCGAACCGCTGTTGACCGAGGAGACCCTCACCCAGGCCAGCATCCGCACAGACAGCGTGCATGGCGTGGAGGCCAAGACCACCACCACCGTCGCATTGGACTTCGGCCGCATCACCCTGGCCCGCCAGCGAATGGTGCTGCTGCTCTTCGGCACGCCTGGCCAGGAGCGCTTCTGGTTCATGTGGCCCGACCTGGCCAAGGGTGCCGTGGGAGCCGTCGTCCTCGTCGACACCCGCCGGATCGAGGACTGCTTTCCCGCTGTGGAGTACTTCCTCAGCAAGAAGCTGCCCTTCGTGGTCGCCGTCAACCACTTCGACGGGGCAGACCGCTACGAGCCCGAAGAAGTGCATATCGCGCTGGACCTGCCCTCTGGCACCCCGGTGGTGCTCTGCGACGCCCGCGACACCGGCCAGGGACGCGATGCGTTGATCACCCTCGTTCAGCACGCACATGATCTCGCGACCCGCAACAGACCACCCGCCCCCTGTCCTCCCCTCTCCAGGAGCACACATGCTTGATTCCGCCACCGGCACCGACCCGCTGACCCGCTTGCGGGAACAGACCCCGGCCCGGCTCGCCCGTGTCCACGCGCTCGGTCTGTTCAGCGAGCCTGACGCTGAATTCGATCGGTTCGCCTCCGTCCTCGCCCGCGAATCGGGCACCGACGAGGCGCTGGCCATGGTCAACTTCTTGGGCGACCGGCAGTACTTCGCTGGCCTGTGGGTACCCCCCAGCGCCCGCGACACCGTCGCCATGTCCCGGGTGATGTCCCTGGAACACGGCTGGTGCCCGGAGGTCGTCGACCGCGGCAAGGCCCTGCCCCTGTACGACGTCTGTCTCTCCCCGCGGTTCCGCACCAACGAAGTCGCAAACGAGTTCGGCATCCGCACCTACATGGGAGCCCCGCTCTTCGACCCCCAAGACCCCACTCTGCCGATCGGCACGGTCTGCGTCATCGGCAAGCAGGCCCGGCCCAAGGAGGACGGCGAGCAGATGCTCGCCTTCATCAAGGACCGAGCCCAGCAGGCACAGTTCCTCCTCAACAGCCGCGTTCACGAGCAACTGCTGTGACATAGCCGGCCGCCGCCGCTCCCACGGCCTAAGTGGGGGCGGCAAACATCTGCGACCACTCCGGCTGCTGCGCAGTGCCCAGCGCGAACTTCGCCAGCCTGAGTCGCTGTACATCCGAAGTACCGGCCGGGGCGAAGATGGCATGCGCGTCCCGGAAGCACCGTTCGATCGGGCGGTCGGTGAACAGGCCGCAGGCGGCATGCACCTCCATGCCCAGCTTCGCCGACGCCGTCCCCAGCTCGTAGTTGACGAGCTTGGCGTTCATCAGTTGTCCGTCACACGGCACCCCCCGGTCGAGCATGTCGGCTGCCCAATACAGGACGGTCTGGGCTGTCATCAGGTTCGACACCATCTGGCCCAACCGCTGTTCGACCGCGCCGAGTTCGCTCAATGGTCGGCCGTAGCGTTGCCGCTCGGCCGCGAACGCGAGCGTCGTCTCCACGGTGGCCTGGTGCACGCCCAGGGAGACTGCTCCCAGGTTGGTCCGTCCGTTCAGGACACTTGCAGAGTCGGCGACGTCCCGGCCGTCGCCCACAGCTCCCAGCAGGTTCTCCTCCGGCACCCATACGTCCTCGAAGAGGACCGTGCCGAAGGAGAACCCGGCCAGTCCCATCGCCGGCACCTGCGGGCCCACCGACACACCGTCGCGTTCACTTTCCACCAGGAACGCGGACAGACTTCCCGGGCCAGAGTCGGCCGTACGCACCACCACGCAGTGCAGGTTGGCGAGGTGGCTGTTGCCCACATACACCTTCTGTGCATTTAGCACCCACCCGCCCCGTCGGCGGCGGGCATGGCCCTGAATGCCTCCGATCTGGCTGCCCGAGACCTCCTCGGTAACGGCGATCGTCGGCATGACTTCGCCCGCTGCGATCGGCCGAAGCCAGCGCTGTTTCTGATCCTCACTGCCGAAGTTGTCGATCATCGCGACAGGAAGCTGCGATGCCTGAGCCGCAGCCCCCATCGCCCCGCACACCCGGGCCAACTCCTCGATGAGGACCACCTTCGCCACGTGGCCGGCACCCATCCCGCCGTACGCGGAATCGATCGTGACGCCGATCCACCCTCGCCGGGCGATCTCCCAGGCAAGGTCCCGCTCCACAACGCCACTCGCCTCCATGCGCGCTATACGAAGCGCGACCTCGGTCTCGGCGAACGCCCGCACCTCGGCCTTCAGTTGCTCGTGGCGCTCAGTGATGCCTCCGCCGAACACCAGCGTCCTCCCTCACACGCGACCTCGGCCCCACCACCTGTGCGCACGACGGCGTACGCACCGGCCGCAGGGCCGACCGGTCGACCACGGCTTCTCCCCCTGACGCCGCTCCAGCGATGAGGAGGATCGGCCCCGAACGGGCCGTGCCCTTCCTGTTCTGAGCCATGTCCGGCTGATGTCCCAGGTGAGCACTCCTCTCACCGTGGCGATTTATCGCCTTCGTCGCACCACCGCTCTTGAATCGTTTGAGGGTCGTTCGCCTCGCCGGCAGCACCGCCCGCAAGCCCGTTTGCTGCTTTTGCGCACGGATGCTCGACTCCATGACAGGTCTGGCGGATAGCGAACGATCGCCGAACGATTCCGCCGCAGGTAGCAACGATCCGTTGCCCTGGCCAGAGTTGAGGCACTCCGGACGCGCAGCACCACGGCTCCCGTAGTTGGCCGCTGCGTGCCGCGAGAGTGCGGCCCCGGTTTCGCCCTGCCAGTCCATCCGGCCGGGGGCCTGGGCAACCAGACCCCGTTCGCGCACGCGCCCCCGTCGCGTACGCGAACGGACGTCCTTCAGCTGGACCACATGAAAGGGCTGCCTCCGGGTGTCTGCACAGTCTCGGCGTATCAGGATCGTCAGCTGCAACTTCGAGTTGAACGGCAACGGCGACTACCAGAAGTGGCTGAGCATGCATCAGCGGCTGACCGCGCTGCGTCCGACGATCCTGTGCCGACAGGAGACGTTCGGCTACGCCCCGACCGGCCGCGGATCCGTACTGTTCAGCGAGTCGCAGCGCATCCTGAAGCTCACTGGCGAACTCGGCCCGAAAAAGCATGCGACCGCGCTGTACTACGACCCCGAGGTGTTCGAGCAGATCACCGTATGGGACACGGAGTGGCCGGGCTGGCTGCTGCACCCCACGGCGATGACCCTGCGGGTGCGCGGTACCCAGGACGTCGACGTCGTGGCGGGGTGCGCCCACCTGTCCTACAACTCGCCAACCAAGCGGAAGGGCGAAGCCGAGGATGTGACACGGTTCGCCGACCGCGTCGAGACGTACGAGACCGAGCACGGCCCGGTCAAGCGCAAGCTACCCGTGCTCGCGATCGGCATGGACTGCAACAGCTACGTCGACCCGGACCGGCTTGTACCCGGCGAACACCCGATACCCACGCTCGACGAGATCAAGGACCCGCAGCACCGCGCTCACCGCAGCTACGAGATCGCTCCCGGTCAGCGGGTGATGGACTCCGAGCCGGACCGCATCCTGCTGACCGCGCACCTGGAGGACGTCGCCCGGCACGCCGCGCTCCTGCCCGGCGGCCCCGGCCTCTCGGCCGTCGCCCCGACCGTGGACGCATCCGACACCCACGGCCCGGCCCACCGTGTTGACCGCGTCTGCACCACCGATTGGCTGCTTCCCGCCGTGGTGAACGTCGAGGTCATCGACATGACGGGCCTGAGCGATCACCACACGGTGGTCGTGACGTACGACCTCGCGACGGTCATCGATCTCTACCGTGCCCGTTTCGCGCTCACCGACTGATCCATCACCCCGCCGGAGCCGTCCGGCCCTAGGACCGCCAGTTCCGTCCGTGCCCCCCGTCGCGGGCGGAACTGGTCACTCCCTTTCCCTGCACATGCCGACTTACCGCGCCGAGAGCGCCCGACAGCGAAACTCATGACCCTAGCCTGCGAACACCTCAATTACGCGCCCGCCGATCCGGGCGACGCCACGACCGTGGCGCCGCTCGCCGGCGCGCCGGTTCTCCTGGAGGAGGAGGACCTGACGATCCTGCATCTGATCGCGGCCGGGCGACGCCGCGTCGACATCGCCAAAGCCACCTTCAGCAGCATCACCAAGGTCGACGAGCGGACGCGGCGACTGTGTCACGTGCTCGCGGCAGACAACCGACAGCATCTCGCCGCCCTCGCTGCCGTGTACGGCCTGGTCACCGGCGAGCCCCTCCCCGGTGTACCCGGCATACGACCTTACGTGTCCGAGGACGATCAGAAGGTCCTCGACCTGGTCGCGGCCGGGTTGAGTAGCTCGCGCATCGCGGCTCGGCTCCAGTGCGACGTCGACCCCGTGAACACCGCCATGACGCGGCTCACCTTCGCGTTCAGCGCGGACAACCGGTATCAACTCGCGGCTCACGCAGTACTGCTGGAAGCCGTGGCCTGCCGCGCCGTCTCTCCGCGCTTCCCCGCCACGGCACTGTCCGAGCTGCCCCCGTTCCACGTAACGGTTACGGGCACCGGCGTCCTCCTGCACGCCACGCCGCCGCTGCCGCTGCCGTCGGTGGCGCCCGCCCGCCGGAGCCCGGCCGGGAGCGTCCCACCTGCCAGGGCACCCGACCCGAGCGAGGCAGACCGAGGCAAGAGACCAGTTGCGGAATCACGAGGAGCCCCGGCGCCGCTCCCGCCGGAGCTGGCCACCTGGGTGAACAACTACGTGGGACGCCATCCGACGTGGGAGCTGCCCAAAGACGGTTCCGGCGCCCGTAGTTGGCGGATGTCGGCGCCGGAAGGGATCATCGAGCTGCGGGTTCCGCGGACCCACAGCGACCTCCAGCGCGAGGTGTCAGCGCACCGGCACGCCATCGGCCGGCTGGGCGCCGGACAGGCGCCGCGCCTGCTCGGGTTCGACCCCAGACTGCGGGCGCTACTGACGCGGCAGCCACGCGGCGAACGTGTGGATGACGCGCCCGACAGGGGCCTCCATCTGCGCGAATCCGTGCACGAGCAGGCTGGGCAGCTGCTGCGCATCCTTCACGAGAGCACACTCGGGGCCGGCGATCGGCATGCGCAGGCCGTCGAGAACACCTCGCGGTACCTCGACTACATCGACCGCGTACTGGAACGGATTGATCCCCCGGTGCTAGCCGGGCACCGCGCGGTCATCCGGCGCCGCCTGGTCGTCCTGCGTGAGGACCTGCCGCAGCTGCCGGTCGCCTTCTGCCACGGCTCGTTCGGATTCGGCGCCTGGCGATGGCAGCGGGTGACACGATCCGTGGCCCTGACAGGGTTCGAGCGCTCGCAGGTGATGGCTGCCGCCGTCGACTTCGCCCGGCCGTCACTGCTGTGGGCTGAGTACCCCGCTCTGCAGAACGCCTTCGTCCGCGGATACGGCCGGTCCCTGGATGAGTGGGAACGACGGCTGCTGGGCGACTTCGCCGTACTCGCCGCCCTTGAGGATCTGTGGCACACGAACCCGAGGGACGACGCCAAGACCTACGCGCGTTTTGCCGGCGCCCTGCGCACGGCGGCGGGCCAGCTACCTGTCCCTGAGACCGTCACCGCCGTTCGCCGCACGGAGGCACCGACCGGATGAAGAACTCGCGTTGTGCCGCCGTCATCTGCCGGGCCCATCCGGTACCGGTGTCGTTCCCATCCACTGTGTCCCGTCCTGGGCCGGGCGCGCGACCAACTCCATCCCTCACAGCTCCGAATGCGGTGATTGCCCTTTGAACGCGTCAGCCCACCTCAGCGATGACGAGACGCGCTTGCTCGATCCGAAACAAGCCGGACAGGCCAGCCGGGTACACCGCGGTCTGCAGGAAGCGATCACCGAGGGAGTGATCCCGCCCGGCGTCCTCCTGGTGTCGACAGATCTGGCGAGCGGCTACAAAGTCGACCTCCACGTCGTGGCAGTTGCCCTGCGCGGTCTGGCTCACAACGGCCTGGTCTACCTGCACCACCGAGGCGCAAAGGTGGCGGACGCCCCAAGTACTCCTCCGATTCCGCACCGGAGCCCCCGCCAGGCCCGCAGTCACATCGAGCTCACGATCCGTCGGCGTCTCGCGACGAGGATCTATCAGCCCGGGAGCATGCTCCCTCGCCAGAGGGTGCTCGCGAAGGAGTTCGGTGTATCCGCTGCTGCCTACCGTCGCGCCATCCAAGCGCTGGTCGACGAAGGCTTCCTGATCCCGTCCGTGAACCCCAGGGGCACACGGGTCGGCGATCGCCTTCCACGCGTTGAGACCGTGCCCGGCTGACTCCGCGCGGGCGGGAGGCCACCACGCCGACTGCCTCCCGGCCACGCACGGTGCACTCCGGCTCCGCCAGCCCCTACCGAACAGCCTGTCCTGTCTTCCATCAGGGGCGCGACAGGCGCCCGCCTCCGTTCGTCCTTGACCCCGAAGGATTCCCATGCCGATAGCCCGGCCGTCCTCCCTCGTCCCGTCGAAAGCGTCCTACGGCGAACGGGTCGTTCGACTGGTGCAGTCGAACATCAAGAACGATGCCGGCCCCGAGGAAGAACCAGGCGTCCTTCCCCTCCTGTGGCATCAGAACTACGGGGAGCGGCTGGCTCCGCTGGAGGCTGACTGGCTGGGGCTGGCGGAGCTGACGTACTCGCAGGCCAGGCCCGATGCGAGCGCCGAGGTCAAGGAGGCCGCCGAACGGCGGTGGCGGGCTCTGCAGGAGACGGTAGGGATGCGCGGCTTCCGCGCCCGTATGGGCCAGGGCCGCAACCCGACGGGGCTCCTGGTGAGGGAGTCCACGTTCGCCGTCGGTCTTCAACACCATCACCCGAAGGTGTTCCGGACGCCTCCCACCAATGTGCAGCTGACGCTTCCGGAAGTTCCTGAAGTGCCCATCGTGACGGCCGAGTTCCACAGTGCGTTCTGCTCGCCGCTCGGCCGGGCGGCCGAGGCGTACGAGCTGTCGGCCATGGTGGACAAGGTCAAGGCCCAGCATGGTACCGACCCCGAGCGCTCCCGGGCGGCCTGCTGGCTGTTCGGCGACACGAACGAATACCCGGTGCCCGTCGGCGAGTCGGTACCGGAGATCGACTGGACCACGGTCACGGACCTCGTGCACCGTCGCCACCGTGCCCTCAAGCAGGCGGACGGATCATGGCGGAGCTGCACGATGCTGGACGACCTGATGCTGGACTGCAACATGCACGACCCGGCCCGGTTCGCCGCGCGCCGCCTCGGCCAATCGGGCGCCCTGGCTCCAACGGCGGGGTTCGCTGCCGTCGGCCAGGGCGGCGAGTCACGGACCGACCGCGGCTATATGGATCCATGGACCGTCCAGGCCGTGCTGGGCGTCACCGTTCTGGACATGACCGGCTTGAGCGATCACCACGCCCTGGTCGTCGACCTCTCCTATCGCGGGCTCGTCGAAGCTCTGCGACGGGCATTCGCTCCGCTGCCTGCCTGGGACTTGGTCGCTTGACCTCGAAGGGGGTCCATCTCGCGCAGGGGCACCGCCACGCGGCTGTTGCCCCGGTGCCGGTCCCTGTTCCGGAGGAGGGGTGTCGTAGGCCCAGGCGCGGGCCAGCTCAACCACGGCAATCCCTCCAGAGGGTGACGACCCCCTGTGCGAGTGAATCGAACGTCGCATCACGGCCACGTCACCCAGTTCCCCCAAGGGCGGTCCGAACGTCGTCGAACTTTCGACCGACTCATCGCTCCCCGTCAGCCGTAACTGCTTCTCCAGCAGGGAAGTTGACAAGTCGCCCCATCCACCCAGGTCTTCACAGGAGGAATCCATGAATCCCGCCCTTGCTCTCCCCCTCGCTCCTCCTGCTCTCGAACAGCGGGGCCCGGCCGCCTCGCCCCACCACGCCCGGACTGGGCGCGGTGTTGACGCCGTACACACGTGCGCGGCGGATATCTCAGACCTGGATCCGAGGTGGGGGGCATGAGCGGCGCCCAACCCCACGGTGACCGCGGGATCGTCGAGCGGCGGGCGGACGACGCTGGCCCGGCTGGAGGTGCGGACGGCGTGTGCGATCCGTATCTGAGTCCGGCGAACGTGATGGTGCTGGTGGTGCGCGACGACGGGCGCATCCTGGCCGTGCGGCACAACGAAAAGTCAAGGACCAGCGCGAACCAAGTCACCGTGGTCGGCGGGAAGTTGGAGGCCGGCGAGTTCCTCGACGAGGGGGCGCTGCGCGAACTCACCGAGGAGACCGGTGTCCACGTCGCACCCGACGACCTGGAGTTCTGCCAGCTGGTGCACTACCTGGACACGGACGGGGTGCGGGTGATCGGAGCCGTGTTCACCGCGCAACGGTGGCAGGGCGTCCCGGTCAACGCCGAGCCCCACAAGCACGACGGGATCCTGTGGATCGACCCCGGGAATCCGCCTCGCGACTGCCACCCCTACACCCGGGAGGTCCTGGAGAGTTTCACCGCTGGCCGGCTGTTCACCACCATCACCGTCTCGGCGGACGGGGGCGCGGCATGACGCCTGCTCCGAAACCCGCCCCAGGTCCGGCTCGCGCCCCGGCTCCCTCGCAGGCTGACGCCCCGGCTCTGTGGCGCCACCGCGCCTATCTGCTCTACGTGGCGGGTGAGGCGACGAGCGTGGCCGGATCGTCGGTGAGCAGCGTGGCCGTGCCCTTCCTGGCCGTGGTCGAGCTGAACGCCTCCACTGCCGAGGTGGCCGCGCTCGTGTTCCTGACACAGGTGCCCAGCCTGCTGTTCGCGCTGCCCGCCGGGGCGCTGGCCGACCGTCATCCCAAACGCCCGCTCATGATCGGCGGGGATCTGGTCTGTTTGATCACCCTGCTCAGCTTGCCGCTCGCCGCCGCGTTGGAAGCGCTCACCTTCCAGCAGCTGATGGTGGTCGCCCTCGTCCAGGCCAGTGCCGGGGTCGTGCACGATGCCGCCGCCATCGCCTATCTCCCCACCCTGCTGGACCGTTCCCTGCTGCAGAAGGGCAACAGCCGGATCGGCGCCTTGTTCTCCGTGTCCGCCACGGCGGGCAGCAGTCTCGGCGCGGTCCTGGTCTCCGTCCTGGGGGCGAGCCGTGCGCTCATCGCGGACGCCTTCTCGTACGCCGTCAGCGCCTGGTGCACGACCCGTATCCGCGTCACCGAGTCCACGCCCCCGGCCAGGGCCCGCGGAGCGCGGCTGCGCACGGACATCGCGGAAGGCATGCGGTACGTCTTCCGCGACACCACCCTGCGCACGCTCACGCTCACCAACTCGACCACGAGCTTTGCCCTGGGCGTGCTGAACACCGTGTGGGCGCTGTACCTGCTTGTTCCCGCTTAACGACGGTGTTGCTTACCGTCTGATACCCCGCCTGACCTGCTCGTTTGGTTGTTGCACTCAGCCGGGTTGCATTGGTACTCATCGGCCATGCACCAATCGACGTACTCATCAGCAGGCTGGGAGTCCTGGGGACTTGCGTTCAGGCCGGCGATCCCGGAGGGGATGCCGTTGCTGTTTGACGACGACCTTCTCTTCGAAGACAGCAACGGCGTCCGTCCCACCACCGTGATCAACTGCTGGGCCTGCGAGCTACCGGCGAATGGATGCCCATCGCCAAATTCGTGGCCCTACTACGTGCGTACGGTGCGTGAGTGGCTGGAGTTCATATCCGGGCACGGGGTCGCGCTGTTCGACACGCGGCGTCGTCTGAAGGCAGCGTTGGGCGCGTACTCCGTCTATCGAGCCCAGGGGCCCATCAAGCACCGCTTCGAGGCGTCCACGTGGAACCAGAACATGGGGATTCTGGCGGGGTTCTACAAGTGGGCGAAGGACGAGGAGTACGCAGACTCCGAGCCATTCACGTACCGGCAGGCGGTCTGGGCCTTCAAGGGGCAAGTCCGTCGCGGACGGGTCAACCAGTCACGGCGGCGCCAGGCCAAGCCTCACGTGACGATCAAGTATCTCGACGACGACTTCACGGACATGTTCCTGAAGGGGTTGGCGGGCCTGAGCCCCGACGGGGAGCGGGATCTGCGTTACTGCGGACGGGAGTTGGCCCGGAACTCGGCGGTCGGCCGAATGATCGTCTCCAGCGGGCTACGCAGCCAGGAGTACACGTACCTGCTGGTCTGCGAGGTGCCCGTACTTCCCTCGCGACGGACCGCGGTGCCGGTGTCGTTCCCGGTCCCTTCCGGAGTCACCAAGGGGAGCAAGTACCGCGAGTCATGGATCGACTACGACTCGCTTGCCGAGCTGCATTCCTACATCGCTCTCGACCGGGCAGCAGCGACCTTCGGATCGTCGTGGCGTCCGCCGGCCCGCTGGGGAGAGCCGCTGTTCGTGACGGACGCCGACCAGCGGGGCGGTCGTGTCAACGGGGTTCGTGTGCAGTGGAGTTCTCTCGTCCCTGACGAGCGGCGGCGTCTGGTCGCCCCGGAGGGGGGTTCGATGCTGCTGTCGGTGTGGGGCCAGGGGCGCCCGTTCACCGGATGGTCCACGGTCTTCGCCAGGACCTCTGACCGCATCCGCGAGCGTTACGAGCCGCGTTTCCCGCACGTAAATCCGCACCGGCTGCGTCACACCATGGCCATGGCGACCATGGCGCGGCTGATGCGGGGCTGGTACGAGCAGGCTGCTCGACAGGTCCGCGACACCGACGACGATGCCGCCTTGGCGCACTACCTACGGACCCAAGAACCGCTGCTGATTCTGCGCGATCTGCTCGGACATACCAGTTCACTGACCACGGAAGCGTACCTCCACCGTCTGGACGTGCTTCGCCTGTTCACGTCCCTGTATCGGCGGGTCGGCAAGGAGTACGGGCTGCTGGCCGAGGACGTCGAGCTGGAGCTCGAGACTGAGTTCGACGACGAACCGGCGGTGGTCTGATGCCGGCCACCGTCACCCTTGACCCGCTAGGTGTGCACTGCATCTTCAGCGACGGGTCGGAGTACCGCCGTCGCCTGCGTGTGCGGCGACCAGTGGAGCTCCCGGGGCTGGCACGCACTCTGCTGGAAGGCGCTACGGATCTTGTCCATCCGCACGGGCAGGTCGACAGCGCGGGAGGCTTCGACCTCTACCTCACGGCCGTCCGTGGCTTCAGCGACTGGCTGGTCGAGTCCGGGTTCTCCGGCGAGGCATCCGATCTGACGCGCGCGCTCCTCGCCCGGTACTGGCGGCAAGGTGTGCGATCCTCCCAGGAGAGCGCACTGCGGGCGATGTTGCGCTGCGCGGATGACCAGGATCAGATTCTGGCGCCGGACGTGCGCGCGTTCGTCGATGGCCGGCTGTTCAACACGGGCGAGCGGTACGGCTCGCACCAGCCGTACAGCGAGGCCGAATGGGCCCGGCTCATCCGTACCTGCCGGGACGAGGTCGATGGCGCCTTCCGCGCGTTCTGCGCGGCCCGTGATCACGCTTCGTCAGCTGACGGGCCGGGGGCTGCGCTCCGTGAGCGCACCGCCCATCACTGGCTGGTGCTTCACAACGGGCCCGACCCGCTCGTCAACGAGATGGCAGACCGCGGCTCGTTCCCCTTCCGGCAGAGATACGGGGTCGGTCTTCGCGCGGTGCTGGATCCGCTGATCCCGACCCTGGATGTGATCATCGCCTATCAGCTGCTGTTCGGCGCCTACACCGGGATCGTGCCGGACGGGATCGCGGATCTGGGACTCGACGACATCGAGTGGGCGGGTGACGAGAAGATCCTCCTCAGCTACGTCAAGGGCCGCACGGCGGCGGAGAGTCTTGCTCTGTCACGTCAGGCCACTCGCCTGCTGGAACAGTGGCTCGATCACTCTGCGGTGGCCCGCCGCTTCGCGCCCGAGGAACTACGCCCCGAGCTCTGGGTGCGTTTCACGCCGAGTGGCACATGGGCGGGAGAGCGATGGCTGGCCAAGCCGGCCACGCGCCTGTCCATATGCGCCTGGGTGGAGCGGCGCCAAGCCGCCGACGAGGTCGGGCGCCCCACGCAGATGACTGGTGACGACGGTCGCCCCCTGTTCCTTCACCGGCACCGCATCCGCACTACCCACGACGCGCTGAAAGACCGGTCACACTGGCGCGGTAGCCGCCGGTCCACGCTGGATCCAAACCGGTCCCCCGGCGTCGAGGGGGACCACTACCTGACGAACACGACGCCGGCTCAGCGCGAGGCGGCGGAAGACATCATCGCCCAGGCGCAGGAGGACCTCGTTCGCCGGGCGCTGCCGCCCTTGGTGCTGGCCACCGCTGAAATGGCCGACCTAGTGGAGAACTATCCCGAGCACATGAAGCGGCTCGGCCTGGACGACGACGCCTTGGCGCAGCTTTTATCCGGGGAACGCGACGTATTCACCGCGGCATGTGGAGATCAACTGTCGGGACTCCACGGGCCGAAGGGCAAGCCTTGTCCGGCCCGCCCGTGGGTGTGCCTGCTGTGCCCGCTGGCCTTGTTCGCCCCACGCCATCTGCCGAACTTGCTGCGGCTCCGGGCGTTCTTCTCCCGTCAGTGGCAGCAGATGACCACTGCCGAGTTCATCCCTGTCTTCGGCCCGTACGCCCACCGTCTCGACGAGATCCTGACCCCCGACCGGTACTTCTCCGAGCACGCGCTGCGGACTGCAGCTGCCGAGGTCACCGACTCCCATGCCGAGCTTCCCCTGCGCCCCGAGGAGCACACCGTATGACCACCCCGCACCCGCCCACGGGCCTCGCGGCTGCCTTTTCGCGTTCCGTCTTTCGAGGTGAAGACGTGTGTGCTGCGGCCGGTCTGCCGGTCCACGGCGCGGGCCCGCATCCTCACTTCGACGACGCAATCTGGGACTTCACCGGTGTCATCGGACTGCCCCATTACCTTGCGCGCTATGCGCGGATCTTGTCCTTCACCGAGATCCTCAATCCCCAGTGGAGGGAACTCGCAAAGGAGTTCATCTTCGCCCGCCTCGCACCGGACCACCCCGCGGTGCGGGAACTTGCCCACGCCTACCGAACGCCCGTGCAGGTAGCCACGGTGCACGGGCGGCTGACCGTGCTGACCGGCTGGCTGAACTGGCTCACCGAACAGGGCGTGGACAATCTCGGGGAGGTAACCCAGCAGCACTGCGCCGCCTACCTGGAGCTCCGCAAGAAGGTACGGGACAAGCACGGCGTCGTGATCCGCGACAGCAGCCCTGGCTACCGCATGGACGTAGTGGCGGTCATCCAGGAGCTGGGCTATTACAGGGAATTGTTCTCAGCCGACGGCTACATTCCGGATTTCCGTCCGTGGGGGCGACGCACGGCGTACTCCGTCGCCGGGATGGTCCGTCGGACGGGCAACACGACACCTCCGCTGAGCAACGACGTCTTCCAACCGCTCGTCGCTGCGGCCCTGTACGTGGTGGAGGTGCTGGCGCCGCACGTCAGGGAGCTGCAGCAACAGTTGCAGGAGATGGTGCCGAACCGGCCGGGCCGCAACAACCGGAAGCGTCCGGACTGGAGGGTCGAGGTCGTGCAGGCCATCGACCGCCACATACAGGAGGCTGATCCGTTCGATGTCGCCCTCGATCACGTCGTAACCGAGCGGCTGGCAGACGGCTGGGATCCGGACGATCCGCTGCTACGGGTGAACCTGATCTCCCTCGCCCACGAGACCGGACGGCACGCCTTCCACTACACGTGGCTGCCCACCCTGCGCGGCCACCTGGAGAAGGCCGTCAGGGAAGTCGGCCTGTCCAAACGCTGGGGCCGGACGGCCGCCCTGGTGGAGCGCGCGGACGGACGGGGCAGTGTCCCCTGGACCCTGCCGATGAACACCACCGAGGCCCGACTGCAGCTCTCCCGGGCCCGCACAGCCTGCCTCATCGCGCTCGCCGCACTGACCGGAATGCGGAAGAGCGAACTGGCTGAGCTGACCCACGACTGCCGCCTGCCTCCCGAACAGCTCGGCGAGGGCCGCCTCCGCTACCGCCTGAAGGGCAAGGTCATCAAGGGCCGGAAGCTGGGTGGTGAACACGATCAGTGGGTGACCATCAAGCAGGCGTACGACACCGCCGACGTAGCCGCCTCGCTCACTGACCCGGTGAAGAACGACGGTCACCTGTTCAAGTCGCTCTCTTTCTTCACCCCGTACGAATGGTTCCTGACCTGGGTCAATGGGCCAGAGGGCCGTCGGCTTGGGCTGGCGCCGATCCCCGAGGTGCCGGTCAGTCTGCGGATGCTACGGAGAACCCTCGCGGTGGAAATGGCGCACCGGCCCGGTGGTCTGCTGGCCGCCAAGATCCATCTCAAGCACATTTCCGTGGTCACCACGGAGGGCTATGCGGACCGCCCCGGTGGGGCCCAGTCGGTGCTGATGGCCGAGTTCGGCCAAGAGGAGCGAGAGCACAAGATGCGCGTCGCCCTCGACGCTTTCCACGACTACCAGAACGGTATCCGCCCTGCGGGGCCCGGCGCCAGCGACCTCCTGGACTTCTTCGCGTTCGTCGACGACCAGCTGGATTCCTCCGGGGCGCCGAACATCAAGCGCAGCGACCAGGAGGTGACGAACCTGCTCGCCAAGCGGGCCAAGTCCCTGCACCTGGGGCCGGCGAACTACTGCTGGTTCCTCGATCCGTCCAAGGCGCTGTGCCTCAAGCTCGCAGGGGCCCACGCCCGCGGGGCAACAGAGCCCTTGATCGGCATGTGCGATTCAGCGCGGTGCCCCCAGGCCACCCACCATGCCGGGCACCGCCCGGTATGGGCGACCAGCGCCGAGAGCAAGAAGGTCTTCATCGCCACCATCGGACGCGCTCAGCGGACGGAGAAGGCCCGGCTGAGTACGGAACTCGCACGCGATGAACGGGTGCTGGCCGAGATCGACGCCCACTCCGGAACGGGGGCATGACGTGGCCCGCATCAGCGACGAGACCCGGCGGGACAACAAGACGGCCATTCGGCACGTCATGGAACGGCTCCTTGCCGGCGACGTTCCTCCGGGCGCCAAATGCGACATCAAGACCCTCGCAGCACAGGCTGGGGTCGCCCGCACCGGTTTCTATCCCAAGAAGAACCGCGACGGCTCGCCGCGGCCTGGCCCCTACCAACGCCTGGCGGAGGAGTTCGAGCGCCGGTTGACCGAGCTTCGGGAAACGGGCGTGATTCCGGACCCGCGGGCGGCACAGATCAAGCGCCTCAAGGAACAGGTCTCCGGGCTGAAGGAACGCCTCGCCGCGCGTGACGTGCAGATCGATGGGCTCACTGACTTCAGGGAGCGGGCTCTGTCGCAGATCGCCGCCCAGAGGATGGAGATCGAGCGGCTTCGCGATGTCTTGGCCTCGCCGTCGAACGTGCGGGCTCTGCCGATCGCAGCCACCCGATCTCCTGGCTAGCTTCCTTCGTCGCGCACCAGACTTGTCGCCGCAGCCCGCCCAACGGCAGCAGCCCCTCTACGCGACACGTCAGCTTCGTGGATGTGTCTCGTACATCCGCAGCGCCACTACCAGGCCGGAGGCGGCGGTGAGGGCGGCGATGGCCCAGATGGCTGTGGTCAGGCTGTAGGCGTCGGCGAGGGCTCCGGCGAGGAGGGCGCCGACGGCGAAGCCGCCGTCACGCCAGAGGCGGTAGACGCCGACGGCGCGGGCGCGCCAGGCGGGGTGGGCGACGTCGCCGATGACGGCGAGCAGGGTCGGGTAGACAAGAGCGGTGCCGAGACCGAGGAGGATCTGGGCGGTGGCCCAGACGCCGAAGGTGGTACCGGCGGCGACGAGAGCGATGGCGGCGGCCTGGAGCAGCATTCCGGCGGTGATGAGGTGTTTGCGGCCGATGCGGTCGGACCACCAGCCGGTGAGCATCTGCCCGGCGCCCCAGACGGCTGGGTAGAGGGCGGCGAGGAGGCCGATCTGGGCGATGGACAGGCCGTGGGCGGCGAAGAGGAGGGGGAAGATGCCCCAGGCCAGGGCGTCGTTGAGGTTGTTGACCATGCCGGCCTGGCTGGCGGCGGACAGGGCCTTGTCGCGAAGGCTGGTGAGGCGGGCGATCTGGCCGGTGGTCAGTTCCGCGTCGTGCTCGCTGCCTGCAGGGGTGACGTGGCGGGCGGCTTCGAAGCGGGCGTGGTCGCGGGTCTCGCGGACCGCGAAGGTGGACAGGCCCAGGGCCAGTACGACGTAGGCGGCGCCGAGCAGGAATGGCTCGGGGCGCAGTCCGGCGTGTTCGGCGATGGCGCCGGTGGCCATGGCGGTGGCGGCGACGGCGACGTATCCGGCGGCCTCGTTGAAGCCCATGGCCAGGCCGCGGCGCTCCGGGCCGGCCAGGTCGATCTTCATGATGACGGTGGTGGACCAGGTCAGGCCCTGGTTCATGCCGAGCAGGATGTTGGCGGCGATGATCCAGCCCCACGACGGGCCCCAGGCGAGCATGGCGGGCACGGGCAGGGCGATGAGCCATCCGGCGATCAGGACGGGTTTGCGGCCGTAGCGGTCGGACCAGGTGCCGGCGAAGAAGTTGGTGACGGCTTTGGTGGCGCCGAACGCCAGGATGTAGGTCATGGCCGCGGTGTAGGCGGACAGGTGGAAGACGTCGTCGGCCAGGAGCGGCAGGACGGTGCGTTCCTGGCCGAGCATGCCGCCGACCAGGGCGTTGACCACGACGAGCAGGCTGAACTGGGCGAGGTTGGCCTGTAGTCCGAGACGTATTGCAGGGCTGGTCTCGCTCGTGGTGTGGGTGGTCACGCGGTCTCCTCCAGGGGACGGCCGGTGGCCTTGGACCAGTCGGCCGGTCCGCCGTCGAGGACGGCGAGATCCTTGTGGCCGGTGCGCTGCAGGAGGCTGGCGGCGGTCATGGCACGTTCACCGTGGCCGCAGGCCACGACGGGGCGCCGAGGTGCCTCGCCGCTGCGCTCGGTGAGGTCGCCGAGTTCGATGTGGACCGCGCCGGGGATATGGCCGGCGATGTGCTCGGCTCGCTGGCGGATGTCGAGGACGGGGCGCCCGGCGATCCGGTCGGCGGTGAGGAGCTCGATACGTTCCTGCTCTCCGCTGTCTGCAGTCCAGGCGTCCATACCGCCGTCGAGGTGTCCTGCCAGCCGCTCGTAGCCGATCTTCAGGGCCTGCCAGGTGAGTTCGGCGAGGTCCTGATCGGGGTTGGCGACGAACACGAGTGGGGTGTCGTCGGGCAGCAGCCAGCCCAGCCAGGTGGCGAACTGGTCCCGCAGCGGGATGGAGACGGCGCCGGGGATGTGCCCTGCGGCGAAGTCCGCCACGGGGCGTACGTCGATGATCTGGGCGCCCTCCCCTATCAGGTGGGGCACCTGGTCCAGGGAGAGCGCGGGCAGAGTCGGGGCCGAGCGGAGGACGGCGGGCCCGCGCCGGTTCGCCTCGCCCAGGCGGTCGAAGTACGCGGGGTAGGAGCCGAGACTGCCGAGCAACTTCCGTACGAAGGTGTCCTGGTCCGGTGCGGCGAGCAGCGGGTTGGCCCGCTTCTGCGCGGCGATGGTCGTAGTGCGCTCGGCACCCGGCGGCGCGGAGCAGAACGAGCCCGCGCCGTGCGTCGGCCACACGGCCGTCGCGTCCGGCAATTCGGCCAGGCGCCGCAGCGAGCGGTACTGGGCACGGGCCAGCTCCTCCGCGCGGTCGGCGCCGAGCAGGTCGGTACGGGCGGCAGAGCCGACGATCAGGGAACCGCCGGTGAAGACTCCGAGCTCGCGGGTGCCGTCCAGGAGCAGGAAGGACAGGTGCTCGTCGGTGTGGCCGGGGGTGGCCAGCGCGCGCAAGGTAAGGCCGCCGAGATCTGTCTCGTCGCCGTCGGCGAGCGCGGTGTGCTCGAAGGCCCGGTTCCCGGCGGCGGAGGCGAGTACGGCCGCGCCGTCGTCGTGCGCGAGCTGCACCGCACCGGACAGGAAGTCGGCGTGCAGGTGGGTGTCGGCGGCGAAGGCGACCGTGAGGCTGCGTCGGTCGGCAGCGGCACGCAGGGCACGCAGATCGCGGCTCGCATCGACGGCCAGGGCCCGTCCGTCGCCGAGGTCGACGAGGTAGGCGCTGTTGCCCAGCCCCTCATCGACCAGCGGTATCAAGTGATCGTCGGCGAAGCCCATCGGATCCTCCAGGTTCACGGAGAGGTGCAGGTCGCTTCAGCGCCCACCCTTAGCTACAATATTCCATGGAATGATGGAGGATGTCATGGGAGACCCCCAGCGCAAAGCGGCGCTGTACGAAGCCTTCGCCCGCACCGGCAAGGCACTGAGCAGTGGAAAGCGCCTGGAACTGCTCGATCTGCTGGCGCAGGGCGAGCGCACCGTCGATGCGCTCGCCAAAGCGGCGGGGCTGAACCTGACCACTGCCTCCGCCCACCTGCAGACCCTCAAGCAGGCCGGACTCGTAGCCACACGCCGCGACGGCGTACGCATCCACTACCGGCTGGCCGGCGACGATGTCGCCGCCCTCTATGCCCTGCTGCGCCAGGTCGCCCAGACGCATCAGGCCGACGTCGAGCCCGCCCGCACTGCCTACCTCGGCACGGACGATGCCGAGGAGGTCGACCGCGAGGAGCTCCTGGCCCGCGCCCGGGTGGGGGGCATCGTCGTCCTCGATGTCCGCCCGGCCGAGGAGTACGCCGCCGGGCACATCCCCGGCGCGATCTCCATCCCCGTCGACGAACTCGCCGAGCGCGTCGCGGAGCTGCCGGATGATGCCGAGGTGGTCGCATACTGCCGCGGCGCCTACTGCGTCCTCGCCTACGACGCCGTACGCCTGCTGCACGCCCGTGGCCGCAAAGCGGTCCGGCTGACCGACGGGATGCTGGAGTGGCGGCTGGCCGAGCTGCCCGTGGACAAGGTGGCCGCCGCGTGATCCCCGCGCTCGACGGCAGCCCCCTCTATCTGGACTACAACTCCACCACCCCGGTCGACCCGCGGGTCACCGAGGCGATGCGCCCGTATCTGGTCGACTGGTTCGGCAACCCCTCCAGCAGCCACGCCTACGGCGCCGAGCCCAAGCGGGCCCTCGCCCGCGCCCGCGGCCAGGTCTCCGATCTCATCGGCGCCGACGCCGCAGAGATCGTCTTCACCGGCTCCGGATCCGAGGCCGACAACCTCGCCCTGCGTGGCGCCGTACTCGCCGCCGAGACCGACCGCCCGCATGTGATCACCCAGGTCACCGAGCACCCCGGCATTCTGGAAACCTGCCACGCCCTGGAGCGGCTCCATGGCGCAGAGGTGACGTACCTGCCCGTCGACGGTGACGGTCTCCTCGACCCGGCGGCGCTGGCCGCCGCACTCACCGAGCGCACCGTCCTTGTCTCGGTCATGGCTGCCAACAACGAGACCGGCGTCCTCCAGCCCATCGCCGAACTGGCCCGCATCACCCACGCCCACAGCGCGCTCTTCCACTGCGACGCCGCCCAGGCCGCCGGAAAGATCCCCCTGGACGTAAGGGACTTGGGCGTCGACCTCATGACGATCGTCGGCCACAAGATGTACGCCCCGAAGGGCATCGCCGCCCTGTACGTCCGCGCAGGTGCCGCCCTCGAACCGCTGATCTACGGCGGCGGCCAGGAACGCGGCCTGCGCTCCGGCACCGAGAACGTCGCCCTCACCGTCGGCCTGGGCGCCGCCGCCCAACTCGCCGCGGAGGAGCTGGCCGACGGTGGCGTACAGCGCATCACCGCACTGCGCGACCGCCTCCACACCGGCCTGACCACCCGGCTCCCCGGCCGTATCCATCTGAACGGCCCCGCCGAACCGCGCCTGCCCAACACGCTCAACATCAGCATCGACGGCATCCGCGGCCACGAACTCCTCGACGCCGTCCCCGAAATCGCCGCCTCCACCGGCTCGGCCTGCCACAGCGGCGACCACCGGCCCTCCCCGGTCCTCAGCGCCATGGGCCTGCCCGAGACCCGCAGTCTTGCCGCTCTCCGCCTGTCCCTCGGCCGCTGGACCACCGCCGACGACATCGACCGGACCGTCGAACTGCTTGCGCGGGCAGCAAACTGATGGCCAAGGAGACGGCCGGCAAAGAGCACGGAGAGCAAGCTGCCTCGCCGCCGGTGGAGCGTCACCTGGAGCCTGCCGCGATGACGACGGCTCCCGTTCCGGCGGCGGACATCACCGTCGACGGCACGGGCTTGCTGTGCGTGACACTCCTGCTCCGGCTGCGTGACCACATCCAGGATGCACAGGCCGGCACGATCGTTCACGTCATCGCCACCGACCCGGCGGCCCCGCTCGACCTGCCCTCCTGGTGCCACATGACCGGCCACGCCTACCTTGGCCCCACCCCGGGCCACGACCAGCCGGTGTACGCACTGCAACTGGCCGCCGACGCCCGCCCAACCCGCGCCGACGCACCGTGGCACCCGGCAGCAAAGGGCCACTGACCCGGCCGCGGTAGGGCCCGCACGAATCGACCTTGACCTTCGAGTCGGGTCGAAGGTTTACCGTCGGGGTGTGAGCACGATGCGGATCTCCCAGCTTGCCGAGCACTGCGGTGTCCCGGCCACCACACTGCGGTTTTACGAGAGTGCCGGTCTACTGCCCGCCGACCGGAGTCCGGCCGGCTACCGCCTCTACGGGGAAGACGCCGTCGAGCGCCTGGCGTTCATCGGCGCGGCCAAGCACCTGGGGCTGCCGCTGGAGGAAGTCTCCCAATTGCTGGCCGTGTGGGAGTCGGGGGCATGCGCGGATGTGAAGGCCAACCTTCGACCCCGCGTCGAGGCCCGGATTGCCGACGCCGAAGTCCGCGCCGCAGAGCTGGCCTCGTTCACCGCCACCCTGCACCAGGCGCTGGACCACCTCGATGCCCTGCCCGACCGGCCGGGCCGCTGCGACCCCGAGTGCGGCTTCCTCACCCCCGCGGCACACGACGCGCGCCCCGTCGATGTGCCGCTGTTGCCCAGCAGCCAGGCCGCCGAGGCCGACACCGAGCGGTGGAGGACCGCACCGGTGGCCTGCTCCCTGAGTGCCGACGGCATCGGCGAGCGCACCACCCAGTGGCAGCAGCTCACCGAGGGCGCCGTGCGCAAGGCCATCCCGGACGGCCTGCGCCTGTCTCTGCCCGCCAACCTGGCCGGGGACGTGGCCGCACTCGCCGCCGCCGAGCAGCAGTGCTGCCCGTTCTTCGACTTCCGCCTCCACCTCGACGGCCGACTGCTGCACCTGGAAGTACGCGCGCCCGCCGACGGGTCCGGCCTGCTCGCCGACCTGTTCGGCCCCATCGACTGACCAACCCACCCCGTCGTTCCTCACCCTTTCCGTTTTCTGTCAGAGAGATCCTGCCGCCGTGCTCATCGCCCGCTCCGTTGCCCTGTTCGTCGTCGCCGCCCTCTTCGAGATCGGAGGCGCGTGGCTGGTCTGGCAGGGCATCCGCGAGCACAAGGGCTGGATCTGGATCGGCGCCGGTGTCATCGCCCTCGGCCTGTACGGGGTCGTGGCCACCAGGCAGCACGACGACAACTTCGGACGCATCCTCGCCGCATACGGCGGGATCTTCGTCGCCGGATCGATCGCCTGGGGCATGGTCGCCGACGGCTACCGGCCCGACCGCTTCGACGTCATCGGCGCCCTCGTCTGCCTCTCCGGGATGGCCGTCATCATGTACGCCCCGCGCGGCCACTGACTGAGTCGGCAAGCAGGTCGCTTGCCCCTGCGTCGGGCAGCTGCGGCCATGGGGTTCAGTCGCCGGCCGGGCGTGCGGCCTCGATGACTCCGTGGATGGCCTGACTGATCCGGTCCGCCGCAGCTTCCGGGTCCGGCTGTCCGGCGTCCAGCCAGCCGATGACGGCTTCGATGGTGAATGCGGGAATCACCCGCGCCGCCCAGCCCAGCCAGGGTCCGGCGGGCAGGAGTGCGGCAAGGTTACGCTGGGCGATCTCGGTCGAAGCCGCTGTCAGAGTGTCGATGAGGTCGCGGAACTCCGGCTCCCGGGCGGCATGACGGAACAGCAGCCGGAAGGCGTCGGGGTCGGCCGCCGCGGCACGGACCAGGGCGGGCACCGAGTTCTCGTCGAAGTTGCCGCTGCCCACGTTTCCCGCGAGCCGGGCGCAGGCTCGGTCCAGGACCGCTCGGTACATGCCGGCTTTCGACTCGAAGTGCCGGTAGAGCATCACCCGGGTGATGCCCGCCTCGGCGGCGACGTCATCAAGGCCAGTGCCAGCAAAGCCAGCGCGTGCGAACGCCCGGGTGGCGGCATCCAAGATCTGCTCACGTCGTTCGGCGCGCCGCATCCGCTTCACCGGCTCGACGCCATCGGAGTCTGCTCGCTCTGCCGCCACCCGATCCTCCTCTTGTTTACACATGAGTATACAAGTACGTTTGTTTACATCGGAGTGTACAAACTCGCGTCTACTCAGGAGCTGCCGTGACTCCCCAGCTGCCCTTCGAACAGACCGGCCCCTTGCAGGTCCCGCCGCTGCTGCGTGAGCTGCAGGCCCAGGGCCCCGTCCACAAGATCCGCACCCGCGTTGGCGACGATGCCTGGCTCGTCACCGGATACGACGAGGTGCGCCAACTCCTCGACGACAGCCGACTCGGCCGTTCCCACCCGTGCCCGGAAACCGCCGCCCGCTCCAACGAGTCGGCCCTCTTCGGCGGCCCGCTGGGCAACTACGCGACCGAGAAGACCGACCACGTCCGTATGCGCTCCCTGCTCCAACCGCACTTCACGCCAGGGCGCATGCGCGCCTTCCGTCCTCGCGTGGAAGTCCTCACCGCCGAGCTTCTCGACCAACTGACGCACCAGGACCAGCCGGCCGACCTCAACACAGCCCTCGCGCTGCCGCTGCCGATCCTGGTCATCTGCGAGCTGCTCGGCGTGCCGTACGAAGCCCGCGTCCGGTTTCGCACCTGGACACAGGCCGCCGCCGACGTGCTCGACCGGCAACGCTCCGAGCAGGGGCTGGGCGAACTGTTCCAGTACGGAAAGGAGCTCGTGACCCACAAGCGCCGTGAGCCCGGTGACGACGTGATCTCACGTCTGTGCGCGACCGACGGGGTCGGTGACGACGAGATCGCCATGCTCGCGATGGCCCTGCTGTTCGCCGGCCACGAGACCACCGTCGTCCAGATCTGCCTCGGCGCACTGCTGCTGCTCTCCCACCCGGACCAGTGGCAGGCCACGGCAGAATCCCCCGACCGGATCGCGAATGCCGTCGAGGAAGTCCTGCGAGCCCCGGGCAAAGGCAGCGGAGGCATACCCCGCTACGCCCGCACCGACTTCGACGTCGGCGGCGTCACTATCCAGGCCGGGGACCTGGTCATGCTGGACAACGGTGCCGCCAACCACGACCCCGCCGTCTTCCCCGACCCCGACCGCTTCGACATCACGCGCCGCGCCGCCTCCCACCTCACGTTCGGACACGGCGCGCACTACTGCATCGGCGCACCCCTGGCCCGCATCGAACTGCAGGTCGCCCTCGTGCAGCTCGTCCGGCGCTTCCCCACGATGCGGCTCGCCGTCCCGATCGAGGAACTGACCGTCCGCAGCGAGGTGCTGACGGGCGGCCTCGTCAGCCTCCCCGTGGTCTGGTGATCGACATTAACCGCCCTCCGAGATTCATGAATGGCTTGACCCGGGAACCCGTACCTGTGCCCCTGTCAGAGTGCGGCCGCAGTACGCGTTGGGACGCTTCTACGCCATGGGTGCGGATCTGCGCGTACAGCGGGTTCGTCTGCGTGGACTCACGTGATGTGGCGCTTGCGGCTACGGAATTGGACGCAGCCCGTTCAGGGTGACCCCGACGAGCCGGCGGACAGCGGCCACTGAGGGAAGGCCCGCTGCGGCAGTCAGCGCGTGGAGGCAGTACTGGGCGAGCTCGGCTGGTGGGATGTCACCGCGCAGGTCGCCGCTGTCGGCGCCTTCGGCGATGAGGGCCTGGACCATGTGTGCCAGGTGGTGCTCGGCGTGGGAGACGTGCTCGCCCTGGTGGAGAAGAGTGGCGAGTTCGCCGCCGTGGCGCTGGCGTGCGATGTCCGCATACGCCTCCAGGACGGCTTGGAGGCGCTCGGCAGGGGTGCCCGGTTGTCCGGCAACCTCGGCCATCTGGTGCAGGTGGCCTGTGACTTGGCGCTCGTGCCAGGCCAGGAGGACGGCTTCGACGTCGGAGAAGTACTTGTAGAGGGTGGCGCGGCCGATGCCGGTTTTCTCGGCGATCTGCGACATGGTCACCGATCGCAGCCCGCCGGCTTTCACCAGCTCCGTGGTGGTGTTCAAGATGGCCTCGCGCACGGCGTGGCGGTGGGCGTCGATGGTCTCGTTCCACAGCTTCGGCACCCCTCAAGGATACAGACGTCTACCCTGGATACACTCCGCCGGGAGAGAGACACTGTGTATTGAAAAAGATTGGCGCGGTCGGTCTGCGCCCGACTCCTGGAGGACGCCATGGCTGACTTGCCTTCCCGCCCCGACGCGCCTGATGATCACCGGGCGCCGCGCTGGGTGAAGATCTCCGCAGCAGTGGTGGTCGCCCTGATTGTGGTGTTCGTGATCGTGCACCTGGCCGGGGGCGGCATGGTCGGGCACGCCCCGTGAGCCCGTTTCCCGCGCGGCTGCGCAAGGCGACGCTGACCGCGCACGTCACTGCTTCCCTGGGCTGGCTGGGCGCGGTCGCGGCCTTCCTCGCACTGGCCGTCGCCGGTCTGGTCAGCGATGCTCCTCAGACGGTCCGGTCGTCGTATGTGGCGATGGAGCTGGTGGGATGGTTCGTGATCGTGCCGTTGGCCGGCGCATCGTTGGTGACCGGCGTGGTGCAGTCGCTGGGGACGGTGTGGGGGCTGCTGCGGCACTACTGGGTGATCGCGAAGTTGTTGATCACCGTGGTCGCCACCGTGGTGCTGCTCGTTCACATGCAGCCGGTCGGGCACCTCGCCGACGCGGCGGCCCGGGCCGCGCTGGCGGACGGTGAGCTGGAGGGCATGCGCATCCAGTTGATCGCTGACGCGGCCGCCGCCCTCGTGGTGCTGCTGGCGGCCGCCTCTCTGTCGGTGTTCAAGCCCCGCGGCGTAACCGCCCTCGGACGCCGCCGGCAGCGCGACCAGACCCGCTGACAAGGCAGGGCGCCCTGTTGGTTACGGCGTCTTGGAGGGGGCATCATCGCAACCCCGGGTGGAACCGTGAAGGTCGAGCGGGAGCACAGGCCATGGCATACACGTATCCGATGGACCGGCAGGCGGTACACGAGGACTACGAGCGGGCCCGGCAGGCGTTCCATCGTCTCCTGGACACGGCTTCGAAGGCCGACCTTGCCCGGGCCACCGAAGTCACCCGGTGGACGAACGAGCAGCTGCTGTGGCACATGCTTTTCGGCTACATGATCGTCCTGCGGCTGCTGGTCCTTGTGCGCGTCTTCGGGCGGCTTCCCCGCAGTGTCGGGAAGGTGTTCGCCAGGCTGCTGGACGTGGCGACGGTCCCGTTCGACCTGATCAACTACGCCGGTCCCGTGGGGGCGGTGAAGTTCTACGGGCCGCGCCGCATGGCCGCCAGATTCGACCGGGTCACTGCCTGCCTGGAGCGCAGGCTCGCCGCGGAATCCGAGGCTGAACTCCAGCGCGGCATGCACTACCCCGTGCGCTGGGACCCGTTCTTCGAGGACTTCATGACGCTCGCCGACATCTACCGCTACCCGAACGAGCACTTCGACTTCCACCACGCCCAGCTCACCCTGGATGGCGAGAGCTGACACCGCCGGCCGACGCGCCCGGGCTGTTTCGGGGTGGGGTGAGGATCGTGCAGATTTCGTCCCGGCTGCACGAGGCGGGGTCGGTCGCGGCGGCCCGCCGGGCCAGACCGCGCAGTGCGTCGCGGGTTGCGGCCAGCTCGGCCAGGCGCCGCTCGATGTCGTCGAGGCGCTGCTCGATCAGCCCGGTGACGTGTGCGCACGGCGCCTGGCCGCTGTCGCGGAGCGCGAGGACCGAGCGGATCTCGGCCAGGGTCAGGCCGGCGCCCTGGGCGTCGCGGATGAAGCCGAGCCGGACCGCGGCCTGCTCGCCGTAGTCGCGGTAGCCGCCTGCGGTACGCGGCGGCGCGGGAAGCAGACCGCTCTGCTCGTAAAAGCGGATGGTCTTGGTGGACAGCCCGCTCGTGGCGGCGAGATCGCCGATGCGCATGAGTCCAGGCTACGCCTTGACCTTCCAGCGCACTGGAAGGTCTAACGTCGCAGGCGTACGGGGGTGAACCGGGAGGAGATGGCGGCGATGCGGATTACGGTGCTGACGGTCGCGGGGTGCCCGAACGCGGAGCCTGCGGCCGAGCGGGTCAGGGCCGCGCTGGCCGGCCGGGCGGCCGAGGTGGAACTGGTCGAGGTGCACGACCAGGCGCAGGCCGCCGAGTACGGAATGAGCGGCTCGCCTACGATCCTGCTCGACGGCGTCGATCCGTTCACCGCCGCCGGGACGGCGCCGAGCATCTCGTGCCGCCTGTACCGGGACGCGGACGGCACGGTCTCGGGCGTGCCGAGCCAGGCCGCCCTTCGCCAGGCGCTCACCGCCGCGGGCCTGCCTCAGCCCGCCGCCGTGCCGGCCGACTGCTGTGGCAGCGATGCGCTGGACGTGGTCGGACGGGCCGGCCGGGGGCGCCGAGCCCCCGCCGAGCGGGGGCTGAGGGCGGTGCACCAGGCCGTGCTGCGGCACTTCGCCGCCACCGGCACCGCGCCGGAGCCGGGCGTCCTGGAACCGGCCGTCGCCCAGGCGGGCCGCACGGCCGGTGAGGTGCTGGAAGAGCTGGCCCGCGAGGATTTCCTGACGCTGGACGCAGAGGGCCGGATCCGCGCCGCCTACCCGTTCTCCGCCGCGGCGACGCGTCACCGCGTGTCGATCACCGGCGGCGCCGAAGTGTGGTCGATGTGTGCGATCGACGCGCTTGGCATCCCGGTGATGCTCGGCCAGGACGTCGTGATCACCTCCGCCGATCCGGTAACCGATGAGCCGGTCACCGTCACTACCAGCGGCCAGAGCGCAGTGTGGGAGCCGGCGGGCGCGGTGGTGTTCGTCGGGCAGCGCCCCGGCGGCGGGCCCGCGGCCACGGCCTGCTGCGACGCGCTGAACTTCTTCACCGGCGACGTCACCGCCCATGCCTGGGCGAAGCAGCACCCCGAAGTGCCCGGACAGGTCATCGTCCAGGCCCGCGCCCGGGAGATCGCGGCACAGACCTTCGGCCACTTGCTCGCCGACTGATTGTTCCGCCCGCGAACCAGATCCGGGTCGCCCATCTGGAGTACGGGCAACGGCAGGAGGGTCAGCCCAGGGCCTGGAACAGTTCGTTGCACGCCTGCTCGCAGGAGCGGCAGGCTTCGGCGCAGACGCGGCAGTGTTCGTGCATGTCCGCGTGCCTTTCGCATTCGTCGCCGCACGCCTTGCAGGCCATGGCGCACGCCCGCAGCATCGCGGCCGTGATGTTGGCGTCGTAGCCGGTGTGCCGGGAGAGCACGGCCGCGGTGGCGTTGCAGATGTCGGCGCAGTCCATGTCGGTACGGATGCATTTGGTCAGATCGCCCACCATGCCCTCGGACAGGCAGGCATCCGCACACGCCGTACACGCCTGCGCGCAGGCGATGCATGTTTCGATGCAGCGGGTGAGCTTGGCCTGGTCGATGCCGCCGAGGTCGGCTGGGTAGGTGGCGAGCATGTCCTTCACGGTGCTGGACATCAGTACCTCCTCACGCCGCGGCGCCGGCGATCCGGGGCGGCCGCCGTTGGAAGCGCCCGGGTACATCTCCAGCTAACCCCCCGGACTGCGAACGCGCCCGGCCGCACCTTCACGGTGCGGCCGGGCGCAGGTGTCGAGCGGCAATGGTCAGTGGTAGGCGTGGACGACGGCGTGGCCCTTGCCGCGGCCGATCATCCACTTGTTGACCGGAGTCGTGATGAAGAAAGCCACGACGAAGCCGCCCAGCAGCGCGGTCCAGAACAGCGCGTCCGACAGGTGGGCGTCCATCGCGCCGGGGGTGAGAGCGATGATGCCGTTGTCGACCAGCTCCATTACGGCGATCGAGACGGTGTCGGCGGCCAGCGCCACCTTGATGGCGCTCTTGAAGTCCAGGCCGGCCCGGCGGACGGCGAACAGCGTGAACGAGTAGCCGAAGAGGAACGCCAGCGAGATCGCCAGAACCATGGTCTGAACGTTGCCCCACAGCAGGGCGGTGCCGATGACCATGCCGAGGATCTCGCCGATGGCGCAGCCGGTCAGGCAGTGCAGCGTCGCCTTCGCGGCCGTTGACCAGGACGCCCCGTGCGCGTGCCCACCGTGCTGATCGGCCTGAGCGTGGTGGCCCTCGTGGGTGGCCGGGTCGTGCGCGGTGCCGGTGTGGTGAGTGCCGTGGTCCATGACCTTCATCCCCAATCCCGTCCGGTGTGGTCCGTTCACCGGGCCCCACACCACCAACCATATACCCCCTAGGGGTATTCCTCTAGTGGTGTTGCGTCGTCTGCGACGGCTGGTGGAGGACCTTCCAGGTGCGGCCGGCGTCGGTGGACTGGTAGACGGTGTCGGAGCTGTCGGCAGCCAGCAGCCGCTGCCCGGTCACGGCGGTCAGCACCGTCGGATCACCGCCGTCGGGCAGGCGGCCGCGCTCGGTCCACGTGCGGCCGCCTCGGCTGCTGACCACGCGGCCGTCCGCAGCGAGGGCGACGAACAGACCGGGCTCGGGCTCTTCGACGGCGACCACACCAGGGGCGGCGGGGACGGCGCTGAAGGCGCGCCCGCCGTCGGTGCTGCGCTCAAGACCCTTGCCCGTGGCGGCCCACACCGTCTCGGGGCTCTTGGCGTGGGCGGCGATGTCGAGCAGCGGCTGCTTGGCGCGCTTGTCCCAGCTGCGGCCGCCGTCGGCGCTGGCCCACAGCCGTCCGCTCTGGCTGTCGAATCCATAGAGCACGCCGCCGGCCTGCTCCAGGGCGTGGAAGTCGGCCTCTCCCTCGACGGAGAGCATCTGCCAGGACCGGCCAGCATCGGTGCTGCGGATCAGGCCCAGGTGGGGTGAGCGGGCGTCGGTGTCGGTCGGAGAGGGGTGGCCGCTGGCCAGGAACGTCGAGGGGCCGGTGACGGTGAAGCCCATGGTGTCCTGATAACGGTCGGCCACCCGCACCGCCTTCCCGCCACTGAGACGGAAGACACCGAGGTGGCCCGCGGCGTAGACGGCGCCGTCAGCCGGGTCGACACCCAGGCCGTGCAGATGCCCGGTACCGGGATCGGCGGCCGCGGCGTCGGTCTCCGTGCCGGTATTGGGGCCGGTGCAGGCGGCGAGCAGCACCGCGGCCGCCGCAAGGAGAGCAGCGGCGCGCCCGCGGCGCCGGGGTATGCAAGCAGAAGTGATCACGTGCGGTCCAAGCTGTCGAAGAAAAGCAGACGGCGGATGAGGAGACCGGGTGGGGCGGGCGCCAGCGGCGCCCGCCCCTGTAGCGGTCCGTCAGTTCTTGCCGAGGAGCTTGTTCATCTGGGCGATCTCGGCCGTCTGGGACGTGATGATCGCGTCTGCCATCTTCTTGGCCGGCTCGTAGGCGCCGTCGGCCTTCTCGGTCTTCGCCATCGCCACAGCGCCTTCGTGGTGCTTGATCATCATCTCCATGAAGGAGGTGTCGAACGCCGTGCCCGAGGAGTTCTTGAGCTGGTCCATCTCCTCGGCCGTCATCATGCCGCCCGTGCCGTGCGCGGAGTGATCCATGGCGCCCTCCGCGGGTACTTCCTCGCCCCAGGAGGTCAGCCAGCCGGACAGCGTCTTGATCTCCGGGTCCTGGGCCTTCTTGATCTGCTCGGCGAGCTTCTTCACCTCCGCCGACTCGGCCCGGGACGGCGCGAGGTCGGCCATCTCAACCGCCTGGCGGTGGTGCGGGATCATCCCCTTGGCGAAGGCGACGTCGGCCGCGTTCTGCTGACCCTGCGAAGCCGGCGCCGAGGCGGAGGGGGACTTCGTGGCGTGCCCGTCGTGTCCGGCGGAGCTGTCGCCGTTCCCGCCGCAGGCGGCGAGGACGAGGGCGGCGGTTGCCGCGGCAGCCACGGCGGCGGTACGGCGGACGAGGGATCGCTTGCTGGTCATGTACAACTCCTTGTGCGCGCGGCCACGACACAGCGGCGCGCGAGTGATCTGGGATGAGGGCGTGCAAAACCGCGGCACCCTGCGCCGGAGCATCCGGGCAAGGGGGTGCCGTGCGGGCCGCTCTATATCCGCAGAAGTTGCAGCTCAGACAGGTCGGGCGGTGCCCGGCCGCTCACGGCCGGCCCTGTCACGCTTGTCGCCGGAACGAAAGTGGCAGGGGCGTCCATCAGGGCGCTGGTCAGCGCGGGCGGCGCGTACGCCGAGCCGATCCCGGCCGCCGCACACGTTCCATCCGCATGGTCGAGATGATCGCTGCCGCCATCCGTGTGGGAGCACCCGCTGCTCACCTGCGGCGCCGCGGCCGTATGGGCCATCACCATCTCGTGCCCGGCCTCCGATCGCACTGCCGGCGCCCAGCCGGGGCCCAGAGCGTGCATGCCCAGCACGCCGGTCAGCACCGCCATCACCAGCAGCACAAACAGCCGCCCGGCGGGGCGGCGGCTCGATCCCGTGCTGCTGGTCATGCGCCCATCGTACGAGCAGCCCCGTACGGGACTGCTCGCCACCGGGCAGGCGCCGGGGCATGAGATGAGTTCCATCAGGGTGTCGAAGCGCGGTCCACCGGTTGCGTGCCGGCCGGTCGCCCACCTCACACGATCGAAAACCACCGAGATGAACCCGCGCACTGTTCGCTCCCGCCTCGCTGCCGTGCTCGCGCTGGCTGCCGCCTTTCCCTCGACGACGCGCCAGGCCCGGCTCCAACTGGCGCGACTGGCGCGACACGACTGCGGCCCACGCAGCAAGAGACCCCGGCGAAAGGCGGTCGAGGGGCCTGGCCGCGCGGGACGGAAAAGGTCGGCGTGTCAGCCCAGGGAAGCGATGCGGTCGTTGCACGCCACTCCAGTACAGCGGAGCACGAGCACCCTCCCCCAATAGTTCAACCATCCGTGGATTCAAGTATCTGTGTATCGTTATTGTCATGCTGACCCTCGCGACCGACCTCGACGCCCTGACCCGGTTCGGTCGGGCACTGGCCGACCCGATCCGCTGCCGCCTGCTGCTCGCGCTGCGCGAGGCCCCGGCCTACCCCTCCGACCTCGCCGACGCCCTCGGTATCTCCCGAACCCGCCTGTCCAACCAACTGGCCTGCCTGCGCGACTGCGGCCTGGTCGTCGCCGTCCCCGAAGGCCGCCGCAGCCGCTACGAACTCGCCGACTCGCGCCTCGGCCACGCACTGGACGACCTGCGCACTGCCGTGCTCGCCGTGGAAGCTGACCGCACCTGCCCGGACGCCGACGAAAAGGGCTGCTGCTGATGAGCGCGATATCCCTCGGGCCCTCCCCTGCCCGCCGTGACGCCCTCGCTAAGCGCATACGCCTACTGGTCGCCGCGACCATCACCTACAACGTCATCGAGGCGATCGCCGCCATCACCGCCGGCACGATCGCCTCCTCCACCGCGCTGATCGGCTTCGGCCTCGATTCGGTCATCGAGGTCTCCTCCGCCGCGGCGGTCGCCTGGCAGTTCTCCGCCCGAGACCACGTTCTGCGCGAAGCGCGGGAGAAGACGACTCTGCGGATCATTGCGGTGTCCTTCTTCGTGCTCGCCGCCTACGTCACCGTCGATGCCATCCGGGCGCTGACCGGCACCGGGGAGGCTGAGCGGTCCATCCCCGGCATTGTGCTCGCCGCGCTGTCCCTGGCGATCATGCCGTTCCTGTCCGGCGCCCAGCGTCGGGCCGGCCGCGAACTCGGCTCAGCCAGTGCGGTAGCCGACTCCCAGCAGACCCTGCTGTGCACCTACCTCTCCGCCGTCCTGCTCCTGGGCCTGGTCCTCAACGCCACCCTCGGCTGGTCCTGGGCCGACCCGATCGCCGCCCTCGTCATCGCCGCCATCGCCGTCAAGGAAGGCCGAGACGCCTGGCAGGGCAAGGGCTGCTGTGCACCGGCCGCCGCCGCAACGCTGCCGAGCGCCAGCGCCGAGCCGGACGCCTGCGACCGCCCCGGGTGCGCCTGCTGCTGACGGCCACCTCGCGCGACAACTAAAGAGATATGGCGATCAAGATCCTGCTCGTGCCGGAAGGTGCGCCAGGCCCTCAACAGCGCTACCTGGGCTGGGCCGACGCATCCGGCACCGGTCGGGAGAAGGAAGGGCGGAACGATGGCCGACAGCGAGCAAGCCCTGCCAGACGCGCAGCGTGCCGACACTGGCAGGACACCTGCACGGCCCACCCCGGGATGTACGGCGGGGGTGGAAGCTCAACGAGGTGCACTCTGCGCAGAGTTCGTTGTCCCGGCCCCCAACACGAGACCGCTCGCTAGAGTGTGGGCTTCGTCACGTGCCGACCCGGAGAAAGCGACACGATGAGCTGCGCGAATGCGACACAGGCCGAAACAGCAGCCCGCCTGTAAAGCGACACCACGTGTGGGGGACACGGTCTCTGCGGAAACAAATCTGCTGCGTGAACTCCGCTTCAGCTCAACGGCGTTCGGCCTCGTCATGGGGGCCGCCGCCCTGGGCAGCTGCGCCGGAGCCCTGTTCGCTCCGCGCATGACTCGGTGGTTCGGTCCCGGCCCGATGATGCTCACCGCTCTCGTCCTGACCCCCCTCACCCAGTTCCCGCTGCTGCTCGCGTCTCCGGGACGCGGATGGCAGATCACGATCGGAGCCGCGCTCGCCGTCCAGCTCCTGTGCGCGGCAGCGGTCGGTACTACCCAGCGGTCCATCCGCCAGATGATCACCACACCCCGTCTCCAGGGGCGCATGCAGGCGGTCAGCACCTGGCTCACGGGAGGGTCACGCCCCGTCGCCGCCCCCCTCGCCGGAGCCATCGGCACGTTGCAGGGGGTACGCAGCGCCCTGATCGCCGGCACCGTTCTGCTGCTCGTTCCGGTCATCGTCCTGGTGCTCTCCCCGGTGCGTTCCCTGCGGGCGCTACCGGTGGCGCCGTCCGATCCCGGTAGCCGAGCCTCGGGCGTGACGGACAGCGTCTCGGCCGCCGACGCCTCCACCCCCGGAGCCAAGGAGGGAGACAGGCCGTGACGGAGACCTCCGACCGACTGCACGACAAGAACGGCGAGACCGACGAGGCAAGTTCGGTGCCCGACGAGGAGGAACTGGCGTTCAACCATCCGGGTGGGGACAGTCTGGAGATCGCGGATCTGCTGACCGGACGCACCATGGCCCGGCGGCTTCCCTCACTGATCCGCAGGACCTTCTCCCTGGCCTGGGAGGTCGACCGCAAAGCCGTCATCGCCCTTCTCGCCTGCCAGATTGTCTCCGGGATCTCCGGAGCGCTCGGGCTGTTCGCCACCACCGAGGCGCTCGCGGTGCTCATCGAGACGGCACACAACACGAGCCGGCTGCCCGCAGCGATCCCGGCCGTGGCCGTCCTGGCCGGGACGGCCGGACTGCGGGCCCTGCTCGGCATCGCCATCCAGGCCCTGTCCAACCGGCTCTCCCCGCGGATTCAGCGCGAGGCGGAGTACAAGATGCTGGAGGCAGCGACCAACGCGGAACAGGCCGCCTACGACCACCCCGGCTTCAATGACCGGTTCGACGCTGCCGAGCGGGGCGTCGAGGTCAGCCGGGACATGATCGGCCAGTCCCAGAACTACGTCTCCTCCCTGGCCACTCTGATCGCGGCAGCTGTGGTCCTGGCCAGCCTGTATCCGCTGCTCCTGCCCCTTCTTCTGCTGGCCGCCGTACCGCAGGCCGTCGCCTCCATCCGGGGCGAACGCATCACCTACCTCGCGGTGGTCGCCACCCACAAGGACCGGCGGGTGAAGACCATGCTGCGCTGGCATCTGATCGCCAAGAACCAGTCCGACCAGATCCGCACCGACACCCTGGCCCCCTACCTGCTGAAGAAGTACACGGTCAGCGCCGAGCGGGTGGAAGCCACCAGCAACACCGCCGCCTGGGACCGGGCCAAGATCGCCATCGTCGGCGCCGCGGCCACGGGCCTGGCGTCCTCGCTGGTGTGGGGTGCGGTGTTCCTACTGCTGGGGACCGGCCGGATCTCGGCGGCAGCGGCCGGCACCGCCGTGTTCGCGCTGCGCTCCGCGGCCACCGGGCTGCAGGGGCTCGTCGGCTACGGCCGGGATTTGATGCGCACGGGCTTCTACCTCGACGACTGGGAGCGGTTCGTCACGGAGGCCGCCGGCCAGCGCCTGGACCGCGGCGACCTCACCCCCCAACGGCCGCGCCACATCGCCCTGCGCAACGTCACCTTCCGATACCCCGAGGCGGATCAAGACACCCTCCACAACGTCGACTTCGAGGTCCGTCAGGGCGAAATCGTGGCCGTCGTCGGGGAGAACGGCTCGGGCAAGTCGACCCTGATGAAATTGCTGTCCGGGCTCAACCTGCCCACCAGCGGCGTCGTCACCTGGGACGGCATCAGCATCGCCGACCTCGACCCCCACGCCGTGTGGCGCCAGACCAGCGTGGTCCCGCAGGACTTCGCCCGCTGGCCCATGACCGCGCGCGAGAACATCTCCCTCGGCCAGCAGCGTGCCGAGGGCGATGCGGCCATCCATCGCGCGGCACGGTCCAGCGGCGCCGACGATGTGATTAAAACCCTGCGGTCGGGGCTGGGCACCCTGCTGGCCCGGGAGTTTTGGGGCGGCGTAGCCCTGTCGCCGGGACAGTGGCAGCGCATCGCGGTCGCCCGGCCCGCACACCGAGACGCGGGCCTGCTCGTCATGGACGAACCCACCTCGGACCTCGACCCGCGTGCCGAGCACCGGATCTTTACCGGCCTGCGCGACATGGCCGGAGACCGGGCCGTCGTCCTCGTCACCCACAACCTCGCCAACACCTCCACCGCCGACCGCATCGTCGTCCTCGACAAGGGCCGCGTGGTGCAGGAAGGCACCTTCCACGAACTGGTCAACCAGCCCGGCCTGATGCAGGAACTGTGGCAACTCCAGCAGGACCGGGCCGCCTACCGCAGCGAAGGGGAAGAACGATGACCCAATCCACAGTCGCCTACTGGGAACCCCTGTGGGCCTCCGGCCGCCGCTACCGCAAGATCACCGACCCGGAGAGGCAACTCCTCGCCGAACACCTCGGTCCCGGCCACTCACGGCCGGCGCTCGACATTGGATGCGGCGATGGCCTTCTGGCCCGCCACCTGCACGACCCGCTCGGCTACCGGAGCACCGGCATCGACTGCGCACCCAGCGCCATCGCCCTCGCCGACACCGGTCATCGCGAAGACGGCCAACCCCACTTCCAGGTCATGGACTTCGCCACCGACGACCTGAGCGAGCTGCCCGATCCGGCGTACGCGGTCATCACCTGCCGCCTGGCGTACAAATTCTTCACCGACAAGGCCGCCTTCCTTGACCGGGTCCGTCAACTCCTCGTTCCCGGCGGGATCTTCTGGGTGGTCACCGAACTCGCCGACCGGCGTGACGACGACGATCCCCTCCAACGCCTCGGCATCACCAGCCACGACCGCGAAGTCCTCACCTCCGACTGGTCCACCGTCACCACTGTCGACCTCGACCTGCTGGCCTGCTTCGCCCTCCGCCCGTGACCCGCCCTTTCCACCACCGGAGACAGCCACTTCATGATCGAATCAGCCAACGCCGAGGCGTGGACCACCTACGGCCGCCACCATCTCCAGCGAGGCACACTCCTGGCGGAGGTGGTGCGGATCGACTGGGGCCCCGGCGGCACCGGGCCGGGTACCGCGATCCTCGGCGACCTTGACGGCCGGCGGGTGCTGGACCTCGGGAGCGGCCTGGCCCGGCACGCCGCCCACCTCGCCCGCGACCACGGCGCGCTCGTGGACGCCGTCGACTTCTCACCCACCCAGATCGAACGCGCCCGCGCCCGTTACGACGAAGTGCCTGGGCTGAACGTGGTGCTGGCGGACGCCGTCGAGCACCTCCAGGCCGCCGCCCCGTACGACGTGATCTACTCCGTCCATTCCGTCCCCTACATCGACCCGCACCGGCTGCTGCCTGCCCTGAGCGCGGCGCTCAAGCCCGGCGGCCGGCTGTGCTTCACCGTCCTGCACACCAACTCCCAGGGCGATGGCCCCTCCACCGCGCTCGCCCCGCGGCCGGAGACCCTGCGGCTGGCCGACGGGCCGGAGTTGACCGTCCAGATGTGGGTGCTCACGTCCGAACTGTGGGAGGACCTGCTGGTCCAGTACGGACTGCGGGTGGAACACATCACCGTCCTCGACGCCCCGGAAGAGGACAACCACGCCTCCTACCGGCTCTTCCAGGTCCGCCGCCCCGTCCGCGTCACGTCCCGCCCGCGGACCACCCGGCCACCCGTCGCGCACGCGGCCCTCGGCGTCGGCATCATCCTGTCCGGGCCGGACGGTGTCCTGCTGGGCCGGCACCGCCGGCGCACGGTCGAGCTGCCCGGAGGCACTGTGGAGCCCGGCGAATCATGGTCCGAGGCCGTCGTGCGCGAACTCGCCGAGGAGACCGGCCTCACCGCCCTCCCGGAGAACGTCCGCCTGCTCGGCACGCTCCTCGACCACGTCGGCGACGTCGTCCGGATCACGGTGGCCGCCCTCGTCACCACCTGGCAGGGGAACCCCGCCGACCAGCTCGACGAGAGCGTGAGCGACTGGCGCTGGTGGCCCCTGGACTCCCTGCCCTCCGGCCTGTTCGAGTGCAGCGCCCAAGTCCTGACCGCTTGGCGGCCCGACCTGCCCATCGACCACCCGCCCGCGCACTTCACCCCCTTCGCCGACACGACGGCCGCCGCGCAATGACTGTGGCAGACAACAGCCCACACCACCGTCTATCCCGCCACCCGTACCACCGACTCCCACCCAGGCGGCACTTGCTCGTAGGCCACCCGCCCGCACGCCCCGCCCGCTACCCCTCTCGATGATTCGGAGCCCACATGACCTCTCCACCGCCCAGCGAACCCGCGCCGCACAGCACCGCGATGCCGGCCACCGCGTACAGCGCCTCCCGGGCCACCCTGTGGACCGGCGTGTCCGTGCTCATCACCGACACGGCCGGCCACATGACTTCCTCAGCGGTGGGCCGCCATTCGTACCGGTTGAGCGAACGCGCGATCTCGCTCACCCTGCGCTGGTCGAGGGTCTGGGTCATGGTCGCTACCGTATGAGCGACGCCGTCATGCTGCCAACACCGGCCCGAGCCCCAGCCTGGGCCGCGTGGGTGCGCTGCAGGAGCCGACCCAGACTCCCCGGATCATCCGACAGGTCCTGGCCGAGCTGGTGGGGCATTAGGGTCCCTGGGCATGAACAGTGATGGCCGATGGCACAAGCGGGGCAGCCGGACCCTCTTCGCCGGTGGACCAGACAACCGAATCCGCCTCGCGGTGGATGACGCCGTACGGCCTGACGGTGCGACGGTCGCGTATCCGCACGAAGCCGCGCCTGACTTCTCTGAACTAACGGTCCACTAGGTCTAGTTGTCCTTTGTGCCGCGCGAGCGAGGTGGGCGTGCATGACCGACGTCGGCACGGCAGGATCTTCGTGGTCATGGGAGGTGCTCAACGAGCTGCTTGGTCAAGGTCAGGCCCGTGAGCACCGGGTTGACCGAACCGACCGTGGGAAACAGCGATTGGTCGCATGCATAGGCGTTGCTTACGTGATGGAACCGGCCCACGGAGTCGGTTACCGAGGTCTGCGGAGTGTCTCCCATCCAGAGGGTCCCCGATTCGTGGTACGTCGTTCCCAGCCCGCGGTGCCATTCCGGGAACGGCCGGTTCAATGGGAAGGGGGATGCCTGCCAGCCTCCGTCGTAGAGGTACTCGATGGAGGCGGCGTTGCCGGCGAGGCCCTGAGCGAGGTCGAGCGCCGCCTTGTCCATCCTGCCCCAGACGGTGGCGTCCTGCTGGCTCAGTGTGAAGTGGACGTAGGCGCGTGGCTCCCCGAACTCGTCTCGTTGGTGAGGGCTGAGGTTCACCCAGCTCTTCGACGTGTCCGGCACGGAACTGACCGTGTCCCCGCTCATCTCGCCGATACAGCGCAGGGTGAGGGTGAGCCAGTCGGGATCGGCGTTCGCCATCTGCTGCTCGAAAAGATCGACGTCGGGGATCATACGGAAGAGGAGCTCGTCCGATCCGCCCCGGCTGGTCGACGCCGTGACCTGGATATGGAACCGCCCTTCGGGCACGGCCCCTCGAACGAGCAGTGCGGCGGTTTCCACACGCCCCGGCGGCGTATGAGGGAACGCGGGCAGGGCAGTTCTCCTGATGCGCACGGTGAAATCGCTGCGCACATGGGCCATCAGATTCCGACCCATGAGCGGGGTCGGAAACGAGTGCAGCGCGAGCCGGGTGCTCTCCACGGCACTCGCCGCGAAGATCACCGAACAGTGTGGCCCGACCGGCAGGGACGCGCGCTGGCCAGCAACGTCCAGCTCGACGGCGTTGGCGACTCCTCCGGCTGTGTGCACCTTGATTACATGTGCCTGGGGTACGACGAAGAGCCGACGGTTGCTGTCGTTGCCGCCTGACACGCCGACGTCCGCACGAACGGCGTCGCTGAGTAGCGGCAGGCTGCTGTACTTGTCGAAGCTGAACAACCCCGAAGCGGGGGCGTTCCCCTGTACGGCCAGCGGCGGTGGCTCGACGCCCTGGTTGCCCAGAGTCGTCTCGATGCCAGGGACCGCCGCGGCGGCCGCCGGAAGCCGCGCGAGCAGAGCCGTGTACAGATCCCCAGTGATGAAGTCCGTGTCCGGAACAACGCCGATCTCACGTTCGACGTCGAGGTAGTTCATGGCTAGGTACAGTGCGGTCGAGGCTGGCCACCGCAGCAGGTCCCCAGGGGTGAGCCTGGGGCACCAGCCTCCCCAGTAGAGGGACTTCCCGCCGGTGCAATAGGCGAGTCCGGGGAATTCCACGTTGCCGCGCCATGGAATGCCCCAGACATGGGCTCGGGCGACGTGCGGATCGTTCGCCGGATCGATGGGGGAGGGGATTTCCAGCCCCGTGCGTCCAAGATTCTGCATGTGCTCCGGCAGTAGGAACTTCCCGGCGTCCAGCAGCAGGACCCGCTTCCCGGGGTGGCGCCGGAAGACCTTGGCCGCGCAGTACGCTCCGTACATGCCTCCGCCGATGACCACCACGTCGAAGGCAGGACCGCCGTTCTGGGTGGCCTCCTCCCAGGTGTTGCAGAGGAAACGCCCCAAGACATCGATCGAGAAGCTGGTCTCCTGAACCGAGGTCGGATCGTCGCCTACGACAAGCTGCTTGAGCATCATCACCCTCGTCGGAAAGAGTATCGGGCCAGGCCGCCGCAGCCGGGCCCACTGCGGTACTACCAGACATCCATGAGTACATCGTGCAGGCGTCCGTACCGCCCCGCGAGACGACCAAGGGGGAAGCCACCTGACGATCCCTGAGGGGCGCGATCGGCAAAGCTGCGTTACGCTGAAAAGAGCCCTACTTGCAAGATTCAAGGTGCGGCCATGTCCACTGCCCACGAGCCACCGAGGCATGACGAAAATGGCTCAACTCGAAGTAGGCGAGTCTTCGCTCGACTCCAGCAGATTATGTCCGGTAGGCGCCGGACGGTCATCCCGTATGCCAGTTATCGCGAAGCTTCGCAAGCAGCGAGCGGCCGCCGCTTGCATCTAATGGCGGCGATGAGGCAAGAGCTATTGCGGCAATTCCCAACAGAGCATCCACCCCTCAGGCACTCTCGCGAGAGAAGGGTTGTTGAGCTCAGTCCACGAGAAGCCGCAGATCGAGCATACTGGCTGCGCCACGAAATGGAGAGCGAACCGCTCCTGCTTATAGGGCGGGTAGCCGACACCGTCGCGGCAATTGTGCAAGACGTTGCCGCCTACAGTGATGAGCCTTTCCAAAATGCGTGGAAGAACCTCTCGCCATCCGTTTCACTGCAACTTGTCCCTAAATTCAGGATGCGAGCACGGAGCCACACGAAGCAATTCCCCTATTGTGCAGTAATATCTTCAAGACATCCAGAGGTTTTTGTAGGCTACCTCCGGAGCATCGCAGAGGTTTCTCCTGACTGGTTCGGAATAGGGGTCGACGTAGAACAGCGAAGGCCGCCGACGCCACTAGGCCACTGTAAAGTCCCGGGAGGAAGATCCGGTCGAATTGGCGGCATCCTCACCGTTGGAGAAGTCGGCGACTTGGGAGTTACATGCGCTCATGTGATTTCTCCGGGATGCTACTCGGCGGAATTCGTTGAGGAATATAGAGAAAGCATGACCGCGCCTGACCTCGCACTCCTTTCGCTCGATCAAGAATGTTTCGATATACCGAGCAAATTGCGAGCGGTGCACCCCTGTGATCTCGGACAGAGGGAACATCACCCGGAAGCTATCAATACGGTTGTGTATCTAAGTCGAGGACGAAAGAGGAAGCGCCTAGGGGTAATCGAGGGATATAATCCCGAGTTCCCCCATGACGGGAGAGTTTGCCTTGTTCCATCTATCATGATCCGGCGCCAACAAGTAAGGCGAATAATCGCTTGGCCGCCGTTCGGTGGAAAATTTAGTAAAGAGGGAGAATCTGGCAGCTGGGTGCTGAGCAAAGATGGTTCCGTTTGGTACGGAATGGTCATCAGCGGTAACGGAAAATTCTCATACGCTCACGTCCCAGAAGCCATTCTGCGGTCGGTTATTGACGGGCCAGCCAGATCACTTGGTCCAGTACAAGTGCATGCACGGATTGGCGAGTGACATGAACGAAGACTTCTATACGGCAGACTCATTCCTCAGTTTCGCCGGTTCGGTTGCCATCGTTTTTCTCCTCGGCAATACGGCTAGGGTCCTAGTGGGGCGAGACTCGCGCGGGATTCCATTCTTCATCGCAATAGGTGTCGCCTATTTGGGTGCAGCGATAGTCGGCGTGAACGAATGGTACGGCTGGGTGATCCCAATAATCAATGGATGCCTTCTCTACTGGAGCGCATTTGGTGCTACTGTCGCACTCGTAGAGGCAAAAGAAGGGGCGCCGACTGGAGGACCTAAGCCACATGGCAAGCAGGAGGTGAAGTGGCTCAGTTATTGGGGCGCCGAGCATCGTACGATGGTCGGTTCGTGACGATCTGCCGGCTCGGCAGCGTCCAGCAGCGGCAGCGCGAGGAGGTCCAGGCTCTTCTAGAGACCCGCACAGGCCCCTTGCGGCCCAGGAGGCGCTGATGGCGCTCACGTGGTGGGCGGGAGAAGGGGCGGGAGGGAAGTCCCAGGATCCTCTCCAGACGGTCCAATAGCGGTAGAACTTCAGCAAGTCGGCTGCCGGGACGAGCGTTCCAGGTGGCGATGGCGTCTCGAACGCGCTGGAGGAGCTCAGCATCGGCAAGGCGCAACACTGCCTCATGCTCGTTCAGTTGTTCCAGTGCGTCGTCGATGTCGCCAAGAATCACTTGATCGTTCTGCACGGTGGTGAGAACCTCGCCGAGGACATGAGCGGCAGCGAGGTTGTGCAGGGAGACATAGATGTCCCACGCCGCGTGCTGCGTCGCCTCATCCATGGGGCCACGTTATCCGTGGGGCAGTCCCACCAGGAGAAGCGCGGCGACGCTTGCCGTCTATCGCACTGCTTCGCTCGCACAACCGGAGAAGCCGGCGGGTGCTTCGCCCGCCACAGCTCCGCCCCGTGCTCAGGCATGCGTACCGGATGTCGCCGTCTTAAGGCCCGGGTACCAGTTCCACCGAGCCTGCCGAGAAGTGAAAGCACAGATTGCCGAACACCGTTTCGGGGCGCGGCTCGGTGTCGCTGCCGTGGTGGTATTCGAGCACGGCGCTCGTCAGGTACTCGCGGGTCCGGTGCCAGTCCAGCAGCTCTTCCTTGGCCACCGAGGTGGCCCACTCGGGGAGGTCCGGACCGGTCTGGACCGAGTGGAGCAGGACGTCTAGGGCGTCGTACCACTCGGCGAGCTGAGCACGATGGTGCCGTACCAGCTTGTCGACACCCCCGGCCCCATCCTTGGCCGCCGCCTCGCGTAGGTCCTCGCCTTGGAGGCAGGATTCGCGTGCCTTATGCCTTCTGTCCACGTACCTGGCGTACTGCAGCCGAGACTCCAGCGGAATCCGCGCACCCTCGCGACTTTTCCAACCGGCCTGGAAGTAGTCCGCGTGCCAGGTCGGCACGTCGGACCGTGGCACCAGCCGCACTTCGGCATCTCCGTCGGTCACCGTGTGGACTGCGTTGCCGACCCGGCACCACGAGGCGCCATCGGCGAAGTACTCCCGCAGTGTTTCCCTCAGTTCATCCAAGTCACCGCCGAACCCGCGTACCAGCGCGACGGATGCACTGGCGACAGGCAGATCGGCGAATGCAACTTCCAGGGCGGTGATGTCGAGTCGGTCCCCGGGTACTTGGATCTCCACCATCGTCATGATCGGAGCGTCGCGCACCCCAGGATGGCCGGAGCGGCGACACACTTACAGGTCACCCGTCCGCACCGGGTAGGGCTCGCTCAGGTCTGCCGGGATCGGGGCGAGGGCGGGACTGTCGGCTATTCGGCACCGTCCTCGAAGGGGGCCGAAGGCCGCCTGCGTCCCCACCGGAATAGTCGGGAGCGCCGATGTCTTGTGTGGCTAGTTGTCAGCGGCCCGCTGCGTTCTTGGCGAGGGCCTTGCCGAGGTGAAGGTCGACGAGGGCCGGAGAGCCGGAGAACGACGTCCGGTTTCTCGGCCGCTTCGGACGCCTCATGTCGGTGGCCTTTGGTTAGCTGATGCCCATGATCGGAACCGCATTCCCCTTGCCGAGCACCGACCCCCAGGTGGGTCAGCAGACTTCGCTGTGCGAGGTGCTGATGTGGATAGCCGGCGACACGTTCCACTGGCTGCACAACGGCCATCACCGCTACCCCCCTGCGCCTGGTGAGGAAAGCCTCACTGACATGAACATCCGGCACTTGCGTCAGTTCGTCGGCGACCGGGTCAAGGTCTTCCAGTTCACCAAGGACCAGGAGCGTCAGAACGGTGCCGACTGGGAGCTGTGGATCCATAACCGCACTCACGGGGTCGGTCTGCGGATCCAGGCCAAGAAGGCGTCGAAGCAGAGCCGGTACCCCTTCAACTACACAGTCGGGAAAAGGAACGTCTACCAGTGCGACCTGCTCGTCCAGCACGCGCTGGCCGTCGGGTGCGTGCCTGTCTACTTGCTGTACAACCACTGGGATTGGGCCGGCGGGGGCGAGGAGGAAGCGGCTCAGGCAGGGCTTCTATGCGATCACGTCGTCGCTGACGGGTCACACCATGGATGCACGCTCCTGTCGGCGTATCGCGTGCAGAGCGAGGTCGGCCGGAAGGCAGACGGGCAAAATGTGCGTCACAAGGTTCTGTGGGCGGAATCGCTGCCTTGGAACAGGGTGCTGTGCGACCGTCGTGGGGCCGCCAACGCATCGACCTCCCGTTCCAGCAGCGAGATCATTAGTGACGTATTCGCCGCCGTCAAAGAGATGACGCTCGTGGGCATGGACCGGTCACCGACGTACTCGGCCGGATCAACCCCCGGCCACGGCGCTGGGGAGAACGTTGCCCACGCCCAAACCCCGGACGTGAATCGTGACGATGACGCTCCCGTCATCTTGCGTGGTGGCCCTCACCGGTTGCCACCCCATGTGCTCCAGCTCCTCGAAGCCGATGAGGCGGAACCGCCAGCCCCGCCTGTGCCCACTGTGGCGACCGTGTTGGTGGACGTCAGCGACGGCCGAGCGCAGATGCCCCCCAACTGGTTCGAGGGGTGTGTCCGCTACCGGTAGCGGTACTGAGAGCAGCACGAGCAGGCTCACGCAGGCTGGATTGCTCCGTCATGCCTTGCACTCGGGGGGACAGGCTCGGAAGCACGACTTGGTGCAGATCAGTAGCCGCTGCGCCGACCGCGTCGCCAGGCCCAAAATCCGCCAACGGCCGCTACGCCAAGGGCCTGGAACGCTGTGCCGACGCCGCCGGGGGCGCCAGCGACCTTCGACGCGGCGAGGATTCCGGTGACTATGAGGGTGTACGGCAGGAGGAAGATGATGGTGCGCCCGAGGCGGATGGGATTCATGGGTTAAGTATCCCTATTTGTCCACTAGTTGGCCAGGGCGATTCTCTGCGTCCATTGGTTGATGGTCCGAAGTGCCGAGTCGGCGTTCGGGATGGTGATGTCCTGAAGGAGCTTGACTACATGAGGGGCGGACGCCTTCGCGTCCTCGGGCTGCAGGCGCCCCCAGCAGCCGAGAGCGTTGCCGACGGCGCGGACGGTCGTGCCGTGCTGTGGGCCGAGGTGGAGGTGCCACGACCGAGCCATGAAGATCCAGATCTGCGCGCCGTATAGATAGTCCTGGCTGAGCCAGGCGATGTCACCGCGTACGAGGGCGACTGCCAGGGTGTACAGGTGGCTGGGGCCGTACTGGGTGGACAACTCGGCAAGAAGCTGATCGGCCTCGTGGGCCGCCTCGGTGAAGCGGTCCTCGTTGGCGGTTGCGCATGTGGAAGCTAGCCGTCCGCGGTAGGGCTCAGGCAGCGGTTCGTACGGCCGATCTGGAGGTACAGGATCCGCAGTGTGTGGCGATGCGGGAGGTGCCGGCATGGCGGTCGGCTGAGGCAGGTTCGGGTTGTGGGAGACCGACGTCTCGTCGTCCAGGGGGTGGCTGGTGCCGTCGGTGTTGACCTGGATCGATGTCGTGTACTGGGCTTGCTCGTCTTGGATCACGGCCTGGATTGGCATCTCCAGCGCCGCAGCCTCCAACTGGAGGTGAGCCAGGACGGCTTCGTTGAGGGACGCGCCGGGAGGTGGGGTGAAGTACTCCTCGTCAATGAAGCAGATCCCATCAGGAGTGATCCGAACCTGCATTGCATCAGGAGGTATTGCGTTCACTGTTGGCCCACCTTCTTGTCCGGGAGGAGGGGGATGGTGCTGATTCCGCCGGCGCTCGGGAAGCTCGGCTCGGCCCATCCGCGGTACCGCAGCCGCCAGGCGCCGTTCGTGAGCTCTTCCCGTGGAACGATTGCGATCTTGCCTTGGCGCGGGTAGTCGTCCCCGACGTCGTTGCTGGCGACCTGGTCGTTGCCCAGGTAGAGGGTCACGTGTCCCGCTGACTCGCCGGTGTCGTAGAAGAGCAGCGCTCCTGGGGGTGGTGACATGTTGCCGGGGTGAGCGAGCCCCGCGTCCACGAGTCGGTTCCAGTGAACGTTGGCGGTTGCGGATCCGGAGGAGCCCCAGCCGTAGGCCTGGGCGACGAAGTTGTCGCACCGCCGGTACCAGCCTGTCTTGCCCGCCTCGTTGCGGGCGCTGGTGATCGCCTGGGCGACGGTGCGCGGATTCTTGACGTTGAACTTGGTGTTGGGGTCCTTGCCGCCGGAGGCGGCAGGGTCGTCGCAGCCTGTGCTGATCGAGGTCACGGCGTGGGTTCCCCAGGTCTTGGCCACGAGTGAGCCGGCTGTCGACTCCCATTTGGCGTACTCGTTGCGGTACTTCTCGGCAGGTCGTTGGACGCTCGCGGCGACCTTGGTCAGGGATTTCTTCTGCCAGTTGTCGATCTTGACGAGTTGGTCGTAGAACTTGCCGGCCGCGTACACGGGGTCGGTGAGCTGACTGACTGTTCCCCAGCCCTGTGAGGGCCGCTGCTGGAAGAGTCCCACGCTGTCCATGTGACCGCCGCGAAGGTTGTCGAGCGTGCTCTCCTGCATGGCGACCGCCACGGCGATGACCGCTGCCCGAGGTGAAAGGTGCCGTGTGCGGGCGACGTTGGCGATCGTGCCTGCGTTGCGTACCTGTCGAGCGCTCCACTTCGCGCTGTTCTGTGTGCCCTCCGGGTGGAGCGGCACGGTTACCTGGGATTCGCTGACTTCCTGCGTGCCGTCGAACTTTGGGGCTTCCCCTCCCGCGCCCGCTCCGTTTTCCCCGTCTCCCACTGGCTGGAGGCCTGTCTCGCAGGTGTTGGCGTTGGCTGCTGTCGTGGCACCGCCGACTGCGAGAACGCAGAGCGAGAGCACCGAGACGCCTGCCGCAGCGACACCTATGGCCGTTTTTCCTAGCCCATTCATCAGGTCCTCAGCCATAAACGTGTGTTGATGACATGAGGTCAGTGAACAGTACTTGTGGGGCGAGAGCTACCCACGCCGGGGTCGCGTGAGGCTACTCGGGGGCGGGTTCACTGAGGATTTGATGGCGCCACATTGGGGTTCTCCACGACGCTTCCGCCCGTCTGGAGGGGCGCCCTTGGGTGCGGACTGAAGCCGCATGAGGCAGATACAGGGCGCCTGTGACCTGGGACTTTACGCTGCCTCGAATGACTATTCGAGGAACCCGCAGGGAGGTGCCACATAAGGGCTGACCGTGGTTCACGGGAGCGCCCCCCGGTGCGTTCTTGACGTCGTGCAACGGTCTCTCAATCTGTAAACGCTTGTTGTCAAGTTTGCGTGTATGTACCTTTCACCGTCACGGCCCAGGTTCGGGTCGACCTCCGGAACGAGGGTGGAAGGGGAGTCGGGGGATGCCACAACACCTGGTGGATCTTGCTGCGAGTGGTGACATCGGCACCCTCGTGAACGGACTGTCCCCGGACTGGGGTCCATTCGGGCAGCTGGGGACGACCGGGCGAACGGTGATCCAAGCCCTCATGGCCGGCGTCGTCCTTGTGTTGCTGGGGCGCGCGATTCTCGGCGCGGTGCATCTCAAGGTCGGTGAAGGCCAGCACGACGTGGCCCAGGTCAGCAAGGGCAAGAAGGAGATCGCCGGCAGCCTCGTCGGTGCCTTCGTCGTCGCCTCAATCGGAACAATTTTCACGATCGTTTACGGGATGGGCATATGACCCGCCAGAGCTCCCCTGGCCGGGGTACCCGAGTCCTGGTCGACGAGAACCCGACGGAGGCGACGGGCGGGAAGCCCTGGTGGCGGGGTATGGCCATCACTGGCGCGGCCTTCCTCGCGCTGGTCATCCTCGCCGTGTTCATGAGCCTGTCCGGCGGTAGCGGCGGATCGACGTCCGACGGCTCGTCCGATCGCCAGAACCAGACCGCACCGGCGGAACGGAACGACACCGGCGGAGACACCAAGAGCACAGCCAAGAAGCTCGTCAGCGGTGTCCCGGTCGGTTACACCCACAACCAGGCCGGCGCTGTTCAGGCCGCGGTGAACTACCAGGTGGCTCGATCGTCTGCTGCGTACTTCACCGATGAGAAGGTCAGGCACGCGACCCTCGCCGCGATGATGACCAGCGAGGCGCTGGACCGGCAGACCCGCAACGACGACAACGGGATGCAGCAAGTCCTCAGTTCACTGGGCGTCACCAGTGGCAATGGGGATGAGCTGGTCGCGCGGGGTGCGGCGATGGGCACCCGGGTCACCACATACACCGATCAGGTGGCCACCGTCGAGGTGTGGATGGCCGGACTCGTCGGCGTCACGGACACGAACGCACCGATGCCCGTGTCCGCGTCCTGGACCACCTACACGCTGACGCTGCAGTGGCAGTCGGGCGACTGGAAGTTGGCCTCGATCAATTCCGTCAACGGTCCAACGCCGCTGGACGCAGGCAGCGACGACCCCACGAGCGTCGACGAGTTCCGCACGGCAGATCGGGAGTTCAATGCGCCCCCGTATGCAGGCTGAGACTCGTTACCGGGTGCGTACCCGGCTGACCTGGATCGTCGGCTTCACGGCCACGATCTCGATAATGCTTGCCCCGGGCCAGGCCCAGGCGAATGAATTCAGTGACTGGTCGTGCAAGAACATTCCGTTTGCGGACAAGGTCTGCGGCGTCGTCGAGAAGACGAATGAGGCCATTGATTTCGCGAGCGATCCTCTGGGGTATATCGCCCAGTTCTTCAACAATGCCGTGACCAGCATCTTCACCCAGATGATGAAGGCATTGGGTTCGACCACGCGAATCGACTGGCAGGACCCGGGCTTTCTGCGGACGTACACCATGGCGTTCGCCGCGTCCACGGTGTTGACCGTGATCTATTGGCTGATCGCCGTGGCCAAAAGGGCGATTCAGGGGGTGCCGCCGCTTCAGGCGCTGGCCGAGTCGATCGGCTTTCTTCTGATGTCGGTTCTGGTCTCTGCCTTCGCGCCGCTGGCCATTGCCTACACCGTGCGCATCGTCGATGAGGCTGCGGAGGCCATGTTCAAGCCCGTGGCCGGAGACGCCGCCGACATGGTGGTCACTGTTACGACGGCGATGCTGGCGCTGATGGCGATCCCTGGCGGCGCCATCATCGTGATCTTCTTTGCCCTGGCGCTGCTGGCGGCGGTGGCCGGCGTGTGGCTGGAGCTCATCGTCCGCAACGCGCTGATCTTGTCGGGACTCGTCTTCGGGCCGACCGTGTTCAGCGGGCTGGTGGACCGCGATCTGTGGGGGCACACCAAACGATGGTTCGGCGTGATGGTCGCGATCATCGGGTCGAAATATGTGACGTTCACGGTTCTTGCGCTGGCTTCGGGGACGCTGGCCTCCGACAGCCCCAATAAGAGTCTGGCGCAGTCCTTTGCAACCGTCTTCACCGCGTTGGCGCTGTTGTTTCTTGCCTTCTACATGCCCTTCCAATTCTCGAAGTTCATCCCGGGATTCGTCGACGAGCTGCGCGACATGTATTCCGCCCGCGACGACCTGAAGGGCCGGGCCAAGAACGTCGGAGACCAGGTGGGCGACTCCTACGGAGAGCTCAAGTCGCGTATGGGCGGAGGTGACGGCGGCGGATCCGGCGAGGACGACGACGGCGACGACGCTGACGCGGCGGACGGCGACGCATTGAGCGGCGGGGAAACCGAGGGAGCCACCGAAGCCGGAGCGGCCGAAGGAGCAGCTTCCGCGACCGGTGCCGGCGCAGCGGCCGTGGCCGCGAAGAAGGGCGTCGATAAGGCCAAGGACGAGACCGAAGCCGCCGTCGAACGCGGCGTCGACGGGGCGACCGCCGGTCTCGACTCCGGTGGCTCGGCGACACCGTCGTCCGACGGCAGTGACTCCGACGGCAGCGGTGGCCCTGCTACCGGCGGGGAAGCGCCGCCTGCCACCAGTGCTCCCGAAACCGGAGGACCGGACAACGCGACGGCCGGCGAGGAGCCGATGGGGCCGGGAGGCCCGGCGTCCCTGCCGCCAGAGCCCGCCGACGAGCAGCCGGAACCACCTCCGCCACCGGACGAGGAGATGCGCTGATGCCCGTCCCGTCGCACGACCAGGAGTAGTTGTGGCACGCACCTTCACATACCCCCGGCCGAGGCCTCGCGGACTGCTCGGCAGGAAGCTCGAAGCCGATGAGCAGCTCGTATTGGGAGCCGGGCTCGTCGGCGGACTCCTCGCGGCCTGGATCCTCGCGGGCATCGCGGTGAAGATCGTCAGCTTCGTGCTGATCGCGGGAACCTGCGTCTGGGCGACCCTGGCGCCGTACAAGGGGCGGACCTACGTCCGGTGGTTCGAGATCAACCGGACCTACAAGAAGCTGCTGCGTGACGGCTCGTTGCTGTACAAGTCGAAGGCGCCGTACGCAGGCCGATTCGCCGACGGCCGCCGTGTCCCCGTCGACGTGCCAGTCGGCGTGCCCCGGAACATGCAGTGGATCACGGCACGTACCGCCTTCGGCGAGATCGCGATCGTGCTGCAGCCGGACGAGCTGATGTTCACGGCCGTTGTCGAGGTGGAAGGCCAGCGCGACTTCGGCAGCCTCGACACCGCGGACAAAGAGGCGCTGGTCCGGGCCTACGAGCACCTGCTCAAGACCACGGCCGACAGCGGAGGCCGGATCCGCCGCCTGCAGTGGATCAGCAGGGTCATCCCCACGGACCCCAACGCCCACGCCCGGGACGCCGCCGACCGCCGCGACACCGACAGCCCGTCGTGGCTGCAGCAGTCGTACGACGACCTGATCCGACGCGTCGCCGTCACAGCGGAGGACCGCCGGCTGCTGCTTGCGGTGGGCATCCCCTACACCTCCGACCTGGTCGCTGAGGCCCGCCGCTACAACACCCTCCACGAGGGCTACGCGATCACTCTCGGGCAGGAGATCGAGAGCTTCATCCGCACGCTGGGACGCGGACAGCTGCGCCACGTGCGCAACTTCGACGAAGCCGGACTGGCCTCCTACCTGCATCACTCGTACGACCCCAGCCACTGGATCGACGACACCACCGGGATGGACCGGGTCACGTGCTGGCCGGCCGTACTCGATGCCCGGAACAAGAAGTACATGGCCTCCCGCAGCTGGGAGGCCTCCGAGGACAACTGGTACTCGATGACCGCCTGGGTGAAGGAACTGCCCGTGCTCCCGGTCGGCATCAACTTCCTCGCGCCCGTCCTGCTCTACATCCAGGACATCATCCTGTCGGTGTCCGTGGTCATGGACCTCGTCAGCACCGACCAGGCCATCACCGAGGCAATGGCGGACGCCACCAACGAGCTGGGCCAGGCGGACAAGAAGGCCGGACGCATCGAGGATCCGCGGGAGCAGAAAGCCCAGCGCGCCTCGCTGAGCACCATGCGGGACATCGCCGACGGCGCGGCAGGCACGCGGCTTGCAGCTTGGATCACTGTCACTTCCCCCACCCTCGATACCCTGCGCCGGGATGCCGACACCGTCCGCGCCGGCGCCACCCGCGCTGGCCTGCGCCTGGAGTGGTGCGACGGCGAGCACTACAGGGCCTTCGCCAACACCCTGCCCTTCACCGCTGGGCTCCTGAAGGAAGGGCTGTAGCGATGCTGGAGATGCTGCGGCGGCAGTCACAGACCCGACGCCGGGCCATGCGCTCGACCACCAGCCACGCCTGCGGTCTCTACCCGGCGGTCGGTGCCGCCAGCATGGACCCTCGTGGCGTGATCATCGGCCGGGAGGCCTACAGCGGCAAGGCGTACATCTACGACCCGTTCATCTTGTACAACCCGCGGGCACGCGTCAGGCTTGCCAGCGGACATGCGCTGATCTTGGGTAAGAGCGGATACGGCAAGTCCGCCTTGGAGAAGACCTACGTCCTGCGCCAACTTCGCTTCAGGGACCGGAACTTCGCCGTTCTCGACGCGCAGGGTGAAGACGGCGCCGGCGAGTGGGACGGCATTGCCCGGCAGTTGGGCATCACGCCGATCCGCCTGGTCTACGGTGCGGGCGACGCTGGTGAAGGGGTGCGGATCAACCCGCTCGACCCCCGGGTGCCTGCCGAGCATCAGTTCAAGGTGCTGGTGTCCATGATGGAGATTCTCACCGGCACCATCTCCTCCCAGACCAAGTTCGCCCTGGCCGAGGCGCATAAGACGGCAACCGCCGCCGCGCGCGAGCAGCAGCGTGTGGTGATCCTCTCCGACGTCCTGGACGCCCTGACCGCTCCGGAGCCGACCCTCCTCGGACAACAGCCGGTCACTCCCGAGGAGTTGGTGGAGTGGGGGCAGCCTGCGGCACTGGCCCTGGACGAGCTGTGCAATCCCAGCAGGGACTTGTCGGGCATGTTCGACGGGCCGACGACTCCTGGTATCGATCTCGATGCCCGTTTGATCATCTTCGATTTGACGAGGCTGCCACGCGAGGGCGAGGCCATGCCGCTGCTGATGGCGGTCATCGGGCCCTGGTTGAGGTTCGGCTGGATCAAGGCGAACGACCGGATCAAAAGAACCTTGATCGTTGAGGAAGCGTGGCACATCCTCTCCCACCGGCCGGTCGCGAGGCTGTTTGAGGAGCTGGTCAGGTACGGCAGGCGGCTGGGCCTGTCCTTCTGGGCGGTCCTGCACCACCTGGGGGATTTGCTGCTCGACCAGGCTCCTGAGGCAGCGGCCATCCTGAAATTGACCGCGACCCGGGTCCTGTATCACATGGACCGGGACGAGGCCGAGACCACGGCCGACTACCTGGGACTTCCCGACTGGGCGCGCAAGGCGCTGGCGGACGGATCCAACGTGTGTGCGCCAGGGCGGGGCATCTGGCAGGTGGGCTCGCGGATCAATCTTGTGGAACACATCCGGACACCGCTGGAGGTCCGCCTGACGGACACCAACCGCCGGATGTCCGAGACAGGGCCTCGCGAGTCCGCGGACGGCCGCGGTGGTCAGGCCTCGGCGCCCATTATCCCCCTCCACAAGGGGGCTGCGGCATGATGCCGAAGGCCGCCACTCCCAAGACCGCGGCCCGCCTGCGCCTCGGGCGCGACACCGTGTGGATCATTCCCCTGATCGCGGCGTTCGTGCTCACCGCGCTGCTGTGGCTGACCGCGCTGGTGTCCGGAGTCCTCGCTCACGGACGGCCCGCCGCCATCAGCTGGGACTCGGCGGGCAAAGCGGTTGTGGCCGTCTTCCGGCACCCCGGTGACCCCTCGGCAGCCTGGCCGCCCAGCGCGGGTGTGGCCGGCCCCTTCGTGTTCTGGCCCACCTTCCTCGTTTTGCTCGCCGGCGCTGTCTGGGGCGCGTGGAAGACGTACTGGTGGTGGAAGCACCGTGGCGCCGACGGTGCCGACGGGATGGCCACCCGGGCCCAGCTGGAGAAGGCCATGGGCGAGCAGCAGGCCCTGTCCCGTGCCGGGTCCCTGCGCCCCACGCTCGCCGAGCGGAACCCTAAGGCCATCACCATCCGCGACGTCGCCGTCTACATCGGAAGCGCCGACCCCTCGGAAATCCACCTGTGGATCACTATCGAGGAATCCATGATCCTTGTCGCCCCGCCACGCGAGGGAAAGACCTCCCAGATCATCCTTCCCGAGATCCTCGAATTCCGTGGAACGGTCCTCGCGACCAGCAGCAAGACAGACGTCCTGTACAACACCGCGCTTCTGCGGCAAGAACACGGTCCTGTCTGGGTGTTGGACCCGACAGGTCTATCCGGCTGGCCGAATCAGCTGCGCTGGCCGCTGACGCAGGGGTGCGAGGAATACCAGGTAGCGCGAAAGCGGGCGGAGACCCTAGCTGCTACCACGAAAACGGAAGAAGGGACAAAGAATGGCGGTTATTTCGCGCTCAACGCGAAAACCCTTATTACCTGCTGGCTGCATGCTGCAGCCCTCCACAACCGTCCAGTCCTCGACGTGCTGGCCTGGGCGACGGACCCCGACAACCGCGAGGCCGTCGACCTTCTGGCAGCGAAGGGCAAGCACCTCCTCGCCGCCGCGCTCGCCGGCCAGCACGCGGCGGCCGAGGAGGAACGTTCCGCCACCTGGAGGACCGCGGAGCAGAGCTTCATCGCGCTCTACGACGAGAAGGTCGCCGAGATCTTCGCCCCCCAGGGGGACGTGGAAGTCTTCGACATCGAGACGTACCTCAGGCAGTCAGGAACGCTTTTCCTGATCGGTGAGGACGAAGAGGGAAGTGCCTTGGCACCGCTGAACGCAGCGTTCGCCAAAGCGATGTTCGACACCGCCAAGAGGGTTGCGGCCCGCAGCCCTAACGGGCGTCTTCCGATTCCGCTTGGCTGCTTCCTGGATGAGCTGGCCAACGTAGCCCCCCTGCCGGAAATTCCGAGCCTCATGAGCGTCAGCGGCTCACAGAACATCTTCATCATGGCCGTGCTTCAGGGCTATGCCCAGGCAGAGGAACGCTGGGGCGCCTTGGGCGTGCGGAAAATGTTCGCCAGCGGCACCGTGAAGGTCTTCCTGGGCGGTATCAGCGACCCCGAAGAGCTGAAGTCCTACAGCTCGCTCGCGGGTGAATTCGACGAGGACGTGGAGACCGTATCCGACGACGGAGACCGGGTCTCGGTGTCGACGTCGGTCCGCCGCCGCGCCGTCGTCGAGCCGGCCACGATCCGGATGATCCCGGAGCGCGGGGGCATGGTGTTCCACCGCCGAACTCCCGCCACCCTCGTCACGTTCGTCCGAGCCCACGAGGGGCCACGGGCGGCGGAGATCAAGGAAGCCACCCGCAGGGCCCACGAGATGGTCGACGACCGCGTCCGGCTGGAAAAGGCGGGCGGACATGGCTAGCGGCTTCGATGACATCTTCGCCGAACTCACCAACATCAACGCCGAGCAGGTGCTCCTGAGCGAGCGCGTCAAGCTGCTGGAGGAGCAGCTGGCGGCGGGAGGATCCGGCAGCGGGGAGGCCGACGGCGAAAAGGAACGCCCGGTCGGCGCCCCGGTGCGCTGGGACGAACTCGACGCCGAAGAACGCGCCGTGCTCTGGCCGAAGTTCGTCCGCTGGGTGATCTGGGTCGCCGACCGGTACGAGATGACCACGGATCAGCTGCCGCGCCAGTGCTGGTGGAAGCACGGCGCGGTCGTCGAAGAGCTTACGGCGTTGTGGACCTCCCACGAGTCGGCGTACGCGAGCGGGGAGGACGGGGGGTCGGCGCCATATCTGTGGCAAGACGCCCTTGCCCGGGCGGTGGAGCGCATGGGCCGGTTCTGGCTGGGCTCATGCCGAAACGGCCAGCACCGGGCCCGCCACCGTGATGCCCCCTGGGGCGAAGACGCGGAATACCTCTCCCTGCTCCTGGCCGCCGGAGGCCCCGATCCCGACGGCGATGCACCAGGCCCACCTGACGAAGACCGGCCCGATTCCGACGAGGACGGCAGCAAATGACGACACCAGCCGAGAGTCAGACATGGTCATGAACAGCTACGGGCGCGCCGCTCTGGCCCACTGGCGTGAGCATCTGCCCGGCCAGTACGGGATGCTGCCGGACCCGCTGGCGTACTTCACCCGTCTCGGGGAGAAGGCCGAGCGGCAAGCCGGGGAACTGACGGACGCGATGGTCCTCGCAGGCACGCCCGTCGGCGGTGAGACCGGCGAACAGCGCTCCGTCCGGCTCCTTGCGGTCATGGACGAGGCCGAACAGCTCGTGCTCCGCAAGCTCATACGCCCACCCGCCGAGCCTTCCCCGGACGGCGCACCCCCTGGTCTCGCCGCACCGCCACCCCCCGTCTGACCCAGCCCACGAGCAGCCCCCTTGGGCCCTGATGCACGCAACTGCCCTTTTCGACGTTGGGAGCAGGCGTTGAGTACACCGCAGCAGCCCGCCGACGACAATTCGATCAACGACAGCGGCTTCCTGCCCGGCCTGGACTTCGACGCCCAGGATCCTCCGGCGCGGGGAGGGGCTGCGGCACGCCCGGACGGCCCGGCGGCGGGAGAGGATGAGGCGGGGCACCCGACCCCGTCCACCAGGTCCAACAGTGCTGAGTCGGCAGGGGAGTTCGAGGATGAATCGGTACGGCGAGCAGGCGATGACGCACTGGAAGGAGAACAAGCCCCAGGCGTTCGCGGAGTTGGAGAACCCGGAGGAGTTCTTCACGGCACTCGGGGAGGAGATCGCCACGGAGATCGAGACGCGGGCCCGGGCGCTGGCGGGCCAGGAGCCGGAAGGGGAGGGCTACCTGCAGCGCCTGCAGCGGCTGAACACCTCCCGGCTGGAGGCGGAGGGCGAAGTGCTTCGGGAGAGGGTGCTCCTGGACGTGGAGCCGGACCAGGAATAACACGGACTGGGCCGCGTACGGAGCGGGAGCGGGTCGCCGCGAACATCGCGGCCGTACACGTCGTCCTGCGGCTGCGGGCGGAGAACCGGCCGACCACCGAGGCCGAGCGGCAGGTGCTCCAGCAGTGGACGGGCTGGGGCGCCACCCCGTACCTGTTCGACGAGCGCAAGAAGTTCGCCGCCACGTTCGCGGCCGAACGCGCCCACCTGCGCGAAGTCCTGTCGGACGACGAGTACGCCAAGGCCCGGGCCTCGACCCTGAACGCGCACTACACCGATCCGGCCTACGCCCGGGTCGTCTGGCAGGCCCTGCAGCGGTTCGGCGTCCCAGCCGGAGCGAAACTGCGGGTGCTGGAACCCGGCGTGGGCGCTGGGCGCTTCCTTGCAGATGCCCCCACCGACGCGGAGATCGTCGGCGTGGAGGTCGACCCCATCACCGCGGCCGTCGCCCGCGCCCTCTACCCGGACGCGCAGATCCTCACCGAGTCCTTCGCCGACACCCGGCCACCGGAGGAGGACTTCGATGTCGTGGTCGGCAACGTCCCGTTCGGCAAGTACAAGGTCCGGGACTCGAAGTACAACCCCGGTCGGCGCCACTCGATCCACAACCACTTCATCCTCAAGAGCCTGGAGTTCACCCGGCCCGGCGGCATCGTCGTTCTGATCACCAGCCGCTACACCCTCGACGGCACCGACCAGACCCACCAGGAGGCCCGGGAGCGGATGGCCGCCCTCGGTGATCTCCTGGGTGCGGTCCGGCTGCCGAGCGGAGCCCACCAGGAGGCCGCCGGCACACCGGTCGTGACCGACATGCTCGTCTTCCGGCGTCGGGCTGACGGTGAGCCACCGGCCGAAGCCGACTGGCTGGACATCGAGCCGACCGTCTTGCCCGGATCCCGGACCGGTGTGGCACCGCAGCCCATCGAGATCAACAACTACTTCGTGCAGCACCCGGAGATGGTGCTCGGCACACCCAAAGCCGACATCGTCCGGCACGGCCCCGATCTCGTCGTCCAAGCGGACCAGCCGGTGGACACCGCCCTTGCCGCCGCCCTGGACCAGGTGGCACAGCGCGCCCAGGAGACGGGCCGCACCTTCACCGAGCGCATGGTCTTCCACGGGACGCTGGAAAAGTACGACGGGCTGCTGGAACTCGGCCCCGAGGGCACCTTCACCGAGATCCGCAACGGCCGGCCCGTTCCGCACGTGCCCGCTAAGACACAGGCCCGGGAACTGCGCGAGCTGATCGGCCTACGCGACATCGCGGTGGCCCTGCTCGATGAGGAGTCCGAGAACCACCTCACCACCCCGCGTATGACGCAGCTGCGGGCCGAACTCAACCGCCGCTACGACGCCTACGCGGCCCGGTTCGGCCCGATCAACCGCTTCAAAGTCAGTAACCGCCCCTCCACCGAGGCGCCACAGGACGACGACGCAACCGAGCGCCGGACCTACCCGCGCATGGGCGGGTTCCGCAACGACCCCTTCGCCCCCTACGTCTTCGCGCTGGAGAATTTCGACGAGGACACACAGACGGCGAAGAAGGCCGACCTGTTCGCCAAGCGGGTCGTCGCCCCACCGGATCCGCTGACCCGTGCGGACAGCCCGGAAGACGCCGCGCTGATCTGCTGGGACCAGCACAACGAGATCCGCCTTGATGCGGTGGCTGCTCTGCTCGGCTTGGACAGCGAACAGGCGGCGCGCGAGGCACTGGGCACCCTCGTCTACGACGACCCGGACGGCGGTCTGGTCCGCCGCATGGAGTACCTGTCGGGCAACGTCCGCCGCAAGCTCGCCGCGGCCGAGAAGGCCGCGGCCAAAGACCCCAAATACGCCGTCAACGTCGACGCCCTGCGCGAGGTCATTCCCCGCGACCTGCAGCCTGCCGAGATCGAGAGCCGGCTCGGCGCCGCCTGGATCGGCGCCAAGTACGTGCAGCAGTTCCTGCGCGAGATCCTGGAAGACGACGACATCCAGGTCAGCAACCTCGGCGCCCGCTGGAGCGTCAAGGGCGGCGACGCGAGCAGCCTGATGGCCCGCACCGTCTGGGGTACCCAGGCCCGCTCGGCCCAGGCCCTGGCCAGCAACCTGCTCAACAACCAGGAAATCGTCGTCACCAAGAAACTGCCCCCCGACGGCCCGGTGGTGACCGACCAGAAGGCAACAGCGTTTGCCCTGGCCAAGTCCAAGCAGCTGGATGACCGCTTCCGGATGTGGCTCTGGGAAGACCCCGACCGGGCTGAAATCCTCCTGAGGTACTACAACCACCGCTACAACGCCATCGTCCCCCCGAACTACAACGGCGTTGAGATCACGGCCCCGGGACTGTCCAAGGCCTACACCCTGCACCCCCACCAGAAAGCGGCGGTCGCCCGGATCCGTGCCTCCAAGCACGGAGTCGGTCTCTACCACGGCACCGGCGCCGGCAAGACCCTCTCAATGATCGTCGGCGGGATGGAACTGACCCGCCTGGGCCTGGCCAAGAAGCCTGTCTACGCCGTACCCAAGGGTGTCCTGGGGCAGTTCCAGCGCGAGTTCCTCCAGGCCTACCCCCGGGCCCGGATCCTCGTCGCGGACTCCTCCGACCTCACCGGGGAGCGCCGTCACCAGTTCGTCGCCCGCTGGTCGACCGGTAACTGGGACGCGGTCATCATCAGCCACACCGCGTTCAAAAAGATCCCGATGTCCAAAGCGGCTCGCCTGGACTACATCAACCAGGAGGTCAAGCGCCTGGAGGCGCACCTGGACAACGCCGACGGCGGCGACAAGTACACCGTCAAGGACATCGAGAACCAGATCGCCACCTTGAAGGGGCGGATCGAGGACGAACTCAAGACCCCGGGCGACTCGGGTGTGGAGTTCGAACGGACCGGCTCCACCTACATCTTCTACGACGAAGCCCACACCCTGAAAAACCTCCGGGTGATCTCCTCCATCCGCGAACTCGCCCTCGAAGGCAACCAGATCACCGCAGACATGGACATGAAACTGTCCTACCTGCGCAAGAACTACGGCGGCCGGGTGACGACCCAGGCCACCGCCACGCCGGTGGACAACAGCCCGATGGAGATCCTGACCGCCATCAAGTACAACGCCCCCGACCTGCTGCGCGACGAGTGGGGCATCGAGGAGGACGACCAGTTCGTCTCCACCTTCATCCAGCCCGTCAACCGGGTCGAGATGAGCCCGGACGGCAACTCCTTCTCCACCCGCGCCCGCTACGCCCGGTACGTCAACCAGACCGAGCTCAAGCGCGTGCTGTTCAGCATTGCCGACGTCAAACTCAAGCGCGATCTCCAACTCGGTGAGCCCGCCATCATCGGCGGGGAGATGCGAATCCTGGAAGCCGAGGCCTCCCCGGAACTGCGCCAGGTGATGCAACAGCTCGGCCAGCGCATGATGAGCATCCGCCTCGGCCAGCCCGACCTGAAGTTCAACCGCAAGGGCAAGCGGGTCGAGGACAACACCCTGTGGATCTCCACCGACGGGCGCCTGGCCTCGCTCGACGTGCGCCTGGTCAACAAGTCCACCGACGAAGCCCAGAAGGTCGACGTCGCCGCCGACGAACTGTTCCGGCTGTGGCAACTGCACAAGGACGACGTCTACTACGACGACGACGGCAACGAGGAAACCAACCGCGGCAGCCTGCAACTCGCCTTCTGCGACCTCGGCGTGCCCGGCCCGGACAAGGAGTTCGTCTTCTACGAGGCGCTGCGCGAGGCACTGACCGCCCGCGGCATGCCGGGCAGCCTCATCCGCTTCGACCAAGAAGCGAAGAACCCGCAGCAGAAAGCCCGGCTCGACAAGGACGCCCGCGAAGGACGGGTCGCCGTGCTGGTCGGCAGCCGCTCCGGCCTGGGCACCGGCCGCAACCTGCAAAAGCGCGTCATCCACGTGATGCAGATCGACCCCACGTGGAAGGCCACACCGATCATCCAGAGCCTTGGGCGAGGAAAGCGCCAGGGCAACCAGAACAAGGCGATCCACCACACCGCCATCGTCACGAAGAAGTCCTACGACCCCTTCCTGTGGCAGAAGGTCGCCACCAAGCAGGCGTTCGCAGAGGCCATCCTCGACGTCAACGACACCAGCCGCATCCTGGAAGCCGCCGAGGACGGCGACGACGGCCGCATCCCCGCCGGCGTCATGTTCGCCGTCGCCGCGGACAAGCCCGAACTCGAACAGCTGGAGCGCGTCGAGGGCCGGCTCGCCAAGCTACGCCTGGAACAGCAGATGTGGCACGACGAGCAGTTCGCGTACCAGATCACGGGCGAGCAGGGGCAGCGGCGCGTCAAAGACCTCAGGGCCCGCATGCAGGAGGCCGCGACCGCCATGCAGCGGCGCACCGACACCCGCGGCGACGCCTTCACCATGACGGTCGGCGGCCGCACATTCGACGAACGCCGCGAGGCCGGCGAGGCGCTGGCCCAGCGGCTGGAACGGCTTGCCCGCTCGTCGGTCGGCACCGGCATGCAGCAGGACGCCGTCGTCGGCGAGTTGGGCGGCTTCCCGGTCTTTGCCGTCACACGGCGTTCCTTCGAGGGCATGTATGTCGAGGTCGCCTTCCAGGGCGCTCCCGTCGACGAGGTGCGGCTGACCGCGAGCGGACTGGCCAACCAGGACCGCGTCGGTCTGATCCGACGCCTGGAGAACACGCTGGACACCCTGGAAACCGTCCACGCCAAAGCGCAGGAGCACATCGCCCGTATCGAGACGAACATCGCGCGTGCTAAGGAACTGGTCGGCAAGCCCTTCCCGCAGCAAGCTGAACTCGACGAGATCGAGGCCCAGCACCGCAAGCTGACCAAAGCCCTCGGCGTGCAGGGACCCCCGGAAGCGAACGAGCCGGAAGTCCACGACGCGGGGGTCACCGAACCCGGCGCCGACCTGGTCGATGCAGCCGTCCACGACGCCATGGTCCTGGCTGGTGGCTCCACCGACGGCTGGGTAGAGGTCGATCCGGCCAGCATCACGCCTGCCGACCTGAGTGACACCACCCGCGGCCTTCTGGACGCATTGGCCGACGGCGCGGGTGCTGGGGGCAGCCCCACTGCCCCGTCCGCCGGCTCCGGGGCCGGAACGTCGGCACACAGCGGGCCGGCTGCGGGCGCAGGACCTGGCCGCTTCGCCTCGGACCCGCCGCCGTACGCCGATGAAGCCGCCGCCGAGGCAGGTGAAGACGCAGTGCTGGCCGCCTTCGGCGCCTGGCAGAACCTCGACGTCGTCAACGGGATGGGCGGCCGTGGCCAAGAGCTGGCCCGCCAGATGGAGGAAGCCGGACTCGCACTGGCCCACGCTGTGCGGGACGCGCGTGCGGCAGCATCCGAGGGCGCTGAGACCGGAAGCGACCCTTGGGCCCTGGACCTCTGCCGTGATCTCGCGCGCACCAGCGAGGAGTTCCTCTCCCACCTGGACTCCCCCATGTTCAAGCCCAACGAGGCCGGGCGAGCGATGCGGGACCGTACCGAGCAGGTGTCACGGGCCGCCAACGAGCACACCCTGCGCGCCGCACCGCTGAAGCACGTGCTGCGCTCCACGCCGCAGACGCCAGCACTCGCCGATCCCTCTCCAGCGCGCCCAGCGGCACCGGCGCACGATGCCAGCGGACCGTTCGACCGGGAGCGCTGGTACCAGCACACGATGAACGGCGGGACGCTCAGCGACTCGCGCGGCACGTTCCTCAACGACATCGTTGTGCAGCTCGGCCACGAAGGGTCGGACGTAGCTGTCGAACCGGACGCCACGGGCGCGGTGGTGATAACCGGCCCCATCGGGTCGGTGAAGGTCACACCGCTTACCAAGGAGTTCCCTGCCGGCGTCGCCCAGGCACACGAGGCGGCCATCGACCAGCTCATCCAAGACGCACAGCGTGCCCTGCGCGCCAGCGGCAGCCAGGCCGGTGACCTCTTCGACGCCTGGTTGACCGACCAACTCGACGGCCCGGCAGCGGCGTTGAAAGCCACCCTGACCAGTGATGAAATCGAAGCCGCCTTCCGACAGGCGATGCGGGTGCGCTTCTATGAGACCTCCTCTTGGGCCCACCCGGACACGGCCGACCGGCCCCAGCCGGAATCCCGAACACCGCAGGAAGTCGCGGCCGACGCCGAAGTGGCCGATGCCCCACCGCGACCCCGCACACGCGCAGCGGAAGAGACACCAGGTGACGCGGCATCCACGCCCGTAGCCGAGCCGACCGAGAACCCGCCGGTGGCAGGAGGCGACGATCAGGGCAGCGCGCACCGTGCGGACAGCGCCCGTGCAGCACGGGAAACCCCCGAGAGCACAGACGATGCGGAGCCGGCCCCGGCGACGACCCCAGCCGCCAACGCCCAGCGACCCTGGCGCGCGCCGAACGCGCCCTACACCGACCGGTCCGAGTACTGGGCCGCCGAGCAGGTGGCCCTGTCCGCCTACGGCCGCTGGTCGGCGGACAACGCCCGGCGCCTCGCGACAGGAGAGCGAGCGGACGCCCTGGCCGCGGCAGCCGAAACCGCGATAGCCGCCAGCCGGACGGGCCGGATCGCCCGCCTGCTCGGCATGGACTTGGCACCCGAGTGGACGCACCTTCAGCGCTTCGCCGACCAATGCCGTGCCGTGGTCGAACAGTGGGAGCGAGAAGACGGCCGGAGCACCGAGGGCAACTGGGAGATATACACCGCACTGCGCGACCACGCAGCCCGGTACCGCAGCACCGTGGAGGACCCCAGCAGCGACGCCTACCAGCAGTGGGCCAGCTCCCCGGAACCCCTCACGCTCGACGAAGACGCCCTGGAATTCATCCCCGGCATCCTCCCGTGGGACGAATACACCGTCGCCGGGCCCAAGGGCCTCCTCGTCGGTCCGGTCAGTGGCCGTGACCTCGCGGCTGGCCTGGCTCAACTCGCCGCCGACGGCACGGACCTGGAAGAGACCGAGGACGGCCTCGTGGTTTCCGGCCCCGGCGGCGACCGGTTCTCCGTTCAGCTGGCCACGGCACAACCGGGCACCCCGGCGCCTTCTTCCGCCGCTGCGACTGTGCCGGAACCGCAACCAGAGGCCAGCGCCGCCCACTCACCGGAGCCGGATCACGAGGCCGAGACTCCCGTGTCTACATCCTCCACCGCGCTGGTGACCCCGGTGGAAGGGACAGAGGACGTCCTCGGCTCCGTGCTGCCCCAGGTGGCGAACCTCGCGATCGTGCTCGAAGGCTACGCGGACGCCGCGGAACTGGCCGGTGGGCGCCACTACGTGGGTTTGGCCGCCGAGCAGTTCCGGCAGGTCCTCGTACGACACGAGAGCGACACCCCGGCCCCGGCGGCAGTACGCCACGAGGCCGCCGCAGCAACCGCGGCGGTGATCGAGAGTCAACCGCGCACGCCTGCCGAGGTGTTCACCCTCTACGACCGCCTCGCCGAGGCCGCCGTGCAGCTCGCCGACGACCCCCGTCACGACGTGAGCACAGCGGCCCAGAAGGCCGCCCAGTACACGGAGCGTCACCTTGCCCGCATGCAGGCACGACGAGCCGACCTCGCCGACCTGCTCATGCACGCAGCTGATCTCGCCAACGACGACCCTGCCGTCCTGCACCACCACGACCCGCTCCGGTTGACAGCTCCCTGGTACCAGGACAGCGCCGAGATCGGCCGTGCACTGTCTGACATCTTCGACGGCTTCCCGAAGTGGCCGCACGCCTACGACGACCACGGCGGTCCGTACTCGGACCAGTTGCGCGGCGCCATGCTCATGCTGCACCGGCCGCACGACACGGTCGCCTCAGCCCTGACCGACTGGATGGAGGTCACCTCCTACGCCCTCGGCGCCGCGCAGGAGGCCGAGGCTGCCGGGGACGGAGTCAGCAGGTACGCGCTGCGGGACCTGGCCCGCAAGACCTTCCAGCACCACCAGCGCCTCGCAGCCCACGAGTTGGGCTTGGAACAGCCCCCGTACGAGGATCCCGACGCCTTCGTCGGCGGAGCCAACAAGGCAGAATCCGCGTGGAACTGGTGGATGGCGAGCGACACCGCCAAGGCGCTCCTCGACAGCACGCCTGAGGAATCCGCCGCGCGCGCGGCCCTCGACGCGGCCCGGGACGCCCAGTACGCGGTCGATTTCGTCACGGTAGCCGCCGAGACCCTGGACGAGGTCAACCGGCGTGTGACGGCGATGGCACATGCAGCGTACGACCTGGTGCTGAGCCTGCGCGCCAGCGATTACCGTCATCCCGACGACGCCAAACGGCTGGACGACCTCGTCCGCCATTGCTACGAACACGCGGTCGCCTGTCGGGCCTCCACCGCACGGCCGGAGACGGTCGCTGCCGTGCGGGCTGGCGTGGCCCAGCGCCGTCAGCGGCTCGACGCCGAACGCGGCTCCGTCCCCGAGCCGCAGCAGGCCGCTCCGTCCACCGGCACCACCCTGGAGATCGAGCACCACTACCGGGGCACGGTGGTCCGCGGCACCACCAGCCAGGACGCCGACGCGCCCGTGCGTGCTGCTCTGGACCGCCACAAGTTCAGGTGGAGTCGCAACCAGCAATTCTGGTACCTGCGGCGGAACATGAGCCGGCCCACCCGGGACCTCCACGTACGGAATCTGACGGACGAGCTGACCCGCATGGGCCGCTCCTACCGCATGGTGGAGGAGCCCCAGCAGGAGACGGCGCCCGAGATCGTCATCTCCGTTGGCGAGCCGTACGCGTCGTTGGGGGAGGCCCAGCAGGACTTCTGGGAGATGTACGGGGCACTGTCGGGGCTGAAGGACACCCCGGCGGGCCGGCGCCTGATCGGACGGGGCCTGACAGACCAGGGAGTGCAGACCCGACCGGACGGCCAGGCGGTATGGCTGGCGATGGAGGAACTGTGCGACGGACCGGTGGGGCTGGTACGCGATCCGTTCACCCATCCGGCCGACACCATGGTCGAGCGCTGCACCAAGCTCGCCCGCGCCATCCTGGTCCTCGCCCAGAACCTGGAGGAGGAGCGATACCGGGCGCCCGTGGTGATGGCTCACTTCCGCACGATGAAGCAGCACGCCGTGCAGTTGGCCTCACGTATCACGGCCACCGCCCAACAGGGAGAGGACTGGCAGGAGATCTTCGGGACTCCCGCCCTCGCAGCAGCACAGACCGCGGGCGAACTCTCGAAGCCGGTCGGACCAGAGCCCCCCGCGGCTCCGAGCAGCCCACCGCAGCCCGACGCACCTGAGAGCGAGCAGGCTCCCCTTCCGACCGGGGAAGAAGGCGCCACCACGGGCGCCGGACACGCGGCTGCGCATCGACGGGAAGAGGTGCAGCAGCGACGCGTTGAGATCACCGTGGCGGCCAGGAGTGCTGCAGGGCATTTGCTGGTCAACGTCGCCATCCCGGCAGAGCAGACCGGCGCCGCCCAGGAGGTTCCCGACCTACTCGCGGCCGATATACCAGGGCTGACACTGCCCGCTCACACCGCGCTGCCCCTCCTGGTACGACCGGCGAAACTCACGGACTCGCTGGTGTCCGACGAGGAGGTCGACGCGTGGCTCAGCGAGCATCTGCCCGACAGCTCGGTAGCACCGGCCTGGAACACGCCAGCCGTACGCGCGGTGATCCAGGGGACGGTCCGTGATCTGCTGCGTGACTCCATGGCTCCAGCCCCCGAGGACGTCGCGGCTTGGCTGGTGAGCGTGGCGAGCGAGAACCGGGCTCTGATCCATGCCGCGCACGCCAACGAACAGGCCGACTTCCTCGCTGTCTTCGCAGCCGCCGCCGACGAACTGATCACGGATGGCGGCTCGGAACACCTGCTGTGGACCTACCTCAAGGAAGACGGACGCCGGGAGGTCCTCGACCTGGCAGGCCCCCGTGCCTACCGGGAGCTGCGTGAGCAGGCCGTGGAACCCGCGCCGCAAGAGCCCGGCCCCTCCGTCCCCGATGAGCAGCCGGCCGCCTCGCCCGCTGAGAGCGAACGCGAGCGGAAGCGTGCCGAAGCCCAGGCCGAGAGCGCCCGCTGGGCCGCCGCGATGCGCGACGACGCCCGGGAACGAGCGGTGCGAGCAGCCCTCGCGGATGACCCTCTACGGGCGCTGCTCGTGGACGGGCGATCCCGCGAGGAAGCCCGCCAGTTGTTCATGGACTGGCTCAGCAGCGCCGATCTGTCGGCAACAGGCTCAGGAGGAGACAGGTTCCCGGACTGGTTCCGCCACGACCGTCAGGGCGTCGAGGAACAGTACGCGGGAAATGCCTTCGAGCAGGTGTACGCGGCCGTGTCCGCAGCGTCGACCGATCAGCCCACCGAAACAGGCGCAGCCCGCCAAGCCGGCGTACCGCCGCCCGAATCGTCGACACCATCTGCCGCGAGCGAGAGCCAGAAGACCAGTACGCCGCGAAACAGGAACCCTGCCGAGCCCTCGGCACAGGCGGTCAACGACGCCCCGACCGGCACGCTCACCGGCCCCTACCTGACAGAAGAGCACCTGCACTCGCTGCCCCGTGGCCCGGAGCACCGACCCAGTGAAGACGTCCGTCTCGCCGTGCTGGCGACACTGCCCTTCCGGAACGGACAGGTTCACGACGCGCTTCTGCTGCTGCAACAAGTGGAGGATGACGAAGAACTCGGCGACGCCCCCCTCGTGTACGGGGCGCAGATCGTGCCGGCGAACGGTCACGTCGTCAGCAGCGGGGATGCCCGGTGGACTCCGGAACAGCTGCTGTTCCTGCCCGACTCCCGGGTCCTTCCGCTCTCCCGCCCGATTCCCTGGGCAGAAGTCGAGTCCCTGGTTGGCCTGCCGCATGGGGAAGCGCTGCGGCGCCTGCCCGTGACCGGCGCAGATGAGGTCAACCAGAACGCGCCGGAGGCGCTCGTCCCGACGGAGAACCCTGTCTCTGCAGATCAGGGGAACCAGACCGAGGAGCAGAATTCCACAGCGATGACCGCCGGCCCGGAGCAGGCCGCCCCTGAAGCTCCGCAGCGGGTCACTCCAGCCCGGCCGGAACTCGTCGGCTCTCAGGAGGCGTTGAGTACCGCCGTCGAACCGCTGACCCGAGAGCACCTTCGTTCACTGCCGCGCTACAACGAACGCCCCCCGGACGACGCAGAGATTCAGTTCGGAGTGGTCGCCAACCTCACTTTCGCCAAAGGCGTGGTCCCCGACGCCGTGATCCTGCTTCAGGCGGCTGAGGAAGACCGGCAGTACGGCGACGTACTGCACGGTGTCCTGATCGCCCCGGAGAGTGAGCTCAACCTCACCTCCAAGACCGGGTACGCGGTGTTCCCCCGTGACCTGCTGCATGGCACCAATGCCCGGTTGCTGCCACTTGAGGGCGGACTGACCTGGGAGCAGGTGGAGGAACTCGTCCGGCTGCCCTACGCGCAGGCCCTGGACCGGCTGCCGCTCGCCGCCCAGAACGGCCCCTCCGCGGGCGTGCCCGCTCGGGATACCCAGCAGCGCGCCGACCAGCCCCAGCCAGAGACCGCGCCCCTGCAGGACCTGATCGGCGCCCTCGGCGACCGCATCGTCATCGGTCACGTCGGCCCCAGCAGCCCCGGGCAAGAGGGGAAAGCCGCATCGGCTCCGGCACAGGAACCCGCACCTGCGCCGACGGCCCCGGCCGATGAGCAGCAACAGGAGGAAAGCGTGACGGCGACCGAGCCGGAGACGGCGGCCGAAGGACCCTGGACGAGCCGGATCAAGATCGTCAGTGACGCCACCGGCACCTACGTCACCGGCACGACGGGCGCCCCGGCGGAGGACGGCCTTCGCGACCTGCTGAAGCGGGATCGCAACTTCAAGTACGAGAAGGGCCGTTGGCGCTACAACGGCATGCGCGGACAGAAGGAGCAGGTCCTGGAGGAAGTCCGGGCCTTTCTCGCGGCCAGGGACGCTCAGGAAGGCGCGGTTGCGGCCGTGGCCAGTGGGAAGTACCCGCCCACGGCCCAACAGCAGGCGATCATCACCGCGGCGGTGGAAGGCAAGAACGTTGCCGTTCAGGCCCTCGCGGGCACCGGCAAAACGTCCACGCTGGTGATGATCGCTTCCCAAATGCTGGAACGGCGCATCGGCTACATCGCCTTCAACCGGGCCATCGCCGACGAGGCAGGCCAGAAGTTCGGCCGCAACGTCACCGCCCGGACGAGCCACTCCTTCGCACTGCAGGATCTGCGTAACACTCCCTACCGGCACAAGGTTTCCATCGCCGGCTCGCGCAACAGCGGAGCCCGGCGCCCCAAGGACGTCGCGGCTGCGCTCGGGATCACCGCCGAGGTGCGCGTCGGCGACCGCGACGGCAACATCCAGTACGTCGGTCCCGAGGAGATCGCCAAGATCGTGATGGGGGCGATCCGACGCTACCGGCAGAGCGCCGACTCCGAACTGGGGCGCCAGCACCTCGGCGAGAAGTGGGCACACGTCCCCGCCGCGCGCACGCTGCTGGAGTACGCCCGCCGGGCCTGGGCGGACATCGCGGATCCGAACAGCAACAAGATCTTCTTCGACCATGACGACTATCTGAAGATCTGGGCCTTGTCGGAGCCGCGCCTGAACTTCGACACGATCTTCTTTGACGAGGCACAGGACATCAATCCCGTCTTGAAGAAGGTGATCCAGGACCAGGACGCCCAGATCATCGTCGTCGGCGACAGCAATCAGGCGATTTACGAATTCCGTGGGGCGATCGATGCTCTGCAGGACTGGCCGGCCGACGTGGTCCTGCCCCTGACGCAGAGCTGGCGCTTCGGCCCTGCTGTGGCAGAGGTGGGCAACGAATACCTCGCCCTCCTGGAGTCCGACCTCCGTCTGGAGGGCGCGCCCACGCTCGATACGACCCTCGGCACCGTCGAAGAACCCGATGCGATCTTGACCCGGACCAACGTCGGCGCCATCTCCGCCGTCTTCGCGGGATTCGAGGCCGGCAAGCGCGTGGCACTTGTCGGCGGCGGCCGGGACATCGAAGACATCGCCCGGGCCGCCCGGGATCTCCAACAGGGCCGCCGAACCAAGCACCCTGAGCTGTCGGCCTTCGAGAACTGGAGCGAGGTCAAGGAGTACGCCGAATCCGACGAGGACGCGCGCACCCTGCAGATGTTCGTACGGCTCGTCGACCGCTATACGCCTCAGGGTCTGATCAACATGATCCGTGACCTGGTCCCGGAGGAAGCACGCGACGAGGAGACCCGCCCGGAGCTGGTCGTCTCCACCGCCCACAAGTCCAAGGGCCGCGAATGGGACGTGGTGCAGATCTGGGGCGACTTCCCCCAGCCCAAGGAGGACACCAAGACCGGCGACCTCGTCCTGCCCGGCAAGGACGAGCTGCGACTGGCCTATGTGACGGTGACCCGGGCCAGGAAACGCCTCGACATCGGCTCCCTCGGCTGGATCCACTCCATCGGCCACATCGCGGATACCCCGCAGGCCGAGATCACTGCCGCCCCCACTCCGGCCGCCGTCGCTGCCGAGACCCCCGCCGCCCCCGAGCCGCCACTGCCCCAAACGAGCCCCGCGGTCACAGAGACCGCCCCGCCGGCTGATGTCGTCCCAGAACAGCAGCCGGACCGCGCGGTCACCGAGGCGGCAGAGGAGGAAACCGCCGTCTCGGTTCGCCAGCCAGCGCCCGTCTCCGCCGAGCCGTCCGCCCCCACGCCGACCGACGACACCGAGAACACGACGCAGGCCGTCACCGAACCGACCACCCAGCCGGAGTCGGGCTCCGAGGAGCAGCGAAAAACGACCGCCCCCACCTTGCAGGACCCGGGCGAACCACTCAACGGAGCCGACCAGCCATCCCTCTTCGTCGGCCAGGCGGACAACACGCCCGTCGACGAGCAGACCACCACCCCGGCCGCCGTACAGGACGCAGATGCAGGCATCGCGCCCCTGCCCTGGGACGACCAGAAGATCAAAAAGCGCGGCACAGCAGGAATCCGCCGCGGCCAGAAGAAGGAGATCCCCAACCTCGCCCGAGAAATGCGCGAGGCCCTCGGCGACAACCAGGTACGCGACGTCTGGGAACAGGACAACCCCTGGGCCCAGTTCGAGGAGAACCTCCGGCACACACAAGACGAGCTCGCGCAGTCGGACTCCGCCCTGAGCACGCTGGTGACGGAGGCTGCCGAACAGCTACGCACCAAGATCGATCAGCTCGCCGCCGAGGCCTTCAACGCCTTTGAGACCCTGATCCAGGCCCGCGCTGACGACCCTGACCAGCTGGCCGAACTCGACGCCCAGCTTGCTGAGGCGCACCGCCTGCCAGAACTCACCGACCCGCTCGTTCGCCAGGCCCTGATCCTCTGCCTGGAGGCCGTGGACACCATCGAGCGCACCGCGCGCAGCAGCAAGCTCAGGGCCGCCGCCGCACGGGACGCCCTGGAGCAGGTCATGGGACTGGCCGGCACGTCGTACAGCCCCGACGGCCAGCAGATGTGGCCGAACGTCGACGCGGCCCTGGCCCCGGTCAAGGTGGAGGTGGACCGGGCCCGCGAACGCATTGCCGAGCTGTCCAACTCGACGGTCACCGAGCAGTACGCCCGGCTCCGGGCGCTCATCGCCGCCCACGAGGCGCAGCCCGATGCGCAGGCCCAGACCGTCGACACCCCGGCACCCGCCCCGGAGGCCGAGAACACCAGCGAGCCTCCGGCACCCGCCGCGCAGGAGGAACGCACACCCGACCCGCTGACCGACCGGGACATCGGCGCGGCACTGGCGAAGATCAGTCCGTTCGACTTCGGCCAGCTGATCTTCGAAATGGATCAGAAGAAGAGGAAGACCCCTCAGCTCTACGAGGGCTGGATTCGCCTGCCCTCGGAGCCCGGCTACAACGAGGAGGGCAACGAGTTCGCCAGCGCCTATTCGCGAAGCGGCGCCATCGAGATCGAGGTCAAAACTTCCGACGACGTCATGGCACCCGTCCGTGCGGGTCGGCTCACGCTGGCCAAGGTCATCGCATGGTTCCGGCCGGCCCTGCCGCCGGAACGGCGTCGGCTGGTGGCGGCGGCGTGGCGGACCGGAAACGCGATGTCCCGCTCTGAGCGGGGCTTCGAGGTCATCGGTGAGTTTCGCCGCTGGAAGGCAGCCGATGACGAGGTCCGGCGAATCCTCCAAGATGCCCAGGCCCGGGTGATGACGGAAGCCCTGGAGGCTCATCTCACCGGGACGGCAGACGAACGACTCGCCCAGATACGCGCTGCTGAGAACTGGGTCCAGGAAGAGCAGCAGTTGCAGCTGATCGACTTCGGCGCGATGGAGGAGGCCTTCGTCGACATCGCTGCGTTGGAGCGGGTGACCGCGCTCAGGGCGGTGCTGCCCGACCGGCGCAACAGCATCTGCCGCCTTAGCGAGGTCAAGCCGGGCGACTGCATCACCGGTGTGTCCCAGGAACGGCTGCCGTTCATCGTGCGAGAGCGCCCCGTCGTCACCGAGGGCACGGAGGTTTCCCTCGTGGGAGACCTCGTCGCCGGACCGGGCGACCTGCGTCCCTACACGTGGGAGACCGGCCGTGACCCGGACGACACTGTCGAGCCTCTCCTTCTGCCCGAGTCGCTGGCCGGGCTCGTGGACGTGCCCGCCGACGGACCGCACCCTGTTGCCGCTCCCGTGCAAGCTGATGCCCCGGTAGAGGCCGCGCCACCGGCGGCGGAAGGCGTGCCGCAGACAGCGCCCTCCGCTGCGGGATCGGCAACCACCGAGCCGGACACCGCAACCGGGCCCGAAGAAGTCTCCGATGCCCCAGAGCAGCAGCCCCAGGCGCCAGCGGCGGCCGAGGCCACCGATCCGGCCCCTGGCGTCGACACAGGGGCGAGCAAACAGGCCCCCCAGAGCGGGCCCGCCGCCCCGACTGGCCAGGACGTACCCGATGCAACTTCGGGAGTGCAGGCCACGGACCCAGCACGGGGCACGGACACCCCTCCGGCGCAGACGCCGTACAGGCTGCTGGAGGAATTCCTCACCGACCTGTATGTCACGGAACAGCGCTACAAGGCATGGGCAGCTTCAGCCACGGGCCAGTCACTCTTGTCGGAGGCTCACGAACTACAGGAGGAGACGGGTCTCGCCGACTCCAACGAGGCGGCCCTCGTTCAGACCGCATTCCGCGGCGTGGCTCTCGCGGCTACGAGCACTTCTCCCTCAGGGGACCACGTGCTGGACGCCTGCCGAAACTTGCAGTCAACCGTCGCGGAGGCCGGGCGGTCCTTGGCAAGTCGCAGGGCGTTCGCGTCTGACGAGGACCGACAGCTACTGCTTGCGGTGTACGGCCAAGGGCAAGAGCAGCTCGCGCGCCTGGAGGCCACCGGGGACGTTCAACGACTGCTCGATAGCCAAGACGACGGGGCCTGGGCGCAGGCCGCCGAGGACGTTCGACGACGCCTCGGCGCTGAGAACGACGATTCCTGGCTGCTGACCCGCTACAAGGAAGCCCGCCCCTCGGAGCAAAGGACAGTCGGCGGACCATCCGAGACGGTGTCTGCGGATGAGGCGAAGAACGCTGTCGAGGAGATCGAGTCGGCGACGACGTATGAGGCACCAGCCGCAGAGACTGACGCCGTCCCGGTGGGCGCTGTGGCTGGCTCCGGGCCGGCTGCGGTGGATGAGCCGGAGACGGTCGGCGCAGTCGAGCTGCCGGAGACAGAGGACGAGCCGGTGCAGGAGACCGTGGCCGATCGGGCCCCTGCCGTGTCCGAGCCCGAGACTCCTGCCGAGTCCGAACCAGCCGCCACACGCCCCGCGGAGGCGCCGCCGGAGCAGGAAGGCGACGACTTCGACTTCTTCAGGGACGTCATCGGCGATGACCTGGTCGTCAACGGCGTCGTCTACAGCAGCGCCGAGTGGGAGCCGGACCCGGAAGAGGGCGTTCGCCGCCGTACCGAGGCAGAAGACGAGCCGGTGTCCGCTGAGGAACTGGCAGCGATGGAAGTGGACCGGGAGTACGAGGCCCTGATCGAGGAGGAACGCATGGCTGCGGCCGAAGCAGTCACGGGAAGTGAGGTTCCGGGGCAGGACGACTTCGACCGGCACTTCGAGGACATCGTCGCCCTGTTGCGGAGCGCTGAGCCTCCGGCCGAGACGCAAGCCTCCATACCGCGGCCGCGTTTTAGTGCCGAGGACGAACAGCGGCTGCGGGAACAGTACGCCGCCACACGTCAGGCGCTGTCCGAGATCCTCACGAGCATCGACGCAGATCCGATCCTGCCGACGGCGGAGGATCCAGCGGTCGAGGCCGGTGACGCCACCGCGCTCGAAGCGGCGATGGGCAACGCAGAGGCCGAGGCGGGTCAGTACTGGGGCACCCCCGAATGGACGATGATCCGATCGATCGGCCAGGCGGGACAGCAGCTTCGAGGAGCCGTCCGGGAGGCGCTGCTGACCTACGGGGAGACGACCCTTCGCGACATCCGTGCGCACGGCATCAACCGGACGATCGAAGCCCGTACGGCGCGGGCCATCTCCCATGCGGCGATGCACCTGGCGCGGCGCCTGGAGCGGTCGGGCCAGCGGGACTCGCGTGGCTGGCGGGCGGTATGGGGCCTTCACCGGGCCGCCGCGACCCGAGCAGACCGGTTGACTGGGCTGCTGCCCGCCGGCCAGCGCATCGACCTGGCCGACCAACTGGGCCGCGCCTGGCAGTGGTTCTCCGAGCGGCTCGCCGCCCGGCGCCAGGGCACGGGGAACAGCACGGGCGGTGAGGACCAGGGCCGTATGCGTGCGATGCTGTCGAACAGCGTCGAGTCGATCGGCCGCCTCTACGGCGCCGCCTCGGAGCGCCTTGGGAGCCTGGCGCAGCATCCGGTGTGGCGACGGATCGCCTCCGTGTGGTCAGCGGTGCGCGAGGCCGTCAACAGGGGCTGGCTCGGGGTGGGCCGCTTCATGGCGGACCGTACAACGCTGGGCACCGGCCGAGCGCTGTGGGTTCGAACGCTGGAGATCATTTCGTCCGGGGCTCAGGCTCTGATCAACCGGCTGGCCGCGAACGGCCAGCAAAACGGGCTGCGGTGGAACCTGCTGCGGGTACTGCGCCATGCCGCCGAAGACCACATCAGCCACATTCACGGTCACCTGCCTGAGGAAGTGAGCACCCCGCTCGGCAGCTATGAATCCGCGGTCGACGAGGCGGCCGAGCAGACGCCCGCGGTGGGAGAGGAGACGGCACCGCAAGCGCCATCGCCCGAGGGGCGCTCCGCCGATGAGGCCGAGCCGGCACCGATTGGTGAGAGCCTCGCGGGCGATCCGGACCGGTTCCGTGCGGTCGTGCTGCAGGTGGCGGCGAAGGAGTACACCCTGGCCCTGGACCTGAGCTACGACTACGGCATCTCGCCGTGGTTGGCCGACGTCACGCTGGCACGCATGGAGGAACTCGGCGTCGTCGGGCCCCAGGGCGAGGGAGGCGTCCGGAACGTCTTGGTCACGCCTGACGAAGCGGCGCGCATCCTGGACGCGACCCCGACGGCCAACGCCCCCGCGCCGCGATGGCAACCGGTCAACGAGCCGCTGAGCCAGGCCTGGTTCGAGGAAGTCAGGACCGCCATACGGCGCGACGTCCAGCCCGATCGCGGGCTGTCCCGCCGGGACTTGATGAGCCTGCTCAACCACGAGAACGCGCGCCCGGGCAACCGGACGGACGCCGGCCGGCGCGCGAACGAGTGCGTCGAGCTCTTCCTGCAGGGCCGCGGCGACGAGGTGCCGCAGCACCTGGCGGGCGAGGGCTTCGCCTACGTGCGGGGCGAGGCGAACAGGGACTGGGTACTCCGGGAGGCCGCGCCTCCCGCAGCCTCGCCGACGCCTGCCAGCGGGCAGGTGAAGGCGGAGGGAGAGCAGGCCGCTGCGGGGCCGCAGCTGCCGCGTCGGCGTCGCCAGGCGCCGACGGATGGTCCGTCGAAGATCGAGCAGGCGGCTGCCGGACGGCGACGGCAGCCATCCCCGACCGAGGGAAACCGGTCGGCGGTCACCGCGAGCACGTTCGCAGCTCAGGCTCAACGGATGCAGGACCGCGCGGACTTCGCGCGGGCTGCCGCGACCAGCCCGGCCGAGGAACGGGCAGCGGGAGTCCTGCAGACGATCGCGGCGAACTCGCGGGCCACTGCTGACCGGATCGCCGGAGCGGCACCCGCTGGCGGACCGCCGGCGTCTCCACAGGCCGGGCTGACCGCCGAGGCCTTCCTTGCGGCGCTGCGGACCACGGCCCAGGCGCGGGGGGCGCAGATCCCCGACGATCTGCTGGCAAGTGCTATGGAGGCGGCCAAGGAGGCGGTCGCCGCGGCGCCGCAGCGTTCCGCAGGCACTGCCCCAGCAGGGCCTCGCCCGACCCGCAAGGGACAGGCCGAGCGAGAGCAGGCCGAGCACCGGCTTCACGGGCAGCAGAATGCCCCGAGCGGCGTCGGCCGCAGGTAGGGCACGACGATGCTCGGGGCTCGGATCGGTGTGCGGTCAGGAAGCGGGATAGACCGCGACCACGTCGCGGGTGCGGAAGACACCGTGCCCGTCCGCCGCCACATACATCGGAACCTCGGCCGCTGCGGGCAGCGCCTTGGCCGTCCCGGTCCGCACGCTGACACGGGCGGAGTCCCGCTCGGGCGTGTCCGTCCCGTCCTGGGCAATCGGCAGCCGCCCGTACAGGGAGGTGGCTTCGGTGTCGTCGACGGCATGCACTATGCCGTACGCCGTGCCGTCGTCGGCGACAGCGGTCAGATCGATGCCCTTGGTGCTGTCGGTGCTGGTGAAGCAGTGCCCGCGGCCGGTAGCCAGGTCGAACCCGACCTGCCCGGAGACGAGGAAGTCACCGCTCGGCGAAAGGCGGGTGGAGGACTGCGCGGACCCCGGCTGAAGGGTGAGCCCCTCGGCGGAGGTGCAGCTCACCTGCGCCTTGATCTTCCCGGTGGCGAGATCGTGCACCGCCAGTGTCGTCTTTTTCGTGTCGGAGAGCGCGGGCGGGTCGGTCTGCGTGTCGCTGGTGTGCCAGGCGGCCACCAGATACTGCCCGGCGACCGCGAGCGGGATGCCGACGTGCATATCGCCGGGGGCAAAGCTGGTGCTGGTCCAGGCGTCACCGACCTGGAACCCGTAAGTGCACGGGGTGCCGCCCCCGGCCCACTGGTCGCAGCCGTCCTGCTGCTGGAAGGTGAAGACGACGCCCTGAGCGGTGGCGAAGGCAGGAGAGGCCTGAACGGTGCAGGACCCCGCGCCGCAGCCGGAAACCGTCAGCGTCTTCGTCTGCACCACGCGCTGGGCGCCCGTGGCCGCGTCGACCGCGACGGCCTTCTCGTGCACGCCGCCGGTCACCGGGCCGACCAGGAAGCCGGAATCGGTGGTCGTGAAGGAGGCCGCGGTGTCGTCAGGCGCCTCCAGGACGAGGTGATGGTCCGCGGTTGCCTTGCTGGCCGAGTCCGCCGCGATGACATCGATCGTGGTCGTGCGGTGCGACGCGTTCAGGCCGCTTCCGCTGGTCTTGCCCTGGCGGGCCAGCACCACCTTCTCGCCGGCCTTGCTCTCCTGAACGAAGACGCCGGTGCGGGCACTCGTGAGGGCCTTGGGGGTGAAGGTCCACTCGGTCTCGCCGCTGGCGAGGGAGAAGGCGCGTACCCGCGAGCCGTCGGCGGCTGCCTGAATCACCAGACCGCGCTTGGGCGCGACGGCGACCAGGGGGAAACCGCTGGATCCCGGCTCCACATCGGTGGCCTCGGGGCTCGCCGATGTGCTCCAGCCGGTCTCCGTGGCGAATCCGTCCGGGACCGGCAGCCGGACCGGTGCCGCGGCCTTGTGCGTTGCCCCGGCGGTCGGATCGGCCTTGCCGCCCGAGGCATCGCTGCAGCCAGCCAGCGCGCCGAGGACGAGTGCCGCCATTCCCGCGGCGACCGCCCGGCGTGGTGCGCGGCGCGATCTTGTTGCCGAGGACGCGCTACGTGCGCCGGTCGGCACGGGTATGGAGCAGTCAGTCATCAAGTCCTCCGTTCTGGATGTGCATCGCAGCCGGTTGAAGCCACACTCTCACACCCTTTCATACCCCTAGGGGGTATTTTGTGATGGGGTTGGCGCGACAGTCGGATGACTTCTGCACAAGGGGAAGCCGCCGTTCGGCGACGTTAGAGGTGAATGGATACGGATGACGGGTGACTTCGCCGCAACTAGTCAATCAGTGCATGTACTTGACGCATCACCGAAGGAGAGCGGATCACATGGCCAGCACCCCCCGGCCCGATTTCGCGCGCGTGGCACGCCTGCGGGGCGCCGAGCAGGGAGTGATCGACGAAGCGGCCCGCCAGGGACTCATACCTGCAGACATCGCTCACGCGCTCACGTCGCCTGGCGCAGGTGACCAACTTCTGTTCCAGGGGTTTGAGGTGGTAGCGGACCTCGACTCCCTCTCGGGCCCCAGCTCGGGCTTCGTGGACGTTCCCCGTCACCTGGTCGACGGCGACCTGCCCGAGCTCGTGGACGTGGCGGACCCGGTGCAGCGCGCCGTGCTGTATCGCAGACTCCTCGCACGAGGGACCGCGACAGAGCAGGCAGAACTGATCAACCGCGACGTTCTGCTCCGCCTGTGGCCCCAACGGCTTGCCCCGCACGCCGTCGTGCAGGTGTGGGAGCGGCGGTTCCCGGAGCTGACCGCGCCATGAACACCGAGGGAATGCTCGCGGTCGCCCGTATCGTGCTGACCGCATGCGGCCCGAACGGCTACCACCTGTCCGGCTCGCTGGCACTCCATGCCCTCGGCGTCGCCGGGGCCAGGCCGGCACACGACATCGACGTGTTCACAGACGAGGTCCAGGACACCCCGGCGGTGCGGGCGGCCGTCGTCGGCGCGCTGGCCGCCCACGGGTACCGAGTTGAGGAGGTCCGGACCTGGGCCTTCCATCCGCTCGCGCAATGCGACCAGAACAGCGACCTGCTCGTCACGCACGCCGAGTACGGCTCGGTCACCGTTCAAATGGCCCGCATGCCACGCTACTTTTTCTCCCACACCATCGCGGGCGTGCCGGTCGCGGCCATAGGCGACCTCCTCTACGCCAAGCTGGAGGCTCCTGAACACCACCTGGCCCCCAAAGACTTCGTCGATCTGGCCGTGCTGAGTCGACATCTGGGACAAGGAGACGTCGACTCCTACCTCGCCGACTACGTGAGCGGTATCGCAGGGCTCCGCCAGCTCCCCGAGACGCAGGTGCGCGAAGACCTCTACGTCCGGCTGGCCCAGGTCGCCGACATCCCGGACACGGCATTCGCCGGCTACGCGCTGGACCCGCAGGCCGTGCCCCTCCTGCGCGCCGACCTGCTGGCATGGGCGGACCGGATCACACCAGCCGAGCTCAATCAGAGCCGCCTGGAACCAGGCGTGGGCGCCGGTCTGCAGGGCATGGGACAGGCAGACGTGCTGGCCGCCCTGGCCAGACTGGCGCGCGCGGACTCCCTCGCGTTGCTGACCCCGCCCGAGCTGAGCAGCCGACGCGGCCAGGTCATGGACCGGGCGCTGACCGCCTCTTACGGGCTCCGGCAGATGACCGAGCAACTCTCCGAAGGCGTACTTGGCCCCCCGGACGCAGCTGAGGCGATGCACCGTATCGAGGAACTCATCGAAGAGGTGCAGCGCATCACGTTGGAGATCCAACGTCGCTCCAGGCTCACTGCACGCCAGCGGGCGGAGGAGGCTGCTGTACGGCGTGCCCTGGCCGAGCAGCTGGATGCCGCCGAGACCCCAGACCCTCACCAAGCGGCGGCTCAACTCATGCTGCAGGTCAGCCGACGGCGTCGACACGCCGAGGCAGAGGAAGAACTTCAGCACCATCGGCCAACGACCGGTCCCGGTTACGGAGGAGTGGGGAGATGACCGCGTCGAAAGCCGCCATCCTGCAAGACCAACCCGGCCACCCCCGACCAGCCGACGCGGACAGGTCCCGAAGCGACGGCACCACCCGCGGTGACCGGTCCGACCGCGTACGGCTGGCAGACAAGTCGCTTCCGCTGTTCGTGCTGCGCGAGCACGCCACCGACTACGCGGCACTCTTCGCCCGGGCGCGAGCCGAGGTGGGCCACGGCCAATGTCTCTGCCGGACACCGGCCCTCCGGCTGGTTATCCGCTGTAGCCGGGCCGGCCGCTATCACTTGGCTGGATGGCCAGGGGAAGGCGAACTCCACGATCCCAGCTGCAGTTTCCACAAGCTCGCCTCGGAGCTGTCCGGCCGCGATGCCTACAGCACGGAAGCCATCCACGAGTCTGACGACGGCGTCGCGATCCGCTTCTCGACCGCACTTGCCCGCAAGCTCAGCGCCCCGGAGCCCGCCAGAGCCCCTACTGAACAGCGTGAGGGCCGCACCCGCCGTACTGTCGGTCTGCTCGGCCTTCTCCACTGGTTGTGGGAGGGCGCCCAGCTCACTGCGTGGCATCCGCGATGGCGGCGACGCACCTGGTGGGTCTGTCACGCGCGTCTGAGCGAGCAGATCGCCGGATGCTCCATCAACCACGAGGAGTTGACCGAGGCCCTGTATGTCGTGCCCCCATTCCGGGAGGAGTTTGCCCGCCGCAATGCCGCCGCTTTCGAGACCTTCCGCGTTGCCCGACTGAAACGTCGCGGAGACACCCAGCGCCGGGGTCTCATCCTCGGCGAGATCAGGGATGTCAGAGAGACCCGGTATGGAGTCCGGTATGCGCTGGCGCACCACCGCGGCGCCCTGTTCGCCACCGCTGCGCTCGACGAACGGCTACGCCGCTCCTACCGCCCCGCCTTTTCCGAAGCCGCCGCCGAACACGGAGCCCGACGGATCGGCCTGTTCCTGGTCGAACTCAGCCCCAAGGACAACGTCCGGGTAGTCGACATGGCGGCCATGCTGGTCAGCAAGCTCTACATACCCGCCGACTCCAGCCACGAAGTCGTCATGGCCAACGCCCTCGCCGACGCCGGCCGTGCCTATGTCAAGCCGGTCCGGTACGACGGCAGCGATCTCGTTTTCCCGGACTTCGTCCTCACCGACACCTGCCCTCACTCCTATGTGGAGGTCTACGGCATTCAGGGCAGAGAGGCCTACGACGAGCGCAAGCGTGTGAAGCAGGCTCACTACCAAAACCAGGGTTCCAGCTTGATCGAGTGGGACGTGACCGAACCGATTCCTGACTTGCGTAGACGCTAGAGATCCTTATCTGCTGGGTGGCGGAACCGTCGCCTGCCGCACGGTGCTGGGATCGAGCGCCGACGGCGCGGAAGGGCCCTACCGCAGGGCGGCGACGAGAGGTTCCCAGAGCCCGTGCACCAGATTGGGCACAACGAGGTGCGCGTTGTGTCGGGCGCGGGTCATTACCACGTACAACAGTTTGGAGCCGGTCGGGTAGGGCTCTCCTTCGGAGCCGTGGAACTCGTTGCTTCCGAGGAGCAAGATCGTGGTGTCGGCTTCCCTGCCCTTGGTCTGGTGGAGGTTCATGACCTGGATCGGGGCTCGGCGCGCTGTCCCTGCCCCGACCAGGGCTTCGTCGCGTGCCCGGAGCAACTCCTGCTCGACCGCGACAGCGTCGAAGCAGTCCTCGCCGAAGCGACGTAGCGCGATGCGCGCCTGACGGGCCGCCTGAAGCCAGGTCTCCTGGCCACGGGCGGCGCCGACCGTGTTGTAGGCGTTCGTGACCACCTCGGCGAGTCTGGCAACATCAGGCTGGCCACCCTCGCCGACCGAGGCTCGCAGGTCGCGTGCCAGTCGCTTCAGTGCGTTGCGGAGGGCCGGGTTAGTCGTCGGGTTGAGCATCTGTTGGGCGAGCGGCACCATCCTGTTCCCCTTGCGCTCCGTGGCCTGGACGTATACGGCCAGCGCACGGAGCACTCCGGAGTCGGGGATCTTCAGGGCGTACTTCACCAGTGCGAGTTGTGCGGTGAGGGCCTCACCGTATGCCTCGCTTAGGCCGACCTGCTCGTGCACGAGTCCGTCGGCGAGGAGGGCGTCGGAGAGGCTGGAGGTCGCCACGTTCGTGTGGGTGAAGATACTGACGGTGTGGCCGTCCTTTCGGGCACGGCGTGCGAGGTCGATGACCTCGGCGTGTCCGTGGCCGTCGTCATAGTCGGTGACCGAGATGCGCCCCGCGGCGGCGGCTGTGCGGATAGCGTCGTGGGTGAAGTCGCGTCGCATGGCGGCTTCGGCTGCGGCCGGAAGGGTTCCGCTCGGGTCGCGGTAGCTGAGCGGTGGCAACGTGATCTTGTCGGCACCCGGCAATCGCACTGCCGCGGCGATCCGAGTGTCGGCGTTGATGTGTTTGAAGCCCGCGTAGATGCACTGGTTGGTGTCGCCCAGCAGGATGCGGCGCGCGGTCGGGGCGATCTGCTGGAGAAACTGCCATTCCTGGTCGTCGGTGTCCTGGAACTCGTCGCAGATGACAAGGCCGTACCGGCTGCTGTAGTGGCTGCGCACCTTGTCCAGGCCGAGCAACCCCATGGCCGTCGGGACCAGTTGGCTGTAGGTGAGCCCGGGCCCGGCTCCGCCGACGAGGCGCTGCGCTTCACTCAGGACGGCGAGGGGCAGGGGGTATCCGTGGTGCGGGCCGAAGCTGTTGATGATGCGCCAGGCGAAGCCGTGGAAGGTGGCCACTTCGAGGCGGGGGGCTAGCGGACCGATCACGTCGGATGAGCGGTCGATGATCTGCGCCACTGCGGTGCGGGAGAAGGAGAGGAAAAGGACCCGCTCCGGGGCGGGCAGCCGCGTCCTTCGGCCAGCCTGGTGGGCCGCTCGGCGTCGGAGCGCCAGCCGTTCGTCGGCGTCTTCGAGGTGGCGGCGGGCGGCTGCGACGGCGGTGGTGGTCTTGCCCGTGCCAGCACCCCCGAGTACGACGAGAACCGGCGCGGTGCTCTCGACGACGTCCTGCTGCTCACCCTTGGCCTCGTACGTCACGCTGCGTCCTCGTCAGGGCGGCCGACACTTTCAAGGGCAACCATCGTGGGGCCGCTGTAGCTGGAGCTGGCTGCCGTGGCGATGGCGTCCAGAATGGCCGCCAAGAGTGGCGGGTGGACCACGGAAACGTCCTCCTCCAGCTCCTTCCCATGGTGCTCTTCAGCGTCCGCAGGTTCCGGCTGAAGCTCGCGGTAGAGAGCGTCGAGGAAGGGCTCGTGCAAGCCCTTCTTGTGGAGTGTCACGCAGAGGTTCGTGACGGTCTGCTCTGTGGCTTCGACGCCCAGGGGATCCGGTTGGCCGAAGACGGTAAGGACCGAGCTGGCCGCGGCGAGCTGAGCCAGCCGTACGCCGGCGGTTATCGCGCGTTCGATCGCGGTCTTCTCCGGCAGCTGGATGACGACGTCGCACGACTTCTTTACCTTGTCGAGCTGATCAGCCGACTGCTGCGAGGGCTTGTCGGCGTCCACGACGCCGATCACACGGAAGCCGAGTTGCTTGGCGAGATCGGCGATCTGAGGGACCTGGTCGATGCCGCCGTCGGACCCCGTCCCGGCAGCGACGAGCCGGACACCGTAGGCGGATAGGGGCAACCTGTGGGGAGGGTAGCGCCGGTTGGCCATGCCGAGGACCGCGACGTCGTGCGGCCCCTCGGTGACCGCAACGACGGGTGCGGTGAGCGCAGGCAGCAGCTGTGTATGGAGCTGGCGGTGGGCGACGAGCTGCTTACGGTCTCTGACCTGCGGAAGCTGGTGGTAGGTCCGTTGGCCGCCGTGCCGCACAAGGCGGACCACCTCGCCGGGTTCGAATGCGCGGGCCACTTCGGGCCGGCGGGTCGACAGCCAGGCCTGTCCGGACCGGTTGCGGATCAGCGAGGCCAGATACTCGGCGGTGGCGGCGTCGAGCTGGTCTCCGAAGTCATCGGCGAGTACGACCGCGCCGGGGACGTCCGCGAGCAGCATGGCCTCGGCCATGGAGAGGACGGCGGTCACGGTGCTGCCGTGGGTCGTCAGGGCCAGCGGTCCGGCGGTGTCGAGCCTTAGGGCGGCCCGCAGCGTACGCAGAAGTGCGCTGACGGATCCGTCCTCAGCGAGAAAACCGACGTCCCCGGCGGTGATCGGGCTGTCCCCGAGGCGTTTCCCGGTGCCGCCCACGGCGAGCACGGCGTCCACGGCCTCGGTGATGGCCGGGTCCTGGGACAGAGCGGTCACGGCCTCGCCGACGGCGTCGCGCAGGACTTCGAAGGCGGCGACGGCAGCCTTGGGGTCGCGCTCCTCGATGTACCGTCGCAGGCTGCCGCCCGCTCGAAGCTGCAGGGGGACTCCCGCGTTGAGGGTGATCACCGGAAGCGCGCGGCGCACGGCAGCTGGCACCCGTAGAAGATGGTTGGTTTCCGGATTGCTGCGCGCGGGATAGTAGACGACGGACTCCAGTGCCTCGGTCTCGTGGTCGTAGCTGAGGCGATAGGTGAGACGAACACACTGGGGAGCGGACGGGTCCGCCTCGTCGTCCTCGGAAGCCATCCCCGTTGCGTCGAGCGGCTGGAGGTAGCCATCGACCAGTTGCTCGATCTCCGGGTCGAGATCAGACAGCGTGACCTCCACCTCTGCCGTGGACGCCCGGACTGGCGCCGCCGACTCAGGCGATGCCGCCTCCGAGCCTGCTTCGAACTGGGAAGTCTGGTCCTCGCCATCTCCCTCCACAGGCGCCGTCTGGTGGAGATCCGACAGGGAGGGGCCGTGTGCAGCTTCCGGGTCGAGTACGCGCGCCAGTGCCTCGATGACATCGCTACGGCCGGCGCGGGGCACGCCGGCCACGACCGCGTGATCGCGGGGGCGCAGGTCGAGGGACTTCCAGCCCCGGAAGTCCGTGATCAGCAGTCGGGTCACTCGCACCCCACCATCATCGCGGACAACCCCCGCGGAAAGCGCGGCATTTGCCGCAAGACGACTAAAGGGGGTGTGTGACGTAGATCAGAGCCGCAGCCGATCTGTGACCCGTCTACTCCAGCAGCTCTGATCGGATGCGGTCCCAGCTCGGCCGCGGGCTGTCGACCGGGTGCACGAGGGTCAGGAGGCGGCCTTCGAGGAACACATCGAGCCGGTCGGTCTGCGAGGCCAGTCGGCGGCGCTTGGCCCGGTGGTCCACCGGCACTCGCTCGCCCAGGACGCCCAGCAGGACCTCGTGGTGTGCCTGTCCGACAGCGTCGCCGCGGATCCATCGGCCACGGACCTCTACGCCGGAGAGCGTGCCAAGCGTGTCCTCGCGTGCGAAGGACCGCTTCATCGCCTTCTCGACCACTACTGCGGCTCGGCTGATCGCCGTTCCGGCGGAGGCCCCGGTTGCATCGGCAGAGCCCTCGCCGCCGGACTCGGGCGCGGAGTCTGCCCCGGCCGCGAGAGGGTCCTGCTCCAGGTCCGTGCGCCGGCGGGGATCCCGGGGAACACGGAACCGCCAGGGTTGTGCGCTGCCTGGTGCATCGATCCACCCGGTCTTGAGTCCGGCCGTGGCCGGGGAGTCGTCGGGCAGGAAGATGTCGACATAGACGCCGCCCGAACCGAGCCAGACCCAGCTCATGAAGTAGGCATGCTCGTTGTGGTCGACGGACCACTGCGCGAGTTTCTCCAAGCGTGCCTTTTGCGGCTGGGTGCCTTGGCCAGCTGGGAGCATCTGCTTGTGGTCGCGGCGTCGGCCCCGTGCCTCTCCGGCGAGCGGACCGGCGGCCAAGTCGTACAGAAGGTCGGGCCGTACGCCCTTTTTCGCGTAGGTTCCGACGAGCTTTCCAGGTAAGACGTCGAAGCTGCTAAGGCCGTTGGCCCCGGGCTTCCAGTCGAAGAGTGCCTCACTGGCGGCGCTCATCACCCCGAGCCCGGTGCACTCGCTGACGAAGCGTCGGATGTGGCCGGAGCTGGAGTCGAGCGCGGAACAGTCGACCCCAAGCGCACCGCCCGAGCTGCTGGTGATGTAGCTGAGGAGGAGGCTGATCTCGTGGTCACGCACACGCTGGTCAACCGTCTTGCGCAGGTCGCACGCGAGGGCGTTGATGTTGACCAAGGCGGCCAAGGACACAGGCAGGGGGCCCTGCCCGATCTCGACGGCCTGGACGGCTTCCGCGCCCGCGCTTCCCTTCTCAACCGTGAAGCGCCACACCCGGGCGCGCACCGAACTCATAGGGGAAGCCTACGGCCCGTCCCCAACAGCACGACCGACCGGATCACTCCACCTCTGCGGGGCATGCCCACCGACGTCCACGGCCTGGTCGTATCGGCGCCTCGTGTGTCCTCGTCTACGGCCTGATCCCCGAGGTCAACCACGGAGCAACAGCCACGCCCCCGCTACCCACGGCGCCCCCCAGCCAGCCCCTTCGGGCGGGCGGTCCGGCGACCGGGCCGCCCACCCGAATACGGCAGGAGGATCGGCATACAGGGCATGGCGCCATAGGCACCGCCGACGGCTCGGCACTCCCTCGGCTTGCTACCCCTGGTTGCCATGCCGCTCTAAAGGCAGAGAGGCGCTGCCCGCTCGGTTATCCGGCGGACAACGGACGGCACGAATGGGACTTCTAACTCAAAACGGGCGTCGCTTCTGGAATGGCGTCGGTCCTGTCAGTGGCACCATCTACATTTTCGTGTGTGGACCAGTGCCGTCACTGGTCAACCTCTCAGCGGGTGCCCCCTGCGTCCGTGCTAGGAAGGACAACTCAAGTGGTCGACCTGAAGAAGGACGTCTGGGCCATCGCGGACACCCTGCGCGGTGTCTATGCCCGCAACAAGGCGGGCGACGTCATCCTGCCCATGACGATCCTGCGCCGCCTGGAGTGCGTCATGGCACCCCACCGCGCCCAGGTTGCCGCGATCATCGCCCAGCAGCCGAACGAGACGCTGCGCGTGAAGCTGATCAAGTCCTTCACTGGCGGTGTGAAGTTCTACAACACGACGAAGCACACCCTGGCCTCGGTGTACGACTCCGGCGACGACATGGCCGACAACCTGCTGGAGTATGTGCGCGGGTTCAGCAGCGACATCGACGTCTTCGCGAACTTCCACCTGCCCCAGCACATCGAACGGATGAGGAAGGGCGGCATCCTCGCCACGATCGTCCGCCAGTTCCGCGATCTCGACCTGTCGCCCAGGGCCGTGCCGAACTCCAAGATGGGTGAGCTGTTCGAGCACCTCATCTATATGGACTTTGAGTCGTCCAACGCTGAGTCCGGTGACCACTACACTCCGCGCGACGCGATCAACCTGCTTGTCGACTTGCTGTTCGCCGAGGACGACAACGCGCTGTCCGGCGACGCCATCCGCAGCATTTACGACCCCACCGTCGGCACCGGTGGCATGCTCAGCGTGGCAGAGGAGCACCTGCACCGCATGAACCCGGACGCCGAGCTCCTCCTGTACGGGCAGGAGCTGCGTTCCGAGTCCTACGCCATGTGCCGCTCCGACATGCTCGCCAAGGGCCAGAACCCCCAGAACATCGTGCTGGGCAATACCCTGACCAAGGACCTGTTCCCAGACGACAGGTTCAACTACATCCTCTCCAACCCGCCCTACGGCGTGGACTGGAAGAACATCGCCGAGGATGTGGAGAAGGAGCACAAGAGGGGCTTCAGTGGTCGCTTCGGGGCTGGCCTGCCCCCGACGTCCGACGGCGCCCTACTGTTCGTCCAACACGCCATCGCCAAGATGAACCCCGCTGACAGCCAGGACGGCGGCGCCCGCGCCGGCATCGTCCTGAACGGCTCCCCGCTGTTCTCCGGCGGTGCCGGGAGCGGCTCCAGCAACATCCGAGGGTGGCTGCTGGAGAACGACTTGATCGAAGCCATCGTCGCGCTGCCGAACGACATGTTCTACAACACCGGCATTCCCACGTACCTGTGGATCTTCGACAACAAAAAGCGCCCCGAGCGCAAGGGCAAGGTGCAGCTCATCGACGCCACCGCCCTGGGCGCCAAGATGGACAAATCCCTGGGCTCCAAGCGCGTCAAGATCAACGACGCCGCCCGTGAGCGCGTGCTCCAGCAGTACACGGACATGGAGTCCTCGGACACCTCTAAGATCTTCGACAACCTCGACTTCGCCTTCTGGCAGATCACCGTCGAGCGGCCTATGCGGCGGAACTTCGAGACCACACCTGAACGGGTCACCCTCGTCGCTGAGCACAAGACCCTCGGCAGCATCGACGGCCTCATCGACGCCCTGAACTGCTTCAACGGGGGCCAGTACCTCAACCGGGAGGACTTCCTCAACGACCTGGGCAAGCACCTCGGTTCCCGCAGCATCAGCCTGACGTCCGCGCAGCGCAAAGCCCTGTGGCAGACCCTCGGCGAGCGCGACGAGAACGCCGACATCTGCCGCTTCCAGTCCGGCAAGAACAAGGGGGAGCCGGAGCCCGACGTTCCACTCCGCGATACCGAGATCGTCCCCTTCGGCTGGAATGGGCACCCCAAGAGGCACGACGCCAAGGACGCCACCATCAAGGCGTACTTCAACGCAGAGGTTAAACCGCACATCGAGGACGCCTGGATCGACCACACCAAGACCAAGGTGGGCTACGAGATCCCCTTCACCCTCCACTTCTACAAGTACGTGCCCCCGCGCACCCTCGCTGAGATCGACGCCGACCTCGACGAGTCCCTGCAGGAGATCCTCGGCCTGCTGCACAAGGTGGAGGCAAGCAAGTGAGCACTCCACTTCCCTGGGGAGACACCCAGCTGCCGTGGACGATCGGTAAGGTCAAGCACCTGGGGAGCGTCACTCTCGGCAAGATGCTCCAGGCAAAAGACACAGGCCAAGACGTCCTTGCTCCGTACATGAGGGCGGCCAACGTCCAGCCTGACGGCGTCCTTGCTCTGGACGACGTGAAGGAAATGTGGTTCTCACCCTCTGAGCTGGACGACCTCACCCTTCGGCAGGGTGACGTGGTCGTGGTCGAGGGCGGGCAGGGGGGCTTCGGACGTGCCGCGTACGTCGGTGAAGACCTCGACGGCTGGGGGTTCCAGAACTCGATCAACCGTGTCCGGTCGAAAACTGGTAATGATGGGCGATTCCTTGCGTACTACCTGATCGCCCTGCGCGCCACCGGGTTCCTCCGAAGGTACTGCAACGTCGTTTCCATGCCGCACCTGACGGCCGAGAAGCTGGCCGCCATTCCCCTCCCGCTTCCCTCCGGTCCTGAGCAACGCGCCATCGCTGATTACCTGGATCGCGAGACCGCAGAGATCGACAGGCTCATTGCCGCGCTGGAGCGGTTCATTGGACAGCTGCAGGAACGACGTCAAGCTGTCGTGGAGCATGAGCTTGCGGAGGTCGTGCCGGCGGCGCCCGGTACACGGCTGAAGCACCTGGTGCGGTCCGTTCGACAGGGGTGGAGCCCGCAGTGCTTTCCTTGGCCTGCAGATGGAGTCCAGAGCTGGGCAGTCCTGAAAGCCGGGGCGGCCAACCGTGGGGTCTTCCGCCCGGAAGAGAACAAAGAGCTCCCCGAAGACCTGGAGCCGCGTCCGTCGACCGTGGTGCGGCGCGGCGATCTCTTGGTCTCCCGAGCTAACACCCGTGACCTTGTCGGTAGCGCGGCAGTGGTGTCCGGAGATTACCCGCGGCTCATGCTGAGCGACAAGCTCTACGCTCTCGCGCTCGACGAGTCCAAGGCTTTGCCCCGGTATGTCGCCCACCTGATGGCCAGCCGCCGAGTCAGGGATTTGATCGAGATGGCCGCGTCTGGCGCGAGCTCTTCGATGCTGAACATCAGCAGGGACGACATCGTGAACCTTCCGATGAATGTTCCTGAGCCTGCTGAACAGCGTCGCATCCTCAAGCACCTGGACGAGGAAACAGCGGAGATCGACACTCTGATCACGAAGACGCAGCGGCATATCGAGCTCGTCAGGGCGCGCCGTAGCGCGCTCATCACTGCGGCCGTGACCGGCCAGATCGACATCCCCGAGGAGGCCTGAGCCGTGGTGGACCTGACCTACGAGTCGGAGTTCGAGCAGCGCATCTGCGAATACCTGGCCGCCCACGGATGGGAGTACTCCTCGAACGGGGAGGGGTACGACGCCGAACGTGCCCTGTTCCCAGAGGACGTGTTCGATTGGTTCAAGGACCTGGACCCGCAGGCATGGAAGCGCAGCATCGGTTCCGGCCCGCGGGCAGACTCCGCTAAGGAGGCTCTGCTCGACCTGATCGTGCAGCTACGGTCCACCCCGCTGGACAACAGGGGTGGTGGCCCTGGCGGGACCCTGCAGTTGCTGCGCTCGAACGTCCCCGTGGGGCTGCGCGACGAGATGAAGATGGTCCAGTGGCGCCCGGCGGACCCGACGAACGCCACCCGCATGGCCGCCTACGGCAAGGTGCGCCTGCGGATCATGCGGCAGGTGTACTACTCGCGGCAAAAGCCTCACGACAGCATCGATCTGGTCGCCTTTATCAACGGCATCCCGGTGGCCACGTTCGAACTGAAGACGAACTTCAAGCAGTCCATCGACGCTGCGGTGAAGCAGTACGCCCAGGACCGCAACCCCAAGGGAGAGCCGCTGCTGGCGTTCGGTACCGGGGCGCTGGTGCACTTCGTGGTCACCGAGTCCGAGGTCGGCATGACCACTCATCTCGACGGTGAGAACACCTACTTCCTGCCGTTCAACCAGGGCAACAACGGCGGCGCGGGCAACCCGGTCAACGAGCACGGGCCGGCCACCGCGTACCTGTGGGAGCAGGTCATGGCCCGCGACACGTGGCTGGACATCTTCGGGTCCATGCTGTTCGTGGACGTCACGACCAGCGCGAACGTGATCACGCGTGAGCGCAAGACCTCGACCAACGTGATATTCCCGCGCTTCCACCAGTGGCAGGCCGTCTCGCGGATGGTCGAGCAGGTCAAGGCTGAGAGCGTAGGGGGACGGTTCTTGATCCAGCACTCAGCCGGGTCGGGCAAGACGAACACGATCGGATGGACTGCACACCGCCTGTCCAACCTGCATGACCCCACCGGTCGCAAGGTCTTCGACACGGTAATGGTGATCACTGACCGCACTGTGCTCGACGACCAGATGCAGCGGGCGGTCCTGCAGATCGAGGGCAAGCCGGATTACGTCTACAACGTGGACAGGAGGGCCCGCACTGACGAGGGCTCCAAGTCCCGTGCGCTGCTCAAGGCCCTGCAGGACCGTCGCCGCATCGTGGTGGTGACCATCCAGACCTTCCCGGCCGTGCTCAAGCTCCTGTCGCAGGACGACTCGCTTGCCGGGCACCGGTTCGCGGTCATCGCGGATGAGGCGCACTCCTCGCAGGCCGGCGCCACGGCTAAGAAGGTGCGCCAGGTACTGCGCGTCGGCGGGCAGGAAGTCGACGAGGGTGCGGAGGTCGACGCCGAGGACACGATCAACGCGTTTGCGGACGTCCCGACCCCGAACGTGTCGTTCTTCGCATTCACCGCCACCCCGAAGCCCAAGACGATCGAGTTGTTCGGGCGCCGCAAGACGCCCGATGCCAAGCCGTCCGCGTTCGACGTGTATTCCATGAAGCAGGCCATCCAGGAGGGGTTCATCCTGGACGTCCTGCCTCGCTACCAGAGCTACGGGACCGTTTACCAGATCGCGGAGGCGATCAAGAAGAACGGTGTCAACGTTTCCGCCGACGACGAGGACAACCTGGTCGAAAAGACCGCGGCGGCCAAGGCACTGAAGCGGTTCGTGCGCCTTCACCCGACGAACATCTCCCAGAAGGTCGAGATCATCGTCGAGCACTTCCGTGCCAATGTGGCCGGCCTACTGGGTGGCCACGCAAAGGCCATGATCGTGACATCGGAGCGCAAGCACGCGCTGCGTTACAAGCTGGCGGTCGACAAGTACATCAAGGCCAAGGGGTACGACCTGGGTACCTTGGTTGCGTTCTCCGGCACCCTGGACGACCCGGAGTCCGGCATTCATGACGAGGTCTCCGAGGCCAAGATGAACCCGGGTGCTGGACCGGACTTGGCTGAAGCGTTCGCCGAGCCGAACTATCGCGTGATGATAGCCGCGGACAAGTTCCAGACGGGGTTCGATCAGCCACTACTGTGCGCGATGTATGTCGACAAGCGCCTGGACGGCATCCAGGCAGTGCAGACGCTCTCGCGTCTGAACCGCACCTTCCGGTCAGGCAACCTGGTCAAGGACCGGGTATTCATCCTGGACTTCGTCAACGAGCCCACAGACATCCAGGCGGCCTTCGCGGAGTACTACGAAGAAGCCGAGATCGAGACCGAGACCAACCCCAACCAACTGCACGTGCTGGCGATGGGGTTGCGCACCTTCGGCATCTTCGACACCCAGGACGTAGCCCAATTCGTCCAAGGCGCCCAGGACGGTGACCGCAATGCGATCACCGCAGCGATGAGCCGGGCCCAGGACCGATTCGCCCAGGCATGGGACCACGCGCAAGCCGACGAAAACACTCAGGCCGTGGAGCGGCTGGAGCAGTTCCGGAAGAACGTCTCCTCGTTCGTGCGGCTGTACGACTTCCTGTCTCAGGTGTACGACTACTCCGGCTCCCCGCTGGAGGACCTGTGCGCGTTCTGCCGTGAACTCGCTCAGTGGATCAAGGCCGAGCGGACGCACGACGAAATCGACATCTCAAGCGCACGGCTGGTCGCCATCGAGCAGAAGGACAAGGGCGTCACGAACGCCTCGGTCACGGAGAAGGGCGACAAGCTGACCGGGCCGAGCGCGCTGGGCACGGCCAAGGTGAAGGACCCTGAGATGGTCCCGCTTCTGGAGGTCATCGACACCCTCAACACCTTGTTCGACGACCTGTCGGAGTCTGCCGTCGCCGGACTGATGGCGCTTGTTATCCAGGCGGCGAAGTCAGATGAGGTGCTGAGGTCGCGGGCGCTGGAGAACAGCCTGGAGAACTTCCTGAAGTCCGAGAAGGTCCGTGACCGGATCCTCGATACCCTGCTTGCCGCCCCCGGGGAGTTGGGGAAGGTGGTGGCCGAGGTCGTCGGCGATGGCAAGGGCCTGGACAGCATCATCGCCGGAGCCTTCCACGGGGTGCGTCTGGACGCAGGGCAGGAGGACAGCTGATGGAACGGCCGAGGTGCTCTGCGCCTGGACCGGCCGACGAGCGAGTCGATCTGCCACGCCCGCTACGGTCTTGAAGGGGGGCTGCCGGGCCCTAGCCTTTAGGGGCGCGGTGGCCCGTCATCCCTTCCGGGGCGGAGGAAACGTCGGAGCGGATTGTCGTCTCCGAGCCGCTTGATCACTTCAACAGCCGTCGTGACGATGAGATTCAGCATGCCCGCCGCTGCGATGATATACGTCAGCACCCATTCGGTTCTCACTGCTGCACCCCGACTTCCTTCACGCAGAGCCACGTGCTAACGCCGGAGGTGACCAGCACGGTAACAAACATCATCAGGGACTGCTGACCGACCACAGCCTCGATCTTCTTGTCGGAGTCGGCACCTGGTGCCAGGTAAGCGGCGATCAGCATGATGAGCATGTTGGTGATCGTTACCAAAATCAGCCGGAAGGACTGGTTCGACTTCCACAAATGCATCAGCGCCTCGCCAACAGCGGCCACTGCCAGGCCCATGGAGACCAGGTAGAGCTGTGCCCGACTGACCCACTCCCAGAAGCCCGGCTGGTGGAACCCCTCGGTCTGCCGGCCGTTCAGGTACTGCCCTCCTGTAGGCAGCAGCGCGAAGACGACGGAGAGAAAGAACCACAGGAACATACGAACCCAGACTTCCTTCTTCTTCCGCGCGACTACCTGAGCCTGGGCACTCGTCAGCGTGTGCGATTGAGACTGTGCGGGCACAGTCTCTCCCGAAGCCCCAGCTCCGGAGGAGGCATCTTCACCGCCAGGTGATGACACCGAGGTCGTTGCCATTCATTGCTCCCGCTCTACGGGCACGCTCGGTCAACTACCTATCTACCTCATCTCACTGACAGCCACCCCGACGATCTGGACTGCCAGCCGCGAACGGCCGCTTCCTCGCTCTGTCCTCCGCCCGGCTGGATGCGGGCGCGTTCGTGTCGTCCATGCCGACTGGCGAGTTGATGCTCCGGCCCACTGGGGCTCTGGTCGGACGAGGCCGGAGGGGAGAATTCCTCCCCACGAGGCCCGGGGCGTGGTCAAAGCCCGTAGCCCATACGGCCATTGACCAGGCGCGTGACCGCCTGGCCTACCGGCCATGCGAGTCACTGGGTGGCTAGGGAGGCAGTCCAACTCGTCCTGGTCCCAGGCGAGTCGAGCAGGCCAGCCAACTACCGCAACTCAAAGTGTCGAAGCTCACGCTCTGTTACCGGTCAGTTCGGCTGCACCTTCTGGGGGTCGCGTGCCAAAGTGCGCATGGGCTGCCCTATGTGATGCTTGGTGCAGTCGACTCTTTTGCGTAAATGGCAGGCCTGAAGTCGACGGGGACGAGTTGGTGAGCCAAAGCCAAGAAGAGCCGCAAGCAGGGATGTACTTGTCCAGGCTCGGCATCAAGAACTTCCGCTCCTGCTACGAAGTGGAAGTCGAGTTGCAGCCGAACATTACGCTCCTCGTCGGCGAGAACAACTCCGGTAAGTCAAACGTCATCGAAGCGCTCAGGCTGGCCACCACACCCTTGAATCGTCGATCCACGCGGTGGTTCGACGAATCCGACCTGTCGCATGGTCGAGAAGCGGAAGAGGCTCAGTTCCGCGCGTCGTACGACGGTCTGACGTCAGCCCAACGCGCCCACTACATCGCCTCGCTCGATGTGGAGACCAATCAGGCTGCCTACACGACGACGTACAAGCGGGATGAGTCCCGGCAACAGATGCGCCCGAGCGTGACAGCCGGACCTGTGGATGGACCCGACGCCGAGCCAGAGAAGCGGGACCAGATCGCGCACGTCTACCTGGCGCCTCTTCGGGATGCGCAGCGGGAGTTGGACTCGTCGGACGGCAACCGCCTGCTGCGGATCATCCGCTACCTCACCGATGAAGACGAACAGGAAGCGTTCCGCGCGCAGGCCAACGACTCGTTCACCAAGCTCAAGGAACACCCGGTCCTGACCTCTACGACCAAAGAGATCCAGGGTCACCTGGGAGAACTGACCGACTCGGTTCGGGGGCAGACCGTCGAGGTCGCTTTCGCCGAGTACGAGCTGCACCGACTGGCCCGGAGCCTGCGGGTCAAGATGGCCGAGGCTGGCATCCCGCCAGCGGACCTCACCGAGTCGGGCCTTGGCTACGCCAACCTCCTCTTCATCGCCACCGTCATCCTGGAGCTGCGCAACGCCCAGCACATGGAACTGACGCTCTTCCTTGTCGAGGAGCCGGAGGCCCATCTCCACCCACAGCTCCAAGCGGTGCTGCTGGACTACCTGTGGGAACAGGCCGAAGCCTCGCTCAAGGACGATTCGCACGGCCCCGCCGGCCGTATCCAGGTCATCGCGAGCACGCATTCGCCCAATCTGGCTAGCAGCGTCGGTATCGAGAACGTCGTGGCGCTGCGCACGCGAGTGGACAAGGAGAGGGTCCGGGACGACGACGGCCAGGAGAAGGAGGTGCTACGCCGGAAGACGCAAGCGCTCCCTCTGGCCAAGCTCGCCCTCACCGACGACGAACGGCGAAAGATCAATCAGTACCTCGATGCCACCCGCGCCGGCCTGCTCTTTGCCCGTCGCGTCATCCTGGTGGAAGGCATTGCTGAAGCGGTCCTGCTGCCGGTCATCGCCCGGCACTGCGTCTTCAAAGGCGAGGACCAGGCGAAACAGCGTCGGGACTTCCACGGCGTCACGATCATCAACGTCGGCAGCGTCGACTTTGCGCCGTACATCACGCTGCTGCTCTCGGCGGTCAACGGGTGTCGGCTGCTGGACAAGCTGACCGTCATCACCGACGGCGACCCGGACATCCCCAAGGAACAGAAGACCGACGATGGGGAGGCCGAAGGCGACCAGAGCGATGCTCAGACCTCAACGGCTGCCGCTCCAGTCGAGGGCGGCCCCGGCACGGACGCCGACGGTGATGAGGACGAACCGGAAGACGATGACGACGCCGCCGTGAACAACCGTAAGGACCGGCTGACCGCTCACGCCGAGTCGATCGGCGCCTCAGACCACCTGATCGTCGCGGAAGCGCCGCACACGCTTGAGGCCGACCTCCTCGACCCCGAGGTCAACGAGCCGGTACTCAGGACGGCCTTCTTGACACAGCGTCGACGCTCCAGGAAGAAGTGGCAGGAGATCCTCGACGACGAGCGAGGTCGTTCCTGGGGCTTTTACCTGAAACTTCGCAAGCACAAGAAGTTCATTGGCAAGGGCGAATTCGCGCACGACGTGGCGCTGGCCATCCAGAGTGGCGCCGACTTTGAAGCTCCTCGGTACCTGGCTGACGCCATCCGTGGCGTCCTGCTGGATGCACGGGGTGATGAAGGTTGAGCGACGTGAAGCTGACTGACGACCAGCAGGCTCTTGTCGACGCTCAAGACAGCTTGTTCGCGGCTGCCTGTCCCGGGGCTGGTAAGACCCGGGCCATGGTCGCCCGGTTCCTGAAGCGGACCGCCGAGGAAGGCCGGCGCGGGATCGCACTGATCTCCTTCACCAATGCTGCCGTGGACGAGGTCCGGCGCCGGTGTGGGAACCAGGTGGAAGCCCTGCGGGCTCCCCACTTCGTTGGCACGTTCGACACCTTCATCCATCGCTTCATCGTCACCCCGATGTACGTGAAGTGGCACAACCAGAAGCCGAATTACGTTCGCTCGTGGCGTGAAATCCCTAGCACTAGCTTTCGCCTCGACAATATGGGAAGGGTCAGGAATCTAGAGTTCGAGTGGTTTGACTTTGACCCCGATGGTCGAGCGCACCTGGACCTTAGCCGAGTGCCGCAGGAGTTCGGTAACGAAGATGCCCATCGCATGCTGAGGCGACGCAAAAGGGAAGCAGAAGGCGAAGCCTCGGACATCTTCTGGCGTCTCGTTAAGGCGGGCACCATCAGCTGTGAAGCGGCGCGCCTCGCAGCCGAGTTCTGGCTGAGCAGTAACAAGGCGCGGACCGTCCTAGCTGCACTGCTGCAGGCACGCTTCGCCGAGGTCATCGTGGACGAGGCGCAGGACTGTGGCAGGGAAGAGCTTCACATCCTGCAATTCCTGCATGACTGCGGGGTTCGCGTTGTCATGGTTGGCGACCTCGATCAGTCGATCTATGAGTTCCGGAACGCAACTCCCGCAGCCGTGGAGGCGTTCGCAGCCACGTTGCCTGGCCCCCCACTGGAGTTGAGGGACAACTGGCGTAGCTCGCCAGCAATCTGCGAGTTCAACCGCGCGCTGCGGTCTGGGCAACTGGTTGAGACAGCCCGTGGTGACAACTCCATCGTGCAGGCCCCGGTGCACTTGATCGAGTTCTCCTCCTTGGACCAGATCGTGCCCCCAGCGCTGGACGTCGCGGAGCAGTACAAGCTGACAGCTGATGACCTCGTAATCCTTTCGCACGCTCACACACACGGAATGAAGGCGGCTGGCGTGGTGAGCCTGGAAAGCACTGGCAATAACCGCGTGCTGTCCATCGCCAATGCCGGATTCAAGCTCAGAGCGCGGGAAACGGATCCCAAGACCCGTCGGAAAGCGGCGGAGCAGGTTAAGCGGTCCCTCCTGGCTGCCCTCGCGGTCGGCCAAGATACAAAAGATCACGGTTTCGCTGTCGCCTGCGACAAGCTGGGCATCGACAGTCGCTGGCTGGAGAGCTTCGCGGTATGGATGGCCTTGCAGCTCGATGCTGAGGGGAAGACGCGGCAAGTATTTGCCGCTGAGGTCCGGGACTACTTGAAGACGGCCGACTGGGGTGCGGTAACACCGCCCGCTGCTGGCGACGTCAGCAATCTGTTTAAGGCTCCGTCGGAGAAGGACTGGACAGGCATATCCGGCTTTGGCAATAGCCCATCGATTCGCTACTCCACCGTCCATGGCGTCAAGGGCATGGAGTTCCGTGGCGTGGTGCTCGTCCTGCCGGACAGGCTGAGGGAGGATCAGGTCACCAAGCGAAGTGTCCTGGACGACTGGGAAGGCGACCACAACACCGAGGCGCGGCGCGTCCTCTACGTGGCCGGCTCGCGAGCCCAAGAGCTCCTGATATGCGCGGTCCACCGGAAGCATTCGGCCCGCGTAGGGGATCTGCTGGGGGCCAAGGGCGTCCAGTACATCAAGTCGTAGTCAGCCGCTTGTCGTACAGCGTACGGTCGGGTGTGTCCTCACGAGCGTCCCACGTTCAGTGCAGGGCGATCGCAGAGGGGGGCCCGACCTTGGCCAGTCCGCCATGGCTCTGGGACGTTGCCCAGGCCAGCAGGTCGGGTTGCGCTTTCCCGTAATTGGGCCGTCCATGGCGACGATGCCGGGCCCCCACCCCCGGGGCCCGGCCGCTCGCACCCACTCTGTTCACGGCCAGGCCCATCACGTCCGGACACCGCCTATGCCGGTGAAGAATCCTGAGCCGAATCCTCCAGAACCTGGAGGCTGGCATCGCCAGCTCCGGCCCGCATATCAGTCGGCTCCTACTCGACGTTGTCCTCTGGCTCCCACCACTCGGCGACAACGCGCAGCGCGTGAGCGTCCGAGGTCCTAGCGCGCTCGTACGACCACAGTTCGTAGCGCTCCTTCGGCTTGCTCAGCGGATGGTGCGAGCGCAGGGCGCATACGATCACGCCTGAGCCTTCCAGGTCCCGAGCCAGCTCATCCGGCGGCTGAAGATCAGTGTCCTGGTAGGGATTGACTGCCAGGAGGCCGACGACCCAGTCTTCCAGGGGCCAGCGTTGGCCAGCAGGCTCAACGACATATCCCAGCACCTGAAGCGGAACTCGGTCATCGAAGCGCTGCCGGGTGACTGACCGTTCAACCAACGGACGGAAGTAGCCACGGCTGGGAACGTCGAGCCGCCGGTATAGTTGCTGCAGCGCGCCAGGGTCCAGCGGCATTCCAATGAGTTGGAAAGAGACATTGCAGCGCACGACGGCGCGCGTTCGTTCTGCAGAGACGCTGCCGGACACGGTGTAGAACCCGCCGTCACAGACTTCGAAGTAGACGAACTCCTCGCTGTGGTGAGGATCTTCAAGCTGCCTGGTTCGTTCCTTCCATTTCCTGAGAGCCTCCGCAAAGGTATCCGCGCCACAACCATGCCAGTTGCGGCCATGCTGGTGGATGCTCCACTGACTCCGGTTTCCCGTCCACCCGAGTTCACTCAGCGAGACCAGAAGGCGGAGGACGTCACGCTGGTCCCCAGTAGCAATCGGCATATCCAGACACACGCCGCTACCCGCTGCCGGCACCCAGTCGACATCGGGCAGGTCGAGGCAGAAAACCCCGAGGCTGAATCCTCCTGCGCCGTGGAACCACGGCAGTTCTTTCCCGTCGGCGCTGAGCAGCCTGTAGCAGCTCGTGGGCAACTGCTCTATCTTCGTGCGCGATCGGCGGGCGGCCCTCGCGGCCTCAAATGCGTTCTCACCACGATGGACACGCCCGTGGACGACAAGTTCATCCTGCTTCAGACGAAGATGGCGCTCCAATTCGTGCGGGGAGCTCAAAGCAAGGCGGATGTCGGACTCGTCGAACACCAGAACCAGCCCGTCCCTGCGATCCCTCACGATCTCCTCAGCAGCCTGATCGGTGATCCCGGACATGGTGAACAGCAGGCCCACAACAGTGCCTCCGGAACGTTTCAGGCGACTGCGGATCGCGTCGACATCGTCGGTTCCGGTGGGTCGGCTCTCCCACTTCGCTTCGCATAGGTACCGGTGGTTGTGGGAGATGACCGCGAAGTCCGTCTGTCGGGGTTCTGCCATCTTCGGATTGTGGGCGGCTTGGAAGTGAGCCCGCTGAAACGCCCGTTGCAGTAGTGCTTCCAGCTTGTAGCCCCGGCGCTGAGCGTTGGGCATCGCCCGCAGGGCGTGCAGTTCGCGCATCAGGTCCGACGGATACCAAGGCTCGATCTCGAAGTCGTCGCCCACCGTGTCAGGGCGTTCCTCTTCATGGAGGGTCATGCCTAGTCATCCTGGCGTACGCCTACGGCATGGCGCCCCCTTAGCTCGTGGTCGACGACCGGGGACGGGCCGTTGTGGTCACGCCGGGCAGCAAGCGGGTCAGGGCTCGTAGGCCCAAGACTGACCGGTTAACTACAGGAGCTTGTTCCCCTCTGGCACCTCTGGTTCTGGAGGGGATCTTCACGTTCCTGGAAGGTATCCGAGGGTTTGCAAGGCATATCAGTTACGTCTGGCACGTCGACGACGGTCTACCGCGCGGAGAGGGCCATCTCTCCTGCGGACGGGTCCTTCTCCTGGGTCGTGATCGACGACAGTATCTATGAGCTTCACCGTGAGGCTTCGGCCTACCTCGACTCGCTCCGCGCGCGACACCTGTCGTGGAACACCGAACGTGTCTACGCAGGCCGGTCGGCTCTGTACCTGACGTCCTGCGCGGCCCACGGTGTGGACTGGTCCCAACCCACGCTGGGGCAGCTCGCGCGGTTCATGCGCAGGCTGGTGCAGGAGCCGCTCCCGTCCCGACGGCGTGACGGCGGCGGTCAGCAGCGGTTCCGTTCAGAGGAGACCGCGAACGCGGTGATGACCACTGTCTGTGAGCTGCTGCGATTCGGTGCCCGCTACGGCTGGGTTCCGGCCGAGGTAGCCGCCCAGCTGACGCAGCAGAAGTACCTCACCTATCTCCCGCCCGGCTACAACGCCGGCGAGGACGGGCAGTTCCGCACGGTACGCGCCCGCGAGTTGAAGTTCGTCGTGGTGAACGATGGCATCGACTGGCTGACGTTCGAGGAAGTCGAGCAGTTGCTCGCCGTCACGGATCACGCCCGTGACCGGTTCCTGGTGGCTCTCCTGTGGTGCACGGCTCTTCGCATCGGAGAGGCACTCGGTCTGCGCAGGGAGGACATGCACCTGCTGTCGAACTCCCGCTCCTTGGGCTGCCGCGTCGAAGGTCCGCACGTCCATGTACGGCGCCGGCTGAACGAGAACGGGGCCTTGGCGAAGTCCCGCGAGCCGCGGTCGGTGCCGGTGATCGAGGAACTGGTCGCTCTGTACACGGAGTACGTCTAAGAACGCGAGCAGATCCCCGAGGCGGCAGCTGGCGACATGGTGTTCGTCAACCTCTTCCGGGGCGTGCTGGGCCGTGGCATGACCTATTCGACGGCCAAGGACCTGTTCGATCGCTTGGCGCGGAGGGCCGAGTTGACGGCGCGCCCCCACATGCTGCGGCATGGGGCGGCGACCGCGTGGATCCGGGCGGGACAACCGCGGGATGTAGTGCAGAAGCTCCTCGGTCATCTTTCTTCCTCGTCGATGGTGCCGTACATCCACGCCAGCGATGCGGACAAACGTGCCGCAGTCGAGAACGTCGCAGCGCGCCACGGGGGTGTCGCATGATGACGGCTGTACGCGCTGGTGAGAACGTCGTCGTTGCAGACTTCCCCGTCGGGCACGGTGCCTGGACCACCTGGCTGGAGAAGGAACTGCTCGATCCATGGCGGCCGGACGAGTGGGACGGTCCCAACTGGCTCTTCCGCGGTGATCTCTTCAATGAGGCTACGTGCGCGTGGCCGTGCCGCGTTGCCACCTGCGGTATCGGGATCACCACCCGCAACGGGTTCTGCATGACCTGCACGACTGCCTACAGACGCAGTGGGATGAACAAGGAGGAGTTCGCCGCGACGCACGTGGCCACCACAGCCCGCCGAGCGCCGACGCGGGCCAGCGGCTGCGCGGTCACGCATGACGCCCAAGGGTGTCAGCGGGCGGCCAGCTCTCGCGGCTTGTGCGCCGGGCATCGCGACGAGTGGCGGCGCTACTCGCGGCAGAATGCCACTGCGGTCCGTGAACAGTGGAGCCGGACTGCCGCGTGAGCGGCTGCACGGTCGCGAGCGACTCGCCCCCGGGTCTGTGCCCAAACCATCTCAAGCAATGGCGCAAGGCCAGGGAGGCCGGCGGCCGGCCGGAGACCATGGAGCAGTGGGTGGATCGGCAGATTCCCTGCTGAGCATGGCTGACTTCTCTCTGGCACTGCTGGCTCCCCTTGTACGGCGGGAAGTCCTCTACCGCCTGCAACTTCGCGACGCCGCGACTGTGCCGGTCTGCGGACAGGAGCCGAGCCGCCGCAGTGTCGAGGATGCGCTGGGGCATGGGCTGCGTCAGAGTGGAATCAGAGCCCCATCACAATTCTTAGCTCTTGATCGACTCACTGCAGACCTGGAGGCGATGTGCTGGATCTCGTGGTGAGCCTAGAGGACGTAGCCGCCGAGCTGGAATTCTTACTGGCGGTATCACATGCTTCAGGCATACACACCTCTCTATCTCCGCCCCAACCAGGCCGATTACTACCTGACGTCTGACCACCGGAGAACAATACCAATGTCATGATGTGCAGTACTGGAGACATGTTGTACTGCAGCAACAGGGTGGTGCTATGTCGCTGTATACCATGTTTGGAGTCGCAGACCTGCCTATGGCAGGTCTGGCCGAGATCTACAGGGCCACCGAGCGCAGCATCGCCGACCGGGGAATCAATCGTGCCTGACGGCGACAGCTCCGGGCTGGGGTCAGGGAAGGGCGCTCCGCAGTTCCTGCAACTGACTCGCCTGGTTTCGCAGGAAACGATTTCGCTCGCGGAGGCCCGCCGCCGCGCCGTTACCGATGGCGACCTTCTCTCGAACATGAGCCTGAAGAGCGCGATTACCCTGGCGTGGAAAATAAGCTGCACTCTCGACATTGAGATGGGTCATATCGCCGCTTCGCTTCTCTGTGACTGGGTGGCAGTCAGATTTCCGGATCGGCCTGACATGTTCTACGAAACCGGTCGCGTTTTCCTTGCCACGGCAACTCAGGTACTCATGGAGCGTGCCGACGCCGAACTGTACCGGCAGGCTTCACCTGTTGCAGAGAAGCTCGTCGCAGATGCTCGCACTTTGAGTGATGACACTAAGCTGGGTAATGCACTTATAGCGGCGTCGAGATTCCACCTGGAACCATATGCAGCCGATCCAGCGCTCGACGTCAGGAATTCTAACTTCGGCTGGCTGCGCTCACTTCCCAGGAATAGGCAGGAGCGCAGAGCCTGGAAGGTTCATGAGGAAATCGGTAATGAGATGCCTCCTCACGCCGAGGAGCTGGACCGGGTTGATCGGTACCTTTGCGAGGCGGCAGCGCTCCTGAACGGCGCGGACCGGGGTTATGTGCTCGTACATCGGGCATTTGCCCTGTACTCCGCGCTGTTTTTCGAAGGCTCGGCGGACAAGGATCGTATCCGCGACTACTGTTACGAGGCGGCTTCCCTCATGCCCTCTGAGGAGAGCGATACTCTGGCCTGTGCGCGGCTGCTCCAGTTGCTCGCCATCTACGGCGACGCTTCACACTTTGAGGCTCGTCTGCCGTTTACCTCTTGGTCATTCGGTGCCGCCGTGAACTACTACGGCTTTCATCTGGCGGTGACCGTTAATACGACGCTCTTCCGAGTGATGCTTAATGCAGGGAGTCCCCAACCTGTCGTACCACTGACGCATGAGCTGCTTAGCGAGCACAAGGAAGGAGGAAGAGGTGAAGACACGCCTACAGTCCTTTCGCGGCTACGGGACACTGACCGTAATTTCTTCGAGCTTATACGAGCACACGCACTCTCAGACGACCCCACCAAATGTTCAGATTATAAGACTGTAATCAGCCTCGCCGTCCTGCGCGAGCGTGCGGCAGAACAGGGATGGCGTCCAGGACAGCTCAGCGCGGCGATCTTGCACGCGGTCGCGCACCACCCGTCGATGGCGACCGAAGGGGCATTCGGCCTAATGAGCAGCGGGCCGGATGCTGGCTTCTATGACCTGTTCCAGGTTGTCGCTGCTGATGCGACTATGCGGCTTGCTGCGGACTCGCTGAGCGAGGGTGATGCCGCGGCCGCTATCCGATATCTGATCCTAACTCTCTCATACTATATCGAGACTGGCTATTTCGACCTGGCCAGCCTAACAGCGTGGCAGACACACTGGGCCTTCTTCAGGCGCCACCTGGACCTCGAATCCATCGGCGAAAACGTCGGGTGGAAAACCATTGAGAAGCTACTCGCGACCTCAGATGATGTTTACGGGCTGCTGGATGAGAACCCTCGTGAGTACTTGAGGCGGTCATGGGTGCAAATCTTGGCCGCGCTGAGCCACGCGGGCAGAGCGAGCCCCGATGCCCTGACCTGCATCATGCAGGCCCTCAAAGGTCGAAGCCTTGCAGCTGCCCTCACGAATCCTGGACCCGCCAGCGAGTCGGCGGGGGGGCGCATGCTGCTCTCGGACATCACCCAGCTTGAGCAGGAAAGCCATGGCACTGTCGCCGCTGACGCTGATGCTGCGGTGCGCGAATGGGAAGGAGTACCCCTGGCCGATGTTGAAGGTATGCTCGGCGCCTTCATGAGTGAACGTGAGTTGCAGCAGGGAAAGTCAGCAGTAGAGGTACTGAGAAACCAGTACCGCCAGTACCAACGTATGGATACGAGCCGGCTCATGTCCGGCACGCTGTCGTTCAGGGCAGCCGGGCGCGAGGTAGCAGCCCGTTACCGGTCTTCAGTAGCTATCTCGCGAGTCCTGCCTGAGACAACACTCCTGGCATCGATCTGCTTCGGCGTAATCGGGGCCCGCGGGCCAGGGGAAGGCGTGTACCGACTGGTTAAAGCAAAGGGATTCTTCGGGACTATATACGATCACCATAGCTCGTACGGGATGGCGGTATTCGATCCGGAAGATCCGGCCGTATTGGACACTCAGGCGCTGGTAGAGCGGGGTAGTACTGGCCGGGGGATCATCCAGTTCTCCGAGTTCGGAATGCGCGTGGCCGGGCTTCGTCGAGCCCTGCTAGAGGACCCTGTCCACCGGCCCGTAGGGCGAGACGCCGCAGAACATCTCCGGCAGATGGCGAGTTACTTTGAGCCGCTGCTGAAATTTCTGTGCAGGGCCGAATCTGCTTCGACATCACACCTTTGCATATGGCCGCATCAGTCACTCTATTTCTTGCCATTCCAGCTCCTGCCATGGCAAGACGGGATTGTCGCTGACCGCTTTGCTGTCACGGTGATCCCTTCGCTTGAGTCTCTTTTCTCCCCATCCTATAGATTCCGCGAGCGCCGTTTCCTGGTAGTAGGGTGCGCAGACGGCGGAGTTGAATATGGGCTATACAGTGAGCCAGCACTGCACTCGCAAGTGAAGAACATCGCCGAAGCGATGCAGGCCATGGTACTTGTCGGCAGCAGCGCGACGCCGTCAGCCGTACGGGATCTGGTCGAGCAAAGCGAATACGTCCATATCGCAGCGCACGGTGCCCATAATCTGGATGCGCCCGCATTCCACTGCCTGTTCTTGTCTAACGCAGATGGCTCGAATGGCCGCTTGTATGCGCATGACATCTTGAGGTGCGACCTTCGCGGGACTGAACTGGTGACACTGAGCGCCTGCGAGTCCGCCCTCTTTCGCTACGACCTAAACGACAACCTGTACGGGCTCGCCGCCGCGTTCCTCCGCGCTGGTGCCCGAACCGTGCTGGGGGCACTATGGCCCGTCAAGTCAGACACGGCCAGCTTGTTCTTCGTTACACTTTACTCAGAGATCGGGCGCGGGAGCAGCAAGCTCGCTGCCTTCCGGCACGCCCAGTCGGTTACCCGGGCCGCGTTTCCTGAATATCGCGACTGGGCGGCCTTCATCCTGATCGGTGACTGGAGGTAGATCCACATGCCCAGGGATCACCTGGTTCAAGAGATCCCACAACCGACTGCGGCTCTTGAGGACGTGGTCCTAACACCGCGCCTAGAACTCGGCGGGCAGGTAAGCAGTGAAAAGCTTACTGGTATCATCTCACTCGGGCGACCCGAATTCATCCCGATCCGGCCGCGGGAGATCAAGGATGAGGAACTGAGGAAGTTCATCGAGCATGAAGCTCGAACTAGCCGGTTCGTCCTGATACACATCGTCGTGAGCTTCCATCCCACGCCCCAGCTGATCGAAAAAGCGGTGGTTGGCCTGTCTCTGTCTAATGCCGACGGCAACTCTAAACCGCCGCCCATAGCCTGGTCCTTGTGGCCGACGAAGATGAACAGCACGTCCTCTTCCACAGGAAAGATAGGATTCAGAGCGGACTTGAAGATCCTCTCGTATGAGGCCACCCAGGAGTCACAGTCGTCCCTGGACCGGCCTTTTCTCGTGGCCGTGGGGGAACGAGAGAGCGACCCGGAGTGGCAGTTCACCGGATCGAAGCAACGTCCCCTTGTCGGCATCTACCCGATGTCAGCGGTGATCCAGGCACCTATTTCGGGGCGTGTTCGAGCCGGTCTGCTACTGGCTGCGACCTTGCGTGGACGTCTGGGATTCGTACGATACCGCGCGGATCTGGCGCATGATTACTCTCATCTGGAGTTCTGATCCTCTTGTTACCGCTTGGTGTACGGCGGCGAGCGGGTCGTCAGCATCGACGCGTGGGAGAGCGCGCGACGGCTGGTTCAGCGGGCCGGGTGCACCTGGTCGACGTGGTGACCGGCTCAGCCACCACCCTCACCCCGTGCGACGGCGGTTGGAAGGTGCGCGAGGCCGGCCCGCTGCGGCTGTGGGAGCGCATCGAGCGTGTCCTGGACGCCTATGACGAAGCCGACCGGCCGGGACCGGGGACATTCACCCTGCACGTCTACGACAGCGGACAGCACCTGTGGCACCCGCAGATGCCCGGCGTGCCACTGTGCCACGGCTGTTTTGACCTATCCCCCGGAGCGCGGGCTGTACCGCCAGTTCTGTCCCGTGCCCTTGTACTCGGCCACCGAGATCGTGCTGCTGCCGGGAGCCATCCGCGCGACATAGAGCACCCCGTCCAGGTGATCGACTTCGTGGGCGACCAGCCGGGCGAGCCCATCGGTGAAGATCGTCGTCTGACGCTGCCCGTCGAAGTCCTGATACCGCACCCACAGCGTGCGCGGGCGGGGAACCTTGCCGCGGACATCGAAGAACGACAGGCAACCCTCGAACTGCTCATCGGTGTCTGACGACTCCTCGACCACCACGGGGTTCAAAAGAGTGATGGCATCGCCCTCGGCCGGCCGGACGATGGCCACACGCCGACCGACCCCGATTTGTGGAGCGGCTACGCCCATCCCCTTGCTGAAGGTGTGCACTGTCGCCGCACGGTCGGCGGCCGCATGGAGCGCCGCCACGATCTCCCGGGCCTCCGCGGCTTCTCGTGGGAGTTCGAAGGGGCGGGCCGGGTCGGTGAGGACGGGGGTCCCTTCCTGCACGATGCCGATCGACTTCATGGTGTCGCTGGCGGTGGACGGTGTGGTCACTGGCGTGCTCCTCGCTCAGCTCCAGAAAGGCCACGTGCCTCATGTACCTGATGCCGCCACAACCTGTCTGCCTGCGCAGATGCTTGACAGCTGTAGATAAGGCCCGTCTGCCGGTACTGCTCCACTGAGATCGGATCGACTCCGGGGCGCATCCGGGCCGTGTACAGCTTGCCGTCAAGGTGGTCGATCTCGTGCTGGATGAGACGGGCCAGGCCGCGCTCGTAGACCTTGCTCGTCCTGGTGCCGTCGAGGTTCGTGGTCTCCACGGTGATCCGCAGGGGGCGAGGGACCATGCCGCGCACGTTGAAAAAGCTGAGGCAACCTTCGAATTGTTCGTCGGTCTCTACGGCGGCCTCGGTGACACGGGGGTTGAGCAGAACGATGGCGTCTGCTCCCTGCCCGGGGGGCTGGACGACGGCAGCCGCGCGGCTGATACCGATCTGGGGGGCTGCGATACCCATACCCTTGGCGAAGGTGTGGACCTGGGCGATGCGCTCTATGGAGGTGAAGAGTCTCTCGACGGCCTGTTCGGCTGCGTCGTGGTCGGCGGGGAGGCTGAAGGGCCGGGCCCGCTCGGCCAAGATGGGTGCGCCTTGCTGGACGACACCGAGGTTGCGCATCTGGTCGCTGGGGCGCACCTCGTCCATCTGAACTCCCTTTGATTCACGTTCCGTTCGGGCCCGGCCCGGAAGCGCCATTCAAGACGATAGCGGGCGTCAAGGATCGGCTCGCTCGTCGACCAGGTGACACCGTCGCCGCGTTCTCCTCCCGCTGGCTGGGGCGCAGCGGGGACGCCTCGGCGGTCATGGAGGTCTCCGTGCTCCACACCACGGGGTCCAGTCCGGTGGGGATTCGAGGCAGAGAGTCGTACAACCAGCGCAAGCGTGTTAAGCAGGCCCACCACCAGCTCGAAGGCGCCGAGTTGGTCGAGTGGGACGTGACCGATTCAATTCCCGACGTTGGTCGCTGCAGGGGCTAGGCGGTGTTCCGTCCGCCGTGCGGCGCGTACGAGGATAGCGGCCAACCGACGACCCGAGGTTCACAAGGCGATGGAACACAGCGTTGGGCTCCCGCCTCTCAGGAGAGACCGGCTCCATGTGTCCGTTGTCATCTGATCGAGGCCTTTGACAGCGAACCCAGCCGTTAGGGCTTCCTTGCCGAAACCGACCCCCAGCGGTACTCCTCGACGGCCTCGTTGTAGGGGCGCAACAGCGGCTCCAGCTCCGTACGCACCAGATCGGCGTCGCCCGGCGGGAGAGTCAGCGACGCCCGCCGCATGTGGACGCTCCACGTAGCCGGATCGGGGAAGACCGACAGCCGCGGCACCAGATCACGCAGAACCAGCCCCTCACGGAACCGGGCCAGTCCGGACACCTCCAGGTGACAGCCTTCCGTGAAGGAGCGATCGCCAAAGGTCACCGGCTCGCCGAGAGCTCGTACCGGACTTGCGACCGCTGCCCTGCCGATGACGCGTCCCAGGTCACGAGTCGGGTTCCGGAAGCAACTCCTGGTGGTGTAAAGGAAGATCTCGTCGCCCTCTTCCAGCGCACGGGCCGCCTTTGACCGCCCAGCCGGGAACGCCATCCGCTGCTCGGTCAGCACCCAGCTCAGGGCGGCTCGGTCTCCGATAATCAGCAGGTGCGTCGACGGCATGTGAATCACGATAGCCGCGGCCTGGCCAGTCGGTGCACCGACCGCTGACCTGCCGTGTGACGGCAAGGTCATAGGTCAGACCGGTCACGCGAACCAGGCGTGCCGATTGGCGACGGGGTCCCGCGCGCATACGAGGGCCTATTGCGTCGTGTCTGCGACCAATTCGCCGGCCATCAAGGCACGTATGGCTTCTTCGAGGATCGCTGTGTACCGCCTGAGTTCGTGATTCTCCTGCACCAGCGGGCTGTCGCGGTCTGGGTGTGCCGCGAAGGCCTCGTCCATCTCGCGCAGACGGGACTCAAGTTCCGACTGCTCTGGTGCTTGTCCGGAGGCCACGGCCATCCGGGCAGCTCGCCGGGCGGCGAACTGCGTGAGCAGTTCCCGCTGCTGTTTGGTGAGTCCTTCGTTGGTGGTCGCCTTCTCGTCCATTCCTTCTTCTCCTCACTCACATTCCCGGTCCCCTGCGTGGTCCCGAGCTGGGGCCGTGGCGCCGGTTCTGTTCGTCCTGTGCGGTGTCGGTCCGCCGCCGGCGGACGGCATCATCCGAAGGCACGCCTGGTGTGACGGGGGCCAGGCCGCGCCGGGCTCGCTCGGCGTCTCGGTGGGCGCGTACTTCTTCCAAGCGCTGCTGGATGCGGGCCCGCTGGAAGAGCGTCATGGCCTCGTGCAACTCGGCCCACCGCTCCCGCTCTTCGGCCTCATCAGGAGTCTCTCCCAAAGGCTCGTCGGAGTCGATCTCGTTCAGCATCCGATAGGTGGCGAGTGCGGCGACGACTTGCTTCCATTGCTCCTGCTGAGTGCTGTCCTCAGCGTCCGGCGCAGGTATCTGCTCGACCCACTCCTCTGCGGGCTCCCGTCCTTCCAGCGCCCGGCGCAGGGCGAGTTCGGCGAACGCAGCGGCGGCGGCCGATACCGCCTCGCGGTCCTCCGGCTCGGATACATGGGCGTCGAGCAGCCGGTACTGGAAGTTCTCAGCCGTGCGGGCGGCGATCCGCATCCCGCCGGACGGCTCGTCTGGCCGGTGCCGCGCGGCGGCAGACGCGCGGGCACGGCGGCCGACCTCGGCGATGCGCTGCTGGAAGATCGACCAGGCATGCGCGTCGCGGGGATCGGCCGGCTGCTCACCAATGCCGGGAACGTCGTCTGCCAGAGCGTGGCGGATGCGCCACACTTCTGCCACCGCTGCGGTGCGCTCCCACTGTTCACGTAGTTCGGTTCCCGCCACGGGGACCGGGCCGAGGACCCGGGCCCACGGTGGAGGGGACTCGGCCAGGGCGAGTCCCATCTGCTCCAGTCGCTCGGAGAGCACGAGGCGGCGCTCGACCAGGTGCTGACGCCAGCCCTCCGGGGTGTCCATGTCCCGTACGGCGGTCGAGGGAGCGATCCAGTCAGGCAGGTGACTGCTGTTGTCCAGGACGGGTGGCGGACCGTCCGGGAGTTCGTCGCGCAGCCGTTGTTCGACTCGGATCTTGGCGGCGATGAGTTGGGCACGCTTGAGTCGTTCCCGGGCCATGTCCTGGCGGTGGAGGTTGGCAGTGCGCTCGGCGCGGGTGGCTTCCACAGGCTGGCGGGCCGTGTGGCTGGCCCCGCGAACAGGTTCACGCTGCCAGTCCTCGCGCATCCGGTCGCGTGCGGGCATCGCCCGGCGCAGCCGCTGCTCGCGCCGCAACAGTGCGTGTTCCGCAGTAGCGGCGCGTTCGCTTTCGTGGTCCCCTTCGTGTTCCGCGCGGCGGATCCGGGCGCGCACCTGGGCGACGGCCGCGGCGAGTTGGGCCCGCGTGAGGTGCCCGTGTGTCCGGTCGGGCCAGGCGGGATGGGGAAGTCCGTCCACGACGACCGGCCCGGGCTGGCTGTCGACGGCGGCGTCCGCACGCAGCAGTTCCTCCAAGGCGGTCCGGCGGTGCTGCTCGGCCAGCGCCAGGAGGCGCTGCAGCTGTTCCGCGCTGAGCGTCTTCAGCGGGCGGCTGCCACCCGGCTCGGCCTCCTTGCGGGCGGCACGTTCGGCTGCCTGCCGTCCAGCCTCGACGCGGTAGTCGATGCGCCAGGCCAGCACCGCAGCCGGGTCTTCGGCGTCCGCGAAGTCCCTCTCGTCGAAGGCGACCCGGATGAGCCGGCCGAGGTCCCAGCCTTCGGCCTCGGCGGCGCGCAGCGACCGCTCGGCGACCCCCCAGGCCTCCGCGGCGATGAACATCTCCGCCTCAGGCCCGAGGACCCGACGGGTGAGGTTCTGCAGCCGCTGGCTGGTGGCCCGGGCGTAGACGTCGGTGTATTCGGCGACGAGTTGGCCGATGCTGTAGGCGCGTTCCTGTTCAGCCTGGATCATCTCGTGCGCGGAGATGGAGGCCAGGCTGCTGCGGGCCACGGCGTCCAGCACGTCGCGCACGCTCTGGGCGTCGTCGGTGACGACGTAGATGTGGTTGGACTGGCGCCCCCGGGTCGCCTCGACGTACGCGGCTTCCCGCGAGGTGCGGGCGGTGATGAGGCCGTGGGCTGCGTCCATGGTGATGCCCTGGGCGCGGTGCGTCGTGTACGCGTAGCCGAGTTCGGCGTGCCTGCGCAGGTAGCCGCGCGACAGGACGATCCGTCCGCCGTGGCCGGTGTGGCGGGCGCGGACGTTGCCGCGCCGGTCGATCCGCTCGATCACCCACTGGTCGCCGTTCTTCACATAGTCGCGGCCTCCGAGCAGGGCGAGTTTGCGCTGGTTCTTTCGGGTCACGATGACGTCGCCGACGGCGGCTTGGAGCTCGTCGCGCAACCGGGCGGTCCGGCTCAGGTCGAGCTGGCCGGAGGCGAGTTGGTATGCCTGGGCCCGTAGGTTGAGTTCGCGGACCATCTCGCCGTCGTCGGCCATCATCAGCGCTTTCAGACCGGCCTCGATGTCGTGTTGCCATCCGGCGAAGACGGCGTCGAGCATCTCCTCGCGGCTGCCGCCCACGACTCGCCCCTGGTCCAGGTACCAGCGCCACGCGTCGGCCGGGTCACCATCGCGCAGGACAAGGGTTGCCTCCCCTTCGCCCTCGGTCTGGAAGCGGTGAAGCTCTTCCAGTTCCACCACGCCAACATCGCGGGCGAGTTGGCGCAGCAGGCCTCCCGACTCAACTGAGCCGAGCTGCGCGGGGTCTCCGATGAGCCGAACCAGGGCGCCGGCGGACTCCGCCTCGGCGACGACGCGCGCGAGATTCCGTGAACCCGCCATGCCCGCCTCGTCCACCACGACGACGTCGCCCGGGCGCAGCGCGTACTCTTCCGCGGCGCCCTTCCGGCGTTTGCCTCTGCGCCGTCTCAAGACGCGGTGGACGATGCTGCCTTCGGTCAGCCGGTCGCGCTGGGCGAGCCAGCCATGAAGCGTGTACGCGGTGGTATCGAGATCGCCTTCGATGACCTTGGCCGCACGCGAGGAGGGGGCAAGAGGTATGAGTCGTCCGCCCCCGGCGGCCACCGCGTCGCGGACAAGCTGCAAGGCAGTGGTCTTGCCCGCGCCGGCGGGGCCGATACCGCCGACAACGAGCCGGTCTGAGCAGGCGAACGCCTTCGCGAGCCGACGCTGCCCGGCATCCAGCTCATGGCCCTGGAAGCGGTCGACGACCTCCGTGAACCGGTCCCCGGCGAGAGCGGGGACCACCACACTGCGCGCCGCGTTCAAGACCCGGTCCTCGGCGGCGAGGACCTCCCGGGAGGTGAACAGGACCGATTCGCGGCGCCGGTAGATGCTCGTGCCGCCGGCCCGCGTTAGAGGGGCGAACGGCCGGTGCAGGTCGGGCGGTGTGATGCTCAGCGAACCATGCGACAGCACCCGTTCGGTGATCCGCTCGGCGAGCCCGTCGGCCGCCGTGCTGCGACCCCGGGTGAGCCGTACGACGTGCCGTCGCGCCTCGGCCAGCACGTGCCGCTCGCCCCACACCGCTCGCTGTTCGGACACCACGGCAAGGACATCCTCGGCAGCCTGCACCACGTCTATCTCGGCAAGGTCGCTGCCGCCGTCACCGGATGCGGATGCGTGGGCCTGCGCCGTGCGCAGCAGCGCATCAACGCGTTCCTGGCCGACCGCGGCGACGGCCGCCCTGCGCCACGTCGCACGCAACTGGGCCAGAGACCGCCCCTTGGCCTTGGTCGGCCTGGTCTCCAGTGTCGCCTGCTGGATGAGCGCCATCCGGGCCGCAGTCCCCGGCTCCTTACCGTGCTCCTCGCGGTAAGCCCGCAGCAGTTCCTCCAGCCGCCTGCCGATGTCCCGCGTGCGCTTCGAATGGGGCTGCAGCACCCCGCGGTCGAAGCCCTTGATCCCTATGACCGGACGCTTGCCCGGGGTGACCTCACGCTCCTCGGCCTCCAGCCCGAGCCGCGCGCACACCTTCTCGACTACGACCTGGTTGTAGAACTCGGAGGCGGCAACGCCCATCGCGTACAGCAGCTTTCCGTCGATCGAGCGCCACTTGCCGTCGATCCCGAGGACCTTGTTCGCCACGACCAGGTGATGGTGGAGAAGGGGCTCGCCGAGCCGGTTGTCGTGGTGTCGAAAGAGGGTGGCGACCAGCCCGCCCTTCACGTCTTCCTGGGCGACGCCGTTGATGCCCGTCCGGGTGGCGAGAGCGTGCTCCTCGATCCAGGTGACGGTCTCCAGGACCGCCTCCTCGTCGCACTCCATCACGATCCGGCAGACGTCCTCGTCGCCCTCGCCGAACAGCCCCTTGCTGAGGTCCTCCGGCGCCCGAAGGACCAAGTCATAGGCGGCGACCGCCTGTTGCTTCGAACCGGTATTGGCACTGATGTACCGGGCGAGTTCCTCGGCGTCCGTGGGAGAACGACCGAAGTCCGCCCGGAAGGCGATGGCGCCGGCCTTGGCGCGCAACTGCCGCCGCTCATCGGCGGTGGCCTCCCGCCCGGTGCGGCCTTCGAAGGCCTCGATCTCGTCCTGGATCTTCGCCGCGAGGGGGCCGGCGTTCTGGTCGTACCGGTAATAGCGGCGCCCCAGGCGCGCCCGGCGCGTGGCTTCGGCGAGCGACAGTCCCTCGTCCAGGGCTGCCTTGATGATCTCATCCGCGTTCGGGTGCAGCCCCTCGCCATAAAGAGCCTCCATCTGCGCCTCGGACACCGTCCCGGAGACACCCAATTCCGCGATCCCACCGCCGACCCACACGCCCGGCGGATTTCCTTCCGCCGTGTAGTAATCACCCAGGTCGCGGTCCGGAGAACGGCGCACATCTCCGGTGGCGGTCTCGCTCATGTAATAGCGATAGCCATCCCCAGCGGAGAGCTTGTGGATGGTCATCATGCACTCAGATTACCTTGTGTCATTGTGAATGCAAGAGCTTTGACCGCGAAGAAGGGGGGTGCAGGGAAGGGGAGTTGGCGAGCGAGGAACGAGTCGAGCCAACGAGCCGACCTGCGCCTTCCTTCTTCGCGGACCGCGAAGCGCCACGGTTTTCCGCAGGTCCGCTCTCCTGAGCGGACCTGCGGAAAACCGCGCAGTTCGCGTTATCCACAAGCAAGATCAATTCATTCTGATTGCCTCTGATTGCCTCTGAGCGCGTCATTTGAAGAAGGCCACCAATTCCCCATGTGGCGGGGATGGATTCATCGGCCACAATGGCCCAGAACCCATCGCTCAGGGGAGGCAAGTTCGATGGCTCAACGCAGGCCGAGGAAATCGGCGCGCGAGGTCGAGGCCCGCGAGAGAGTACGCGCGCGCCGGGCCGAGCACTGGGCACGTGAGCGTCAGCTGGAGGACCTTGCGACCGACTACGAAGTAGCGGCGCAGGAGATCACGGACGTCACCACGGAAGCTGAGGAGAAGATCGCCGCGTACGCCGCCCGGCTCCGTGGCGAAGCCGAGACCGCGAAGCAGGAACTGCGGGACCGACAGACCGAGAGCGTCGGCCAGATGCTCAAGCTCGACGGCGTTCGTTCAGTGGCCGATCGGCTCGGCGAGTCCGTGGATACCGTCCGCAAGGTCGCCGCCAGACCGGACAGAGCACCGGAACGCGGGAAGCTGGATCACGGCCTCGCAGCGGCGCGGTCGACCGGACAGGAGGCGGCAGCAGGCCAGCCTGTTACCCGTCCGATCCCGCCAGCGAATGCGGCGGCCACGGCGTCTCCCGGACCGGCGACCGCCGGGCCGGCTGAGCAGAGCGCGGCCTCGGCATGAGAGGGGAAGGGATGACGCGTAACGGGCTGACTGAACGGCCGATCGAGGACCTGGATCCCGAGTGGATCGGCCTCAAGATGGAGGTGGAGGACGAGCAGGGGGTGACGATCGGCTTCCGGCTTGGCCGGTACGAGAAGACGACCATGGACGGCAAGCCCATGTGGCGCCTCTTCAGCGACCAACCCGCGTGGAGCGTCACCGTGCACGCGGGAACCAAGCTGCGCTGCGTATCCCAGCCTCCCACCGTGAGGGGCCAGGGCGGTCACTACGCACAACAGCCCGCACCGGCCGCCCACCCCGCGCCACAGGTGCCCCAGTACCCGGTCGCAGGGCCCCCGGGGCCGACTCCTCGAAACCCGCAGTCCTGGGTGACTCCTCCAGCACACCAACACGGACGGCAGCACTAGGCAGAGAACGCACCAAGCCGCGGCGCCCGGTACCGACGAAGAGGAAGTCGGTACCGGGCGCCGCGGCTTGGTGTGGACGATCTGCCGCTTCGCGCCGCGGGCCTGCGTCTGATCAGGGGTGTCTTTCTCGGAGTGATCGGTGGGGCGGAGAACGCCGACCGTTTTCAGCGGCGGCTCATCACGCCCCTGGACGCGCGCGGCACGCGAGCGATAGGGGTGGCGGCGGGGCGTGTTGTCGGTGCGGTCGGGGTGGCGGGGGCGCCCTCTTGCTCGGGGTCATGCCGCGTGTCGCGACGTACGGGTTGGGTGTAGCGCTGGAGGATGCGGGCGACAGCGGCGGCGGCGTTCGCGTCGTCGGAGAACAGGTCGCGCTCCCAGAACTCCCATGGCCTGCCGCGGCGTCGTTCGAACGCGCCCATGTACCCGAGGTCTCCCCACTCGGCGCCGCCCGGGTCGCTCGACCGGCACGTCCAGCCATAGCCGTTCAGGTTTTCGGGGTTGATCTCGGTGACGACCAGGTGGCCCCACGGGGAGTGGTAGACGATGCACGGCGATGCTTCCGGCTTGCGGCGCGGGTCGCGGGGTGCAAGGGAGCGCAGCACGGGCGCGCCCGGGTAGAAGTTGTGGCCGCGCAGCGTCCGCTGTGTCTCGAACAGGGGCATGTCGGAGAGTGGATGGAATCGGGGAATGCGCAGTCCCATGGGGGCTTCTCCGTTCGGTGGCGGGTGGCCCGGGGCGGTGGCGCCCCGGGCCGGCTGGTTGCTCTGCGTTCAGGCCTCGGCGGTGGCCTTGTCGTCCGGGATCGGGTATTCCGAGGCAGGGTTGGTCAGCAGCGCCTTGACGGCGCCCCGGAAGATGTCCAGGGCGGCGGCGTCGTCGGTGTGCGCGTGCGCCCGGTCGTGCGCCGTGCTGAGTGCCTTCTCGATCTCGGCCATGGTGAACAGGGGCGGACGCGGTGCGCCGTCCGCACGGCCGGACGCATATGCGGGCAGCAGCGTGTAGTGGTCGACGCGCGCCAGATCGGCGGCGGGGCCCTCCGCGTGCCGGTCGCCGGTCGAGATCCGCCGGGCGTGGGTGTCGGTGACGCGGTACCACTCGATGCCCCAAGGCCGGTCGAGAGCGACGATCAGGGCGCCGTCGTCGTCCCGGGCGAATGCGGGCTCAACGGCAATCGTCTCCGCCATCAACGCGATCTGCTCGGCCAGATGCCTCTTCGCGGCAGCCTGGGTGGAACCGCGTCCGACGAGCGCGGCCAGCCTCAGGCGCCATCCGTCGCCGCGCCGGGCGGGGCGTTGCGTTGCGACGCCGGGCAGCGGGACGGCAACCGTCTTGGCGTCGGTGGCGGAAGCATCAGCGGGCATGAGAAATCCTCTCGGTTCTCGGGAGTTGGGGCCGGTCCGTGAGCCGGACACCGGCCCATACGCGGCCCCGGGGACTGCACCACCCCGGGCCACACCGCGTCACACGCGAGCGTGGCTCGGGTGGCGGAGCACGAACAGCGCCTTCGCCTGGTCGGTGGTGGAGCGAACAAGCCGGGTGAAGTTCTCCCCGCCCCACACCGTCCACCGGTCGCCGCCGACCAGCGGCTCCCACGTGAGCGCGTACCGTTCACCGTCGGACGTGGTGACGTCCCACCATCCGCGCTGCGTGCGCGCCGTGACGGTGGCGCCGTCGATAGCCGGAATCCCCGGACGCGGACCGGAGCGGCGCTCTACGTACGACAGGTAGTCGGCCGTCGGCTCGATCGCGATACGCCACCGGCGCCGGGAGGCCTCCGCCCCTACCTCCGTCCACGTCCAGCCGAGCACGGGACGGAACCCTGCCTTCACTAGCGCACGGGATGCCGCTGCCTCCGCGTCGTCCTGGCGGACGTCGTGGCGGATGTCCAGCCGGATCACGTGCGCCGTGGCGCACAAAGTGCCGGAGTCGTCGAGCAGCCACACCACCGTTTCCCGGGTGCCCCGGTTTCGTACCAGCTCCGCTGTCACCGGCCGCGTGCGCTCCTCCGTCCGCCGGTCGCGCTCCAGTGCCTCAGCGTCCGGCCACTCCTGCCGGTCGGCGCCGTCCGTGGCGAGTCGGTGAGCCGCGGGGTGTTCGTCCTGCGTGGTCATGTCGTGGTGTTCCTCTCCGTGGGGTTGGGGGCGTGCCCCGGATGGGGTGGCCCGGTGCTCCCCGGCCCGACTCGATCGGGCCGCACACCGTCTGTGGCGGGGGCTGCGGTGCTTAGAAGGGGGGTTCGTCATGGCGGCGGGCACGGGCGGTGTGAAGCCGGTTGTTCGCCTCGGCCAACCTCTCGCCGTCCGCGACCTCGAACGCGCTCCGGTCGACCGTGTGACCGCACTCCCACGCCGTGCACAGGTAGACCGGGCCTGTGCTCGCGTACAGGCCGGGCACGGGCGTGTAACCGCCGTAGTGGCACTCGGAGCAGATGTGCGGCGTGAACACCTCATGCCCGATGAACAGCTCACCCGTGTGGCGCTGTTCAGCGATCCGGGCCCGCGCCCGGCCGCGCTGGATGCATGCCTTGTCCTCACACGCCCGGCTGCCGATAACCCCGTCGGTGGAACCGTCGTACAGGGTCACGGTGCCGGTGTCCTCGCACGAGCCGCAGAACGGGGTGCCCTCGGTGGCGTGTCCGAGCATCGCGAGCGCCACCCGCTCAGCCGGTGAGAATTCGAGGTAGCGCACCAGGGCGCCCAGGGTGCCCGGCTCGACACCTTCGGGCCGCCCGTGGCAGGTGTGGCGGCCGGTCTTGTGATCGGTGACGACGTACCAGCGGATCCGGTCGCGCACCGGAAGGCCGTTGCCCTCCAGCCGGTGACCGGTCTCGATGAACAGGGACTGTCCGGCGGTCTGGCCGTCCACGCCCTCACGCGCCTTTCCGGCCGACTGGGGGCCGTCGAGTCCAAGGACGTCACCGGCCGCGTTGAATGCGTGCACCGTGTAGCCGTTGGGCTCGGTCTTGCTGGTCATCGTGCGGATTCCTCTCTCTCGGGGGGACTGCCCGTTCTCCGGGCGGGTGGTGGAGCCGGGGCGCGGCAGCCGCGCCCCGGCTGGAAGGCAGCGGTCAGAGCCAGGAACGGACAACGCTCGGGCGCTCGCCGTAGCACTCCGCGACGACCTGGTAGAAGTCGGCGTCCGGGTCGTCGAGCAGAGTGAGCGATGCGTTCACCATGAAGTTGTCCAAGTCATCGGGGCAGGAGCGGCCGTTGTGCTCGGCAGCGAGGTCGACGCCGTTGGTCACGGCCTGGGAGACCTGGTCACGGGTGAACAGCGGTGTGTCGTCGTCGGAAGGCGGGGTGGCCGGGGTGCCCTTGTAGTGCTCGTTCTTCACTTCGGCCCACGGTGCGCCCGGCTTTTCCAGGAGCGTCATGGCGGCGGCGCGGGCCCACGTGAACCGGTCGGCAGAGCTGGGGACGCGGGCTTCGGCGGCGGCCATGGTCAGGCCCTTGGTGATGGCGTTGCGTACCTGGGCGCGGGAGTACAGCACGGTCATGTCGGGTGGTGCCCTTCACTTCGGATTGGTGGCCCGTGGCTCTCCGGGCGGCGGGCGCCCCGACCGGATCGTGACCGGGGCGCGGTCGCGCGAGCTGGGTCAGTCGCCCTTGCGGAGTTCGCGGATGGTGTCGGCGACGCGGGCGGCGATGTCGCCGAGCTTGTCGCTGGACCACACGTCGACGACGTCGGTGCGGCGTCCCTCGGGGAAGGTCACGACGTGCAGGACTCCGCTGTCGGAGACGGCGAGGGTGTAACCGTGGCCCTCGTCGTCCGCTTGGAGGTAAGCGCGCACGCCCCACGAGCCGGAGTCTGCGGACCACTCGTCGCCGAGGAGATCGGCGGCGGCGCGCCCGATGTCGGAGACGGCGAACGGGAACTCAGTGCCGGGCTCGGGGTGGTAGTGGCCCGCTGCGTCGCGCAAGAGGGAGGTGGCGTAGGCCTTCTCGTACGACACGATGGCGTCCAGCGCGACACGGCTGGCGATCCGGCGGTACTTGCGGCGACGGCCGACCTGGGCGAAGCACACGGCGGCGATGGCCTCGTGAACCTGCTTGGCGGCGTCGGCCCAGACCGCGAGGTGGTTACGGGATGCGGCGTACTCCCGCATCACGGTGAGGCGCATGGCGAGCAGAGGGGCCACGCGGACGGGGAAGGCGGAGTATCCGCCGAGCGCGGCGCGCGCCTCGGGGGCGTGCGGGGCGATGGTGATACGCATGATTGAGTCCTTTCGAGCAGGCCGGTTGCTCCCCGGCCGGAAGCTGCGGGGCGCGCGGCGGGCGCCCTGGAGAGCGGAAGGGATGGGTGCCGGGCGCGGCGGTCCGGCCGGCTCGTGTGTCCGACGACGTTCACGAGCGAGCTCGCGCGTGGGCGCATCCGCGCATCCCGGCGATTCGGTGGATCCCGGCTCGCTGCTGGCAGCCGGAGTCGGGCGGCGCCCTCAGGCCACGCTCAGCGGCTTGTCGGGCTCGTTCCATCCCCAGTCGTCCGTGGCGTCCCGGCCGCCCTGCATGACCTTGATCGAGTAGCCGTACGGGTGCCACAGACCCGACTTCCGGGCCGTCTCCTCGCCGTGCTTCTCAACGTCACGCTTCACGGCGGCCGTCATCGCTTCGTGGGCGGCGTCGTAGTTGTCGAACGACTCGATGTCGCCTGTCTCGCACACCATCCAGAACTCGGTGACCTCGGTGTCCTCGGCCAAGGTGATCTCCTCGGTAGATCGTGGGTTCCGGGGGCCTTGCCCTGCCCCCTTTTGACATAGGTAAATCTATCTTCCTTAGGTGGGGTGGTCAACGTGAAATCCGAGCCCAACAGGGGTCAATCTCTGCGGATTTCGCCCCGGTCGCAGGGCTGTGGAGGCTTGCGAAAGGCTCGTGTTGCCGCACACGGCCACGGCGCCGAGCCGCCCCCGGTCCGGTGCCGGTGGATGCCCCCCTCCCCATCCCGGCAAAGAAGAAAGCGGGGCCCGAACGGACGGAGTGCAAGGCCGCGGCGTAGCCCGGCCTTGCACTCCGTCCGCCGAGGGCCCCACACTCGATCGCCGGGATGCGAAGGTGAGAGTGTCGACCGCGGCCTGTCCGTTCTGGGCGCCGTCGTCGGCGGTGTCACGTAGGGGGCGCGAGAAGCTCGGCGATGGCCGTCTCGCTGTAGTACGGCGTGTCCGCCACCGTGATAACTGGCGTGGGGGCGTTCTTGCGCCTGAGGAGGGTCTTCACCCGCTCTCGGCGTTGCTCGGGCGTGAGTGCGGCGGCCGTCTTGGGTAGTCGCTCGGCGATCTGGCTGCGGGAGATCAGACCGCGCTCAGGGAGAACAGCCTCGGCTGCCTGCCGCAGGTAGCGGGCCGCGACGTCGGCGCTCACATCGAGTTCCCGGGCAAGCACCTGGGTGGTCAGGTCTTCGCCCTTGTCGATCGCCGTGTTCAGGCGCCTGATCACCTCTGTGCGGCGGGTGTCCTTCGTACCGGACTCCGCTGCGATCTCGGCGGGCCGGGGGCCGGTGTATCCCGGACGGGTGGTGTCGTACCACCGGAACCAGGCGGCGACCTCGCTGGCGTCGAACATGCGGTCGTACTCGTCGCGCGGTGGAAACGGGCGCTCGGGGTGGTCTTGGTACTCCTTGGCGAGCAGCCGTACGGCGGTCGGCGTCACACCGCGAAGACGCGCCATGTCAACCCAGCGCCACCGCTCGCCGGGCGTGTAGGGCATGCGATGGGGTTCCGCAGCGAGCCGGGGCCCTGGGCTCACTTCCGGCGCCCTCTCGTCGGGGCCGAAGAGGTTCTTGCGCACCCACTGAGCGCCTTCGTCAAAGGGGAAGAGCTGGACTCGCCGGGGACCGGTCCGGGCTGTGGAAGCGAAGTCCGGGTCGGCATCCAGCCAGTTCCGGACCGTCTTCTCGGCGACGCCGGCGAGGTGGGCGAAGTCCTTGCGGGTGAGCTCCTGGGCGTCGCGCCGTAGCTCGGCGAGCCGCTGTTCGAACTGCGTTCTGGTCGTGGTCATCGTGCTCATCCTGTCTTATGCAAGGCCCTACACTGTCGGGTACTGCGAATGGGCTCTCCATGGAGATTTCCGTTTGTGGGTTCCAGGGGCCGGCGGCTTTGCCCAAGTCAGCACACTCCGGTGGTGCTGGTACGGACTTCGTCCGTGTCGTCGGCCCCGCTTTTGTCTCCGGACGACTCGGGGCTTGTCCGGCGCGAGGCAAACCACTTGGCGACGGCCTCCGCGCACGCGGCGGCGTGGGCCATGAGATCCGATCCGGGCTGTGCCTCATAGACCATCTCGATCTCGCAGTAGTCCGAGCCGTCGTAGCCCTCGTCTGCCCTGGCGTACAAGCCGCCCGTGTACTCGGCCACGGACCCGCTGACATAGCCGGGGGCGCAGAGAATGATGTGCTCGCTGGCCAGAGCCTTGTCCTGGGGAAGGTGCGGCGGGTGGGCGATGACGAAGTCCTCATCGAGTTCCAGGAAGCCGGGAACTTCACGGACGGCCAGGGCGTGCAGCAGCACGGCGGCGACGGGAATGGCGGCAAGGTCGTTCATGGGAGGAATGCCTTTCAACGTGGTCGGGATGGCGTTGCCGGAGGCGTGGGCGAGGGGGGAGAAGACGGTGGCCAAGCCGCCCGCTGACCAGCCAGGACTGGTCAGCGGGGCCCTGCGTCAACGGGGCTGAGGACGCCGACGCTGATCGCGAGAGCCTCCACGTCGGCATCTGTCGAAGGGACTGATTTGGCTGTGGGCCGAGGCCGGGTGGAGACCAGGTGCAACCTGGGCGGGGCGATCAGGCGCAGGGCCTGGCGTGCCGCCCTCTCGAAGTCCGCGTCGGGGTCGGCTGGGGTGCTCGCGGTGGTGGTCATAGGAAGACTCCGCTCGGGGGCCGTTCCTGGCGGGCGGGAGTGTTCGCCCGCCCGCCAGGAACGGCGTGGGTTCCGGGTCCGCCGCTCGGCTTGCCCTGCCGGACGGTGGACGAGAGGGGTGCGGTCAGCGCGGGGGGGAATCGCTCCGGGTGCTTCCGGGCTGCTCCGGGCGCGGCCGAAGGAGCGTGCGGCGGCGCTCGGCGTAGACGGCGACCTCCTCGGTGGGCAGGACCGTACGGTCGAGCGGGTTCTCCTGGACGTGCCACATGCCGCTGCCTTCGTCGCCGTGCGGCCGGAAGTCGACGATGAGCTTGAGGTCCGCCAGGGTGGCCAGGGCGATGTGCGCCTGCTGCTCGGCGCGCGGGAGCTGTTCGAACTTCACCTGGTTCAGATCGGCCACGAAGAACCGCAGTCCGTTCTTGAAGAGGTCCTCGGAGCTGAGGTTCAGCCGCTCGGCGCACAGCAGCAGATCGGCCAGAAAGCGGGCGATGACCTCGGAAAGGTCGGAGGGGGCCAGGGCCGCGAGTTCCTCTGCGTCGGCGAACCTGCCGAAGTCGAAGATCTCGAATTCCCCACGCAGTTCCCAGATGCGGCGCTGAAGCAGGTCGAAGGCGTTGAGGTTCCGGCGGGCCCAGTAGTGCAGGACATCGCCGAACAGGGTGGTGATGGCGTTCTCCGCCTCGCTGCGGAAGTGGGGGCTGGTGCGGAGTGCCTCCCATCCGGCCGTCCACCGGTCTCGGCCGTAGGTCAGGACGGCGCGCATGCCGCGGACGGCGGGGTCCTGGTTGAAGACGGCGCCGACACAAGAGGTGTCGAGGTATTCCCACACGGCGGCTTCGCCGCGTTCGGTACGGGGCTGGATGCGGGACGGGGTGTCCATGCTCGATTGCCTTTCGAGTAGGGCCGGACGCAAGTTCGCCGGCTGGAGAAAGAGATGAGCCGAGTCCGGGACGCGGGCGGCCATGCGCATGTCCGCGTCCCGGACGCAGGGGATCGGTCAGAACCCGGAGAGGTGAGCGTCCGCGTTGTCGCGGATCCACGACGCGGCGAACTTCGCGCAGTCGGCGGACTCCTCGGCGATGCCCCCGGGCCCGTGGGAGCCGCTGTACAGCGTGTCGATCAGGTCGCCGTCGGCGTCGTGCAAGGTGATCGTCCACGGCTCGTCGTGAGCGGCGATCGGCCGATCGGCGCTTTCGTCGGACTTGACGAACAGGCGCGGCCCAGTGTGGACGTCTTCCCCGGTGGCGGCGATGTCGAGCGGGATCACGCGATACGTGATGCCGCACTCCCACATGGGATACGACGGCACGCCGTACGCGCCGAGGGCCGCGTGCAGCACGTCGCCCTCGGTCGGAGCGGGCTCGTCGACGGGGCGCAGCTCGATGTAACTGCCGGGCAGGGCCACGGTGTACGTGCACGACGCATCGAGGAGGATCCGTGCGTACGGAACCTTCTGCCACTGGCCGAGGATGAACTCGACCCGGTCGGCCGACAGGGAAGCAGGATGATCGACCTCGTCACCGTCGTGGGAACTGGCGTAAGCAGCCGTGTAGTTGACGGCGTGTGCTACCGGATTCGCCGGAGCGATCACGGTGCCCTGCTCGGGCACGGGGTGCACCTCGCGGTGAGCCGCGCCGAGAGCCAGCCGATGAGCGGCGGCAACAACCTCATAGGCGGCCGTCAGGGCCGCCGCCTCCCGGAGGGACCGTTCACGGAGGATCCGCTGCTCATCCGTGGCTTCGATCCACTCACTGCTGAAGTCACCGGGAAGGAGCCGCTGTTCGGAGCGCCACTGGGCGAGACGGCCGTCAGTCCTGTCGATCAGTTGCTGGCGCCTCGCCGCCGCCCTCCGGTGGAGCGTCAACACGGCCTGGGTCATCATCAGCTGATGCCGCGCGGCCGTGAGCCGCTCGCGGGCGGCGGTGCGCCTGGCGTATTTCTGCATGGGGTGCTCTTTCCGTTGTGGTGGGTTCCGCTCCGGTGCGCGGCTTTGCCCTGCCGCGCACCGGAGGGGTCTGAGGGCGGGACGTCAGTCGAGGGCTGCAGCCAGGGATCCGAGGAGAGCCAGCAGCGAGTGCCGTAGGTCCTCGTCCGCCAGGGAGTCGACGAGGGCCTGCAGTGAGAGCTGCAGGCCCTCGCTCCCGGCTGCCTCCCACACGTAGGCGAGGAGGTCGGCGCAGATCGCCCCGGCCAGTTCGGGGGCGTACGTGGCGTTGAACGTCTCCCAGCCGTCGGGCGCCGTGGCCCAGCCCTCCGCGACGACGTTGCCCTCGCCGTCGATCTTCGTGCCGTCCTCGCCGACCCAGCGGAGGGCGTAGGCCAGGTGAGCGTGCCCGAGCTCCGCCGGCGTCGACTTGACCAGCGCGGAGTAATCGGTGGGCGCCTCGATGTCGAGAGGTCCCTTGAAGTCCATGGGTGGCTGCCTTTCACGGTTGCGGGTTCGATGCCGGAGCGCGACTTGCCCTGCCGCGCTCCGACCGGGAATCGAGACAGTCGGCCCGGGCGACCTGAGGAAGACGAGAGGCCGCTTTGGAGCCATGACCCCGTCTCGACATAGGTAAATCTATCTTTCCCGGCGATTGGGGTCAACGGTGTTTCGGCTCTCCGGCTCCCCGAACTGGTGCGGTTTTGGGTTCTCAGGTATCTGCTCCGGCCGGACGGAACCAGGGTGTGCGCCGTAGACGGGTGGATCCCTTGGCCCAGTCAGCTTCGGGCGAGTTCGATGATCTGCTTCAGGGTGAGGTTCTTCTTGAACGGCATGCCCATACGCTCCTCGGCTCCGGCCCACTCCGCGAAGATCTCGGGGTTGAGCCGTGCGGACGCGACTAGGTCCGCCCGCTTGGCCAGCGGGCAGGCACGGCAGCTGAGCCGCCCCACGTGCTCGTAGGCGGGATGCCACGGGATGCCGTGCTCGGCGTGGGCCTTCCAGACCTCATCCGTCTTGAGGTGGTGGACCGGAAGCCACGTCGTGACGTCACGCAGCGTCTTCGCCGTCATACGGTGCTGCTCGATGACCGGTTTCCTGGCGCGGGCCCGGGACTCCTCGGCGCGCATGCCCAGCGCGTACCCGGCGCGGATGGGGCGGCCGAGCCGCAGTTCGGCGGCGACCTCGTCGACATAGTCGCGGCCGACGGCGGTCTTCGTATCCGAGGTGCAGAACCTGGCAAAGAAACCAGGCCAGTTGCCGTGATCCATGATCCGGTCCCAGAGGGACGGCCATCGCTGACTGCGGCGGACGACGAACGGCACTCCGTACAGGTCGGCATGGCTGCGGGCCACTTCGAGCGCGCCGGGCCACTCGATCAGATGCCCGTTCGGCGTACGGCCGAGATCACAGTGCAACACCCTGACCTTGTGCAACTGGCCTGCCTGATCGGCCTGCGTGCACACCTCGTGCACGAGGACACCGCTGTCCTTTCCGCCACTGTCGCCGACGATTACGACGTCGTTGCGATCCCAGTCGAACCCGGCGGCCGGCGCGGGCAGGGGCGGCGGGGTGAAGAGTTCGAGCTGGGCACCGCACGCGCTACCGCACGGCGGAGGGGTGCTGAGGTTTTTGGGCATGGGGCTCTCCTAGGTTGAGGTGTTCGGTGGGGGCTGCCCGGACCCTGGGCAGCAAGGGGGTCGATCCCGGCTGAATGGCAGTGCCGAGGCGGCGCCAGCCAGGCAGCCGGCTGGATCAGCGCCGCGGGATCTGGCCCGCGTACGCGGTGATGGCTGCGTGCGCCGCCGCCTCGCTGAGGCGCAGGACCTCCAGGTTGCACACGGCGGTCATGTCCGGGCCGGACAGTTCCAGGAGGGCGATCCCCTCCACCTGCCAGCGCCCGGACAGCTCCGAGGTGTAGATCGGCGTGTCGGACGCCTCCTCGTCGTAGCCGGGCATCGGGCGGCTGTCGGCCGCGCCCAGCAGCCCTGCGGTCTGTTCGTCCAGCCACCGGGCGGCGTCGCCCTTGAAATCGGTCGGGTCGTGGAAGGTGGCCAACTCGCTGTCCGGGGCGCTGCCGACGGCAGCGAGGACGATGGGCGCCAGGGTGAGCGGCAGGAGCTTGAACCGGAGGCTGTGGCCGTTGCGGTAGTAGGTGTTGGACCACCTGACGGAGGTGGCTCCGTGGGAGAACGTGACGTCCACCCACGGCGGCTCAGTGGGGCGGGAACGGGTCACCTGGGGGCGGATGCCCCGGGTGAGCAGGAGCCGGATCGCCATCTGGGCGGTGCGGGTGTGCTGGACGGTGCGGGCGGTATGGGCGATGCGTTCGCGGGCGTCGTGCTGGGGGTCTGAGAAGGCCATGCGGCTTCCTTCGGCTTGTGGGCGCCGGGCCCGGTTTGCCCTCCGGGCCCGGCTGAAAGGGGAAGAATGCGGTGGGGCCGCCGGGGCGGCCCCACGGGGTTTACAGAACGGCGGCCACGCACTCGCCGAGCCACTGGGCGACGTTGCAGCTCACCGCGTTTCCGGCCTGGACTGTCCTAGCGGCGTCACTGGTGCCCGTGACGATGTAGTCGGGCGGGAACCTTTGGGCGTTCATCTGCTCGCGCCACTTGAGCATCCGGAAGTGGCAGTCTTCGATCCGTGCCGCCTGCCGCAGGAGTCCGGCCGAGTCGTGCGTGGAGAGAGTGTGCAGCGGCTCGGACGTCGGCTTGGCTTTCGCGCCCTTCCGGTACGGGATGACCAGCCCGTGGTGATTGCCGCCCGCCATGACCGCGGACAGCGGCCGGTTGATCTTCCGCGCCTTGCCGTGGTTGCGCAGCTCGATAACGAACGGCGGAGCCGCGAGATCAGGGGAAGACGTGGCGTACGGGTGGACCCCGGGCGGGAGGAGCAGCCCTTCCCCGATCTTCGCGCACCGGGACGGAAGCGGGGCCGTGTCCGGCCGGAATGCCCTGCCCTCGTGTCCGCTGTGGTTCAGGGTCACCACCGAGGGGGCCTCGGGGAACATCTCCAGCCCCGCCTCAATGCGAGCAATGGTGCTCTCGGCCAGCGGGTCAAGCCCGTGCTTGTGACGGTCGGCGATGCGAATGCCTTCGTCCTCCCAGTTGATGATGGAGGACGCGGGCTGGACGTACGGCTCAACGACCCCGTGGCCGCAGGGGCACGTGTAGTCGTACTGCACGCCGTACTTGCCGACTCCGCTCCTCCGGGGCTTCTGGCCCTTGCGGGGCTTACGGGGCTTGCGCCAGGTCTGCACCGCGTGAACGTCCTCGTCGCAGACTTCACAGAAAGCGAGCGGCGTCGGCTTCACGTCGGGACGACGGATTCCGACCTGGGTGAAAACGATGTACAAGCGATCACGCCACTGCGGAGCGGGGAGATTGAATGCGTCCCCGATGTGTGCGGACGAGACACAGACGATCTGATACTCGTAGCCCAGCTGCGCCATTCCGGCCAGCCACCAGTCGAACAACTCCCAATCGGTCGCGAACTCGATGACGTTCTCGACCAATACGGCCTTGTAGCGGTGGATTGTCACGGCGCGGATGACTTCGAAGGCAGTGGCCCGTGTCCGCTGGAACGCCTTGTCCGGGAGGGCCTTCCATTCCTCGTCGTCCACTTGCCCCTTGAGGCGTGGACGGCCTCCTGCGGGACTTATCTCCGTACAGATGGGGCTCGCCCAAAGGATGTCCGTCTTCGGGAGGCGCCTCATGTCGTAGTACTCCATCTCGGCACAGAGATGCTCTGCGTCGGGATGATTGGCAGTGTGCGTATCCACCGCGACCTGCCAATGGTTGGCGGCGAGTTTGAGTTCGAGTCCTGCATTGACCAGGCCCGTGCTGGAGCCGCCAGCGCCCGCGTACATGTCGGTGAAAGTGAGACTCAAATTCTCTTCCTGCGATTGTGGGTTCCGGGGCGCGTCAGGACCGGTTTGCCCTCCGGGCCTGACGCGGTGAAGGAGTTCGGAATCAGTTACTTGCCGACGGTCCGGGACGTGAGCCAGACCGCGGTCTCGATGACGTTCTCGACCGTGACCACCTGGAAATCGCGGGCCTCCGCCGCGCGGATCAGGTCGTGGGTGGAACGGGTGCCGAGTTCGGCTGCCAGGAGGCGGGCGATGCGCACGCGTGGGTCATCGGCTCTGAAGGCGGGCCGTCGGCCTGCTGGGCTCCAGCTCGTCAACCAGGGCGGCGACGCCCACACCAGCGGGACCGTCTGAAGGGTGTCAGGAGGCGTGGCCGGTTCCGGGTCGCTGGTGGTGCCGGTCAGCGCCAGGGGCCAGTGGTTGGGGGCCTGGGGAATACGGGGGGTCATGTGTCCATCCGTGGTTGTGGGTTCGTGCGTGCCGGGCCCGGTTTGCCCTCCGGGCCCGGCACGTTGTGTGTGCGTCGGCTGCTAGCCGCCGTAGATCTTGATGACCTGCAGCTCGACGGAAAGGAGGCGGTTGATGCGGGTCACGATCTCGGCCGGGACGGCGATGGTGGCGCTGTTGTAGCCGTCGGCGTCGAAGATCGTCATCAGGGCACCGCCGGGGGCCGTGCGGTCGACGCGTCGCAGGCCGGACAGCTCGGAGATGAGGCTGTAGAGCTTGTCCGGCCCGTCCTCCTGCTCTTCGGGAGCCGGGGCCCCGAGCGGGTGACGGCCGCCGTAGCGGATGGCCGTTGCCTGGAGGTAGCGCTTGGTGTCGTTGATCATCTGGTGGAGGTCGGGGCTGTGGTGGACGACGGCGATGTGGTCGTCTGCGCCCTCGTGCTGCACGTGCCACTGCTTCACCTGGTCGGCACGGCTGGGAAGGCCTTCGGGGCCTCCGATGATCAGGTGGGTGGAGTCCGGGAGGTCGGCTCGGATGAGGAAGCCGACGCCCTGAACGGGGACGACGCTGGCCCTGATGCCGTGCTCGTGCAGCGTTGTGAGGACGGGCGCGTACTGGGGGGCGATCTCGTCGGCCGAGTAGGCCATGCTGATCGCCCAGTCCACGACCGGCTTGGCGTCGCTGGTCCAGGGCAGTTCACCGCGTGCGACGACGTTGTCCTGCGGCGTGCGGCGCATCCAGAGCAGCTTCAAGATCGGACGGGACGCGGGCTTGGGCGGCGCGGGCCACAGTGTGATCTGGTCCCCGGAGCTGGGGAGGGTGAATACGACCTGCTTGCCATAGAGGCCGTGCGCCTCAAGCTGTGCCCCCTCCCGGAGGGCGGTCGCGAGGTCGGTCATGGAAATGGGGTTGTCGGTCACGTAGGTGACTCCGTTCCGAAGCGTGGGTTCCTGGGGCTTTGCCCTGCCCCTTTGGAATTGCGGTTCTTGAAATCACGTCAATGTGCTGCGGATTTAAATTGAGGCGCTCTGTGGAGTTTTCAAGGATCAGTAACCGGGGCGGATTTGTTTGCGTTTGAGTCAGGCGGGCGGGTTCTTGTTCCTCATTCCCGCCCCCTTTCGATATAGGTAAATCTACGTTCCTTCGGGTGGTGGGTCAACCCGAGAACGGGGGTATGCGGAAAGGGATTGGGGGCGATTTATGCCTGCCCGTCGAGTCGCGCCCGAGCGTGTCTGTGCATGCGACCTGCATTCGGCCGCGGCGTGGTACCGAATGCCGTGTGGTGCCGTTGAGTACCCCCCTCCCCTTACCGGCGAAAAAGAAAGAGGGGCCCGAACGGGAGGGGTGCAAGGATGCGGCGAAGCCCGTCCTTGCACCCCTCCCGCCGAGGGCCCCACACTCGGAATGCCGGGAAGAGGGAATGCCTCGGCCGGCTCGTTGTGACGCTGAGCGAAGCCGGGCAGCGGTGCCGTTCTGCGGGATCAGACGGGGATTCTGAGCTGTCGGCAGGTCTCCCGCCACAGCTTCTCGAAGTTCTCCTTCTGTTTCTCGATCACGCCGCTGGGGGCGATTGCGTGGAATTCCTCAACAGTGGGGAAGCGCGAGCTGCGCGAAAGGGCCTGACTGCGGACGTGGCCAAGAGGGTGCCCGAAGGCTTCCTCGACGTGCTCGTCGTTGTCCTGTGCGCGACTGCGTATGAGGCGGGCGACCTGAGCGCGGGTTCCCTTGAAGACGATCTTGACTGACCGGCTCGCCTTCCCCTTCCGGGACGCGTCGCGGCATGCTGGCTGAGGCTCACGGCAAGTGGGTCCGTGCCACTGCATGCACGGCGGTGTTCGTTCACCCGTCTCGGGGTCGACGCAACCGGGCCACGGGGAGCGGCAGGAGTCGCCATGTCGCTCACGGCAGCTGTCGGTGCGGGCCGCCGGGAACACGCGGCGTATTCGGTACAGGGCCCACTCCGTGGAGGACAGGTGGTCCTCCAGCGCCCGGAGCGCCGCGGTGTTGCCGTCCTCGGCGACCCGGTCGTACAGGGTCTCCTTCGGGTAGAACGAGCCGTTCTCGTTCAGCGCCATCGACGTGTACTCCAGGGCCAGCACCTCGACGGCTTGAGACAGGTGGTCGCGCAACCGTGCCATATGGGCCGGTTTGGCAGCGCAGGAGCCTGAATAGACACAGAAGGTGCAGTACGACTTGGGCCACACGAAGCCGAATTCGGTGAACAGTCGGGCCTCCACGACATCGCGATCCCAGCCCCGCTCGATGAGCGGGTACTCGACGGTGCAGATGGTTCTGCGGGCCTTGGCGTTGTCCTTCTGCTGGCACGCGTCGTAGGTTGTGGCCCGCTTCCCCTCGCGGGCGTGGTAGCCGACGATCTTCCGGAACGGCCTGTCGGGGAACTCGGTCAGCCCCCACTGGTCCAACGGCCATCCTTTGTACTTCAGCGAGCACGTGTTCCCGCCGGCGGCCTGGACCACGGTGCCGTTGAGCGAGAGCTCGTCCATGAGGGTCCAGCGACCACGTGGGACGAACTTCTGCGGGGCGCGCGAGTCGGCGAGGACTTCCCAGCCGTCCGCCTCGTACGGGCCGCACCGCGCGACCTGGATATACCGCACTCGATGCCGCCGCAGGAGGGGAAAGATGTGCTCCTCGACGAGCCTGACGGTGTCCTCCCATTCCGAGCCGACCGTGGCAGTGATCACGATCAGGTCGGAGAGGTCGGGCTCCAGGCCGTAGCTGAGCGGGTCGCGCAGCATGTCAATCAAGATCAGCGTCGAATCTGCCCCCAGTCCATAGGAGAGGACGGTCGTCGGCTTGACGCCGACCGTAGTGGGGAGGTGCTCGTCCCAGAGGTCGAGCTGGAGTAGTTCGGGGCTGTGGGCACCCATGTGTTGTCTACCTCTTGCCGAAGGTGGGTTCCGGGGGCTTGCCCTGCCCCCGTTACGACGTAGGTGAATCTGCGTTTTGCCCCGCAGCGGATCCTGTGCGTCCTGGCGCTGCCGCTGCACGCCGACAACAGGCTTCGGGCGCGAACGCCTTGTCTCTGAATAGGGGTTGGGCAGGGATGCCGCCCGCGAGGGAGGCGGGCGGCATCCGGCAGCGATATCGGTCGGTGTCAGATAGTCGGCCGCCTGGCTGCTTCAGGCTGGCGAGCAGCCACTTCCGACGGCCTCACGCCATGGGCTGGTCGTTGATGAACCGCACGCTGCGGATCGTGGTGCCGTCCCAGGCGCTTGTGTTGCCATGGGCCTTGATGTCGGCTGCGAACCGGGCTTGCGCGACGGCGCGGGCCGCCGCCTCGTTCGGAGCCTCGTCCGCTGGGATCGAGTACTCCCATACCCCGTCGTCACCACCGTCGTCGGGGTGCTGGAACTGGATCACCCACCGTCCGGTGGAGGCGAACACGACTCCACCGTCGAGCGTGATCAGCATGGGTACGGAGTCCTCGCCCCAGAGGCGGATGCCGATCTCGGTGAGCGAGTCCAGGTGGGCGGAGAGCCGCAGGACTCCAGCTTCGTCGATGTAGAAGAAGCCGGTTGCCCCTGCGATGGTGACGTTCGGGTGGCAGGGCGTCTCCGGGTCGCTGTAGTCCGCGGCGGAGAAGTGTGCATCCAGGTTCAGTTCCTGGTACACGGCTGACTCGCCTTCATCCTTGGCCAAGTGCTGGCGGATGGCCTTGGCGACGTCCTGGGCAACGACGTCGGCGCCGTCCTCGGTGGTCGGCTCGGGGAACCGGGCGATCTCGCCGAAGCGGCCGTAGACGGCTTCCAGGCACAGGTGACCGTGGTCGTCGACATGGAGGGTGAAGGTGTCGGTCTCGGGCGCTGTCAGGCTGCCGTGGACGCCCCAGGGGTGGCGCTCGGCCGCCCAGTTGCCGCCGAGGATCCCGGCGGCGCGCTGCGCGATGGCTGCGGGAGTACGCAAGGTGTAGCTGATCCCTTCGTTTTCCGGTGGGAGCTCGTGAGGGCGCACGGTCGGCATTGGCGTCTCGCTGAGGGAGGCGCCGCCGACGGGCGGGGTCCGCCGCCGGGGGCCGGGCAGGGTGACGGCCCTGGCCCCCGGCGGGGCGTGATCAGTCGAGGATGATGACGCTCTCGGGGCGCTCGATGGCCAGCCGGAGCATTTCGGCGTCAGGGCCGCCCTTCGCCATGATCAGCATGCCGCCGAAGCGAGCCATCTGCTCCTCTGTCAGCTCGCTCTCGTCGTGCTCGGTGAGGAAGTCATCGACCTCGTCGAGCACGTCGTCGGGGTGCGTGAACTCGCCAGCCAATCCGAGCAGCCCGGCCGGCGAGCCGTCCCTCCACAGCTGGACCGAGAATGAGCGGAAGACCGGGTCGAAAACCGCCTTGAGTTCGGTGGTCTCGTTCAGCCGGAGCGGTGACTTCAAGTCCTTCAATTCCACGAAGACTCCTGGTCGAGAGTGGGTTCCCGGGGCTTTGCCCTGCCCCGTCCTTACATAGGTAAATCTATCTTTCTTTCGCGGGGTGGTCAATCCGAAAATGGGCCCTGTGCTGGGGGAATGCGACCGCTGATGGTGATCTGGGAGTTTGCCTTCGCCCTGTGTCCCGCTGTCGGGTGACGGGCTTAGTCCGGCGTGGCGGTTGCCGAGGAGATCGGCCCCCGGCCCCTCCCGGCGAAGAGAGATTTTGGGGGGCCGCCGGACGGAGTGCAGGAGAGGACGGTCGCTTTTTCTCCGTGACGAAGGAGCGGAGAAAAAGCAGGCGGCCGACCTTGCGCGCAGTCCGCTGCGGTCTCCCACAATCGACAGCCGGGATGGACACCACCCGTACTTGGCCATGTGCGCCAACCATTGGGGACGGTCGATGATCAGCTGGGTAATGGGCAGACCGCTCCGGAGCGATATCACATGCTGCACGGTCGGCCAACTCAGATGCGTGCGGCGGTCAAGAGGGCTCATACTCCCTTCTCATGACGACCGCACAGCCGACTCGCTGGTTTGGCCCTGACTTCGTGGCTGAACAAAGGAGTCGATACGGCCACCGTCGCCCGGAGGGCCGGCCTCTGTCCTACGACCTCGCTGTCGAGGACGAATACGAGCCCTGGCGGGCGTGGCTGGATGCGCAGTTGGCGCTGCTGCCAGAGAAGGATGCCGAGACGTACGCTCGGAACCTCTGGCGGGATCAGAACTTCTGGAGTGATCACATTGAACTCGCCGCCGGCGAGGCCCTCAGAGCGTCGGGCCTCAGGGTGGAGTACGAACGGCTCTGGGGTACGCAGACTCCGGACTGGACCGTACTTGACGAAGCTGGCCAGCCGCTCGCCCTGGTCGAGGTCCTGACGCACAGCCCGTCGAAGGAGATGTACGGGAGAATGCGGGCCTGGCACAACCTCGTCGAGCGAGTCAAAGAGATCCCCGTTCCGGTAGTGCTGACCGTGGCTGGTCCTCAGGACCGTCCTCTGGATCCGCCGGACGCGCGGACGGCGAAGAGGATCGCCCAGGACCTGCGCCGTTACCTGCTGTCTCCACTGCATCGGACGGAGTTCCCGAGCCAGGGCTACACCTTCCTCCTGCAGGCCGACCGGCAGACGGGGACGGCCATGCGTGCGCCGGCGATGCGCACGATCCTGGTGCCGCCCAGCAGCATGGCCGGCGTCGTCTCGGCCCAGCCGCTGGTCGCGGGCATCGACGAGAAGGTGCGGAAGTACCGTGCCCTGGCTGAGGAGACCGGCCTGCCCCTCATCGTTGCCGCAGGAGCCGACAAGTTCACGGGTCTCGGCATCGAGCAGCTCGACTGTCTCCTCAACGGCGAGCACACGGTGACTGTGCAGTTCAACTACGGTGACACCTTCATCCATGCCCCCATGGAGCTCCAGCCGGGCAACCCGCCTCGGTGGGCGATGCCCCCCGAGCTGGCCGGCGTGCTCTGGGTGGACAACGAGTTCCCGTTCACGGCCATATGGCGGCCGAACGCGACAGCCCTGAGGCCTGCACCAGACCGTCTGACAGGAAGCTGGACGCGCTGAAGGCCGCGGCATGAAGAGCCCCGACTGCTGTAGGGATCCCGTACGTCCGCCGCCGTGGCCTTATCGCCTGACGGACACCGGCCATTGCCTCTCGGTGGGTACGGGCACCCCGGAGCTGTGTGACGCAGCGACGTCCTCGGCGGGCCTATGCGCGGACAGGGCGTGCTGCCCGACCTTGACCACCTGGTCAGGCTCCAGGCCCAGCTCTCCCTGGAACGAGTATCCGAAGCAGGGTCTTCCGTCGTGGGGGTGCCGGGCGATCACGCGCCCCTTCGGGACACCATCAAGCCGAACCTCGTAGATTGCCCGGTTGTTCGTGGACACGGCTTCCCAGCCCTCGTCGCGCGGCTCACCCTGGTCCCACACGGAATGCCAACCCGAGCGGGACCCGGTGTCCTGGAAGATCCTGATGAAGCCCATCGCCTGCCCTCCGCCGACCGTGTCGTCATCGTAGTTCGGCAGGCTGGCCGACGAGTCCTGTTCAGCGAGGGATGCCTGGAGGTGGTAAGTCTCGGAATTCATCGTGAGGCTGCGGCCCGGGACGGATTGGCGGGAAAGTGCAAAGTCGGCATCAAGTATCGTCAGATCCAATGGCTAGATCGGCTAGGTGAGTCTCAAGTTCATGAAGTAGCACGACTGCGTCGTCCACGGTCACATATGACATGCAGATCGAGGCTGTGGCGTCGGGCTCAACCTTTATTTCGAACTCGGCATATGTCGCGTCGTCGTCCCAGGTGTAGGTGCCGGGTAGGGCGGCGCCGATTCCATCTGGCCCCTCGTCGAACCAGTCACAACCAAAGATGACTTCGAGAGTCCTGCCGAGGACGCTTTGTGGAATCCCTTTGAAGTCCACGGTGGCGCGGCCGTGGTCGTCGAAGCACACGAAGCCGGTTGCCTCTCCGGGCCGTTCCACTTTCATGCGCGGATCACAGCAGCCCGTTGGGGGCTCCATTCGGCCAAGGCCAGGGAACGCGGCCGTGAAGGCGATCAGGGCAGCGTCCTGTTGAGCGGTCCAGGCTGTGTGCCAGTCAGCGAGGGCGCTACGGACGTGCGGCTTCATAGGCTCTCCGATCCACAGCGATCGAGAAGGCCAAGGGGGTGGCGGCGAACACTTCTGTTGAAGGCCGGGCCCGCTGTCCGCCTCACCATGGGCCGCGTGAGCGCTCAGGGCCTGGGCCTGCCCCCTGATTAGGTGTCGGGCGACGCAGAGCCAGGACGGACGTCCGTCTCCCGCGGAATGGATTCGCCGTGATAGTCGGAACGTTGGACGCGTCTTCTGTGCCGGCGGCGTGGCTCGGTCGGCTCGGAGACGAACCGCACTGTCATCGTCGTGTCGGGGCCGAGCCGGATGGACAGTGGGGCGGCTGACGCTTGTTGGCGTTCTCGGTTCATGCGAGTTCACCTTGAAGATGTGCCTGCTGGGCGTCCGCGGCTTCGGATTCATGAAGCGCCGTCTCAGCCATTCGCTTCAGGACCTGGGTCACAGCCCTGTGCCCAACCCTGTCGGAAGGCAGCCGGTGCCCGGCGCCCGGGACGGGCGCATGCAGACGCGCGTTCGGCAGCTGCTGGGCCAATTCGCGGGTCTGAGACAAAGGGATCCAGTCGTCCAACTCACCCGTGACGATCTCGACTTGATCGGCGAGCTCGTCGAGCGACCGGAGGCGTCCAGCCGTGGTGTAGGTGCGCAGCGACTTCCACAGCAAGGCGATCTGCTCGGTGCGCGTGCGACGGAGGGCCTGTCGGCTTGGTGGTGGGGCTTCGTCACGGTGTTCGGCACCGGGACGAAGGGCCCACGCATGACGGCTCGGAAGCCGCTGGCGTACGACGTCGGCGGCCGGCGGCAGCCAGCACACGGGATACGAGTAGCTGGCACGAGCCGCGGCTTTGGCCCAGTGGAGCGGGCGGTTGCCCGGCACCAGCTTGGCCCTCGTGCATGCCGTCGAGATCAGCGCAACGCGCGGGCGGCGGCTTCTGATGAGTTCTGGCCTGCGGGCGGCGACGGTGAGCGTGGCCATGCCGCCCATGCTGTGCCCGGCAAGGACGACCGGGCCCGGAGGCGCCGTCGCGTTGATGACGTCGGCAAGGTCGGCGCCGAGCTGATCGACGGTGGGGGCAGCTTCTCCGGCTGTGGAGTTGCCGTGGGCCCGCTGGTCGTAGCGGACTACTCGCACTCCGAGGGCAGAGAGCTCGCGGGCCTGGATACGCCATGCGTCCGCGGTCATCAGGAACCCGTGGCTGAGGATTACCGTCACGCCGGCTCGCGACGGGCCGTCGGTGTATACCGTCAGCCGGGCGCCGTCGTCGGTCACGACGGTGGACCGTTTGGTGCCGGATACCGTTGCCGCCTTCACAGCGCGATCCGGAGATCGATCTCGTCGGCCACGTCGAGGCCGGCGTTCGGCAACAAGCCGAGCAGGGCCATGTTGCGCACGTACGAGGTCTGGGGAAGGACCGGTCCGCCAAGGTGCTCGACGATGAGCAGCATGCGCCAGTTCGTCCACAGCGACGTCACGGCGAGGAACTTGAATCCTGCCTCGCGGGCGAGGTCGGCGACGAGATCGGCCAGTCGCGTGCCGAGCCCACGCGACTGGTAGGCGTCCGGAGGACGGTCGGCGATCAGCATCGCCATGTCGCACATCTCTGGGGCGTTGGAGCGTTCGACCATCGACGCCATGGCCACGACGTGATCAGACTGGTCCGGGGTGACAAGGAGCACCCGACTGCGCGGACTGTTCACCATGCGCTGCCACTCGGCGACGGAGAATCCGGGACGGCGGGCTCCGTACCGTCGGGCGAGGCTCGCCGTGCTGCAGCGGGTGTGCAGGTCGTCGACGAGCGGGTAGTCCTCGACGACCGCCGTGCGGGTGCACGCGACCGTGCCGTCATCCAGGACGAAGGGCGCGTCGTGTCCAGTATCTGTGAGGAGCGGGGGCACTGAGGAGATCTCCAATTCAGCGTGGGATGTCTTCATGCGGCTGGTCAGGAGCAGCCGACGGTGTTGCGCGAGGTCAGCCCCCGAGATGACAGGTCGCGCTCCGAACTCGGTCTGTGCTGCGGAATCCTTCGTGCCGTGGTGCCACGCCCTCGTCGGCTGCTGCCCCGGTGATGACGGAAGACGATGGCCCGCGCGTGAGGTTGACGATCTCGATGGCGGCCAGCCTGGTGGGTCTCGGCACGACGGGAAGCAGGAGCCTGGTGGATGGCTTTGTGCACGGCCTACTCCTCGACGCGGATCAGTGCGTCGACCGTGGGTCCGCCCGTGCAGTCCACTTCGGCATTCAGCCCCCGCAGGATGGACAGCATCCGTTGGTTGCCCCGTCCCGTCATGGCTGTGATGGCCCGGCAGTCGAGGGTGTATGTGCGGGCGAGGGTCACCATGTAGTCCGTGAGCACGGTGCCCAGCCCTTGTCCTTGCCAGGAGTCCTCGACGAGGATGCCGAGTTCTCGGACATGGGGGGCCGATGTGCGCAGCAGGTGAGTGACGGCGATGACGCGGGACGGATCATGAAGTGGGGTGGTGATGAAGGTCGTGCCGTTTGCCCGGTCACAGAGGTGCCACCACTCGCGGGGCGTCACGGTCTGGCGAGCTGCGTGGTAGCGGGCATAGCACGATTCCAGCGAGCACCTGGCATGCATCTCGTTGACCTGGTCGAGGTCGTCGACGTAGGCCATCCGGGTCAGCGTTCCCCGATTGTCGCGCGTGGTCATCTGTAGCGGTGGGGGATCGAGCAGCAGGGAGGAAACGGGCAGTTGCGGTATGGCGGACGTGGGCTCTCGCACATCCCGGGGCAACGGTGAGCGGTTGTTGCGCTGACCAGTGACGTGCGGGCTGGTGCCGTTGTTTGCCATCTGGTCTTCCTCCTGCCCGGGGTGCCGTTTTCTCGCGACTTGCTTCGTGGGCCCGGTCAGCTCTTCACGGGCCATTCCAGGGGCTCCTTGTAGTAGCCCTGCGTAAGCTCCACCGCGCTCGCCCGCTGGCCCTTCGGGATGAGGAAGGCGGTGCAGATCTGCTCCGACTGCCCCGCCGCGAGCTTCTTGTCGCTGTCGAAGGACGGGCAGTTTGGCCATTTCGCCTGGCCAAGGAGCACGATGAGGGCACGTGTGCGCTGGCCACTGCTGGTCTTGATGACCAGGTCGTCGTCCATGTCACCGACGCGCATGGCCTTGCCGCTCTCGTGGGTCAGCGTGGACCAGACGAACACAGGGACCTGCGGTCCGTCCTTCGCGTCTTTCTCCAGCCCAGAGTTGTCTATGTCGGCCTCAGTGCCGGTCACCACCTTGGTAGGCGTGACTCTGTAGGTGGCGCCGGCGGAGTCCTGCATGGTGCTCTCCTGCACCGGACTTGCTTGGCCGAGACGGAACGTCGTCTGCTCCTGCGCCGTGCTGGAGGCGGAACTCGGGCGCGCCGCTGCCGAATCCTTGTCGTTGCATCCGGTCAGTATCACGGCCAGGGCCAAAGCACCGAATGCCGTCGGAACGGCACGGGTCCACCTACGCATTTCTTCCTCGCTTCTCGTATTCCGGCTCTGGGCTCGCGGCGCCACCGGCACAAGGCCGGCCTGCTTTTGGTGGCGCTGATCTCGACATGGCCAGGACCGGGACGCACTACGGCGAAGAGCCGCCACATGTTTGGCCTGGTCCTCCGTGCTTCCGTGCACGTATGTCGTGGGCTCGTCTCTGGCCAGCTGACGCGTCGACGTTCCGGTTCGTGGCGTGGATACTTCGTCTCGTCTTGCTGCCTGTTTCTCGCTGCGGCTGCACAGGCGTCTTCCGCGCAGCCGCAAGCGCATCGGGCAGCGGATGGACGGTCAGTCCAGCTGCATCGGTGTGTTTATGTAGGTGCGAGCAACCCAGCCGGTCTCGCCCTTGTGCACGCCGGACTTGACCTTCACGTATCCCCAGCTCCTGCTGCTGCCGGTCGAGCCCTTGTTGCAGGCCCAGTAGACCCGCGTGTTCGTGGCGAGCTGACCGGTCGCGGTGTACTTGGTCCCCGGACCGGTGCGGAAACGCACCGTCGTGGAGACGGTGGTGTTGAGCCCCACCGACTCGGTGCAGGCGCTGCGGCCGACCTTGGAAGGGGCGGCCGAGGCGGTGGTCGCCGTCGCCGCTACACCGGCCGTAACCGATAGGGCCAGTACGGCCGAGGCGGCCATACGCGCAGTGCGGAGCATCATGAGTGTCCTCTCGTCAGATGAGTTACTTGGGATTTGCCGGATCGGGAGGCGTGCGGAATGCAGTTCGATCCGGGCGCAGCAATGAGATGCCGCACCGATCGGGTGGTGTGGCATGGTGCCTGGTTGAATGTCAGGCAGACTTGATGTGCTGGCTGGTGCACTCGAACTCCTGCAGATAAAATCGGAGTTCCGTGAGCCGTCTTGGCGGCCTTCAGATCGGTGGTTCGGGCCCGTGAAAGCCACCCGGTTATTGGATTCCGGATGACGTGTCGAGTTGAGGGGGCTGGTTTACGGGTGCGGTGTGGGGTCCGACCGTCGCCGGGCCTACCTCTCCCTCAGGTAGTGCCCGTTCACCCATCCCCACTTGCCCGCGTTGGCCCCGCTGAGGACCTTGCCGTAGAACCACACGTGGTTCTTGGCGCTGCACAGCGGATCGAAGCGGTTTCCCTTCGTGAGGAGGCCCTTGGAGTAGTGGGAAGTGCCGGGACCGTTGCGCAGATTGACGGTAGTGGTGGCCTTGGAAACGGGAGAGTATGCGGGGCGGTAGTCGCAGGCAGAGGAACCGACCGCAGACGCCGGTGACGCTGCTATGACAGCTCCACCGAATGCCAGCGCGAGAGAGACGGTCACGGCAGTTGCACGCGATTGAATACTCATGAGCATTCCTTCGTGGGTGATTCCAGGGTGGTTTAGGGAGAATGCCGACTTGGTGATCTGGTTGGTGCGGTTGAAGAGAGTGCGACGATGCCCGGGGCAGGAACTTTCAGCAGGCCAGCCGCTGGGCTCGGCCGGTCGATCGCGCTGTGGCTGGCCGAGGCGGCGTGATCAGTCGCAGTGGACGTCCTTCTTCGAGACCTCGTAGTGGGCGCGGAGATGACCAGGCGCCCCGGTGTTGAGATCACCAACGAGGTTTATGCAGGCGTGCGGGGACCGCACGTAGACCGGGCCAGCCCATCGCGTGTAGACCTGCCCGCGCGCGTATCCGTCGGACTCGCCGTCCTTGTAGGTGGGGCTGTGCAGGCCCACCCCGAGTCCCCACGCGTTGCCCCTCAGTTGGGCCACGGGCTTCGTTATCGCGCAGTTCTTCTTGGTTGCGGTGCTGTAGTAGACGTATACGTATCCGCCTGTGCGCGGGCCGCTCCGCCCCGAGACCTTGGTCAGGGCGTGCTTGCCTACGTAGCCGTAGGTGGCGCCGCACGACGACGACGTGGCGGCCGCGGCGGTCGGCGCGCTCGCGAGGGTGCCGGCCAGCGCTGCCAATGTGACGGTGCCGGCAGCGAGGACTGCGCCGTACTTCGTCATCGGATCACACTTCCTTGGTATGTGGGGCCCTGGTGAAGGGCACCGGGGGTCAGGGAGGGCTGGGCCAGCCATGGCCGAGCCTCGGCTTAGCGGAACTGCGTCACGCGAGACACGCGGCCAGTTGGCGGGCAGCCGGGACGAGGTCGCACGGTCCTTCGACGGGCCGACCATCAGGGGTTGGTGCAGGAGCCGGACCTGTCGACCCGCACGGTGCGGAGTGCGGGTGATGCTTCGGCTCAGCGGGCGTTGAGGTGCTGGGGCGGCGGGGTGCCGCCCTACCTCGGCGGCACCCCGTGCAGGCCGAGCGGTGCGCGGCTGAGGAATGGCGCGATCGAGCCGGACCAGGGCTCATCACTCGGCGGGCCCGACCAGCCGGGGGACGAGCTGACCGGGAATCAGTGGTCAGGCGGCAACGGCGCAACGGGCCAGGCCTGCCATCAAGATCAGCAGCCCTGCGTGCCCTTGGGGACGTTCTTGTGTACGTAGACCCAGCTGACCCATCCCGTGGTGCCCTTCGGGAGGCCGTTACGTGACTTGGCCCTCAGCGTTGCCTTGTACCAGCGGCAGTTCCCGTGCCCGCCGGGGTTTGTCGCGGTCACCCTGATCTTGTCACCGCTGGCCAGCAGTCCCCTGGTTGTCGTGTCGTAGCCCGGGGCGGTGCGGAAACGAACACCGTTGCTGCCCTCGATGGTTGTGTTGTAGTCGCGCACGTTGTGCACGCTGTACGCCGAGGCCGGGCTGGCCGCCAGGGTGCCAACGGCGAGGGCAGCCGCTATCAGGGTGGTGGCGGCGCTGATCCGCTTCTTCACATGGTCCTCCCTTGGACGGGTGTCTGGTGCGCGTGATGTTCCGTGGCAGCCGTGCCCGCTGCCGGATTCGCGGGATGTGAGCGCGAGTTGAGCCGGCCGATGCTTCGGGGGCCGCGGTGCTGAAGCCGTCAATCGGTGTGCGGCGGGCCACCCCGGCGGCCGAGCTGGGGCTACTCAGCCGGCCAACTGGTAGAGCATGTCGCTGCGGACCCAACCGACGGTCCCCTTGGCCAGGCCCCCCGCCGAACGCTTGGCCAGAGAGCTGTAGTACCAGTTGCCCTTACCGCAGTAGATGCGCAGGCGGTCGCCGTCATAGAGCCGCCCCTTGGCCGTGTAGCGGGTGCTCGGGCCGGTCCGGTAGTTGACGCCGTCCCCATCCACCGTCGCGGTGAAGTCGGTCAGGTTGTACGTGCACGTGCGGGAACTGGCGGCGGACACGGTCGGCGCCAGGGCCATCGCGCCCCCAGCGAGGAGGGCGGTGGACACGCCCAGGGCGGCGGTTCGACGGAGCACGGTCATGATCCAGGACTCCTTCTCTGAGGCATACGACCTCCGGCAGCTCGAAAGCCGCTGTCATCAACAGGTGTTTATGTTAGGTCGCCGGATGTGCCCGGGCAGGGGCCTCAAGGGGATCGTGTCTATCAACATGTGTTCAGATTCGGGGAGTGGGGCGGCGTGCTCCAGAGGCGACGGTGAGGCCCAGCTGGCCATGTGGAGAACCGTGGCTGGTCGCGGTGGCCGTTCAGTGCTCCCAGCTGCTAGACCTGCCACCCCGGCACTCGATCAGCCCGGACTTGCGCCCCCGGTCGTCGTCGACGTTCTCGCCCTCGTCTGCGGGCTGCTCGTACGCCGTAGGCTGGTGGTGCTCGGGGCTGTCGCGGAGGTCAACTCATGCCGGCGATCCAGTCCCTCGCCATCTCGTTTGGCCTGGTCACGGTCCCCGTAGTCGTGGTCACCGCCACCGAAAGCCACAACGTCAACTTCCGCCGCATCCACCTCCCGGACAACGGATGGGTGCGCAACCGATACATCTGCGAGACCGAAAACCGCGAGGTGACGTACCAGGACATAGGCCAGGGCTACGAGATGTCCGACGGCCGCATCATCCCCATTACCGAGGAGGACCTGGAGAATCTCCCACTGCCGACAGCCAAGGCCATCGAGCTCGTCGGCTTCGTGCCGACCGCCAGCATCGACCCCATCCGCATCGGCCGGGGCTACTACCTCCAGCCCCAAGGCGAGGTTGCCGCCCGCCCGTATGTGCTGCTGCGCAAGGCTCTCGAACGCCAACGCAAGGTCGGCGTAGCGAAGTTCGCATTGTCAGGCAGGGAGAGACTCGGGCTCCTGCGCGTTCGAGGTGACGCCATCGTCCTTCACTCGATGCACTGGCCGGACGAGATTCGCGACCCCTCCGACGTTGCGCCACCCCCGGCCAAGGTGACCGACGAGGAGATCGACGGTGCGATGGCGCTCGTGGACACCATGGCCATCGGCAGCCTTGAGGCTGCGGAGTTCCGGGACAGGTACACGGACGCCCTCCACGAGGTGATCGCGGCCAAGCAGGAGCACCGCGAACTGCCCGAGGCGCCACAGCGGGCGGAGCCGGGTCGGCTCGTGGACCTCATGGCCACACTGCGGGAATCCGTTGCCAAGGCCCAGGCCGCACGTGTCGAGGGCGCCGAAGCCGAGGTGCGCGAGTTCCCCGAGCAGAAGGCAGCCAAGAAGGCATCGACCATGAAGCAGACCACCAAGAAAGGCGCGGCGAAGAAGGCGTCAGGAAGGCGGCCCCGCGGCACCTAGCCAGGGATTACCTGGAGCGCTGTATCCGGATTGCAGTGAGGGCATGCCAACTCGATGTCCGCGTAAAGCGCACGCCTCGCCGCTTCCTCTGTGATCGTCTTCATGCGGACGCCCTTTGCCATGTGGCAGCCACCTTGATGGATACGAGTTACGGGCGCACCCTGGCCGATGCCCCGTTCCATTAGCCACTCTGGCGCGGGCGGCCGTGCTTGGATGCCGTGCTGCCGCTCGGCTTCGCGGCGCTCTTCGTCGGCGATCCACCGGTCGATGAGGGCGAGCTGCCGTACGGTCTGCTGTTCCACGACGCGACGGGTGAATCGCAGCATGTCGAGCCGGGTCAGCGGGCAGTGTTCGTTCACATGTTCGAGTCTAGATCTGGGTCGTCTGGTCGGCGCCGACAGGTCGGAGCGTGTGCGGGTCCCAGCGGTACATCCGCTTGTGCGTGACCGGCGCTCCCCGCTCCGGTTCGTAGAACGGAACGTCCACCACCATGACCGCCCGGTCGTGGGTGGGTCCGTTGTGGCGCCATCGCAGCTTGCCCCGGTGCCAACGGCCCCCGGCGCGTACCTCCACGTCGCGGTGGGGCTGGAACGTCGTCCAGTCGCCCGTGAAGCAATCGAGCATCTCGCCCACCCTGATCCGGTGGGTGTCGCCCTCGTGTTGCACGGCCTCGGCTGTGGCCGTTGCCCCCCTGTGCCACGGGTTTGACAGTTGCATGCGGCTGGGGTCCCAGTAGATCCATGCCATGCGGATCCGGCGCGAGGGCTCCGCTGGGCGGTGCGTGTTCACGATGGTGAGTACGGCGCGCCGGCCATTCGAGAGGTCGCGGACCTCCAGGAGTTCCGTGCGCTCGCGGCGGCCGTCCCACTGAAGCTCGATCCGAAGCCCCGTGCGAGTGCTCACTGTCTCACGCCAATCCGGCACCTTGTCCGGCAATTGCGCCGGAGCCTCTTCAGCATCACGCCACTCGGTCACATGTTCGAATCTAGCGCGCATGTGACCTCATGGCGATGTGACGCTCAGCGTTAATTGGCCATGTGTAGCGATGGTTGGCCACTCGGCCCGGTGGCTGACCATGCGGCGCGGCTTGTGAGTACGGAACCCCTTGAGATCCCTTGGGAGTGCGTGGCACACGGCACCGGGTAAGCCGAAAGCCGCAGGACAATGACGGTTATCCTGCGCCCATGGCGACGTCGGATCAGGAACCCGCTCCCGAAGGCGCATCGGGTGCCATCGAGAGGCTGCGCGCGGCAACAGCGGTCGATCCCCATCAGCTCGACTTCCCGCCCGTGCGTAACGGCGTCGACTACCTCCTCAGCGTCGTCGAGCACCTCACCGAGCCCGTCGAGCACCGCGACCGCAAGTACGCGGTGCTTCACCTGCAGGCCGCCGCCGAGGTACTGCTCAAGGCAAGGCTGAAACGCGAACACTGGAGCCTGGTCTTCGATGACCCTGGCCAGGCCACTCGCGAGAAACTCAACACGGCAGACTTCAAGAGCTGCACCTTTATCGAGGCGGCGCAGCGCCTGCGCAACATCGCCGGAGTCGACATCACGCAGCAGGAAGAGGCGGCGCTGAAGAAACTGAGCCGTGACCGTAACGCCCTGCAGCACTACGGCCTGACCCACCAAGCCCTCGCGGTCGAGACCCGGGCCGTCCGGGTTCTCGACTTCCTCGTCCACTTCCTCGACGACGTCCTGCTGCCCGGCCTCCAGCTGGAGGAGATCGCGACGATCGCCTCGGACCTGGAGCGCATCCGCGAGGGACTAAGCGGCATCCACACATACGTCACGCAGCGGATGCAGCGACTGCAACCCGAACTGGCCGGCCACGAGGAACGAACGGTTGCCTGCTACAGCTGCGGACAGCTCGCCATGATCGCCGACGGCGAGAGAAACCGGTGCCTCTTCTGCGGCACCGACGAGGCCAGCATGTACCTGATCACCGAGTACCTCTACCAAAGCATTGGCGACCCAGAGGTCCGGGTGCGTGCCTGTCCCCAGTGCCACAAGGAACTCCTCGTGGACGGCATCCGCCTGGCCAGCGAGCCCGACCCGGTGTCCTTCTGCTTCGGTTGCGCCGCCAAGATTCCCGACACAGTACCCGACGTGCCGGGGGAGCCGCGGTGACCTCGACACCGGTCGTCCCTTCGCTCCGGGGTCCCTGGCCACACCGCACCGCGATCCGCGCGAGCAGTAGCCCGAGCACGCCCGGCGGCTGCACGACTTCCTGGTCGGCCTGTGCCACGCGTCTCGGTTCTGGGACCTGTATGGCCAACTATCTCTGAGCAGAATGGCCAACCATCGTTGAGCAACGGCGCGGGCGAGCGCGTGAACTAACGCTGATGCCGCGGGCGCGCTGAGGTTTGACGAGGCTGTTGCCGCTGGTCTTCCTGGGCTCGCTTGCTTCGCTCTCCAGCGCGCTGCCCGCTGCGTTGACGAGCAGGGTGTGCTGGCTGGATTGTGCGCTCCCCGGCCACCTCAGGGCGAGCGAGCCTGGAGACGGCTCGCTCGTACGCCTCAGCCTGGTAACGCGGTCCGACCGCGAGTACCTGCAGTCGTGGCCGCCGGTCGCGGTTCGCTGGGTCGGGCACGGGATCGAGGAACCGGTAGACGATGCGATAGCGCGGGGCCTGCCGGTTGAGACGTCGGCCGACGTCATTCTCCTGCTCGTCGAAGTACAGCTTCCAGCAGTCTCTCAGTTCAGTAGGCCAGGCATCGGACATTTGTTCCAGGCGGGTGCCCTTGGCTTCACCGCTGGTGAGCTGCGCGATGCGGATGAGCGCCAGCTTCTGCAGCTGGAGGCTCTTCAGCTTGAGGATGTCGTCGCCAACCTCCAGCAGGTGGTCGCCTCGATAGGGATCGGACGCCGCCACGAGTTCTCCGTCCTGCTGTCATCAGTCCTCATGCGCCGTCGCGCCGCCGGCCTGGAGGAGGTCGTCGGCGTGGTCGGGCTGTGCCTCGGCGACCAGGCGGGCCAGGGCCGCAGTGTCCAGCCCCTCTCCGGGGGCGGGAGCATCGGCCAACCGACTCGTTGCGAGATCGCTGATGTCGAGGTCCTCGGCACGTTCCAATGCCCGGCAAAGGGTCACGAACAGGTCGTAGGGAATGATGGCGGCCTCCGGCTCGCCCCCCTCCTGCTCGCCGACTAGCAGGGGGAGGGCTCGCTCACCGCCTTCACGGAACCCCGCCAGGACCGTCCGGAGAGTGGCGGCAACCCTGGCGGCGGAGTGAACTTCCTGGTGTTCGCTCATGCGTTTCACCCTAACGACCGGCGCTCCCGGTCGGCGTTCGGATTTCTGCCGCCAGACCACCCGTCTCTTCCGTCATGACCCGAGCATCATGGCCATGGGCTCCGACAGGTGGCTCAGTTTGGCGCTGAGCTTGGCAGCAGCCGCCTTGGTCGCGTCGATCACCGATTCCGGCGCCTCGGGCATGACCGTTGCTGGCTTGAGCAAAAGGACAGCTCCCATGATCGCCTCACCCCAGACGATGGGAGCCGCGCAGGAATTCCACAGAGGCATGCATTCTTCGTAGCCGAGGGCGTAGCCGCGGTCACGAACCTCTTCGAGCGAGGCGAGCAGCTCCTTGTCGTCGCGGTAGACGCCCGGGCCGGCCTCGGCGGGAATCGGTTCCGCCAGAACCAGTTCCTGGAGCGCCGCGGGGAGGTAGGCCAGGATGGTCCGGCCGCTGGCTCCGGTGCGGAGCGAGCGCGTGACGGACAGGATGTCGAGGGCGGTCATGCCGAGTTCCACCAGGTCTGAATCGCCCACGGCCATGTCGATGCACTGACGCTGGGCGCCCCCAATGGTTGCCAGCATGTACTGGAAGACCAGACCTCCGTCGGTCGCCTCGCGCAGTTCCTCCAGGATTGCGCGCGTGCTGTCGTCCTTGGCCGGCGCGTGGGCGAGCGCGTGCATGCCGACGTGTGCAGCTCCCACACCGAGTCGGTATTTGCCGTGGCTGATGCGCTCGAAAAAGCCGCCGTATACGCCGGACTGCAGAATGCGGGAGGTGGTGGCGTCGTCCAGACCAGCTGCCCTGGCTATCTCACCGGTGCCGTGCACCTCGCCTCCCAGTTCAGCGAAGGCTCTCTGGACACGGATGAATCGGTCGACGAGGCGTGACCTCGTCTCTGAGGTGTTCGAGATTTCGTTGCCGGTCATGCAGCCGCTACCTCCCGTCGGGTGGGCCGCAACCCCCGCCGGAGAGCGGCCCACCGAGTCCCTCACATAGACGACAAGTTGAACGACGTCTCACGTCGCACTCTTGTTCCGATCGAGAGGCAATTTGAGGGAAACTTGAGGTTTTAACTACCCAGCGGTATCCAGGCAGAGCTTCCCGGTGTGTGCGCGGGCTGCCAGGGCGGCGTGGGCAGCACTTGCCTCGCTCAGCGGGTAGACCTGCCCGAGGACGGGGCGAAGCGAGCCTGAGCGTACGGCGTCGAACAGGGCGTTCATGCTGGTGGGCAGGGCGTTTCGGTCGCTGTACAACGACGGAAGCCAGAATCCGGAGACGGTGATCGACCGCTCCATCAGCACCTTGGTCGACACGTCTGTCGTCTCACCCGATGCGTATCCGTACACAGCAAGCCGGCCGCGAGGGGCGAGGGCAGCGACAGTGGAATGGAAGGTCGGTCCGCCGGTCATCTCCAGGGCAACTTGGACCGGTCCGCCTGCCGCCTCCTTGATCTCCTCGCTGAGGTTCTCACTGGTGGAGTCGACGACGGCGTCCGCACCGAGTTCTTCCGCGAGTTGGCGCTTTGCCTTGCTGCTCGCCAGCGCGATCACTTTGGCACCGATGGCCTTGGCCAGCTGAACGGCTATGGAGCCCACGCCGCCCGCGGCGGCCGGAATGACCACGGTCTGGCCCTCCTGGACGCCAGCGACGGTGTGGAGCAGGTGGTAGGCCGAGTTGCCCTGGAGGCACAGTGCCACGGCCTGCTCATCGCTCACACCGTCGGGCACCTCCCAAGAAGTGCGGCGATGGACATGGGCCTGCTCGGCGTAGCCGCCGCCCTGAGTGAGGCCGACGAAGCGCTTGCCGTCCCCCGTGCGGCCGACCACTTCGTTCCCGGGAATGTAGGGCAGCGTCACCGGCGCGAGATAGGTGTCTCCCCGTACGTGCATGTCTGCGTAGTTCACGCCTGCACGACTCACCTGCAATAGGTGATGGCCGCCCCGCGGTTCAAGGTCGGGAACCTCGACCACCTGCAGCACCTCCGGGCCACCGAACTGGTCCATCCTGATGGCGCGCACATTTCTCCCTGCGGTTGTGGTTTGGCATCTCTTCCTCGCCAGGCTATGCGATGGAGTTGACGCCTCCGCAAAGACCCTGCAAAGACCCTCCGCTTCTCAGCGAGTGAGAAATGAAACCCCATTCTCACCACATGAGAAGCGCCCAGTAGGCCCGTTTCTCACTCTGTGAGAAACACAGGGCCGTGTGCGACTCTCTGTGTTTCCTCGTTGACGTAGGCATATTTGCAAGGGTAGGAATCAAGGCGCGGGGAGGGCGATCCTCCGCATCGGCCGGGACACCGCGCGCCGGATGGCTCGATGGTGCCGTGCCTGGGACTCTGCACCAGGGCGGGCAGCTGACCTCCAGGCCGAGCGAGGTATCGCCCCGTCATGACAGGAGACGAAACGCGTGTACTTATCGGGGAACGAGCCGCAGGCACGCAATGCACAGAAGGTGAAAATAGACCGCGGGGGCGATAGCAATGACGGTGCCGGGCGGGAGCCGGCGGGAAAATCGGAACGGAGTACTGGGTAGGGAGCCGCAAGGTGCGGAACCCTCTCTGGATATTTCCCACGAATTCACAGACGCTGCCGGAAAAGGCGAGGTCCGTCGTAATGGCAAACGGGGAGGCGGCCTCGTTCACGGCGGCGAGGAGAGTAAGCGCGATACTCCGAGCGGGGTATGGCTCTCAGCCGAGGACGGAACCGTGCTCTTCCATCCGGTCTCCGCAGGTGCCGAGGGGCTCCAGCGCTGGTCGGCGCCCGAGCCTGACTCCGTGGAAGAAGCGGATGAGATGACTCTCGATGCAGCAAGCCGACTGATGCCCCTGCTTCCGCGTGAACTGATCGCGGAGTACCTTCAGTTGGGCCCCTTCCGCGATGGCGGCGACGCTTCTTAGGCGATGTCGGAGTGCCGGGCCGTCCCTCCGGGGAACGGCCCAACTCCTAAGCCTTGCCGGTTTCCAGTCGCCCGAGCTGCGCAATCATCGACAGGACTGCCTCCCTGCTCGATGGCAGCAATTCGCGGCACTGCCGCGCGATCTCGCACACCCCCTCGTCCTGGAGCGCTTGGAGAACATCGGGTTGACCAAGAGCGCGGGCGGTCGAAGCAATCTGCTCGTCATCGAGTCCAGCCGCTGCTTCGAGAAGGCCAACCGTTCGCGGGAGAACGTCCAGCAGTGAGGGCTTGCCGATGAGGCTGGTGAGCGCCTCCCGCTGCTTGGCCGTCAAGTCGGTCACCTGCAGGGCAATCTCCCGGACGTCTGTGTTGCGCAGGGTGTCGAGCGTCTGCAGCCGCCCGAGAAGGTCCGTGACCGTCTCCTGGCTGGCGTCACCCTCCATGTTCTGCAGCCGGATCTGCTTGATCCCCAGGCGGCTCAGCTCCTTCAGGAGGGCCAGTTGCGCCTGCTCATCGTCCTCGAAGGCCACCTCGTCGTCGACGAAGTAGGAGATGCTGCGGCCGAAGAACTCCTTGAAGGCCTTCAGGTGCTTCAGGGTTACGTTGGTTCCCGGCTTGCCGGTTCCCAGCTCCCACAGGTACGCGCCCGAGACGGCAACTCCGGTCTTGTCGGAGATCTGCTTTGCCAGCGCGTCCCAGGACGGCGGCTTCCCGCCTTCAGGTGCGCGTGCTTCACGGAGCCTTGACAGTTTCTCCGCGAGCGTGCGCGGCGGCTTGTTCGCGCCGTCACCGCCGGTTCCCGGCATCGTGGGCCCCTCCTCCTCTCCTGTGCAGCTTGATCATTATGGGTGATGCGCGAACGCTGTCGCCATCCACGCACGTGAATATCACTTCGCAGGCAGGTCGCGTCAAGCAGTCATGCAATGCAGCTCGCAACCGGGAGACAGGTCTAGGCCACTGGCTCGACTCCCGCTTTCCCGAGACCCTCTCACACACTGAGAAGTCGTGGGTTGACCTTGCCTTTTTCTCAACAGGTGTTTATTTGAATCTAGCACATATCGGGCTAATGGGCAGTGCGCCCGACCGGTGGTCATGGGTCGGGGCCTGTGCGCTCAGTCCATCCGGCCGGCCGTGCCCTCGGCCCCCACTCCCTGCATATCTCGTCATGTGTTTATGAAAGGGGGTCGACCCATCGCGGCCCGGCGGCTATGGTCGTGACTTGTCATCTACAGGTGTTTATGGATGTGGAGCTTGGGGTGCTCGCATGCCGCCAACCGCCGTGCGACCGGCGCTGTGGCGGGCTCTGAGGGTCCGCATCCACGAATGCCGCCCGAGCAGCAGTGAGGGGACCACCTTGATCGTCCGGAACCGCCGCAGGATCGCGGCAGGAGCACTCGGCCTCGCGCTCGCCGGTGGGGCCCTGGCCGCTGCGCCGGCAGCGCAGGCCTACGACACCGCAACCATGAAGGTTTCGTGCAGCGCGGTGAAGTTCCACAAGAGCCCGAGCAAGAGCAGCACGGTCGTCGGCATCGGATACAAGGGAGACAAGGTCCGGGTCGACCAGTTCGCATACAAGGTCAGGGAGAAGACCTGGTACTCGCGCGGGACCGTGACGCGCCGCTCGGACGGAAAGCGCGTGCGCGGGTACGCCATCTATTACTGCGTCAACCCCTACGAGGTCTCCCCGCCCCCGGCCTATCCGAAGCGGCCGTAGCCCACCCGCGGCGCCACCCGATCAGGCCGGTGCACCTCTTGGCGTGAGCTGAAGGACCCGTCGGCCGCACGGACCAGTCGAGGATCCCACCCCCCGTACGGTCCTCGACTCCTAGAGGGGCGCCACCGCAGCTGCGGTGGCGCCCCTCCGCCGTCCCGTTCACCGTCTGCCCTCGACGCAACGGTGGGCGGCGCCGGGATGCGCCCGCCCAGCCGAGCCGCAGACGACCGCACCTGACCGGTAGCAGCCGCCGAGACGCTGCGCTTCCTCATTTAGACGGAGACAACCGTGGACATCCTTCGACACCGGCGCACGACTCGCTTGAAGGCGTTCGCACGACTTCGGCATCGGCGGCCCCAGCTCTTTCGCGAACGACCTGGCGTCCCCCTGCAGACGTTGTCCGATCACGGAGAGCGGGTGCGGTCGGTGAATGGGGTGCCGGTGACCGTGACAGGCGACTGTGCGGTGCCCGGCTGCGGCGACCGCCCCGGACCAGCAGCCGACTTTCCGCGCGGGCAGTCGTCCGTGCGCGCCCTGGCCGAAGCCGAGCACCGAGGCGATCTGGTGATCAACAGGCCAATTGCCCTTGCTGCTTACGCAGTTCACCCCCGCGCGAGTTCTGCTCGTGACTACGGGAGCTGACCGGCCGGGTCCATTCCAATTCCCCGCCCCGGCGCCGAGAAGCGCCGCAGCCTCTGGCTCCTGGAGTTTGCGTGCCTGCCACAGCCACATCCCCCCAGACACTGAGCGACCCACCCTCATCCCCGGCGCCGAAGCGGTGGCCTCCGGTCATCTGGGCGTTGCTCATCGGCACGTTCGCCGTGCGCGCCGCCGGATTCGTCTATCCGTACTTGCCCTACCGTCTGGACGAACTGCATCTGGACACGGCGGCTGCGAGTACCGTTCTGGCGCTTTGGGGCGCCGGCTGGTTCACCGGCCAGCTGCTATGCGGGTGGCTGGCCGACAGGATCGGCCGCCGGGCCACCCTCGCGAGCGCCATGGCGGTCGCCGCCGTGGGCTTTCCACTCCTCGCCGAGGCCCACACCCCAACGGCCCTCGCTGTCGCGGCTGCCGTCTCCGGCCTCGTCTACGACGCGCCACGCCCGATCGTGTCCGCGGTGGTCGCCGACACCATCCCAGACGAACCGGGTCGCGCATACCTCACTGGCTGGCGGCACTTTGCCGTCAACCTCGGCGCCGCAACCACTGGGCTTGTCGGCGGAGTCCTGGCAGAGCCGGTCGGTATCCCCGTGCTGTTCTGGTTCAACGCACTGGTGTGCGCCGCATTCGCCGTCGTCGCACTGCGAGTCATCCCACCGTCCGTCCCGGCACACGCACCCGGGCGCAGAGGGCACCGGGAAGCCTTCACCGACCCTCTCCTGTGGCTCCTGTGGCTGGCGAGCCTTCTGATCCTGACACCGGTCGCTGCCCTGTTCTCCGTCCTCCCGATGATGATGGCCCAGGACGGTCTGCCGCCGACGGCCTACGGGTGGACTCAGGTAGCCAGCGCCGCCGCCGTGATCGGGCTGTCCCCCCTCCTCAACCCCTGGCTTGTACGCCGGGCCAAGCGCCCCGCCCCCATGGTGGGGCTGCTCAGCGCCAGCGGGATCATCCTCGGCGCAGGGATGGGCCTCGCCGGCCTGGCCTCCTCGACCGCCGGCTACGGCGCCGCCGCAGCGCTGGCGGTACCAGGCGAGATCGTTGCCTTCGTCGCCGCCACCGACATCCTGAACAGGATCGCGCCCCCGTCGAGCCGAGGCGTGTACGCGGGCATCTGGGGCACAACGCTCGCGGCCGCGGTTCTTTGCGCCCCCGCACTCGGCGGATGGGCCCTCGCCCACGGCGGCCACCACCTCGTTGCCCTGACGACCCTCATGACCGGCCTCCTCGGCGCAGCTCTCTGCCTGCCGTTGACCGCGCTCCTGCACCGCCCAGTACGCACACCCAGAGCATCCGCATGACGGGCCTCACTGCGGCCGAGCACGCCGTCGGCGCCTACGCCCCAGCCGCACATCGGCAGGCAATCCGGGTCATGCCCACAGACCGTCACATCCCACCGACGCACAAGGAGAACACCGCACAATGAGCACGCCGCACCGGCCGAGGCAAACCAGCGGTTACCCACAGGCGACCCTTCGGTTCACGCCCACACTCCGCGACGAGACCTGGGCACGCGAGCGCGACGCTCGCTTCGCGCAGTTCCTTGCCCAGCGCCTCGCCCAAGTCGAAGCGACCGGCTGCCTCGCCGAGCGGAAGCTCGCAGCGGGAATGCTCGATCTCTACACCGAGTGGAACCAGAAGCGCGAACTCGCCGCGGCCACCGAGAAAGACTTCTTCAACGGCCAGGTCAGCGCCATCGGCTGGGCTCTTCGCTGCCTTGCACACAGTGCCTGGTGGAACACCCCCGGATGGGAGTCGGCCTTCCATCCCGCGGCCACGGCGCCCGTCTCGCCCACCGCTAGCCGCGGCGGAAACGTCCAGGCATGGCAGCCGTGACGGTACTCAAAGATGCGCCGGCGACCGCCACCGGATCGCCCTCCGCAGTCCGGTACCGCGATGTCCTGCGTGTGCCCCACGCGGCACAACTGCTGGTCGGGTCGCTCATCGGGCGACTGCCCACAGGGATGGCCCCGCTGGCAATACTCCTCAGCGCCGACCACGGCGCTCAGTACGGAACATCGGCTGGCCCGCTCGCCGCGGTGTACCTGGTGGCCAACGCCATCGGAGGCCCACTCAGCGCCCGCTTGATCGACCACTACGGACAGAAGCATGCGCTCACCGTGGGCGCCGCCCTGAGCAGTACAGCATTCGTCGCCCTGGCTGCCGGGCCAGGTAAGGGCTGGTGGGCATTCGCCGCCGTGGCGGTCGCAGGAGCAACCCGGCCCCCGCTTGACGCAGCGCTCAGAACGCTGTGGGGCGCCCGGGGGATGATGCCTTCGTCCGCCCACCAGCGGGTCGCGCTGGCCCTGGACTCCGGGACTGAAGAGCTCATTTACGTCGTCGGCCCGCTGCTGGTGGCCACGATCGTCACGGCGACGTCCGCTTCGTGGGCCCTCGTGGCGACCGCGGCCGTCGGAGTCCTTGGCACCGCCCTATTCGTGAGCACCCCAGTCACCCGTGCTCACACCGGCGACTCCGGTCCCACGCATCCCGATTGGCTCGGCCCGATCAGGTCGCCTCGCCTTCGGGCGCTGTACCTGGCGATGGTGTGTGTCGGGGTCACCATCGGTGCCCTTACCCCCCTGGCAGTTGAGGCGGCTGACCAGTTCAATGCCCCGGAACTGTCCGGAGGCCTTCCCACAGCTCTGTCTTGCGGCGCCCTCCTGGGCGGGCTCGCCTACGGGGCGCGAGCCTGGCGAGGAAGCACAGCCGGGCACCTGATCGTCCTGTCCGCCGGATTCGCTGCCGGCTGGATTCCCGTGATCACCGCAGCAACCCCCACGACGACGCTGTACGCCGCGGCCGTCCCCGGCTTGGCCATGGCCCCCCTGCTCAGCGCGGCGTTCGTCATGACCAGCACCTTCGCACCACGTGGGCACACCACAGAGGCCCACGCCCTGCTGGTCGCCTTCCTGGACATCGGGTGCGCGATCGGCACAGCCGCCGCAGGCATCACCCACACCCAGCTCCTCCTACCAGCCGGAGGAGCCGCCGCGGCGCTGATTCTCGCCACCGCCCGAAGGCGCCTTACCCCCGACGTTCCTGCACTCGCTGCCGCCCACGCCTGACCGCAAGCACAAGAGGAGCCCATTCTGTGAGCCCATTCCTGATTACCCGCACCCTGCCCGAGGAGGCCGCGGACGCCGCCCTGCGCGCCGACGTCCTGCGCGGCCTCACGCGCACACCGAAAACACTGCCGCCGAAGTGGTTCTACGACGCACACGGCAGCGAGCTGTTCGAGAAGATCACTGAGCTGCCCGAGTACTACCCCGCCCGCGCCGAGCGCGAGTTGCTGATGGCCAGCTCGGCCGACATCGCCGAAGTGACCGGGGCCCGCACCCTGATCGAACTGGGCTCCGGCTCGTCCGAGAAGACGCGGTACCTGCTGGACGCCATGCCGGACCTGGACACGTACGTGCCGGTGGACGTCAGCGAGAGCGCGCTCACCGAGGCCGGGCACAGGCTGGTCGCGCAGCGGCCCGGCCTGAACATCCATGCCCTTATCACCGACTTCACCACCGGCCTCGCCCTGCCGGGCACGCCAGGACCGCGACTCCTGGCGTTCTTGGGAAGCACGATCGGCAACCTCGTGCCTGCTGAGCGCGCCAGGTTGCTGTCCTCCATACGCTCCTTGCTCTCGCCCGGCGACGCCCTCCTCCTCGGCGCTGACCTGGTCAAAGACGAGCAGGTACTCGTCGCCGCCTACAGCGATGCAGCCGGCGTAACAGCGGCGTTCAACAAGAACGTGCTCAGCGTGGTGAACCGGGCGCTGGGCGCCGACTTCGATCTCGATGCCTTCGAGCACGTCGCCCGGTGGGACGCGACGAACGAGTGGATCGAGATGCGGCTGAGGTCCCGCACGGATCAGACCGTCAAGATTCCCGCGCTCGACCTGGCGATCGACTTTGCGGCGGGCGAGGACCTGCGGACGGAGGTTTCGGCGAAGTTCCGCGAGCAGGGCGTACGCCATGAACTGGCTCACTCAGGCCTGGAACTGACGCGGTGGTGGACTTCCGGACCGCTCTACGGCCTCGCACTCGCACGCCCCCTGCCTCCACGGGCTGGTGCCAGGCCGTACACGTCGCTGCGGCCTTCCCCCAGTGGCAGGCCGTCATGACGTGGTCGACAACTGCCCCCACAGGACCAAGCACTCCCCGGTTCCTCGATGTGAAGGGTCATGCGGCAATGAAGGACCTCACACCATTCGACGCGCATTCCGGCCAGGACGACCTCTCGGCCGTCCGTCCCATCCTGTTGTTGGGCGCCGGGACACCGGAATTCAGGGAGTACGTGCTGCGCCAGATCGCCCGCGTCCGGCCCGTGGTGCTCATCGACCAGACCCCACCCAAGTGGGCCCGCCCCTACCTGGCCGCCCAGGCGGCCGTCGACCTGCACGACCCCGAGGCCGCAGAGGCGTTCCTCATGAGTGCCGCCGTCCAACTCGGCGTGGCCGGCGTGACCACCTACATGGAGCACTTCGTCGAACTCGCCGCCCGACTCACGCACCGGCTTGGCCTGCCGGGCAACTCCCCGGCAGCGGCTGCCGCCTGCCGTGACAAGGCTGTCACGAGGCGCCTCCTGGCCGAGCACGGTGTTCCCTCCGCCAGTTCGTACCTTGCGCAGGACGCCGACCAGGCGGTGACCATCGCCCGTCGACTGGGCTATCCCGTCGTCGTCAAACCGCGAGGTCGGGCGGGAAGCGCGGGGGTCCTGCGGGCCGATAGCGACGAGGACGTACGCGCGGTCTTCCACCGCGCCCTAGTGGACAGCGTGCTGGGGCTAGAGGCCTGGTCCGTGGCCGGCGTCCTGGTCGAGGAGTACCTACGAGGTCCCGAAATCAGTGTGGAAACCGTGGTGCTGGGTCCCGGACAGGTGCGGATTGTGGCGGTCACCCGCAAGTCCCTCGGCCGCGAACCGCAGTTCCAGGAGATCGGACACAGCGTCGACGCAGCGGACCCCCTGCTCTGCGACCCCGTCCTCGCCGCTGTCGTGACCGCGGCAGTCCGCGCCCTTGGGCTCAGCCGGGGTGTCCTACACGTCGAGCTGCGGCTGACGGCCGACGGTCCCCGGGTGATCGAGGTCAACGGCCGCCCCGCAGGAGACCTCATCCCGCTCCTCGTCGAGCGGGCTACCGGCGTCAACCTGGCACAGGCACTGGCGACACTCGCCGCCGGAGGGATACCCGACCTGGCCCCCACTCGCTCGGAAGCCGCCGCGATCGGCTTCCTGTATCCCGAGCACAGCGGGTACATCGAACGGCTAGACGTGCACGGAGCCCTACACGATCAGCTGTGGCTTGAACGGCTCGTCTGGACACGTGATGTCGGCACTCAGGTGACCGCGCCACCTCGCGCCAGCATCGACGACCGCATCGCGCACTGGGTCGTCACCGGCGCCACGGCCGCAGACTGCGCCAAACGCCGGTCCCTGGTCGCCGACCACCTCTCCGTGCGCGTTGCCCACCCCGTGCACACCACGAGCTGCACACGGTGATCTCTCCCTCCCCCCCCGTACCGATCTTTGGAGGCTGCCCGATGGCCACCGCCCGTGCTGCACTCGCGGCACCGGCCCTCTATCCGGCCGGCACGACGACCGTCGCAGTCATTGCCCCACAAGCGAGCTCCGGCTACCCGGACGCGCTCGCGCGCCGGGGACGCGAGACTGTCGCGGTCACCCTGGGCTCTGATGCAAGGCCCCCTGCCTACCGCAGCGTTGCGGATAACCAGGCGTACACCGACGTCATCGAGTACGACGGCGATCTGCGTCGCACCGTCAAGAAGCTGCGAACGGCTGGCGTGGAAGCAATCGTGGCGGCAAGCCCAGCTGGCGTTGAGCTGGCCGAGCGGATCGCCTGGCAACTCTGCCTCCCCAGCACCGGCATCCCCGGCTCCGCCCAGCTCCGAACCGACCGAGGTGCTCAAGCAAGCGCCCTGTCCCGGGCAGGGGTTGCCGTGCCCCGCACTCTACGGACGACCAGTCTCGCCGAGGCTCTTGAGTGGACGGACTGCCATCAGGCGTCGGCCTACCTGCTGTCCTCCGCCGCAGTCGGCGTTCCTGCAGGGCCGATCAACTGCCATACCGAGCAGCAGATCACATCGGCCTGGCCGCAGATCCAGCAAGCTGCCTACCACCACAGCGGGGATGCCTCCCTCGTCCTGCGAGAGCTCGTGGAGGGGCGGCAGTACGTGGTCGACACCGTCACGCAGCTCGGCCCCGACGGTCCTCGGCATGCTGTTACCGGCATCTGGGCACACCATCACGCTCCAACAGGCCTGCTCGACCGAACCGACCTCCTGCACCGGCACGGCCTTCTGGCCCGCCGACTGTCGCTGTACGTGTGCCGCGCTCTGGACACTCTGGGCGTGACATCGGGGCCCCTTTCATGCCACGTCGCGTTCGAGCCTGAGCGCGGACCGGTCCTGCTGTCCGCCAGCGTCGTCACTCACCGATCACGTGCCGACGAAGCCGTATGGAAGATCACAGGCCGCGACCCGATCGACGCGCACCTGGACGGAGCCTTCTTCGCCTACCGAAGCAGCCGTGACAGCACTGGCTGCCGCGTGGCCCGAATCTACGTGAACGCACCACAGGGGGAAGTGCCCTGGCCAGGTCTACGCGGCGAGCTTGCCGCGCTCCCCACAGCAGTGTGCGTGTCCGCAGACCAGCACTCGTGCATAGCCAGCGATGGGTTTCCCTCATTTGACGGCGAGGCCTGCGAGATCGTCCTTGCCCACGCGGAGGCCGAGGCGATCGAGACGGACTACCGGCATATCCGGGCCCTGATGGAGATGTTCACAGCAATCAGCACTACTGATTGCTCTTCCACCGCCGTACCCTTCATTTGATCACGAGAGGAAGCAACGCCCCGTGCCACGGAACTTCAGCCGGCCGCACCTGGTCTGGGGATGGAGAGGCACGCTTGCCGACGACGTCCAGCACCAGGTCGATGCAGTGAACGCAGCACTGACTGCTCTGGGGGCCCAGCCGGTCGATCTCGAAACCGTCCGGCGTCATTTCGCCACATCCGTCCCCGCCATGTGCGCCGCCATACTCGGGCGCGCACTGACCGATCGAGAGCGGACGCGGGCGAGCGTGGCGTTCCAGACCTACCACTCCCGACGGCCACCGGCCCAGCTCATACCTGGAACCAAGGAACTCCTTACGAGGCTGATCCGAAGCGGCTGCAGCCATTCAGTACTGTCCCTGAGCGCCCACGCCTTCCTGACCCAGCACATCTCCGGCCTGGGCGTCGCCTCCCTGTTCCTGCGGGCCGACGGACGCACAGGCCCGTCCTCCAGGAGCAAGAAGCAGCCCCTTGCGAAACACGTGAAGATGCTGCGGCAGAGCATCGGGGACCGGCCGATCGTCCTCATCGGCGACACGGTTGACGACATTCGCGCTGCGTTCGCCAATCACGTCCACCCCGTGCCGTACGCGGGCGGCCTGACGCACCCCGACGTCCTCCGCCGCAGCGGCGTCCCTGTCGCCGAGACCCTCGCCGAAGCCGCAGCGCTTGCGGTGGCTCACGCCCACACGGCGTGAGCCGGACCACGCAGGACGGCACGGAAACCTCGGCAGTCCCGAGCACTTCACCAGAGAGTGAGCGGGAGGCCTGCTTCCTCGGCGGCCTGGATGCGGTGCTCAATCTCGTCGGCGGACTCACCCGCGCGGAGTCCTGCACGGATCGCCTCAGCAATGGCACGTGTCCGCCCAGCAGCCCCACGGGTATCCGCAAGCGGACCGTGGGGATTGCCCCGGCGCATCGACCATTCCACGCGGTTCTCTGCTGCTGTCCCGAGCCGGAGATGGGCAGGGTTAGTGCAACCGTGGAAATCGCACGTGTGACACACCACCGGGTCCTCGGCACCGGTCCAGCCAGTTCGGTCTATCACTCCATTGGCGAGCTGGTAGGCGAACAGATGAGCCGGCACGGTTCCACGACGGGACGGCCCAGGAAGGCTCGCCGCGCGGAAGGACCCATGGCCCGTCGAACTGACTGCTCCCGTCCACGGCCAACATCGGTCCGCCGACCTGACGTAACGCTTGGCTTCGAACCTTGCGACAACATCCTCGTTGTGCAACCAGGCACGCCAAAGTTCCGCGGGGATTCGAATCGGTATCGGCTCCCCAAGGAGCGAAAGCTGCTCGGCATACGTGTCTGAGGGACGCTGGTGGAGGGCGATGTCTTCCAGCAGGAGCTGATCGGATGCTCTGCTCACGACGCGTCCGCCTTGGCAGAGGGGAGGTCGGGTGGATAGCCCTTGGCGCGAAGGAATGCGTCGAGCGCTATCGCGACGATGTCTCCGTGCTGCACGCCATGGTCCGCGTGGTAACGGCGGATGCGCCGCTGGAGTTGGAGAGCGTCGGGGACGGCGTAGTTGATCTGCCCACGACTGGTATGGCGGCCATTGATGACCTCCAATGTGTCCGGATGAGGCGCCAACGGATCGTCGGACAGGTCGGATTGAGCGTCGAGAGCGTCAGCCAGGTCACGCAGCTGACGGGCGTGGCGAGAGAGATCGGGCATGGAGTACTCCAGTGCGGCCCACTAGTCGACTAGCTAGCCGCCTAGTGGACTAGTGGAATAGTCGGGGGGATGGGGGTCCGCGACCGAGAGAAGCGTTCGCGGACCCCCTGAGAGATGAGCGCTGCGTCAAAAGCCGCGGGCGCTGAGCCACTCGTCCAGCGCGACCGAGACGATGTCGCCGATGGGCAGGTGATCGAGTTCGTTGTCCAGCGCGAAGCGCTTGATCCGCTTCTTCAACTTCAGCGCAGCGGGAACCGAAGAGTCGAGACTCTCCCGCGCGATGATGCGCTGGTTGAGAACGACGGCGACCTCAGGAATGTCCTTGGGACGGCCGGGACCGTGAGCGTAGGGAGCCCCCTCGCTGGGCGCCTCCTGCGATCGAATGTCCTGTTCCTGGTGAGCCCCCGGACCCTCGTTCCTTATCGGGAACGCCGTACCGCCTGCCACCGGAGGAACAGCCGGGCGAACCGCAACTTCGGCAGCCGGAGCCGCGCCAGCAGCTGCGGAGGTGGCAGGGGACGGTCCATGCTGCACAGCAGGTTCGGCCGGCTGCGTGGGCTGGACCGAAGGGACAGCCGGCTCGACACCCGGGACCACAGGCGGCACCTGCCGCTCCTTCGGCTCCCCACCGGCCCCCGTCCTCAACTCGGGGGAGGCGATGGCCGGGCGAACCGACTGACTGACGGTCGGCTCCGGCACGGGGCCAGTCGCCTCAGCAGTCGGCTGGGCGGAGCTCTGTGCCACTTCGGGCACCGCCTCGGTCCGGCCCTGTGCCGATGCCTCGGCGGGAACGGTGACAGGAGCGGGCTGAACGTGCGGCTCGCTGGCAGCGGGACGGCCTTCGCCCTGGGCGGCGGCCTGTTCGGCGGCGAACTGCTCGGGCGTGAGCTCGGCGGCCGGGGGAGGGGGCGGTGGGGTCGCCTTCTTGGCCCCGCCCAGGGTGCGGCCGGCGCGGCGTGCCGGGGGCTTCATACGCTCGCTCATGCCGTGAGCTCCTTCATCAGTTCGGCGTACTCGCTCAGCTCGGTCGGGACCTCGCCGAAGGCCTCCATGTAGTGCACCCAGGAGTGGATGACGGTCTCGGCGAGCGGGAACGGCTCGTCGCGCTCCGGGCCGATGCCCTCGCCCTCGGCGGGCTCCAGCAGCTTGTCCTTCGCCGTGCGGGGCAGGCTGGTGCGGTCGTCGGCCTTGACCAGCACCACATGGGCCGTGACGTCGCGTTCGTTGCGGGCGGCGGCGCGCTCCGCCTCGTCGAAGGTGGCCACGAGCTTGCGGCGCTCGATCTTGGTGGGGGCGACCGGCACGATCAGCCGGTTCGCCTCGGTAACAGCCTCGTGGAAGATGCGGGAGCTGCCGCCGCCGGCGTCGACCACGATCGCGCCGAACTCGGACCGCTTCTCACGGATGTACTCGGCGATGTCGTCGAACGGGTACCGCTCGACCACCAGGTTCTCGGGGATCTCGAAGCCCTCGGCCTGGGCAACCTTGAACCAGTCGTAGGCGGACTGGCTGGTCGCGTCGGCGTCCAGCAGCAGCGTCGGCAGCTCCAGGACGACGGCGTAGTAGAGGGCGATGAACCAGGCGGAAGTGGTCTTGCCGGTGCCGCCCTTGAGCATGCCGACGACGATCACGAAGGCGTCCCAGGCGCGGGCTGTGGCCGCGGCCAGGGTCTTGATACGGGTGTTCTCGTTCACGTGTGCTTGATCTCCTGAAACTGGAAGGGTGCGTTGACTTGGCGTGGGTTGTCGACGGCGTCGACGCTTGCTTCTGGGCCTGGCTGCCTGCGGGCGAGCGGAGGCGCCCTTGCCGCGCAGCCGAAGCCGGGATGCTGCATGGGCGGGGTAATGAGCCGAGCAGCACCGCGGGGACCACCACAGAGGGCCGGGCAGCTCATGACCGCTTCCTCACCTGGTCCGCGGGGCCGTGACGGTGCCGGGGCCGCATGCGAGTGTGGGCCTGCTGCAGGAGCCGGTAGACCGTGGCCACGGAGTAGTTGCAGTCCTCAGCGAGCTCCGGGACCCTGGCTCCGGCCTCGTATCGTGCCCGCAGGGACACCGCCAGCTTCTGCCGCTCGGAGGCCCGCGCTGCTGCGCGTATCCGCAGCGTCTGCTGCGTGGTGCGCACGGTGCCGCCAGCCTCGATCAGCAGGCGTCGGGCAGCACGCCTCGTTCCTCCCGCAGCCGCGGCGAGCTCGGTGAGGGTCGCGCCGTGCTCCTCGTACAGGGTGCGCAGGTGAGCCGCGAGACGCCGGCGCGCCTGTGGATCCTGGCGCATCCTGCGGGTCTGCCACGACGTGCGCATCACGGTCCCGGCATCGTGCAGCCGGTTGAGAACCGTGCCGTACGACAGGCCACTGTTGGCCACGAGTTCGTCGACTGTGGAACCGGATTCGTAGCGGGTCCGCAAGGCCTCCGGCGTGACCGGTACGTCCTCGTGCGGCCTCGATGATTGCGTGCTCATGCAGCGGACTCCCATTCCCTGAGTGCTTCCGTATGTGCGGCGGCCAGCTCGTCGTATGAGCGCTGGTCGTGCGGGGTGATGAGGATCAATCGCCCGTCGCTGGCGACCCGCCAGGCCGGATCGACGTGGCCTGTCGCAGGGTTGAGGACAACTCCGCCGGGCCCGCGCCACGGCGTGGGAACCTCGTCTGGACGCGGTGCGGGGACCAGCACCTGACGGCCATCGCGGACCACGACGAGGGCCTTGCTGCGGTGCTCCGACAGGCGCTCCAGTGCCTCTCGATACGCCGCTCGCTCGGCGGCGTGGAGGGCCCTTCGGCTGGCAGAGGTGCCTGAGGTTCCGCACTGATGGGCGATCTGGTCCCAGCCGCGCGAGGGCATGACTTGCCGGTCGGTAACAGCCTCCGGGTAGCTGTTACCGAGGCCTTCCAAGGCCCGGGGAGCCAGCGACCAGACCTCGCCGACGTGGTGCACCAGGCCGTGGCGCGCGAGGCGGCGGAGGGCGCGATAGGCGGTTGCCCGAGAGACGGAGGAGGCGATGACGAGTTCACTGACGGTCTGGTTAGAGCGTGCGTGCAAGGCGCCGATGATCAAGAGAGCGGAGCTGCCCAGGCCGTGGTGGGCGAAGGCATCGTGGGCCATCAGGTGGCTGATGACAGTGGAGTCGAGGTCGGCCGAGACTGCCGTCTCGGAGGTGGACCACTCCTCAAGTGCCGGGTCGGGGGGGAACTGAGTGGTCTTCTGACGAGAAGACGGGGACTGCCGGGAGGACTCAGGGCCGTTGCCGAGGTACCAGGTCGAGCCCTCCTTGCCGCGGCCGGCCCGCAGCCGACGCAGCCACCCTCCTGGCTTCAGCACGGTCTCGTACGCGTTGCGCAGCGTCTGCCGGGAGATCCCGGCTTCTTCGGCGGCCTGGCGCTCGCTCGCAGCGTGCAGACGGCCGCCAGCGGTCTCGGCGAAGTTGAGATGGGCCAGCAGCACTCGCAAGGCGGTGTGTCCTCGCTTCCCAGGCCACGGCGTGACCTCGATACGGTCGCGAAGAGCTGCGAGGTCCTCGTGGGCGTGCTGGCGTGACACGACCTCTGCCGTGCCGTGGACCGTTGCGCAGGCGCTGTCCCAGACTCGACGGACGTACGCGAGGGCGCGAGCCTGCCCAGACCGCATCGCGATGTTCCGCGTATGCCTGCCGCCCTCGTGATCCGGGTGCATGAGCAGGTGCGTCAACTGGTCGACGGTGCCCCCGACGCGGGCGACGTGACAGGCGATGGCCGCGGTGATTCGATGGCCGTGCTCGGCCATCCCCTGCCGATCTTCGCGATGGACGACCCGTCCGCCGTGATCGAGCTTGCTATAGCTACCCGCTGCGTACCGGCCGGTGAGGTCTCCGAGAAGAACCAGATCAGCGGCACCCCGGGGGAGGCTAGCGAGTCCCTGCAGGGAGGTTTGGGTGCCTGTGACTGCCTCTGGTTGGGAGTTTGCTGGACGTGAAGCCTTCTGCGAGTAGTGCGGAGGGGGTGCGTCGTATGGCATTCTGGGGTCGTCTCGCAAAGACATGGACGCCACCTAGGCCCGCTAAAACCACGGGTGGTGCCCGGAACCGACCTCCAATCGGTGCCAGCGAAGCCTCCAGGATGGCCGTCCTGGGGGCTTTCGTATGCCTGGCCTCGTTGGAGGCAGGCGTCCCTACCGCGGCTCGACCGGAGGCGAATCTGAGGTCCCGCCAGAGTTGCCACTCGTGATCTACACCGGCCGACTTGGTTCCCTCAGAGCCAATTTCGGAGGTCGCTGCCTCTGACTGCCTCTGAGCGGCCCGGGTCGAACCGGGGTCGAATCAGAGTGTTTCCCTCTGACTGCCTCCGATCGCCTCTGCAACCCGTCCTAGCAGGTCACAGCCTCATCGCCCCCACACAAGCGCAGGTCAGAAAGGTGCGCTAGCTGTACCACTGGTTCCTGGCGAAGGCGGTCATGTGAGGCATGGGGTTCCCGTCCCTGTCGGCGGGGCGTCCTCGCCCCGCGTGCCGTGGTTGGGAACAGGTTCCTGACGGCTGTGGCTGCCGCGCAAGGCGGCTTCTGCCAGGCGGAAGCGTATCTACGAAAGAGCTGGTCAGGGCGTTGTCACGTGCCTTGCTCATTGTCCCGGGAGCGGGATTCTTGTTGGTGAACGCGCCAACTTCTTGCCGGTTCTCGAGCAGGGCGGGACGAGTGGCACCCGCCATCGTGTCGGCGGCTGTTTGTGGCGGGCCACCCGTGCTGCGGGTGGCCCGCCAGTGATCCTCCGCGCAAGAGACGGCGGCGACAGAAGCGGAGTCGGGAAGCGACGGCAGCCTGGTATCGGCCGTCCCCCTGTCGCAGAGGGCACGGGTTCGCCTCCCGCCGAGAACCGGGGGTGAACCGTGAGGTCGGGCGGCCGGAGAAGACCGGCAGCCTCGACCTCCGTCCCGAGCCGGACCTGCGGCGTGAGAGGAAGACGCGACCATGACGAACAGCAACCTCGGAGACAAGGCCGTCCACGACGGCTTCGAAGGGCCGACCCTGGAGATGACCCGCTGGTTCCACCTGAGCTTCCCGCTCCCGGACGGCACCACGTTCGTCGCCGATGAGCCCGGAGCCGGAATCGCCTTCCGCGATGGCGGGGTGCGGATCACCATCGACAAGTTCACCCAGAGCCCCGTCCAGATGGCCGACAACTGCAAGGTCCTCGTGCTGTCCGACGAGGACTTCGCCCTGCCCGATGCCGGCAGCATCACCTTCTCCGCCTCGATCGCGGCCGAGGCGATCAACGCGACGCCGTACGACCACCGCGACGGCTTCTCCAGGCGGACCACATAGTCGACCGACACCCGGCGAGTTCGGCCAGTTCCTCGCGGCGCAGCCCCACCGCGCGTCGTCCGGGCCGTGAGGTGAGTCCTACGTCGGCGGGAGAAAGGCGGTCGCGCCAGCGGTGCGGTGCGGTGCCCAGGGTCTCGTCCACTCGGCCGTCGTGTCCGCGGGGGAGTCGCTGTGCCTGGTACCGGCGGTCCTACCGTCGCCGAGGGCACTGGTTGTCCTCTTGTGACGGGTCGAGAGTGGACGCATGACTACCACGTTCATCACAGGTGCCAACAAGTCCCTCGGGTACGAGACCGCCCGCCGCTTGATCGAGGCCGGCCACACCGTGCTCGTCGGTGCTCGTGATCCGGAGCGCGGTCGGGCGGCGGCCGAGGCACTCGGTGGCCGCTTCGTCCAGATCGACGTGACCGACGACGCGTCGGTCGCCGCGGCCGCCGCCGACGTCGCCGCTCACGAGGGCGGCATCGACGTCTTGATCAACAACGCGGGTGTGTTCGGCACACACAGTCCCGCCGACCAGATCAAGGCCGCTGACGCCAGTGAGGTGTTCGAGATCAATGTCGTGGGGATCGTCCGGGTGACGCACGCGTTCCTGCCTCTGCTCCACAAGTCGGCGAACCCCGTCATCGTCAATGTGTCGAGCGGCATGGGGTCGTTCGCGGCCACCCATGACCCCGGGCGCGTCGAGGGCCGGGCCATCGCGCCGCTCTACACGGCATCGAAGGCTGCCGTGACCATGCTGACCACGCAGTACGCGAAGTCCTGGCCGGACATGAAGGTGAACGCGGTCGACCCGGGCTACACGGCGACCGACTTCAACGGGCACAGCGGCCCGCAGACCGTGACCGAGGGGACCGACGCGATCGTCGAACTCGCCACCATCGGGGCCGACGGCCCGACGGGAAGCCTCCGTGACCGTCACGGTGAGATGGCCTGGTGATACACCTGAAGCCCGGGCGTGTCCGGCACGGACGACGAACGCCGGATTGCGGCCGCGCAGCTGCTGGTGGCGGCCTGCCCCTCGGAGCAGGCCGCCACCGTCCGCCGGAGGCGGGAAGCACATGTCCTGTGGCAGTGACTCGGCTGAAGGCCGCTCACCCGCGCCTCGGGCCCGACTCGCCTGCGCGCATGTCGGCCTGAAAGCGTGAGTCCGCGCCCAGGGCGACGACGAGGAGTTCGGCGACCCGGCGGCGGTAGGTGCGCAGTGACATGCCCAGTTCTCGTGCGGCTGCCGCGTCGGTCACACCGGAGCCCAGCGCGTGCGGCACCGCACGGGCCTGAGTGTCGATCTGTGGCCGATCAGGGTGGAGGAAGGCGTGCCCGGAACTCAAGATCGCCGTTGAGGACCATGTTCTGTGGCATGCCTTCAGCCGAGGAAGAAACCTCGCCGACCTGGCCTGAGGTCGACGACGGGCCCCGCCGCCGGAATCGGCGTGCGCGGCCCGTCATGTCGTTGTCGCCGGAGCTCGTCGTAGAAGGCCTTCGTGACGCCCCCGTTCGGTCGCCGGCGAGTGATGCCCGGCGACGCGGGCCCTTCGCCTGGTGGTCTGCGCTGTGTCACCGTCAGGCGAGGGCAGGGAGGAGGCGACTGTCATCACGCGGTCGGCCCCGCGTGCCGAGTGCGACACGACGCTCCGGGCCTGCCCCGCCCGGTGGCTTCGTCGCCCGTCACCCGCGGTGCCTCGACCCCGGCGTCCGGCTCAGCGGCGATCGTCTTGCGGGCCAGGCGGGGACGGGTGGCGAACCGCGCCGATTCGGGGATCCGCGCCGCCTTGCGCACTCGGTTGACCAGGCGACAGCAGCTCGGTGGCGACAACGGCGCGAGGCCGGTGCGCGGCGGCTTTCGAGTACGTTGCGTGCTGCCGTCGGCTGCGGCCGCGTCACTGCAGTGGCATCCGTGCCAGCTGCCGCGACTGGGCCACCAGTCGGTCCGCGCTGTCCCAGACCTCGGCGTCCTCGTCCAGGAAGCCGGCGGCGAGATTGCGCGTGGTTTTCGAGACGCGCAGCGGGCCCGGCGCGGGGCGACAGCGGACATGGACCGTGAGTTCGACCGTGGGCGCCCAGCCGGTCGGGCCCAGTTCCAGCACCGTCGGCCTGATGCGCGAGGCGCCGGAGACCGGGGACACCGACCGCAACCCGGCGGGCGATCTGGCCGCGCTCCCCGAACTGGTCGAGGGCTCTTGCGGGCCCGTCGGCCCGAAAGCCGCGTTGCGCCGCGATCCCTCGGTACCCGGCGGCCTGCCCCATGAGGTGCCGGCCGCCGCCTACCGGGTCGTCCAGGAGGCCCTCACCAACGTACGGCGGCACGCCGCGGACGCTGACGGTCGCCCTGACCCACGGCCGGGCGCTGGAAGTGACGGTGTGCGACGACGGCCAGCACCGCGACCGTCACGGCGATCAGCAGCGGGTGCTCGACCAGCCACGTCTGGATGCCCTCGAAGGGATCGGACGAGGTCAGGGCGGCACGCTCCAGCATCCAGGAGACCGAGAACAACAGGCCGATCAGGGCTACCCCGACGCGGAACGCGGGGTAGAGGGCGGTGCGGGCCAGGACGATCAGGGAGGGCATCATCAGGGCGACGACGAGCAGTTGGGTCAGCTCGATGCCCAGGTTGAAGCCCAGCAGCGTGATCACGAGCGAGCCGCGGTCGAGGCCGAGGTCGCCGATCAGGGAGGCGAACGCCAGGCCGTGGACGAGCCCGAAACCGGTTGCGATGAACACCTCGCCGCGGGCCACCAGGGGACGCAGGGCATGGACCGCGGACACCGCGATCGAGAGGGCGATCAGGGTCTCGACCGGGCGGGCCGGCAGGTCGATCACCCCGGCGGCCGCCAGTGCCAGGGTGAGCGAGTGGCCGAGGGCGAAGGCCGTGACGACGTGGACGACACGGATGATGCCGCAGCGCGCTGACGGGGCCGCGCGCCATCGACCGCCCGCGGCCACCAGGGGCGCCGGGATGAGCAGCATGAGCAGGAACAGCAGGTGGTCGGCGCCCTCGCCCACGTGCTCGATGCCCAGGGCGGCGGTGGTGGCGAAGCCTCGTAGCCACGAGCCCTCACCCGCGGGGACTTCGAGGCTCTCGGTGTCGAAGTCGACGACCCCGAGGGTCACGGCGTCGTCGGTCTTCAGGATGCCGCGGTCGAAGTCGTACCGGACGGTGACGACGACCTTGTGGGTCAGCAGTTCCTCGACGATGACGTCGTAGCGCAGACGGAAGGTGGTGACCCGGCCGTCGGGGGGCCGGAGTTCGAGCGGGTAGACGAGGTGCGCCACCCCGTCGATCGTGCGGACCGACCCGCTGCCGAGCGTGACGGCCCAGGGCCGGTCGCCCGACTCGTCGCCGAGGGCGGCGATGTGCGCGGCGGTATAGCGCTTGAGGAACGTCCGGTCGGCGCCGAGGACGCTTTCCCGCGTGAGGGGCCGGTCCACGGCGACGGCCAGGCGGTCGACGGGCAGCTGCACCTCCCCCTCGACCCGGTCGTCGCGGACGTCGAGGAGGACGGCGGAGGTGCTCATGGGGTGGGCGCCGGCCGGCGACGCGAGGCCGCCGACCAGCACGAGCGCCGCGAGCAGGAACACCGGCAGCAGACGCGCCGCCGGTGTACGTGCGGGCAGGAGACGGGGCACGGTGATGATCTCTCGCTCCGGTCAGTTCCAGCCGTAGTCGGCGGTCTGGTCACGGAAGATCGTGTGCTGGTGCACTCCCTCGACCACGATGCCGCCCTGGTTGGAGAACTCGATCCAGACCGACGGGCCGTCGACCCGCACGTACGTCTCCTTGTCGTCGATGCTCGTCGCGCCGCTCCAGCCCAGGTACGTCTCGTCGTACTCGGAGACGTACCTGGCGACGAGCGCCTCCGCGGCCTCCTCGTCCAGGTCGTCCACCCAGGTACGGATCATCGCGGTGACCTTGGCCTGCTGCTTGTCGGTGAGATCGCCGACCACGACGCCCTCGGGGTCGGGGAAGGGGCCGTCGTTGCCGGGGCCGAGCAGCAGGTCGTCGAAGCTGCCGTCGATCTCGGCCTTCTCCAGTTCGCTGTCGCCGAGCGATCCGATGGCCGCGATGGTGGTGTCCCGCTTGTCCTGGAGCGGGGCGTACGACGTGCCGCCCGTCTCGAACTCCGACGGTTCGATGGCGGTCAGCGTCGGGGACAGGCTCACGTCGTCCTCGAAGTACGTGATGTTGTACGCCGCGTGGTGGCCGCCGAACTGGACCATGAACTGCTCGGTCTCGCTGGGCTCGCCGAAGAGGGCCAGGAAGTACTTGTCCGCGCTGTAGTCGTCACCACCGCCGGGCCCGCCCCCGCTGCCGGACGACCCGACCTCGCCGAGGTACGCGTCCGCGATGCGGATCTCCTCCAGTTCCTCGTAGCCCTGATCGCTGAGGGCGGCCTCCATGACCTTCAGCGCCGCGGCCTTCTGGTCGTCGTCGAGGTCGGCGAACTCGATGCCGTTGCGCTCCACGAACGAGGTCGGGAAGTTCGACCAGCCCTTGGCCTTGGCCTCGTCGTCGAAGTCGTAGAGGGCGGTGTCCTTCTGGTCGTCGGAGAGCGTCTTGAGGAACGCCTCGGCGGCGGTCACGACCTCGGCCGTGTTCGCCTTCCCGGCTCCCGTTCCCGCCGTCGCGGACGAGCTCTGGCTCGACGACGTCTCCGACGAGGAGGAGGACGAGGAGTCGTCGGAGCCGCAGCCGGTGACGCCGAGACCGAGACACGCGGCGAGAGCGATGGCCCGGTGCACGAGTGCCCGTTCCCGTCGGCCTCTGTGCGGCGGCCTTCCGAGGGCGGCGGAGTCGGCGGGACGAGAGGCGTCGGGGGAATGCGTGACGGTGGACATGGCGCTCCTGGAACGGTGCATGAAGGGGACCCCCATCGTGGTCGAGCCACATGGGACTCCCTTGGGAGCTGTCTGGGAAATGGGCAAAGTCCGGGTCACCCGGGCAGGAGCCGAAAGCGTCCGGAGGGCTTCGAGCGGAACTGGTTTCCAGGGGCACCCGCCGCTGGACGACGGACGGTTCTGGGCCATCATGTGCAGGTGCCGAACCGTGTCCTCATCGCTGACGACGATCGTGCGGTCCGCGAGTCCCTCGCACGCGTGCTGAAACTGCAGGGGTATGAGGTCGTCGCCGTCGCCGACGGGGTGGAGGCGGTGACCCGGGCCCGTAACGAGTCGTTCGACGTCCTCGTGGTCGACGTGCTGATGCCGTACGTCGACGGCGTGGCGGTGTGCCGAGTGCTGCGCGCCGACGGTGACCGGACCCCGGTGCTGATGCTCACCGCCCTTGGCGACACGGCGGATCGGGTCGCCGGCCTCGACGCGGGCGCCGACGACTACCTGCCCAAACCCTTCAAGGTCCCCGAACTGCTCGCTCGCCTGCGCGCGCTGCGGCGCCGGGCCGCGCTCTCGCCGGGGTCCCGGGGTCAGGAACCTGTCGGCGGCGTGCTGCGGTTCGCCTCCCTGCGCATCGACCCGGACGCTCGCCGAGCCTGGTGGGCCGACGAGGAACTGCACTTGTCGAAGACCGAGTTCGATCTGCTGGAGCTGATGGTGCGCAACGACGGGATCGTGCTGGCCCACTCGACGATCTCCAGTCGAATATGGGGTTACGACTGTGGGCCGCACACGAACAACCTGGCGTGCTACGTCGGCTATCTGCGGCGCAAGCTCGCCGACGCCGGCGCGCCCGACCTGATCCACACGGTGCGCGCCGTGGGCTACGGAGTGCGGCGGCCATGAGCCTGCGTCTGCGTTTCACCCTCGCGTTCACCGCCGTAGGAGCCCTGGTGGCGGTACTCGTCGGTGCACTGAGCTTCCGTGCCGCCTCCGACCGCGTCGTCGACGGGGCCAACCGGACCGTCCGACTGGTCGCGCTGGCCGTGGCCGAGGACCGGCACACGGCACACGTCCCCGACGCGGTCACCCGGGACCCGGCGAGCCGCCCCGGCACGGGCGACGAACCGGAGCAGCCGGCGATCGTGCACGCCGTGGCCCCCGACGGCACGACCACTCACCTGGGCGGCCCGGACGTGCCGCTGCCGGTGTCCGACACCGGACGTGCCCTCGCCGCCTCCGGAGCCGCCGGGCAGGAGGAGGCCACCATGATCGAGGTGGGCGGCGACACCTACTGCCAGCTCACCATCGCCCTGGGCGACGGCCGGGGGGCCCTCCAGGCGGCCATCCCCCTGGAGCCGACACGTGACGTGCTGTTCGGCATCGCCAAGGAGATCGCGGGAGCCGTCCTCGCGGTCATGCTGGCCGCGGCGGGCGCGGGCTGGCTGCTCGCGCGGCGCATCACCCGGCCGCTGGTGCGGCTGGCCGGGGCCGCCGAGGAGATCAGCGCCGACGACCACGTCGAGCGCGAGGTCCCGGTGGACGGCCGTGACGAAGTCGCCCGGCTCTCGGCGGCCTTCAACACGATGCTCCGCAGGCTCGCCGCCTCCCGTGCCGCGCGGGAGAGGATGGTGCAGGACGCCGCCCACGAAGTCCGCAACCCGCTGACCAGCCTGACCACCAACGCGAGCGTGCTGCGCCATGTCACCGAACTCTCCCCGGACGACCGGGACCGGGTTCTCGACGACGTCGAGGACGAGACGCGCGCACTCGGCGACCTGGTCGACGAGCTGGTCGGGCTGGCCCTCTCCCGGAGCCGAGACGAGGCCGAGGAGCCCGTGGAACTGGCCGAGGTGGCCGGCCGGGCCGCACAGCGGCTGCAGCGGCGTACCGGCCGGATCGTTCTGCTCGACGCCGACCACTGCGTGGTCCGCGGCCGTCGCCAGGCACTGGAACGCGCCGTGAGCAACCTGTTGGAGAACGCCGCCAAGTTCGACGGCGACGGCGACGAACCCGTCGAGGTGCACATCCGCCGAGGCACGATCACCGTCTCCGACCGAGGACCTGGTATCGACGCGGCGGACGCGGAGCGGGTGTTCGACCGTTTCCACCGGACCGGCACCGCCCACGGCCTGCCCGGCTCCGGGCTCGGTCTGGCCATCGTCCGCGACGTGGCGGAGACGCACGACGGGACCGTCTTCGCGAAGGCACGATCGGGCGGCGGGGCCACGGTCGGGTTCACCGTGGCCCCCTCCCGGCTCCTGCCGGGCCCGGAACCGGACCTCGCCGGCCCGCGGGGAACGCGGTCGACACCCGAGCGTTCCGCGGGACGGCGTCCGGACTGACCCACCGGGTGCGTGCGAGGGGGTCCGGCGCCGGCGCCCGTGCTGGTCGCGGCCGATGACCGGGAGTTCCGGCGGACGCCGAACGCACCGACGGGGTCACACGATCGCGGTCGCGTTCTCCGGCGACCTCAAGTCGGCTACGGGTTCGCCGACCGTGGGACAGGCGGAGTAGAGCGGAGGAGCCCCGCGCTCCCCGCGCTCCCCGCCCTCTCCGCTCTCCGCTCTCCGCCCTCACCGTCCGGGGCGCGTGACCCGTCCTGGCAGGTCACGGCCTCATCCGCCGCACGGCACCGGGCAATACCGCGTCCGTCGGACGGAAGGACCGCTGTGCCCGGCCGTGGCGCGCCCGCCCGGCCGCTGTTCGCGCGGCGGTCCCCGGCGCGTCACACCCGCGCCACGGACCCTTCCCCGGCGTTCGTTCCTCTTGGACCATTCCTTGCGCGCAGGTCACATCCGACGCACCACGTCAGGACAAGAGGTCATCCACCCATGCCTGAAGTCAACCGGCGGCGATTCCTCCAGGTCGCGGGCGCCACAACGGCGTTCAGCGCACTGTCGGCCAGTATCGAGCGGGCCGCGGCGCTGCCCGCGCACCACCGTTCCGGCACGATCGAGGATGTCGAGCACATCGTCGTCCTCATGCAGGAGAACCGGTCCTTCGACCACTACTTCGGCTCACTGAGAGGCGTACGGGGCTTCGGCGACCCGCATCCGGTGACGCTGGACAACGGGAAGAGCGTGTGGCACCAGTCGGACGGCACGAAGGACGTGCTGCCGTTCCACCCCGAGGCCGACGATCTCGGCATGCAGTTCCTGGAGGGGCTGCCGCACGGCTGGCCGGACGGGCACGCCGCGTACCACGGCGGCAAGTACGACAGGTGGGTGCCGGCCAAGGGCACCACGACGATGGCGTACCTGACGCGTGAGGACATCCCGTTCCACTACGCCCTCGCCGACACGTTCACCGTGTGCGACGCCTACCACTGCTCGTTCATCGGCTCGACGGACCCCAACCGCTACTACATGTGGACGGGGTACACGGGCAACGACGGCAAGGGCGGCGGCCCCGTCCTCGGCAACGACGAGGTCGGCTACGACTGGACCACCTACCCCGAGCGCCTCGAAGCGGCCGGGATCTCCTGGAAGATCTACCAGGACATCGGCGACGGCCTGGACGCGGCCGGCTCCTGGGGCTGGATAGCCGACGCCTACCGGGGCAACTACGGCGACAACTCGCTGCTCTACTTCAACAGGTACCGGAACGCCAAGCCCGGCGACCCCTGGTACGACAAGGCCCGCACCGGGACGAACGCCAAGGCCGGCGACGGCTACTTCGACCGGCTGCGGGCCGACGTCAAGGCGGGGAAGCTCCCGCAGATCTCCTGGATCGCCGCGCCCGAGGCGTTCTCCGAGCACTCCAACTGGCCCTCGAACTACGGCGCCTGGTACATCTCCCAGGTTCTCGACGCGCTCACCTCCAACCCGGCCGTCTGGGCGAAGACCGCGCTGTTCATCACGTACGACGAGAACGACGGCTTCTTCGACCACCTCGTGCCCCCGCTGCCGCCGCGCGACGCGTCCGACGGCAAGTCCACGGTGGAGGTCGGCCCGGACCTCTTCGCGGGCAGCCCGACCCATGTCGCCGGTCCGTACGGGCTCGGGCCGCGCGTGCCGATGCTGGTCGTCTCCCCCTGGAGCAAGGGCGGTTACGTCTGCTCGGAGACCCTCGACCACACCTCGATCCTGCGGTTCATGGAGCGGCGGTTCGGGGTGCGCGAGCCCAACATCTCGCCGTGGCGGCGGGCCGTCTGCGGTGACCTGACCTCGGCGTTCGACTTCTCCCGCAAGGACAGCCGGCCCGCCGCGCTGCCGGGCACCGACGCGTACGAGCCGCAGGACCGGGAACGGCACCCCGACTACCGGCCGACCGTGCCGGCGGACCCGAGCATGCCGAGGCAGGAACGGGGGCTGCGCCCCGCCCGGCCGCTCAAGTACGCGCCCCGGGTGGACGGTTCGGCCGACCCGAAGGCCGGAACCCTCACCCTCACGTTCGCCTCCGGCGGCAGGGCGGGTGCGGCGTTCCTCGTCACCTCGGGCAACCGTACGGACGGGCCGTGGACGTACACCACGGAGGCGGGCCGGGCCGTGTCGGACACCTGGGACTCCGCGGCCTCCGGTGGCTCGTACGACCTGACGGTGCACGGGCCGAACGGCTTCCTGCGGGTCTTCGAGGGGCCGGGGAAGACGCGTGGACCGGAGGTCACCGCGCGGTACGTCGGTGACGACGTGGAGCTGACCTTCACCAACAGGGGCTCCGCGGCGGTCAGCCTGAAGGTTGTCAGCGCGTACGGCGGCCGGTCCCGTACGGTCCGGGTGCGGGCCGGGGCGACCGTCCGGCAGGTCGTTGACCTGCGGTCCAGCCGCCGCTGGTACGACCTGACGGTCACCGGCGAGGGGGGGTTCCTCCGGAGGTTCGCCGGACACGTGGAGAACGGGCGGGCCGGGGTGAGCGATCCGGCGCTGGGGCGGCGGTAGGGCGCCCAAGAGCTCGGGGGATCTGTGGTCGGGCGGCCACCGGTCGTGCGTGGCTGATCGCGCGGTTCCCCGCGCCCCTGGGGCGCATCCGCCTGTCGTAGCCGCGGGCAGTCGTGCCGCTGGGGCGATGGGGAGGGGCGCAGGCGGCAACCCTGCAAGCGCCGGAAAGCGCCTCCCAGCCCCGCCTCCTCAGAGCGGGGTGAGGTGTCCGGGCGCCGGGGAGCCCGGTCGGCGAGGCAGCAACGACGGCTCCGTAGGGGCCCGGCGAGGTTCGAGGGCGAGGACGGCCGCCACGGGGTGGTCGTCCTCCGCCGGGGCGGGACCCGGGAGCCGGGCCGGGTCCATCGGCCGGACACCGGCCTCCGGCGTCACCCGGGTCAGCAGCACCACACCCCGCGCCGCCACCACGGCCCCCGCCGCCGCGAGCAGCGCCCCCGCCGCCCCGCCCCGCAGGCCCTCCCCGAGGAGGGAGAGGCCGATCAAGGCGGCGGCCAGCGGGTTCGACAGGGTCACGACCGCGAGAGGAGCGCCCAGACCCCCTTGGTACGCGGTCTGGGAGAGCATCAGCCCGCCCACGGCGAACGCGGCGACCAGCAGGGCCACCACCACGACCTCCATGTCGAGGAGGGACCCCGAGGTGTCCGTCGCGGCGACCGTGACGGTCTGGGTGAGCGCGGAGGCGACACCCGAGGCCATGCCGGAAGCGCCGGCGTGGCGCAGTCCGGGCTTGGCGCCGGGCCGCGAGAGCAGGCCGACCAGGGCGACGGTCGCGCCGGCCACGGCGACGGCCTCCGGAAGACTCAGCACGTCGTCCGGGGCGGACCCGGACGCGACGACCAGGATCGCGGCGAGACCGGCCAGCGTGAGCGCGGTGCCCCGCCACTCCGCCCGGGTGACCCGGCGTCCGGCAACCCGCGCGCCCAGCGGCACCGCGGCCACGAGCGTGAGCGCGCCCAGCGGCTGCACCACCGTGAGGGGGCCGTACTTGAGGGCGACTACGTGCAGCAGCGCGGCGCCCGCGTTGAGCGCGACCGAACTCCACCAGGCACCGCTGGCGAGCATCCGCCGTACTCCCGCGCCGGCGCTGCGCGAGGCGAGCCGTTCCTGGGCCACGGCGGCAGCCGCGTAGGCGACGGCGGAGACGAGTGACAGGGCGACGGCGACGAAGGTGGCGTTCATCGTCCCGCTCCCGCCAGGACCGGCTCCTCGGCCGGAACGAGGGTCCTGGAGCGCTGCCCGGCGGTGGTGGCCGTGCGGTGCGGAGGCTGGATGACGGCGAGGGCGGCGGCCAGGAGGACACCGGCCGCGATCGCGTCCAGCCAGTAGTGGTTCGCGGTGCCGACGATCACCACCAGGGTGACCAGCGGGTGCAGCAGCCACAGCAGGCGCCGGCGGGAGCGGGTCGCGGCGATGAGGCCGACCGCGACCATCAGGGCCCAGCCGAAGTGCAGCGAGGGCATCGCCGCGAACTGGTTCGCCAGCGAGTCGGTCGCCGGCGTCGCCGAGTACACCGTCGGCCCGTACACCTGTCCGGTGTCGAGGAGGTGCGCGCCGTCCAGCATCCGCGGCGGGGCCAGCGGGAACGCGAGGTGCAGCAGCAGGGCGGCGGCGGTGAGCGCGGCGAGGACCCGCCGTGCCCAGACGTAGTGCCCGGGGCGCCGCAGGTACAGCCAGACCAGGAAGGCCGCCGTGGCGGGGAAGTGGACGGTCGCGTAGTAGACGTTCGCGATGTGGACCAGCGCGTCGCCGTGCAGCAGCGCGGACTGCACGGAGCCCTCGCCCGGCAGGCCGAGGGCGCGCTCCCAGCTCCATACGTCGTGCGCGTTGCCGAAGGCCTCGGCGGTGTGGCCGTTGGCCAGCAGCCGGCCGAACTTGTAGACGAGGAAGAGCCCTGCGACGAGCAGGAGCTCACGGACGAGGGGCGGTCGCGGTATCGCGGCGGCCGGCTCTTCCGCAGGCGCGGTGCGGCATTCCATCCCCGGCCCTTTCACTTACGGCGCTGGTGGCGCTGGTTCCCTTGGCGGTACGGCCGGTTCGGCCGGTGCGGCGATGCGGGCAGTGCGGTGAGGCAGGCAGCAGTGCGGGCAAGGCCGACGATCGATACGCCGTAGTACCGATACGTGCTGGTACCGATACGAGAGTGTACCGATACGCCACAGTACCGAAACGGCAGGGTATCGATACGGCACTGTACCGATACGAAGCCGTTCCGGTACAGTGGCGTTTCGACAGGCCTTTCGGCATGAGGACGACCGAAGGAGACACGAGCCATGACGTCGCAGGCCGCGGACGGGCCGGAGACGGCCGTCGCCTCGCGCCGCTCCAAACTCACGCCCGAGCGCGAGCAGGAGTTCTTCGACGCTGTGCTCGAACAGATCCGTGAGTGCGGTTATGACTCGGTGACCATGGAGGGCGTCGCCGCGAGCACACGGTGCAGCAAATCGACGCTCTACCGGCAGTGGCGGACGAAACCGCAGTTCGTGGCGGCCGCGCTGCGCGCGCGCCGCAGCGTCCGCTTCGCGGGGATCGACACCGGCACCCTCGCCGGTGACCTGCGCGAGGTGGCCCGGCACGCCGGAGAGGGCTACGTTCTGGAGGGGCGGCTCTTCCAGGCGCTCGGCAATGCCGTCGTGCAGGACGAGGAGCTGCGGGCGGCTCTGCGCGACGCGCTGGTGGAGCCGGAGATCGACGCGCTCCGGGCGATGATCGCCCGCGGGGTGGCGCGGGGCGAGGTCCCCGCGGACCACCCGGCGCTGGAGTTCGTCCCGGCGCAGATCTTCGGCGTCCTGCGGGCCCGGCCCGTCCTGGAGGGCCAGGACGCGGACGAGACGTACATCATCAAGTTCATGGAGGCGGCCGTGCTGCCGACGCTCGGCCTCGTGTAAGGCTCAGGCCGCCGTCCGTGAGTCGAACCGGACGACGACCTGATCGCGCCGCACCGTGGGGACGGGGGCGGCGCGTAACCCCGGCCGGGTGGGGTTCCTCTGGAGCGGAGAGGAATCCCACCCGGCCGACTTTCCGCACCCGACCGGGCGTGCCGATCGATCACGCCGACGGGTCCGGTCGGCCTCACACGTCCTGACCGCTGCCACCCCCGCTGATCGACGCCTTCTTGATGCCCTTGGTGATCTCGTCGATGACCGACTGCTTGGGCGCTTCGTCGCTCACGTCGATGCCGAAGCGGACCACGACGAGCCGCGAGGAGTCGGCCGGGGAGGGGAAGACGAGCGACTCGACATAGCCGTCGTCGCCCTTGCCCGTGACCACCTTCCAGCGGACGTGGTAGCCCTTCTCGCCGGCCACGGTCACCGACCCGGAGGCCAGCTCCTCGTGCGAGGTGATCTTCCCGTAGCCCTCGCTGCCGTAGGCGTCCTCGGCGTTCTGGGCGATGTCCTCCTTCGCGGCGGCCTCGGCCGTCGTGGCCTTCAGCTTCAGCAGCTCGGCGGGGGTCGAGTAGGCACCGCCGCGCGTGCACGTCTTCGAGGGGTCGGCCGGGCACTCGTACGACGCCTCGGTCGTCACCTGTGCCCCGACCTGCAGCGGTGAGGTGACCCAGCCCTCGGGTACGGGGATGCTGATGCCGCTGGTCGTGTCGGTGGCGAACCCCTCCTCCTGCGGCGGCTGCCCCGACCCGTCCGGCGCCGGCGTCTGCCCCCCGGAGCCCCCGGAGCCCCCGGTGCCCCCGGTGCCCCCGGAGCCGCCCTGGCCGCCGGAGTTGCCGCCCGGTCCGCCGTCCCCGCCGCGCCCGCCGTTCTGCCCGCCGGGCCCCTGGGACGTCGTACTGCCCTCGCTGCCACCGTCGTTGCCGGTCAGCGCGTACACACCGACCCCGATGCTGGCCAGTACCGCGGCGGCCACGGCGACGGCTATCCCGGTGCGCAGACCGCGCTTGGGGGTGGGAGCCGGGAGCGGGTATCCGGGATGGCCGGGGTACCCGGGGTGGCCCCCGGGCCCCGGCGGATAGGGCCCGGCGCCCGGCGGGTAGGCCGGCGGACCGAACCCCGCGGCCGAGCCGACGGGTCGGACCTGGTCCGTCCACGCCTTGCCGTCCCACCAGCGCTCGGTGGCGGTCGCGTCACTTGTCTGCCCGGGATCGGGGTACCAGCCGGGAGGAGTCACCTGCGTCATGGGGCAACCGTATGAGGCCGGAGTGAAAACCGGATGAGAGGGGCGGATATTCGCGGCGCCCCAACGCTGTTCTGCCCGTCGCCGCGGCATTCCCGCCGACCGTTCGGAGGCCCAAGCCCCCGCTGCGGCTCACTCGATGACGAGCCGCACCGGGGGTCGAGCGGCGCGGGACGGATCCGAGTGCCCCCAAGGCAATGGGAACCCGGATCCGATGTTCCGCCCCGGACGGGGGAGACCCCGGCGGCCCGGCGTCACCGATCCCAGCACGCTGGGGTGGCGGGCGCCCGTGCTCCGCGGGGCGGTGCCCGGCAGGCCGTGGACGGTCAGGAAGCCCGGCACGGCGAAGGCGTACGCCTCCTTCGCGTCCGCAGGGAGCCCCGACTCGTCCGACAGCCGCAGCGGTACGTCCGCCAGTTCGGCGTCCAGCACCCCGAACTCGTACCACTACTCGATGACATTCCCCACGGCCCCCGCGAACAGGGCGCGTCGAGACCGTCCGGACCGAACGGAACGGTAGCTCCGGCCGAAGTCGGGTGCGGTCATGCCGTCTCCTTCGAGGGGTAGGGGCCCACCGCCACCGAGAGCCGGCAAACCGTCCCTCGGACACGGGAAGTTGACTGTCCATCACTTCCAACGCGCCAGGTGGGCACCGGGGTGCGTCGCCCGTCGGCCGCCCGGTGTCACCCGACACGGCAACAGGTGCCCGGACCAGCCTCCACTTCGGCATCCAGGGGGCTACGCTCAATGACCGGTGCATCGTTCGGGCGGCCTGGGGAGGTAGCGGAATGACGGAGGCACGGCCCGACACGGCAGCCTCGGCTTCCCTGTGGGAGCGCGACGCGGAGATCACCGCCATCACGGAGGCGATCGACGAACTGTGCGTCGACAAGGCGTCCCCCGGCAGCGTGCTCGTCTTCACCGGCGAGGCGGGTGTCGGCAAGACCGCTCTGCTCATCGAGGCCCGCCGAATCGCCGAGGAGCGGGGCTGCGGGGTCTGGTACGCACGGGGCGGCGAGACCGTCACCTCCGTCCCCTTCAACGTCGTACGGCAGTTGCTGCAACCCGGACTCATGGGGCTGATGGAGGAGGAGACCCGCGAGTACCTGGGCGACTGGTACGACATCGCCGGACCCGCCCTCGGGCTCGCCGAACCGGGCGAGGGCCAAGCGGACCCGCAGGGGGTGTGCGAGGGCCTGGTCGCCGCCGTGAACCGCCTCGTGCGCCGCGCCTGGCCGCTCGTTCTGCTGATCGACGACATCCACTGGGCCGACCAGGAGACCCTGCACTGGCTGTCCGCCCTGGCCGACCGTCTGACCGAGATGTGCGTACTGGTCGTGGTGGCACGCCGCCCCGGCGAGGCCACCGGCGAACGCGCCCGCCATCTCAGCCGGATCGCCGCCAAGGCACGCCCCGTCAGCACGCTCAACGCGCTCACCCCGAAGGCCACCGCCGGGCTCACCCGCGCCACGGTCGGCCGGCATGCCGACGACCCCTTCTGCCGCGAGGTATGGGCGGTCACCGGTGGCAACGCCTACAACACCGTCGAACTCCTCGCCAAGGTGAAGGACTGCGGACTGGAACCGGTGGAGGAATCGGCCGGCGAACTGCGTGCCCTGAACCGCTCCGCCCGAGGCACCGGCCTCGTCGCCCGCCTCGAAGAACTGGGAGTCGAGGCCACGCGTTTCGCGTGGGCGGCGGCCATCCTCCACACCGGGATCACCGTCGACATCGTGGCACGCCTCGCCAGCCTGCCCCGAGCCTCGGCGGTGCAGTGCGCCGAGTTGCTGACCTCGGCCCGTATCCTCACCGAGCCCGATCCGGCCAACCGTCAGGCGGACGCAGGAGAGCTGGAGTTCGTCCACCCCCTCATCGCCACCGCCGTCTACGACTCGATTCCGCCCGGCATCCGTACCGCGTTCCACGGAGTCGCCGCGACGGCCGTCACCGAATCCGGGCGCGGCGCGGCCGCGGCCTCCCGCCACCTCATCGAGGTGCACCCGGACGGCGAGGCCGAGTTGGTGGAGCAGTTGCGTGCCGCCGCGGCGGAACACCTGGCCGTGGGCGCCCCCGAGGCCGCCCGCCGCTGTCTGGAGCGAGCCCTGAAGGAGCCGCCGCAGCCGGACATCCGGGTCCGCGTGCTCTACGAACTGGGCTGCGCCACCCTGCTCACCTCACCCGCCACCACGATCGAATACCTCCGCTCGGCACTCGCCGAGCCGGGCCTCGACAGCGACGAGCGCGTCGACGCGGTCTTCCGCCTCTCCCAGGTGCTGCTCCACAACAACCAGTTGCACGAGGCGGTCCGCACACTCGACGCGGAGATCGGCCGACTGGACCCCGGGCCCGCCCGGTTGCGTCTCCAGGCCGCGCGCTACATGTGGGAGGGCGTCCACGCCGGCGAGGAACTCCCACCGACCCACTCCCAGGAACTCGCCGCCCTCGCGGCCACCTGCACCGGCAGGGACAACTCCGAACGCGCGCTGCTCATCCTCCGGGGCTTCGACGCGATGACCCGGGGCGAGAACGCCGAGGAGGTGGTCGAGTTCTGCGACCGTGCCCTCGTCAACGGCCGCCTCGCACCCGGGCTCGGCTGGACCGACACCGAGTGGGGCATCGAACTGCTCCTGATGCTGGCCACCGCGTACGCCTACGCGGACCGCCTCGACCGGGCCGAGAGCCTGTACACGGAGGCCCTGCGCACCTACGAGTCAGCCGGTTGGAGCGGAGGCCATCTCGCACTGGCCCATGCCTACGTCGGGCTCGGACATCGCTTGCGGGGCCGGCTCAGGGACGCGGAGGCCTCCCTGCGCAGGTCGCTCGTGCTCGCCGAAGGCGTCGGTCGCGGCCTGCCCCTGTACTGGAGCACGACCTGCAACCTCGTCGACACCCTGCTCGTCCGCGGCCACGTCGAGGAGGCCTGGGCGGTCGCCGAGCAGTACAACTTCGCGCCGCCGTACCCGTCCACCATCGTGCTGCCCGAACCCAGGTCCGTACGGGGGCGGCTGCTTCTCGCCGTGGGGCGCACCAAGGACGGCATCAACGAACTGGAGGCCGCCGAGAAGGCGACGGCGGCCCGGGGCCACCACAACACCGTCACCGCCACCTGGGGCGGCGCCCTCGCACGGGCCCTCGCCACCGAGGACCCGCGCCGCGCCGCCGAACTCGCCGCGACCGTCCGCCGCCGTGCCGAACGCTTCGGTACGGACACCGCCATAGGTGAGGCCCTGCGCGTCGAGGCGTCCCTCGCCACCGGCCGCAAGGCGGCCTCCCTCTACGCCCAGGCGGTCACCTACCTGGCGGCCTCGCCCTCCGCCTACGAGCACGCCGCCGCCCGCGTCGAATACGGCATCGCCAACCGCTCGGTCTCCGAACTCGGCCGGGGTCTGACGCTCGCCGAGTCCTGCGGCGCCGACGGCCTGGTCAGGCAGGCGCGGGAGGAACTCGCCCGGATCGGATAGGGCGCGTGCCGGACGTACGCCGGGCGACCGGGATCGGTGTCGCGCCTGGCCGCGGGCGCCGCCTTGACGGCTTCCTGCCGAGGGTCTCTGTCAGCCCTGTCCTGCTGTCTCCTCTTCCTGCTCCTCTTCCTCCTCCGCCAACACCCGCTGCGCGGCCGCGAACGCCGAGTTCGCCGCCGGGACGCCGCAGTAGACGGCCGTCTGGAGGAGGACGGCGCCGATGTCCTCCGGGGTGAGGCCGTTGAGGCGGGCGGCGCGGACGTGCATGGCCAGTTCGTCGTAGTGGCCGTGGGCGACCAGCGCGGTCAGCGTGATCATGCTGCGTTCGCGGCGGGACAGCGTCGGATCGGTCCAGATCTCGCCCCAGGCGTAGCGGGAGATGAAGTCCTGGAAGCGCGCGGTGAAGGGCGTCTGCCGGGACTGGGCACGGTCCACGTGTGTGTTGCCGAGGACCTGGCGGCGCACCTCCATCCCGCGCTTCGCGTATCCGTCGAAGTGCCCGCGCAGCGCGGCCAGTACGGCCTCCGGCCGCTCCGCGGGGGCGAGGTGGGACGCCCCCGCGATCTCGATCAGCGTCGCACCGGGCACCGCGTCCGCGATCTCCCGCAGATGCGCGGGCGGCGTCGCCGGGTCCTGGCGGCCGGCGACGAGAAGCGTGGGCGCGGTGATCCCGGACAGCTCCTCGCGAACGTCGAACGCGGCGAGCGCGTCGCAGCAGGCGGCATACGCACCCGGGTCGGCCCGGCGGTGGTCCTCCACCAGCTCCGGCACGGTGAAACCGGGTGTGAACCACCGCGAGTCGGCGGTCTCCGCGAGCCCGGCCAGTCCCTCCCGCCCCTCCCGGCGCACCAGCTCCGCCCGTTCCCGCCACGGCTTGGCGCCGTTGAAGTGGGCCGAGGAACAGAGCACGGCCAGCGAGGAGATCCGCTCCGGGTGGTGCGCGGCCAGCCACAGACCGACCGCGCCGCCCAGGGACACCCCCGCGTACGCGAACCGTTCGACGCCCAGCGCGTCCGCCAGGTCCAGCACCAGGGCGGCCAGGTCACCCACCGTCGCCCCCGCCGCGATGAGCCCGGCCGGGGAGTCGGCGTGGCCCGGCAGGTCCCAGCGGACCACCCGGTGTGTGATCGACAGCTCGGGCGCCACCTTGTCCCACAGCCGGGTGGACGTACCGAGGGAGGGGCCGAGCAGCAGCGGGGGAGCGGAAGAGGGGCCCTCCGCACGGTGGTTGAGCAGTTTGTCGGTCAACGTCGCTCCAGGGCACGGTCGGTGAGGGCTCCGGCGGAGCCGGTGTAGCGGGTGGGGTCCGTGAGGTCGGCGAGGTCCAGGTCCTTCAACTCCGTTTCCTCGACCAGCAGTTCGCCCAGCGAGCGCCCTTCGGCGTAGACGCGCTCGGCGGTACGGGTGAGCAGCTCCCTGGCGCGGGCTCTGCCCAGCACCGGGGCCAGCTCGGCGGCCAGCCGCTCCGAGACGATCAACCCGTGGGTGAGGTCCAGGTGCCGGCGCATCGCGTCGGTGTCGACCCGGAGCCCTCGCGTGAGTTCGACCGCGTCCCGGGCGGCGCCCCCGACCAGGCGGAGCAGTTCGCGCAGCGGCTCCCACTCGGCGTGCCACGCCCCGGCCGGCCGTTCGTCCTCGGCGGCCAGCGACCCGTACAGCGTCGCCGCCAGGTGGGGCGCCCGCCGGGCCGCCGCCGCGATCAGCGTCGACCGTACCGGGTTCGCCTTGTGCGGCATCGCCGACGAGCCGCCCCCGCTGCCCTCGGCGACCTCCGCGATCTCGGTACGGGCCAGGGTGAGCACGTCCGCCGCGATCTTCCCCAGGGCCCCGGCGGCGAACGCCAGCGCTCCGGCCAGGTCCGCGATCGGGGTACGCAGGGTGTGCCAGGGCAACTCGGGTGTGTGGAGGCCGAGTTCACGGGCGTAGGCGGCACTCAGGGCATGGGTGTCGGTCGCCCCGAAGACGGTGAACGCCGCCGCTGTGCCTGCCGCGCCCCCGAGTTGGGCGGGCAGCGTCGCCCGTACGACGGCGAGTCGGTCCCGGGCGTCCAGCAGCAGTGAGCGCCAGCCGGCCGCTTTCAGGCCGAAGGTCGTCGGCACGGCGTGCTGGGTGAGGGTGCGGCCGGGCATCGCGGTGTTCCGGTGCGCGGCGGCGAGCACGGCCAGCGCGGACTCCGTACGGCCTAGGTCGGCCAGGACCAGGTCGAGGGTGCGCGCGGCGACCAGCATCGTCGCCGTGTCCAGGATGTCCTGGCTGGTGGCGCCCCGGTGGACGTACGGACCGTACTCCGGGCCGACCGCCTCGGTGAGGTCCGCGACCAGCGGGATCACCGGGTTGCCGCCGCCCCGCGCGCGTTCCGCGAGGGAGCGTACGTCCAGCGTGGCGGCGTCGGCCGCCGAGGTCACCGCGGGTCCGGCCGCGGCGGGGACCAGCCCCAGGGCAGCCTGGGCGCGGGTCAGCGCGGCCTCGGCGTCGAGCAGCGCCCGCAGATAGGCGGCGTCGCTGGTCGCGGCCGCGGCCGGGGAACCGGTCCACCCGGGGGCGAGCAGACCGGTGTCGGCGTCAGCAGAAGTCACTGGAACTCCAGGAAGACCGTTTCGCCTTCGCCCTGAAGGCGGATGTCGAAACGGTAGGTGCCGTTGCCCTGGTCCTCGGCGATCAACGTGCCCCGGCGCGCCTCGTCCACGCGGGAGAGCAGCGGGTCGGCGGCCAGCGCGGCGTCGTCGCCCGGCAGGTAGATCCGGGTGAACAGGTGGACCAGCAGGCCCCGCGCGAAGACGCACACGCTGAGGTACGGCGCGTTCCGCCCGCGTGCGCCGGGCCGCAGCGTACGCGCGGTCCAGTGACCGCTGGCGTCGGTCTGGACGCGGCCCCAGCCGGTGAACTCCACGCCGTTGCGGCCCAGGAAGCCGCCGCTCGCGGGGTCGCGGCGCATGGAACCGTCGACCCGGGAGACGTTGCCGTCCGGGTCGGGGCCCCACAGCTCCAGGAAGGCGTCCGGCAGCGGGTTGCCCTCGCCGTCGCGGATGTGGCCCTGGAGGGAGATGGTGTCGGGGTGGCCGAGGGGAGCGATGTCGCCGCCGCCGGGGAAGGGCAGGGCGTGGCCGTAGAAGGGACCGACCGTGTGCGAGGGGGTCGGGAGCACCGTCTCAGGGCGGCTGGTGTCGATCTTCGTCATGGCAGGTCAGCGTCCTTCTTCGATCCAGGTGGCCTGCGGGCCGTCGAGCACGATGTCCCAGGCGTAGCCCATCGAGAACTCCGGCACGGACAGGCTGTGGTCGTAGGTCGCGACCAGCCGCTGCCGGGCCGCGTCGTCCGTCACCGACTGGATGATCGGGTCGTAGGGGAAGAGCGGGTCGCTCGGGAAGTACATCTGGGTCACGAGCCGCTGGGTGAACGCCGAGCCGAAGATCGAGAAGTGGATGTGGGCCGGGCGCCAGGCGTTGAGGTGCTGACGCCACGGGTACGGGCCCGGCTGGATCGTCGTGAAGTGGTAGTGCCCGTCGTCGTCGGTCAGCGTGCGCCCGACTCCGGTGAAGTTCGGGTCCAGGGGCGCGTCGTGCTGCTCGCGCTGGTGGGCGTAGCGGCCGGCCGAGTTGGACTGCCAGATCTCGACCAACTGGCCGCGCAGCGGGCGTCCGTCGCGGTCGAGGAGCCGGCCGGAGACGGTGATCCGCTCACCGATCGGCTCGCCGTCGTGCTGCCGGGTCAGGTCGTTGTCGATCTCGGTGATGTCCCGCTCCCCGAAGGCGGGGGAGGACAGTTCCACCAGCTCCGGGTCCTGGGTGACGTCGATGGAGATCGGCGGCTGCTTGGGGTGCCGCAGCACCGACGACCGGTACGGGGCGTAGTCACGGCGCGGCTGGTGCTCGACCGGCGCCCCGTCCGCGACCCGCTTCTCGTAGGCGGCGTGTTCGGCGGCGATCTCCTGGTCGATGTCCGCTTGGGTGAGAGTCATGGGGATTCCTGAGGTGTCGGGGGTCTCGTGGAAGTAGGGGGTCCGGATCGCGCCCCACGGCGGCGTGAGGCCCCATCCCGTCCGCGCACCCGGTGACCAGTTAATCAGGGCACTGAGCATTCCAGTGAAGTTTCTTTCACGCTGCCACTCGTCGGCTCCGTCGTCAAGGCCTGCGAAAAGAGCCAGATCGCAGGGGTACGGGTTATGGACACGGGCCAAGGGGTGGCGGGTATCGTTCAGTGCACGGACGAATTGTCGAGCCGAGGAGCGCACATGGCCGCGGTGGACCTCTCCACCCACCCCGGGCACCTGGCCCGACGGCTGCAGCAGGCCCACTACCTGCTGTGGAACGTGATGGTCTCCGAGGAGATCACCTCGCCGCAGTTCGCGGTCCTCAACACCCTCGTCGCCGAACCGGGGCTCGACCAGCGCACGGTCGGGGAGCGGGTGGGGCTCGACCGGTCGACGATGTCCGAGGTCATCACCCGGCTCGGGCGCCGGGGGCTCCTCGACAAGGTGCGCGATCCGCAGGACGGGCGACGGTTCCTGCTGCGGCTCACGGACGACGGGGTGCGGACGCACCGCAGGCTCACGGTGCGGACGGCGCGGATGAACCAGGTGTTCCTGGCTCCGTTGTCGGCCGAGGAGCAGGACGTGTTCTTCGAGCTGATCCGACGGGTGGCCGACGCGGCGGAGGAACTGCGCAGCCCGGCGGAGGCGCTCCGCTAGGCGCTCTGCCCGGCGCACCGCTACGGGGAGTCGGCGGCGTACACCACCCATACCTGGCCCTCGGCGAAGTTCATCGGTTCGCCGTCCGTCGTCGTGAAGGCCGTGCCGTCCGTCGCGGTCTTCCGCGCCCAGTCGGCCTCGAAGACCCTGCCGTCCCGCAGTACCTCCGCCCGGCCCGAGCCGACCGTCTCCGTGTACGGGGTGTTGTTGCCGAGGAAGTCGCGGAACCGGGACTCGCGGACGGTCACGTACTGGACCACCACCGTGGCCGGGGCGACGCGGACGTCGTCGGTGGTGATCGTCGGGCGGCCGTCCATCGAGACCTCCCAGCGGCGGCTGTCGTCGGACCACGTGAAGGTGAAACGGGCCGCCGGGTAGCGCACGGTACGGGAGTCCTCGGGGGTGCCGCCCGAGGGCGCGGGGCCGTAGCGGAAGCCGGTGGTGAGGGCGTCGGCGCCCGGCGCGGAACCCATCAGTTCACCGGGGCGCAGGTACAGGTTGTGCGGTGCGGGCTTCTCGTCGCCCCGGAAGTAGGCGTCGCCGGCGTCCTCGGGGGTCTTCGCCTGCAGCGGCGCCCCGTCGATCAGCGGAAGGAGCTTGCCCTGCGCGCCCGAGAAGGCCAGGGTCGGCTCGTCGAACTGGCGCAGCAGCTCCAGGTCGGACTCCCGGGCGCTGCGTACGGGGCCGACCGCCTCCGGGAACCGTGTGGCGTACACGGCCATCAGTCGACTGAGGCCACCCTCGACCTGCTCGGCGTAGACGATGTCCGCGGCGTCGAGGCCGGTCTGGGGGCGGGCGGCGGAGGCGTTGTCGATCTTCACGGCGAGTACCGGTCCGACCGGCGGAGCGCTGCTCCGGTCGTCCCGGCGAGTGTCTTCCCGCCCGCGTCCGTCGTCGCCGTCCGTGCCGGTCGAGGTGCAGCCCGCCAGCAGCACGCCCGCGACCACGGCGGCGAGCAGCGCCCCCCGCGTCGAGCCGCGCCGGATCCGCCGTATCCGCGCTCTTCGGACCCGCCGCATCCGCGATCTGTCGCTCACCGTGCTCAAGTCGCTCATGATGCATCCGATTGTGCACTTATCCGTTCATGAATAGCCATAGTGGATTGTTCCTGACTGGTTCGGGGGTGAGGCGCCGGGTACTCGGGCGGCACCTGCTGACCGAGGCGAGGGAACGGAGTGTGGGCACGATGAAGGCAGTGACGTGGCAGGGCAAGCGGGACGTGCGCGTGGAGACCGTGCCCGATCCGGAGCTGAAGGAGCCGACCGACGCGATCATCCGGATCACCTCCACCGGGCTCTGCGGCTCCGATCTGCACCTGTACGAGGTGCTCACCCCGTTCATGACGCCGGGCGACATCCTCGGCCACGAACCCATGGGCATCGTCGAGGAGGTCGGCGCCGGCGTCCCCGACCTGGCGGCCGGGGACCGGGTCGTCGTGCCGTTCCAGATCGCCTGCGGCAGCTGCTGGATGTGTCTCACCGGGCTCCCCACCCAGTGCGAGACCACCCAGTGCACCAGCGAGGGCATGGGCGCGGCCCTTTTCGGCTACACCCGGCTGTACGGCTCGGTCCCGGGGGCCCAGGCCGAGTACCTGCGCGTCCCGCAGGCCCAGTTCGGGCCGATCAAGGTGCCGGAGGGGCCGCCCGACGACCGGTACCTCTACCTCTCCGACGTGCTCCCCACCGCCTGGCAGGCGGTCGAGTACGCGCACATCCCGCCCGGCGGCAGCGTCGCCGTGCTCGGCCTCGGACCCATCGGTGACATGGCCTGCCGGGTGGCCCTGCAACGCGGCGCCGAGCAGGTGTTCGGGGTCGACCTGGTGCCCGAGCGGCTGAGCCGGGCGCGCGAGCGGGGCGTACAGACCTTCGACCTCAGGGACTTCGACCACGAGAAGGAACTGGTCGGCGCCATCCAGGACCGGACCGCCGGACGCGGCCCCGACTCCGTGATCGACGCCGTCGGCACCGAGGCCCATGGCAGCGCGGCCGCCCGGCTCGCCCAGAACGCGACCGGACGGCTGCCCCGGGCCATCGGCTCACGGCTCACGGAACGCCTCGGCGTGGACCGGCTCGCCGCCCTCCACGCCGCCATCGAACTCGTACGACGCGGCGGCACGATCTCCCTCTCCGGTGTCTACGGCGGCAAGGTCGACCCGCTGCCCCTGCTCACCCTGTTCGACAAGCAGATACGGCTGCGCATGGGCCAGGCCAACGTCCGCACCTGGACCGACGAGATCCTGCCCCTCCTCACGGACGACGACCCCCTGGGTGTCGACGACTTCGCCACCCACCACGTGCCGCTCACCGACGCCGCGCACGCCTACGAGATGTTCCAGCGGAAGCAGGACGGGGCCGTCAAGGTGCTGATGCGGCCCTGAGCGCCGACGAGCGGACCGCGCCGTTCCGTCCCGGCGGCCGTCACCGGTCCGCATCGGGGCCGAGGATCTCCGTCAGGTCGTACCTCACCGGCTCCTCCAACTGCGCGTAGGTGCAGCTCTCCGCCGTGCGGTCCGGGCGCCAGCGCCGGAAACGGGCCGTGTGGCGGAAGCGGACCCCGTTCTCCATGTGGTCGTACGCCACCTCGGCGACCTGGTCGGGGCGCAGCGGCACCCAGGAGAAGTCCTTCTTCGAGGACCAGCGGCTCGGCGCGCCCGGCAACCGTGCCGTCTCGTGCGCCGCCTCGTCGGGCCAGGCGGCCCAAGGGTGCTCCGCGACGTCCTCCAGCCGCAGTGGCTCCAGCTCCCGCACCAGTTCCGCGCGCCGCTTCATGGGAAAGGCGGCGCACACGCCGACGTGCTGGAGCGTGCCCCCGTCGTCGTAGAGGCCCAGCAGCAGCGAGCCGACCACCGGCCCGCTCTTGTGGAGGCGGTACCCGGCGACCACCACGTCCGCCGTCCGCTCGTGCTTGATCTTGAACATGGCCCGCTCGTCCTGCCGGTAGAGCAGGGTGAGCGGCTTGGCGATCACCCCGTCCAGGCCCGCGCCCTCGTACTGTTCGAACCACTGCTCGGCCAGCTCGCGGTCCGTGGTCGCCGGCGCGAGATGGACCGGCGCGGTCACCCCGGACAGGGCCAGTTCCAGCAGGGCGCGCCGATCGGTGAGGGGGACGTCGAGCAGCGACTCGTCGTTCAGCGCGAGCATGTCGAAGGCGACGAAGGAGGCGGGGGTCGTCCCCGCCAGCATCCGGACGCGGGAGTCCGCGGGGTGGATGCGCTCGGTGAGCGCGTCGAAGTCCAGTCGCCCGTCCCGGACGATCACGACCTCGCCGTCCATCACACAGCGCTCGGGCAACCGCTCCCGCAGGGCCGCCACCAGCTCGGGGAAGTACCTGGTCAGCGTCTTTCCGGTGCGGCTGCCGATCTCCACCTCGGGCCCGTCGCGGAACACGATCGCCCGGAACCCGTCCCACTTCGCCTCGTAGTGCATGTCCGGCGGGATCTTCGCCACGGACTTGGCGAGCATCGGTTTCACGGGCGGCATCACCGGAAGATCCATGCCTCCGATTCTGCGACCGCGATTCCGCCGCCGCGCGCCGAGCTTCGTCCGGTATGCGGCATTCTGTCGTTCCGCCTACCGTGGCTCGCATGGGTGAAGCGGTGGAACTGGAGGCGGCGGGGCGGACGGTCCGGCTGTCCAGCCCCGACAGGATCTTCTTCCCGGAGCGCGGCTTCACCAAGCTGGACCTCGCCCGGTACTACATCGCCGTCGGCCCCGGCATCCTGCGGGCCCTGCGCGACCGGCCCACCACCCTGGAGCGCTACCCGGAGGGCGTGACGGGCGAGAACTTCTTCCAGAAGCGCGCCCCCAAGAACATGCCCGACTGGATCCCCACCGCGCACATCACCTTCCCCAGCGGCCGCAGCGCGGACGAGATGTGCCCCACCGAGGTCGCCGCCGTCGTCTGGGCCGCCCAGTTCGGCACACTCACCTTCCACCCGTGGCCCGTCCGCCGCGACGACGTCGACCGGCCCGACGAACTCCGCATCGACCTCGACCCGCAGCCCGGCACCGACTACGCCGACGCGGTGCGCGCCGCGCACGAGCTGCGCGAGGTCCTCCACGAGTACGGCGGTCTGCGCGGCTGGCCCAAGACCTCCGGCGGCCGTGGCCTGCACGTCTTCGTGCCGATCCGGCCCGACTGGACCTTCGCCCAGGTACGCCGCTCGGCCATCGCCGTCGCCCGTGAACTGGAGCGCCGGATGCCGGATCAGGTGACCACGGCCTGGTGGAAGGAAGAACGCGGCGCGAAGATCTTCGTCGACTACAACCAGACCGCCCGCGACCGCACCATCGCCTCCGCCTACTCCGTACGACCCCGCCCGCACGCCCCCGTCTCCGCGCCCCTCACCTGGGACGAGGTGGGAGTCGCCGTGCCGCGCGACTTCGATCTGGGGACCATGCCGGGGCGTTTCGCCGAGGTCGGTGACGTCCACGCGGACATGGACGAGCACGCGTTCTCCCTGGAGGCGCTGCTGGAGCTGGCGGCGCGGGACGAACACGACCACGGGCTGGGGGACCTGCCGTATCCGCCGGAGTACCCGAAGATGCCGGGGGAGCCGAAGCGGGTGCAGCCGAGCAGGGCGAAGAAGACATGACGGTGGCCCGCGCCCCCGCACGGGGCGCGGGCCACCGGGGTTCCCTACAGTTCCTTGATCCGGATGTCGCGGTAGGAGACGACATCCGTCGTGCCGTGCACCTGGAGCCCGATGTGGCCGGAGGCGAACCGTCGCCCGTCCGTGCCCGGGTCGTCCGAGCGGGGCGGGGTGAAGTCCTGCCCGCCGATGTTGTCGAACTCGTTGATCAGGATTCCGTTGCGGTAGACCGAGTAGTGCTGGTCGACCACCCTGATCTCGTAGTCGTTCCAGGTGCCCTTCTGGGTGACGCCCGCACCGGCGAGCCCCACCCGGTCGAAGCCGTAGACCGACCCCGTCTTGTACATGTCGCCGTCGGGCCGGTCGAGGACCTGCACCTCATGGCCGTACTTGATGGCCACCCACTCCGGCCGCGACTCCTCCGGATGGTCGTGGACCGAGGGGAAGCGCACGAACACACCGGAGTTGGCGTTCGACGTGCCGGGCGCGTCGTCACGCCACTGCAGGCGCAGCGAGAAGTCGCCGTACTTCCGCTCGGGGAACCACAGCATGCCGAGCCCGGCCTTCGTCGTCCCCGAGGTGATCGAGCCGTCGGTGTTCAGCCCGAACGAACCGCCGCCCACCTGCTGCCACTTGGCGAACGACTCGGCCGTGCCGTCCAGGATCGTGCGGTAGCCCTCCGTCTGACCGGGCCTGCCGATGCCGGACTCCTCCGCCGCCTCCTTCACGGCCGTGTACTCGCGCAGGTCGACGACCCCTTCCCGGAACAGCTTGTCGAGGACGGCGTCCACGTGCTTCAGGAACAGCGCGTGGGACGTCCACTCCTTCTCGTCCTCGATCAACTCGTTGATCCGGCACCGGTTGTTCGTGACCCGGTTCGGCACCCCCGAGTCGACCGTGCCGACGAAGACCGTCAACCTCTCGTCGTACTCGGCGCAGTTGGGCGCGGGAACCCCACCGCCCGCCACCACGGTGAAGCTGACCGAGCGCGCGGCGGCCGTGTTGCCCGCCTTGTCGCTCGCCCGGTACGCGACCGTGTGGGTGCCCGCCCGGTCGACCACCACGGGCGCGGTGTACGCGAGGTAGGGGCCGCCGTCCAGCGAGTACTCGACGGCGGCGACACCCGAGCCGCCGTGGTCCGTGGCGCTGACGGTGACCTTGGCGCTCTTCAGGTACGCGCCGGCGGAGTTCCGGTCGCCCTCGACGGTCACGCCCGTCACCGGGGGCGTGGTGTCGTCGACGGGCGGTGCGACGACGGTGAAGCCGACGCTCTTCTCGGCGGCGACGTTGCCCGCCTTGTCCGTGGCCCGGTACCGCACCTTGTGCGTGCCGACCTCGTGCACCATCACGGGCGCCGTGTATGTCTGCCAGGCCCCCGAGTCGCCGAGGGCGTACTCGATGGTGTTGACCCCCGACCCGGTGTCCGACGCGGAGACGGTGACCGTCGCCATGGACACGTAGTCGCCCTGGGGGTTCTTCTCGCCGGCCACCGTCGCCGAGGTCTCCGGCGCGGTCGTGTCGTCGGTCGGCGGGGCGACGACGGTGAACGCGACGCTCTTCTCCGCCGCCGTGTTGCCCGCCTTGTCGACCGCACGGTAGCGGACCCTGTGCGTGCCGACCTGGTTGACCACCACCGGCGTGGTGTACGGCAGCCAGGCTCCGGCGTCACCGACGGCGTACTCGATCCGCTCGACACCCGAGCCGCCCGGGTCGCTCGCCTTCACCGTCACCAAGGCCGAACCGACGTACGCGCCCGCGCTGTTCTGCGTCCCGGTGATCTCCGCCGAGGTCTCCGGCGCGGTGGTGTCCTCGCCGGTGCCCTCGGTCACCACGAGGATGCCCTGCATCTGGCCGTGCCCGGGGATCGTGCAGTAGTAGCGGTAGCGGCCGGGGGCGAGCGTGACCTCGGCGGTGTGCCGGCCGCCCTGGTCGTCGCCCGGGTTGGCCAGGATGTTGAGCGGCACGTCGTTGTTGTACTCCGGGTCGGAGACGTCGAACGTCAACGTGTGCGGCATCCCCATGGTGTTGCCGGTCGCCTTGCTGTTCTCGAACACCAGGGTGGCCGGACCCGCGACGGCGGTCTGCGGCGCGGTCAGGTACTTGGTGATGTCGTCACCGGCGGTCCAGGTGAGCACCTGGGCGGCGGCCTTCTCCCGCGCCCCGTCCGTACGGCCGGAGGCGGGCGTCGACGTGAGCCCGAGGACCATCAGCAGGGCCGCCAGCAGGGCCGCCCACAAACGTCTTTCCCGCATCACTCCGCCTTCCTCGCCAGCTCGTCGGCCGCCGGGGTCGGGCCGCCGCCCGTGTAGGTGACGCGCCACAACGCCGACTTGGCGTCCGAGGTGAAGAAGCCGCGTCCGTAGTCGAGGACGTACAGCGCGCCGTCCGGACCGAACTTCCAGTCCATGAGGTTCCTGATGCCGTCGGCCCCGACCGGCACGATCTTCTTCAGGGACTCCGCGTGGACCGGGAGTCCGCCGTTGCCCTGGTTCTTCGGGTCCATGACCACCGCGTGGCGCGGCTGGTCGGCGTCGTAGAAGTCGCCGACGAACCACTTGCCGTCCCAGTAGGCCGGCCACCGGCCGGAGTCGTCGCCGGACGCGGAGTACCGGTAGACCGGCCCGTTCATGGTCGCCTGACCGCCGCCCTTGAGCCACGGCAGCAGGTACGTGGCCTCCTCGTTCTTGTACGAGGGGATGCCGCTCGCGTCCCGGGGGAAGTCGGGGGCGCCGCCCTGCGGTGAGTACCAGATGTTGTTGCCGGTCACCGGGGGCAGGTTGACGAGTCCGTCGTTGTTCGGGGACTCGTTCTTCGGGTGGTCGCAGTCGTACCAGCCGAGCGGCTTCGAGGGGTCCGGCAGGTTGCGGTCCCGGTAGGGCTGCTTGTTGCCCATGCAGTACGGCCAACCCCGGTTCCCCGCCTCGGTGATGGCGGCGAAGGTGTCGTACTTGGCCGGGCCCCAGGCCGTGGAGGGTGTCGAGGCGTCCGGGCCGACCCAGCCGGCGTAGAGGACGTCGGTCTGCCGGTCGACGAAGATGCGGGCCGGGTTCCTGACCCCCATCACATAGATCTCGCCGCGGGTCTTGCCGCCGCCCTCGGCGGTCTCCTTGCCGGTGAAGAGGTTCCCCGCGGGCAGGGTGTAGGTGCCGTCCGGCTCCGGGTGGATGCGGAGGATCTTGCCGTTGAGGTTGTTGGTGTTGCCGGCGGTGCGGCGCGCGTCGGCGAAGGAGACGCCCTTGTGGTTCGGTTCGGGGTTGTTGCCCGAGTAACCGGCGCTGAAGCCACTGGAGTTGTTGTCGCCGGTCGCGATGTACAGGTTGCCCTTGGAGTCGAAGCTCATGCCGCCACCCGCGTGGCAGCAACTGTGGATCTGCACCGGCCACTTGAGCAGTACCTTCTCGCTGCCCAGGTCCAGCTTGTTGCTCGTGAGGTCGAGGGTGAAGCGCGAGACGCGGCGCTCGGCCATCCGGGTGTCACGGTCGATCCGCGAGTGCGGCGTGTAGTGCAGGTACACCCAGCCGTTCTGCTGGAAGCCGGGGTCCAACTCGATGCCCAGCAGGCCCTCTTCGACCTTGATCAGCTCGTCGCCGCCGCCCTTGTTGCCGAAGACGGTGAGGGCACCCGCGAGGGTGACCTTCTTCGTCCTCGGGTCGTAGACGTGGATCTCGCCCTTGCCCTTGCCGATGTCGGGGTTGTTCCAGTCGGTGACCACCGGCTGGGACGAGTCCGCGCCGCCCCGGCCGATGTACAGGACCCGTCCGTCGGGTGCGGTGACCAGGCCGTGCGGTTCACCGATCTGGTCGTTCTGCCCCGGCTGGTTGGGCTGGGTCAGCCGCTCCGCCTTGTAGTGCGCGTTGATGGTCGCCTTGCAGTCCGCCTGTGCGAGGCGGGAGGTCCAGAGCAGGGCGCCGCGCAGATGCGTACGGAAGTCGGTCTCGTCGTAGGCGGAGACGGTCCCGCCCATGCCCGTGTAGAAGGAACGGCCGCCGTCGTAGTCGCGGCACCAACTCACCGGGTGGTCCCAGCCGTTGGCGCCGGTGCCCGGCTGGTAGGTCGACTCGCGGACCCGGGCCACGGTGTGCACGGTGCCGGACGGGTTCTTGGTCCAGTTGAGCCACTTGTCGGGCCGCTTCCACTGCACCGGCAGGTCCTTGGTCGCCGGGTGCCGCCGGTCACCGACCTCGACGGTCGCCCGCTGCACGGTCGTCGGGCTGGACGCGGCCGGCCGCGCGCCGATCAGACCGGTGAACCAGTCCGAGTACGGTTCGGCGCGGGCCGCGTCGTGGACGCCCACGAAACCGCCGCCCGCCTCCATATAGGTTTCGAGGCCGGCCTCCTGCTCGGGATCCAGGACGTCACCACCGCCGGTCAGGAAGACGACGGCGTTGAAGCCGCTCAGGCGGGTCTCGTCGGTGAAGACGGAGGCGTCGTCGGTGGCCACGACCCCGAACCGCTCGGCGGCCGGGCCGGACAGCCCGATCCGTTCGATCGCCTCGATCCCGGCGTTCACGACGGGGGACTCGTCCCCGGCTGCCGCGGAGCCGTGGAAGATCAGCACATGAGGGCCGGAGCCGCCCGGCGGCGACTTGATCGACATCGTTGTCAGCGGTGGTTCCGGCGCCGGTCGCGCCTGGGCCGCGGGGCCCGACAGAAGTCCCGCGGTGACGACCGAGGCGGTCAGGGTGGCCGCCCAGGCCCGTCTCTTCGCGTCGCTCAACCCTCGTAAGTACATGGGCACCTCCTCGGTCACAGCAACAGCGCCAAGGAAGCTAGCCCGCTTTGGCGCGACTCGCCAAGAGCTATGACCGGAATGGTCTGAACTTTGTCCTGGGTGTGGATAAACCGACGTACGGCCGCTACCGTCTCACAGGTTGATCACAGATGCGTCTCCGCAAGATCCTTATCAGCGTGGGGAGTTCCGCATGGACGGGATGGACAGACGAGGGTTCAACCGGCGGATGCTGCTGGGTGGCGCGGCCGCCGCGACATCGTTGTCCGTGGCCATCGAGACCGTCGGCACCTCCGGGGCCGCGAGCGCCGCCACGCAGGCGAGGACGGCCCCGGCGGGCGGCCAGGTCCGGCACATCAAGATGTACGCCGAGAAGCTGCCCGACGGGCAGATGGGCTACGGCTTCGAGAAGGGCAAGGCCTCGATACCGGGCCCACTGATCGAGCTCAACGAAGGCGACACCCTGCACATCGAGTTCGAGAACACGATGGACGTGGCGGCCAGCCTCCACGTCCACGGCCTGGACTACGAGATCTCCAGCGACGGCACCAGGCTGAGCCGGAGCGACGTCGAACCCGGAGGCACCCGCACCTACACCTGGCGCACCCACGCCCCCGGCCTCCGCAAGGACGGCACCTGGCGTGCGGGCAGCGCCGGTTACTGGCACTACCACGACCATGTCGTCGGCACCGAACACGGCACGGTCGGCGTCCGCAAGGGTCTCTACGGTCCCGTCATCGTCCGCCGCAAGGGCGACGTGCTGCCCGACAAGACCGTCACCGTCGTCTTCAACGACCTGCTGATCAACAACAAGCCCGCGCACTCGGGCCCCCACTTCGACGCGACCGTGGGCGACCGGGTCGAGTTCGTCGTCATCACGCACGGCGAGTACTACCACACCTTCCACCTGCACGGTCACCGCTGGGCCGACAACCGCACCGGCATGCTGACCGGCCCCGACGACCCCAGCCAGGTCGTCGACAACAAGATCGTCGGCCCCGCCGACTCCTTCGGCTTCCAGGTCGTCGCGGGCGAAGGGGTGGGAGCGGGCGCCTGGATGTACCACTGCCACGTCCAGAGCCACTCCGACATGGGCATGGTGGGCCTGTTCCTGGTGCGCAGGACGGACGGGACGATCCCGGGGTACGAGCCGCACGAGCCCCACACCACCGAGGAGTCCGGGGCGTCCCACGCTCACTGAGGTCACCGAGGGGAAAGGCCGACCGGGCCGCGCCCGCTCGGCCGCGTCCCGCCGCCCGACGGCTTCGGCCACCTCGTCGATCGCGCAACGGAGCGGGTCGCCGTACGCGTCCCGGCCGGGCTCCGGGGAGCGCTCTCAGAGGGCTCTCCTCCAGGGCTATCCTGAGCGGAGCCGCCCCCGAGGAGTGTTCCGCAGTGACCGAGACAGCGTCGCGTCCCACGTTGGAGGCCGTGGCCGCGCGGGCCGGGGTGTCCCGGGCGACGGTGTCGCGGGTCGTCAACGGGGGCGAGGGCGTTCGGGAGCCCCTCGTCGAGCGGGTGCGGAAGGCGGTCGAGGAGCTCGGGTACGTGCCCAACCAGGCGGCCCGCAGCCTCGTCACCCGGCGGCACGACGCCGTGGCCGTGGTGATCGCCGAGCCGGAGACCAGGGTCTTCGCCGACCCCTTCTTCGCCCTGCAACTCCGCGGCATCAGCAAGGAGCTGACCGCGCACGACTCACAGCTCGTGCTGCTGCTCACCGAAGGACCCGAGGACTACGCCCGGGTGGGACGGTATCTGGCCGGCGGACACGTCGACGGGGCACTCGTGTTCTCGCTGCACCTCGACGATCCGCTGCCCGCGCTGATCCAGGGCGCGGGCGTACCCACCGTGTTCGGCGGCCGTCCCGGCTGGGCCGACGGCACGCGCGGCGACGCCACCACCGTGTACGTCGACAGTGACAACCGGGGCGGCGCGCGGGACGCCGTACGCCATCTCGTCGGCCTCGGCCGCACCCGGATCGCCCACATCACCGGGCCCCTCGACCAGACCTCCGCCGTGGACCGGCTCGACGGGTTCCGGGACGTCATGGTGGACGCCGACCCCCGGCTGATCGTGGAGGGCGACTTCACCCCGGCGGGCGGGGAGCGGGCGATGCGGGAACTGCTCGGCCGCTGCCCCGAGTTGGACGCGGTGTTCGCCGCCAACGACGTGTCCGCGTCCGGCGCGCTCCGGGTGCTGCGGGAGCTCGGGCGACGGGTTCCCGAGGACGTCGCCGTGGTGGGCTTCGACGACATGCTGCCGGTGGCCGAGCAGTCCGACCCTCCGTTGACGACGGTCCGTCAGGACATAGAGGAGATGGGACGTTTGATGGCCCGGCTCCTGCTCCGGGGCCTCGAACGGCGAGCCCCCGACGAGCCGGGCGATCAGGGCCCGGCCGGCACGCCGTCCAGTGTGGTCCTGCCGACCACACTGGTACGACGCGCCTCCGCGTAGCAGCCGAGCGCTCAGGCGCCCACCGTCACCGTGAACCGGCGCGGATTGCCGTCGTGGGCCGCGCCCGACACATCGGGCTGCCCGTCCGGCCGTACGTCGTCGTACGGAAAGGCGTACCCGATGGGCGAGTTGGCGTGCACCACGCGTGACCAGTGGTTCGTCACCGTCCCCCGGTAGTAGTCGGCGGCCGTCGCGCCGTTCGGCTGGGTGGGGTGGGTGAGCATGATCGAGCGGTTGAAGCCGGCCGCGAGGCGGGCGAGGAGGGCCTTCTTGTCGTCGGGGTCACCGGGGTTGTTGGTGAACGGTCCGTGGTTGCAGGTGAAGATGTCCTTCGAGGTGGGCTTGGCGAAGGAGTGGCCGCCGGCGAAGGTGAGGGTGTCGCCCGAGACCCGCCCCGCCAGGACGCCCCGGCCGCCCTGGAGGTCGATCCTCAGATCCGTCGACCGGTACTTCTCCCACACCTGGTCGATGTAGGAGTTCCAGTAGGCGCGGAACGGCATCTGGTCCGGTCGGTCGAAGTAGGGCGCCATCAGGTTCTGCGGTGAGACGACCCGCAGCACCCTGCCGTCGCCGCCCCGGATGACGAGCCGGTCCCAGGGCTGACCGTCCCGCGCCGACTGCGCCACCAGATCCGCGGCGATCCGGTCCACCGCGCCATCGGGCAGCGGGGCGACCGTGTGCGTGCCGTCGCCTTCCAGTGTCAGCCCGATCGGCAGGGCCGTCACCAGGTCGACATAGCTGATGTTGGCGAACAGTTGGGTGGTGTTGAACGTGAACTCGCAGAACGACCACGTCTTGCCGTAGTTGGCGTCGGCGGGTGTCGCGAAGGCGGGCTCGACCAGCGCGGGGCCCGGGTTGAGGAAGAACTCCAGGGTGCTGTCCCGTACGAAGTAGACGCGTGCGCCGAACATCTGGGGGAGCGTCAGCACCTTGGGTGCCGAGCCCGCCGCGCCGAGCGGGATCGCACAGTCGACAGGCAGCGGCGTCTGGGGTGCCGAGGGCGAGGCCGGCCGGTAGACGCTTCCGTCGGCCCGCAGCAGCACCCAGGCGCCCGTCGACTGCTCGTGCCCGGTGACGTAAGCCCGGACCGTACCCGGCAACGAGGCGTTGCGGAGGGCGAGTTGACAGGTCGCCGGCGCAGCTTGGGCCGGAGAGCCGAGGGCACCTCCGACGGCGGTGGCGCCGACCGCGGCGGCGGTCGTGGACAGGAACGTACGGCGGGAGATCACGATGGCCTCCTGGGACGTGGGGGAGTGGAGGCACAGCGGACGGGGCCCCTGCTGTGGTTCCCCCACTGTTCCCAGGGGAAGTTGAGGCGTCAAGACTTATGACTGAGAGCGCTCTCAAGAAGGCGGGTGAGTTCATGAGGTGACGGCAAGTCGAACGGTGTTCGGGCCCTGTTCGCCGAGGACGCCGGGGATGGTGAGGATGCCGAGGGCGCTAACCCTGCGGCCGTTCGCTCCTGATCACCGCGAACCGGGCTCCGTACGGATCGGTGAGTTTGGCGAAGCGCCCCGCGCCCGCGAGGTCGGTGGCGGGCAGCCGGACACCGCCGCCGTGCTCCAGCGCCCTGCTCACCGCCGCGTCCGTGTCCGGGACCTCGAAGTACGGCAGCCAGTACGGTCCGGACCCCGCCTCGCTCGGGTCCTCGTCGAGCGGAACGATGCCGGCGAACATCGACTCCGGCTCGGTCCCCGCCGGGTTCACACAGGTGTAGCTGCCGCCGGCGATGTCGATCGCGGAGGTCTCCCAGCCGAACACGGAGTTGAAGAACCCGGCCGCCGCGGGCAGATCCGGCGTGTACAGCTCCAGCCAGCACAGCGCGCCCGGGTCCATGACGACGTCGAGCCCGGTGATGCGCTGGGGCTGCCACACGCCGAAGGGCACCCCCGCCCGGTCGGCGAGGATCGCCATCCGGCCCTCGTCCGCCACGTCCATGGGCCGCATCAGCACGGAGCCGTGGGCCTGCTCGACCGCCTTGGCCGTGGCGTCGGCGTCCGGGGTCCGGAAGTAGATGTTCCAGGACGGAGGGCCCTGCTCCGGGGGGTTCTGCATACCGGCAGCGGCGGTACGGCCGTCGAGCCGGAAGAACCCGTACCCGCCCATCTCGGGGCCGGCCGACTCGAACTGCCAGCCGAAGAGGTGCCGGTAGAAGGAGGCGGCGCCTTCGATGTCGGGGGTGCCGAGGTCGATCCAGTTCGGGGCGCCGGTGACATAGCGGGTGGTGAGCATGGCTGCGCTCCTCTGAAGAGGTCCGAGGGGTCCGTTGCCGGTACTGCCGAGTCTGGCACCGCGTCCGCGTGACCGCCCGAGCATCGGCCGGACGCGCCACGGAAAGAGGTGCGCGCCCCTCCCGTGCGCCGCCGTGTGTCACCCCGGTGGGCGAGGGGACCATGGAGGCCGGGAGCGTCGTGTTGATGTCACGTTGATCGAACGTTTTTCGGCACTCGGCACGATGCCGTGCATGCACAACGACACGATCACCCCGATCGACCGTGCCTGGCAGGAGCGGGCGCTGTGTGCGCAGACGGGGGCAGACTTCTTCTTTCCCGAGCCCGGCAGCTCGGTGCGTGAGGCGAAGCGCATCTGCGGCATGTGCGAGATGCGTACCGCATGTCTCGAGTACGCGCTGTCCAACGACGAACGGTTCGGCGTCTGGGGCGGACTCTCCGAGAAGGAGAGACTGCGACTCCGCCGCAGCGACAACGGCTGACCGGCCGGTGGCGCACAGGTCCCACAGCGGCGAACCTGTTGGCTCCGCAGGCCTGTTCGGTGTCGGACCGGTCGGGTCGTCGCCCTCCGGTCCGGTCATAAATCGGTGGGCCGCGGCCGGCACGGGCGCATAGGATCCGGGGACGCGGTCCGGACGTAGCGCAGAGGCAGGCGCACCGCCTTGTCAGGGCGGAAACGCCGGTTCGAATCCGGTCGTCCGGACCGCTCTCCACGGTGGCGCACCGCGCCCGACGCATGGCGTTTGCTGCTCCGAAGGCCGCGTGGGCCGGCGGGGCAGCCGCGACATGACACGGGACACGCGGGGCGGGGCACTCATGAGCGACGACGGCGGCATCGCCGAGGACGGCGGCATCGCCGAGGACGGCGGCATCACCGAGGACGAACTGGCGGCCTTCCACCGTACGGTCGGCCGGCTGCGGGCGCTGCCCGTCGACGACCCCGTGCGGCTACGGGCCGAGCGGGTCGCCGCGTCCTTCGCGCGCGACGGTTGGAAGCGGCGCCGTAAAGCGCTCAGCGCCCGGAAGTCCGCCGCGGACGCCGCCGTGATGGCCGCGACAGCCACCGGAGCCCTGGACCGGCGCGAGGACGCCCCGCTGCCGGAGCGGGCGGCGGGCGGCGGGGGAGTCCTTCTGAAGTCGCGTCACTGCTATGTCTGCAAGACGTCCTATCGACACGTCGACCCGTTCTACCACCGGCTGTGCCCGGACTGCGCCGCCGACAACACCGCCCGCCGCGCCCTCGGCACCGACCTGAGCGGGCGCCGCGCGCTGCTCACCGGCGGCCGGGTGAAGATCGGCTTCCAGCTGGCCCTGATGATGCTGCGCGACGGCGCCGAGCTGCTCGTCACCAGTCGCTTCCCGCACGACACCGTGCGCCGCTTCCGCGCCGAGCCCGGCAGCGCGAAGTGGCTCGACCGGCTGACCGTCGTCGCCGTGGACCTGCGGGACCCGCGCCAAGTACTGGGCCTGTGCGAGCAGTTGAGGCAGGAGGGTGAGCCGCTCGACATCCTGGTCAACAACGCGGCCCAGACGGTGAGGCGGCCGCCGGAGTCGTACGCGCTGCTGGCCGCCGGGGAGTACGACACGCTGCCCGAAGGGGCGCGGCAGGCACCGGGGTTCACGCCGATGCGGATGCTGGGGGCCGGGGCCGCCACCCTGCCCGTCGTGTTGCGCGAGGCCGACGAGGCCGGGCTGCTGCCCGACCCCGCCCCGGAGAACTCCTGGTCGGCGCGGCTGGGGGAGCTCGACCCGGCGGAGGTCCTGGAGACCCAGCTGGTCAACTCCCTCGCCCCGGCGCTCCTCTGCGACCGCCTGCTGCCGCTGCTGCTCGCTTCCCCACGCCCCCGCCGTTACGTGGTCAACGTGACCGCCGTAGAGGGCCGTTTCGCCGTGCGCAACAAGACGGCCGGGCATCCGCACACCAACATGGCCAAGGCCGCCCTCAACATGCTCACCCGTACCAGCGCCGCCGAACTCGCGGACCAGGGCGTCCACATGTGCGCCGTCGACACCGGCTGGATCACCGACGAGAACCCCGCCCCCAAGAAACACCGCATGGCCGGCGCCGGCTTCCGGACCCCGCTCGACATCGTCGACGGCGCGGCCCGCGTCTACGACCCGATCGTGCGCGGCGAGGCGGGCGACCCGGTCTCGGGAGTGTTCCTCAAGGACTACCGGGAGGCCGAGTGGTGAGGAGAACGGCTGGGCTTGCGCCCAAGGGCGGGGCGTAGCGCAGAGGCAGGCGCGCCGGTCTCCAAAACCGGAACACGCTGGTTCGAATCCAGCCGCCCCGCCCCCCGCGCCGCACGGCCCCGCGCCGCGCAGCACCCGAGGCTCGCGGCCGTCACGCCCCGGCGCGCGCCGCCATCCGGGCCTTGCGCGCGGCCAGCTTCTCGTCGAACTTGCGGGCCTCCGCGTCGAGACCGCCCATGTAGAGGCCGAGCTCCTCCTGCGCCTTCATGCCCTCGGGGCCGAGGCCGTCGATCTCCATGATCTTCAGGAAGCGGATGACGGGCGCGAGGACGTCGTCGTGGTGGATGCGCATGTTGTAGACCTCGCCGATGGCCATCTGCGCGGCGGCGCGCTCGAAGCCGGGCATGCCGTGGCCGGGCATCCGGAAGCCGACGACGACATCGCGGACGGCCTGCATGGTGAGGTCGGGGGCGAACTCGAACGCGGCCTTCAGCAGGTTCCGGTAGAAGATCATGTGGAGGTTCTCGTCGGTCGCGATGCGCGCCAGCATGCGGTCGCACACGGGGTCACCGGAGTGGTGGCCGGTGTTGCGGTGCGAGACACGGGTGGCGAGCTCCTGGAAGGCGACGTACGCGACCGTGTGGAGCATCGAGTGGCGGTTGTCCGACTCGAAGCCCTCGCTCATGTGGGACATCCGGAACTCTTCGAGCTTGTCCGGGTCCACCGCGCGCGAGGCGAGCAGGTAGTCGCGCATCACGATGCCGTGCCGGCCCTCCTCCGCGGTCCAGCGGTGCACCCAGGTACCCCAGGCGCCGTCACGGCCGAAGAGGGTGGCGATCTCGTGGTGGTAGCTCGGCAGGTTGTCCTCGGTCAGCAGGTTCACCACGAGGGCGATCCGGCCCACCTCGGAGACCTTCGACTGCCCCTTCTCCCAGGCCTCGCCGTCCTCGAAGAAACCGGGGAAGTTGCGGCCGTCGCTCCACGGCACGTACTCGTGCGGCATCCAGTCCTTGGTGACCTTCAGATGCCGGTTGAGTTCCTTCTCGACGACTTCCTCCAGTGCGTACAGCAGCCGCGCGTCGGTCCATTCGCCGGACGGGCTGCCGAGGTGGGGAGAAGTGATCGACACAGAGGCTCCAGGGGGACGTACAGGGAACGGGACGTTCGGTGCTGCCACGGGCGGGCGACCTGAACCTACGGCATCGTAGGCTACGAATCCGTAGGTTACGATGCCGTAGGTTAAGCGTGCTGTAAAGACCGCTGATCAGCGAGTTCCCGGGAAGTGATCGGCGGCATGCCGAAGGCCCCGTGGACCAGCAGGTCCCGGGGCCGAAGAGACGATGCGATCGCCCGTCAGGCGTACAGTCCGCGCAGCCGCACCGAGAGGCATGTCACACAGCCCTCGAGCTTCTCGAACTCGCTGATGTCGACCACGACGGGCTCGTAGCCGAGGTCGGAGTACAGCTCGGCCGTCTTCGGCGCACTCGCCGCCATCAGCAGCTTGTCGCCGCCGAGGAGCACGACATGGGCCCCGGCCTCCTCCGGCACCGGCAGGAAACGCCCGAACAGCGACGGGGTGTCCATCTTCGGGATGTGCCCGACGACCGTGCCGTCGGGCAGCGCCGTGACCGCCGACTTCAGATGCAGCACCTTGCTCACCGGCGCGGAGACCACCCGCGCGCCGAGCGGCTCGAACGCGGCCCGCAGCTGCTGGATCCCGGCCGCGTTGGTGCGCCCGCCCCGCCCCACGAACACGGTGTCGCCGACCTTGAGGACGTCACCGCCCTCCAGCGTGCCCGGGGCCCAGACCCAGTTCACCGAGCAGCCGAGCGCGGCCACGGCCTCCTCGATCCCCTCGGTCTCGTCCCGCCGGGACTCGGCTCCGGGGCGTGCGATCAGCGCCACGTTCTTGTACATGACGACGGTGTCCTCGACGAACACCGAGTCCGGGCAGTCGTCGGCCGGCTCCACCTCGATCGTCTCCCAGCCGTGGTCACGCAGGGCTTCGCCGTACGCCTCCCACTGCTCGACCGCGAGGTCGACGTCCACCTCCGTGCGCTCGACGTGCGTGACGAGGCCTTCGGCCAGGCGGGGGCTGGGGCGGCGGACGAGGGCCTTCTTGCTGGGCACGTGGGTGACTCCGAATCGAACGACGGTTTTCCGGCGTCCGTGAAGCGACGCCGGTCCGCCATCATGCAGTCCCGGCCCACCAGGACAAAACCGTTCCTGGAGACTGAGCAGGAGTGAGCCTGACCCAGCCGCACGCCCCGAACGGTCTTGAGCGTACTGGTCCCCGGCGAACTCGACCCCGGGTGGCGACACGCATCCTGTGCGTGGTCCGATCCTGGGAGGCCAGTTCCCTGTGCGATCTGGCCAGGTGGGTACGGCCAGTGGCGACGGGGAGGCCCCGAACCATCCCTCTGGTGGACCGGGGGCCCCGTATGCTGGCGCCGTATCCGGCGTCCCAGATCGCGCGATCACGTTAACCCGGACGGCCCAGGGCGTCGCAAGCCCGGAAGCCGACCATCACACGATCGAGTTAAGCGGCCTTATGTGCCCTCCTCGCGAGCAATTGCCAACCCCGCGGGCAGGCTGTGGCCCTCCTGAGATAATCGGCGGTAGCCGAGCGGTCGGTCGCCGCCACCGCCGGCCGCCCGCCTCAGCCCGCCGTCCCGATCTCCTCCGGCGTGGTCGCCCGCAGCTCTCCCTCCTCCATCAGCAGCCACCGGGTGATCCCGATCGACTCCAGGAACGGCAGGTCGTGGCTGGCCACGATCAGGGCGCCCTCGTACCCCTCCAGCGCGGTCGTCAGCTGTCGCACGCTCGCCATGTCCAGGTTGTTCGTCGGCTCGTCCAGCATCAGCAGCTGCGGGGCGGGCTCGGCGAGCATCAGGGCGGCGAGGGCGGCCCGGAAGCGCTCCCCGCCCGAGAGCGTGGCCGCCTGCTGGTCGGCACGGGCGCCACGGAACAGGAAGCGGGCCAGGCGCGCCCGGATCCGGTTGTTGGTGGCGTCCGGCGCGAACCGGGCCACGTTCTCGGCGACCGTCAGCTCGTCGTCGAGGACGTCGAGCCGCTGCGGCAGGAACCGCATCGGCACGTGCGCCTTCGTCTCGCCGCTCACCGGCTCCAGCTCGCCCGCGATCGTCCGCAGCAGCGTGGTCTTGCCCGAGCCGTTGCGGCCGACCAGGGCGATCCGCTCCGGGCCGCGCAGGTCGAGGCCGCCCTTCACCCGGGCGCCGTACTTCAGTTCCAGGTCCAGCAGGGTGAGGACGCCACGGCCCGGCGGCACGGCCGTGTACGGCAGCTCGACGCGGATCTCGTCCTCGTCCCGTACGGCCTCCACCGCCTCGTCCAGACGTTCCTTCGCCCCGGCGAGCCGCTCCTCGTGCAGGATGCGGTGTTTGCCCGCGGACTCCTGGGCGGCCCGCTTGCGTGCGCCCGCGACGATCTTCGGTACCCGCTTCTGGTCCTGCATCTTCTGCCCGAACCGTTTGCGCCGGGCCAACTTGACCTGTGCGTCGACGAGTTCGCGCTTCTGCTTCTTCAGATCGGACTCGGCGACCCGGACCATCCGCTCGGCCGCCTCCTGTTCGGTGGCGAGCGCCTCCTCGTACGCGGTGAAGTTGCCGCCGTACCAGGTGACCTCGCCGGCGTGCAGATCGGCGATCTGGTCGACCAGGTCCAGGAGTTCGCGGTCGTGGCTGACCACGACCATCACCCCGGACCACGCCTCGACCGCGTCGTACAGCCGGCGCCGCGCGTACAGGTCGAGGTTGTTGGTCGGCTCGTCCAGGAGGAGGACGTCCGGGCGGCGCAGCAGCAGTGCGGCCAGCCGCAGCAGCACCGACTCGCCGCCGGAGACCTCACCGATGGTGCGGTCCAGGTCGACGTGGCCCAGCCCGAGTTGGCCGAGGGTCGCCAGTGCGCGCTCCTCGACGTCCCAGTCGTCGCCGACCGTCGCGAAGTGCTCCTCGGCCACGTCACCCGCCTCGATGGCGTGCAGCGCGGCGCGGGCGGTGGCGATGCCGAGCGCCTCGTCGACCTTGAGGCCGGTGTCGAGCGTGACGTTCTGCGGGAGGTAGCCGACCTCGCCGGCCACCCGGACGGTGCCGTCGGACGGGGTGAGTTCACCGGCCATCAGCTTCAACAGGGTCGATTTCCCCGACCCGTTGACGCCGACCAGCCCGGTCCGACCGGGGCCGAAGGCGATCTGCAGATCGTCGAAGACGGGGGTGCCGTCGGGCCAGGCGAAGGACAGGGAGGCGCAGGTGAGGGAAAGGGGAGTAGACATGAGGAACCTCGCGGGTGCGGGAAGCGGCCAGGGGCGACGCGTTCGAAACACCGCGAGGGCGACATACGACGAGGGCAAGAGAAAAGCCCGCTGCCGAAGGGACGGCTCGTACGCCGAGGTCGCACGCAACGCACACAGGGACGCCGGGATGCGGCGGGGTGTGTGACGCGGTGTCTCAGGACCTCAGACGAGCAACGTCCTTCTCCAATCGACGGCAACAGGACCGTGGAACAACGTACGGAGGGGCCGGAAGGGTGTCAACGCGATTAACGGCCCGACCGGCTTCCGGGCCGGCACCCGGACCGGCCGCCCCCGGCGGAGCGGGGCGGCGCCTGGGGTGTGGCCTCAGCAGGCGTCGCGCATCAGTTCCGCCAGGTCGTGGTCCAGGTCGACCTGGTGGTGTTCCAGCCCGAGCGGCACCAGATCCATCGAACGCTCCAGGAAGCGGCGTACCTCATCGGCGTGGACGTGCACCACGGCCGTGCCCTCGGGGGCGTGGAACTCCAGGACCAGCCGGTCGTAGCCGTACGGGCGGACCCGTACGTCGCCGAAGCCGACCGAGTCCTCCATGCCGGTGACGAGCAGCTCGCGGGCGAAGGTCCAGCAGACCTCGACGCCCTCCAGCGTGGCCGGGGCGGGGAAGGTCATACGGACGGCGAAGGGATCGCGACGGTCGTAGTGGAGCGTTGCGGGAATGCTCGGCATCCGCGGCGCGGCGGCGACGAGACGGGCCTCGACGGGCTGCTCGATGACGATGGACAACGCCTTGCTCCCTTGTGACGGGTGGACGGATTCCGGTTGACTGAGGCCGGGCAATTGCAAAGACGCCGGATCGAGCCGATCCGTGCACATGAGGGTCGAGTGACCTCTGTCACCGGGCCCAATCACTGTGGTGATCGATTTCTCATCCCGTGTTCCGGGACATGGGAGAGGACACCGCACGCCGCCCGGTGGTTCCCGGCCGAGGCCATCTGGACGCCACCTCGTCGCTGCACTAGCTTCGCCCGCCATGAGGGGCTTGGGGCAGTCGAGGCGGATGAGTCGGACGAGTCGGACGATGACGACGGGCCTGGCCGCGGTGGCACTCGCCGCCGCCCTGGCAGTGCCCGCACAGGCGCGGGGGGACGCCCGTCCACCGCACTGGGAACTGAAGGAGACCGGCACTGACGTGCGCTTTCGCGGTCTGGCCGCGGTCAGCCGGAACCACGCGTGGCTGGCGGGTTCCGCCGGCACCGTGCTCCGCACCGGCGACGGGGGCAGGACCTGGCGCAACGTCTCACCGCCCGGCGCACAGGATCTGCAGTTCCGGGACATCGAGGCATTCGACGCACGCAGGGCGGTCGTCCTGGCCATCGGCGAGGGCGAGGCCTCCCGCGTGTACCGCACGGACGACGGCGGTGCGACGTGGACCGAGTCCTTCCGCAACACCGATCCGCGCGCCTTCTACGACTGCCTCACCTTCTTCGACCCCCGCCATGGGCTCGCCATGAGCGACCCGGTGGACGGGAGATTCCGCATCCTGGCCACCGAGGACGGCGGCCGCTCCTGGAAGGTCCTGCCGAACGAGGGCATGCCCCCGGCCCTGGAGGGTGAGGCGGGCTTCGCGGCGAGCGGGCAGTGCCTGGTCCGTTCGGGGCCGCGCGACGTCTGGCTGGCGACCGGAGGGGCGGCACGCGCGCGCGTGCTGCACTCCGCCGACCGGGGGCTCACCTGGACGGTCGCCGACACGCCCGTGCCGGCCGGCGATCCGGCCCGGGGCGTCTTCGCGCTGGCCTTCCGCGACCGGAAGCACGGCATCGCCGTCGGCGGCGACTACCGCGCCGACCAGCCGTCCCCGCGGGCCGCGGCCACCACGGGCGACGCGGGCCGCGCCTGGACGACGGCCGCGCAGCCGCCGCCCGCCTACCGGTCGGGCGTCGCCTGGCTCCCGCACAGCCGGACGACCGCTCTCGCCGTCGGCCCCACCGGCACCGATCTGACCACCGACGGCGGCCGCACCTGGCGCACGGTCGACACCGGGTCGTACGACACGGTCGACTGCACCCCGGACCGGGGCTGCTGGGCGGCGGGGGAGCGGGGGCGGGTGGCCCGGCTGGAGAAGTGACCCGCGCGGGGGCGTTCCGGCAGGTGGGCGCGTACGGGGTTGGTCCGGCCGGGAGGGGTACTTGTGGCGTGTTCGAGTCACGAAAGGAGTGATCGGTCATGCCACGCGGTTCGAGCCCGAAGAGGGAACGCCAGTACGAGCACATCAAGGAGAGCGCCGAGGACCGCGGTGAGAGCGAGTCCCGCGCCAAGGAGATAGCCGCCCGGACCGTGAACAAGGAGCGCGCCCGCTCCGGCGAGTCGAAGACCGCGAGCCGCAGCTCGACCCAGGACATGTCGTCGAGCAAGCGCGGCGGGCAACGTTCGCACAAGGGATCCGAGGGGCCCACGTACGACCAGCTCTACGCCGAGGCCAAGCGACGGAACATCCAGGGCCGTTCGGACATGAACAAGAGCCAGCTCAAGCGCGCCCTCGGCGACAAGTAGCCCGGGGCCGCGCGTCCGCGCGGGGATGCGTACGCTCGTCGACACCATGACGACCGTACGCATCCCCGCGGGCTGGCCCGCCACCGAAGAACAAGCCCTGGCCGTGCAGGACGAGTTGCGGGGCAGGGTCGTCCTCGACGAGGGCGGACCGCCGCCGGGCACCGGACGGGTCACCGGCGTCGACGTGGCGTACGACGACGAGCGGGACGTGGTCGTGGCGGCGGCCGTGGTGCTGGACGCGGCCACCCTCGACGTGGTCGCCGAGGCCACGGCGACCGGGCAGGTCTCCTTCCCCTACGTCCCCGGTCTGCTCGCCTTCCGCGAGATCCCGACGGTGCTGGCCGCGCTCGACGCGCTGCCGTGCGACCCCGGTCTCGTCGTCTGTGACGGCTACGGCCTCGCTCATCCGCGCCGCTTCGGCCTCGCCGCGCACCTCGGCGTCCTCACCGGCCTGCCCACGATCGGCGTCGCCAAGAACCCCTTCACCTTCACCTACGACGCCCCGGGCGCCGTACGCGGCAGCGCGTCCCCGCTCCTCGCGGGCACCGAGGAGGTCGGCCGCGCCCTGCGCACCCGTGACGGCGTCAAGCCGGTCTTCGTCTCCGTCGGCCACCGCGTCGGCCTCGACAACGCCTGCGCCCACACCCTCGCCCTCACCCCGTCCTACCGCCTCCCGGAAACGACGCGCCGAGCCGACTCCCTCTGCCGCCGGGCCCTGCGGACCACGACCGCCTGACTCCGGCCGGGCGGCGGCGTCGGACCGCGCGGTCGGCGGACGGAGCAGGCCTGCCCTCGCCGCCGCCGGGGAGTGCGCCGACGGCGGCACCCGAAACCCCGGGGGCGGTGCCCCGACGGTCTGTTCGGGTTGCTGCCGACGGTCGTCTTCCGCTCGCTGCTCGTCCGTCGCCGCCGCGCTCGGCACGATCACCCGGGTTCTCCGGCACGGCCGACTCGGTGCGCGGCCCGGCCGGAGGGAGGCGCATCTGCCCGTCATGACCTTCGCGTGCGCCTGATCGTCGCGGCCGTGACGGCTCCGCTGGGACGCCGGGGCCGGTGGCTGCCCGGCCCCCCGGCCCACCGGCGCGCCGACCTCCTAGTCACACCGGGGCGCCCCGCCGTAAGAGGCCGTCGGGGCACCAGTCGGGCGCACGCGCGGACCGGGAACCTGAGGACCGGGAACCTGAGGACCGGGTACCTGAGTACGAACTGAGTACCTGTACGGATGCCGGTGCGTCGCCATGATCGGCAGGCTGTGCCGTATGACGACGCACCGAGCCCCGAAGCCCGCCGCCAGCCCCACCCAGTCCGTCGAGCGTGCCGTGACGACCGGCCTGCTCCTCGCCGTGCTCGCGGGACTGGCCTGGATCGCCGGGATGGTCTACACGCTGACCGGGTGGGCGCAGTAGGCCGGTCGGCCCCTCACCGGGTCACCGGGTCGCCGCCACCCGGAACGTGATCCCCGCCGCGCGCAGCCGCTCGATCAGCGCGTCGCCCATCGCGACCGCCGTCGTGACCTGTCCCGCCGTGGCGGGGAGGTCGTCGAAGGCCAGGCACAGGGCGGACTCGGCGAACATCTTCGCCGTCTCGCCGTAGCCGGGGTCACCGCCCGCGACCTCCGTGAAGACCCGGCGTCCGCCGCCCTCGCCGACGAAACGCACCGAGAACCAGCTCTTCGCCCGCTTCTCCGCACTCGGGCCCTCACCCGGCTTGAGCCGGTCGCCCAACCAGCGCCGTACGGGCGGCACCTGGGCGGCGGCGACGAGCGCGCCGACGAACGCGACGCCGCCCACGGCGAAGGGGAGCGTCCTGACGGCCGCGTAGTGGCGGTAGCGGAAGTCCGGACCGTAGCGCCGCAGGGCGCGCGCCGAGCGCTGCACCACCTGCGCGTCGATGGTCGGCAGTGGCAGCGCCCACGCCCCGACCTCCTTGGCGAACCGGGGCGCGCTCACCGGCGCGTACGCCCGGCGGCCCACGAGGCGCGGTTCGTGCCGCTTGCGGTCCTGCGCGGCGGCCATCGTCTGCCGGCCGCGGGAGAACCCGGTGAGCGCGGAGTTGAACGTGCCGCCCGAGAACATGCCCTCGGCGCGCACGAAACCGTCCACGGTGATCGGCACGTCCTCCGGGAGCTGCCGCACCGTGAAGTACACGCCCAGGTCGTGCGGTATCGAGTCGAAGCCGGCCGCGTGCACGATGCGGGCGCCGGTCTCACGCGCGCGTGCGTCGTGCCGCACGTACGTGAGATCGACGAACTCGGGTTCACCGGTGAGATCCAGATAGTCGGTGCCCTCGTCCGCGCAGGCGGCCACCAACTCCTCGCCGTGGGTGATGTACGGCCCGACGGTCGTGGCCACCACGCGGGCCTGGCGGGCGAGTTCGCGCACGGCGTCCGGATCGGACCCGTCCGCCCGGAGCACACCGATCCCCGCTCCTCCGGGCAGCCGCTCACGCAGCGCGGCGAGCTTCTCCGCGTTGCGCCCCGCGATCGCCCAGCTCAGCCCCTCGGGCGCGTTCTCGGCGAGATACCGCGCGGTGAGCTCCCCGACGAACCCCGTGGCCCCGTAGAGCACGATGTCGTACGCCCGCTCGGCCCTGCCCTGCCCCTTGCTCATGGAACCCCTCAGCACTCGCCCACGGCCCGCCCACGCGCCGTTGTCGGTGGCTGAGGCTAGCGTGAGGGACGAGCAGTCGAGTGCGCGGGATCCGGAGGTGGCCGTGACCGTACCGAAGAACGCCCTGAAAAAATGGGAGAAGGTGCGCGAGTTCGCCCTCGGGATGCCCGGCGCGGCCGAGGAGTTCCCGTGGGGCGAGAGCGTCGCGAAGGTCAACAAGAAGGTGTTCGTGTTCCTCGGGACCGATGACGGCGGCTATCCGCTGGGCGTCACCGTCAAGCTCAGGGACGAGGAGACGCATGCCCACGCCCTGACCTGTCCGGGCGCCGAACCCGCGGGGTACGGCCTGGGCAGGTCCGGCTGGGTGCGTGTCCCGCTGGAGGAGCAGGGTGCCCCGGGCGCGGAGCTGCTGTGCGACTGGGTGGAGGAGAGCTACCGCGTGATCGCCCCGAAGCGGCTGATAGCGGAGCTGGACGCCCGCTGAGGTCGCCGCGCCTCAGGTCCGGCCAGGCCGGGCTGACACCTGTCGCGACTCCGGGCACAATGACTAAGCGTTTGCTCATTCGGGGCTTGTGCGGAGTGGAACACGTTCTTAGCATCGCTGGTGTTACATCGTTTGTGTCACAGAGCTGGGGGCTCGATGTCAGTGGCGAAGACGCCCGGGCACGGTCCGCTCGCCGGTGTGCGCGTGGTCGAACTCGCGGGCATCGGCCCGGGACCGTTCGCCGCCATGCTCCTCGGTGATCTCGGTGCCGACGTCGTCCGCGTCGACCGGCCGGGCGGCGCGGGCCTCGCGGTGAACCCGCAGTACGACGTCACCAACCGCAACAAGCGGTCGGTGATCGTCGACCTGAAGTCCCCGGACGGCCCGGACGCCGTCCTCGGCCTGGCCGAACGCGCCGACATCCTGATCGAGGGCTACCGGCCGGGCGTCGCCGAACGCCTCGGCGTCGGCCCCGAGACCTGCCACGCCCGCAACCCGAGACTGGTCTACGGCCGGATGACCGGCTGGGGCCAGCAGGGCCCGCTCGCCCAGCGCGCCGGCCACGACATCGCGTACATCGCCCTGACCGGCACCCTCGGCATGACCGGAGCACCGGGCACCCCGCCCGTCGCTCCCGCCAACCTCCTCGGCGACTACGCGGGCGGCTCCCTCTATCTCGTCGTCGGCGTCCTCGCCGCCCTCCACCACGCCCGCGCCACCGGCGACGGGCAGGTCGTGGACGCGGCCATCGTCGACGGCACCTCGCACCTGTCCGCGATGATCCACGGCATGCTCGCCGCCGGCGGCTGGCAGGACCGCCGCGCCGCCAACCTCCTCGACGGCGGCTGCCCCTTCTACGGCACCTACGAGACCGCCGACGGCCGGTACGTCGCCGTGGGCGCCCTTGAACAGCAGTTCTACGAGGAGTTCGTGGACCTCCTGGGCATCGGGGACCGGGCCCCGGCCCGCAAGGACACAGCCGCCTGGGGTGACCTGCGCGAGGCGGTCGCGGCCCGCTTCAAGACCCGTACGAGGGACGAGTGGACGGCCGTCTTCGAGGGCTCCGACGCCTGTGTGGCCCCCGTCCTGTCGCTCCGCGAGGCCCCGCACCACGCGCATCTCGCGGCCCGGGGCACCTTCACCGACTTCGGCGGCATCACCCAGCCCGCCCCCGCGCCCCGCTTCTCCGCCACCCACACCTCGGTCCGCACCGGACCCGCCCAGCCGGGCGCCGACACGGCGGACGTCGCCCACGACTGGGGCATAGCGGGCCTCCTGCCCGACAGGCGGGCCGTGGACGGCCCCGCGAAGGACACCGACTGACACCGGCCCCCGGGCCGCACCCTCCCGCCACTGGAAAGGCCAGACTCGTGAGCACCGAAGCGTACTTGTACGACGCGATCCGCACCCCGCGCGGCCGCGGCAAGGCGAACGGCTCCCTGCACGGCACCAAGCCGATCGACCTCGTCGTGGGACTGATCCACGAGGTCCAGGGCCGCTTCCCAGGCCTCGACCCGGCCGCCGTCGACGACATCGTGCTCGGTGTCGTGGGTCCGGTCGGCGACCAGGGCTCCGACATCGCCCGGACCGCCGCGATCGCCGCCGGACTGCCCGACACCGTGGCCGGCGTCCAGGAGAACCGCTTCTGTGCCTCGGGCCTGGAGGCCGTCAACCTGGCCGCCGCGAAGATCCGTTCGGGCTGGGAGGACCTGGTGCTGGCCGGCGGCGTCGAATCGATGTCCCGGGTGCCGATGGCGTCGGACGGCGGCGCCTGGTTCAACGACCCGATGACCAATCTGGCGGTCAACTTCGTGCCGCAGGGCATCGGCGCCGACCTCATCGCCACGATCGAGGGATTCTCCCGGCGCGACGTGGACGAGTACGCGGCACTGTCCCAGGAGCGGGCGGCGGCCGCCTGGAAGGACGGCCGGTTCGACCGCTCCGTCGTCCCCGTCAAGGACCGCGCCGGACTCGTCGTCCTCGACCACGACGAGTACCTGCGGCCCGGCACCACCGCCGACTCGCTCGCCAAGCTGAAGCCGTCCTTCGCGGACATCGGCGAACTGGGCGGCTTCGACGCCGTGGCGCTGCAGGAGTACCACTGGGTCGAGGAGATCGACCACGTCCACCACGCGGGCAACTCCTCCGGCATCGTGGACGGCGCGGCCCTCGTCGCCATCGGCACCAGGGAGGTCGGCGAGCGCTACGGCCTGCGCCCGCGCGCCCGGATCGTCTCCGCCGCCGTCTCCGGCTCCGAGCCCACCATCATGCTCACCGGCCCCGCGCCCGCGACCCGCAAGGCCCTTGCCCGGGCCGGGCTGACCATCGACGACATCGACCTCGTCGAGATCAACGAGGCGTTCGCCGCCGTCGTGCTCCGCTTCGTCAAGGACATGGGCCTCTCGCTCGACAAGGTCAACGTCAACGGCGGCGCGATCGCGCTCGGCCACCCGCTCGGCGCGACGGGGGCGATGATCCTCGGCACGCTGGTCGACGAACTGGAGCGCCAGGACAAGCGGTACGGGCTGGCCACGCTCTGCGTGGGCGGCGGCATGGGCATCGCGACGATCGTCGAACGTGTCTGAAACCCGGCGGAACCAAGAGACTTCTACGGAGAGCCCCGCTATGACCGAGAGCACCACCATCCGCTGGGAACAGGACCGCACGGGCCTCGTCACCCTCGTCCTCGACGACCCCGACCAGTCCGCGAACACCATGAACCAGGCGTTCCGCGACTCCCTCGCGGTGATCACCGACCGCCTGGAGGCCGAGAAGGACACCGTCCGCGGCGTCATCATCACCTCCGCCAAGAAGACCTTCTTCGCCGGCGGCGACCTCCGCGACCTCATCAAGGTCACCCCCGACACCGCACAGCAGTTGTTCGACGGCGGCCTGGAGATCAAGCGCAACCTGCGCCGCATCGAGACCCTCGGCAAGCCGGTCGTCGCGGCGATCAACGGCGCCGCCCTCGGCGGTGGTTACGAGCTGGCCCTCGCCTGCCACCACCGCGTCGCCCTGGACGCCCCCGGCTCCAAGATCGGCTGCCCCGAGGTCACCCTCGGCCTGCTTCCCGGAGGCGGCGGCGTCGTCCGCACCGTCCGGCTGCTGGGCATCACCGACGCCCTGCTGAAGGTGCTGCTCCAGGGCACCCAGTACTCCCCGCGGCGCGCCCTGGAGAACGGTCTGATCCATGACGTGGCCGCCACCCAGGACGAGTTGATGGACAAGGCCCGCGCGTTCATCGATGCCAACCCCGAGTCGCAGCAGCCGTGGGACAGGCCCGGCTACCGCATCCCCGGCGGCACCCCCGCCCACCCGAAGTTCGCGGCGAACCTGCCCGCCTTCCCCGCCACCCTGCGCAAGCAGACGAACGGCGCGCCCTACCCGGCGCCGCGCAGAGTCCTCGCCGCCGCCGTCGAGGGCGCCCAGGTCGACTTCGAGACCGCCCAGGTCATCGAGGCCCGCTACTTCGTGGAGCTGGCCGCCGGGCAGACCTCCAAGAACATGATCCAGGCCTTCTTCTTCGACCTCCAGGCCGTCAACTCCGGCGCGAACCGCCCCCAGGGCATCGCGCCCCGCCAGGTCCGCAGGGTCGCCGTCCTCGGCGCCGGGATGATGGGCGCGGGCATCGCGTACTCCTGCGCCCGCGCGGGCATCGAGGTCGTCCTGAAGGACGTGACGCCCGAAGCGGCCGCGAAGGGCAAGGGGTACTCGGAGAAGCTCTGCGCCAAGGCGGTCGCCAAGGGCCGCACCACCCAGGAGAAGGCCGACGCCCTCCTCGCCCTGATCACCCCCACCGCCGACCCGGCCGACCTCGCGGGCTGCGACGCCGTCATCGAGGCCGTGTTCGAGAACACCGAGCTCAAGCACAAGGTGTTCCAGGAGATCGAGGGGGTCGTGGCACCGGACGCCCTGCTCTGCTCCAACACCTCCACCCTCCCCATCACCGAGCTGGCCGAGGGCGTCGTCCGCCGGTCCGACTTCATCGGCCTGCACTTCTTCTCGCCCGTCGACAAGATGCCCCTCGTCGAGATCATCAAGGGCGAGCAGACCGGCGACGAGGCCCTGGCCCGCGCCTTCGACCTGGTCCGGCAGATCAAGAAGACCCCGATCGTCGTCAACGACTCGCGCGGCTTCTTCACCTCCCGGGTCATCGGCCACTTCATCGACGAGGGTGTCGCGATGGTCGGCGAGGGCATCGAGCCCGCGTCCGTCGAACAGGCGGCGGCCCAGGCGGGCTACCCGGCCAAGGTCCTCTCCCTCATGGACGAGCTGACCCTCACCCTGCCCCGCAAGATCCGCGCGGAGTCCCGGCGGGCCGTGGAGGAGGCGGGCGGCACCTGGACCGTGCATCCGGCCGAGGCCGTGATCGACCGCATGGTCGACGAGTTCGGCCGTCCCGGCCGCAGCGGTGGTGCCGGGTTCTACGACTACGGGCCCGACGGCCGCCGCGCCAAGCTCTGGCCCGGACTGCGCGAGCACTTCACGAAGCCGGGGTACCGGATCCCGTTCCGGGACATGCAGGAGCGGATGCTCTTCGCGGAGGCGCTGGACACCGTGCGGCTGCTGGAGGAGGGCGTCCTCACATCCGTCGCCGACGCCAACATCGGGTCCATCTTCGGGATCGGGTTCCCCGGGTGGACCGGTGGGGTGCTGCAGTACATCAACGGCTACGAGGGCGGGCTCCCGGGGTTCGTCGCGCGAGCGCGGGAGCTGGCCGGGCGTTACGGGGAGCGGTTCGAGCCGCCGGCGCTGTTGACGGAGAAGGCGGAGAAGGGGGAGCGGTTCGGGGACGCGTGAGGTTGGGGGGTGGCTGGGGTGTTCTTCCCGCCCCCGCCGCCCCTACCCTTCCCATCCCCAGGGGCTGCGCCCCTTCGGCCCCGCTTCGGGCGTGTGGTCGGCCGCGGGCCCGTGGGGCTTCTCGCGCAGTTCCCCGCGCCCCTGGCGGGGGCGCGGTCTTCATGAGGGTGCACGCCGAACTGCACGGTTGCGGGAGGGAGTTGGGCATGGTGGTGGCCGGGAACATCGACGAGGTCGTGGACGGGCTCGCCCAGGTGGTGCGGGAGGCGCGCCGGGGTGGTGACCGGGTGGGGTACTTCGCCGCGCTGTACCGACAGGTGACCGTCGAGGTCCGTACGGCCATTCACCAGGGGCTGTTCGACGACGGCGCGCGGATGGACCGCTTCGACACCCTCTTCGGCAACCGCTACTTCGAGGCGTACGACGCCTGGCGCCGTGACCGGAGCGGGCCGCGCTGCTGGCGCGAGACGTTCGGCCTGCTCGACGACCCCGACACCGTCATCGTCCAGCACCTGCTCCTCGGCGTGAACGCGCACATCAACCTGGACCTGGCCGTCGCCGCCGCCCGGACCAGCCCGGGCGAGGACATCCACGCGCTGCGACGCGACTTCCTGCTGATCAACGACATCCTCGGGCGGGTGGTGCTGGCTGTGCAGGACTCGCTCGGCGCGCTGTCGCCGCTGATGTCGCTGCTGGACCAGGTCGGAGCCCGCACCGACGAGCGGATCCTCGACTTCAGCGTGCGGCGGTCGAGAGAGGAGGCCTGGTTCAACGCCGTGCTGCTCGCGGGCCAGAGCGAGGAGGAACGCGCGGCCACCATCGAGCGGCTCGACATCCGGGCCGCCGTCCTCGCACGGTTGATCGCCCGCCCCGGCGGCCTCGTCCGGCCGGCCCTGCAGCTGATTCGCGGCACCGAGAGCGACGACGTGCCCGCCGTCATCACCCACCTGGACCGGGCCGTGCGGTGACCCCCGCGGTTCAGGACTCCGCCGCCCACTGGCTCAGCTCGTCCTTCAACGACCGCTGAAAGGTCGTCAACAAGGCCTGTACGACCAGTGGTTGCATATGTGCCGACAGCGACTTCACGGCCTGCGGATCGCGTTCCGCCACCGCGTCGCGGAAGAGCCGCGACAACTCTCGGGCCGCCGCGCGCGAGTGCTCGATCAGTACGGTCCGCGCGGCGCGGATGGACTCCTCCGACAGGGGTACGCCGAGCAGCTCCACGCCCAGCCGCAGCAGCCCCGGGTCCACGCGGAGACCGTCACCGTGCCGTTCCACCACGCCCATCGCCACGAGCCGTTCGATGTCCTCCTCGTTCAGGGACCGCCCCGCCCGCCGGTCGAGCTCCTCCCGCGTGACCGTCGCCACCGCGTCCGGCGCCCAGGAGGCCACCACCGCGCGCTGGAGCGCGAGGTCGCGCGGGGTGAGGTCCGGAGGCAGCCGACGCAGGTACCCCTCGATGGCCGCCAGGGTCATGCCCTGCCGCTGCAGCTCCTCGATCAGCGCGAGCCGGGCGAGATGGTCCCGACCGTAGTGCCCGACCCGGCGGGGCCCGATCTCCGGCGGCGGCAACAGGCCCCGGGTGCCGTAGAAGCGGACCGTACGCACCGTGACCCCCGCCCGCGCGGCCAGCTCGTCGACGGTGAGAACGATCTCCTCGGAGCCGGAGCCGGAGCCGGAGCCGGAGCCGGAGCCGGAGCCGGAGCCGGAGCCGGAGCCGGAGCTCTCCCCGATGTCGGTCGTCATGCACAGCAGTATCGCTGTCCCACCAGTGCTGTGACACCTCGGACGACACCGACTGTCAGTACCGACCCGTACGGTGGCGCCATGTCGGGGATCACGTACATCCGGGGCGACGCGACCCAGCCGATGGGCAAGGGGTCAAGGTCATCGCCCACGTCAGCAACGACCTGGGCGGCTGGGGCAAGGGCTTCGTCGTCGCCCTGTCCCGCCGCTGGCCGGAGCCCGAGGCCGCCTACCGGGCCTGGCACCGCGACCGGGCGACCAACGACTTCGGACTCGGTGCCGCCCAGTTCGTCCAGGTCGGCCGCTACACCTGGGTCGCCAACCTGATAGGCCAGCGCGGCATCCGCACCGGCAGCAAGGGGGTGCCCGTTCGCTACGAGGCCATCGACACGGCCCTCGGCCTGCTCGCCGACAAGGCACTGGAGCTGGACGCCTCGGTCCACATGCCCCGCATCGGCTGCGGACTCGCGGGCGGCAAGTGGTCCCGGGTCGAGCCCCTGATCACCGATCGACTGATCCGGCGCGGGATATCGGTGACGGTGTACGACCACGGGGACTGATCCGGGGCCGGAGCACGGTACCGCACGCGTGGGAACGGGTAGGGCACCGGTATGGATCTTCTCCCGATGGACATCGGCCCGTTGAACCCCGTCGTCGGGGAACTCGTCGTCGCGGCAGTGCTGTTCGCGCTCGTGTTCCTCTTCTTCGTACGGTTCGTGCCCCGGATCCAGCGCGTCCTGGACGAACGGGAGGCCGCGACGAAGGGGACCGAGGCTGAGGCCGAAGCCCTGCGGGAGCAGGCCCGGACCAAGCGGACCCAGGCGGCGGCGGCCCTGGCCGAAGCCCGGCACGAGGCCGCCCGCATCCGTCAGCGCGCAGTCGAGGAGGGCGCGGCCCTGATCGCCGAGGCCCGCGCCGACGGCCGACGCGAGTACACCACCCTGCTCGCCGAGGGGCATGCACGCCTTGCCGCGGACCGCGCCACAGCCGAGGCCGAACTCCGCGTCCACGTAGCGGAACTGGCCTCGGATCTGGCCGCCAGGATCATCGGAGAACCGATCGACGCGGGGAACTGCGGGAGAATCCACGACGAACCCGCGGCCACGACCCGGCCGCACCCCCCGAGCTCCTAGTGCCTGCGCTCGGGGCCCCACCGTGAACGGAGTTCGTCGCCGCGATCTTCGTCCACGAATGCGGCCTTATGAGTAATCCCGGCCGCAGCCACCCCCACCTCATCGGCCGCCGTAGCCCCCGGCTTCACCGGCTGGTACAGCCATGTGTCGAACAAGCCCTCCAGGGACCGACCGGCAACGCCCTCGGCGTACGCGACGAAGTCGCCCACCGTCGCGTTCCCGTTGCGCGTACTTCGCCGGCCACCCCTTCAGGATCTCGAGGAACGCCTCGTCCCGCCGCCGACGCGAAGCTGTTCGGAGCCCATTGAGTCCCTGTGAGCCCGGACGTGTCCATGAACCGCTCCCGTCACACGATCGCCATTCGGCCCTCACGAGCGATCCGGCCCCACGCTCCTTTCCGGCCACACCATGGCCGAAGTCCCGCGAGTCCCCCAAAGTCCCTCTGTCGCACGGGAGTTGACCGCAGTACCGTCCGCGCATGCCGATACCTGTGCGACGCACACGCTTCACGACCTGGAGATCGCTCGCGACGGCGGCCTCGGCCGCCGCCCTCACGGCCACGTTCCTCACCCCGGCGGCCGCCGGCACACCGACGTCCCGGACGAGTGAGCCGATCTACTCGTACGACGACGCCGTCCGCGAATCCGTCTGGGTGGACACCGGGCTCGACGGTGACCGCGACGGGAAGCCGGACCGGGTCGCCGTCGACATCGTCCGCCCGAGTGAACCCGCCCGGCAGGGCCGCGAGATTCCCGTGATCATGGACGCCAGCCCGTACTACTCCTGCTGTGGACGCGGCAACGAGGGGCAGCGCAAGACGTACGACGCGAACGGGAACGTCGTCCAGATGCCGCTGTTCTACGACAACTACTTCGTGCCGCGCGGCTACGCGTTCGTCGCCGTCGACCTCGCGGGAACGAACCGCTCCGACGGCTGTGTGGACGTCGGCGGCCGCTCCGACATCCAGTCGGCCAAAGCTGTCGTCGACTGGCTCAACGGCCGGGGCCGGGCCTACACCACCCGCACGGGCACCACGAAGGCCCGGGCCGGCTGGACCAACGGCAGGACCGGCATGATCGGCAAGAGCTACGACGGCACGATCGCCAACGGAGTGGCCGCCACCGGAGTCGAGGGACTGGAGACCATCGTCCCGATCGGCGCGATCTCCTCCTGGTACGACTACTACTTCGCCAAGGGCGCCCCCCTCTACAACTCGGGCCCCGAATGGCTGTCCGACTACGTCGAGAGTCCCGACGCCCGCGCCAAGTGCGGCCACGTCCAGCGCGAACTCGTCGACGGCGCCCCACGCACCGGGGATTGGACCCCGCTGTGGACGGAACGCGACTACGTCAAGGACGTCCGGAAGATCGACGCCAGCGTCTTCGTCATCCACGGGCAGCAGGACCTCAACGTCCGCCCCAAGCACTTCGGCCAGTGGTGGGACGCCCTCGCGAAGCACGGCGTCGAGCGCAAGATCTGGCTCTCCGAGGTCGGCCACGTCGACCCCTTCGACTTCCGCCGCGCCGCCTGGGTCGACACGCTGCACCGCTGGTTCGACCACGAACTCCTCGGCTACGACAACGGCATCGACGACGAGCCGATGGCCGACATCGAACGCCACCCGGACCGGTGGGAGACGTCCACGGTCTGGCCGCCGCGCGCCACCAGGGCCACGACCCTCCGTCCGGCCGAGGGCGGTGAGCCCGGCGTCGGCACCCTCGGACTGCGCAAACGGTCCGGCACCGAGACCTTCACCGACGATCCCGCGCTGAACGAGACCGACTGGGCCGCCCACATCGACAGGTCCACCCCGGAGAAGGCGGGCTTCGTCACCGCGCCCCTCGGCACGGACCTGCGTCTGTCCGGCTCCTCCAAGGTGACCGTCACCGCCACGCCCACCACCTCCACCGCGCATCTCTCGGCGGTCCTCGTGGACCTCGGCCCGGACATCATCCGCGACTACGCGACCACCGGCGAGGGCATCACCACCCTCGCCGAGCGCACCTGCTGGGGCCCGAGCACCACCGGTGACAGTTCCTGCTACCGGGAGACGAAGGCCAAGACCGCGGACGTCGACTACACGATCTTCAGCCGCGGCTGGGCCGACCTCGGCAACCACTCCTCCGCCACGGGAGCCCCGCTCACCCCCGGCACCCCGTACACGATCACCCTCGACCTGCACGCGAGCGATCACGTCGTCCCGGCGGGGCACCGCCTCGCGCTGATCATCGCGGGCACCGACGAGGACCTCATCGACCCGCCGTCGAGCACGCCCACCCTGACCATCGACCTCAAACGCACCTCCGCGCAGGTCCCGCTGGTCGGCGGCGGCGCGGCCTTCGCGAAGGCCACCGCGGGCGCCGACGCCCGCCCGGAGTCCTCGGTCCTCGACGGCGTCGGCGACCCGAGCCGGGCCGCCCGCGTCCCGGGCGGTGGAGCATGAGGGCCCGGATCGCGGCACTGATGATCGCCACGGCGCTCGCGGTGCCCCTGCTGTCCACGCCCGCGCAGGCGACGGACACCCCCCGCACCACCCCGCCGCGCACGGGATTCGAGCGATCGGGCGGCGCACGCTGGACCAGCCAGCCCGAGGAGCAGGCGTTCCTGGCCGCCGTCGACCGGGCGAGCGACCGCGTGTCGACGACCCGGATCGGCACGACCGAGCAGGGCCGCCCGCTCCAGCTCGTCCGTATCGGCACCCGCCCCACCTCGCGCACGGTCCTGCTCATCTGCAGTCAGCACGGCGACGAGCCCTCCGGCCGGGACGCCTGCCTCACCACCGTTCGCGACCTCGCCTTCGCCAGGGACGAGCGGACCGAACGGCTGCTGAGAACCACCAGCGTGCTCGTCGTCCCCACCGCCAACCCGGACGGCCGGGCCGCCGACACCCGCGGCAACGGCGACGGCGTCGACATCAACCGCGACCACCTCGCCCTGCGGACGGCCGAGGCGCGGGCACTCGCCGCGGTCCTGCGCGACCGCACACCCGACATCGTCTACGACCTGCACGAATACGGTGCCACCCCGCAGTACTACGACAAGGACCTCTTCGACCTCTGGCCGCGCAACCTCAACACCGACCCGGCCGTCCACGACGAGGCACGCAAGCTGTCCCTCGACCACGTACGTCCGGCCGCCGGCGCCGCCGGCCACTCGACCGGCACCTACGGCATCTGGACCGATCCGGTCACCGGTGATCCGATCCGCCAGGTCGCCGGTGACGGCCAGGAACGCATCCTGCGCAACATGTCCGGAATCAAGCACTCGGTCGGGCTGCTGATCGAGAGCCGGGTGCAACCCCTGACGGCCGACACCCCGGAACCGGCCAACAACCTGCGCCGGGTGAACTCCCAACTCGCCGCACTGAAAGGCCTGTTCGGCTTCGTCGTCGAACGCGGCCGACAGGTCGACCGGGTGACCGGCGCGGCCCGTCTCGCCGGCCTCCGTGACACCGGCCCGGTCTATGTCGGCGGCGCCGACAACGACCCCGCCGAACCCGCGGAGGTGATCCAGGACCCGCCCTGCGGCTACCGGCTCAGCGCACAGCAGTACGAGGAGGTCGCGGACGAGCTGGCGCTGCACGGTGTCCGTGTGAGGCCGGAAAGCGACGGTGACGGCGTCGTCGTACCGCTGCGCCAGCACCTGCGCGCGCTGGTCCCGCTGCTGCTCGACGAGCGGGCGCCGTACCGCCTGACACAGGGGGTGCCCGACACCGCCTGTTGAACGAGAAAGCATCGAGGTCACATGTGGTACGGGTTCCTGGGCAGGAGAAGGTCAGTTCCGGCCACTCGCTGAAAGGTTCCACCTGTGACGCACGATCATCGCACCACCCACCACGGGGGAGGCGCGCTTCCGGGTTCGGAGGCGGGTCTCCCCGGCGGCGGGCGGCCCCGGACGGACCGCGTCGTCTTCGGTGTGACGGCGGCGCTCACCCTGGCCTTCGTGCTCTGGGGCGCCATCTGGACCGACGCACTCGAAACCGTCTCCGGCAAGATGTTGAACGGCCTGATCCACAACGGTGGCTGGGCGTTCATGCTGGCCGCCTCCTGCTTCGTCGTCTTCGCCCTGTGGCTCGCGGTCAGCCGCTACGGCCGTATCCACCTCGGCGTCGAGGGCGAGAAACCCGAGTTCCGCACGGTCTCCTGGGTCGCCATGATGTTCAGCGCCGGCATGGGCATCGGTCTGATGTTCTATGGCGTCAGTGAGCCCCTCGCCCACTACACGGCGCCCCCGCCGGGCACCAGCCCCACGGGCTCCGGGGAACGCATGGAAACGGCGATGGCGACCACGCTCTTCCACTGGACGCTGCACCCCTGGGCGATCTACGCGGTGGTCGGACTGGGCATCGCCTACAGCACCTTCCGCAAGCAGCGCCGCCAGACCATCAGTGCCGTCTTCACCCCGCTGATCGGCGAGAAGCACGCGGGCGGCGCCGCAGGCCGGGCCATCGACATCCTGGCGATCATCGCCACGATCTTCGGTTCGGCGGCCTCCCTGGGCCTCGGCGCCCTCCAGATCGGCTCCGGGTTCCGGGAACTGGACTGGATGAACAAGGTGAGCACGGGGCTCCTCGTCGCCATCATCGCCGTCCTGACCCTGGCCTTCGTCGCCTCCGCCGTCTCCGGAGTGGAGAAGGGCATCCAGTGGCTGTCCAACACCAACATGGTGCTGGCCCTGGTGCTCGCGATCTTCGTCTTCGTCGCCGGCCCCACCATCCTGATCCTCGACCTCCTGCCCACCTCGGTCTTCTCCTACCTCGGCGACCTGCCGCAGCTCGCGGGCCGCACCGAGGCGTCCGGCGGCGAGGGCGTCGCCGACTGGCTCGGCAGCTGGACCGTCTTCTACTGGGCGTGGTGGATCTCCTGGACGCCCTTCGTCGGCATGTTCATCGCCCGCATCAGCCGCGGCCGCACCATCCGCCAGTTCGTCGGCGGCGTCATCCTCGTACCCAGCACGGTCAGCCTCGTCTGGTTCGCGGTCTTCGGCGGCGCGGCGATGAAGCTCCAGGAGCAGGGCCGGCTCGGTGAGAAGGCCACACCGGAGGGCCAGCTCTTCGCCGTCCTGCACGAGTTCCCCGCCGCCACGGTCTCCAGCCTGCTCGTGATGATCCTCGTCGGTATCTTCTTCGTCTCCGGCGCCGACGCCGCGTCCATCGTCATGGGCACGCTCTCCCAGCGCGGCGCGCTCGAACCCGGCCGCTTCGTCGTCGTCTTCTGGGGCGTCGTCACCGGGGCCGTCGCCGCGATCATGCTCCTCGTCGGCAGCGGCCAGGGCGACGCCCTGACCGGCCTGCAGAACCTCACGATCCTGGCCGCCGCGCCGTTCGTCCTGGTCATGATCGGCATGTGTGTCGCGATGATGCGCGACCTGCGCCGGGACCCCGTGATGGTCCGCGAGGAGATGGCCTCCGAGGCGGTCGAACTCGCCGTCATCGAGGGCCACAAGCGCTATGACGGCGAGTTCGAGATCCGGGTCGGCCCGGGCCAGGGCACGGAGATCGAGGGGGACCCGATCGGTCATCGCGCGGAGTGAGAACAGTCGCGGGGAACGGCCGCCGGGGCCCGGGGATCGGACGTCCGCAGGCCCGCCACGGCCGGTCGCGCCGTTCCCCGCGTCTGTGGCGGGTCACCCGACGGCGAGTTGTGGGCGCCGTTCCCCGCGTCTGTGGCGGGTCACCCGACGGCGAGTTGTGGGCGCCGTTCCCCGCGTCCGTGGCAGGTCAACCGGCGGCGAGCCGCGCGGCCTCCCTCGCACATCCCCACGCCACCGTGACCCCGGCCCCGCCGTGCCCGTAGTTGTGCACCGACACCCGCCCGTCCGGCCGGAGTTGGCGTTCCAGACGGACCGCCGGGCGCGAGGGCCGCAGCCCGACCCGGTGCTCGATGATCCGGGCCCCCGCGATCTCGGGCCGAACCGCCGCGCACCGCCGCACGATCTCCTCGGCGATCACCGGGTCCGGTGTCAGGGACCAGGCGTCCTCCTCCGCCGTACCGCCGAGGATCAGCCCGCACGGCTGCGGCATGAAGTACGTGCTCTCGGCGCCGGAGTGGTCCACCGAGGTGAGCCAGGTGGTGACCCCGGGGTTCTCCACGACGACCAACTGCCCCCGCACCGGCCGCACGGAGGGATCCGGCACCAGCTCGCGGGCGCCCAGCCCCGTGCAGTTGACGACCACCGGCGCGTCGACCGCGGCGAGGTCGGTCACCGTACGCTCCTCCACCGCGCCGCCCGCCTCCACGAACCGCTCGCGCAGCCACCGCAGATGGACCGGCATGTCGATCAGCGGCAGCTGCGCCCACAGCCCGACACCCGGGTACTCCTCGGCCGTCGCCACGCGCAGCCCGGCCACGCGTGCGGCCCACGCGCCGAGCCCGTCCAGCGACGTCTCGCCATGTACGCCCTCGACCATGCGTACGCCTGTCTCGTCCGGCCGGGCCGCCAACGACTCGTACACGGCGAGGGTGTCGAGCGCCCAGGCGCCGACCAACTCCTCCGGCTCGATCCGGTAGGGCCACCACAGTCCACCCGCGACGCCGGACGTCGCGCGCTCCCCGGGCTCCCGCGCCCACACCCGAACCCGTCTTCCGCTCTCCGCCAGAACGACGGCGGTCGTGAGACCGACGACTCCGCCACCGACCACGATCACATCACTGTTCGATTCACTGGTCACCCAGGGACGTTAACGGAATATGTCATGCCGTGCTCACAAGTCTGCCTTTGTGGGGATACTCACACCATGTCTGCCGAGTACGCGACCTTCGGCCTGGCACCGGCGATGCGAGCCGGTGGCGTCCTCGCCAACGGTGCTTACCAAGTGCACCGGGATTTCGTGGACTTCATCGTCGACGGACGCCCGCTGCTGTTCCAGCTCTCCGACCTCGATGCCGTCTCCCCCCTCGCCTCCGACGTCCCGCCCTCGATCTTCACCGCCCAGGTGCGCAGTCTGCTCCTGGAAGCCGAGCCACCCCTGACAAGCGGCCGCTACGTCATCTACGGCTGCCCCGAATGCGCCGACCTCGCCTGCGGAGCGGTGACCGCGGTGATAGAGCGGGACGGCGACGACTTCGTGTGGCGGGACTTCGCCTGGCAGACGGAGGAGGAGGCCGACCTCAAGCTCAACGGCTACACCGGCATCGGACCCTTCCGCTTCCACGGCTCCGAGTACCGCGGTGCCCTGCGATCCCTGTTGCGCGAGTCGGGTGCCGAGCCGTCGGCCCGGCGCCGGGTCCTGCTCATCGGTGCCCGCGTCGCCGTGCTCGCCAGACTCGCCGCCGCCCTGCGCGCCATCGGGATCGGCGCCGACATAGCGCAGGACGCCGCCGGCGTGCCCCCGGAGGAACTGCGCGCCTACGGCGCCGTGGCCTTCGGACGGGCCGTCGCCGAGGCGGACCGCGCCGCCGTGCGGCTGGCCTTCGACCGCGCGGGCGTCCAGGTCGCGTACGTCGACGGGCTCGCCCCGATCATCCCGCTCCTCGTCGCCCAGATCGAACACGCCCTCGACCGCAGCCCGGCCGAACAGCGCCGCCTCACCCGACTCGTCGCCGCCGGTGGGCAGGCCGGCATCGAGATCACCTCCACCTGCCGGGTGGAGCTCACCGCCTACCGCCTCGACCGTCTCTACCGCCCCCACACCTACCGCTTCTTCGACGGCATCCTCCCGGCGGGCCGGCACCGCATCGGCCTGGACCCGAAAGCGGTGAAGGGAGAATCGTTCATCGTGGCCCGCACCTCGGGGACGGTGCTGGTGGAACCGATGGCCCGCTGAGAGCGCTCCGACCGGTGCGACGCGACCCGGGCGCCGCCCTGTCGTTAGGATCGCCCCCTGTGACCGCCACCCTCGTCGTCAAGAACCTCGCCGCCGGACACGGCGACCGCTCACTCTTCTCCGGGCTGGACCTCGTCGTCGCCCCCGGAGACGTGATCGGGCTGGTCGGCGCCAACGGCGCCGGCAAGTCCACGCTGCTCCGCCTGCTCGCCGGCCTGCTCCCGCCGGAGGAGGGCGAGCTGCGGCTGTCCCCGCCCACGGCGACGGTCGGCCACCTGCCGCAGGAACCGGAGCGGCGGGAGGGCGAGAGCGTCCGGCAGTTCCTCGCCCGGCGCACGGGGGTGGCCGAGGCCCAGCGCGTGATGGACGAGGCCACCCAGGCCTTGGTGGACGGCGCGCCGGGCGCCGACGACGCGTACTCGGTGAGCCTGGAGCGCTGGCTCGACCTGGGCGGCGCCGACCTCGACGAGCGTGCGGAGGAGGTCGCCGCCACCCTCGGCCTCGGCGTCGACCTGGACCAGCCGATGACCGGCCTCTCCGGCGGCCAGGCCGCCCGCGCCGGACTCGCCTCCCTCCTCCTCTCCCGCTACGACGTCTTCCTCCTCGACGAGCCCACCAACGACCTCGACCTCGACGGCCTGGAACGGCTCGAACGCTTTGTCTCCGGCCTGCGCGCGGGCACGGTCGTCGTCAGCCACGACCGCGAGTTCCTCACCCGCACGGTCACCAAGGTCCTCGAACTCGACCTCGCCCAGAACCGGATCAACCTCTACGGCGGCGGATACGAGGCCTATCTGGAGGAGCGCGAGACCGCTCGTCGGCACGCCCGCGACGGCTACGAGGAGTACGCCGACAAGAGGGCCGCGCTCCAGGACCGCGCCCAGATGCAGCGCTCCTGGATGGACAAGGGCGTCAAGAACGCGCGGCGCAAGGCGAGCAACGACAACGACAAGATCGGCCGCAAGTTCCGCAGCGAGGCGAGCGAGAAGCAGGCCGCGAAGGCCCGGCAGACCCAGCGCATGATCGAACGGCTCGATGTGGTGGAGGAGCCGCGCAAGGAGTGGGAGCTGCGCATGGAGATCGCGGCGGGCCCGCGCTCCGGTGCCGTGGTCGCCACCCTGCGGGGCGCCGAGGTGCGGCGGGGGGACTTCGCCTTCGGACCGGTGTCCCTGCAGATCGACTGGGCGGACCGCGTCGCCATCACCGGTGCGAACGGCGCGGGCAAGTCGACGCTCCTGGGCGCGCTGCTCGGCCGGGTCCCCCTGGACTCGGGCCACGCCGCCCTGGGCTCCGGTGTCCTGGTCGGCGAGGTCGACCAGGCCCGCGCCCTCTTCCACGGCCCCGAGGCCCTCCTCGACGCCTTCTGCGCGGCCGTCCCCGACACCGAGCCTGCCGAAGTACGCACGCTCCTGGCCAAGTTCGGCCTGAAGGCCCACCACGTCCTACGCCCGTCGGTCACCCTCTCCCCGGGCGAACGCACCCGCGCGGCCCTCGCCCTGCTCCAGGGCCGAGGCGTCAACCTCCTGGTCCTCGACGAGCCCACGAACCACCTGGACCTCCCCGCGATCGAACAACTGGAGTCGGCCCTGGACTCCTACGAGGGCACGCTCCTCCTGGTCACCCACGACCGCCGCATGCTGAACGCGGTGAAGGTGACCCGCCGTCTGGCCGTGGAGGCGGGCAAGGTCACGGAGAACTGAGGACATCCGCCTTTTGATGGGCCTACGGCCCTTTCGCCCCTGGGGGAGGCAGGCCGCAGCCCCTGCTTCCCCCAGGGGCGCGGGGAACTGCGCGACCAGCCCTCACCGGACCCACACCTGGGGGTCGAAGGGGCACAGCCCCTTGAGGACGGGCAGGGGCGGCGGGGGCGAGAAAAGCCCCCGCCGACACCCTCAGCCGCGCTTCTTGTCCACCAACCCAGCCCGCCGCAAGGCATCCGCCATCGCACTGTTGGCCGGAGCCGCGCCACCCCCCTGCCGGGAACCGCCACCACCCCCACGCCCCTGCTGCCGAGGCGGCTGCCCCCCACGGGCTCCCCGCTGCGGCCGACCGCCCCCACCACCGGACTGCCCCTGCCCGCCACCCTGCCCCTTGGGCGCGGCCTCGTCGTCCAACCGCAGCGTCAGCGAGATCCGCTTCCGCGGGATGTCGACATCGAGCACCTTCACCTTCACGATGTCCCCGGGCTTCACCACATCACGCGGATCCTTGACGAACGTCCGGGACAGGGCGGAGACGTGCGCCAGCCCGTCCTGGTGGACACCGACGTCGATGAACGCCCCGAAGGCCGCGACGTTCGTCACGACCCCCTCCAGGACCATCCCGGCCTCCAGGTCGGAGATCTTCTCCACGCCCTCCTTGAAGGTGGCCGTCTTGAAGGCCGGCCGAGGGTCCCGACCCGGCTTCTCCAGTTCCTTGAGGATGTCCGTCACCGTCGGCAGACCGAAGGTCTCGTCCACGAAGTCCCCGGGCTTCAGCGACCGCAGCACACTCGTGTTGCCGATCAGCGCCGCGACCTCGCTGCCCGCCGTCTTCACCATCCGGCGCACCACCGGGTACGCCTCCGGGTGCACGCTGGAGGCGTCCAGCGGGTCCGAGCCGCCCCGGATCCGCAGGAAGCCCGCGCACTGCTCGTACGCCTTGGGGCCGAGCCGCGCCACGCCCTTCAGCTCGGAACGCGAGGTGAAGGGGCCGTTGGCGTCGCGGTGGGCCACGATGTTCTCGGCGAGTCCGGAGGAGATGCCGGAGACTCGGGACAGCAGCGGCGCGGAGGCCGTGTTCACGTCCACGCCCACGCCGTTCACACAGTCCTCGACCACCGCGTCCAGCGAACGCGACAGCTTCACCTCGGACAGGTCGTGCTGGTACTGCCCGACACCGATCGACTTGGGGTCGATCTTCACCAGCTCGGCGAGCGGGTCCTGGAGACGGCGCGCGATCGAGACGGCGCCGCGCAGCGAGACGTCCATCCCGGGCAGCTCCTGCGAGGCGAACGCCGACGCCGAGTACACCGAGGCGCCGGCCTCGGACACCATCACCTTGGTGAGCTTCAACTCCGGGTGCCGGGTGATCAGTTCACCGGCGAGCTTGTCGGTCTCGCGGGACGCCGTGCCGTTGCCGATCGCGATCAGCTCGACCGCGTGCTCCTTGGCCAGGCGCGCCAGCTTGGCGATGGCCTCGTCCCACTTGTTGGCCGGGACGTGCGGATAGATGACGTCGGTGGCGACGACCTTGCCGGTGGCGTCCACCACGGCGACCTTCACGCCCGTACGGAAGCCGGGGTCCAGGCCCAATGTGGCGCGCGTCCCGGCCGGAGCGGCGAGGAGGAGGTCGCGGAGGTTCGCCGCGAACACGTTCACCGCCTCGTCCTCGGCGGCGGTCCGCAGCCGCAGCCGCAGGTCGATGCCGAGGTGGACGAGGATGCGGGTCCGCCAGGCCCAACGGACGGTGTCCGTCAGCCACTTGTCGCCGGGCCGGCCCCGGTCGGCGATCTGGAAGCGATGCGCGACGATCCCCTCGTACGACGAGGGGCCGGGCTGCTCGGAGGGCTCCTCCGGCTCCAGGACGAGATCGAGGACGTCCTCCTTCTCGCCGCGCAGCATCGCCAGGATGCGGTGGGAGGGCAGCTCGGTGAACGGCTCGGCGAAGTCGAAGTAGTCGGCGAACTTGGCGCCCGCGTCCTCCTTGCCCTCCTTGACCTTGGCGGCGAGCCGGCCCCGTACCCACATGCGCTCGCGCAGCTCGCCGATCAGGTCGGCGTCCTCGGAGAACCGCTCGGTGAGGATCGCCCGGGCGCCGTCCAGGGCGGCCTGCGGGTCGGCGACGCCCTTGTCGGCGTCCACGAACGCCGCGGCGGCGGCCAGCGGCTCGACGGTCGGGTCGCCGAGCAGGCCGTCGGCCAGCGGTTCGAGGCCGGCCTCGCGGGCGATCTGCGCCTTGGTGCGACGCTTGGGCTTGAAGGGGAGGTAGATGTCCTCCAGGCGGGCCTTGGTCTCGGCGCCGCGGATCCGGCTCTCGACCTCGGGGGTCAACTTGCCCTGCTCGCGCACCGAGTCGAGGATGGCGGTCCGCCGCTCCTCCAGCTCCCGCAGATAGCGCAGCCGCTCCTCGAGCGTGCGCAGCTGCGCGTCGTCGAGCATCTCGGTCGCTTCCTTGCGGTAGCGGGCGATGAAGGGCACGGTCGAACCGCCGTCGAGCAGCTCCACCGCGGCCCTGACCTGCCGCTCCCGTACGCCGAGCTCCTCGGCGATCCTGCTTTCGATGGACCCTACGTCGATGGACTCGGGTGTCGTCACGATCCCGTACCGCCTTCTCCACTGAGGTTGCGCGGCAATTGTGGCAGGTGGCACGGACAACGGGGGCCCAGGGAGGGAAACGCGCGGATCCGGGACAGCCGGGGAGCCGGACGCGACCACGCGTCCGGCTCCCCGGTGATCGAAGGCCTGGCCGTCCTCAGGCCCGGCGGGCCCGCCCGGTGCGGCGCGTCGAACTCGACGCGCCCCCGAAGAGCCGGGCCACAGCCCGGAACGGCAGCGTGACCACCGTCGCAATGGCCCCACCGATCTGCCGCAACACGTCTGCGATCGCACGGAACACGTACTTCCCCTTTCGTCTCCCGGCTGGGTGGGCCAGGAACGACCGGGTACCGCGCCCGGCGCCGTTCATGCCTGTACCGTCCGTGCTCAGCTCTTGCCGATCATCCCCGCCGGGAACGCCCCCGCGCCGAGCATCGTCGTGACCAGGCCGGTCATCAGCTCGGTGAGCCGCTCCACCCCGGCCGCGCCCAGACGCTCGTACGGGGCCAGGTCCAGACGGTCCGTCGCGTCCTCGATCTTCCTGCGCAGGGCCACGCCCGACTCCGTCAGTCCGCCCTCGGTGTCGAGCAGCCCGCGCTGCCGGAGCCGGGCGCTCGCGGCGTCCCACTCGTCCCGTGTCCAGCCGCGCGTGGTGGTGGCCCACTTCGGGGACATGCCCTTCCCTGTCGCGGCGTGGCTGGCCAGGGCCTCGACCGGGTCGAGACCGGCGTCGAGGAGCACCGCGAGATGTCCATCGCCCCGGTGCTCGCGCAGCAGGGTGGCCGCGTGCCAGAGCGCGAGATGAGGGCGCTCGGGTACGGGCAGATCGGCGTGCGCGGCGTACAAGGGGCGCGCGGTCCGCACGCACGCCTCCGTGGCGCGCAGCGCCAGCTCCGCCGCCTCGGCGACCTCCTCGGAGGCGAGCAGCTCCTCGCCGAGCAGTCGTCGCAGCGTGGCGTCCACGGCACGCTCGCGGGCCGCCAGCACCACGGACGGCGACGCCGTCTCCCACACGGCGGGCACGTGCTCCGCCACCAGCTCGTGACGGAAGTTGAAGAACGTGGCCGTCACGACACCCGCTCCGACGCCGCCCAGGGCGGCGGCCCGTACGGCGAAGTACGCCGCTTTCGGGTCGTCGATCCCCACGGCGGCCAGCTCCCGCCCGAGGTCCGGCGAGAAGTAGTGCGCGGAGTGGAACGGATTGAGGAGGCTGTGGCAGCGCCGCCCGGCGCGCTCCGGAAGGGAAGAGGTCATACCCGCAGGTTACCGACTGGTTGGTACGCCAGGGGGTGGCGGCCTCGCTCACCTCCCACGATGGCAGGAAAGGTGGGGTACTCGTCATTGCGGTCATGGTCCGGCCGCCCAAGAATCGAAGGCATGCGAACTGTCCTGGTCGTCCTCTTCGACGACGTGCAGAGCCTCGACGTCACCGGTCCGCTGGAGGTCTTCGCCGGTGCCGAGCAGCACACCCCGGGGACCTACCGCATCAGCACGGCCTCCCTGGACGGCACACCCGTACGGACCTCCAGCGGCCTCACCCTCGTCCCGGACCACACCCTCGCCACCGCCCCCGCCCCGCACACCCTGCTCGTCCCGGGCGGCCGGGGTACGCGGAACCCGGCTCCCGAGGTCGTCGACTGGCTGCGCGAGCACGGCCCGAGTGCGGACCGCCTGGTCTCGGTCTGCACCGGCGCCATCCTGCTCGCCGAGGCGGGTTTCCTGGACGGCCGCCGGGCGACCACCCACTGGGCGTACTGCGACACACTGGCCCGCCACCACCCGGCGATCGAGGTCGACCCCGACCCCATCTACGTCCGCGACGGCCATGTCGCCACCTCCGCCGGCGTCACCTCCGGCATCGACCTCGCCCTCGCGCTCGTCGAGGAGGACATCGGCCGCGAGGCCGCCCTCGACATCGCCCGCCAGCTCGTCGTCTTCCTGCGCCGCCCGGGCAACCAGGCCCAGTTCAGCGCCCAGCTCGCAGCCCAGACCGCACAACGGGAACCGCTCCGCGAGGTCCAGCGATGGATCACCGAGCATCCCGGCGACGACCTGAGCGTCGACCACCTGGCCGCCCGCGCGCGCCTCTCGCCCCGCCACTTCGCCCGTGCCTTCCGGGCCGAGACGGGCATGACCCCGGGCCGGTACGTCGACCGCGTCCGCCTCGAACACGCCCGCCGCCTCCTGGAGGACACCTCCGACGGAGTGGAGGAGATCTCCCGCGCCTGCGGCTACGGCACCGCCGAGGCCATGCGCCGCGCCTTCGTGAAGGCGCTCGCCACCTCCCCGGCGGAGTACCGCCGCCGCTTCCGTCCGGCCGCAGTCCCGGCCCCCGCCCGCATCCGCTGAAAGGAAACCGATGCAGATCGCCATCGTTCTCTTCGACCGCTTCACCGCCCTGGACGCCGTCGGCCCCTACGAGACCCTCGGCCGTCTGCCCGACGCCGAACTCGTCTTCGTCGCCGAGGAGCGCGGCCCCGTCCGCTCCGACACCCGCGCCCTCGCGCTCACCGCCGACAGGACGCTCGCCGAGGTCCCGAGTCCCGACGTCGTCGTGGTGCCGGGCGGCCCCGGCCAGTTCGAGCAGATGGAGAACGAGACCCTCTTCGACTGGCTGCGCACGGCCGACCGCACGAGCACCTGGACGACCTCCGTGTGCACCGGCTCCCTGATCCTGGCCGGCGCGGGGCTCCTCGAAGGCCGCCGGGCCACCTCCCACTGGCTGGCGCTGGACTTCCTGAAGCAGTACGGCGCCGAGCCGACGGGGGAGCGGGTCGTCATCGACGGCAAGTACGCCACCGCGGCCGGGGTCTCCTCCGGCATCGACATGGGCCTGACCCTGATCGGTCGGATCGCGGGCGACGAACACGCCCAGGCCGTACAGCTGATGATCGAGTACGACCCCCAGCCGCCCTACGACGTCGGCGCCCCGCACAAGGCGCCCGCCCACCTCGTGGAGGAGTTCCGCACCAACAGCCGCTTCGCCCTGATGTGACCGCCCTCGGCGCGGCCCTCACGCCGACCAGGTGAACCGGGGCCGTCTGCGCTCCAGGAACGCGGCGACGCCCTCCGCGGTGTCGCCGCTGCCCCGCGCCTGCTCGGCCCAGTGGGCGTCGCGGTCGGTGCGGCCGTTCGCGAACTCCTTGGCCGCCGTCTGCGTCAGCCGCGAGCGCGAGACCAGTATCCGGGTGAACTCCGCCACCCGTTCCGCGAGTTCACCGGCGCGCAGCACCTCGTCCACCAGCCCCGTGCGCAGCGCCCGCTCCGTATCGATCAACTCTCCCGAGAACAGCAGGTACTTGGCGGTGCTCGGCCCGACCAGCGACACCAGCCGGCGGGTGGAGGAAGCGGGGTAGACGAGCCCCAGCTTCGCCGGGGTGATCCCGAACAGCGCTCCCTCCCGCGCGAACCGCAGATCGCAGGCCGCCGCCAGCTGCGCGCCGCCGCCCACGCAGTGCCCCCGGATCGCCGCGAGGGTCGGCTTCGGGAAGGCGGCCAGGGCCTCCTCGGCGAGGCCCGCCAGTTCCTGTGCCTCCTCCGGGGCCCCTCGCAGGGTGGAGATGTCGGCCCCCGCGCAGAACGTCCCGCCCTCCCCGGTGAGCACCAGTGCCCGTACCCCGGGGTCGGCGGCCAGCCGGTCGAGCAGCGGCGGCAGCGCTCGCCACATCCCGGCCGTCATGGCGTTGCGCTTGGCGGGGTGGTGGATGACGACGGTCGCGATCCCGTCGGCGACGGTGTCCAGCAGTTGAGGCTCCATGCCCCGGATGCTAGCCACTCGCCCTCCGGGTGATTCACGCAGAGTGAGGGGCCGGGGGAGGAAGCGGGCGAGAGGGGCGTCCAACCCGTACAACCCGAATAGTTCTGAAAGCGGCGTAGCTCGATAAAACGCTGTCATGTGCCCGACTGAATCGCTCACGAGCGATCCGAAAGTCGCCGATACACGCTGACTTCTGTTCAGTTCTCCGCGCGCGGCGTCGCGTTACCAACACTCGACATGTGGTGACAATCGAGCGCAAGGGTGGCGACCGGACCATGGACGACCAAGGGCGCGGGAGCGACCCACGCCCTGACGGCGGCGGGCACGGCCCCGACGACCCGAGGCCGCCGGAGCCGCTGCCTTACGAAGGGGTCTGGCGGTTCACCGCGGCCGCGGTCGACGCCTCGGTGCCGCAGGCGCGGCGCGCCGTCCGGGACCTGCTCGCCCGCCAGGGCGTGCCGATCTCGGACGACCTCGTCCAGGGGCTCCTGCTGATCGTCTCCGAGCTGGTGACCAACGCCGTGAAACACGCGGCGCTCCTGTCGCCCACGCTCGCCGTCGAGGTCGCCGTCGCAGCCGAGTGGGTGCGGGTCTCGGTGGAGGACAACCACCCCTACCGCCCGACCGCCCTGGAGACCGACCACGGCCGGCTGGGCGGCCGTGGTCTGCTCCTGGTGCGGGAGATCACCCTGGAGGCGGGCGGGGTCTGCGACGTGGAGCACACCGCGAGCGGAGGCAAGGTGGTCTGGGTCGCCGTGCCGCTCAAGCCCGCACATCTGATCCAGGGGTGAGGGGCACCGGCCCCGGGCCGAAGGCCGCGGTCACCAGCCCGCGGCCGGCCCCGTCAGCTCCCTGACCGCCGGCCGCGCCGCGTCCAGGACCGTCATGAACCAGGCCGAGAACGGGTCCTTGGCATGCCGCTCCGCCAGCTCGGCCGGGGTGACGAACGCGGTGTCCCCGACCTCGTCCGGGTCCGGCCGGAGCGGGGACTGCAGCAGCCCGACGAACAGGTGGTTGAACTCCTGCTCCACCAGGCCCGAGTCCGGGTCCGGGTGGTTGTAGCGGACCGTGCCCGCCTCGCCGAGCAGCGCCGGGGAGACCCCCAGCTCCTCGTGCGTCCGCCGCGCGGCCGCCGCGAAGGGGGACTCGCCCGGGTAGGGGTGGCCGCAGCAGGTGTTCGACCAGACGCCGGGGGAGTGGTACTTGCCGAGGGCCCGCTGCTGCAGCAGCAGCCGCCCGCGCTCGTCGAAGAGGAAGACGGAGAACGCCCTGTGCAGTTGACCGGGCGGTTGATGAGCGGCCAGCTTCTCCGCGGTGCCGATCGTGGTGCCGTCCTCGTCGACCAGCTCCAGCAGGATCGCTTCCGTGGTGCCGTTCTCGGGACTGTGCATCGCGGTGGCAGGTGTGATCGGCATGCCCATCCTTCGCCTCGTTCTTCGAGCCTCAAGTCTGCCGCACGAAACCGGCGCTCCCGGCACTTCGCGGTAGACCCGCATGTCCTACCCGCACACCCCTGCCGAAGACACCTACGACGTGTGTGTCAGACCCCGAAGGCCGCCGGATACCTGATGGTGCCGGGAGCCACCGCCGCGGAACCGTCCAGGACCAGCGCCATCATCGCCTCGTCCGGCACCTCGAATCCCGGCCGGATGCCGTACTCGGACGCACGCACGAAGCCGAAGCGCGGGTAGTACTCGGGGTGCCCCAGGACGAGGACGAGCCGCTCCCGACGCGCGCGTGCCGCCTCCAGCACCGCGCGTACGACGGCCGCTCCCGCCCCCTGCCGCTGATGGTCCGGCAGCACCGCGACGGGGGCCAGTGCCAGCGCGGGCACCTCGTCGACATGGCAGCGGGTGATCAGCGCGTACGCCGCGATCGTGCCGTCCGGGGCCTCGGCGACGTACGACAGGTCCGGCAGCCATGCGCCGGGGTCCTCGCGCAGCGCGTCGACCAGTCTGGCCTCGGCGTCGGTCTCGAAGGCGGCGGCGTTGACGCCGTACACCCCCTCGCGGTCGGCGGACGTCTCCGGTCGCGTGGTCCAGTCGGTGGTCAGTGACACAGCTTCGCCTCGTGTTCCGCGTGGCCGCCCGGCTCCAGCTGGAAGGTGCAGTGCTCGACGTCGAAGTGGTCGCCGATGCAGCCCTGGAGGTCGTGCAGCATCTTCTCGTGGCCGATGGAGTCCAGCGTGTCCGAGCTGACCACCACGTGGGCGGAGAGCACCGGCATGCCGGAGGTGATGGTCCAGGCGTGCAGATCGTGGACGTCCTCCACGCCCGGCAGCGCCAGTATGTGGGCCCGTACCTCGGCCATGTCGACGTTCTTCGGGGCCGCCTCCAACAGCACGTCGAGGGTCTCGCGCAGCAGCTTCACCGTACGCGGGACGATCATCAGACCGATGACGAGTGAGGCGATCGGGTCGGCGGCCTGCCAGCCGGTGAGCAGGATGACCGTCGCCGAGATGATCACCGCCAACGAACCGAGCGCGTCCGCGGCCACCTCCAGGAAGGCGCCCCGGACGTTCAGGCTCTCCTTCTGGCCCCGCATCAGCAGGGTCAGCGAGATCATGTTCGCGACCAGACCGATCGCGCCGAAGACGACGGTCAGTCCGCCCTCGGTCCCGACCGGTGTGACGAACCGCTGGATCGCCTCGTACAGCACATAGCCGCCGACGCCGAGCAGCAGCAGGCAGTTGGCGAGCGCCGCGAGTATCTCGGCGCGGGCGTATCCGAACGTGCGGTTGCCGCTCGGGGGGCGGTTCGCGAAGTGGATCGCGAGGAGCGCCATGCCGAGGCCCACCGCGTCCGTCGCCATGTGCGCCGCGTCGGCGATGAGCGCCAGCGAATCGGCGAGCACGCCGCCGACGATCTCGACCACCATGACGGTGAGCGTGATCGACAGGGCGATCCGCAGCCGCCCGCGGTACGCCGCCGCGGCCGTACCGCTGGTCGGCGCGTGATGCGCGTGCCCGTGGTCGTGACCGGCCCCCATGGAATCCGCCTCTCTCATGCGTCCGTGTGTTCGGCTCCGGATCACAGTGAACTACGGGTGGGGGGTATCCGGCAACGCGGCACTGAACACCGTTGTCATCTGCTCTGACCTGCGGAAACGACCTGCAGGTCAGAGCGTTGCCATGATCGGGGACGCGGCCGGGAAGGGTTCAGAGACCGTGGTGCAGCCGCCAGCCCGCCCAGGCCGACTCGACCATCTCGCGTACCCCGCGCCGGGCCGTCCAGCCGAGCTCGTGCCGGGCCCGCTCGGCCGAGGCGACCGCGCGCGGCGCGTCACCGGGGCGGCGGGGCTCGACGAGTGCGGGACGGCGGTCCCCGGTCACCTCGCCGATGAGGTCGACGAGTTCGCGGACCGAAACGCCTTCGCCCCGGCCGATGTTCACGGTCAGGTCGCCCGAGACGTCGTCGGCGGTGAGGCGTCGGGCCGCCGCGAGGTGCGCGTCGGCGAGATCGGCGACATGGATGTAGTCCCGGACGCAGGTGCCGTCCGGGGTCGGGTAGTCGTCGCCGAAGATCCTCGGTGCCTCGTCACGGGTGAGGCGGTCGAAGACCATCGGGACGACGTTGAAGATGCCGGTGTCGGCCAGGGCGGGTTCGGCGGCGCCGGCCACGTTGAAGTAGCGCAGACAGACGGTCGCGATGCCGTGCGCCTGCCCCGCCGCCCGCACCAGCCATTCCCCGGCCAGCTTGGTCTCGCCGTAGGGGCTCATCGGGGCGCACGGGGTGTCCTCCGTGATGAGGTCCACGTCCGGGTTGCCGTACACGGCCGCCGAGGAGGAGAAGACGAAGCGCTCGACCCCGGTGGCGGCCGCCGCCTCCAGGAGCGTGGCGAGACCGCCGACGTTCTCCTGGTAGTAGCGGGTGGGCTGGGCGACGGACTCGCCCACCTGCTTGCGGGCCGCGAGATGGACCACACCGGTCACGGCGTGCTCGGTGAGGACACGCTTGAGGAGGTCGCCGTCGAGGGCGGAGCCGTGGATCAGCGGGATGTCTTCGGGCAGGCGGCCGCGGACCCCTGCGGAGAGGTCGTCCAGTGCGATGACCTCGTCGCCGGCGGCGGTCATGACCTTCGCCACGTGTGCGCCGATGTAGCCCGCCCCGCCTGTGATCAGCCATGTCATGCGCTCACCTTATGCGGGGGGTGTGTTGTGCCTGTTCGCCGTAGGGGGTGTGTGGGGTTGGCGTGCGGGAGGGGTGGCGGTGGTCGCTGCACGCAGTCCTCCGTGCCCCTCGCGGCGCGCGGAACGCGGCCTGTCTCACGGAGCGAGTCCATGCCTTTGCCCCCTATCAACCGATATTCGCACCGGAGTTTGTGGCGCAACCCCCACATCCCCGATGATGATCGCGGCGGAGGGCCGACGGCTTGAGCAGGCCGAACTGATCTGGCCGTGAACGGGCGATGAACGCCCGCTTCTCTTCATCCGATAACCTCTGCCGACACGCCGCCGGGTCGCAGCGGGCCGGGGCGCCTCCACCACGTACATGTCCGGCGCGATCGCGCCGGCACCCAGGGAGTGAGTTCGTCTGTCGACCGCCATCCTCACCGGTCAGCCGGTCCCCGGATCGTCGCTGGAGGGCGATCTGCGGTCGCTCGGCTTCGACGTGCGGACCGCCTCCGACGCCGGTGACGCCGAGACGCTCCTGGCGACGGTGCCCGCGGACCAGCGGGTCGCGATCGTCGACGCCCGGTTCGTCGGCCATGTGCACGCCCTGCGCCTGGGACTCACCGACCCCCGCTTCGAGGCCGCCGCCCTCCCGGGCGCGGTGACCGTGCGGCCCGCCGCCCGTCAGGCGCTGACCCGGGCGCTGGCCCGCGAGGGCTCGGCCGCGGGCGGCACCACGGCCGTCGCCGTCGACAGCGTCGCCGACCGGGTCGTCGCCGCCCTCGAGGCCGAAGACGTCAGCCTCTACCGGCCCGAACTCGGCACCCTGGTCGCCGTCGTCCCCGCCGACCCGCAGGCCCGCAACGAGGCCCGCCAGGCGGTCGCCGCCGTTGACGACGAGGCCGTACGGCTGCGCACGGCGGTGAAGTCCCGCGACGGCTTCTTCACCACGTACTTCATCAGCCCCTACTCCCGCTACATCGCCCGCTGGTGCGCCCGCCGGGGCCTGACCCCGAACCAGGTCACGACGGCCTCGCTGATCACCGCCCTGATCGCGGCGGGCTGCGCGGCAACCGGCACCCGTGGTGGGTTCGTCGCGGCCGGCCTCCTGCTGCTCTTCTCCTTCGTCCTCGACTGCACCGACGGCCAGTTGGCCCGCTACTCGCTGCAGTACTCGACGCTCGGCGCCTGGCTCGACGCCACCTTCGACCGCGCCAAGGAGTACGCCTACTACGCGGGCCTCGCCCTCGGCGCCGCCCGGGGCGGCGACGATGTATGGGCGCTCGCCCTCGGCGCGATGGTCCTGCAGACCTGCCGCCACGTCGTCGACTTCTCCTTCAACGAGGCGAATCACGACGCCACCGGCAACACCAGCCCCACCGCCGCCCTCTCCGGCAAGCTCGACAGCGTCGGCTGGACGGTCTGGATCCGCCGCATGATCGTCCTGCCGATCGGCGAGCGCTGGGCGATGATCGCCGTCCTCACGGCGGTCACCACACCCCGCATCACCTTCTACGCGCTGCTCATCGGCTGCGCCTTCGCCGCGACCTACACCACGGCGGGCCGTGTGCTGCGCTCGCTGACGCGCAAGGCGCAGCGGACGGACCGGGCGGCCCGGGCGCTGGCGGACCTCGCGGACACCGGCCCGCTCGCCGGAGCGCTGGCGCGGATCCTGCCGGGCCCGCCGCGCAAGACGGCACTGCTCAGCGCGGCCTTCGGAGCCGTGGCCGTGGTGACCGCCGCCTGGGTCTGGGGCCCTGCCTGGCAGGTCGTCGCCATGGCCGCCCTGTACGTCGGGCTGTCGGCCGAAGCCGTCGAGCGCTCCCTCAAGGGCCCCCTCGACTGGCTGATCCCGCCGCTCTTCCGGGCCGCCGAATACGGCACCGTTCTCCTCCTGGCAGCCAAAGCCGACGTGAACGGAGCCCTTCCCGCGGCCTTCGGGCTGGTGGGGGCCGTCGCCTACCATCACTACGACACGGTGTACCGCATCCGCGGTGACGCCGGCGCGCCACCGCAGTGGCTGGTGCGGGCGATCGGCGGTCACGAAGGCAGGACCCTGCTGGTCACCGTACTGGCCGCGCTGCTCGCGCCCACAGAGTTCACCGTCGCGCTCACGGCTCTCGCCGTGGCCGTGGCGCTGCTGGTGCTCCTCGAGAGCATCCGCTTCTGGGTGATCGCCCATAAGACAGGCGCACCCGCCGTACACGATGAAGGAGAACCCGCATGATCGGCCTCGTGCTGGCGGCCGGCGCCGGACGGCGTCTTCGCCCCTACACCGACACCCTCCCCAAGGCTCTGGTGCCGGTCGGCCCCGAGGGCGACGAGGAGAGCCTCACCGTTCTCGACCTCACCCTCGGCAACTTCGCCGAGATCGGCCTGACCGAGGTCGCGATCATCGTCGGGTACCGCAAGGAGGCCGTCTACGAGCGCCGCGAGGCGCTGGAGGCCAAGTACGGGCTCAAGATCACCCTCATCGACAACGACAAGGCCGAGGAGTGGAACAACGCCTACTCCCTGTGGTGCGGCCGTGACGCCATCAAGCACTCGGTGATCCTCGCCAACGGCGACACCGTGCACCCGGTCTCCGTCGAGAAGACCCTGCTCGCCGCCCGCGGCGACGGCAAGAAGATCATCCTCGCCCTCGACACGGTGAAGTCCCTCGCCGACGAGGAGATGAAGGTCGTCGTCGGCCCCGAGGGCGGCATGACCAAGATCACCAAGCTGATGGACCCCGCCGAGGCGACGGGCGAGTACATCGGCGTCACCCTCATCGAGGGCGAGGCCGCCGACGAGCTGGCCGACGCCCTGAAGACCGTCTTCGAGACGGACCCGCAGCAGTTCTACGAGCACGGCTACCAGGAGCTCGTGAACCGCGGCTTCCGTATCGACGTGGCCCCCATCGGTGACGTCAAGTGGGTCGAGATCGACAACCACGACGACCTCGCCAAGGGACGTGAGATCGCGTGCCAGTACTGACGAGGCTCATCCCCTCGCCGGTCGTCGTGGACATCCGTCCCGGCGCGCTCGATGACCTGGCGACGATCCTGTCGGACCAGCGCATCGCGCCGTCGGGCCGGTTGGCCTTCGCGATCAGCGCCGGCTCCGGCGCGGCGCTGCGCGACCGGTTCGCCCCCGCGTTTCCGGAGGCGGACTGGTTCTGCGACGCCGACGGCACCATCGACGGCGCGGTACGGCTCGCCGACTCGATCAAGAAGGGCGGTCACTACGACGCCGTGGTCGGGCTCGGCGGCGGCAAGGTCATCGACTGCGCCAAGTACGCGGCGGCCCGGGTCGGTCTGCCGCTGGTCGCCGTCGCCACCAACCTCGCCAACGACGGTCTGTGCTCCCCGGTGGCCACCCTCGACAACGACGCGGGCCGCGGCTCGTACGGGGTGCCGAACCCGATCGGCATCGTCATCGACCTGGACGTCATCCGTGAGGCCCCGGTGCGCTTCGTGCGGGCCGGCATCGGCGATGTGATCTGCAAGATCTCCGCCGTGGCCGACTGGGAGTTGTCCAGCCGGGAGACCGGCGAGAAGGTCGACGGACTGGCCGCCGCCATGGCCCGCCAGGCCGCCGAGGCCGTACTGCGCCACCCCGGCGGGGTCGGCGACGACGACTTCCTGACCACGCTCTCCGAGTCCCTCGTCCTGTGTGGGATCTCCATGTCCGTGGCCGGCGACAGCCGTCCCGCCTCGGGCGCCTGCCACGAGATCAGCCACGCGTTCGACCTGACGTTCCCCAAGCGGAACGCCCTGCACGGCGAACAGTGCGGTCTCGGCGGAGCGTTCGCCACCTTCCTGCGGGGCCACCACGAGATCGCGGGCCAGATGACCGAGGTGCTCCGCCACCACGGCCTGCCCGTCCTCCCGGACGAGATCGGCTTCACGGTCGACGAGTTCGTCCAGGTCGTCGAGTTCGCCCCGCAGACCCGGCCGGGCCGCTACACCATCCTGGAACACCTCGAACTGAGCACCGAACAGATCAAGGACGCCTACGCCGACTATGCCAAAGCCATCAGTAGCTGAGCTCCGCCCGGTCGTTCACCCCCCGGGTGTGAAGGACCGGCGGAGCGGTGAGCACTGGGCCGGCCGGCTCTACATGCGCGAGATCTCGCTGCGCATCGACCGGCACCTGGTGAACACCCGGGTCACGCCCAACCAGCTGACCTACCTGATGACCGTCTTCGGCGTCCTCGCCGCCCCGGCCCTGCTGGTGCCGGGCATCCCGGGCGCCGTCCTCGGCGTCCTGATGGTCCAGCTGTACCTGCTGTTCGACTGCGTCGACGGCGAGATCGCCCGCTGGCGCAAGCAGTACTCGATGACCGGCGTCTACGTCGACCGGGTCGGCGCCTACCTCTGCGACGCGGCCGTCCTCGTCGGCTTCGGGCTGCGCGCCGCCGACCTGTGGGGCACCGGCCGGATCGACTGGCTGTGGGCCTTCCTCGGCACCCTCGCCGCCCTCGGCGCCATCCTGATCAAGGCCGAGACCGACCTCGTCGGTGTCGCCCGGCACCAGACCGGCAAGCCGCCGGTCCAGGAGTCGGCCGCCGAGCCGCGCTCCTCCGGCATGGCGCTGGCCCGCAAGGCCGCCGCCGCCCTGAAGTTCCACCGGCTCATCCTCGGCGTCGAGGCCTCGCTGCTGATCCTGGTCCTCGCCGTCGTGGACCAGATGCGGGGCGACCTCTTCTTCTCCCGGGTGGGCGTCGCCGTCCTGGCCGGCATCGCCCTGCTCCAGACCCTGCTGCACCTGGTGTCGATCCTCGTCTCCAGCAGGCTGAAGTGAGCGGCGCCATGAAGGTCGGCGCGGTGATCATCACCATGGGCAACCGCCCCGACGAACTCCGCGCCCTCCTCGACTCGGTCGCCAAGCAGGAGGGCGACCGGGTCGAGGCGGTCGTCGTCGGCAACGGCTCGCCCGTCCCGGACGTCCCCGAGGGCGTACGGACGGTCGAGCTGCCCGAGAACCTCGGCATCCCCGGCGGCCGCAACATAGGCATAGAGGCGTTCGGTCCCAGCGGCCGGGACGTCGACGTCCTGCTCTTCCTCGACGACGACGGCCTGCTCGCCCACCACGACACCGCCGAACTCTGCCGCCGGGCCTTCGAGGAGGACCCGAAACTCGGCATAGTCAGCTTCCGCATCGCCGACCCCGACACGGGTGAGACCCAGCGGCGCCATGTGCCCCGGCTGCGGGCCGCCGACCCGATGCGCTCCTCCCGGGTCACCACCTTCCTCGGCGGCGCCAACGCCGTACGCACCCAGGTCTTCGCCGAAGTCGGCGGTCTCCCGGACGAATTCTTCTACGCACACGAGGAAACCGACCTGGCATGGCGGGCCCTCGACGCGGGCTGGATGATCGACTACCGGTCCGACATGGTGCTGTACCACCCCACGACCGCGCCCTCCCGGCACGCGGTCTACCACCGCATGGTCGCGCGCAACCGCGTCTGGCTCGCGCGCCGTAACCTCCCGGCGCCGCTCGTACCGGTCTACCTGGGCGTCTGGCTGCTGCTGACGCTGCTCCGCAAGCCCTCCGGGCCTGCGCTGAAGGCCTGGTTCGGTGGCTTCAAGGAGGGCTGGACGAGCCCCTGTGGTCCCCGCCGGCCCATGAAGTGGCGTACGGTGTGGCGGCTGACCCGGCTGGGACGGCCTCCCGTCATCTGACAAGCTCGAAATCTGAGAGCATTCGGCCGTACCCGGTCCAGGTTTCCGCCTCGGCCCGACCAGGCTGCGCACTTTGAGGACGAAAGTTTCCATTTGTGAGTGAGACAACGCATGACGGCAGGGTTGTGGTGAGCGACCGTCCGTCGCCCGACGACGGGCTCTCCGCGACGGAGCTGGCCGCCAAGTACGGGCTCGCCGTGAGCGGCGCCCGGCCCGGACTCGTGGAGTACGTCCGCCAGATGTGGGGGCGGCGCCACTTCATCCTCGCCTTCTCCCAGGCGAAGCTCACCGCGCAGTACAGCCAGGCCAAGCTCGGCCAGCTGTGGCAGGTGGCCACTCCGCTGCTCAACGCGCTGGTGTACTTCCTGATCTTCGGCCTGATCCTCAACGCCGACCGGGGCATGTCGCGCGAGGTCTACATCCCGTTCCTGGTCACGGGTGTGTTCGTGTTCACCTTCACGCAGAGCTCGGTGATGGCCGGTGTCCGCGCGATCTCCGGCAACCTGGGCCTGGTCCGCGCCCTGCACTTCCCGCGCGCCTCGCTGCCCATCTCCTTCGCGCTCCAGCAGTTGCAGCAGCTGATGTTCTCGATGATCGTGCTGTTCTGCGTCGCGGTCGGCTTCGGCAGCTACCCGCGCCTGTCCTGGCTGCTGATCCTCCCCGTCCTGGTGCTGCAGTTCCTCTTCAACACAGGGCTCGCGCTGATCATGGCCCGCATGGGCGCCAAGACCCCGGACCTCGCCCAGCTGATGCCGTTCGTGATGCGGACCTGGATGTACGCCTCCGGCGTCATGTTCTCCATCCCGGTGATGCTCGACGGCCACCCCGAGTGGATCGCCGACGTCCTCCAGTGGAACCCGGCCGCGATCTACATGGACCTGATGCGCTTCGCGCTGATCGACGGTTACGGCCGCGAGAACCTGCCCCCGCACGTGTGGGCGGTCGCCGGCGGCTGGGCCGTGCTGATCGCGCTCGGCGGTTTCGTGTACTTCTGGAAGGCGGAGGAGAGGTACGGCCGTGGCTGAGTCACTCATCCCCACCGTCATCGCGGACGAGTTGCACATCGTCTACCGCGTCAACGGCGCCAAGACCGGCAAGGGCAGCGCGACCGCCGCTCTCAGCCGCATCCTCAAGCGCGGCGAGGAGCGGGGTGTGCGCAAGGTGCACGCCGTCAAGGGTGTCTCCTTCATCGCCTACCGGGGCGAGGCCATCGGTCTGATCGGCTCCAACGGCTCCGGCAAGTCCACCCTGCTGCGGGCGATCGCCGGTCTGCTGCCGGCGGAGAAGGGCAAGGTCTACACCGACGGCCAGCCCTCGCTGCTCGGCGTCAACGCCGCCCTGATGAACGACCTCACGGGCGAGCGCAACGTCATATTGGGCGGCCTCGCGATGGGCATGTCGCGGGACCAGATCAAGGAGCGCTACCAGGGGATCGTCGACTTCTCCGGCATCAACGAGAAGGGCGACTTCATCACCCTGCCGATGCGCACCTACTCCTCCGGCATGGCGGCCCGCCTGCGCTTCTCCATCGCGGCCGCCAAGGACCACGACGTGCTGATGATCGACGAGGCCCTCGCCACCGGCGACCGCGCCTTCCAGAAGCGCTCCGAGGCCCGCATCCGCGAGCTGCGCAAGGAGGCCGGCACGGTCTTCCTGGTCAGCCACAACAACAAGTCCATCCGCGACACCTGCGACCGCGTCCTGTGGCTGGAACGCGGCGAACTCCGCATGGACGGCCCGACCGACGAGGTGCTCAAGGAATACGAGAAGTTCACGGGCAAGTAGTCCCGTGCGACCCGGGCCCCGCCGGAACTGCTCCGGCGGGGCCCGGCGTCTGCAAGGGATACCGGGGCGAGGCGCTCGTCCGGCACACCGGGAACGGCATCCGCAAAGGAATCGCCAACTTCGGCAAGGATGTGTCAACTCCGGCCGCCCATAGGAATCTTGAGGGCAATCGGTGCTTTCTTGTGATGTGCAGGACACCCCTACGGAGCATGGTGCGTTGTACAACGTAAGCTGTACCGGTGCCGAATCGCGGCAAGTGGGTCCATAATGCGCGACACCCGGCATCAGCCGCAGACGCCGCCCACTGGGCGGCGTGTCCGAAATAGTGCGTATTGGGTCGGCAGTGTAGAACGGGAGATGTGACGGCCATGGCTACGGAGACTCCCCAGCTCAATCACGCTTCTGCCGTGCCCGCGCCGGGTGACGAGCGGTGACCGAAACCGGGACGGCGCGCACCGGGAACCCGGAGCGCGACACCCTCGGCAAGGCCGGGGCCGAGAACTTTCCCGTCGCCCCGTTCTTCCTGCCCCGGGCCTGGCGCGACGACCTCATGGCCGTCTACGGCTTCGCCCGACTCGTCGACGACATCGGTGACGGCGACCTCGCCCCCGGCGGCGCCGACGCCCGCCTCCTGGGCCTCGCCCCGCACGACGCCGACGACCGGCTGCTCCTCCTGGACGCCTTCGAGGCCGACCTCGGCAAGGTCTTCGACGGCACCCCGAACCACCCCCTGCTGCGCCGGCTGCGGCACACCGTCCGCCGCCGCTCCCTCACCCCCGAGCCGTTCCTCGCGCTGATCGCCGCCAACCGCCAGGACCAACTGGTCAAGCGGTACGAGACGTACGACGACCTGCTCGCCTACTGCGCGCTGTCGGCCAACCCCGTCGGCCACCTGGTCCTCGCCGTCACCGGCGCGACCACCCCCGAGCGGGTCCGGCACTCGGACGCGATCTGCACCGCGCTGCAGATCGTCGAACATCTGCAGGACGTCGCAGAGGACCTGGGGGGCCGGGACCGCGTCTATCTGCCCGCCGCGGACATGAAGCGCTTCCACGTCCAGGAGGCGGACCTCGCCGCGCCCTCCGCGGGCGCGTCGGTGCGCGCCCTGGTCGCGTACGAGGCGGAACGCGCCCGGAATCTCCTGGATGAGGGCGCCCCCCTCGTGGGTAGCGTCCACGGCAGGCTGAGGCTGCTCCTCGCGGGGTTCGTGGCGGGAGGAAGGGCGGCCGTCCACGCGATCGCCGCCGCCGAATTCGACGTACTTCCCGGCCCGCCCAAGCCCGGCAAGCTCAGGCTGCTGCGCGAGGTGGGCGCGACCCTGCGAGGAGAGGGGTGATCCGGACCGTGGAGTCGGAACCACACGTGTCCGCGCCGGTACTCGCCGCCTACAGCTACTGCGAGGCCGTCACCGGACAACAGGCCCGCAACTTCGCCTACGGCATCAGGCTGCTGCCGACACCCAAGCGCCGCGCGATGTCCGCGCTGTACGCGCTCTCCCGGCGCGTCGACGACATCGGTGACGGCGCCCTCGCGATCGAGGTCAAGGCGGCCCGGCTGGAGGAGACCAGAGCGCTGCTGACCCGGGTCAGACGCGGCTCGGTCGACGAGGACGACACCGACCCCGTCGCGGTCGCCCTCGCCCACGCGGCGGCCGCCTTCCCGATCCCCCTCGACGCCCTCGACGAACTCATCGACGGCGTCCTCATGGACGTGCACGGCGAGCACTACGAGACCTGGGACGACCTGAAGGTCTACTGCCGCTGCGTCGCCGGGGCCATCGGCCGGCTCTCCCTCGGCGTCTTCGGTACGGAACCCGGGGCGCGCGGTGCGGAGCGCGCGCCGGAGTACGCCGACACTCTCGGACTCGCCCTCCAACTGACCAACATCCTCAGGGACGTTCGTGAGGACGCGGTGGGCGGGCGCGTCTATCTGCCCGCCGACGACCTCGCGAAATTCGGCTGCTCGGCCGGGTTCGCCGGGCCCCTGCCACCCGCCGACTCCGACTTCGCGGGTCTGGTGCACTTCGAGGTGCGCCGGGCCCGCGCCCTGTTCGCCGAGGGGTACCGGCTGCTGCCGATGCTCGACCGCCGCAGCGGCGCCTGTGTCGCCGCCATGGCCGGTATCTACCGTCGGTTGCTCGACCGCATCGAGCGCGAGCCCGAGGCCGTGCTGCGCGGACGCGTCTCGCTGCCCGGCCGGGAGAAGGCGTACGTCGCCGTGCGTGGCCTCTCCGGTCTGGACGCCCGCCATGTGTCACGCCGTACCGTCAGGAGGCGCGTCTGATGGACAATCCGGCCCAAGGCGAACCCATCGGCGAAAAGTGGTACGCAACCCTCCGCACCGAACGGGCGTCCCAGTCTCCGACGGTCTGCCGCGAACCGTTCCGGCACCCCGGCGGACCGGCAGGGGAGGGTGCACGATGACCGACGGCGCACAGTCCGAGGCACTGCCGGAGGCGGACCGCGAGGGTCGGCCCCGGAGCACGGCCGTGGTGGTCGGCGGAGGGCTGGCGGGCATCACCGCCGCGCTCTCGCTCGCCGACGCCGGCGCACAGGTGACACTCCTGGAGGGGCGGCCCCGCCTCGGCGGACTCGCCTTCTCCTTCCAGCGCGGCGACCTGACCGTCGACAACGGACAGCATGTGTACCTGCGGTGCTGCACCGCCTACCGCTGGTTCCTCGACCGTGTCGACGCGACCGCGCTCGCACCCCTGCAGGATCGTCTCGACGTACCGGTTCTCGACGCCGAGGGCCGGCCGGGCAGGCGGCTCGGCAGACTGCGGCGCGACGCGCTGCCCGTACCGCTGCACCTGGGGCGCAGCCTCGCCACGTACACCCATCTCTCGCTCGCCGAGCGCGCGAAGGTCGGGCGGGCCGCGCTGGCACTCAAGGCACTCGACCTCACCGATCCCGCGCTCGACGAACAGGACTTCGGCGGCTGGCTGGCCGCACAGGGGCAGTCGGCGCGGGCCGTGGAGGCGCTGTGGGACCTCGTGGGGGTCGCCACCCTCAACGCGGTGGCCCGCGACGCCTCCCTCGCGCTCGCCGCGATGGTGTTCAAGACCGGTCTGCTGTCCGAGCCGGGCGCCGCCGACATCGGCTGGGCCCATGTCCCACTCGGTGAACTGCACGACCGGCAGGCCCGCAAGGCGCTCGACTCCGCGGGCGTCCGTACCGTGCTCCGCGCCCGCGCCACCTCCGTCTGTCGTGCGGAGAACGGGAGTTGGCGCGTCGAGGTGCCCGGCGAGACCCTCGACGCCGACGCGGTCGTGCTCGCCGTACCCCAGCGCGAGACGCACGATCTGCTGCCCGAGGGAGCCCTCGACGAGCCCGGACGGCTGCTGGAGATCGGCACCGCGCCGATCCTCAACGTCCATGTGGTGTACGACCGGAAGGTGCTCAGCAGGCCCTTCTTCGCGGCGCTCGGCTCGCCCGTCCAATGGGTCTTCGACCGGACCGAGGCCTCGGGCCTGCGCGACGGCCAGTACCTGGCGCTGTCGCAGTCGGCCGCGCAGAGCGAGATCGACGCACCGGTGGCCGTCCTGCGCGAGCGGTATCTGCCCGAGCTGGAACGGTTGTTGCCCGGCGCGCGCGGTGCCGGGGTGAAGGACTTCTTCGTGACCCGGGAGCGCACCGCGACCTTCGCTCCCACCCCCGGCGTCGGACGGTTCAGGCCCGGCGCCCGCACCAAGGCACCCGGCCTGTTCCTGGCCGGAGCGTGGACCGCCACCGGGTGGCCCGCGACCATGGAGAGTGCGGTCCGCAGCGGCATCGCGGCGGCGGACGCCGCCCTCGCCGCTCCGGGCCGGCCCCGGAACCGCCTCCTCGACCACGAGGAGGCGGCATGACGCTCGAAGCGCACCGGACCGGACCCCGCACTCTCGGTACCGCGAACACATCGACATCTGGAGAGACTGTGCCCACTGTGCCCCCGGCCGTGACGGCCGCCGCGAGGACCGCGGTGGACGTGACCGCGCTCCTGGAGCGCGGGCGGACCCTGGCCACCCCCGTGCTGCGGGCGGCCGTCGACCGGCTGGCGCCCCCCATGGACACCGTCGCCGCCTACCACTTCGGCTGGATCGACGCCCACGGCAAGCCCGCGGACGGCGACGGCGGCAAGGCCGTACGCCCCGCGCTCGCCGTCATGTCCGCCGAGGTCACCGGCGCCGCACCCGAGGTCGGCATCCCCGGCGCGGTCGCGGTGGAGCTGGTGCACAACTTCTCGCTGCTGCACGACGACCTGATGGACGGCGACGAACAGCGCCGCCACCGCGACACCGTGTGGAAGGTGCACGGCCCCGCGCAGGCCATCCTCGTCGGTGACGCCCTGATGGTCCTCGCCAACGAGATCCTCCTCGAACTGGGCACCGCCGAGGCGGCCCGAGCCACCCGCCGCGTCACCACGGCGACCCGGGCGCTCATCGACGGCCAGGCCCAGGACATCTCCTACGAGCACCGCGAGCGGGTCACCGTCGAGGAGTGCCTGGAGATGGAGGGCAACAAGACCGGCGCCCTGCTCGCCTGCGCCTGCTCCATCGGCGCGGTCCTCGGCGGCGCGGACGACCGCACCGCCGACACGCTGGAGAAGTACGGCTACCACCTCGGCCTCGCCTTCCAGGCCGTGGACGACCTGCTGGGCATCTGGGGCGACCCGGTCTCCACGGGCAAGCAGACCTGGAGCGATCTGCGCCAGCGCAAGAAGTCCCTGCCCGTGGTGGCCGCGCTCGCGGCGGGCGGCCCGGCCTCCGAACAGTTGGGCGAACTCCTCGCCGCAGACGCCAAGGCCAGCGACTTCGAGAACTTCTCCGAGGAGGAGTTCGCCGCGCGCGCCGCCCTCATCGAGGAGGCGGGCGGCCGCGAGTGGGCCGTCGAGGAGGCACGCCGTCAGCACCGGATCGCCATCGACGCGCTGGACTCGATCCGGATGCCCGAGCGGGTCCGGGAGGAGTTCGCGGCGCTCGCGGACTTCGTCGTCGTACGGAAGAGATGATCGCCATCCCCCAGGAGCCGACCGTCATCGGTCGAATAGCCCTCGCGTAGTCGCCGGCCGGTGCCCCGTCACCGGACACGCACCGGCCGACGGCTGACCCACCGCAGAGAGATCCGTCCACTGCACGAAGGGGAAGCCATGACAGCGACGACCGACGGAAGCACCGGGGCACTGCCGCCCCGCGCCCCCTCGGCCAGCGACACCGTCCACGACGCCCCGCCGACGGCCGGTGTCCAGGACGCCGCCGCGCACGCCGTACGACGCGCCACCGACTTCCTCCTCTCCCGGCAGGACGCCCAGGGCTGGTGGAAGGGCGACCTGGAGACCAACGTCACCATGGACGCCGAGGACCTGCTGCTCCGTCAGTTCCTGGGCATCCGTGACGAGAAGACCACCCGCGCCGCGGCCCTGTTCATCAGAGGCGAGCAGCGCCCGGACGGCACCTGGGCCACCTTCTACGGCGGCCCGCCCGACCTCTCCGCCACCGTCGAGGCGTACGTCGCGCTGCGACTGGCCGGGGACGACCCCGGCGCGCCGCACATGGCACGGGCCTCCGCGTGGGTCCGGGAGCGGGGCGGGATCGCCGCCGCCCGGGTCTTCACCCGTATCTGGCTTGCGCTGTTCGGCTGGTGGAAGTGGGACGACCTGCCGGAGATGCCGCCGGAGATCATCTGGTTCCCGAAGTGGATGCCGCTCAACATCTACGACTTCGGATGCTGGGCCCGGCAGACGATCGTGCCGCTGACGGTGGTCTCGGCGAAGCGTCCGGTGCGGCCCGCGCCGTTCCCGCTGGACGAACTGCACACCGACCCCGGACGCCCGAACCCACCCAAGGCCCCCGATCCGCTGACCAGTTGGGAGGGCGCCTTCCAAAGGATCGACAGGCTCCTGCACGGCTACCACAAGGTGGCGCTGAAGCGGCTGCGCAAGGCCGCGATGAGCAGCGCGGCCCGCTGGATCATCGAGCGGCAGGAGAACGACGGCTGCTGGGGCGGCATCCAGCCGCCGGCCGTGTACTCGCTCATCGCGCTGCACCTGCTCGGCTACGACCTCCGACACCCCGTGATGCGGGCCGGGCTGGAGTCGCTCGACCGGTTCGCCTTGTGGCGCGAGGACGGGGCCCGGATGATCGAGGCCTGCCAGTCGCCGGTGTGGGACACCTGCCTCGCCACCATCGCGCTCGCCGACGCGGGCCTGCCCGCCGACCACCCCCAACTCGTCAAGGCCGCCGACTGGATGCTCGGCGAGGAGATCGTCCGCCCGGGTGACTGGGCGGTGAAGCGCCCCCACCTCCCGCCGGGCGGCTGGGCCTTCGAGTTCCACAACGACAACTACCCCGACATCGACGACACCGCCGAGGTCGTCCTCGCGCTGCGCCGGGTCGCCCACCATGACCCGGAGCGCGTGGAGAAGGCCGTCCGGCGAGGGGTGCGCTGGACCGTCGGCATGCAGTCGAGGAACGGGGCGTGGGGTGCCTTCGACGTCGACAACACCAGCCCGTTCCCGGGCCGGCTGCCGTTCTGCGACTTCGGCGAGGTCATCGACCCGCCGTCCGCCGATGTCACGGCGCACGTGGTGGAGATGCTCGCGGTCGAGGGCCTGGCGCACGATCCGCGGACCCGGCGCGGCATCGAGTGGCTGCTCGCCGAACAGGAGCCCAGCGGCGCGTGGTTCGGGCGCTGGGGCGTCAACTACGTGTACGGCACGGGCTCGGTGGTCCCGGCGCTGGTGACCGCCGGGCTGCCCGCCGCGCACCCCGCGATCCGCCGGGCCGTGGCCTGGCTGGAGACCGTGCAGAACGACGACGGCGGCTGGGGAGAGGACCTGCGCTCCTACCCCGACCCCGCGGAGTGGGGCGGCAAGGGCGCCTCCACCGCCTCCCAGACCGCGTGGGCGCTGCTCGCGCTGCTGGCGGCGGGGGAGCGGGACGCCAAATCCACCGAACGCGGGGTCGAGTGGCTGGCCCAGACCCAGCGGGAGGACGGTTCCTGGGACGAGCCGTACTTCACCGGCACCGGCTTCCCCTGGGACTTCTCGATCAACTACCACCTCTACCGGCAGGTCTTCCCGCTCACCGCGCTCGGCCGGTACGTCAACGGCGAACCGGCCGTCCTCAAAGCCCAGGGGCGCTGATGGACACGCCCGCCGCCCCGGCCCCGCTGCTGATCGCCTGCGCGCTCGGCATCGAGCAGCTCGCCCTGCGCAGCGGCGACCGGGGCGGCGCCGGGGGCCCGGTCACCGTCGTACGCACCGGCATGGGTCCGAGGGCCGCCGAGCGGTCCGTCGCCCGGCTGCTCGCCGGCCCGGAACTGCGCGACGCCGCGGTCCTGGCCACCGGGTTCTGCGCCGGACTCGCCCCGGGCACGCACCCCGGCGACCTGGTCGTCGCCGAGGAGACCCGAGGCCCGGGCGGCGCCGTCACGCCCTGCGTGGGCACCGAACTGCTGGTCAAGGAGCTGGCGAGGGCCGTACCCGGGCGCACGATCCACACCGGCCCACTCACCGGATCGGACCACGTCGTACGTGGTCAGGAACGGTCGGACCTGTTCGCGACCGGCGCGATCGCGGTCGACATGGAGTCCGCGGTCACGCTCCACCGCGCCATGAGATCGGGCGCACGCCCGGTTGCGGCCGTCCGGGTGGTCGTGGACGCCCCAGCACATGAACTGGTCCGGATCGGCACGGTACGCGGGGGAATATCAGCCTTCCGCGTCCTTCGTGCCGTCCTTCCCGCATATTACGAATGGCACCGTTCTTTGCTGCTCCCCAGGAGGTGAGCCAGATGGCCATGCCGCTCCGCCAGTCCATCAAGGTGGCGACGTATCTCGCCGAACAGAAGCTTCGCAAGCGGGACAAGTTCCCGCTGATCGTCGAGCTGGAACCGCTCTACGCCTGCAATCTGAAGTGCGAGGGCTGCGGCAAGATCCAGCACCCGGCGGGCGTGCTGAAGCAGCGCATGCCTGTGGCGCAAGCCGTGGGCGCCGTCCTGGAGTCCGGAGCGCCGATGGTGTCGATCGCCGGCGGCGAGCCCCTGATGCACCCCCAGATCGACGAGATCGTGCGGCAGTTGGTGGCCAGGAGGAAGTACGTCTTCCTGTGCACCAACGCCATGCTGCTGCGCAAGAAGATGGACACGTTCAAGCCCTCGCCGTACTTCGCGTTCGCCGTGCACATCGACGGGCTGCGGGAGCGGCACGACGAGTCGGTGGCGAAGGAAGGGGTGTTCGACGAGGCGGTCGCCGCCATCAAGGAGGCCAAGCGGCGCGGCTTCCGGGTGACCACCAACTCGACCTTCTTCAACACCGACACGCCGCAGACCATCATCGAGGTCCTCAACTACCTCAACGACGACCTCCAGGTCGACGAGATGATGATCTCGCCCGCCTACGCCTACGAGAAGGCCCCCGACCAGGAGCACTTCCTCGGCGTCGAGCAGACCCGCGAGCTGTTCAAGAAGGCCTTCTCCGGTGGCAACCGGCGGCGCTGGCGGCTCAACCACTCGCCCCTGTTCCTCGACTTCCTGGAGGGCAAGGTCGACTTCCCCTGCACGGCGTGGGCGATCCCCAACTACTCACTCTTCGGCTGGCAGAAGCCCTGCTACCTGATGAGCGACGGATACGTCACGACGTACCGGGAGCTGATCGAGGACACCGACTGGGACGCGTACGGCCGGGGCAAGGACCCGCGCTGCGCCAACTGCATGGCGCACTGCGGCTATGAGCCGACCGCCGTCCTCGCCACCATGGGGTCGCTGAAGGAGTCCCTGCGCGCCCTGCGCGAGACCGTCTCCGGGAACCACGGGAACCACGGGAACCACGGGAACCACGGGAACCAGGGGTGATGTGATGACCGCCGTGTCGCTGGGCGTCCCCGAGCTGCCCGCCCGACCGATCGCGGAACGCCGCCGCTCGCGGCGGATCCAGGTCGGCCCGGTGGCCGTGGGGGGTGGCGCCCCGGTGTCGGTGCAGTCGATGACGACGACCCGTACGTCGGACGTCGGCGCCACCCTCCAGCAGATCGCGGAACTCACCGCGTCCGGCTGCCAGATCGTCCGGGTCGCCTGTCCCACGCAGGACGACGCGGACGCCCTCGCCACCATCGCCCGCAAGTCGCAGATCCCCGTGATCGCGGACATCCACTTCCAGCCGAAGTACGTCTTCGCGGCGATCGAGGCCGGCTGCGCGGCGGTACGGGTGAACCCCGGCAACATCAAACAGTTCGACGACAAGGTCAAGGAGATCGCGCGGGCGGCGAAGGACCACGACACCCCGATCCGGATCGGGGTCAACGCCGGTTCGCTCGACAGGCGGCTGCTCCAGAAGTACGGCAGGGCGACGCCCGAGGCGCTGGTGGAGTCCGCGCTGTGGGAGGCGTCGCTGTTCGAGGAGCACGACTTCCTGGACATCAAGATCTCGGTCAAGCACAACGATCCGGTCGTGATGATCGAGGCGTACCGGCAGCTGGCCGCCCGGTGCGACTACCCCCTGCACCTGGGCGTGACCGAGGCCGGTCCCGCCTTCCAGGGGACCGTCAAGTCCGCCGTCGCCTTCGGGGCGCTGCTCAGCGAGGGGATCGGCGACACGATCCGGGTCTCGCTGAGCGCCCCGCCGGTCGAGGAGATCAAGGTCGGCATCCAGATCCTCCAGTCGCTGAACCTGCGGGAACGGCGGCTGGAGATCGTCTCGTGCCCCTCGTGCGGGCGGGCGCAGGTCGATGTGTACCGGCTGGCCGACGAGGTCACCGCCGGTCTGGAAGGCATGGAGGTCCCGTTGCGGGTCGCGGTCATGGGCTGCGTCGTCAACGGACCCGGGGAGGCGCGGGAGGCGGATCTGGGGGTCGCCTCCGGCAACGGCAAGGGGCAGATCTTCGTCAAGGGCGAGGTCGTCAAGACCGTGCCCGAGTCGAAGATCGTGGAGACCCTCATCGACGAGGCGATGAAGATCGCCGAGCAGATGGAGAAGGACGGCGTCGCGTCGGGGGAACCGGCGGTCACCGTGAGTTGACGACACGGGCTGAAGAGCACGGATCGAGAGGGGGCCCGACGTGACGATTCTGGAGAACATCCGGCAACCGCGCGACCTGAAGGCGCTGACCGAGGCGGAACTCGGTGAACTGGCGGCAGAGATCCGGGAGTTCCTGGTGCACGCGGTCGCCAGGACCGGTGGTCACCTGGGGCCCAACCTGGGGGTGGTGGAACTGTCCGTCGCGCTCCACCGGGTCTTCGACTCACCGGTGGACCGCATCGTCTGGGACACCGGTCACCAGAGCTATGTGCACAAGCTGCTGACGGGCCGCCAGGACTTCTCCAAACTGCGCGGCAAGGGCGGCCTGTCCGGCTATCCCTCGCGTGAGGAGTCCGAGCACGACATCGTCGAGAACAGCCACGCCTCGACGGCACTCGGCTGGGCGGACGGTCTGGCCAAGGCCCGCCAGGTGCGCGGGGAGCAGGGCCATGTGGTCGCGGTCATCGGAGACGGCGCGCTGACCGGAGGCATGGCCTGGGAGGCGCTCAACAACATCGCCGCCGCCAAGGACCGGCCGCTGATCATCGTCGTCAACGACAACGAACGCTCCTACTCACCGACCATCGGCGGCCTCGCCAACCACCTCGCGACCCTGCGGACCACCGACGGCTACGAGCAGTTCCTCGCCTGGGGCAAGGACGTCCTGCTGCGCACCCCGGTCGTCGGCAAGGAGGTCTACGAGGCCCTGCACGGGGCGAAGAAGGGCTTCAAGGACGCCTTCGCGCCGCAGGGCATGTTCGAGGACCTGGGCCTGAAGTACGTCGGACCGATCGACGGGCACGACACCAGGGCGGTCGAGTCGGCGCTGCGCCGCGCCAAGCGCTTCCACGGGCCCGTCCTGGTGCACTGCCTGACGCAGAAGGGCCGCGGCTACGAGCCCGCCGTCGCCGACGAGGAGGACCACTTCCACACCGTCGGCGTGATGGACCCGCTGACCTGCGAGCCGCTCACGCCCGCCGGTGGACCGTCCTGGACGTCGGTCTTCGGCGACGAGATCGTGAGGATCGGGGACGAGCGCGAGGACGTCGTGGCGATCACGGCTGCCATGCTGCACCCCGTGGGACTCGGCAGGTTCGCGGAGAAGTTCCCCGACCGGGTGTGGGACGTCGGGATCGCCGAGCAGCACGCGGCGGTCTCGGCCGCCGGGCTGGCCACGGGCGGGCTGCACCCCGTCGTGGCGGTCTACGCGACCTTCCTCAACCGGGCCTTCGACCAACTGCTGATGGACGTGGCCCTGCACCGGTGCGGGGTCACCTTCGTCCTGGACCGGGCCGGGGTGACGGGCGTCGACGGCGCGTCGCACAACGGCATGTGGGACATGTCCATCCTCCAGGTCGTGCCCGGGCTGCGGATCGCCGCGCCCCGCGACGCCGAACAACTGCGCGCACAGCTGCGGGAAGCGGTCGCCGTCGACGACGCTCCCACCCTGATCCGGTTCCCGAAGGAGTCGGTGGGCCCGCGGATCCCGTCGCTGGAGCGGGTGGGCGGCATGGACGTGCTGTACCGCTCCCCGTCCGCGACGAGCGCCACGTCCTCGGGCCGACCGCGGGTGCTGCTCGTCGCCGTCGGCGTGATGGCGTCGGTGTGTCTGCAGACCGCCGAACTGCTCCGTACCCGGGGCATCGGCTGCACCGTCGTCGACCCGCGCTGGGTCAAGCCGGTCGATCCGGCCTTGCCGTGGCTCGCCGACGAACACCGGCTGGTGGCCGTCGTGGAGGACAACAGTCGGGCCGCCGGGGTCGGTTCGGCCGTCGCCCTCGCCCTGGGGGACGCCGAGGTCGACGTACCCGTACGGCGGTTCGGCATCCCGGAGCAGTTCCTCGCGCACGCCAAACGCGGGGAGGTGCTGGCGGACATAGGGCTGACACCGGTGGAGATCGCCGGGCGGATCAGCGCGTCGCTGGCCGCCCGGGACGAGTTCGCCGAGCACGACCTGCCGAAGGCCGAACCTGCCGAGGAGAAACCGGAATGACCACCCTGGAACCAGCGGCGGACACCGAGGAGTTCGACCTCGGCGGACTCCTCGCCGAGCGCGGTGCCGAGCGCTACGAACTCCACGCCCGGTACCTCAACCACCAACTCCCGCGCATGCTGCACACCATCGGCTTCGACAAGGTCTACGAGCGGGCCGAGGGCGCGTACTTCTGGGACGCGGACGGTGCCGACTACCTGGACATGCTGGCCGGGTTCGGGGTGATGGGGCTCGGCCGCCACCACCCCGTGGTCCGCAAGGCCCTGCACGACGCGCTCGACGCGGGGCTCGCCGACCTGACCCGCTTCGACTGCCAGCCGCTGCCCGGCCTGCTCGCCGAGAAACTGCTCACCCACAGTCCGCACCTGGACCGGGTGTTCTTCGGCAACAGCGGCACGGAGGCGGTCGAGACCGCGCTGAAGTTCGCCCGGTACGCCACCGGCAGGCCCCGCGTCCTCTACTGCGACCACGCCTTCCACGGGCTCACCACCGGATCGCTCTCGGTGAACGGTGAGGACGGCTTCCGGGACGGCTTCGCGCCGCTGCTGCCCGACACGGCCGTACCGCTCGGTGATCTCGACGCGCTGGCACGGGAGTTGAGGAAGGGGGATGTCGCCGCCCTCATTGTCGAGCCCATCCAGGGCAAGGGCGTGCACGAGGCGCCGCCCGGCTATCTGCGTGCCGCCCAGGAGTTGCTGCACCGGAACAGGGCGCTGCTGATCGTCGACGAGGTGCAGACCGGGCTCGGCCGGACCGGGGACTTCTACGCCTACCAGCACGAGGACGGCGTCGAGCCGGACCTGGTCTGCGTGGCCAAGGCGCTCTCCGGCGGCTACGTCCCGGTCGGCGCGACCCTCGGCAAGGACTGGATCTTCAAGAAGGTCTACTCGTCGATGGACCGTGTCCTCGTCCACTCGGCGAGCTTCGGCTCCAACGCCCAGGCCATGGCCGCCGGGCTCGCCGTCCTCTCGGTCATGGAGAACGAGCAGATCGTGGCCCATGCCCGGGCCATGGGGGAACTGCTGAAGAGCAGGCTCACGTCACTGGTCGACAAGTACGAGCTGCTCAGCGACGTACGCGGCCGGGGCCTGATGATCGGCATCGAGTTCGGCAGGCCAAAGTCGCTCAAGCTGCGCAGCCGTTGGACCATGCTCCAGGCGGCCCGCAAGGGGCTCTTCGCCCAGATGGTCGTCGTACCGCTGCTGCGACGGCACCGCATCCTCACCCAGGTCTCGGGCGACCACCTGGAGGTGATCAAGCTGATCCCGCCGCTGGTCATCGGGGAACGGGAGGTGGACCGGTTCGTCGCCGCGTTCACGGAGGTGATGGACGACGCACACAGCGGCAGCGGGCTGATGTGGGACTTCGGCAGGACGCTGGTGAAGCAGGCGGTCGCCAACCGCTGAGCGGACGGGCTGAGCGGACGGTGTGCCGGGCCGCCGTGGTGCGGCTTGTGAGCCCGCCGGCTTTGCCTCTGAGGCAAGAGATTTGCCGCAGAGGCAAAGCTCCGGCTGAATGGAGGGCATGAGCCCCTCCGAGGGTACGCACCCTCCCGAGCCTCCGGTCGACACGGAACTGCCCGCCGTCGCCCCGCAGCTGCGGGGCCTGCGCCGCCGGGCCGCCCTCACCCTGGAGGCCGCCGCCCGTGCCGCCGGCCTGTCGCCCGCTCATCTCTCCCGGCTGGAGACCGGACAGCGCCAGCCCTCGCTGCCGATGCTGCTCGCGCTGGCCCGCGTCTACGGTACGACCGTCTCCGAGCTGCTCGGCGAGACCGTCGTCGAACGGGACGCCGTGCTGCGGGCGCCCGACACGGAGCCCACCCGGGCCGGTGGCTGGACGTACTGGCAGGCGGGCGCGTCCGGGCGCGGGATGCAGGCGCTGCGCGTCCATGTGCCGCACGGCTCGCAGGGCGACATCGTGCGCGTGCATCCCGGCGAGGAGTGGCTCTACGTCCTCAAGGGGCGGCTGCGGCTGCGCCTCGGGGACACCGCGCATCTGCTGGCGCCCGGCGACAGCGCCCACTTCGACTCGCTGACCCCGCACCGCATCGCCGCCGCCGACCACGACGGCGCCGACCTCCTGTTCGTCCACACCCTCCTGCAGAGCCCGACCGCCGCGCTGTGCCTCGGGCCGACCACCTCCGGAGAGACGCCATGACCGACCTGGAAGAGAAGTTCCCCCGCGCCCTGTGGGTGCGGCTCATCATCTACATCGCGGTCGGCCATGTCTTCGCGGCCTTCATCTATCTGCTGTTCGAGGTGGGCGCCAACCAGTGACCCGACCGTCGGGACGGGCGAGACACCCTAGTCCAGCAGGCGCTCGCGCAGCCGCTCCCGGGTCTCCGGGGTGACCTTCAACCCCTGCTCCAGGTACCTGTCCACATCCCCCCAGGTCTCCTCGACGGTGTCGAAGGCCGCCTTCAGGTACTCGGCGCGGGCGTCGAAGAGCGGGCTCAGCAGCTCCATGACCTCCGGGGAATAGGCGTTCGCCGCGGTGCTGCTGCGGTGCACCTTGTAGCGGCGGTGCTTGGCGTTCGACTCCAGGTAGTCGGCGACGATGGCCTCGTGCTCCACACCCAGGGCCAGCAGGGTGATGGCGACGGAGAGCCCCGCACGGTCCTTGCCCGCCGCGCAGTGCATCAGCGCCGGCACGCTGTCCTCGGCCAGGGCGTGCAGCACCCGGGAGTGCTCCGCCGTGCGCTGCTTGATGATCGTCCGGTACGAGGCGATCATCCGGCCTGCCGCCTTGCCGTCGTCCAGCAGTGCGCGCAGCTGGTCCAGGTCGCCGTCGCGGACCAGCTTCCAGAACTCGGCGCCGTCCGCCGGGTCGCTCAGCGGCAGGTTCACGTTGAGGACGCCGGGCAGCTCGACGTCCGGGCCCTCCAGCTTCTGGTCGGCCGCGTTGCGGAAGTCGAAGATCGTGTGCAGGCCCAGGGAGGCCAGGAACGCGGCGTCCTCGTCGGTCGCGTGGGCCAGGTGGCCGCTGCGGAACAGCACCCCGTGACGCACCCGCCGGCCGTCCACGGTCGGCAGACCGCCCACATCGCGGAAATTGCGCACTCCGGTCAGCTCGGGTTCGGTCGACGGGATCTGCTGCGTCACTGGGGCTCCCCTCCCATCCGGCCGTCCGCGCCGAGCGCCGACGGGCGCGCCCTCGACGTCGAGGGCGCGCACTCGACCATACGACATGCGTGCGTACCCCAATGAGTTGTCCACAGCCGGGTCCAGGGCACCGGAGTGGTTGTCCACAGGCCGCTCCGCCGATGCGTCGGCGGTTGTCCACAGGCGCCGTCGAGCGCCCGCCGCGACCTGCGATGATGTTGAAGCCCGATCGCACCTGTTCGAATCTGTGGGGGCTTGATGTTGGAAATCGGAGCAGACGGCCGGACCTGGCTTCTCACCGGGTCCAGGAGCAGCTATGCCCTGCGGCTCACCGAGAACGACGAGCTGCTGCACCTGCACTGGGGTCCCCGGATCGCCCTCGCCGACGCCGAGGAGCTGGCCGTACGGCAGCAGCTGCCGTACTGGCCGTTCGAGGCCCCGGTCGACGGACATGAGGAGTACCCCGTCGAGGGCGGACCCCGCTTCACCCGACCGGCACTGTCCGTGCGCACGGACGAGCGGCGCGGCACCGAGTGGACCTTCCGGACGTACGAGGCCGACGGCGACGAGCTGCGGCTGCGGTTCACCGACGACGGACTCGGGATCACCCTGCACTACCGGATGCGCGACGACGTGGTCGAGCGCTGGGTGACTCTCGTCAACGACGGCCCGGCGGCGGAGCTGCTGCGGGCAGACTCGGCGACCTGGACGCTGCCGCCGCGCGCGGAGGAGAACTGGCGCCTCTCCCAGCTGCACGGGCGCTGGGCGGCCGAGTCCCGGCTCGTACGCGCCGACCTCACCTACGGCGAGAAGGTCATCGGCAGTCGGCGCGGGCACACCGGGCACCAGCACCTGCCCTGGGTCGCCCTCGACACCGACGCCACCGAGGAGCGCGGCGAGGTCTACGGCTGCGCCCTGGGCTGGTCGGGCTCCTGGCGGATCGCGGTGGCCCAACTTCCGGACGCGCGCGTGCAGATCACCGGCGGCGCCGGATACGACGAGTCCGGACTCCTGAGGCTGGAGACCGGGGAGACCTTCACCACGCCCGTCTTCGCCGGCCTGTGGAACGACGGAGGCTTCGGCGGGGCGAGCCGCGCCTGGCACGCGTACCAGCGGGCGTATGTCATCCCGGACGCGGACCAGGACCGGCCGGTGCTCTTCAACTCCTGGGAAGCCACCGAGTTCGACATCTCCGAGGAACAGCAGGGGGCCCTCGCGCGGCGGGCGGCGGCCATGGGGGTCGAGCTGTTCGTGGTGGACGACGGCTGGTTCGGGGCGCGGACGAGCGACCGGGCAGGCCTCGGCGACTGGACGCCGAATCCGGACCGCTTCCCGAAGGGGCTGCGGCCGCTCGCCGACCAGGTGCACGCCCTCGGGATGCAGTTCGGTATCTGGGTCGAGCCGGAAATGGTCAATCCGGACAGTGAGCTGTACCGGGCGCATCCTGAATGGGCACAGTTCCAACCGGGGCGAAAGCGGACGGAACTGCGTAATCAGCTCGTACTCAATCTCGCGCGCGAGGACGTCCAGGAATACCTCTGGGAACGGCTCGACACCCTCCTGTCCAGCGCGCCGATCGACTATGTGAAGTGGGACTTCAACCGCTGCTTCACCGACGCGGGCTGGCCCGGTGAGCCCTATCCGCAGAAGCTGTGGGTCGAGCACGTGCACGCCTTCTACGCACTGCTGGACCGGTTGCGGGCCGCGCACCCGGGGGTGGCCTTCGAGTCGTGCTCGGGCGGCGGCGGCCGGATCGACCTCGGCGTCATGGCGCGGACGGACCAGGTGTGGACCTCCGACAACACCGATCCTCTCGACCGGCTCGCCATCCAGCACGGCTTCACCCAGATCCATCCGGCCCGGACCATGGCCGCGTGGGTCACCGACAGCCCGAACAACCAGCTCAACGGGCGGGTCAGCTCGCTGCGGTTCCGGTTCGTCAGTGCCATGGCGGGTGTGCTCGGGGTCGGCGGTGACCTCGCCGAGTGGAGTGAGGAGGAGCTGGCCGAGGCCCGGGAGTGGGTGCAGCTGTACAAGGAGATCCGGCCGGTCGTGCAGCGCGGTGACCTGTATCGGCTGCGTCCTCCCGCAGGGGGGCTGAGTGCCGTGCAGTACGTCCACGGTGACGAGGTCGTCGTCCTCGCCTGGCTCCAGGCGCAGCACTACGGTGAGCCGCTCGCCCCGCTCCGGCTGCGCGGGCTGGATCCGACGGGGACGTACGAGTGCCGCGAAACGGGCGAAACGTACCGGGGTGCCGTGCTGGCGCATCACGGATTGCGGACGGGGCTGCGTGGTGACTTCGATGCGACAGTTATCCGCCTTCGGCGCACTTGAGCGATCTGTCCGAAATGCAGCTGTAATTCCAACAAGGCCTGGAATAAAGCCTACTGAGTCGTAGGTGCGTGAGCAGCGTCATATTCGTGACGTTCCGTTGCCGTCATGTCCACGTAATTCGTATGGATTTCCAGGGAGGTTGGAATGCGCCCAAGACCTGTCTATTACGGAGCGTGATGGTGAATTGAAGTAAGGATCAGGGAGGAAGACGCACAGGAAGTCCCAATGGTTGTACCTGTGGGCACAAGTCGCTTACGTTCGGCGTCAATCCGGACGGACGCCCAATCCTGCCGCCGACCGGAGCCGCGTACCGACCCGATCCACGGCAGGAGCGGGGGACCCACAGGAATCACCGCCTGTTCCGGTCTCCGGAACGGCTAGGGGTACAGCCGTGCGCAAGCACGGCCGGACATCTCCAGTCCGCACCCGACAGCTCACCTCGCAGGCGACGGAGAGGAATTCGCCATGCCCGCGAAGGGTAAGCACCGCCGTCCGAAGTCCCAGCGCTTCACTCGCTCGATCGCCGCCGCCGGGACCGGTGGCGCGGCGCTCGCGCTGCCGCTGATCGGTGCCGCCGGCGCCCACGCCGCGACCCCGGCGGCCGCCGTTTCCGGTGTCTCCGAGAAGACGGCCACGATCACCCCCGAGAAGGCCGCGGCCGAGGCGGGCGCTCGGTTGGAGCAGGCCGAGAAGGCCGCGCAGGCGGAGAAGACCACCACCAAGAAGGCGGCGACTAAGACCTACTCGGTGAAGGTCGGCGACTACCTCGCGAAGATCGCGGACGAGCAGGATGTCGAGGGTGGCTGGAAGCGGCTGTACTCGGACAACCGTGAGGCGATCGGCTCCGATCCCTCCCTCATCCACCCGGGGCTGAAGCTGTCGATCGGTGAGCGGGCCGCGTCGAGCGAGACGTCACGCTCGTCGTCGAAGCCGCAACTGTCGCAGTCCTCGAAGTCCACCGAGTCCTCCAAGTCGTCGAAGTCCTCCGGTTCCGCGAAGCAGGAGTCGAAGGACACCCAGGCGTCGACCTCCACGGCGAGCGGCCAGTCCTCGACGACCGGCAGCTCCGGCTTCAGCCGGCCCATCCAGGGCGCGACCGTCGGTACCGCGTACAAGACCGCCGGCAGCATGTGGTCCAGCGGCTACCACACGGGCGTCGACTTCGTGGCCCCGACCGGGACCAGCCTCAAGGCCGTGGGCGCGGGCACCGTCGTCTCCGCCGGCTGGGGCGGCGCGTACGGCAACCAGGTGGTCATCAAGCTCGCCGACGGCTACTACGCCCAGTACGCCCACCTGTCCTCGATCTCCGTCTCCGCGGGTCAGTCCGTCAGCGGCGGCCAGCAGATAGGCCTCTCGGGCGCGACCGGCAACGTCACCGGGCCGCACCTCCACTTCGAGATCCGCACCACCCCCAACTACGGTGCGGACATCGACCCTCTGGCCTACCTCCGCTCGAAGGGCGTCGGCATCTGACCCACGCCGCCGCACCCGTCGAAGGCCGGACCCCGTGACTCGGGGTCCGGCCTTCGACGTTCCCGGATAGCAGGCGGGGTCGCGCACCAACAGGGGGCAGGGGCAGGGGCCGCGATCGGGCGTGGCGACTCCGTGGTCACCGCATTGCGGTTGTGCGGCATGGCTGATCGACGTCTCGACAGTGGCCGGGGTGTGCGGTCAGAGTGATCTCCACAAGCGCTTTCTACGATGTCGTGTCGGCACGGGGACAGAACCGGCACGGGGACAGAAGGGGTGTCGTATGACCACCCGTAGAGCTTTCGGAGCACTCGCCGCCGGTGCCGCCCTCGCGGCCGTCGCTCCGGCGGGGACCGCGTCCGCCCACACGTCGCGGGGCCGTGGCCGGCTGATCGCCGCCGACGACTTCCGGCACGGACTCGGGCGGTGGGCCGTGGAGTTGGAGCGGGGCGGTACGGTCACGGCCTCGCGCGGTGTGCTGGAGGTCGACGTACCGGCCGGGGCCACGCTCTGGTTCAAGCGCAGGCTGCGAGGGCCGTACGCCGTCGAGTACACGGCCACGCCGGTCTCCGCGGGCGGGGTCAACGACCGGGTGTCCGATCTGAACAACTTCTGGAACGCCGTCGACGTGCGATCGCCCGACGATCTCTTCGCCACTCCACGAGGGGGCGCGCTCGCCGAGTACGACCATCTGAAGACGTACTACGTCGGGTACGGGGCCAACACCAATACGACGACGCGGTTGCGGCGCTATGTGGGTGAGGCGGGGGTGCGGCCGCTGATCTACGACTACACCGAGCCGCTGCTCGTCGCGAACGAGCCGCATCGCGTGCGGATCGTCTCGGACGGGTCGAGGGTCCGGTGGTGGAACAACGGACGGCTCGTGTTCGACTACCGCGATCCCGAGCCGTACACGAGTGGGCATTTCGCCTTCCGGACCACCTGGAGCCACTTCCGGATCGAGGACTTCCGTGTGTGGGGGCCCCACCGACGCGACGTGGGTATTCCGGGTTGACCAACACTTGACACGTGGTCTATCTCACCGTCCGTCAAGTGCTTATTACGGTCGCGTAGGTCACATCCGAAGGTGAATCATGGCCCGATGTGGCAGACGATTCGAATGGCAGCAGAGCAATGATCGGGTCGTACGTGGCGCTGGGGGACAGCTTCACCGAGGGCGTCGGCGACCCCGGGCCCGACGGGCGGTTCGTCGGCTGGGCCGACCGGTTCGCGGTGCTTCTCGCGGACCGGTTGCCCGAGGGCGACTTCGACTACACCAACCTGGCCGTGCGGGGGAAACTCCTCGACCAGATCGTGGAGGACCAGGTGCCGAGGGCGCTGGAGCTCGCCCCCGATCTGATCTCCTTCTGCGCGGGCGGCAACGACATCATCCGGCCGGGCACCGACCCCGACGAGGTCGCGGAGCGGTTCGAGCGGGCGGTGGTCAGGCTCACCTCGGCCGTCGGCACGGTCATGGTGACCACCGGGTTCGACACCCGCGACGTGCCGGTGCTGAAGCATCTGCGGGGCAAGATCGCCACGTACAACCTGCATGTACGGGCCATCGCCGACCGGTACGGATGCCCCGTGCTGGACCTGTGGTCTCTGAAGACGGTGCAGGATCGTCGGGCCTGGGACCTGGACCGGCTGCATCTCTCGCCGGAGGGGCACACACGGGTCGCCCTGCGGGCCGGGCAGGTGCTGGGGGTCGACGTTCCGGCCGATCCCGATCAGCCGTGGCCGCCGTTGCCGCCGCGCGGGACGCTGGAGATGCGGCGGGACAACATCACCTGGGCGCGGGAGTATCTCGTGCCGTGGATCGGTCGGCGGCTGCGGGGGGAGTCCTCCGGGGACCATGTGTCGGCCAAGGGACAGCTGTCGCCGGACGACATCAGGTTGCGGATCGAATCCGTCGCCTGAGGCCCGCGACGGGCGCGTTCTCGTCGTGCGCGTCGTCGCCGTGCGCGTGCTGCTCCGTGGGCGGCGTCGGTCCGTCGTGGTCGCGAGCGCGGTTCCCCGCGCCCCCTTTCGGGCGCGGGGTCTTGTCGCGTTTCAGCGGTCGGCGCGCGTCAACGATGCGGGATCCAGGCCCAGTTCATGGGCCAGGGCCCTGTCGGCCCAGTCCTGGGCCCGGGTGCGGGAGACGGCTCCGTCGTAGGTCGTCATCTGCACGGCCAGGCCGTCCAGGAGTGCGGTGAGGCGGAGGGCGGACGCCGTGGGGTCCGGGCAGTGGAACTCGTCGGCGGCCACGCCGGCTTCGATGACCTCGGTGAGGGCGGCCTTCCACTGGCGGTCCAGGTCGCGGGTGACCTCGCGCAGGGCGGGGTCGCGGAGGGACACGGCCCAACCCTCGATCCAGAGCCGCCAGCCCTTGGCCTGGCCGGTGGGGGCGTACCAACGGACGGCCGCCCGGAGGCGGCGCAGGGCCGTGGTGCGGCGGCCCAGGAGCTTGCGGAGATGGGCCAGGTCGTCCTCGGCGGCGTGGCGGAAGGCCTCGGCCACCAGTCTCTCCTTGGTGGAGAAGTGGTAGAGCACCAGGGCGTTGCTCACACCGAGGACGGCGGCCACGTCGGCGATCCGTACGGCCGCGACGCCCCGCTCCTCGATCTGCTCGATGGCGGCCCGGAGCAGCTCCGCTCGCCGCTCGGCCACGCTCAACCGCACCCTGCCCACGTGGCAACCCTACCCAGGCCCCGCGCGGCGCCGCAGGCTTCGAGCCACCTCGGCGGGGCCGGGGCGTCAGCGGTGCCAGCCGAAGCGGTCCGTGATAGCCGGCAGGCGGTCGGCGGCGATGGCGTGGGCGGCGGCGCGGGGCGTGGTGCCGTCGGCCTCGGCGCGGGTCAGCATCAGGTCGACGAGGGCGCGCATGGAACGCCGGGTGTGGGCGAACGCCTCGTCGGCGGTGGGGCCGATGTCACCGAACAGGGTCCACCACCACCAGGCGTTCGTACCGGAGTTGACCACGACGTCGGGCAGGACGGTGACGCCGCGGGAGGTGAGCGTTTCCTCGGCCTCCGGCAGGACGGGCATGTTGGCCGCCTCGACGATCAGAGGCGCCGTGACGAGGTGGTGGTTGGTGGTGTCGATCGCGTAGGAGACGGCCGCGGGGACGAGCACGTCGGCCTCGGCGGCCAGCCAGGCGTCGGCGGAGGTCTCGTGGTCCGTGGGCCGGAGCGCGGTGCGGTCGATCGTGCCGTGCGCGTCGCGTGCCGCGAGCAGGGCCTCGACGTCCAGGCCGGCTGGGTTGGCGACGGTGCCCTTGATGTCGGCGACAGCGACGACGGTGAGGCCGGCGCGGGCGAGGAAGCGGGCGGTGGCGCCGCCCATGGTGCCCAGGCCCTGCACGGCGACCCGTGTCCCGGCGTACGGCGTACCCGTCCGGTCCAGGGCGGTGAGCACGGACTCGGCGACACCGCAGCCGCCGACCAGCTCGTCGAGGCCGATGCCGTCCACCTGGACGGCGAAGGCGTCCGCGAGACGCCGTCGGGCCGATCCCTCGTCGTCCAGGAGGGGGTACACAGCCTGGATCGTCGACACCAGGCCCGCCTCAGCAGCCGCGCGGTCCACCAGGTCCTGGGCGAGACCGAGGTCCTCGCCGGTGGTCCAGAAGCTCTCGACGTACGGGCGCATCGCGCGCAGGTAGCGCACCAGGACGCCGTAGGCCTCCGGGTCCCGGGGGTCGCAGTCGATGCCGCCCTTGGCGCCGCCGAGCGGGACGTACCGGCTCTCGGGGGAGTAGTGCAGCGCCTCCTTCATGGTCATGCCGCGCGCGAGTCCGGCGACCTCGTCCAGCGTGCAGCCGGGGCGCATGCGCAGGCCGCCGCTGCAGACCCCGCGCACCAACCGGTCCACGACGAGAAAGCCCCGTCGGCCGGTGAGGTGGTCGGTCCAGGTGAGCGACATGAAAGGAGTGATGGTCATGGGGCTCCCCGGGAACAAAAGGATCTACTGAATAGTTGGTCAGTATTGCATCGTGCGGGGACAGTCGGACCCGGCGCGGTCGGAGGGGCGGACCATAATGGGATGCCTGAGCGAATCCACCTGGAGGTGCCGTGTCCGGTTCGGGATCCCGTTCTTTGAGCTCGGGGCTGCGCGCTGCGCGGCCCGCCGCCTTCGGCGCGGATCCGAGCGGTGCCCGATGGGAGCGGATCCGTAGATCCCCGCATTTCGCGAACGGGGTCTTCGTGAACCCCGAGGGCGCCCAGGTCCGCCCCTCAGGGGGCGCCGCCGTGGAGATGGCGAAGAGCTTCTTCCGCAAGGACGAGAGGGTGCGGCGGGCTCCGGCGGGGCTGATCCCCGTGCACTCCACGACCCTCGCCGACCTGGCCCGACCCCCGGCGAGCGGGCTGCGGACCACCTGGATGGGCCATTCCAGCGTGCTCGCCGAGATCGACGGCCACCGGGTGCTCTTCGACCCGGTCTGGGGTGAGCGCTGCTCCCCGTTCGCCTTCGCCGGTCCCAAGCGGCTGCACCCCGTGCCGCTGCCGCTGGCCGCGCTCGGCCCGGTCGACGTCGTCGTCATCTCGCACGACCACTACGACCACCTCGACATGCCCTCGATCAAGGAGCTGGCGGGTACGGACACGCTCTTCGCCGTTCCTCTCGGCGTCGGTGCCCATCTGGAGCACTGGGGAGTCTCCGCGGACCGCATCCGCGAGCTGGACTGGCACGAGGCCACGAAGGTCGGCGGCCTCACCCTGACCGCGACCCCCGCCCGGCACTTCTGCGGCCGGGGCCTGCGCAACACCCAGCACACGCTCTGGGCCTCCTGGGTCGTCGCCGGTGACGAGCACCGGATCTACCACAGCGGCGACACGGGGTACTTCAAGGGGTTCAAGGACATCGGCGCCGCGCACGGCCCGTTCGACCTCACCATGATCCAGGTGGGTGCCTATTCGGAGTTCTGGCCCGACATCCACATGACGCCCGACGAGGGGCTGCAGACCCACCTCGACCTCCAGGGCGGCGAGCCCGGCGGGGTGATGATGCCGATCCACTGGGCGACGTTCAATCTGGCGATGCACGCCTGGGCGGAGCCGGGCGAGCGCATGATGTGGGCCACCCACGGAGCGGGAGTCACGATGGCCGCGCCGCGACCGGGGGAGCCGTTCGAGCCGAAGAACACCCCGCCGGTGGATCCCTGGTGGCGTGCGGTCTCCCAGCAGCCGGTCGGCGGCTGGGCCGCCTGGCCCCCGGTGGGGGAGCGGCTGGACCTGGTCGCGGAAGGCTGAGAAACGGGTCGGGAATTCTCCCGACAGGGTGATTTTTAGAAGGAAGTCGAGGGCCGGGGAGCGATGTGCTCCCCGGCCCTCGACGTCTTTTGTCGATCCATTCTGATCAGCTCTGATCGAAATTCGGACGCAAAAAGAATTCGGCAGGAACAGACGTCCGAAGAATTATCGGACTGTCGCACGAAGCCTCATACCAGAGCGGGACGCATTACGGCGCTCTTTGTCAACTGCGCACCGCACATGACGCGTCGGCGACTACTGTGAGTCGCCGTCGGACGACGCTGGGCCGAATTCTTCGACTCTCGCAACCGACACGCGATGGCGCATGCCCAAGTCGCCCAGACGCGGCACCCCCCACACCCCAGACGGACCAGTACGAGGACGCTGATGTCTCACCTTCGCGCACCGGCCGCCCGCGCAGACCGCCGTGAGGGCGGGCGGCACGGGCGATCGGCCGCCCGCGCCGCCGTCCCCTCGCTGCCCGAGATCCACATACGGCCACAGCTGGTGCGACTCGCGGTCCTGCCCCCCACCGCGGTCGCACTCAGCGCCTGCGCCGCCGTCCTCTTCACCTTCCGCGCCGGCGGCGCCCGCCCCAGCCTCACCCTGTGGGCGGTCCTCGCCGGAGCCGCCGCCGTGGCCCTCACGGGCATCGCCATCGGCGCCGTGGCCGCCGGGCGCACCGCCAAGTCCGTCCGCGAACGGCTGGGCAGTCTGCGTCAGGCCAGCAGCAAGAGCGAGGACGACCTGCGCTCCCTGGTCGACGCGCTCCGGCGCGGCGACCAGCCGCCCGCCCGCGGGCCCCGCGTCAGAACCGCCGCCGGCGCCGACGACTTCGAGCCACTCGCCGCCGACCTCGCCCGCGCCCACGACAGCGCCGTCACCGCCGTCGTCCAGGCCTCCCAGCTCTCCAGCCACGCCGGCAGCGAACAGAAGCTCGAAGTCTTCGTGAACCTGGCCCGCCGGCTCCAGTCCCTCGTCCAGCGTGAGATCTCCATCCTCGACGACCTGGAGAACGAGATCGAGGACCCGGACCTGCTCAAGGGCCTCTTCCACGTCGACCACCTCGCCACCCGCATCCGCCGCCACGCCGAGAACCTCGCCGTCCTCGGCGGCGCCGTCTCCCGCCGCCAGTGGAGCAACCCCGTCTCCATGACCGAGGTGCTGCGCTCCGCGATCGCCGAGGTCGAGCAGTACTCCCGGGTCAAGCTGGTGCCCCCGGTCGACGGCACCCTGCGCGGGCACGCCGTCGCCGACGTCATCCACCTCCTCGCCGAACTCGTCGAGAACGCCACGGTGTTCTCCGCCCCGCACACGCAGGTACTGCTCCGCGCCAACCTCGTCACCTCCGGGCTCGCCGTCGAGGTCGAGGACCGCGGCCTCGGCATGCCCGTCACCGAGCAGAACAAGATGAACGCCCTGCTCGCCGACCCCGACCAGGTCAACGTCGCCAGCCTCCTCCAGGACGGCCGCATCGGCCTCTTCGTCGTCTCCCAGCTGGCCCGCCGCCACGGCATCCAGGTCCGCCTCCAGAGCAACATCTACGGCGGGGTCCAAGCCGCGTTCGTCGTCCCCCAGGGCCTGCTCGGCAGCGAGCCCGGCGATCTGCCGCACACCCACGGCGTCCCCGAGCAGAGCACCGGCGCACGCCGACCCGCCGGACCGCTCCACCCGCAGGCGGCCACGCCCCAACGGGCGTCCGCACCCGGTCCCGCCGACCGCCCGACCACAGGCGGACCCGCTCACGCCGCGAACGTCAACGACCGGTCCGACCGTCCGGCCCCCGACCGGCCCACGCGTCCCGAGCCCGGCCACCGCGGCGTCCCGAGCCCCGCGCGTGCCACCGTGCCCCGACAGCAGGGCCCCGGCCGGGGCAGCGGTCAGCAGGGCTCAGCCAGAGGGGGCACCGGGCCGACCCCGCTGCCGGTGCGCGGCGCCCGGGAGGAGCGGCCCAACCCGGCCGAGGCCGTGCCCGGCATCCGCCCCGACGACCGGCGGATCGTCGAGGAGAACACCGGGAAACCCCCGACCCCCCGGGTCGGCGGCGCCGTCCGCGGCACCATGGGCAAGCCCCAGCTGCCCCGCCGCCGCGCCCAGCAGCACATCGTGCCCCAGCTCCGCGGCGGCCCTCCGCCCCCGCCCCGCCAGGACCCCGACCACTACATCGGCCACGACCCCGGGCTGATGGCCGCCTTCCAGCGCGGCATCGGACTCGCCGAGGCACGCCAGCTGGAGAGCTCCGACTGGGACACCTCCACCCTGGACACGCCCCCGGCGGACTTCGCCGCCCCCGCCGACTTCGCACCCCCCGCCCCCGACGCCGCCTCCCGCATCGACACGGGACAGCTGCGCACGAGCCCGAACACGGGCCACCCGAACCCGGCACCGCACGGCGGCACGGGCGGCGCCGCCGCACTCCACATGGAGCTGGCCCACATGGACGCACCCCACAAGGACGCCGCGCAACCCCTGGGCGGACACCCCAGGGGCGGCGCCCCCATAGCCGTACCCCCGTCGGCCCTCGACGCGGCACACGACCTCACGTCCCGGCAGGACGGGAGCACACCGGCCGGATGACCACCCCCCTCACCACCCCCACCGCGGTCCCCACCTCCTGCGCTCCCGCAGACCAACGCACCCCAAGGAGTCGATCCACCATGGCGAGCGATGCGCCGACCGGCCATGTATCCGACCTCGACTGGCTGATGAGCGGCCTCGTCCAGCGCGTACCGCACACCACGAGCGCGGTGCTGCTCTCCTGCGACGGGCTGGTGAAGTCGGTCCACGGCCTCGACCCGGACAGCGCCGACCACATGGCGGCCCTGGCCTCCGGCCTGTACTCCCTCGGGCGCAGCGCGGGCGTCCGCTTCGGCGACGGCGGCGACGTCCGCCAGGTCGTCGTCGAACTCGATTCCAGCCTGCTGTTCGTCTCCACCGCCGGTTCCGGCACCTGCCTCGCCGTGCTCGCCGGACGCGAGGCCGACGCCGCCGTCCTCGGCTACGAGATGGCGATGCTGGTCAAGAGCGTCCGCCCGTACCTGGTCACCCAGCCCCGGCAAGCCGTCGAACCCTCAGCGATGAGGCCTTGACCGTGCCCGAGGCCGGCGACGGACCCCTGTACGACGACGCCGCCGGGCGTCTGGTGCGCCCCTACACCGTCATCAACGGCCGGACCCGGCCGACCACCGCGCTCGATCTCCTCTCACAGGTGATGGCCACCGGGGCGACCCCCCTCGGCTATCTGGGCCCCGAACACGCGACCGCACTCGACCTGTGCCGGGCACCCGTCTCGGTCGCCGAGATCGCCGCGCACCTCAAGTTGCCGGCGACGGTCACCAAGGTGCTGCTGTCCGACCTCGTCGACTGCGGAGCCCTCACCACCAAGCCCCCGGTTTTCCACCACAACCCGACAGACCGGTCTCTTCTGGAGGCAGTGCTCGATGGACTACGACGACAGCTCTGACCCCTTCCCCACCGCACTCAAGATCCTGGTGGCGGGAGGGTTCGGGGTCGGCAAGACGACCTTCGTCGGCGCGGTGAGCGAGATCGCGCCGCTGAGCACGGAGGAACTGCTCACCACCGTGAGCGCCGCCACCGACAATCTCGACGGCATCGAGAACAAGGTCGAGACGACCGTCGCGATGGACTTCGGCCGCATCACCCTGGACGCGCGCCATGTGCTCTACCTGTTCGGCACCCCGGGACAGCAGCGGTTCTGGTTCATGTGGGACGAACTCTCCGAGGGCGCCCTCGGCGCGGTCATCCTCGCCGACACGCGCCGCCTGGAGGACTGCTTCGCCGCCGTCGACTTCTTCGAGCAGCGCGGCCTCGGCTTCATCGTCGCCATCAACGAGTTCGACGGCTCCTACCGCTACGACGCCGACGAGGTGCGCGCGGCCCTCGACCTCGACCCGGAGATCCCCGTCGTCTGCTGCGATGCCCGTATCTCCAGCTCGGGCGTCCAGACCCTGCTCACCCTCGTCCGGCACCTCCTCGCCCACACCCCGGCGCAGCTGCCGAGCCACGGAGCCCACACGTGACGTACGACCCGCCGCGTCCGGTAGGCCGGCTGCTGCTCACCCCCGAGGACCGGGACGCTCCCGAGCGCGTGGAGCGGCTGCGGCTGCTGGGGCTCGGCGAGTACGCCGAACCGGCCTTCGACGCCTTCGCGGACCGGCTCGCAGAGGTCGCCGCGGTGCCGTACGCGACGGTCAACTTCATCGACGAGGCACGGCAGTTCTTCGCCGGCCTGCATGTGTCGGCGCAGCCCACGGCGGACACCACGGTCCTCGGGGTCGATCGGCACCTCGCCCGTGACCACGGGTTCTGCCCCTATGTGGTGGTCCGACGCAAAGGGCTCGTCCTCGAAGACGTGCGCGAATACCCGAAGTTCGCCGGTAACCCCGTCGTCGACGACCACGGCATTCGCTCCTATCTCGGGGCCCCTCTCCTCGACCGCACGGGCATCGCCCTCGGCACGGTCTGCGTCATGGACGTGCAGCCGCGCCCCTGGGGCAGGGCGGGACTGGAGACCATCAAGTCGATGGCCGCGGAACTGGCCGCCCGGATCGAGGGGCGGGAGGCGTTCCCGTGACCTGCGAAGCGGGTGGCACTTCATGGCGGATCGCGGATGAGGCTACTCGTCCGCGATCCAGGTCCTGGGCGCTCCTGACTCGTAGTGCCTCCCCGAGTGGCCGAGTGGCAGGGCGCAGAAACTGCCACCCTGTAGCAGAAGGGTCCAGCTGTCCGGTTCGGGTTCGGCGCAGCGAGGCACGGTGTCCGGGTCCGGCGCTGTCCTGGCCGCATGTGGTTCGGCCGTGGCTCCTCCCGCGCAATCGTCCCGACCCATGTCGGGATGTGGCTCGTTGGGCATGAGGACATCGTTTCACTCCGCGGTGCCGGGCGCGGTGTGGGTGTGAAGGAAAGCTGCGGCGGAGGTTAAGAAAACCTCGATGGACCCGGGGCGCCGGTGTGCGGCAGATTGATCGGCGATCCCACCCCTCTCCCCGGTACGGGCCTGTTCGTCATGCCCCGCTCGTCATGGACCGCGCCGGGGGCGCACCCACAGGAGCCGTAGCGTTGAAAGCGCTGGTCAAGGAGAAGGCGGAGCCCGGGTTGTGGCTCGTCGACGTCCCGGAGCCCGAGATCGGCCCCGGCGACGTACTGATCAAGGTCCTGCGGACCGGGATCTGCGGCACCGACCTGCACATCCGGTCCTGGGACGGCTGGGCCCGGCAGACCATCCGCACCCCGCTCGTGGCCGGCCACGAGTTCGTCGGCGAGGTCGTGGAGACCGGCCGTGCCGTCACCGAGATCCAGGTCGGCGACCGCGTCAGCGGCGAGGGCCACCTCGTGTGCGGAAAGTGCCGCAACTGTCTCGCCGGCCGCCGCCACCTGTGCCGCGCCACCGTCGGCCTCGGCGTCGGACGCGACGGCGCCTTCGCCGAGTACGTGTCCCTGCCCGCGACCAACGTCTGGGTGCACCGTGTGCCCGTCGACCTCGATGTGGCCGCGATCTTCGACCCGTTCGGCAACGCCGTGCACACCGCGCTCTCCTTCCCGCTGGTCGGTGAGGACGTCCTGATCACCGGGGCGGGCCCCATCGGCCTGATGGCCGCCGCCGTCGCCCGGCACGCCGGCGCCCGGCACGTCGTGGTCACGGACGTCAGCGAGGACCGGCTGGAACTCGCCCGCAAGATCGGGGTCAGCCTGGCGCTCGACGTGCGGGAGTCGACCATCGCCGACGGGCAGCGGACCCTCGGTCTGCGGGAGGGCTTCGACATAGGCCTGGAGATGTCCGGCAACCCCGCCGCGATGCGCGACATGATCGCCAACATGACGCACGGCGGCCGGATCGCCATGCTCGGGCTGCCGTCGGAGGAGTTCGCCGTCGACTGGTCCCGCGTCGTCACGTCCATGATCACCATCAAGGGGATCTACGGCCGAGAGATGTTCGAGACCTGGTACGCGATGACGGTGCTCCTGGAGGGCGGCCTCGACCTGGCCCCTGTCATCACCGGCCGGTACGGCTACCGCGACCACGAGGCGGCGTTCGCGGACGCGGCGAGCGGCAGCGGCGGCAAGGTCATCCTCGACTGGGCTGTCTGACATTCGGCTCGGTTCGCCTCCGGGGTGCCAAAGCCTGTGTCGAGAGGCCGATCGTGCTCGACCCGACTTCGTCGGGTCTGGGCGCGAACCCCACTCTCGGCTCCGCTCGAACGGGAGGGGCCCCATGCCCTCTCGACCCAGGCGCGCCCCTTCGGCTCACCCGCTCTTCCTCGCACCCTAGGAGCTTCCTGATGTTCGACTCCGTGCGCGACGACCTGCGCGCCACCCTCGACGAGATCCGCGCCGCCGGACTGCACAAGCCCGAGCGGGTCATCGGCAGCCCACAGTCGGCGACCGTCGCGGTCACCGCCGGGGGCCGTCCCGGTGAGGTCCTCAACTTCTGCGCCAACAACTACCTCGGCCTCGCCGACCACCCCGAGGTGATCGCCGCCGCCCACGAGGCCCTCGACCGCTGGGGCTACGGCATGGCCTCCGTCCGCTTCATCTGCGGCACCCAGGAGGTCCACAAGGAACTGGAGGCGCGGCTCTCGGCGTTCCTCGGCCAGGAGGACACGATCCTCTACTCCTCCTGCTTCGACGCCAACGGCGGCGTCTTCGAGACCCTGCTCGGCCCCGAGGACGCGGTGATCTCCGACGCCCTCAACCACGCCTCGATCATCGACGGCATCCGGCTGTCCAAGGCCCGCCGCTTCCGCTACGCCAACCGCGATCTGGCCGACCTGGAAAGGCAGTTGAAGGATGCCTCCGAGGGCGGTGCCCGCCGGAAGCTGATCGTCACCGACGGCGTCTTCTCCATGGACGGCTACGTGGCCCCGCTCCGCGAGATCTGCGACCTCGCCGACCGTCACGACGCCATGGTCATGGTCGACGACTCCCACGCCGTCGGCTTCACCGGCCCCGGCGGCCGCGGCACCCCCGAGCTGCACGGCGTCATGGACCGCGTCGACATCATCACCGGCACCCTCGGCAAGGCCCTCGGCGGCGCCTCCGGCGGCTACGTCGCCGCCCGCGCCGAGATCGTCGCCCTGCTGCGCCAGCGCTCCCGCCCGTACCTCTTCTCGAACACCCTCGCCCCGGTGATCGCGGCGGCCTCCCTGAAGGTGCTCGACCTCCTGGAGTCGGCCGACGACCTGCGTGTCCGCCTCGCCGAGAACACGGCGTTGTTCCGCGGGCGCATGACCGAGGCGGGCTTCGACATCCTCCCCGGTGACCACCCCATCGCGCCCGTCATGATCGGCGACGCGGCGAAGGCGGGCCGCCTGGCCGAACTGCTCCTGGAACGCGGCGTCTATGTGATCGGCTTCTCCTACCCGGTCGTCCCGCAGGGTCAGGCCCGCATCCGCGTCCAGCTCTCCGCCGCGCACTCGACGGCGGACGTGCACCGGGCGGTGGACGCGTTCGTGGCGGCGCGGGCCGAGCTGGAGCGCTGAACGGAGCGGTTCGGCCGAGGCGGAGGACCGAAGCGCGCGGCTCCGGGGGAAAGCGGGCATTTGAGAGAATCGATCCCATGATCGAAGCACGGCGGCTCCACATCCTCCGTGCGGTGGCCGACCACCGCACGGTGACGGCGGCTGCCGCCGCGCTGTATCTCACCCCCTCCGCCGTCTCGCAGCAGCTCACCGCCCTGGAACAGGAGACGGGGCACCGTCTGGTCGAGCGGGGCGCGAAGGGCGTACGGCTGACCCCGGCGGGCGAGATCCTGCTCGGCCACACCAACGCGGTCCTCGCCCGGCTGGAACTGGCGGCCGCGGAGCTGGCCGCGTACAGCTCGGGCGAGGCCGGCACCGTCACGGTCGCCTCCTTCGCCACCGGTATCGCCCAGGTCGTGGCACCCGCCCTGGCCCGCCTGGCCTCGTCCGCGCCCGGCATCCGCCTCCGCGTCCAGGACGCCGAGGGCGACGCGAGCCTGCCGATGGTCCTGGACCGGCAGGTCGACATCGCGGTGGCCGTCGAGTACCGGGGCGCGCCGGCCGCCGACGACCCCCGCCTCACCCATGTCGCGCTGTACGCCGAGCCGTTCGACGCGGTCGTGCCCGTCAGCCACCGCCTCGCCGACTCGGCCGAGGTGCCGCTCGCCGAACTGGCCAAGGATCCCTGGATCGGCCCCTATCCCGGCAACCCCTGCCATGACGTCGTCGTCCTGGCCTGCGAGAACGCCGGTTTCCAGCCGCGTCTCGAACACTCCTCCGACGACTTCCGCGCCGTGGTCGCCCTCGCCTCGGCCGACGCGGGCGTCGCCCTCGTGCCCCGCTCGGCGCTGCGCGGCACGGACCTCACGGGCGTCGTCGTACGCCCCGTCGACGGCGTGGCCCCCACGCGCCGGGTCTTCGCCGCCGTGCGGCGTGGCGCGGAGGGGCACCCGCTGATCCGGCCGGTGCTGGAGGCGCTGGGGGAAGCGGCCGAGTAAGGGGAAGCAGCCGAGTAGGCGGCGCCCCCGCGCACCCGCCGATTCCCGTATTCGGGATAACATCTCAGATATGGGAATCGATGATGAAGGGGCGGGACCGGACCCCGTAGACCTCCGTCTGGCCGCCCGCCTGTCCGAACTGCGGGCCGAACAGGGTTGGTCTCTGGGGGAGTTGGCGGACCGCAGCGGTGTCAGCCGTTCGACCCTCTCCCGGGCCGAGCGTGCGGAGACCAGCCCCACGGCGGCTCTGCTGAACCGCCTCTGTCAGGTGTACGGCCGGACGATGTCCCAGCTGCTCAGCGAGGTCGAGTGCGAGCCCGTCTCGCTCGTGCGCGCGGCGGAGCAGTCCGTCTGGGCGGACGGCACGTCCGGATTCGTACGGCGGTCCGTGTCGCCGCCGGCGGCCGGGCTGCGCGGCGAGCTGGTGGAGGGGCGGCTCACGGCGGGTGCCGACATCGCCTACGACGGACCGTCCGTGCCCGGCCTCGAACAGCACATCTGGGTCCTGGACGGCACCCTCCGGATCACCGACCGGGACGTCGAACACCTGCTGGCCGCCGGGGACTGTCTGCGGATGCGGGTGTGGGGGGCGACGCGGTTCCGGTGCCCGGGGCCCGAGGACGTGCGGTACGCGCTGGTGGTGGTGCGGCCATGAGTGTGATCACCCGCCTCGACGTCGCCCGACTCCGTTCCCTGATCGACGAGTTGGCAAATCTGCTGGTGGACACCGTGGACGGCGGGGCGTCAGTCGGCTTTCTGGCGCCGCTCGACCGTGCGGCAGCCGTCGACTGGTGGGAGCGGCGCGTCGAGGCGGTGTCGGCGGGCGGGCTCGTCGTGTGGGTGGCGTGCGACGACGGCCGAGTGGTCGGCACGGTCGGCCTGGCCCTCCCGGACAAGCCCAACAGCGGCCACCGCGCCGAACTCGTCAAGCTGATGGTGCACCGGGCCGCCCGGGGCCGGGGTCTCGGCCGGGCGCTCCTCGCGACCGCCGAGTGCGCCGCCGCCGACGCGGGCGTCACCCTGCTCCACCTGGACACCGAGACCGACAGCCCCGCCGAGCGCCTCTACGGCGGGGCCGGCTGGACCCGGATCGGAACGATCCCCGACTACGCGACGGACCCGCACGGGAGGCTGCGGCCGACGTCGATCTACTACAAGCGGGTGGGAGCCGGGGGCGGGGGTGAGGCGGGGGCTGGGGCCGAAGCCGGGATCTCCGCCTAGGAGTTGGCGCCGAGCCCCCAAGGCGCCGACAGCGCGGCAGGCGCCTTGGCCATGGTGTTCAAGGTCGTCGAGTCCGCCCGGCGCCGGATCCTGCTTCGAACGCGGCCGGCTCGTGGAACGGCCACGGACGGCTGCGGCACGAAACCTGTTCCGTGACACCAGCGGTCGGGCTCACCGGTTCCCGCGCACGGAGCAGGGCATCTACGTCGACAGGCCACTTGGCGAAGGCCGGCCCCTTGGTGGCGCACCGGCCCGAGCCCGCGACCGGTCCCCGTAGCCGGCCTGGTGTGAGGGGTGCCGGGAACCCCGACGGGGTTCCCGGCGCGTTTGGTCAGGCGCTGTCGGTGACGGCGTCCTGTGGCGGGCTTCCGCGGTGCCGCTCCGGCAGGCGGCCTTCACCCGCGGGTCGGCGGCCGGTTCTGCGGCCGGACCCTCCACCGCGACCCGGCCGCAGACACGGTCTCTCCACGCCGGCAGAGGCGGTCAGCCGAGCCAGGACTCCTTGCTCATTGCGGGACGGCCCTCAGGGAGCCCTGGGCCCCTCGGTGATTGTCAGTGGTCACCGCTACCGTGCGTTCCATGCCCGATGCAGATGACGTACGACGTGTCGCCCTCTCCCTGCCCGACAGTACGGAGAAGGTCGCCTGGAGCATGCCCACCTTCCGGGTGGCGGGGAAGATGTTCGCGACGCTGCCGGAGGACGAGACGTCCATGGCCGTGCGCTGCCCCAAGGTGGAGCGGGACGAGTTGGTCCTCGCCGAGCCCGGCAAGTTCTGGATCGCCGACCACGAGGCAGGGTTCGCCTGGGTGCGGGTGCGGCTCTCCGCTCTGGAGGACGAGGCCGAGCTGCGCGATGTCCTCGCCGACTCCTGGCGCCAGGCGGCACCGACCAAACTCCTCGACGCCCACCCCGAGTTGGGGCTCCCCGCCGACGGCTGAGGAGCCCCGGCCCGTGTGTGCCGCTACCGCAGGAAACCCGTGATCCGCTCCCGCAACGAGGCCGCGTCCAACCCGTGCGCGGCCACATGCTCCCCGAGCTGCCCGTAGCGCCGCAGCTCTCGCCGGCCCACCCCCAGCCCGAGCACCCGGTGCGGCACATGGAGGAGCGCGTCATTGGCGGCAGCCGTCGACGTGCCCGCCAGGAAGGGCTCGACGAGGACAACGTCCGTGTCGGCCGAGTCGGTGGCCCGGCGCAACGCGGCCGAGTCGAACGGACGTACGGTCGATGCGTACAGCACGGTCACATCGAGCCCCTCCGTGGCCGCGAGAACGGCGTCGAGCATGGGCCCCACGGCTACGACGACCCCGCGGCGCCCCTCCCGCACGGTGAGGAACCGCTGTCCGTCCACCGCCCGTGCCTGCTCGTTGGACTGCGCGGACAGACGCACGTACACCTTGTCGTCCTTGCCCTCACCGGCGCCGACCGCGTGCCGGAGCAGCGTCTCGGCCTCGTCGGGATGCCCCGGTACATGGACGGTCCACCCGTCCAGCGTGTCCAGGACGGCCACGTCGCCGGGTGCCATGTGGGTGAAGCCGCCGGCGGGCCAGTCGTAGGACGCTGCGGCGCTGACCAGCACCGCACCCACGTCCTGGTGCCCCAGATCCAGCTTCACCTGCTCGAAGGGCCGTTCCACGAGGAAGCTCGCGAAGGTGTGCACCACGGGCCGCATTCCGGCCAGCGCCAGGCCCGCGCCCGCGCCGATCAGCAGTTGCTCCCGGATGCCGACGTTGATCACCCGGTCCGGATGGCGGCGCGTCGCTTCCATGAAGCCGTCCCGGCCGATCTCGGCGAGGACCACCGCGACCCGGGGATCCTCGTCGAGCATGCCGGAGACGACGGGGGCGAAGCGGTCACGCATGGTGTCCATGAAGTCTTTCGTCCTTTCAAGGTGGTTGCGGGGACGTCCGGCGGGGGTCAGGCGTTCTTCGGCTCGACACGGGCCACCACGACCCGCGGCCGCCCCGGGTGCGGCGCGGTGAAGGCGGCGTGCAACGCCTCGTGGTCGCGCCCGTCCACGGTCTCGGCGGACCAGCCCGCCACCTCGAACCGCGCGGCGATCCCGCCCGGCAGCGCATGGCTGGCGGAGGAGTTGTCGATCACGACGGTGTGCAGCCGGTCGAGCCCGGCGGGCCCGGCGTACGCGATCGCCTCGTGATTGCTGCCCTCGTCCAGCTCCGCGTCCCCGATCAGCACCCATACCGCCGGGTCGACCCGCCCCTGGGCCCGCAGCCCGAGCGCCGTGCCGACCGCGATCGGCAGGCCGTGCCCGAGCGATCCGCTGCCGATCTCCGCGCCCGGCACCAGCACCCGGTCCGGGTGGTGTCCGAGCGGAGAGTCGTACGAGCCGAAGCCGGGCAGCCACTCGACCGGCAGGAAGCCCTTCGCCGCGAGCACCGCGTAGTACGCCATCGGCCCGTGTCCCTTCGACAGCAGGAACCGATCCCGCTCCGGGTCCTCCGATCGCCCGGGCTCCACCCGTAGCACCCGGTCGTAGAGCACCCACAGCACGTCCAGCGTGGACGTGGCCGCCGGTCCGTGCTTCTCCGCGCCCGTCATCAGGCCCATCAGCTCGGGCAGCTCCGTGAATCCGTACGTCGTCGTCATGAGGAAGAGCCTGCAACCTCAACCAAGCTTCAGGTCAAGGGGCGGCGTCGGAGGCCTTCCCTTCCCGCCGTGCCCCGATAAACGCGTGCGCGACCACCGGCCCGAGTGCGGTATTGTTTCCGTGCGCGTTCAACCAGGGGAAACCCCAGGTCAGACGGGCATCGGGACGTGGCGCAGCTTGGTAGCGCACTTGACTGGGGGTCAAGGGGTCGCAGGTTCAAATCCTGTCGTCCCGACTTGAAGAAGTCGCAGATGAAGGGCCGGTTTCGGAGAAATCCGAAACCGGCCCTTCATCGTTTTTTGGGGCCGGATCGGGGTCGACCGTCACGGGGCGGAGCGCCGGGCGATTGGGTGAATTATCTGCTTGATCAATCCTTATGTACTTGATCGTCCCTTATGTGGCCTTTAGTGTTCGCCGGGAGCAAGAGCTGAGAGATCCGATTCCCGTGCCACCGTCCGGAAACGAGGTGTGGAGCGCGTGCACGCGAGGTACGGCTGCCGGCCGGTTTCAGGTCAGAGGGGACGTCGCGGAGGGACGCGATGGCTGCGGGCGTTCGCCGTGATGCCGTTGCTGGCGTCGGTACTCGCCGCTTGCGGCGGTGACGAGGGCTCCGGCAGGCCCACCCTCAACTGGTACAACTTCCCGGACGACTCCGGGGCGCTCCAGAAGGCGGCCGACCGGTGCAGTCAGGCGTCGGGCGGTCGCTACTCGATCAGCTACAACAAGCTCCCGCGCGCCGCGGACGGCCAGCGCCAGCAGCTCGTGCGAAGACTCGCCGCCGAGGACGACTCGCTCGACATCCTGGGCCTGGACGTCACCTGGGCGGCGGAGTTCGCCGAGGCGCGCTGGATCCGGGAATGGACGGGGACGGCGAAGCGGCAGGCCGTCGAGGGCACCCTGCGCGTACCGCTGCGGACCTCCACCTGGAAGGGCAAGCTGTACGCCGTCCCGTACAACACCAACACCCAGCTCCTGTGGTACCGCAAGGACCTGGTGCCCACCCCGCCCAGGACCTGGGCCGAGATGCTGGACATGGCCGGCGCCCTCGCCCGGCAGGGCAAGCCGCACTTCGTGGAGATCCAGGGCGCCCAGTACGAGGGCCTGACCGTCTGGTTCAACACGCTGATCAACAGTGCCGGCGGTTCCATCCTCAACGCGACCGCGACCGAGCCCTCTCTCGGTCGGCCTGCTGTGCGGGCCGCCGGGATCATGCGTGATCTGGCGAGGTCCCCGGCCGCCGACCCCTCCCTGCCCAATCAGATGGAGGACCAGAACCGGCTCGCCATGGAGTCGGGGACGGCGGCGTTCGAGCTCAACTACCCGTTCGTCTATCCGTCGATGAAGGCGAACAACCCCGAGCTGTTCAAGAACTTCCGCTGGGCGCCGTACCCCCGGGTCGATCCGAACCGCCCCGCACGGCCCACCATCGGCGGCATCGATCTGGCGGTGAGCGCCTACTCGCGCCACCCCGACCTGGCCTTCGAGGCGGCACTGTGTCTGCGCAACCGGGAGAACCAGCTCAGCGCCGCGCTGGAGGGCGGTCTGCCGCCCACCCTGCGCGCCCTGTACGACGAGCCCGCCTTCATGAAGGAGTACCCGTTCTCCAAGGACGTCCTGGCCGCCCTGGAGTCAGCGAGCGTGCGCCCGATCACTCCGGTCTACCAGAACGTGTCGATCGCGGTCTCCCACACGCTGTCCCCGCCGTCCGGGATCGAACCGGAGAGCTCCGTCGACACCATCGGCGAGCAGATCGACGATGCCCTGCGATCCGAGGGTGTGATCCCGTGAAGCACCACCTCCCGCGCCACTCCGTCGCCCGGCGCCGCGGCGCGCGGGCCTCGTCCCCGGGCGGCCCGCGATGAGCACACGGGCGCGACCCGCCGCAACCCCACCGCCCCCCGAGGCGCGGACGGAGCAGGCGGGGCCGGACCGGGCGGAACTCTCGGCCGGCGCCCGGCAGGAGCGGCGGCTCGGCTGGCTGCTCTGCGCGCCCGCCGTCGTCGTCATGATCGCCGTGACCGCCTACCCCATCGGGTACGCCGTCTATCTGTCCCTCCAGCGGTACGACCTGCGCTTTCCCGGACGGGCGGAGTTCGTGGGTCTGAGCAACTACGGCGCGGTGCTGTCCTCCCCGTTCTGGTGGGACGCCTTCTGGGTCACGCTGTTCATCACCGCGGTGTCCGTGGCGATCGAACTGGTCCTCGGAATGGGGCTCGCCCTGGTGATGCACCGCACGATCTTCTGGCGCGGCGTCGTCCGCACGTCGGTCCTCGTCCCGTACGGGATCGTCACCGTGGTCGCCGCCTTCTCCTGGCAGTACGCCTGGACCCCGGAACTCGGCTACCTCGCCGAGCTGTTGCCCAGCGGGGAGGCCCCGCTGACCGAGCAGTGGCCCGCCCTCTGGCTGATCATCCTCGCCGAGGTGTGGAAGACGACGCCGTTCATGGCCCTGCTGCTGCTCGCGGGCCTCGCCCTGGTTCCCGAGGAGACCCTGAAGGCAGCCATGGTGGACGGCGCCACTGCCTGGCAGCGCTTCACCAAGGTCATGGTGCCGCTGATGAAACCGGCCATCCTGGTGGCACTGCTCTTCCGCACCCTGGACGCGTTCCGGATCTTCGACAACATCTACATCCTGACCGCGGGCGCCCAGGGAACCGGCTCCGTGTCGATCCTCGGGTACGACAACCTGTTCACCGCGCTGAACCTGGGCATCGGGTCGGCGATCTCGGTCCTGATCTTCATCTGCGTCGGGATCATCGCCTTCACCTTCGTCAAACTGTTCGGCACCGCGGCACCCGGTGCGGAGGTGAAGCGCTGATGGCCGCGGTGGGAAGGACGCACGCCACCCGATGGGGTGTCCTGAACGTGGTGGTCGTGCTGTACGCCCTGTTCCCGGTGTGGTGGATCGCCGCGCTGTCGTTCAAGGACCCCAGCACCCTGACGGACGGCAACTACATCCCCACGGACTGGACCTGGGAGAACTACCGAGGAATCTTCGAAACCGCCGAGTTCACCCGGGCGCTGATCAACTCGATCGGCATCGCGCTGATCGCCACGGTGATCGCCGTGGCCCTGGGCACCATGGCCGCCTACGCGGTGGCCCGGCTGCGGTTCCCCGGCAAGCGGGTCCTCATCGGCATGTCACTGCTGATCGCCATGTTCCCGCCGATCTCCCTGGTGTCACCGCTGTTCAACATCGAGCGGATCATCGGGATCTTCGACACCTGGATCGGGCTGATCATCCCGTACATGACCTTCTCCCTGCCGCTCGCGATCTACACCCTGTCGGCGTTCTTCCGGGAGATCCCCTGGGACCTGGAGAAGGCCGCCAAGGTCGACGGGGCGACGCCCGCGCAGGCCTTCCGGCTGGTCATCGTGCCGCTGGCCGCACCGGGCGTGTTCACCACGGCCATTCTCGTGTTCATCTTCTGCTGGAACGACTTCCTGTTCGCGATCTCGCTGACGTCCACCGAGTCCGCGCGCACCGTGCCCGCAGCGATCGCGTTCTTCACCGGCAGCTCCCAGTTCCAGCAGCCCACAGGGTCGATCGCCGCCGCCGCTGTGGTGATCACCATCCCGATCATCGTTTTCGTCCTGCTCTTCCAGCGGCGGATCGTCGCCGGACTGACCTCCGGGGCAGTCAAGGGCTGAACGGGGAAGGCAAGGAGGCACCATCCATGGCCGAGATCATCCTTGAGGGAGTCACCAAGCGCTTTCCCGACGGGGCCCTCGCCGTGAAGGACGTGGACCTCGACATCGCCGACGGCGAGTTCGTGATCCTGGTCGGCCCGTCGGGGTGCGGCAAGTCCACCACGCTGAACATGATCGCCGGACTTGAGGACATCACCGAGGGCACCCTGCGCATCGATGGCCGAGTCGTCAACGACCTGGCTCCCAAGGAGCGCGACGTCGCCATGGTGTTCCAGAGCTACGCCCTGTACCCGCACATGAACGTCCGGGAGAACATGGGCTTCCCGCTGCGCCTGGCCAAGGTGGACAAGGCCACCATCGACGCCAAGGTGACGGACGCCGCCCGGATCCTCGACCTCACCGAGCACCTGGACCGCAAGCCCGCCAACCTCTCGGGCGGTCAGCGCCAGCGGGTGGCCATGGGGCGGGCGATCGTCCGTGATCCGAAGGCGTTCCTGATGGACGAGCCGCTGTCCAACCTGGACGCCAAACTCCGGGTACAGATGCGCACTCAGATCTCCCGGCTGCAGCGGCGGCTCGCCACGACCACCGTGTACGTCACCCACGACCAGACCGAGGCGATGACGCTGGGCGACCGCGTCGTGGTCATGAGACAGGGCCTGGTCCAGCAGCTCGGCACACCGGCCGAGCTGTACGACCTGCCGCGCAACCTCTTCGTCGCGGGCTTCATCGGCTCCCCGGCGATGAACTTCCTGAACGCCACCCTGGAGGCCGGCGCCCTGCGCTCGTCCCTCGGCGACCTGACCCTCGACGACCGTACGAGGCAGGCGCTGGAACGCCAGAACGCCCCCCGCGAGGTCATCGTCGGGCTGCGACCGGAGGCATTCGAGGACGCGGCCCTGTCACATGACGTGGCCCGGACGGGCCCGGTCCTCACCGTCACCGTGGAGGTACTGGAGTCGCTGGGCTCCGATGCGTACGTCTACTTCACCGCGGAGGGAGGGCCCGCGACGACCACCGAACTGGAGGAGCTCGCCAAGGACTCGGGTCTGCGCGACACCGGCACCGACACCCAGCACATCGTGGCCCGCCTGGACGCCGCCACGCGCGCCCGCGAGGGCGAACCGGTGGAACTGCGGGTCGACATGGCCAAGGCCCACGTGTTCGACCCGGGGAGCGGAACGAACCTCACACATCCGGCGAGGGCGGACTGACGACGCACCACACGGGGCGCGATCCGCATCCCCGTGCCGGAGAGATCCGATACGGCGGCGCGTATGCGGTTCCCGATACGCCGTCGATATGCGTCGGCTCGTAGCCTCGGAGCATGTGTGTCTTGGTGGTGGAGGACGAACCGTACCTGGCGGAGGCCATCCGCGACGGTCGGCGCCTGGAAGCGATCGCGGCCGACATCGCCGGTGACGGCGACACCGCTCTGGAACTGCTGAGCGTCAACACCTACGACGTCGCCGTCCCCGACCGTGACGTCCCCGGACCTTGCGGCGACGAGGTCGCCGAATGGTGCGATCATCCGGTGATGTCATGAGGGTGTGTTCCGGTGTGGCTCCGGCGGCTTCGGTGGCATCGCGGGACGCTGTACCGTCGGCGACGGGAAGGTGGTCGGCCACGGATGGCGACCGCACCCGTACGAGAGGGGATCGTGGAGACGAGCACGCAGGCGGGCCCCGCCCGGCAGTCGCGAACACCCTTGAGCAGAGGGCGTGTTCTGGCCGCCGCCGTCGCCCTGGCCGACGAGGGCGGAGTCGACGCGCTGAGCATGCGCAAGATCGCGCAGGCGCTCGGCGTCGTGCCCATGGCGCTCTACAAGCACGTGGCGAACAAGAACGAGTTGCTGGACGGCATGATCGACGCCCTCGTCGGTGAGATCGACCCGCCGGTCGCCGACGCCGACTGGAAGACCGCCGTCCGCGGACGGGTTCTCTCCGCCCGCCGTATGCTGCTGCGCCACCCGTGGGCGCCCGAGGTCATCGAGTCGCGCATCAAGGCGCGGACCACCCCGACACCCGCGGTCATGGAGTACCTGGACTCGATGATCGGGATCTTCCGGGCCGGGGGCTTCTCGCTCGATCTGACGCATCACGCGATGCATGTCATGGGCAGCCGCCTGCTGGGCTTCTCCCAGGAACTGTTCTCGGACTCCTCCGGCCGTGCGCCCGACCCGGACGCCCTGTCGCCCGAGGAGATGGCCGCGCGCTACCCGCACATCACCGCGCTGGCCATGGCGGTCGCCCACGACCGTGATTCGGTCGTCGGCTCGGGCTGTGACGACCAGTTCGAGTTCGAGTTCGCCCTGGACCTGACGCTGGACGGCCTGGAGCGGCTCCTCGGCGCGCCCTGATCCGCGCTGATCCGTCGACGACCGCCTGAACTCCGGGAAACCCAACGCCCCTGCCGAGCCGCGCCCCTTGACGGGTGTACGCCGTACACCTACCTTGCCTCCAAGAGGGTGTACGCCGTACACCAGGCGGTCGCGAAGTGAGGGGGAAGACGATGAAGGCGATCGTTCAGGAGCGGTTCGGTCCGCCGGACATCCTGCGGCTGGCGGACATCGACCGTCCGGAGGTCGGAGCCGACCAGGTGTCCGTACGGATACGCGCCGCCGCGCTCAATCCGTACGACTGGCACATGATGCGTGGCGACCCGTACGTGGCGCGGCTGTCGGGAGTCGTGGGGCTGACCCGGCCGAAGACCCGGGTGGCCGGGATCGACGCGGCGGGCGAGGTCGAGGCGGTCGGCGCCGAGGTGCGGGGGCTGCGGCCCGGGGACGAGTCATGGGCTTCTGCCCGGGTTCCTTCGCGGAATTCGCGTGCACCACTGCGGATCTGCTGGTGCGCAAGCCCGCGAACCTCACGTTCGAGCAGGCCGCGGCTGTGCCGGTGGGGGCGGTGACCGCCCTGCGCGGAATCCGGACCGTGGGGCGGGTGAAGGCGGGGCAGCGGGTGCTGGTCAACGGGGCGGGCGGCGGTGTGGGCACGTTCGCCGTACAGATCGCCGTGGCCCTGGGCGCCGAAGTGACCGGCGTGTGCAGCGCCCGTAACGTCGATCTCGTGCGCTCCCTGGGCGCCGCGCACGCTGTCGACTACGCCCGGGAGGACTTCACCGGAGGGCGCACGCGCTACGACGTGATCCTCGACAACGTGGGCAACCATCCGCTGCGGCGACTGCGCCGGGCGCTCACGCCGACGGGGACGCTGCTGGCCAACGGCGGCGGCTCGCCCGGCCGGGTGTTCGGGGCGATGGGTTCCATGGCGCGACTGGCCGCTGCCGACCTGGTCACCCGCCGACGGCTCCGCCCGATCCTGCCCTCGCCCCCGTCCGGACCGACCCACGACGACCTGCTCGCCGTCGCCGAGCTCATCGAGTCCGGCGAACTCACCCCGGTGGTCGACCGGACCTACCCGCTGGCGGACACGGCCGAGGGCGTACGCCACGTGGAGCGGGGCCACGCCCGGGGAAAGGCGGTGATCACCGTGCGGTGAGCGGCGCCTCGATCGCCGTCCGGGGCGCTGCGGACCAGGGGCACGGCCGGCGGGTGCCGTCGGCGGCGCGCGGGCACGGCTGACGGCACCCAGGATGCGTCAGCCATGCCCGGAGTGCGCACAGCCCTGCACGAGGTGCGTCAGTCGTGTCGCCGCTCGTGTCGACGCGGCCGTGCGAGCGGCCCGGTCGCGTCACCCCATCAGGGCCGCCACGTCCGCGCGGATCGCCGGTGGTTGGGCGTGCGGTACGCCGCCGGGGGGGCAGGCGGTGGCCGCCCAGTCGCGGTGGCCGGAGACGGCGGGACCGCTCCAGGTGGCGCCGTTGACCGGGTTGACGTAGCCCACCTTCTGCTGGAGGGGGTCGATGGAGTGCCGGGTGGCGAGTTCCGCCAGCGGTTGGACGAGTGCGCCGCGCGCGGCGGACGTGGGCGCGCCGGTGGTGAATGTCCCGAGCAGGGCTGTCCCGACGTTCCCGGAGTTGTACGTGGCGATGTGAGCGGCGGTGACCAGCTGTCCCGCCGCGTTGTGCGCGGGGTCTCCGTCGGTGCCGGACCAGCGTCCCTCGTAGACCAGTCCGGCCGCGTCCATCAGATAGTGGTAGCCGATGTCGCCCCAGCCCTGACCGACCGACCAGGGGGGCCAGACCGATGGTGCCGTTCAGGTGGTGAGCGTTCCCGACGCCGGGCAGTTCGCGATCTTCCCGTGGTTCCCGCCGCACGACACCGACGTGTCCGGCATCCGCTGGATCGAGGTGATGCAACGGCTGTCGGCGCGGCATCCGCGCGTGGTCGTGCCCGGCCATGGCGAGGTCAGGGGCGCGCGGCTGATGGCCGATGTCCGCACCTATCTCGAACTGCTCCGCGACGAGACGTGGCGTCGCCGGGACTCCGCGATGAGCGAGGCGACGATCGTCGAGGAGGTGAGTAGGAGAACGCGGCATGCTGCTGGGTGCTGGGTGCTGGGTGCTGGGTGCTGGGTGCTGGGTGCGCGGACCCGGTCTCGCGGCGCGCGGTGGTGATCGGGGGCGTGTCGGGGGTGCTCGGTGGACTTGGCGGTGGGGTGGTCGGTTGGATGGGGACTCGGGCTGGTCCGCGGTGTCACGGTCGACGGCCGCGGGCAGATCGACGACACTCGACACGCGCCGGAGATGAGCTGCGATGGTGACCGACCGGTACGGCAACCCCCTGTACGAGTGCACCGCCGAGGGAGCGGGGCACCTGGACCGGGCCGTGGAAGGGCTGTTGTTCTTCCGGCCGGAGTTTCCGACCGCCGTCGCGGACGCCGTGGCCGCGTGCCCGCGCGCGCCGCTGGCCCAGGCGTTCGCGGCGTATCTGGGGGTGCTGGGGACCGAACCGCGGGACGCCGAGCAGGCGGGCCGCACCTTCCAGGACTTCAGCGCGGGGCTGGATCGTTCGGCGCTGCCCCGGCGGGAGCGCATGCACATGGCCGCGGCGGAGGCCTGGCTCGGCGGTGATCTGGGGCGGGCCGGCCGGATCCTGGAGGATCTGGTCGTCGAGTGCCCCCGTGATCCGCTCGCCCTCGCGGTGGGCCATCAACTCGACTTCTTCACCGGGGACGCCACGCGGCTGCGGGACAGGATCGGCGGAGCCCTGCCGGCGTGGGACACGGACGAGCCCCACCGGGGGCCACTGCTGGGCATGTACGCGTTCGGCCTGGAGGAGTCGGGTCACTTCGACCGGGCCCAGGAGGTGGCCCACGCCGCCGTCGAGCGGAACTCCCGTGACATCTGGGCCATCCACGCCGTCGTCCATGTGCACGAGATGCAGGGCCGGTTCGCCGAGGGGCTCGACTTCCTCGACGCGCGCCTCGACGACTGGGCGAGCGGCAGCCTGCTGACCGTGCACAGCTGGTGGCACTACGCCCTGTACGCGCTGGAGGCGGGCGACACCGCCGCGGCCCTGCGGATCTACGACGCCGTACTGCATCACGAGGACTCGTCCGGGTTCGTCATGGAACTCCTCGACGCCGCCTCGCTGTTGTGGCGGTTCCTCCTGGACGGTTCGGACCAGGAAGCCCGTTGGCAGGCCCTGGCCGACGCGTGGGCCGCCCGCGAGGACCCGCCGTTCTACGCCTTCAACGACGTGCACGCCGTCATGGCCTTCGCGGGCGCGGGGCGGCTGGACACGGCGGACGAGTTCGTCGCCGACCGGCGGCGCTGGCTGGGGGCGGCCCGGGAAGGCGCCCGGCCCCGCACCAACCGCGTGATGACCGCCGAGATCGGGCTGCCCGTGTGCGAGGCGCTGGTTGCGTTCGTCCGTGAGGACTACGCGACGGTGGTGGAGCTGCTGTGGCCCGTTCGCCGCCGACTGCACACCTTCGGTGGAAGCCACGCCCAGCGGGACGCCGTCCAGCGGACCCTGCTGGAGGCGGCGCTCCGCGCACGCCGGGACGACCTGGCCCGGCTCCTGCTCGGCGAACGTGCCGGTCTGAGTCCCCACAGCCCCTACAACTGGCTCGGCCGGGCCCGCCTCGCCGACGCCCTCGGGGAAGCGGGCCGCGCCGCCGTCGCCCGCGCCACGGCGACCGAACTGGCGGCCCCCGCCGCGGCGAGGCTGAGCGGGAACGGGCACGTCACCTACCTCGGACGGAAACCCTGAGCCCGGCGTGAATCCCTAGTCCGGACGGAAACCCTGAGCCCGGCGTGAATTCCCGGTCCCGGCCGGGAATCCTGAGCCGACGTGAATCCCGAGTCCCGGCCGGGAGGCTTGAGCCCGCCCGGAGGGCCTGGGGCCGAGCCCGGCCGGAAGCCCTGAGGCCGAGCCGAGTCCCGGCCAGGAACCCTGAGCCCCGGCGAGGGCGACCCACGCCCCGTCCCGCCTCCGCTAGGACAAGCAGCCCACATGCGCCAGGGCCTGCTTCAGCAGGACCCCCTGCCCACCCGGCATCTCGCTCTGGACGGAGGCCGACGCCGCCTCCTGGGGGCTGAACCACACCAGGTCGAGGGCGTCCTGCCGGGGGCGGCAGTCGCCGGATACCGGGACGATGTAGGCGAGGGAGACCGCGTGCTGACGCGGGTCGTGGAACGGGGTGATGCCCTGCGTCGGGAAGTACTCGGCGACCGTGAACGGCTGGAGGGCGGACGGGACGCGGGGCAGCGCCACCGGGCCGAGGTCCTTCTCCAGATGGCGCAGCAGCGCGTCACGCACCCGCTCGTGGTGCATCACACGGCCGGAGACCAGCGTGCGGCTGACCGTTCCGTCCGGGCCGATGCGCAGCAGAAGGCCGATGCTGGTCACTTCGCCGCTGTCGTCGACGCGCACGGGCACGGCCTCGACGTACAGGATCGGCATCCTGGCGCGCGCCGACTCGAGCTCGTCGGACGTCAGCCAGCCCGGCGTGGTTTCGGTCATGTCAGACATTGGCTGATCATACTTTCAACGTCAGTCGGAGCGCGCGTCGCTCCGATCACACCTGTCAGAGATGCCCCGTCGCTCCGTCCCCATGCGCGGCGTGGACGATCACTCCGGCGCGGCCCACATTCCGCGCACATGACCGAGGTGGCGGGTCATCACCCCGCGTACGGCCTCCTCGTCGCGGGCGAGCAGCGCGTCCAGAAGTTCCAGGTGCTCCTGTGCCGAGGACAGCAGCCGGCCCGACTCGGCGAGCGCGGTCAGGCCGTAGAGGCGGGCGCGTTTGCGCAGGTCGCCGACCACCTCGACGAGGTGCGCGTTGCCCGCGAGGGCGAGCAGACCGAGGTGGAAGCGGGTGTCGGCCTCGACGTACGCGATGAGGTCACCGGCGGCCGCGGCGGCGACGATCTCGCGGGCGGCGGGCCGCAGCGCCTCAAGGGAGACCGGGTCGGCCGTCCGGGCCAGGCCGGCCGTGGTCGGGATCTCGATCAGCGAGCGGACATGCGTGTACTCGTCGAGCTGCCGCTCGGTGACGGCGGTGACCCGGAACCCCTTGTTGGGCACGGTGTCGACCAGCCCCTCCTTGGCCAGATCCAGCATGGCCTCGCGCACCGGCGTCGCCGAGACGCCGAAGCGTCCGGCGAGCGCAGGCGCGGAGTACACCTCGCCCGGCCGCAGCTCACCCGCGATCAGCGCGGCCCGCAACGCGTCGGCGACCCGCTCGCGGTAGCTGCTCTTCTTGCCGCCCAGCACCGGCAGGGCGGGGGCCGGGGGAGCGGCGGCGGCAGCGGTGGAGACGGACGGTACGCCGCCGCGCCGCGACTCCGTGGGGGGCATGCGGTCTCTCCTGAATTCCTGAAGTCCGAAGTTTCTGAAGTCCGAAGCTGAAGTCCGTCGGTCCTGAAGTCCGTGGTTCCTGAAGTGTGAAGTTCCGGAATCCTAGAGGACGAATCCGGACGGGAAGGGGTCGGACGGGTCGAGCAGATACTGGGCGGTGCCGGTGACCCAGGCGCGGCCGGTGAAACTCGGCAGCACGGCCGGGAGCCCGGCGACCTCGGTCTCGCCGAGCAGCCTGCCGGTGAAGTGGGTGCCGATGAAGGACTCGTTCACGAACTCGGTGTGCAGCGGGAGTTCACCGCGCGCGTGGAGCTGGGCCATGCGCGCGCTGGTGCCCGTGCCGCAGGGGGAGCGGTCGAACCAGCCGGGGTGGATGGCCATCGCGTGCCGCGAGTGCCGGGCGGTGGCGCCGGGAGCGTAGAGGTGGACGTGGTGGACGCCGTGGATCGACGGGTCCTCCGGATGCACGGGTCCCCCCTCGGCGTTGATGGCCTCCATCAGGTCGAGGCCCGCCCGCAGGATGTCGTCCTTGCGGCCACGGTCGAAGGGCAGTCCGAACTGCTGCAGCGGCAGGATCGCGTAGAAGTTCCCGCCGTAGGCGAGGTCGTAGGTCACGGTCCGGCCGTCGGCGAGCGTGGCCTTGCGGTCGAGGCCGACGGAGAACGACGGTACGTTCCGTAGGGTGACCGCCTTGGCCGCGCCGTCCTCCACCGCCACCTCGGCCACGACGAGGCCCGCCGGGGTGTCGAGGCGGATGGTGGTGACCGGCTCGACCACCTCGACCATGCCGGTCTCCACGAGCACGGTCGCCACGCCGATCGTGCCGTGGCCGCACATGGGCAGATAGCCGGAGACCTCGATGTAGACCACGCCGTAGTCGCAGTCGGGGCGGGTCGGCGGCTGGAGGATCGCGCCGCTCATCGCCGCGTGCCCGCGCGGCTCGTTCATCAGCAACTGCTTGATGTCGTCGCGGTGTTCACGGAACCACAGTCGGCGTTCGTTCATGGTCGCGCCGGGGATCGTGCCGATCCCGCCGGTGATCACCCGGGTGGGCATGCCCTCGGTGTGCGAGTCGACGGCGTGCAGGACGAGTGTGCTGCGCATGCTCCGGTCTCCTTCTCGCTCGTTCTCGCTGCGTCCCGCGCGGGTCAGGCGAGGCCCGCAGCGACGGCCTTCTCCGTGGCCGCCCGGATCACGGCCTCCTGCTCCGGCAGCAGTTCCACCCGAGGCGGCCGGCAGCGTCCCCCGGGCCGCCCCACGATGTCCATGGACAACTTGATGGCCTGCACGAACTCGACCTTGGAGTCCCAGCGCAGCAGCGGGTGCAACTGTTCGTAGAGCCTCTTCGCCGTGGCGAGGTCGCCGTCCACGGCCGCGTGGTACAGCTCCACCGTCGCGGCGGGCAGCGCGTTCGGGTATCCGGCCACCCAGCCCTTGGCGCCGGCCAGCGCCAGCTCCAGCAGTACGTCGTCCGCGCCGACCAACAGGTCCAGTTCCGGGGCGAGTTCGGCAAGCTGGTAGGCCCGGCGGACATCGCCGGAGAACTCCTTCACGGCCCGGATGTACCCCTCGCCGTACAGCTTGGCGAGCAGGTCGGGGACGAGGTCGACCTTGGTGTCGATCGGGTTGTTGTACGCCACGACCGGGACGCCCGCCTTCGCGACCTCGGCGTAGTGCGCGAGCACGGACCGCTCGTCGGCACGGTACGCGTTCGGCGGCAGCAGCATCACCGCCCCACAGCCCGCGTCCCTCGCCTGTTCGGCCCAGCGCCGGGACTCGGCGGACCCGTACGCGGCGACGCCCGGCATCACCCGCGCGCCACCGATCGCGGCGACGGCGGTCTCGACGACCGCGGCGCGTTCCTCGGGCGTCAGTACTTGGTACTCGCCGAGCGAGCCGTTCGGTACGACGCCGTCACAGCCGTTCTCGACGAGCCAGGCGCAGTGCTCGGCGTACGCGTCGTGATCGACGGAGAGATCGTCGCGCAGGGGGAGCGCGGTGGCGACGAGGACGCCGCGCCAGGGACGGTTCTCGGTGTTCTCGGTGTTCGCGGTGGTGGCCATGTGTGGTGCCCCTCTCCATGAGGTGTGACATATCACTGGTGGTGTGGTGATCAGGGTCCGGTCCACGAGGTCCGGGGCGGTCCGGGGCCCGCGAGAGCCGGCGTGTGATCGGTGACGGGTGCCGGGTGCCGGGTGCCGGGTGCCGGGTGACGGGTGCCGCGTGGGCTCACGGCGGGGCGTCGTCGCCGTCGTCCTCCCCGCTCTCACCCGCCCGTGACAGCACGCCGAGGGGTACCGGCAGGGCGAACGGCCGCCGGGCCACGGCCTGCCCGCATCCGGCGATGCCCGCGACCGCCGGCTCGCAGATCCGGCCCTGGCACCAGCCCATCCCGGCACGGGTGAGGAGCTTCACGGTCCGGACATCCGCGGCGCCCAGCTCCCCGACGGCCTCGCGGACGGCTCCGGCGGTGACCTCCTCGCACCGGCAGACCACCGTGTCGTCCGTGACCTGCTCGGTCCAGTGCGCCGGTGGGACGTACACGGCGTCGATGGCGCCGAAGAACTCCCGCAGTTCCTCACGAGCCTTGGCGGCCTTCGCCCACTCGCCCGGGTCCGGCACCCGGCCCCCCAGACGGGCGGCGGCCGACCGGCCGGCGATGTGGCCCTCGGCGAGGGAGAGGGCCGCGCCGCCGATCCCGGTGGTCTCGCCCGCCGCCCAGACACCCGGCACATCGGTGCGCTGCTCCTCGTCGACCCAGACGCGCGGCCCGGTGGACTCGATCCGGCAACCGAGCGCCTCGGCGAGATCGGTGTGCGGCAGCAAGCCGTGCCCGACGGCGAGCGTGTCGCAGGGGATACGCAGCCCGGTACCGCCCCGGACCCGGCCCTCGGCGTCGAGCGCGGCGACGGTCACGGCCTCCACCCGGTCGTCGCCGTGCGCCTCGACGACGGTGTGGCGTACGAGGGTCCGTACCCGGCGGCGCAGCAACTCGGCCGCGTACCAGGCCCCTTCGGTGAGCTTGTCCGCCCGGCGCGTCAATGCCCCGGTCCGCCGCACCAGGGCCGCCGGGTGCGCGGACTCCACCAGCGCGGCGACCGTGACTCCAGCCGACGCGAGCCCGGTCGCCACCGGCAGCAGCAGCGGGCCGGTCCCGGCGACGACCGCCGTACGGCCCGACACCGCGAGCGTGCCCTTCAGCATGGCCTGCGCACCGCCGGCCGTGACCACGCCCGGCAGGGTCCAGCCGGGGAAGGGCAGCACCTTCTCGTAGCCGCCGGTCGCGAGCAGGACGGCGTCCGCGCGCACCTCGACGGGCTTCTCCTGCTCGGGCCCGACCAGCGCGTGCACGGTGAAGCGCCCGGAGCCGTCCAACCGCCGTTCCACGCACCACACATGGTGGTCCGGCAGATGGGTGACGCGTCCGGCCGCGACCTCGCGTGCGAGGCCGTCGCTCAGCCGCTGCCAGGTGCGCCACTGATGGTGCAGGGCCTGCGGGCGCCGCGCGCCGAGCCCGGCCGAGGGCTGCCGGTAGAACTGGCCGCCGGCTGCCCGGGCGGCATCGACCACGGTGACCCGTACGCCTCGTCCGGCCGCCGCCAGGGCCGCGGCGAGACCCGCGGGGCCTGCGCCGACGATCGTCAGACGGGGCGGCCCGGGTTCAGTGCTCATGGCCTGTGCCCTCCTGGGTGCGGATCGCGTCGCCCGGTCGTACCGGAACAAGACACGCCCGTTGATTGGGGCGTTCGTTGACGGTGACCAGGCAGTCGTGGCAGACACCGATGCCGCAGAAGATCCCGCGTGGCCGCCCCGCGCCCCGGGTGGTGCGCCAGGACGTCACGCCGGCGGCCCAGAGCGTGGCCGCGACCGTCTGGCCCGGCAGCGCCTCCAGCTCGCGCCCGTCGAGGGTGACGGTGAAGGCGGGCCCCGGCTCCGCCCGCGCCAGTTCCAGCGGGTTCATGTCGCGCCCCCCTCGTGCTCCGCGAACCGGTCCGGGCGGAACGGAGCGAGATCCAGATCGGGCGTCCCGCCCGAGAGCAGCTGGGCGATCAGCCGGCCGGTACCGGTGGCGAGCCCGATCCCGGCGCCCTCGTGCCCGCAGGCGTGGAACAGGCCCGGCACCCTGGGGTCCGGCCCGATCGCGGGCAGATGGTCCGGCATGTACGGCCGGAAGCCGACGTACGTCCGCATCGCGCGCACCTCCTGAAGGAACGGGAACAGCCGGGTCGCGCCCGCCGCCAGCGCCCGTACGACGGGGAGCGAGAACGACCGGTCGAAGCCCACCCGTTCGCGGCTAGCGCCGATCAGCACGGGTCCGGCGGCCGTGCCCTCGACCACCGGGGAGGTCTGCAGCGCCGCCGAGTCGCTGGCCACGTCGGCCACGTAGTCGGCGGCGTACACCTTGTGGCGCACCATCGGCGGCAGCGGTTCCGTGACGAGCACGAACCCGCGCCGGGGGAGGACCGGAAGGCCGACACCGGCGAGCGTGGCCAGTCGACCGCCCCAGGTACCGGCGGCGTTGACCACCGCCATGGCGTGGATGTCGCCCCGGTCGGTCCGTACGCCGCGTACGGCACCGGCCCGCGTGCGCAGCACCTCGGTCACGGTCCGGCCGGTGAACAGTCGGCACCCGGAGGCCCGTACGAGATGGGCGGCGGCCAGGGTCGGCATGACCTGGGCGTCCTGGGGGTAGTGGATGCCGCCCGCCAGGCCGGGTGCCAAGTGTGGTTCCAGCTCGGCGAGTTGGTGGGAGGCTACGGTGAACGCCTCGACCCCCGCCGCGCGTTGCCGGGCAGCGAACAGTTCCAGCGCGGCGAGACCCTCCGGCGCGGACGCCACGACGACCCCGCCCTTGGACTCGTACTCGAACGCCGTTCCCAGGCCGGGCTCGGTGGCCAGCTCCGCCCACAAGCGGTGGGACAGCAGGGCGAGTTCGAGTTCGGGACCGGGCTCCTTGTCGGAGACCAGGACATTGCCCTCACCGGCGCCGGTCGTGCCGCCGGCCACCGGGCCGCGGTCCACCACGGCGACGCTCAGACCCGCCCGGGCCGCGTACAGGCCGCAGGCCGCACCCACCATTCCCGCTCCGACAACCACGACGTCGCAGGTCAGTCGCTCGGTCACGCCAGTACTATGTCACATGGCTCTGTGCCACGGAATACCCCGACAGCGCGTCCCGGCCGCCGCCGGGGGGGGGCGACATCTGACGCGGGCTACTCTTCAGGCACGGCGCGGCACGGCCATGCACGGGGCGGGTCGGGACCACGCCTCCACGCCGCACCACACCACACCACGCCGCCCTACGTCCCCGAGGACAGCGCGATGTCCCACGACAAGCCCTGCTGCGCCCCCGGCCGAGAGCCGTCGGGCGGTCCGCTCGCCGTGCCGTCGGCCGGAGCCCGGGGTTCGGCGGCCTCGAACCACGAACGGTTGCTGGCGCTGGCCGGCGGGACCTTCCTGATGGGGTCCGAGGACGAGGTCGGTTACCCGGCGGACGGCGAGGGCCCGGTGCGCGAGGTCGAGCTGAGCCCGTTCCGTATCGCCGCCACGACCGTCACCAACGAGCGGTTCGCGGAGTTCGTGGACGCGACCGGACATGTGACCGAGTCCGAGCGCTTCGACTTCTCCTTCGTCTTCGAGGGCTTCCTCCCCGACGAACTGCGCGCCGTCTCACCTCGCGTCCCCGGCACCCCCTGGTGGCGCGGCGTCCGGGGTGCCGACTGGCGACGGCCCACGGGGCCCGGTTCCTCGGCCGAGGCGATCCCCGACCACCCGGTGGTCCACGTCTCCTGGAACGACGCGCAGGCCTACTGTGCCTGGTCGGGCACCCGTCTGCCCACCGAGGCAGAGTGGGAGTACGCGGCCCGCGGTGGCCTGGAGCAGCGGCGCTATCCGTGGGGCGACGACCTCGCCCCCGACGGCCGGCACACCTGCAACATCTGGCGCGGTACCTTCCCGACCGACAACACCGCGGCCGACGGCCACGGTGCGACGGCCCCTGTCGACGCCTTCGCACCCAACGGCTACGGCCTGTACAACACCGTCGGCAATGTGTGGGAGTGGTGTGCCGACCGGTTCAGCCCGGACTTCCATCGCACCGGCCCGCGCACGGACCCGACGGGGCCGCCCGACGGCCCGGCCCGGGTGATGCGCGGTGGCTCCCACATGTGCCACGCCTCCTACTGCAACCGCTACCGGGTGGCCGCCCGCTCCTCCAACACCCCCGACAGCGCCGCCGGGAACATAGGCTTCCGGGTCGCGGCGGCGGGCTGAGCCGACGGCGGACCACCACACCGGCGGCCACCGTCGAAGGGGGGCGTGTCGATGGGGACCGCCGCGGTCACGTGCTCGGCGTCGACCGCTGGACCGCCCGCACCCGCCGGTCGAACTCACGGTTGAGCAGCGGGGTGAGCACGCTGCCGAAGCGGGCCAGGGCGCGGGTGCCCGTGTCCGGGCAGATGGTGAAACGCCGCCGGTCGATGCCCTTCACGATCGCGGCCGCGACCTTCTCCGCCGTGAGCGGTCTGATCGTGCCGCCGACGACACGGGTCTCCTCCGGCTTCCACCGGTTCTCCTCGGCGAGCTGGGGGGTGTCCACGTCCGGCGGGAACACGACGCCGACATGCACCCCGCGCGGGGTCAGTTCGGCCCGTACCGACTCCATCAGGCCGCGTACGGCGAACTTGGCCGGCCCGTAGGCGCTGTAGCCGAAGACGCCGAGCAGCCCGGCGGCGGACGACACGGCGACCACACTGCCGTGTCCGCGCTCCACCATGCCGGGGGCGACGGCGCGCACGGCGTGGAGCGTGCCGAAGTAGTCGACCTCGATCATCTGCCGGAAGACCTCGTCGGACAGTTCGAGGAAGTGGCCCGGGCGGGCGAGCCCGGCCGAGGTGATCAGGATGTCGCAGGGCTGCGCCTGTTCGGCCTCCAGCTCGGCGATGGCACGGGTGAGGGCCGTCCGGTCGGCGACGTCGGCGGCCCGCGCGGCGACCGAGGCCCGGGCGTGGGCAGGGACCGGGGTGCCGGCGGCCGATATCTTCCTCGCCGCCGCCTCCAGGCGCTCGGCGCCCCGCGCGACGAGCGAGACCTTCGAGCCGCGCGCCGCCAGCAGCAGGGCCGTGGCCAGACCGATGCCGCTCGACCCGCCGGTGACGATGACATGAGCCGAACCGATGTCCAGGGGGCGGGTGTTCCGCAGTTTCATGGCGGGGAGCGTAGCGGCTGAAAGGGCGGGCGGTCAGAGCCCGAGCCCCTGCACCATCTGGTCGACGACCACCCGGCAGCGGGGCAACGGGCGACGGTCCGTTCGCGTCGGCGCCGTGTCCTCGACGGAGCCTCGGTCGGTTCGGTCCGCTGGGTCGGTCCGATCCGCTGGGTCAGCCCGGTCGGTCCGGTCGGTCCCGTCGGTCCGGTCGGTCCCGTCGGTTCGGTCCGCCGGGTCCGGTAGGTCGGTTCGGCCGGCCGGCCCCGTTGGGTGCGCCCGGGCCGGTCGGCCGCTTCGGTCCGCCGCGTCCGTCGGCGCGGCCACCGGGATCTCTCGCAGCCACTGCCGGACGACCCGCACCGGGAGGTCGTGGCGGCGGGCGGCCTCCCTCGGCGTGATCCTGCCGGAGAGGATGTGCGCGAGGGTACGGATCCGCTCGGTCGGGGAGATCTCCGGGGCCTTCGTGGAGGCGGTCAAGAGCTGGTCCTTTCCGTGGGCGTTCACCGGTGTCGAGGTCGAACCGTCGGAACTCAGTACGTGGTGCGCGGTACTCGGAACAGGGTCCTGAGCAGCTTCGGGCCGTGCGGGGGAGTGGTCCTTGCCGTGGCGTTGCCCGCGACCGTCCGGAAGGTGAAGAACCCCGGTCGCGCCCTCGCCGTCCACTCCCTGCCCGCCCTCGCCTTCTCGGCCGAGTACCGGGCCGGCCCCTCGTCAGTCCTCCCGCGCACGGGTCGGCCCCGGCGGAACTCGAACGCTCCACACCGCATGCCACGCACCCCCGGTCCCCCGAAACTGACCCCATGCCAGGACAGCCCAGCCGCATCGAGGACTACGCCCTCATCGGCGACCTCCTCACCGCGGCCCTAGTGGGCAAGGACGGCAGCATCGACTGGCTCTGCCTCCCCCGTTTCGACTCGCCCGCCTGTTTCGCCGCCCTGCTCGGTGACGAGGACAACGGCCGCTGGCGCATCGCCCCCGCCGACGAGGACGGCCCGTACGCCCGCCGCCGCTACCGGGACGACACGGCGATCCTGGAGACGGAGTGGGAGACGACGACCGGCCAGGTCCTGGTCACCGACTTCATGCCGTGCCGCAAGGCCGGCGCCCCCAGCGTCGTACGCATCGTCGAAGGTCTCTCCGGCACCGTCGACATGCGTATGGACCTGCGGCTCCGCTTCGACTACGGCCGTGTCCTGCCCTGGATGCGCCGCCGCGGCGGCGCGCTGACGGGCACCGCCGGACCCGAGTCGGTGTGGCTGCGCACGCCCGTGCGGTCGGTCGCCCACGGCACGGCCCACACCGCGGTCTTCCCCGTCACGGCGGGCGAACAGATCCCCTTCGTGCTGACCTGGCACCCCTCCCACCTGTCCGCACCGCACCAGGTGGACGCCTTCGAGGCTCTGCGCAGCACGGAGTCGTACTGGCGCCGCTGGCTGCGCAGGCTCACGTACGACGGGCCCTACCGTGATGCCGTCGCCCGCTCCCTGATCACCCTCAAGACCCTGACGTACCAGCCGACCGGCGGCATCGTCGCCGCCCCGACCACCTCCTTGCCGGAGGAGATCGGCGGCGTCCGGAACTGGGACTACCGGTTCTGCTGGCTGCGGGACGCGGGCATGACGCTGGAGGCCCTGCTGCGCAGCGGATTCAAGGCGGAGGCGGACGCCTGGCGTGCCTGGCTGGAGCGGGCCGTGGCGGGGCGGCCCGAGGATGTGCAGATCATGTACGGCATCGCGGGGGAGCGACGACTCACCGAGTGGGAGGCCGACTGGCTGCCGGGCTACGAGGGGTCGCGCCCGGTGCGGATCGGCAACGCCGCCGCCGGTCAGCGTCAGCTCGACGTCCCCGGTGAGGTGATGGACGCCATCCATCTGTCGATCGGCTGCGGACTGCGCCCCCGCAAGCATCTGGTCGCGCTCCAGGCGGTGTTCCTGGAACATCTGGAGCGGGCATGGACCGAGCCCGACCAGGGGCTGTGGGAGATGCGTGGCGCCCCCCGCCACTACACGCACTCCAAGGTGATGTGCTGGGTCGCCTTCGACCGGGCGGTCCGGCTGGCGGAGGCGCACGCCCGTCCGGGCCCGGTGGAGAGATGGCGCGCGGTCCGTGACCGTATCCACCGCGAGGTCTGCGAGCGGGCGTACGACCCGGAACGCAACACCTTCACCCAGTCGTACGGCTCCCGGGAGCTCGACGCGGCGCTGCTGCAGATCCCGCAGACCGGGTTCCTGCCGCCGGACGACCCGCGGGTGGTCGGCACCGTCGATGCCGTGCAGCGCGAACTCCTCGCCGACGGGCTGGTGGCCCGCTACTCGGCGGGCACCGCCGACTCCCCGGACGGCCTCACGGGCAGTGAGGGGGCTTTCCTCGCCTGTTCCTTCTGGCTCGCGGACGCCCTGCGGATGATCGGCCGGGAGGACGAGGCCCGCGCCCTGTACGAACGGCTGCTGGAGCTGCGCAACGACGTCGGACTGCTCGCCGAGGAGTACGACCCCCGCGCCCGCCGCCAACTGGGCAACTTCCCGCAGGCGTTCACCCACGTCCCACTGATCCGGGTCGCCTACGAGCTGGACCTGCACGCCCCGCACGCCCGCCGGGAGAACCCGAGGAAAGCACCGGATGTCCACCCCTCGGACGGCGTGACCGATTCCCGGACACCCCCTTGACGCGAGGCGTGGGCGGCTCGACACTCCAGGTGGGGTATTTCCTAGTGAATGGGTAGGGAATGATGGGGCGTCTGCAGCCGGTGGTCACTCGTGTGCCGCGCACGCGCCGGCAGTCCCTTCTGCTGACCTCCCGCCTGCACATCGATCTGCTGCGCGTCTGCAGCGCCGGAAGCCCCCCGAGCTGACCGCGCCGAGCCGAGCCGAGTCGACCTGAGCCGTCGGCATGGCACGCCGTGGCGCCCACGCGTCGGCGTGCTCGCGTCGCCACCGTTCCCTCCCGTCGTCGCGTCACCGCGCCACCACGCCACCACGCATCAGAGCCTCCGGGGAGACAGATGTCCGCCATGCCCGTCCATGCCCTGAACGCCGTCCCGTCGCCGCGCCCCCTGCCCTCCTTCCGCGGCCGGATCGGCTGCGACGCGCGCAGCGGCCACTACGCCGTCCCCGGCCGCTACCGGCTCCATCTGTCGCTCTCCTGTCCGGGCGCCCTGCGCATCGCCGTCGTCCACAGCCTCCTCGGGCTGGCGGACGTCTGTCCCGTGACCCTCCTGCCCGCCGTGCCCGACGGCCCCGACGGCGAGCACTCCGCGCTGCGCCCGCTGTACGAGGCGAGCGCCCACCGCTACCCCGGAGCGGCCGTGGCGCCGGTGCTCAGCGACGACTGGTCCGGACGCATCGTCAGCACCCACGCCCCCGACATCACGCGCGACCTCGCCCGTCGCTTCGGCGCCGCCCGGCCCGAGCTGTACCCGCAGGGCGCCGAGGGCGAGATCGAGGGGGTCGCGCGCCTCTGCGAGCAGGGCATGGACGGTGCGGCACAGCGCGCCGGACGCGCCGACGCCGACGACCTGGAACGCGGCGACGCACTCGGCTCCCTGCTGCGTACCCTGCGCTCCCTGGACGCCCGGCTCGCCGGACAGGAGTACGTCCTCGGCGATCAACTCACCTTCGCGGACGTGGAGTTGTGGGTGTCTCTGGTCCGGCTCGACACCGTGCACCGCTGGCACCTGGACGCCTCCGCCGTGCACCGCGTCGCCGACCATCCGCACCTGTGGGCGTACGCGCGCCGCCTGGCCGCCCATCCCGCCTTCGGCCCCCACCTCGACCTCGACGGCATCGCCCGCCGTCACCACGCGCACTGTCGGGGCCTGGAGGCGGCCGGCGCGGCCGTACAGATCCTGGACTGGGCCTCCCACGTCCCGGACCAGGGCGTATCGGCAGGCGGACAGGTGTCCCATGTGCTGGACTGACGTTGGCAGCCGTCCGCCGGGCCTGAGTTACTTACGGCCACCCGATGAGCACGAGGCCCGCAGGGCCGGAAGACGATGGTGACGGACATGGACCCGACCCAGAGGCCTGCCGCATGGCGCCGCCACGGTCGCGTGCCGCTCTGCGCCGACCGCGCCGTCGATCTGCTCCGGGTCAACAGCGCACTGTGTAGCGCACGTTAGCGCGCGGCCGGGCCCCGCCCGGCGCCGCGCTCCCGTCGAGGCTGACGGTTCCCCCCCCGGCAACCGTCAGAGCTGCGTCGGCTCGCCGGAGACCGTGGCACGGAGCATCCATCACTACGTCCAGTCCGAACGCCGCCGACGGCTTCATCCTCGTCCCCCACCTCACTCCCACCGGCCTGGACCCCTTCGCCGACAAGGTCGTCCCCCTCCTCCAGGAACAGGGCGCCTTCCGCACGGACTACGAGGGCACGACCCTCCGCGACCACCTGGGCCTGGACCCGCTGCCGCCGCCGCTACCCCAGCCAGTCGCTCCGCCGACAGCCGTGGCGCTGGGCGGCGCCCGCTGACCGGCACCGGCGTCGGCCCCGGCGCCGGCGTCGGCACGGGCCGGGGGAGTGCCGTCGGCCGGGTCATGCGCACAGTCCGCGACCTCGCCGCATACTGACACTCTGTCAGCTCTATTCGGACCCACCTCCGGGAGGAACGGCGATGACCACACGGATGCTCCTGCGCTCGGGTTATGTCGTCACCATGGATCCGGCCATCGGTGACCTGGCCCGGGGCGACATCCTCATCGAGGACGGCACGATCACGGCGGTCGAGCCACAGATCGACGCGGACGTGGACGCCGAGGTGCTCGACATGACCGGCCGCATCGTCATCCCGGGCTTCGTCGACACCCACCGCCACACCTGGGAGGCGCCGATCCGGGGCTGCGCCCCCGACGCCACCCTCGACGACTACTTCGTCGACGTCCTCGACACCTTCGCGCCCGTCTACACCCCCGAGGACGTGTACGCGGGCAACCTGGCCGGCACCCTGGAGTGCCTCAACGCCGGCATCACCACCCTCGTCGACTGGTCCCACATCAACAACACGCCCGAGCACCCGGACGCCGCGATCCAGGCGCTGGCGGAGACCGGCATCCGGGCCCAGTACGCGTACGGGAGCGCCAACACCTCCCTCGCCGACTACTGGTTCGACAGCAAGATCGCGGTACCCGGCGACGACGTCCGCCGGATCCGCGCCGAGCACTTCGCCTCCGACGGCGGCCTCCTCACCATGGCCCTGGCCACCCGGGGGCCCGGCTTCTGCACCGACGACGTCGTCACACAGGAGTGGGGACTCGCCCGCGAACTGGGCATCCCGATCACCGTGCACGTCGCCATGGGCCGCCTGGCCGGACGGTTCGGCATGGTCAGGCAACTGCGCCGGCTGGGTCTGCTCGGCCCCGACACGACCTACGTCCACTGCTGCTACCTCGGTGAGGACGAGTGGCGGATGGTGGCCGACAGCGGTGGAACGATCTCCATCGCCGCCCAGGTGGAGACCCAGATGGGGCACGGCTGGCCGCCGGTGATGCAGGCGATCGAACACGGACTGAGGCCGTCCCTGAGCATCGACGTCGTCACCACCGTGCCCGGGGACATGTTCACCCAGATCCGCGCCGCCTTCGGCGCCGAACGCGCCCGGGTCAACGCCGACTGCTGGCAGGCCAACCTGCCTGTCCCCTCGACCATGTTGACGGCACGTCAGATGCTGGAGATCGCCACGCTCAACGGCGCACACGTGGCCGGCCTGGAGGACCGTACCGGCTCCCTCACCCCCGGCAAGCGCGCCGATGTCGTCGCCCTCGACGCCACCGCCCTCAACATGGTGCCCGTGCACGACGCGACCGCCGCCGTGACACTCAGTGCGGACGTCTCCAACGTCGACACGGTCATCGTCGACGGCGTGATCCACAAGCGCGACGGCAGGCTGCTCGCCGACGTCGACCGGGCCCGCCGCCTGGTCGAGGAGTCACGCGACCGGCTGCTCGCGGCCGTGGCGGCGGCAAGGCGCGACACCTGACGGACCGTGCGATACGCCGACCGCTCTGGCCCCCGCCACCCTGGGGGCCACTGACCAGGTCATGGCCCGCATCGCGGGCGAACGGCTGCTGCGCCACGCCTGCTGGAACGAGGATGCCGTCCGTAGCCACCCTTGTGTTCGGCTCGGTTGCTCGGCGGGGGAGCCCCGGTGATGGATTGGGGAAAACACGCCCTCGGCGAAACACGACGCCGGCCTTCACGACCACAGCGGGACATGAGGACCGACGTCGTGTTCAGCCCAGGCTTCGCCAACAGTGTCCCCTGGGGTGGCGGGGACGTGGCCGTGCCGCCGTCAGTCCTCGCGCGGCCAGTTCTCGGCCTCGAACATCCAGCGCTGCTTCTCCAACTCGTAGGTCAGCGAGATCAGCAGGTCCTGGGTGACCTTGTCGGCCTCCTCGGTCGCGTCGATCCGCTTCCGCAGCCGTCCGATCGCCGTCTCCAGCGCCTCCACCAGCAGCCGTACGACCTCGGTGTCCCGGAGCCAGCCCTCCTTCGGCCCCTGCAGATCGAAGCGTGCCGCCACGGTCTCCGGCCGGCCGTCCGGGGAGACCCCGAGCGCGGCCGCCCGTTCGGCGACCTGGTCTGCGTAGGACCGTGCCGTGGACACCACCTCGTCGAGCTGGAGGTGGATCGAACGGAACCTCGGCCCCACGATGTTCCAGTGGGCCTGCTTCCCGATCAGCGACAGCCCCAGCAGATCCACCAGGCTCTCCTGCAGCGCGTCGCCCGCGATCCCGCGGGCGGGCTCGGGAAGCGTGCTCCTCACCATCGTCATCTACGCGTCACTCCTCATCGCTTGGTACCGGCGAGCGCTTCGTGCCGGGCGGCGTCGGCGCTCCCGGCTCTGCGGAGCAGGTCGGTGCGTTCCTCCTCGCCCATGCCGCCCCACACGCCGGCCGTCTGCCCGTTCCCGAGCGCCCAGGTGAGGCACTCGCGACGCACGGGGCAGCGGCGACAGACGCGTTTGGCGGCGGCGACGTCGTCGAGCGCCGGTCCTGTGGTGCCCACGGGGAAGAACAGTTCGGGGTCCTCTCCCACGCAGGCCGCTCTCCGCAACCACTCCATGCGGGGCCGGGTGCCCAGCGAGGACGACGGAAAACGCGGGCTCAGCGACCCAGCACGCCGTCCACGAACTCCTTGACGTCCGCGAGCACTTCGCTCCGGTTCGTCTCGTTGAACACCTCGTGCCGGGCGCCCGGGTAGACACGCTCGGTCCACACGGTCCCCCGGAGATCCTCGACCCCCGTACGGCTGCCGGGCAGCGGCACGATCCGGTCGTCGTCGCCGTGCAGCCACAGCAGCGGGAGCGGACCGATGGACCCGCCCTTCGAGACCGTCTCCAGGGCGCGGTCGATGGCCTCCAACGTCGGCCGCTTGAACGGGCCGTGCCACACCAGCGGATCGTTCGCGTACGCGGCGCCGACCGCCATGTCCCGCGAGAGCAGCTTCGGGTCGAGCGGCACCTCGGGCACCTCGGGCGGCGCGAGCAGCGCCCGCAGCGGCTCCCAGATCCCGATCAGCGGCGCGGACAGCACGACCGCCGCGAGCCCGGCTCCGTACCGTTGGGCGTACCGCGCGCCGATCAGACCGCCCATGGAGTGACCGATCAGCACCACCGGCAGCCCCGGATACGCGGCCCGCGCCAGCACCTCCACGGCGTGCACATCGGTGACCACGGCCTCGAAGTCCTCGATCAGCACCCGCTCGCCCGCCGACCTGCCGTGCCCCATGTGATCGGGACCGAACACCGCCGCACCGTGCCGCACCAGAGCGTCGGCCACATGCTCGTACCGGCCGATGTGCTCCCCGTAGCCGTGCACCAGGAGCACGACGTACCGCGCCCCCTCGCACGGCCATTCCCGCGCGGTGACACCGCCCCGCGTACCGGCGAAGCTGTGCTCGCGCGAGTCGGCCATGACTCCTCCAACTACGTCGGTGAAGGTACCCGGTGGATCTTGCCAGCCCGTCGGACGTGGGTCCATGGGCCGTCCGGGGCCAAAGCGCCGACCCGGGCGGCGGCGAGGAGCCCCGGGCACCGACCGCGCGGCGGCAGGGTCAACTGGCGAGACGGCCGTGTCGCGCGCCGATAGGTGCGCATACCATCGGACCCCGCATGAACACGATGACTCTCTGGCACCTGTCCACGGCCGAGTTCGCGGCCCTCGCCTTCGCCGCCCTGCTCGTCGGCTTCTCGAAGACCGCCGTGAGCGGTGCCAACACGGTCAGCCTCGCGATCTTCGCGGCCGTCCTGCCGGCCCGCGCCTCGACCGGCGTCCTCCTGCCGATCCTGATCGTCGGCGACGTCCTCGCGGTGCTCACCTACCGCAGGCATGCCCACTGGCCCACCCTGTGGAAGCTCTTCCCGGCGGTCGGCGCCGGCGTCGTCCTCGGCACGCTGTTCCTGATTCCGGCCGACGACCAGATCGTCCGCACCTCCATCGGCGCGATCCTGCTGCTGATGACGGCCGTCACGGTCTGGCGTCGCCGCACGGTCGACAAGGACGACGAACCCGACGCGATCACCACACGCGCCGGCCGCGTCAAGGCCCGCTCGTACGGCGTCCTCGGCGGCTTCACCACCATGGTCGCCAACGCCGGCGGCCCCGTGATGTCCATGTACCTGCTCTCCGCGGGCTTCCGCAAGCTCGGTTTCCTCGGCACCTCGGCGTTCTTCTTCCTCATCGTCAACGTCTCCAAGGTCCCGTTCAGCGTGGGCCTGGGACTCATCGACGGGCACTCGCTGCTGCTGGACGCCGCGCTCGCCCTGTTCGTCGTACCGGGCGCGTTCCTCGGCAAGTGGGCGGTGCACCGGATCAACCAGAAGCTGTTCGAGCACCTGGTGATCGCGGCGACGATCGTCGGCGGCCTGCAACTACTGCTCCGCTGAGCCCTCCCCGCGGGTCCGCGTCGACGGGCGCACGCCGTAGTCCTGCCCGGCGCGTTGCCGGAGCGGGTCTCCCCAGGCGGCACCGATGCCCCGGCCCTCGCGGGCACCGGCCTCGGCGTGAACGAACCGCCCAGCGTCCGGACCGGCTCCGCGCGGCGCTACCGCTGTCCGGGCCGGGCCGTCGCGTGCCCGTCCCCGCCTCCCTCTCCGATTCCGTCCGCCTCTCCGATTCCGTCCCCCTCGCCGTTTCCGTCTCCCTGTCCGTTTCCGCGCAGCCGGGGCGCCCAGTTCCCCGCGTCCACCGCGTGTCCCTCGCGTTCCACGACTCCGGCCAGATCCCGGGCCCAGGAACCCACCAGGGCCAGCTCGATGCCGTACGGACGCCGCCGTCCGTTCTCGGCACCCCACGCCTCGACGGCCCCGGCCCCACGGCGCAGCAGCCGGGCCCCGCCCCTGACGTTCCCGCGCGCCGAGTGTGTGAGCCCCACCGCGAGCTGGGCGAGGCCACGCCACAGCGCGCGTTCCTCGTCGGGCCCCGACTTCCAGGCGTCCTCGAAGACCTCGTGCGCATGGAACGGCTTCCCCGCGTCCAGCAGAGCCTGAGCCTCGACGACCGTCTCCTCGGGGCTGCGCACCACCCCCTCGGGCTGCCGTTCCACACCCGACGCCCCGTACGGCAGCGGGCGCCCCAGCCCGTCCCGGGGCCGCGCGCTCCGCGCCCGCCCCTCCTCGTCCCGGTCCCGCTCCGGCGCCGTCCCGTCCTGTGCTGTCCCGCTCATGCCTCGATTGTCCCTCGACGCTCACCGGCCGCGGGGCACTGGCCGACGTACGGTAAAGTTCTCAGTGCGCGATCACGCGGTTCTCCGCGGACAGCGCACCGGGACGTGGCGCAGCTTGGTAGCGCACTTGACTGGGGGTCAAGGGGTCGCAGGTTCAAATCCTGTCGTCCCGACTTTACGAAGTCGCGGGTCAGAGGCCGTTTCAGAGGAGATCTGGAACGGCCTTTTGATCATTCTTGGGGACCCTATGGGGACCGGCGCACTTGACTGGGCTGTAGCGCACCTTGACCCAGTCAAGGTGGCCATGCGGTCCGTTGACGTGCGCACTGTCCGCCTTCCGCGGGCCGATGCCCGTACGGCCGGTCCATCCAACGCCCCTGTCGTAGCGGCACGTGCTCGTGCCTGTCCTCCCGGGTTCCGACCAATTGAGATCCACCGACTTGAACGGTGCCGGTCATGCGGCTGGTGTTGTTGTCGGTCGTGTTCTCATGCTGGTCGTGGGCTGGGGGCGACTTCGTGGACGTGACCGATGCTGCGGCCTCTGGGGCGTCGATCGGATCTCTGAGCACCCTCGTGGTCATCAGGAGGATGGAGGTGAGGTGTGGGTGACCACGGCAGGAAGGCGCCCGCTCTCGATCACCTGCCGCGGCAGTGACAGGCCGAGTGATCACCGACGACCGTCAACACCGGCGCGTCTGATGGAAAGGCGACTGCTCCTCGTCCGCGCCGAGCAGTCATCGATGGAGCCTTCCGGCGGGATGGCTCCGGCCGCCTCCAGCGCCGGGCGCAGCAGGTCAGGCTGGGCTCCGGCGGGGTCGTGGCCGAATCCCAACTCGAAGTGCAGCCGTACCTCACCGTCGGCGAATCACCTGAAGAAGGAGGGCGGATCGTCCGGCCGTGGGTCGAGTATCGGCATCTCGGCGCCGCAGGACGCTGCCGGGTCCAGGGCCCAGCCTTTGCTGCCCACGCACGCCACGACGAACGACCAGTCGCCGCTTCGGCCGATGCGGCCGACGCAGTGGATCTGCGCGAGGTCGACCATGCAGGGCGCCTCCTGGACGATGAGAGCGGGCCCGACCTCGACAGGCGCATGGTCCGTGCTGGACTCAGAGCCGCCCGGTGATCGACTGGAGACCGACGCCGGTCGCGGCGACGGCGGCCCAGAGGATCGCACCCAGCAGGAGTGGCCGCGGCCCCGCCTCGCGAAGCTTGGAGAACTTCAGCGACAGACCGATCCCCGATAGGGCCAGAGTGATCAGAAACGTGCTGATCACGGGCAGTGTTGGCTCCCATGAGGCAGGGATGGCGTCATAGGTGGCGGCGGCTGAGGCGAGCAGGAATCCAACGATGAACACGGGGAACGCGCGCCAGATCCGCTTGCCCGCGCTCTCGTCCCGCTGGGCGTCCCGAACCCGCCGACCGAAGGACCGCCACAGCACCAGGGCCACACAGATCGGCACGATCATGAGACTACGGGTCAGTTTGACCACCACCGCGTACTGCCCGGCCTCGGTTCCGTAGCTGTGGGAGGTGGCGACGACCGAGGACGTGTCGTTGATCGCGGTGCCGCTCCACAGTCCGAACGCCTCCTGCGACATACCCAGAAGGTGGCCCAGCGGGGGAAACAGGACAACGGCGGCGATGTTGAAGGTGAAGATGGTGCCGAGGGCATAGGCGACACGGGCCTCGGCGGCGCCGACGACGGCGGTCACCGCGGCGATCGCCGAGGCTCCGCAGACGCCCGTGCCGACTCCGATGAGCAGCCCGGTCTCAGGGTGGACACCCAGCAGTCCGCCGACGGCCCAGGCACCGAGCAGCGCCACGGCCAGCGTGCCCAGCATGACCGGCAGTGACCCCACCCCGACGCGCACCACGTCAGTCAGCGAGAGCCCGGTCCCGAGCACGATGACGGACACCTGCAGGACCTGTCTGCCCACGACCGCGAACCCGGGGTGCAGACGCTCGGCCGTTCCGTGGGGGGCCGTCCGCCTCAGCAGGGCTCCGGCGAGAGCACCCATGACGATCCCGAACACCGGGCCGCCCACGGTCGGGACGAGACGGCCCAGCCAGGCGGCCGGCAGCGCGACCGCCACCGCCACCGCCAGTCCCGGCAGTACGGCGCCCGACGCGCGACCGGCGCGCCTCGCACCGGCGAGCACGCGTGGCGGTGGCTTGACCGGCAGGGCGTGGGACGATTCCATGACCTCTCCCTTCCTGCAGCTCGATGGCGATCTGCATCTGCACGATCGCCGGGTCCAGCCGGTCTCCGGTAGAACCCCGTTTCAGAGGAGGTCATAAGCAGTGCTGATGGGCCTTCCGCCGGGGACGCCGGAACTCAAAGTGCTGGACCTGCTGGTCTCCGTCGCCCAGACGGGCAGTCTCGGACAGGCCGCAGCGCGGCACGGGATGAGCCAGCCGGCGGCGAGCATGCGCATCACAGCGCTGGAGCGGCAGCTGCGGCTGGTGCTACTCGAACGCGGACCCACCGGATCACGCCTCACGCCGGCCGGGACCGCCGTCGTGGACTGGGCGTTGCCCGTGCTCGACGCGGCCCGGGCACTGGTCAGTGGCGTCGCGGCGCTCCACGCTGATCAGCAGGGGCGGCTGCGGATCGCCGCGTCGATGACCATCGCGGATCACCGGGTGCCGGGATGGCTGATGGCCCTGCGCACCAGGCTTCCCGAGGTCAAGGTCGCTCTGCGGGTCGGCAATTCCTCGCAGGTCGCCGAGATGGTGCGCGGCCGCGAGGCTGACCTCGGGTTTGTCGAGGGCCCGCACGCGCCGGACGGACTCCGCAGTCGCACCATCGCTGAAGACGAACTGGTCGTGGTCGTCGCGCCGGGGCACCCCTGGGCCGGACGCGGACAGCCGCTGCCGCTGCGGACACTGGCGGCCACGCCCTTGATCGTGCGCGAACAGGGCTCGGGCACGCGCGACGCCGTATGGGAGATCCTTCGCCGTTCGGCGGGAACGGCCCTGTCCCCGCATGTACTCGACGCTCCCGCTCCTGCTGTGTCTTCGGATCGGCCCCCTCCCACCACGGTCTCGGCCAGTGCCGCCGGACGTGTCCCTGCCCAGCCGAGCAGCCGCGAGGAACCCGCGCCGCCCGCGGCGGAACTGGGTTCCACCACTGCGATCAAGTCGGCTGTGTCCACGGGCGACGCACCCGCCGTGCTGAGCCGTCTCGCCGTATCGGCCGAACTCGACGACCGTCGGCTGATCAGCGTGCCGCTGGAGGAACCCGCCCTGCTGCGACGGCGGTTCCGGGCCGTCTGGCTGCGGGATGCGCCCCCGGTCGGGCCGGCGGCCACCCTGCTGACTCTGATTTCCCGCAGGTAGCGGACAGGGGCGGACTCCCGCATGGGCGACGGCCATCCGTCTCGCCGCCGTGGACCGTGGCCTGCGTGACGGTGCCGGGCAGCGCCCGTGGTGATTGCCGCGCCGGAACCCCCGTCCGCCGACCGCCCGCAAGCCCTCCGGGAGCCCGCAGCCCTTGCGCCCGCAAGCCCGCAGCCCTGGCGGTAACGGCTCACTCATGCCCGTTCTCCCAGGTCAGGAGGGCGCGGGCAGGGATGAGCTTGGCGTAACCGATGCGTAATTGCGGCAACCGGTTGGCGTAACACGCCATCCGCAGCATTCCGGCCATGACAGCGATCGCCGCAGGTGGCAGAGGTTCAGGTAGCCGTGTCGCACCGGTACGGCGCATTCGGGACGTGCTGCGCGCCCGCATCCTGACGGGCGTATACGGAACCCGGCCGTTGCCCTCCGAGGCGGAGCTGGCCGCGGAACTGGGGGCCAGCCGCAACATCGTCCGGGACGTCCTCGCGCTGTTGCGCGTCGAGGGCCTGGTCGACCGGATTCCCGGGGTCGGAACGTTCGTCGTGTCGGGAAAGGCCGTACAGGGCCTGGACCGGCTGCGCGGGCTCGCGGAGAGCTTCGACACCGGCTGCGAACGCGTGGTCAACCAGGTGCTGCTGGCGGACACCGTGCCCGCCACACCCACCGTCGCCGAGCGCCTTGAACTCGCCCCCGGCACCGAAGTGGTCGCCCTGGAGCGGGTGCGGCTGCTCGATGGTCAGCCCCTGTCGCTGGACGCCAGTTACCTTCCCGCGGACATCGGCCGGCCCCTGCTGGAGATGGACCTGGCGCGGCACGACATCTTCGGGCTGCTCGAAGGCGAACTGGGACTCCCCCTGGGGGCCGCCGCCCTGTCCATAGAGGCGATCGCCGCCGACCGTACCGTCGCCGACCTGCTGCGCGTGGCGGACGGCTTTCCCCTGTTGTTCCTCGAACGGCTGACCTACACCGACGCGGGCCGGCCGATCGATCTCGAATTCGTCCGATTCCGCGGCGACCGGATGTCCCTGGCCGGCTGGCTTCACCGCACCCCCGACCCGCTGCTGAACCACCCTTCCACCGAAAGGGGCTGACCTCCGTGCAGATCCCACCCCAGTCTCAACGCCGCGAGTTCACCTGCGACGTTCTCATCGTCGGCGGGGGCACCGCCGGCACCATGGCGGCCCTCACCGCGGCAGCGAACGGCGCGGACGTACTCCTGCTGGAGAAAGCACACGTACGTCACTCCGGTGCCCTGGCCATGGGCATGGACGGGGTGAACAACGCCGTCGTTCCGGGCAAGGCGACCCCCGAGGACTACGTCGCGGACATCACCCTCGCCAACGACGGCATCGTCAACCAGCGCACCATCTACGAGACCGCCACCCGCGGCTTCGGCATGGTGCAGCGGCTGGAGGGGTACGGCGTCAAGTTCGAGAAGGACGAACACAACGAGTACGCCGTGCGCAAGGTGCACCGCTCGGGCAGCTATGTGCTGCCGATGCCAGAGGGCCGCGACGTCAAGAAGGTCCTGTACCGCACGCTGCGCGCCCGCCACGTGCGCTCCCGGGTCACGATCGAGAACCGGATCATGCCGGTGCGGGTCCTCACCGTGGACGGTCGGGCGGTCGGCGCGGTGGGGTTCGACACCCGGTCGGGGGAGTTCGTCACGATCTCGGCCGGCGCGGTGATCCTGGCCGCCGGGGCCTGCGGGCGCCTGGGCCTCCCGGCCAGCGGCTATCTGTACGGAACCTACGAGAACCCCACCAACGCCGGTGACGGCTACGCGATGGCGTACCACGCGGGCGCGGAACTGTCCGGTATCGAGTGCTTCCAGATCAACCCGCTCATCAAGGACTACAACGGGCCGGCGTGCGCCTACGTCGCCAACCCCTTCGGGGGCTACACGGTCAACGCCGACGGCAACCGCTTCGTCGACTGCGACTACTGGTCCGGCCAGATGATGGCCGAGGTCAAGCGCGAACTGGACAGCGCACGCGGCCCCATCTATCTCAAGCTCAGCCATCTGCCGGACGCCACGATCAACCAGATCGAGGGCATCCTGCACACCACCGAGCGGCCCACGCGCGGCACCTTCCACGAAGGCCGCGGCCACGACTACCGCACCCGCGACATCGAGATGCACGTCTCGGAGATCGGACTGTGCAGCGGCCACTCCGCCTCGGGCGTCTGGGTCGACGAGCACGCCGCCACCACGGTGCCGGGCCTGTACGCCGCCGGGGACATGGCCTGCGTACCGCACAACTACATGATCGGCGCCTTCGTCTACGGGGACATCGCCGGCGAGCACGCCAGCGGCTTCGCCGCCTCCGCCGGCCGCCCCGCGCTGCCCGAGGACCAGATCACTGCGGCGCACGAACTGATCTACCGGCCGCTGTCGAACCCGGACGGACCGCCCCAGCCGCAGGTGGAGTACAAGCTCCGCCGCTTCGTCAACGACTACCTCCAGCCGCCCAAGACCGAGCGCTACCTGACCCTCGGTCTGGAGGCGTTCGGGCGGATGAGCCGTGAAATCGCCGGCATGGGGGCCCGCACTCCGCACGAGTTGATGCGCTGCGCCGAGGTCACCTTCATCCGGGACTGCGCCGAGATGGCCGCGCGCGCCTCACTGGCCCGTACGGAAAGCCGCTGGGGCCTGTACCACCAGCGCGCCGACTGGCCCGAGCAGGACGACGCGAACTGGTTCCGGCATCTGAACCTGCGCAAGAGCCGCGCGGCGGGCGCGGGGGAGACGGGCGAGATGGAGACGCTGACCCGGCCGGTGGCGCCGTACATCGTGCCGGTGCCCGGTTTCACCCGCCCGGACGGGGTGCCGGACGTGCCCGCCCCGACCGGTGCCGACCTGGCGGCGGTGTGGGGATGACCAGCGCCACGCCCGCGCGGGGCGGCCCCCACCGCATCCTGGCGCTCCTCGAACTCGCCGAGGAGATCCCGACCACCGAAGAGCTGGCGGAGTTCCTCACCGACGCCGACCCCGATGTGCGCCGCACCGCGCTGACCGTGCTCAGTGAGGCGGCGGAATCCTGGGAGGAGCCGTCGGCGGTCTTCGCCGCCGCCCTGCTGGACCCGGATCCGACCGTCCGCCGTGCCGCCGTCGAACTGCTCGGCGAGCTGCGGGAGGTGCTGGTGCCCGGCGAACGTTTCACACGGTCGCTGCGCGAGGCGTGCGGACACCCGGACCCCGACGTCCGGGGCGCCGCGGTGGTCGCTCTGTGGCGTCACCGGCTGTGCACGGTCGACGAGTTGACCGCCCTGCTGACCGATCCGGACGAGGCCGTGCGCTGCGAGACCGTGCTGGGGCTCGTCTCCCTGGACGCACTGGACGCGCTGGCGGCCGCCGCCGGTGATCCGGCCGCCGCCGTACGTCTCGCCGTGGCCCGGGGGCTGGCCGCCGTCGGAGACCCACGCGGCGCCGCCACCCTGATCCGTCTCGCCGAGGACTCCGACGTCCTGGTCCGGGCGGCTGCTCTGTCCGCCATGGCGCACACCGGCTGCACCGAGCAGGCGGCGGCCCTGGCCCGTACGGCTCTGGCCGACCCTGCCTGGCAGATCCGGCAGGGGGCGGCGGCAGCGCTGGCCGTGGCCGATCCTCAGGAGGCGGTCGCCCCGCTGATCGCCGCGACCCGGGACACCAACCTCGATGTGCGCAAGGCCGCCGTCCGCGCCCTCGGGGGTCTGGCGGCGGGCCGTCCGGAGGTCCGGGCGGCGCTGGAGGCAGCCGTCGCCGATGTGGACGCAGATGTCCGCGCCTTCGCCCGCATGGGCCTGTCCGACGCGCGTACGGACCTCACCGAATCCCCGATCACCGACACCGCGACAGGCTGAAGGAGACCACTGATGGCGCAAGCATCCAACCGGGTCGACGTACCCGTCACCATCGACGAATCCAAGTGCATCGACGGATGCACCCTTTGCGTGGACATGTGCCCGCTGGACTCACTGGCCATCCACCCCGAGACCGGCAAGGCGTACATGCACGTCGACGAGTGCTGGTACTGCGGTCCCTGCGCGGCCCGCTGCCCGGTCGACGCGGTCACGGTCGACATCCCCTTCCTGCTGCGGTGACTGGAGCCTGACATGTATCCCTTTCCGCACCCTGTCCCACGGCCCGCGCTCCGGCATCGGTCCCGCCGTCGGCTGTTGCTCGCCGTAGCCGCCGTACTGGGGCTCGGCGCCAGTGCCTGCGGTACCGACACCTCGGCCGGCGGCTCCTCGACCGTGGTGGTCAACATCGGCTACCAGTCCAAGACCATCAACACCGTCACCGCGGGGACCCTGCTGCGCGACCGCGGCACCTTCGAGCGCAAGCTGAACGCCATCGGCGAGACCTCGGGCGTGCGTTACAAGGTCGTCTGGCAGGACTTTCCCTCGGGGCCGCCGCTGACCGCCCAGATGGTCGCCGGCAAGGTGGACATCGGCTCGATGGGCGACTACCCGGTCCTCGTCAACGGTTCCAAGACCGCCGAATTCCCCGACGCCAGATCGGAACTGGTTGCGGTGACCGGCTACAACCTGCGCGGATCGCTCAACCAGGTCGTCGTGCCGAAGGATTCCTCGGCACAGAAACTGACCGATCTGCGAGGCAAGGTCCTGTCCACCAGTGTCGGTTCGGCCGCACACGGGATGCTCGTCAACGCCCTCCGGAAGAACGGGCTGAGCCCGGACGACGTCAAGCTCCTCAACCAGGAACCGGCGGTCGGCGCCTCGGCGCTGGAGGGCAAACAGGTCGCCGCGCTGTCCCAGTTCGTGCCCTGGCCGCAGCTGATGGTGTTCCGCGAACAGGGCAGGCTGCTCTACGACGGCGGATCCAACGGCGTCCCGACGTTCCACGCCGTCGTCTCCCGCAAGGCGTTCGCCGACGATCACCCCGAAGTGATGCGGGCCTTCCTGGAGTCGGTCCGCGACACCGCGGACCACCTCAACAAGAACCCGCTGGCCGCCGCCCAGCAGGTCGCCGAGGTCACGGGAATCGAACCCGAGGTGGTCTACCTCTACAACGGACCGAGCGGCCTGGTGACCTTCGACCCGACCATCAAACCCCAGCTGGTCGACGCGCTCTCCAAGGACCTGCCCTTCCTCAAGGACCTCGGCTCGGTCAAGAACCTGGACCTCGACAAGTTCGTCAACGACAGCTATCTCCGCAAGATCTACGGCGCCTCGTACGACGCCGCAAGCAAGAGCACCGCATCCCCGAGCAGGCTCGGCGGCCAGGACCCCGTCTGCCACGAGCCCGTCAAGGATCCGCGCACCGCCTCGGAAGTGTGGTTCGGCGGTCAGAAGTCGACCGCGGTGGCGGCGACTCCCACCTGCCTGTTGCGGCAGATCGCCGCCCACGACGGGGAGGTACGCGCCGCCTACGTCCCGGACGCGAAGTACGGGACGCGGATGTTCGCGTCCGCCGCGACCTGGGTGTTCGACCCCGACCGGCCCGCGAACTCCCAGCTGCTGCCGTACGCGGTGGCCGCGGACGCGGACTCCTATCTGGCAGACCACTCCGACGCCCGCGGGCTCGGCTACGAGGCGGCGCTGGAGGCCGCTTCGTGAGCCCGCCACGCTCGCACGAGCCGCGCTTGTGCACCACCCGTCGCAGAGCCGAGTAGGTATCGCAGGTATCGCGCAGGAAAGAGGACGCATGACAACGACTCCCGTCTCCCAGCAGTCCGTGACGCCCACCGGTGATCCGATCACCGTCATCCCGCGATCACGCCCCGGTCTGCGTGCCGGCCTGCGCCCGCGCACGGTGCTCGGCGGGTGGCCGCGCCGGCTGGCCGCCGGAGTGCGGGCGGCGCTGCCGCTGGCCGCGGCGCTGCTGGTCTGGTATCTGCTCACGGCCAACAACGTCGTCCTGTGGCTGCGCTTCGACAAAGTGCCCGGCCCGGTCGAGGTGTTCCACACGCTCAGGGGGCAACTGACGTCCGGCAGCTACTACCAGGACCTGCTGGCCAGTCTGCGCCGCATCCTGCTCGGCTTCGGGCTCGCCGCGGTGAGCGGGGTAGCCATCGGCATGGCGATCGGGCGCTCCCGGGTCGTCCAGGCACTGGTCCGGCCGCTGATCGAGGTGGCCCGGCCGATCCCGGCGATCGCCCTGGTCCCGCTGGCGATCCTCATGTTCCCGACCGGCGAGCAGGGCATCGTCTTCATCACCTTCTTCGCCGCGTTCTTCCCGGTGGTGGTCAGCACCATCCACGCGATGAAGACCCTGCCCAAGGTGTGGGAGGAGGCCGCCCGGACGATGGGCGCCCGCCGACTGTCCGTACTGGCGCACGTGGTGCTTCCGGGAGCGATGCCCGGCATCTTCTCGGGGCTGTCCGTCTCGATGGGGGTGGCCTGGATCTGCGTCATCAGCGCCGAGATGATCTCCGGCCAGTTCGGCATCGGTTACTACACCTGGCAGTCCTACGGCCTGCTCGACTACTCCGGCGTGATCGTCGGCATGCTGTCCATCGGCATCCTGGGCTGGGGCACGGCCTGGCTGGTGGAGCGGCTCGGGTCGCGCATCAACCGCTGGCTGCCGAGGAACGCCCGGTGAGCGCGGGAGCGCGGGTCCGGCTGGAAGGACTGAAGCTCGCCTTCGGCGACATGCCGGCCGCCGAGGTCGACCTCGATGTACGGCCGGGAGAGATCGTCGTCCTGCTCGGACCGTCCGGGTGCGGGAAATCGACCGTTCTGCGGGCCCTGGCGGGACTGCTCACACCCACCGCCGGGCGTGCGGAGGTCGACGGGAAACCGGTGGGTGGGACCGACACGGTCTGCGCGATGGTCTTCCAGGAGGATGCCCTGCTGCCCTGGCGTTCGGCGGCGCGCAATGTCGAGTACGCCTTGAAACTGCGTGGCGTGCCCCGGGGTCAGCGGCGTCGGGAAGCCGAGGAACTCCTGGCCCAGGTCGGTCTGGAGGGCTTCTTCGACCACCTGCCGGGCCAGTTGTCGGGCGGCATGCGGCAACGTGTGCAGCTCGCCCGGACGCTGGCCACCCGCCCCCGGGTGATGCTGATGGACGAGCCGTTCGGCGCACTGGACGCCCAGACCCGCTCGGAGATGCAGCAACTGCTGATCTCCGTATGGCGGCAGTACGGGACCACGATCCTTTTCGTCACCCATGACGTGGACGAGGCCCTGCTGTTGGGCGACCGGGTCGTTCTGCTCAGCCCCCGCCCCGCCGTCGTACGCGAGATCGTCGACATCCCGGGACCGCGGCGTCCGGGGGCCCAGTTCGAACCCGAATTCGCCCGTCGCCGCTACGAGATCCTGGCCTCGCTCGGCGACGCTCCGCCCGCCGAGCTTTCCCCCGAAGGCGCCTGAAGCACCTGTCGACCGTAACCGCGCAGGTCTTCCGCACCCCCGCGCCAGGTCTTCCGCACCGCCAGAGGCCGACCGAGCCGAACCACTGCGGGTCGTTCGATCGACCCCACACCAAAGGAGTCACCTCATCATGACTTTTGTCATCGGGGCCGCGTGCGTCGACGTCATGGACCGCGCCTGTGTCGACGAGTGCCCGGTGGACTGCATCTACGTCGGGGAACGCATGGCCTACATCAACCCCGACGAGTGCATCGACTGCAGTGCCTGCGAACCGGTCTGCCCGGTCGAGGCCATCGCCACGGTCGAGGAACTCGCACCCGAGGACGCGCCGTTCGTCACGGAGAACGCGCGCTTCTTCTCCGAACCGCTGCCCGGGCGTGCCGAGCCTCTGGGCTCGCCCGGCGGTGCCGCGGACCTCGGTCCTCTCGGTGTCGACACACCCTTCGTCCAGAGTTACGTAGCGCCATGAGCGGCACCGACGCCGGCCCCGTGGGCACCGGACAGACCGGACAGACCGGACAGACCGAACAGCTCGAGCGGGTGGTCATCCGGTTCGCCGGTGACTCCGGAGACGGCATGCAGCTCACCGGTGACCGGTTCACCTCGGCGGCCGCAGCCTTCGGCAACGACCTGGCCACGCTGCCCAGCTTCCCCGCCGAGATCCGCGCCCCCCAGGGCAGCATCGCGGGAGTCTCCTCCTTCCAGGTGCACTTCGCCGACTACGACATCCTCACCGCCGGGGACCGGCCCGATGTGCTCGTGGCCATGAACCCGGCCGCGCTGAAGGCGAACCTCGCCGACCTGCCTCCGGGTGGCACGGTGATCGTGAACACCGACGAGTTCACCCCGCGCAACCTGGCCAGGGCCGGCTACCGCTCCGACCCGCTGGAGGACGGCACACTCACCTCCTTCCAGGTCCACCAGGTCACGATGGCCACGCTGACCCGGGGCGCACTGGCGGACTCCGGTCTGAGTAAGAAGGACGCGGAGCGGGCGAAGAACATGTTCGCCCTAGGCCTGCTGTCCTGGATGTACCACCGTCCGACCGCCGGGACCGAGCGGTTCCTCCGGCAGAAGTTCGCGCGGAGGCCCGAGATCGCCGAGGCGAACATCCTCGCTTTCCGGGCCGGCTGGAACTACGGCGAGACCACCGAGTCGTTCGCCGTGACATTCGAGGTCGCCCCCGCGACGGCGCTGACTCCGGGCACGTACCGGCAGATCACCGGCAACACCGCCCTGGCGTACGGAATCGTCGCGGCCGGGGCCAGATCCGGGCTGCCGGTGCTCCTCGGCAGCTACCCGATCACCCCGGCCAGCGACATCCTGCACGAGCTGTCCCGGCACAAGAACTTCGGCGTGACCACGGTGCAGGCGGAGGACGAGATCGCCGCCGTCGGCGCCGCGCTGGGAGCCTCGTACGGCGGGGCCCTGGGCGTGACCACCACGTCCGGACCCGGTCTCGCCCTCAAGAGCGAGACGATCGGCCTGGCCGTGATGACCGAGCTGCCGCTGCTGGTGATCGACGTACAGCGCGGTGGGCCGTCCACCGGCCTGCCCACCAAGACGGAGCAGGCGGATCTGCTGCAGGCGATGTTCGGGCGCAACGGCGAGTCCCCGGTGCCGGTCCTCGCGCCGGCCACCCCGGCGGACTGCTTCGACACGATGCTCGACGCGGCCCGGATCGCCCTCACCTACCGGACCCCGGTGCTGCTGTTGTCCGACGGCCATATCGCCAACGGCTCCGAGCCCTGGCTCGTCCCGGACGCAGCGCAACTGCCCGATCTGAGCGTCGAGTTCACCACCGAGCCCAACGCCCCCGACGGATCCGGCGGGTTTTGGGGCTACCTGCGCGACCCGCACACCCTCGCCCGGCCCTGGGCGGTGCCCGGCACTCCCGGACTCGAACACCGCATCGGCGGTCTGGAGAAGGCCGACGGCACGGGCGACATCTCGTACGACGCGGACAACCACGACCGCATGGTGCGACTGCGGCAGGCCAAGATCGACGGGATCACCGTGCCCGACGCCGTGCCGGACGACCCGTCCGGGCGGGCCGAGGTCCTGGTGGTGGGCTGGGGTTCGTCGTACGGGCCGATCGGCGCCGCCGCACGCCGTGTCCGCCGGGCCGGGCACCCCGTCGCACACCTGCATCTGCGGCACCTCAACCCCCTGCCCGCCAACCTCGGCGAGGTGCTTGCCCGCTACCGGCGCGTCGTCGTCCCGGAGTTGAACCTCGGCCAGCTCGCGCTGCTGCTGCGCGCCAGGTACCTGGTCGACGCCGTCTCGTACACGAAGGTCGCCGGTCTTCCGTTCGGTGCGGAAGAACTCCAGGGCGTGTTCACCGACGCGATCGAAGGAGTCCGGACATGACCACCCTCGACCTCGACCTCGGCCTGCCCGGCATCGGCGGACAGGCACTGGTGCCCGAGTCCGACACGAAGCTGTCGCCGAACGACTTCAAGTCCGACCAGGAGGTGCGCTGGTGCCCCGGCTGCGGTGACTATGCCGTCCTGGCCGCTGTGCAGGGCTTCATGCCCCGGCTGGGGCTGAAGCGGGAGAACATCGTGTTCATCTCCGGCATAGGCTGCTCCTCCCGCTTCCCGTACTACATGAACACCTACGGGATGCACTCCATCCACGGCCGCGCCCCGGCCATCGCCACCGGTCTGGCCGTCGCGCGCCCCGATCTGTCGGTGTGGGTGGTCACCGGCGACGGGGACGCCCTGTCGATCGGCGGCAATCATCTGATCCACACGCTGCGGCGCAACGTGAACCTGAAGATCCTGCTGTTCAACAACCGCATCTACGGACTCACCAAGGGCCAGTACTCGCCGACCTCGGAGCCCGGCAAGGTCACCAAATCGACCCCCATGGGCTCGGTCGACTCCCCCTTCGACCCGGTCTCGCTGGCCCTGGGCGCCGGTGCCACGTTCGTGGCCCGCGTCCTCGACTCGGACCGTGCCGGGCTGACCGGCGTGCTCACCGCGGCCGCCGAACACCGGGGCACCGCGCTCGTGGAGATCTACCAGAACTGCCCGATCTTCAACGACGGCGCCTTCGAGGTCCTGCGGCGGCCCGGCGAGCGGGAGCGGCGGCTCATCCCACTGCTGCACGGCAAGCCGCTGCGCTTCGGCGCCGAAGGGGAGTTCGGCGTCGTCCGTAACGGCTTCGGAGGGTTGGAGACGGCGAAGGTCTCCGAAGTGGGGAAGGAGGCGCTGGTGGTGCACGACGCCACCCTGGAGGACCCCTCCTACGCCTTCGCCCTGTCGCGCCTGTGCTCCCAGGATCTCGCCCACACCGTCACCGGCGTCTTCCGCTCCGTCAGCCGCCCGGTCTACGACGATCAGGTCCGCGCCCAGATCGAGGAGGCCAGGAGCACCACACCCGACTTGCAGTCCCTGCTCGCCGGCAAGGACACCTGGACCGTCGCCGGCTGATGTCGCGTCCCCCCGCCCGCACACCCAGCGCCCCACGAATTCGGAGCCACCTGTGACAACAGCACAGACCCACGAACGGGCCGCCCTGGCCACGGAGACGGTCCGCAAGGCACTGTCCGAGGTCCTCGACCCGGAGATCCAGCGGCCCATCACCGACCTCGGGATGGTCAAGGAGATCACGGTGGGCACCGACGGCACGGTGCTGGTCGGCATCTTTCTGACCGTCTCCGGCTGCCCGCTGCGCGAGAAGATCACCGCGGACGCCACCGCCGCGGTGTCCGCGCTGCCCGGTGTGCGCGAGGTGCGGATCGAGCTGGACGTGATGAGCGACGAGCAACGCACCGAACTGCGAAGGAACCTGCGGGGTGACACGGACCAGCCGGAGATCCCCTTTGCCCGGCCCGGGTCCCTGACCCGGGTGTACTGCGTCGCCTCCGGCAAGGGCGGGGTCGGCAAATCGAGTGTCACGGTCAACCTGGCCGCTGCGATGGCCTCCCGCGGGCTGTCGGTCGGCGTGCTGGACGCCGACATCCACGGCCACTCGGTTCCGCGCATGTTGGGGGTGACGGCGGGCCCCACTCGCGTCGAAAAAATGATCATGCCGCCCCGGGCGAACGGTGTGAAGGTGATCTCCGTCGGCATGTTCACCTCAGGGAACGTGCCGGTGATGTGGCGCGGCCCGCTGCTGCACCGCGCGCTGCAGCAGTTCCTCGGCGAGGTGTACTGGGGGGATCTCGACGTGCTGCTGCTCGACCTGCCGCCCGGCACCGGCGACATCCCCATCTCCATAGCCCAGTTGCTCCCCGGCTCCGAGATCGTCGTGGTGACCACACCGCAGGCGGCCGCGGCCGAGGTGGCCGAGAGGGCCGGGGCCATCGGCCTGCAGACCGGTCAGCGGGTGGCCGGGGTGGTGGAGAACATGTCCTGGCTGCGGCTGCCGGACGGTTCGACGACGCGGCTCTTCGGCTCCGGCGGCGGCCGGACGGTCGCCGACTCGCTGTCGCTCGCGCTGGACACGGAAGTCCCCCTGCTGGGTCAGGTGCCGATGGACCCCCTCCTGGGCGAGGCGGGCGACGCTGGTACGCCGTTGGTGCTGAGCGCCCCCGAGGCTCCCGCGGCGGTGGCGCTCCGCGGAATCGCGGAGGGGCTGTCCGCACGCAGACGTGGCCTGGCTGGTCGCCGGCTCCCGGTCAGCCTGTCATGAACGGGCTACAGCAGGCGACTGTCTGTCTGCCCGGCCTCGTGGTCAGCCGGGCCTCCGCCGGCTATCGCGGCCTGGGTGCAACCGGATACGCAGTCGAGTGTGCTCGTTGATTCGTCCGGCAGACAGATACTCACGCTGTCACCACTGCCGTGGGGATCATTTGGGGACCACACGGTGCTCGCGATTTCGAACGGCACGCCCGGGGACGTACGTTCTGCGCCCTAGTTCTACTTGATATGTGCAGGTCGTTCCTGCGGCCCTCACTCCTGGGGGTCAAGGGGTCGCAGGTTCAAATCCTGTCGTCCCGACTGGAGTCCGCTCCGTAGTCGCAGGTCAGGGCCCAGTCTCACAAGATGTGAGACTGGGCCCTGACCCTTTCTGCGGCTCTCATCTCGCGATTTCTCACAAACGTGGATGATCAACGCTCAGGACCTGTCCGCCCGATCACGGGGCGTGCATAGTCATGGACGTGCGCTGCAGCGGGTGCCAGTCGGTTACCCGTGCCTGGGTGGTCCCCATGAACCGGCGCCATATTCGCGCCCCGCGGATCTACGGCTGGGGTCAGCTGGTGGTGGCCTTCACGCTGTGCTGGCAGCTGGCCTTCGGGCTTATGGTCAGCCATTCCGGCGTTCGGCCGACGGGAACGCTGACCGGCGGCGCGATTCTCCTGGCTGGCGTCATCGTCATGATGGTGGGTCGGCTCGGCGGCGGTAAGCAGAAGGGCGGCAGCACACCGTGAACCTTGTCCGAGCGATCATGTTCGGAACCAAGTGACAAGAGCTGCTGCGGTGTGGACGGGCTTGGGCAACGGCAACTCTCGCTTGTGCGGTCGTAGACGACGGTTCGGGTATTGCCAACGGCAGTCGTCCCCTCACCAGTCAGGCCAACGTCTTCACGCCATCTGGCACCGCAGACTTCTGCAGGGCGCTCGGCAATAGAGGCAGGCGCGAACGCGTGCCCGTATCCGTCGCCGTCAGCCGGTGCGCCGAGCACGGGTCAGTGCCAGGCCGCCGAGAGCCGTGCCGATCAGCCCCAGTGCCAGGGCCGCGACGCCGGCGATCACTCCGTTGCCGGTGCCGGGGCCACCGTCGGCGACGGCCAGGTTCACGACGCCCATGACCAGGCCGACCAGTCCCGCCGCCAGGGCCGTGATGGCCCTGTTTCGCCTGTTGCCGATGCCGGGACGATCGGTGGAGCGGGCCAGAGCCAGTCCGCCGATGACCACGCCGGCCAGGGCCACGACGGCGGCCGTGGTGCCGACCAGGCGGCCGGAGGTCAGGTCGGTGCTGGCAGCCGACTGGACTGCGATGTGCGCGGCTGCCGGTGCGCCAAGCACGAAGTGGACTGCCATGAGAGGCCTCCTTGGCTCCTGCGATTCGATGTCGCCTCAGTGCGATTCGAGGTCGCCTCAGCTTGTACGTCGGCCCCGCCGTCCGTCGTCCGGCGGACGCAGACGATTCGCGCTGCTGCCGGTGGCTCATCCGCCTGCTGCGGGTGCGGCAGACGACGCGCGGGTACTGCGGGGGCGGTACTCGGCCGCTCGTTCGTGAGCGGGACTCGCCCGTAGTGGCGTCCGGCTAGGGTGCGCGTATGGGCAGAGGACGGTTCGGTGTCCCGGCCGGTGTCTGGGACTGGGCGGTCGCCGTCGGCGTGGCGGTGCTGCTGGTGGGCACCGGGCTGTCCGGTGAGAGCGCCACGGCGAACAGCGACCTGCTCGGCTACGCGCTGCTGGCGGGCGGCGGGCTGGCGCTGGCCGCCGGCCGCCGGGCTCCGCTTGTGGTCCTGGCCGTTACCGGGCTGTGTGCGGTGGGGTATCAGGCGGCCGGGTTCGACGTGCTCGCCGTGTCGTATCTGGTCGCGGTGTACGGCGCGGTGCGGGCCGGGCACCGCGCCGTCACCGTGGCGGTGTCCGTCGTCATGCTGGTCGCTCTCCACCTCACGGCGCTGGTCTTCCAGGACGAGCCGGTGCGCGAGGCGTTCGGGCGGGGCGGCGGTGTGCTCGAGATCGCCTGGCTGATCGCAGGCTTCGCCGCGGGGGAGGCGGTGCGGCAGGCCGAGCGGCGGGCGGAGGAGGCCGAGCGGAGCCGGGAGGAGACCGCGCGGCGGCGCGCAGATGAGGAGCGGCTGCGCATCGCGCGGGAGCTGCACGATTCGCTCACTCATCAGATCTCGGTCATCAGGGTGCAGGCCGAAGTCGCGGTCCATGTGGCCCGCAGACTCGGCGAGCAGGTGCCGGAAGCGATGCTGGCGATCCAGGAGGCCGGCCGTGAGGCCAGCCGGGAACTGCGCGCCACGCTGGAGGCGTTGCGCGACGACGACACGACCCCGCCGCGCGGGCTCGACGATGTTCCGGAACTGGTGGAAAGATCCCGAACGTTGGGCCTGGACGCCACGCTGACGATCGACGGGCGGCAGCACGACGTACCGGTTGCGGTGGACCGTACCGTCTACCGCATCGTGCAGGAGGCGCTCACCAACGTCGCCCGGCACGCCGACGCCACCACCGCGGTGGTCCGCATCGACTGCCTTCCGGATTCCCTCACCATACGCATCGACGACGACGGCAGGGCGACGTCGGTCACCGCCCCGCTGCCCGGCCTCGGGCTGCTCGGCATGCGCGAACGCGTCACCGCCCTCGGCGGCCGGCTGCGCGCCGAACCACGTGACGGGGGCGGCTTCACCGTCCAGGCCGAGCTTCCCGTGGAGCGGACGTCATGATCCGTGTCCTGCTGGTCGACGACCAGCCCCTCATTCGCAGCGGATTTCGCGCCCTCCTCGACCTCGAGGACGACATCGAGGTGGTGGCCGAGGCCGCCGACGGCATCGAGGGCCTGGAACTCGCCAAGGATCACCTGCCCGACGTGGCGCTCATCGACATCCGGATGCCGGTCGTCGACGGCATCGAGGCAACCCGGCGCATCGCCGCGGACCCGGCCCTGGCCGGGGTGCACGTGGTCATCCTGACCAACTACGGCCTGGACGAGTACGTCTTCGACGCCCTGCGCGCCGGCGCTGCCGGTTTCCTGGTCAAGGACGTGGTGCCGGAGGACTTCCTGCACGCCGTACGCGTCGCCGCTCGTGGCGATGCCCTGCTCGCGCCCTCGATCACCCGCAAGCTGATCAACCGGTACGTCACCCAGCCGCTCCCTACCGACACCGGCGCGGGGCTGGAGGAGCTGACCAGCCGCGAACGCGAGGCCGTTGTCCTGGCTGCGCGGGGCCTGTCCAACGACGAGATCGCCAACCGCATGGTGATCAGCCCACTGACCGCGAAAACCCACATCAATCGGGCCATGACCAAGCTCCAGGCCCGTGACCGCGCCCAACTCGTGGTCTTTGCCTACGAGTCCGGCTTGGTGGCCCCACGCAACTCTTGACCGTGCGTCACGCACACCACCCGCGTCGTGGTTGGCAGGGGTGCTCAACGTCTTCGTCCTGGCCGGGTGCTGGCGTTTCTCGTGAACATTGAACACGGTGGAGTTCGAGTGCCTCTTCGCATGGAACCGCCAGGAGCACTCAACGTCAGAAGCGTTCACGATCCTCCTCAGGGCCGACCCGCTTGGGATCACCAGGGCGGGCAGGCTGCACCCGCCCACCGGAGCGAGCAATGCTCACAGAGCGTCCGTTCCTGTTCTGCGATGAAGTGTTGTGAGGCCCGGCGCATCTCCGAAGAGCCGCTCAACCTGGCGGCTGGATGGTATCCGTGGGGCGCCGCAATGAGTGGCGGTACCTCGAGTATTGGTCGATGTCGTCTCGCCTTACCGGGTGTCTGATGGCAGGGCAGAGCCAGGTCGTGGGGACCAGTTGGGGACCACACGGTGTGCGCGGTGGCGCACGAAGGAGCCTCCTGCGCACAACTTGTGCACAAATTAGGTATGTTATGTCCTGATAATTCTCTCGACCCTCACTCCTGGGGGTCAAGGGGTCGCAGGTTCAAATCCTGTCGTCCCGACTTTACGAAGTCGCAGATCAGGGGCCGTTTCAGAGGAAATCTGAAGCGGCCCTTGATTATTCTCCGGGACCACTCGGGGATCAGGGTGTTTTGCGGGCGGGGGGCTGTGGCGCCCTCGGACCCGGTCGAGGTGCGCCAAGGGGCGGACGGTAAGGCGCAGAGCAGCCGACGCCGCCTGCTCGCTACGGGAGCGGGCGCCGCCCTCGGCCTCACGGAGACTCTCGTGCCCGTCGTCGTACGGCTACTCCAAGGGCTACACCGTTCCTGTGGACTGAGCGGGAGTGAGCCCGTTCAGCCGCGCGCCCCGAACGGTCTCGGGCGAGCTGGTCCCCGGCGTACTCGACGCCGGGGCGGCGACACGCATCCTGTGCGTGGTCCGATCCCGGGAGGCCGGTTCCCTGCGCGACCCGGCCATATGGATACGGCCAGAGGCGACGGGGAGGCCCTGAGCCATCACACCGGTGAAACAAGGGCCCCGCACGCTGACGCCGTACCCGGCGTCCCAGGTCGCACGATCACGCTGACCCGAACGGCCCAGGACACCGCAAGCCCGGAAGTCGACCATCACACCATCGAGCCAATTCGACCTCGTTTGCACTCCTTGGCAAGCAGCTCATACCCCCTTCAAGGACTCGCACTGCCCGGGTCGTCGTCCGGATGAGCGCCCTCAGCCGCATGTGCGGTGCGGTGGTGGTCGGTTGGACGCAGCGCGCGGGCGCAGCCCGTTGGACCTCGTCGACGCCGAGCGGAAGGGGCGAGGCGACGCCGTTCATGTCCTGGGGACGACGGGCCGCGATCCTGAAGCAGGCCAAGCACCCACGGCCGCCAAGCTCTGCCTCGACCGGCGACTGTCCACCGAGTGGCGGCAAGCCGTCACCACAGACCTTTGCCCTGCAGTGCGGTGAGTTGAAGGGTGACCCGCCGCCCGGCTGGCTCGGGCTGCGCCCGGGGATCCTGACGCGGTTCTCGGCAGCATCCGGGCCACGGCCGTCCTCCCGGGAAGACTCGGAGAAGGAGGGCGCACCCCGTGGCCCATATATGGCGCCAGGAGCGTGAGTTCGTCACGCCGTCCGCGCGGACCCCGCGCGGATCCGTGCTCCGGTCGCACCTCCTTGCCTCGTCTGCACCTCTCTCCAGGCCGTGGTCGTCTCCGCATCGGCACCCGCACCCGCACCCACATCGCCCTCGCCCGCGTGTGACGGAGCAGGGCGGCCGTCCGTTGTCGGCAGACGTACGCCGCGGAGTGAAGGCGTGCTACGGGCCGAGGCCGCCGTCCTAGGCGGTGCCCGGGCCGGTTTGTGAGAGGCGGACCATGGCGCGGTAGAGGGCGGTGGGCTTCGGGGCTTCGGGCAGTGGAGGGATCGGTGCGCCGGGCGCGGCGTAGGAGCGGATCATGTGGGCGACGAGGCGGCGCCAGGTGTCGGGGGCGGCGTCGCCGGTGGCGGTGACGACTCCGGCGTTGGCGATGAGCAGGATGACGACGTCCTGGTGGGTGAAGTCATCACGCAGGTGCCCGGTGTTCTTGGCGCGGGTGATGAGTTCGAGCAGCCGGTCGTACGCCTCGGCGCGGCGGGCTTCCAAGGCCTTGGCGGCGGGGAAGGTCATGGTCAGGACGTCGGCGAAGCCGCGGTCTGCGGCCTGCATGGCGCAGACGCCGTGGAGGTAGCCGATGAAGCCGTGCCAGGGGTCGGGGTCGGCGAGCGCCTCGGTGACGGCGTCGACGTACGCGTCCATGCGGTCGGCGAAGACCGCGTTGACGAGTTCCTCCCGGGTGGCGAAGCGTCGGCCGAGGGTGGCTTTGCCGACGCCGGCCTCGCGGGCGACGGAGGCCATGGACACGCCGAGCCCTTCGGTGGCGTAGAGGCGGCGGGCCGCGTCCAGGATGCGGTCGCGGTTGCGCTCCGCGTCGGCGCGCAGTCCCGTGCCGGGCTGTTGGCATGGCGTCTGGTCGGAAGGCGGGGAGGTCATGCCTCCATTCTACCCAAGTGGGACGGGCGGACCACTTCTGTTGCACGGTGGGCGAGAGTGAAATCGGGAAGGTCGTACCACTTATCGAGAGGTGCTGTCATGCGTGCTGTGCTACCCCACGGCCACACCCGAGCAGATCGTCCCCCTGTACGGGGCCCCGCACGAAAACCGACACCGCTCCGAGGCCGTCTTCAACGCCTGACCGGCCGGTTCACCCCGCACTCCCGGGAGGAGTACCCGCTCCCTCCTCACTCCGTCCCCTCCGTCAAGGAATCCTTCTCGCGAACGTCTTCTTGTGGATCGTGCAGGCTGTGCTGGCCGCCATGTTCGTCATGGCCGGTGTCATGAAGTCCACGCAGCCCAAGGCCAAGCTGGTCGGCCGGCTGCCCTGGACCGCCGACTTCTCCCAGGGCACCGTCCGCTTCATCGGCGTCGTGGAGTTCGCCGCAGCCCTCGGGCTGGTCCTGCCCGCGGCCACCGGCATAGCCCCGTACTGACCCCACTGGCAGCTACCGGCTTGGCCGTGGTGATGGCGCTGGCCGCGATCACCCACGCCCGCCGCAGGGAACCCGGCGCGATCGCCTTCAACGCCGTCCTGCTGATCCTGACCGCCCTGGTGGCCTGGGGCCGCTTCGGCCCGTACGGCTTCTGACTCTCTCCGTCCTGCTCCCCCCTTCTGTCCGCCATCGCGAGGAACCCCCTGATGCGTGTCACCGTCTTCGGCGCGTCCGGCGCCATCGGCCGCCTGGTCGTCCAGCGGCTCCTGGGCGACGGCCACCAGGTCACCGCCCTGGTCCGCACCCCGGCCAAGCTCGCCCTCGTCCACTCCCATCTCACGGTCGTCACCGGGCAGTTGGCCGACCGCGATGCCGTCGAGCAGGCCGTCAGTGGCGCCGACGCCGTGATCAGCGCGCTCGGCCCGAAGGTGGACCGATTCATCGGCCTGGCCACGCCCTCATTGCGTGGCTGCGCAGCCCTGTCGCGGACAGGCAGCCGCTGCCGTTCTTCGTCGCGGACCTCCATGTGTGCCGTCGTCCGTGTGTGGTGGAGCGCCGAACAGCTCCGATCGTCCTTTGCGTTCCGCTCCACGGTCACGAGCTACTGTCACGCGCATGGTCGAACACGATGCTCTCCGTGCCACCCGCGAGGCCTACGACGCCGCTGCCGTCACCTACGCGGAGCTGTTCCGCGACTCGCTGGGTGAACGTCCCCTGGATCGCGCCATGTTGAGCGCCTTTGCCGAGGTGGTCCGCGCGACCGGGCGTGGTCGGGTCGCGGATCTGGGGTGCGGGCCCGGCCATGTCACCGCTCATCTGGTCGAGTCGGGGCTTGCGGCCTTCGGCGTCGATGCCTCCCCCGCGATGATCGAGTCGGCTCGGCGGGCCCATCCGGGGCTGCGGTTCGACGTGGGCTCGATGGCCGCGTTGGACATCCAGGACGGCGAGCTGGACGGTGTCCTCGCACGCTGGTCCGTCATCCACACTCCACCTCGGGAACTCCCTGTCCTGCTGGCCGAGTTCCATCGGGTGTTGACACCCGGCGGCCACCTGCTGATCGGCTTCTCGGCGACCGACGGCCCGGCCCACCCGACGCAGGTCTTCGACCACGCCGTCGCGCCGGCCTACCGGTGGTCGCCCGATCACCTCGCCGCGCTGCTGCGCGAGTCCGGGCTGGCCGAGGTCGCCCGGCTGGTGCGTGAGCCGGAGCCCACCGACCGACGGCAGTTCCAGGAGGTCCATCTGCTCGCCCGCAAAGCGGTGACAGCGTCCGCCTGACGGGACGGCGGGCCGCCGAAGGGGCCTGTGTTCGGCCGGATGCGGTCTGTGCACGGAGGGGCGAACCTCAGTAGTTTGTGCGACCGTCGCGTCCTGGGGGGTCTCGTGAACGGTCTCCGTGCGGTCATCGTCTGTCTTGCGATCACGTGTACCGCGGTGACGTCACCGGGCGCCGTGGCGTCACCCGCCGTGGCCGTGACGTCGGCCGCGACCGGTGACGCCACCGCCAGTGCGGCCCCGAAGCCGAGCTGGTCGGCGCTGGCGGTGCCGGCGGCGGCCCCGCCGGTGACCGTGGCCGATCTCGCCGCCCGGGGGCCGGGCGACGCATGGGCGACCGGCTCCGAGCACGCCGCCGACGGGCAGCGGCCCACGTTGTACCGGTGGGACGGCACGACATGGAGCCGTGACACCACCTTCCCCGGCGCCGACGCCCCGGGCCGGCTCGGCCGGGTGCAGTTCGTCGACGACGAGGTGTGGATCTTCCACGAACGCGACGGGGCGGGGGAGATCCTGCGCCGGTCGGCGGGCGCGTGGAGTGCCGTGCCGCTGCCGCAGGCCCTGCGCGTCTACCAGGACTTCACCGCCGTACCGGGCGCGGCATGGGTGGTCGGCGAGGACGACACCGGACTGAAGGTGCTGCGACACGACGGTTCCGGCTGGACCGCACAACCCACCCCGGACGACGTGCTGTACCTGATGGGGATCACCGCGCGTACCGCCGACGACGCCTGGGCCTGGGCGGACACCAGCACCGGGACCACCGTCCTGCGCTGGGACGGCACGGCGTGGCGGGACGCGAACGTGCCGCTGCCGCCGAACAGCAACGTGCACACGATCCTGCCCGAACCATCCGGGCGGGTCACGATCGGAGGCAGCCGGTACACCGACGGTGTGGTCGACACCTACCTGATGACCTTCGACGGGCACACCTGGCGCACCACCCACCCACCGCTGGGCGACACCTACACGGCAGGCATGGTCCGCGGCCCGGACGGCGCCCTGTGGCTGCCGGTGCGCAGCGACCGCGCGTTCCAGTCCAAGTACGCGCGGGTGGAAGGCCGGCGAACCACCTACTCCTACGGCCCCGTGCGCACGAACGCGATCGACGTCAAACCGCGGGCCCTGGCGAAGGCCGGGCCCGCGCTGCTGGCCTTCGGCACCGTCGAGATCTACGGCTCCAAACCGAACCTGATGAGCGAGCGGCTGGGAGGCTGACCATGGCACGCAGACTTCTCGTCACCGTGCTCGCCGCCACCATGACCCTCTTGGCCCTCATGACCGCCGCCGCGGCGGACCCCATGACCGCCGCCGCGGCGGACCCCCTGTCCTGGCGACATGTTCCGGTGCCGCCCGAGGTACGCCCGCAGGCCGGGTTGAACGAGGCCGTGGCGTTCGGGCCGGACCGGGCGTGGGCGGTGGGCGCCGACGCCGTGGGGCGCGAGGCGCCGGGCTTCCCCCTGGTCCTGCGCTGGGACGGAACCGCGTGGCAGCGTCACACGCTGCCCGGGATCGGCTGGCAGGGAGAGCTGCTGTCGATCGCCGCGACCTCACCGACCGCGGTCTGGGCGGTCGGGCGGGACTCGGCGGGAGGCGCCCGTCTGCTCCGTCACGACGGCACCGTCTGGCGCGAGAGCCGCCCACCGAGCGGTGTCGTCCTGACCAAGGCCGTCGCCGGTGGCGGTGAGACCTGGCTGATCGGTTCCCGGGACGGCGCCCAGGTACTGCTGCGCTGGGACGGGCGAGGCTGGCGCGACCTGCCGGTGCCGCCGGGAGCGGTGCACGGCCTGCACATCCTGGCGGCCGACGACGTCTGGGCCGCGGGAGCCACCGTCTCCGGCGCGGCCGTGTCGCACTGGGACGGGCAGACGTGGCAGCAGACGATCGTGGACGGGTTCCCGCGCTCGGCCGTCGGCAGCGTGCTGGCGGTCTCGCCGACGGAGGTGTGGGCGGGCGGCACGGCCGGGTTCGTGGGCGGCCCGGTGGGACGGCCGATTCCGCCGTTGCTGGTCCGCTTCGACGGTCAGACGTGGAACCGGGCGACCGTGCCCACCGACTTCGGCGGGATCACGTCACTGACGCCCACCACGACCGGTGCGCTGGGCTGGGTCGCGGTGTCCCGGTCCCAGAAGTGGGGCCCGCCGGGCAGCTACCCGCCGTTCGTCTCCGGGCCGGACCTCCTCGCCTGGGACGGCCAGGCGTTCACCGGGTACGACGAGCCGACGGTGGCGGGGGAGGGCGACTCCTCGCTGCTGCGCCTGGCGCCGGTGCCGGGCACGGAGTCGGTGTGGTCGGTCGGCCGTGCCGACGGACCCGAGGGCACGTTCGCGCCGAGAGTCCTGCGGTTCGGCTGAGGGCGGGGACCCGGTCCGGTCACACCCGGGTTCTGCCCGCCACGGGCTGCGGGGCGAAGGGGCGCAGCAGGTCCGCGCCGGGCCGGACCATGCCGTAGCTGCTCTCGGGCACCTCGTTCCAGGCGCCGGGTAGGTCGCCCAGGGGCTCGGAGACGATGAGGCGGGTGTCGTCGGAGACCTCCCGCAGGAAGGCCACGTCGGGGTGGAGCGAGCGCAGCGTCTCCACGCGGGTGCTGTAGAACAGCGAGCGTGACGTCTTCTGACTGGAGTAGCGGAAGGCCCACAGCGACTGGCCGTCCGTGACGGCCACCGTCATCTGCAGCGGGTACTCCACCCCGTGCTCGTGACCGATCTGCTCCACCAGGCCCGCCATCCGCGCGACGGCACCCGGAGGGTCGTCCTCCAGACCGTAGGTCAGCGCCAGGCGGAACATCAGCTCGGAGTCCGTGGACCCCTCGATGCCGCCGAAGAGCTCCGGGTCGACGGCCAGGGAGAGGTCCCGTCGCAACAGATGGAAGTCGGCGATCGCCCCGTTGTGCATCCACATCCAGCGGCCGTGCCGGAACGGGTGGCTGTTGGTCTGCTGCACCGCCGTACCCGTCGAGGCCCGGATGTGGGCGAAGAACAGCGGGGAGCTGACATGGTCGGCGATCTCCCGCAGGTTGCGGTTGCTCCAGGCCGGACCGACGTCGCGGAAGACCGCGGGGGTCTCCAGACCCGGCGTGTACCAGCCGATGCCGAACCCGTCACCGTTGGTGGTCTCCACGCCCAGCCGTGAGTGCAGACTCTGGTCGATGAGGGAGTGCGTCGGCCCGTAGAGAATGGTGTCGAGCAGGATGGGCGTTCCCGAGTAGGCGAGCCACCGGCACATCGACCAAGCACCTCCTGCCGAGCGGGCTGAACGGGTAACCAGCATTCCCATGGTCGTGCGGCGGCCCGTTGATCGCCACACGACGGGACCGCGCGGCCGGTGTCCCGGCTGCCGGCGTACCCGTCGGCCGGTGTCCCGGCTGTCGGCGTACCCGTCGGCCGGTGACCCGTCGGCCCGATGCGTCGGCTGTCGGCGTTCTGGTGCCGGTGCGCGCGCTCAGCTCCGATAACCCCGCAGTTTCCGGTACAGCGTGGCGCGGGCGATGCCCAGGGACGCCGCCGTGCGGGCCTTGTTGCCGCCGTTGCGGCGCAGGGCCTCCAGGATGGCGGAGCGTTCGGCGTGCTCCATGGGGCTGAGCCGCCGGGCCGCCGGACCCTCGCGGACGTGGTCCGGCAGTTCGGCGCGGCGGACGGGCCCCGACACTCGCCGCTGCTCGGCCAACGCCCGGACGACATGGACGAGTTCGGTGACGTTGCCGGGCCACGGATGCCGTTCCAGGGCGCGCAGGGCGTCCAGTGTCCAGGTGAGCGGGGGCTGCCCGGGAGCCGGCTTCGGAGCCAGGGCAGCCAGCAACTCCCTGATGTCCTCCGGGCGTTCACGCAGCGCGGGCAGGCTGACCGAGCGGGCGGCCAGGGTGTCCAGGAGCCGCTGGAGGCAGGGACCCGGAGGCGCTCCGGGGGTGTACGTGGCCAGCAGGGGGGTGCCCGGAGCCGTTTCGAGCAGTGCGTTGAGCGTCGCGGTGTCGGGCTGTGCGAGACGCTCCGCATGGCGGATGAGGAGCGCGTGCCCCTCCTTCAACGCCTCTACCGCGGAACCGAGTTCGCCCTCCGCAGCGTCGACGACCAGCAGCTCGGGAGCGAGTTCGTGGGCGAGCGCGGTCTTGCCGGTACCGCGTTCGCCCACCAGCAGCAGCGGCTCCGGTGACCGGGCCAGCTCCGTGGCGCGACCGACCGCATGCAGCCATGGCACCGAGCGCCCTGCCAGCGCCACGACACCCCGCCCGACCGGTGCGACGGCGTCGGCGCGGAGCGACTCCAGCACGGCCACCGCTCCGATGACCGCCCCCCGGTGCGAGACCGGGGCGACCGTCGCGGAACACCGGACGCCGTCCGGAAGCCGCACCCGGTACGCGTCCGCAGCCGTGCCCGTGCCCGTGCCCGCAGCAGTGCCCGTGCCCGCAGCAGTGCCCGCAGCCGTGTCCATACCCGTGCCGGCCACCGACTCGCCCTGCGCCGGGTCCCCCGCCGAGACCGCCGCCGCCCGGCCGTCCACGTCCCGCAGCAGCGCGACCACGCCCCGCTCCAGCGCCTCCAGCCCTTCCGGTGACAACAGCCGCGCCGCGGCCTCGCTCACCAGCCGGTTACGGCCGTCGAGGGCGACCACCGCCTGCCCCCGTTCCCGCGCCGCCCTTAGATACGCGTCCAGCAGGACCCGCTCGGCCGGCCGCGAGCGGGCCAGGAGCTCCGCCTCCACGGCACCGGCGGCTGCCTCGGCGAGGGAGGCCCACGGATGCGGAGCACACTCGGCGCACAACTCGGAGGTGACCGTCACCGTGCCCACGGTCCGCCCGGTCTCCGGCCCGAGCACGGGCACGCTGACCGCGGACACGTCCTGCCACAGATCGAGGAAGTGCTCCGGGCCGTGCACCTCGGCGCGACGGCGGGTACGCAGCGCCAACGCCGCGCTGTTGTGGCCGACCACCTGCTCGGAGAGGTCCTCGCGGCACGGGTCGCCCGGGGCGCACCCGGTCGCCCACAGCACCCGCAGCCGCTCGTCGGTCAGCAGGAGCGCCGTTCCCCCGGTGCCCACGGCGGGGGACAGCCGTTCGAGCACCGGCCGGGCCGCCGCCAACAGGTCCGACTCCTCCGGTCGTACGCCGTCGGGGCGCCCTTCCTCCGGCCGTACACCGTCGGAACGGTCGTCACCAGGGCGTCCACCGTCGGGACGGTCGTCATCAGATCGCACGCCGTCGTGCCGTACGCCGTCGTGCCGTACGCCGAAGAACCGGGCACGCCTCCAGGCGGCGACGATCTCCTCCGGCACCCCGTCCGGCAGCCGGCGTCCTTCCAGGAACGACTCACGGGCCCTGCGCAGCGACGCCAGGGCGGGGGCGACGGGGCGATGCTCTGCGGTGGTCACGACACCGTTCACCGTACCCGGCGAGGTTGAAGGGGCAACAACCACCCCGAGCAAAGAGCAAACCGTGCGCACTGTCTCTTATTGAGACACCCACGCCCCCGCGCCGCACTCCATGATCTTGAACGATCGGTGCCCGTCCTCATTCCCTGGAGCGTCTGCCGTGCACACCGTCGAGCCCGATGTCGTGACCGACGTACTGATCGTGGGCAGTGGCCCCGCGGGCGCCTCCGCCGCACTCGCCCTGAGTACGTACGGCGTCCCCAACATCGTGGTCACCCGCTACGCGAGTCTCGCCGACACGCCCCGGGCGCACATCACCAACCAGCGCACCATGGAGGTGCTGCGCGACCTCGGTGTCGAGGAGGAGGTCGTCGCGAAGGCCACCCCGCAGCGGCTGATGGGCGACACGACCTTCTGCACCAGCCTCGCGGGGGAGGAGCTGGGCCGGATCCGCTCCTGGGGCAACGACCCGCTCGTCCAGGCCGCGCACGAACTGGCCAGCCCCACCCGGATGTGCGACATGCCGCAGCACCTGATGGAGCCCGTGCTCGTCGACGCGGCCGTGGCACGCGGCACCCACCTGCGCTTCGGTACCGTCTACAAGTCCTTCGTCCAGGACGACGACGGCGTCACGGTCACCGTCGAGGACCGGCTGCGCGGCGACGAGTACACCATCCGTGCCAAGTACCTCATCGGCGCCGACGGCGGCCGCTCCCAGGTCGCCGAGGACGCCGGGCTGCCGATGGGCGGTCAGATGGGCGTGGCCGGCAGCATCAACATCGTCTTCGACATGGACCTGTCGAAGTACACCGCGCACCGCCCGTCCACCCTCTACTGGGTGCTGGCCCCCGGCGCCACCGTCGGCGGCATCGGCGCGGGCCTGGTGCGGTGCGTGCGCCCGTGGAACGAGTGGCTGATCGTCTGGGGCTACGACGTCACCGCGGGCGCCCCCGACCTGACCACGGAGTACGCCGAGTCGATCGTCCGCAGACTGGTCGGCGACGACGAGATCCCGGTGACCGTCAAGTCCTCCTCCGCCTGGACCGTCAACGAGATGTACGCCGAGACCTACTCCAACGGGCGGGTCTTCTGCGCCGGCGACGCCACCCACCGCCACCCGCCGTCCAACGGCCTCGGCTCCAACACCTCCATCCAGGACGCCTACAACCTGGCCTGGAAGCTCAAACTCGTCCTCGACGGCACCGCGTCCCCCGGGCTGCTCGACACCTACACCGCCGAACGCGCCCCGATCGGCAGGCAGATCGTCACCCGTGCCAACAAGTCCATCGGCGAGACCGCCCCCGTCTTCGAGGCGCTCGACGGGCTCTCTCCGCAGACCCCCGAACAGCTGTGGGCCAACATCGCCGCCCGCAAGGACGACACCGAGGCCGCCGAGAAGCAGCGGGCGAAGCTCCGGGAGGCGATCGCGTTCAAGGTGTACGAGTTCAACGCGCACGGCGTCGACCTCAATCAGCGGTACTCCGCCGAGAGTTCCTCGGCGGTCGTCCCCGACGGCACGCCGGACCCCGGTTTCGATCGCGACCCCGAGCTGTACCACCAGCCGACGTCCCGACCCGGAGCCAAACTCCCGCACGCCTGGATCACCTCGGGCACCCGTACCCTCTCCACCCTCGACACCGTCGGCCGAGGCCGTTTCACTCTGCTCACCGGCATCGGCGGCGCCCACTGGCTCCGGGCCGCCGGTGCCCAGGACCTGGAGATCGCCACCGCCGTCATCGGCCCCGGCCAGGAGTACGAGGACCCGTACGGCGACTGGGCACGGCTCCGGGAGGTCGCCGACGGGGGAGCGCTCCTCGTACGGCCGGACGGGTACGTCGCCTTCCGCCACGCGACGGCGGCCGCCTCCCAGGAGGACGCCGAGCGGTTGCTGACCGGGGCGGTCCGGCGGATCCTCGGGCACGGCTGACCGGAGAGGGCCACAGACATGACCAGGGACGCGAGCAAGGACGCGAGCAGGGACGCGAGCAGGGACGCGAGCAGGGACGCGAGCAGGGACGCGAGCAGGGACGCGAGCAGTGGTATGACCACGGACATGACCACCGAATTCACCACCCGCATCACCGAGGCGGTCGTCGCCAGCCTCGACGGCACGGCCGATCCGCGCCTGCGTGAGCTGCTGACCGCCCTCACCCGCCATCTCCACGCCTTCGTCCGCGAGACCGGGCCCACGACGGCGGAGTGGGAGCGGGCGATCGCCTTCCTCACGGCGACCGGGCAGGCCTGCACGGGCACCCGGCAGGAGTTCGTCCTCCTGTCGGACGTCCTCGGTGTCTCGATGCTCGTCGAGACGATCAACAGCGACGAGCGCGGGGGCGCGACCGAGTCGACGGTCCTCGGCCCCTTCCACATGACCGAGTCCCCGGTCCGGGAACTCGGCGCCGACATCGACCTGGTCGGCGGCGGCGAAGCGTGCGTGATCAGCGGACGCGTACTGTCCGGGGACGGCACCCCGCTGCCCGGCGCGAACCTCGATGTCTGGCAGGCGAACGCCGAGGGCTACTACGACGTCCAGCAACCCGACGTACAACCGGCGGGCAACGGCCGCGGACTGTTCACGACGGACGACGAGGGCCGCTTCTGGTTCCGCACCTGTGTGCCGAGCCCGTACCCCATCCCCACGGACGGCCCCGTCGGCGACCTCCTCCGGGCGACCGCCCGGCACCCCTTCCGGCCGGCGCACATCCACTTCATCGCCTCGGCCGAGGGGCACACGCCGGTCACCACGCACATCTTCGTGGCCGGCAGCGACCACCTCGACTCGGACGCGGTCTTCGCGGTCAAGGAGAGCCTCGTCCAGGACTTCACGGAGACCGACGACCCGTCGCTGGCACGGCGGTTCGGCATCCCGAACCCGTTCCGCCACGCCCGCTTCGACCTCGTGCTCAACCCGCGGGACGTACCGGCCGAGCACCACCCGGAGCAGTCGTGACGGCGATGGAGTTCGTGTACGAGGCGCCGCCCGCGCGGGTCGTGATGCGCCCCGGCGCGTCGGTGACGGCGGTGCCGGGAGAGGCCGAACGGCTCGGACTGCGCAGCCTGTTGGTGGTCTGCGGACCGAGGGGCGCCGAGACCGCACGGGCTGTCGCACGGGCGCTCGGCGACGCGTGCGCCGGAGTGTTCGCGCGGGCTCGCCAGCACGTGCCGGTGGAAGTCGCCGACGAGGCGGTCGGCGCGGCCCGGGACGCGGGCGCGGACGGCTGCGTGGCGGTCGGTGGCGGCTCGGCCATCGGACTGGGCAAGGCGATCGCACTGCGCACCGAACTGCCGCTGATCGCCGTGCCGTCCACCTACTCCGGCTCCGAGATGACCCCGGTCTGGGGCCTGACCGAGCACGGCGCCAAGCGCACCGGCCGCGCTCCGGCGGTCCTGCCGCGCAGCGTCGTCTACGACCCCGAACTCACCCTCACCCTCCCGGTGCCCCTCTCCGTGACCAGCGGCATCAACGCCGTCGCGCACGCCGCCGAGGCCCTGTACGCGCCGGACGCCTCGCCGCTGGTGTCGCTGACGGCGGAGGAGGGCGTCCGGGCCATGGCCGGCGCGCTCCCCGGTGTGGCGGCCGACCCCGGGGACCTGGAGGCGCGCGGCCGTGCCCTCTACGGCGCCTGGCTCTGCGGCACCGCGCTCGGCGCGACCACGATGGGACTGCACCACAAGCTGTGCCACGTCCTCGGTGGCACCTTCGGCCTCCCGCACGCCGAGACCCACACGGTCGTCCTCCCGTACGCCCTCGCCTACAACGCCCCGGCCGCCCCCGAAGCCATGACGGCCCTCGCCCGAGCGCTCACCACCGACGACGCCGTCCAGGCCCTCCGGGACCTGTCGGGCAGCCTCGGAGCCCCCCGATCCCTGGCGGAACTCGGCCTCGCCGAAGCCGACTTGGCGACGGCCGCCGCCCTGGTGACGGCACAGGCGTACGCCAACCCGCGCCCGGTCACCACGGCGGACGCCCTGGAGATCCTGAGAGCGGCCTACGGCGGCGATCGGCCTCCGGCGTGGTCCTGACCGCCTCCCGACCGGCCGGCCCCCGGCCGACGCAGCACAACCGACGATGAGAACCGAAAGGTGAACACCATGCCCCTCGGACTGCTCCGGCGGCGACTCAGGAATGCCTCCGGAGGCGCCGCGGGCGCCACGTTCCCGGTGCCGGACGGCGCGGGTGTCGTCCTCCGGGAGGTGCTGGACCCCGTGAACCAGCCCATGGGCGCGGCCGACGTGACGGTGACGGAGCTGCGCAGCCACCGTGTCGCGGCACGCGGAGCCACCGACCCGTACGGCTTCTTCACGGCCGCTCTGCCACCGGGCACCTACAGCGTGCTGATCATGGCCGAGGGGCTGGAACCGCACCGTGAGACGGTCGAGATCACCGCGGACACCGGTGTCTCCCGGGAACGGGTGTGGCTCCAGTCGGCCCGCGCCCTCGAACTCCCGCCCCCCGGGGTCTGGCTCTTCGACCCGCCGCACACGGCGATCCGCTTCATCGCCAAGCACGTCGGCATGGCCCATGTGCACGGCCGTTTCGAGCGCTTCGAGGGCGGCCTCGCGGTCGCACAGGACATGACGCGGTCGCGCGTCCACGTACGCATCGACGCGTCCAGCATCACCACCGGCAACAACACCCGCGACGCGCATCTGCGTTCCGCCGACTTCCTCGACGTCGAACGCTTCCCGTACATCGACTTCACCAGCACCCGCTTCGCCTACCGCGGCGGCAGCAAGTGGACCCTCCAGGGCAGCCTCACCATGCACGGCGTCAGCCGCTCCGTCTCCCTCGACACCACCTACCTCGGCACCGTCAACGGCGGCTACGGCGAGGAACTGCGCTGCGCCGCCCTCGCCAAGGCCGAACTCCACCGCGAGGACTACACCCTGAACTGGCGCTCCATGCTCGCCCGAGGAATCGCGGTCGTCGGCCCCACGATCCAACTCGAACTGGACGTCCAGGCGATGTACCGCACCCACGACACGCCCACGCCGCCGGAGTAGGACCGGAAACCGGCGCGATTTCCCCTGTCCCCGTGCGAAACCGACCGGCCATTCATTGTGGTTCGCGGCGGATGTATGCAAGGGCCAACTGGCTCCAACTGCCTTGTGGACGTGCGAAGAGCACTGACAGAGCATGGACAGGGAATACATCCGAGCGGGGCGGCTTCTCCGCGCCCATGGGCTCTCAGGGAGGCAGCAAGGCATGGACGCGCCTCGGAACAGCCACAACAGCACAGAGCTGGTCGACATCCGCGAAGTGTCGCCGGCTCTGCTGGAGGCGGAGGCCGGCAAGGACACGGCGTTCGGCCAGGCCGTACGGCGTCACCTCCAAGAGCGGGACGACTCGTCGAGGACGACCGACGTCGTCTTCGAAAGTGCGCTGTGATGACGGCGGATGCGGAACCGGGAGGCTTACCTGTAGTTCCCTTCCGGCAGTTCCTGCTGAAAATACACAGTTTATGCAACTTATCGTGCGACTACTGCTATATGTACTTCGCCGCGGACCAGAGCTGGCGCAGACGGCCGGGAGTGATGTCCCTCGGCACCGTGCGGCAGACAGTGGACCGGATCGCCGAACACGCCCGTGAACACGGGCTTTCCACGGTGCGCCTGATCCTCCACGGGGGAGAGCCCCTCCTGGTCGGCAAGCGGCACCTGGCTCAACTGCTCGCCGTCGTCGCCGAGCGCCTCGCACCCGTCGTGGAGGTGCGCTGTTCGATGCAGTCGAACGGCGTCCTCCTCGACCACGCTTTCCTCGCGCTGCTGAGCCACCACCGGGTCGGTGTGGCGGTCAGCCTGGACGGCACCCGCGCGTCCCACGACAGACACCGGCGGTTCGCGAACGGCCGTGCCAGCCACGAGCGCGTGGCGGCGGCGCTGCGCCGCCTCAACGAACCGCGCCACCGGAACCTGTTCGTGGGTTTGCTCTGTACCGTCGATCTGGAGAGCGACCCCGTCGAAAGCTACGAGGCCCTCCTCGAATTCGCCCCGCCCCGGGTGGACTTCACCCTTCGGCACGGGGACTGGAAGCATCCCCCGCCCGGGCTCGAACACCGGTCGGTTCCGCCGACGCGGCCTCCTGGCGACGTGCCGGACGGGGAGCCGACCCCCTACGCGCACTGGCTCATCGCCGCGTTCGACCGTTGGTTCGACGCGCCGCGCAAGGAGACGGGGGTGCGGATGTTCGAGGAGGTCATCTCCGGAGTGCTCGGCGGCGCCGTGAACACCGAGGTGTTCGGACTGGAGCCGGTGGACCTCGTGGTGGTGGAGGCCGACGGGGAGCTGGAACACTCCGACTCCCTCAAGATCGTCGGTGAGGGAGTTCCCGAGACGGGCCTCGATGTCTTCCGGCACTCCTTCTCGGAGGTGTTGGCGACGGAGACCATCAGGCGCAGACAGGCAGGGCTTCGCGGCCTGGGCCCGGTCTGCCGGGACTGCGCCCTGGCCGATGTCTGCGGTGGGGGTCTCTACACCCACCGCCACCACCCCACCACCGGTTTCGAGACCCCGTCCGTCTACTGTCACGACCTGGCCGCCTTCATCGGTCACGTCCGCTCCCGGGTCCACACCGCTGTGGCACGACTCGGCGGGGGCGCACCGCGCATCGGACCGGATCACCCGTCAGCCCTCTTCTGAGCCGGAGCGCAACTCAGGGCGCACGCGCACCGCGTGCGCGGATTTCGCGTACGGACATACCGAGAACGGGAGTCGGACGCGGAGAACGGGGAAGCATGCATTCGGGTCCTACCGGAACGGGGCCCGTCGCGCCGGACAGCGGTATCGTCTGCTGTCTCGGCACGACCCAACCAATGGCTATGGCTGAGGGGTAAGGGTTGGGGGGTGAGGAGGTGTGGGAGGCGACCGAACCGCGTGCACTTCCGCCGGGGTCGGCCACCTTCCGAGGCGCGAGAATCCATCCACCCCACGACAAGGACCCCGCTGACGCGGCACGTCGGGGGCTCGTTGGAACCGTATTTCTTCCTGAGCTATGCGCGCAGGCGCGGACCCCGGGTCCTCGTCAAGCGGTTCTACGACGATCTGTGCGCGGAATTACGCCAAGAACTGCGGCGATTACACAAGGGCAATACCGTGCCCTTCGACCGTCCCTTCTTCGACGTCCAGTCCATTCAGGTGGGGCAGGACTGGAACGCCGCGCTGGGGGAGGCACTCGGTCGCTGCCGCACCATGCTGGCGTTGTATACACCCGAGTACTTCAGAAGCGACTTCTGTGGTCGCGAATGGAAGGCGTTCGAGGACAGACAGCGCAGGCACAGAAGCGTCACAGGTGTGGACGCGAAGGCTCTCATTCCCGTTCTGTGGGAACCGGTACAGAACATTCCGGCGGGCGCGGCCCATATCCAGTACGACAATTTCGACTTCGGCGAGAACTACGCGCGCTGGGGCCTGCGCCGCATCCTGGCCGCGGACCCGGGGGGCGAGGAGTACCGCCGCATCGTCCACCTCGTCGCGCACCAGGTCCTCGTCGCCGCGGAGCACTTCCGCATACTGCCGGTCAGTGGCCTGGACCTCACCGCGCCGGAAGCCGCCGGCCCGTTCCCGTCCGCCGCCGAACGCGCGGAACCCGGCAGTCACGCCCTGCTGTTCTTGGCCGCCCGGACCTCGGCGGAAGCACACAACGGGGCGACGGACCCGGGGTGCCACGGGGACAGTCCGACGGACTGGAACCCCTACCACGCCGACGGCTCGGATCCGCTGGCCGCGCGAGCGAGCCGGCTTCTGGAGGAGCGTGGCTTCGCGGTACGGACCGAGATCGTCTCGGACGCGATGAGTGCCAGCCTGGACGAGGCGCGCGGGCGCGGCCAGGTCGCGGTCCTCCTGGTGGAGGCGCTGGCCGCCGGGGACGAACCCTTCGGCAGGGCTCTTCGCGCCTACGACCGGAGCAACCATCCCGGCAGCGCGGCGATCGTCCCGTGCGCTCCGGAAGAAGCAGGTGACGGACCCCGTAGCAAGGCGTACTGGGAGGCGGTCCGGGGCGCTCTTCCGTTCAACTGGGCGAAAGGAGTGGGGGACCCCCTGCCGCTGCTCCAGTCCGGCGTCAGCTCCGACCAGTTCGACGGGGCGTTGCATGCCGTCGTGGTCAAGGTGCAGAACCACCTCGTCTCCTTCCTCGGCACGCTCAGAACCAGTCTCCTGGAGATGTCGCAGAGCCTGCCCCCTCCGCTTCCGGTCCTGAGCCCGGCCCCACCGCAGTCCGACCGGCCGAGGCCCGGACCACCGCCGACACCTGCCCGCCCCTTCTTCGAACCGATTCCCATTGAAGAGCAGGAGCAGGACAGATGACCCATGACGACCGCGGCCGCGGCACCATCATCACCTTCTACTCCTTCAAGGGCGGCACGGGGCGCACCATGGCGCTGGTCAACACCGCCTGGATCCTGGCCAGCAACGGTCTGCGGGTCCTCGTCGTGGACTGGGACCTCGAAGCGCCCGGACTCCACACCTACCTCCAGCCCCTGCTCGCCGACCCCGAACTCACCGAGAGTGCCGGCATCATAGAGATGGTCAGCGCGTTCGCCCTGCGCGAGGCGCAGGTGAGCTCCGGAGTGGAGAACGGGCGCACGGCCCGGCCCCAGCCGAACGGCGGCGGACTGCCCGAGCCCCCCGACATCCGCGAGCAGGCCCGGGTCGACCGCTATGTCGTCGGCACGGAACTACGGTTGCCACCGGGCGGGAAACTGGACCTCCTGCCCGCCGGCGTGCAGGACGCCTCCGGCTACGCGGCCGCCGTCAGCAGCTTCGACTGGAGCACCTTCTTCCTCACCGGCGGTGCCGACTTCCTCAGGGCCCTGCGGGACGACATGGCCGCCCGATACGACTACGTCCTGATCGACAGCAGGACCGGCCTCAGCGACACCGCGAGCATCTGCACGGTCGTCATGCCGGACATCGTCGTCGACTGCTTCACCCTCAGCCGACAGGGGATCAACGGCGCGGCCCGCGTGGCGAACGCGATCCGCCGCAACGTGGAGGAGCGACGCAACACCGGCAACTTCCACGACCACCGCGACATCCGCATCGTGCCCGTCCCCATGCGCGTCGAGGACGCGGGCGCCGCGCGTCTGGAGGCGGGCCGGTACCAGGCGCGCAGCCTCTTCGCGCCCTTCCTCGACTGGGTGCCGCCCGAGGAGCAGGACCAGTACTGGAGCAGTGTGGAGATCCCGTACAAGGCCAGCTACGCGTACGAGGAGATTCCCGCGACTGTGGGGGAGCGCCGGCAGGACGGCACGCTGCTCGTCGCCTTCGAGCGGCTCACCGCCCGGCTCACCGACCACCGCGTCTCCCGTCTGAGCAACATGCCGGAGGCCTACCGGCTCACGCTGCGCGCCGAGTACGAGCGCACGTCCCCGATGATTCGCAAGGCGCTCCACGTCAGTTACGCCGCGACCGACCGGCTGTGGGCCGACTGGATCGTCACGGTGCTGCGGACCGCCGGCTACGAGGCGACGCTGGCACCGATCGAGTCGGACGACCTGCCGGCGACCTCCACGAACCCGACGGCGCTGGAACGCACGCTGGCCGGCGAGGGCCGCATGCTGGTCCTGCTGTCCCCGCGTTATGTCGCGCTCCCGCCCGCGAGGGAGATCTGGCGCCAGACCAGCCGCAAGGATCCGGCCGGGCAGATAGGCATGGTCGTCCCCCTGCGGATCGACGACTCGCCGCCCTCGCCGGAGTTCGCCTCCCCCGCGGCGGTCGCTCTCGCCGGAGTCTCCGCCGAGGAGGCCGTGACACGACTGCTCACCGCCGTGGACCGGGGCGGCCCGGCGGAGTCGGGGTCCCACGCGGACGTCGCGGCTCTGGCCGCCGCGGCTCGGATCCCGGGGACGCCGCCGCAGCTCATAGGGGGGCGTCCCCAGCGCAATGTCGTCTTCACCGGCCGCCGGACCACCATCGAACGACTGCGCGACAGTCTGCTCGCCGGCACCACGGCCGTACTCCCGCAGGCGCTGTTCGGACTCGGGGGTGTGGGAAAGACACAGGTCGCACTGGAGTACTCGTACCGGTTCGAGTCGGACTACGACCTCATCTGGTGGATCAAGGCGGCGGATCGCACCCAGATCCGACAGGACCTGAACGCGCTGGCCGTACACCTCGGCATCCCCGTCGGCGGCAAGGACCTGACCGCGGTGTGCAACGACGTGCTGGAGCGGCTGCGGCTCGCCGAGACGTTCTCCCGCTGGCTCCTCGTCTACGACAACGCCGAGAAACCCGCCGACCTGGACAATCTGATCCCGGTCAGCGGACCGGGACGGCACGTCCTCATCACCTCGCGGGACCCGGCATGGGCGGAGCGAGCCGCGCGCGTCGAGGTGGACCTCTTCACCCGCTCGGAGAGTGTCGCTCTGCTGCGGCGCTACAACGAGGGGCTGGAGCCCGCGGAAGCCGCCCGGGTGGCCGAGGAACTCGGGGACTTCCCGCTGGCGGTGAGCCTGGCCGCCGCGTCACTGCTGGAGTCGGCGACGCCGGTGGACGCCTACGTGGACATGCTGCGGACCAAGATGTCGGAGATCCTGGGGAGCCGCTCCGCCCCCGACTATCCGACGTCGGCGGCGGCAACCTGGTCACTCGAACGGTTGAAGACTCGAACACCCGCCGCAGCCGTCCTGCTCGAACTGTGCGCGTTCTTCGGGCCTGACCCCATTCCACGGGAACTACTCAGCAGCCGACCCGCACTCGAACTGCTCGAACGCCACGACCGGAGCCTGTCCGACCCTCTGCTCATGAGTCGACTTTATGGGGAGATAGTGCGAAATGGGCTCGCGCAGGCCGACCAGCGGACGGACACTCTGACCATGCATCGCTTGATCCAACACGTGCTCCGGGACCAGCTCCCCGGCGAACAACAGGCCACCATGAGGGGGCGGGCCCAGGCCGTACTGGGCCAGGCCAATCCGAAGGACCCGGACGAGTCCGAGAACTGGAAGAGCTATGCCGCGCTGCTCCCTCATCTGTGGCCCACCAAATCCGAGGAGAGCGACAACCTCGAGGTGCGCCAGTGGATCTGTGACACCGTCCGCTACCTGTGGCGCAGCGGCGACGCGGACACGGCCAACAAGACGGCCGAGCGGGTGCTGGAGAGCTGGCTGCCACGCTTCGGCGAGGACGACGCCCTCGTGCTGCGTCTGCGCACCGAACTCGGCAACGCGCTGCGCGACCAGGGCCGGCTGTCCGAGGCGTACGAGGTGACCCGCGACGTGTACGAGCGGGGCAGCCGGGTCCTGGGCGAGGAACACCCCTACACGCTCGGCGCGGCCATGAGCCTCGGATCCGATCTGCGCAGCATCGGCCGGTACGCGGACGCGATGGAGAGCGACAGGGAGACGCTGCGGCGCACCCGCCGGGTCTTCGGGGAGAACCACCCCCGCGCGCTCGCGGCGGCCAACAACCTCGCCGTCTCCGAGTTCCTCTCGGGCAACCGGCAGGCGGCTCGCGAAACCAACCGGGACATCCTCACCCAGCGCCGGGAGATCTCCGGACCCGACCAGCGTGCCACCCTCAACTCCGCCACGAACTACGCACGCGACCTGCGCGCGGCCGGTGCGTTCCGTGAGGCTCTGAAGCTCATCGAGGACACGCTCAAGCGCAGCCGGGGCGCGCTCGGCCCGGACCATCTGATCACCTTCCGCGCCTCTCTCGGAGCCGCGATCCTCTACCGCCGACTCGGCCGGTACGAGGACGCGTACAAGCTGACGGACGAGATCTACGAGCGCGCGCTGAAACAGCTGGGCCCCGAGCACCCCGACACCCTGGCCATCGCGACGAACCTCTGCTCGGACCTGTACGACCGAGGGGAGTCCGTACGGGGGCGCGAACTCGCCAAGGAGACCCTGGGCAGTTACGAGCGCAGGTTCGGCCCGGACCACGTCTTCACGCTCGCCTGCGGAGCCAACCTCGCCGTACTGCTCCGGCTGACCGGCGAGCCGGAGGCCGCTCTGGAACTGTCGACCCGGACGGTCGACCGCTTCCGCCGACTCCTCGGGCCGAGCCACCCCTACACCCTCACCTGCATGCTGAACCACGCGACAGACCTGTCCGAGAGCGGGGACCACGCGGGGGCGTTGGCGGTGGGCCGCGAAGCGTACGAGGGACTGACCCGCGAACTCGGTCCCGACCACTACCTCGCCATCGCCGGGGCGTCGAACCTCGCGGCCGAACTCCGCCGCGACGATTCGGCCGAGGCGGAGCGGTCGCAGGCGGACGCCGGACGACTCCACGACGAGGCGGAGCGCCGTGCCGTCGACAGCGCGGAACTAGGCGGTGACCACCCCATGACCCGAGCCGTCACACGCTGGCATCCCATCGACGCGGACATCGAGCCGCCCGTGACCTGACGTCCGCCGCGTGAACGCGCACACTGCCCGGGTCCCGCAGACCAGTTGGTCTGCGGGACCCGGCGTACACCCGCCGACACTTCACCTTGGACGTGCCGAGACGAGGCCCTCTCGGACGCCGTCGGTGACTGGATCCACCTTCTGAGCGGTTTATGGCACTTCCTGTCGTTTCTTAGCGTTTCGTTGCTATTCTCCGATCGAAGTCACGGCGTGATCGCCGTCGCCGCACGCTTCCCCCATCTGTTCGGATTCCCGGGAGAACGGTGTCAGCCCTATGGTTCCGTCAACCGCCCCCGCACGCCCCGACCTCGTCGTCGCGGACAACGCTCTGGGACACGTCCTACGCCGCCTCGAACACGAGGCCATCGATCCGGACGGCACACACTTCGCCGAGTTCGAGTCGTCGATCGATTTTGAAGCGCCGATGCGGTGACCACTCCGCCGGTACCGCAACCTCCGGTGTCCCTGCGCCAGTTCATCCTCAAGGTGCACAGCCGCTGCAACCTCGACTGTGACTACTGCTACGTCTACCACTCCGCCGACACCAGCTGGCAGGCCAAACCCCGGGTGATGGACGTGGCCGTCGCCGAGCAGGTGGTCCGGCGGGTCGCCGAGCACGCCGTGGCCCACCGGCTGCCCGATGTGCGTGTCGTGCTGCACGGTGGGGAACCGCTGTTGCTCGGGGCCGGACAGCTCGGGGAACTGCTCGGGGTCCTCGGGCGAGGGCTGGCGGAGGCGGGGGTGCCCGTCCGCTTCTCCCTGCAGACCAACGGCGTGCTCCTCACCCCCGACATCCTGGACGTGCTGCGGCGCCACCGGGTCGGCGTCAGCGTCAGCCTCGACGGCACCCGGGCGGGACACGACCGGCATCGGCGCTTCCCGAAGGGCGGGGGGAGCCATGGACAGGTGATGAGCGGCCTCGCCCGGCTCGTCGCGCCCGAGTACCGGCACCTGTACGCGGGTCTGCTGTGCACCGTCGACCTGGCCAACGACCCGGTCGAGACCTACGAGGCGCTCCTGGCCTCGCGACCTCCGCGCATCGACCTCCTCCTGCCGCACGGCACTTGGGAGACCCCACCCCCGGGTCTCGCCTTTCGTCGACGGCGGATACCCACCGCCCCGCCGGTGGCCACCCGGGGAGCGACGGCCCGCACGGGCAGGACTCCCTACGCCGACTGGTTGCGGGGCGTGTTCGACCGTTGGTACGACGCACCCGGACGGGAGACGGGCATCCGGCTCTTCGAAGAGCTGATGGCCGGTGTCCTCGGGGGGGCGATGCGCACCGAGTCCGTCGGTCTGGCCCCCGCCACGCTGGCCGTCGTCGAGACCGACGGTTCCATCGAGCAGTCCGACTCCCTCAAGGTCGCGTACGAAGGGGCGCCGGAGACGGGGCTCGACGTGTTCCGCCACAGTTTCGACGACGTCCTGGACGAACCCCTGGTCCGTCAGAGGCAGTCGGGCGCCGTCGGACTGGGACCCACCTGCGGACGCTGCCCCCTGGTCGCCGTGTGCGGGGGCGGACTCTTCGCCCACCGGTACGCCCCCGGCAGCGGCTTCCGCAATCCGTCCGTGTACTGCGCCGACCTGGCGGCGTTGATCCAGCACATCCGCTCCCGGGTCCGGGCCGACCTCGCCCGCGCCTCGCCACACCGGCCCGGACTCGACGTCATGGGCACGTAGGGTAGGGTTTACCTGCGCGTTCACACGGAACACCGTGACGAGCGCGACGGGACGTGGCGCAGCTTGGTAGCGCACTTGACTGGGGGTCAAGGGGTCGCAGGTTCAAATCCTGTCGTCCCGACTGGAGACAGTTACAGGTCAGGGCCGGTTTCGGAGGCATCCGAAACCGGCCCTTGATCATTCTTGAGGACCAGTCGGGGACCAGCGTCCCTGACCGGCGTCAGCGGGTCATGACGATCGGGCCCGGCAGGGAGCGCGGTGCGCGGAGAGGGCCGGCCACGGAGACCACGTCCGGCAGCCGAGGCGGCTCGTACGCGGCCACGCGCAGGACGTAGTCCATGCGTCGGCCGAGGAAGTACGCCGTCCGTGTGACCTCGGCACCCACGACGAAGCCGCCCCCATCCGCCTCCCGCGTCAGCTCCGCGGTGCGGATCCCACGTGTCCACTCGGCGTCGTGGCGCCAGTCCATGGCATACCCGGCCACCACTTCGGGCGGGAGCGGGATGAGGCGCTCCGCTGACACGTCGACGGCCATCGTGTTGCCCTTCGCCTTCGGCCGAACGGGATCCGGCAGCTCTGTTACGCCTCCGGCATCCTCGGGGCGGGAAGCAGGCGCACGACGAACTCCCGGACGACCCTCACGTGCCTCGGCCGGTGCGTCGCAGCGGGACCCGGCGCGCACTCCGCGAGAAGCTGCTTCAAGGGGCACGCGGAGTGCCGCCCCGAACCCTGTCCGCTCTCCTGCCCGGGAACTCGCCATGGCCGCACCGTCCGCCCCGTCCACCGAGGACAGGTACCGCTTCGATGACCTGCACGCGCTCTTCGTCAACTGCACGCTCAAGCCTTCACCCCAGGTCAGTCACACCGAGGGACTCGTGGCCAAGAGCCGGGCGATCATGGAAGCGCAGGGGGTGACCACGGAACTCGTCCGAGCGGTCGACCAGGACATCGCGCCGGGCGTGTACCCGGACATGACCGAGCACGGCTTCGCCACCGACGCCTGGCCCGCGCTGTACGAGCGGGTGATGGCCGCGGACATCCTGGTCCTGGCCGGGCCCATCTGGCTGGGTGACAACAGCTCCGTCACCAAACAGGTCATCGAGCGCCTGTACAGCTGCTCCAGTCTGCTCAACGCGCAAGGGCAGTACGCCTATTACGGGCGGGTCGGTGGTTGTCTGATCACCGGTAACGAGGACGGGGTCAAGCACTGCGCCATGAACGTCCTCTACAGCCTGCAGCACCTCGGCTACACCATCCCGCCGCAGGCCGACGCGGGCTGGATCGGAGCGGCGGGCCCCGGCCCCTCCTACCTGGACCCGAATTCGGGTGGCCCGGAGAACGATTTCACCAACCGCAACACCGCCTTCATGACCTGGAACCTGATGCACCTGGCGGCCATGCTCAAACGCGCCGGGGGTGTCCCGGCCCATGGCAACCAGCGCTCGGAGTGGGACGCCGGCTGCCGGCCGGGGGCGGACAATCCCGAGCACCGCTGAGCCGGGCCTGTGCTTCGTCTCATGGCGGCCGACTCCAGCCCCGCTCACGGCACCGGGCTCCCACCCGTGCGCGAGAGAGAGGCCGCCGTAAGCATTCCGTCATCACCTCCGGGGTACGGGACGGCCGTCCGTTTCTGTTGAATGTGGAGCGACAGGTAATTTCCAGGAGGAGAGGCGGGGGACGGGCGCGTGCGAAAGCCACTGAGCAGGCCGTGGGTCATCGTGGTGCTGATGGCCGCGGTCGCCGGAGCCGGCATCGGTTCGTACTGGTTCCAGCCGTGGAAGCTGTGGCAGGACGAGACCGTCGAGGAGGCCCTGCCCCAGGCGGTGGAAACCTCCACTCCTCCTGCGGCGGCGCCCTCCCGGACGCCCACCACGCCGACGGGGCCGCAGACGGTGATGAGCGGTGAGCTGATCAGCCACGAGCACACGACATCGGGCACCGTGAAGCTCGTACGGCTGACCGACGGCTCCCACGTCGTCCGGCTGGAGAACCTCGACACCAGCAATGGACCCGACCTGCGTGTCTGGCTGACCGACGCGCCGGTGAAACAGGGGAAGGCCGGGTGGCACGTCTTCGACGACGGAAAGTACGTCAGCCTCGGCAAGCTCAAAGGCAACAAGGGAAGCCAGAACTACGCGCTGCCCAGTGACGTGGACTGGTCGAGCTACAACAGCGTGAGTATCTGGTGCGACCGTTTCGACGTCTCATTCGGCGCCGCCGAGCTCGCCCGCCTCTGACAGCGTGCGACCGCAGCTCGACCGGGCCGAGCCGACAGAGCTGTGGTGGACCGGCCGTCGAAAGGCTACTGAACGGCTCGGTCCGCGTGTGGGCGGCGATTCTCGGCTCGCGCAGCGGGGAGACAGCGCTCATCCCCGACAGCCCGGTGTGTCGGGCGACGGGAGATTGCGCGCGGGTCCCGGGGCCGGCCGGTTCCGACGCCGCCCACGGCACGTTCGGTCGTGCGCCGCCGAGCTGATGGTGCGGGTCTTCTCGCCGGGCACGGCCTCGTCCCGGTCGCGTGCGAGACGGACGCGGCGTCCCAGTTCAGGTCACAGGTCCAGTGGAACCTGCGGTCGAGGAGATGCGAGTTGGCCCTGCTGCCCGTGATCCGCCAGTTGTCGGCCGAATTGACCACGAACGTGACGCCGCGGCTTACACCCCGGCTGCTGTCGTCCGTGGCGAACGTGACCGTCTGGCCGTCCGCCGAGACCAGCTCGGTGGTGGCGTTGGCCTGTGCGGGAACCGCTCCGAGCAGCAGCGCCGGCCCCCGCCCGAGTCCGGATCCGACCGGACGTCCTGGTGCCGTCGTTGGCGGCCTTGAGCAAGGGCGGTCCCGAACCGACCGTGGCGTGGGCGACGCGGGTGCCGTCGCCGGACCGGCAGAACCGGATGGTCTGACGGTCGGCGCCGCGCGGGCCGTCGGCCGTCGCAGGCCCGACAGCGGCACTCTGGCTGAATCCGGTGGCCGGACCGTCTCCCACTGCCGTCGTCGGGGCAACGAACTGGTAGGCCCGTCGGTGCACGGTGCTCGTTCTTCGGCACCACACGGTCCCGGTGCGCGACGAGGTGGGACAGCAGGTCCAGGGCGCGGGCTCGACGTGAGCCGAGCTGCTGTCGAGCCGCGTCCAACTCGCACATATGAGCGATACGCCCAGCGATCAAGGATGTGGCCGTGCCCGGTCGCTGCTGAACCGGCTGGTGCGAGAGCACTCACCAGCCGGTCAGCAGGAGGTGGTTGAGGAGCAGGCCGAGCGCCGCCTGGGCCGTCAGCCAGGCGCGGGGTCGGTCGAGGAAGGCGCCTGCCGCGAGCAGCCACATCGCGAACGGCAGCCAGATCCGTTCCGTCTCCGCCTTGCTCATCCCGGACAGGTCGGCGATGAGCAGCATGAGCAGCGCGGAGCCCAGCAACAGCCCCATACGGCGCTCGGCGGCGGGGGACTTGCGCCACCGGGCGAGGAGGGCGCCGGTGCGGCGAAGGCCCGCCACCGTGGCGGGGCCCACGACCAGGACCGTGCAGGCGAGATTGGCCCACACCCAGTAGCCGTACGGGCGGAAGCCACCGGCGCCCTGGTGGTAGCGCTCGACCAGCAGGTGGTATGCCTCCCACCAGTTGAAGCCCGCCATGGTGAACGCGAGCGGGACGACGGCGAGTCCGGCGATCGTGTACGGGAGGATCGGCAGCCGCCGGGAGCCGAGCAGCAGGACGGTGGCGGCCATCACGGCGAAGAGGGTGAGGCCGTACGACAGGTAAACGGTGAGACCGAGGAGGAGCCCGGCGGTGAAGGCGGTCGCCCGTGGTCGGTGGTCCGTCACCGCGAGGGCGAGGAACGCCACGGCCCAGGCGGCGACCGCCGCGAAGTACCCGTCCGCCGACGTGCCCGCCCATACTGCCGCCGGCGCCAGGACGAGGAAGGGGGCGGCCCTGCGTGCGAGGGCCTCGCTCGTGAGGGTTCGCGCGGTGACGAGGACCGCGGCCGCGGTGGTCGCTCCGACGGTGATGACGAAGGCGCCCGCCCACGCTCCGCCGCCCAGGCCGATCCGGTCGAGGAGGACGAAGGTGAGGGTGGCGCCTGGCGGGTGGCCGGCGACGTGCGGCGGCCAGTGGTCGGGGGAGCCGAGCAGGATGTGGCGGGTGAAGTCCCGCAGGGTGTGGGGTATGTCGTCGAAGCGGTCGATGACCTGGAGGTACTCGTATCTGGTCGTCAGCCGGCGGGCGACGCCGCGGTGCCAGCCGTCGACGAGGGCGAGGGAGAAGGTCCAGGCCGTGGAGGTGGCCCACACGGTCCACAGCAGGAGCCGCCAGGGCAGCCGGGCGGCCAGTGCGGGGCCGTACGCGACGACGACGGCGGCGACGATGATCGCGGCGGGGGTGCCGGGGCCGGTGTGGGGCAGCCAGTTGGCGTACAGGGGTGGCCAGCCGACGTGCAGGACGTCCTCGGCGCGCTTGATCGCGATGCCTGCCAGCGCGGCCGTCACGACGAGCAGAGCGGCGGCGGCGACGGCGTACAGGTCGCGGCGGAGATCGCGGTTCACGCTCGGAGACGTTAGGCCGGAGGGGGGCCGGTGGATCCTCGACATGCGCGGACGTCAGCCTTTCGTCATGAGTCGCGCACCCTCTCACCGGGTGCTCCGGGCCTAGCGTCGGGGCATGGCACGGTCTCCTTCCTCACCCGCTTTCTGGCGCAGCCCGCTGCGCGGCCCCTGGTTCACCTCTCTCCTCGGTGTGGTGCTGCTCGCCGGGATCACGGCACTGTTCGTGACCGGGCTGCTGTCGTACGCCGCGTACAACCCGGGTCTGTCGCCGGTGAACGACAAGACCCCGGACAAGGGGGTTCTCGGGTTCTACCTCTTCCCGTGGCCGACGGGTCCGTCCTGGCTGTACCGGTTCACCCAGGGCGTCCATGTCACGCTCGGGATCGCGCTGGTCCCGGTCCTGCTGGCCAAGCTGTGGTCGGTGGTGCCCAGGCTCTTCCAGCTGCCTCCGGCGCGGTCGCTCGCCCATGCTCTGGAGCGGATCTCGCTGCTTCTGCTGGTCGGCGGGGTGCTGTTCGAGTTCGTGACCGGCGTGCTCAACATCCAGCTCGACTACGTCTTCCCCGGCTCCTTCTACCCGCTGCACTTCTACGGGGCGTGGGTGTTCTTCGCCGCGTTCACGGTCCACGTGGTGCTGAGGGCGCCTACGGCCGTACGCAACCTGCGTCAGATGCGAGGGAGCGGCGGGGAAGGGGCACCGCCGCCGGTGTCCTCGGAGGAGCCCTCGCTGGTGCCCCCGGACCCGGCGGAGCCCACCGTGTCGCGGCGGGGCGCCGTCTGGCTGGTCGGGGGCGGCTCGCTGCTGCTGTTCGGGACGACCGTGGGGCAGAACTTCGACGGGCCGTTGCGGCGGACGGCCCTCCTCGCTCCGCACGGTGGTGCCGAGCCGGGCAGCGGGCCGAACGGCTTCCAGATCAACAAGACGGCCGCGTCGCGGGGGATCAGCACGGCGGAGACGAGCGGGGAGGTGTGGCGGCTGGCCGTCACCGGGCCCTCCGGGACCGTACGGCTCAGCCGGGCCGAACTGGTCGAACTGCCGTTGCACAGCGCCGCGTTGCCCATCGCCTGCGTCGAGGGCTGGTCCACCTCCGACCAGTGGTGGCGGGGCGTACGGCTGCGTGACCTCGCGGCCCTTGTCGGGTACGAGGCCGAGGCGGCACCCGATGTCCTGGTGGAGTCCCTCCAGCGGCGCGGCGCCTTCCGCCGGGCCGCCCTGCGCGCCAATCAGGTCCGCGACCCGCGCTCCCTGCTCGCCCTGGACGTCAACGGCGAGCGACTGTCCCCCGACCACGGCTACCCGGCGCGGATCATCGTGCCCGCCGCGCCCGGCGTGCTCAACACCAAGTGGGTGGCCCGGATGACGTTCGGAGATCTCTGATGGGGAAGTTCCGGCTGCCGCTGGGCGGCCCGTTCCAACTGCTGCTCCTGGCATGCACGTTCGCGCTCGCCGGGTACGCGGGGGTGCGGCTGCTCGCGGACGACTGGTTCGGGGTCTTGCTGTGGTTCGTGGGTGCGACGGTGGTGCACGATCTCGTGCTGTTGCCGCTGTACGCGACGGCGGACCGCGCGGTCGTACGGGCGTCGGGTGCGGCCGGCCGCCGCGAGTGGGCCATGTACGTGCGGGTGCCGGCTGCCCTGTCGGGGCTGCTGCTGTTGGTGTGGTTCCCGCTGATCAGCCGGCGGGTGGCGGACCGTTACGCGTCCGCCACCGCGCTGTCGGCGAGTGGGTTCCTCGGCCGCTGGCTGCTGATCACGGCCCTGCTGTTCGGTGGTTCGGCGCTGCTGCTGGTGGTGCGGCTGCGCAGGGCGACGAAGGAGCGCCCGCCCGCCGTCCACTGATCGGTGTCGCGCCAGCCGAGCGGGCGGGCGCGCCGCAGCAGTGCCGGGGTGCCGAGCCGGGCCCAGGGGAACGTGGCCTCGGCTCCGCTGTCGGCCTCGGCACCGTTCACGATGCGGACCTCGGCACTCTCGTCCACATCCACCGGGACCGTCTCGGCGATCAACAGGCCGCTGGGGGTGAGCAGTTCGGCCAGCCGGCGCAGGAGAGCGGACGGATCGCCGCCGATGCCGAGGTTGCCGTCGAGGAGCAGCGCGGTGTCCCAGCGGCCCTCGCCGGGCAGGGAGTCGAACACCGAGCGGGTGAGTGCTTGGCCGCCGAGCCGCAGGGTGTGGGCGACGGCGGCCCGGCTGACGTCGATGCCCAGCGTGGGCCGCCCGCGGGCGGTGAGTTCCGCGACCAGCCGTCCCGGCCCGCACCCCACGTCGAGGACGGCTCCCTCGCACCTCTCCAGGACCTGAAGATCCACCGCGTCGGCGCGCGCGCACCACCGCTCCACCTCCAGGGGCAGCAGCCAGCCGTCACGACGTCGCAGGAGGAGCGGTCCCCGGCCGGTGCGCAGGGCGTCGGAGTAGGGGTCCGAGGACCAGGGCCGCCGCATGGTGTCCCGCCCCGGCCCGGTCATCGGCCGCTGACCGCTCGCAGCCGGGCCAGCTCCAGCGCGAACCGGCTGCGCGGCGCGATCGCGGCGACGGCTTCGGCGTCGGCGGCCGTGTCGACGTCCCTGAGGAGCGGCAGGTCGCGGACGCGTAGACCGGCGGCGACCAGCCGGGCGCGCTGCACGTCGCCGGTGACGGGCGTCGACATGGGGACCCCGCGCAGGAGTGCCGGGTCCGGCTCGGCCAGCCCCAGCGCCCAGAAGCCGCCGTCCTCGGCCCGACCGAAGCACGCGTCGCATCCGGCGAGGTCCACGGTCAGCAGGGCCGGGGTGACCTGGGGGGTGTCCATGCCGATGAGCAGGGCCGGGCCGTCGCAGTCGGCGAAGGCGGCGGCGAGCCGTTCGTCCAGTCCGCCCGCGCACTGCGCTACTACGTCGAAGCCGGACGGCAGCCAGGGACCGGGTTCCCCGGCGAGCACCAGGACGCGGCGGCGCGCGGGCGTCGCGGACACCGCGCGCAGGGTGTCCACAAGGGCGGCCTCGGCCAGCGCCGCCGCCTCGGTGGGGGTGAAGGGCGGGCACAGCCGGGTCTTCACCCGGCCTGGCTTCGGCTCCTTGGCGATGACGAGCAGCGTGGTCATCGGCGGACTCCTTCCGCCGAGGCGGGCGTGGACGTCTCGTTCAGCACGCGACTCATGTCCCGGACCGCCTGCCAGGTGCCCCGCCAGGTGCCGGTGACCTTGGAGGCGCCGGTGCGCGGCAGGTACGGCACGTCGTGCTCGGTGACGCGCCAGCCCGCGTCGGCGGCGCGCACCACCATCTGCAGCGGATAGCCGCTGCGCCGGTCGGTGAGGCCGAGGGCGAGGAGTGAGTCACGACGGGCGGCGCGCAGAGGGCCCAGGTCGTGCAGGCGCAGTCCGGTGCGGCGGCGCAGCATCCGGGCGAGTGCGAGGTTGCCGGCCCGGGCGTGCGCGGGCCACACGCCGCGGCCCTGCGGGCGACGCCGGCCGAGCACCAGGTCGGCCCGGCCGTCCGCCACCTCGCGTACGAAGGGGACGAGGAGCGACGGGTCGAGGGAGGCGCCGTCGTGATTTCCCAGCTGCGACGCCCCCTGCCTGGTGCGGACAACCGGGTGGGGCTTGCTCTGGTGACGTTGGCTGCCGCGCGGATACTCGCCGGGCTCGGCCGCACGGTCCACCGGATCGTCGGCGGGGCCGTGGGTCCCCGGCTGGGAGCCTCTCCCGGCAAACCGCGAGATGTCGAACAGCGCTTGGTCCGGCTGCGGGGTGTCCACCGGGTGGGGTCACGCGCCTGTCGCCTGCCACGGCCCGCCCGAGGTACGTCCCCTGGTCGAGCTGATCCTTGAGGCTTTCTTGGCGTGGGACCGGCATCAACGGCCTGGTGAGGACTGCCGGGAGTCGGCAGTGCGCCGGGGAGTCGACCCCAGGCAGGATGGGGCCGAGGGGAGCCCGCGAGGGAGTCCGATGCCGGACATCGGCAGGTGTCCGGCATCCGGCTCCTCACATGTACTTGCGCGGAGGCCGCCGCGGGACGGGTGTGATCGGGGGTTGGGGATGCGGACGTTCTTCGAGGCAGTCACAGGCTTTCCGACCTTCCTGTTCACCGTCCCCCTCTTGGCGGCCCTGGGCTTTTGGTCGCTGGTCGCGGTGGGCGCGGCCGATTCCGACACCTTCGACGGGGACGCGGACCTCGGCGTCTGGGGGCTGGGCGGGGTACCGGTGGCGGTCGCCTTCTCGCTGTGGACGGGGTTCGCCTGGTCCTGCAGCCTCGGTGTGGCCGTCCTGCTGGATCCGGTCGCCCTCTCGGGGCCGGCACGGGCGCTGACCGGACTCACCGTGTTCGGCGTCGCCGCCTTGGCCTCATGGTGGGTGACGCGAGTGCTCGTACGGCTGCTGCGCCGCCTGCACCCCGATGAACCCGGGCCGTCCTGGCCGGACTGCGTCGGGCTGACCTGCACGTCCGTGCGGAACGGGCTGACGACGGATGCGGCCGGGCCGAAGTCGTGTCCCGGGACGGCCCCACCGCGGTCGTCAGGGTCCGCCGACGCGGTACCGACGATCTCGCCCGCGGGGGTACGGAGTTGCTCCGCGCCTACGACGAGGTCAACGGCTTCTTCCAGGTCGGCCGCCGTGAGGCGGAACTCCATCCGCACGGTCGAGTCGCCTGAGCGGCGCTGCTCGACTTCTTGAGCCGTGGCATCCGCGCGTCGGCGATACCTGCTCCAGGGGGCTACCGGGCGGGCTCGTGCCATCGCCGGGTCGGATTTTGCAGGGCGAGAAGCAGGCGATGAAGCTCACGAGATCGGCCGCTGCGGAACTCGGGGCTCCTCATGCCGGCCCCGTTGTGTCACAGGCGCCCGGCCCGGTGAACGGGCGGACGGCGCCGGCTCTGGGTCGCTCTCCGCGGTGAGATGCCACAAACTCAGTAGGAGGGCCTGCGTCCGTGTAGGCCACGGAGAGGGTGACCGGCGTGCTGGAGGTCCCGCTCTGGCTTTGGGTGGTGTTCGCCGCGACGGTGGTGGTGTCGCTGGCGGTGGACCTGCTGGCCCATCGTGCCGCACATGTCATCGGCTTCAAGGAGGCCGCCGCCTGGAGTTCCCTATGGGTGGGCCTCGCTGTGGTCTTCGGCGGGGTCGTCTTCCTCGTCCTCGGTACGACGGCCGGCACCGAGTACACCACCGCGTGGCTGTTGGAGAAGAGTCTGTCCGTCGACAATCTCTTCGTCTTCGCCGTGATCTTCGCCTACTTTCGCGTTCCCCGTGCCTACCAGCACCGTGTTCTGTTCTTCGGCGTCATGGGCGCCCTGGTTTTCCGCGGGATCTTCCTCACCCTCGGTGTTGCCGTCGTCAGCCGGTTCACCGCGGTACTGTTCGCCTTCGCCGCGGTGCTCTTCTACAGCACCTACAAACTCCTCAAGGGCGACGAGGAGGGCTTCGACCCCGGTAAGAGCTTCACTCTGCGGGTGCTGCGCAAGGTCATCCCCGTTCGGGACGAGTACGCGGGCATGAGGTTCACCGTCAAGGAGGCCGGAAAGCGCGTGGCCACCCCGCTGCTCGCGGTGGTGGCCGCCATCGAGGCGGCCGACCTCGTCTTCGCCGTCGACAGCGTGCCCGCGGTCCTCGCCGTCAGTGACGACCTCTTCATCGTCTACACCAGCAACGCCTTCGCCATTCTGGGTCTGCGCGCCTTGTATTTCCTGCTCGCGGGACTGCTCGACCGCTTCCACTACCTGAACATGGGTCTGGCGGTGATCCTCGGCTTCATCGGCGTCAAACTGGTCTTCCAGGCGGCTCACAAGACGATCAGCTCCAGCGTCCCGGAGATCCCGTCCCCGATCAGCCTCGCGGTCGTCGTCGTGGTGCTGGCCGGATCTGTCGTTCTCAGTCTGCTACGGCCGGCCGCGCCCCATTCAACTCCTGAAGTTCAGGCGGACGAGGCGACACCGTCGGACACGGCGACACGGTCGGACACGGCTGCCGATGACTCGGGACGTGCCGGTTCGCGGCATGCGGAAGGGGATCGGCCCGTCGGCCCCGAAGGACCCGCCGGTCGCGCGGACGATGGCTGAGCACGTGGCCGGTCTGCTTTCTGCGGCCGGGCGCTCTATGGTTAAAGGATGAGTAAAACCGAGCATGAGACCGGCCCTCAGGGGGCGCTGGTGTGCCCGGCCTGTGAGCAGCCCCTGACCATGACTGTCACGAGACGGCACAAGACCTTGGGAGTGTTCGTGCCCGTATGGGGCCCGGCCTCCTGCCACAACCCTCACTGTTCCGAGTACATGGCGGAGCCGGAGCCGGAGCCCGGCAGCCACCACCGAAGGCGTTGACAGCCCGCGCACCAGACACCGGGCCGCAGGCCGCCCGTGCGGGCTGACCTCATCGCGGCACTCTCTTCCATGCCGCTTGGCTCGGATGGATGTGATCAGCGGCTCGCGTCGCCCCGACGGACGGGCAAGGTCCGGGAGCGGCCGTGGGGCTCTCCACGTGGCTGCACCGCCCCGCGGGTGAGCCGGGAAGTCTGGTCGGCATCGCACTCAAACGTCTCTGGGAGTCGGCCATGACCAGGTCTGCGAGAGGTCGGACAGTTGTTCTCGCGTCGGCTGCGCTGGTCGTTGTCCGGGCTCATCTCGTGTGTCTTCGGCCTCGCCGTCGCCTCCTGGCTGACCACCGATGACGACCTCGTGCACGCCACCTATCTCACCCTGCTGGACCTGTTCGCCATTGAAGCAAGGTGCTGTTCGCCGCCCTCGTCGTCGCAGGGCATCCGCAACTGGAGGGCCGCACGGTTGCCGCATCCTTCCACCCCGGGGCCTGGCGCGTCCTGGCCCTGGATGCCGCCGCTCCCGCCGACCGGCGCCCGACCTTGCCACGGCACATCCGACCGACGGGGACGACCGGCCTCCCGGGCTGGTCTGGGAACTGCACCCCGGATATGTCCTGCACCCGAGGGCCGGGGCGTGCCGGCCACCACCCGGCAGGGTCTCGCCGAGCTCCTCGACCGCCATCCCCGCCCGGCCGACCCCGCCGCACCGTAGGAACCGGCCGGCCCTGCCACACCCATGGCCCTCTCCCTGCGCTGTCCGGCATGGCCGGGTCACGTGTGCGGTGCACGGAAGCTGTGCAGAGACCGGCATCAGGGGAGCGTAAAGATTGCCGGGACCAGGCAGCGTTTTGGCATCGCCCATATGTGAGCATGCGGTCACCGGCGCGGTGACAGTGGGGGAGAGGCGGTGAATGCGGATGACCTGGTTTCTGGGTCTCGGCATAGCAGGAGTCGTACTCCTGGTCTTGTCCCTCGTTTTCGACGGTGTTCTTGAGGGTCTCTTCGACGGCGTCGACGCGCTGGACGGTTTCTTCGACGGCTGGCTGTCGCTTCCGGTCATCGCCGGTTTTGTGTCCATGCTCGGCTTCTCCGGCGCGATCGTCATGGGCGCCACCGGGGTTGGCGCGGTCGGTGCCACCGCGATCGGAGTGCCCGCAGGGGCCGCCACGGGCTGGCTCGCGTACCGCCTCAGCCGCGCACTGCTGAACGACCGGACCGGTGCCGCGCCGCGCGACGACGACCTGATCGGTGCTTCGGGCTCCGTGGTGACGGCCATTCCGGCCGACGGCTACGGCGAGGTGCTCGTCCATCGGGCCGGGCAACTGGTGAAGCTTGCGGCCAAGAGCCCGGTCCCGGTGGCGCGAGGCGCCGAGATCTGGGTGGAGGAGGCGCTGTCGCAGACGGCGGTCTCCGTACGCCCGGTCGAACGCTGACCCACCACACCACGCCGTACACCGGGCGCCGCGACAGCCGATACATCGACGTTCTTGCATCCACACGAACCCACATCGATCTGCCGTCCCCTGGGAGGGCTGAGGGGAAAGACACCATGAGTCCAGTGGTCATCGCCGTAGTAGGGGTCGTCGTACTCCTGGTCCTGCTCGGCCTCGTCGTGGTCACCCGTTACAAGGTGGCGGGTCCCAGCGAGGCGTTCATCGTCACCGGGCGGCGCGGCAAGAAAGCCACCGACCCGGAGACCGGCCGCGTCTTCACCGACAACAGCGGGCAGAAGGTCGTGGTCGGCGGCGGGGTGTTCGTCGTGCCGTTCGTGCAGCAGAAGTTCACCCTCGACCTGTCCTCCAGGCACATCCCGGTCGCGGTCCGGGGCGCGGTCACGCTGCGGGGTGTGAAGGCGCACCTGGAGGGTGTCGCCATCGTCAAGGTGGGCGGCACCGAGGACTCGATCCGGGCCGCCGCGCAGCGGTTCCTGATGCAGCAGGACGGCATCGTCGGCTTCACCCAGGAAGTACTCTCCGGCGCGCTGCGCGCAATCGTGGGCCGGATGTCGGTGGAGGACATCATCCGGGACCGGGCCGCGTTCGCCGGGCAGGTCGCTGAGGAGGCCGAGGCGAGCCTGTCGGGGCAGGGACTGGTGCTGGACGCCTTCCAGATCCAGGACATCACCACCGAGGGCTCCTATCTGGAGGACCTCGGCCGACCGGAGGCCGCGCGTGCCAAGCAGGAGGCCGACATAGCCGAGGCCGTCGCCCGGCGTGCCGCCGAGCAGGCCCGGTTGAAGGCCGAGGAGGAGATCGCGATCGCCCAGCGGACGTTCGCGCTGAAGCAGGCCGAGATCAAGGCCGAGACCGACGAGGCCGCAGCCCGCGCGGCTGCCGCCGGCCCGCTGGCCGAGGCTGCCCGTCAGCAGGAGGTGCTCAGCGAGCAGGAGAAGGTCGCCACCCGCCAGGCGGCGCTGACCGACCGAGAGTTGGACACCAAGGTCCGCAAGCCCGCCGACGCCGCCCGCTACCAGGCCGAGCAGGAGGCCGAGGCCCGCCGCATCGCGCTGGTCAAGGAGGCCGAGGCCACTGCCGAGCGGGCCAGGCTGACCGGTGAGGGGGAGAAGGCGCAGCGCGCCGCGCTCGCTGCGGCGGTGCGTATCGAGGGTGAGGCGGAGGCCGCCGCCATCGGCGCGAAGGGGGCTGCAGAGGCCGACGCGATGCAGAAGAAGGCCGACGCGTTCGCCCAGTACGGCGACGCGGCCGTGCTGCAGATGCTGGTGGAGGTGCTGCCGCAGGTGGTCGCCAAGGCATCTGAGCCCCTCAGCGCGATCGACAAGATGACGGTGATCTCCACCGACGGCGCCAGCCAGCTCTCCCGTACGGTCGCCGACAACGTGGCCCAGGGCCTCGAACTGCTCGGTTCCACCACCGGAGTCGACGTCGCTGAGCTGTTGAAGAGCATCACCGGGCGGGCCGGCGGCGCGCGGCCCGCGCCGACGGCGCCCGCTGAGGTCAACGGGAAGGTCGAGATCACCGGCTGACGCCGACATCGAGAGAGAAAGCCCGGGCGGTCCTGCAACCAACCGCCCGGGCTTGTGCGAGAAGGCGCTGGAGCTGTCTTGCATCGCACCGGAGCAAGGGTGCGGGTTCTTCGCCGCCGGGGCGGCTGTTCGTACGGAGGTGCGAGTGATGTTTCTGTGGCTCTGGCTGATCGGCTGGTCGGCATTCGCCCTCCCCGTGGCCGTCGCCTCGCTGCGGGGCTGGGCACCCAAGCGAGTCCGTAGCCGTACGAGCCCTTGGAGTATCCGCGTCCGGGGTGTCGCACTGCTGGTGATCTGGCTCGGCGGGCTGACGGGCCCGTTGCTGCGGTGGAGCGACCTGGACTCCGCGGACGCCGGTTTTCTCGCTTCCGTGGTGCAGGGCGGAATCCTCGTCTTCGCGGGAGGGCTGGTGGCCGGATCGCAGCTGGGCGAGTGGTTCTACCGGCGGGCCGCGCGAGCACAGGCGGTCGACCAGGCTGACGGCATCAGCGGCCGGTCGCGATGAGTGGCTGACCGATTGGCGGGGCCGACCCCGCGCCCCGCTCGCTCTCACTGGCTGACTGATCCGGTCAGCCCGCTTTCCTCCCCCACCGCGTGTCGATCCGCTCCCACTCCACGGCCCACTGCCGCATCCGCCGCTGATTCAAGTGGAAGCGTGCGACGGAGACAGCGGCCAGGACGATGCCACCGGCCCCGACGGCGACCAGCAACCCCCCGGCGGCCGCATGGGATCGCGCCTGCCCGTCGGTCAGGGGCGGGGCGGTGAGGTGACCGCTCTTGTCGATCCAGACCGTGACCTGCTCGCCGGCAGGACTGGTGGCCGGCACCCTGGCCTTACCAGTACGTGCCGAACCGTCCGGCGCGGTCCAGCGGACCGTCGCCCACACCCGGGGATCGCCGGCTGCCCTGGCGGGCACCTGGCCCTTGGCGTCTTCCACGAGTGCAGCGGGCACCTCGCGGCGCTCCGTCCGCTGCCGGTCGGCGGACCGCTGGACCGCGTCTGCCCCTGCCAGCCCCGCGTACAGGCCGCCCGCCAGGGCCAACACCCATCCAGCGAGGATGATCCAGGCTTCGATGACGTCGCTGAGCCGCCGTAGCGGGTTTCGCCGCCACCGCCAGCATCGAATTCTGGCGTACGGTGCCGTCGCCATCGGCCGACACCCCTTCGTGAGTACCGGGGGTCCCAGTGCAGCAGGCCGAGACGATGCAGGGCACGGGACCGCCGCCCAGGCTCCCCACACTTATCCTGCGCGCGCAGCCGTGGTGGCCGCACTGCCGGAACCCGGCAGTGTTCCCCACGGTCCGAATGCCGGTTTCCGTCAGAAATCCACCTACGCCCCGGCCGCAGCTCCTGGTGATCAAGCACCGTTGACGGCCGGTCGGACGGCGTGGGGCGATCCGGTAGGGGCCGGGAGGACCGACCGCGCGGAGAGAAGCCGTCAGCGGGTGTGCGGCAGGCAGCGCCAGGTCCGGCGGAGCCGGCCCATCAGATGGGGGCACAACGGGCTGCCGTGGTGCAGGCTCACGGCGGTTTCTTGGGCCATCGCCGTGAAGAACGCACGCCCGCGGCGGCTCTGCAGGGTGGTGTTCCACCGGTAGCCGCGACACTGGGCCAACAGGAAACACACGAGCTCTCGCCCCAGCCCTTGGTTTTGCCACTCGTCGCAGATCCAGAGGTTCAGGATGCGCCCGGTGCGGCACGTCCGGCAGGTACGGAAACGAAGTCGGCCGATGACACGGCCGCACGGGCCGGTCAGGACCAACTCGACCGGGCCGTTCGGAGCGGCGGCGGTGACGCGGCTCAGTCGTAACGGTCGACCGTCAGGGGAGCCGTCGTCCGAGAACCCGGTCATCGAGGGTGCCCCTCCTGCTGTCTCTGCCCGGTGAGCGGGTCCGGCCGAGCTCCGGCGTCCTGCGTCCGACCGCGCCGGGCCACATCTCCCCGCTCCTTCAGGCCACCACGTGGGCCTCGGGCCGCTGATCGTCGCCCTTGTGTCCGGCGGGGATTCCGGCGAGGTCGTCCACGTCGAAGAGGCGGGCGATCGGTACGTCGGTGGAGCTGTGCGCGATGATCGAGAAGGCGATGCAGACGGCGATGAGGGTGAACGCTTCCTGGCCTTGCGGGATTCCGGCCTGCAGCACGAGCAGCCCGTAGACCACGGACGCGAAGCCCTTCGGGCCGAACCAGGCCGCGACCAGCTTCTCCTGGCGGGTGAACCGCGTGCCGAGCAGGGAGAGCAGCAGGGAGGCCGGGCGGATCAGCACGATGGCGAGGACCACGGCGACGTATCCGCCGAAGGACAGGTCCCCGAAGAGCGATGGTGTCAGCAGCGCGCCGAAGACCAGCAGTGCCGCGAACTTGGCCAGCTCGGCGAGCGCCTCGCCGAGTGGTTCGAACGCCTCCTTCGCCTCCAGGGACCGGGCGGTCAGCACGGCGCCGGCGGAGAACGCGGCGAGGTAGGGGTTGGCGTGCGTGAGGTGGCAGACCGCGTACAGGGTCACCCCGATCGCCAGGGGCAGCAGCGGCTGCAGCTTGGGTTCGGCGCCCAGCAGCCGGAACCGTACGAGTTCGATGACGATGTAGGGCAGGGCGATACCGAAGACCAGCCCGAGGACCAGCTCCAGGGCGATCTTGCCCAGGGATGCCTCGGCGTGCCCGGAGGTCGGGCCGGCCGCGGCGATCAGGATGAGGACGACGGGAAGGGCGAGGCCGTCGTTGATGCCGCTCTCCACGTTCAGCAGCTGCCGCAGTTTCGCCGGGACTTCCTTGCGGCCGACGATCGCGGAGGCGAACACCGGGTCGGTGGGCGCGAGTACGGCGCCGACGAGGAAGGAGGTCGTCCAGTCAAGACCCACCACGTAGTGCGTGATCAGTGCCATGCCGACGAACGCCAGGGGCATGCCGAGCCCGAGCGCGCGGGCCGGGTTGCGCCAGTTCTCGCGCAGCTTGGGGAAGGAAACGTGCATGCCGTCGGTGAACAGCACCGCGAACAGGGCGAGGTCGGCGGTCACGGACACGATCTCGCTGTCCGGCGTGATGTGGATCAGCCCCAGAAAGCCGTCGCTGACGAGCGCCCCGCCGACCAGGAACAGCAGCGATGTCGACAGAACGGTCCGGGCGGCCAGACCTGACAGCAGCACCGCGATGAGCAGTGCCACCCCGAAAACCATGACGAGCACCATGCCTGCGACCCCCGATCGGCGAAGAGAGCTCTCCCAAAACCGCCGACCAGGCTTCCCGGCACACCGCGGGGAACCCTACACGTTCCTTACGCCGCACTGACAGGGTCTTGTCCGCGTTCCGCGTGCCCGCGCGGCCCGCAGGGCGGTGAAGAACGCCCACAGCCGACTGGGCCGAGATGCCGAAGATCCGTCAGATCCACCTCCAGGACATGTGACCGTCCCTGCCCTGGCCGTCGGAGTCCCGGCCCTCGGCGGGCAGCGACGCCTTGCCGACCGTCGGCATGCCAGCGCCTTCGACAACTGCCGGAGGCCGGCAGCGAGCCGACCTGTACGGAGTCACAGCTGTGGGCATGCGCTAGAAAGGCGTCAACAAGGCATCGACATCGGGGGTACTCACATGGCGGGGCGGGGCGCGTCCGGGGAGTACGACGAGTACCTGGAGGGGTATGCCGACATCCTCGCGGACGCCTCGGCGACCGGGCGTCGGCTGACCCGGAGTGAACTGGATTCGCGCCGTGCGCTGGGTGAGCAGGCGGCGGAGGCGGGCCTCGGACTGCGGGCCATGGTCGGCGCTCACCTGGCCGCGACCCGGTCGCACTGGCCGACCGGGAACCGTGTTTCCGTCGACGACGTGCTGGGCGCGGTGACGCAGGCCGTGGACGCCTTCGCCGAAGGCTATGAGCGGGCCCAGCGCCTCGCCGTGCGCCAGGAGGAAGCCGCTCGCCGTGAGTTCATCGACGACCTGCTGTACGGCCGCAGCGACCTGGGCCGCCTGGCCCAGCGCGCGGAACGGTACGGGCTGCGGCTGTCGTACGAGCACGCGGTGGCCGTGGCACGCGGCACGGCCGCGTACGAGGAGGGGGACACGGTTCTGCGGGAGGTGGAGCACGCGCTGATCGGCCGGTTCGGTGACCGCAGCATCCTGCTCACCACCAAGGACGGCCGACTGGTGTGCATCGCCCCGGGAGACCAGGGCGAGGTGCTCGCCCACTTCGCGAAGCAGGCGTTCGCGGCCACCGGCGGCGGTCAGGTGGGAATCGGCCGTCCGCAACCCGGCGCCGCCGGCGTCGTCCAGTCCTACGAGGAAGCCCTGAACGCCCTTGACCTGGGCGAACGCCTCGAACTCGACGAACCGGTGCTGCACGCGGCCGACCTTCTCGTCTACCCGGTCCTCACCCGCGACCGGCAGGCCATGGCCGACCTGGTGGAGAGCGCCCTCGGCCCGCTGCGCGGAGCTCGCGGCGGCGCCCAGTCGCTGCTGGACACCCTTACCGCCTATTTCGACTCCGGGTGCGTGGCCGCCGAGGCGGCGCGGCGGCTCTCTCTCAGCGTGCGCGCCTTCACCTACCGCCTGGAACGCATCCACAAGCTCACCGGCGCGGACCCCTCCGACCCCGTCCACCGCTACACCCTGCAGACCGCGGTGATCGGAGCCCGGCTGCTGGACTGGCCGGCGAAACCCGACTGACGCCGTGACGACGATCACGGTGAGGCGTCGCATCCGGGGGCAGCCGGTCCGCATACCCGCGGTGGTCGCGGATAGGGTGTAAAGAACGCGTCAAGCGACGCGGGGTGTGCCGGGAAGTCTGGTCGGCGTCGTAGGGGCACGTATGCCCGAAACCCGATGCTGTGGAGGTCTCCCCGGATGCGCGACGGTCGGCGTGAGCGTTCAGTGTTCCTCGGCCTGCTGCCCTGGCCGGAGCAAGTGCGGGTGGCCCGCGCCCTGCGCACGGAGACGGTCGGCGGACTGGTGCTGTTGGCGGCGGCCGTGGTGGCACTGGTGTGGGCGAACACCCCGTGGAGCGGCACGTACGAGGACATCCGCGACTTCCACTTCGGGATACCCGCACTCGGCCTGGATCTGTCGGTGGGGCACTGGACGGCGGACGGGCTCCTGGCCGTCTTCTTCCTGGTCGCCGGGATCGAGCTGAAGCGCGAGCTGGTCGTGGGTGAGCTGCGGACCCCGGCCACCGCTGCCCTGCCCGTCGTCGCGGCCCTGTGCGGCATGGCGGTGCCCGCCGCCGTCTACCTGGCCACCACCGGGATCGGCGGGGGAAACGGTCAGGGCTGGGCGGTGCCGATGGCCACTGACATCGCCTTCGCGCTCGCGGTTCTCGCGGTGCTCTCCACCCATCTGCCGTCCGCCCTGCGAGCCTTCCTGCTGACCCTGGCGGTGGTCGACGACCTCGGCGCGATCCTGGTCATAGCCGTCTTCTTCACCAGCGACCTGAACCCCGTCGCCCTCGCCGGAGCCGTGGCCGGACTGGTCGTCTTCTCTCTGCTGCAGCGCTTCCGGGTGCGTGGCTGGTGGTGGTACGTCCCGCTCGGTGTGGTGATCTGGGCGCTGATGTACAACGGCGGCGTGCACGCGACGGTCGCCGGTGTGGCCATGGGCCTGATCCTGCGGACTACCCGGGACGAGGGCGAGGACGCCTCACCCGGGGAGCGGACCGAGCATCTGCTGCGGCCGGTGTCGGCCGGCGTGGCGGTGCCGCTGTTCGCGCTGTTCGCCGCAGGGGTGAGTGTGTCGACCGAGGCTCTGGGCGAGGTCTTCACCCGCCCGGAGCCGTTGGGCGTGGTGTTGGGCCTGGTCGTGGGCAAGACGGTCGGGATCTTCGCCGGCACCTACCTGGCCGCCCGCTTCACCCGGGCCCGCCTCAATCCGGACCTGGCATGGGCGGACGTGTTCGCCCTCGCGGTCCTGGCCGGGATCGGCTTCACCGTCGCCCTCCTGATCGGTGAACTCGCCTTCACCGACCCGGCCGACGTCGAGCACATCAAGGCCGCCGTCCTGCTCGGCTCACTGATCGCCGCGGCCGGAGCGGCGCTGCTCATCAAGCGCCGAAATGGGATCTACCGCCGCCTGTGGGAGGCCGAGACCCGGGACGACGATGCCGACGGAATCCCCGACATCTACCAGCGCACCGCCTCCGGCCGCGATGGTGTGGAGGGCACGAGCTGAACGGCGCCTGTTCAACACGGACGTTTCGTTCGTGTCGATCACCAACTGGCAGTCGTACTCGGGTGAGACGGCGATGTGCCACATCACCCAGACCGCTGGACGTGGACGGCTGGCCCGGCGAGGAGATCGAACCACGTGCCGCGGTGGGCGGTCGCTACCCGGTCAGGTTCATACTCCAGGCCGGCGCGGCGTTGGACACGGCGGGGCCGGTGCTCGACCGATGAGCACCCTGGGTTTGGCCGGCCGTGTCTCCTGCTACTCGGCGTCCCCGAACGCCGAGTCCAGCGCCTGAGCCACCAGAGCGACGACCTCGTCAGGCGACTCGTCGAGCAGTAGATGACCCGAGCCGTCCACGACGTGGAGCCGGGCGCCGAGGTGCCGTCGGGCGGCCGGGCCGAGGCGCCGGGGCGGCAGGAAGACGTCATGGCGCCCCGTGGCCACAAGGCACGGCGTTGACCGGCGTTCGGCCAGCAGCTCGGGCGACAGCGGGGGAGGGGCGAGACTGCTGTGACAGCAGCGGGCGACCAGCGTCATCCACTCCGTGAGCTCGTCAGGCACCCGCCCGTCAAAGGCCATCATCCGACGCAGCACCCGGGCGGTCCTCGGCGGAGTCGGCCGGGCGAGCCACGGCACGGTGGACGCCACCACGCCCGTCGGGACCCGCAGCCGCACCAGCCCGGCACTGGAGAGCAACAACCGCCCGGCGATGCGCGGGGAGTCGGAGGCGAGCACGACGGCGCCGCCCAGCGAATGCCCGACGAGCAGGGCCGGTCCCGGCACAGCCTGCTCCAATGCCTCGGTGAGCCATCGCCCGTACCACGTGGACCGTCCCCGGCGTGGGCGGACGTCCGCGCTCAGACCGGGCTGCCCGGGCACGTCGAGCACGACGGTGGGCCAGCGGGCGCCGAGCGCCGCGGCCAGGTGGCGGCAGACAGCACCGTTGGTGTTCGTCCCGGGCACCAGCACGACGGCCGGCGCCCGGTCGGGCCCCATGGTGATGACGCTGGTGACGCCGACGGTCGTAGGGATCTCACGGCGCTGGTGCGGCACACTCCACTCACTGAGCCGTTCAAGACACCAGGCTCGTACTTGCTGCCGACACTTCGCGTTGCGATAGATGGAGGGCACGTCGGCAGGGTAGCCCCGTAGAGCGGTACGGGGGCGGGGCGGGCGCCTGGTCCCACACGCCCACACCGCCGCGGTCGGTGCCGCCGGTGTGGCAGACGGTGCGGACGAACGCGCAGAGGGGACTGAGGCCGCGCGATCTCCTCGGTGGACAAGGTCATGCACAGCGGCATGTGGGCGAAGACGGCGTCTGTGCAGGCGTTCGGCAGGCCTTCGAGCCGGGTGAGCAACTACTGCTGTACACCGACGGCGTCACCGAGGCGCGTGAGCAGCGAGGCGCGTTCCATCCGCTGGCCGACCGGTCCCACCTGCTGGAAGACCCTGACTCGGGCCGCGTGCTGACCGCGCTGCGCGAGGATGTGGTGCGGCACGCGTCCGGTCCGCCGCACGACGACGCCGCGATGCTCCTGCTGCGCCACCACGGTCATGGAAAGGGAAAATCCGTTCCGACCGATTGAGCGCGCGGGTGCCTCAGCGCGTAAAAAGGGGGGCATGGCGGAACGTAGGACCCCCTCAAGGGGCATGGACGATGTCGACGCGGTCACCCGAGCGGTGCTCACCGCGTCGCGGTTGCTGGTGGCGGTCTCGGCGAGATCTCTGGCCGAGGTCGAGGAACGGGTGACGCTGCCGCAATTCCGCATGCTGGTCGTGTTGTCGACCCGTGGTGCCACCAAGCTCGTCGTGCTCGCCGACCTGCTTCAGGTGGCGCCGTCCACCGCCATGCGGATGATCGACCGACTGATCGCGGCCGGGCTCGCCGACCGGCAGATCAACCCGGACAACCGCCGCGAGACCATGCTCCAGCTCACGGACGAGGGGCGGCGCACCGTCGCCGACGTCACCGCCCGGCGCCGCACCGAGATCGCGACGATCGTCGAACGGCTCGCTCCGGCCCAACGGACGGCGCTCGTCGGCGCGCTCACCGCGTTCAACGAGGCGGGTGCGGAGCCCCTGGCCCCGGCATCGGACGACCCGGAACTGTATCCGCTCGGCTGGGTGGATACGCCGTTGGGGCGCGGCGCCTGACAACGTGCGCCGAGCGCCCTCGCGCTCGGGACCACGCCGGCCGCCGCGAGCGGGACGTACAGCGGGCTCGCCTACGTCTACGGTGCCGACACCCACATCGACGACTGGGGCAACGAGGGCATCCTGTCGACCGTCACCGTCACCGTCACCGTCACCGTCACCGTCACCGGCACCAACTCCAACACCAACTCCAACGCCACCTGCCTCTGGCAGAAGATCCTCTGGGCGGACGGCTTCCTGGACTCGCCTCGGACATCGACGGCAGGTTCGGCTCGGACACCGAGGCCGCGACCGAGGCCCTCCAGAGGTACTTCGCCCTCGGTGTCGACGGATCGGTCGGTCAGGAGACGTTCGGACACATGGACAAGTGGCTGTACTTCGTCTCCGGCAGCACCGCCGACGGCCGGACCGCGAACCTGACCTGCTCCGCACCGGCCGGGCCGCGGTCCGCACCGGGTACCGACCGCGAACGCCGAGCCGCGCATGCCTCTCCCGGGGCAAGGGACATGCGAGGTGCTCCGGGGTGCCGGGGTCAGCCGCCGCCGTCGAGATCGGCACGCCTGCGCAGCACGCGCAGCTCGCTGCCGGTGAGCCGCATCTCGTAGAGCTTGCCCCGGGCGTTCTCGAAGGGGCGGTGGACGATCATCATCAACTGCCCGTCGAACGTGCGGAACAGCATGCCGTGGCCGCTGTCCTCCCGCACCAGCGGCCGTCGTTGGTCCCACGGCCCCGTGAGGTCGCCCGACCTGGAGACCGCGTAGGTCTGTACATAGCCGCCGCTGATGGTGCCGTCGTCGCCGGCCACGTTCTTCTCGTACGTCGACCACAGCATCAGCAGGGAGTCGTCGGGTGTCCGGTACAGCTGTGGACCGTCGGTGATGTACGGCGCGAGCTGGTGCGGCATTCCGCCGGGGATCTGCTCGGTGAGCCAGGAGGCGTCGGAGGCCTTGAAGAGGAAGACCGGATCCCCGATGGTCCGGGTCAGGTCCGGCGCCAGCCGGATCGCCTCCATGGTCCCGTCCACGGTCTGCAGCCACTCGTGCGCGTACACCATCCAGGGCTGCCCGGACGGGTCGACGTAGAGCGTGCCGTCGAGGGTCATCAAGTTCTCGGGCGGGGTGGGGCGTTCGGGGTCCACGACGGTGAAGGGCCCCGACAGGGAGTCGGAGACGGCCGTGATCGTGCCGCGCATGTGGTTCGGCAGCTGGAACGGCGTGCCCCAACGGTTGGCCGGTGGCACCTTCAGCGGCTTGTTCTCGTCATGCAGTGTGGTGAACAGGTAGAAGCGGCCGTTCCATGCGTGCACCTCCGGCGCCCACGCGCCGTCGCTCGCCCAGATCCCGTGCTGGTCGGCCGTCCGGAAGACCACCTCGGGGCGGGTCCAGTCCCGCAGGTCGGCGCTGCGGTAGACCATCGTGCCGGTGCCGTCCACACCCGAGACGGCCGGGTCGTTGGACGTGTAGAGGTGGTACGTGCGGCTCCTGTCGTCGGCTACCACGAACGGATCGTGCAGCGGCATGTCGGGAAGCCGCAGCTCAGCACGGCGCGTCGGTTCGGTCACGGTCGAAGAATAGTGGTCGACGAAACGTGTGAAACGTGTGGACCGGGCGCGCGGCGAACGGCCGTCCGGCGAAGGGCGTTGACTTCGCGTGCGCTTCAAGTTGAAGACTCCCGTGCAGGCCCGAGAGCCGGGCGGAACGGAGGCAACGGCATGAGGTACCGCACGATCGGCAGTGACCCCGGGACCCGTCGCGAGGTCAGTGTGCTCGCGCTGGGCGCGATGCTGTTCGGTTCGCGGACGGACGACAGGACGTCCTTCGCGATACTCGACCGCTACGTCGAGGCGGGCGGGAATTTCATCGACACCTCCGACAACTACGCCTTCTGGACCGACGGTGGGCAGGGCGGGCAGAGCGAGGAACTGCTCGGCCGGTGGCGGCGCAGCCGGGGGATCGGCGACGAGATCGTCATCGCCACCAAGCTCGGCGCCCGGCCCCTGGCGCCCGGCACCAGCTATGTCGACAACGCGGAGGGCCTGTCGGCCGAGGCGATCCGGGAGTCGGCGGAGCGCAGCCGGGAACGGCTCGGGGTGGAGCGACTGGACCTGCTCTACGCCCACATCGAGGACCGTACGGTGCCGCTGCGGGAGACCGTCGAAGGCTTCGCGGGTCTCGTCGCGCAGGGCACGGTCGGGCTGCTCGGCGTGAGCAACCACGCCGTGTGGCGGGTGGAGCGGGCGCGCGCCCTCGCCGCCGCCACCGGTCTGCCCGGGTACGAGGTGCTCCAGTACCACCACAGCTATCTGCGGCCGCGGACCGACGTCCCGGGCGACCTCTGGGCGGACGGCACCCTGGGCGCGACCACCGCCGAGCTGCTGAGCTATCTGGAGGCCGAGCCCGACCTCACTCTGGTCGCCTACTCACCGCTGCTCAAGGGCGGTTACGTACGGCCGGACAGGCTGCCGTCGGACTACGACCACCCGGGCACCACCACACGGACGAAGGTGCTCGGCGAGGTGGCGCGGGAGACCGGCGCGACCGTCAACCAGGTGGTGCTCGCCTGGCAGTTGGGGGGCCGGTTCCCGATCGTTCCGTTGACCGGGGTGTCGTCGGTGGCGCAGTTGGAGGAGAACCTGGATGCGGTGGAGCTGGAGCTGACGCGGGAACAGCGGCTCAGGCTCGACGCCGCGAACTGAGGCGCGGAAACCCGGGCCCGGTCACGTACGGCTGACGTTCGCCGTGAGCAGCCGCAGCAACTGCTTGGTCAGGGTGTGCTGTTCGGGGGACAGCCCCATGGCCTCGCCGATGTCCACGGGGACGCTCCGGGCCCGCTCCTCCAGCCGGGCACCGGAGTCGGTGAGGCGGATGGCGACGGAGCGCTCGTCGTCCGTGCGGCGCTCGCGGCGCAGCAGGCCGCCGGCTTCCAGGCGTTTCAGCAGCGGGGAGAGGGTGCTGGACTCCAACTGGAGCGCCGTGCCCAGGTCGCGCACGGAGATCGAGTCCTGCTCCCAGAGCACCAGCATGACGAGGTACTGCGGATAGGTCAGCCCCAGCTCGTCGAGGAGTGGTCGGTAGCGGGCCGTGACCGCGCGCGAGGCGGCGTACAGGGCGAAGCAGAGCTGGTCGTCCAGGAGCAGCGTGTGCCCCGGTGCCGGGTCCGCCCCGGCGGCGGTCACGATGTCGCCGGCTGTGCTCACGGTGTCGCTCCTCGGTCCCGTGCTCTGCATGACGATCTCCCACCCTACCTGCGAACGCCCTCATTGTATCGGGCACGAAATGATCGAGCGATAGTAGATCGTGTGCGTATTAGTTGTGCACGACTTAATGGCGCGCTACTGTCATGGGGTGCCGCCGACCCGGCGAACGACGTCGGCCGAAGCCTGCCCGCGGCACCCGTTTCGAGGAGATCGTCATGACCGAGACCACCCACCGCCCTCCCGTCCTCGAACCCGCCGCGGCGGCCTTCGCGGAGGCGACCGCGAACCCGCCGTACCTCTTCGACCTCGGGCCGGTCGAGGGCCGCAAGGTCGTCGACGAGGTGCAGTCGGGCGACATCGAGAAGCCGGCCGTGGACGAGGAGTGGGTGACCGTGCCGGGAGGGCCCACCGGCGAGGTCAGGGCACGTGTCGTCCGCCCGGCGGGAGCCGAGGGCGTGCTGCCGGTGATCCTCTACATCCACGGCGCGGGCTGGGTGTTCGGCAACGCGCACACCCATGACCGGCTGGTGCGCGAGCTGGCCGTGGGCGCGCGGGCCGCGATCGTCTTCCCCGAGTACGACCTCTCGCCCGAGGCCCGTTATCCGGTCGCCGTCGAGCAGAACTACGCGGTGGCCCGCTGGATCGTCGCCGAGGGCGCCGGCCGTGGCCTGGACGCCACCCGGATCGCCGTGGCCGGTGACTCCGTCGGCGGCAACATGACCGCCGCGCTGACCCTGATGGCCAAGGAGCGGGGCGATGTGCCCCTGGTCCAGCAGGTGCTCTTCTACCCGGTCACCGACGCCGCCTTCGACACCGGCTCCTACCAGCGGTTCGCCGAGGGCTACTTCCTGCGGCGCGACGCCATGCGGTGGTTCTGGGACCAGTACACGACCAGCGAGAAGGAGCGCGCCGAGATCACCGCCTCACCGCTGCGCGCCACTCCCGAGGAGCTCCAGGGGCTGCCGCCGGCCCTGGTGATCACCGCCGAGGCCGACGTCCTGCGCGACGAGGGTGAGGCGTACGCGGACAAGCTCCGCGAAGCGGGGGTGCCGGTGACCGCGGTGCGCTACCAGGGCATCATCCACGACTTCGTGATGCTCGACGCCCTGCGCGGGACGCACGCGGCCGAGGCCGCCATCGGGCAGGCGATCAGCACCCTGCGCACGGCGCTCGGCACCGACTGAGCGCGGAGCCGGGGGGAAAGCGGCCGACCCCGGCCGGGAGTGGTCCCGGCCGGGGTCGGCGTCATGCGCGGGCGACGGCTCAGGCGAAGTTCGCCAGCGCCTCGTTCCAGGTGGCCGACGGGCGCATGACCGCGGCGGCCTTGGCCGGGTCCGGCTGGTAGTAGCCGCCGATGTCGGCCGGCTTGCCCTGCACGGCGATCAGCTCGTCGACGATTCGCTGCTCGTTCGCCGCGAGGGTCTCGGCGAGCGGGGCGAAGGCCTTGGCCAGGTCGGCGTCGTCGGTCTGGGCGGCCAGCTCCTGGGCCCAGTACAGCGACAGGTAGAAGTGGCTGCCGCGGTTGTCGATGCCGCCGACGCGACGCGAGGGGGACTTGTCCTCGTTGAGGAAGGTCGCCGTGGCGCGGTCCAGGGTGTCGGCGAGGACCTTGGCCTTGGCGTTGCCGGTGGTCGTCGCGTACTGCTCCAGGGACGGCACCAGGGCGAAGAACTCACCGAGCGAGTCCCAGCGCAGGTAGTCCTCCTTGACCAGCTGCTGGACGTGCTTCGGGGCGGAGCCACCGGCGCCCGTCTCGAAGAGGCCGCCGCCCGCCATCAGCGGGACGACCGACAGCATCTTGGCGCTGGTGCCCAGCTCCAGGATGGGGAACAGGTCGGTGAGGTAGTCACGCAGTACGTTGCCGGTCACCGAGATGGTGTTCTCGCCGCGGCGGATGCGCTCCACCGACAGCTTGGTGGCCTCGACCGGGGCGAGGATGCGGATGTCCAGGCCCTCGGTGTCGTGCTCCGGCAGGTAGGCGTTGACCTTGGCGATCAGGTTGGCGTCGTGCGCGCGGGTCTCGTCCAGCCAGAACACGGCCGGGTCACCGGTGGCGCGGGCGCGGGTGACGGCCAGCTTGACCCAGTCGCGGATCGGGTCGTCCTTGGTCTGGCAGGCGCGGAAGATGTCACCGGCGGAGACCGTCTGCTCGATCACCACGTTGCCGGCCTGGTCGACGAGGCGGACCGTGCCGGTGGTCGGGATCTCGAAGGTCTTGTCGTGGGAGCCGTACTCCTCGGCCTTCTGCGCCATGAGGCCGACGTTCGGGACGGAGCCCATGGTCGACGGGTCGTAGGCGCCGTTGGCGCGGCAGTCGTCGACGACGACCTGGTAGACACCGGAGTACGAGGAGTCCGGGAGCACCGCGAGGGTGTCGGCCTCCTGGCCGTCCGGGCCCCACATGTGACCGGACGTGCGGATCATGGCCGGCATCGAGGCGTCGACGATGACGTCGGACGGCACGTGCAGGTTGGTGATGCCCTTGTCGGAGTCGACCATCGCCAGCGCCGGGCCCTCGGCGAGCTCGGCGTCGAAGGAGGCCTTGATCTCGGCGCCCTCCGGCAGGGCCTCCAGACCCTTGTAGATGCCGCCCAGACCGTCGTTCGGGGACAGACCGGCCGCGGCCAGCGTCTCGCCGTACTTCGCGAAGGTCTTCGGGAAGAAGGCACGCACCACGTGACCGAAGACGATCGGGTCGGAGACCTTCATCATCGTGGCCTTGAGGTGCACGGAGAACAGCACGCCCTCGGCCTTGGCCCGGGCGACCTGCGCGGTCAGGAACTCGCGCAGCGCGGCGACGCGCATCACGGAGGCGTCGACGACCTCGCCCGCGAGGACGGGTACGGACTCGCGCAGCACGGTGGTGGAGCCGTCGTCGCCGACCAGCTCGATCTTCAGGGAGCCGGCCTCGGAGATCACCGCGGACTTCTCGGTGGAGCGGAAGTCGTTCTCGCCCATGGTCGCGACGTTCGTCTTGGAGTCGGCGGACCAGGCACCCATGCGGTGCGGGTGGGTCTTCGCGTAGTTCTTGACCGACGCGGGGGCGCGGCGGTCCGAGTTGCCCTCACGCAGGACCGGGTTCACGGCGGAACCCTTGATCTTGTCGTAGCGGGCGCGGATCTCGCGCTCCTCGTCGGACTTCGGGTCGTCCGGGTAGTCCGGCAGCGCGTAGCCCTGGCCCTGCAGCTCGGCGATCGCGGCCTTCAGCTGCGGGATGGACGCCGAGATGTTCGGCAGCTTGATGATGTTCGCCGCGGGCGTCTTGGCCAGCTCGCCCAGTTCGGAGAGGGCGTCGGGGATGCGCTGGCCCTCCTCCAGGTACTCCGGGAAGACGGCGATGATGCGCCCGGCCAGCGAGATGTCACGGGTCTCGACGGAGACACCGGCCTGCGAGGCGTACGCCTTGATCACGGGCAGGAACGAGTGGGTCGCCAGGGCGGGCGCCTCGTCAGTGTGCGTGTAGATGATGGTCGAGTCAGTCACCGGGTGCTCCGCTCCACGTCTGCAACATTGCTCGACATCAAGATATCTCGTGTGGGGGAGGGACTCGACAGGGGTCGGTGTGTGCGGGGGCTCACGGCGCAACTTTCTCGCCCCCCGCCACCCCTACCCGTCCCGTCCCCAGGGGCTGCGCCCCTTCGACCCCGGTCCGGGGCGGAGCCGGCTACGGCGCGAGCTCGATCGTCGATTCTCGTTGGTGGGGGATCTCGACCGTCGTTCCGGCCGGCTGGAGGGTGATCGCCCGCCGCGGCACCGGCACGCTGATGCCCTCGGCGCGATAGCGCCTGTGCAGGCGCTTGATGAACTCGTGCTTGATCCGGTACTGGTCGCTGAACTCGCCGACCCCGAGGATCACGGTCATCCCGATGCGCGAGTCGCCGAAGGTGTGGAACCGGACGGCCGGCTCATGGTCGGGGACCGCGCCCTCGACCTCCTTCATCGTCTCGGCGATGACCTCGTTGGTGACCCGCTCGACATGCTCCAGGTCGCTGTCGTAGCCGACGCCCACCTGCACCAGCAGGGTCATGTCCTGCTCGGGCTGGTTGAAGTTGGTCATGTTGGTGCCGGCGAGCTGACCGTTGGGGATGATCACCAGGTTGTTGGAGAGCGACTTGATCGTCGTCTGCCGCCAGTTGATGTCGACGACATAGCCCTCCTCGCCACTGCTCAGCTTGATGTAGTCGCCCGGCTGGACCGTCTTCGAAGCGAGGATGTGGATGCCCGCGAAGAGGTTGGCGAGGGTGTCCTGGAGCGCCAGGGCCACCGCGAGACCGCCGACGCCGAGGGCGGTGACCAGCGGGGCGATCGGGATGCCCAGGGTCTGGAGGATCACCAGGACACCGATCGCGAGGACCGTGACCCGGGTGATGTTCACGAAGATCGTGACCGAGCCCGCGACCCCGGCCCGGGACTGGGCGAGCGTACGCACCAGACCGGCGATCACCCGGGCCGCCGTGACCGTGGCGACGAGGATGAACAGCACCGTCAGACACTGGTTCACGTTGTGCTGCACGGTCTTCGTCAGCGGCAGCACCGCCGCCGCGGCCGCCGCGCCGCCGACGAACGCGCTCCAGGGCACCAGCGAGCGCAGCGTGTCGACGATGACGTCGTCACCGCCCCAGCGGGTCTTCGTCGCGTGACCGCCGAGCCAGCGCAGCAGCAGCCGCAGCAGGAAGGCGGCCAACAGGCCCGCGACCAGGATGATTCCGGCCACGAGATAGTCGTCGAGGGTGAGGGTCCGGGTCATCGCCCGCCTCCCGAGGGACGCGGGGAGCGGCCGGGGAACCGTATGTCGTGTCCCGAGGGCCGTATGTGATGTGTCGTCACCATGCCACCTGCTCGAATCCGAAGTGCACGTTCTCGCCTGCCCGGACGCGTGTACGACATCCGGCGCGACCGCTCATCCTGCCGTATCCGCACGGCTGATCGGCACCGGACCTGCGTGGATCGGCCGACGGCAGGCCCCGTGCCCCCGGGAATGTCCGGATGTGCTCGGCGGTAGGACGGCCTCCGCCTCAGATCACCTTCAGCCGGACCAGCGCACCCGGCGTCAACGCCCCCGGCAGCAACGGCAGCCAGACCGTGATGATCCGGAACGCCGGCACCACGGCGGTCGCCACGGTCACCGGGCCACCGGCCGCCACCAGGGCGACCACGAGCGCTGCCTCGACCGACCCGAGGCCGCCCGGCGTCGGGACGAGGGCGACCGCCACCGTGGCGGCGAGATGGGCGAGCGCCATGTGCGTCACGGGGATGTCGAGCCCCAACGCCAGCCCCACGGTGACCAGTACACCCGCTTGGAGCGCCGGGAACGCCAGCGAGCCGCCCCACAGCGCCAGCACCTGCGCCGGGCGCGCGTGCACCGCTCGGGCCTCGCCCGGCGCGGTGCGTACGAAACCGGACACGGCCGCACGCGGACGTCGTACCAGGAACACCACGGCCACGGCGCCGCACCCGACGACGACGGCCGTGACGAGCAAGGGAGTCGAGGTGCCGACGGGCAGGAGCGGACCGAGCCGCAGCGCCCCGGGGAACGCCCCCAGCAGGGCCGGCAGCAGGCCGACCCGTGCGACGGATTCAGCCAGCAGATACAGCGCGAGCGCCGCCGACGAACGGGCCGCCGACACCCCGCACACCATCATGAACCGCAGGTTCACCGCACTCGCGCCCAGGCCCGTCGGCAGCAGCTGGTTCGCCGCGCCCGCCGCGAACTGGGTGGCCGGCAACCGCCGCACGGGCAGCCGCTCGACGAGCGCCCCCTGCCGGGTCAGGCCGCCGCGACCCAGGTCAGACACGTCACACCGACCGCGGCGACCAGCCACGGCCACCGCGCGGTGGCCAGATGGGCGAAGCCCTCGACGAGCACGGAACGGTGCGGCACCGCCACCACCAGGACCAGTGCGAGGGGAAGCAGACAGAGGATCCGCCGTACCGGCACGCGCCTGGTGAGTGGTCGGGGAAGCTGTGTCGCTGTCACACCGGAAGAGGCTTTCCGCGCCCGGCCAACAGCGGGTTGCGGGCGCGGGGACGGCCGCTGACCGGTGGCGGACTTCCACCGCACTCCGGCATGCGCCGAAATACGCTTGACCTCAAGTTTGGTCGAGGTCCTAGCGTCGTCCGTATGAGTATGGAGACCACCGCCTGGACCCAGCTGCAGGGCATGATGACCGCCCAGCAGCACAGCCGCCCCCTCGCCCGGACCACGCTACGGCGTATCGGAGCCTTCGCCCGTCCACATCGTCGCCGTATCGCGTGGTTCGTCGGCCTCAGCGTCGTGACCGCGCTGCTCGCCGTGGCGACGCCGGTGCTCGCGGGGAACGTCGTGGACGTGATCGTCTCGGACGGGGACGAGGACCTCGTCGTCCGCCTTGCCATGCTCATCGCCGTCATCGCCGTCGCCGAGGCGGCGCTCGGCCTCCTGGCCCGACGTCTGTCGGCGACCCTCGGCGAGGGTCTCATCCTCGATCTGCGAACCGCCGTCTTCGATCATGTGCAGCGCATGCCGGTCGCGTTCTTCACACGTACTCGTACGGGAGCGCTCGTCAGTCGTCTCAACAACGACGTCATCGGTGCCCAACGCGCCTTCAGCAACACCCTGTCCGGAGTGGTCGGCAACATCGTCACCCTGCTGCTCACCCTCGCCGTCATGCTCACCCTCTCCTGGCAGATCACCCTGCTCTCCCTCGTCCTGCTGCCCGTCTTCGTGATCCCCGCCCGGCGCATGGGCCGGCGCATGGCCCGGCTGCAGCGGGAGGCGGCCGACCTCAACGCGGCCATGGGCACCCGGATGACCGAGCGCTTCTCCGCCCCCGGCGCCACCCTCGTCAAGCTCTTCGGCCGGCCCGACGACGAATCCGCCGAGTTCGCCGAACGGGCCCGCCGGGTACGGGACATCGGCATCCGTACGGCGATGGCACAGTCGGCGTTCATCACCGCCCTCACCCTCGTCTCGGCCCTCGCGCTCGCCCTGGTGTACGGCCTCGGCGGATGGTTCGCGCTGCGAGGCGCCCTGGAGGCGGGCGCGATCGTGTCCCTGGCCCTGCTGCTGACCCGGCTGTACGCACCGCTGACCGCGTTGGCCGGGGCACGCGTCGAGGTCATGAGCGCCCTGGTGAGCTTCGAGCGCGTCTTCGAGGTACTGGACCTCAAGCCGCTCATCGAGGAGAAACCGGACGCCCGCGAGGTCCCCGAGGGCCCGGTGGCCGTCGAGTTCGACGACGTCCGTTTCGGCTACCCGTCCGCCGACAAGGTCTCCCTCGCCTCACTGGAGGAGGTGGCCTCCCTCGACACCCGGGGCGGCACCGAGGTCCTGCACGGCGTCTCCTTCCGCGCCGAACCCGGCCAGACCGTCGCCCTCGTCGGCTCCTCGGGCGCCGGCAAGTCCACCGTCGCCCAACTGCTGCCCCGGCTCTACGACGCGGACGCGGGCACGGTCCGCATCGGCGGCGTCGACGTACGCGACCTCAGCGCGGCATCGCTGCGCGGCACCCTCGGCATGGTCACCCAGGACGGCCACCTCTTCCACGACACCGTCCGCGCCAACCTGCTCCTCGCCCGCCCCGACGCCGGCGACGACGACCTGTGGGACGTCCTGCGCCGGGCCCGCCTCGACGACCTCGTACGCGCCCTGCCCGACGAACTCGACACCGTCGTCGGCGAACGCGGCTACCGGCTCTCCGGCGGCGAACGCCAGCGCATGACGATCGCCCGGCTGCTCCTGGCCCGCCAGCGCGTCGTGATCCTCGACGAGGCCACCGCCCACCTCGACAACACCTCGGAGGCCGCCGTCCAGGAGGCCCTCGCGGAGGCGCTGGAGGGCAGGACCGCCGTGGTCATCGCCCACCGCCTGTCGACCGTGCGCACCGCCGACCAGATCCTCGTCGTCGAGGCGGGCCGGATCGTGGAGCGTGGCCGGCACGAGGAATTGCTCGCGGCGGGCGGACGCTACGCGGAGCTGTACCGGACCCAGTTCGAGAGGTCGACGGCCCACGAACCCGGGGCGGAAGCACCGGTCGCGGTGGCCTAGGGCCACGACAGGCGACGTTCGCCCCGTCGCGACACCCGGCACGCCCTCTCGCCGCACCGGCCGCAAGCCCAAGTACGTCCAGTACGAGGACTTCCGGCCGGCACCCCGAGAGCACGCTCCCCCGGTCTCGGCTGCGCTCGACCGGGAGGTACCCCCCGACGCCGCTCCTTGACGGACGAACGTTGCCCGCCGCGGCACTGGAAGCCGTGCGGTCTCCCGGGGGTCAGCCCTCCACGGTCGCCGCGTGGGAGGCCCCGACCGGCTTGGACGCCGGTGCATCCGGGACCTCCCCTTCGGCCGTCCGCGCCCATGTCGACGGACGGTATCCCCGCCGTCCGGCTCACGCCCGGGTGCCGCGCGACAGGCCCGGCCCCCCGGTCCCCCCGGCCGGGGGGACCGGGGCTACGAACCGTCCCCGCCAGCCCCGCGGTCCCCGTCCACCGGCAGCCCGTACACGGCGAAGGCACGCCGGATCACCGGCTGGGCGACATTGCGCACCCGCACCCCACCGCTGGTGATGCCGTGCTCGGTGCCCAGGTGGGCATGGCCGTGGACGGCGAGGTCGGCGCCGGACTCGTCCATCGCCTCGGCCAGCAGGTAACTGCCCAGGAAGGGATAGATCTCCAGCGGCTCACCGACGAGCGTGTCCGGTACGGGGGAGAAGTGCGTGAGCGCGATACGGACCGCGCAGCCGTCCTCCGCCAACTCGTCCAGCGCGCGGCGCAGTCCGTCCGCGAGCCCCCGGGTGTGACGGACGAAGGCCTTCATCTCGGGTTCGCCGAACTCGCTGCCGCTGCGCCCGGCGAAGCCGCCGCCGAACCCCTTCGTCCCGGCGACCCCGACCCGTACACCGCCGACCCGGACGACGGTCCCCTCGCCCTCCAGCACCGTCACACCCGCGTCCCGCAGCACGGCCGTCACGTCCTCGGGCCGCTCGGCGTGATGGTCGTGGTTGCCGAGGACGGCGACCACCGGCACCGGCAGCCCGGCCACCTCGTCGGCGACGACCCGCGCCTCCTCCGGTGTGCCGTGCCGGGTCAGGTCCCCGGCGAGCAGCAGCAGGTCGGCGTGGTCGGGCAGGGTGTCGAACGCCGGGCGGAGCAGACCCCGGCTGTCCGGCCCCAGATGGATGTCCCCGACGGCCGCGACCCGGATCACGACAGTTCCTCGGGACGGTCCGGCGCGGTGACGTCGGCCAGAGTGATGTCCGCCCGCACGGGCACGCCGGGCAGTTCCTCCGCGGCCAGGCGCAGGATCGTCTCACGATCGGCCGCAGTGGACACCGTGCCGGTGATGTGCACGGCGTCGCCGCGCGCCTCGATCCGCATCCCGAGCTCGGCCAGATCGCTCCGGGCGAGCCGCTCCTCCAGATGGGCTATGCGGTACTCGGTGTGCGCCGGCGGGTGTGCGGCGCGGTGCCCCGGGCCGTCCGCCGCCGGGTGGTCATGTCCTGTCGCCATCGCCGGTCTCCTCCGGCTCGATCACGTTGAGGCGCTCCAGCAGGAAAAGGAAGGCGGCCGGCATCGGCTCGGCACCGCACTCGTGCCGCACCCGGTCCCAGTCGATCTTCTCGCGCAGGGCGCGGGCGATCGGCAGCACGGCACCGAAGTCGCAGTAGTGCTCGGAGAACGCCAGGAGACGCCCGACGAGCAGATCCGTCGCCGCCAGTACGGGCATCCACACGGACTCGACCGACAGCACCTCCGCCCGGTCCAGCAGTTCGCGGCTGACCGGGGCCCGGGACGGCCGGAAGATCAGGTCGACCTCCTGGCCGTGACTCCGGGTCTTCAGCAGCCAGTCTTCGGGCGGCTCGACCACGGTCAGCCCCGCGGTCTCCAGGGTGCCGGTGACCGCCTCGATGTCCTCCGGCAGCACACAGAAGTCGACGTCGTGCTGGAGCGTCCCCGGGCCGCCGTGGGCGTACACCGCGACGCCGCCCGCCAGCGCGAAGGGATGCCCACCGGCCTTGAGCAGCGAAGCGACCTCCTTGGCCGCTTCGAGGATGGCCTGGGTCCGGTCGGGAGGGAGCCCGTCGTCGTCCGGCTCGGCGAGATCGCCCATGCCTTCCACGATAGTGGGACCCCGGCCGATGGCCAGACGTGCGCGAGTGCGCTCTCACCCTGCGTCATCACCGCAGGTCGGAGAGATGGCGTTCGGTCCGGGCAGCGAACGTGTCCCGGACCCACAGCACTGTGTCGACCGCGGAGAGGGCGGGACACAGTGCTGCGGGTCCGGGACACGTTCCGAGGGTTGTGCCTACTCGGCGATCTGGGTACGCCCGACCCACCGGAACGTCATGTTCTCGGATCCCTCACCGCCGCCGGTCCTCGGCGGCGCCGGGCGGACGGTCTCGAAATGTTCGTAGCCATTGCCGTAGCGGATCTTGATCTTCTCGTCGGAGAAGATCACCTCGTCCAGTTCGGTGAGCTCGACCGTCCCGGACAACTCATGGGGACCGCCCTCCAGCTGTACGGAGCTCAGCGCGGTGGCGGAGGAATCGTGGGTGACTCTACGCATGGGCCTCCTCTCGTCTCGCACCGATTCTTCGTCGGACCAGCTTCCTCGGACACCCCTGAAGTTCCCCTATAGATGGGCCTGTTGGACCGCTATCGGCCCCGGGGGACTTGAGGGGGGTCTAGGGGTACGCACGGCAGAACCCGCCTCCCTATCGTCGGATCAATGCGGCAGACGTGAAGGAGACAGACGTGCGCGCCGTGCGGGAGGGGCCCGCGAGCCGGGGCGCGAGGGTCAGCGGACCCGGGCGGCCGTCCCGGGAGTCGCTGGAGCGACAGTCCCGCCGGGAGGTCCGAGCGGCCACTGACGTTGAGCTTGCGGTACACCCGGGTCAGATGCTGCTGACCGTGCTGACCGTGATGTACAGCTGACGTCCGATCTCCCGGTTGGTGTGCCCGAGCGCGGCCAGCGTGGCCACGCGTCGTTCGGCGTCGCTGAGGGCCGGGGCCGCCGAGGAGCCGCCACCGGACTCGGCCGGCTCACCGTCCGCCGAGCCGGACTGAGCGGGCCGCGGGAACTCCTCCGCACCGCTCGCCTTCGCCTCCTGCGTCGCCCGGCGGGCCATGATCCGGGCTCGCCGGAACTCGCCCAGGGTGTGATGGGCCTGACTGAGGTCGGCGAGGGCGTGGGCGAGTTCCAGCCGGTCGCCGGAGCTCTGCAGGGCGTCCACCGCGCGGCGCAGCAGGGCGGGACGCTGCTTGAGCGGGCTGGCCGACGCGAGCACCCGCAGCGCGCCGCCACGTGCTCCGGGATTCCTGCCGCCCGGCAGCTCCTCCTGGTCGAGGAGCAGTTGCCGGGCCGTCTGCTCCCAGCCCGGGAGGACGTTGGCCCGAGCCGGCTCGGTGCGCCACGGCACCGGGCAGAGGTGGTCCAGATTCCGCTCGCGCAGCATGTCACCGCACTGCTGGAGGTCGCTGACGGCTGCCAGGACCCGGTCCGCGGACAGCCCGAACTGACCGCGGGCCAGGACCCGGTCCGCGGACAGCCCGAACTGACCGCGGGCCAGGAGGTAGCGCGGGCCGAACACCGTGTCGTACATCTCCGGCGGCACATTGATCTGGACGGTCTCCGCCCCGGCGGCCAGGTCGCCCATCGCGGCGTGCGCGGCGAGCAGCACCGACAGCGGCAGCCCCACGACGACCCCCAGCCCTCGGGCGGGACCAGCGCCAGGGCGTGCCCGGCCCGCGCGGCGGCGGCCGAGACGTCGCCCTGCCGCAGCGAGATGTCCGCCCGCAGCGTGGTGAACAGCGCCTCCCAGGTGCGGGCGTGGGAACGCTGGGTCTCCTGGATCAGGGCGTCGCACCAGCCCGCGGCGCGATCGAGGCGCCCCGTCGTGGTGAGGGACGCCACCGAGGCGGCGATCACCTCCAGGGTCTCGTCCCCGACCTGGCAGCTGCGCAGCAGTCGTTCGCTCTCGTCCGCCACGCGCTCGGCCTCGGACCGTATCGACGCCGACAGCACGGCCGCCGCCCGTGACCAGAGACTGCCCCCGGCGGTGCGCAGCTCGGCAGCGGCGGCACCTCACGGTCCTTCTTCGAAGGCGCTCTGCGCCTGAGAGCCGCCGGCCCAGAGCAAGTGCTGTACGACGGACACGGCCTCCTTGCCCTCCGCGTCGGCCGACCGTGATCGGCCGACGCGAAAGGGCTGCTGGCACGAGCGGTCACAGGGGCGGTCGAATCGCCGTCAGGGGCCCGCTCAGCGGGTGGAAAGCTTGGCTTCGTGGTCCTGCGAACTCGGGGCCGCGGCATGCGGATCCCCGGCCGACGGGCTGTCGATCCGCAGCTGACGCAGCATCAGCCCCGCCAGCACCGCGGCGACGAGCATCACTCCGGCCGCCGTGTAGGAGGCGATCTGCATACCCTCGGTGAACGCCTCCCGGCTCGCCGTGAGCAGGAGCCCCGCGAGGTCCTCCGGCAGCTGTCCGGCGACCTGTACGGCACCGCCCAGCGTCTCGTGCGCGACCTCGCTCGCGGCCTCGGGGATCCCCGACGGCATGTCGTCGTCCATGGACTGGCGGTAGACGGCGGCACCGATGCTGCCCAGGACCGCGATACCCAGAGCGCCACCGAACTCGGCGCAGGTCTCCGACAGTCCGGAGGCGGAGCCCGCGCGCTCCGGTGGCGCGGCGGCGATGATCAGGTCGGCGGCGAGCGTCAGTACGACGCCCACGCCGGCCGCCATCATCGTGGCGCCCGTGATGACGAGGGCGAGTTCGGAATCGGCCTCGACCTGCGCGATGACCCCGAACCCGGCCGAAGCGAGCAGCAGGGCCGCGGAAATGACGTACGCCGGCCGGATCTTCTGCACGAGGACGGCCGCGAGGGTCGCGCTGACCATCGTCGCGCCGGCGGCCGGCAGGGTCCACAGGCCGGCGCTCCACGGCCGCAGGCCGTACACCAGCTGCAGATACTGCGAGGTGAACAGGCCGAAGCCGACCATGGCGAACATCGCCAGGACGTTGGTGCCCACCGAGGTGCTGAAGGCGCGCTGCCGGAACAACGACACGTCGAGCAGCGGATGGGTGAGCTTGCGCTGGCGCAGGACGAACACGATGCCGACCAACAGACCGACGCCGATCGTCGCCAGCGGGACGACCGCCACGCCGTCCTCGGCGATCTTCTTCATGCCGTAGATGACGGGCAGTACGGCGGCGAGGCTGAACGCGGTGCTCAGCAGGTCGAACTTACCGGGATCGGGGTCGCGGAACTCCGGCAGCAGCAGCGGCCCGAGGATGAGCAGCAGCGCCATGACGGGCACGTTGACCAGGAACGCGGAGCCCCACCAGAAGTGCTCCAGGAGGGCCCCACCGAGCAGGGGGCCGAGTGCCGCGCCGCCGGCCAGGGCGGCGGTCCACACGGAGACGGCGGTACGGCGCTGCTGGTCGTCGCGGAACATGTTGCGGATCAGGGAGAGGGTCGAGGGCATCAGCGTCGCCCCGCCGATACCGAGTAAGGCCCTTGCCACGATGAGCATTTCGGCGCTGCCGGCCATGGCGGCCGCCGCCGAGGCGGCGCCGAAGGCGGCGGCGCCCAGCATGAGCAGCTTCCTGCGGCCGATGCGGTCGCCGAGCGTGCCCATCGTGATGAGCAGGCCGGCCAGCAGGAACGAGTAGATGTCCATGATCCAGAGCAGCTGGGTGCTGCTCGGTTCCAGGTCGGCGCTGAGGAAGGGCAGAGCGAAGTAGAGGACGGTCATGTCCATGGAGATGAGGAGCACCGGAAGGGTCAGCACGGCGAGGCTGGCCCACTCCCGTCCGGTCGCCTTCAGTGAGGGATTGGTAGCCATGAGCGGCACTATACGCTTGTGTAGGACGGGCGTATAGATGGCTCGTTGATTCTGTTCCACAGAGGCCCGGGAATGCGCCACTTCGGGTCGAAGGAAGCGCTGCTGAATGCCGCATTGATGGAGGCGTTCGAGGAGGGGGGGCGAATAACTTGAACGGGCGATGCCCGGACAGGGAGGATCCGGCGAGAGCGGCGAGGAGCAACTCGTCGCCATGTGGACACGGGTGACGAAATCCTTCCAGTCGCATCGCCCCTTGCTCGTGGTCGGTATCGAGGCATTTGCCCAGGCTGAGCATGCGCCGGAATTGCGGAAGCAGTTGGCCGACGACAACGAACGCGCGCCGACGGGCCAGGACAGGGTGGATGTCTTGCGAGCCGTGGGGCAGGGCCTCGGTGTCGTCACGCCCGACGTTACGGAGAACCGATACCAACCGCACTCGTGTCCTCGGGATCGGCACTTAAATTCCGTGTCGTTTTTCTTGGTATTTTTTTACCGCAAAACGCCACCTGGTCGGATCGGTTGTCCCGGAGCCGTCGCAGGACAGCGGGCCGGCTTATCTGGAATTCGGTGGCGATCGCCTCTCACGCCACAATGCAGTTTCGCCAAGAGTTTGCATGGAGTGTGTTAAGAACCGGCAAGAGCAATGGGGGGAGAGGCTTGGGTCCGGCACGAGGCAACGGCCGCACGCTCCGCGACGAACTGCCGGATCTCCCGAAGCACCTCCGGGGCATGCGAGTTGAGATAGAAGTGACCGCCGTCGAAGAAGCGGAAGGTCGTGTCCTTGGCCGTGTGCGAGGCGAAGAGACCGAGCAGTGTGGTGCCCCTGGCCTCCAGCCGCAGGGCCACCTCGTAGGCCGGCGGCGCGCCCATGCTGGGCCCGAAGAAGGTCAACGGCCTGTCGAGCCAGGGTTCGAGCTCCGGGACGATGAGGTCGGCCAGTTCCTCGATGCTGTCCACCAGGGGCTCCGTGCGGCGCTCCTGACGCCCCGGATACTGCACCGCCACCACGTCGATCTCCGGGCAGGGCCCGTGAGACCGGGTGGTAGTAGGTGGCGGAGCCACCGGCGTGCGGGAAGCAGACCAGGCGCGTCGAGGCGTCCGGCGCGGGGTGGTAACGCCTGATCCACCTCTCGGAGTTCGTCACCATGCTGAGGCGAGTCCTTTCGTTCCAGACGGTTGCCGGGCCGCAGGGCCGGCCGGGCGGGGCGCGACAGAGCCCTCCCGCGAGACCGCGGACACCCACGCGCCTGCGTGCCGTCGGGACGGCGTGAGCGGCGGGGCGGCCGTGCCCGCCCAGTGGACGCCGCGACGCCCCTGCCCCCGCCAACACAGACGCCCCCTACGTCGGGTCCCCGCCACCCCTGACCTCCGGGACGGCGATGTCCTCCCTGCGAAGGACGTCTTGACCGATGAGGTCCTCGGACGGGTCGGACTCGGCGTTACGCAGCGGTCGGAGTCGGGAGACGGGAAGCGTGCGGCGTTCGTCCACGGGCCGCCCCGCGTTTCCTGCGTGCAGCCCTGTATCAAGTGCTGAAGCCGTCTCACCACATGGGGCGACTCCTGCGTGAAGGTCTGCAGTCTGTTTCCAGGAGCGTTCTGTATACCGGGACGGCGTCTTGCATTGACGAGATGGTGTGTGACCTCCATAGTGCTGTGTCTGACCCTCCGGGATCTGGGGCGACGCCAGATTCGGAAGCATCCGGAAGTCCAAGCCGACGCGCCGCGAAGGGGAGATCGGGAATGAAGGCAGGTTCCAGAACGACTCTTGCGGGCGAGTTCATGCTGGCCGTGTACCTGGACGGACAGGGGCGTGTTCCCGGCTATCGCACTGGTCTCGACTTCGGCCTGAGCGGTGCGATGCTGATGGAACTGGCTCTGGACGGCTGCATCCACGCTGTTGACGGACATATAGTCGCCGTCCGCGCCGCACAGCCGCGTGACCGCGTACTCGGCGAGGTTCTCGCACGGATCCAGTCGTCGCGCAGGCCGCGTACGGCATCGCAGTGGGTCATGATCCTGAGTGCCGGCGCGCACAAGCGTCTCGCGGCCGGGTTGATCACTGACGGCGTCCTTGTCCGCAGGCCGCGGCGGTTGCCATTGCCGACCGCGTCGGCTCGTCGCTACGACGTCCTGTGCGGGGAGCGACGGGGTGCCGCGGTCCGGTCTCTGCGCAGTGGGGCTGATGATCGCTCCGTCGCACTGACCGCACTGGCGACTGCGTGCGCAGTGGCATCCGGGGATCAGGACGGGAGCGAGTACGGGGCGGCGGTGCGGTCCCTGGGCCCGGCCTGCGCCCAGATCCTGGCCGCGGTCGCCGCGTGTGTGTGGCCCATGGCCCTCTGCTCGTGGGCCTGAACCGCTGCCCCGGTGCCCTTCCATAGCGGGGCGGACATCGGCGCAGCCTGCCGGTCAGCGCGGTCGGCAGACCTCGCGGAAGTCCGACTTGCGGATCTTCCCGTGAACACCCTTCACGCCATCGACGACTTGGGAGACGGCGAAGTCGCCTGCCGCGCTGAGGTACGCCATCGCCAGGTGGCGGTCGATGCCGTAGTCGGTCGCGAGCAGGTCCAGCGCGCAACGCACGCAGTCGCGCATCGCCTCGTTCAGGTCCTCGTCCAGACCGATCGGCACGAGGTAGTCGTCCGTCTCGGCGAACGGGGCGACGCGGCCGTGGCCGGGGCGCAGCGCCGCACCACCCGGTACCACTTCGAGCTTCACGGTGGCGCGCAGCGACGCCTCGAACGCTGTCAGGGCGACCTCGCCATCACCCTGCGCGAAGTGGGGATCTCCGAAGTAGACCAGCGCGTCGTCGACCTGCACTGGAAGGAACAGCGTGGCGCCCTCGCCCAGCAGGGACACATCGATGTTGCCCCCGTGGCGCCCCGGCGGGACCGAGTGCGGTCGCTCTTCCCCGGGCACCGCCACGCCCATGACGCCGAGGAACGGCCGTAGCGGGAAGCGCAGTGAGCCGCGGGCGGAGTCCGACGGGTCGACGGCTATCCTCCCCCACGCACCGTGGCGATCCACATGTGCCGTCGCGAAGGTGACCACGGGGCCGGGCAGCGACGGCATCTCGCCAGGGAGTGCGCCGAAGCCGTGGCGTGCGGAGACCAGGCCGTACGGGACCCGCGGGGTGAGGTCGAGGACGGTCACGGCGAGCAGATCGCCCGGCCGGGCGCCGGCCACGGCGATCGGCCCGGTGACGAGGTGCGGCCCGTCGTCGTCGAAGTCGTGCGGCATGCCCGAGTCCGCCACCTGCTGGGCGTCGTCGAGCACATGGCTGCCGCTGACGCCGTAACGGCCGAAGAACTCACGCGGGTTGCGGCCCTGGTCCTCCAGAACTCCCTCGTGGCTGATCGTGTCGACCGTGATGACGGAGCCCGGTTGCACGACCGCGCACGGTGAGTCCGCCTCGCACGGAAGGCGACCCCACAGGGTGTTCCCGGACGTGGCTGGGACGTAGGTCGTCGAGGCGATCACTCCGTGATGGGGCTGGAGGATCGGGAAGCCGGTCGCGGCAACGTCGAGCAGGGGCGAGTCGGTCACGGTCATGGCCCACCTTCTTCTGTAAGCGATGACCCGACGCTAGGAACGCTCTGTTGCCGTGGTGTTTCACCTCTGGGGCGGCACGGTAAAAGCGTCTCGTATTGCAATACGTCATCTCGGAAAAAGGGATGAGGTGCAACGAGTATGGGCCCCGTCCGGTCTTCGGACGGGGCCCATCGTCGTGCCTGGAGGCGCTGCGCGCGGCGGTGGTGGCGTACGACGTGATCGTCGGCCCGGGCGGCCGGTGGACGCGCCCGCCCGGCCCGCTCTCAGAGGTCGATGACGAGCCGATCGCCCTGGCAGCGGCCGACGCAGATCATCATCGTGCGCCCGGCGAGACGTTCCTCGTCGCTGAGCACGGAGTCGCGGTGTTCGGGTGTCCCGGCGAGGACACGCGTCTCGCAGGCGCCGCAGTATCCCTTCTCGCAGTCGTAGGACAGACCGCTGACGGCATCGCGCAGGACCTCGATGAGGCGGCGGTCGGCCGGCACGGTGAGCGTGACTCCCGTGCGCGCGAGCTGGACCTCGAAGGCCCGGTTCTCAGCGGCGTCGAACGTGGTCTCCGGGGCGTCGCCGTCGGCGAAGCGCTCCAGGTGCAGCCGGTCGGTGAGGTCCAGTCGGGCGCATTCCTGTTCGACCGCCGCCAGCATCGGCGCCGGCCCGCACGCGTAGACGGCGGTGTCCGGGGCCAGCCCGCCCAACAGCCGGGGGAGATCCGGCAGTCCGGCCTCGTCCTGTGGGAGCAGGGTGAGCGCGTCGCCGGCGATGGCGGCGAGTTCGTCTGCGAATGCCATCGTCGAGCGGGTGCGGCCGCCGTACACGACGGTGAAGGGCGTGCCGCGTCCGGCGGCCTCGCGGACCATGGCGAGGATCGGTGTGACACCGATGCCGCCGGCGATGAACAGATACGACGGCGCCCGCAGCAGCGGGAAGTGGTTGCGCGGTCCGCGTACCGAGAAGATGGCTCCGGGCCGGGCGAGTTCATGGAGTTCGACCGATCCGCCCCGGCCCTGCGGCTCGTGAAGGACGCCGATGCGCCAGGTCGTGGCGTCGGCGGGGTCGCCGCACAGCGAGTACTGGCGCAGCCTGCCCGAGGGCAGACGCAGCTCGACGTGCGCGCCGGGCCGCCACCCGGGCAGTTCGCCGCCGTCCGGCAGGCCGAGGTCGACGGCGACGACGCCGTCGGCCGCTGCGCGGACCTCGGTGACCCGCAGCGGAGTGGGTGTGGTCAGCGCCCGGATCGAGCCGGTCGCCGCGGTCGCTCGGGCACCGGGCGTGAAGACCGCCGGGACCGCGTCCCAGCCGGACTGGTTGCCGCGTGTCGGGTAGGGAACGAGCCCCTCCTCGATCACCCGGTAGTCGGGCAGCCTGGTCAGGACCTGGGTCATCATCGCGCGGAACATGGCCCGGGCGAGGTGCGCGCCGACGCACCGGTGCGACCCGATCCCGAAACTGAGGTGCCGGCCGGCGTCGCGGTCCAGTCGTACCTGCTCGGGGTCGGGGAACACGGCGGGGTCGTGGTTGGCGGCGACCCATGGGATCAGCACCCGGTCGCCCGCGTGCATCGGGCAGCCGCCGACCTCCGTGTCCCGGGTGACCGTGCGGGCCATCGACTGCGACGGGGCGAACGCGCGGAGGAACTCCTCGGTCGCGGTGTCCAGCAGGCCGGGGGATTCGATCAGCTTCTGGCGCTGCTCGGGGTGGCGAGCGAGGTGGACGAGGGTCGATCCCGTCAGGGAGGTGGTGGTGTCGACGCCGCCGGCGATGAGCAGGCCGATCACCGACACCAGTTCGTCCTCGCCGAACTCGCCGCCGTCGTCGCGCCGGCCGGCCACCAGCGTGCTGACCCCGTCGGACCTCGGCTCGGACCGGCGCTCGGCGATCAGCTCGCGGATCCGCCGGTCCATGTAGGCCAGTCCTGCGGCCCCCCGCGCGGCGCGCTCGCTGCCGGCCGGGGCGGCGAAGATGTCGTGGATCGGCCCGGCCAGCCTGGCCCAGTCCTCCTCGGGGAAACCCAGCCAGTCCAGGGTCACCGCGGCCGGCAGCGGATTGGTGAGGTCGCGGACGAGGTCGCAGGAACCGAGCTCGACGAAGTCGTCCACGACGCGGGCGGCGTGGCGCTCGATCATGGGGACCAGATGCTCGACCGCCTCGGGGGTCAGCAGCGGGTTGATCAGTTTCCGGTACGCGGTGGAACTCGGCGGGTCGAGCTCGATCGGGTACTGCTCCAGCCCGGGTCCCTTGGGGATGACGATGCCGACTCCTTGACCACCGTGGTCGCTGCGGGCCGAGGAGAACGTCTCGTCGTCGCGGGCGATTCGGGCCACGTCGGCGTATCGCGTCGTGTAGTGGAAGCCGCCGTGTGCCGCGGAGCGGCCTACCGGGCAGGCCTCTCGGAAGCGCGCGTAGTAGGCGACCGGGTCGGCGTTGGCCTCGTCGGAGTGGTGATCGAAGTCGATGTCGATGTCGAAGTCGGCGGACATGGTGGGCACGCTCCACGTGCTCGGACCTGTGCGCGGTGTTGTCCGGCCGCGCCACCGGATGCCGGGTGCCTCATCGGCGTCGGCCACCCTAAGGTGTCGCGCCGCCTGCGACAACGTCCCGTGGGCGATGCTCAGAAGGCCAGCACGGCTTTGCCGACCGAACCGGACCGGACCGCTGCGACGGCCTCGTTGATCTGCTCGAACGGGAAGTAGGTGATCATCTTCTCCACCGGGAAACGGCCCTTGGCGTTGAGGTCGAGCAGTTGCGGCAGGAACAGCTGCGGCAGGCTGGACCCGCCGATGATGCCGGTGACGGTGCGCCCGTTGAGGATGCTGCGCCACTCGAAGCTCATCGACTCGCTGGGGCCGATACCGATGACACCGGCGCGACCGAGCGGCCCGAGAGCCTCCACGGCGGTGCGCAGGACGTCCTCCCGCCCGGTGGTGTCGATCACGAAGTCGAACCCCTCGGGGACGAGGGCCGCCAGCTGCTCGGCGGTGTTCCCGACCGAGGAGTCGACGGTGTGTGTGGCTCCGAAGCCGCGGGCCGCCTCGAGCTTGGCCGGGTTCACGTCGACGGCGGTGACGACGTCGCAGCCGCTCAACCCGGCGGCGATGAGGGCGGCCACGCCGACAGCCCCTGCCCCGAACACCGCGATCGACGAGCCGGGACGCGGCTGCAGCACGTTGAGCACGCCACCGGCTCCGGTCTGGAAGCCGCAGCCGAAGGGGCCGGCCCGCAGCAGGTCCAGTGACGGGTCGATCCTGACGACCGCCCGCTCCGGTGCGACGACGTGACTGGCGAAGGACGACTGGCCGAGGAAGTGGGCATTGACCTCCCGCCCCTCGTGGGTCACCGCGGTGGAGCCGTCGGGCCTTCGGCCGGAGAAGTTCACCGCGTCGAAGCCGCGGCAGTAGGCGGGCGAGCCGGTGCGGCACAGCGCGCACGTGCCGCACGACGCGAAGGACATGGCGACGTGGTCGCCCGGACGCACGGAGGTGACGTGCGCGCCGACCTTCTCGACGACACCCGACCCTTCGTGCCCGAGCAGCGCGGGCGTGGGGAAGAAGGTGGCGAACTCGAGGTCGGTACCGCAGATGCCGACGGCGGCGACACGGACGAGGACCTCGTCGGGGCGAGGGTCCTCCAGTTCCACCTGGGTCAGGACGAACGGCTGTCCGGGCTGCTCCAGCAGAGCGGCGGTGGCACGCACAGGGCCTCCTCTATGCATCACAAAGCGAGACCGCATATTGACATGTGGGACAAGGTCGGTCAAGGTTCCCCCCATGGCGGCTGTTGACTTCCCTTCTTCCCAGCACTTCATCGACGGCGAGTGGGTCGAGGCCCGCGACGGCGACACCCTCGATGTCCTCGATCCGGCGACCCGGCAGGTGATCACCCAGGTGGCCCGGGCGGGCGCGGCCGACGTCGACGACGCGGTGGGCGCGGCGCGCCGCGCCTTCCCCGCCTGGGCGGCGACCAACCCGAGCGAGCGCGGAGCGCTCATCAGGCGGTGGGCCGACCTCGTCATCGCCGAGGTCGAGGCCCTCGCGGCCGTCGAGGCCCAGGACGTGGGCAAGCCCCTGTCGGGGGGCCGGACGAACATCTACATCGCGCACGGCATCGTCGACTACTTCGCCGGCGCGGCCGACAAGCTCACCGGAGTCACGCTGCCGACGCGCAGCCCCGAATACCTGGGCTACACGGTGCACGAGCCGTACGGCGTGTGCGCCGTCGTCATCCCGTGGAACGTTCCCGCGGTGCTCACCGCCGCGAACGTCGCGCCGGCTCTCGCCGCGGGCAACACGGTCGTCCTCAAGCCGTCCGAGATCGCGCCGCTGGCGCCGTTCGCCCTCGTAGAACTCGCCCGCCGTGCCGGCTTCCCGCCGGGCGTGATCAACGTCGTCGCGGGGCTCGGCCCCGAGGCGGGCGTCGCACTCACCACCCACCCGGGTGTCGACCACATCAGCTTCGTCGGCTCCACCGCCACTGGGCGGGCGATCATGGCGGCCGCCGCACAGAACCTCGTCCCGGTGAAACTGGAACTCGGCGGCAAGTCGCCGAACGTGGTCTTCGCCGACGCCGACCTCGACACGGCGATCCCCGCGATCGTCGCCTCGATCACCGAGAACGCGGGGCAGAACTGCTACGCCGGTTCCCGGCTGCTCGTGGAGGCCTCGGTGCACGACGAGGTCGTGGAGCGGGTCGCCGTCGGCATGGCCGACGTCAAGACCGGGCCCTGGGAAGCCGACCTGGACATGGGGCCGCTGGTCAGTGCCGCGCAGTTCGCGCGCGTCAGCGGCTTCCTCGAGGACGCGCCTCGCGAGGGGGCGCGGCTGGTCACCGGTGGCAGGCCCACCGGCGACGGGTGGTTCGTCCCGCCGACCGTGTACGACCGGGTGGACGCGGGCATGCGCGTCGCCCGGGAGGAGGTGTTCGGCCCTGTGCTGGCCGTGCAGTCGTTCCGCGACACCGCCGAGGCGACCGGGTTGATGAACGCGACGGACTTCGGCCTGCTGGCCTGCATCTGGACCAACGACATCTCCCGGGCGTTGCGGCTGGCGAAGGACGTCCGCTCCGGGCAGGTGGCGGTCAACCAGTTCCACGACGCGGGAGTCATCGGCTTCCCCTTCAACATGCAGAAGGACAGTGGCTTCAGCCGGGGCGGCGGGTACGCGGCGCTGCGCGAGTACACCCAGGAGAAGGGCGTGGCCATCCGGCTGCTGGCCCGGTGAGACCGACACCATGGGAACCATCGCCGGGGCACGGTCGGAACCGGCCCGGGAAGGACCGGGGCCGGAAGCCTCACCTGCCGTGCTGGAGCGGGAGCTGACCGAGGCCGTGCTCGCCGGCGCCGCCCGCTCGGACGTCCTGCACGCGCTTCGCCGGGCGACCGGCCGACAGGTGCGGCTGCTGTCCGCTGACGGCGCGCCGCTGGCGACCACCGACGGCGGCACGGGAGTACCGGCCGCGGTGGCGGACGGCGTGCTCGCCGACGTGAGCGGACCGGCCGTCGACACGCTGGACGGGCTGCGGGCCACGGCGCTGCCCGTGCGAGCGGGGACGACGGTGGCCGGCGTGCTGCTGACCATGGGTCCCGGTGATCCACGCGTGCGGGCGCTGGCAGGTGCCGCCGTCACCGCGCTGCTCATCGACGCCGTGCGCGCGGGGGGCGGGTCCGCCGAGGTCTCGACGCAGCTCACGCCGGCCGACGTCATCGCCGCCCTGCGGTCAGGCACGGTGAGCCCCGCGGCGTGCGCGGCGGCGGCGGGACTGGGGATCGATCTGCGGCGACCGCCGGCCGGTGCCGTACTGCACTACAGCGGCTCCCGCCCGCGTGCCTGGTCCACTGCCCTCACCTGGCTGGAGCACCCTGTGCGGCAGGAGGGGCGCACCGCGTGGACCGTGGTGCCCGACGAGGCCGTGCTCGACCGGCTGCGGAACCGGCTGCGCCTCATGACCGGCGACGACTCCGCCGACCACGTCATGGCGGCGAGCGGTTCCCGCCCCGACTCGACCGTGGGCCTGGCCCGGTCCTTCACCGAGGCCGAAAGGCTGCTCGGACTTGCCCGGATCCGGAGGGTCCCGCTGCTCACCTTCGACCACTGCGGGGTTGTCCAGGTACTCCTGCCCCTCCCGCGTGCGCAGGTCGAGGCCTACGCCGAGGCGCACCTCGGGCCGATCCGGCAGCGTCCGGAGCTGATGGCGACACTGCGTGCCTGGCTGGCCGAGAGAGGCAGCAGGCAGAGCGTCTCCGCGCAACTCCATCTGCACCGCAATTCGGTGGGTTACCGGGTGCGCCAGATCAAGAGTCTCCTGGGCACCGACCCCCTGATTCCCGCCGCCTCGGCGCAGCTGCACCTGGCGCTGGCCGCCCTGGACCTGCTCGCCGCTGACGACCAGCGGCTGTACGGCGACGACGAGCCGGTGCCGACCGGGGGCTGAGCCGCCATGTGCCGCCGTCGCGCGGCGCGGTGACGCCTTCCGACACGGTGGCCCTCACGCGCCTCCGTACCCTCGCCGACCTGCGGTGGCCTGGGCTGTCAGCCATCTGAGTGGGCGATACACCAATGAAACCAAGATGTTCCTCGGGAGCGTTGACAGCACCCGTCGGCGGGGGCAGAGTACCTCGCAATACGTTCCACCGCCTCGCAATGCGAGACGGCAAGGGTGAGGAGGCAGTGCGGTGCGAGCCATGGTGCAGACAGATTTCGGCGGACCCGAGGCCGTGTCCCCGCAGGGTTTCCCCGAGCCGGTCCGCGGACCGCGCGACGTTCTCGTCGAGGTCGTGCACCGCGGGCTGAACCGCCTGGACCTGCCGCAGCGCATGGGGCCGGGCCGGGTACCCGGCTTCCGGCTTCCGCCCGTGCCGGGCATGGACTTCGCCGGGACGGTGGTGGCGACCGGGACCGCGGTCAGCTGGGTCGTCCCCGGTGACCGGGACGTGCTCGCCGCCCGCGAGACGATCGGCAAGGTCGTGATCGAGCCATGACCGACCTTCTGATCGTGGGTGGCGACGTCGTCACGATGGACCCCGCTCGGCGCGTCCTCACCGGTACGACGGTCGCGGTCTCCGGGGACGGCATCGCCGCACTCGGCACGGCCGCGGACCTGCGCGCCCGCTTCCCGGGAGCGCGGGAGATCGACGCGTCGGGCTGTGTCGTGATCCCGGGCCTGGTCGACGCCCACCAGCACACCACCGTCGACCCCCTCGTGCGCAGCACGATCCCGGACGACATCGGCTCGCAGGAGTCGATCTTCGACTGGATCGTCCCGCTGCACGCCCACGCCGACGGTGACGACGACGAACTGGCCGCGACCATCACGGCGGTCGACTGTCTGACCCGGGGCGTCACCACGGTGCTGGAACCGGGCACGGTGGCCTACCCGGAACGAGTCGCCGCGGGGCTCGCCGCCGCAGGTGTCCGCGCGCGGGTCGGCGGCTGGGGCTGGGACGCCGAGGGCGTGCCGTTCGGCGCGCCCGCCGACGAGGTGCTCGCCCGGCAGGAGGACATCGTCAGGTCCCTGCCGGCCACCGGGCCGGTCACCGGCTGGGTGACGCTCGTCGGCCACGACCTGGCGAGCGACGAACTCTTCGCCGGGGCGGCGAGCCTGGCCCAGCGGCTCGATGTCGGACTCACCTGGCACATCTCGCCGGGACCCGCCGACATCGAGGCTTACGCCCTGCGCTGCGCGCGCCGGCCGGTGGTCCACTTCCGCGAGCTGGGGGTGCTCGGCCCACGTCTGCTGCTGGGGCACGCCCTGTGGCTCGACGACGCGGAGGTCGACGCCATCCTCGAGACCGGAACCGCTGTCGCCGTCTGCCCGGGGGCCTACCTGCGTCTCGCCCAGGGGTACACGCGTGCATCCCGCCATGCCGAACTGGTGCGGCGTGGCGGCCGGGTGGCGCTGGGCTGCGACGCGCACAACGCCGGTGACGGCCCGGACGTCCTCCTCGCCGCCTACCTGTTCGCCGCCCTCGAACGCGACCGTGATCTGCCCGACCCTGTCCGCGCCGAGCAGGCGTTCGCGCTGGCGACGATCGACGGCGCTCGGGCCATCGGTCTCGGCGACCGCATCGGCTCGATCGAGGTGGGCAAGGCCGCCGACATCGTCGTGCTCGACGCCGACGATCCCGCCTGGATCCCCCGGGGCGACCTCGCCCGCCAGCTCGTATGGGGTCATGTCTCGCGCACCGTCCGTGACGTGCTGGTCGACGGCCGCGTGGTCGTCCGTGACCGGCGGCCGACGGGTGTTGACCTGGCGGCCGTCGCCGCGGCCGCCGCCGAACGATCCGCCGCCCTCCTCGGACGCGCCGGCATCACGCCCCGCCCCACCTGGCCCACGGAGCGGGCGGCCGACCGGTAAGGAGACCCGCCGTTGAACGTCATCGACAAGTCAGGGCTTCCGTCGGCGAGGAAACAGGACCCGCTGTCACGAGGGATGGTCGCCGGCCCGGCCGGCACGACCTACCAGGCTCGCCTCCGACACACTCGCCTCCAACACAGGAGTCGACGCCGCGCCGTACGGCTGCTGCACGCAGTTCAGCGAGGGCCGCCGTCGATCACGGTCGTTCACCGGTGCCCGGCAGCCGGACACCCCCAGCCGAAGACGCCTGGCTCGACACCGAGCACACCGACGCTCTCACAGCGAACGTCACGACCAGCGAGACCCTCGATCACATCGAGCGGTGGCCCTCGCACATCCACTGTGCGCCAGTGAAACGGCCATCGCCGACCGGCGACTGCGCCCCACACAGAACGTCGACCCACCGTCGTCGGCCGACAGCCTCGCCCCATGGAGTGGCGGGCGCACGGGCGAAGTCCGGGGCGAACACCATCCCTGCTTCCAGGACGCGCTCATCGCGCCCTCGGAGGCCGTCCGCACCACCACCGATCTTTCGATCACATCCGCTCCTGACCGCGTCGACCCCAACCGGGTCCGAATGGCCGGGCGGATCCCGTGGTTCGTCACCACGGGCGAGGAGCCCCTCTCCCACGAGGACCGTGTCTCCTGCGCCGAACTCGACCGGGCCGTCGGCCCCGCCGACAGACCGCCACCCCCGACGTGATCACCGCCCCGAAGAGGCGGTGCCACCGAGCGAACGGAAGCACACAGATGACCACAAGAAGCATGCCCAGGCGTCGTCGGGCCGCGGCCGGCCTCGCTTTCGCGGGAGCCCTCGTGCTCTCCGGCTGCGCCGACAACGCGGCGACGGCGTCCAAAGCGACCCCTGCGGCGAACGGCGGCGGCAGCGACTCCGCCCTCAAGGAGCCCGACGTCAACGGTGACGGCAAGGTCGTCGTCGGTGTCCTCAGCCCCGGCGACATCAACGACCGCGGCTACTACCAGAGCTTCGTCGACTCGGCGGAGGCGTTCGCGAAGGAGAAGGACTGGACGATCATCAAGCGCGGCAGTGTGCCGCCGAGCGACGCGCTCACCGCGGCCCGCGCGATGTGCCAGCAGAACGTCGACATGGTCGCGCTCGGCGCGAGCGAGCTCAAGACGGCGATCCCGGCCTCCGAGGAACCGGTCTGCAGCAAGACGGTCTGGTACCTGCCGTCGTCGTCGGACACCGACGTCCACCCCCGGGTCCTGCTGTCCGCCGACGACCCCAACCAGTCCCTGCTCGCCGCCGGCTACGCCGCGGGCCTGAAGATGAAGGCGGCCGGCTACACCAAGGCCGGGTTCATCACCGGCAACAAGGCCGACTTCAGCGTCAACGCCGCCAAGGCGTTCCTGGCGGGGATCCGGGAGGTCCTCCCGAAGGCCACCATGACGAGCACCTACACCGGCGACTTCAACGACTCGGCCAAGGCCAAGGAAGCCACCCAGGCACAGATCAGCCAGGGGATCAAGGTCATCTACCCCTACCTCGGCGGAGCGACCGACGCCGCCGCGCAGATGGCGAACGAGGGCGGTGCGCTGACGCTCACGCCGGGCACCGACCGGTGCGACTCGACCAGCCCGAAGTACGACATCTCCGTGATCTTCAGCCCGGGTGACTACTTCCGCTCAGCGCTGGAGGAGTTCGCCAAGGACAACCTCAAGATGGGCACGACGCGCGTGTGGAAGCTGGGCGTCGACCCCTACCCGACCGTCAAGATCTGCCGTCCCGAGGGCGACGAGGCGCAGCGGCTGGACCGGTTCATGAAGAAGATCGGCACCGACAAGATCGATCCGGCGGCCGAGGTCGAGCGCCTCGGCTGAAGCGCCGACAGCGACGAGGAAAGATCAGCGATGACACCGACGACCTCAGCGGTTCCGATTCTCGAGCTGCGCGGCATCACGAAGTCATACGGATCCGTCAAGGCCTGCGCCGGCGTCGACCTCAGGGTCGACGCCGGCGAGATCCACGGACTCCTTGGTGAGAACGGGGCGGGCAAGTCCAGCCTCATGAAGGTCCTGCTCGGGCTGGTCCGGCGCGATGCCGGCACCGTCCTGGTGTGCGGGGAGGAGGTCGCGCTGGACAGCCCGCAGGAAGCGGCCGAGCTGGGCATCGGCATGGTGCACCAGCATTTCAGCCTCATCAACGGGTTGACCGTGTGGGAGAACGTGGCGCTCGGCGACCACGGCAAGGTGAACAAGCAGGCCATCTGCGCCGATATCGCCGAGGTCTCGGCGCGGTACGGGCTGCCCATCGACCCCGACGCACCCGTCGAGACTCTCTCGGCCGGTGAGCGGCAGCGGGTCGAGGTGGTCAAGTGCCTGCGGCGCAACCCTCAGATCCTGATCCTGGACGAGCCCACCTCGGTGCTGACCCAGGTCGAGTCGGAGGAGTTGTTCGCCGTGCTCGGCCGGGTGGTGCAGGAGGAGGGACGCGCGGTCATCCTCATCAGCCACAAGCTCGCCGAGATCGCCCAGGCCACCGACCGGGTGACGGTTCTGCGCAAGGGAAGTGTCGCCTTCCGGGCCGTCACCGCCGAGACCACTCCCCAGCTGCTCGCCCGGCAGATGGTGGGCAGGGACGTGTCCCTGGGGGAGGAGGCCGCCGCCCTCGGCCTGGTGCCGACAGGCAGGAGGCCCGAGGGGGGCGGTGGCCCCGAAGGGCAGCCGCCCGTCCTCCGCCTCGCCGGACTCACCGTCGAGCAAGGCGGGGTCAGACTCCTCGCGGACGTCGACCTGACCGTGGAGTCGGGCGAGATCGTCGCCCTCTACGGCGTCGAGGGCAACGGCCAGGCGACCCTCGGCGATGTCCTCGCAGGGTTGATCCCGCCGACCGCGGGCACCGTCGAGGTCACCGGGAGCAGGGTCGACGTGACGCGGCCGGGAGCCCTCTGCAAGGCCGGTCTCGGCATCGTGCCGGAGGACCGGCATCACAGCGGCGTCGTCCTCGACATGAGCGTCGCCGAGAACCTGACGATGAAGTCGCTCGGCAAGGTCAGCGGCCGGTTCCTGCTGAGGCGGAGCGCCATGCTCGCCGAGGCGCGCCGCCTCGCCGACGAGTTCAACATCGTCACCCCGTCGCTGGACGCACCCGTGCGCAGCCTGTCCGGCGGCAACCAGCAGCGGGTCGTCCTCGCCCGGGAACTGTCCGGTGACACCCGGGTCCTGGTGGCCGCACAGCCCACCCACGGCCTCGACATCGGTGCCATCGAGGACATGTACGCCCGGCTGCGCGCAGCGGCCGACGAGGGCGTCGGCGTGCTGCTCATCTCCACCGAATTCGAGGAAGTCATGGCCCTTGCGAGTCGGATCGCGGTGATCTCGTCCGGGCGGATCACCGGAGCACTCCCCGCCTCCGAGGCGACCCCCGAACGGCTCGGCATGCTGGTCGGCGGTGAGGCCGCATGAGTGCCGCCTCTCTGACGGATCCGGACGACCCCGGCCGACGCTTGCTCGCCCGGCTCCGGCCAGGGCGCCGTGACTGGATGACGGCGGGCCTGACACTCGCGCTCATCGGTGTCGCCGGCGGCGTGTCCGCGCTGCTGCTCACGCTGACCGGTGCCTCGCCGAGCGCTTCGCTGACCGCGATATGGACCGGGTCCCTCGCCAACGCCACCGGATGGACGACGACGCTGCTCAACACGGCGCCCCTGCTGCTGGTCGCGGTCGGTGCGTGCGTCTGCGCGACCGCCGGCACGTTCAACATCGGACAGGAGGGGCAGGTGCTCATCGGCGGCCTGGCCGGTGCCTGGGTGGGGCTGCGCCTGGCCGTGCCCGGTCCGATGCTGGTCGTCGTGGTGCTGGGCGCCGCAGCGGTCGGCGGTGCCGCCTGGGCCGCGCTCAGCGCCCTGATGCTCCGCTTCCGTGGTGTCAACGTCCCGGTGAGCACTCTGCTGATGACGTTCCTCGCCATCCAACTCGTCACCTTCGCGGTCAGCACGCCATGGGTCCTGCAGGAGAGCGTGCAGGGCGCCGGGGACATCGCCGACGCGCAGTCCAACGCCCTGCCGGCCAACGCCCAGCTCGCCGGCTTCGGGCACTACCCCTCGCTGCAGCTCAACACGGGCCTGTTCCTCGCGGTCGTCGCCGCGGTCGCGGTCGCCATGCTCCTGAGCCGCAGCCGGTGGGGCTTCAAGGTGCGCATGGTCGGTCTGAACCCGCGCACGGCCAAGCACGCCGGTGTCAGGGTGGCCGCCCTCGGCGGTCTCACCCTGGCGCTGTCCGGCGCTTTCGCGGGACTGGCCGGAGGACTGCTGCTGGCCAGCCCGGTCAGCACCAACCGGCTGCAGGCCGGGCTCTCGGACAACGTCGGCTGGGACGGCCTGCTCGTCGCGCTCGTCGCCCGCAACCGGCCCCTGGCCGCTGTCCCGGTGTCGTTCGTGTTCGCCGTGCTGCGCGCGGGCGGCGATTTCCTCTCGGCCACCGGCGTTCCGTCGTACCTCGTCGACATCGTCAAGGCGTTGCTCGTCCTCGCCTTCGTCGCACCGCCCGTCCTCGTCGACCTCTTCCACGGGCGTCGCGGCGCCACACTGCGGGCGGCGTCCGCCGTTTCCGTTGTCCCGACCAAGACGGAGGTGGCCGCGTGAGCGTTCTGGACAGCACCACGACCATTCTCGCGAGCGGTGTCCGGCTGACCGTGCCGCTGGCCTTCGCCGCCTGCGGTGAGTACCTGGCCCAGCGCGCCGGCGCGATGAACATCTCCGTCGAGGCGATGATGCTGAGCGCCGCGTTCACCTCGGTCGCCACCGCCAGTGCGACCGGCAGCGCCACCGTCGGCCTCGCGGTCGGCGTCCTGACCGGCCTCGTCGTCGGTTTCGTGCACGGCAACCTCTCCCACCGGGCCCAGATCAACACCTTCGTCGTCGGCCTCGTGCTGAACGCGCTGGTGCTCGGACTGACGAGCTACCTGATCACGATCGAGCAGTTCGCCTCGCACCAGGTCGGGGTGCTGTCGATCCCGCTGCTCCAGGACATCCCGCTCATCGGCAAGCCCCTGTTCTCCGAACGCTGGCCCGCTTACCTGCTGATTCTGCTGGTGCCGCTGACCTGGTGGTTGGTGGAGCGCAGCCGCTGGGGCCTGGAACTCCGGGCGGTGGGGGAGAACCCGCAGGCCGCCGACGTCACGGGCATCAAGGTGAACGCGCGCCGTCGGCAGGCCCTGCTGTGGTGCGGCGCGCTGGCCGGCCTGGGCGGCGCGTACCTAGCGGTCGGCGAGGTCGGATCGTTCAACCAGAACATGACCGCCGGACGCGGCTACCTCGTCATCGCCGCGGTGATCTTCGGGGCCTGGCGGCTGGGTCGGACCATGCTGGGCTGCCTGGTGTTCGGCCTCTCCGACGCGATGCGCCTGGCGCTCCCCGCGCTCGGTGTCACCCTCAACGCCCAACTGCTCGTCGCGGCCCCGTATCTGCTCGCGCTCCTCGCCATGCTGCTGTTCACCACCCAGCACCGAGAACCGGGGGCGCTGGGCCGGCCTTTCGAGCGCGGGTCGACCTGACGGCAGGATCCGAACCGATTCCCTCCGGACGCACCCGATCCCTCGGATGCACCGGATGGCGGATGCCGGCCCCGCGACAACGCGGGGCCGGCATCCGCCATGGCGCACCGGTGCGCCACCGGTGGCACACCGGGATCAGCGGCGGCGCAGCGCCGGGGTCTCCAGCGCCGGAGGCGTATGGCCGACGTCACGCGGGTTGAGCACGCTGCCCGGAGCGACGAGTTCGTCGATCCGGTCCAGCGCCTCTGCCGACAGGGGCCGGTCGACCGCGGTGAGCTGCGTCAGGAGCTGCTCGTGGGTGCGCGGGCCCATGAGCGCCGAGGTGACGCCGGGGTGGGCGAGTACGAACCGCAGTGCCAGCTCGACGAGTGTGCAGCCCTCGTCCGCGGCGAGGCGCACGAGTTCCTCGACGACCGCCAGCTTGCGCTCGCGTATCCGCTCGTCGGCGTAGTCGAAATGGTCGCCGTGGGTCCGCGCGCGTGCGTCCCGCGCCGGTTCGGCGCCGGCCCGGTACTTGCCCGTCAGCCAGCCGCCGTTCAGCGGGCTCCACACCATGACCCCCATACGGTGCCGCTGCGCGGTGGGCAGCGCGGCGGCCTCAGCGTGCCGGGCCAGCACCGAGTACGACAGCTGTTCCACGGTGAACCGCTCGCGGCCGGCGCGTCGGGCCGCCCACTGGGACTCCACGATCTCCTCGGCCGGGAAGCTGGAGGTCCCGATCGCCCGCACCTTGCCCGCCCGCACCAGGTCGCTGAGCGCACCGAGTGTCTCCTCGATGTCGGTCCGGGGATCGGGACGGTGGACGAGGTACACGTCGAGGTGGTCCGTCCGCAGCCGTCGCAGGCTGTCCTCCAGGGCACGCCTGATCCAGAGCCGGGAGTTGCCGTGCCGGTTGCGGTTGAGCGGCCTTCCGGGCATCTCGTTGTGGAATTTCGACACGACCACGACGTCGTCGCGGCGTCCCTTCAGCGCGCGGCCGAGTATCTCCTCCGACTGGCCGAAGGCGTACACGTCGGCCGTGTCGACGACGTTGACCCCGGCGTCCAGCGCCGTCGAAACGATGCGACGGCACTGCGCCTCGTCGGTGTTGCCCCAGGCCCCGAACATCATCGACCCGAGGCAGAGTTCGCTCACCTCGATACCCGTCCCACCCAGAATCCGGTAGCGCACGTCTTCTCCTCGTCCTCGCCGGCGACATCCGTCGCCGTCATGCCGCAGGCTCCCACCGCGACGGGCGCGGAACCGATGTCGCCCGGGGTCAGCGTTCCGGGCTCGGACGTTGTGTCCGCAGCACATCGACCTCCGGGTGCGCGCAGACCTAGGCTCGAGGAAAACAGCACCACTCACTGGAGGTACCGTGGCCACCGGCCTCATCTCGGCCCGCTGGACTCATGTCGCGCTGCCGACCGGCGATCTCGACAAGGCGATCGAGTTCTACACCTCGCTGACTCCCCTGGTCGTCGTCGAGCGGTTCAAGGACGCCGACGGCGAGAGCGTCTGGCTCTCGAACGACAAGCAGGCCGAGACGCCGTTCGTGCTCGTCCTGGTGTCGTTCAACAAGGACAAGGGCACCCAGCAGGGACTGCTGCACCCGTTCGCGCACATCGGCATCGAGGTGCCGGAGCGCGGGGACGTCGACGCGCTCGCGGACAGGGCCCGCGAACTGGGCTGCCTGCACTGGGAGCCCCGGCAGATGCCCGACCCCATCGGCTACATCTGCGCTCTGAAGGACCCCGACGGCAACGTCGTCGAGATCTCCCACGACCAGCGTGTCTTCGACACGGTCCGGCAGAAGTGGGGTTCGTCCTGAAGGAAACCCGCGCCGCGATCGAGGCATACCTCGCGGCGTTGAACGCACATGACGCCGACGCCGTGGCCGCCTGCGTGGCCGAGGACTTCGTCAACGACCACACCTCGTCGATGGGGCGGAGCCGCAGGGGCCGCGCCGAGTACCGTGCCGCGCTGACCGGGTTCCTGGAGGAATTCGTCGACCTGCGCTACGTGCCCGAGGGCTTCCTCGTCGACGGCGAGTCGGCCGCGGTGCCGTACGTCATGACGTTCGGTATACGCTCGGCGGGCGACCGGCCCGTACGCATCCGAGGGATCTTCGTGTTCACCGTCGCCGACGGTCTCATCACACGACGAACGGACTACTGGGACAGCGGCGAGGTGCAGCGGCAACTCGCGTGACGCCCCGGCCGAAGCGCCCGAACCGGTGCCCTGACCAGGAAGCCCGCACCACTGACACCCCGCCCGCCTTCGCGCGGACGGGGTGTTCTCGTCTTGCCGCACCGGGATGCCTGTGAGCATGACGCCCCCGGCCGCGCGGCAGGACGGTGACCCATGGGGCTGTCGCCCCATGGGTCAGGTCGACGAACGTGTCGTGAGGTCTTCGACGGGCCCGGGACGGTCGACGGTGTCGAACCCGTCCCGGGTGGTCATGACGGGTTCTTCCCGGTCGGCTGCGGTGCGGCCGGCTGCAGCGGGTTCAGCGTGTGGAACCGGCGTCCCTGGTAGGTGAGCGGCTCTCCTCCGCCGACCACCACACCGGCCACCTCGATCAGGATGATCGTGTGGTCGCCGGCCGCGAGGCGCTGGTGCACCGCACCTTCGAGCGACAGGGTGGCGCCGTCGAGCAGGGGCGCACCGAGTTCACCCGGACTGAAGTGCGCCGTGGCGAACCTGTCGACGCCGGGCGTCGCGAACGCCTGCGCCACCTGGAACTGGTCGGCCGCCAGGACGTTGACGGCCACGGACTCGGCTCGACAGAAGGCGGAGTGGACGTCGGCGGTGTCGGCCAGACAGACCGACATCAGGGGCGGGTCCATCGACACGCTGGTCACCGAGTTGGCGGTGAAGCCGTACCGCGTCCCGTCCACTTCGGCGGTGACCACACACACGGACGTGACCATCGAGGACAGTCCGTCGCGGTACGCCTGCGGGTCGTAGCCGGTGACAGGGCCTCGAGTGCCGGCCTGATCCCTCGCAGGGATGGTCATGTCAGACCTCCGCCGTCTCGGGGGCCGCGTCCGTCGCCGGAACGGGCAGGGAGGCCGACGGGAAAATGGCGCATCTCATCATGTCTTGCCTTTTGTTGAGGGTTGCTCCGACGCTAAGACGCCTCATCTCGTATGTCAATATGCCATCTCGCAATAGCTGCACCCGGATATCGCCGTCATCCGCCGACGGCGGTCAGGGTCTTTCATCGGTCGTCCCGGAACGCGGTACGGCCCGCCTGTGGGGCGGGCCGTGAGAGGTGAATCAGTGTGAGACGTGCGCTGCTCGGTTACCGCGACGCTCCCTCGGAAGCGTGCGCACCGGGCAGTTCCGGAGCGGGCCGCGGTCCACCGCGGGAGCGCAGCCACCAGTCGCGCATGCCCCACAGGACGAGTGCCCCGTAGATGACGTAGACGAAGCCGGAGAAGGCGTAGCCGTTGGCGAAGGTCAGCGGGACGCCGACCATGTCGACCAGCAGCCAGGCGATCCAGAACTCGACCATGCCGCGCGCCTGGGCGTACATCGCGACCACCGTGCCGACGAAGATGTAGGCGTCCGGCCAGGGGTCCCAGGACAGGGTCGGGTAGGCCTTGAACAGCAGGGCCACCGCGACCGTGCAGACGGCGACGGCGCCGAGCATCGCCGCCCGCTCGCGCCAGGTGGCGAATCGCGGGGTGATCTGGCCGTGTTCGGACCGGCCCTTGTCGCGGTTCCACCGCCACCAGCCGTACAGGGCCACAGTCATGACGACGGCCTGCTTGCCGGCGCTGCCGGTCAGATGGCCGAAGAAAGCCCCGAAGAGGATGAGGCCGGACAGGAACTGGACCGGCCAGGTCCACAGGGAGCGGCGCCAGCCGAGGGCGAGGGCGGCCAGGCCGAGGATGTTGCCGATCATGTCCGACCACAGAATGTGCTGGCCGAACAGGACGAACGCCTCGGAGTTCAGCCCGTTCACCGGACGACCAGGCCGGTGGGCGACGAGTGGAGCGCGAGCCCGCCGTCCGGCAGGTCGTCGAATATGTGATTCCGGTAGCGGTCCATGCGGCACAGCTTCGGGCCTGCATGCCCGTATTGTCTAGGCTCAAACCCAATGAGACCGAAATCAAAGAGACGGGTGTGGCGCCGTAGGCCGGTGATGCGGTGGCCGGGTGAGCGCGTTCGGCGCGTCGGCGGTTCAGGTGGTCCAGTACACCGTCCGATGCTGTCCGGAGAGCGCGCCGAGGGCCTCGGGGTCCATCGGCTCCACGGCCTCGGGGGCGTTGCCCCTCATGCGCAGCGCGCCCTGCTGGACCGGCAGGAACTCCGTGTTGATCTCCCGGACCAGGGCCGCCGACATCATGTCCGCGCGGACGCAGAACGTGTAGTCCTTGCGGTCCCGGCTGATCTTGACGCCGAAGGTGCGCAGGGGTAGCCGCTCGGGGTCCACGCGCTCGTACTGGACATGGAACTCCGGCGGGGTGGCCGCCAGCTCGGGCTGCAACACGTACAGGTTCGAGTGAGCCAGGTGCCGGCAGAACTCGTCCAAGTCCCACAGCAGCGTGGGGTGCGCGTGCTGGGCGAGGAGCAGATGGTCGCTGCGGATGCCGTCCGGCGCGGGGGTCCAGCGGGCCTGCACGAGGCGTGAGTCCGGCAGTGCGTCAGCTATCTGCCAGAAGGTTCTGAATCTGGGCATGTGCCCAAGAATGCGCTGATGGGTACCGTGTGTCCAGTGTCGGGCAGTGGCCGCAGACACCCCCCCTCAGGACCTACTTCGTCAGGCCCGCCGCCGTGCACTCGGCGGCGAGTCGGGGCGTGCATATATCGGACGGTTCGTACATGCCGTCCCTGATGACCGTCTCCGCGATGTTGTCCTTCGTCAGGGCGACCACCGGCACGAGATGTGAGGGGATGCCCTTGCGGGTGGGGCCGTCGACCCTGTCGCCCGTGAGGGCGTCGAACTCTATGTCTCTGCTCAGGGCCTTCGCCACGGCCATCTCCGCGGCGGTCTCGGCTTCCTGCGCGTACGGCTTGTACACGCTCATGTACTGCTCGCCGGTGACGATCCGCCGCACCGCCGAGAGCTCGGCGTCCTGACCCGTGATCGGCGGAAGGTCGGTGACGCCCGCGGCCTTGAGCGCTTTGACGACGCCGCCCGCCAGGCCGTCGTTGGCGGCGTAGACGGCCTTGATGTCGTTCTGGCCGAGTTCGTCGATCGCCTCGGCCATGTTCTTCTCGGCGTTCTGCGGCTTCCAGTCCTCGGTGTCGAACGACCTGGCGATCGTCACCTTCCCGTCGAGCACGAGGAGCGCGCCCGCCTTGAACTGCTGGGCGTTCGGGTCGGTGGGCGAGCCGTTCATCATGACGATCTGGTCGGAGACGTCACCGTCCTCGCCCAGGGCCCGCAGCAGGGAGCGGCCCTGCGCCTCGCCGACGAGCCCGTTGTCGAAGGTGATGTACGCGTCGATCGGTCCCTCGGCCAACCGGTCGTACGCGATGACCGCGATACCGGCTTCCCTGGCCTTCCTCACTCCGCCGGCGATGGCGTGCGTGTCGACGGGGTCGAGCAGGATCACGTCGACGTGGTCGTTGATCATCTGCTGCAGCTGTCGTGCCTGCTCGCCCGCGTCGGCCTCGGCGTTGGCGTACTCGACCCGACCCTTGCCGCTGGTGAGGGACTCGACCTTCGCTTTGATGATCGGATAGTGGAACTGCTCGTACTGGGGGTTCGACTTCTCCGGCAACAGCAGCCCCACGGTGATGTCGTCGCCTCTCGTCGGGCTCGCGTCGCCGCTGTTCCCCGTCGCGTCGAGCCCGCCGCAGCCGGTGAGCGGAACGGTGAGCGTGGTGGTGGCTACGGCCATGGCGATACGACGCATCGGCAACTCACTTCAGGCGTGATCCGGGCGTGGGCGCTTTTGTCGCGGCCCACCTGACTGACGGTCGACACGGAGGCGCGCTCGGCGTCGAGCGGCGCAACTCTACGGGATAAGAGATGGCATCTTGCAATATGTAAACAGCTGTGCCGTCGCATCGGCCCCGGCTCCTGTCCGGGGCGAGGTGTCCGACCTGCCCGGAACCCGCCTCTCCGTATCGCTTGACACGATGCCATCTCGCATTGAAAGATGCCCGCCATGCGAGTAGTGACGACGGACGCCGGCCTGGGCCGACTGGAGGACGGGGCTGTCGCCCTGTTGGACACGGCTTTTCCGCACGTCGGAGCGGTCCTCGAACAGGAGGGTTCGCTGCGGTGCCTGGCGTCGTGCGCGGTACGTCGGCGCATCCCCCTCGAAGAGGCCACGCTCGTGGCCCCACTGGGCCGCCCCCGCGCGGTATGGGGCGTCGGGCTCAACTACGTGTCGAAAGCGGCCCGCACCGGACGCGGACTGCCCGAGCAGCCGATCCTCTACCTGGCCGCCTCGTCCGGTGTGCCGGCACCCGGTGCCCGGGTGGTGATCCCGCAGTCCGTGACGGAACCCGACTACGAGGGCGAGATCGCGGTGGTCGTCGGGCGCCGCCTGTACCGGGCGACCGAGTCCGAGGTCTGGCCCGCGATCGCCGGTGTCACCGCGGCCAACGACATGACGGCCCGCGACATCATGCGCGCCACCGGCACACCCGCCCTCGCCAAGAGCCACCCGGGCTTCACACCGCTCGGCCCGTCGGTCCGCACTCCTGAGGATTTCGCCGACCGTGACGCGATCCGCGTACGGACCCGGGTCAACGGCGAGCTCGTGCAGGACGACACGAGCGACGGGATGATCTTCCCGGTTCCCGATCTGCTCAGCCGGCTGTCGTGGTTCACCGCGCTCGAACCCGGCGACATCGTCCTCACCGGAACCCCGGCCGGCACCGGCCAGGACCGCGCGTGCTTCCTCGCCGACGGCGACGAGGTACGCGTCGAGGTGGACGGCGTGCTGCCCCTCGTCACCCGCATCGTGCGTCCCACGGACGCCTCCCAGCCGACCGAACCGGTCAGCTGACCGTTCCCCACCCTGGAGCACACCTCGATGTCCATCTCCTCCCAGCCGTCGTACGACCTCGTCCTGGCCGGCGGCACCGTCATCGACCCGGCGTCGGACACCCACGCCCGGCTCGACGTGGCGGTCACCGGTGACCGCATCGCCGCGATCGGGGAGGGCCTGTCAGCGAACGCGGCCCGCACGATCGACGTCACCGGCTCGACCGTGCTGCCGGGCCTCGTCGAGGGCCACACCCACATCTTCCAGTACGTCTCCGCCGTCGGCGCCCCCGCCGAGGAGGCACATCTGCGGCGCGGCGTGGTCGCCGCGGCGGATGCCGGTACGGCCGGCGCCTCGACGTTCGCGGCCTTCCGCAAGCTGGTGGTCGAGGCCAACCCGCTGCGCATCGTCAACTTCCTCAACGTCTCGGTGCTCGGCCTGATCGACTTCAGGTTCGGCGAGCTGCTGAACCCCGACACCCTGGTCCCCGAGGACGCGCTCGCGACCGCCGAGGCCCACCCCGACATCGTCCGCGGCTTCAAGATCCGTCTCTCCGAGGACGTCGTCGGCGAGAACTGGGAGTCGCTGTTGAAGAAGTCCGTGGCACTGGCCGAACAGGCCGATCTGCCGCTGATGCTGCACATCGGCGAGACCTCGGAGCCGCTGCCCGTCGTCCTGGACCATCTGCGCCCCGGCGACATCGTGGCGCACTGCTACACCGGCAAGCCGTACGGCATCCTCGACGGCGACCACGTCCAGCCCGCTGTCAACGCCGCCCGTGAGCGCGGCGTCCTGTTCGACTCCGCCCACGGCAAGAGCAACCTCAGCTTCGAGGTGGCACGCCGGGCGATCGCCGACGGATTCCTGCCCGACGTCCTCAGCTCCGACACCAGCGCCCGCAACTGGCGCGGGCCGGTGTTCGACCTGCTCACCAGCATCTCCAAGCTGGTCGCGCTCGGCGCGCCGCTGGAGGAGTGCGTCCGGCGGGCCACCGTCGCGCCGGCCCGGCTGCTCGGGCTCGACGCCGAGGGCTACGGGCGCCTGGAGGTCGGCGGGCGGGCCGACGTCACGGTCGTCGACTGGACCGACGAGGTCACCCTGCCCGACGCCGCCGGCAACACGATCGTCGCGCCGCGTCTGGAGCCCACCGTGGTGCTGCACGCCGGCGAGGAGGTCGACGTCGTGCCGTGGCGGGGTCTGAAGCCGGCGTGACGCGCGCTCGCACATCCCGGGAGGACTCCATGAGCGTCGGCGACGTCCATCTGCTGCGGCGCCGGCTGCGCACGGCCCTGACGGCGGGGCGACCCGCCGTCGGCACGTTCGTCAAGCTGGCCTCGCCCGACGTGGTGGAACTGGCCGAGGCGGCCGGGTACGCGTTCGTGGTCGTCGACCTCGAACACTCCACCCTCACCGAGCGGGACGCCGTCGGCCTGGTGCGCCACGCCGACGTGTGCGGGCTGCCTGCCCTGGTCCGCGTGCCCGAGGTGGACGCCGCCGCCATCAACCGGCTCCTGGAGGCCGGGGCGGCGGGGATCCAGCTCTCCATGCTCACGCGCCTCGCCCAGACCGAGGCACTCCTGGGGGCGACCCGGTTCGCTCCGGCCGGCCGCCGGTCCGTCAGCCTGGCCAACCGGGCCGCTCGGTTCGGCGCGGCCCCGCTGGCCGGGTTCCTGCGCGCCGAGCGGGACGACCCGCCGGTACTGGTGGGGCAGATCGAGACGGCGCGGACGGATCCGCTGCCGGACCTGGTCGCCTCTCTCGACGTGTGCTTCGTCGGCAGCACCGACCTCGCGGTCGACCTCGGCCTGCCGGCGGACCCGGCAGTGCTGGGTGCCGCCGTGGAGCGGGTGAGGGACGCCGCCCGCGCCGCCGGAGTGGCGTTCGGCGGCTGGGCACCGAGCCGGAACGCCGCGTCGGACCTGGGACTCGGTGACGCCGACTACCTGGTCGTCGGCTCGGACCTGCAGATGTTGGCGGCCGGCCTGCGGGCGGCCGCCGGAGAGGAGAACCAGTGAGCACACGCAACGCGGCCCTGTTCCACACGGTCGTCAACTGGGACGAGATGCCGGTGACCCAGGTACGGCCGGGGGTCCGTCGGCGCGTCTACGCGACGGACGAGGTGATGATCTGCCACCACGAGCTGGAGATCGGCATGACCCTCAACCCGCACCGCCACGAGGACTTCGACCAGCTGGTCCATATCGCAGAGGGGCGCGCGAACTACTACGTGGACGGTGTCGCACACGACATGCGTGCCGGATCGTTCCTGTTGGTCCCCCGTGGCAGCGAGCACTACGTGGAGCCGACTCAGGCCCCCTGCGTGAACATCGACTTCTTCGTTCCGCCGCGGGCCGACCTGCTGCCCTGAACGGCGGACCGGGAGCGCTGGGTCATGCGCGTCCGCCACTCACCTGACGCCCCGCTCACGGGGAAGAATGCCACCGCCCACGCGCAGGAACGAAAGAGGGCCCACCGCCGAGGCGGTGGGCCCTTCGGTGTCGCCGCAATCAGGTCAGCCGCCGTTGGGCGCGTCCTCCGAGGTGCCCAGCCGCTGCGACAGCGCGCGGGCGGTCTCCACCAGCGCCTGGGCCATCGGCGACTGGACGTCGTCGGGAACGGTCGCCGTCGTGCCGACGATGGCGAGTGTCCCGCTGATCTTGTCGCCCTCGAAGATCGGCGCCGCGACGGTGCGCACCCCGTTGATGGTGGGGGAGTTGACCGACAGTCCGTGCTTGCGGATGGCCTCGAGCTCCTCGGTGAGTTCGGCCGACTTGCGTACCGAGCGCGGCAGCGTGGGTACCTGCTCCGGCGGCAGGAACGCGAGGAAGACACGCCCCTGTGCCGAGGCCGTGAGGTTCAGTCGCGAGCCGACCCGGACGCTGATGCGCACCATGTGGTCGGTGTTGTCCACCGAGCGCACCACGGTCGCCGACTCGCCGTCCCAGACCGACAGCACGATCGTCTCGTCGATGCGCCGGACCAGTTCCTCCATGTACGGCTCGGCGGCGGCGACGATCGGAAGGCCGGCCCGCGCCGCCGTGGCGAGCGTCAGCACCTGGGGCCCGAGGGAGTACAGCGACGTGCGCTCGTCGTACCGCAGCAGGTTCGCAGCCCGCAGCGCCTTCGTGTACCGGTGCGCGGTCGCCTTGCTCGCACCGAGACGCGCGGTGATCTCGTTGAGGCTCATGTGCGGCTTGCCGACCGTGAACGAGCCGAGGATCAGGGCCGCACGCTGCACCGTCTGGATCGTGGGCGCGGTCCTGTCCGGACCGTCCTGCTCGCCGGTGCCGTCCTGTGCCTTCGTGGCCATGGAATTCTCGCTCCTGTCCGTGCCCGGTCAATGGTATGAACGTCAAATGAAACGCCATCTTGAATGAAGCAATGGTAAGGGTCGTTTCAAGGTGGATGAAAGAGCGCGGACGCGCGTCCAACGGGCCGTGGGGCGAGCGGAACCCTGTCGCCGCACCTCAGTCGTGGAGATGAGCGTGAGCCTGCCGGGTCGACGCCGTCAGGCTCACGCTCACCGCGCCGCCCGGCGCGGCGACCTCACGCGTCCGAGGAGTGCCCCGGTGTGATCGAGCGTGCCGGATCGAGCAGGGTGGCGATGTGGTTGACGGCCAGGGCCGCCTCGCCGAAGCCGATGGAGATGAGGCTGACCTTGCCGTCGTGATCGGCGATGTCGCCGGCCGCGAAGACGCGCTCCCGGTTGGTGCGCATCGTGCGGTCGACGAGGATGCGTCTGCGGCGAAGCTCCAGTCCCCACCGCTCGATCGGGCCGAGGTCGGCGATAAAGCCGAGCGCGGCCACGACGGACTGGGCGGGCAGGGTGACCCGGTCGCCGTCGGAGCACGCGACCACGACCTCCGAGACGGCCCCTTCACCGGAGACCTTCTCGACCTCGTACGGCGTCAGCACCCGCACCGAGGAGGCGTGCACCTGCTCGACGCTGCGCTCGTGGGCCCGGAACCGCGTGCGCCGGTGCACCAGCGTCACCGACGAGGCGATCGGCTCCAGGGACAGCGCCCAGTCCAGCGCGGAGTCACCGCCGCCGACCACCACGACGTCCTGTCCGGAGAGTTCGTTCAACCGCGGTACGAAGTACCGCAGCCCCCGGCCCAGGTACTCGGAGCCCACCGGGAGCTCGCGGGGGATGAAGTTGCCGATCCCGCCGCAGACGAGCACCGCCCCCGCGGTGATCCGCGCGCCGGCGTCGGTGGTGGCGACGATGCCCCCGTCCGTGTCGTCGAGCTGGGTGACTCCGTGCCCGAGCAGATAGGTGGGGTTCCACCGCCAGGCCTGCTCGGCCAGCCGGTCCACCAGGTCCTGACCTCGGACAGCGGGGAAGCCGGCCACGTCGTAGATGAGCTTCTCCGGGTACAACGCGGCGATCTGGCCGCCCACCGCGGGCAGGGCGTCGGCGACCGCGACGCTCATGCCGCGGAAGCCGGCGTAGTACGCGGCGTAGAGCCCTGTGGGGCCGGCGCCGATGATGAGCAGGTCGACGGTGACCTCGGAGCAGGCGCCCGTGGTCACTACGCCGGTCACGCGCCCACCTCCGGGTGGTCGTGACCGACCCGGCCGACCTTGCGGGCCCCACCGGGCGACCCGAGCGGTTCGGCGCCGAGGGTGAAGAACTCGGCGTTGACGCGCTCGAACTGCTTGCTCTCCTCCGGCAGGTCCTCGTGGTGGAAGATCGATATCTGCGGGCAGACGGGTTCACAGCGCCCGCACTCGACGCATTCGTCGGGCTGGATGTAGAGCATCCGATCGCCCTCGTAGATGCAGTCGGCCGGGCACTCCTCCATGCAGGACTTGTCCATGACGTCGACGCAAGCCTGAGTGATGACGTACGGCACGAGCTTGTTGCCCTTCACACGGTCGCACAGAATGCGAGACGGTGTATTTCAATGTGGAACAGGATGATGGTCACGTCCGGGTGCGGGTGTCAACCGTCCGGTGAATGCTTGACAGTGTGGGCGCGCTGGGGGAGGGTGATGCGACATACGAGACGGCGTCTCACGAGGCGCCGCTCGGGTCGGGACTTGTGAGAGGCAAACTCCCCATGGGAAGCAATCCCCGGACCGTCCCAGCGCCGATGATCGTCGAGGACTGGGACCAGCTCACCTTCCGGGTCAACCGCGAGGCCTACCGCAACGCGGAGATCTTTGCCCGGGAACGCGGCTGGGTGTGGATGCACACCTGGCTCTACCTCGGGCATGAGACCGAGATCCCCAACCCCAACGACTTCAAGGTCCGCACCCTCGGCGGCCGACCGCTGATCTTCTGCCGGGACAGCGCCGGCGAGGTCCACGCGTTCCTGAACTCGTGTCCGCACCGCGGCACCGTGCTGTGCCGTGAGAACGAGGGCTCGACCAGGCTTTTCCAGTGCTTCTACCACGCCTGGACGTTCCGCAACAACGGTGAGCTCGCCGCGATCCCCGATGTCGGCGCCTACGAATCGGGTGACGCGTTCGGGGCGTCGATGGGGCTGCGCGGCGTGCCGCGCCTGGAGACCCACGAGGGGTTCGTCTTCGTCTCCTTCGACCCCGACGTCCCGCCGCTGCTCGAGTACCTCGGCGACGCGGCCGACTACATGACCATGATCGAGCAGCAACATCTCGGCGGGATGACCACGCTGCCCGGCACGCAGCTCTACAGCGTGCGCGGCAACTGGAAGCTCGCCGTCGAGAACGCCATGGACGGCTACCACTTCGCGCCGACGCACAACACCTTCGTGGGCTACCTGCGGGAGAGCGGCTACGCCGTCACCGACGACAACCAGTACGCCTACAACCTCGGCAACGGTCACGGCCTCCTGGTCCTGACCGGGCACGGCGGACGCATCAGCATGCTCTGGGAACCGCGCTTCGGCGAGGACGAGCGGGTCCGCACCGAGGCCCACCGCGCCGAGATGACACAGCGGCTGGGGGAGAAGCGAGCTCACCACGTGGCCGACGAGAGCCACATCCTGTTCGTGTTCCCCAACCTCCTGCTCTTCGACATCGAGGGCCTGTCGATCCGGCAACTGGAGCCGGTGGCACCCGACCAGACCGACGTACGCGCCTGGCAGCTGGTGCCGCGCGACGAGGACCCGGACACACGTGCCCTGCGCATGAAGACGGTCGTCAGCTTCGTCGGCCCGGGCGGGCTCGCCACACCGGACGACATCGAGGCCTACGAGGCGGTCCAGCGCGGCATCCAGGCCACGGCCGGCACCACCCGGCCCGAGCTGGACTACAGCGACATGTCGCGCGGCATGGCCGATGAGGTCAAGGGTGTCCAGGGCAGATCGATCGACGAAGGCGCGATGCGGGGCTTCTGGCGGCAATGGGTCGAAGCCGTCGGGCTCGACGACGGCCTTGAGATCCACGGCGAGCGGCCGGCGTCCTTCCTGGTCGGGAGGGATGTGCGATGACCGCGATCAGCAACAGCGGCCTGGTGCTGTGCGCCGGGCGCACCGTCACCCGACAGGAGGTCGAGGACTTCCTCTACACCGAGGCGGACATCCTCGACCACTGGGACTACGACAGCTGGCTGGCCCTCTTCGAGGACGGCGCCCGCTACGAGATCCCGACCACGGACTACCGTCCCGGCTGGTCGCCGCACCGGACGGGATCGTTCGTCGACGACGACTGGGACCTGCTCAAGGCCCGGGTCAAGCGCCTGAAGTCCCGCAAGGCACACGCCGAGAACCCCCACTCACGCACGCACCGGCTGGTGTCCAACGTGCGGCTGTCCGAGTCGGACACGGAGGACTCCTTCCGGGTGGCGGCGTCCTTCGTGGTCCACCGCGCCCGGGACGGTCACTTCGACGCCTATGTCGGGTGGTACGACCACCTGCTGGTGCCGACCGAGGACGGACTGCGTTTCCGGTTGCGGCGCTCGATCCTCGGCCACGAGTCGCTGGCGGCAGGCGCCCGGCTCAGCTTCATCCTCTAGCCGGCGACGGAAGGCGATCCGATGATCCGACACACCCTGTCCTTCCGTTTCGCCGACGGAGTCGACGAGGCCACACGGGAGTCCGTGCTGGCCGAGCTGCGTACCTTCCCGGACCGGTACCCGTCCATGCGCGGCTTCGTCCTCGGCGAGAACATCAGCACCCGTGACCAGACCTTCACCCACACCATGGCCGTCGACTTCGACAGTCAGGACGACCTCCTCGCCTATCTCGGCAGCGAGTCCCACGAGACCTTCGTGCACACGCGCTGGCGGCCGGTCATCGCCCAACAGGCCATCACCTCGTTCGAGTTCGCCGAGCGTCCCGCGCTCGCTGCAGGAAGGACACCGCCGGTGAGCACCCGCCCGCACGGCCCGTACGGCATGGAGTACGCCCGGATCGAAGTCCCGGACATGCAGGCCACCATCGACTTCCTCGAATACCACGTCGGGCTGCAGCTGGAGCAGCGCACGGACGAGTACGCCTACCTGCGCTCCGACATCGAGCACCACGCGATCGAGCTGATCCACGCCCCCGAGCGCACCGACGGATGGACGACCGCGGTCGGCTACAGCGTGGAGAGCGAGGAGGTCCTCGAACAGTTGCACAAGAGGGTGCTCGACGCCGGCCTCGAGGTACTGGAACTGCAGGAGCGGCAGAAGGCGCTGTGCGACAACGGCTTCGCGGTGAAGGACCCCGACGGCCTCGTCGTCGAGCTGTTCACCGAGTTCCAGGAGTATGCCGAGCCGCCGCACCTGGAGATCCGGCCGCTCGACCTGGTGCACCCGTTCATCGCCACCGCGAAGTTCGAGGAGATGGTGGACTTCTATCAGAACGTCCTGAACTTCATGCCCTCGGACCACGTCGTCGGCTCGACCACGTTCTTCCGCGGCGAGGACCGATACCACCACAGCCTCGCGATCCAGAAGAACACCGAGCACTACGTCGCACACCTGTGCTTCGCGATGAAGAGCCTCGACCACGTCATGCGGATGCGCGCCCGCGCGCTGTACAAGGGCGCGCCGATCGCCTCCGACATCGTCAACCACTCGGCGTCGACGTCGATCGCGTTCTACATGCACGACACCCGCTTCGGTCCGCGTTACGAACTGTGCGACCGGCACCGGGTGTTCACGCCGGAGGAGCACGAGACACACCGGCCCCGCAGGATGCCGGCCGACCCGCGCAACATCGACGTGTGGCGTCCGGCGTCCGACGACTGGGGACGTTTTTGAGACAGCAGTTGCTCGACGTCCTGCACCTGCTCGACGCGCTCCCCGCCCCACGCGGCGGGGAGCGCACGGCGGCCCACCGGGTACGCGCCTGGTGCGCCGAGCGGTGGCCGCACGTCGAGTGGCAGGTGCTGGAGCACGGCTCCGCGGGCGGCAGCCTGGTCGCCGCCCACGGAGGCGGGCCGCTGCTGTACTCCCACCTCGACACGTCGCTGGACGACGGTGGTGAGTTCAACCGGCTGGTCACGGGCACCGCCGCGCCGGTCGGTCCGCTCACCGTGGACGACGACCTGGTGACCGGCTTCGGCCTCGGGGTCGCCCGGGGCCCGGCAGCCGCCGCTCTGGTCGCCTTCGCCGAGGCGGGTGCCGGGCGGCTCCTGCTCGCCGGCTCCGGGACACATCGCCGCACGAGCGGGATCACCGGTCTGGAGGCGTACACCGCCGCCTACCCCCTGCCGCCCTCGGCCATCGTGGCCAAGTGCGGCCCGCCGACGCTGCTGTGGCACGAGCCGGGCGCGTGCTACCTGACCGTCCGGGTGACCGGACGTTCCGGTGCCGCGATGGTGGCGGAATCCGCCACGCCACCCGGGGGAGTCGTCGCCCAGGTCGGCATCGTCATGGACGAACTGGCACGCTGGCGCACGGCCTACCTGGCCGCCGATCCCAGGGTGGGACAGACCGGCCGGGCCTGCGGAATCGGAGCGATCAGCGGGGGCTGGCCCGACAAGCCGGACCTGCTGCCGGCCCAGCTGCGGGTCGATCTGTACGTCGTCACCGGTGACCAGGTTGAGCCGAAGGCGCTGGCGGCCGAGCTGACCGACCGGCTGCGCGCGCGGTGCGCGGTGTCGGCACTGCGTGACTGCGAGGTCGACGTGGCGGCGGAGCCGGTCGCGTCCGCCGCGGCCACGCCGGCCGACGCCCCGGTGGTGACGGCCGCCCGAGCGGCCTGGCTCGACGAGTTCGGTACGCAGCCGCCGCCGATCACCGGATGGACGGGCTCGACCGACGGCGTCGTCCTGCGCGCCCGCGGCGTCGACACCGTACGCCTCGGCCCGAGGGCCAGGCCGGCCACGGACGACACCCGGCGGGACTCCCTGTCGTTGACGGAGCTGATGGCCTTCGCGCGCGTGTACCGAAGGCTCTTGACCGAACCGGGCTAGCCCGGGCGGTAGCCGATGGCGGAGCGTCCGGTCGTGGCGGCCCGTCCATCCCCGTGCGCCGGCCATCAGAAGACGAGCGCGTCGAGACGGCCGAATGACCTCAATACATCAGAGCCACTGGTGAACCCGAGTTCGTCAGTGCGCGACCTCATACCCGGGGCGCGGACTGCCCTGAAAGGAAGTGGAGGAGTCGATGGACAAAGTCATCGCCTCAGCCCCCGAAGCCGTGGCGGACGTCCCTGACGGGGCCTCCCTGACCGTCGGCGGCTTCGGTTTGAGCGGGGTCCCCGACATCTTGATCCAGGCCCTGTACGACGCCGGTGTGACAGGACTGGACGTGTTCTCGAACAACTGCGGCGCTCTGGACTCCGGCCTCGCCGTGCTCCTGGCCGCAGGCCGGATCGCGCGGGTGACCGGCAGCTACATCGGCGGCAACCAGGAGTTCGCCCGTCAGTACCTGGGCGGTGAGATCGAGCTGGAGCTGATCCCCCAGGGCACGCTCGCCGAGCGACTGCGGGCCGGGGGCTGCGGCATACCGGCCTTCTACACCCCGGCCGGCGTCGGAACCCTGGTCGCCGACGGCGGCCTGCCGTGGCGGTACGACGGTGACGGCGGCATCGCCGTCGCCTCACCGCCGAAGGAGGTCCGCGAGTTCGCCGGCGGGGACTACGTCCTGGAGCGTGGGATCACCACCGACTTCGCCCTGGTGCGGGCGGCGAAGGGGGACCGGCACGGGAACCTGGTGTTCAGCAAGTCCGCCCGTAACTTCAACCCGCTGGCGGCCATGGCCGGCCGCGTCACGATCGCCGAGGTCGAGGAACTGGTCGAGCCGGGCGGCATCGACCCGGACCAGGTCCATCTGCCGGGCATCTTCGTGCAGCGGGTGGTGGCCCTCAGCCCCGAGCAGGCTGCCGACAAGAAGATCGAGAAGCTGACAGCCGTCCCCAGGGACCGGGAGGTGCGGGCCTGATGGCTTGGACACGCGACGAAATGGCCGCCCGCGCGGCCCGTGAGCTGCGCGACGGCGAGTACGTCAATCTGGGCATCGGGCTGCCGACCCTGATCCCGAACCACCTGCCCGAAGGTGTCCATGTGGTGCTGGAGTCGGAGAACGGCGTTCTCGGCACCGGCCCCTTCCCCTACGAGGACGAGGTCGATCCCGACCTGATCAACGCGGGCAAGGAGACCGTCACGGTGCTGCCCGGCGCCGCGTTCTTCGACTCCGCGCTGTCCTTCGGCATGATCCGCGGCGGCCACATCGACACCGCCGTACTCGGTGCCATGCAGGTCTCCGAACTGGGCGACCTCGCCAACTGGGCGATCCCGGGCCGGATGGTGACCGGCATCGGCGGAGCCATGGACCTCGTCCACGGTGCCCGCCGGGTGATCGTCACCATGACGCACACCGCCAAGGACGGCAGCCCGAAGATCGTCCAGGAGTGCGACCTGCCGCTCACCGGGAAGGCCTGCGTCGACCGGATCATCACCGACCTGGCTGTCCTCGACGTGACAGACGGCGGACTGGTCCTCGTCGAGACCGCCCCCGGTGTCACCCATGAGGAGATCGCCGAGAAGACGGCGGCGAAGGTGATCATCCCGCCGGAGGTCGCCTGCTGACCTCGCTGGACAGTAGGTCGTCGACGGTGTCGGCACCCTGGTCCCTGGTACGACGGCGCGCTGCCCGTGGGCGCGCCGCTGTACCAGGGCCTCGGCGTGTGGAAAGGGCTTCTGCATGGGGAGATCCCGCCCGGGCAGAAAGCCGCCGCAACCATGCGTCGGCATGGCTGCGGCGGTGGGGAACTGCCTGGTGTCACACGCCCCAGTCGTCGTTGACGGTGACCGCGTCGGCGATACGGAACCGGCCGCCGGGCACCAGCGGGGTCGTGGGCTCACCCAACTCGACGACGTGCTTGCCGAACTTGGGAGCCAGCGGGCGGCCGACGTCCCGCTTGAGCCACAGACGCAGCAGGTGCCGACGGCGCTCCGGCTGCGGGTGGTCGACGTAGCTGGTGCGCGAGTGCAGCGCGGCGTAGTTGAGCAGCCACTGCACGTCCCCCGGCTGGAAATCCATGTCGATCGGCAGGCCCGGCTCCTGCGAGATCTCGTCGAAGAGGTTGATGGCCGCGACCTGGTCGGGCGTCAGTTGCGGGACACCGGGGTACTCCTGGGCGCTGAAGATCATCGAGTTGCCCGCGTAGGTGCTGAAGACTCCGTCGACGTAGCCGATGATCGGAGAGGTGTACGTCAGTTCCGGAGAGTCGGGGTCCTGACGCCGCCAGTCCCAGTGGTACGTGTCGAAGAGCCGCGGGGCGAGATCCGGCCGGCGGCGCAGCATCTCGTTGTAGATCGTGGTGCCGCTGACCAGGCTGGAGGCTCCGCCCTCCTTGGCGCCGCGCAGGCACATGAGGGCGACGACGTCGGAGCTGTCCGAGTGGAACGGCAGCCGGTCCCGTACGCGGGAGGGCAGAGCCCCCTCGTCGGACAGCGTCTTGTTGGAGGTGGCGATCACATGGTCGACCAGGTCCCCTCGCTGGTTCTGTCCGATCGGCTGGCCCAGGTGCAGGCCCATGACGAAGAAGATGGCGGCGGCCACGACGTCGCCGTACTCCTCGGTGCGCAGGCCGCGCACCAGGACGAAGCCGCGTCCGGTGTCCATCTGGGCCGCGCACTCCTCGTTGAGTGCGCGGCATGCGTCGAACGGGTAGTCGGCGGCGGTGACGGTGCGCAGGTCGGGATTCTCGGCGACGAAGCGCCGCCCCAGTGCCTCCAGCTCAGCGCGCTCGGCATCGCTGAGCACGTAGATCCATTCGGTGGACCGCGACAGTTCGTCGCCGCGCCAGGCGGATGGTCCGGAGATCGGCTGGAGGCCGACAGAAGTGGTCATGATGAAGCGCTCCTCGACAATGCAGTGAAAGCCCGTGGGCGAAGACCCGACGGACGACGAAGGTTTCGGTGCGGCGGGTGTTCGTCGCTCGGCGACGAACGGCGCTCGGACTGCTCAGAACGGGGTCTGAGGCTCGCCGGCGGCCGTACCGGGGCGCAGTCCTTCCCGCGGCGGGAAGTAGCTGAGCGGCTCGTCGTAGGTCCGGCGGCCAGGGCATGACACGAGCAGAACGCCGATCAGGGCGGCTGTCTCCATGCTGGTCCCGTCCTTTCGAGAAGTGCCTCAACCATAGGCCAGGGCAGAATTCGAGTCAATGTGCGTGACGCCGTCTCGTATTGCAGTACGTGGTTCAGGTCATGGTGGCCCTGGTGCCGCTCGTCAGCCGCCCGCACTGGACGAGCGGGATGGAGCACGCCCTGACCGCCCCCTTCGACGGAGTGGTGGCCGAACTGCGCGTGGCTGCCACCGTGGCGATGGACGAGACGCTCGCCGTCGTCACGCCGCCCGTCACCCCATTCCCCATCCATCCATCAGACGGCCTGAACCCCTGCTGTTCGGCACCCAGGAGCAGAAGGCCGAACGGCTGCGGGGCGTTCGGCCTCACCGAGCCCGACGGCGGCTCGGACGCCGGAGCCTCCCGGACGACAGCCCGCCTGGACGAGGCCACGAACGAGTGGGTGATCAACGGCAGCAAGTGCTTCATCACCAACTCCGACACCGACATCACCGGGCTCATCACCGTGACCGCGGCCACCGGCACCATGCCGGACGGGCGCAAGGAGACCAGCGCGATCATCGTCCCCGCGGGAACCCGGGTCTGACCGTGGCCGCGCCGTACTCCAAGGTGGGCCGGAACGCCTCCGACACCCGGGAGCTGGCCTTCACCGACGTCCGCGTCCCGGCGCGGAACCTGCTGGGCGAACGGGGCCGGGCACACCGCCCGACTGGCCTGGCATCACGCCGCCTCGAAGCTGGTCGCCGGCGAGCGCGTCAAGAAGGAAGCCGCGCTCGCCAAGCTCTACAGCTCCGAAACAGCCGTGGACAACGCCCGTGACGCCACCCAGATCCGCGGCGGCTACGGCTTCATGAACGAGTACACCGTCGCCCGTTTCTGGCGCGACGCGAAGATCCTCGAAATCGGTGAGGGCACCAGCGAGGTCCAGCGCATGCTCATCGCCCGCGAACCCGGCCTCGCCGACCTGAACGGAGCCCGCTGATGAACAAGGTCGTCACCTCGGCCGCGGAAGCCGTCGTGGTCATACCCGACGGGGCCTCACTGGCCGTCGGAGGCTTCGGCCTCTGCGGCGTACCCTCCGTACTCATCCAGGCCCTGCACGCCCAGGGCACCACCGATCTGCGCGTCGTGTCGAACAACTGCGGTGTCGACGGGTGGGGCCTGGGGATGCTGGAAGCCCGGCGCATCTCAGTGCCTTGATCCCGGCTGGCTCGGCGGGCTGCCCTTGGTCTCGGGCAGCAGGGAGCAGGAAATCCGCGCCTCAGGCGCCGAGACCCCGGGAAATGCCCCGGCCTGCCAGCACGACAGCCGGTACCAGCAGGTGTGTTCGGGCGTCGGCGCCCACCACGGACAGGGCCGCGACCGCGCGGCCTTTGGTGTCGGTGATCGGCGCGGCCACCGAATAGGCGTCCCCGCTCATCTCTTCGCGTACGACCGCGACGCCGGTCCGTCGGCACTCCGCCAGCGTCAGACGCAGTGTGGCCGGATCGGTGACGGTCCTGGGTGTGAAGCGGGCGAGGCCGTCCCGTACGACCTCGGTGAACAGGTCCTCGCCGGCGTGGGCCAGCAGCACTTGGCCGACGGCGGACGCGTGCAGAGGCAGCCGTCCCCCGACCTGGGACACCACCGGGACCGCTCCCGCCGCGGAGATCTTCTCGACGACGAGGGCGTCGGTGCCGTCGAGGACGGCCAGTTGCACGTGCTGGCGAGTGGCCGCGTGCAGGTCCTCCATGATGGGCATGGCCCGGACGCGCAGCGGCAACCCCCGTGGGTTGAGCGTCCCCAGCTCCCACAGGCGCAGGCCGATGACGTAGGAGCCGCTCGGCAGGCGTTCCAGTGCGCCCCATGCCGTCAGTTCGCCGACCAGCCGGTGGGCGGTGGCGTGGCGGAGGCCGGTGAGGCGGCAGATCTGGGCGAGGGGAAGTTCCGGGTGTTCCTGTGTGAACGCGTCCAGGATCGCCAGGGCCCGGGAGGTGACCGTGCGGCCGCGGTCGGTGCTGTTGGCCGTGTCGGTTCCTTTCGCCGTCGTGGCGGGCCTTCCGCCTCGGCCATTCTCCGGTCGGCGGCGGAGGACGGGCAGGAAGGTGTCCGTTCAACGGACATCGTACTGACCGCCGTGGGTTCCGCGCCGGACTCTCTCTCCCAGTCCGACAGTCGAAGGGAGTCCGAGCATGCGCATGACCGGGACGTCACTGGGCGGCGGTGGCCATGGTGCCGAGTCGCAAGCCAGTCCACACAACGGGTCGCTGCTGCGTTTTGAGCACGAGAGCCTGACCCAGCGGGTCTGTTTCGCCTCGGGTGGGGCGGCGGCGCTGGTACGGGCCGAGGTGGAGCGGCTCGGCGCCTCACGGGTGATGGTGATCGCGGCGGCGGCCGAAGCCGAACTGGCGCAGACGGTCACCGCCGGTCTGCCGGTCGTGCTGCGGTGGGACGAGGTGGTGATGCACGTGCCCGTCGAGGTGGCCGAGCGGGCTCGCGCCGTGGCGGCGGAACACGGGGTGGATCTGCTGCTCAGCGTCGGTGGTGGCTCCACCACCGGCTTGGCGAAGGCGGTGGCGCTGACCAGTGGGCTGCCGATCGTCGCCGTTCCGACCACGTACGCGGGTTCGGAGGCCACGAGCGTGTGGGGAATGACCGAGCAGGCACGCAAGACCACCGGAGTCGACGTCAGGGTCCTGCCGCGTTCCGTCGTGTACGACGCGGCGCTGACGGTGTCCTTGCCGGTGCCGATGAGCGTCGCGTCGGGGCTGAACGCGCTGGCGCACTGCGTCGACGCGATGTGGGGCCCCCGCGTGGATCCGGTCGACCAGGCGCTGGCGGGGGAGGGGATCCGTGCGCTGGCGGCCGGACTGCCCGCGGTGGTCGCCGACCCGGCCGGCCTTCCGGGCCGCGAGCAGACGCTGTACGGGACGTACCTGTCCGCGGTGGCCTTCTCATCGGCGGGTTCGGGGCTGCATCACAAGATCTGCCATGTCCTGGGCGGCATGTTCGACCTGCCGCACGCCCAGACCCACGCGGTGGTGCTGCCCTACGTGCTGGCGTTCAACGCACCCGCCGCTCCGGAGGCCGAACAGCGGATCGCGGCCGCCTTCGGTGCCGGTTCGGCCATCGAGGGGCTGGAACGGCTCCGGCGTGACGTGGACGCGCCCAAGGCGCTGCGCGACTACGGCGTCACGGAGGCCGAGGTGGACAACGCCGTGCAGGCGGTTCTGGACGTGGTGCCGGACGGCAATCCGCGGCCGGTGACGGCCGCGGACGTCCAGCGGCTGCTGCGTGCGGCATGGCGGGGCGCGGACCCGCGTCCGGCGAGCGACGAGGAGGAGAGCCGACAGTGAACGAGCGGAACAAGGTGACCACGGAGCAGTACGCACGCGAGCAGGCCCTGGAGGACAAGGTCGTGGCCTCGTTCGAGACCGCCGAGGACCCGCGGCTGAAGCAGCTGACGCAGGCCCTGACCCGGCACCTGCACGCCTTTCTGCGCGAGGTGCGCCTGACCGAGGCGGAGTGGGACGAGGCGATCCGGTTCCTCACCGCGGCCGGGCACATCACCGACGGCAAGCGGCAGGAGTTCATCCTGCTGTCGGACGTCCTCGGAGCGTCCATGCAGACGATCGCGATCAACAACGAGGCGTACGCGAACGCGACCGAGGCGACGGTCCTCGGCCCCTTCTTCGTCGAGGGCTCCCCCGAGATCCCGCTGGGCGGGGACATGTCGTTCGGTGCCGCCGGGCAGCCGTGCTGGGTCGAGGGCACGGTCGTCGGCACCGACGGGAAACCGGTGCCGGGGGCCCGCATGGAGGTGTGGGAGGCCGACGAGGACGGCTTCTACGACGTGCAGTACGACGACGACCGCACCGCGGCGCGCGGCCATCTGTTCAGCGACGAGAACGGCACCTACCGGTTCTGGGCGATCACTCCGACCCCGTACCCGATTCCGCACGACGGCCCGGTCGGCGAGCTGCTCGCCGCGGTGGGCCGTTCCCCCATGCGCGCCTCGCACCTGCACTTCGACGTCCGCGCCGAAGGCAAGCGAACCCTGATCACCCACATCTTCGTCCGCGGTGACGAACTCCTCGACAGGGACTCCGTGTTCGGGGTCAAGGACTCGCTCATCCACGACTTCGTGGAGCACCCCGCGGACACACCCACTCCCGACGGGCGCGATCTCGGGGACCGGTCCTGGTCGAGTGTCCGCTTCGACATCGTCCTCGCACCCGCGGACACGACAGGAGCCGGTGAATGACCAGCCAGGAGAAAAGACGGACGCCCGCCCCGCGCGTCGTCGTGGTCGGCGGCGGAATCGGCGGACTCGCCACCGCGGCCTTCCTGCACCGGGCCGGGATCGAGGCGACCGTGTACGAGCAGGCGCCCGCCCTCACCGAGGTCGGTGCCGGTCTCGTCGTCTCCCCGAACGCCGTGCGGCTGCTGCGCGGCCTCGGTCAGCTGGACCGCTTCCGCGAGCGCGCGGTGCCACTGCGGGTCGGCTGGGAGTTCCGGCGCTGGGAGGACGGGCGCGTGCTGTTCTCCCAGAACCTCGGCGAGGAATGCGAACGGCGCTTCGGCGAGCAGAGCTACGTCGCCCACCGCGCCGATCTGCTCGCCGCGGTCCGGGCAGCGGTCCCCGAGGCGTCGCTGCGGCTCGGGTCCAGGCTCGCCGGCCTGCGCCGGCTGGACGAGGGTGTGGAGCTGACGTTCACCGACGGCGCACGGGAGTTCGCCGACGTGGTCGTCGGTGCCGACGGCGTCCACACCACGGTCGGGCAGTACGTGGCCGAGGCGGGCCCACCCCGATTCTCGGGCATCTGTGCCTGGCGGTGCCTGGTACCGGCCGCGAGAGCACCCGAGTTCGCGCGCCGTCCGGTCCAGACGCTGTGGCTCGGCCCCGACCGCCACCTGGTCCACTATCCGATCTCCGCGGGCGGACAGATCAACATCGTCGCGTTCGGGCCGGCGTACGACTGGACGACGGAATCCTGGTCGGCAGAGGGGCGGATCGAGGACCTGCGCGCCGAGTTCGCCGACTGGTCCGACGACCTGCGAGCCCTCCTCGCGGCCGCGGACCGCACCGGACGGTGGGCGCTGCTCGACCGTGACCCGATACCCCGCTGGGCGAACGGACCGGTCGCCTTGCTCGGCGACGCGGCGCACCCGATGTTCCCCTTCTTCGCCCAGGGCGCGGCACAGGCGATGGAGGACGCCGCCGTCATCGCGGGCTGCCTCGCGGACCAGCCGGAAGACCCCTCCGCCGCGCTGCGTCGGTACGAGGACATACGTCGCCCGCGCGCCACCCGGGTACAGCAGATGAGCCGGGGCAGGGCGGAGAGCAACCACTTGCCCGACGGTCCCGCTCAGCAGGCCAGGGACGCCTCGTTCTCGAGCGCGGACCCTTTCGCCCACAACGGCTGGATCTACGGGCACGACGCCGAGCTGTCCCTGCGGGAAGCACCGGCGGCCGGATGAGCCGACGGGCCGCCGCCGGCAGCGGCGACGGCCCGTTCTAGGCGCTGGTCGCGGCGATGCGGAAGGTGCGGTCCGACGTCGCGGGATCGAACGTCGGAGGCGCGAGTACGTGATGGGTGGCGGTCTCCAGGATCAGGTTGACCGGTCCGACCAGCGCGCCCGCGCGCTCGGTGAGGACGTAGTGGCGGCCGACCCGGACAAGCAGCTCGTCGCCAAGTGTGCGCCGCAGTCGCTGGAGGGCGTTGCTCATGGCCGGCCGGGTCAGTCCGACCGCCCCGGCGGCGCGGGTGACACTGCGGTGCTCGAGGAGGGCTGCGAGCAGCGGGAGCAGATTGAGGTCGACCCGGTGCAGGCCGGTCGCGGCGCTCGTCGATCGAATGTGGAAACTCACGCCTGATATTCACCTCGCCCATGTATCGCATGCGGTATTTCCATTCGATGGATCGTCGGCGCGGTATTACCGTCCTGGGTATCGGCAGAGCCAGGTCGATGCCGTCCCGTATCCGGTCGTCGGCAGGCTTCTTCGACGCCTTCCAAACCGTCTTCGCCGACCTGATTCAATTCCTTTAGCGACAGGACCGAGGTTTCGCATGCCGACAATCGAGACGGACAGGAGCGAGCTGCGTCAGCTCGTCGAGGACTGGGCACTGTGGCGTGACGCCGGGGACTGGGAGCGGTTCGCCACCGTGTGGCATCCCGTCGACGGCTGGATGACGGCCACCTGGTTCCAGGGCCCGGCGACGGACTTCATCGCGATCAGCCGGGAGGCCTTCGACAACGGCGTCAGCATTCTCCACTTCCTCGGCGGCCACACCTCTGACGTCATCGGCGACCGAGCCATGGCCCAGACCAAGATGACCATCAATCAGCGGTCCGAGATCGACGGAGTGGAGGTCGACGTCGTCTGCACGGGACGCTTCTACGACTTCTGCACGCGCCACGAGGGCGCATGGAAGATCGTCCGTCGGCAGCCGATCTACGAGAAGGACCGTCTCGACGTGGTCGATCCGTCCGCGACGCTGAGCCTGGACCCGCAACTGTTGGGCCGCTTCCCGGTGGGGTACCGCCATCTGGGCTACCTCCAGACGAAGGCCGGCTTCACGGTGAAGACCGGGCTGCCGGGCCTCACGGGCGAGGTCGTGCAGCGCCTCTACGCAGAGGGCGCGAAGTGGCTGGCCGGCTCCAGCACTCCGGGTGATCCCCACTGATCGGCCACTGACCGGCCACACTGGCGGTGTCATGTTTCCTCCGGCAGGCGACTCTCTCCCAGTAGGAGCACCATAGTGCATACACTTAGGGAGAGGGGGCGTGGGTAAGTCGCGATCGGTGGCGGAATAGGAGCAGGTGGAGCAGGCGCGGATGGAAGGGATACCCAGCGGATGTTGTCAACTGAGAGTCCAGTTGACGCTGTCGGTGTAGGTGGAGCCGTTGATCGTCGCGGTGACGGTCACGGTGTTCTGCCCGGGCCTCAAGGTGATGCTGGGCCATCTGAAGATGTGGTCGGTGCTGCTCCGGGTGCCCAGGGAGGTGCCGTTGAGGGTGGCGGTGACCTGGCCCGCGTTGGAGTAGACCTTGAGTTCGGTGGTGGCGTCGGTGCGCTGGGTCCAGCGGCGGCTGGTGATGTGGAGGGTGGGAGTGTCGGCCCAGTTGGCCTTGTACCAGTAGAAGGCGTCCTTGCGGGTCTGCCGGTCGCGGGTGACCAGGCCCTTGTCGTTGATTCCGGGCCGGTCCCCTTCGTTGCGGCCGTCGGAGGCGAAGTCGAACATGGCCCAGACGAACGTGCCCCAGATGTACGGGCGGCTCGCCAACTGCTTCCAGGCCGCTTCGTGGAACAGCGACTGGTACTCCTCGGGGTGCCAGGATCCGCCCGGAGCCGGCTTGGGCGGGTTGAGGGCGTGCTGGGTGGTGCTGGCACCGACGCCGTACTCGGACATGGCGATCCTGCGGGACGGGGAGGTCGCGTGCAGGTTGTCGGCCCACGCTCCGAGGTCGCCGTCCTTGGAGCCGTAGTACCAGCCGTAGTACTTGTTGAAGCCCGTGGTCCGCGTGTGCAGCCCTGCCTGGGCGTTGTCGGGGTCCTCACCGCGCACCGCGTAGGTGGAGAGGCGGTCGGGGTCCTCGGCTTCGATGATGCCGGCGAGTGACGCGAGGAGCTTGTTCGTGGCGGCGCCGTTGTAGTCGAGGAGTTCGTTGCCGATGCCCCAGAAGGCGATCGACGGGTGGTTGTAGTTCTGCCGGATCAGTTCCCGCAGCTGGTTCTGGGTGCTGGTGGTGAAGGCGGCCGAATCGGTGACGATGTCGACCAGCGGGATCTCCGCCCACAGGAGCAGCCCGCGTTCGTCCGCGAGGTTGTAGTCCTTCTGGTCGTGCTGGTAGTGCGCCATCCGGACGGCGTTGGCGCCGATCTCCCGGATGAGGTCGAGGTCCTGTGTGTGATCGGCGTCGGATATCGCCCAGCCCTTGACGGCCCGGTCCTGGTGCAGGTTGACGCCGTGCAGGTGGAGGTGGCTGCCGTTGAGGTGGAAGCCGGTGTCGGCGTCGACGGCGAGGGAGCGAAGGCCCAGACGTTCGGTCACCACGTCCGCGATCCGGTCCCCGCCCCCGGTGACGTCATGGATCTCGACGCTGGCGTCGTGGAGGTAGGGATCCGCCAGTCCGTTCCACAGGCGCGGGTTGTCGATGCGGACGGTCTGCCGGATCTCCGCTCCGGTGGCCGCGGGGACGGTCTGCGCGGCGCTGCCGGCCTCCGCGACGACGGTCCCGCTCTTGTCGGCGATGACGGTGCGGACGACCACCGATCTGGTGGTACCGCTGTCGTTCCACAGCTTCGTCGTGACGGTCACCGTGGCCGACGCCGCGGTCACGTTGCTCTGCCGGAGGTAGATTCCGGGGCCCGCGTAGTCCGTCATCCGCACATGGAGGTCGTCGACGGCCCACAGACTCACGTTGCGGTAGATACCGCCCTGGAAGGTGTAGTCCGCGCCCACCGGGGCGATGTTGGTGTCGCGGGCGTTGGTCACCTTCACCGCGATCACGTTGTCCTGTCCCGGGACGAGCGCGGCGGTGGTGTCGAACCTGAAGCGGGAGTACCCGCCCCTGTGCTGCCCGAGGTACGTGCCGTTGACCCAGACGTCGGCGACCTGGTTGACCCCGGCGAACTGCAGGTACAGCCGCTTGCCCGCCAGTTCGGACGGCACGGTGTAGTGACGGCGGTACCAGCCCACTCCGCGGTAGTAGTTGTTGCCGCCGTCCGCGCCGTCGACGGCGTTCCAGGTGTGGGGCGTGTTGACGGACGTCCATCCGGAGTCGTCGAACCCGGTTGCCTGCGCACCTGTGACGTCCTGTCTGATGAATCGCCACCCGTTGTTGAGGTGGATCCACACACGCGGATTCGGCGCCGTGTACGTCACGGCGGCGGACGCGGCACCGGGAGTCGCAACCCCGACCATCGAGGCCGCCACTCCTCCAGCCGTCGCTGTCAGCACCTGTCGGCGAGTGGGGGAACCGGTCATCGCAGAACTCATTTCCGTGGAGGTGGAGTAGAAGGTCTTCTTGGCACCGCGCTACGCCGACGGCCGTGGCGGGAGCACGGCTGTGACCGATGGACGCGTACGGATCAGGGATGGCCGGGCTCGTGGGCTTGGTCGTCGAGCCCGGTCGGCGGGGTGCCGCCCCCTGCCCTCGCGTCAGGTCAGTTGATGCGGACGATCTTCCAGAGCTGGTCGTCGAGGCTGAGGCTGCTCCACTGGACGATGGCTGCGCCGTCGGCGGTGGAGGACTGGGCGACGCCCGCGACGAGGGTGCTGTTCACGTTCCGGAGTCGGTAGTAGCCGTTGCCGGCGTCGATGAGGGTCCACTTCTGGGAGTCGGCGCCGGAGGGCGTGTTCTGGACGACGGCCGCTCCGGCGGTGCTGGAGGAGCTGCGGATGTCGAGGTTGAGGTTGCTGGTGACGTTCTTGATGCTCCAGGCGCCGCCGCCGGCGGACTGGAAGGTGAACAGCTGGCAGGCACAGGCGGAGTTGCGCCACTGCTGGGCGGCGGTGTTGGTGGCGGTGGAGCCGGCCGGGATGTCGAGGTACCTTCCGCTGTTCTTGTTGACGAGGACGTACTGCCCGGTGCCCAGCGGCGGCAGGGCGGTCTGGGTGAGGTTCCAGCGCTGGCAGGCGCAGTCGGTGCTGCTCCACTGGGCGACGGTGGTGCCGGTGGTGGTGGAGGCGCCCGGTACTTCGAGCAGTTTGCCGGTCACGCGGTTGGTGACGGTGTAGCCGCCGGCGGGGTGGGGGGCGACGGCCCATTCGTGGTCGAGGGTGCCGTTGTCGTCCCACTGAAGGATGGTGGCGCCGTTGGCGGTGGACTGGTTCTGGACGCCGAGGACCTTGCCGCCGGCGACGTTGAAGATCTTGAAGTAGCCGGAGGGCTGCCGGGCGAAGCGCCACTGCTGGTTGGTGGAGGTGGTCGGGGTCTGCTGGGTGGCGGGGGTGCCGTTGGTGGTGGAGCCGCCCGCGATCGTGAGGTTCAGGTCGCTGCCCGCGTTGGAGGCGGTGTAGGTGGCGCCGTCGGAGATCCCGCCGCCCAGATCGATCGTGCTGTACTGGATGGGGTTGAGGGTGCTCACGCCGTTGCGGCCTCCGGTGAACACCATCAGGCTGTGTCCGTCGGTCAGGGGGAGCAGGCCCCGGCTGTAGCCGCGGGGGACGTTGGCGCGGATACGGGTCCAGGCGCTCGGGTCACCGTTCTGGGTGTTGAGGAACAGGTCTTCCTCGGTGTCGCCGCTGACGGCGAGCGTGCCGTTCGGGCCGCCGGTGGGCAGCCAGGTGACGAAGGGTGCCCCGCTGGGGATGGTGCCGTCGGTCGCCCGCAGCACCCGGCCGGTGACGGAGCCGAACGCCTCGGGGTCCGAGGAGATCTTGTAGTAGACGGAGCACCTGCCCTCGGGGGCGTTGCAGTACTCGTGGACCATCACGTAGTTGCCGTTGGGCAGCCGGGTGACCACCGGCATGCCCGGCCGGTCCGCGTAGGTGGGCATCGACACGTCGTCGACGACCGGGCCCCAGGTGCGCAGGTCCGTGGAGACCTGGTGGACGATCTCCTGGCCGTGGGCGGTGTCGCGCTGGTCGGAGTAGTAGACGATGAGTTTGTCACCGGACACCAGGAAGTAGGGCTCCCAGACAGGGGTGTAGCCGTTGCTGGATATCGCCCGTCCGCCGGTGGCGATGTTGCTGACGAAGGTCCAGGTCTGCCCTCGGTCGGTGCTGGCGTACAGGTCGATCTTGGTGGCCGCGCGGTCGGCGGGGACGGAGTCACCCGCGGCCAGGATGGTCCCGGCGGGGAAGCCGCCCATGGCCCTGGGCAGTTCGAACAACTCGGGCTCCCAGCGCATGCCCCAGCCGTTCTGGGTGTCGGCGACCTCGGAGATCTTCGTCCAGGAGGTGCCGTTGTCGGTGCTGCGATAGATGGGGAAGACCGGCTTGCTGTTGGTCCACTGCTCGAAGGTGGCGAGGATGGTTCCGTTGGCCGAGCCGTTGTGCTGCAGACGCAGGGCTCGCGGGTACAGCGAGCCGGGGGCGGGCGCGTCCGGCGGCGGGGTGTACAGGGTCTGGGCGGGGCGGGAGAGGGCGTCCACTCTGCCCGCGGCGGGCAGGACCAGTGTCGCCGCAGCCATGACAAGGGCGAGCAGGAGGAACAGGAAAGAGGCGAGCGGGGGACGTGACGGGGCGCCGGGTCTGGCACCTGGCTGTACGAAGGACATGTGCGGCTCCCGAGCGGGAAGGGAAGGAAGGGTGTTTCGGCGTCCGCCGTCCTGGTACAGATCCGGATCGGCGCGGCGGAGTTCGTTGGGCGCGTAGCCCGGGGAGCAACCCGGGGCGCCGCAGGGCGCTGTACCTGAGGGTGGGACGAGCACGGCACTGCTGGGGCGGGGAAGGCGCCCCGGCGGAGGGGCCCGCGGGGCAGTGGAATGTGGGGGGGGGCAGAGGGAGGGCGGGGGCGCGGTGGAACCGCGGACGATGATGTGGGCGGGTGGGTCGTTCGCCGGTGGCGGTTCGGTGTCGGGCTTCTCGACGGCGTGCACAAGAAGCTGGATTTCTTGGCGTGATGCGGCTTCGAAGGGCCGGCGGACGGTGGCCAGGGGGCGGGGAGACGTAGGCGGAGACGCGGTGCACCGGGCCCTCGCCGAAGTCGGGCTCCCGCGACATCGGCGGCCCAGGAACCGCGCTCTGGGTCAGCGTGGCTCGCGGATGACGGCGACGCCTCCCGGTGGAACCCTGACAGCGCCGGAGACCGGCGAGCCGCTGAGGAGTTCGACGCCTTCGCTGAGCACTTCGGCACCCTTTCCGGTGTGGTCGATGAGGAACAGATAGTCGGCCTCCGCGCCCCGGCGCCGGACGACCTCGACCCCTGCGGGTGCGTCCTGCTCCGGTGTGACGCCGGCGTCCTGACGGATGCGGTCGAGCAGGGCGGCGAGCGTGCCCTGGTCGGGGCGGGTGGCCAGATACCAGGCGGTGCCGTCGCCGTGCCGGTGGCGGGTGACGGCGGGGTGGCCGGCCAGTGGGCCGTCGGCGTGGGAGACGACGGCCTGTGCGCCGGCGAGCCGGACGCGTTCCGACCACAGGTCGGCGGTGGCGGCCGGAGGCACGTCGCCGGTCAGGCCGGTCGTCTCGCCCGGCAGCAGGGGGAAGAGCTCGTCGGTGACCACGCCGAGGACATCGCGGAAGGCGCCGGGGTAACCGCCCGGGTACACATGGCAGTTCTCGTCGACCATGCCACTGTGGAAGCCGACGGCAAGAGTGCCCCCGCGTTCGGTGAACCGGGTGAGGTTCGCCGCGGCCGCTTCCGTGACCAGGTACAGCGAGGGTGCCAGGACGAGTTTGTAGCGGTCGAGTCCGGGATCGTCGGGGTGTACGAAGTCGACGGCGACCCCGGCCCGCCACAGGGGGGTGTACCAGTCCCGTACCAGGTCCTGGTAGCGCAGTTCGCCGCTCGGCTGGGAGGGGAGTTCCAGTGCCCAGCGGGCGTTCCAGTCCCACACGATCGCCACCTGTGCCGTGCTGGTGGAGTCCCGCACCTCGGCCAACGTCCGCAGGTCGGCGCCGAGTTGGACGACGTCACGCCAGATCTGGCTGTCGGTGCCGGCGTGCGGGAGCATCGCCGAGTGCCACTGCTCGGCGCCCGCCCTGGCCGCCCGCCACTGGAAGAACGCGATGCCGTCGGCGCCGTGGGCCACGTGCGCGAGCGCGTTGCGGCGCATTTCCCCGGGGAGCTTGGCACGGTTGACGGGCTGCCAGTTGACGGCTCCGGTCGAGTGCTCCATGAGGAACCACGGGCCGCCCGCGAGCGAACGCATCAGGTCGCCGTGGAGGGCGATGTCGACCTCGGGCTCCCGGTCGTCGGACAGTAGGTAGTGGTCGTTGGAGAGGACGTCCAGTTCGGGTGCCCAGCGCCAGTAGTCGAGAGCGTCGATGGTGCGCAGGACCAGGAAGTTGGTGGTCGCGGGGGTGTCCGGAGCGGCCCGCCGCAGTACCTCGCGTTCGGCGGTGCACAGGGAGAGCAGTTCGTCGGAGCAGAAACGGCGCCAGTCGAGCCGCTGGGTGGGGTTCGGGGGAGCCGGGGTGGTGCGGGGCGGCAGGATCTGGTCCCACGAGTAGTACCACTGGCTCCAGAAGGTGGTGCCCCAGGCGTGGTTGAGGGTGTCCAGATCATTGTCGTATCGGGCGCGCAGCCAGGCGCGGAAGGCGGCGGCGCTGGTGTCGCAGTAGCAGGCGTCGTTGTGGCAGCCGTACTCGTTGTGGACGTGCCACATGGCGACGGCCGGGTGGGTGGCGTAGCGCTCGGCGAGGGCTTCGGTGATCCGCAGCGCCGCTCGGCGGTAGGCGGGGCTGGACGGGCAGAAGGTCTGGCGGCTGCCGTACGTCAGTCGGCGGCCGTCCTTGTCGACCGGCAGGGCTTCCGGGTGCTCGACGAAGAACCAGGCCGGCGGGGCCGCCGTGGGGGTGGCCAGGTCGGCGGCGATACCGTTGGCCTGGAGCAGGTCGAGGATCTTGTCCATGCGGGCGAAGTCGTAGACGCCCTCGGACGGTTCGAGCAGCGCCCAGGAGAAGATGCCGACGCTGACCATGGTCACCCCGGCCTCGCGCATCAGGCGCATGTCCTCGGCCCAGACCTCCTCGGGCCACTGTTCGGGGTTGTAGTCACCTCCGTAGGCGATTCCAGGTGTGCGAAGACGGCGTGCGGTACTCACTGGTGATGCTCCGGGAGGGGTGTAGGGGAGGGGCAAGTGGGGGTGTGTCAGCCCTTGTTGGCGCCCAGCGTGAGGCCGCTGACGAACTGCCGCTGCAGCACGAAGTAGACGATCAGCGTCGGGATCGCGGTGAGCAGGGCGCCTGCCGCGACCAGGTTCGGGTCGGTGAAGTACGCCCCGGTGAGGTTGTTCAGGGCCGAGGTGATCGGCATGTTCTCTCCGGTGGAGATCAGGACCAGGGCCCAGAAGAAGTCGTTGTAGATCCAGATGGAGAGCAGAGTGGCCAGGGCCGCCATGGCCGGGCGGCACAGCGGGAGCACGATCTGCCAGTACTGCCGCCACACCGAGGCGCCGTCGACGAGCGCGGCCTCGGTCAGTTCGTGCGGGAGCGAGCGCATGTAGTTGCTGAGCACGAAGGCGCAGAAGCCGGACTGGAAGGCCACGTGGATCAACACCAGGCCGAGCGCGGAGTCGTAGAGCTTGCCGCTCATCGTGATGCCGGGCAGGTCGATGAGCAGGTACAGGCGGTACAGCGGGGTGATGACGACCTGCTGCGGGAGCAGGTTGCCGGCGGTGAAGACCAGCAGCAGGGCGAGGTTGAGGCGGAAGTCGAAGCGGCTGACGTAGAAGGCGACCATCGACGACAGGAACAGCGTCACCAGCACCGCCGGCACGGCGATGATCACCGTGTTGACGAAGTAGTGCCCCATGTCCGACTGCGTGAAGGCATTCGTGAAGTTGTCGAAGCTCAGCTTGTCGGGCCAGGACACATAGCCCTTCTCGCTGGTCTCCGCGTACGACCGCATGGCCGAGTACAGCGCCCAGAGCAGCGGCGCGAGCCACGCCGGCGCGGCGCCCGCGAGGAAGACGTGCAGCAGGATCCGGGCGGGCCGGACGGGCGTACGGACCTTGGTCATGACGGTGGAGCTCATGCGCGCCGCTCCTTCCGGAAGGTGGCCACCAGGTAGGGGATGATCACGGCGAGGGAGATGACCAGGAGGACGACGGCGATGGCCGATCCGTAGCCGATCCGGCTGGACTCTCCGATGATGTTGTTGGTGACGAGGATGGAGAGCAGTTCGGTGCCCTCGGCGCCCTTGTTGAAGACGTAGACGAGGTCGAAGGCGCGCAGGGCCTCGATGATGGTGACGACCAGCACGACGGTGTTGGTCGGCCGCAGGGTCGGGAAGATGACGTTCTTGAACGTCTGCCACTCGTTGGCGCCGTCCAGGGCGGAGGCCTCGCGCAGGGAGGGGTCGACGCCCTTCAGGCCGGCCAGGTAGAGGATCATCATGTAGCCGGTGTGGCGCCAGGAGGCGGCGATGAGGATGGCCCAGAGGTTGAGGTCCGGGTCGCCGATCCAGTCGATGTAGCGGCCGGGCTCGTTGGCGCCGATGATGCTGTTGATCAGGCCCGTGTCCGGGTTGTAGACCAGCTGCCAGACGAACCCGATGACTGCCATCGACAGCACGACCGGCAGGAAGAACGCCGTCTGGTAGACCCGGCTGAACCGGATGTTCTTGTCCAGCTGCACGGCGAGGAACAGGCCGAGCGGCGTGGGGAGCGCGATCAGGACGACGAACCAGATGACGTTGTGCTCGACGGCGGGCCAGAACTGCGGGTTCTGCTCGAAGAGTTCCTCGAAGTTCCGGAGTCCGACCCACTGGATCGAGTCGAAGCCGATGCCGTCCCAGGTGGTGAAGGCGAGGGCGATGGAGGCCAGGGCGGTGACCCAGACCAGTGCCACGTGCAGGATCGTCGGCAGGCCGGCCATCAGGCCGAGCGCGATCCGGTCGCGGCGGGTCAGCAGGCGCTGGTGGCCCTGCGGAACCCGCCTCTTCGGCGTCGCGGCGCCCGGAGGCGGCGCCGCGGCCGCCTCCGGGATCTTCGTGGTCGTGTCGGAGCTCATGGTGTCGGTGTTCATCCGCTTCAGAAGGGGGTCGGGCTCAGCCGGACGCGAAGATCGTCTTCTTCTGGCGCTCGATCGAGGACAGCAGGCTGTCGATGCCCTTGGGGTCGCGGATGAACTTCTGGAGTGCGGGCTGCATCACCGTGGAGGTGAAGTCGGGCCGACTGTCCCGGTCCATGAACTGGGTGAGGTGCTTCGCCTGCGCGATCATGTCGTAGCCCTTCTTCTGAAGGGCGCTGTAGCCGGAGGTGTCGGCTTTCGTGGAGGCGGCGATAAGGCTCGGGTCGGCCTTGAGGTAGATCTCCTCGGCCTGTGGCGTGCCCAGGAATTCGAGCAGCTTGACGGAACCGGCGTGGTTCTTGGGCTTCTTGCTGAGCATGATGCCGTCGGTCGGTGCCTCCACGGTGTCCTGGCCGTAGGCCGGGTCTATCTCGGGGAAGGCGAAGAAGTCGAGGTCGTCCAGGTCCGCCTTGTCGGTGAACTGCTGGGCCACGAACATGCCGAGCATATACATGCCGGCCTTCTTCGCCACCAGAGTCTGGGCCGCGTCCTGCCAGGTACGGCCGACCGCGCCCTCCTGGTGGTAGGGGAGGGTCTCGGCCCAGGTGTCGAAGACCTTGCGGACCTTCGCGTCGGTCCACGAGGCCCTGCCCGCCATCAGCTCGACATGGAAGTCGTAGCCGTTGAGGCGGAAGTTGATCTGGTCGAAGGAGCCCATCGCCGGCCAGGCGTCCTTGTCGCCGTACGCGATCGGGACGAGGCCGTCCTTCTTCATCCGCTTGCACAGGGCGAGGTACGCGTCCCACGTGGTGGGGACCTCGTAGCCGTACTGCTGGAAGACACTCTTGCGGTAGAAGACCGCCCACGGGGACGTGGTGAGGGGTACCAGGTAGTACTTGCCGTCCTGCCCCTTGCTCAGGTCGTGCATCGCCGAAGGGAAGTTACCGCCGATCGTCTTCCACACGTCGTCGATCGGGGAGGCGAGCCCCTTGGCCGCGAAGAACTGCATCCGATAGCCGGCGAACCACTGGAACACGTCGTCCGGGGTGCCTTGCAGATAGGTGTTGATCTGCTCCTGGAAGGTGTTGTGGTCCTTGGTGTTGATGTCGACGGCGATCCCGGACTGCTTCGTGAAGGCCGCGTAGACGTCGGCGTACCCCTTCTTCGGGACGGCGTCGGACGCGTTGGAGCCCACGGTGACCGTCTTGGTGCCCGACGACTCGGAACTGTCGGCGCAGGCACTCAGCAGGGGGATGCCGGCCCCCAGTAGCGCGGTTCCGCCAAGCCCGCGGAGCACGGTGCGGCGGCTGGTGCCAGGCATGGGCCGACCAAGGGATGAATGGTGCATTTTGACTCCTGACAGGGCTGGCGGTACCCAGGCGTGGCGCGTCAGCCGGAAGAGGGGAGGCGGAGAGACAGCCGCTGAGCGATCAGAACCAAACACGATCGAACAAGTGCGATCGGTGGACGCCAGGAAGCGTGAACGCTCCGTGTACTGGATGTCAAGATGCCGCGTCCGGCGATTTGCGCGGGATACAGGTCCGATCGGGGCCCGGTATGCGGGCAGTCGGAGCCGACGGGCGGGACCGCCCCGGCTGGCCGTCGCGTCGTTCCGAAGCGAGAGAACGCCTCTTGAACTGCGGTGATGAAGGGCGGGCGCGTTTCCTGGGAGCGCCTGCGGCAACCCCTCCGCCCGGCTGCGGGCCCCGACGTCCGCTCGCGTCGGAGGCAAGTGGCGTTGCGAAAACCCTTGACGTGCGATCGGTGGATGCGTAGACATTGACCGCGCGGTCAGACCGCGCGGTCATTCAATTGACCTCGTTCGATGGCGAACACACGGCCATGAGGAGACTTCATGACAGCAGGGGTGGAGCGGGGTGTCGGCTCCTCCGCGCCGCGTAGTGAGGACGTGGCCAGGCTGGCCGGTGTCTCGCGCAAGACGGTCTCCCGGGTCCTCAACGACGAACCGTATGTCTCCGAGGAGTCCCGCCGGCGTGTCCTGGCGGCCGCCGAGGAACTCGGCTACCGGCTGAACCACGCGGCCAGGGCACTGGCCTCCGGCCGTACCCGGTCCATCGGTGTGGTCGCCCTGGCAACAGCCGGGTACGGAACCGCCTCCCTGCTGGTGGGCATCGAACAGGCCGTACGGGACGCCGGTTACGCGCTGCGCGTGGTCAACACCCCCGACGGCGACCCGCGCAGCATCGCCGGCGCGCTGGAGTCACTCCTGGAGCAGGGAGTCGACGGCATCGTCGTCTCCGTACCCATCGTCGAAGGAGAGGTCCCGCTCGGTGTCGACGTACCGGTCCTCTTCGTCGGAGCGCCACCCGCCTTCACCGCCACCCGGACACTGACCGTCGGCGTGGGCGCCCATCAGCTGGCCCGTGCGGCCACCGAACACCTGCTGGACCTGGGACATTCGACCGTCCATCACCTCGCCGGACCGCGCCGGTGGTACGCCACCAAGGACCGCATCGAGGGATGGCAGGCGGCGCTGGCGGATCGGGGCGCGCACGAACCGCCCGTGCTGAACGGCGACTGGTCGGCTGCCTCCGGGTACGCCGCGGGCCTCGGCCTGGCCTCGGACCGATCGGTCACCGCGGTGTTCGCCGCGGGCGACGAGATGGCCATCGGACTCATCCACGGTCTGCGGGAAAACGGCCGCCGTGTGCCGGAGGACGTCAGCGTGGTCGGCTTCGACGGCAACCCCGTCTTCGCCTACGTCTCACCGCCCCTGACCACCGTCCGCCAGCCCTTCGAAGCCGCGTCGCACCATGGGATCCAGCTTCTTGTGCACGCCATGGAAAAGCCCGACACCGAACTGCCGCCGACGATCGACCCACCCGTCGAACTGATCGTCCGCGGTTCCACCGCACCCCCGCCCTCCCCCTGATCCACCCCGCCCCGCCCTCCCCCTGATCCACCCCGCCCGTGCCACTGCTCCGGCGCACCCACACGCCCGGGCGCTCCACCTCCACCGTTTCGCGCTTGTCGCGCCGCGCCACCCCCGCGCTCGCGCGCCCGCGCCCGGCAGTGTCGCCCGGCTGTCCGCCGGGCCACGCGCCCAACGAACTCCGCCGCGTCACCCTGAGCCGTTCCGAGCCGGCGGCGGACACCGCAACACACCTTCCCCTGGGAGCCGCAATGTCCCCTGCGCAGACAGGCGCCAGACCTGGCGCCGCTCCGCGTTCCCGTCCCGTCTTCTTCCTGTCCCTGGCTTTCGTCCTGCTCGTCGCGGCGGTGGCCATGGTCATGCCCGCCGGCCGCGCGGATGCCCTGGCCCGCCCCTCGCAGACGATGTACACCCCGCCGTCCGGTGCGCCCTCGCCCGGGTCGCTCTACCCGCGGGCCATGCGGATGCAGCACAACGGCTCCGCCAACGGCACCCTCCTCGCGACGTTCGAGCAGTACACCTCCGGCACGCCGGTCTTCCCCATCTACCGCAGTACGAACAACGGCAGCTCCTGGACGAAGATCTCCGAGGTCGCCGACACCCAGAACGGCTGGGGCATGCGCTGGCAGCCCGAGCTCTACGAGCTGCCCACGGCGGTGGGCGGCTTCCCCGCGGGAACCATCCTCGCCGCCGGGGCTTCCGTACCCGCCGACCGCTCGGCCATCAAGATCGATGTCTATGCCAGCACCGACCGCGGACAGACCTGGAGCTTCGTCAGCAACATCGCCACCGGCGGCCAGGCATTCGACCAGAACGGCAATGGCAACACTCCCGTGTGGGAGCCGTTCTTCCTCCACGCCAACGGCAAGCTGATCGTCTACTACTCCGACCAGCGCGACCCCGACCACGGCCAGAAGCTCGTCCACCAGGTCACCACGGACCTCCGCAACTGGGGCCCGGTCGTGGACGACGTGGCGATGCCCACCTACAGCCAGCGCCCGGGCATGGCCACCGTCGCGAAACTGCCCAACGGCAACTACGTCATGACGTACGAGTACGGCGGCTCGCCCTCGGGCAACTTCGCCGTCTACTACAAGATCTCCGCCGACCCGGAGGCCTTCGACTCCGTCACGGGCATTCCCCTGCGATCGACGGACGGCGCGGTCCCCACCAGCACCCCGTACATCACGTGGCTGCCCACCGGCGGTCCGAACGGCACGCTCGTCGTCGGCGCCTACAGCACCAGCGACCTGTTCCTCAACACGCAGAACGGCGCCGCGAACACCTGGACGCGCATCCGCTCCAACGTCGCCAACGGATACAGCCGCGGCATGGTGCCCCTGTCCGACGGCCACAGCCTGCTCGTGCTCAGCGGCGGCAACGGAGGCGGCAACCTCTCCAACCCCGTCACCTACAGCACCATCGACCTGGGCGGCGGCATCTCGGACGGTGCCACCTACACCATGTCGAACGCGGGCTCCAGCCTCATGCTGAGCATCGCGGGCGGCTCCACCACCAACGGCACGAACGCCACCCAGCAGAACGCCGACAACGCCACCGACCAGCAGTGGCGCTTCGTGCAGCAGAGTTCGGGCTACTTCAAGATCTTCAACGTCGCCAGCGGCAAGGTCCTGGGCGTGGAGAACCAGTCCACGGCCAACGGCGCCAAGATCCTCCAGTGGGACGACAACGGCACCCTGGACCACGAGTGGGCCGTCGCCCCGCACCAGGCCGGCGGGTACACCATCACCAACCGGGTGACCGGCAAGCACCTGGAGATCCCGAGTGCCTCCACCGCGGTCGGCACCGCCGCCGTCCAGTGGAGCGGCACCAGCTGCGCCTGCCAGCGCTGGAACCTCACCCAGACCGCCCTGCCGCCGCTGGGCACCGGGCAGTACGTCCTCGTCAACAAGAACAGCGGGAGGTACCTGGACATCCCGCAGGGTTCGACCGCCACCGACACGGCGGCCCAGCAGTGGCAGAACTCGGCCTGTCTCTGCCAGCTGTTCACCTTCCAGTCCGCCGGCGGCGGAGCCTGGACCATCAGGAACGCCAACAGCAACCTGAACCTGGACATCCGTAACGGCTCCACCACCGCCGGAGCCGCCGTCGTCCAGAACACGCCGTCCGCCGCCAACTCGCAGAAGTGGACCCTCACCGACGCGGGCAACGGCTACTACGCACTCAAGAACGTGGGCAGTGGCTTCAACGCCGCCGTCGCCCAGTCCTCCACCAGCAACGGCGCGGCAGTCGTGCAGTGGAACGCCCTGGACCTCGACGACCAGCTCTGGAAGATCGTCCGCATCAACTGAGTGGCCGCGGATGGTGCGGAGAGCGGGCGTGTGTCCACGCCCGCTCTCCGTGTTGGCCAGGCGGAGCGCATGTCCCTGCCCGTCCCCTCGTGATCGGTACGGTGGGTCGAGGACGGCTGGAGGACCCGCGTGGTGCCTGGGTCGCCGTGCAGGTGAGCGCCTTCGGCTTCCTGTACGGCCCGGCGGCGGTCGGTTCGGTGGCCGGCTCGACTGGCCGCCCAGGACCCGCAGTTCGCCCGCGGCAGGTGCCCGCCCAGGGAGGCCGTGACCAGCGGGCGGAAGGCGATCGGTGTGGGGCGGCTCCGGCGCGGCCCCTGGCCACCGGGCCCGTCAAGTGGGTGCTGCCCGGCGGGGCCACGCCCTTCATGTCCTGGGGGCAGCGGGCCGCGATCCTGAAGCAGGCCAAGAACCCTGCCGCGGCCAAGCTCCACTCGACCGGCGGCTGTCCACCGGGGAACAGCAGGCCGCCACCAACGGCCGGCCGGTCCGTACGGATGTCACCCCGCCGACGGGTCTGAAGCCCATCCGGCAGTACCCGAACGCCGACCTCGACGGATTCCCCCGCTCCATGGCCGACCGTGCAGGCCGTCCTCGTGGTCGACGGGCGGCCTGCCAGGCGGGTACCGGTTCCGGCGCGGGGTCCGGTCATCTCGCGCGTCGTGGGACCACCGGCGTCCCCGGCCGCCGCCGGGGCGTGATCAGGCCGCGGTGATACGGGCGTTGACCCGCCGCATCCAGTCCCGGTCGGTGTGCCACATGGGGTGGTGCGGGGCCGCGTTGGAGGTCAGGACGACGCCCTGGAAGCCCGCGGCGAGGCAGCGGTCGACGACGAACTCGGCGACGTCCTTGCCGACGGCGTCCTCCTCGAAGCGTGTCAGCAGCGGGGTGTAGCCCACGACGCCTTCGCCGAGGACGGCGGGGATGCCACGGTGACGGGCGAAGTCGGCGACGGAATCGACCCATCCGGCCAGCGTGTCCCGCATGGCCTGCCGGTGGGCCGGATAGTTCTCGTAGAGCCACAGGTCCCAGCGGTCGGGGTCGACCCAGTCGTGTGCGTAGAACAGTTCGCGCGGGATTCCGGTGGCGGCCAGTCGCCAGGGTTCGTCCGGCTGGTAGTCGGCGAAGGCGGGCGCGTCGGGGCGCAGCATGGCGGCCAGTTCGGGGGTGGGCCAGGTGGCCGTCTCGGGTGCCGCCTCGGTGCCGTGCCCGAGTCCGACCGCCTCGTAGAGCGCGCCGAGCACGCCGTAGACGTAGAAGTGGAAGTGCGCGATCTGCGCCCCCTCCGGCAGGTCGTCGATCTCGCTCGGCCAGGGCTCGCCCAGCGAGTAGGTGACGGGGATGCCGGGGTGGCGGGCCCGCAGCAGCTTCACGGCACGGTCGAGCGGGCCGCGCAGATAGGCGTAGTGGGTGGCGCCGTCGCGCGGTACCAGGGAGCAGTTGTCGACCTCGTTGTGCACCTCGACGTAGGCGACGTGGTCGGCCAGCCCGCGCTCGGTGAGGAAGTCGAGGAGGTCGGCGAGGGCTTCGGCCACCGCCTCCGCGCGGTCCGGGCCGGGCACCTCGGCCAGGGCGCGGTGCCAGGCGTCGGTGTCGGCGAAGCTGGGGGACTGCTGGTACTCCCAGGAGGACACGATCACCCTGCAGCCGTGGCGGGCGGCGGCCTCGAACAGCTCGACGAGCCGTCGGCGGCCGTCCAGCGGATAGCCGCCGCGCACGTCGTACCAGCGGGTGCGCTGCCCGAACTCCTCGCCCAGGCCGCGGACCTCGATGGACTCCGGATCGGGGACGCGGCCGGAGAACAGCAGGAAGGGCATGGCGCAGACGCGCACGGTGTTGAAGCCCCGGTCCACGGTCTCGGCGAAGGCGCGGTCGAGGTCGGCGAAGGGCTCGCCGGGTCCTGCCTGTGTGTACCAGCTGAAGTCCCACAGGGTGATGGCGAGTCGGCCCGTGGTCTCGCTCGTGGTCGCTTGTTGCGGTGCGGTGGTCATGAGGTCACCCGTCTTCGTGTGCGGTAGGACGCCGTCGGCGGCTCGACGGCATCACGCTAGCTCAATTCATTATTTATGAATAATCCTTGACGAGGGTGACGGGGTTGTCCAGGCTGTGGGGCGGACGAACACGTATGCGCATCGAGGAGCCGCCTGTCATGACCGAATCCATCCACCCGTCCCGGCGCACCGTCGTCACGGCACTCGGCGCTGCCGCGGTCGTCGCCCTGCCGGCCTGGCCGGAGACGGCGCGAGCGGCGGACGGCGCTGCCGCGGCCGCCGCGAACGGCCCGGTTCTCGACACTCACCCCGTCACGGAACCCTCCGGCACCCATGTGCGCGAGGTCGGCGGCACCAACGTCGTCTTCCAGTACGGCACGGTGCTCCCCGCCTTCGACGGCTGGCGCACGCACGAGCCCACGCGCGACTACCTGTCCCTGGACAAGCGGTGGCGCTTCCGCTTCGACCCCGCCGACCAGGGGCTCGACGAGGGCTGGCAGTCCCCGCGCCACGACGACCGGGCCTGGGACCTCATCGACGTCCCGGCGGCCTGGGACCTGCTGGACACCCCCGGATTCGGCTCGCAGACCGCCCCCTTCGGCCAGGGCACGGCGTTCGCCGACGGCTACGCCTGGTACCGCACCACCGTCGACGTGCCCGCGTCCTGGCGTGCCCGGCACGTACGCGTCGCCTTCCTGGCGGCCGGCTACAGCGCCGAGGTCTGGCTCGACGGCAAGCACCTCGGCAAGCACGAGGGCGCCAACTCCCCCTTCGCGCTTCCGGCGGCCGGCGCCCTCCGGCCGGGGACCCGTCAGACGATCGCCGTGCGGGTCTTCCGCCGGGCGAGCTACACCGACTACACGGCCGCCACTCCGCGGCCGGTCACCGACGACCACGAACTGCCGTACAAGCCGGTGGACTACTGGCCCTACGCGGGTCTGACCCGGTCGGCGTGGATCGAGGCGGTCCCGCAGGTCACCGTCACCAAACTGCTCGTGTCCGCCGCGAACGGGCGCCTGGAGGCACGCGCGGTCGTCGAGAACCACGGCACCTCCGACTTCGACGGCCGGCTCACCCTGGATCCCGGCCGGGGGAGCGGCGCCCGGCCCGCCGTCGTCGCGGCCCGCATCGCCGCCCGGTCGGCGGGCGTCGTACGGGTCGTGGTCCGTATACCCGGCGCGCCGCGCTGGAGCCCGGCCGCGCCGCACACGCTCACCGCCCGCGCCACCCTGACCGCCGGGAGAACCACGGGCCCACGGGTGGACACGCTGTCCACCACCTACGGCGTACGCGAACTGACCGTCGCCGACGCTCAGTTGCGGCTGAACGGCAAGCCGCTGTTCCTCAAGGGCCTCAACTGGCACGAGGAGACGGCCGCGCACGGCAGGGCGATGACACCGGCCGAGTACGACCGGGAACTGGGCCACATCACGGCAGTGGGTGCCAACTTCATCCGCAACTGCGTCTACAACCGCCACCCGTACGTCTACGACTGGGCGGACGAGCACGGCATGCTGGTGATGGACGACATCGACACCATGTGGCTCAACACCCCGCAGGAAAAGCTCCAGACCGAGCGCTACGGCCTCGCCCGCGCCCTGGCCCTGACCATGGCGTGGAACCAGCACAACCACCCCTCGGTGATCCTGTGGGGCCTCCAGAACGAGTCGGAGATCGACCCCGACGGCGCCCCCGTCTACCGGGCCTGGCTCGCCGACCTGAAGGCCGCCGTGAAGGCCGTCGACCTCACCGCCCGCCCTGTGACCTGGGCGTCCAACACGAGCAACGACCCCGCGTTCGACCTCGCCGACGTGATCGGGTTCAACGAGTACTTCGGCTACTTCTACGGCAAGGACGCCGACCTCGGCCCCACGCTGGACGCGGTGCACGCGAAGCATCCCGACAAGCCGATCCTGATCACCGAGAACGGCACCTGGTCCGTGGCCGGCACCCACGGCCCCGCCACCACGCAGGGTACGGAGGAGTGGCAGGCGGCGAGCTTCACCGCGCACTGGGACCAGGTGGCCGCGCGCAGCGAGTTCGTCGCCGGATTCACCTACTGGGTACTCAAGGACTACAAACAGCGGGCCGGATACAACCAGGACTACAACGGCATCTCCGTCATGGGGCTGCTCACCTTCGCCGAGGAGCGGCCCAAGCTCGTGTACGACGCGTTCCGGAAGGCCGTCGATCCCAGGGGCAGGTGACCTTCCGCGGACGCGGTCGTCGGCCACGGTCGCGTGGAGGGGAGGGGCGGGCCGCCCCTCCCCTCGCTCAGCCCTTGACGCTGCCCTGGGTCAGGCCGGAACGCCAGTAGCGCTGGAGGACGAGCATCGCGGCGGCCAGCGGGAGGATCGACAGGAACGCGCCGCCGATCGTGAGCTGGTAGAGCTCGGGATTGCGGTCGGCCGCCGACTGCCAGGTCGTCAGGCCCAGGGTGATCGGGTACTTGCGGTCGTCGGAGAGCATGACCAGCGGCAGGAAGTAGTTGTTCCAGATGCCGATGAACTGGAAGAGGAAGACGGTCACCAGCGCGGGCGTCATCGTGCGCAGCACCAGGGTGCCGAAGATCCGCCAATCGCCGGCGCCGTCGACGCGTGCGGCCTCCAGCATCTCGACGGGCACCGCCGCCTCGGCGTAGATACGGCACAGATACACGCCGAACGGACTGACCACGCTGGGGATCAGCACGGCCCAGTAGGTGTTGGCCAGACCCACCTTGCTGAACAGCAGGTACAAGGGGAGGGCGAGCGCGGTGCTGGGCAGCAGCACACCGGCGAGCACCACCCTGAAGACCGTCTCCCGTCCGCGGAAGCGGTACACGGCAAGGGCGTACCCGGCGGCGCACGCGAGCAGGGTCGCCAGCGCGCCGCCGACCCCCGCGTACAGGAAGCTGTTCCACGTCCAGCTCCAGAACACGCCGTCGTCGTAGGAGAAGACCTGGGACAGGTTGTGCGGCCACTGCGGGTCGGAGAACCACAGGCCGAAACTGCCGAAGAGGTCGGCACCGCTCTTGGTGGAGGCCACCAGCAGCCAGTAGACGGGCAGCAGGAAGTAGAGCGCCGCGACGGTCAGCAGCGCGACGAGCAGGATCCGCGAGGGCCTCACGCCACGGCGCGGCTTGCCGGCCCGACGTCCCGTGGCGGCCCGTGGAGCCCGAGCGGCGGCGGTCGGCTTCCTGACGTCGGGTGTGGACACGCTCACCGTGCATCCCTTCCCTTCCCGCGGTTCACCAGGCTGAGGAAGCCGAACGACAGCACGCTCGCGACGAGGGCGAGGATCACCGACTCGGCCGCGGCGAGGTAGATGTTGTTGTTGGCGAACGCCTCGTTGTAGGCGCTCAGGTTCGGTGTGTACGAACTGGTGACCGACGAGGTCAGCGGCTTGATGACGAGCGGCTCGGCGAAGAGCTGCAGCGTGCCGATGATGGAGAAGACACCGGTGAGGACGAGGGCGGGCCGGGCCAGGGGGAGCTTGATCCGGATCGCCGTCTGCCACGCACCGGCCCCGTCGATGCGCGCGGCCTCGTAGAGCTCCTGCGGGATCGCCTTGAGCTGGGCGACGATCACCAGCATGTTGTAGCCGGCGAACTCCCAGATCACGATGTTGGCGATGGACCACAGCACGTTGTCGTAGCCGAGGAAGTCGGGCGCGAGGCCGACCCTGCCGAGCAGGTCGACGACCGGGCTGACGCCCGGTACGTACAAGAAGCCCCAGAGGATCGAGGCGATGACGCCGGGGACGCCGTACGGCAGGAAGTAGGCGGCTCGCAGGACGCCCGCCCAGCGGTGGGAGAGCGTGTCGAGGGCCAGTGCCAGCGCGGTGGCCAGCAGCAGCATCACGGGGATCTGCACGACGCCGAAGAGCAGCACCCGCGCGAAGCTCTCCAGGAAGGCCGACTGCTGCAGGGCGAGGGAGTAGTTGTCCAGCCCGGCGAAGCCGACGGTGGCCGGACCCAGGCCCAGCGGACCGGAGCGGACCGGCTTGAGCATGCTCTGGTAGACGGCGTAGCCGAGCGGGAGGACGAAGGTGAACAGGAAGAGGGCGACGAAGGGGAGGAGGAACGTCCAGGCCGCCCGGTCCGGGCGAGCGGAGCGCCGGCCGCCCGGTGTCCGTTTCTCCGTCCGTTTCTCCGCTCGGTTCTTCGTCCGGTTCTTCGTCCGGCTGATCGCGGTGCCCATCACGCGCTCCTCGCCTTGAGGCCCTTGGCCAGCAGGTTGTCCACGGTGTTCTTCTGCGCGCCGGCCAGCGTCGCGGCGAGGGAACCGCCTCCGGCCATGGCCGCACCGAAGGCGTCTCCGAACTGGGCGAAGTCGGCGTCCGTGGTGGGGGACCACTTCCAGGAGGTGTCGATGGCCCGGTCGGACGCGGTGAACACGTCGTTGTACCGCTGGCCGCCGAAGAACGGGTCGGGCTTGTCGAGTGCCGATCCGCGGAAGACGCCGGCGGCGGCGGGCCAGCCGTAGCCGACCGAGATGTTCAGGTCCACGGCCTCGGGATCGGTGTTGACCCAGTGCGCGAACCGCAGCGCCTCACGCGGGTGGCGGGTGCCCTGGAGGATGGCGGTGGACGATCCGCCCCAGTTGGCGGAGGCGTTGTCCCCCCGAGTCCACTGCGGCAGGGGAGCGACCCGCCACTTCCCCTTGGTGCCCGGTGCGTTGCTGCGCAGCATGGCGTCGCCCCACTGGGGGCCTACCCAGGCGGAGATCTGTCCGGTCTGGACCTGCCTGAACCAGGCGCTGGACATGTCGGGCCCGACGAACACGAGGTCGTCGCGGACCATCCGCTCCCAGAAGTCGGCCACCTCACGCGAGAGGTCGCTGTTCATGTCGACGATCCAGTCGTCGCCCTCGGTCCGTATCCAGCGCGCACCGCGCTGCCAGCACATCGCGGCGAACCAGCTCGGCTGGTTGGGCGCGAACGTGCATAGTCGGGCGCCGCCGCCTCGGGCCTTCACCACGCGGGCGGCCTGCTCGAACTCGGCCCAGGTGGCGGGCGTTTCGATGCCCCACTTCTCGAAGAGGTCCTTGCGGTAGAAGAGGCCCATCGGGCCCGACGCCTGCGGGATGGTACGGACCCGCCCGTCGAAGACGCCCTGGTTCCACTGCCACGGCACGTAGCTGTCGCGCAGCTCGTCGGCACCGTACGCGCTCAGGTCCGTCAGGCCGTTGACCAGCATGAAGCCGGGAAGCTCGTGATACTCGACCTGCGCCAGGTCCGGCGGGTTCCCGGCCGTCAGCGAGGCGTGCATCTTCTGGTAGCCGCCCTGCACGTTCTGGGGGATGGTCTGCATCTCGACGTGGATGTCGGGGTGCGTCCGGTTCCACAGGTCGACGGTTTTCTGCATCGGCACCCAGGTCCAGAAGACGAGGTTCACCTTCTGTCCGGGGCGGGTGGCCGCCTGCCGGGTCGTGCGGGCGGCTCCCACGGTCTGACCGCAGGCGGTGAGGGCGGGGAGCGTGGCAAGTGCTCCGGTCGCCCCGGCGCCCCATCGGAGCACCGACCTCCGCGAGGGTGGTGAGCTGTTCATGTGTGTCCCTTGCGTCCCTTGTGTCCCTTGTGACTTCTTCGCGGCTCGCTGAGTGCGGCAATGCCGGTCAGTCTTGGAGCGGCATCGCCGCGCCGTCAAGATATATTCATAATTAATTGAAAGAGCTATGGTGGGTGTCGTCAGCAGGCATCAGACGGGAGACGCGCACGATGACGGAGTGCCGCAGGATGGCGGGACGCGTGGCGGTGATCACCGGCGCCGCGCGCGGGATAGGCGCGGCCACGGCTCGAAGGCTCGCCGACGAGGGCGCGACCGTCGTGGTCACGGACGTGGACGACACGGCCGGCAAGACGCTCGCCGCAGGCATCGAGGACGGCGGCGGCCGGGCGGAGTACGTGCGGTGCGACGTGACCTCGGCCGCCGACTGGGCGAACCTGGCCCGCCACGTCGACGAGCGACACGGGCGGCTGGACGTGCTGCACAGCAACGCCTTCGCCCAACTCAACAAGCCCGCACACGAGTTGAGCGAGGCCGAGTGGGACGGCCAGATGGCCGTACTGCTGAAGCCGGCCTGGCGCGGGATGAAGACCTTCGCGGCCATGCTGCGCGAGGCGTCGGGATCCGTCGTCCTCACCTCCTCGGTACACGCCGTCATGGGCCTGCCCGGCCACGCCGCCTACGCCGCCGCGAAGGGCGCGCTGTGCTCGCTGGGGCGGCAACTGGCTGTCGAGTACGGGCCGGACATCCGGGTCAACACGGTGCTGCCCGGCCCCATCCTCACCGCGGCCTGGGACGGCATCCCGGAGTCCGAGAGGGCGCGCAGCGTGTCGGCCACGGCGGCGAAGCGGTTCGGGCAGCCGGAGGAAGTCGCCTCGGCGGTCGCGTTCCTGGCATCGGCGGACGCCTCCTATGTGACCGGAGCGAGCCTGGTGGTCGATGGAGGATGGAGCGTCATGAAGGAGTCCTCGTGAGCGGGGCGTCCTGCGCGGGAAGCTGTACGCGGCATCCGCGAACAGCGACTGAACGGAAACGGAGAACGTGGTGACTCATCCCGGTAGGGGGCTGCACGGCCAGGCGGTGGAGGAGCTGGGCCGGCGCATCATCCGCGGCGACTACCCCCCGGGCTCCGTCGTGGACCCCGTCAAGTTCGAGACCGAGCTGGGCGTCAGCAAGACCGTCGTGCGCGAGGCTCTGCGCGTCCTGGCGTCCAAGGGCCTGCTGGAGTCGAAGCAGAAACGCGGGACGACCATCCGGCCCCGCGCCGACTGGAACCTGCTCGACAGCGACCTGCTGCGCTGGCAGGGCAGCAGCGCTCCCACCGACGGCTTTCTGGAGGACCTCGCCGAGGTGCGCGCGATAGTCGAGCCCGCCGGAGCCCGGCTCGCCGCGGCCCGCCGTACCCCCGCCGACCTGGACGCGCTGCGGCAGGCACTCGACGCGATGGCGGCCGCCGGGACGGACGCGGACGCGATGGTCGAGGCGGACCTGGCCTTTCACCGCGCCCTGCTGGACTCCGCCCACAACGAACTGCTCAGCCGGATGGAGGTCGTCATCGAGGCCGGTCTGCGGGTCCGTGACCGCATCGTGCACGGCGCCCGGCACTTCTCCGACTCCATCCCCGTGCACCAGGAACTGCTGGCGGCGGTCGAGGCGGGTGATCCGGACGCGGCGGTGGCCGCCGTCGAGTCACTGCTCGCGCAGGCGTCCCAGGACCTGGCGGCCGTACAGGCCCAGGAAGACCTCGACGACCTCGACGACCGCGAAGACCACGATGACCACGAAGACCTCGCGACCGACCCGCTCCCCGAGGAATCCCCTTGAAGATAACCGGACTTGAGACGTTCCTGGTGGCCCCGCGCTGGCTGTTCCTGCGCGTCGCCACCGACGAGGGCGTCACCGGCTGGGGCGAGCCCGTGATCGAGGGCCGCGCCGAGACCGTACGCGCCGCGGTGCACGAACTGGCCGACTACCTCGTCGGCCGGGACCCGCTGCGCATCGAGGACCACTGGCAGGTGCTCACCAAGGGCGGCTTCTACCGGGGCGGCCCCATCCTCTCCAGCGCCGTCGCCGGTATCGACCAGGCCCTGTGGGACATCGCGGGCAAGACCTACGGCGTTCCGGTGCACCGCCTCCTCGGCGGCCCCGTACGCGACCGCGTCCGGATGTACGCCTGGATCGGCGGCGACCGCCCCAGCGATGTCGCGGAGCTGGCCGAGGAACAGATGAAGGCGGGCTTCACCGCCGTGAAGATGAACGCCTCGGCCGAACTCGCCCCGATCGACACCCCGGCGCGCACCGCCGAGGTCGTCGAGCGCGTCGCCGCCGTCCGTGAGGTGCTGGGCGACGAGCGGGACATCGCCGTCGACTTCCACGGCCGGGCCTCCACCGCCATGTCACGCCGTCTGCTGCCCCTGCTGGAACCGCTGTACCCGCTGTTCGTCGAGGAACCCGTCGCACCGGAACACTCGGGCCACCTGCGCGGCCTGGTGGAGTCCACGAGCGTCCCGCTCGCCACCGGCGAACGCCTGTACTCCCGCTGGGACTTCCGTGAGGTCATGACCAGCGGCATCGCCGTCGCCCAGCCCGACCTCTCGCACGCCGGCGGCATCTCCGAGGTCCGCCGCATCGCCGCCATGGCCGAGACGTACGACGTCGCCCTGGCCCCGCACTGCCCCCTCGGCCCGATCGCCCTGGCCGCGAGCCTGCAGATCGCCTTCTCCGTGCCGAACTTCCTCATCCAGGAACAGAGCATGGGCATCCACTACAACCAGCAGTGCGACCTGCTGGAGTACGTGATGGACCCCGAACCCTTCCGCTTCCAGGACGGGTACGCCGTCGCCGCCTCCCGCCCCGGCCTCGGCGTCGACATCGACGAGAAGGCGGTACGCCGCGCCGCCGAGACCGGACACCGCTGGCGCAACCCCGTATGGCGGGGAGCGGACGGGGCGTTCACCGAGTGGTGAGCACCCCCAGGTACCGAGTGGTGAGCAGCCCCAGGTACCGAATGCTGAGCATCCCCAGGTACCGAATGGTGAGCACCATCAGGCCCGCACACCCCGAACCCAAGGAGAAATCCGCGCCCATGAACCTGGTGGAATCGCTTCGAGCCCACCGCCTGTTGGCGATCGTCCGCGGCAAGGACCCCGCCGCGGCCCTGCGCACCGTACGCACGCTCGCCGAGGAGGGCGTCGCGGCCATCGAGGTCTCCCTGACCACCGCCGACGCCCTGACCGTCATCCGGCAGGCCCGCGCCGAACTCGGCCCCGACGCACTTCTCGGCGCCGGAACCGTGCGCTCGGCTGCGGACGCGGCCCGCGCCGTGGACGCCGGTGCGTCGTACCTCGTCACTCCGGCACTGGTCGACGGACTGGAGCCCTACGGCATACCCGTGCTGATGGGAGCCCTGACGCCGACCGAGATCGAACTCGCCCTCGCACGAGGTGCCGCCGCGATCAAACTCTTCCCCGGCACTCTGGGCGGACCCGGCTACCTGCGGGCCCTGCGCGACCCCTTCCCCGAGGTGCCCTTCGTACCCGTGGGCGGAGTGGACGCTCAGGCGGCCCGCGACTACCTGGACCGGGGCGCCCTCGCCGTCGGCGTCGGCTCACCTCTCGTCGGGGACGCGGCCGACGGCGGCGACCTGGATCAACTCCGGTCCCGGGCGGCCGAGTTCCGCAGGGTTGCCGCCGGGGGGAGGCCGTGACGCGATCGATTCCACCCGAGGTCGTGACCTTCGGCGAGACGATGGCGGCGCTCCGGGCTCCGGGCGCGCTGCGGCTCGGCGGCACCCTCGGCCTGTCCGTGGCGGGCGCCGAGTCCAACGTCGCGATCGGCCTCGCCCGGCTCGGCCACCGAGTGCGCTGGGCCGGCCGGGTCGGTGCGGACGAACTCGGCGCGCTCGTACTGCGCACCCTGCGCGCCGAGGGCGTCGACATCGACCACGCGGGCACCGACGACACCGGCCGCCCCACGGGACTGCTGCTCACCGAACTCCGCCTGGGCACGCTCACGCGCGTCAGCTACTACCGCGCCGGTTCCGCCGGTTCGGCCGTCACACCGGCCGACGTCCTGCCCGCTCTGGCCCCCGAAACCCGCGTCCTGCACCTGACCGGCATCACACCGGCGCTGAGCCCGTCGGCGGCCGAGGCCGTTCTGGCCGCCGCCACCGCAGCCCGCGACGCCGGCGTCACCGTATGCCTCGACGTCAACTACCGCTCCCGGCTGTGGACCGCCGACCGCGCCCGCACCGCGCTCCGGCCGCTGCTGGCCCGCACCGACCTGCTCATCGCCTCCGAGGACGAACTGCCGCTGGTGCTGGAACGATCCGGCGTGGACGAACCGGAGGCCGTGCGCAGCGTCCTGGCGGAAGGGGTCGGAGAGGTCGTCGTGAAGCGTGGCGCGAGGGGCGCGACCACCTTCACCGCGGAGGGGGCGACCGACCGCGCGGCGATACAGGTCGGCGCCGTCGATCTGGTCGGCGCGGGCGACGCCTTCGTGGCCGGATATCTGTCCGGACTCCTCGACGGCGCGGACATCCCGGCCCGGCTGCACCGAGCCGTCACCACCGCGGCCTTCACCGTGGCCACCCGGGGCGACTGGGAGGGCCTACCCACACGGGACGAACTCGGCCTGCTCGACCAGCCCGACGGCACCACCATCCGCTGACCCGGGAGAGGGACATGACATCAACGGCACCGTCGGCGGCGCTCGTCGTGGAGGGAGCGTACGAACTCGCCGAGGGCGGCCGCTGGTTCGACGGCCGGTACGTGTACGTCGACATCCTCAGCGGACGGCTCTTCGAACTGCGCGACGTCGGCCACGACCGCGAGGTCCTTGAGGACCGGGACGTCGGCGAGGACCGCGAGGACCGCGAGGACCGCGACGACACCGGGCCGACCGAACTCGCCCGTCTCGACGTACCGTTGGGCGCCGTCGCGCCGGTGCACGGCCGGCCGGACACCTGGATCGCCGCCGCGGGCACCGGCATCGCGCTGCTCACCCCCGACGGCGCCCTGGAGTGGCTGGACCGCCCCGAGGACCGCACCCCGGTCCCCAGCCGGATGAACGACGGCGTCGCCGACCCCGCCGGGCGCTTCTGGGCCGGCAGCATGGCCTACGACGGCACCCCCGGGGCGGGCTCCCTCTACCGCACGGACCCCGACGGCACGGTGGTCCGCGTCCTCGACGGCCTGACCATCGCCAACGGCCCGGCGTTCACCGCCGACGGCACCACCATGTACCTCGCCGACACGGCCGTCGGCACCGTCCTGCGCTGCGGGGTCGACCCCGTCTCGGGCGACCTCACCGGCGACCCGGAAACCTTCGCCCGACTGCGGGACGGCGAGGGCAGCCCCGACGGAATGACCGTCGACGAGGAGGGCTGTCTGTGGGTCGCGCTGTGGGGCGCCGGGGCGGTCCGCCGCTACCGTCCCGACGGCCGCCTGCTCCACACCCTGACCGTCCCCGCCCCGCACCCCACGTCGGTGTGTCTGCACCCCGACGACAACCGCCTCTTCGTCACCACGGCCCGGTACGGGGTGCGGAACCCGACGGCGACCTCCGGCGCGGTACTCGGCATCCCGGTACCGGCCAGGGGACCGGCAGCCTGCTCCTGGCGGGGTCGGCTCTGAGAGGCAGGGTCGCGTGAAGAGAGCCCGTGACGTGCGCCGGCACTGATAGGCCACGCCTATACGGGGCATCGATTTTTGGTCGTGGACCCCCCCATCTGTGACCCGGTTCACTGTGGCGAAAGTCGGTGCGGTACCGATCGGGCTCGGTACCGCGCGATCAGGGAGGCCGCAATGACGCATACCCCGGGCATCGGACGAGCCGAGCAGGCCGCGCGTATCTCGGCGAAGCCGTGGTACCGGCAGTTGTACCCGCCTGGCCCGCCGTTGCGGTGCCGTGGTCGCCCCCATCGAGCCGACCGCCCACCTCCACGTGGCGATGGTCAGCCTGCCCGCGCACCTCACCCCGGCCGCGCGGGCGTTCCTCGCTCTCACCGGGTCGTTGGCGGAGCGGCGGGCACGCCCCGCCTGACGCGGGACCGATCGGCCACGCCTATACGTCGTATCGAAAGCTGGTCTTGGACGCGCTGTGACCTCGGTGTGTTGACTCGAACCGACCGCACGACAGCGAGCCGGAGGCCCTCATGACAGCCGCACCCCGCACGTTCCGCATCGCCGCCATCCCCGCCGACGGGGTGGGCAAGGAGGTCGTCGCCGCCGGGCGAGCCGTCCTGGACGCCCTGGCCGAGACCTCCAGGAGCTCCGCGGCCCCCTTCGCCTTCACCTGGGAGGAGTTCCCCTGGGGCTGCGAGTACCACGAGCGCACCGGCAAGATGATGGACGAGGACGGGCTGGAGCAGCTGAAGGACTTCGACGCGATCTACTTCGGCGCGGTCGGCTGGCCCACCGTCCCCGACCACATCAGCCTGTGGGGCCTGCGCCTGAAGATCTGCCAGAACTTCGACCAGTGGGCCAACGTCCGCCCCGTGCACTTCCTGCCCGGTGTGCAGAGCCCCTTGCGCAAGGCCGACGACACGGAGCTGGACTGGGTCGTCGTCCGCGAACAGCGAGGGCGAGTACGCGGGCCTCGGCGGCCGCAACCTCGGCGGGCGCGGGCCCGGTGGTGAAGTCGCCGTCCAGTCGGCCCTGTTCACCGAGGTGGGCTGCGAGCGGATCATGCGGTTCGCCTTCGACCTGGCCCGCACCAGGACACACAGGAAGGTCTCCTCGGTGACCAAGAGCAACGCCCAGCAGTACGGCATGGTCCTGTGGGACGACGTCTTCAAGCGTGTCGCCGCCGACTACCCGGACGTCGAGACCGAGAGTGTGCTCGTGGACGCGATGTCGGCGAAGTTCGTCCTCAAGCCCGAGGATCTCTCGGTCGTCGTCGCCTCCAACCTCAACGCCGACATCCTCTCCGACCTCGGCAGCGCACTGGCCGGCAGCCTGGGCCTGGCAGCGAGCGCCAACCTCAACCCCGAGCGCCGCTTCCCCAGCATGTTCGAGCCGGTCCACGGCTCCGCCCCGGACATCGCGGGCCAGGGCCTGGCCAACCCGATCGGCGCGGTCGGCAGCGCCGCGCTGATGCTGGAGCACTTCGGCCTCCCCGACCAGGCGGCCCGCCTGCACAAGGCGATCGAGGCCACGACCGCCGGGGGCATCCTCACCCGCGACGTCGGCGGCACGGCCACGACGGAGGACGTGACCAAGGCGCTGATCGACGCACTCGACGCCTGACGGTCCGAGAGCGTTTCCGGACGCGGCGTCCCAGCCGTCGGCCCGGGAACGGTCCGGATCCCGTCCTCGGGGTGAGGGGCCTGGCCGTCTGCTTTCCCCGCACCCCTCAGCTCGACGACACCTCCAAGCGGATGTGCCGGCCCGCCCCGTCTACGGCGAGGTGGGCAGGTGCGGGGAGCGGAGCACGAGCAGGGTGATGTCGCTGGGTGCGAAGACGCGGAACGGCGGGCCCCAGAAGCCGGTGCCGCGGCTGGTGTGGAGGAGGGTGCGGGTGCCATGGTGGCTGAGGCCGGCGACAGCGGGCTGGTCGATGCGGACCAGGTGATGGAAGGGCCAGATCTGGCCGCCGTGGGTGTGGCCGGAGAGTTGGAGGTCGATGCCGGCGGCTGCCGCCCGGTCGACGAACTTGGGCTGGTGCGCCAGGAGCAGCACGGGCAGATCGGGGTCGGCGCCGTCCAGGGCACCGGCGAGGTGGGCGCGGTGGCCTGCGAGGCCGGAGGACTCGGCGGTGACGTCGTCCACGCCGGCGACCACGAGGGTGTCGCCGCCGCGTTCGAGCAGCAGATGGCGTTGCGCAGCGGCTCCCAGCCCAGCTCGTCCATCAGGTCGACCCAGCCCCGGGCCTCGCTGTAGTACTCGTGGTTGCCGGTGACGTACACGCGGGCATGGGTGGCCCGCACGGTACCGAGGGGGAGGGCCTGGGCGCGGCGGCGTTCGGCCGTGTCGTCCGCGATGTCGCCGGTGTGGCAGACCAGGTCCGCTTCCAACGTGTTCACGGTGCGCGAGATCCGAGTGACGGTGGACGCGAGCTGCCGGATCCCAGGCAACGGCAGCGGATTCCGTACGGCCCCACCCCGGTGGCCAAGCCGCTCTTCGCCAAGTGCGGGGGCGTCTTCATCCCGCAGGGCACCTTCCCCGACGCGCCCGTCCCCGAGGTCTCCCTCACGAGCGTCATCGCCATCGTCCGGGGCAACATCGCGCGCGTCCAGAACTGCACATCCCGGTCGCTCTCGGTCTCGCCATCCGCACGTGCCACGAGATCTGCATCCAGGACCTCAAGGCCCGCATGGCATGGACGGAAACCAACGACACCCCTGATCAAGACCCGTACGCTGGGCCCTGACACCGAGGAGCGCGCCGCCGCAGGAGGCGAGTGCCGCAGGCACCCCTGGAGGGGTGTTGTCACCGCACTTCGAGAGGGGTGCCTGTCTCCTCGGCCAGCGTCTGCAGGAGCCGGTCCTGGAACGCCTCATCGTGTACGGCGGGGTGAGGCCGCTGCCGCTCGCGGTGATACCAGTAGCCCCCGGTCGTGAGCGCCTGGAGATCGTCGCTGGAGGCCAGCCACTGCTGTGTCCGGTGACCGAGCTGAAGATCGTCGGGTGCGCCGGGTCCCCCCATCTTCGTGGGCACCCAGCCCGGGTCCACGGCGTTGCTCAGCACGTCGGGGCACAGGCGGGCCACGGCGGCTGCGAGCGTCGTGACGAACAGCTTGCTGTCCGCGTATGACCCCGGCCTCGTGCCGCGCCAGTCGATGCCGTCCGCTGAGGGGCGGCCGTCGAAGTGCGAGCCGCTGCTCACGTACACCAGGCGGCGCGGCCCGCGCACGAGCGCGGTGAGCAGGTACGGGGCGACGATGTTGACCGGCATGACCGCAGGCCCGCTCCAGACACCGGCGTTGTGAACGACCGCGTCGAGCGGCGGGGTGTCGTTCAGTTCGGCGGCAATCCGCCGTACGGCGTCACGGTCGGTCAAGTCGGCCACGACGAGACCTGCTCCGCGGCCGACGAGCAGGTGGAGGGCTCTGGCCCGTTCAGGGTTGCGGGCGTGGACCACGACGTCGTGCCCCGCGGACTGCAGCGCCTCGGCCGTGGCGTATCCGAGGCCGTCCGTGGAACCGGTGATGAGGATCCGGCTCATGCTCGTCCTACGTGCTTCACGGAGGGGCTCCTTCGCTGCTTGGAATGGCTGTGCTGAACGGCTTTTCAGCGTGCCGGAGACTGCCGGGTGGGTGGGTGAGGCCTGTGGGTGGCTGCCCAGGACGCGAGCAGGCGCAGGCCGTCTTCGGAAGCGGAGCCGGGTGCGGCGGTGTAGATGGTCAGGGAGTGCGCCTCGCGGGCGGACATGGGCAGGTCCAGGGGCTGGTAGGTGAGTTCCAGGTCCCCGGCCTCGGGGTGGTGGAAGCGTTTGACGCCGCCGTGATGGATACGCACGTTGTGAGCCGCCCACCGGGTGCGGAACTCGGGGCTGAGGGTGGAGAGTTCACCGATGAGCTCGCGCAGGGCCCTGTCGTTGGGGTAACGGCCGGCTTCGGCGCGCAGGAGTGCGGCGGTGATGTCGACGGCGCCGTCCCAGTCGGCGGCGAAGTCCTGGGAGTCGTCGTCGAGGAACCAGAACCGGGCGAAGTTGGGGCGGCCGCGCACGTCGGCGGTTCGGCTGTTGAACAGGGGTGCGAACAGGGCGCGGGCGAGTGTGTTGGTGGCCACGATGTCGAGACGGCCGTTGGTGACGAAGGCCGCGGACAGGGGCATGGAGTCGAGCAGCCACTGGACGCGGGGCGGGACGTCGACGGCCTTGCGGCGGCGCCGAGGGGCCGGGCTGGGCTGGGCGGCCTTGGCGAGGTCGAACAGGTAGGTGCGTTCGTCGTCGTCCAGCCGCAGGGTGCGGGCCACCGCGTCGAGGACCTCCTCGGACACACCGCTGATGTGGCCTTTCTCCAATCGGGTGTACCACTCGGTGCTCACGCCGGCGAGGACGGCGACCTCCTCGCGGCGCAACCCGGGGACCCGGCGCCGGCCGCTGGTGGGCAGCCCGACCTGCTCCGGGGTGAGCTGGGCACGGCGACGGGCGAGGAAGTCGCGGATGTCGGCGCGGTTGTCGGAGCGGCGTTCCATGCTCTTCACGCTACGGCGGGAACCCGGCGAGTGGGGGGTCGAGCCTGTACCCCCTATGAACGCAGCCTCCCGCGCACGCGGCCGGGCCGGTTTCGTGGAATGCGCACCCCGATGCCGAACCGTTGCGGAGATATCGCATGACCACGCGAGGAGGAACCCTCCAGGCCCCTTCCGACCTGCCGTTCGGTGACCGCGAGCGTCCGCCCGCCCGGCTGCCGCTCGTTGTGTACGTGCTCGCCCTGGCCACGTTCTTGATGGGCACGACCGAGTTCGTGGTCGCGGGTCTGCTGCCCGAGATCGCGACTGATGTGCAGGTCGGCGTGGCCCGGGCCGGGCTCCTGGTCACCGTGTTCGCGGTCGGGATGGTCGTCGGCGCGCCGCTGATGGCGATGCTGACCCTGCGGCTGCCCCGGCGATGGACGCTGCTCCTCGCCCTGGCCGTCTTCGCTGCTGGTCACGTGATCGTGGCCCTCAGTACCAGCTTCACGCTGGTGCTGGCGGCCCGGTTCCTGACGGCGCTGGCGACCGGCGCGTTCTGGGCGGTGGCCAACGTGGTGGCCACTCGCGCGGTCGGTCCCGCCGCGAGCTCCCGCGCGCTGGGCGTCGTAGGCGCCGGCGCGATGCTCGCCAACGTGGTCGGAGTGCCGCTCGGCGCCTTCGCCGGACAGCTCATTGGCTGGCGTGGCCCCTTCTGGGCGCTCGCCGCCCTCGCCGTGGCCGCCATGACACTGATCGCCCGCCATGTCCCGCACGACGGGCCCGCCCAGGAGGCGCTCTCGCTCCGGTCCGAACTGTCCGCTCTGCGGTCGGGGCACCTGTGGCTGGCGCTGGCGGCCTGTGCGACCACGACCGGCGGCGTGCTGTCCGCGTACTCCTACGTCTCGCCGCTGCTGACCGACCGGGCGGGCCTGGCCTCCAGCCTGGTGCCGTTGGTCCTGGCCGGATTCGGGATCGGCGCTCTGGCGGGCTTCCTCGCGGGAGGCCGTCTGGGGGATCGCCACCCGTACGCGACCACGATAATGACCCCCGCGGTCACGACGGCCCTGCTGCTGGCAACCTGCCTGTCGGCCGACCATGCCGTGCCGACGATCGCACTGATCGCCCTGCTGGGCCTGTTCGGGCTCGGCGCGAACCCAGTGCTCATCGCGCTGGCCGTCCGCTTCGCCGGCCGCGCCCCCACCCTGGGTTCCGCGCTGACCGTCTCGGCGTTCAACCTCGGCACCGCCACCGGCTCCTGGGCGGCCGCAATCGCCCTCGAATCGCCGCTGGGGGCCGGGGGACCGGCCGCGGTCGGCGCTGTCATCGCCGCGCTGACGCTGATCCCCACCACCATCATCGCGCTCACCCAGCACCGCCTCCCATCGCCGTGGCCCAGTGCCGCGACAGGCAACGTCCGCCCCGTCGCGACGCCCGGCACGCCCTCTCGCCGCACCGGCCGAAAGCGCGAGTACGTCCAGTACGAGGGCTTCCGGCCGGCACACCGAGAGCACGCTCCCCCGGTCTCGGCTGCACTCGACCGGGAGGTACCCCCACGACGTCGCCCTTTGACGGGCAAACGTTGTCTGCCGCGGCACTGGACACCGGCGGGCAACGAGCCTCCGAGCCGGTTACGCCCTTCCAGCGGGCTCGGCGCGCCAGAACCACCGACCGAGGAAGCCGCGGCGATCCCGTGCCTTCCTGAAACAGGAACCGGCGCCCAGGGCGCCGGAACAACCAGCAAGGAGAAGCCACCATGCGTGGAGTAGTGATGCACACCGCCGGCGACGTCCGCGTGGAGGAGCGCGACGACCCGAAGATCATCGATGCGACCGACGCGATCGTGAAGCTGACCGCGACCTGCATCTGCGGCTCCGACCTGTGGCCGTACCGCGGAATCGAGCCCGCCGACCATCAGGCCATGGGGCACGAATACGTGGGCGTCGTCGAGGAGATCGGCTCCGAGGTCAAGAACGTCAAGGTCGGCGACTTCGTCGTCGGATCGTTCGTCATCTCCGACAACACCTGCGAGATCTGCCAGGCCGGGTTCCAGTCCAAGTGCGTGCACGCCGAGTTCGTCGCGCAGACGATCGGCACCCAGGCCGAGAAGGCCCGTATCCCGCACGCCGACGGCACTTTGGTCGCCACCCCGGGCCAGCCCGACCCTGAGCTGATCCCCGCCCTCCTCGCGGCCTCCGACGTACTCGGCACCGGCTGGTACGCCGCCGTCGCCGCCGAGGCCGGCCCCGGCAAGACCGTCGCGGTCGTCGGTGACGGCGCCGTCGGCCTGATGGCCGTCCTCGCCGCCAAGCAACTGGGTGCCGAGCGGATCATCGCCATGTCCCGCCACCCCGAACGGCAGAAACTGGCCCGCTACTACGGTGCCACCGACATCGTCGAGGAACGAGGCGAGGACGGCATCGCGAAGATCAAGGAACTGACGAACGGGCTCGGCGCGCACTCGGTCGTCGAGGCGGTCGGCACCCAGGAGTCCTTCATGCAGGCCGTCGGCGCCACTCGCGGCGGCGGCCACCTGGGCTACGTGGGCGTGAACTACGACGTCACCATCCCCGGGATCGAACTGTTCTTCGCCGGCATCCACACCCTCGGCGGCCCGGCCCCCGTACGCCGCTTCCTTCCCGACCTGATCCAGCTCATCTGGGACCGCAAGATCGACCCCGGCAAGGTCTTCGACCTCACCCTGCCGCTCGACCAGGCCGCCGAGGGCTACAAGGCCATGGACGAGCGCCGCGCCACCAAGGTTCTCCTCACCCTCTGACCCACTCTGCCTGTGCCGGGGCCTGGCCGGGTACGCCAAGCTCCGGCCGGGCATTCCTGCAACGCCTACAGGCCGTCAGGGCCTGCTCGACGCTTTGCGCGGCGGCGATACGCAGCCACCCCTCGGTGGGGCTGACGGCCTGGTAGGCGGTGACGAAGATGCTGATTCCGCTGGAGTCCACGAAGGTCACGCCGCCGCCTTCCTCGAGCAGGCCCACGCCGACGGCCGCCTGATGGTGTCAGCTCGCACGCGGACCTGAGCCGGCTGGTCGTCAGCGAACTGGTCACCAACGCCCTCAAGTACGCTCCCGGCCCGGTTCTGATGAAACTGCACGATGAGCCACCAGATCCACCCTTCGGGGACATATGCGAACCACTGCAGTTCGCTCGCCGACAGGAACGCCTTCTCACGGCAGAGTTGAGCGGTGGTGACGGTGCTTGGCGCGCAGGACCCCGCGGGCTTCGCCGTCATGGCCGAGGACGCGATAGGCCGCTGCCAATTGCTCGTAGGGCTGAAACAAGTACTGACCGCTGAGGCTCTCCTTGAGCCAGGCGAGCCGAATGCTGGTCGAGCGAGGTGGGAGCGGCTCGAGCCGCTCGTAGGTGAGGGCGTCCAGTTCCAACAGGGGACCTCCTTGCGGACGGTCGACCAGCTTGCCGATGGTCGCTCCATGGCCCATCGGGTGGGGCTCGTCGACCGGTTCCGCGCCGCGGTGGGGCCGCAGGTCCGAACCGGACACGCAGGTGACGACGGTGCGGACCGTGCCGCGCATACGTGGGCTTCCCCACGGTGCTGGAGGTCTCTTCGACACGAGGCTCACCCGCGTCGGCGTGTACGAAAAGCAGAGAAACACATCCGGGGAGAGAGACATCCTGGGAGGAAACTCTCCCCCCTTGCCGGGGTGCGATCGATGTCATCCTGGGCACCATGACCAGCAACCTCCCCCTCAATGAGCTGGGTGAATTCCTCAAGAAGCGCCGATCCGAGCTGAGCCCGCGCACCGTCGGACTACCGGAGACCGGCGGGCCCCGCCGGGTGACGGGGCTGCGCCGCGAGGAGGTCGCCCAGCTCGCCTCGATCAGCACCGACTACTACACCCGGCTCGAACAGGGGCGCATGCAGGCGTCCGCCCCGGTGCTCGACACCCTCGCCCAAGTGCTTCATCTGGACGACGACGAGCGGGGCTATCTGTTCCGGCTCGCCGGCAAGCCCGCCACGCGCACCCGGCGGCGCGGCCGTCAGACGGTTCAGCCACAGCTGCAGCGGCTCCTGGACGACGTGACCGCCACGCCGGCCATCGTTCAGGGCCGTAGGGGCGACGTCCTCGCCTGGAACGCGCTGGCCTCCGCGCTGGTCACCGACTTCGCCGCAGTTCCGGAGAAGCACCGCAACTATCCGCGGATCATCTTCACCGAGCCGGCGATGCGCACCCTGTACGCCGACTGGGACGGCTCCGCGCGGACCGCCGTGGCGCAGCTGCGGATGGAGGCCGCCAACTATCCCGAGGACTCCCGGCTGATCGCGTTGGTGGGCGAACTCTCCACACGGGACAAGCAGTTCGCCCGCTGGTGGGGAGACCACCGGGTCTCCGCCCGCACCATCGGCACGAAGACCCTCAACCACCCGGTCGTGGGCGAACTCGTCCTCGACTGGGACACCTACACCGCCAACACCGATCTCGACCAGCACCTCACGGTGTGGACCGCGGCCCCCGGCTCCGCCACCCACGAGCGGCTGCGCATCCTCGCCTCCTGGGCCGCCGACCAGAACCTGTCACCCTCCTCCGCCCTTGCCTGATCATGATCGGCCGCCCTTCGCCCTTCGCCCTTCGCCCTCCGGTCGCCCGTCGACGGTTGCCGGTCGTCGTGAGGGGCCATGCCACTGATGGCAGTGGTGGCGCTGAGGAGGGGAGCGGACAAGTGGCGTTGCCCGACCTTCGTGACGTTCCTGGGGCCGCGGAGCAGGTCGCCGGAGCCGCAAAGGGCAGCGCCGACCCACGCTGCCCGCTGTCCTCCGGGGCGGTGCGCCTTCTCGGCGGACGCTTTCGACGGATCTCGCACGCCGCACGGTCGGCTGCGGGCACGCCGTGTGGTCCGTGTGGGCAAGGCCTCAGCGAGCGCTCGACAGCATGAGCTGCCCGTCCCGGTGGATCGGCCCGGAGAGGCCGGACAGGGGGAGACCGGTTCGCTGGTTGGCGGCGGCCACGATTTCCGCCGCGATGGAGAGGGCCGTCTCCTCGGGCGTGCGGGCGCCGAGGTCGAGGCCGATGGGGGAGCGCAGCCGGGACAGCTGTTGCCCGGTCACGCCCGCCTCGCTCAGGAGGCGCAGACGCTTCTCGTGGGTACGCCGCGAGCCCATGGCACCGACGTAGCCGACGGGCAGATCGAGCGCGAGACGCAGCAGCGGGATGTCGAACTTCGCGTCGTGGGTGAGGACGCAGACGGCGGTGCGAGCGTCCACGGTGGTGCGCTCCAGGTAGCGGTGGGGCCAGTCGACGACGACTTCGTCCGCGTGCGGGAAGCGGGCGTGCGTGGCGAAGACCGGGCGGGCGTCGCACACCGTGACGTCGTAGCCGAGGAACTTTCCGGCCTGGCTGAGGGCCGCCGCGAAGTCGACGGCTCCGAAGACCAGCATGCGGGGGCGTACGGCGTTGACGTGGAAGAGGACGGACAGCGGGACGGGGCAGGCCTCGCCGTCTCCGCCCAGGTCGACGCGCGTGGTCCGTCCCGCGCGCAACTGGGCGACCGCCTGCGCGGTCACCGCGCGGTCCGCGGCCGCGCCGTCCAGGATGCCGTAGGACGCGGCACCGTGGCCGAGCACGCTCAGGGTGGCTCCGATCAGGTCGTCGGGGCCGTCGACCACCTGGGCCACTGCCGTCGGCAGCCCCTGTGCCACGTCCTCCAGGGCGGCACCGAGTTGCGGCTCCGTTGTCGGGTCGACGCGTCGGACGAGGACGTCGAGTTCACCGCCGCAGGTCAGGCCGACGGCGAAGGCGTCGTCGTCGGAGTATCCGAACCAGGCGCGTTGGGGGGCGCCCCGGTCGTGGAGCACCTGTCGGCACAGTTCGTAGACCGCGCCCTCGACGCAGCCGCCGGAGATGCTGCCGACGGCGTTGCCGTCCTCGTCCACCGCCACCGACGTACCGATCGGCAGGGGTGCGCTGCCGTGGACGTCGACGACGGTGGCGAGGGCGAAGCGGCGGGCTTCGCGGCACCAGCGGTGCAGTGTGTCCGCGATGTTCAGCATGCACGGGTCCTTCGTGGAGGTGAGGTGAGCGGGCCGCCGCCGTGACGCCGGGGAGCGTGACGGCGGCGGCCCGGGAGGTCCGGCAGTCGAACGGGGGAGCAACTGCCGGACGAGGAGTGGGCGTCCCGGGCACGGGTCCCTTGCTTCCCGTGCCCCGGGCGCTCGGTTCAGAGCAACGCCTCGGCCGTGATGGGCAGTTCGCGCACCCGGCGACCGGTGGCGTTGAAGACCGCGTTGGCGATGGCGGGCGCTACGCCGATCATCACAAGCTCGCCGAGGCCCTTGACGCCGATGGGGTCGGCCTCGTAGTCCTCACCGTCCAGGAAGATCCCCTTGAGATCGGGGATGTCTGCGTTGACGGGGACGAGGTAGTCGGCGAGGTTGGCGTTCACGATCCGGCCGTCGCGGTGGTCGGTGACCGTGTGTTCGAGCAGGGCCGTGCCGATGCCGCCGACCATGCCGCCGAGGGCCTGGCTGTCGGCGAGTTTGGGGCTGATGATGCGGCCGGCGTCGTACACGCCGAGCACGCGCCGCACGCGGACCAGGCCCAGGGTGGCGTCGACGGCCACCTCGGCGAAGGTCGCGTTGTAGCCGTAGAAGGAGTGCCGCTCCGGTCCTGACGGCGGGGCGAAGGAGCCGTCCGCTTCGAGATGGGTGCGGTCGTTGCGGGACAGCAGCCGCTGGTAGGTCTCGCCGCGGGCCGGGTTGCCCTGGACGTGCAGTCGGCCGCTCCGGACGACGACCTCGTCGGCCTGGACGCCGTACAGCGGGGAGTCCCTGTCCTCTACGGCCAGTTGGATCGCCTGCCGCCGGATCCTGTCGCAGGCGTCGAGGGTGGCGGAGCCGACGCTGGCCATGGTCATGGAGCCGCCGTGGGGCGGGGTCGGCGGGTAGAGCGAGTCGCCGAGGCGGAAGGTGACCGTGCGCATGGTCAGCCCGAGGGCGTCGGCGGCGACCTGGGCCTGGGAGGTGTAGGTACCCGGTCCCATGTCGCTGGCGGCGGCCTCGACCACCGCCGTGCCGTCGGCGTCCAGACGGGCCCGTGCCTCGGCCTGGAACCGCGCGGTGTCGTACACGCCCGCGGCCATCCCCATGCCGATCAGCCAGTCGCCGTCACGCGTCGAACGCGGCCGCGGATCGCGGCGGTGCCAGCCGAACTCGCGGGCGCCGACGGTGTAGCACTCGCGCAGCCGGCGCGTGGAGAACGGCACGTTCCTCGCCTCGTCCTCGTTCGGCTCGTTGCGCCGACGCAGCTCGATCGGGTCGACGCCGAGCTTGTGGGCGAGTTCGTCCATGGCCGACTCGATGACGAAGGACGCCGTCTGGAAGCCCGGGCCACGCATCCACAGCGGCGTGGGCAGATCCAGCGGCACAAGCCGGTAGGCCTGCCGGACGTCGGGCATGCTGTAGAGCATCTGCCCGGCCGCCAGGATGGCCTCGGTGAACTGCTCGTACGACGAGGTCTCGGCGTCCATCGCGTGGTCGGCCGCGATCAGCCGTCCCCGCCGGTCGCTGCCCAGCCTCAGCCGGTACTCGTACGACGGCCGGTAGCCGGTGCCCAGGTACATCTGCTTGCGGCTCAGGACCAGCTTGACCGGTCGTTCGGTCTCGCGGGCGGCCAGCGCGGCGACGATCACGTGCGGCCAGCAGCGCAGCGCTGTTCCGAAGCCGCCGCCGACGAACGGGGAGATGACCCGCACGGCGTCCGTCTCCAGGCCGAACACCGCGGCGAGTTCGGTCTGTGTGCCGACGACCCACTGGGTCTTGTCCCAGACGGTGAGCTTGTCGCCCTTCCAACGGGCGATGGTGGCGTGCGGTTCCATCGGGTTGTGGTGGTTGCGGGCCGTGCGGTAGTTCAGGTCCAGACGTACGGCCGCCGAACGCAACCCGGCCTCGACGTCGCCGCGCGCGTAGTTCGCCGGCTCGCCCGGCTCACCCTCGGTGAGGTCGGTGGCGGGCTGTTCGGAGTCGTAGCGGACCTTCACCAGGCTCGCACCGTGCTGAGCGGCCTCCAGAGTGGTGGCGACCACGACGGCGACCGGCTGGCCGTGGAAGCGCACCTGGTCGTCCTGGAAGACGCGCAGGCGCCGGCCCGGCGGGTTGTTGGAGCCGGAGTTGTCGCGGTACGGCAGTTTCGGCGCGTTGCGGTGGTGGATCACCCGCAGCACGCCCGGGTGGGCTTCGGCGTCGCGGGTGTCGATGGACGTGACGCGCCCGCGCCCGATGGAGCTGTCCACGATGACCGCGTGCACCGCCCCGTCGACGTCGTGCTCCGCGGCGTACAGCGCCCTGCCCGTGACCTTCAGCCGCCCGTCCACCCGGGACAGCGGCGCGCCCACGGCTGCCTGTGGCTGGGGGCTCACTTCGTACCTCCTACGATGCGCAGCTGGCGTTCCACGGTCCGTTTCAGCAGCTCTGTCTTGAAGCGGTTGTGTGCCAACGGCCGGGCTCCGTTCGCGGCGTGCGCGGCGGCGGACGACCAGAGGGCGTCCGAGGGCCGTTCGCCGACGAGGTGCTGCTCGACCACGGGGAGCTTCCACGGCACGGTGCCCACCCCTCCGGCGGCCACCTTCGCCGTCTGGATCACGCCGCGCCTGACATGCAGCGCGACGGCCGCCGAGGTCAGCGCGAACTCGTACGACTGTCGGTCACGCACCTTCAGATAGCCCGACTTCAGCGGGCGCGGCAGCGCGGGAATCTCCACTGCGGTGATCAACTCGCCCTTTCGGAGGGCCTGTTCACGGTTCGGTGTGCTGCCGGGCCTCAGGAGGAAGTCGGCGAAGGGGACACGACGCTCCCCGGCCGGCCCCAGCAGGTGCACGTTCGCCTCCAGCGCCGCGAACGCCACGGCGACGTCGGAGGGATGGGTGGCCACGCAGGCGTCCGAGGTGCCGAGGATGGCGTGCGTGCGGTTGTGGCCCTCCAACGCGGCACAACCCGAGCCGGGCTCACGCTTGTTGCAATCGGCGGTCACGTCGCGGAAGTACGAGCACCGGGTGCGCTGCATGATGTTGCCGCCGATGGTGGCCATGTTGCGCAGCTGCGCGGACGCGCTCAGCTCCAGGGCCTCGGAGATCACGGGGAACAGGGAGCGCACCTTGGGGTGGGCGGCGGCCTCCGCCATCCGCACCAGCGCGCCGATACGCAGTCCGCCGCGCTCGGTGACAGTGACCCCGCGCAACGGCAGACCGGAGATGTCGATCAGCGTCTCGGGGCGCTCCACGGTCTCCCGCATCAGGTCGACCAGGGTGGTACCACCGGCGATGTATCGGCCGCCGCCACGACCGGCGTCGAGGGCCTCACGGGTGTCGGTGGCCTTGGCGAAGGCAAAGGGATACATCAGGCCCTCACTTCCGGCCGGCGGTCTGCTCGACCGCGCGCACGATCTTGACGTAGCAGCCGCAGCGACAGATGTTGCCGCTCATGAACTCCCGGATCTCCTCCGGCGAGTCGGTGTGACCCTCCTTGATGCAGCCGACCCCGGACATGATCTGCCCGGGGGTGCAGTAGCCGCACTGGAAGGCGTCCTCGTCGATGAACGCCTGTTGGAGCGGGTGCAGTCGGTCGCCGTCGGCCAGGCCCTCGATCGTGGTGACCTCGGCGCCCTCCAGCCGAACGGTCAGCGCCAGACAGGAGTTGACCCGCTGCCCGTCCACCAGGACCGTGCACGCCCCGCAGGCCCCGGCGTTGCAGCCCTTCTTCGAGCCGGTGAGACCGAAGTGCTCACGCAACAGGTCCAGCAGCGAGGTGCGGTTGTCGACCGTCACCGTGCGCCGGGTCCCGTTGACCGTCAAGGACACCCGGCTCGAGGGGGCGGCGTCGGCGGCGGCCGCCGCCGCATCGATGAACCCGGAGCCGGCGACGAACCCGCCGGCGACGACGGCGCTTCCGACCGCGGTGGTCGTGGCGATGAACGTGCGCCGTGTGGGCGTCGTGGACGACCCTCCGGAGTCGCCGGAAGGCGGTACTTCTGACTCGGTCAGCTCAGTGGGAGGCATGCGTACGCTTTCGAATCGGTGGATGGGGCACCTGGCCCGCACATCGGCATGGACGCGCGATTCCCGTGACGTCGTCCTCACCGGGCACGGGGCGATTCGGATCCGCCGAGCGGCCCGAGGTCCGTCACGCCGGTGAGTCTCGCACCGTCGACCAGGCCCCTGGGAGGGAGACTTTCCTCCCCGGATGCCGTTCTCCCTGGCAGGGCCGCGCGATCCAGGAGGAGAGCAGCCGCAGGCTGTCGTGCGAAGCCGTTGTTCGACCTGTTGGTCGGGTGGTCGAACCCTGCGTGGTGAGTGTCACGAGAGTCTTCGGGAGCTGTTGCGTACGCTGATCGCGGGCGTTCGTGAGGGGCGCACCCGGGGGCGTGGGGGCGAACCCGAGTGCTCCTCCCGACGCCTGATGCACCGTCAGATAGTCGGCATCCCGTCAGCGCGCTACCGGACGGCGAGGTCGTCGCCGAGCCGCCACAGCTGGTTGTCCCAGCCACGCGCGCCGAGCTTCAGGGGACGACCGGCCAGGTCCGGGTGCTGGTCGAGCAGCAGGTCCCGGACCAGATCTGCGGTGATGTCGATCTCGGTATGGGGCATGCGGAGCCACGGCAGTCGGACGCTGACCCGGGCGTTTGTGACGCCCAGCGCTCAGTGCCGCTCACCATCCTCACTTCCTGGACTGGGCACCGCACTGCAATGCCCATCGGCGCCTGGTTCCCCCTCGGCCGTCCTGCGAAGGGAGGAAGAGACACAGGCTGGCACCCCCCGGTGCGGGCCAGGTTCGGTGGGGATTGCTTCCACGCCCCTTTCTTGGCGCCTGCCTTGCCGAGAGCCGCGGGCCGGTCGCCGCCCCTGGGCCACCGGCCCGCGGACCTGCGGCTTGTCACCTCCAGATGGACTTCAGCTGCCATGCCTGCATGTGGTCGAGGGTGGCGGTGCCGCCTTCGGCGAAGACCTCGACGCCGGTGCTGGAGGGGTCGGGGAAGATCTGGTCGGTGATCACCGCTTCGCCATTGCCGCCGAAGACCTCGACGGACGACCAGTCGACGAGGATCCGCAGCTTGACCTTGCCGTTCTTGGGCTTCAGGGGTGCGGTCTGGACGCCGGGGAACGTGCTGTTGAAGTCCCCGGCGCCGGAGCGGGTGCGGTCGACGTACAGCTCCTGGGTCGTGGTGTCGTAGCCGATGACGGTCTCCTCGCCGCCCGCGCCGGTGCGCACCTTCAGGCCGAAACGGTCGGCGTTCTCGACGGAGAAGGTCGCCTCGATGTCGAGTGCCCTGCCCTGGGCCGTGGGGCCGATCAGGGGCTTGGAGGTGCTCTTGACGGTGACGCCGGACGCCTTGGTCGGGCGCTTGTTCCGGAGGGACTCCAGGCTGCCCACCGGCTTGCTGGTCAGCCGGATTCGGCCGTCGACGGTGCGCAGCGCCATCTCCCTCGGAACGCTCTGCGCGCCGCGCCAGGGGGAGGTGGGGACGGACTGGCCGTAGTCCCAGTTGTTCATCCAGCCGATCATGTAGCGCTTGCCTCCCGGAGCGTTCTCCCAGGACACGGCCGCGTAGTAGTCCTTGCCGTAGTCGGCCCAGTCGGCGCGCTGTACGACGGAGAGGGCGGGCTTGTCGGCGGCGGTGAACCGGTCGGCCATGACGTGGCCCCAGCCGGCGGTGTTCATGTCGACGACCTGGATCCGCGCCTCCTTGCCGGCGTACGGGCGCAGGTCGAAGGACGCCCAGTCCAGGCTCTCGCTGTCGGCGCCGGTCACGCTGCGGACCACCTTGCCGTCGACGATCAGGTTGACGGACGTCTCCTGGGAGACGCGCGGGGCCAAGGCGTCGGACAGCACGATGTGGTCGACGTTGATGTGGCCCCAGCCGCCGGTGTTGTGGTCGACGATCCTGATCCGCGCCTTCTTGCCGGCGAGGTCGCCGACGTCCCAGGAGGCCCAGTTGAGTGCCTCGGCGTCCTTGCCCGTGGCGCTGCGGACGACCTGGCCGTCGACGAGCAGTTCGACGGCGGTGGGGTGGTCGGAGGCGGCCGGGTGGTTGCCGCCGCCGATGAGGAAGTTGATGTGCTTCTTGTCGACGACGAACTCGGGCGAGGTGAGGGTGCCGGTCGTGGCGTCGCCGTTCCGGAAGGTGTTGACCAGTCCGTCTCCCAGGAAGCCGGAGACCTGTCCCTGGTGGGGGAGGGTGCCGGTGGCCGGTGCGGTGCCGAAGGCGTCACCGGTCGCCGTCCAGTCGCCGTAGGTTCCGCCCTCGAAGTCGGCGAGAACCGTGCCCTCGGGCGGAGTCCTGTCCATGACGGTTCCGGGCTCGTGCGGATGCCGCCCGCCACCGATCTTGAAGTTCAGGTAGGGGCTGTCGACGGTGAAGGAGGGGGAGGTGAGCGTGCCGGTGGCGCCGTCGCCGCCGTGGAAGCTGTTGGCGAGGCCCTTGCCGTCGAAGCCGGAGACCGCCCCCTGCCCGTCGACCGCACCGGCTGCCGGCCCCGGGCCGAAGGCTGTTCCGGTGGTCGTCCAATCACCGAAGCCGGAGCCTTCGAAGTCCTGGACGACCGTGCCCGTGGGCGGTGTGTAGGTGCCCTTGTCCTCGGCGGTGAACTTCTTGCCGTCGAAGTCGCCGATGAAGTACTGGGCGGCCGAACCGCCCGCGATGCCCCCGGGGTTGATGTTGACGACCAGGACCCACTTGATGTTGTTCTTGTCCCCGTCGACCGCGAGGGGGAACAGGTCGGGGCACTCCCACACGCCGCCCGTCGCACCGGCCGGCCCGAACTCGCTCTGCAGCTCCCAGTCCTTGAGGTTCTTGGACGAGTAGAACTGCACCTTGTGCTCGGCGGACAGCGACACCGTCATCAGCCAGCTCTTGGTCGGCGCGTACCACTGGACCTTGGGATCGCGGAAGTTGTCGGAGCCGATGTCGATGACGGGATTGCCCTGGTACTTGGTCCAGGTGCGGCCGCGGTCGGTGCTGTAGGCGAGCGACTGGGCCTGCTTGCCGCCGTCCTTGTAGGCGCTGGTGTAGACCGCCACCATGGGCGGGTTCTTCTTCGTGCCGAAGCCGGTGGTGTTGTTCCAGTCGACGACCGCGCTGCCGGAGAACACCATCTCCTCGTCGTCGTGCGACAGGGCGAGCGGCAACTCCTCCCAGTGCACCAGGTCCTTGCTCACCGTGTGCCCCCAGGACATGTCGCCCCAGGAGTTGCCGTTCGGGTTGTACTGGTAGAAGAGGTGGTATTCGCCCTTGTAGTACACAAGGCCGTTCGGATCGTTCATCCAGTTCTTCTGCGGCGTGAAGTGGAACTGGGGTCTGTAGGTCTCGGAGTACGGCGGGGTGTCGGCCGCGACGGCCTGGGGGGTGAGCGGGGCCGCGGACAGGGCGCAGACGGTCGCGACCGCCGCCATCATCCGTATGCGGGCATGCCGGGATACGCGTACAGAGCTCATGGTGTCTCCTAGTCCCGCGGCCGTCCACGCAGCGGTGACTGCGGCTTCTGCGCGACGGACCGAAAAGTGCACCCCAGGCCGATGCCGGCTCCGTGCCGTCGGCCGAGGGTGTCATCGTTGACTTGTGTCATCGATGACATCGATGCCCGATTATGAAGCCCAATCCGGCCTCCGCGTCAACGGTCCGGGCCCGATCGCTCCAGCATGACCGCCAGTTCATCGGCTGTCGTCGGTGGTCGCGAACCGCGCCGCCCCGTTGGCAGTGGCGGTCTCGGGTTCTGTGACCGCCCAGTTCGGAGGGGTGGGGCGGGGGCCGCCCGGCAAGCTTCGGCCTCATCGTCGACGTTGAGACGGGCCGGTGAACGAGTTGTTTCCGGCCTGTTGACCGATCGGGCCTTTCGGTGCTTCACTGCCGGAACCGCTACCGAAACCGGTTCCGGAACCGATACCGGTACCGGTTCCACAGGCCTCTGTACGATCGGCCCTTCGGTGCGGGAGGACGTCTTCCGCCTCTGCAGGAAGGAAGGGGAGGTGACATGGGAGTCACTATCGCCGACGTGGCCACGCGGGCCGGGGTCAGTAAGACGACGGTCTCGCGGGTGCTGAACGGCAAGGGCGAGATCAACGAGAACACCGTCTTGAAGGTCCGCAAGGCGATATCGGAACTCGGTTATGTGCCGAGCGCCGGGGCAGTGGGGCTCGCACGCGGTACGACACAGATGATCGGCATGCTGGTCCCTGACCTGGCCTGGGCCTGGGCCGGCATAGTGCAGGCGGTCGTCGAAACGCTGGAGGCCGAGGGCTTCGGGCTGCGGATCCTGACCTGGAACCGCGGTGAGGAGTCACTGCGCAGGCTGGGCCTGCAGGTCGCTGCCAAGTCGTTCGACGGGCTGCTGGTGATAGAGCCCGAGGGGGCCCTGGGATCCATCACAGAACTGCACGAGGCCGGACTGCCGGTGGTGCTGATCGACGACCGCTTCCAGCGGCCGGGATTCCCCTACGTGGCCACCACCAACCGGGAGGGCGGTGAGCAGGCGGCGCGTCACCTGCTGGACCTCGGTCGCCGTCGCCCTCTGGTGGTGACCGGTCCTGATGAGTACGGGTGCACGCAGGAACGGCTGGGCGGCTTCGTCGACGCGTATGCGCAGGCCGGGATCGAACTCGACCCGCGCAGAATCATCTGCGGCGACTTCCTGTTCGACGACGGCCGGAGCGCGGTGGCGCAAGCTCTCGCGGACGGCGTGGAGTTCGACGCGGTCTTCGGTCACAACGACCCGTTGGCAGCCGGCGTGATCGCGGCCCTGCACGAGGCCGGCCTCAAGATTCCGCGGGATGTCGCCGTGGTGGGGTTCGACGACGTCGAGGTGGCGTCGTACACCTATCCGGCGTTGACCACCATCCGCCAGCCGATGCGGGAAATGGGTGAGGCGGCGGCTCGTCTGCTGCTCGACCACGTGCGCAGATCGCCGGAGGCCGCTCCCTCGCGCATCGTTCCCACCAGCCTCGTGATCCGTGGCTCGACGTTAGAGCCGAGCTCGAACTGACGCGACGTCATCGCGATGAGCGAATGACGGCGCCCCGGCGGCCGGGCGGTGCGTTGCCGGTGACGCACCGCCCCCCGTCTCCTTGAAACATCGGCGAACCTCTTCGGGCCTCGCCTTCCTCACAACTCAGGGCGGCTGCGCCTGCGTTCACGCGGCACCGCCCACCTGCACCTTCCGCCCGCGCGTTTCCCGATCCGGGACACCGAAGGGGCGCCTGGCACATCCCGCCCGGCCGCTACCCACTCCGCGTCGGACGCTCCCACCGCGACCCGCGAGGAACCGCCGCCGCTGTCACCACAGACGCTGCCCACTCGTGGGCCGGCCCATCCGGGCGCCCGCCCCTTCTCATTCTTCGCCGCCCCCCGCGCCTGTCTCGCACAACGGCAAGGAGCCGCATCATGCGTATCACCACCCGTCACGCTGTCAGAACCGTCCAGACCCTGTGCGTCACCGTCACGGCAGCCCTCGTGGCCACCGGCTGCGGCCGGAGCGAGGACTCCGGCCCCGGCAAGGACGCACCCGCCGAGATAGCCGCGGGCAAGGCCAAGGGGACGGTGGTCATGTGGTCCATGGGCGACCCCGACGAAGACCTGAAGGAGCTGGGCAAGAAGTTCGAGCAGGAGAACCCGGACGCAGACGTCAAGATCACCGCGGTCCCGTGGGACGGCGCCCACGACAAGCTGACCACCGCGATAGCCGGCGGCAACACACCGGACATGTCCATGGTGGGCAGCACCTGGATGGCCGAGATGGCCGCCTTGAACGGCTTCCAGGCCACCCCGACGTCGATCAAGTCCTCGGACTTCTACCCCGGTCAGTGGGACACCACCAAGTACAAGGGCATCTCCTACGGCGTCCCGTTCATCGCCGACACCCAAGCGGTCTTCTACCGGACCGACATCACCAAGAAGGCCGGTATCAAGGGCGCGCTGGCTAGCGACCGGGCCGGGTACCTGAAGGACCTCAAGGCCATCCAGGCCACCGCCGGCAAGGAGAACCCCGAGCTGCGCCATGCCAGCGGGCTGGTGATGGGCTTCAACTCCTGGATTTTCTGGGTGCCGATGGTCTGGCAGCAGGGCGGTGACATCTACGACGCCAGGACCGGGAAGTTCACCTTCGACTCGCCCGAGGTCGCCAAGGCGCTGGAGGACTACGCGAGCGTCCCCAAGCAGGGCCTGGCGCCGACCGACAGGTCGGACAACGTGCAGGGTTTCCGGGACGGGCTGATCGCCGTCTACCAGGAGGGTGCGTGGGCCGGCGGCAGCCTCCACAAGGACGCCCCGGAGCTGGACGGCAAGTGGAAGACCATGCCGATGCCGTACACCGAGCAGCCCGCCGGGTTCGCGGGCGGCAGCGACCTGGCGGTGTTCAAGGAGGCCAAGAACCCCGACGCGGCATGGAAGTTCGCCCAGTTCCTGACCGAGCCCGCCAACCTCGCGGCCTATTCCAAGTCCACCGGCAGCCTGCCGCCTTCGCCCCAGGCGTGGACGGAGGGGAAGCTGACCGAGGACGAGAACCTGAAGGCGTTCGCCGAGCAGCTCGAGGTCAGCAAGGCGCCGCCCGCCATCACGACCTGGCAGCAGATCGCCGACACCATCGACTCCGAACTGGAGAAGCTGACCCTCGGCAAGGCCACCGTCGCCGAGGTGCAGAAGACGCTGCAGTCCAAGGCCACCAGCATCGGCACCGGTCGCTGAGCGCCGCCGCGTGAGTATCCCTCGTACGGACAACCCTCGCACGGACGGATGACATCCATGTCCACGAAAACGCTCCCCGAGCGGGGCGGCACCCACGAGCAGGGCACCGCGGGGTCGGAACGGAGTGCCGGTCGCCGGCACTCCGGGCTCCGGAGCGCGGCGCGCGGCAGGCAGGCCCGGGCCGCCTGGGCCCTCGCCGCCCCGTTCCTCGCGCTGTTCTTGGCCTTCATGCTGCTGCCGGTGGTGTGGTCGCTGCTGATGGGCCTGACCGACACCAAGAGCGCGGACCTGCGCACACCGCTGAACGTGTCGTTCGTCGGCCTCGACAACTACGTACGCCTCTTCGAGGACCCGCAGTTCTTCACGGCCCTGCGCAACACGGCCGTGTTCGTCCTGGTGGCCCTGCCCCTGACCCTGGCCGCCGGGCTCGCGGCGGCGGTTGCCCTCGACCGGGGCATCCGCCGCTTCCGGGCCGTCTTCCGGGTCGGCTTCTACCTGCCGGTGATCACCAGCATCGTGGCCGTCGCCGTGGTGTGGAAGACGCTCCTGGAACCTCGCGCGGGACTGGCGAACCTCGTCCTGGGCTGGTTCGGGATCGACGGTCCGGCCTGGCTGGCGGACACCCGCTTCGCCCTGCCCGTCATGATCGTGATGGCGGTGTGGCGCAACCTCGGCACGGTCATGATCATCATGCTGGCGGGGCTGCAGTCCGTACCCCAGTCCCTGATGGAAGCGGCCGAACTCGACGGCGCCGGGCCCTGGCAGCGGTTCTGGCGGGTCACCTTCCCGCTCCTGCGGCCGGCCCTGCTGCTGACCGCCGTGACCACCGGCATCGGCTATCTGCAGTTCTTCGACGAGCCGTTCGTGATGACCGACGGCGGACCGCTGGACTCCACCCTGTCGGCGACGTTGTACGCCTACAAACAGTTCGGCAACGGCAACTACGAGATGGCGTCGGCCGCCGGCTACGTCATCTTCGTCCTCATCGTCGCGCTGACCGTGCTGCAGTTCCGCGTGCTGCGAGACAAGGACTGATGCCTCATGAGCACCCTCTCCACTCTCCGAACGCCACAACCGGGCACGAACCGCGCCCTGAGGCGGCGCCGCATTCGCCAGAACTGGGGCCAGCCCTGGCTGTACCTACCGCTCGCCGGCGCCCTGCTGCTGATGATCGCGCCGTTTCTGTGGATGCTGTCCGGGTCGTTCAAGCCCGAGGCCGACATCCGCAGGGTCCCGCCCGTCCTGATACCCACGGCGCCCACGACCGCCAACTACGGCGAGCTGTTCAGCACGCTCGACTTCACGAGCATGTTCGCCAACTCCGTGATCGTGGCCCTCGCCGTGACCGCGGGCAACCTGATCTTCTGCTCGATGCTCGGATACGCCCTGGCCAAGCTGGAGTTCCGAGGACAGCGCGCCGTCTTCCTGCTGGTCATGGGGACGCTCATGATCCCCGGCCTGGTCACCTTCGTACCGCTGTACGTGCTGGTGGCCAACATGCAGCTGACCGGCTCCCTGCTCGGGCTGATCCTGCCGTTCCTGGCCACGCCCTTCGGGGTGTTCCTGATGCGGCAGTTCATCTCCACCCTGCCCGACGAACTGATCGACGCCGCCCGCGTCGACGGCTGCCGCGAGCTGGCCATCTTCGCGAAGATCATCCTTCCGCTGACCAAGCCCGCCCTCGCCACCCTCGGGATCATCACCTTCCTCGGCTCCTGGAACAACTTCCTGTGGCCCCTGGTCGTGGCCCAGAACGAGAGCCAGTACACCCTCCCCGTCGGCCTCGCCCTGGCCAGCAGCGGACAGTCCTTCACCCGCTTCGGCATCCTGCTCGCCGGCGCCATGGTCGTCCTGCTGCCGGTGATGATCGTCTTCCTCCTCTTCCAGCGCCAGTTCGTGGCCGGCATCGCCACCACCGGCCTGAAGTGACACCCCGATTCCCGCCCCGCCGTCCCATGCCGTACCGGTCCCGCCCGGAGCGGCGGACGGACGGCACGCGAGCCCCGCCGCGCGGCGGCAAGGTTCGCGCGACGAAGCACTCACCGTCGCCAATCAACTCTCTGATCTGTGACGACTCATCTCTTGGAGAACACCGTGGGACAGCCGGTCCACTCTGCCGCGTACCTGGATCCGGAAGCGTCCGTGGAAGCGAGAACCGACGACTTGCTGTCCCGGATGACCCTGCCGGAGAAGGTCGGGCAGCTGCTGATGCTCGACGCACAACACGGGGACCTGGCGGACATCGTGTCGGCCAAGCTGGCCGGGGCAGTGCTGCATGTGTCTCCCGACCTCATGCCGCAGGCCATGGAACTGGCCCGGCGGACACGGCTCGGCATTCCGCTGCTGACAGCCGACGACGGCATCCACGGCCACTCGTTCTGGCCGGGGGCGACCATCTTCCCGACCCAGCTGGCCATGGCCTGCACCTGGGACGCCTCCCTGCTCCACCGAGTCGCCCGAGCGGCCGCGACCGAGATCGCGGCGACCGGAATCCACGGGACGTTCTCCCCGGTGCTGTGCATCACCCGCGACCTGCGCTGGGGCCGGATCAACGAGACGTTCGGCGAGGACCCGTTCCTGATCGGTGAACTCGGGGCGGCGATGGTGCGCGGCTACCAGGGCGACGGCCTCAGCGACCCGACCGCCGTGCTGGCGTACGCCAAGCACTTCGCGGGCTACTCCGAAACCCTGGGCGGGCGCGACGCCAGCGAAGCCGATCTCAGCCCCCGCAAGCTGCGCTCGTGGTTCCTGCCCCCCTTCGAGCAGGCGGTACGGGCCGGCTGCCGCGGCTTCATGCTCGGCTACCAGTCCATCGACGGGGTGCCCATCACGGCGCATCAGTGGCTGATCAACGACGTGCTCAAGGGCGAGTGGGGCTTCACCGGGACGCTGGTGACCGACTGGGACAACGTCGGCCGGATGGTCTACGACCAGCGGACCTGCGCCGACTACGCCGAGGCGGCGGCGGTCGCCGTCGACTCCGGGAACGACCTCATCATGGCCACGCCGCAGTTCTTCGAGGGCGCCCAGGAGGCGGTCGCCCGCGGCCTGATCGAAGAGAAGCAGATCGATGACGCGGTGCGGCGGGTTCTGCGGCTGAAGTTCGAGCTCGGACTTTTCGAGGACCCCCGTGCCCCCGACCCCGAGCGGCAGGCGCAGGTGATCGGCTGCCGTGCACACGCCGACCTCAACCTGGAGACGGCCCGTCGCGCCCTGGTGTTGCTGCGCAACGACGGGGTCCTGCCCCTCGAAGGCGGGCTGACCTCGGACGGAATCGGCCGCGCCGCGAGCCGAGGCACGCAGCGGACGATCGCGGTCATCGGCCCCAACGCCGACAGCCCGCAAGCCATGCTCGGCGACTGGGCGGGCGCCACCGGCCAGGTCCCGTGGATGCCCGACGGACATCCACGCGAGTCGGTGGAGACGGTGCTCGACGGCCTGCGCGCCGTCGCACCTGCCGACTGGACCATCACGTACGCCCGCGGAGCCGACATCGAAAGCCCCGCCTCCAACTCCGAGTGGTCCCTCGGGCCCGACGGCCAACCGCAGCCATCCGTTTTCACCCCCGCCCCGGTCGACCAGGCACAGCTACGGGAGGCCACCGCCGCCGCGGAGGCCGCCGACTACGCCGTCGTGGTCGTGGGGGACACCATCGCCCTCACCGGCGAGGTGCGCTCCACGGCGACGCTCGACCTCCAGGGAGGCCAGATCGCGCTGCTGGACGCGGTCGCCGCCACCGGCACACCGATGATCGTCGTACTGGCCCAGTCCAAGCCGAGCACCCTCCCGGAGTCGGCACTGAACGCGGCAGCCCTCATCGAGGCGTTCAACCCGGGCATGCGCGGTGGCCGCGCCGTCGCCGAACTGCTTCTCGGACTCACCGAACCCAGCGGCCGGCTCCCGGTCTCCTTCGCACGGCACGTCGGACAGCAACCGGCCTTCTACAACCAGGTGCGAGGCCAGCACGGGAGCCGCTACGCGGATCTCACACAGGACCCCCTGTTCGCGTTCGGCGAGGGCCTCACCTACACCACGGTCACCTACTCCGACCTGGTCGTGCACGACCCGGAGGTCTCCGCCGACGACACCGTCGACGCCACGGTGCGGCTCACCAACAGCGGCAGCCGCAGGGCCGTGGAAACGGTCCAGGCGTACGTCAGCGACCTGACCACCAGCGTCACCTGGGCCGAGCAGGAGCTGAAGGGTTTCACCCAGGTCGAGATACCTCCCGGCGAAAGCCTGGACGTCCGCATCAGCATCCCCGCCTCCCAGTGCTCACTCGTCACCGCGGACAACCGCCGCGTGGTCGAACCAGGCGAGTTCGCACTCCGCGTCGGCCCCAGCTCACGACGCGAGCAGCAGCTGAGCGCGGAATTCCGCATCCGGATCTGAAGGCCGCACACAGGCTTGAAGACCACCGCCCCGTCGGCCCGCCGCCCCGCCAACCAGAGGGCCGGCGGGGCGGTCCCCTGTCATACCGAAAGGCACGCGTGTGTCCACCCCACCCCGCGACCCGCACTTCCCCGTCGCGCACCTGCGCCCGCCCCGCAACTGGATCAACGACCCCAACGGGCTGGTCTTCCACGACGGCCACTACCACGTGTGCTACCAGTACAACCCGCACGGAGCGACCCACGCCACCATGCACTGGGGCCACTTCCGCAGCCCCGACCTGCTGACCTGGGAGCCGCTGCCGATCGCCCTGTCCCCGACCCCCGGTGGCCTGGACGCCGACGGCTGCTTCTCCGGCAACGCCATCTCCGACGGCGAACGGCTGGTCGCCTTCTACTCCGCGCACCGCGAGGACCGCTCGTTCCAGCACCAGCCGGTCACCCGCGCCGTCTCCCGAGACAGCGGCCGGACGTTCAGCCCGAGTGGTGAACTGGTCATCCCCGGGCTGCCCGAGGGCTGCACCATGTACCGCGACCCGTACGTCTGGCAGGACGGCGAAGGCTGGCGGATGCTGGTCGGCGCCGCCCTCACGGACGGCCGCGCCGCCGCCCTCCTCTACGACTCGCCCGACCTGGAGAACTGGGCCTACCGGGGGCCCTTCGCCACCCGCCATCCGGAGCCCGTCGGTGGCACCGACCTGCTCACCGGGGAGGGCTGGGAATGCCCGCAATACCTCCCGGCAGCCGACGGACGCGGCGCCCTCCTCTTCAGCACCTGGACCGAACCCACCGGTCCGCAGAGCGTCGCGGCCCTGATCGGCGAAGAGCATGACGGTCACTTCAAGGCGGGCTCAGCGGTGCCCGTCGACCACGGCCCCGACTGCTACGCCCCCGCCCTGCTGCGGGCACCGGGCGACCGGTGGCTGCTGTGGGGCTGGTCGTGGGAAGCCCGCGACGAAGCCTGGGCCGTCGCGGACGGATGGGCCGGCGTCCTCACCCTGCCCCGCGAGATCCACGTCCACGACGACGGCACACTGCGCCAGCGGCCCGCCACCGAACTGCTCGCCCTGCGCGGCCGACACACCATCACCGCCACAGGCGCGACGCACGGCTCGCAGCCGGTGGACCTCGGCACCGTGGGCCGCGCCTTCGACCTGACGGCCCGTCTGGAGCCGACCGGAAACGCCGGCCTGCGGCTGCTCACCAGCCCGGACGGCTCCGAGTACCTCGACATCCGTCTCGACGTGGACGCGGGCGACCTCGTCGTCGACCGTGACCACGCCTCACTGGACAGCCGGGCCCGCGGTGGTTCCCACCGGATGCCCTGCCCGCCAGACCGGCCCGTCGACCTGCGCGTCGTCGTCGACCACTCCATCGCCGAAATCTTCCTGATCACCACCGGCCAGGTCCTCACCCTGCGCTTCTACCCCACAGGGCGGAGCCCGTGGCGACTTCAGGCCCGCACCGCCCCGGGCACGCGCCTCGGCTTTGCCGTCGACGCCTGGGAGATGCACCCGCTCGTGATCAAGGAGCCGAGCACCGGCACCCCAGAGCCGGCGCAGATGTCGCCGTAGAACCGACTCCAACCGGTCGATCCCCCACCTCGGCAATGTGTCCCACCCCTTCTCCCCAGTACTGAACAAGCAGGTCCGAAGGAGGATCTTCCATGAGGTCATACGGTCTCGGACGACGCCAGTTCCTGGCCACCGCCGTCGGTGTCGCCGCCGCCTGGACCCAGGCTTCCGGGAACGCCATCGCCGCCCCGCAGTTGAAGCAAGCCTCACGTGACAATTCCGTCCGTGTGTGGCTGACGGACGTATCGGCCGACAAGTGGGTCGCCGGCCAGGACGATGTGCTGTTCAAGGCGAAGAGAACGGCCAACCCGCTGACGATCAAGATCGACGACAGCGTCAAGTACCAGAAGGTCCAAGGCTTCGGCGCGGCCATGACCGACTCCTCCGCCTGGCTCATCGACAAGCTGTCCACCGCCGAGCGGACCAAGCTGATGAAGAAGCTGTTCGATCCCTCGAAGGGAATCGGCCTCAGCCTGCTCCGCTCTCCGATGGGCGCCACGGATTTCAACGCGTCCGGGAACTACTCCTACAACGACATGCCCGCAGGACAAACGGACCCCACGCTGTCCAACTTCTCCGTCCAGCATGACGTGCCCTACATCATTCCGGCCTTGCGGCAGGCCCTCTCACTCAACCCGTCCATCAAGATCATGGCCAACCCGTGGAGCCCACCGGGCTGGATGAAGACCTCCGACTCCATGATCGGAGGCACCCTCAAGAGCGAGTACGTCTCCGCGCTCGCCACCTACTTCGTCAAGTTCGTGCAGGCCTACGGCGAAGCCGGCGTGCCCATCTCCTACATTTCCCCGCAGAACGAACCCATGGGTACCCCCACCTGGCCCGGAATGTTCCTGTCCGCGTACCAGGAAGCCGAGTTGATCCAGGAGATCGGCAAGGCGTTCGAAGCAGGCGGAATCTCCACGAAGATCCTGGCTTGGGACCACAACTGGGACGTGCCCTCGTATCCGGAGACGATCTTCAGCGACCCCGCAGCCTCCAAGTACACCGCGGGAACCGGATGGCACATCTACAGCGGCAACCCGAACTACCAGACAGTGGTCCACAACGACTACCCGAGCAAGGAAACCTTCATCACAGAAGCCACCGGAGGCGTTTGGCAGGACAGCAACCAGACGGCGTTCAGCGAAGCACTGGGAACGTGGATCATCAACGGAACGCGCAACTGGGCAAACGGGGTGATGCTGTGGAACATCGCACTCGACCCCGATCGGGGCCCGCTCAACAGCGACACGGCCGGCATACCCATGCTTCGGGGCCTGCTCACGATCGACCCGGCCGACGGACGGGTGACCTACAACGTGGACTACCACGCCCTCGCTCACGCCAGCAGGTTCGTCAAGCCCGGAGCACGCCGGATCTACTCGAACACCTTCGGCGAAGGAAGCATAGAGAACGTCGCGTTCCAGAACCCGGACGGATCGAAGGTCCTGATCGCCCACAACTCGGGCAGCGCCGCGAAAACCTTCAGCGTCGCGGACGGGACACACTCGTTCGACTACACCCTGAACGCCGGCGACGCCGTCACCTTCACGTACTCCGGACCTGCGCAGAGCGGCCGCACCCCCGCAGCGACCAAGGTCTCGGACCCGACACACGACTTCACGTTCACGTCGGCATCCGGCCCGGTCACCGTCACGTACGATCCGGCACTGCTGCCCTACCAGAACGCCATCCGTACCGGAAACAAGCTGGTCACGTACTCCCTTCCGATCGGGGCTTCCGTCCAGACGACAGGAAGGGCGCTGAGCCGTGGCAAGTGGACCGCCACGGCTTCCGCGCAGCCGGACTGGGGGGTGGCCGCGAACGCGATCGACGGCGACATCGACACCAGGTGGAGTCTCGGGCACGGGCCGACGAGCGGCGACTGGTTCCAGATCGACCTGGGGAACCCCACGAGCTTCAATAAAATCGTCATCGACACCGGCGTGAACAATTCGTTCGACTACGTCACCAGGTACCAGATATACGTTTCGAACGACGGAGTCGATTGGGGCAGCGCGATTGCGAGCGGCAGCGGGGGCATCGGCAAGATAGCCGTCACGTTGCCGACCCGAACGGCACGGTACATTCGCGTCGTCAGTACCGCGGCATCCGGTTTCTGGTGGGCCATCGGCGACATCGAGGTGTACGGGTCTGCGCGTGGAACCGGCTCGATCACAGCTCCTGCAGCGGTATCGAACGGCCTCCAGCTGAAGACCTGGACCAGCAAGGAAGGGTCGCGGGTCACCGTCGTATTCAACGGGACTGCCGACAGCAGGAGTTTCAAGATATCCACCGACGGCTCGTACACGTATACGCTGCCAAGCGGCACCTCGGCGATGTTCACCACCAAGAAGCTGTCGAGCTTCCCCGCGCCGACCTTCAGTGATCTGAAGCCGGGCCAAGGCATGCCGCGCTCCAAGTTCACGATCCGCGGTTCTGGTTTCGGTGATGCACAGGGGCTGGGTACGGTGTATTTCGGATCGAGCTATGCCGAAATAGACACCTGGTCGGACACGAGCATCAGCGCCTACGTTCCGAAGGGGCTTCCAGCGGGGAAGGTCACGGTTTCCGTGAAGGGGGCCAGCGGAGCAGAGGCAGGTGGATCAACGTTCGACGTCATAGATCTTGGTCCTGCGCTGCCGCGGACGGGCTGGACCGCAAAGGCTTCGGACGCAAGCCAGTGGGATGCGCCCGGAAACATGCTCGACGGTAGTTCCGACACTCGCTACAGCTCCGGAGCAGGGCAGTACGACGGCCTCTGGATCCAAGTGGACATGGGGCAGACACAGACCTTCGACAAGATCGTGCTGGATGTCGGCGGCAGTGTCAGCGACTATGCGCGAAGCGCAGACGTATACGTATCCACGGATGGAACCGACTGGACCAAGGTCACGTCCGTAGCGGACGGCCAACGAGTCCACCTGATCTCCTTCCCCACGCAGACAGCTCGCTACATCAAAATCGTCAATACCGGCAACGTGGCGCGTAGCTGGTGGTCAGTCGCAGAATTCAACGTCTACAACTGACCTCGGGCTTTTGAGGGCCGGGGTGGCACGCCTCACCAAGGCGTGCCACCCCGGCCGTGGGCTGACGCTCGTGACGTGGGAAGCCGGCACCGGGGCTCGTGCGGGAGTCACCGGTCCCTTCGCCGACAGTCCTCGCGCTCCGCTTGGCTCGCCGGAAGCTTCGGCACCTTCATCTCCGCCTCCGCCGCGCCGTCCCTGCACCGAAGCCTGGACAGCTCACGTCAAGCCATCCAGGCGCGAGTTACACCGCTATTTGCCATAGGTGCTCGCGTGAAGCGACTCGCCCTGGGCTCCTCGTGTGCCTGATATAGCGTCAGCTGAGTCAGTATCTGATCAGCATCAGTCCTTGCACATTCCGAGACGGTTGTCTGAAAAGGTGCTTGGCGACGGCGTCGCAGCAGCCTGGTTCGCAAAGAGCCGCAGGCAGGAAGCCTTCTCGCCAGAGTGAAGCGACGTTCCTCACAATCTTCGAGTCCAACGCGTGCCGGTGTACAGTAAAGACCGCCCTTGACCTGCACAAAACAGGCAGGGAGCCGTCTTTCAGGAGTCCAACATGCTGCGCACCATGTTCAAGTCCAAGATCCACCGTGCCACGGTCACCCAGGCCGACCTGCACTACGTCGGTTCCGTGACCATCGACGCCGACCTGCTCGACGCCGCCGACCTCCTGCCGGGTGAGCTCGTGCACATCGTCGACATCACCAACGGCGCCCGGCTCGAGACGTACGTCATCGAGGGCGAGCGGGGGTCCGGGGTGGTCGGCATCAACGGGGCCGCGGCCCATCTCGTGCATCCCGGGGATCTGGTGATCATCATCAGTTACGCTCAGGTCTCCGACGCCGAGGCCCGCGCCCTGGAGCCCAGGGTCGTGCACGTGGACCAGGACAACCGGATCGTGGCGCTGGGTTCGGACGCCTCTGAGCCGGTGCCGGGTTCGGACCAGCGGCGCAGCCCGCAGGCCGTCTCCGTCTGAGGCCTCGGGCGACCCGCTCGGCGTCCCCGATCCGCACGCGAGGAGTGGCATGAGCGACGTACAGATCCGCGACGACCGGGCGGCCGGCCGGCTGGAAGCCTTCGCCGGTGACGAACTGGCCGGTCACATCCAGTACTTCGCCCTCGAATCCCCGCAGAGCGCGCTGGTCCCGGTCCACACGATCGTCGAGCCGGCGTACGAGGGGCAGGGCGTCGCGGGCTCGCTGGCCCGGGAGCTGTACGGCATCGCGGCCCGCGAGGGTGTCGTCGTCGCCCCCCTGTGCCCGTACGTCGTGAAGTGGGCCGAACGCCACCCCGAGGAGGCCCCCGCCGCCGATCCGGAGCTGCTGAGGGCCGCGAAGGACTGGCTGATCGCCCACCCCGAGGGCTTCTGAGGAACCCGTCGGCGGCCGTTGTCCGCCGCTCTCCGCCGCTCTCCGCCGACCGGGTGACTGGCCGTGCGGGCGACGGGTACCCGTGGCATCAGTCCATGGCCGACGTACCCCTGGCTGGAGGACGCGATGACGCATCCCGACCCGGACCCCGTGAAGCCCGGCCCCACCCCGGGCCCGGGCCCCGACCGCCCGGAACCCTTCCCGGAGCCCCCTTCCCCGACCCTGTCCCCACCCCCGACCCCCGCCCCACCCCGGAACCGGACCCCATTCCCAGCCCCCCGGGCCCGGACCCGGTGCCGGGGGAGCCGAGGCCGGGACCCTTGTCGTAGCGGGCAGCGCAGCACATGAAGGTGGCCCGGCGCGGACTTTTCCGCACCGGGCCACATCTCCGACCTCAGGGGCGCGGGCAACCGCGCGACCAGCCACAACCAACCCGCGGCCGCCGACCGATCAGCACCCCCACCCCCTCAGGCGCCCTCAGGCCTCGACCTCACCGCGGCCCTGCCCCCACAGCGTGTGGAACGACCCCTCCCGGTCGACCCGACGGTACGTGTGCGCCCCGAAGAAGTCCCGCTGTCCCTGCGTGAGCGCCGCGGGCAACCGCTCGGCGCGCAGCGCGTCGTAGTACGCCAGCGCCGCCGCGAACCCGGGCGTCGGCACGCCCTGCCGCGTCGCGGCGACCAGCACCTCGCGCCAGTCGTCCTGCGCCGCCGCGATCTCCTGGGCGAACGTCTCGTCGGACAGCAGGCTCGGCAGGTCGGGCCGGGCGTCGTAGGCCGCGCGGATCCGGTCCAGGAAGGCCGCCCGGATGATGCAGCCGCCCCGCCAGATGGAGGCGACCTTGCCCAGGTCGATGTTCCAGTCGTACTCGTCGCGGGCGGCGTCGATCTCGTGGAATCCCTGGGTGTACGACACGATCTTGGAGGCGTACAGCGCCTGCTCGACCCGGTCGGCGAAGGCGCCCGCCTCGGCCGCGCTGAGCGGGGTGGCCTTGGGGCCGGCCAGCGAACGCGAGGCGTCGCGCAGCGCGGCGTGGCCCGACAGGGAGCGCGCGAAGACGGCCTCGGCGATACCGGACACCGGAACGCCCAGGTCCAGCGCGATCTGGACGGTCCAGCGGCCGGTGCCCTTCTGCTCGGCCTGGTCGACGACCACGTCCACGAACGGCTTGCCGGTGGCCTCGTCGACGTGCGCCAGCACCTCGGCCGTGATCTCGATCAGGTACGAGTCGAGGCGTCCGGTGTTCCAGGTGCGGAAGATCTCGGCGATCTGCGCGGGGGTGTAGCCGGCCACGTCGCGCAGCAGCTGGTACGCCTCGCCGATCAGCTGCATGTCGGCGTACTCGATGCCGTTGTGGACCATCTTCACGAAGTGTCCGGCGCCGTCCGGGCCCACATGCGTGACGCACGGAGCGCCGTCGGCGGCCTTCGCGGAGATCTTCTCCAGCATCGGGCCGAGGGAGTCGTAGGACTCGACCGGACCGCCGGGCATGATGCTCGGCCCGTTCAGCGCGCCCTCCTCGCCGCCGGAGATGCCCGCGCCGACGAAGTGGATGCCCTGCTCGCGCAGCGCCGCCTCACGGCGGCGGGTGTCGGCGAAGTGCGCGTTGCCACCGTCGATGATCATGTCGCCGGGCTCCAGGAGCGGCGCGAACTCCTCGATCACCGCGTCCGTCGCCCCGCCCGCCTTCACCATGACGACCAGGCGCCGGGGGCGCTCCAGCGCCTGTACGAAGTCCTTGGCGGTCTCGGCCGCGATGAAGTCGCCCTCGTGCCCGTGCTCCTTGATCAGCGCGTGGGTCTTCGCCGCGGAGCGGTTGTGGACCGCCACCGTGTAGCCGTTGCGAGCGAAGTTGCGGGCGAGGTTGCTCCCCATGACCGCGAGGCCGGTGACGCCGATCTGGGCTGAAGTGCTCATACGGTTGGCTCCTATGGATCCTGATATCGGTGGTGCCGTTCCTGCCCGCCAGTATTGTCCTTCCGGCCATCCTGACGTGCACCGGCCCCGTCCGCACTGCGCGGCCTGCCGGGATTGAGTACGCGGGAAGGGCCCTACCTGCCTCAATGGGGCGCGCAAGCCGATGCATTGCGCGCCGTCCCTGGTCACTCGCGCGCCGGACGGGGGCACTTACGCGCCGGAGCAGGTCGCTTACCCGCCACTCGCGGGACGGGAGCGGCTGAATTTTCGTCTTGTCCTGGCCGGTTCGTGGCGCTTACTTTTGCGGCTCATGGCACAGGCGAGGGGGGCTTTCCCATGGCCGTACGCGGTCGGCACCGGCGGTACCAACCGAACAGGATCAACCGCGCCTCACTGACCGTCACGGCGGGCGGTGCGGGGATGGCGCTCCCGCTGATGGGCACCGGGGTCGCGGACGCGGCCGATGTCGAGACCTGGGACAAGGTCGCGGCCTGTGAGTCCACCAACGACTGGAACATCAACACCGGGAACGGCTACTACGGCGGCCTGCAGTTCAGCCAGTCCACCTGGGAGGCCTTCGGCGGCACGGAGTACGCCGCCCGCGCGGACCTGGCCACCAAGGAACAGCAGATCGCGATCGCCGAGAAGGTCCTCGACGGCCAGGGCCCCAATGCCTGGCCCGTCTGCTCGCAGCGCGCGGGCCTCACCCGCGGCGGCGACGGGCCCACCCGCCAGATCGAGGACGTGAAACCGCAGACCACGCCCCAGTCCCAGGCCGGCCAGGTCGAGATGTACACCGTGGTCCGTGGCGACACCCTCTCCGAGATCGCCGACGCCCACGACGTCAGGGGCGGCTGGCGCGGGCTCCACGAGGCCAACCGCACCACCATAGGCTCCGACCCGCACGTGATAATCCCCGGCCAGCGCCTCAGTCTGAACACGGCGGGCCAGAAGAAGGAGCAGAAGAAGGAGCAGAAGAAGGAGCAGAAGAAGGAACACAAGCAGGAGCAGAAGCAGGAAAAGAAGAAGGTCCAGAAGGACCAGAAGCAGCAGAAGCAACAGGCCTCCGAGAAGCGGCAGGAGTCGGCGTCCCTCGTCGCCCCCGTGAGCGCCTCCCTCGGCACGCCCTACCGCGCTTCGGGCTCCTCCTGGTCGAAGGGCTACCACACGGGTGTCGACTTCCCCGTGTCGACCGGCAGCACGGTGAAGTCCGTGGCAGCCGGGGAGGTGGTCACCTCGGGCTGGGGCGGCTCCTTCGGCTACCAGGTGGTGATCCGGCACGCCGACGGCCGGTACTCGCAGTACGCCCATCTGTCGGCGATCTCCGTGAAGACCGGGCAGAACGTGAGCGCCGGACAGCGCATAGGCCGCTCCGGTTCCACGGGCAACAGCTCGGGCCCGCATCTGCACTTCGAGGTGCGGACGGGGCCCGGCTTCGGCAGCGACATCGATCCGATCGCCTATCTGCGGGCGGGAGGGGTCCGGATCTGACGTGGTGCGGGAGGCCCGGTCCGGGCCTCCCGCTCAGGATTTCACGCGGTCGCGATGCCGGTCGAGGAGTGCCCTGGACACATACGGCTCGCCGTGGAAGGAAAACGGCAGCAGGCTGCCGGGCGGGACGTCGTCCTCGTACTCCGGGATCCGCCGCAGGAACGAGGCCGGTACGGCCACGGCCTTGTCCAGGTCGTGCGGTTCCTCGACCACCTCCGGCGCCCCGTCGGTCTGTCGCGGCAGACCCGCGAGCAGCTTCTCCACGGTGAGCGATTCCAGGTCGACGGTCCCGGCCGCCGCACCCTGGGGCATCGCCGTCGGCTGCTGCTCGTCGGCCGGGACCGGGAGGCCCTCGTCGGCCCGCTCCGTCCGCACCTGGTCGGCGAGCCGCTCGGTGGTCAGCAGGATCAGGCCGCCCGCCGCGACGACACCGCTGGCCAGTGCGAGCAGGGTGCCGGTCGTGCCGTAGCGGAACGTCTCGCCGAACATCGCGATGCCCACGGCGGCCGCCACCACCGGGTTCACCACGGTCAGCGTGGCGAGCGGGGCCGCCAGGCCGCCGCCCCGGTACGCGGCCTGGGACAGCAGCAGACCGGCCGTGGCGAAGACACCGATGAGCGCAAGGGTCGGCACGTCGGAGAGGGCGACGCCGTCCGTCCAGTCGACGGCGACCGTCTTGGTGAAGACCGAGGACATGCCGAACGCGACACCGGAGGCGATCGCGAGCAGGATGCTGCGGACCGCCGGGTGCCGGTGCGCCGCGCGTCCCGCCACCATCAGCGCGGCGACCGCGCCACCGCTGACCACGGCCACCAGCACCCGCTGGGTGTCGTCCAACGACTGGGCGTCGGCCGAGCCGACCAGGGCGAGGAGGCCCGCGAGACCCACCGTCGCCATGATCGCGCCCCGCCAGGCCGTCGCGCCCGCCCTGCGGCCCACGAAGAGCGCCGCCATGGGCAGGGCGAAGACGATGGTCAGCGCGCCGAGCGGCTGCACCAGGCTCAGGGGGCCGTAGGCCAGGGCGACCACGTGCAACAGCCCGCCGAGGCCGTTCAGCCCGACGGCGGCCCACCAGACCGGCCGGCGCAGCGGTGCGTACGCCTGGCTGGAGGACACCGCCACTCGCTCCTGGACGATCGCCCCGCCCGCGTAGGCCACGGCGGAGACGAACGACAGCAGTACGGACAACGCGAGGGCACTCATATGCGGCTCCTCAGCGAAGCGCGGGGGCTCCCGGCCCGGCGCGGTGAACGCTCGGCTTTCATGATGTCCACGATGCCTCGGACGGGCGTCGGCGTCGTCGTACCTGAGCACTCAAAAAGTCCTACTGCCGTTGGAGTACGACGGGCCCGCCGTCATACCCAAGGGGGGCGACACGGGGTGCAGGCCGCCCGGTGAACGCGGGTACCCGCCCTGGTACTACTGGTCCTCGTGGATCACGACCCCGGTCTCACCGCCCTCGCGGCCCTCGGCGACTTCTTCGTACTACGCACGGGACGACCACCGCACGGCCGGCCGCCCACGCTCGCGGAGGCCTACGTGGCACGGGATGCCGATGTGGAACGGGAGGTTTACGCGAATCCCGTAATTTTCCGTGTCCGGAAGGTCGCGCGGAGTCTCCGGACGACCGAGCCGCGCGTGGCGGCGTCCATCGCCCACCTCGGCTTCGCCGCCCGCCTGTGGTCGGTGGCCCTGGGGTCGGCCGCCCTGTACGGACGCGTCCCCGACCTCGACCCCCGTCTGCTGCGCTGGGACGCCGACGCGAGCGCCCCGGACGAGCTGTGGCTGACCGAGGTGCGCGGCCTGCCCGTCGAGCGCATCGGCGAGGTCGTACGGGAGGGCCACCTCGTACCGCTGGCGCGGTCCCTGCGTGCTCAACTGCAGCTGTCCGAGCGCCTGTTGTGGGGCAACGCGGCCTCCGCCCTGATGGGTGCCGTGCGTCAGGTCGATCACTGGGCGGCGGCCAACGGCCATGCGGAGGCGGCGAGTCGGGCTCGCGCCCTCGCCGCCGACCTGTTCGCCCACCCCACCCTGCGCGGCACGCTCGACCCGGTCACCCGTCGCCGGCGCAGCTGCTGCCTCTACTACCGCCTGCCCGGCGGCGGGCTGTGCGGCGACTGCTGTTTCGACCGGCCGCCCGGCACCCGCTCCCGCCGCGGTCCTCGCTCCTGACCCGGGGGTGCGCCCGCGCGAACATCGTGGTCTTCCCCAACCGACCCTTCTGAGTGACCATGTGGGAACCAGCCGCAGAGACAGGGGGTTCCGGGTGCGAGTCGGCCTGCTGACCCGGGAGTATCCGCCCGACGTCTACGGTGGCGCGGGCGTCCATGTCGAGTTCCTCGCCCACGAGTTGCGGTCCCTGGTCGACCTGGAGGTGCACTGCTGGGGCGAGGGCGCCGCCGGTGGTGTCGTACGCCACCGGCCCTGGTCCGCGCTCGACGGCGCCAACGACGCGCTGCGCACGTTCTCCGTGGACCTCTCCATCGCCGCCGGCCTCGAAGGCCGCGAACTGGTCCACTCGCACACCTGGTACGCCAACCTGGCCGGCCACTTCGGCAAGCTGCTGCACGGCGTCCCGCACGTGATGACCGCGCACTCGCTGGAACCGCTGCGCCCCTGGAAGGCCGAGCAGCTGGGCGGCGGCTACGCCCTGTCCAGCTGGGCCGAGCGCACCGCGATCGAGTCCGCCGACGCGGTGATCGCCGTCTCCGGCGCCATGCGCGACGACATCCTCGGCTGCTACCCCGCCCTGGACCCGGCACGGCTCCACGTCGTCCACAACGGCATCGACACCTCCCTCTACCGGCCGGACCACGGCACGGACGTCCTCGACCGCCTCGGCGTCGACCCCGGTCGCCCGTACGTCCTGTTCGTCGGCCGCATCACCCGGCAGAAGGGCGTGCCCCATCTGCTGCGCGCCGTGCGGGACATCGACCCGGCCGCGCAGGTCGTGCTCTGCGCGGGCGCGCCGGACACCCCGGAGATCGACCGGGAGTTCCGGGACCTCTTCGCGGAACTGAGCCGTGCGCGCGAGGGCCTGTTCTGGATACCGCAGATGCTGCCGCGCCCGGACGTGATCCAGCTCCTCACCCACGCCGCCGTGTTCGTCTGCCCGTCGGTGTACGAGCCGCTCGGCATCGTCAACCTGGAGGCCATGGCCTGCGGTACGGCGGTGGTGGCGTCACGGGTCGGCGGTATCCCGGAGGTGGTGGAGGACGGAGTCACGGGCCTGCTCGTGTCGACCGACGAGGACTTCGAGAACGGACTGGCGCGTGCACTGGACTCGGTGCTCGCCGACCCCGTGGCGGCCGCCCGGATGGGCGAGGCCGGCCGGGAACGGGCGGTGCGGGAGTTCGGCTGGGACGCGGTCGCCCGGCGGACGGTCCGGCTATACGAGGAAGTCCGCAAACAGGGGTAGGCACGGGGTAGTCACAGGGCAGTCAGGATCAGCGTTCGGCACGACCGGGCGTAGAGGGGCGGCGGCATGCGGCGCGGTGGACCATCGGTGCTGGGAATCGTACTGGCGGGCGGTGAGGGCAAGAGGTTGATGCCCCTCACGGCCGACCGCGCGAAACCGGCGGTGACTTTCGGCGGCACGTACCGCCTGGTGGATTTCGTTCTCTCCAATCTCGTCAACGCGGACATCCTGCGCATCTGCGTGCTCACGCAGTACAAGTCGCACTCGCTGGACCGGCACATCACCACGACCTGGCGGATGTCGAGCCTGCTGGGCAACTACGTCACCCCGGTCCCGGCCCAGCAGCGGCTCGGCCCGCGCTGGTACCTGGGCAGCGCCGACGCGCTCCTGCAGTCCCTGAACCTGGTCCACGACGAACAGCCCGAGTACGTGGCCGTGTTCGGCGCCGACCACGTCTACCGCATGGACCCCCGCCAGATGCTGACGCAGCACATCGAGGGCGGCGCGGGCGTGACGGTGGCCGGCATCCGGGTGCCGCGCACGGAGTCGTCGTCCTTCGGCGTGATCACGCCCGGCTCCGACGGCCGGACCGTCGAACGCTTCCTGGAGAAGCCGTCCGACCCGCCGGGCCTGATCGACGACCCCGAATGCGTGTTCGCCTCGATGGGCAACTACATCTTCACCACCAAGGCCCTGGTGGAGGCGCTCCAGCGGGACGCGGAGGACGAGCACTCCGTCCACGACATGGGCGGCTCGATCCTGCCCCAGCTCACCGACCGGGGCGAGGCCCAGCTGTACGACTTCAGCGCCAACCACGTACCTGGCGAGACCACTCGTGACCAGGGCTACTGGCGGGACGTCGGCACCCTCGACGCCTACTACGACGCCCATATGGACCTCATCGCCGAGCGCCCCGCCTTCAACCTCTTCAACCGCAGCTGGCCCATCTACACCAGCTCCGGCCAGCTCTCCCCGGCCCGCTTCAACGCGGGCGGCATCGCCAGCGAGTCGATCATCAGCGCGGGCTGCCTGATTCGCGGCCAGGTCACGAGATCCGTCCTCTCCCCGGGGGTCGTCGTGGACCCGGGCGCGGTCGTCCAGGGCTCCGTGCTGCACGACAACGTCCACATCGGGCGGGGCGCGGTCGTCCGGGGCGCCGTGCTCGACAAGAATGTCCAGGTGCCTCCGGGGGCCACCATCGGAGTCAATCCCGAGCGCGACGCCGAGCTCTACACCGTCTCCCGGGGCGGGGTGATCGCGTTGGGCAAGGGGCAGCAGGTGTCCTAGCCCTTCAGGGTGACCGCGTTGCACACAGATGTCGCATGAGTCCCGCCTTTTATCGGAGGCGGGACTTAATCTGTTGTTAACTGTGCGTAGCTTGATCGTACTTGACCGTAATCGGCAAACAGCGATTGACTACCGACTCACCCGTCGTCGACGCGAGGCAAGCCATTGACTTCTCACCTGCTCGCCCCCCTCGACCTTGCGTTCTGGAACATCGAGTCCGCCGAACACCCCATGCACCTGGCCGCCCTCGGCGTCTTCACGGCGAACTCGCCCACCGCGGGCGCCCACGCCGCCGAGCTGCTCGCCACGCGGGCCGTCGCGGTGCCCGGGCTGCGGATGCGGATCCGGGACGTATGGTTCCCGGACGTCCGACTGCCCCTGGCGTTCGGCGGCGCGACCCGGGAGCCCGTCGACGACTTCGAGCCCTTCGACCACGTACGGCTGCACGCGCCGACAGCCGACTTCCACACGGTGGCCGGACGGCTGATGGAGCGCCCGCTGGAGCGCGGCCGGCCCCCCTGGGAAGCGCATGTGCTGCCGGGGGAGGACGGCACCTCCTTCGCCGTGCTGTTCAAGTTCCACCACGCCCTCGCCGACGGACTGCGGGCGCTGACGCTCGCCGCGGCCGTCATGGACCCCATCGACATGCCCGCGCCCCGGCCGCGCCCCGCCGAGCCCCCACGCGCCCTCCTCGACGTGCGCAAACTCCCCGACCTGGTCAGAGGCACGCTCTCCGATCTGGGGCGCGCCCTCGACATCGGCGCCTCCGTGGCCCGCACCACGCTCGACGCGACCCTCGGCGCCCGTTCGTCGGCCGCGCTGACCTCCGTGGCCAGCGGCACCCGTCGAACCGCCGGGGTGCTCGTGGACCTCGACGACGTGCACCGGATCCGCAAGACCGTCGGCGGCACCGTCAACGACGTCCTCATCGCCGTGGTGGCGGGCGCGCTGCGCCGGTGGCTGGACGAGCGCGGGGACGGCAGCGAAGGGGTCGCGCCCAGGGCGCTGATCCCCGTCTCCAAGCGCCGGCCCCGCACGGCGCACCCGCAGGGCAACCGGCTCTCCGGGTATCTGATGAAACTGCCGGTGGACGATCCGGACCCGCTGCGCCGGCTGCGTACGGTGCGGGCGGCGATGGACCGTAACAAGGAGGCGGGGCCCAATCGGGGCGCCGGCGCGGTCGCCCTGCTCGCCGATCACGTGCTGCCGCTCGGTCACCGTCTCGGCGGACCGCTGGTCAGCCAGGCCGCCCGCCTCTGGTTCGACATCCTCGTCACCAGCGTCCCCCTCCCCAGCCTCGGGCTCCGGCTCGGCGGCTGTCCGCTGGCGGAGATCTATCCGCTGGCTCCGCTCGCTCACGGGCAGTCTCTCGCGGTGGCTGTCTCGACGTATCGGGGGAGCGTTCATTACGGGCTGGTCGCCGACGCGGAGGCCGTGCCCGATCTGGAGCGGCTGTCGGGGGCGGTCGTCCGGGAGGTGCGGGAGCTGTTGGCGGCGTGTGAGCCCTGACACGTGACGCCGGGCGCCCGATCTTCCTTCGCCCCCGCCGCCCCTGCCCGTCCCGTCCCCAGGGGCTGCGCGCCCCTTCGACCCCCGGTCACAGACTCGGGGCTCCGCCCCGGACCCCTCTCGCGCAGTTCCCCGCGCCCCTTCAGGACCGCGGGGAACTGCGCGAGAAGCCCCACCGGGCCCGCGCATCGGACGGGCAGGGGCGGCGGGGGCGGGATTCGTTTTTTGGTGACCGGGCACGGCGATCCGTACAATCCACCGTTCGGTGGCGGACGCGGTGGGCGGGCCGCGGTGATCAGGGAAACGGCAGCGCGATGACGGTGACAGAGGACGGCCCCGCGACCACGGACGAGGTCGCGTACGGCCCCGGCATCGACCCGGAGCGGCTCGCCGTGTGCCTCAGCGTGCTGGAGGAGCTCGACAAGCTGGAGGTCGACCACCCGGACGCGATCGCGGTGCGCCGGGCGACCGCCGGCGTCTACCGCACGGTCAAGCAGCGCCGCCGCCAGGAACGCCGCGCCGCCAAGACCGCGCACGACAAGGCGGTCACGGAGTCCACGGCCACCGGCTCCGCCCAGCGCATCGACGACGAGACCGAGGGCATCCTGCCGTCGTCCGTCACCGAGGCGGGGCAGATCGCGGGGATACTCCAGCGCCCGCGCTCCTGCTACACCTGCAAGACCCGGTACATCGAGGTCGACTACTTCTACCACCAGCTCTGTCCCGAGTGCGCCGGCGTGAACCGCGCCAAGCGCGACGCCCGCGCCGACCTCACCGGAAAGCGCGCCCTGCTCACCGGCGGCCGAGCCAAGATCGGCATGTACATCGCGCTGCGGCTGCTGCGCGACGGCGCGCACACCACGATCACCACGCGGTTCCCCAAGGACGCCATCCGCCGCTTCAAGGCCATGGACGACTCGGCGGACTGGATGCACCGGCTGGAGGTCGTCGGCATTGACCTGCGCGATCCGGCGCAGGCCGTCGCCCTCGCCGACCGGGTCGCCGAGGCCGGTCCCCTCGACATCCTCATCAACAACGCGACCCAGACCGTGCGCCGCCTGCCCTCCGCCTACGCCGCCCTGGTGGACGGGGAGAGCGCCCCGCTGCCCGCCGGTGAGCTCCCCGCGCACCACGTCATCGGCGCCTTCAACTCCGGCGCCGTCGACGGTCTCGCCGCGCTGCCCGTCGGTATCAGCGGCCTCGACGCGCAGCAGGTCGCCGACCTCGCACTGGTCGCGGGCAACGCCAGCGTGGCCCGGCACCTCGACGGCACCGCCATCGACGCGGGCGGCCTCGTGCCCGACGTCGTCGACAGCAACACCTGGGTGCAGACCATCGAGCAGATCTCCCCGGTGGAACTGCTGGAGACCCAGCTGTGCAACTACACGGCGCCGTTCATCCTCATCAGCAAGCTCCGCCCGGTGATGGCCGACGCCGCCCGGAAGGCGACCAGTTCACGCGCGTACGTCGTCAACGTCTCGGCGATGGAAGGTGTCTTCGGCCGTGGCTACAAGGGCGCGGGACACCCGAACACCAACGCCGCCAAGGCCGCGATGAACATGGTCACGCGGACCAGCGCGCAGGAGATGTTCCAGACCGACGGCATCCTCATGACCTCCGTCGACACCGGCTGGATCACCGACGAGCGCCCTCACTTCGACAAGCTGCGCCTCGCCGACGAGGGCTTCCACGCCCCGCTCGACCTGGTCGACGGCGCGGCCCGCGTCTACGACCCCGTCGTCCGCGGTGAGCAGGGCGAGGATCTGTACGGCGTCTTCCTGAAGGACTACGCGCCCGGCAAGTGGTGAGCCGCCCTCGCCCGGTCCGACACCAGCTTCAGTACCGTCCGCCAGTCCTCCAGAACCCCGGCGTCCATGCCGGGGGTCCAGCCCGCCTCGTCCGCGTGCCGCAGGGCCAGCACGTCCTCGACGAGCGTGGCGTCCGCCCACCCGCCCGCGTGCAGCCGCACGAGGTCGTCCGCGCCCAGGGCGTGCAGGCGCACGAGACGGGCGACCCGCTCGCCGAGCAGCGGCCGTACCGCGTCGGCGGCCAGATCGGCGTGGCCGGTGTCGTCACCCGGACGGAGCAGCCGCCCGAGGGCGTGCACCAGGCCCGCCACCTGCAGCTCCTTGTCGGCGGGCCGGACCCGGCGCAACAGCGCGGCGGTCCGCAGCGCGTGCTCGTACGGATCGACCGCGGTGCCCCGGCGGTGGTCCGGTGCCGTGCCGCCGCTCCGGCAGGCGTGCAGCAGATCCATCAGCTCCTCGACGCTGCGCAGTTCCATCCGCCGGTCCTCCCGAGTCCGCCCGCGAGAAATGCCGTTGCGGTGCATGAGCAGATCATGGTCGGCTTGCGATTCGGCCAACAGGACCTGAACTGCGTACCGGGAGCGGCGATCCGATGGGTCGTCGGGTCGGTGCGCGGTTCGAGTACTGAGCCGAACGGGTGATGAGAAACCGAACAAATGGGTCAAATTCCCCTAGGGTGGGGCCTGCTGGACGCTGAACGACTTGGGACAGTTACCTCTTGTTTTCAGCCCCATCGAGCGGCCGCCCGCTCATTTGGTTACTCTGTACCGGACGGACAGCCTTATATGGGTCCCACCCACACCCACGGTCCGTCCCGGGGCAAGCCGGTCACCACGGCCTGCTCTCACACCAGGTAATCCGGCGCCACCGCGTCCGAACTGACATCGACTCAGACCCGAGCGGACGTCAGGCGCGCAGCGGCAGGCTGGGCCGACGCCCCGAGGGTGACCCGACACATAAGGAGTGCGCGGTGACACCAGAGAAGACGAATCGCGAGCAACGCCCCGAGGAACACACCGAGGGCGGCGGCCGGTCGAAGAAGGAGCTGGGCAGCCTGGACGTGTGGGCCAGGTCCGCCCCGATCCGACTGGCGGGCTACGAGGACGACCTCGCAGAGCCCCACATCCTGCCCAGCGTGGACTGAGCGGGAGCACCGCGATCACCGTCTGCATGGGCGTGCCAGACTCGCGCCCATGCAGATCAGAGAAGCCACCGCCGACGACTGGCCCGGCATCTGGCCGTTCTGGCACCGCGTCGTGGCCGCCGGCGAGACCTACACCTGGGACCCGGACACCTCCGAGGAAGCCGCCCGCGCCCTGTGGATGGCCCCCGCCAAGCGCGTGTACGTCGTCGAGGACGAGACCGGAACCGTGGTCGGCTCCGCCTACCTCACCCCCAACTACGGTGGTCCCGCCGCCCGCGTCGCCAACGCGGGCTTCATGGTCGACCCCGACCACGGCGGCCGCGGCATCGGCCGCGCCCTCGCCGCACACGTCCTCGCCGAAGCCGGCGCCCAGGGCTTCCGGGGCATGGTGTTCAACGCCGTCGTCGAGACCAACCCCGCCGTACGGCTGTGGACCTCCCTCGGCTTCACCGTCCTCGCCACCGTCCCGGACGCCTTCGAGCACCCGAAGGACGGCCTGGTGGGACTGCACATCATGTACAAGGCGCTGTGACGTGACCGGTCCCGTGTGCCGGACGGCGCCGGGAGGCGGCCGGTCCTGCCCGCCGAGGGTTCGGACAGGCCAGGCCCATCTCGAGCAGGAAGCCCCGTCGGGGCAGGGCTACATGGGTCGCTGCCCCGACGGAACCCGGTCGGCCGGACGGCGGGCTACCGGCGCCCGGCAGAGGCCGTTGCCGTGTGCGGCGCTCCTCGGCTCAGCCGAAGTTCACGTCGCTGCACCACATGTAGGCCTGGTCGAGGTGCGAGGCCTGCCAGATCACGAACAGGATGTGGTGTCCGGTGTAGCCGGAGGTCTGGACGGGGAACGTGATGTTCTGTGCTGGGGCGAAGCGGCCGGTCTGCGTGATGAAGTCGAGGTTGCCCCAGCCCAGGGTCTGGGTCTTGGGGTTGAAGCCCTGCTTGCTCACGTAGACCTTGAGGTAGTCGGCACCGTGGGACGCCTGGTCGTACAGGTGGACCGAGAAGTTGTTGCCGACGGTGGTGGTCTTCCACTGCCCGGGCTTGTCCAGGCTGGCGTTCCTCGAGAGGTTGTTGCTGCAGAGCGTCCCGTCGGGGGTCCGCGCCTGGAACTGGCCACCGAGGCCGTCGCGGAGCGCGCTCATCCAGTTCCACATGGTGTCGGGGTTGGCCTGGAAGGCCTGCCAACACATGGGGTCTTCGGTCTGCATGGCCGGGTTCGTGTGGTTGTTGCCCCATGTCTTCCAGCACTGGTACGCGCGGGAAGCGGGGCCGACGATGGTGCCGTGAGCCTGAGCGGGAACCGACCAGGTCAGTGCGCCGACAACCACGGCGAACAGCATGACGAGCGCCTGGAGGGGCCGGCGGAGGGACGATCGCGAACGTCCGGTCAACGGACTTTGTGTGCGCATGTGGGGGGAGCTCCTTCCGGTTGCGAGGCTGTCATGGGAGCGCTCCCAACGGTAGATGTCCTGAGTTGGATGTCAATGAAACAGACGGAGTTGGTTACCGGGGCGGGCGACGAGCGGGAGGGCCGTGGCCCTGACCGGGCAAGTGGCCCGGTCAGGGGTCGCCCGCGGGCGACGTGACCAGTCGCGTCGGTGGCAGGAACTCCCTTACGTACGTCCGCTCCCAGCACGCCCCGGTCTCCCGCAGCTCGCGCCAGGTCGTGTAGCGGTAGCGGAAGAGGCGGGCGCGGACGAAGCGGGGCGGGGCATCGGCGGGGAAGGGCGAGCGGCGCAGCAGGCGGAGGGTGTCGCGGTCGTTCTCCAGGAGGCGTTCCACCATGGCGCCGAACCAGGAGCCGGCGTACGCGGGGGAGAGCGCGGCGAACCACATCAGCCAGTCGAGCCGCAGGTGGTACGGGGCGAACTGGCGCGGCCAGCGCCTCGGGTCACCCGGCTTGCCCCTGAACTCGTACTCCCGCCACTCGGAGTCCTCGCGCGGTACGTCGTCCGCCGTGCCCTCGACCACCACCTCGTACCGCACCCGGCTGACGCTGCCGAACGCCCCGTAGGTGTTGACCAGGTGCAGCGGGTCGAAGGAGCGGTTCATGACCTGGCGGCGGGAGATCATGTTGCGGACCGGGTGGTAGCTGAGCCAGAGGACCAGCGCCGCCACGGCGAGCACGACGATCGTGTACCACAGCGGTGGGCCGGGGGTCCGAGGTGCGGTCGTGCCGAAGTCGACGGCGGACAGGGCCAGCACGATGGTGATCCAGTTCAGCCAGGAGAAGTTGCCGGAGAGCACCAGCCACAGCTGCGTCGCGATCATCAGCGAGGCGGCGGCCGTCGCGACCGGCTGTGGGGCGAAGAGCAGGAACGGGACCACGAGCTGTGTGACGTGGTTGGCGGCCACCTCGACGCGGTGGAACGGCTTCGGGAGGTGGTGGAAGAACCAGCTGAGCGGGCCGGGCATCGGCTGGGTCTCGTGGTGGTGGTCCAGGCAGGTGAGCTTGCGCCAGCACTCGTCGCCGCGCATCTTGATCAGTCCGGCGCCGAACTCGACCCGGAAGAGCACCCAGCGCAGCAGGAACAGCACGACGACCGGCGGCGCCACCTCGTCGTTGCCGAGGAAGACGGCCAGGAAACCGACCTCCAGGAGCAGCGACTCCCAGCCGAAGGAGTACCAGGTCTGGCCGACGTTCACGATCGACAGGTACATCGCCCACGGCACGAGCCACAGCAGCATGCCGGCCCACAGGGGCAGCAGGGAGTCCAGTCCGGCGACCAGCGCCACCGACACGGCGCAGCCCGTCCAGGCCCATGCCGCGAAGAAGCGGTCCGAGTAGTGGCGGTGGAACACGCTCGGCGCGCGCCGGAACGGCACCCGTTCGACGAAACGGGGCACCGGCAGCATGCCCCGCTCGCCGATCAGCGCGCGGAACTGCAGGGCCGCCCCCAGGAAGGCGACCGCAAAGATCACGGCCAGGGACCGCTGGAAGAGCAGTCGGCTCAGCCAGAGGTCGGGTGCGGTGAACCAGTCCACGGCACCGACGATAGTGAGCGGATCGATGCCCGGTCCGATGTCCGGTCCGATGTCGGTCCCTCCACTCGAATAATCGGGCAAATGCTGTCAAAGTGGCCCCATGGTTGATCGGGGAGCGAGCGACTCGGACGTCCCGGACGACTGGCTCTCCCACCCGGACCCCGTCCTGGCGCTCAACCTCATGGGCACCTTCGACTGGGACCTCGACGCCGGTGCGTTCCACATGGACGCCAAGGCCCACGAGATCTTCGACGTGCGCCCGGACGAGTACGACGGCAACCCCGAGACCCTGTCCATGCGGGTGCCCCCGATGGAGGGCTACAGACTCGACGCCATGGTCTCGCAGGCATTGAAGGACGGCAGCGAGAACTACGGGGCCTACTTCCGCCTCCGGCTGCGCGACGGCACCCTGCGCTGGACGCACACCCAGGGCTACATCCGCCGCGACGCCACGGGCCGCCCGTACCGGGTCATCGGCATCGTCCGTGACGCCACCCGCGAACTGAGCGAGATCGGCTCCCGCACCGAGCCGGCCGCCCTCGACGAGGCCCGTCGCAAACAGACCAACGTCGTCCAGGTCATCACGGCCGCCCTGGCCCACGCCCGGACCGTGCAGGACGTGATCGACGTCCTGGAGGACACCGACGGCCTCACCCACCTCGGCGCGACCAGCCTCGTCATGGGCCTGGTGGAAGCCGGACGCGTCCGGATGGTCGCCGCCGGACCCGAGGACAGCTATGTGCCCGGCACCAGGATCACCCGCCTCGACGTGAAGTACCCGATGAACGAGGTCGTACGGCACCTCTCCCCGCACTTCATCGAGTCGCCGGAGGAGTTCGCCGAGTCCTATCCGCTGCTGTGGCCGCACATCACCGACCTCAAGATCACCTCCGCCGCGTATCTGCCGCTGATCGTGCAGGCCCGACCCATCGGGGCGATGGGGCTCCTCTACAACGACCGGCGCGGCTTCAGCTCCGAGGAACGCGACGTCCTCATCGCGCTCGGCAGCAGCATCGCCCAGAGCCTGCAGCGCGCCATGTTCTACGAGCAGGAGAAGGACCTCGCCGAGGGGCTCCAGCAGGCCATGCTGCCCCGGTCCATCCCCAGCGTCCCGGGCGCCGACATCGCCGTCCGCTACCGCGCCGCGTCCTTCGGAGGCTCGCTCGGCCGGGACATCGGCGGCGACTGGTACGACCTGATCCCGCTGCCCGGCGGGCGCGTCGGCGCGGTCATCGGCGACGTCCAGGGTCACGACACGCACGCGGCGGCCGTCATGGGCCAGCTCCGCATCGTCCTGAAGGCCTACGCCACCGAGGGCCACACCCCGGCCACCGTGATGGCCCGGGCCTCCGCCTTCCTCCACGAACTCGACACCGACCGCTTCGCGACCTGCCTGTACGCGGAGGCCGACCTGTCCACCGGAGTGGTCCAGGTCGTCCGGGCCGGACACATCGACCCGCTGGTGCGGCACACCGACGGCACCTGCCACCGGATCAACGTGGAAGGAGGCCTGCCGCTCGGGCTGTCCGCCGAGTTCGGGGGCCTGGAGTATCCCGTCACCACCGTCGAGATGTTCCCCGGGCAGACTCTGCTGCTCTGCACCGACGGCCTCATCGAACAGCCCGGCGCCGACCTCGACGACGGGATGCGGACGCTGAAGGCGCTGATCGCCACCGGCCCCGACGACGTCGACGATCTCGCCGACCGGCTCATCGACGTGGCGGAGGAGAGGGGCGGCGACGACGATGTGGCCCTCCTGCTGCTGCGACGCCGCAGCCGCAGCGCCGAGCAGCCCGGCGGGCGGCTCCAGCAACACGTCGCGCCCGGCGATCCGGAGGCGCTCACCGAGGCCCGGCACATGATCGGCGCGGCGGTCCGCACCTGGGGCGCGCGAGATCGGGCCGACGAGATCGAACTCGTGGCCGACGAGCTGATCACCAATGCGCTCATGCACACGGAGGGCGCCGCCATCGTGACGCTGCGGGCGCTCGCCGGCCCCGACCGGCGGCTGCGGGTGGAGGTCGAGGACTCCTCCAGCGCGCTGCCACGGCGGCGGGAGGCGGGGGAGGCGGGGGTGTCGGGGAGGGGGTTGCTGTTGGTGGACCGGCTGACGGATGTGTGGGGAGTGGAGGCGCGGGGTGGGGGGAAGTGCGTGTGGTGCGAGTTCGTGCTGCCGGGTGCCTCATAGCTCGGGGGTGCGTGTGCGTTGGCGGCCTCGGGTGCGTGGGGCTTCTCGCGCGGTTCCCCGCACCCCTGAGAAGCAGGGGCTGCGCCCCGTGCTTCTCGGGCCCGCAGCCCCTGCGGCTGAGTGAGAGGCCCCCGCCCCCACGCACCCGGCCCGGCGACGCACCCCGTGGCACTCTTGATGTATGCCCGAATTGCCTGAAGTGCAGGCTCTCCGGGACTTCCTGGTCGACAGGCTCGTCGGCCATGAGGTCGTCCGTGTGCTGCCCGTGGCCATCAGCGTGCTGAAGACGTACGACCCGCCCCTGAGCGACTTCGAGGGCCGGGAGGTCACCGACGTACGGCGGCACGGGAAGTTCCTCGACCTCGCGGCGGACGGGGGCGAACTGCATCTCGTGACGCACCTGGCGCGCGCCGGATGGCTCCAGTGGAAGGACCGGCTGCCGGACGGTCCGCCGAAACCCGGTGGCAAGAGCCCGCTCGCGTTGCGGGTCGCCCTGGAGACCGGAGAGGGCTTCGACCTCACCGAGGCCGGGACGCAGAAGCGGCTCGCGGTCCACCTCGTGCGGGACCCGGCGGAGGTGCCCGGCATCGCCCGCCTCGGCCCGGACCCCCTCGCCGACGACTTCGACGTGACTCGTTTCGCCGGGCTCCTCGCCGGGGAGCGGCGGCAGATCAAGGGTGCGCTGCGGGACCAGAGCCTGATCGCGGGGATCGGGAACGCGTACAGCGACGAGATCCTGCACGCCGCGAAGATGTCGCCCTTCAAGCTGGCCTCCTCGCTGAAACCGGAGGAGATCCGCCACCTCCACGAAGCGCTGCGCACCACGCTCACCGACGCCGTGGAGCGCTCCCGGGGGCTGGCGGCCGGGAGGCTGAAGGCGGAGAAGAAGAGCGGGCTGCGGGTCCACGGCCGTACCGGCGAGCCCTGCCCGGTGTGCGGTGACACCGTCCGGGAGGTGTCCTTCAGCGACTCCTCGCTGCAGTACTGCCCGACCTGTCAGACGGGCGGCAAACCCCTCGCCGACCGACGTCTGTCACGGTTGCTCAAGTAACCCGGACCGAGAGCTCGAACAGCCCGGAACCGACGGCCGGTCATGATCCGCAACCATTGAAGGTACGGACCAATCCTGGACGGAATCGGGGGCGGAACTTCAGGAGGAACCGGGGCTGTTCCCGGGCCGGCGCGGAGCCGGTCCGGTGGACCCGGTCAGCGCCAGGCCGGGGCCTTGAGGGTCACCAGGAGCTCGCCGTCCTGGCTGCGTACCTCGAAGTGGTCGATGTCCTCGCGCTGCATCGCGGTGCCCCCCATCATCTCGGAGGCCTTGTCGGCGCCCTCGGGGGACTTCCAGTTGGCGGCCGTCTCCTCGGAGCCGTCCTTGCCGACCACGACGAGCCGGCAGGCGTGGGCGCCGTCGGCCTCCTTGACCTTCAGCTCGATGTCGCTGCCCCAGAGCCGCTCCTCGGCCTTGACCTCGGCCCACACGCCCGTCTTGGCGTCGGTGGCGGCGACGGTGTCCGGAGCCTCGCCCGGACCTGCGAGAACGGCCACGGCGGGACCGCCGACGGCGATGACCACGGACGCCGCGAGGGCGAACAGCCAGCGCCTGCGCTTCGCCCGGTGGCGGGCGGCCACCTCGTCGAGCAGCCGTCCCAGCATCCGGGGGCCGGGCGCCGCGAACGGGTGCACGGCGCGCGGTGTCGCGTTGCGGTACAGCATCAGCTGCCGGGCAGCCGGACGGAACTCGGTGACCTGTACCGCGCACTGCGGGCAGCCGCGGACATGGTCCTCGAAGTGGAACGAATCCACCTCGTCCAGCACGCCCAGCGCGTACGCGCCGACGTCGTGATGACGATCCTGGGACCACATGGCAATTCCTCGGGCCGGTGTGCGGTGGGGGTTGCTTCCTGCCCCCACCGGTACGGACCAGACCGGCGAATCACTCAAGCCTCTCGACAATGCCAACCAAAAGATTCGGAGCCCTCCGCCGCGCGGATTGGTCCGGGACCGAGAAAGTTGGTTCACCAAGGCCGGGACAGGTGGACGGCCGACACCCGCGCACGGGGCGTCCCGGCTAGAAGAGGTGGATCGCCAGGTGCCCCAGCGGCAGACCGAGCCGCCATGCCGGCGTCCAGACCTTTGGGCCGTCGTCCTCTCCCAGTACCGCGCCGCCGCCCGGCACCGCGTCCAGGTCCGGTGCGAGCAGCTCCGTCTCCTCCAGCCACCGCCACGCGGCGGCCGCCAGCTCCAGATCCGGGGACGGGCCGCCCGACTCCATCGCCTCGGCGGTGAAGTCGGCCATGCGCTCGCACACCCAGTCCTGCCACGGCTGGTCGTACGCCGTAAGTGAGAGCCAGGTCTCCAGCTGGGTGACGACCCGGATGCCGGAGAGCTCACCGCCCGCGTCCGAGAGGAAGATGGTCAGCGCCAGGGCGTCCCGCCCCGCACGGAACTCGAAGGACGTCGGCGGCATCAGGTCGCCCGTCCGCAGCAGCTCCTCCGCGATGTACTCGGCATAGAACCACGCCATCGGGACGGCCAGTTCTCCGCCGCCGGCGCCGTCCGTGCTCTCTTGACCTCTGTGCAGCATCCCTTCCTGCCTTCCTCCGGTGCGTGCGCGTCGCCCGACCCCGGGCCTGGAGACCAGGCCCCGGCCCCCATCCGGAACACGGATAGAAGACAGCTGATTGCTCAACGGGGGTCCTCAGCAAGGCGCTTTACCGAGGTTTGACTCGGCCATGGGTTTCACCGCAGGTCGGCCGCGTATCCCGGAAGCACCCGGCGTAGGGCGCGCAGTGCGTAGTACGCGCGGGACTTCACCGTACCGGGCGGGATTCCGAGGGCTTCGGCGGCTTCCGCCACACTCGCCCCCTGGAAGTACACCTGCACCAGTACTTCGCGGTGCTCGGGAGTGAGTGTCTTCACAGCTTCCCGCACATCGAGGGTCGCCACCGACCGTTCGGCGTGATCGGTCATCACCCGGGCGTTCTCCAGCACCGCGTCCCCCACCTCCGCGGGACGCGCCTGCCGGGCCCGCCGCGCGTCGATGGCGAGTCTCCGCCCGACGGTGAGCAGCCAGGGGCGTACGGAGTCGAAGTCGTCGGCGCGCAGCGCCTCGGGGTGCTGCCAGGCGCGCACGAAGGTCTCCTGCACCAGGTCCTCGGCGCGATGGCGGTCCCCGTCGGAGAGCCGCAGCAGCAGGGCGAAGAGGGGTCGGCCGTGTTCGCGCTGGAGCTCGGCCAGCTCGTGTTCGGCGGTCGTCCCGTTGGTGATCGTGGTTCCGGCCGTCATGGCCGTATGGGAACGCGGGGCGCTTCGCGGGGACAGAGGCCGGTCAAGGATGTGCGGCGGGCGGTCGAACCTGTCGACGAACGGTGCGACGAACGGTCGGCGGAAGCTAGGGAACCACGGTCACCGGCCAGCGGCCCGCCTTCACCAGGCGCACGGCGACCGAGCCGACGATGCGGTGGCCGGCCTGCTGGGAGGCCCCCACCACGACCGCGTCCGCCTTGAGGCGTTCCGCCGCCGTCACCAGGCCGCTGTACGGGTCGCCACGGAAGGTGTGGAACTCCCAGCGCACTTCGAAGATCCCCTTCACCTGCTCGGCGGCCTCCCGGATCTCCGCCACCAACTGCTCGGCGATCTCCTCGGTCGTGCCCGCCACCGGCACCCCGAGCGCCGCGCTGGTCGCCAGCGGCGGCTGCACGTACACGATGGCGAGCAGCGCGTGCTGGCGGCGGGCGAGACCGGCGGCGTAGGCCACGGCGCGCAGGGAGGTGTCGGAGCCGTCCAGACCGACGAGGACGACCTTGGGTCCGTCGGTCCCGCGTTCGAACCGCGGTGCTTGCTGATCGGTCACGGTCGCGAGGCTATCCGAGCAGCCGGCCCCCGGCGTGCGCCGGGCGGTCAGCAGGGGCGCGGAAATCTACTCTCATCGTGTGATTTCATGCCGCCGCACCGGTGTCGTGGTGGTGCGCCGTCCCCGCCTTGGTCGACTGATGAGTCATGACGAAGGATCAGATGCCCACGGTTCGCCGCCTGTTCACACGTCGCCACCTGCTGACCGGCGCGGCCGCCCTGCTGGGCGCCGCCGGTACGGCGGGCACCGCCGCCCTGCTCATCGGCGGCGGGGGCTCGGCCCCGGCACCGGCCGGAGCCGGCTCCCCGGCCGCCGGTCCGGTGGGCCGTCCCGCGCTCAGGCCCACCGCGTACCGGCTCGAGCCCATCGCCGGGTACGGCCCGCGCACCCGCCGCCGCACCCTCGTCCCGGCCGGCGTCCGGCGCGAGCCGTTCCTGCGGGTGGACGGACGCGGCCGGAGCATGGTGCTGACCTTCGACGACGGCCCCGACCCCCGCTTCACCCCGGACATCCTGCGCATCCTGCGCGACCACGACGTCCGGGCGATGTTCTTCGTGTGCGGCGAGATGGTGGTCCGGCAGCAGGACCTGCTGCGCGAGATGGCCGACGACGGCCATGTGGTCGGCAACCACACCTGGTCCCATCCGCTGCTCACCACCCTCTCCCGCTCCAGGGTCCTCACGGAGATGGCCCGCACCAGCGAGATCATCGAGAAGGCGTACGGGGAACCGCCGCTGTGGTTCCGTGCCCCCTACGGCGCCTGGAACCGGGCCGCGTTCCGGTTCGGTGCCGAACTCGGCATGGAGCCGCTCGGCTGGACCGTGGACACCCTGGACTGGCGGATGCCGGGCGCGCACACCATCGCCGAGCGCGTGGAGGACGGCGCGGGTCCCGGAGTCGTCGTGCTCTCCCACGACGCGGGCGGCGACCGCTCGCAGAGCGTGGCGGCCCTGCGCGACTATCTGCCCGAGTTGCTGGAGTCCGGTTATCGCATCACCGTGCCGCAGCGGCAGTACGTAGAGGCCCGATGACGTCCGTGGGCTCTCGCCCGCCGACCGGGAGCGCTCAGCGCACCTCGACCAGGCGGGCGAACACGACGACGTTCCCGTCGTAACCGTTCTGCTTGGAGAAACCGCCCCCGCAGGTGATGACGCGCAGTTCGGGAACTCCGCTGTTCCCGTAGACCCGGTCGCCGGGGAAGTTGTTCTTCGCGAAGACCTCGACGCCGTAGGTCTCGAACACGGCGGTCCGGCTGTCCGCGCGCCGGATCTCGATCTTGGCGCCCTTCTTCAACGCGCCGAGCCCGTAGAACACGGCCGGGCCCTGATCGTTGTCGACATGGCCGACGACGACGGCCGTGCCCTTCTCCCCGGGGGAGACCGCGCCGGTGAACCAGCCCGCGAGATTCGGGTCGCGGGCCGGGGGCGCGTCCACCCAGCCCTGCGCGTCCAGTCCGACCGCCACGGCCGGCGCGTCCACGCGGATGGACGGGATCCGTACCCGGTCGACCATGGCGTACGGCAGCGGGTCCGGGGCATGCGCGAAGGTGCCGTGCGGGGTGCTGCGGCTGTCGGCGGCCGCCGCCGACGCGGGTTGCGGCGGACCCACGTCGAATTCCCCCGAGCCGTTGCGAATGAGAGCGAGACCGGTGAGCAGAACAAGCGCTATCACGCCCCACGGAGCGCGCTTCTTCCGCCGCTCCTCCCATTCGGCCTCGGCCGCTCCGGACGAAGACATTCGCCATCCCCTCTCGACACGGCCGTCGCCGTGTGCGTCGCGCGTACGAAAAAGCTAAGCGCCCCGCACCGCGACGGCGACGGGGCAGGTACGAACGGGTGGCGGCGCCGCGGAGTTCTGCGCCATCCGAGTTCGTCTCCCCGAGGAAATTTCTGCCGGTCCGTGACCTGCGGTGATATCCGATCATGCGGAGATATCCCCGGCGTGTCCCCTCACCGGCACTCACCAGGACGGACCAGCCCCGAAATGCGGCCCCGCGCACGGCATCTGAGGGTCTTTCTGGGAGGCGCTTTCTCGCCGATCGACCGGGGACGGGACCCGGGGCGCCTTCCGCGGAGGATCACATGCGTACTACTCGCGTCCTGGCGGCCACGGCTGCCGCGGCCGCCCTGGTCGGTGTCGCCGCGCCGACGGCCGCCGCTTGGGACCAACCGAGCTCGGTCACGGCCGCACCCAACGTCATCGCCCGTGGCGGGCAGATCGTCCTCACCGTCAAGGGCGGTGACGCGTGCGCGACCGCCGGCAGCACGATCAGCTCGAACGCCTTCCCGACCACCAACCTCGCCTCCATGGGCGGCACGACCGCCACGGCCCGGGTGCGGGTCAACTCCGACGCCAGTCCCGGCTCGTACAGCGTCACCACCCACTGCGAGGGCGAGCGCAAGACGTTCACCGGCGTCTTCACCGTCATCGGCGGTGTCCGCGGTGGGCTCGGCGGCAGCACCTCCACCGGGGCCACGACCACCGACATCGCGATCGGCGGCGGACTGGTGACGGCGGCTGTCGTCGGCGGCGGCGTCTTCTGGATGCGGCGCCGCTCCGAGAACAAGATCTGAGCCCGGGAGCGACGAGCCGGATCGGCTCGCGAACGACAACTGCGCCGCACAGCCCTACGCCCCGGAACCCGTAACGGTCCGGGGCGAAGGGCTGTCGGGGGTGTCGCGCGGGCGGCGGTCAGGAGTGGCTGCCGTCCTCGGGGCGACGGCGCGCCCAGTGCCAGGCCACGCCCAGCGTCCCCGCGACGAGCGCGGCGCCGAGGCCGATCTCCGACAGGTCGAAGCCCGCGACGGTGCCGCCGGCCCCGGCGTGGGAGCCCCGGGTGGGGTGGTGGCCGGGGTGCCGGGTCGGGTGGACGCCGATGATGGTGAGATCGGTCCGGCCGCTCTCGTCGCCGCACTGGAACGTCACCTCGTACACCGTGCCGGGCCTGGCGTCCGCGTCGACCGTAACCGTCGCCGAGGACTGACCCCTGGGGATGCTGACGGCGTCGAAGACACCGGAGGAGACGGTCGTACGGCGGTGGCAGCCGTCCACGCGCAGGATCACCTGCCCGCCGGGGGCGACGGCCGAGGGCGTCACCCCGAATCCGAACGACGTGATGTCACTGCCCCGTGCCGCGTGTGCGGCGGGGGCGGAGAGGGAGAGGGCGGCCACGCCCAGCAGAGCGGCCGAAGCGACGCGTATCGCGCGCATGGTGGAGCCTCCGGGTCCCCGAGGAGCCTGCTGCGGACCGTTTCCGCCTGCGTCTGAAATGCACCTCGATGACCGAAACGCTAAGAAGGCGCGCCCGGTGGCGCGATCGCAGTCGCGCGAATGGGGCAAGCGTGTGCTCCGCACAGGGGACCGGCATACGTACGGCCGGGGGACGGGCGCGGCACCGCGCCCGTCCCCCGGCCGCGGACCGGGCCGGGCCGGGCTGGAGGGGACCGTCACCCGCCCGCGTTCGGGAACAGGGCCAGGAACGGATCCGCCGTGGCCGACAGTCCCCGGCTGTAGGGCGCGTCGAAGTCCCAGACCAGGAACAGCAGGAACGCGATGAGGGCGGAGAACAGCCCGGCGAGGATCAGTTCGCGCGGCGTGCGCCGGATCTGCAGGGCGAACACCATGCCGACCGTCACGACGGCGCCGATGATCAGGCCGAACCACACCACGCCGGGCATCGTCTCGCCGGTGGAGTCCGCGCGGCTGCCGCGCGCGGCGTCGGCCACGGCGACCTGGTCCAGCAGCGGCTGATAGGCCTGCGCCTCGAAGTCGCTGCGCGGCTCGTAGTCGGTGACCTCGTGGCGGACGGTGTCGAACAACTCGGTGCCGCGCTCGGTCACCTCGCCCTTCTCGGCCATCACCTTCCACTCGGTGGTCACCACGTGGCCGACGTAGGCGTCGATGTCCGCGCGGATCCGGTCGCGTACATCCTCCGGGTACACGCGCACCCGCTCACTGATCTCGTGCAGGGCCTGCGCCTCCGTCTGGACCTGGTCCTGGGCGGCGCTGCGGGCCTCCCAGACACCGGCGATCGCCAGACCCAGCACGATGGCGTACACCACGCCGATCATCATGGTGATGTACTCGATGACGTCCGGGGTCTCGGACGGGTCCTCGTCCGCGGGTGCGGCGTGATGCCGTACTACGGCCACGATGAGGACGACCAGACAGGCCGCCCCCATCGCGAGGGTGAGAACAAGCCATTCCGACAAGAGGTTCCTCCAGGAATCAGCGCGGACGCAGGGCCGCGGCGGCGAACACCGCGGGCACGGTGACGAGCAGGGCGAGTGAGACGAGCGACGGTCCGGAGCGCTTGGCCCGCGCGTGGGACGGGGCCCGGTACGGCGGGAAGCTCACCGGGGTCGGCGACACCTTCGGGCGTGGGCTCGGCGAGGGTTTCGGCTTCGGCGGGGGAGTCGGGGCGAGGGCGGGCCGGGGCGCCTCCTGCACGGGCGGCGGCGGTGGAGGTGGCGGCGGTGCGGGCTTCGGTGGTGGCGGCGGCGTCGGCTTCGGGGCGGGCGGGGGATCCGGCGTGGGCTCCGGGGTGGGCGTGGGCGACGGCGGTCTCGGCCGCGGCGGGGGCGTAGGGGTGGGCGTCGGCTCCGGCGGGCACGACGGCGTGGGCGTGGGGGTGGGCGACGGGGTCGGCTCGCAGGAGTCGGTGCTCCCGATCGCCACGGCGACCCTGCCTCCGCTGTCCGGGCCGACGGTGGCGTACGCGCAGGCGTCGGCGACCGCCGTGCCGCTCGGTGTTCCGGTGAGGAGCCAGGTCAGTGCGATCAGGGCCGACAGCCGTAGGGCGAGAGCGGATCGGGTCCGCTGGGGTCCTTGCACGTCGGAGATCATCCGGGCCCGCGCTCGCGCGTACGCGGGAGCGCGGAGGGATTGCTCCAAAAGAGCGAAAAACGGGCCCCGAACGTTTGAGTGCGGATGCCCGGTGCTGACCCCTCTTTCGATATCCCCGGGGGTCGCGTCGCACGCCGCGGCACAGACTTCGGAAAGAAAATCGTGCGGCGTTGAACACGGCAGGCACTCCCACGCGTACCTAGGGCCAGCAAGCAGCGCAGTAGAGCGCTGCAACACCCACCGGATACACGGGGAGTTGGAATGAAGACCTCCTGGCGGAGCGCCTCACTCGTAGCGACAGCTGCGGCTGTGCTGGTGCTGACGACGGCGTGCGGTCAGGAACAGGGGTCCACGTCCTCGCAGAACGTGGGCGCCGCTTCCACCCCGACGCTGGGCACCGGCACCATCGCCGGAACCGGATCCGGTACGGCCGGCGCCGGTGCGGCGGGTTCCGGCACGTCGGACCAGGCCCAGTCCACCACGGCGGCCTCCGCGGGCCAGCTGACGGTGTGGAACAGCGACGAGTACGGCAAGGTCCTCACGGACAGCGCCGGTCGCACCCTGTACCGCTTCGACAAGGACTCGTTCGAGCCGCCGAAGACGACCTGCGAGGGCGAGTGCGCCACCACCTGGCCGCCGGTGCCCGCCTCGGGCGCCACCGCCGCCCAGGGCGTCGACAAGGCCCTGCTCGGCGAGGTCAGCCGTCCCGACGGCACCAAGCAGCTGACGGTCGGCGGCTGGCCCATGTACTACTTCGCCAAGGACACCAAGGCCGGTGACATCAAGGGCCAGGGCCTCAAGGGCACTTGGTTCGCGTCGGCCCCCAACGGCAAGAAGGCCTCCACCAAGGGCGGCGGCGGAGCCGGCGCGGGCGACACCGGTGGCGGCGGGGCGGTCGAGCAGGCCGGTCTGACCACCCGCAAGGACGCCAAGCTCGGCGAGATCGTCGTCGACAAGAACGGCATGACGGTCTACCGGTTCCTCAAGGACACCCAGTGGCCGATGTCGACCAAGTGCGTCGGCGACTGCCTCGACAAGTGGCCCGTGGTCGCCCCGGTCGACAAGAACGACACCGAGGGCATCCTGCTGAAGGGCTACACGGTCTTCGACCGTCCCGACGGCATCAAGCAGCAGACCATCAACTGCATCCCGCTCTACACCTTCGCCAACGACAAGGCTCCCGGCGACACCAACGGCCAGGGCGTCGGCGGCACCTGGTTCGCGATCAACGGAGACGGAGAGCCGATCGGCGCCGACAAGTAGGCCGCGCCTTCCCCACGCACCGCATCAGCGCGGCCGATCCAGGTCCGCCCCCTCCGTACTGCACCGGAGGGGGCGGACCGCTTGGCATGCCCGGGCGCGGCCGAACCGGCCTGCCCGGACGCGCTGTTGGGGGGATGCGGGCAGAGCTCCGCGGGGGCGCGCGGAATGTTCGGCTGCCGAACAGGCATGGTCGGGGCGGCGGTTGGGCATGTGCCATCGGCAGCGGCTTTGAACGGACGGTCAATTTCCGTTTTCGCTCGCTCCTTCGGCGGACGATCAGTAGCCTCAGCTCGAACACCGGATCGCCTACGCCACCCCCGACGCGTTGGAGAAACTGATGGAGCGTCCCGCCTGGGCGCCGCGGAGCATTGACATCTCGATGCCGTCCGTGGCCCGCATGTACGACTACTACCTGGGCGGTTCGCACAACTTCGAGGTCGACCGCGAGGCGGCCCGCCGGGCCATGGAGTTCGTGCCCGGCCTGCCCAAGATCATGCAGGCGAACCGCGCCTTCATGCGCCGTGCGGTGCGGTACGCGGTCGACGCGGGCGTCACCCAGTTCCTGGACATCGGATCCGGGATCCCCACCTTCGGAAACGTGCACGAGGTCGCCCAGGAGGCCAGTCCCGGCGCACGGGTCGTGTACGTCGACCACGACCCCGTCGCCGTAGCACACAGCCAGGCCGTTCTCGAGGGGAACGACGACACGGATGTGGTCGCGGCCGACCTCCGCAAGCCCCGCGAGATCCTCGAGAGCCCCCGAGTCCGGCGACTGATCGACCTGAACCGGCCGGTCGCGCTGCTTCTGGTTGCCATACTGCACTTCGTGGAGGACACGGACGACCCGTACGGAGCGGTGGCGGAGCTGCGTGACGCGCTCGCGCCGGGCAGCCTGCTCGTCGTCTCGCACGCCTGCCGCGAGGGAATTCCGCTGCCCGAGGAGCGGGCGGCGGGTGTGGTGGACGTGTACAGGAACATTCGCAATCCGCTGACCATGCGCTCGTCCGACGAGGTCGCGCGGTTCTTCGAGGGGTACGACATGGTGGAACCCGGAGTGGTGCCGATGGCGAAGTGGCGGCCCGACACGGCTTCCGAGGACGACGACCCGTACGCCTACGCACAGTTCGCCGGCGTGGGGACCAAGGCGTGAGGGCGGAGCCGGACGGGCCGGAGGACAGACTCCGCAGGTTCGCGACGATCTGGAGCCGCGCGGTCTTCCCCGCCACCTCCACGTCGCTGACCCGGCCCGAGTTCGAGGAACAACTCCTGCCGCTGGCCCGCAGGCTCAGCGAGGCACTGCGGGCCAGGACGTACGACGCCGAGGAGGGCAGGGCCGTCGGCGCCGACCTCGTGGCGGCGCACTGCACCGAACCCGAGGCGCTCAGCCGGACCCTGGACTGCGTCGAGGCCTATCTGGTGCTCTACTGCGGCGGCGACGGACCCCAGGAGGACCTGCGGGCCCGTGCCGCGCGACTGCAGTCCGCGATGGCCGCCGGATACGCCGAGGCGCTCCGGCAGCGCACGCTCGCCGAGCAGGAGGCGATCGCCCGCGCGGCGCTGGAGGCCCAGGGCGCGGTCGCCCGGGCGCTGCACGCCACCGAGGCCCGCTTCCGCGCCGTCTTCGAGGGGGCCGCCATAGGCATCGGCATCGCCGATCTCGACGGCAACGTCCTCCAGGTCAACGGCGCGCTGCTGCGGATGTTCGGCGTCACCGAGCAGTCCATGCGCGGGCGGCCCGTCCCCGACTGGCGACACCCCGACGACGCGCCCCAGGTCTGGCGCCTCTACGACGAGCTGGTCCGCGGAGAGCGCGAGCACTACCACACCGAAAAGGCGTTCTCCCGACCCGACGGAACGGTCCTGTGGACCAATCTCACGGTCTCCCTGCTGCGGGACGCCGACGGCCGGCCCCAGTACCAGCTGGCCCTCATGGAGGACACCACCGAGCGCCGGCTGCTGAACCTCCGCCTCCGCTACGAGGCCACCCACGACGCGCTCACCGGACTGCCCAACCGCACCCTGTTCTTCGAGCGCCTGGAGAAGGCCCTCGCTGCGGGCGACGGCCAGCGCTTCGGCCTCTGCTACCTCGACCTCGACGGCTTCAAGACCATCAACGACAGCCTCGGGCACGCGGCCGGCGACCGGCTGCTCGTCGAGGTCGCCGACCGGCTGCAGTCCTGCGCGACCGCGCCCGGCGAGATGGTCGCCCGGCTCGGCGGCGACGAGTTCGTGGCGCTGACCACCGGCCCCGACACCGAGCGCGAGGTCGACGACCTCGCCGACCGCATCATGAACGCGCTGGTCACCCCCGTCCGCATCGACGGCCGGGAACTGCTGGTGCGCGGCAGCATCGGCATCGTCGAGGGTCCGGCGGGCGAGCGCGGTCCCGCGGAGGTGCTGCGCAGCGCCGACATCACGATGTACCGCGCCAAGTCGGCGGGCGGCAACCGCTACGAGGTCGCGGACGCCGAGGCCGACGCCCGCGCCATCACCCGGCACGGTCTCACCACCGCGCTGCCCGCCGCTCTCGACCGGGGCGAGTTCTTCATCGAGTACCAGCCGCTGGTCCACCTCGGCGACGGCACGGTGCGCGGCGCCGAGGCCCTGGTCCGCTGGCTGCATCCGCAGCACGGCGTCCTCGGCCCCGACCGGTTCATCCCGCTCGCCGAGCGCACCGGCCTGATCGTGCCGCTCGGCCGCTGGGTCCTGGAGCAGTCGGTGCGCCAGGCCCGGGAGTGGCAGGAGCGACAGGGGGGCACGGGGGCCGCCGGTCCGCTGCGTGTCAACGTGAACCTGTCGCCGTGCCAGTTGACCCACCCCGGGCTGGTCCAGGACACCGTCGACATCCTGGAGCGCGCGGGCCTCGAACCCGACGCCCTCTGCCTGGAGGTCACCGAGTCCGCTCTGATCGGCGCCGACGACGACCTGCTCAAACCCCTGCGCAGGCTCTCGGAGATGGGCGTCGACATCGCCCTCGACGACTTCGGCACCGGCTACTCCAACCTCGCCAATCTGCGCCGGCTGCCGGTCCGCGTCCTGAAGTTGGACCGGTCCTTCACCCAGAGCATGCAGCAGTTCCCGGCCGACCCCGTGGATCTGAAGATCGTCGAGGGAATCGTCTCCCTCGCCCACAGCCTCGATCTCGCGGTCACCGTGGAGGGCGTGGAGACCGGCGCCCAGGCCGAACAACTGCGCGTACTCGGCTGCGACACCGCCCAGGGCTGGTACTACGCCCGCCCGGGCCCGCCGGAGCGCCTGCACGAACTGGCACTGGTGGACGCGACGGGTTAGGGGATCGTCTCAGCCGCCGGTTCGCGCAGCGCGCCCCTCGGGGCGCGGGGAACTGCGGCACCAGCCACAAGGCACCCGCAGACCCCAACGGTGGCTCACCACCAACGGTGGGACCGGGGCCCGCCGGAGCCCCCTCACCGCTCCACCAACATCCGCTGCAACTCCCTGGCGGCCCGAGGCGGAGCCACATCGCTGCGGTGCGCCAGCGCGATCGTCCGATGCAGCCCCGGGCGGGCCAGCGGGGTCACCCGCAGGCCCCGCCCGGAGCGGTGCGCGACCATACGCGGGACGACGGCCACGCCCAGTCCCGCCCGTACGAACCCCAGGACCGCGTCCATCTCTCCGCCCTCCACCGCGAAATCCGGCTCGAACCCCGCGGAGCGGCACGCGGCGACGGTGAGTTCCCGCAGGTCGTAGCCGTGACGGAACATCACAAGGCGCTCGCCCTCCAGATCGGGGACACCGACCGTGCGACGGCCGTTGCCGGGCTTGGGGGCGTCCGGGGAGGAGACCACCACCAGGTCCTCGCGCAGCAGTTCGACCGTGGTGAGCGCGGGAGAGGGCGTGGGGAGCGGGAGGACCACCAGGGCCAGGTCCAGCGCGCCGCGCGCGAGCTGGCGTACGAGGTCGTGCGAGCCGCCCTCCTCGATCAGCAGCCGGATGCCCGGATAGCGGTCGTGGAAGGCGCGCAGGACGTCCGGGAGCAGCCCGGTGCACAGGCTCGGGGTCGCGCCCAGCCGGACCCGGCCCCGCCGCAGCTGCACCAGCTCCTGCACCTCGTGCCGGGCGGTGTCCGTGTCGGCGAGGATGCGCCGGGCCAGCGGCAGCAGGGCCTCGCCCGCGTCGGTCAGCGTGATGTTGCCGCGCGCCCGCTGGAAGAGGTCGGCCCCCAACTCCCTTTCCAGCGCCTTGATCTGCTGCGAGAGCGACGGCTGCGCCACATGGACCAGCTCGGCGGCCCGGGTGAAGTGCCTGGTCTCGGCCACCGCCACGAAGTACTGGAGCTGCTGGAACTGCATCCATCCACCATACGGGACGATAGTTTGCGGCTATCGAAACGAGCTGTTTCATGTCTTGGACCGATGGGGTGACGCGGATCTAGCGTCATGGGCATGGCTCTGGCAACGCGGACGGAACGGGCGAAACGGTCGGCGCGAAAACCGTCCCCGGCGCGCTCGGTGTGGGACAGCTCCCTCGGCAAGAAGACGGTGATGGCCGTCAGCGGACTGATCATGCTGGCGTACCTGGTCGTCCACATGCTCGGCAACCTCAAGATCTTCTTCGGCTCCGACGAGTTCAACGGCTACGCGCACTGGCTGCGCACCCTCGGCGAGCCCTTCCTCCACCACGAGTGGGCCCTGTGGATCGTCCGTGTGGTCCTCGTCGTCGCGGTCGTCGCCCACGCCACGGCCGCCTACCAGCTCAGCCGCCGTGGCATCAGGGCCCGGCCGGACAAGTACGTCCACACGAAGCGCCGGGCGAGCTACGCGACCCGCACCATGCGCTGGGGCGGCGTCATCCTCGGCCTCTTCATCGTCTGGCACATCCTCGACCTGACGACCGGCACCGTCCACCCGAACGGCTTCGAGGCCGGGCACCCGTACCAGAACGTGATCGACACCTTCTCCACCTGGTACGGCAACGTCATCTACCTCGTCGCGATGCTCGCGCTCGGCCTGCACATCCGGCACGGCTTCTGGAGTGCCGCGCAGACCCTCGGCGCCGGCAGCCGCACCCGCGACCGCGCGCTGAAGGCCACCGCGAACGTCCTGGCCCTGGTGCTGACCGTGGGCTTCGTCTCCGTACCCGTCGCCGTCATGACCGGAGTGGTGAGCTGACCATGACCACGTCCTCCGCATACGCGGACTTCCTGACCGGTGCCCCGGTCGTCGACGGCAAGGCCCCCGAAGGGCCGATCGCCGAGCGCTGGGACAAGCGCCGCTTCGAGGCCAAGCTGGTCAACCCCGCCAACCGCCGCAAGCACACGGTGATCGTCGTCGGAACGGGTCTCGCCGGCGGCTCGGCCGGTGCCACGCTCGCCGAACAGGGCTACCACGTGGTCCAGTTCTGCTACCAGGACTCCCCGCGCCGGGCCCACTCGATCGCCGCGCAGGGCGGCATCAACGCGGCCAAGAACTACCGCAACGACGGCGACTCCGTCCACCGGCTGTTCTACGACACCGTCAAGGGCGGCGACTTCCGGGCGCGGGAGTCGAACGTCCATCGCCTCGCGCAGATCTCCGTCGAGATCATCGACCAGTGCGTGGCCCAGGGCGTGCCGTTCGCGCGGGAGTACGGCGGTCTGCTCGACACCCGCTCCTTCGGCGGCGTCCAGGTGTCCAGGACCTTCTACGCCCGGGGACAGACGGGACAGCAACTGCTGCTCGGCGCCTACCAGGCACTCAGCCGGCAGATCGCCGCGGGCAACGTGGAGATGCATGCGCGCACCGAGATGCTCGACCTGATCGTCATCGACGGCCGGGCGCGCGGAATCGTGGCCCGGGACCTGATCACGGGGAAGATCGACACCTACTTCGCGGACGCCGTGGTCCTGGCGAGCGGCGGGTACGGCAACGTCTTCTACCTGTCGACCAACGCCATGAACTCGAACGCGACCGCCGTGTGGCGGGCGCACCGGCGCGGCGCGCTGTTCGCCAACCCGTGCTTCACCCAGATCCATCCGACGTGCATCCCGCGCACCGGCGACCACCAGTCCAAGCTGACGCTGATGAGCGAGTCGCTGCGCAACGACGGCCGTATCTGGGTGCCCAAGGCACGGGGCGACCAGCGACCCGCGAACCAGATCCCGGAGGACGAGCGCGACTACTACCTGGAGCGGATCTATCCCTCCTTCGGCAACCTCGTCCCCCGTGACATCGCCTCCCGCGCCGCGAAGAACGTCTGCGACGAGGGACGGGGCGTCGGGCCCGGCGGACAGGGCGTCTACCTGGACTTCGCCGACGCCATCGCGCGGATGGGCCGGGGGGCCGTCGAGGCCAAGTACGGCAACCTCTTCGACATGTACCAGCGGATCACCGACGAGGATCCGTACGAGGTGCCGATGCGGATCTACCCGGCCGTCCACTACACGATGGGCGGGCTGTGGGTGGACTACGACCTCCAGACCACCGTCCCCGGCCTGTTCGCGATCGGGGAGGCCAACTTCTCCGACCACGGGGCCAACCGGCTCGGCGCGTCCGCGCTGATGCAGGGCCTCGCCGACGGCTACTTCGTACTCCCGGCCACCATCAACGACTACCTCGCCCGGCATCCGCGGCAGGACGGCATCGGACCCGAACACCCCGTCGCCCAGGAGGTGCTGGCCGAGACCGAGGACCGGCTGAACCTGCTGCTCGCCGTCGACGGCGACCGTACGCCCGACTCCTTCCACCGTGAACTCGGCGAACTGATGTGGGAGTTCTGCGGCATGGCCCGCACCGACAGCGGACTGCGCAAGGCCCTGGAGCGGATTCCGCAGATCCGTGAGGAGTTCTGGCGGCGGATCAAGGTCCCCGGGACGGGCGAGGAGTTCAACCAGTCCCTGGAGAAGGCCAACCGGATCGTCGACTACCTCGAACTCGCCGAGCTGATGTGCCTCGACGCGCTGCACCGCGGCGAGTCGTGCGGCGGTCACTTCCGCGAGGAGTCCCAGACGGCCGACGGCGAGGCGGAGCGCCGGGACGAGGACTTCTCGTACGCCGCCGCCTGGGAGTTCACGGGTACCGGCACGGCCCCCGTACTGCACAAGGAAGACCTGGTCTTCGAGTACGTCCACCCCACCCAGCGGAGCTACGCATGAGGCTCACCCTGCGCGTATGGCGGCAGCGGGCCGCCGACGCCGACGGCGCCATGTCCACGTACCAGGTGGACGACATCTCGCCCGACATGTCCTTCCTGGAGATGCTCGACACGCTCAACGAGGAACTCATCCTGCGCGGTGAGGACCCGGTGGCCTTCGACCACGACTGCCGGGAGGGGATCTGCGGGGCGTGCTCGCTGGTCATCAACGGGGACGCGCACGGGCCGGAGCGGACGACGACCTGCCAGCTGCACATGCGCTCCTTCTCGGACGGCGACACGATCGACGTGGAGCCGTGGCGGGCTTCGGCGTTCCCCGTCGTCAAGGACCTGGTGGTCGACCGGTCCGCGTTCGACCGGATCATCCAGGCCGGCGGATACGTGACGGCGCCGACCGGGGCCGCGCCGGAGGCGCATGCCACGGCCGTTCCCAAGCCGGACGCCGACTTCGCGTTCGAGCACGCGGAGTGCATCGGGTGCGGGGCGTGTGTGGCCGCGTGTCCCAACGGGGCGGCGATGTTGTTCACCTCGGCCAAGATCAACCATCTGAACGTGCTGCCGCAGGGGGCGCCCGAGCGGGAGACGCGGGTGCTGGACATGGTGGAACGGATGGACGAGGAGGGGTTCGGCGGGTGCACGCTCGCGGGGGAGTGCGCCACGGCTTGCCCCAAGGGGATTCCGTTGGTTTCCATCACGAGTATGAACAAGGAGTGGCTGCGGGCCGCTCGTAAGGCCGGGAAACGGTAGCGCCGTTGGAGGCCTGAACTTCTCGGGCTGCGGGTTCGTCGTGGCTGGTCGCGAAGTTCCCCGCGCCCACGAAGGGCGCGCCGTCGTGGACGGCGGTCAAAAAGCGTTCGCCGAATCGTGCGGACGGGCGGGGTCGGGAGTGGTGCTCAGTCCCGGCCCCGTCTGGATTTTCGGTGTAGGTAGGCTGCGCGCATGATGCTCGGGCGGAGGGGGAGACAGCGGTTCCTCGAAGCCGTCGCCGGTTTCGACGCCGCCGTGCGGGAGCGGGACGGGGCCCGGACCCAGCGCGCCTACCGTGAGATGCACCGGCGCTTCGAGGGAGCGGCGCAGCACGAGATCGTCCAGGCGGCGCCCCGGCTGGCCGCGTTGCTCCCGGAGCTGCCCGCCGGGCCCGACACCATGGTCGCCATCGTGATCGGCGCCTGCGTCGAACGGGGCGCGGAGCCGGCCGTCTGCGCGCCGGCGATCTTCCACGGGCTCGACTGGGCGCTCGGCGCCGCGGGGGAGTTCCGCGAGCGCTGGTCGGCGACCGGCGGCGGTGACTACCCCGAACCCGACCACGGGGATCCCGACCCCTCGATCGTCGAACGCGTCGGGATGGAGGCGGCCCTCGGCTGGTGGCTGCTCCCGCGCTGGGAGACGGCGTCCGTCGCCCTGCTCAACCACTTCGCCGTACGCACGGGCCTCGACGCCGAGTGGCGCGCCGGGGTCCTCCGGGCACTGCGGGCCGTGGAGGAGGCGTCCGGGCACGACTTCAAGTGCCTCACGTACGCCCTGCTGGTGCTCGACGACGAGCCGCTCGTCGTGCTGCACCGGCCCAGCGGCACCGGGTACGCGCTGCGGATGAGCGGCATCGCGGACAACTTCCAGCTCCACACCCTGCTCGCCGGGGTGCTCGTCGGAGGCGGGCACGTGGCCGGCCGGGCGCCGTCCGCGCAGGAGGTCGCCGTGTGCCGGGACGCCCAGGGGCAGGTGCCGACGACCGGGTCGTTCAACCTGGTGACGCCCGGCGGGGAGTGGGTGTGGAACGAGGGCACACCCAGCGACATACCCGTCGTCGACGGCGTACGGCTGCTGGTGCTCGATCCACCGCCGTACGAGCGGAGCTGGCCCGCCGGGCGATTCTTCCCCCGGATGACGGGCGAACTCGTCCTGGAGCGGGTCCTCGGCGCCGATGAAACCCGCGCGTGGCTCGGGGGTTGCGTCCCGGCCAGGTGACGGCCACCGGGACCGTTCCGTTCAGCAAGCGCACATCCGGGCTCCCGCCATCGGTCACGCGAAGGCCAGACGGCGTCGGAAGAACAGGTACGCGCAGGCCGTACCCGACCGGCCTGTCCTTCCGCTCAGGCCGAACCGGCCCGTGACCTGGAGTGAGCCATGACCGCCGTATCCGCTCTGGACACCCCTCCGCCGCCGTCCCCGGCGCCCCAGTCGGCGGACCCCACCGCCTACACCGTCACCCTCGCCCGCGACGAGGACGACGTGCGTGCCGCCCAGCGGCTGCGGCACGACGTGTTCGCCGGGGAACTGGGCGCCCTGCTGGCCGGTCCCCGGCCGGGCCTCGACGTCGATCCCTTCGACGCGTACTGCGACCACCTCCTCGTCCGGGAGAAGCCGACCGGGAAGGTGGTGGGAACCTACCGGCTGCTGCCGCCGGAGCGGGCCGCCGTCGCCGGACGGCTGTACTCCGAGGGCGAGTTCGACCTCGGCCGGATCGACGCCATCCGGCCCGGACTGGTGGAGGTCGGCCGCTCCTGCGTCCACCCCGACCACCGCGACGGCGCGGTCATCGGCCTCATCTGGGCCGGTATCGCCCGCTACATGCTCGACCGGGGCCACGAGTGGCTCGCCGGCTGCTGCTCCATCCCCCTGGCCGACGGCGGCACGCTCGCCTCCGCCACCTGGGACCGGGTGCGGGACAAGCACCTGGCACCCGAGGAGTACCGGGTACGGCCGCTGCTGCCCTGGATCCCGACGAACGAGAGCCCCACGGCCCGCATGGAGCTGCCGCCGCTGCTGCGCGGTTATCTGCGGCTCGGCGCCTGGGTCTGCGGCGAGCCCGCGCACGACCCCGACTTCGGGGTCGCCGACCTGTACGTGCTGCTGTCGATGCGCCGGGTCGACGCCCGCTATCTGCGCCACTTCCTCTCCCTCGTACCGGCGGCGTGACCCGATGAGCGTCTGGCTGCCGAGCGCGCCCTGCAGCCCGCAGGCCTGCGTTCAGACGCGGGCGTCGATCGCCGCCGTGCCCGGGGCCGTCGCCCGGTTCGCGGCGGTCGTGGCCCTGGTCCTCGTCGGGGTGCTGGTCGGCGTCGTCGGTCTGCGGGCTCCGGCCGGGCTCGTGCGGTCGTGGTGCCGGGGGGTCGTACGGGCGTCCGGCGTCCGGGTACGGATCTCCGGCACCGCCCCGCCCGACGGCGGGCTGCTGCTCGTCGCCAACCATGTCTCCTGGCTGGACATACCGCTGCTCGGCGCGGTGCGTCCGGCGCGGATGCTCGCCAAGGCGGACATACGGCGGTGGCCGGTCGCGGGCGCTCTCGTCGCGCGGAGCGGAGTGCTGTTCATCGAGCGGGACCGGATCCGCGCGCTGCCGGACACGGTCACCCGGATCGCCGACGCCCTGCGCGGTGGTGCGGCCGTCGTCGCGTTCCCCGAGGGGAGCACCTGGTGCGGCCGCGCCCAGGGCCGCTTCCGGCGGGCCGTGTTCCAGGCCGCGCTCGACGCCGGCGTGCCCGTACAGCCGGTCCGCGTCCGCTACCGGCTCACCGAGGGCGGAGCGAGCACCACGCCGGCCTACGTCGGGGACGACTCGTTGCTCGCCTCCGTGTGGCGGGTGGTGACGGGACGCGGCGTCGTCGCCGAGGTGGACGTACGGGCCGTCATCGGTCCGGCCGACCACCCCGACCGGCGGGCGTTGGCACGGGCCGCGCAGACGGCGGTGATCGACGCGGCGGCCATGGTCGAGCACGTGCCCGAAGTCGGCGGCGGGTGCCTGCCCGCTCAGCCGAGCCCCGCGATCCGGGCCAGCCTCGTGTAGGAGTCCAGCAGCGCCTCACGGTCGTACGTGCTGGTCGTGACCAGGACCTCCTGCGCGCCCGTCTCCTTGATCAGCGACTCCAGCTCGTGCGCCACCTGTTCCTCGGTGCCGTGCACCTGACCGGTCAGCCCCCTCTCGTAGAAGCCGCGCTCCCTGGCCGTCATCGTCCGCCGCTCGATCTCCTCCGCCGGGGCGAGCGGCGGGAACGTGCCGTGGGTACGGGAGTGGGCCATGGCCCAGGCCTCGGGGAGCAGGATCCGGCGCGCCTCCTCCGGGGTGCCGGCGACGGCGATCGTGCCGGAGACGACGACGTACGGCTCCTCGGCCCACGCGGACGGACGGAACCCCGCGCGGTAGCGGTCGATGCCGTGCCTCATCCGCTCGCGGTCGCGGAGATCGCCGATCACCATCGGCAGGCCCGCCCGCGCGGCGATGTCGGCGCCCTCGCCCATCGCGAGCACGAACGGGGGGACGGTGAGGCCCTCCGGGGGGCGGGCGTGCACCCCGGTCGGGGAGGTCCCGGCGAACCAGCCCAGCAGTTCGTCGAGCTGCCCCTCGAAATCCGCCGTGTCGGCGGCGTCCTTGTCCCGGCCCAGGGCCCGGCGGACGCCGTCCGTGAAACCGACGGAGCGGCCGAGGCCCATGTCGATCCGCCCCGGGAACAGGGACTCCAGGACGCCGAACTGCTCCGCGACGATCAGCGGACGGTGGTTGGGGAGCATGACCCCGCCGGTGCCCACGCGGATGGTGCGGGTGGCCGCGGCGACGGCAGCGGCCAGGACCGTGGGGGCGGAGCCGGCCACGCCGGGTACGCCGTGGTGCTCCGACACCCAGAAGCGGTGGAATCCGAGCCGTTCCGCGTCCCGGGCCAGCCGCACGGTGTCCCGCAGGGCCTCGGGGGCGGGGTGGTTCTCGCGGGTGCGGGAGCGGTCGAGGACGGAGAAGCGGGTCGAGGAGAGTGCGGAGGAGAGGGGCGGGGTCATATGGGGTTCAACGTTCTGGGGGTGGGGGGATTCCCGGGCGCCGCGGGCTGCGGGTCCGGTGGGGGCTGGTCGTGCAGCTCCCCGCGCCCCTGCAAAGCAGGGGCTGCGCCCCGTGCTTCTCAGGCCCGCGAGGCCTGGCCCGAGACCACCCGCCCCACCCCATGGACCGAGCCGCGCCCGGAACGTATCCGGACGCGGCTCGGTCTGGGTGGCGCTCAGAGGGTCACTTGCGGCCGATCGTGATCCCCTTCGTCTTCGCGGCCGTCTTGTTGTCGTAGACAACCGAACCCGTGGACTTCTTCCAGATCTTGATCCTGAAGGTGTCCGGGCCGTCGGTGGCCGTGATGCGGAAGGCGTAGCCCGTCTTGCCGTTGACCGTGCCGGAGCCCTGGTAGACCGCCTTCGAGCCGGTGACGACCAGCCAGTCGGAGCCCGTGGAGCGGAACTTCAGCTTGGCCTTGGTGAAGTCGAGCGCGGCCTTGCCGGACGGCCTGGTGTCACCCTTGCCGTACTTGGCGGTGAAGGAGAAGGCCGTCGTGCCGGTCAGCTTCGGCCCTGCCGGGAAGGACCCGGCCGGTGAGGTGTAGGTGCCCTTGCCGGCGGCGGACCCGGCGGCCCGGTCGTAGACGATCAGCTCGGGGAGCGTGCTGCTCGCCGAGGCGCCGTCGTCGTCGGTGACGGTGACCACCGGGCGGAAGATGCCCGCCTTGCGGTAGGTGTGCTCGGCCTTGCAGACGCCGGCGCCGACCTTGCCGGCGGTGGGCTTGGTGCCGTCCTTCCAGTCGACCTTGCAGGTGTGGGTGTCGCGGGTGCCCGGGTCGGTGAACTTGGCCGTGACCGAGGTGCCCTTGCCGACCGCCACCGGGGACTTGGGGCCGGTCGCGGAGGTGATCTTCGGGGCGGCGTTGGTGACGGTCACGGTCGCCGTGTCGGTGCTGCGGCCGCCGGTCAGGGTGAGCGTGTAGGTGCCGTTGTCGGCGCAGGTGACCGTGGTCTTCGCGGACTTGGCGTCGGCGAAGACGCAGGGCACGTCGTTGCCGATCGTCCACTGGGCGGTGCCCGCGCCGGAGACCGTGCCGTTCAGCTGGATCTTGGCGCCCTCCTTGCCGGAGGTGTCCGCGCCGGCCCGGGCGATGGTGACCGGGTCGATGCTCTCCAGGGTCGGCACGACCTTCTTCAGCAGGCCGTCGGCGTCGAACTCCAGCTTGTCGATGGTGGTCTCGCGGTGGGTGCCGTCACCGCCGGGGATGGCGAAGCGGTGGTAGACGATGTACCAGTCGTCGGTGTTCGGGACGTGGACCACCGAGTGGTGGCCGGGGCCCTTCACACCGAGCGAGAGGTCCTTCTCCAGGATCACGCCCTGCTTGGTCCAGGGACCGGTGGGCGAGGAGCCGGTGGCGTAGGCGACCCGGTAGTTCTCGTCACGTGTGTCGTTCTCCGACCACATGAAGTAGTAGGTGCCCTTGCGCTTGATGACGAAGGTGCCCTCGTTGTAGCCGCTCGGCGTGATGTTGGTGACCTTCGAGGCGTCGAAGGAGACCATGTCGTCGTTGAGCGGGACCACGTAGGCGCGGCCGTTGCCCCAGTAGAGGTACGACGTGCCGTCGTCGTCGGTGAAGACCGCCGGGTCGATCATCTGGCCCGTGTGGTCACCGGCCTTCAGCAGCGGCTTGCCGAGCGCGTCCTTGAACGGGCCGGTGGGCGAGTCGGAGACCGCGACACCGATGTTCGCGTCGGCGCAGAAGTAGAAGTAGTACTTGCCGTTCTTCTCCTCCATCGCCGGCGCCCAGGCCCTGCTGTCCGCCCAGGAGACGTCCGGACCGAGGTCCAGGATGACACCGTGGTCGGTCCAGTTGACCAGGTCCTTGGAGGAGTACGCCTTGAACTGCGTACCGCTCCAGCCCTCGAAGCCGTCGGTGGTCGGGTAGATGTAGAAGGTGTCACCGAAGCGGACGACGTTCGGGTCGGCGTTGAGACCGGGCAGGACCGGGCTCTTCATGACCACCGCGGAGACGGTCCAGGTGCGCTTCTTCCCGTCCGAACCCGTGACCTCGTACGTCACCGGCTCGCTGAAGTCGCGCAGGGTGCCGGAGGCCGGGCTGATGGTCGCGCCGTGGGCGAGGGTGAACTCCGGTGCCAGAGCGGTGACATCGCTGCCCGGGGTCAGCGGCAGGACGACTTTGCTGTCCTTGTCGGTGATGATCGCGTCGGTCTTGAGCGCCGGGTGGGTCACCGCGGCGATCCCGGTCGTGTTGCCGCCGAGCTCCAGGACCTCGGCCGGCGTCAGGGCCCGGTTGTAGATACGGAAGTCGTCGACCTCGCCGCCGAAGTACGGGTCCGGGGAGTACAGGGACTTGCCGATGTAGCCGGAGTGGTCCTTGGCGGAGTCGTACAGGTCGGACGGCTTGATGGTGACCCCGCCGACGCGGGCGACCTCGGCGCCGTCCACGTAGAGGACCGCCGTCTCGGTCGCGCCGTTCAGGGTGACGGTGAGGTGCTTCCACTCGCCCGGGGTGAGCTGGGAGCCGCCGAGCATCTGCTTCTCACCGGACCAGGTGGCCTTGGTGATCGCGGAGAACAGCTTGCCGCCGCCGTTGGACGGAGTGGCGAACAGGTACTTGTTGCTGTCGGGGCCGAGCCCGAACAGCCACTGGAAGTTGTCGCCGCCCTTCCACTTCACGTACGTGGAGACGGTGACGCTGCTCGTGTCCTTCAGGACGCCGTTCGGGATCTTGACGTACGGCGAGCTGGAGCCGCTGTTGCCGCCGGACATCTTGAACGAGCCGCCGTCCACGCCGGTCCCGAAGTCGGGCGTACGGACGTAGGTGCCGTGGTAGCCGTGGCCGCTGGAGTCGCGGGCGATACTGCCGCCGGTCTCGTCGAAGTCGTAGTGCAGGAGCAGGTCGGCGGGGACGTCGGGGCCCTCGGCGGAGACCGTGACCTCCGCGGTGACCTCGATCGCCGAGTCGCCCGCGATGTCGCCCTTCACCGTGAAGGTGCCGGCCTGCGCGTACTGCGACGCGTCAACGGCCTCCCAGGTGACCGCGACGGGCCGCTTCACACCGTCCGCCGACTCGGCGATGACGGTGGCCGGCAGGACCGGGGCGTCACCGACACGCGTCTCGACCTTCACGTCCTCGACGTCGGTGATGATCTGGTCCGGCTGGTAGGTCTGCAGCAGCCGGTCGTACTCGGCCTGGGTGACCGGGAGGACGGTGCCGTGCCGGGGCTTGGACGGCAGGTCGTAGCCGGTGGAGGGGGTCCAGACGCCGGAGGCCAGGTCCGTCGTCTCGAAGGGGATGTAGCCGCGCCCGCCGAACTCGTCCAGGAACGCGTACCACTTCTCCTCGGTGTTCGACTTGAACACCAGCGGGCCCTCGGCCGCGCTCATCTCGCCCTTGCCGATGCCCTCGGCGACGGCGGTCCAGGAGAGGTTGCGCAGCGTGTCGCTCTTCTCCTCGAAGATGAACTTGCTGTTGGGCGTGGAGGAGCTGTTGTTCCGCTCGTCCTTGGAGAGGCGGAAGTACTCGCCGTCGTGCCGGATGACCGTGGAGTCGATGACCGAGTAGCCGCGGTCGATCCAGACCTTGGGCTCGCTGAAGGTGTAGAAGTCACGGGTGGTCGCGTACATCATGCGGTTGTACGTGTCGCCGGAGTGGGCCTCGTTGTCGTACAGCTTCGACGCCCAGAACACCACGTACTCGCCGAGCTCCTCGTCGTAGTACGCCTCCGGGGCCCAGGTGTTGCCGGCCGAGTCGGGGGAGACCTTCACCAGGCGCTGGTTGGTCCAGTTGACCAGGTCGGTCGACTCCCAGACCATGATGGACTTGCTGCCGGTGCGCTGGGAGGCGTCCCAGTCGCCGTTGCCGTAGATCTTGAGGTCCGTGGCGATCTGGTAGAACTTGTCGCCCTCGGGGGAGCGGATGATGAACGGGTCGCGCAGACCCTTCTCACCGAGCGTGGAGGTCAGGACGGGCTTGCCGTCGTTCAACTCCCGCCACTTCAGCGGGTCGTTGCCCTTGCTGAGGGCCGCGTAGAGCTGCTCGCCGTCCGAGGTGCCCTCGCCGGTGAAGTAGCTGAACATATAGCCCTTGAGGGCTTCCTTCTTCGGCAGTTCCGGCACCTTCGCGGTGAAGGTGCGGTTCTTCTTCGCGTCGCCCTTGGTGACGGTCGCGGTCAGCTCCACGGTGGTCGCGCCGTCGCCGTGCGCGGGACGCTGGACCACTCCGTCGTCGGTGACGACGGCCGTGTTCGCGGAGGACCAGGACACCTTCGTGGCGAAGTCGCCGGACGTCGGGAGCGTCAGGTTCCCCCGCGCGTCGTCGAGGTTGTGCACGGTCAGTGCCGCGGCGGCCTGGTCGACGGCGGTGGTGTCGTCGAAGGCGGGCAGGACCGTGACCTCGAAGGTCTTGGTGGCGCTCGCGGGACCCTTCTTCAGAGTCGCCGTCAGTGTGGCGTGGCCGTCCGGCTGACCGGCGGCGGGGCGGGTCACCGCGCCGGAGTCCGAGACCACGTCCGTGTTGTCGCTCGCCCAGGTGATGGTCGAGCCGCCGGCCGTGCCGGTCTTCGGCAGGTCCAGGTCGGCGGTCACCGCGCTGGTGTCCCCCAGGGTGAGGGCGGCCTTGTCGGCGGCGACGCCCTCCGCTGCGATGGGGAGCGAGAGCTGCTCGACCTCGGAGCCGGCGAGGGCCCGGTCGTAGACCCGGAAGTCACGGATCTTGCCCTTGAAGAGCTTGTCGCTGGTGTAGACCGACTTGCCTATGTAGTTGGCGGTCGTCGTGCCCGAGCCGATGGAACCCGGGGTGGTGGTGACCGAGGTGTTGCGGCCGACCTCCACGCCGTCCTCGTACAGCACGCCCGTGGTGCCGGTCTGGGTGTAGGTGAGCTGCTTCCACACCGAACGGGTCAGGTTGTGCGAGTCGGAGGGGCGGGTGTTCTGCTCGGTCGACCAGTTGCCCGACGCGATGGCCGTGCGCAGGGAGTTGCCGGTGGCGAAGAGGTAGCCGTTGCCCGTGCCGTTGCTGGTGTTGCCGAAGCCGTAGATGAAGTACGGCCCCGACTGCGACTCGTCCATCAGCACGTCCATGGAGACGCTGATCGAGTTCATGCCCTTCATGACGTCGTTCGGCACCTTGACGTAGGTGTCCGAACCGTTGAAGGCGAGACCCTGGCCGTCGCCCGTCCAGCCGGCGGTGCCGTTCACCGTGCCGTCACGGCCGTTGCCGGAGGCGTCGGTGACCGTGGTGCCGGAGGTGGCGTCGAGCTTGTACCAGAGAGCCAGACCGTCGGTGAGGTCGGCGTCGTCCGCGGCGGCCGGAGCGGCGGGCCCGGCGAGGCCCAGGAGCAGTGACGCGGCGGTGAGCCCGGCGAGCGGACCCGCCCAGCGTCTCGCGCGGCCGCGCAGACGTGCGATGTACGTCATGTGGAGTATCCCTGCTGAGAGCACGACTGATGAAGGAGTGGCGAAAGGCGACGGGAGGCAAGCGGAAAAGGGGGTCGAGAAAGGGCGGGAACCCTCGCCCCGGGTGTCCCGCTGTTTCGGCCGTGTGACGTCGTGTTGCGAGAGTGTCAATCGATGTGTGGTGGGGCGTCAAGGGGTTTCGAACAATGTCCGACAGGCCGAACGCAGAGCCCCCGTCCTCGGTGGAGAACGGGGGCTCTGCGATCGGGGCCTACCGGACGGGGCGTATCAATTCCCACGTGTCGACCGCGAAGTCCCGCTTCATGCCGTGCCGTTCGTACAGGGCGAGGGCTCCGGTGGTGTTGTCGGTGTCGACGCCGAGGCTGATGCGGTCGCGGCCCAGGGCCGCGTAGTGACCGAAGGCTTGGCGGAGCAGCAGGCTGCCGAGGCCGCGGCCGCGGGCCTCGCGCAGGACGCCGATGCTGGAGATCCAGGCCGCGGCGGAACGGTCGTTGCGGGACCGCAGGGCCGCCACGTCCCCGAGGCCGTCGACGTGCGCGATCCAGAGCAGCGACCAGTCGACGTTCTCGGCGTCGATGTCGTCCAGCCACTGCTCGTACGTACGCGGCTGGAAGTCGAAGTGGTCGGCGAAGGCCGTCTGCAGCAGGGAGTAGGCCTTCCTGCGGTCCTCCTCGGTGGCACAGGTGCGCAGGGTGACGCCGGGCGGGAGCGGCGGCAGGGGCTCGGTGGGGGAGAGGGGGCGGGACATGACGTGGTAGCGGCGGACCGTGCGCCAGCCGCGTCCGCGCAAGGCGTCCAGGTCCATCGTGGGGGTGATGTTGAGGTGCATGTGCACGACGGCCCGGTCGGCGCCGTTGGCCGCCGCGCGCTCCGCCGCCCGGGCCTCCATCAGGTCGAACAGGTGCAGCGCGCCGAGCAGTTGGCCCGGCAGCGTGTAGTGGTCCATGTCGATGCGCTCGCCACCGGACTCGTCCCACTGCAGGCCGTACGCCACCAGGCGGTCCCCGTCGAACAGCAGCCAGGAGTCCCGCTCCAGGTCCGCCTCCGGATGCTTCAGATCGGCCTGCACCTCGACGAGTTCGGTCTCCGCGCGGCCGATCTCCAGCAGGTCGATCTCGTTGAGCAGCGCGCACACCGCTGCGGCGTCGTCGAGCGTGGCCGGGCGCACGGCCAGGCCGGGCGGGAGGGGGGTGGGGTGGGTCGTGGTCATGGGGCCACTGTCGGGGGGCGGGGGCGTGGCCGCAACGGGATTTCCGCGGGCGGCGTCCGGTGCGCCGGGGGTGCGAGGCGCTCTCCCTCGGGGCCGGGCGGGGGGGAGATGAGAGCCGCAGGCCCCTTCAGGGCGCGGGGAACTGCGCGAACAGCCACGTACTGGCCGCAGTCGCCGAACCACCCGCGCCCCCGAGTTGTGAGGCGCCCTTACGCCGCCACCGGCAACCCCGGGGTGCGGAAGACCCGTTGCTCGGCGTCGACCGCGAAGACCTCGCACCCCTCCCGCGACGCGGCCCACTCGATGCCCTCCGTGCCCATCGCGAACGCCGCCGTCGCCGTCGCGTCGGCCTCGGTGAGGGACGGGGCCACCACCGTGAGGCTGAGGAGGCCCGTCGCCGGGCGCCCGGTGCGCCCGTCGAGGATGTGGTCGCCGCGCTCGTAGCGGGCGGACGTGGCGACCGCGCCGTCCGTGACCGACAGGACCACACAGAGGCGGTCGGCCCGCTCCGGGTGACGCACCCCCACCCGCCACGGCCCGCCGGTCGCCGCCACGTCGCCACCCGCGTTGAGGCACAGCCGCTTCGCGCCCAGCCCCGTCAGCAGCTCCGCCGCCCGCTGCACGGCCCAGCCCTTCACCATGGCGCAGGGGTCGAGTCCGCGCCCCGGCAGCCGCACGTCGAACGCGCCGTCCGTCGCCACCCGGTACTCCTCGCAGAGGGCGAGGACCTCGGTCAGGTCCGGACTCAGCTCGTGCGGTGCCAACTCGCCCCGGTCCAGCCGCGACACCTCGCTGTCGGCGCGGAACGGGCTGAACCGCGCGTCGACCTCCCGCAGCCACGCGAACGCCGGCTCCGCGGCCTCGGCGGTGGCCTCCTCGTCCTCGATCAGCAGCGAGATCGGGAACCCCATGATGTGTTCGACGCGGCGCACCGGATCAGGCCTTCGCGTCGATCGCGGCCTGGAGGGACTCCCGGTAGCCGTCGCTGGTGATGGTGGCGCCGGAGACCGTGTCGATGTCGGCGCTCTGCGCCGCCAGGGTCTCCTTGATCAGCACCGGGACGGCGGCCTCGGTCTGCGGGTGGTTCGGCTGCTTCAGCATCTCCACGGCCGTGATCTCGTCGCCCTCGAAGGTCACCTGGACCTGGACGTCGCCCTTGACGGTGCCGACCGTCGGGCCCGCGACGGTCTGGCTCGCGCTCGCCCGCCCCGCCTCCGAGTCTCCCGAAGCCGACCCCGACGCGGAGTCGGAGCCGGAGCCGGACGATGACGCCGACTTCTCGTTCTCGTCGATCGCGGCCTGGAGGGATTCCCGGTAGGCGTCGCTGGTGATGGTGGCGCCGGAGACGGTGTCGATGTCGGCGCTCTGCGCGGTCAGGGTCTCCTCGATCAGTACCGGCACCGCCGCCTCGGTCTGCGGGTGGTCCGGCTGCTGGAGGAACGTGACGGCGGTGATCTTCTCGCCCTGGAAGGTCGCCCGGACCTGGACGGGTCCCTTCTCGGTGTCGATCGTCGGGCCCGTGACCACGGTGGAGCCCGACGACGTGGACGCGGAGGCCGACGGGGCGGGCTCGGCTGTCGTCGTCGTGGACGTCGTGTCGGTCGAGGGGGCGTAACGCCAGACGGGCACCAGCGCGGCGGCGCTCAGGACCAGGGCGGGTATGGCTCGTTTCACAGTGCTGTCCTCGTGTCCGTCATCCGGCCAGGCTGAAGCGTTCGAAGTGGATCTGCGGCTTGGGCACGTCCAGCTCACGCAGGCTGCGCAGGACCGCGTTCATCATCGGCGGCGGCCCGCACAGGAACACGTCCCGGTCGGTGATGTCCGGCACCATGCGCCGCAGTTCGCGCGGCGCCAGCAGGTCTGGGCTGACGGGGCCGGAGACCAGGTGCAGCTCGGCGCCCTTGTCGAAGGCGAGCTGCCGCAGCTCGTCGTAGAGGACCGCGTCCTGCTTCGTGGCGACCCGGTAGATGACCACCGCGTGCCCCTCGATCTCCTCCAGCAGGGCCCGGATCGGGGTGACACCGACGCCACCGGCGATGAGCACGGACTCGGGCCGGGTGCGGTGCATCGCGGTGAAGGCGCCGTACGGGCCCTCGGCGAACACCCGGGTACCGACCTTGACGTGGCGCAGGGCGGCGGAACCCGCGCCGGCCGCCTTCGCGGTCAGCCGCAGCTGGCTGCCGTCGGGCGCGGCCGACAGCGAGAACGGGTTGGCCTGCCACCAGCGGTCCCGGGTCAGGAACCGCCACAGGAAGAACTGGCCGGCCCGCGCGGGCATCCGGTCCAGGTCACGGCCGCTCATGTAGATCGAGACGACGTTGTCGGCCTCGGGGACGACCGCGGTGACGCGCAGCTGGTGGCGCCAGTTGCGCCACAGCGGGAGCACCAGACGGCCCAGGAACACGGAGGCCAGGGCCACGCCCCACAGCGCGTACCAGTACGCCGTCGCGGTCTCCGACGAGGCGAACGACGTCCCCGCCGCGACCTGGTGCGTGAACGCCAGCACCACCGCGACGTAGGTGTACAGGTGGATGAAGTGCCAGGTCTCGTAGGCCAGCCTGCGGCGGGCGAAGCGGGCCGAGACCACACCGATCACGACGATGATGCCGAGCGCGACGATCGCGCGCAGCACACCCTCGACGGTCTCGGCGAGGTCCACCAGCTGACTGAGCGGGTCCAGGTCCGAAAACTGGGCATAGCCGAAGGTGATGAACACCCCGTGCGCGACCAGCAGCCACAGCACCGAGAAACCGGTCCAGCGGTGCCACGAGGTCAGCCGGTCCATGCCGATGCGCCGGTCGAACCACGGCAGCCGGGCCACCAGCACCAGCTGGAACGCCATCAGCAGCGCGCCGTAAAGACCGGTCAGGCGGCCCAGCACGATCAGGGCGTTCGAGGCGAAGCCCGCCTGCACGAAGAAGAAGGTCACCACGGCGACGTTCGCCGCCAGCACCGCGTACAGACCGGTGCGGGCGACCACTTTGGGACGCGCTCCCGAGCGGCGGACCGCCGCGGGGGGTTGTTGGACGGTGGTCACGTGGAGTGCTCCTTGATCGAGTGGGGGATACGAGCTTCTCCGGTGACCGCTGTCGTTTTGCTGTCGGACAACTTTCAAGTATTTATCGATCGGGCCGCGAGGCTGTGAGCGGCTATGGCGCACGGCGATCGGTGGCGCAGTATGAGGACGTGGAAAAAGTGCGACTGCTCGTGGTGGACGACGATCCGCCGATCGCGGACCTGGTGGCGACCGTCGCCCGCTATGAGGGCTGGGACGCCGTCACGGCCCACTCCGGTGAGGAGGCGCTGCGGCAGGCGGCCGAGTTCCGCCCCGACATCGTGGTCCTGGACCTGATGCTGCCCGGCGTGGACGGCTTCGGCGTGCTCGACCAGCTCCGGCGGTCCGGCACGATGGTGCCCGTGGTGTTCCTGACCGCCCGCGACGGCGTCGCCGACCGGGTCGCCGGCCTCACCCGGGGCGGCGACGACTACCTGGTCAAACCGTTCGCCGTGGAGGAGCTGATGGCCCGCCTGCGCACCGTGCTGCGCCGCAGCGCCGGGCCGGCCTTCCAGCGGTCCGTGCTCCAGGTCGCCGACCTGTCGATGGACGAGGACACCCGCGAGGTCCGCCGCGGCGACAAGCTGCTCACCCTCACGCCCACCGAGTACGAGGTCCTGCGCTACCTCATGCGCAAGTCCCCGACCGTCCTCACCAAGGCGCAGATCCTCGACCACGTCTGGGAGTACGGCTTCGGTGGCCGCTCCAACGTCGTCGAGCTGGTCGTCAGCCGGCTGCGCCGCAAGCTCGACGACACCGGCGAACCGCTCATCCACACCGTCCGCGGCTTCGGCTATGTGCTGCGGCAGGCCACCGAGTGATCGCCCGCCTCAAGCAGGGCTATCGCGGCATGCGCCTCGGCACCAGGCTGGCCCTCGGCCTCGGGGCCGTGGCGCTCGTCGTGTTCGCCGTCGTCGGCAGCGCGCTGACCATGTACATGCGCGACTATCTGTCCGCGCAGCTCAACGAACAGCTCAAGATCGCCCAGATCGCCCAGTCCAAGAGCATCGCGGACTACGGCACCCTCCAGGGGAAGAAGTACTACCGCTGGTACTACGCCGTGTACGACACCTCGGGCGGCACACCGGTGCTCCGCAAGCCCGAGGACCCCGGCGATCTGCCCAAGGACATCGACGACTTCACCCTCGTGGCCAAGGCGCTGACCGTCGAAGGCACGGAGGTCACCCGCACCGAGCACCTCCAGGGCCAGGGCCAGTACCGGCTGCGGGCCTGCGAGGTCGAGCCCGGCGTGGTCCTGGTCAGTGCCGCGCCCATGGACGACATCGAGGACACCGTGGGCCGGCTGATCACCGTGCAGGTCTTCACCTTCGTCCTCGCCCTGATGGCGCTCGTCGTCTTCGGCCGGGCCATGCTGCGGCGCGGCCTGAAACCGCTGAGCGACATGGCGCACACCGCCCGCGGCATCACCTCGCACGACCTGACGGACTCGGCACGGCTGCCGGTGCGCCACGACAACCGCGACGGCGGCCCCGAGGTCGAGGAACTGCGCACCGCCTTCAACACCATGCTGGAGCACATCGACGACGCGTTCGCCGTCCGCACCGAGGCGGAGCAGCGGCTGCGGCGCTTCGTCGCCGACGCCTCCCACGAACTGCGCACCCCGCTGATGTCGGTACGCGGCTACGCCGACCTCTTCCAGTACGCCGCCGCCCACAGCCCCGAGGAACGCGACAAGCACCTGGCCCGGCTGCGCGCCGAGGCGGCCCGGATGGGCGTCCTCCTGGACGACCTGCTGATGCTGGCCCGCCTCGACGCCGCCGACGTGGAGACACCGCTGCGGCTGGAGGAGACCGACCTGGTGGAGCTGGCGCGACAGGCGACGGACGGCTTCCGGGCCGGCCACCCCGACCGTCCGCTGACCGTGGTGACCGGCTCCGCCCCGGTCCGGCTGCACCTCGACCCCCTCCGCCTCCGCCAGGTCCTCGACAACCTCCTCACCAACGCCGCCGTGCACACCCCGCCCGGTACGAAGGTCTCCCTGGAGGTCGTCGAAGAGTCCGGCGCGGCCGAGGTACGGATCACCGACTCGGGGCCCGGGATCCCGGCAGACGATCAGGAGCGCGTCTTCGACCGCTTCTACCGGGTCGACAAGGCCCGCAGCCGCGACCGGGGCGGCAGCGGCCTGGGCCTCGCCGTGGCCCACTCCCTGGTCCGCGCCCACGGCGGCACCATCACCCTGACCAGCCGGCCGGGCACGACGACCTTCACGGTCCGGCTGCCGCTGTCCGGGGCCGCGTCCTAGGGGTGCCGTCCATGAGGGGTGAGCTCTTGGCGGGCTGCGCATGGGGGCGTGGAGGGTTGGTGCGGTGCGTGGGGGAGGAGCGTGGCGGGCACGGCACAGTGCGACTGAGTCCCCCTGCACCGTGCCCGCCACGCCCCTCCCCGCTGCCTCGCCCCTCCCGGACGCCGCCTCGCCCCACCTCGCTCCGACCCGCACCTCGTCGCCCCACACCATGCCGTGCCGACCCCTGCCTCCCCGCCCCACCACACGCCGCGCCGCGCCCACGTCGCACCCACCCGCACCGTGCCCGTCCCACGCCCGCTCCTCACCAGCCTCAGCACCCTCACCGCTCCCGCCTCGCCCGGTCGCCTAATCTGGCCGCCATGAGTGCAACGGTGCGGCAGGCCTGGCGGGCCACGCTCCAGTTGGTCGTCGCCGCCGCGACGGCGTTCGGCGTGTACCTCTTCATCACGGTGCTGCTGATCACCGCCGTCGCCACCCTCGCCGTGGTGGGCGCCTGGATGCTGCCCGAGACCGTGACCCTGATCCGCCGCATCGCCGGCGCGAAACGCCACCAGGTGGCCGCCTGGACCGGCCGGGCAGTCCCCGAGGCCTACCAGCCCATCGAGGGCACCCTGCGCGAACGCCTGCGGATCGCCGTCCGCGACCCCGGCACCCGCACCGACGCCCGCTGGATGCTCGCGTACTACGTCTACGGCGCCCTCTTCTTCCTCGCGGTGCCGCTGTGGCCACTGGGCCTGGTCGTCGACGGAACGCGGTGCGGACTGCTGCGCCGCGAAGCCCTCGTCCTGCCGCTGATCAGCCGTCTCGCCGACCTCGACGCCCACTGGTCCGAAGCCCTCCTCGAACCGTCCCCCGGGGCCCGGCTCGCCGAACGGGTGGAGGAACTGACGGTGACCCGCGCCGACGCGATCGCCGCCCACGGTGCCGAACTGCGCCGTATCGAACGCGACCTGCACGACGGCGCCCAGGCCCGCCTCGTCTCGCTCTCCCTGCGGATCGGGCTCGCCCGGCGCGCGTACGACAGCGACCCGGAGGCCGCACGCGGGCTGCTGCTCGACGCCCAGGAGCAGGCCGAGGCCGCGCTGACCGAACTCCGCCACGTCGTCCGCGGCATCCACCCACCGATCCTCACCGACCGGGGCCTGGCCGGCGCCGTACGGGCCCTGTCCGCCGCCGGCGGCATCGAAGTGGCCGTCTACGTGCGCGGGTTGGAGGACAGCGACGGTCCGCGCCCGCCCGCCGCGGTGGAGGCCGCCGCGTACTTCGTCGTCGCCGAAGCCCTCACCAACGCCGCCAGGCACAGCGGCTGCGACCACGCCGAGGTCCACCTCACCCGCACGGCCCGGGGCGTGGCCGTCCGGGTGCGGGACGACGGCCGGGGCGGCGCGGAGGCGTCCGGCCCGGCCGCCACGCCGTCCACGACCGGCGGATCCGGGCTCCTCGGGATGCGGCGACGGGTCGCCGCGCTCGACGGGCGCATGACCGTGACCAGCCCGGTCGGCGGGCCCACCGTGATCGAGGTGGAGCTGCCCTGCGTATGGTGAGCGAGAGGGAATCAACGACCGAACCGGGGACCTCCCGCACAGGGCGGTCGACGACTGAGGCGGTACGGCCGTGCGTGTGGTGATCGCCGAGGACAACGCTCTGCTCAGAGAGGGTCTCGTCCTGCTGCTGACGTCGGCCGGACACGAGGTCGTCGCGGTCGCGGGCAGTGGTCCCGAGGTCCTCCCCGCCCTGCTGGAACACCGCCCGGACGTCGCCGTCCTGGACGTCCGGATGCCGCCCGGGTTCCGTGACGAGGGCCTGCGCGCGGCGCTGGAGGCCCGTCGGCGACTCCCCGGCCTGCCGGTGCTGGTCCTCTCGCAGTACGTGGAGGAGTCGTACGCCGCCGAACTGCTGGGCGGGGGAGCGGGCGGGGTCGGCTATCTGCTCAAGGACCGGGTCGGCCGGGTGGACGAGTTCCTGGACGCCCTCGACCGGGTCGCGGCCGGTGGTACCGCGCTCGACCCGGAGGTGGTGACCGAACTGCTCACCCGCCGCAAGGACTCACCGCTCGACTCGCTCACCCCGCGCGAACGCGAGGTGCTGGCGCTGATGGCCGAGGGCCACGACAACGCCGGCATCGCCCGGACCCTGGTCGTCACCGAACGAGCCGTCAGCAAGCACATCGGCAACGTCTTCCTGAAACTCGGCCTGCCGACCGGCGACAGCGGACACCGCAGGGTGCTGGCCGTGCTGGCGTATCTGCACAACACGTAGAAGCGGGGGGTGCCGTCAGGACGACACCCCCCACCCGCTGCCCGGACTCAGCTGCACTTACGCCCGGTGTTGATGCACTGCACCGCCTTGTTCATCAGCTTCTGGTCGAAGACGTTGATGAAGTCGCCGTGGTCGGTGACCGGCTTGTGCTGCTGCTCGGGGAAGCTGTCCAGCGAGTAGAACGGACGGGTCTTGCCGTTGTCCTTCACGCTGGGCGCGTCCACGTCGTAGACCAGACGCTGCACCAGCTGCGGGATGGCCTTGAAGCCGGCAGCGCAGTTGCCGCTCGCGTCGGCGAAGGCCACGTGCGTGCGGTGGTTCGCGCTGTCGATGTTCTTGCCGTCCCAGCAGCTCTGGAACTTGAAGGTGCGCACCACGTCGCTGCCCGAGGGGCAGAGCGGGTACTTGTCCTTCAACTGCACCTTGTTCTCGAAACCGGTGCAGCTCCAGGAGGCGTTGGCGTTGGCGGTGCCGTTGACGAACGCCTTGGCGTCACCCGTGATGATGCGCAGGAACTTGGGCATCGCCACCACCTTGCCGCGGGGGCTGCCCACGAAGTTCAAGGTGGCCTTCTTGGCCGTCAGGATCCGGCCCGTGTTGCCCTCGGCCCCGCCGCCCTGCTGGGTGGCGTCGAACTCCTTGGTGCCGTCCTGGAGCCGCAGCACCGGCCAGTAGTACGACGACTTGTCGCCCTTGTTCCGGCAGCTGGTCCCCGCCTTGGCGAAGTCCTGGTCGCTGGAGAAGGCGTCGTTGTCCTGGTTGCCGACGTAGTCGTGCATGTGGTGCGCGCCGTTGGTGACACCGGGTGCGACGATGACGTTGTCGCTGTTGTACAGCTTGTTGGCGTTCACGCCGCACTGGGTGACGAAGACGCCCTTCGAGGCGTTCGCCGACCTGGCCGGTGTGCGCACGTTGGGCTGCACCTTGGTGATGTCCACGAAGTCGGCGGCGACGGGACCGTTGCCGGCCACTCCGGCATTGGTGTTGTTGCCGCCCTGGTTGTTGCCGGCGTTCTGAGCGGGGGCGGGCTGGTTGCCGGTCGGGCGCAGTGTGCAGGCCGCGAGCGCGTCGAGACCCTGCGGCTTGGCCGCCACCCGGCCGATGGCGATGGCGATCCGGTCGATCGTCGCCTTCCGCTTGTCCTTCAGCGGACCCACGATCGCGTTCTGCGCGAAGCCCGGGTCCTGCTGGATCGCCCGCTGCGAGGTGGAGAGGCGCTGGTACGCCTCGGAGATCTGCTTGTCGAGCAGGGCCAGCTCCCTGTCGACCTGAGCCTTGGCCTGGGCCGGTACCGACGTCAGCTTCTGGCCCACGTCGGGGCAGTCGATGGTGGACGTTCCGGCCGCGAGCACCTGGTTCTGGGCTGAGCCCTTCGAGCCGCTCTCGCCGGCCGAGGCGTAGATGTTGACCGCCACCAGTCCGCCGGCGCCGATGGCCACTGCGGCTGCCGCGCCCACCGCTCGGCGGGCGGTGTTCGATCTCTTTCGCGTGTTGCGTCTCATCAGGCCTCTCAAGGACAACTCCGGCACCGGAGGGACATCCGGCACGGGTCAAGCGCGTACTCGTCTACGTAGCGGGCACGCGGAATGCTCAGTGAATCCTCAGATTCGTAGCATCCTCCATGCGCGAACCGCGCAAGTGACGCCAATTCGGACCGAGTTGACCGCCCGTAGGACCCGGTGACGGGAACGGGGGCCTGCCATCCGGCGACAACCGGCGGCAGGCCCCCGTCACTTGGGACCCTCGGGCTCTACTCGTCGAACGTCACGATCACCTTCTCCGCCGCCCCCGGCGTCAGCGTCAGCTCGAAGGCCCGGTCGACGTCGGCGGCGGGCACCCGGTGACTGATGAGCGCTGCGGAGCATGCCGCCGAGGTCGATCTCCGACCCCTTCTTCTGCACGGCGACCATGACCAGCTTCGCGCGCTACTTGGCGGAGCCCACCACGGTGTTGAACACGGCCGGCGCCCTCGCCGCGTCGATGTAGATGTCGGTGCCGGGCCGGGGCTGCCCGAGCGCGTTGGCGGCCTGCCCGTGCAACTCGGTCAGCCGCGCGGCGACATCCTCCCGCGCCGAGTCGACGACGGCGTCCGCGCCCACGGCCAGTGCCTTCTCCAGCCGGGAAGGGATGACGTCGGCCACGACCACGTGCTTCACCCCGCGCAGTTTCAGCCAGATCGCCGTGCCGAGGCCGATGGGCCCGGCACCGAAGACCACGACCCTGTCGTCGGGTCCGGCCTCCGAGCGGTTGACGCAGTGCCGGGCCACCGCCATGGGCTCGTTGAGGGAGGCCACGTCGAAGGGCACGGAGTCCGGGAACACCGCCACACCCTTGCCGACCTCGGCGTTCTCGATCAGCAGGTACTCGCTCATCCCGCCGTACGCACCACCGCAGCCGATGATGCCGGTGGGGGCGTCCTGCGGGTTGACCACGACCCGGTCCCGACCGCGAGGCCGGAGACCTCGGCGCCGACCTCGACGATCTCACCGGCCGGTTCGTGGCCGAGCGCCACCGGGATCAACTCGCCGCCCAGGTGGGCGCGGGACGGCACGCCTCCCATGTGGAGGAAGGTGACGTCGGTGCCGCAGATGCCGCAGGCACGGACGCGGACGAGTACGTCCGCGGGGCCGGGTGCGGGGCGCTCGACGTCGACGACCTCGACCTTGCCGACACCGGCGGTCCGTACGGACTTCATCGTCGCCATGGGGAGACTCACTTTCTGCGGAGACGGGAGCACACCGCCCGAGTGGGCGTGCGTGGGGAAGGCGACGCCGGTCGGGGGCCGGGGCAGGCCCTCGGTCCGGGACGCGGTCCGTCAGACGGCGGCCCAGGCGTCGTCGACCGGCAGCACCGCGCCGTTGACGAAGGCGGCCGCGTCGGAGGCGAGGAAGACGATCGCGTCGGCCTGTTCCTCGGCTGTGCCGAGTCGGCCGATGGTGGCGCCGATCAGGCCGCGGATGACCGCTGGACCGTGCGCCTGCTGGTCGGCGTCGACCTGGATGTTGGTCATCGTGGGGCCGGGCGCTATCGCGTTGGCCCGGATGCCCTGCTTGCGGTACATCACCGACAGGCTCTTCACCAGACCGACGACACCGTGCTTCGACGCGGTGTAGGCGGCCCCGGCCGCGCTGCCGCGCAGTCCCGCCTCGGACGCGGTGAAGACGATCGCGCCGCGCTCCGCCTTCAGCATGTGCGGCAGTGCGGCCCGGGTGAGCAGGAACGGCGCGGTCAGATTGACCCGGATGACCCGCTCCCACTCGCTGTCGTCGACATCGGCCAGGGCGGACATCCGGTCCATGATCCCGGCGTTGTTCACCAGCACGTCCAGCCCGCCGAAGGTCTCCACGGCACGCGCCACGACCTCGTCCACGACCGCCTGGTCACTGAGATCGCCGACGACCGCGACCGCGGTGCCGCCGGCCGCCGCGATCGCCTCCAGGGTCTCCTCGGCGGCCTTCCCGGAGATGTCGGCCACCAGCACCTTCGCACCCGCCGCGGCGAACTTCAGGGCCGCGGCCCGGCCGATGCCGGACCCGGCTCCCGTGACGACGACGCTGCGGCCGTCGAGACCGTCGATGCTCATGGAATGTCCCTCTTCCCTGGGGTGGGCGGGTCGCCGGACGGATCGCCCGGCTGCTCGTCGTCTTGCCTGAGTGAGGCAAACACAGGTGACTTACTTGAGTCAAGCAACGAGAGTAGTAGGGTGCTGTCCACGCCCACGTTCAGGCCGCCGGCGCCGCTCCGGCCCGCCCGCCGGCCGTGCGCAGCCACCGAGCCCATCCGCCCCGCAAGGAAGAGCCGACACGAATGGCCTTAACCATGTACGGCAGTGCCAGTGAGAAACCGTCGCTCCCCAGGGGTGCGGGCCAACACGTCCTGATCGTCGTCGACGCCCCGGACGTCGCGGAACTCCTCTTCACCACAATGGAGTTGGCGGGATACCGGATCCACATGGCGGAGTCGGGCGCGGAGGCCGTCGCCCGGCTCGCCGAGCAGCGGTTCGACCTGGTCGTGCTCGACCTCGCGCTGTCGGACCTGGAGGGTCTCGGCCGGGAGCGCCGCCCGCTGACCCACCGACCACCCGTCCTCTTCCTGACCCGGTACGACTCCCTCGGCGAACTCCTCCCGGAAGTCGGCCTCGGGGAACAGGACTACGTCACCAAACCCTTCCGCGTCGCCGAGGTCCTGGCCCGCGCCCAAGTCCTGCTCCGCGGCCGCAAACCCGTCCGCCGGGACAGTGAACTGTCCTACCGCGACCTGGTCCTGGACGACTCCGCCTGTCAGGCGCTGCGCGCGGGCCGGGCGTTGCACCTCACCCCGGCGGAATACCGCCTCCTGCGCCACCTCCTCGTCAACGCGCACAAGGTGCTGTCGAAGGAGCAGATCGGCCGCTACGTCTGGGGCGACTTCCACGGCGACAACGCCATCGAGCAACTCGTCTCCCGGCTCCGCCGCAAGGTGGACCGTGAGGCCCCGCCGCTCATCCACACCCGCCGCGGCTTCGGCTACTGGCTCGGTGTCTCCTCGGCGGACCGCTGAGCGGGCCGCCGCGCACACGGCTCCGCCTGCAAGGCCCCGCGCGTACGGCCCCGCGCACACGCAGAGAAGCAAACCGTCGTGGCCACGCGGCAGCGGCTGACACCCGCCGCGCCCCCGAATGGGCGGCACCGGACCCCTGCGGTGCCGCCCATTCGGGTCTCCATGGTGGCCCCACCCCGGACGCGCCCACGATCGTCAACTGGACGCAACGGAGCTCCCGTTGGTTGGCCAAGAACCCACTCCGGCCCACCCTGGCAACGCGCCCCCGCCACCATCCCCACCCCCGAAGTGATCCAGGTCACGTCAGCCTCTTGTCAGGCAACTGGCCGGGAGCCGTCAGACCGTTCTGTTTGCATGTGTTCATCGAGGCCTCGAAGCATTCCCCGGCGCTCCCCACCGGAGCCCCCACCACCGAGGAGAGACCATGGCCGACACCCTGACCGACGCCGCCCCCACACCGGCGGACAGGCTCCCGAGTGCCCAGGTGCGGATCCGGACCCCTGGCGGCCGCCCGCGATCTGCTCGCCGCCGATCCGCACGCCCGCAAGGCGTTCGCCCCGGTGCCGTACTTCTGGTCCGACCAGTACGGCATGAAGGTGCAGGCCTATGGCTGGCTGCGCGGTCACGGCGAGGTGGCGATCGTCGACGGGGGTCCGGCCGAGCGCCGCTTCGTCGCCGTCTACCGCGCCGACGACCGGGGCACCGGCGCGCTCGCGGTCGGTATGCCGCCCAAGGCGATCCGGCGGTGGCGGCAGGCCATCGCGTCCGGCGCCGGATGGCGCGAGTCGCTCACGCCGACGAGGCCGGCGGTGTCGGAGGGGGGCGACCATGGTGGAACAGCGGTCCGGGCCGTCGCGTGACGTGGTCGTCGTTACCGGCGCGGGTGGCATGGGCGGGGCGATCGCACGCCGGATCGGCAGCGGGCGCACGGCGCTCGCCGACGCCTCGCGCGGTCAACTCGACCGTGTGGCAGGCGCGTTGAGCGACGAGGGATACGCGGTGCGGGGCGTCCCGACCGACGTGTCCGATCGTGGGTCCGTCGACGAGCTCGTGGCGGAGGCCGCCGGTGAGGGCCGGGTGGCCGCCGTCGTGCACACCGCCGGAGTCTCCGCCGTCCAGGGGACCGACGAGACGATCCTGAAGGTCAACCTGCTGGGCACCGTCCACGTCATCGACGCCTTCGAGGGCGTGGCGGGGCCGGGGACGGCCATGGTCTGCGTCTCCAGCATGGCCGGCCACGTCGCCGCCCTCGGCCGCGAGGACGAGGCCGCCCTCGCGACGGCTCCGGTGGGGGAACTCCTCGGGATCGGTGCCGTGGCAGCCGTCGGGGACAGCTCGGCACGGGCGTACATCGTGTCCAAGCGGGCCAACCAGGTGCGCGTCGAGGCCGCCGCGCTCGCCTGGAGCCGGCGCGGCGCCCGGATCAACAGCGTCAGCCCGGGAATCGTCGCCACCGCCATGGCGAAGGCGGAGGCCGAGGGCCCGAGCGGCGCGCGCATGCGGGTGATGCTGGAGGCGAGCGGCGCGGGCCGCACCGGCACTCCGGCGGAGACAGCCGATGCCGTGGCATTCCTCATCGGCCCCGAAGCGCGTTACATCACCGGAACGGACCTGCTCGTCGACGGCGGCCAGGCCGCCTGGCTGCGCCACCACCGACCGGACTGACGCCCCGGCCGCCCGGGGTTCCACGGCACCCCCCAACAGCAGAGGCTCAAGGACCGAAGAGAGGACACCGATGTCCACCCCCCACACCCCGTCCGGCCCCCCGTCCCTCGACCCCGAGGAGCTGGGCTTCGACCCGGACGCACTCCGTGCCCGCTACCGCGCCGAGCGCGAACGCCGGATCCGCCCGGACGGCGGCAGGCAGTACCAGCGGATCACCGGCGAGTTCGAGCACTACGACGACGACCCGTACGCCGACGGGGAGTTCACCCGGGAGCCGCTGACCGACCGGGTCGAGGCCGTCGTCGTCGGCGGCGGCTTCGGCGGGCTGCTCGCCGCGGCGCGGCTGCGGCAGGCCGGCGTCGAATCGATCCGCGTGATCGAGAAGGGCGGCGACTTCGGCGGCACCTGGTACTGGAACCGCTACCCCGGCATCCACTGCGACATCGAGTCGTACATCTATCTGCCGCTGCTCGAAGAGCTGGGCTACGTCCCGAAGTGGAAGTACGCGCCGGGCGAGGAGATCCGGCAGCACACCCGGGCGATCGGCCGTCACTTCGACCTCTACCGGGACGCCGCCTTCCGGACGGTCGCCACCGAACTGCGCTGGGACGAGACCGAGTTGGAGTGGATCGTCGCCACCGACCGCGGCGACCGCATGCGCGCCCGGTACGTGGTCGTCTCCAGCGGCACGCTCAGCCAGCCCAAACTCCCGGGCATCCCCGGCATCGAGACCTTCAGGGGCCACACCTTCCACACCAGTCGCTGGGACTACGACTACACCGGAGGCGACGCGGGCGGCGGCCTCACCGGCCTCGCCGACAAGCGCGTGGCCGTGATCGGCACCGGCGCCACCGCGATCCAGGTCGTCCCCCACCTGGGGGCCGACGCGGCCCACCTCTACGTCTTCCAGCGCACCCCCTCGACGGTCGACGTGCGCGGCAACGGGCCCACCGACCCGGAGTGGGCCAAAACGCTCACCCCCGGCTGGCAGGCCGAGCGGATGGACAACTTCCTGAAGACCGTCACCGGTGTCCGGGCCGGCGAGGACCTGGTGAACGACGCCTGGACCAGTAGCGCCCGCCTCCAGGAGAAGCTGATCCCGACCGACGCGTACGCGGACGTCCCGGAGGACGAGCGTGAACGGGCCTACGAGATCGCCGACTTCCAGAAGATGAACGAGCTGCGCGACCGCGTGGCGGCGATCGTCGAGGACCCGGAGACCGCCGAGAAGCTGAAGCCCTGGTACCGCTACATGTGCAAGCGGCCCACCTTCAGCGACCACTACCTCCAGACCTTCAACCGGCCCAACGTCACCCTCGTCGACACGGCCGACACCCATGGCGTCGAACGGATCACCGAGAAGGCGGTGGTGGTCGGCGGGGTCGAGTACGAGGTGGACTGCGTCATCTTCGCCACCGGCTTCGAGGTCGGTGTCTCGGGGCTGCTCTCCGGTCGCCTCCCGGCATACGGCCGGGACGGCGTCGGCCTGCTGGAGACCTGGATGACGGCCGGCCCGAAGACCCTCCACGGCTTCTACAGCCACGGCTTCCCCAACCTCTTCCAACTCGGCCCGATGCAGAACGCCAGCGCCGTCAACTACGTCCACATCCTCGACCAGCAGTCGATCCACGTCGGCGAGGTGGTCGCCGAGGCCCGCAGGCGCCGCGCCCGGTACGTCGAGCCGAGCGCCGAGGCCCAGGACGCCTGGGTCGCCACCATCCGCGAGAAGGCCGCCGACCTGTACCGGTTCCAGGCGGAGTGCACCCCCGGCTACTACAACAACGAGGGCCGGCCCAGGGAGCGCAGCGAGTCCTACGGCGACGGACCGGTCGCCTTCCACGAACTGCTCCGGCGATGGCGTGCCGACGGCGGCATCGACGACGTCCTCGTCGGCGCCGAATGAGCCGGGCGGGAGGAGACATGACGACCCTGGGAGAGGACATGGACAGGCGGCCCAACCGGTACGACGAGAGCGGCGATCTCCGTACCACCAGCGCCCGTTGGGAGGCGCGGCGGCTCAACCCGCCCAACCCCCTGTGGGGTTCCAACGGTGTCGCCTTCGGCCCCGACGGGCGGCTGTACGTCGCGCAGTTCCTCGCGGGCCAGATCAGCGCCGTAGACCCGGCGACCGGGGACGTGGAGGTCGTCGTCCCGATGGACGGTCCCGTGCAGTCGCCGGACGATCTCGCCTTCGGCGCCGACGGCTCGATGTACATAGCCGACCTGGTGCCGGGCCGGGTGTGGCGCCGGAGCCCGGCGGGGGAGTACCGCCTCGTCTCCGACGACGTCACCAACCCCAACGGCATCACCTGTGTCGGTGACCGGCTCTTCGTCAACGAGATGAAGCCGGGCGGCCGGCTGCTGGAGCTGTTCCCGGACGGCGGCGACCCCGTCGTGCTCACGGAGGGCCTGGCCCTCGGCAACGCGATGCAGCTCGGCCCGGACGGTCACCTGTACTACCCGCACATGATCACCGGTCAGGTCTGGCGGATCCCGCCGGACGGCGGGACGCCCGAGCTGGTCGCCGAGGACGTGCACGAGCCGGTCGCGGTCCGTTTCGACCGGGGCGGTGTCCTGCACGTCCTCTCCCGGGGTGTCGAGGGCATCGTCACCCGCGTCGACCTGCACGGCGCCGGAACGCGCACGCTCGTCACCAGCGGGCTGAAGGGCCTGGACAACGCGGCGTTCGACGCCGAGAACCGCATGTTCGTCTCCAGCTACGCCAGCGGCGGCGTCACGGAGATGCACCCCGACGGCCGCACCCGCGAGATCGTGCGGCGCGGTCTCGACGGCCCCTACGGCGTGACCGTCGACCTCGGCGGCACGGTCTACGCCGCCGACCACTACCGGCTGGCGAGCCCGGCGGCGACCGACGAGGGCGAGCCGCTCGGCGCGGGTCCGGCGACCGGGCCCGGCGGAGTGACGACGCACCGTCTGCTGCACTTCGTCCACGGCGTCACCGCCGACGGCGGACTGCTGCACTACACCTCGCAGTTCGGCGACGTGCAGACCTACGACCCCGCGAGCGGGGAGCTCCGGCCGCGGGCACGGGGGCTGCAGCGGCCCATCGGCATCGCCGTCGGACCGGACGGTGCGCTCGTGGTCGCCGAGACGGGCGCGGGCCGGGTCGTGGCCGTCGGCGACGGCGAGGGCGAGGGTGACGACACCGTGACCGTGCTCGCCGAGGACCTGGACCGGCCCACGGACGTGGCCTTCGACGCGGAGGGCCACCTCTATGTGAGCGAGGAGCGGCTCGGAACCGTCCTGCGGATCGAGGCGCACGGCAGCACGAGTGTCGTCCTGGACGGGCTGGGCGCGCCCCAGGGGCTGGCGGTCCTCGGCGACGACCTCTTCGTGGTGGAGACGGGGTCCCGCAGGCTGAGCGCGGTCTCCCTCACCACCGGGGCGCGGCGGATCGACGCGGAGGATCTGCCGGTGGGCCCGCCCCCGGGCGTCGTCCAGCGGACCGAACCGGCGCTGTTCGCGGACGTCATGCCCGGGACGGCCCGGCGTTTCGCGGGCCTCGCGGCCGCCCCGGACGGGGCCCTGCTGCTGTCCGCCAACGGTGAGGGCACCGTGCTGCGGCTGACCCCGAGGGCGGGGGCTCAGCCGGTGCGGTAGAGCGCGAACCCACCCACCGCCGGGGCCGTCGGTCACGCGGTCGCCGCCGGGGTCCTCGCCTCGGCCGTGCCCTACCTCGCGGACGTGTTCACGCTGCGCCGTGTGCCCGCCCAGGTGTTCGGGCTGTTCATGAGCGTCGATCCCGTCCTGGCCGCGCCGACGGGCTGGGTCGTGCTCGGGCAGGAGCTGGGCGGGGTCGAGTGGGCGGCGATCGGAGCGGTCGTCGCGGCGAACGCGCTCAGCATGCTCGTGCCGCGCCGCTGAGCGTGTGCACGGCCCCGCGGTCGGTGGGTGCCCTCCTGTGAGAACAAAATTGTTGACAATCTTGTTGGCCTAGATTTACGTTCGACAGGCACTCACTCAGGGAGGGCACGATGCAGGAGGAAGCCCGTCCGGGCACCGGGGAGCAGGCCAAACAGCTCGCGCTGGCGAAGCTGCGGCAGGCGATCCTGCACGGCGAGATGGCGCCGGCCCAACGGCTGGTGGAGAACGAACTCGCCGAGCAGTTCGGTGTGACACGGGCCAGCATCCGCGCGGCACTGATCGATCTGGAGGCCGAAGGGCTGGTCGAACGGATCCGCAACCGCGGCTCGCGGGTGCGGGTGGTGACCGTGGAGGAAGCGGTCGCCATCAGCGAGTGCCGCATGGTGCTGGAAGGGCTGTGCGCAGCGAGGGCGGCCACCGTGGCCACCGACGACGAACTCGCCGAACTGGCCGACATCGGCACGGCGATGACCAAGGCCGTGGCCGACGGCGAGCCGGTGACGTACTCCGAGCTGAACCAGCGGCTGCACGCCCGCATCCGGGAGATCTCCGGTCAGCGGGTGGCGGTGGAACTGCTGGAACGGCTCAACGCCCAGCTGGTGCGTCACCGCTTCCAGCTCGCGCTGCGGCCGGGACGGCCCCAGCACTCCCTGGGCGAACACCTGGCCATGATCGAGACGATCACGGCCAGGGACCCGCGGGCGGCCGAGGAGGCCGTCCGCGCCCACCTCACGAGCGTGATCGCCGCGCTGCGCGAAGAGCGCCCGGCCTCCTGAGCGCTCCGGGGTGACCCCACAGGCCTGACCGGCCTGTCCGGTCCGTCCACCGAGGAGACCCATCAGATGACCGACGGCACGGCCCCCGCCACCGCCCCACCCCGATCGACCCTCGTCGTCACCGCGCACGCGGGAGACTTCGTGTGGAGGGCCGGCGGCGCCATAGCCCTGGCGGCCTCGCGCGGGGAGCGGGTCACCATCGCCTGCCTCACCTTCGGTGAGCGCGGCGAGTCCGCCAAGGCCTGGCGCGAGGGCAGGACGCTCGACGAGATCAAGGCGATCCGCCGGGAGGAGGCCGAGAAGGCCGCCGCGACCCTCGGCGCGGCCATCGTCTTCTTCGACGCCGGCGACTATCCGCTGACCGGCACCCCGGAACTCACCGACCGGCTGGTCACCGTCTACCGCGCGGCCCAGCCGGACGTCGTCCTCACCCATCCGCTCGAGGACCCCTACAACGGCGACCATCCCGCCGCCGCCCGCATGGCCCTGGACGCGCGGGTCCTGGCCCAGGCCATCGGCTACCCCGCCGAGGGCGAGATCATCGGTGCCCCGCCGGTGTTCTTCTTCGAGCCGCACCAGCCCGAGATGTGCGGTTTCAAACCGGAGGTCCTCCTCGACATCACCGAGGTCTGGGAGACCAAGCGCAAGGCCATGGAGTGCCTGGGCGCCCAGCAGCACCTGTGGGACTACTACACCGACCTCGCCGTACGCAGGGGAGTCCAGCTCAAGCGCAACGCGGGCCCCAACCTGGGCCTCGCGCACAGGACCATGGCCGAGGCGTACATGCGTCCCTACCCGCAGGTCACGGAGGTGCTGGACTGATGGGCGGCGTGATCGTCACCAACCCGCCGAAGGCCGACGCCGAGGATGTCGAGGCGATCGGCCGGTACGGCGTCGCCACCGTCCACGAGGCGATGGGCCGCACCGGCCTGCTCGGCACCCACCTCCGCCCGATCCAGCGGGACACCCGCGTCGTCGGCACCGCCGTCACGGTCCTCTCCTGGCCCGGCGACAACCTCATGATCCACGCGGCGGTCGAGCAGTGCGGCGAGGGCGACATCCTCGTCGTCACCACCACCTCGCCCTCCACCGACGGCATGTTCGGCGAGCTCTTCGCCACCGCCCTCCGGCGGCGCGGCGTACGCGGCCTGGTCATCGACGCCGGGGTCCGGGACACCGCCGAACTCCGCGCGATGGGCTTCCCCGTCTGGGCCGCCGCCGTCAGCGCACAGGGCACGGTCAAGGCCACGGGCGGCTCCGTCAACGTGCCGGTCGCCGTCGGAGGCCGGCCCGTCCACCCCGGCGACGTGATCCTCGCCGACGACGACGGCGTGGTCGTCGTCCCCCGGTCACGGGCCCGCCGGACGGCCGAGGCCTCCGCGGCCCGCGAACAGAAGGAGGCCGCCTCCCGCGCCGCCTTCCTCGACGGCCAACTGGGCCTGGACCGCTACGGGTTGCGCGAGACGCTCGTGCGCCTCGGGGTGACCTACCGGTCGTACGAGGAGTACGAGAGCGAGCGTGCCGAGTCGTGAGGCCGCACCAGGTGCGCGTCGGCGGGAGGACCCGGCGGTGACCGGGTGGCCCGAGGGGATCCGCTGCATGCTGATGCGCGGCGGCACCTCCAAGGGCGCCTACTTCCTCGCCGGGGACCTGCCCGCCCGCGCGGCCGACCGCGACGAGCTGCTGCTGCGCGTCATGGGCAGCCCGGATCCCCGCCAGATCGACGGCCTGGGCGGGGCCCACCCCCTGACCAGCAAGGTGGCCGTGGTGTCCGCCTCGGCCGACCCCGAAGCCGACGTCGACTACCTGTTCCTCCAAGTCGGCGTCGAGGAAATCCAGGTGAGTGATCGTCAGAACTGCGGCAACCTGCTCGCCGGGGTCGGCCCGTTCGCCGTCGAACGCCGCCTGGTGACCGTCGGCGAGCCGGTGACCTCCGTGCGCGTCCGCATGCTCAACACCGGTGACCTCGCCGTCGTCACCTTTCCCACCCCCGGCGGCCGCATCGCTGTCACCGGGGACACGGAGATCTCCGGGGTGCCGGGGACCGCCGCGCCGGTGGTGATCGAGTTCCCGCGGGGCGGCCGCCCGCTGCTGCCCACCGGGAACGCCCTGGACGTCGTCGCCGGTACGGAGGTGACCTGCGTGGACAACGGCATGCCCACCGTACTGATCCCCGCCGCCGCCCTGGAGGTCACCGGCTGCGAGGCCCCCAAGGACCTGGAGGAGGACCTGGCGCTCGCCGACCGGCTGCGCGAGATCCGGCTGGGGGCGGGCCGGTTGATGGGCCTCGGCGACGTCGAGCACACCACCGTGCCCAAGCTCAGCCTGCTCGCGCCGCCCCGCAACGGCGGAGCGGTCACCACCCGCACCTTCATACCGGTGCGCTGCCACACCTCGATCGGCGTACTCGGCGCCGCGAGTGTGGCGGCCGGGCTGCGCGTCGCCGGGGGAGTGGGCGAAGGAGTGGCGCGACTCCCTTCCATCGGTGACCGATTGCGCATCGAGCACCCCACCGGCTTCCTCGACATCGAGACCCGCGTGACGTACGGCCCCGACGGCAGCCCCTCGGCGAGCCGCACCGCCGTCGTCCGCACCGCCCGCAAGATCTTCGACGGCACGGTCTTCTCCCGGCCCGCAGCCCCCTCCTCCCGCCCCTAAGGAGTCCACCGATGGCCCCGCCGCTCGGCGACATCGCCCACCTCGGTCATGTCGAACTGCTCACCCCCGACCTCGACGGCAGCCTCTGGTTCTTCACCGAGATCCTGGGCCTGACCGAGAACGGCCGCTCCGGCGGCTCGGTCCATCTGCGGACCTGGGACGACTACGAGCACCACAGCCTCACCCTCACCGCCCACTCCACCAACGGCATCCGCCGCACCGCCCTGCGCACCTCCGGCGAGGAGGCCCTGCGGCGCCGGGTCAAGGAACTGGAGAGCACCGGCCGCGCGGGCCGCTGGGTCGAGGACGAACCGGGCATCGGCCCGCTGTACGTCAGCACCGACCCCGACGGCCACGAGGTCGCCCTGTACTGGGAGAGCGAGTGGTACGAGGCGCCGGCCGACCTCAGGCCGGGTCTGAAGAACCAGCCGCAGGCCAGACCCGGGCACGGCGTCGGCGTGCGCCGCCTCGACCACGTCAACTTCCTCGCCGCCGACGTCGAGGCCAACGCCGCCTTCACCCGCGACGTGCTCGGCGCCCGCGCCACCGAACAGATCGTCCTCGACACCGGGAAGGTCGCCGCCCAGTGGCTCACCTTCACCAACAAGTCGTACGACGTCGTCTACACCGAGGACTGGACCGGCTCACGCGGCCGACTGCACCACATCGCGTTCGCCACCGACACCCGCGAGGACATCCTGCGGGCCGCCGACCTCTGCCTCGACCAGGGCGTGTTCATCGAGACCGGCCCGCACAAGCACGCCATCCAGCAGACGTTCTTCCTCTACGTCTACGAGCCCGGCGGCAACCGGATCGAGCTGTGCAACCCGCTCACGCGGCTCGTCCTCGCCCCCGACTGGCCGCTCATCACCTGGACCCAGGCGGAACGCGCCAAGGGACAGGCATGGGGCCTGAAAACCATCGAGTCGTTCCACACGCACGGCACCCCGCCGGTCGACTGACTGTTCCGTCCTCCGCGGGGTCACGCTCCGAACAGGACGCGGTGGGGCGTTTCGGTGCCGTCTTCGGCCCCTGGTTCGGCGGCCGGCTGCTCGCCGCGGGCAACGGCGACCGGGGCTTCACCGCCTTCGCGCTCGCCGGTGTCTCCTCCACGGACTTCATCGGCATCGTCTCCCTGCGCGCGTCCCCCGGGCCCCGCGGAACGAGCCCGCGACATCGCCGACCCCGAGGGGCCGAACACCGCCGCACGGGTGGGCCCCACCCCGGGGCCCACCCCGCCCCCTACAACGCCTCCTCGGCCGCCCCTCCGTCGAAGGCCTGCCGCACGCGCGCGGCGATCAGCGGGTACACCTCGCGGGCCCGGGCCTCGTCGTTGGTGTCGTAGCCGTGGTCGGCGCCGCCCACGTCGTGGTGACCGACCAGGGCCCCGGCGGTGCGGAGCCGGTCGGCGTAGGCGACGCCCTCGGACTTGAGGAGGTCGAACTCGGCGGTGACGACGAAGGCCGGGGCGATGCCCCTGAGATCAGCCGTGTCCGAGGGGTGCGCCGGCGAGGCCAGCCGGTCGGCACGCTGCTCGGGGTCCGGGATGTACGCGCTGTCGAAGACGTCCGCCATCCATGGCCGCAGCATCGGCTTGGCGATCGCGGCCCGCTTGTCGCGGGCGGCGGTGGCGAGGTCGAGCGGCGGGTAGTGCAGAACCTGGAGCGCGATCGAGGGGCCGCCCTCCTCCAGGGCCTGGCGGGCCACCGCCGCCGCGAGGCCGCCGCCCGCGCTCTGCCCGCCCACCGAGAGCCGCTCGCCGTCCCAGCCGTGCTCGCCCCCGTGCCCGGCGACCCAGCGCACGATCTCGTACGCCTGCCGGGGTGGCGCCGGGAACGGGTGCTGCGGGGCGACCACGTAGTCCACGTTGAGCACGGCCGTACCAGCCTCGACGGCTATGCACCGGCACAGCGCGTCGTCCAGCTCGATCTGGGGCATGACATAGCCGCCGCCGTGGAAGTTGACGTGGACCGGCGGGGGAGAAGTGCCCTCGGCGGCGGGCAGGTACAGCACGGCGCGGGCCGGGCCGTAGGCGGTGGGGACGGTCAACTCGCGGGTGGCGCAGGCGTACTCGGGCAGACGGGCGCGCCATCCGGCGGCGGAACCCGGCCCACCGGACCGGCGGCTCGCCACTGACGCGATACGCTGCATCGCCTTGGCCGCGAAGGCGGCCACGGCCGGGCGGGCGAGAAGGGACATGGGGCTCCGTTCGGTCGCGGGGGTACCCGGGCCATGAATTTACTTGAGTCAGGCAACAAGATGGTAAAGTAGCTCCCATGTCCCCATCACCGCTACCCTCCGACCCCGCCTCGGCGGAAGTGATCGAGATCGAGCGAGCCCTCACTCGCATCACCTACCTCAGCACCCGGGCGCGGGCCCACGAGCGCCTGATGAGCCTGGCCGGCGTGCCGCTGGACCGTGCCGCCGTGGCGCTGCTGCGGCAGATCGCCGACTCCGAGCCGCTGCGCCCGGGGGAGCTGGCCAACCGGCTCGGTGTCGAGGCCTCCCATGTCACCCGCCAGGTGCAGCAGCTCCAGAGGACCGGCTACGTCACCCGCGTACCGGACCCGGACGACCGCCGCGCCCAGCGCATCGAGCTGACGCCGGCCGGTGAGGAGGCCATAGGGCGCATCCGCGAGGCCGGCGTCCGTGGCATGCAGATGGCGCTGTCCGAGTGGTCCCCGGAGGAGCTCCGGCAGCTCGCGGGTCTCTTCCACCGGATGGTCGACGACTTTCTCACGCATGCGAACGACCTGGTGGAGCAGGAGACGGCGGGGGCGGCGCGGGTCGAATGACCGTCGTGGGGTGCGTCGTCGGGTGCGGGTGAGTGGGGGTTGCTCGCGCTGTTCCAACCGCGCCCCTTGACGGCAGGGGTCGCGCCCAGCGCTTTCAAGGGGCGCGGGGAACTGCGCGACCGGCCCCCGCCGATCCGCACCCGACGACGCACCCCGCAACCCCCGAGCCTCAGTACCCCAACTGCTTGCGCACATACGGCGTCATCAACGTCTTCGCCTTCGCCAGCGTGGACGTCCGAGCCCCCAGCACGGCCGTCTCACCGCCCGGCACCGGCAGCAGCGTGATCCCGTCGGCCGAACCGAGAGGAATGATCAGCGGGGTCCGCCGGATCGGCCGGTACAGACGCGGTTCCTTACGGTGCTTGCCCGAACTCCCCAGATAGGAACGGATGTTGTGGGCGGCGATGTCCGCCTGGGCGAACGCGACGGGGGAGACCTTCTGCTCGCTCACATCGTTCACGTCGCCGACCGCGAACACGTCGAGGCGCCCGTCGACCCGCAGCATCCGGTCGACCTTGACCTGTCCGGCCGCGTTCAGCCACGCCCCGTGCCCGGCCAGCCGCAGCCAGAGCGTGTTCGGCGTGGTGCCGTTGGCCCAGAACGCGAGGTCCGCCTCGATGAGCCCGCCCCGGCCGTCCCGGTAGGTGCCGAAGTCGGGGCCCTGGGAGACGAACGTGTCGAGCCTGACGTCCACGTCGTGCGACTCCAGCCAGGTCAGGGCCCGTCGTCCCGCCCACTTGCTGCCGGTGGAGCTGAGCAGTTCCGATCCGGCGTGCGCGAGGGTGACCCGCGCGTCCGGCCGGGCCAGCCGGACCTCGGCGGCGAGCTCCACACCACCGGGCCCGCCGCCGACGATCAGGACGTGCCCGGCGGTCGCCACGTTCTCCTGGTGGGCGGCGAACGTCTTGCCCGCCTCCTCGGGAGTGGTGCCGAGGAAACGCGCCGGCTCGGGATAGTCCGCGCCGGTCGCGATCACCACCACGTCGTACGGCAGCCGCTCACCCGTGGCGAGCTTCACCTGCCGCTCGCCGGTGTCGATGTCGACCGCCTTGCCGACGACCACACGGCCGTGGCGCAGCAGCCGGTCGTACGGGATGAAGGGGGTGGACGTCCATGCCTCGCGCACGCCCGCGCGCAGAGCGGCGATGCGGTGGAAGAAGACCTCCTTGCGGTCCACGAGGGTGACCCGTGCGACATCGTCCAGCTGTTTGGCGAGGCGGATGCCGCCGTATCCGCCTCCGATCACGATCACTTCGCCGTCAGGCACGCCGATTCTCCTGTGCTGGGTGGGGGGAGAGATGACGACCTTAACGTTTGAAACCTCAAGCTACTGGCGGGCTTCGTGGTTGTTGTGTGAAGCGACGGCGGACGACACGAGTCAGCTGCTGCCTAGGCTGGTGCCGTGACCGACAACGACCGGCCCCTCGCCGTATTCGACCTCGACAACACCCTCGCCGACACCGCGCACCGGCAGCGGTTCCTGGAGCGCGCCCCGCGCGACTGGGACGCGTTCTTCGCCGCCGCGCCACAGGATCCGCCGCTGGCCGAGGGCGTGGCGCTCGCACGGGAGAGCGCCGAGGAGTGCGAGGTCGTGTATCTGACCGGGCGCCCCGAGCGCTGCCGCCGCGACACCGTCGACTGGCTGGCGGCGCAGGGGCTGCCCGAAGGGCGCATCTGGATGCGCCGGAACAACGACCGCAGGCCCGCCCGCCGCACCAAGCTGGAGATCCTCCGAGACCTCGCCAGGACCCGCGAGATCCGCGTCCTCGTGGACGACGACGAACTGGTCTGCGAGGACGCGGAGCGGGCGGGATTCACGGTCGTACGGGCGCGCTGGGCCGCGACCTCCGCCGCGCTGAAGGTGGCGCAGGAACGGGAGGGCCGGACCTGAGGGCCGGAGACCTGAGGTCCGGAGACCTGCGGGCCGGACCGCCCCGGTCCGTCACTCCGCCTCGTCCAGCCGGAAGCCGACCTTGAGGCCGACCTGGTAGTGCGCGATCTGCCCGTCCTCGATGTGCCCCCGGACCTGCGTCACCTCGAACCAGTCGAGGTTGCGCAGGGTCTGGGCGGCGCGGGCGACACCGTTGCGAATGGCGTGGTCGACGCTCTCCGCCGAACTGCCGACGATCTCGGTGACCCGGTACACGTGGTCGGTCATGCGGGTTCTCCTTGTCGCGTGCTCCACCGGTGGCCGATACGCCACACGTCACTCCACGGTGCCCCAGGTCGCCCGACGGCGCGAGAGATGCCGGCAGGTGCGGGTGAGTGGGGTTGAAAAGCAGGGGCGCAGCCCCGCTCTTTCAGGGGCGCGGGGAACCGCGCGACCAGCCTCCCCGCACCCGCACCCGACATCGAACCCCTCCCCCTACCCCACCCCACTCAACGACAGCGCGAACCGCCCCTCCTCATCCGTCCACCAATGCGTCAGCTCCAGTCCGACAGAAGCCAGTTCGTCCCGAACCCCTTCCTCCCGGAACTTCGCGGACACCTCGGTCCGCAATTCCTCCCCGGCTTCGAAGTCGACCGCGAGATCCAGCGCGGGGATCTTCACCGTCTGCGCCGTACGGGACCGCAGCCGCATCTCGATCCACTCGCACTCCGTGTTCCAGAGGGCGACATGGTCGAAGGCGTCGGGGTCGAAGTCCGCCCCCAGCTCCCGGTCCACCACGTTGAGCACGTTCTTGTTGAACTCGGCCGTCACCCCGGCCGCGTCGTCGTACGCGGCGACCAGCACCGCCTCGTCCTTGACCAGGTCCGTGCCCAGCAGCAGCGCGTCACCCGGCGCCAGCAGGGCCCGTACGGCGCCCAGGAACGCGGCGCGCTCCACGGGCACCAGATTGCCGATGGTGCCGCCCAGGAACGCCACCAGACGCGGCCCCGGCGTCTCGGGCAGGTCGAGCCCGGCGGTGAAGTCGGCGATCAGGGCGTGCACGTTCAGCCCCGGCCGCTCGGCGGCCAGCGCCTCGCCCGCCTGCCGCAGCGCGCTCTCGCTCACGTCGACCGGCACATAGGTGTCCAGGCCCGGCATCGCGTCCAGCAGGTGCCGGGTCTTGTCGGAGGAGCCGGACCCCAGCTCGACCAGGGTGCGCGCGCCGCTCGCCGCGGCGATCTCGCCCGCCCGGCCGACGAGGATCTCCCGCTCGGCACGGGTCGGGTAGTACTCGGGCAACTCGGTGATCCGCTCGAACAGTTCACTGCCGCGCGCGTCGTAGAACCACTTCGGCGGGAGTGTCTTCGGGGTGCGGGTCAGGCCCTCCAGGACATCGGCGCGCAGGGCCGCGTCGGTGGCGTCCTCGGGCAGGGTGCGGGTGAGACGGAACGGGCTCACTCGGAAGGCTCCTTCGGCGGTGCGGAGGCGGTCTCGTCGTTCGGGCGGCTGGGTTCCTCCAGCTCCTTGAGCGGGGTGAGCAGGACGTCGTCACGGCTCGCCGCCAGCAGCGTGCGGTCCGGGACCTCCACCCAGTGCGGATCGTCGTCGTACGGCTCGGAGGCCACGACCGTGCTGCGGCCGGGCTCGGCGAGGTACCAGAGCGTGTCGCCCCAGGCCGTCGCGGTGATCGCCTCCCCGTTGGTCAGCAGCAGGTTGAGCCGCGAACCGGGCGCCGCCCGGGCGACGTCGAGGACCGTGTCGGCCAGCGCCTGGCCCTCCTCGTCGCCCGCGCGCAGCCGGTTCAGGACCAGTGCCCACACGAGCGCGGAGTCGTTGCGGGCCTCCATCGACAGCAGCTCCGCGGCGGGCAGACCGTCCGCGAGATGCCCCAGCGACCGGGGCCAGCCGGCGACCGCCCCGTTGTGGCTGAACAGCCAGGGCCCGGCGGCGTACGGCGCCGCCGCGGCCTCGTTGTCCGCCCCCGGCACCGTGGCGTCCCGTACGGCGGCCAGCAGCGCCCCGGAACGGACCACCCGGGCGAGGTCGGTGAAGGACAGGTCCCCCCAGATGGGCCCGGACCGGCGGTACCGCCCCGGCACCGGGTCCCCCTCGGCGTACCAGCCGACCCCGAAGCCGTCGGCGTTGACGGTCCCGTACCGCTGTCGCCGGGGCGCCCACGACTGCCGGAACAGGCTGTGCGGCGGATCCACCAGAACCCTGCCCAGCGCGGACTGCGGCCCGAGATAAGCGAGATGACGACACATCAGACGACCTCCGGGGAGGCGTCCCGCGCCGTGCGGAAGCCGCTGAAGATCTGCCGCCGGATCGGGTAGTCCCAGTTGCGGAACGTCCCCCGGCACGCCACGGGGTCCACGGCGAACGCGCCACCGCGCAGCACCTTGTACTCGGGGCCGAAGAACACCTCCGAGTACTCCTTGTACGGGAACGCCGTGAACCCCGGGTAGGGCAGGAAGTCGCTCGACGTCCACTCCCACACGTCACCGATCAACTGCCGTACGCCCAGGGGAGATTCCCCCGCCGGATAGCTGCCGGCCGGTGCCGGGCGCAGATGCCGCTGCCCCAGGTTGGCGTGTTCGGGCTCCGGATCGGCGTCGCCCCACGGGTAACGGGCGGAGCGGCCGGTGACCGGGTCGTGCCGGGCCGCCTTCTCCCACTCGGCCTCCGTGGGCAGCCGCCGCCCCGCCCAGCGGGCGTACGCGTCGGCCTCGTACCAGCACACGTGCAGCACGGGTTCGTCGGCCGGTACGACCTCGGTGACCCCGAAACGCCGCCGCAGCCACTGCCGGCCGTCGCGCCGCCAGAACAACGGTGCGTGGATGCCGTGCGCACGGATGTGGTCCCAGCCCTCGGCCGTCCACCAGCGCTCGTCGTCGTAACCGCCGTCCTCGATGAACGCCTGGTACGCGCCGTTCGTCACCGGCGTGGTGTCGATGTGGAACGCCGGGACGATCCGCCGGTGCGCCGGCCGTTCGTTGTCCAGCGCCCACGGCTCGGTCGAGGTGCCCATCACGAACTCCCCGCCGGGTACGAGGACTTCGGACGGCCCCGTGTACAGCGGGACAGTCTCCGGGTCCGGCGCCGACAGCACGGCGGGCCCCTTGCGCAGCTGATGGGTGATCAGCATCGTCTCGTCGTGCTGCTGCTCGTGCTGGGCGATCATGCCGAAGGCGAAACCCGCGTCGGTGAGCCGGGTGCCGTGGAAGTCGACGCTCTCCAGCACGTCCAGGGCCCGGCCGCGCACCTCCGCCAGATACCGCCGGGCCTCCTCGGGCGGCAGCAGCGGCAGCGAGGGTCGCTCGGCGCGCGGATGCTCGAAGGCGTCGTACAGCCCGTCGATCTCGGGCCGCATCGCCTCCCGCCCGGCGACGTTCCGCAGCAGCCACAGCTCCTCCTGGTTGCCGATGTGGGCGAGGTCCCACACCAGGGGCGACATCAGCGGCGAGTGCTGCGCGGTGAGATCGGGTTCCTCGACGGCGCTGGTCAGGAGCGCGGTGCGGGCCCGGGCCGTGGTCAGCGCCGCCAGCGCGCGCTCCCGGAGTATGCCGGGGTCGGCGTCGGTCGTCGGAGCCGGCGTCTCGGGTGCGGTCATGCGGGGAGGTCCTTCCCGTGCGACAGGTCGAGCAGATCGTCGGCGGGGCAGCGCCCCCGGGCCACATAGCGGTCGGTGTACGCCGCGACCGCGTCCAGCACCTCGGGGCTCGCCCCGAGTCTGGGCAGCGCCTCGGCCGCCGCGGCGAAGCAGACCACCGCCGCCTCCCGCAGTTCGGGATCGGCCAGCCCGTCCCGGGCCGCCGCCTCCCACAGCGGATTGCGCGGTGGCGGTTGCGAACCGGCCCGCTCCGCGAGGGGCTTGACGGTCCGATACGCGGTCTCGGCGGCCGCCGGGTCCTCGAACAGCGCCGCCGTCACGGCGAGCGGCACGATCCACCCGTCCTCGCCCGGCTGCGCGTCGATCATGCGGAACTCCAGATGGCCACGCGGGCGCACCGGCGGGAACAGGGTCGTCAGGTGGTAGTCGAGGTCGGCCCGGGTCGGCGGGGTGTCGGACCGCGTCCACTCCCGGAACGTCATCCCTCCGGGCACGGCCCAGGGGCCCTCGTCGGCCCGGACGCACATCACGGGCGCGTCCAGCACCAGCCGGGCCCATGCCGCGCGCGGGTCGCCGTCCAACGACGGCGCGTCCGTACGACCGGGGTCCATGGCGGCCCACAGCGCCTGCCGGGTCGAACGCCAGCCGGTGACCCGGCCGCGCGCCAGCGGGGAGTGCGCGAACGCCGCCACCAGGACGGCGCCGAGCTGATGCGACAGCCACCAGCGCCGCTGGTGGCCGAGCGGGCCCGGCTCCTCGTACCCGGCGTCGAGACACACCTGCACCGAGGCGGAGGAGCACATCATGGACCGCCCCTCGGGTCCGAAGCGGTCGAGATAGATCTCCATCGCGTCGTAGCGGGGTTCGTGGAGGTAGCGGGTCGGGGGGTTCCAGGGTTCGTGGCCGAAGCCGCTGATGCCGAGACCCGCCTCCCGCAGCGTCGCGCGTACGGCGACGAGGTCGGCCGAGACGGACCCGACGCACTCCATCAGGGAGGCGGCCGGCGCCGAGCTGAGCTCCAGCTGGCCGCCGGGCTCGACGGTCAGGGGCGAGTTCAGGGTCAGGGTCCGCAGTGCGGCGTAGGCCGCTTCGAGTCGTGCGGGTGTTGCCGGGAGCCGTGGATCACGCAGCTCGTGGATGTGCCATTCCAGCTCTACACCGAGAGTGCGGGGTGGACCGGTCTTGAAGCAGATGCCCCGTACCAGGGCCTCGACCTCCGCCTCGGTGACCGAGGAGCGGTGCTCCGTACAGCCACTCGTCGAATCTGACATGTCGGGATCCTCCTGTCTGACATGTCGGGATCCTCCTGAGATGCCATCTCGTCAACCAAGCCGCCGATCCCCGCCCGGTGGGGCCGGACCGGCAGCGCTCGTCCCACCCAAAACCCTCGCGCCGCTCTCGCACAAGGGGGCACATCGTGGCAATGCGGATCGGTGATCTCTGCTTACGGGAACTCCTGGCACCTCTTCCCGTATGCGTCCCGGGTCATTCACACGAGGAAACTCCGTTGCGGTCACTCACCAGCATCGCCCAGGATGCGCCCATGAGCACGACGGGGGAGTACGCGCGGGCGGCGCGCGCGGGAGACACGGCGGTGCCGCGATGAGCGCCCGCCTACGCGGAATCGCACACGAGACCGAGCGGATCGTGGCGGCGGGCGGCTACCGCGCCCCGGCCGGCCACGAGGTCTCCCTGACGGCCGCGATCGAGGCCGCACGCTCCGGCACCCGCCTGTACGGTCCGGACCCGGTGCCGACCCCACCGGTCGCCCCCGTCCCGTCGGCCGTCGAGGTCACCGGTGAGAGCAGCCTGGAAGCCGCTCACCGCCTGACAGCCACCGACGCCACCCCCGTGGCCGTCCTCAACTTCTCCTCCGCCCGCAACCCCGGCGGCGGCTACCTCAACGGCGCCCAGGCCCAGGAGGAAGCCCTCTGCCGTGCCTCCGCCCTCCACACCTGCGTCCGCGAGGCCCGCGCCTTCTACGACCACCACCGCACCCACCGCGATCCGTTCTACACGGACCGTGTCATCCACTCACCCGCCGTCCCCGTCTTCCGTGACGACCGGGGCACCCTCCTCGACACCCCGTACACGACCGGCTTCCTGACCTCGGCGGCCCCGAACGCGTCGGTCGTCCTGCGGACGATGCCGGAGCGCGCCCCGGAGCTGCCGCGCGCCCTGGCCGTGCGCGCGGAACGAGTCCTGGAGACGGCCGTGGCACACGGCTACCGGAGGCTGGTCCTCGGCGCCTGGGGCTGCGGTGTCTTCGGCAACGACCCGGCGCACGTGGCGACCGCCTTCCGTGCCCTGCTCACCGACGGCGGCCGGTTCGAAGGCCACTTCGCGCACGTGGTGTTCGCCGTGCTGGACCGCACGAGGGGCACGACGGTCCGGGCCGCCTTCGAACGAGAGCTCAGCCCCGGTTCCGCACGGCGCGGGCAGCCGGATGATCGGCGCTCGACGGCCCGCGGACGACCGTGATCAGCCCTGATCGACCGTCGGGCCGACCACAGGTGCCGTACCCGCCAGGGGCCGGCAACGCGGCAAGGACCTTCGCCACCACCGCGCCGTGTGTCTGAACGCCACCACCGCGCCGTAGTCTGAACGCCACCGCGCGCACCTCGTCGAGGTCACGGACGGCGTCCGGCACGGACCGGCTGGCCTTCTGCGGAACGGCAGTTCGTCGTGACCTCCTAACGCCACCCGTACCGTTCCCGCAGCCGGTGCACCACGGAGTTGAACCGCATCCGGTCCAACGCGCAGGCCTCCCGCCGCATCCCCGTCTCGTGCAGCCGCAGCACCCGGTCCACATCCACCCACGAGTCCCGGCCCGACCGATCCCACGGCCCGCTCCCGATCGGCACCCACTCCCGGTCCCCGTCGTGCCGCTTGCTCGACAACTGCACGGCGAGCAAGGTCCCGCCGGCCTCCCGAGCCACGACCAGCACGGGCCGATCCTTCCCCCGCCCGTCGTTCTCCTCGAACGGCACCCACGTCCAGACGATCTCCCCGGGATCCGGATCCCCGTCGTGCGCGGGCGCGTACTCGGTGCGCACCCGCCCGACATCGCGGGGATCGGCCTCGATGGTGGCGAAGGGCCCGTAGCGCCCCGGCACGTCCTGCTCAGCGAAGGAAGTCACAGCGCACACGCTAACCCGCGCCCCGTGAGGGGCGCGGGCAACCGCGCGATCAACCACACGCCGTCCGCGGCCGACCTCTCCCGGCCGACGTCACGGCGCTATGCCTCCCTGTCCACCTGCACCTTCTCCACCGGCACCCCGTTGACGCCGGCCGGGCCGCCGGCAGGCACCCCGTTCTGGTTCATCGAGGCCAACAACTGCCGCGCCAGCCCCAACCCGGTCCCGCCCATCGTGAGCGCCTTGGCGAACATGTCCGCCATCCCGTCGGCCCCGTTGAGCAGCACCATGTTGTCGACGTTCCCGAACGCGGACGCCCCCGCCTGCACGATCTCCGGCCACCGCTCGGCCAGTTGCTGGGCGATCACCGCTTCCTGGTTCTCCGCCAGCGCGGCGCTCCGCGCCTTGATGCCCTCGGCCTCGGCGAGCCCCTTCGCCCGCGTGGCCTCGGCGGCCGCGAGCCCCTTGGCCTGCCGGGCGGCGGCCTCGGCCTCACCGGTGACCTGCGTCGCGGTCGCCTCGGCGGCGGCCGCCAGTTCGGTCTCCTTGGCCTTGGCCTGCGCGGCCGAGATACGTGCGTCGCGCTCGGCCTCGGCGAGAGTCCGTTTCTCGTAGGCCTTGGCGTCGGCCGGCTTGCGGACGTCGGCCTGGAGCTGCTGCTCGCGCCGGGCCGCCGCCAGCTCCGCGACGCGCGTCTCCTGGACGACGACCTCCTGCAGGGCGGCCGCTTCGGCGAGCGGACCCGCCTGCTTGGCCCGCGCCGAGGCGTTGTCCCGCTCGGCCTGGTAGCCGGCCTGGAGGATCTCGCTGTCCCGGGTGGCCTCCGCCATGCGCGCCGCGGCCTGCTGCTCGGCCTCGGTGGCGAGCCGGTTGGCCTCGGCCTGGGCGATACGGGCGTCCCGCTGGACGGCCGCCGCGTGCGGCATGGCCAGGTTCTTGATGTAGCCGGTCGGGTCCTCGATCTCGTGGATCTGCAACGAGTCGACGATCAGGCCCAGTTTCTCCATCTCCGTACCGCACGCGGCCCGGGTCTGACCGGTCAGCTTCTCGCGGTCACGGATCATGTCCTCGACCGTCAACCCGCCCACGATGGAACGGAGATGACCGGCGAACACGTTGTGCACCCGTTCCGAGACCCGCTTCTGCTGGCCGAGGAAGCGACGGGCCGCGTTGGCGATGGACACGAAGTCGTCGCCCACCTTGAAGATGACCACGCCCCGGATCTTCAGCGGAATGCCCTGGAAGGTCACGCACTCCACGGCCAACTCGGTCTGGTTCAGGTCGAGCGACAGCTTGCGCACCGCCTGCATGCCGGGCAGCACGAGCGTGCCGCGCCCGGTGACGATACGGAAGTTCATGCCTTCCGTCAGGCCCTCCATCTTGTGCTTGGAGCCGGAGATGATCAGAGCCTCGTTCGGTTCGGCGACACGCCACATGAGCTTGAACAGAGCGATCAGTACCAGAGCCACCGCTGCGGCGGCCCCCGCGATGATGCCGATGAACATCGGCACACCCCCCTTGGCCAGGTGCCCTTTCGGCACCGAACGTCGGGAGTGTCCCGCGTGGCTCAGCGGTGGTACAGGCACCGGGGGACCCTTGTTGCAGTCCTGATGCCATCCGGTTCCCGAAAGCCGACAGAGCGCGGCCCGGACACCTCACGGACCGTCAACTGTCGTACGCGGCAGACACATACACGGTGCGCGGCGGCAGATACTCGATCACCATCACCAGGGTCCCCGGCTCGATCCGGTCCTTCGCGGACGCGGGGTAGGCGAGGAAATGCTCGGCGCCGCCCCGCACCCGGACGATCACCTCGCCGACGAGCCCGGGACCGACCGCACCGGTCACCCGTCCCATCAGCCCGACCATCGACGCTTCGTCCATGGTCACAGCGTACGGGTCGGGCCCGGGCACCGAACCCGCTCACACGGCCGGCGAGTTCGCGGTGGTGTGCTCCGGCGGCCACCGCTCGTGCCAGCGCTGGTCCGCCTCCAACTGCGCGGCCAGCGACAGCAGGAGAGGCTCGCTGTTCGCGGGGCCGAGCAACTGCGCGCCCACCGGCAGCCCGCCGTCCACGAACCCGGCCGGTACGTTGACCCCGGGCCAGCCCAGCACGTTCCACGGCCAGGCGTACGGGCAGGCCGCGATCATCGCGCGGTCGGTGCCGAGGCCGCCGAGGTTCACCATGGACCCGACGCGGGGCGGGGGAGCGGCCGTCGTCGGCGCCAGCAGCACGTCGTACGTCGAGAAGAGCGCGCCGATCCGCCGGTGCAGCGTGACCTCCGCGCGGCGGGCGAGCCGCAGGGGCGCTCCCCCGAGCAGTCGGCCGAGGCGGGCGGCGTCGAGGGTGCGCCGGTCGAGGAGGCCCTGCTCGGAGATGGCGCCGACCCGCTCGGCGATACCCGCGGTGGCGCGCGGGACGAACGTCAGCCCGATCTGCCCGTACCGGGGCTCCGCCTCCTCCACCACGTGCCCGAGCGCGGCGAGCCGCTCGGCGACCGCCCGCACCCGTTTCTCCACGCGCGCGTCGAGCCGGGCGGGCAGCGCGGTGAACGGGGGCTTCAGCGACAGGGCGACGCGGAGCCGCCCCGGGTCCCTCCCCACGGCCTCGGAGGCGTTGATGGCGGTCGGCCGGTGCAGATCGCCTTCGTGGTTGCCGCTCGCCGCGTCGAGGAGGAGGGCGGCGTCGGCGACCGTGCGGGCGAGGGTGCCGTTGACGGTGATGCCCTGGAAGGACTCCGCGTGCGGCCAGGTGGAGATGCGGCCGCGCTGGGGCTTGATGCCGACGAGATGGGTCCAGGAGGCCGGGATGCGGACCGAGCCGGCGCCGTCCGAGCCCAGCGCGGCCGGAACGAGTCCCGCGGCCACGGCCGCCGCGGACCCACCGGAGGAGCCGCCCGGGGTGTGGTCCGGGTGCCAGGGGTTCCGGGTGGCGCCGAAGGCCGGCCCCTCGGTGAACGGCCACTGTCCCAGTTCGCAGGTGTTGGTCTTGCCGACGACGATCGCCCCGGCCGCGCGCAGCCGCCGTACGGCCTCGCCGTCCTCGGGCAGCGACGGGAATTCACCCCGGCAGCCGAACGCGGTCGGTTCACCCGCCACGTCCATGTCGTCCTTCACGGCCACGGGGACGCCGAGCAGCGGCCGCCGACCGCCCTGCGCCAGTTCCTTGTCCGCCGCCTCCGCCTCCACGAGCGCCGCCTCGGCCCGCACCCGCCGGAACGCGTTCACGGTCCCCTGACTCGCCTCGATCCGCGCGAGCGCCGCCGCCACCAACGCCCGTGACGTCACCTCCCCGGCGGCCAGCGCCCGAGCGCACTCCACGAGACCCGGCGTACGGTCCACACCCATACGAACACCTCCGGAAGCAGGACTTTCTACCGAACGGTAACGTCCACGCGGCCACGGGGGTACGGGGAAGACGAGTTCGCTGACGGGGTCGGCGATTCGCGGGCTCAGCCGCGGGCCAAGTGGCGCATGGTGAGAGCCAGGTGGAGGCGGAGCCGGCCCTGGGGGGTGCGGACCGGCCAGCCGAGGAGGGCCTCGGCGTGGATCAGGCGGTCCTGGAGGGTGGAGTGGTGCACGTTGACGGCGGTGGCCGCGGCCCGCAGGCTCGCCGTCGAGGCGACCGCGTGGAGCGTCGCCAGCATCCAGGGCGAGTCCGCCGCGGCCCGCTCCAGGTCCCGTACATCGGGCGGGGGTTCGGCCCCGGGTCCGATCAGTTCGGCGAGGAGGGCGGTCCCGCCGAGGTCGTCGGCGCGCACCACCCGCTCACCGGGGTCCCGCGCGGTGCCCTCGGCCGTGAACCGCAACGCGGTCCGCGCGCCGTCCCAGGACCCCGGCAACCCGAGCACGGGCACCGCGGGCCCGACCCCGACCCGCCCCTCGGAAAGCCCGGCTGCGTATGCGGTGGCGTCGGCCGACGGCTCGTCCCGGCGTACCCGCAGGATGCGGGGTCGCCCACCGAGCGGGGCGACGGCCCGGGCCAGGGCCGTGGGGTCGTCCGGGTCCAGGCCGAGGAGCCGGGCGGCGTGGAGGCGGGCCCGCTCGGCGGCGGTGCGGTCGAGGACGGTCTCGACGAGCGCCGGGTCGTCGCCGGGGGAGACGGGCGCGCGGCCCCGGGTCCGGTCCAGCACCAGCCGCAGGGCGCCGGCGGCCCGTTCCAGGATGACCGCGTCCACCACGCTCGGCTCGGCGCCCTGGGAGCGCTCCAGCCAGAGCGCGGGCACGCCGCCCGGGGCGAGCGCGGCGGACGGCCAGGCCGGGTCCGGCGGCAGATCACTGTCCTCGCGCCGCCCGTCGGGCTCCACCCGGACCCGCACGCGCCGCTCGTCGTCGACCAGCCGCGCGGGACACCCGGCCAGTACGGCCGCCCCGCGCACCAGCGCCTCCAGCCCGGCCCGTGCCTCGGCCAGCGTGTCGAAGTAGGCGATGACCCGCACGGCCGCCCCGGCATCCGGATCGACCGCGGTCAGCCGCCCAGCCAGCTCTTTCATAAGCCCATAGTGCGCCATGGCTCCGCCGACCGACCGGCGGGCCGAAAGGCAGGAGCGCGGCCCCTGCCTTGCAGGGGCGCGGGGAACTGCGCGACCAGCCCCCACCGGACCCGCGCACGGGGGGCGAAGGGGGCACAGCCGCTACTCCCCGATCAACCGTCGCAACCACCGCACATGAGCCTCCCGGCAGTCCCGCGACACCGCGGCCTGCGGAGCCAACCCGTCGAACCCGTGGAATCCGCCCGCCCACACATGCAACTCCGCGACCCCACCCGCCTGCCACAACCGGGACGCATAGGCGACGACCTCGTCCCGGAACGTCTCCGCCGACCCCACATCGAGAAACGCCGGAGGCAGCCCCGACAGATCCTCCGCCCGCGCCGGCGCCGCGTACGCGGACACGTCCGGCCCGCCCCGCCGCGCCCCCAACAGGGCCGTCCACCCCGTCTCGTTGGCCGTCCGGTCCCACACCCCCCGCCCCGCCATCTGGTGCACGGACGGCGTGTCGTTGCGGTCGTCGAGCATCGGGCACATCAGCACCTGCCCGATCGGCCGGGGCCCCTTCCGGTCCCGCGCGAGCAGCGCGAGCGCGGCCGTCAGCCCACCCCCGGCGCTCGCTCCCGCGATCACGATCCGCTCGGCGTCGCCCCCGAACTCCTCCGCGTGCTCGGCCGTCCACAGCAGCCCCGCGTAGACGTCCTCCACGGGCGCCGGATGCGGATGCTCGGGAGCCAGCCGGTACTCCACGGACACCACGACCGCGCCCAGCTCCCGTGCCCAGGTCAGCGGCTCGTCCACCCCGACCCGGTTGTTGCCGACGACCATGCCGCCGCCGTGGACGTGGTAGATCACCGGCAGCGGACCCCGCTTCGTGGGGGCCGCGGGGCGGCAGATGAGCAACGAGATCTCCGGCGCGTCCTCGGGTCCCGGCACCAGCCGGTCCTCGACCTCGAAGAACCCGTCCATGGTGAGGTCCAGCCGGGCGAGCATCTCGATGCCCGGCCCCTGGCGCATCAGGGGGATGTCGTCCATGCTCAGCTCGCGCGGGACCATGTCCTTCAACGCCTCCAGAGCCGCGGCGAGTTCCGGGTCGAAGGGGGGCGGGATCATGGTCATGGGCTTCTCCTCGTGCGGGTACCGCGTCCACGGTGCGACCGCGACGCGCGCCAACGGTTCGTACCGTGATGATGAGTGTCGCGGCGAGCCACGCGGACGCCGTCGTACGGCGGGGGATGCCCGCCGATCGGCGGGTGGCCGGGGGAAGCCCGAAGCGGCGTCGCTCCCACAGCCAGCACATAGTTCACGCCATAGCTTTCGGGCATCATCGCCACAGGACACCCACACGGGTGACCGGACACCGGGCGGGGGAGAGGCACCCGAGTGCGCTGCCACGAAGCGGTCGTACGTCCTTGGCCAGGCACGGGGTCACCCGGCGGGCGTGCGGGCCGACAGGTCGTCCCTCTGCACGGGCGGCTCTCGCCCCACCTCGGTGGAGCTGGCGCGAAATGGTTGCCGGGTTGCACAGATTTCGAACACATTCGCCAAACTGCCCTGCCACAAAGATCGGTGGCCCGAACCCGAGCTCCCGCATGGCCGGTACGCCCCCGGCCGGAACGACCTTCACCGCTTCTGCAAGGATGCCGTCCTCATGGTGCAGATACCGAAAGAGCCCGCCCCGCCCTCGCCCCTGCAGCGATCCGTGCCCACGAGCGCGGACGTGGCTCGACTCGCGGGTGTCTCACGCGCGACGGTCAGCTACGTCCTGAACAACACCAGCGCGGTCCGCATCAGCGAGCCCACCCGCCGCCGGGTCCACGAGGCGGCCAAGGAACTCGGCTACGTACCCCACGCGGCGGCCCGCAGCCTGCGCGCCGGCCACAGCCGCCTGGTCCTGATGCCCACCCCGAACGTGCCCATCGGCCCGCTCTACAGCCAGTTCATCAACGAGATCCAGTGGGCCCTGAGCCGGCTCGACTACACCGTCGTGCAGCACGGCGGCATCGGCCTGCGCGGCGACGACGCGGCCCGCGCCTGGGCCGAACTGCGCCCGGTCGCCGTCATCGTGCCCGGTGTCGGTATCGGCCCGCAGGGCGTGGCCGTCCTCAAGCGTTCCGGAGCCAAGGCCGTCGTCACCCTCACCCCCGAACCCGTCGAGGGCGCCCACGCGCTGATCCTGGACCACGCGGGTGTCGGCCACAGCGCGGGACGGCACCTGGTCGAGCGCGGCCGCCGCCGGATCGGGGTCGTCGTTCCCGAGGAACCAGGCTTCGGGGTCTTCTCCCAGCCCCGCCTCGCCGGCGTACGACGCGCGGTGCAGGGCACGGAGGCGACGGTCACCGAGCTGCCGCTCGCCTACGACGAGGCGGCCGCGGCCCGGCTCGCCCGTGACTGGCGTTCCCTCGGTCTGGACGCGGTGTTCGCGTACAACGACGAGTACGCGATGCTGCTGATGCGGGCCCTTCAGGACGAGGGCATCGGCATCCCGGAGGAGACGGCCGTGGTCGGGGCCGACGACCTGATGATCGGGCGGCTGCTGCGACCGCGCCTCAGCACCGTCCACCTGGAGCTGCCGTCCGGACGCGACCTCGCGGAACTGGTCGACCGCGTGGTGCGCGACCCCGCCACCATCCCCACGACGCACGACGTCCTGGCCGCGAGGATCGTCCACCGCGAGTCGAGCTGAACGAGCCGGGCCGCACGAGCCGAGCAGAACGAGCCGAGCCGAACGGACGCCGGAGCGGGGCCCGTTCGACGCTCCGCGCCCTCGCACCCCGGCGCCGGGCACGCCCGGCCGCTCCGCTCACTGACCGTTCTGCTCGACCTGCGCCTGCTGCTCGGCGACGGCCTTGCGGACCTCGTCCATGTCCAGCTTGCGTGCCTGCCCGATGACATCGGTCAGCGCGGCCTCCGGCAGCGCGCCCGGCTGCGCGAACACGGCCACCTGATCACGGACGATCATCAGCGTCGGGATGGACTGGATGCCGAAGGCCTGGGCCAACTCCGGCTGGGCCTCGGTGTCGACCTTGCCGAACACCAGGTCGGGGTTGTCGTCCGCGGCCTTCTCGTAGACCGGGGCGAACTGGCGGCACGGCCCGCACCAGGACGCCCAGAAGTCGATCAGGACGAACTCGTTGTCGGTGACCGTCTGGTCGAAGTTCTCCTTGGTGAGCTCCACGGTGCTGCTCATGGCGTGCATCCCTCTTCCTGGTGTCTCTAGGTGCTCGGGCGAGCCGCTCTCGACAACGCCATCCCACGGTGGCGTATTCCGCGCGCGTACCCGTGTGGCCACGGCGCACACCACCAACCAGACTGGCCCCATGACGGATACGGAAATCACCGAAACCACCGAGAGCGCGGCTGAAGCGACGGCGATCGAGTACGACGTCGTGGTGCTCGGTGCCGGACCCGTGGGGGAGAACGTCGCCGACCGCACCCGCGCCGCCGGACTGTCCACCGCGGTAGTGGAGAGCGAACTGGTCGGCGGCGAGTGCTCGTACTGGGCGTGCATGCCCAGCAAGGCCCTGCTGCGCCCCGCGATCGCCCGCGCCGACGCCCGCCGCGTACCCGGCCTGCGCCACCTCGTCGACGGCCCGTTGGACGCCGCGGAGGTGCTCGCCCACCGTGACTACGAGACCGCCCACTGGAAGGACGACGGCCAGGTCGGCTGGTTGGACAGCGTCGGAGCGACCCTGTACCGGGGGCACGCGCGCCTGGCCGGGCCCCGCCGCGTGGTCGTGGACGCCCCCGACGGCGGGCGGCATGTCCTCACGGCCCGGCGCGCGGTGGTCGTCGCCACCGGCAGCCGCGCCCTCCTGCCCGACCTGCCGGGACTCGCCCAGGTCCGGCCCTGGACCAGCCGGGAGGCCACCAGCGCGCAGAAGGTCCCCGGCCGGCTGATCGTCGTCGGCGGCGGTGTCGTCGCCGTCGAGATGGCCACCGCCTGGCGGTCCCTCGGCTCCGAGGTCACCGTTCTCGTCCGCGGCAAGGGCCTGCTGCCCCGGATGGAACCCTTCGCCGGCGAACTGGTCGCCGAGGCGCTCATCGAGGCGGGCGCGGACGTCCGCACGGGCACGTCGGTGACGGCGGTGTCCCGGGAGAACGGGACCGTGGTGGCCCTCACCGACACCGGCGACCGTCTGGAGGCCGACGAGATCCTCTTCGCCACCGGTCGCGCCCCGCGCACCGAGGACATCGGCCTCGACACCGTCGGGCTGGAACCCGGCTCGTGGCTGCCCGTCGACGACAGCCTGCGGGTGACGGGCAGCGAATGGCTGTACGCGGTCGGCGACGTCAACCACCGGGCGCTCCTCACCCACCAGGGCAAGTACCAGGCCCGGATCGCCGGGGCCGCCATCGCCGCCCGCGCGGCCGGTGTCCCGCTTCTGGAGAGCGACCCGTGGGGTGCCCACGCGGCCACCGCCGACCACGCCGCCGTCCCCCAGGTCGTCTTCACCGACCCCGAGGCCGCCGCTGTCGGCCTCTCCCTCGCCGAGGCCGAACAGGCCGGCCACCGCGTCCGCGCGGTCGACGTCGAGTTCTCCTCCGTCGCGGGCGCGGGCCTGTACGCCGACGGCTACCGGGGCCGCGCCCGCATGGTCGTCGACCTGGACCGCGAGATCCTGCGCGGCGTCACCTTCGTCGGCCCCGCCGTGGGCGAGCTCATCCATTCCGCCACCGTCGCCGTCGTCGGGGAGGTCCCGATCAGCCGCCTCTGGCACGCGGTGCCCTCGTACCCGACGATCAGCGAGGTGTGGCTGCGGCTGCTGGAGGCGTACCGGGGCTGAACCGGACCGGCGTGCTGGTCGGCGGGGCTGGTCGGCGGGGCTGGTGCCGCGGCAGGCGACGTTCGCCCGGTCGCGACGCCCGGCACGCCCTCTCGCCGCACCGGCCGAAAGCCCGAGTACGTCCAACGAGGGCTTCCGGCCGGCACGCCGAGACCACGCTCCCCCGGTCTCGGCTGCGCTCGACCGGGAGGTACCCCCACGACGCCGCTCCTCGACGGGCAAACGTTGCCTGCCGAGGCCCTAGTCGGGCAGGAGGAAGCCCAGTTCCCGCGCGGCCCTGGCCGGGGTCGGGTCGTTCCAGTGGTCGGCCATCGCCTGGTTGGAGGAGAGGGACCGCAGTTCGGCGTGGTCGAGGTAGAGCGTGCCGTTCAGATGGTCCGTCTCGTGCTGGACGATCCGGGCGGGCCATCCCGCGAACTCCTCGTCCACCGCCCGCCCGTGCTCGTCGAGCGCCCGTAGCCGCACCTTGGCGTGCCGGGCCACCACCGCCTGCCAGCCCGGCACGCTCAGACAGCCCTCGTAGAACGCGTCACGGAACGGCCCGACCGCCTCGTACGCCGGATTGACCAGGACGCGGAACGGCTGCGGGACCCGGCTCCGGGCCAGCCGTACCGCCTCAGGAACCGGTGCGGGGTCCTCGATCACCGCCAGGCGCAGGGGGACGCCGACCTGGGGTGCGGCGAGGCCGACGCCCGGTGCCGCGTGCATGGTGGCGCGCAGGGCGGCGACGAAGCGGGACAGGAGACCCGGGTCCAGCTGGCCGTCGAAGGGCTCGGCGGTGCGGCGCAGGACCGGGTCGCCCGCGGCGACGATCGGCAGCGGCCCCTCGTGGGCGAGGAGTTCCTCCACCCGGTCGCTCAGGGGGCGGGACTCGGTGCGATCACGTTCGGAAGCCATCGGGCCAGGATGCCAACCGGGCTCGCGCGACGCGAGGCGGCTCTCGCGACGCAAGGCGGCTCGATGCGGGGCGGCTCTCGCGGTCGGTCGCCCTCGGGGGAATCGCGGCACCGACGCGGGCGAGTGACTCACATCACACGAAGTGCCGGGAACTCGGAGCGCGCACGCCCCGACTACTGAACCGCCACGACGTCCCCGCCCCCCCCCGGAGCATCCGCCGATGACCATCGCCCCCTCGACCGAGACGGACGAGCCCCAGAAACCCCTCACCAAGTCGGACGGCTCGACGAGGGGCTGGACCTCGCTCCGGCCGCTCGTCCTGCGGCTGCACTTCTACGCGGGTGTCCTCGTCGCCCCGTTCCTACTGGTCGCCGCCCTGACCGGCGGACTGTACGCGGCCTCGTTCTCGATCGAGGAGATCGTCTACGCGGACCGGACGACCGTCGCGGAGGTGGGCGACGAGAAGCTGCCGATCTCCGAGCAGGTGGCCGCCGCCCGCAAGGCGCACCCCGAGGGCACCATCTCGGCCGTACGCCCCTCGCCGGGGGACGACGCGACGACCAGGGTGATGCTGACCGGCGTCGGGGGCATCGACGAGACCAACAGCCTCGCGGTCTTCGTCGACCCGTACACGGCCGAGGTGCGCGGGGCGCTGGAGCAGTACGGCTCCACGGGCGCGCTGCCGGTGCGGACCTGGATCGACAAGTTCCACGCCAACCTCCAGCTCGGCGAGACCGGCCGTCTCTACAGCGAACTCGCCGCCAGCTGGCTGTGGGTCATCTCGGGCGGCGGCCTGGTGCTCTGGTTCGCCCGCCGCCGCGCCCAGTGCAAGGTGCGCGGCACCTCGGGCCGCCGTCGCACCCTGGGCCTGCACGGCACGGTCGGCGTCTGGGCGGCCCTCGGGTTCTTCTTCCTCTCGGCGACCGGCCTGACCTGGTCCACGTACGCGGGCGCCAACATCGAGGTCCTGCGGACCGAGCTCCACCAGGCGACCCCGGCCGTCTCGGCCGCGGCGGGTGACCACGGCGCCCACGGGGGCGGCTCGACGGACGACGGGACGGACGCGGAGGGTGACCTGGACAAGATCCTGGCCGCCGCGCGGGCAGAGGGCCTCGGCGACCCGGTGGAGATCGTGCCGCCCGCCGACGCCTCCTCCACGTACGTGGTCAAGCAGGTCCAGCGCAGCTGGCCCACCAAGCAGGACGCGGTGGCCGTGGACCCGGCGACCGCGGAGGTCACCGACACCCTCCGGTTCGCCGACTTCCCGATCCTCGCCAAGCTGTCCCGCTGGGGCATCGACGCCCACACCGGCGTCCTGTTCGGCCTGGCCAACCAGCTCGTCCTGATCGCCCTCGCGGCCTCCCTGGTCGTGTTGATCATCTGGGGCTACCGCATGTGGTGGCAGCGCGGCCGCGCCTCGTCCTTCGGCCGCCCGATCCCGCGCGGTGCCTGGCAGCACGTACCACCCCAGATCCTCGTCCCCGCTCTCGCCGTGATCGCCGTCCTCGGCTACTTCGTGCCCCTGCTCGGCATCCCGCTCGCCCTGTTCATCGCGGTGGACGTCGTCCTGGGCGAGATCGCCCACCGGCGCGGCAAGCGCTCGTACGGCGGCAGGTCGGAGGCGAAGTAGCGCGGGCCCGGCCGGGACTGCGGGAGGCTGCCCCTGCCCCTGCCCTTCCCGCTTCCCCCGCTTCATCCACTGCATCTACTGCGTCTGCTTCATCTATTTCATCGCGGCCAGCTCCGTGTTGGCCCGCTCCGTGATGAGTGTCAGCGTGCGACCGGCGGTGGCCAGGTCCTCGGCCGGGATGCCGGCGTAGATCCGGGCGGAGATGGGTGCGGTCTCGGCGGTGGACCTGGTGTGAGACTCCCGGCCGGCATCCGTGATCCTGAGCCGGGACGGCCGCGCCGGGTCCGTCTCGACCAGCTCCGCGGCGACCAACTCCTCGACCACGGACCGTATCCGGGCCTTCTCGACCTTGAGCGAGTCGACTATCCGGTCCACGAGTGCCTCCCGTTCGACGGGTTCGTCGGCGAGCGCGACGAGCCGGAGGGTCACCGACTGCTGGAACGTGAGCCCGTGCCCGGCCAGCACTTTCTCCAGCACCGCGCGGGCGGCGTAGTGGGCGAGGCCGAGGACCCGGGAGTTGAGAACGGGTGCGGTGGTGGTCATGGTTGCTCCTTCTCGTGTTCCTGTTCGGTGGACGGGATGAGCGGTACGTCGAGCAGCATGGTCAGTTCGCGGGCGAATTCCCGGGTGCGGGCGCTGTCGAGGCCGCCGAGCGGCTCCAGCAGCTGCCCCATCAGTTCCTGGACGACCTCGATCGCGCGCCGCGTGGCCTCGCGTCCCTGCTCGGTGAGTGCCAGCCGCACGGCACGGGGGTCGCGGGAATCCCGCTCGCGTTCGAGGAGTCCGGCGGTCTCCAGGGCGCGGGCCAGCTTGGAGACGTACAGGGCCTCCAGGCCGGTGTGGTCCGCGAGCTGCCGCTGACTGGGCCGCAGCCCGTCCCGGTGCATGCCGTACAGCGACGCCACCAGCGCGTACTGCGCGTGCGTCAGCCCCAGCGGAGCGAGCGCGCGGTCGACCGCGACGCGCCACTTCATGGACAGCCGCCAGACGAGAAAACCGGGCGTCGCGCCCTCGATGACCGAACTCATGACGGATACCGTACATGGCTACTATAGCTATGGCTGCTGTATGGACCGCTGGCGACGGGAGCAGGACGGGGCTAGGTTGTGGAGCATGAGCAATCTTGATCGCGAGGCGGTGCCCGCGGTGTGCGGCGGCCGGGGCTTCGTCGTGGCCGAGCCGGTTCGTGAACTCCTCAGCCCTCGCCGGGTGAAGCTCGGCGAGTCCACCGAGGTGCGACGTCTGCTGCCCAACCTGGGCCGCCGCATGGTGGGCGCGTGGGCCTTCGTCGATCACTACGGTCCCGACGACATCGCCGACGAGCCCGGCATGCAGGTGCCGCCGCATCCGCACATGGGTCTGCAGACGGTCAGTTGGCTGCACCAGGGCGAGGTGCTGCACCGCGACTCCACGGGCAGCCTCCAGACCATCCGCCCGCGCGAGCTGGGCCTGATGACCTCCGGCCGGGCCATCAGCCACTCCGAGGAGAGCCCGAAGTCGCACGCCCGCTTCCTGCACGGCGCCCAGCTCTGGGTGGCGCTGCCGGACAGCCACCGGCACACCGACCCGCGCTTCGAGCACCACGCCGAGTTGCCCGTCGTCACGGCGGCCGGACTGAGCGCCACCCTCATCCTCGGCAGCCTGGACGGCGCGACCTCGCCCGGTACGACGTTCACGCCGATCGTCGGTGCCGACCTCACCCTCACACCGGGCGCCGACCTGCGCCTGCCCCTCGAACCCGACTTCGAGTACGCCGTCCTGTCCATGTCCGGCGAGGCCCACGTCGACGGCGTCCCCGTCCTTCCGGGCTCCATGCTCTACCTCGGCTGCGGCCGCACCGAACTGCCCCTGCGCGCCGACTCGAACGCCTCCCTGATGCTCCTCGGCGGCGAACCCTTCGAGGAGGAGCTGATCATGTTCTGGAACTGGATCGGGCGATCTCAAGAAGAGATCGTGCAGGCGCGTCGGGACTGGATGGAGGGGACGCGATTCGGGGAGGTAAAGGGGTACGACGGGCCTCCACTGCCCGCACCGGAACTGCCGCCGGTGTCGTTGAAACCGCGGGGAAGAGTGCGCTGACCTGCGGGAACGAGTCAGCTTAGGTGACCGTTGGGCGGAAGGCGGTCGAGGATTTCTTACTGCCTTCCAGCTGCCTGCCGGAAGGCGTCTGAACAGTCGGCTGGCTCGAGCCGGTGCGGTTGGCGATTCCACAGTGTGGGTGCCTGTGGGCAGCTGTGGCAGGACTCTTGCTGACCTAATGCTGACTTTGCTGACGCCTCGTCAGGTCGGGGTGAGAGGTCCTTGTCCGAGCTTAGGCGCTCGCGCAGGCGTTTGCAGGTTCGGTGATGTCCGGACGCATGCTGACCTTGCTGGCGGTCGAGTCAGGCGTTGCGGAACGGTAGCGCCGCTCACGCTGCCGCCTTGTGAAGATTCCACACGTTTCCGGTGTCACGGCTGTCTGTCGGCAGCGCCGCTCGCGTCCGGTCCGAGAAGCGCTGCGCCCGAGAGTGACTACTGAGGTTTTCGGGCTAGGGTGACGGTGATCTCGTGGGTGGGCGTATTGCTGGAGGATGCGATATCCCGATGGGGATGGCCTGACCGCGAAGCAGCGGGCCGGCGGGAGCAAGTGCAGTTCGAGGCTGCCGAGTTATTCGCGCAAGGCGTGACACCGCCGCAGGTCGCGCGGGTGGCGTCCCGCCCTGTGGTGTAGCGGATCAAGGCGCCGGAATCCGCAGGTCATCGCCCATTCGGCGCGGTTCGGGACCGTGCAGAGGGCTGACGGCAGGCGCGACCCGGGAGCCGTGTCTCAGGGGGTAGCTGACGCGCGGCTTACCGGAACGCGTCGAGCAAGGTCGCTTACACCACGGAGCGGGACACGACCGTCGCGCGGCGGTTGCGGGTCTCACGCAAGCCCGCCTATGCCTGGCATGCCCGCTGGCGGGACGACGGCGTTGAGGGGCTGCGGCCCAAGGGGCCGTCCGGGCGTCCGTCACAGATGAAGCCGGAGTGGCGGGCCTGGCCGGCGGCGGAGCTGGAGCAGGGGCTGGCCGCGCACGGCCGGCCGGAGGACCAGCGGTGGACCCCGGCCCGGGTGGCCACGGTGATCGCCCGGCGCTTCCACGTGCGCTTCAGTTCGGCAGACCTGGCGCATTCTGCACCAGATGGGCTTTTGTGCAGGTGCCGGTGCGGCGGGCCGCCGAACGCGACGAGGAGGCCGTGGCCACGTGGATCAAGGAGACGTGGCCGCGGGTGGAAAGACGGTCAGGGCCAGGACGCCTGGCTGTGTTTCGCGGACGAGGCAGGGCAGCTGCTGCGGCCGCCGAAGGCGTGCACCTGGTCCCGCCGCGGCTGTCCGCCCCTGGTCAGGGTCCGGGCGGTCGGCTCAGGCCGTTTCTCGATGGCGGGCCTGGTCTGCCGCAAGGCCGGTCAGCGCACCCGGCTGGTCTTCCGGATACTGGTCCACCACGGCCGCAAGGGTGAGATGAAGGGGTTTCGGGAGAGGGACTTCGCCTCGTTGTTGGACGCCGCCCACCAGCAGCTCGGCGGCAACATCGTGTTGGTCTGGGACAACTACAGCCACCACGTCGACGCCCCAATGCGCGAGCTGATTGGGAGGCGGCCGTGGCTGACGGTCTTCCGCTTCCCGACCTACACCCCCGACCTCAACCCGGCCGAGGGCGTATGTGCGCACTTGAAGAAGAGCTTGGGCAACCTCGCCCCGTGCAGCATCGATGACCTTGCCGGGTTGTTCCGCACCCGCCTCGAACGGATGCAGCACCAGCCGGACCAACACGACGGGTTCATCGCCGAGACCGGACTGTGGTTGTGGCGCGATCGGCGGATTCTCCCATGGCAGTGCGGTGCTGGGGGCGAGTCAGCGCCGTCGGTACCGCGCACACCCATGTCGAGGGCCGCGACAAGGTCGCCGGAGCGGCCCGCTACGCCGGGGAGGTCCCCTTCACCGGGCTCGTCCACGGCTGGCTGGCGCTGGCGACCGTGGCCCGCGGCCGGATCCGCGCCATCGAGTCCGCCGACGCGCTCGCGCGGCCCGGCGTGCTCGCCGTCCCGACTCACGAGAACGCCCCGCGCGTCGAGACCGACTACACGGGCCTCATGGGTCTCGGCGGTCGCGTCCCGGAAGAAGGCGAGAAGGGACGTAACTTTGCTCCCTGTCGGCAGAAGGAGTTCAGCGATGGGTAAGCCAGGACGCTTTTCCAGTGCCGTGTCAGTGCGGCGGCGAGTTCCCGCGGCTGCTGGAGCTGCGGCCAGTGACCGCTGTCCAGCAGGGGCTGGTGACGTTCGCCAAGCCGGGCTCCCACTCCGCCCCTGTGTGGATTCCCGAGCGGACGAGGCGAAGGAGGCTGTCCTTCCTGGTGGCGTCCAGTCGGCTCACCGTCTCGTCGGCACGATGGGCGGGCATGCCGTTGGCCTTCAGCGCTACCTCGCTGGACTCCGACGGGTCGAGTTCGGCCATCCATTGCTCACCGAGGCCGGGTGTCTGCCAGATTTTCGATAGGGGACTCCATTCCGGGCTTCACCGCGGCCGCGGTGAAGCCCGGACCCACGGCGCACTGGATCGGTCGGCCCTCCCGCCGCTTTCTGTCAGCCCGGGACCACCGGCAGGACGATGCGGGAGGGCCGGGTGGGGTCGTGGAAGATCTGCTGGCGGGCCACTCGGCCGTGGTCGCGCTCTCCTCGGGTTCGCCCGTGTTGAGGTTGCGGTCCCAGCGGGGGAAGTTGCTGGAGGTGATCTGGACCCGTATCCGGTGACCGGCACGGAAGACGATGCTGGTCGACCACAGGTCCACGACGTGCTCGGCCGGCTCGCCCGGTGTCGCCGCGCGCACCCGCACGATGCCGTCGGTCACGTTGCGGGAGACACCGTGCTCGTCGACGTCGCACAGGCGGGCCACCCAGTCGGTCGACGACCCGTCTGTAGCGGCGAAGAGCACCGCCCGCACACGGCCGGTCACCTCGACATCCTCGGTGAGCGGTTCGGTGGTGAAGACCAGGACGTCCTCGCGCGCCTCCACGTCCCTCTGGTCGAGGGCCCGGGACGGAAGTCGTCGGTCAGCAACAGGGCTCCGCCGGTCGTGGGCACCGGGTCCATCGGGTCGTAGGTGAACTGCTCGGGCTGCTCGGCGACAGGCGGCGGCTCAGGGGTCAGGCGTCCATCCGCGCGCAGATGGAAGTCCGTGTCCACGGCCCGCGACAGGGGCCATTCCGTCTCCTCGCGCCACTGGTTGACGCCCATGACGAACAGCTGCACCTTGCCCGTGTCGGGCTCCGGAGCCTCGCCGTCGCCGATCGTGCGCTGGAACCAGTCGGGCTGGAGGCCGTTCAGGGGTCCGCGCATGCCCATGAAGGCGGAGTTCGCGCTGAACCCGAAGTTGACGTCGCCGATCACGTGCTGCTGGTTGGCGTGACTCCACGGCCCCATGACCAGCGTGGCGGACCGGCCGGCGCGGCGCATGGCGGTGAAGTTGTCGAGCGTGCCCTGGGCGAAGATGTCGTACCACCCGCCGACCTGAAAGGTGGGCAGGTCGACCTCGTCGTGCCGGCCCGCGACCCGGCAGGACCGCGCCCATTCGGGCTCCCGACGGGACCGCTCATAGCCCAGTTCGGGAAGATCGTGCCGGACGAACGCGGGGAAGCCGCCCGGCGGGCAGTTCGCCGTAGCCGCCGTCGGCCAGGCCGTCGAGATCCTGCACCAGCCTGCCGAGGGTGGCCGGGTCGGCGCCGTGCCGGCGCATCAGCGCGTCGGCACCCATCATGAGGGTCCAGGGCGCGGTGATGCCGAGCTCGATCGCGCCGCCGCGCGTCCACAGTCCGTCGTCCGGATCGGACCACGTGACCATCGGTGCGATCGCCTTCAGCTCCGGCGGCTTGGACAGCGCCGCCATCCACTGCGTGTTGCCGAAAAGCTGGCGCCGATCATGCCGACGGATCCGTTCGCGCCGGGAAGGGCGGCCGCCCACCGTACGGTGTCGTAACCGTCGCTCTCCTCGTACGTCAACGGCTCCCACTCACCCCCGGAGGCGAACCGGCCACGGGTGTCCTCGACGACCACTATGAAGCCACGCCGAGCCGCGGCCAGGGGATCGAGGATCGCGACCGCCAGGGGCATCTGCTTCCCGTACGGCAGTCTGCTCAGCAGCACCGGCCACGGTCCGCTGCCGCCGGGCCGGTAGACATCCGCGCGCAGCACTGTGCCGTCACGCATCTCCGCGGTATGTCGAACTCGATCTGGATCTCCGTCATGTGCTGCTCCTTTGCCTGCCACGACGCCTTGGCGAGACATGGTTGATCGGATCTCCACCCACGCGATACCCCCGATCGGGGTGACCACGGTGGTCTCGGGACGCTTACGCCACCGCGTTCAGCAAGTCGGCCAGGACGTCGGGCCGTTCCAGGGCGATGAAGTGGCCGGCCTTGGGGACCTGTGTGAAGTCCGCGGCCGGAAGCAGCTGCTTGTTGGCCTCCCGGTCCGAAGGCCGGGACCAGTCCTTCTCGCCGTAGACGAGGTGGATGGGAGCCTTGACCTCGGGGTAGCGCGAGCGGGCCGCGATGAGACTGGGCAGGGCCTGGTACACGCCCCGGGCGACGGTCGGGTAGCCGGGGCGGCCGCCGACCTGGAGCAGCTCGTCCACGTAGTCCTCCCGCAGTGCGCTCTTGTCGTCCAGGCCGCCCTGGAGGATCGTGCGGAGGGCGGGCTTGGGCTCCACCCCGGCGATCACCGGGCCCACCCCGGGTGTGAGGACACCGCTGACCACCACGCGGGCGAGGAGGCTGGAGCGGGTGATCCCGCCGCGGAAGTCGTAGGTGTTCACCGCGACGACGCGGCGGACGCGCTCCGGGAGATCGGCCGCGGTGGTCAGGGCGAGCACCGCCCCCATGGACTCCCCGGCCAACGTCACGTCGTGCAGGTCGAGTTCGGTCAGGAGCCGCTTGACGCCCGCGCGCATGGCCGGCTCGTCGTACGACGCCCCGGGCACGATCTCGGAGTAGCCCATCCCCGGCAGATCCAGGGCGTACACGGTGTACCGGTCCGCGATCAGCGGGATGAGGTGGCGGTAGTGCTCCGCCTGGGTACGCACGGTGTGCAGCAGCACCAGGGGCGCGCCGGTGCCCGCCTTGAGGTACCGCAGAGTTCCCTCGCGGCCGTGTCGTCCTGCGCGCGGGGCGATGGTGTGGCTGGTGGTCCCCGGGACGTGGATCGTGGGACGGGGGTGCTGGCTGGTGCTGGGCATCTCGTTGACTCCTGTTGAGTGAAGGGATTACTTGGCCAGCTGGGGGTACAGCCCGGCCAGGTCGCCGGCGAGGCCCGCCTTGACCTGCCGCGTGATGTCGTCGGCGAGGACCTCGTACGCGCCTGCCTCGACGCCGTCGAGGGCGAGCGCGGCGACGTCACGCGGGTCGGACTTGGGTGCGTCGACGCCGGCCGCCAGGTCCGTGTCGACGTATCCGACGTGCAGTCCGGTGACGGCGATGCCGCGCAGCTGAAGCTCCAGGCGCAGGGAGTTGGACTGCGACCACAGGGCGGCCTTGGAGGCACTGTAGGAGCCGCCGAGCGCGATCCAGGAGAGCACGGAGTGCACGTTGAGGAGGTGACCGCCGCCGTTGCGTTCGATGACCGGCACGAAGGCGCGGGTGAGCAGCAGTGGGCCGTAGAAGTTGGTCTCGAACTCCCGGCGTACGTCGTCGACCGGGGAGTCGAGGAAGGACGCGCCGACCGACGCGCCGGCGTTGTTGATCAGCACGGTGACGTCCCCGGCCTGTGCGGCGGCGGCCGCGACGGAGGCGGGGTCAGTGACCTCCAGTGCCACCGGGACGGCGTCGGGGTGCGTCACCGTGCGCGGGTCGCGGGCCGTGGCGTAGACCTTGCCGGCACCGCGCGCGTACAGCTCTTCCACCAGCGCCTTGCCAATGCCCCGGCTGCCGCCGGTGACGAAAACGTTGGCGCCCTTCAAAGCGGTCATGACTGCCTCCACAAGAATTGGAAACCGATCGGTTTCCAATTCGGTAAACCGTTCGGTTTCCGAGCGCAAGCTCATCGAAGGAGGCAGTCGCGTGGGGTCGGCTTCAGGGGGTGGTTCCGTATCCGTGGATCCCGGGGATGATGAGCCTTCCGCCCGTTTGTCCGGCCTGGTCGATGTCGGCGTCATTCAGGCTGAGTCGGAGCCTGAGGCCGAGTTTCCCGACCGTGTCGTAGAGCCACTCCGGAACGGTGTCGGGGGCGAGATGGAGGCGGAGAGCAGCGGGAGGCGTCGGCGCCACGGCGGGCGCCGACGGGTCGTCGGAACGTAAGCAGTCGACCCCGTCGTCGGCCGCCACCTCGGGAACGGAATGCGCCGTGGTGGCACTCGTGTCGACGGCGGGCGGACGCTGACTCCCCAGGACGAGAGCGGTCGGCGGCGCGGTCAGTGCGAGAGCCTTCCCGAGCGGCAGACGCAGACGGGTCAGCGCGGATGTACGGAACGGGGTGTCGGCCCCTCGACGGTCAGACGAAGCGGGCTTCTACGGCTTCGCCGTTGATGTCGGACGACGGTTCGGCCATTGCCTGGCTCTCCCTCCGAGCCGGCGGTGTCGCCAGGTGCATCCACCGGGCCCCACGCCAGAGCGAGGAGCCCGCCCGTGGCCGCGAGCAGGGTGCCGACGAAGAATCCGCTTCTCGCCACTGGCTGATGGCCTGACACAGGCGCATACGTGCAGCACGCCGTGCGGCAGAAGGGCGCGGCCGTGGGCGTCGGCGCGCCCTCGACCGGACGCGCCCCGCTCGACAACGATGGTCCTCAATGCGTCAGTTCGTCAGGCCGAGCTGCGTGAGAAGTTCGAAGGAGTCGTAGTACACGCGATATTCGCTGACCCGACCGTCGCGCAGGCGCCAGAACTCGGCCAGCCCGATCTGAATGGTCCTTCCTGTCGGGGGGATCGCGCTGCCGTCGGGTTGGGCGAGGTCCTGGGTGTGGGTGCCGGTGACCTCGAGCTCTACGGCGACCTCGTCCTGCGCGGTGACGATTCGGTGCGGCCGGTGGGTAAGGTCGGGGAAGGCGGCGAAGAACCCGGCCATCCAGATGGTGACCATCTCGGGTCCCTTCTGCAGGAATCCCGGTGCCTGGATGACGCACTCCGGATCCAGCATCTGCTCGACCCAGTCGAAGTCATGGGCATCGACATGTGCGAAGAAATCGACGACGAAGTCCTCGGACACAGTGGTCTCGGTTGTCATGGAACGGCTCCTCACCGATCGGTGTGCTGTGTCAGGCGGTGTCGAAGACCAGTACGGGCTTGATGACCTGCCCGGAGCGGGCGGATGAGATCGCTTCGTTGATCTCGTCGAAGGGGCGGCGTTCGACCAGCCGGTCGAACGGGAAGTCGCCTTCCCGCCAGAGCTCGATGAGCTTGGGGATGAGTTCGTGCGGGTCCGCGTCGCCTTCGATGACGCCGGTCAGGGTGCGGCCGATGAGGAGATGGCCCTGGTCGATGGTCATCTCGTTCTCCAGGCCCTGGAGTCCGAGCGTGGCGCAGACGCCCGGGGAGCGGAGAGCTTCCACCGCCTGGCGTACGACGGAGCCGAGGCCCACGGCGTCGACGGTGAAGTCCAGTCCGGTGCCGGTGATCTCGGTGATGGCCCAGTTGACGTCCTTGGTCTGCGACGGATCGATCACGTGGGTCGCGCCGAGTTCGGTCGCCAGCTTCAGCCGTTCCGGATTCAGGTCGACCGCGACGATGGTCGCGCACCCGGCCGCCTTGGCGGCCATGACCGCGCTCAGTCCGACCGCGCCGAGACCGAACACGCCCAGGCTCTGGCCGGGGGCGGGCCGCAGGACGTTGAACACGGTGCCGGCGCCGGTCATCAGACCGCACCCGAGAGGACCGAGGATGTCCAGCGGCACGTCGTCGTCGACCTTGACCGCGTTACGGACGCTCGCCACCGCGTACGCGCCGAACGAGGACTGGCCGAACCAGCTGCCGTGGACGTCCTCGTCGCCGCGGCTCATGGTCGCGGTCCCGTCGAGACGGGTGCCGAAGTAGTTCAGCGCGGCGAACAACTCGCAATAGGCGGGGTGTCCGGCCTTGCAGGTCGCGCATTCCCGGCAGGAGTCGAAGCTGAGTACGACGTGGTCGCCCACCGAGAGCGTCTCGACAGCACTCCCGACGGCGTGCACCACTCCCGCGCCCTCGTGGCCGAGCACGACCGGAAGCGGCAGCGGGACGCCGCCGGACTGCGCGGTGAGGTCGGTGTGGCAGACGCCGACGCCGGCGATCCTGACCAGTACCTCGTCCGAGGCCAGTTCGCCGAACTCGACCTCCTCGATGGTCAGTTCGGTGCCGGACTCCCTCAGGACGGCGGCGTTCCCTCTCATACGTTCTCCTTGATCTGATCCGCGACGGGAGGCAGGACGAGGTCGTAGACACGTCGGTCCAGCCGCCGCGACAGGTCGATGTGGACGAACTTCTCCTCGGTGTACTCGTCGAGCGAGTGAGGGCCGAGTTCGCGGCCGAGGCCGCTCTGCTTGACGCCGCCGAAGGGGTACTCGACGCTGACCATGTGCCAGTCGTTGATCCACACGGTGCCGGACTCGAGGCGGCCGGCGACCTCGATGGCGGCTTCGACGTCCTCGCTCCAGACCCCCGCCGACAGCCCGTACTCGCTGTCGTTGGCGATGGCGACCGCCTCGTCGACGCTGCCGTACGGGATGACGCAGAGGACGGGGCCGAAGATCTCCTCCTGGGCGATGCGCATGTCGGGGCGGACACCCGTGAAGATGGTGGGCCCCACCCAGAACCCCGGGCCCTCGGGCGCGGGGCCGCTGTACGCCAGGGTGGCGCCTTCCTTCTGCCCCAGTTCGATGTACCCGAGGATCCGCTCGCGCTGTTCGGCGGAGACGACAGGGCCGAGGTCTGTGTCGAACTCGGCCGGATCGCCGATCTTCATCGTCTTGGCCCGCTCGATCAGCCTGGCGACGAAGTCGTCGTGCAGCGCCTCGGGGAGCAGCAGCCTCGTGCCGGACTCGCAAGCCTGCCCCGAGTAGAGCATGCAGGCGAACAGCGCGCCGTCGACCGCCGTGTCCAGATCGGCGTCGGCGAGCACGATGTTGGCGCCCTTGCCTCCCAGCTCCAGCGTGACCCGCTTGACGTTGTCCGCCGCCAGCCTGCTGATCTCGCGGCCCACGACGGTCGAGCCGGTGAAGGCGATCTTGCGTACGTCCGGGTGCGCGGCCAGTCGCGCGCCCACCTCTTCGCCCTCCCCGGTGACGACGTTGAGGACGCCCGGCGGGAGTCCGGCCTCGTGGGCGGCCTCGGCGAGGGCGAGGAGGGTGAGAGGGGTCTTCTCGTCCGGCTTGAGGACGATGCAGTTGCCCGCGGCGAGCGCGGGACCGAGTTTCCAGACGGCCAGCAGGAGGGGGAAGTTCCAGGGCACGATGCCGGCCACGACGCCGATGGGCTCCCTGCGGACGACTCCGGTGGCGAGCGTGGGATAGGACAACTGCGGACCGGGGCGCTCGAAGGCGTAACTCCGGGCCAGATCGGCGAAGTACTGCAGATGAGAGATGGAGTAACCGACGTGGAAGGCCATGGCCTGCCGGATCGTGACGCCGTTCTCCTTGATGTGCAGCTCGACGAGCTCGTCCATCCGCTCGGAGAGCTTGGCCACGATCGCCGACATCACCTCGGCCCGTTCCTCGGGGCTCTTGCCGCGCCATTCACCGCGCTCATGGGCGCGCTTCGCGGCGGCCACCGCGAGGTCGGCGTGCTCGGTCCGGCCCCTGGCCGCCGTGGCGAACACCTGCCCGGTGGCGGGATCGACCATCTGGAACGGGCCGTCGGCCGTGTCCACCCATTCGCCGTCGATGTACATCCGGTAGTGCTTGGTACCTGTCGTCATTGACCGACCTGCCTTGGGGTGTCGAGGGGGCTCAGATGCCGGCGTCCTTCTTGCTGACGAGTTCGCGGTAGACGGGGAACAGCGGCTTGGTCAGCGGCACCAGCTTGAGGATCTGGGTGACCGGGCCCTTGGCCTTGACCTGTCCCTTGGCCAGGCCGACCGCGACGTTGTACTCGCCGCGCCAGAACTTGTTGCCGTTGTCGGCCGACATCGCGAGCCGGACGTCGGGGTCGAGGTCGGACTCGCCCTCGATGACGACGATCTCCGGCTCCTTCATGAGCACGGTGATGGAGGAGTCCGGGCCGGTGTAGTCGAGCCGGAGGGTGATGCCGGAAGCCTTGAGGACCGGGCCGACCTCGGGGTGGCTGTTGGCCTCCCGGAAGACGCCGCCGAGGTAGAGGTAGACCTCTTCGGCACTGGTGAAGTAGCTCATTGTGGGACCTTTCGCTCGTGTTGATTCAGCTGATGTGTGATTCAGCTGATGTCGGTGCTCTTCGAGTACGCCTTGCGGAGCTCGCGCTTGAGCACCTTGCCCGTGGCGGTGCGGGGCAGCTCTTGGACGATCTCCACCGACTTGGGGCACTTGTAGGCGGCCAGGCGCTCACGGCAGAAGGCGATGAGCTCTGCGGCGTCGACCACGGCACCGGATGTCACGGTGACGACGGCCTTGACCGTCTCGACGTAGGTGGGGTCCGGAACTCCGATGACGCACACGTCGGCCACGGAGGGGTGCTGGTTGATCACCCGCTCGACCTCGGCCGGGTAGATGTTCTCGCCACCCGAGATGATCATGTCCTTGACGCGGTCGCGAACGAAGAGGAAGCCGTCGTCGTCCACGAAGCCTGCGTCGCCGGTACGGAACCAGCCGTCGCTGAAGGATTCGGCGGTGGCTTCCGGCTTGTCCCAGTACCCGGCCATCACCTGCTCCGACTTGATCCAGAACTCGCCGGTTTGGCCGCTGGGAACCTCCTCACCCGTGAGCGGGCTGGCCACTCGGACCTGTACGCCCGCCACAGGCCTGCCGGCCGAGGTGAGCAGGTGGATCCGGTCCGGGTCGCGGTGGGCGTCCGGTCCCAGGACGCTGAACACCCCGGATGCCTCGGTCATCCCGTACACCTGGTAGAAGTCCGACGTGAACCGCTCCAGGCACCGTCGCATCAGCGGCAGCGGCATCGGGGAACCGCCATAGCCCAGGCACCGCAGGCTGGACAGGTCCGCCTGGTCGAGTTCCGGCGTGGCCAGGAAGTACTCGTAGACCGTCGGGACGAAGAAGGCGTGGGTGACCCTTTCCTGCCGGATCCGCTCCAGGACGGTGGCCGGGACCACGTCCCGGACGAGGACCGTACGGGCGCCCACCCAGAGGCTGATCAGGGCCCAGCTGATGCCGCCGACGTGGAACAGCGGCATGGCCACCATGTTCACGCTGTCGTGGGAGAAGTCGAACGCCTCCGCGGCCGAGACGCAGTGCGCTCCCAGACTGCGGTGGGTGAGCATCGCGCCCTTGGGGAATCCCGTGGTGCCGGAGGTGTAGAGCAGGAGGACGCAGTCGTCCGGCTGGGGCCGGTGGCTGCGGGGCACGGGCGCGGCCGACGCCAAGTAGCTCTCGTACTCGTCCGCGTCGCCGCCGACGACGATGACCTTCGTCAGGTGGGGCAGCCGGTCCCGGACCTGTTCCAGTTGCGGGAGGAACTCGGCGCCCACGAAGAGGATCCGGGTCTTGGCGTCGGCGAGGACGTACTCGATCTCGCCGGGGCTCAGTCGCCAGTTGACGATGACGTGGGCGTATCCGTCCCTGGCTGCGGCGAACGTGGCCTCGATCGTGGCGGAGCTGTTCTTGTTGAGGGTCGCGAAGTGGTGGCCGGGGCGCAGGCCGTCCGCGGCCAGTGCGGCGGCCAGGCGCGAGACCCGGTCTGCCAGGCCGCTCCAGGTCAGCCGCCGGTCGCCTTCGGCGAGTGCTTCGGCGTCCGGCGCGGCCCCGTTCCAGAAATCCAGGATGCCGTGCAGGTCGCTGCCGGGTGCTGGGCAGTCGCTGTTCTCGGCCGTGTGTGGTGTCGCTGTCGCCATGTGCGATTCCTCCGGTATTGGCCGCCGGCCGTTGTCGAAACGGCCGGGGAGGGCGGCGAGTGTGGGTCGGTGGCGGAAGGTTCTGCCCCGGCGGGTCGCGGGGCGGTGACGGGGAATGGCCGCCGGACCGGCTCTCAAAGGGAGTGCGGTGCGGCCACATTAGGACTGACCGGATGTACGGTCAATAGAGCGGACGGGTGGATTTGCCCGCCCGTCCGGCCTCGACGAGCGCCGGGTCTCAGGCCCGCCAGAGACGACGGCCCGGCCTGGTGATCACGATGCTGGGGACCACGGCCGTACGGGACAGTCCGACAACGGACGAGACCATCTCCGCGACGTCCTCCGCCGTGATCATGTCCTCCGGGGCCAGCCGTTCGTGCATCCATGAGGTCATATCGGTGTCGACGTATCCGGGAGCCACCGCGCAGGCCGAGACGCCGGCCTCGGACTCCTCCACGTTGACCGACTCGCACAGGGACAGCAGGGCCGCCTTGGTCGCCGCGTATGCCGCCAGCGACGGCTCGGCTGCGACGCCGGTGATGGAGGCGATGGCCACCACCCTGCTGCCGCGGTGTACGCCGGTGCCGTCCCGGGCCGGGGAGGCCGTGGCGCGCAGCGCGGGCAGGCATTCCTGGACCAGCTGGAACGGGGCACGCAGGTTCACGGCGTACTGCTTGTCCAGCCGGGCCAGGGGAAAATCGGCGATCGCGCCCGTCTGTCCCATCCCCGCGCTGAGCACGAGCGCGTCCAGCCGGCCGTCGTACGCCGTGAGGTGCTGCCGCGCCACGTCGCGGACGTCGGCCTCCTCGGCCATGTCACCCGGCGCCGTGTGCACGCGCACTCCGTACCGGGCGTGCAGTTCGTCGGCCAGCGCGCGCAGGGGCCCGGGGGAGCGGGCGGCGAGGCTCAGGTCCCAGCCGTCGGCGGCGAGGCGGCGCGCGATGGCCGCGCCGATGCCACGGGAGGCTCCTGTGATGAGCGCGGTGCGGGTCATGCCGTTTCCTGTCCGGTCAGTGCGGCGGACCCCGCCCGCAGCAGGGGCAGTACGGCGTCGCCGATGGTGTGGAAGCCGTCGCCGACGGTCTGGCCGGCGAGGTGGCGGGCGTGGATGCCTTCCGCGATCACCGCGAGTTTGAAGTAGCCGAGCGCCCGGTAGAAGGGCAGATGGCTCAGGTCCTCGCCGGTCCGGTGGGCGTAGTGCTCGGCGAGTTCGTCGGCGCTGGGGAAGCCGGGGTTGCCGTGCAGGATGTGCCGCACACCGAGCACCGGTTCGCTGACGGGATCCCAGTAGACGAGCAACATGCCCAGGTCAGCGAGCGGGTCGCCGAGAGTGGCCATCTCCCAGTCCACGATCGCGCGGACGAGCTCCGGGTCGGCGCGGTCGAGGATGGTGTTGTCCAGGCGGTAGTCGCCATGCACGATGCCGCTCGGGCCTGCCGGAGGCAACCGGTCGACCAGAGCCGTGAACAGCCGGTCCACGAGAGGTGTCTCTCTCGTTGCGACCAGGTCCCACTGGCTGCGCCAGCGCTTCAGCTGTCGCGCCAGATAGCCCTCGGGGCGGCCGAATTCCGTCAGCCCCACCGCCCCGGGGTCCACCTCGTGGAGCGCTGCCAGCTGGTCCACCAGGGACAGCGCACACCGCCATCGCTCGGCGGCGCTGATCAGCGCGGCGTCCTGGGCGCTGCGGACGACCGTCCCGTCGACGAACTCCACCACCGCGAACGGGGCTCCGATGACCGAGCGGTCCTCGCAGAGGCCGACCGGCGCCGCCACGGGTACGCCGGTGCCGTGCAGGGCGGCGACGACACGGTACTCGCGTGCCATGTCGTGGGCGCTGGGCGTCAGGGTGCCCAGCGGCGGGCGACGCAGCACCCAGTGGTGCGGGCCCGCCTGGATCTCGTACGTCAGGTTCGATCGGCCGCCCTGGAGGAGGCGGGCGTGCACGGCCCCGTCGAACTCGGGGACGAGCTCGCCGACCCACTTCCGCAGGGCCGGGACGTCCAGGCCGATCGGTGACCCGGCGGGCGTGGTGATGTCCGTCGCGGTCATGTCGCGGTCTCCTCACGGCGGCGCGCATGGCGACTGACGGCGCGTCGCGCGATGGCCCAGCGGTGGGTCTCGGAGGGGCCGTCGTAGATGCGGAAGGCCCTGACCTCGCGCAGGAAGCGGGACAGCGGGACGTCGGAGGAGATCCCCAGGGCACCGCAGATCTGCACGGAACGGTCCACGACGCGGCCCACCGCCTCGGCCACGAACGTCTTGGCGATGGCGGACTCCTGGGCGCCGCGTGCCCCGCTGTCCAGGACCCGGGCCGTGTCGTGGATGAGCGCGCGACTGGCCGCGATGTCGATCTCGGAGTCGGCCAGTTGCTGCTGGACCATGCCGAGTTCGGCGAGGCGCGAGCCGAAGGCCTCGCGGGTGCTCGCCCGCTCCAGCGCGATGTCCTGCGCGCGCCTGGCCAGGCCGAGCCAGCGCATGCAGTGCGTCAGCCGGGCCGGCGCCAGCCGCACCTGCGCGTACTCGAACCCCCTGTCGACCTCACCGAGGACCTGGTCGTCGCCGACGACACAGCCGTCGAAGACGATCTCGCTGTGGCCCGCGAACAGGCCCTCGTCGAGGGTGTCGATGTCGCGCTCGATGGTCATGCCGGGCCGGTCGGTGTCGACCAGGAACATGGTCGCCCCGCCCCGGTCGCCCGGCGCACCGCTGGTCCGGGCCATGCAGATGGCGAACCCGGCACCGCGCGCACCGCTGATGAACCACTTGCGGCCGTCGATGCGCCAACCTCCGGGCACCGGCGTGGCCGTGGTGGTCAACGCGCTGGGGTCCGAGCCCGCGCCCGGGGCCGGCTCGGTCATCGCGAAGCAGGACCGGATGTCGCCGGCGGCCAGCGGGGCCAGATAGCGCCGCTTCTGCTCCTGGGTGGCGACCTTCTCCAGGAGGTGCATGTTGCCCTCGTCCGGAGCCGCGATGTTCAGGGCGAGCGGACCGAGCAGGGAGTAGCCCGCCTCCTCGAAGACCACGGCCTGGCCGAGGGTGTTCAGGCCGAGCCCGCCCCACTCCCTGCCGACGTGCGGGGCGAGCAGGCCCGCTTCGCGGGCGGCGTCCTGCAGTCGGCGCCGTACCTTCTCGGGGCCGTCGTGGACCCGGCCGCCGGTCTCGGTCTCCACGGGGATCACGACGTCACGCACCAACTGCCGTGTGCGTTCGGCGAGTTCGGTGACTGAGGGATCGGTGTCGATGGGGATGGGGATGGGCACGGTGACGGCGCCTCTCGGTCGTGCGGTCGGGGTCGGGGTCGGGGGTACGTGGGGTCGCGCCGGAGCCGGACGGCGTCAGCGTGGTGCCATCCGGATCGCGCCGTCGAGGCGGATGACCTCGCCGTTGAGCATCGGGTTGGCGACGATGTGCTCGACCAGTGCGGCGTACTCGTCGGGATCGCCGAGTCGGCTGGGGTGGGGCACCTGGGCGCCGAGCGAGCGACGCGCCTCATCCGGCAGCCCGTTCAGGATCGGGGTGGCGAACAGACCCGGGGCGATGGTGACCACGCGGATCAGGCTGGCCGCCAGTTCCCGCGCGATCGGCAGGGTCATGCCGACGATGCCGCCCTTGGAGGCCGCGTAGGACGCCTGTCCGATCTGTCCGTCGAAGGCCGCCACGGAGGCGGTGTTGACGATGACGCCGCGTTCCTCGCCGTGTGGTGCGGCCGGCTCGGTGTCCTGCATCCGCTGCGCGGCGAGCCGGATCACGTTGAACGTTCCGACCAGGTTGATCTCCACGACCCGGCGGAAGCGCTCCAGTGCCAGCGGCCCGTCCCTGCCGACGGTGCGGCCCGGGTCGCCGATGCCCGCGCAGTTGACGACCACCCGCAGCGGCCCCGCCTCCACGACGAGGTCGAGCGCGGCCGTCACCTGCGCCGGGTCGGTGACGTCGGTGGGCGCGAAGGTGACATGGTCGCCGAGGTCCTTGGCGACGGTCTCGCCCGCCGAGGAGGGGAGGTCGGCGATGACGACCCGGGCACCGGCCGCCGCCAGGCGCTGCGCGGTGGCCAGCCCGAGCCCGGAGGCTCCACCGGTGACGAGGGCGGCGCTGCCTGAGAGATTCATGGTGGGTCTCCTCTGGAGGTACTCGAACGGGGAGGGCTCAGAGCCGCTCGATGATCGTGGCGTTGGCCATGCCCCCGCCCTCGCACATGGTCTGCAGGCCGTAACGGCCGCCGGTGGCTTCCAGGTGGTTGACCAGGGTGGTCAGCAGCCGGGTGCCGGAGGCTCCGAGGGGGTGGCCGAGAGCGATGGCGCCGCCGCGCGGGTTCACCCGGTCCGGATCGGCTCCGGTTTCCCGCTGCCAGACCAGCGGTACCGCGGCGAAGGCCTCGTTGACCTCGAAGGCGTCGATGTCGTCGATGGACAGGCCCGCCCGCTCCAGCACGCGGACGGTGGCCGGGATCACGCCGGTGAGCATCAGCAGCGGGTCGCTGCCAGTGACCGTGAAGGAGTGGAACCGCGCGCGGGGGCGCAACCCCAGGGCGGCGGCCCTGTCCTCGCTCATGATGAGCGCGGCGGAGGCGCCGTCGGTGAACGGGGAGGAATTGCCCGCGGTGACGCGCCAGTCGATCTCGGGAAAGCGCCTGCCCATGGCGTCGTCGAGGAACGCCGGCTTCAGACCGGCCAGGGCCTCTTGGGTGGTGGCCGGCCGGACCGTCTCGTCCGTCTCATGGCCGCCGACCGGGACGATCTCGCCGTCGAAGCCGCCCGACGCGGCGGTCGCTGCGGCGAGCCGGTGGGAGCGCGCGGCGAAGGCGTCGAGCTCCTGCCTGCCGATCTTCCAGCGAGCGGCGATGAGCTCCGCCGAAACGCCCTGCTGGACCAGGCCGTCGGGATAACGCGCGGCGAGCGGGGCGTACGGGTCGCGGCCCTGGACGGCGGAGAACATCGGCACCCGGCTCATCGACTCGACGCCGCAGGCGATCGCGATGTCGTACGCGCCCGCCAGCACGCCCTGCGCCGCGAAGTGCGCGGCCTGCTGGCTGGAGCCGCACTGCCGGTCGACGGTCGTGGCCGGCACCGTCTCGGGAAGTCCGGCGGCCAGCACCGAGTTGCGCGCGATGTTGAGCGCCTGCTCACCGTTCTGCCCGACGCACCCGGCGATCACGTCGTCCACCAGAGCCGGGTCGAGGTCATTGCGGCGCAGCAGCGCGCTCAGCACCGTGGCCAGCAGCTCCACCGGGTGCGTCCCGGACAGGGCGCCGCCCGGCTTGCCCTTGCCGGAGGGAGTACGTACGACATCGACGATCACCGCTGACTGCACCGCTGTCTCCTTGTCACTTGCCCTGCCACCGGGGCGGGCGCTTCTCGGCGAAGGCCCGCGGGCCTTCCTTGGCGTCCTCGCTGCGGCGGACCTCGCCGAACTCGGCCTCGTTCATGTCCCAGATCGCCGGGTCCCAGTCGGAGCCGAACTCGACGCTGCGGCGCATGATCCGTTTGCTCGCCCGGACGGCCAGCGGCGCGTTGGCCGCGATCTGCCGGGCCAGTTGCAGAGCACGGGCGACTACCTGGTCCGCGGGCACGACCTCGTTGACCAGGCCCCAGCGCAGCGCGGTGGCCGCGTCCAGCGGCTCACCGGTCAGGGCGGCGTGGGCGGCGACCTTGGGCGGGATCTGCCGGTGCAGCCGCAGCAGCCCGCCGGCGGCGGCGACCAGCCCGCGCTTCACCTCGGGCAGCCCGAGCTGCGCGTCCTCGCTGATCACCGCGAGATCGCAGGCCAACACGATCTCGGTGCCGCCGCCGAGCGCGAAGCCGTTGGCGGCCGCGATGAGCGGCTTGTCCACGACGTGGCGCACCAGGCCGGCGAATCCCCATTCGGGGTGCCCGGGCGCACTGACCGGTCGGCCGGCCCCGAGCTCCTTCAGGTCGGCGCCGGCACAGAAGGCCCGCCCCGCCCCGGTGATCACACCGACACTCAGCTCCGGGTCCTCGTCGAGTTCCCGCAGCGCGTTTCCGACGGCCACCGACATCGCCGCGTTGACCGCGTTCATCGCCCGGGGCCGGTTCAGGGTGATCACGGCGACCGGACCTTCACGGCGCAGGACCGCGGCGGCCTCTCGATCCGGCTGGTCCGGCTGTTCCTGCCGCTCTGGGGACTGTACGGGGAGGGCCACGCTCGGCTCCTTCGTCGTGCGGGTGATAACCATGAAGCTACTGTTGACCGCTCGTACGGTCAACAGTAGCGTCGGTCACGCGACGCGGACCGATACGCGGACGGACCCCGGGAGCGGACATGCGCATGCAGGCAGCGGTACTCAGGGCCAGTGACGGGCCCTTCCTCGTCGAAGAGGTCGACATCGCCGATCCGGGGCCGGGGCAGGTGCTCGTGCGCATCGCCGCGGTGGGCTTCTGCCACACGGACGTGCTGCCGCGCGGCACGGGCTTTCCCGCCCGGCCGCCGATTATCGCGGGCCACGAAGGAGCCGGCGTGGTCGAGGCCCTCGGGCCGGGCGTGACCGAGCCGTCAGTGGGCTCGCACGTCCTGCTCTCGTTCGACCACTGCGGCGCCTGCGAGAACTGCCTGGACGGCCACCCCGCCTACTGCCGGTCGTTCGTCCAGCGCAACCTCACCGGCACCGGCACCGAGAGCGGTGGCCGGCCGGTGACCGACGCCGAGGGAAAGCCCGTCGCCTCGCGCTGGTTCGGCCAGTCCTCGTTCGCCACCCACGCCGTGGTGGACGTGCGCAACACGGTCGTCGTCGACCCGGATCTGCCGCTGGAGCTCCTCGCCCCACTCGGCTGCGGCATCCAGACCGGCGCCGGATCGATCCTGCTCGCTCTCGGCGTCCGCGCCGGTTCGCGCGTCGTGGTGTTCGGCGCGGGCGGCGTGGGGCTGGCGGCCGTCATGGCGGCCCGAGTCGCAGGGGCCGCCACGATCGTGGCGGTCGACCTGCACGAGAACCGGCTCGACCTGGCCCAGGAGCTCGGCGCGACTCACGTCCTGGTGGGCAGCGCCGACGACCTTCCTCGGCAGCTCCGCAAGATCACCGAGGGAGGAGCCGACTACGTCCTGGACACCACCGGGGTCCCGGAGGTGATCAGGGACGGGGTCGACAGCCTGCGGGGCAGGGGAACCATCGGCCTGGTCGGCGCCCAGTCCCGCGACCTCGTCCTGGGCCCCGCCGCTCTGTCCGCCGGCAAGAACGTGATGGGAATCCTGGAGGGCGACGCGGTACCCCGCCGCTTCCTTCCCCAGCTGATCGAGCTGTGGCAGCAGGGTCGCTTCCCCTTCGAACGCCTGGTGCGGACCTATCCGCTCAGCGAGATCAACACCGCCGAGCGGGATGCCGCGTCCGGCGTCACCGTCAAGCCCGTACTGCTTCCTGGGAGTTGACCCATGCCATCGGAAACCAGGCTCCACTACCGTCGCGAACACCTCTTCATCGGAGGCGACTGGCGGCCGAGTACCGCACCCGGCACCCGCACCGTGATCTCACCCGTCACCGAGCAGCCCGTGGGCGAGGCGCCCGACACCGCTCCCGCCGACGTCGACGCCGCCGTTGCCGCGGCCCGGCAGGCGCTGACCGCGTCGCCGTGGGCGTTGTGGGACGGGGAGACCAGGGCGGCGGCCCTCGACCGCTTCGCCGACGCGCTGGAACGGCGGGCCGAGGAGACCGCGCGTGTCGTCACCGCCGAGATGGGCATGCCGATCTCGGTGTCCGGCCCGGTCGAGGGGACCGGCCCCGCCCGGACTCTGCGGTACTTCGCCCAACTGGCCCGCGCCACCCCGCAGGAGGAGCGCCGCCCCGCGTTCCCCGGCCCCGGAACCACCGTGGTGCGCCGCGAGCCGGTCGGTGTGGTCGCCCCCGTCGTCCCGTGGAACTTCCCCCAGTCGCTCACGATGTTCAAGGTCGCGCCGGCACTCGCGGCCGGCTGTGCCGTCGTCGTCAAGCCGGCGCCCGAGACCGTGCTGGACGCCTTCCAGCTCGCCGACGCCGCACAGGAGGCCGGGATCCCGGACGGGGTCGTCAACGTCGTCACCGGCGGCCGCGAGACCGGTGCGTACCTGGTCGCTCACCCCGGCGTCGACAAGGTGGCCTTCACGGGGTCCACCGAGGCCGGACGGGCCATCGGCGAGGTGTGCGGGCGGCTGCTGCGGCCCGCCACGCTCGAACTCGGCGGCAAGAGCGCGGCCATCGTGCTGGACGACGCCGACCTCGGTCAGGCGGTACGCGGACTCGCGTGGGCCTGCCTGCTCAACAGCGGACAGACCTGCTACACCAGCTCCCGTATCCTCGCGCCCCGCAGCCGCTACACCGAGGTCGTCGACGCCGTCGCGGACCTCGCGGCCTCCCTGCGGGTGGGAGACCCGTCCGACCCGGCCACCCGAGTGGGCCCTCTCGCCTCGGCCCGACAGCGGGCCGGCGTCGAGTCCTACATCGACGCCGGCCTGGCCGGCGGGGCGAGGGTGGTCACCGGTGGTGGCCGTCCCGCGGGCCTGGAGCGGGGCTGGTTCGTCGAGCCGACGGTCTTCGCGGACGTGGACAACTCCGCCGTCGTCGCCCGTGAGGAGATCTTCGGCCCGGTCCTGGTGGTGATTCCGTACGACGACGTCGACCAGGCCGTGGCGATCGCCGACGACTCCCCGTACGGCCTGGCCGGTACCGTCTGGACCTCCGACGAGGACAAGGGTCTGGAGATCGCCCGCAGGATGCGCACCGGCACGGTCGGGGTGAACTTCTACAACATCGATCTCGGCGCACCCTTCGGGGGCGTCAAGGCCAGCGGGCTGGGGCGTGAGCTGGGCCCCGAGGGGCTGGCGGCGTACGTCGAGCACAAGTCCGTCTATCTGCGCAGCTGAGCGCCAGAGGACGAAGGGGGGGCATGGACGATCAGGCCGGGGCTGCTTGCCATCAGGGCCGCGCTCGCTGCGCCCTGCGCGATGCGGGCCAGGATGAACGGGCCCGTTTGCGTCTCATGCGAACGCACTGTCAGGCGCACGGTTCCGGGGCTACGGCAGGAGTGGCCCGGTCTCGGCTGGCAGCGGGAACTTACGCCTGATCGACCATGACGGGCTCCAAGAGCCTCTTCGGCCGGAGCAGGGCCCGGCTGATCGGGGCCGCGGGGTCGGGGTCGAGGCCTGGGCCCGGGACCATGAGGACATCCACGACCGGTACGACGGTCGCGCACTTGGGGCACTCACCGTAGACGCCGAGTTCGGTGCGGCACTCGGCGTGCTGGAAGAGGCGCAGCGCGGTCCCGCCGGTGTGCTTGCGGCCCCAGAGGTCGAGGGTGCGAACGGTGGGCCACAGGGTGGTGCCGCGATCGGTGAGGACGTACTCGTCGCGCGGCGGGGACTCCTGGTACCGGCGCTTCTCCAGGATGCCCTCGTCGGTGAGCATCTGGAGGCGGGTGGCCAGGACCGCGCGCGGAATGCCGAGGTGGACGAGGAAGTCGTTGTAGCGCCGGATGCCGTAAAGGGCGTCGCGGACGATCAGCAGGGTCCATCGCTCGCCGACGATCTCCAGCGCGCCGGCGATCGAGCATTCCTGCGTCGCGTAGTCCTTGCCCAGTGCCATGGCATCCACTGTAGTCAACTTCCAGCGAGAGGTTCAATGACCGAACTCACTCTGCTACGGTGGCGGCACGAGCTAAGTTCAATGAACGAACTGTGAAATTCTCTGGAGACCAGCCATGACCGCACTGAAGGGCGCGCGCGTCTTCGTCACCGGCGCGCGCGGTCGGCGCGTCCGAGACCGACCACTTCGGTGCGTCCCCCCTCAATTCCCCCCTCGACGACGTACGCCGGGAATTCGAGACCAACCTCTACGGCCCGCTGCTGCTCACCCGCGCCTTCGTACCGATCATCGAGGGCAACGGTGGCGGCCACATCCTCACCATGCACTCACCGGACTGCACGCGGGATACGTCAACACGGACCTGACGGCGGACCGTAACGCACCCAAGTCCGACCCCCGCACCATCGCCGCACTCGCCCTCGACGGCATCGAGACGGGAGCGTACGAGGTGCTCGGTGACGACATCACCCGGCAGGTCAAGAGGCTCCTCGCCGGCGACCTGACGGAGCTTTACCCCCGGCTGGCGAAGTGGGCAGCCACGTGATTCGCCGTCCTGAGTAACCGGCGCCAAGCCGGAACCACAGCGACCCATGACAATCATCAATCGACTGGAGAGACCCTGTGCCTGCTGTATTCGTTCACGGCATTCCGGACACCCACCACGTCTGGGACGACCTCTTTGGCCACCTGACCAGCACCGATGTCAGTGCACCCGCGCTGCCCGGTTTCGGAATCCCCCGGCCGGAGGGATTCACCGCCACCAAGGAGGAGTACGTCAACTGGATCATCGCCCGGCTGGAGGAGATCGGCAGCCCGGTCGACCTCGTGGGCCATGACTGGGGCAGCGCCCTTACCGCGCGCGTCGCCTCGCTGCGTCCCGATCTGGTGCGGACCTGGGCCGGCGGAGACGCGGCGATCAGCCCCGCGTTCGACTGGAGTCCCCTCTCGGAGATCTGGCAGACCCCCGGGTTGGGAGAGCAGTGGATGGCCGAATTGGATCCGTCGGCGTTCAGCACGCAATTGCAGGGCGACGGTGTGCCCATCCGTCGCGCCGACGAGATCGTGAGCCGGATGGACGACACGATGAAGGACAGCATGCTTCGCCTGGTCCGCTCGGGAGTCCACACGGGGGCGGAGTGGCAACCCGGTCTGGCGGACATCACCAGCCCTTCCCTCGTGTTCTGGGGCCGAGAGGACCAGTACCAGCCGGTGGAACACGCCGAAGCTCTCGCGAAGAACGTCAGGGCCACGAACCTGGTCCTGCTGGACAGCGGTCACTGGCCGCACCTCCAGCAGCCGCGGGAACTCGCCGCCGCACTGACACAGCACTGGGAAAGCGTCCCGGCTTAGAAGTCACGAACCCGCCTGAGCCGCCGTGATCCTTCCGGCGGTGATCGGCAACATGCAGGACTTCAAGGACCTGCGGCACTTCGGAAGGGAGACCGGCCAGTCCTGGAGTTCCGTGCACGCGTCGGAGACGCAACAGGGTTCGCCCAAGCGCCCCTCCGCCGGCTGATCAAGAGCAGTACGTCGACAGGGCCGGTGGCTCGCTTCTCGTAATCGCACCGGTGATCGCGTCTGCGCGCGGTGCCGGTTGGGCCACCTTCCGCAGTTATTGCGCGGATCCACCCATGGGGTCGCCCGGCGTCAGCGGGTGAGACCGATGCCACCGGGCCGTCCCGCAGTTCCGGAAGGACCTGGTTCTCCGAAGTGCAGCGCCGCCCCTCATGCCGAGACCGGAACGAGGAAAGGGGACGGCCCGGAAGCCGTCCGGCTCGGACTCCTTGAGCTTTTGTCCTGGCGGTGACCGGAGCAGCTCATCCCCATGCTCCCCCCACCCCCTTCTCCGGCGCTCAGCCCAGCGTGGTCACCGCGAGCTCCTGATCGGCGTAGGCCCGCCTGATCCGGTTCTTGTCGAGCTTGCCCACGCTCGTTCTCGGGATCCGCTCGACGAACGCCCAGCGCTCCGGCAGCCACCAGCGGGCGACCCGGCCGGTGAGGAACGCCCGCAGTTCCTCCGGGGTCACGGTCGCCCCGTCGCGCAACGTCACACAGGCCAGCGGTCGTTCCTCCCACCTCGGGTCGGGCACGCCCACCACCGCGACCTCCGCGACCGCCGGGTGCCCGGCCAGCGCGTTCTCCAGCTCCACGGTGGAGATCCACTCGCCCCCGCTCTTGATGCCGTCCTTGAGCCGGTCCTTCAGCTCCACCCATCCGCCCGGGTGAATCACCCCCAGGTCACCGCTGCGCAGCCGGCCGTCGCGGAACTTGTCGGCCTGCTCCTCGGCCGTGGCCCGGAAGTACGACCCCGCGACGGTCGGGCCGCTCAGCTCGATCTCACCCACGGCGTTGCCGTCCCAGGGCAGTTCGGCTCCCGACTCGTCCACCACACGGGCCCGCACCCCGGGCACGAGTCGGCCGCTGCGGGTGGTCCATCCGGTCGCCTGGTCGTCAGGGGTGCCGTGCGGCGGGCGGGAGAAGGTCAGCAGGGGGCTTGTCTCCGTCATGCCCCAGCCCTGGGTGAGCCGCACCCCGTGGTGGGCGTGGAAGCTGTCCGCCAGCGCGGCCGACAGCGGCGATCCCCCTGCCACGGCCAGCCGGAGGCTGCTGAAGTCCGCGCCCGTGGCGACCCCGTGGTCGTCCAGTCCGCTCCACAGTGTCGGCACCGCCGCCGCCGCGGTCGCCTTGAGGTCGCAGATCGCGTGGGCGAGATGCGCGGGCTGCAGGAACCGGTCGATCATGATCAGGTCCGCCCCGGCCAGCCAGGCCGCGTACGGCCAGCCCCAGGCGTTTGCGTGGAACATCGGCACGATGGGCAGCACCCGGTCGGCGTCGCTCATGGCATAGGCGCTGCCGGTGGAGATCTGCAGGGTGTGCAGGTAGATCGAGCGGTGGCTGTACGCCACCCCCTTCGGGGCGCCGGTGGTGCCGGTGGTGTAGCACAGGACGGCCGCCGAGCGTTCCGGCAGCTCCGGCCAGTCGAAGCCGGGCGGGGCGGCGTTCAGCAAGGTGTCGTAGTCGTGCACGGTGACCCACGGCGGGGCCTCCAGCCGTGCCTCGCCGACGACGATCACGTGCTGGACGGTGGGCAGCCGGTCGATGATCCGCTGCAGCTGCGGCACCAGGTCCGCGTCCACGATGACGGCCTTGTCGGCTGCATGGCCTGCGATGTAGACCAGCTGGTCGTCGTGCAACCGCAGGTTCAGCGTGTGCAGCACCGCGCCCATACCCGGGACGGCGAAGTACGCCGCAAGATGGGCCGGGGTGTTCCAGGCCAGAGTGGCGACCACGTCGTCCCGCCCGATCCCCAGTCCGGCGAGCGCGGCGGCCAGCCGCTCGGTCCGCTCGGCCAGACCCGAGAAGGCCGTCGAGGTGGTCGTATCTCCCCTGTAGTGGTGGACGCGGCTGTCCGCGTGCACGGCGGCTCCATGCCGGAAGATGCCGCTGACCAGCAGCTCCGCCTCCTGCATCGTGCTGTCCATGATGTGCCCTTCCTGATGTCCCGGCCCCGCCCTCTCACTCGAGCGGTTGACCGTTGGGTAGGCTGCGTGTTTACGTTAGACCGTACGTACGGTCAATAACAACGGTGCATGTTCAGAACGACGAGGGATTCGAGGAGTTCGAGTGATCGCTCAGACGCTGGGCCCGGACCTGGGGCATCCGGACACCTACCGCGATGGAGTCCCGCACCACCTGTTCGCGGAGCTGCGCCGGACGCGGCCCGTGGCCTGGATCGAGGAACCCCCCTCCGAGGGCTTCGCCGGCGGACCGGGCTTCTGGGCCGTGACCAGGTACGAGGATGTCGTCACGGTGTCCCGCGACCCGGCTGTCTTCTCCTCGCACAGGGGAGCGACGTTCCTGAGGGACCAGCGGCCGAAGGACGTTGCCGCGCTCCAGCAGATGATGCTCAACATCGACCCGCCCGACCACGGCAAGCTGCGGTCCATCGTCAGCAAGGCGTTCACCCCGCGCATGGTGAAGGGCATGTTCGACTCTGTCGATGCCCACGCGGAAGCCATCGTGGCGGACCTGGAGCCGGGCACCGAGATCGATCTGGTGGAGAAGGTGTCGTCCGAGATGCCGCTGCGCGTCCTCGCCGATGTCCTCGGGGTGTCTTCCGCCGACCGCGGTCTGCTGTACGACTGGACCAACCGGATGGTCGGGCTCGACGACCCCTCGTACGGCGGCCTGCCGGCCTTCGTCTCCGCCTTCACCGAGATGTTCGCGTACGCCGCCGAGCAGACCCGGGCCAAACGCGCACACCCCACCGACGACGTCTGGAGCACCATCGTCAACGCGGAGGTCGACGGCGAACGGCTGTCGGACGGGGACCTGAACCGCTTCTTCCAGCTGTTGGTGATCGCGGGCAACGAGACCACTCGCAACCTGTTGACCGGAGCCGTGCTCACCCTCGGCGACCACCCCGACCAGTGGGACGCCCTGCGCGCCGACCCCGAGCTGCTGCCGTCCGCGATCGAGGAGGCGCTGCGCTTCCACTCGCCGGTGATCCAGTTCCGGCGTACGGCGACCCGCGACACCGTCCTCGGTGGCCAACGGATCGAGGAAGGCCAGAAGGTCGTGATGTTCTACGGCTCCGCCAACCGCGACGAGGCCGTGTACGCCGACCCGGACCGCTTCGACATCACCCGCAACCCGGTCAACCACCTCGCCTTCGGCACCGGCACGCACTTCTGCCTGGGCAACAGCCTGGCCCGGATGGAGGCGCGGGTGCTGCTCGGCAGGCTCTTCGCCCGGTTCCCGCACATGCGGCTCGCCGGCGAACCGGAGCGGTTCCGCTCCAACTTCATCAACGGAATCCGGCGACTGCCCGTCCAGCTCGGTCCGGCCGCCTAGCCCCTCGCCCAGCCCTCTCGACGCCAAGGAGGCGACCCGACCATGAAGATCCTGCTCGACCGCGGGAAGTGCACCGGCCTCGGCATCTGCGAGTCCCTGTCGCCCGACGTCTTCGAGGTGGACGACGACGGCGCTCTCGTCCTCAGCACCGACGTCGTCCCCGACGGAAGACTGGCCGAGATCCGGGCAGCGGTGACCAGTTGCCCGACCGAGGCCCTCCGGCTGACCGAGGACTGACGGCCGTGACCACACCACAGCGACTGGTCGTCGTCGGCGCCTCCCTGGCCGGACTGCGCGCCGTCGAAGGCGCCCGCGCGAGCGGCTTCACCGGTTCCATCACGCTCATCGGCGCCGAGGACCACCTGCCGTACGACCGTCCGCCCCTGTCCAAGGCGTATCTGGCCGAGGCACCCGGCGGCCCCCCGGACACCACCTTCCGCACCGAGGACACCCTGCGCGGCGAACTCGGCGTCGACCTGCGGCTCGGCGCCCGCGCGACCGGCCTGGACACCGAAGGCGGTGCGGTCCTGGTGGACGGCGGCGCCCCGGTCCCGTACGACGCGCTGGTCATCGCCACCGGAGCCGTCGCCCGCGTCCTGCCCGCAACGGAGGGCCTCGCGGGCGTCCACACCCTGCGTACGGCCGACGACGCGGCGGCGGTTCGCCGGGCGCTCGACGACCGAGCCCGGCTCGTCGTCGTCGGCGCCGGTTTCATCGGCTCGGAGGTCGCCTCGGCCGCCCGTGAGCGGGGCCTGCCGGTGACCGTCGTGGAGGCCGCCGACGTTCCCCTGCGCCGGGCCCTGGGCGACGAGATGGGTATGGCCTGCGCCGCGCTGCACGACCGGGCCGGCACCGATCTGCGGCGCGGGGTGAGCGTGCGGGCGATCCGGCGGGACGGCGACGGAATCGGCGTCGAACTCGGGGACGGCAGCACGCTGCACGCGGACCTCGTCGTGGCCGGCATCGGCGCCGACCCGGCCACCTCCTGGCTGGACGGCTCCGGCGTCGCGCTCGCCGACGGGGTGCGCTGCGACCGGACGCTGGCCACGTCGGTACCCAGCGTCTACGCCGCCGGTGACGTCGCGCACTGGTACAACCCGTTGTTCGGACAGCCGATGAGGCTCGAGCACTGGACCAGCGCCGCCGAGCAGGGCGCGACCGCCGCTGTCAACGCCCTGAACCCGGGGGAGGCCCGGCCGTACTCCACCGTCCCCTACTTCTGGTCGGACTGGTACGGCACCCGCATCCAGTTCGTCGGGATCTCCCGGGCCGACGAAGTCCGGGTGGTCAGCGGTGATCCGGCGGACGGGCGATGGGTGGCGCTCTACCGCACCGGCGAACGCCTCACCGGCGCGCTGGCAGTCGACCACCCCACCCATGTCATGAAGTACCGGGTGATGATCAATCGCGGTTGTACCTGGAACGACGCGCTGGACTTCGCACGCGAACGCAGCGCGCGGGCACGCCGAACCACCGCAGTGGCCTGACGAGCGGCTTGAAGAAGGGAGATCCGGATGAGCGGCCGTCATGCGGCGATCGCGGGCCTCGGCCTGACCGAGGTCGGCAAGGTGTACGGGCGTACTGCGGCGGACTTCGCCGACGAGGCGGTACGGCTCGCGGTGACGGACGCCGGCCTGAAACTGCGGGACGTGGACGGACTCCTGATCAACGCGGGCAAGAGCCCGGGCCTCGACCTGGGCCTGGCCAAGCGTCTGGGCCTGCGCGACCTCACCCTGCTCTCCCAGGTGCAGTCCTTCGGAGCCTCCGCGGGCATCATGGTCGCCCAGGCCGCCACGGCCGTGCTCTCCGGCGCCGCGACCACCGTTGTCTGCGTCTTCGCGGACGCGCCGCTGCGCGAGAACGCCCGGAGCGGGGACGCGTACCTCTCCAGTTCGCTCGCCGCCACCGGCTTCCGCAGCGCGGAGACAGCCGGCGGATTCACCAGCGTCAACCACCGCTACGCCGTGGCCGCCGCCCGCTACATGGCGCACTACGGCGTCACCGACGACCACCTCGGTGCCGTCGCGGTCGGGCAACGGCAGTGGGCCGCGCACAACCCCGCCGCACAATTCCGCAAGCCGCTGACCCTGGAGGACTACCACCGGTCCCGCTGGGTGGTGGAGCCACTGCATCTGTTCGACTGCTGCCTGGTCTCCAACGGAGGCGCCGCCGTGGTCGTCACCACCGCCGAGCGCGCCGCCGCCCTGCCCAGGCCACCGGTCCACGTGTGGGGCTGGGGCCAGGCACACCCGGGATACGTGATGGAGCGGGGCAGCGACTTCGGTCTCGTCACGGGAGCCGCCGCCTCGGGAGCCGCCGCGATGAAGATGGCCGGTATCACCCCGTCCGACGTGGACGTCCGGGAGATCTACGACTGCTACACCTACACGGTGCTGGTCACCCTGGAGGACTACGGGTTCTGTGCGAAGGGGGAAGCCGGAGAACTGGCGGCCTCCGGCGCGCTCGCCCCCGGCGGCGCGCTGCCCACCAACACCGGCGGCGGACAGCTGTCGGGTTTCTACCTCTGGGGCATGACCCCGCTGGTCGAAGCCGTCCAGCAGGTACGCGGCCAGGCCGGTGAGGGCCGCCAGGTCCCCCGCCACGACGTCGCGCTGGTCAGTGGCAACGGCGGCGTCCTCGACCACCACGCGACCCTGGTGCTCGGCGCCGGGCACGCCTCCTGAAGGAGCTTTCCATGACCGCGCACATCATCGCCCGACGGGACGCGGCATCCGCGGCATGGTTCGATGGGCTCACGGAGGGCCTGCTGCTGATCCGTCGCTGCGACGCGTGCGGCCACCACTGTCGCCCTGACGCCGAAGCGTGCACGGCCTGTGAGTCACGGGACCTGCGATGGGCCGAGACCATGGGCACCGCGCGGGTCGTGGCCGCGGTGTCGACCCCGGGCGAAGCCGGGACCGCCACGATCCAGGCCCTGGTCGAACTCGCCGAAGGGCCCTGGATGCACGCGCCGGTCCTGGGTGCATCCTCCGCCCCGCCACCGGGGACGGCACTGGTCCTGACGATCCTGCGCCCGGACCACGGTGAGCCGTTCCCCGCGTTCACCGTGCCCGCCTGACTGGTCGCTCGTACGGTCAGCCGACGCGATAGGCTGAGGGCCGATCGTCGTCGGGAGCACGGAGGAACCTGAAATGGCTGCTAGGCGCGCGGGTGCGGGCGCCCCGGGCAGGTCGGGCCACATCCTGGAGTCGTTCACCCGCCGAGTCGCCCAGTCCGGCTACGACGGCACCAACTTCAGCGACATCGCGGCGGAACTGGGCATCTCCAAAGGCACCATCGTCCACCACTACGGCACGAAGGACCGGCTGCTCGCCGCGCTGCACGAGTCCTACATGCGCCGCAGGCTCGCCGAGGCATACCTGATCATGAGTCGGCTGTCCTCGCCGCCGGAGCAACTCGCGGGGATGCTGTTCGCTTTCATGCTGTACCAGGAACATGACCGCGACGCCACGGTGGCCTTCCAGCGGGAGATCTCCAGGCTCGCGGACAACGAGACGCTGAGCGAGGGCGTACGTCTGCGCGGGGAGTACCTGGGGCTCGTACGAGGCATCCTGCGCAAGGGAACGGAAAGCGGCCAGTTCCGCGAGGGTGACCCCAACCTCCAGAGCCTGCTGATGATGGGCTCCGCCCAATGGGCCTGGACCTGGTTCGACCCGTCCGGACCACACACGGCCGAGGAGGTCGGCGCCAGTCTCGTCGACATGGTGCTCGGCGGCCTGCTCACCCGCCCGGCGACCGCGCCAGGGCTCGCCGACCCCGACGGCGCGGTGCTGAGGATCGTACGCTCTTGTCTGGCCGACGCCGCCGCCCCCAGCGAACCGCCCGCGACCCCGGCTTCCTGACGGGCTGAAGAGCGAAGGCACCGGGAACGAAGCCCAACTGCGACGCGCCCTACGCGAGTACGAGTAGCTCTGCAACTCCCACCGGGCTCCCCAAGTCATGGGGGGAGCCCCTCGGAATGCTTAAGACGCGACGGGTCAGGGAAGGCCGACCTCGTGGCAGCCGGCAACGGCCTGCTTGCCCGCGAGGCGGTCAGCCAGCCACTGGATGCCGGCCGGGGCCCCGGCGACGAAGCCGGAGATGTGTTCGACGCCGGGGATGACCTCGTACTGCACCGATGCTCCCCGAGCGCACCAGTCGTGGTAGAGCATGTCTCCTTGGGCGATCGGGACGATGGTGTCCGCCGTGCCGTGGTAGAGGTAGGCGGGCGCGCCGGGTTTCCTCGTGCCGAGCAGAGAGGCCCGGTAGGCCCTCTGCCACGCCGGGTCGGAAAGGACGTCGGGGTTGGTGACCTGACCGACGGTGGTCGTGCCGAACGCGGCAAAGTCCTCGATGTAGCAGGACTGCTTGACGTGGTTGATGATCTGCCTGCCCTCGGGCGTCAGCCTGCCGTCCAGGTCGAGCTCGGGGTAGGCGTGGTTCAGCCCGACCAGGGTCGACAGCGCGAAGCCGGCGCCCCCGGTCACGTTGCCGTTGAGGTGATTGACTTCCAGCAACATGTCGGCGGGGACGCCACCGGCCAGCACTCCCCGGAGGGACAGCTCAGGTGCGTAGGCCGGCTGCAACTCGGCCGCCCACGCGGCGCCCTGCCCGCCCTGTGAGTAACCGGCGATCCCCACCGGGGAGTTCGACGACAACCCCGAGCCGTTGATCCGCTCGGCAGCCCGCACCGCGTCCAGTGCGTTGCGCCCCTCGGACGGCCCGACCAGGTACGACGAGTCTCCCGGCGTGCCTTGTCCCTCGTAATCGGTGACGACGACGGAGATGCCGAGGGCCACCAACTGTTGGTACTCGGCGACCTCGTAATCCGGGCTGCTCGGGTTGGCCTCCAGCAGGTCGGCCTGCTTCGACGGCGCGCACCCGTCGTCGAGACCCCGGGTGCCGGGAGTGCCCACCACCACCGGATTGTCGTTGCCGGGCTTCTGCAGCAGCGGAGTCAGCAGCATCCCGGTCACCGGCACCAGACGGTCGCGGAGGTCGGTCGAGAGGTACATGATCTGCTGAACGTGGGCGCCCTGATACGACGACAGCGGAACGTCCCGAACCCTGATCACCTCACCAGGCTTGCCGTCCGGCAGCGGCGAGGGCGGGACGTAGAACGCGTCGTCGCTCAGTGGCGGCGCCGGCAACACCGGAACGGTCAGGGGCGGAAGCGTCGCCGAAGCCACGCCCGTGCCTGCGGCCAGCGCCAGCAATGCCGTCGCGAACGAAACAACGCCCTTGGTGGCCTTACGTACACGACATCGACGCATTCCTGCTCCTTGTGTTTCAACCGTGCCCTCGTGAAGAGGGGAGCGACCTCTGTCGCGCTTCGAGTGAGGCTGACGAAGCCCAAGGCGGCCGCTGATGACTTCGCCGCTGCGGATCCAGGCGGGCGAGGTCCAACTCCTCGGCTACCAGCCTCGTGCAGGCCATGACGATCCCTTGGCCGACCTCCGTGCGGTGCAGCCACGCCACGCGTCGCCGACGTCGTACAACGCCGACGGCCGCGGTGGGCTCGGGATCGCCGCACCGGCGCGGTCTCGACGCCGAAGTATTGACCGTACATGCGGTTAGTTTCTCGCATGGTACGAGACCTGTTCAACGAGCACTCCAGAAAGGTGTTCCGCGTCCGCGATCTGCACGAGCATCTCGGCCTGCCCACGGACGAGCCCTCGACCAACGTCACCCGCTCCCGCCTGGGACGACTCGTCCGCCAGGGTCTCCTCGAACAATCCGGACGCGGCCGCCACCAGCAGCGGACTCAACCCCTCTCAGAGGTGTCCATAAGGACGGGCTCGACGCTACGGCGCCTGCGTGAAGGCCGGCTCGGTGGCGATGATCCACTGGTCCAGGTCCGACGTCATGCTCCTCCGCCTCACCCGCACCGCCGACCCGACCTGGCGCGATGCATCCCAGGCGAGCGGGAGCGGGCGGTGAGAAAGCTCCTGGACAAGATCGAGGCCCGGCAGCGGCTGGTGCGTGAGACCGCCGAACGGCTCCGCGAGCAGATCGCCGAACTCACCGGGCAACTCGCCGCCGCCGAGGGCACCTCGGAACGGCTGGAGACCACCCGCGAGACCGTGCTGGAACTGGCCGCCGAGGACGGCACCCCACCGCCCGAGCGGTTGCCGCCCGGCTACCGCCAGATCCTCGCCCTCTTCGAGCAGAACGGGGACGGGCTGCGCGCCAGGGATATCTGTCGCATCCTCGGCACCGGCACAGAGCACCGGCACACCGAAGGCACGCGCGCGCCAAGCTGAAACGCCTGGTCAACCGCGGCATCCTCGCCGAAGCCGAGCCCGGCCTGTTCACCCTGACCCCGCTGGCACTGCCCACCCCAGAGACCGGCTCAAACTAAAATCAGGCGAAGGCCCGCAGAACACCCACTCAAAGCCACTCCTGGCGAACTGTCGGGTGAGGCGCCGTCCCCGAAAGGCGGTTCGAAGCCATCCGCGCGACGGCCCGCGATCACCTGCCGGTGCAACTGGCCTGCGGGTGCCGTATGTCGCCGAGTCCGGGTACTACCCCTGGCGACATCGCCCTTGCCGTTCAAAGAGGCGGAACTCGAACGAACCGTCCGGCCAGGTGCAGATCCATCTCCGTCCGGACAGCCGTGGCACGCAGTTCCGGCAAGACGGCACTGACGCACTCTGCGGCCGAGCGGCGGCTGCTGTGCATGGTGACGTTGATCGCCGCGACGAGGCTGCCCTCGCGGTCACGCACTGGTACGGCAATCGAGCGGAGGCCCGCTTCGAGCTCCCCGTCGACCAGGGCGTAATCCTCCTCGCGCACCTGATCCAGGATCGTCCTGAGGTCGGCGGGCCGTGCGACGGTACGGGGGGTCAACGCCCCCATCCGCAGGTGGGCCAGCCGGCTGGAGTACTCCTCGGCCGGCAGACCCGCCAGCAGGACCCGTCCTGTGGAGGTCGCGTAGGCGGGCATGCGTGAGCCCACGACGATGTCGGCGTCCATGATGCGCCCCGCGGCGATGGAGACCGCACACTGGACGTCATCCCCCGTGAGCACCGCCAGGGACGTCGACTCCTGCACCCTCCGGGTGAGAGCGGTGAGGTGGGGATGGGCGATTCGGGCCAGCGTTGTCCTGGACAGGGGCGGGAAACCGAGGGCGAGAACCCGTGGAGTGAGCCGGAAGACCCGGCCGTGCAACGTGACATGACCAAGATGCTCCAGCGTTATCAGGGCCCGGCGAGCCGTGGCACGCGGCAGGCCGGTGCGCTCGGCAACCTCGGAGAGCGTCAGCTCCGCACGGCCCTCGCCGAATGCGGTGATCACGGTCAGGCCGCGGGCCAATGACGCGATGAACTCCCCGCCCAGTTCTTGCTTGGATTCTCTGGTCCAGGCGGCGCGGCCTGAGGGCGCGCTCCGGCTTTCGGACGGTGGGGCGTCGGCCTCAGCGAGCTCCCGTTCCATGGCGGCCACCGCCGTACGCAGTCTGGACAGAAGGGAGTCGCGCAACGAGTCGGCGCTGTGTCTGCTGGTGTGACTCACGGCACTCGCCACACAGGCGATACGGCCATCCGGGGCGCGCACCGGAACGGATACCGCCACGAGGCCCGTCTCGATCAACTGGTCGTCCACGGCCCAGCCGTGCATACGCGCACGTTCGACCCGTGTTTCGAAGTCCTCGGCGACGGCGCCGTGCGACCGAGGCGGGTCGCCGGGAAACCGAAGTCTTCAGGGTCGAGGACCTGACGCTCTCGCCACCGCGTCCAGTCCTCCTCGCACCACTCGGTTGCCAACAGCGGTCCGGGGGCGGTGCGTTCGGCAGGCAGCAGACCGCCGATACGGAAGCTCAGCAACAAGGTACGGCGGCGGATCGCCTGGTGGATGAAGCGGATGCCGTCACCGTCCGCCACCGCGAGGGACACCGACTCGTCGATTTCGCATGCCGAACAGGCAGGCCGAACGTTAGGCGCCCGCCCGTACCGAGGTCAATTGGCGGTACGGCAGGGGTACGGAGGCTTGGCTTTCCGGGGTACGGCATCGGCGGGCACGCGACCGAGACCCCGAACATCCCGTTCGCGGCGAAGGGTGACAGCGGGGCGGGCCAGGGGCGCCATGGCCGACCGGTCATCACCTGGCCGACCATGGAGCGAAGCAGCCCCGACGTGGCCGGGCTACGCCGCCGTCAGGGGCAGCGGGGCGAAGACCTGGTGTTCCCAGATGCGGCGGGCGGCCTCTTCCGGGTATCTGGTGACCGTCGGTTCGGTGTCGAGGAGTTGGACGAGGCGGCGCTCGGTGTCGTACGCGGGCCAGCCCGGGTCACCCGTGGTGGCGAAGGCGGTCCAGGCGGAGCGGAAACGGGCGGAGAGCGCCTCGGTCTCGGGCGAGGGCGCGGGCCCGGTCAGCATGGCCCCGAGGCCGCCGTACACACCGAAGGTCAGGGGTACGTCGAGTCCGTGGCAGGCGCCCAGAACGCCGCCGTTGGCGGGTGCGGCCCAGGTCAGCTCGTACATGTGCGCCCGGCCGCCGCCTGCCACCTGCGCCTCCGCAAGGTGAAGGGAGGGCATGCGGAACAGCCAGTCGGACTGCACCAGTTCGAACAGGTACTCCGCCGAGGCGTCCGGGAACGCGGCACGGTAGGTCCGTTCGCCGTCGGGGGCCGGTCCGAACAGGTCCAGCGCCATCGAGGCCAAGGTCTCGTCCACCCGTCCGAGCAGCCCGCCGAGCATGAGGAAGAGCCGGTACTCGTCCCGGTTGTGCCCGGCGATCAGCTCCACGTCCCGCGCGGCGCCGCTCGCGAGGGCCTGCCACGGGGTGGTGGGCAGGACATCGCCGTCGACGACGGGCGAGAAGGGGGTCGGGGTCAGAGCGACCGGGCCCCAGCGGTCGACGTACCCGCGCATCCCGGCGGTCAGTGCGGCTCCCGCCTCGGGCAGCTTGCGCGGGTCCACACCGGACAGATCCGCGACCGTCGGGCGCAGTCCCAGCCCGCCGGCCAGGGCTTCGGCGATGTCACCGGCCAACGCGGCGGAGAAGAACGTACCCGGCACACTCTGGGCGATGGCCCGCCGGAACAGACCCCGCGCTCGCGGCATGGCCATCAGCGCGGCGATGGACCCGGCGCCCGCGGACTCGCCGAAGACGGTGACCTGGTCGGGATCGCCGCCGAAGGCGCTGATGTTCTCGCGCACCCACTCCAGGGCGGCGACCTGGTCGAGCAGTCCGCGGTTCGCGGGTGCGCCGTCGATCAGGGCGAACCCCTCGATCCCGACTCGGTAGTTGAAGGTGACCACGATCAGGTCACCGTCGCGGGAGAGACGACTGCCGTCGTAGGCCGGGTCGTCGGCGGAGCCCAACTTGTAGGCGCCACCGTAGATCCACACCATCACCGGCCGTCGTGCGGCAGGATCCGTCTCCGGCGTCCAGACGTTGACCGTGAGCCAGTCGTCACCGGCCGGAAGGCCGGTGGGGAGTTCCGCCTCGGGGCCCATCGGCTCCTGCGGGGGCGGCGGTCCGAACGCGAACGCCTCCCGCACTCCGTCCCAGCGGTCCACCGGTCCCGGCGCCGCGAAACGCGCCGCGCCCACCGGGGGCTGGGCGAACGGGATGCCCCGGAAGACCTCCAGGCCACCCTCGCGGCGACCGCGCAGCGCGCCTGCCGCCGTCCTGACCTCAGGGAACTCGCTACTGCTCATCGATGGCTCCTCAAAGGACCGGCTACCTGGCAGACGGTCCACGCACGGGATGCAAGTCGGGTGCCCGAGACGGAATACCGGCCGTTCCCATTGACACCAGCCGACCGTCGTCCGAGACTCATGGCTTGAGGTGAACCATATTTCACTACGCGAACCTACTTGTCGACAGACCCGCGCTTTGAGGCCCCCACATCTCCAAGGACGCAGATGCTCCTTCCCCCACGTCCGCCGCGTCGGCTCCCTCACACACGTTCCGCACGGTGTTCCCTGTGCTGGCCCTGTGCCGGCTGGCCGTGTTCTTCGACGGCATGGGCGTCAGCATCTACGGCGCCGTGATGCCCCACATGCTCGACGACGCGGACTCGGCCTGACCCAGGCGAGTGCGGGCACCATCGGCAGTTGGACCACGTTCGGCATGGCGTGGGCGCGCTCACGGCCGGAAACCTCACCGACAGGTTGGGCCGACGGGCTGACGCTCGTCTCCAGCGTGACGCTGTTCTCCATCGGCTCGGCGATCTGCGCCACGGCGGGAGGGGTCGGACTGTTCGGGTGCGGCCGGTTCATCGCCGACCTCGGGCTGGGCAGGCTCATGCCGCTGTGCCTGGCCATGGCCATGGAGTTCGCACCACCGCGCAGAACCGCCCTCACCACGGGCCTGCTCATGACCTCGTACCACGTCGGCGGCATGGCGGCGACGGGGCTCGGGCTGGCTCTGGCCCCGGCCGCGGGCTGGCGCTGGGTCTTCTGGGCAGGCGTGCTGCCGGGCGTGATCGCCGTGCCTCTGCTGCTCAAGCTGCTGCCGGAATCGCCCGGCGTGCTGCTGGCACGGGGTGAGTGGGACAGGGCCCCCGCGGTCGCGGACCACTACGGCCTGCCCTGGCCCACCGTCGTCGCCGCACCGGCCGCTGGAGCCAGGGGCCGTTTGCCGCGGTGCGGGCACTGTTCCACCCCGAGGCGCGCTGGGCGACTCCGTTGCTCTGGCGCGCGCCTCCTTCTGCGGTCTGCTGTTGGTGTACGGCGTGGGCACCTGGCTGCCGCAGGTGCATGTACGTCTCCGCGCACCCCTTGGACGGCACCGAGCACATCCTGTCCCGCCACCGGTCCACCACCATCACCGAGCTCACCGCGTCCGGCCGCACCCGAAGGCGTCGTCAAACTCGCCGGCCTCATCACGCACGTCCAACGCAAGACGACCAAACAGGGCAAGACCTGGGCAGTCGTCCGCCTCACAGACCGCGACGGCGCGATGGAGTTCCTGTGCTTTTCCGCCACCTACACCCTGGTCCAGCATGCGCTGATGCCGGACAGGTCGCTGTCCAAGGCCGCCTCAACAAACGCGACGGGAACATCAGCCTCGGCGGCCAGGAACTCGCCGTACTGGACATATCGTCCGCCGAGAGAAGCGGGAAGCCGCCGTACGGCGATGCGGCATACCGCGAGTCCACCTGAGGCGACGCGGGTCTGACGCGGGGCTGGGTGATGATGGCGGTCGGCCTCGTGGTGGCCGCGCTGTTCGGCTTCGGCGTACTGGGGTGGTACGACCGCAAGGGGCTGCACCGCGTCCCGGAGGAGACGAAGCCCGAGAAGACCGCCGTCCCGGCATAGCGGAAGCCACTCCACATCCCCTCAGGGCGGGGCCATCACTCGGAGTGGCCCCGGTGTATGTCGTCTGCCGGACCGCAGGCGCGCACCATCAGGGCTCGGCGACGGCCTTTCCCTCAGGCCGTCGCCGAGCCTCTGCCCGGAACCCCCGTAGAAACCGATCGGTTTTCATTTCGTCCGTTTCGGGTTAACCTCGCGGTATGGCCACCGAAGTGAAATTGAGCCCCGGAGGGCGGCTGCTGGAGGCGGCGGCCACGCTCACCTACCGAGACGGCGTCGGCATCGGCGTCGAGGCGCTGTGCAAGGCGGCGGGAGTGTCGAAGCGCTCCATGTACCAGCTGTTCGAGAGCAAGGACGAACTGCTCGCGGCGAGGCTGGAGCAGCGCACCTCCGCCTACGTGGCAGCACTCCTGCCCGCGGCGGACTACGGCCGGTCACCCCGCGAGCGGATCCTGCATGTCTTCGAGCAGGTGGAATCGCAGGCAGAGGCGCCCGAGTTCCGGGGCTGCCGGTACCTGGCCGTGCAGATCGAGCTCAAGGATCAGAGCCACCCCGCGAGCCGGGTCGCCCATCAGGTCAAGGAGAACCTGACCGCCTTCTTCCGTGCCGAGGCCGAGCGCGGCGGGGCGAGCGACCCTGACCTGCTGGCCCGGCAGCTCAGCCTGGTCTTCGACGGCGCCAGCGCCCGCGCGGGTATCCAGGCGGACAAACCGACCGGGCTTGTCGCGCCCACGGTGACCACCTTGCTCGACGCAGCAGGCGTGCGCTGACGCATCGCATTTTCGGAGCGTTCCCTCACCGCCCGACATCCGAGGGAAGCCCGATGGCCGCAAGCGTGTTGCCGAGGGTGCCGCAGGCGAAGAAGCTTGCGGTCTTGTCGGCGGCACTTCACCCAGATCAATTGCTTCCAGACCTGCCGATCGCATGATGTCCCTTCTAGTTGCCGGATGCCATGGCCGCCTGCGGACGGCGTCGCTTCAGCGTGACGTGGAGAGCTCCCGTCCCTTCAGACGGGCCGGCAGGCGCGTACCTTTCGGGTGTTGTCGCAGGTGGTTGGTGACGGGGTGCGAGAGACGCGAACAGTTCTTGGAGCGGGCGTAGAACGCGCCGCGGCGGTGGGGGGTGGCGCACACCTTCAGCCGGCGCCTCATGTCGGCACAGGTAGCTTCGGCCAGCTGGATCAGGACGTAGGAGCGGAGGAGTTCGACACCCGTACCGCGGGGATGCAGCCGCGCGTCTGAGGCGTCCACGGTGACCATTGCCGTCGTCTGGATCGACGTGACACCCCGTCCGCGGAGACTCCCGCCGACGACGGGGCGCGTCAGCGCATGCCTGCCGCGTCGAGCAGGGTGGCGACCGTGGGCGTGATGAGCCCGGGCAGTCTGTCGGCTCCGATCCCCGCGCGGGCGCTGGCGCCGTCGAAGAGCAGGATCAGCTGCCGGGCCAGCAGGTCGGGATCGTCTGCCCTGCCCCGTTCGGCCTCGGCGCGGAAGAAGGCTGTCAACTGCGCCTTGACCCGGTGGGCCACCCGGCTCGCGGGGTGGTTCTGGTCTTTGAGCTCGATCTGAGCAGCCAGGTACCGGCAGCCTTGGAAGCCGGGAGCACCCGCCTGCTCCTCCAACTGGTCGAAGACGTGCAGGACCCGCTCGTGGGGTGAGCGGCTGTCGTCCGCCGCGGGCAGAAGGGTCGCCACGAAGGTGGCGGAGCGCTCCTCCAGGCTCGCCGCGAGCAGTTCGTCCTTGCTCTCGAACAGCTGGTACATGGAGCGCTTCGACACCCCTGCCGCCTTGCACAGCGTGTCGACGCCGATGATGACGCCGTCTCGGTAGGTGAGCGTGGCCGCCGCCTCCAGCAGCCGCTCCCTGGGGCTCAGTTTCACTTCGGTGGTCATACCGCGAGGTTAACTCGCTTGCGACGAAAAGAAAACCGATCGGTTTACGACGCTTCTCCGGGGCGATCTTCACGCAGCCCACGGTCGAGCAGGAGGTGAGTACGGTTCCGCTGTGCCAGGGCGGCGGTCTTGTCGGGCTTCGTTTGGGCAGGCACGCGTTGTGCCCCTTGGCGACCGAGGCGGCCCGTCACCCCGAAGCTGAGGTGTGCGGCCGCGATGAGACCGACGGCCATGCTCGCGCAGCCCCGGCCAGGCCCGCGTCCCCTGGCGCCGTTGCAGAGGATTGAGCGGTTATCGCGAAGTGGAACAACGTGACCACCAGCAGGCGTGCCGAACACGGTAAGGCGGGGGAGCGCACCGGTCCCGGAGGCCGCGATGGCGCATACCGACTACAGCCGCGGCAGCGGCAGGCAGGCGGGAGGCGTCCATCCCCATGAGGCCGACGGCGCCCGGCATGACCAGCGTGACTGTCAGCCTCGGAAATTCAGCCCACATCGTGGATCTGACGCCGTGGTGACGGAAGACGCCCGCCACCTGCGATGATTTGTGCCTTGAGAGGGCACCAAATCATCGCAGGTGGCGGCGCATTTCCCGCAATCCACGCTTGCGACAAGCGCGCATTCCGGTGGATTCAGGCTCAGTGGGCGATGACGGGCTCGCCCTCCGACGGCGCCAAAGCCCGATTCGGCATCAGGAACGCGGTGAGGACCGCGCCGACCACGAAGATCCCGGCGCCCCAGGCCAGGGTGGCCGTGTAGCTCTCGACGCCGGCCTGGGCCGCAGTCAGTGCGCTCGGCTTGTGGGAGGAGAGGTAGTCGGTCGCGGCCGATGAGGCGACTGTGGTCAGCAGTGCCGTGCTGATCGAGCCGCCCACCTGCTGGCTGGTGTTGATCAGTGCCGAGGCGACGCCCGCGTCCTCGTGGTGTACGCCTGCCGTCGCACCCTGGAACGCGGTGGTCATCACCGCACCGATACCGAGACCCAAAAGGATCATGCCCGGCATGATGTCGGCGACGTAGGCACTGTTCAGCGTGAGCTGGGTCAGCAGGGCCATGCCGGATGCGGAGACCAGGAAGCCGGCGGTGACCACGATCTTCGGGCCGACCCGGGGCAGCAGCAGCGAGGGCACCGTGGTCGACGCGGCGACGATGCCGCCGACCATGGGCAGGAAGGACAGGCCGGCCTCTATCGGCGAGTAGCCGATGCTGGCCTCCAGGTAGTAGGTCAGGAACAGGAAGATCGAGAACATCCCCATGCCCAGGACGAAGACGGCCAGGAACGATCCGCCCCGGGTCCGGTCCAGCACGACGCGCAGCGGCAGCAGCGGATGTGCGACCCGAAGCTCCAGCCAGACGAACACGGCGAGCAGCAGCATGCCGCTGATCACGGAGCCGAGGGCGACCGGGTCGGTCCAGCTGGTGGATTCCACGTGCGCGAGCCCGTAGACGATGCCGAACAGCGCGGTGCTCACCACGACGGTGCCGGGAATGTCGATCTTGGGTCGCTCGGTGTGTGTGGGCTTGGCCAGCAACAGCAGCGCGCCGAGCAGCGCGACGCCCGCGAAGATGACGTTCACATACATCACCCAGCGCCACGAGGCCCATTCGGTGAGCATGCCGCCGAGCAGGAGTCCGACCGCGGCGCCCGCACCGGACAGCGCGCTGAAGATGCCGAACGCCTTCGGCCGTTCGGCCGGGTCGGTGAAGGTCACACTCAGCAGGGAGAGCGCCGCGGGCGCGAGCAGCGCGGCGAACAGGCCCTGGGCCACACGGGCCGCGACGAGTATGTCGAAGCTGCCGGCCGCGCCGCCGACGACGGATGCGGCCGCGAAACCGATCAGGCCGGTCACGAAGGTCGTCCGTCGGCCGAACAGGTCGCCCAGGCGGCCCCCGAGCAGCAGCAGGCTGCCGAAGGCCAGGGCGTACCCCGTGATGACCCACTGTCGGCTGCCGTCACTGAAGCCGAGGTCATGCTGCGCCTCGGGCAGTGCGATGTTCACGACGGTCGCATCGAGCGTGACCATGAGCTGCGCCACGCCCAGCACGACGAGCACCCACCAGCGCACGGCATGTGAGCCGCGGCGGCCCGAGTCTGTTGTCTCGGAGGCAGGCGCTCTGCGGTCGAAGGTGGTAGTCATGTCTTCCCTTTGTTGCAGGTCGGAGGCTGGGCACCGGTTGGAAACCGATCTGTTTCCATCTAGAAAAACAGATCGGTTTCCGCAGGGCAAGTGCACGGGCGGTCGCTGACCTGTGAGGGACCCGACAATGCGGCCGCCCGCCTCGGTGCCGCCGGTGCCGGTCTCGACGCGCGATCGGGTGCTCGACGTCGTTGCGTAGCCGCTCCACGGGCAGGGCGTCCGCATCGGCATCGACGCGCTGTGCCGCGCCGCCGGGCTGGCGTTGACCTTCATGTGATAGGTGTCAACGAGCTTGTGCAGACGGTGTTTTCGGGTCTGTCCCCACTGGTCATGGAGGATGTGGTCGACGAGGGTGAGCGGATCGTGGTGCGGGCCCGGACGCCGCTGGACACCGCGGTCTGCCCGGTGTGCGGGGCCTCGTCGGGACGGGTGCACGGCTATCACTGGCGGACGGTGGCCGACGGTCGACGGGCGACGGGTGGTGGTCCGTGTACGGGTGCGGCGTCTGGTGTGTCCCACGCGAGGCTGCCGCCACACCTTCCGCGAACAGGTGCCCGGGGTGCCGGAGCGATACCAGCGACGCACCGCTCGTCTGACCAGGCAGGTCAAGGCCGTGGTCAAAGAGTTAGCGGGCCGGGCGGGATCACGTCTGCTCGCGATACTCGCGTGGGCCTGTCCCGCCACACGGCCCTGCGCACCCTGCTGCGCGTCCCGTTGCCCACCGGGCGGGTGTCCCGCGTGATCGGCGTAGACGATTTCGCCCTGCGCCGGCGGCACCGCTATGCCAACGTGGTGATCGACGCCGAGCCCCATGAACAGATCGACGTGCTGCCCGACCGCACGGCCGACACGCTGGAAGCGTGGCTGCGCCGGCATCCGGGCATCGAGGTCGTGTGCCGCGACGGCTCAGCCACCTACGCCGAGGCCATCCGCCGTGCTCTGCCTGACATGGTGCAAGTCGGTGATCGGTGGCATTTATGGAAGAACCTGTGCGAAGCCGCCCTGAGCGAGGTGAAGGCACACAGAGCCTGCTGGGCCACCGTACTGGACGCGCCGATCCACGACGGGCCCCGCGCTCAGACCACCCTCGAACGCTGGCATCAGGTTCATGGCCTGCTCGACCAGGGCGTGGGCCTGCTCGAATGCGCCCGCCGCCTGCAACTGGCCCTGAACACCGTCAAACGCCACGCCCGAGCCGACCGGCCCGAGCGCATGCTCCGCGTCCCCAAGTACCGTGCCGGCCTGGTCGATCCCTACCGCGAGCACCTGCGCAAACGCCGAAGTGAAGACCCCGGCGTCCCCGTCCAGCACCTCTTCGAGGACTCCTGGCCAAGCTTACCGTCGCCTGCCCCGAGATGACCCAACTGGCCGCAGGAATAAGAGACTTCGCCCCGCTCCTTACGCCACACACCGACAACGCCGATGCGCTCACGCACTGGATCGCCCAAGTCCGAACAGCCGACCTGCCCCACCTACACGCCTTCACCCGGGGCCTGGACCGGGACATCGACGCCGTGATCGCCGGGCTCACGCTTCCGTACAGCAACGGCCCCACCGAGGGCGTCAACACCAAGACCAAGCGGATCGCGCGCCAGATGCACGGACGAGCAGGCTTCACCCTGCTTCGCCACCGCATCCTCCTCGGATAGCGACACGCTCCGTCACCACCGAATGTGAGACAGGGCCGAACGTCTTACAGTCCCCTCCCGCGCGGCCTGACCCTGCGGAGTAGACCACCGCCCTGCGCATATCTCATGGCCACGGCGTACCGCAGGGATCTAGCAATGTCAGTCCCGACAACTGAACGGAAAGGTCAGTAACACAATGAGCCGAGTCTGGCGCGGGGCGTCCGCGCCAGACTCGGCGGCGGTGACGTCGGCGAGCGGGACGGCGCGCTCCCCGGCCGGGTCCGGGCCGCGCGGTGCGTCACGCCCTGAGCGTGGCTGTCCGTGTCACCCGGGCGGCGTCGGCAGGAGCACCCGGGACACCGCGCCGGTGTCGTGGTGGACCGTGTGCGTGCACGGCCGCAACTCGCTTCCGGTGCCGGGCGCTGCGCCGGTGCCCTCGTTACGTGCGTACCGTGGGTGGGAGCCGCCGGCTATCAGCAGGCGGATCCGGTGTCCGGCCTTGACCTCGTGTGCGCAGGAATCCAGCCGCACGCGCACGGTCTGCACCTGGCCGAGGGGCGAGGCGGGGTCGAGCCGGACGAATCCTTCGGCGAAGTTGCGGGACACGCCTTCGAGGTCGACGTCGCAGAGCCGCACGAAGACGTCGGCGTACGGGTTGCTCCTGCTGTGCGCCAGCTCGACGACCGGTGCTCCCATGATCTCGAGCGGCGCGGTCAACGGGTCGGTGGTGAAGGTGAGCACATCAGAGCGGCTCTCCAGTTTCGCGTTGTCCTTGCTTCCGCCGTCGAGGGTGAGCAGGGGGCCACCGAGGGTCGGTGTGGGGTTCGCCGGGTCGTAGACGTACGTCGACGGCGCACCGCCGCTCGGCTCGTCGGCCAGAAGCCTCCCGCCCGACTGCAGGTAGCGCACGGTCTCACCCGCCGCCGGCGGCCACTCGGCCAGCTGCCGCCAGGCGCCCTGTCCGGTGACGTACACCTCGACGGGGGATGCGGACCGAGGGTGTTCCGGCGCTTCGCCGGCGAGGCGCGTCTCCAGCCATTCGAGATTGCCGCGAAGCAGGCGCCCCATGCCTTTCTGAGCGAGCTCGTTGTGGGTCCAGGGGCCGACGGTGAGTGAGACGTCGACCCCACGGGCACGCAGCGACCGGTACTGGTGCAGGGTCTGGTCGACAAAGAGGTCCTGCCAGCCGGCGGTGAGCCGCACCGGGACGGTCGCCCGCTGAAGGGCCTCGTCGAGCTTGAGCCGATCCCATACCGGATCGTTGGAGTCGGGCGTCGTCAGCCATTCCCGGAACCACTGCGCGCGGTGCTCGGTCGCCGTGTCGGCCGCCTCGGCCAACGGGAGGGCGTCGAAGACCGGCGCCAACCGTCGCTTCATCGTCAGCACCCGGGCCATACCGCGCAGCCCGGGGAACCGCTCCTGGTGGACCACCATCTCCGCCCAGGACAGGAAGTCGCCCACCTGGAACGCTCCGGCTCCATACAGCGCGTCGTGCATGTCGTGCGGGGCGACGGCGATCAAGCAGGTGCGCAGCTCGGGGGGCGGGTCCATCAGCAGCGCCCATTGGGTCCAGCCCACGTAGGAACCCCCGGCGGTCGCGAGCCGTCCGTCGAACCAGGGCTGGGTCCGCAGCCAGGCCACCGCGTCCTGGGCGTCGTCGGCCTCGTTCGCCATCGGGTAGAACTCTCCCGTGGAGCCGAACGTGCCGCGGCAGCTCTGCAGCACGACGTGATACCCATGGCCCGCGTAGACCCTCGCCTCCAGATCATGCGGAAAGCCGCGCCCGTACGGGGTGCGCAGGAGGACGGTGCCTCTCGGCTGGTCGGTGACGGGGGCGTAGTGGTCTGTCACCAGGACGGCGCCGTCACGCGCGGGGACCCGAAGGTTCCGCTCAACCTGGTAGCCGTTTCGAGTGCCCGGCGACCGCATCAGGCGGGTCAGGACCCGGTCAGCCGCGCGGGCGGACAGGCTCGGGGGTGCCAATGTGGTGGGACGGGGAAGTGTCGTGGTCATGGCCTGGTCTCTGGTTCTACGGTGGACTGGTTCGGACGTGATGTACCGAAGTTGGGCTTCACAGGCAGGCGTGCAGCGCGTGGCAGAGCGCGTTGGCTCGGTCGTCGGGCAGGCCACCGGGCTGTGCGGTCTGGTAGGCGAAGGCGATCCCTGCTTCCAGGTGGGCGAAGCCCAGGCAGCCGCCGAGGCCGTCGTGGCCAAAGCTGCCGGAGCCGATCATCGGCCGCTGGGTGGAACTGGTCATGAAGCCGGTGCCCCAACCGCCGCCCAGGTCAGGGCCGACGAACGGACGGCCCTCGGAGCGCACCACGAGGGCGTCGCGGACGACGTCCGAGCCCAGCAGCCTGACTCCGTCGACCTCGCCCACCGTGGCCGCGTACAGCCGTGCCAGGCTGCGGGCGTTGGTCACGAGATTGCCTGCCGGGATCTCTACCGACAGCCACGCCTCTGTGTTGGCGTCCTGGGTGATGCGGGCGGCGTCGAAGACACCGCCCAGGCTGATGGAGCGTTCGATCATCGGTGCGCCGAGAGCCGCGGCCATCATCGCGGCGGCCTCGGGGTCGGTGATGGGCAGCGGGTCCGACAGGAGGTGGAAATCGGCGGCCGCGGGGTCGGCGCCGTACGTCATCGTCAGGTTCAGTGGATCGGTCACGTGCTCGCGCAGCCACTGACCGGGCCGCAGTCCCGTCGCCCGGCGCAGCACCTCGCCGGCCAGCCAGCCGATGGTGAGCGCGTGGTAGGCGTACGCCGTCCCGGGAGCCCAGGCCGGCGCCTGCCGGGCCAGTCCGTCCGCCACCGGCTCCCACGCACGCAGGTCCTCCACCGTCACATCCCACTCGGGCGCCACCAGGCCGGCCTGGTGCGCGAGGAGCTGCCGTACGGTCGTCGTCTCCTTGCCGTTCGTGGCGAACTCCGGCCAGTACTTCGCCACCGGGGCGTCGAGGTCGATCAGGCCGCGTTCGGCGGCCATCAGCAGGCAGACCGTGGTGACGCCCTTGCTGACGGAGAACACGACGGTGCGGGCGTCGGGTGTCCAGGCGCCCCGGGCGGTCCGCCCGGCCCAGATGTCCACCACGGGCGCTCCCTGGGCGTACACCACGCAGGAGGCGGCCGTGTCGCCTCGCTGCCGGAAGTTGTCGGTGAAGGCGTCCGCGATGCGTTCGAAACCGCTGGACACGTGACCTTTTACCGGTATTGCTGTCATGTCACGCAATTCCTCGTGCCGTGTTGTCCCGAATCTGAGTGATGATCTGAGGCCAGAGCTGAGGGGGGAGCTCATGCCCCATGCCGGGGTAGATGGTCAGCTTCGAATCCGTGATCAGTTCGTGCATGACCGTGGACGCATCGGGGTCGATCAAGCGGTCGCCGTCGCCGTGCAGGATCGTGGTGGGCGCGGTGATGCGGTGCAGGCGGGGCGTACGGTCGGGAGAGTTGTAGAGCGCCTCCACCTGCCGCAGGATGCCGTCGGGGTCGTAGTCCCGGTCGTACATCTGGCCGCCGAGTTCCCGCAGCCACGTGATGTCCCGGGGGTATCCGGGTGAGGCGCACCCCGCTTCGATGTCCAGGTACTGCGCGATCGCCTCGTCGCGGTCGCGGGCCCGGGGGTGCTGCGTTCGCTCGTCGACCACGTCGCGTCCGGCGATGAAGTCCGTGCTGGGCGCCGTGTAGACCAGGGCGAGGGTCAGCACGCGCGTGGGGTGGTCGAGGGCGAGCTGCTGGGCGATCATACCGCCCAGCGACTGTCCCACTATGTGTGCTGCGGGAATGTCGAGCGCGGCGAGGAGGCCCTCGGAGTCGTTCGCCATGTCGGCCAGGGTGTAGCCACCATGCGGGAACTTCTGCGACAGACCGACATCCCGGTTGTCGAAACGGAGGACGTGGAAACCCTCGTCGGCGAGTTGCCGGCACAGCTCGGCTCGCCACCCGAGCATGTGGGCCCCGAGCCCCTGGATCAGCAGCAGCGGGGGGCTGCCGGGATCGCCGAAGGTGTCGTAGTTGAGTGACACCCCGGCGGGCGTGGTGACCGTGGTCATGTATGTCTCTTTTCGGCTGTTGGATCGAGCGGATGCCCTTGGCTGGCGCATCGGCGACCATGGCGGACGCGTCGATGACGAGGAACAGCGAGCCGCAATGAGTAAGTCGGCGGTGGCCGGCACCGTGAGCTGGGCATACCGGTGGGGCCTTGAGCCTCCGTCCGGGTTCGACCCGCGGAGTGCGTGCGATGTCGTCGGCGACGGCGTTGTTCAGCGCACGGAAGGTGTCGTTACGGCCGCCGCCTCCGTCGGCGCGGTGCCGAGTTCTTGCCACCGGTGACAGGCGACGGTCGTGCCTGCCGGGGTCTCTTCGAGCGCCGGCCGTTCGGTGCGGCACAGCGGGACGGCGTGTGGACAGCGGGTGGCGAAGGGACATCCCGCGGTGGGGACGGGGCCGCTGTTGTCACCCGTGCGCGCGCGTCGCAGGCGGCGTTCTGCCTGGCGCACCGGGTCCGGGACGGGCGCTGCTTCGAGCAGGGTCCTGGTATAGGGGTGCATCGGCGCGGTGTAGACCGTGTCGGCGGGGCCCTGCTCCATGATCTGTCCGCGGTACAGGACCATGATGCGGTGCGAGAGGTGCCGTACGACGTCCAGGTCATGGGCCACGAACAGGTAGCCGAGTGCGAACTCGTCCTGCAGCTCCCGGAGGAGGTTGAGCACCTGCGCCTGGACCGAGAGATCCAGGGCGCTGACCGGCTCGTCGCAGATCACCAGCCGCGGTTGTGCGACGAGGGCCCGGGCGATGGCGATGCGTTGACGCTGGCCGCCGGAGAAGCTCGACGGATAGCGGTCCGCGGCGGTTGCGGGGAGTCCGACGCGCTCGAGCACGGTGATGACCCGGTTGCGGACCTCGTCCGTGGCCAGTTTCTCTGCCCGCAGCGACTCGCCCAGCGTCTGAGCGACGGTTCGGGTCGGGTTCAGGGAGCTGTACGGATCCTGGAAGATCACTTGCAGGTCGCGGCTGAGCGCACGGCGCCGGTGGTGGTCGGCTCGGGTGATGTCCTCGCCCGCGAACTCGATCTGCCCGCCTGTCGGCGGCACCAGGCCGAGCACGGCCCGGCCGATGGTGGTCTTGCCGGAGCCTGATTCGCCCACGACGCCCAGCGTCTCCCGCTCGGCCACGGAGAAGCTCACCTGGTCGACGGCTCGCAGGACGGGTGAGCCGTGTCCGCGGCGGAAGTGCACCGACAGATCGCGGACTTCGAGGAGGTTCGTCTCGTCGTTCACGTCACGCACCTTCGATCTGGTGAGCGTGGAGGCAGCGGGCCTCGTGGGAGGCGCCGATTTGGAGGAGGGGAATATTGCCGCTGCCGCACTGGTCGGTGGCGTGTGCGCATCTCGGCTGGAAGTGGCAGCCCTGCGGCCACGAGCCCGGCATGGGGACCGCCCCCGGGATGGTGGACAGCACCGCCGAGCTGTGCTGGTTGTGCGGATTCGAGGCGAGCAGTGCCCGGGTGTAGGGGTGGTGCGGGTCGCCGAACAGCTCTTTCACGCCGGCGCGTTCGGCGACCTGGCCGGCGTACATCACCACGACCCGGTCGCACATGTCGGCGACCACGCCCAGGTCATGGGTGACCAACATGATCGCCATGCCCCGGTCGCGTTGCAGCGTGCGCATCAGATCGAGGATCTCCACCTGGATGGTGACGTCGAGGGCGGTGGTCGGCTCATCGGCGATCAGGAGCTTCGGTTCCCCGGCAAGGGCACGCGCGACGACGACGCGCTGGGCCATGCCGCCCGACAGCTCGTGCGGGTAGCGGCGGGCCACGAGATGGGGTTCGGGCAGCTGCACCTGTTCCAGCAGCTCGATGGCGCGTCTCCTGGCCTTGGCACGGCTCATTCCGGTGTTGATCCGGACGGCTTCGGCGAGTTGCCAGCCGATCCGGAAGGCGGGATCGAGCGCGACCATCGGTTCCTGGGACACGTAGCCGATCTCGGAACCGCGGACAGCCTGGAGTTCGGACTCCGACAGGGCCGCGAGGTCCCTGCCGTCGAAGAGGACGTGTCCGGAGTCGATCCGTCCGCCGCCGCCGAGCAGTGCAATGACGGCGAGTGCTGTCGTGGTCTTCCCGCAACCGGACTCTCCGACGACTCCGACGGTCTCTCCACGGGCGATGTCGAAGGTCACCCCGTCGATCGCACGGATGGGGCCGGTGGGCGTGGCGTAGGACACCGTGAGGTCGCGGACCGAGAGCAGGCTGTCGTCGGTGCTCGTGGGAACGACGGCGGAAGCTCGCGTGGGCGCGCCTCGGCGCTTGTCGCCCAGCGGGAGGCCGGACTTCGCAGACCAGCCCTCCGTGCCGGCGTCTCTGACCGCGTCGCCCAGAAGTCCGAACGCCAGCACGGTCAGCGCGATCGCCAGGCCGGGCGGCCAGATCAACCAGGGCTGCTGGAAGAGGGCGCCGACCCCGTCCGCGACCATCCCTCCCCAGCTTGGCTCCGGAGGCGCGGCGATGAGGGCGAGGAAGGCCAGCCCGGTCTGCACCAGCAGGGCAGCCGCCGCCAGCAGGGACGCCTGCACGACGATGGGTCCCATGATCCGAGGCAGCACGTGCCGGGTGATGATGTAGGTCCGCGACATGCCGGATACCCGGGCGGCGGCGACGTAGAGCTGTTCGCGCACCGGCAGTGTCGCGGCTCGTACGACGCGCACAAGACCCGGCGCGGCCAGGACACCGAGAGTCACCATCGCGGCCGTCACGCTCTGCGGGAAGACCGACAGCACGACGATGACCAGGATGATCGCCGGCAGCGACAGCACGAGATCCGCCAGCCAGGTGACCGCCCGGTCGGTCTTGCCGCCGACGTAGCCGGCCACGAGCCCGATGGGGATGCCCAGCGCCAGGACGACCGCCATCGCCTCGACGACGCCGACCAACGTGACCCGGGTGCCCACCAGCAGTCGCTGGAGAACGTCGCGGCCCAGGCTGTCGACGCCGAGGGGGTGAGCGGCGCTCGGGCCGTGCAGGGCGGTTCCGAGATCGCCGGCCCTGTCGGTCCCGACGTGTGGCATCAGCATCGGGGCGACGACGGCGATCACGACGAGGATCGCCAGGTACGCCAGACACACGACGGCCAGCGGCCGTCGCATCAGGCGGCGCACGAAGCGGGGGTTCACGGAGGGTGATGCCGACACTTCGGCACCGGTCACGGTCACAGTCATGCTGTGCTCACTCTCGGGTTGAGCAGCCCATAGGCGAGATCGACCAACAGGTTGACGATGATGACCACCACGGTGAAGAACACCGCGACCGCCTGGACCGTCGGGATGTCGTGGGCCAGGGCCGAACCGACCACGAGCGAACCAAGGCCCGGCACGGAGAAGACGCTCTCGATGAGAACCGCGCCGCCCAGCAGGCCGATGGTCTGGACACCCAGGACGGTGACGACCGGGATGGCGGCGTTCTTGAGGGCATGCCGGTAGATCAGTGAGTTTCGGGAGACGCCGTTGGCGGCCGCCATCCTGATGTACTCGCTTCCGAGCACGTCGAGCATGGCTTCCCGGGTCTGCTTCAGGACGGCCGCGACGGAGCCGAGGGAGAGTGCGGTCACCGGCAGCACCAGCGATCGGACCCAGTCCTGGGGCGATTCGGTGAACGGCACGTACCCGAGCGCGGGGAACCACTGGAGCTTGATGGCGAAAACGACGACCAGCACGGAGCCGACCCAGAAGACCGGCAGTGCCCAGCCGAGGAGGGCGAGTGCGTCGACCGCCCTGCCGATCACCCCACCACGAACGGCACTGAACACACCGAGGCTGACACCGACCACGACGCTCACCAGCAGCGAGCCGACGATGAGTGACATGGTGACGGGCACTCGGCTCATGACCGATTCCAGGACCGGGGTGCCATTGGTGATCGAGTTGCCGAAGTCACCCGAGACCGCGTGGCCCAGCCAGCGCCCGTACTGCTCGTAGACCGGGAGGTCGAGCCCGAGTTGCCGACGCAGTGCTTCGTACTGTTCCGGTGTGCCACTGGTTCCGAGCATCTGCCGTGCGGCATCTCCCGGGGTGAGCGACAGCAACAGGAAGTTGAAGCTCGACACGACCAGCAGCAAGGGGACCGCGGTCACCATGCGGCGTGCCAGCAGCGAGGTCAGCCCGCTGCCTCCGGCGCCGCGTCCACGCTTGGCGCGCCCGCGAGGGGAGCGCGTGAGCGGCGCTCCCATCGCGTCAACCGACGTGTCGGCCATCGTCAGTTCGTCCATCCGAGGTCGGCGCCGAAGACCATCCAGGAGCCCTTCTTGACTCCGGTGATGTGCTCGTTCATGCCCCACGGGATGTGGTACTCGTAGATCGGCACATGGATGGCCTGCTCGGTGACCATGCTGTTGAGCTTTCTGAACGTCTTCGCTGCCTGGTCGCCCTGCTGTGTCTGACCCTGGTGGTAGAGCGCGTCGATCTTGGCGTTCGAAGCACCGAAGGGGTTCATCGAGGCCTTGGGGCCATACAGGAGCGAGTACGCGATCGACGTCGGGGAGGCGTCCGGTGCCCACTGCATCGCGGCGAACTTCTTCGAGAGCGCCTGCTGGATGAAGTCAGTGGTCGCCTGGGTGACCTTGACGCGGACGCCGACCTTTTCCCAGTACTTCGCGACCGTCTGCATCGTCGGGTCGCCCCAGTTACCGATGATGGCCCCCGGGTCCACCACGTCCATGCTGAACCCCTTCGGGTAGCCGGCCTTGGCGAGCAGCGCCTTCGCCTTCTTCGGGTCGTAGGGGTAGCGGTCTTCCAGGGCCGGGTTGGTGTACTCGGTCTGGTACTGGGACGTGGGCCGGCCGTACTCGCCGACCATCGCTTTGGTGATCGACTCACGGTCGATGGCGTAGTTCAGCGCCTGCCGTACCCGGACGTCGGCGAGCGGCTTGGTGGCTGTCCCGTCGCGGTCGGCGAGCGTCACCGCGATGGTGCCGCTGCGCCAGTGCATCACCTTCACGCCCGCCTTCTCCGCTGCGGGCGCGGTGGATGAGTCGAGGTTGCCGAAGTCGATCTGCCCGGACTGGAACGCGCGCAACATCGAGGACGGGTTGGGGATGATCCGAACGGTCACCTTCTTGAAACGGGCAGCCGACGGATCGTGGTAGTGCTTGCTGGGCACCAGGGTGTAGTGATCGCCTGTCACGGACTGGGCGGGATCCAGGACGTAGGGACCGACGCCGTACGTGCCCTTCGCCAGGCTGCCGGGGTCGGCGACGGACTTGGGGCTCGAGAGGGCACCCCGGTTTCCGTACTGGGACAGGAGCAGGGGCACGATCGGAGACGGCGAGGCGAGGTTGAGCCGGACCGTGTACTCGCCCTTGGTCTCGACGGAGCCGATCGAGAGCGTGGAGGCGTACGGCCCGGGCTGCTTCGCGAAATACTCTAGCCAGGTCTTGACCGCCGCCGCGTCCAGCGGACTGCCGTCGGTGAAGCGGATCCCCTTCTTGAGGGTGAACTCGAAGACCTTGTTCCCGTCTCCGACGTACTTGTAGTCGCTCACCAGGGCCGGGCTGGCGGTGTAGTCGGCGTTCATGTGGAACAGGGACTCGTTGGTCAGCGAACGCATCACGTTGGGCGTTCCGCCGCCGTCCTTGGCCGGGTCGAGTGTGAACGGCCCGAACGAGAGACCGATACGCAGCTCATTCGCGCTGGTGCCGGTAGGCCCGTCCCCCTCGCTGCCGGCGCCGCACGCTGTGGTGCCGAGCGCCAGCGCCGATGCGGCGAGCAGCGCGATCAGTGGTGTGCGGTTCATGTGTCTTCTCCTGGAAGTCTCAACTGGGCCACGACTCGCGTGTGGACACGCGTGGTCACATGTGTGGGGACTGCGGGCAGGCGTCGGCAGGTCGCTTGACCTGGTAGTCACGGCGAGTGCCCGACAGTCGCATCAGGTGCGGGTCAGGACCGGTCCGTCGCGCGAGCGGCCTGGCTCGGGGGCCTCGAAGCGGCGTGACGCGGAAGTGTCGTGGTCAGCGGGACCGGATCGGCGGCGGAGACAACGCGGCCGGGCGTCGTGTCGGTGCTGACGGGGATCGTGTCGTCCATGACAGATCTCTCTTCGTGTGGATCCACCCCGTCGGCACGTATGAAGACGGTGATCAGCTGGGGGTGGGCGGCTCAGGCAAAACGGTTGCGGGGCGTCATCCCCTGCGGGCCATTGCGGCGACCTATGCGGCGACCTAATACGTATTAGATTCGCTGGTTGCCGTACCGTAGCCTGTGCGTGAAGGCGTGGCAAGAGGTGGGGAGGGGCTTTGCCAAGGGTCACCAGCAAGGACGTGGCGCGAGAGGCCGGGGTCTCCCAGACCACCGTGAGCTTCGTGCTCAACGGCAGGGACGAGCACGGGCTCTCCGCGGAGACCCGCCGACGGGTGTTGGAGACGGCGAAGCGTCTCGGATACGTACCGTCGGGGGCCGGCCGTGCGCTGCGCAGGGGCCGCAGCAACGTCGTGCTCTGCGTGGTTCCGGACCTCCCCGTCGCGGAGGCCATGGAGCAGTTCAAGCTGGCCCTCGTCCGATCACTGGGCGAGGCCGGTTACACCTGCGTGTACCTGCACCACGACGGGACGGCCACGCCGCTGGCCGAGCTGTGGCAGCACGTCCAGCCGGCGGTGGTCGTCGCGTTCGGCACTCTGCCGCCCGCCGACGCACAGTCACTGCATCGGGCGGAAATCCCCCTGCTCGACGGGGTGTTCACACCGGACAACACCCGCCTGACCGGGCTGAGCCAGGAAGACATCGGACGCCTGCAGATCGAGCACCTCGCCGCACGCGGGCACCGGCACATCGGCTACGCCGCGGTGGACGACCCCCGAGAGCTTCCCTTCTGCCGGCCCCGCCTGCAGGGAGCCACCCGGGCCTGCAACGACCTGGGCCTGCCGACGCCACAGGTGGTCAGCATGCGCTACTCGCGGGCCGGCGCCCGGGCTGCCGTCGTGGACTGGACGCAGGGCGCCACCCCGGTCACGGCAGTCGCCGCCTTCAACGATCTGATCGCTCTCGCCATCCTGGCGAGCTGCCGCACGCAGCACATCGACGTCCCGCACGACCTGGCGCTCATCGGCGTCGACGACCTCCCCGTGAGCTCGCTCGCCGTACCGGCCCTGACCACCATCGGCATGGACCTCACCGCGGCAGCCGGCAATCTCACCACCAGCATCCTCTCGACGGTCGGCGCTCCGGCCCCGGCAACGCCGAGCCGCCCCGAGGCGGGCGACATTCTCGCCCTCATCCACCGCGAGACGACCTAGCCGACCGGCCAGGACATTGAGATGAAGCTCGACGGCCACCGGACGGTCGTCTGGCGTGAGGAAGCCTCCGCCGTCGGGGATGTTGCCGAGCTTCTTGATGTCCACGTGCATCAGCTCGCCGGGCCTGTCACGTTCGTAGCGTCGTATGGTCCGGCCGGTCGCGCGGTCGATCTCATCTCAAGACCGGGCGGACGCGGTCGCATCGAGCCATGCTTCGTCGGCAACGACCACCGGACCGGGTCTCTTCTCGTGACAGTGGTACGAGGGGCTGGGTGCCCGCGGCCTAGCGTCTGATGGGGAACGCACCACGCCGCGGGGCACAGGAGTGATGAAAGGGCGTTTCACGGCGCCGGGCTGGACTGCGGTGGGGCACCCAGCGGTTGCCCGCCGGGTCCGCCGGCAAAGGTCAGCGATGGCAGCGAGGGCTGCTGGGCCACGCCTGGCTTGCGGTAGTCGCACACCCCCTCGGGGAAGGTCGTCCGCAGCCGGTCCCACTGGGCGTTGGTGAAGTCGACGGTGTAGTCGCCTCGGTCGAGTGGCTTGAGCGCGCACTTGACGATGTTGTTGGCCAGTGGGCCCTCGGCGGCGGTTCGGGGCAGACCGAAGTAGGGGTAGGCGGCTCGGCAGACCGACATGTCGGTGATCTTGCGGTCGGCGATCCAGCACGCGTCGACCGCGTCGGCCGGCTTGTTGCGCACCACCTTGGTCTCGATCGGGTCGGTGGATGTGTCGGCCTCGATGCGAGCCAGCCATCTGTCCATGAGCACGAACGCCGTCTCGTTGGCGTCGTTATCGCTTGCGACGGCAGGCACGCCCGTCCAGACGATCTGGTTGTCGTGGTGACCGTTGGCCTGGTCGAGTCGGGCGCGCATTTCGTAAGGAACAGCGAAGCGATCGTCACTCAGGCCGTCCTCACACCAAGGGCCGCAAGAGCTTCACGGAAGCCCGGCAAGAGGCGCACATCCGCCACCAGGTCCCGGTGAGCGCTCGCCGCATCGGCCTGGTGCCGAGACCGGCACCTCGTGGCCAACAGTCGGCCCCCATGCCGGGGGTAGTCCGGCAACGAATCGGTCCTGTGCCATCGGCTCCGATGCGCCGCCCGGCGGCGCAGGCCCTGGATCCGGCGACCGTTCCGGTGCAGCCGACCTTCACCCACGCAGAATCGCCGCTCTTGTCGTCGCTCTTGTCGCCGTGCTGCCCGCGGTCGGCTGCTCCGGTGGCGCCTCGTCGGGCGGAGGGGCCGCAGCCTGGGGCCTCGGTGAAAAGGTCACTTTCGGCGCACCCCTGTCGCCCCCGAGCCTGATTCCCGCCCTCGGCGATCCTGCGTACGGCTCCTTCTACCAGTTGGCGTACGACCCGCTGGTCGTCATGGGCCGGACGGCAGCTACGGCGCCGGCCTTGGCCGTGAAGTGGGTTACGTCAGAAAGGGGGATCGCGCCTATGAGCTGACTCTGCGCAAGGGAGTCAAGTTGGCACGCCTCTCGACGCGCAGGCCGTGAAGACCTACCTGGACTACGAGAGGAAGCGGAATACCAGTTCGCTGGCCGTATTGCAGGGCCGCGTCACGTCCATCAAGGTCACGGGGCCGCTGACCGTCCGTATCGAGCTGGGTTCCTCCGATCCCAACCTGACCTTCTTCTTCGCGCAGGCGTTCGGTGCCGGGTACATCGGGAGTCCCAAGGCGGTGGCCGCCCCCAAGACGCTGGACCAGGGGACGGCCGGAGCGGGCCCGTACATGCTTTGACGCGAGCCGGACGGTGCAGGGGATCACTACACGTTCGTGCAGAACCCGCACGGATCTCCTCCAGGATGCGCAGAAGGGTGGGGCCACGATCCCGGCGAGTGCGTCAGCCGTGGGTGGTGGGGGTGGCATCGCCGAGACCGAACTGCTGGGCGGCGATCTCGCGCAGTTCCACCTTGCGGATCTTTCCGGTGACGGTCATGGGGAATTCGTCGATGGTGCGTACGTAGCGCGGGATCTTGTAGTGGGCGAGCTTGCCTCGGCAGAACTCGTGGACGGCCTCGGTGGTGAGCGGCTCAGCGCCGTCCTTCATGCGCAGCCAGGCCATCAGCTCTTCGCCGTACTTCGCGTCGGGCACACCGACGACCTGTGCGTCGAGGATGTCGGGATGGGTGTAGAGGAACTCCTCGATCTCGCGGGGGTAGATGTTCTCGCCGCCGCGGATGACCATGTCCTTGATCCGGCCGGTGATACTGACATAGCCCTCGTCGTCCATGACCGCCAGATCTCCGGTGTGCATCCAGTGCTCGGCGTCGATGGCCTCGGCGGTTTTCTCCGGCTGGTCCCAGTAGCCCAGCATGACCGAGTACCCACGCGTGCACAGCTCGCCGGCCTCGTCTCGGGGCACGGTCAGGCCGGTCACCGGGTCCACCACCTTGACCTCCAGGTGCGGTCCCACCCGGCCCACCGTGGAAACACGACGGTCCAGTGAGTCATCCGCCCGGGTTTGGGTCGAAACGGGAGAGGTCTCGGTCATCCCGTAGCAAATGGAGACCTCCTCCATTCCCATCCGCTCGATGACCTGCTTCATCACGTTGATTGGACAGGGCGAACCCGCCATGATGCCGGTTCGCAGACTGGACAGGTCGTAGGAATCGAAGTCCGGATCGGCCAGCTCGGCGATGAACATGGTCGGCACTCCGTACAGCGAGGTGCACCGCTCCGCCGCCACTGCCTCGAGGGTGGCTTTGGGGTCGAACGAAGGCCCGGGGATCACCATCGTCGCGCCGTGGCTGGTACACGCGAGATTGCCCATGACCATGCCGAAGCAGTGGTAGAAGGGCACCGGGATACAGACCCGGTCCTCCTCGGTGTAGTGACACAACTCGCCTACGAAGAATCCGTTGTTCAGGATGTTGTGGTGCGACAGGGTCGCCCCTTTGGGAAAGCCCGTCGTCCCCGACGTGTACTGAATGTTGATTGGGTCGTCTGGGCTCAGGCCCGCACCGATGTCGGTCAGACGCGCCCTGTCTCCGGAGAAGCCGGTCTCGATGAGCTCGCTCCACGAATCCTGGCCGATCAGCAGAACATCCTTCACCGTCGGACAGTTCGGAAGCGCTCGGGCGAGCATCGCGGCGTAGTCGGAGGTCTTGAAGGTCGGCATGGCCACCACCGTGCGGACGCCCGCCTGGTTGAGGACGTACTCCAGCTCGTGAGTGCGGTAGCTGGGGTTGATGTTAACCAGGATGGCGCCGATCTTCGCGGTCGCGTACTGAACGAGCGTCCACTCCGCGCAGTTCGGCGACCAGATGCCCACCCGATCACCCTTGACCACGCCCGACTCCAGCAGTCCGAGCGCGACCGCGTCCACCTCCTCGGCAAGCTCTCGGTAGGTCCATCGCCGCTCCGTCGGGACGTCGACAAGAGCTTCACGTTCGCCGAAGGCAGCCACCATACGGTCGAAATTGCCGCCGATGGTCTCGTCCAGCAATGGCGTCTCAGAGACGGGGAGTGTAAATCTAACGGCGGATCCGACGATCATGGGAGAGACGTCAAGTGGCTGATACCGCCGTTGAGTTGGAGACCGTGGCACCTGTCGAGAGTGCCCAGTCCGGGCCGTCCGTCCCCGTGTCGGATGAGCAGCTGGTCGCGATGCTGGTGGAACGGGCCCGGTCGGAGGGACTGCAGCTGACTGGGCAGGGTGGGCTGCTGCAGCAGCTGACCAAGCGGGTCCTGGAGTCTGCGCTGGAAGGTGAGATCGCCGATCACCTCGGCTATGAGAAGCACGATGCGGCCGGCCGGGGCAGTGGCAACTCCCGAAACGGGGGCCGGGCCAAGACTGTGCTGACCGACGTCGGGCCGGTCGAGGTCAAGGTGCCGCGTGACACTGCGGGCACGTTCGAGCCGCAGATCGTCAGGAAGCGGCAGCGGCGGCTGACCGGGGTCGACGAGATGGTGCTGTCGTTGTCCGCGAAGGGGCTCACGCACGGCGAGATCGCCGCTCACCTGGCCGAGGTCTACGGGGCCGAGGTGTCCAAGCAGACCATCTCCACCATTACCGACAAGGTGATGGAGGGCATGGCCGAGTGGCAGAACCGTCCCCTCGACCGTGTTTACCCGGTTTTGTTCGTGGATGCCATCAACGTCAAGATCAGGGACGGGCAGGTCGCGAACCGTCCGGTCTATGTCGTGATGGCGGTGACGGTGGACGGGACCCGCGACATCCTCGGCATCTGGGCCGGCGACGGCGGAGAGGGCGCCAAGTACTGGCTGCACGTGTTCACCGAGCTGAAGAACCGCGGCCTGGACGACGTGCTGATGCTGGTCTGCGACGGGCTGAAGGGCCTTCCCGAGGCGGTGGAGACCGTCTGGCCTCGCACGATCGTCCAGACGTGTGTGGTTCACCTGCTGCGGAACTCGTTCCGATATGCGGCCCGCCAGGACTGGGACAAGGTCGCCAAGGCTCTCAAGCCCGTCTACACCGCGCCCAGCGAGGACGCGGCGACGGAGCGGTTCCTCGAGTTCCAGGAGACGCGGGGCCGAAAGTATCCGGCGATCGTGAAGCTGTGGTCGGACGCCTGGGCCGAGTTCGTGCCCTTCCTCTCCTTCGACGTCGAGATCCGCAAGGTCATCTGCAGCACGAACGCGATCGAGAGCGTCAACGCCCGCATCCGCAGGGCCGTCCGGGCCCGCGGGCACTTCCCCAACGAGGCCGCCGCCCTCAAGTGCATCTACATGGCGCTGATGAGCCTGGACCCGACCGGCAAGGGCCGCAAGAGGTGGACCATGCGCTGGAAAGCACCCCTGAACGCGTTCCAGATCGCCTTCGAAGGCCGCCTCACCCCGAGCAACAACTGACCATCAACAACCAAGATCAGCCGTTAAATTGGCCCTGTCTCGCTTTCGGTGGTGACGGAGCGTGCTGCTATCCGAGGAGGATGCGGTGGCGAAGAAGGGGGAAGCCTGCTCGTCCGTGCATCTGGCGCGCGATCCGTTTGGTCTTGGTGTTGACGCCCTCGGTGGGGCCGTTGCTGTACGGAAGTGTGAGGGCGGCGTTTACGGCGTCGCGGTCTCGTTCCAGACCTCGGGCGAAGGCATGCAGGTGGGGCAGGTCGGCGCCGCGGACCTGGACGATCCAATGTGAGAGCGCGTCGGCATTGTCGGCGTGGGGTGCAAGGAGCGGGGCGAAGTCCCTGATAGCTGACGCCAGTTGGATCATCTCTGGGCAGGCGGCGGTGAGCTTGGCCAGGCGCTCGTGCTGCTCGGCCTTGAGGTTGTCCGGCCTGGTCAGCAGCATCCGGGCGAGCCGGCGCGGGGAGATATGGCTGCGGTCGGCGTCCGCGCGGCCTTGGTTGATGTACTTGTGCAGGAGGTTCAGGCAGCCCGTGAAGCCCAGGGCTTTGATCTCTTCGAAGAGGTGCAGGACGGGGACGCCAGGGTCCTCGGCCCGGCGTTTTCGCAGGTGCTCACGGTAGGGATCGACCAGGCTGGCACGGTACTTGGGGACGCGGAGCATCCGCTCGGGCCGGTCCGCGCGGGCGTAGCGTTTGACGGTGTTCAGGGCCACTTGCAGGCGGCGGGCGCATTCGAGCAGGCCCACGCCCTGTTCGAGCAGACCATGGACCTGGTGCCAGCGTTCCAGGGTGGTCTGGGCGCGGGGTCCGGCGTAAATAGGTGCGTCCAGTACGGTGGCCCAGCAGGTGCTGTGTGCCTTCACCTCGCCGAGGGCGGCTTCACACAGGTTCTTCCACAAATGCCACCGATCACCGACCTGCGTCGCACGGGGCAGAGCGCGGCGGATGGCCTCGGCGTAGGTCGCCGAGCCGTCACGGCACACGACCTCGATGCCCGGATGTTCGCGCAGCCACGCTTCCAGGGTGTCGGCCGTGCGGTCGGGCAGCACGGCGATCCGCTCGTGGGTCTCGGCGTCGATGATCACGGTGGCATAGCGGTGGCGCCGGCGCAGAGCGAAGTCGTCGACGCCGATCACGCGGGGCGTCCGCGCTGCGGGCAGCGGGATGCGCAGCAGGATACGCAGAGCCGTATGACGCGAGACGCCCGCCGCGAGTGCAGCCAGCAAACGTGCCCCCGCCCGCCCCGCTAACTCCGCGACCACGGCCTTGACCTGCCTGGTCAGACGAGTAGTGCGCCGCTGGTATCGGTCGAGCACTCCGGGCACCTGCTCGCGGAAGGTATGTCGGCAGCCGCGCGTGGGGCACACCAGACGCCGCACCCGCACACGGACCACCACCCGCCTCCCGTCGACCGGCACGTCAGCCACAGTCCGCCAGTGGTAGCCGTGCACCCGCCCCGACGACACCCCGCACACCGGACACGGCGCCATGTCCTGCGGTGTCCGCGCCCGCACCACGATCCGCTCACCCTCGTCGACCACTTCGTCTATGACCAGCGGGCACAGGCCCGAAAACACCATCTGGACAAGCTCGTTGACATCCCTCACGTGACGGTCAACGACGTGTCACAACGCTGCGTCACCACCGAATGTGAGACAGGGCCGTTAAATTGACACACCCCGCCGCCGCCAGCACCAAGCCCGCATCAGCCACTAAAAACGACGCGGACACAGCCCCTGAACTGCCCAGTACTCAGAACAAGCACCGTTGCAGTACTAGTGACCCTCCGGGCGTTGCAAGGGCTCGCGGTCGGTGGCGAGTGGGCAGGTGCGGCGCTGCTCACCGCCGAGTACGCGCCGTCGGGCAAGCGCGGTTTGTACAGCATGTTCCCGCAGCTCGGCCCAGGTGTAGCGCTGGCGATGTCCAGCACCACCTTCCTCATCACCGCATTGGCGATGAGCCCCGAGAGCTTCGCGGCCTGGGGTTGGCGGATCCCGTTCCTGCTCAGCTTCGTGCTGGTCGCAGTCGGCCTGTACATCCGGCTGAACATCGAGGAGACACCGGCCTTCAAGCAGTCCACGGCCCGCCGCGAGCAGGTCAAGCTGCCCTTCGTGGAGGCGCTGCGTGACCAGTGGCGACAGGTGCTGCTGACCGGCGGCATGCTGACCATGACCTTCGGAGTCTTCTACACCAGCAGCGTGTACCTCACCAGTCACGCGGGCCAGGCGCCGGGCGTCGGCGTGCTGGGCCTGTCGCGCCCCACGGTCCTGGTCGGCGGCATCATCGCAGGGCTTGTCTTCTGCGTCGCCGTCATCACTTCGGCCCTGTACTCCGACCGGATCGGCAGGCGGCGGGTCCTGCTGGTCGGCACCGTCGCCTCGATGATTGTGGGGCCCTCGGCGTTCCTCATCATGCAGCCCGGAAGCATGCTGTCGTTCTTCGTCGGAATCAGCCTGCTGATGGTGGTGCTCGGCATCCCCTACGGCCCGGCCGCCGCCTACCTGCCGGAACTCTTCCACACCCGGTACCGCTACACCGGCGCCGGCATGGGCTACAACCTGGGCGGCATCCTCGGGGGTGCGCTCCCGCTGATCGTGGCACCGCCGCTGGCGGCCGAATTCGGCGGTATCGGGGTCGGGTTCTACCTCACGGCGCTCGGGCTGATCAGCACTCTGTGCGTGCTGGCGATGAAGGACACCAAGGACGTGGTCATCGACGGCGGGCCTCCCGCAGTACCGGGAACCGCCGCGGCCGCGACGTCCTGATCGCTGTGGCAGGCGGGCCGCTTCTGCGGTGTGGCCCGCCTGCCCTCGAAACGGACAACGAAGCGAGGAGTCCTGTGAGCGATCAGCAGCTTCCCTACGAGATGACCGAGGTCCCGCTCTGCGGCCAGGTGGCCCGCGAGGTGCTGCATCCGCAGGCTGTCGGATTCCGCCACCGTGCGAGCGTGACCGCTGACCGCACGGCGCTGACGTTCATGTCGGACATCGTGACGTCGATCCCGCTCCCCGTACCCAGGCATCGTGACCTGGCCGTCGAAGCCGCTTGTGTCAGCCCGTCCAAAGGCGGTCCGATCTCCGACTTCGATCATGCGGGCCGTTTTGGCGGGCTCAAAGATGGTGCGCTCCACTTCCAGCGCTGCCGATGGTGCCGGACTCCGGTCTTCCGGCGCGTGTTCTGTCCCGCCTGCGCCTCGGACGACCTGGATCTGGAGCGCAGTGGGGCACTGGCGTCGTCGGCCGTTCCCTGGTCGTGCGCCGGGACGATGTGCCGCACAACTTCTCGTTGGTCGTCATGGCCGAGGGGTTCGTGCTGCGGGGCATTGTCGTCGGGGTGGCGTGTCATGCCGTGCGGCCCGGCGCTTGGGTGCGCGTGGACGTGGATGCCGCCGCCCAATCTCCGCCCTGGGCTGTCATGTTCAGGCCTTGGGGCGGCCCTGACGCCATTTGGTAGCCGCACCCACTGGACGAAGTGAGTTAACGAACGCTAACCTCCAGGGCTGTAAGTTAACGTTAACTAACATCGATCACGCACAGTGCCCCTGGCTCGTCTGCCGAGCGGGCAGCGCAAGGAAGCAGTGATGACGACTCCGGCCACACAGCTCCAGCGGGGCCCGGCCCCCTCACCCTCCGCGACCGGGAAGCACTGGCCGACCGGTCTCAGACTCCCGACCGGCGTCGATCCACTGTCGGAGGACTACCGCCGAAACCGGGACGCGCACGCAGCAGCGGTGGAGGCGCTTCGCCGTCGGTTGTCCGAAGCCGCCGAGGGGGGCGGTGAGCGGGCCAGGGAGAAGCACGTCGCCCGCGGCAAGTTGCTGCCCCGTGACCGGGTGGAGACCCTGCTCGACCCTGGTTCACCGTTCCTGGAGCTGGCGCCGCTGGCGGCGTACGGGATGTACGGCGGCGACGCGCCGGCAGCCGGAGTGGTGGCAGGAATAGGCCGTGTCGCAGGCCGTGAGTGTGTCATCGTCGCCAACGACGCCACGGTCAAGGGCGGCACGTACTACCCGATGACCGTCAAGAAGCATCTGCGCGCGCAGCAGGTGGCGTTGGAGAACCGGCTGCCCTGCATCTACCTCGTGGACTCCGGGGGCGCGTATCTGCCGATGCAGGACGAGGTGTTCCCCGACCGTGAGCACTTCGGGCGGATCTTCTACAACCAGGCGCAGATGTCCGGGGCGGGCATACCGCAGATATCCGCGGTACTGGGCTCCTGCACGGCCGGCGGGGCGTACGTCCCCGCGATGAGCGACGAGACGGTCATCGTGCGGAACCAGGGGACGATCTTCCTGGGAGGTCCGCCCCTGGTGAAGGCCGCCACCGGAGAGGTGGTCACGGCCGAGGAGCTGGGCGGGGGAGAGGTTCATGCCCGCGTCTCCGGCGTCGTCGACCACCTGGCCGAGGACGACGCGCACGCTCTGCGCACGGTCCGGTCCATCGTCGCCACCTTCGGCCCGCGGGCCCCGAGGCCGTGGGATGTCGCACCGGTGGAAGAGCCGGCCGTGGATCCCGCCGGTCTCTACGGCGTCGTCCCGGCGGACAACCGGACCCCCTTCGACATTCGTGAGGTCATCGCCCGGATCACGGACGGGTCGCGTTTCGCCGAGTTCAAGGCCGAGTACGGCCAGACGCTGGTCGCCGGCTTCGCCCGCATCCATGGGCATCCGGTGGGGCTCGTGGCCAACAACGGCATCCTCTTCGCCGAATCAGCGCAGAAGGGCGCCCACTTCATCGAACTGTGCGACCAGCGCGGCATACCCCTGGTCTTCCTGCAGAACATCACCGGCTTCATGGTCGGCCGCGCCTACGAGCACGGCGGCATCGCCAAGCACGGCGCGAAGATGGTCACCGCGGTGGCCACCACCCGCGTACCGAAGCTGACGGTCGTCGTCGGCGGATCGCACGGCGCGGGCAACTACTCGATGTGCGGGCGTGCGTACTCACCCCGGTTCCTGTGGATGTGGCCGGGCGCCAAGATCTCCGTGATGGGCGGTGAGCAGGCCGCGACCGTGCTCGCGACCGTCAAGCGCGACCAGCTGGAGGCGCGCGGCCAGGAGTGGACCGCCGAAGCGGAAGAGCAGTTCAAGCAGCCGATCCGCGAGCAGTACGACGAGCAGGGCAGCGCCTACTACTCCACCGCGCGGTTGTGGGACGACGGGATCATCGACCCCCTCGACACTCGTACCGTGCTGGGGCTGGCCCTGACCGCCTGCGCCAACGCTCCCCTGGTCGAACCGCAGTTCGGCGTCTTCCGCATGTGACCCCTCCTTCCCCCTTCCACTTCGAGGAGCTTCCAGGTGTTCGACACCGTCCTGATCGCCAACCGTGGCGAAATAGCGGTACGGGTCATCCGCACGCTGCCCCGGCTCGGCATCCGCGCGGTCGCCGTCCACAGCACCGCGGACGCCCACGCCCGGCACGTACGCGAGGCCGACACGGCCGTGGCCCTGCGCCCCGGCGGACCGGCCGACGGCTATCTCGACATCGAGCAGATCGTGGAGGCCGCACTTCGCACGGGTGCCCAGGCGATCCACCCCGGCTACGGCTTCCTGTCCGAGAACCAGCTTTTCGCCCGGGCTGTCACCGATGCCGGACTGGCCTTCGTCGGACCACCGGCGACCGCGATCCAGCTGATGGGCGACAAGATCCGTGCCAAGGACACCGTGCGGGCCAACGGCGTGCCGGTGGTGCCCGGCAGCAGCGGCAGCGGACTGACGAATGACCAGCTCGCCGAGGCGGCACGCACGGTCGGCCTGCCGGTGCTGCTCAAGCCGTCGGCGGGCGGTGGCGGCAAGGGCATGCGCCTGGTCCGCGACCCGGCCGTGCTCCACGAGGAGATCGCCGCCGCACGGCGCGAGGCGAGCGGTGCCTTCGGGGACGACACCCTCCTGGTCGAGCGCTGGATAGACCGCCCCCGCCACATCGAGATCCAGGTGCTGGCCGACACCCACGGGAACGTGGTGCACCTCGGCGAGCGCGAGTGCAGCCTCCAGCGCCGCCACCAGAAGATCGTCGAGGAGGCCCCCTCGGTCCTGCTCGACGACGACACCCGGGCGGCGATGGGCGCAGCGGCGGTCGAGGCGGCCCGCTCCTGTGGGTATGTCGGCGCGGGCACGGTGGAGTTCATCGTCTCCGCCGACCGCCCGGACGAGTACTTCTTCATGGAGATGAACACCAGGCTCCAGGTCGAGCACCCGGTGACCGAGATGGTGACCGGCCTGGACCTGGTCGACTGGCAGATACGCATCGCCGCCGGCGAAGCCCTGACGTTCGGCCAGGATCAGGTCGGCTTCGACGGCCACGCCGTCGAGGTGCGCCTGTATGCCGAGGACCCCGCGAAGGGCTTCCTGCCCAGCGGCGGGCGGGTGCTGACCCTGCGCGAACCGGCCGGCGAGGGCATACGCGTCGACTCCGGCCTGGTGGAGGGCTACGAGGTCGGCAGCACATACGACCCCATGCTCGCCAAGGTGATCGCCCACGGTCCGGACCGGGAAACCGCGCTGCGTCGCCTGCGGGCCGCCCTCGACCGGACGCGTGTGCATGGCGTCACGCTCAACACCGGGTTCCTGCGCAGACTGCTGGAGGACAGCGACGTGATCGCCGGCCGGCTGGACACCGGGCTGGTCGAGGCCCGGCTGGACTCCCTCGTCGACGCCCCGATGCCGGACGAGATCGCGCTGGCGGCCGCACTCGCTGTCGAGTCGGCAAGGGAGCCCGCGCAGCGAGACGCGCACGCATGGGTCGACCCGTTCTCCGTGCCGTCGGGCTGGCGGATCGGCGGACCCGCCTGGACCACCCACCGCTTCCTCGACAGCGACAGCGAAGCGTTCGAGATACGCGTCCGTCGCACCCCCTTCGGCCCGGCCCTGTACGAGGTCTCGCGCGGCGGCGGGGAGGCCGAGTCGGCCGACCTGCGCACCGACGGATCCGGCGGTGTGCTGCTGACCTGGAACGGGACCGTTCAGCGACTGGACCACACGCTGGAGACCACCGCGAACGGCGAGGTCGTGCACTGGCTCTCGCGCGGCGCCGACACGTGGCGGCTGCGCACCTTCGATCCGGCCGTCGCGGCCGGGACCGGCTCCGCGGCAGCTGCCGGCGGCGCTCTCACCGCCCCCATGCCGGGCACCGTCACGCTGGTGAAGGCCGCCGTCGGAGACCTCGTCACAGCAGGTCAGACCCTTCTCGTCGTCGAGGCGATGAAGATGGAGCACGCTCTGACCGCCCCCTTCGACGGAGTGGTGGCCGAACTGCGCGCGGCACCCGGCACCACCGTGGCGATGGACGAGACACTCGCCGTCGTCGCGCCCGCATCCGACGCGGCCGACGCGTCCCCGAGCGAGGAAGCAACCTGACGCCCACCGTCACCCCATCCATCCATTGGACGGCCGCAACCCAGCTGTTCGGCCCCCTGTACCGCTTCCGCTTCCGCTTCCGCATTCGCGTGAGATCGAGGACCGCATGTTGAACCACCGGCTCAGTGATGAGCATGAACAACTCCGCCGTACGGTCGCGGAGTTCGCCCGCGATGTGATCGCCCCGGTGATCGGCGACTACTACGAGCGGCACGAATTCCCGTACGACATCGTCCGGGAGATGGGGAAGCTGGGCCTGTTCGGGCTGCCCTTCCCCGAGGAGCACGGAGGCATGGGCGGGGACTACCTCGCGCTCGGCCTGGTTTTGGAGGAGCTTGCCCGGGTCGACTCCTCGGTGGCCATCACTCTCGAGGCCGGTGTCTCGCTCGGCGCCATGCCCATCCACCTCTTCGGCACCCAGGAGCAGAAGGCCGAGTGGCTTCCCCGCCTCTGCTCGGGCGAGATCCTCGGGGCGTTCGGCCTCACCGAGCCCGACGGCGGCTCGGACGCCGGAGCCACCCGGACCACGGCCCGCCTGGACGAGGCCACGAACGAATGGGTGATCAACGGCAGCAAGTGCTTCATCACCAACTCCGGCACCGACATCACCGGGTTGATCACCGTGACCGCGGTCACCGGCACCACGCCGGACGGGCGCAAGGAGATCAGCGCGATCATCGTCCCCGCGGGAACCCCGGGCCTGACCGTGGCCGCGCCGTACTCCAAGGTGGGCTGGAACGCTTCCGACACCCGGGAGCTGGCCTTCACCGACGTCCGCGTCCCGGTGCGGAACCTGCTGGGCGAGCGGGGCCGCGGCTATGCCCAGTTCCTGAGGATTCTCGACGAGGGCCGCATCGCCATCGCCGCCCTCGCCACGGGCCTTGCCCAGGGCTGTGTCGACGAGTCGCTGAAGTACGCCCGCGAACGAAAGGCGTTCGGCCGCCCCATCGGAGCCAACCAGGCCATTCAGTTCAAGCTCGCCGACATGGAGATGCGCGCGCACACCGCCCGACTGGCATGGCGCCACGCCGCCTCGAAGCTGGTCGCCGGCGAGCGCTTCAAGAAGGAAGCCGCGCTCGCCAAGCTCTACAGCTCCGAAACAGCCGTGGACAACGCCCGTGACGCCACCCAGATCCACGGCGGCTACGGCTTCATGAACGAGTACGCCGTCGCCCGCTTCTGGCGCGACGCCAAGATCCTCGAGATCGGTGAGGGCACCAGCGAGATCCAGCGCCTGCTCATCGCCCGCGAACTCGGCCTCGCCGACCTGAACGGAGCACGCTGATGGACAAGGTCGTCACCTCGGCCATGGAGGCGGTCGCGGTCATACCCGACGGGGCCTCACTGGCCGTCGGCGGCTTCGGCCTCTGCGGCATACCCTCCGTACTCATCCAGGCCTTGCACGCGCAGGGCACCACCGACCTGCGCGTCGTGTCGAACAACTGCGGAGTCGACGGGTGGGGCCTGGGGATGCTGCTGGAAACCCGCCGCATCTCCCGTGTCACCGGGTCCTACGTCGGCGAGAACAAGGAGTTCGCTCGCCAGTACCTCTCTGGCGAGATCGAGTTGGAACTGGTGCCTCAGGGCACCCTCGCCGAACGCCTGCGGGCCGGCGGCTGCGGCATACCGGCCTTCTTCACCCCCGCCGGCGTCGGCACCCAGATCGCCGAAGGCGGCCTCCCGTGGCGTTACGACGCACACGGCGGCGTGGCCGTCGCCTCGCCGAAGAAAGAGGTACGCCAGTACCACGGGGCGGAGTACGTGCTGGAGGAGTCGATCACCACCGACTTCGCCCTGGTCCGCGCGGCCCGAGGGGACCGGCACGGCAACCTCGTCTTCGACAAGTCCGCCCGGAACTTCAACCCGCTCGCGGCGATGGCCGGACGGGTGACCATAGCGGAGGTCGAGGAACTGGTCGAGCCCGGCGAACTCGACCCGGACACGATCCATCTGCCAGGCGTGTTCGTGCAGTCGGTGCTCGCCCTGAGCGCCGAGGAAGCCGCCGACAAACGCATCGAGAAGACGACCGTACGCCCGGTCCCCGCGATCACCGAAGGGGTGCCGGGGCAGCGCGAGACGGCAGGAGGGCGAAACTGATGGCTTGGTCCAGGGACGAGATGGCCGCTCGGGCGGCGCGCGAGCTGACCGACGGGTCGTATGTGAACCTCGGCATCGGACTGCCGACGCTGGTGCCCAACCATTTGTCACCCGGCGTGCACGTGGTGCTGCAGTCGGAGAACGGCATCCTGGGCGTCGGCCCGTACCCCACCGCCGATCAGGTCGATCCCGACCTGATCAACGCCGGCAAGGAGACCGTCGCCGTGCTGCCGGGCGCCTCCTTCTTCGACTCCTCCCTGTCCTTCGGGATGATCCGCGGCGGGCACATCGACGCGGCGATCCTCGGTGCCATGCAGGTCTCGGCCGTGGGCGACCTGGCGAACTGGACCATCCCCGGAAAGATGATCAAGGGGATGGGCGGGGCGATGGACCTCGTCCATGGCGCACGGAAAGTGGTCGTGCTCATGGAGCACGTGGCCAAGGACGGCACACCGAAGGTCGTCGAGGAATGCACCCTGCCGCTGACCGGCAAGCGCTGCGTTCAGCGGATCATCACCGACCTGGGCGTCATCGACATCACCGAGCACGGGCTGGTACTCACCGAGACCGCGCCGGGGGTCACGGTGGCGGAGATCCGAAGCAGCACCGACGCCGAGCTGGCGGTGGCCGAGGCGCTCGACGCCGTGGGGGAGAGCGCCGCGTGACCTCGACGCCTGCCGGGCACAGGACGGCGGTGTCGATTCCGCTGCCGGGGAGGCATCGTTCGTGAGTGACGCGGCTGTCCTTTTGCCCCGCGACCCACGGGCAAAGGGACAGCCGGATGTTGTCAGCCGGAGAGCGCCCAGCGCGGCGGCCGGCGTTCACGGAAGGCGCGCATGCCTTCCGCGGCCTCCTCGGACGCGAAGAGGTCGGCGGAGAGCCTGACCATGGCATCACCCTGCTGCTCGAGCACATCACGCAGCCGCGCTGCAGTCAGCTTCTTGGACTCGACCAGACCCTGCCGGGAACACAGCCGCAGAGCGCTGACGATCTCCCGGACGCCGTTCTCCACACCCCCGGCGTCACGCGGAGCCTCGGTCAGCAGGCCCATGCTCACCGCCATCGCGCCGTCGAACGTCTCACCCGTCAGGAAGTAACGTCCGGCTGCCCGTTCGTCGATGCGGGGCAGGACGGTGAGGGAGATGATGGCGGGCGCCAGACCGAGACGGACCTCGGAGAAGGAGAAGGTCGTGTCGGCGGGCGCAACCGCCATGTCGGCGGCCGCGACGATGCCCAGCCCACCGGCCCGGGCATTGCCCTTCAGGTGCGCTATGACAGGGACCGGGGTCTCCACGATCCGCCGCAGCAATCCCAGCAACGTCTCGGCGCCCTGCTGCATACCGCCCTGCGCGGCTTCTTTGAGGTCCGCGCCCGCACAGAACGTCGGCCCGGTGTGGGAGAGGACGATCGCGCGAACGGTTTCGTCGGCCGCGGCCCGGGTCAGGCCGTCGTGCACCTGTCCCACCAGCGCGGCGGACAGAGCGTTGCGATTGCCCGGCGAGTCGAGGGTGAGGGTGGCGATGCCGTCTTCGATGTGGACTCGCACCACGTCGTCGGTGTGCTCTGCCATTGCAGCTCCTTCATGACGGGAACGGAGCGCGCCGAACGGAACCGGTGATACCTGGTTGAGCCCGCAGTCCCTGTACTACAGCCGGAGATCTTGTGACGGAGCCTGTGTGGCGTCGTTGACCGGGCATGATGCTGGGTGTGACGGCTGAGCAGATAGCCGGGTGGGATGCTGAATTGAATTGTCCGCGTTGACTGGTTCGTTGGGGTACTTGTTCAACCGGCCGGAGCCTCGGGTGGTGTTCGCGCAGTTCATCGAGGGGCTGCTGGCGGAGCTGCCGAAGAAGAACGGCTGGACACTGTCGGAGCGTGCCGGGCATGTGACCGCGGACCGGATGCAGTGGCTGCTCAACGGGTCGGTGTGGGACGCCGACCGGCTGCGTGACGCGGTCCGCGATTACGTCATCACGCACCTGGGCGGCCAGGACGCCTCACTCGTCATCGATGACACCCAGGCTCAGAAGAAGGGCACCAAGTCGGTCGGGGTGGCCTTCCAACACTGTGGGCTGACCGGCGATGTCCGCATCTGCCAGACCATGGTGATGCTCACCTACGCCACCGCCGCCGGGCACGCCTTCATCGACCGCCGCTTGTATCTGCCCGAGGAATGGACGGACGACCGCGACCGGTGCCGCCAGGCGGGGGTGCCCGACGAGATCACCTTTGCCACCAAGCCCGAACTGGCCATCACGATGCTGGAGCAGGCCCGCGCGGCCCAGGTGCCGTTCTCCTGGGTGCTGGCCGACGCCGGCTACGGCCGTGACCCGCAGCTTCGGGCCTGGTGCCACGGGCGGCAGGTGCCGTACGTGTTCGGCGTCCCGGTCGACCTCCCGATCGACGGCCCGCCGGGCAAGCCGCGCCAGCCGGCCGTGAAGCGCGCCGATGACCTGCTCCACTACGCGAAAACCCGTGACCAGTGGGAACGCCGCTCCTGCGGCGACGGCGCCAAGGGCGAGCGCCTCTACGACTGGACGGCCTTCGCCGTGCAGGTCAAAGACGAGAACCCGGCCGACGGCTTCACGCACTGGCTGGTACTGCGCCGGTCCCTGCACCCCAACCGACGCGGCAAGGACGGACAACTCCACCGGGAAATCGCCTGCTTCCTCGTCCACGCCCCCGCCGCCACCACGGTCTCGCAGGTCATCGCCAGAGCCGGCGGCCGCTGGCAGATCGAGGAGGACAACGAGATCAACAAGCAGCTCGCCGGCCTGGCCCAGTACCAGGTCCGCAAGTGGACCCCCTGGCACCGTCACGCCACCGCCTGCATGCTGGCCACCGCGTTCCTCAGCATCCAACGCGCCGCCATCCCCGAACCCGGCCAGACCCCCGAATCCGAGCCGGACGCCGACCCGGAGCAGGCCCCCGATCAGGGAAAAGCTCCGAGCATCGACGAGAGCGAGGCCGCTGGCTGATCCCCAGCTCGCTCCTGCGGCCCTCGGTCCACACCATCCGGCACTGCCTGGCCGCCACCCACCTCAACCCGCGCCACCCCGTGGAGACCGTCCTGACCTGCGAGTTATGGCGTCGGCTCCACCAGACCCGAGCCATGGTCAGCCACTACCGACGCCGCGGAGACCCGCTCCCGGACCCCCTCCGACCCTGGGCCCACCACCGGCCGATCCCACCCATCACCGACCCTCAAGATCTCCGGCTGTAGTACAAGCACCTTCCACAAACCGGCGTCACAATGTGGCCCGAATTCCCGAGGCTGTTGGTCACGCTGGCCATGGCCGGCTCCGCCGGCCTCATGGGGATGGACACCCCTGCCCCAGATCACCGCCGGTACCTGCTCGATCCTCTACAACGGCACCGAAGGAAACGCGGGCCTGGCCGGGGCTGCGTGCACGTGGCCGTCGGTCTCATCATGGCCGCACTCTTCGGGGTGACGGGCTACCACGGCCGCAAAGGGGCACAAGGCGTGCCGGCCCAGACGAAGCCCGAGAAGACCGCAGAGCGGCAGAGCGGAGCCGTACTCCCCCTCCGCTCGACCGCGGCAGCGCGAAGGTCGCCCCGAAAAAGCGACGTAAACCGATCGGTTTTCATTTCGTCGCGAGCGAGTTAACCTCGCGGTATGACCACCGAAGTGAAACTGAGCCCCAGGGAGCGGCTGCTGGAGGCGGCGGCCGCGCTCACCTACCGAGACGGTGTCGTCATCGGCGTCGACACGCTGTGCAAGGCGGCGGGCGTGTCGAAGCGCTCCATGTACCAGCTGTTCGAGAGCAAGGACGAACTGCTCGCGGCGAGCCTGGAGGAGCGCTCCGCCGCATTCGTGGCGACCCTTCTGCCCGCGGCGGACGACAGCCGCTCACCCCGCGAGCGGATCCTGCACGTCTTCGATCAGTTGGAGGAGCAGGCGGGTACACCCAACTTCCTAGGCTGTCGATACCTGGCTGCTCAGATCGAGCTGAAGGACCAGAACCACCCCGCGAGCCGGGTCGCGCACCGGGTCAAGGCGAACCTGACGGCCTTCTTCCGTGCCGAGGCCGAGCGGGGCGGGGCGAGCGATCCCGACCTACTGGCCCGGCAGCTGATCCTGGTCTTCGACGGCGCCAGTGCCCGCGCAGGCATTGGAGCCGACAGACTGACCGGGCTCATCACGCCCACGGTGGCCACCCTGCTCGACACGGCGGGCATGCACTGACGCGCCCCGTCTTCGCCAGGAGTCTCTGCAGACGGTGGGTGCTGCGGTCGCTGCCTTACAGCTTCACCCAGGCCATGACCCTGAGCCTCGCGACGACCTCCGCACCGCACCGGCCGTTGTGCACACGCCGAACCCTCCCCCGCCGCCACCGTCCCGTCGATCCAGACGACGACAACCGTCACTCCGGACGCCGGAGGCAGACACGACAGCCGCCGGGACCATCGCTGCCCCGATTTCGCCTCAACGGCGGATCAAGCCCGGCTCACCCATCCTTCGGTGCTGTCCTCGTTCGGCTGTGCCACATAGCCGGCCTGCGTGAGAATCTCCGTCAGGGCCTGCCTCAGAGCAGCACGGATGCCCTCATATTCCGCATCCTGACGGTTGACAGGATCTAGTTCACTGGAGGGCACCCAGCTCACCACCACAAAGTCCCCTTCCTGGCGGATTCGCAGCCCCGTCCCCTCCCCTGACTGGGCCGACGCGATGTCGAAGCCAGCACGCGCCAGTGTTTGGCACACATCGGTGAACAGTGTCTCATCGGTCACGCCCCGAGCCTATTGCCCTGATGATCACCGGCGGGCACCATCTGGCAAGCCAGCGTCGCCCCCTGCGTTCCCTCTGCTGTTACTGGTGCTTGCCCGGCTCGTATTTGGGCACTACGCCACCTGTTCATCGACCGGGTTCCCGGACCCATGGGCCGGTGACGTTCCACGACCCGTACCTGCGGCAATACCTGGTCACGCTCAGCGAGGGCCCCGTCGCTCGGGCGTGATGCGGAGCGGGCCGAACCAGGCTGGAAGCCAGGACGCCGGTGGTCAGCTGCCTGTCGGCCGCCGCTTCGTCAAAACGATCGGGCCCTTGAGTCCCGCACCTCCAAGGGATGCCCGCCCATATCACTTACCCGTACACTTGGATTGTGGGAACCGACACCCATTCCTTCCTTCGCGATCTCGCCCGAGGGCTCGAGCCGCAAGCGGACCAGCTCGTCGATGCGATGGTAGAACGCTTCCGCCGCGAGCTTCCCGAGGTGTGGAAGTACGAGGACGTCGCCGCTCTGATACCCACGACCGTGTCCCAACACGTCACCGCCGTTCTGGAAATTCTTCAGCACGGCAATGATCTGACCGAGGTCACGACGCCACCCGCCGGCATTGAGCTCGCTCGCCGACTCGCCAAGCACGGGGTGCAGATAAGTGAGCTCCTACGGTCCTACCGGTTCGTCCACGCCGGTCTGATCCGGCTGTTCTCTGAGGAGATGGCCCGCCTCACCAAGTCCCCGGAGCTGATCCACGCGGCGACGATCACACTGAGCACGATGGGTTTCGAGTACGTCGATCGCACCGCGGAAGGGGCCGCGGCGGCGTACCAGACGGAACGCGACCGCTGGCTGCAGCGGCGTCTGATCATGGTCAATGAGGCGAGCGTGCGGATCGGGACCACCCTGGACACCACGCGCACCGCCCAGGAACTGGCTGAGGTAGGTACCGACCAGTTCGCTGATCTCGTCACCGTTGACCTGCTCGACTCCGCACTCCGGGAAGAGGACACGGGGCCGACACCCGTTCCGTCGGTAGTCCGTCGCGTCGCCCAGCAGTCAGTGCTGGACGATTGGGCGGACTCAGCAGACGGTACGGGGGAGACGCACACCTACCCCGAGGGGTCGGAGCCGGCTCGCGCGCTGGCCACCGGACAGCCCCTGCGGCACCGCATCACGGCCTCCGACATTCCCACCTGGCTGGCGGTGTCTGCGGACCACAGACGTACGCTGCGAACCCTCGGTATCCACTCGGCGCTCCTGGTTCCACTGTGGGCCCGCGGAACCCCCCTGGGCCTCGCACAGTTCCTCCGCCACCGGACCGCGGACCCCTTCGACGACGAAGACCTGCTCCTGGCCCAGGAGATCGCCTCCAGAGCAGCCGTCTACATCGACAACGCCCGTCGCTACGCCCACGAGCGTTCCACCGCGCTCACCCTCCAGCGCAGCTTGCTCCAGCACCGGATGCCCGAACAGTCCGCCGTCGATACAGCATCCCGTTACCTGCCCAGCGGATCCCGCGCGGGCGTGGGCGGCGACTGGTACGACGTGATTCCGCTCTCCGGAGCACGTGTCGCCCTCGTCGTGGGGGACGTGGTCGGCCGCGGCCTCCACGCCTCCGCCACCATGGGCCGACTGCGCACGGCTGTCCGTGCTTTCGCGGACATCGACCTGCCACCCGACGAACTGCTCACCCACCTCGATGACGTGGTCATCCGCCTGCAGCGTGAGGAGGAACGGGGGGCGGACGGGATCAGCGCCACCTGCCTGTACGCGGTGTACGACCCGGTCTACCGTCTGTGCTCCCTGGCCAGCGCCGGACATGTTCCCCCAGCCGTCGTCACTCCCCCAGTCTCCGGCAGCGGCGGCCCGGCCTCGCGTGCGGTCGACCTCCCGAAGATACCGATCGGTGTACCTCTCGGCCTGGGCGGGTTCCCCTTCGAAACAGCCCAGTTCGAACTGCCGGAAGGCAGTCTCCTGGCCCTGTACACCGACGGACTCGTCGAAAGCCGCACGCGCGACGTGGACATCGCCCAGACACTGCTACGCGATGTGCTTGCCCAAGCGTCGGCGTCACTGGAGGAGACCTGCGACAAACTCCTGTCGGCGCTGCTGCCCAGCCGCCCCGCTGACGACATCGCTCTCCTCTTGGCGCGAACCCGAGCGCTCGACGCCGACCGCGTCGCCACGTGGGACCTTGCCACCGACCCAGCGGTCGTCTCCGGGGCCCGCGCCCAGGCATCCGACCAACTGGCCGCCTGGGGGCTGGAAGACATGGCCTTCACCACGGAACTCATGGTCAGCGAGCTGGTGACGAACGCCATCCGCTACGGCAAAGCCCCCATCCAGCTGCGCATGATCCTCCAGTCCACTCTGACGTGCGAAGTCTCCGACGCCAGCAGCACCGCCCCGCACCTGCGCCGTGCCCGGGTGTCCGACGAGGGCGGCCGCGGCCTGCTCCTGGTCGCCCAGCTCGCCCAGCACTGGGGCACGCGGCACAACCGCGAAGGAAAAGTCATCTGGGCCGAACAGCTCCTCCCGGGCAGCGGGAGCCCCGAACCGGTCCTGTGATGGCCGCTTGACACCCAGCGAGGCTATATCACGTCAGGGAAAGCCGGGAGGCGGAAGCCGTCCGGGCGGCCCCGGCTTCGACCGGCTTCACTGGCCCGCTCGACCTCGCGCTGGGCCTCCTCGACCGTGGCAAGGGCTTATGCGAACGGTCGGCATCGCGGTCACGGCCGCGGCGAATCGTCCCCTCGGAACCACGGATCGCACTGGGCGATCTCGCCGGGCGGGTAGACGTGCGCGAGACCGGGTCGGCGGGCGGACAGACGGGCCGTAGCCCGCGCACCCGCTCCCTGAGCACGGTCATGCCACGCCGCCGGCCGGTCCCCTGGGCGATGACGGCGGCGGACATGGTGGGGGTGGCCTTCAGCAACTCGCGGATCGCGGGCTCGAACGCATCGCCCGCGAAGCCGGCCGGGACACGCGTGTACTTCCGCGGCCGGGCGGTTCACAGCCTTCTTCACGGTGTTCTTCGAGATGCCCAGGTGCCGGGCGACAGCCCGGACAGGCACGCTGTCGGCGTGGTGCAGCCTGCGGATCTCTGCCCAGTCCTCCACCCGGATCGCCCTCTCCTCCTGGCTCCCTGGTAGGGCCAGGATGGCCAGAAGATCCCGGAGTGGGGCACGAGTGTCAGGGGCGGCGCCACACGTCGATACCCCTGCGCAGACGTTCCACCTTCGTACGAAGACATCTCGGGCTGACGTGCGTGTCGACGCGGAGGCAGCTGATCCCTGGCGGACCCGCTCATGCGCGCGGCCGAGGTAGTCGGCGCAGCCCAAGCCGAGAGCGACCGAGACGCTTGCGAGGGTCGACGGCGCCCGGTGTTGTCCCAAGGCGGCAGGCTCCAGCCTGGCTGTGACGTTGTCCAACGGCCCCGGCGTGACGTCTTCCAGCGGCCCCAGTTGATGGGGCTCGCGGGTGCATTGGGGGGTGGTGACGGGGCGAAGTGGCCCCACCTCAGCTCTTGCGGTGAGACGGTTCCTGTGGTTTTCGGCAGGGGCGGTGCTGTGGATGTCTTTGTCCAAGCAAGAGCTGTTCGACCGGATCCGGCGGGACAGCTGGCAGCGGCAGATGTCGATCCGGGCTCTGTCGAAGAAGTACGGCGTCCACCGCCGACTCGTACGCGAGGCTTTGTCCTCGCCGGTGCCCACGCCGCGCCGTCGGCCGGTGCGGACGTCGCCTCGGATGGAGCCGTACAAGAAGACGGTCGATGCCTGGCTGCGGGCTGATCTGGAAGCTCCGCGCAAGCAGCGGCACACCGTGCGGCGGATCACTGCGCGGATCGAGGAGGAGTTCGGCGAGGCGATCCCGTATCCGACGGTCCGGGACTACGTCGCGGCCCGCCGCAAGGAGATCGCCGCCCAGGTGGGAGCGCCCGTTGAGGCGTTCGTGACCCGGCACAACGCGCTCGGCGCGGATGCCGAGGTCGACTTCGGGGACGTCTACGTGGACCTGGCCGGCCAGCGCACCCGCTGCTATCTGTTCGCCTTCCGGCTGGCCTACTCGGGCAAGGCCGTGCACCGCATCTCACGATCGTGAGGTCAGCAGGCGTTCTTCGAAGGCCACGTCCACGCGCTGACCACGCTGAACGGGGTGCCGGCCGGCCAAGTTCGCTACGACAACCTCACTCCGGCCGTGAAGAAGGTGGTCTTCCACAGTCGCTCGCGGGAGGAGAACCCGCGCTGGACCGCTTTCCACGAGTACTACGGATTCACCCCGTTCTACTGCGAGCCGGGACTGCGCGGCGCCCACGAGAAAGGCGGTGTCGAAGGCCAGGTCGGCTACTTCCGCCGCAACTACCTCACCCCGGTGCCGCAGGTGGACAGCCTGGATGAACTCAACGCCCGATTAGCCGAGTTCGAGGCGAAGGAGGACGAGCGGCGGATCGGTGCGAGGATGCGGACGATCGCGCAGGACTTCGCCCGCGAGGCCGGTCACCTGCTGCCGTTGCCGGACGATCCGTTCACCACCGGCATCACACTCACGCCCCGCGTCGACCGCTATGGCCTGATCACCGTGAAGATGTGCCGGTACTCGGTCCCGGTCCGCTACATCGACCGCAAGGTCACTGTCACCCTCACCTGCGACGACCTGACCGTCTATGACGGCCGGCGGGAGATTGCCCGACACCGGCGGCTGACCGAACGTGGTGCCGAACACCTCGTGCTGGACCACTACCTGGAAGCCCAGCTGACCAAGCCGGGGGCGCTGGAACGCTCCGAGGCCCTCCACCAGGCCCGCGCCGAAGGCACCTTCACAGCCGTCCATGAAGCGTTCTGAGCCGCCGCCAAGAAGGCCCTCGGCGATGCCGAGGGAACGAAAGCCCTGGTGAAGGTGCTGTTGCTGCACCGGCATCAGCAGCACGGCGACGTGGTGGCCGGGATCCACGGGGCTCTCGGGGCGGGCACCTTCAACGAGGACGTCATCGCGCTGGAGGCCCGCAAGGCGGCCCAGACGGCCGGGCGGCACCGACCGTCACCGCAGACACCCTAGCCCCGGAGCCGCTGGATCGGGACCCGGCCCAGGTCACCCCGCTGACTCCGCGTCGTCTCGCCCATGCTTTGCCCGCCGACCAGCGTCCGCTGCCCCGCTTGGAGCAGTGGGACGAGTTGTTGCAGCTTCGCCGGAAGGACTCATCATGACCACCGCCCATCACGCGCTGACCGCGCAGGCATCCGACGCGGCGATCGACACCGCCTGCCGCCTGCTGCGGCTGCCCACCAGGCGAGCCCAGGCCGCCGACACGATCGCCCGGGCCGAACGCGAAGGCCTTTCCTACGCGGGTTTTCTCGCCGAGTTGCTGATGGCCGAATGCGAGGACCGGGACCGGCGCCGGGCCGAACGCCGCATCCGAGCAGCTCACTTCCCCCGCGAGAAGTCGCTGCGGGAGTTCGACTACAGCGTCAATCCCCACGTCGATCCTGCGGTCATCCACAATCTCGCCACCTGCGAGTGGATCGCCAAGGGGCACCCGCTGTGTCTGATCGGGGACTCCGGCACGGGCAAGTCGCACCTGCTGATCGCGCTGGGCACCGCAGCCGCCATGGCCGGCTACCGCGTCCGCTACACCACCGCCGCAGCCCTGGTGAACGAACTGGTCGAAGCGGCCGACGACAAGCAGCTGGGCAAGACCATCGCCCGCTACGGACGGGTCGACCTTCTCGAAATCGACGAGCTGGGCTACCTGGAGCTCGACCGCCGTGGCGCGGAAATGCTCTTCCAGGTCCTCACTGAACGCGAGGAAAAGAACAGCATCGCGATCGCTTCCAACGAGGCGTTCACCGGCTGGAGCCGGACCTTCACCGACCCACGGCTCTGCGCGGCGATCGTGGACCGCCTCACGTTCAACGCCACCATTATCGAGACCGGAACCGAGTCCTACCGCCTGGCCCGCACGAAGGCGCAGAAGAACGACGCCGCGAAGTACACCGTCACGACGCCACGGAGTAGCTGAGATCAGTCGCGGTGAGCGAGGCAGGCACCAAACGCAGCCACATCGTGCCTCGTTCGCGGTCTTGCCGTCGGCGTCGTAGGGCAGGACGTCGAGCGGGCTGGGGCCGTCGGCCGCGTACACCGCGCAGTCCGAGAGGACCGCGACCGGGTAACGGCCGGTGGCCGCCGCGAGGTTGAGCATCTTGCGGTGCATGTTGATGCGGGCCCGGGAGATGACGGTGGCGCGGATGTCGGGGCGCCATGTCGGGCGGGCGAGGGCGGGCCAGGCCTGACCCGGCTTCCAGCCCCCGCCGCGCGCCTTCTCCTGCAGCTTGCCGATGCCGCCCTTCACGGTCATCTTGACCGCGTCCACCACGATCCCCAGCTCCGGATCACGCTGCTTGTAGCCGTCCATCGCCTCCAGGCACTCGGCCGGGGACAGCTTCTCCGCGACGCCGAGGTCCGCCATGGTGGCGACATAGGCATCACGCAGCCGCTTGTACCAGCCGTCCAGGAACCGGCCGCTCTCCGGCCGCACCCATGCCTCCAGCGGTGTGACGTCGTAGCCGAGTTCGACGGCCTACGCCACGGTGGGGGTGGCGTACCAGGCCGGGCCCTCGGGGCGCTTGCCGGTCGGCGTGAACGGGCTGGGCAGCAGCACGCCGTCCAGGTCGCGCCACTGCTTGCCGACCTTCACCCGGGACAGGTCGACGTGGGAGAGGTCGACCAGCCAGGAGCCGGCCGCCGCCGCATCGAAGACCGGGCGGGTGACGTGCACGGGAGGTGCGGCCAGGCCGACGACGGCGCCGTTGGCGGCCGCACCGAAGGCGAGGTTCACATCCAGGCCGACCAGGTGCCGCTGCATGCACTCGTCATCGCTCAGGTCCCGCGCCCAGTCGTAGGCCTCCTCGAACAGCCTCTCATCGGGCCCGCGCACGTGGAAGCGGGGCAGATCGGCCAGGACGGGGTGCCCGTCGGTCGCCTCGCACGGCGCGGGGTCCAACGGCTCCGTACCCAGCGAGCCTGGCCGGTGCTCGCGGTGCCGCCTGCCGCCTGCCGTTCTCGTCCGGCTCGCTGGCGCGGGTCGGGGGGCTGAGCGCGGTCATCAGCTGCAGCCCCGTCACGGCGGTGGAGCCGACCGGCGTCATCACCCGGGTCGCGTACACCCCCAGCACCCTGGCGAGTTCCGCAGGCTCAAGTTGGGCGGCATGGCCCCAGGCACGGCCGTCCAGGGCCCGCCAGCAGGGGATGCACAGCTGCACGCACTGACGGCGGCTGCCCTGTACATCCAGTCGGACGACAACGAAGGCGAACTGGTGGGGCCGTCGCTGCGTGCCGACCCCACCGTGATCGGCGCACTGCGCTTGGACCTAGCGTCGCAGGACACCGCCTACCGCCGGCAGCTGCGTCAGGCATTCTTCGGTGACGTGGATCCGGACGCCGCCGGGGCCGCCCTCGGCCTGCTTTCCCCCGACGCCCCGGTCGGTATCGCACTCGGTGCCACCACCCTGACCCGAGACGGCTGGGGATCGATTCCACGCACCTACGTCACCTGCGCGCAGGACATGGCGATACGCCCGGCAGCGCAGCGCAGATTCATCACGGAAGCCGACGCCGCTTTCCCGGACAATCCGACATCCGTGGTGGCGCTGGACGCCTCCCACTCGCCGTTCCTGTCGATGCCGGACCAGGTTGCGGACATCGTCAAGGAGCTGGACCGTCGGGCGTAGGGTCGGCGGTCCCTTGGGAGTAGTGCCCTGTCGTGCTGTCGCTGCCCGGGAGGTCCTGGATGCCGTCGGTATGGGCTGTCGGAACAGCGGGAGCTGGGCGCTCGCCGTCGTGTGGCCGAGCTGCGGGAGGAGGCCGACCGCATCCAGGCCGAGCTGGCCGTGGCCGAGCGGGAATGGCAGGAGTGGGCCATCGCCCGCTCGCGGGTCGGCGAGGTGCTGGCCCCGGCGGACGAAACCATGCAGGACCACGCCCCGGGCCGACCGGACCGCGCAGGCCGCCGAGCAGCGGACCGGAAAGATTTCGCAGGTGCCTGATGCGGCGACGGCGAAGTCGCAGGAACCGGTGTGGCACGAGGGGCTGGACGGCTGCGCTCCCTGTGAGGCCGACCTCCGGCGATCCGCTCGGACCCGGTTTCCTCAAGCGGACGGCGTCGGCAGGAACACGCGAGAAACCGCGTCGGCGTCGTGGTGGATGGTGTGCGTGCACGGCCGCAACTCGTTTCAGGTGCCGGGCAGGGCACCGGTGCAGCTCGGTCATGGAGGCGGGGCCGACCCATCTGGTGGCGCACGAGCCGGCGCACCCGTACACCCGCGCCCTTCTGTCGGCCGCCCCGGTGGCCGATCCGGAGGTGCAGCGGCAACGGCGCAGTGTGACGGCGGCGGCCGCCCGGCCGACACCCCCGGGCAGCCGCTGAGCGGATGCGCGTTCGCCTCCCTGTCCGTTCGCGACGGAGCCGTGCCGGCAGAGCCGTCCCGAACCTCGCGAGCTGGCCGACGGGCGGGTCGTGACCTGCCACCGCTATCCGGAATGGCGGCAGGAGGTTCCGGCCGACGCGTCTGTGTCCTCACTGACGAGCACCTCGCCGAAGGCCTGATCCGCATCGCGATCCCACCGACCAACCGCGGCCGCATGCCTGGCCGGTGCCGCCGACGCACGCGAGCGCCGCGGCGAGGTCGCCGCACCGCGCCCCGCTTACTTGGGCTGACGTCCGAAAGAGTCCGTTTGAATCGATGGTCAGCGCATGCGTTCGGGCGCTCTGACGTGACAGGAACTGTGTATGCGATACGCCCCGCCCGGCCTCTGACAGCCGAGTTCTACCACCTGCGGATAGAGACCTCCTACGGCCGCGCCACGTCCGCCGACCTGGTCCACTGGCAGCCGCAGGGCACTGCCTTCGGCGTCGGCCTGCCCGGCCGCTTCGACCGGCAGGCGGTGTGGACCACGCATCCCATCCCGCACGGCGATGGTCCACACCGGGGTGCGTGGACTGGCGGCAGGCGGCTGGCCGGCGTGAGCGGAGGGGAAGGGTCGGGGCCGCCTCCTGGTCCGCCGTCGGCACACACCGTGGGGACGGGCCGCCCGGTGGCGACCCAGCCGAGGGCCTCGGCCATGGACACCCACCGGGCGCCACCCGGACCGAACAGCGACTCGGGCTCGGCGACCTGGGCATGGGCGGGCGAGGGCGGTTCGGCGGTACGGACGCGGGAGGCGAGCAGGAAGGCGCGCTTTCGCGTCCGGGGTACGCCGTAGTCGGCGTCGGCGCTGCGTGAGCCGAGGTTTCCCGGGAGCCGTCAGCGCACTCGCAGCATGTCGAGAGCCGTGAGGGCCACGTGCAGTTCGGTGCGCTGTGCGCCGGATTCGAGGTCACAGTCGAGGAGGCGTTCGACGGTGCGCAGGCGTTGGTAGAACGTCTCGCGCGACAGACCGCCGCGGCGGGCGGCGCTGGTCTTGTTGCCGGCCACGTCGAGGTAGTGGCGGAGGGTCGTCAGCAGGTCGGTGCCGTGTCGGGCGTCGTGATCGAGGAGCCGGCCGAGTCGTCGTTCGGCGTATTCCTGGATCCGGGTGTCCTCGCGGAGCGCGTACAGCAGGCGGCGCAGGTCGACATCGCGGAGTTCGTGGAAGGAGCGGCCCGCAGGGAGAGGCTGGTCGGGTGGGGTGGCCTCGGCCACGCGGCTCGCCTGGTGGAAGGAACGAGGAGTGTCAGTGAGGTGGTCGACCTCCAGGCCGACGCTCACGACGGCCCGCGGGGAAAGGTCGCGCGCCATGTGGCTCAGCCGTTCGACCACGGGTTGCCAGGGGTGTGAGGGGCTCAGGGCGAGCAGTACTCCCAGGCGGCCGGGGGACAGTTCGCCGGTGAGTGCCGGGATTCCCGTGGCGCGCAGGACTTGGGAGAGGCGGGCCTCGGGATGCGCTGTGGTGTCCATTGCGGGGAGGTCCACCACGACCGTGAGGAAGCGGCTGTTCTCGGTGGGCAGGCCCAGTGCGGCCAGCCGGGCGCAGGCGTCCGCTGCGGAGCGGTGGCGCTGCTCGACGAGGTCGCGCAGGGCGTTGCGGTGCGCGGTGCCTTCCCAGGGGGTCGGGTGGGTGAGGCGCGCGACGGTCAGGGCCATCGCCGTCCTTTCCAGGACGGTGATGTGCTCCGGTCCGAAGGGCGGTTCGGTGGTGGGGACGGGCAGCATGGCCACGCGGCCCCAACGTTCACCTTGATACTCGACCGATGCCGTGAGCCAGCCTTCCGGGCCGCGTCGGCTCGTGCGGTCGCCGGGCGGCGTCGCTCTGGAGCGTTGCTCCCAGTCGGTGAGCGCTTCCTCCAGGGTGGCGCCGGAGGGTTCGCAGATCAGTGCCTGGTGGACCAGATTTTCCAGGACGACCGTGCGGCCGCTCATCTCGGCTGCCGCGCGTATGACGTCCTCCGGTCCGGCGCCGCGCAGCGTCAGCGTGGTGAACGCCTCGTGGATGCGCTGGGTGCGGCGCATCGCCTCGGCCTGGTGGCCGAGGATGAGGCCGTGCACGACCTGGGTGACCTCGAGGAAGTTGACGTCCTTGGCGAGGGTGATCAGGGGCAGCCCGCGGGTGCGGCAGGCGTGGACGAGTGCGTCCGGCGGGCGGTGGTAGCGCCGTACGAGTTCGATGACCAGGGCCGCCGCCCCGATGCGGGCGAGTTCGTCGACGTAGCGTTGGATGCCTGCGGACTCCTCGGGCAGGGGCATGCCGGTGGTCAGAACGAGTTCGCCGCCCTTGAGGAAGGACGCGGGATCCGTCAGCTCGGTGATGTGGACCCAGCGGACCGTCCGGTCGAGCAAGGTCACGCCGGTCACGACCTGGGGCCGGCCGGCGGCCAGGACCGGCAGAGCAAGGACGTCGGCGACGGTGAGGGCGCGGGCGGGCGGGGTGCGGTCCTGGCCGCCCATGTCCGGCGGTCGTGCCGTCGAACGGCTGTCGTTCACGGTGTCTCCATGGGGGTGCCCCGCCCGAGCGAAGCCGAGAGGGGGAGTGCCCGGCCACTGTGACAAGCCTTGCTGACCTGCGCAAGGGCGTCCTGTCTCGGTGGATGAGGCGGTGAGCGCCGTGGTTCCGGCCCGTGCTTGACAGAACGTCCGAACAGCGGGCCCGTACCGGACAGATCGCGCGTTGGCTCGCCGCCGGGCGGCGGAGATGCTCGGGACACCGCAGCAGACCGAACATCGAGGCCGGGAGACGAACATGACCGCACTGTCGCCGCACCTTCGCCAGGCCACGCCAGTGGTGGCGGTCCGGGGCGAGGGCGTCCACCTCTACGGTGAGGACGGCCGCCGCTACCTCGACTTCACCGCCGGTATCGGCGTCACCAGCACCGGGCACTGCCATCCGAAGGTCGTGGCGGCGGCGCAGGAGCAGGTGGGCACGCTGGTGCACGGCCAGTACACGACCGTCATGCACCGGCCGCTGCGGCAGCTCGTCGAGAAGCTCGGCGAAGTGCTGCCGGCCGGCCTGGACAGCCTGTTCTTCACCAACTCCGGCAGCGAGGCCGTCGAGTCCGCGCTGCGTCTTGCCCGCCAGGCCACCGGCCGGCCGAACGTCATCGTGTGCCACGGCGGCTTCCACGGTCGTACGGTCGCCGCCGCCTCCATGACCACCTCCGGTACCCGCTTCCGCTCCGGTTTCTCGCCGCTGATGAGCGGTGTGGTCGTCACCCCGTTCCCGTCGGCGTACCGCTACGGCTGGGACGAGGAGACCGCCACCCGCTTCGCCCTGCGGGAGCTGGACTACACCCTCCAGACGATCTCCTCGCCCGCCGACACGGCCGCGATCATCGTCGAGCCGGTACTCGGCGAGGGCGGCTACGTGCCCGCCACCCGCGCCTTCATGGAAGGCCTGCGGGAGCGTGCGGACCGCCACGGCTTCCTGCTCATCCTGGACGAGGTGCAGACCGGCGTCGGCCGCACCGGCCGCTTCTGGGGCCACGACCACTTCGGTGTCACCCCGGACATCCTCGTCACCGCCAAGGGCCTGGCCAGCGGCTTCCCGCTGTCCGGCATCGCAGCCTCCGAGGAACTGATGGCCAAGGCATGGCCGGGCTCGCAGGGCGGCACCTACGGCGCCAACGCCGTGGCGTGCGCGGCGGCCGTCGCCACCCTCGACGTCGTACGCGACGAGAGGCTCGTCGAGAACGCCGACGCGATGGGCAAGCGGCTGCGTCACGGCCTGGAGGCGGTGGCCGACCGCACGCCGGGCATCGGTGACGTTCGGGGCCTGGGCCTGATGCTGGCCACCGAGTTCGTCACCGAGGACGGCAGCCCCGACCCCGAGACCGCCGCCCGTGTGCAGCGAGCCGCCATCGACGAGGGCCTGCTCCTGCTGCTGTGCGGCGCGTGGAACCAGGTCGTGCGCATGATCCCGGCGCTCGTCATCGACGAGACGGCGGTGGACGAGGGCCTCCAGGCGTGGGCGACCGCGGTGGAAGCCGGTACCTCAGGAGCATCGCCGCGATGAGCGAGAGCGTGGCGCGGCTGACCGCCCGCCTCACCGAGACGGCTCCCGGCCTGCGGGTGGAGTCCGGCCAGGGCGCCCTCGGCCAGTACGCCTACGACGCCTCCAACTACCGTGTCCCCCCGCAGGCTGTGGCCTTCCCCCGCAGCGCCGACGACGTGGTCGCGGTGCTGCGGGCCTGCAAGGAGACGGGCGTCCCCGTCACCGCGCGCGGCGGCGGGACCAGCATGGCCGGCAACGCGGTCGGGCCGGGCGTCGTCCTGGACTTCTCCCGGTACATGAACCGGATCCTGGACATCGACCCGGCCGGCGGGACCGCGCGTGTCGAGGCCGGAGTCGTCCTCGACGCGCTGCAGAGCGCGACCGCCCTGCACGGGCTCTCCTTCGGCCCCGACCCGTCCTCGCACAGCCGCTGCACACTCGGCGGCATGATCGGCAACGACGCGTGCGGCAACCGGTCCGTGCGGCACGGGCGTACCAGCTCGCACATCGAGGCGCTGGAGATCGTGACGGTCGACGGCGTGCGCGCCGTCGCCGACCGCACCGGACTGCACGCGGTGGACCCGCAGGACGCCGGACCCCTCGCCCGTCTCGAGGCGGAGGTACGCCGTCTGATCGCGGACAACCTGGCGCCGATCCGTACCGAGCTGGGCCGCATTCCCCGTCAGGTCTCCGGCTATCAGCTGCACCACCTGCTGCCCGAGCACGGCTTCGACATGGCCCGCGCCCTGGTCGGCACCGAGGGCTCCTGTGCGGTCGTCACCGCCGCGACGGTCCGCTTGGTGGCGACCGCACAGGCTTCCACGCTTCTCACTCTCGGCTACGACGATGTCGTCGACGCGGCCGAGGACGTGCCGGAGATCCTGCGCTGGAATCCCACCGCCGTGGAGGGCATGGACGAGGCGATCGTCGCCACCATGCGCGCCCGCCGCGGCCCGGACTCCGTGACCGGACTGCCCGAAGGGCGGGCCTGGCTGTACGTCGAACTCGACGGCGACGACGAGGCCACGGTCAACACCCGCGCGGCCCAGCTCCTCGACGTGCTCAAGGCACAGGGCCGGATGACCGGCGGGCGGGTCGTGGAGAGCGCGGCCGAACGGCGCTCCTTGTGGCGCGTCCGCGAGGACGGGGCCGGCCTGGCCGCCCGCCTCGTCGACGGTGGGGAGTCCTGGCCCGGCTGGGAGGACTCGGCGGTCGCGCCCGAGAACCTCGCCGGCTATCTGCGGGACTTCCGCGAGTTGCTCGCCTCCCACGTACTCACCGGCGTGATGTACGGGCACTTCGGCGCGGGGTGCGTCCATGTGCGCATCGACTTCGACCTCGCGACGGACGTGGGCCGCACTGCCGCCCGCCGCTTCCTGCACGAGGCGGCCGCCCTGGTCGTCGCGCACGGCGGGACCCTGTCCGGCGAGCACGGCGACGGGCGGGCGCGCGGTGAGCTGCTGGAGGTCATGTACAGCCATCGCATGATCCGGGCCTTCGCCGCCTTCAAGGATGTGTTCGACCCCGAGGGGCTGCTCAACCCGGGCGTGATCGTGGCCCCGGCCCCGCTCGACGCCGATCTCGCGCTGCACCAGATCCAGCCCCTGGCGACGGAGTTCTCCTTCCCGCATGACGAGGACGGCTTCGCGGGCGCGGTACGACGCTGCGTCGGCGTGGGCCGCTGCCGCAGCGACGCGGGCGGTGTGATGTGCCCGAGCTACCGGGCCACCGGGGAGGAGACAGACTCCACCCGGGGCCGGGCCCGACTCCTCCAGGAGATGGTCCGGGGCGACCTCGTCGAGGACGGCTGGCGCTCGACGGAGGTACGGGACGCCCTCGATCTGTGTCTGTCCTGCAAGGCGTGCTCCAGTGACTGCCCGGTCGGCGTCGACATGGCCACGTACAAGGCGGAGTTCCTGCACCAGCACTACAAGGGCAGGATCCGGCCCCGCTCCCACTACTCGCTGGGCTGGCTGCCGCTGACCTCGGCCCTGGCCGGATTCGCCGCCCGCCCCCTCAACGCGCTGCTGCGCGGACCGGTCGGCAAGCTGCTCGCCCGGCTGGGAGGGGTGACCACGAAGCGCCGGATCCCGGCCTTCGCCTCCCGGCGCGCGCTCCGCGGGGCCCTGCGCAAGGCGAGGACCGGTGAACCGGCGAAGGCCCTGCTCTTCGTCGACAGTTTCACCCGCGCCTTCCGCCCCGAGGTGGCGGGCGCCGCGAGCCGCGTGCTCGCCGACGCCGGCATCCCGTGCACGGCCGAGGACGGCCTGTGCTGCGGCCTGACCTGGGTCAGCACCGGCCAGCTGTCCACGGCCCGTCGCATCATGGCCCGTACGGTCGCCCACCTCGACAACGGTGACGAGCGGCCCATCATCGTGGCCGAACCCAGCTGCGCCGCCGCACTCAAACGCGACGTGCCCGAGCTCCTCGGCACGGACGCCGCCCGTCGGGTCGCGGAGCGCGTCCACACCTTCACCGGCGCCCTGACCGACCTGGCCGCGCCGGACTGGACCCCGCCGGAGCTGCCGGCCGACGTCGTCCTGCAGACCCACTGCCACGAGTACGCCACCTTCAAGGGCAGCCGCCCCACCGACCTGCTGCGCCGATTGGGTGTGGCCAAGGTCGACGAGGCCGAGGGCTGCTGTGGACTCGCCGGGAACTTCGGCTTCGAGGCGCAGCACTATGACACCTCGATGGCCGTCGCCGACCTCGCCCTCAAGCCACGACTCGACGGCATCGACGCCGAGGGACGGACCGTCGTCGTGGCCGACGGCTTCAGCTGCGCCACCCAGATCGACCACCTCGCCGGTGACCGGGGCATCCGCGCCCTGCACCTCGCGGAACTGCTGGACCCCACCGCCGATCAAGCCGCTCGACCAGGAGGAACCCCATGACCGACACCCCCACGCAGTTGTTCATCGGCGGGGCCTGGGTGGACGCCTCGGACGGCGCCACCATGCCCGTGGACGACCCCGCGACCGGTGAGATCATCGCGCACGTCGCCGACGCGGGCGCCAAGGACGCCCAGCGCGCCGAGGAGGCCGCCGTCCAGGCGCAGGAGGAGTGGGCCCGTACGGCGCCCCGGGTCCGCAGCGAGATCCTGCGCCGGGCCTACGAGATCATCGTCGAGCGCACCGACGAGCTGGCCCACCTGATGACGGCCGAGATGGGCAAGCCCCTGGCCGAGGCCAGGGGAGAGGTGGCGTACGCGGCTGAGTTCTTCCGCTGGTTCTCCGAGGAGGCCGTGCGTATCGAGGGCGGCCACGGCGTCCTGCCCGACGGCCGCAACCGCATGCTGCTCTCCCGCCGCCCGGTCGGCCCCTGTCTGCTGATCACCCCGTGGAACTTCCCGCTGGCCATGGGCACCCGCAAGATCGGCCCGGCGATCGCCGCCGGCTGCACGATGATCCTCAAGCCGGCCCCGCAGACCCCTCTGTCCAGCCTGGCTCTCGCCGCGATCCTGAAGGAGGCCGGGCTGCCGGACGGCGTGCTCAACGTCGTCACCACCTCCCGTGCGGGGGAGGTGTGCGAACCGCTCCTGCGCGGCGGGCGGATTCGCAAGTTGTCCTTCACCGGCTCCACCAACGTGGGACGCCTGCTGCTCGCCCAGAGCGCGGAGGCGGTCGTGCGGACCTCGATGGAGCTGGGCGGCAACGCGCCGTTCGTCGTGTTCGAGGACGCCGACCTGGACAAGGCGGTCGACGGCGCGATGGTCGCCAAGATGCGCAACATGGGCGAGGCCTGCACCGCCGCCAACCGCTTCTTCGTCCACTCCTCCGTGGCGGAGGAGTTCGGGCGGCGCCTGGCCGAGCGCATGGGCGCGCTGGTCGTGGGCCCCGGCACCCGGGACGGTGTCGACGTCGGCCCGCTGATCGACAGGGTCGGACGGGCCAAGGTCGAGGAACTGGTGGCCGACGCGGTGGAGCGCGGCGCCCGGGTGCTCGTCGGCGGCCGTACGCCCGAGGGGCCGGGCTGCTTCTACCCGCCGACCGTGCTCACCGACGTCGCCTCCGACAGTCGCCTGATGGACACGGAGATCTTCGGCCCGGTCGCGGCGATCCTCACCTTCGACGACGAGGACGAGGTGATCCGCCGCGCCAACGACACCCCCTGGGGACTCGTCGGCTACGTCTTCACCGAGGGCCTGGACCGCGCCCTGCGGGTCAGCGAGCGTCTGGAGGTCGGCATGGTCGGCGTCAACACCGGCCTCGTCTCCAACCCGGCCGCCCCCTTCGGCGGTGTCAAGCAGTCCGGGCTCGGCCGCGAGGGCGGCCGGGTCGGGCTCGACGAGTTCCTGGAGTACCAGTACCTCGCGGTGCCTGTGCGATGACGGCGGTCCTGCCCTGACCTACGCCGCATCGCGCACCGCGCGGGCCACGCCGTGCCCGGCCGCTCTGTCCTCCTGGCCGGGCACGGGGAGGGCCCTGCCTCGCGGCGGGCGGGCCGGGCCGAAGGCGCCCTCAGCGCAGGTGGCGTGCGGTGATCTCCGCCGCCGTCTCGGTCACCAGTCGCCCCAGCTCCGCGAGCCGACCGGGCTCGAAGCGTGAATCAGGCAGGGAGACGGCCACGGCGGCCAGCGGGACGCCCTCACCGTCCAGGACGGGTGCGGCGATGGCGCAGATCCCCTGGAGGTACTGGTTGTGGTTGACGGCGTAGCCACGCTCCCTGACCCGCTGGAGCTCCGTGCGCAGCTCCTCGGCGTCGGTGATGGTGTCCTCGCCGTACCCCTCGAAGGTGCCCGTCGCGAACTCGTCGACCTCAGGACGCGGGAGATGGGAGAGGATCGCGTGCCCGGTGGCCGTGGCGTGCAGGGGTGAGGTGTCGCCGATGGTGTGGAAGGTCCGTACGGGATGGTCGCAGTCGACGCGGTCGACGACGACCATGCTGTGCAGTGCGTCGGGCACCGAGAGGTGGATGGTCTCGTTGACCGTGTCGCGGAGGCGGATCATGGGTTCGCGGGCGGCGGCGAACAGGCTGGAGCCCTGCAGGGCTGCGGGCCGTACGGCCAGCACCCGGGCGCCGATCTCCCAGCGCGTGGTGTCCCTGCGGTTGGCCCGGAGCCAGCCCGCCTCGTTGAGGGTGACCAGAGTGCGCTGCACGGTCGACTTCGGCAGGCCGAAGAGTTTCGTCAACTCGCCCACGGTGACCGGCTGATGCCGGGCGACCGCCTCCAGGATGCGCAGTGACCTGATGACGCTCTTCATTTCCATCCGGGGCCCCCATCAGTCGCGTGGCTTCGTCGCTCACCTTGACTCCCTCCCCGGAGCCGCAGGCACGTTCATGCCGCATTCTAGCATGGCGTTCCACAATACGGCATGGGGGATGAGGCCCATGGCCTTCCATCGATGAGCGGCGGGTGTTCGCTTCTGCCCCCGTCGCGCCGTGCCGCGCGGTGGCCGCCCGGGCCCGACACCCCCGCAGGGCCCGGGGTGACGGCTGCCCTGACAAGCGGAGAGGGCCGGCTCGCACGCTTCGACGCGTGCAAGCCGGCCCTCTCCGGCGGGGCCTTCTTGGGCCACCACCTTCCGTCAGCCGCCCAGTAGGCGTCCGCTGATCTCCTCTGCCGCGCCGGCCACGAGGCCACCCCACTCGGACTCCCGTTGCACGTCGTACCGGGAGTCGGGCATCGAGATGGCCACGGCGGCCAACGGTGTCCCGCTCTCGTCGAGCACGGGTGCGGCGAGGGCGCAGACGCCCGGCCGGTACTGGTTCCGGTTGATCGCGTAGCCGTCGGCGCGGATCCGGTCCAGTTCGGCGCGCAGCTCGTCGGGGTCGGCGGGGGTCGTGTCGCTGAAGCGCTCCAGGCCCTGGGCGATGAGTTCCTCGACGTCCTGCTTCGAAAGCTGGGAGAGGATCGCGCGCCCGGTGGCCGTGGCGTGCAGCGGTGACGTGTCGCCGATGGTGTGGAAGGTCCGTACGGGATGGTCGCAGTCGACGCGGTCGACGACGACCATGCTGTGCAGTGCGTCGGGCACCGAGAGGTGGATGGTCTCGTTCACCGTGTCGCGGAGGCGGATCATGGGTTCGCGGGCGGCGGCGAACAGGCTGGAGCCCTGCAGGGCTGCGGGCCGTACGGCCAGTACACGGGCGCCGATCTCCCAGCGGGTGGTGTCCTTGCGGTTCGCGCGCAGCCAGCCCGCCTCCGCCAGGGTGACCAGGGTGCGCTGCACGGTCGACTTCGGCAGGCCGAAGAGTTTCGTCAACTCCCCGACGGTGACCGGCTGATGCTGGGCGACCGCTTCCAGAACCCGCAGCGATCTCGTGACGCTCTTCATTTCCATCCGGTTTCCCCCCGTTAATCCGCGGAATTTCTGCTGGACACCTCTTGACTCCCCTCCGAGCCACTGTCATTCTCGTGCCAGATTCTAGCACAGCGTTCCACAATGTGGCACGGCCCAAGCGGATGGATCCCGAAGAAGTGGGCCGGTACCGCGAGACACGGCGGCTGTGAGCCAAGGGCCCGAAGAAAGGGCCCGGCCCCCGTCCAAACCGACTCGAATCGACCAGTCTCACGTCGGGCGCTCAGCATGCGCCTCGACGTTACGAAAGGAAAGTCCTGTGTCAGCTGCCAGGAAGCGCGTCGCCGTCGTCGGCGTCGGAACGATGGGCAGCCAGGCCGCCTGGCGGCTGGCGGCCCGAGGCGCCGAGGTCGTCGGGTACGACCGGTTCGCCCCCGGCCACGACCGCGGTGCCGCAGGCGGTGAGACCCGGATCTTCCGCAGCGCGCACTTCGAGGACTCCCGCTACGTCCCGCTGCTCAAGCACGCCGACGCCCTGTGGGAGCAACTGCAGCAGGAGACCGGCCGTGAGCTGCGCCGGCTGACCGGATGTCTGCTGATGGGGCCGACCGGGCACCACCAGATGGCCACCGTCCTGGAGTCCATCGCGGAGCACGACCTCGACCACGAGGTGCTGGATGCCGAGCTTCTGGCGAAACGTTTCTCCCAGTACCGCATCGAGGACGGCGACGCGGCCGTGCTCGACCGCCGCGCCGGTTTCATCCGCCCGGAGCTGACCATCCAGAGCGCCGCCCGCCGCGCCGAGCAGCTGGGCGCGGTGATCCACCGCTACAGCACGGTCCGCGAGATCGTCCCCGTCGCGGGTGGCGTAGAGATCCGCACCGACGCCGGCAGCGAGCGCTTCGACACCGCCGTCGTCACCCCCGGCCCCTGGGTCAACGACCTGCTGCCCGACCTGCCGTGGGAGGTGGACGTCCGCCGCCTGGTCAGCGCCTGGTACGTGCCGACCGCCCCCGAGGCCTGGTTCGGCGAGGAGCGCCCGGCGTTCATCCGCACGGCACCCACCCACTGCTACGGCCTGCCCTCCCCGGACGGCATCTCCGTCAAGCTCGGCCTCTCCCGGGCCCTGCACCAGCCCGCGGGCGACCCGAACCAGCTGGACCGGACGGTGCAGCCCGAGGAACTGGAGATCTTCTCCGAGCTGATCGGGCGTCACATGCCGGACCTGCACCCGGACCCGACCCGCCTCTCCGTCTACATGGAGGGCTACACCGAGAGCAGCCGCCCCCTGGTCGGCCCCCTGCCCGGCGCCGAGAACGTGATCCTGCTCGCCGGCTTCTCCGGCCACGGCTTCAAGCTCTCGCCCGCCTTCGGTGACATCGCCGCCGACCTGGCTCTGGACGGCACCTCGCCCCAGCCCATCGACTTCATCTCCACCGTCGGCCGTACGGAGGCATGACCATGAACGACACCACCCTCACCGTCGGCTCCATCGAAGCCCAGCCCGGCACCAAGGTCCGCGGCACCGTCCGGGTCGACCTCGGCACCCTCACCGTCGACATCCCGCTGACCCTGGTCAACGGCGTCCGCCCCGGCCCCCGGGTCGTCATCACCGCGGGCGTGCACGGCGGCGAGTTCACGCCCATCGACGCCGTCGTACGACTGGCGGACAGGCTGGAACCCGGCCAGGTGCACGGGCAGGTGATCATCTGCCCCGTCGCCAACCCGCCCGCCGTGTACGAGGGCAGGCTCAACATCTCCCCGGTCGACGGCGTGAACCTCAACCGCGTCTTCCCCGGCGACCCGGCAGGCGGCCCCACCGAGCGGCTGGCCGCCTGGCTCTTCACCCACCTGGTCGACGGCGCCGACGTCTACGTCGACCTGCACTGCGGCGGCATCGACCAGGTCCTGCGGGACTTCGTCGGCTACCGCCTCACCGGTGACCCGGACCTCGACAAGGCCACGGGCGAACTGGCAGGCTCCTTCGGCATCGAGGACGTCATCCTCGGACTGAAGGCCGACGGCGGCAACAGCCACGCGGCCGCCGCCCGCCGGGGCATCTCGGCGGTCCTGGTCGAGGTCGGCTCACTCGGACAGCGGGACGAGCCCACGGCCCTGCGCCGCGTCGACGGACTCCTCACGGCACTGCGCCACCTGGGCGTCCTCGATCAGGACGGATCCGCCCCGGCCCCGATCCGTGAGTGGGTCTGGTCCGCCGGCGTCACCGCCGAGGCCACCGGCCTGTGGTACCCGGAGTTCTCCTTCGACGCCGACGTCATCGGCGAAGTGAACGAAGGCGACCTCCTCGGCCGCATCGTCGACCCGGCCGACGGCACGGAGCACACGGTCCACGCCCCGGCCGGCGGACGGATCTTCTACGCCATGCACGGTCTCACCGTCGCCCCCGGCGCCGAACTCGCCGCCCTCGCCGTGCCGTGGGACCCCGACACGGCCGCGCGGACCGACACCCTCCGGACGCCCGGTGTGGGCGCCGGGTCCGACGAGGCGGGCCCCCGCGCCTAGACCACCGTTCCCACCATCCCCCTTTCCACGTCCCCAGCCGCCCCTCTTCTCACGGCCGCACCACCAGGAGGCACACAATGAAAGAAGCCCGGATAGACCGCAGACTGTTCCTGCGAGGAATAGGCGGGGTCACGGCGGGCGTCGCCGCCGCGACCACCCTCGGCGCCTGCGGCACCGGCACCAGCCGGTCCGTCGGCAGCGGCGGCAAGAGCGGCAAGACGGTGGTCGTCCGCGACAGCGGCGGTTCCTACGGCGCGGCCCTCCAGAAGGCGATCTACACGCCGTTCACCCAGGAGACCGGGATCGCCGTCAAGGTGCTCAACGTGGACGACGCCCCGCTGCTCGCCCAGATCAAGCAGGGCCGCCCGCAGTGCGACCTCATCAACAACTCGATGATGTCCCACAACAAGTACGTCAAGCAGGACGCGCTGGAGGCGCTGGACCCCGACCGGCTCAAGAGCCTGAAGAGCGCGAAGATCCCCGAGGCCCAGATCACCGACCATGCGATCGGCCACAGCTTCTACGGGCAGTGCATCGCGTACCGCACGGACGCGTTCGGCGGCGCCAAGCCGGAGTCGTGGGCGGACTTCTTCGACACCAAGGCGTTCAAGGGCGGCCGGTCGATGTGCAGCCCGTCCGGTGACTTGCCGGAGCTGGAGTTCGCGCTGCTGGCCGACGGCGTTCCCATGGACAAGCTGTACCCGCTCGATGTGGACCGTGCCTTCAAGGCGCTGACCCGGCTGCGAGGCGACATCAAGAAGTTCTGGGACAGCGGCCCGCTCCCCGGTGTGCTGCTCAGCCGCCAGGAAGTGACGATGTCCACCGTCTGGGACGGCCGGATCGCCGATCTGGAGAAGCAGGGCGTTCCGGTCACCCGGCAGCTGAACGGCATGCGCCGTCAGTTCTCGGGCTACGCCATCGCCAAGGACGCGGCCCACGTGGACAACGCCTACCTGCTGATGGATTTCGCGCTGCGCGCGGAGAGCCAGGCCGCCCTGGCGAAGGCGTTCCCGTCGAACCCGTCCTCCCCCCTGGCCTACGCCAAGCTCACCGAGAACGAGCGCAACGCGCTCGCGGGTGCGCCGAAGTACTACGACAAGGGCTTCGACGCAGATGTCGACTGGTGGCTGAAGAACGAACCGGCCGTCACCAAGCGCTGGCTGGAGTGGGCTCGTGGCTGAATTCGGTATCGCCACACCGTCCGTCAAGGTGGCCGGCAACAAGTCGGCCACCGCGACCGGCAAGTCGCTGTCGGTGGTGGCTCTGCGCAAGACCTACGGCGACGTCGTCGCCGTCGACGAGGCATCCATGGAGATCGCGGCCGGGGAGTTCGTCACTTTCCTCGGCTCCTCCGGGTCGGGCAAGACCACGACGCTGATGATGATCGCCGGGTTCTGCGAACCCGACTCCGGCACCATCTCCGTCGGGGACCGTGACGTCACCCGCCTCGCCCCGCAGAGGCGGAACCTGGGTTTCGTCTTCCAGCAGTACCTGCTCTTCCCTCACATGACCGTGAGCGAGAACGTCGCTTTCCCGCTGACGCTGCGCGGGGTGGGCAAGGACGAGATCCGCCGCCGGGTGGGCGAGACGCTGGAGATCGCGGGCCTGTCGGGGTTCGGTGGCCGTAAGCCGCGTGAGCTGTCCGGTGGTCAGCAGCAGCGTGTGGCCTTGTGCCGCGCGCTGGTCTACCGGCCGCCGGTCATCCTCATGGACGAACCGCTCGGCGCCCTGGACAAGAAGCTCCGCGACCAGCTCCAGGTCGAGATCAAGACCATCCAGCAGGAACTCGGCCTGACCGTCATCTACGTGACGCACGATCAGGAAGAGGCGCTGGTCATGTCGGACCGCATCGCGGTGATGCGCAACGGCCTGATCGAGCAGTTCGACACCCCCCGGGAGCTGTTCGAGCGGCCGAGGACGCCGTTCGTCGCGGACTTCCTCGGCGCGGCCAACTTCCTGCCCGGCCGCGTGGAGCGGCACACCGAAGAGCACACCCTCGTCCGCCTGGACAGGTCCGGCGGCTTGCTGGAGGCGCGCCGTCACCAGTTGGCCCTGGGTACGCAGGTGAAGGTCGCTGTGCAGCCGGGCCGGCTGCGGGCCGTCGCCACCGACGACGGGTTCTGTACCGGCACGGTCGAGATGGCCACCTACGTGGGCACCCTGGTCCGCGCGGGGGTGCGCATCGACGGCAAGGAGGCGCCGCTGCTGCGGCTGGAGGTCCCGGCCGGCCGTGGCCCGGTCGCCGGTGAGCGGGTCGGGATCTCCGCCGACCCCGAGGACGTCAACCTCTTCGCCGACGAACAGGGAGGGTGAGCCATGGCAGCCACCCTCACCGCGGGCGCTCCCGCCCGTCCGCGCAAGCTCCTGGCCTCGCGCCGGACCCGGGTCGGGATCCTGTACGCGCTGCCGGTCGTGGTCTATCTGCTGGTGCTGTTCGTCTACCCGATCTTCAGCACGCTGGTGCTGAGCCTGAAGGACGCCGACGGATCGTTCACCTTGCACTGGTACGCCGACGCCCTGACCGGGGTGAATCTGTCGGTGCTGTTCACCACGCTGCGGATCTCCGCCGAAACGGCCGTGCTCAGCCTGGTCTTCGGGTTCGTCCTGGCCCAGGCGATCACCCGGCTGAAGCCGGTGTGGGCGGGTCTGGCGATGCTGGTCGTGGTCGTCCCGCACTTCGTGTCCGCCCTGGTGCGCACCTACGGCTGGATCATCATGCTCGGCGACAAGGGCCTGGTGAACGAAACCCTGGCGTGGGCCCCGGGGGCGCCCTACCAGCTGCTCTACAACGAACTGGGCGTCGTCATCGGCACCACCTCGATGATGCTCCCCTACACGGTGCTGCTCCTTTATGGGGTGATGCGAGGGGTGGACCGGCGGCTGCTGGCGGCCGCGTCGAGCATGGGCGCGGGCAAGGTGACGATCTTCCGCCGGGTCTATCTGCCGCTGGTCGCGCCTGGCCTGGCCAGTGCCGGCCTGCTCAGCTTCATCCTGTCACTGGGGTACTACATCACTCCGGCCCTGATGGGCGGACCCAACCAGACGATGATCGCCACCCTCATCAACCAGCAGGTGACGAAGGAGAACCAGTGGAACGGGGCGGCCGCGCAGGGCGTCATCCTGCTGGTCCTCACCCTGGCCGGACTGCTGCTGGTCAAGGTCGTCAGCTCCCTGGGCGCCAGCCGTAAGAAGAGGAACGCCTCATGATGGAGCTGCGCAAGACCCTCACCGGCCGAATCGCCCTGACCGTCGTCGCCACCCTGATCCTGCTGTTCCTGGCCCTGCCGATCGTCGTCATCCTCGTCACCTCCTTCAGCAACAACGCCTTCGCCGCCTTCCCGCCCGAGGCGTGGACGCTGAACTGGTACAGGGCCCTCTTCGCCGACGGCAGCAAATGGCCCGCCGCGCTCTCCCTGAGCGCCCTGGTCGCCGCGCTGAGCACCGTGTTCTCCCTCATCATCGGGGTGACCGCGGCGACCGCCCTGGTCCGCAGCGAACTCCCGCTGCGCTCGGCGGTGTTCGCCCTGGTCCTCGGACCCCTGCTCATCCCGCAGATCGTCACCGCACTCGGGCTGTTCCTGCTCTTCGAGCCGGCCGCGATGCTCGGCAGCCCGATCGCCATCGCGCTCGGCCACACCGTGCTCGCCTCACCCATCGCGGTCCTGATCCTGATCGCCACCCTGCGCGGCATCGACGAACGCCTGGAGGACGCCGCCGCCAGCATGGGCGCCGGCCGCCTCACCATCGCCCGGAAGATCACCTTCCCCCTCGCCGCCCCCGGAATGATCGCGGCAGCGATCTTCTCCTTCATCACCAGCTTCGACGAGTTCTACATCTCCCAGTTCCTCTCGTCCGTCGACACCGTCACCCTGCCCGTGCAGGTCTACAACTCGCTCACCTTCGAGATCGACCCCAGTGTGACCGCAGTGAGCGCCATCCTCATCGCCTTCGCCGTCCTCGCCCTCGGCCTCGTCGCCCTGGTCCGCTGGATCGGCACCGGACGGCAGGAATCCCTGCTCTCGGTCGAGAACACGGTGGGCGTCGCCGCCCCCGGAGGTGAGACCGTATGATCGACACCGCTCAGCGGCACCTGCTGCTGCACATGACCGCCAACGGATCGCTCGCGATGCCGGGCCAGGAACTGTTCGTCGTCAGCCGCGGCGAGGGCCCGTACATCGACGACGCGGACGGCAACCGCTACATCGACGGACTGTCAGGGCTGTACTGCTGCCAGCTCGGCTACTCCTACGGCCCCGAGTTCGCCGAGGCGGCCGAGAAGCAGCTGCGCGAGCTGTGCTACAGCCCGCTGTGGTCCGGCTCCGCGCACCCCACGGCGATCGAACTCGCCGAGCGCCTGTCGCGGATCGCCCCCGTCGACATCGAGCACACCTTCTTCTCCAGCGGCGGCGCCGAAGCCGTCGAGACCGCCTGGAAGATCGCCCGCCGCTACCACGCTCTGCGCGGCGAACCGGGCCGCACCAAGGCCATCGCTCGGCGCGGCGCCTACCACGGACTGACCATCGGTGCCCTCTCCCTCACCGACGACCCCGGCCTGACGGAGCCGTACGGCCCGCCGGCGATCGACACCCGGTTCGTGGCCAACACCAACCGCTTCGGTCTCGCACCGGAATACGCGGACGACGGCCTGTACACGGCCCGGCTGCTCGCCGAGCTGGAGGACGCGATTCTGGCCGAGGGGCCGGAGACCATCGCCATGCTGATCGCCGAGCCGGTGCAGAACCGGGGCGGCTGCATCACCCCGCCCCAGGGTTACTGGCAGGGTCTGCGGGCGCTGGCCGACCGGTACGGACTCCTGCTCGTCGCCGACGAGGTGATCACGGCCTTCGGCCGCCTCGGGGAGTGGTTCGGCGGGGACCGCTACGGCGCCCGCCCGGACATGGTCACCGTTGCCAAGGGCATCACCGCCGGTTACGCCCCCCTGGGGGCGACTCTGGTCAGCCAGGGTGTCGTCGAGGTCATCAACCGGCCCGGCACGGTCCTCAACCACGGCTACACCTTCGCCGGGCACCCGCTGAGCGCGGCCATCGCCCTGCGCAACCTGGAGATCATGGAGCGGGACCGGATCCTGGAGAACGTCCGTGACCTCCAAGGCCACCTGGCGGGCCGCATGGCATCCCTCGCGGACCTGAGAATCGTCGGCGACGTCCGGGGAGCCGGGTTCTTCTACGCCTGCGAACTCGTCGGCGACCAAGAGGACGGCGGCTTCGGCGACACCGCCCGCGCCGACCTGATCGCCGACCTGATCCCGCGCCGGCTGCGCGAGGCCGGCCTCCTCGCCCGCGTCTACAACCGGTCCGCGCCACTGGTCCAGATCGCGCCCCCGCTGATCAGCGACCGGGCCCTTCTCGACCGTATCGCCGACATCCTCGCGGAGACCCTCGCCGAGGCGTCCACCCGCATCTGATCCATGTTTCGGAAAGGAACGACATGTACTCCATCGGTCCGCTGACCGTCGCCCCCGGCGAGCGCGCCCAAGGCCTCATCCCGGTCGGCACCAGCAGCTACGGTGTGGAACTCGGCATCCCACTGATCGTCGTCAACGGCGCGCAGGACGGCCCGGTGCTGTGTGTGGACGCCGGCGTGCACGGCGACGAGTACGACGGCCAGGAAGCCGTCCGCCGCGTGGTCGCCGAGATCGACCCGGCCACCCTGCGCGGCACGCTCGTCGCCATCCCCTGCATGAACACCCCGGCCTTCGAGGCGGCGGCCCGCACCAGCGGCCTGGACCACCTCAACCTCAACCGCATCTTCCCCGGTGACGCGGACGGCTCGTACTCGCTGCGCCTGGCCGCCACCTTCGTCGAGCAGGTCGTCCCGGCCATCGACGCCCTGGTCGACCTGCACACCGGCGGCACGTTCGGTGAGATCGCCCCGCTGGTCATCCTTCAGGGCGGCTACGAGGAACTGGCGACGGACATGGCCCTCGCGGCCGGGCACGAGCTGGTCTGGAAGGGTGGCAAGTGGGGCGGCACGGTGCGCCATCCCACCCTCGCGGCGGGCAAGCCCGCCATCACCATCGAGGTCGGCGGCGGCACCTACCGCGAGGAGAACGTCGCCCTGCACATGCACTCCATCCGCAACATCCTCCGGCAACTCGGCATGATCGACGGTGCGGCGGAGCTGCGGGACACCTACACCACTGTCTCCGGCACTTTCGCCCGCTCCGACGCCGGCGGCTTCTTCGTCGGCCACGCCGAGCCGGGGGACACCTGCAAGGAAGGCGACCTGATCGCCACCATCACCGACCACTACGGCGACACGCTGGAGGAGGTCCTCGCCCCGCAGGACGGCATCGTGCTCTGGGTCCGCCGGATCCGTACCGTCCGCCCCGGCGACGAGGTCGTCATCTTCGGCGAGGTGCAGGGAGAGATCCGGCCATGACCGGCGAACTGCGGTTGACCGAGCTGCTCATCGACGGCAAGCAGGTGCCCGCCGCCGACGGCCGCTCCTTCACCGTCCTCGACCCGTCCGACGGCACCGCCATCGCCCAGGTGGCGCTGGCCGGCGCGGCGGACGTGGACCAGGCGGTGGCGGCGGCCCGCTCGGCCCTCACCTCTCCCGCGTGGGCCCGCATGCGCGCCGCCGACCGGGGCCGGGTCCTCCACCGGATCGCGGAGGCCATCCGCTACCAGGGCGAACGGCTGGCCCGGCTGGAGAGCCAGGACGTCGGCAAGCCGCTGAGCCAGGCCAAGGCCGATGTCGAGGCGGCGGCCCGCTACTTCGAGTTCTACGCGGGCGTCGCCGACAAACTCGGCGGTACCACGATCCCCCTCGGGCCCGGCCTGATCGACTACACCGTGCGTGAGCCGATCGGTGTCTCCGGCCAGATCATCCCGTTCAACTACCCCCTGCAGAACACCGCCAGGGGCTCCGCCCCCGCACTGGCGGCCGGTTGCACGGTGGTGCTCAAGCCCTCGCCCGAGGCGCCGCTCACCCCGCTGGAGATCGGCAGGATCGCCCTGGAGTGCGGCCTGCCGCCGGGCGTCCTCAACGTCGTCCCCGGTGACGGCGAGACCGGCGCGGCCCTCGCCGGACACCCGGACATCAACCAGGTCACCTTCACCGGCTCGGTGCCGACCGGCATCAAGGTCGCCCAGGCCGCCGCCGCCAACGTGGTGCCCTCCGTCACCGAACTGGGCGGCAAGTCACCGGTCGTCGTCTTCGCCGACGCCGACTTCGACCTGGCGCTCACCGCCGTCGCGGCCTCGGCCTTCGGCAACGCCGGCCAGACCTGCTCGGCCGGCACCCGGCTGCTGCTCCAGCGCGGCGCCGAGGAGTTCCTCGACAAGCTGGTCGACCACGCCGCCTCCCTGCGCGTCGGCCCGGGGCTCACCGACCCGGACGTCGGCCCGCTGGTCGCCGCTCGGCAGCGCGACCGGGTCCTCGGCTACCTGGACCTGGCCCGCGAAGAGGGCGCCGTGGCACGGGCCGGCGGCCGAGCGCCGACCGACCCGGCCCTCGCCGACGGCTACTACGTCGAGCCGACCGTCCTCACCGGCGTCACCAACGACGCCCGGTGCGCCCGCGAGGAGATCTTCGGCCCCGTCGTCACCGTCATCGAGTTCGACGACACCGACGAGGCCCTGGACATCGCCAACGACAGCCCGTACGGCCTCGCGTCCTACGTCTGGACCCGCGACATCGACAAGGCGATGCGCCTGGCCGAGGGCATCCGGGCCGGCCAGGTCTACGTCAACGCCACCGGCGTCGGCACCGGCGTCGAGCTCCCCTTCGGCGGCTACAAGCACAGCGGCTGGGGGCGGGAGAAGGGTCTCGCGGCCCTCGACAGCTACACGCAGACCAAGAACGTCTGCATCGGCTTCGGGAGGCGGTCATGAGATATCGCACGCTGGGCGAGCGCGGCCCGACCGTCTCCGTGGTCGGTGTCGGCGGCAACAACTTCGGCTCCCGTCTGGACGAGGACGGCACGAAGGCGGTCGTCCACGCGGCCCTGGACGCGGGCATCACCCTGTTCGACACCGCCGACATGTACGGCGGGTTCGGCGAGAGCGACAGCGGGCGCGGTGACGGCGAACGGCTCCTCGGCGCCGCCCTCAAGGGGCGCCGCGACGAGATCGTGCTGGCCACCAAGTTCGGCATGGAGATGGGGCAGGAGGCCGACCTCTACGGCCGGCGCGGCGCCCGCCCCTACATCCGGTACGCCGTCGAGGCGTCGCTGCGCCGACTCGGCACGGATCGGATCGACCTGTACCAGTACCACGAGCCGGACGGCGTCACCCCGCTGGAGGAGACGGTCGCCGCGCTCCGGGAACTGGTGGACGAGGGCAAGATCCGGTACATCGGCTGCTCCAACCTTCCGGCCGAGGACCTCACCGACGCCTTCGTCTCCACCCAGGCCCGCTACCACCTGCTCGACCGGGCGGTGGAGCGGGACCTGATCCCGGCCTGCCTGCGCCACGGCGTCGGACTGCTGCCGTACTACCCGCTGGCCAACGGTTTGCTCAGCGGCAAGTACCGGCGCGGCGAGCAACCCCCGGCCGGCAGCCGGCTGTCCTGGCGCCAGGGCTGGCTCACCGACGCCGCCCTCGACAGGGCCGATGCGCTCACCGCGTACGGTGCCGAACGAGGACGCACCCTCCTCCAAGTCGCCGTGGGCGCACTGGCCGCGCTCCCCGCCGTCGGCTCCGTCATCTGCGGCGCCATGACCCCCGAACAGGTCACCGCCAACGCGGCGGCGGCCGACTGGATTCCCACCCCGGCCGACCTGGCCGCGCTCGACGCGATCGTCACCCCCGGTGAACGCGTCGTCTGAAGCCCCCATCCTCACCCCCGGAAAATCCGAAATCCCGCGAGATCGAGGCTGAACACCATGCGAGAGATCGTCACCTTCGACGCCTATGGAACCCTGATCGACTTCCAGCTCGGCCCCACCACTCTGAAGATCCTTTCCGACTCCGGCCGGCTGGACCTGGACAACCTGGACGTCGACGAGTTCCTCGACGACTTCCGCGTCATGCGCTTCCAGGCCGTCCTGGAGGCCTACCGCCCCTACCACGAGGCCCTGCCCTCCAGCCTGCGCAACGCCATGCGCCTGCACGGCCTGGAGTACCGCGACTCCGACGGCGAGGCCCTGGTGGACGCGGTCCCCACCTTCGGCCCCTTCCCGGAGGTGCCGGAGGCCCTGCGCGCGCTGAAGACCAAGTACGAGATCGCCATCATCTCCAACACCGACGACAACCTGATCGCGCGGAACGTCGAGAACATCGGCGTCGAGTTCGACTACGTCATCACCGCCCAGCAGGCGGGCGCCTACAAGCCGGACCGCCAGACCTTCAAGCACGCCTTCCGGACCATGGGCGTCGAGCCGTCCCAGGTCATCCACACCGCCCAGGGCTGGGAGTACGACCACATCCCGACCCGTGACCTCGGCCTGAAGCGCCGTGTGTGGATCAACCGTTACGGCCGCCCCGGCAGCGCCGACTACCAGCCGTACGACGAGCTGCCCGACCTGTCGGGCCTGCCGAAGCTGCTCGGCTGCTGACCGACGGCGTAACCGGCGAACCAGACCGAGAACACAGAGGACGCACGCCATGAAGCAGATCCCCTACTGGCTGGACACAGCCCCCGCCCTCCCCGACCGTTCCGGCAAGGACCTGCCCGACGAGGCGGACGTGGTGGTGATCGGCGGCGGCCTCACCGGGCTGTCCACCGCTTACCACACCGCCCGCAAGGGCGCCCGTACCGTCCTCGTCGAGAAGGACAAGGTCGGCTCGGGCGCCTCCGGGCGCAACGGCAGCATGTGCACCCAGGGCATCACCATCAGCCCCGCGGAGGCGCGCAAGCGCTACGGGCAGGAACGGGCCCGTGAGCTCTACGACGCCTTCCGCGAGGCGGTCGACGTCGTGGAGGACCTCACCAGGGCCGAGAACATCGACTGCGACTTCAACCGCTCCGGCCGCCTCGGCGCGGTCTGCAAGCCCGGGCACTTCGAGGGACTGCGGGCCAAGCAGCGCGACCTGGCCGACAACTTCGGCCACGAGACCATCGTCCTGAGCAAGAGCGAACTGCGGGCCGAGCTCGGCACGGACTACTACCACGGCGCCCTGCTCGACCCGCTCAGCGCGGGCCTGCACGTGGGCAAGTTCGTCGGTGGCCTGGCACACGCCGCCGAGCGCGCCGGCGCCGAGATCCACGAACGCAACGCCGCCACCGGCCTCACCCGCCTCCCCGGCGGCGGCTTCGTGGTGGAGACCCTGCACGGCACCATCCGCGCCAAGCAGGTCATGGCGGCCACGGACGCCTACACCGACCAGTCGATGCCGTGGTTCCGGAAGCGGCTGATCAACGTCGGCAGCTTCATCATCGTCACCGAGCCGCTGGGGGAGGCACGCGCCAAGGAGCTCATCCCCAACGGCCGCCTGCTGGTCGCCCACAAGAACGTCGGCCACTACGTCCGCCTCACTCCGGACAACCGCCTCGCCTTCGGCGGCCGGGCCCGCTTCGCCCCCTCCAACCCGGCCTCCGACGTCAAGAGCGGTGACATCCTCAAGCGGGAGATGACCGAGATCTTCCCGCAGCTGGCGGGGGTGCGCATCGACTACGTGTGGGGCGGCATGGTCGGCTTCTCCTGGGACCGCGTTCCGCACGCGGGTGAGGTCAACGGCCTCTACTACTCCATGGGTTACTGCGGCCACGGCGTCCAGATGGCCACCTACATGGGCCGCGCCGTCGCCGAGATGATGGACGGCAACCCCGACGCCAACCCGCTGCGCGGCCTGGGCTTCCCGAAGGTGCCCGTCCCCTTCTACAACGGCACCCCCTGGTTCCTGCCGTTCGGCGGCGCCTACTACAAGGCGAAGGACAAGCTGCTCTGAGCCGATGGCGATGCCGATGCCGACGGCGTCGAAACCGCGGGGACTTCCCCAGCAAGACTCCTGGGACGTCCCCGCGGCCTTCCGGTCCCGCGGCCTGTTGCCGCACCCACTCACGTCCACGCTTGAACCGCATCGAGGAAGGGCCCGCTCCGGAATGACCGCCGTCACCCGCAGTGAACACGATCTGCTTGGCGACCGGGACGTTCCCGTGGACGCCTACTGGGGTGTGCACACGCTGCGCGCCACGGAGAACTTCCCCATCTCGGGCATGACCATCTCCGCCTACCCGCATCTGGTCGACGCGCTCGCCGCGGTCAAGGAGGCCGCCGCCCGTGCCAACGAGGAACTCGGCCTGCTCGCCCCGGAGAAGGCCGCCGCGATCATCGAGGCGTGCCGGGAGATCCGCGAGGGCAAGCTGCACGACCAGTTCGTCGTCGACGTGATCCAGGGCGGAGCCGGCACCTCGACCAACATGAACGCCAACGAGGTGATCGCCAACCGCGCGCTGGAGCTGCTGGGCCACGAAAAGGGCCGGTACGCGCACCTGCACCCCAACGAGGACGTCAATCTCGGCCAGTCCACCAACGACGTCTACCCGACCGCCGTCAAGATCGCCACGGTCTTCGCGGTCCACGGACTGCTCAGGGCGATGGCCGTCCTCCAGGACTCCTTCGCCCGCAAGGCCGTCGAGTTCCGCGAGGTCCTCAAGATGGGCCGCACCCAGCTCCAGGACGCGGTCCCCATGACGCTCGGCCAGGAGTTCTCCGCGTACGCCGTCATGATCGACGAGGACCGCCACCGTCTTGCCGAGGCCGTCGAGCTGATCCACGAGATCAACCTCGGCGCCACCGCCATCGGCACCGGCCTCAACGCACCGGCCGGGTACGCCGAGTCGGCCCGTCGCCACCTCTCCGAGATCACCGGGCTGCCGCTGGTCACGGCCGCGAACCTGGTCGAGGCCACGCAGGACTGCGGCGCGTTCGTGCAGATGTCGGGCGTCCTCAAGCGCATCGCCGTCAAGCTCTCCAAGAGCTGCAACGACCTGCGGCTGCTGTCCTCCGGGCCGCGCGCGGGCCTGGGTGAGATCAACCTGCCGCCGGTGCAGGCCGGTTCGTCCATCATGCCCGGCAAGGTCAACCCGGTGATCCCCGAGGTCGTCAACCAGGTCGCCTTCGAGGTCATCGGCAACGACGTCACCATCACCATGGCCGCCGAGGCCGGACAGCTCCAGCTCAACGCCTTCGAACCGATCATCCTGCACTCCCTCTCGGAGTCCCTCACCCACCTGCGCGCCGCCTGCCTCACCCTCGCCGAACGCTGCGTCGACGGCATCACCGCCAACACCGATCAGCTCCGGGCGAGCGTGGAGAACTCCATCGGCCTGGTCACCGCCCTCAACCCGTACATCGGCTACACGGCCGCCACCGACATCGCCAAGGAGGCCCTCGCCACCGGCCGGGGTGTCGCCGAACTCGTTCTGGAGAAGGGCCTGTTGCCGGCCGAGACCCTCGCAGACCTGCTGCGCCCGGAGGTCGTGGCCGGGCGGAGTCGGGCCCTGACCTGACATGCCCGGCGTACCGGCCCGGCGGGCAACAGGCGGTTTCGTCGGGGTGGTGAGCCGCGACCGGTGCCGTGGCCACCAACCTCTCAAGCTCAAGAAAGGAAAGGGCATGTCCCTTCTGAAGACCATCGACACCAATCCCTCCTCCGCTCCACACGAGTCCGTCCCGCTCCCGGAACGCCTGATCTCCGGCAACCCCGCCTTCAAGACCTGGGCCCAGGACGTCGCCCGCGGGGACATGATCCGTACGGGCGTCTGGGAAGCGACGCCCGGCGAGACGCGCTCGATCAAGGGCGAGACCTTCGAGTTCTGCCACATCCTCTCCGGCATCGTCGAACTCACGCCTGAAGGCGGCGAACCGGAGGTCTACAAGGCGGGCGACAGCTTTGTCATGAAGCCGGGCTTCGTCGGTGTCTGGAAGACCGTTGAAACCGTGCGCAAGGTCTATGTGATCGTGACGTGATGCTGATGCCGCGCGCCGCGGCCGTAACCCCGCCCGGTTTTCCGTGGTCGCCGTAGGAGGGGGCAGGACAGCGAATCGGTCGCCGATGCCGCGTGGTGCTGGCTACGCTTCTGCCGGGGACCGAGAGTCGGTGCGAGCCTCACTGCGGCCAACAGGGGGACATGTGGCGGATGTTCGGATCGAAACCGTTGCTGTGGACGCGACGGGCAGTCGGCAGATCTCCAGCCGTACGCGGTCGAGTTCTGCTCTCGGTGACCGGGCCGCCGAGTTGGAGGAGGCCATTGTCCAGGCATCGGACATTGCTCAACGGTCCCTCTCGCAGGTACAACGCCGCGACGGTTGGCGGGTGGCGAGCATGGAGGTGACGTTCGGGCTGACGTTGGCGGCGGAGGCCGGGGTCATCCTGTCCAAGGCGTCGGCTGAGGCGTCGTTCGAGGTCACCCTCAGCGTGGAGCGGGTCCCGGAGTCACCGTGATCGACGCGAGTTACTGGGTCGAGCTCTTCCACTCACAACAGCGCCTCGGCGGCGGGTTCCTCTTGACCCGTCGCTATGTGCTGACGGCACTGCACTGCCTCCGGGGCCTCAACACACTGGACGAGCACGTGGACGTGGTCCTGACGGACGGCAGCCGGCTGGCGGGCCAGGTGTGCCGCCGTGACAAGAACGCGGACCTCGCCCTGATCATGATCTCCGACGCTTACGAGGTACTGCTGCCGATACCCCGGGCCGGCGTCGCCCATGGCGGAGACGACTGGCACGGGCCGTACCGTCCTGCGGCATCCGAAGTACACCTCAGGGGACACGTCGACAACGGTATGACGGAGTACCTTTGCGAGGGAGGCGGGGTCATCGAGGCGCTGCAATTGACAGCGCACCAGTCCCTGGGTGACTACTCGGGCTATTCCGGCGGCCCCGTCGTCAAGGGCCTTCCCGAGGACCAGGAGCCCGTGATCGTGGGCATCCTCCTGGAGCAGGCTCCCGACCGAGCCGCTGCCGACCGAGCCGCCAACGTGCTCTTCGCGGCCACCATCGGGGAAGCCCTGCGCCGCTTCGACCAGTTCGATGTGGAGCATCTGCTGGATGTGGTCCATCCGGCAAGCGCGTCGCCCACACAGGTCCTGAGCGCACAAACGCTGACCGTCGAGGGAGCGGCCTCCTCGGTGGAATCATGGTTCGATCGGATCGACGAGTGGTCCCAGCGCGCGCTGCTCGATCCGTCTCAAGTCGCCGAACTCAGGTTCATCGCCGCAAAAGCGGCCATGGAACGTCAGTTGCGTGGTGACGACGCATGATCGACCTCTGGCAGGAAGCCATCGACCAGGCTGAACTGAGCCTGCGCGGAGACACTGGTGCCCGGCGCAGAGCGGCTTCGGCCACCCTCTTGCTGAGCAGGGCCCCCGATCTGTTCCAGCGGGCGCAGCCTGGCCGGGACCTTGCCTATCTGGTGGCGCTGCTCGAAGCGCTCGGCCTTGCCGCAGAGTCAGACGCGTTGCTGCGGGGCGTCGTCGCGCAGCTTCAGTGGGATCCGAAGTCGCTCGCGCTGCCCGGCGATACCCGCAATGAACTGGCTGTCATTCTGGTCGACCGTGGTCTCATCTCGGCTGCGGTCGGGGTCCTGTCGCCGGCCTTCGTCCTGGAGGCGCAGAATGATCCAGCCGGCGCCGCGGCCAGGAGCGTCGCCAATCTGGCGTCGGTCAAGCTGCGGTTGGGAGACCTCACGGGGGCCACGAGGGCGGCCGAGGAGGCGCTGAGGCTCGGGGCTTGTGACGACTCCTTGCATGAACCGGAGTCGATGGAAATCCGGCTCCTGGCGGAATCCGTTGTGGCGGAGGCCAACCGCCAGCAGGGACGCCACACCGAAGCGGATGAACGCGTGCACGCCGTCGCACTTACGGCACGCCGACTGGTGCGGCTGCTCGGCGGTGACCATCCGAAGTCACTCTCCGCTCTGATCACCGTGGCCCGGGCCCAGTTCGGATCGGCGCTGGCGGCAGGGGATCGTGAACGGTGGGAGCAGGCCGCCGATGTCCTCTCGATCGCCGCCCAAAAGGTGTCCGCCGTACTCGGCCCACACCATTCTCTGTCCCGCTCCGCGCTGGTCAACCTCGCCACCGCGGAGACCGAGGCCGCCCAGACACTGGGCGATGAGCGTCGCCTGGAGAGGGCGCGGCTCATGCTCGTGGCCGTGATCGAGCGTTCAGAAGGTGAGCGACGCGCGGCCCCAGCACCTTTGCCACGGCTTGCCGCCACCCCAGAAGCCGATCGATCCACGCGCCCGCCGTCCCAAAGCGGTTCGCAGTCGGACGGCGAAGGTACAGCCGAGAGCACCCCACCTTCGCCACACACACCGAATCCGCCACCGGCGGCCCGGCGGCCCGGCGGCCCAAGCGGGAGCGCTTCGGGGCCCGCGTCGGGTTCGTCGTGGCGGCCGTCGATCCGGCACCACCTGCTCAGCGAGGACCGCGCGGAGTTCGAACGGATCCTCGACGAGGCGCTGCGCTCCGTACCGCGCCGCCCGGAACTGGCCGCCGGAGTACTGCGGATCAGCCCCGAACAACTTCGCGCCATGGCACTCAACGCCTCCGCACTCATCACCGTGGCGGCAGCCACCGAGTACGAGCACTACGTGAAGGTCCGCGATGAACTGCGCTCACCGGCGTCCACCCCGTCGTCCGTCCGTGAAACAGGCCGAACGAAGCGGAGCACGAACGAGGTGGGGCTTGCCGCGACCATCGACGAAGTCACCCAATCAGCCGGCGCCGGCGCCGGCGCCGGCGCCGTGGCCGCTGTCCTTGCACCCGTCCTCGCCGGCACCGCTGCTGTGATCTGCCTGCTCGTCGGCTACATCCTGAAGGTTCTCAACCCCGAGCAGGCGATCGCACAGACGATGCTCACCGTCGGTTGGGTGTTCGGTGCCGTGACGGCTGCCGCGATTCTGGTCGGAGCCGCCGGGCTCCTCCTGACCGCTCTGCGCCACCGGCGCTCACGTGGCTCAGGAGCCTACGGTGAACTGAGCGAAGAGGTTGCCGGCGCCAGGGAAGCCTGGCGCGAGGCCCTGCTGGAGCGCGGCATCCTGCCGTTCCTACGGGATGCACTCGCCGACCCCGCCACTGCTGCGGCGCCGCACCGGACGGCATCGCGGAGAACGACCAGTCGCATCCCGCACCTCGGCTACGGCCCGGGTTTCAGCAGCACCGAGGAAGGGCCGACCCGCCCGAGCTTCACGAGTCCGGACTACAGCAGTCCGGACTTCGCAGGCCCGGACCACGACAGGGAGTAGATCCTCGAACGAGCGACTCCTGATAGTTCGAGCACCTGTGACGCCGACGCGTCGAGGAAGGCGTGGGCGAAGGACTCTGGGCGGTCGGCCCGAACCTGTCCCGGAATTCGCCCTGGTCCTGACCGTGCTGGAGGACTCATGCCCTGGCCCGGGTCAGGAACGGGGACTGAGCCCGCGCGTTCGCACCCCTCGCCTCGACCTCACAGCTTGAGGGTCATGCCGAGGCGGTGAGCGCCGGGGCCGAAGTGATCAGCGTGAGGCCCCTCTGGATCGGGGGTGAATCCGAGGGACTCGTACAGAGCCCTGGCCGGGTCGTTGCCGGGCTCCACCCAGAGCCGGACGGTGCTCGCCCCTTCGGCGCGCACGGTCTCCAGCGCCTGCGTCATCAGTGTGCGGGCCAACCCCTTCCCCCGTCTCGCGGGCGCGACGCCCAGACTGAAGATCCAGCTCTCCCCCTTGTACGGCGGTGTGGCGAGCACGTAGGCGCACAGGTGGCCGTCGTCGTCCTCGATCACCAGCAGATGGTCCGCGTACATGTCCAGCAACTGGCGCAAGGTCGAGTTCCGCATCGGATCGTCAGGAAAGGCGGCCCGATCCAGGCTGAGAAGATCGGACATGTCCTGCCCGTTGGCCTCGCGAGGCAGGCCGGGCGGAAGCGAAGGTGCTGGCATCGCACCAGAATTGCGTGGTGCCCCCGCCTGTTCAAGGGCTCGGATCAGGTATTGCGCGCCGTGTCCTGCTGTGCGTTCATCGTGTCCCCTTCCACCGACTGTATTGATACCGTGAGGCATGCCTTTCGGATCATCGGATGAACAGGCACAGTTGAACGGGGACGCGCAGTGGGACGACTTCGACCCCGCGAGGTACGTCGAGAAGAACTACAGCGAGGTGCTCTCCGTCGACGAGGAGATCATGTCGATCGTCCGCGCCCACTTCAGTGATCATTTCCGGGAACGGTCCGATCTGCCGGTCCACGGTATCGACGTGGGGGCGGGAGCCAATCTCTACCCGGCATTTCTGATGCTGCCCTGGTGCGACCGCATCACCCTGCTGGACCGGTCGAAGTCCAACCGCGCCTACTTGCGCGGGCAGATCGACGAGCACGACGGCAGTTGGGAGAAGTTCTGGCAGAAGCTGTGCCAGGACGATGCCTACGCGGCGATCCCGGACGGTCCCTGGCCCCGCCTGCGTGAGGTCGCGCAGGTGAAGGAAGGCGACATTCTTCGGCCGGTCGACCTGCCGGACCGCTGGCAGACGGGCACGATGTTCTTCGTCGCAGAGTCGATCTCCACGGACACCGAGGACTTCCATCGTGCCGTCCAGCACTTCCTGGAGGCCCTCACCCCCGGCGCGCCCTTCGCGGCTGCCTTCATGGAGCACAGCGCCGGATATCAAGTAGGTGATCTCTGGTTTCCCGCGAGCAATGTGAGCCGGACGGAAATCGAGGCCAGCATCCGGCGCTTCACCGACTCCGTGCAGATTCACGAAATCGGCGAGCAAGGCGAAGTGCGCACCGGCTACGACTACATCATTCTCGGTTGCGGTTTCCGGTGAGCGGGTAGATTTCGATGACCGTCCCGGGGAGGCGCGGCCGGCGAGGGGGAGAACCGGATGCGGATCAGGCCACGGCAGCATCTGCTGGACATGTGGCAGGCGCTGGCCCGGCATTCCTTCCCGGAGGGCCTGTGGGCCTGGGACGACACCGACGGACGCAGCAGTGTCGCGGACGCCGAGCGGCTGCTCTGCCTGCTGTATCCCGCCACCGAGATCCCGGCCTTCCGACTGGACCACCCCGACACCACGCAGCTCGACGTGGCGAAGGCGCTGAGGGCGCTGGGAGACACCACGGACATCCCCCTCCGGCTGATCGAGGTGCTCGGCGAGTTCATGGAGCGCAACCGCCGCGGACGGGAACCGGTCTTCGACGGGGGCCACTACTTCGTCCCGGTCGACCCGACATGCGAACTCACCGAGGAACAACGGGACATCGACGTCGTCGACTCCTACTCCATGTCCGTCAGCCTGTGCCTGGCCGTGCTGGAGTTCCTCAAAGGGTGCCGGAGCACGACCCGCCGGCAGTCCACGCTCGACCGCATCGACCAACTCCAGAGCGACACCAGCGTCCGGCTGTCCGCCGCGCTCGTGGGTCTGCTGCGGTCCTTCACCGTGCACGTGATCGACATCGCCTCCCCGGAGGGCCGGGTCCTCGCCGGTCTCCTGCATGAGGACGGACTCTCCGACCGTCAGGTCGTCGAGCGCTTCCAGCACCGCTTCGGGACGCTGCGCGCGACCATCACCGAAAGTCCCGGCCTCGACCTGCCCGCCGAGGTCCGTGACGAACTCACCAACCCCAACCGCCTGTTCGAGTGCGGCTGGGCCTGGAGCGTCGTGCGCGACGCCCCGGAGGTTGCCTTCAAGGGCCCCGCGTTCGAGGCGGTCCCGCAGCCCGCCGGTGTCGCCAGCCCTCTGCCCAACCTTCACTTCACGGTCGTCGCGCTGGACGGCATAGTCGACCTGATGTCCGAACGGACCCTCACCCGAGGCCTGCTCGACCCCGAGCAGCACAAACTGGCCAACGCGCTGCGGCTGCGCTGGGAGATCACCCACCAGTACTGGTCGGCTCTCGCGCGCTTCGGCCAGGACCGCTGGCCGCTCGCCAAGATCCCGTGGCGTACCACGTCCCAGCAGTCGGACTCGGCATACTTCTCCCTCTCCGTCGTCTCCGTCCTGGTGCACGACATGATGCGCCGGCGTACCACCGGCCACGACCTCAACAACCTCATCAAGGTCATGGAACGCCTCAACGAGCACGGCCGGTTCACCGGTAAAGCCACGAGCGACGGCCAAGAGGCAGGACCGCACAGCCCGGGGGTCACCCTGCCGCTGCCGGGCAGCGAGGCACTCGGGCCCGCCATGGCATGGGTGATGAGTGACTTTCCCACCCAATTGCTGAAACGAGCGGTCCAGTTGTGCTCGCTGGCGCAGAAGACCTCGGAGGAGGAGAAGCTGCTGCGCCTCGCGGAGGAGACCCTCGACCACGTCTGGAGCCACCGCGTCGAGGACGGTGTGGGCGCCGGCCTCTGGACCGGCCTGCCGGTCACCGGCCTCCACACACCGGTCCCGGCCGGAAGACCCTCCTGGAGCATCACGGAACGTGTCGCCGAGTGCATGGTCGCCGCGCACATCCTGTACATACAGCCGCCGAGCCACAGTCGCGACCTCTCCGGCCAGGCGCAGGAGGCGATCAGTGAAGCCGCCCACCTGCTGGGCAGAGAACAGGAGCAGTACCCGGCCCCGCGCCGCGCCACCGACCAGGAGAAGTGGATGAAGCGCCTGGAAGCCGACCTGGAGAGGGCGCACCGGCTCGTCGGCGAACAAGCGGGAACGGCGCTCGCGCTCGCCCTCGACGTCCTGGCCCGGCTGGACACCCTCGCCCGGGCCCGCGGCACCGACGGGAAGGTGTGACGGTGCTCGTCTTCGCGGCCTCGGACAAGGGCGGCACCGGCCGGTCCGTCACCAGCGCCAACCTCGCCTACCAGTGCGCCCTGGACGGCTCCGACGTCTGCTTCCTGGACTTCGACTTCGGATCCCCCACCGCCGCCACCGTCTTCGACCTTCCCGACGTCCACCGCCAGGCCGAGACGACCGGCCTGCACGCTTACCTGCAGGGCTCCGTCGGTGAACCCCTCCGCGTCGACGTCTGGGCCCGCACCGAACACGCCGACCTGCGCGAACGGCCCAACGGCTCCGGCCGTCTCGTCCTCCTGCCGGGCGACCGCTACGGCGGAGAGTTCGTCACCGGTGAGGAGCACGTGCACCGGTGTGCGGATCTCGTCCTGCGCCTCAGACGTGAGTTCGACGTGATCATTGTGGACCTGAGTGCCGGACGCAGCTACGCCGTCGACCTGGTCCTGGACGCCACCTCGCCCCGCGGCGGTCTCGACCGGCTCGCCCACCGGTGGCTCATCTTCCACCGGTGGACGCGGCAGCACGTCGCGGCGGCGGCGGAACTCACCTTCGGGCCGCGCGGCATCCTCACCACCGGCGAGGGAATGGGCCACGACCGGGACGTCCTGCGGGGCGCGATCCGCTTCGTGCGGGCGGCCGTACCCGATCCGGACTCCCCCCTGTGGTCCCACGTGGGGCCGGCCAGGTACGCGTGGATGACCCAGTGCGACAGCGCGCTCGAGAAGCTCGCCTCCGACCGGGGACTGGGCCGGACCGGCATGATCGCGAAGATCCCGCTGGAACCCGTCCTCCAGTGGCAGGAGAGGCTCATCACCGACCAGGACGTGCACGACCGGCAGATCGCCGACCCGGAGACCTGGCGGGCCCTCGGCGACCTCGCCCAGCGGCTGACCGACAACAGTTTCTGGGGAGAACGGTGAACCGACCCGCCCCGATCTTCCGGGAGTCCAGCGCCGAGCCGCGCACCGAATCCCTGCCGTTCTCCCACCTCTCCCTGGAGATCGGCCACTTGTACATGGAAGACATCGTCCAGGGGCCCGAGCGGCTACGGCGGCACTTCGCCACCGTACGGCCGTGGGTGGACGCCGTCCGGTCCGGCCTCGGCACATCCGTCACCGGCCCACGCCCCCGCGTCAGCACGTGCTTCCTCATCGACGACTACTTCTCCCGGCTCGCCGCTCCCGACGAACTGCTGCCCTCGCTCGTAGAAGAGGCCACCCGTGCCGGACTGACCATCGACTACCTGGCTCGCGAATCCGCCTGTGCGGTCGCTCCCGGCGCCGACCGTAGGCAAATCCGCCCCGCCGAGTCCGTCATGCACAGGCTGGTGGAATCCCCACCGCCGGGCAGCAGCGGCTTCCGGCCGCCCGTCAGCCGCACGGGATGGCTCAGCAACGGCAGCCGCACCCCGGCACGGCGCACCTCCGCCGCCCTGGACCCGGCCGGAGCGGTCTGGCAGCCGCCCAGGGAGACCGACGCGCGCGGCCACTCCGTCTTCATGGACGTCGAGCTGTGGAGCGAGACGGAAGGACAGCGCACGTGGTCCTGTGCCTTCCTCGCCGCGGTCTGGCAGCTGGTCCGGCTGGGACTGCTCCGCGACGACGGCCGCGCGGTGCTCACGCCGGTTCCCTGGGAAGGGCCGGACTTCCCCGAGGAATGGGACGCGCTGCCACCCGTGCTGCGGCTGAATCCAGCAGCCGCGCCCTTCACGGCGTACCTCACCTGCAGCGTGCTCCCCGGCCGCTTCCTGCCCGTCGAGCACGCCGTACGCGTGATCCTCGATCAGATCCAGGTCGAGGAGGGGCCGCTCGGGCAGGTGGCGCAGCGGTCCGCCGCCGAGTGTGTCGAGGTGCCTCCGGGCATCGCGGACCGTGTCTCCTATGTGTTCCCGCCCGGGCTGTGACATGACGACCGCCCGCACGGACCCCGGTTCCGTCCTCGCCTGCGGTGAGGTCCGCACCTGCCTGCTGCCCACCCGCGACCCGCTGGACGAGGCGACGGCCGTGCGCCTGTTGCGGCTGCGCACCGACGAACGGGTCAGGGTCTCCCGGCACCCGAGCCGCCAGGTGGTCTCTCCGGAAGTGCTGACCGGCGTCGACTGCCCGTTGCCCGCCGACACGGGCACGCGGGTCCGCGCGGTGGGCACGGTGCGGAACCGCGCGGTACTCGTGGAGGGCCGCGTGCTCCTGTCCTCGGCGTTCTTCTCCCTGGCCGCCGCCGGGACCGACCGGCGTCAGCCCTGGGGCCACTACCTGGTCCGGCCCGGGCTGCTCGTTCCCGTCGGACGACTGCCCGAGCAGACGGTCGCCCGGGGTCTTCTCCTCGGTCACCGTCCTGGACAGCTGGACATCGGGTCGATCGCCGAGTCCCTGATGGCGCGGATCTCCCGGCAGCACCGGGTCCTGGACCACGACCCGCCCCTCACCACGGTCGACACCCGCCTGCGCTGGGCTGCCACGCGGACTGCCCCCGGTGACCCGCCCTCTGTGCTCTTCACCAAGGACGGGGACGGGCTGCGGGTTGTGGAGCTGCGTCTGCCACCCGACACCGCACCAGCGGACGCAGCCGGACTCTGCGAGGATCTGGCGCTGCACGACTGGCTGCTGAGCATCGTCGCCGACAAACTCGACGGACTGCGGTCCGGCGACCGGTCCGGTCCCGGGGTCCTGGGGCCGCTCGTCGAGCACCTGCTGCACCTGTGGATGCCCCGGGCCCGCGTCGACCGCGTCCTGCACCCCGTATGGGAGCAGTTGGACGAGACGCCGGGTTACTGCAGGCAGTGGAAGACGCTCACCCAGCGCATTCGGGACCAGCTGACGCTTCTTTCGCTTCGCTCGCACCAGGAGGTGCCGGCGCCGGGCCGACAGGGCACCATCCTGTGAGTATCTGACGGGGGGAGAGGTACATGCAGGGAGATCCGGGCACTCCTGGACCGGCCACCATGGGGGTGCGCGTCGCGCCCCTCGTGCTCAAGGTCCTCATCACCGTCGTCGTGAGCACTGTCGCCTACGTGCTCACCAACCTGGTGGATCAGTCGGGCGACGAGTTGTGGAAGATCGCGGTCGCTGTCGTCATCGGCGGTTCCGCGCTCATAGTCCAGTACATGGTGGACTTCGAGCAGCGGCTGGCCACGGTCGAAACCGGGCACAGAGAGCGTAGTCGTCGGCTGGAGGAGCATTTCGACCACCTCAGTGACGCTGCCGCGTTGCTCAGCGATCTCGACGAGGCGGGCATGAGCACAAGCGACGCGAAACGCCTGATCAAGAGCCTGAGACGGGTCGGTCAGCAGGGCCCGGAGATCGTCAAGGCATTCGCCCGGTCAGAGGTCGAGAGCCTTGCCTCCGTCGTCACCGACCTGACCGGGATGAGCGCGCACTGGCCGCGGGACAACAACGAGTGGCTCATCCGCCTGACGCAGTGTGCCCAGCGAACCATCGACGCCACGAGCAGCTCCGTCGACCAGCCCTTCTGGGGCACGGACTCGGCGGGACCGTACCTGGACGCACAGACCGAGGCGATGGCGCTCCGTCGTGTCACGATCCGCCGTCTTTTCATGATCAAGGAGACAGAGGCGGACAACCCCGTCGTCATGGCCCGGTTCACCCGGCTGTGCCAGGCCCAGCGCAACGTCGGCATCACGGTGCGCTATCTCGTCCTCCCACCTTCTCCGGAAGAACAGCCGCACCCCAGGCCAGCGGCTCGGGACGTCGTGATCTTCGACACCGATCTGTACCTGGAGTTCGAACCGGACCAGCTCGGAGTCAACGTGAAGACCACGCTCGACGCGCAGCGCGAACGGGTCAACCGCCAGGTCAGGTGGTTCAACGCCCTCTGGGCACGGGCCCGGGAGATCGCTCCTGACGCCGATCCGGTGATCTGAGGTGCCGCGCGGAGGGGCGCTGGCCGAGCGTTCTTCCGAGCGTTTCCGCAAGACGTAGACGCTGCCGAGGTCGGCCCTCAGGCTGCTCACGCCGGTCGTAGGCCACGGGCTGTGGGGGAGACCGTCTGGCAGGGGATCGACCCCGCCTCCGTCAACGCGCCCTGTCCCGTACGACCGGCCGCGCCCGGCGCGTGGCAGCCGACACCACCCGCTCACGCTCCCGCGGCGCAGTACGGCAACCGCCTCGCCAAGCCGTTCGCGCTCACGGCGCAGAGCCAGTTCCGGGTGCCCGCCACCCGCGCCGGACTCCGCGCGCTACGCCGCCGACCTCGCGGAGGCGCCGACGTACGGCGCCGGCCTCGCGGAGGCGCCGGCGTACGGTACCGACGACAGCCAGGCACGCGGCTCACCAGACCGAGACGGCCACCCTCTGGCTCGGCCTTTCCCTCTCCCTCCACGCCGAGCCGCTGCGCGTGGCGCCGTTCCGCACGGACCAGGGCATCGCCGGGCAGGCGCAGTTGGTCGCGCTCTTCCGGGTGCCGGTGGACACGCGGATCGCGACGTCCGACAGCAAGTACGTCCACGAGCGGTGGCGTCCCGTCAGCGCGATCCGCTCCGGCGGTATCGACGCCGATCCGGACTGGACGCCGCTGCACGACGCGCCCGGCATCCGGACCACCCGAGCGGCCACAACACCTTCCCGGGTGCCGCGGAGACCGTGCTGTCGGCGCTCTCGGGGCCGCGTACCACCCCGTCCGACCTGGCGCCCCACAGCGCCCGGTGACCAGGACGTACACCACGTGGAAGCAGCTCTCGGACGAGAACGTGGACGCCCGGGGCTTCTCCGGTATCCACACCCGGTCGGCCGACGAGGCGGGGATCACCCTAGGCAAGAACGTCGCCGGGTACGTCCTGCGGAACGCGGGGCCGCTCCTGACCTCACGGCAGGACCGGTGTCACGGTAGGACACGGTCACAGCGCCCGCGACGCATAGGTCCTGACGTCCGCGGCCGAGTCCGTCGACGCGGCGGCCAGGGCCGCCTCGGCGCGCGCGGCCAGGGCGGCCGGGCAACCGGCCGTGCCCAGTGCCTCGTGGGCGGCCCCACGGACCAAGGCGTCGGGATCGTCCACGAGTTCCGCGAGGGCCGAGTGAGCCACGGCCGAGCACTGGCCCGCGGTGGCCAGTGCCTTGGTGATGGTGACGCGGACCTCGCGTGACGGATCGACGGCCGCCGCACGCGCCAGCTCTGCGGCGGCGTCGATCGACACGAGCGCTCGCACGGCCGCGATGCGGACGGCGATGTCGGAGTCCGACAACAAGTCCGCGAACAGCTCCACGTCACCCAGGCGCAAGGCGCGCAGGACATCCAGTGCGGTGGCACGGCAACCGGGTCGGGCTCGGACAGGGCGGCGGCGAGGCCAGCGTCTCGACAAGTTCGCGCAGGGAGGCGGCCGCTGCGGCACGGACGCCGGCGTCGGTGTCGGTGAGCGCGGCGTCCAGTGCCGGTCCTGTTCCGGTCGGGACGGTCTGCGTCAGGACCGTGACGGCCGTACGACGCACGGTGGGCTCCGGGCCGGTCAAGTAGGGGGTCAGGGCGGACAGTTCGGGCTCGCCCTCCGTGAGAGCGAGGAGGTCGAGCAGGCGAGGTGTGACCGGCGTGTCCGCGTCGGCCCCGGCGTGGGCGGGTGTGCCGGTCGAGGTGGGTTCCTGCCGCAACGCCACCGGCGCCGCTTCCCGGGCCCCCGCGGTCGCCACCTGTTCCGGGTGGACCTCGCCGAGGTGACGGGAGGGATCGCCGGCGGGGGTGAAACCGCCGACCGGGACCAGGAAGGGGACCACGGGGCGGGCCGTGAACTCCATCGCGCCCGTGGGGGACTTGCGCAGGTCGAGGTGGTGGAACCAGGACGTGTCGTCGCGCTCGGGATGGTCGAGGCGGTCGTGGTAGAGGCCCCAGCGGGACTCCGCGCGGGCCGGCGAGGTACCGCCGATCTCGCCGACGAGCACGGTGACCAACCGCGAGTCCGCGAGGAGCAGTTCACTTCCTACCGTGCGGTGCACTCCTTCGCCGGCCCGGTGCGCACCATCTCCAGCCCCGACGACGACGCCCTGCTGCACGAATTGCTCCGTACACCCGGGGACGGCTGTGTCGCGGTTGTCGACGGCGGAGGCGCCCTGCACGCCGAACTCCTCGGCGATGTGATGGCCGAGCGGGCGCGCGACAACGGATGGGCCGGTGTCGTCGTGTACGGGGCCGTCCGCGACAGCGCCCTCCTCGCCGGCCTCGACACCCGTGTCGTTCGGCGGCGTCACGTTCACAGCCCGTGACACCCTGTACGCCGACCGCGACGGAGTCGTCCTGCTGCCGCGCCCCTGATTCCCGGAGATCTTCAGTCGCTCGAGTGCGGTGCGAGGGTCCTGGGTGTGGCAGCCCATGAGGCGAGCAGGCGAAGTCCCTCTTCCGAGGGTGAGCCCGGTTCGGCGGTGTAGATGGTGAGGGTGAGGCCGGGTTCGGCGGCCATCTCCAAGCCCTCGTAGGCAAGGGTGAGGTCGCCGACGGCCTGGTGGTGGAAGCGTTTGGTCCCGGTGCCGTGGTGACGGACGTTGTGGGCGCCCCAGCGCGTACGGAAGCCGTCGCTGCGCGTGGACAGCTCGCCGACGAGGTCGTGCAGACCCTTGTCGTGGGGGTTGCGGCCGGCCTCGGTGCGCAGGATGGCGACGGCGATGTCGGCCGCGAGGTCCCAGTCGGGGTAGAAGCGACGGGAGGCGGGGTCGAGGAAGTTGAAGCGGGCCAGGTTCGCCTGGTTGCCGGGTGAGGCGTAGACGTCGGCGTAGAAGGCGCGGGCGAGCTCGTTGGCGGCCAGCACGTCCATGCGGCCGTTGCGGACGAACGCGGGTCCGGCGGTGATGGCGTCCAGGGTCCACTGCAGGCTGCGGTGCGGTTTCCACTGGTCCTTGGTACGCCGTCGGCGGGGCCGGGTCAGGGCGTCGCTACCGTCGGCGGCCTGGGCCAGATGCAGCAGGTGCGCGCGTTCGGCGTCGTCGAGCTGGAGAGCGCGGGCGACGGCTTCGAGGACGGCCGGGGAGACGCCGGCGAGGTTGCCCCGCTCCAGTTTGGCGTAGTACTCGACGCTGACGTCGGCGAGCGCCGCGACCTCGCTCCTGCGCAGGCCGGGGACGCGCCGGCGAGAGCCGGTGGGCAGTCCCGCCTGCTCAGGGGTGATCTTCGCGCGCCGCGAGGTGAGGAACTCGCGGACCTGTTCCTGGTTGTCCACCCCACGACCGTACGCCCGGCGCGCCGTGGGAGGGATGTACTGCCGGTACACCTCTCATCAGTGACTCGCCGCGGGCGTGAGATGCGGGTTACCTGGATCGCGTGGTGCTTCCCCGGCCGTTCCCCCGGCGGAGCGGGAGCGCCGCGGTCCCACGGGTTTCCCGCTTCCGGGAAGGCCGGCACGCGGGCCGTCACCGGGCGGCCCGGACCCTCGTACGTAAGGAAGCCCCCCCCATGCGCGGCGCAGTGATCCACGCCCCTGGTGACGTCCGCTTCGAGACCCTGGACGACCCGAAGATCCTCCGTCCCACCGACGCGATCATCCGGACGGCCGTCACCTGTGTCTGCGGCTCCGACCTGTGGCCCTACCGCGGTGCGGAGCCGATCGGCGACCCGCACCCGATGGGGCACGAGTACGTCGGCTTCGTGGAAGAGGTCGGCTCCGAGGCCACCTCGCTCCGGCCGGGCCAGTTCGTCGTCGGCTCGTTCGCCACCTCCGACAACACCTGCGCGAACTGCGGGAACGGCTTCCAGTCGAACTGCCTGAACCGCGAGTTCATGTCCACCTGCCAGGCCGAGTACGTGCGCATCCCCAACGCCCAGGGCACCCTGGTCGCCACCGACGAGACGCCCGGCGAGGATCTCTGGCCCGGTCTGCTCGCTGTCTCCGACGTCATGGGCACCGGCTGGTGGGCCGCCGACGCCGCCGAGGTCGAGCCCGGCTCGACCGCCGTGGTCGTCGGCGACGGCGCGGTCGGCCTGTGCGGCGTGATCGCGGCCAAGGAGATGGGCGCGGAGCGGATCATCGCCATGTCCCGACACGAACCCCGTCAGAAGCTCGCGCGCGAGTTCGGCGCCACCGACATCGTCACCGAGCGCGGCGAGGAGGGCGTGGCCCGGATCAAGGAGATGACCGGCGGGATCGGTGCCGACAGCGTCCTGGAGTGCGTCGGCACCGCCGAGTCCATGAGCCAGGCCCTGCAGTCCGCCCGCCCGGGCGGCAACGTCGGTTTCGTCGGCGTTCCCCACGACGTCGCCGTCGACGGCCAGGAGCTGTTCTTCTCCCACGTCGGCCTGCGCGGCGGCCCCGCCCCCGTACGCCGCTACCTGCCCGACCTCATCGACCGCGTCCTCACGGGCCGGATCGACCCGGGCAAGGTCTTCGACCTCACCCTGCCCCTCGCCGAGGTCGCCGAGGGCTACCAGGCCATGGACGAGCGCCGCGCCGTCAAGACCCTCCTCAAGCCCTGATCCCCTTCCACCCGAAGGAGCGGCCATGCAGATCACCCGCAGCTCGATCGACACCGTCAAGGGCCCGCCCGACTGGTTCACCGGCGACGTCCACATCGACGCCGTCGCCGCCGCCCCCGCCCCCTCCCGGGTCACCGCCTCCCTGGTGCACTTCATGCCCGGCGCCCGCACCCACTGGCATCGCCACCCGCTGGGCCAGACCGTCTTCGTCACCGAAGGCGTCGGCCTGTGCCAGCGCCGCGGCGGCCCTGTCGAGGTCATCCGGCCCGGCGACCGCGTCCTGTTCGAAGCGGACGAGGAGCACTGGCACGGCGCCGCCCCGAACCGGCTCATGGTCCACCTGGCCATCAACGAGGGCGACGACGACCACGCCGTCGTCCAGTGGCTGGCCCCCGTCACCGACGAGGAATACACCGCGACCCCGGCCACCGACTGACCTCGGACTGCCCATGTCCATGCCCATGCCCACGCCCACGCCCGCATGACGCCCCCGGGGACCTTCTCCATGCACTCCGCAGTCCATCGCGGTCTGGTCCGCTTCGCTCCAGCGGCCACCCTGCTGCTGGCCGTGACCGCCTGCTCCAGCGACTCACAAGACGCCGCGCCGTCGCGTTCGTCCTCCGTCTCGGCCCCTGCGGGACGGGAGACGGCAGCATCCGACGCCCCGTCCCCCACACCGGCCTCCCCGTCGTCCGCCTCCAGCAGGAGCACCGCCATGGACATCCGCGTCACCCTCGACGGCCGCTCCGTCGAGGCCACCTTGAACGACAGCCCCGCCGCCCGCGACTTCGCCGAGTTGCTCCCGCTCACCCTGGACCTGGAGGACTTCCACGGCACGGAGCGGGTCGCCGACCTGCCGCGCGAACTGGACACCTCCGGCGCCCCCGAACCAGCCGCGGCCAGGACCGGAGACATCGCCTACTACGCCCCCTGGGGCAACCTTGCCCTCTTCTACCGGGACGGGCCCGCTGCCTCTGCCGACCTGCTCATCCTCGGCCACCTCGACGTCGGCGCCGACCAGCTCGGCCGGGCCGGCCGCATCACCCTCGAAGCCGCCCCCTGATGCCCTCGACCGCCGCTGACGCACCTCGGCGTCCCGGCCCGCTCCACCCCTCGACACGAGAAGAACGGTATGACCCCCACGTACTTGAACCCCCACGTAGTTGAGCCCCCAGTGACTTGAATCCCACTCACGTGAACTCCACCGACTCGAACCCCACCTACGACTTCACCGGGCAGGTCGCCTTCGTCACCGGCGCCTTCGCCGGCAGGGGTCTGGCCGCCGCCCGCGCCTTCGCCGAAGCGGGCGCCGCCGTCGCCCCGGCCGACATCGACGACAAGGCCGTCGACGCCGCCGCGAAGGAACTCGCCGACGTCGGCCACCAGGCCCTCGCGCTGGTCTGCGACGTCTCCGACGAGGACCAGGTCACCGCTGTCGTCGACCGCACCGTGGACGCCTTCGGCCGCCTCGACACGGCCTACGACAACGCCGGCGTCATGCCCCCGCCCACCGACGCCGCCGACGAGGGAGACGCGGAGCAGTTCGACCGCGTCCAGGCCCTCAACCTGCGCGGCGTCCGGGCGACCATGAGGCACGAACTCCGGCACATGCGCACCCGGGGCGGCGGCGCCATCGTCAGCTGCTCCTCCCCCGGAGGCCTCGTCGGCAACCCCGGCCGCGCCGCCCACCACGCCACCGAGCATGGCGTGATCGGCCTGACCAAGAGCGCCGCCCTCGAGTACGGCGCTCGTGGTGTCCGCGTCAACGCCGTCTGCCCCGGCACCCTCACCACTCCCATGGTCGACACCATGATCGCCAAGGGGGAACTCGACCGTACGCACGCGGAGTCGGGCCAGGCCGTCGACCGGCTCGGCACCGCCGAGGAGATCGCCCAGGCCGTCCTGTGGCTGTACAGCCCCGGCACCGGCTACGTCACCGGCATCGCCCTCCCCGTGGACGGCGGGTACACCGCCCGGTAAGGGTCCTCTGCGTCGCCATCGGCCTCAGCCCGTGGATTCACAGCAGGCCGAGGTCTCGGGCGCGTAGTGCCGCCTGGGTGCGGTCCCGCAGGGCGAGGCGGGTCAGGATGCGGGACACGTGGTTCTTGACCGTGCCTTCGCTGAGGTACAGGCGCGCGGCGATCTCCCGGTTGGTGTGGCCCTGCGCCACGAGTCTCAGGATGTCCGTCTCGCGTGGGCTCAGGGCGACAGCGGGGGCCTGAGGCGGGCCGGGGCAGGGCAGGGACGTGGTGAGGTGGTGGGCGACGGAGGAGTCGAGCTGCGTGACGCCCGCGTGCGCCAGGCGGACCGCGTGTGCGAGTTCCTCGGCCGGCAGGTCCTTGAGCAGGTAGCCGTGGGCCCCGGCCCGAAGCGCCTGCACGACGTACTCCTCGTCGTCGAACGTCGTCAGCATCACCACCCTGCACTCCGGGGCCCGGCTGCGCAGGACGGCCACCGCTTCGACGCCGTCCATCTCCGGCATCCGGACGTCCATGAGGACGACGTCCGGGCCCAGTTCCAGTGTCTTCGCCACGGCATCCCGGCCGTTCACGGCCGTGCCGACGACCGCGATGCCCGGCCGGATGGAGAGCAGGGAGGCGATGCCGTCCCGGATGAGTGTCTGGTCGTCCACCACGAGCACACGTACCGCCGGCCTGGGCTCCGGGTCGTCGTCCATGTCATGCCTTCCGTGTCTTCCCGCGTGGAACGGTCACCGTCAGCCGGGTACCGGTGCCGGGACCGCTGTCGATGTCGACACGTCCCGCCACGAGGTGCACTCGCTCCCTCATCCCGAGCAGCCCGACTCCGGCAGTGGCCGCGTCCGGTGCGAAGCCCCGGCCGTCGTCGGTCACCATGAGACGTGCGACGTCCTCGGCCAGGTGGAGCACCACCGACACCCGCGTGGCCCGCGCATGCCGGCGCGCGTTGGTGACGCCCTCCTGTGCGGCCCGGTACAAGGCGGTCAGTTCGGGCGCGCCGTAGCCGTCCTGGTCGCCGCTCACCTCGACCGTGACCCGCGGCCGTGCCTCACCGCTGTGCGCCAGGCCGGCGAGCGCGGTCGACAGCGTGGGGCGCGGCGTCTCGCCCCGTAGCGTACGGACGGACTGGCGTACGTCGACCAGCGCGAGCCGTACCGACCTCCTCGCCTCGTTCAGCGCCTGCTGGGCCGCATCGGGGGCCAGGGCCCGGAACTCCGAGGCCATCTCCAACTGCACGGACATCGCCGTGAGATGGTGCCCGAGGCTGTCGTGGATGTCCCGGGCCAGCCGGTTGCGTTCGGTCGCGGCGGACAGCTCGGCGACCTGCGCCGCGTACTCCTCCGAGGCGAACCGCGCGCGCTGTTCGCCGACGGCCACGGCGGCCATCGAGAGCGCCAGCACCAGGCCGACGGAGAGCATCAGCAGGTCGGACACGCGCTCCGGGTCGCGGTACCAGCCGGGCACGGTCAGCAGGTACGCGGTGAGCGGTCCGGCCAGGCAGAGCGCGCCCAGCGCGAGCGCGGTCGTACGGCCGAACGAGAGGTAGGCGGTGAACGGCAGCAGCACGAACAGCACGTGCGACAGTCCCGAGGTGTCGAGGAGCACCACCACGCCGATCAGCGAACAACGCGCCAACAGGATCGGCACCCGTGCGGCGGGCCGGCGTCGGCCGCACGCCTCCAGAGCGAACAGCGCTCCGACCGCGGCGACGAAGCCGACCGTCCGCCAGACCGTCGGCCCGGGACCGCCGTCCAGATCGGCCGCCGCGTGGTACAGGCCGCCGAGCAACACCGCGCCGTACAACAGGGGCGGCACCCACCGCACAGGTACATACGCCGCCATGCACACCCCCTCGCCCGCTGCCGCCAGGCTAGGCCGAACGCCGCGTCGAGGGGACACTCGCGCGGAACTCCGGCGGGGTCGGGCCGGACGACACATGCCGAACGGCACCACACCGCCCGGCCGATGGTGACCTATGGCCTCCGATGCCCCCGTTCCTCACCTCCCGCCACCGCCCGCCCGCTCCCTACGGTGACGGCCCTGACCCACTGTCCGAGCAACCGGAGCGGCATCATGTCCTCACCCATCACCTCATCGGCAGAGGCAACGACAGAGACAGCGGCATCGGCATCGACGCTCCGCGCCGACGCCCTGTGCGGGACACTGTCCGGCCTGCTGATCGCCCTGCCCGCGCTGGTCGAGGCGTTCACCGGCGAGACCTCCGCGACCAGCGTCGCGTTCGCGCTCGCGCCCGCCTTCGCCCTGCCGCTGCTCACCGGCCTGCAACTCGTGCAGCGTCCGGCCACCGGCCGCCTCGGAGACGTCGCCCGCACCGTCAACCTCGTCGGCCTCGGCCTGTTCGGCGGCGCCGCCTTCGCCTCGAACCTGGTGCTGTTCTACTTCGACGACAACGTCGTCGACGCCACCCTGACCGGCCCCACCATCCCCGTGTTCACCGGCTCCGCGACCGTCTTCGCCCTGGGCTGCGCGCTGTTCGGAGCCGCGATGATCCGCGCCCGGGTGTTCCCGGGGATCCCGTCGTGGGGCTACGCCGTCGTCCTGCCGCTGTTCGCTTTCCTGACCGCGCTCCCCGACTCCCTGCTCACCAGCGCCCTGCACGTGCTGGTCGGCGTCATCCTGCTGTGGCTGTCCGCCGCGCTGTGGCGGATGGCTCGACGTCCAGGACCGGGATGTCCGCGATGAACAGCGGCTGGATCTTGCCGCGTTCGGCGGCCTGCGCGTAACGCACGAACTGGGTGCATGAACGTGTAGGCCGGATTGTTCCCACAGGCGGAGGAACTACGGCCTGTCGAGGACTCCCGGGGTGTCATGCAGGACCACGCTCCGCTGGAGCGGAACCCGCTCCGTGCGGAGCGTGTTCACCGGTGCCGCCGGGTCGGCCATGCCGAAGGAGATGCCGAACAGCAGCTTGAGCTCCGTGGGGACGCCCAGGACCTCGCGGACGGTGTCGGCGTAGACGCCGAGTACGGTCTGCGGGATGCCGGCCAGACCCCGGGCCGCCAGCGAGAGCAGGAAGTTCTGCGCGTACATGCCGATGTCGCCGGCCGTCCGCACCCCGTCGCCGAGTGCCGGCATGAACAGGAAGGCGGCATGGGGAGCGCCGTAGAAGTCCAGGTTCTCGCGGACCGCAGCCCTCCTGCCGTCCCGGTCCGAGCGCTCGACGCCCCGGGCCCGGTAGACACTCGCGCCCAGGGCTCGCGACCGCTCGACGTAGATGCCCTCCTCGCCGTACCCATCTGTGAAATCCGGAGAGGTCCGTCCCTCCTCCTCGGCCTGGAGCAGCTCCTTGCTCAGGGCGTCCCGTGCCGCACCCGAGACGACGTGCACCGTCCACGGCTGGGTGTTGCTGTTCGAGGGGGCGGTCTGTGCGTCTTCCAGCACACCGCGGATATCCGCAGGGGACAGGGCGGTGGGCAGGAACTGCCGGGGGGAGCGGCGGGAGCGTGCGAGGTCGGTGAAGGGTGATGCGGTGCCGGGCAAGGCGGTTCCTCTCCGTGACGCGCGGTCATCTGCCGTGCTGCGCGCTCTTCGTTCTTCGTCTTCGTTCGTGGTGTGCACGCGCTGCCGCTCTCGTGTCCGTCGCGTGCACGAGTGCCGCGTCGGGTGTCTCAGCGGTGGGCGGCGCGGTTCATCTCGACGACGTCGTCGACGGTGGGGTCGGCCGGGAGGGCGGCGATGCGTTCCGGGAGGCTGTCGCGGATGGCCGCGTCCTTGACGCGGTCGGCCGCGGCCAGGGCCGCGGGCAGTTCGTCGAGGGTCAGTTCGGTGCAGTAGGCGGGGCTGTTCGGCTGCTGGCGCCACGAGTCGGCCAGTGTGCCGGCGTCGTAGGGGTCGAAGCCGGTGTCGTCCACCAGGCTCATGGCCACCTTCCGCGCCTCCTCGGAGTCGCCGGCGACGGGGATGGCGAGGCGGCCGGGCGTTCCGGCCGGGACACCCTTGGTCCGCTGGGTTTCGGCCAGCGCGGCGTTCCACGCCTTGACCACGGGGCGGCCGAGCAGCTCGGCGGTGTACACGCTCTCCACCTGGCCGTTGTCCACCGCCTCGATCGGCTCGCTGAGCATGCCGGGGTAGTAGTTCGAGGTGTCGATGACCACCGTCTCGTCGGGCACCGACGCGAACAGGTCCGCCAGCCGGCCCGCCACCCCGAACGGGATCGACAGGACGATGACGTCCCGGCCCTGGACGGCGGCGTCGGCGAGATCCACCGCACGGGCCCCGGCCTCCAGCACCTCCGCCCGGACGGCCTCGGGGCCGCGGGCGTCGGCCACCTGGACGTCGTGACCGGCCGTGCTGAGCTTGGCAGCGATGTTCCCGCCGATGGCGCCGGCGCCTATGACAGTAATTTTCATTATTTGTCCCTCGGGAGGTTGTGCCGCCCCTGGGGGCAGCACGGTGTGATGGATGGGTGGTGGTGCCGCCCGGCGTTGCGGGGGCGGAGCGGGGTGCCTAACGATTTACGTCTGGGTGTCCCGCTCGCGGTAGCCGCTCGCGATGAGCGTGCGGAGCCGGTCGAGCGGCTCCTCCTCGGTACCCGTGCCTTTGATCCAGGCGACGGAACAGGCCGCGAGGAACAGGTCGTGCCCGCGCACCGACGCGCGCACGCGCCCCGCGAGCTGCGCGGCGCGCACGTACTGATCGGTGGCCGAGATGAGGATGTCGCAGGGGATCGTGAGGGGGTTGTCCGGGTCCTGCGCCCGGGCCGCGGCCATGAGCGGGTCCGGCAGCCCGCTGAAGGCGCTGAAGTACTCCTCCATCGCCCGCAGCCACTGCTCCAGCGCCTCGGCAGGATCGTCGAGCCGCTCGATGTCCGCCTGGCGGGCCACCAGTTCCTCGGAGCGTGTCTGCAGCACGGCCGCCAGCAGCGCTTCCCGGGTGGGGAAGTGCCGGTACAGGGTGCCTGGCCCGACGCCCGCCTCCTTGGCCACCGCCTCGAGGGAGGTGCCGACCCCGTGCTGCAGGAAGTGACGCTGCGCGGTCTCCAGGAGGGCCGCGCGGTTGCGCTGGACGTCCGCGCGGGGCTTGCGTCCCCGCAGTTCACCGGCGCTCATTGCACCCTCCTGCCTGCCGTTTCCTGCTGCCGCATCAAAACGGATGCTGCCTCCGCACTTGGTCGAGAGTAAAACGGAGGCGGCGTCCGGTCAAATGGGCGGCCTGAGTGCGGGGCCCGGACATCGCAGGGGGCCGACATATTTGGCCGTAGAGCGCAGGGTAGAAGCCGTGCGGGCTGTGCCATTCCAGGGTGCTTGTTCGGGCCTCCCGCGCCGAGCCCGGCCCGGTCCCCGGTCGCCGGTCCCTGGTCCCTGGTCCCCGGTCCAGGACGTCAGGGGGTGAGCTGTTGGTGTCCGATGACGGAGAGCAGTTCGAGTTTGCTGTGGCTCTCCGTGCCGGGGCGGGTGGTCAGCACCACCAGGGTCTGGGCGCGGTTCTCGGTGAACAGGAGCTGGGCGTCGACATCGATGCGGCCGAGTTCGGGATGGAGGAGGGTCTTGCAGTCGTCGTAGCTTTGTGCGACTTCCTGAAGTTCCCACATGCGGACGAACTCGGGGCTGTGTTCCTGGAGTTCGGCGAGGATCCGGGCGGCTCGGGGGGTGTCGCTGCCGGCTGTCAGCGCGGCCCGCAAGCGCGCCGCATGGGCGCGGCCGTGGTGTTCGTGGACCTCCTCGGGATACACCAGACGCTCGGCCGGGTCCATGAACCAGCGGTAGTAGCCGCTGCGGGCCAGACCGGTGTGGCGGGTCTGGTCGCCGAGCAGCGCGACGGCCAACGGGTTCATCGCGAGGGTGTCGAGCAGGTCGGTCTGCACCAGGGCCGGGGAGTCGTCCAGACGGTCCAGGACCCGCAGCAGGGTCGGGCTGACATGTTCGGAGCGGTGGAAGCGGGCCGGGGCGTTGTGGCCGATGAGGGCGAAGAGATGGTCGCGTTCGTCCAGGGTCAGCCGCAGGGCCCGGGCGAGGGCGGTGGTGATCTGGACGGAGGGTTGCGGGGCGCGCTGCTGTTCCAGCCGGGCGTAGTAGTCGGTGGACATGCCGACGAGCTGCGCGACTTCCTCGCGGCGCAGCCCCCGCGTACGCCTGCGTGGCCCCTCGACCAGCCCGACGTCGCGGGGGCGCAACATCTCACGTCGGTGGCGCAGGAATTCCGCCAGTTCCTTCTTGTCCATGCCGTCCATCCTCGCCGGATCCCGCCCGGCTATCCAGAGACCGCCGATCCATGGCTGAGCCCTTCCCTCCCACCCGCGCGAAGCCGCTCACACGTCCGACGCGAGGGCGCGCGGCGAGACGACCCGATGGTCACCTGCCCCTGCGTGACCCGCTGGGAGATTTACCGCCTGTCGGCGGTACGCCGCAGGCCGTCGGCATGGAAGGCGGCCCGCGGCGACGGGCTCCGTCGAGGACACCTGCCGCTTCGGACGAGGGTCAGCTGCCGGCGATCATGGCGAGGACGTCGTCGTAGGAGCCGTTGGCCTGTGCGTCGCGGATGAACCTGGCGCGCTCGACGACCAGCTCCTTCGCGTCGGGCTGCTCGCGCAGCAGGTCGAGGGTCTCGGTGAGGAAGTCGTCCAGCGGCATGGAGTGTTCGCTGTCCTGCTGGCCCAGCAGGGTCGTGCGCACGCCCGGCGGGACCACCTCGATCACCTGGACGCCGGCGTCGGCACCGGTGAGCTGGATGCGCAGGCTCTCGGAGAAGGAGTGCAGCGCGGCCTTGGTCGCGCTGTAGGTCGGGGTGCTCTGATACGGGACGAACGCGAGCGCTGAGGTGACGTTCATGACGACCGCGTCGTCCTTGCCCACCAGGAGGGGCAGGAAGGCGTACGTCATCCGGATCGCGCCGAGCAGATTGGTCGCGATGTGATCCTCGGAGACCTGGAGTCCGGCCGGGTCGAGGAGGTTCTCCCGCTGCATGATGCCGGCGTTGTTGACCAGGACGTTCAGCCCCGGGTGGCTCGCCGCCACGGTCTCGCGGGCCCGGGCGATCGAGTCGGGGTCGGCGACGTCGAGGACGAGCGCGTCGATGCCCGGGTGCTCGGCCGTGATGTCGTCGAGGAGTTCCTTGCGCCGGCCGGCGACGATCACCTTGTTACCGGCCTCGTGCAAACGCAGGGCCAGGCCGAGGCCGATGCCCGAGGTGCCGCCGGTGATCAGGATCGTGTTGCCGGTGATCTTCATGGGGGTCTTGCTCCTTCGGTACGGCGGGCCGGTGAGCGCCCGCAGCCTCGACCGTAGGGGCGCCCACGCAGGGGCGGGAGAGGACGGCTTATCCATGGATCGGCGCTCCCTGGCGGAGGATGCCCGTGGAGCGCAGACGCTCCCAGCGCCGCTTGACAGCGGACTGTCGCCTCGCAGTCGTGACGCCCACGGGGTTGAGCGGCGGCCTCGGGCCCTTTGCTCACCCCAGGACGGCGTAGGCGTTCCCGATGCCCTGCTCAAGGACCTCGTCGGAGAGCTTCCGGTCGGACAGGGCGCGGGACAACTGCAGTGTCCCCACCATCATGGTGTAGAGCCCGAGGGCCGTGCCACGAGCGGACTGCGGGTCCTCGGGCGTCAGACGGGCGGCGATCTCGTCGATGATGTTCCGCGCGCCGTCGGTGTAGGCCTCCTTGGTCGCGTCTCCGCAGCGGCCGATCTCGTCGAGCAGGGCGGCGGAAGGGCATCCGGTACCGGGGTTGTCCCGGTGCTCGGGCGACAGATACTCACGCACGAGGTCCTTGAGCCCCTCGCGGCCGGGTCGCAGGGTGCCGTACTGCGAGAGCTGTGTGTTCAGTTCGCCGGCCACGACATGGGCGACGAGGTCGTCCTTGGAGGTGAAGTGGGCGTAGAAGGCTCCGTTGGTGAGCCCCGCGTCCGACATCAGGGTGGAGATGCCCGAGCCGTCGATGCCGTCCTGCTTGAACCGCTGGCCGGCCTTCTCGATGATGCGTTGCCGCGTCACCTGCTTGTGCTCCTTGGCGTAGCGCACCACGAGCTTCCTCCGTTCGCTGCCCGGGGCGGTTGCCCCGCACTCCAGGCTAATCCATGACATGACGTACGTAATATGACGCCCGGTACGCGACCTCGGCCGCCGGCCGTCGATCGCGCGGACGGGCCGGTAGGTGGCTCAGGTCCGAGGTCGGGCGCCGGGTCCCAGCCGGGCGGTGACGTCCCCGGGGGTGAGGGCCGAGTGCTCCGCGGAGCACTCGACGACGACGCGGACCGGGGCGTCGCAGTCGGTGTGGCGGACGTCCAGTACGGGGCCTTCGGGTCCGACCGCGTACGTCTCGCCCCACTGGCTCAGAGCCATCAGGACCGGCCACAGGTCCCAGCCCTTACGGGTCAGGCGGTATTCGTTGCGTGAGCGGCTGCCCGGCTCCCGATAGGGGACGGTCTTCAGGACACCCGCCGTGATCAGTTTCCGGAGGCGGTCACTGAGGACGGCCTCGGACAGCCCGATGTGGCGGTGGAAGTCGTCGAAGCGGCGGACCCCGTTGACGGCGTCACGCAGGATCAGCAACGTCCACTTCTCTCCGACCACGTCGAGCGTGCGCTGGACGGGGCAGTTCTCCGAGCTCGCCTCAAGCCACTCCATCCCGCCATCGTAGACATCTGGCTTCGTCGTTGACAGTCAGGTGAGCGCCCGGCTAGCTTCACTTGCAAAAGTCAGATGGGAAGGTGCCCGGCCGTGGGACGAACGCGTACGTACCAGTGGGAAGATCCCGCGATCCTGGCGGAGGCCGCCGGACGCATGGCCGGCATCGACTTCCTGCGCGAGCTGAAGGCCGGACGGCTGCCGGGCCCGCCCATCAACTACTCCATCGACTTCACCCTGGACGAGGTGGAGCCCGGCAGGGCGGTCTTCGCCCTGACGCCGGGGGAGGAGCACTACAACCCGATCGGCAGTGTGCACGGCGGTATCTTCGCCACCCTGCTCGACTCGGCGGCCGGCTGCGCCGTCCAGTCCACCCTCCCGAAGGGCATGGCGTACACCTCGCTCGACCTGACGGTGAAGTTCCTGCGGCGGATCACCGTGGACACGGGCACCGTGCGCGCCATCGGCACCGTCCTCAGCCAGGGGCGTCAAACGGCCCTCGCCCAGGCGCAGTTGGTCGACGCGTCGGACCGGCTGCTCGCCCACGCCACCAGTAGCTGCATGCTCTTCCCGGTGCCTCCCGCGCAAGGGTGAGCCATCGGCGGCGACCCGGTGATGCCCGAGCGGTGATGCCAGACTCCCTTGACCTCGGCGTGGAACGCCGGGATGCGAGGTGAAACAGCTGCGGCGCACGGCGGTGGCGGCCCGTGACTCCACGGGTCGCGGGACCGCCCTGCGCCGCAGCCGTGCGGGGACGCCCGGAGTCGGTGGTGTGTCGAGGTGTCGGGGTCGGGCGCGTTCAGGGGGCGCCGGAGCGTATGCGCTCGACGAGGTCGGGGTTGGCCAGGCCATGATGCCGACGACGGTGATGACGTCGGGCGATCGAGGCGACCACTTCGCCGCCATGGAACAACCCGAAGAGCTCGACGGTGACATCCGCGCCCACTTCCGCGCCCACTTCCGTCCTTCTTCCGCGCGCCGACCCGTTGAGTCGGTCCCGCCACCGCCTCGTTCTCTCGCCCCCGGCCCGGGAGGAGGCGGCCGAGACGACAGCGCGGCGGCACCGAGACGGCCTACCGCGGCGGCTCTCCGCTCACGGGGCCGCCGTCACATCGCCGACGGTGCCGGCGTCCCCCCTCCGGTGATCGTGCCGGGACGGAGGATCCGTGGGCGGACCGGTCTCAGTCGGTCTCGGACGTCATCGCGATCACGACCTTGCCGGCCTTGGTGCGGCCCTGCTCGACGTGTGCCATCGCCTCCAGTGTCCGGTCGAACGGGAAGGTGCTGTCGATGACCGGTCGGAGCTTCCCGCTGTCGTAGAGGGCGCCGAGCTCGCGCAGCTGGGTGCCGTTGGCCTGCATGAAGAGGAACTCGTAGCGCACGCCGAGCGTCTTGGCCTGCTTACGGATCTTGCGGCTGAGCGTGTTCATGATCAGACCCATGAAGCCGGGGGCGCCGAGCTGCCTGGCGAAGCCGGCGTCCGGCGGGCCGACGACGCTGATGGCCAGGCCGCCGGGCTTCAGCACGGTCAGCGACTTCTCCAGGTTCGCTCCGCCCAGGGAGTCCAACACCAGGTCGTAGCCGGACAGCACCTTCGAGAAGTCCTCCTTGGTGTAGTCGACGACGACATCGGCGCCCAGGCTCCTGACCAGCTCCTCGGTCTGGGTGTTCGTGGTGGTCGCCACGGTGGCGCCGAGGTGCTTGGCGAGCTGGACGGCCGTCGAGCCGAGGCCGCCGGCGCCGGCGTGGATGAGGACCTTCTGGCCCGGCTTCACGTGGGCGCGCTCGACGAGGATCTGCCAGGCGGCCAGGGCCACCAGCGGCACTGCGGCGGCCTCTTGGAGGGTGAGCGAGGCCGGCTTGGGTGCGACGTCGTCCATGTCCATCGCGATGTACTCCGCGAAGCCTCCGATCCGCAGGTCGCGCGGGCGGGCATAGACCTCGTCCCCGACGTCGAAGCCCTGCACGGCGGAACCGACCCGGGTGACGACGCCGGCGACGTCGTGCCCGAGCACGAACGGAAGCTTGTACTTCAGGAGCTGCTTGAACTCCCCGTTGCGGACCATCTTGTCCAACGGGTTGACGCTGGTGGCGCTCACCCTGACCAGGACGTCACGCTCTCCGACGGTCGGCTCGGGCACCTCTGCGGCGCGCGCGCCGTCCTTGCCGTACTTCTCGACGACGAATGCCTTCATGGCGGCCGCCTTTCTGTGTGGGTGTGCTGTGGACCTGCGCGCCCGTTCCTCGTGTGCGGCCGGGTTGATGTGCGGGTCATGACGATACTTTCTGGGTATGTAAAAGTAAACTCAGCTCAGGTTAGAATCACCCCCATGGATGCGAGGACCGAAGATCTTCAGAATGTCGGCATGGACTTCCGTCTCGACCGGGACACGTCGAACTGTTCGATCGCCCGGACCCTTGAGGTCGTGGGTGAGAAGTGGACGATCCTGATCCTGCGCGAGGTCTGGTACGGATCATCCCGTTTCAGTGACTTCGAACGTATTCTCGGCTGCCCTCGCAACCTCCTCGCGGCGCGGCTCAAGATGCTCGTGGAGGAAGGGATCCTGGCCACCGGGACCTACAAGGAACCGGGCGCGCGGAGCAGGCCGAAGTACGTGATCACGCCCAAGGGCATGGACCTGGTCCCGGCCGTGATGGGGCTCCTGCAGTGGGGTGACCGCTACCGCGCGGACCCGGAGGGCCCGGCCGTACTGTCGCGGCATCGTGGGTGCGGTGCGCACGTCGACGCCCAGATCCGCTGCGAACGGGGCCACGCCGTGCAGGTGGAAGACATCGAGAGCATCCCCGGCCCGGCGTTTCGGATGAGGCCGGCCGGGTGAGCGGGCATGGATCACGGCGCCGGAGTGCTGAAGCCCACGTCCGGGGAACCGCCGCCGAGCGGGTGAACCACAGGGACGCCTCCCTCGTCCTCCACCGGTTCCCGGGCGGCGGGCGGTGGCCCGGAGACCTACCGTCGCCGTCGCAATGATGAACAGTTTGTTCGAATCGGGAGCGAGTCGGTCTCTCGCGGGAGCCGGCCGCCCCAGCCGAAAGGAAGCCGTCCATGGACGAGCAGGGTGAGCACTTCGACGTAGTCGTACTCGGCGCGGGCCCCGGCGGATACGTAGCCGCCATCCGGGCCGCCCAGCTGGGCAAGAGCGTCGCGGTCGTCGAGGAGAAGTACTGGGGCGGCGTCTGCCTGAACGTGGGCTGTATCCCCACCAAGGCCCTGCTGCGCAACGCCGAGCTCGCGCACATCTTCACGCGTGAGGCGAAGACCTTCGGCATCAAGGTCGAGGGTGAGGTCTCCTTCGACTACGGGGAGGCCTTCCGCCGCAGCCGGAAGGTCGCGGACGGCCGGGTCAAGGGCGTCCACTACCTGATGAAGAAGAACAAGATCACGGAGATCAGCGGTCGCGGCACGTTCGTCGACCCGCACACACTCCAGGTGGCCGACTTCGACGGCAACACCCGCACCATCGGCTTCGACCACTGTGTCATCGCCGCCGGGGCGACACCCAGGCTGCTGCCCGGCACCCGCCGTACCTCGCGCGTCGTCACGTACGAGGAGCAGATCCTCGCCGAGGACCTGCCGCAGTCGATCGTCATCGCGGGCGCCGGCGCGATCGGTGTCGAGTTCGCGTACGTGCTGCACAACTACGGCGTGAAGGTGACGATCGTCGAGTTCCTCGACCGTGTCGCCCCGCTGGAGGACGCCGAGGTCTCCGCCGAACTGGCCAAGCAGTACCGGAGGTTGGGCATCGACGTGCTCACCTCGACCCGCGTCGAGTCGATCGACGAGTCCGGTCCGCAGGTCCGGGTCACGGTCACCGGCAAGGACGGAACCCAGCAGGTCCTTCAGGCCGACAAGGTCCTCCAGGCGATCGGCTTCGCGCCGAACGTCACCGGCTACGGCCTGGAGAACACCGGCGTGCGCGTCACCGAGCGTGGCGCGATCGACGTCGACGGCCGCTGCCGCACCTCCGTGCCGCACATCTACGCCATCGGCGACGTCACCGCGAAGCTGATGCTGGCGCACGCCGCCGAGGCGATGGGCGTGGTCGCCGCCGAGACGATCGCCGGCGCGGAGACCATGGAACTGGACTACGTGATGATCCCGCGGTCCACCTTCTGCCAGCCGCAGATCGCCAGCTTCGGCTACACCGAGGCGCAGGCGCGGGAGAAGGGCTTCGACGTCCAGGTGGCCAAGTTCCCGTTCACCGCGAACGCCAAGGCCCATGGCCTGGGCGACGCCACCGGCTTCGTGAAGCTGATCAGCGACGCCAAGTACGGCGAACTCCTCGGCGGCCACCTCATCGGCCCCGACGTCACGGAACTGCTCCCCGAACTGACGCTGGCCCAGCAGTGGGACCTCACCGTCCACGAGGTCGCCCGCAACGTCCACGCCCACCCCACCCTGGGTGAAGCCGTGAAGGAAGCCGTCCACGGCCTCGCCGGCCACATGATCAACATGTAGCCGGGAGCTGGACGCCACGGCAACAGGGCCCGTTGGCGCTCGGATCGGTTGCGCGATCCCGGGCTGTCAAGGGGCCCTGATCCTTTGATCAGTTCACAGCGCCGGAACGGGGAACCGCACGGGCGCCTGCACCTGCGCCTTCCCAGGAAACGTCCGGTGCCGGCGAGCCCGGCGGCACCGAAGACGCCGACGAGACAGGACCGGTCCGCGTTCTCAACCGTCGAAGTCGACCGTGAGGGTGTCGGAGACGGCATAGGTCTGGCAGGTGAGGACGTAGCCCGCGGAGACCTCTGCCGGTTCCAGGGCGTAGTTGCGGCGCATGTCGGCGTCGCCGTCGGTGACGCGGGCGCGGCAGGTGCCGCAGACTCCGCCCTTGCACGCGAACGGCAGGTCGGGCCGGGCCTGTTGGGCGCCGTCGAGGATGCTGCGGTCGCGTGGCGCGGCGAACGTGGTCGCCCTGCCGTTGAGGACCACGGTGACCTCGCTCTCGGGGCCTCGGTCGGCGGTGTCCTCGCGGGCGGTGGTGGTCGGCGCGGGCGGCTCCTCGTCCGCGTGGAACAGCTCCCGGTGGACCCGGTCCGCCGGGACACCGAGTCCGGTCAGGAGCGCGTGGGTGTCGCGCACCAGGCCGTGCGGGCCGCACAGCCACCAGTGGGCGACCTCCCGGATGTCGAGGAGAGCGTCCAGCAGTGCGGTGAGCCGTGCCGTGTCGAGACGGCCGGAGAGCAGCTCGGCCTCGCGCGGCTCGCGGGACAGGACGTGGGCGAGCTGGAAGCGGGCCGGGTACCGGTCCTTCAGGTCGGCGAGTTCGTCGGCGAACATCACCGTGCCGGCGCGCCGGTTGCCGTACAGGAGCGTGACGCGCGCGTCCTCGTCCGCGGCGAGGACGGACGCGGCGATGGACAGCATCGGGGTGATCCCGGACCCGGCGGCGACGAGTACCTGGTGGCCGTAGCCGCCGGCACTGGTCAGATCCGGCGTGAACGCACCGGCCGGGGCCATGACCTGCAAGGTGTCCCCGGGGCGTACGCCGTGCACGAGCCAGGAGGAGAACAAGCCGCCCGGCACCACGCGGACGCCGATGCGGGGCACCGTGCCGGCCGGTGAGCAGATCGAGTACGAGCGCCGCTCGTCGCGACCGTCGATCTCGCGGCGCACGGTGAGGCACTGACCGGGCCGGAACGCGAACTCGGCGGCCAGGCCGTCGGGGACGTCGAAGGTGAGGGCGGCCGCGTCGGCGCACAGCGGTTCCACGGCGGACACCCGCAGCTCGTGGAAGGCGGGGCGACGGCGGGACCGCGTGGCGGTCGGGGGTGCTGGGAGGGTCATGGCAGGTCCTTGACGTGAGGGAACGGCTCCCGACAGGTACGGCAGCGCCGAAGTGCCGTGCAGGCGGTGGCGGCGAAGCGCGAGATCTCCTCGGTGTCGGCAGAGGCGCAGCGCGGGCAGGGCACTTCGGGCGGTGCGAGGGTGGTCAGGCTCACCCAGGCCGGGCCGGGGTCACTGCGCGGGCCGGGGGCGTCGCGCGGGCCGGGCGGCGCGATGCCGTGCTCCGCCAGCTTGCGGCGGCCCTCGTCGGTGATCCGGTCGGTGGTCCACGGCGGGTCGAGCACCGTGACCACCCGGACGTCGACGAAGCCGGCGGCCAGCAGCCGGGCCGCCACCTCGGCGCGCATCTCGGCCACGGCGGGGCAGCCCGCGTACGTCGGGGTGAGCCGTGCGACGACGGCTCCCTCCGGCGTCACCTCGACGCCGTGCAGCACCCCGAGGTCGGCGAGCGTCAGCATCGGCAGTTCGGGGTCGGGGACCTCGGCGGCGATCCGCGACGCCCGTTCCGACGACAACGTCACCACGACGCCTCCGGGTGGGCGCGGGCGACGCTCTGCAGTTCGGCGAGGAGGGGCGCCAGGTGCGGGGTGTGCCGTCCGTTCCTGCCGGAGCCCGGGACCGGGGAGGCCGGTGTGTCGAGCGGGGACACGTCGGTGGAGTGGTTCAGCCCTGCGTCGCCCAGTACGTGGAACAGCTCCAGCCGGGTCCGCGCGGCGACGGCGGCCGGATCCGCGCCGAGGGGCGCGGCCGCCCGGTCCGTCAGCAACTCGTCCAGCCAGGGGGCGAGGGCGTCCAGCGCGGCCCGTATCCGTGCGGCGGACTCGGCGGTGCCGTCACCGAGCCGTACCGTCCACTCCGCGGCCCAACGGCGGTGGTAGGCGAGCTCCTTGGAGCTCTTGGCCGCGATCGCGGCCAGCACCGGGTCGGCTGCGCCGGCGAGCGCCTCGCACACGGCCAGCCGCCAGACGGACAGCACCAGCAGGCGGCCGACGGTGAACGCGAAGTCGCCGCCCGGCAGTTCGGCGAGACGTACGTTGCGGAAGTCCTCCGCGTCGCGGAAGTAGGCGTACGCGTCCTCGCCACGGCCCGTGCCGTCGGCCAGGCCCGCCCTGGCGTACAGCAGACGGGCCTGGCCGAGGAGGTCCAGGCCGATGTTGGCGAGCGCCAGCTCCTCCTCCAACTCGGGCGCGCGGGTGCACCATTCGGCCAGCCGCTGCGCGGACACCAGGGCGTCGTCGCCGAGTGCCAGACAACAAGCGGCCAGGTCGGCGGCGTCGACCCCGTCGGGTACCGCCTGGTCGACGCCGTGCAGCGGGTCGGTGAACCCGGTGCCGAACGCCCACCGCGCGCCGTCGCCGTCGACGTACAGGTCCTCGTCGGTCATGGGCTGCTCCTAGCTGTTCCTGTCGATGTGGTTGGGTGCTGTGCGGGACTTTCGAAGCACCCCCTAGATGTGCGGGACGTCGTCGGGGATGTCGTAGAAGGTGGGGTGCCGGTAGACCTTGTCGCCGCTGGGCGCGAAGAAGGGGTCCTTCTCGTCGGGCGCGGAGGCCGCGACGGTGTCCGAGCGCACGGCCCAGATGCTCACGCCCTCGTTGCGCCGGGTGTAGAGATCGCGGGCGTGCAGCAGGGCCATCTCGTCGTCGGCGGCGCGCAGGGAGCCGACGTGGACGTGATTGAGCCCGCGCTTGCCGCGGACGAACACCTCGTACAGCGGCCAGTCGCCGGTTCTCTTCGTGCTCATGCCACCGCCCCTTCCCGCAGCCGGGCCGTCCGCTTGGCGGCGTGCGCGACAGCGGCCCGCCGTACCCAGGCGCCCTCCTCGTGCGCGGCCCGGCGACGGGCGACCCGCTCGGCATTGCACGGTCCGTCACCGGAGACGACCCGCTTCAGTTCGTCCCAGTCGGGGGTGGAGAAATCGTGGTGGCCGCGCTCCTCGTTCCACTTCAGGTCCGGGTCGGGGAGGATGACGCCGAGCTTCTCGGCCTGCGGGACGGTCATGTCGACGAAGCGCTGCCGGAGTTCGTCGTTGGTGTGGCGCTTGATCTTCCAGGCCATGGACCGCGCCGAGTTGGGCGAGTCGTCGTCGGGCGGGCCGAACATCATCAGGGAGGGCCACCACCAGCGGTCGACGGCGTCCTGCACCATGGCGCGCTGTGCGTCCGTGCCGCGCATCATGGTCAACAGCAGTTCGTAGCCCTGCCGTTGGTGGAAGGACTCCTCCTTGCAGACGCGGACCATGGCGCGTCCGTACGGGCCGTAGGAGGTGCGGCACAGCGGGACCTGGTTGCAGATGGCCGCCCCGTCCACGAACCAGCCGATCACCCCGACGTCGGCGAAGGTCCGGGTGGGGTAGTTGAAGATCGAGGAGTACTTCTGGCGGCCGTCGATCAACCGCTGCGTCAGGTCGGTGCGGTCGGCGCCGAGGGTCTCGGCCGCCGAGTACAGGTAGAGCCCGTGGCCGGCCTCGTCCTGCACCTTGGCGAAGAGGATCGCCTTGCGGCGCAGCGAGGGCGCGCGCGTGATCCACTCGCCCTCCGGCTGCATGCCGATAATCTCCGAGTGCGCGTGCTGCGCGATCTGCCGGACGAGCGTGGCCCGGTAGGCGTCCGGCATCCAGTCGCGGGGTTCGATGCGCTGGTCACGGGCGATGGTGTCCTCGAACGCGGACATGTTCACGGAGTCGGGTGCCTCTTCCGAGGGTGTCCCTTGCACGGGTGTCTCTTGCGCGGGTGTCCCTTGCGCGGGTGTCTCTGGCCCAGGGGTCTGCTGCATGAGTGCTCGATTCACGGGTGTTCCTGGCACGGGTGCTCGTTTCACGGGTGCTCGTTTCATGGGTGACGGGCGGTCAGCGGCCGCGGAAGACCGGGCCTCGCCGTTCGAGGAAGGCGGTGACGGCCTCGCGGTGGTCGTCGGTGGTGCCGAGCCGCCGCTGGACGACGGACTCGCGCTCCAGCGCCGCCGACAGGGTGGTGATGGCCGCCGACCGCAGCAGGGCCTTGGTCTCCCGGTGCGCGGCGGTGGGCCCGGCGGCCAGGGCGCGGGCCAGGGCCACGCCCTCGGCGGCGGCCGAGCCGTCCGTGACGACGCGGTGCACCAGCCCCCACTGCTCGGCGTCCCGCGCGGAGAAGGTGTCGCCGAGCAGCATGAGTCCGGCGGTGCGGGAGGGGCCCAGCTGCCGGGCCAGGGCGCGGGCCACCCCCGAGTCCGAGGCGAGGGCGACACCGCCGAACGCGGTGGCGAAACGGGCGCCCTCGGCCGCCACGCGTACGTCCGCGCAGAGCGCGAGGCCCAGTCCGGCGCCGACACAGGAGCCCTCGACCGCGACGACGAGCGGGATCGGCAGCGCGTGCAGCTCCTTCACCAGCGGGTTGTAGTGGTCGGGGATGTTGGCGAAGGCGGTGGCGGGCGAGGTCTTCAGCAGATGGGCGTGCTCCTTGAGGTCCTGGCCGACGCAGAAGTGCCGGCCGCGGGCGGTGATCAGGGCCGCCCGCACCCCGCGCCGGGCGTCCGTGGTCAGCCGCCGGGCGGCCATGAGGAGGGCGCCACGCAGGTGCGCGTCGAGGGCGTTGCCGGCGTTGCGTCCGCGCAGTTCGATCACGGCCACGGCGTCGGTGACCTCGTACGACACACCGTGCGACGCGGGGCTTTCGCTCATGGCCCGGACTCTTTCGCTCACTGCCATCGGTAGAACCCCTGACCGGTCTTGCGGCCCAGCTCACCGCGGGCGACCTTCTCCCGCAGCAGCCGCGGCGGCGCGAACCGCTCACCGAGCGTCGCCCGCAGGTGCTCCGCGATGGCGAGTCGTACGTCGAGTCCCACCACGTCCGTCAGCCGCAGCGGGCCCATCGGGTGCCGGTAGCCGAGGCGCATGGCCGTGTCGATGGCCTCCGGGTCGGCGACGTCTTCCTCCACCATGCGGATCGCCTCAAGACCGAGGGCGAGGCCGAGGCGGCTGCTGGCGAAGCCGGGCGAGTCCTTGACGACGACGTCCTGTTTGCCGAGCGCGTGCGTCCAGCGGACTGCCGCGGCCCGGGTCGCTTCGGTCGTGTCGGGGGCGAGGACCAGCTCGACGAGGGCGGAGACGGGCACGGGGTTGAAGAAGTGCATCCCCAGGAACCGCCCGGGCCGCCGCAGGACAGCCGCCAGTTCGCTGACGGACAGGGAACTGGTGTTGCTGGCCAGCACGCATCCCTCGTGCACGACATCCTCGGCGGCGGCGAGCAACTCGGCCTTGAGAGCCGCGACTTCCGGGACGGCCTCGACGACCAGATCGGCGTCGGGGGGCAGTTCGAAGACCGAGGAGACGACGCGGACGCGGTCCGGCGCGTCGAGGTGCGACGGCCCGGCGAGCGTCCCGCGCTCGGCCGCCTGCCGAAGTCCCGTGGTGATCCGCTCCGCCGCGGCGGCGGCCGCGGAGCCGTGGCGCTCCACGACGACCACGCTCGACCCGGCGGACGCGAAGGACTGGGCGATACCGGCGCCCATGCGACCGCCGCCGATGACCCCCACCACGGGGGGCGGTGCTGCTGCCGAGGTCATGCCCGGCCTCCGTGCTTCTCCAGGAAGCGCGTCATGCGCTCCTCCTTGTCCGGGCTCTCGAAGAGCACCGCCTGGGCGAGGTCGTCGGCCACGGGATGGGCCCCCGGCGCGTCGGTGACGAGCTTCGTGAGCCGCAGCGCGAGCGCGGAGGAGCGGGCCATCCGGTCGAGCAGCGCGTGCGCCTCGGCGGCCAGCCGGTCCGTCGGTACGACGTCCATGACCAGCCCGCAGGCGAGTGCGGCCCGGGCGTCGAGGGTGCGTCCGGCGAGCAGGACCTGCTTGGCCACCGACTCGCCCACCAGTTCTCGCAGCCGCCAGCACGCACCGGCGGCGGCGAGGATGCCCAGACCCGGTTCGGGGTTGCCGAACACCGCGTCCGTCCCGGCGATCCTGAGGTCGCAGGCGTACGCCAACTCGGCGCCGCCGCCCAGCGCCCAGCCGGGCACCGCGGCCACGGTGGGCAGGGGCAGCCTGCGCACCCGCTCGAACAGGCGGCTGTTGATCCCCTCCAGCGCCTCGTCCCGGCCACGCCGTCGCAGTTCACCGATGTCGGCGCCGCCGGCGAAGACGCCGTCGTCTCCGGTGAGCAGGAGGAGCTTCGGAGCCCGCTCCAACTCCTCGCACACGCGGTGCAGTTCAGCGATCATGCGGCTGTTGATGGCGTTACGGGCGGCGGGCCGGCGGAGGGTGACGACCATCCGGTCCGTGCGGTCCTCGACCGACAGCGTCTCGTGCGACGGGGTCTCGTACGACAGCGACTCGTACGACGGCTTCCCGAATGTCGGCTTCCCGAACGGCGGTTGCACGGATGCCGACCTCTCGTACGGGGGTTGCACGGATGCCGACGTCTCGTACGACGGTTCCTCGCGCGTGCTCATACGCGCTCCACGAGCATCGCCACGCCCTGCCCGACCCCGACGCAGAGGGTCGCGAGCCCCCGTCGGCCGCCCTCCCGTTCCAGTCGGCCCAGCAGGGTGAGCAGGACGCGGGTGCCGGAGCAGCCCAGGGGGTGGCCGAGGGCGATGGCGCCCCCGTCGGCGTTGACGCGGTCCGGGTCGAGGTTCAGCCGGTGCGTGACCGCGAGGGCCTGGGCGGCGAAGGCCTCGTTGAGTTCGATCGCGTCGAGGTCACCGACCGTCCAGCTCGCCCGCTCCAGGGCCCTGGTGGTGGCCGGCACCGGGCCGAGCCCCATCAGGTGGGGCTCGACGCCGGCCGAGGCGGCGGTGACGACCCGGGCCCGGGGAGTCAGCCCGTGGCGCTCCACCGCCGCCCCGCTCGCCACCACCAGGGCGGCAGCCCCGTCGGACAGCGGCGAGGAGTTGCCCGCCGTGACGATGCCGTCCGGGCGGAAGACGGCGCGCAGGCCGCTCAGCTTCTCCAGCGTGGTGGTCGGGCGCGGTCCTTCGTCCTCGGTCACCTCACCGTCCGCCACCGGTACCGGGACGATCTCCGCGGCGAAGCGGCCCGCTGTCCGCGCCGCCACCGCCCGCCGGTGGCTGCGCAGCGCGAAGGCGTCCGCCTCCAGGCGGCTGATGCCGTCCAGGGCGGCGACCTCCTCCGCGGTCTCTCCCATCGACAAGGTCGTCGTCGCGGGGAAGCGGGGGTTGGTGAAGCGCCAGCCGAGCGAGGTGTCGTGGACGTCGCCGGGCCGGGCCCAGGGTGTGCCGGGCTTGGCCATCACCCAGGGCGCACGGGTCATCGACTCGACCCCGCCGGCCACGACCAGCTCGGCCTCGCCGGCACGTACGGCCTGCGCGGCGGACGCGACGGCCGTGAGTCCCGAGGCGCACAGCCGGTTGACGGTGTACCCGGGCACGGTGTGCGGGAGTCCGGCCAGCAGCACGGCCATCCGCGCGACGTCCCGGTTGTCCTCACCGGCCTGGTTCGCGGCGCCGAGGATCACCTCGTCCACGGAGTCGGCCGGGACCGCGGAACGTCGCACGGCCTCGCCGACGACGAGCGCGGCCAGGTCGTCGGGGCGCACGGAGGCCAGCGCCCCGCCGTAACGGCCCTGCGGGGTACGGGCCCCGTCGATCAGATAGACCTCATCGGACATCGGCGTGCTCCTCGTGCTCGTGCTCCTCGGCGGGGGCGTGACGGCGGGACTGGAGGACGCAGAAGCGGCCGGTGACGAACGCGGGGTCGGTGAGGGTCGCGTTGGCGGCAGGGTTGGCCGACGTGCCGTGGAAGTCGCTGAAGGCGGCGGACTGGTTGGGGAACACCTCGCCGGTCAGGTTCTCCGACAGGTGCACCCCCGCCTCCAGGGCCGCCGCACGTGACGCCGCCAGGACGTCCTCGTCGGTCGCGTACACGCAGGCGGTGAGGGCGCCGTGGCGCCGCACGGTGTCGCGCAGGACACGCAGGGAGTGCGCGGTGTCGTCGGTGGCGATGACGAAGGAGACCGGACCGAACCACTCGCTCGTGTAGGTCTTCTCGTCGGCCTCCGCGTCGAGCCGGGCGACCAGCGGGGTGCGGACGACGGCGTCCGGGTGGTCGGGGTGCGTCACGGCCCGCGAGGGATGGGCGGTACGGCCCAGGGCCGCGGCCTCCTCCAGCCGCGCGAGGACCGAGCCGTTCACGATCGCGCCGAGGGTGGCGGTGGCGCGGGCCGGGTCGCGGAGCAGGTCGTCGAGCGCGGAGCCCAGATCGGCGGCGAACTCGTCGGCCGTACGCGGCCCTTGATCGGTGGGGAACCCGTCGCGGGGGGCCAGGATGTTCTGCGGGGTGGTGCACATCTGCCCGCTGTAGAGCGACAGCGAGAACGCGAGGTTGCGCAGCAGCCCGGCGTAGTCGTCGGTGGAGTCCACGACGACGGTGTTGAGACCCGCCTTCTCCGTGTGCACGACGGCCTGGCGGGCGTTGGTCTCCAGCCAGTCGCCGAACTCGCCGGAGCCGGTGAAGTCCACGATCCGCACGTCGGGGTGGGTGGCCAGGGCGGGAGCGGTGCGTTCGTCCGGCCCCGAGGCGGCGAGCAGCACCACGTCCGGGTCGAAACCGGCCTCCGTCAGCACCTCACGGGCGATCCGCACGGTGATCGCCAGCGGCAGCACGGCCCGCCGGTGCGGCTTGACGATCACCGGGTTGCCCGTGACGAGGCTCGCGAAGAAGCCCGGATAGCCGTTCCAGGTGGGGAAGGTGTTGCAGGCGACGAGCACGGCCACACCCCGGCCGACCGGGGTGTAGGTCTTGTCCATGACCAGTGGCCCGCCACGTCGCCGGGGCTTGCTCCAGCGGGCGGTGGCCGGATGTCGCCGCTGCGCCTCCCAGGCGTACGCCACCGCTTCGAGGCCGCGGTCCTGTGCGTGCGGGCCACCCGCCTGGAAGGCCATCACGAACGGCTGGCCGGTGGTGTGCTGGACGGCGTGCGCGATCTCGAAGCTCGCCGCGTTGAGGCGGGCCAGGATCTCGGCCGCCACGCCGGCCCGGACGTCGGGGCTCGCCGAACGCCACGCCGGGGCCGCGGACTTGGCGGTCGCCACGGCGGCCTCGGGCGCCAGATGTGGATAGCTGATGCCGAGCGGGAAGCCGTACGGCGACACCTCCGTGGCCGGGACGGTGCCGGTGGTGGGGTGCCCGTCGAGCGGGAAGGGGCGGTCGAGGAGAGCGCGGAAGGCCGCCTCGCCCGACTCCGGGGCTCCGGCCCCGTACACCGAGGCGCTGGGGATCTCCGGATACGGCGTCCAGTAGCCGCGGTCGGTGGTGCGGGCCACGGCCTGGTCGAGCAGGTCCGCGTGGCGGGCGTGGAAGGGTGACATGAAAGCTCCAGGCCGAACGTTCGGTCGGTTGGTGGGTGGAGTGTGCCCAGGAGTGGGGACGGCGAAAGGGGGTGGTCAGAGGTCGGCGAGCAGGACTGCCGGGCGCTCCACGCAGTCGGCCACGAAGCGCAGGAAGCCTCCGGCGGTACCGCCGTCGCAGACCCGGTGGTCGAAGCTGAACGACAACTGGGTGACCTTGCGGACGGTGAGTGCGCCGTCCACCACCCAGGGTTTGTCGACGATGCGGCCGACGCCGAGGAGCGCCGCCTCCGGGTGGTTGATGATGGGTGTGGAGCCGTCGACGCCGAACACGCCGTAGTTGTTGAGGGTGAAGGTGCCCCCGGTCAGCCGGTCGGGCGGCAGGCCGCCGGTCCGGGCCAGTTCGGTCAACCGGGCGAGTTCCGCGGCCAGTTGGACCGTCGTCAGCCGGTGGGCGTCCCGGACGACGGGGACGACCAGGCCGCGATCGGTCTGGGCGGCGAAGCCCAGGTGCACCTCGTCGTGGCGCAGGATCTCCCGGCGTTCGGTGTCCACGGCCGAGTTCAGCTCCGGGTAGCGCCGCAGACCGGCGACACAGATCCGGGCGAACAGGGCCAACAGGCCGACCCGGCGCCCGGGTGCGGCCGCCTCCAGTGCCTTCTTGGCCTGGAGCAGCCCGGTGGCGTCCACGTCGACCCAGGTCGTGGCGTCGGGGATCTCGGTCCGGCTGCGCGAGAGCTTGTCCGCGACGGCCTTGCGGACACCTCGCAGGGGGATGCGGACCGGGCCGTCGGAGGCGGGCGCGGACCGGGGAGCCGGCGCGGGTTGTGCCGTCGCCGGTGCGGTCTGGGCGACAGCCCGCTCCACGTCCCGTCGCAGCACGACCCCGGCGGGACCGGACGGCACCAGCGCGGTGAGGTCGATCCCGTGGTCGCGAGCCATCCTGCGCACCAGAGGGGAGATGACACGGGGAGCGTGGGGCTCCACCGCCGGCGCCGGAGAGATCACGGGCACCCCGGTCGCGGTGGAGCCGGCGCGTCGGCGGCGCCGGCGCGGCGCCGGCTCGTGCCCGGTGCCGTAGCCGATCAGCACGTTGCCGGAGCCGGCCTGCTCCTCCTCGCGGTACCGCTCGGCGGCGGCGTCCAGCCCGGCCGGTTCCGGTGCCGCGGGCACCCCCGCGCCCACCGTGATCAGCGGTTCCCCCACCCCCAGCGCGGTGCCCGCCTCCGCGTGCAGCCGCAGCACCGTGCCCGCGTACGGGACCGGCACCTCGACCGCGGCCTTGGCGGTCTCCACCTCGACCACGATCTGGTCGATCGTCACGGTGTCGCCGACGGCCACCTTCCACTCGACGATCTCCGCGTCGGTCAGGCCCTCGCCGAGATCGGGGAGCCGGAACAACTGCTCCTGCTGCGTGGCGGTGGTCATGCGACCGCTCCCTTCAGCAGGTGCCGCGTGTCGGGTTCGTCGGAGAACTGAAGGCGGTCGACGGCGTCGAGGATCCGGTCGACGCCGGGCAGGTGCGCGTGCTCCAGCTTCGGCGGCGGATACGGGATGTCGAAACCGGCCACCCGCAGGACGGGAGCGGCGAGCGAGTGGAAGCAGCGCTCCTGCACCCGGGCGGCGATCTCCGCGCCGACCCCGGCGAAGCCCTGGGCCTCCTGCACGACCAGGCAGCGACCGGTCCTGCGGACCGACTCCGTGACGGTCTCGTCGTCGAAGGGCACCAGCGTGCGCAGGTCCACGACCTCCAGCTCGATCCCGTCGGCGGCGGCCGCCTCGGCGGCGGCCAGCGCCACCGGGACCGAGGGGCCGTAGGCGACGACGGTGGCGTCCCGTCCCGCCCGCCGGATCGCCGCCCGCCCGAACGGCAGCGCCCCGCGGGTCTCCAGGTCGGCGTCCTCGCGCGACCAGTACAGCTTCTTCGGCTCCAGGAACACCACCGGGTCGGGATCGGCCACCGCGTCCCGCAGCAGCCAGTACGCGTCCTCGGCCGTGGCCGGGGTGACGACCTTCAGGCCGGGCGTGTGGGCGTAGTAGGCCTCGCTGGAGTCGCAGTGGTGCTCCACGCCGCCGATGCCGCCGGCGTAGGGGACACGGATCACCATCGGCAGGTTGATCCGGCCGCGGGTGCGGTTGCGCAGCTTGGCGACGTGCGAGGCGATCTGCTCGAACGCCGGGTAGGCGAAGGCGTCGAACTGCATCTCCACCACGGGCCGGAACCCGCCCATCGCCATGCCGACCGCGAGCCCGACGATGCCGGCCTCCGCGAGCGGGGTGTCGAAGCAACGCTCTTCGCCGAAGTCGCGGGTCAGCCCGTCGGTGATGCGGAACACCCCACCGAGCGGACCGACGTCCTCGCCGAAGACGAGGACCCGTTCGTTCTCGCGCAGCGCGTCGCGCAGGGCGGTGTTGAGCGCCTGCGCCATCGTGACCTTGGCCATGGTCGTCAGTCCTCCTGGGCCTGGGTGGTTTCAGCGAGCTCGGCGGCCAACTGGGCACGCTGCTCGCGCAGTTGGGGGGTCGGATCGGCGTAGACGTGGTCGAACAGCTCCAGCGGGTCGAGCACGGAGTCGGCGTTCAGGCCGGCGCGCACCCGCGCCGCCAGCTCCTCCGCCTCCTCCCGCAGCGCCGCCACGTCCTCGTCGGTGAGCGCGCCGCGCGAGCGCAGATACGTCTCCAGCCGGTCGACCGGGTCGGCTTCGCGCCACCGCTCGACCTCGTCGTCCTCCCGGTAGCGGGTGGCGTCGTCGGCGTTGGTGTGCGCGTCCATGCGGTACGTGTGCGCCTCGACCAGGACCGGTCCGTTCCCGGCGCGGGCGTGCTCGACGGCCGCGGTCAGCACCGCCAGCACCGCGACCAGGTCGTTGCCGTCGACCTGCTCGGAGCGCACCCCGTGGCCGATGCCCTTGTAGGCGAGGGCCGGCGCCGCGGTCTGCCGTGCCAGCGGGACGGAGATCGCGTACTTGTTGTTCTGCACGAAGAAGACGACCGGCGCGCGGAACACGGCCGCGAAGTTCAGCGCCTCGTGGAAGTCGCCCTCGCTCGTCGCCCCGTCCCCTACGAGGGCCATCGCCACGCCGTCCTCGCCCTTGCGGCGCAGGGACTCGGCCATGCCGGTCGCGTGCAGCACCTGGGTGGCCAGCGGGGTGCACTGGGGGGCGACCCGGGTGGCGGCCGGGTCGTAGCCGCAGTGCCAGTCGCCGCGCAGCAGCGTGAGCACCTCGACGGGGTCGATGTCGCGGGTCACCAGGGCGACGGAGTCGCGGTAGGTCGGGAACAGCCAGTCGTCGGGGCGCAGCGCGAGCACGGCGCCGATCTGGCAGGCCTCCTGGCCCCGGCTGGACGGGTAGACGGCGAGGCGGCCCTGCTTGGTGAGGGCGGTCGCCTGGGTGTCGAACCGGCGGCCCAGGACCATCCGCCGCCAGGCTTCGAGCAGGGCCCCGACGGGAGGCTCGGCGTAGTCGGCCGACGGCCTGGCGACCGGTGTGCCGTCCTCGGCCACGAACCGCACCGGCGTCAGGGACGGCAGGAGGCCCTGGACCGTCTGGCGGAGGCTCTTCACGGACATGGAGGGCACTCGCTTTCTCTGGACACTTGACAGGAGAATGGTGGCTACCACGGAATATGTGTTCAATAGCTCGGCCGAACCGGCGATGAACTGCCGAACATCAGGGTCTTGGAGGACAATGTGTCCGAGGAAATCCCTCTGCCGGGGGCGGTGGCCGGACGAACTGCCGTCCCGCTCGACGAGATCGACCGGCAGATCCTGAGCCGGCTCCTCGACGACGGCCGGATCTCGGTCCGCGCTCTCGCCGAGCAGGTGCACATCTCCCGGGCCAACGCCTACACCCGCATCGGCCGGCTCGTGGCCGAGGACGTCATCACGGGGTTCACCGCGCAGCTCAACGCACAGCGGGCGGGCCTGGGCACGAGCGCGTACGTGACGATGAGCATCGAGCAGAACGCCTGGCGGGACATCTCGCACGAGCTGCGCGAGATCCCGTACGTGGAGCACGTCGCCCTCGTCACCGGAGACTTCGACGTCCTGGTGCTCGTGCGCGCCCCGGACAACCTCGTGCTGCGCCAGGTCGTGCTGGAGAAGATCCAGGGGATCCCCGGGGTGCGCTCCACCCGCACCTGGCTGGTCTTCGACGAGGTGCGGGGGCGCGGCGCCACCTGGACGGCCTGAGGACCGGCGCGGTCATACGTCGACCAGCTCCGCGGCGACCCCCGGCCGGGCCGGTGCCGGGTCCGGAGCCTCCGCCGGCGGCGCGTGCCGCCGGGAGCGCACCACGCGGAACCGACCGGTGACGAAGTGGGTCCCGCAGCCGGGCAGTTCGGCGAGGGCCGAGGACGGGTCGGCGGGCAGATCGTCGAGGTTCTCCACCAGATGCACCCCGGCGTCCAGCGCGGCCGTCTCGGCCGCCGCCAGCACCAGCGGGTCGGTGGAGTGCACCGAGGCGTACAGCGCGCCGTGCCGCGCCACGGTACGGCGCAGGAGAGCGAGGCTGTGCGGGGTCGACTCGGTGCCCACCAGGAAGGAGACGGGGCCTGGCCACTCGCGCGTGTAGACGCGTTCGTCGGCGGCGCGCAGCCGCACCAGCAGCGGGCTGCGCAGATCGGCGCGGGGGTGGTCGGGATGGGGTACGGGGCCGGAGGCGTGCAGGACCGGGCCGTACCGTGCGGCGTCGGTCAGGGCGCCGCGCACCTCGTCGCCGACGATCGCGCCCAACACTCTCGCCGTGCGGGCGGGATGCCCGAGCAGCCGGTCCACGGCGTCGCCGAGGTCGGCCCCGAGGTCCCGCAGCGTCTTGTGCCCCTCGTCGGTGCCGAAGCCCCGCTCGGGAACCAGGATGTTCTGCGGCGTGGTGCGCACCGTCCCGTTGCACCGGCACGAGGCGAGGGCGAGCCCCCGAACCAGGCCCCGGTAGTCGTCGGTCGAGTCCACGACCACGGTGTTCAGTCCGGTCCGGCTGGCGAACACGGTGGCCTGGCGGGCGTGTTGCTCCAGCCAGTCGGCGAAACGCGCGGAGCCCGTGTAGTCCACGATGCGCACCGCCGGGTCCGTGGCCAGCCGCCGGTGCACCTGCCGCTCCGGTTCCGCCACCGCCAGGGTCACGAGGTCGGGGGAGTGGCCGGCCTCCGCCAGCACCTGCCGGGCGACGCGCACCGTGATCGCCAGGGGCAGCACCGAGCGCGGGTGCGGAGCGACGACGACCGGGTTGCCGGTCACCAGGCTGGCGAACAGGCCCGGATACCCGTTCCAGAGCGGGAAGTCCGGGCAGCCGATGAGCAGCGACACCCCCCGGGGCACCAGGGCGCAGGTGCCCTGCAGCGGTCGCCCGCCCCGGTCGACGCTCTTCCAGCGCAGCTCGGCCGGGACGCGTTCCGACTCGGCGAGGGCCTGTGCCACCGCCTCCAGGGCGCGGTCCTGGGCGCGTGGCCCGGCGGCCCGCAGGGCTCCCTGGAGGGGCTGTCCGGTGGTGTGGTGCACCGCGAGGGCCAGTTCGTGGCTGCGGGTGTTGAGCCGACGCAGGATCTCCACGGCGACACCGGCGCGCCGGTACGGTCCGGCGGCCCGCCAGCCGGCCGCACCGCGCCCGGCCGCCGCGACCAGTTCCCCGGGATCGCAGCGCGGGTAGTCGATGGCCAGCACGAGGCCGTACGGCGACGACTCCGTATGCACACGGCCGAGTTCACCGGGCTGCCCCAGCTCGAACGGCCGCCCCAGCAGCGAGCGGAACACCTTTCCCGCGGTGCGGGTCGACCTCATGCCCGCGTCGGCCGCGTCCTGGCCGGTCGCCTCGGTGAAGGGGCGACGGCACTCACCGGCGGCGATCGCGCGAACGACACTCCGCAGCAGTTCGCGGTGCCGTTCGTAGGGACCGGGGCGCATGGCCGTCAGCCTCGCCGGCTCGCCGCGAGCGCGAGGAGGGTGTCGTTCTCCTCCGGCAGCCCGATCGTCACCCGGACGCCCTCGCCGGGGAACGGGCGGACCACGACCTTCCCGTCGGCGCAGTGCCCGGCGAAGTCCACGCTGTCCTCGCCGAGCGGCAGCCAGACGAAGTTGGACTGGGAGTCGGGCACGTCGTGGCCCAGCTCCCGCAACCGCCTGGTGACACGGTCGCGTTCGGCGACCGTGAGGGCGGCCCGCCGAGCGACCTCCGCACCCTCGCCGAGGGCGACCGCGGCGGCCCGCTGGGCGAGGGCGCTGACACTGAACGGCACCTGCGTCCGGCGCACATGTGCCGCGATCCCGGGCGGCGCGACGCAGTAGCCGACGCGCAGCCCGGCCAGTCCGTACGCCTTCGAGAAGGTCCGCAGCACCGCGACGTTCGGCCGGTCGCCGAGGAGGGCGAGGCCGTCGGGGACCAGGGCCGGATCGGCGTACTCCCGGTAGGCCTCGTCGACGACGATCAGCACGTCCCGCGGCACCCGGTCGGCGAACGCGGTCAGCGCTCGCGCGCCGACCGCCGTGGAGGTCGGGTTGTTGGGGTTGCACACGAAGACCAGCCGGGTCCGGGCGGTGATCGCCGCGGCCATGGCATCGAGGTCGAGGGCGTGGTCGCGCAGCGGAACCCGCACCGCCGTACCGCCTGCCACGGCGGTGAGGATCGGGTACGCCTCGAACGAACGCCAGCCGAAGACGACCTCGTCACCGGGTCCGACGACGGTGTGGAGCAGCTGCCCGCACACCTCGGAGGAACCCGCGCCCACCGCGATCCGGTCGGGCTCGACGCCGTGGTGCGCCGCCAGGGCCTCGACCAGCGAGGCGGCGTGCAGATCGGGATACCGCGAGACGCCGCCGGCGGCCTCCGCGAGGACGTCGGCCACCCCCGGCAGCAACCCGTACGGGGACTCGTTGCTGGCCAGCACGACGGCGCCGGGCAGCTTGCGGCCCGGGACATAGGCGGGCAACTGGGACAGGGACGCACGGACACGCACCATGCTGGTCTCGCTTCTGCAGCGCTGGGACCCGAGGCTCTGCCGTCGGGCAGTTGACAGGGCACATCGTGAAGAGAGGACGACAAGCGCTCAACTGTTTGGGAAATTCGGCTACGAATCGTCGAAATCCAGGCAGCTGATCGGCAAACCGTCTTCCGGCGAGCCCTGCCGGACCTGCCGCGCGAGACGGACGGCGAGCCCCCTCCCGGACTTCTTCGCCGTCTTCCGCGTGTGGGCGCCCCTGATCACCGCGAGAACCGCACGTCCCGAGGGGGCGTCACCAGTACCGGGGCGTCGTGTCGCGCCACTGCGGCGGCCCGCCGCCGCGAAGCCGGATCTCGCCCTCGTCGCCGACGTAACCCTCGTAGCGCAGGTGGCCATGGAAGGTGTGGTCCGTGCCGACCAGTGCGGCCACGTCCAGCAGGCGCCTGTCGACCTCGGTACGGGCGACACCCTGGTCGTTCACCCGGAGGTACTTGATGGCCCGTGGGCGGCCCTGGTCGTCGGTGCCCGCGTCGTCGTCAGGGACGAACTCCCAACGCGCCTGGGGAGCACTCGCGGGCTCCGGCCCGGCGGCACCAGCCGGCGCGGTACCGAGCCTGCGCTGGAACGCCTCCTGGTCGGTCAGGCCCCGCAGGCGTGCCAAAGGGACCGGAGGGCGCACCTCGATCGTCCCCCAGACGCTGTACTCGGGGCTCCGTCCGTTCTCGTACCCCATGGGCTCCCCTCCGTGAATCGCCGACGCCCGACCTTATCGTCACAACGACGCACACCGGGAACGCCCGACGCCCGACCCGTACCACCGCTCGTCGCCGCGCCCCGCGGGGCCGGGCCGCCGGCGACGGGCCCGGCCCCGCGAGGTCGGGGTCATACGCGGTCGGCCGCGATCAGCACGTACTGGAAGGAGCCGTCCCGGTAGGACTCGATGAACGCCTCCTCGATCCCGGTGACCAGCGAGGACGTGGCCCGCAGCTCCCAGTAGGGCAGCGTCTGCGGGGTGAGGTCGACGACGGCGTGCGGCACCAGGCGGTTGTCCGCCATGGCACGCAGGTACTCGCGGCGGGAGTGGATGTTGCACTCGAAGTGGGCGTTGATCTGGGAGACCCACTTCGACGGCTGGCCGTAACGGGGGTTCCAGCAGCCGGTGATGGTCACGTACCGGCCGCCGACCTTCAGGAAGCGGGAGTGCTCGGCGAACAGGTCGTGGAGGTCGACGTACATGGTCGACTCGTTGTTCCACGAGGCCGCGATGCCGCCCTTGTCGAAGGGCGTGTCGAGCATGTTGCACACGCGGGAGCGGACGTGGTCCTCGACGCGCAGTTCGCGCGCGCGCCGGTTGCCGAAGTCGGCCTGGGAGGCGGACAGGGTGACGCCCTCGACCTTGGAGCCGAAGCGCTGGTGGGCCATGATCATGGACCCGCCGCGCCCGCAGCCGGCGTCGACGAGGGTGTCGCCGGGGCCGACGGGACCGAGGTGGTCCAGAAGGAACTCCGCCTGCGCCGACTCCAGCCGGTGCAACTCCGTGATGAGCTTCTTCTCGTACTCGCTGTGTGCCGGGTCGCCGAGCGCGGCGTGGTCCACGGCGCCGATGCCGTAGTGATGGTGGTAAAGGCCGTCCACGTCGCCGAGGCGCAGGTTGACGGGGCGTGCCTCGTCGTTCCAGTAGCGGGCGATGTCCTCCTGGTACGGCGTCGCCGGGGCCGGGATCCTCGCGGTGGCGGTGGTGGGGGCGGCGGAGTTCGTGGTGGTCGTTTCCGTGGTCATGGAGATATCCGTTCTTCACCAGAAATCGGGCAGGCTGTAGCGGTAGGTATTGGTGCGGTGCCAGTCGTGGTTGCCGTCGACCCAGGCGGCCACGCCCCTGAGGAAACGCAGCACGGTGGGCAGGGGGCAGGCCTGCGCGAGGTCGGCCGCGGCGGCCTCGAAGGCGTGCTGCAGTTCGTTGTGGACCTCGACGGCCTTCAGATAGGCGTCGCGCTCGGAGAGCCGCTCGCGTTCCGCGATCACCACCGGCAGGTTCAGGTGGTGGCCCGGGCTGTCGAGTTCCTTGGTGTACGAGTAGAGGTCGTTGACGATGGTCGTCGCGTTGCCGGCGAGGGCGATGACCCGTTGCGTGTCCGGTCGGGCGTGCAGGTCCGCGGGCAGTTCGTAGCCGCCGACGGTGTCGGTGATCGTGGGGCAGGGGCGGAAGTTGTTGAACTGGCGCATCGCCAGGTACTCCCACACCTCCGGGACATGACCGGTCTGCGCCCAGGCGGCCTCGGCGAGGTAGCCCATGTGCAGCCGGGCCATGTCGTGCCGGTAGCGGTCCGCCTGGGAGGGGGTGGCCGCGCGGACGAAGTAGTCCATCGCGCTGTGGTACGCCCGGCGCGGGGGGTCCGAGGCGAGGGATTCCCGCCACTGAGGCGCGTACTCCGCGGTGGTGTGGCAGTGGTCGAGGGCGGTGTGCGCCAGGAGGAGGCGCCCGCCGAGACCGACGGGGGACCCGCCGTGGTCCTCGCAGTAGCAGTCGTCGACCGCGTTCTCCGCGACCATCAGCCGCGTGGCGAGCATCAGGTGGTCGACCGTCGGGGCGTCGGGGTGGCAGGCGACCATGTAACGGCCCACGGAGAACCCGTCGAACTCCCCCTCCCACTCCTCGGGATAGAGCTGGACCTCGTCCTCGGCCCAGCGCTTGATCCGGCGGCTCACCTCCTCGACGCGTACGGGATCGGGCTCCGGGACGGGGTGGTGGTAGAGACCGGGGACCGCTCGCCCCGCGGCGGACGGAGCGGGTGCCGGGGACACCGGATCGGAGGGCGGGGCGCTGTACCTGCCGGCCACGGCGAGCGAGGCCGTGCCCGGTCCGGTCGGTCCGCGAAGGACCGCCCGGAGCGCGGAGTCGGCTGCCGTCGTGTCCGGCGCGTCCGGTACGGCGGTGGGGGGCGCCGAGGGCGGGGCCGGTGGCGGGGTCGGCGGCCGACCGGGGATCGTGACCGGCGGATGCAGTGATGCCAGAAAGCCGGAGGGGATCGGTGTGACCGGAGGGTCCGCGACCACCCTTGCGGGGGCGTCCGGCACGGCTGGGGGCGGTGTCGGCCGCTGCTCAGGGGGTGATGATCCGAGGGGCCCGGAGTCGGGCATCGGCGGCTCCTTGCTGCGGTGGGGTGGGTGCTCCGTCGTACGTGCGTGCACGAGGGCGCACGCGCACGCGGGCGTATGTGCGCGCAGGCCTACGTGCGTGCGCGGGGCGTGTGTCGGGCGCGGACCTGCCGCGTGCCTGCGGATCAGGGCCTCAGCGCGGCCTGTGCGCGATCTGCACGTTCTCCATCACGCCGAGGGCGTCGGGCAGGAGCACGGCGGCGGAGTAGTAGGTGCTGACGAGGTAGGAGGTGATCGCCTGTGCGTCGATGCCCATGAACCGCACGGAGAGACCCTCTTCGTACTCGTCCGGCAGTCCCGTCTGCCGTAGGCCGATGACGCCCTGGTTCTTCTCGCCGGTGCGCATCGCGATGATGGAGCTGGTCTGCTCCCTGCTGATCGGGATCTTGTCGCAGGGCAGGATGGGCACTCCGCGCCAGGCGGGGACGGTCTGCCCGCCGAGGTCGACGTGGTCGGGGTGGAGACCGCAGGCGTTGAAGCCGCGTGCGATGGCGGCGATCGTCCTGGGGTGGGCGAGGAACAGCTTCGTGCCGCGCCGGCGGCAGAGCAGATCGTCCATGTCGTCCGGGGTCGGCGGGCCGGAGCGGGGCTGGAGGCGCTGCTTGAAGTCGGCGTTGTGCAGCAGCCCGAACTCGCGGTTGTTGATCAGCTCGTGTTCCTGACGCTCCCGCAAGGCCTGGATGGTGAGCCTGAGTTGTTCCTCGCTCTGGTCCATCGGACCGTTGTAGAGATCGGCGACCCGGGTGTGGACTCTCAGAACGGTCTGCGCGACGGAGAGCTCGTACTCACGCGGCCGCAGTTCGTAGTCGACGAAGGTGCCCGGCAGGTCGGGCTCGCCGACGTGACCGGCCGACAGGGCGATCTCGGCCTCGCCGTGCTTGTTCTGCCGCTGCCGCGTGCGGGACCTGAACATGTCGACATGGGCTCGGAGGTGGGGCGCGGAGGCCTGGACGGCGGCGAAGTCGGCACGGGAGAGGGTGAGGAGGGTGCCGGAGGTCTCGGCGGTGACCGTGCAGTCGTGGCGGGTGTCGGAATCCGACAGCGCCTTCTCACCGAAGTGGTCGCCGTCCGCGAGCACCGCGACGGCGATCTCGCCGCCGTACCTGCCCTCGGAGGTCTGGCTGACCCGACCGTGGGCGATCAGATGGATCCGGTCGGCGGGGCTGCCGCGCTCGACGAGGACCTCGCCCGCCGTGAAGTCGCGCTGCGCGCAGCGGTCGGCGAGGGCGGTGAGGACGTCCGTGTCCTCGAAGCCGCGCAGAAGGGCCAGTTCACCGAGCTCCCGGGGGATCACCCGGACCGTGGCGCCCTCCTGGACGAACTCGACGCGCCCGTCGCCGAGCGTGTGGCGCAGCCGTCGGTTGACCCGGTAGGCCCCGCCTCCGGCCTCGACCCAGGGCAGCATCCGCAGCAGCCAGCGGGAGGTGATCTCCTGCATCTGCGGGGCGGACTTGGTGGTGGTGGCGAGGTTGCGGGCGGCGGCGGTACCCAGGGACTGCTGCGGTGCGGCGGGTGTGGTCCGAGCTTCCGGGACGCTGTCGACGGACATCGGGGGGCTTTCTCCTAGCGCGACGGGTCGTCCGGCGCACACGGGTGCGCCGACCGGGAGACAGGGAGGGGTGGGCAACGAGGGAGAAGGATCACGGGAATCCGTCCACCTGCAGAAACCTAGCCCCCGGACCGGCCCCAGCCGCCGGGCGGACGAGATGCTTACCTCGAAGCAGTGACAATCAGTGCGAGTCGGTTTATCAGGCCGTGATGCGGCATCGCCTCGTCTCCGCCTGGCTGCCACGGCAGGCATGTGAGCGGAACGCAAGTGATCTGCGACATATGATCCGGTCGCACGTTATGGGTAGCTTGAGGTTCTTGCCCCTTTCGCGGTGGTGCCCCGTCGAGCGCACCGCCTGCCGATGCCCGGTCCGGGAGACCCATGCGCCCTCGAATAGCCTCCGTGCCGCCCCTCGCCCTGGCGGGCGGTGCGCTGACCGTCGGTGTCGGCGGTCTGTATCTGGCCGGCCTGCTCGTCACGGGTGGGGAGATCGAGGCGGGTACGACGGTGCGCGGGGTGGACATCGGGGGCCTCAGCCGCACGGAAGCCGTCCGCAAGCTGGACGACCACCTGGCGGCGGCCGGCTCACGGGAACTGGCCGTGCGGGTCGGCGACCGCGGCGGGACCCTCGACCCGCGGCAGGCCGGACTCGCCTTCGACGTCGAGCGGACCGTCGACCGGGCGGCGCGCACCGCCTCCGATCCGTTCAGCGTGATCGGCGGCTTCTTCCGCTCGGGGGGTGACATCGAACCGGTCGTACGCCTGGAGGAGAGCAAGGCGCGCGCCGCACTCGGGAAGCTGGCGCAGACCCTCGACCAGCGGGTCCACGACGGGGCCGTGACCTTCGAGGACGGGCAGGTCGAGCAGGTCGCTCCCCACCGGGGCTACGCACTGGACGTGGACGCCGCGGTCGGCACCCTGCGGACCTCCTTCCTGCGCGGCGCGGCGGACGCGGTCACGGCACTGCCCGCACGCGTGACCGAGCCGGAGGTGGAGGCGGCGGAGGTGCGGCGGGCGGTGCGCGAGTTCGCGCGGCCGGCCATGTCGGCGCCCGTCACCCTCACCGCGGGCGCCAGCCGCTTCACGATCAGCCCGGCCGTCGTGGGCGAGTACCTGACGATGAGGCCGGACGACTCCGGCAGACTGATCCCGAAGCTGGACGGCAAGGGCCTGCGCGCCGCCCCCGCTGTGGCCCGCCCCCTGGCCGATGTCACCGCCACGGCCGAGAACGCCGCACTGCGGCTGGACGGCGACCGGGTCGTGGTGGCCGACGACGCCAGGACCGGCGTACAGGTCACCGACAAGGCGCTGAGCAAGGCCGTACTGCCGCTGCTCACGGAAACGGGTGCGGCCCGTACCGGCGAGGTGGCCGTACGACGGACCGAGCCCGAGGTGACCCGGGAGAACGCGGCGCGGCTGGGGCTGACGGAGAAGGTGTCGTCCTTCACCGTCAACTTCGAACCGGCCGCCTACCGCACGAAGAACATCGGTCGGGCCGCCCAGCTCATCAACGGCTCCCTCGTCATGCCCGACGAGACCTGGAGCTTCAACCGCACCGTGGGCCGGCGCACCGCGGCCAACGGCTTCGTCGAGGGCGTCATGATCCTCGACGACCAGTTCACCAAGGCGGCCGGCGGGGGTGTCTCCGCCGTGGCCACGACCGTCTTCAACGCGATGTTCTTCGCCGGGGTCAAGCCGGTGGAGTACGGGGCTCACTCCTTCTACATCGAGCGTTACCCGGAGGGCCGTGAGGCGACGGTCGCCTGGGGGAGCCTCGATCTCCGGTTCACCAACGACTCCGGCAAGGCCCTCTACATCCAGGCCGAGGCCACCGACACCTCGGTGACCGTCACCTTCCTCGGCACCCGGAAATACGACGAGATCACATCGGTCAAGGGGCCCCGGACCGATGTGAAGCCGCCGGAGAAGAAGGTGAGCACCGACGAGAAGTGCGTGCCGCAGACGCCGCTCGAAGGTTTCGACGTCACCGTCGAACGGGTCTTCCACAACGACGGCAAGGTGGTGAGGCGCGAGCCGTTCCGCACCCACTACACCCCACGCGACGAGATCACCTGCGAAGCCCCCGAGAAGGAGGCTCCTGAGAAGGAAGCCGCCGAGAAGGAGGCTCCCGCGAAGGCCGACGGCGACCGGCCCGACGACGCGTAGGCGGCGTCCGGCGCGGCCCGCGCGGAGGGTCCGCTGCGGCCGTCGAGGGCCGCAGCGGACGGTGGTTCACGAGGTGAACGGTGTGGAGCCGTCCTCCGCGGCGATCTTCCACAGGTGGTCGGCGGTACCCGTGTCGTCCCACTGCAGGGCCTGTGCCCCGGACGACGTGGACATGTTCTGGATGCCGAGGACCATGCCGCTGTTCTTGTTGACGAGCTTGGCGTAGCCGCCGCCCGCGTCGACGATCGACCACAGATGGTCGGCGGTCAGGGTGTCACCCCACTGGAGCGCGGTGGCGCCCGCGGTCTTGGAGGCGTCCTTGATGCCGAGGACCTGTCCGCTGTTGGTGTTGAAGATCTTGTAGTAGCCGTTCTCGGCCGGGACGATCTTCCACCAGTGGTTGGCGCTGCTCCCGACGGTCTGCTGCTGGACGGCGCCTCCGGCGGCGATGGAGGAGCCGGCGATGCCGAGTTCCAGGTTGCTGTTCTTGTTGGTGATCTTGACCCGGGGTGTCTCGGGGTACCAGGACTCCAGCTCGGTGACGCCGACGAACTTGCCTGCCTGCGGGGTGAACACCACCCGGAACTGGGATGTGGTGATCGTCGGGAAGGTCACCTCGTTGGGGTTGTCGGCGACGGGCGCGGCAGGGCTCTTCGTCTGGCTCGGGACGTTCACCCAGGCGCCGTCCTTGAGGTACTGCACGGTGTAGCTCGCCGGGACACGGATGTTCGCGCCGTCGTCGTAGGTGTAGAACTTCACCTCGTTGATCTTGCGAGGGGCTCCGAAGTCGACGCCGAGGTGGTCGGTGGCGTTGGGTGAGCCGGAGTTGGTCCAGCGGTTGTCGGGGATCTTGTCGTAGCGGATCCAGCCGTCCGTCGCCCGCAGCGGGGCGTCGAAGGTGGTGGGCTTGCAGGTCTGCCCGCTGTGGCAGTGCGGGCCGTTGGAGACCGTGTTGGTGTAGGAGGCGAAGGCCTTGGGGTAGGGCTGGGTGATGGTGCGGCCCAGCCAGTCCTGCTCGGCGGTGAGCGGGTTGGCGGCCACGTTCATCAGCCGCGTGGGCTGCGCCGGGGTGACCGGGGCGGCCACGTTCACGGTCGTGCTGGTCCCGATCGTCGCGGACTGGTGGATGCGCTGCCCGTCCTGGAAGATCTGCAGGCCGCTGCCCTTGCCGTAGTGCGTGCCGTCCCGGTCCCAGCGGATCGAGAGGGTGTGCCCGTGGTACGGCAGGCTCTCCACCGCGAACCAGTCCCAGCCGGACGGGATCAGCGGCTTCAGCACCAGCGTGTTGTTCGCCTGCGGCTTGATGCCCAGCAGACCGCTCAGCACCAGGTCGTTGAAGCTGGAGTGGTTGTAGTGCTCGCTGAAGTTGAACCCGTCGTAGATCCACTCGCCGGTGTCGCCGTTGGCGGCCTCGGCGACGTAGGGCTCGCCGTCCTTGTGCTGGAGGTCGGCGAACTGGGCCAGCATCGTCTGGTAGTCGGCCTTGGTGACGAAGTTCTGCGAGGGGTAGTCCTGCAGCAGGTTGGCGAGGCCGGTCAGGATCTGGCTGGTCTGGAAGGGCCAGCTCGGGCCGTTCCAGTGGCAGCAGTTGGCGTCGTCGCGCTTCTGCTCGGCGGGTATCGCCTCGTAGTTGAAGTACGGGTTCGCGGTGATCCGGTCCAGCTCGGCGAAGCCGGTGCCCTTGGTGAACTTCAGCGTGTTGGCCCCGGTCTTCATGGGGACCTGCACGGTGACGGACTTCGACTCCGAGAACTGGCCCCAGCTGCCGCCGGGCGCGTAGCTCACGGTGACCGGGCTCGCGGTGTCGCCGTTCACGACGACCTTGTGGGTCGAGGTGGCGGAGGTGGCGTTGGCGTAGTGGACCGTCACCGGGTACGTGCCGTTGCCGGGCGCGTCCACGGTGAAGGTGACCGCGCTGTCGTCGAAGTCGATCTGCCCGACGTACTTGCCGTTGGACGCCGTCGAGGAGTCGTGGGTGTTCGCGTGGACGACGGTGGCCTGCTCGGCCTCGAAGTCGTGCACCCGCTCCAGCGTCGTCGGCCCGAACGGCGCCTTGAACCGCTTGGCGTCCGTCAGGTACTTCCACGCCGACGAGTACTGCGCGTCGGGGAGGTTGAACGCCCAGGGGGCGTAGCCCATCGCCTCACGCCAGGTGGTCCGGGTCTGCTTCAGCGTGCCGTTGGTGCCGTCCGTGTTGTAGACCTGCATGAAGAAGTTCCGCTGCGGGTCCCACAGCGAGTTCTGCACGGCGGCCTTCAGCTGCGCGGCCTTGCCGTCGTACTCGTTCGCGGTCGCCGTGTCGCCGTTCATCGTGGCGATCTTGCTGATGGCCTGGGCGGCGGCGAACATGTACGCGTTGATCGTGGGCCGGTAACCGCGGCCGCCGCTGAACCAGTTGCTGCTGTGCATCGACGTCTCGGTGTACTCCGTGGCGTCGGACAGCGGGGTCTGGTGGAACAGGTCGCTGGAGGACTGCGTGCCGTTCACCGTGACGTCGGCGTCGAAGTTGGAGTCCCACCGCTTGTAGAGGGCGATCAGGTGGGGGAGCGCGGACTTGATCTGCGCCGCGTCACCGGTCACGAGATAACGCTGGTACGCGGCGCTCGTGATCCACTCACTGAAGTTGCGCGCACCCGAGTTGCCCGCCCCGCGCAGCCAGAAGTCCAGGTAGTCGCCCGCGTAGTCGCGGTTGTGCAGCCAGCGCCCGTCCAGCAGGTGGTAGCCGGTCGCGTCCGGCAGCGCGGTGTACGGGTTCCCGGCGTAGCCGATCGGCACGTCGTACTCGGTCGACACGTACCCGGTGCCCGGCACGGTGTAGCGCAGTGCCCGCTTGAAGGTGCTCCACCGGTAGTAGTAGACCTCGTCGATGTCGTCGTCGGGGGTGTCCAGGAACGGGATGTTGTCCTTGTACCACTGGCGCTCGTCGAGCTGGTTGGCGGCGAGGATCGCGTTCTTGTCCAGCGCGACCGCGTCGGGGTCGTCGGCCGCCAGGGCCGGGCTCGCTCCCGGGCCGGCCGACAGCAGGCCGACGGACAACGCCGAGGCGCACAGGACGGCCAGCGCGCGGCGCTTGGGTCTGAGGGGATGACGCATAGAGGTGTCCTCCATTGGGCACTCATGCGGTGGTTCGAAATGTTCGAAATGACGAACATTGTTCGAAAAGCTGTCAGACGGTAAGGGCGCTGATCGAGGGAAGTCAAGAGAGGGGAGCGGCTGTTCGGGACGCCGGACGCGGGGCGGCTCCGCGGCCACGCCGTCCCATGCGGGAGTGCGGTCTCCCGCCCACGGAGGTATGACTGACAGGGAGCCCGGCGGAAGGGGTGAGCGCACCCCTGTGCGCCGCCGGAAGGAGCCCCGGTATGCCTGAGGAAGAGACCCGGAGCGGGAGCGGTGGACAGGACCGCATCACCGCCGCGCCGGGTGGGCTGCTGGATGTGCTGCGGGTGGCGGCCCTCGTCCTGGGCAGCGACGGCCGGATCGTGCTGTGGAGCCCCGAAGCCGAGTCCCTGCTCGGCTTCAGTGCCGCGGAGGCGCTGGGGCAGGACGCGGGCGCACTGCTGGTGGACCCCGATCACCGGTCACTGGCACACGAACTGTTCGACCGGGTGCGTACGGGCGACCGCTGGGCCGGCGTCTTCCCGGTGCGGCACAAGGACGGCTTCACCCGCCGGGTGGAGTTCCGCACCATGCAGCTGCGCGACGCCCGCGGTGACGTCCACGCCCTCGGCCTGGGCACCGACGCCGACACCGTGCGCAATGTGGAGCGGGACCTGGCGCTCTCCCACATCCTGGTCAGCCAGTCGCCGGTCGGCATCGCGGTCTTCGACACCGACCTGCGCTGGGTGCGGGTCAATCCGTCACTGGAACGCATCAACGGCGTCCCCGAGGCGGCGGTGCTGGGCCGCCGCGTCGGCGAGGTGCTGCCCGCTCTCGACGTGGAGGCCATCGAGTCACGCATGCGGCGGGTCCTGGTGACCGGCGAGCCCCTGCTGGACCAGCAGACGGTCGGCAGGACGGCGGCCGACAGCGAGGAACACGCCTACTCGGAGTCGTACCACCGGATCGAGGACGCCAACGGTCGGGTGCTGGGACTGGCGATGGCGATCCTCGACATCTCCGAGCGGCAGCGGGCGACGGCCGAGGTCGCGAAGGCCCGCGAACGCCTGGCGGTGATCGCCGACGCCGGCGTCCGCATCGGCACCACGCTCGACCTGCGCCGGACGGCACAGGAACTCGCCGACGTGGCCGTTCCCGAACTCGCCGACCTCGCGGCCGTCGACGTGCTGGACTCGGTGGTCAACCCCGGCGGCACGGCCGCGCCACGCACGGACGGCTCCCTCGACTTCTGGGCGCTGGCGCTCAAGGCGAACCGTCCCACCGACGCGATCGAGGCCCCGGACCCCGTCGGGGAACCCGCCCAGTACGGCCCGTCCCGGCTGGTCACCCGGTGCGTACGCGAAGCGCGGCCGATCCTGCTGGAGCACGTGGACGACGCCGCGATCCGGCGTATCGCCCGGAGCGAGGCCGCGGCGCGGGCGCTGCGCCGCGCCGGTGTCCACTCCTGTCTGGTGGCTCCGCTGATGGCGCGCGGCGAGGTCCTGGGCACGCTCAGCCTGTACCGCACGACCGGGCCCCGGCCCTTCGACGACCAGGACCTCACCCTCGCCACCGAACTGGCCGCGCGCGCCGCCATCTGCATCGACAACGCACGCCTGTACGGACGCGAACGCGACATCGCGCTCACCCTCCAACGCAGCCTGCTGTCCCAGGAGCCACCGCAGCACGGCGGCCTGGAGGTCGCCTCCCGCTACGTGCCCGCTGTCAGCGAGGTGGGCGGCGACTGGTTCGACGTGCTGCCGCTCAAGGACGGCAAGGTCGGACTCGTCGTCGGCGACGTGATGGGCAAGGGTGTGCACGCTGCCGCGATCATGGGCCAGCTCCGCACGGCCACCCGCGCCCTCGCCCGGCTCGACCTGCCGCCGGCCGAACTGCTGCACCACCTCGACGGCCTCGCCACCTCCCTCGGCGACTCCGACACCCTGGCCACCTGCCTCTACGTCGTCTGCGACCCCCGGCGCGGCCGGTGCGAGCTCTCCCGCGCGGGCCACCTGCCGCCGGTCCTGGTCGACCCGCGGGGGAGAGCCGAGCTCCTCGACGTCGCCGGCGGGGTGCCGCTCGGAGTGGGTGGGGTGCCGTTCACCGTCGAGGAGCGGGAACTCGCCGAGGGGGCGCTGCTCGTCCTGTTCACGGACGGCCTGGTGGAGAGCCGCTCGACACCCGTCGCGGCGGGACTGCAGCGTTTGCTCGGTCTGCTGGACGACGCCGGGCTCCCCCTGGAGGAGACCTGCGACATGCTCCTCGGCGCCCTGGACCGCGAGCGGAACGACGACGTGGCGCTGCTCCTCGCCCGACGCGCAGGCCCGTATCCGCCGGTCGCGTGAGACCCCACCGCAGCGGCGCGCCGCCACCGGCGTGGACGGTCCCGGACGTGCCTCGGGGAGCGCTGCCCGAAGGCCGGCCGCACCGCCCCGCGCGCGGGAGCGGGCCCGTCGGTCCACGGTGACCGCGCGTCCACGTCGCCCGACCAACCCCCGGGCCAAGGCGCGCAGGTCACCGCCCAGTAGAGTGCGCCTCTGTCGTCCCCGAGAGCCGCCCCCGAACCGCCGAGGTACCCCCCAGTGACCCCCGCACGACCAGGACCGCCGTACGCCGTCACCGTCGTCGGGCTCGGTGCCGACGGCTGGCGAGGCGTCCCGGACGCCTCCCGGGCCGCCCTGCGCGACGCAGAGGTCCTGATCGGGGGCCCGCGTCAGCTCGACCTGCTCCCCCCGGAGTGCGCGGGCGAGCGGATCGCCTGGCCCTCGCCCCTGCGCCCCGCCGTCCCCGCCCTGATCGCCGCGCACACCGGCCGCCGGATAGCCGTCCTCGCCAGCGGGGACCCCATGTTCTACGGCATAGGCCGTGCCCTCGCCGAGGAGGCCGGTGACCGGCTGCGCGTCCTGCCGCATCCCTCCTCCGTCTCGTACGCGGCGGCCCGCCTCGGCTGGCCGCTGGAGGACGTCGAGGTCGTCACACTCGTCGGGCGGCCCGCGGCCAGGCTCGCCGCCGCCCTGCACGACGGGCGCCGACTGCTGGTGCTGAGCGCGGACGCCGGCACGCCCGCCGAGGTCGCCGCCCTGCTGCGGGACCGCGGCTTCGGGCCGAGCCGGATGCGCGTCCTGGAACAGCTCGGCGGCGAGAGGGAGCGGATCGGTGACGCGACCACCGCCGACGACTGGACGCGGGCACGACCGCCGGGCGACCCCCTCAACATCGTCGCCGTCGAGTGCCGGCAGGACCCGGACGCCCTCCGGCTCGGCGCCGTACCCGGCCTGCCCGACGAGGCGTACGAGCACGACGGCCAGCTGACCAAACGCCATGTGCGTGCCGCCACCCTGGCCGCGCTCGCCCCGGCCCCCGGCGAACTGCTCTGGGACGTGGGCGGCGGATCCGGCTCGATCGCGATCGAGTGGATGCGCACCCACCCCTCCTGTCGCGCCGTCACCGTGGAACGCGACCCCGTACGGGCCGCGCGCATCACCCGCAACGCCGACCGGCTCGGCGTACCCGGACTACGGGTCGTCACCGGTGCCGCCCCCGCCGCGCTGGCCGAACTGCCACGGCCGGACGCCGTGTTCATCGGCGGCGGTCTCACCGCGCCCGGCCTCCTCGACGCCGGCTGGGCCGCGCTGCCCGCGGGGGGACGGCTGGTCGCCAACACCGTGACCCTGGAGTCCGAGGCGCTGCTCGCCGACGCCCACCGCCGCCACGGCGGCGAACTGGTGCGGCTCGCGGTGGCGCAGGCCGTGCCCGTGGGCGGCTTCACCGGATGGCGGCAGGCCATGCCGGTGACCCAGTGGGCGGTGCGCAAACCCGTCGACGCCGTCGATCCCGTGGATCTCGTCGACCCCCATGACCCCGTCGACCCCCTCGACCCCCGCGACACCGCTTCGGAGGCAGACAGATGACCGTGTACTTCATCGGCGCCGGCCCCGGTGCCGCCGACCTGATCACGGTCCGCGGCGCCCGCCGGCTCGCCGCATGCCGGGTCTGCCTGTACGCCGGCAGCCTCGTCCCCCGCGAACTGCTGGCCGAGTGCCCGCCGGACGCCCGGCTCGTGGACACCGCCCAGCTCGACCTGGACCAGATCACCGCCGAACTGGTCCGTGCGCACGAGGAGGGCCACGACGTGGCCCGACTGCACTCCGGGGACCCCTCGGTGTTCAGCGCGGTCGCCGAGCAGATGCGGCGGCTGGACGCGGCCGGCGTGCCGTACGAGGTGGTGCCGGGCGTGCCCGCCTTCGCGGCGGCGGCGGCCTCCCTGAAGCGGGAGCTGACGGTGCCGACCGTCGGCCAGACCGTGATCCTCACCCGGATCGCCCACCGCGCCACGGCCATGCCGGAGGGCGAGGACCTCGCCACCCTCGGCCGCAGCGGGGCTCTGATCGTGCTGCACCTGGCCGCGCGGTACGTGGACCGAGTCGTCGAGGAACTCCTCCCGCACTACGGCGCCGACTGCCCCGTCGCCGTCGTCGCGTACGCCTCCCGGCCCGACGAGCTGATCATCCGGGGCACGCTGGAGGAGATCGCCGGGCGGGTGAAGGAGGCGGGTGTGCTGCGCACGGCTGTGATCATGGTCGGGCGGACGCTGGGGGCTTCGCAGTTCCGCGACAGCCACCTGTACTCGCCGGAGCGGGACCGGCATGAGTGCTGAGGGCGGAGGGGTGCGCGTGCGTCGCCGGGCGAGGGCGGACGGGCGCCTCTCGCGCAGTTCCCCGCGCCTCTGAGAGATCAGCGCACAGCGCTGCGGCCCACGACCGTGCCCGCGCGGTCGACGCAGATGACGTCGACCGCGACCGGCGCGCCCCGCAGGACGGACAGGGCCTCGTCGCGGGCGGCCGTGGCGACCAGGTCGCCGAGCGGCACCCCCGCCGCCGCGCACAACTGGAGCGCGGCGAGCCCGGTGTTGGCCTGCGCCACCTCCGTGGCGAGGGCCTCGTCCGCGCCGCCGCGCCGGGCGAGGTCCGCGAGGAAGCCCTTGTCGACCTGGGAGCGGGCGGAGTGCAGGTCGAGATGGCCGGCGGCGAGTTTGGAGAGCTTGGCGAAGCCGCCGCAGATGGTCAGCCGGTCCACGGGGTGGCGGCGCACGTACTTGAGGACCGCGCCCGCGAAGTCGCCCATGTCGAGCAGCGCGTCCTCGGGCAGCGCGTACTCCGCGACGACCGTCCTCTCCGAGGTGGACCCCGTGCACCCGGCGACGTGCGTGCGCCCGGCCGCCCGCGCCACGTCCACGCCCCGCCGGATGGAGTCGATCCACGCCGAGCACGAGTACGGGACGACGATCCCGGTGGTGCCGAGGATGGACAGGCCGCCGAGGATGCCGAGACGGGGGTTCCAGGTGGACCGGGCGATCTCCTCGCCGTGATCCACGGAGACGGTGATCTCGACATCGCCGGTGCCACCGTGCCGGGCCGCGACCTCGGCGACGTGGTCCCGCATCATCTGCCGGGGAACCGGGTTCACGGCCGGTTCCCCGACGGCCAGGGGCAGGCCCGGACGGGTGATCGTGCCGACCCCGGGGCCCGCCCGGAAGACCACCCCGGACCCGGCGGGCAGCAGCCGCACCGTGGCCCGGACCAGCGCGCCGTGCGTGACGTCCGGGTCGTCGCCCGCGTCCTTCACGATCCCCGCCATCGCGCTGTCGCCGGTCAGCTCCTCGGCCGCGAGCGCGAACGCCGGGGTCTGGCCCTTCGGCAGCGTGATGGTCACCGGGTCCGGGAAGTCGCCGGTCAGCAGCGCGGTGTACGCGGCCGTCGTGGCGGCCGTCGCACAGGCACCGGTCGTCCAGCCGTGCCGCAGACCGGTGTGCTTGAGTTGGGCCGCGCGACCGCCCCGCGCCCCGTCGCCGGTCCCACCACCGGCACCCCGTACTTCGTCACCGCTCATGAACGGACCCGGACTCCCATGCACGTACTGATACTCGGCGGAACCACGGAGGCCCGCCGTCTGGCCGAACTGCTGCACGCCACCCCGGGCGTCCGGCCGACCAGCTCCCTCGCCGGACGGGTCGCCCGTCCCCGGCTGCCCCCGGGCGAGGTCCGCGTCGGCGGCTTCGGCGGGGCCGAGGGGCTGGCGGCCTGGCTGCGCGAGCACGGGGTGGACGCGTTCATCGACGCCACCCATCCTTTCGCCGGGACCATGAGTTTCCACGCGGCACGAGCGGCCGCCATGACCCATGTTCCCCTGCTCGCGCTGCGCCGGCCCGGCTGGGTACCGGTCGCCGGTGACGACTGGCACGACGTCGGCTCGCTGACGCAGGCCGCGCGGCTGCTGCCCACGCTCGGTCGGAGGGTGTTCCTCACCACCGGGCGCATGGGTCTGGCCGCGTTCGCCGCCCTGGACGACCTGTGGTTCCTCGTACGGTCCGTCGACGCCCCCGAGGCACCGCTCCCGGCCCGCACGGAGGTGCTGCTCGACCGGGGCCCGTTCACCCTCGACGGCGAGCGGGACCTGCTGAGCCGCCACCGCGTCGACGTCGTCGTCACGAAGGACAGCGGGGGAGCGGCGACCGCGCCGAAGCTGACCGCCGCGAGGGAGGCGGGCCTGCCCGTCGTCGTGGTGCGCAGGCCGCCCGTGCCCGAGGACGTGCCCGTGGTCACGGACCCGGAGGCGGCGGCCCACTGGGTGCGGGAGCGCTCGGGCACCACGCGCTGAACCCCGGGGCCGGACGCGGCCACGTGGTACGCGCGCCCGCGGCGGCCGACGACGGTGGGCCGGGTGCGGCGCTCGCGCCGCACCCGCTCACCGCTCCGGATACCGGCGAGGCGTCCAGACGATCTCCTCACCCTCCCCGCGCCGGACCGCCCGGGTCTGCGAGGAACCGACCAGCAGGATCGTGCGCATGTCGACCTCGGCCGGGTCCAGCTCGGCCAGCCGTACGATCCGCACCCGCTCGCCGGAGCCGCCCACGTCCCGCGCGACCACGACCGGGGTGTCCGGCGCCCGGTGCTCCAGCAGCAGCTCGCGCGCCTTGCCCACCTGCCAGGTGCGGCTGTGCGAACCGGGGTTGTAGAGGGCGAGCACCAGATCCGCCGAGGCCGCCGCGCGCAACCGCTCGGCGATGACCTCCCACGGCTTGAGCCGGTCGGACAGGGAGATCGTGGCGTAGTCGTGGCCGAGCGGGGCGCCGACGCGGGCGGCGGCCGCGTTGGCGGCGGTCACCCCCGGCAGCACCCGCACGGGCACGTCGGCGTACTCCTCCTGCGAGGCGACCTCCAGCACGGCCGTCGCCATGGCGAAGACCCCCGGGTCACCCCCGGAGACGACCGCGACCCGCCGCCCGCGCCGGGCCAGGTCGAGGGCGAACTCGGCACGCTCCGACTCGACCCGGTTGTCCGAGCCGTGCCGCACCTGACCCGCGCGGCGCGGCACCCGGTCCAGGTAGGTGGTGTACCCGACCAGGTCGTCGGCGGCGGCGAGCGCGCCCCGCGTCTCGGGCGTCAGCCACAGCGGACCGGCGGGCCCGGTCCCGACCACCACGACCTCGCCCCGCTCCCGGGCCTCGGGCCGTTCGACGTCGACCTGGCTGGGCAGCACGGCCACCGAGAAGTACGGCACCGACTCCGGGTCCACGTCCGCCAGTTCGGCGAGCCGCTCCCCGGCCATGGTGGCCCGCTCCACATAGCGGGCCTCGCTAAGCCGCCCCGAACTCTCCAGCGCGCCGCGCACCTTGGTGAAGGTCCGCCCCAGCTTCATCACCACGGCCACGTCCGTCGCGGCGAGCCGCGCGGTCAGCTCCTCCTCCGGCAGGGTGCCCGGCAGGATCGTCAGCACCTCCTCGCCCTCGGCGAGCGGCGTGCCGAGCCGGGCCGCGGCGGCCGACACGGACGTGACACCGGGGATGACCTCGGTGTCGTAGCGGTCGACCAGCCGCTTGTGCATGTGCATGTAGGAGCCGTAGAACATCGGGTCGCCCTCCGCGAGGACCGCGACCGTGCGCCCCGCGTCCAGGTGCGCGGCCAGCCGGGCCGACGCCTCCGCGTAGAACTCCTCCATCGCGCCCTTGTAGCCGCCCGGATGGTCGGTGGTCTCCGTCGTCAACGGATAGACCAGCCGCTCCTCGATGTGGTCGGCGCGCAGGTGCTTCGCCGCGATCGAGCGGGCGATGGAACGGCCGTGCCGGGCGCTGTGGTACGCGATCACGTCCGCCTCGGAGATCACCTCGACGGCCCGGACGGTCATCAGGGACGGGTCACCGGGGCCGAGCCCCACCCCGTACAGCTTGCCGCTCACTCTTCCTCACTCGCGATCGCGTTGAGCGCGGCGGCGGCGATGGCGCTCCCGCCGCGACGGCCGCGTACGACGAGGTGCTCCAGGCCCGACGGATGCTCCGCCAGCGCGTCCTTGGACTCGGCGGCGCCGACGAACCCGACCGGCACCCCGATGACGGCGGCGGGCCGGGGCGCGCCCTCGTCGATCATCTCCAGCAGCCGGAAGAGCGCGGTGGGCGCGTTGCCCACGGCCACGACCGACCCCTCCAGACGGTCCCGCCACAGCTCCAGCGCGGCGGCGCTGCGCGTGGTGCCCAGCTTCGCCGCCAGCGCGGGGACGGCCGGGTCGGAGAGCGTGCACAGCACGTCGTTGTCGGCGGGCAGCCGCTTGCGGGTCACCCCGCTGGCCACCATCCTGACGTCGGTGAAGATGGGCGCCCCGGCACGCAGGGCCTCCCGGGCGCGGGCCACGACGCCGGGGGTGTACGTCAAGTCCCGTACCAGGTCCACCATTCCGCAGGCGTGGATCATCCGGACCGCGACCTGGCTGACATCGGCGGGCAGGGCCGCGAGGTCCGCCTCCGCGCGGATGGTGGCGAAGGACTGCCGGTAGATCGCCGGGCCGTCCTTCTCGTAGTCGTAGGTGGTCACGGTGGTCTTCTCGCTGCTCTCGGTCGTCGTACGGGGGTCGTTCGTGCGGGTCGTGCGCGTTCTCGGGTCCACGTCGTGTGTGTTCTCGGCCTTCATGGGGTGATCTCCCCCAGGGCGGCGGCGAGTCGGGAGGGGTCCGCCATGGGCGCGGTGCGGGGTTCTCGGCCGGGGGCGGTACGGGAGAGCTCGTAGCCGCCGCTCCCCACCGCCACCACGTCGATCCGTTCGCCCCGGGGGTGGCCGCAGCGGCGCTCGCAGCCGGACCAGTACAGCGGGAGCCCCGCGCGGCCCGCCGCCTCCAGGCTCTCGGTCGCGTCCGCCCGTACGTCCGCCAGGGACTTCGCGCAGCCGGGCCGTCCGATACAGGCGCCGACGCGCGGCCAGGGGGAGGCGGGATCGGTGACGAGACCGGTCACCGAGAGCCGGGCGAGCGCGTCGGTCACCTGCTCCCCGCGCAGGCCCGGTGCGGGGACGACGACCCCGCGCCAAGGGGTCAGCCGCAGTTCACGGCACGGTGTCGCCGACGCGAGGGCCGTCAACTCCCGCCACTGCAGGGGGGTGAGACGACCGAGGGGCGCATGTACGGACAGGGCGTCGCCGACGGCTCCGGGGGGTGGGCCGTCGGCTCCGGCCGTGGCCGCCGCGCTCTCGGGACGAACCCGGATCGCGGCGTCGACGCCGACGGCCGCAAGTCGGTCCCGGACCGTGCCGATCAGCTCGTCCTGGAAGGGGAGTTCGGTCACGCGCCAGACCCGTGCCCCGCTCTCCCGCGCCGCCTCCAGGAACGTCTCGGCGGCGGTCAGTGCGGCCCGGGCCGCGTCCTCACCCGGGACCGACAGGCTCTCGCGGGCCGTCCCCAGACTCAGCAGAGCTCTGTCGCCCCCGGCCGCCCGGACGGTCACATCGGCGTCCAGCGCGGCCACGTCCCCCCGCCCGTCGTCGAGCGCGAACAGGAACCGGCCCGACAACCGCCGCGCCGCCTCGCTCGCGCACAGCGCGGTGTCCAGGGCGGACAGCCAGGGCCGCACGTCGCGCAGACCGCGGTCGTCGAGACCGGACAGGGGCGAGGCCACGATGTTGCGCACCCGCTCGTGCCCGGCGGACGGCAACAGCCCCGCCGCGTCCAGCGACTCGGCCAGCTCGCCCCCGCAGCCGTCGGCCAGTCCGCGCAGTTGGACATTGCCGCGGGAAGTGAGGTGAAGATCACCATCGCCGAGCCGCCGCGCCGCCTCCGCGAGCGCCTCGGCCTGGCGGACGGTCAGCACACCACCGGGCACCCGGACCCGCGCCAGCGCCCCGTCGTCCGCCGCATGCAGCCGCAGCGCCCCCGGGCAGGCGTCGCCACGGTCCCGTGTGACCGCTGTGGCCTGGGACGATGAACGCAGGGGAGGCGTGGACATGGCGGCGAGCATACCCACCGGCACAACGGACGTATCCTCCGCCCTTTTGAGGCGACCCTTACTATGCTGCTCGGTGGATCATCCGGTCCATCGACGCCACCACGGCGACAGGGGAGGAAGCCCGGTGTGAGTCCGGCGCGGTCCCGCCACTGTGAGCCCGTCCCAGGAGGGTCGGGCGAGTCAGGAACTCCCTTCCCCGTACCACTCGGCCCGCCCGAGCAGGGGAGACTCCGATCCGACACCGCCCGGGGCGCGGACCCCGAGGAAGGCCAGCAGCCGCATGCAGCCATCGTCCGGGGAGCGCTCGACGCAGCCCCGCATCCTGCTCCTGTCGACCTCCGACACCGACCTGCTCAGCGCCCGCGCGGCCGCCGGCCCGGTCCCCTACCGCTTCGCCAACCCCTCCCGCCTCGCGCTGGACGACCTCCCGGCCCTCCTCGACGGCACCGACCTGGTCGTCGTACGCCTCCTCGGCGGCATCCGGGCCTGGCAGGACGGCCTCGACCTGCTGCTCGCCGACGGCCGCCCGGTCGTCGTCCTCACCGGTGAACAGGCGCCCGACGCCCAGCTGATGGCCGCCTCCACCGTCCCGATCGGCATCGCCGCCGAGGCCCACGCCTATCTCGCGCACGGCGGCCCGGCCAACCTGGAGCAGCTGGCCCGTTTCCTCTCCGACACCGTCCTGCTCACCGGCCACGGCTTCGACGCGCCGGCGGCCGCGCCCGCCTGGGGACCGCTGTCCCGGGAGGCCAGGAACACCGACGGGCCCACCGTCGCCGTGCTCTACTACCGGGCCCACCACATGAGCGGCAACACCGCCTTCGTGGACGCCCTGTGCGGGGCGATCGAGGACCAGGGTGCCCGCGCGCTCCCGCTCTACGTGGCCTCGCTGCGGGCCCCCGAGCCCGAGCTGATCGAGGAACTGCGCGCCGCCGACGCGGTCGTCACCACCGTCCTCGCAGCCGGCGGCACCAAGCCCGCCGAGGCCTCGGCCGGCGGCGACGACGAGTCCTGGGACGCGGGCGCCCTGACCGGCCTCGACGTGCCGATCCTCCAGGCCCTGTGCCTGACCGGATCACGCGCGGCCTGGGAGGAGAACGACGAGGGCGTCTCCCCGCTCGACGCGGCCAGCCAGATCGCCGTCCCCGAGTTCGACGGCCGGCTGATCACCGTCCCGTTCTCCTTCAAGGAGATCGACGAGGACGGCCTCCCGGCCTATGTCGCCGACCCCGAGCGCGCCGCCCGCGTCGCCGGGATCGCCGTACGCCACGCACGACTTCGCCACATCGCCAACGCCGACAAGCGCCTCGCGCTCGTCCTCTCCGCCTACCCGACCAAGCACTCCCGCATCGGCAACGCGGTCGGCCTGGACACCCCCGCCAGCGCGGTCGCCCTGCTGCGGCGCCTGCGCGAGGAGGGCTACGACTTCGGGACGGAAGCCGAGGTGCCGGGCCTGGCCTCCGGCGACGGCGACGAGCTGATCCGCGCGCTGATCGAGGCGGGCGGCCACGACCAGGACTGGCTCACCGACGAGCAGCTGGCCCGCAACCCTGTCCGGATCCCGGCCGCCGACTACCGCCGCTGGTTCGCCGAACTCCCCGAGGAACTGCGCTCGGCCGTCGAGGAGCACTGGGGACCGGCGCCCGGCGAGATGTTCGTCGACCGCAGCGCCAACCCCGAGGGCGACATCGTCCTCGCGGCCCTGCGCTTCGGCAATCTGCTGATCCTCATCCAGCCGCCGCGCGGCTTCGGCGAGAACCCGATCGCGATCTACCACGACCCGGACCTCCCGCCCTCCCACCACTACCTGGCCGCCTACCGCTGGATCGCCGCCCGCGCCGACGACGGCGGGTTCGGCGCCGACGCGATGATCCACCTCGGCAAGCACGGCAACCTGGAATGGCTGCCCGGCAAGAACGCGGGCCTGTCCGCCGCCTGCGGCCCCGACGCCGCCCTCGGCGACCTCCCGCTGGTCTACCCGTTCCTGGTCAACGACCCGGGCGAGGGCACCCAGGCCAAGCGCCGCGTGCACGCCACCCTCGTCGACCACCTCGTGCCGCCGATGGCCCGCGCCGACTCCTACGGCGACATCGCGCGCCTGGAGCAACTCCTCGACGAGTACGCCCAGATCTCCTCCATGGACCCGGCGAAGCTCCCCGCGATCCGCGCCCAGATCTGGACCCTCATCCAGGCCGCCAAGCTGGACCACGACCTGGGCCTGGCGGACCGCCCGGAGGACGACGGCTTCGACGACTTCCTGCTGCACGTCGACGGCTGGCTCTGCGAGGTCAAGGACGCCCAGATCCGCGACGGTCTGCACGTCCTCGGCACCCCGCCGACCGGCGCCGACCACGTCAACCTGGTCCTCGCCGTCCTGCGCGCCCGCCAGATCTGGGGCGGCACGACCGCCCTGCCCGGCCTGCGCGAGGCCCTCGGTCTCGACGAGTCCGCCGCCACCCGCACCACCGCCGACGAGGCCGAGGAGAAGGCCCGCGCGCTGGTCCAGGCGATGGAGGACGCGGGCTGGGACCCGGCGGCCGTGCCCACGGTCGTGGCGGCGACCGTCTCCGCCGCCCACGGCGAACAGGCCGCCCCCGTCCTGGAGTTCGCCGCCCGCGAGGTCGTGCCCCGGCTCGCGGCGACCACGGCCGAACTCGACCACACCGTCCACGCCCTGAACGGCGGCTTCGTCCCGGCGGGCCCCTCGGGGTCCCCGCTCCGCGGCCTGGTCAACGTCCTGCCGACCGGCCGGAACTTCTACTCCGTCGACCCCAAGGCCGTCCCCTCCCGCCTCGCCTGGGAGACCGGTCAGGCCCTCGCCGACTCCCTGCTGGAGCGCTACCGCGCCGACAACGGCGAATGGCCCACCTCCGTCGGCCTCTCCCTGTGGGGCACCAGCGCCATGCGGACGGCCGGCGACGACGTGGCCGAGGCCCTGGCCCTGCTCGGCGTCCGCCCGGTCTGGGACGACGCCTCGCGCCGGGTGACCGGTCTGGAGGCCATCCCGTACGAGGAGCTGGGCCGCCCGCGCATCGACGTCACCCTGCGCATCTCGGGTTTCTTCCGGGACGCCTTCCCGCACACCATCGGGCTGCTGGACGACGCCGTACGCCTGGCCGCGTCGCTGGACGAGCCGGCCGAGGCCAACCACGTGCGCGCCCACGTCCAGGCCGACCTCGCGGACCACGGCGACGAACGCCGGGCCACCACCCGGATCTTCGGCTCCCGCCCCGGCACGTACGGCGCCGGACTGCTGCAGCTGATCGACTCCCGGGACTGGCGCACCGACGCCGACCTCGCCGAGGTCTACACGGTGTGGGGCGGCTACGCCTACGGCCGGCAGCTGGACGGCCGTCCCGCCCGTGAGGAGATGGAGACGGCGTACAAGCGGATCGAGGTGGCCGCGAAGAACACGGACACCCGCGAGCACGACATCGCCGACTCCGACGACTACTTCCAGTACCACGGAGGCATGGTGGCCACCGTCCGCGCGCTGCGCGGCACGGCCCCCGAGGCGTACATCGGCGACTCCACCCGGCCCGAGACGGTCCGCACCCGGACCCTCGTCGAGGAGACGTCGAGGGTCTTCCGGGCCCGCGTCGTCAACCCCAAGTGGATCGAGGCGATGCGCCGCCACGGCTACAAGGGTGCCTTCGAACTCGCCGCCACCGTCGACTACCTGTTCGGCTACGACGCCACCACCGGTGTGATCGCCGACTGGATGTACGACAAGCTCACCGAGACCTACGTCCTGGACGAGACCAACCGCGCGTTCCTCCAGCAGGCCAACCCCTGGGCCCTGCACGGCATCGCCGAACGGCTGCTGGAGGCGGAGTCGCGCGGGATGTGGGAGAAGCCCGACCCGGCGGTGCTGGAGGGGCTGCGTCAGGTGTACCTGGAGACCGAGGGCGACCTGGAGGGCGGCGACAGCTGACGACGGGCGGGGGTGCGGGGCGATCCACCTCCCCGCACCTCCCGCGCGGGGGTGTCAGCGCCGGTCCCCGGCGGCCCGTACGAGGGCGTCGAACAGGCCCTGCTGCGCGGGGTCCTCGTGGGCGGTGTCCTCGGGGTGCCACTGGACGGCGGTGAACCAGCCGGGCGAGCCCGGGAGTTCGAGCCCTTCCACCGTGCCGTCGGCGGCGCGGGCGGTGACCTCCAGCCCTTCGCCCAGCCGGTCCACCCGCTGGTGGTGGTAGCAGGACACCTCCACCTTCTGCGCGCCGGTGGCCCGCTCCACCGCGGTTCCGGACCGGAGTTCCACCGGGTGCACGAGATGGCGGTGCTCGCGGCCGGGTCCGCCCATGTCCTGCTCCAGGGTGCCGCCGAGGGCGACGTCGACCACCTGCAGGCCCCGGCAGATCGCCAGGAGGGGGATGCCCAGGTCCAGCGCGGCACGGGCGACGTCGAGATCGAAGGCGTCCTGCGTCTCGTCCACGTCGTACACGGCGGCGTGGGTGTCGGTGGCGCCGTAGCGGTGCGGTGCGAGGTCGCCGCCACCGGGGAGGAGGATCCCGTCGAAGCGGGCGAGACGCGCGGCGACATCGCTGTCGGCCGGGTGGATGCTCGCGGGTTCGCCGCCCGCCCGCCACACGGCTTCGATCAGCGCGCGCGCGTTGACCTCGGCGGCGTACCGCAGCGCGGAGGTCGTGGCGGAGAAGCGGGCGGGCACCGCTATCAGGGGCCGGGTCACAGCTGGATCCACGTGGTCTTCAACTCGGTGTACTTCTCCAGGGCGTGGGCGGACTTGTCACGGCCGTTGCCCGACTGCTTCATGCCGCCGAAGGGGACGGTCAGGTCGCCCTCCTCGTAGCAGTTGACCCACACCGTGCCGGCCCGCAGCGCACGCGAGACCCGGTGGGCGGTGGACAGGTCGGAGGTCCACAGCCCGGCGGCGAGACCGTACTCGGTGGCGTTGGCCAGCCGCACGGCCTCGTCGAGGTCGTCGAAGGTGAGGACGGACAGGACCGGGCCGAAGATCTCCTCGCGGGCCAGCCGCATGCCCGGCTCCACCCGGTCGAAGACGGTGGGCCGCAGATAGCTGCCGCCGGTGTGGTGCAGGGTGCGCTCGCCGCCCGCCAGCAGTCGCGCGCCTTCGTCCACGCCGGTGCCGATGTGGTCGAGGACCCGGTCGAGGTGGGCCTCGCGGACCAGGGCGCCCATCTCGGTGGCCGGGTCGAGAGGGTCGCCGACACGCAGCTCCCGGGCTCGGGCCACGATCGCCTCGGTGACGCGTTCGGCGACGGAGGAGTGCACCAGGAGCCGGGAGGGCGCGGTGCACATCTCGCCCTGGTTGAAGAAGATGCCCCAGGCGGCGGTGGCGGCGGCCCTCTCCAGGTCGGGGGCGTCGGGGAGGATGATGTTCGGCGACTTGCCGCCCAGCTCCAGCCAGACGCGCTTGAGGTTGGAGTCGGCGGCGTAGCGCAGGAAATGCCGGCCGACCGCCGTGGACCCGGTGAACGCCAGCACGTCCACGCCGGGGTGGAGTCCGATGGCCCGCCCCGCCGTGGGCCCGTCACCGGTGACGACGTTGAGGACACCCGCCGGCAGTCCCGCCTCGGTGGCGATCCGGCCGAGGAGCAGGGCGGACAGCGGGGAGTTCTCGGACGGCTTCAGGACGACCGTGCAGCCGGCCGCCAGCGCCGGGGCGACCTTCCAACTCGCCAGCGTGAGTGGAAAGTTCCAAGGCACCACCGCCCCCACGACACCGGCGGGTTCCCTGGTGACCAGGGCCAGGGCGTCGGGGGAGGTGTGGGGCGACTCGTCGGTGAGTTTGTCGGCCAGCTGCCCGTACCAGCGGAAGGTGTTGATCGCCGCGCGCAGTTCGATGTCGTGCGCCTCCGTGTACGGCTTGCCCATCTCCAGGGTGATGGTCAGGGCGAGCTGCTCCCGCTTCTCCTGAAGGAGCTCGGCGACGCGCAGCAGGATCCGGCCGCGGTCGGCGGGGGCGAGACGGGGCCACGGGCCGGAGTCGAACGCGCGGCGGGCGGCGGCCACGGCCAGGTCGACCTCGGCGCTCCCGGCGTCGGCGACCTCGACCAGGAGCCGCCCGTCGCGGGGCGACACGACGGCGAAGGAGGCGCCCCCGCCCGGCTCGTCCACCCCGTCGATGTGGTGCTGGTCGGGCGGATCCAGCTCCTCGGCGCGACGGAGCAGGGTGTCGTGGGCGGGGGCGGGCATCAGCTCTCCTCTTCTTGTCCTTGCGTGGGCGGGGGCGTCGGGGGCGGCGGTCAGTCCGTGACGGTCCGGGCGCCCCGGGTCAGCCGTGCCACGACGAGCCCCAGGACCAGCACCGCGGGAACGGTCAGTTGCAGCCACACGGCGGTGGTCCGGTCGCCGCCGATGAGGGTGGTGAAGTTCTCGATGATCAGCCAGATCGCCCCGGCGATGCCGAGCGCGCCCAGGACCGGGGCGATCAGGGTGTTCCAGGGCCGGGTGTCGGCACGTGAGCGGCGGAAGAAGACCACCACGGAGACGGAGGTCAGGAAGTACAGCAGCATCATCGCCAGGACGGCCACCCCGCTGAACCAGGAGAACAGCGTGAGCACGGGGTCCTTGCCCAGCAGCGCGAAGGGCAGGACCAGGGCCGCCGCGATCACGGTCTGGACGAGGCCGGCCGCCCAGGGGGAGTGGCGTCCGTTCAGTGTGGTGAGCCCGCGCGGCAGCAGGCCCTCGCGGCCCAGGGAGAACAGATAGCGGTTGGCGGAGTTGTGGAAGGCCAGGATGCCGGCGAACAGCGAGGTGGCCAGCAGCACGGGCAGGACGTCGCCGGTCCAGGCGCCGAACTCCGCCGCGATGGGCGCGAAGACCCAGCCGGCGGCGTCGCCGCCCTCCAGCGCCTTGCCCGCCTCGGCCGTGGCCCGGGAGGCGCCGTGCGCGGAGACCAGCATCCACGAGGTGAAGGCGAAGAAACCGGTGACCACCGCGACGGACAGATAGGTGGCGCGGGGGACGGTCCTCCGGGGCTCCCGGGCCTCCTCGCCGTAGATGGCGGTCGCCTCGAAACCGAACATGGACGCCACGGCGAACATCAGCGCCACACCGGGGGCGCCCTGGAGCGCCGCGTCCGGCGAGAAGCTGTCGGCGAGGCCGAGCCCCTCGGGGCCGCCGCCCTTGAAGAAGGTCACGAAGGCGAAGGCGATCAGGATGCTGAACTCCGCCAGGACGAACACGGCCAGGACCTTGGCGCCCATCTCGATCCCGGCGGCGCCGAGGACCTGCACCACGACCATCGTGACCAGCGCCCAGACCCACCACGCGATGCTCGCGCCGGTGTAGTGCTCGACGAGGCCGCTCACCGTCGCGCCGTACAGGCCGTACATCGCGGCCTGGATGGCGCAGTAGGCGAAGAGCGCGACACCGGCGCTGCCGGAGCCGGCCGAGCGGCCCAGCCCCTTGCCGATGTACGTGTAGAAGGCGCCGGCGTCCACGACGTGGCGGCCCATGGCGACGAAGCCGATGGAGAACAGCAGGATCACGACGCCGGCCGCGAGGTACGCGGCGGGGACGCCGGCCCCGTTGCCGATGACGACGGCGATGGGGACGGCTCCGGCGATGCCGGTCAGCGGGGCCTGGGCGGAAAGGACGAAGAAGAGGATGCCCAGGACGCCGAGCGAATCGGGCTTGAGCCTGCCTGCGGTGGATGGGTCTGGTGAGCTGTGCGGGGCGACCGCCGTCTGACTGTCCACTCGGATCACCTGTCGGGGACGGGAAGGATGGATTCGTTTAGGCCCAAACGAGTTGCCTCATCGTGGGCCCGAACTATCCGTTTGGCAAGGGGTGTGGTGAAGATTTTCGGCAGGTGTAACGGCAGGTGTGACAGCAGGTGTGACAGGCGGGCGCGGGAACGCCGAAAGGCCCCGGACGTCGGACGCCCGGGGCCGCGACAGCGCAGGTCGGAAGCTAGGTGCGGGCGGCTTCGCCCACCGCGTCGGCCTTGCCCGTCGCGTCGGTCGCGCCCGTCGAGCCGGCCTCGCCCGCCGCCGCGTCGGTCGCGCCGTCCTCGCGCCCCTCGCCGTCGGCGTGGAGCAGCCGCAGGAGGACACGCAGCTCTTCCACGGCCCGCTCCGTGACGTCGGGCTCGTCGAAGACCAGCTGGTGCAGCACGAGACCGTCGAGCGCGGCGAAGACCAGCCGGGTCAGCGCCCTGTCCGCGCCGGCCGGCAGCATCCGGCCCAGCTCGCGCTGGGCGGCGTCGAAGTACTCGTCGTAGAGCTCACGGATCTGCGGCAGCAGCTCCGGCCTGCGGCGGGACTCCAGCAGCAGTTCGTACTGGAACGCCTGGGTGTCCGGATCGGCCGTGACCATCTCCGACAGACCGGTGGAGAAGTCCGTGACCTTTCCGGTGCCCGGTTCGAGGGAGCTGGTGTCGAGAGAGGTGCGGATGGTGTGGGCGAGGGCCTCCTCGATCAGGGCGTCACGCGAGCCGAAGTGGTGCACCACGAGCCCGTGGGTGACCCCCGCCTCCTCCGCGACCGCCCGATAGGTGAGCTTGCGCAACCCGCCCCGCGCCACCACGCGCACGGCGGCGTTGAGCAGGGCCTCGCGCCCCTCGCCGTAGTGCAGGCGCTTGCGTGGCCGTCGGCTCTTCGGGACGTCGGCGGAGTCGGTCATGCGCGTGACCCTACCCGCCCGCCATCCGCCCGTCCCCGCCCCGGTACGTCACCGCCGGGGCGGCCGGGCACCACGGAACCCCACCGCGATCTCACCGCCGCGGCGGCCGGATGCCACGGAACTCCCAGTCGCCGCCGAGTGCCGTGGACAGGACCTCCTCGGACTCGGTGGGCTGCGCGCCGACGTCGGCGCGTACGGCGGTGGGGCCGGTGACGACGTGGTTGGTGAGCCGTCCGAGGCCCTCCACCTCCACCTCGACGACATCACCGGGCTGTACGGGCCGGGAGTTGGCCGGGGTGCCGGAGAGCAGCACGTCCCCCGGGTACAGCGTGATGGTGCGGGCGATGTCGGCGACGAGGTAGTGCATGTCCCACTTCATCTCGTCCGTCGATCCGTCCTGGACGACCTCGCCGTTGACGTACGTCCGCAGCCGCTTGCCGTGGAAGTCCCAGTCGGTGACCAGGCCCGGGCCGAGTGGGCAGAGGGTGTCGGACCCCTTCACCCGCAGCATCGAACCGGCGTCGGTGTCACGGAAGTCGTGCAGGCCGTAGTCGTTGGCGATCGTGTAGCCGGCGATGTACGCGCCCGCCTCGGCCGGGGAGATGTTCCTGGCCGTCCTCCCGATGACGATGGCGACCTCGCCCTCGTAGTTGAGCCACTTGCAGCCCTCGGGGCGGACGATCGCGCCTTTGTGGGCGTTGAGGGAGGAGGTCGGCTTGTGGAAGTAGGTCGGCGTCTCGGGCAGTTCGATCCGGAACTCGTCGACCCGGCTGCGGTGGTTGAGGTGGACGGCGACCACCTTCGACGGCACGACCGGCGGAAGGTGATGCGCCTCCTCGATCTTGACGCGACGGCCGTCCCCGGCGACGAGCTCGTCCCCGTCGACGGTGACCTGGACGGTGGCGCCGTCCAGGAGGATGCGGCGGTACTCGGTCATGACAGGCCTTCCTGGGGGAGTCGGGGAGAGGAGGCGGTCCAGCCGCCCGCGGGGCGGTCGAACCAGAGGTGGACCTGACCCGTGCCGATGGAGTTCTCGTACTGCCCGTACTGCCGGGCCCTGGCGACGCAGGCCCGCTCGCCCAGGGCGCCCGCCATCATCAGGTAGTGGAAGAACCTGGCCTCGGGCTTGAACTTCCAGAACGCGTCCATGGTGTCGAGGACCTTGTCGTGCCGGCCCTCCTTGAACCAGGCGATCCGCTCGTGGTCGGCCTCGCGGGCCTCCGGCGTGAAGATGTGCGCCGGATCGGAGGCCTCGTGGTCGCGCAGCTCGCGCAGCGGCCAGAAGGTGTGCGACAGCGCGCCCGAGGCGATGACCAGGACCCGCCGCCCCGGGGTGGCGGCGATCCCGTCGGCGAGCGCCCGCCCCAGCCGCAGATGGTCCTCCATGTCCCCGGTCTGACAGACCCCGATGGTCACCCACCGCTTGTCCGGCAGCCCCTCGCCGAGGAACTTCCAGAGGTTGATCGTGGCGTAGTAGATCGGCAGGTACTCGTCCTCGATCGCGGTGATCCAGGTGCCGTGCTTGTCCGCGAACTTCTCGATGTTGAGGGCGAGTTCGGGGTCACCGGGGAAGTCGTAGGGCATCCGGCACATCCCGCGCGGCAGCTCCTCGGAGGTGAAGAGACCGGCCCGGCGCGCTTGCGCGGCGACCACGAACTCGACGGTGGTCGCCCAGTGCGAGTCGAGGACGACGACGGTGTCGTAGTCGTCACGGTCGAAGACGTCCCGGCGCAGCTCCCGCAGACCGGTGACGAGGGTGATCTCCTTGCCCTCGTTCAGCTCCAGCCGGTCGGCCTCCGGCAGGACGATGGTGGGGACGTGGGCGAGGAGTCCCGCCCCGACGATCTCACCCATGGCTCTTCCATCCGTTCGGCGCGGTCACGGTGTTCTTCAGGTCGCAGTAGAAGTCGAAGCTCCAGGTTCCGCCCTCGCGGCCGACCCCGGACTGACGGGAGCCGCCGAAGGGCGCCTGCAGATCGCGTACGAAGAAGCAGTTCACCCACACCGTGCCCGCGACCAGCCGCTCGGCGACCCGTGCCGCACGCTCGGGGTCACCGGTGGCGAGGGTGGCGGCCAGCCCGAAGCGGGTGTCGTCGGCGAGCCGTACGGCCTCGTCCTCGTCGGTGAAGGTCTGGAGGGTCAGCACCGGCCCGAAGACCTCCTCCTGCACGATCTCCGAGTCCTGCGCGACCTCCGTGAGCAGGGTGGGCGCGTAGTACTGCTCGTCCACGCGATGCCCGCCGACGACCACCCGGGCCCCCGACGCCACGGCCCGCCGCACGAACCCGTCGATCTTCTCCAGCTGGCGGGGATGGATGGTGGGCCCGATGTCGGTGGCCTCGTCCCGGGGATCACCCTGCCGCAGGGCACCGGCCTTCTCCGTGAACCGCCGGGTGAACTCCTCGGCGACCGACTCCTCGACGAGGAACCGCGTCGCGGCCAGGCACACCTGCCCGGCGTTGTCGTACTGCTCCACCGCGAGGTCCACCGCCAGGTCCAGATCGGCGTCCGCGAACACCAGCAGCGGTGACTTGCCGCCCAGTTCGAGGCTGAGGGGGGTGAGGTTCGGCGCCGCCGACGCGGCGATCCGCCGGGCCGTCGGCACCGAGCCGGTGAAACTGATCCGCCGGACGTCCGGGTGCGAGGTGAGCGCGTCGCCGATCTCCGAGCCGTACCCCTGGACGACGTTGAGCACCCCGGCGGGCAGCCCCGCCTCGGCGGCGATGTCCGCCAGCAGCGACGCGGTCAGCGGGGTCCACTCGGCCGGCTTCAGGATCACCGTGTTGCCGGCGGCCAGCGCCGGAGCGACCTTCCAGGTGGCCAGCATCAGCGGCGCGTTCCACGGTGTGATCAGCACGCACGGCCCCGCCGGGTCCCAGCTCACGTGATTGGTGTGCCCGCGTGTCTCGAAGTCCTCGTGCTCCAGCGTCAGCAGCCAGTCGGCGAAGAACCGGAAGTTGTGGGCCACCCGGGGCATGACACCCCGCCGGTGGGACCGCAGCAGCGCCCCGTTGTCGTTCGTCTCGACGATCGCCAGCTCTTCGAGTCGCTTCTCGACGCCGTCGGCGATGGCGTGCAGGATCCGGGCGCGTTCGGCGCGGGGGGTGGCGGCCCAGGCGGGGAAGGCCTCCCGAGCGGCGGCGACGGCGGCCTCGACCTCGGCGGTACCACCACGCGCGATCTCGCCGAGGACGCGCCCGTCGATGGGGGAGACGTCCGTGAAGGTCTCGGCGGAGGCGACCCGCCGCCCACCGATCCAGTGCCGGGTGTCGACGGAAACTCCGGCGACGATAGTTTTGTCAGAAGTTTTGTCAGACTTGTCAGACATGAAAGGGGCTTCCTTCTCACGATGGGGAGTGACCCGCCGACCCAGGGGCGCGGGGAACTGCGCGACCGGCTACGGACAACCCGCACCCGTCCACGAACCTCACTCGGCAGACGCCTCGGACGTCCCGGACTCCAGAAGTCGCCCCCCGTCCCAGACAACCCCGACCTGGCGGTAGTACGCGGCGATCGGCTCACGAACCTCCAACCGGGCCAGTTCCTCCGTCGGCGCCTCGAACAACTCCAGCTCCGCCTCACCCACCCACGGCTGACCCCCCTCGAAGGACGCCGCCCCGGTCTCGATCAACTCGTCCAGCGCCAGCCCCTTCCCGGTCTCGATCGACGGCAGCCACCGGTGATGCGCCATGGGATGCGCGTTCACGAACCCGTTCGTCTCCGCCGGCTCCCGCAGTGTCACCACCGCCTGGGCCAGCCTCCGGTCGGCCGCGGCCAGGGTCGCCCCGAACCGGGCCCCGGCCGCGATCCGCGGAGCGGGCCCGTACGGATGCGGCCGCGTCTGGTGGATGGACCCGAGCTTCTTCGGGTACCCCTGGTGCAGCCCGCGGGCGATCGCGAAGTCCTTGTCGACCCAGATGTGGACGCACCGCGAGTACGTCCGCCCCTTGTACCCGCAGCGGACGACCGCGAAGGCCTCCTTGTACTGGGAGCGCACGGGGTCGAGCAGTTCCGCTCCCGACGCCGAGCAGGACTGCCAGTCGGCCCAGATGAGAGCCACGGCTCCCGGGTCCTCGTCGGCCAACTCCAGCGGCTGGGGCAGCAGTTCACGCACCCGCGCCGGATCCGTGCGGTACTCGACCGTCAGCAGGTCGCCCGAGTAGTGCCACGGCGGCGACGGGATCAGCGACGAGGCTCCGCTCGCCGTCTTGGGGTGGAGGAATCCACGGACACTGGTCATGGTCAGGGGGTCCTTACGCGGTGAGGGCGGGCTGCTGGAGCAGTGCGGCGCGGTGGCGGGCGGCGGCGGAGACGGTCGCGGGGCCGCCGAGCGCGACGACCCCCACCAGCCGGCCGTGATGGTGGTAGCCGACCAGGACGTCCGCGGCCGGATCGCCGTCCAGGACCCGTACGTCGTCCCTGCCGAGCGCGGGTGCGCCGAAGGACTGGAGCCGGAAGTCGTGCTGGTCGCTCCAGAAGGTCGGCAGCGGCGCGAAGGGCGCGGGCCCGGCGCCGGTGAGGACCTTCGCCGCGTGCTTGGCGGTGTCCGTGGGGATGGACCAGTGCTCGACCCGGCGCGGTACTCCGTCGTAGCGGGCGTTGGGGAAGCGGGCGACGTCACCCACCGCGACCACCTCGGGCCGTCCGCCGACCCGGAGCTGCTCGTCGGTGAGCACCCCGTCGGTCAGGTCGAGACCGTTGCCGTCGAGCCACTCGGTGTTCGCCAGCGAACCGACCGACTCCACCACCACATCGGCGGGCAGTACGGTCCCGTCGGCGAGCACCACGCCCGTGACCCGGTCCTCGCCCTCGAACCCGGCGACACCGGCGCCGAGCGCGAACCGCACCCCGCGCTCCTCGTGCCGTCGCAGCAGCGCGTGCCCGAGCAACTCGCCGAGCGGGCCGACCATGGGCAGCGGCAGCGGATCCACGACCGTCACCTCGGCGACTCCGAGACCCACGGCGGTGGCGGCCACCTCGCAGCCGATGAACCCGGCCCCGACCACGACCACCCGGGCTCCGGGCCGGGTCAGTTCCGCCCGCAGGCCCCGCGCGTCGGCGAGGGTGCGGACGGTGTGCCGGCCGGCGAGCGGACCGGGACAGGACAGCCGCCGGGGCCGCATACCGGTGGCGACGACCAGAGCGTCGTACGACAGCCGTGATCCGTCGTCGAGGTCGACGGTCCGCTCGGCGAGGCGGGAGGCGACGACCCTGGTGCCGAGCCGCCACTCCACGTCGGCCACGCTCGCCCGGGGCCGGAAGGCCAGCGACTCGAAGGCCGCCTTTCCGGCCAGCACCTCCTTGGAGAGCGGAGGCCGGTTGTAGGGCATGTGCGGTTCCTCGCCGACCAGGGTGATCGCCCCGGTCCAGCCCGCCGCGCGCAGCTGCTCGGCGGCGCGCAGACCGGCCATGGAGGCGCCGGCGACGACCACCCGGCCCGGCCCTGGCGCCGGCCCTGTCCCCGGCCCTGCGCCGGTCACCGTGTCGGTCGGCGTGTCCGCCGGCCTGCCCGTCCCTGTCATGGGGCTCAGCCCTCGATCCGGATGGCCTGGAGCGGGCAGACGTCGGCGGCTTCCTCGACCTCGTCCACCAGTGCGTCGTCGGGGTCGCTGACATAGGCCAGACGCCCGTTCTCGTCGAGCCGGAAGACGTCGGGGGCGGCGAAGACGCACTGTCCGTGGTCCTGGCACTTGTTCATGTCGACGACGACCTTCATGGCCGGTCCTCCTGAAGTAGCTCGTTTGGCTCCAAACAACATAGGAAGCCGCTCACCCCTGGTCAATACCTGTCCAGGTGGATAATTTTTTGGCCCCGGCCCTTGCGGGCCGCTTCACCCGTTCATATCGTTTGGCACCAAACAAACGGCCTCAGTCGTCGAGGAGACAACGGTGAGCGCATCCGAAACACCGGCCGTCAGGCAACACCAGGAGCGGCTGGCCGCCGAGGGCATCGACGTGGTCCGGGTGACCTACCCCGACCTGATCGGTACCGACCGGGCCCGGGACGTGCTGCTCGACCAGTTGCCGACGGCCTGCGAGCACGGGCTCGCCTTCTGCCGGGCGGTCTACCACACCTCACCCCAGGGCGACGTGGTCCCCGTGGCCGGCGGTCTGGACGCGGGCCTGCCCGACATCCATGTGCGCCCCGACCTCGACACCCTGGTCGCCCTCCCCTGGGAGCCCGGTGTCGCCACCTGCCTCGGCGAGACCGTCGACCCGGCGACCGGGGCGCCCGCCCCCGAATCCCCCCGCGACCTGCTGCGCTCGGTGCTCGCCCGCTGCGCCGAGCAGGGCCTGCGCCCGGTGGTCGGCCCCGAACTCGAGTACTTCCTCTGCGACGCGGACCCGGCCTCCCCGAGCGGCTGGAAGCGCTACTCCGGCGCCACCGGCGCCGTCTACACCGCCGGCCTGCGCGCCGACCCCGACAACCATCTGCTGCGCACCCTGCGCCACCTCCGCGACCTGCGCATCGGCGTCACCAACGGCAACCACGAGTTCGACGGCGGCCAGTTCGAGATCAACCTGGCGCACTCGGAGGCGCTCTCGGCCGCCGACCGCTCCTTCCGCTTCAAGGCCGCCGTCAAGGAACTCGCCCGCAAGGAGGGCCGTCTCGCCACCTTCATGGCCAGGCCCTTCAACGACGCGGGCGGCTCCGGCTTCCACCTCCATCTGTCCTGCGACGACGAGCGGGGCCGCAACACCTTCGACGACCCAACGGGCCGCCACGGACTGTCCGACACCGCCCGCCACGCCATCGCCGGTGTCCTCGCCCACGCCCCGGCGCTCGCCGCCCTCGCCAACCCGACCGTCAACTCCTACAAACGCTTCGGCCCGGACACCCTCGCCCCCTGGCTGATCGACTGGGGCCTGGACAACCGCAGCGCCATGGTCCGCGTCCCGCCCGAGCGCGGCTCCGGCGCCCGGCTCGAACTGCGCCTCGGCGACGCCGGCGCCAACCCCTACCTGCTGATCGCGGGCACGATCGCCGCCGCGCTGCTCGGCGTCCGCGCGGGCGAGGAACCCCCGGCCCCACTGGAGGGCTACGGCTACGACACCGCCAGGTCGGCCGTGCTGCCGATGGACCTCTCCGCCGCCCTCGACGCCCTGGAGGCGGACACCGCCCTCACCGAGATCCTCGGCAAGGCCTTCACCACCTCCTACCTCACCTACAAGCGCGACGAGGTCGCACGCTTCCAACGGCACGTCACCGACTGGGAGTTCACCGAGTACGCCTACCACCTGTGACGCCTGGGAGCACCCCCGCCATGACCACTTCAGCCCGCCCCGCCTCCGTGCGCGAGGCCGTGCAGGAACCCATGCCGCTGGACGACGTGGACCTCGCCGACCTCGACAACTTCACCGACGGCGTCACCCCGTGGCGCATGTTCCACACCCTGCGCCACCAGGACCCGGTCCACTGGCAGCCCGAGGAGGCCCCCAACTCCGGCTTCTGGGCGGTCACCCGGCACGCCGACATCGCCCGCGTCGACCGGGACGCCGACACCTTCACCTCGACGAGGTTCGTCAACCTGGAGGAGGTCGACGAGGACCAGATCAGGACTCGCGCCTCCATCCTCGAACTGGACGGCGTCCGCCACCGCGCCCTGCGCAGCGTCATCCAGCGCCAGTTCGGCGCGAGCGTCATCAACAGCTACACCGACTTCCTGCGCGGCCTGACCGCCACCACCCTCGACGCGGCCCTCGCCAAGGGCACCTTCGACTTCGTCGCCGACGTCTCCGCCGACTTCCCCATCAACGTCCTGGCCCGCCTGCTCGACGTCCCCCCGGAGGACAACCAGCGGCTCATCGACTGGGGCAACCGCATCATCGGCAACACCGACCCCGACTACGCCGACGTCCTGCTGAACAGCGCGGAGAGCGAGCAGTACCGGCACCTGCCGTTCCGCTCACCCGCCTCCCTCGAAGTCTTCGAGTACGGCCGCGAACTGGCCCGGCAGCGACGCGGCGGCGACGGCACCGACCTGGTCTCCAAGCTCGTCAACACCACCCCACGCGACGGCGTCCCGCTCTCCGCGCAGGACTTCGACAACTACTTCCTGCTCCTGGTCGTCGCCGGCAACGAGACCACCCGCCACACCATCACCCACTCCATGCTGGCGCTGCTCCAGCACCCGGAGCAGTTGGCCCGCCTCCAGGAGGACCCGTCCCTGATCCCGGTGGCGACCGAGGAGTTCCTGCGCTGGGCGTCCCCCGTCTACCACTTCCGCCGCACCGCGACCCGTGACGTCGAACTCGGCGGCAAGCGGATCAAGGAGGGCGACAAGGTCGTCATGTGGTACGCCTCCGGCAACCGCGACGAGGAGGTCTTCGGCAACCCGTACGACTTCGACGTCGCCCGCGCCGACAACGACCACGTCACCTTCGGCAAGGGCAGCCCGCACCTGTGCCTGGGCAATCTGCTGGCCCGCACCGAGATCCGCATCATGTTCGAGGAGCTGATCCCGCGCCTCGCCGACATTCGCCTCGTCGGTGACGTCCCGCGCGTCCGCTCCAACTTCGTCAACGGCATCAAGAAGCTGCCGGTCGAGGTCACCCTCGCCTGACAGGCGCTCGGGCACCGGTGGGGGAGATGCCCGCCGGTGCCCGTCACGTCTCCGCGTCACGTCTCCGCGTCGCGTCTTTCCCTCATGTCGCTCCGTCTCGGCGGGCGAGTTCCTTGGTGATGCGGTCCCGCATGAACGCGGACGACTCCTTCGCCCGTTCCTCCCACGCGAAGACACAGGCGGTGGCCACCCCGTCGAAGTCCAGTTCGCGCAAGGTGCCGAAGAAGGCGTCCCAGTCCACCTCGCCCTGGCCGATGTCCAGGTGCTGGTGGATCCGGGCCGTCGTGCCAGGGGGGTTGAGGATGTAGCGCAGCCCGCTGGAGCCCTTGTGGTTGAAGGAGTCGGCGATGTGGACGTGCTTCAGCCTGTCGCCCGCGTGCCGCATCATCGCCGCGATGTCCGCCGTCGGGTCGGCGCCGGAGAGATGGAAGGAGTGCGGGGCGCAGTAGAGGTAGTTGACCCAGGGCTTGTCGATCGCCCGGACCAGGTCGACGGCCGGGGTGTTCTCCTCGCAGAAGTCGTCCGGGTGCGCCTCCAGGTTCAGGGCGATGCCCTCCCGCTCGAACGACGGCGGCAGTTCCTCCGGCGCGGCCGTTGTCGGCGGGCAGCGTCAGGGAGAAGACACCGATCAGCAACAGGGCGGTCGTGGTGCCGATCTGACCGTCCATCAGCGCCGGGCGGCGGTTGACGCGGCCCAGCAGCCGGATGCCGACGAAGGTGGCCGGCACCGAGATGACGCCGTTGGCGATGTTCGCGGTGAGCGCGCTGTCGGAGGCGAAACCGGCGTCGGTGAGGATCCGGGTGCCGTAGTACATGAGGTGTTGACGCCGGTGGTCTGCTGCACGATCGCGATGCCGAACCCGACGAACATCAGCCTGCGCAGCCAGGGCGTGGCCCGCATGTCCTGCCAGCCGCCGAGCTTCTCCCGCTCCTCCTCGACCGCGAGCGCGGACACCTCGGCGAGCTCGGCCTCGGCCCGCTGCCGGGACCGCACCTGCTTGAGCACCTCCAGCGCCTCGCGGAACCGGGTCCGTGAGGCCAGCCAGTGCGGACTCTCCGGCATCAGCAGCATGCCGAACCACAGCACGACGGCCGACAGGGGCGCGAGCACCAGCATCCAGCGCCAGACACCACCGGACTCGCCGCCGACCCGTGCGATGACCGCGTTGGAGGTGAAGGCCGTCAACTGCCCGGTCACGATCATCAGTTCGTTACGGGTGACCAGCGCGCCCCGCCGCTCGGCGGGGGAGATCTCCGCGAGATAGACGGGCACGGTCATGGACGCGCCGCCCACCGCGAGGCCCAGCACGAAGCGGGCGATCACCATGACCGCCGTGTTCGGTGCCAGGGTGCACCCCAGCGCGCCGACGAAGAACACCACGGCGAGCACGAGGATCGTCCGGCGCCGCCCGCGCGCGTCCGACAGCCGGCCGCCCTTGAGCGATGCGCCGGCCGCCCGCCTGGTGCGCTCCAGTGGCACGACTGTGGAGCCGTCCCCGGGGATGCCGACAGATATGTCGGGACATCTTTACAAATCGATGAGCAGTGGTGCGTGGTCATCCACCCGACCGGAGCGGGCACAGGATGTCGGGTGGGGCGGGGTGGCCGCTTCCTAGCGTGGTGGTCGAAAGGAAGGAGGCCGGGGTGCTGGAGCGGCTCAACCAGGCCATGGAGCACATCGAGCGCCATCTCGATCAGTCGATCGAGGTGGCGGACCTGGCACGGATCGCGGTGACGTCGGAGTACCACCTGCGGCGGCTCTTCTCCGCGCTCGCGGGCATGCCGCTGTCGGAGTACATCCGACGGCGTCGGCTGACCGTGGCCGGTGCCGAGGTGCTGGCCGACGAGCGGACGTTGCTGGAGATCGCGGTGCGCTACGGCTACGGCTCCGGAGAGGCGTTCGCACGGGCGTTCCGCGCCCTGCACGGCGTCGGCCCCGGGGAGGCCCGGCGGACCGGTGCCAGTCTGCGGTCGCAGCCCCGGATGTCCTTCCGCCTCGTCGTCGAAGGGAGCAGCAGCATGCGTTATCGCGTCATGGACAAGGAGGAGTTCCGGGTGGTCGGGAGGAAGACCCGCGTCCCCCTCGTGCACGAGGGGATGAACCCGGCGATCGCCGACTTCATCCGGGGCCTCGGACAGCAGACGCTCGACCGGATCGAGAGCCTGTCCGACCAGGAACCGAAGGGGATCGTCTCGATCAGTGACAACATCGACGCCAGTCGGGCCGAGGGCACCGAACTCGACTACTTCCACGGAGCGGTGACGCGGGCCGCCGCCCCCGAGGACATGGACGAGCTCGTCGTCCCGGCCGGGACCTGGGCCGTGTTCGAGAACTCCGGGCCCTTCCCGCAGGCGCTGCAGCACCTGTGGCGGGACGTGTTCACCCAGTGGTTCCCGTCCAACCCGTACCGGAGCCGTCCGGGTCCCGAGATCCTGCGGGCCAAGCTCTCGCCCGACGCGACGCGGGCCGACGCGGAGCTGTGGATCCCGGTGGAGCGGGCCTCGCTCTGAGCGCCGGCGCGCGACGGCTTCACGCCGTCGCGCGCCTGCCCCCCGCTCTCGTCCGCCGGTAGCGTGGAACGACGTCGACCTGAGGTGGGGGCATGAGGGCGATCGTCGTAGGGGCGGGCATCGGCGGACTGGCGGCCACCCTGAGCCTGGGGCGCGCCGGATGCGAGGTGACGCTCGTCGAGCAGGCGCCCCGGTTCGCCGAGATCGGCGCGGGCATCCAGCTCGCGCCCAACGCCACCCGCGTCCTGCGCCGGCTCGGCCTGCTCGACGCGGTCGACGCGCGGTCCACCCGGCCGTCGCGGCTGAGCTTTCGCACCTGGTCCGACGGCGGCGAGATCTGCCACTACGCGCTGGGACGCGAGGTCGAGGAGGCCTTCGGTGCGCCGTACCTCCAGGTCCACCGGGCCGATCTGCACCGGGCGCTGGCCGCCGCGGTACCGCCCGGGGCGGTGCGGCTGGACACCACGGTCGTGGGCATCGGACAGGACGCCGGATCAGCCCGGGTGACCACGGCTGGCGGGGAACAGCTGGAGGCGGACCTCGTCGTCGCCGCCGACGGCATACGGTCCTCGGCCCGCCGATGGCTCTTCGGCGCCGACGAGGCCCTGTTCTCGGGGACCGCCGCCTACCGGGCCCTGCTGCCGGCCGAGCAGGTGGCGGATCTGGACCTGCCGGAGTACGCCCTCTGGCTCGGCCCGGGACGCCACTTCGTGCACTACTGGGTGCGTCGCGGAGAACTGCTCAACGTCGTGGGTGTCGTCGGGACCGACGCGGCACGGGAGTCATGGACCGCCCGGGCCGAGCCGGAGGAGCAGCTCCACGCGTTCCGGGGGTGGGACCCCCGGGTGCGCGCCGTCCTCGGCCGGACCGGGACGGTGCTCCGTCACGGCATCCACACCCGTGCCCCGCTCGCCCGCTGGAACATCGGCCGGATCACCCTGCTCGGCGACAGCGCCCACGCGATGGCGCCCTTCCAGGCCCAGGGTGCGGCACAGGCCCTGGTCGACGCGGCCGTGCTCGGCGACTGTCTCGCGGAGGCGACACCCGCCGACGTACCCGCCGCGCTCGACCGGTACGTACGCCGCCGGCTGGCCGTCGCCACGAAGGTGCAGGCCGGTTCCGCTCGGGCGGGCGAGGACTACCACCTGCCGGACGGACCGGAGGCCGACGCCCGCAACGCCCGTATGGCCGCGCAGGCGGCGGAGCACGAGTTCGGTCCCCACGCGGGTGCCTGGGGAACCGACCCGTTCGACGAGCGACGGGCGCAGTAGGAGAGGCGCGCGGGGATGGGCGCGCCGCACGCGCCGGGCGACGACCGCCCGGCGCACGCCGTGTGGGCCCAGGGCGTCGTTGGTCCTCGCGGTCCGCCCGGGGCGACTCCCTAGGGAAGCGGCCCCAGGAACCGGATGTGGGGCCCGTCGTCCGGGCCGGTGCGGGTGACCGTGGCCCGTACGCCGTAGACGTCGGCGACCAAGGACTCGGTGAGGACGTCGTGCGGGGTGCCGGCGGCCACCACGCGGCCCTGCCGCAGTACGACGAGGTGGTCGCAGTACATCGCGGCGAGGTTCAGGTCGTGCAGGGCGACGACGCTGGTCAGGCGGAGCGTGCGGATCAGGGTCAGCAGGGCGAGCTGGTGCTGGATGTCGAGATGGTTGGTGGGCTCGTCCAGGAGGAGTTCGTTCGGCTCCTGGGCGAGGGCACGCGCGATCTGGACGCGCTGGCGCTCACCGCCCGACAGGGTGTGCCAGGACCGGTGGGCCTTGTCGCTGAGACCGGTGCGGACCAGGGCCGTGCGGACGGCCTCCTCGTCGTCGGCGGAGACGGACGCCCAGGCGCGACGGTGCGGGACACGGCCCAGCCGTACGACGTCCTGGACCGTCAACTCGACCTGTGTGTCCGCCTGTTGAGCCACGACGGCGATCCGTCGGGCGACCGCGCGGCGGCCCACCCGGTCCAGTGGACGGTCGTCGAGGGTGACGACTCCCGAAGCCGGCGCGAGGACCCCGGCGAGCAGGCGCAGCAGTGTGGACTTGCCCGAGCCGTTGGGGCCGAGCAGACCGGTGACGGTGCCCGGCCGGGGCGCCACACTGACCCCGTCCAGGATCAGCGTGCCGTCGGCGGCGCGGGAGACCCGCTCGGCGCGCAGCCCGGAGGAGGCAATTGGGTCGGCGGCGGTGTCGGTCATCGGGTGCTCCTGGTCCGGTACATGATGGCGACGAACGCCGGGACGCCGATGAGGGACGTCACCACCCCGACCGGGACCTCCTGCGGGTCCAGGACCGTACGGGCGAGGGTGTCGACCCACACCAGGAACACCGCCCCGGCCAGCGCGGTGGCCGGCAGCAGCCGACCGTGGCCGGAGCCGGTCAGCGCGCGGGCGGCGTGCGGCAGCACCAGGCCGACGAAGCCGATCGCCCCCGACGAGGCGACCAGGGCGGCCGTGAGCAGAGCGGTGGCGCACAGCAGTACGAGCCGGGTGCGGGCCACGGAGACACCGAGCGAGGCCGCCGCGTCCTGCCCGAACGCGAACGCGTCCAGTGCGTGGGTGTGGCCCAGGCAGACCAGCAGCACCACCACCAGCACCGCCAGACACACCGTCACATCCGTCCAGTCGGCCCCGCTGAGCGAGCCGAGCAGCCAGAACAGCACCGCGCGGGTCGTCTCGGCGTCGGCCGCGGTCATCACCATGAAGGAGGTGAGCGCGGAGAACAGCTGCATCGCCGCGACACCGACCAGCACCACGCGGTCCGTGGAGCCGCCGAGGGTGTGGCTGAGCAGCAGCACGAGCCCGAAGGAGGCCACCGCGCCCAGGAACGCGCCGCCGGAGACCGACAGGGCCCCGCCTCCCACGCCGAGCACCACGACCACGACCGCGCCGGTCGACGCGCCGGAGGAGACGCCCAGCACGAAAGGGTCGGCGAGCGGGTTGCGCAGCAGGGACTGCATCACCGCGCCGCACACGGCCAGTCCGGCCCCGCACACGGCGGCCAGCAGGGTGCGCGGCAGCCGTAGGTTCCACACGATGCCGTCCCGGATGGGCGTCAACTCCGTGTGCCCCCAGCCGAGATGGGCCACCACCGTGGACCAGACGTCGACCACGCCGATGTCGGCCGGACCGATGGTGATCGCGAGGGCGATGGAGAGAAACAGCCCTCCGAGCCCGGCCATCCACGCCGATCCCCAGCGCAGCCGGCGGCCGAAGGCCACCGCCACCGCCGTCGAACCGTCCGCTCCACCGGGCCCCGCCGGGCTCGGCCCACCGGTCTTCGTGGGAGCCGGCCCACCGGTCTTCGCCGAGGGCGGCCCACCGGTCTCCACCGCCGTCGACGCGTCGGTGACCGCGTCGACGGCCGTGCCCGTCTCCGTGCCCGTCTCCGTGCCCGTCTCCGTGCCCGTTTCCGTGCCGGGCTCCGTGTCGGGCTCCGTGCCGGTCATCCCGTGAGACCGTACTCGCGCAGTGCCGCCGCGAGCTTCTCCACGCCCTCGACGGTCCGGACGGTCGGGTTCATGGCCTGGCCGGGCAGCAGCACATAGCGCTTCTTCCGCACCGCCGTCATGTTCCGGGTGACCGGGTCGGACTCCAGGAACTCGATCTTCTTCGCGGCCGTCTCGGCCGTCTGCTGCTTGCGGACCAGGTCCCCGACGACGAGGACGTCGGGATCGCGATCCGCGACGGTCTCCCAGTTGACCTGGGGCCACTCCTCCTCGGTGTCGTCGAAGACGTTCTTCGCGCCCAGCTCGCGGGTGATGACCCCGGGGGCGCCACAGCATCCGGCGAGGTACGGGGACTGGGCGTTGGCGAACCAGTACATGACGGTGACGTCATCGGCGTCGAGTCCGGCGGTCGCCTTCCGCACCCGGGACTTGAGCTCGGCCACCAGCTTCTCGCCGCGCTCCTCGACCCCGAAGACGCGGGCCAGATCGCGGACTTCGCCGTAGACCGTCTCCATGGTCAGCGGCTCGGTGCGGACGCCGTCGCCGTCACCGCTGTTGTCCTTGCCCACACAGTCGGAGGGCGACAGATACGTGGGGACGCCGAGCTTCTCGAAATCCTCCCGGGTCGCCACACCGCCCTTGCCGAGCGTGGAGGCGAACGAGGAGACGACGAGGTCGGGTTCGGTGTCCAGGACCTTCTCGAAAGACGGCGCGTCGTCGGCGAGCCGAGGCACCTTCGCGTCGGCCTTCTCCAGTTCCTTCGGCAGCGGATCGGTCCAGGTGGCGGTGCCCACCATGCGGTCGGCGAGCCCGAGGGAGAGCAGGATCTCGGTCGTGCCCTGGTTGAGGGAGACGGCGCGTTCGGGCGGGCTGTCGACCCGTACCTCCTGCCCGCAGTTGTCGAGGGTCACCGGATATCCGGCGGACCCGCCCGAGGCCGGGCCACCGCCCGGGGGTGCTGCGGAGCCGGAGCCTCCGCAGCCGGTCAGCAACAGGGAACCGGCGGCCAGGAACAGGACGGCATGGCGGACGGGGCGTGCGAGTGGCACGGGACTTCCTTCGGCGTCGAGGGCTCATGCGCGAAGCCCGGTCGTACGATGCTTCCCCGGGCACCCCTCGGTGCCGGGGACCGCCAGCAGGTCTTCGGACTCGGGGTCACCCGGACGGGACGCCTTCCCGGACCGCGATCGTGATCGCCGTCCAGTGGCCGTTGCCCCGCCCGTCGCCCTCACCGCTGCGCGTCAGCTCCGGATTCGCACCGGATTCCCTGACCCGTACGCGTACTTACGTGTGCGTACGTGGGTTCGACTGGCGTCGGCAAGCTATCACAGGCCGCCGGCGCGCTGGGCCGCCGAGCGCTGAGGCCGCCGAGGGTTGAGGCCGCCCGAGGGCTCGTCAGGCCGCGGGCTTCCAGCCCGGGAGCGTCGGCAGGACCTTCTCGGCCACACGGAACAGGGCCGCGTCGTCGGGGACCTGGGAATCCTGGCGATAGATGACGAGCTCGAAGGTGGTGCCGCTGTCCTTCGGGTCGGTCGCGACCAGCAGCCGCCGGGCGACGCCGCCGGGGCCGGACTGCGGGTCACTGCCGTCGAGGCGGAACGAGAGGGAGATGGTCTGACCCGAGTACAGGGCCGCCGCATGTCCCAGGACCGTCCTGGTCTCGACGCCGGCGCCCAGGTAGCCGACCGACTCGGCGACGGGGAGGTCCTCGTACGACGCCGACAGCTCCACGGTGTACGTGTCGAGTTCGACGGTCGCCTCGGGGGTGACGGTCTTGGTGCCGTCGAACCAGGTGGACTCGTTCTGGCTGCCCGACGCGATGACCGCCTGCTCGGTGGGCGTCCCGAGGAGCTTCGGCAGGTCGGAGCGGTTCAGCGCGGTGCACAGCTGTGCACCCGAGACCTCGCCCCGTGGTGCCGGAGAGGCGTCGTCCGAGGACGAGCAGACGGCCGGCCCCAAGGTCTCGGGGGTCGTGTCGAGGAGGTCCGCCAGCAGCCACATCCCGCCCAGCAGCACCCCCACGGTCGCCACCGCCGAGACGACCTGAGCCCCCGTGCTCATCTCCTTCGTCGAGCCGACTCGGGAAGCCGCTCTCGAACCCGTCTCCGGATCTGCTGCCGATCCCATATCCGGACCGACTGCCGACCCCGTATCCGGACTTGCTGTCGCACCCGCCTCCGGACCTGCTACCGATCCCGACGCCGGACCTACCGAACCCGTCTCCGGACCTACTGCTGAACCCGTCTCCGCCCCTACTGCCGATCCCGTCTCCGCATCCTCTGCCGAGCCCGCTCCGGAATCGGAGAAATCGTCGACCATGTCCCCCGTGCCCCCACCTTGATGTGCACACGCCTGACGCGCGCCGGGGGAGCCTAACCGGTGCTCGTCGCCCGGGGAAACGCAATTCCGCGTACGCCGCTCGCCGTGGCCCCGCGAGGCCGGCCGCGCAGGCGTGAAGAAGGGCTCCTCGGGGGAGGACGAGACCCTGTGCGCCCGCTGCCCCGGGCGCCGACCCGGCCCGCGCGAAAGGAAGAAGAGGTATGACCGAGCAGGGCTCCCTCGGTGTCGCCGTCGTCGGCACCGGCCGGATGGGCGCCGATCATGTGCGCCGGATCTCCGAGGTGATCAGCGGCGCCCATGTGACCGCCGTCGTCGACCTCGACACCGACCGTGCCCGGGCGATCGCCGCCGGCATCGAGGGGTGCGCGGCCTACGGCGACCCGGCCGAGGCACTGACCGCACCGGGCGTCGACGCCGTCCTCGTGGCCTCACCGGGCCCCGCGCACGAGGCGGCCCTGCTCGCCGCGTTCGCCCACGACCTGCCCGTACTGTGCGAGAAGCCCCTCACCCCGGACACCGCCTCCGCGCTCCGGCTGCTGGAGGCGGAGCAGCGGCTGGGGCACCGCCGGGTACAGGTGGGGTTCATGCGCCGCTACGACCGTGAGTACGTCAAGCTCAAGGCCCTGCTGGACAGCGGCGACCTGGGCCGGCCGCTGCTGCTGCACCACCGGCACCGCAACGCCGAGGCCCCGCCCGGTTTCACCGACGCCATGGCCATCAACGACTCCGTGGCCCACGAGATGGACATCACCCGCTGGCTGCTCGGCCAGGAGATCACCGCCGTCAGTGTGCTGCGGCCCCGGCCGTCCGCGCACGCCCCCGAGGGCCTCAGCGACCCGCAGCTCGTCGTCTTCGAGACCGACGGCGGCGCGGTGGTCGACGTCGAGATCTTCCTCAGCGCCCGCTACGGCTACCAGGTGCAGGCCGAGGCCGTCTGCGAGGACGGCACGGCCCGCATCGGCGACGGGCACGACATGCTCGTCAACGCGGCGGGCCGCTGGGGCGGCACGGTCACCCCGGGCTACATCGAGCGGTTCGAGGACGCCTACGACCGACAGGTCCAGGCCTGGGTGGACGCCACCCGGCGCGGCGAGGTCACCGGACCCAGTACCTGGGACGGGTACGCCGTCGCCGCGATCTCCGAGGCCGGCGTCCGCGCCCAGACCGAGGGGGTCCGCACCGAGGTGGAACTCGTCGAACGCCCCGCCCTCTACCGCTGACCTTCGGCACCCGGCGGTCGCCGGCACCTGACGCCCGCTCACGCCCGGCCGGTGAGATCCAGCAGCACCTTGGAGGCGACCGTGCGGTCCCGGGCGGTCTCGAAGGCGAGGGCGGACCGCTCCAACGGGAAGGTGTGCGTGACGACCGGATCGACAGGAAGGCCCTGGGCCAGCAGGGACAGGGCCTCGTCGAACTCGGTGTCGAAGCGGAAGGAACCGCGCAGCTCCAGCTCACGGGTGACCGCCACATTGCCGAGCAGCCCGATCTCCCCGGGCGGCAGCAGCCCGAGCATGACCACGATGCCGCCCCGCCGCGCCCGCTCCACACAGCTGCGCAGCCCGGCCGGCGCCCCGGACGCCTCCACGGCGACGTCGAAGACGCCGGCCCAGTTAGGGTCGCCGGGCCGGTCCGCCCGCACGGTGGCGGTCGCGCCCACCTCGGTCGCGATCCGCAGCGGCTCCTCGTGCAGATCGCTGACGACGACCTCGGCGGCTCCGGCGTGCCGCAGCGCCGCCACGACCAGACAGCCGATCGGACCGGCCCCCGCCACCAGGACCCGCTTGCCCCGCACATCGCCGGCCCGGCGCACGGCGTGCAGGGCCACCGCCAGCGGCTCGGCGAGCACGGCCCGGCGCAGGTCGAGCCCGGGAGGCAGCTCCCGGACCTGACCGGCGGGCACGCCGAGGCGCTGCGCGAACCCGCCCTGCACATGCGGGGTGTGGGCCGCGCTGCCCAGATAGCGGGTGTGCGCACAGACGTTGCGCATGCCCCGTGCGCACTCGGGGCAGACCCCGCAGGGCGTGGCCGGATGGATCGCGACCGGCGCTCCCACCGCCGGGACGTCCGGCCCCTCGACCCCGGGACCGAGCGCGGCGACATGGCCGACCACCTCGTGACCGAGCACCATGGGCTCGCTCACCGCGAAGTCGCCCACCCGGCCCCGGTGGTAGTAGTGCAGATCGGACCCGCAGATACCGCCGAGCGCGACGGCGACCGCGATCTCACCGGCCGCGGGACCGTCGTACGGCCGTTCCTCGACCCGGAGGTCACCGGCTCCGTGGACAACACACGCGTGCATGGGGGCTCCTTGGGGGATGGACCGGGTCACAGGACGGACAGCATGCCGCCGTCGACATACAGCAGCTGGCCGCCCACGAAGTCGGAGGCGGGGGAGGCGAGGAAGAGCAGGGCGCCGACCAGGTCCTCGACCCTGCCCCAGCGGCCGGCGGGCGTCCGCCCGCGGACCCAGGCGCTGAACTCCTCGTCGGCGACCAGCGCCGAGGTCAGCTCGGTGTCGAAGTAGCCGGGGCCGATGCCGTTGACCTGGATGCCGTGCGGCCCGAGGTCGGCGCACATGCCCTTGGTCAGCATCTTCAGGCCGCCCTTGGTCGCCGAGTAGGGCGCGATGCCGGGGCGTACCGCCTCGCTCTGCAGCGAGCAGATGTTGATGATCTTTCCCTGCCCCCGGGGGACCATCCGGCGGGCGACCTCGCGGCCCACGAGGAAGGCGCTGGTGAGGTTGGTGTCGAGCAGGGTGTGCCAGTCCTCGTCGGTGAAGTCGAGGAACGGGGCGCGGCGTTGGGCGCCGGTGTTGTTGACCAGGATGTCGACGGGGCCGGCCCGGTCCTCGATCCGGGGGACGGCGGTGGCGACCGAGGCGGCGTCGGTGACGTCGAAGGCCTCCGCGAGGACCGCCTCGCCGAACGTCACGGCCAGCTCCCCGCGGGTGGCCTCCAGGGCGACGGCGTCCCTGCCGTTGAGGACCACCGTGCAGCCGGCCTCCAGGAGGCCCACGGCCAGCGCGCGGCCGATGCCTCGGCTCGACCCGGTCACCAGGGCGACCTTTCCGGTGACGTCGAAGAGGGGGTGGCTCGTCATGCGCGATCTCCCTTTTTTCCCACTGAATGGAAAAGTTATCTGCTCAACGGAAAATCATCGTCGGGGCGGCGGGCTGTCGCTGTCAACCGTGGGAGGCCTTTCCACTCAGTGGTAACTTGCCGCAGTGAGCGGCAGCGAGGTACCCACGGACGTGGTCGGACGCGCGATCCGGTTGCTCGTCCTCGTCGGCGAACACCCGTACGGCATCACCCTGTCCGAACTGGCCCGCGCCAGCGGCGTCCCCGTCAGCACGGCCCACCGGCTGGTCAACTCCCTGTGCCGCGAGGGTCTGGTGGAGTTCGAGGCCGACGGCAAGCGCTACAAACCGGGCCTGAGACTCTTCCAGCTCGGCCAGCGGGCCGGTCAGGTGTACGGCTTCGCCGGCACCGCCCTCCCCGTGATGCAGCGCGTGACCCGGCAGACCGAGGAAGCCACCCTGATGTCCGTCCTCGACGGCACCCGGCACCTGTACGTGCACTATGTGGACGGCCCCCTCCCGGTCGGCGTCCGCAGCGACCCGGGCCGGCACGGCCCGCTGCACTGCACCTCGATGGGCAAGGTCCTGATGGCCTTCGCCCCCGCCGACGTACGCGCCGACCTCCTGGACCGCGTCGAACTCACCCCGCACGGACCGAACAGCGTCACCGACCGCGACGTCCTGCGCGCCCACGTCGCCCGCGCCGCCGAGCTCGGCTACGCCACGGCCGACGAGGAACACCACGCCGGTCTGCGCGCCGTGGCGGTGCCGATCCTGCGCCCCGACGGCACCGTCTTCGCCGCCCTCTCCACCGCCGCGCCCGCCTTCCGCCGCAGCATGGACGACCTGGTCGCCATGGTGCCGCTGCTGCGCTCGGCGGCGGACGAACTGGGCGTCCGGCTGCCGGCCCGCTGACGCACCCTCCCCACAGGCCCCGGGACAGGGGATCCTCACTCCCGAGGGCGCTCGGCCGCGCCCGGCCGGGAGGGGCGACGGGCATGGGAAATCGCGAGGAACAGCGGACGCGAGCGCTCGACGGAAAGACCGCGCTGATCACCGGGGCGGGCACCGGCATCGGCCGCGCGACGGCCCTGATGCTCGCCGAGGAGGGCGCCACGGTGGTCCTCGCCGGACGACGACTCCACCTCCTCGACGAGGTGGCCGCCGTCGTCGCGGACGCCGGGGGCACCGCGATCGCCCGCGCCACCCACGTCGAGAACGCCGACGACGTGGGGCAGCTGATCCGCTGGACCCGGGACACGGCGGGCCCCGTCGACGTCCTCGTCAACAACGCGGGGGCAGCCGGCCGGGCCGGGGACGTCCGCCGGCTCGGCGAGGACGAGTGGCACGCCGTGGTCGACGTCAACCTCACCGCGGTCTATCTGCTCGCCCGGGCCGTCCTGCCGGACATGCTGGAGCGCGGCGGCGGCTCGATCATCACGATCTCCTCGCTCGCCGCCGTACGGCCCACGCCCCTCGGCGGGGCCCCGTACGGCGCGGCCAAGGCGGGCGTGCGCAACTTCATGACCTATCTGCGCAACACCTACCGCGACGACCTCGTCCGTGCCACCTGCATCCTCCCGGGCGAGGTCGACACCCCGGTCCTGGACAGCCGCCCGGAACCACCGAGCGCGGAGCGCCGGGCCGCCATGGTGCGACCGGAGGACGTGGCCCGCGCCGTACTGCTGTGCGCCACGCTCCCTGCGCGCACGGTCGTCGAGGAACTCGTCATCGCCCCTACGGTGTCGGGGCGGACCGGGGACCGGCCGGGGTCAGGGCCGCCGCGGCCGTCTTGAACAGCGGCTGCTTCGAGGCGGGGCCCCAGGCGGTGCGGGTGGTCTCGTTCGCCGCCCGGGGCGGGGACTTCTCGTCGGGGCCCGCCCCGGAGGGTGTGTCCCAGTAGCCGTAGTGGAACGGCACGAACAGCACCCCGGGCCGTAGGTCCGTCAGGTGGAGCCGCCCCCGCACGGCACCCGGCGGGCGCGCGCCCTCGACCGGCTCGTCCTCGCCGAGCCCGAGCCCTCGCGCGTCGGCCGCCGAGACCTCCACGCGGTGGAGCGTCCGCCCGGTGGTGAGCTGGAACGGGTACTCCGCGTCCGGTTCACTCCTGCGGGGCGACGTACGCGGCGGCCTTGATCATGGCCTTGCCGTCGGGGTGGCGCGTGCGGTACTCGTCCGCGTCCGCGGGTTCGCCCGTCACCAGGCCTGCCGCGGTTGACGGTCCACGGACCTGCCCCGGACACCGGCGATACGGCCGTTGACGACGGCGATGTCCATGGCGTCGCCGTCGGAGTGCGACAGCGACGCGGTCCGCACCCACCGCCCCACCGACTCGGGCCGTTCGCCCTCCGCGAGACACATGTCCACTCCCAGCGACCGCCGTCTCACGCGGACCATGTACTCCGCGGGCGGGGCGGGTACCCGGGGCGTGGGCCGGCCAACGGATGACCGAGCGCGCGAGAACGACCGGGCCGGCCCCGTGAAGAGCCGGCCCGGCCGCGGTGTTCGGGTCGATCAGACCAGGTCGAACCGGTCCAGGTCGGAGACCTTGGCCCAGGCCGCGACGAAGTCCTTCACGAACTTCTCCTTGGCGTCGTCGCTCGCGTAGACCTCGGCGAGGGCACGGAGCTCGGAGTTGGAGCCGAAGACGAGGTCGGCACGGGTGCCGGTCCACTTGACCTCGCCGGTGTCCGCGTCACGGCCCTCGAAGAGGGTCTGGTCGGCGGAGGTGGACTTCCAGGTCGTGCCCAGGTCGAGCAGGTTGACGAAGAAGTCGTTGGTGAGCACGCCCGGGGTGTCGGTGAAGACGCCGTGCGTGGACTGGGCGTGGTTGGCGCCCAGGACGCGCAGACCACCGACGAGGACCGTCAGCTCGGGGGCGCTCAGCGAGAGCAGGTTCGCCCGGTCGATCAGCAGGTACTCGGCGGGCAGGCGGTTGCCCTTGCCCTGGTAGTTGCGGAAACCGTCGGCCGCCGGCTCCAGCGCCGCGAACGACTCGGCGTCCGTGTGCTCCTCGGTCGCGTCCACACGGCCCGGGGTGAAGGGCACCTCGACCGGGTAGCCGGCGTCCTCGGCGGCCTTCTCGACCGCGGCGGCACCGCCGAGGACGATCAGGTCGGCCAGGGAGACCTTCTTGGCGCCGGAGTTGAACTCGGCCTGGACGCCTTCCAGGACGCTCAGGACGTGACGCAGGTCGTCCGGGTTGTTGACCTCCCAGCCGCGCTGGGGCTCCAGACGGATCCGGGCACCGTTGGCGCCGCCCCGCTTGTCGCTGGAGCGGAAGGTGGAGGCCGACGCCCACGCGGTGGACACCAGCTGCGAGACGGACAGACCCGAGGCGAGCAGCTTGCTCTTGAGCGCCGCGATGTCGGCCGCGTCGATGACCTCGCCCTCGGCCGCCGGCAGCGGGTCCTGCCAGATCAGGGTCTCCGCCGGGACCTCCGGGCCGAGGTACAGCGACTTCGGGCCCATGTCACGGTGGGTCAGCTTGAACCAGGCGCGGGCGAAGGCGTCCGCGAACTGGTCGGGGTTCTCGTGGAAGCGCTTGGAGATCTCGCCGTAGATCGGGTCGAAGCGCAGCGAGAGGTCGGTGGTGAGCATCGTGGGCAGCTTCTTGGCGTCGCTGTGGGCGTCGGGAATGATCGCCTGCGCGTCCTTGGCCACCCACTGGTTGGCGCCGGCGGGGCTCTGGGTGAGCTCCCACTCGTAGCCGAAGAGGATGTCGAAGAAGTCGTTGCTCCACTGGGTCGGCTTGGTGGTCCAGGTGACCTCCAGGCCGGAGGTGATGGCGTCGCCGCCCTTGCCCGTGCCGTAGGTGGACTTCCAGCCGAGGCCCTGCTGCTCCATGGAGGCGGCCTCGGGGTCGTCGCCCACGTTGTCCGCGGGGCCGGCGCCGTGGGTCTTGCCGAAGGTGTGGCCACCGGCGATGAGGGCGACGGTCTCCTCGTCGTTCATCGCCATGCGGCGGAAGGTCTCACGGATGTCGCGGGCCGCGGCGATCGGGTCCGGGTTGCCGTTCGGGCCCTCCGGGTTGACGTAGATCAGGCCCATCTGGACGGCGCCGAGCGGGTTCTCCAGCTCGCGGTCGCCGGTGTAGCGCTGGTCGTCCAGCCAGGTGGTCTCGGGACCCCAGTAGACGTCCTCGTCGGCCTCCCAGACGTCGGCACGGCCGCCGGCGAAGCCGAAGGTCTCGAAGCCCATCTGCTCCAGGGCGACGTTACCGGTGAGGATCATGAGGTCGGCCCAGGAGATGGACTGGCCGTACTTCTTCTTCACCGGCCACAGCAGACGGCGGGCCTTGTCCAGGTTGCCGTTGTCCGGCCAGCTGTTCAGCGGCGCGAAGCGCTGCTGGCCACGACCGCCACCGCCGCGGCCGTCGTGGATGCGGTAGGTGCCGGCGCTGTGCCAGGCCATACGGACCATCAGCGGGCCGTAGTTGCCGAAGTCGGCGGGCCACCAGTCCTGCGAGGTGGTCAGCACCTCCGCGATGTCCTGTTTCACGGCCGCGAGGTCGAGGTTGTTGAACGCCTCGGCGTAGTCGAACGTCTCACCGAGGGGGTTGGCGACGACGGGGTCCTTGGCGAGGATCTTCAGGTTGAGCCGCTCCGGCCACCACTGACGGTTTCCGCCGCCCTGGGTCGGGTGCGCGGCACGCCCGTGAGCGACCGGGCAGCCTCCCGTCTCCTCGGGCTTCGCGTCCGTGACGATCGCGTCATGGTTCTCAGTCATGGGAGTCCTTCCGGAACTGGTGGATCACGGTGCTGAACTGCTGGCTTCGGAACATGGGGGGCACAGGCCCCAGTAGATGACCTCGGCCTCGTCGATCGCGAAGCCGCGGTCGTCGGAGGCGGTCAGGCACGGGGCGTGCCCGACCGCGCAGTCGACGTCGACCACGACACCGCAACTGCGGCACACGAGGTGGTGGTGGTTGTCCCCGACACGGCCCTCGTACAGGGCCGGGCTGCCGGGTGGTTCGAGGCGGCGCACGAGTCCCGCGCCGGCGAGCGCGTTGAGCGCTTCGTACACGGCCTGGAGCGAGATGTGGCCCACACGGGCGCGTACGCCCGAGGCGATCGCTTCGACGCCGAGGTGGTCGCCGTCCCGGACGGTCTCCAGCAGCGCCACGCGCGCGGCCGTCACCCGCAGGCCGGCACCGCGGAGCTCCTCGGCGGTGTTCGGAGGCTGGGATGCGGTCATGGCGACCAACCTACCCCCATAAACACGAACAGTTCAAGAAAGCGAACCATCCAAGTTTCACGGGGCGCGCCGGTCACCGTCCCTGGCCGCTCCGGCAGGCCCCGCACCCTGCGGCCGGGGCGAGCGAATCAGCCCAAGGTGAGCAGCAGAATCGCGATCATGGCTCCGACGAGCCCGGCCGTCTGCCGGAAGTTCACCCGTTCGTGGAGCGGGGGCTGACCGAGGGCCGTGGGGCGGCCGGGCACAGGGACGACAGGACGACCGCCACGGACACCTGGTGCCGCTGGGTCCCCCAGAGGTGGAGGACCAAGCGGCCCAGAGGTGGAGGATCAACGCGAGCGCGGCGTCGCCGTCCCGGCCGGAGGCCGCACCCCCACAGCACATCCGTGAGCCGCCGGGGCGCCGGGAGCCGACCCATGGTGCATCCCGACGGGAGGGGGTATTCGGAAGTAGCCCCGAGCGGTCCCCGGCCCCCGCGCGGCGCTCGGGTTCCGTCGAGCGCTCCGGCCCCGCGAAGCGCTCAGGGCCGGGCTTCCCGCCCAAGGAGGTGTCCCGGGATGAGCCCCATCGAGCACACGAGCCCCACGAAGGCCCGCTCCCCGGAACCGCGGGCCTACGACGCCGAGCCGTTCCTCCCGAGTCGTGGCGGCCTCCCCGCGCACCGCCGGGCCGCGGCCGACTGCCGGGGCTGCCCCCTGCACGAGGACGCCACGCAGACCGTCTTCGGCAAGGGCGACGGGTCGGCCCGGATCCTGCTGGTCGGAGAGCAGCCGGGGGACCAGGAGGACAGGCAGGGCGAGCCGTTCGTCGGCCCGGCGGGGCGGCTGCTGCGACGGGCCCTGGACGAGGCCGGGATCGACTGGGACGCGACCTACGTGACCAACGCGGTCAAGCACTTCAAGTTCACCCGGCCCCCGGGCGGCGGTAAACGCCGTATCCACAAGGCGCCCGACCTGCGCGAGGTCGCCGCCTGCCGTCCCTGGCTGCTGGCCGAACTCCGTCTCGTCCGGCCCGAGATCGTGGTGGCCCTGGGTGCCACCGCGGGCAAGGCACTGCTCGGCGGCTCCTTCCGGGTCACCAAGGACCGCGGCGCGCTGCTGCCCATGCCCTCGGAGGGATCGCGGGGGCCCTACGTCGTCGCCACCCTGCACCCCTCCGCCGTACTCCGTGCCGACGACCGTGACGCCGCGTACGCGGGACTGGTGTCCGACCTCAGGGTGGCTGCCGATGCGTTGGCCAGGAGCGAGCCGTGACCCCGACGCCCCGAGCCCTCACGCGCCCGTCCCGCGGCCCCCTAGCCCTGGCCGCCACCCCCGGTCACCAGAACCACCTCCAGGGTGCGCGGGCCGTGGACGCCCTCCACCCGGTCCAGTTCGATGTCGCTGGTGGCGGACGGGCCGGAGATCCACGTCAACGGGCGCGTCGGGTCCAGGAGTTCGAGCGCCTGCGGCACCGACGACACGACCTGCTCAGGTACGCGGACGACACAGATGTGGTGGTCGGGTACCAGGGTGATCCGGCGGCGGCCCTGGTCGGGGGAGCCGTCGAGGACGATGGTGCCGGTCTCGGCGATCGCGAGGGCGCAGGCCGTGACGACGCTGTCGACCCGGTCCAACTCGTGCGCGGTGCTCTCGCCCCGGTCCGGCACCCGTGTCAGGTCGGTCCCCGACAGCCATTCCCGGCGCAGCCCCGGCGGCACCAGCACCGTCTTCGAGCCGTGCGCGCGCAACAGCCCCGCGACCACGTCCGCGAGTCCGTCCGCGTCCGTGCGGTGCACGATCGCCCGGTAGTCCGCCAGGTTCTCCGCCAGCAGCTCCACCCTCTCGGCGGCGCTCAGCGCGCCGTGCTCCCGGAGATAGTCCCGCTGAACGGCCTGCTCGTACCGGGGGTCCCTCCCAGGCCCTTCAGGCACTGGGGGAGTGTCGTCCTGGCGTACGTCGGCGAGGGCGCGTCGCACCCGTCCCAGGATCAGATCCCTGCTGCTCACTTCGTCCCCTCCCGGCCGCCGTCGGTCCGTCCGCCGTTCGTCCGTTGCCACCAGTCCCGGAACGGCTCGGGGGGCAGCGCGGGAAGATCACGGCTCGCGCTCCACGCCCTGCCGGGCCCCGGCAGCGTACGGGGATGGAAGCGGCGCGTGCGGGACGCGAGCCGCTGCCCGGCGCGCAGCGCGCCGGGGTGGCTGAACGCCCACCGCGCCGCGCGCATCGCCGCCCGCTCGGCCGCGTGCCCCTTCGCGGGCTTCAGCACGACCTTGCCGCCCCGCTCGGTCACCGGCCCGCCCTGGGCGACCCGCTCCCGCAGATGCACCAGCACCTCAGGGATGTCGATGGCGACCGGGCACACCTCGTAGCAGGCACCGCACAGCGAGGAGGCGTACGGCAGTGAGGAGTCGATCTCGCTTCCCGTGCCCCGGAGTTGGGGGCTGAGGATGGCGCCGATCGGGCCCGGGTACACCGAGCCGTAGGCGTGGCCGCCCGCCCGCTCGTACACCGGGCAGACGTTGAGACAGGCCGAGCAGCGGATGCAGCGCAGGGCCTGGCGGCCGACCTCGTCGGCGAGGGTGTCGGTGCGGCCGTTGTCGATGAGGACCAGGTGGAAGGTCTGCGGCCCGTCGTCGTCCGTCGTGCCCGTCCAGGTCGAGGTGTACGGGTTCATGCGCTCGGCGGTGGAGGAGCGGGGGAGGGTCTGCAGGAACACCTCCAGGTCCCGCCAGGTCGGCACGATCTTCTCGATGCCGACCACCGAGATCAGGGTCTCGGGGAGGGTGAGGCACATCCTGCCGTTGCCCTCGGACTCCACGACCACCAGCGTGCCCGTCTCCGCGACCATGAAGTTGGCGCCGGAGACACCGACCTTGGCCCGCAGGAACTTCTCCCGCAGATGCAGCCGCGCCGCCTCCGCCAGCTCGGCCGGGGTGTCGGTCAGGCCCTCGGGGGCCGGGCGGCCCCACTCGCTCATCTCGCGCGCGAAGATGTCCCGGATCTCGCCCCGGTTGCGGTGGATCGCCGGAACCAGGATGTGCGAGGGCCGGTCGTTGCCCAACTGCACGATGAGCTCGGCGAGGTCGGTCTCGTAGGCGCGGATGCCCTCGGCCTCCAGCGCCTCGTTCAGCCCGATCTCCTGCGTGGCCATCGACTTGACCTTGACGACCTCGCTCTCGCCGGTCGCCTTGACGAGATACGTGACGATCCGGTTGGCCTCGTCCGCGTCGGCGGCCCAGTGGACCGTGCCGCCCGCCGCCGTGACCGACTCCTCCAACTGCACGAGATACCGGTCGAGATGACGGAGCGTGTGGTCCTTGATCTGCTTGCCCGCCTCGCGCAGCGCGGCCCAGTCGGACACCTCCGCGACCGCGTTCGCGCGTTTGGCGCGGATGGTGTGGGTGGCGTGGCGCAGGTTCCCGCGCAGGGTCGTGTTGTGCACGGCCTCGTGTGCGGCCTCGGGGAACGCCGGCATCCCGACGAATGTCCCGCTCATACCAGCGGCTCCTCTTCCGTGCTCGCCAGGATCTCCGCGATGTGGACGGGCCGCAGGTCCGTCCGCAGCCGGGTCATCGTGCCACCGAGGTGCATCAGGCAGGAGTTGTCGGCCGCGCACAGCACCTCGGCGCCCGTCGACTCGGCGTTGCGCACCTTGTCCGCGCCCATCGCCGCCGAGACATCGGGGTTCTTCACGGCGAACGTACCGCCGAAGCCACAGCACTCGTCGGCACCGGGCAGCTCCACCAGCTCCAGTCCCTTCACGGCCTGGAGCAGCCGCCGGGGCCGCTCACCGAGGCCGAGGCTCCGCAGTCCGTGGCAGGTCGGGTGGTAGGTCACCTTGTGCGGGTAGTACGCGCCGACGTCCGTCACACCCAGCACGTCCACCAGGAACTCCGTCAGCTCGTACGTCTTCGGTACGACGGGCGCCAGCGTCCGCGCCAGACCGTCCCCGCGCCCCTCCGCACGGGCTCGCTCACCCATGCGTGGATACAGCTCCCGCACCATCGCCCCGCACGAGCCGGACGGCGTCACGATCGCCTCGTACTCCCGGAATACATCGGAGAACTTCCGGGCGAGTGGCTCGGCCTCGTGCCGGTATCCGGTGTTGTAGTGCGCCTGCCCGCAGCAGGTCTGACCCATCGGGAAGTCGACGTCCACACCCAGCCTGGTCAGCAGTTTCACCACGGCCCGGCCGGTGTCGGGATAGAGCGTGTCGTTGACACAGGTCAGGAACAGGGCGACACGCATCGCGGCTCCTTGGGGGTCGGTCATCGGATGAGTGCAGAGTACGACGCGCGTACGCGAAGGGCGAGGGGTCCCGCGCGACGATCGGCGGAGACGGGCGGACCCGCGCGCCGACCGTCGATGGGGACGATCCCGCCGGAGGAGGCCCCGCCGGAAGGGGCCCCGCCGGAAGGGGCCTGGCTCACCTGTCGGCGAGCCGGGCCTCCGCCGCACGCCAGGCCGCCGGGTCACCTTGCGGCTCGTACCGCACCAGCGGCTGGGTGCGGGCGAGCAGTCGCCGCATCGAGGCCCGGTCGCCGACCAGGCCGTGGGCGCGGGCCTGGACGAGGACGTTGCCCAGGGCCGCCGCCTCCGCCGGCCCGGCCACCACCGGTAGCCCGCAGGCGTCGGCGGTGAGCTGGCACAGCAGGGCGTTGCGGGTGCCGCCGCCCACGATGTGGACGACGTCGACGGGGTGGTCGGCCAGCGCCTGGGCCTCGGCGACGGCCCGCCGGTGGGCGAGGGCCAGCGAGTCCAAAATGCACCGGGTGGTCTCGGCGGGCGTCCGAGGGACGGGTTGCCCCGAGTCCCGGCACGCCTCGGCGATCCGCTCGGGCATCCGGCCGGGCGCGAGGAACGCCGAGTCCCCGGCGTCCACCACCGAGCGCAGCGCGGGCACCGCGGCGGCGCCCCGCAGCAGTTCACCCAGATCCGGGTCCCCCCACTCCCGTACGCACTCCTGGAGCAGCCACAGCCCCATGATGTTCCGGAGGTAGCGGACCGTGCCGTCGAGCCCCAGCTCGTTGGTGAAGTTGGCCGCCCGGCTCGCCTCGGTCAGCACCGGGGCCGCAAGCTCCAGGCCGGCCAGCGACCAGGTGCCGGTGCAGATGTACGCGAACCGCTCCCCGGTCGCCGGCACGGCCGCCACCGCCGAGGCGGTGTCGTGCGACCCGACCGTCGTCACCGGAACCGGTCCGGAGAGCCCCGTGGCCTCCAGCACCTCGGGCCGCAGCAGGCCCGCCGGGTCACCGGGCTGCCGCAGCGGTGCGAACAGGCCGAGGTCGATGCCCAGGCGGTCCGCGACGTCCCGCGACCAGTCACGGGTGCGCGGGTCGATCAGCTGCGTGGTGGAGGCGTTGGTCAGCTCGGTGCCGGACTCCCCGGTCAGCCAGTACGTCAGCAGATCGGGGATGAGCAACAACCGCTCGGCATGGGCGAACTGGGCGGACGACCGGGCGGCGACCAGCTGGTACAGCGTGTTGAAGGGCGCGTACTGCAACCCGGTCTCCGCGTACAGCTCGGCGGCGGGCACGGTCGCCCACACCTTCTCCGCGACACCCTCGGTCCGGGCGTCCCGGTAGTGCACCGGATTGCCCAGCAGAGCGCCGTCCGCGTCCAGCAGCCCGTAGTCGACGGCCCAGCTGTCGATCCCGACGGAGTCGACCCGCCCGGCCGCCTTCAGCCCGTCGAGCACCCCCGCGTACAGCGAGAGCACGTCCCAGCGCAGCCCCTCGGGGGTGCGCACCGGCCGGTTCGGGAACCGGTGCGCCTCGACCAGTTCCAGCGAGTCCCGCCCCGCGCGGCCGACCATGACGCGCCCGCTGGACGCACCGAGGTCGACCGCCGCGTACGACTTCACGGACCCGCCGGTCGCGGACGCGCTCATCGGAGGAAGGCGGCGGCCACGCCGGCGTCGACCGGCACGTGCAGACCGGTGGTGTGCGTCAGCTCCCCGCCGGTCAGCGCGAACACCGCGTTCGCCACGTGCTCCGGCAGCACCTCGCGCTTGAGGATGGTCCGCTGGGCGTAGAACTCGCCGAGCTTCTCCTCCTCGATCCCGTAGGTCGCCGCGCGCTGGGCACCCCAGCCGGCCGCGAAGATCCCGGAGCCGCGCACCACACCGTCGGGGTTGACGCCGTTGACGCGGATGCCGTGCTCGCCCAGTTCGGCGGCGAGCAGCCGCACCTGGTGGGCCTGGTCGGCCTTGGTGGCGGAGTAGGCGATGTTGTTGGGCCCGGCGAAGACGGCGTTCTTCGAGGCGATGTAGACGATGTCGCCCCCCAGCCCCTGCGCGATCATCGTCCGCGCGGCCTCACGCGACACCAGGAACGATCCACGGGCCATGATGTCGTGCTGCAGGTCCCAGTCCTTGGCCGACGTCTCCAGCAGCGGCTTGGAGATCGAGATGCCCGCGTTGTTGACGACGAGGTCGACCCCGCCGAAGGCCAGCGCGGCGGCCTTGAAGGCCTCCCCGATCCGCTGCTCGTCCGTCACGTCGACGGTCACGGCGACGGCCTTGTCCGCTCCGCCCAGCTCCTCGGCGACGGCGGCGGCGTTCTCGGCGTTGAGGTCGGCGACCACGACACAGGCACCCTCGGCCACGAGCCGGTGCGCGATGGCCTTGCCGATCCCGCTGCCCGCGCCCGTGACGAGCGCGACCCGGGTCGCCAGCGGCTTCGGCTTCGGCATCCGCCGCAGCTTGGCCTCCTCCAGCGCCCAGTACTCGATGCGGAACTTCTCCGACTCCTCGATCGGCGCGTACGTCGACACCGCCTCGGCGCCCCGCATCACGTTGATCGCGTTGACGTAGAACTCGCCGGCCACCCGCGCGGTCTGCTTGTCCTTGCCGAAGCTGAACATGCCCACGCCCGGGATCAGCACGATCGCCGGGTCGGCGCCGCGCATCGCGGGGGAGTCGGGCTCGGCGTGCCGCTGGTAGTAGGCGGCGTACTCCTCGCGGTACTCGGCGTGCAGTTCCTTGAGCCGCGCGATCGCCGTGTCGAGGTCGGCGGTCGGCGGAAGATCCAGCACGAGCGGCCGGACCTTCGTACGGAGGAAGTGGTCGGGGCAGGAGGTGCCGAGAGCGGCGAGCCGGGGGTGCTCGGCACGCGCCAGGAAGTCGAGCACGACCTCCGCGTCGGTGAAGTGCCCGACCTGCGCCCTGTCCTGCGAGGCGACGGCGCGGACGTACGGCGCGAGGGCCGCCGCCCGCTCCCGGCGCTCCGCGTCGTCCAGTGCCGCGTATCCCTCGACGAGGGGCCCGAACGGCTCCGCCTTCCCCCGCTCGGCGAGGAACCGTTCGGCGGTACGGATGATGTGCAGCGAGTTCTTCTCGCACTCCTCGGCGGTGTCGCCCCAGGCGGTGATCCCGTGCCCGCCGAGCACACAGCCGATGGCCTGCGGGTTCTCCCGCTTCACGGCGGCGATGTCCAGCCCCAGCTGGAACCCGGGCCGCCGCCACGGCACCCACACCACGCTGTCGCCGAAACACTCGGCGGTCAGCTTCTCCCCGTCGGCCGCGCAGGCGAGGGCGATCCCGGAGTCGGGGTGCAGATGATCCACGTGCGCGGCGTCGACCAGCCCGTGCATCGCGGTGTCGATCGACGGCGCCGCCCCACCCTTGCCGTGCAGGCAGTAGTCGAACGCGGCCACCATCTCGTCCTCGCGCTCCACCCCCGGATAGACGTCGACGAGCGCCCGCATCCGGTCCAGCCGCAGCACGGCGAGTCCGGCCTCGGTCAAGGTGCCCAGGTCACCGCCGGACCCCTTCACCCACATCAGCTCCACATCACCCCCGGTGACGGGATCGGTGTCCGTCCCCTTGGCGGACGCGTTCCCACCGGCGTAGTTGGTGTTCCGCGGATCGGCGCCGAGCCGACGGGACCGGGCGAGCAGAGCTGCGGCTTCGGGATGGGTGGCCATACGAGATCAATCCTTACGGTGACGAATGTACGAAGGGGGACTGCGGCGCCCCTCCAGGGGCGCGGGGAACTGCGCGACCGGCCGCGAACCGGCCGACGGCCCGCGACGAACAAGAGTGGGCGGACGGAACCCGGAATCAGGCCCCCCAGCCGGCCTGCTCTCCGCCGACCCGCTCCTCGACGATCTTTGCCGCCCACCCGGACGCGCGGTACGCGGCAAGGGGATCGGGGTCCAGCCCCATCTCCTCCCGCACCTCCCGCAGCAACGGCCGCACATCCGTGTTGTAGGCGTCCATCACCACGGCGTTGGCCTCCAGCACGTCCCCGGCCCGCTGGGCGGCGCGCAGCGCGTCCGCGTCGACGAGCAGTGCCTTCGCCGTGGCCTCCTGCACGTTCATCACCGACCGGATGATCGCCGGGATCTTCGCCTCGATGTTGTGGCACTGGTCGAGCATGAACGCGACCTCGGGAGTGAACCCGCCCCCACGCACCACCTCGTACATGATCCGGAACAGCTGGAACGGGTCCGCCGAGCCCACCATCAGGTCGTCGTCCGCGTAGAAGCGCGAGTTGAAGTCGAACGCGCCGAGCTTGCCCTCCCGCAGCAGCGTCGCCACGATGAACTCGATGTTGGTCCCCGGCGCGTGGTGCCCGGTGTCGACCACGACCTGTGCCTTCGGGCCGAGCTTCAGGCAGTGCGCGTAGGCGGTGCCCCAGTCCGGCACGTCGGTCGTGTAGAACGCCGGCTCGAAGAACTTGTACTCCAGCAGCATCCGCTGGTCGTCCCCGAGCCGCTGGTAGACCTCGGCGAGGCCTTCGGCCAGCCGGTCCTGGCGCTCACGGATGTCGTCCTGGCCGGGATAGTTCGTCCCGTCCGCGAACCACAGCTTCAGATCGCGCGACCCGGTCGCGTCCATGATGTCGACGCACTCCAGCAAGTGGTCGACGGCCTTGCGGCGGACCGCCGCCTCCGGGTGGCAGATGCTGCCCAGCTTGTAGTCGTCGTCCTGGAAGGTGTTGGAGTTGATGGCGCCCAGCTTCACGCCGCGCTGCTGCGCGTGCTTCGCGAGGGCCGCATAGTCCTCCACCTTGTCCCACGGGATGTGCAGCGCCACGGTCGGCGCCACGCCGGTGAACTCGTGGACCTTGCCGGCGTCGTCCAGCTTCTCCCAGGGGTTGCGCGGGACACCCTGTTGGGCGAACACCTTGAAACGGGTTCCGGAGTTTCCGTACGCCCACGACGGCGTCTCGACGGCCTGTGTCTTGAGGGCGGCCTTCACCGCGGCGAGCTCGGTCACGTCAGGGCTCCTACCGGCTTTGATGTCTGAAACGATTCAGCACCGGAAACTATGAGCGCCACGCCGGACTGTCAACCCCCCAGGTCAAGTCGGCTTTCCGTGACCCGGTTGTGACCTCTCGTATCGAAAAAATTTCGACCGAAACCCATTGACGTGACCTGGGCGGGGTGCCTAACGTCCCGGCAACCCAGTTGAAACCTTTCACGACGCAGTGAGGCAGCTTCTCCGCTAGCCACCGGCCGTCGTCGAGGAGCCCCCATGACCCACCGGTCCGACAAGGGTCCGGCCCCCGTTCTCGCTCTGAAGGGCATCTCCAAGTCCTTCGGCGCCGTACGCGCCCTGCGGGACGTGTCCCTGGAGCTGTTCCCGGGCGAGGTGCACGCACTCGCCGGGGAGAACGGCGCGGGTAAGTCGACCCTGATCAAGAGCCTCGCCGGGGTGCACCGACCGGACTCCGGTCAGGTGCTCCTCGACGGCGAGCCCACCGTGTTCCACGGCCCGGCCGACGCCCGGGACGCGGGCATCGCCGTGATCTACCAGGAGCCCACTCTCTTCCCCGACCTCTCGATCGCCGAGAACATCTTCATGGGCCGTCAGCCGCGGCGAGCCCTCGGCCGCATCGACCACAAGGCCACCCACGCGGCCACCCTCGCGCTGATGCAGCGGCTCGGTGTCGAACTCGACCCCGACCGCCCGGCACGCGGCCTGTCCATCGCCGACCAGCAGATCGTCGAGATCGCCAAGGCGCTGTCCTTCGACGCCCGCGTCCTGATCATGGACGAGCCGACGGCCGCCCTCACCGGCAGCGAGGTGGCCCGACTCTTCGGCGTCGTCCGCACCCTGCGCGAGCAGGGCTCGGCCGTCCTCTTCATCTCCCACCGCCTGGAGGAGATCTTCCAGATCTGCCAGCGCGTCACCACCCTGCGCGACGGGGCCTGGATCTCCAGCGAACCGATCGACGGCATGACCGAGGACGACCTGGTCCGCCGCATGGTCGGCCGCGACCTGGACGAGCTGTACCCGAAGCAGGAGGTCGAGCCGGGCGAAGTCGCGCTGAGCGTGCGCCGGCTGACCCGCGAGGGCGTGTTCACCGATGTCTCCTTCGACGTCCGCCGCGGCGAGATCGTCGGCCTGGCCGGCCTGGTCGGCGCCGGCCGTACGGAGGTCGCACGCGCCGTCTTCGGCATCGACCGCTGGGACGCGGGCGAGGTCTCCCTCGACGGCAAGGCGCTCATCAACGGCGCCCCCTCCACCGCGATGGCCGCCGGGCTCGCCCTGGTCCCCGAGGACCGCCGCGCCCAGGGCCTGGTGATGGACATGTCCATCGAGCGCAACATCGGCCTCACCGGACTCCGTACGACCGTCAAAGCCGGTCTGATGGACCGCGGCGCCGAGCGCAGCCGCTCCCTCGACTGGGCCGTCAAGCTCCAGGTCAAGTACGCCCGGATCGCCGACACCGTCAACACCCTGTCCGGCGGCAACCAGCAGAAGGTCGTCCTCGCCAAGTGGCTCGCCACCGGCCCGAAGGTGCTGATCGTCGACGAGCCCACCCGCGGCATCGACGTCGGCACCAAGGCCGAAGTGCACCGCCTGCTCAGCGAGTTGGCCGCCGACGGCGTGGCCGTGCTGATGATCTCCTCCGACCTGCCCGAGATCCTCGGCATGGCCGACCGCGTGCTGGTGATGCACGAGGGCCGGCTCACCGCCGAGATCCCTCGCTCCGAAGCCACCGAGGAATCCGTGATGGCCGCAGCCACCGGGAGGGCCGCCGCATGACGGTGACCACCCCTCAGAACACCCCCGTCGCCGAGGTGCCCAAGTCCAGCGGCACCCGGCTCGTGGACCGCGTCTTCAAGATGCGCGAACTCGCCATCCTGGTCGTCTTCCTGGTGATGATCGTCGTCACCCAGCTGGGCAACAGCGAGTTCCTCACCGAGCAGGGCATCAAGGACCTGCTGCTCAACGCGACCATCCTGGTGCTGGTCGCCGTCGGCCAGTCACTGGTCGTCATCACCCGTAACGTCGACCTCTCGGTCGGCTCCACCCTCGGTATCAGCGCGTTCGCCGCCGGTACCTATCTCCAGGGCGGCGGCAACGCGGTGGTGGCCGTGCTCCTGGCGGTCCTGATGGGCATCGGCTTCGGCCTGCTGAACGGCCTGCTCGTCAGCCTCGGCCAGGTGCCCGCCCTCGTCGTCACCCTCGGCACGCTCTACATCATCCGCGGCATCGACTCCATCTGGGTCGGCTCCCGGCAGATCGTCGCCTCCGGCCTCCCGGACGGGTTCATCGACTTCGGCTCCGGCGGCATCTACGCCGTGCCCTATCTCGCCCTGATCGCGCTGGCGGTCCTGGTGGCCACGGCCTACTACATGAAGCACTTCGGCAGCGGCCGTGAGCTGTACGCGCTCGGGTCCAACCCGGAGGCCGCCCGCCTGGCCGGTATCCCGGTCCGCAAGCGGATCCTGATGGCGTACACCTTCTGCGGCGCCCTCGCCGGGCTCGCCGGCGCGCTGTACCTGGCCCGTTTCGGCAACGTCGACTCCAGCACCGGCAACGGCTACGAACTCACCGTCGTCAGCGCGGTCGTGGTCGGTGGTGTGGTCTTCACCGGCGGCTCCGGCAGCGTCTACGGCGCGGCGCTCGGCGCCCTGCTGCTGACCTCCATCAACAGCGTGCTGCCCGCCCTCGGCGTCAGCTCGGTGTGGGTGCTCGCGATCAACGGCATCCTGCTCATCCTCGCCATCGCCGTGGACCGCGTGGTCGCGGTGCGGGTGGCGACCGCCCTGAAGAAGAGGAACGCCCGCCATGGCTGACTCCACGCTGTCGCGCGCCGTTCGCTGGGACACGGTGGTCGGGGCCCTCCTCATCGTCGTGCTCCTGCTGTCCTTCACCACCGTCGACGGCTTCGGCAACGCGCTCAACCTGTCCTTCCTGATCGGCAACACCCTGCCGATCGCGCTGGTCGCCCTCCCGATGACCCTCCTCGTGGTCTCCGGTGAGATCGACCTGTCGGTCGCCTCCACCGCCGGTCTCTCCGGCGCGGTGATGGGCGCCCTGTGGAACCAGGGCATGACCATCGAGACGATCATCCCGATCTGTCTGGCCCTCGGTGTGGTCTGCGGGCTGATCAACGGCCTGCTGGTCACCAAGCTCGGTCTGTCGTCCCTCGCCGTCACCATCGGCACGCTCGCCGCCTACCGGGGCATCGCGCAGATCGTCCTCGGCTCCGACGCGGTCACCGACTTCCCCACCCAGTACCTGGACTTCGCCGCGGGCCGGATCGGCGACAGCTTCGTCCCGCAGGCCTTCATCCCCTTCCTGGTCCTGCTGGTGATCGCCGTGATCGCCCTGCACGCCACCCCCTTCGGCCGCTCGGTCTTCGCGACCGGGGCGAGCGAGGAGGCCGCCCGGTTCGCCGGCATCCGGGTCAAGCGGCAGAAGCTGATCCTCTTCACGGTGACCGGCCTGATGGCCTCCCTCACCGGCATCTTCTGGGCCCTGCACTACGCCAGCGCCCGCTACGACAACGCCACCGGGCTCGAACTCTCGGTCGTCGCCGCCGTGCTGCTCGGCGGTATCGACTTCGACGGCGGCAAGGGAACACTCGGCGGCGCGATCGCCGGCGTGTTCCTCCTCGGCACCCTGCAGAACGTCATGAGCCTCCAGGACGTCTCCGCGCAGTCGCAGATCGTCGTCACCGGCGTCCTGCTCGTCCTCTCCGTGCTCGGCCCCCGGGTCGCACGCCAGATCTCCGTCGCCAGGGCCGGCCGCAGAGCCGCTTCGGCGCCGGTCACCAAGGCGCCCACTCCAGCCCCCTGACGGCTGGGCCCCCACCGCCGAACCCGTACCGCCCCACCGCCCGCCCCTCCGTATCAAAGGATCCTTCATGCGCAAGGCAACCCTCCGCCGTTCCTGTGCGGCGCTCGCCGCCGTCACCTCCTTCGCCCTCGCCGTCACCGCCTGCGGCGGCACCACGAAGAGCGACGTCAAGGACGACTCCGCCTCGGCCGCGGCCACCGGCAAGGCCGACCCCAACGCCGAACTGAAGAAGGGCCTGACCGTCGGCTTCCTGCCGAAGCAGGTCAACAACCCGTACTTCACCTCGGCCGACAAGGGCGGCGAGGCGGCCCTGAAGGAGCTGGGCTCCAGCTACAAGGAGGTCGGCCCGTCCAGCGCCACGGACACCTCCGGCCAGGTCAACTACGTCAACACGCTCACCCAGCAGCAGGTCGACGCCATGGCCGTCTCCGCGCAGGACCCGGGCGCCCTGTGCACCGCGCTCAAGCAGGCCATGAGCAACGACATCAAGGTCGTCACCTACGACTCCGACACCAAGCCGGAGTGCCGCAACGCCTTCGTCTCGCAGGCCAGCGCCGAGGACCTGGGCCGCACCGAGGTCCAGCTGCTCGCCGAGCAGATCGGCTACAAGGGCGAGATCGCGATCCTGTCCGCGGCGCAGACCGCGACCAACCAGAACACCTGGATCGAGTTCATGAAGGACGAACTCAAGGACCCCAAGTACAAGGACATCAAGCTCGTCAAGGTCGCCTACGGTGACGACGACGCCCAGAAGTCCTTCCAGCAGACCCAGGGCCTGCTCCAGGAGTACCCGAACCTGAAGGGGATCATCTCCCCGACCACGGTCGGCATCAAGGCCGCCGCCCAGTACCTGTCGGGCTCAAAGTACAAGGGCAAGGTCAAGCTGACCGGCCTCGGCACCCCGAACGACATGCGCAAGTACGTCAAGGACGGCACGGTCGAGGGCTTCGAGCTGTGGGACCCGGCGAAGCTCGGCGAGCTGGCCGCCCGTACCGCCGTGGCGCTGGTCTCCGGCCAGATCACCGGCAAGGAGGGCGAGACCTTCACCGCCGGTGACATGGGCGAGTACACCATCGGCAAGGACGGCGTCATCAGCCTCGGCAAGCCCACCGTGTTCAACAAGGAGAACATCGACAAGTTCGACTTCTGATCTCCGCACGCGAGTCACGCCACCCCCCTCACCCCCAGGAGCGGTATCTCATGCAGCGCGTCTGCTTCCTCCTCAAGGTCCGTCAGGACCGGATCGACGAGTACCGCGAGCGGCACGCCGCCGTGTGGCCGGAGATGCTCGAAGCACTCTCGGCCACCGGCTGGCACAACTACTCCCTCTTCCTGCGCGACGACGGCCTGCTGGTCGGCTACCTGGAGACCGAGGACTTCCAGGCGGCGCTGGCCGGCATGGAGGCCGCCGAGGTCAACGCCCGCTGGCAGAAGGAGATGGCGCCGTTCTTCGAGTCCCTCGACGGCGCCCGGCCCGACGAGGCCATGAAGCCGCTCACCGAGGTCTTCCACCTCGCCTGACCCCCCACGAAGCAGCACCCCTTCCCCCTCCCCCTCCCCACCTCGCTCGACAACGGAGTCCCCGAGATGAAGAGACGTACGCTGCTCGGTGCCGCCCTCGCCGGCGCCGTCGTGACCCCCGCCCTCGGCGCCGCCACCGCCCGGGCCGCCGACCCCGGGCCCTCGGTCACCCAGACCGGCAACACCCTGCTCGACAGCCAGGCCATCTACTTCGTCTCCTACGACGGCCTGGTCAACAACAACTCGTTCCAGAAGAACGCCCTGCTGACCTACAAGGGCTACCAGTACGCCGTCTGGTACACCGCCGACCGCAACGCCGTCGTCGGCCGCCGCGTCCTCGGCTCCGGCACCTGGTCCACCGTCAAGGTCGGCCACACGCTGCGCTACAACGACTCCCACAACGTCATCTCCATGGGCGTCTCCAAGGTCGACGGACGCCTCCACCTCAACATGGACTCGCACAGCGACGGCTTCACCTACGTCAAGTCCGTCGCCGGCCTCATGGACGACCCGGCCGGCCTGAGCTGGACCACGAGCCGCTTCGGCGCACCCCAGTCCACCCTCGACGGACTCGCCCTCACCTCGCAGTTCACCTACCCGCAGTTCGTCTCGATGCCCGACGGCAAGCTCCAGCTGAGCTACCGCGCCGGCATCTCCGGCAACGGCCGCAACGCCCTCGCCGAGTACAACGGCACCTCCTGGACCAACCTCGGCGAGTGGACGTCCTCCACCGGCACGTACACCAGCGAGCACGGCTCCTCGACGGCCCGCAACATGTACCTGCACGGCATCGACTACGACCGCAACGGGCGCCTGCACGCCATGTTCACGTGGCGCGAGCAGAGCAACAGCGTCATGTGCAACAGCGGCGGCATCACCAACCACGACACCGGCTACGTCTACTCCGACGACCGCGGCCGCACCTGGCGCAACAACGCGGGCACCGTCGTCGGCACCACCGGCGGCTCCGACCGGGTCTCCGTCACCGACGCCGGCCTCGTCGTGGACGCGCTCAACCCGGACCACTCCCTGATGAACCAGGAGAGCCAGTGGACCGACTCGGCCGGCCGCCCGCACGCCATCATCAGCTACGTCCCCGGCCGCTTCGGCCAGTGCACGACGAACTACGTCGCCAACCGCACGGCCAACGGGCGCGCCTTCCTCGTCCGCAAGAGCTCCTCCGGAGCCTGGGCGAAGACCGAGATACCGGTGCCGCTGAACTCCAGCCAGCGCACCAAGCTGGTCATGGACAAGTACAACAACGCCTACGCGATCTTCCCGTTCGGCCGGATCGCCGGCGCCTCGGTGGCTTCCGGGCACACCGACTGGCAGATCCTGTTCGACGGTTCCGGGCTCAACGCCTTCGGTGAGGTCGTGTTCGACGAGAGCCGGATCGCCCAGGACAATGTCCTGTCCGTGATGTACCAGGTGAAGTCGAGCGGCACCACACCGTCGGCGCTCCGCGTGATCGACTTCGCCCTGCCCGCCTGACCCGTTGTACGACCGTACGACGGCCTCGTTTCCGTCGCTGACCGGGCCATTTCCACTCAGGCCCGGCGGTAGTGTGAACGTATGCCCGCCGCTCCGTACCTTCCTGGAGGTCCCCGTCCGATGTCGCAGTCGGTGGGTATCAAGGACGTCGCCGCCGCCGCCGGAGTCTCCGTCGGCACGGTCTCGAACGTCATCAACCGGCCGGACTCGGTGGCTTCCGGCACCCGGGCCCGCGTGCTGGCCGCCATCGACCGCCTCGGCTATGTCCGCAGCGAGTCGGCGCGCCAGCTGCGGGCCGGGCGGAGCCGCATCATGGGGCTGCTCGTGCTCGACATGGGCAACCCCTTCTTCGTGGACGTCGCGCGCGGTGCCGAGCGGGCCGCGCGCGACGCCGGGCTCGGCGTGATGGTCTGCAACAGCGCGCAGAGCGCCGGCGAGGAGTCCGAGTACCTCTCGCTCTTCGCCGAACAGCGGGTGCGCGGGGTGCTGTTGACCCCCGCCGACGCCACCGGACGCAACATCGCGGCGTTCCGCCGCCACGGCATCCCCTTCGTCCTCGTCGACCGGGTGGCCGAGGGCACCACCGAGTGCTCGGTCTCCGTCGACGACGTCGCGGGCGGCGCCCTCGCCGTACGTCATCTGGTGGACGCGGGCCACCGTTCCATCGCGTACGTCAGCGGACCGGCGGGTCTCAACCAGGTGCGCGACCGCCGTACGGGTGCCCTGAGCGCCCTGCAGGAGGCGGGACTCGGCCCCGAGGCCCTGCGGGAACTGCCCACCGAGCGCCTCGACGTGGCCGCCGGCCGCGACGCGGGCGCGCGGCTCCTCGGCCTCGCCGACCGCCCCACCGCCGTGTTCTGCGCCAACGACCTGCTCGCCCTCGGCGTGCTCCAGGCCATGTACGCGGCCGGGGTGAGCGTCCCCGACGACCTCGCCATCGTCGGCTACGACGACATCGAGTTCGCCGCCGCGGCGGCCGTCCCCCTCACCTCCGTACGCCAGCCCGCCGTCACCATGGGCGCCCTGGCCGCCGAACTCCTGCTGGAGGAGACCGAGGCCGAGACCGTCCCGCACGAGCACCGGCGGGTCGTCCTCCAGCCGGAACTGGTGGTGCGGCGCTCCAGCCTCTCCGCGCGCTGAGCGACCGTTCAGTAGCCGCGCACCGACGGCGGCCGCCGTACTGATCCCCGGTTCAGCGAGAATTTCTTGATCCACGGGGTCGGCCGGACGGAGAATCTGTGCTGGACTGGACCACGGCCTGGAATCCGTCCGCTCAGGGAGCCCCGTTGTCCGTCAGCTACCGGCAGCCCGGTGTCGTCCTCACCGACCGCCGCTTCACCGTCCCCCTCGACCACGACCACCCGGCGGGGGAGCGGATCGAGCTCTACGCGCGCGAGGTCGTCGCGAGCGACAAGGCGGACGCCGAACTGCCCTGGCTGGTCTATCTGCAAGGCGGCCCCGGCTTCGGGGCGAACCGTTTCGTCGGCCGTGAGGCGTGGCTGGAGAGGGCCCTGCGGGAGTACCGGGTCCTGCTCCTGGACCAGCGCGGCACCGGTGCCTCCACCCCCGCCAACCGCCAGACCCTCCCCTCGCGCGGCGGTCCCGCCGAACAGGCCGACTACCTGGCCCACTTCCGCGCCGACTCCATCGTCCGCGACTGCGAGGCCATCCGTCCCGAGGTCACCGGCGGCGCCCCCTGGGCCGTCCTCGGCCAGAGCTTCGGCGGCTTCTGCGCGGTCACCTATCTGTCGATCGCTCCCGAGGGGCTGAGCACCGCCGTCATCACCGGCGGACTGCCGACGCTGGACGGCCACGCGGACGACGTCTACCGCGCCGCCTACCCGCGCATCGAACGCAAGGTCGCCGCGCACTACGCCCGCTACCCCCAGGACGTCGAGCGGGCCCGCCGGATCGCCGAGCACCTCCTCGAACACGACACCGTGCTGCAGGGCGGCCACCGGCTCACGGTCGAGGCCTTCCAGTCCCTCGGCATCCTCCTCGGCCGCGGTGACGGCAGCCACCGGCTGCACTTCCTGCTGGAGGACGCCTTCGTCCGCACCCCCCGGGGTCCGGCGCTCTCCGACGCGTTCCAGGAGGATGTCCAGGGCCTGCTCTCCTTCGCCGGGCACCCCCTGTACGCCCTCGTCCACGAGGCCTGCTACGGCCAGGGCGGGCGGCCCACCGCCTGGTCCGCCGAGCGTGTGCGCGCCGAGTTCCCGCAGTTCGACGCCGCCAAGTCCCTCACCGGGGACGGGCCGGTCCTCTTCACCGGCGAGTCCGTCCACCCCTGGACGTTCGCCACCGACCCGGCCCTGCGCCCCCTGCGTGAGACCGCCGAGGAACTGGCCGCCCGCACCGACTGGGCCCCGCTGTACGACCCGGCCCGCCTCGCCGCCAACGAGGTACCGGTCGCCGCCGCGATCTACCACGACGACATGTACGTCGACACCGACCACTCCCTCAGGACGGCCCGCTCGATCCGGGGCCTGCGCACCTGGGTCACGGACGAGTTCGAGCACGACGGCGTACGTGCCGGGGGACCGAGGGTGCTGGACCGACTACTGGCGCTGACGCGCGACGAGGTGTGACCACGAGCGGAGGGTCCGTGCCCGGGGCTAGTGTGCCGACATGAGCGACCCTCAGCACGAGCAGCCGGCGCAGCTCGAACCCATGCCCGACGACTGGCGGCGCGCCCTCGCCGTCGTGGCCCACCCGGACGACCTCGAATACGGGTGCTCGGCGGCGGTCGCCGCGTGGACCGACGCGGGCCGTGAGGTCGCGTACGTCCTCGCGACCCGCGGCGAGGCCGGCATCGACACGCTGGAGCCCGCCCGGTGCGGCCCGCTGCGGGAGCGGGAGCAGCGGGCGAGCGCCGCCGTCGTGGGCGTGTCGGAGGTGGAGTTCCTCGACCACGAGGACGGCGTCGTCCAGTACGGGCCCGCGCTGCGCCGGGACATCGCGGCCGCCGTCCGCCGGCACCGCCCCGAGCTGCTCATCACCCTCAACCACCGCGACACCTGGGGCGGCGTCGCCTGGAACACCCCCGACCACGTGGCGGTGGGCCGCGCCACGCTCGACGCCGCCGGTGACGCCGGGAACCGCTGGATCTTCCCCGACCTCCTCGACCAGGGCCTGCAACCCTGGGACGGCGTCCGCTGGGTCGCCGTCGCCGGCTCCTCCAGCCCCACCCACGCGGTCGACGCCGGCCCCGGCCTCGACCGCGCCGTCGCCTCCCTCCTCGAACACCGCACCTACATCGAAGCGCTGACGAAGGAGGACCCGGAGAGCTACGCCCGCGCACTCCTCACCGGGTACGCCCGCGCCGCGGGCGAGCGGTTCGGCGGGAGGCCGGCGGTGGCCTTCGAGGTGTTCTCCCGGTGACGGGCGGTGCCCGTGGAGTGTGGAGACCCTGTCGGTGAGTCCTGGTTAGGGTGGACCGTATGGAACAGACATCCGCTGCGGCCCGCCGCGCGCCCGACCTGCGTGACCTGCGCGCGGACTGCGGCAGTTGTTTCGGCCTGTGCTGTGCCGCCCTGCCCTTCACCGCCTCGGCGGACTTCGCCGTCGACAAGGCCGCGGGCACGCCGTGCGGGAACCTCGGAGAGGACTTCCGCTGCGGTATCCACGACCGGCTCCGGGGTGAGGGGTTCACCGGCTGCACGGTCTACGACTGCTTCGGCGCCGGGCAGAAGGTCTCGCAGGACACGTTCGGGGGCCAGAGCTGGCGAGCCGGCGGTCGCGAGCACGCCCGGCGGATGTTCGACGTCTTCCCGGTCGTCCGTCAACTCCACGAACTGCTCTGGTACCTGACCGAATCCCTGGCCCTCCCCGCCGCCCGCCCCGTGCACGCCGACCTCCGGCGCGCGCTCGACGAGACCGAGCGGCTGACCCGGCGGACGGCCGAGGAACTGGCGGAGCTGGACGTCGCCGCGCACCGGCAGCGTGTCAACGCACTGCTGCTGCGGGTCAGCGACCTCATGCGCGCGGGCGCCGGGCGCAGGCAGAACCGGCGGGGAGCGGACCTCATCGGCGCCCGCCTCAAGGGCGCCGACCTGAGAAAGGCCAACCTCCGGGGCGCCTATCTGATAGCCGCCGACCTGACCGGCGCCGATCTGCGCGGCGCGGACCTGATAGGCGCCGACCTCCGCGACACCGACCTCACCGACGCGGACCTGACCGGTGCCTTCTTCCTGACCCAGCCCCAGCTCAACGCGGCCCGCGGCACCGCCGGCACCCGGCTGCCGGCGTCAGTCACCCGTCCCGGTCACTGGACGTCCTGACGGCGACGACGGCGGCGGTGAGGACGGCGACGGCGGTGAGGGCGGGAGCCGCGCGGTGTCCCGCCCTGCCACCCCCACCCGACGCTCCACGTTCAGCCGCAGCCCCTCCGGCATCAGCGTCAGCCGTTCCGCCACCCGCAGCCGGTACCCCGGCTCCGGGCTCAGCTCGTAGCGGCGCAGCAACAGGCCCAGCACCAACGTGGCCTCGTGCAGCGCGAACTGGCGGCCGATGCACGCCCGAGCCCCCGTGCCGAACGGTTTGAACGTGTGCGGCGCCCGCGCGCGCACCGCCGCCGCGTCGAAGCGGTCCGGGTCGAACCGGTCGGCGTCCGCGCCCCACACCTCCGGGTCCCGGTGCAGCATCATGGTCAGCACCAGTGCCCAGGCTCCCCGCCGCATCGGATGGACCCCGCCCAGCACGGTGTCCGCCCGGGCCTCCCGGGAGAAGGCGGGCGCCGTCGGCCACAGCCGCAGCGCCTCGTCCAGCACCCGGCGGACATACCGCAGCCTGGCCACCTGCTCGTAGCCGGGCCGTACGGTGTCGCCCCACACCCGGTCCACCTCGGCGCGGGCGCGGGCCGCGAGGTCCGGGTGCCGGGCGAGGTAGTGCAGGGCGAAGGACAGGGCCCCCGAGGTGGTCTCGTGCCCGGCGACCAGGAAGGTGATGACCTGTCGTCGGACGTTCTCGGCGGACAGCCGCTCGCCGGTCCGCGGATGCGCCGTCTCCAGCATCCGGTCGAGCAGATCACCGCTCCCCGCCCCGCGATCCCGGACGCCGGTCCCGCCCCGGTTCCCGGTGCCACCGCGGGACCGCCGCGCCCGCACCACCGCGTCGACGGTCTCGTTGAGGTACGCCATGTCCGCCCGGTTGTGCCGGGAGGCGCCCCGCAGCAGCAGCGGCACCAACGGGTCGGGGACGACGTTGCGGCGCTGGGCGTAGGTCAGGGTGCCGACCATCGCCTCCACGAAGGGGTGCGGCCGGGAGCGTTCGAAGGAGCCGAAGTCGTGGCCGAAGCCGGTGCGGGCGATCGTCTCCAGCGTCAGCTTGGTCATGTCGCCGGGCACGTCCACGGTCTCGCCGGCCGCGCCCGCCCGGTCCCAGTGGTCCATCAGCCGCTCGGCCACGTCGAGCATCAGCGGGTGGTACCCGGCCATGGCCTCCCGGCTGAAGCCCGGGGCCAGGACGTCGTGGGCGAGCTGCCAGTTGGGTTCGTGGTTGTAGGCCGTGAAGAGCCCGTCCCCGGCCACCGGGCGCAGATTGGCGACGCCCACCCCCACGTGCTTGGCGAACCGTGACTCGTCCGCCAGTTCGGCCGCGAGACCCGCGCCCCCGACGAACACGATCTCCTTGGTGAACGCCTTCCGCCGGAAGATCGGCCCGAGCCGCCGCCCGAGCCGCAGGGACTCCTGGACCGGCGTGCGCAGGTTCGTCCCGAGGGCGTCGCCGAGGACGGGGAGCCGGTACGGCGGGTGCGGTATGCGGCGCAGTTCGGGCCAGCCCAGCTCCGCGCTGCGGAAACCCCTGGCGGTCGTGGTCCCCGTCGTCGCCGTCATGACCACCTCTCCCTCGCGCCCACGCCGTGCCGGAGCCGCCGCGACTGTTGTACTCGGGTTCAATAGTGGGGCCAGTCTCGACCCGCTGTTGAACCCGCGTCAAGTAAAGTGACGGCATGGCAGCCAGGCAGGGCGAGCGCCCCCGTCGTCGGCTCAGCACCGAGGAGCGGCGGGAGCAACTCCTCGCGGTCGGGGCCCGGCTCTTCTCGGAGAGCTCGTACGACGACGTGTGGATCGAGCAGGTGGCCGAGATCGCCGGCGTCTCCCGTGGTCTGCTCTACCACTACTTCCCGAACAAGCGGGTCTTCTTCGCGGCGGTCGTGGAGCGCGAGAGCGAGCGGATGCTGCGGATCATGACCCCCGCCCCCGGGGGCTCGGCGCGCGAACGGCTGGCCAACGGGCTCGACGCGTTCCTCGCGTACGTCGAGGAGCACGCCCACGGCTTCCGGGCGTTCCATCGCGCCGACGCCACCGGGGACCAGGCCGTGCGCAAGGTCTACCAACGGGCGTTGGCCGCCCAGGAGGCTCAGATCCTGGCGGCGCTGGCGTCGGACGAGGAGTTCGCGGCGGCCCTCGACGGGCGGCCGGAGATGCGGCTCGCCGTGCGCGGCTGGCTGTCGTTCACGACGGCCGTCTGCCTGGAGTGGCTGAGGGGCTCGGAGTTGTCCCGGCATCAGGTGCGGGATCTGTGTACCCGGGCCCTTTTCGGGGTTCTCGTCCCCTGAGTCGGAGCCCTGCGCCGGCGCCCCGAGTCGGCGCTCGGTCGATTCGCTGCGGCGATCGGAAAATTCACAGACTGCCGGACGGTGGTTGGCGTACGCCCCGATCTTCGATAGGTTAGGCAAGGCTTACCTAATGGAGGTTTGGGATGGGTGACCGTCACACCTGGACGGCCGCGCCCGCCGCGGCGGAGCGTGCCCGCTCGGTGCTCGCGGCGGCGTGGTCCTGCGCGGTGACCGCCGAGGGCGGCCGCGAGGAGTTCGTCGGCGCGCACGGCGTCACGGAGGACGGCCGGGTGATCCTGTGCGTCCCCGAGGACAGTACGCTCGTCGCCGCCGCGATCTGCGCACCGCGCGGCGAGCCGTCCGCCGTCCTGGAGTTCGCCGACGTGGCGCCCGTCCCCGTGCGCAACCGCATCAGGGCCCGGCTGTGGATCGCCGGCTGGTTCGCGCCCAAGGACGGCGACCTGGAGTTCAAGGCCACCCGTATCGTGCTGCGCGAGCCGTCCGGCGCGGTCGTGGTCGACCTCGACGAGTTCGCCGCCGCCCGACCGGATCCGCTGGCCGTGGCCGAGTCACGGCTGCTGACGCACCTCGCCGACGCGCACCCGGACGCCGTCGAACGCCTCACCCGGCTCGTCCCGCACGACAGCCTGCACGGCGCCGTACGCGTCCAGCCGCTCGCCGTCGACCGGCACGGCCTGACCCTGCGCATCGAGCGGGCCCGCGGCAACGGCGACGTACGCCTGACGTTCCACAAGCCCGCCGACGACATGGCCCAGCTCACCGAGCGGATGCACATCCTGCTCTCCCAGGCGAGCGCAGCGTCCTGCCCGCGCGCCCTACAGCGGCAGCGCACAGACGGCGACGGGTGACGCGAACGGCGCGCCCGCGCGCCGGAGTCCACCGCTGTCCGCGTCGACCTCGAAGACGCTGACCGCGCTCGACCGCTGCAGCGCGGCGAACAGCAGGCTCCCGTCGGGCGAGAGGGCGATCTGGCGCGGGAAGTCCCCGCCGACCGGCACGGTGTCAAGGAGCCTCAGCCGCGCGCCGTCCGCCTCTACCGCGTAGCGCGTCAGACTGTCGTGCCCCCGGTTGGCGAGATAGGCGTACGAGCCGTTCGGCGTCACGACCAGCTGCGCCGGGTAGTTGGTGCCCGACCCCGTGCCCGTGGACTGCGGCGGGCCCGGCGTGAGCCGCCCGCGGTCGGGCTCGTAGGCGCAGACCACGACCGTGTTGTCGACCTCGTTGGCGAGATAGGCGTACCGACCCTCGGGATGGAAGGTCAGGTGCCGGGGCCCGGCACCCGCTCGGACACGCGCCCGGGAGACCTCGGTGAGCGTGCCCCGGGACTCGTCCAGCCGGTAGGTGTAGACGGTGTCGTTGCCCAGGTCGACGGCGAGGACATGACCGCCGTCGGGGCTCGTGACGATCTGGTGCGCGTGCGGCCCGTCCTGGCCGGGGCCCGGCGCCGGACTGCGGTGCACGACCAGGTCCGTGCGCTCGCCCAGCGCGCCCGACTCCTCGACGGGGTGCACGGCGACACTGCCCGAGCCGTAGTTCGCGCTCAGCAGCCACCGCCCGCTCGGGTGGACCGAGAGATGACAGGGCGCCTCGCCGCCGCTGCCGCGGGTGCCGAGGACCGTGCGGTCGGACAGCCGTACGGCGGTCACCCCGCCCTCCGGCCGCTCGTTCACGGCGTACAGCGTCCGGCCGTCCGGGTGTACGGCGAGATACGACGGGTCGCCCACGCCGGTGATCGTCCCCTCACCCGTGACACGACCGCTCCGGGCGTCGTACGTCGCCACGCCGATCCCGGTGCCGCCGCCCTCGGCCGAGGTGTACGTCCCGATGTAGAGCGGCCGGGGGCCGGTGCGGGCGGGGGAGGGGGTGGCGGCCGCGGACTCGGTTCCGGCCCCGGTCCCGGGCTCCGTCGACGGGCCCGTCGGGGCGTTCGTCGCGGGGGAGGACGACGTGGACCCGGCCGGGCCGTCGGATCCCGCGCAGCCCGCCAGGGCGGCCGGCACGGCTCCCGCCAACAGTCCCAGGGCACGGCGCCTGCTCCAGCCGCCCCGGTCCCCAACCGCCTCGCTCGTCATTCGCGCACCTCGGGTCTCGCTTCTCCAGGACGCCACCACCTTGACGGGTGCGAGCGCCCCGGCGCAAAAGCGACGGCGGGCGTTGCGCGCCATGCAACGCCCGCCGTTCGTCCTCGACTACCAGTCGCCGTCCTGGATCGGCTTGCCCGGGGCGTCACCCAGCGGTGTGACCTGGCCGGGGGCGGGTGCCTGCCACGGATCGAGGTCGTCGCCGAGCCAGTCACCGACGGGCTTCACCGTGCCGAGGGCGTCGGCCGGGTCGAGATCGTGGGCGTCGTTGTCGTAGTACTCGAACCAGGGGAGCCCCGCCCGCGTGTAGGCCGCGCGGTCCACGGGCGACGGCGGCGGTGCCTCCCCGGTGATCCGGCGCCACTCGGGCGGGGTCACCAGATGGACGAAGACCCGCCCGGACGGCCGCTCCGCCCAGCTGCCGCGCGGCCAGGTGTCCCGGTAGACCTCCTGCCGCATCGACCCGCCGACCCCGAGGCCCATCGCCGCCGGCGCCCGGGGCGGGGCCGCGGGCGCGCTGCGCTGCGGGGCCGCGCCCGGAGCCGCCATCGGGTACGCGGCACCGGGAGGCATCGGCCCGCCACCCGGCGCCGGCGGCAGGGGGGCACTGCCCGGCGCCGACGGCATCGGAGCGCCGGTGGCCGGGGGTGCCATCGGCATGGCACCCGGCGGCATCAGGACCGGGCCCGTGCCTTCGTAGCCGCCGTATCCACCGACCGGGCCGACGGCCCGCTCCCGCTCGGCCCGCAGCCGCTCCTCCCGGCGCCACACGGCGAGCTGCCGGTCGTTCAGCGGGAACGACTGGAGCTGGACCCCGCCGAACACCTCATCGCCGGTGACCTGGCCCTCGACCGTGGCACCGAGTCCGAGGGGGACGGCCACGAACTGTCTGACCGTGCCCTTGCCCGAGTTGATGCCGTCCAGCCACGGCTGACGTGGGAGTACGACGTAGTTCTGCGGATCACGGGCGAGCGCACCGGTCCACGGCTTGCCCGACACCGCGCACACCTTGCCGACGCCGACCTGGAGCGCGGCCGGTTCCGTGGTACCGCCGAAGTGCAGCCACATCGCCTCGCGCAGGTACACGGGGAGCATCACCCCGCCGCGTGCCCGCATCTCCGCGGAAGCGGTGTGCGGATAGTCCTCGACCCGGCGGATCGGGAAGTCGCCCAGACCGGGCGGGAGCTGGTGCGTACCCGTCTCCGGCAGGCGCAGGGTGCGGATGAAGCGCACACGTACGCCACCCGGCAGATGGAGTGTGGTCCCGTCGATCCGCACGGTGCCTTCGGCCATTCCGTACGCCCCCCTCGTTGTCGCGTCGTGCCTTGTCCCTCCGCGGGACGCCACTGGTAGGACGTCTGCGGTCCGGCGTCACTTAGTACGTCCGACGAGGCCGGAGCGGTTCCGCCGACGGGGGCGCGCGATGCGTACGCGGTCGCGCAGGCGTGTGAGCCGGGGGGAGCGCTCGCGCTGTTCACGGGTGCAGCGGTCGAGCTCCTCCAGCAGCCGCTGGGAGCGGTGCTCGGTGTCCAGCTCGTCCAGCATGCGGTTGACCTCCGTCAGCACGGCGCCGTGCAACTGCCAGTGGCTCGCGTCGCGCTGGACGTCCTCCAGCAGCAGTTGGGCGAGCTTGTCGCGGGTCGCGACGGCCGTCGACAGCTCCGCGGCGAGCCGGTCCTCCGCGGACTCGGCGCTGCGGCTGACGTCGGTGGTGACCAGCACGGCGAAACTGACCACCGCGTCGCCGATCTCGGCGAGCAGCCGCTCGATGGCGGCCCCCGCCTGCGCGGAGAACAGCGGACTCGGCTCCCGCTCCTTGGCGAGGTCGGTGAGCGTGCGGGCCAGCACCCGCAGGACCACCGTGCAGATCTCCAGCGTGTCCAGGCCGGTCCGCAGCACCACCCGGTGCAGCAGGCCCTCCCGTACGCGCGGATTGAGCTTCAGGCTGTCCTCCGCCTGCTTGAGGGCCGCGTCCACCTCGACGATGTCGAAGTCGAGCTCCCGGGCCTCGTGGAGCCGGGCCGCCGCGGCCTCCGCCGGGGTGCGGCCCGCGGCCTCCTCGCCGACCCTTGTCATCAGCCGCCGCATCCGCCTGGCCAGGTCCTCGATGGACTCACCCGCCGCCTCCACCCAGACCGGGGGAGCGAGCAGCAGGTTGAAGGCGAGCCCGACGGCCGCGCCGATCAGGGTCTCCACCACCCGCGCCCAGGCCGTGTCGCCGACCCGGGTGACGCCGAGCACCAGCATCGCGCTGATCGCCACCTCGGGCACGAACTCGCTCACCCGCACCAGATGCCCGACCGCTAGCGAGGCCAGGATGATCAGGGCGAGGCTCCACCAGGTGAGGCCCACCAGGACACTGAAGCCGATGGCGATGACGACGCCGGCGACCACCGAGTTCACCCGGCGGATACCGGTGGTGAGGGTGGCGTAGAGGGTCACCTGTACGACCAGGAGCGCGGTCAGCGGGGCCGTCAGGGGCGCCGCCTCCGGACTGAACTGCAGCGCCACCACATAGGCCACCGTGGCGGCCGCCGCCGACCGTACCGACTGGACGATCACCGGGTCCTGCCGCCACTTGGCGACCCGTGCGCCGATCAGGCCCCATACCTCACGTACATCTCGCATCCTTGCGCTGTTCCCGTTCCGCCGCTTCACCGAACTCCTGAACGAGGACAGTAGTCACCTGGGTGATCGCACAGGGGGCCGCCGGACCGCGGGCTCGGGACGGGCTCAGTCGTACAGCTTCTCCAGGAACGCGGACAGGTTGCCCACCGTCCGGGTGATCTGTTCCTCCAGGGTGAGGCTCTCCTCGAACCGGCTTCCGCTGTCGAGGGCCTTCTTGCCGCGCACATAGAGCGAACAGGCGAGGTCGGCGCAGAGGTACACGCCGACCGAGTTCCCCTCCCGCCCGGCCGCGCCCGCCTTCCGTGCCGTCATCAACGAGACCCCGCCGCCCGGATGCGTCGTCAGACACACCGAGCACATGCTGCGATGCAGGAACCCGCGTCGCGCGGAGGGGAGCCGCAACGTGACGCCGACGAGTCCGTCCTCGCGCTCGGCGACCAGGTAACTCCGATCGGGCGCTCCCGGATCCCGCCAGCCGAGGAAATCCAGATCCGCCCACGAGCGCTGCTCCAGATCGCGGGGTACGAAGATCCTCTTCGCCTCCCCCTTCGAGCAGTTGACGAACGAGGTGCGGATGTCGTGCTCGGTGAGTGCCTGCATGACGGGCTGTTCTCCTGTGAAGAGCGGTGATCGGAATCCAGAACCTAGGGGCACTAGGTTTTCACCTAAGGTACGCGGAGTTTCGGTGAGGGGCCAATGGTTTTCGAGGCGCGGTTCCAGCGGACGGACCCGACCTGGCAGAGTGGGCTCGCACGGCTGTCCGGTTACCAGGGGGGACGGGAATGGACGACGGGGAACGGGCGCGACTCGCCCTCGCGGCGGCGGGAGTACCACCGGAGCACCTCGCCGAACGGCTGCCGCTGGGCGGCGGCACGTACAACACCGTCGAGGAACTGCGTCTCACCGACGGCACCCGGCTCGTCCTGAAGGTCCCGCCGCCGTCGTCCACCCCGGCCCTGGCCTACGAGAGCGAACTCCTCGCCGCCGAGGCCGAGTTCTGCCGGGTCGCCGAGACCGTCGGCGTCCCCGCGCCACGGGTGGCCGGAGTCGCCCTCGACGAGGCCGCGCCGGCCGGCCGGCACATCCTGCTCACCCACTGCCCGGGTGGCGGATGGGACGGGCTCGCCGTCGGCCAGGAGGCCGCGCTGCGGCGGGAGTTGGGCGGTCTGCTGGCCCGGCTGCACCGGGTGACCGGCCCCGGTTTCGGTTACCCGTCCGGGACGTTCGGCCCGCTCACCGCCGACTGGCGCTCCGCCTTCACCGGCATGTTCGACGGACTGCTCGCCGACGCCCACCGTTACGGGGCCTGGCTGCCCCGCCCCGTGGACGAGGTGGCCCGTACGGCGAAGGCGGCGTACGACGCCCTCGACGAGGTGACCGTGCCGCGTCCGGTCCACTTCGACCTGTGGCAGGGCAACATCCTCGTCGAGCGCGGGGAGACCACCCCCCGTGTCGGAGGTCTGATCGACGGCGAGCGCATGTTCTGGGGCGACCCGATCGCGGACTTCGTCTCCCTGGCGCTGCTGGCGGACATCCGGCAGGACGCCGACTTCCTGACGGGCTATCAAGAGGCGGGCGGGGAGGCCGACTTCACCCCGTCCGTGCGTAGGCGCTATGCCCTCTACCGCAGCTATCTCTATCTGATCATGCTGATCGAGGTGGTGCCCCGCGCGATGGACGAAGAGCAGATCGCGTGGCGGCGAGAGGCGGTGGCTCCGCAGCTGACGGCGGCCCTGGACGAGCTGGTGGACCTCGCCTGACGAGCGGCACACCCGGTACGACGAACACCTGGTTTGAGGTGATCGGACCGAGGTACCCGCGCCCGGTGCACGACAGCAGGAAGGAGCACGCCGTGGACGATCACCGCCTGGAGGGTCCCGGCGAGCACGCGGACCCCATACCGAGGGACATGCCCGACCAGCAGGCGACGGAGGGCGAGGACCCGTGGGAGGCGGCCCCGACGCGTGCCGCCGAAGAGCCGGACGAGGGCGCCCCGGACGAGGCCGCGGACGTGCCCGACACGGACGAGGCCGGCACCGGGCGGCAGGGCGCCCCGCAGTCGGGCTCCGTCAACCCTGAGCAGCCCGTGCCGGACGAGCCCTCCGGCTGATCCACGTCGGCCGGACCACGTCGGCTGGACCATGGCCCTTCGACCATGGCCCTTCGCTCCCCGACCTGTAGAGACTCGGCGACCTGTAGAGACTCGGCGCCTCCCCGGTGGGACCCGGGGAGGCGCCGTCACGTCCGGGACGCGACGCGAGGGGCGACACGCGTCATGTCCGGACCGCGAGGCGCGAGGGGTGAACTCAGCCGACCTTCCGCCCCCGAAGCGGCTCCGTCTCCGCCCCGGCACCTTGCCGCAGCCCCTCCAGGAATTCCTCCAGCACCTCCACCGCGGTGCGCTCGGGCCGCCAGCGCAGCTCGTCGCGAGCCTTCGAGCAGTCCATCAGCGGCAGCCGCAGTACGGCGTCGAAGAGGTGCGGCGAGGCGGGCAGCAGCCGGAGGTTCCACGCGGCGGCGATCGCCGAGCGGGCCGCGACCCGGGGCAGCCGCACCGGACGGGACCCCAGCACCTCGCTGAGCAGCGTGGCGTCCACGGGCGACTCCGCCGCGAGGTTGAAGGCGCCGCGGGCATCGGTGTGCAGGGCCAGCAGGTACGCCCGGGCGGCGTCGTCGGTGTGCAGGGCCTGCACCTTCAGTCCGGCGATGTCGGGCAGGAACGGCAGCAGGTCGGGCCGGACCAGCTGCCCCGGCAGGAAACGCCCGCCGAAGATACGACGCTGTTCGCTCGCCGACTCCCGCTTGAACAGGAACGCGGGCCGCATCCGCACCACCCGCACGCCGGGGTGCTCGTGCTCGAAGGAGTCCAGGGCACGCTCCAGATACGCCTTCTCCCGGCAGTACGCGGCATCCGGCCAGCCGTGCGTCGGCCACGACTCGTCGACCGCGCGGCCCTTCGGCCCGGGGGAGTAGGCGCCGACCGACGAGGCGTGCACCAGGGTCGGGACCTTGGCCGCCGCCACCGCCTCGAAGACCCGCATGCTGCCCAGCACATTGGTCCGCCAGGTCGCGGCCGGATCGTGCGTCGGCTGGAATGCCCAGGCGAGATGGACGACCGCGTCCGCCCCTTCGAACTCCTTGACCAGATCGGCCTGCTCGGATCCGACGTCCACGGCCGACCAGTCGGTCTTCGCGGGGGCCAGGTCGGGGACCCGCCGGGCCAGTCCCCGGATCCGGTCGACCCGCGCGTCCTCCGCGAGCAGCCGCACCAGACTCGTCCCGACATTGCCGGTGGCGCCGGTGACCACGATCTTCCCGCCGGTTTCTCCGTTCACCGCGGGCTCCTCTCTCGCGCTTCGATTGCTCCGGAGCGCCCACGAGTACCCGGCCCCGGGGGATGCACGCAGCCACTACCGGCCACCCCGGCGAGGTCGGGCGGCGAACCGGCTGTCGGCCTCCGTCCCTGCAACGCGCCCACTTCGAGAGGTACGCGGCCGAGCAGCGCGCCCCGCACCCCGACTGGCCGCCGACCGCATCCGCGAGGCGGCCAGCCGCCATGTCTCCCCGCCCGAGGTGGCCCCGCACTCCGCCGACGCCGCCGTGGCCCTGACCCTGGTGGACAACCGGCGGCCCTGAACTCGACTTCGGTACGCGGGCCGACGCGAGTCCCGAGGAAAGCGCCGGGGCCTGCTGCACGGGCTCGGACAAGGGGAAGCCCCGACCGGGACGGGGGAATCACGGTCGGGGCGGTCTGTGTGTGGGTGCGGACGGCGGTCGCCTCTCGGCGAAAGGCTCCACAGGGCTTCAGCCGAACGATCGTCCCTGTGGGCAAAAGGTGAGGCCCGGGGACACTGTCCCATCCACACCCACGGCTGGTTCAACGGGAAAGTATCAGTGGGTGTTCCTTCCGTATCGGGACAATGCCGGTGATCTGTGTCACGTCGCACCGGGGTACCCGTAGCGGCTGTCACCAGGTCATTCCTCCCGGCCCAGCGGACTCTCCTCCAGGGCGGCCAGCAGATGGGCCGGATTCCGGAACACCGCCTCCGCGCCGGCCGCCTCCAGTTCGGGCCGTGGAATACCGCCGCAGAGCACCGCCACACAGTGCACCCCGGCCCGGGCGCCCGCCCGCATGTCCCAGACGGTGTCCCCGACGAACACCGACCGCTCGGGCTCGGCCCCCGCCAGCTCCAGGGCCCGCTCGACCGGATCCGGCGCCGGCTTTCCCCGGGCCACGTCATCGGCGCTCGCCGTCGCCATGACGGCGTCGTCGGCGCCGATCGCCCTCCGCAACGCGGCCAGCTCGGCCCCGTCGGCCGAGGTCGCCAGCACCACGCTCCAGCCCTGCCCGTCGAGCCGCCGCAACAGCCGCCCCGCGTCCGGCAACGCGGGCAGCCGCTCGAAGTACGTCCCGTACAACGCCTTGTGCGCCGCACTCAGCGCGTCCTTCTCCGCGGGGTCCCGCCCCTCACCCAGCAGGTGCGTGATCAGATCACCCGACGGCAACCCCACCGCCCGGTGCACGTCATGCATGGCCACCCGATGGCCGGCCTGCCGAAACGCCTCCCACCAAGCGACCACATGCAGATGGTTGGTGTCGACAAGAGTCCCGTCGACATCGAACACAGCAGCCTTCTTCATGGCTCACCTTCCTGGGGAACACCGACATCCACGCCCGAGCTCCTAGGCACCCCCCGCCCCCACCGGATCAGGGAGCGACCGGTCCCGAGCCCATCCGAGAAGCTCATCCACCCCCCACGTCGTCACCACCCGCTCGGCCGGAACCCCGCACTCCTCGGCCCGAGCACACCCGTGCACCTGCCACGTCAACTGCCCCGGCGCGTGCGCGTCCGTGTCGATCGAGAACAACGCCCCCGCCTCCACGGCCCGCCGCACCAGCCGCCTGGGCGGATCCAGCCGCTCCGGCCGGGAGTTGATCTCGACGGCCGTCCCGGTCTCCGCGCACGCCGCGAACACCGCGTCCGCGTCGAACTCCGACTCCGGGCGCCCGCGCCCGGTGACCAGCCGTCCCGTGCAGTGCCCGAGCACATCGGAGTGCGGATCCCGTACCGCGGCGACCATCCGCCGGGTCATCGCCCGCGCGTCCATCCGCAGCTTGGAGTGCACGGACACCACCACCACGTCCAGCCGGTCCAGCAGCTCCGGCTCCTGGTCCAGCGAACCGTCGTCGAGGATGTCGCACTCGATGCCGGTGAGCAGCCGGAACGGCGCCCAGGTCTCGTTCAGCGCGGCCACCACGTCGAGCTGCTCCCGCAACCGCTCAGGGGACAGCCCGCGGGCGACGGTCAGTCTGGGGGAGTGGTCGGTGAGCGCCGCCCACTCGTGGCCGAGGCGCGCGGCGGCCCGGCCCATCTCCTCGATCGGGCTGCCGCCGTCCGACCAGTCGGAGTGCACATGGCAGTCGCCCCTGATCAGCGCCCTCAGCTCCGCGCCCGCGTCACCCTCGGTGAGGGGGGCCTCGGCCTCCCGCTCAAGTTTCCGCAGGTAGTCCGGCACCTCCCCGGCCAGCGCCTCGCGCGCCACCTGCGCGGTCTTCGGCCCGACCCCCTTCAGCGACTCCAGCGACCCCGCGGCCGCCCGCTCGGCCACCTCGTCGGCCGGCAGCGCGCCGAGCACGGCGGCGGCCGTACGGAACGCCCGTACGCGATAGGTGGGGGCCCGGTCCCGCTCCAGCAGGAAAGCGATCCGGTCCAGGGCCTCGACGGGATCCATGGCACCTCCAGCCCTCCGCTTCCAGCGTCGCCCAGCCCCCGGGTACCCGCACGGCGGCCGTACGATCACGGGCGCCGTCGGACCGGCCGCACCACCCCTCCCGGCCTCACCCGGTCACCGAACGCCGGACCGCTCTACCCTCGAGACATGACCGAAAGCGCGAGCCCCTACATTTCCCATCCCCGGGTCCTGGTGCTCGGGGTGCAGCCCGGTACGCCGCCGTTCCGGATCGTGGAGATCGACGGTCAGGTGGTCGGCGAGGCGAAGCAGCTGACGGACGTCCTTCAGGCGGCCGCCGCGTACGGGATCGTCGTGCACGACCTCGACGACCCCGACCAGGTCCGCTGGGTGGGCGGCGACAAACTCACTTGGACGTTGCGCTAGCCCTCTTGGACGCCGCGCCGGCCTCCTTGCGCCGGCTCACCCGCAGGCGCTGGACCCAGGCGCCGCGCGGTGTCTTCCGCTGAACCGGAGTCTTTCCCCCAGCGGGCGTCTTTCCCCGACCCGGAGTCTTTCCGCGAGCCGCTGCCCCGCGCCGGTCCGGTGCGGTTTTCGGCTCCCGCGGCGCCCGGACGTGGACGGCCCGGCCGAGACGTCGGCCCAGCAGCAGGTAGCCCAGCAGCGCGCCCGCCGTGTTGAGGATGACGTCGTCGATGTCGAAGGCCCGCCCGGTGACGAGCGCGCCCTGCACCAGCTCGACCAGCAGCATCATCAGCGCGGTCAGGGCGGGGACCCGCAGCAGACCGCGTGCGCCGGGCGCCAGCACCGGCAGCAGGATCCCGAACGGCAGGCCCAGCAGGACGTTCCCGCCGACCTGCTTGAGCGCGTCGCGCGGGTCGGGGTGGTGCCAGTAGAGCTCCAGGGAGGTGCCGGGGCGGAGGTTGCTGTGGGTGAGCGCCTCCGACGCCGGGGACGGCTGGAGGGTGAGCCCGGCCAGCACCGCGCCGAACGCCACCATCGCGAGGAACGCCAGGGCCATCACCAGGAGCCGCAGGGGCAGCGGGAGTGGTCGTCGATCGCGCTCGGCGGCCTGGGTACGGCGGCCGGAAGCGGTGGAACGGGATCGTGACGTGGTGCCGGCCATGCGACCCTCCCGATTTCAACTTCCCTCTTTCCCAGGGTGGTTACCCCCGAAGAGGCCCACGATGCCCGCCCGGGCGCCCCTCGCACGAGAAGTCGCCGACCGGGTCCCGCCGGGTTTCGCCCCGCCCCGCGTGGGCACCCGGACCGCGAGTGACAGGGACCCGCTCCCGTTCGAGGGGCGCCCATCGGGCGCCCGGGAGCGGCGGGTCGTGGGAGGGCGCGGTCGTACGCCGGCGCGGACGGGCCGGCATACGACGCGCCCTCCCCGCGGCCGGGAGGGCGCCGGTGTCCGGTCAGGACCCGTAGGTCACCTTCACCTCCTCGAAGCCAAGCGACTTCAGCAGTCCTTCGAGCATGTCGGTGGTGTTGGCCTCGGCGCGGTCCGTGAGCTTGCTCTCCTTCGCCGCGTCCCCGATGTGCTTGACGGCGAGGCGCTGCACCGCCTGTTCGCCATTGGGGTTGTCCGAGAAGAGGTCGCCGAGTCGGTCGAGCAGGCCACGTTCCTTGGAGACGGCATAGGAGTGCTCGGTGTCCAGGGCCGGCTTGCCGAGCTGGGCGTGCGGGAGGTCGATGGTGGCCGACGTGCGGTCCTCGTTCATCTTCACGTCGTTCTCGCCGACCTTGCCGAGGTCGACATAGGCGTCCACGGTGCCCGCGCCCACGTACAGCGTGCGGGTGCCGCGGATCGCGTCCGGCAGGTACTTGGCGTCCTTCTCCAGGTCGACGACCACCTGGAAGTTGCCCGAGGCGGCGTCGTAACGGCTCATGTCCTGGATAGACTTCAGGAGCGTCGGTCCCGAGCGGTCGTGCTCCTCGGTGCCGAACACGTCGTCCAGCCCTCCGAAGACCAGCATCCGCAGCGCGGCCAGCAGCACCACGATGAGGATGACCACGGCGGTGAGCAGCTTGGCCCAGCCGGGCAGACGCGTGCGCTTGATGGACGTCGTCATGTCGACGGTCCTCCTTCCTGCTTCAACGAATGCCCTCAAAGTCACTGGGGGAACGCCGAGTTGGTGATTGTCCGCAGTTCGCCGTAGTCCGGGGGCGCGGGCCGTCCGGGGCGGCGTACCGGATCGGCGTACGCGAAGCGGCCAGTAGCATGAGCCGCGCCACCCGTAATGATCATGTTCATGCGAGGAGCCGACCGTGCGTGACATCGCCGTTTTCACCGGCAGCGCCCACCCCGAACTCGCGGAGGAGGTCTGCGCGCACCTCGGGGTGCCGCTGAGTCCGTCCCGGGTGAGCCGGTTCGCCAACGACTGTCTGGAGGTGCAGCTCCAGGCCAACTGCCGGGAGAAGGACGTGTTCCTGGTCCAGCCGCTGGTCACGCCGGTGCAGGAGCATCTCGTCGAACTGCTGCTGATGTGCGACGCGGCGCGCGGGGCCTCGGCCGGCCGGATCACCGTGGTCATGCCGCACTACGCGTACGCCCGCTCGGACAAGAAGGACGCGCCGCGGATCTCCATCGGCGGCCGCCTGGTCGCCGATCTGATGGTGTCGGCGGGCGCCGGCCGGGTGCTCGCCATGACACTGCACTCCCCGCAGGTGCACGGGTTCTTCTCGGTGCCGGTCGATCATCTGCACGCGCTGCGCGAACTGGCCGCGCACTTCCGGCGCTACGACCTGACGCGTACGACGGTGGTATCACCCGACCTGGGCAACGCCAAGGAGGCGGCGGCGTTCGCGCGGATGATCGGCGCGCAGGTCGCGGCGGGCGCCAAGCAGCGGTTCGCCGACGACCGGGTGAGCATCAGCTCGGTGATCGGCGAGGTCGCCGGACGCGATGTGATCGTCCTGGACGACGAGATCGCCAAGGGCAGTACCGTCCTGGAACTCCTGGAGCGGCTGAGGGAGTTGGGGCCGCGCTCGATCCGGGTGGCGTGCACCCACGGGCTGTTCGCGGCGGGGGCTCTGAAGCGGCTGAGCGAGCAGCCCGACGTCCTGGAGATCGTCTGCACCAACACCGTGCCGGTGCCGGTGGAGGAGCGCACCGACAAGCTGAAGGTGCTCTCCATCGCCCCCGCGCTCGCGGAGGCCGTACGCCGTATCCACAACGGCGAGTCCGTCAGCGCCCTGTTCGACGCGCCGGCGGGCGACGGGGGACAGCAGGGCTGACGGGCGGGGCGTGGTCATAACGTGCCGGACGCGGCCTCGGGCTGTTCCAGGGCCGCGTCCAGGGCCGCCTCCAGGGTCGGGGCGGGCGGCAGCAGCCGGGCGAGGCCGGTGACCTTCAGGACGCGCAGGGTGAGCGGGTGGGTGCAGACCAGGCGCAGTTCGCCGTCGTGGTCGAGCACCCGCTGCCGGGCCCGGTAGAGCAGCCGCAGCCCGGAGCAGTCGAAGAACTCGACGTGCCTGAGGTCGATCACGATCCGGGCGCCGGGGCGGCCGGTCACCGCGTCGAGATGCGGAATGATCTCCACGGCCGCCGCGATGTCGATCTCGCCGTGCAGTTCGAGCACGGCGTGGCCGCGGTCCGTGCGGACACGCAGGTACCCGGTCGCGGGCGGTGTGGGGTCGCTCGACACGACGGCATCGCCTCCTACCGGACTCTGTGAGGGGTGCGAGGGCAAAACCCTTCCCCGCTCTGCAAGTTACCCTCGTCAGAGTGAATTTCAGCATGTTCGATTGACATATGTCTTCGATTTCTCCGGCAATCCGTCCGGAGTTTTGCGCAGTGCCCTCTACGACAGCGCGTGCCACGCCTTGGACAGCGCCTGCCGGAACTGCTCGGCCTGGTGCGCGGTGAGGCCGCTGATCATGCGTTCCTCCAGGTCACGCATGGGCTCGGCATAGCGGGCGAGCACCTCGCGTCCCTCGTCGGTCAGCAGGATCAGCAGCTCGCGCCGGTTGCGCGGATTGCGCTCCCGGCGCACGAGTCCGCGGTTCTCCAGACTCCGCACGAGATCCGCGATGGACTGGGCGGTGACGAACGAGTCGCGGGCGAGCTGGGCGGCCGAGAGTCCGTCGTGCCGCTCCAGGACGGTCAGGGACGTGTACTGCAGGGCCGTGATCCCGGCCGGCTTCACCAGTTCGTCCAGGTGCGAGCGGACAACGAGCTCAACCTGCTTGACCATGTAGAGGAGGGAGGGAGGTGCCTTGGTGCCGACCATGGGGTCAGCGTAAGGCATTGACAGGAAACCTGTGTGTAATGAAACTGCGAACCAACAGGAATCCTGTTGGTTGAAGACTTGGCGATCAAGGCTGGATCAAGGCTGAGGAGTGGGCAATGACGACCACCTTCGAGAACGAGCCCGGGCGGCTGTTCATCGGTGGACAGTGGCGTGAGGCGACCGACGGGGCGCGCACCGACGTGATCGACCCGTCCACGGGCCAGGTGGTCACGACGGTCGCGGAGGCGGGCGCCGCCGACGTCGACGCCGCCGTGCGCGCCGCGCGCGAGGCCTTCGACAACGGCGCCTGGTCCGGACTGAGCGGCCGCGAGCGCGGCCGGATCCTGAACCGCGTCGCCCAGCTGATCCGGGAGAACGCCGACGAGATCGCGGCCCTGGAGAGCCGTGACGTCGGCAAGCCCATCACCCTGGCCCACGCCGTCGACGTGACGAACGCGGCCAACGACTACGAGTACTACGCCTCCCTGGCCTGGTCCCTGGACGGCTCCGCCCGCGACGTCCCGAACAACCGCCTCGCGTACACCAGGCGCGGCCCGATCGGTGTGGTAGGCGCGATCACCCCGTTCAACTTCCCGCTCATCCTGGCCGGCACCAAGATCGCCCCCGCCCTCGCGGCCGGCAACACGGTGGTGCACAAGCCGGCCGAGGAGACCCCGCTCAGCGCCCTCTACATGGCGGGCCTCCTCAAGGAGGCGGGCGTCCCGGACGGCGTCTACAACGTCGTCACCGGGACGGGCCCGGTCGCGGGCGAGGCGCTGCTGCGCAACCCCGGTGTCGACAAGATCGCCTTCACCGGCTCCACCGCCACCGGCCGGCACGCGGCGAGCGTCGCCGGCGAGGGGCTGAAGCAGGTCACCATGGAGCTGGGCGGCAACGCGGCGCACATCGTCTTCGAGGACGCCGACCTCGAGAAGGCCATCGGCGCCATCATCGGGGGCTTCGTCTACAACACCGGCCAGTTCTGCATGGGCGGCCCCCGCCTGCTCGTCGCCCGTTCGGTCCACGACACGGTGGTCGGCATCCTCGCCGACGCCGTGCCCGGTGTCCCCATCGGCGACCCCCGGCAGCCGGAGACCGTCATCGGCCCGATGGCCGGCGAGCGGCACCTGAAGAAGGTGGAGGAGTACGTCGAGCTGGCCCGCAAGGAGGGCGGCCGGATCGTGTGCGGCGGCGAGCGCCTGGACCTGAACGGCGGCTACTACTACAAGCCGACCGTCATCGCCGACCTCGCCAACGACTCCCGGGTCGTGCAGGAGGAGGTCTTCGGGCCGGTCCTCACGGTGCAGCCCTTCGACTCCGAGGACGAGGCCGTCGAACTGGCCAACTCCACGCCGTACGGCCTGGCCTCCGGCATCCAGACCACGAACCTCACCCGCGCCCACCGCGTGGCCGACCGCCTCCAGGCCGGCATCGTCTGGATCAACGACTGGCCGATGCTCGACCCCGCCGTGCCCTTCGGCGGGGTGAAGGCCTCCGGCTTCGGCCGCGAGTACGGCCCCGAGGCCCTGGAGTCCTACACCAAGGTCAAGTCCGTCGTCGTCTCGCTCGACTGAGCACCTTCCCCGGGATCACCCCGGTGAGCCGCGGGACGCGTCCGGCGGCTCACCGACAGAACAAGGAGTTCATGAGCATGTCCACCACCACACGTGCCGCCGTGGTCGAGTCCGGAGGCGCGCCCTTCACCCTCTCCGAGGTCGTCCTCGACCAGCCGGGACCGGGCGAGGCCCTGGTCCGCATGGTCGCCGCCGGGCTCTGCCACACCGACCTCACCGTCGCCACCGGCGCGCTGCCCTTCCCGCTCCCCGGGGTCCTGGGCCACGAGGGCGCCGGTGTCGTCGAGGCCGTCGGCCCGGGTGTCACCTCGGTCGCGCCCGGCGACCACGTCGTCCTGTCCTTCACGTCCTGCGGTGGCTGTCAGAACTGCCGTGACGGACACCCGGCGTACTGCGCCACCTGGCTCCCGCTGAACCTGCTGGGCGGTCGCCGCGCCGACGGCACCAGCACCATCAGCCGCGACGGCGAGGACCTCGGCGGCCACTTCTTCGGCCAGTCCTCGTTCGCCGAGCGGGCACTGGTCGACGAGCGCGGCCTCGTCAAGGTCGACCCGGACGTACCGCTGGACTCCATCGCCCCGCTCGGCTGCGGCGTCCAGACCGGCGTCGGCGCGGTCTGGAACGTGCTGGAGCCCCGCGCGGGCAGCACGGTCGTGGTCCTCGGCGCCGGAGCGGTCGGTCTCTCCGCCGTGATGGCGGCGGCCCTCACCCCCGCGACGACGGTCATCGCCGTGGACAAGGTCGGTGAGCGGCTGGACCTGGCCAAGGAGCTGGGCGCCACCCACACGGTGAACGCGAGCGAGGTCGAGGACATCGCCGAGGCGATCATGGAGATCACCGGCGGCCGGGGCGCCGACGGGGTCGTGGAGACCACCGGCAGCGTCTTCGTGCTCCGCAAGGGCGTCGATGCCCTCGCCGCGCGCGGCACTCTCGTCATCGTGGGCGCACCGCCGTTCGGCACGGAGGTCTCCCTCGACGTCAACGGCATGCTCGGCGGCAAGCGCGTCGTCGGCCTCACCCTCGGCGACAACGAGATCCAGACCGCCATCCCGGTCCTCGTCCAGCTCGTCAAGGAGGGCAAGCTCCCGCTCGACCGGCTGATCAGCCGCTACAAGTTCGAGGACATCGGCCAGGCGGTCGCGGACATGAGCGGCGGCAGGAGCATCAAGCCGGTACTGACCTTCTGACCGCCCCCGACGCCTGAGAAGCCATCTCCCGCCGGGGCACGTCCTCCCTGCGTGACCTCGGCCCTGTGGGTGACCTGGACACACCAGGTCACCCACAGGGCTGTCCGGGCGTCACGAGCCCCTGGGCGCCGAGGGCGGCGCACGTCCCCGCGCTCAGCGGCTGCGGTGCAGTGCGACCAGCAACTGCCACGCCTGGTCGGCGATCTCCCGCGGGGTGCCGTCGAGGAGGCCGTGCAGCCAGTCGGCGAGGACCCCCGCGAAGGTCGCCGCCACGGCGGAGGCCACCAGCGGGGCGTCCGCGGCACCCGCGAGCTCGCGCTCGCGCAGGCTGTAGGCGCGCAGGTCCCGGTGCAGGACCCGGCCGAGCGGTCCGCCGCCACCGGGCGCCAGCAGCGCGCGGTACAGGGCGGCGTGCGGCGCGAGACCGGCGAAGAACTCCGGCAGGGCGGCCGGTGCGTGCACCGGGTCGGGGCGCCCCCGCCAGGCGTGCAGCGCCTCCACGGCCTCCCGTACGACATCGGCGCAGGCGTCGACGGCCAGCGCCTCCAGGTCCGGGTAGTGCACGTAGAACGTGGCCCGGCCCACCCCCGCCCGGCGGACCAGCGCGGCCACGCTGACCTCGTGCAGCGGGTGCCGCGCGCACTCGTCGAGGAGGGCCTCCCGCAGCCTGGCCCGGGTGCGGGAGGCCCGGGGGTCCTCCGTGGCCCGGGGCTCCTCGGGGGTCATCCGGCGACGAGGACGGCGGCCAGGGCCAGCGCGCCGGGCAGGGCCTGGGCGACGAGGATGCGGCGGTTGGCGGTGGCGGCGCCGTACACGCCCGCGACGATCACACAGGACAGGAAGAAGATCTGCGCCCGGAATCCGGTCGGGTCGTCGGCGATCAGGCCCCAGACCAGACCGGCGGCGAGGAAGCCGTTGTAGAGGCCCTGGTTGGCGGCGAGCGAGGCCGTCCGCCGCGCCATCTCGGCGTCCAGCCCGTGGAAGGACATCCCCGGCTTCTTCTGCCACAGGAACATCTCCATCACCAGGATGTACGCGTGCAGCAGGGCCACCAGCGCGACCAGCACGTTCGCCAGGATCTCCATGGTCAGCAGACTCCGTAGTTCACTCGATGCTTCCCGAACTTCTTGGGCAGGTGTCCACTATAGCTGGACGACTGTCCAGGAAGTCCAGTCGGGGAGGCAGGGACCGATGCCGACGGATTGTCAGAGCCGGCCGCTAGGTTCCGGTCCATGAGTGAGCAAGAGGTGATCGTGCGGCGCGCCCGCGCCGAGGACGTACCGGGGATCGTCGTCTCCAGTTCCCTGCTGTTCGCCGAGGACGGCGGGGAGCGGGACCCGAGCCTGAACGTGGACTGGCCGCGCCTGCACGGTGCCGAGGCCTTCACGGCCGCCCTGAAGGACCCCGGCAGGCTGCTGCTGGCCGCCGTGAGCGACGGCGAGGTGGTCGGTCACCTGTCGGGAGCGATGTCCGGTCCCACCGCCATGCGGCCCGTCGGCTCGGCGACCCTCATGGCGCTGTACGTCCGGCCCGAGCACCGGCGGTCCCGGGTCGGGGCCCGCATGGTCGACACCTTCCTCGCATGGGCGCGGGAGCGGGGCGCGGCACACGCGGAGGTGACCGCCTCGGCCGCCAACACCGACGCCATCCGGTTCTACGAGCGGGAGACGTTCCGTCCCCAGGCGCTCACACTGCGGCTGAATCTGTGACCGGAGGGTACCCGGGGAGCGTATGGGCGGCGGCGGACCGTCCCCCGCGCCCGGGATCCCGTACGGAGGAGACATGGCACTGGTACAGGCGGGCCTCGTGGTGCTGGACTGCGCCGAGCCGGAGAAGCTCGCGGTGTTCTACAAGGAACTGCTCGACGCCCAGGAGACGGACGCGACCGCCAACCGCGTCGAGATCGAGGGCGCCTGCGGTGCCCGGATGGCATTCCGCCGGGACGTCAACGCCACCCCGCCCAGCTGGCCCCGCCCCGAGAACTCCCTCCAGGCCCATCTGGACTTCTACGTAGAGGACCTGGACGAGGCCGAACGGCTGATCGTGTCCCTCGGCGGACGTCCCGTCGACACCAAGGAGGCGAGCGGACCCTTCGAGGAGCGCGGCTACTCCGACCCGGCCGGCCACTCCTTCACCCTGCGCCGTGAACACCCCACGGCCCCCAAGCAGGGTTAGCGGGCCCGAGAAAGCGGGCCCGAGAAAGCGGTCGGGCGGCCCACGCGGGGCCGCCCGACCAGCCCTCGAACGTCAGTCCCGGCCTCCCTTCTCGGGGGCCGGCCACACCCCGGTGGACCGCTCGATGGCCTTGGCGCCCGTGCGGTCCACCGCGCTGCGCACGACGGCGAAGATCGCGCCCTGGACGGCAGCGGCCAGCAGGATCTCGCCCCAGCCGCGGTCCCGGTCCAGCGCGTCGGGCGCGTCGTCCTCGTGCCGGATCAGCTTCCAGGTCTTGCGGAACGCGGCCGAGGCCACCGCACCACTCACCCAGCCCAGCGCGAAGCCGATCGGCTTGTAGGCGACGGGCAGCTTCTTCTTCTTGGACATCTGCTCCTCCTCCTTGGCGTCGTGATGTCGTCCCCTCAGGGACGACCCTGCGGGGCCACGACCTCGGCGGCCGGCACCGGCCCCGGCGGCGTGCCGTCACCGAACGGGCTGCCGCCCAGATCAGCCCGCCCGTGGGGGGCGAGCCAGCCCGCCAGATCGGGCCCGAGTGGCACCACGGCGGTCGGGTTGATGCCCGTGTGCACCTGGTAGTAGTGCCGCTTGATGTGGTCGAAGTCGACGGTGTCGCCGAATCCGGGGGTCTGGAAGAGATCACGGGCGTACGCCCACAGCACCGGGTCCTCCGTCAGCTTCCAGCGGTTGCACTTGAAGTGACCGTGGTAGACGGCGTCGAAACGCACCAGCGTGGTGAAGAGCCGGATGTCCGCCTCGGTGATCGTCCCACCGACGAGATAACGCCGGCGCGCCAGCCGCGCCGACAGCGCCTCCAGCCGCCGGAACACCCCGGCGCAGGCCTCCTCGTACTCCTCCTGTCCGGTGGCGAAGCCCGCCCGGTAGACGCCGTTGTTGACGTCCTCGTACACCTCGGCCATCACCGTGTCGATCTCGTCGCGCAGGGCTAGCGGATACAGGTCGGGCGCGCCCTCGCGGTGCAGGTCGCGCCACTCGGTGGCGAGATCGAGGGTGATCCGCTGGTAGTCGTTGGTGACCAGTCGACCGCTCGGCACGTCCACGATCGCCGGGACGCTGACCCCGCCCGGGTAGTCGTTCTCCCGCGCGTCGTACGCCTCCTTCAGGAAGCGGATGCCGAGCACCGGGTCGCGGCCGTCCGGGTCCAGCGTGAACCGCCAGCTCCGGTCGTCCTGGATCGGGTCGGCGACGGCCATCGACAGGGTGTCCTCCAGGCCCAGCAGCCGTCGCGAGATCACCGCCCGGCTCGCCCAGGGGCAGGCCCGGCTGACCACCAGCCGGTAGCGGCCCGCCTCCACCGGCCAGCCGTCGCGGCCGTCGGCGGTGATCCGGTCCGCGAAGTGGCTCCTGGACCTCTTGAACGTCTTCCGCCCGTACGCCTCGTTGCCCTCACCGACACTCATGCCGTCCGTCCTCCCGGCCCGTCCGGATACGTCTGCCCTGATGAGGGTTCCCCGATTTCCGCGACCCCCACGGTGTGAGCGCGTCCGGTCGGGGCAAGCGGCGAAGGTGACCCGGACACCAACAGACACCGAGACGGCGGACGAGCGGGGCGGGGCGGTTCTGGAAGGGCCGGGAACCCCGGAACAGGGCGGGACACGGGCCGACCGCAGGACCAGGATCACGGTCCTCGTCGCCCTGGGCGCCAATCTCCTGATCGCCGTGGCCAAGACCGTCGGCGGGCTCCTCGCCGGCTCGCCCGCCCTCCTGTCGGAGGCCGCCCACTCGGTCGCCGACAGCCTCAACGAGGTCTTCCTTCTCGCCGCGCTGCGCCGCAGCCGCCGCCCCGCCGACGCCCGGCACCCCTTCGGCTACGGCAAGGAGCGCTTCTTCTGGTCCCTGCTGGCCGCCGTCGGCATCTTCGTGATGGGCGGCTGCTTCTCCTTCTACCAGGCCGTCCACGCCCTGACGGCCGGGAGTACGGAGTCCTACGGCGGCTACGTGGCCGGTATCGCCGTCCTCGGCGTGGCCCTCCTCTCCGAGGGCGCCTCACTGCTGCGCGCCCTGCACCAGGTGCGGCGGCAGGGCGGCGTCGACGGGCTGAAGGACCCGGCGCTGCGCACGGTCGTCGCCGAGGACGGCACGGCGGTCCTCGGCGTGACCCTCGCGATCGCCGGGATGGCCCTGCACATGATCACCGGTCAGGTGATCTGGGAGGCGTCCGCCTCCTTCGCGATCGGGGCCCTGCTCGTGTACGTCGCCTACTGGCTCGGCCGGGACGCCCGCGAACAGCTCATCGGGGTCGCCGCCGACCCCGAACCCAGCCGGAAGATCCGCTCCCTGCTGGAGGCACAGCCCGAGATCGACACCGTCGAGGCACTGCTCACCATGCAACTCGGCCTGGACTCGACCCTGGTGGCCGCGCGCGTGGACCTCGTGCCCGGCCTCGACAGCGAGGAGGTCGAGCTGGTCGCCGTCCGCATCAAGCGCTCCATCGCCCACGTCGTCCCCGAGGCCGACCAGATCTTCCTCGACGTGACGGAGAAGACGGGGCCGGGGGAGCGGGCAGCGGAAAGCCCCGCCGCGACGGGGGAACGCGGCGGGGCCTGAGACTCGGGTGCCCGGCGAGCCGGGGACCATGCGCGACGAAACGAAGGTTTTTTCTCCGGCTTCCCCGCGCCCGCGTCCCCGGCCCGGCCGGGGAACGGTCACCCGTCCACCGGCTCCAGCACGAAGACGGGGATCTCCCGGTCCGTCTTCTTCTGGTAGTCCTCGTACGTCGGATACGCGGCGACCGCCCGGTCCCACCACTCGGCCTTCTCGTCCCCGGTGACCTCACGCGCGGTCATGTCCTGCCGGACGGGCCCGTCCTGGAGCTCCACCAGCGGGTCGGACTTGATGTTGTGGTACCAGACCGGGTGCTTGGGCGCGCCGCCCAGCGAGGCCACGACCGCGTACCGACCCTCGTGCTCCACCCGCATCAGCGGGGTCTTGCGGATCTTCCCGCTCTTCGCGCCGCGCGTCGTGAGCACGATGACCGGCAGACCGGTGTCCAGCAGCGTCGTCCCCTGCGTGCCGCCGGAGCTCTCGTACAACTCGACCTGCTCGCGCACCCACTGGGTGGGGCTGGGCACGTACTCGCCCTCAAGAGGCATGACAACCGTCCCTTTGCTGTCGCGTACAGACTTGTTCCTCGTATTCAACACCCGGCCCCTCGCGCAATAATCCTCATCGGGCCACGCCGGCGCGGGACTTGTGCCGACCAGGCAGCGGCCGCACTGGCGGAGCTTGGCGAGCGGATGCGCCCGCTACGGCATCAGCACCGCCAGTCCCGCGATCACGGCACTCGACACGAGGCCGGTGACCAGCCGTCCCCGGTGCCCGGTCAGCGCGCGGCCCAGCAGGGCGCCGCCGCCGGCGAGCAGCAGTTGCCAGCTCGCCGAGGCGAGGAACGCGGCGAGGACGAACACGGCCTGCTCCAGGGGGCTCACGGCGTCGGCGGCGCGGCTGCCGAGCACGAGCGCGGCGAAGTAGACCACCGTGGTGGGGTTCAGCAGGGTGATCCCCAGAAGGGCGACGTAGGCACGCGCCGGGCCGACCGGGTCCCGCTGCGCGCGGGTGGGGAGGCGCCGGGCGCGGTACTGGCGTACGGCCCCGACCGCGCCGCGTGCCGCCAGCGCGAGGAGGACCAGGGCGGAGGCCCAGCGCAGGGGGGTCAGCACCGGTTGCAGGGCGTGTGCGAGGGCCGTACCGCCGAGGGCGGCGAGCAGGGCGTACAGTCCGTCGGCCGTCGCGACGCCGAGTGCGGCGCACGCTCCGGTCCGCAGGGACGTGCGGGCGGTGAGGGAGACGAGGTAGGTCGCGACGGCTCCGACGGGGATGGCGATGCCATAGCCGACGAGGAGCCCCGTGACGAGCGCGGCCGTCACGACCGGGGCGGTGTCGGCTCCCACGGTCGGCCCGACTGCTGCTGCCCCCGCACCGACGAGGCGGTGGCGAGGGACGGCGTCGGGGAGGCGTGATGGATGAGCATGGGCAGATCGTCGGGCCCGGTGCTCCGCCCCCGCAAGCGAATTAGGAGCATGACCGGCAGCGCGCGCGGCCGGTCAGCCGTTGGCCCTTGACCGTGAATTCAACATCCACCTATCTTGTTTGAATCCAAACGATAAGGAAGGTCCAGGGTGGACGAAGAGGTGTGTCGAGCGTGGAGCCGTCACGCCTTCGGGCGGCGGCCACTGCGCCGGGGCGCGGGCTCGGCGCCGTTCAGCAGGGTGCGGCGGCGCTCCTCGCCGTGTTCCTCGACCTGGAGCACGACACTGCGCAGCCCCTCCGCGAGGCTCCGGCACTCCGCGTCGCTGAGCTGCCCGGTGACGAAGGCCTCCTCCTCGTTGAACGCCGGGAACACCCGCCGCATCAGCTCCTCGCCCTTCTCGGTGAGGGCCAGCAGTACCAGCCGGCCGTCCGTCGGGTGGTCCGCCCGCCGCACCAGCCCGCGCGACTCCAGCGTCCGGGCCACACCCGTGAGCGTGCCCTTGGAGATGCCCGCCTCCTCGGCCACGTGCCGGGTCTCGGACTCGCCCCACACCCACACCACCCAGAGCACCACGAAGGCCGTCCAGGTCAGATCGGAACCGCGCAGCACGGAGTTCTCCAGGTGCTGCCGCACCGCCGAGGCGGCCCGGTAGATGTTCGCCACCGCCGCCATCTGGTCCCGGCGGATCGGGAAGTCCCCGAGCTTCGCCGCGGCGAGCTTCTCGGCTTCGGTGATGGATCGCTGGCCGGGCACGGGTGCTCCTTCGGTGTCACGGCCGGACATGGAGGGCCCACTGCGGCCACCCCCGGTCCGGGTCCGTCGTTCGTGCGGACATTCGATAGTTCGGTCGTACGGTCGTTCGGTCATTCGGGATCAAATTGTACGGAGGAGAGGGAATCCACCATGAGCACCACCCCCCGCATGCTGCTGGTCCTCAGCGAGAACTGGACCCTCACCGGCGGCCGGGCCGACCTGCCCGCCGCCGTACGGTGGGCCCGCGAGGCCGAGGACGCCGGCTTCGACTCCGTCATGGTCAGCGAACACATCGTGCTCGGCCCCGACGCCGCCGCCGACGGCGTCATGGGCAATCCTCGCGACTACGCCCTCCCCGGCAATCAGGACCCGTACACCCCCTGGCCCCACTCCCTTCTCCTGCTCGCCTCCATCGCCTCCGTCACCGAACGCCTGCGCCTGGCCGCCGCGGCCGTCCTCGCCCCACTGCGCCACCCCCTGCTGATGGCCAGGGAACTCGGCACCCTCGACCTGCTCAGCGAAGGACGGCTGCTGGTGCAGCCCACCGTCAGCTGGAGCAGGGACGAATACGACGCGCTCGGGGTGCCCTTCGGCAGACGGGGCCGGTTGCTCGACGAGCACCTGGAGGTCTGGGCCAAGGCCTGGGGGCCGTCACCGATCTCCCACGACAGCGAGCACTACCCGTTCCGGGACGTCTACTTCGAGCCCAAGGCGTACCGCCCCGAGGGGCCGAGGCTGTGGTTCGGCGGGCAGCGCCTGCACGGCCCCGTGCTGCGCCGGCTGGTCCGCCACGGCCACGGCTTCCACCCCCTCGGGCGCCCGACCCCGGACGACCTCAAGGCGCTCGACGAGGCCATGACCGCCGCCGGACGGGACGCCGCCGAACTGGAGATGATCGGCGGCACCCAGGCGGTCTTCCCCGACGACCACTCCCCGGCGGACCTCGGGGCGGCCCTCGCCTCGATCCCCGAGCAGCTGGAGCAGGGTTTCACGACCTTCTGCGTCAAGCCCAACCAGTTCATCGACGACCCCGACGGGGTCGGCGCCTTCTGCAAGGAGGTCATCCGGCGGGTGACGGCACTGACCGGCTGACCCGCCGCATGACCGACGGCACGACACGACGCGGCCGGCGCCTGGATCCAGGCGCCGGCCGCGTCGTGTGCCCGCTCAGCGCTCGAAGACGACCCCGCCGTCGAACACCGTCATGTCGACCTCGACGCCGGTGATCTCGTGGGGGTCGAGACCGAGCAGCGGCCGGTCCAGTACGCACAGGTCGGCCACCTTGCCCACCTCCACGGACCCCTTCCACTCCTCGGCGAAGTCCTGCCGCGCCGGGTTGATCGTGTACGCCCGCAGCGCCTCCGCGAGCTCCACCCGCTGTTCGGGACCGCTGACCCGGCCGCTGGCCTTCGACTCGCGCAGCAGCATCCCGGCGACGCCCTGCCGCCAGTCGGGCTCGGTGATCGGCGCGTCCGAACTGGCGCACACCGCCACCCCCGCGTCGAAGGCGGAGCGCGCGGGCCACTGGTACGCCGACCGCTCGGTGCCCACGACCTCCGCCATCAGATCGGAGATCGTCCACTTGATGGCGGGGTTCATGTTGACGCCGTAGCCGTGCGCGGCCAGCCGGGCGAGGCTGTCCGCACCGATGAAGTCGCCGTGGATGACGTAGTGCCGGGCGTCGGCGCGCGGCACCGCCTCCTGCGCCGCCGTGAACGCGTCCACCACGAGATCGATGGCCCGGTCGCCGGTGACGTGGACCCCCAGCTGGTAACCGGCCTCGTGCGCGATCCGGATCATGTCGAACAACTCGTCGACCTGCAGATCGGGCGTGCGCCCGTGCACGCAGAGGGAGCCGTGTCCGCCGCCGACGTAGGGCTCGTTCATCCAGGCCGTACGGTTCGGCGGCACGCCGTCGGCGAAGATCTTCACGCCGATGGCGTTCAGCCGCCGGGGGTCCGCGGACTCCGGGCGGTGGAGCTCGGCCAGACCCTTGCGGACGTCGTCGGCGGAGCCGCCCATGGGCGCGGGCAGCAGGAGGACGCTGACCCGGGCGTGCAGGGAGCCGACCGCCGCCAGGTCCGCGTACGCCGTCCAGTTGTCGGTGCTCAGCCCGCCGAACAGGGTCTCGGCGCCGCCGGGGCCGAGACCCGGCTCGGTGTAGCTGGTGATGCCGCGCGAGTGGAGCTCGGCGACGACGTTGCGGATGGCCTGGCGGCGCTGGGCGACCGTGGGGGAGGGCAGGGCGGCCTGGAGGAGGACGCCGGCCGCCTCGCGCAGGATGCCGGTGGGCCGGCCGTCGGGGTCGCGGTCGACGACCCCGCCGTCGGGTGCCACGGTGTCGGCGTCGATCCCGCAGCGGCGCAGGGCCTCGCTGTTCGCCCACACCATGTGCTGGGAGAAGTCGGTCAGACAGACGGGGTGGCCGGGCGCCACCGCGTCCAGGTCGGCGCGGTGCGGGAGTCGCCCCGGCTCGGCGAGGCACTCGGCGAGATAGCCCGGGTCCCAGCCCAGGCCGACGATCCACTCGCCGGGCGCGGCGGCCCGCGCCGCCGCGCCCACCACCCCCGCGATGTCGGCGATCGACCCCACCGCCGGGTGGCCGACGTCCAGGGCGAACGGAGGCTTGGACAGGCCGTACGCGGCGCCGTGCAGATGCGAGTCGTTGATGCCCGGCAGCACGGTACGCCCGGCCAGCTCCACGATCCGTGTCGTCGGCCCGGCCAGGGCGCGCATCTCGGCGTCCGTACCGACCGCGACGATCTCCCGACCGCGCACGGCCACACCCTCGGCGACCGAGAAGCCGGCGTCGACGGTGATGACCTGACCGCCGGTCAGGACCAGGGTGGGGGAAGTGTCGCTCACGAGGACCTCTCTGGGGTGTCTGCATGCGAGGGAGTACGGGAAGGCCCCGGGGTGACGGTCACCGGGCCGCGCGCGGGCCGAAGAAGGCGAGCGCCGCGCCCGCCACCAGCGCCACGCCCTGCGCCATCTGCTGCCAGAACGTCGGCACGCTCAGCAGTGTCAGCCCGTTCTGCAGGCAACCCAGGAACAGCACGCCGAGCAGCACCCCGAGAACCGAACCGGAGCCGCCGCTCAGGGCGACCCCGCCCAGCAGCACGGCCGTGAGCACCGTCAGCTCGAAACCCGCGCCCGAGGTGCCCGCGACCACGCTGTCCAGCACGGACGCCTTGATCGCCCCGGCCAGCGCGGCGGCCGTACCGGTGACCACGAACAGCGCGAACGGCGTACGGCGGACATCGATGCCGGAGAGATACGCGGCCTCCCGGTTGACCCCGATCGCGAACACATGGCGTCCGGTGGGCGTGTACGCCAGGAACAGCGCCCCGGCGACCAGGACGACGGCGGCGATGACCACGGGGGCCGCGATCCCGGCGATCCGTGCCCCGCCCAGCCACGCGAAGCCGTCGCCGAAGCCGCTCAGCGGCAGCGGGAAGAGCTGCTGTGCCAGGCCGCGCACCGCCGCCAGCATGCCCAGCGTCACGATGAACGGCGACAGCCCCAGATAGCAGCAGAGCACTCCGTTCACGGCCCCGACCGCCGCGCCGACGGCCAGCGCCCCGAGGACGGCGACCACGGGGGACTGGGCCTGCTCCCCGGCGAGCCAGCCCGCCGTCAGGGCGCCCAGCGCCAGCGTCGAGCCCACCGACAGATCCAGGTAGCCACTGATGATCAACAGGGCCAGGGGCACGGCGACGATGGCGAGGGCCGCCGCGTCGGTGGCGATCCCGCGCAGGTTCCCGGCGTCGAGGAAGCTGCCGGTGGACAGCTGGAACCCCAGCACCAGCAGGGTGAGGACGACGATCAGCGGATGGCGTCGCACCGTGGAGAGCCCGTGCGCGGCCAGTGCGCGCGGGCCGGGGACGACGCGCTCGGCGGCGGTCACGGCGGTCATGCTGCTCCTTCGTGGGAGGGGGTGGACGTGGGCGGCTCGGTGGCGGCGCCGTCCGGGTGGTGCGGCTGTCGAGGCGGGGGCCCCGCGTCGTGGACGGCCGCGAGCAGGGACGCCTCGGTGAGATCCGGGCCGGAGAGTTCGGCGACGATCCGGCCCCGGTCGACCACCAGACAGCGGTGGGCGAGGCCGGCCGCCTCCTCCGGGTCGCTGGAGGCGAACAGCACGGCCGTGCCGTGCTGTTCGGCGAGTGCGGACACGACGTCGTAGATCTCCTGACGGGCGCCGACGTCGACGCCCTGGGTCGGCTCGTCGAGCAGCAGGACGTCGACGGTCCTGGCCTCGTTGATCCAGCGGCCCAGCAGCAGCTTCTGCTGGTTGCCGCCGGAGAACGAGGAGGCCGGTGGCCCCGGCCGCGCGGGCCGCAGCCCCACCGCCTCGGCGAGCGAATCGAACACCCGCCGCTCCGCGCGGAGGGCCCGTACCCCGCGCCGGCTGAGCGTGCGCACGCTCGGCAACAGGACGTTGTCCTGCGCGCTCAGCCCCGCGAACAGGCCCTGCGTCCGCCGGTCCGCAGGCACCAGCGCGATCCCGGCGGCGAGGGCGTCGGCGGGGCGGGCGGGGGAGACGGCACGCTCACCGACGTGGACACTGCCGCCCTCGGCCGGCCGCCTGCCGAACAACGTCTCCAGCACCCGCGTACGCCCGGACCCGATCAGCCCGTACAGGCCTACGACCTCGCCCTCACCGACGACGAGGTCGACGGGCCCGAAACCGGGGCCGCGCAGGCCGCGCAGGGTGAGACGGGCGGGCACGGGGGAGCGGCGGGCGGAGGGGGCCGAACCGGTACCGGGTGCGGAGGTTCCGCGTGGCCCCGTCCCGGTGGGTGTCGACGGCCCCGGTGCGCCGACTCCCGTGATGGCCCGCACCAGGTCGTGGCGGCCGTGGACGCCGGTCGCCGTATGAGCGACGCGGCCGTCGCGGAGGACGGTCACCGCGTCCGCGAGGCGTTCGACCTCGGCCAGGAGGTGCGTCACGTAGACGATGGCGAGGCCCTGGGCGCGCAGGTCCTCCACCCGGGTGGCGAGGGCGTCGCTCTCGGCGCCGGAGAGGGCGGCCGTGGGCTCGTCGAGGACCAGAACCGAGGCGCTGCGGCTGAGGGCCTTGGCGATCTCGACCAACTGTTTCTGGCCCATGGGCAGTTCACCCACCCGGTCGCGCGGCGAGCAGCTCGCGGCGACGCGGTCGAGGAGTTCGGCGGCCACCTTCTCCTGGGCCCGGCGGTCGACCCGCCCGTACCGGGTCCACTCCTGGCCGAGGAAGATGTTCTCGGCCACGGTCAGGGAGTCCACGACGCTGAGCGTCTGGAAGATGATCGCCACCCCCGCCGCGATCGACTCGCGCGGACTGAGCCGGGCGTACGGGACCCCGCCCACCTCGATCGTCCCGGCGTCCGGCGGGAACGCCCCGCCCAGGCACTTGATCAGCGTGGACTTGCCGGCGCCGTTGTGCCCGAGCAGGGCGTGCACCTGGCCGGCGGGCACGGTGAGGTCCACGCCGTCCAGCGCCCGCACCCCGCCGAAGGACTTGCCGAGGGAGGAGATCCGCAGGTTCGGCGGGTTCGCCGCCCCGGGATCCCTGGGGCTGCCGGCTGCCGCGGTCGCCCCTCGCGCGTCGCTCATGTCGGCCATCGCGCGGCCCTACCCGTTCTGGGCGAGCAGCGCGTCGATCTCAGCCGTGTCCCCGCCCTGGACCAGCTTGACCGGCACCTGGACGCTCGGGTCCGCCTTCCCGGCGGCGACCGCGAGCGGCACGTCGACGATCGCGTTGGCGATGTCCAGCGGGGCCAGGGCGGACGAGGCCCGGTAGAACGTGCCCTGCTTGATGGCGAGGAGCGAGGGGGCCGAGCCGTCCTGGCCGCCGACGAACGTCTTCCTGTCGTCCTTCTTCCGCCCGGCCTGCTGCAAGGCCTTGAACCCGCCGTACGCCGCCGCGTCCGTGATGCCGAGGATGATGTTCAGGTCGGGGTGCTTGGCGAGGAGCGCGCTGGACTTCGACAGCCCCGTGTCGGGGTCGATGGCCTGCTCCTGCGCCACCACGTCGACACCGGGCGCGAGCTCGGTGAAGGCGTCGATCATGCCCTTCGTGCGCTCCCGGCCGAGCTCGATCGTGTTGTCGACCAGGAACGCGATCTTCCCCTTGCCGTTCAGCTCCTCGTTGGCCCATTTGGCGGCCGACTCGCCGAGCAGCGTGCCGCTCTCGCGGAAGCTGAACTGGATGTCGGCGCTCTGGCTCTCCAGCGTCCCGCCGTACGTCACCCAGATCAGGCCCGCGTCGAGCGCGGCCTCGGCGATCGACTCGGTGGCTTCGAAGACCATCGGGAACGACACGATCGCCTGCATCTTCCGCGTGACCCAGGTGTTGAGGTTGCTGGCCTGGGTGTCGGGGTTGCTCGCGTCGCTCGTCGTCAACAGCTCGACGTCGTGCTTCTTCGCGGCTGCCGTCGAGAGCTTCACCAGGGTGCTGTAGAGCGGGATCTGGGTGAAGGGGTAGTCGAGGCCGATCTGGGTGAGCTTCCTCGCGGAGGGGGACGCGTCCGCCGCCTTCGCCGCACCGGAGCTGCTCTCCGGGGCGCTGCAGCCCGTGGTGGCCAGCCCGGTCGCGGTGAGCGCGCCGGCCGACCACGTGAGGAACTGCCTGCGCGAGGCCGGGGTGACGGAAGGGTGGCGTCTGGTCATGGCGGGGATCTCCAAGGGGGACGGGGCCCGTCAGCGGCGGGCGTCCTGCTGTGCCGAACAGAAAAGACCCCGGCGCCCCGCCCCACCATCCGTACAAATACCGAGTCCGCGGGCCACCGGCTTTCACGGATCGCTCACCTTCTTGTCCACCGCACCCCGCCCGCATATCGTTAGGGTCCAAAAGACCTGCCGGTCCCGGGGCGGCCCCGAGGCCGGTGCAGGTCTCGGGGCCGCCCCGGGAGGCTCGCATGCTCACCCACCACCAGCTCGCGGCCGCCACCCGCATCGGCATGCTGACCCGCGAACGCGACACCGCCGCCGCCTGCGCCGAGGCCCTGCGCGAACTCGGCCGCGCCCTGCCCCTGGACGCCGCCACCCTCCTGGAGATCGATCCGATCACCGGCGCCCACGTCCAGGTCGCGGGCGTCGGCTACGACGCCGACGTCTCCGAGGCACTGGCCGCCGAGTTCGTCTCGACCCCCTGGTACGCCAACGTCCTGAGCAGCGAGATCCCGCCCTCCATCTGCGAGGACGTCGAGGACCCGGGCGAGCGCTACCGCGACGGCTGGTTCTACGCCGAGCGGATGCGCCCGGCGGGCGTCCGCGACGCGGTCACCGGCGCCCTGCGCCACCACGGTCGACTCGTCGGTCTGGTCACCCTCTCCACCGCCACCCCCGACGCCTACGACACCGAGACCCGCCATCTGCTGGCATCCCTGCTGCCCGCACTGGGCGTCCTCGTCGACCCCACCGCGCACGCGGGCGCCCTCCACGATCTCCCGGCGGACGGCGGGGCCTGCCTCGTCGTCGACGACGACATCCTCGAACTCCCGGGCCGGGACCCCGCCGTGGTGCTCCGGGACGCCGAATTCCGTCGTCTCCTCGGCGCCTTCGCCGACTCGCACGGCACCCGGTTGCGCCTGCTGTGGCCCGTGGGCCCCGACTGGTACCGCGTCACCCTGCGCCGCCACACCCTCGGCACGGCCGTGGTACGCCGCGCGGTCCTCGTCCACGAGACGCCCGCCCCCCTGCCGTACGGGCTCAGTCCGCGGGAACTGGAGGTGCTCACCCGGGCGGCCACCGGCCGGACGAACCAGGCCATCGCCGAGGCGCTGTTCCTGTCCCCGCGCACGGTGCACACCCATGTCGAGCATCTGCTGCGCAAGACCGGCGCCGCCTCCCGCGCCGAGGCCACCGCCCTCGCCGTACGGGACGGGCTGCTCCGACCGACCGCCGCGGACGTCGAACGCTTCGTCGAGAGAGCGCCCGGCGGGTGACCCCGGTTCAGTAGGGTCGGAGGGTGACTGCGACTGCGAACACGGCCGAAGGCCGGCCAGGACGAGGCGGGCCCGGACAGGGCGGGCGACCCTTCCTCTACGTCGTCGTCTGCGCGGCGGGCATCGCCGCCGAGGTCAGCAAGCTGATCACCGCCGCCCAGGAACGCGACTGGGAGGTCGGGGTCATCGCGACCCCCGTCGCCATGGGCGGTTTCTTCGACGCGGCCGCGGTCGAGGCGCAGACCGGCCGCCCGATCCGTTCGGCCTGGCGGCGACCGGGCGACGCCCGCCCCTTCCCGCCTCCGGACGCCGTGGTGGTCGCGCCGGCCACCTTCAACACCGTCAACAAGTGGGCCGCGGGAATGGCCGACACCCTCGCGGTCGGCACCCTGTGCGAGGCGTGCGGCCTGGGCGTCCCGATCGCCGTGCTGCCCTGTGTCGCCGACGCCCTCGCCGCCCACCCGGCGTACCGCGCGAGCCTGGAGCGGCTGCGCGGCATGGGCGTCAGGTTCGGCGACCCGTACGCCGGTGGGGCCGAGGAGGACGGCGGGCGCGGGGAGTTCCCCTGGGAGCGGGCGCTGGACCTGCTGGAGGCGGCCGACGAGGGTGGGGCCCTCACACGCTGAGCTCCGTCGCCGTCCCCATCGGCAGCCAGCGGAACACGTCCCTCACCTCGGCGGGGGCCCCGGCCAAGGTCCGCTCGGCCGCCGCGCGGGCTTCACGGAAGTGACTCCACCCCTCGTAGTGCACCGGCACGACCGTACGGGGACGCAGCAGTCGGCAGACGTCCACGGCCTCGGCGGCGGTCATCGTGTAGCGGAGCGGGCCGGTGACCGGGAAGCCGACGCCGCCGAGGTGGAGCAGGGCGGTGCCCACGGTCAGCCGCCGGCCCACCTCCCGTACGCCCGCGAAGAGGACCGAGTCGCCGGAGATCCACAGCGCCCCGTGCCGCTGACCGGGCCAGGCGAGGGCGAAGCCCGTCACCTCGCCGACGACCGGACGGGACAGCGGCGGGCCGTGCCGGGCGGGGGTGGCGGTGACCTCGACGGTCGTGCCGTCGGGGGAGGACAGCTTGCAGGTGTCCCAGGGAGCCAGGCCCCGCGCGTTGCCGCCGAGGCGTCGCGCCCCGGACACAGTGGTGAGCACGACCTCGACGCCCGGCAGAAGGGCGCGGCCCGCGTCGTCGAGGTTGTCGCCGTGGTGGTCGTGGGTCAACAACACCGCGTCCACCGGCGGCAGTTCGGCGGCCGGCAGGGCGGGCCCCGCGGTCTTGCGCGACGACGTGCCCCAGCCGAACGCGTAGCGGCGGCCCGGCGGGTCGAAGGTCGGATCGGTCAGCAGCCGCAGGCCACCGACCTCGATCAGGGTGGTCGGGCCGCCGATGTGCGTGACGCGGACGCCGGTCATACGGGGATCCCTTCCGGACAAAGGCCCGGGGCGGCCGCGGCGACGGCCGCCCCGGGCACGGGAGTTCAGCGCGCGTGCGCGACCGCCCAGTCCAGGGCGTCGTCCGCGACCGCCTCCCACCCGGGCGCGGCGGGCAGCAGATGAGGCATCCCGGGGTACTCCTTGACCTCGGTGACCGTGTGCGACTTGTAGTGCTTGGCGTTGGACTGCTGCACCTTGGGCGGCATCAGATGGTCCTTCTCGCCCGAGACGAACAGCAGCGGTGGCCGGTCCTCGTTGTGGTAGTCCACATAGGTGCTCTGGTGGCCCGGCCGCAGGGTGGCGAGGGCGCTGTCCCAGAAGATGGCGCCGGACGCGGGGACGGCGTACCGCTCGTACAGTGCCCTCGACTCCTCCTCGGGGAAGGTGTTGGTGAAGGCGTAGTGCCACTGCTCGAAGGTGAGGCCGACCGCGCGGTGCCGGTTGGCGGGGTTCTTCAGCACCGGGAACGCCGACTTGATCTGGGTCAGCGGCAGCACGGCGACGCCCTCGGTGGGCGCCGAGTTGATCGCCACGCCCGCCGCGCCGAGGCCCCTGTCGAGGAGCAGCTGGACGAAGACACCGCCGGCGGAGTGGCCGATGAGGACCGGCGGTTTGTCGAGACCCTGGACGAGGGCGACCAGGCTGTCGACGATCTGGGGGACCGTCACCTTCTCGATCGGAGAGGTGTCGGCGTTCAGCGACTCGACCTCCACCTCGAAGCCCGGGTAGGCCGGGGCGAGGACCCGGTAACCGCGCTTCTCGTAGTGGGCGATCCAGTGCTCCCAGCTCCGGGGCGTCACCCAGAAGCCGTGGATCAGGACGATCGTGTCGGGACTGCTCATCGTTCTCCTTCCAGGAACTCCAGCGAGGTGCACAGGACGCTCAGGAGTTGAGGAACTCCAGCAGGTCCGCGCCGAGTTGGTCCTTGTGCGTGTCCGTGATGCCGTGCGGGGCCCCGGGATAGACCTTCAGCGTCGCGTTCTTGATCCGGGCCGCCGAGGCCCTGCCGCCGACCTCGAACGGCACGACCTGGTCGTCGTCGCCGTGGACGACGAGGGCGGGCACGTCGACGGCGTCGAGATCGGCGCGGAAGTCGGTGGCGGAGAAGGCCGCGACGCATTCGTACGCGTTCCGGTGTCCGGACTGCATGCCCTGGAGCCAGAAGGCGTCCCGCACACCCTGGGACACGTGGGCCCCGGGCCGGTTGTTCCCGAAGAACGGGCCGTCGGCGAGGTCCCGGTACAGCTGCGACCGGTCGGCGAGCGACCCGGCGCGGATCGCGTCGAACACCTCGACGGGTACGCCACCGGGATTGTCGTCGGTCCTGAGCATGAACGGCGGCACGGCGGAGACCAGCACCAGCTGCGCGACCCGTCCCGTGCCGTGCCGCCCCACATAGCGGGTCACCTCGCCGCCGCCGGTGGAGAAACCGACGAGCGTGACGTCCCGCAGATCGAGGGTGTCGATCAGGGTGGCGAGGTCGTCGGCGTAGGTGTTCATCTCGTTGCCGTGCCAGGTCTGGGTGGAGCGGCCGTGCCCGCGCCGGTCGTGCGCGACGACCCGGTAACCGTGCCTGGCCAGGAACAGCTGCTGAGCCTCCCAGCTGTCGGAGTTCAGGGGCCAGCCGTGGCTGAGCACGACCGGGCGGCCCTGCCCCCAGTCCTTGTAGAAGATCTGAGCCCCGTCGGCTGCGGTGACGTACGGCATGGGGGGTGCTCCCGTCTGCGGGCGTGTCCGGCCCGTGCATCCTCCGGCGGGTCGGCGCGGCGCCGAATCCTGTGGAACGCGTAGTCGTGACCGGGTGGGCCGCGCGGTCCGCCGCCCGCGACCGACGGTATGCCGAGGCCCTCCACCCCGCCACAGCTGCCCTCCGCGCCGAGGAGCCCCCGCCGGCCGCCCGCCTCAGAGCTCCGGGACCCGTGCCAGCTGCCGCCGCGAGGTGACGTCGAGCTTCCGGAAGATCTTCCTCAGGTGGTAGTCGACCGTGCTGGCGCTGATGAACAGCCGGGCGGCGATCTCGGCGTTGGTGGAGCCTGCCTTGGCGAGCCGGGCGATGGTCAGCTCCTGCGGGGTGAGCGCGCCGTCCGCCCCCGCCGGACCGCGCCGCGGATGCTCACCGGTCGCCGCCAACTCCCGTGCGGCGCGCGTCGCGTAACCCCGGGCCCGCATGGTGTCGAACATCGTCAGCGCCGTACGCAGCTGCTCGCGGGCGGCCTTGCGGCGCTTGCGGCGGCGCAGCCACTCGCCGTAGAGGAGATGCGCGACGGCGAGGTCGGCACGGGCGCCGCTGCCGGAGAGCAGCGAGATCGCCTCGCGGTACAGCGGATCGGCGTCGCTCGCGGGCGCCAGCAGGGCCCGGCAGCGTGCCAGCAGACCGAGCGCCCACGCGGTGCCGGTGGCCGTCGCCCGGGACTCCAGGGTCCGCAGGGCCGTCGTGGCCAGGACCCGGTCGCCGCAGCGGACGGCCGCCTCGACCAGGTGGGGGAGGATCCGGGAGTGGTAGGCGATCGGATCCTGCCCGACCAGCTCACGGGTGATCGTGCGGGCCCGCGCGTAGTCGCCGGAGCCGAGGGCGAGGACCGCCATGCCGATGCGGGCGATGGACTCCACCGCGCCGTTGCCCAGCCAGGCCCCGGCCTCCTCGGAGCCGCGCAGCACCGCTTCCGGTTCCTCGGTGTCCGCGTGCCAGGCGACCAGTTCGGGGTGCCGGTAGAGCGCCCACATGTCGTCGGTGGCGCCGATCGCCGCGCGGATCTGGAGGCCCTGGGCGTGCAGGTCGTCCGCGAGGGCCAGTTCGCCGAGGTTGGTCTCGTGCATCACCGAGCAGTACAGGGCGGTGTCCAGCTCCAGCAGGGCGCCGGTGTCACGGGCCACGTCGGCGGCCCGGCGCATGACCGCGCGCTGGGTCTCCTCGTCCCAGAGCATCATCGTCAGGGTGACGGTGGGCAGATACGCGCGGAGCACGTCCTGGTCCGAGGTCCGGGGGTCCCGCAGCATCTCGTGGGCCCTCCGCATGTGCGGCACGGCCCGCTCGTAGCCGTCGGTGACGAGGACGGCGAAGGCGCGCAGCACCAGGTCGACGCCGTTCGCGGGCGCCGTTCGCGGCAGCAGGTCGTCCACGGCCCCCGCGATGTCGGTGAACGTCGTGTCCCGGACGAGGTGTTCGGCGGTGATCGCGCCCTGGACCGCCCGCAGCAGCGCCTCCCGGGCCAGCTCCGGAGCCCCGTCGGCGAGGGCCCGCGCGGCCCGCAGACACAGCGCGGGCGCCGCCGCGAACGCGCCCATGTCGCCGAGGAACGTCACCGCCTGGGCTCGCACGAGCAGCGCCCGGCCCCGGCCGACGTCACCGAGCAGAGCGACGTCGATCGCGTCCAGCAGGGACTCCGCCTGGAGCGGTGCTCCCGCCGACAGTGCGGCCTCCGCCGCGGCCAGCAGCCGGCCGGCCCGGGCGGTTTCCCCCGGGGTCAGCTCGGCGGCCCTGCCGAGGAAGGTGGCGCGGGCCGCGTGACCGCCGCGCGCGCCCGCCCGGTCGGCCGAGCGCTCCACCTCGGCGGCCACCTCCTCGTCCGGCCCGAGGGCGGCCGCCGCCAGGTGCCAGGCCCGTCGGTCGGAGTCGGCGGGCCGGTCCGTCACCTCCGCCAGGGCCCGGTGGGCCCGTCCCCGTTCCACGCTGGTGGCCCCGCCGTACACCGCCGACCGCACCAGCGGATGCCGGAACTCGGCGGCCCTGCGCAGCACCACCAGCCCCGCCGCCTCGGCCGGCCCCGAGTCCTCCGGCCCGATCCCGAGCCGGCGCGCGGCACCGGTGACATAGCCGAGGTCGCCGCCCGGCGCGGTCGCGGCCACCAGCAGCCAGGTCTGCGCCGCCACCGGCAGCTCGCGCACCCGCCGCAGGTAGTGCGCCTCCAACCGGCTCCCCACGGGCAGCGGTTCGGGCAGCGCCGACGAGCCGGAGAGCTGGTCGGCGGTCAACTCCTGCCCCAGGTCGGCCAGCGCGAGCGGGTTCCCGGCGGTCGCGGCCACGATCCGCGCGCCCACCCGGGCGTCCAGCGGCCCGGTGACAACCTCCCGCAGCAGCTCCAGGGCGAACGGCTCCTCCAGGCCGCCCACCTCGGTGACCGGCAGACCCGCCGGTGCCTCGAACCCGGTCCGGGCCGCGAACACCAGCCCCACGCCCTCGGCGTGCACCCGCCGCCCCACGAAGGCGAGGACGCCCAGCGACTCCTCGTCGAGCCACTGCGCGTCGTCCACACACGCCAGCACCGGCCGCTGTTTCGCGGCCTCCGCGAGCAGCGTCAGCGTGGCGAGCCCCACCAGGAACCGATCGGCGGGCGGACCGTCGGCAAGCCCGCACGCCACCCTGAGCGCCTCGTGCTGCGACGCCGGCAGCCCACCGGGCTCCTTCAGTCCGTCCAGGAACGGCACGAGGAGCCGCTGCAACGCGGCGAACGGGAATCCCGCCTCGGACTCCACGCCCGCCACCTGTAACACCCGCAGATCGGCTGCCTCCCGGCCCGCGTGACCGAGGAGCACCGTCTTCCCGATCCCGGCGTCGCCCCGCAACAGCACGACCCCGCTCAGCCCCCGCCGCACCTCCGCCACCAGTCGTTCGAGCCGCTCACGTTCCCCGATCCGCCCCTTGAGAACCACGACGACGCCCTTCGACCAGGGGCCTCTTGTGCAGGCCGTATGAGGTTTTGGTGAAGACGCCCCATTCAACCAGCGCGTGGCCGGGTGCACGCGGGCATCGGGCCAGAGCGGTACGGAGGGGGCGCCCCGTGACGGATGGGGCCGCGTTCAATCGAACGGTTGAACGGATCGACGGCTTACGGGCGACGCGCGGCGGCCCCGGCCGAGGGCTCGCCCCCGAGGCCGCCGGACACCTCGCCGGACACCTCGCCGGTCACCTGGTCGCTCCGGGCACCGCCCTGAGCGACCGGGAGATCGAGGTCGTACGGCTGCTGGCGCTGGGCCGCAGCAACCGGGCCATCGCCGCCGCCCTCCATCTCACCGAGGCCACGGTCAAGACCCACCCGGTCCGTGTCTACCGCAAGCTCGGCACCGAGAACCGGGCGAGCACGGTCTCCGAGGCGGTCCGGCGGGGGCTCCTCGAACTGGGCCGAGGCTGCGGGGCCCGCTTCAGTGGGCGCCCATCGCCTCGAACTCCGTCCCGCACGGGCCCGCTCCCTCGCTCTCCGCGAGGGCCACGGGGGCGCCGCTCATCGTCAGCGTCTCGTAGTAGCGGCCGATGCGTTCGGCGGAGCGGCCCACGTAGTGGCCGATGAAGGACCGGCGGAAGCGGTCCGTGGTGCGGTTGGGCTGGGAGCCGTGGACCAGGCTGCCGTTGAAGAAGAGGACGTCGCCCGGGGCCATGTCGACGGGCACGGGAGTCAGGCCGGGCGGCGGTGCCACGTACTCCCGGGCAAAGGACACCTCCGAGTCCGCGACCTCCGGGCAGAACAGATCCATCCGATGCGTCCCGGGCACGACCTCCAGGCCGCCGTTGTCCCGGTCGATCACATCGCAGGCGATCCATGCGGCCACACAGGTCCCCGGCTCGACCCGCAGATAGAAGTTGTCCTGGTGCAGCGCCTGCCCCCGGGCCCCCGGCGGCTTGAAGTAGAACATGCTCTGCGCGGCCAGGACCTCCTCCCCGAGCAGCCCTTCGAGGATCTCCCGCAGCCGGGTGTCGAGGAGGACCCGCAGCGACAGGTCGTCGATGCGGTGCGGGTGCATCACCCGGGGGTGGGTGTCCAGCGGGTCGGCCGGTCCGTCCGCCGCGGGCCGTCGGGGCTGGAAGTGCCCCGGGATCGGGCCGCCCTCCCGCAGGGCGGTGAAACGGTCGCACAGCTCCTCGATCTCGGCGGGCGAGAACAGTCCCCGCACCACCAGACAGCCGTTCTCCTCGAACTCCGCCCTGCCCGTGACTGTCATCCGCGTGTCCCTTCCCACCGTCGTCCGACGTGCTCCACGCTAGGGCCGAGCGCCTTTCGGAAGGATGCCCGTGCGTGCTGACGACCTGCCTGGAACTGCTGCGCCCGCCGATCCGTCGCCGCCGCCGGGCCAGGTGATCATCGGACGCTTCGACCAGCGACCGCCCTACGCCGTGCACCGGCCGCGCGGCGCGGACAGCTGGCTGTTCACCTGGACCACGGGCGGCGCGGGACTGCTGCGGCAGGGCTCGGCGCGCACGGGGGCGGCCCCCGGGGACCTCGTGGTCCTCGGCCCGGGGGTGCCGCAGCACTACACCGTCGGGCCGGGCGCCGGGCACTGGGCGTTCTGGTGGGTGCACTGCCAGCCACGGGCGTCCTGGACGGCCTGGCTGCGCCCGTACGAGACCGGCGACCGGCTGTACGCCGTGCCGTCGGCCCCCGACGGCATCCGCGAACGCGTCGACGCGGCCTTCCGCCGGATGCTCGCCGACGCCCGCTGGTCAGGCGAGGGCCCACCGCCCGCCCCCGAGGCCGCCGGGCCGGGGGGCGAGCACACCGAGGTCGCTGTGGCGCACGGCACGGCGGCCCGCGAACTGGCCCTGTGCTCCCTGGAGGAGGCGGTGCTGCTCACCGCCGCCCGCTCCGAGCCGCGCCCCACCGGAGCGGACCCGAGGATCCGCAGGGCGGAGGATCTGATCGCCGCCGACCCCGGAGCCCCGCACACCGTCCGCTCTCTCGCCGAGTGCGTGGCCCTCTCCCCGTCCCGGTTCGCGCACCTCTTCACCGAGCAGCTGGGGCACTCCCCGATGCGCGCGCTGCGGCACGCCCGACTGCGCCACGCCGCCCGTCTCCTCGAGGCCACCGAACTGCCCGTGGAGCGCGTGGCCACCGCCTCCGGGTTCGGCAGCCCGTTCCACTTCAGCCGGGTGTTCCGGCAGCGCTACGGGGTGCCGCCGGGGGAGTACCGGCAGGGGCTGCGGGACGGCGGCTGAGGGAGCGCCTCGGCAGCGGGCGAGCGCGCTCCCGAGGTCGCCAAGGCGTACGTCCGTGAGCTGCGCGGGGTCGCCAAGGCGTACGTCCGTGAGCTGCGCGGGGTCGCCAAGGCGTACGTCCGTGAGCTGCGCGGGATCGTGATGGCGCTCGGCGTGCCGCCCGCACCGAGATCCGGGGGCACGCGGCCGTCCTGAGCAGTGGGGTGGGGATGATCATCCAGGAGACCCGGCACCTCCACGCGGCGCCGCTCAGCCCCCGAAGGCGAGCAGCGACAGCCACAGCGCCACCACCGAGGAGAGCAGCGCCGCCGGGACGGTGAGCAGGCCGAGGCGGGTGAACTCGCCCAGGTCCACGTCGTGCTCGTGCTGGTGGACGATGCGCCGCCACAGCAGGGTGGCCAGGGAACCGGCGTAGGTGAGGTTCGGGCCGATGTTGACGCCGAGGAGCACGGCGAGGACGGCGCCCGTGCCGAGCGGGGCGGCCAGGGGGATCAGCACCAGGACCGCCGGCAGGTTGTTGATGACGTTGGACAGGAGGGCGGCGAGGGCGGCCACACCGAGCAGGGCGAGCAGGCCGGTGCCGGACGGCATCACCCGCCCGAGGGCGTCGGCGAGGCCGTTGTCGACCACCGCGCGCACCACGATGCCCAGCGCCAGCACGAACGCGAGGAAGGGCAGCGAGACGGACCGCAGCAGTGCGACCGGGCCGGTGGTGCGGCGTACCAGCGCGCGGACCGACAGCACCACGGCCCCGGCCAGCGCGGCCCACACGGGCTCGATCCCGAGCACGGACGTCAGCACGAACCCGGCGAGTGTGCACACGACCGTGACCAGCGCGAACATCGGGAGCTCGGGTGCCTCGACCGGCTTCTTGGGCGCGGGCGTCACGGCGTCCAGGTCGGCCGCGAAGAACCTGCGGAAGATCACGTACTCGGCGGCCACGGCCACCGCCCACGGCGCCGCCATCAGCAGCGCGAACCGGGTGAAGGTCAGCCCGCTCGCCGTGAACGCCAGCAGGTTGGTCAGGTTGGAGACGGGCAGCAGCAGCGACGCCGTGTTCGACAGATGCGCGGTGGCGTACACATGTGGCTTGGGGCGGGCACCGAGCCGGGCCACGGTCGCGAACACCACGGGGGTGAGCAGGACGACCGTGGCGTCCAGGCTGAGCACCGCCGTGATGCCGGAGGCCAGCAGGAACGTCGAGCCCAGCAGGTGCCGGGGACGGCCCGCCGAGGCGCGGGCCATCCATGCCCCGCACGCCTGGAAGAGGCCCTCGTCGTCGCAGAGCTTGGCCAGCACGAGTACGGCGGCCAGGAAGCCGAGCACCGGGCCCAGGAGTTCGGCCTCGGCGCGGGCGTGGTCGAGGGAGACGGCACCCACGGCGACGGTGATGCCGGCGGCCGGGACCGCGACCACCGCCTCCGGCAGTCCGAACGGGCGGGCGACCGCGCAGCCGAGGACGACGACGAGCAGGACGACGGACAGGACCTCGGCGAGGGCGGTGTTCACGGCAGGGCTTTCGGGGCGTTCTTCGTGGGGGGAGGTCAGGGCGCGTGAGGGCGCGAAGACTGGTGCACCCTACAGCTGCCCGTCGACGCCCGGCGAACACGCGTGCGGCCCGCGGTGAGAGCCGGCTCACTGCGGCGACGTCGTGCTCACTCCTCCGACAACGCCAGATCCGCCCAGATCGTCTTGCCGTCCTCGGTGTGCCGGCTGCCCCAGCGCTGGGTCAGCTGGGCCACGAGCAGCAGACCGCGTCCGCCCTCGTCGAAGGTCTTGGCCCGGCGCAGATGCGGGGCGGTGCCGCTGCCGTCCGACACCTCGCAGATCAGGGTGGTGTCGTCGTGGATCAGACGCAGCTGGATGGGCGGGGCACCGTGCCGGATGGCGTTGGTGACCAGCTCGCTCACGACCAGCTCCGCCGTGAACGCCGACTCGCTGATCCCCCACAGCGCCATCTGCGTCAGCACGTACTGGCGGGTCCGGGCGACGAACGCGGGATCGGCGGGTATCGACCAGGTCGCCACCCGCTCCGCCCGGAGCCCTCGGGTGCGGGCCAGCAGCAGCGCCACGTCGTCGGGGGCGCCGTTCGCGGGGAGCAGGGACTGGACGACGTCCTGGCAGATGTCGTCGAGCGAGCCCTTGCGGCCGGACAGCGCCTCCGCCAGCAGCTCCTGACCGGCGTCGATGTCCCGGTCCCGGGTCTCGATCAGGCCGTCGGTGTAGAGGGCGATGACCGTGCCCTCGGGCAGTTCGAGCTCGGCGGACTCGAAGGGCAGTCCGCCGAGGCCCAGCGGCTGTCCCGACGGCACTTCCACCTCCATGGGCCGCCCGTCGGGATCCAGCACCACCGGCGGCGGATGCCCGGCACGGGCGAAGGTGCAGCGCCGGGTCACCGGGTCGTAGACGGCGTACAGACACGTGGCGCCCACCTCGCCGGTCACCCCCTCGCCGCCGGCCTCGGCGGACAGGCGTACGACGAGGTCGTCGAGGTGGGTGAGCAGTTCGTCGGGGGCGAGGTCGACGTCGGCGAGGGTGCGTACGGCGGTCCGCAGGCGGCCCATGGTGGCGGAGGCCTGGACGCCGTGTCCGACGACGTCGCCGACGACCATGGCGACCCGCATCCCGGACAGCGGGATGACGTCGAACCAGTCGCCGCCGACGCCGGCCTGGGCCGCCGGGAGGTAGCGGGAGGCGGCCTCCAGGGCGGGCATACGGGGGAGGGTCTGGGGGAGGAGGCTGCGCTGGAGGGCGAGGGCGGTCTCCCGTTCGCGGGAGTACCGGCGGGCGTTGTCGATGCAGACGGCGGCGCGGGCCGTGACCTCCTCGGCGAGGAGTTCGTCGTCGGCGGTGTACGGGTCGAGCCGCTTGAAGCGGGTCAGGACGGCCACGCCGAGGGTGGTGCCCCGGGCCCGGATCGGTACCGACATGGTGGTGTGGACACCCAGCTCCTTGACCCGCCGGCCGCGTTTCGGGTCCCAGGCGAGCCAGTCCGCGAGCGTGTTGGCGGGGTCCGTCGCCACGACCGTGTGCCCGACCGAGAGGGACGCCGCCTGTGGGGAGGTCGCCGGGTAGACATCGGTCCGGCCCACCTCGACCACCGCCTCGGGGCAGCCGGGGGTCACCGACTGGTGGGCGGCGCGGCGCAGGGTGAAGGGTGCGGAGAGGGGGCCCTCGTGCGGTTCGTCGCCGTGGTCGAGGGACTGCATGAGGTCGACGCTGACGAAGTCGGCGAGGACCGGGACGCACACATCGGCCAGCTCCTGGGCGGTGCGCCGCACGTCGAGGGTGGTGCCGATGCGGATGCTCGCCTCGTTCACCAGCTGCAGCCGCTGCCGCGCCAGGTACTGCTCGGTGATGTCGTGCCCGGTGACGCAGACCCCGATCGGCACCCCGGTCTCGTCCATGAGCGGGGCGATCGCCGCCGACCAGGCGTGGGCACGGTTCTCGTCGGCGGCCCGCAGGAAGGTCTGCACGTCCTTGCGGCGGCCCAGGGCCAGCGCCTCGCGCAGCTGCTCCTCCAGCTTCTCGCCCTGGCGTCCGCCGATGATCTCGGAGATGTGCAGGCCCCGGAGGTTCTCCTCGGGCATTCCCACGGCGTCCGCCATCACGTCGTTGATGCCGCGCAGCCTGAGGCGGTCGTCGAAGACGGCCATGGCGCACGGCGACTGGACCATGACGGCCGCCGTGAGCGGATCGTCGCGCACCAGCGGGCCGGGATCGTCCAGTGGACAGAGAACCAGCCAGCTGCCGCCGCCGTCGGCGTACTTCAGGCCCCGGTGGTGGGCGAGCAGCCACGCGGTCACCGTGCGGCCGTCGCGGTGACGCAGCGCGAGCGTCCCGTTCCAGCTGCGGCTGCCCGGCGGGGGCGGCAGGAAGGAGCGCCCGGGGGCCAGCAGCTCCTCGGCGGGGCGGCCCACGACCTCCGTCGCGTCCCAGCCCAGCAGACGTCTGGCGCCCTCGTTCCACTCGACGATCGTGCCGTCGCCGTCCATGGCCGCCCGCGCCGTGGCGGCACCGTCCAAAGCATACGCAGGGGTGTCACCGTGCGTAACCTTGCGGCTCCTCATCGTCGCGAGTTCCATTCCGCCGGACCGAACGGGCTTACGGGCGAATTCCAGCCTATGCGCTCCGCCGGAAAAGCGGATGGGAAACCGTACCTCCGAGCGATTCGCTGAACCGGTGTTCGGTAAGTGGGGCGAGGGGCCCTTGACGACCCGTGGGACGGGTCGTCAGATTTTGTTCGGTCACGATCGCATGTGATGGCTTGTGGGGTCTTGCGCTCCACGGCTCCCCGGAACGTCCACCCGCACGTTCGACGAAGGGAACATCATGACCGTCACCCGCAGATCCTTACTCGTCGCGGGCACCTCCGCCCCGATGGCGGGAGCACTGGCGGGCACCGCGGCCGCGGCCCCCCGGTCGAGACCCGCCTCCACCCGCCGCACCGTCCCGCTCCGGGACGGCTGGCGTTTCGCCCTGGTCAATCCCGGTGGCATCACCGACCCGACCGGCGAGTACGCCGACGCCGCCCGCCCCGGGTTCGACGACTCCGCCTGGCGGCGGGTCGCCGTCCCCCATGACTGGTCCATCGAACTCGCCCCGACCACGGAACACGGCACCACCAGCGGCACCGGTTTCTTCCCCGGCGGCCTCGGCTGGTACCGCACCAGCTTCACCCTGCCGCCCTCCCTCGCCGACAAGCGGATCTCGGTCGAGTTCGACGGCGTCTACATGGACTCCCACATCCACTGCAACGGCACCGAGGTCGGCCGCCACCCCTACGGCTACACCGGCTTCGCCTTCGACCTCACCGATCTGCTGCACACCGACGGCACCACCGAGAACGTCATCGCGGTCAAGGTGCAGAACCGCCTGCCCAGCAGCCGCTGGTACTCGGGCAGCGGCATCTACCGCGAGGCCCGACTGGTCGTCACCGACCCCGTGCACGTGGCGCGCTGGGGCACGTACGTCACCACGCCGGACATCACCGACAAGCGCGCCCTGGTCCGCGTCCGTACCTCCGTCGTGAACGCCTCCGGCGGCACGGCCGACGTCGAGGTCGTCTCCCGGGTCGTCGACGGCGGTGGCCGGACGGTCGCCCGTACGTCCTCCACGGTCGCCGTCACCGACACCGCGACCGAGACCCACGAACTGGCCGTCCGCGAGCCGAGGCTGTGGGACTTCGCGGACCCGCACCGCTACACCCTCACCACCGAACTGCGCGTCGGCGGCAGGACCACCGACACCCACCGCACCCCGTTCGGCATCCGCACCTTCCGCTTCGACCCCGACGAGGGCTTCCACCTCAACGGCACCCCGCACAAGATCAAGGGCGTCGACCTCCACCACGACCTGGGCGCGCTCGGCGCCGCCGTCAGCGCCGACGCGATCCGCCGGCAGATGACGATCATGAAGTCGATGGGGGTCAACGCCTTCCGCACCTCCCACAACCCGCCCTCGCCCGAGATGATCGAGGTCTGCGAGGACCTCGGCATCGTGATGACGGTGGAGGCCTTCGACTGCTGGCGCAGCCCCAAGACCCGCTACGACTACGGCCGTTTCTTCGACGAGTGGGCCGACCGGGACGTCACCGAGATGGTGCTCGCGGCCCGCAACTCGCCCGCAGTCCTCATGTGGTCGATCGGCAACGAGGTCTCCGAGTTCACCTCCACCTCCGGCCTCGCCATGGCCGACCGCCTGATCGCCGCCGTCAAGGCCTCCGACGACACCCGCCCGGTCGTCATCGGCTCCCACCGCCACCGCGGCGTCCCCGCACCCGGCACCCCGGGCGATCTGATCCTCGCCAAGCTCGACGGCCTGGGCCTCAACTACAACACCGCCAAGTCGGTGGACGCCCTGCACGCCCGCTACCCGCACCTGTTCCTCTTCGAGTCGGAGTCGTCCTCGGAGACCTCCACGAGAGGCGTCTACCAGGAGCCCGAGCGCCTCAACACCGGCGAGAACCACACGCCCGGCAAGCGGGGCGTCTCCTCCTACGACAACAACCTCGCCTCCTGGACCATGAGCGGCGAGTACGGCCACAAGAAGGACCGCGACCGGAAGTGGTTCGCCGGGCAGTTCCTCTGGTCGGGCATCGACTACATCGGCGAGCCCACGCCGTACGACGTCTTCCCGGTGAAGGCGTCCTTCTTCGGCGCGGTCGACACGGCCGGCTTCCCGAAGGACATGTACCACCTCTTCCGGAGCCAGTGGACCAGCGAGCCCATGGTCCATCTGCTGCCGATGACCTGGAACCACGACAGGGGCGCCACCGTCGAGGTGTGGGTCTACTCCAACGTCGCCACCGTCGAGCTGTTCCTCAACGGAAAGTCCCTCGGGACGAGGAGGTTCGACGAGAAGAAGACCCTCGACGGGCGGACCTACCTGGAGACCACCGAGCCCACCGGCGACGACAAGACCTTCACCGACGGCCCGTACCCGGGCAGCTACACCAGCCCCAACGGCAGCGCGGGCAAACTCCACCTCACCTGGAAGGTGCCGTACACCCCCGGCGAGTTGAAGGCGGTGGCACGGCGCGACGGCAGGGTCGTCGCCACCGATGTCCTGCGCACGGCCGGTGAGCCGCACGCCGTACGGCTCACCGCCGACCGCGCATCCATGAGGGCGGACGGGCGTTCGCTGGCCTTCGTCACCGCGGAGATCGTCGACGCCCGGGGCGTGGTGGTCCCCGACGCCGAGCACCTGATCACCTTCGACGTGCGGGGAGGTTCCCTCGCGGGCGTCGACAACGGCCGGGAGGAGAGCGCCGAGCGCTACCAGGCATCCACCCGGACCGCCTTCGGCGGCAAGGCGCTCGCGATCGTACGGTCGGGCGTCGAGGCGGGCGCGGTGCGCGTGACGGCACGGGTGAAGGGGCTGCGCACCGGGAAGGTGAGCGTGCGCGCCACGGCGGCGCGCGACAGGTCGACGACCCCGGCCGCCGCGTTCGAGCCCGAGCACCCGGCCGCCGTCACCTACCCCCACGCCGACGCCAGTTATTCCGGTCGCCCCGACACCCTGCCCGCCGCCGTGCTCGACGGCGATCCCGCCACCGGCTGGTCCAACGCCTTCCACAAGGCGGCCACCGCCCTGCTGCCCGCGTTCGGCGGGGCCCGGCCCGAGGACTGGGTCTCGGTCGACTGGGGGCGGCCCGGGACGGTCGACCGGGTCGAGGTCTCCTTCACCGTCGACGCGGGGCACACCCTGCCCGAGACCGTCGGGGTCGAGGTGTGGGACGGCGGACGGTACGTCCCCGTGCGGGGCGCGAAGACCGACTGGGCCGCCGTCTCCGACGCCCCCACGGCGATCACGTTCACCCCGGTGCGCGGCTCCCGCGTCCGCCTCACGCTGACGAGCCGTCATCCGGGCGAGGCGCGCGGCGCGATGCGGATCAGCAGGCTTGACGTTCTCGCGGTCTGACCGCGAGGCGCCGGGAGGCCGGGAGGCCGGGAGGAGCCCTTCAGGTCCGGACGGGAAAACCAGTCCCGTCCGGACCGTTGACGGGCTGTCATGTCTCTAACAGCATGGCCAACGTCCGCATCTGGGAGCGCTCCCACGCCTTGTCCCGCCCACCCTCCACCCCGCACCACCCGTCACCGACTGCGCCCCCACCTCCTCCGAGGAGCCCAGACGTGAAACGACACAGAACGACCCTGCTCGCCCTGACGACCCTCCTCGCGGCCGCGCTCACCGCGCTGCCCGCCGACCCGGCTCAGGCCGAGGAGGTCGAACAGGTCAAGAACGGCGCCTTCGACACCACCACCGCGCCCTGGTGGACGACCGGCAACGTCACCGCCGGCCTCACCGACGGCCGCCTCTGCGCCGAGATCCCCGGCGGTACCACCAACCGCTGGGACGCCGCCGTCGGCCAGAACGACATCACCCTGGTCAAGGGCGAGTCGTACCGCTTCAGCTTCTCCGCCTCCGGCACGCCCCAGGGCAACGTCCTGCGGGCCATCGTCGGCCTGTCGGTGGCCCCGTACGACACCTACTTCGAGGTCAGCCCGCAACTGAACGTCTCGGGCGACTCCTACACGTACACCTTCACCTCGCCCGTCGACACCACCCAGGGCCAGGTGGGCTTCCAGGTCGGCGGCAACGCGGACCCGTTCACGTTCTGCATGGACGACGTGTCGCTGCTCGGCGGGGTGCCGCCGGAGGTGTACGAGCCGGACACCGGGCCCCGGGTGCGGGTCAACCAGGTGGCGTACCTGCCCGCCGGGCCCAAGAACGCCACCCTGGTGACCGACGCGACGGCGCGGCTGCCCTGGCAGTTGAAGAACGCCTCGGGGGCCGTGGTCGCCCACGGGCGGAGCACCCCGCGCGGTCTCGACGCCTCCTCCGGGCAGCACGTCCACTCGATCGACTTCGGCGCCTACCGGGTGCGTGGCACCGGCTTCACCCTGGCCGTCGACGGCGAGACCAGCCGCCCCTTCGACATCGACCCGGCCGCCTACGAACGCCTCCGCCTGGACTCGCTGAAGTACTACTACACCCAGCGCAGCGGCACCCCGATCGACGACGACCTGCGCCCCGGCTACGGCCGCGCCGCCGGCCATGTCGACGTGGCACCCAACCAGGGCGACGGGAACGTGCCCTGCCAGCCCGGCGTCTGCGACTACCGGCTCGACGTCACCGGCGGCTGGTACGACGCGGGCGACCACGGCAAGTACGTCGTCAACGGCGGCATCTCCACCTGGGAGGTGCTGAGCACCTACGAACGCGCGCTGCACGCCCGCACCGGGAAGGCCGGAAAGCTCGGCGACGGCTCGCTGAACATTCCCGAGAGCGGCAACAAGGTGCCCGACCTGCTGGACGAGGTCCGCTGGGAGCTGGACTTCCTGCTGAAGATGCAGGTGCCGCAGGGCGAGCCGCTGGCGGGCATGGCCCACCACAAGATCCATGACGAGCAGTGGACCGGCCTGCCGCTGATGCCCGCCGACGACCCGCAGAAGCGCGAACTGCACCCGCCGAGCACGGCGGCCACCCTGAACCTGGCGGCGACGGCCGCCCAGGCGGCCCGCCTCTACCGCCCCCACGACCGCGCCTTCGCCGCGAAGGCCCTCACCGCGGCCCGCACGGCGTGGGCGGCGGCCCTGGAACACCCGGCCGTGTACGCCTCCGAGAGCGACGGCATCGGCGGGGGCACCTACTCCGACAACAACGTCACCGACGAGTTCTACTGGGCGGCCGCCCAGTTGTACCTGACCACCGGTGAGAAGGCCTTCGAGGACCATGTCCTCGCCTCACCCGTGCACACCGCCGACATCTTCGGACCCATCGGCTTCGACTGGGCCCGCACGGCCGCCGCCGGCCGCCTCGACCTCGCGACCGTGCCGAACAAGCTGCCCGGCCGCGACAAGGTCCGCCAGTCCGTGGTCAAGGCCGCCGACCGCTACCTGGCCACCCTGAAGGCCCACCCGTACGGCATGCCGTACGCGCCCGACAACAACCTCTACGACTGGGGCTCCAACCACCAGATCCTCAACAACGCGGTCGTCGTCGCCACGGCCTACGACATCAGCGGGGCCTCCAAGTACCGTGAGGGCGCGCTCCAGAGCATGGACTACCTCTTCGGCCGTAACGCCCTCAACATCTCCTACGTCACCGGCTACGGCGAGGTCGACGCCCGCAACCAGCACAGCCGCTGGTACGCCCACCAGCTCGACCCGGACCAGCCCAACCCCCCGAGGGGCACCCTCGCGGGCGGCCCGAACTCGAGCATCCAGGACCCCTACGCGCAGAGCAAACTCCAGGGCTGCGTCGGCCAGTTCTGCTACATCGACGACATCCAGTCCTGGTCGACCAACGAACACACGATCAACTGGAACGCGGCGCTGGCACGCATGGCGTCGTTCGTCGCGGACCAGAGCTGACACCCCACCGGGCACGCGTGCGGCCGACGTCCTCCGGGACGTCGGCCGCCGTGTCTGTCGGGGACCAGCCGCCACCACGCTTCGGTACCGCTCTCCATCATGTCCGACCTGCGATTATTTACGGGTAAGTACCCTCGCGGTACCGTTGGCGCATGCCAGCTCTGAATGTGGAGTTCAGCGACCGCGAGCTCGAGGATCTGCGGCAGATGGCCAAGGAGCGCGGTACGTCGATGAAGGCGCTCGTGCGCGAGGCCGCCGCGGCCGACATCGTGCGGCACCGGGCGCTGAAGGAGGGCGCGGAGGCCTTCCGGGAGTTCTTCACCGCGCACGCCGACGAGTTCGCCGCCGCCTTCCCGGACGACGAACCCGCCGCCAAGACGGAGGGGCGGGCCGTCTGACCGATGGCTCCCGTGATCCACATCGACGTGCCCTGGCTGCTCCAGCGACACGAAGAGGTCATGCCCGAGCAGCCCACTGTCAACGACTTCTCGGCACTCGTCGCCGCCGTGGCCCGGCACCGTGTCGACCCGCCGCGCCTCGGGGTCGACTCCGACCCGGCCTGGCGGGCCGCGGCGCTGCTGCACACCCTCGCCCTGCTCAAGCCCCTGCCGGCCGCCAACGCCCGTTTCGCCTGCGCGACGGCCGTGGCGTACATGTTCGTCAGCGGTGTCGGCATCGATCCGCCGTACGGGGCCCTCGTGGATCTCGCGCGCGACCTGATCTCCGGGAAGACCGACGTCTACGGGGCGGCGGACCGGCTGCGGTCCTGGCAGATCTGAGCGGGCCGGAGAGTCCGGAGCCTCCGGGAGCGAGTGGAGGTGTTCCCCCGGGGCCGCCGACCGAGGGCGGGAGGATCAAGGTCGGCGGCCGTTTCGCGCGGGAGAGCCGCCGTTCCGCGCGGGGCCTTCCGAGGTGGCCGGCTTCAGTGAACACCGAACCGTCGGCGCGCCGGGAGCGTGCGCGGGCCACCGTGGTGTGCGTGCGATTCACACGGGGTGCTTGAAGCCTTGAGCATTATGGAACCGGAGTGGTTCGTTCTGCGAAGCGGAAGGATTCGTACCGGTCATCTGACCTGCTTTTAGTGATGCGGATGTTGCACAAGTGCCTTGTTAGTCATGAGTAACTTGTGCAAGGGTGAACTTCCTGCGCAGGGGCAATGGCCCGGCCGGAAAGGCCATTTGGCTTTCCCGGTCGCCGAAGGGCCCAAAAGGCTCACGGAAGGCGGCCATCGTGCGGCTCCGTCCCCGGCCGCTTTCCCGGCGCCCGCCAAAAAGGTACGCACCAATCCAGGGCCCTTTTCGGCGGCCACAACTCCGTGTGCCATCTTGTGCCTTGGAAGGAACCCGCTCTGTGCACACCCCCCACCCTCCCCGCCCCACGTTTCCGCCCGCCCCCGGGCCGGTGCCCGGAGAGTCCGACGAGACTCTCGCCGCCCGGCTGAGGGGCTGGCCGGAGGGCGGTACCGGCGATCCCGTCGCCCTGTTGATGGCACGGCACTGGCAGCCGACCCACGACTACGCGGTCATCTGCCTCGCCACCCAGTCTCAGGTCGCCTCGATGGTCACCGCGACCGCCTTCCACCGTGTGCTCGACGGGCTGATGCGGGGCGAGTCGGGTGTCGCCCTGCGGCCCCGGCTGCTGGTGGCCGCGCGCGACACCGTCAAGGAGTGGTCCGCGGAAGGGGGCGTCTCCGGCGTGCTGCCGGATCTGCGCAAGCCCGCCGGCGGGCGCGGTATGCGGGCGGCGAAGTCGATGACGCCCGAAAACCGCAAGCTCATCGAGCGCTCATTCCAGGCCCTCCCGGCGGTGGCCCAGTGCCTGCTGTGGCACACCGAAGTAGAAGCCGAAACGATAACCATACCCACGGGTCTACTCGGGCTGGACACCGACAGCGCGGTCGCCACCCTGGAGCAGGCACGGGACAAATTCCGTGAGGGCTGCGTCCGGGCCCATCGGGAACTGGCGCCGTCCAAGGATTGCCGCTTCTACAACCGACTGCTGGACGTGCCCATTCGCCGCGGCGGCGCTCTGCTGCCGGACGTCCAGCAGCATCTGCTGGAGTGCCGCTACTGCCGTTACGCGGCCGAGCAACTCAGCCATTTCGAGGGCGGACTGGGCGGGGTCATCGCCGAAGCCGTCCTCGGCTGGGGCGCCCGGCGCTATCTCGACTCCCGGCCCGGCCGGATGCCGCAGAAGGGCGCGTCGAGACGTCCCGGGAGCGGCGGCCGGCACCGTCTGCTCTCCCAGATCCCGGCGCAGCGTCGCCGGATCACCTCCGGAGCGCGCAACCCCCGCGCCCTGCTCACCGTCGGCGTCTCCTCGGGCGCCCTGATCGCGGCGATCCTGGGCGCCGCGTTCCTCTCGGACGACGGCAGCGGCGCCGACCCCGCCGCCTCCACCAGCGCCACCGGGGGCGTCGCCACGGCGCCGGACACCGGCAACGAGGCCACCAGCGACAGTGCTTCGCCGACTCCGCCGGCCTCTGCCGGACGTCCCACGGCACCCCAGCAGACCCGGCTGCGCAACCAGGCCGCCGACCTGTGCCTCGACATCGCGGGCGGCAAGGCCGTGAAGGGCGCCTCGACCGAACTCGCGGTGTGCGACTCCGCCTGGACCCAGAAGTGGTCCTACGAGGAGGACGGTCTGCTGCGCAGTGTCGCCAACCCCGAGCTGTGCCTGGACTCCCAGGTGGACGCCGGCGTCGTCGTCCTCGGCGGCTGCGCGGACGAGCACTCCAAGCGGGGCGACGACGTCCGCTACGACTTCACCGTCCAGGGCGAGTTGCTGCCCAGGTGGGGCGAGGGGCTCGCCATGGCCCCCATCGGCACGGAGCCCAAGGAGGACGTCGTCGTCAAGGTCCGGGACAGTTCCACCAAGCAACGCTGGCTCACCGACGGGGTGACCGCCAGCCCCGAGTCCCTCTCGGTCTCCGGCTCGGAGGCGCCCACGCCCGAGACCGAGCCGGTCTCCGAGGAACCGGAGGCCGAGGACGCGACCTCGGCCCCGGATCCGGAGAAGTCCGCCACCCCGTCGCCATTCGCCACGCCGGAGGCCGAGGCGGAACAGGGTGGGTCGGTCCTGTCGGTGCGTGAGGACGGGGATGCCGGGGGTTCGGAGCCGGTTCCGCCGCTGACGCCGGTGACGTCCGTGGATGTCCCGGCCCTCTTGACGGGGCTAGGCCTGTAGGAGGTCGTGGTCCGGGTGCGGGTGGGTGGGGGCTGGTCGCGCGGTTCCCCGCGCCCCTGAAAGCGACAGGCCCTGCGGGCCTGAAGAAAGCCGGGGCGCAGCCCCGCTTCTCTCAGGGGCGCGGGGAACCGCGCGGGAACCGCGTCAGGCACCCCCGACCAGGCTGCCGGCATCCACGGTCCCCGGCCCCCGATGTCCGGACAACGCCAACGTGAGATCCAACTCGGCGAGCAGACACCGAATGACATGCTCCACCCCCGCCTGCCCGTCGAGCGCCAGCCCGTACACATACGGCCGCCCCAGCAGCACGGCGGCCGCCCCGAGCGCCAACGCCTTGAAGACGTCGTCGCCCGTACGCACACCGCTGTCGAAGAGCACCGTCAGCCGATCACCCACGGCCCGGACCACCCCCGGCAGCGCGTCCGCCGCCCCGACAGCTCCCGCCACCTGCCGCCCCCCGTGGTTGGAGACGACCACCCCGTCCATCCCCGCGTCCGCGGCGAGCCGCGCGTCGTCGGGGTGCAGCACGCCCTTCAACACGATCGGCCCGTCCCAGTGTTCACGCAGGAACGCGAGGTCGGGCCACGTCTTCCCGGGGTCGCCGAACATCCCCGCGAAATGCAGCACGGCCGCGTTCGGATCCTCGTGGACCGGTTTGGCGAGTCCCGCTCGGAACGCCGGGTCGGAGAAGTAGTTGGCGGTGCCGACGCCGTGCAGGAACGGCAGATACGCCCGCTCCAGATCGCGGGGCCGCCAACCGAGCAACGGTGTGTCGAGGGTGACGACGAGCACGGAGTACCCGGCGGCCTTCGCCCGCTGCAGGAAGCTCCGGGTGACCTCACGGTCCTTCGCCCAGTACAGCTGGAACCAGCGTTCCGCGTCGCCCATGGCTTCCGCGACCTGCTCCAAGGGCGTGCTGGACGCCGAAGACAGGATGTACGGCACGCCCTGCGCGGCGGCCGCCCGCGCCGCAGCCGGCTCCGCCTCCGGGTGCACGATCGACAGTACGCCGACCGGGGCGAGCGCCACCGGCGCCGGCAGCGCACGGCCCAACACCTCCACGGACAGGTCTCGTTCGCCCACGTCCCGCAGCAGCCGGGGCACGATCCGGTGCCGCTCCAGGGCCTCCCGGTTGGCGCGGGCCGTGCTGCCGTTCCCCGCGCTGCCCGCCACGTAGCCGACCGGACCGGCACCGAGCCGGTGCTCGGCCAGCTCCTCCAGCCGGGTCAGGTCCATGGGCAGCCGGGGCACGGCCCCGCCCATCCCACCCAGGTAGATCTCGTACTGGAAGTCCGCCCAGTGCTTCGCCATCCGTCCGCCCTGCCCCTCACCGTAGACAACGCCTCGCGTCCGACAACGCCTCGTGTCGCCGACGATCCTGACGAGCCGCAGGGGCGCCGTCCACCTTCCGAGCGCCTCGCGGACGAGGAGGCTTCGGCGTGGACCGGCGTGGACCGGCGTGGACCGGAGAGGCGGAGCTTCGGGCGAGGTGACGGTACGGGTGCGTGCCGACCGGTGACCAGAGGGCGCTTCGTCCATTCTTCGCAGGCCCGATGGATGAATCGTCCGCCATCTCCGGTCGCTTCGGGGGCCGTTCGGGCGGTTGTCGCGGGCCGAAGCGGAATGTTTCAGGCCGATTGCCCAGCGGTGGAGATCCGGCCATTCATGATCATGGGGCGATCGAGAACCGCCCAGAATCGGGGTTTGCATGTTCGAATTCCGTGACTTCTAGCCACTGATTCAATACTCAAAGTTACCGAAACCTGTGGGTTCGATGTGTGTTCCGGCCTGGGACCCGGCAGACTCGCGCTCGCCGAACCGGCACCGTCCGGGCCGGCTTCGTACACGCGACCGATGTGACGGGGCCGTCCGGGCACTCCTGCAGAGCGGAAGGATGCACACCATGCCGAAGACCGCGCGCCTGGCAGCGACTCTCACCCTGACGGCCGCCGCCGTCTGCGGTCCCCTCGCGGGGCCCGCGCTCGCGGCCCCCGAGCCCGCCGCGAAGGGGCTCTACGCCCCGTCGGCCCTGGTGCTGACCGTGGGCCACGGCGAGACCTCGGCCACCGTCACCCCCGAGCGCGCTGTCACCCTGAGCTGTGCGCCGAGGCCCGCCGGCACCCATCCGGCACCCGCCGACGCCTGTGCCGAACTCCGCGACAGCGGTGGTGATTTCGAGGCCCTGAGCCGCAGCGCCGGGGCGATGTGCACCAAGCAGTTCGACCCGGTGATCGTCACCGTGCACGGTGTCTGGCAGGGCAAGCGCGTCGCGTACGAGCGCACCTTCGCCAACGAGTGTGTGAAGGACTCCGCCGCGAGCGTGCTGTACGCCTTCTGAACCTCCCGTACGACACGGTCGCCCGACGGCGGCCGTAGGACCGGGGTTGCGTGGCCCCGTGAGTGATGAGCGAGGGCCCGTGGCTGGGGAGCGCGAGCCCTGTCGCGGTGCGTCACGCGATCCCCGTCCGGGGGCCGGCCGAAGCGGAGTGGGGCCGCGGGCCGGCCCCCGGCATCATGCCGGGGTCCGGTGGGTCACTCGGTGGTGACGGTCCAGCGGCCGACCTCCTGGTGGCCGGAGTCGTACAGGGTCTGCCCGTCCCCGGGGCTGATCTCGCAGTGCCTGAGGTTGCCGCCCCAGTAGCGCAGGATGCGCTCCAACTCCTGGACGGTGGTGCCCTCGTCCCAGTCCGTGCTGTCCAGGTCGACTTCGAGAAGGAACTTCACTTCGCGCGTCTCCACTTCTGTGTCCCTCTGATTCCGCGCCGGTGTCCGCCGGAACGGTGTGTGCCTGCCGCAGGTCCTTCAATCGTTTCATTGAAGTGCTACTTGAGACTTGGCCGTTGTGGAGGAGGGGGCGGGGGAGACGCGGGCGGGACGCCCGGTAGCGGCGGGAAACGGCCCAGCAGGCCGGCGGCGCGCAGCAACCGGTGTATCCGGGGCTGGTCGGAGACGAGACGGAGTCGCCCGCCGCGTGACCTGGCCGTGGCCTCCGCTCTGCACAGCACGCGCAGCCCCGAGCAGTCGAAGAAGGCGACGTGGCGCAGGTCGACGAGCACGTCCGGCTGGGCCGCCCCGGTGGCGGCGGCCGTCAGATGCTCGGCCAGGGACCCCGCCGACGCCATGTCGATCTCGCCCGAGACCTCGACGACGACGAAGGGGCCGATCCGGCGGGTGCGGGCGTACGGGTTGGCCGCCACCGACCCCGACTCCGGCCCGGATCCGGACTCTGGGGCCGTGCCCTCGGGGCGAGGGGCGGCGCGGTCATGGGCATCCGGAGTCATGGCGGCTCCACCTTTGTCAGGGGTAGGGCGCATTGGATCCGATTAGCTACCCCGGCGCGGAGCAGGCCATCCCTTTCGCGCCCCGCACAAGATCTACGACACTCGAAAAGGTGAATTGCCGCCCCGTGTATTGACTTTTGGGAGGGTGTCGTCGCCGAGGCCAGGGGCCCTAGTCGTGGTGGGACTCCTCCTGGGCCCGCTCGTTGGGCGTGATCGCGTCGCCCGCCTCGCCGCGGTGACGACGGTGCCTCTCGGAGTCGGTGACGTCCGTCTCGGCCCGCTCCGCCTCGTGCAGGACCTCGTCGAGGGCGGTGTCGGGCCTGTCTTCCCCGCTGGGCCCGCCGCGTCGGTCGTGACGGTGGTGCTTGTCGTGCTGGTCGTCCGGGCTCCGCTTGTCGTGGTGGGTCATGAGGGTGCTCCTTCCTGTGAGCTGAGCTGAGCTGAGCTGAGCTGAGCTGAGGTGCGGTGAGGTCGGTCGGAGTGAGGTGAGTGGGAGTGAGGCAGGCTCGGCCGGGTCGGGTCAGCGGGCCGGTGCCGCGATTCGCAGAGGGACCGCGCCCGGTGTGCCCGAACCGGCCGACCCGGTGGCCTCGACGTCCCGGGACACCTCCGCCCACCACGCCGGACCGTCCTCGATGTGCCGCAGCAGGACGCCCTCGCGGATAGCCCAGGGGCAGATCGTCACGCTCTTCAGGCCGGTGAGCTTCATCGTGGTGTGCCCTACCAGCGCCCCGGCGAGGCTCTGTGTCGCCCGGGGTGCGGAAATGCCCGGCAGGGCGGCCCGCTGGGCCGCGGGCAGGGCGGCGAGACGGGTGACGGCTTCGCCGAGGTCCGCGCACCGCAACTCCCGTTCCACGAAAGGCCCGTGGCGGCCCGGCGCGGATCCGCACAGCCGGGAGAGCTGCTGGAAGGTGCGCGAGGTGGCCACGGCCGTGCGCGGCCCCTCCCAGCGGATGCGCGCCGAGACGTCCCGGAGTTGATGACGGACCTTGCGGCGCAGCGCCTTGATGCTGTCCGGCGACGGCGGGTCCTGCCCGTGGAAGAACTCGTGCGTCAGCCGGTTCGCGCCCAGCGGCAGCGAGGCCACGAAGTCCGGCAACCGTCCCCGCCCGAAGGCCACCTCCAGCGAGCCGCCGCCGATGTCCAGCATCGCCAGCGGCCCCGACCGCCAGCCCATCCACCGTCGCGCCCCGAGGAAGGTGAGCTCGGCCTCCACCTCGCCGGGCAGCGTGCAGATCGGCACGCCGGTCTCCGCGCGCACGGTGCGCAGCACCTCCCGGCAGTTCGGCGCGGACCGCACCACGGCGGTCGCGAACGCCAGCGGCGTCGCCGCCCCCCATCTCTCCGCCGTACGGGCCGCCGCCGTGACCGCCTGGCACAACCGCCGTACGGCTTCGTCGGGCACATCACCCCCGGGTGGTACCTGCTCGGACAACCGCAGGCGCCACTTGGCGGTGTGCACCGGCAGCGGCACACCCCCCTCGGCGTCCGCCACCACGAGCCGTACGGTGTTCGATCCCACATCCACCACGCTCATCCGCATGACCTCCGAAGTACCCGGTAGTCGCCTCAACACGCGTGTCCCGTACGGCTACCGGGGGCACACCGTCGCATCCAGGCCGACCGCGCGCCGCGGGGTGCCACCCCGCAGAAGGGTCGCGATCCGAACCCCTGATCGGAATGATCAGGCTTATTGCATATGATGCGCAGGTGCAGCACTACGACATCAGGGTGGCAGGGCCCGAGGACCTCGACGGCGCGCGGACGGTGATGCTCGACACCGTCTACCGGGACTTCGGCACGGGCTATGTGCCGCGCTGGCACGGCGACATCATCGATCTCCGGGGCGCGTACGTCGCCCCGGAGCGCCATGTGCTCCTGGTGGCGGTCGACGAGCGGGACGGCGCGGTCGTCGCCACGGGCGCGCTGGACTCCCGGGGTCCCGCCCATCCGCCCAACCCCCGTTGGCTGGCTGAACGTTACCCCTCCGGGGAGACCGCCCAGCTGCGCCGCGTGTACGTCCACGCCGAGCATCGGCGGCGCGGGCTGGCCCGGCGGCTGGTCGCCGCGCTGCTGGACTTCGCGGCGGCCGACGGTGGTTACCGCTCCGTGTACCTGCACACCGACCCCGGGGTGCCCGGCGCCGAGGACTTCTGGCGTTCGCAGGGTGTGGCCGTGTGCGACGAGCGCGAGACGACCGGGGAACGGGTGGTGCACTTCGAGGTCCCGGTGCCCGTGGCCGCGACCCCTTCGCCGGTTAGATGAAAATCATTCTCATGTAGTCTGCGTTCGCGCTCCGCCCCGCCGCCCGTCCCCCACAGAGAACCAAGGACCATGCGCTCTCCCCGCCGCCGTCGCGCCGTCGCCGGCCTGCTCCTCGCCCCCCTGCTGACCGGTTGCTTCGCCTCGGGCGGGGGGACGACCGACGACGCCTCCGGCGACGGCTCCCGGCTGCGGGTGGCCCTCGCCTTCCCGCCCGCCGAGAACCTCTCGCCGTACGGCGCCGACGCCACCCTCCTCAGCCGGCTCGGCGTCACCGAAGGACTCACCAAACTGGACGCCAACGGCGTCGCGGCCCCCGCGCTCGCCGAGTCCTGGACCCGTGAGAACGACCGGAACTGGCTCTTCACCCTGCGTGAGGCCACCTTCCAGGACGGCACCGAGCTCACCCCTGCCGCCGTCGCCGCGGCCCTCACCCGGGCCACCGAGGCCGAGCCGGTCACCGCCGCGCTCTCCGGCACCGCGCTCACGGCGAAGGCCGACGGCGACCGCCGGGTGCGCGTCACCACCGAGGAACCGGACCCCGCCCTGCCGTTGCGGCTCAGCAGCCCCGGCTTCGCGATCCTGTCCGCCAAGGCCTACCGCGCCGAGCGCGTGAACCCGGTCGGCACGGCCACGGGCCCCTTCGAGATCACCGAGGTCACGGGCACCACCGGGGCCACCCTGGACCGCTTCGACGCGTACTGGGACGGTCGTGCCCAGGCGAGCGGCATCGACGCCAGGTTCATCGCCGACGGCTCCGCCCGCACCAACGCGCTGCGCACCGGCCAGGTCGACCTGGCCGAGGCCGTCCCCGTGTCGCAGGCCGCCACCCTCGACAAGGGCACCCGCCGCGAGACGGCCACCACCCGCACCACCAGCCTTCTCCTCAACACGGAGTCCGGCGCCTTCAAGGACCCGAAGCTACGGGCCGCCGCCCGCGAGGCCGTCGACGGCTCCGTCCTCGCCCAGGACGTCTACGAGGGCCACGCTGACGCCGGCGTCGGCCTCTTCGGCCCCGCCGTGACCTGGGCCGCCGGCAAGCGCGTCGAACCGGCCGGCCGCGCCGAGGCCGCCGACCCCGACGGCACCTCCGTGACCATCGCCACGTACGACAACCGTCCCGAACTGCCCGAGGTCGCCCAGGTGCTGCAACAGCAGCTCAGGGAGGCCGGGTTCGAGGTGAAACTGGAGGTCCGCGAGTACTCGCGGCTGGAGAGCGACGCCCTCGCCGGCAAGTTCGACGCGTTCGTCGGGGCCCGCAACTCCCTGCTCGACACCGGCGACCCCGTCTCCATCCTGGCCAGCGACTTCACCTGCGACGGCAGCTACAACCTCGCCCTGCTCTGCGACAAGAAGGTCGACCGGGCCGTCGCCGCCGCCGAGAAGGAAGCCGACACCGCGAAGCGGCAGCAGGCGGCCATGAACGCCGAGGCCGCGATCCTCGCCACCGACGCGGCCGTCCCGCTCGTCCACCAGCGGATCATCACCGGCGTCGGCGACTCGGTGCGGGGCGTGATCCTCGACCCGTACGAGCGCACGCTGGTCGGAACGGGGACCCGGCGCTGATACGGGCACTCTGGCGGGCCCTGCTCGCCGCCGGTCTGCTGTGCGGCATCGGCCTGCTGCCGTGGCTGTCGCGCACCGACCCGGCGCTCACCGTCCTCAAGGCACGCTCGGCCGAACGCGACCCGACGCCCGAGGTCCTGGCGGCCGTACGCGACGAACTCGGCCTCGACGCGGGCCCCTTGAGACTCCTGGGGGAGTGGTTCGGCGGCCTGGCGCGCGGAGACGCGGGCCGGTCATGGATCTCCGGCGCCGAGGTCACCCCGTCCGTCGTCCAGGCCCTCGGTGTCTCCCTGCTGCTGATGACCGCCGCGCTCGTCGTCGCGGCGGCCACGGCCGCGGCGGTCTGCGCCCGCACCCTGTGGCTCGGCGCGCACCGCCGCCTCGACGACCGCCGAGGCGGCGGCAGCGGTGCCGCGATGCTCGCCGCGCTGCCCGAGTTCCTCACCGCCTCCGTCCTCGCCGTCGTCGTCGGGGTCCACCTCGGCTGGCTGCCCGCGCTCGGCTGGTACGGGCCGCAGTGGACGGTGCTGCCCGCCCTCGCCCTGGGCCTGCCCGCCGGCGCCCTGCTCGGCCGGATGCTCGGCGACCTGCTGCCCGGCGCCTTCGCCGAACCCTGGGCGCTGGCCGCCGCCGCACGAGGCATACCCGGGCGGGCCACCGCCCGCCACGCCGTACGCCGCTGCATACCCGGACTGCTGCCGAACCTGGGCCTGTTCGTGGTCGGCCTCACCGGCGGTGCCGTCACCGTCGAGCAGGTCTTCGACATCCCCGGCCTCGGCCGCACCACCCTCCAGGTCGCCCTCGCCCAGGACCTCCCCGTCCTCCAGGCCGGCACCCTCGCCCTCGTCCTGCTGGCCGCCGGCGTCGGCGCTCTCGCCCGCCTCGCCGCCCGCCTCCTCATCGGCACCGCCCTCCGCGACGGCGCGCTCCACTCCCTGCACCGCCCCGTGCCACCGGCCCCGAGCCGCGCCCCCCTGCTGCACGGCGCCCTCCTGCTGACGGTCGTCGCACTCGGTCTGGCCCGCGACCCACTGGCCCTCGACACCGGGGCCCGGCTCCAACCCCCGTCCTGGTCCCACCCGTTGGGCACCGACGCACTCGGACGCGATCTCCTCGCCCGCATCGGTCACGGCGCCTTCACCACCCTCGCCCTGGCCGTCGCGATCAGCGCCGCCGCGCTGCTGACGGGCGTGCTGCTCGGGCTGCTGCCCCGCTTCTCCGGGCCCCTCGTCGACACCGTCAACGCCGTGCCCGCGGTCCTCGCGGGTCTCCTCGTCGCCGGCGTGGCGGGCGGCGGAGCGGCGACACCCGCGCTGGCCGTGGCCGCCGTCGCCTGGGTACCGCTGGCCGCGCACACCACGGCCCTGCTCGAACAGGAGCGGGCCACGACCCACATCACGGCCACGAAGGGGCTGGGCGCGGACGACGCGTATCTGCTCCGCCGCGAACTGCTGCCCGCCGTGCTGCCCCCCGTCGCCCGCCACGCCCTCCTGCGGCTGCCCGGCGTGGCCCTCGCCCTGACCTCCCTGGGCTTCCTCGGCCTCGGCGCGCAGCCGCCGGACCCGGAATGGGGCCTCCTCCTCGCCGAGAACCAGCCCTACGCCGAACGCGCCCCCTGGGCCGTCCTCGCCCCCGCCGCCGCGCTCGCCCTCCTCGGCGCGCTCGCGGTGACGGCGGCGGGCGGGGTGCGGTGGCCGCGCCGTCCGCCCGCCGGGGCCGTACGCCGACCTGAGCCCACCGCCGCCCCCACCGTCGGAGAGACCGGATGACCGAGCCCGAACACCACCCGCCGGCGACGCCCGCGGGGCGAACGACCGGAGAGAGGACGAAGAGGGAGGAAGGAACACGCGAGGCGGCCGACGGCGCGGCCGCCAAGGTGTCGCGGCGCGGTACGTGGGCGAGGCTCAACCCCCTCCTGCGGCTGCTGATCCTCACCCAACTCGCCTTCAACGTCGGCTTCTTCGCGGTGCTGCCGTTCCTCGCCGAGCACCTCGGCACGGCGATCGGCATGGCCGGCTGGATGGTCGGCTTCGTGCTCGGACTGCGCACCTTCAGTCAGCAGGGGCTGTTCGTGGTCGGCGGTGCGCTGGCCGACCGGTACGGCGTACGGCCCGTGGTGCTGGCCGGGTGCGTACTGCGGATCGCCGGGTTCGCGTGGCTCGGGTACGCGGACGAGGACTGGTCCGTCATCGGGTCGGTCCTGCTGATCGGTTTCGCCGCCGCGCTGTTCTCCCCGGCCGTCGAGTCCGAAGTGGCCCGGCAGGCGGTGGTGTGGGAGGAGTCGGGCGGCGGGCCCCGTACGAGCGTGCTCGCGCTGTTCACGGTGGCGGGGCAGGCCGGGGCCTTCGTCGGACCGCTCATCGGGGCGTTGCTGCTGGCCGTCGACTACCAGGTGGTCTGCCTCGCGGGCGCCGGGGTCTTCGTCCTCGTTCTCGCCGGGCATTTCCTGCTGCTGCCGCAGCACATTCCGGGGCGGGCGCGGGTCGAGGTGCGCGGCGGCCTCGGCGGGCTGCTGCGCAACCGGCGGTTCCTGGCGCTGTGCTGCGCGTACGGCGCCTACCTGCTGGCCTACAACCAGCTGTATCTGCTCCTTCCCGACGAGGTGGAGCGGGCCACGGGATCGCAGGCGGCGCTGGCCTGGCTGTTCGGGCTGTCGTCGCTGCTGGTCGTGGCGGCGCAGCTGCCGGTGACGCGGTGGGCGGCCGGTCGGCTCGACCTGCGGCGGTCCATGGCGGGTGGGCTGCTTCTGATAGCCGCCGGGTTCGGGGTGGTGGGCGGGGCCCGGCCCGCCGAGTGGACCGGGAACGCGGGGCTGTTGCCCGCCGCCGGGTTCGTGGTGCTGCTGACGCTGGGGCAGATGCTGGTGGCTCCGGCGGCTCGTGCCTGGGTGCCCGACCTCGCCGCCGAGGGCCGGCTCGGCCTCTACACCGGGGCGATGTCCTCCGTCTCCGGCCTGATCGTCCTGGTCGGGAGCGCGGGCACGGGCTCCCTGCTGGACACGGGGTTGCCCGCCGCCGTGCCCTGGCTGGTGCCCGCCGCGATCACGCTCGCCGCGATCACGCTGATCCCGCGCGGCGTGGTGCGGGCGTGAGCGGAGCCAGGGCACGGTCCGTCACCGGCCGACTCGCACGGCCCCGCCACCCGGACCGGCTCTGTGTCACGGTGGGCACCAGCAGCTGACGGCATCGCAGCAAGGCGGCGGAGGCGGCGCAGGCACCTGGTGGGGCGGGTAGGGGGTGGCTGGAGGAGAATCCGGAGCCGTGCATGTCGACACCAAGGTCAGCAGAAAGATGATCGCCGCCAGAAATTCAACGAAGATGATGAAATTGCGCACCTGATCGTGGTCCTTCCCCCGAGCGGCGCCTGGCTCGCACATAGGTGGAGCCCGTTGTGCTGTGCACGCTATGGGGCAGCGGCACGGCACACACCGGGGATCTCCCTAGGGCGTGCGCGCGGGAAGGTCCGTGTCGACGGCCAGACGGCCGGCGAGTTCGACTCGGGACCGAACGCGGAGTTTGGCGTAGATGTGGTTGAGGTGGTACTCGACCGTCTTGTCCGACAGGAACAGCGCCGCGGCCACCTCGCGGTTGGTGTGCCCCTTGGCGACGAGGACCGCGACCTGCGTCTCTCGTTCCGTCAGCGCGACCGGTTCCCGGCCGCGACGGGTGGGCGTCTCGAATCCGGCCGCTCGGAGTTCCCGTTCGGCGAGCGCGATCCATGGATCGGCGCAGAGGCGCTCGAAGACCTGTCGGGCGGCGGTGAGCGGACGACGGGCGGCACCGCGCTTCCTTCTCCTGCGCAGAAAGCGTCCGTAAGCGAGCTCGGTGCGGGCCTTGGCGAAGGGGTCCGGCAGCCGCTCGTGGTGTCGCAGAGCCTCCAGGTAGGCATCCTCGTCGGCTTCGACGAGCCCCCGGCACCGTGCGCTCACCGCGAGTCCCCATACGGAAGGCGCCGGCCCGACCTGCTCCATGAGGTCGTCCAGCGCCGCTTGAGCGCCGGAGCGGTCGTCCGCAGCCAGGCAGGCTTCGATCAGGTCGGGCTGGTGCTGCAACACGGTCGGTTCCCTCAGCCCCGAAGCGGCCACCCGCTGCTGGAGGTCGTTCAGGCGGGCCGCGGCTTCGGAGTTCTTGCCGTTGCCCAGATCGAGGAGACCGAGTGCGCTGTCGATGTAGGGGCTGACCAGCTCCGCGCCCCGGCCCTCGACGAGTCCTCGGAACTGACGGGCATGCTCGGCGCACTCGGCGTCGCGTCCGCGGGCGGCCTCGATCCGGGCCGATGTGGAGATCGCATAGGCCCGTAGCACCGGCTGTCCGATCTCGGCGGCCAGGGCGGCTCCTTCGCTTGCCAGGGCGTAGGCGTCGTCCCAGCGGCCGGTGCGCAGTTGGGTGTCGGCCAGGACGGTCAGGTAGGGAACGAGCCGCTCGGTGGCCCCCATCCTGCGTGCGCACCGGACAGCTCGTTCCAGTAGCGTTCTCGCGGTGGCGAACCGCTCCAGCCACATGAGGTCCATCGCCGAGAAGCTGGTCACCTCGACGCCGATGGAGAGCGGGTCGGTCGCGGCGAGGAATTCGTCGCAGGAGTCGAACACGGCGGCGGCCGCGCGGCGTTCGCCGGCGAGCATCATCGTGTGCGCCCGCATCAGAGCCGCGGAATGATCAAAGACCGGGGCCTCCCCACGGCAGGCCAGCGCGGAGGCCCGATCCGCGGTCGCCCGCGCCTGGACGATCGCGCCGCCCATACATGCCGCACCCGCGGCGGCGACCAACAAGGGGACCGCTTGTACCGCGTCGAGCGGGACCGCCATGTCGACCAGCTGGTCGTGGACACGTCGTGGTGGCTGGCGTACGAGCAGCATCTGACTGCGCAGCCCGGTCGCCCCGGCCCGCACCGCCGCGTCATCGCTGGCGCTCGTCGCCGCCTCTGCCAGAGTCAACGCCCGGTCCCCCTGGCCGGCGAGCTGTGCCACCTCTGCCGCCGCCAGCAGGTAGCGGGCCCGGTCGACCGGGAGAGGCGAGAGATCAGCCGCACGCTCGTAGGCGCGTACGGCCGCGGGCAGGGCGCCCCGGTCGCGGGCCCGCCCGGCGGTATCGGCCAGCGCCGACGCCGTGGTCGGATCCGGCTCGGCGGCCGCGGCGGCGAGATGCCAGCTGCGTTGGTCACGGTCCACCGGGCCCTCCCGGTCGGCGAGTGCCCCGGCCAGGGCACGGTGGGCTTCTCGTCGCTGCTGGCCGCCCGCCATGTGGTACGCGGCGGCGCGCAGCAGCGGATGCGCGAACCTCACCTTGTTGCCGGACCGGTCGATGACGTTCGCGGCCTCTGGCGCCGATAGGGCCTCGCCGTCCAGGGACAGCTGGCGAAGCGCCGCGACCAGGACCGAGGCCTCCTCGGTGTATCCGGCCGCCGCAACCGTCAGCGCGCGACGACTGGCCTCCGGCAGGGCGGCCAACCGGGCGGAATAGGCGGCCGTCAGCCGTGGACCCACCGGCAGGGGCCCTTCCGGTGGCTGTACGCCCCATACGGAATCGCGCAGAGCGGACGCTGCCTCCAACAGGGCCAGCGGGTTGCCCGCGGTCTCCCGGTAGAGCCGTCTGAACGGCTCGCTGTCGGCGGGTATGTCGGCGACGCCTCGCACCAGCGTGGCGGCTGCCGCCCGGTCGAGACCGGTGAGAGCCAGCGCCGGCAGGCCGGCCTCGATGAACGGGCACCCCTCGCCGTCGCGTGCCGTGACCAGCACGGCCACCGCCTCGGCCTGCAAGCGCCGGAAAGCGAAGAGCAGCGCGCGGGTGCTGGCCTCGTCCATCCAGTGCGCGTCGTCCACGGCGACCAGTACAGGTGTCGTGGCTGCGGCATCCGTGAGCAGAGTCAGCGTGGCCGCCCCTAACGTCAGCCCGTCCGGAATCCGTCCTTCCTCCAGTGACAGGGCGGTACGCAGAGCACGCGCCTGGGCCGACGGCAGTCGGCCGATCGATTGCTCCACGGGACGCACCAGTTCACCGAGCCCGGCGAAGGCGAGTTCGGCCTCCATCTCGATTGCCGTGGCCCGCAGCACCGTCATCCCTGCGGCTTCCGCCACCGCCTTCTCCAGCAGGGCGCTCTTCCCGATTCCCGGCTCGCCGTGCAGCACGAGAACCCCACTTCGCCCCCGTCGGGCATCCGCGAGGAGCTGTCGTACCCGCGCCTGCTCCTCCGCACGCGACAGCAGCCCACATCGTCCAGGTCCAAACGTCACCCGAGCCCCCGAGAAATGACCACCGATCAGTGGCGATGCAACTACACCGTGTGACGATTCTGGCTGATCCCCAGCCACTTCCGCAGGAACTAGGGAACATCCCGATTTACGCAGCCCTCGAACCCGGCACGGTGGTATCGCATCCCGCTCGTCCGTGCGGGGCACACCGCGCCACGGGGACTCGGCAGACGCGGGTGGCCTTCGCGGTCGACGGGATCGGGAGCGGGATCGGGGACACACAGGGGGATTTCGGGGGCGCATGGTGGAACTCCACGACCTGGCCGGACACTTCTTCGAGTTGGGGGCGCGGTACTGGCAGACGGCTGACGCGGGACGGCCGACCGGACGGCTCTTCCAGCAGCTGACCGGCCTCGGGCGACGGATCCTGGCGGTGCTGGACGGGCCCGGCGGTGCCGTACCGGGTCCGGTGAAGGCGTCCGACGTCGCCGGTGTTCTGCTGGACGCCTACGGCCGCGAGCTGACCACCCATCCAGGCCGAGCCCGTACGTACCGGCAGGTCAAGGGGCATTGGGCGGAGGCCGAGGAGTTCACGCCCCACGCGACTGCGGACCAGCTTCGCAACTTCCTGGCGGGCAAGGCCCAGTACGAGCTTCAGGAGGGCCGGCTCACCGAGGCCCTGGCGCTCGTGGACCAGGCCACCCGCCTGCCCCACGAGCCTTCCCGGTCGCTGCACGGCACAACGGCCACCCCCTACGGCGACCTGCGGGTGCTGCGGGCCGAGACATTGCATCGGCTGTACGACGCCGAAACCGCCCTGGAGGTGCTGGTACCGCTGGAGAAGGAACTCGCGGCCGTCCTCCCGGACGGGCCGATCGACGAGAGCGACCCCGCAGCGATGAGGCCCCTCGCGGCCCACCTCGCGGGCGGTGACGCCGGGCGGGCGACGGTCGCCCGGCTGCTTCAGGCGTCCACCGTCTACTTCCGGCTGCTGGATGTGAAAGCGGGCGCGCTACGGGACACCGGCCGGCCGGAGGCCGCCGAGCGGGCGTATCTGATGGGCATGCCGCTGTACACGGCGTCCGGTCTGCCGGAAGCGGGACTGCTGCAGCTGGCCCGTTGCGCGCTCGACCGCGGCGCGGTGGCCGAGGCATACCGACGCCTGGATCTGGCCGCCCCGCTGTTCGAGGACGCCCACGTCGAGGACCGGAGTTCGATGCGGGCACATCTGCGGGTGGTGCGCGGCGCGGCATACTGCCGTATGCGTGCCGAGGCGGCCCGGCTGTCGAAGGCGGACAGGTGGTGGGAACAGGCGCTGCACTGGTGCGACCTGGGGACGCGCCGCACGGCCGACCATCCCGACGACTCTCTCGAGGCCGGTCTGCACGCCGAGCGCGCCCGGACCCACCGCGACCGCGAGGATCGGGCCGGTGCGGCGCGCGCCTATCACGAGATGGCCCTCGCCCTCGACCGGGTGCTGCGCGTGCCGCTCGGGCACCGCTTCGACACACTGCATCTGCGCTTCCGGCGGCCGCTGCTCGACGAGGCGCTGGCCTTCGCCGAGGAGACGGGCGACGCACGGCTGTGCGCCGTCGTCACCGATCTGCTCAAGGCCCGCGCCTTTTCGGCGCGGTTGTCGCTGGCCCGCTCGGACGCGCTGAGCACACCGGACGCGGTGGCCGAAACCACCGAGCAGGAGGCACGGAACGGACCCGACCGCGCCGCGTTCGCCGAACTGACCGAACGGATCGCGGAAGCCGAGCGACACGGCTCCGCGAAGGAAGCCGACCGGCTGCGCGCCCACCGAGCCGAACTGCTCACCAGAATCCGTGCGACCGATCCTCGCTGGCACCTCATCAGGGACGACCCGCCCTTCGACCCGGATCGGCTCACCCGCTTCCTGGCCGACTACGGCACCGCCGCCCCAGGAAGCAATCCCGGCCGCTGCGTGGCCCTGAGCCTGTACGCACGCCCCGACGCGATCCTGTCCCTGCTGGCCGGACCGGACGGCCGGCTCGTCACGGCTGTCCGCCGACTGGACGAGAAGACGCTTGCCGCACTGGAGGCCCATCGGCGCGAACTCCGGGGAGGAGGCGGACGCCTGGACTTCTGGGGCCATCACGGCATCGGTCTCGCCGACCTGATCCCCCCGGCCTTCGCCGACGAGATCGCGGACAGCGGCACATGCCTGCTGTCCCCGCACGGGCGCCTGCACACCCTGCCCTGGACGGTCGTGCGCCACCACGGCCGCCATGTGGTCCGAGAAACAGCCATCGGTATCGTCCCCAACCTTTCGTGTGTGCCGCTTCTGGACCACAGACCCGACGGACCGGTCCGTGCCACGCTGCTGGGCGTCACCCGACAGCCCGACGGCGAGCTGCTCCCCGAGGCACAGCGGGCGGTGCGCCAACTGTCCAGGTTCCTGGGGGCGGACCGGCTGCGCGAGGAACCCTTCACCGGCCGCCACGCCACGGTCGCGACGCTGGGGGGCCTGCTGAACTCCGGGCCACCCATGCGCGGCCGTACGGACGTGCTCCAGATCATCACCCATGGCCTGCCCGACCCCGGGGCGCCCTTCGGCGCCGGCATACGGATGACCGACGGCATGTTCGAGACAGGCGAAGTCCTCATGAGCCGGATGTGCTTCCAGGAGGTGCTGCTCACCGCGTGCAGCACGGGCCTGCGCGCCACGGCCGACCGCGGCGGCGGGCACGGGGCACTCGCCGGGCCGACGCCCCGGACGCCGAGCCCCCTCGAACTGGCCGGTGACGTCGCCAACTCGCTGGTCCACGCCTTCCACGAGGCGGGAGCGGGCTTCGTCCTGGCCAGCCCCTTCCCGATGTGGTCGAGACTGGCGATTCACCACTGCGTCGAGTGGATCGTCCACCGCTGCCACGGCAGCGCTCCGCTGGAAGCCGCCCGACGGGCGGCGGTGGCACTGCTGGACGACGACGAGTCGCCCGAGCAGACCGACAAGTGGGCCGGCATCACGGCGTACGGAGCAAGGTGACCACAGCCCCGGAGGACGACGATGACACCCGACATCGAGTGGAAAGGACGACGATGACGGACGAGACGGAGCCGCAGCCGACACCGCCCGCGCTCTCCGCCGAAGAGGAGGCCAAGGCGCTGAGGGATCTTCTGGACGAGGGCGCGGAACCGGACGAGGACCGCCCCCTGGGCATCCTCAGGAGCCGGTACCGGCCCGCCGACCGCCCCCGCCCCTCGCCCCCGCCGACCTCGCCGGCCCCGCCCCCGCCCCCACCCGCCCCGCCCACACCCCCACCCGCCGAATGAGCGTCCATGCCCTCCAGCCTCGCCGGGCTCGCGGCCCTGCTGTACGCGGCCGTCCCCGGCTACCTCTACCTCGTCCGCTACGAACGCCACAGCCTGCGCGAACGCCCAGGCGCCGCACGGGAGATCGCCGAACTGTTCACGGTCGGCACCTTCACGACGCTGGCCACCGCGGCGGGCGTCCTGGCCCTCGGCGAGCACGTGCCGGGCCTCGCCACGCTCGACGGGGCCCTGTCCGCGGCGGCCTACGCCCGCTCGCACGCCTGGCACCTCGTGCGGTCCGGCGTCCTCGTCCTCGTCCTCAGCACGCTCGTCTGTGTCGTGCTGGGGGAGCTGCGCGGCCGCCGCAGCGGCGCGAGCAGCTGGTCCACCGCGCCCGGCACCGTATGGGCCGAACTCCTCAAGCCCGGCCGTGGCGAGGCCGATCCCGCGGTTCAGGTGCTGATGGACGACGGCACGCTGGTGTGCGGCAGCGGACACATGGTCTCCGACGAGCGAGACACCTACTACCGTGACGTCGCCCTGCACCACCCGATCTCGATCCGGAGCCCCGGCGAGGACCGCCCGCGGCCCTCGGAAGCGGACTACGTCGTCATCCCCGGCGCGCACATCCGGCTCATCGAGGTCACCGCGGTCCCCGTGAACGGCGTCCCGGGAGACTGAAAGCCGGACCGCGGCACAGCCCTTCCGAGACCCACCGAGCGCGGCTCAGGCCATCTGGCGGCGCACCAGCTCGTGCAGCCGCCCGGCGGGGTTCGCCAGCAGCTCGCCCGGCGCTCCCACCTCCGCCACCTTGCCGTCCTCCATGACCACCACCCGGTCCGCGTCCATCACCGTGGACAGCCGGTGGGCGATGACGATCCGTGTGGCGTTCAGGGCCCGCGTGCTCTCGATGACCGTGCGCTGGGTCTCGTTGTCGAGGGCGCTCGTGGCCTCGTCGAAGAAGAGGATGCGGGGACGGCGGATCAACGCCTGGGCGATCATCAGGCGTTGCCGCTGCCCGCCCGAGATCGCGCCGTTGCCCTGGACGATGGTGTGCAGGCCCATCGGCATGCGCTGGATGTCCTCCGCCAGGCCCGCCATCGCGGCCGCCGCCATCGCCTCCTCGGGCGTGAACGGCTCGGTGCCGCAGATGACGTCCAGGATCGAGCCGGTGAACGGCTGTGCGTGCTGGAGCACGACACCGCACTGACGGCGTACGGCGGACTGGTCCAGGGCGCCGAGGTCCTGACCGTCGTACAGGACGCTCCCGGAGACCGGCCTGTCGAAACCGATGAGCAGGCGCAGCAGGGTCGACTTCCCGCAGCCGCTCGGGCCGACGATCGCCACGAACTCCCCGGGCTCGACGGCGAAGGACACGTCGTCCAGCACGAGCGGTCCGTCGTCCGCATAGCGGAAGGAGACCCGGCGGGCCTCCAGCGCTCCGGACAGAACGCCCGGCCGGGTGCTCGCCGTGCGGACCTCCGGCGTCGCCTCCAGCACCGGCTTGATCTCCTCGAACAGCGGCAGCACGGCCACCGCCGACACGAAGGCCCCCGTCAGCTGGGTGACCGACGTCAGCAGCATCGTCACCGAGGTGTTGAAGGTCAGGAACTCGGCCGCCGACATCGAACCGCGTGCCGGGCCCGCCAGCAGCATGAACATCAGCAGGGTGCACAGGGGGAGATACACCGCGCCCAGCACCGTGTTGAGGTTCTTGATGCCACCTACCTTCTGCTGGAGCTCCCGGCTGCGCGCGAACTCGCCGGCCCAGGCCGCGTAGGCGTAGTTCTCGGCGGCAGCCACCCGGAGCTTCGGCAGACCCCGCAGGGTCTGGAAGGCCTGGTTGTTCAGCTTGTTGCCCAGCACCACCAGACGGCGCTGCCAGCGGACCTGCCACAGACCGAGGCCGAGGAACACCGCCGCCACGACGACCAGCATGCCGATCGCCGCCAGAGCCATCGGGACGCTGTACCAGAGCAGCAGGGCGAGGTTCACCGCTCCGACGGTCACCGACTGGGCGACCACCGGGCCGACGCCTGCCAGGGTGCGGCGGATCGCGCTGATGCCCATGGCCGCGCTGGCCAGTTCGCCCGTGGAACGCGAGGTGAAGAACTTGGTCGGCAGCCGCAACAGACGGTCCCAGACCGCCGGTTGCAGCGTGGCCTCGATACGGCCCTCCAGACGGAGGATCGTCAGGTTCTGCAGCAGCAGGAACGCCGCCGACACCACACTCGCGAGCATGATCGCCAGACAGACCTGCACGATCAGGTTCTCCTGGGCCTTCGGCACGTACTCGCCCAGGATCCGGCCCGTCGCGACGGGCACGAGCGAGCCGAGCACGACCGTCACCAGCCCGCTGAGCAGCAGGCCCGTCATGTCACCGCTCGTCCCGTGGAGGCTGAACCGCATCAGGCGCAGCGGACTCAGTACCCGTTCGGGCAGCGGGCGGTAGAACATCACGGCACGCGGCTCGAACTCGGCCGCGTTCGCCTTCTCGATCGGTGTCTCCCGGCCGGACGACGGCTGGACGGCCACATAGCCGCCGCGCCGCCACAGCAGCGCCACCGGCGCACCGGACAGCGCCCGGTGCCCGACCAACGGCCCGACGTTCTCCCGCCACCAGCTTCCGGCGAGGCGTACGGCACGGACGCGGACCCGGGAGGCGAGCGCGATGCGTTCCACGGGGTCGAGCCGGTCGCTCTCGGTGCCGCTCTGCGCCGGCTCCGACAGCGAGATCCCCGCCGCCCGGGCGACGAGCCCGCAGGCCGCGTACGTGGCGTCCGCGTCGGCGGCCGTCGTACGCCGGTTCGTCGAGGACTTGCCGATGGAGGCGAGCAGGGTGCGGTCGGCCTGCGCGCGTACTGCCTCACCGGCCTTGATCCCGGCGGCCGTACGGTCCTCGTGGGTGCGCTCCAGCTGCTCGATCCAGCGGTCCAGCGTGGCCAGCAGCCGGTACTGCTGGTCGACCATGCTCTGCCAGACCCCCGGGTCCATCAGCAGATCGGCCGCCGCCTCCGCGCCGTACAGCGAGCCGTACTGGACACTGCCGGGCGGCACCCGCATCCAGAACACGTCGTCGTCGGTGGGCGCGGCGGCCTGCTCGGTGGCCATCGGCGCCTGGAAGAGGATGGACAGGCCACGGCCGACGCCCAGCGCGAGGGCGTATTCGAGAGGGCTCGTCTGCGGGGGTACGAGCTGCGGGTTGCCCCACTCGTCGTACGACCAGGTCTCGGTGCCCCCTTGCTGGTACAGCTCACGCAGGCCGATGCGCCGGACCACGCAGTCGCGCAGCGGGCGGGCGACCAGCGTGTGCTGGGGCCCGGCGACCGGACCGAGCAGCAGCGCACCCGCTTCGAGGCGGCCCAGATGGTGCCAGTGGCCCTGCTGGACGGCGTCGACCGCGAACAGGTCCAGGGCACCGGAGGCCACCAGCCACAGCGTCTGCGGGCCTTCGAGGTCCAGGCGGGTGTGGCCGGCGCAGTCGAGGGATGTGCCCATCGCGCCGAGCGCGCCGAGGACGAGGTCGCCGTCGTAGCCGCCCTGACCGCTCGGGTCCTCGTGCACGGAGGTCATCTCATCGCTCCCTGACGAGTTGGGCGTACGCGCCGCCGCGGGCCACCAGCTCCTCGTGCCGGCCGCGCTCCACGATCGTGCCGTGCTGCAGGACGACGATCTCGTCGCTGTCGCGGACCGTGCTGAGCCGGTGGGCGATCACCACACAGGCGCAGCCGCGCTTGCGCAGGTTGTCCATGACGGTCAGCTCGGTCTCCGCGTCCAGCGCGCTGGTCACCTCGTCGAGGACCAGGATGCTGGGCCTGCGGACCAACGCCCGCGCGATCTCCAGGCGTTGGCGCTGCCCGCCGGAGAAGTTGCGTCCGTCCTGCTCGACCCTGCTGTTGATGCCACCCGGGCGACGCGTCACCACGTCGTACAGGGCCGCGTCCCGCAGCGCCTCCACCACGGCCTCCTCCGGGATCGAGGGATCCCACAGGGCGACGTTGTCGCGGACGGTGCCCTCGAAGAGGAACACCTCCTGGTCGACGAAGGAGACGGAGGCGGCCAGCGCCCCCCTCGGGATGTCCTCCAGGCGACGGCCGTCGATGCGGATCACGCCCTCCCACGGGGTGTAGAGGCCCGAGATCAGCCTCGACACCGTCGACTTGCCGCTGCCGGAGCCGCCGACGAGCGCCACCTGCTGCCCCGGCCCGACGGTGAGGTCGAAGCCCGTGAGCAGGGGCTTGTCGAGAGGGCTGTAGCCGAAGGTGATGTTCTCCAGCTCGACATGGCCGTTGAGCCGACGCGTGGACTCGGCGGAGTCCGGGCGGGCGTACAACGGGTCGGCCCGGAAGTTCTCCACGTCCTTCAGCCGGGCCACGTCGGCCGCGAAGTCCTGGATACGGCCCGCCACCCCGTTGAGGCGGGTGAGGGGCGCCGTGAACCGGGTGACCAGAGCCTGGAACGCGACCAGCAGACCCACGGATATATGGCCCTCGACCGCCCGCATACCGCCGATCCACAGGATGAGCGCGCTGTTGATCGTGGCCAGGGTCGGGGCGACGACCCCCAGCCAGGCGCTCGGCACCCCCAGCCGCTGCTGTTCCTCCAGCGTGGTGGCGTGCTGCCCGGCCCACTTGCGGAAGTAGCCCTCCTCGCCGCCGGTCGCCTTCATCGTCTCGATCAGCTGCAGTCCGGTGTACGCCGTGTTGGTGAGCCGCGCGTTGTCCGCGCGCAGCTTCGCCGTACGGGTCGCGCGCAGCCGGATCACCACCCGCATCGCCACCACGTTCAGCAGCGCCACCGCGATGCCGACGAAGGTGAGCTGCGGGTCGTACGTGTAGAGGAGCACGGCGTAGAGGACGACCACGACCGCGTCCACACCGGCCGCCGCGAGATCCCGGGCCAGGGTCTCGGCGACCGCGTCGTTGGACTGCAGCCGCTGGACGAGGTCGGCGGGGCTGCGCTGGGAGAAGAAGGTGACCGGCAGGCGCAGGAGGTGCCGCAGGAAGCGGGCGCTGGAGAGGGTGGAGGAGATCAGCCGGCCGCGCAGCAGGTTGGCCTGCTGCAACCAGGTCAGCAGGACGGTCAGCAGCACGCACGCGCCCATCGACGCGAACAGCACGCCCAGCAGGGAGGTCTGGCCGCCGATCAGGAACATGTCGATGTAGGTACGGCTCAGCGCGGGGACGGCCGCGCCGACCGCCACCAGGAGGAGGCTGGCGAGGACGGCGGCGGGCAGCGTGCCGGCGGTGCCGCGCATCCGGGCGGGCATGGCGCCGAGGACACCGGGCCTGCGACCGCCCTTCGCGAAGTCGGCGCCGGGCTCCATGACGAGGACGACACCGGTGAAGCTGGAGTCGAACTCCTCCATGGGCACGAACCGGCGGCCCTTGCCGGGGTCGTTGATGTGGACGCCGCGCCGGCCGAAGCGGCGCCCCATGCCGTCGTAGACGACGTAGTGGTTGAACTCCCAGAACAGGACGGCCGGTGCCTTCACCTCGGCGAGGGCGGCCACGTCCATCTGCATGCCCTTGGCGGTCAGTCCGTAACTGCGGGCCGCCTTCAGCAGGTTGCTGGCGCGCGAGCCGTCCCGGGAGACACCGCAGGCGATGCGCAGTTCCTCCAGCGGGATGTGCCGTCCGTAGTGGCCGAGCACCATGGCGAGGGACGCGGCGCCGCACTCCACGGCCTCCATCTGGAGGACGGTCGGCGTGCGCACGGTCTTCTGCCTGCCCCTCGGCACCGGGCGCTTCGACGGGGCCGCCTTGCGTCTGCCGTGCGTGGGCGGCTGGGCGGTGTCCTGGGACGCGGTCACGGAAGCAGCCAATCGATCGGACGCTCGTCGGCCATCCGGATCGAAGCCGTGGCCATGGTCATGGAGGTCAGCTCGAACGGCGGCCCGTCCTGCGAGGACCACCTGTAGCCCGACTCGGTCGAGGCCGCGCGGTCCAGCCGTACGGTGACGGCCACCGGCCGGCCCTTCTTGGTGAACTGCTCGCCCAGCTGGGTGTCACCGAGGAACGCGCCGATGGACTGCGGGGTCTGCGCGGTGCGGTCCACCTTCTTCACATGGCCGCGCAGCACGCCGTAGCGCTGGGTGGGCGCCGACTGCACGGTCAGGTCCACCTCGGCGTCCTTCGGGATCGAGGCCGCGTTCTCGGCGGGGACGTACACCGTCGCGTAGAGCGGGTCGTCGGCGTCGGCGACCTTCTCGACGGCCGCGACGTTCGCGCCGGTCTGGATGATCTGGCCGATCGTGGCGGCGAGCGCGGAGACCCGGCCGGCCGCGACGGACCGTACGACGGTCTCGCCGTCGGTGGTGGCGACCTTCAGGACGGGGGCCTTGGCGGGCAGTCGCTCGCCCTGCTTCGCGAGGACGGCGGTGACCTGGCCGGCGACCGGGCTCTGCAGCACGTAACTGCCCTGCCCGTGGGTGAGGACGGCGGGCGCGCCGACCGTGGAGGCGACGGACCCCGTGACGGCCCACACGGAGGCGGCGGCCATCGCGATCACCGTCACGGACAGCACCAGCCAGCCCTGGGGGCGGGCGAAGCGCACGGGGAGGTCGAGTTCCTCCGGTGACTGGAGCTTGGCGAGGGCCTGTTGGCGGAACTGCACGGGACTTCCCTCACCTGCGTGACAGGAGACGACAGAAGACTGGATGGCGGAAGGCCGGTCGGCACAGGAGCCGAGGACTTCCGGGGCACCCCGAGAGTCCCGGAACCTGTCAGGTGGTTCCGGGACTCAGCGGCGTCAGGGCTCGATCAGAGACCGGCGACCAGGCTCGTGACCGGGGCGGTGTTCAGGCCGGTCACACCCTCGACGGTGCCGACGGCCGTGTTGACCAGGCCGGAGACCGGGGCGATGCCGTCCACCAGGCCGGTGACGGTGCCAACGGCGTTGACCGAGAGGCCACCGGAGACGGCGTCGAGGGCGGCGTCCGAGATCTCGGCGGTCTCAACCTGGGGGGTGGAGTTCATGTTGGAACTTCCCTTCATATAGCTATTCACAAGGGGGGAGCGGCCCCCTTCTGGGGACAGAACGACGGCCGCGCACGTGGGTGCCCACTTCTCGATCCGGAGAGCTGGCTGCTCCCGTCTCCGAGAGCTCGGCGGCCCCCGCGGTGCGATGGATATAAGCAGATCGCCGCCGCGCACATCCAATCAACATGGCCTCTCACCAGCGCACTTGGTGACCATGACGGTTCATTGGTGCAGGCTTGCGCACGGCTTGGGGCCAGCTTCTTCACATGGATCGCGGCATCGTCATACGCGCTTGATTGCCTGCGTGAAAACGAATTGGACAGTCCCGCCTCAAAGGCGCGACGCGCGATTCGCCCCTGTGCAGAACTCCCCGCGACCGTGACCCCGCTGGGCATTCGGTGTGGAGATTCCCTGAAGCCGGTTTCCCGATCATCGGAGTCGACAGACCGCCACCGGGCGGTAGCCGAGTGTGGCGAGGCGGGGGGTGGGGCGCCGGTGTCACGGGGTTCCCACCGGGCGCGCCGACGGGAAGTCGTGAAATGGCAGGCCAACGGGGGGCGTAGCGCGCTTTGCGAAGTGGAAGATCGGAATCTTTTCGCGGGGCGTTGAACACCCCATCGGAACCATCCGTACCAACTGGCAACCAGGCGCCCCCAGTTCACCCGCCGGACGGCGGTACGGACCCCGTCCCCAGGAGGTCAAGAGTTGAGTCACAAACGAGCCACCAAGCGCAAGGCGTTCATAGCCGCAGGCGGCGTGGCGGCGCTCGGCGCGGCAGCCCTCATCCTGCCGAACGCGATGGCGTCGCAGACGGACGCCAAGGGCGCCGCCCCGAAGACGCTCGCCGCGAGTGACGCCTCGGATCTCGCCTCCCAGCTGCAGGACTTGCTCGGTGACGCGTTCGCAGGCGCGTACTACGACTCGGGCGAACAGCGCCTCATCATCAACGTCATCGACGGCCTTCAGATCGAGGGCGACGACAACAACGTGATCATCCAGGCCCAGGAGGCCGGCGCGGAGGTCCGTGAGGTCGAGAACAGCTGGTCCGAACTGCTGAAGGGCGCGGCCACGCTGAAGGAGGAGGCCACCGTCCCCGGCACCGCCTGGGCGATCGACCCCCGCACGAACAAGCTCCAGGTCACCGCCGACTCCACGGTCACGGGCGAGAACTGGGACACCATCGAGTCGACGGTCAAGTCGCTCGGCGCGGACATGGCGACCATCAAGAAGTCCGCCGGTACCTTCAAGCCCTTCCTGGAGGGCGGCGACGCCATCTTCGGTGGCGGCGCCCGCTGCTCGGCCGGCTTCAACGTCGTCAACGCCGAGGGCGCCCCGGCCTTCCTGACCGCCGGTCACTGCGGTGTCGCGGAGGCCGAGTGGTCCGAGGAGGAGGGCGGCGCGCCGATCGGCACCGTCGACGCCGCGACCGCCACGTTCCCGGGCGCCGGCGACTTCGCCCTGGTCGACTACAACGACCCGGCGACGCAGGCGGCCAGCACGGTCGACCTCGGCAACGGCCAGACGGTCGACATCACCGCGGCCGGCGAGGCGGCGGTCGGCCTCCAGGTCTTCCGCATGGGCAGCACCACCGGTCTCGCCGACGGCCAGGTCACCGGCCTCGAAGCCACGGTGAACTACCCCGAGGGCACGGTCACCGGACTCATCCAGACCAACGTCTGCGCCGAGCCCGGCGACAGCGGCGGCTCGCTGTTCACCGAGGACGGCCAGGCCATCGGTCTGACCTCCGGCGGCAGCGGCGACTGCACCGTCGGCGGCGAGACCTTCTTCCAGCCGGTCACCACCGCCCTCGCGGCCACGGGTGCCACCCTCGGCGACGCCGGCGCGGGCGCCGGCGAGGAGGCCGACGGCGGTGCCGCCGCCGGTGCCGGTGAGGAAGGGGGCGCCGCAGCCGCGGGCGCGGGTGAGGAAGAGGGCGCCGCAGCCGCGGGCGCCGGCGACGAGGGTGCCGTGGCCGGCGCGGGCGACGAGGGTGCCGGTGACGCGGGTGCCGCCGCCGGTGCCGGTGAAGCGGGCCAGGAGCATGAGCAGGGCGTCGAGGAGCAGGGCGTCGAGGAGCAGGGCGTCCAGCAGTAGGCGAACGCCACCGAGTACGTGGACGACGGCCGGGGATCAGCGGCCACTGACCCCGGCCGTCGCCCCACGACCCACCCGTCGGCCCCACCACAGCGGTTCCGGCCGACAGGTGGCACGGTCCGGCCCTCCGGCGGGAGGGCCGGACCCATGTGCGTGTGGCGGTGTCAGCCCGCGGAACCGGTGGCCCGGAGCAGCAGCAGCGCCACGTCGTCCGCCCGTTCCTCCGCCGCCTCGGTCTCCCTCACCAGACTGTCGGCCAGCGCGTCCAGCGGCCGCTCCCCGGCCGACGACAATCGCTCCCCGAGATCCGCCAGCGCGTCCTCGATGTCGACACCCGGCGACTCGATCAGCCCGTCCGTGTACAGGACCAGCACCGAACCCTCCGTCAGCGCCACCTCCGTCGTCGGGTACGTCGCCGCCGCGTCGATCCCCAGCAGCGGACCACCCGCGAGGTCGAGCACCCGCACCTTCCCGTCCGGCCGGCGCAGCAACGGCGGCGGATGCCCGGCCCGCGCCATGACGGCCGTCCCGTGCTCCGGGTCCAGCCGCAGATACAGACAGCTGGCGAACAGTTCCGAACCCAGGTCGATCAGCAGCCGGTTGGTACTGCTCATCACCTCCTCCGGCGTCTGCCCGACGGTCGTGTACGCGCGCACCGCCGTACGGATCTGCCCCATCAGCCCCGCCGCCGTCACGTTGTGCCCCTGCACGTCGCCGATGACGGCCGAGGCCCTCCCGTGGGAGAGGACCAGGTCGAAGAAGTCGCCGCCGATGTCCATGCCACGGGTGGCGGGCAGATAGCGCGAGGCGGACTCGATGCCCGGGATGGAGGGCAGCGAGTGCGGCAGCAGCGCCTTCTGGAGCCCGTGTGCCACCTGGTGCTTGGCGTCGTACAGCAGCGCCCGCTCCAGCGCCTGGGCGATGAGGCCGCTGAGGCTGGTCAGCACCGCGCGCTCCTCGGCCGGGAACGGATGCGGCTCCGCGTACCCCAGCACCCAGGTGCCCACCGGCCGCCCCGAGGCGATCAGCGGGATGTACGCCCAGGCGCCCAGCCCGTCCGGGGTCTCCTGGCGCAGCGGATAGAGGTGCTCCAGCTGCTGCCGGGACTCGAAGAACGCGGGTACCCCGGTGGTCAGCGCGTGCGCCCCGGGCATCGCCGCGGTGAGCGGCATCCCGTCGAAGCGTTCCACGAGGTGCGGGTCGGCGTAGCCGCGGTGCCCGAGCACATGCAGGCGCCCCGCGCGGGAGCCGAGCATCACCAGGGCCTGGCTGCCGATGGCCGGGGCGATCTCGTCGGCGACCAGGTCCACCACGTCCTGCACCCCGACCGCCTCGGTGAGCGCGCTCGCCAGCGCCAGCACGTGGTGGATGGTGACCAGACGGCCCGGCCCGTGGTCCTCCTCCCGCGACGCGTGCTCGGCCTCGGCGACCGCGCGGGCCCGGGAGATCCGTACGCTCAGGCCGTTGCTCCCCGGGTACAGCCGGAAGGACAGCCAGTCGCTCGGCGGTCTCAGCGCCACGAACGAGGTCACGTGCTGGCTCATCAGGGCCGCCCGGTACCGGTCCTCGTACGCGGGATCGTTGAGCCACGGCACGGACACCCACAGCTGGGTGCCCAGCAGACCGCTCACCGGGATGCCGAGCAGTTCGGCCGTGGCCGCGTTGGCGAAGGTGATCCGCCCGTGCAGATCGAGCGCGCACATCCCGTACGGCAGCCGCGCCACCATCCGCGCGGCCTCCACCGTGCCGAGCGTGCCCGCGACCGTGGTCGTCGAGGGCGCCGACAGGTCCGGTTCCGGCAGCACCGGACGGCCCTCGTCCTCGGCGCGCCGCAGCCGCATCGCGAGCCGGTCGCAGGCCGAGGTCAGCTGGTCCCGTTCGCGCTCGCTGAGCTCCGGCGGGTGGGAGCCGGGCCAGGTCAGGAAGACGGCGCCGTAGATGGTGTCGCGGGTCGCCACCGGCAGCGCGGCCAGGGCGAACGGGTAGGGCAGGACCACGGCGATCCGGGGATAGCGGCGAGCCATCTGCTCCTCGCCGTTGACCCACACCAGGCGCCGCCCCCGCACGGCCTCGGAGACCGGTATCGGCGAGTTCAGTCCCACCCGTTCCCAGGGCGCGGCGAACGACCTCGGCAGCCCCGCCATGACCGCCATCTCCAGCACCGGCTCGTCCGGTGTCAGCAGATACACCGCGCCGGAGTGGGCCTGGACGTCGTCCATCATCGCGGCCAGCGCCAGCGACAGCAGAGGATGGCCGACGCGGCCCGTCTCGACGGTCGTCCGCGCTCCGGACACGTGGACGTCGGACATGCCGACCACCTCCTCGCACGACCGTGCGACAGACCCCAGGGTCAAGGCTCCCCCCTGGGGGCCGACCGCGCACGGCGAGAGCCGCGCCGCGGACACACCGCTGTACCCCCTGTCGACCCCGCCATGCCCCCGCGATGATGCGCGGCAGCGCGCACGGGCGCCGCGAGTGCGCCCCCACGCACCCCGATGGCTGGTTCTTCGCGCCCGGGCATGGTCGGGGACGCCAACAATGGGCACGCGCTGAGCGGAGGACATCGGTGGCCGGCAGGCGGAGGGGCGAACGTGATCCGGGTACTTCTCGTGCACGACGAATGTCTGGTCAGATCGGTGCTGGCGGAGTGGCTCTGCCGGGAACCCGACCTGGCGGTGTTCGACGCGTCCTGGCGCGTCGCGCCGGGGCGGGTGCGGACCTTGCGGCCCGAGGTCTGCGCGGCGGACCTGGACTGCGCGGACGCGGTCGGCATCCCGCCGCTCGCCGATCTGCGCGGCACGGGCGGCCCCGCCCCCGGCCTGCTGGTCCTCGCCCACGCCGGCAGACCCGGCCTCCTCAAGCGGGCGGCGGAGGCGGGTGCCCTCGGCTACGTGGACAAGGAGGGCTCCCCGCAGCGGCTGGTGTCCGCGATCCGGGAGGTCGCCCGAGGGAGACGTTTCATCGACGACTCCCTCGGCTTCGGCTTCCTCAAGGCCGCCGAGATGCCGCTGACCCGGCGGGAGTTGAGCGTGTTATCCCTGGCTGCCGAGGGAGCCTCCGTCGCGGAGATCGCCGGCAGCCTGCACCTCTCCCACGGAACCGTGCGCAACTACATGGCCGCGATCACCCGTAAGACGGGGGCGCGCAACAGGATCGACGCCATCAGGATCTCGCAGGGGGAGGGATGGCTCTGAGGCGCCGGGGGAGCGGACCGGTACGGGAACCGGGGACCAGGCGCCGACCAGGTCCCGGTAGAGCGGTGAGCGGGCCATGAGGTCGTCGTGGTCCCCGTACGCGGCGGACCGTCCGTCCATGAGCAGCACCCGGTCCGCGCGGCGGGCCGAGCTGACGCGGTGCGCGACGACCACGAGGGTCGTGCCCGGCCGACGGGCGAAGGCCCGCTCCGCGCGTTCCTCCGCCTCCGCGTCCAGGTGACAGGTCGCCTCGTCGAGGATCACGACCGACGCGTACGACAGATACGCGCGCCCCAACGCGACGAGTTGCCGTTCCCCGGCGGACAGCGCGCGCGGGTCGACCTCGGCGGCCGGGCCGCCCAGCCGGACCATCACCTCGGTGAGCCCCACGGCCTCCGCGGCGGCCCACAGCTCGTCCTCGGGCACGGGTTTCGGCCGTAGCTCGCCGAGGTTTTCTTCGAGGGATCCCCCGAAGACGTACGCCTCCTGCGGGATGAGCACCCGGTGTGCGCGGGATGTGACGCCGGGTACCGGGCGGCCACACAAGTGGACGGTGCCGTGCCGGGGGCGCAGGAGACCCGCGACGACCCCGGTGAGAGTGGACTTGCCGACGCCGCTGGGACCGACGACGGCCAGGTGCGTGCCGTGGGGGATGCGCAGGTCGAGCCCGTCGAGGACGGGGGTGCCGCGGGAACCGTAGGCGAAGGTGACGGAGGCGAGGCGGAGAGCGTCGTGCGAGGCCGCCGCGCGGGGGAGGGCGTCGCGGACATCGGCCTCGCCTGGGACGCCGGGATCCGCCGGCGACGGGGTCGGCGTCGAGGGCCGGGGGGCGTCCTTCGGGGGCGGTGGGGCGGGCACCGGGGCCAGCCGGCGGAGGACCACCGCGAGGCGGGAGCCGCTGGTGCCCAGGCCGTGGACCAGGTTCTGCAGGGCGGGGAGGAGGGACTGGGTGACGTAGGCGAGGGCGCCGACCAGGGCGCCCGCCGTGACCCCGTGGTCCAAAAGCCAAGGGGCGGTGACCAGGAGCAGCACGACGGGCAGTTGGCCACCGATCGCGAGGGAGGCGACCCGTGCGACGCCCCAGCGGGCCAGGGAGCGAGCGGCCCGCAGTTCGGCGTCGACGCACCGGCCGGTGTCGGCGGCGACCGTGTCCTCCGCGCCGGCCGCCGTGATGTCCCGCAAGCCCGGACAGACGGCCCCGAGCCGGTCGGCGAGGGCCTCGTCGGCGACGAGGAAGCCCTCCTGGCGGCGGGCCAGGGGCCTGAGCGTCACCAGGAAGAGGGCGACGCCGACGAGCAGCGGGGGCCCGACGACCAGCAGCAGGGGCGGGGCCAGCGAGAAGAGTCCGACGAGCGCCCCGGCGGAGGTGAACAGGAACGAGCGGGACACCATGACGAGTCCGGCGAAGGTGTCCCGGGCGATCTCCACCTGCTGGGTCAGCCCGGACAGCGCCCCGCCGTCCGCCTCCCGGACCCCCCGTTCGACCACCCCGCGCACCAGCCGGTCCCGCAACGGCTCCACGAGCCCCGCCACGCACCCGTACACCCGCCACGTGCCCAGCGCCCCCAGCACCACCGCCCCCGCACCGGCCCCGAGCCACCCCAGCCCGACCCCGGCCCGCCCCACGAGGAACCCGTCGTCGAGGGCCCGCGCGAGGGCGTACCCCATCAGAAAGGTCTGTCCCGTCTCCACCACGGACCACAGAACCAGCCGTGCGACGACCCGCGCCCGCCCGCGAAGAAAGCGCAGGCCCCGACGGAGGAGGCCGGGCGGGCGGAGGCCGCCCCCGGCACGCCGTCGTCCTCCCCGGCCGCCCTTCATCGGCCCTCTCCGCCCGGCACGCCCCGCGACGCGGTGCCGTCGCGGGCGGCGTCCGCCCGGCCCGTGCCGACCGGGGCCCACGACCCGAACAACTCCCGGTAATCCGCCGTCCGCCACAGCTCTGTATGCGGCCCCACCGCCCGCACCCTCCCCTTCTCCAGCCACACCACCGTGTCCGCGCGGGCGGCCGTGGTGACGCGGTGGGCGATGAGCAGGCGGCTGCCACCGGTGGTGGGGCGCAGGAGGGCGTCGGTGATGTCGTGCTCGGTGAGGGTGTCGAGGCTGGAGAGGGCGTCGTCGAGCACCAGGAGACGACTGTCGCGGGCGAACGCGCGGGCCAGGCCCAGGCGTTGCGCCTCACCACCGGACAGAGGAGCGTCGGCGCAGGGAGTGGCGTAACCGTCGGGGAGGCGGCGGACGAAGCCGTCGGCGTGCGCGGCTCGGGCCGCCTCCCGGATGCGGGCGGGGGAGGGGCGGACGACGCCGAAGGCGATGGTGTCCTCCACCGACCCACCCAGCAGGGCCGGGCGTTCGAAGGCGTGGACGATCGCCCGGCGCAGCTCCCGGCGGTCCAGCTCGGGCAGGGGCACCCCGTCGAGCCGTACCTCTCCGTCGTCGGGATCCGTCAACCGCCCGGCCACGGCCGCGAGCAGCGACTTGCCCGCGCCCGACCGGCCCACGACGGCGACCGTGGCGCCGGCCGGGACCACCAGATCGACGCGGTCCAACACGGTGCGCCCGCCCCGGCGGACGGTCACGGAGCGCAGCTCCAGTCGGCCCGTCCCGGCGGGCGGCAGGGCACGTTCGCCGTACGTGGTCGGGGGCTCGCTCCGTACCTCGTCCAGGCGCTCTGCCGCCGTCCGCGCGCGGACCAGGCCCGAGAGCTGCCCGACCAGGACGCCGACGCCCGCGGCCAGTACGGCGTAGCGGGACGCGGCCAGCAACTCGCCCACGGACAGGTGCTGTCGGGCGAGCAGGACGCCGGCGGTGGCCACGACGGCGAGTTGCAGGAGCGGGGCCACGGTGGCGGCTCGGGCGGCGGCGCGGCCCTGGACGTGCCACATGCGGTGCCCCTGGTCCGAGAGTTCGGCCAGGGGACGCAGGACGCGGGCGACGGTGCGGTCCGCCGTGCCGGCGGCCACGATCGTGCGGTGCCCGGCGACGGCCTCGGCCAGGCCGCCCGCGATACGGCCCTGGGCGCGCTGGTAGCGCGTCACGCAGTCGGAGGAGTCCCGCGCGAGGGCGCGCAGCACGAGGGCGAGCAGCGGGGCACCGATCAGGAAGACCGCCGCGAGCCGCGGGTCGATCAACGCGAGGGCCGCCACCGCGCCCAGGGGCCCGGCGAGCGCGGCGAGCAGCGCGGCGGCGGTCGCGGGGGCCGTTCCCGCCTGGGCCGCGTTCCCGACGAGCCGGGCCACCAGGTCTCCCGGGCCGAACCGGGTGAGGGCGCGTGGCCCCACGGCCAGGGCATGCCGGACCAGACGGTGGCGCAGCCAAGCGGTGGCCCGGGCGTTCGTGGTGCCGCCGAGCACGGTCTCGACCGCGTCGAGGACGGCCACCGCGAGGACCAGCGCCGCGCACCACAGCACCCAGCGCGAGCCGTCCGGGTCGCGGGCCAGCAGCAGGTCGAGGGCCCGGCCCAGCGCGACCGGCAGCGACAGGTTCGCCCCCGTCGAGGCCATGGATACGAGCGCCAGGGCCGTGCAGCGGGGGCCGGAGTGGCGGACGGTGGCGCGCAGCAGGGGGTCGGAGACTGCCGCCGGGCAGTGGGCAGCGCCTTCGGTGAGGGTCGTCATACCCGTCCTGACGTGGGACGACCGGATGAACGGCCGGATGAAGGACCGGACGAACGGCCGGATGAACGGCCGGATGAACGGCCGGATGAACGGCCGGATGAACGGCCGGATGAACGGCCGGATGAACGGCCGGACGAATGACCGGAGGGGCCCGCTGGGCTCGATGGGGCCCGGTGAAGGTGGACGAACGGCCGTCGAGCGGGGCGGCCGGGTGGCCAGATGGATGAGCCCCGGACGGCCCCTCCCCGGACAGGGGAGAGGAACCGTCCGGAGCCGTCGGCGCGACTCAGCCGCCGTGCGGGTCCGACGGGCGTCCCGGGTGGCCGGGACGCCCCGCTCGGGTCAGAGGCAGAGCGTGATGCTGGCCGCGCTCACACAGGACAGCACGCTCAGGGAGCTGGGGCCGCCGGTGCCGGTGGTCTCGTCGGCTTCCATCGTCTGCAGGTCGAGAAGTGCCATATCGCTTCCTTTCGATCGGTGGCCCGCTCAAGGGCCCTGGTGGGGACGGGAGTGTTGCGTCACGACTGGCGCCGGGCGGCGCAGCCGCGTCAATGGGGCCGCCGTCGCGGCGGCGGCAGGAGCGGAAGGTGCGCCGTGGTGTCGTCGTCGGCGGCGGCGTGGGCCGCGCCGAGTGCCAGCAGGCACCCGGCCGTTCCGGTACCGAGGTCCATGGAGAGCCGCATCAAGTGGTTGCCGGGGAAGGCCAGTTGTCCCTGGTAGGGCATGGAGTGCCAGCCGAGGGCGGCGATCTGTTCCGTCAGCCGCTCGCGCGGGGCACCCGTCCGGGCGAGGTGCAGGATCATCCCGGCGCGGCCCTCGAACAGCCCCGGCTGCGCGTAGAAGCGGTAGGTCGCGGCGGTCAGGACGCCTGCGCGGACCCGGGCGAACTCGTCCGTGCCCGGGGCGAGTTGGCCGGTGCCGGTGCCGGTGCCGGTGCCGGTGGCGGTGGCGGTGCCGGTGGCGGTGGCGGTGTCGCTTCCGCCGTCCGTGCCGGTGGCGGTGGTTCCGGTCGCCGCCAAGTGGTCGTCGAGCACCATCGCGACGCCCACGCTCCCGTCGCCGAGGTACGGCATCGTGCGCCACCCCTCGTCGACGGCCAGCCCGCCGTTCCTCTGCTCGACGAGACACTCCAGGTCCTGCCGCAGCGCCTCGCCCGCCGCGTCGAGCAGCGCGCGGTCGCCCGTCGCCTCGTACCGGCGCAGCAGGAACAGCGCGGGCCCGCTCGCGCCCCGCAGCAGGCCGGCACGGCGGCGGGGTGGTGCCGGGCGGGGCTCGGCGAGACGGGACACGAGGAGCTCGGCCGCCTGTGCCGCGTGGTCGCGCAGCGCGGCCTCACCGGTGGTCCGCGCCAGCTCGTCGAAGACCAGTCCGAGCCCGGCGAGCCCGCCGCGCAGGTCGGAGGACAGCTTGTGCCACTTCTCGCCGAGGAGCTGCTCGACCAGGTCCAGGGCCCGCTGCCGGTGCCCCAGCCGGTCCAGGGTGTGGGCGACGCCCGCGAGACCGTCGTACAGACCGAGCGGCGTGCCGATCGGCACCGGGGCGGTGTGGTCGAGCAGCCAGCGCTCGCCCTCCTCGTAGCGTTCGGCGCCGACCTCCGCGAGCGCGTACAGGACCCCCGCCGCGCCGTGCGCGAGCCCGAGGCCACCACCGTCGGAGAACTGGGCGACGTCGCCGGGGAAGAGCCGGTCGTCGCGCTCCGGCGTCGCGGAGGCCAGGATCGCCTTGACCATGGAGTCACGGCTGTAGGGCCAGTCGCCGGGCTCGGCGAGGGACCAGCCGGCCTCCACGACACCCGCCCCGGCCGCGGGTGCCCGGGTCCGCGCCACTCGTGCGGGTGCCCGCTCCTGGGCCCCGTCGTCCGTTGCCCGCTCCGCGCCCCCGCCGCTGCGGGAGATCTCGGCCACCGCCTCGTCCAGGAACGCGGGCGGCACCTGCGGGAACTGCTCCGCGATCACCGCCGCCAGATGTGCGGCCTTCTCCCGTTCCACCACCAGCAGCGAGGTGACCGGCAGGAACAGTGCGAGGCGCAGACACGCGAGGGCGTAGCGGTCGACGTCGCGGCCGGTGCGGTCCCAGGGCGCGAGGAAGCCGGGGTGGGCGACGACCTGACGGCCGTTCTCCTCGGCGGGCGCCGCCGCCTCGAAGTCCAGCAGCGACACCGAGCGCTCGTCCGGCGCGACCATGATGTTGAAGACGTGCAGGTCGTTGAAGACGATCCCGCGCGAGTGCACCGCCTCGACCGCCTCCTCGACGGCCCGGTGGACGTGCAACGCCCAGGCCGTGTACGCGGCGACCGCGTCCGGTCCGGGGTCCGGGGCGAGCAGCGGGTGCCGCTCGGCGACGTACGAGTTGAGCGGGCGGCCCTCGACGAAGTCCATGACCAGGAAGCGGTGGTCGCCCAGGGTGAACCAGTCACGCACCTCGGGCACCACCCCCAGGCCGGCGAGCCGCTCGAGCGCGGCCTTCTCCCGCTCCAGCCGGGTGACCGCGTCGGCCCCGTCGGCGGCCAGCCCCGCGTGCGGGCGCCCCTCCTTGAGCACCACCCGGCGGCCGTCGCGGGTGTCGGTGCCGACGTACACCCCGCCGCCGTTGGAGAAGTGCAGCGCCTTCTCGATGCGGTACGGCAGCTCGCCGACCGTGGTCGTGTTGCGTGCCGCCAGCTGCGGCTCCAGGAAGGCGGGCAGGGTCACCCAGTCGGGCACATGGAAGGTGGGCCTGCGCTGGTCCGGCACCAGGGTGCCGGCGCCGTCGCGGACGGCCGGGACGAGCGTGCCGCGCTCGTCGACGACGAAGGAGCGGGCGAAGGCGCCGTAGCGGACGTACAGCGGCCCGTCGTTCCAGCGCAGGTCGGTGAGGATGTACGGCCCGTCGAAGCCCTCCAGGAGCGCTCCCAGCTCGCGCAGGACGAGGTGCAGCTGCTCCTCGTCGGCCGGGTAGACCGTCACGAACTTGCCGCTGGTGTCACGTGCCGCGTACTTCGCGTTGCGCAGATGGAGCAGGTGCGGGCCCGGCACGAACTTGAACGGGATCCGCCGGGGCACGCAGTAGTCCCACACGATCGCCGCGACGCGGTCCGCGTTCGCCCGGGTGGCCGAGGCGTGCACTTTCCATCCCTGGGTGGGTCCGGGACGGGGCCGCCCGCCGTCGTCGACCGGGGTCAGCGTCAGCCAGTCCCCGATCCGGGCGGACCGCCAGCCCCCGGGGACCGCGCGCCCGGCCGTCTCGTAGCCCGGCGACGCCGCGTCGGCGCCGTCACCGGCCAATAGGTCCGGTGTCTCGTAGAAGTGTCGGTCGGCCAGCGCGTAAGCCTCGTACCGCTTGTCCATGCGCGTCCCCCGGGTCGTGTGCCGTCACCGCCGTCGCCCCCTGGGCCGGGTGAGGACGAGCCTTCCAGCCCGCCCCGGGGCCCGACAGTCACGGCTGTCACCACTGACCCGTCACGGCTGTCACGCGACCACCGTGCGGAACGCACGCGTAAAGATCTGTTCGGTCTTTTTCGAGTCCTGCGGCTCCCCGCGGCAGGGCCCCGGCCTCGCGGAACGGTCCCAGGGGCTGCGCGAGCGTGCCGGAAGCGCTGTAATTGCGGACGTGGTCAGTGAGGGCGCTGCGGAACCAGGAACGAGGACGCTGCGCGCCGAACTCGCGCTCAAGACGCTCGGCGGCGATCTCGATCCGTACGAGCGGCTGCACGCCATCCTCGAACAGGTGCTCGTGTTCACCAGTGCGACCGTCGCGGCCGTGTACCTCCCGGACGGTGAGGGGCAGGCGCTGTCCCTCACCGCGTCCGCCGGCGTGCCGAGGAACCTGTACGGGCTCTCCGACAGCTACCCGGCCGCGGGCACCGCTCCCGTGGCCGAGACGTGCCGTTCGGGCCGACCGAGCTGGCTCGTCTCCACCGACCTGCACGAGGACGCAGACGCCCACCCGGTCGCCGCCGACCACCCTGGCGCAGACGCCCACCCTGGCGCAGACGCCCACCCGGTCGCCGCCGACCACCCTGTCGGCGACGTCCAGGAGGGCGCCGGTCCCCCCGAGGACGCCGACATCCGCCGTGTCCGGGCCGAAAGCTTCTCCCTGGGCGTGCTGCCGCTGCGCGAGCGCGGCTGTCTCGTGGCCGTCGGCGACGGTACGGACGCCTTCGACGCCGAGGACCGGCACTGCCTCGACCTGCTCGCCGAGGCGGCCGCCGGTGCCGCCCCCGCCCCGCCCGCCGGGTTCGGAGCCTCGTTCGACCTCGCCATGGACTCCGGGCGGGTCGAGGTCGACGACGCGCTGCTGGAGCTGTTCGGCATCGGCCAGGACGACTTCGACGGCCGGGTCGAGACGCTGATCGCGCTGACCGTGCCCGAGGACCTGCCGGCGCTGATGTCCGTCGTGGAGGCGGACCACATGTCCATCGGCGACCGGGAGCTGGAGTTCCGCATCCTGCAGCCGTCCGGCGAGCAGAGGTGGCTCCGGCTGCGCGGCCGGATCCTGCCCGGCGGGGAGAACCGGCCCGCCCGTCTCGTCGGCACCGTCGCCGACGCCTCCACCCTGCGCACCGGTCGCGGCGACGTGGCCCGCATCCAGCGCCTCGCCGCCGCCCTGGCCACCGCCGGCACCGTCCGGGACGTCAGCCAGGCCGTGGTGACCGCCCTGCGCAAACCGCTGCGGGCCGACCGGATCGCCCTCGCCGAGCTGGAGGGCGACCGCCTGGTCGTCACCGTCCTCGATCCGCCGCAGCCGGAGGTCTGGCCCGAGGTGTGGCGCTCCGAATGGCGCTCCGAGTGGCCGGACGCGCCGGTGCGCACCATGCCGACCCTCGCCACCGCCCTGCGCGAGGGACGCGCCGGGATCTGGCCCGCCGGAGCCCATCTGGAGCCGGCCCTGGCCGACGTCGGCCCCGGCGGCCTCGCCGTCCTCCCGCTGCCCGCCGGCGGCCGCATGGCGGGGGCGTGCCTGATCGGCTGGGACAGCCCCCACGACTTCGGTCCCGAGGAACGTGCCCTGCTCACCGCCGCCTCGGGCCTGGCCGGGCAGGCGCTGATGCGGGCCCACGCCTTCGACGCCGAGCACGAACTCGTGGGCATGCTCCAGCGCACCCTGCTCCCGCGGCGGCTGCCCCAGCTGCCCGGCGCGGTCGCCGTGGCCCGCTATCTGCCCACCACCGCCGGTCTGGAGGTCGGCGGCGACTGGTACGACGTGATCCCGCTGCCCGACAACCACGTGGCCCTCGTCATCGGCGACGTCCAGGGCCACAACGCCGGAGCCGCCACCCTGATGGGTCAGATGCGCACCGCGCTGCGTGCGTACGCCGTGGAGGGGCACCCCCCGGACGTCGTCGTCTCGCACGCCAACCGGCTCCTCATGGACATGGAGACCGACCTCTTCGCCACCTGCTGCTATGTCGACATCGACATGGAGGAGGGCTCCGCCTGGTACGTCCGCGCCGGCCACATCCCTCCCGTGCTGCGTCACCCGAACGGCAGCACCGAGATCAGCGAGTCCGAGGGCGGCCCGCCGCTCGGCGTCGTGATGCAGGCCGACTTCCCGATGAGCCCCCTGCGACTGACCCCCGGCACCGTGCTGGCCCTCACCACCGACGGCCTGGTGGAGTCCGCGGACATCGACGTCGAGGACGGGCTCGACCAACTCGCCGCCGAACTGTCCGCCGCCGACCCCGCGCACCTCGGCGTGGTCGCCGACACCCTGCTCGGCGGCGCCAACCGTGACGACGACGTGGCCCTGCTCCTCATCCGCTACGACGGCATGGCGCTGCGCCCCCAGCGCGAGAACTGGAGCGTGTGGCGCGTCCCCCAGGCGGTCGGGCAGGCCCGCCGCTACACCCGGCGCGTCCTGCGCCGCTGGGGCGCCGACTCCGTGTCCGACAGCGTGCTCCTCGTGGTGTCCGAGCTGGTCACCAACGCCCTCGTGCACACCGACGGCCGGGTCCGCCTCGACCTCACCCTGCTCGCCGACCGCCTGCGTGTCTCCGTCGCCGACTCCTCCCCACGCACCCCGGTGAAACCCACCGTCATCGGCTGGGAGGCCACCGGCGGCCGCGGCATCCTGCTCGTCGAGGCCATGTCCTCCGCGTGGGGCACGGTCCCGGTCAGCGGCGGGAAGCAGGTGTGGGCGGAGATCCCCATCGAGTGACACGCTGGCCGGGTGCGCCTGTTGCTCCTCTCCGACACCCACCTGCCCAAGCGCGCCAAAGCACTGCCCGCGCCGCTCCTCGCGGAACTGCCGCACGCCGACGTGGTCGTGCACGCCGGCGACTGGGTGGACGAGGCCACCCTCGACCTCCTCCAGGCCCGCTCACGGCGGCTGATCGCCGTGTACGGCAACAACGACGGCCCCGGGCTGCGCGCCCGTCTGCCCGAGGTGGCCCGTGCCGAACCGGGCGGGCTGCGCCTGGCCGTCGTCCACGAGACCGGCCCCGCCCAGGGCCGCGAATCCCGCTGCGCCGCCCGCTTCCCCGACACCGACGTCCTGGTCTTCGGCCACAGCCACATCCCGTGGGACACGACCACGTCCACCGGCCTGCGCCTGCTCAACCCCGGCTCCCCGACCGACCGCCGCCGCCGGCCCCACTGCACCTACATGACGGCGACGGTCGCGGACGGCGTGCTGACGGAGGTCCACCTGCACCGACTGCCGCCCAGGACCTGAGCGGGGGACGCGCCGCCGCCCCGCTCACCGGGGCGGGGTCGGCGGATGGATCAGCCCGGTCGTCGCGGTCAGCGGCACCCCGCTGCCGCCCCACCTCAGCGCGACGATCTCCGCCGCGACGGACACGGCCACCTCCTCCGGTGTACGGGCACCGAGGTCCAGGCCGACGGGAGAGCGCAGCCGGGACAGTTCGCCCGGGCCGAGCCCGGCCTCCCGCAGCCGCCGGGTGCGGTCCTCGTGCGTCCGGCGGCTCCCCATAGCCCCGACGTACGCCGCCGGCCGGCGCAACGCCTCCTCCAGGAGCGGCACGTCGAACTTGGGGTCGTGGGTGAGGACGCAGACGACGGTGCGCTCGTCGGTGGCGGTGCCGCGCAGATAGCGGTGCGGCCAGTCGACGACCACCTCGACGGTGGGGGGAAAACGTTTCGGGGTGGCGAAGACCGGGCGGGCGTCACACACGGTGACCCGGTACCCGAGGAAGTCGCCGATACGGGCCACCGCCGCCGCGTAGTCGATCGCGCCGAAGACCAGCATGCGGGGCGGCGGCGCGAAGGAGTGCAGGAAGACGGTGACCGAGTCCTCGCGCCGCTCGCCGTGCGGGCCGTAGTGCCGCGCTCCGGTGACCCCCTGGGCCAGCTCCCCGCGCGCGTCGGCCGCGACCGCGGCGTCCAGGCCCTCCGTACCGAGGGAGCCGCGGGTCCGGTCCGGCCACACCGCCAGCGTGGCACCGCGCCGTCCGGGGCCGTCGACCACGGTCGCCACCGTCACCGGAAGCCCGGCGCCCACCGTCTCGACGACCTGCCCGAACGACGGATCCTCGGTCGCCGTCACCCGGCGCACCAGGAGCGTGATCTCCCCGCCGCAGCTCAGCCCCACCGCGAACGCGTCGTCGTCGCTGTAGCCGAAGGTCGCCGACCGTGCCTCGCCGGACGCCACGACCTCCTGGGCCAGCTCGAACACCGCGCCCTCCACACAGCCGCCGGAGACGCTGCCCACGACCTCGTCCCCGGGCCCGACCGCCATGGCCGCCCCCGGCCCGCGCGGCGCGCTCCGGCTGACCGCGACGACGGTGGCGAGGCCGAAGGGGGAGCCCGCCGCGTACCACTCGCCGAGCGCCGGGAGGATCTCACGCATCGTCCGCTCCTCTCGCCACCACCGCCGGACGCCCGAGCGGGCCGGACCGTGGATGTGCCGGGGACCGCGGCCCCGGGGGGCTCCCCCTCCATCCAAGTACGAGGGCCGGGGTACGGCACACCGACGGGTCGCCCCCTGCCGACGTGCACACGCGTGAAGGGGGCCGATCGGGTGCCCGGACGCCCAGGAGGACGACCGTCCGCGCCCCTGTTCGGGTGGCCTGCGCCGCCCGCCGCGCAAGGCGCGTTGCCATGCGGGCCCCCGGTACATGAAATGACCATGTTCCTGATTCCGAACACCCACAGTCACCCACCTGGGAGGATGCATGCCCTCAGCCACTGCCCGCGGCGCCGTGACCCTCGGCACCCTGGCCGCAGCTCTCACCATGTCGCTCGCCGCGCCGGCCGCGGCGGACGTCGGGGACGAGGACGTCGTGCGGGTCAAGCTCGTCGGTCATGCCGCGTACGACACCGCCCCGGAACACACCGCGCCGGGCGACAGCTGGACCACGTACCTGCACCTGCACGACCCGAAGGGCAAGTACGTCGGCGACGGCGGCTCGCGCTGCACCGTCGTCGAAGCGGACCACCACCGGTTCACCGCCCAGTGCACGCGGGTGCTGCGCCTCAAGGGCGGGGAGATCACCCTCCACGACATGATCAGCCGCACGGGTCACAAGCCCGTCACCGCCAAGACCTCCATCGCGGGCGGCACGGGCATCTACAACGACGCCGAGGGCGAGGGCTACATCACCTTGGAGCGCAAGCGCATCGTCTTCGACCTCTACGTCGATGACTGACCGGCACACACGCGCCGACGGCACGTCGGCCGTTCCGCCGTCCGAGTGCACCCCGTCCGAACTGGAGGTTCTGTGATCACATCGGCTGTCCGCAGGGTGGTCGTGACCGCCCTAGGCACCACCCTCGCCCTTCTTCCGACGTCGGCGCAGGCCGAGCAGAAGGACCAGGACAACGACATCGAGAAGGTCGAGCTCGTCGGCGTCAACCGGGTCGCCACCTGGCCGTCCCTGGACGGTGTGGTGGGCGGTACCTGGACCACCCCGCTGGACCTGTACACCAAGCACAAGGTCAAGAAGACCGGGAAGACGGAGCTGCGCCACGCCGGTGACGGCGAGTCGGAGTGCGACGTGGTGCAGAGCCGGGCCCAGGCGGTCACCGCGCAGTGCACCCGCGTGCTGCGCCTGAAGAAGGGCACGCTGACCCTCAGCGACATGGTCGACTACCGGCCGCTGCAGCCGGTCACGGCCAAGACGGCCATCGTCGGCGGCACCGGGCATTACCGCTCCGCCTACGGAGACGGCTACATCACGCTGGACGGTCACCGGACCCACATCGTGCTGAACGTCGACGAGTGACGCGAGGCTGACCCCACCGGTGCGGGAGACGTGATGCGCGCGTCCCCGCACCGGTGCCGTCCGGGCCGTCCTCAGTCGTTCACGCCCGAGGTCTTCTCGATGAGGCGGGTGAACACGATGAGCGCCCCCAGAGCGGGCAGCAGACCGGCCAGTGTCCACAGGACGCAGAAGCCCGCCGACGCACTGACCGTCATGAGCAGCAGTGTGGGCGCGTCCTCGGAGATTCCCGCCATCAGCAGCAGGAACACGATGGACAGGATCCCCATGGCGATGATGGTGAAGAACGGCCACAGATAGTTGACGATGGGGAGGAGCCGGGCCTTTCTCGCCTTGCGCAGAAAGGTGTTGTCGCAGGCGCGGGTGATCATCGCCAGGACGGCGAACACGGACCCGATGATGACACCCACCATGGAGACGGCGACGCCCAGCACCTCGTCCATCGGCAGGTCGTCGTCGTGCCCGATCCAGGCGCCCCCGAGACCGCCGAACGTCGCCGCCAGCGGTTCCCCCCACCACCAGCTCCGCAGGCTCACGTGCACAAGCCTCATGAACTCCTTGAAGTACTTGTTCCCCGTGGTGCGTCCCGGGGGCTCCTCGGGGGACGAGCCAGTGTCGGTCCGCGGTTCTGTGCCCATGCAAGCCCAGCCCGATGGTGGTCAGTCACGCCGAGCCCCTCACACGCGGCTCGGCCTTTCGCGTCACTTCGTCACGGGCCGGGCAGGAGGTCGTCACCGCCCGTCCGGCGTCTCTCCGCCTCCACCGCCGCCTCGTACCTGCCCATGTCCCGTATCGCGTCGTACAACGACGCGCAGCGCTCGTTCCGCGAATCCGAGCGCTTCTCCCCGTCCGGTGCCCCGAGGCGGTCGAGACGGGGCAGGGCGCTCCTCGGGTCGAAGTCACGAGTGCCTGGCTTGTGTTCGCGGAGCCCGCGAAAAGAGCTGTCCACCGCTCGTACCGCCTTTCAGGTGTGCCGGACGGAGTACGGAACAAATCGGCTCAAACTGCGCTCAACCATAGGCCGGTTCCGTCGGCAGGGCCCTTCGTGGTGACGTTCGGGTGAACATCGGCTGAATTCCGCAGGGCCGCGGTCGGCGGCGTCCCCCGTGCGGCCCGGTCGCCCCGGCGGTCGGCGGCGAGCCCCGGCGTGGTCGCGCGAGGGCAAAGAATCGGCCGTGAAAAGTGAACTGTCTTGCGAAAATGGGTACTTACTCGTGCGTCAGTTGCTATTGACGGCTCGCCTGCCCATTGGGACGGTAGTGCACATGTCGAATGTGGCGGACATGTCAAGATTGCGCACTCGTCTGCTCGGTGTTCTGGTACTCCTCACCGGCTTCCTGACCACGGCGGGCTCCACCCAGCCCGCCTCCGCTCTCACTGACGAACTCTGGTTCGACGCCCAGGCCGCGGCCACCCTCACGGTCGACGGCGGAACCTTCAAGGACGGCCTCGGCCGCGAGGTCGTCCTGCGCGGCTACAACGTCTCGGGTGAGACGAAACTCAAGGAGAACAACGGTCTGCCCTTCGCGTCGGTCGCCGACGCGAAGAAGTCGGCGACCGCGCTCAGGGCGCTCGGCGGCGGCAACTCCGTCCGCTTCCTGCTCTCCTGGGCGTACGCGGAACCGGTGCGCGGGCAGGTGAGCACCTCCTACCTCGCGGCGGCCACCGCCCAGATGGGCGCGTTCCTGGACGCCGGGATCAAGGTCTACCCCGACTTCCACCAGGACCTGTACTCCCGCTGGCTGTTCGACTCCGACAGCTGGTACACCGGCGACGGCGCCCCCAAGTGGGCCGTCGACCTCGGCGACTACCCCGACGAGTACTGCGGCATCTGCCCGTTCTGGGGCCAGAACATCACCTCCAACGCGGCCGTGACGGAGGCGACGTACGACTTCTGGCACAACACCTACGGGCTCCAGGACTCCTTCCTGGACACCGCGCAGAAGACGATGACGTATCTGAAGGCGAATCTCACGACCGCCCAGTTCCAGGGCCTCGTGGGCTTCGACCCGTGGAACGAGCCGCACCCCGGGACCCTCGACTCCGGGCAGACCAGCAGGACGTGGGAGAAGAACGTCCTGTGGCCGTTCTACGTCAAGTTCCGTGCCCGGATGGACGCGGCGGGCTGGCAGTCCAAGCCGGCGTTCGTCGAGCCGAACCTCTTCTGGAACGCCAACATCGACTTCCAGAAGCAGGAGGGCGGACTCCTCGACGCGGGCACCATCGGACCGCGCTACGTCTTCAACACCCACTTCTACGACCAGAAGGCGATCTCCGGCGTCTTCATGTGGGGCAAGGCGGAGAACGGCCAGTACGTGAACGACTTCGGTACCGTCCGTGACCGGGCCACCGCCGGCGGCACGACGGCCATCGTCAGCGAGTTCGGACACCCGCTCAGCGGCTCGGTCTCCGACAAGGCGCCCACGGTCTACAAGGCCATGTACCAGGCGCTCGACTCCCGGGTGAAGGGCGTCGACTGGTGGTCGAACCCGACCGCCTCCGGCCCGGTCCTCTCCGGCTCCCAGTGGCAGTGGGACATCTACTGGGGCCGCCACCACGAGCTGATGAACGACAACCCCGACAAGGTGCAGGTCGAGGGCGACGCCTGGAACGACGAGGATCTCTCCGCCGTACGGCTCGACGACTCCGGAACGGCCGTGCTCCGGCAGGACGCCCGGATGCTGGACCGGATCTACCCGAGCGCCACCGCGGGCCGGACGGTCGCCTTCACCTACGAGGACCGCTCGCGCGACGGCTCCACGACGCTGACCTGGAACCCGGTGCCCAGCTCCCTGCCGAACGTCTCCTCGTTGGTCGGCTCCGGCCAGTACTCCCTGTTGGTCTGGCGCTCGGACGGCAGCACCGAACCGACCGAGCTGCACCTCCCGGCGTCCTTCCCCACCGCGTCCACCACGGTGGTGTCCGACCTCGGGGTGACGGCCGCACCGCCGGCGTACACCACGTCCACGCCGGTCGCCGCCGCCAAGGAACCGGGCGGCACCGGCAGCCGTCGCCTGCTCCTCACCGCCGCCGACACGGGCAAGCTGCACTACGCCCTGGTCACCAACGGCGCGACAGCCCCGTCCGCCACGCAGCTGAGCGCGGCACGGACGGAGCTGTCCAACTGGCTGACCACCAGGTTCAGTTAGCCGAGGGTCCGGTCCAGTCGGCGGGCACCTTCGCCACCCGCACCCGCTGGGGGTGGTCGCCGACTGCGACGGACACGGTCTTCTTCCCGGTGGCGAAGTCGATCGCGGTGACCTGGTCGGCGCCGCTCTCGGAGACCACACAGGACTTGCCGTCACCGCTGACGGTCGACCAGTACGGCTTGGAGACGGGGACGAGCGGGCCCTCCTGGAGGGTCGCGCGGTCCACGACGGTCGCGTAGTCGTCCATCGTGCCCGCGATGCACAGCTTGGTGCCGTCCGGCTTCATGGTCAGACCGTGGTGGCGGGAGTCGTTGACGAAGGTGGTGCGGTCGTCGCTGACCCCGGGGGACTTCGGCAGGGTCTTGGTGCGGGTGATCTTGTCGGTGGCGATGTCGTACTCGAAGAAGCCGTTGAAGAACGACACCTGGAAGTACAGCTTCGTCTCGTCGGGCGAGAACGCGGCGGGACGGACCGCGTCCGAGTAGTCGCTCAGCCCGATCGCGTTGAGCCGCTCCCGCATGTCGATCACCTTGACCTGCTGGAAGGTGTTCGCGTCGGCGACGGTGATCTTCCGGTCACCCTTCGTCCAGTCCAGCCAGGGCGCGTCGGTCTGGGTGTTCACATCACCGATCGCCATGTTCCAGATGTACTTGCCGTCCTTGGTGAAGATGTTCTCGTGCGGCTTGTCGCCGGTCTTGAACGAACCGACCTGCTTGCCGGTGACGATGTCCAGGACGTGCACGGTGTTGCCGGTCGACGCGGACACCGCCACGCGCTTGCCGTCGGGGGAGACCGCCATGTGGTCGGCGCGGTAACCCGACACCGCGAAGCGCCAGTTGATGGCGCCGGTCCTGACGTCGATGGAGACCACGTCGGCGAAGCTCGGCCGGGAGACCACCATCGACGAGCCGTCCGGTGTGGAGTACATGTCGTCCACGAACTGGTCGTGGCCCTCGCCCACGCTGTTGCGGATCGTCATGAACGCGATCCAGCGGATCGGATCGGCGTTGATCTCCGCCATCCGCGCGTCCTTGTCGGGGATGACGTTGACCCGGCCGATCTTCGCGAAGTCGCCGGAGGACTTGATGACGTCCGCGGTGCCCTCCCAGTTGTTGCCCACGAACATCACCTCCCGCAGGTCGGCAGCGGCGTTCGCCGGGGTCGCGGTCGCCGCGGCGGAGGCGGTCAGCGCGAGGGCGACGCCGACGGCACCGAGATGCCGGTTCCTGCGGCTGCGGCGGGTGGGGGAGAGGGGCATGTCGGATCCTCCTGCGCGGGCGGAGTCTGAACACACCTGTGTTCAGAGCAGACTTACTGGAAAGTAAGGAACGGTCCGGCTTCACCACAAGACCAGGGACACGACAAAATCGAGCGACGGCCCCATCGGCCGTCCTACGTGGGGTTCGTCGGGAGGAGAAACGTGTCGGGCAGGCTCAAACAGCCCACCGGCCGTTACGGGGGCAGATCCGCGGCGGAGCGCCGGGCCGAGCGCCGGGACCGCTTCCTCGACGCGGGTCTGCAACTCTTCGGCGACAGCCCCGGCTTCCGGGGGACCACGATCGCGGCGCTGAGCGAGGCCGCAGGGTTGTCGACGCGCCAGTTCTACGAGGAGTTCCGCTCCCTGGAGGACGTGCTGGCCGCCCTGCACCTGCGGGTCAACGACTGGGCCGAGGAGGCCGCGCTCACCGGACTGGCCACCGCGGAAGGGGAGTCGATCGCCGAGCGTGCCACCGCCGCGTTCCTCGCCTACGCCGCCAATGTAACCGGCGACCCGCGCCGACTGCGCATCACCTTCACCGAGATCGTCGGCGTCAGCCCCCGTATGGAGCGCCAGCGCCTCGAACGCCGCGCCCGCTGGATCGACTTCATCTGCGCCGAGGCCACCGCGGCCGCGGAGCGCGGCGAGGCCGTCCACCGGGACTACCGCATCGCCGCCACCGCCTTCATCGGCAGCGTCAACGGCCTCCTCCACGACTGGCAGGCCGGCTGGGTCGACGCCCCCCTCGACGAGGTGGTCGACGAACTGGTCCGACTGCTGCTGGGGATACTGCGACCGGAGGGTTGGCGACCGGAGGAGGGCGGAGGGGCGGAGCGGTAGGGGGGCGGCGGGGTGGTTGTGCGGGTGCGGGTGTGGGGGGCTTCTCGCGCAGTTCCCCGCGCCCCTGAAAGCAGGGGCTGCGCCCCGGGCTTTTCAGGCCGCGGAGATGTCGCCTTTCAGTCCCGCGGGCGTCCTCGCACGCTCAGCCCGCCAGTCGGTTCACCGCGGACAGGACGGGGGCCACTCCGTCCTCCGCGCGCAGTTCCTCGGCCAGCGCTCGGGCGCGACGGCCGTACGACGGGTCGGTGGTCGCCCTTCGCAGAGCGGCCGTCAGGGCGGTGGCCGTGAAGCCGCGCAGCGGGACGGCACCCGGGGACACCCCGAGGGCGACCAGACGGGCCGCCCAGAAACCCTCGTCGAACTGCACGGGTACCGGAACGGCCGGGACCCCGGCGCGCAGGCCCGCCCCCGTCGTGCCCGCGCCCGCGTGGTGGACGACGGCCGCCGTCCTCGGGAAGAGCAGGGAGTGCGGCACCTCGCCCACGGTGAACATGTCGTCGCCCTCGCCCCGCAGTTCGCCCCAGCCCTGCTGGATCACCCCGCGCAGCCCGGCCGCCCGCAGGGCCCGTACGATCTCGCCGCTCATCCGTTCGGGAGCGGGCACGGTGGCGCTGCCCAGGCCCACGAAGACCGGGGGCGGACCGGCGTCGAGGAAGTCCAGCAGCGGGGCCGGCAGGCGGTCCTCGCGGTCGTACGGCCACCAGTAGCCGGTGACGTCCAGCCCGGCGCGCCAGTCCCCGGGCCGTGGCACCACCCGGGGGCTGAAGCCGTGGAACACCGGCCAGCCCAGCCGCTCCCGGGCCCGCCGCGCGGCCACCCGGCCGGTGGGCGCGAGCCCGTACTCCGCGCGCAGTCGGCGCACCTCCTCCGTGAAGATCCACTCGACGGCCGTGTTCACCGCGTGCCCTGCCGCCCGGTTGACGACCGGACCCCAGGAGCGCACCCCGGTCATCGGAGGCGCGAACTCACCTGTCGGCGCCAGCGGTTGGAGGTTGACGCCCAGGCTCGGGATCGAGAGTCCCTGGCCGATGGTGTGGCCAAGAGGTGCCAGGGTGCCCGCCAGCAGCAGGGCGTCACTGGCGCGGGCGGCGGCCACCAGATCGTCGGCCATCCGGCCCACCAGACTCCGGGCCATCTCCATCGCCCGGTACAGCTTCCCGGCGCCGGTGGAACTCCGGTGCAGTCCCTGACCGCGCTCCGACTCCAGCTCCGCCCGCGGATCCACGGGCAGAGCGTGGAAGACGACCCCCGAGCCCGCCACCAGCGGTTCGAACCGGCCGTGGGTCACCAGCGTGACCTGGTGCCCCGCCCGCACCAGCCCGTGTCCGAGCCCGGTGTACGGCGCGACGTCACCCCGGGAACCCGCCGTCATGATCGCTACACGCACGCCCGCCAGTATGGCGTCGCGGCCACGCCCCGTCAGGGGGGCCCGCACGGCGATGACCCGAAAATGCCCCCTGTCCGAAAGCGCGCCGCGCCTCGGGTCGGCCGACTACCTCGGGAAGGTCGCACCGACCGTCGAGGACCGGTCAGCGACGGCCACGAAGGCGGGCCCCGCGTTGCGCGGACGCCGGGTGCGGCAACTGCCGTCGGGGCCCGCCGCGCGCAGCGCCGAGCCGACCAGGGCCGTGGACAGCCGTCGGCCCGCCGCCGTGAGCGTCCGGGACGGCGCGGCGCCCCGGACCGCCCGAGCGTCACCCGGGCAGAGAAGGTCCAGTTCGGCCGGGAGGAGAGGCCGATCCGCACCGGACGTCCCTCCGCACGCCCTCCGCGGTCACTCGTCCCAGGCCTGGATCATGGTGTGGTCGACGATCTTCCCGTCCTTGAGGGAGATCATCGAGCTCGCCAGGACCTTTACCCCGTCGGGGTATTCACAGGATTCGGTGAACGCGACCTGGTCACCCTGGACCAGACACTGCTCGACCTTGTGGGTCATCTCCCGGCTGCAGACGTCGTCGAACATCGCGCCGATCTCGGACCGGCCGTGCAGGACCTTGGGGTGGCTGGGCTGGGTGTTGCGGTCCACGACGCGCAGTTCTGCGTCGTCCGCGTAGAGCGACGTCAGTGTGGCCGCGTCGGCTTCTTCCGTGCCCCTGCGCAGCGCTTCGACGTCGAAGGCGGGGCTGGTCGAGGTGCCCATGGATGGCCTCCTTCGAAAGGCCGTGGCCCGGCATGGGTGAACGGGCCGCGAACGGCCTCTCCCTCGAGGCTCCTCCGCCGGACGGGACACGGCAAGCGCAAGCGCGACAGGCGCCGCGCGGTGGGGCACGCGGTCCCGCGTTCGGGTATGCGCCTCCCGGGTGAGCGGCCGTGACCGTCGGGGGCCGGGAACCGTTGCTGAGGGCATGATCTCAACTCGACGTATCGTCGCCGCCGTGGGTCTCGCCGTCGGTGTCACGGGGCTGGCCGCACCGATGGCGAACGCGGACGCCGTCGCGGAAACGACGCAGCTCAACCCGATGACCACGCTGGACTCGCTCGCCGCCAGTGACCTCCCCGAGGAGCACAGGGCCGCCCTGTCGCGCCCCTCGCAGCAGCTCAAGAGCCTCGACCAGGTCCACGAACTGAACCGCCTCAACGAGTTGCACCAGGTCACCGACATGGCCGCTCCCGCCCTCGGCCTGCTGGGCGCCATCGAGTAGCGGAGCCGGTCGCACACGACGGGAGCCCCGCCACGCGCGTCGTGGTGGGGCTCTTGACATGCGCGGGGGCCGGGCAGAGCATCACGGAACAGTAACGTAATTGAATTTCGCACTAAGAACGCTCAAGAGCGATCATGCTCGATCGCGTACCGTCGTCGATACGTAACCCGAGGAAGCCGCATCATGGCCATCACCCGTGACCTTCTGATCGGCGGCAAGGACGTGCCCGCCACGTCCGGCCGCACCGCCGAGGACCTCGACCCGTACACGGGGGAGGTGTACGCGACGGTCGCGGCGGCCGGGCCGGAGGACGTCCGGCGGGCCGTGGACGCCGCCGACGCGGCTTTCGAGGAGTGGGCCGCGCTCACCCCCTTCGCCCGGCGGGCGATCTTCTTCAAGGCCGCCGACCTGCTGGAGGGCCGGGGCGACCAGGTCGCCGACATCATGGCCCGCGAGGCGGGCGGCACCCGGCCGTGGGCGTACTTCAACGTGGCGCTCGCGGCGAACATCCTGCGCGAGGCGGCGGCCGCGATCACCGCGCCGCGCGGCGAAGTCCTCAGCAGCCAGAAGGAGGGCGCGCTCGGCCTCGCGGTACGCGAACCCCTCGGCGTGGTGGCCGCGTTCGCCCCCTGGAACGCGCCCGTCATCCTCGGTGTGCGGGCCGTGGCGGCGCCGCTGGCCGCCGGCAACACCGTCGTCGTCAAGCCCAGTGAGGACGCCCCGATCGCCTGCGGACTGCTGGTCGCGGACGTGTTCCGGGAGGCGGGCCTCCCCGACGGCGTGCTCAACGTCGTCACCAACGCCCCCGAGGACGCGGCGGAGATCGCCGAGGCGCTGATCTCCGACGCGCGGGTGCGCGCGGTGAACTTCACCGGCTCCACCGGCGTCGGCCGGATCATCGGCGAGCACGCGGCCCGTCATCTCAAGCCCGCCGTACTGGAGTTGGGCGGCAAGAACGCCGTGATCGTGCTCGATGACGCCGACGTGGACTACGCCGTCGACGCCGTCACCTTCAGCGTCTTCATGAACGCCGGGCAGATCTGCATGTCCGGCGACCGCATCCTCGTCCACGAGTCGCTGGCGGCGGAGTTCGCTCAGAAGTTCACCGCCAAGGTCGCCACGCTCCAGGCCGGCGACCCGAACCACCCGCACACGGTGGTCGGCCCGCTGGTCAGCGCCGACGCCGCCCAGCGGATCGCCGCGCTGGTCAAGGACGCCGTCGCCAAGGGCGCCACGGTGCTCACCGGGGGCGGGCAGCCGGAGGGCGCGGTGCACCCGGCGACCGTGCTCACCGACGTCCCCGAGGACGCCGACCTCTACTACCAGGAGTCCTTCGGACCGGTGTGCGTCCTGCAGTCGTTCGCCGACGACGCCACGGCCGTGGCCGCCGCCAACGACACCGACAACGGCCTGAGCTGCGGCGTCATCACCGAGAACGCCACCCACGGACTGGCCGTCGCGCGCCGGATCCGTACCGGCATCGTGCACGTGAACGACCAGTCGGTGGCGGACGAGCCGATGGCCCCCTTCGGCGGGGTGAAGGCCTCCGGCTACGGGCGCTTCGGCGGCCGTTGGGGCATCGAGGCGTTCTCCAACACCCGCTGGGTGACCATCGCCGGCCAGCAGTCGCACTTCCCCTTCTGACCGCCTACCGGTCCTTCCCGACGGCCGGGATCACCCGGCCGTCGCGAGGAACTGCGTGGCCGCCAGCTCCGCGTACAGCGGGTCGGCGGCCACCAGTTCACGGTGGGTGCCGACCGCGCGGACCCGGCCGGCGTCCATGACGACGATGCGGTCGGCCATCGTCACCGTGGACAGCCGGTGCGCCACGACCAGCACCGTCGTCGTACGGGCCACATCGGCGACCGTGTCGCGCAGCGCCGCCTCGTTCACCGCGTCGAGCTGGCTCGTCGCCTCGTCGAGCAGCAGCAGCCGGGGCCGGCGGAGCAGGGCCCGCGCGATGGCGACCCGCTGACGCTCACCGCCGGAGAGCTTGGTGCCCCGGTGGCCGACCAGGGTCTCCAGGCCCTGCGGGAGCCTGGCGACCAGTCCGTCCAGGCGGGTCGTCTTCAGCACACGGCCGACCTCGGCCTCGTCGGCCCGCGGGTTGCCCAGGAGCAGGTTGTCCCGCAGCGTCCCGGACAGCACGGGCGCGTCCTGTTCGACGTACCCGATCGCGGACCGCAGCCGGGACAGGTCCCACTCGGCGACATCGCGGCCGTCGACCGTGATGAGCCCCGCCTCGGGGTCGTAGAACCGCTCGATCAGCGAGAAGACCGTGGTCTTGCCGGCACCCGAGGGGCCCACGAACGCCGTCATGCCCCGTGCCGGGACCTCGAAGGTCACCCCGTGGTGGACGTACGGCAGATCGTCGGCGTACCGGAAACGGACCTCGTCGAAGGCGAGCGCGGCGGGCGCCGCGTCGGAGGACGGCAGCGGGGCCGGACGGGCGGGCGGTTCGGCGGGCAGCCGCAGCGCCTCCTGGATGCGGGCGAGGGCGGCGGCACCGGTCTGGTACTGCGTGATCGCGCCCACGACCTGCTGTATCGGCGACATCAGATAGAAGACGTACAGCAGGAACGCCACCAGCGTGCCCACGTCGATCGCGCCGGTCGCGACCCTCGCGCCGCCCACCGCCAGCACGGTGATGAAAGCGATCTGCATGGCGAGTCCGGCCGTGTTCCCGGCGGCGGCCGACCACTTGGCGGCCCGCACGCTCTGCCGCCACGACTCCTCCGCCGCCGCGTGGATCGTCTCCTCCTCACGGTGCTCGGCACCGGACGCCTTGACCGTGCGCAGCGCGCCGAGGATCCGCTCCAGCGAGGCCCCCATCGCGCCGACCGCGTCCTGCGCGGCCCTGCTCGCCCGGTTGATGCGCGGCACGATCACCCCGAACACCACGCCCGCGCCCACGATCACGCCCAGGGTCACGAGCAGCAGTACCGGATCCACCAGACCCATCAGCACCACCGTCGCCACCAGGGTGAGCCCACCGGTGCCGAGGCCCACCAGGGTGTCGGTGGTGACCTCGCGCAACAGGGTGGTGTCGGAGGTGATCCGTGCCATCAGGTCGCCCGGTTCGCTGCGGTCCACCGCCGTGATCCGCAGCCGCAGCAGATACGACGACAGGGCGCGGCGCGCGCCGAGCACCACCGACTCGGCGGTGCGCCGCAGGACGTACGAACCCACCGCGCCCACCGCCGCGTTGCCCACCACCAGCGCGGACATCAGGAGCAGCGCCCAGGTGATCGTCCGGTCGTGCGACAGGTCGTCGATCAGCTCCCGGGCCACCAGCGGCAGGGCGAGGCCGGTGGCCCCGGTGACGAGGGACAGCAGCGCGCCCAGCAGCAGTGCCCCACGGTGGGGCCGTACATAGCCGAGCAGCAGCCGCCAGGTGGGTGGCTGCCGCTCGGCGGTGGTCTCAGGGGTGCTCACGAGGCTCCTCGGCAGGTCGGTCGGGGAGTGGGGACCGGGCGCGGAGCTTCAGCCTACGTCGGGGGTGAGGAGCGCCGGGAACGACTTTCGACCGCCCGGCAGGAGGGCCCGGTCCGGGGCGAGCGGGGTGTGCGGGGGTACGTTCGGTGGACGGTGGTGGCCTGCGGTCCTTTCCTGCGGGAGGCGGTAAAATACCCCCAAGGGTATATAGAGGAGTGAGTGGTCGTGGAGCTGGACTTCGAAGGCGATGAGCTCAAGTCGGTGCTGAACCGGCTGAAGAGGGCCCAGGGGCAGATCTCCGGGGTGATCAGGATGATCGAGGAGGGGCGCGACTGCGAGGACGTCGTCACCCAGCTGGCCGCGGCCTCCCGTGCCCTGGACCGGGCGGGCTTCGCGATCATCGCCACGGGGCTGCAGCAGTGCCTCACCGACGCCGACAAGAGCGAGCGGAACGGCGAGACGAACGAACAGATGCGGGCGCGGCTGGAGAAACTCTTCCTGTCGCTCGCGTAAGCACGTGCGGGCGCGGGGCCGCGGCGATGCGGGCGAGCTCCAGGCGTGCCCGACCGGCACGCCCCGCAGGGCCGTGGCCCCGGTCACCCGACCGCACAACCTTTTCGGCCATGGCTCCCTCGGCACGGGAGGCCCTACTCGCTGGTCAGTCCGTAGGGTGACCATGGGCGGGCGACCGCCGTTTCTCGGATCGAACGGAAAGGTTCACCATGGCGCAGGAAGTACGCGGCGTGATCGCACCGGGCAAGAACGAGCCGGTGCGGATCGAGACGATCGTGGTGCCCGACCCGGGACCGGGGGAGGCCGTGGTGAAGGTGCAGGCGTGCGGGGTGTGCCACACCGACCTGCACTACAAGCAGGGCGGCATCAGCGACGACTTCCCCTTCCTGCTCGGCCATGAGGCCGCCGGTGTGGTCGAGTCCGTCGGAGCGGGCGTCACGGATGTCGCCCCGGGCGACTTCGTCATCCTCAACTGGCGTGCGGTGTGCGGTAGTTGCCGGGCATGTCGACGTGGTCGCCCCTGGTACTGCTTCGCCACCCACAACGCGAAGCAGAAGATGACGCTCGCCTCGACCGGTCAGGAGCTGTCACCCGCTCTCGGCATCGGCGCCTTCGCGGAGAAGACCCTCGTCGCCGCCGGCCAGTGCACCAAGGTCGACCCGGCCGCCGCCCCGGCGGTCGCCGGACTGCTGGGCTGCGGGGTGATGGCCGGCATCGGCGCCGCGATCAACACCGGGAACGTGGGGCGCGGCGACAGCGTCGCCGTCATCGGCTGCGGCGGCGTCGGGGACGCGGCCATCGCCGGTTCCCGGCTGGCCGGCGCCGAGAAGATCATCGCCGTCGACATCGACGACCGGAAACTGACCACCGCCAAGAGCATCGGCGCCACCCACACGGTCAACTCCAAGGACACCGACCCGGTCGAGGCGATCCGTGAGCTGACCGGCGGCTTCGGTGCCGACGTCGTCATCGAGGCGGTCGGCCGCCCCGAGACCTACAAGCAGGCCTTCTACGCCCGCGACCTGGCCGGCACGGTCGTCCTCGTCGGCGTCCCCACCCCGGAGATGAAACTCGAACTCCCCCTCCTCGACGTCTTCGGCCGCGGCGGCGCCCTGAAGTCCTCCTGGTACGGCGACTGCCTGCCCGACCGCGACTTCCCCATGCTGATCAACCTCTACCTCCAGGGCCGCCTGGATCTGGAGGCGTTCGTCACCGAGACCATCGGACTCGACGACGTGGAGAAGGCCTTCGAGCGGATGCACGGCGGCGACGTCCTGCGATCGGTGGTGACCCTCTGATGGCCGCCCGCATCGAACACCTCGTCACCTCGGGCCAGTTCAGCCTCGACGGCGGCACCTGGGACGTCGACAACAACGTCTGGCTCGTCGGCGACGACCACGAGGTCCTCGTCATCGACGCCGCCCACGACGCCGACGCCATCGCCGAGGCCGTGGGGGACCGCAGGCTCGTGGCCATCGTCTGCACCCACGCCCACAACGACCACATCGACGCCGCCCCCGCCCTCGCCGAACGCACCGGCGCGCCGATCTGGCTCCACCCGGACGACCTGCCGCTGTGGAAGCAGACCCACCCCGACCGGCTGCCCGACCACTGGCTGGCCGACGGCCAGGTCATCGAGGCCGCCGGCGCCGACCTGACCGTCCTGCACACCCCCGGCCACGCCCCGGGCGCCGTCTGCCTCCACGACCCCGGTCTCGGCACCGTCTTCACCGGAGACACGCTCTTCTCCGGCGGCCCCGGCGCCACCGGCCGTTCCTACTCCCACTTCCCGACGATCATCGACTCCATCCGCGACCGCCTGCTCGCCCTCCCGCCGGACACGGTCGTCCGCACCGGCCACGGCGACACGACGACGATCGGAGCGGAGGCCCCGCACCTTCAGGAGTGGATCGACCGGGGCCACTGAGAGGCCCGCTCGCCGCGCCCCGCGCCCCCGCAGGGGCGCGGGAACGCGCGACACATCCGGCTCCCGGGCGTCGCCACCGAAAACCCGACAGAAGATGTCCGGCTTCCACGACATCCTCGTGTCGACGACGCCGGAACATCCACGGCGTCGGCAAGGTGACACCCGTACGCAATGGAGGTCGAAGATGTCGAAGCCGCTGGACGGCAGGATCGCACTGGTCGCAGGAGCCACGCGCGGAGCGGGCCGGGGGATCGCCGTGGAGCTGGGGGCGGCCGGAGCCACGGTCTACGTGACAGGGCGTTCCACGCGGGAGCGGCGCTCCGAGTACGACCGCCCGGAGACCGTGGAGGACACCGCCGACCTGGTCACCGAGGCGGGCGGCCACGGCATCGCCGTACCCACCGACCATCTCGAACCGGCACAGGTGCGGACCCTCGTCGACCGGATCGCCGAGGAGCAGGGCCGGCTCGACGTCCTCGTCAACGACGTCTGGGGCGGCGAGAAGCTCTTCGCATGGGAGAGTCCGGTCTGGGAGCACGATCTCGACAACGGGCTGCGGCTGCTGCGCCTCGCCGTCGAGACCCATGCCATCACCAGCCACTTTGCCCTGCCGCTGCTGCTGCGCCACCCCGGCGGCCTGGTCGTGGAGATGACCGACGGCACGGCCGAGTACAACGGGGCCAACTACCGCAACTCCTTCTTCTACGACCTCGCCAAGTCCGCCGTCCTGCGCATGGCGTTCGCCCTCAGCCACGAGCTGGGGCCGCGGGGCGCCACCGCCGTGGCCCTCACCCCCGGATGGCTCCGCTCGGAGATGATGCTCGACGAGTTCGGGGTCACCGAGGAGAACTGGCGGGACGCCCTCGAACGCGTCCCCCACTTCGCCATCTCCGAGACCCCCCGCTTCGTCGGCCGGGCCGTCGCCGCGCTCGCCGCCGACCCGGAGGTCGCCCGCTTCAACGGGCAGTCCCTCTCCGGCGGCTCCCTCGCCCGGACCTACGGCTTCACCGACCTCGACGGCAGCCGGCCGGACGCCTGGCGCTATATCGTCGAGGTCCAGGACGCGGGCAAGCCGGCGGACACGACCGGCTACCGCTGAGCACCCTCACCGCGGTTGAGCGGGCCACCGTCACCGTGATGCGGTGGCGGTGCCTGCAGCTGCCATCGTGCAGAGTGGCCGGGCGGGAGCGCCAAGTCCTCCCGCACGGCGACGTAATAGGCCTCCCGCCCGGCGCGCTGCCGCTCCAGCAGCTCCTGCCAGGCCCGGGGATCACGGGTCCCGGCGCGCAGGAACTCCTCCATCCTCATCACCGTGACGACCCAGGCGCGGGCCTTCTCCACCACCTCGGGGCTGCCGAGGAGCAGCAGTGCCTCGCCGGAGGGGTCCCGGGCGTCCGTCGCCTCCGCCATGAGGGGCGCGGCCTCCTCCGGTGAGAGGGGGTGGGGATGCGGGTCGTTGCCGAGATGGGAGGCGACCCGGTAGGCCAGGGTGATGGACTGCTTCAGAGCCCGCGCCCAGTCGGCGTACACCGTGAGCCGTCGCTCCTCCCAACGGGTCGCCCGCTCCTGCCGGAACCGCACCTGCTCGCCCCGCATCACCACCAGATACGAGCCGAGCGCGCCGATCACCACACCGAGCAGGGCCGGGAGTTGCTGGATGAAAGTTGACATGATCAGACGGTAACCGGGACGAAGATCGCGTCGCATCCGTCCCGGTGACGGGTGGCGCCGAGTAGTTTCTGCCGTATGCATGCGACGGGACGCTTCGAGGGTTACGGGGTTCTCATCACGGGCGCGGCGCGCGGGATCGGCGCGGCCACGGCCCGGCGGCTGGCCGAGGAAGGGGCGAAGGTACTCGTCACCGACGTGGACGCGGAGGCGGCCGAGCGGACCGTGACGGAGTTGCGGCAGCGCGGGCAGGCCGTCGAGGCGTACCGGTGCGACGTCGGGGACCGGGAGTCCGTCGAGGCGGCCGTCGCGTACGCGGTGACGGCCCTCGGTTCGCTCGACGTCCTGGTCAACAACGCCTTCGGCTGCAGCCCGGACGCGCCGCTCTTCGAGGACACCCCCGACGAGACCTGGGCCCGCGACCTGGACCTCACCCTGACCGGCGCGTTCCGCTGCGCCCGCGCGGCCCTGCCGCACCTGGTGGCCTCGGGACGCGGCGCCATCGTCAACATCGGCTCCGTCAACGGCCTCCAGCACTTCGGCAGCCACGCCTACAGCGCCGCCAAGGCCGGTCTCGGCTCGCTCACCCGTACCCTCGCCGGTGACGCCGCGCCCCGTGGCGTCCGCGTCAACCTGGTGGCCCCCGGCACGGTCCGCACCCCCGGCTGGGCGGGCCGCGAGGCCCACTTGGACGACCTCGCCGAGATCTATCCCCTGGGCCGTGTCGGCGAGCCGGCCGACATCGCGGCGGCCGTGGCCTTCCTCGCCTCCCGGGACGCGGCGTGGATCACGGGCACCACCCTGCCCGTGGACGGTGGCCTGCTCGCCATCAACACGGCGTTCGCCCGGGCGGCGCGGGCCTGGCGGGACGAGGAGCGGGCGTAAGCCTTCGGGGCACGGCTCCGCGACGGTGATCAGGCCCGCGACGGCGGTCACGGCTCCCCGACGGCGATCAGACCCGGCGACGGCGGTCACGGCCTCGCGGCGGTGGTCACGGCCTCCGCGGCCGTGACCACCGTTTCGAGAACCCGTTCCGTGTCCGCCGTCGTCGTGCGCCAGTTGCTGAACGCGGCTCGCAGCGCGTGCGTCCCACCGAGGACGGTCGGGGTCACGAAGGCCTCGCCGGAGACGGCGATCGCCCGGGCCAGGGCCTGGACCCGTTCCCGGGTGGGCCGTTCGGCGAGGGTGAAGCAGACGACGTTCAGCCGGACCGGTGCGACGAGGGTCAACCCCGGCGCCTGTGCGAGGCGTTCCCCGAGGGCGCGGGCCAGCGTGACGTTGCGCTCGACGATCTCGCGGTGCCCCGCCCGGCCGTACGCCATGAGGGAGAACCAGGCCGGGAGGGCGCGCAGCCGACGGGAGTTCTCCGGAGTGAGGTGCAGGAAGTCGGGCTCGCCGGTGGGGAGGCCGAGGTACGGGGAGTCGTTGCGGAAGACACGCACCTGGAGGTCCCGGCGGCGGGTGAACTGGACGGCGGCGTCGTAGGGAACGTTCAGCCACTTGTGGAGGTCCACGCAGATCGAGTCGGCGGTGTCGAGGCCGTCGACGAGATGCGCGTACGACGGCGACAGCGCGGCGAAGCCGCCGAACGCGGCGTCCACGTGGAGCCAGAAGTCGTGGCGTTCCTTGAGTGCGGCGATGGCGCGCAGATCGTCGAAGTCGACCGAGTTGACGGTCCCGGCGTTGGCCACCACGATCGCCGGCCGCCCGTCCAGCGCCTCCAGGGCGGCGGCGAGGGCCTCCACGTCCACGGCCTCACGGCCCCCGGACAGCAGGGGGACGGCACGCAGCCGGTCGCGGCCGACGCCGAGCACGGAGAGCGCCTTGGCGATGCTGGAGTGGGGGCTGCCGGACAACACGTCGACGGGACCGAGAGCGGCGACGCCCTCTTGGGACACGTCCACGCCCAGCCGTTCGCCGAGCCACTCGCGGGCGACGGCGAGCCCCACGGTGTTGGAGACGGTCGCACCGGTCACGAAGGCACCGCCGTACTCCCCGCCCAGTCCGAACAACTCCCGCAGCCACCCGAGGGTCTGCCGTTCCAGAGCGCTCGCGGAGGAGTCCTGGTCACCGGAGACGTTCTGGTCGTAGGCACTGGTCAGCCAGTCCCCGGCGACGGCCGCCGGGGTGGCCCCGCCGGTGACGAAGCCGAGGTAGCGGGGCCCGGCCGAGCCGGAGAATCCGCCGGCCCAGCGCTCGGCGAACTCCGCCAGGGCTCCTTCCGCGCCGACGCCCTCGACGGGGAGCGGCACGGTCCCGGGCGGCCCGTCGAGCCGGGCGACGGACCGCTCCGCGAGACCCGCCACCTCCTCTGCGGCGAAGTCACGGGCGGCCTGCAACAGTTCGGGAAGCCGGGAGAGATCGTCGGCGAGTACGGAGTCCATGATCGGCAGCGTAGGGCGGGAGTCGACCGTGGTCCCGGTCCACCTGCGGAGAACTGGCCCTGTCGACGGGCGGACGGGTGGGACGGGCTGACGGCGGACGGGCGACCGGGCACGGGACGGCATGGCTCTCCTTCGCATTCCTGTAATTCCCCGAGGGGTCGATGGCGAATGGTGCGCCTATTCCGACCCTCCGGGCAAGCGCTTCCGGGAATTACCGGAAGTTACTCCGGCGTACCCTTGTGGCAGAAAGCGTCAAGGTGTCTGAAAGGCTGCCATAAGTGCACGATCCGGACAGCGTCGAAAAACTTCGTTGAGGCTTGAACGGCGCCCGCGTTCTTCGCGTATTCGACGGCGTGAGCAGGAATCCCGTTACCGTCACCGTCGCGTACCAGGTGGTGCCGGGGCGCGAGGCCGACTTCCACTCATGGGGGTGGGCCGCGCTGCGTACAAGTGCGCAGCAGCCGGGTTTTCTGGGGGGTGGCGTACTCGTCGACGGAGAGGCTGAGTGGCATGTGGTCTACCGCTTCGACAGCGAGAACTCGGCCCGGACCTGGGAGAATTCCGTGGTCTGGGCTCAGTGGTCGGCCCGCGCCGACGGACTGGCACAGGAGACCGGCCGTCGGAGCATCGTGGGTTCCCGGGCCTGGTTCGACTCCCAGACCGCCCGGGCCCCGACGCCGGCCGGCCCTCCGGGGCCACCCCCGAAATGGAAACTGTGGTTGGTGAATTCCGGTGCGGTCTTCCCGCCCGTGTTCTTGTTCAACCAGGCGATACTTCCCTATCTCAACGACCTGAATCCGCTTTTCCGTACACTTCTGCTGTGTCTGACCGTGGCAGCCATCGTCACCTGGATTCTCATGCCGAGACTCCAGAGATTCTTGAAGAAATGGCTGTACCCGCCGTTGCAGGCGTTGCGCGGCCGGCACAAACGACGGACCGCCTAGGTCCGAGAACGAAGAGGGGGGTGGGCGGGTGAAGACCCTGCTCATCGACAATTACGACTCGTACACGTACAACCTGTTCCAGCTGATCGCCGAGGTCAACGGCGAGGAGCCGGTGGTCGTGCTCAACGACGCTTCGGCCGACGACATTCCGGATCTGGGAGAATTCGACAACGTGGTGGTGTCGCCGGGACCCGGCCACCCCGCGGAACGGCGTGACTTCGGAATCGCCGCCCGGCTGATATCCGAGGCCGAGATCCCCGTGCTGGGCGTCTGTCTGGGCCACCAGGGCATCGCGGTGGGGGAACACGCCGATGTCGAGCCCGCCCCGTGGCCCCGCCACGGGCACCTGTCCACGGTCCGGCACGACGGCCGCGACCTGTTCCGGGGCCTCCCGCAGAACTTCACGGTCGTCCGCTACCACTCGTTGTCCGTGCGCGAGCCGTTGCCGCCGGCCCTGGAGGCGACCGCCTGGTCCGAGGACGGCGTCCTCATGGGTCTGCGTCATCGCGAACGGCCGCTGTGGGGCGTCCAGTTCCACCCCGAGTCGATCCTCACCGACCACGGTCACCGGCTGCTGGTGAACTTCCGCAACCTCACGGCGGAACGGGCCGGCAGCCCTCGCACCAAGAACACGGCCGTCGCACCCGTCACGAACACGCACCACACCGCGCTCACCTCCCTCGCGGGCGCGATCCCCCGCCCCCGCCGGGCGCCGGGCGCCGGGTACCGACTGCACACCCGTCGCATCGCCGGAGCCGTCGACGCCGAGGCCGCCTTCACCCGGATGTACGCCGACGCGCCGCACGCCTTCTGGCTGGACAGCTCCCGCGTCGAGCCGGGCCTGGCGCGGTTCTCGTTCTTCGGCGACGGCAGTGGCCCCCTCGCCGAGGTCGTCCGCTACGACGTCGACAGCGGCAGTTGCGAGATCGAACGGGAGGGCCGGCCCACCCGCAGGGTCCAGGCGAGCGTCTTCGACTATCTCAAGCGGCAGCTGGCCAGCCGCAAGGTCGACGCGACGGGTCTGCCCTTCGACTTCACCGGCGGCTACGTCGGCTACTTCGGCTACGAACTCAAGGCCGACACCGGCTCCGAGAACCGGCACAAGGCCGAGACCCCGGATGCGGCCTGGCTGTTCGCGGACCGGCTGATCGCCGTGGACCACCAGGAGGGGCACACCTACGCGGTCTGCCTCTCCGAGGACACCCCGGCGGCGTCCCGCGAGGCCGGCGACTGGCTCGACACCGCGCTGGCCCAGCTGACCTTCGTCGGCTCGGACCCCACGGTCCCCCTGAGGGCCGCCACCGCGCCCTACCCGCGCGCCGCCGAACCCTGGCTGGTCCGCGACCGCGCCACCTACCTCGCCGACATCGAGGCCTGCAAGGCGGAGCTGAACGCGGGCACCAGCTACGAGGTCTGTCTGACCAACGCGGCCCGGTTACCCGCTCCCTACGACCCGTACGACTTCTACCGGGTGCTGCGCCGCGTCAACCCCGCCCCGTACGCAGCCTTCCTCAGGTTCGGCGACCTCGACATCGCGGGCTCGTCGCCCGAGCGGTTCCTGCGCATCACCCGCGACGGCATCGCCGAGGCCAAGCCCATCAAGGGCACCGCACCCCGGGGCGCCGATCCGCACGAGGACGACCGGCTCCGCGACGAACTGGCCGCCGACGCCAAGACCCGCGCCGAGAACCTGATGATCGTCGACCTGCTCCGCAACGACCTCGGCCGCGTCTCCCGGACCGGCTCCGTGAAGGTCACCCGCCTGATGGCCACCGAGACCTACGCCACCGTGCACCAGCTGGTCTCCACGGTGGAGGGCAGGCTGCGCGAGGGCACCGACGCCGTCGACTGCGTCCGGGCCTGCTTCCCCGGCGGCTCGATGACCGGAGCACCCAAGCTGCGCACCATGGAGATCATCGACGCGCTGGAGACCGAGGCGCGGGGCGTGTACTCGGGAGCCCTCGGCTACCTCGGGTGCAGCGGCGGCGCGGACCTCAACATCGTCATCCGTACCGCCGTGTTCCAGGGCGGCCGTATGCATCTGGGCGCGGGCGGCGCGATCGTCCTCGACTCCGATCCCGCCGCCGAGTACGACGAGATGCTGCTGAAGACGGCGGCACTGATGCGGGCCCACCGGGAGCACGCCTCCGCCCCCGCCGTCACCGAGGAGCCGACGCGATGACGATCACGACGACGTCCCGGCCCACCCGGCAGTCCGCCGACGCGGGCGCCCCCGGCAACCTCGCGGCCCATCTCGCCGCCCTCGTCGAGCGACGCGGCTGGGCCGACCGCCCGGCCTTCCACCAGGGCCACCGGGCCTGGTCCCACGGAGAGATCCACGACCTCGCGGCCCGCACCGCCACCGTCCTCACCGATCACGGCGTCCGCCCCGGCGACCGCGTGCTGCTCGCCCTCCCGGACTCCGTCACCTGGGTCACCACGTTCCTCGCCCTGGCCCGCCTGGGCGCGGTGGCGGTCCTGGTCAACCCCGAACTCACCCCGCCCGAACTGCAGTTCATGGCAGAGGACACAAGGGCGGCCCTCTGGGTGACGGGGCCAGGGGTCGACGGTTACATCCCCTCGCCCCGAACGGCGCATTGGACCGCGACCCCTGCGGCTCCGCAGCGCGGGCGGGACCAGCCACCGACGACCCGCACCGGGAACATGTCCGAGCCGGCGCGGCGCCTCGGTGCCGACCAGCTGACCGCCCTGAGTGCGACAGCCGCCCCCACCACCCGCGCCCACCCCGTCGACGCCCACACCCCCCTCTACATCCAGTACACCTCCGGAACCACCGGCCACCCCAAGGGCGTCGTCCACGTCCACGGCGACCCCAAGACGTACCACGACCTCATCGGCCGCCGGCTCCTGCGCATCACCCCGGACGACGTCACCCTCTCCGTCTCCCGGCTGTACTTCGCCTACGGCTTCGGCAACGCCCTGGTCTTCCCGCTCTTCTCCGGCTCCTCCGCCGTCCTCGCCGACCGCCGTCCCACCCCCGCGGCGGTCGACGAACTCGTCGCCCGGCACCGGGTGACCCTCCTGTACTCGGTGCCCTCGGCGTACGCCGCCCTCGTCACCGACCGGGCCGACGGCCACCAGGACTGCTTCGCCTCGGTGCGCGCGGCGGTGTCGGCCGGCGAGGGCATGCCCGCCGGACTCGGCAAGCAGGTCACCGAACTGCTCGGCGCCCCCGTCCTCGAACAGATCGGCTCCACCGAGGCCGGCCACGCCTTCTGCGCCAACAGCTTCGACCACAACCACCCCGGTACGGTCGGCCGCCCCGTCCCCGGCTTCGAGGTGGAACTCCGCGACCGCGCCGGCCATCCGGTGCCGGAGGGCGAGGCGGGCGAACTCTGGGTACGCGGACCGACGGTGACGCCCGGCTACCTCAACCGGCCCGAGGAGACCGAGCGCACCCTCGTCGGCGGCTGGCTGGCCACACGGGACCGGGCCGTCCGCGAACCCGACGGCACCTACCGCCACCTCGGCCGCGCCGACGACATGGAGATGGTCGGCGGCATCACCGTCTCCCCGCTGGAGGTGGAGGCGCTGCTGCGCACCCACCCCGGTGTCCGGGACGTCGCCGTCGCCGCCGTCACCGACGAACGCGGCGCCAGCAGGCTCCGGGCCTTCGTCGTCCCGGTCCCGCCCATCGGCGTGGGCCTGGAGGCCGAACTGATCTGCATGGCCCGCGACCGGCTCGCCGCCTTCAAGGTCCCCCGCAGCGTCAGCTTCGTGCCCACGCTGCCCCGCACCGCGACCGGCAAGCTCCGCCGCCACCTCGTCCGCCAAGGAGCGTGGTGAGCCATGGCCGGCACCCTCGTCCCCGCAGAAAGGTCCGCCGCCATGCGCGACCGGCTCCACACCGACCGGCAGCCCGCCCTCTCCGGCCGCGGCTTCTACCTGGGCTCGATGTTCAGAGAGGCCGCCGACCGCCACGGCCCCGTCTTCGTCACGCTGGACCGGCCCCTCGACGTCGACCCCGACAGCGGGACCGACCTCTCCTACACCGCCCTCGCCGACCTCGTCGACGAACTCTCCGGGCGCCTGTGGGAAGCGGGCGTGCGCCCCTCCGAGGAGGTGGTCGTCCACAAGACCGACAACGTCGACATCGTCCTGCTGACCTGCGCGGTCTCCCGGATCGGCGCCGTCCCCGTCCTGCTCTCGCCCGGCCTCGCCGGCCCGGTGGTCGGACAGCTCCTCGAACGCCTGCACAACCCCTGGCTGATCACCGACCGGGCCAAACTCGAAGGCCCCCTGAAGGACGTCGACCTCACCGGCCTGGTCCGGCGCACACTCGGCGTCGACGACGCCCCGGGCGCCGAACCGCTGCGGAAGTACGTGGGCGCCCCGACCCCGGCCGCGGTCCGCCTGCACCCCCGCGACGCCTCCCTCATCACCCACAGCTCGGGCACCACCGGCCTGCCCAAGCTGGCCGTGCACTGCCCGAACACCATGTGGAACCGGCTCGTCCCGCAGAAGGCCATGGGCTGGCCCACCCGGGGCGAGACCGCCGCCCTGCACATGTCGTTCGTGCACTCGCGCTTCTACCATCTGCTGGGCGTGCTGCTGCACTTCGGCAGCCCGCTGCTCCTGATCGTCGACCCGGAACCGTCGAACGTCGGCCCGCTGCTGGCCCGCCACCGCCCCGGCATCGTCGAGACCCACCCCAACACCTTCGTCCTGTGGGAGGAGTTGGCCGACGCGCCCGGCGCCCCGCTGTCCCGCGTCCGCTCCTACGGCTCCACCTTCGACGCCATCCATCCCCGGACCGTGCAGCGGCTCCTCGGCGCCTCGCAGCGGCGCTCGCCCTGGCTCATCCAGCTGTACGGGCAGAGCGAGACGGGCCCGGTCGCCTTCCAGTGGTTCACCCGCAGGAGCGCCGCACGCGCCGACGGCCGCCGGGTCGGCATCGGCATCCCCGGCTTCACCCGTGTCCGGGTGGCCGACGACGCCGGGCGGCGGGTCGCCCCCGGCACCGCCGGCCGGATCGAGGCCCGCACCCGCGGCCGCATCCTCACCTATCTCGGCGCCCGGGAGCGCTATCTGCGCCAACTCGACGGCGGCTGGTGGCAGATGGGCGACATGGGCTACCAGAGCCGCTGGGGTGCCCTCTACCTCATCGACCGCGAGATCGACCAGATCGACTCCGTGCACAGCAACCTGGAGGTCGAGGACACGCTGATGTCCCGCCTGGAGGAGCTGCGCGAGGTCGTCATCGTCCCCGGCGCCGACCGCGAACCCGTTCCCGTGGTCTGCGTACGCGGCGAACGGCCCCTGGATCTGCGGCGCTGGCACGAGGCCACGGCCGATCTGCCCACCATGGCGGCGCCGAGGCAGTGGCGGTTCGACGAACTGCCGATGACCTCCACCTGGAAGGTCAAACGCGTCGAGATCACCCGCATGCTCGCCGAGAGCACCCGCGCATGACGCCCCCCGTCCTCGTCGTGGGCGCGGGGCCCGTGGGTCTCTCCGCCGCCCTCGCCCTGCGCGCCCACGACCTCCCCGTCACCCTGCTGGAAGCCGACCCCGAGGGCCGTGAACGCCCCGGCAGCCGCGCCCTGTTCGTGCACCGCGAGACCCTGCAACTGCTGGAGGAGATCCATCCCGGGCTCGCGGTCGAGATCGCCGCCTACGGGCGGACCTGGCACACCAGACGCACCCTCTACCGGGGCCGTGAGGTCTACGCCCGCACCTTCCCGCCGCCCACCGGCACCCCGCCCTTCACCAGCCTCCGCCAGGTCGACACCGAGCGTTTCCTGCTCGCCGCCTGCCGGGAGGCCGGGGTGGAGTTCGTGTGGGACGCCCGGATCACCGCCGTACGGACCGGCCCGGAGGGGGTGACGCTCACCGGCGAGGACGGCCGGACCTGGACGGGCCCCCACGCGGTCGCCGCCGACGGCGCCCGCTCGGCGGTACGCCGCGAGTTGGGCATTCCGCTGGAGGGCACCCACGGAGAAGGCTTCCACGTCGTCGTGGACGTCGCCGACATACCCGGGGCCGAACTGCCGCTGGAACGGGTCTTCCACTACGAACACCCGGCGCTCGGCGGTCGGAGCGTCATGCGGGTGCCGTTCACCGGCGGCTTCCAACTCGACCTCCAGTGCCGCGACGACGACGCGACGCAGGAGTACGGCACCCGGGAGGCCGTACGCCGCTGGCTGCCCGAGGTCGTCGGCGACGGCTACGGCGAGCGGATCCTGTGGGTGTCCACCTACCGCTTCCTGCGCAAGGTCGCCGCCGACTTCACCGACCCGCACCGCCGGGTGCTGCTGGCCGGCGAGGCCGCGCACCTCTTCCCGCCCTTCGGGGCACGCGGCATGAACAGCGGCATCGCGGACGCGGTCGCCGCGGCCCGCGCGATCGCGGAGGGCACCCCCGACGCGGTCGGCTCCTTCGCCGGCGTCCGGCGCGAGGCGGGTCTGTTCAACAGCGCCGCCGCCGGCACCGCCCTGGACCATCTGCGGCCCCGGCGCCGTATCGTCCGTGTCAAGCAGCGGGCGGCGGCGGCCCTCGCCCCGATGGTGCCCCGCTGCGGAGCCTGGCTGGAGCACGCACCCTACGGCCCCCGGCACGGCCCCCCGGTCGGCGCCGGCCGCAAGTACTGAACCGGTCGCGAGCACCGAACCGGCGAGCGACTCGCACCACCCGCGGGACTCGCACGGCCGTGGAACATGGAACCGAAAGACCGACAGGAGCACCGAGTGACACAACCCGCCATCGCGGAAGGTCTGCTGACCTGGTCACCCGAACACGGCCTCGTCCCCGGCCAGGCACAGGGCGGACGCCTCCTCGTAGCGGACTCGTGGCTGCTGCGCGACGGACGGGTGCGCGGCTTCGACCGGCACCGCGAACGGTTCGTGCGGTCCTGCGGCGAGTGCGGCGCGCCGCCCCTGACGCGGGTCGTCGACTTCTGGCAGGACATGACCCGCGCCCTGCCGCGCACGGGGGAGTGGTTCCCCCGGGTGGAACTCGCCTCCGGGTCACTGGAGTTGAGGCTGCTGCTCCGGCACGCCCCGCCCCGCACGGCCGAGATCCGGGTGTGGGCGGCGGGGCAGCCCGACCCGCGCACCGTGCCCCGCCGCAAGGGGCCGGACCTGGACGCCCTGGCCCGCGTGCGCAGACGGGCCTCCGGCGCCGACGCCGACGAGGCCGTGCTGATCGCGCCGTCCGGTCTGGTGCTGGAGGCCGCCAACTCCAGTCTGCTGTGGTGGGAGGAGGACACCCTCTGTCTGCCGCCGCCCCGGCTGCCCCTGCTCGCCGGCGTCACCACGGCCCTCCTCCTGGAACACGCAGCCCGCACCGGAGTCCGCGTCGCCCACCGCGAACGCTCCCTGGCCGAGCTGGACGGCCGCGAGGTGTGGCTCGTCAACGCCCTGCACGGCATCCGCCCGGTCGCGGCCTGGACCGGCCGGCCGATGACACCCGGCCGGGCGGTCCAGGCACCGAAATGGCGACGATGGCTGGACGGGCTCATGCAGCCACTGCCGGAACTCTGAATTCACAGCGATATACGGGCGCGGAGAAGCGCCGGGCCGAAAGGAATTCGGCCCGGCGCTGACGGCGTTCACTGAATTGTGGATGAATCTTCGAGAGCCTTCCCCCGGAGTCCGGAATGCCGGACTCCGGGACTCCGCGACTACTTCTGGACGGGCTGGTAGGCCCCCGGCACCATCCGCGTGGCGATGGCGATCCGGTTGTACGCGTTGATCACGGTCGCCGCCCAGATCAGCGCCGCGACCTGCTCCTCGTCGAACACCTCGGCGGCCTCGGCGTAGACCTCGTCGGGGACCTGGCCGTCGTGGACCAGTGTCACGGCCTCGGTCAGCGCCAGGGCGGCGCGTTCGCGGGCGGTGAAGAACGGGGTCTCGCGCCAGGCGCTGAGCGCGTAGATCCGCTGCTCGGTCTCGCCCTGCGCACGGGCGTCCTTGGTGTGCATGTCCAGACAGAACGCGCAGCCGTTGATCTGCGAGGCGCGAATTCTGATCAGTTCGAGGATCTCGGGCTCGACCTTCGCGTCCCGGGCCGCGGAAACGGCGGCACCGTGCAGGGAGCCCATCGCCCCGGAGGCATCGGGGGTAATTTTCTTCAGTGCCACGCGAGTTATGGATTCGCTGTTGCTCATGGGGGTAACCCTATATCCGAATTCCCGGCTGTGTAACTGTTTCGTCTCAGCGTGGGCTCTCCCACAACCGTCGCCGCCGGTCGCCTGTCTAGGCAGGCAGGACCTACAAAACACTCGAAAGGGAAAGGGCCGTCATGGGGGACATAGGCAGAAGAGGCGCCGTCGCGCTCACGATCACCGGACTGCTGACACCGCTCACGCTCGCGCTGGGCACCGCGCCCGCGCAGGCGGCGAGTTGTACGACGTCGACGGGGCCGTACCAGAAGCAGGTCGAGAAGTTCCTCGGCCGGCCGGTCGACGGCAAGCAGTCCGCCGCCGACTGCAAGGCGATCAAGGCCTTCCAGACCAAGCACGGCATCACCCCGAACATCGGCTACGCGGGATCCGTCACCTGGGGCGTGATGGACCTCATGAACAAGCAGAAGGCCGTGGGCAAGAACCCCAACAAGGCCGGCAAGTGCCCGACCAACAAGGGCCGCATCGCCTGTGTGAACCTCACCCTCCAGCTCAGCTGGATCCAGGACGGCAAGAAGCTCGTCTACGGCCCCGTCCCGGTCCGCACCGGCCGCGACGGCTACGAGACCCGCACCGGACTGAAGAAGATCTACTGGCGCAACATCGACCACGTCTCGTCGATCTACCACGTGCCCATGCCCTACGCCCAGTTCTTCGACGGCGGCCAGGCCTTCCACTCCGTGGGCGTCAGCATGTGGAACCCGCCCGGCTCCCACGGCTGCACCAACATGACGAAGACCGACGCCAAGAAGTACTGGTCGCTGCTGAAGAAGGGCGACGACGTCTATGTGTACGGCCGCAAGCCGGGCACCTGACAGATCGCCAGGAGCCCGGCCGGCGACGGAGGCGGAACGTCACGCCTCGGGGGCGTCCCCGAAGTCCGGGATCTCCAGCCGTACCCCACCCTGCCGCGCGGACTCGTGCGCGACGATCCCCGGCAGGGTGTAGCGGGCCGCGACCCAGGCGTTCACCGACGGCAGGGTGCGGGTGTTGACGGCGGTCACGAAGTCGTCCACCAGGAAGTGGTGGCTGCCCTCGTGCCCGTTGTGCAGATGGTCGAACTCCCTCGGCAGCCGCGACCGGTCGTGCACCGGCGCCGAACCGGAGGTGAAGGCGGCCCGCAGATCCGGCGCGATGTGCTGGAGCGAGGGGTCGTCGGGGGACAGGGTGGGCTTGGGCTCCAGGAGTTCACTGATGTCCTCGACGCCCTTCTTGTCCTGCCAGAACGCCACCGTCGCGAGCTGCTCCATGCTGGCGTCCGTGCCGAAGAACCGGAAACGCGACTCCCGTATCTGCGAGGGGTAGCCGACCCGCCGGAACTCGTTCGTACGGAACGAACCTCCGCCCGCCACCTCGAACAGCGCGGTCGCGTTGGAGAAGTCGTTGCCGAACTGGCTGACCTCCTTGTCGAACACCCCGTCACCGCGCCCGTCCACGACGCCGATCGCGGAGACGCTGACCGCGTGCGTCCGCCAGGCCCCGAGCACCCCGCCCACCGAGTGCGTCGGGTACAGCAGCGGCGGATAGCTGGCGGTCCGCTTCCAGTCCTCGCCGCCGCTGTACTGGTACGCCTCGTAGAACCCCAGATCCATGTCGTGGACGTAGTCGCCCTCGGCGTAGAAGAGCCGCCCGAACGCCCCCTCCGCGATCCGGTTGCGGGCGTGCACGGTCGCCGGGTTGTACTGGCTCGTCTCACCCATCATGTACGTCAGCCCGGTCGCCCGGACAGTGTCGATGATCGCCGCGATCTCGTCGGCGGTGATCGCCATGGGGACCGCGGAGTAGACGTGCTTGCCGGCGTTCAGGCCCTGCAGCACCAGCGGCCCGTGCGTCCAGCGCTGGGTGAAGATCGCGACGGCGTCGACCGCCTTCGACTCCAGCATCGCCTCGTACGAGGGGAAGGCTCCGGCCAGTCCCTGGGCGGTCACGAGGGCTTCGGCCCGCTCGGGCAGCAGATCGGTGACGTAGACGTCGCCGACGCCGGGGTGCGCCTGGAACAGCGTGGCGAACTGGCCGGAGAACTGGCCGGCGCCCACGATGCCGAGGGAGAACGTCATCTGAGGAATGTCCTTCACTGGTCGAGAATCAGGTTGATCTGGTCGTTGGTCTCGTCGAGTCCGCTCACGGGCGCCCCGTTGCCGTAGATGTCCTCCATCGCGGGCTGCATGAGCGCGGTGACGTCCGCCGCGTAGTTGGTGATCGGATAGGAGAAGGTCCGGAAGTCCTGCTTGTCCGCCACCGGTTCGGTGAAGGCGGAGACGTCGAGGCCCTTCTTCTCGTACGCCGCGACGGCGGCCTCGGTGCCGGCCGGGGTGGCGGGGAAGACGACGCCGTACCGGCCGACCGTGCTCTGGCAGGCGTCGGAGGCCAGGTACGCCACCCATTTCCGGGCCCCCGCCTTGTTCTTGGAAGCCTTGGTGATGGAGTCGGCGAGGCCGTTCATCATGGTGGCGCGCTTGCCGGTGGGGCCGGCCGGGGTGAGGGCCGTGCCGATGTCCATGCCCTTGAAGCCCGCATAGGTGGAGATCATCCAGGCGCCGTCGAAGGTGGCCGCCGCCTTGCCGGCCGCCACCTGGGTGTTGGCCTGGTTGGACTGGACGTTGTAGTCGGAGAAGGGCACCATGTAGCCCTTCTCCGCCAGCCCGAAGTACCACGAGATCACGGACTGGAAGGTCTCGCTGTCGTAGCGGTACTTCGTGCCCCAGCGGGCCTTGTCCGTGTAACTCCATCCGGTCGATCCGGTGAAGGGGCTCCACTGGGTCTGTCCGTCGGCGTAACCGCCGCCGTTGCTCGCCAGGCCGTAGACCTTGACGTCGTTCTTGTCGAAGCCCGGTTCGTCGCCCCGCCTGCCCTTGCCGTCGACGGTGAGGCGGGCGACGGCCTTCTCGAAGGTGCCGCCGTCCTCGGGGTTCCAGGAGAGGTCGTTCAGCTCGTCGGCGGTGAGGCCGGCGTCCTTCGCCAACTCCTTGTTGTAATAGAGCGCGACGGTGTCCCAGTCCTTCGGGGAGCCGTAGCGCCGGCCGTCCTGGCCGATCCAGTTGGCGGCGAGGCCCGGCTGGTAGTCGGAGTCCTCGATGCCCAGGTCGTCGAGCGGTTCCAGCACCTCCAGATCGGCGAACTGGCCGAACTTCTGGATGTGGTCGGTGAAAACGTCCGGCTGGGTGCCCGCGATGAACCCGGCGGTGAGCTTGGTCCAGTAGTCGCTCCACCCCAACTGGCTGATCTTCACCCGCAGTCCGGGGTTCTCCTTCTCGAAGTCCTTGGCGCAGGCCTGGTAGGCGGGCAGCTGGTTGGCGTCCCACAGCCAGTACGTCACCGTGTTCGAGGACGCCCCCGTGCCGTCGCCCTGGGCGCAGCCGGTCACCAGGGACAGCGTCAGCGCCCCGGCCCATGCGGTCAGCGTACGAAGTCGCATCTTCGGTTCCCTCACTTGATCCCGGTGAAGCCGATGGAGCTGACGATGCGGCGGGCGGAGGCGGCGAAGAGCACCAGCATCGGCAGCGCGGCGATCAGCGTCGCCGCCGTGAGCCCCGACCAGTCCACGCCGGTCGCCGGGGTCTGCGCCCGGAAGATCGCCAGTGCCACCGTCAGCACCCGCGAGTCGTCGCTGTAACTGACCATCAGCGGCCAGAAGTAGTCGTTCCAGGAGGTGATGTACGTCAGCACGGACAGGGTGAGGATCGGGGTGGCCGCCATCGGCAGGATCACCCGGAAGAAGATCCTGATCTTCCCGGCGCCGTCCAGCAGCGCCGCCTCCTCGACCTCGTGGGGGATGTTCATGAAGAACTGCCGCAGGAAGAAGACCGCGAACGGTGTCATGAAGAGGCTGGGCAACGCGATGCCGAGGAGCGAGTCCACCAGGTGCAGTTGCTTGATGAGCACGAAGTTCGGCAGCAGGGTGAAGATGGTCGGCACCATCAGCCCGGCCAGGAACAGCCCGAACACCTGGTCACGGCCCCGCCAGCGCAGCCGTGCGAAGGCGTAGGCGGCCATCGCGGAGAAGAGGATCTGGCAGCCGGTGATCAGGGTCGACACGATCACCGAGTTGAGCAGGTACCGCCAGAAGTCGAGTCCGCCGCCGGCCCCGCCCTGGGCGATCGCCTCCTCGGCGGACTGCAGGCCGAGGGCCCGCTCGAAGCCGCTGCCGGTGAGATCGACGGGCAGCGGGTTCGCGGGGTCCGCGTTCAGTCCGGCGTTGGTGGAGAGCGCCGTGCGCAGGATCCAGTAGAAGGGCAGCAGGGTGATGAGCACGATCAGGCCCATCACGGTCCAGGCGGCGGCCCGTCCGACGGAGAGCCGGCGCTTCGCCGGACGTACGGTCGGCCGCGTCGTCGGGGGCGCGGCAGGTGTCGCCGGTGTGGTCATGGTGGCCATGCGGGTGTCTCCCTTCCGTCAGCCGAGGTTGCTCTGTCCGGCCCTGGTGAGCCGGTACTGCAGGACGGTGATGGCGCTGAGCACGACCAGCAGGGCGACGGACATCGCCGAGGCGTAGCCGAACTGGAAGCGGCCGAAGGCGGAGCCGTAGATGTAGTACTGCAGGACGTTCGTGGCGTTCGCGGGGCCACCGGCCGTGGTCACCGCCACGGTGTCGAACACCTGGAACGAACCGATCACCGTCATGATCAGCACCACCGCCAGCACCGGTCGCAGCAGCGGCATGGTGACCCGCCAGAACATCCGCCACTCGCTCGCGCCGTCCACCCTGGCCGCCTCGTACACGTCGTTCGGGATCGCCTGGAGCCCGGCGAACAGGAGCAGCGCGGTGTAGCCGACGTGCCGCCACACATTGATCAGGGCGATCGTGGGGATCGCCCAGGTCTCGTCGGCGAGGAACGGGATGCGGTCCGCGCCGAGCGCGCCGATGATCTCGTTGCCGATACCCAGCTGGGTGTCGAGGATCCACAGCCAGACCAGACCGGCCACCACGTTGGACATCAGATACGGCGTGAGCACGATGCCGCGCAGCAGCGCCGACTGGGTCAGCCGCTGGAGCAGTACGGCGATGGCGAGCGCGGCGACCGTCTGCACACCGATGTTGAGCACCACGTACTCGACCGTGACGGCCAGCGAGTCCCAGAAGATCGGGTCGTTGACCATCCGGACGTAGTTGTCCAGGCCCACCCACTCTGCCGGGGTGAGCAGGTTGAAGCGGGTGAAGCTCAGGTAGATGCCGCGCAGGGTCGGCCAGAGCAGGAAGACCAGGAAGCCGAGCATCGCCGGGGCGATGAAGACGGCGGCCAGGAGGCCGTCGCCCCGTTTGCGGATCGGTGGACTGCTGGAGGCGATGGTCATCGGTGCTCCCTCATCGGCGGCGTTGCCTCAGACTCAGGCCACTTACTTTTGTCGCGAAAGAATTATGGCGTCAAGAGGTGGGTCAGCATCTTTTGGAAGGGGCTTGCGCTGGACTAGGGTGGGCCTGTTGTTTCCGTCACGAAAGAAACAAGGTGTGGGAGTCTGACCCTCATGACCGCACTCGCTGCCAGCTGGCTGCCGCTCAGTCCCGGAGAACGCGCGGTGGCGATCGAGGTGCTCGTGCACGGCCCGCTCTCGCGCACGGAACTCGCCCGGCGCCTCGGCCTGTCCGCCGGAAGCCTCACCCGGCTGACCAAACCGCTGATCGAGTCGGGGCTGCTGGTCGAGACCGCCGAGGGGGCCGCGCTCCCCGAGGTCCGGCAGGGGCGCCCCTCGCAGCCGCTGGACATCGTCGCCGAGTCACGCACCTTCGTCGGCTTCAAGATCACCGACGACATGGTGTACGCCGTGGTCACCACGCTCCGGAGCGAGATCGTCGCCCGCCACGACCGTCCGCTGCCCACGCGCGAGCCGGAGCGGGTCGCCGACCTGCTCGCCGAGATGACCGCCGAACTCGTCCGCGCGCACCCCTCGCTCGCCGGTATCGGCATCGGGGTCGGCGGGCTCGTCCGGCGTCGCGCGGTGGTCGGGGAGTCGCCCTTCCTGGCGTGGCGCGACGTGCCGTTGGCGGCACTCGTCGAGGAGCGCACCGGGCTGCCGGTGGTCGTCGAGAACGACGTCGCCGCGCTCGTGGAGGCCGAGACCTGGTTCGGCGCGGGGCGCGGGCTGGACCGGTTCGTCGTCCTCACCATCGGTGCGGGCATCGGATACGGGCTCGTCCTGGGTGGCAGGCGCGTGCCCTATGCCGAGGAGGACCGGGGGTTCGGCCGCCACTGGATCGTGGACCCCTCCGGACCGCTCACCCCCGACGGGGAGCGCGGCAGCGCCGTCTCGCTACTGAGCATCCCCAGCATTCGGTACCAGGTGCGGGCGGCGACCGGGCGTGAGGTGACGTACGAGGAGATCCTGGACGGCGCGGCCGAGGGGGAACCGATGTGCGCGCGGGTCGTCGGCGAGGCGGGGCGGGCGCTGGGAATCCTGGTGGCCCAGATCGCGAACTTCGTGATGCCGCAGAAGATCCTGCTCGCGGGGGAGGGAGTGGGGCTGATGGCGGTGGCGGGGGAGGCCGTGCACGAGGCCGTCCGCGCTCATCGGCATCCGCTGGCCGCGCCCGTGCCCCTGGAGACGAAGGTGTCCGACTTCCACGACTGGGCGCGGGGGGCGGCCGTGCTGGCCATTCAGGTCCTCGTGCTCGGAACGACGGAGCCGTAAACGCAGAGTGATCAGCTTCACGGTCCGTAATGTCTGAAGTGGCACCTTTACTCACATCGGCTTCACGTTCGAGGACATATGGTTTACACCATGTCCACTACCCCTGATGTCGTCCTGGAAAGAGCGGAAGTACCGGCGCGAACGGCCGCCGAGGTCAACGAGGAGATCCGGGCGCTCTGGTTCCGGAGCGGTGGGACGTTGAACAGGGAGCAGCGGAGCGAGTACGAGCGTCTGGTCCTCGAGTGGGCGGCCGCCTCGTAGGTCGTCGGCCGCGGGCCGGTGGGGGCTGGTCGCGCAGTTCCCCGCGCCCCTTCGGGGCGCGCCCTTCGAAAGGGCGCGCCCGACCCGGATCTAGCCCCAGCTCTGTGAGTACTGGCGGCGGTATGCCTGGCGGTCCTGTTCCGTGCGGATGAAGCGGGTGGCCGCCAGGGCGACCATGCTTCCGGCGATCACCAGCAGGCCGGGGCCGACGTTGCGGGGGTCGGCGAGACGGTCGAGGAGGTCGGAGGCGGCCTCGATGGACTCGACGGATTCCACGGCACCCGGTTCGGCGGAGCCCGGGGCGGCGGCACCCTGGGAGTCGTCCTCGGAGCCGTCGGCCGCGGCGGTCGGTTGGGCGGCGGACTGCGGCAGACCGTTCAGCTGGACGCCGAGGTCGTCGAGGGCGTCCGACAGCGGCTGGAAGAACGTCGTACCGCCCGCGTCGCAGTCGCCGTTGCCGCCCGAGGTCACCCCCAGCGCCACTCCTTCCGAGAAGAGCGGGCCTCCACTGTCGCCCGGTTCGGCGCAGACCGTGGTCTCGATGAGACCGGTGACCGTGCCCTCGGGGTAGTTGACCGTGGCGTCGAGGCCGGTCACCTCGCCGTTGCGGAAGCCGCTGGTGCTGCCGCTGCGGAAGACCCGCTGGCCGACCGCCGCGTCACCGACGGAGGTGATGCGCACGCCGCGGCCGTCGCCGACGGAGACGACGTTGGTCTTGTTGCTCGGCGCGTCCTGGAGGTACTGGACGAGCGAGTAGTCGGCGCCGGGGAAGTTGGTCTCGGTGGTCCGGCCGATCTCCTGCCGGCCCTGGTCGTCCGAGAACCAGACGGAACCCTCGGGGCCGCAGTGCCCGGCGGTCAGCATGAAGTCGTTCTCGCCGTCGGTCACGTTGAAGCCGATCGAACAACGCCCGCCGGTCCCGAAGATCGGCTGCGCGCCGTTGAGCCGCATCGTGTACGCGCCTTCGGTGCGCTCCATCCGTACGGAGCCGCCGATCTCCTCGGCGAGGTCGGTCAGGCTCGACCAGTCCTTCTTGGAGACGGTGCTGTCGGCGCGCACCACCACCTCGTTGGAGGCGGGGTCGATCGACCAGGAGGTGCCCGGCACCCGGGGTGCCGAACGCAGCGCCTCCGTGGCGGACTTCAGGTCCTCGCCGCTGTACTCGACCATTTTCGGGCGGGCGCCCGCCTGCTCCACCTCGGCGGCGGCCTTCTCGTCGGTGACGGCGACGACCGGGCTGCCGTCCTCGGCGATCCAGGTGCCCGCGGTCCGCTCGGAGCCGAGTTCGGTCAGCAGACCGTTTCCGGTGCCGGACGCGGACAGCACCGCGCTCGGGGTCGCGGGCGGGGTGACGGCGGGTTCGGTCGCCATCGCCGCCTGCGTGACCATCAGGGCTCCGCAGATCACTCCACCGGCGGCCGTCAGCCGCACCACCCGCTTCACGACTCGTCGTCGTGCGTGCCTCATCGCCTGGCTCCCGAACCCCGTCCGACACGGTGTCAACACCGCCAGGGCGTCCGGTCCTTGAGCGCCCTCCTTTCATACGTGCGGTGGTCGGCACATGTTCACCAGTCCGCGTCGACGTATCCCAACGTCCGGTTCATGGCGATCGCACGGTCGTTGGCCGGGTGGTGGACCGTCCGGACGGTGCTCACCCCGCAGATCCCGGCGAACCCGATGCCGAAGGTCTTCATGGCCACCGAGATGCCCCGGCCGCGATGCCCGACCCGCACTCCGGTCATCTCGTTGAACACGAACCCCGAACCGCGCCGGTCCGAGGTGGCAGCCATGCCGATCCACCGGTCGCCGTCGAGGGCCAGCACGACACCGCGCGGATCGTAGGAGGGCACCTCGAAGCGGAGCCGGTGGTACTCGTCGTACGTGAAGAAGGCGCCGCGCTCGGGGATGTCGGCCGAGCACTCCTTGTTGAGTTCGTACAACGCCCGGCGGTGCTCCGGGGTGTCGCCGAGTTCGGAGAGCGTCGTCAGCCGGATGCCGGAGGTCCGGCACTTGTCGACGTACGGCTGGAAACGTGCCAGGTCGAAGTCGTCGACGTCCAGTTGGAGCCGGACCGGGTCGGTCGTCATCAGCGCTTGCCTCCCACTCCGCAGTACATGGCCACTTCCGCCGGCTCGCCGGTGTCCTCGTCGGTGGGCTCCGGGCGCCAGCGCGAGCACGAGACGACGCCCGGTTCGAGGAGGTCCAGTCCGTCGAAGAAGCGGGCCACCGTCGCGGGGGTGCGCTGGTTCAGTCGCGGGGTGCCGTGCTCGTTCCACCAGGCCGCCGCGATGTCCACGTCGGGCCACCGCGGGTCGGTGACGGTGTGCGAGAGCATCAGATGGCTGCCGGCGGGCAGGGCGGCCATGAGGCGGCGCACGATGCCGTGCGGGTCCTCGTCGTCGGTGACGAAGGCCAGCACGTCGAGCAGCATCAGCGCGACCGGCCGGGTCAGGTCCAGGGTCCGCGCGGCGTGTTCGAGGATCGAGTCGACGTTGCGCACGTCCTCGTCCACGTGGTCGGTACGCCCCTCGGGCGCGCTCGTCAGCAGGGCCCGGGCGTGCACCAGGACCAGTGGGTCGTTGTCGACGTAGACGATCCGCGCGTCCGGGAGGACGCGTTGGGCGACCTCGTGGGTGTTCTCCGCCGTCGGCAGCCCGGCGCCGATGTCCAGGAACTGGCGGATCCCCACCTCGGCGGCCAGATGGCGCACCGCCCGGCGCAGGAAACGCCGGTCCGCGCGGGCGTAGTCGTGGATGCTGGGATGCAGTCGGCGTATCTCGTCCCCGGCCTTGCGGTCGACCTCGTAGTAGTCCCTGCCACCGAGCCAGTAGTTCCAGATCCGTGCCGCGCTCGGCCGCGTGGTGACGATGCGCCGGTTCAGCGACGAGGAGGGGAAGTCCGAGGCTGCCGGGTTGTCCGTCACGGCATCAACTCCTGGATCTTCTGTGAAGGTGCTTTCGTCCAACGGGCAATGTAGACCCGCCGGTTGGTGTTTGCCGACAGTTCGGCGATCTTCACAGCCCCCGCAGCCCGCTCCCCGGCCGTCGTCCGGCCGAAGAAGGTTCGTCGGGACCTCTCTACTAATCAGTAACTCTTAGGTAGTCTCCCGGCCACTGATGGGCATGACCATGACCAGTGCGGCGAAGGTTCCGACGACCTCGCCGCTTTGACATGAGAAAAAGGGGACGAACATGACAGCAAGCGGTGTGGGACGCCGCATCACCACGGTCGCCACGGTGGCCGTACTGGGCCTGGGCGCTTCGATGACCGCGGCCGTGCCGGCCGCCGCGGCGCCGAGCACGGCCGCGGTCGTCGCGGCCACGGCCGCCGAGGTGGACTACGCGACCTGGCAGAAGGACGTGAAGGCCGTCATCGACACGGCCACGCCCTACATACAGCAGCGCACCGCGAACTCCTCGGGGCAGAAGCTCGCCATCGTCTTCGACATCGACAACACGACGCTGGAGACGCACTACACGCCCTGGTACCAGTTGCCGACCCCGGCCATGAAGCCCTCCCTGGCGCTGGCCAAGTACGCCAAGTCCCGTGGGGTCGACGTCTTCTTCGTCACCGCCCGCCCGGGCATCATCGAGTCGCTCACCGAGTGGAACCTGGAGAACGTCGGCTACCCCGTCGACGGCCTCTACGTGCGCGACCTGCCCGACCTGTTCGCCGAGGTCGCCGCCTACAAGACCGCCTCACGCGCGGACATCGAGTCCGACGGCTACACGATCGTCGCCAACGTCGGCAACAACACCACCGACCTCGTCGGCGGCCACGCCGAGCGCACCTTCAAGCTGCCCGACTACGACGGACTGCTGGACTGACGCCGCTCCACCGTTCGTTCCTCGGGGCACGGCCGTCACGGTCTCTTCGCCGGCGGCCGTGCGCCTAGACTCCGGCCATGGCTGACGAAACCACGCTCGACGCGCTCGGCGCGGGTAAATACCTGCTGGTCACCACCTACCGCAAGAACGGCACCACCGTGCCGACACCGGTGTGGGTGGTGCGGGACGGCGACGCGCTCGGCGTCTGGACGGTCGCCGACTCCTGGAAGGTCAAGCGCATCCGGAACCGCGCCGACGTCCTCGTCGGCCCCTGCGACCTGCGCGGCAACCCCACCGGCGACTCCGTCCCCGCCCACGCGGAGATCCTCGACACGGCCGGCTCCGCCGCCTACCGCCGGCTCATCGCCCGCAAGTACGGCGTCCTCGGCCGCCTCACCCTGCTCGGCAGCCGACTGCGCCGGGGCGCCGACGGCACGGTCGGCCTCCGGATCACCCTCTCGCAGTGAACCTCACACGCCGTCACCCGCGTGCCCCGTCCGCCACGCCCACGCCGCGATCTCCACCCGGTTCCGCGCCGCGAGCTTGAGCTGGATGCTGCCGAGGTGGGTCTTGACCGTGGAGAGGGACACGAACATCGAGGCGGCGATCTCCGCGTTGGTGTGCCCCAGCGCGACCAGGCGGACGACGTCCCGTTCCCGTTCGGTCAACGCCTCCTGGGGGCCCGGGACTTCGGGACCGGGCCGGCCCTCCTTCTCCGCCGTCACGTGCTTGAGGAGCCGGACCGTCACCGACGGCGACACCAGCGCGTCGCCCACCGCCGCCGCGCGAACGGCCTCGGCCAGCAGGGTCGGCCCCGAGTCCTTCAGCAGAAAACCGCAGGCGCCGCCGCGCAAGGCCCCGTAGACGTACTCGTCCAGGTCGAACGTGGTCACCACGACCACCCGCAGCGGATCGACCACACCCGGACCGGCCAGCAGCCGGGTCGCCTCCAGGCCGTCCAGCTTCGGCATCCGGATGTCCAGCAGACACACGTCCGGCCGCACCTCACGGGCCAGCCGCACGGCCGTCTCGCCGTCGGCGGCCTCGGCGACCACGGTGATGTCGGGCTGCGCGTCGAGGAAGAAACGGAAGCCGGTGCGGACCATGTCCTGGTCGTCGGCGATCAGGACCCGGATCGGGCTGCGGTCGTTCATGGGCGCATCATGCCTGAAGGAGAAGTACGCGGGTGCGGAGCCTGTGGGCGAAGGGCCCGCGGGTGCACCGGCCTGGGGGAGAGACCGTGGATGGGGGGCCTGCGGGCGGGAGGCCGCGGGTCGAGCGCCTGGGCGTCGACGGCGGACGGCTCGACGAGGGTGTGTCAGTCGGCTTCCTGCGCCCGCTCCGCCGTCACCTTCCGCAGCAGCGGTCGGCTCCCGGCGAGCGCCGCGAACATGGTGGCCGTGCCGAGGGCGACACAGAAGGCGAGGCGTACGGCCCCCGACGCGTCCGGCTCCAGGTGGAACATCTCGCTCACCTTGATGCCGCCGTAGATCCCGGTCGCCGTCGTACCTCCGGCGAGGACCACCAGCGGCAGCGCGGTCTCCCGTATCCGCGCCCGGTCCAGCACCTTCAGCGGCGTACCGGCCAGCCGCAGCAGCGCGTAGACCCGGCGCCGGTCCAGGACCGTGGCCGCCGCGGTGAGTCCGGCGGAGGCCGCGGCGACGAGGAAGCCCAGGGCCAGTACCGCGAGCCCCATCTCGCCGATGAGCCGGGTCGTCGTGTCGCCCTCGGCGTTGACGTAGTCCTGGGTGAACGGCAGGTTCCCGGGGGAGAGGGAGGACAGCGCGGTCGACGCGGTGTCCAACTGCTCCTGCCCGCCGCGCACATGGGCCACGATGCCCTCGTCGCCCACCAGGATCCCGTCGTACACGTCGGCGTCAGCCGTCTCCACCCTTGCCTTCACGCCGGCCTCGGTGAGCAACCCCCTGGCCCGCACGGCGAGTTCGCGCACATCCCCGTGTTCCGCGCGCACGGCGACCTGGCCCCGGTAGTCGTAACCCACGAGGCCGACCTGTCCGACGGTGAAGAACCCGGCGACCAGACCCGCGAGGACCAGACCGCTGACCGTGCGCCAGGCGCCGCGGGGATCGTCGCTGAGCCGACGCGCGGCCAGCAGCGTCGCCGGACGGCGCGCGAAGCGGCTCAGCAGCCTGCCCAGCATGTCGACGACCCAGGGGCCGAGGGTCCAGAACGCCCCGTACACCAGGACGATCAGCGCGAGCGTCTGTCCGGTGCTCAGCCCGTCGCCGTGCGCGGTGACCGCCACGTACAGCCCGATGGCGACGAACAGCACCAGCCGGATCAGCCTCGTCCGGCGCGGATCGGCCTGCTGGGCCACGCCCAGCGGGGAACGTGCCACTCCGCGCAGCGTCGTCACCGCGCTGACGGAGGTGAGCGCGGCCACGGCCGCCACCACCACGAGCAGCCAGGGCAGCCCGACCCACAACTGGCCCGCGTACCAGGTGCCGATGCCGTACGGCACCCGCGCGAGGAGCGGCACCAGCAGCGTGTACACGACCGCGCCGAGGAGACCGCCGACCAGGCCCACCGCCGCCGACTCGACCGCCGTCATCGCGAGAATCTGCCGGGGTGTCGCTCCGGCCAGCCGCAGGGCGGCGAGCCGCTGCTCGCGGCGGGCGGCGCCCAGGCGTCCGGCGGCCGAGGCCAGCACGATCACGGGGACGACGAGCAGGGCGCCGCCGAACAGCGCCGCCTGCTGGTCGAAGGAGGTGAACGGACTGGGCCCGGTGCCGCTGAAGCCGTCCACACGGGCGCGGGCGGCGAGGGCGTCCAGGGCGCTGCCCTCGGCGGCCCGGGTGATCGCCGGGTCGGTGGGTGCGCGGCCGATGACGGCCACGAGTTCCTCGGGGGAGGCGAGGCCGGCTTCGCCGATCGTGCCGTAGCCGCTCGTGGTCGGGAAGCGGTTCGCGAGACGCGTTGCCGGCAGCTCCCGCATCAGCTCCGCCAGGGCGGGCGACAGATAGGTGCGCCCCGGTGCGGGGAAGTGGGCCAGACCGGGCGGGGCGGGTGTCGCGGCCCGGTTCGGCAGCTGGGCCAGGGAGACGACGGTGACCGGCCGGTGGTCCACGTACGTCGTCCCCAGCGTCTGTACGGCGGTCGCCTGCTGCGCCGCCACGGCGTCGGGGGTGCGCCAGGCCGTGCGGTCGGCCCGGGTGCCGGAGCCCAGGTAGGCGGCCAGGAGCGTCAGGAGGACGAGGGCGCCGGCCGCGGCGGCCGCGGCGGACAGGAGGTGGCTCTGCAGGCCGCGCCTTCCGCAGGCGCGGGCCAGGTGCCAGGTGAGGGGCAGGACGGGGGAGCGCATTCTGTGTCTCCGGGGATCGGGGGAATGGACGACCGGCTGCCTGAGAGGCCGGTCGGTTCCGGTTCGAGGGCGGGTGCGGGCTGTCCGAGGCTGGTCGCGCGGTTCCCGCGCCCCTCAAAACGCCCTGCGCGGGGGCCTATGCGACCGTGTACTGGCTGTGGCCGGCGATCCGGCCGTCCCGTACCTGGACGACGCGGTCGCAGTGGGCGGCCACCTCGGCGTCGTGCGTGACCATGACGAGACAGGCGCCCTGGTCGCGGGTGACCGAGGTGAGGAGACGGATGACCTCCTCGCCGGTGGCCTGGTCGAGGGCGCCCGTGGGCTCGTCGGCGAAGACGACATCGGGCTCCACGGCGAGGGCGCGGGCGATGGCGACGCGCTGGGCCTGGCCGCCGGAGAGCTGGCCGGGCCGCCGGTGCTCCAGACCCGCGAGGCCCAGCGGGGCGAACCAGCGGCGTGCGCGCTGCACCGCCTGGCGGCGCGGTACGCCCTCCAGCATCAGCGGGAGCGCGACGTTCTCCTCGGCGGGCAGCTCGGGCAGCAACTGGCCGAACTGGAAGACGAACCCGAACCGCTTGCGGCGCAGTGCGCTCAGCCTGTTCTCGCCCCAGTGGTCGATGCGCTCGCCACGCAGCAGCACCTGGCCGTCGTCGGGGCGGATGATGCCGGCGAGGGTGTGGAGGAGGGTCGACTTGCCGGAGCCGGACGGGCCCATGATGGCGAGGGACTCACGCTCGGCGACCGCCACGTCCACGCCGGCCAGCGCGGTGGTGGGGCCGTACTTCTTGACGAGGCCGTTGCCGGCCAGGACGGTGCTCATGACGGTGACGGGCCTTTCGGTGGGACCGGGGAGTGCTGCGAAAGTGCTGTGCGGGAGCCTCCGGCACCCCCTAGGCGCGCTCGAACTTCCACGTGACGCTGGAGGCGTCGGCCTTGACGACGGTGACGGGGATGGAGAGGTCCTTGCCGTCGCCGTCCTTGCCCGTGCAGGTCACCTTGGTGCCGGCCACCGCCTTGAGGTCGGGGCACCTCAGATCGGAGGTCTCGCCGCCGATCCAGGGCAGCGGGCTGTACTTCGACTCGGTGCGACCGGCGACGATGTTCCCGCTGAGCGCCTTCTGGCCGTCCACGGTGACGGTGTTGAACGTGTCGAGTCCGGTCGTGGACTCCGTACCGCTCATCGCGTAGGTGAGGGCTCCGCCGCCGACGGCCAGAACCGACACGGTGGCGGCGGTGATGAGCAGGGGGCTGCGTTCCATGAGGTGCTCCTGGTGGAGAGGGGTGCGGTTGCGCCACCCAACCTCTCCCGGCGGCGGGGGCGGCCGCCTCGGCCGAACGGCCAGGACTCCCACCCGCCGGACACGCCTCCTCGGCCGTACGGCCGATACGGGGACCACAGGCACTGCCTACTGTGATCCGCGTGAACCTCGTGCTCGACACCAAGGCATCCCCGGGTGGCGGCCCCGGCCGACCGGGGCGCCCGGCCGGAGCGGGCTGTGTACACGTCGGCGGCGTCGTGGCCCTCCTCCTGGCCTGCGGAGCCGACGTCCTCCTCCTGACGGCGGAGGACACCGCCCATCTGTGGCCGCGCCTGCTCCCTCTGGCCGTGGGGCTCGCGGCGGTGCTGTGGCCCGAGCACCGCCGACCGGACTGGCTGACGCCCCAGGTCCGCGCGGGCGTCCCCGCACTGGCCGTCCTGGCGAGCGTCGGGGTCCTGCTCCTGATGCGGGAGACGGGCGGCTTCGGCCCGGGACAACCGGCCGTGCTGCTGTGTCTGCTGGTGGTGGCCGTCCGCACCTGCCCGCCCGGCTGGGCGCCGGCCTGCGGACTCCTCGACGGTCTCGCCCTGGTCACGCTTCCGCTGCCGTACTTCGTCGTCGAGCCGGACGACAGCCTCATCGGCGTGACCCTGCTCCTGGTGCTGCTGGCCGGGATCGCGGCCGCCGTCGCCGCTTATCTGCGCACCCTCGACAACCGGCGGACCCAGGTCGTCACCGAGACCCGCCGGGCGGAGCGCCTCGCCATGGCCGCGGACCTGCACGACTTCGTCGCCCACCATGTCACCGGGATCCTGGTCCAGACCCAGGTCGCCCGGATGATGGCCGCCTCCGAACCCGAGCGAAGCGAGATGGGGGTACCCCCGGACGAAGTCTGGGGGAGCCTCGATCCCGTCCTCGCGGGCATCGAGCGCGCCGCGACCGAGGCGCTGGCCTCCATGCGCCGCACGGTCGGTGTGCTGCGCGACCACGAGGAGGAGACCGGGCCCGCCGACCGGCGCCCGGTGGGCGATCTGGCGGGCCTCGACGAACTGGTGCGCGGCTTCGACGGCGTCGGCGGTGTCGACGGCCGCCGCGCCGTGCTGCGCCACGACCCTTCCGTCCCCGACGACCTGCCGCACGAGGTGCAGGCCGCCGCCTTCCGCGTGGTGCAGGAGGCCTTGACGAACGTCCGCCGGCACGCCGCCGACGCCACCGAGGTCACCGTCGACCTCCGCCACGGGCGCGGTGGACTGGAGGTCGTGGTCCGCGACGACGGACGCGGCGCCGCCCGGCTGCCGGATGCGGCCCGGGGCGGAGGCTTCGGACTGGTCGGCCTCACGGAACGGGTCACCGCGCTCGGCGGCCGTATCCAGGCCCGGCCGCGCGCGGACGGCCCCGGCTGGGAGGTGGCCGCCGTGCTCCCGAGCGCCCCCCGGAGCCGCCTGCCGGGCTGAACCTCCCGGCCCGGCTTCCCGTATCTCCTCTCGGGGATGGCGGGAGACCGCGTGCACGGAAGGAGAACAGCGTGTCGAAACCGCCCGAACCGGGCCGGACGGCGAAGCGTCCCACGATCGAGCCGACCTACGTCATGCGCCGGCGCAGGACCGAGGCCCTGGCCGAGCTGCTGCGTGAGTTCGAGCAGTTCAAGGGAGCCAACGGCCCCGACGACGAGTACGAGACCGTCGCCGTACCCCCCACCCCGGCATCGGTTCCGACACCGCCGCCACCGCCGTCGGCACCGCCCCCGGCGGCGACGCCCGCACCGGAGCCGAAGCCCGCCCCCGAGCGGATCCTGCCCCGGACGGAGTACGAGACCGAGGAACTCCCCCCGGTCATGGTCGGCGAGGACTTCGGCTCGGACACGGTCCCGCGCGACGAGGGACACCGGCGTCGGCAGCGACGGCGGCCGGCCCCCGGCGACGGATCCGGCCTCAAGCGCGCCGCCGTGATCGTCGGCGTCGGCGCGGCGGCCCTGCTGGGCTTCGGCGCCGCCCTGCTCCTGCCCGGCGGCGACACGGAGAAGGAGGCTCGCGCCGTCACCCCGAGCGCGACCCCGTCGGCCCCCGCGACCTCGGCGCCGGCCCCGGACGACGGCGCCGACCCGGACGGCCCCGGCACCCTCCGCGAGGGCGACAGCGGCCCCGAGGTCTCCGAACTCCAGCAACGGCTGCTGCGCATCCCGAACGTGTACGACAACGGCTCCACCTCGGGGCAGTACGACGTCGTACTCAAGGAAGCCGTGGCGCGCTTCCAGCTCTGGTACGGAATCCGGGGCGACGAAACGGGCGTCTACGGCAACGACACCCGCCAGGACCTCGAATCCCGCACCACCCTCTAGCCCTACGGCCCTCCAGCCCTACGGCGGGGCATGGACCCGGTACGTCACGGGCGTAGCCGGGTTGTTGCCCCGCCCCGAACGGACCATCCTGGCCATATGGTGACGAAGGCGTCCGGCGCGTCGCGGGCTGCCACGGCCGGTGAGGCGATGGCGGTGGTCGACGCGCGCGGCCTCGTCGCGGGGTGGAGCGAGGGTGCCCGGCGGCTCACCGGCTACACCGCCGAGGAGGTGACCGGAAGGCCGGCCGACGCCCTGGTGGACGGGGACGCGGTCGCGGTCTGGCGGACGCTGCTGACACACGGCGACGCGGTGGTGGACCTGCGCTACCGGGACGGGCGACGGCAGAAGGTCGCGCTGCGGATCTGCCCGGTGCGGGGCGCGGCGGGAGAGCGGCGGCGGTTCGTCGTCCAGGCCGCGCCCGACCTCACCGAGCGGGGCCTCGGTGAGCTGGCCTTCAGTCAGGCGTCGATGTCCATGTCGGTCTTCGACACCGGGCAGCGGTACCTCCGGATGAACGACTGGGCGTGCCAGGTCATGGGGCAGCCCGAGGAGGAGTTCCGGCACCGGTACTTTCCCGACACCGTGGAGGACGCCGAGCACAGCCGGGGCTTCCTGCGCCATCTGGAGATCGTGGTGGAGACCGGACAGCCGGTCCGTTACGAGAGCTGGACCCGTTCGCCCTCCGGCCGGCGCATGCACGCCTGGACCTCCGAGATGTGGCCGGTGCGTGACCCCTCCGGAGAGCTGATCGGCACCGCGCTCGCCGCGTTCGACAGCAGCGAGCAGTTCTGGGCACGCCAGCGCCTGGCCCTGCTGAACGAGGCGGCCGGGTCCATCGGCACCAAACTCGACGTCGTCCAGACCGCCCGCGAACTCGCCGAACTGGTCGTACCCCGGCTCGCCGATTTCGCCAGCGTCGACCTCCTGGAGTCCGTGCTCCAGGGCGAGGAACCCGAGATGGTCCCCGTGGACGGAGGTGTGGAACTGCGCCGGACCGCGCATCACTCCCGTACGCCGGGTGTCCCGGAGGCGGCGATCGGCCTGGGCTCCGCCGATGTCTACCCGCCCACCTCGCCGCCCGCCCGTGCCCTGTTCACCGGGTCCCCCGCGCTCGCCCGCACCGGCGACGACGCCCTCGACTCCTGGTTCGCCCGGCACGGCGCCCGCTCCGCCAAACTCCAGCAGGCCGCGGACCACGACCTCTCCCTGATGGCCGTACCGCTGGTCGCGCGCGGCACCACCCTCGGTGTCGCCATCCTCGTCCGGCTCCTGACCCCCGAGCATCCCGACGCCTTCGACCAGGAAGACGTGTCGCTCGCCGAGGAACTCGCCAGCCGGGCGGCCGTCTGCGTCGACAACGCCCGCCGCTACACGAAGGAGAGGACTACGGCGCTGGCGCTCCAGCGCAGCCTGCTGCCGAAGACGGTCGGCGGCCAGGCGGCCGTCGAGTTCGCCTCCCGCTATCTGCCGGCCCTGTCGCAGGCCGGGGTGGGCGGCGACTGGTTCGACGTGATCCCGCTGTCCGGGACCCGGGTGGCGCTGGTCGTCGGCGACGTCGTGGGCCACGGCATCCACGCCTCCGTCACCATGGGCCGGCTGCGCACGGCCGTGTGGGCGCTCGCCGACGTCGACCTGCCGCCCGACGAGCTCCTCACCCATCTGGACGACCTGGTCGAGCACCTCGCGGCCGGCGACGGCACGGGGGACGGGGAGATCGGCGCGACCTGCCTGTACGCGGTCTACGACCCGGTGGACCGCAGCTGCTCGATCGCCTCGGCCGGGCATGTGCCGCCCGTGGTGGTGCGGCCCGACGGCAGCGTCCAGGTCGTCGAGGTGGCGGCCGGGCCGATGCTCGGCGTCGGCGGCCTCCCGTTCGAGGCGAGGGAGCTGGAGGTGCCCGAGGGCTCGGTCCTCGCGCTCTACACCGACGGCCTGGTCGAGGCCCGGGACCGTGACGTCGACACGGGAACCGCCGCCCTGTGCGCCGCGCTGGCGGGACCGGCGGACAGTCTGGAGCGCGTCTGCGACACCGTGCTGAAGGCACTGCTCCCCGAGACCCCGGCCGACGACGTGGCCCTGCTGCTCGCGCGCACCCGCGCCCTCGACGCGGAACAGGTCGCCGTCTGGAACCTCACCGACGACCCGGCGCTGGTCGCCAACGCGCGCAAGCTCGCCACCGACCAGCTCAACCGCTGGGGCCTGGAGGAGGCCGTCTTCGTCACCGAACTCGTGGTCAGCGAACTCGTCACCAACGCCATCCGCTACGGCGGCGCCCCCATCCAGCTGCGCCTGATCCGCGACCGCACCCTCATCTGCGAGGTCTCCGACGCCAGCAGCACCTCACCGCATCTGCGCCGGGCCCGCAGCTTCGACGAGGGGGGCCGCGGCCTGCTCCTGGTCGCCCAGCTCACCGACCGCTGGGGCAGCCGTCCGAGTGGCGCGGGCAAGACCATCTGGGCGGAGCAGGCCCTGCCCCCGGCTCTGTGAAGGCCTGTCGGGGGCGGCGCACGCCACCCCCGACAGGCCCGCTCAACCGTGCGGTCACTTCTTGCGCAGGCGCACCGCCACCCCGTGCGCCGTGAAGACCTGCTCGGCCGTCCAGCCGTCGACGGCCACGGAGACCTCCGCGAACCGGCCCTGGAGGGACCGTGCCCCGATGACCGCGACCGTGCTGCCGGAACGCGGCGCCTGCTCGGCGTCGAAGCGGACGACAAGCTTGCTGCCCCGCTCCAGGACCGCCCGTCCGTCCACCACGAGGGCGGCGTCGGCGCCCCGGTCCAGCGTCACGTCGAGGACACCGGCCTGCGCGTAGCCGCCGCGCACCCGGACGGTGTGGTCGCCGGTGACCAGCGTGCCGCCGTTCACCCGGACGTCACCGCGCCCGAACGCCTCCTTCGAGCCCGCCGCGAGGACACCGGCCTCCACGACCGTGCCGCCCGTGTACCGGTTGGCGCCGGCCAGCGTGAGCGTGCCGCCGCCCTTCTTGACGAGCCCACCCGGGCCGTCGATGTCGTTGCGCCAGGTGTCGGCCGCGTGGAAGCCGCCGAGGGACGCGTCCAGCGTGACGGTGACATCGGCGTCGAGGGCACCGTAGCCGTCCGCCGCCGCGAACAGGTTGAGCCGGCCCCACTGCTCCCACCCGTCCAGCAGCACATAGCCGGACGGCAGCGCGGTCGTGCGCAGCACCTCACGGCGCTGCGCCGCGTCGAGGTACGGCAGCCGCGTCTCCAGCAGGACCTCGGCGCCCTTCGGCACGGTCAGGTCCCGGGACTTGCCGTGCCGCGGCAGTACGTACGTCAGCTTCGGCTCGACCAGGCGCTCGTTGGCCGCCCGGTCGGCGTACGGGTCCGTATCGGTTCCGGCCGAGTGCGCGTAGGCGAACAGTGTGTCGGCGGTGGTGCCCGTCTTCGCCTGGAAGTATGCGGCGGCCTGTCGGCGTGCGGCCGCCTTCAGCTCGGCGTTCCTGGGGTCGGCGAGGGCGGCGGCGGCCAGGGCCGTGGCCATGACGCGACCGCCGACGACGTCGAGCGCGGAGTGCATACCCGAGACGATCCGGTCGTGGCTCGCTTCGAAGGCGCGGGTCACCATCTCCTGGAAGCGCTCCGGTACGGCGTACGCGTAGGCCAGAGCGGCCAGGTGGAGGGCGTTGGTGTGCCCGCTGGGGAAGCCGCCGTCCGTGGCCGCGTCCTCGCCGCGCTGCCGCAGCAGCTGGGGGGCGACGACGACGGCGGAGTCGTACACCGGGAACCCGAACTCGTCGGTCCGTCCGGTGTCGACGACCTCGCTGTTCTCGTTCATGCGCCAGGGCCGGGGGTACTGGTAGGAGAACTTGGCGGGGTTGCTCGACGCGAACGGCCCGCGCACGGTGTTGACGAGTTCGGCCACCTTCCCGAGCGCGGAACTGGTCGAGCCGGCGCCGTTCGCCGATCCGGTGGGAGCGTCGGCGGGGACGGAGTCGCTGATCTTGCCCGATGGCGTGCCGTCCGGCGCGGAGGTGATCGCGGTGACCGCCATGGCGCCCGTTCTGTACAGCTCGGCGAGGGGGCCGAGACCGCTGATCACCGAGTAGCTCTGGTGCTGCCGGTCGGTGATGAACGCCTCACGTGCCTGCGCATCCGTCCGGCGGGCGGTGACGCGCTCGCTGTAGCGCACGTTGGCGCGCAGGATCTCCGGCAGCAGCGGGGCGCCGGTGTTCCAGGCGTCGCCGGTCTTCCAGATCTCGGCGAAGCCGCCGAGGGCCCGGACCACGGCGTTGGTCTCGGGGGTGAGGTTCGCCGTGGTGTTGGTCGTGTAGTCGTCGACGAACGCGGCGAACGCGGTGGCGGCCTTCGCCTCGGAGGCCTGCCAGAGGTTCGCGAGGGCCGGAGCGGCGATCAGGCCGGCCGAGACGCCGAGGGAGTTCCTGAGGAAGACACGGCGGTTGAGCGTGTGGTGCCCGGCAGATGACGGCATGGAGCGCCGCTCCTTTCGCGGTGGGTTGATCGGGTGCGGGCTGAGCGTGGAGTTGACGAATGACCGGTCGATGTCCGGTCGACGACCGGACGGTGATCAGCGGGTGACCGGTCGGAGGAGAGTACGTGAGAGTGCCAACGCCCCTTCGACCGGCGGCACTTGAAGCACATGCGGTCGCGCGGACGGTACAGCGTCGGCGAGCGCTTCGGCGAATGCCGAGTACAGGGCGGGCCGGGAGAGGATCGTCCCGCCGGCCACCACCACGTCGTCGACGGGGACCTGGCGGGCGGCGAGCCGCGCCACCAGCGAGGCGAGTGCGCGGCCCCCGTCGGAGATCACCCGGTGGGCGAGGGTGGAGCCCTCCTCGGCGGCCTCGAAGACCGCGGGCGCGTGCCGGCCCCAGTCGGCGGACATGGCCGTGGCGGCCTCCAACGCCCCACCCAGGGCCGGTACCTCGCTCACCTGGAAGGCGGCGACGAGCCGGTCGGCGAGGGCGTCGGGCGCCTCGCCCCGGTCGTGCGCGGCCCAGACGGCGCGACATGCCTCCCGGACCAGGCCGGCGGCGCCGCCCTCGTCGCCGAGAACCGCGCCCCAGCCGCCGACCTGCACCGAAGCACCGGCGGCGGACCGGCCGACGGCCACCGAACCGGTGCCCGCGACCAGCCCCACCCCCTGCGCGAAACCGGCGGCGGGGACCAGCAGCTCGGCGTCACCCACCACCAGGCACGGCACCTGAAGCCGTTGCTGGAGGGCGAGACGTATCCCCTCGCACTGCCGGGGCGTCTCGCAGGCATGGGCGCCGACGGCCACGGCGGACGGAGGGGTGTGCGCGGGCAGCACCTCCCCGACCAGCGTGGCCAGCCATTCGGTCGCGGCCGCCGGGTCGTGCGGCCGCCAGCCACGGCTGGTACGGATGTGGTCGGCGACGGACTCCGTCCCCGTGACAGCACGGAGATGGGTCTTGGTGCCGCCCACGTCGATACCGACCGCGACGGGCCTTGAATCCGGCACGGAGGGCCTCTTTCGTCGTTGCGTTGCGATGGGCGCAGCGACGGCTGGGCGAAACCGTGCCTGGACACACAGGGTCTGTGGGGGGTGCTAGGGAAGCCCCGGGACGGGCTTCTGTCGGTGCGGCAGGCGAGTACCGCTTGACTTCGTTAGGAAATTAACTAACGAATAAGAGTGCGTCAAGGGTTAGGACGCCGGACACCGCACGACCGTGCGGCCGCATGATCGCGGCACGACTGGGGAGACCATGCAACTGAGCGAGAGCGCCCGCGCCGTCTTCGCCGTACTGGCCGCGTCGAGCACCGCCACCCGCCCTCAACTGGCCACCGGGGCGCGCCTTTCCAAGCCGACCGTCTCCACCGCCGTGGCCGAGCTGGAGGCCGCCGGACTCGCCGCCCACTCCGGCACGCTCAACGGCGGAACCGGCAGGTCGGCGGCCGTATACGACCTCGGTCCCGCCGCCGGCGCGGTCCTCGCCGTCGACCTCGGCCCCAGCGTCACCCGGGTCCGGGTCTGCGCCCTGGACGGCACCCTGCTGGCCGAGGGCACCGGCCTGCGGGCGGACACCGTCGACGTGGTCGCCGACGCCCTCTCCGGGCTGCCGCCCGGGGCGCCGCTGCGCGCCATCGTCGTCGCGGTCGGCGATGTCACCGTCCAGAGCCGGGAGGGCACGGCCGTCCGCCCCGCCACCGCCAAGGCGGGCCCCATCTTCGACGCCCTGACCGTGGCACTCCCGCCCGGTGTGCCCGTGCACGTCGAGAACAACGTGAACTGCGCCGCCCTGGCCGAGCTGCACGAAGGCGCGGCCCGCGGCCGGGACACCTTCGGCTATCTGCGGATCGGCGTCGGCATCGGTCTCGGTGTCGTCATCGGAGGCCAGGTGCTGCGCGGCGCGAACGGCGCCGCGGGTGAGGTGGCCCGGCTGCCCTACCCGTGGGACGCGGACCGGGAGCCCCGCCACGAGGGCCTGGAGGCGCACATCGGAGCGGGTTCCCTGCTGCGCCGGGCGGCGGACGCCTGGCAGGGCGTGAACGGCGTGTGCCCGGACACCGTCGACGGGCTGTTCGCGCTGGCCGACGAGGGACACGCCACGGCCTGTGCCGTCGTGGGCCGGCACGCCGCCGACGTGGGCAGACTCGCCGCCGCAGCGACCGCCGTCCTGGATCCCGGCCTGATCGTGCTGGGCGGCGCCGTCGGCTCGAAACCCCGGCTCCTGCCCGGCGTACGGGCCGAACTGGCCCGCCTGAGCTGGCCCACCGAGGTCGTGAGCAGTGCGCTCGGCGACAGCGGCACCGTCGTGGGGGCCAGTCGCCTGGCCGTGGCCCGGGGAATCCAAACCGTGACCGGAGGCGCGGGGGTGAAGCATTGACGGACTCCACCGGCATCTGCCAATGTCCGGACAAGCGCTTTCTAAGTCGGCCGGGACGCCGGCTTGGGGCGAGCGTCCCGCCTGTACTCGAGTACGGCAACCGCACGAGGGCGTGCCCGTGCGGTGACGGCCAGAACGGCCGGGGATACCGCCCCGCGTGGACGACGCGGCCGGGCGAGGCCGCGCCCCCCGGAATGCAGCTTTCCTGCAAAATGCACCCGTGCCGCTCGGTCGGCGCCGTGCTCCGTCCCCTACCGAAAAAAAGGGATCGAAGATGACCACTGTGGGTGTGCGGCGCTCCCGCCGACTCGGCCGCGGCGGTGTGCGCCGCCTGGTTCCCCTCGTTGCCGGTGTCTCGGCGGCCGCCCTGCTGCTCTCCGCCTGTGGAGGAGGGGAATCCGACTCGGGCGGTACCTCCAAGTCGCTGACGTTCTGGATCTCCACGGTTCCGGGGCAGGACGCCGGCTGGAAGAAGATGGTGGCGCAGTACGAGAAGGAGACCGGCGTCAAGGTCAAGCTGGTCAACATCCCCTACGACGGCTACGCGACGAAGCTGCGCAACTCCGCGCAGGCGAACTCGCTGCCCGACGTCGCGGCCGTGCCGGCGCTGGACCCGATCTGGTCGAACAAGCTGATCGACCTCAGCGACATCGCCAACAACAAGACGAACAAGATCAACGCCAACTTCGTCGCCAAGGACTCGTCCGGGAAGGTGCTGTCCATCCCCTCGGACGTCACCGCGTCCGGCATGTTCATCAACAAGTCGCTCTTCGAGAAGGCCGGCGTCGACTATCCGACCTCGCCCGACAAGACCTGGACCTGGGACGAGTTCATCAAGGCCGCGAACGAGGTCCGGGAGAAGACCGACGCCAAGTACTCCCTGACCTTCGACCAGTCGCCGTCCCGGCTGCGCGCCATGGTCTACGAGATGGGCGGCAAGTACGTCCACGCCGACGACTCCGGCAAGTTCTCGGTGGACGCGGCGACCAAGAAGGCCGTGAAGACCTTCGTCGGATGGAACGACGACAAGACCATGCCGAAGTCGGTGTGGACCAGCGGCGCCGACCCGTCGGCCATGTTCCAGAGCGGTGACGTCGTCGCCTACTGGTCCGGCGTGTGGCAGGTCGCCGCCTACTCGGAGAGCATCACGAAGTTCGAGTGGGCGAGCGTCCCGACCCCCGCCCAGCCGGTGCAGGCCAGTGACGTCAACAGCGGTGGCATGACGGTCGGCTTCAACAACAACGCCGACGCGGCCGCCGCCGCGAAGAAGTTCCTGTCCTGGCTGTACGAGCCCGACCACTACAAGACGCTGTGCGAGACCTCCGGCTTCCTGCCGGTCGAGAGCGGTCTGAACCCGGAGTACCCCTTCAAGTCCGAGGCGGCGCAGGCGGCGTTCAAGCTCTACAACGAGTCCATCCCGCTCTACGACCCGATCTCCGGCTACTTCAACAGCGCGCAGACGAACTGGGTGCTGAAGGGCAAGAGCCTCGCCGACGACCCGACCAAGGCGGAGCTCGGCAAGGCGATCAACGGCGAGCAGTCGTCCGACAAGGCCCTGCAGAACATCGTCGACGGCTACAACACGCAGGTCGGCGGCTGATCACAGGCCGGCAGTCCCGGGCGGCGGTGTCTCGACCCCGCCGTCCGGGCCCCCGGTCCCCGCGTGACGCCGGGCTCATGGCCTGAGCCCACCGGAACCCATTCCACCAGCACGGAGTCAGGAAGATGACAAAACGCGCCTCGGACGCTTCGGACGTGTCCGTGAGCCCGCCCAGGAGACGAAGCAAGTACACCCTCGCCCCGCTCGTCCTCATCTCGGGCAACGTCGTGCTCTTCGCGCTGTTCTTCGTCTGGCCGGCGGTGATCGGGCTCGTCTACTCCTTCACGAACTACACGGGCGTGGGGGCGTTCCAGTTCGTCGGACTGGACAACTACCAGAAGCTGCTCGGGGACTCGACCTTCTACGCCGCGACGACCCGCACGCTGCTGTACACCGTGCTCTTCGTTCCGCTGAACTTCGCGTTGTCGCTGCTCATCGCCAACGTGCTGGTGAGCAAGAACGCCAAGGGCGCGTCGGTCGCCCGCATCTTCTTCTTCATCCCGTGGCTGCTGTCGCCCATCATCGTGGGTGTCCTGTGGCGGTGGCTGTTCGGTGAGAACTTCGGACTGGTCAACTACTTCATCGAGAAGGTCGGCGGAAGCGCCGTTCCCTGGCAGTCGAACGCGGACCTGTCCCTGCTCGTGGTCGTGGTGGCGGCGGCCTGGGCCTGGACGGGCTTCTCCATGCTGCTGTTCATCGCGGCGATCAAGAACGTCCCGACGTCGTACTACGAGGCGGCCGCGCTCGACGGCGCCGGTCCGTGGCGCCAGTTCTTCAGTATCACCCTGCCGAGCATCGCCCCCACGTCCTTCATCGTCATCCTGCTCAACACGATCCACGCGATGAAGGAATACGCGGTGTTCGCCTCCCTCAACAACGGTGGACCCGGAACGTCGAACAACCTGCTGGTCCAGTACATCTACCAGACGGGGTTCAAGTCGGGCCAGATCGGCTACGCGAGCGCCGCGTCGTTCGTGCTCATGCTCATCCTGATGGTCGTCGCGATCATCCAGATGATGGTCAACCGGCGGGTGGAGAACCGATGACAACCACAGACATGCCACGCAAGGTCGACGCCGGGCCCGGACGACCTGTTCGCAAGAAGCGGTCCAGCAGCTCGGCCACCGGTGGGCTTCGGCGCGCGGTGGCCCCGACGACCCTGCTGTGGGTCCTCGCGGCCCTCTACGGGGTGCCGGTGCTGTGGTTCGTCCTCAGCTCCCTCAAACCGGCGGGAGACCTGTTCTCCCTTCCGCTGACGGTGTTCCCCGAAGACCCGACCGTGTCGGGTTACAAGGAAGCCTGGGCGAGCGCCAACTTCTCCGAGTACTTCATCAACACGACCATCGTGTGTGTGATCGCGACGATCCTCACGGTGGGAGTCAGCTGCTGCACCGGGTACGCGCTGGCCAAGTACGACAACAAGTGGCTCAAGGCCTTCTTCCTCTGCATCCTGGCCACCACGATGCTGCCGGCCGAGGTCATGCTCGCCCCGCTGTTCCTGGTCGTCCGCGACCTCGGCTTCTACAACTCGCTCTCCGGCATCATCCTCCCGGCCCTGCTCACCGCGACCGGCTGCTTCATGTTCCGCCAGTTCTTCCTGACGGTCCCCGACGAACTCATCGAGGCCGCCCGCATCGACGGCGCGAAAGAGCTGTCGATCTTCCTGCGGATCATGGTGCCGCTCTCCCGGCCCATCATGCTGACGCTCGCCATCCTGTCGTTCCAGTGGCGCTGGAACGACTACATCTGGCCGCTGCTGATGCTGAACGACCCCGAGAAGTTCACGGTGCAGATCGGCATCCAGAGCCTCGTCGGCGCGCAGAACATCAACTGGTCGGTGCTGCTCGGCGGTTCGGTCATCTCCATGGTCCCGCTGATCGTCGTCTTCCTGGTGTTCCAGAAGTACGTCATGAACGCCGACATCAACGCCGGACTGAAGGACTGACCTTGCCCACCCCGCTCGACCACGAGTTCGTCCGCGCGGTGGCCCGTGCCGCCGACCGGTCGGCCGCCCCGCTCGCGGCCCGCCCCGACGAGGAACCCGCCGGTGTGCCGCACCGTGGTCTGGCGCGGAGGGTGAAGACCCTGGTCGCGGCGTACCGTTCCCCGGACTCGGCACTGCACGGCAGCGAACGGGCCGTCGCCGCCGCGACGACCCACCTCCGCGCGCTGCGGGCCACGCAGACCACCACCGGCCTGTTCGCCGGCGGCGACAACGTGCAGTCACCGCCGGACTCCGCGTTCACCGTCAACGACGTGTGCGACGCGCACGTCCTCGCCGCCGACGCGGGGCCGGAACTGCGCGACGTCACGGCCGCGCTCGCCGACATCGCCGACGCCGCCACCGGCAGTCTCCTGACGGGTGGGGTGCACACCCCGAACCACCGCTGGGAGCTGTGCGCGGCGCTGGCCAGGCTGCACCGGTCGTTCCCGGACGACCGGCTGCTCGACCGCGTCGAGGAGTGGCTCGCCGAGGGCGTCGACATCGACGCGGAGGGCCAGTACTCGGAACGGAGCGCCAACTACGCGGCCCATGTGTCCAACCCGTCGCTGCTGCTGCTGGCCGAGGTGCTCGGCCGCGCCGACCTGCTGTACGCCGTCGAACGCAATCTCGCCACGACCCTGGACCTGATCAGGCCGGACGGCACGGTGGAGACCGTCCACTCGCGACGGCAGGACCAGTACCACCCGTTCCCGCTGGCGCCCTACCTGCCGCACTACCGGCTGCTCGCGATCCGTACCGGCCGGGGCGACTTCGCCCGGGTGGCGCGGCTGGCGGCCGCCGGTGGCATCGACGACCCCGACCTGCTCGCCGAGACCCTCCTCACCCCGGACCTGTGCCGCGCCCTGCCGGCCCCGACCGCGCAGACCCTTCCGCGCGACCGGTACCTTCCCACCGCGCGCCTCGCCTCCCGCGCCTCGGCCACCGCGCACACGGTGGTGTACGGCGGCTCCGACGTGCCCGGACACCGGCGTATCCGCTCGGGCCTCGCCTGCAACCCCACCTTCCTGCGCCTGTTCGCCGGCGACGCCGTCCTCGACGCGGTCCGTCTCTCGCGGGGCTTCTTCGACCTGGGCCCGTTCCGCGCAGCCGACATGGAACAGCCCGCCGACAACCGCTACCGGCTCACCGAAACCCTCACGGCCGCCTACTACCAGCCGCTCCCGAAGGACCGGAGGCGGGACGACGGCGCCTACCGGTTGGGGGACGAGGGACGCTTCTCGGCCGCGATGGCCTTCCCCGACCGGCCTCGGGACGAGGTCTCCCACATGACGCGCGTCGAGGTGGACCTGCGGGAAGACGGTGCCGACCTGCGGATCGACCTCAGCGGACCCCGGGTGCCCTGGGCCCTCGAACTGACCCTCCGGCCGGGCGGCGTGGTCGAGGGCGCCGTACCCATCGGCGACGGACGCTGGTGCCTGACGACCGGGCCGATGACCTACCGGGTCGGTGACGACGAGATCCGGGTCGAGGCCGACGTCGAGGCGGGCGAACCGCTCGCCGGGCCGGACCGGAGCGACGTACTGCGCTACGACCCGGGCCAGGACCACACCGTGGTGGGCGGCACCGACGCGACGACCGGGAACCGTGTCTACATCGGCGGAGCCGGCCCGCACACACTGACCGTCGCCCTGCGCGCCCGCCGGTCCGCACCCCTCGTGTGACCCCGCCGAACCACTCCATGGCCACCCCCGGCATGAAGGACTGATCCCCGTGCACCCGACGTCCCCTCCCGTGCACCTCCCGCACCAGCGAGGACCCCTGCACGACCTGCCGGCCACCCCCGAGGCGTACGACGAGGTCCTCGCCTCGGTCACCGAGGTTGCCCTCGCCCGGCTCACGCCCGAGGGCAACCTCGAACACCCCGACTGCGTCGACGACATCGGCGACACCTCCCTCGGCATCACGTCGCTGCTGGCCCTCGCCTGGCAGCGCACGAAAGACCCACGCCTGCCGGAGGCGGTCGGCCGCAGCACGGACTTCCACCTCCGGGAGCGCGTCTACACGGACGACAACCCCGGCTACCCCAACCTGCGGGTGCGCGGCTCCGGCTTCCCGTACGCCCGTTACACCCTGGCTCCCGGCGCCCATCCCATCGGCGACTGGCCGAGCACGGTCTGGGCGCTGCTCCAGGCCGTCAACCTGCTCGACCTCGCCGACGGCCTCCTCACCGACGAACAGACCGCCGCCCTGCGGGAGATGAGCCGCGGCTACTGGCGCTGGCTCACCGAGGCGACCTTCTTCAACCCGCAGGAGGCCGGCAACCAGGCCATCGGCTGCGTCGTCGGCGGCCTGATGCTGGCCCGCCACCTGCCGCCCGAGGACGCCGAGCGGATCCGCGCACAGGCGATCGCCCTGTACGTCGACGAGATCCGCGCCCACCGGGTACGGGATCGGGGCGCCCTCCTGCCGCCCGAGCACGGCGGCGCCTACGACAACAACTACGGCCCGATCTCCCTGTCCTTCCTCGCCCAGGCCCACCGGGTGAGCGGCGAGCGGATCTTCGCCGAGGACGGGGAGGCGCTCGCCCGCTACATCGACGCACGCCTCACCGTCGGCGGCTTCGACAACGGCGGCCCCCGCTACAGCGAACAGCACTCCGGCTTCGAGTCCGTGCTCGGCCTGCGCTACTTCGGCCACCGCATCGGCGCCGACCTGGGCCGCTACCGGGGCGACACGCGCTGGGGCCGGCACGCGGTCAAGCCGGACGGCGGCGTCGACGGCCACTTCGCGTGGATGCTGGTCTGGCAGATCCAGGACACCACGCCCTGGCACCGCGCCCCGTCCACGCGGCCGGTCCGGCACCAGCTGCGCGCCGGCCGGGTCTCGGTCGCCTTCGACTCCAGGATGACCCCCTCCCTCATCGAGGCCGACGGGACCTACCTCCTCCCCGCCGCCGTCAACCGCCAGCACGGCTTCGGGCCGGTCGTCGACGGCTTCCTGCTCTGCCGCCCCATGGGCGAGACCCGGGTCCGGGACGTCCGGGCCGACGGCCTCACGGCCAAGCTCGTCACCAAGCCCGTCGTCACCCGCGACCACGTCCTGCGGCACGTCCAGTCCCTGTACGTCACCGACGGCACCCGACTGTGGACCACGGTCGCCGTCGAACGCCTGCCCGGCGCGCCGTACCTCCTCGCGGGACTGCCGTACGTGGCGGACGACGCCGAGGGCCTGCGCCGGATCGCGGACGCCGACGTGACCTCCGCCGGCGACCTGTGGCTGACGCACCCGGCCGCCGCGGGCCCGGAGTTCTTCGACGCCCGCGCCGACACCACCCAGCAACTCGCCGCCTTCGCCCTCGCCGCCGACCCCCGCGGCTACGGAAACCCCGACGAGGGCTGGTCCCACCTGGTCGCCTCCACGGCCATCGAGGCCACCCCCGCGCCGGGCGCCCCGGACGACCTCGACGTCTTCGCCGTCCGCTACGGCGGCTCCGGCGAGCTCTTCGAGCCCACGTTCGACCGGGTGGCGGAGGGGCTGAGGGTCCGCACGGAGGCGTTCACGGCCGTGATCGGCGACCCGGCGGGCGACGACCGGGGCGAACCGACCCTGACCCTCCGCCCCTGACCGCCCCCACCCCCGCGCCTGACCGCAGGCCGCACAAACCGGCAGCCCGACGTTCCTGACGACGTCGGGCTGCCTCACCCCCGTTCCTCCCACGCGCCGGCCTCCACCGCGGGCATCGCCGACTCCGGCACCACCAGGTCCGCACGCACCCTGGTCGCCGCCACCAGCTCCGCGTTGCGCTCGTCCGTGCGGAGAACCCAGGCGACCGCCTCGTCATGCCCCTTGCCGAACTCCTCGTGGCGGGCGACCAGACGACGGACGCGCTCGGCCTCGTCGAGATCGCAGAACCACACCTCGTCCAGACGGGAACGGACACGCGACCAGGGTTCGCCCGCCACCAGCAGATAGTTCCCCTCCGTGATCACCAGGCGCGCGGACGGCGGGACCGGGATCGCCCCCGCGATCGGCTGCTCCAGGGTCCGCTCGAAGCCCGGCGCGTACACGACGTCGTCCTCGTCGTTCCGCAACCGCTCCAACAGAGCCGCGTAGCCCACCACGTCGAACGTGTCCGGCGCGCCCTTGCGGTCCCGGCGGCCCAGGCGGTCGAGCTCCACGTCGGCCAGATGGAAACCGTCCATGGGGACATGCGCGACCCAGGGCTCGCCTCCCGCGTTGAGTTCCCGGGTCAGCCGCTCGGCCAGGGTGGTCTTCCCCGCGCCGGGGCCGCCCGCGACACCGAGGAGGGCACGGCGGTCGGGGCGGGCCAGAGCGGCCGCGCGGCGCAACAGGTCGTCGAAGGTCACAGACATGAGCAAGACGGTAGACCCGGTCGGCGTACTCGGGCCCGGACCGGGCAGACGACCCCTGCTGTCGTTCCAGGCGAGGAAAGCGGAAGGTGCTCATGCGTGCAGGACCCTGGTCGGAGCCTCACGGGGACGACGAGGAGGTGCGGGAGGAACTGCTGCGGCTGCGCGCGGAGGTACGGCAGCTGCGCACCCGGACGGAGGGCCGGCTCCTGGTCGCCCAGGCCCAGGGCATGCTGCGGGAACGCTACGCCCTGCCGGACGCCGAGACCGCGTTCGCGCTGCTCCAGCGTGCTTCCCAGCAGTACAACGTCAAGCTGCGCACCCTCGTGGAGGCGGCCGTGACCGCGCCGCGTCCGAGTGACCGCGGCGGGCTCTGGTTTCCCGGCCGGGCCCGGCACGCCGAGCCGGCCCTGAGCTTCACGGAGGCACGCGACCGTGGCGTCCGACGCGGCAACCGGAGCGAGGTCCTGGCCGCCGTCCTCAGCCAGACCCTCGCCGTCGTCGGCACCGACATGGGCAACGTCCAGATCGCGGACCGCACCGAGGGCGGACTGCGCATCGAACGGCACACCGGACTCACACGCGACTTCGTCGACTTCTTCGCGTACGTCGGGGACGACGGCACCTCCTGCGCCAAGGCCGCACGGGACGTCGCCCAGGTGACCGTCCAGGACGTGGCGACGGACGCGGTGTTCACCGAGGACGCCCGCTCCGCGATTCTGCACGCGGGCAGCCGCGCCTGCCACAGCGTGCCGCTCATCAGCGCCTCCGGGCTGTGCGTGGGCATGGTCTCCGCCCATTTCGAGCGACCGCTGAAGGGGTTGACGCGTGCTCAGCTCAAGGCGCTGGCCGTCGCCGCCGCGGAGACGGGCGAGTGGCTGGCCTGGTACGACCGGACCGTCGTCCTGGATGCCCTCGAACACCTCCACGCTCTCGGCCGCGCCCACGCGGGCGACAGCGTCAGCCGACGGTGAGAGCGGTTCTCACCCGTGAGCGGACGGTCGCCTACGGCTGGTCCGGCACCTGTTCACTGCCCGCGGTCGGCGACCAGGTGGACGCCGCCCTCTCCGCCGCCACGTACGGCGGCCGGCCCGGCCTCGTCGACGAACAGCGGTCCTGCCTCGACGACTTCTGGGCCCGCGCCGACGTCGAGGTCGACGGCGACGCGGAGATCCAGCAGGCCGTACGGTTCGCGCTGTTCCACGTCCTCCAGGCGACCACCTGACCGAGTCGGCGCTGATGGATCTGGCCGGTCTGGAGCACAACACCCGCGACGGCCCCTCGCCTTCCAGGTGGGGATGCTCGACACGTGTCTGCGCGTCGAGACCGAACCCCGCCACGCAACCTACGTACTGCTCTCCGGCGACTCCCTGACGATCCGCCACCACGGCGAGCCGGTCACCCTCCACGGGGACAAACCCCGGCGACTGGACATACGGGCACCGCAACCACCCGGCCCGGCGCCGGACCGGCCGCCGCACCGGCGACCGGGCCGCCACCGGGGCCGGCCGGGCCGAGTCAGCCGCAGAACGTGGACTCCAGCGTGCGGTTCACCGTCGCGTACACGGTGGAGTTGTTGGACGTGTTGGCGAACGAGGTCACACTGCGCTTGCCGTTCTTCGAGGTGAACGCCCAGGTGTAGTAGCCCTGCACCGTCCCCGTGTGCCCGTACACCGAGACCCCGCAGGACAGGTCACGCCGGCGCAGCCCCAGCCCGTACGCCTGGGTGCTGTTCACCGGGGTCCACTTCAACATCTCCTTCAGCCCCGCCGCCGAGGTGAGCTTGCCCTGCACCAGCGCGGACATGAACTTGTTCAGGTCCTTGGCGCCCGACACCAGGCCGCCCGCGCTCTGCGCCCACGACGTCGTCTGCTGTGTCGAGTCGATCTTCTTCCCGGTGGAGTCGGCGGTCATGTAACCGCGCGAGTGCGTGCCGGGGATCGTGTTCTTCGGGTGGACGTAGAACGTGTCCGCCAGCTTCAGCGGCTTGATGACGCGGTCCTGGTACGCGGTCGCCACCGGCTTCTTGGTGATCTTCTCGATGAGCATGCCCGCGACCACGAAGTTGGCGTTCGAGTAGGCGTAGGACGCGCCCGGCTTGTTGGTGAGCGGCTTGGCGAGCGACAGGTCCATCAGCTGACGGTAGGTGAACACCTTGTTCCGCACCTTCTCGAACCCCGCCACGCTGGGGGAGAAGAGGGTGTTGGCGTAGTCGTACAGCCCGCTGCGGTGGCTGAGCACATGGCGCACGGTGATCTTCTTGTCGGGCAGCAGCCCCGGCAGGTACGTGTTGACGGAGGTGTCGAGCTTGATCTTGCCCTCGTCGACCAGTTGGAGAAGGACCACCGCCGTGAACGTCTTGGTGACGCTGCCGACCCGGATGCGGTCGCCGGTGCCGAGGGCCCGCTTGGTGGACCGGTCCGCGACGCCCTCCGCCAGGTGGTGCACCTTGCCGTTGTCGTCGATCCTCGCGAACGCGCCCGGCGCCCCCTGCGACAGTGCCGTGCGCAGCGTCTTTCGCAGCTCGGTCGTATCGGGCCCGGCCGCCGGGGCCGCATGGGCGGGGACCGTCAGCAACGACAGCACGACCGCGCCCAGCGCCGCCACGCCACCCGTGCCCACCGTTCTCGAAACCATCTGATCCGTCTCCTGTCACCCGCCGTCATCGACAGGGTGCATTGGAGTCGAGTGGTAACGGAGAGTCAAGTAGCGAGGTGCGGGGGTGAGTTGCCCGACTCGAAAGAGGGAGAGTCGGGGAGATCGGTTTCATCCGCCGAAGAGCTGGGTCCAGTAGGTGCCGGCCGCGCCGCCCCCGGCGAAGCCGATACCTATATGGGTGAAGCCGGGTTTGAGGATGTTGGCCCGGTGGCCGGGGCTGTTCATCCAGCCGCGCACCACCTCCGCGGCGGAGCGCTGGCCGCACGCGATGTTCTCCCCGATGGAACGGCGGGTGGAACCGGCCGCCGCCGCGCGGTGCCAGGGTTCGCGGCCGTCGGGGGAGGTGTGGGAGTAGAAGGCCCGGGCCACCATGTCGGCGCTGTGCGCCTGGGCGGCGTCGGTGAGATGAGGGTCGGGGGAGAGCGGCGGGAGGCCGGCCCCGGCTCGCTCGGCGTTGGTGAGGGCGATGACTTCGGTGGCGGTCCGGTGGAGGCCGGCCGGGGAGAAGGGCTGGGCCCAGAGTGCCGTCCAGTAGACGGTTCCCGAGCGCGGGTCGGTGGCGTGAGCGAGGCCCGCCTCGGTGCAGGCGGGTGCGCAGAGGGTCTGCCTGGCCCGCCGGTCGGAGAGGCAGTGGTCCATGAACTCGGCGGGGGTGCGGGGACCGGAGACCAGGTGTTCACCGATGGCGAGGTAGGCGTAGCCGGTGGAGGTGACGCGTTGGTGCACGGAGACGCCGTCCCCGCCTTCCGCGGCGAGTCGTCCCTGCGCGGCCATCGCGTGGGCGTGGGCCTGGGCCGCGGTGGTGAGCCGAGGGCTCAGGGCGACCGGAGGGGAACCCGCGCCGGCCCTGGTGGAGTTGACCACGGCGAGGAAGTCGTCCGGGACGGCGGCGGGTGGGATGGTGGTGCGCACGGCACCGGCCGACGGGGGTTTGTCGCGCCCGCGCGGCGGAGCGGCGTGTGTCACCGCTCCGCGCCCCTGAAGCGGCGCTCGTGCGGGCGTCTCCTCCTCCTGCACGTCCACGCCGAAGTCCCGCGCCACCCCCGCCAAGCCGTCCGCGTACCCCTGTCCCAGGGCCCGCACCTTCCAGCCCTGCCCCTTGCGGTACAGCTCCGCCAACAGCAGTACGGACTCGCGGGTGGGCCTCGGCGGGGTGAAGCGGGCGATCGGGCGGCCGTCGGCCGTTGTGACGAGCAGGGTCGGGGCGGGCAGGTGGCCCAACGGTGTGTCGGGGTCCGCCGGGCTGATCGCAAGGGTGAGACGGGTGGCGCCGGCGCGCAGGCCCGCTGGGTCCACCGTCAGCGTGTCGCCGGTCAGACGGGCGCCCGGGGCCGTCGGCTGGTTGTAGAAGACGAAGTCCGCGTCGCCGCGGACCCTGCCGCTGTCGTCGGTGATGAGGGCGGAGACGTCGAAGGGGCCCGGCACCCTGATCGTCAGGGTGCCGCTCGGCAGCGGGGCGTTGCCCCCGGGTACCAGTTCGTTCATCGGCGCCGTCCGTCGCAGTGACCGTCAGCCCGACAACGTCTCATCCCCGCAGGGCGGTTCCCGTGCCCTCCTGCCGCTCCATGGCGGCCAAGGTGTCCTGGCGGCCGGAGCGCATGGACCTGATCGCCAGCAGGAGGACCCCGATGTCGTCCAGGTAGACCGGGTCAGGCACCAGGTCGGTCGGCAGGACGAGATAGAGGACGGCACCCCAGAAGACCCACTTCGGGCCGGTGGGCAGTCCGGCCCGGCGTAGCTCGCGCCGGGTGCGGACGAGCCGGAGGAGCAGCCAGACGGCCGCTCCGAGAAGCGTGGCCGCGACCACCGCGACCGCGACGATCACCCACGTCCAGGAATCCATCGGTCCCGCCCCTTCGTCGGCCGGCCGGGCGGTCCGCCCGGCCGGTGCCTGTCCATCGTCTTCCCCTCGGCGGCGCCGTGTACCGCGGCGCGCGGGGGCGGGGACGGGTCAGTGTGCGGCGCGGGCCAGATTGTGGTCGACGAGCGCCTGACTGACGGCCCGGATGGAGCGGGCCATGTGGTTCAGCTGCATGACCTCGGCGGCGTACATCTTGATGGTGTGCTCGATGACCGACTCGGACATCCCGAGGCTGGGCAGCTCGGAGCGGGCGGTCTGCAGGGCGGTGCGGGCGACCCGGATCTCGTGCTGGACCTGGATCTGCGCGTGGCGGGCGAGCAGCACGGGGTGGCGCATCATCGCCGGGTAGGAGCCGTAACGGGCCGGCACCAGCTCGCGCAGCCACTTGGCCGCGGACCTCTCCCAGTCGTAACTGCCGGGTGTCTTGACCTGACACGGCCAGTCCGTGCGGAGGGGCGAGGAGGTGAGGGCCATGTTCAACGCTCCGGTCTTGCATCGACGCCATTGGGTGCAGCGGGTGGTGGAGTCTGGGCGGCCCCGGCATAGGGGATGGCCGGGGCCGCCTCACCCGGGGCGCCGTGGCGGGTAGGAGCGGACGGACCCGGGTGGACGACGTGACCCGGATTCCCCCGGGCCACGATCCGGGAGCAGTATTTATATATACCCATGAGTTTGCAAGGGCATGAAAAAATTCATGCCGGGAAAGATGTGAATAATCCCGTGCTGTCCCGATCAGATGGGGGCGAACGGGATCAGTCCCGCAAGAAGAACTGGTGCTGCTCCGAGACCTGCTCGTACGCCTCCAGGCGGGCCTGGGTGCGCTCGGGGTCGGCGTCGGTCATGGCCTGGAGCAGGGCGGAGGACATCATCACGGGCGCCGCGTAGGAGTCGAAGACCAGGCGTGAGCCGGTGCCGGTGGCGAAGACGGCGTCCGCCTCGTCCGCGAGCGGCCCGAGTGCCAGATCGGTCACGAGGGCCACCTTGAGCCCGGCACCGTGGGCGACCCGCAGCGCGGTCAGGGTCTCCTGCGCGTGCCGGGGCATGGAGAACGCCAGAACCCAGGTGCCGCCCGCCTCACGGGACTGCAGCAGCGCGTCGTAGGCGACCGTGCCGCCCTTCGTCACCAGCCGGACGTCGGGGTGGATACGGCGGGCGGCGTACGCGAAGTACTCGGCGAGCGCGCCGGAGATCCTGAGGCCGAGGACGGTCAGCGGGGCCGAGCGGGACAGGGCGCGTCCGATCTCGATCACCTGGTCGGGGTCGGCGAAGTCCCGCCGCAGGTTCTCCAGGTTCTCGATCTCCGCGTCCACCGCGGCCTGCAGCTCGTTGCTGCGGTCCGCCGCGGAGATGCCCGGGGCGCTGCCGAGGGTGGCCAGCGCGATGGCCTGGAGCCGCTCCCGCAGCGCGGGGTAGCCGCTGAAGCCGACGGCCGCCGCGAACCGGGTCACCGAGGGCTGGCTCACGCCGACCCGTTCCGCGAGGTCCGTGATCGACAGGAACGCGGCCTCGGTGATGTGCTCGATCAGATACTGGGCGATCCGCCGCTGCCCCGGGGAGAGCCGGGGGCCGTCGAACAGTTCCCTGAGCCGGGACGTGGGCGACTGCTCGGTCTCCGGGGCGGTCCGCCCCGACGTGATCGCTGATGCCTGCGCACGTGCCTGCTGCGGCGATGGCACCCGCGCGCCTCCTTCGTCTCCCACGAGCACTCAACATAGCCCACGGCCCGCGCGGGCCCGGGCGGATCCCGCGACCTGCGAGAACCCTGTTTCGGGCACACCATGGGGGTACCCGGGGTACCCGCACCCTGTCGTTCATCCGAGGGAGAAGGCTCGTGACCCTGCCCAGTCTGCCCGTGTCCCAGGTGGAGGTCGTGCTCTGCGACTGCTCCGCCCAGGACGCCGAACGTGTCTTCGCCTGCCTGCGTGCCCACTTCGAGTCGGACCGGCGCCCCGACGACCCGCCGCACGAGACCGGCACCGACCGGCCCACGATGTGGACCGGCATGTACGACACCGCCGCCGCCGTCTCCACCGGCGCGGGCCGGCACCCCGAGCCGCCGACCGCGCCCGTGACGGTCGAGGTCCAGGGCAGTCCGCCGGCCGTACGGCTGCTGCGATCCGCCCTGGAGGAGGAGTACGCCGTGCGTCAGGTCGGCGTGGAAGCCGGTGACCAGGAGGTCCAGCTCCAGTTGCGGGTCGAGGGACGGGAGGGGCGCGGCTGATGACGACTCTGGGGGTGGGCGCCGGGCGCGCGGCACGGGGTTCGGTGACCGAGGGCGCGGCCCGCGCCGGACTGACCGCGCGGGGCGTCATCTATCTGCTGGTCGGGGCGCTGGCCCTGCAGATCGCCTTCGGCGGGAGCTCGGAGCAGGCCGACCGGCAGGGCGCCCTGGAGGAGATCTCCGAGAAGCCGCTGGGTTCCGTGATGCTGTGGGCCCTGGGCATCGGCCTGGTGGGCATGGCGCTGTGGCGGCTGTCGGAGGCCGTGTTCGGGGCGGCGGGCCCCGACGGCCGCAAGTGGACCAAGCGGCTCGCGTCCGCCGCGCGCTTCGTCTTCTACGCCTTCGTCGCCTACTCGGTGCTGAACTTCGCGGCGGGCGGGAGCAGCGGGGGAGGCGGCGGTGGTTCCAGCGACGAGCAGTCCCGGGACGTGACGGCCCGCGCGCTCGAACTCCCCGGCGGCCAGTGGCTCGTGGGCGCGGCGGGCGTCGGTGTGATCGCCGCGGGCGGATGGATCGGCGTACGGGCCGCGATGCGCTCGTACCACAAGCACCTCAGGCTCGGCGAGATGTCACGGCGGACCCGCCGCCTCGTCGACATCACCGGGGTGGGCGGCGGCGTCGCCCGGGGCCTGCTGTTCGCCGCGGTCGGTGTCTTCGCCGTCCGCGCCGCGATCGCGTACGAACCCGACAAGGCCAAGGGCCTCGACGACACCCTCCGCTCCTTCGCCGACACCCCCGCGGGCCCGGTGCTCCTGGCCTGTGTCGCGGTCGGGCTGGTGCTGTTCGGGCTGTTCTCGTTCGCCATGGCGCGCTGGCGCAAGGTGTGAGGCACGCCAGGGGGCCGAGCCGGCCGGAGAGCGGGACACGGTGCCTCCGGCCGGCCGCCGTATGTGCTTAGGGGAACAGTCGATCGAGGAAGGCGTTCCCGTAGACCCGGTGCGGGTCGAGGCGGTCCAGGACCTCTCTCGCGCCGGCCCAGCCCGGCCCCGCGCCGTCGTCGAAGGACTTCGGTACGGCGGTGCCGAGCACCTCCTCGTCGCTCCAGGCCGCCTCGTCCGTGTAGCCCCAGCCCTTGGACCACTCGACCCGGGTGAGGGCGTGGCCGCCGTCGTAGGTGGCGAGCAGGAAACGCTCCAGCTCCCGGAAGAACGCCTCGGCGTCCGGCGTCCCCGGCAGCGTCAGCACGTCCAGCCACACGGCGGTGTCCCACTCGGGCCGGTCGGCGCGGGGCCGCAGTGCCGACAGCAGGGGGGCACGCGCCCCGGCCACCCCGACGTCCGCCGGGTCGTCGAGGCCGGTCACCCGGATCTCCACCGACCCGTTGACGGGGAACCGCCCCCGGGCCGCGTACGCGGCGAGCCGCTCCCGGTAGAACGTCGCGAACTCGGAGACCACACGCTGCACCTGGTCCCGTGAGGTGAGCACCGCGTACCCGTTGGCCGTGACCCGCAGTGTCGTCGGCTTCAGATAGAGCAGCGTGTTCTTGGACGGGCCCCAGATGTCCGCCGAGAACGTGGTCGTCAGCCCCAGCGAGGCCGTGGTCAGCTGGGCCTTGCCCAGCACCGGCGCGAGATACCAGGCGCCGTCGGACACCATCCGCCCGACGAGGTCGGCGACGACGGTCGGCACGTTGTCCGAGAAGGGGTAGTTGTAGGGCGAGGTCACGTGCCGTGAGGTGAGCGGGCGGGTCGGCTCGACGCTCCACACCTTGAACCAGGGGAACTCGGTGAACGCGAACCAGATCGCCTCCAGGCGCCCCGCCTCGTCCAGGAAGCTCGCGAAGGTACGCCCGCCGGTGCCGGGTGCGGCGAACAGCTCCCCGGCGGGGATGTCGGTCCGGCTCAGGCATCGCAGGCTGGCGTTGGGCCCGACGCGCAGCACGACCTCGGTGACCAGCGCCCGGCCGACATGGGTGAGCAGCGCGGCCCCGTCCGCGTCGTCGCGCCCGTACGTCCGCAGGACGTACGCGTCGCTGTCGGCGTCCCACACCACCGCCGTCAGCGACAGGACGAGATTGCTGAGCGAGCCGTACGTGTGACCGGGCGGCCGGGTCTCCCCGACCGCGGGCACCGCCGTGCCGTGCGCGTCGACGGCGAGGGCGCCGCCGATCGAGAGGTCACCGGGCGCGGGGCAGGCGGTCACTCCGAGACCGTGGCCCTCCAGGAAGGTCAGCAGTCCTTCCAGTGAGGCGCCGGAGCCCACCCGGACGGCCGCCGGGTCGGTGGACTCCAGCGTCATGGCGGTGAGGTGCGTGGTCGTGTCGACGAGCAGCACCGGGGCGTCGGCGGCGGTGCCGGGGGTGATCGTCAGGGGCGACCAGCCGTGGGAGAGGCCGCGCGCACGGACCGTCCAGCCCTGCCGCCGGGCCCAGTTGACGACCGCCACCACCTGCTCCGGGTCGGCCGGCGCGCACGCCCACAGGCCGGACGCGGTGATCTCCCCGTCCCAGTTGCGGTACACCGACCTGTACAGCTCGACGTCGGAGGGGAAGCCGGGCAGTTCGGCCGCGGCGGCGGCCGGGTCCTGGCGGACGAGCTGCGGGGTGAGGGCGAGCGCGGCGGTGCCGAGGAGGAACCCCCGGCGGGACGTTGCTGAGGAGTCGGTCACGGTGATCACGCTAGGCCGGAAATGACACACGTGACCGATTCGCCAACCGGATTCACTCGTGTGAGTGAAGGTGCGAGGGGGTGTGCTTGTTCGGCGGAGTCACGGCACCATCCAGGGAAGGGGACATCGACCGACCGGGAGGACCTGTGACCGAGGTGCACGGCAACCAGGACCGAGGCCGCGACGAGACCGAGGACGAGCGTGCGGACCGCCGCTGGAGCGAACTCATCCAGGAGGTGCGGGTCGCCCAGACCGGTGTGCAGATCCTGTTCGGCTTCCTGCTCACCGTCGTCTTCACCCCGCGCTACGAGGGTCTGCCGCAGACCGAGAAGACCATCTACATCGTCACCGTCGTCCTCGGCGCCGCCGCCACCGGCGCGCTGATCGGCCCCGTCTCCTTCCACCGGATCGTCGCCGGCCGCCGCATCAAGCCGGCCGCCGTGGAGTGGGCGAGCAGACTGACCGTCGTCGGTCTGATCCTGCTCCTCGCCACGATGACGGCGGCCCTGCTGCTGATCCTGCGCGTGGCCACCCACGACGGGTACGTGCCGTGGCTCGTCGGCTGTGTGGTCCTGTGGTACCTGCTGTGCTGGTTCGCGCTCCCGGCCTGGATCCGCCGCCGCCACGCCGGCGACGTACCCCCGGCGCGCCGGCACACCGGCCGGTGACACCCGGCGCCCGCACGCCGACGGGTGAGGCCGGGCGCCGTCACACCCGTGGGTGACGTCCCCGGTGGCGTGAATGGCGGTGTTGCCCGTGGGCCGTGCGGTGCGCGAGCGTGCCGTGTCATGGACCGTGACCAGAGTCGCCCCACCCCACCCCTGACCCGCCGCCGACTCCTCGCCGCCACCGGTGCCACGGGTGCCGCCGCGGTCCTCGGTACGGTCGGCCCGGCCGCATCCGCCGCCGCCCGGCCCCGTACCGCCGGCGCCGGCCTCTCCCTCACCTTCACCCGAGCCACCAACGGCTCGGCGACCCTCGCACCCGCCGGCGACACACTGATCGCCGAGATCCAGAGCGGCCTGTGGTCGCTTCCGCGCGGTGGCGGCAGGGCGGCCCCCCTCACCCCGGCCGGCCTCGAACCCAACCGGCCCGTGTACTCCCCGGCCGGCGACCTCGTCGCCTTCTGCGCCTACCAGGGCGGCGGCTTCCACCTGTGGACCATGCGTCCCGACGGCTCCGACCTGAGGCAGCGCACCGACGGCCCCTGGGACGACCGGGCACCGGCCTGGTCGCCCGACGGCACCCGGCTCGCCTTCGGCTCCGAACGCGGCGGCGACCCCGACGCCCCCTCCGGCGGAAGCCCGTACCGCGTCCACGTCCTGCACCTCGGCACCGGCGCCATCACCCCCGTCACCGGCCTGCCCGAACAGGACGGCCCCCTCCAGGACGGGCCGTGGGAGGACTTCGACCCCACCTGGTCACCGGACGGCACCCGGCTGCTGTTCGTGCGGGGCAAGGTCGTCGTCTCCGGCAGCACCCCGACCGTCGAGGCCCGCACGGTTGCCGCCGTGGCCGCCGACGGCACCGGTGCGGTGACCGTCGAGCACACCGAGACCGCCGCCGCCCAGGTCATGACCCCCGCCCTCGCCGCCGACGGCCGTCTCGCCTACCTGCGCACCACGGCCTCCCCCAACGGCTCCTGCACCCTCGTCGTCGCCGGGCGGCCCGTCCCGGTCGACGGTGACCTCGCGCCCGTGCCACCCCGCTGGACGGCCGACGGCCGCCTGCTGCTCACGCTGGACGGCGGGTTCAGCCTCGTACGTCCGGAGGAACCCGCGCAGACGGAGGGGATTCCCTTCGAGGGCGTGCTCCCGGTGGACCGGCCGCGCTACCGGGTCAAGGAGTACGACCTCGGGGAGGAGCGGGCGCGTCCCGTCCGGGGCATCCACCTGCCCGCACTGTCGCCGGACGGCCGCCGCATCGCCTTCGCCGCCCTCAACTCCCTCTGGCTGGCCGGCACTTCGGGCGGCCGCCGGCCGAAGAGGCTGCGCCGGTCGCCGCCCACCCGCACCTTGCTCGCGCCCTCCTGGGCCCCCGACGGACGGTCGCTCGTCTACGCCGACGACCGCGACGGCCTGCTCGGCGTGTACCGACACGATCCGGCCACCGGCGAGGAGACCGCCCTCGCGACGGGCGGCCGGGTCATGCCCGCGCTCTCGCCCGACGGCGAGCGGCTCGCGTGCCTCGACATGGCCGGCCGGCTCGTCGTACGGGACCTGGCGAGCGGTGCGGAGCGCGTCCTCGTGGCACCGCTCGGCGGGGGCGGAATCCCCGGCAGGCCGAGCTGGTCGCCCGACGGCCGCCACCTCGCGCTGTGCGATCGCAACCGGCTGGGCGCCCGCTTCCGGGAGGGCTACAACCTGATCCGGATCGTCGACGCCACGACCGGCGCCGACCGGCTGCACGCGGTCGCGCCCCACACCTCCATCGCCGACCGTTACGACTCCGGGCCCGTCTGGTCACCCGACGGACGCTGGATGGCCGTGATCGTCGAGTCCGCGCTGTGCCTGCTGCCCGTCACCCCTGACGGCACCCCGCGCGGCAGGCTCCGCACCCTCACCACCGAGCCCGCCGACCACCCGACCTGGTCCGGCGACTCCGGGACCCTGCTCTACCAGTCCGGCACCCGGCTCCGCCTGATCGACGTCTCCGGCGACCACGCCCGAACCGTCCGGGTGCCGCTCGACCGCACCCGGCCCACCCCCGCCGACACCGTCGTCCACGCCGGGCGCCTGTGGGACGGCACCGGCGAGACGGTCCGCGACGACGTCGACATCGTCGTACGCGGCGGCCGCATCACCGCCGTCGAACCGCATCGCGGCAACCGCCGCGCCGCGCTCCGCCGGGTCGACGCCTCCGCGCACACCGTGATCCCCGGCCTGTGGGACAGCCACACCCACCCCTGGCAGAGCACCTACGGCAGCCGCCAGGCCACCGCACAGCTCACCTACGGTGTCACCACCGCCGTCTCCCTGGGCGGCTTCGCCCACGAACAGGCCCGCATCCGCGAGGAGGTGAACGCCGGCCGACTCGCCGGTCCCCGGCTCCTCACCACCGGCGAACTCCTCGACGGCGCCCGGGTCGCGTACAGCATGGGACGCGCACACCGTACGAAGGCCGGGCTGCGCCGCACCCTCGAACGAGCAGAGGCGCTCGACTGGGACTTCGTCAAGACCTATGTGCGAGCCCCCGGTTGGGTGATGAGCGAGTCCGCGCGCTTCGCCCACGAACGCCTCGGCGTCCGCACCGGCGGCCACCTGCTCTCCCCGGGCGCCCAGCTCGGGCAGGACCTGACGACCCATCTCCAGGCCACCCAGCGCGCGGAGTTCGGCCACGCCATCACCGCGAGCGGACGCGCCTACGAGGACGTGGTGGAGATCTACACCGGGCAGGGCGTGGGTTTCTCCCTGATCGCCACGCCCTTCACGGCCGCACCCCTCATGGGCGCCGACCCGGCACTGGCCGACGATCCCCGGGTCACGGTCGTCATGCCGCCGTGGGACGCCGCCGTCGTCCGGCAGGGCGCGGGGGTCCCGCCGACCCCCGCCCAACTCGCCGCGCTGCGCACCGAGACCGACATCTACCGGCGGATCCTCGCGGCCGGCGGCGTCGTCGCCCTCGGTACCGACCAGCCGCTCGGCCCTGTGGGTCTCTTCCTCCACCTGGCCCTGCGCGCCCTGCACGCCGGCGGCCTCACCCCGGCCGAGACCCTGCGCACCGCGACCGCCCTCCCGGCCCGCCTCTTCGGCCTCGACGACGACCTCGGCACGGTCGAGACCGGCAAGCTCGCCGACCTGACGATCGTCGACGGCGACCCCTTCACGGACTTCGCCGACCTCGTCCGCACGACGTCGGTCCTACGGGGCGGAACGCCGTGCACCACCGAGGAGTTGGTGGCCGCGTACCGGCCCACCGCCCGACGTGCGGAGGCCGCCGCGACGGAGGAGGACTGGCTGGAGGTCGGCCGGCTCATGCGCCGGGACGGCTGCTGCCACGACCACGGAGGTCAGTGATCGGTGCCCTTGCCGATGAACAGCTCCGCGAAGGTCGACGCGGCGGCGGGCGAGCCGAGCACACGGCGGAGCCTCGCGGTGGCGGCGCCTGCCCGGAACGGGTCGCCGGACGACGGCCCGTGCAGCAGCTCCGCCAGCCACTGCGAGAACTCCTGGTAGTCCCAGACCCGGCGCAGACAGGCGTCCGAATAGCCGCGCAGCCCGCTGTCGTCGCCCCTGCCCAGCCAGGCGATCAGGGCGTCCGCCAGGAGCAGGGAGTCGTGCAGGGCCAGGTTCATGCCCTTCGCGGCGATGGGTGCGACGAGGTGCGCGGCGTCACCGGCGAGGTACAGCCGGCCGTACGCCATCGGCTCGGTGACGTAGTTGTGCATGTCGAGCACCCGCTTCTCGACCAACGGGCCCTCGGTGAGCGGTCGGGCGCCGGGCGCCGCCAGGCGGGTGTGCAGCTCGGACCAGACCCGGTCGTCCGGCCAGTTCGCCGGGTCGTCGCCGGCCGGGACCTCCAGGTAGTAGCGGGTGACCTCGGGGCTGCGCGCCATGTGCCCGGCGAAGCCACGGGGATGCACACCGAGGACGACGCAGTCGGACGACGGGGGTGCCTCGGCGAGCAGCGCCAGCCACCCGACCCCGTGGTCGTGCCGGGCGACCGTGGCGTGCCCGGCCGGCAACGCGGTCCGGGTCACACCACGGGCTCCGTCGCAGCCGGCGACGAACTCGCAGACGAGGACGTGCCGCTCACCGGTCGCCGGGTCCAGGTACGACACGGACGGGCGCTCGCCGGCGACGTCGTGCAGCTCGACCTCGTGCACACCGAACCGGATGTCGCCGCCCCGGACGTCCGCGTACTCCCCGACCAGGTCCGACACCAGCAGCGGCTGGGGGTAGACGTAGTGGTGGTGACCGGTGATCTCCGTGTACGGGAACCGCTGCCGCTCACCGGCGAAACGGAACTCGAACTCCGTGTGCACCGGGGCCCGTTCCACGAGCCGGTCGGCCAGTCCGCGTCGTTGGAGCGCACGCACCGCCCACTCCTCCAGGAACCCGGCCCGGGGGCGCCGCTCGATGAACTCGCGGCTCTCGGTCTCCAGCACCACACAGTCCACGGAGGCGGCGCGCAGGATGTTGCCGACGGTGAGCCCGGCCGGTCCGGCGCCGACGATGACGACGGGGGTGCGCTCGGGCGGAGTCGTGCCCGGGAGGGAGGTGGGGGTGGTCACCCGAGCATTATGCCGGGCGACCGGATGGCCGGGTGAGCGACCTCAAGTGAGGTGCGGGAAAAGGGCGTTGGGGCCGGCGGTGCCGGGTCACCGCACCTCGAAGCGGTGCGCCCACTCCGTGATGTCGGCCGTCGTCGCGTTGCCGCCGCAGACCACGAGGCCCAACCGGGCGCCGTCGCCCACGCGTGCCAGGACCTGCCGGGCGGCGGGCAGCAGACAGCCGGCGGCCGGTTCCGTCCACACCTTGCCGTGTTCGGCGAAGTCGAGGACGCCTCGCACCGCCTCGGCGTCGGAGACCACGAGGACGTCCTCGACGAGGGCGGCCACATGGTCGTAGGTGAGCCGGGAGACGGAGGGCGCGCTGAGGGTGGTGACGACGGAGGAGAGCGGGACGGTCACGGGGCCGCCGGCCGCGATCGCCTCGGTCATGGCCGTGGCGCCGACGGTCTCCACGCCCCAGACGCGGACGCCGGGCAGCAGGGCCTTGAAGGCGGCGGCGACACCGGCGGCCAGGCCGCCGCCACCGATGCTGACGAGCACGTCCGTGAGCGTGCCGGTGTCCGCCGTCGCCCCGGAGTTCTCCAGGTCCTCGGCGAACTCCAGGCCCACGGTGCCCTGACCGGCGATCACCCACGGGTCGTCGAACGGGTGGACGAGGGTGAGGCCCTCGGCCTGGAGCTGCTCGGTGAGCGCGAACGCCTCCGCCATCCCGTCGGTGAGCCGCAGCGAGGCACCGGCGGCCTCGACGAGGTCCGCGGCCCGCCGGGGCGCGGACCGGGACATCACCACGGTCGCCTTGATGTGCAGCGCGGCGGCCATGTGCGCCAGCGCGATGCCGTGGTTGCCCCCGCTGACCGCCACGACCCCGGCCGCCCGCTCGGCGTCCGTCAGCGTCAGCAGCTTCGCCGTCGCGCCGCGGGACTTGAACGAGCCGGTCCGCTGGAGTGTTTCCAGCTTCGTGGTCACCGGGGCGCCGAGGAGCGCGGACAGCCCCGGGCTCGCCACGGTCGGTGTCCGTACGACGTGGCCGGCGATCCGCTGGGCTGCGTCCTGGATCTCGCGGATCCCGATCAACACGATGTCACTCCGTTCGGTGGGGCCGGTGTCATGGGGTTCGTGGTCGGGTGCGGGGCCGGTGGCGCTTCTCGCGCAGTTCCCCGCGCCCCTGAAAGGCAGGGGCTGCGCCCCGTGCCTTTCAGGGGCGCGAGGGCCGGGTCCTTCAGGGACGCGGAGAACCGCGCGACCAGCCCCACACACACCCAGCCGACAACGCACCCGAATCCCCGAGCTACCCTGATCAGCTCACCGTAGCGCTGACGTCCAGTCCTGCGGGACGCGCCCCGCAGGGCCAGGCGACGGCTGCCCCTCAGGATGGCTGACGGGCGGCGCGAGGTCCGGCCCCGACTCGTACATCTCGGAGGTCTCGTAGTTCCAGAACCAGGACTCACCCGGTTCGAAGCTCTGCACGAAGGGATGCCCCGTGGCCCCCGCGTGGGCCGTGGCGTGCTGGGCCGGGGAGGAGTCGCAGCAGCCGACATGGCCGCACTGGGCGCAGCGCCGCAGGTGGAACCACCAGCCGCCGGCCTCGTCGCACTCCACGCACCCGTCGCCGCTCGGCGGCACGGCGGGGTCGATTCCGGCGGGCAGGGTCATGAGGTCTCCTCGGGGTCGTCGGCGAGCGTGAGGTCAAGGTCGGCCGCCGGTGCCGTCAGCGGCAGGAAGACCTGGAAGCGGGTCTCGCCCGGCCGGGAATGGACCTCGATGTGCCCGTGGTGCTTGTTGACGACGATGCGCCAGGAGATGTCGAGGCCGAGCCCGGTGCCCTGTCCGACCGGCTTGGTGGTGAAGAACGGGTCGAAGATACGGCCCTTGATCTCCGCCGGGATGCCGGCACCGGTGTCACGGAACTCGACCAGCACCTGGTCCCGGTGGTCGAGCGCCGTCCGTACCGTCAGGGTGCCCGCACCGCCCGTGTCGTTGATCGCCGCGACCGCGTTGTCGATCAGGTTCGTCCACACCTGGTTCAGCTCACCCGGATAAGCGGGGATGCGCGGCAGCGTGCGGTCGTACTCCTTCACCACCTCGATGCGGTCGCCGATCTTCCCGGACAGCATCAGCAGGGTGCTGTCGAGGAGTTCGTGGACGTCGGCGTTCTGGTAGGGCGCGCGGTCGAGCTGCGAGTACTGCTTCGCCGCGTCGACGAGCTGGGTGACGCGGGTCGTGGAGTCCTCGATCTCGTTCATCAACAACTCGGTCTCGACGGTGTAGTTCAGCCAGCGCACCGCTCCTTCGAGGGTGTGCTCGTCCACGGCCTGCGCGACCTGCTCCAGCCACGCGGTGTCGAGTCCGGCCTGCACGAAGTTCGGCGCGAGCTGCCAGCCGCCCGCGATCCCGTGGTCGTCGAGCCAGTCCGTCAGCTCGTCCTCCCGGTCGGAGGCCTCCAGCGGACTGAGCGGAGTCGCCTTGGCGACCTGCTCGGCCGTGCGTTCCTGCAGATCGACCAGCGACTCCAGCATGGCCCGCTTGTACGGTCCGGCGGCGATCGCCCCGAGCTTGTGCCGCATCCCGGCCACCCGCTCCCGCAGCGCCGAGGTCGCCCGGACGGCGGCCGCCGCGGGGTTGTTCAGCTCGTGCGTCAGTCCGGCCGACAACGAGCCGAGCGCCAGCAGCCGTTCCCGCTGGTTGATCGTCCGCTGGGTGTTCTGGCTCCCGAAGAACAGGCCCTCCAGCAGATGGACCGCCATGGGGAACCAGTCGCGCATGATCTGGGCGAAGGCCGCCGCGGGCAGGACGTAGAAGCGGGAGGGCACGGTGACCCGCATGGAGCCCTTGTAACGGGCCTGGTCCGCCTGGTCGCCGAGATAGGCCTGGAAAGCACCCGCGTACACCCCGACCTGGGAGCTGCGGCTGACCTCCACGTCGTCGTCGCCGACCTGCCGCGACAGCACCACCGTGCCCTCCAGGAGCACGAAGAAGCAGGTGGCCGGCTCGCCCTCCCGGTAGACATGACCCGGCTCGAACCGCTCCACCCGGCCCTCGCGGCACAGCCGGTCCAACTGCGCGTCGTCCAGCTTCTCGAACAGGAAAAGACGGCCCAGCTCGGCCCGGTCGCACGGCGACGGCTGCCCGCTCATGACGAAGCCTCCACGCTGGTCATGACTGCTCCAGATACCTGTGCACCAGCATCACGGCCATCGCTCCCTCTCCCACGGCGGACGCGACCCGCTTCGCGGACTCCGACCGCGCGTCCCCGGCGACGAACACCCCGGGCACATTGGTCTCCAGGTGGTACGGCGGCCGGTCCAGCTCCCAGCCGGGCGGCGGGCTTCCGTCCGGGGTCATGTCCGGTCCGGCCACGATGAACCCGCGCTCGTCGCGGAGCACGGTCCCCTCCAGCCAGTCGGTGTGCGGCTCGGCGCCGATGAACACGAACAGCCACTGCGCGTCGACGAGTTCTTCACGCCCGCTCGCCACGTCCTTCAGCGTCAGCTGCTCCAGCTGGTTCGTGCCGTGCGCGGCCTCCACGATCGTGCCGGGGCGCACGAAGATGTTGGGGGCCTCGGCGAGCTGCTGGATCAGGTAGTGCGACATGGACGCGGTCAGCGACTCGCCGCGGACGAGGAGGGTGACCGACTTGGCGCCCCGGGACAGGTACATCGCCGCCTGCCCCGCCGAGTTGGCGCCGCCCACGATGTACACGTCGTGCCCCTGGCAGCCGGCCGCCTCGGTCAGGGCGGAGCCGTAGAACACCCCGCAGCCGGTGAGGTCCGCGCAGCCCGGGGCGGCGAGCTGCCGGTACGACACGCCGGTCGCGAGGATCACGCTGTGCGCGGCGACCGCCGAACCGTCGGAGAACCGGACGGTCCGCGCCGCCCCGTTCACCTCCAGACCGCTCACCTCACGGGCCGTGAGGATCTCCGCGCCGAACTTGGTGGCCTGACGGCGCGCCCGGCCGGTGAGCTGACCGCCCGACACCCCGTCGGGGAACCCGAGGTAGTTCTCGATCCGTGAGCTCTGGCCCGCCTGACCGCCCGTGGCCGACCGCTCGACGAGGAGCGTCCGCAGCCCCTCCGAGGCCCCGTACACGGCCGCGCCGAGCCCGGCGGGGCCGCCGCCGATGACGACCAGGTCGTAGAACTCCTGGGCCGGCGTGGTCGCCAGCCCCACCTTCTCCGCCAGCTCCGGGTCCTCCGGCGCCACCAGCGGCGTGCCGTCCGGGGTGACGACCAGCGGCAGCCGCGCGCCGTCGGCCCCGGCCGCCGCGAGCAGCCGCCGCCCCTCCGGCTCGTCCGAGGAGAACCAGCGGTACGGCACCTGGTTGCGGGCCAGGAACTCCCGTACGCCCGACGACCGCGCCGACCACCGGTGCCCGACCACCTTCGTCGTGCCCACACAGGCACGGTCGGCGGCCCGCCAGGCCTGGAGCAGGTCGTCCAGGACCGGATAGAGCTTCTCCTCCGGCGGGTCCCACGGCTTCAGCAGATAGTGGTCGAGGTCGATGACGTTGATCGCGTCGATCGCCGCGCCGGTGTCGGCGTACGCCGTGAGCAGCACCCGCCGCGCCCCCGGATAGACGTCCAGGGCCTGTTCCAGGAACTCGATGCCGTTCATCTCCGGCATCCGGTAGTCGGCCAGGATCACCGCCACCTGGTCGCCGCGCAGCTTCAGCTCCCGCAGTGCCTCCAGCGCCGCCCGCCCGGACTCCGCCCGGACGATCCGGTACGACTCGCCGTACCTGCGGCGCAGATCCCGCGCCACCGCACGGGACACCCCGGGATCGTCATCCACCGTCAGGATCACGTTCCGCGCCGGACCGACAGCCTGCGTCATACTCCTCCGCCCCGAGACCAATGGGCCCATCGTATGTTCGACCGTGCTGCCGCGCGCGGTTTCCGCGGTGCCACCTGCCGGGACACCGGCAGCGGCGTCAGCTCCGGCGCGGGGCCAGGACGCAGAACTCGTTGCCCTCCGGGTCCTGGAGCACGACCCAGGGCTCGTCGCCGGTCTGCCCGATGTCCGCGTGCCGTGCCCCGAGGGCGAGGAGACGGGTGACCTCCGCCTCCTGGTCGAGGGGGCGGAAATCGAGGTGGAGGCGGTTCTTGCGGTCCTTGACGTCCGGGCTGCGTCCGAACAGGAGGCCGGGGAGACGGTCCGGTGCCGGGCGGATCTCGTACTCCTCGGGCGACTCGTCGACCACCACCCACCCGAGCGCCTCGGCCCACCAGCGCCCCAGCGCCACCGGATCGGCCGCGTCCACCAGCACCTGCTCCCACTGCAAGGTCATGCGGCGAGCGTAGTGAAGACTGGACCCGTCAGCCATGTGACGACCGAGAGGTGGCCGATGACGACGCGCCCGATCACCGCCGCAGTGGACGGTACGCCCGAGAGCCTCGCCGCGCTGGCGTGGGCCGGCCGGGAGGCCGTACGCCGGGGCCTGGCGCTGCGGGTGGTGCACGCGTGGCGGTGGGAGCCGCACGAGGCGATCACCGTGGACCGGGACGGACAGGCGCAGTGGGCCGGTCAGGCCCTCGCCGAGGCCGCGCGGGGTGTCGCCGAGCGGCACCCGGAGCTGGAGGTGACGACGGACCTCGTGGAGGGCCCGCCGGTCGACACGCTGGTCGGCGCCGCCGAGCACGCCGAGACCCTGGTGCTGGGCTCGCGCGGACACGGCGCGGTGGTCGGCTTCCTGCTGGGCTCCGTCGGGCAGCAGGTGATCGTCGGGTCACCGCGTCCCGTCGTGCTCGTGCGCGCCGAGGACAGCCCGAGCGCCGAGGCCGCCGGACGCGAGGTCGTCGTCGGCCAGCAGGGCACGCCGGAGGACAGCGCCGACGTGCTGCGGTTCGCGTTCGAGACGGCGGCCGCCCGGGGGGCGTCCCTGCGCGCGGTGCGGGCGTGGACGCTGCCACCGCTGTACGCGTACAGCCCCGGCTCGCTGAAGCTCCTCGACGAGGCCGGCGGGCTGGAGCCGTACGAGAAGAAGGCGCTGGTCGCCGCGCTGGAGCCGTGGCAGGAGCGCTTCCCCGAGGTACGGGTCGTCCAGCACGTCGAGATGGGCAGCGCCGGGCAGGTGCTGCTGTCCGTGGCCCAGCGGGCCCAGCTGGTGGTCGTCGGGCGCCGAGCCCGCCGCACGGCCGTCGGCGCGCGCATCGGCTCGGTCGCCCACGGCGTCCTGCACCACGCGCACTGCCCGGTGGCGGTGGTCCCTCACAGGTGACGCGCGCGGGCGGCCTCCGCTGCCCGGGGCGGGTGCCCGGGCGCGGGGTGGCTCACTCGGTGGTGTCGTTGTCCGGCCGCGGTGGTGGTGGGGTCGGTGTGGTGGGCAGGACGTTGTCGATGTAGTCCTTCACCGCCGTGTCCAGGCCGATGTCGTGCTGGGCCCGCTCGGACATGTACCAGCGGTGTTCGAGGAGTTGGTGGTAGATCTCCGCCGGGTCCATCGAGCCGCGCAGTTCGAGCGGGACGGCCCGCACCGTAGGGCGGAACACCTCCCGCACCCAGCGGTGGGCCAGCACCTCGGGGCGGGCGCCGAGGGGATCGCCCGGGGCGTAGTCGTCCTGGGTGGCCATCCAGCTCTCCAGGTCGTTCAACAGCCTGCGGGCCTGGTTCTCCTCGGTGTCCAGACCGGTCAGCCGCAGCAGCTGCCGCTGGTGGTGGCCCGCGTCGACGACCTTGGGCACGAAGGTCACCGTGTCGCCGTTGTCGGCGTGCTCGATCTGCATCTCGGCGACGTCGAAACCGAGGTCGTTCAGACGGCGGATCCGGCGCTCGATGTAGTGGTACTTCCCGGCCGGGTACACCGACCTGCGGGTCAGCTCCTCCCACAGCCGGTGGTAGCGGGAGCAGATCTCGTTGCCGAAGTCGATCGGGTCCACCGACGGGTGCAGCGCCCCGGACGCCTCCAGGTCCAGCAGCTCGCCGCTGATGTTCACCCGGGCCAGATCGAGGTCGTACTCCCGCTGCCCGGAGCTCAGCCGCGCGTGCAGATCGCCCGTCTCGGCGTCCACCAGGTACGCCGCGTACGCGCCCGCGTCCCGCCGGAACAGCGTGTTGGACAACGAGCAGTCGCCCCACGCGAATCCGGCCAGGTGCAGCCGCACCAGCAGGACGGCGAGGGCGTCCATCAGCCGGTGCATGGTGGCCGGGCGCATGGTCGTCTCGAACATCGAGCGGTACGGCATCGAACCGCCCAGGTGCCGCGTGATCAGCACCGACTCCAGCGGCTCGCCCCCCTCGTCGAGACGTCCGGTGACCACGCCGAGCGCGTCCACCGCGGGGATGCCGATCCGGTCGAGGTCGCGCAGCAACTCGTACTCGCGCAGGGCGGGCCGCTCGGCGAGTTCCTTGACGGCGACCACCTCGTCGCCGGCCCGCGCGTAGCGCACCACGTGGCGGGAGATGCCGCGGGGGAGCGGCACGAGGTGGTGCTCGGGCCACTCCTCCAGTGGCAGGTGCCACGGCAGTTCGAGCAGCAGCGCGGGGTGTTCCGGGTTGGTGGCGCTGATCTGCAGTGCCATGGGTCCTCTGCCTTCGTCTCACGGTGGTGCGGAGTGCTCTCGGGCAAGCGGTCTCCCCGCCGGTGCCTGGAGCATCTCCGCATCCGGAGGACCCTTTCGTCAACAGCGGCTCGGCCTGTGGGTGGAGGGAACCGCGCGGTCAGTGCCGGGCGCGCCGGAACACGTCGTCGGGGTCCGAGTCGTCCCAGCCCGCGACCTCCTCCGAGAGGGTGCGGCGGGCGGTACGCGCCGAGGTCGCGTACATCGCCTCGATCTCGGCCTCGTACCGCTGCACGATGGTGTCCCGGCGCAGCTTCATCGACGGGGTCAGCATCCCGTTGGCGAGGTCGAAGGGCTCGGGCAGGATGCGGTAGACGCGGATCGACTCCGCGCGCGACACCGTGCTGTTGGCCGCGGCGATCGCCCGCAGCACCTCCTGCCGCAGCGCGTTCTCCTCCCGCGCCTCCCGCCCCAGCAGCTCACCCGGCGCTGACAACGACCCCCGCCAGTGCGCGAGGAACTCGGGGTCCAGCGTGAGCAGGGCCCCCACACAGGGCCGGTTGTCACCCACGACGACCGCCTGGTGGATCAGCGGATGGGTCCGGAGCTGCTCCTCCAGCGGCGCGGGGGCCACCCCTTTGCCCCCGCTGGTGATGATGATCTCCTTCTTGCGGCCCGTGATCGACAGATAGCCCTCGGAGTCCAGCCGCCCGATGTCCCCCGTGGCCAGCCAGCCGTCCTGGAGCGCGGCCCGGGTGCCCGCCTCGTCGTTGACGTACCCCTGGAACACCGAAGGTCCGTTGACCAGGATCTCCCCGTCCCGCGCCACCCGGATCTCGGTGCCCGGCAGCGGACGGCCCACGGTGCCGAACTTCTCCCGGCCCACCGGCTGGGCGGTGATGCCGCCGGCGGTCTCGGTCAGGCCGTACCCGTCATGGATGAGGATGCCGATGCCCGCGTAGAACAGCGTCAGGTCGCGGTTGAGGGGGGAACCTCCCGAACAGCCGCCGCGCACCCGGCCGCCCAGCGCCGCGCGCAGCCTGCGGTACACCGTCTTCTCGTAGAAGGCGTGTTGCAGCTTGAGATCCATCGCCGGTCCGGGACCCGTGTCCAGCCGCTGCCGCTCGACGGCGAGGGCGTGGTCCTGGGCGGCGCGCACCGCCCGTTCGAACAGCGGTCCGCGGCCCGCCTGTTGGGCCTTGCGCAGGAAGTTCTTGTAGATCCTCTCGAAGAGGTACGGGACCCCGAAGAGGAACGTCGGACGGAACGACCGCAGTGCGGCGGACAGCGCCTCCTCGTTGAACTCGGGCTCGTGCGCGAGGAGCAGCCCGCCGCGCAGACACATCCCCTGGATCATCAGACCGTAGACGTGCGAGAACGGCAGGAAGGCCAGGATCGCCGGCTGTTCACCGGGCGCCGCCGCCGTCTGCCGCCAGCCGGCGAGCAGGGCGTCACAGGGGCTGGCGAGGCTGCGGTGGGAGAGCGCGCAGCCCCGGGGCCGGCCGGTCGTGCCCGAGGTGTACGCGATCACGGCGGTGGAGTCCGGCATGACGATACGGCGCAGCGAGTCCACCGTCGCGTCCGGTACGTCCCGGCCCGCCTCCACCAGCTGTGGCAGGGACTCGGTGTCCAGTTGCCAGACGTACCGCAGCAGCGGCAGCTTGGCGCACACCGAGCCGACGGTCATCACACCCAGCTCGTCCTCGACGACCACGCCCACACAGGCCGCGTCCCGCAGGATCCACTCGATCTGGTCGCGCGACGACGTCGGACAGACCGGCACGATCTCGGCGCCCACGGCCCACAGCGCGACGGCGAGCACCGTCCACTCGTAACGGGTCCGCGCCATCACGGCCACCCGGTTGCCCGGGCGGATCCCGGACGCGATCAACCCCTTGGCCAGATCGGCGACTTCGTCCCGTGCCTCGGCCGCGCTCACCCGCGTCCAGGTGCCGGGGGAGGTGCTGTCACGGCGCGCGAGCTGCGGCAGCGCGGGATCGTGGTTCGCCGTCTCGAACAGTGGATCGGCCAGCCCTCCGGTCATGACCGGGCCCGTCGGTGGAGCGATGCCGAAGTTGCCCATGCGACGCTCAGAACCTTCCCTGCACGCGACCTCGCCGACGGTGCGCCAACCGGCGGTGATCGAACGTAGCGTACGGCGCCGACGACCGCTCGGGGAATCGGCAAGTCGGCCTCCGCGTATCCGCACTGTGGGCCGTGAACGTGATGTGCGGCACGTGGGCGACCCCCTTCGCGTGACCCTCCCGGCAATCGTCGCTGCACACGGCTTGATCACCTCTGACCGGCGGTAATGCCCCGGACCCGGACGTCCGACGGGTGTGGCACTGTGGTGCGCGCGACGCGGGAGGTGTCCCGCCGATGTGGAGAGGTGGACGGTGCGCGAGCCCAACGTGATCGGGGACTGGCAGGAGTACGACGGCGACCTGGCCGGCCTGCGTGTGCGCGTCCACGGAGTGGAGTGCGCGGAACCCCCACGGGGACGCGACGACGCCGCCGAAGGGCTGACGTACTTCCGGTTCCGGGTGACCGTGGAGAACCGGGGCAGCGACCACGTCGGCCTCCATCTGGAGGACGGCCAGCTCGACATCCGTACCGGCCCCGACGGCGAGAGCGCCTTCCTCGACTGGCGCAACTCCCGGTTCATCGAGGGCTTCGACCTCTACCCGCTGCGCCGCGCCACCTCCGTCCTGTACGCGGCCGCCCCGGAGTCCCACCTCACCCAGTTCGACATCCAGGTCCAGCTGCGTGCCGACGAGGAGTGGACCGAGCGGTATCTGTGGTCCGGCGGCATCGGCGTGGACGAGGACCTCCTCGACCCGGCGGGCGGTCCGGGCCGAGCGGACATCGCCGGGCAGATCAGCGCCTTCCTGCACGAGGAGGCGGAGCGGGGCGCGAGCTGAGCGCCCGGCCGCCGCTCATCCGACCCGGGCCGTGCGCCTGCCGGTGACCAGCCGCTTCAGCAGCGGCCAGGCCAGCAGCACGGCGATGACCACGTACACCGTCACCGAGAACGGTGTGTTCACCAGGCCGGTGACGCTGCCGTCACTGATCTGCAGGGCCCGTCGCAGCTGCTGCTCGGCGCCTGGGCCGAGGATCACACCGATGACGGCGGGCAGCACCGGCAGGCCGTAACGGCGCATACCGAAGCCGATCAGCCCGATGATCAGCAGGATCACCAGGTCGATCACCTCACCGCCGACCGCGTACGCGCCGACCGCCGCGAAGAACAGGATCCCCGCGTAGAGGTACGGCCGCGGGATGCGCAGCAGCTTCGCCCACAGCGGGGCCAGCGGCAGATTGAGTGCGAGCAGCAGCACCATGCCGACGAAGAGCGAGGCGATCAGGCCCCACACGAGGTCCGGCTCGCGTTCGAAGAGCAGCGGGCCGGGCTGGATGCCGTACTGCTGGAAGGCGGCCAGCATGACCGCCGCGACCGCCGTCGTGGGCAGCCCGAGGGTCAGCATGGAGACGAGGGTGCCCGCCGCCGAGGCCGACGCCGCGGACTCCGGACCGGCGACACCCTCGATGGCGCCCTTGCCCCACTCCTCCTTGTGCTTCGACAGCCGTTTCTCGGTGACGTACGACAGAAAGGTGGGGATCTCGGCGCCGCCCGCCGGGATCGCGCCGAACGGGAAGCCTATGAACGGCCCCCGCGCCCAGGACTTCCAGGTCCGCCTCACATCGGAGCGGCCGAGCCACGGCCGGCCCACCGGGATCGGCTCCGGCGGGCTGCGCCGCAGATGCGCCGCCACCCACAGGGCCTCCCCGATGGCGAACAGACCGACCGCGACGATCACCACGTCGACACCGTCGGCGAGCTGGAGGGAACCGAAGGTCAGGCGCTGCTGGCCGGTCATCCGGTCCAGGCCCACCAGCCCGATCGTCAGGCCGATGAGGAGGGACGCGAGGCCCCGGACGCGCGACGAGCCGAGGACGGACGTCACGGCGATGAACGCCAGCACCATGATCGCGAAGTAGTCCGGGGCGCCGATGTCCACGGCCAGCTCGGCGACCTTCGGCGCCAGCGCCACCAGCAGGACCGTGCCGACCATGCCGCCCGCGAAGTGCCCGATGGCGGCCGCCGCCAGCGCCTGCGCGCCGCGCCCCGACCTGGCCATGGGGTTCCCCTCCATGGCCGCGACCACGGCCGCGCTCTCACCGGGTGTGTTGAGGAGGATCGAGGTGGTGGAACCGCCGAACATCGCCCCGTAGTAGATGCCGGCGAACATGATGAACGCGCCGACCGGGTTCAGCCCGTACGTCACCGGCAGCAACAGCGCCACCGCCATGGCGGGCCCGATCCCGGGCAGCACCCCGATCGCCGTGCCCAGCAGGACACCGATCGCCGCCCACAGCAGGTTGATCGGGGTCAGGGCCGTGGCGAAGCCGTCGAGGAGGGAGCTGAGGGCGTCCATGTCAAAGCACTCCCATCAGCGGACCGCCGGGCAGCGGCACCCCGAGCAGGTTGTCGAACACGGCGTAGGTGACCAGGGAGATGACGGCCGCGATGAGCGGATCCCGGTCCAGGCGCCGGCTGCCGAGCGCGTACGCCGCGCCCCAGAACAGCAGGGCGCCGGCCATGGGGAAGCCGAGCGGTTCGATCAGGACGGCGGCGCCGAGGAACACCCCGGCCAGCAGCAGCACCGTGCGCCAGTCGGCGGGCTCGGACAGGTCGATGTCCTCGCCGACCTCGGCCTGGCCCCGCCCGCCGCGCAACACGTCCACCGCGAGCAGCGCGGCGACCAGCAGCAGACCGGCGCCGACCACGACCGGCACGGTCCGCGGGCCGACCGGCCCGCGCTGGGCGATGTCGACGTCCATGGTCAGCGCGTCGGTCAGGACGAGGACGCCGAGCGCCAGCAGCAGGACGCAGACGCCGAGCTCGGAGTGGTCGCGCAGCCAGGAGCGGCGTTCGTCGGCGGGTGCCGGGGGAGTGCCGGTGGTGCCCGTCTCGGTGGTCACAGCCCCAGCTCCTTCAACACCGACACCACGCGCCTGTCCTGGGCATCCAGGAAGTCGCCGAACGCGTCGCCGGTGAGGAACGCGTCGTCCCAGCCGTTCTGTTTCATCGACTGCCGCCACTGGGGCGAGTCGTGCAGCTCCTCGATCAGCCGGGTGAGCTTGTCGCGCTCGGCCTCGGTGAGACCGGGCGGGGCGACGATGCCGCGCCAGTTGGTGAAGTTCACGTCGTAGCCGGCCTCCTGGAGGGTCGGCGCGTCCAGCCCCGCCACCCGTTTCGGACCGGTCACCGCGAGCAGCCGCAGCTCGCCCGCCCTGATCTGGTCCAGGTACTCGCCGACGCCGGACACCCCGAAGGCGACCTTGTCGCCCAGGATCGACGCGAGCAGCTCACCGCCGCCGTCGAAGGGGATGTAGTTGACGTCCTTCGGCGCGATCCCGGCGGCCTGCGCCATCAGCATCGGCGCCAGATGGTCGGGCCCGCCCGGCGCCGAACCCCCGCCCACCGGCAGCTCGCCCGGGTCGTCCTTCCAGGCCCCGACGAGCTCGTCGATCGTCTTGTACGGGGAGTCCTTGGCGACCACCACGACGTCCTGCTCCTCGGTGAGGCGGGCGATCGGCGTGGTGTCGGCGAGGGTCTTCGGCGCGTCGTTGGAGCGGACGGCGCCGACGACACCGAGCCCCATCGACATCGCGAGCCTGCCGTTGCCGTGCTCGCTCACCAGCCGGCTCAGACCGACCGTGCCGCCGGCGCCCGGCAGATTGAACACCTCGATGGTGTGGGTGAGCCCGGCGTCCTCGGCGTTCTTCGCGGCCGTCCGCGCCGTGATGTCGTAGCCGCCGCCCGGAGTGTTCGGCACCATGAAACGCAGACCGGGGATCTGCGTGCCGGTCTCGCTGCCGCTGCCGGGGGTCAGCAGGGGCGGTCCCACGAGCACGAGCAGGGCCGCCCCGAGCAGGGCGAGCGGGGTGCGCAGCTGCACGAATGCCACCACCTGTCGGTTCGGGTCGAGGAGGGAAGGGTGACCTGGGCCACATCGTGCCCGCGCGGGACGGAGCTGACGCCCTTGCGGAAGCAACGGAAGTTGTGGTCGTAGTGGTCACGGCCCCTGTCACCTTATGGGCACGTCCCCCACACCTCCCTTCCCCGGATCGGACGCGGGCGCCATGATTGTGCGACCCACCGCACAAGGCGGCGCCCCAGCCGCGCGACGCCCGACGTGGCGTCGGCACGAGAAACGAGCGAGACGCCCGGGACGGCGTCGGCACGAGAGAAGAGTCCGTCGTGGTGTTCCGTCGCCATACCCTCGCAGGCGAGATGCTGGTCCTCCAGCTCGCCATCGTCGTGGTGGTGCTGCTGGCGGTCGCGGCGGTCTCGCTCACGCAGTCGGCGGCCACCTTCAACCGGGTCGAGGGCCGCCGTGTCACCGCGCTCGCCGAGCAGCTCGCCGCCAACCCGCTGGTCCGGGACCGGCTCGCCCGGCCCGTCGCGCACGAGGCGCTGGCCCCCCTGGTGAACTCCACCCAGACCCAGTCCGGAGTGACCTCGGTCACCGTCGCCGACGCCGACGGTCTGATCGTCAGCTCCACCGACCCCACCGCGATCGGCGACCCGATGCCGGTGGGTGAGGGCGCCGTCGCGGGCCGCGGCTGGTCCGGTTCACTGACCCTCGACGGCAGCCGCGAGCTCGTGGCCCAGGTTCCCGTGCTCGGTGCGACGACCAACGACAACCTCGGCCTGCTGCTGGGCACCGTCATGATCGGCGAGGCCTCCCCCACCGTGTGGCAGCGCCTCAGCGGCGCCTCCTCCTACCTCCTCGCCTACCTCGGCATCGCCAGCGGCCTCGGCCTCGTCGGCTCCTGGCTGCTCGCCCGGCGCGTCAAACGGCAGACCCTCGGCCTGGAGCCCCAGGAGATCGCGGGCCTCGCCGAACACCGCGAGGCCATGCTCTACGGCATCGCCGAGGGCGTGGTCGCCCTGGACCCCCACCACCGGCTCACCCTCGTCAACGAGATGGGCCGACGACTGCTGGACCTGCCCGAGGACTGCGTCGGCAAGAGCCTGACCGACCTCGGCGTCGAGGGACGCCTGCGTGACGTGCTGGCCGGGGCCCAGGAAGAGGCGCCCCACCAGCGCGACGAGGTCGTGATCCGCCGGGGCCGGGTCCTGGTGATGAACCGCATGACCGTCACCAAGGACGGCCGCCACCTCGGCTCCGTCACCACCCTCCGGGACCGCACCGAGCTGGCCCGCCTCGAACGCGAGATCGGCTCCTTCCGCAGCTCCTCCGAGCTGCTGCGCGCCCAGGCCCACGAGTTCGCCAACCAGCTGCACACCATCTCCGGGCTCATCCAGATCGGCGAGCAGGACGAGGTCGTCCACTACATCCGGGCGCTGAGCCGGCACCGCCACTCCCTGGACGTCACCCTCAGCCGCCGCGTCCGCGACACCGCCGTCGCCGCCCTGCTCACGGCGAAGACCTCGCTGGCCGCCGAACGCCGGGTCATCCTGCGGATCTCGGACGCCACCAACCTGGACCGGCTCGCCCCCGAGGACGCCGCCGACGTGGCGACCGTCGTCGGCAACCTCGTCGACAACGCCGTGGACGCGGCCGCCACCACGACCGCGCCCGACGACCCCGACCGCTGGGCCGGCGCCGACGCCCGGGAGGCCTGGGTCGAGGTGGAACTGCGCCAGGACGCCTCCAGCGTCGAGATCGTCGTCCGCGACTCGGGCCCGGGTGTGGCCCCCGAACTCGCCCGTGAGGTCTTCTCCCACGGTTTCACCACCAAGGCCGCGCGGGAAGGCGAGCGCGGCATCGGCCTGGCCCTCACCCGCCTGGTCTGCGAACGCCACGGCGGTGAGATCTCGGTGACCAACACCCCCGACGGGGCCATGTTCACCGCCCGCATGACCGTCAGCCACCTCGCCGACGCGGTGGCGGAAGGAGCGACACCATGACCGGCACGAGCAGCCCGCCCGGCACCATCGACGTGCTCGTGGTCGACGACGACTTCATGGTGGCCCGGGTCCACCGCACCTTCGTCGAACGCGTCGAGCCGTTCCACGTCGTCGGCGTCGCCAGCACCGGCGAACAGGCCGTCGCCGCCGTCGACGAACTCCGCCCCGACCTCGTCCTCCTCGACCTCTACCTCCCCGACGGCTTCGGCCTCGACGTCATACCGCGGCTGCGCACCGCCGGGCACGACTGCGACGTCATGGTCATCAGCGCCGCCCGGGAGGCCGACAGCGTGCGCGGCGCGGTCCGCCACGGCGTCGTCGACTACCTCCTCAAACCCTTCGAGTTCGAGGAGCTGCGCTCCCGGCTCCAGCGGTACGCCGCCCAGCGCGGCCGGCTGCTCACCACCGTCGTCCGCGGCCAGGCCGACGTGGACCGGGTCCTCGCCGGAGCCACCGCCCCCGCGTCGACGGCCGGCGCCCTGCCCAAGGGCATGAGCGTGGAGACCGCCGAGCTGATCGAGGCCACCCTGCGCGCCGCCGACGGCACCCTCTCCGCCACCGAGTGCGCCACCCTCACCGGCATCTCCCGCGTCAGCGCCCGCCGCTACCTGGAGTACTTCCACAGCACCGGCAGCGCGGACGTCTCCCTCCGCTACGGCGTGGCCGGGCGCCCGGAGCGGCGCTACAGCTGGCGGGTGTGAGGCCTCGCCCCGCCCGCCGTCCTCCGCCTACAGGCCCAGGTGCCGCCGTACGACGTCGACGACCTCCCGCGGCCGGTCGTTGAGGTAGAAGTGACCGCCGGGGAACACACACAGCTCGGTCGGTCCGTCGGTGTGTTCGCTCCAGGCCCGCGCGTCGGCCACCGGCGTCACGGGGTCGGCGTCGCCGGTGAGGACGGTGACCGGACAGGTCAGCCGGTCGTCGGGGCGCGGCGAGTACGTCTCCAGCGCCTTGTAGTCGCCGCGCAGCGCCGGCAGCACCAGCTGCACGAGCTCCTCGTCCTCGAAGACCTGCCCGTCCGTGCCGCCCAACCGGCGCACCGCCCGGAGCAGTTCGGCATCGCTGCCCCGGTGCAGCTCGGGGCCGACCCGGACCGCGGAGGGCGCCCGCCGCCCCGAGACGAACAGCCGCACCGGCGTCCGGCCGGCCGCCTCCAGCGCCAGTGCCGCCTCGTAGGCGACCACCGCGCCCATGCTGTGCCCGAAGAGGGCGAGCGGCCGGTCGTCGTCGCCGGTGACGGCCTCGACGATCCGCTCCGCCAGTTCCCGGACGCTCTCCGACGGCGGCTCGGCGAAACGGTCCTGTCGCCCCGGGTACTGCGCGGCCAGTACATCGGCGGCCGGGGCGAGAGCCAGCGCCAAGGGGTGGTAGGCGCTCGCCGAACCACCGGCGTGCGGCAGACACAGCAGCCGCACGGCAGCCTCGGGCGCGGGCCGGTAACGCCGTACCCACGGACCGCTGTTGACCGCTGAGGTCATGGACTCACTCGCTTTCCGATTCCTCGTCGTGCCGCCGGCGTCGGCACGCGTTCCAGGACACCGCCCGCGAACACGTCGTACAGGGGGAGCGTTTCGAGGTGAACGTAGCCGATGTGGCAGTCGCAGACGGACAACGGGCAGGGGCGGGGCGCGAGTGCCGTCCGGAAGGATCCGTCGTAGAGGTTGCCCAGTTCGGTCTTGACGAAGTGACAGCGTCGTACCGTGCCCTCCCCGTCCACCGATATGACCGTGGAGCCGGTACGGCAGGCGCGGCCCGCCGAGCGGTGCGGGTGGCGGCTGAAGGGGAAGAGCGGGTCCAGCCCGGTCCAGAGCGCCGCCTCCTCGTCGGTGTAGGTGTGCCCCTCGGCGGCGTTCACCCACAGATACACCTGCTCCGGCAGCTCCGCGCGCAGTCGCCGGGCGTGCTCCAGGTGCTCGGGCAGTCCGACGATCCCCACGCTGAAGCGGATCCCGCTCCCGGCCAGTCGCAGCGCCTTGCCGAGGAACCTTTCGTACGGGGTCTGGCCGGGGTGGTACGTGCACCACAGGGCCACCGTGGCCGGGTCGGCCTCCGCCAGCCATTCCGTGCGGCAGCTCAGGTTCGTCTGGATCGCCACCCGGTCGATGTGCGGCTCGTGGGAGAGCTCGACCAGGGCCCTGCGGTACCAGGAGCGCACCAGTCCCTCGCCCCACGGCGTGAACAGCACCGAGAGCCGGTCGCCGGTCTGTTCCCGGGCCCATGCGGTGAAACGGTCCAGGGCCGCACGGTCGGCGCGGAGTTGCTCCGTGGAGTCACGGCGCTTGGCGAAAGGGCAGTAGGGACAGTCGTAGTCGCAGGAGGCGAGCGGGCCCCGGTACAGGATCGTCAGGTCCACGGGCGCGTCACTTCAGCTCGTACGCGGCCATCGCCGCCCGGACGGCGGGCGAGAAGAACTCGGGACCGATGGCGTCCGAGTGCGCCAGCCCCTCGGCGGAGAGCCTCAGCAGGTCGGTGCCCGCGTCCGCGAGCCAGCCGCGCGCGGCCAGCAGGTCCAGCTCCACGGCGAAGTCCTCGTACGGGTCCGACCCGAACCGCCGCCGGTACTCCTCCACCGGCAGCCCCCGAGCCTGCAGCAGCGACTGCAGCAGATGGCGACGCCGCGCCTCGTCCTCGTCGACCGCACGACCGTGCACCGCCCGGCCGAAGTCGCCGGTGGTGGTGTAGTCGTCGATGATCGTGCGGATCTGGCTCATGTTCACCGCGTAGTCGAAGGAGTAGTGCACCTTCGACGTGTACGAACGGGCTCCACAGCCCAGGCCGATCATGCCGTCGGTCTGGCAGGCATGATCGTCCGGGCCCTGCGGCGGAGCGTCCGCGCGGCGGAACATCCGCATGGAGACCTGTTCGTAGCCGTGCGCGAGGAGGTGGTCGCGGCCCTCGCGGTAACGCCGCAGCCGCTGCTCGTCCCAGTCGCGGTCCGCGAGCTCCGGGTCGGCGTTCCGGCCGAGGCCCGTCAACGGCCGGACGTAGAGCGGATAGAGGTAGATCTCCTCCGGCTGCCAGGCGAGGGCCGCGTCCAGTGACAGCCGCCAACTGGCCGCCGTCTGCCCGTCGATGCCGTAGATCAGGTCGATGTTCAGGACGGGGACGGCGGCGTCCCGGATCCGTGACAGCGCCGCCTCCACATCGGACCGCCGCTGCGGTCGTACGGCCGCACGCGCCTCCTCCGGCACGAAGCTCTGCACGCCCAGGCTCAGCCGCGTGGTGCCCCGCTCGGCCAGTACGGACAGCCGGTCGGCCGTCGCCGTGGCCGGGGATGCCTCGACCGACAGCGGGATCGCCCGCAGGTCCGCGCCCATGTGCCGCTCGGCGATGTCGCACAGCCGCTCCAGCTCCGCGGCCTCCAGAAAGGTCGGGGTGCCCCCGCCGAACGCGGCGTTCGCGAACCGCACCGGCTCCGCGTCCCCGAGGGCCTCCCGCACCGCGATCGCCTGCCGTTCGAGGGCGTCGAGATAGCGGCCGGTCAGCCCGTCGGGCGCGCCGATCCGCGTGAAGAGGTTGCAGAAGCCGCAGCGCACCTCGCAGAACGGTATGTGCGCGTACAGCGACAGCGCCTGCCGTGACTCGCCGGCCCACAGTTGGGCGAGCCGTGGTGCGCCGGGCAGCTTCCGGTACGCCGTCTTGTGCGGGTAGGCGTACACATAGTGCTGGTAGGGGCGGACCGCTGCCCCGGTCACGGTCCTGCCGGCGGCGCCGGCCCCGGATCGGGGCCCGGTCTCGATCACGCTCATGCGGACGGCTCCAGGAAGAAGTGGCTGTAGGGGACGGTCCACACGGCCTCGTGGCCGAGGCGGTGCCCGGTGTAACCGTCCTCGCCGTAGGTGGTCCCGTGGTCGGAACAGACGACGGCGAAGCAGCGCCGCCGTGAACTCATCGCGGCGAAGAGCCGCCCGATGTGCCGGTCGACGTACTCCAGGGCCGCCGCGTGCGTGGCCAGGCTGTCGCCCGCCTCACGGGTGGCGCCCGGCAGATGGAACCAGTTGGGCTGGTGCAGCGCCGAGACGTTGAGGAACAGGAACAGCCGCTGGTCGACGGGGAGTTCGGACACGACCCGCTCGGCGCGGGCCACCTGCGACTCGAACGACGTCGGTGACGCCACGGAGAACTCCGGTTCCCAGTGGCTCTCCTGGAACAGGCCCGGCAGGACACTGCCGAGCGCCCCCTGCTTGTTGAAGAACCCGACACCGCCGACGCACACCGTGCGGTAGCCGTGCGCGGCGAGCCCCGAGACCAGGTCGGGACTGTCGAAGACGAAGGTGCGCCCCTCGGTGGTCTCACTGCCGGCGAACCGGCCCGCGAAGAGCCGGGGATGCGGTCCGGGCGCCGCCGGGGTGGGCAGGAACCCCGCGAACATCGCCTGGTGCGAGGCGTAGGTGAAACTGCCGGGCGCGTGCCGCTTCTCCCACATGCCGCCCGGCAGACGGGCGGCCAGGTTCGGCAGCCGGCCCTCCCGCACGAGCCGCACCGCCACGTCGTACCGCAGGGTGTCGAGGGTGAGCAGCAGCAGGTCGTCCCGGCCCACCACCTCGTTCATGTCGGGCGGCCGGACGGTTCCGGGGGGCCGCTGGGCCGTGTCGGCCCGGTCAGAAGGATCCATGGTCTTTCCTTGCCTGGGGGTGGTGCGCGTGCGTCGGGAGCATCGCGCTCCGCACCGCCGCGAGTTGTGCCGCGTAGGTGTCGAGGCCTTCCGCCGGGCCACCCGGCAGTCCGGTCAGCCGGGGCAGCAGATCGCCGAACGCGTTGACCTCGCCCACCGTGAACCGGCGCCAGCCGATCGCCGGAAGCAGGTCCACACCGACGCACAGTGTGTCCGGGAAGCAGGCGGCGGCCCGCTCACAGGTGTTCAGCGCCTGCCGCCAGCGGTCGCCCGCCGCGACCACGACCGAGGTCAGATCGCCCCGTGCACCGCCGAGATGAAGGTTCGTCATCGGGAAACGGCTGGTGCGGACGACCGCGTGCGTGGCCCGGCCCGCCACGACCAGCACCCGGAGATCGGCGGACCGGCCCTGCGCGGACGCCTTCGGCAGCCAGCGCTCGATGTGCAGGCCGTCGGCCGCGAGGGCGTCGACGATGCCGGCGATCTCCCGCTCGTCCGAGTAGCGCCGCACCCGCAGGGAGTTGTGCAGCCGCGGCGGGGCGTGCGGCCCGCTGTCGGCGGCCACCTCCACCGAGGTGGTGGCCCGCAGTCGTCCGCCCGCCGACGACTCGACGGCCAACACACCGGACGCGGAGGAGCCGTGGGCCGGTTTCACGAAGACCCGCGGCATGCCGTGCTCCCGCATCACCGCCCGTACGTCGTCCCAGCCGCGCACCGTGACCGTGTCGCCCGAGGTGGGCGACGGCGGCACCGGGACCCCCGCCGCGTCGAGCCGGGCGTGGCACAGCCGCTTGTCGAACAGCACCGCGAGGTCCGCGGGACCGTCCAGCCGCACCCCGCCCCTCAGGGAGGCCACGGCGGCCAGGAAACGGGTGTACCAGGTGGCCGAGCCCTCCACCCGCGTCGGGTCATCGACGTCCCGCAGCAGCCGGTCCACCTCGGCGTTCTCGCCCGGCGAGTCCAGCCGGACGACCTCGTCGTCGGCGAACTCGTGGCCGCCGTCGCGCAGCACGTCCCGCCACTCGACGACCCGTGGCACACCGACGCCGGCCGCCTCGGCCGCCGCGAGGAACAGCCCGACCCGACGGTTCTCCCCGTTCCCGACGACCGCCCACCTGTACGGGCCCGGTCCCGCGCCCGTCGCACCGGTCCAACCGGCCACACCCATCCCCCTCCACCCGCGCGGCCGCGCGATCCCGCGACCACCGCCCCAGCGACAACCGGCCCCGCGCCGACCGATCCGGCGACGACCGGCCCCGCGACCACCGACTACGTGTTCACTCGCCCACCGCGACGAACCGCCACACCGTGCCGTCCTCCTCCTCGTCCGACTCGGCGTCGTCGGCGTCGACGTCGACCTGGACCCCCTCGGCCTCCAGGGAGTCCCGGAGGCGGTCGCGTATCGCCGCGCTGAGGTAGTTGTGGTGCAGGTCCAGGGTGGTGAGGTGGGTGAGCGGCTGACCGGTGAGGAGCGCGGTCGCGCCGTCGTCGGTGAGGACGCCCATCGACACGTCCAGGACGTCGAGGCGGGCCACCACCGGGGCGGCGGCCAGGGCCGCGCAGATGTCGTCCTGCATCTCGCTGTTGCGCAGCGCCAGATGCCTGAGGGCCGGGAGCCGGGTGCCCGCGAGGATCGGCGCCAGGTCGCTCACCTCGGAGTCGCCGCCGTACTCGGAGGTGCCCAGCCACAGGTCCAGCTCGACGAGGGCCGGCAGATCGCTGCCCGCGACACCCCGGACGGCCTCGACGGGCATGCCGCCGGTCTCCACCGTCAGCCTCCGCAGCCGCTCGTGTCGCAACGGCGGGAAGACGAGCCCCTGGCCGCCGCGCACCCCGAACTCCTCCAGTTCCGGGAAGGCGTGCAGCAGCGGGCTCACATCCCCCTGGTTGATCCAGGAGATCTCGCACTCCTCCATCACGATGTCGCCGAGGAACAGGGCGCGCAGCGAGGGCAGCCGGTCCTTCGCCGCCACCAGAGCCGCGACGATCTCCTCGGGGCCGTTGTCGTAGGCGTCGCTCCAGGCGCCCACCACCAGCGCCCGCACCTTCTCGGTGTCGACCGAGGCCAGGAACCGGGCGAACGCCTCCTCCCAGGCCTCCTCGCTGTCGTACGAGTCCACGGCGATGGCCCAGGCCACCGACTCGGGCGCGGGCAGACGGGCGGCGCCCTGAGGGTCCTTCACCGACGTGGGGAAGCGGTGGACCGGCAGGTCGTGGAACTCCTCCAGATGGCTCCCGATGGTCATGTGCGCCCCGCCCCTTCGTTCCATGTCCGTGGACGTGGCCGAGTCCCTGCCCGGTCCGCCCGCTGCGCACCCGGAGCGCACGGCGCCGCCGGGTAGAGGAGTTCTACCAAGCCGCACTGACACCGTGTGCGGCGGACCCCTGTCCTGTGGACGAACACCTGCGCTCGCCCCGGCGAACCGCCGTGCGGGGCCGATTGTCAGTGGCTGCCCCTACGGTCGTCTCGTGGCACGGGGAGTGCCCGACGGGAGGGAGACCCATGTACCGGCAAGGAGACGTCCTCATCGCGCCGTTGGCGGAGAGCGCCGTGCCCCGCGGCGCGCTCGACGCCACGTCGGAGCCACGCGACAGGCGTGGTCGGCTCGTCCTGGCCCTCGGCGAGGTCACCGGTCACGCGCACGCCGTGGTCGGCCCCGGCCGCCTGATCCGCGAGGACGACGCGTTCGGCCCGATGCTGCTGCACGTGCCGGAGGGCGCCCGTGTCGTCCACGAGGAACACGCGGCGATCTCCCTGCCCAAGGGCTGGTACCGCGTCGTCCGCCAGCGCGAGTACGTGCCGGGTTCGGTGCGGATCGTCGCCGACTGAACCCGTGGGGGAGAGGGCGGCCGTGAGGCACGGCAGCCGCAGGGACAGGCATCGAGATCCAGGAGGAACGGCGTGAACGAGCAGGCGAGTTGGCGGGCGGTGGCGGCGGCCACGGGAGCGGGCGACCGGGCGCGGACCGAGGCGGGTGTGCGCCTCGCGTACCGGGGTGCGGGGCTGCCGGAGCCCGAGCGGATCGTGTGGGTCCGCTCGCCTCTGGCGGCGGTACGCCTGCTGTCGGGGGCGGCCGCGGACGACGGCGAGGCGCTCCCCGCGACCGGGGCGAGCGTCCGTGACGCCGTCCGCAACAGACCGGTCGCCGCCGCCCGCGCCCGGCTGCACCACCGGCTGGGCCCCACCGGCTGGAGCGACCACTGGCGGGCGACCGGGGCCGACCTCTGGGAGACCACCCAGCCCCTCGTCGACCGCGTCCGCACCGGTGTCGTCGAGGCTCTGGCCCCCGCCGACCGCAAGGAGGAGACCCGCGTCCGGCTGCTGCTCCTGGACGCGGTCCTGGGCCAGCACGACGCGGCCTGGCTGTCGGCCTTCGACACCGCCCCCGAGCTGGACGGACTCGCGGAGGTGGCCCGCGCGGCGGGCTGGTGGTGGCCCTACGAGCGCGTCGCGGTCGTCGCCGAACGGCCGGTGGAGCTGCACCGTGACGAGGCGGGCCGTCTGGACCGCGGCGACGGTCCCGCGCTGGCCTTCAGCGACGGCTTCGCCCTGCACGCCTGGCGCGGGCTGCCCGTCCCCGGTGAATTCCTCGACCGGCTCGCCTCGTTGACCCCGGAGCAGATCCGTGCGGAGGAGAACGCGGAGCTGCGCCGGGTGATGCTCGAGTATCACGGTTACGACCGCTACCTGGAGGAGTCCGGGGCGCAGCCGGTGCACCGCGACGAGACGGGTGTGCTGTGGCGCATAGCCCTGCCCGGCGACGAGGACGTGGTGATGGTGGAGGTCGTCAACTCCACGCCGGAGCCGGACGGCACGAGCCGCACCTACTGGCTGCGGGTGCCGCCCACCACGACCACGGCCCGGGAAGGCGTGGCCTGGACCTTCGGCCTGAGCGCCGAGGCGTACGAGCCGCTGCGGCAGACCTGAGCCCCGGCGCCGTGCTCGGCCCTCACTCGAACCGTGAGGTGTCGCCCGCGCCCTTGCGGATGATCTCGGCCTCGCCGCTGGAGAAGTCGATGACGGTCGTCGGTTCCGTGCCGCAGTCCCCGGAGTCCACCACCGCGTCGACCAGGTAGTCGAGGCGCTCCTTGATCTCCCAGCCCTGCGTCAGCGGCTCCTCCTCGTCGGGCAGCAGCAGCGTGCTGGAGACGAGCGGTTCACCCAGTTCGGCGAGGAGCGCCTGGGCCACCCGGTGGTCGGGGATGCGTACTCCGACGGTCTTCTTCTTGGGGTGCAGCAGCTTGCGGGGCACCTCCCTCGTCGCGGGGAGGATGAAGGTGTAACTGCCCGGGGTCGACGCCTTCACGGCACGGAACACGTCGTTGTCGACGTGCACGAACTGGCCCAGCTGCGCGAAGTTCTCGCACACCAGGGTGAAGTGGTGACGGTCGTCGAGCTGCCGGATCGTACGGATCCGCTCGATGCCGTCCCGACTGCCCAGCCGGCACCCGAGCGCGAAGCAGGAGTCCGTCGGATATGCGATGAGCCCACCCTGACGAATACTGTCGGCCACCTGCCCGATGGCGCGCGGCTGGGGGTTGTCAGGGTGCACGTCGTAGTACTTGGCCATTGGACGAGCTTATGCCTACGAGCGGCGCACGGCCGTCGATGGGGCCGCGGGCCCCTGAAAGGGGCGCGGGGAACTGCGCGACCGGCCACGGACGACCCGCGGCTTGAAGACGGCCCACAGTCCCCCTGCCCCGAGCGGAGCGCTTACGCTCCGCTCTCCCGGAGCATGTCCTCACGCTCGACGATCTTCACGCGCTCACGGCCCTGCGGCTCACCGAGCGCCTTCTCCGCGGCGTCGAGCTTGTACCAGCCCTCCCACGTCGTGAAGCGCACGTTCCGGTCCGCCAGGAACGCGTCGACGGCCTCCGGCGCGGGCGCGGACGGCTCGTGCAGCCGCCCGTTCGCGAAGTCGTCCAGGAGGTTGGCGACGGTCTCGTTGGCGTCACCCTTGGTGTGCCCGATGAGGCCCACCGGACCGCGCCGGATCCAGCCGGTGACGTACGTCGACTGCAGGTGAGCGCCGGTCTCCTCGATGACCCGGCCGCCCGCGTCGGGGACGGTGCCCGAGTCGACGTCCCAGGGCAGCTTGGGCAGCTTGTCCGAGAGGTAGCCGACCGCGCGGTAGACGCCGGTGACGTCCCAGTCCTTGAACTCGCCGGTGCCCTTGACGTTGCCGGTGCCGTCCAGGGCGGTGCGCTCGGTGCGCAGGCCGACGACCTTGCCGTCCTCGCCGAGGATCTCGGTGGGCGACTCGAAGAAGTGCAGGAACAGCTTGTGCGGGCGGTCGCCGGTGTCGCGGATCGCCCAGTTCTCCAGGGTCTTGGCGACCATGTCGGCCTGCTTGTTGCCGCGCCGGGTGGCGATGGAGCCCTCGTCGTAGTCGATGTCCTCGGGGTCGACGATGACCTCGATGTTGGGGGAGTGGTCCAGCTCCCGCAGCTCCATGGGGGAGAACTTCGCCTGGGCCGGGCCGCGGCGGCCGAACACGTGGATCTCCAGCGCCTTGTTGGCCTTCAGGCCCTCGTAGACGTTGGCGGGGATCTCGGTGGGCAGCAGCTCGTCGGCGGTCTTGGCGAGGACACGGGCGACGTCGAGCGCCACGTTGCCGACACCGAGGACGGCGACCTTCTCGGCCTCAAGGGGCCAGGTGCGCGGGACGTCCGGGTGTCCGTCGTACCAGGAGACGAAGTCCGCCGCGCCGTAGGAGCCGTCGAGGTCGATACCGGGGATGTCGAGCGCGCGGTCGGCCGTGGCGCCGGTGGAGAAGATCACGGCGTCGTAGAACGCGCGCAGGTCGTCCAGGTTGATGTCCGTCGGGTAGTCGACGTTGCCGAAGAGACGGATCTGCGGCTTGTCGAGCACCTGGTGCAGGGCCGTGATGATGCCCTTGATGCGGGGGTGGTCGGGGGCCACGCCGTAGCGGATCAGTCCGAACGGCGCGGGCATCCGCTCGTAGAGGTCGATGGACACACCGGGCTCGGTGGCGACGTCGGACTTCAGCAGCGCGTCGGCGGCGTAGATCCCGGCGGGTCCGGCTCCGACAATGGCTACCCGCAGAGGGCGGGGCATGTTCAGGTTCCCTTCGAGCGGAAGAAAAGCGTCTCGTCGGCAACCCTAAACTAAGGCAACCCTTACCAGGTACGCGGGTCGGGTCTATGACCTCATAAAGCGATCTTATGCCACGCGAGGGAATGGACGGACGGCGGGGGAGCCCGGGAAACGGCCGGGAAACGGCCGGGGAATGGCCACGCAACGGGCCGCGGAACGGCCGCGGAACGGCCGCGGGACGGCAGGGGAGAGGGCGTAGGCGCCGGCCCCCGGCATAGGTGAGGTGTTTGCCGCGGCGGTGAACGGCAACGCGGTTTCCATGACTCGACCGAACAAAGACCCGAATGAGAACTCCGCGTCCGCCGAGACGGCCGCGGCCAAGGCCCGCCGGACCACCTCCAAGGCGACGGCACCGGCCACCGCGTCCGCGAAGACGGCCGCGATCAAGGTGGACGACGCGACGTCGTCCGCCAAGGCCGGGGCCGGACACGCGGCCGACATGGCCGGCCGCGCCGCCGACAGCGCGAACAGCGCCGTGCACAGCGCCGTGAAGGGTGTCGAGGCGGGACGGCAGGCGGTGGTGCAGGCCTCCGGCCAGGTGGCCGCCGGCGCGAAGACGGCCATGACCGTCATCGCCCACCGCAAGCTCGTCGCCGCCGGAGTGGGCGCCGGCCTGACCGCCCTGACCGCCGCCTCCTACGCGGTCGGCCGCCGCTCCGGCCGCCACGTCCACGGCCCGATCACCCGGCTCACCGGCGGCCGTATCTGATCTGCCCGCAGGGGTCGTCCGGTGCCATGCGCCGGACGACCCCCGCACGCCGTCCTACCAGCGACCTTCCACCTGCTCCTTGATCCGGCGGTCGTACAGCTCCCGGATCGCCGTGAGCGTCTCGCCGGACAGCTCCGGCAGCGCGGCGGCCGACGCGTTGGCGCGGGCCTGCTCGGGCGTGCGGGCACCCGGGATGACCGTCGTGACGCCCGGCAGCTGGATGATCCAGCGCAGCGCCAGCTGGGCCGGGGTGAACCCCTCGGGTGCGAGCGCGGCGAACTCGACGGCCGCCTCCACGCCCGTGCCGTAGTCGACACCGGAGAAGGTCTCGCCCTGGTCGAAGGACTCACCGTGCCGGTTGTAGGTGCGGTGGTCGTTCTCCGCGAAGACCGTGTCCTTGGTGTACTTGCCGGACAGCAGCCCCGAGGCCAGCGGAACGCGCGCGATGATCGCGACCCCCGCCTTCTCCGCCGCCGGGAGGACGTCGAGGAGCGGCTTCATCCGGAACGGGTTGAGGATGATCTGCACGCTCGCCACGTTCGGCCGGGCGATCGCCGTCAACGCCTCGGCGCAGGTCTCCACGCTGACCCCGTACGCGGCGACGCGCTCCTCCTCGACCAGGGTGTCGAGCGCGTCGAACACCTCGTCCGAGGAGTAGACCGGCGTGGGCGGGCAGTGCAGCTGGACCAGATCGAGGCGGTCCACACCGAGATTGCGGCGGGAGCGGTCGTTCCAGGCCCGGAAGTTGTCGAGGACGTAGTTCTCGGGGACCTGCTCCACGCGACGGCCCATCTTCGTCGCGACGAACACATGCAGATCGGGCCTGCTCCGCAGGAACGTGGCGATGGTCTGCTCGCTGCGCCCGTCGCCGTAGACGTCGGCCGTGTCGAAGAAGGTCACCCCCGACTCGGCCGCGGTCTCCAGCACCGCGAGGGCTTCCTTGTCGTCGACGTCTCCCCAGTCGGCGCCCAGCTGCCATGTGCCGAGACCGACCACGGACGCGTGCTGACCCGACCTACCGAATGCGCGTTCTTCCATGGCGTCAGTCTGTCACCTGTTCCCCGCGGTCACCGAGCCGATCTGCCGGGTCAGTTCGGTCTTCTCCAGCCGGTCGAGGTACAGGTTGCGGCTGGCCAGGCCCACCGCGTCCACGCAGAAGTACAGCGCCATCAGCGGATTGACGAACAGTTCGCCGTCCTGGGCGCGGTCGGTGAACCGGACATCGCCGAACTCGCCCCGGCTCCGGGACCTCGTCGAGGCCGCTGCCGGCACCCGGGCTCGCCATGTCCTCCTCCGGTGTCCCGAGCCCGTGCGCGCCGCGCATCAGGATGTCGGTGCCGCCGTCCACCAGGACGACGGCGTCCACCCCGCCCGGATGCCCGATGAGCGCGCGACAGGCGGCCCGCAGGGGTGCCACACCCGTACGGGACAGCGCCTACACGGTGCTGGGCATCCCGTGCAGGTCCAGCCACTCGGCGAGGGCGCGCTCGGGGAAGCAGTCGCCCCGGAAGGCGGTCTCGGGGCCTACCGCCGCGACGTCCTGCTCTAGCCACACATCGAGGCTCAGGCCGTACGGATCGGCGAAGGAGAGGCTCGCGAGATGGGCCTCCTTGCCCGCCGACCGCAGGCGAGGGCCAGCGGCAGCCCGGCGTAGACGTCGAAGCCGCCACCGGCACCGGCTATGAGCACACGCCACGCGTCGCGCAGCCGTGTGAAGAACAGGGGTTGTCCGAGCGAGAACACCGGGGGAAATCAGCAGGGCGGCGCAGGGGGCGCGGACGATTTACGCGGGCCGGGTCACCGGCTACCGTACCGGTCAGTAACCGGACCGCACCGGGCCGGACCGGACCGCAGGAGGCCCCCATGCCGCAGCTCGAAGTCGACGGCGCCGCGCTGACGTACGACGACGAGGGCCCCCGTGAGGGCGACGGTGTGCCCCTGGTGTTCGTCCACGGCTGGACCGCCGACCGCCACCGCTGGGACCATCAGGTCGCGCACTTCGCGAAGAAGCGGCGCGTGATCCGCCTCGACCTGCGCGGACACGGCGAGAGCGGCGGCGCCGGGGTCCGCACGATCGAGGAGCTGGCGAGAGACGTGCTCGCGCTCCTCGATCATCTGGAGGTCGAGCGGTTCGTCCTGGTCGGACACTCCATGGGCGGCATGATCTCCCAGACCATCACCCTCGCCCACCCCGAGCGGGTGGAGCGCCTGGTGCTCGTCAACTCCATCGGCCGCATGACCTACAACCGGGGTCGCGGACTGCTGATGGCGGCCTCCACCCGGGTCCCCTTCAAGCTGTTCGTCGCCGCCAACATCCAGCGCGCCTTCGCGCCCGGCTACCCCCGCGAGGAGATCCGCGCGTACATCCGCGCCTCCGCCGCCACCCCGCGCGAGGTCGTGATGACCCTGTACGGCGCCATGCGCGCCTTCGACGTGCTCGACCGCCTCGGCGAGATCAGCACCCCCATTCTCCTCGTCCACGGCTACCACGACATCCAGCTCCCCGTCGCCCAGATGCTCCGCATGGCCAAGGCCTGCCAGGACGCCGAAGTGCGGATCCTGGACGCCGGCCACGAACTCCCCGTGGAGAAGCCGGCGGAGCTGACCGCCACCCTGGACCGCTTCCTCACCGGCTCCCGGGTCTGAGCCCGCCGCCGATCCACGCGCCGAGGCCCCCGAGGGAGCGGAGCCGCCCGAGTACGGCGCCGACGAACGCACGGGTCCTGGGCAGCCGGTCGATGTCCGCGGCGAGGGCCAGGGCCGCGCCCGTCCACGCGAAACCGAAGGACCACACGGAGAGCCACTCGCACAGGTAGAGAGGTGTGACCAGCCAGTCGTCGCCCACGTCGGTGGCCGCCGCCGCGGCGGCGAGCGCCATGAACACGAGGATCAGCACCCCGGCCACGAGATAGGGGCGCCGCGCGTGCGGCCGGTCCGCGATGCCGGGCGCCCGGTACATGGAGAGGCAGAAGGCCGCCATCGCCGTCAACAGGGCGATGGCGAAGACCTGGTGGAGCACGGAGACCGTCGTCCGTCCCGCGTCGCCCCCGGACCCCGGAGCGGTGGGGAAGAGGGCGACGCCCAGGGCGCAGGTACCGGCGACGGTGCCCAGGATGTCGTTGAACCTGTCGAACCGGTAGACGATCAGGAAGATCCCTAGCGCGCACAACGCGCCGACGAAGATGTCGCGGGTGCTCGTGTAGTACGAGCCGCTCATGGAACCGGGCCAGGCGTCCGCCCCCGATCGGCCGTCGAGCCGTGCCGCGATCCAGTTGCCGGCCGGCAGCGCGAGGGGGAGCAGGACACCGATGACCCCGACCCCCAGGCGCAGCCGCATGACCGTCCGCTCGTCCTGGTCCTTCTCCCGGGCCGCCGCCCCGCGCCGCAGGGGCTCGGCGGCGTCCCCGTCCGTCGCGCTCACGGGCACCTCCTCACCGAAACACGCGAGGCGAAGCCGTGCCCGCCACCGGACGATGTCCGGTAGTCGTCGAACGCAAACTCGAACGCGGGTCCGCGAGTTGGGCTCGTCAGCCGGTCAACTGCCCTTCCGCGGTGGCCAGCAGCTCCGTCACGCGCAGCGCGAACGCGGCGTCGCACGGATGCGGACGACCACTGCGGGCCGCCGCCAACAGCGCGTACCCCGCCCGCACGAGAGCGGGTACGGCCCCTTCGTCGGTCGTGGGCAGGACGGTCGTCCCGGTCCGGCCGCGCAGCTCGACCGTGGCGCCGGAGGCCGCGGGCGGGGCGGTGAGGCTGAGGGTGAGGGTGCTGGACGCCCCGCCGGTGTGCAGAAGGACCAGGTGGACCGTGTCCTTGGGCCCGCGCACGGCGGCGGCCACCTTCGCCACGTCCCCGAGGACCGGCAGCAGCACGGACAGGGCGTGCGGGCCGACATCCCACAGGCCGCCCTTCTCCCGCCGCCAGGGAGAGTCCGCGAAGGGACTGTCGCTCTCGTCGTCGAACAGCGACCCGAACCACTCCGCGCGGCCCGTGAACCAGCCCCCATGGGCGGCCTGTTCGGTGATCCACGCGTCGATCGCGGTCTGGAACCGGGCGGTGAAGAAGACGACCGAGGCGACCCCGGTCTCCTCGACCGCCCGGACGACGGCCCGCCCCTGCTCGACATCCGTCGAGAGCGGCTTGTCGAGCAGCAGATGACAGCCCGCCCGGGCCGCGCGCACCGCGATCGGTGCCTGGACGGAGGGCGGCAGGGCCACGGCGACCGCGTCCACGTCCGCGAACAGGGCGTCGACGTCCTCGTACACGGGCAGCCCGCCGTGCCGGTCGGCCAGTTCCTTGGCCGCCTCCGGGCGCCTGCCCCACACCCCCGCGAAGTCCAGCTCCTGGTGCGCGCTCAGCGCGGGGGCGTAGGTCATCTCGGCCCACGGCCCGGTTCCGAGCAGTCCGATACGCATGCTTCGGTCTCTCCTTGTGCGTTGGGTGCCGTGTCCTACGGAGCCCCCAGAGCCCTTCTGAGCCCTTGGGGTTCCTACGGGACCGGCCTGTCCGACGGCCGTCAGGGCAGCGCCTGTTCGGTCCAGATCGTCTTGCCGGTGGGGGAGTAGCGGGTGCCCCAGCGCTGGGTGAGCTGGGCGATGAGATACAGGCCCCGGCCGCCCTCGTCGGTCGTGGCGGCGTACCGCAGATGGGGCGAGGTGTGACTGCTGTCGGTGACCTCGCAGATCAGCTGCCGGTCGTGGATGAGGCGGACCCGGATGGGGCCACCGCCGTACCGGATGGCGTTGGTGACCAGTTCGCTGAGGATCAGCTCGGTGGTGAACTCCAGCTCCTCCAGGCCCCATGCGGTCAGCTGCCGGGTGGCGTCGGAGCGCGCCCGGCGGACCGCGGCCGGGTCGCCGGGCACCTCCCACTCGATGACACGGCCCGTGTCCAGCGCCCGGGTGCGGGCGACGATCAGCGCGATGTCGTCGCTCGCCCGGCTCGGCGGCAGCGCTTCGAGCACGGCCTCGCAGGTGCCCTGCGGCGAGGTGTCGGCCCCCGCCAGGGCGCTGCGCAGAAGTTCGAGCCCGTCGTCGATGTCCCGCTCCCGGTCCTCGACGAGACCATCGGTGTACAGCACCATGCGGCTGCCCTCGGCGAGGTCCAGCTCGGCCGTCTCGAAGGGCAGTCCGCCGAGACCGAGCGGTGGACCGGCCGGCACCTCGGGGAAGTCGACCGTGCCGTCGGGCCGGGCCACCGCCAGCGGCGGATGGCCGGCGCGGGCGACGGTGCAGCGCCGCGAGACCGGGTCGTAGATCGCGTACAGGCACGTCGCCCCGGTGATCGGGGCGTTGCCGTCGAGGACCGCCTCGTCCTGGTCGATCCGGCTGACCATTTCGTCCAGCAGCCCCAGGATCTCGTCCGGCGGCAGGTCCAGCGCGGTGAAGTTGTGGACCGCCGTGCGCAGCCGCCCCATGGTGGCCGCCGCGTGCAGACCGTGACCGACCACGTCACCCACGACGACGGCGACCCGGGTACCGGACAGGGGCAGGACGTCGAACCAGTCGCCGCCCACTCCGGCCTGCGCGGGCAGATAGCGGTAGGCGACGTCCAGGGCGCTCTGCTCGGGCAGGTTGCGCGGCAGCAGGCTGCGCTGCAGGGTCTCGGCCATCGTGTGTTCGCGGGTGTAACGGCGCGCGTTGTCGATGGAGACCGCCGCGCGGGCCACGAGCTCCTCGGCGAGCGCCAGCTCCTCCTGGTCGAAGGGCTCGGGCTTCTCCGAGCGCCAGAAGTTGGCGACCCCCATCACCAGCTGGCCCACCCGCAACGGCACGGTGATCAGCGAGTGGATGCCGTACTCGAGGACCTGCGCGGACCGTTCGAGGTCCTGGGCCTGCCAGCCGGGTGCCCGGCTGAGGTCGGCCACGAGGGTCGAGGTGCCGCTGTCGATGCTGCGGGCCTGCGGCGAGGAGGGGACCAGGTCGATCCGCTCGCCCACCTTGTACAGCGGCGCGTCCTTGCGGATCCCGCTGCACGCCGTGCGGCGCAGGGTGGTGGCCGTCTTGGGCTCGTCGCCGCTGAGCGCGGCCGGGGCCAGGTCCACGGTGACGAAGTCCGCGAGCCGGGGAACCGCGACCTCCGCCAGTTCCTCGGCGGTCCGGGTCACGTCCAGACCTGTGCCGACGCCCACCCCGGCGTCGTAGAGCAGCCTCAGCCGCTCCCGTGCGGCCTCCGCGCGGCCCGAGAGGGCACGCAGCTCGGTGGAGTCGCGGAGCGTGGCGACGCTGCCGGAGGGTGCGCCCTGGAGATCGGTGGGCCGCTGGTTGACCGCGAGCAGCCGGTCGCCCACCAGGTGCACCTCGTCGTTGGCGACCCGGCCCGAGGCCAGCAGGTCCGCCACGTGCGCTTCGAGGCCCAGGGAGTGGACGTCCTGCCCCTCCGCGTCCGCGGGGAGGTCCAGCAGCCGGTGCGCCTCGTCGTTGGCGAGCAGCAGGCGGCCCCCGCCGCCGACGATGATCACGCCCTCCCGCACGGCGTGCAGCACCGCGTCGTGGTGCTCGTACATGCGGGTCATCTCCGACGGGCCGAGCCCGTGGGTCTGCCGCAGCAGCCGTTTGCTGACGAGCGCCGTGCCCGCCGTGGCCAGGGCGAGGGCCGCCGCGGCGGCGGCCAGCACGAGGGGCAGCTGCTGCTCGGCGACCCCGCCCACGTTCTCGGTGGTGATCCCGGCCGACACCAGGCCCACCACCTTGCCGTCGGGATCCTTGACCGGCACCACCGCCTGGACCAGCGGTCCGAGGGTGCCGGTCACCTCCTCGGTGAAGGACTCGCCCTTGAGCGCGGGCTCGGTGGTGCCGACGAACTGCTTGCCGATGCGGTCCGTCTTCGGATGGGTGTAGCGGATCCCGTCGGTGTTCATCACGACGATGAAGTCCACCTTGGACTGGACCCGCGCGGCCTCGGCCCTCGGCTGGAGCACCTCCGTCGGGTCGGGGGCGCTCAGCGCCTCCCGGGTGCCCGGTGCGTTGGCGAACGTCTCCGCCACGGCGAGCGAACGGTTGTGCGCCTCCTTGGAGCTGTCGTGCCGTACCTGGAGGACCAGCGCCACCACGGCCGACACGACCAGTACCAGCACGATCACGACCTGCAGCAGGAACACCTGCCCGGCGACACTGCGCCCGCTCAGCGCCGATCGCAGCCCCGAGAGCGGGCCCCAGCCGTGTTCCGGCTCCCGACTGGCGCCGCCGTCCGATCCGTGCGGTACCCGCCGGGCGCTGTCGTCCCGGCCCCGCGCAGGCCGACTCTGGGGACGGCGGGTCGACTGAGAGCGAGATCGACCCAGGAGACGGACCATGTGCCCATGTCTACACTGCCCCGCGCCCGGAGGCGAGAGCGGGTCGAGGGCTGCCGCGGCCGACGCCGTCGGCAGCCCGGCGGGGAGAGCGCTTGCTACCACTTTGACCATGTGTGATGCCTCGTTACCTGTCAGATTCCTGTGAATGTACGAGGCGTTTGAACACATCGAGGTCCGGCTCCGTATAGGGCTGGGGTTTTTCATGCCCGGACCCGACCACGACGTTGTAGGAGCTATCCGTGGGACGCACCACCAGGCGCAGACGCCCATCCGGAGCACGGCGCGCGACCTCTGCCGCGATCGCGCTGATCCTGGGCGGAGGCGGTCTCGTGGCCGTCAACGTCTACGCGTCGGCCACCGAGGACGGTTCGCCCGACGACGCGGTCGAGCAGGTGAACTCCGCCGCCGGCACGATCGACTGCCCGGACGTCGGCAGCGAGCTGACGGAGGTGCCCGAGGGGGCGCGGGAGGGGGTCGACAAGGAACTCGCCGCCCTGGACCAGCAGATAGCCGAGGCCTACCAGCGGCTGCAGAACTCCGTCCAGGCCCAGCAGCGGGACAGCGGCTTCGCCGACAACGCGATCATGAACCCGCTGAAGGAGAAGCGAGCGGCGACGATCGAGCGGATCGCGATCGCCGTCGGCCGCGTCGGGGACCGCCCCGAGGGGCTCGACTCCCTCGCCGGCTGCGAACTGCGTCCCGCCGAGAACCAGAACACCGGCCAGGACGACGGTCAGAACGGCGGGGACCAGGACGGCGCCGGCGGCCAGAACGGCGGCGACGAGAACCAGGCCGGCCAGGGGGACCAGCAGGGCGGTCAGGGGCAGCAGGGCAACGGCGGTCAGGCCGGCAACGGGCCGGTGGCCGCGGACTACGCCGACATCGGGTCCGTCCAGCCGAACGCCGGGAACGGCGGCGGGCAGAACGGCTCCACCGGCTCCTTCAGCACCGACTGCGGGGTGAACGCAGGCGGCCTGTTCAACTCGGACAACGTCATCGTCGCCCCCGGTGTCTCCAACGGCGCCCACCACTTCCACGACTACGTCGGCAACCAGGGCAACAACGCGTTCGCCGGCGACGAGGACCTCGCGGCCGCCGACACCAGCTGTGAGAACCAGGGCGACAGGTCGTCCTACTTCTGGCCCGTGATCCGTCTGCAGAACGGCACCGCCGAGCAGGACGCCAACTCGCCCGGCGGCGGCATCGAGGGCAACGCCGGTGAGATCGTGACGCCGAAGGAGGTCACCATGACCTTCGTCGGCAGCCCGCGGGGCGAGGTCGTGGAGATGCCGCGGCTGCTGCGCATCATCACCGGCGACGCCAAGGCCTTCGTCAACGGCCCGGCCAACGCCAACGCGTCCTGGAGCTGCACCGGCTTCGAGGACCGGCAGCTGAAGGACAAGTACCCGCTCTGCCCCTCCGGCAGCGACGTCGTCCGCACCTTCGAGTTCCAGAGCTGCTGGGACGGCCGCAACATCGACAGCGCCAACCACCGTACCCACGTGGCCTTCGCCGCCGCGGACGGCAGCTGCCCGGCCGGGTTCAAGGCCATCCCGCAGCTGGTCCAGCGCATCGTCTACGACGTCGACGCCCCGAGCCTCCAGGACGGCGGCCGTACGACCCCGCTGTTCGCCGTGGACTCCTTCCCCGAGCAACTCCACAAGCCCGTCACCGACCACGGCGACTTCATCAACGTCTTCGACGAGGACCTGATGCGGGCGATGGTGGACTGCATCAACGACGGCCGCGAGTGCGACGCGGCCGACCTCGGCGGCGACCAGGGCGGAGGTGACGACCAAGGAGACGGCGGCGACCAGGGCGGCGACCAGGGTGGCGACGCCGGTCAGGGTGACGACCAGGAGCAGGGCGAGGGCCAGGACGGCGGTCAGAACCAGGACGAGGGCCAGGATCAGGAGAAGCCGGGCAACAACCAGGGCGACGGCGATGACCAGGGCCAGGACCAGGACGAGAACACGGCCGAGCCCACCGAGACCGCCCAGGCACCCGGTGACACGGACGACCAGGCCGACCAGGGCGACGACAAGGAGCCCCAGGTCCTCGGCTCGGTGAAGGCGACCCAGCGCGGCAACGCCGCCGACACCGACGCCGGCGACAAGGACGCGGACGACGCCGGGGACGGCGGTGAGGCAGCCGCGACCCCCGAGCAGACGCCCGCGGGGAACGTGCCGTCGGCCGCCGGGCAGCCCGGCGCACAGGGGTCCGAGTCGGCGACGGGCAGCCTCGCCGAGACCGGTTCGCAGCTGTGGCCCGCGATGATCGGCGGCGTGGCCGTGCTCGCCGGTGTCGTACTGCTGCGCCGGGTCAGGCGCGGGAACTGCTGATCCCGTACCGCCACTTGGAGAGGTGGCGACGGCCGCCGTGCCGCTCGTGGCCGGACGGTGGACGCCGGTCGCGAACCGCATCGGCGTCCACTCGCCGGGCCTGGACGCGAGTCCCCGCAGGGCCGGGCTCGGCGCGCTCCTCGTACCGCGCCCGATGCGCCCGGCCCACTTCGCCCCGAAGGACGACCCGGGCGACGCGGGTAGCGGTCGTCCTCGTCCGGCTGTCGGTGTGGGCGGCGGGCTGCGCCACGGCCCGCCGCCGCAGGGAGACGGAGGCGCCGCGGCGGTCGCTGCGACGCGAGTCGGTCGTCGCCGAACGGGTGCGCATCGCCCGGGAGCAGCGCGACGTCGTCGGACACCCGGTGAACGCCATGCTGGTCCAGGCCGGTGCGGGGCGCGCGGTGCTCGACACCGACCCCGAACGCACCCGGGAACTGCCGCACCGACTCCGCGATCCGGTCCGTGACCGGCACCCTGATCCTGCCGCTGGTCCTCGGCCTGGTCCGACTCCTCGCCGTCCTCGCGATCCTGTGCGAGGCGGGCCGACCACGGCCCCGTCGGGCGGGCTCCGTCCTGGCCTTGGCGGCGTGGTCCCCGCTCAGGCGTTCCCCGCCCGCCGTGCCCCCGCTCCCGCCCCGCGGCGGAGAACCCGTCGCCCGCCGGGCGAACCGGAAGGTGACCCCGGTGCGTCAACCAGCTGTGGGGCCTGTACTTTTCACGCACCGACCGAAGGTGCGACCGATGCTTTCGCGCCGGCTCTCGGGCGGTGGTCACGAAGTGAAATCGATCTCTTCCCGCGCCCGAGAATCAACTGTCGCGGCATCGAGTTTCGGCCGTACACTGACAATTCGTAAGCATGCGGGTGGAGTTGACGGGGGGATCCGAGATGTCCGGGGATCAGTACGGTGTAAGAGACCAGGACGGGTGGAGTCACAGCTTCGTCGTGCCGCCGATGCCGTCGGCGCCGCCCCCCGGCCCCGCGGACGGCTGGCGGGCCGTCGGGGTGGGCCTGCTGAACCTCAGCGGTCTGGGACTCGGCTACGCGCTGATGCGCCGCCCGCTGCTGACCCTGCTGTGCTGGGCGGCCACCGGGCTGCTGCTCTTCTCGGTACTGCCGGCCGACCCTGACGGCGTCTCGGGCACCACGCTCACCGTCTACGGCCTCTTCCTGCTCCTCACGGCGGCCCACGGCGCCTTCCTGGGCCTGCGCAACCGCCTGGTGTGGCCCGCGAAGTCCCCGCTCGCCATCGCGCTCGGTGTCCTCCTCCTCGGCGTACCGGTCGCGGGCGGTCTGCTGTACGAGACCGCGCGCAAGGAAGCCGTCGAGGAGATGCTCCTGGACCGGCTGGAGAAGGCCGACGAGCTGGTGGACAAGGCCTCCGGCGAGTCCTTCTCGACGACCCAGTCCGAGTACCGCAGGGCTCTGTCCGCCTACGACGACCTCAGCACCGACCACCCCGACTCCCGGGCCGCCGAGAAGGTCCCGGACCGGCTGAAGAACTTCTACACGACGGTCGGCGCCCCCTACGAGGAGCAGGAGTACTGCGAGGCGGTCGCCCCCCTCGAGTACCTGCGTACGGTCCCGCAGACCGTGAGCAAGCAGGATCTCGGCTCGCTGGCCGCCTGGCCCGACGACCGGCTCGCCACCTCGCTGTACGAGTGCGCCTCCGACAGCCTGGCGGGCAACACAGCGGGCTGGCAGGACCAGTTCAGCGACCTCCTCACCACGTTTCCCGACTCCGACCAGGCCGCGAAGGTCGAACCCGACGTCAAGGCGGCCGTCGACAAGGCGGTCAAGGCCGTCGGCGGCGACGACCCGTGCACCGCCGTGGACCAGCTGGAGACGCTCGGCTCCCAGGTCAAGGCGTTGCCGGGGGAGAAGGCCGGGGTGGCCGACGCCCTCTCCGCCGCCGCCGGAAAGGCCGAGGACTCCGCCTCCGCCGGTGTCTACACCTGCGGTGTCGACCAGTACAAGGACGGTGACTTCGCCGAGGCGGTGACGTCGATGAACGACTTCGTCGACGCCAACAAGAACCACAAGAACGCGCCGCGCGCCAAGAAGATAGCGATCGCCGCCGAGATCGCGCAGGAGGTCCCGGAGGCGGGCAAGAAGCTGCCCACCACCCGGACCGGCGGCAGCATCTCCGTCACGGTCAAGAACGACAGCCCCGACGAGATCCAGGTCATGTACACCGGCCCGGTGACCGGCACCTTCACCCTGAAGGGCTGCTCCACCTGCACCAGCTACGACTGGAGCAGCACCCTGGTCTCCAGCTTCAAGCCGTGCAGCGGCAACGACAAGTACCCGCAGCGCACGATCAGCCTGCCGGTCGGCACCACGTACTTCCTGCACAAGCCGAAGGGCGACAACGCCTCCAGCGCCGCCTCCGACACGGCCAAGCTGGAGTCCGGCTACATCTACACAGAGTGCGCCTACGTGACCTCGGGCTACGGCCTGAACTCCTGACGCGCACCCGGGCACGGTGACCGGAGGGCCGCGGCGGCTCAGCCCCTGCGGCCCTCCACCCACCCGGCGACGTCGTTCAGGTCCTTCGCGACGGCCTTGCGTACGGCTCGGGCCCCCACGGGGCCCATGATCCTGGCGAGCAGACCCGCGACGGCGCCGGTCGGCCGGGCGGAGAACGTCATCAGGATCGTCGTCGACGCCGGTCCGTCGGCCCGCAGCACCCACTCCGAGGCATAGCGGGAGCCGTGCGACTCGGCCTCCACCACATAGCGCTCGGGCGGCTCGCTGACGGTCACCCACATCTCCTCGGTGGCGTCCTTGCCGAACATGCGACGGGTCTCCCGCCACCGTGTGCCCACCCCGAAGCCCCCGTCCGTGAGGACCTCGACGCTCGTGACACCGCTCAGCATCCGATCCATGGTGGCGAGGTCCGTCAGGGCCTCCCACACCCGTCCCTGGGAAGCGGCCACCCGGCGCTCGACGACGACACTTCTGCTGGTCATGCCTCCCATGAAAGCACCGGGTGCGGACGGCCGCCCGAGGACGGCCGCCGTGCCGGGGCGGGCACCGGCCGGCGGGCCAGGTTCCGTAACCGGGGTGCGTAGTTCTACGGACGACCACGCGAGAGGGGTTCTGCGAGGCTTGGATCTTCGGATGCGGCCGGGACCGGTGAGGCCGCATGGAGGGGATCCGGCCGTGGGTATCCCTCCTCCACGCGTTCGACCACGACATCCCGCCGCCCTGCCCCGCGGCCCCGTGGGGCGATCCGGCTCCGCCACCGCACCGCGTCCACCACGACCGAGGAGAACCCGATGACCGAACGCCCCGAGGGTGCACCGGCACAGCCACAGCCGCAGGACCAGCCGTCCGCGTCCCCGCCGGGGCAGGCGCCGCCCCAGACACCCACACCCACCCAGGCCGAGATACCCGCCCAGCCGGCCCAGGCACAGGCTCCGACGCAGGCGGCCGTCCCGAGCGCCTACCCCTACCCGCATCCGCAGTCCCCGGCGCCGACCCCCCAGCCCCCGCTCGGCTACGGCCCCCCGGCCGCCCCCGTGACCGGCCAGGCCAACCCGTACGGTCAGCCGCCGGGTGGCTACCCGCCGGGCGGCTATCCGCCCCTCGGGGCACCGCCCGCCACGGGCGCCGGCGGGCGTGCCGTGCTGTGGGCCCTGGTCGGCGCGGCGGTTGCCTCGGCCGCCTGGGCGGGCGGGGTCTTCCTGCTCGGCAAGGACGACACCGAGGCGGACCTGCGCGGCTACCAGGCCAAGTCGGACATCTGCCCGTCGGTGGACTACTCGTCCTTCAAGAACGAGTACCCGGAGGAGGACAACGCCCCGGTCAACAACTCCCTGAAGCACACGGCCCTCGACCAGAGCTACTGCAGCATCTCCCTGAAGGAGTCCTCGGCCTCCACCCTCTCCGACGCGTACTTCTCGGTCCAGATCGACCTGCACAAGAAGACCGACCCCGGTCCCGAGTTCACCGCCCTGTGGTCCGAGTACGACCAGCGGTACGACGACTACGAGGTCGACGAGGTCGACGGCTTCGGGGACGAGGCGTACGTCATCACCGAGGACACCACCTCGGGCGACGACACCAGCGGCAGCCGGTCGGCCACCCTCGCGGTGCGCGACGGCTGGATGACGTACGAGATGCGGTGGAGCGCCTACGGCTCCAGCTACGACAACGTGAGCATGCCGGACGTGGACGAGGTCGTGGAGTGGCTCAAGAGCGACACGAACACGACGCTGGACAACCTGCGGGAGTCCGACGGCATCTAGCGCGGACGGACGGATGCCAGCGCGGACGGACGGATGCGCGGGTGAGCCGGAGCGGACGGCGCGGACGGAGGCGGGGTGCGTCGCACCACCGCCTCCCATCCCTCGCGCACCCCGATCGGCTCAGTCGCCCTTCGCCTTCGCGTAGTCCGTCGCCATCTGGCCGGCGAAGTCGTACAGCAGGCACTGTTCGTCGCCCACGACCCACGCGTCGTGCCCCGGCGGACACACGAAGGCGTCGCCCGGTCCGACCTCGCCCTCACCGCCGTCGTCCATACGGATGTGCATGCGGCCCTTGACCACATAACCGTTGTGGTGGACCTGGCAGCTGTCCGTGCCCGCGATGGGGGCGACCGACTCGGACCAGCGCCAGCCCGGCTCGAAGGTGGCCACGGCGAAGTCGAGCCCGGTCAGGTGCACGGCTTCGAGGTGACCTTGGGGGAAGTCGCGCCGCTCGTCCGGCTTCTCGACCGTCTTGATCTCCAGCATGACGGCTCCTTCCGTTACGTCCCACCCCCTTCATCGTCCGCCTGTCAAGCCGGGGCCGCCAACCGGGGGCGGTCGCCGTCCTGAGGTGCCGGACCACCGGCGGCGTCGTGTAATGAGGGCCGGAGATCGCTGCCGCAGGAGAGACGATGCGCTCAGGTCGTTCCAGGGGGAAGGGCGGGGCCGAGGCCACGGGGGGCGGACTGCGGCGACTAGGCGAGTGGTGCGCCCGGCACATCGTGATCGTCATCGTCGCCTGGCTGGTCGCCCTCGCGGCCCTGCAGGTGCTGAACCGGTCCTACGGCGGCGACTACTCGGACAACTTCTCCCTTCCTGGCGTGCAGTCCCAGAAGGGCCTGGACGTCCTGAAGAAACACGACCCGGCGGCTGGCGGTTACGGCAGCCAGATCGTCCTGCACGACAAGGACAAGGCCCTCACCTCGCTCGGCTCCCAGATGTCCGAGACGGTCGACGACCTGCAGAAGCTGCCGCACGTGCTGTCGGTCCAGAACCCGCTGACCGCGCCGACCACCCAGCCGTCGCAGTCGTCGGGGCAGTCGCAGCAGCCGAACGTCGGCCCCCTGTCCTCCGACCAGAAGACGGCGTACATCACGATCCGCTTCGACGTGCAGCCCTCGACCCTCGGGGACGGCTATCTCGACGGCGTGGACGACGCGGTCCAGCCGCTGCGGTCCGCCGGCGCCGAGGTCGAGTACGGCGGACCGCTCGGCGAACTGGCCCGTCCGGCCGCCGACGACCGGGTGAGCGAGCTGATCGGCTTCGCGGTCGCGATCGTCGTCCTGCTGGTCGGCTTCGGCAGTGTCATCGCCGCCGGACTGCCTCTGGTGACAGCATTACTGAGCGTCATCGGCGGCCTCGCGTGCCTCGGTCTGCTGGCCGCCGCGTTCACGTTCGCGACCGTCTCGCCGACCCTGGCGACGATGATCGGGCTCGGCGTCGGCATCGACTACGCCCTGTTCCTGAGCACCCGTCACCGGCAGAACCTCATGGACGGCGACGACCCGGTGCGGGCGGCCGGCCGCGCCGCCTCCACCAGCGGCCACGCCGTCCTCGTCTCCGGATGCACGGTGATCGTCGCCCTCGCCGGGCTGTACGCGTCCGGTGTGAGCTTCATCGGCAAACTCGGACTCGCCGCCGCCGTGACCGTCGTCTCCGCGATCATCGGCGCGCTCACGCTGGTCCCGGCCCTGCTCGGTCTCATCGGCGGGCGCATCGACCGCTACCACGTCCGCAAGCCCGTGGCCGAGACCGGCGCCGACGCGGGTGAGGAGATCACCGGCACCTGGCACCGCTACGCCCAACGCGTGGAACACCATCCGTGGCGGTTCCTGGCGGCCGGTGTGACGACCGTGGCGATCCTCGCGATCCCCGTCTTCTCCATCCAGCTCGGTCACATCGGCGACGGCGCCGATCCCACCTCCTTCACCGACCGCCGCGCCTACGACCTGATGACCGACGCCTTCGGGCCGGGCTCCAACGGTCCGCTCACCGTAGTCATCGACCAGACCTCGGTGCCGTCCTCGGACCGTCAGAGCCTGCAGAGCACCGCGCAGAAGAACCTGGACGCGGTGGCGGGGGCGTACGCGGTCACCCCGCTGACCCCCACCCAGGACGGGGATGTCCTGGTCGGCACGGTCTACTCCGAGAAGTCCCCGCAGAGCGCCGACACCACGGACCTGACCAACCGCCTCGTCGACGACACCCTCCCCGCCTCCGTCTCCGGGACCGCGGCCGAGGGGTACGTCACCGGGACCACGGCCTCCCAGGTCGACTTCCGTGACATCGTGGCGAGCCGGCTGCCCATCATCATCGCCGTGGTCGTCGCCCTCGCCTTCCTGATCATCCTCGCCGTCTTCCGCGGCCTCCTGGTCGCGGTGAAGGCGGCGGTCCTCAACGTGCTGTCCATCGCGGCCTCGTACGGCGTCGTCGTCGCCGTCTTCCAATGGGGCTGGGGCGGGCCCGCCCTGGGCGTCAACGGCAAGGTGCCCATCGAGAGCTATGTCCCGATGATGATGTTCGCCATCATCTTCGGCCTCAGCATGGACTACGAGATCTTCCTGCTCTCCCGCGTCCACGAGGCCTGGTCGCGCACCGGGGACGCCCGGGCCTCCGTGGCCCACGCGCTGGAGATCACGGCCCGCGTCATCACCTGCGCGGCCCTGATCATGGTCAGTGTCTTCGCCGCGTTCATCGTCAGCGACAACATCGTGGTCAAGATGCTGGGGCTGGGTCTCGCCGTCAGCGTCCTCGTCGACGCGACGGTCGTCCGCCTGCTCATGGTCCCCGCGGTGATGACCCTCCTGGGCCGCCGTGCCTGGTGGACGCCGCACTGGCTGGACCGGATGATGCCGCACATCGACGCGGAGGGGGACACGGCGAAACGGCCGGTCCCGCAGGGGCGGGACCGGCCGCTCGGCAGCTGACCGGCTTCAGCCGGAAGAAATCTGACGGTTCGTCAGAACGTCAGCTTCCAGCTGTTGATGTAGCCGGTGTCGAGGCTGGCCACGTCCTGCACCCGCAGCTTCCAGGTGCCGGCGGCGGTCTCCGAGGAGGCGTCCACCGTGTACGTCGCGACCACGTTGTCCGCCGAGTCGGACGACGAGGAGTTCTTCAGCCGGTACGCGGTGCCGTCCGGGGCCACGAGGTCGACGACCAGGTCACCACGCCAGGTGTGGACGATGTTCACGTCCACGGTGAGCGCGCTGGGCGCCGCGCCGGCCCGGTTGACGTTGATCGGCGACTCCACGGTGGAGTTGTCGGGGATCTGGTAGTCGGCGGTGTTCTCGAACACCGACTGGTTCCCCTCCTCGTCCACGCGCCAGGCGAAGCTCGCCGTGCCGGTCTCACCGGCCGCGTCCGTCACGGTGACCGTCGGCGTCCAGTTGCCGGCCGTGGTCGGCGTACCCGAGATCCGGCCCGTGGCGGCGTCGATGGACAGCCCGTCCGGGAGGCCGGTGGCCGCGTACGACAGGGCGCCGGCGTTGGTGGACGACGCCTGGACGTCCAGGGTGACGGCCTGGCCGGTCAGGGAGTACTGGGCGGCCGGCGGGACGACCGTGACCCCGTCGAGGATCCGGGAGCCGACGTTGATCGCGGCCCAGGCGTTGGCGGTGTTGTTGTAGGTCACCGAGCCGAGCCCGTACAGGTCGGCGGCGGCCTGGAGGGTGGCGGTACGGGCGCCGGCGTAGTTGGTCGTGGACGTCATGTACGTGGTCAGCGCCCGGAACCAGATCTTCTCGGCGGCGTCCCGGCCTATCGGGGTCACCGGAAGCCCGTCGAAGGTCGGCGAGTCGTAGGAGACGCCGTTGACGACCTTGGCGCCGCTGCCCTCGGAGGCCAGGTAGTACCAGTGGTTGGCCGGGCCCGAGGAGTAGTGGACGTCGATGTTGCCGAGCGTGGAGGACCAGTAGTCGCGCGAGGAGCCGTCCTTGCTGGGCCGGTCCATGTAACGCAGCGGCGTACCGTCGCCGTTGATGTCGATCTTCTCGCCGACGAGGTAGTCACCGACGTCGCCTGCGTTGCCCGCGGCGAACTCCACGGCGGCGGCGAAGATGTCGGAGGTCGCCTCGTTCAACCCGCCCGATTCACCGCTGTAGTTGAGGCCCGCGGTGACCGAGGTCAGGCCGTGGGTCATCTCGTGCGCGGCCACGTCGATCGAGGTGAGCGGGTTGGCGTTGCCCGACCCGTCGCCGTACGTCATGCAGAAGCAGGAGTCCTGCCAGAAGGCGTTGACGTAGTTGTTGCCGTAGTGCACCCGGCTGTACGGCGCGACCCCGTCGTTGCGCAGCCCGTTCCGGCCGTGCACGTTCTTGTAGTAGTCCCAGGTCAGCGCCGCGCCGTAGTGGGCGTCCGCGCCCGCCGTCTCCAGGTTGGCGGTGGTCCCGTCGCCCCAGATGTCGTCGGAGCCGCTGAAGAGCGTGCCGGTGCCGGAGGTGCCCCGGTTCAGGTTGTACGTGCGGTGGTTGCCGCGGTCGGCGTCGGTCAGCGTGTACGACGAGCCGGACTGGCTGGTACCGAGGGTGACCGTGCCGCTGTAGCGGGTGTTGCCCGTGCCGGTGTGCACGGCCTCGTACTCGTACAGCTTCTTCCCGGTCTGCGCGTCGGTGATGACGTGCAGCTCACTGGGGGTGTCGTCGTGCTGGAAGCCGCTGACGACGGTCTCGTAGGCGAGGGTCGGCTTTCCCTTCGCGGCCCAGACGACCTTGCGGCTGCTGTCCGGAGCGGTCTTGGTGGACCCCTCTTCCTTCGCCGCCGCGACCGCTTGCTTCTCCGCGGTGGCCCTGCTGACCTCGGCACTGAGGTCCGACACCTTCAACTCGGGCTTGTAGGCCCGCGTGACGCTCTCGACCGAGCCGGACCTGGCGGCGTGGACGACCAGGTCGCCGCCGAGCACGGGCAGGCCGGCGTAGGTGCGCTCGTAGCGGGTGTGCACGGTGCCGTCGGCGTCCTTGACGACGTCGCGGACCCGCAACTCCTCCTGGCTGCCGAGGTCCAGGCGGTCGGCGGTGGTGTCCGTGGCCTTCTCGGCCTGCCGGACGAGGGTCGCCCGCTGTGCGGGGGTGAGCTTGGCGGGCAGTGCCCCTCGGTCCGCCTTGGCCGCCGTGGGACGGGCGGTGCCTTCGCCGCCGTCGCCACGTGCGATCGCGGGGGCGCCCGGGACGGCGACGGCGAGGACCGCCGCCGCGACTACGAGGGCGGCTGTGGCCGTGGTGCGTCTGTGGGGGGTGGATCTCACGCGAACTCCTTTGCTGCGGCCGCGTCGGACGAGCGGCCGTACGAAGGACCCGGTGCACGGGTCGAGGCACCGGGTGGTGCAGGGAGTACTGCGATGCGGATGCGCGTGCGCCGTCGTGAGACGGAGTGTGCACAGAGTGGCAGATGTGGAGCTGCTGTGTCAGGAGCACAACAAGTGTTTGGCCGGAAAGTGATCGATCACCGAACGCCGGTGACCAGCCGCTTCCCGGCGGCTGCCCGCACCTCGGCCTCCTCCATGGGATCGTCCCGCAACTCCGTCAGCCGCTCGCGGACGTGCGGCAGACCGGGTGCGTGGGCGATCCCCAGCAGCCGGGCGTCGGATTCGCAGTCCCACAGCGACTCGGTGTACGCGAAGTCGAGTCCGACCGGCGCGACGGACGCCAACGCCTTGAGGAGGGCGGGCCGTTCATAGGAGTGCGGAGTGCGCAGCCACAGCCGGCGCAGCACCGGCGCCGCCTCCGCGCCCGCCGTGCCGAAACGGGCGATCCCGGCGGCCAGGAGGGCGGGTCCGCACCACTGGCGTGCCGCTTCGTGCGCCACGAGCTCCGCCGGCAGTACGGGCAGATCCCGGGGTGTGCCATGCTCCGCCAGCACCTGGACGCCGATCCACGACAACCACGGCCGCCCGTCCGCCGCCCAGGCCCGCGCCTCGGGGACCGCGAGCGGGCCGAGCCGCAGGACCGCGGACGCGAGCCCCGGCAGGGGCAGTTCGCCGTTCACCTCAGCAAGGTGGGGCACCAGGGGGACGAGCCCCGGCTCCGGCGGACGCCCGGCCAGACAGCGCAGGGCCCGGATCCTGGTGTGACGGGCCGATCCGCCGTCGGCGAGGACCTCCAGCAGCCGGCCACCGCTCGCACCCACGTCGATCGGGTGCGGCCGGAGCGGGCGGACGGGCGCACGTGTTTCGGCCCCCGCCCGCCAGCGCGTCCAGGGCTCGGAGCGCCACAACCGCGGCCGATCCCCGCCGAGTCGATCCCGTGCGACGCCGGCCAGGTCGTCCCACCACTCGACCGGCCAGGCGTCCGCCACCGACTCCAGCACATCGGTCCAGTGCTCGCCCTCGCGGACGTACGCCCGCAACGTCTCGCGCGCCTCGACCGATCCCGACAGGGCCAGGAGTTCCAGCATCCCGGTGGCCCGCTCGCAGTCGTCCCCGTCGCCCCCGAGGAGGGAGACCACGGGGTCCAGCGCGAGACCCGACTCCCTCACCAGGCGCGCCAGATACAGAGGGCGGTCGTCCACCACGGTGTCCCACCGCCAGTCCCGCCGCACGACCTCGCAGACCGCCGCGGCCGCCTCCCCCGGCTCGCCGAGCGCCCGCAACGCGCCCAGCCCGCGCCCGCGTTGCAGCAGCCCTTCCAGCGTGCCCGGTAAGGCGTACGCCTGGCCGACCGCGGTGTCATCGGTCATCGCCGCGAAGCCTGCCGGAGACGCCCCACCGGCACCAGCCCTTTTTCAGCGGCCTCTCACGGCTTGCGGGCGAGACCGCCGTGCTCGGCGACGACCTCAGGGGCGGGGTCCGTGGTGTCCGGGCGCCAGAAGGGGACCGAGACCACGCCGGGGTCGAGGAGTTCCAGGCCGTCGAAGAAGGACGTGATCTCCTCGACGGTACGCAGGTTGTACGGCACGGCGCCGCTTTCGTTGTAGCCGTCCTGGGCCTGCTCGAAGACCGGGTCGATGCCCCGCGAGCCGTCGTTGATGGAGAGGTAGCTCCCGGACGGCAGCGCCCCCATCAGGCGGTCGACGATGGAACGCGCCTGGTCGTGGTCGGCGACGTGGCCCAGGATGTTGCTGAGGATCAGCGCGGTGGGCCGGCCGAGGTCCAGGGTGTCGGCGGCGGCCGCGAGGATGCGGTCGGGGTCGAGCACGTTGGAGTCCACGTAGGAGGTCGCCCCCTCCGGGGTGGAGTGGAGCAGGGCGCGGGCGTGGGCCAGGACCAGGGGGTCGTTGTCGACGTAGACGATCCGGGACTCCGGGGCGATCCGCTGGGCCACCTCATGGGTGTTCTCGGCCGTCGGCAGCCCCGTACCGACGTCCAGGAACTGCCGTATGCCCGCCTCGGTGACCAGGTGGGTGATGTTGCGACGCAGGAACGCGCGGCTGCTGCGGGCGATGGTCACGATGCCGGGGAACACGGCGGTGTAGGCGTCACCGGCCTGCTCGTCGACGGGGTAGTTGTCCTTCCCGCCCAGCCAGTAGTTCCAGATACGGGCCGAGTGCGGCACCGAGGTGTCGATCTTCTGATGCGCAGCCGGACCGGGCGTGGTCGCGTGGTCGGTCATGTCTACCGTCCGTCTTTCAGCCGAAGCGAGGATTTCCGGACACAACCTACGTCCCGACACCCCTGCTCCGTAGGCCAGTTCACATTTTCCGGTACGTCCGAGCAGGGGTATCCCGGCGCGGACGCGTCTCGTCGGCCGGACGGGGAACTTCCGGGCCGGGGTCGCACGTCCATCCGGGTGAGGCTGGACGCACGCGGTGCGAGACGGAAGTGGGTTGCCATGACGACGAACGACCCGGGCACGATCGAGACCACGCTGGCCGACGGCCGCCGCATGACCCTGTCGCTGCCTCCTACGGACGCGGGATGGGCCGCCGACGGGATCAAGGCACTGCGCGCCGTTCCCCCCACCCACACCGGACGCGGAGACACCCCTCCCGCCCTCCCCGAGCGCCCCGCCCTCCCGCTGGAGGTCGCACTGCTCGGCTTCGGGGCGTAGGGACCTGCCGGGGTCCTGCCGGGGCCTCGTCCGGATCAACGGCTTCAGTTGAACGCCTCGGCGACAAGCTGGAGTTGCGGGGCGGCCCCGAGCTGGGGCCGCCGGAGGAGTAGGTTGAGGAGGTCGACTGAACCGACCGGGGGCGGAGCCGCTCCGACACAGGGGGTCGGTGAGCGGGACGAGGGGGAGTCGGCGTGCCGGACGGATGGCAGTGGGACCCCACGCTCTTCCAGGGAAGCGCGGCGTACTACGAGCGGGGCCGGCTCCCGTACGCCACCGGATTCGCCGAAGCCCTAGCCGGGTCCCTCGGCCTGGACGGCGGCGGCCGACTCCTCGACGTCGGCTGCGGACCCGGGATCGTCCTGCTGCCGATGGCGCGGTACTTCACCCAGGCCGTCGGCGTCGATCCGGACGAGGACATGCTGGCCGAGGCCGAGCGCCGGGCCGGACACCTGGGGGTGACCAACGCGCGCTGGGTGGCCGCCCGCGCCGAGGACCTGCCGGCGGGACTGGGGACCTTCCGGGCCGTGGTGTTCGCCCAGTCCTTCCACTGGACGGACCGGTACCGGGTCGCGGCCACCGTGCTGCGGATGCTGGAGCCGGGGGGCGCGCTCGTCCACGTCAGCGACCTGAAGGAGCCGGTTCCTGAGCCGGTGGTGTCGCCCGCACCGGTCCCTTCGCCCACGCCGGTCCCTCAACTCGCGCCGCCGCTGTCGCCCACGCCGCCGTACGACCGGATCCGGGACCTGGTACGCCGGTATCTGGGCCCGGTGCGCCGCGCGGGGCAGGGCGTACTGGTCGACGGCACGCCGGGTGGAGAGGCGGCGATCATCGAACGCGCCGGTTTCGAGGGCCCCGCGCGACTGGTCGTGCCGGCGGGGGAGGTCGTCACCCGCACCTCGGACGACATCGTCGCGTGGGCCTTCTCCCGGTCCGATTCCGCGCCCCACCTGTTCGGCGACAGACTGGCGGACTTCGAGCGGGACCTGCGGACGCTGCTGGCGGCGACGGCCCCCGACGGCCGTTTCGCGGAGCGCCTTCCGGCGACCGAGATCAGGATCTGGCGGAAGCCTCCGGGGTGAGCGGTGCCCTCGTCGGTCGGTCGTCGGTCACTCGTCGGTCGGTCGTTGGCCGGTCGTCGGTCCGGTGGCGTTGTCGGTGCGGCTGTGCGGGCGGCAGGTGGCGAAGACGTGCGGGGTAGGCTCGACGGGCCCCGAGCCGGAAGGAACGACCAGATCATGCGTGTCCGAGCGAACGTGCCCCGACGTCGGACCGGAGCGGACAGGTGAGCGGCGGCGAAGAGCCCGTCCTCCTGCACACCGACGGCCGGGCCGCCCATATCGTCCTCAACCGGCCGAGGGCTCTCAACGCTCTCGACCACACCATGGTGCGGCGCGTCGACGAGGCGCTCACCGCCTGGGAGCACGACCCGGCCGTGGAGACCGTCGTCGTCACCGGCGCGGGGGAGCGCGGACTGTGCGCGGGCGGCGACATCCGGGTCGTCCACGACGACGCCCGCGACGGGGACGGCACCGCCTCGGCCGCGTTCTGGCGCGACGAGTACCACCTCAACGCCCGCATCGCCCACTACCCCAAGCCGTATGTCGCCGTCATGGACGGCATCGTGATGGGGGGCGGCGTCGGGATATCCGCGCACGGCAGCGTCCGGATCGTCACCGAACGGTCGCGGATCGCCATGCCCGAGACGGGCATCGGCTTCGTCCCGGACGTCGGCGGCACCCGTCTGCTGGCCCTCGCGCCGGGCGAACTCGGCACCCTCCTCGCCCTCACCGGCGCGGCGATCGGCGCCGCCGACGCCCTGCTGTGCGGCCTTGCCGACCACTACGTCCGTCCGCGTCACTCGGCACCCTCCTCGACGACCTCGCCGAACTGCCAGCCCAGGACGCCGTCGCGCGGCACGTACGGCAGCCGCCGCCCGGCGAGTTGGCGCGGCGACGGGAATGGATCGACGCCTGCTTCGCCGCCGACACGGTCGAGGAGATCGTCCGACGACTGCTCGCCGACGGCGACCCGGAGGCGAAGGAGACCGCACAGACCCTGCTGGCCAAGTCCCCCACCGCCGTCAAGGTCACCCTCACCGCCGTGCGGCGGGCCCGAGGCCTCGGCTCCCTCGAACAGGCGCTGGACCAGGAGTACCGCGTCTCCTGCGCCGCCCTGGCCACGGCCGACCTCGTCGAGGGCATCCGGGCCCAGGTCATCGACAAGGACCGTCGCCCCCGGTGGACCCCGGCCACGCTCACCGACGTCACCGACGCGGACGTGCACCGCTTCTTCGCCTCGCTCGGCGACCGTGAACTCGGCCTCGGCCCTGGTCCCGGCCGCACCGAGCACGACAACACCTAGGCTGCCGGCGTGACCTCCAACCTCCACACCTCCCACACCTCCCACACCCTCCGCATCAGGCCCGGCTCCCCGGCCGACGCACCGGCCATCCTCCGTATGCTCGACTCGGCGGTGGCCTGGATGAACGCGCGCGGCAACACCGAACAATGGGGCACGATCCCGTACTCCGAGCGACCCGACGGACCGTCACGGATCGATCGCTACACGACCGAGAACACCCCGTACATCGCGGAGTGGGACGGCACACCCGTGGGCGCCCTCGTCCTGGACTCCGGCCCCAGCCCCCAGATGCCGATCCCCCCGGCCGACGAACCCGAGCGGTACGTCCGCCTCCTCGTCTCCGAGCGCCGGCACGCCGGCCACGGCATAGGCGCGGCGCTGCTCTCCCACGCCGTCGACGAAGCCCGCCGCGCCGGCGTGGGACTCCTGCGCGTCGACTGCTGGGCGGGTGGCGGCGGCAGCCTCGTCGCCTTCTACGAACGCAACGGCTTCACCCCGACCGCGCCCTTCCTCTCCGACGGCTGGCCGGGGCAGGTGCTGGCCCGCAGGCTCGACTGACCCGCGGGCCGGGCGTCGGAGAGGATCAGTGCGGGATGCCGTCGATGAGCTCGCGGGCGCCCTGGCGGAGGAGGGCCACCGCGACGGAGGTGCCCAGGGTGGCGGGGTCGAGGCGGCCCGCCCATTCGTGGGCGTTGAGGACGGTCTTGCCGTCGGGGGTGAACACGCAGGCCCGCAGGGAGAGTTCGCCGCCGCGGTCCGTGCGGGCGAAGCCGGCGATGGGGCTGTTGCAGTGGCCCTGCAGCACGTGCAGGAACATACGCTCGGCGAGGGTCTCCCGGTGGGTGTCCGGATCGCCGAGCCCGCTGACCGTCTCGATGGTGTCGCTGTCGTCCTCCCGGCACTGCAGTGCCAGCACGCCCGCGCCGATGGGCGGCATCATCGTCTCGACGGACAGGATCTCGCTGATCACGTCCGCACGGCCGATCCGCTCCAGCCCGGAGACGGCCAGCAGCAGGGCGTCCGCCTCGCCCGAGGCCAGTTTCTCCAGGCGGCGGTTGGCGTTGCCGCGGAACGGCACGCACTCCAAGTGCGGGTGGGAGGCGGCGAGTTGCGCGGTACGCCGCACGGAGGAGGTGCCGATACGGGTTCCTGCGGGCAGTTCGTCCAGGGTGCGCCCCGCCGGGTCCACGAGCGCGTCGCGGATGTCGTCGCGCTTCAGGAACGCCGCGAACATCGTGCCGGCCGGGAGGGGCCGGTCGGCGGGGATGTCCTTCACACAGTGCACGGCGAGATCGGCCTCGCCCGCGACGAGCGCGGCGTCGACCTCCTTGGTGAACGCCCCCTTGCCCTCGACCTGGGAGAGATCGCCCATCCACTTGTCCCCGGTCGTCTTCACGGGGACCACCTCGGTGCGCAGCGCCGGGTGGAGCACGGCGAGTTCGGCGCGTACGCGCTCCACCTGCGCCAGAGCCATGGGTGAGTCTCGGGAGACGATACGAATCAGGTCCTGCGACATAAAGGCACGATAGCCCCTCGGGACGGCCCCCCGTGACCACCTTCGGCCCCGGGCCCGAGCCCGGCCGCCGCCGTCATACGTCCGCCCGCTGGTACTGCCCGAGGAAGTCGAACTCCCCTTCGACGGCGCGGAACAGGAACATCGCGTCGTGGTTGTATCCGTTGCCCGAGGTGTATGCGACAGTGCGGCTGATGCCGGTGTAGGACACCTCCCGCATACGGCGCACGATCGCGCCGCGCTCCCGTAGCGCCGCATCCCCGCTCGTGCACGCCTCGGCCAGGAACAGCACCGCGTCGTACGCCTCCGCCGCGTACCGGCCCGGCCGTTCCCCGTACCGTGCCTCGTACTCCTCGGTGAAGGAGCGGGCCGCCGGGGTCGCCGTCGGATCGATGAAGGCGGTGGCGAAGACCCAGCCGTCGGCCGCCGGGCCCGCCCGCTCCAGGAACCGTGCACCGAAGGCCCGTTGGGTGGCGACGCGGGCCCCGGAGAACCCGGCCTCGCGCAGCGCCGCGGCGAAGGCGCCCGCCCGTTCCTGCCCTCCGCTGAACACGACCGCGTCCGACCCGGCGGCAAGGACCCGCGCGGCGAGCGCGGTGTGGTCGAGCTTCCCCGCGGCGACACTCGTGGTGGTCGTCTCCCTGCCGACGCGGCCGAGGGCCCGCTGGATGTAGTTGCATAGGGTCCAGGCGAAGTCGCCCTCGGCCCGGTCCTCGACCAGGAACACCTTGCGGGCGTCGGTCTCGCCCGTGAGATACATGTTGCACGGGGCGGCGAGCAGGTCGTCCGTCGGCGAGAGCTGTGCGTGCGAACGAAGCGTGGACGCACCGGCCTCCCTGACCTGGGACGTCACCCCCACCGACACGGAGACGACGGGCAGCACGGCCCGCGTGTACGTGGTCTCCGCGGCGAGGAAACAGGCGTCCGTGGTCGGTCCCAGCACCGCGAGGACCCGGTCGTCCTTCACGAGCCGGGTCGCCCGGTCCAGGGTCCGGTCGGGCTCGCCCCCGTCGTCGTACGCGCGCAGCGTCAGCCGCAGTGGGCGGTCGTCGTCGGCGTTCACGCGCGCGACGGCCATCCGGGCGCCGTTGAGCTGGGCCCGCCCGACCTCGCCGGTCGTGCCGGAGAGGTCGCCCTGGAAGGCGACGACGAGTTCGGCGCGCGGGCCGGACGAGGGTGGGCTTCCCGCACCGGGCTTGCGCTCGGTCTTGTTCCGCCACCACCACGCTCCGGCGCCGGCCGTGAGCAATCCGGCCGCCCCCGTGGAGCCGAGCGTCAGGAAACCACGGCGACTCGTGGCCCGAGCCCCGGACCGTGCCTGCTCCTGAGTCCGGGCCCCGGCGTCCGGTTCCTTGAGTGACGTCACCGTCACCACGTCCGGGAGCGACGCCGAAGCCGAAGCCGACGCCGTCGGCGCCGGTGCGGTGATCCGGGTCGGCTCGATCGCCCCCATCGCGAGCACCGCCGCCGACCGCTCCGCGATCAGCCGGGTCACCGGCTCCGGCAGCCACCGCTCCCGATCGGCCGGCACCGCCGCGTCCAGCGCCGCACGGACCTCGACGGCGGTCGGACGGCGCGCCGGGTCCTTGTCCAGACACGCCCGTACGACCGGCTCCAACGCTCCCGGGATACCGGGCAGTTCCGGCTCGTCGTACACGGTGCGCAGCAGCACTCCGGCGGCCGCGCCGGTGCCGAACGGCCGGACACCGGTCGCGGCGTAGGCCAGGACGCAGCCCAGCGAGAAGACATCGCTGGGCGGGCCGATCCCGGCGCCGCGCGCCCGCGCCTGTTCGGGCGACAGGAAGCCGGGGGAGCCCACGATGACGCCGGTGGACGTGAGCGCCGTACCCTCCGGCGTGCGCGCGATACCGAAGTCGATCAGGCGCGGACCGTCCGGGGCCAGCAGCACGTTGCCCGGTTTGACGTCGCGGTGCACCAGTCCTGCCCGGTGGACCGCGTCGAGCGCCTCGGCGAGCCGCAGCCCCAGCACACACACGGATGCGGGGGACCACGGTCCGTGTCCCTCCAGCGCCTCCGAGAGCGAGGGGCCCGGTACGAACGGGGTCGCCAGCCACGGTTCCTCCGCGTCGGCGTCCGCGTCCAGCAGGGGGACCACCCAGGGGCTGTCCACCTGCCGGGCCACCTCGATCTCCCGGCGGAACCGGGCCCGGAACCCGGCGTCGTCGGCGTGGGACGCCCGGACGACCTTGACCGCGGCGAAGGCGCCGCCGGGCGCGCGGGCCAGGAAGACGACGCCCATGCCGCCGGCGCCGAGCCGCCGCAGCAGGCGGTAGTCGCCCAGCCGCGACGGATCGGCGGTGCGCAGCGGTTCCATCAGGCGGTCAGCGGCGCCGGGCCGCCGTACACGAACGCTCCGTTCTCGACGCGCCAGAGGTAGCCGCCGGTGCCGTCGATGACCGGCAGACCGACCTTCTGGAACGCGTAGGTCCGGGTGACGCCCTGGTACTTGGCGGCCCGCAGCGCGGCGAGCAGCTCCTCGCGGGTACGGCTCCCGGAAGGGAGGCCCGCGAGCGACGTGAGCACCATCGACGTCACGTCGTAGGCCTCCGCCGCGTACCGGGGCGGCGCCTTCTTCCACCGCTTGCGGTAGGCGTCCACGAACGCCTTCGCCTCGGGGACGTCCGCCGGGTCGACGACCGGTGCGACGATCGTCCACCCGTCGGCGGCCTCCTTCGCCGCCGTGAGGAAACGGGGGTCGAGCAGGGCGGGTCCGGCGGCGCGGGCACCGGTGAAACCGCGCTCGCGCAGGGTCCGGGCGAACGAAGCGGCCCGGTCGGACAGCCCGGCGAAGGCGAACGAGTCGATGCCGGCGGCCAGCAGGTCGTCCACCGTGTCCCCGAAACCGGTCCGCATGGTGCTGACCACGCGGGGCACGTACGGCTGACCGGCCGACCGCAGCTGCTTGCTCAGATTGGCGCTGACCTCCCAGCCGTAGTTGTCGGCCGCCCGGTCGACGACCACACCGACCCTGCGGGGCCGGGTGCTCCGCAGGAACGCGTCCATGTAGAACGGCAGCAGCGAGTCGGGCAGGCGGGCGTGCAGGAACGAACGGAAGCCCTGCACGGACAGGGCGATGGCGCCGGGGGACACGGCGACCACGGGCAGCAGCGCGGCGTCGTAGGCCGCCAGCGCGGACTGGGCGGTCACGTCCGTGGTCGGGCCGACCACGGCGAGTACGGCGGGATCGTCGGCGAGCCGCTTCGCCACCCGGGCGGCCTCGGCCGCGTCGCCTGCGTCGTCCTCGGCCCGCACCTCCACCTGGAAGGGAGCGTCGCGTCGGGCGTTGAACTCCGCGACGGCCAGGCGCAGTCCGTTCTCCTGGGCCCTGCCGGTGTCCCGCTGGTCGCCGCTGAGGTCGCCGTGCAGCGCGACCGTGTAGGCGGCGCGCCGCGAGGAGGCGGACGCGGACGGCTTCCCGTTCCCCGAACCGCCACCGTCCCGGCCGAGGGCCCACCAGGTCGCGCCGCCCCCTGCGGCGAGCAGTACACCCGCGCCACCGAGGAGGACACGGCGCCTCGCCGGGGCGTCGGTGGTTCCGCCGGCCGCCACGGGCACGGTGTCGTCGGAGGCGGGCGTCGGGGGTGGCGAGGGGGTGCCGGGGAGGCCGACGTCCGGTGTGGTCGTCGAGGCGGAGGCCGACGCGGTTTCCGAGGCGGCGTCCGCGCCGGTGGCGCCGGCGGAGATCTCGGTGCGGTCGATGTCCGGCAGGGCGAGTGCTTCGGTGGAGCGTCGTGCGATCAGCCGGACCACCTCGTCGGGCAGCCAGGAATCGGAGGCGCCGCCGGGCCTGCCGACGGCAGCGTCGGAGGGTTCGGCCGAGGTCTCGTCGGCGGAGGTCTCATCGGCGGGGGCTTCGGCGGACCCGGCCGAGGTGGCGGCGGCCGTGCCCTCCTCCGCCTCCGTGGGCAGCAGCTCCCGTATCAGCTCCGCCACCTCGGGGCGGTCGGCCGGGTCCTTCTCCAGGCAGCGGGACAGCAGTTCGCCGAGCGGTGCCGGTACGCCGTCGAGGTCCGCCGGGTCGTGCACGGCCCGGTAGAGGAGGGCGTCGAGGGCCCCCGTGCCGAACGGCGGCCGGCCCGTCGCCGCGAACGCCAGGACGCAGCCGAGGGAGAACACGTCGCTGGGCGCGCCGATGGTTCGTCCGCCACGCCCTTCGGCCTGCTCCGGGGAGAGGTAGCCGGGCGTACCGACGACGAGCCCCGTCGCGGTGAGTCCGCTGTCCTCGGGCGCCCTGGCTATGCCGAAGTCGATGAGCCGGGGCCCGTCCGCCGCCAGCAGGACGTTGCCGGGCTTGAGGTCCCGGTGGACCAGCCCCGCCCGGTGGACCTCACCGAGGGCCAGCGCCAGCCGGCCCCCGAGGACCCGCAGCCCGAGCTCGCCGAGTGGCCCGTGCGTGGCCACGGCCTCGGCCAGGGACGGGCCGGGCACGTACGCCGTCGCCAGCCACGGCGCCTCCGCGTCGGCGTCGGCGTCGATCAGCGGCACCGCCCAGGGGCTGCTGACGCGCCGGGCCACCTCCACCTCGCGCCGGAACCGCTCCCGGAAACCCGTGTCCTCGGCGTACTCCGCCGCCAGCACCTTCAACGCCACGAGTGAACCGGTCGGGGTACGGGCGAGGTACACCACGCCCATGCCGCCGGCGCCGAGCCGGCCGAGCAGCCGGTGGTCGGCGATCCGTGCCGGGTCGGACGAACGCAGTCGCTCCATCAGCCCTCGCCTCCGCCCAGCTCGTGTTCCACCCGGCCGAGCATGGTGGTGGTGCCGCGCGTCATGAACTGCTCCAGCTCGTTGACGGTCCAGCCCTCGGCGCCCTTGATCGACACCGTCATGGTGACCGGGCCGAGCCGGGTGATCATCCACCGGTAGTCCGCCTTGCCGGTGCCGGTGCCGGTGCCGGTGAGGTAGACGCCCGTCTCCAGGACCGAGTCGTCGGCGTAGTTGTTGCCGCGCATACCGCGGGGGGTGCCCACGGACATCAGTTCCGCTATCCGCTCGTCGGCGCGCACCTGCTGCTCGGGGCAGCGCAGCGCCTCCTCCAGCGTCGCGGACACATGGTCGTCGGCATCGAGCACCGCCGTGTGCACCGTCACCGTCGCGGTCACCCTGACCGTGCCGCGCTTCGCGGTGCCGGGCAGTTGGCTGTACAGGGACAGGGAGGCCAGTACGCCGTCGGGGAGCGCCCGGCGCTGCCACCGGCACTCCTCGTCGAGCAGGGCGATGGTTCCCTCGGCGCTGCGGGCGAGCGGCTGGGCCTCGAAGCCCGAGCCCCAGTCCTGTGGCCGCATCGCGACCGCCTCCGCCAGCGCCGTGCCGTCCTCCCTCCCGCGCGGCACGCGATCCGGGTCCGCTGTGAACGGTGTGGCGGACGGTGTCGCAGTCGGCTCCGCACCCTCCGCCGACAGTTGCCCGGAGGCGGAAGCGGAAGGCGTCGCCGCCCCGGACGCCGTGGGCCGGGGCTTGTCCGCCCGCTCCGCCGCCCCCGCGCTGCAACCGCCGAGGAAGACCGCCGCGGCGGCCCCCGACGCGGCGGCCCTCAGCCGCCAACCACCTCTAGGCCCAGCCGTTTTGTCGTCCAACGCCCGCCCCCTCCACCGCGCTGCCCCATGTGTGACCGGTGATCGTACAGAGGTACGCAATCCCGGCGGGAGCGGTTCCCGCGAGTCTCTTCGCACACGCCCGAACCATTGACGTGGAGGCTGAACTGGCCCAGTCTGAACGAATGTTCAGAACAAACGTTCAGAACGGCAGCCGGACAGCGGCCGGTTGGGATGGCGGCCATGCCGATGTGGTGGTGATCGGCGGCGGTATGGCCGGCATGGCCACGGCGCTGCGCCTGCAACGGGCGGGGCTGTCCACGATCGTGCTGGAGGCGCACGGCCACGCGGGCGGCTGCGCCGGCTACTACCGCAAGCGAGGCTTCTCCTTCGACGTCGGCGCGACGACGCTGGTCGACTTCGGCCCCGGAGGGGTCGGCGGTGAACTCCTCGCCGCTGTCGGCATCCCACCGCTGCACGCCGAGGAACTTCCGGGCTACCGCGCTCATCTGCCGGACCGTGAGGTCGTGCTCCACCGCGACCGGGCCGCCTGGCACGCCGAACGCCTGCGCGAAATCGGTGACACCGAACGGCATCGCGCGTTCTGGGATCTCCTCGACCGGCTCGCCGACACCTTCTGGCGGGCCAGCAGGGCGGGCGTACGGCTGCCGATCCGTGGCCCCGCCGACGCACTGCACGACCTGCGGGCGGTCGGTTGGTCAGGGCTTCCGTACGCCCGCCATCTGAACCGGACCCTGGGCGACGCGCTGCGCGACCACGGCCTGCGCGCGGACGCCCCGCTGGTCGGGTTGCTCGCCATGCTGGTCGAGGACACCGTCCACACGGGGGTCGACGACGCGCCCCTCATCAACGCGGCGCTCGGCGTGACCATCCGGGGCGCGGGCCTCAGCAGACACCACGGCGGCATGCACGGCTTCTGGCGGGTGCTGGTCGCCCGCTACCGGGAACTGGGCGGCACACTCCGCACCGCCTGCCGCGTCTCCCGGGTCCAGGGCGCTCCCGGCGCCTATGAGGTGACGACACGTCGAGGAGCCTTCCGTGCCGGGCGGATCGTGTGCGCGGTCCCGGTGGCCACCACCGCGACGATCTGTGCGGGGCTGCCGGTGGCCCGCCGGCTCCGCCCCTACCTGGAACGTGACGCGGACGCCCTCGGCGGCGCGCTCGTCGCCTTCCTCGGGGTGCCCGAATCCGAGGTGGAAGAGCAGGAGTTGACGCACCATCAGCTGCTGCACTCCTACGACCGTCCCCTGGGCGACGGCAACAACATGTTCGTCTCGGTGTCCGCACCCGGAGACACCCTCAGCGCACCGTCCGGCCATCGGGCCGTGATGCTCTCGACCCACACCGATCTCGCCGACTGGCGCGACCTCGACGCGGCGGAGTACGGGCAACGCAAGAAGGAGGCCGGGGAACGACTCCTCGCTCTCGCGCGGCGCGCGTACCCACGGCTCGGGGAGCGTGCCGTGTTCGCCGAGACGGGAACGCCCCGCAGCTACGAACGGTTCGGCTTCCGCCCAAAGGGCGCGGTCGGCGGCGTACGCCAGCGCCTGGCCAACACCAACCAGCACGCCGTACCGCACGATCTCGGCGGCCCCGGCCTGTGGCTGGTCGGCGACACGACCTGGCCGGGGCTCGGCACGGTCGCCTGTGTGCTGGGCAGCCGCATCGTCGCCGAAGGTCTGCTGAAGGAGAGGAGACGCGCGGGATGAGCGCATCCGACAACCCCGGCCCGACCGGTTCGAACGGCCCGGCCCCGGGCCTCCCCACCCTCGCCGAACTCGGCGACGACCTGCTCGTCACCACGCGTCGGCAGCGGATCGTCGCGCTGGCCCGTCCGGGCGCCGGGGCGCTGCTGTTCACGGGCGCGGTGTGGCTCGGCTGGTGGTGGCTGACGCCGCTGATCGTGTTCGGGATCTTCGTCGCGGTCGTGACCGTCACCCATGACGTGGTGCACCGCACGATCGGTCTGTCCCCGCGGGCCACCGACTGGGCGCTGTTCGCGATGGGGCTGGCCCTGCTGGAGAGCGGGCACGCCTACCGGGCCACGCACACCCAGCACCACCGCCTCTTCCCGCACCCCGACGACCCGGAGGGCCACCCCGCCGAACTGTCCCTCCTGGGCGCGGTCTGCTACGGCCCCGTCTTCCTCGTGCGCCTGTGGATCTGGTCCTACCGGCGGGGCCGCGACCGCCGCTGGCTGCTGGTGGAGGCGGCGGCCCCGTTCACCGCGTTCACCGGGGGAGTGCTGCTCCTGCCGTACACGCCGGGTCCGCTCCTCTATACGGTGATGGCGATCGTCGGCAGCTGGGTGTACCCGCTGCTGACGGTGTATCTGCCGCACCACGACTACGGAGACACCCCGTTGACGCAGACCCGCACGCTGCGCGGGAGGATCATCCCCGCCGTCTTCCTGGAACTCACCTACCACCTGGAGCACCACCTGTACCCGGGGGTGCCCAGTCACCGGCTGCCGGAGCTGTCCCGCAGACTCGAAGGCCACTTCGCCGCGCACGGGGTACGGCCGGTGCGCGTTGTCTGAGCACCGAGGTTCTCGCGGCACCCGTGACCGGGTCCTGGAAGCCGCCCTGGTGTGTCTGGTCCGCCACGGTTACGGCGGGACCACCGCACGGGCGATAGCGCAGGCGGGCGGCTTCGCGCCCGGGGTGATCTACTACCACTTCGCGGACCTGGACGACCTGTTGGTGGCGGCGCTGGAACGGACCAGCGGGGCCCGCATCGGCCGCTACCGTGCCGAACTGTCCGGCCTCGACCGCGCCGTGCCCGTGGTCGCGCGGCTGCGCGAGCTGTACGACGAGGACAGCCGGACCGGGCACATCGCCGCCGTCCAGGAGCTGTACGCCGGGGCGCGGCCCGGAACGCGGCTGGCCGCCCAACTGGCGCTGGAGACCCGGAAGTGGGAGGAGCTGGCCGAGGAACAGCTCACGGTCCTCCTGCGCGGCAAACCCCTGGCGTCCGTGGTCCGCGTGCGGGTGCTGGCCGGGGCGGCCGTGGCCTTCTACCTCGGCATGGAAACGCTCACCCACCTCGACGGCGACCGTTCCCGTCCGGAGACGCTGTTCGCCCAGGGGGCCCGCCTCGCCGCGATCTTCGACCGTGTGCCCCGTATGAAGAGACGGGCGCGGGGGGTGAGATGAGCGAGGGGGCCGGCCCCTGAACCGCCGTCACCGGTGATCGGCGGGGCGCGGTGCCACGTGCGGTGTCCGGGGCTCCCTACCGGGGCTCCCTACCGGGCCTCGCCCGTCGCCAACCGCCCCTTCGCGAGGGCGGATTCAGCCGAGTCCGACCCGGTGCCCGCGCCCGCGCCCCCGCCGTTCCTGCGGATCAGCGCCACGCCGAGCACCGCGAGGAGCGAGGCCGCCGACAGCGTGTACAGGCCGCCGTTCGTCGTGCCGGTGGTGTCCTTGAGGTAGCCGAAGAGCGTGGGGGAGACGAAACCGCCGAGGTTCCCGATGGAGTTGACGACCGCGAGCCCCGGCGCCGCGATCTTCAGGTCGAGTCCCGACTGCGCCATCGGCCAGAACAGGGTGGCCGCGCACTTGCCGCCCACCGCGGCGAGCGTGATGGCCGCCAGGCCGAACCAGGGGGAGCCCAGTGTGGCCAGGAAGGTGCCCGTGGCGGACAGGGTCAGCGCGACGGCGAGGTAGGGGCGACGGTCGGGGGCACGGTCGGTGAACCGGCTCATCGAGTACATGGCGATCACCGCGCAGATCCAGGGGATCGCCGACAGCAGACCGACCTGGAATGGCGACAGTCCGCCGATCTCCTCCACCAGACTGGGCAGCCAGAAGGTGATCGCGTACCCGGTGAGGGCCATCGCGAAGAACACCGTGGTCAGCAGCGCCACCTGAGGGTGGATCAGCAGCTTGAGCCGCGACACCCTGGGGGCCCGGCTGCGCGCCTCCTCGTCCCGTGCGACCGCGGAGCTCAGCGCCTGCTTCTCCTGCGCCGTCAGCCACGGGGCGTCCTGGATGCGGGAGACGAGGAAGAAGCCGGCGACGAAGCCGACGACGATCGACAGCAGCCCTTCCAGCGCGAACATCCAGCGCCACCCGGCGAACCCGCCGACCCCGTGCAGTTCCAGCAGCGCACCCGTGATCGGCCCGGTGACGATGTACGCGGTGGCCGAGCCGCCCAGGAAGATCGCGCTTGCCCGGCCACGGCTGGAGTCCGGCAGCCACTGGGTGAAGTAGAGCAGGACACCGGGGAAGAAGCCCGCCTCGGCGACACCGAGCAGGAAGCGCAGCCCGTAGAACATCCATACGTTGTGGATGAAGCACATCGCCATGATCACCAGACCCCAGGTGATCATGATGCGGGTCAGCCAGACCCGGGCGCCGAACCGCTCCAGGAGCATGTTGCTGGGCACCTCGAAGAGGGCGTACCCGATGAAGAACAGCCCCGCGCCGAGACCGTACGCCGTGGCGCTCACCCCGACGTCGGCCCGCAACTCGTCCTGGACGAAGCCGACGTTGGTCCGGTCCATCTGGTTGATCAGCAGCATGAGGACGAGGATCGGCAGCATGCGGCGCAGGAACTTGCCGACCGCACGCCGTTCGGCATCGGGTATGAGGACGTCAGACATCGTTGTCTCCCTCCGGCTGTTCATGTATCTGAATAGCCGTCACGTACGTAGGAATGGCGGGAACCTTACGGAGGGCTCGCCTCCGGGTCAATGGGTTGGTCCGTCGATCACGTATGTGAACTGGGGTGAAGAAGGAGCAGCGCGATGTCGTCGCTGCGCGGCGCGGAGCGACGGGCGTGCTGGACGAGGGAGTCGGCGACGGTCTCCATGGCGTGCGGGCCGGAGGGGTCGGAGCGCGCGAGGGCGTCGGCCAGAGCGTCGACCGCGTCCCCGATGTCGACGCCCGGGGCCTCGACGAGCCCGTCCGTGTAGAGGGCCAGTACGGAGCCGGGCGGCAGCGGGATCTCGGTGGACGCGTAGTCGGTGTCGGCGTCGATGCCGAGGAGGAGTCCCGGTGGCAGGGGAAGGGGCTCGGTGCGGCCGTCGGGGTGGCGCAGCAGCGGGGGCGGGTGGCCGGCGCCGGCGAGGCAGGCGGTGTGCGCGCCCAGGTCGAGGTGGACGTAGAGGCAACTGGTGAACAGGTCGGGGTCGAGGTCGGTCAGGAGCCGGTTGGTCCGGGTGAGCACCTCGTCGGGGGCCGCGCCGGCGGTCGCGTGGACGGCGGTGCGGACCTGCCCCATCAGGGCGGCGGCGTGGACGTTGTGCCCCTGGACGTCCCCGATGGCCGCCGCGGCCGTGGTGGGACCGAGCCGGATGAGGTCGTAGAAGTCGCCGCCGACGTCCATGCCACGGGTGGCCGGGAGATAGCGCGCGGCCACGTCCAGCCCGGCGACCCGGGGCAGCGTGTGCGGCAGCAGCCCCGACTGGAGGTTGTGGGCGAGCTGCTGCTTGGTGTCGTACAGCCGGGCCCGGTCCAGGGCCTGGGCGATCAGCCCGGCGGTGGAGGTGAGGACGGCGCGCTCCTCCGGCGGGAACGGGTGGGGCTGTTCGTAGGCCAGGACGAGGGAGCCGACCGGACGCCCCGAGGTGATCAGCGGCAGGAAGGCCCACGCGCCCATCGCGTCCTGGAGGACGGCCGGCGGATAGGCCCGCTCCAACTCGGCGAACGTGCCGAAGAAGGCGGGGACACCCGTGGTGAGAGCGTGCACGGCGGGGGTGTCCGAGGTGAGCGGGACGGTGTCGAAGCGCTCCATCGACTCGGCGGTGTAGCCGCGGTAGCCGATGATCCGCAGTCGGCCGTCCTCCGCCGTCATCAGGGCCAGAGCGGCTGCGCCGAACGCGGGCAGGACCTGCTCGGCGACCTGGTCGACCACGTCGCGCACGCCGACGGCCTCGGTGAGCGTCGCGGCCAGGTGCATCAGGTGGTACAGGGTCGTGGCCCGCCCCGTGGCGGGCGAGGTGGGCGGGCGCGACGCGGCCGGCGAGGAGACCGGTGCGTGGGCGTGCGTCGAGTGGGTGGGCGTGATGCGCACGCTGATGCCGGAGGCGTCCGGCACCAGGCGGAAGGAGAGCCACCGGTCCGGCGGGCGCAGGGCGATGAACGACACCGTCTCACGGCTGAGCATGGCCGCCCGGTAGCTGTCCTCCGCGATCGGGTCGGCCAGCCAGCGCAACGCCTCCCACGGCTTGGTGCCGAGCAGCTCCGGGATGTCGGCGCCGAGCAGCTCGGCGGCCTCGGTGCTGAGGAAGGTGATCCGCCCGTCCGCGTCCAGCGAGCAGCTGCCACCGGGGAGGCGCTCGGCGAAGTCGACCGCGGCCTGGGCCTCGGTCGGCCCCGCGAGCCTGCGCCGCAGCGGCGGCAGCATCACCGGCTCGGCGGCGGGCCGTACCCGGTGGCCGCTGTCCGCCGCCTCCCGCAGGAGCAGGCCGAGCCGGTGACAGGTGGCGGTGATGGCCTCCCGCTCCCGGGGGCTCGGCCGCGGCGGGTGCGAGGCGGGCCAGTGCAGCACGAGACCGCCCCAGACGTCCGTGCCCGTGGTGATGGGGGCGGCGGCCAACGTGAAGCGGTACGGCACGATCAGTGCCATCCGTGGATAGCGGCGCGCCAGCTCCTCCTGGCCGCCCACCCACACCAGCCGCCGCTCCCGGACGGCGTCGGACACCGGGGAGGGGGCCTTCAGCGCCACTCGCGCCCAGGGCATGGAGATCTCCCAGGGGACCCCGCCCAGCACCGCCAACTGCAGCACCGGCTCGTCCGGCGGCAGCAGATACACCGCCGTGACCGAGGTGCGGCTCTCCCGGGCGAACTCGATCAGGGCGGACTGCAGCAGCTCCGGACCGGAGGCGGCGGTACCAGGCACGTCCTCACCCGCCCCGGACCGGTCCGACGGGGTGTGCGGGCAGCCGCCGATCGTCACCCATATGCGGACCATACGCCCACGGGGCGGCGTTCAGCATGTGGATGAGGCCCCGCCGGGGTGCGGGTGCCGGGCGACATCCGGTGCGGACGCGGATGCGTGTGCGTAGGGGACTCGGCGGCGACTCAGCCCGGTTCGGTGGACGGCGGCTCGGTGTGCCCGGTGCCGGGGTCCCGGACGGCCAGGAGGGCAGCGCCGATGTGCGCCACCGCTCGCGGGTCGGAGAGGGACAGGGCCGTCAGCTCCTCGACGCGACGCAGCCGGTAACGGACGGTGTTGGGGTGGACGAACAGGCTCCGGGCCGCGGCGGTCGCCGAACCCGCGGCGGCGAACCACTGCTCCAGGGTGCGCAGCAGACGCGCACGCTCCGCGACCGGGAGGTCGACCAGGGGCCGCAGGACCACCTCCACCAGGTGCGCCGCCTCCGCCGGCGCGGCGGCGACCACCATGGCCAGCGGGTCGTCGTCGAAGCGTGCCACGCCGGGACCACCGCCCCGCAGCCCGGCCAGCGCGAGCCGGGCGAAACGCAGCGCCTGCGGGGTGTCGCGCAGGGAGTGGAAGCTCGGGCTGACCCCCACCCGGGCGCGGGTCCGGCGCAGGATCCCCAGGCAGGCGCCTTCCGCCGCCGCCGTGGGCAGGGCGATCAGACCGATCTGCTGGTCGGGCAACAACCGCCAGGCGGAAGGGAGTTGGGCCTGACGCAGCCAGGCCTCGACCCCCGCCAGCGGCTCCTCGCCGGGCGCGCCGGCCGCGGCCGCGGCGACCGCGTAGGGCCCCCGCTCGGGCAGGCCCAGCTCGCGGGCGGCCTCCCACAGAGTGGTCCGGTCGGCGATGACACCCGTGAACAGCGCCTCCACCAGCGCCGACCGCCGGGCCTGCCCCCGCGAGGTCAACTCGGCCGCGGTCTCCCGGTAGGCCGCCGCGACCGCCTCCGCGTACAGGCCGAACAGCGCCCAGATCTCCGCGGACTTCGCCACCAACTGGTCGGCGGAGACCTCCGGATGGGTACGTGCCTCCGCCACGATCTCCGTCCACAGCAGTTCGAAGCCGACCCGGTACGCGTGCAGGGTGTCCGCCAGCGGCACGCCCTGCTCGGCACGGACGCGCCCCGTCTCCCGGGCCGGGCTGGGGTCCGGGGTGGCACCCGCACGGAGGTGGTTGAGGATCAGGTCCGCGTTGGCCGTGCACGAGCGACGGAGCGAGTCGAAGGGGATCAGCGACTCGTCGCCGTAGGCGTCGACGTCCGACCGGATGCGCCCCGCGATCCGCTCACCCAGTTCCGGCAGCCTGGAATGCAGTGCCGCGGCCACGCCCGAGATGTCCATCACCGCAGCTTAACGCCCACGTTTTGTTCCCCCGGACAACAGCGGGGAGCGGGCGCTGTCGTCCCGGCCATAGGCCGCCGCCGTAGGCGGCAGCACGATGTCGTGCAGGTGAACAGCGGATTTCGACGACGACTTTCGTGGAGGCGGGCCATGGCCAATCTGGCGGAGTACCTGGTGGAGACGGCACAGCGACAGCCGGGGCGTCCCGCGCTGCGTCTGGGCGACCAGGTGACCGGCTACGCGGAGCTGGGCGAGCGCAGCGCCCGCGCCGCCGCGCTGCTGAGGGCCGAGGGCGTACGCCCGGGTGACCGGGTCGCCCTGATGCTGCCGAACGTGCCCGAGTTCGTCGTCCTGCACTACGGCGTGCTGCGTGCCGGAGGCGTCGTCGTCCCGATGAACCCGCTGCTGAAGACGCGGGAGACCGAGTACCACCTGACCGATTCCGGGGCGGTGCTGCTGTTCGAATGGCATCAGGCGCCCGGTGAGGGCGCGCGGGGCGCGGCCGCCGCCGGTGTGCGGCACACGGCCGTCGAGCCCGCGGCCTTCGCGGAGGCGCTGGCCGGACACGAGCCGCTGCCCGGCGTGGCGGAGACGGCGGACGACGACGTGGCCGTGCTGCTCTACACCTCCGGCACCACCGGCCGCCCCAAGGGCGCCACGCTCACCCACGGCGGACTGCGGCACAACACCGAGGTCAACACGGTTCACGTCCAGCGGATGACCCCGCAGGACGTGGTGGTCGGCTGCCTGCCGCTGTTCCACATCTTCGGCCAGATCTGCACGATGAGCGTGGCCGTGCGCGCCGGGGCCTCGCTCACCCTGATCCCCCGCTTCGAGCCGCAGGCGGTGCTGGACGCCGTCGCACGGGACGGGGCCACGGTCTTCGAGGGCGTTCCGACGATGTACGCGGCGCTGCTCCAGCATCCGGGGCAGACGGACGTGTCGACGCTGCGGATGTGCATCTCCGGCGGGGCCTCGCTGCCGGTGGAGATCCTGCACGGCTTCGAACGACGCTTCGGCTGCGCGGTGCTGGAGGGGTTCGGCATGTCCGAGACCAGCCCGGTGGTCACGTTCAACCACCCCGACCGGCCCCGCAAGGCCGGCTCGATCGGCACCCCGATCCAGGACGTGGAGGTGCGACTGCTGGACGACAAGGGCCAGGACGTCGCGCCCGGCGAGGTCGGCGAACTGGCCGTACGGGGCCCGAACGTGATGAAGGGGTACTGGAACCGGCCCGAGGAGACGGCGGCCGCGATCCCGGACGGCTGGCTGCGCAGCGGCGACCTCGCGCGCCAGGACGACGACGGCTACCTCTACATCGTCGACCGCAAGAAGGACATGATCATCCGCGGCGGCTACAACGTCTACCCGCGCGAGATCGAGGAGACCCTCCACGAGCACCCGGCCGTAGCCCTGGCCGCCGTGGTCGGGGTGCCGCACTCCCACCTGGGCGAGGAGATCGCGGCCGCGGTCGTCCTGCGGCCCGGCGCCCACGCCACCCCCGACGAGCTGAGGGAGTTCGTCAAGGACCGGGTCGCCGCGTACAAGTACCCGCGTGAGGTGTGGCTCATGGACACCCTGCCGACCGGCCCCAGCGGCAAGATCCTCAAGCGGGAGATCACCGCACCGACGGGATGACACAACCGCCGGACACCGTACGGGCCGGTCTCCCGTCCCCGGGAAGAAGACGTGAGGCCCTCCGCCGGACAGCTCAGAGCGGACCGCCGCCGAGACCGATCTCGTTGCCGTCCGGATCGTGGTACGTGACCTTGCGTACGCCGTTCGCGTAGGTCTCGCGGCTGCTGGGATCGAGCCCTCGATTGGTGATCCCGGCGATGCGGGCGTCGAGGTCGTCGACGAAGACGGTGTGCAGCGCGTGGCCGGCCCGTCCGGGCCGGTGCTCGATATAGAGATAGCGGTGCTCCGCCAGCTCCCACACGGCCTCCGTGTCGTTCGGGAAGAACGTCGGCGGGGAGCCCAGCAGGCGCTCGTACCAGGAGAGCGCCGCTGTGTAGTCGTTCACCGGGATACCTGCGAAGAGGACGACGGCCATGCTGCCATCGTAGGGGGCACCGGCTTCCCCCGGCCGTATGTGATCATGTCGCGGACCCCCGCTCGGTGGCCTCGTTCGGCGGCGCGCCGAGCGGGTCCCGTGCCCTCGCACGGTGGGCGTCAGCCGCCGATCCTCGCGGCGATGACCGGGGCGAGGCGGTCGGCTATGGCGCGGTGCCCCTGGTCGTTGGGGTGGACGGAGTCGGTGAGGTCTGCGGAGCCCAGCCAGCCCGTGGTGTCGACGAAGGACACCCGGGAGTCCCCGCCCGCGATCGCCTCCCGCACGGCGGCCTCGGTCTGCGGGACGAACCGTCCCCGGAAGGTCTCCAACGCGAAGATCCAGGCCCCGGGGTGCGCGGCGCGGACCTTGCGCAGCAGACTGGTGTAGGCGGCCTGGAACTGCGCCGAACTCACCCCGTGCCCCACGTCGTTGGTGCCCAGGTTGATGACGACGGCGTCCGCCCGGTAGCGGGTGAAGTCCCAGTCGGGCGTCGCCGCGTTGGGGTTGAGTTTGCCGTACTGCCGCTCCAGCCCCACGCACCCGTCCGCCGCGGCCACCAGGCAGGCGCCCCCCTGGGCGATCCGGGTGTGCTCGGTGCCGAGCCGTTCCCCGATCAGCCAGCCGTAGGCGGTACGGGCGTTCTGCGACGTCGTCGTGCCGACGGTGATCGAGTCGCCGACGAACTCGACCGTCCTGCTCGGCGCCGACGGGGCGAACGTCGTCGCGCCGCTGTCCAGGACGAGCCCCTGGAAGACGGCGTCACCGCGATAGGAGCCCGCCACCACCTGGTAGTTGACCTGAAGGGTGTGGCGGCCGGCCGACAGCGCGGCCGGTGTCAGGTTCACCGTCCCCTTCACGTCGTCGTAGAACCTCACGGGCCCGTCGTCGATCCGCGCCCAGAAGTCGATGGTGTTCCGCTGCTTCAGCTGGACGGTCCGCCCGGTGAATCCGACGCGGTAGTAGGCCCCTGCCCAGTAGGGCGTGTACGCGGTGGCGGAACCGGTGGTGTCCCAGCGTCCGACGAACTTGATGTTCGGGTCGCCCGGCTGGCCGGGCGCGGCCGCCCGCGTGGTGGCGGACGCGGCCGCCGTGCCGTTCAGCGCGCCGCTGACGACGGGCGCCAGCCGGTTCGCGAACTCGGTGTGCCCCGCCTCATTGGGATGCCCGTTGCCGTCCTCGTAGTCGGTGCCGTCGGTGAGCCAGCCCGTGGTGTCGACGTACCGCACCCTGCCGTCCCCGGCGCTGTTGCGCGCGCCGACGGCGGCCCTGGTCTCGGCGACGTACCGTTTCTTCAGGGTCTGCACCGCGAAGAGGACCGCGTCCGGGTACGTGGCCCGGACGTCCCGCAGCAGGGCGGTGTACGCCGCCTGGAACTCGGCACCGGTCACCCCGTGCCCGATGTCGTTGGTGCCCAGGTTGATGACGACCGCGTTCGCCCGGTAGCGGGAGAAGTCCCAGTCCGTCCCACCCGTGCTGCCGACCTTGAAGAACTGTCCGCTCAGACCCGTGCAGCCCGAGCGTGCGACGAGGCAGTACCCGGCGCGTGCGATCCGCGTGTGCCGCATGCCCAGCCGCTCGCCCGTCTTCCACGCGTACGAGTCCAGGGCCAGTCGGTCGGTGAGCGCCCCGGCGGTGATGGAGTCCCCGACGAACTCGATCAACCCCGGTGAAGTGCCCGGCGCGACCGTACGGGCCCCGGAGTCCAGGACCAGCCCCTGGAACACCGTGTCGCCGGACCGGTAGGCGATCCGCAGGGAGTGCGTGCCGGGCGCCAGGGGGCGCGGGGTGAGGTTCACCGTGCCGCGCACGCCGGCGTGGAAGACGTCCGGGCCGCCGTCGACGCTGACGTAGAAGTTGACCGCGTCCCTGGCTCGCACCTTCACCGTGGTGCCGGTGAAGGACGTCTGCACGTACGCGCCGGTCCAGTGCGCGACGGCCGTCGTACCGGAACTCGTGTCCCAGCGGCCGACGTACACGATGTTCGGGTCGGAGACCGAGCCGTCACCCGGCGCGGCCCGCGCCGGGGTGACACCCGCCAGCGACAGCAGACAGGCGAGGAGTACCGCTGTGAGGACGGCGGCCACGCCGCCTCTGCCGGACCTGTGGGGGAAGGTCAGCATGGGGATCCTTTCTCACCGGAAGTGGGAGCGCTCCCATGAGTAACCTCCTCACGGAACCAGTGAGCGGGACCGTGGTCAAGAAGGCCTACGGTGAAGGAAGTCGGGTTCTTTGTGCGCGTGGCTTCAGCCTGCCGCCCTCCGGACGAGCTCTCCGATCCGCGCCTCCGTTTCGGCCGTCAGCTCGGTCAGGGCGTAGGTGGTCGGCCACAGGGTGCCTTCGTCGAGGTGCGCCTGGTCGCTGAAGCCGAGGGTGGCGTACCTGGTCTTGAACTTCTGGGCACTCTGGAAGAAGCAGACGACCTTGCCGTTCCTGGCGTACGCGGGCATGCCGTACCAGAGCTTCGGCGAGAGGTCCGGCGCGACGGCGGCGACGATCCGGTGCAGCCGCTCGGCGAGCACCCGGTCCCCGTCCTGCATCGCGGCGATCTTCGCGAGCACATCGCTCTCCCCGTCCGCCTTGGCGGCACGCGGTCCGCGACGGGCGGACGTCTTCAACTCCCTCGCGTGCTCCTTCATCGCCTCGCGCTCCTCGGCCGAGAACCCGTCGAACTTCTCGCCGGTCGTGGCGGCGCTCCCGGTGGTCTTCCGCGTGTTGGTCATGGCGGTTTTCCTTCCTCTCGCAGTGATGATTCGTCGATCCGGTGGATGTGTGGTGCCGCGATTCCGCGTTGCGGATGAAGGACGCGGGTTCCGGTCAGTCGAGCCAGCGGCCCCCGCGCATCAGCTCACGCCCCGTCAACTCGTCCGCCTCACGCCAGGCCTGCACCCGGATCGGGGTGACACGGAACCAGTGGTAGGAGGTGGCCGAGACCCGGGGATCGAAGCCGGTGCGCGCGGCGAACCGGTCCCCCCGCTCCGTCGGCAACGCGTCGACCGGGAGCACCTCCACCTCGCCCTCGATCATGGTCACGTCGCGGGTGGGGCCCAGCCCGAGACGGGTGGTCCGTGTCGCGGCCAGGTTCCTGCCCGTCGGACTGCCGCCCGGCGTCGCCAGCAACAACGTCTCGCCGTCCCAGTCGAAGGACAACGGAACCAGATACGGCACACCGTCCACCGAGGCACTGGCCACCCAGACGTCGGCGTCATGGGCGAGCCGGTGCTCCGTGTCGCGGCGACGCACCGCGCGGGGGCGGGGACCGGGGGACCGGGTGGCGGGCCGGACGGCTGCCTCGGCGGTGGACTGGGTTACGGACGAACCGGTCATGGTCACTCCTGAATCGCTGGGGCTCACGGAGGGCGGGGGACGGGGGCCGCGGCCCGTCCGGTGTGTCCGCCGGGCGCGTTCGCCGTGGTCACAGCCTCCCCCGACGGGGCCACGGCCCGCCTCCGTGGTGAGCACGGAATCCACCACTGAGAGGCCACGGAGCAGCGGATAATGACCCGGTGTCCAGTCCAGTGGTCTCGGCCCGGGAAGCCGAAGTGCTCGCGCTGCTCGGGGAGCACCTCAGCAACGCGGAGATCTCCGCGCGCCTGTTCATCTCCGTGCGCACGGTCGAGTCCCATGTCTCCGCCCTGCTGCGCAAGCTCGACGAACCGGACCGGCGCGCGCTCTCCCGGCGCGCGGCAGACCTCGCCCGCGCCGCCCGGCCCCGTCCGGCACCCGCCCTCCCCGCACCGCTGACCGCGTTCATCGGCCGGGTGCGTGAACGCGCCGAACTGGCCGAGGCGGTCAAGACGCGGCGACAGGTCACGGCGGTCGGTCCGGGCGGGGTGGGCAAGACCCGGCTCGCGCTGGCGGTGGCGGCGGACGCGGCCGGTGACTTCGCCGACGGGGTGTGGTTCGTCGACCTGGCCCCGGTCACCGACCCGGGGCGGGTCGGCGCGGCGGTCGCGGCGGCCGTCGGTGTGGGCGAACAACCCGGGCGCGGCGCCGAGGAATCGGTGCTGGCCGCCCTGGCGGACCGCGAGGCGCTGCTGGTCCTGGACAACTGCGAGCAGATACGCGACGGGATCGCGCCCTTCCTGGAACGCCTGCTGGTCGCCTGTCCGAAGCTACGGGTGCTCGCGACGAGCCGCGCTCGGATGATGGTGCCGTTCGAATGGGTCTTCCCGGTGCCGCCGTTGTCCTCGGACGGTGGTACCGATTCGGAGGCCGTGGCCCTCTTCCTGGAACGGGCGGCGGCAGTCGGTCTGCCACCGGAACCGGCCCTGCGCGACAAGATCGCGGCCATCTGCGAACGCCTCGACGGCATGGCGCTCGCGATCGAGCTGGCGGCGGCACGCTGGCCCACCCTCGGCCTGGACGGTCTCACCGCCGGCCTCTCCGACCAACTGCGCATTCTCGCGGGCGGCCCCCGCGCGGACGACCGGCACCGGTCGGTACGGGCCGCACTCGACTGGAGCCATGATCTGCTGGAGCCGCCGGACCGGGCGCTGCTGCGCCGGATCTCGGTGTTCGTCATGCCGTTCACCGCCGAGGCGGCCGGCGTCGTCGCCGGGTTCGCTCCGCTGGAGCCGGCGGCGGTCGCCGACGGGCTGGGCCGACTCGCGGAACAGAGCCTGCTCGCCGCGACACCGACCGCGACCGGTACCCGCTACCAGGCGCTGGAGACCATCCGCCAGTACGGGACCGAGCGGCTCGCCGACGCCGACGAGCTGACGGACGTGCGATCGCGCCACGTCGCCTGGTGCCTGGCCGGTGCGACCGCGCTCAGCGGAGCCGAGGGCCCGGACCGGCGCGCACGCTTCGACGCCGTCGCCGACGACCTCCGAGCGTCCCTCGCCTGGGCCGCCGACCGCCCGGACCACCGCACGGTCGCCCACCGCCTGGCCCTCGTGCTCGCCGGTCTGACCTTCACCCGCAACCTGCTCGGCGAGAGCCAGCAACGGTATGAGCAGGCGGCGGCACTTGCCGACGATGGGGTCGGACGAGGAGACACGAGGGGCGTCGCGGACGCCGCGGGCCGCGTGGACGTGGTCGACGGCGGCGGCACGGGCCGCGCGGTTGCGGAGGCGGCCGGGGTGGCCGCGGGCCGCGCGGTGGCGGACGCGGCCGCTGCGGTGGGGGACGAGGCTGGTGCGGGTCGTGATGCGGGTCGTGGTGTGCACGGTGCCGCCGCCGCTGCCGAGGCGCTGCGGGAGGCCGCCGGGGTGGCCGGCTGCCGTCGGCTCGGCGACGACATGTACCGCCTGCACCGCGCAGCGGCCGAGGCCGCCTGCCGCGCGGGCGACCCCACCGGCACGGCCCGCGACCTGGCAGCCGCCGCCACCGTCGCGTACCGCTTCTCCAGCGAGTTCGCACATCTCCCCAGCACGGCCGAGGTGACCGCACTGCTCACCACGGCCCGCCGACTGTCCGGCGCCATGCCGCCCGGCACCACCGGCCTGATGCCCGACGCCATCGATCTGCCGGCCGGCGCCATCGATCTGCCGGCCGACGCCACCGACCCGGTGCCCCATCCGTCGACCTCCCCGCTGTCCTCCCCGCCCCTCGCCCCGCCGACCGAGCCGGCGGTCGCGGTCGAGGTCGAGGTCGCGGCTGACGCCGTGGCAGCTCTCGCTCTCGCCGAAGCGGCCGTCGTCATGGATGCCTTCGGGGCGGTTCAAGGGGACGTGGACAACAGCGCGGGGGAGACCGTCGCTTATGCCGAGCGGGCCGTCCGGCTGGCCGGGCGGGCGGGGGATCCGGTGGCCGAGTCCGCCGCACTCGACGCGCTGTCCGGAGCCCGGACCTGGGCCGGTGACCCGTTCGGCGCGGCGGCCGCCGCCCGACGCCGGATCGAGGTCCTGGCCCCGGTGCCGCACACCCCCGCCGGCACACAGGAGCGGATGGACGCCCTCGCCATGGCCGCCGGGACCGCCCTCGGCGTGGGCGAGCTGGCGCAGGCCCGCCGGTGGGGCAGACAACTCGCCGACCACCCCCTGCTCGCCGAGGTGGCACAGCACGCCACGTCCTGGCTGCTGGTCGCGGACGCCTTCGCGGGCAACGGCAGGGACGTACTCACCGGCAGCGAACGCTTCCTCGACGCATGGCGCCGCGGCGGCAGGCAGCGGTCGTTCTCCCTCGGACCCGCCGCCGCGTCCGTCGCGATGATCCACGGCCTGCGCGGCGACCACGGGGCGCGGGCGAGCTGGCTGGCGATCGTCAAGGAGGCCGGTACGGCGTCGGAGCACCACCACGGCTACGGCGCGGTCTTCGACGCCATGGTGCTCCTCCAGGACGGCGAGCCGGACGCGGCACTGGCCCGGGTCGCGCCGGAACCGGACCAGGTGTGGAAGTGGGTCTCCTGGATCTGGCACCACTGGTACGTGGGCCTGCGCGCCGAGGCCTCGGTCCTCGTCGGCCACCCGGAGGCCCGGGCGCGGGTCGCCGCCGCCCGGCACCTGACCGCGGGCAACCCGGTCGCCACCGCCCAACTGGACCGGGCACAGGCGCTCCTGGACGGCGACCTGCCCGGTCAACTCGCCGCCGCGACGGCGTTCGACGCCGCGGGCTGCCCCTACCAGTCGGCCCGCACCCTCCTCCTCGCCGGAGGCGACCACACCGCCACCGGCAGGGCCGCCCTCGCCGCCCTCGGCCTCGCCCCCGGCTCCTGAGCGTCGGTGCGCGGGTGTCAGCGGCCCTTGCGCACCCGGGCGGCCGCGCGGGCCTCAGCCGCCTTCCGGGCCTCGGCGGCCTTGCGGGACTCCTTCGCGGGGCGGCCCGGCCGGGTGCCGAGGCCCCGGAAAGGCGCGTTGCCACCGCTGGACTTCGTCCCGGTCGGTGGCCGCCTGGCCCCGGTGATGGCGGTCAACTGCGCCTCGCCGGACCGCACTTGGGTGACCGTCGGCCGAATCCTTGCCTCGGACATCATCCGGTTGACGTCGCGCCGCTGATTGGGTGTGACCAGGGTGACGACCTTCCCGGACTCCCCGGCGCGCGCCGTGCGCCCGCCGCGGTGCAGATAGTCCTTGGCGTCGGCGGGCGGATCCACGTTGACGACGAGGTCGAGCGCCTCGATGTGGATGCCCCGGGCCGCGACGTTGGTGGCCACCAGCACGGTGACCGCACCGTCCTTGAACTGCCCGAGCGTGTGCGTGCGTTGGGGCTGCGACTTGCCGCTGTGCAGGGCGGCGGCCCGTACGCCACTGGCCCGCAGATGGCGGGTGAACTGGTCCACCCCGGCCTTGGTGTCGAGGAACATCAGCACCCGGCCGTCCCGCGCGGCGATCTCGGTCGCGGTCGCGTACTTGTCGGCGGGGTGGATGTTCAGCACATGGTGTTCCATCGTGGTGACCGAGCCCGCGACCCGGTCGACGGAGGCGAGCACCGGATCGTGCAGGTGGTCGTGGACCAACTGGTCGACATCGCGGTCGAGGGTGGCGGAGAACAGCAGCCGTTGCCCGTCGGGGCGGACCTGGTCCAGGATCTCCGAGACCTGCGGCAGGAACCCCAGGTCGCACATCTGGTCCGCCTCGTCCAGCACCGTGATCCGTACCTGGTCGAGGTGGCAGTCACGGCGTGAGACCAGGTCGGCCAGCCGTCCCGGGGTCGCCACGACCACCTCGGCGCCGGTCCGCAGCAGCGCCTGCTGCTTGTTGATCGACAGCCCGCCGACCACCGTCGCCAGCCGCACCCCCAGGGTCCGCGCGTACGGCGTCAGCGCGTCGCTCACCTGCTGCGCGAGCTCCCGGGTCGGGACCAGGACCAGTGCCAGGGGCCGCTTGGACTCCGCCCGCGGCCCGGCCGTCCGGACCAGGAGCGCGAGCCCGAACGCCAGCGTCTTTCCCGAGCCGGTCCGTGCCCGGCCGAGGACGTCACGGCCGGCCAGCGCGTGAGGCAGCGTCGCCGCCTGGATCGGGAACGGCTCCCGCACCCCGAGCTCGGTCATGGTCCGCAGCAGCTCCGGCGGCAGCCCGAGCGCGTCGAAGGACTCCGCCGGCGGCAGCTCCCCGGACACCGCCGCCGGCGTCGAGGACTCGTCCCACGGCGAGGTGGCGTGCCGGGGTGGGTCGGCGGGGGAGAGCCCGGAGGCCGAGGACGACGGCTTCGCGTTCAATGGGGAACCTTTCCTGGTGTGTCGCCCGGAACGCGCCGGGGCCCGTACCCCTCGGTACGGGCCCCGGCGGTGTCGAAGCGTGGCCCCATTTTACCAGCGGGCACCCACGGGCCGACCCGCCCGCTCAGCCTCTGCCGCGGCACTAGAAGTTGCCGTAGTTGACCTGCCAGGTCGGCAGCCCCATCCGCCGCCACACGGCGACGACCCGGTCCCGGTCGTCGAGGGAGACCCGTACGGCGAAGCGGTGCCGCACATGCCGGTCGAAGAGCTCCGCCTTCACCACGTCGTCGCGACGTTGGTCGCCCGCCGCCCGCATCCACAGCTCGTCGTACGGCACCTCGTGCGCCCGCAGCCACGCCTCCGTCTGGCCCCGGTGCTCCTCCCCGCGCCCGGAGAGCAGGACGATCACATCGCCGTCGGCGCTGCGGAAGGAGCGCAGCGCACCGCGCACCGACACGTTGAGCAGATCCTCCTCGCAGCGCGTGAAGTCGTAGGCACCCCGGTCGCCCCGAATGGCGAGTGTGCCGTCGATGTCGCACATGACCGCCGAGGGGAGCGCCGGGTCGGCGGTGTACGGCTCGACGGCGGGCTCGTCGTTCAGCCACTCCGCCGTGAGCCGCCAGCCGCCCCTGCGGGACTTCTCGTGCTTGTCGGCGAGGATCCGGATGATCTCCTCACCGACCGGCCGCTCCCGCGCGGCGTCCCGCCGCAGGCACTCCTCCACCGGGACGTCGGTGAAGTCGTGCACCACGAACGTGGCCAGCCCCGCCACGGCCGCCTTCAGCCGCTTGGGGATGTGCGGGGTCATGTGCGTGTTGTCCACGACGACGTCGAAACCGCCGTCGACGGCCGCCCGTACCGCCGCGTCCTGGATCGCCAGCACGGTCTGCTCGTGCGCGTACGACCGGCGCTCGGCCCCCTCGGGCAGCGGGATGTCGAGCATCTGCCGCAGATCGTCGAGGTTGACGCGGCGCATCCGGCCCCCGGACTCCGCCTGCAGCTCGCGCGCGGCCGTCGTCTTCCCCGAGGCGGGCAGCCCCGTCATGACGTGTACCACGGGCACGGTCAGTTCTCCTCGTCGTTCTTGAAGGGGTCGGCCGCCTCCGGCCGGGTGGAACGGTACGTCACGAGGACGGTCGGGCGGCCGTCCAGGCGCTGGAACATGGCGGGGCGCAGGGCCGCGTCGGGCAGTTCCCGCACCGCGCGGGCGAACGCGCCCCGGTCGCCCGCGAGATGCGCGAGCGACCGGAACGCCTCGTCGATCGCCCGCTCACGGTCCTCGACCTGTTTGTCGATGCCCGCGACGACCCCGCGCACCCAGGCGTCGAACTCGTCGGGCACCTGCTCCAGCAGCGCGTCCAGCGGCCGCCCGGCGGACGCGACGACGTCCTCGGCCGAGCAGTTCAGCGCCTGCGCCACCTGCTTGGCGGGCAGCCCCGCGAACCGCTGGATGCCGTGACCGCGCCAGATGTCCCGCTCGGTCACACCGGTCAGCACCTTGTGGAGCCGCACGTACTCGGCGAACTTGGCCTTGGCCCGTACACCCGAGGCGAAGCGCAGCACGAAGCCCTCCGCGTCGGTGCCCGTGGCCGTCAGGCCGCCGGGCAGCCGGTTGCCCTCCGTCATCGCCAGCAGCTCGGCGAGCGGCACGGCGGGCCGGACGGTGACGACCGAGCCGATGCCCCGCCACCCCACGGCGGCCTCCGCCAGGGCGATCTCCGTGCCGTCCTTGGCGAACGCGGCCAGCAGTACCACGTCCCGACGGTCGCCGTAGTCGACGACGATCCGGTTCTCCGGGTAGAGGATCTCGGCCAGGTAGGTCACTCCGGGAACGAGAGCGGACGTGTCCTTCGCGTCGAGCAGCAGCTGCGCCCACGTGGCCTGCACGCTCACGAACGACCCCTTGGACGCGACCCGCCACCGGCCCGCGTAGTGGAACACCACCGCCAGACTGCCGTCGACCTTGTCGTACACCTCGAACGGCTCGTCCGGAAGGCTCGGGGCGTAAGGCTGACCGGCCTCGTGCTCACCGACGTTGAAGAACTTCGGCAGCGGCAGCGCGACGATCTCCCCGGTGCCGTCGTCGGCCACGAGGCCCCGGCAGCGCGTGGTCACGCGGTTCCACACCCGCTCGTACTGACATGTCCTCGTGTACGTGTAGATGGACAACGGCAGTTCCGGGTGCGACTTGCGCGTGACGTGCCCCGCTTCGAGCGCGGCCGCGAGCTCCTCCGGCGGCAGCAGCTCATGAAGAGTCAGGTGTGCCTGGCTCATTGTGTTCCTCCCCTTGCTGGCCCCTGATTGTCACGTGGGGCGCGGCCCCGGGCCCACCGATTTTCGGCGGAGCGCCGCAGCTCATCCGCCGGGTGCCACCGCCCGTGACACCCTCGCCAGGAGCATCTCGACCTCCGCGCCCCGGCGTGAGCTGATCACCAGGTCGCGCGCCGGGTCGACCCACGGCAGATGGTTGCCGCCGTTGCCCCGGGCGCAGCGCCCGGTCGCGGGCGCCGAGGGCCAGACCGTGCGGTCGTCGTTCCAGCCGCCACGACAGGCCGTGTCGGCCGCCGGACGCCGCCCCGGCCTCGTGCGCTCCCTGCCCCTGATCCAGCCCTCCGCGTTCGCCGCGGCCGCCGGGCACCCGGTGATCGACGCCATGAAGCGGCGGGTGCGGGAGGGGCCCGCGGTCCCGGAGTCGGTGACGCCGGAGCAGTTTCCGCGCGCCTCCACGGAGGGCATCGGCATGACCATGCCCGAACCCACCCCGCGGCGGCTCCGAGCCGTGGCCACGTCCACGCGCGAACGCCCCGTCCGGGAGGCGACGGCGCCGCTGGAACCGCTGCGTGCGGCGCCCTGGCCGACGCTGGTGATCTGTGGGACCTGGCAGGACGCGCCGGAGCCGTACCGCGCCCACGTCGGTGAGGCACTGATCGCCTGCGCCGAGGCGGTGCCCGACGCGCTCGACGGCCGCTTGCTCCGCGTCCCCGGCTACCACCCCCACACCCAGCAACCGACCACCGTCATCGCCGCGTTGCGCGCCCTGTGGTCCTGAGGCGGGGACGCGTCCGGCTGGACGCGCGTCCCGGGAACTCCTGACTGTGGTGTGCGTCACTCTCCGGCTGCTTCGAGGTCGACGTGCACGATCATGGTCAGAATGAACGCTCGTTTCGTCGGCATCCCCGGGCTGCTCGAACCTCCGACCGTGGCGGTCGTGGTCGACGTCATGCGTGCCTTCACCGTGGCCGCCTGGGCCTTCGCCCAGGGCGCGGAGAAGATCGTTCTCGCCGAGTCACTGGACGACGCCTTGGCGCTCAAGGACGGTCACCCTGACTGGGTGGCGCTCAAGGACGGTCCGTCGGCGCCCGGATTCGACGCCGTCAACTCGCCGGGTCTGATGCGGTCCATGGATCTCGGCGGACGGACCGTCATCCAGAAGACCACGGCGGGGACGGTCGGCGCGCTCGCCGTGAAGGACGCCTCGCTGGTGCTGTGTGCCGCCTTCGTGGTGGCGGAGGCCACGGCGCGGGTCCTGCGGACGCGCGGGCGTGACGGCGTCACGTTCGTGGTCACCGGCGAGGACGGGCGGGCCGACGAGGATCTGGCCTGCGCCCAGTACATCGCCCGCAGAGCCTCCGGGGGCGGGGATGGGGCCGCCGGGGTCGAGGCCGCCGGGGCCGGGACGGACGCCGCTGACTTCCTCCGCCGTGCTGCCGGGTCACGAGCCGCGGCCGAGCTGGCGGAAGGCGTGCGCCAAGGGGTCCATCCCGATGACGTCGCCCTCTGTCTGGAACTCGACCGGTTCCCCTTCGCCATGGTGGCGACCCTGGAGGGCCCTCTCATGGTCCTGCGTCCGTGTGACGTGCCTTCGCCGACCGAGGACGCCTCTCTCTGAGGCGGACCCGCCGGTCGTCAGGGAGCCCGTGCCCTTCGTGGCGTCAAGGCCGTGCCGTCTGTTCATCAGTGCGGGTGAGCCTGTGCGTTCCGGCGCGGTGAGAGGGGGAGGGATGCGGTGCGTCCGGACCCCAACTCCCGCCCCAGCCGAAGGTGTTCACCCATGTCCCTGACCGCGCCCGCGTCGTCCGCCGTCGGCTGTTCGCACGGGAAGCAGAGCCCGGTCGACATCAGGCCGCTGGACGTCGACCTCTCCGCGCTGCCGCCCCTGCGCTTCGCCCACCCGGCGACGCTCGACCTGGAACTGCACTTCGACGCCCCCGGGAACCATCGGGCCGAGACCGGCCCCGTGCGGAGTGGCCGGCCCGACTGCGTGCGGGACGACGAGGGGACCGTGAAGGCCGCGCCGCCACCCGGCGGAGAGTGCCGGGTACGGGTGGGCGCCGACCGCTACGAGCTGGTCGACGTGCACTGGCACACGCCGTCCGAGCACACCGTCTCGGGCGTGGCGTTCCCGATGGAACAGCACATGAAATACCGGCGGGTGACCGATGACGACGGCGCGGCCGGAGTGGGGAAGGACAGCGGGTTCGCGGTCGTCGGCGTCTTCGTGCACCCGGGCCGGGCCAACGACTCCCTCGACCGCCTGCTCACCTCGGCACGCCGCGCCGCGGAACCCTGGGAGGTCCGCGGCGTCGAACTCGACGCACTGCTTCCGTCCTGCACCGAGTCGTATCGCTACCTCGGCTCCACCACCGTCTGCCCGTACACCCCCGGAGTGCGCTGGATCGTGCTGACCCACCCCGTCCAGGCCTCCGCCACCGCGCTGGCCCACTACCGGACGGTCTTCCCCAAGGGCAACGCCCGCGCCGTACAGCCCCTCGGCGACCGGCGCATCGTCGGCGACCGCCACCGGTGGTGGTGACGGCGCGGCGGGCCGTACCCGCCGCGCCGACCGTGGTCAGGAGTGCAGGTGGCCCGACGCGTGCCCCGAAACGCCGGCCCCCTCGTGCGCGGAGAGCGCCAGACGGGGCCAGCCCCGGATGTCGCGTCGCAGCTGCCGGTCGTGCGTGGCGACGACGACGGCCGCGTCCGTGGTGTGCAGGGCCTCGGTGAGTTCGTCGACCAGGGCGATGGACAGGTGGTTGGTCGGCTCGTCCAGCAACAGGACGTGCGGCCGGGTGGCCGGCGCCGGCGCGAGGTCGAGACGCCGCTGCTGCCCCGTCGACAGCTCGGCCACCGGCTTCTCGGCGTCCCGGGAGCCGAGCGGACCCAGCGCTCCGAGCCCCACGACCTCGCCCTCCGTGAGGACCCCGGTCGTCACCAGCCGCGCGGTGTGCCGGACGGCCACCGAATGTCGAGCCCCGGGGGCGGGAGCGTGCCCGCATGTGTGTCGAGGCTCGTCGAGGGCCACGGGCGAGACCTCGACCGTGGTGTCGGCCTCAGCCGGCCTCTTCGGCTGCCGCGCGCAGGCGGCGGACCACCCGGCGGACGGCGGGAGAGGTCTCGTCACGGCGGTGCACGCCGACGAGGCGGGTGGTGAGTGAGACGTCGGCGAGTGGGCGATGGACCACGCCGGGCATCCGCACGCACCGGACCGAGTCCGGTACGAGGGCGACACCCAGGCCGCCGCCCACGAGGGTCAGGGCGGCGACGAAGTCCTTGACGGGCGGCGCGAGTCGGGCCTGGAAGCCACCGATGTCCCCCACCTCGTTGATCTGGTCGCGGAAGCCGTGCTCCTCGTCGAAGTGGGGCACCACGAACCGTTCCCCGGTCAGCTCTGCGGCGGGCACGGCCTCCAGGGCGCTCAGCCGGTGCTCCTCGGGGAGGGCCAGTACCATCTCCTCCGTCAGCAGGCAGACGGCCGTCAGGTCCGGCGGGTACTCCGGCCGCCACCGCAGAAAGCCCACGTCGATGCGGCCCGAGCCGAGCGCCTCCAGCTGTGCCGGCGTCTCCATCTCCCGCACCCGTACGGTCACGTCCCGCTCGTGGCGCGCGCAGTCGGCCAGCACCCGGGTGAGCACACCGGAGAACGCGGCGGAGGCGACGTACGCGATCTCGGCCTCGCCCAGCTCGCCCCGGCCCGCCCGCCGGCCCACGGCCTCGGCCTTCGCGACCTGGGCCAGGGTCAGCCGGGCCTCGGTCAGGAAGAGCTCGCCCGCGCCGGTCAGCCGGATCCGGGAGCGGCGGCCACGGTCGACGAGCCGCACGCCCAGCTCGGTCTCCAGCGCCTTGATCTGGGCGCTCAGTGCCGACGGGGCCAGGTAGAGCCGGTCGGCGGCATGCCCGAAGTGCAGATCCTCGGCGACCGCCACGAACGATGTCAGCCAGCGCAGTTCCACCGTCGGCTCCTCGTGTCCGCGGAATCCCGTGCCGCGATCATCGTCCGCGCCCCTGTCGCGCGACAACCGCGCCGCACCCTGTCCATGCTAACGATAGCATCGAATGCGTACCGGGCAGCGTCCCGCCGGTGCGGCTCCTCCGTCACGCGGCGAGCGCGGCCGGTTCCCCGAGGCGGGCGGCGGCCGTGCGCCAGGCGGCGGTCACCGCGGCGTGCGCCTGCCGGGTGTTCGACGTGTGATCGTCGGTGAGGGAGAGAGGCGCCCCGACGTGGACATGGAGCGCGGGGCGGCGCACGGGCGCGGTGAGCAGCCCCGCCATCTGCTTGACCGTGTTGCCGGAGGTGACCCGGCGGGCCCCGGCCTGGCCGACGGGGACGACGGGCGCTCCGGTGCGTGCCGCGAGCCGGGTCAGGCCGCTGCGGAACGCCCCGGGCGCGGCCTCGGCGGCGTCCTCGCGGACCGGGATCCCGCCCTCGGCGTAGATGAGGACCGTCCGGCCCCGCGCCAGCGCGGCGGCGGCGAGATCGAGCGCGTCGGCGGCGCGCGGGTCCCTCCGGTACACCGGGATGTACCCCTCGCGGGTGAGCGCGCGGCCCAGCAGGGGGATCCGCCACAGGCCGGCGGCGCCCATGGCGACCGGCTCGATGCCGAGGCGGTGCAGCGCGGCGAGCACGATCGCGGGATCGGCGAGGGAGGTGTGGTTCGCGACGACGATGCTGCCCGGTGTCCAGACGGATCCGGCATCGGTGGTCACCGTGAGACGTCCGACGGCGGGTACCAGGACGTCGGCGAGGCGGCTGAACATGAGGTCTCTCCCGAGCTCGACGAGGAAGACCCCCATCGTCGGGGCGCCCGCCGCACCGGATCTTGAGTGCGCGTACTCAACTTCGCGGGTGCTGCTACCCAGACACGGCGCCACGTCGACATCCCCCGGCTCCCCGGCCCACCGGTCCGGCGCCGGCCTGAGGGCGCGCCGAACCGTTGCGACCACCTCGGGTTCGGCACACTGCAGTGCACCCTCTGACCATCGACCGGCGGAGTTCCCCGTGACCCACGCCCCCGTCCCGCGCGGATGCGCGCACACCACCCACCGCACCACCCCGGGCGATCGCTCATGACCCTGCTCGACCTCGGCCGCATCCGCCTCTTCTGCACCTCCCTCGGTCCCGCCGGCCACGAGGGCGCCCCCGTGCTGCTGCTCGTGCACGGCTGGGGTGGCGACGGGCGGGAGTGGTCGCCGCACGCGGAGGCGCTGGCCGACCGGTTCCGGGTCCTCGTCCCCGACCTGCGCGGCCACGGCCGCTCCGAGGTGCCTGACGAGGGCAACACCCCGGCGGAGATGGCGGAGGACCTGGCCGCGCTGCTCGACTTCCTGGGCGTGGGGCCGGTCGTCGCCGTCGGCCACTCCATGGGCGTCCAGGTCGTCAACCTGCTCGCCCTCCGCCACCCGGTGACCGTGCGGTCGGTCATCGCCCTCGATCCCGCGCACGGCGCGGACGAGGCCGAGGCCGCGCGGATCCCCGCCCGTCTCGCCGAATACCGGGAGCGCGGCGCCCGTGCCGCGGCCGCCCTCGTGGCCGGCGCCTTCTCCCCGCAGGCCCCGCCCGGACTCCGTACGGCACACATCCGCACGGTGCTCGGCACACCGGACCACGTCATCGCCCAGGCCTACGCGGGCATGTACACCGATCCCGGAGCGGTGGGGGTCCGCCCGCACAGCGAGACGTATCTGCGCCGCCGATCCCAACCGGCGCTCACGGTGTGGTCGTTCGAGGAGGCCGCCGAGTGGGAGCGCGGCACGCTGCGGGTGCCCGGCTCACGTGTCGAGCACTGGCCCCACACCGGCCACTATCTGCACGAGGAGCGGACCGACCGCACGATCCGGCTCATCCGTGACTGGGCGGCCGGGGAACCGCCCGGCTGACGCACGACGCCGCGGACCATACCGAGTGCCTCCGCGCAGCCGTCACGGTCACACCTTGCCTACCCTATCGATTCTCGATAGATTTCTATCGCTGGTCGAGTGGGCGTGAAGGAGGGTGTCGTGGGGAAGCTGACGGTGCTGGCATTGCGGGCCGTGATCGTGGGGTTGTTCGTCGGCTCGGTGTTCGTGCAGGCGGTGATGGTGCCGCTGCTGGCCGCGGATCTGGAAGGGCTCGACGCGGATGTGGCCCACGTCCGGACGCCGACGCTCGTGATCGTGGTCCTCGGCGTGGTGACCGTCCAGGTCGTCCTCGTCTGTGTGTGGCGGCTGGTGACGATGGTCCGGCGGGACACGGTCTTCTCCCACGCGGCCTTCCGGTACGTGCACGGGGTGATCGGCGCGATGGTGGCGGCGGCGCTCCTGGTGTTCGCGCTCGGTGTGGTCCTGGCGCCGGGCGAGGCGGTGGCCCCCGGCGTCGTGCTCCTGCTCGGCGGCGTCGGTCTGGCGGTGCTGGGGATGGCGCTCATCGTCCTCGTCCTGCGGATGCTGCTCGCGCAGGCCGTCAACCGTGACGCCGAGGCGACGCGGATGCGTGCCGAGCTGGCCGAGGTGATCTGATGCCGATCGCCGTCGACATAGACGTGATGCTGGCCAGGCGGAAGATGTCCGTGGGCGAACTTGCGGAACGCGTCGGTATCACCCCGGCCAACCTGGCGGTGCTCAAGAACGGCCGCGCCAAGGCCGTCCGTTTCACCACCCTCGCCGCGCTCTGCGAGGTGCTCGAATGCCAGCCGGGAGACCTGCTCCGCTGGGAGAGCGACCACCCTTCGGACACCGGCCGGCACGCCGACACCGACGGTCTCAGGGCCAGGGACGACCACACGCAGACCGACGGCTCCACGGGCGGTGTGCGGCCATGACCACTGACACGCACCGCCCCCTGCTCTTCCTGGACGTCGACGGCACCCTCCTGCCCTACGGCGGTGGGCGGCTCCCCGCGTCCGCCGAGGAGTGGGTCGACTGGCAGCTCACGTCCAATCCGCAGCTGGCGAAGATCGACCGCGCGCACGGGCCGCGCCTGCGGCGGCTGATCTGCGAGCCGATGTGGGCCACCGCGTGGATGGACGACGCCAACGAGGTGATCGCCCCGCTGCTCGGCCTTCCCCGGTGGCCGGTCGTCGACCTGCCGGAGGCGCCGGAGGAGGACCGGGCGGACCTGCTGCACTGGAAGACCCGGGTCCTCGTCCGCACGGCGGCCGGACGCCCGTTCATCTGGGTCGACGACGAGATCACCGACCTCGATCGCGCCTGGGTGGCGCGGCACCACCCGGGGCGGGCCCTCCTGCACCGGGTCGAACCCCAAGTGGGCATGACCGCCGCCGATTTCACCGTGGTCGAGGGGTGGCTGGGCGGCGGGTGACAAAAGCCGCCGCCGGCAGCCGCCGGTGCTCGGAGGCCCTGGGCAGCCACAGCCTGAAGTGGTGCTCCAACCACTCCATGACCTGGGGCGAGGCCATGCTCCCGGCGGCGGTCGGCCAACCGAATGCCACCGGGTCGACGCCGTCGTCGTAGGCGGGGAGCCCGGGATCGAAGGAGGACAGGACCCGCCCGTCGACGGCGTACTCCACCCGTTGCGTGGCGTTCACGTCCCGGCAGGCGGTGACGACACGGGTTCCACGGGAGAGCGCGGGCAGGTGGTCGCGGGCGGAGACGTACGAGGTGGAGGCCTGGACCGCGAAGGCCCAGCCCTCGATCGCCCCCGCCCGGAGCACGGCGTCGACCTCCGGCCGCAGGAACCCCCGTTCCTCGACGGCCGCCACGTCCAGGTCGTCGAGGTGGTCGAGGTCGTAGGGCTCGTCGGCGGCGTTGCGGACCTCGATCTCCTGGGCCTCGACGCGCGTCAGCGGGAAGAACGACTCCCTTCGCGCGCCGAGGCGCAGGAGCACCTGCTCCGGGGCGAGGCCCTCGCAGAAGACGAGGGTGTGGCCGAACGGGTACGCCTCGCACACCCAGCGGAGTCCGTCAGTCATCGGATCATCCTGGCAGTCTCCGCCGGGACAAGGTCAAGGTTCCGGGCCCACTACCGAACGAGCCTCCATTCCTGCGAACCGTCCGTGGACGCGTTCTGCAGGGTGAGCGGCGCCCCGGCCGAACCACCGGTCAGGTAGAGGTCCTTGTTCTTCACCGACCGCAGTCTGATGCGACCGTCGCCGGTCTTGACGACCTCCCACGTGCCCGTGGCGCTGTCGTCCACCCACTGCCCGATCCGCTGCCCGGCCGTCGCGTTGCCGGTCCAGATCGCCGCCGCCCGGCCCCCCGACTTGTTGAGCAGCGTCACACCCCCGTCGGACTTGGTGACGACGTGCCAGTACTGGGTGTCCGGATCCGCGGCCGCCCCCGCGTCCTCCAGGACCACGTCGGGCACGTCCCCGTTGCCGATGTTCGCGTCGGTGGTGTTGTTCCCGGTACCGATGACCTGGCCGGTCTTCCGGTTCACCAACTTCCGGTAGGCCCCGGCCGAGCCACCGAGATCGACCTCGGCGAACGCGATCGTCGACGTGCCCTGGTTGTTGAGGATCACGACCCGGCCGGTGTCCTCCACGTACTGCAGGTTGCGGCTGTACCCCGCCCGCGAGGTCGTCTGGTACTGCGTCCACGCGCCGTCGGCGCGTCCGCTGTCGTTGACCCAGACGTCGCCGCTCCCGGCGGCGTTGTAGACCAGGCGCCCGTCGGGCAGGCGGATGAGCACCGGACTGCCGCCCTGCGCGAGCGGGCGGGAGCCGGACACCACCGGCAGCGCGTCGACACCCATGCCGGTGGGGGAGCCCCGGAAGAACTTCAGCGGGTCGTTCGCCACGCGATAGCGGGTGTTGGCCCCGCCGCCCCAGTACTCGTAGGTGAGCAGCCACTTGCCGTCCGCCGTCGGGACGAGGTTCGTCATGCCCGGCCGGCCACCGCCGATCTCCGTCTTCCCGCCGCCCATGTCCTGGGTCGACCCGGCGATGTCGACGACCGGAGCGCTCCACTTGGCGCTGCGGCCGTCCCAGGTCTTGTGGACCAGGATCTGGCCGTGCGAGTCCTTGGCGGTGTCGTTCGCCGGGTCGAGCCTCGGGACGCCGGTGGCCGGGTCGAAGCCGAGGTAGTCGTTCTCGTCGGAGTAGTAGCAGACCAGCTTGCCCTTGTGGACCATCAGGTACGGCTCCCAGAGGGGATCCACCTGACGGTGCGTGTTGGCGCTCGCGACGTTCTGCCCGACCGCGCCCGCGCTGCCGCCCTGCCAGCCGCCGGTCGCGACGACGTTGACCACCTTCCAGGTCCGGCCGTCGTCGGTGCTGGAGTACAGCGCGATCGCCATGTCGGAGCGGTCGCCGTCGTTGGAGGGCGTCCAGTCGGGGTCGGCGGCCTTGTGCTCCTGGTAGTAGGCGTCGTCGCCCGACACGACACTCGCCAGCAGCAGTGTGCCGGCCTTCAACTTGCCGACCTGCTGCGGGAGTACGTACAGGAACGGGTTGGTCCAGTTGCTCGTGTACTTCGCGTAGCGGGGATCCTTCGACAGGTACGCCGGTGCCTTCACCTCGGACAGTGGCTGCCAGGTCGTTCCGTCGTCGTCGCTCTTGTACACCGGGAGGGTCTGCCGGTCGGCGCTGCCCGTCGACGTGACGACGGTGGACTTCTCGAACGACGCGACCAGACGCCCGCTCGGCAGCTGCGCCGACTTGGGGTAGACCGCGCAGTTGCCCCGTCCCTTCAGACAGGCCTCGGCGCCGAGCTGGTACATGACTCCACCGGTCGGGCTGTACGCCCCCGCACTGGCCATGGGCACCACCAGCAGCGCGGACGCCGCGGTGAAGGTCCCCAGCACTCTCGCGGCTCGTCTTCTCTGCATGGCTTCTCCTAGTCGAGGTCGTCGGCGACGAAGACCCGTACGTCCCACGGGCCGAGTTCCACCGCCGTGCCCGCCGCGACGGACGTGCCGTCCAGCGCGTCGGTGAGGTCGATCGGGGCCGGGACGCTCGCGGGCTCCCAGCTCCAGTTGTGGACGATGTGGACGCGCCGCCCGTCCTCGGCCGTGCCGGTGGTCGCGGTGACCGACTCCGGCAGGTCCGCCCAGCCGTGGCGTGCGGCCGGCGCCAGCCACTCGGCCAGCGCGCGCCCGAGGCGACGGTCGGGCACCGTACCGACGTACGTGATCCGCCCCGCACCGTGCCCACGCGTGGTGAGCGCGGGCCAGCGGCCGAAGTGCGGGTGGTCGTACGCGGCCAGCACCTCGGCGTCGTCGACGGTGAGCCCGTCCGCCCAGCGCGTCGCCGCCGCGCCCTCCGACAGCCGGAGCGGGCTGTCGGGCGTCGGGCGCACCGGGATCTCGCCCGTCAGGTTGCTGAACTCGTCGTAGTGGACGCCGGCCGCCTCCGCCAGCCGCCCGGGGGCCGGTTCGGTACGGGCCCGGGCCTCGTGGTCGGCGTACCCGGTGCGCGGGCTCAGCACCAGATGGCCACCGGCCTCGGCGTACGCGGCGAACCAGTCGAGGGTGGCGTCGGCGGCGAGATACAGCGCCGGGACGACCAGGACCGGATGGCGGCGGACGGCCTCCTCCGGTGACAGGCCCTCCCGCTCCCCGCTCGGGTCGTGCAGTTGCCGGGCGTGGACGATCCGGACCTGGCGTCCCGCGTCGAAGGCACCCCGGTAGAACGGGTCGAAGATCCGGTGGTAGGCGGCGGGGTCCGGTTCGCCGTCCGGTGCGGAGAGCGGCGGGTACTTCTGCATCAGCCACTTGCTGGGCGTCGAGTACACCAGGGTGATGTCGGCGTCCGGTTCGAGTCCGGCGACGAGCGGACCGGCCGCCTCGAACTCCGCGCCGAGACGGGCGAGTTCGGCGTACGTACGGCCGGGCTGCCCGGTGTGCGGGAGGATGCCGCCCCAGTAGGTCTCGGCGCCGAAGTGCAGGGTGTGCCAGTGCCAGTACTCGATCATGCGCGCGCCGCGCGAGACGAGCGCCCAGGCCGCCTGCCGCCACTGTCCGTCGTAGCCGGGGCGGTTGTCCCAGGCCATGCCGATCGAGCCGGCGTTGGTCTCGGTGACGAGGAACGGCTCCTGGCGCGAGGAGAACATCCAGTCGGCGGTCTGGTACAGCGCCCACACCCCGGTCGTCTTCCACTTCTGCTCATGACCGTCGGGCGTGGGGTCGGGCAGCAGCAGGCCGTCCTGCATGTCGTAGTACGGGTTGCCCGAGGCGACGTCGAGACGCGCGCTCAGCTCGTCGTCCTCCACGCCCTGGCGGGTGTAGGAGATGCAGGTGGTGACGAACTGCTCGGGCCGGGCGTACTCGCGCACGAGGTCGGCCTGCCAGCCGATGAACTCGGTGACCTGCCGGGCCTGGAACTCCCGCCAGGCGACGTCGTACTGGGGCTGTTCGTTGCCGTCCGGGGTCCACAGGTCGGCCCACGTCGACAGCCGGTGCGACCAGTAGACGAGCCCCCACTCCCGGTTGAGGGTCTCCACGTCGCCGTACTTCGCGCGCAGGTGGTCCACGAAGCGCTGGAAGACGCCGTGGTTGTGGAAGAGGTGCAGACCGGGCTCGTTGTCGACCTGGAAGCCGATGACGGCGGGGTGGTCGGCGTACCGGGCCACCACCTTGCGGATGATCCGTTCGGCGTGGAAGCGGAACGCCGGGTGGGTGAAGTCCACCTCCTGGCGGGCGCCCCAGCCGATGCGCTCGCCGGTGCGCCGCTCGCCCGTGATCTCCGGGTACTGGCGGGCCAGCCACGGCGGTACGGCGTACGTCGGGGTGCCGAGCACGACGGAGATGCCGCGCTCGTGGGCGCCGTCCAGGACCGGCTGGAGCCAGTCGAGATCGAACGTCCCGTTCTCCGGCTCCCACGTGGACCACACCGACTCACCGACCCGGATCACGGTCACATGGGCGTCGGCCATCAGGTCCAGGTCGGTCTTGAGCCGCTCGGCGGGCCGTTCGTACGGCTGGTATTCGTGGTAGTACGCGGCGCCGAACAGGACGCGGGCAGGCAGAGCCGCCATGAAGGGAAACCTCCGAGAGAAAGGGTGGGGGGGGAGTGCTACGAGGGCGGTGGCCCTACTGTTTGACCCCGCCGGTGGCCAGGCCGCTCTGCCAGTAGCGCTGCAGCATCAGGAACGCCACGACCAGCGGGACGATCGAGATCAGGGAACCGGTCACGACCAGCGCGAGCATGTCGCTGCTGGCGCCAGCCCCGCCGTTCTGGGCCTGCGCGGCCCAGGAGGCCAGGCCCACGGTGATCGGGTACAGGTCGGGGTCGTTGAGCATGATCAGTGGCAGGAAGTAGTTGTTCCAGGTCGCCACCAGCGTGAACAGCAGCACCGTCACCACTCCGGGAGCCATCAGCCGCAGGGCGATCCGGAAGAAGATCCGGGCCTCTCCGGCACCGTCGATCCGGGCGGCCTCCAGGATGCTGTCGGGGACGGAGTCCGCGGCGTAGACGCGCATCAGGTACAGGCCGAACGGGTTGACGAGGGACGGCAGGATGATCGCCCACGGGGTGTTGGCCAGACCCGCCTGCGCGAACAGCAGATAGGTCGGGATGGCCAGCGCGGTGGTCGGGACCATGACGGCGCCGAGGATCAGGTTGAAGGCGGCCCGGTCGCCGCGGAACCGGAACTTGGCGAACCCGTACCCGGCCGCCGCCGCGAGCAGCGCGGCCCCGACCGCGCTGACTCCCGCGTACATGACCGTGTTGAGCAGCCAGCGCACGAAGACGCCGTCGTCCTGGGTGAACGTCTCCTTGGTGTTCGTCAGCAGCTGCGGGGCGTCGGAGAACCACAGACCGAAGCTGTTGAACAGGTCCTGGGTGCTCTTGGTCGAAGCGATCAGCAGCCAGAACAGGGGCAGCAGGAAGTAGGCGAGGGCCGCCAGCATGGCGATCGTGAGCGGGGTGCTGCGGCGGGCCGGGCTCGCCCTGCGGTGGGTGAGGCGTGCCGGCTTCTTGGCGGTCCTGGTCACCGGGGGCGCGGGGATCGTCGTGGTCACGGGGTCCTCCTGCGGTTCGCGGTGAGCAGGACTCCGTAGGAGGCGATCACGATGACCAGGCCGAGGAGGAAGGACACCGTGGCCGCGTAGTTGACCTGCTGGCCGGTGAAGGCGAGGGAGTAGGCGTAGAGGTTGGCGGTGTAGGAGCTGCTGATGACGTCGGGGGCGATCTTCATCAGCAGGTTCGGCTCGTTGAACAGCTGGAAGCTGCCGATCACGGAGAACAGCAGGGTGAGCAGCAACGCCGGGCGGAGCGCGGGGAGTTTGATCGACCAGGCGATGCGCCAGGCCCCGGCGCCGTCCATCGCGGCCGCCTCGTACAACTCGTGCGGGACGGTGCGCAGGGCGGCGTAGAGGATGATCATGTTGTAGCCGACGAACTCCCAGGTGACGATGTTCGCCAGACTGCCGAGCATCCAGCCCTCACTGAGGAAGTGCGGGGCCGGCAGGTCCAGGTTCCGGCTCAGCTGGGCGAACGGCCCGAAGTCCGGGCCGTAGAGATAGCCCCACATGAGCGCGGCGACCACGCTGGGCACGGCGTACGGGACGAAGATGCCCAGCCGGATCACCCGGGAGAGACGCAGCAGACCGCTGTCGAGCGCGAGCGCGAACAGCAGGGCGAGCAGCAGCATCACGGGGACCTGGACCACGAAGAACAGCGCCACCCGGCCGACTCCGTGCAGGAACTGGGAGTCGCCGAGGGCCTGGGCGTAGTTGTCGAGGCCGACGAAGACCGTCCCGCCGATCAGACGGGTCTGGAAGAGGCTCAGGTAGGCGGCGTACCCGAGCGGGGCGAGGAAGAGCAGCAGGAACAGCACCAGGAACGGTGCGACGAAGAGCGGTCCGGCCGAACGGTGGCGGCGCGGGCGGCCCGGCCGGGAGCGGTCCTCGGCGGTGGACGGGGTGGTGACGGCCATGTCAGCTCCCCTTGACGGTGAAGCCCTGGTTCTTGGCGTACGTGGTCATCCGTGACTGCCAGGTGCCGAGGGCGGCGACCGTGTCGGACTTGTCGGCGAGGGACTTGCCGACGGTCTCGGTCCAGTCGGTCGCCGCCTGGTCGAGGAACGGCGGCCACTGGAAGGAGGGGTCGACGGTGGCGCTGATGTCGGCGAAGACCTGGTTGACCTTCTGGCCGCCGTAGAAGGACGGCGCGTCCGACACGAACTCCTGGTCGGTGAGCAGGGCCTTGGTCGCCGGGAAGAAGAACTGCTCGGTGGCGAACATCTTGGCGGTGGCCGGGTCGCTGTTGAGGAACTGCGCGAACACGGCCGCCGCGACGGGGTTCTTGGTGGAGCGGATGACGGCGGTGGTCGAGCCGCCCCAGTTGCCCGCGTTGGGCTTGGCCGCGTCCCACTGGGGGAGCGGGGCCGCGCGCCACTTGCCGGCGGTGGCCTTGGCGGAGCCGGAGAGGAAGGCGGGGCCCCAGGCCGCGGTGATCCAGGTGGCGTACTTGCCCTTGTTCAGGCCGGCGTACCACCCGTCGGTGAAGTCCGGGTCGACGCTGATCACGCCCTCCTTCGCCAGCCCGCCCCAGTAGGCGCCGAGCTTCCGGGAGACGGCGTCGTCGACGCTGATGGTGATGTCGCTCTTGCCGGAGGTGGCGTACGGCTTGGCGCCGGCCTGCCAGAGCAGTCCGTGCCAGGCGGCGGGCTGGTTGGCCGCGAGGTTGGTGAGGTAGACGTCGGGGTCGGCCTTGTGCAGCTTGCGCGCGGCCTCGGCGAACTCGTCCCAGGTGCCCGGCACGTCGATGCCGTGCTTGTCGAAGATGTCCTCGCGGTACAGCAGACCCATGGGGCCCGTGTCCTGCGGGATCGCCCACACCTCGCCCTTGGCGCCACTGACCTGACCCCACGTCCAGTCGACGAACCGGTCCTTCAACTCGGCGGCCCCGTACGGGCGCAGATCCAGCAGGCTGTCGGTGATGGTGAACGTCGGGATCGCCTGGTACTCCATCTGCACCATGTCCGGGGCGCCGCTGCCGGCCTTCAGCGCCGTGCGCAGCTTGGTGTACTGCGGGGTGCCCTGACCGGCGTTGACGACCTTGACCTTGACGGCCGGGTACTTCTTCTCGAAGAGCGCGATCTCCTTGGCGATGTTCGGGACCCAGGTCCAGAACGTCAGCTCGGTCGGCGTCTTCATCGCCTTGTCGATGTCGGCCTTGCTGACGGGCGCGGCCGAGCCGGAGGAGCCGGAGGAGTCACCGCCGCCGCAGGCGGTCAGGGCCGCCCCGAGCGACAGGGCACCCGTGGTGGTGAGGAACAGCCGACGGCTCATGGGGGAGGAGGAGGCGGCTGTGAACGCGTTTCTGGGCATGGTGAACTCCGGCTGGTGGCGAGGGTGATGGCGGCACGCCCGAGACGGACGTACGGAGACGTGCGGGAGGTGTGTGGGGCTGTCGGGGCGCGACGCGACGCGCCCCGGCGCGGCTGACCGACTTGGTCGGGAGCGGGGGAGCGGGGGAGCGGGGGAGCGTCGATACCCGGGGCGGACGCGTGAACCTGGTTCAGGACACGCCGCGGGTGACGGGGGCGGCCCTACGGCGAGTGCGTGAGGGGTGCGCGGGAGCGACGGGGGCGTGACGGGTACGGCGGCTCGTTGTCGGGGTCACGCGCCGGCCGTGACGGTGATGTCCGGGCGGGCGAGGGGGTCTTCAGTGCTGTGGGGCTCCTCCTCCCGGACGGGCGGCGGCGGGGGTGCCCCCTTGGCGGCGTGCTGGGGTGCGCCGGCCGCGAGCCGGGGTCGTCCGGCTCGGTGGTGGCGCGGTCGAGGCGCGGACGACCAGGTCGATGGGGGGGTCGCTCGGCGGCAGTGGGTCCGCGTCGGGGTTCTCGATGGCGTGCACGAGCCGCTTGAGCCCTTCCTGCGCCACGGCGTCGAACGGCTGTCGCACCGTGGTCAGGGGAGGAGTCACATAGGCGGCGACCGGGATGTCGTCGAATCCGACGACGCTGACGTCCTCGGGCACCCGGCGTCCGGCCTCCGTCAGCGCGCGGACCAGACCGATCGCCATGTCGTCGTTGGCGGAGAAGACGGCGGTGACGTCCCCGTCCTCGGCCAGCGCGCGTCCGGCCGTGTAGCCGGACGCGGCCGACCAGTCACCCGTGACGACCTCGGGCACGTCCTTCCCGTGTGCCGTGAGGGTCGCCCGCCATCCCTCCAGACGGTCCCGGGCGGCGTACCACCGCTGCGGGCCCGCGAGATGGTGGACCGTCGTGTGGCCCAGCGCCAGCAGGTGCTCGGTGGCGGTACGTGCCATCAGGTCGGCGCCGTCACCCGCGTTCAGCACCGCGGGCGCGGTGACGAACGGTGGGGCGCCGATGACCAGCACCGGCACGCCGACCCGCGGAGCCATGTCCCCGTTCCCGCCCGCCTCGTCGATCGGCTCGGAGATGACGATGCCGTCCACTCCCTGGTCGAGCAGTGAGTCCACGGCACCGGCGATCCCGGCCGGGTCGCCTTCCATCGTGTTGACCACGCGGAGCGCGTAACCCGTGTCCCGGACGACCCGCTCGACGCCCATGAGCAGCGAGGCCGGCCCGTACAGGGCCGTTCCCAGCGTCACCACCCCGATGGAGCGGGTCCGCCCGGAGGCCAGCGCCCGGGCGGCGTTGTTGCGCCGGTAACCGAGCCGTTCCGCGGCCTCCGAGACGCGTCGGCGCACGTCGGCGGAGACGTACGGTTCGTCGTTGAAGACCCTCGACACGGTCTTCTGCGACACCCCGGCCAGCCGTGCCACATCCGTGCTGCTCGGCGCCGCAGGGCTCCCGCCCCGCCCTGTACCTCGCGTCATGATGCCTCCCGGTGACCGCACGAACCGACCCCATGATGTCAGACATCGCCCTTCTGACTGCGCTGTCATGTCTGCGTAGTCATGTCTACGCAGTCACACGACTGCCGTCAAGGGGTCGGGCATGGATCCGTGCGGCCGGACCTACGCCCCGGAAGCCGTGGGGCGCGGGTCCTCGGGGGTCGGGGCCGTCACGCGTCGGGTGCCGCGTGGACGCGTGCTCCGTCCACGAAGGTCTGCAGGACCCGGGTGGCCGCGATCTCGTCGGCCGGGCGCGCGAACGGGTCACGGTCGAGGACGACCAGATCGGCCGCCTTGCCCACGGTGATGCTGCCGGTCAGGGCGTCGAGGTGGTTGGCGTAGGCGCTGCCCGCCGTGTACGCGGCGAGGGCGGTGCCGAGGTCGAGGCGCTGTCCGGGCAGGAACTCCGGAGTGCCCTCGGGAGCGTCCGGTGAGACGCGGTTGACGGCGACGTGCACGGCCTGGAGCGGGTCGGGGCTGCTGACCGGCCAGTCGCTGCCCGCCGCGAGCGTGGCCCCGGACCGCAGCAGATCGCCGAACGGGTACTGCCGGGCGCCGCGTTCGGGGCCGAGGAACGGCAGGGTGAGCTCGTCCATCTGGGGTTCGTGGGCGGCCCACAGCATCTGGAGGTTGGCGGTGGCACCGAGCGCCCGGAACCGTCGTACGTCGTCGGGGTGCACGACCTGGAGGTGCGCCAGATGGTGGCGGGTGTCGCGATGACCGTTGGCGGCGCGGGCGGCCTCCACGGCGTCGAGCGCCTCGCGCACCGCGCGGTCGCCGAGGGCGTGGAAGTGCACCTGGAAACCGAGCGCGTCGAGTTCGGTGACGTACTTCTTCAGCTCGCCCGGTTCGACGAAGCTGATGCCGCTGCCGTCCGAGGCGCACCCGCAGCCGGTGAGATAGGGGTCGAGCATCGCGGCCGTGTGGTTCTCGGCTATGCCGTCCTGCATGATCTTCACTGTGCCGGCGCGGAACCGGTCCACGCTCAACTCCGCGCGCCGCGCGAGCAGTTCGGGGATCTGCTCGGCGCCGCGCTCCCGGTCCCACCACAGGGCGCCGACGACGCGGGCGGTGAGGAGCCCCCGGTCCAGGGCCGCGCGGTACGAGGGTGCGGGGTCGGTCATGTTGGCGTACGCGCCGACGATGGCGTCCTGCCAGGCGGTGACCCCGTGGGAGTGCAGCACGGCCTGGGCGCGCAGCAGGGCGGCCAGCTGTTCCTCGGGGGTCGGCTCGGGCACCAGCCGGCCGACGAGATGGACGGCGCCCTCCTGGAGCATCCCGGTCGGGCGGCCGTCGGCGGCGCGTTCGATACGGCCGTCGGCGGGATCGGGGGTGTGGGCGTCGATCCCGGCCAGCTCCAGGGCCCGGGTGTTGACCCAGGCGCCGTGGTGGTCGCGGTTGGGCAGGAAGACGGGCCGGTCGGGGACGATCGCGTCGAGCGCGGCGGCGGTGGGGGCGCCGCCGGGGAAGGCCTCCAGGGACCAGCCGCCGCCGGTGATCCACTCGATGTGCGGGTGCTCGTCGGCGTACGCCCGGATCCGCCGCAGGTACTCGGCGGGGTCGACGGTGTCGGCGAGGTGGCACAGGCCCAGTTCCAGGCCCGCGCCCTGCGGATGGACGTGGGCGTCCTGGAAGCCGGGCAGCAGCAGCTTCCCGGTGAGGTCGACGACCTCGGTGCCGGGCCCGATGAGGGCGTGCACCTCGTCGTGGCCGACGGCCGTGATCCGTCCGCCGTGCACGGCCACGGAGGTGGCGCGGCTGCGTGCGGGATCGACGGTGTGGACGGGCCCGCCGGTGAGGACGAGGTCGGCGGGGCCCGTGACCTGGGACTGGGGCATGCGGAAGAACTCCCTGGGCGATGGAGGGGCGGCGGAGGGGCGCGCGGGTCGGACGAGCACGCGGGTCGGACGGGGCGTGCGGGTCGGACGGGCGCGGGCGGTCAGACGGGCGTGCGGTCCATGGGCAGGGTGATGGCCTCGGCGTCGGTGCCGCGTCCCGTGGCGAAGTACGGCGACCGGCGGACGTACTTGGCGACGGCCGCCATCCCGAGACCCACCAGGACGATGACGGCGGGCAGCGAGAACATGAACCACCCGTTGTCCGGGCTCAGTTCGAAGTGGTCGCTCATCGTCAGGTAGGAGTATCCGAGGTAGCCGCCGAGGCCGAGCAGGATCAGTCCGGACACGGCGGGCACACCCACGGCGAGCACCGCCGCGCGCACCCCCTCGTGCCGGGCGGAACGGAAGCGGACGGCGCACGCGAGCGCGGTGAGGCCGTAGTACAGGGCGACGAGCAGGCCGATGGCGTTGACGGCGGCCAGCAGCATGTCGCTCAGCCGGGGCAGGGCGACGGCCAGCAGGGCGATCGAGGCCGCGACGGCCAGGACGACGACCGTGCCGGCGGCGGGGGTGCCGTAGCGCGGGTGGACCCGGGTCCACAGCGGGCCCATCGTGCGGTCCCGGCCCATCGCGAGCAGCCCGCGTGCCGTCGGGATGAGCGTGGACTGCACCGAGGCCGCGGCGGAGAACATCAGGGCGATCAGGGGCAGCGTGGCCCAGGGCTCGGCGGCCAGCTTCTGCCCGAGGTACGGCAGGGCCTGCGGACCGTTCTCGATCAACTCGGCGAGGCTCATCTCCCGCTGGAAGGCGACGGAGGCGAAGAGGAACAGGCCCAGCATCGCGAACAGCGCGATCAGGCCGCCCCGGGCGGCGTCACCCGGCTTCCGGGTCTCCTCCGTGACGCTGAAGGCCGCGTCCCAGCCCCAGAAGAAGAACACCGCGAGGACCATGCCCTGGGCGAAGGTGGTGCCGTCGGCGATCTCGAAGGGGTTGAACCAGGACAGCGAGAAGGACTGTTCGCCGGTGACGAGGGCCCAGCCGCAGAAAGCGATGAGCACGGCGTACTCGAAGACCAGCAGCGCGAACTGGAAGCGGGTGGTGGCACGGGTGCCGGTGACGGCGAGGGCGGTCAGGCCGAGCAGGAGCACCAGCCCGACGGCCGTGCTGACGCCGGTGGACGTCGGATCCAGCGCGATGCCCGCCAGGCTGTTCAGTCCGGCCTTGTTGGCGAAGATCAGGACGACCGAACCCATGACGGCGCTGGTGTAGGCGCAGAAGACGACCGAGCCGGCGATGGTGACCCAGCCGGTCAGGAAGCCGGGCCACGGTCCGAGGGTCCTGCCGACCCAGGCGTAGCCGTTGCCGCAGTTCGGCTCCGAGCGGTTGAGCCGCGCATAGGCGGTGGCGATGCCGAGCACGGGCAGGAAGGCGAGGAGCAGGAGGGCCGGCCCCTGGAGGCCGACGATGGTCGCGATCGTGCCCATGCCGATGGCGATGCTGGTGGTGGCGGCCGTGCTGGAGGCGGCGATGGCGACGCCGTCGACCACGCCGAGGGAGCGGCGCAGTGGGGTGGATGACATGGAGGCTCCTCGTGGGGAGGGTGACGAGGTGAGAGCCGCGCGGGACTGTGATGGAACACCCGGCGTTCGTCTTGCGTCAATGCTGTTGACATAAGGGCACCCGACCCCTTCACTGCCGGTACGCCTCCCGACCGACAGGAGTCCCTCGATGTCCACCCGTGTCCCGCAGGAACGCAGCCGCCGCCGCCCCACCCGCTCGGGCGTCGTGCTGTCGGAGGAGCTGATCGTGGAGACCGCGCTGCGGCTGATCGGTGAGCACGGCCCGGAGGCCCTCAGTGTGCGCCGGCTCGGCACCGCCCTGGGCTGCGACCCCAGCGCCCTCTACCGCTACTTCCACGGCACGGACGACCTGGTGCTCGCCATCGCGGACCGCATCATCGGCGACGCGATGGCGGGCTTCGTCCCCGGGGACGACTGGGTGGCCGCCCTGCGCGACATGGCGCTGCGGGTCCGCGACGGGTATCTCGCCCACCCTCGCGCGGCAGCCTTCGCCTCGTACCGGGTCACCCGGCGCCCGAACGAGATCCGCGCCGTGGACACCGGCATCGGCCTGCTGCTCGCGGCGGGCTTCGGGCCCGCCGACGCGCCCCGCATGTATCTGACGTTCATCGACACCGTGCTCAGTCACGCGGCCATGGAGGCGGCTCTCCTGGCGCTCCCGCGCGGGCAGCGCGAGGCGGACGAGAGGGCGTGGAGCGAGGTCTACCAGGGGCTGGATCCGGCGTCGTACCCGGCCCTGACCGCCGTACGCCACAGCCTGCGCAGCATGGGCGACAGCTCCTTCGAGGACGCGGTCGACCTGCTGCTGGAGGCGTTGGCGGCCCGTGCGCCGGGGAGATGAACGCGGGTTCGTCTGCTGCGGACGTCGCCTTCGCTCCGAACTGCAAGGGTTTGCCGCAAAGGAGTCTTCGCAAAGAGTTCTTCGCGAAGAACTCTTTGCGAAGACTCCTTTGCGGTTTACTCTCTGTGCTGTGACCGACGTGACGAAGAGGCCCGACGGCCGGAGCGCTGAAGAGAACTCCGTTGTTCTGGACGCCAAGGGCCTGCGCGCCATGGCGCATCCGGTGCGCGTGCAGCTGATCGGGCTGCTGCGGAAGTACGGCCCATCGACAGCCACCCGACTCGCCGAGCGGCTTGGGGTCAACTCCGGGACGGCCAGCTATCACCTGCGCCAGCTGGGCGCGGCTGGTTTCGTCGAGGAGGACACCGAGCGCGGCAACGCGCGAGAGCGCTGGTGGCGTTCGGTGCATCAGATGACCGAGCTCAACGACCGAGAGCTGGTCGATCGAGAGCCCGAGGCCACCATGGCCTTTCTGCAGTCCGTCGCCACCGCTTACACCCTGCGCGCTCAGCAGACGCTGAACGAGCTGCAGACGATGCCCCGCGCGTGGCGGGACACCTTCGACATGAGCGACTGGGCCTTGCGGCTCACGCCCGAAGAGGCCGTCGGCATGCGGCAGGAACTGAGGGACGTGATCGCCCGGTACCGGAAAGACACGCCCGAGGCGGCGGCGACTGCCCCCGAGGGGGCCCAGCGGGTCGGCGTCATCGCACACATCCTGCCGGAACTGGACGCGCCCGCCGCGCCGGAGGTGCACTCCGGTCCGGAGACCGTGGCAGGAGCGGAGACGTCGTGACGGGGGACGCCTTAGCCGCTGACGACATGTCCAGAAGGCGGTCCTTACGGCCTCTGGGCGGGGTATTGGCGGCGATGGCCGTGTCGCTGACCGGTACCCGGGTCTCGGCGCTCGCACTGCCTTGGTTCGTCCTGGTCACGACCGACAGCGCCACCCGCACGGGGCTGGTCGCCTTCTTCGAGGTGGCTCCCTACGTGGTGGTCAAGGCGCTCACCGGACCACTGGTGGACCGGGTCGGCCCACGGACCGTCTCCTGGACCACGGACCTCACCAGCGCGACCGCCGTCGCCGCCGTCCCGCTCTTCCACGCCCTGCACCTGTTGTCCTTCCCGCTGCTGCTGGTCCTGGTCGCGGTGATCGGTGGCGCCCGCGGACCCGGAGACCTGGCCAAGGAAGTCATGGTCCCGGAAGCGGCCGAGCGCGCTGGGGTGCGGCTGGAGCGGGCCACCGGCCTGTCCGGCGCGACCGAGCGGCTCGCCTCTACCGTCGGACCGGTCGCCGGTGGCTCGTTGGTGGCGCTCCTGGGCCCCTTGACAGTGCTTCTCGTCAACGCGGGTTGTTTCGCTCTCGGATCGGTGATCATCGCACTGGCGCTGCCTCGCCGAGTGGGAGAGCCGGCCGAGGGCGCCTCGTCGCGGGCAGGGGAGACAAGGGCGGGCTACTGGAAACGCTTCGGCGAAGGTTTCGCCTTCCTGCGTACCGAGCCGCTGCTGCTCACCGTCATCGTCATGGTGGGCATCACCAACCTGCTCGACGCCGCGTTCACGACGGTTCTCATGCCCGTCTGGGCCAAGGAGTCCGGCAACGGGCCGACGGCGATCGGTCTCACCGGCGGCGCGATGGGGGCCGCGGCGGTTGCAGGGAGCCTGATCGCGGCCATGGCCGCACACCGGCTGCGCCGCCGACTCGTGTTCTTCGCCGGGTTCCTGCTGGCCGGTGCCCCAAGATTCCTGATCCTCGCCTCCGACGCTCCGCTGGGAGCGGTATTGGCCGTCTTCGCGGTCAGTGGATTCGGTGCGGGCTTCCTCAACCCGGTGATCGGGGCCGTCCTCATCGAGCGGGTCCCACGCCCGATGCTGGGCCGGGTCAGTGCGCTCGGCGACTCGCTTGCCTGGGCAGGTATCCCTCTCGGCGGGCTCATCGCGGGGGCGGTGGTGTCCTCCGCCGGACTCGTGCCGGTGCTGCTGGTCTGCGGGGCCGCGTACTTCCTCACCACGAACCTGGTGGGGCTGCGGCCGGAGTGGCGAGAGATGGACCGCAGGACAGGGAGGAGCACCGCACCCAGGCACCCCGAGGAAAGCGCTCCGCGGCCCAACACCAAAGCCACGACGTGACACAGGGGAAGCGGGAGCTCCCCGAAGCCGAGCGTGGCGATCGACTCAGCGCCAGTCGTCGATCACGTAGGCGTCCGGGTGGCTGTAGCCAGGTTCGTTGGGCTTGTGCATGGTCACGCCCTGCAGCCAGGTGCGGAAACCGTGGTCGACCATGGACCGGTAGGCGTCCTGGCGGGCCAGGTTCATTCCGGCGTCCAGTTGCCCCAGCCCCCTCTCGGCGGCCAGTTGCTCGCACGCGTCCAGCAGCCGCTCGAACCGGTCCGCGGCGTCCCGGCCGGGGCGTACGGCGCCGAATTTGACGAAGCACACGTCCTCCCCGGCCTCGGACCCCGCTCCGCAGTGGCAGACGGCCAGACCGTCGAGATCCGAGCCGGCGCCCTCCAGGAGGATGGTGTCGCCGAGCCCCTGCGCCTGTGTGGCCATGATCTCGCGCTCCAAACTCAGGCCCTCGTACACGGCCCCCGTCAGTGCGCGACCGAGGCTCAGTGCTTCGGACCGCTCGGGGGCGGTCAGCCCGCTGTACAGCACGCGGCCGGAAACCGCGGCACTGGCGGTGACCTGCTTCTTCATGATGGCTGTGAGGAAGCGGGGCCAGAAGCCGTACCGGCGGTAGAGCTCGAGGTGCTTGGGACTGTGCGAGAAGGTGAACAGTCCGAGGTGGCGGTTCTCCCAGGTGTCGAAGCAGGCCATGACCGGTTCCATCAGACGCCTGCCGATGCCCTGGTCCCACAGGTCCGGACGGACGGTCAGCGGGCCGAAGAACCCGACGCTGCCCCAGTCGGTCGCGAAGTTCGATCCGGCGACCTCGCCCTCGACGGTCGCCGCGAAGGCCGCGTGTGGATCTGCCGCCCAGCGGGTGCGGACATAGTCGGCGGTCCCGAAGAACGTCTCCGGCTCCGGGGCCCCGAGGAAGGTTCCGAAGGCGATCCTGAAGATCTCGTCGGCCCGGTCCAGGTCCGGCTCGGCCAGCGGGCGGACCGACACCGAGGCGGCGACACTCGTTCGCTTCGCTGCGGGCATGATCGCTCTCCTTTCCGCCCCGGTTCCATCGCACCACGGACGTGCGCCGCGGGCGAAGCGACAGCTTCGGCCCCACCTCGAGGAGGCGGGTCAGGACCGGAACGCGGACCGCTGCGCCGACGCCGAGCCGTGTTCCGCCCGGAGCGAGCCCGGAGCGAGCCCCTCGGGCGAGGACCATCGAGCGCCGATCGGACAGGACGCGACGGCCCTCCACGCCGAGCGGACAGGAGGGTGCCCGTCACCGCCGGCTTCGTGGTCGGCCCTGGCCCCCTGCGCGCCCGATGACGTCAGCTGACGTCGGCCGACGGCGTGGAACGTTCCACGTTCTACGGGGCCTATCGGAGCGCCGGCGGCCGACGACGGGGCGGGGCCGTGCTGCCCCGCGTCACCAGGTGGGGGATCGACGCCGTGACCACGGCGCGGTCGCGTCGTCCGTCGACACGTTCCAGCAGCAGTCGGGCCGCGGTCTCGCCCATCAGGGCGCCGGCCTGGTCGACGCTGGTGAGGCTCACCGGGGCCAGCGCCGCGACCGACGTGTTGTTGTATCCCGCGAGGGACAGGTCCTCGGGGATGCGCAGACCCAGCTCCGCGACGGCCCGGAAGACGCCGGTCGCGGCGACGTCCGCGCCGGCGAATATCGCGGTGGGCGGGCGCGCGGAGGTGAGCAGTTCCCTCGCGCCCCGGTAGCCGCCCTCGTCGGAGTAGCCGGAGTGCACGATCCGGGCCAGGTCGGCCAGCCCGTGCCGGGCCATCGCCGCACGGTAGGCGGCCCGGACGTGGTGCTCGGGCCGCTGCTCCCACTGGGTGCCGCGCACCGTCGGATGCGACAGGTGGGCGATGTCCCGGTGCCCGAGGCCGACGAGGTGGTCGATGACCAGGTCGACGCCCGTGCCGTCCTGGTTGACCACGCAGTCGTACGCCGGGGAGGGGTCGTGGTGGCCGATCACCACCGTCGGTACCTCGGCCGCGAGGCGCACCACCTCCGTGCGCCGCACGGCGGGCGCGATCAGGATCAGGCCGTCCATCCGCCGGTCCACCATGGCGTGGATCAGCCTGGTCTGGTCCTCCATCTCGGACGAGCCGCTGGAGCCGAGGAAGAGCGCGTACTCGGTCTCGCGCAGCGCCGTGTTCACGCCGTCCAGGAGGTCGGCGTAGAAGGCGTTGCGGATGCTCGCGAGGAGAACGCCGAGCGTGTACGTACGCCCCCGCATGCCTCGCGCGGCGGCGTGCGGGCGGTAGCCCAGCTCGGCCATCGCCGTCCGCACCCGCTCATGCATCGCCGGGCTCACCCCGTAGGCGTTGTTGAGCACCTTCGACACCGCCGAGGTGGACACCCCGGCGCTGCGCGCGACATCGGCGATCGTGACTCGCTTCGAGCCGCCGGTTGATTGCACTGGGGGACCCACCTCCGTCGTCACGCACCGCTCTGCCTCGTCGGCGTTTCGGAACGTTACTCGCAGACTCCTTGACGACTCGGCCTTCCTCGCCTCAATCTTTGGGCGTTCCCCGTGTGGCACGTTTTACGAATGAGCCGCATACGGTCTCGGATTGAATCGATTCAATCCGCCGCCGCAACCCGCACCGAGTCATCGCCGTAGGAGAGCCGCCATGCCCGACATCACACGCCGGTCCACCCTGCGCTCGGCCGTAGCCGTGGCCCTCGCGCCCACCCTGGGCTCGCTTGTGCTGCCCGGGCTCGCGTCCACCGCGTCCGCAGCCGTCTCCTGGACCGCGAAGTGGATCTGGGCCCCGACCAGCGCCACCAACCAGTGGGTGGCCTTCCGTAGATCGTTCACCCTCGCCGCGGCGCCCTCGAAGGCGGTCACGCAGATCGCGGCGGACTCGAAGTACTGGTTGTGGGTGAACGGCACCCTGGTGGTCTTCGAGGGCGGGCTCAAGCGCGGCCCCAACCGCACGGACACCTACTACGACGAGATCGACCTTGCCCCGTACCTGAAGAGCGGCGGCAACACCGTGGCGCTGCTGGTGTGGTACTTCGGCAAGCAGGGCTTCTCGCACAACAGCAGCGGCAAGGGCGGGCTGCTGTTCCAGTCGGCCATCGAGGTCGGCGCGAACACCACCCGGCTGGTCAGCGACACCGGCTGGAAGCACCGAGTCCACCCCGGCTACTCGAACAACACCAGCGGTACGCAGGTCAACTTCCGGTTGCCCGAGTCCAATGTGCACTACGACGCCCGCGCCGCCGCCGTCATGTCCGGCTGGCGGTCGCCCGGGTTCGACGACAGCGCCTGGACCGCGCCGACCGACTTCGGCGCCGCGGGCGCCGCACCCTGGAACGGCCTCGTCGAGCGCCCGATCCCGCAGTTCCGTTACTCCGGCCTGAGGACGTACACCAACGCCTCGTCGCTGCCGACCACGGGGCGCGGATCCACCGGGATCTCGGCCACGCTGCCGTCGAACATCCAGGTGACCCCGTTCCTGAAGGTGGACGCACCGGCCGGAGCCGTGATCGGCATCCAGACCGACCACTACGACGACGGCGCGGGCCTGACCGGGATCGAGCCGGGGACGCAGTACAACATGCGCGCCACCTACATCTGCGCCGGCGGGGTGCAGGAGTTCGAGTCGCTGGCGTGGATGAGCGGTACGGCGGTGCGGTACACGATCCCCGCCGACGTGACGATCCTGGAGCTGAAGTACCGGGAGTCGGGCTACGACACCGACTTCGCCGGGTCGTTCAGCAGCAGTGACCCCTTCCTGGACACGCTGTGGACCAAGGCCGCGCGCACGATGTACGTCAACATGCGCGACAACTACATGGACTGTCCCACCCGTGAGCGCGCCCAGTGGTGGGGGGACGTGGTCAACCAGCTCAAGGAGGGCTTCTACACCTTCGACACCAGGTCCCACGCCCTCGGCGAGAAGGCCATCGCCCAGCTCGCCGCCTGGCAGAAGTCCGGCGGCGCCCTGTACTCCCCGGTGCCCTCGACGATCTGGACCGCCGAACTGCCCGTCCAGATGCTCGCCTCGGTGTGGTCCTTCTGGACGTACTACCTCTACACCGGCAACGAGAGCGCCGTCACCGGCGCCTACCCGGCGGTGAAGAAGTACCTCGACCTGTGGACCCTGGACGGCGACGGCCTGGTCAACCACCGGGCGGGGGACTGGGACTGGGAGGACTGGGGGAACGACATCGACGCCCGTGTCCTCGACAACTGCTGGTACTACCTCGCGCTGGACACCGCCGCCAAGCTCGCCGACCTCAGCGGCAACACCGGCGACGTGGCGGGCTGGAAGTCGCGGCGCGACAGCATCAAGGCCAACTTCGACCGCGTCCTGTGGAACTCCTCCCGGGGCGAGTACCGCTCACCGGGCTACACCCGTGACACCGACGACCGCGCCAACGGCCTCGCCGTCGTCGCCGGCCTGGCCCCCGCCTCGCGCCACAAGGCCGTCACCGAGGTGCTGCGCACGCACCTCAACGCCAGCCCGTACATGGAGTTCTACGTCCTCGAAGCGCTCTACCTCATGGGCGCGGCCACGGTCGCCGAGGAGCGGATGCGCAACCGCTTCGCCGCCCAGGTCACCGACCCCGTCTGCCACACCCTGTGGGAGCTGTGGGACAAGGCCGCCGGCACGGACAACCACGCCTGGAACGGCGGCCCCCTGTACGCCCTGTCCGCCTACGCCGCGGGCGTCCGCCCGACCGCGCCCGGCTGGAGCAGGTACGAGGTGGTCCCGCAGACCGGCACTCTGACGAAGATCAACACAGTCGTCCCCACGGGCAAGGGCGACATCCGCTTCGGGATCACCCGCGACGGCACCAGGGCGACCCTGACCCTCACATCGCCGGGCGGCACGACCGCCCGGGTGGGCGTGCCCACCTACGGCGGCGCGCAGCCCGTGGTCAAGGCGGGCGACACCACGGTCTTCAGCGGCGGTTCCGCCACCGGCGGCGTCAGCGGGCTGACCTACGACGGCAAGGACGCCTCGTACGTCTACTTCCTGCTCCAGCCGGGCGCGTGGACGCTCACGGTCACCGGAGCGGGCCGGCTCGACAACCTCGCGCTCGCCCGTCCGGTCACCAGCAACAACAGCCTGGAGAACGGTGAGTGGGGCAGGAACCGGCTCACCGACGGCAAGCTCACCAGCGTCAGCGGCGCGCGGGGCTACACCAGCAACGACTTCCCCTCCGCCGATGTCGGCGCCAACCCGGTCTGGGTGGAGGTCGACCTCGGCGCCGACACCGACCTCGACGCCGTACGCCTCTTCCCCCGCACCGACACCCCGGCCGCCGGAGGTGGAACGGCCGGATTCCCGGTCGACTTCACGATCCAGACCCGCCCCGAGGGCGGCGGCACCTACACCACCGTCCGCACCGTCACCGGGCAGGCCAACCCCGACGGCCGCGTGCAGACGTACGGCTTCAGGACCACGACCGCCCGGTACGTGCGGCTCCAGGCCACGCGGCTCGGCGCCCCCGCCACGGACGAGTCGGCCAAGTACCGCCTCCAGCTCGCCGAACTCACCGTCCCCACCGCCGCGACCACGGTCACCGGCAACTGCACGCTGGAGAACGGTGACTGGGGCAAGACCCGCGTCCTGGACGGCACTCTCACCAGCGCGGCCGGCGCCAAGGGCTTCACCAGCATCGACTTCGCCTCCGCCGATGTCAGCGACACGCCCGTGTGGATCGAGCTCGACCTCGGCGCGGACCGGGCCGTCGGCACGGTCACCCTCCACCCGCGCACGGACACCAGTGGTGCGGGCGGCGGCACGGCGGGCTTCCCGGTCGACTTCACGATCCAGACCCGCCTCGACGGCGCCACCTCCTACACCACCGCGCGCACCGTCACCGGCGAACCCAACCCCAACGGAGCCGCCCAGACCTACACCCTCACCTCCGCCACCGGCCGCCACCTGCGGCTGAGGGTCACCAGACTCGGCCGCCCCGCCACCGACGAGTCCGCCAAGTACCGCCTGCAACTCGCCGAGATCCGCGTCGGCTGACGGCTCCGCCCCTTGCGGAGAAGGGCTCCCCACGAGTACGAGACGCAGGCCTCGTACGTCTCGTGCGGGAGCCCTTCGCCGTGGTCGACTCCCGTCACGGACAAGCTCGTTCCCGCGGTGTGAACCGGGACGCGACGGCGAGGACCCGGCGCCTCGGCGAACTCCCGATCAGCTTCCTGCCGGTAGCGGTCTTCGGCGCGGCGACAGCCCGCGGTACCGTGACCCGACCGGTCGGCCGACACGCGCGCCGCGCCGCGCCCCGCCCCGACGCAAGGGCCCGGTCGTTCACCCGCCCGCGACGGCGCGGGTGCGGCCACCGGCGGGACGGGAGACCCTGACCTCGGCCGACGACCCGCACGCACCCGCCGACACCGAGGCCGCGGAGGAGAACGACCATGACCGGACCGGCCCACGAGTCCCCGCAGGGGGTACGCGGGATCACCCTGGACGCGGCGGGGCTGCCGCTCTCCGCGCTGCTCAGCGAGCCGCCCGGCGGCTCCCCGCGCGCCGTCGTGGTCGCGGTGCACGGCGGCGGCATGAACGCGGGCTACTTCGACTGCCGGGCCCACCCCCAGCAGTCGCTGCTGACGCTCGGGGCGAGCCTCGGCCACACCGTCCTGGCCGTGGACCGGCCGGGCTACCGGCATTCCGCCGCCCTGCTGCCCGAGGGGCAGGGGCTGGCGGAGCAGGCCGTGTCGCTGCGCGCGGCGCTGCGCGACTTCGCCTCCCGGCACGACACGGGCGCGGGGCTGTTCCTGCTCGCCCACTCCTACGGCGGCAAGGTGGCCCTCACCGCAGCCGCCGACCTGCCGCGAGCCGCCGACCTGCCGCGAGCCGCCGACCTGCCGCGAGCCGCCGACCTGCCGCGAGCCGCCGACCTGCCGCAGGCCGCCGATCCCGGCCCGCCGCACCTGCTCGGGATCGACATCTCGGGCTGCGGCCATCTGTACGCCGTCGAGCCGCACGAACTGCCCACCGCCCCCGACGGCGGCCGACTGCGCAGGAGCTGGGGGCCGCTGCGGCTCTATCCCTCGGGCACCTTCCGGGAGAGCGGCTCGATCGTCGAGCCCGTGCCCGCCCTGGAACGGGCCGAGCTGGCACGCTGGCCGCTGCTCTTCCGCTCGACCGCGCCGCGCGTCCGCGTGCCGGTACGGCTGACCTTCGCCGAGCACGAGGCCTGGTGGCGCCATGACGACGAGGCCCTGGCCGATCTGGTCGCGCACTTCACGGCCGCCCCGCAGGTGACCGTCGAGCGTCAACCGGCGGCCGGACACAACATCAGCCTCGGACGGGCCGCCCGCGCCTATCACCTGCGCGCGCTCGCGTTCCTCGAAGACTGCCTGGTGGCCCGCGAGACGACCCCAGCCCCCCGCGCCGTCAGCCCCCTGCCGTCCACCGTGGCCTCCCGCGACGGAACGGAGGCCGACGACGTTCATATGTGTGCAGAGCGGTGAACACGACATGCCGCTGCGGGCGGATCGGTGCACTCAACCGCCCCGCATCCACGCCCGCGTCCCGAACGACGCGCACGCCCGCGAGGCCACCGCCGCCGCTCCGCGCAGGGCCCCGACGAAGCCGTGCGACGTCAGCCCGTCCTGCCCCGCGAGGCCATGGGCGAGCGCCCCGTGCAGGACGTCACCCGCGCCCAGCGTGTCCGCGACCTCCACGACGGGAACCTCCACCGTGCCGCCGCCGTCGGGCCCCGCCCAGACGAGGGGCCGCCCGCCCCGGCTGACCGCCGACCAGACGACCCCGTGGTCGCGCAGGAACCGCAGGGCGTCGGTCGGCCCGCACCCCGGTGTGTCCCTGCCGGGCGGACGGAAGTCCTCCGAGACGACGGCCACGTCGATCGACGGCAACAGCCTGTCCGTACCGGCCTTCCAGCTGCCGCCGTCGAGCACGGTGCGCCGACCGGCCGCCCGCGCTCTGGTGGCGGCGGCCACGGCCAGTTCCATGTGGTGGCCGTCGAACTCCACGATGTCCGAGGCCGCGACCCACGCGTCGAGATCGTCCGGCGGGTCGAGCCGGCGGCCCCTCGCGTTGGTGGAGGCGACGGCCCGGTCGCCGCTCGACGCGGTCACCAGCACGGAGGACACGGCCGGCGGCTCGACCGAGTCGGCCGCCAGGTCCACCACGGTCACGCCCAGCCGGTCCAGATCCGCCGCGACAGCGGCCCCCAGCGGATGGCGGCCGATCCCGGTGAGCAGCGTGGCCGTACCGCCCAGATGGGCGAACGCCACCGCCGCGTTCGCCGCCGGGCCGCCCGCGGCCACGAGCTGCTCACGAGCCGTCAGCTTCTCGTTCGGCCCCGGCACCCGGTCGACGAGCTGCACGACGTCCACCGTGCACAACCCGACGAACAACCCCCGCGGACGCCTCCGCCCATCCGCCGCCCCGCCCCCTGACTCCACCAAGGTGTCCTCCTCACGATCGGCGGGCTCAGTCCCCGCAGGTCGGACGGTACGCCGCCCGGGCGGGTCGCAGAGGCGGGTGCTCTGCTCCTCGCCGCCGCCGGCCGGCGTGCGGCCCCCGGGGCGGAAGGCCGGCGACCGGACGCTGCCGGTGTGTCCCCTGAGCACATCCCCCCTCGCGCGGGGCCCCGGAAACCGCCGGCTCCCACCGGCGTACGGTGCCGTCGGTCCCACCGCTGGTGAGGCGGCGACCGTCGGGGGCGAACGCGACGGCGTCGACCGCGTCGGTGTGCGTGGTGAGCCGCCGGGTCCCGCTGGGCCGGCCCGCCCGGCTCGAGTCCCAGCCGTACGGTGAAGTCGGCTCCTCCGGTGGCCAGTCGTTTCGTCCGTCGGGGCCGAACGCCACCGTGTTCACCTGCCGCCGTGTGCCTGTCCCGACCGGTCGCGGCCGACACCCGCCGCAGCCGCTCGCCCGACCCGGTCCTGCCCGACGCTCGCGCCACTCCTCGGTGTCCCCGGCGCAGGCGCGTACGTAGGCCGGCGTCACCGACAGCGTGGGCAGCCGCTGTCCGGACGCGGCGGAAGAGAGGGGCGAGATGGAGCAGTGCGCCTGGTCCGCCGGGCTCCGGTACGGCGGATTCCCGGCAGTGCGCTCCAACTGCCTTAATTCTGTGGCGAATTCGACTGACGGACCGTCCCCGTCGTCGTGCAGCGGTCGCTCCCTGCGCGGCATCGCCGCCCCTCCCCGGTGGGCCCGGCAGCTCCCCGTGGCTCCTCGTTCCCCCGTGCCGCGGGTCGCACTGCCGCTCCGCATTTTCAGGAGTTGTCCGTCCGGCACCGGTGACCGAACGCGAACGACGTGGAGCCGCCACAGCCGGAGTGCCCGGCTCGACCGCCCGGCCCGGCGGAGGCACGTGCGCGGGCGGGGCCGCCGCGGTGTCCGGACGAGGCGTGAAACCGGGCGCCCGCGAGGCAGGTGACGTGGCAGGGTAGGGGCTCGGGTGTGCCGGGTGGTCGCGCGCCATGTCTGGCGCGCCCGGCGCACAATGAAGCTTGGAAGCAGTGCCCCGCAGTCGATCTGTGAGCCCATGGACCACGGCTCCGGTCGTACGGAGAGAAGGAACGATGGGCGAGCACGGTGTCGCCACGGCCGCGGTCGACGCCAGGGGACTGGTGGTCGCGTGGAGTGTCGGCGCGCGACGGGTGCTCGGATACGAGCACGGCGAGGTGCTCGGCCGCCGCGCGGCGGACCTGCTGGCCCGGTCCCTTCCCGCCTCGGCGCGGAGCCGTCTGAGTGAACCGGCCGACTGGCACGGCCCCGTGCACGCACGGCATCGGGACGGTCACGACGTGGAGCTGGAGCTGGAGGCGCATCCCCTGCTGGACTCCGCCGGCCGGACGCAGTGGTTCCTGACGGCCACGGTGCCGGAGCCCGCCGCCCGGCTGCGCCGGTTGGCCCTGGACCAGCTCCCCGTGCCGATCGCTCTCTTCGACCACGACGGGCTCGCGGTGTCCGCGAATTCCGCCATGGAGACGGTGATGGGCAGGCCGCAGCAGGACCTCCTCGGCCGGCGGGTGGGGGTGTCCGTCGACGGACAGCGTCGGCTGCCGGGCTTCGAGGGGCTCGACGACGCGGTGCGACGCGTGCTGCGCACGGGTGAGCCGATGCCGTTCGAGGCGTGGCTGCGCGCGCCGGGCGAGGCGAACGAGCACGCGTGGCTGGTCTCCCTCAGCCCGTTGAAGGACGCCTCCGGCGACGTACGGGGCATGTGCCTGGCGGCGATCGACAGCACGGAGCAGTTCCTGGCCCGCCGACGCCTGAGCATGCTCAACGAGTCCAGCAACCGGATCGGCTCCACCCTCGACGTGACCCGCACTGCCGAGGAACTCGCCGAGGTGTGCACGGACCATCTCGCCGACTTCATCATCGTGGACCTGCTGGACTCGGTGCTCGCCGGTGAGGAGGCCGCCCCCTCGCCCGACGCCGGTCCCCTGGTCTTCCGCCGCGCCGCCCACCGGTCCGTGCTGGAGGGCTGCCCCGAGGCCGTCATCCCGGTCGGCAGCAGACACAGCTACGACGAGGGCTCGCCGTCGGGCCGCGCGCTGGCCACCGGCCGTGCCCTGCTGTACGAGGTCGACGACGTCACCGGGCTGCGGTGGGCGGGGGGCTCACGGGAGCGGGCCCGCAGCATCGAGACCTACGGCATCCACTCGATCATGGCCGTGCCCCTGCGCGCCCGCGGCCTCACCCTCGGCCTGTCGATCCTCTCCCGCCACCGCACGGCCGAGCCCTTCGGCGAGGACGACCTGCTGCTGGCCGAGGAACTCGCCGCCCACGCCGCCGTCTGCGTCGACAACGCCCGCCGCTACACCCGCGAACGCGCCATCGCCCTGGAACTGCAACGCAGTCTCCTGCCCCACCGCGCGCCCCGGCAGGCGGCCGTCGAGGTCGCCTCCCGCTATCGGCCGGCCAGTACCCGCGCCGGCATCGGCGGCGACTGGTTCGACGTCATCCCGCTGTCCGGCGCCCGAGTGGGGCTGGTCGTGGGCGATGTCGTCGGCCACGGCGTACAGGCGTCCGCCACCATGGGACGGCTCCGGACGGCCGTGCGCACCCTGGCCGACGTCGACCTGGCTCCGGACGAGCTGCTCACCCAGCTCGACGACATCGTGCTGCGGCTGGAGTCCGAGCTGACCACGGACGAGGCCGAGGACGCGGAGAGCCCGGGCGAGATCGGGGCCACCTGTCTGTACGCCGTGTACGACCCTGTCGCGCGCCGCTGTTCCATGGCCCGGGCCGGCCACCCGCCACCGGCCCTGATCACCCCGGACGGCGAGGCGGCCTTCCTCGACCTGCCGATCGGGCCCCCGCTGGGCGTGGGCGGTCTGCCCTTCGAGACCGCGGAGTTCGACGTCCCCGAGGGCAGCGTGTTCGCCCTCTACACCGACGGCCTCGTCCAGGGGGCCGGACGCGACCTGGACGACGGACTCGCACGGCTGCGCCAGGCTCTCCGCGGCACGGCCCGTCCGCTGGAGGAGACCTGCGACGGAGTCCTGGCGAGCCTGCTGACGGACCGCCCCGTCGACGACGTGGCCCTGCTGCTGGCCCGGACCCGGGCACTGGACGCCGACCGGGTCGCGGTCTGGGACGTCCCGGCCGATCCCGCGTTCGTGGGGCAGGCCCGCAAACTGGCCTGCGACCAGCTCGCCGCCTGGCAGCTGGAGGACCTCTCCTTCGTCACCGAACTCGTCGTCAGCGAGCTGGTCACCAACGCCATCCGCTACGGCGGGTCCCCGATCCAGCTGCGGCTGATCCGCGAGGCGACCCTCATCTGCGAGGTCTCGGACTCCAGCGCCACCGCTCCACACATGCGCCGGGCCCGCGCCTTCGACGAGGGCGGCCGCGGCCTCCTCCTCGTCGCGCAGCTGACCCAGCGCTGGGGCAGCCGCCACACCCGCACGGGCAAGACCATCTGGGCCGAGCAGGCCCTCCCCGACGAGGAACGGACGGCGTAGCGCCGGAGCGGCGCCGACGACCGTGCGACTCCTTGACCCCCGGTCGGCACTCCACGATGCTGTGTTGCGGTACGCGCTATGCGTGCCGCGATGAGAAACATCAGACTCAGGTCTCGTACCAGCCGAGGAGTGGCCATGGCTCACCAGGTCCGTGCTGTCGTCGCGCGGGGCAAGGGCGCCCCCGTCAGTCTGGAAACGATCGTCGTGCCGGACCCCGGCCCGGGCGAGGCGCTGGTGAAGGTCGAGGCCTGCGGGGTGTGCCACACCGATCTGCACTACCGGGAGGGCGGGATCAACGACGACTTCCCCTTCCTGCTCGGCCATGAGGCCGCGGGTGTGGTGGAGGCGGTGGGGGAGGGGGTCACGGATGTCGCCCCCGGTGACTTCGTCATCCTCAACTGGCGTGCGGTGTGCGGTAGTTGCCGGGCGTGTCGACGTGGTCGCCCCTGGTACTGCTTCGCCACCCACAACGCGAAGCAGAAGATGACCCTGCTCGACGGTACCGAGCTGGCTCCCGCGCTGGGCATCGGCGCCTTCGCGGAGAAGACCCTCGTCGCCGCCGGCCAGTGCACCAAGGTCGACCGGGCCGCGTCGCCGGCCGTCGCCGGGCTGCTGGGCTGCGGGGTGATGGCGGGCATCGGCGCCGCGATCAACACGGGGAACGTCGGCAGGGGAGACACGGTCGCCGTCATCGGCTGCGGCGGAGTCGGGGCCGCGGCGGTCGTCGGATCCGAGCTGGCGGGCGCCGCGAAGATCATCGCGGTCGACATCGACGACCTCAAGCTGGAGACCGCCAGGAAACTGGGCGCGACCCACTCCGTCAACTCCCGCGAGACCGACCCGGTCGAGGCGATCCGTGAGCTGACCGGCGGCTTCGGTGCCGATGTCGTCATCGAGGCGGTCGGCCGCCCCGAGACCTACAAGCAGGCCTTCTACGCCCGCGACCTGGCCGGCACGGTCGTCCTCGTCGGCGTCCCCACCCCGGAGATGAAACTCGAACTCCCCCTCCTCGACGTCTTCGGCCGCGGCGGCGCCCTGAAGTCCTCCTGGTACGGCGACTGCCTGCCCGACCGCGACTTCCCCATGCTGATCGACCTCTTCCTGCAGAACCGTCTTGACCTGGACACCTTCGTCACGGAGACCATCGCGCTCGACGAGGTCGAGAAGGCCTTCGAGCGGATGCACGGCGGCGACGTCCTGCGCTCGGTGGTGGTCCTCTGACGCCGGGGAGGGCCGCGGCCGCGTCGGCGTAGCCCGCGGAGCGTGACGGACGAGCCGTGGCCGGGGCATCCCCCGGCCACGGCTCGTCGTCGTGTTCCGGGAACGGCGCGTCCCGGGGTGATCGGGTGGTGGGTCTCGCCATCGCCTTCAGTGCCCTCCGGCGCGGTCGTCGCCGGCTGATCAGCGCGGAGACCGCAGGGGCGGGGGTCACGGCACCCCCCTGTGCGGCCATGACCCCGACCGGGCTTCTGTTGTTCTATGTGAGGTGGGGTTTGAATAACGCAACGATGCGAGGGACTCGGAGGGGCCTCTGGATGTCTTGACAAGGGTTCTGGGCGACTCCAGACTGATGTTGCGCTTACCGCAAACCGTTTCGTTATACGCACCCGAGGTGTCATGATGATTCCCGCGTGCCGTCTCGCGGATCTTCCGCGAGGTGAGGCCTTCCGGCTCGACATCGACCCGCCGGTGTCGGTGTTCCACACCGACGACGGCGAGGTCTTCGCCATCGATGACACCTGCACCCACCAGGACGCCTCGCTCGCCGACGGCTGGCTGGAGGGCTGCGAGGTGGAATGCCCGCTGCATGCCTCCAAGTTCGACCTGCGCACCGGCGCGGTCGACTCCCCGCCGGCCAAGCTTCCGGTCCGGACGCACGAGGTCGCCGTCGAGGACGGCATGATCTACGTCCGGCTCTCCACGGAGGCCCCCAACCTGCCGCCCTGCATCTCCGCCCGGCTCGCCGGAGGTCCCGCGTGAGGACCGTCGCCGTGGTCGGCGCCTCTCTCGCCGGCCTCTCGGCGGCGCGCTCCCTGCGCAAGCAGGGCTTCGACGGGCGCCTGGTCGTCATCGGCGACGAACCGCACCGTCCCTACGACCGGCCCCCGCTCTCCAAGGAGTTCCTGGCCGGCACCGTCGGCGAGGCCGAACTCGCCCTGGAGACGCAGGACGAGGACCTGGCGGCCGAGTGGCTGCTCGGCACCCGCGTCACCGCTCTCGACCACACCGGGCGAGCCGTCCGCCTCGCCGACGGACGTGAGGTGCGTGCCGACGGCTTCGTCATCGCCACGGGTGCCGTGGCGCGGAACCTGCCCGGCTCCGAGGGCCTGGCCGGAGTCCACACCCTGCGCACCCTGGACGACGCCCGCGCCCTGCGGGACGAACTGGCCCGCGGCGGACGCCTGGTGGTGATCGGCGGCGGTTTCATCGGCGCCGAGGTCGCCTCCACCGCCTGCGCCCTCGGCCTTGAGGTGACCGTCGTGGAGGCGGCGTCGACCCCGCTCGCCGGACCGCTCGGCGACACCATGGGCGCCGTGGTCTCCGGCCTCCACGCCGACCACGGCGTACGGCTGTTGTGCGGCGTGGGGGTGAAGGGACTGAGCGGCGAGGACCGGGTCGACGCCGTCCTGCTGGAGGACGGCCGCAGCGTCCCCGCCGACATCGTCGTCGTCGGCGTCGGGGCCCGCCCGTGCGTCGAGTGGCTCGCGGGTTCCGGCATCGCGCTGGACAACGGGGTGAAGTGCGGCGCCGACGGCCGTACCAGCCTGGCCTCCGTGGTCGCGGTCGGCGACTGCGCCAACTGGTACGACCCCCGTGCGGGCCGCCACCGCCGTGTGGAGCACTGGACCGGCGCGCGCGAGCGCCCGGACGCCGCCGTCGCCACCCTGCTGGCGGGGGGCGCGGTCGAGCCGGGCGTACCCAGGCCGCCGTACTTCTGGTCGGACCAGTACGGCGTCCGCATCCAGTTCGCCGGCAACGCGGCCGAGGCCGACAGCGTCACCGTCGAGGCGGGCGCGGCCGACGACCGCGACGTCCTCGCCGTCTACCGGCGCGCCGGCCGGCCGATCGCCGTGCTCGGGATGAACCAGCCGCGGCTGTTCACGCGGGTGCGCAAGGAACTTGCCGCCACCACATCTTGACACCACCCTGGCGTCACCCCATGCTGCGGTTGCCCACAGCGCGCAGCGTTGCTCCATACACAACGCCGACCGGAGTCGTTCCTCCCGGCGCCCGCATGATCCCTCCGCGACGTTCCCCGAGGAGTGCCCCGTGACCTCGACCAGCCTGCCCGACAGCCTGATCGCCACTCTTCCCGGCTCCTCCTACACCGATCCGGTGGTCTTCGCCCAGGAGCAGGAGCACATATTCGAGACCATGTGGTTCTGTGTCGCGCGCGCCTCCGAGCTGGCGAAGCCCGGTGCCTTCCGCACCGTCGACGTGGGCCGCGAGAGCATCCTCGTCACCCGGGCCCGGGACAACTCGATCCGCGCGTACTTCAACGTCTGCCGACACCGCGGGGCCAAGCTCTGCACCGAGGAGTCCGGCGAGGTCAAGCGGGCCTTCCAGTGCCCCTACCACGCCTGGACGTACGGCCTGGACGGCAAGCTCGTCGCCGCGCCCAACCTCACCAAGATGCCCGATGTGGGCCGTACCGAGTACGGCCTGGTGAGCGTCGCCGTACGGGAATGGCTCGGGTATGTCTGGGTCTGTCTCGCGGAGAACCCGCCGTCCTTCGAGGAGGACGTCATCGGTGAGGTCATCGCCCGCCTGGGCGACGTCGAGTCGATCGAGCGCTACGACATCGGCAACCTCTCGGTGGGCCGCCGGATCACGTACGACGTGCAGGCGAACTGGAAGCTCATCATCGAGAACTTCATGGAGTGCTACCACTGTGCCACGATCCATCCCGAACTGACCGAGGTGCTGCCGGAGTTCGCGGACGGGTACGCCGCCCAGTACTACGTGGGCCATGGCGCGGAGTTCGGTGAGGAGGTGCGGGGGTTCACCGTGGACGGTTCCGAGGGTCTGGACCGTATTCCCGGTGTCGCCGAGGACCAGGACCGCCGCTACTACGCGATCACCGTCCGGCCGCAGGTCTTCATCAACCTCGTACCCGACCACGTGATCTTCCACCGGATGTACCCGGTGTCCGTGGACCGCACGATCGTCGAGTGCGACTGGCTGTATCTGCCGCACGTCGTCGAGAGCGGCAAGGACGTCAGCCGGTCCGTGGAACTCTTCGACCGGGTCAACCTCCAGGACTTCGAGGCCTGTGAGCGGACCCAGCCCGGCATGAGCTCCCGGCTGTACGCCAAGGGCGGTGTGCTGGTGCCCAGTGAGCACCACATCGGCGCGTTCCACGACTGGGTGAACGAGCGCCTCGGCACCCCTCAGGGGTGAATCAGCCCAGGAAGCCCATCCGGTGGCTGATCTCGGCCGCGCCCTTGAGCAGCACCGGGGACATCTCGTGCAGGCGCTCCTCGGTGAACCGGTAGGAGGGCCCGGAGGCGCTGAGGGCGGCGATGACGTCGCCGTCCCGGTTGCGAACGGGTGCGGCCATGGCGTGCAGGCCGATCTCCAACTCCTCCAGGGTGAAGGCGTAGCCCCGCTCCCGTGCGGCGACGAGGTTCTTCTCCAGCTTCGTCTTCGCGGTGATGGTGTGCGGGGTGACCTTCTTCATGCCCACGGTGGACAGCAGTTCGGCGCGTTCCTTCGCCGGCAGGTGGGCCAGCAGGATCTTGCCGCTCGACGTGGCGTGCAGGGGGGTCAGCTGGCCCACCCAGTTGTGCGCGGTGACGGCCCCCGGGCCGCGCACCTGGTACAGGTTGATCGCGTAATGCTCCTGCATCACGGCGATGTTGACGGTCTCGCCGATCTCCTCGGCCAGCCGCTCGCAGACGGGACGGCCCTGCTGCGTGATGTCGATACGCCCCGTGACCGCGCCGGCCAGGCGCACGATGCCGAAGCCGAGCCGGTACTTGCCGCGCTCGCCGGCCTGCTCCACCAGACCGCGCGCCTCCAGGGCGCCGAGGAGACGGAAGGCCGTGGACTTGTGCACCTCGATCTCCGCCGCCACCTCGCTGACGCCGGCTTCGCCACGCTGAGCGAGGATCTCCAGGACGCTGATGGCGCGGTCCACCGACTGGACACCGCCCGAGCCCCCGTGTGAATTCGACGTTTCCGTGTCAAGGCTGTAGTTGCTCACAGTGCAACTATACGCGCAGTAAACAACACACTTGCAAGTAACCGCCCCGAAACGAAGTTCCTCAAGTTGCGTCGTTCGCAACCTGGTGCGCATAGCGCGACCGGTCTAGCATGCCTCGCATATCTACGGCGCGAGCGAGACGAGGCACCCATGGCCCCTGTGCAGTACGACTTCGTCATCGTCGGTGGTGGTTCCGCGGGCAGTGCACTGGCAAACAGGCTGTCCGCCGACCCGGCGAACCGAGTGCTGGTCCTGGAAGCGGGCCGGTCGGACTTCCCGTGGGACGTCTTCATCCACATGCCCGCGGCGCTGACCTACCCGATCGGCAGTCGCTTCTACGACTGGAAGTACGAGTCCGAGCCCGAGCCCCACATGGGTGGCCGACGTGTCTACCACGCGCGCGGCAAGGTGCTGGGCGGGTCCAGCAGCATCAACGGCATGATCTTCCAGCGCGGCAACCCCATGGACTACGAGCGCTGGGCGGCCGACCCCGGTATGGGGACCTGGGACTACGCGCACTGTCTGCCGTACTTCCGGCGCATGGAGAACTGTCTCGCGGCCGATCCGGACGACGAGTTCCGCGGCCATGACGGTCCCCTCGTCCTGGAGCGCGGCCCGGCGACCAACCCGCTCTTCGGAGCCTTCCTCAAGGCCACCGAGGAGGCGGGCTACGCCCCCACCGACGACGTCAACGGCTTCCGGCAGGAAGGTTTCGCGAAGTTCGACCGGAATGTCCACCGCGGACGCCGGCTCTCGGCCTCGAAGGCGTATCTGAAGCCCGTCCGCAGACGTCCCAACCTCACGGTCACCACCCGGGCCCTCGTCACCCGTGTCCTCTTCGAGGGCAAGAAGGCCGTCGGCGTCGAGTATCAGCGCGGCAAGGGCGCCCCGAAGCAGGTCCGCGCCAAGGAGGTCATCCTCTGCGGCGGCGCGATCAACTCCCCGCAGCTGCTCCAGCTCTCCGGCGTGGGCAACGCCGAGGAACTCCGGGCGCTGGGCATCGACGTCGTGCACGACCTCCCGGGCGTCGGCGAGAACATGCAGGACCACCTGGAGGTCTACATCCAGTACGGCTGCAAGCAGCCCGTCTCCATGCAGCCGTACCTGGCGAAGTGGCGCGCGCCCTTCATCGGGCTCCAGTGGCTCTTCCGCAAGGGCCCGGCCGCCACCAACCACTTCGAGGCCGGTGGGTTCGCCCGCAGCAACGACGACGTCGACTACCCCAACCTGATGTTCCACTTCCTGCCGATCGCGGTCCGCTACGACGGCTCCGTGCCGGCCGGCGGCCACGGCTACCAGGTGCACGTCGGGCCCATGTACTCGGACGCCATCGGTTCGGTGAAGATCAAGAGCAAGGACCCGCGGCAGCACCCCGCCCTGCGCTTCAACTACCTCTCCACCGAACAGGACCGCCGCGAGTGGGTCGAGGCGATCAGGGTGGCGCGCAAGCTCCTCAACCAGCCCGCGCTCGCTCCCTACAACGACGGGGAGATCTCGCCCGGACCGTCCGTCGAGTCGGACGAGGAGATCCTCGCCTGGGTCGCCAAGGACGGCGAGACCGCTCTGCACCCGTCCTGCACCTGCAAGATGGGCACCGACGAGATGGCGGTCGTGGACCCCACCAGCATGCGTGTGCACGGCGTGGACGGTCTGCGGGTGGTGGACGCCTCCGTCATGCCCTACGTCACCAACGGCAACATCTACGCGCCGGTCATGATGATCGCGGAGAAGGCCGCCGACCTGATCCTCGGCAAGGAGCCGCTGGCGCCGTCGAAGGCCGCGTACTACCGCCACCGTGACGTCCAGAAGCAGGCGGAGTAGACGTTGGGCGCCGCGGGGCTCCGTGTGCTGCTGAGGACGGTCCGCTACGAGGTGCTGCCGGCGAGGACCACCGAGGAGAAGGTCCTGGCCCATGTCCCGCGCGACGTCGTCGTCACCGTGACGGCGTCGCCGGTCAAGGGACTGGAACCGACCCTCGACCTCGCCGTCCGGCTCGCCGCGCACGGCTACCGTGTGGTCCCGCACGTCCCCGCCCGGCTCCTGCGGGACGATCTGCACCTGAAGGAGATCGCGGGGCGGCTGCGCGAGGCGGGCGTGGACGACGTGTTCGTCCCGGCGGGGGACGCCGATCCACCGGCCGGTTCCTACGACGGGGCGCTGCCCGTGCTGCGGCGGCTGGGCGAGCTGGGCCGGCCGTTCGACCACGTCGGTGTCACCGGTTATCCCGAGAGCCATCCGCTCATCCACGACGACATCACGGTCCAGGCGATGTGGGACAAGCGCGAGCACGCCACGTACATCGTGAGCAACCTCTGCTTCGACCCGCGGGTGCTGGGGGACTGGCTCGTCCGGGTGCGGCGCCGGGAGGTGACCCTGCCGGTCCATGTGGGCGTCGCGGGGCCCGTGCAGCGGGCGAAGCTGCTGGCGATGGCGACGAAGATCGGCGTGGGGGAGTCCACCCGCTTCCTGACCCGGCACGCGTCGTGGTTCGTGCGCTTCGCCGCGCCCGGCGGCTACTCGCCCGAGAAGCTGCTCAGGCGCACGGAGAACGTCCTCACCGACCCCGCGTCCGGGGTGGCGGGACTGCACCTGTTCACCTTCAACCAGATCGCGGAGACGGAGAGGTGGCGGCGGGCCCTGCTGGACCGGCTGGAGGGCTGAGCGCCCGCCCCGGACACGGAAACGCCGAACGCCGGACGGGCTCCGAGCCCGTCCGGCGTTCGTGTCGTACCGGTCGTTCGTATACGGAGGCCGTTGCGCTCAGCGGAAGACGACCGTGCGGTTGCCCGCGACCATCACCCGGCTCTCGCTGTGCCACTTCACGGCGTGCGCGAGCACCTGGGCCTCCACGTCCCGGCCGACCGTGACCAGCTGGCCGGGGTCCAGCGAGTGGTCCACCCGCACCACGTCCTGCTCGATGATCTGGCCCTCGTCCAGGTCCGGCGTCACGTAGTGCGCCGTCGCGCCGACGAGCTTCACCCCGCGGTCGTAGGCCTGGTCGTAGGGGCGTGCGCCCTTGAAGCTGGGGAGGAAGGAGTGGTGGATGTTGATGGCGCGGCCGTCCAGTTCCTTGCAGAGGTCGTCGGAGAGGATCTGCATGTAGCGGGCCAGGACGACCAGGTCGATGTCCAGCTCACGGACGAGTTCCAGCAGCCGTGCCTCGGCCTCGGGCTTGGTGTCCCGGGTCACCGGCACGTGGTGGAAGGGGATGTTGTACGACTCCGCGAGCTTCTCGAATTCCCGGTGGTTGGAGACGATCGCCGGGATCTCGATGTTGAGGGCGCCCGCGCGCCGGCGGAAGAGCAGGTCGTTGAGGCAGTGCCCGAACTTGGACACCATGATCAGGGTCCGGGTCGGCGTGGAGGCGTCGCTGAGGGACCACGAGATGCCGTACGCCTGGGCGACGGGGCCGAAGCGGTACCGCAGGCCGTCCAGGTCGACGTTCGGGTCGGAGACGTCGAAGTGGACCCGCATGAAGAAACGGCCCTGAAGTCGGTCGTCGAACTGCTGGCTTTCCAGGATGTTTCCTGAGTTCCTGACGAGATAGCCGCTCACGGCGTGGACCAGCCCGGCACTGTCGGGGCAGGAAAGCGTCAGGACGAACTCACGGCCAGGCTGGGGTCGGGGGAACCTTATGGACACGGCGGCCTCCGTCGGTGCGTATTGCACAACAAGGTGAGCGATACGCAACATGGTCGGCTCGGTGCCGCTTGCGGTCAAGGGCGGGCGGGTAAGTGGTCACATGGCCATATCGTCATCGGTGAACATCTTGACGTCCGTCTGGCCAGGCGACAGGGTGTTCCATCACAAGCAATCGGGTGCACGATGCGCAACGAATTTCAGTCGGAAGGCTCGGCGCGTGGCAGACCTGTATGTGAATGGCGAATGGCGGACCCCGGTGGCCGGCGGTCACCGGGAGATCCGATGTCCCGCTGACGGCACGCTCACGGCGACCGTCTCGGAAGGAACGCGCCCCGACACCGAGGCGGCCGTCGCCGCGGCCCGGGAGGCCTTCGACACCGGCCCCTGGCCGGGCACACCCGAGCGGGAGCGCGGCGCACTGCTGCTGCGCACCGCCGACATCATCGAGCGCGACACCAAGAGCTTCGCCCGCGCGGAGTCGCTCGACACCGGCAAGAGGGTGGTGGAGAGCGAGTACGACATCGCCGACGTCGTCTCCTGCTTCCGCTACTACGGCGGACTCGCGGGAACCGATGCAGGGCGGGTGATCGACACCGGCCGCGACGACGCCGTCAGCCGGGTCGTCTATGAACCGGTCGGGGTGTGCGCACTGATCACCCCCTGGAACTACCCACTCCTGCAAGCCAGTTGGAAGGTCGCCCCGGCGCTCCTGGCCGGCAACACGATCGTCCTCAAGCCCAGCGAACTCACCCCCTCCACCTCGATCCTGCTGATGAGGGCGTTGGAGGAGGCCGGGCTGCCGGCCGGTGCCGCCAACCTCGTCCTCGGCGCCGGTCCCGAAGTGGGCGCCCCGCTCTCCGAGGACCCCCGCGTCGACCTGGTCTCCTTCACCGGCGGCCTGGACACCGGCAGGCGGATCATGGCCACCGCGGCCGCGACCGTGAAGAAGGTCGCGCTGGAACTGGGCGGCAAGAACCCCAACGTCGTCTTCGCCGACGCCGACTTCGAGACGGCCGTGGACTTCGCCCTCACCGCCGTCTTCCTGCACTCGGGCCAGGTGTGCTCGGCCGGGGCCCGGCTGATCGTCGAGGACTCCCTGCACGACCGCTTCGTCGACGAGGTCGTCCGCCGCGCCCGGCTCATCCGGCTCGGTGGCCCCTACGACGCCGAGGCCGAGACCGGGGCACTGATCTCCGCGCAGCACCGGGAGAAGGTCGAGGCGTACGTCGCCTCGGGCCTCGCCGAGGGAGCCGTCCTGCGCTGCGGCGGCGCCCGGCCCGACGACCCCGCGCTGGCGGACGGCCACTACTACCTGCCCACCGTCCTCGACGAGTGCCGCCAGGACATGCGCGTGGTGCACGAGGAGTCCTTCGGGCCCGTCCTCACCGTGGAGCGCTTCACCGACGAGGACGACGCCGTACGCATCGCCAACGACACCGAGTACGGGCTGGCCGGGGCCGTGTGGACGCAGGACGCGGGCAAGGCCCAGCGGGTCGCCCGGCGACTGCGCCACGGCACCGTGTGGATCAACGACTACCACCCCTATGTGCCGCAAGCGGAATGGGGCGGTTTCGGGCATTCGGGTGTGGGCCGGGAGCTGGGACCGACCGGCCTGAACGAGTACCGAGAGCCCAAACACATCTGGCAGAACATCCAACCCCGGCCGCAGCGCTGGTTCCGCGGCTGAACGCCGAAAGAAGGTCGAACATGACCACCCAGACCGAGGTGCCGCAGCGGCGCGGCACGCCCCAGGACTCGGGTCCCACCCCGGTCATCTCCGTGCGCAGGCTGTGGAAGGTGTTCGGGCCGAAGGCCGACCGGGTGCCGGAGTCGGAGGAGCTGTGCGGGCTCACCCGCCGTGAGCTGATGGACCGCACCGGCTGCACCGCCGCCGTGCGCGATGTGAACTTCGACGTCTCGCCCGGTGAGGTCTTCGTCGTCATGGGCCTGTCCGGCTCCGGCAAGTCCACCCTGGTGCGATGTCTGACCCGGCTGATCGAACCCACCGCGGGGGAGGTCGTCTTCGAGGGCGAGGACATCCGCCAGGCCGACGACAGACGCCTGCGCGAGCTGCGTCGCCGCAAGTTCTCCATGGTCTTCCAGCACTTCGGGCTGCTGCCCCACCGCAGGGTCCTCGACAACGTGGCCTTCGGGCTGGAGATCCGCGGCATGGGCAGGGCCGAGCGCCTCCGGCGGGCCCAGGAGGTTGTCGAGCTGGTCGGCCTCGCCGGTTACGAGAAGTCCTACCCCGACCAGCTCTCCGGCGGTATGCAACAGCGGGTCGGGCTGGCCCGCGCGCTGGCCGGCGATCCGGACGTGCTCTTCTTCGACGAACCGTTCTCGGCGCTCGACCCGCTGATCCGCCGCGACATGCAGAACGAGGTCATCCGGCTGCACCACGAGGTCGGCAAGACGATGGTCTTCATCACCCACGACCTCTCCGAGGCCCTCAAACTGGGCGACCGCATCCTGATCATGCGCGACGGCAAGATGGTCCAGTGCGGCACCGGCGACGAGCTGGTCGGCGCCCCGGCCGACGACTACGTGCGCGAGTTCGTCAAGGACGTACCGCGCGGCGACGTGCTCACCCTGCGGTGGATCATGCGGCCCCTGGAGGACGGCGACGCCCTGGACGGCCGCGAACTGGGACCGGACGTCGTGGTCAAGGAAGCCACCCGGGCGGTGCTCGCCGCCGACAAGCCGGTCAAGGTCGTCGAGAACGGCAAGCTGCTCGGCATCGTCGGTGACGAGGAGATCCTCGCCGTGGTCGCCGGGCAGGAAGGCGGCGCGTGATGACCGTCGTCGTGGAGAAGACCGAACCGCCGGGCAGACCGGAGAAGACCCGGCCGGCCGAGGAGCCGGCCCCGGTCCGAGAGCCCCGCCGTGTCAGCCGGCCCATGGTGATCGGCGCGATCCTGCTCGTCTGGCTGGTGCTCTTCGTCGTCCTGCGCGGCAAGCAGACCCTCGCCCTCGGGGCGGCGGACCTGACCGATCTGCACCGCTGGTTCAACGACGTCAACGACTCGATCGGCGCGAACCGCAACTCCAACCCGCTCTTCCTGTACTTCTTCAACGAGATCCGCCTGGTCATCGACACCCTGGTGACCTTCGTGCAGGAGCTGATCTCGCAGCCCTCCGTCGACCGCCCCCTCCCGCAGATCGGCTGGCTCGGCGTCGTCGGCCTCGCGGGCTATCTCTCCTGGGCGTTCGGCAACTGGCGGGTCGCGCTGCTGGCGGTGGCCGGCTTCACCTTCCTGGGCCTCCAGGGGCTGTGGCAGGAGAGCATGGACACCCTGGCGCTCACCGTCTCCGCGGTGTTCGTGGCGCTGCTGTTCGCGATCCCGCTGGGCGTGTGGGCGGGGCTGTCCGACCGGGTCAACCGGATCGTCACGCCCCTGCTGGACTTCATGCAGACGATGCCGACCTTCGTCTACCTGGCCCCGCTGACCCTGTTCTTCCTCATCGGCGGAGCCTCCGCCACCATCGCCACCGTGATCTACGCGGCGCCGCCGGCCATCCGGATCACCGCGCACGCCATCCGGAACGTGCCGGAGACGACGGTGGAGGCCGCCGACTCGCTCGGGGCGACGCGCGGTCAGGCCCTGCTGAAGGTCCTGCTGCCCATGTCCAAGCGGACCGTGGTGATGGGCGTCAACCAGACCATCATGGCCGCTCTGGCCATGGTGACCATCGCGGCCCTGATCGACGCTCCCGGCCTCGGCAAGACCGTCGTCCAGGCGCTCCAGTCGCTCGACGTCGGCACGGCCTTCAACGCGGGCCTGTCCATCGTCGTCCTGGCGATCGTCCTCGACCGGGTCACGACCGCGGCCAGCACGCGCGAGGAGGAGGCCCGGCGCTCCAAGAACCGGTTCCTCGCCTGGCGGCGGCCGCTGCTCGGCGCCGGCGCGGTCCTCACGGCCGTCCTGGTCTTCATGTCGCACACCTATGTGTGGGCGGCGGAGTTCCCAGGCGAGGGCGGTGTCGGCAGCTCCATCGCGAGCGCGGCCGACACCACGACGACCTGGGTGCAGGACAACCTCTCGGGTGTCACCAACACGGTCCGCGACCTCATCACCAACGGACTGCTCAACCCCTTCCAGTCGCTGCTCACCGACTCCCCGTGGTGGCTCGTCGGCGCCGTGCTGATCGCGCTCGGAGTCGTCCTCGGCGGCTGGCGGGCCGGCCTCACCACGGCGGTGTGCGTGGGGCTGCTGGTCGCCACCGGGGTGTGGTCCGACAGCATGACGACGCTGGCGTCGACCGTGGTCGCCACCGTTCTCGTGATGCTGCTCGGCATCGTCTTCGGTGTGTGGATGGGCCGCAGCCGGCTGGCGGACCGCATGCTGCGGCCCAGCCTGGACGCGGCCCAGGTCATGCCGCCGTTCGTCTATCTGGTGCCGTTCCTCGCACTCTTCGGCGCGACCCGTTTCACGGCGATCGTCGCCGCGATCGTCTACGCGGCCCCCGTCGCCATGAAGATCATCGCGGACGGGGTGCGGAACGTGCCCGCGACGACCGTGGAGGCGGCCACCTCCGCCGGGTCCAACACCTGGCAGATCATCACCAAGGTCCAGCTGCCGATGGCACGCGGCGCCCTGACTCTCGCCACGAACCAGGGTCTGATCTATGTGCTGTCGATGGTTGTGGTGGGCGGCCTGGTAGGTGCCGGCGCCCTCGGCTACGACGTCGTGGCCGGTTTCTCGCAGGGCCAGCTCTTCGGGAAGGGGCTCGCCGCCGGGCTCGCCATCGTCCTTCTCGGAGTCATGTTCGACCGCATCACTCAGGCCGCGGCGCGGCGTACCAGTGCATAAGGAGCAACTGACCATGGCAAGGCAAGCAAGACGATGGAGAGCCGGCGCGGCCGGTATGGCGGTCCTCGGCCTCACCCTCACCGCCTGCGGCGGCGCGAAGGTCGGTGACAGTTCCTCGGACGCGGGCGGCTCGGGCGGCTCCGCCAAGTGCGGCACGTTCAACCTCGCGGTCAACCCGTGGGTCGGCTACGAGGCCAACGCGGCGGTCATCGCCTACGTCGCGGAGAACGACCTCGGCTGCAAGGTCACCAAGAAGGACCTGAAGGAGGAGATCGCCTGGCAGGGCTTCGGGACCGGTGAGGTGGACGCGGTCGTCGAGAACTGGGGCCACGACGACCTGAAGAAGAAGTACATCACCGACCAGAAGACCGCCGTGGACGCCGGCGCGACCGGAAACGAAGGCCTGATCGGCTGGTACGTGCCGCCGTGGCTCGCCAAGGAGCACCCGGACATCACGAACTGGGAGAACCTCAACAAGTACGCGGCGAAGTTCAAGACGTCGGAGTCCGGCGGAAAGGGTCAGCTCCTCGACGGCGACCCGTCGTTCGTCACCAACGACGAGGCCCTGGTGAAGAACCTGAACCTGGACTACAAGGTCGTGTACGCGGGCAGCGAGACCGCCCTCATCCAGACCTTCCGCAAGGCGGAGAAGAACAAGGAATGGGTGATCGGCTACTTCTACGAGCCCCAGTGGTTCATGTCCGAGGTGCCGCTGGTGAAGGTCAAGCTGCCCGACTACAAGGAGGGCTGCGACGCCGACGCCGAGAAGGTCGCCTGCGACTACCCCGTCTACACGCTGGACAAGATCGTCAGCAAGAAGTTCGCCGACTCGGGCAGCCCCGCCTATGACCTGGTGAAGAACTTCAGCTGGACCAACGACGACCAGAACATCGTGGCGAAGTACATCGCCGTGGACAAGATGACCCCCGAGGCCGCGGCGAAGAAGTGGGTCGAGGCCAACCGTCTCAAGGTGGACGCCTGGCTCAAGTAGTGCCGGCGACCGGACGCGGGAATCCGGTCGGGACATGCCCGGTGGGCGGTGCGCGAGGGATGCGCGCCGCCCACCGGGCATCGCCGTGTTCCCCCTCTTCCCCGGCCTGTTTTCCGAGGTCCCGGGGCCCTTGACACCCACCTGCGCGGAAGGCACATTGAGTTGCGCAACCTGAATCGCGTTGCGTAAACAGCAACTCGATCGGCTCGACCGGTCAACAAGGCGGAGGTGCGGCGATGGCGGGACCCCGAGTGGTCATCATCGGAGCGGGCGTCGTGGGAGCGGCTCTCGCGGACGAGATCTCCGCGCGAGGCTGGACCGAGGTGACCGTGGTCGACCAGGGCCCGCTCCCCGCCACCGGGGGCTCCTCCTCACACGCCCCGGGTCTGGTCTTCCAGACGAACTCCTCCAAGACGATGACCGAGCTGGCCCGGTACACCGTCGAGAAGTTCTGCTCCCTGGACGTGGACGGCAAGCCCTGCTTCCTCCAGGTCGGCGGCCTCGAAGTCGCCACCACCCCCGAGCGCCTGACCGAACTGCGCCGCCGCCACGGCTGGATCACCGCCTGGGGCATCGAGTCCCGCCTGCTCACCGCCGACGAGTGCGTCGAACGACACCCGCTGGTCGACCGCGACAAGGTCCTCGGCGGCCTCCTGGTCCCCACCGACGGCCTCGCCAAGGCGGTCCTCGCCGTAGAGGCGCAGATCCGCCGGGCCGCCGAGCGCGGCGTGACCTTCCTGGCCCGCCACGAGGTCCTCGACGTCCTGCGGGCCGACGGCGAGGTCACCGGCGTCCTCACCGACCAGGGCGAGCTCCCGGCCGACATCGTCGTGTGCTGCGCCGGCATCTGGGGCCCGAAGATCGCCCGCATGGTCGGCATGAACCTCCCGCTGACCCCGCTCGCCCACCAACTCGCCTGGACCGGCCCGATCCCGGCGCTCGCCGGTCAGACCGAGGAGGCGATCCGGCCGATCCTGCGCCACCAGGACGCCGACCTCTACTACCGCGACCGCTTCGACGGCATCGGCATCGGCTACTACGGCCACCGCCCGATGCCCATCACGGCCGACGAGATCCTCTCCGTGGACGAGGCCGACGACATGCCGTCGGTCCTGAAGTTCACCGAGGACGACTTCGCCGACGCCTGGACCGAGACCCAGTCGCTGCTGCCCTCCACCAAGGAGGCGAACATCGAGGAGGGCATCAACGGCCTGTTCTCCTTCACCACCGACAACTTCCCGCTGCTCGGCGAGTCCCCGGACGTCAAGGGCTTCTGGGTCGCCGAGGCGGTCTGGGTCACCCACTCCGCCGGAGTCGGCCGGGCCATGGCCGAATGGCTGGTCGACGGCTACTGCTCCTCCTTCGACCTCCACGAGTGCGACGTCAACCGCTTCGAACCGCACCAGCTCTCCCCGGAGTACGTCCTGGCCCGCGACTGCCAGAACTTCGTCGAGGTCTACGACATCCTCCACCCCCTCCAGCCCTCCGGGGACCCCCGCCCGATCCGCACCAGCCCCTTCCACGCCCGCCAGCAGGAGCACGGCGCCTTCTTCCTGGAGGCGAACGGCTGGGAGCGCCCGCAGTGGTACGAGGCCAACGCCGGCCTCGTCGAGGGCCGCTCCATCCCCACCCCGGGCGACTGGGCCGCGCGGTACTGGTCGCCCATCGTCGGCGCCGAGGCCCAGGCCACCCGCGAGACCGTCGCGATGTACGACATGACGGCCCTCAAGCGCCTGGAGGTGAGCGGCCCCGGCGCCGCCGACCTCCTGGAGCGCCTGTGCACCGGCAAGGTCGCCAAATCCGTCGGCTCGGTCACCTACACCCTCTTCCTCGACCACGACGGCGGCATCCGCAGCGACGTCACCGTCGCCCGGCTCGCCCGCGACACCTTCCAGATCGGCGCCAACGGCAACCTCGACCTCGACTGGATCACCCGCCACCTCCCGGCCGACGGCACGGTCCAGGTCCGCGACATCACCCCCGGCACCTGCTGCGTCGGCCTGTGGGGCCCGCTGGCCCGCAAGGTCCTCCAGCCCCTCACCGACGCCGACTTCTCGAACGACGGCCTGAAGTACTTCCGCGCCAAGCACGCCTACATCGGCTCGGTGCCCGTCACCGCCATGCGCCTGAGCTACGTCGGCGAACTCGGCTGGGAGCTCTACACCACCGCCGACCAGGGCCAGAAACTCTGGGACACCCTCTGGGAGGCGGCCGAGCCGCTCGGCGGCGTCATCGCCGGCCGCGGCGCCTTCAACAGCCTCCGCCTGGAGAAGGGCTACCGCTCCTTCGGCACCGACATGACCTACGAGCACGACCCCTACGAGGCCGGGGTCGGCTTCGCCGTCAAGCTCGACAAGGACGACTTCATCGGCAAGGACGCGCTGCTGCGCCGCAAGGAGAACGTCCGGCGCAAGCTGACCTGCCTCGTCATCGACGACCCCCGGTCGGTCGTCATGGGCAAGGAACCGGTCCTCGACGGCGACCGCCCCGTCGGCTACGTCACCAGCGCCGCCTACGGCTACACCATCGGCAAGGGCATCGCCTACGCCTGGCTCCCGACGGACCTCACGACACCCGGAACCGCGCTGCGCATCGGCTATTTCGACCAGCTCGTCGAGGCGGTCGTCACCGAGGAGCCCCTGTTCGACCCGACCATGTCCCGCCTCCGTGGCTGACCCCCGGCCACGACCGCAGAGGGAAGGAACACCGCCGGTGAACGCAACGCTGCTCGACGGCAAGGCGACCGCCGCCGACATCCGCCGCGAACTCACGGAGCGGGTGGCCAAGTCGACCGCAACCGGCGGCCGTCCGCCGGGCCTCGGCACCGTCCTGGTCGGCGAGGACCCCGGCAGCCGCGCCTATGTCGCCGGCAAGCACCGCGACTGCGCCCAGGTCGGCATCGCCTCCATCCGCCGCGACCTGCCCGCCGACGCCTCCCAGCAGCAGGTAGAGGACGTCATCGACGAGCTCAACGCCGACCCTGCCTGCACCGGCTACATCGTCCAGCTCCCGCTGCCCCGCCACCTCGACGCGAACGCCGTACTGGAACGCATGGACCCGGCCAAGGACGCCGACGGACTGCACCCCGTCAACCTCGGCCGGCTCACCCTCGGCGTCGACGCCCCGCTGCCCTGCACCCCGCGCGGCATCGTCGAACTCCTGCGCCGGCACGACGTACCGCTCGCCGGCGCCCGCGTCTGCGTGGTCGGCCGGGGCATCACGGTCGGCCGCCCCATCGGCCTGCTGCTCACCCGCCGCTCCGAGAACGCCACCGTCACCCTGTGCCACACCGGCACCAAGGGCCTGGCCTGGCACACCCGTGAGGCCGACATCGTCATCGCGGCGGCCGGTTCACCCGGGCTGATCACCAAGGACATGCTGCGCTCCGGCGCGGCCGTCCTGGACGTCGGCATCACCCGCACCGACCAGGGCCTGGTCGGCGACATCCACCCGGACGCCGCCCAGGTCGCCGGCTGGATCGCGCCGATGCCCGGCGGGGTGGGCCCCATGACCCGCGCGATGTTGCTGGCCAACGTCGTCGAGGCCGCCGAGAGGAACGCCACCGCCGTATGAACGCGCACGTCCCCCAGTACCCGCAGCATCCGCACCTTTCAGAAGACGGAGACGTCCGATGAGCCCCCGTACCCCCGGCGCCGACCTCCCCGAGCACCCCGACTGGCTGTGGCGTGACCCCGAGCCGAAGAAGTCGTACGACGTGGTCATCGTCGGCGGCGGCGGACACGGTCTGGCCACCGCCCACTATCTGGCCAGGAACCACGGCATCACCAATGTCGCGGTGCTGGAGAAGGGCTGGCTCGGCGGCGGCAACATGGCCCGCAACACCACGATCATCCGCTCGAACTACCTGTGGGACGAGAGCGCCGGCATCTACGAGCACGCCCTCAAGCTCTGGGAGGGACTGGAGGAGGAGCTCGACTACCCGATCCTCTTCTCCCAGCGCGGTGTGCTGAACCTCGCGCACAGCCTCCAGGACGTCCGCGACAGCGTGCGCCGCGTCGAGGCCAACCGCCTCAACGGCGTGGACGCGGAGTGGCTCGACGCCGACGGCGTCAAGGACGTCTGTCCGATCGTCAACATCTCCCAGGACGTGCGCTACCCGGTCCTGGGCGCCACCTACCAGCCGCGCGCCGGCATCGCCAAGCACGACCACGTGGCCTGGGGCCTGGCCCGCTCCGCCGACGCGGCCGGCATCGACATCATCCAGAACTGCGAGGTCACCGGCCTGGACGTGGTCGACAACCGCGTCGTCGGCGTCCGCACGACCCGGGGCCGCATCGCGGCCGGCAAGGTCGCCCTCTGCTCGGCGGGCCACACCTCGGTCCTCGCCGCCATGGCCGGCATCCGACTCCCGGTCCAGAGCCACCCGTTGCAGGCCCTGGTCTCCGAACTCCTGGAGCCGGTGCACCCCACGGTCGTGATGTCCAACGCCGTGCATGTGTACGTCAGCCAGGCGCACAAGGGCGAGCTGGTGATGGGCGCGGGCATCGACGCGTACAACTCGTACACCCAGCGCGGTGCCTTCCACATCATCGAGGAGCAGATGGCCGCGGCCCTGGAGCTCTTCCCGGTCTTCGCCCGCGCTCATGTGCTGCGCACCTGGGGCGGCATCGTCGACGTCAGCCCCGACGCATCGCCGATCATCGGGCTCAGCCCCGTCGACAACCTCTATCTCAACTGCGGCTGGGGAACGGGCGGTTTCAAGGCCACCCCGGGCGTCGGCTGGGTCTACGCCCACACCATCGCCCACGACACCCCGCACGCCCTCAACGCCCCCTTCTCGCTCGACCGTTTCACCACCGGCGCGCTCGTCGACGAGCACGGCGCGGCCGCGGTGGCCCACTAGGGAGCCCAACCATGCTGCTCATCACCTGCCCGTGGTGCGGGCCCCGCGACGAGGCCGAGTTCCACTACGGCGGCCAGGCCCACGTGGCCTACCCCGAGACCCCCTCGGCCCTCACGGACGAGGAGTGGGCCCGCTACCTCTTCTTCCGCGACAACACCAAGGGCCCCTTCGCCGAACGCTGGAGCCACGCGGCGGGCTGCCGCCGCTGGTTCAACGCGGTCCGCGACACCTCGACGAACGAGATCCTGTCGGTGTACCGCTCGGGCGAGGAACGCCCGGAAACCCCGGAACCAAGGCCGGCGATCTCGGCCACGCCTCTCGACGCCGGTCGGCATGTCTCAGCCCGTCCGGCGCTTGAGGACGAGGCCGTTCAGGCCGACGGGGGGCCCGGGGGCGCAGCCCCCGGAACGGGGTCGAAGGGGCACAGCCCCTTCAGGACGGGACGGGAAGGGGCGGCGGGGGCGGGACAACCCAGCCGTTCCGCCACCCCACCCGAGGCCGCGTCGACCGGGACACGACCCTCACGTTCACCTTCGACGGCACCGAGTACCAGGGCCACCGAGGCGACACCCTCGCCTCCGCCCTCCTTGCCAACGGCGTCGTCGAGGCGGGCACCAGCATCAAACTCGGCCGCCCCCGGGGCATCTTCTCCGCCGGCGTCGAAGAGCCCAACGCGGTCGTCCAGATCGAGGAACCCTTCCCCGAGCCGATGCTCCCCGCGACGACCGTCGAGCTGTACGACGGCCTGGTCGCGACCAGCCTCCCCGGCCAGGGACGCCTCGCCACTGAACCCGACCCCGCCCGTTACGACGCCGTGCACGCCCACTGCGACCTCCTGATCGTGGGCGCGGGCCCGGCCGGTCTCGCGGCCGCGGCGGCGGCCGCGAGAAGCGGCGCCCGTGTCATCCTCGCCGACGACCAGCCGGAACTCGGCGGCAGCCTCCTCGGCACCGCCGAACACCTCGACTGGGTGAGGGAGACCGCCGACCTGCTCGACGCCGCCCCCGAGGTCCGCGTCCTGCGCCGGACCACCGTCTTCGGCTACTACGACGACAACCACCTCCTCGCCGTCGAGCGCCGCACCAACCACCTCGGCGGCGCGGCGCCCGGACACGTCTCCCGGGAACGCGTCCACCGCATCCGCGCCCGCCGCGTCGTCCTCGCGACCGGCGCCCACGAACGCTCCCTGGCCTTCGCGGACAACGACCGCCCCGGCGTGATGCTGGCCTCCTCGGCCCGCACCCACGTCAACCGCCACGGCGCCCTGCCCGGCCGCCGCGCGGTCGTCCTCACCACCAACGACAGCGCCTACGAGGCGGCCCTGGACCTCTCCTCGGCGGGCCTGACCGTCACCGCGATCGTCGACACCCGCCCCGAACCGGGGGAGTGGGCCGAGCGCGCCACGGCCGCCGGCATCGAGGTCCTGGCCGGACACGCCGTCACCGGCACCGACGGCGGGCCCCGCCTCACCGCCGTGAGCGTCGCCCCGTACGGCGAGTCCGCCGGACAGCGGGAGTTCGCCGCCGACCTGCTGCTGGTCTCCGGCGGCTGGAACCCGGTGGCGCACCTGTTCAGCCAGTCCGGCGGCAAGCTGCGCCACGACGCGTCGCTGGGCTCCTTCGTGCCCGACACCTGCCGCCAGGCGGTCGAGGTCGTGGGCAGCGCGAGCGGTCTCCTCGACCAGGCCGCCGTCCTCGCCCAGGGCGCCGCCGCCGGTGCCCGCGCGATCGAGGCCGAGGGATACACGGCCGAGGCGCCCCGCCTCCCCGTGGTCGCCGCGCGGCCCGCCGGGACACCGCCGATGCATGTGTACGTCGTCCCGGGCGAGTCGGACGCCCCCCGGTTCGTCGACCTCCAGCGCGACGTCACGGTGGCCGACCTGGCCCGCGCGACCGGCGCCGGCCTGCGCTCGGTGGAGCACACCAAGCGGTACACCACGGCGGGCACCGCCAACGACCAGGGCAAGACCTCGGGCGTGCTGGCCGGCGGTGTCGTCGCCGAGCTGCTCGGCGTGGACGTCTCGGCTCTCGGCACGACCACCTTCCGCCCGCCGTACACACCGGTCTCCTTCGCCGCCCTCGCGGGCCGTGACCGGGGCGTGCTCAGCGATCCGGTCCGTACGACCGCCCTCCACGAGTGGCACGTCGGGCACGGCGCGCTGTTCGAGAACGTCGGTCAGTGGAAGCGACCCTGGTACTACCCGCGGGACGGCGAGGACATGGAGACCGCCGTGCTCCGCGAGTGCGCGGCCACCCGCGAGGGCGTGGGCTTCATGGACGCCTCCACCCTCGGCAAGATCGACGTCCAGGGCCCGGACGCCGGTGTCTTCCTCGACCTGCTCTACACCAACATGATGAGCACCCTGAAGGTCGGCATGATCCGCTACGGCGTCATGTGCCGCCCGGACGGCATGGTCTTCGACGACGGCACGGTCATCCGGGTCGCCCAGGACCGCTACCTGGTCACCACGACGACCGGCAACGCCGCCACCGTGCTCGACTGGATGGAGGAGTGGCTCCAGACGGAGTGGCCCGAGCTGAAGGTCCACTGCACGTCGGTGACCGAGCAGTGGGCCACGGTCGCGCTGGTCGGGCCGAAGTCCCGCGAGGTCCTCGGCTCCCTCGCCCCGCGACTGGCCGTGTCGAACGAGGACTTCCCGTTCATGGCCTGGCGCGAGACGGCCGTCGCGGGCATCGAGGCCCGGGTCTGCCGCATCAGCTTCTCCGGTGAACTCGCCTACGAGATCAACGTGTCGCCGTGGGAGGCCCTGGCCCTCTGGGAGGCGCTGTACGAGGCCGGCGCACCGTACGGCATCACCCCGTACGGCACCGAGACCATGCACGTCCTGCGTGCCGAGAAGGGCTACCCGATCATCGGCCAGGACACCGACGGCACCGTCACCCCGCAGGACCTCGGGATGAGCTGGGTGGTCTCGAAGAAGAAGCCGGACTTCATCGGCAAGCGGTCCCACGCCCGCGCGGACACCGCCCGCCCCGACCGCAAGCACCTGGTAGGCCTCCTCCCCGAGGACCCGGGCGCCTTCCTCCCCGAGGGCACCCACCTGGTCGCCGACAGCGTGCTGCCGGCCCCGCCCGTGCCGATGCTCGGCCACGTCACCTCCAGCTACCGCAGTGCCGCCCTCGGCCGGACCTTCGCGCTCGCCCTGGTCAAGGGCGGCAGGGACCGCGTCGGCGAGCGGCTGTACGCCCCCGTGGGCGACCGACTGGTCCCCGTGACCGTCGCGAGCCCCGTTCTCTACGACCCCGAGGGAGCCCGCCGCGATGGCTGACACCGCCCCGACCTCCCGGCCCCGCAGCCCCCTGTCCGGGGCCGCCGACCGGCTGGCCGCCGCCACCCGCACCTCCGGGGGCAGGATCCGCCTGGCCGAACTCCCCTTCCTCACCCAGCTCGACGTACGTCTCGACGCCAAGGGGGCGGCGGCGGACGCCGTCGGCCTCGCGCTGGGCCTGCCGCTACCGCTGGAGCCCAACACCGTCGCCCGCGCGGGGGAGCTGACCGCGCTGTGGCTCGGCCCCGACGAGTGGCTGCTCGTGGGGCCGCCGGGCGGCGGGCGCGAGCTGGAGAGCCGGATCAGGGAAGCCGCCGGAGAGGAGCCGGTCTCCGTGACCGACGTCTCCGCACAGCGCACCACGGTCCTCATCACCGGCCCGCGCGCCCGCGACCTGCTGGCCCACGGCTGCCCGCTGGACCTGCACCCGCGCGCCTTCGGTGCCGGGCGCTGCGCCCAGACCACCCTGGCCCGCACCCAGGCCGTCCTGGTCGCACGGGAGGAGCCCGGCGCCGGTTTCTGGGTCCTGGTCCGTTCGTCGTTCGCCGGCTATCTGGCGGACTGGCTGCTCGACGCGGCGACGGAGTACGTCTGAGGCATGCGAGCCCCTGTCAGCGGGCCGAGAGTCGGACACCGGTGACGGTCACGGCCCCGCCCCCACGCCGTCGTCGCCCCCGGGCACGCCGGACCGCACCCGCACCCGCACCCGCACGGACTGCCGGGCCCGGGCGCACGCTGGTCATGGGCGTCGTGAACGTCACGCCGGACTCGTTCTCCGAGGGCGGGCCGTCATGCGCCACCGAAGCAGCCGGGGCACGTGGCGGCGCCCTGCTGGGGCAGGGCGCCGCCATCGTGGACGTGGGCGGCGAGTCGACCCTCCCCCAGACTTCGTCCCGGGGGATCCCACTCGCTTCGCCCGGCGCGGTCGTCGGTGTCGACACCGGGTGGGCCGAGGTCGCCGCCCGTGCGCTGGAGGCGGGCGCACGGCTGGTCAACGGCGATGTGGTCGACGACGTGCTCCGGGAGCTGCGGCCGAGGAGCGACGCGGCCCCGGAGGCGGGCGTCCCACCCGGTTCGCTGACCGTCGACCCAGGGCTGAGCTCCGCCGAAGTCGCCTCGACGCTGGACGCGGTCCGGGTGACGGCCCGTCGGGGCGCCGAAGCGGCGGTGGCGGCGTGGCGGCCGCTGGGCGGGGCGCCGTCCGTGGCGGTCAGCCCAGATAGCCCATCCTGCGGCTGATCTCCTCGGCGCCCCGCGTCAGTACGGGCACGAGTTCCCGGATGCGTTCCTCGGTGAAGCGGTAGGCCGGGCCGGAGGCGCTGAGCGCGGCGACGACCTGGCCCTCGCGGGAGCGGATCGGGGCCGCCATGGCGTGCAGTCCGATCTCCAGCTCCTCCAGCGTCACCGCGTACCCGAGCTCGCGCGCCGTGGTGAGGTCCTGCTCCAGCTTCGCCCTGGTCGTCAGCGTGTGCGGCGTCAGCTTGCGCAGCCCGGACGCCTCCAGCACCTCGGCCCGCTGTCGCTCCGGGAGGTGGGCCAGCAGGATCTTGCCGCTGGACGTGGCGTGCACGGGGGTGAGCTGGCCGACCCAGTTGTGGGTGCCGACCGCGCCCGGGCCGCGCACCTGGTGGAGATTGACCGCGTAGTGCTCCTGGAGCACGGCGATGTTGACGGTCTCGCCGATCTCCTCGCTGAGCCGCTCGCACACCTGCCGGCCCTGCTGCGTGATGTCGAGCCGGCCCGTGACGGCGCCGGCGAGCCGCACGATGCCGAAGCCGAGCCGGTACTTGCCCCGCTCGGCCGTCTGCTCGACCAGTCCGCGTGCCTCCAGCGCCCCGAGGAGCCGGAAGGCGGTCGACTTGTGGACGTCGATCTCGGCGGCGACCTCACTGACACCGGCCTCGCCGCGCTGGGCGAGGATCTCCAGGACGCTGACGGCGCGGTCGACGGACTGCACACCGTTCACCGCGGCACCCGCTGTTGCGCCCTCTGCCGAGTAGTTGCTCATAGTGCAACTATACGCAGCCGCTCCCGATGGCTCCGAGGTGCTCGCCGAGTGCGGTGACCATGGCCGGACCCAGTCGCCCGCATGCTCGCACGGACCCTCCCGTCCAGGGAAGGGGGAGGCGTCGAGGGGGAGCGGGCAAGTCGGCGTGGTCAACCTCTTGACAGTGGGTGTCCACGAGGAGACAGTTTGGTCGTCGTTGCTCATGACGAACATCGTTGCGTCATATGAAACGCGGCGATCGGCGGCCCGGCCACGGTCCCCGTCCGGGCGGGCAGGCCCGGTGAAGCTCCTCCCCCTCCCCCTTCCCCCTCTTCCTCGACGAGGAGATCGACCGTGACACACGAGGTACGCGCCGTCGTCGCCCGAAAGAAGGGCGCCCCGGTCTCGGTGGAGACCGTCCTGGTGCCGGACCCCGGCCCCGGTGAGGCGCTGGTCCGGGTGCAGGCCTGCGGCGTCTGCCACACCGACCTGCACTACCGGGAGGGCGGGATCAACGACGAGTTCCCGTTCCTGCTCGGCCACGAGGCGGCGGGCGTGGTGGAGTCGGTCGGCGAGGGAGTCACCGACGTCGCCCCCGGCGACTTCGTCATCCTCAACTGGCGCGCCGTCTGCGGCGCCTGCCGGGCCTGCCGCAGAGGCACACCCTGGTACTGCTTCGCCACCCACAACGCCACCCAGCCGATGACCCTGGCCGACGCCACCCCGCTCGCCCCGGCCCTCGGAATCGGCGCCTTCGCAGAGAAGACCCTGGTCGCCGCGGGACAGTGCACCAAGGTGGACTCCATGGCCTCCCCGGCCGTAGCCGGACTCCTCGGCTGCGGAGTGATGGCCGGTTTCGGCGCCGCGGTCCACACCGGTGGTGTGGGACGCGGGGACTCCATCGCGGTGATCGGCTGCGGCGGCGTGGGCATGGCCGCGATCGCGGGTGCCAAGGTCGCCGGAGCCGGCCGCATCATCGCCGTCGACGTCGACGAGCGGAAGCTGACGTGGGCCGAGCGGTTCGGTGCCACCGACACCGTCGACTCCTCCAGGACCGACGCCGTCGAGGCGATCCGCGAGCTCACCGGCGGCTTCGGTGCCGACGTGGTCGTCGACGCGGTCGGCCGCCCGGAGACCTTCAAGCAGGCCTTCTACGCCCGCGACCTGGCCGGTACCGCCGTCCTGGTCGGTGTCCCCACCCCTGAGCTGACGCTGGAACTGCCGCTGCTGGACGTCTTCGGACGGGGCGGCGCGCTGAAGTCCTCCTGGTACGGCGACTGCCTGCCCTCCCGCGACTTCCCCGCCCTGATCGACCTCTACCTCCAGGGCCGCTTCGACCTGGGGGAGTTCGTCACCGAGACCATCGGCCTGGACGACGTCGAGGCCGCGTTCGCCAAGATGCACCACGGCGACGTCCTGCGTTCGGTGGTGGTCCTGTGACCGCCCGCGTCGAGCGCCTCGTCACCTCCGGCACCTTCGAACTGGACGGCGGCACCTGGGAGGTCGACAACAACGTCTGGCTGATCGGCGACGACGAGGAGGTCCTCGTCGTCGACGCCGCGCACGACGCGGACGCCATCGCGGCCGCCGTGGGCGACCGCCGTCTGGTCGCCGTCGTGTGCACCCACGCCCACAACGACCACGTCAACGCAGCCCCGGACCTGGCCGCCCGCCACGGCGCGCCCATCATGCTCCACCCCGCCGACACCGTCCTGTGGAAGATGGCGCACGGCGAAGAGGCGCCCGACGTCCGCCCGCTGGCCGCGGGCGAGACCCTGACCGTCGCCGGCGTCGAGCTGACGGTGCTGCACACCCCCGGCCACTCGCCCGGCGCGGTCTGCCTCCACGCACCCGAGCTGAACGCCCTGTTCTCCGGCGACACGCTCTTCCAGGGCGGTCCGGGGGCCACCGGCCGCTCCTTCTCGGACTTCGGCACCATCATCGCCTCCATCCGGGACCGGCTGCTGACGCTCCCCGCCGCCACCACCGTCCACACCGGTCACGGCGACACCACCACGATCGGGGCCGAGGCGCCCCACCTCGACGAGTGGATCACCCGCGGCCACTGACCCGCCCGCCATCGCTTCCCGATCCTCCCGAAGGTGACTCGATGACCCTCACGAATCTGCCGCCCAGCCTGATCCCCACGCTGTCGGGCGAGTACTACACGGACCCCGGAGTCTTCGCCCAGGAGCAGGAGCGGGTCTTCGAGGCCATGTGGTTCTGTGTCGCGCGCGCCTCCGAGCTGGCGAAGCCCGGTGCCTTCCGCACCTACCAGGTCGGACGCGAGAGCGTCCTCGTCTCCCGATCCCGGGACGGCTCGGTCAAGGCCTTCCTCAACATCTGCCGGCACCGCGGGGCCAGGCTCTGCACCGAGGAGTCCGGCGAGGTCAAGCGGGCCTTCCAGTGCCCCTACCACGCCTGGACGTACGGCCTGGACGGCAAGCTCGTCGCCGCGCCGAACCTGACCTCGATGCCGGACATCGACCGCACCGCGTACGGCCTGGTCAACGTCCATGTGCGGGAGTGGCTCGGCTATGTGTGGGTGTGCCTGGCCGACGAGCCGCCGTCCTTCGAGGCCGACGTGCTGGGCGCGGTCGTCGAGCGGCTCGGCGACCTGGAGTCGATCGAGCGCTACGACATCGGCAACCTCTCGGTGGGCCGCCGGATCACGTACGACGTGCAGGCGAACTGGAAGCTCATCATCGAGAACTTCATGGAGTGCTACCACTGTGCCACGATCCATCCCGAACTGACCGAGGTGCTGCCGGAGTTCGCGGACGGGTACGCCGCCCAGTACTACGTGGGCCATGGCGCGGAGTTCGGTGAGGAGGTGCGGGGGTTCACCGTGGACGGTTCCGAGGGTCTGGACCGTATTCCCGGTGTCGCCGAGGACCAGGACCGCCGCTACTACGCGATCACCGTCCGGCCGCAGGTCTTCATCAACCTCGTACCCGACCACGTGATCTTCCACCGGATGTACCCGATGGCGGCCGACCGCACGATCGTCGAGTGCGACTGGCTGTATCTGCCGCACGTCGTCGAGAGCGGCAAGGACGTGGAGCGTTCGGTGGAGCTCTTCCACCGGGTCAACCAGCAGGACTTCGACGCCTGCGAGCGCACCCAGCCGGCGATGAGCTCGAAGGCGTACGCCAAGGGCGGTGTGCTGGTGCCCAGCGAGCACCACATCGGCGAGTTCCACACCTGGCTCCAGAAGAAGCTCGACGTCGGACCCGCGCACTGACCTCGCTCGGTCCCGCCCCCTTGACACCCCGGAATTCCACCGAAACCATGTTGCGCATAACGCCCGTCGTTGTGTCATGTGAGACAGGCTCATGTGAGACAGCCTCTCGTCTGGAGCCCGCCATGAGGAGCATCACCGTCGTCGGAGCGTCGCTGGCGGGCCTGAGCACGGTCCGCGCGCTGCGCGCGGAGGGCTACGACGGCGAGATCGTCGTCGTGGGGGAGGAGCGCCACGCTCCCTACGACCGTCCGCCGCTGTCCAAGGACTTCCTCAAGGGAGAACTCGACGCCGACGCCCTCGCCCTCGGCGACCCCGACGAGTACGAGGACCTGGATGTGCACTGGCTGCTCGGCGAACGGGCGGTGCGCCTCGACCCCGCCGCCCGGACCGTCACGCTGACCGGTGGCCGCCAGGTGCGCACCCACGGCGTGGTCGTCGCCACCGGCGCGAGCCCGCGCACCCTGCCCGGCTCCGACGGGCTGGCCGGCGTGCACACCCTGCGCACCCTGGACGACGCCCTGGCCCTGCGGACCGAGTTGCTGACGGGCCTGCCCCGGCTCGTCGTCATCGGAGCCGGCTTCATCGGCGCCGAGGTGGCCTCCACCGCCCACCGGCTCGGAGCGCACGTCACCGTCGTCGAGGCGGCCGACGTACCGCTGGAGCGCCAACTGGGCCGCGAGATGGGCCTGGTCTGCTCCTCCCTGCACACCGATCACGGCGTGGACCTGCTGTGCGGCACCGGCGTCGCCGAACTCCTCGGCGGGGACCGGGTCACCGGTGTACGGCTGGCGGACGGACGGGTGCTGCCCGCCGACATCGTCGTGGTCGGCGTGGGTGTGCGGCCCAACACCGACTGGCTGGCCGGCTCGGGAGTGCTGGTGGACGACGGTGTGGTGTGCGACACCGGCTGCGCGACCACCGTCCCCGGCGTCGTCGCCGTCGGCGATGTGGCCCGCTGCCCCCACCCGTTCACCGGACGGCACGCCCGCGTCGAGCACTGGACCAACGCCACCGAGCAGGCGAAGACCGCCGCCCGCACCCTGCTGACCGGCGTGTCCGCGCCCGCCCCGCTCACCGCCCCGTACTTCTGGTCCGACCAGTACCGCACGCGGATCCAGTTCGCCGGGTACGTCGCCCCGGGCGCCGAGCCCGAGGTCGTCGAGGGCGACCTGGACAGCCGTACCTTCACGGCCGTCTACCGGTACGAGGGCGATCCGGTGGCCGTGCTCTCCCTGAACCAGCCGAAGTTCTTCAACCGGCTCCGCCGCACGCTCGTCCCCGTCCCCGTCCCCGTCGCCGTCGCCGTGTCCTGAGCGTTCCGCACGTGAGCGTCGTCTCGTGAGTGTCCCGTCCCCCTCTCCTCCCTCCGGAACCCGCACAGGAGACCTCTGATGACCCTGTTCAACCAGTCCCTGCACGACCTCGACCCCGAGGTCGCCGCCGCCGTCGACGCCGAGCTGCACCGTCAGCAGTCCACCCTGGAGATGATCGCCTCGGAGAACTTCGCTCCGGTGGCGGTCATGGAGGCCCAGGGCTCGGTGCTGACCAACAAGTACGCCGAGGGCTACCCGGGCCGCCGCTACTACGGCGGCTGCGAGCACGTCGACGTCGCCGAGCAGATCGCCATCGAGCGGGTCAAGGACCTCTTCGGTGCCGAGTACGCCAACGTCCAGCCGCACTCCGGGGCCTCCGCCAACCAGGCCGCGCTGTTCGCGCTGGCCTCCCCGGCGACACCATCCTCGGCCTGGACCTCGCGCACGGCGGCCACCTCACCCACGGGATGCGGCTGAACTTCTCCGGCAAGCAGTTCAACGTGGTCGCCTACCACGTGGACGACGCCGGACTCGTCGACATGGCCGAGGTCGAGCGGCTCGCCAAGGAGCACCGCCCGAAGGTGATCATCGCGGGCTGGTCGGCGTACCCCCGTCAGCTGGACTTCGCCGCCTTCCGCCGGATCGCCGACGAGGTCGGGGCGTACCTGTGGGTGGACATGGCGCACTTCGCGGGCCTGGTCGCGGCCGGACTGCACCCCAACCCGGTCGAGTACGCGGACGTGGTCACCTCCACGACGCACAAGACGCTCGGCGGACCGCGCGGCGGCATCATCCTCGCCAGGAAGGACTTCGCGAAGAAGCTCAACTCCTCCGTCTTCCCCGGCTTCCAGGGCGGCCCGCTGGAGCACGTCATCGCGGCGAAGGCGGTGTCCTTCAAGGTCGCGGCGAGCGAGGAGTTCAAGGAGCGCCAGCGCCGTACGGTCGAGGGCGCGCGGATCCTCGCCGAGCGCCTGACGGCCGCCGACGCCCGCGCGGCCGGCGTCGACGTGCTGTCCGGCGGCACGGACGTGCACCTGATCCTGGTCGACCTGCGCGCCTCCGAGCTGGACGGGCAGCAGGCCGAGGACCGCCTCCACGAGGTCGGCATCACGGTCAACCGCAACGCCGTCCCCAACGACCCCCGCCCGCCCATGGTCACCTCCGGCCTGCGCATCGGCACACCGGCTCTGGCGACGCGCGGCTTCACGGCCGAGGACTTCACCGAGGTCGCCGACGTCATCGCCGAGGCGCTGAAGCCCGCCTACGACGCGGAGGCGCTGAAGACCCGGGTCAAGGCACTCGCCGACAAGCACCCGCTGTACCCGGGGCTGTGACCGACAACCTCCCGCAGAGGGCGTGCCGTCACCGAACGGCACGTCCCCTCCAACTCCACGGAGTGTGGCGTGGCAATCAGCGTCTTCGACCTGTTCTCCATAGGCATCGGCCCGTCCAGCTCGCACACCGTGGGCCCGATGCGCGCCGCCGGGATGTTCGTCAGGCGACTGAAGCAGGACGGAGCGCTGGCCCAGACCGCCGCCGTACGGGCGGAGTTGTTCGGTTCCCTCGGTGCCACCGGCCACGGCCACGGCACCCCCAAGGCGGTCCTGCTCGGCCTGGAGGGCTACGAGCCGCACACGGTCGACGTCGTCCGGGCCGACCTGGACGTCGAGCGGATCCGCGCCACCGGGCGCATCCGTCTCCTCGGCGCCGAGATCGGCCCCGCCCACGAGGTCGGCTTCGACACCTCGACCGACCTGGTCCTGCACCGCAGGCGGTCACTGCCGTACCACGCCAACGGCATGATCCTCTTCGCGTACGACGCCGACGGCGTGCCGCTGCTGGAGAAGACGTACTACTCCGTCGGCGGCGGCTTCGTGGTCGACGAGGAAGCGGCCGGCGCGGACCGGATCAAGCTCGACGACACCGTGCTGCCCCACCCGTTCGGCACCGGTGACGAACTGCTGCGGCTCACCCGGGAGACCGGCCTGTCGATCTCCGCGTTGATGCTGGAGAACGAGAAGGCCTGGCGCACCGAGGAGGAGATTCGCGCGGGCCTGCTGGAGATCTGGCACGTCATGGAGGCCTGTATCGCACGCGGTCTCGGCCGCGAGGGCATCCTCCCCGGCGGTCTGAAGGTCCGTCGGCGGGCGGCCGCGGCCGCGCGCGCCCTGCGCAGCGAGGGCGACCCGTTGGCCCGCGCCATGGAGTGGATCACGCTCTACGCGATGGCCGTGAACGAGGAGAACGCCGCCGGCGGCCGGGTCGTCACCGCGCCGACGAACGGCGCGGCCGGCATCATCCCCGCCGTCCTCCACTACTTCCTGGAGTTCGTGCCGGGCGCCGACGACGACGGCATCGTCCGCTTCCTGCTCGCCGCCGGGGCCATCGGCCTCCTCTTCAAGGAGAACGCCTCCATCTCCGGCGCCGAGGTCGGCTGCCAGGGCGAGGTCGGCTCCGCCTGCTCCATGGCCGCCGGCGGACTCGCCGAAGTCCTCGGCGGCAGCCCCGAACAGGTCGAGAACGCCGCCGAGATCGGCATGGAACACAACCTCGGCCTCACCTGCGACCCCGTGGGCGGCCTCGTCCAGATCCCCTGCATCGAACGCAACGGCATGGCCGCGGTGAAGGCCGTCACCGCCGCCCGTATGGCGATGCGCGGCGACGGCCGCCACCACGTCTCCCTCGACAAGGTCATCAAGACCATGAAGGAGACCGGCGCAGACATGAAGGTCAAGTACAAGGAGACCGCCCGCGGCGGCCTCGCCGTCAACGTCATCGAGTGCTGAGCGCCGCGGGGCAGCGGCCGGTGCCCCGACGGCGGAACGGGGAGCGAGGCCATGGGACGGGTCACCGAACGACGGCGCGTGCTGCGGATCCGGGACGGGGAACCGAGCACCCGCCCCGACACACTGGTCGCCGAAGAACCGATGGAGATCCGCCTCGACGGCAGACCCCTGGCCATCACCATGCGCACACCCGGCGACGACTACGCCCTCGCCGCCGGGTTCCTGGTGAGCGAGGGCGTCGTGAGCCGCGCCTGGGACGTGGCCGCCGTCGTGTACTGCGCGGGCGCCACCCAGGACGGCCGGAACACCTACAACGTCGTCGACGTCCGTCTCGCCCCCGGCGTGCCGCCGCCCGACATCACGCTGGAGCGCAACGTGTACACCACGTCGTCGTGCGGCCTGTGCGGGAAGGCCGGTCTCGACGCGGTACGGACGACGGCGGCCTGGCCCCTCGCCGACACGCCCCCGGTCCGGGTCACCCCCGACCTGCCGGCCCTCCTTCCCGACCGACTGCGGGCCGCGCAACGGGTGTTCGACCGGACCGGCGGGCTGCACGCCGCCGGGCTGTTCTCACCCTCCGGACGGGCGTCCTTCGAACTCGCCCGGAAGGCCGTCATGGCCGGCATCCCCGTCCTGGCGTCCGTGTCCGCTCCGTCCTCCCTCGCGGTGGACCTGGCCGCGGAGACCGGACTCACCCTCGTCGGATTCCTGCGCGGCGGCTCCATGAACGTGTACGCGGGCGAGCGCCGCCTCGACCTGCGGGCCGGGGCGGGAGCCGGCACATGACGGGCCGCGACCGACGGTCTCCGGACACCGCCGTTGCCCGCCGGCGCCCGCCACGGTTTCTGCGGTGTCCGGCATGCGGTCCTCATGCCGGTCGTCGCAGGGAGTGCGTATCCTCACCCACCCTGCCGTGAAAGATTGGTAAGGCTGGCCTTATATTCTTGATCGATCCGCTCTCCGCAAGACAGGACCACCATGCGCACCGCCACTCCCCGCCGCCTCCTGGCAGCCCTCACCCTCACCCCGCTGCTGGCCGGTTGCTTCGCCGCAGGCGAGGAGGGATCCGGTGCGAGCGACGGGTCGGGGGCCGCGGGCCGCCTGCGGATAGCCCTCGCGGTGCCACCGGTGCAGGCCCTGTCGCCGTACAGCAACGACGCCACCGTGCTCAGCAAGCTCTCCGTCGCCGAAGGCCTCACCGCCCTGGACGAGGACGGCGCCGCCGCCCCCGCCCTGGCGAAGTCCTGGACCCGGAAGAGCGCCACGACCTGGGTCTTCGAGTTGCGCGAGGCCACGTTCCAGGACGGCACCGACGTCACCGCCGAGTCGGTCGTGAGCGCCCTCGACCACGCGAACGGGGCCAAGACCAAGCCGCGGGTTCTGAGCGACGTGACGCTCACCGCGCAGGCCGATGACGCCGACACCGTCACCATCACCACCGAGGCCGCCGACCCGGTCCTCCCGCTGCGGCTCGCCAGCCCCGCCCTCGGCATCCTCGCCGAGAAGGCGTACGCCGACGACGGCACCGTCAGCCCCGTGGGCACCGGCACCGGCCCCTTCGAGATCACCCGGCTCACCGGAAAGACCAAGGCCACGCTCAGCCGCTACGACGGGTACTGGGGCGGCAGGGCCAAGGCGTCCGGCATCGATGTCACGTGGATCGCCGACGGAACCGCACGCGCCAACGCCCTGCGCGGCGGCGACGTCGACATAGCCGAGTGGATCCCCACCGCCCAGGCGAAGCTCCTCGACGAGAACACCCGCCACGAAGTGCCCTCCGTGCGCACCGACAGCCTTGTCCTCAACACCGGCAGCGGCCTCTTCACCGACGCCGGTCTGCGCGCCGCAGCCCGTGAGGCGGTGGACGGCGAAGTCCTCGTCGACTCCGTCTTCGGCGGCTACGCCGACCCCGCGCAGGGCCTGTTCGGGCCCGCCGTCCCGTGGGCCGCCGACCGGCGGGTCGAGGTGACCGGCCGGGCGAAGGCCGCGACCACCGCACAGGTGAGGAGCGGGACGAAGGGCAGGACGCTGCGCCTGGCCACCTACACCAACCGCGCCGAACTGCCCGAGGCCGCCACCGTCCTCCAACAGCAGCTGGAGAAGGCCGGGTTCACGGTGAAGCAGGACGTGCGCGAGTACACCCAGATGGAGGCCGACCTCCTCGCCGGCGAGTACGACGCCCTCGTCTTCTCCCGGGTCACACTCCTCGACACCGGCGACGCGGTCGCCTACCTCGCCAGCGACTACACCGGCGACGGCGTCTACAACATCGCCGGCCTGAAGGACGCCGAGGTCGACCGGGCCATCAAGTCCGCCGCCGGGGAAGGCGACACGGCCGAGCGGCAGGAGAAGATCATGCGGGCCGAGGCGGAGATCCTGCGCACCGACGCCGTCGTGCCGCTGGTCCACGAGAAGGTCGTCCAGGGCATCTCCGACGATGTCGAGGGCGTCCTCCTCGACCCCCGTGAGCGCTCGCTCGTCGACGTCGACACCCGACTGAAGTAACCGCCGATGACCACCACGTCGTCGGCCGGTGCCCGGGGCCTGCCCACCCGGTGGCGTACGGGCGCCGGCCGCGTCGCCGCCGGAGCGGCGCTGCTGACGGCCGTGGCCTTCCTGCCCTGGCTGTCCGGCATCGACCCCGCCCTCACCGTGCTGCGCGCCCGCGCCGCCGACCAGGACCCGACCCCGGCCCAGCTGTCCGCCGTACGCGAGCAACTGGGTCTGGACGAGGGGCCGTTCGCCCATCTCGGACGATGGCTGAGCGGACTGGCGCACGGCGACGCGGGCGCCTCCTGGGTGTCGGGCGAACAGGTTCTGCCCCAGGTGACCACGGCCCTCGCGGTCTCCGTCACGCTCATGCTCGGCGCGCTGGCGGTCACGATCGCGGTGGCCGCGCTGGTCTGTGCCCGCACCCTGTACCTCGGATCCCGGCGAGAACTGCGGCAGAAGCGTGCGGGCACCGCGGCCGCCGTCGCGGCGGCACTGCCCAAGTTCCTGCTCGCCTCGCTGCTCGCGACCGTCTGCGGGGTGTGGCTCGGCTGGTTCCCCTCCCAGGGGTGGGAGGGGCCCCGGTCGATGGTGCTGCCCGCCCTCGCCCTCGGCGTCCCCTCCGGCGCCATGATCGGCGGACTGCTCGACCAGGCACTGCCCGCCGCCTTCAACGAACCCTGGGCACGGACCTGGCGCGCTCACGGATGTTCGGGTGGCCGCATCGCGCGCACCGCACTGCGCAGCGCCCTCGCCGGTGTCCTCCCGCAACTCCTGCCGACCGTCGTCGCCCTGGTCGGCGGCGCGGTCGCGGTCGAGAAGATCTTCAACATCCCGGGTCTCGGCCGTCTCTCGCTGGACGCGGCCACCGCCCAGGACATGCCGCCGCTGCAGACCGCGACGCTGACCCTGGTCCTGCTCGGCGTCTGCGCCGGCTTCCTGATCCAGCTCCTGCGGCACGCCCTGCTCGGCCCCGCCCTGCGGGACGGTGCCCTGCCCGCCCTGCACCCGCCGAGGCTCCCGCGACCCCGGTCGCTGCCCTGGGTCGTCGGACTCTGCGCCGTGACCCTCCTCGCCCTGGTCGTGGCCGGCCTCCTGCGCGACCCGTCGCACGTCGAGACGACGGCCAGACTGCTGCCCCCCTCCTTCGCGCACCCCCTCGGCACCGACTCGCTCGGCCGCGACCTGCTGGCCCGGCTGGGGCACGGAGCCCTGCGCACGGTGGGCGTGGCCCTCGCGGTCACCGTGGTCAGCGCCCTCGTCGGACTGCTGATCGGCACGACCGCACAGCTGGGGGCGGGCCTGACCGAAGTGGTCTCGACGATGCCGGCCGTCCTCGCCGGACTGCTCACCACCGCCGTGACCGGCCCGTCGGTCTGGGGCGCCGCGTGCGCGGTGTGCCTGGTGGCCTGGACTCCGTACGCCGCCCAGACCGCCGCCCTGCTGGAACAGGAACGGGCCAGCGGCCACCTCCTCGCGTCGCTCTCCTTCGGCGCGGGCCCCTCCTACCTCCTCCGCCACCACCTGCTGCCCGCGGTCGGGCCCGCGCTGGTGCGCAACGCCCTGCTCCGCCTGCCCACCACGGTCCTCGTCCTCGCCTCCCTCGGCTTCCTCGGCCTGGGCGAACAGCCGCCCACCCCCGAGTGGGGCCGCCTCCTCTCGGAGAACCAGCCCTACGCGGAACTGGCCCCCTGGACCGTCCTGGGCCCGTCCGCCGCCCTCGTCCTCCTGTCGGTCCTCGCCGTCTCCTCCACGACCTGGAGCCGCAGCCGACCTCGGGGCTAGGTGTGCTGTCCGGGGCAGGACGTGCCCATCCGGGCCCGGCGGGTGAACGAGTACACCGCCGAGGTCGTCCCCCACGCACGGCCGCTGCCTCGGCGACCCGCTGTCCGAGCCTCTCCGGCCCGAACGGGACGCCCGTGCCGCCGTCGTCCTCGTCTCCACTGCGTCGACCGAGGCAACGCCGAACTCTCGTACCCCCACTCGCCCGGCCCTGACGCCAGGTGGCGGCCGTGTTTCAGGGCTTCCGCGCCACCGCCCCCAACTGCGGTACGACCGTGGGCTCGTCGCCGGGGTCGGGACGCCACAGCGAACACGGGACGAGGCCCGGCTCCAGCAGGGTGAGACCGTCGAAGTAGCGGGCGATCTCCGCGCCGCTGCGCGCGGTGACCGGTGGCTTGGCGTGAGCGTTCCAGAATTCCATCGCCTCCAGCTGGCGGTCGCCGCCGAGTTCGGGCTCGGTGGTGGGGTGCGTCAGCACGAGGAAGCTGCCGGGGGCGAGTGGTTCGAGGAGCCGGTGGGCGATGGCGCGGGCCTCGGCGTCGTCGAGGACGAAGTTGAGGATGCCGAGGAGCATCAGCGCGACGGGCTCGCCGAAGTCGAGTGTCTCTCCGGCGATGCGCAGGATCGTGTCCGGGTCGTGCGCGTCGGCGTCGATGTAGGCCGCGGCACCCTCCTCGGTGCTGGTCAGCCGGGTGCGGGCGTACGCGAGCACGACCGGGTCGTTGTCGACATACACGATCCTCGACGAGGGGGCGACGCGCTGGGCGATCTCGTGGGTGTTCTCCAGCGCGGGCAGCCCGGTGCCGATGTCCAGGAACTGGCGTGTCCCCCGCTCCTCGGCCAGATGGCGCACCGCGCGGACGAGGAAGCGCCGGTCGGCGGAGGCGATGTCGCGGATGACGGGGATCAAGCCGGCGACGTGGTCGCCGACCTGCCGGTCGACCTCGTAGTTGTCCGTGCCGCCCTGCCAGTGGTTCCAGACGCGGGCGTTGTGCGCCGTGGTGGTGTCAGGGCGCTCGCGTGCGGTGTCGGTGGCCTCGTTCGCGCTCACGTGGTCCTCTCCTGGCACGCCCAAGGGTCAGATGACGGTGGGCGGTTGGGGCCCGGGTGGCGTGACATGGCGTCATTGTGCCGCTGCCCTTCCGCTGGTGTTCGCGCACACCCCTAGACATCCGATGTATTCTCCGGCAACGATGATCGTGCCCCCGACCGAGGTCGATGTGGTGCCACAACTGCCGTGAAAGAGCCGATGACTGGGCCTGGAGATCTCATAGTGATCGATGCATCCGAACCGCAGAGACGAAGCCTCCTCAAGTTCGGCGGTGCCCTCGCCTTCGCACCTCTGGCCACCGGGCTGACGGGCACCACCGCCTCGGCACAGCCCGCCGCCGGGACCCGCGCCCCGGAGGCTCTCCGTCGGCCCACCCTGTCGCGCGACGCCCTGTGCTACACCGTCCCCGCCAGGAACTGGGAGTCGCAGGCCCTGCCGATCGGTAACGGCCGGCTCGGCGCCATGCTCTTCGCCGATCCCCACGAGGAGCGCGTCCAGTTCAACGAACAGAGCCTGTGGGGCGGGGTGAACGACTACGACAACGCCCTCGCCGGCAAGCCGGACAGCGACTTCGACACCGGCATGCACGGCTTCGGCTCGTACCGGGACTTCGGTGACCTCGTCATCACCTTCGCCGCCGCGCCGCGGGCCAGGGTCACGGCGCCGGGGGGACCGTACAGCAGCTCCCCGTCGGAGGGCGTCGACAAGTCGTACGACGGCGAGACGGGCACCAAGTGGTGCGTCGAGGGGCCCGGCGCGACGGTGCGGTGGCAGGTCGAACTCCCCGCTCCCGTGGAGGTCGCCTCGTACCGGCTGACGAGCGCCGACGACGTGCCGCGGCGCGACCCGCAGGAGTGGACGTTCTCCGGTTCGGCCGACGGCGCCGCCTGGACCGTGCTGGACAGCCGCACGCTCGCGGCGCCCTTCGAGAGCCGCTTCCAGACGAAGCGGTTCACCTGCGCGGACCCGGCGGCCTACCGCTTCTACCGGTTCGACTTCGTCCCCAAGGCCGGCGTCAGCCACTTCCAGGTCGGCGAGATCGGCCTGACCGGCGTCGACCTCGGCGCGTCCGAGGCGGTGTACCTGTCCTCGCCGAGCGGGCACCGCGAGGGAGGCTCGCAAGGGGGCGGTCCCGGCTCCGGTGCGCGGTCCACGGACATCTCACGTTCCGTGGACGGCGACGCGGCCACGGTCTGGCGGGTCGCGGACACCTCTCCCACGCTCGTCTGGCAGGCCGACCTGCCCCGCGCGGTCGCCGTCACCTCGTACACCCTGACCGCGGCCCCGGACCGCCCGCGGGAGGACCCCCGGCAATGGACGCTGGAGGCGTCGAAGGACGGGAGCACCTGGGTCACCCTCGACACGCGGCGGCCCGGCACGCCGTTCGCCGAACGGGGCGAGACCCGGACCTTCCGGTTCACCAACAGCACCGCCTACCGCGTCTACCGGCTCACCCTGACCCCCGACGCCACCGCCGACGGCTGCGGGATCGCCGAGATCGCCCTGGCGGGTGAGGACTTCGACACCCGCACCCGGCCCATGGTCGTCGACTACCGACGCACCCTCGACCTCGTCGACGGCGTCCACGTCACCCGCTTCGGCGCACCGGGACAGCGCGTCGTCCGGGAGGCCTTCGCCGGCCGCGCCGCCGACGTCATGGTCTTCCGGTACACGACGGAGGCGGCCGAGGGACTCTCCGGAGCCATCTCGCTGACCTCCGGTCAGGACCAGGCCCCGACGACCGTGGACGCCGATGCCCGCCGGATCGCCTTCAGCGGTGTCATGGGCAACGGCCTCAAGCACGCGTGCACCGTCCGGGCCGTGCACACCGACGGAGACTTCCGCGCGGACGGGTCGGTGCTCCGGTTCAGCGGATGCACGACACTGACCCTGCTCCTGGACGCCCGCACCGACCACCGGCTCGACGCCGCCGCCGGGTGGCGCGGAACCGATCCGCAGCCGGCCGTGGACCGCGCGCTCGACAACGCCGCCGCCCTCTCCTACGCCGCACTGCGCAAGCGGCACACCAGCGACACGCGCGCCCTCATGAAACGCGTCTCGGTCGACTGGGGCACCTCCGAGGAGGCCGTGGTCGCCCTGCCGACCGACGCCCGGCTGGCGCGCTACGCGGCGGGCGGCGAGGACCCGACACTCGAACAGACGATGTTCGACTACGGCCGCTATCTGCTGATCAGTTCCTCCCGCCCGAAGGGCCTGCCCGCCAACCTCCAGGGTCTGTGGAACGACAGCAACCAGCCGGCGTGGGCCGCCGACTACCACACCAACATCAATGTCCAGATGAACTACTGGGGAGCGGAGACGACGAACCTGCCGGAGTGCCACGAGGCACTCGTCGGGTTCATCCAGCAGGTGGCGGTGCCCAGCCGGGTGGCCACCCGCAACGCCTTCGGTACGGACACCCGCGGCTGGACCGCCCGCACCAGCCAGAGCGCATTCGGCGGCAACGCGTGGGAGTGGAACACCGTCGCGAGCGCCTGGTACGCCCAACACCTCTACGAACACTGGGCGTTCACCCAGGACCTGGCCTATCTGCGCGACCTCGCCCACCCGATGATCAAGGAGATCTGCGAGTTCTGGGAGGACCACCTCAAGGAGCGCGAGGACGGACTCCTCGTCGCGCCGAACGGCTGGTCCCCGGAGCACGGGCCGCGCGAGGACGGCGTCATGTACGACCAGCAGATCATCTGGGACCTGTTCCAGAACTACCTCGACTGCGAGGCGGTCCTCGACGCGGACCCCGACTACCGGGACAAGGTCGCGGACATGCAGGCCCGCCTGGCGCCGAACAAGGTCGGCAGGTGGGGGCAGTTGCAGGAGTGGCAGGAGGACATCGACAGCCCCACCGACATCCACCGCCACACCTCGCACCTGTTCGCGGTGTACCCGGGGCGCCAGATCACCCCGAAGACGCCCGACTTCGCGGCCGCCGCGCTCGTCTCCCTCAAGGCGCGCTGCGGCGAGAAGGAAGGGGTCCCGTTCACGGCCGCGACGGTGTCCGGCGACAGCCGCCGCTCATGGACCTGGCCGTGGCGCGCGGCTCTCTTCGCCCGCCTCGGTGACGGGCACCGTGCCCGGATCATGCTGCGCGGCCTGCTGACCTACAACACGCTGCCCAATCTGTTCTGCAACCATCCGCCCTTCCAGATGGACGGCAACTTCGGCATCTCGGGAGCCGTCGCGGAGATGCTCCTGCAGAGCCACGACGGAGGCATCCACCTGCTGCCCGCCCTGCCGGAGGCGTGGAAGCCCAAAGGCTCCTTCACCGGCCTGCGCGCCCGTGGCGGCTACGCGGTCAACTGCGAGTGGCGCGACGGAAAGGTCACGTCCTACGAGATCGTGGCCGACCGGGCGCCGAACCGGGGCAAGGTCACCGTCCGGGTGAACGGCTCCGACATCAAGGTGAGACCGCGCAGGCCCTGACGGCTTCCGCGGCCGACGCGGTGCGGCTCGCCGTAGCCGGGCCTGTCCACGGCCGCTCGCCGTAGCCGCCGCCGATCACCGCGCCCCGGGCTCAGAGCCTGGGGCTCAGGACTTGGCGGCGGCTTCGGCAGGGGTGTCGGCATCGGCCGCCTCGTTCCGCGCCATGTGCAGAAAACGCCGGATCGCCTCGACCGACATGTCGAGCGCCTCGGACGCGGACTGCTCGTCCCCGAACACCTGCACCGCCTCGGTGACGGCCACGGCGAGTTCCGCCTCGGCCTTGCGGACCTTGCCCTCCGCCTTGTCCACGGTGTCGACGACCGACAGCTGGCGGCGCTGCTTCTCCTGAAGCCGCTGTTTACGGGAGAGGGTCTTGTCAACGTTCTGCACAGTCATGCCCAAGATCATAAGGGTGGGAACGCGCCCACGGAACGGTCAACTCGCCTTGCTCGAAGCGGCGTTCGATCCGGTCGGCTTCGGTCCTGGACATGCGACCCTTCCCCGGTCACCTCTGAACCGGCGGTCCACCCGCGGGGACCTGCCTCCACCCTGAAAGGGGATCATGCGTTCTCTGACCTTCGTCTTCGGCACCGGGCGCAGCGGCTCGACGGCGCTCTCCCGCATCCTCAACGCCCACCCGGACGTACTGAGTCTGAACGAGTACATGGCCTCGGTGGGCGACGCGTCCTTCCCCGCCGGACAGGTGGGCGGTGAGGAGTTCTGGCAGGCGCTCTCCCGGCCCGCGCCGCATTTCGAGCGGATGATCCGCAGCGGGCTGCCGCTGCCGGAGTTCCTCCACACCCGATGCCCCGGCAGGTACTCGGCACGCACGTCGGACATCCCCGCCCTCTCCCTGATGGTGCTGCCCCACCTCACCGACGACCCGGACGCACTCCTCGACGAACTCGGCGCGGCCGTGGTCCGGTGGCCGGAGCGTTCCGCCGCCGATCACCACCGGGCCCTGTTCGGTCTGCTCTGCGCCCGTTTCGGACGCACCGCCGTCGTGGAGCGCTCCGGCTACTCGACCGGCTGGGCCCCGGGACTGCGGGAGGCCTTCCCGGAGGCCAGGTTCGTGCACATGTTCCGCGACGGCCCGGACTGCGCCCTGTCCATGAGCCGCCACCCCGGGTACCGCACGATCTCCCTGCTCCGTGAGATCAGGACCCGCTCCGGGGTCGACAGCTTCGCCGACCTGACCCCCGAGCACGTCCGCGCCCTGCCCCCGGACCTGGCACCCCTGCTCGACGACCGCTTCGACCCCTCCCTCGTACGCGACCGGCACATGCCTCTGCGGACCTTCGGCGCCCTGTGGTCCGAACTCGTCACCGAGGGAACGGAGTTCCTCCGCCGGCTTCCCGAGGACCGCCGCGCCACCCTCTCCTACGAGAACCTCCTGGACCACCCCGCCGAAGAGCTGACCCGCCTGGCCCGGTTCATCGGCGTGGCCCCCGACCCGCAGTGGCTGCACGCCGGATCCGCCCTGCTCGACCACGGCCGTCGAGGCTCCGCCGCCACCCTGCCCGCCGCCGCGCGCGAAACCCTGCGTGACGCCTGCGCCCCGGGGGCCCGCGCCCTGGAGTCATAGCGTTCACGTTCGCCAGTTGCAACGAAACGAGCCAGGTTCGTTGCATTGAAGGCAGGGTCATTGCAACAAAATACTGCCTTCCAACCGGCCTTATTTGGATGGTGTGCAATTATTACTTTGCCTAAATCATGAACGCAACGTAGCGTTTCCGTATCAGGAAACGGTGGGCGTTCAAGGGGGCAAGGTCATGGGGGCAGCACACAGCCGACGGCGAGGGGCACCCGGCGCCGGTGCCGGCACCGCCTTCGCCCGCTTCGTGCTCTGCGGCGGGGGAGTGGGGCTCGCCTCCAGCTTCGCCGTGGCGGCCCTCGCCTCCCGGATCCCCTGGGTCCTGGCCAACGCCCTGATCACGGTCGCCTCGACGCTGCTCGCCACCGAGCTGCACGCCCGCTTCACCTTCGGCGCGGGCGGGCGCGCGACCTGGCGTCAGCACACGCAGTCGGCCGGCTCCGCGGCGGCCGCGTACGCGGTGACCTGTGGGGCGATGTCCGTCCTGCATCTGCTGGTGGCGGCACCCGGAGCTGTGCTCGAACAGGCCGTCTACCTGTCGGCGTCCGCCCTCACCGGCGTCGCACGGTTCGCGGTACTGCGCCTCGTCGTCTTCGCCCGCCACCGTGCGCGACCTCGACGGACGGAGTCGGCCGTCCCCAAGCCGGCGTCCGCCATCCCCTCGGTTCCGGAGCGAAGGGCGGGTGCCGCGCCCCGGCTCGGTGACCCCGCATCGCGCCGCGCTCACCCGGCCGGATGGAATCGCTGCAGCCGGGCGGGTGCAATGCCGCACCCGGCGTCCGTCCGCGTGTGCGAAGAGCGGAAGGCTGTCGCACATGCTCACACCTCATGCGCGACCAGCGTGGCGGCGGCACGGTGAACGCTCCCGCCGGTCCTTCCCGGCCCGGGCCGGCACCGTCGCCGCCGCGGTCCTGGCACTCCTCCTGTCCTTCCCCGGCACCGCCGCGGCGGTGCCGGGCGATCTGGATCCCACCTTCGGCGGCGACGGGAGGGTGCTCACCAACTTCGCCGACGACGATCACGCCAACGACGTGGCGGTGCAGCCCGACGGAAAGATCGTGTCCGTCGGCGCCTCCGCCGACTACTCCGTGACGGAGAGCCACTTCGCCCTGGCCCGCCACAACCCCGACGGCACCCCGGACACGGACTTCGACGGCGACGGCAGGGTCACGACCCCGATCAACACCATGGGCCCCAGCCTCCAGTGGAGCGAGGCCGACGCCGTCACGCTGCAGCCCGACGGCAAGATCGTCGTGGTGGGCATGAGCTGGCGGGAGTACGAGGACTGCTGCTGGTTCGTGGTGGCCCGCTACAACGCCGACGGCACCCTGGACGACACCTTCAGCGGCGACGGCAGGGTCTTCGCCGACATCGGCGGCCCGACCGAGGCCCTCGACGTGGCGATCGACGCGGAGGACAGGATCGTGGCGGCCGGCTACAGCGGGGGCCTTGTGGCCCTGGCCCGCTTCGACGACCAGGGCGCCCCCGACACCTCGTTCGGCGGCGACGGAGTGGTGACCGTCGACCCGACGCCGAACACGCAGGAGGCGGGCGGCGACGCCCGCAGCCTGGCACTCCAGTCCGACGGGAAGATCGTCGTGGGAGGCGAGGTGGGATCGACCAGCTTCGACTTCCTGCTGATGCGCCTCAACACCGACGGCACCGTGGACAACGGCTTCGGCGCCGCCGGCGTCGTCCGCACCGACTTCGGCGGCTACGACGGCGTGCGGTCACTGGCGATCCAGCCCGACGGCAGGATCGTCGCCGGCGGCTCCAGCGACGCCCGGGTCGCCCTGGCCCGGTACACCACCAACGGCACGCTGGACACGAGCTTCGACGGGGACGGGCGGGTCGTCACGCCCGGCGCCTTCGCCGACGACATGCTGCTCCAGCCGGACGGACGGATCGTCACCGCCGGCGGGACGAACGGCGACTTCGCCGTGCTGCGCCACAACCCCGACGGCAGCCAGGACAGCGGCTTCGGCACCGGGGGCGTCGCGACCGCCGACTTCGGCGGCAGCGACAGCGCCCGCGCCGTGGCGCTCCACTCCGGTGGCCGGATCGTCGCCGCGGGCGGGGGCGGACCGAACACGGACTTCGCCCTGGCCCGCTTCGAGGGCGGCGGCAGCGTCCCGCCGCCACCTGCCGGCGTGGACCTGGCGGTGACGAAGTCCGGTCCCACCACGGCCGCCATCGGTGACCGACCCACCTACACCGTGCGGGTCACCAACAACAGCACCACGACCTCCGCGACCGACGTCTCCCTGTCCGACACGCTCAGCGGGGTCCCCGCCTCGGTCGTCTCGGCGACCACCACCTCGGGCACCTGCGCCACGACCACGACCGGCGCGAACTGTTCCCTGGGCACCCTCGCCCCCGGGGCCACGACCACGGTCACGATCGCCGCCGAACCCCGGACCACCGGCACCCTCACCGACCGGGCCACGGCCGGGTCCACCCAGACCGATCCGAACACCGGGAACAACACCGCCACCGCGACCACCACCGTCAACAACACCCGTGGCTGCACCCGCGTCGGCACCAGCGGCAACGACACCCTCACCGGCACCTTCGGCAACGACGTGATCTGCGCCCTCGGCGGCGACGACACCGTCAACGCGGGCTCCGGCAACGACACCGTCCACGGCGGCCACGGCAACGACCGCGTCGACGGCGGCAACGGCAACGACACCCTCAACGCGGGTCCCGGCACCGACAACCTGATCGGCAACTACGGAACCGACAACCTCAACACGGTCGACAACGTCTCCGGCAACGACACCGCCAACGGCGGCCCCCACACGGACACGTGCACCACGGACGCGGGCGACACCCGCGTCAGCTGCCCCTGACCCACCCGTCGGACCCCGGGCCCCGCGCGTCGCCGTGCCGGGCCCGGCGGAGTGCCTCCAGCGGGTACGGGGTCGCCCGGCTCTCGTGGCGGAAGCGGTGGTAGAACTCCCCCATCACCGCGGCGACCGGCGCGTGCCGCACCAGGATCGCCGCGATCGTCTCGGGAAGGTCCGCCGGAAGCACTCCCCGGGCGCAGGCGCGCACGAACTCCCGACGCTCCTCCGGGGAGTACCCGTACAGCGCGACGGCCAGCCAGTTCACCAGGTGGGTGACGGCGTAGCACCGGTCGTAGGTGCGGTGCCGGTCGTAGAACTCCGCCTCGTTCCGGGTGAGTTCGAAGCCCGACGCGAGGGAGAGGCCGTAGTCGGCGAAGTAGAGACGTCGGCCGTCGGTCAGGATGTTCTGGAAGTGCGCGTCGAAGTGCAGCAGGCCGTGGTCGTTCATGAACGACACGCCGGCTTCCAACTCCTCCTCCACCATGGCACAGGCCCGCTCGGCGGCCTCACCACCGGCACCTATCCGATCGCCCAACCAGTCGTGCAGGTTGTGCGGGACGTACTCCAGGAACAGGGTGAGGCTCGCCGAGGACCGCCGCAGTTCCTCGATCCGGCGGCGTACCCCTCGACCGCCTCCCCAGTAGGCCACGGCACGTTCCACGTCCGCCAGTTCCTCGGGGAGCGGCCGGCCGGCGTCGGGGAGGACGCGCCAGTGGTGCGTCAGGGGAAAGCCGTCGTGGTCTCCCGCGATCACCCAGTTCGTCGTCATGGTGTGCACGGCCAGCTCCCGCCAGGCCCCGAACCCCGGTCCACCGACGCTGCCGACGCCGTACTGACAGTGGACCGGCAGTCCGAAGAGATTCGCCGTGGAGCGGGCGTGCTCCGGGCGTCGCTCCAGATCGGTCAGGCGCACCTGCTTGACGAAGACCGGTCTTCCGGCGACATCCAGCAGTGCCGACGTCCCGCCGATGCCGGAGCCGAGCGGCGTGGCGGCGTCGACCAGCTCGCGCAGTTCGCGATCACCGTACCGCGCCAGCGCCGCGGAAACGGCGCGGTGCGCGGCCAGACGAGCGGCACGCGACATGTCTACGTCCGGTCCAGCCCCGCGCGCAGCAGGGCTCTGGTCATGGCGGGCCGGTCCAGCTCACGCCAGTCGGGTTCGGTGACGAGCGACATCAACAGGTCCGGCGTCAGCCGGTGGCCCTCGGCGTGCTCCAGCAGCGTCTCGGCGTCACGGGTGGGCATGGCGCCGTGGTCCTCGTCGGCGATCGTCCTGAGCACCTGCTTCCGGTCGGCGAAGCGGCTCATACCGCAGTCGAGTCCGTCGTCGTGGAGGGTCGCCGGGTAGGGAGCGCGGGCCCAGCCGCCGTTCTCGAACCAGTAGACACAGCCCAGTTGACCGCTCGAGAGCAGATCCTGGAGCTTCTCGTGGGGGAGCCAGTCGGGGGCGCCGACGAGCATGTCGACCGGTGGCTCGTGCCACTTGACCCCGCTCGACTCGTCCTCGCCGAACAGCACGAACCGCCCCGGACCGCGCGGCTCGAAGCCCCACCACGTGCAGCCGGAGTCGTCCAGATGGAGCCCCTCGTCGTCCACCCAGGTCCCCGTGCGGTGGACACCCGCTCCCTCGTCCGCGGTGGTCGCCTCCAGCACGGCGACCAAAGCCCACCGGGCCCACAGCACCTCCGCCGCCGGCAGATCCCCGCCCAGCCCCGGCCGGTTGATGTCCATGTCCTGCCCTTCGGCCTCTACACCGGTGGATCGACTCATCGACTTATGAACCCGTCGACATGCTGACGCGCAACCACTCAGCCGCGCCGACGCGCCGACGACGCGCCGATCCAAGATCGGAGCCAGACTCTCACGGAGTGGACGACCCCGGTGCACGGCCCGGCGGATCCGCCGACCCTGCCGGGCCGTGCGGCAACTCCGCTCGTGGGCAAGCAGATTGACGGATTCGTCTCCACCCCGGCCGGGCAGCCAACCGGTAATGTCATGAGCACGACTAACCTTCCCCCCACAAGGAGGTCGATCATGCGCATCCGTACGCTGACCGGCGGCCTGACAGCGGCCCTGATGGTGTCCCTGTCCCTGTCCCTCACCGGCGGCCAGGCCGCGGCCGCCGCTCCCGACGCGGCCCTGGCCGCCCGTGTCCTCACCTACGACGCGGCCGGGTCCGCGGAGTTCCGGAGTGCCGTCGACCGGGGCGCGGCGATCTGGAACGAGAGCGTCGGCGCCGTCGAGCTGCGGCCCGCGGCGGCCGGTCAACGCGCGAACATCCGGGTCCTCGCGGACAACGGCTGGCCGCGCGCCCTGCCCACGACCCTGGGCAACGGAACCGTCTACATCGGGCGCCAGGCCGTCGACCAGGGCTACGACACGATCAGGATCTCCGCCCACGAACTCGGTCACATCCTGGGCCTGCCCGACCGCAAGCCCGGACCGTGCTCCAGCCTGATGTCGGGCTCCACCGCCGGCACCGCGTGCACGAACCCGTATCCGAACGCGGCGGAGAAGGCGGAGGTCGAGGGCAACTTCGGTGGCCTGCTCGTCGGGCGGACCCCGGCGAAGCTCCCCGAAACGATCGTGGACTGACGCACACGGTCGCTGCCCGGCCGGGGCATCCGCTCGGCCGGGCCCCGATCGCCCGGGTCCGCTCGGCCGGGCAGCGAGGTCGTTCCGGCGAGGTCGTTCCGGCGAGGCGGAAGCCCGCGTGATCCAGCCCGTCGACGAGAACGCGCCGACTTTCGACCGGACGTGTGCGGATCCACCGGATCCAGGCCCAACCGCCCCTGCCGCGGCCTATGTTCACGGCGATGACCATGTCTTCACCCGCCTTGCAGGAGGTCCGCATGCGCCGCACGTTCCGTACCACCGTCGCCGGGATGGTGACGGCCGCCGCCCTCGTGGTGGGCGGCACCGCGCATGCCACCCCGGCGGGGCCGGGAGTCACGGGCCGTGTGCTCAGCCGGACCACCGCGAACGGCACCGACTACATCCTGCGGGAGGTCACGATCCCGCCCGGCCAGGCCACCGGCTGGCACTACCACGACGGACCGCTGTACGGCTTCGTCAAGCAGGGCACCCTCAGCCACTACGACTCCACCTGTGAGACCGACGGCGTCTACCGCCCCGGCGACCGCATCCAGGAACCGGCCGGCCCCGACTACGTCCACATCGGCCGCAACCTGGGTGACACCCCCCTCGTCCTGGTCGTCCTGTACGTCCTGCCCCACGGCTCCCCGTTCTCCGAGGACGCCCCGAACCCGGGCTGCTCCTTCGAGTGACCCCGTCAGGCGCGGCGGCCGACGGCGACATAGGTGTTGCCGAAGAACCGCAGGCCCGTCAGGTCCTGTCCGGCATCCGTGAACGCGTCGTCCCACCGGGCGATGTCGTCCGCGGTGACGAGACCCTCGGAGAGCAGGGCGTCACGGGCCGCCCAGGCGGGGCCGCGCATACCGGGCGGGGGCGTCATGACGTTGATGTGGCCCTCGTAGGCGATGACATCGAGGCCGGCCGCGGTGAGGAGTTCGTCCAGCCGGGTCCCGACGGCGAGATCGTTGCCCCGGCGACGGTGCAGTTCGCGGTAGCGCTCGTCCATCTCGTCGTACGCGGCGGGCGCGCCCCGCAGCCGGAAGCCGGTCGCGTCGATGTCGACCAGGTACACCACGCCGCCGCCGGGCCTGGCCAGCTCGGCGAGATGGTCCACGATCGCCTGCTCCCGGCCACCGTTGTGGGCCAGCACATGACGGAGCATCACCACGTCGAACGTGCCCTCGGCCAGCCCGGTGGCGTCGGCGGACCCGGTGCCGGTGTGCACGACGACGTTCGAGCGTTCGGCGAGCGCGGAGGCGACGGCCACCGCGTCGGGGTCACGGTCCACCGCCCAGACGGCACCGTCGGGCCCGACGATGTCCGCCAACCGCACGGACAGCGCGCCCGGCCCGCACCCCACGTCCGCGATCCGCGCCCCGGGTGCCACCCCGGCCGCCGTCCACAACTCGCGTTCACGCCGCTCGGCGATGTCGGCCATGAGCCGGTAGCGCGCGATCTCCGAGTCGTCGAGGGTCAGTGAGTAATCGGCCACTGCGGTTCCTCCCAGGTTCGTCGGTGGCCCATTGTGTGCGCCGGGACGCCTCCGTGGACCATGAAGGACGCACACGGCGTTTCGCCGGTTGACGGCCGAGAGGCCGGGCGGGGCGGGGCGCCGGAAGGGCGAGGCGGGGGAGCGAACCTGGTCCGGTGGTCGTTCATGGGGCCGGATACGCCGTTGATCCGCTCGTCGTCCGCCACATAGGTTCGCCCGTATGACGAACGTACGGATCGGTGTGATGTACGACCGCGACTGGGCCCCGGAAGGGCTTCCCGAGTTCGCGCGGCGGGCCGAGGCACTCGGGGTGGACGACCTGTGGGTGGTGGAGGACCTCGGCTGGAACGGCGGCGTCTCGGCGGCGGCCGTCGCCCTCGGCGCGACAGAACGCCTGCGGGTGGGCATCGGCATCACCCCGGCCCCGCTGCGCAGCCCGGCACTGCTGGCGATGGAACTGGCCACACTGGCACGGGTGTTCCCCGGGCGACTGGTGGCCGGCATCGGGCACGGCGTACGGGAGTGGATGGTCCAGGTCGGTGTCGCACCGCGCTCCCCGCTGGCGCTCCTGGAGGAGACGATCACCTCCGTCCGTGCGCTGCTGCGCGGTGAGCGCGTCGAACTGACGGGGCGTGAAGTGCGGCTGGACGGAGTCGAGTTGGTGCACGCACCGACGGAGGTCCCGCCGGTCGTCGCGGGTGTGGTGCGCCCCCGCTCCCTCGAACTGTCCGGCCGTGTCGCCGACGGCACGCTGATCGCCGAGGGGCACGGGCCGCGCGACCTGGAGCACATTCGCGAGCTGACCGCCAAGGGGGGTGCCACCGCCGACCACACCCTCACGGTCTTCGCCTTCGCGTGCGTCGGCGACGACCCCGGCGAGGTCGCCCGCACCCTCCGCCCCCACACCGAGGGCCACGGCGCCTGGCTGGGCCGCCCCCAGGAGGAGGTCTTCACCGTCTCCGGCGACGCCGGTCGGGCCGCCGACGCGGTTCGCGCACTGGCGGGGGCCGGCGCCGACACCGTCGTCCTGCGCTTCGTGGGCGAGGGCCCGCTGCGACAGTTGGAAGCCGTGCTCGAAGCCTGGCGGGCACCCGCGGTCTGAGGCTTCGCTCGGCGAGTCCGTCTCCGGGTCCCCAGCCGGCTGTTTTTGATCCGCTCAGGCGGGGACCCGCCGCTCATGGTGCAAATCGGATACACGATGATGACCGAGCAGGCCGGCCCCCGTGACCTCGTCGACCACGTGGTTCGGGCGGAGGGCGCGGGGTTCGACTTCTCGGTGACCTCCGACCACTACTTTCCGTGGCTGCGCTCGCAGGGTCACTCACCGTACGCGTGGAGTGTGCTGGGCGCGGCCGCCCAGGCGACCTCGCGCATCCCGCTGATGACCTACGTGACCTGCCCGTCGTTCCGTTACCACCCGGCGGTGGTGGCACAGAAGGCGGCGACGATGCAGTTGCTCTCCGAGGGACGGTTCCGGCTGGGGCTGGGCTCCGGGGAGAACCTCAACGAGCACGTGGTGGGCGGTGGTTGGCCGTCCGTGGACGTACGGCACGAGATGCTCGAAGAAGCGGTGGAGATCATCCGGGCGCTTCTCGACGGTGGCCATGTGAACCACCACGGCACGCACTACGACGTGGAGTCCGCCCGGCTCTGGGACCTGCCGGACGACCCGCCGCCGCTCGGCATCGCCGTCTCCGGCGAGCAGTCCTGCTCCCTCGCGGGCAGGCTGGGCGACCTGGTCATCGCCACGGAGCCCGAGGCCGGGCTGCTCCAGGCGTTCGACCGTCACGGCGGCACGGGCAAGCCGCGCGTGGGCCAGCTTCCGGTCTGCTACGACCCCGACCGCGACACGGCGATCCGGCGCGCGCACGACCAGTTCCGCTGGTTCGGCGGCGGCTGGAAGGTCAACTCGGAACTCCCGCACCCGGATTCCTTCGCGGCGGCCACGCAGTACGTCACGCCCGACGACGTCGCCGCGTCCATCCCGTGCGGCGACGACCCCGAGGCCTTCGTCGAGGCCGTACGCCCGTACGCCGAGGCCGGGTTCACCGAGATCGCCCTGGTCCAGATCGGCGGCGAGTCCCAGCCCGCCTATCTCGACTGGTCGGAGAAGACCCTGCTGCCCGCCCTGCGCGAGGCCTTCGCCTGACGCCCGCCTGCCCGGTCTCGCCCTGCCCGGTCTGGTCGGGCAGCGCCTACGCCCCGTCGCTCCGGCGCTCCGAGCCGGCCGACCCGCCGTCCGCGGGCTCCTCGCCCTGGTCGGTGCCGGTGGGACGCGAGGCCTTGGCGCCGCCACCCGTGAAGCGCTCCAGCGTGCGCGCCAGCTGTTGGAACGGCGACGCCGTCGGCTTCCCCGACGGCTGCTGAACGGCGGGAGCGGCCTCGGCGGACTCACGGTAGGCGGCGAGCGCCTCATGGGCGCGCTCGGTCGCCTCCCGGTACAGGTCCCGGGACGCGGTCATGGCCTCCAGCGCCTCGGCGTACATCGCCACCCGTTTCCGCTCCCGGGCGAGTTCCTCCTCAAGAGTGAGCAGGTGCCAGTCCTCCCGGAGCGCGGTGAGGGCCTCACCGGCCCCGTCCGGCAGCGGACGCGACAGCGCGGCGAACCGCGTCACCGCCGCCACGAGGTCGACCGGCTCGGAACCGTCCAGGAACACGGTGCGTACGGTGAAGTCCTCGGCGTCGTAGCCGGTCGGGGCCGGGGCACCGGGCAGCACCACGGCACCGCCGCGCGGCACCTCCGCGTCGAACTCGCGCAGCGCCCAGTTCACGACCCGTACCTGGTGCGGGGCGGCGCGGTGCTCGACCACCCGGTGGCGCAGACTCGGCGACAGCCATCGCGCCACAGGCAGCTGCCCGCGCTCGCCCGTGGTCATCGCCTCGTGGACGACGACGTGGACGCACCATGCCCCGCGCCCGGCGTCCCGGAGCACGCGTCGTACGTCCTTGTCGTCCTCGGGGAGGGCGTTGATCCTGCTCAGCGACAGGCCCGTGGCGGCGTCGTGGTCCCAGTCGCCGTACTCCGGCCAGAAGCGGGTGACGGGGGACGGCCACGCCGGATCCCACGGCTGTTCAGCCTCCGCGACCAGAGTCCACTCCCGCCCGCCGCCCAGGTCGGGCGCGAGGGCGAGCCGGGCGCGGACGGTCACCTCGTCGCCGACCCGCCAACGGGCCTCGAAGACCCGCTCCGGGGACTCGCCCCCGGTGTCGGGCACTTCGAGGAAGTCGTCGACGATCTGACTGTCCTTGAGCTGCCGCAGAGTGCGACGGAGTACGTCTTCCGCGCCGGGTCCGATGTGGCGGCCGCGGGCCGGCCACACCGTCGGGGGAGTCGCGGGACGAGCTGTGGGGGAGGTCGGCATGAGTCCTTCGGGAAGCAGGGGCACGTGCGTCCACCAGTATCACCGCCGCGCCCCTGCCCAGATCACGCGGGGTCCCGCCGACCTCCCGCCAGGTCTGGAGCGTTTGCGGCTCCACCGAACATACGCGCCGCTCGGTGGGGTCGGTCCGTCAGAGGCCGCCACCGGCCTCGCAGCGGGGCGCTGACGCTGCTGCCCCAGACCAGCGCCCCGCCGATCAGGCCGGGCTCGTCCCGGGTCGCCAACGCCGGGGCCTCCAGCATGTCGGCGGTCTCTTCCAAGTACGTGACCAGGGTGTCGAGTTCGTCGCCCGGAGGCTCGTGGTAGCGGGACCAACGGCCCAGGTATCCGGTCGCGGTGTCCAGATACAGCCCCGAGGTGCGGTCGGTGGCGCTGTGCGAGATCAGCGGGATCCAGGTCGCCTTCCACACGGTGACGCGGTCGTCCTCGGGGAGTTCGGCGTCGAGGGTCTCCTGATGGGCCTGGGCGTCCGTCTTCAGCCGGTGGCGGGCGGCAACGGCATCCAGCGGCATCAGCGTCGCGCCGCCCGGCAGACATCCCCAGCCCCGGCCGTCGACCCCTTCGTCACCGTCCGTCAGCAGCCACAGGACGTGCAGCTCGACGGGTATCCGAACGCCGAGAGCGTCTTCCAGGGCGGCGATGGCGGAGGGCCTGGCTCCAGCGCGGAGCGCGGCGTAGGAGTCGGGGGCGTTGCGCCTGAGCCAGCGCGTGATGCGCTGCCAGGCATCGGCGACCTGCCGTACGGTGACCGCGACGGCAGCGGGGTCGGCAGCAGGGGCGACAGCCGGGTCGGCAGGACGGTTCTCGTCCGGGCTCTGCTCAGCGCCCGGGTCCTGAGGGGCCTGGGAGGGCTCGGCGGCGGGGACCGCTCGTAGGAAGCGGATCTCGACGCGGTCCGGCTCACGTATGTAGCCGACGGAGAGATCAGGACAGTCCTCGAACGTCGTGCCGTCGACGGTCACCGTCAGGATGCCGGGCAGTTGGGAGGGGCGCCCCATGTCGGGGTCGTCCACCAGTCGGCCGGCCAGGACCTTCAACGCGTAGGTGGCCCCTGCCCCGAGCCGGGCGGCGGTGTCGCGTACGTCCGGCTGGATCTCGACCTTCATGGCCTGCTTCTCCTTGATCGTCGGACGGCGAGGAGTGTCCACCTCGCACAGTAGGGCGCCCGGGCTCCGTGAGGTGGCGGTGCCGCGGCATCGCTCCGAACGGAAAACCCGTTGGTCGGTGGTCGCCGAACTGCGACGATGCCCCCTGATTTCCCAGCGGAGGACATTTGTTCGTTTTCGAGTGTGCGGGGTGCGGCGCCAGGCTGACCTCCCCGCTGTCCCGGGTCGCCCTGCCGGTCCACGCGCATCAGAAGTACGGCAACGGCATCCAGCTGCCGGTGCTCATGGAGACGGGCACGTTCGCCGTGGAACCGGAGCCCTCGGGCCCACCATGGCGGAGGTGGGAGGAGATCGACCCGGACGAGGCGACGGCCCGCGGCATCCACGCACCGGTCCCCGCCCTGTCCGACGGCCCGCCCGGCGCGGTCGCCATCGCCCCCGGAGACGTCCGCGGCACCCTGCTGATCCCGGAGAAGGCCGGCGGCTACTGCTGCGGTCTCGACGGGGCCGACGGCCCCAACATGGCCTGCGAGGCATGCGGCCTGCCCGTGGCGAGCAGGATCGACGACTGTTCGCTCTGGCAGGTCGTGTGGCTCGCCCCGAACGCCGTGCGCCACCGCCTCGTCGGCGACCCCGCGCCGCTGTCCTGGTCCGAGCTGATGGAGACGCCGCGGACCACGCCACCGTTCGAGCCGATCGCCACCTGGGGCTCACGCTCGGGGACGAGCCACTGGTGGTCGTGGAGCCCGCAGTGGGAGGCGGCGGCGGGCCGGGCACTCGCCCACCTGCTGGCGGCGTCGGAGCGCCGACCGGTCGCCGTCCCGGACGGTCCGACCGCGGAAGTGCTCCGCCGCGCCCTCGACGCACTGCTGCCCGCCGGCCCACCGGCGCTGCGCGCCGTCCTGGCGGGGCCGGGGTGCCCCGCCTCTGGCACCGACGCGGACCTCCTCCTCGTGCCGGTCCACCCGCAGACGGGCGAGCTGTGGACGCCGGGCGGCAGGACCGGCGGCTCCGGTGGAGTCACCGCCGCACCCACCCCGGGGGGCACCGCGGACCGCTCGGTGCCGCTGCCGTTCGGGGTGTGGCGGTGGTTGGCCTTCCCGGAGCCGTCGCCGCCGGTCCTCACATCGGGCGGCAGGCACGCCGAACTCCTCCGCGACGACCTGCCGGAACCACGCCCCCTCCACCCGTTCCGCATCGACTCGGGAGTCTTCCGGCACACCCTGGTCCGGCTGCCGGCGGCGCGCAGCCCGTGGCTCCGCGAGATCCTGGCCGACCTCGTCGAGCACATGCGTGCCGGTGTCTTCTAGCCGGTCCCGCGGACATCGGGGGAGGCATCCGGACCTCAGCGCCGGGCCAGTGCCAGCACGCTCAGGCCGAACATCAGGACTCCCAGGGGCAGATGGACCGCCGGGACGTGTGCGATGCCGAGCACGACCTGGGCCGAGGCGAGCGCGAGGAAGCCTGTGGCGTGCCAGACGGGGCGGGGGGAGCCGCCGCCCGGCTTCCAGGCCAGTACCGCCGCGAGCACATACAGCATCGAGGCCCCGTACATCACTCGCGCACCCGCACTGTGCAGGGTCTCCCCGTACGGTGAGGCCAGCAGCAGTCCTGCGGAGATCGCCTGAAGGAAGATCGTCAGGGTCTGCAGGGCGATCGTGATCCGCAGGAACGAGGAAGTGCGCCGTGCGTTCGCCGTAGCCGTCACCTGGGTGGCCATGTCGCGGTCTCCTTCATGCCCTCGGGCGGTGGATCGATAAGGTCTCACCAGTCCGACGACGTGGGCCGGCGGAAGGTAAGGCGAGTTGGGCGAGGGGGCGACGATGGGCGGGACGACGGGCGCGACGGCGGTGGACGGGGAACGGCGTCAACTGGTCAATGTCGCCTACCGGTTGCTCGGTTCGGCGACGGAGGCCGAGGACGCCGTGCAGGATGCCTACGCGCGCTGGTACGGGCTGCCGAGCGGCCGGCGGGAGGAGATCGAGTCTCCCGGTGCCTGGCTCACGACCGTGACCGGCCGGATCTGTCTGGATCTGCTCGGCTCGGCGCGGGCCCGCCGCGAGCGCTACGTCGGCGCGTGGCTGCCCGAGCCGCTGCCCGACCGTACCGAGTGGGACGGCGCGGGCCAGGTCGTCCACGTCGGCGGCCCCGCCCACCCCGTCGGCCCCGCGCGTCCCGCCGATCCGGCCGACCAGATCGTCCTCGACGAGTCGGTGGCCATGGCCTTCCTCGTCGTCCTGGAGTCGATGACGCCGGCCGAGCGGGTGGCGTTCGTGCTGCACGACGTCTTCCGGTATCCGTTCGCCGAGATCGCCGACGTGCTCGGCCGGAGCCCCGGAGCCTGCAAGCAACTGGCCGCCTCCGCCCGGAGACGGGTGGGCGCCGCACCCGCTCCGGTGACGGCGGCCGACCGCGCGGAGGTCGTCAGGCACGTCAAACAGGCGTGGGAGAGCAAGGACATCGCCGCCCTCGTCGCTCTCCTCGACCCGGGCGCCGTGATGACCGCCGACGGCGGCGGCATGGTCGGCGCCGTGCTACGCCCCGTCGAGGGAGGCGCGCACATCGCCCAGTACATGATCGCCATCGCCGACAGGGCTCCGGGGCTCGAACTCCTGGAGCGGTCGGTCAACGGTGTGCCGGGCCTGGTGGCCCGGCGCGACGGCATCGTCATGACCGTGGCCGCGTTCGACGTCGCCGACGGACGCGTCACCAGGATCTGGGCGATCCGGAACCCGGAGAAACTGCGCCCCTGGGCGAGGCAGTACTAGGGCCCGTCCGTGCCAGGGAGTGCCAGGCCCTTCTGGGCGCTCCCCGGCCTCAGTCGAGACAGAACTCGTTGCCCTCGATGTCCTGCATCAGCAGGCACGACTCGTTGTACTCATCGGCACGCAGCAGGCGCACGCGCACCGCGCCGAGCGCGACCAGTCGTGCGCACTCGGCCTCGAGCGCTGCGACCCGCTCGTCCCCCACGAGCCCGGTGCCCACCCGCACATCGAGATGCACCCGGTTCTTGACGACCTTGCCCTCGGGCACACGCTGGAAGTACATGCGAGGCCCGACCCCGGAGGGATCCATGCAGGCGAACCCCGCACCCTGACGCTCTGGCGGCAGTGAACGGTCGTAGTCGTCCCAGGAGGTGAACCCTTCCGGCGGCGGCGGTACGACGTATCCCAACACCTCGCACCAGAAACGAGCGACCCGCTCGGGTTCCGCACAGTCGAAGGTGACCTGGACCTTCTTGATCGATGACATCGGCGCACCATAGCAAGGGCGTTGGAGCCGCGACGCATGAAATATCGGCGTGCCCCGGTAAGTTGATCACGTCATGACTCAAGGACCGGCCCCGCGCCCGCTGTCCGACGAGGCCCTCTCCGGCCTCCTCGGCACGCACCAGTTCGGCACGCTCGCCACTGTCAAGCGCGACGGCCACCCCCACCTGACCACCATGCTGTACAGCTGGGATCCCGAGTCCCGTGTCGTACGTTTCTCGACGACCGCCGACCGGATCAAGGTCAAGCATCTGCGGCACAACCCGCGCGCGACGCTGCACGTGCAGGGCGGCGACGTCTGGTCGTTCGCCGTCGCCGAGGGCGAGGCCGAGGTCTCGGAGCCCACCACGGTCCCCGGTGACGCCGTCGGGCGGGAACTTCTCGGGCTGATCCCGAAGGACGCCGAGCCCGAGGACGAAGGCGCTTTCCTGGAACAACTGGTCGCCGAACGCCGCGTGGTCGTCCGACTGCGGGTGAACCGCCTCTACGGAACAGCGCTCGACATCTCGGGCCGGTAGCGGCACTCGCGTCGCTCACAGGCTCGTCCCATAACCTCGTGCGGAAGACGTACGTTGCCGGGTGGAACCACGCAGGGAGGCGATGGTGTTCGGAAAGGGAACGCGCTTGCTCGCGGGCGCCGTCACCGTGGCCTGTGTGGTGGTGCTCGGCCCCAGCGCGCCCGACGGCCTCTTCGCCAGGTCGCAGCCCGTCGACGCCGTCAAGGACGTCGTACCGAACCGGGTCATGACCTGGAACATGTGCAACCCCTGCAAGGAGAGCAACGTCGACCGGGCGGCGGAGATCGCCGCCTACGCACCCCAGGTCATCGGGTTGCAGGAGGCGTGCGCGCGTGATGTCGAGCGGATCCGGGAGTACCTGGAGAGCCTGCACGGGCTGGTCTACCACGTCGAGTACGGCACCGTGCTGCGGAACTGGAACCGCTGCGGGGGAGTGCCGTGGAGCCCGGGAGGCTACGGCCAGGCCATCCTCTCGGCGGCGCCGATGACGGACCGCGTCAACGTGGAGTATCCCGACGGCGGATCCGAGGACCGCGGATACCTGGCGGTCACCACGACGGTGGGCGGCCGGTCCGTCCGGGTCGTCAACACGCACCTCGCCCAACGGCAGCAGGGGGAGGTCCGGGCGGAGCAGATCGGCGTACTCGCCCCGGTCGTGGCCCGGTACGACCGTGCCATCGTCGTCGGCGACTTCAACGCGGTGCCGGACGCTCCCGAACTCGCCCCGATGTGGAAGGTGGCCACGGACACCGACCCCCGGTGTCGTCCCGCACTCGCCGGCGACTGCGAGGTGACCACCGACTGGCAGAGCAAGTTCGACTACGTCTTCCTGCGGGGCATCACTGCGCTCCGGCACCAGGTGCGGCCCACGGAGACCTCGGACCACCACGTGCTGCACACCGATCTGGACATCGGCTGAAGCGCCGCCCCGGCGCGGTCCACGCGACAGCGCCCTGACGCGAGTGCGTGGTCAGCGCGAGGGGGAATGGCTCCGTGCGTTCGCGGCAGAAGAGACCGAGGAGACCGGCGTCCGGCGGGCCCGCAGGCGGCGGAGCATGCGCGCGTCCTCGAAGCCGACCGAGCGGGCGGCGGCGTCGACCGTGGCACCGTGACTGATGAGGTGCTCGGCGCGCTCCAGGCGGAGGGTCTGCTGGTAGCGCAGCGGGGTGAGACCGGTGGCGCGGCCGAAGAGCCGGGTGAGGGTACGTTCGCTGACGCCGACGGCCGCGGCCAGGCCGGTCAGCGGGAGCGGCTGGTCGAAGCGGGTGTCGATGAGGTCCTGGACCCGGTGCACGGTGTCGTCGAGATGGGACCGGTGCCGGAACATCGCGCTGGACTGCGGCTCGTGGCCGTTGCGGCGGGCGTAGACGACCATGTCCCGGGCGACCCGCGCGGCGACGGCGGGCCCGTGACGGCCTGCGACGAGGTGCAGGGCCAGATCGATGCCGCTGGCGATACCGGCCGAGGTGATCACCCGGTCGTCGGCGGTGAACAGGACGTCGCGGACGACGACCGCCCCGGGGTGGCGCGACGCCAGCTCGTCCTGCACGTCGTGGTGGGTGGTGCAGCGGCGGCCCTTGAGCAGACCGGCCCGCCCGAGCGCCTCCGCGCCGGCACAGACGCTGGCCACCGTCCCGCCCCTCGCGTGGTGGTCGGCCAGCGCCTTCAGGGAGGCGTCGGCGACGGCGGGTGAGTCGGCCAGGGTGCCGGTCCGCCAGCCGGGCACCACGACCAGGTCCTCGGGCCCGAGCGCGGGCCAGTCGGTCCGGGCCACCAGGGGCAGTCCCTGGGCCGAGGGGACCTCCGGCCGCTCGGCGACGTAGGTGAGGGTGTAGGGGTGCCCGAAGTCGGCCGCGGTGGAGAAGACCTGCGCAGGGCCGGCCAGGTCCAGCAGATGGACCCCGGGCACCAGGAAGAAGACGATCCGGCTCACGATCCGGTCATCATGCCGTAAGGTCCGCCGCGGCCTCCACCTCGTCGACCGTCGCGATGGTGGCGAAGCGGCCGGCGAGGGCGTACTCGGTGCGGCGGACGACCTCGTCGGCGGGCAGGGTGCGGGGGTCGGCGAGCAGTTCGGCGACGGTCCGGCCCGCGGGGGCGTCGCGGTGCGGGATCGGCTGGGTGGCGGTCGCGTCGACGACGAACGTGACCAGATAGCCGAGGTCGCTCGCGAGGCGGGCCGTGGTCTCCACGCACTGCTCGGTACGGATGCCGCAGAGGGTGAGTTCCCGTACGCCGCGTTCGGTGAGGAGCTGCTGCAGGTCGGTGGTGGTGAAGGCGTTGTGCGAGGTCTTGTGGAGCAACGGCTCCTCGTCCTCCCGGCGCTCCAGCCCCGCCTGCAGCCGGACGTGGCCGAGGGCCGGGTCGAAGACGTCGCCGCTCCCGGGCTCGGCGTGGAGCACCCACACCACCAGGTCGCCGGCCTGGCGAGCCAGCCGTACCAGCCGGTCCACCTTGTCGGCGATCTTCGGGTCGGAGATCGCCTCCCACAGCGGATCGGCGCGGAAGGACTCCTGGACATCGATGACGATCAGTGCTCGGGTCATGTCCCAAGCCTCGGCCGTACGGCCCCGGGTGCGACAGGCCGCATCGGGTCCACAAGCGGACCGATCCGGTCAGCCGCTCCGAGCGGTCACTCACGGAGCGCGAATGATCGAAAGCGGTCCGAAGATATGACAATGTGCGGCTCCCTCGTTCAGTAGCGGAGCAACAGGGGTGCCGCGGACAGGTACCTCGTACGGTCCTCGCACCGGCGGAGAGGGCGATGCCCGAGCCGCGCAGTGACCGACAGGAGATGCCGATATGGCCAATGTGGAGATTTCCCTGAAGGAGATCATGACCTCGATCGAGGGTTCCCTGGGGACCGCGCTCGTCGACTACACCAGCGGTATGGCGCTGGGCACGCTGGGCGGCGGAAAGGACCTCGACCTCACGGTCGCGGCGGCGGGCAACACCGACGTGATCCGCGCCAAGACCCGCACCATGGAGCACCTCGGCCTGACGGGGGAGATCGAGGACATGCTCATCACCCTCGGCAGTCAGTACCACATCATCCAGCCGCTCAAGGGCCGCAGCGGCAACGGACTGTTCCTCTACCTCGTGCTCGACCGGACGAAATCCAACCTGGCCATGGCCCGCCACCAGCTCAGGCGCATCGGGGCCGAAGTCGACGTGTAGACAACCGCGTTCTCCGTGGCCTCGCACGCCCATGAGTTGAAGATTTCTTCAACTGGACATATCCAGATCGGGTCAATCCCATGGGTGTGCGGGGCCGGATCCACGAGGATGGGGACGCAGTACCGCCTGCGGTGGCGCACACAGGCCGCCGTGCCCACAGAGCCCGTCGAACGCGGCAGGGAGCGAGCGATTCTCATGCAGGTGCCCCTCTACCAGGCGAAGGCCGAGTTCTTCCGGATGCTCGGGCACCCGGTGCGCATCCGGGTCCTGGAACTGCTCCAGGGCGGCCCGCTTCCCGTACGCGATCTGCTGAGCGAGATCGAGATCGAACCGTCCAGTCTCAGCCAGCAGTTGGGCGTGCTGCGCCGCTCCGGCATCGTGGTCTCCATCCGGGAGGGCTCCACGGTCAGCTACGCCCTCGCCGGCGGCGACGTGGCGGAACTGCTCCGTGCCGCCCGCCGGATCCTGACCGAGCTGCTCGCCGGCCAGAGCGAGCTGCTCGCGGAGCTCCAGCAGGCGGACCTCCAGCCGACCCTCACCCCGGACGCGGCAGGTCGACGCTCCTGAGCCGGTCTGTGCCCCGCACGCTGGCGTAGGCAGGTGCCAAGTAGGTACCATGCGGGGCATGCCATCACTGAACGTGTCCTTCACGGACGAGGAAATGGAAGGTGTGCGGGCGGCCGCGGCGGCCGAGGGCAAGAGCCTGAAGCAGTACATGCACGATCTCGGGGTCCGCGAGATGCACCGCAAGCGGTTCGTCGCCGGCGCCGCCGCCTGGGCGGACCGGTTGCGCGGCGAGTTCGACGAGGCCTTCCCCGACGAGGTGCCTCCGTCCCAGCGCGATCAGGGAGTCACCGCCGCCTGATGAGCGAGACCCTGTACGTCGACGTCTCCTGGCTGCTGGACGTCCAGGAGGCGGCCCTCGGCAGCGAGGACGTGTCCGTCACGGACTACTCCGCGCTGGTGGCGGCCGTCGCCCGGCACAAGACCCGTATGCCGACCCTGGAGACGTCGAACCCCGACGCCGCCTGGCGCGCGGCCGCGCTGCTGCACACCATCGCGCGCCTGGAGCCGTTGCCGCACCGCAACAGCCTCGTCGCCGCGTTCGTCGCCGCCCAGTACATGGACCAGTCGGCGCAGGGCATCGATCCGCCCTACGGCGCCCTGTCGGATCTGATCCGCAAGGTCCGTGAGAGCAGGCTGACCATCTACGAGGTCGCCGACACCCTGCGTTCCTGGCGGATCTGAGCCTCGCCCACCCGGCCGGTCCGTCCCCCGCCCGGCGCCGGTCAGGTCATGTCCGGACGCACGCGGTCCCGTTCAGGCTGAAGCCGCCCGGCGTGGCGAAGGTGCCGCCGTAGGTGCCCTGGAACCCGAAGCTCTGGCTGCCGCCGGGGGAGATGCTCGCGTTGTGCGCCAGCGCGCTCGCCGTGATCGAGCCCGAGGACGAGGAGAGGGAGGCGTTCCAGGCGCCGGTCGCGCTCTGGCCGGAGGGCAGTGTGAAGGCCAGCCGCCAGGTGTCGACGGGCGTCGAACCGGTGTTGGTGACGGTGACGTTCGCGGTGAAGCCGCCCTGCCACACGGTCGTGGCGTACGACACCGCGCAGGCCGTGCCGCCGCCCGGGGCCCCGGGGCCGCTCCCACTGGTGTCGACGGTCGACGAGAAGGAGTTCACGGTCAGGCCGGTGCCGTTCTGCCAGGGTTCGAAGCCGGCCTGGACGCTCGTCAGGTACCAGTCGTTCTGGGCCAGTCCCCGGGACACGGCCTGGCGGACGAAGTCCATCACGTCGAAGCTCCAGCTCGCGATGGCCGACGGGGCGACGAAGGACAGCACGTCGTTGGTGCCGTTGTCGCCCTGCCACACCTGCCAGGAACGCCCGCCCACGGTGGCCGTACCCACCTGGGAGCCGATGGGCTGGATCGGGCCCACCTTGTTGAACCAGATCATGATCTCGGTCCGGTTCACGCCGTCGGTGCGCGGCGTCGGGTCCAGCCAGATGTCGTACGAGGCGTTGTAGACGGCGTCGCCGACGTAGCCGTACGAGATGCTGCTCGGCGCGCCGGAGATGCCCGAGAGCTGGGCGGGCAGGTTGGTCCCGGGCGAGCAGTTGGTGTAGTGGCAGCCGTTGAAGACGGAGGGGTACGACTTCGGGGCGCCGTTGGTGGGGACGGAACCGTCGGCCCGGGTGACCCGGAAACCGGTGTCGGTGGTGGTGACGCACTGGGGCTGGCTCGTGCCCCAGCGGTTGTTCTGGACGACGTAGCGCCCCTGGATGACGCTCGATCCGTACTGCTCACAGACGGTCGTGTCGGCCTGGGCCGACGGCGTGGCGGCGAAGAGCGCCGCGAGGGTCGCGAGCGCGGTGACGAACGCGGCCAACGCGCCGCGCGCGGTGCGCGGCAGATGTGGTGACGGTCGCATGGGGGACCTCTTTCGGAGGTACGGCCGGGAGGTGGGGGCGGCACGGGCGCTCCACGGTTCCCCCGTATGGGAGCGCTCCCATTTTCGTTCTGCCACGGACTGTAGAAGCGCAGGCATGCCCCTGACAACCCTGCTGCGGCGGTTCGTCGCACAAGTGGTGGCCGCCCGCGCGGTGTCCCGGCGTCGGCAGGGAGCCTGCCGACGCCGGGAGCACGGCCGGTCCGTCAGGCCAGACCGAACCGCTCCGCGTGCACCTGCCCCCGCGGGACCGCCAGGTCGCGCAGGGCGCCGAGAACGGCCGAGGTCATCGCGGGCGGACCGCAGACGTAGACATCGCGTTCGGTGATGTCGGGGACCAGAGCCCGCAGACTGTCCGGCTCGAACGGCGGTGTTCCCTCACCCCTGCGGCCGGTGAGCAGGTGCAGGCGCCCGCCACGCTCCGCGACCAGAGCCCGTACCTCGTCCACCAGCACGGCATCGCTCTCGCTGCGCACCCGGTAGAGCACGACCACGTCGCCCGCCGGTTCCTCCTCCAGCAGGGAACGGACCGGTGTGATCCCCACTCCTCCGGCGATCAGCAGGGCGCCGGGCCGCGTCCGATGCAACGAGGTGAACGCCCCGTACGGCCCCTCGACGAACGCGCGGCTCCCGACGGGGAGGTCGCGCAGACCGGCGCTGGCGCTGCCGACCGCCTTGGCGGTCAGCCGCAGCGTCCGGCCGTCGGGTGCCGCCGACAGCGAGAACGGGTTGGCGAGCCACCAGTGGTTGTGCCCGGGGAACCGCCAGATGCAGAACTGCCCGGCGCGGGCCGGCAGCCGGTCGAGCCGGCGGCCGGTGACGTGCACCGACACCACGTCGTCCGACTCCCGCACGACCGCGGCGACCCGGAACCGGTGATACGCGTTGCGCCACAGGGGCATGACGATCCGGCCCACGACCAGGGCACCGAACGCGAACAGCCACAGGGCCCACCAGTAGGTCCGCGCGAACGCGGAGGAGTTGAAGGTCGTGGTCTCCTGCAACTGGTGGACGAACGCCAGCCCCAACGCCAGGTACAGCAGGAGATGCAGGCCGTGCCACGTCTCGTACCGCAGCCGGCGGCGCACCTTTCGGGCGGACACCGCGGCGACCACGACGACGATCGCCGCGGCCAGCATCCCGAGCAGGGAGGCCGGCACTCCGGCCAGCGCGAAGAAGGTCTTCGTCATCGACACGTCGTCGAGCCGCGCGTACCCCAGCACCACCAGCACGGCGTGGGTGAGGAGCGTCCACAGCAGGGTGAAGCCGACCCACCGGTGCCACACCGTCAGCCGGTCCATGCCGATACGACGGTCGAGCCACGGCAGCCGGGCCACCAGCAGCAGTTGGAACAGCATCAGCACGGCCGCGTGCAGACCGAAGAACTTGGCGACGGTGAGCACCCCGTTCTTGCCCGTGCCCGTGGTGAAGAACAGGATCTCGACGATGGTCAGGTTGACCACGACGAACGTCCACAGGGCCCAACGCGCCGCCCTGACAGGAGGTATGGTGCCGTGCCGCACCCGCGTACTCGTCGTCTCCACCGTTTCCCCCTCCGGTCCATGTGAGGTACCCCGCCCCGCTCCCGACAAGATCGCCAGGACCGGGGGCTCGAATCTGCCACGCCCCCTGGGAGCGGGGCAAGAATAGGGAACGTGGCAAGAATTGGACCCCCCTGGGCCTCGACTGGTTCCTCCTCGTTACGGCAGCACGCGAGTTCGACCGTGGTGGCGCCCCGAGTCTTGCTCCATGGCCCGGGTCCGCAGCAGGGTCACGGCGTCCTCCCGTGACAGCGGGGCCCGTTCGAGATGCGGATCCCGCAGGTGGCGAGTGGCCGCACCAGTCAGTGGGCCAGGAGGCAAACTGAGCAGTTCCACGATCGCCGTCCGACACCTCCGTGGAGGTCCGCCTCCCCGTAGGCGATCGACCCGCGCCGGGACCAGTCGCCCAAGGTCCGCTCGAAGGCTGGGGACATGGCCGTGACGGGGTGGCGCTCAGCCCCGGCGCCCTCCTGGCAGGTGAGCGGACCGGTCGGCTCCGCGAGGAGCGGTGGAGTGACAGGCACCAGCCCCAGGCGCTGTCGGAGCGGGACGACAACCGCTGCCCGCACCCGGCGGTCCGGCTCCTGAGCAGATCGAAACGTCCCATGACGGCGTTGAGCTCGTACGGCGTTCCCGCAGGGTGGTCGCACAGTCGCCGGTGGCTGCGGGCGGAGTGCGGGCGCGCGGAGGCAGCGCGTGTGACGCGGGCTGTGACCTCCTCCTCGTGAGCGCATCGGTGATGTCACGAGAACTCGGGGAAGAAGGTGCGGCAACCGATCGGAGGTTGTCGTGGAAGGTGCAGACCTGGAGCTGGGTGAGTTGTTGGCCGCTGCGGAGGCGGCCCCGCCCAGTGATTCCGTCGAAGTGGTGGCGCGCGATCTGCAGAAGCGGCTGGGTGCGGAGCGTGTGTCCTTTCTGTTCGTCGACCTCATGGGGCAGCGGCTGGTACGGCTCCCCGCGCCCGCCGGTGACCTCGCGGGCCAGGCCGAGCCGATCGATCTGCACGGCAGCGTCTACGACGACGTCCTGCGGAACCAGCGCCAGCACGTGGAGCCGGACGGACAGGACGGACAGCGAGTCATCACGCCGGTCACCAACCGCGGCGACTGCATCGGCGTCCTGGAGGTGACCCTGCAGCACATCGCGGACGCCGTGCTCCGGCAGGTCCGCGACGCGGCACACGCGTTGGCCTACATCATCGTCACGGACCGTCGCTTCACCGATCTGTACCACCTGGGCAGACGGACCACCCGCACCAGTCTGGCCGCCGAGATCCAGCACCAGCTGCTTCCCTCGTCGCCCTGCTGCGAGGCGGCCCAGTTCACCCTCGCGGCCGGGCTCGTCCCGGCCGACGACATCGGGGGTGACACCTACGACTACACACTCGACCGTGACACCCTGCACCTGTCCATCACCGACGCCATGGGCCACGACACCCAATCCGCCCTGCTCGCCACGTTGTTGGTCGGCGCGCTGCGGCAGGCGCGCCGCAGCGGCTGTGACGCCCTCTCCCAGGCAGAGCACGCCCACCAGGCCCTGTTGCGCCACAGCCGGGGCCTGGCCACCGGACAGTTGCTCTGCGTCGATCTCGAAACCGGCCTGTGCGAACTGGTCAACGCCGGGCACCCCTGGCCCCTGCGACTGCGGGACGGCACCGTCGAAGAGGTCGAACTCGCCGTCAACCTGCCCTTCGGGGTGTCGACCCCCATGCCCTACCGCGTACAGGAACTGCGACTGCGTCCCGGCGACCGCCTGATCCTGCTCACCGACGGGATGCAGGACCGTGGCGCCGCTGCCGCCGATCTGGTCTCCGTCCTGCGGGACACTCACGCGCTGCACCCCAGAGAGGTCGTCCGCAGCCTGACCGCCGCGGTGCTCGACGCCTGCCGCGGCCAGCTCAAGGACGACGCCACGGCCTTGGTGCTGGACTGGCACGGCCAGCCCGAATGAAAGCCACCCATGCCCCAGTTGTGCCTTCACAAACAAGGAATGATGGGGGATTGGTGAAGCATTAGCAGGGCAAACGACGGTGCAGGAGGTTGATAACAATGGTTCCCCTGCTTCTTGTCCTGCTTCTCGCCGTGATCCTCTTCGGTGCGGGTTTCGCCCTCGACGTTCTGTGGTGGGTGGCTCTCGCCGTCCTGGTGCTGTGGCTGTTGGGCTTCGTGATGCGCTCCACCCACGCCGGTGGTGGCCGCGGCCGCTGGTATCGATGGTGACGCGAGCGAGATGCCGACTGCCATGACCAGTACACAGGAACCGCCCGAGTTGGCCCCCCGACTCCTCGAAGGCCGCGGCGCGCCGTCCGTGGAGCACCGCGTCCTGCGCCTGCGCCGACGGCTGGAACGGCTGATAGGAGTGGCGGCGACCGAGGGCAACGCGCTCACCCCGCTGCGCAACGGGGACGAGATCTTCGCCGCGATGCTGGGCGCGATCCGTCGTGCCCGGCACACGGTGGACATGATGACGTTCGTGTACTGGAGGGGCGACATCGCCCGCGAGTTCGCCCAGGCGCTCGCGGAGCGGGCCCGCGCCGGGGTGCGGGTACGGCTCCTCCTGGACGGGTTCGGCAGCCGGCTGATCGAGACCGAGCAACTGGAGACGATGGAGCGGGCCGGTGTGCAGGTGGCCTGGTTCCGTAAGCCGCTGTATCTCTCACCGCTCAAACAGAACCACCGCTGCCACCGCAAGGTCCTCGTCGTCGACGAGGAGACGGCGTTCACCGGCGGGGTGGGCATCGCCCAGGAATGGTGCGGTGACGCGCGTGACGAGAACGAGTGGCGCGACACGCACGTCCAGGTCCGTGGGCCCGCGGTCGACGGCATGGCCGCCGCGTTCGCGCAGAACTGGGCCGAGTGCCACGACGAACTCTTCGACGAACGGGACCGGTTCATCGACCACCGCCCGCAGGGCGAGGCGATCGTCCAGGTGGTGCGCGGCTCGGCCAGCCTCGGCTGGCAGGACATGCAGACCCTGATGCGCGTCATGCTGGAATCCGCCGAGGAACGATTCCGCCTGGCCACCGCCTACTTCTCGCCGGACGCGTACTTCGTCGAGCTGCTGTGCGCGACCGCCCGGCGGGGGGTGGAGGTGGAGATCCTCCTGCCGGGCCCGCACACCGACAAACGGGTCTGCCGGTTGGCCGGTCAGCACTACTACGACGATCTGATCGCCTGCGGAGTGAAGATCTACCAGTACCGGCCGACGATGATGCACGCGAAGGTCGTCACCGTCGACCGCGTCGCCACGCTGATCGGTTCGACCAACTTCAACCGCCGGTCCCTCGACCACGACGAGGAGATCATGCTGGCCGTGCTCGACGGGGAGTTCACCCGCACCCTCGACGAACACTTCGAGGCGGACATCGCGTGCAGCGACGCGATCCGTCCCGGGCGTTGGAAGCGGCGCTCCCTCGTACAGAGAGCCCGTGAAGCCGCCGTACAGCCCATCCGCCGCTTCCTCTGACCGGGGATCCGGGGACTGGAGTCAGGAGACCTGCGATCGGGAGACCGCGCTCAGGTGGACCGGGAGTCCGTGCGAGCCCCGCTATGCCACCGCGCTCAGCGTGTCCGCGAGGCGTCGGCGGGCGGCGCGGGCCGCGGGGACGACGGCGAGGGCCAGTGCCCCCAGGAGCGCCGCCGCCCCGAAGGCGGACAGCGCCATGGGGGAGGGGCTCTGCGCGATGCCGGCCCCGATGCCGCTGGACCGGCCCTGGGCGTCGATCAGCCAGCGCGCGAGCGGGAGCCCCAGCGCCAGGGCGACCGCGATCGCGGCCAGGGCGGTGCAGCCCGTGGCGGTCACGGTGATCCCGGTGATCTGCCGCGGCGACAGCCCGGCCGCCTTGAGCGCCAGCAGGTCCCGTTCGCCCTCGCGCACGGTGCCGCCGATGACGGTCAGCAGTTCGACGAGCCCGATGAGCGCGAGAACGCCGAGCAGTCCGACGACGACACCCCGCAGCGGCGAGAGGCCGTCGGCGGGGTTCGTCACGGCGTGCACGTCCAGCTGTCCCCGGCCTGCCGTGCGGGACAGGTCGGCGGCGACCGCGTGCGGATCGGCGTCGGGACGCAGGCGCAGCTGGTAGAGCGTGGGGCGCAGTTCCGGGTCGTTCTCCCGGAGGGTGTCGAGGGAGGTGGAGACGACGCGGCCGGCGTTGTCCGGTTCGATGCTGCGGCCCACGATGTGCAGGATCTGCGGACGGCCGCCCACCGTCATGCGCACCCAGTCACCGACGCGCACGTCCAGCAGATCCAGCAGCCCCTGCCCGGCCACCGCCTCGTCGGGGCCCTGGGCGGTACGGCCCTCGGCGAGCGCGAAGGGGTAGGGGTCCTCGTTCGTGCCGAGGCCGCGCAGCGCGATCGTGGCCGTCTGACCCGGCACCAGCGCGGCCACCTCGACACCGGGATGGGCGGCGGTCACCTCGGGATGACGGGCCAGGAGGGCCCGTGTCGCCGGCGCGTGCGCGCCGTCGTCGACGTGCACGGTCAGCGCGGCCGGCAGACCCATCCGCTCCGGTTGGCCGTGGAAGCGGTCGATGGTCGTCCACGCGCTCATCGCCACCACGATCAGCGTCAACGGCAGCGCGAGCCGGGCGATGGTGGCCGGGGTGCGCGGTCGGCGGATGAACGCCTTGTGCCAGCCGAGGACCAGCGCGGGCGGCAGCCTCAGGGCCAGCGCCCGGCGTGCCACTGCGGACAGGCGTCCGCCGGTCGGTACGGCGGCCCGGGGCACCGGCACCGGGGGCACCCGCCCCGCCCGCCAGGCCGCGAGGCCGGTGGTCGCGCCGATGAACAGCACCACCGCCACGGGCACCGCGACGAGGGCGGCCGTGTGTCCGGGCAGCCCCTGCCACACACCGACCGCGTCCCCGAGCCGGCCCGGCAGCCGGGGACCCAGCGTCTCGGTGAGCGCTGCCGCGGCCAGGGCCCCCAGCAGGGCGTAGGTGAGGTGCTGGAGCAGGAAGACGCGCACCAGTTGGCCCGGGGTGAAACCGATCGCCTTCAGGATCGAGATGTCCCGCAGATGCCCTCGGACCCGGGTGCCGATCGCCCCGTGCACGGCGAGTCCCGCCGCGACCAGCGCGCCCAGTCCGAAGAGTCCCAGCACCTGGCCGAGCAGCCGGTCGTCGCCCTGGGCCTCCGCCCGCGCCTGCTGCCAGGAGGAGACCTCGCTGACGGCGCCGGCACCGAGCAGGGTGACGGCACGCTGGACGGCGTAGTCGGTGGCGTCGGGGTCGGTCAGCCGCAGCCCGATCACCTGGCCGCCGACGGCGCCGGTGGGGGGCAGGGCCGCCGACGCCACCCAGACCAGCCCGGGCCGCTCGCCCTTGCGGTAGCCGGGTTCGGCGCTGTCGGCGACGCCGAGGACGGTCAGGGGCCCGGCGTCGCCCGGCAGGGTGAGGACGTCCCCGGGCCCGGCCAGCAGCGCCTGGGCGAGGCGGCTCTCCAGCACCACCCCGTCGGGCCTGTCGGGGTCCAGCCAACGGCCGGAGGTGAGCAGCGGGCGGCCGGTGACGGGCCGCTCGCCGGTACCGCGCAGCTCGACCGGGGCGCGGGTGCCGCGGGAGGCGACCGTGGTGGCGGTGGTGGGGTAGGGGCCCGCCACCGCCTCGACCCCGTCCAGGTCGTGCAGTGCGGTGAGGTCCGAGGCGTCGGTGGAGGCGGCGGTGTGGATCCACACATGGGCGCCCCGGGACTGGGTGAAGACGCGCTGCCAGGGGTTCGTCGCGTAGCCGAACAGCGCCGCCGCCAGCAACAGGGAGGTGACGATGCCGACGGTGGCGAGGACCAGGAACAGGGCCTCGCCGCGATGGGTCCGCAGGTCCGAGTGCGCCCAGCGCAACATGGCTCGCATCGGTCAGTCCTTCAGCTCCAGCACGGCGGGGACCCCCGCGCCGGGCGACGGTGTGCCGTCCAGCTCGACGTCGTCGGCTATGCGGCCGTCGAAGAAGCTGATGACCCGGTCCGCCGCACTCGCCAGTCGTGCGTCGTGCGTGACCAGGAGGATCGTCTGCCCCCGCCGGTGGAAGCGGGACAGCACCCGCGTCACCTCGCGGGTCCCCTTGCTGTCCAGGCTGCCCGCCGGCTCGTCGGCCAGCAGCAGCGGGGGCCGGTTCACCAGGGCCCGGGCGAGCGCCACGCGCTGCTGCTCGCCGCCGGAGAGTTCGCCCGGCATGCTCCGCTCCTTGCCCGTGAGGCCCAGCTCGGCCAGCAACTCCTCGCGCTCGGCGCGCGCCCGCTTGGCGGAGGCCCCGGCCAGCAGTGCCGGCAGTTCCACGTTGTCCGCGACGGACAGGTCGGAGACCAGGTTGAAGAACTGGAACACGATGCCGATACGGCGTCGGCGCTCGACGGCCCAGCGCGCCTCGCTGTAGTCGTCCGTGCGCTCGCCGCCCAGCCAGACGCTGCCGCTGTCCGGCCGCTGCAACCCGCCGAGCAGATGCAGCAACGTCGACTTGCCCGCCCCGGACGGACCGGTGACGGCCACGAACTCGCCCTCGCGCACACACAGGTCCACGCCGCGCACGGCATGGGCGGGCGCGCCCTGCCCGTGGTGGGTCTTGACGAGGCCCTCGGCCCGCAACACAGGGATGGGGGCGTCGCTCACCGAGGCTCCTCCAGTTCCTCCTGGCAGCGCTCCAGCCAGTCGAGGTCGGCCTGGAGGTGCAGCATGGCGCCCTCGATCAGCAGCCGGGAGACACGGTTGTCCCGGCCGTTCTCGGCTGTGGAGAGCTTCGACAGGTTGCGCATGGTGTTCAGGTAGTGGCGCCGTTGTCTGTTGATCAGGGCGATCTGGTCGGCGAGACCGGTCTGCGGGGCGAGCGCGAGTTTCATGAAGAACTCGTCCCGGACCCGCGGCTCGTCCGCCGTCTCCTCGTACCAGGCGCGCAGCGCCTCCCGCCCGGCGTCGGTGAGGTGGTAGATCTTCTTGTTGGGCCGGCTCGACTGCTCGACCTCCTCGCCCTCGATCAGGCCCGACTTCTCGAGGCGGCCGAGGGTCACATAGATCTGGCCGACGTTCGGCTGAGGGTACGCGGCGCCCAGCAGTTGCTCAAGGTCCCGCTTGAGCTCGTAGCCGTGGGCCGGGCCGCGCGCCAGCAGGGCCAGGAGGGGCAGGCGCACTCGAGCTGTCCTCCTCGCAGCCTCGTATTGTGTTCCAGGCCCTAGTATCGCCCATACCTAACAGGTATACATGGCCTCTGACTCCGGGCGAAGGTGCCCGGTGCCGGTGTACAGGGAGGAACCTATGCGGTGGATACGCGCCGCCGGTAGGGGCCTTCTCGTCCTCGCGGTCGTTCTGGCCGGTTATGGGGCCTCCGGTGCCCAGGCCGACGGCGGACTCAGGGGCCGGGGTCCGCTGACCCTCGCCACCGCGGGCGACCTCACCGGCTATCTCGGCCCGCTCCTGAAGGGCTGGAACCGCGCTCACCCCGGGGAGAAGGTCACCCTCGTCGAGCTGCCGGACTCCGCCGACGAGACCCGCGCCCAGATGATCACCGACCTGCGCGCCGGTGAACGCGGCCGCTTCGACGTGCTCAACATCGACGTCACCTGGACCTCGGAGTTCGCGGCCGCCGACTGGATCCGTCCGCTGCCGAGAAACCGCTTCCCGCTCGGCAGCTTCCTCCCGCCGGTCGTGGACACGGCGACGTACGACGGACAGCTCTACGCCGTCCCCTACGTCACCAACGCCGGCCTGCTCCTCTACCGCTCGGACGTCCTCGCGGAGGAGGGCGTCCCGCCGCCCCGTACCTGGGCCGAACTGGAGCGCTACGCGAAGACCATCGCGCCCCGGCACGGACTCGGCGGCTACGCGGGCCAGTTCCTGCCCTACGAGGGCCTCACCGTCAACGCGGCCGAGGCCGTGTACTCGGCGGGTGGCACCATCCTCGGCGACGAGGGCGAACGCGTCACCGTCGGCTCGGCGGCCCGCGAGGGGATCGGCTTCCTCGCCCGCGGTGTGCGCGAGGGCTGGATCCCCCGGGAGGCGCTGGAGTACAAGGAGGAGGAGTCCAGGCGGGCGTTCCAGGACGGCCGACTCCTCTTCCTGCGCAACTGGCCCTATGCGTACGTCAGTGCCGCAGCCGAGGGCTCCGCGGTCGCCGGGAAGATCGGCGCCGTGCCGCTGCCGGGTCCGAAAGGGCCCGGAACCAGTGTGCTCGGCGGCTCCAACCTGGCCGTCGGAGCCCACGCCGAACACCCCGACACCGCCGCGCGCCTGATCGCGTACCTCACCGGCGAGCGCGTCCAGCGGCAGGTCCTCACGCGGGGCGCGCTGCCTCCCGTACGCGCGGAGCTGTACGAGGACCCCGACCTGGTACGGGAGTTCCCCTACCTGCCGACGCTGCGCGCGAGCGTTCTCGCGGCCGCTCCCCGCCCGAAGAGCCCGCGATACGACCAGGTCAGCATGGTCGTCCAGGCGGTCGTGCACGACGCCATGGCCGGGCGCCGGACGCCCGAGGCGGCGGTGCGACGACTGGCCCGCGAACTCGCGGCGATCTCCCGGGGCTAGTTCTTCCCCTCACCCCCTAGTTACATGTTAGGTAACGCGCGCGTCTCATGTGGCGCTCGACTGACCTGATAAGTCCGTATTTGACTCCCCAACTTCCCGGTAGCTTCCGTCTACTCGTTGACACCTCCTCGACATGCCTACCTAACATGCATGCATAACCGTCAGGTCGCACAGACAGGTCAACGGGTGAGCTCCAAGCACATCGACACACGTCGCTGGTGGCGCGACGCAGTGATCTACCAGGTGTACGTCCGCAGCTTCCTGGACAGCACGGGCGACGGCGTCGGCGATCTCGCCGGAGTCCGGGCCGGACTGCCGTACCTGAGGAAGCTGGGCGTCGACGGGATCTGGCTCAGCCCCTTCTACCCCTCGCCGCAGCACGACCACGGCTACGACGTCGCCGACTACCGCGACGTCGACCCGCTCTTCGGCGACCTCGCCGAGTTCGACCGGCTGGTGGCTGACGCCCGGCGGCTGGGCATCAAGGTCCTGCTCGACATCGTCCCCAACCACTGCTCCAGCGAGCACCCCTGGTTCCGCGAGGCGCTCGCCGGACCGCCCGGCGGCACGGCCCGCTCCCGCTTCCACTTCGCCGACGGGCGGGGACCGGACGGGGCCGAACCGCCCAACAACTGGCACGCCATGTTCGGCGGCCCGGCCTGGTCCCGCGTCACGGAGGCCGACGGCCGCCCCGGCCAGTGGTACCTGCACATGTTCACGCCCGAGCAGCCCGACTGGAACTGGCGTGACGCCGAGGTCGGCGCGTACTTCGACGGCGTCCTGCGCTTCTGGCTCGACCGGGGCGTCGACGGCTTCCGCATCGACGTCGCCGCAGGGCTCTTCAAACACCCCGAGCTGCCCGACTCGCCGGACCCGGAGGCCGACGCCCGCACCCGCGACTCGGTCAACCCGCTCGCCTGGAACCAGCCCGAGGTCCACGACGTCTGGCGGCACTGGCGCGCGGTGTGCGAGGAGTACACGGCACACGACGGCCGTGAGCGGCTCCTGGTCGGCGAGGTCTCCGTCCCGACGGCACGCGAACACGCCCGGTACGTCCGCCCCGACGAACTGCACCAGGCCTTCTTCTTCGACCTGTTGAGCGCCTCCTGGGACGCCGACGCCTTCCGCAAGGTCATCACCGAGGCCATGCAGGACATCGCCGGCACCGGCTCGACCGTCACCTGGGTCCTGAACAACCACGACCAGGTCCGCACCGTCACCCGCTACGGCGAACCGGCCACCGAGGGCAGCGGCCTCGGAGCCGCCCGCGCCCGCGCGGCCGCCCTGCTGATGCTGGCCCTGCCCGGCGCCGCGTACATCTACCAGGGCGAGGAGCTGGGCCTGCCCGAGGTGGTCGACCTGCCCGACGACGTGCTCACCGACCCGATCTTCCGCCGCACCGGAAGCCGTGCCCGCATCCGCGACGGCTGCCGGGTCCCGCTGCCGTGGTCCGGCCAGGCCTCACCCTTCGGCTTCACCTCCGGGGTGGAGGGCGCCAAGCCCTGGCTGCCGCAGCCCGAGTACTTCGCCGAGTACGCCACCGACCGGGCCCTCGCCGACACCCGGTCCTTCTGGCACCTGTACCGCGACGGACTTCAACTGCGCGCGACCCTGCCCCAGTTGGGCGAGGGCACACTGCGCTGGCTGGACACCCAGCCCGATGTCCTCGGCTTCGTCCGTGGCGACGGCCTGGTCTGCGCGGTCAACTTCGGTACGGCGCCCGCGCCCGCGCCCGTCCCCGGCACCCCTCTGCTGTCCAGCGGCCCCTGCCCGGCCGGGGTCCTCCCCGGCGCCACGGCCGCCTGGTGGATCGGTGACGACACCGGTTCCTGAGCCCCCACACCTCCCACACCTCCCGCACCGGCCCGTCCCGTCCTGGCCGTCTGCTCCATCACCTCCCGAAGGGACATCGACGATGATGCGACCACGTACCACCCTGCCCGCGAGCTGTACCGCCCTCGTCCTCACGCTGGCGCTCGGCGCGACCGCCTGCGGAGGCGGGGACCCCGTCGCCGCGGGCGGCGGCGACAAGCCGCTCGGCGGCCAGACCGTCTCCGTCGCCGGCGTGTGGTCCGGCACCGAGCAGAAGAACTTCCAGAAGGTCCTGGACGCCTTCACCGAGAAGACCGGCGCCAAGACCCAGTTCGTGTCCACCGGCGACAACGTCTCCACCGTCGTCGGCAGCAAGATCGAGGGCGGCAACGCCCCCGACGTGGTGATGGTCCCGCAGGTCGGCGTGGTCCAGCAGTTCGCCGAGGCGGGCTGGCTCAAGCCGCTGTCCGCCGCCACCGCCAAGTCGGTCGACGCCGACTACGCGAGCGTCTGGAAGGACTACGGCAGCGTCGACGGCACCCTCTACGGCCTGTACTTCAAGGCGGCCCACAAGTCGACCGTCTGGTACAGCCCCGACGCCCTCGACCAGGCGGGCGTCCAGCCGCCGAAGACGTACGACGAGATGCTGCGGGCCGGGCGCACCGTCTCCGACTCGGGCCTCGCCGCCTTCTCCGTCGCCGGACAGGACGGCTGGACGCTCACCGACTGGTTCGAGAACGTCTACCTCTCCCAGGCCGGCCCCGAGAAGTACGACGCCCTCGCCGCGCACGAGCTGAAGTGGACCGACCAGAGCGTGGTCGACGCGCTCACCACCCTCGGCGACCTCTTCGAGGACAAGCAACTCCTGGCCGGCGGGCAGAAGGGCGCCCTGAACACGGACTTCCCCGGTTCCGTCGAGAAGGTCTTCGGCCCCGAGCCCGAGGCCGGCATGGTCTACGAGGGCGACTTCGTCGCCGGAGTCGCCAAGGACCAGTTCGGCCGGAAGATCGGCGAGGACGCGGACTTCTTCCCCTTCCCGCCGGTCGGCGGCGGGAAGGCGCCCGTGGTCAGCGGCGGTGACGCGGCCGTCGTCCTGAAGGACGGCGAGAACACCAAGGCCGGCATGGCCCTCCTGGAGTACCTGGCGACCCCCGAGGCCGCCGCCGTGTGGGCCGAGGCGGGCGGCTTCCTGTCCCCGAACAAGGGGCTCGACCTCTCCTCCTACGGCGACGACGTCACCCGCTCGACCGCCAAGTCCCTGATCGAGGCCGGGGATTCGGTCCGCTTCGACATGTCCGACCAGGCACCGGCGGCGTTCGGCGGCACGAAGGGCGCGGGGGAGTGGAAGATACTCCAGGACTTCCTGCGTGACCCGTCCGACCCGAAGGCGACCGCGACCCGGCTGGAGAACGCCGCGGCCAAGGCCTACAAGGGCTGACCGCGATGACCGCCACACTCACGAAGGTGGCCGGTCCGCCCGCCGCCGGAACCGCCGCCCCCGAGCGGCGCGCCCGGCGGCGGGGCCGGATCGTCGCCCTGCTCTTCGTCCTTCCCGCGCTGCTCCTGCTCGGCGCCCTGGTCCTCTATCCGGTGCTGTTCTCGGTCGGCCGCAGCTTCTTCGACGCCTCCGGCACACGGTTCGTGGGCGGCGACAACTACACCGAGATGTTCCGTGACCCGGCCACCCTCAAGGCCGTGCGGAACACCACCGTCTGGGTCGTGGTGGCGCCCGCCCTGCTCACCGGTCTGGGGCTGATCCTCGCGGTGCTGGTCGAGAAGGTCCGCTGGGCCACGGCGTTCAAACTGCTGCTCTTCATGCCGATGGCCGTCTCCTTCCTGGCCGCCGGCATCATCTTCCGCCTCGCCTACGACGAGGACCCGGACAAGGGCGTCCTCAACGCGGCGGTCGTCGGCGTCCACGACGCCTTCCAGGGCACCTCCTCCTACCCCACGGCCCGCGCCCGTGACGGACAGGGCCTCACCGCGGGCGGCGGCGGTTCGTACCGTACGACCGCGACCGTGTCGCCCGGCGACACGGTGGCCCTCGGTCTGGTCGGCGTCGCGCCGAAGGACCTCGAAGGCGCGGCACCCGCGCACGCGGCGGCGGCCCGTACGGCGGGCCCCGACGAGCTGCGCGGCGTCGTCTACCTGGACTTCTCCCCTGGCGGGGGAGGCGAGCAGGGCGCGGTGGACCGCCGGGAGAGCGGACTGCCGGCGATGAAGGTCGAGGCGGTGCGTGAGGGGAGGACGGTCGCGAGCACGACCACGGCGTCCGACGGCTCCTTCCGCTTCCCGGACCTGGAGGCGGGCTCGTACACCGTCACGCTCCCCGGCTCCAACTTCGCCCCGCCCTACGAGGGCATCTCCTGGCTCGGGCCGACGCTCGTCACGCCGGCCGTCATCGGCGCCTACCTGTGGATCTGGACCGGCTTCGCGATGGTGCTCATCGGCGCCGGCCTGGCGACCCTGCCACGGGACACGCTGGAGGCGGCGCGGATGGACGGCGCCAACGAGTGGCAGGTGTTCCGCCGGATCACGGTACCGCTGCTGGCCCCCGTACTGACCGTGGTCTTCGTGACCCTCGTCATCAACGTGATGAAGGTCTTCGACCTCGTCTACATCATCGCGCCGGGGCCGGTGCAGGAGGACGCCACCGTGCTCGCCACCCAGATGTGGCTGGTGTCCTTCGGCGGCGGCAACGACCAAGGGCTCGGCAGCGCGCTCGGCGTTCTGCTCCTCCTGCTGGTCGTCCCCGCGATGGTCTTCAACGTCCGCCGCTTCAAAGGGAGTCAGCGATGAACGTCACCGCGCTCAGGCGGGCGCTCGGCAACAGTCTCGTCCAGGCCTTCCTCGTGGTCGTCGGCCTGATCTGGCTCACCCCGCTCGCCGGACTGCTCCTGTCCTCCCTCAGGTCCACCGAGGACACGGCCAGGGGCGGCTGGTGGACGGCGCTCACCGGCCCGGGGCAGCTGTCCTTCGACAACTACTCGGCGCTGCTGGGCAACTCGGGCATCACCCAGGCGTTCTGGAACACGGTCCTGATCTCGGTGCCCACGACCGTCCTCGTCGTCGTCATCGCGGCCCTCGCCGGATATGCCTTCGCCTGGCTGGACTTCCCCGGCCGTGACCCGCTCTTCCTGCTGGTGGTCGCCCTGTTGGTGGTGCCGGTACAGATCGGCCTGCTGCCGGTGGCCAAACTCTTCGGCCAGCTGGGACTGTTCGGCACCATCCCGGGGGTCGTCCTCTTCCACGTCTCCTACGGGCTGCCGTTCGCGATCTTCCTGCTGCGGAACTACTTCGCCGAGATGCCGAAGGAGATGCTGGAGGCGGCCCGGATGGACGGGGGTGGCGAGTGGCGCATCTTCACCCGTCTCGTCCTGCCCGTGGGACGGCCGGCCATCGCCAGCCTCGCCATCTTCCAGTTCCTGTGGGTGTGGAACGACATGCTGGTGGCGCTCCTGTTCGCCGACAGCTCGGCGCAGCCGCTGACCGTGGAACTCCAGTCACAGATCAGGCAGTTCGGCAGCAACATCGACGTGCTGGCCCCGGGTGCCTTCCTGTCCCTGATCGTGCCGGTCGCCGTGTTCTTCGCCTTCCAGAGGCACTTCGTCCAGGGGGTGATGGCGGGATCCGTGAAGTAGTGCCGGTGCCATGACACATGAAAGGGGATGCGCGGGGACCGCCCGCGCATCCCGCACCTCGCGCACTTCCTTCTATTGACATGTGCACGCTCGATTTCTATGGTCCGGACCAAGCTTCTGTATTCGGAACGGCGTTCCCATTCCTGAACGGAAGAGGTCATCGGATGCCACGCACCAGAACCGCCCTGCTCGGTGTACTCGCCCTGCTGGCCGCCCTGCTGAGCGTTCAGATCACCGGATCCGCCCCCCGCGCGACGGCCGCACCGGCCACCTTCACCCACCCCGGTGTCCTGGTGAGCCGGGGCCAGCTCGACCACGCCCGGTCGAAGGTGCAGGCCGGCCAACAGCCGTGGAAGGCCGCCTACGACGCCATGATGGCCAGCTCCTACGCCTCGTTGACGCGTGCCGCCAGACCGCGGCCCGTCGTGGAGTGCGGCTCGTCGTCCAACCCCAACAACGGCTGCACCGACGAGCGTCAGGACGCCATCGCCGCCTACACGCAGGCTCTCGCCTGGTACTTCACCCGGGACAGCCGGTACGCCAGGAAGTCCATCGAGATCATGGACGCCTGGTCCGCGACCATCACCGACCACACCAACAGCAACGCCCCGCTGCAGACCGGCTGGGCGGGTTCCACCTGGCCGCGCGCCGCCGAGATCATCAAGTACACCTACGACGGCGGCTGGCCGGGTGCGAGCCGGTTCGCGACCATGCTGCGCGACGTGTACCTCCCCGAGGTGATCAACGGCGCGTCGACCAAGAACGGCAACTGGGAACTGATCATGACCGAGGCGGCGCTCGGCATCTCCGTCTTCATCGAGGACCGCGCCGCCTACGACAAGGCCGTCCGCACCTATCTCGCCCGTGTACCGGCGTACGTCTACCTGAACGCCGACGGTGACCTGCCCGAGCCGCCCGCGGGCAGCAGCATCGACACCAGCGCCGAGATCATCAAGTACTGGCAGGGGCAGAGCACCTTCACCGACGGCCTCGCCCAGGAGACCTGCCGCGACTTCGGACACACCGGCTGGGGCATCGCCTCCCTCGCGAACATCGCGGAGACCAGCCGGATCCAGGGCCAGGACCTCTACCCCAGGATCCAGGACCGGCTGCGCCACGCACTGGGCTTCCACACGGCCTACGAGAACGGCGCCGCCGTACCCTCCTGGCTGTGCGGCGGCTCGGTCGACAAGGGGCTCGGCCGCGTCACCGAGGTCGCCTTCAACGCCCTGCACCACCGCCTCGGCATCGCGATGTCCCACACCCAGAGGTACACCGAGACACACCGGCCGTCGGGCACGGACAACTACTTCAACGCATGGGCGACGCTCACGCACGCCGACAATCCCGACTGAGCGCCTTTCGTGTCGCGGGCCGTTGACGATCGAGGGCGACGGTTGACGGTTGCCGGCCGGGCGGGCGCAGGTGCCCGCGCACCTCCACGCCGCCCGCGCTCCGTGCCTTCTTCAACTGTCCGAAGTTGAACGGCCTTCGCTTACATCCCGGGATGCGCGTGCGCAACCGAAGGCGGACGATGGAGTGGTCGGGAGCCCGGTCCGAGAGTGGGGACCTGGGCGGCGGCCCGGAACGTCCGCCAGGTCACACGCGGATTCCGGGCCGTTCACTTCGTGGTTCGTGGAGGCACCGCCATGCCCGTGCTCTTCTTCGACATAGGAGCGACCCTGGCCGACGCCCGGGAGGAGGCGGACGGTTCGCTGACGTTGCGGCCACGACCCCGCGTCCTCGCCGTGCTCGACGCCTTCTCCGACCTGCGCAAGGGGGTCATCTCCAACCCGGGCTCGGGCGAAGGCGCCGCGGAGCAGGCGGCGTCAGCCCTGCACGAGGCGTTTCCCGGCCGGTTCACGGACGACTCGCTCGTCCACTGGGGCCCCAAGAACAGCCGGGCGATCTTCGACGAGGCCGTTGCCGGGGCGGCGGCCGAGGGACATCCGGCCTCCGCCGCCGACGAGTGCGTCTTCGTGGGCGAGGACCACCAGGAGCGCGCGTTCGCCCGCCAGGCCGGACTGCGTACGGCGGCGCATCCCGTGTTCACCGGCGCCGCCCTGGAGAACCGGCCGGTCCTCTGGGCGCGGATCGAGCCGACAGGAGGGCTGGACCTGTCCGCACTGGAGTCCGTCGCCAACCAGAGCGAGGTCGTCCCCGTGCACGTCGCCTCGACGCGGCTCGTGCTGGCCATGGCGAGCATGCGCGGTGCCGAGGCACTCGAACAGGCCGGATTCACGGTCGACCTGCGGGGGCCGGTGGGGGACACGGCGGCCTTCCTGATCCGTGACGACCGTCCCCCCGCTCCCGGCCAGGGCCTCGCGGCCGCCGAGGACCGGGCGACGAGCCGCGCCATGTCCGCCTTCGCGATCGTCGCCGAGGAGGTCGCCGGCTCCACGGCCTCGCCCCTGCTCCCGCTGGGTCCCGCTCCCGGCGGTGTCTATGTGGCGGCGCCCGCCGACGCCCCGATCGAGGAAGTCCACCTGCCGGGCGCGAAGCCGGGTCACACCGAGCGACTGCTCCCGGACCCGACGCTCCTGTCCCGGCCCGCCGAGGCGTGGGCCCTAGGGCTCGCCGGGGGGCCGGCGCAAGACCTCGCGGAGCCGGGCGGGCCCGAAGCGGCGGCCGGTGACGGCCGTGCCTCACCGCAGACGATCGCCGCGGTACGCGCGGCCGTGACCCCGGAGGTGCTGCGCGGCCATGTAGCGCGCATCTCCGGAGTCGAACCGCTCAGGGAGGGCGAGGCGCTGCTGGTGCGCAGCCGTCACTCGTCCGCCGAGGACAACCCGCACGTCGTCGAGGCGCTCGCCGACCGCTTCCTCGGCCTGGGCCTGACGGTGCGGCTGCACCGGTTCCGGTGGCAGGGACGCCGGCTGTTCAACGTGGAGGCCGAGCACCAAGTGGCCGGAGCGGACTCGACCGTTCTCATCACCGCGCACCTGGACTCCACCGCCTCCGACGGTGAGTTCGTCGACGACAACGGCGACCCGCGCCCCTACGACCCCGCCGTGGACCCCGCGCCGGGCGCCGACGACGACGGCAGCGGAACCGCGGCCGTCATGGCCGCGGCCGAATGCCTGCACCACCTGCTCGAAGAGGGCAGGACACCGACGCGGAACGTTCGCTTCGTGCTGTTCAACGCCGAGGAACAAGGCATGGTCGGCAGCAAGTTCTACGCGCGGGCCGCGGCCGCCGAGGACGACCGCATCGCCGGTGTCTTCCAGATGGACATGATCGCGGGCCGCCAACCGGGCAGCACACCCGTGGTCGAGATCCACGCCGGTTCCTCGGTGCCGGGACCGGTCGTCGGCGCGTCCGACGCCCTCGGCGCCCTCCTCGCGGACACCCTGCCCGCCATCGATCCCACGGTGACGGTCCAACAGCTCACCGGCCCCTCCGATCCGGCGATCGGACGGAGCGACCACGCCAGCTTCCACGAGCGGGGATGGGCGGCCGTCGCCGTCTCCGAGGACCTCTTCGGCCCGACGGGCGAGCAGAACGGTACCGGCACCAGGAAGTACCACACCCCGGGTGACACCCTCGTCGACGTGGACCACAGCCCCCAGCACGCGGCGACGGTCGCCCGCTCCGTCACGGCGACCGCCTTCACCCTCGCGGGCCTGTGACCGCTGACCCGCCGGACGACCACCTGACGACCACCGGACGACCACCGGACCGGACCGAGGACCGTTCAGCTGTCCCGTTCCACCATGTAGAACGGCAGGTCGAGCAGGAACTGTCTCTCCTCGGTCTCGGGATGGTCGGCGAACGCCTCCAGCGCCTCCCTGTGCGCCTCCTCCGCAAGGGCCCGCGCCCTCGCCCGTACCGTCTCGACACACCCCGAGCCGAGCAGTTCGTCCCGTACCCACTGCACCTCGTCCTCGGTGCGTTCGGCGCGGGTCCTGCCCAGGAACCGCTCCATCCGCGCCCGTCGCGCCGGTGTGCACCGGCGCATGTACTCGATGAGGACGAGTGTGCGCTTGCCCTCCCAGAGGTCCCCGGAGATCTCCTTGCCGTACCGCGCGTAGTGACCCGTCAGATTGAGCAGGTCGTCCTGGATCTGGAACGCGGCACCGAGATAGCAGCCGTAGCGGTCGAAGCGGACCGTCGCGCTGTGCTTTCCCTCGGCCACGAGGGCGCCTACACGACAGGGATGGATACACGTGTACCAGGACGACTTCTTCATGCACATCCGGTAGTAGTCGTCGTCGACGAGGTCGCAGGCGTTGTTCCGGATCCAGCCGACCTCGATCGCCTGCCCCTCCAGTGAGTGGCGCATCATCAGCGCGGACTCCTGGAGGATCGCCCACGCGAGGTTGGGGCCGAGTGCCCACCGATTGGCCATCAGGTGCTGCAGGGCCAGCAGATTGGTCGCGCTGCCGACGTTGACCGCGACCCCGAGGCCGTACTCGGCGGGCAGCGTCGGCGCACCGCGGCGCATGTGGCTGCCGTCCTGCACGTCGTCGAGGATGAGGAACGCGTTGTGGGTGAGTTCGATCGCGACAGCCGAGTCGATCGCCTTCTCGATGTCGCCGCCGAGCGCCCGGCACACCGCCAGGCACAGCGCCGGGCGCAGCCCCTTGCCGGACCGGCTGGGGTAGTCGCGCACGAGGCTGTACAGCTCGTCCGGCGTCGAGTCCGGAATGCCGGACAGCAGTCGCGCGATGGTGAGGTCGCGGTAGCGCGCGAGAACCGACTCCACGGCTGAGGGGCCGACGCCCACGCCCGGTTCAGCGGTCATGGATCCGCCCTCTCAGACGCCGGGTCGCGGTGGTTCGCCGCCGGATTCCGCACCGGATTCCGGTGCGGAATCCGACGCCGACGTCTCGCCCGTCGCCGGCATGGGGCCCGCCGGCGGCGTGGTGAAGCCGAGATTGGCCAGGGTCCTGGCGGTCGCGGGCGCGTTCTCCACGAGGTTCATCGTGGTGTCGACCACGTCGTGCGCGTCGGTGGCCATACGTGACACCAGCGACTGGACCTCCGTGGTCTTGAGTTCGGTGAACATCTCCGCGGCCATCGCGATGAGGTCGTGCACGTCCTTGCGGACGCGGCTGCTCAGCATCTGGAACTCGTTGGGGTCGACCTTCTTCGTCGCCGCGTACTTCTTCTGCATGGCCGTGGCACGGCCCGAACCGTCGGTCAGCTCCTGCTGCAGGATCGTGGCCGCCTGCTTGACCACCTGGGAGACCGCGCGGGAGAGCTGAAGGCGCTCCGCGTCGACCCGATTGAGGTGCTCGTCGGACATGCGATCTCCTCGTGTAGAGAAATGCGCTGTTTGTGCAGATATGTGAGCGTAGTGGAAAGCGTCGGCGAGCCCGCGGAGCACAACGGAAGGTTCTCGATGGACGGTCACATCGTGCGGGTGAGGATTCACCCGGCAATCGGCGTCGCGCGGGTCGGCAACAGCGTCGAGGCGCCCTTCGTCGGCCCGGAGTCACCGGACCAGAAGCCCGCGGACCCCGGCTCCTTCAAGGACGCCGCGGGGGCGATCCGGAGGCAGGCCGCGCGTTTCCGGGTGTACGGCCACAACGCCGCGGGCGAGGTCGTGCGGGAACTCAAGCCGGGCGAGGCGGGTGTGTCCGAGATCCGGTGGACGGTGCATCTGGCCAACAAGAAGGCCGCCTGGTACCAGTTCCACGTGCCGCTCGACATTCCCGAGGGCGAGACACTCGCCCCCGAACAGTACGGCCGGCGCAACGCCGGCGTCGTGGGCGCCGACCGGAAGAAGCTGGTCAACGACCCCGGGAGCCGTACCGTCCGCGGCTCCCTGACGGAGACGCAGAAATTCGACACCGGCAAGATCATGGGCAAGGCCGTGTACCTCGGCGAGATCTCCACCCGCGCGGACGGCCGCTTGCTGGTGCTCGGCGGCAGGGGGCACTCCGCCTCGTACGCGAACGCTCCGATCACCGGAGTCGCCAACAACGACACCTGGTACGACGACGTGTCCGACGGCCCGGTGACGGCGAAGGTCCTCATCGACGACAGGGAACTGACGGCCACTCCGGCCTGGGTCGTGGTGGGGCCTCCGCACTACGCCCCGGGAGTGCGGTCCATCCGCACCCTCTACGACCTGCTCTTCGACGTCTTCGTCAAGGCCGGTTCACTGACCCGCCCGCAGCAGATCTCGTACACCGATCACATCGAACCGCTGCTGCGCCGCTTCTGTGATCTGCAGTGGGTCAACCAGGGCTTCGCCACCCAGTTCGGCTGGAACGGTCCGAACCACTTTGTCTCCCCCGCGCTGCGCGGGAGACTCGCCGATCCGTCCAGGCGGAGCCGGGAACTGCGCCGCCAGACGTACGTGGCCCTGCGCGACTGGGACCGCGACGGCATGTCCCCGCTGCCGTGGCCGTGGCTCTACGGTGACGCCATGGCCAGTAGGCCCAGGTCCGTACGTCAGCACATCACGCTGTCCCCGACCCAGGACTGGATGCTGCGACGCTGGGCGGACGGCGCGTTCCAGTCCGGGCCGCTGCGGCAGCCCCGTCCCACGCTCGACGACGCCCCCGTCGCCGAGCAGCCGGGGCTGCTGGACCGGGCGGCCCTGGAGAACTGTGCCGCCGACGCCTTCCACCCCGGGTGCGAGGTCACCTGGCCGATCAGGTCCCCGAGCATGTTCACCGCGCCCTTCCGCATCCGGCACCGTGCCCCGGGCACCACGGAACCTGACTTCGGACCCACCCTGACCCCGCAGGAGGCCGCCGCCGTGGGCGGACCGCTGTACGCGCAGGGGCCCGGAGACCTCACCCGCTGGATGGCCGCCCCCTGGCAGGCGGACACCGCGAGCTGCCGTTCCGGCTACGAGGTGCTGGCCAACCTCGGGCCGCGCTACAGCCCGTACCTGCCGACCTTCTGGCCCGCCCAGGTGCCCAACCACGTGCTCAAGCTGGTGGACTTCGAGACGGTGAACACCCCGCCGACCGGCGGCGACGACAGCGCCCGGGAGGAGGCGTTCGAGCGGCGGGCGACCTGGCTGCGCGGCCTGACCGGCACCATGAACGAGCAGCGCACCCAGATGATCACGGACTGGCCGAAGCTCGGCGTCGTCGAGGTGCGTGACTACACCGTGGGCGACGGGAAGTTCCCCGAACGGATCCAGGTGGAGTCCCGCCCGGGATCACCGCTCGACCAGGCGTCGGACACGGCGAACCTCGTCAACCTGCATGTGCCCGAGGCGGGGCCACCCACGCTGGCCGCCGCGGCGGGCGGCGTCCGGCCCGAGGACAGCACGGCCCTCGCGGCGGACGAGGCCGCGTATGTGGCGCGGGCGGTCAGCGAGGCCGCGCGGGCGACCGGCTACCGCGAGGAGGAGATCGCCGCCGGGTACCTGGAAAGACTCGACCCTTTCCACGAGGCGCAGTGAGGTCCGTGCCTGCGGCTGTGCCTGTGCCTGTGCGGGAGTCGGCGCTCGCGCCCGCACTCGATCCCGCTTTCGGAACGGTGCCTTTCGATGTGGTGGTGGCGGGCGGCGGCCCGGCCGGGTGTGCCGCGGCGCTCACCCTCGCCCGGGCCGGCCGTAGGGTCCTGCTGGCGGACGCCGGCACCGGGCCGCCGAAGGTCGGTGAGACGCTCGTGCCCGCCGGACGGGTCGTACTGGGCGATCTCGGCGTCACCGACCGCGTCCTCGGACCCGGGCATCTGCGCTGCTACGGCACCCTGTCGGCGTGGGGCTCGGCCGACCTGCGCGCCGTGGACTTCGTCAACGACCCGCACGGGCACGGCTGGCACCTCGACCGGCAGCTGTTCGACCGACGGCTGCGTGACGCCTCCCGCGCGGCCGGGGCCGAGGTCGCCGAGGACACGGCCGTACGCGGAACCGCACGGCGCCCGGACGGCAGTTGGACCGTGACCTTGCGCTGCGGCACGAGCCGCGCCGTGGCCGGTGGCGGCGTAGGCGTAGGAGCAGGCGGTGAGCGTACGGTGCGCTGCCGTTGGTTGGTCGACGCCACCGGCCGTGCCGCCGCGATCGCCGTCCGGTGCGGTGCGCGGCGGCGGGTCCGGGATCGGCTCACCGCCCTCCTGGCTCCGCTCGCGGCGGACCCCCGGGACACCGAGCGCTGTTCGCTCGTCGAGTCCGACGAGGACGGCTGGTGGTACACCGCCCCGCAGCCCGTCGGCGGGCGCCTGGTCGCCTACTTCACCGACACCGACCTGCCCGCCGCCCCCTACGCCGCGCACCACTTCCGGGGACGGATGCTGGCCACCCGGCACGTGTCCCGGCGGGTCCGGCCGCAGGGGGACCCGTCCGCGCCGTTCGACGCGCCGCGCCGGGCCGCCGCGCACACCGCGCACCTGGACCGGGTGTACGGAGACGGCTGGACCGCCGCCGGGGACGCGGCCCTCTGCTTCGACCCGCTGTCCTCCCAGGGCGTCCTGACCGCCCTGTACACCGGGCTGAGCGCGGGCCGCGCCGTCGACGCCCACCTGAGCCGCACGGGGCGCGGCGACGACTCGGCCCTCGCCGACTACGCGCACCAGGTCGCGGCCGCGCGGACCGCGTACGTGCGCGGCCACCGCTCTGCCCACGCCCAGGAGACCCGCTGGAGCCACCACGCCTTCTGGGCGCGGCGCCTGGCCGGTCTCCCCGAGACTCCGCACTGATCGTCCCGGCGCCCACGACGGGCTCAGCCGACGCGGGCGAGGCGGCGCAGCAGGGGGCCGCGGGCGCCGTCGGGGACGGTCCACAGGGTCTGGCCCCTGACCCCCCACCGCTCCAGCAGCGCGTTGGCGGCGAGGAATCCGCTCGTGGCCGCCCGCTCCATGAGGGCGACCGGGAGGCCGGTGCGGACCAGATCCCCGGCGACCACCAGAGCGGGGTCACCGGTGCGGACCGTGGGCCGGGCGTCGTACTCGCCGACCGGGAACAGCGGGCAGTCGGCCCGCCATTCGTGCCGTTCGTCCAGCACCGTCGCCGCGCGCGTCTCGGGGTACACCCGGTGCAACTGCTCCATTAGACGCTTCTGTTCGACGTCGTGGGGCGCGCGGTCGGACAGGGCGTAGGCGTGCAGTTCCACGACGGATCCGCCGGTGCGGGCCGCCCAGCGCGCGGCCTCGCCCTCCCAGCGGTCGAGCACGCTGACGTTGTCGAGCGGGCCGTAGCCGGCGGTGCCCAGGAAGCCGGGACGGTCGGCGGCGACGGGGCGGTCCAGCCACAGCCGGGAGACCAGGAAGGGCGGCGCGCTCCGCAGTCCCGCCACCCGTTCGCGCCACGCCGCGTCCGCCAGCCGTGGGGAGCGTTGGACGAGGCGGCGCAGGCCGATCGTGTCGAGGGCCAGGACGACCGCGTCGTACCGTCGTTCCTCCTGACCGGTGGCGACGAGGAAGCCGCCGTCGGGCGTGGGCTCGACCGCCTCGACCGGGGTCCCGGTGCGCAGGTCGGCCCCGTGGCCGCGCAGATAGGCGGCGAGGGGGTCCCACAGGGCGGTGGGGAAGGGCTCGTCGGGGACGTCGAACAGGAGTCCTTCGGCCGAGCCGAGGAAGTAGATGTGGAACATGAGGACCATCTCGGCCGCGGACAGTTCGCGTGGATCGGCGAAGAAACTGCGGGAGAACACCTCGAACGCGAGGTGCTGCGCGGCCTCGGGGAAGCGGATCGCGTCGAGGAAGTCGCGGGCGCTGACGCCGTCGAGACGGGTGTGGACCTCGGGGACCCGCACGTCCAGGAGGGGCAGCGCGGCGACCAGGTTCATACGGAACAGGTCCCGGAGCCCGAAGGAGGGGCTCAGGGCGACGAAGCCCAGCGCGCTCCACGGCGGGGTGCGCGGGACGTACCGGAAACCGTCGTGGAGACCGTCGGCGTGTCGCAGGGGGTAGTCGGGCAGTCCCCGCAGGCGGGTCAGGGTGGGATCGGTCCGCCGCAGCAGCCCGCGCAGGTTGTAGTACTGGCGGAAGAACGCGTGGAAGCCGCGGCTCATGGTGACGGTGGTCCCGTCGGACAGGACGGTCGGCCAGCCGGCCAGACGTCCGCCGAGGGTCGCCTCCCGTTCGTGGAGGGTGACCCGCACGCCGCGCTCCGCGAGGGCTGTCGCGGCCGCCAGGCCGGCGATACCGCCGCCGACGACAGCGGCCGTCGGCGGCCGGTCGCCCATGCAGCGCGGAGCGCCCGGTACCGCGTTCAGCCTGCGGACCCGCCGGTCCCTGCCGGGCCGCAGCGGGTCGTTGCCCCTGCGGGCCCTCATCGGCCGTCCCCCGCCGTGGTCGGTCGGCGGGCGACGATCGTGTGCGTGATGCCGGTCTGCCATCCGGGCAGGGGCAGTACCCGCACGGCTTCGAAGCCCTGGGAGCGGGCCCGCGCGGCGAAGTCGTCCGCGGTGTCGAACTCCACCACGCTGCGCCACAGATGGCGGTAGAGGCCGCCGTCGCCGAGGACGGTGGCGACGGGCAGGACCAGGCCACGGCACACGCCCGTCCACACGGCGCGGTGGAGGGCCCGGCCGCTGAGGGTGTACTCGTGCACCGCCAGGCGGCCCCCGGGAGCCAGGACGTCGCGCACCGTCGACAGGACGCGGTCGGGATCGGTGACGTTCCGGAAGAGGTAGGCGGCGAACACCGCGTCGAACGGCCCCTCCACCCCGGCCTGCGCCAGCCGCTCGGCGGGAGCGTGTACGAAGCTCACCCCCTCGCGCCAGGGTTTGCGGGCCGCACGCTCCAACATGCCCGCCGAGGCGTCCACCGCGGTGATCTCCGCCTCGGGGAGAACGGCGGCGAGCGCGGCGGTGGACGCGCCGGTCCCGCAGCCGAGGTCGAGGACGCGCAGGCCGGCCCCCCGCCGGGGCAGACGGAGGCGGCGGGCCGAGCGGCGCAACTGGCCGTGATAGCCGGGATTGGCGGACACCAGCGTGTCGTAGCTGCGCGAGGCGTGGTCGAACGCGGCGGACAGGTCCTCGTCGCGGAGCAGCGTCATGAGATCTCCTCGGTTCGGTGCACGGAAGGTCGCCGCCCTCGGTCCGGAGCACGGAAGGTCGCCGTGCCGGTCATGGGCGGCCGGGGTCGCGGTCCGGGAACGGTCCGCCGGAGAAGGGCTGTTCGGCGGAGAAGGGCTCTTCGGCCCATCCGCGGGGCAGCCAGGAAAGCTCCACCGCGGAGCGGAGCATCGGGAGCACGGGCGTGCGCAGGCCGAGTGCGAGATCCTCGTGCAGGCGGGTCCCCCCGTCCAGGAACCGCAGCAGGCGTTCCGCCGGAACCCGCGAGAACAACCGGGTGAAGAAGGCGGCGCCGTCGACCCGGCCGCTGTCCAGGGCTCTCAGCAGTACGGCGTCCATCGCGCGCGAGCGGGCCGAGTGAGCGGGGGGAGGCGCGGGGTTCCGGCCCGCGCGCAGTGCGGCGGCGATCGCTCGTGTCTGCCGCTGGATCGCGGAGAACGTATAGCCGGTGGACGGCCGTGTGGCGCCTCCGGCCGTACCGATGCGGAACACCGAAGGCCCCGATCGGCGGTCGAAGCGCGCGTCGGTCATGGGGATCACGCCGCTCTCCGTCGCGACGACCTCGAAGCCGCCCAGACCCAGCACGTCCTCGCTGTAGCGACGCAGCGCGGTGTCGTAGGTGGCACGGGGCAGGACGGCACCGGAGAACTCGGTGTACTCCACCAGCGCCCGGTCGCTGTCGGTGGGCAGGACATAGCCGAAGGCGAGTCCGCCGGGCGGCTGCGGCACCCGGAAGTCCATGAACTCCACCGTGCCGCTGTCGAACACCGGTCGCCGGGTGCGGACGAACCAGCCGTGGAAGTGCTGCAACAGGGTGGTGCGGGCGGCGGGCAGGCTCCCGAGGGGCCGGGAGTCGAAGACCCAGCGGGCGCGGACGGTCAGGGGGGAGCCCTCGCCGGAACGGGCGAGGAGCTCTGCTCCGCCGGCGACGCCGTCCACCGTCTCGACGGCCGCTTCCAGACGGCGGACCTCGTCACCGCGGGCCAGTTCGCGCGAGACGAGGTCCTCGAAGTCGTCCGAGCGGAGCATCTTGTAGGTCAGGGGCGCGATGTCCCTCTGAAGGATCCGGCCCTCGGGGGTCCGCACCCGCAGCCGCCGCCAGACGGCGCTGAGGGCGGCGTCGTACGGGCCGGGGCCCCTCTCCCAGAAGCACCAGGTGCGGCTCGGGGGACGCAGCGGGCCGGGTGGCGCGTCCACCAGGATCACCGACAGGCGGGGCTCGCCGGGGGCGCGTCGCGACAGCCGGTGGGCGAGGGACAGCCCGGCCGCTCCCGCGCCCACGATGACCACGTCGGCTTCCAGCACCTGCGGCTCCCTCCTCGTTGTCCTGTGTTCAGCGTGCTCAGCGTGCTCGGTGGCGTTCACCGGCGTTCACCGGCGTTCACCGGCGTTCCTCCGCATCCGTGCGCGTTCTTCCGCGCCGACGGGGGCGGGCGGGGAGGTCGGCCCTCCGTCAGTTTCCCGTCGCGGGGGCGGCCTCGGTGGCAGGCTCGACCGACGGGGAGCGGTTTCCCCGCCGGCCGCGGGGCGCCGCGCGTCGCGCCCCTCATGCGTGCGCCTCGATCGCGCATCGATTCGGGTGTCACGCCGAGTGGTCCAGGATGCCTTCCTCGCGCAGACGATGGCTCAGGCGTCGCAGTCCGCGCCGCGCATGGCTCTTGACGGTCCCCAGCGGCCAGCCGGTGACCTCGGCGATCTGTGTCTGCGTCAGGTCGTCGTAGAAGGCGAGGGTGAGCACCAGGCGCTGGGGTGCCGGGATCCGGGTGAACTCGCGGCCGATCAGGACCCGGTCGAGCACGGCGTCGGGCAGCGTGTCGGGGTTCACGGGCGCCTCGGTCATGTGCGCTCCGGCCGCCGCCACGAGTTCGGCCCGCCGCGTCCGTGCCGCCAGGGCGTCGGCGATCTTGCGTCGGGTGATGCCGACGAGCCAGGCCCCCAGGGGGCCGCGCTCCGGGGCGTATCCGGCCCGGCCGCGCCACGCGGCGAGGAACACCGACTGCCTGACGTCCTCCGCCTCCCGGGCGTCGCCGAGGGAGCGCCGGGCCAGGGTGAACACGAGTGGGCCCCAACGGTGGTAGACGGCGGTCAGGCAGCCCTCGTCCCCGGCGACGAAACCGGCTGCCAGGTCCTCGCACGCAGGAGCGTCCTCCGCCGGGCCCCGAGGCGGGACGCCGTCGTGGGTGTGCCTGGTGGCCTGCTGTGCAGTCATGGCGTCTGCTCCTTGTGAGGGCTGAGGTTCGTCGCGCCCCACGGGTTGACGGGCGTGCTGCCGGGGCACCCGTCCCCTCCGGGCCGGGCCCCTGTCGCCGGGCCGCTGCGACTCCTCCACCCTGCGAGGGCCGACCCGAGGGAGACAACTTGCATCGCCTGTGCAGCGCTTTGCGTCGTATCGCGTCGCGCTGTCGCACGCGCGGCGGCCCGTAGCGCGAACCGGCGGTGCCTTTTCACTCTTCCGGCGCATCCGTGCGCGCCTCTGCCACGGAAGGCGTTGAAGCAGACACCGCTGTTGCCGGCGACGGAAGGAACCCTGATGGGCCCCAGCGACGCGAAGGATCACCCTGCGGCAGCGTCACCGCCCGGATCCCCCGAGGAGGACCCCTCCCACGCCCCGGCGGACGCGTGCGACCCGCACGCCGTCGACCGCGACGTCCCCGGGGCCGTGCGACGCGTACTGGAGGGCCTGCTGGCGGAGCGCACCGAACGGGCCGCCGCGCTCGACCCGGTCTTCGCGGCGGATCTGGCCGAGCGCGTCGCCCGCTTCGCCCTGGACGGAGGCAAGCTCATGCGGCCGCGCTTCGTCTGGTGGGCCCTGCGCGCGTGCGGGGGAGGAGCCGCCGAGGCGGAGGCCGCCCTGCGTATCGGCGCCGCACTCGAACTGATCCAGACCTGTGCGCTGGTCCACGACGACGTCATGGACGGCTCCCGGCTGCGCCGCGGCCGACTCGCCCTGCACGCCGACGTCGCCGCGCAGTACGCCGACGTCACGGAACCGAGCCACGGGGCGCGCTTCGGAGAGGCCGCGGCGATCCTCGCGGGCGATCTGGCCCTGGCCTGGGCGGACGACATCGTCGCGGCCACCAGGACGGCACCGGTCGCCGGCCACGCCGTCCGCGAGCTGTGGAGCACCATGCGCACCGAGATGGTGGCCGGGCAGTACCTGGACGTCCAGGGCCAGGCCACCTCCTCCCGGTCCCTGGCCCGCGCCATCCGCGCCGCCTGTCTGAAGAGCGCCCTGTACTCCGTGGAGCGCCCCCTGGCCCTCGGAGCGGCGCTGGCGGGCGCGGACGCCGCACGGACCCGGGCCCTGTGCTCGGCGGGCCGGTGCGTCGGCATCGCCTTCCAGCTCCGGGACGACCTCGGCGACGTCTTCGGCGGTCCCCGGCACGTCGGCAAACCCACCGGGGGCGACATCCGGGCCGGCAAGCCCACCTACCTGGTCGCCGTGGCGCAGGCCCGGGCCGAGGCGGCCGACGACCGGCGTGCCCTCTCCCTGTTGCGGCGCTCCCTCGGCCGAGCCGATCTGTCGGAGCACCGTCTCGCCGAGGTCCGTGACGTGCTGGTCCGTACCGGCGCGCGCGACATCGTCGAGGCGAAGATCGACCGTCTGGTAGCCCAGGGCCTGCGTCATCTGGAGTCCGCCACGCTGGAGGCGGAGGGCCGACTGCGCCTGCGGGAACTGCTGCACACCACGGCCGGAAACCCGCCACCGCCTCCTTCCTCCGCCCCTCACGGTCCCCTGAACGGTGTGCCGGTCTCCCTCCTGCTGGGCGCCGTCGAGGGAGCCGCCCGATGACCAGGACCGTTCCCGGACGCACGGACCACGTCGTGGTCGTCGGCGCCGGACTCTCCGGCCTGGCGGCCACCCTGCACCTGCTCGGAGCGGGCCGCCGGGTCACGCTCGTCGAGCGCGACGCGCTGCCCGGCGGCCGCGCCGGACGCCTGGAGCGCGGCGGCTACCGCATCGACACCGGCCCCACCGTGCTGACCATGCCCGAGATCGCCGACGAGGCCTTCGCCGCGGTCGGCGGGACCCTGCGCGACCGGGTCGACCTCATCCCCCTGCACCCGGCCTACCGGGCCCTCTTCGCGGACGGCAGCGGCATCGACGTGCACACCGACGCCGACGCCATGGAGGCGGAGGTCGAGCGCTTCGCGGGCGCCGAGGAGGCGGCGGGCTACCGGCGGCTGCGCGGCTGGCTGGAGCGGCTGTACCGGGCACAGATGAGGCGTTTCATCGACACCAACTTCGACTCCCCCTTCCAGTTGCTCACCCCGGACCTCGCGCGGCTCGCCGCGCTCGGCGGTTTCGGGCGGCTGGACGCGGGGATCGGCCGCCATCTGCGCGACGAACGCCTGCGCCGGGTCTTCTCCTTCCAGGCGCTGTACGCGGGCGTCCCGCCGGCGCGGGCCCTCGCCGCCTACGCCGTGATCGCCTACATGGACACCGTGGCCGGGGTGTACTTCCCCCGCGGCGGGATGCACGCCCTGCCGCAGGCCATGGCGGACGCCGCCGCCGAGGCCGGCGCGGACCTGAGGTTCGGGCGGGACGTCGTCCGGCTGGAACGCTCCGGCGACCGCGTCACCGCCGTGGTCACCGCGCACGAACGCATCCCGTGCGACGCCGTCGTCCTCACTCCCGACCTGTCCGTCGCCTACGCCCTGCTGGGCCGACCGCCCCGCCGTCCGCTGCGCATCAGGCACGCCCCGTCGGCCGTCGTCCTGCACGCCGGCACCGACCGGACCTGGCCCGAACTCGCCCACCACACCCTGTCCTTCGGCACCGCGTGGCGACGCACCTTCGACGAACTCACCCGTACCGGCAGCCTGATGAGCGACCCGTCCCTGCTGATCACCCGCCCCACCGCCACCGACCCGACGCTCGCCCCGCCGGGCCACCACCTGCACTACATCCTCGCGCCCTGCCCCAACACCGACATCGGACCCGACGCCGCCGCGTGGGGCGACCTGGCTCCCCGCTACCGCGACAGCGTCCTCAGGGAGCTGGAACGGCGCGGATTCGACGGCCTCGCCGACGCCGTCGAGGAGCAGGCCCTCGTCACCCCGGCCGACTGGCACGCCCAGGGGCACGCGGCGGGCACCCCCTTCTCGGCCGCCCACACCTTCGCGCAGACCGGCCCGTTCCGGCCGCGCAACCTCGTACGCGGCACCGCCAACGCCGTACTCGCCGGCTGCGGCACCACCCCGGGCGTCGGCGTGCCGACCGTCCTGCTGTCCGGCAAGCTCGCCGCCGCCCGCATCACCGGCCGACATGCGACCCCCGTCCCCAGACGCCGGCGCACCGCGTCGGCCGCACCGGAAGGAACCTCCTCATGACCGCCCGCGAACTCGACGCGGCGGGCATCACCGAGCCGGTGCTGCGCGACGCCTACACGCGCTGCCGCCGCCTCAACGCCCGGCACGGCAGGACCTACTTCCTCGCCACCCGGCTGCTGCCCGTGGAACGCCGTCCCGCCGTGCACGCGCTCTACGGCTTCGCCCGCTGGGCCGACGACATCGTCGACTCCCTGGACACCGACGCGCCGGCGCACGCCCGCGCGGCGGACCTCGCGCTCCTCCACGAGCGCCTGGAACGCGGCCTGCGGGACGCCCACGCCCGCGGCGGGGGCCGGGGCGACGTCGTCGAGCCGGTCGTCCTCGCGCTCGCCGACACGGCCCGTCGGTACGCCATCGACCACCGGCACTTCAGCGACTTCATGGCGTCCATGCGCAGCGACCTGGAGGTCACCGACTACGCGACCTACGACGACCTGCGCACCTACATGCACGGCTCCGCCGCCGTGATCGGGCTGCAGATGCTGCCGATCCTCGGCACGGTGGTCCCGCGCGAGGAGGCCGCCCCGCACGCCGCCGCCCTCGGGCTGGCCTTCCAACTGACCAACTTCCTGCGCGACGTCGGCGAGGACCTGGACCGGGGCCGCCTCTACCTGCCCGCCGACCTGCTGAGCGCCCACGGAGCGCACCGGGAACTGCTGACGTGGAGCCGCCGCACCGGCCACCGCGACCGGCGGATCACCGAGGCACTGCGGGCCTTCGAGGACCTCACCCGTGGCGTCTACCGCGAGGCCGCTCCGGGCCTCGCCATGCTCGACCCCGTCTCACGCCCCTGCATCCGCACCGCGTTCGTGCTGTACGGCGGCATCCTGGACGCCGTCGCCCGTGACGGGTACGCGGTCCTGCACCGCCGTGCCGTGGTCCCCCGGCGACGGCGCGCCGCGGTGGCCGTCGACGGGCTCGTGCGCCTGACGGCGGCACGGGCGGCCGCACGGATGGCCGCACGGACCGCGGCGCGCGCCGGGGCACGGCGGACGGTACCGCCGGCGCCGGCCGCCCCACCCGCCGCCGGACACGAGCCGCCCGCCGTCACCGTCTCGCCCAACCCGCTTCACGAGGAGGTCGCGTGAGCCCCCGACGTCCCGCCCGCCGCGGACGGTATCCCCTCTCCCTGCACCGTGACCCGGTGCCCTGGGAACGACAGCGGCCCACGTGGCGCGAGGCCCGCCCGGCCGTGATCGCCGAGGCCCTCAAGCGGGCGCAGGCACGCCCGTCGGGCAACTGGTACGTCGTCGGCGAGACCCGGGACCTCCGGGACGACCGCCCGCTGGCCCGGACGATCGCCGGCCGGGAGGTCGTCGTATGGCGCGATACGGACGGCCGACCTGTCGCCGGGCCCGGCATCTGCCCCCATCTGGGCGCGCCGCTGAAGGACAGCCCGGTGCGCTGCGGCACCCTCATCTGTCACTGGCACGGACTCGCCCTGTCCGGCGGCCCGTTCGCGGGGTGGGAGCCGCTGCCCGCCCATGACGACGGAGTGCTGGTGTGGGTGCGTCTGGACGACGTGGGCGGCGAGTCGCCGCTGGAGGCGCCGGTGGTGCCGGTGCGGCCGGCCCGTGCGGCGTCGCTGTCGGCGGTCTACGTCGGCGTCGGCGTCTGCGAGCCGGAGGACGTCGTCGCCAACCGGCTGGATCCGTGGCACGGCGCCTGGTTCCACCCGTACTCCTTCGTCGACCTGACCGTCGTCGACGCGCCCGCCGGACCGGACGACGGGTTCACGGTCGACGTGTCGTTCCGGCTCGCCCGGCGACTCGTCGTGCCCGTGCGGGCGGTGTTCACCGCGCCCGAGCCGCGCACGGTCGTCATGCGCATCACCGAGGGCGAGGGCGAGGGTTCGGTGGTGGAGACCCATGCGACACCGCTCGCTCCCGACGACCGGGGTCGGCCCCGGACAGCCGTGGTGGAGGCCGTCGTGGCCGCCTCGGACCGGCCCGGTTTCGTCCTGGCCCGCAGGGCGGCGCCGCTCCTGCGACCGCTCGTGCGGGCCGCCGCGGGCCGCCTGTGGCGCGACGACCTTGCCTACGCGGAGCGGCGCTGGCACCTGCGCTCCACGGGACGCTTTCCCGGGTGAACCGGCTCGGGGCCGTCCGTGGTTCGGGACCCGCATGAGGGCCGGGCCCGTCTGCGGCTCGGGACCTCAAGAGGGCTGGCTGCGGCCAGGGACCCCCATGAGGGCCGAGCCCGTCTGCGGCTCGGAAACCCCGGGCGCGCATCCGTTCGGTCACGTCCGCCGGAGCGCCCCGGGGCCGAGCGTCAGTGACCGGACGCCGAGCGTCAGTCGCCGGTTCCGTCGCGACGGCAGTACAGGAAGAGATGGGGTTCGGGGCCGGCGCCCGGATGGTCCGGGGTGAAGACGGTGCCGTGCCGGGACAGGACCGTCAGCCCCGCCGCCTCCACCATGTCGATGACGCCCTCCTCGGCGAAGCTGGTCGCGCGGACCGGCCGGCCCATGAAGACCACCTCGACGTCGTCCTCGTCCGCGGGCACCGTGGCCAGCACCAGATGGCCACCCGGCCTGAGGGCGAGGGCGAGGCGCCGCATCAGCGCAGCCTGTTCGGCACGGGTCATCTGCAGCAGCGAGAAGAACACGCACACGCCGTCGAACGAGTCGGCGTCGAGAGGCAGATCACGGATGTCGACGCGGCGGAACTCGGCCTCGGGGACCTGGCGGGCGGCGAGTTCGACCATGACGGGGGAGACGTCGACACCCAGCACACAGTGGCCCGCCTCGACCAGCGCGGCCGCCGTCGGCCGCCCGGTGCCGCTGCCCACGTCCAACGTCCGCGCGGCAGGCGGCAGCCGCTCGACCAGCCACTCCAGGGCGGACAGATGGGCGGGAGCACGGGCGAACGCCTTCTCGTAGGCGGGACCCAGCGCGTCGAACAGCACGGCGGCGGGCGGCCGTCGGTCCCCATGGCTCACGTCGACGTCCCTTCGCCTCGTCGGCCCGTATCGTCGCACCCACCGCGCACCGGCCACAACGGGCGCCCGGTGCGCGTGCGTCCCCACGGGCCGGGCAGGGGAGAATGAGCACCGTACTCAACGGTCGACCTTTGCGGAGGAGCGGGGACATGCAGAACGCGCGAGCGGGCCAGGTCGCCGGGCACGAGGACCTCATCGACGTGGCCCGTCTGGTCACGGCGTACTACGCCCTGCGTCCGGACCCGGCCGAGCCCGGGCAGCGAGTGGCCTTCGGCACCTCGGGACACCGCGGGTCGTCCCTGGCGACGGCGTTCAACGACGACCACATCGCGGCCACCAGCCAGGCCATCTGCGAGTACCGCGCCGCCCAGGGCACCGACGGCCCCCTGTTCCTCGGCGCCGACACCCACGCCCTGTCCGAGCCCGCGCGGATCACGGCCCTCGAGGTGTTCGCCGCCAACGACGTGACCGTCCTCATCGACCAGGCCGACGGCTACACGCCGACTCCGGCGGTCTCGCACGCCATCCTCACCCACAACCGCGGCCGTACGTCCGGCCTCGCCGACGGCGTGGTGGTCACCCCCTCGCACAACCCGCCCGCCGACGGCGGCTTCAAGTACAACCCGCCGAACGGCGGACCGGCCGGTTCCGACGCGACCTCCTGGATCCAGGACCGTGCCAACGACATCATCGCGAGCGGCCTGAAGGACGTACGGCGCATCCCGTACGCCCGTGCCCTGGCCGCCCCCGGCACCGGCCGCCACGACTTCCTCGGGGCCTACGTGGCGGACCTGCCGAGCGTGCTGGACCTGGAGGCGATCCGGGCCGCCGGCGTCCGCATCGGCGCCGATCCGCTCGGCGGCGCCTCGGTCGCCTACTGGGGCCGCATCGCCGAACAGCACCGGCTCGACCTCACGGTGGTGAACCCGCTCACCGACCCCACCTGGCGCTTCATGACGCTGGACTGGGACGGCAAGATCCGCATGGACTGCTCCTCGCCGTACGCCATGGCCTCGCTCATCGAGCGGCGCGACCGGTTCGACATCGCGACCGGCAACGACGCCGACGCCGACCGGCACGGCATCGTCACGCCGGACGGGGGTCTGATGAACCCCAACCACTATCTGGCCGTGGCGATCTCGTACCTCTTCTCGCACCGGGAGCAGTGGCCCGCGACCGCCGGGATCGGCAAGACCCTGGTGTCGTCCAGCATGATCGACCGGGTCGCCGCGGACCTCGGCCGGCAACTGGTCGAAGTCCCGGTCGGCTTCAAGTGGTTCGTGGACGGACTGTCCGACGGCACGCTCGGGTTCGGCGGCGAGGAGTCGGCCGGCGCGTCCTTCCTGCGCCGCGACGGATCGGTGTGGACCACCGACAAGGACGGCATCATCCTGGCGCTGCTCGCCTCCGAGATCACGGCCGTCACCGGCAAGACGCCCTCGCAGCACTACGCCGGGCTCACCGAACGCTTCGGCGCCCCCGCCTACGCGCGCGTCGACGCCCCGGCGTCCCGCGAGGAGAAGGCGCTGCTCGCCAAGTTGTCCCCGCGCCAGGTCACCGCCGACACCCTCGCCGGTGAGCCGGTGACCTCGGTCCTCACGGCGGCCCCCGGCAACGGCGCGGCCCTCGGCGGCATCAAGGTCGCCACGGCCAACGCCTGGTTCGCGGCCCGCCCTTCGGGCACCGAGGACGTCTACAAGATCTACGGCGAGTCCTTCCTCGGCCCGGACCACCTGCGCCGCGTCCAGGACGAGGCCAGGTCGGTGGTGCTCACAGCACTGGGCAGCTGACGCGCGGGGCCGAACAGGCGGTGCCTGACGGCCTGACGGCCTGAACGTCGTCGGTCCGTCCACCGCCACGCTGGTTACCCGCCAAAACGACGGCCGTCGCCGTCCTGGCACATCTCCCTGTCCGGCCGGTTCACGACAGCCCGGCGTGCGGCGGCGGTGCCGTTGACAGGTGTCGGCCGGGTCCCCGGCGGGAGCGGCCTCTCCACCCCCGCCGGTCCGGGAGCAGGTGCGACCGGCACCACGACGCTGCCCACGACACCCGGGCCCGCAAGACAAGCGGCAATCCGGACCGGCCGAATAGCAGGTCTCCTCGCGGCGAGGAACAGAGCGGCTTGTCTGGGGCTGTTTGGCATGTCCCTGTCCCGCCTAGGTTCGCTGTGCTCCGCACACTGATCGGCTCTGCCGTCAGAGACAGGCACTGCACCGACCATCGAGGGAGACAGTTCGTGCGCAGTTTCAGACACGCGATACTTCCGCTGGCCGCGGCCACCGTACTGGCACTGATCGGTACGGCGACGGCCGCCGAGGCGGCGCCCGTCCCCGGCGCGGCCACGTCACGGGTCACCGCAGGTGATCCCGCCGCCGGGAACGGCGCCGACGTCAGCCACATCGCGCGGTTGTCGAGCGGGGCCCCGGTCGACTCGGCACAGGACCTTGCCGCACTGGAGCGGTACTGGACGCCCGAGCGGATGGCGAAGGCCGTCTCGCTCGACAAACGGCCCGCCGCGCCAGGGCCGCGCGCCGGTGAGACGCCCGGCCCCACCGGGAAGCCGGGGAAGATCCCGGCCGCCCCTGCCCGTTCCGACGCACCGGCCCCGCGCATCAACGAATCCGCCGCGGTGGGCAAGGTGTTCTTCACCAATCCCGGCAACGGCGGCACCTACGCGTGTTCGGCGAGCGCCCTCAACAGCGACTCGAAACAGATGGTCGTCACCGCCGGGCACTGCGTCCACGGCGGCAGCGGCGGCACGTGGATGACGAACTGGGTCTATGTGCCGCGTTACCGCTCCGGGGCCCGGCCCTTCGGCACCTTCGCCGCCAAGCAGATGCGCACGTTCAACGCCTGGATCAACAGCAGTGACCTCAGGCGCGACGTGGCCATGGTGACCACCTGGCCGCTCAACGGGAACAAGATCGTCAATGTCACCGGCGGTCACGGCATGAGCTGGAACTTCTCGCGCACACAGCCCATCACGATTCTGGGCTACCCCGGGAACCTCGACAGCGGCGAGATCCAGTGGGCGTGCACGGGCACGACACGGGCAGCCGGTGACGGCGGCATCGAGCTCCAGTGCAACTTCGGCGGCGGCTCCAGCGGCGGGCCCTGGCTGCGGGAGTTCAACGACTCGAGCGGCCTCGGATCCGTCAACGGGGTGATGAGCACCGTCACCTCCACCGGCTGGAACGAGGCCGCCTACTTCGACGACGCGGTCAAGGCGATGTACGACGCCCAGGGCGGCGTCACCTGACGATGGACAAGGAGGCGGGCCTGTGCGTCGTAGGGGGCTGGAATCCGAGCCGCGGCCGGACCCGGGTACCACGGCCCATGACGTCCGGCAGGACCCGGAGCAGGTCCGGGACCACTGGACACCCGAGCGGATGAGGGAAGCCGAGGACGCGCCCATGCCGAAGCGCGACTGACGGGGCGGACCGGTCCGCCGGAAGCACGGCACCCGGGGGCGTGGGGGGCGGGGGAGACCGCCGCTCCCCACGCGCCCGGGGTCATGTCAGTCCGCCGCGGGGTACACGCGGGTCACCTTGCCCTTGGTGTCGGCCTCCAGGTACCCGGACTGGTTGTACTCGTCGCTCAGGTAGACGGCCATGCCGGCCGGTGTGTCGAAGATGTCGTTGGGCTGCCTGACCAGCAGATAACGGTTCTCCGGGTCGGGGACGTTGAGCTTCTTCTCCGCCTGCTTCAGGAGTGCGGGAACCTTGTCCCAGTCGAAGTCGTCGAGACTGACGGGCTGTTCACCGCCCGCGAGGGTGCCCTTGATGATGCCCTTCTCCACGCCCTGCCCCGGACGGTAGCTGTAGGTGTCGTACTTGGTGTCACTGCCCTCGACCATGAGCTGGGCCGACACGTAGTCCGGGTAGACCGAGAAGTCCCCGTACCTGTCGCGGCCGGTCTCCTCCTCGAACGCCTTGATCGCCGTGCGGATGCCGTCCGGGGTCAGCATGTCGCCGGTCTCCGCGTCCTGCGGCTGCTGCGTCGCCGGGTCGTCGGACGGTGAGGCGTCGCCGGTCGGTGAGGCGGTCGACTTCGACTTCGAGGAGGAGGCCGAGGTCGACGTGGCCGGCGGGACAGTCGCGTTCGTGTCGCGGGCGTCGTCCAGGGGCAGCAGCCACCACAGCAGGACCAGGACGCCGGCGAGCGACACTCCCGACACGCTCAGCGGAACGGCGAGGCGCGGCCCACGTCGCCGTACGTCCTTCACGGGCGCGGTCGTCGGCTGGTACGGACCCGCGCCCGGCAGCGACTGGACCAGCGGTGGGTGGCCCGGCGGCGCGTGGACAGGCGGTGGCTGGACGGGCGTTGACTGGGAGGGAGGTGACTGGAAGGGAGGTGACTGGAAGGGAGGCGGACCGAATCCCGCGGCGGTGACACGCGTCGTACCGGGAGCGCCCGGGCCGACCCCGGTGGCGGGCGTCGGCGGGTTCAACGGATACGACGTGGGCTCGTCCCACACGGCCGCGGTCGTCGGCCCCGATTCGACCTCGGCGAGTCGAAGGTCCAGTTCGGCCGCCGACGGCCGTGCCGACGGATCCCGCACGAGCACGCTCATCAGGACGTCGCCCAGGGCACCGGCGCGCACCGGGGGCGCCACGTCGTCGTTGAGGACCGCGGCGAGGGTCGCCAGGGTGGAGCCCCGGCGCAGCGGGTGGTGGCCCTCCACGGCGGCGTACAGCATCATCGCCAGCGACCACAGGTCGGAGGCGGACCCGCCCTCGTGCCCCGATATGCGCTCCGGGGCCATGAAGTCGGGCGTCCCGATGACGGAGCCGGTGGCGGTGAGACCGCTCGTCTCCCGGATCGCCGCGATACCGAAGTCGGTGAGGACGGGACGTCCGTCGGGGCGCAGCAGGACATTGGCCGGCTTGACGTCCCGGTGCTGGATACCGGCGTCGTGCGCGGCCGTCAGCGCGCCCAGCACCTGCCGGCCGAGCCGTGCGGCCTCGGCCGGCGGCATCGGGCCCTCGGCCAGCCGGTCGGCCAGCGAGCCACCGCTGACCAGTTCCATCACGATCCACGGGTAGGTGCCGTCGCCGCCGTCGACGATGTGGTGGATGGTGACGACGTTCGGATGGTCGATGCGGGCCAGCGCCCTGGCCTCGCGCAGCACCCGCTCCCGCAGCGTCCGCGCGCCCTCGGGGTCGTACTCGGAGAGGTCCCGGTCGGGCGGGCGGACCTCCTTGACGGCCACGAGCCTGTGCAGCACCAGGTCCCTGGCCCGCCAGACGGTCCCCATCCCACCCCCGCCGAGGCGGGTCTCCAACTCGAAGCGCCCGTCGACGACTCGTCTTGCGGGGCCTCTGTCGTCCTCGTTCATGGGCGGGAGCATAGTGGCCGCAACCGACAGCTTTCGCCGCCCCGTGGACCGGGAGCCGGTGCGGGTCAGCCGGCGGGCCGACGGTGCAGCGTCTCCAGGGCGGCGGCCAGGACGTGCGGGTCGTGGTGGCCCTTGTGGACCGTCGGCGGCCGCCTGTCGAGGTGGAGGAGCCGGGACACCGCCGTCCACGCCGTGCGCACCGAGTACTCGACGGTGAGGACGACGTCGTCGGGCAGTTCGGCGAACTGCCCGATGAAGGCGAGGTTGACCGATCCCTCCGGCACGACCTCCGGCCGGTCGCCGTGCCGGCGTACCAGGAACTGGCTGGTGCGGTAGGGCATCAGACAGGGCACGACGGTGGAGGACTTCAGGACGCGGGTGGTGGTCCCCTCGTCGAAGGGCAGATGGTGGAGGACCTCTTCGAGGATCTCCCGGCCCGAGCACATGGTCATCGGCTTGGGTGTGTGGTTGCCGGAGCGCCCGGGGAAGAGGCCGTAGCCCCACCAGACGGATACGCCGTCCGGCTGGTCGCGGTAGACCGGCTGACGATCGGCCACGACGGTGAGCAGCCAGGGGGAGTCGGTGAAGGTCATCATGCCGCCCCGGCCGGTCTCGCGACCGCTGAACTCCGCGAGTGCGTCGAGGAAGACGGGGTCGTCGGCGGTGACCGTGAACGACACCCCGCGGGACTCCTTGACACGCTTGTCGAAGGCGGTCGGGTCACCGAAGTCCTCGCGTCCGCGGGCCAGCCGGTGCCAGAGCAGCCAGGCGTCCGAGCGGTGCGGGGGCGGCGGGGGAGCGGTGAAGTGCGATCCGACACTGGACGCGTCGGTCATGGAGCCGTTGGTGACCAGGACCAGGTCCTCGGGAGCGATGTCGATCCTCTCGTCGTGGCCGCTCCGGGAGAGGTGGATGCTGTTCACCGTTCCGCTCCTGGTCCCGGGGGTGAATCCGAGGTCGGTGACTCGGCATCCGGTGCGGATGACGACCCCTCGCTCGCGCAGCCAGGCCGTCAGGGGGCGCACGATCGAGTCGTACTGGTTGTACCGCGTGCGGTGGATGCCCGACATGGAGCCGAACTCCGGGAGCAGATGGAGGAAACGTCTGAGATGGCGGTGGAACTCGACGGCGCTGTGCCAGGGCTGGAAGGCGAACGTGGTGCACCACATGAACCAGAAAGCGGTGGTGAAGAAGTGCGGGCCGAAGCAGTCCGTGATCCGCTTGCCGTCCAGGTGTCTCTCGGGGGTGGCCGCGCACCGCACCAGTTCCCACCGGTCCCGCTCGGAGAAGCCCATGGACGTCGTGTCGACGATCTTGCCGTCGCCGTCGACGAGCCGGGCGATGTCGTCCCAGGCGAAGTCCTCGTGGCCGGCCAGGATCTCCTGGGTGACCGACACCGACGGGTCGTCCGTCGAGGGGATGGTGGACAGCAGGTCGTAGGTGCAGCGGAACTCGGCCTCGAACATCCGCCCGCCCCGCATGGTGTAGCCGGCGTCGGGGGTGCCACCCGCGTCGAGACTGCCCCCGAGGGAACGCTGCCCCTCGAAGAGCTGGATGTCCGCCCCGTCGAAACCGCCCTCGCGGATCAGGAACGCCGCCGCCGCGAGCCCCGCGATGCCACCGCCCACGAGATATGCCTTCGCCATCACACAACTCCTCGTCCTCGCCCCGTGGCCGGGGCCGCGCGTCCCACGATGGCCCGGGCCACGGGGCGCCGTCGGTGGGCCGTTGGTCATCGGCCGGGGCCGTACGGCCCTACCTGGCCGTGTGCAGGGGCGTCACTCCCCCGAGTCGGCTCCGCCGCGCCACGGTGGAGTGCCGGTGCGGCGGTCGCGGTCCCGGAGGTGGGCGGCCCTGTCGGTCTGCCGACGCAGCCGGTCCTGGAGCTCGTCGACGACCTCCGTGGCGGTGGCTTCCTCCGCGAGGACCACGACCTGGCGGCGCCCGACGCGCAGATCGGCGGTGGCCGACCACGGACGGCCGGCGTGACCGGCGGCCACGCGGACGATGCGCACCTCACCGGTGACGTCCGGCAGCCCCGGCCGGGAGACGACGGCGTCGATCTTCGTGCGGGCGTACGCCAGCGTCTCCTCGTCCACGGCGCCCTCGTGCCGCAGGACGACCTCGGGGGCGGCTGGTGCGATGTCGCGGGTCATGTGACGTTTCCTTTCTCGAACACAACGGGACCGGTGGCTTGAAGGGGAGGACGGATCGCCGCGGCCGGTGCGGTGGGACGTCGGCTCAGGCCGTGCGCCCGCGGTAGACCAGGTACGGGCGGACGAGGTAGCCGACCGGCGCGCTCCAGACGTGCACGAGTCGGGTGAACGGCCAGACGGCGAAGAGGAGGCAGGCGGTGAGGGCGTGCAGTTGGAACAGCAAGGGTGCCCCGGCGATCGCCTCCGGCTGGGGCTGGAGGGTGAACAGGCCCCGGAACCACACGGAGACGGTGGAGCGGTAGTCGTAGCCGGCGCCGAACACGTTGTGGGCGGCGGTGGCGGTGATGCCGAGCAGGACGGTGGCGGACAACAACGGGAAGAGAAGCTTGTCGCTGCGATCGGTGGTGAGGCGGATCCTGCGGGTCAGCAGACGCCGGGCGCACAGCATGCCGAGTCCGACGACCATGGCCGCACCCGCCACCGAGCCCGCCCAGACGGCGGTGGTGTGGTAGGCGTGCTCGGAGATCCCGGCGCCCTCCGTCCAGGACGCCGGTACCGCGAGGCCCACCACGTGGCCCGCGACGACCATGAAGGTGCCCAGGTGGAACAGCGGGCTGCCCCAGCGCAGCCAGCGGTGTTCGAGGAGCTGACTGGTGTGGGTGGTCCAGCCGAACTGGTCGTGGCGGTAGCGCCAGACATGCCCGACGACGAACACGGCGAGGCAGACGTACGGGACGGCCACCCACAGGAGGAGCTCGGCTCCGCTCGATGTGGCCAGGGTCGTGTCCGGGGTGTTCATCGGGGGCCTTCCGGGGACGAGAGAGGCGGCATGAGGGTGGGTGGTGCCTGCTCGGGCGGCACGAAGGCGCCGGGCGGCGCGAACTCGCCTGCCCCGTACGTCCCGTAGGGGTCGAGGCCGACGTCCTCGTCGGGCGGTCCCTGCGCGGCCAGCTCGGCGACCGCCCTCAGATCGGCCTCGGTGGGCGGCGGCAGCAGGGTGAGCAGGGCGGCGAGGACGTGTCGGTACGGGGAGTCGGCGTCGGTCAGGGCGTGGTGGATGAGCTCCAGGCCTCGCCGGTGCTGTCGTAGCGGCGCCTGGCCCGTCCGGGGCCCGGCGAGGGCGGCGAACTCCAGCACCACGGGGAGGTGGTCGGGCAGTTCGCCGGTGTCGGCGTCCCAGCCGGCCCCCCGGTACCGCTGGTTCAGGGTGAGCAGGGCCATGCCCCGGCGGCGGGTGTCGCCGTGCAGGTAGTAGGTCAGGTACAGGCTGCTCTTGCGGCGCAGGTCGAACATCTCCACGTAGTGGCGCTGCGGCCCGTCCGGCCCCTGGGCGGCGAACCAGGTGGTGAACACGGTCAGGTGCGCGGCGGCGGGAGAGGGCGGCAGTGCCGCCACCGCCGCCGTCAACTCGGACCGCGCGTCCATGAGTTCGGCGTCCGGGTACTGGAGCAGCAGGGAGCACAGCCGCAGCAGCAGGGGGAGGGCCTCGGCCTCCTCGCGGCCGGGACGGGAAGGGCGGCGCACGGCGGCCCGGACGCGGGTGCGGACGATGGCGGGGATCGTCGCCGGCAGCGGGCTCACGGGCGGCCTCCGGTGGTGGTGTCGCGGCGCAGGGTGGGCAGGCCGAGCAGCACACGGCGGCCGGACCGTTCGCCGTCGGGGGCCTCGACCGGGCAACGGTTCTCCACCGCGCCGAGCGCGGCGGCGTCCTCCTTGTGGGCGGCGGGGACGACGTACCGGTCGGCGTACTTCGCGACGGCGAGCAGCCGGTGCAGGTCCTCCGCCTCGCGCCCGGTGAGGCCGACGGCGTCGAGCACGGCCCCGTCGCCGTCCTCGCCGAGGGTGCGTGCACGCATGTACGAGCGCAGCGCGGTGAGTTTCATCAGCACCCCGGCGACGGCCCCGGTGTCCCCGGCGGTGAACAGCTCCGCCAGATACTCCAGCGGGATGCGCAAGCGGGTGACGGCGGCGAAGACATGGTCGGGGTCGTCCTGGTCGCCGCCGGCCGCGTCGACGGCGTCGAGGACCGGGGAGAGCGGGGGGATGTACCAGACCATGGGCAGGGTGCGGTACTCCGGGTGCAGCGGCAGGGCCACCTCGTAGCGCTTCACCAGGTCGTACACCGGGGAGCGGCGCGCCGCCTCCAGCCAGTCCTCGGGGATGCCCGACTTCCGTGCGGCGGCGATGACGTCGGGGTCGCGCGGGTCGAGGAACACACCCCGCTGGGCGTCCAGGAGGTCCTGCTCGTCGGGAGTGGCGGCGGCCTCACCGACCCGGTCGGCGTCGTAGAGGAGCAGGCCGAGGTACCGCAGTCGGCCGACGCAGGTCTCGGAGCAGACGGTGGGCTGGCCGGCCTCGACGCGCGGGAAGCAGAAGGTGCACTTCTCGGCCTTGCCGGTGGCGTGGTTGACGTACACCTTCTTGTACGGGCACGCCGTCACGCACATCCGCCAGCCCCGGCAGCGGTCCTGGTCGACGAGGACGATGCCGTCCTCGACCCGCTTGTACAGGGCACCGGACGGACAGGCCGACACACAGGCCGGGTTGAGGCAGTGTTCGCACAGCCGGGGCAGGTGGAAGAGGAAGGTCTGCTCGAACTCGAACCGCACCTTCTCCGCCCACTCGCCGGTGAGGTTCGGGTCGCCGCCCGCGTGCTCGGGTGCGCCGCCCAGGCCGTCCTCCCAGTTGGCGCCCCAGGTGACGGCGGTCGGCTTGCCGGTGAGGACCGAGCGGGGGCGGGCGACCGGCATGTCCGGGCCGGCCGGGGCACTGACCAGGTTGTCGTAGTCGTAGGTGACGGGCTCGTAGTAGTCCTCGACGGAGGGCAGGTCGGGGTTGGAGAACAGTGACAGCAGCCGCTTCACGCGTCCGCCGGAGCGCAGGACCAGCCGTCCGCGCCGGTCGAGCATCCAGCCGCCCTTCCACCGTTCCTGGTCCTCGTAGCGGCGCGGGTAGCCGATGCCGGGCTTGGTCTCGACGTTGTTGAACCAGGCGTACTCGACGCCCGTCCGGTTGCTCCAGGTCTGCTTGCAGGTGACCGAGCAGGTGTGGCAGCCGATGCACTTGTCGAGGTTCATCACCATCGCGACCTGGGCCATGACGCGTCCGACGGTGGCTTCGCCACGGGGCATGTCAGTACTCCACTTCCTGCGAGCGTCGGCGGATGACCGTGACCTCGTCGCGCTGGTTGCCGGTCGGGCCGTAGTAGTTGAAGGCGTAGGTGAACTGGGCGTAGCCGCCCGCGAGATGCGTGGGCTTGACCAGGAGCCGGGTCAGGGAGTTGTGGATGCCGCCGCGCCTGCCGCTGACCTCGGTCTTCGGGACGTTCACCGTGCGGTCCTTGGCGTGGTACATGTACACCGTGCCCTCCGGCATACGGTGGGTGACCACGGCCCGGGCGGCGACGACACCGTTGCGGTTGTACGCCTCGATCCACTCGTTGTCCTTCACGCCGATCTTCTCGGCGTCGGCGGTGGACATCCAGATCACCGGGCCGCCGCGGGACAGGGCGAGCATGAACGCGTTGTCCTGGTACTCGGAGTGGATGGACCACTTGGAGTGCGGGGTGAGGTAGCGGACCGTCACCTCGGCCCGGTCGCCGCCGAGTTCCTCGTTGCCGTAGTGCCTGCGGGTGTTCAACGGCGGGCGGTAGACGGGCAGTTGCTCACCCATCTCGGCGATCCAGTCGTGCTGGACGAAGAAGTGCTGACGGCCGGTGAGGGTGTGCCAGGGCTTCTTGTGCTCGACGTTGATGACGAACGGGGAGTAGCGGCGCCCGCCCGTCTCGCTGCCCGACCACTCGTACGACGTCAGTACCGCGCGGGGCTGGGTGCGGGTGTCGGCGAAGGTGATGCGTTCCGCCTCGCGCTCGGCGGACAGCTCCACCAGACCGTCGCTGCCGGTGCGTTCCTGGAGCTGCCGGAAGCCCTCCGTGGCCAGGCGGCCGTTGGTGGTGCCGGACAGGGCGAGGATCGCCTCGCACATGTGGGTGGCGGTGGCCAGTGAGGGCCGCCCGGCGCCCGGACCGTCCGGCGCGGTGCCGTTGAGGCGCCCCAGCCCGGCCACCTCCTGGTCCGGGTGGACGGTGACGCCCTTCGTCGTGGTGCCCAGGGTGTCCAGCAGCGGGCCGACGGCACGCATCTTCTGGGCCACGGCGGGGTAGTCGCGCTCGATCGCGACCAGCTTCGGCATGGTCTTGCCGGGGACCGGTTCGCACTCGCCGGCCTTCCAGTCCCGGACGACCCCGCCGGGCTGGGCGAGTTCGTCGGGAGTGTCGTGCAGCAGCGGCACGGCGAGGACGTCGGTGCGGGTGCCGAGGTGTTCGGCGGCCAGCTCGCTGAAGCGGTCGGCGATCGTCAGGAAGGTGTCGTAGTCGGTGCGGGCCTGCCAGGGCGGGGCGATGGCCGGGGTGAAGGCGTGCACGAAGGGGTGCATGTCCGTGCTGGACAGGTCGTCCTTCTCGTACCAGGTGGCCGCCGGCAGGACCACATCGGCGAGCAGCCCGGTGGAGGTCATCCGGAAGTCCATCGTCACCAGCAGGTCGAGTTTGCCCTCGGGGGCCTCCTCCCGCCACACCACGTCCTGCGGGCGTCCCTCGGGCGGGGTCTCCTCGGAGCGGACCGCCGCGTCCGTCCCCAGGAGGTGGCGCAGGAAGTACTCGTTGCCCTTCCCGGAGGAACCGAGCAGATTGGCCCGCCACACCGTCAGCACGCGCGGGAAGTTGGCCGGGTCGTCCGGGTCCTCGGCGGCGAACCGCAGCCGCCCGGACCTCAGCTCGTCGACGATGTGCTCGGCTACCGGGCGGCCCGCGGCGGCGGCCTCGTCGGTGAGGTCGAGCGGGTTGCGGTCGAACCCGGGGTGACCCGGCGTCCAGCCCATACGGATCGCCTGGGCCAGACAGTCGGCGGTCGCACGGCCGGTGAAGCGTCCCTCGCCCAGCGGGGACGCCAACTCGTCGGGCCCGAAGGCCTCGTAGCGCCACTGGTCGGTGTTGAGGTACCAGTACGAGGTGCCGGCCATGTGCCGGGTGGGCCGCTGCCAGTCGAAGGCGAAGGCCAGATGCTGCAGGCCGGTGATCGGTCGGATCTTCTCCTGGCCCACGTAGTGCGCCCAGCCGCCGCCGTTGACGCCCTGGCAGCCGGTCATCGTGACCAGGGCGAGGAAGGCCCGGTAGATGGTGTCGGAGTGGAACCAGTGGTTGGTGCCGGCGCCGAGAGCGATCATCGAACGGCCCTCGGTCCGCTCCGCGTTGCGGGCGAACTCCCGGGCGATCCGGGCGGCCTGCTCGGCGGGCACGGAGGTGATGGTCTCCTGCCAGGCGGGGGTGTACGGCTGTGCCGCGTCCTCGTACGACGACGGCCAGCTGCCCGGCAGCCCCGGCCGCTCCACGCCGTACTGCGCCAGCATCAGGTCGAAGACCGTGGTGACCAGGCGCCCGCCGATCCGGCGCACCGGGATCCCGCGCACCATCGTCGAGCCGCCCTCCGTCGGGCCCTCGTCGAAGCGGGGCAGGGTGATCTCGGCCGTCTCCTCGGCCCGTTCGAGCAGACTCAGCTCGGGCACCACATCGCCCAGGTCGAGATTCCAGCGGCCTCGCCCGGCCTCCCCCCACCGGAAGCCGAGCGAGCCGCCGGGGACCACCGGTTCGCCGGTGGCCCGGTCCAGGAGGACGGTCTTGAACTCCGCGTTCTCTTCGGTCCGCTCGTCGCCGCCGAGGTCGGCGGCGGTCAGGAACCCGTCCGGGACCAGACCGTGCTGGTCGTGCTCGCGCAGGGTCACCAGGAACGGGGCGTCCGTGTACGCCCTCAAGTAGTCCCGGAAGTAGGGCACTTCACGGTCCACCAGGAACTCGCGCAGGATCACGTGCCCCATGGCCATCGCCAGCGCGCCGTCCGTGCCCGGGTGCGGGGCCAGCCACTCGTCGGCGTGCTTGACGTTGTCGGCGTAGTCCGGGCTGACCGCGACGACCTTGGTGCCGTTGTAGCGGGTCTCGGTGAGGAAGTGCGCGTCCGGGGTGCGGGTGACGGGGATGTTGGAGCCCCACATGATCAGATAGCCCGCGTTCCACCAGTCGGCCGCCTCCGGTACGTCGGTCTGGTCGCCGAAGACCTGCGGGGAGGCGATCGGCAGGTCCGCGTACCAGTCGTAGAAGGACAGCAGCGTGCCGCCGATGAGTGACATGAAGCGGGCACCGGCGGCGAAGGACGCCATGGACATCGCGGGGATGGGGGAGAAGCCGGCGACACGGTCGGGCCCGTACGTCTTGACGGTGTGGACGTGGGCGGCGGCGATCAGCTCGCTCACCTCGTCCCAGTCGGCGCGTACCAGGCCGCCCTTGCCGCGCGCCCGCTTGTAGGCGCGGGCCTTGGCCGGGTCGCCGGTGATCTCGGCCCACGCCGCCACCGGGTCGCCGAGCCGCCGCCGGGACTCGCGCCACAGCTTCAGCAACTCCCCGCGCACATACGGGTACCGGACGCGGCTGGGGGAGTACGTGTACCAGGAGAACGAGGCTCCCCGGGGACACCCCCGCGGCTCGTACTCGGGGCAGTCCGCGCCGATCGACGGGTAGTCGGTGGCCTGGTGCTCCCAGGTGATGATGCCGTCCTTGACGTACACCATCCACGAGCAGGAACCGGTGCAGTTCACCCCGTGCGTCGAGCGCACCACCCTGTCGTGGGCCCAGCGGTCCCGGTAGAAGCCCTCCCAGCGGGGGTCGGCCTCGCCGAAGACGGCACGGCCGTCGGCCGACACCTCACGGCGGGTGAGCAACCTCCGCGCCGCGAGCGGCCATCCCTCGCCGCCGCGTGGCACCCGGCGCCCTGCGTTCTGCTCGTCGTCCATGGCCAGGACGCTAGGCGGGGCGGGCCCCGGCGCACCCGGGGTCGGCGGTCCCTGCCGGATGCCCGTCCGGCCCCATCGGGGACCGCTCCGACAGGGCCGAACGGCCCTGCGCCGGACCGGACATCACCGCTGCCGGGGTGTCGGCCCCGGCCCCGGCTCCGGTGCCGCCGGCCCCGGCTCCGGGACCGTCCGGCCGCCGGGAGGGACTGATGGCCCATGCCCAACCGATCTGCCCCCGCGGACAGTTGACGCGGGCTCTGGCCTGCCCGGACCCGGAGTCCGTGGCAGCAGCGTCAGCGCGAGCCCGCGAGCCCGCACACGCGTGAGAGGGAAGGGACGGACACCATGGTCCAGTCGTCGACAACACGGGACAGCGGGGCAGCGGCGGGTGACGCCGTACCCGGCCGGGCATGGCTGATGCTGGCCCTGGCCACCGTCGGCTTCGCCGTGAACTTCTGGGCCTGGGCCCTGTTGAGCCCCCTCGGGCCCCGGTTCAAGGACAGCCTGGAACTCAGCTCCTTCCAGCAGTCGCTGCTGGTGGCCGTCCCCGTCGTGGTCGGCTCGCTCGGGCGTGTCCCGGTCGGCGCGCTGACCGACCGGTTCGGGGGACGCGTGATGTTCCCCCTCGTCTCGGCGGCCACCGTCCTGCCCGTGCTCTACCTGGGCCTGGCCGGCCACTCCTCGCTCGCCGCGCTCCTGGCCGGCGGGTTCTTCCTCGGCGTCGGCGGCACGGCTTTCGCCGTGGGGGTGCCCTTCGTCGGCGCCTGGTTCCCGCCCGAGCGGCGCGGACTGGCCATCGGTGTCTTCGGCATGGGCATGGGCGGCACCGCGATCAGCGCCCTGTCCACGGTGAAGCTGGTCGACGCCCACGGCATGGCGAACCCGTTCCTGCTCACCGCGGCCGTGCTGGTCGCCTACGCCGTCCTGGCCGCGCTGCTCCTGCGCGACGCCCCCGGCCGCACGGTGCCCACCGAGCCGCTCTCGCGACGGCTGGCCGACACCCTGCGCCTCGGTGTCACCTGGCAGGCGTCCGCCCTGTACGCCGTGGCGTTCGGCGGCTACGTCGCCTTCTCCGTCTACCTGCCCACCTACCTCAAGACCGGCTACGGCCTCACCCAGGCCGACGCGGCGAACCGGATGGCCGGCTTCGTGCTCCTGGCGGTGGCGATGCGGCCGATCGGCGGATGGCTGTCGGACCGGCTCGGACCGGTGCGGGTCCTGGCCGTGGCACTCGGCGCGGTACTGGCGGGGGCCACCGTCCAGGCGCTCACCCCGGCCCTCGCACCCGTGGGCACGATCGCCTTCCTGACGATGGCGGCCGCGCTGGGCGCGGGCAGCGGGGCGGTGTTCGCCCTCGTGGCCCTGCTGGCTCCCGCGAACAAGGTCGGCTCCGTCACGGGTGTCGTCGGCGCGGCCGGTGGGCTCGGCGGGTTCGTACCCCCGTTGGTGATGGGATCGCTGTACGGCGCCTACGGGTCGTACGCCGTCGGTCTCGTCCTGCTGGGCCTCGTCGCGGCGGCGGCCCTGACCTTCACCGAGACCGGCGTCCGGACCGCCCTGACCCGCCGTGCGGCGGTGGCCCGGCCTCGGTGACCGATACCGAAGCACCGCTCGCGCCCTCGCCCCCGGTCAGGGGGCGAGGGCGCGAGCGGCGTGTCATGTCGGGGTCGGGCAGGCCACGACGGACGGCCCTCGTGGTCGTCCGCCAGGAGCACCCGTACGGGCGTCGCTCGGTGAGGGCGCGCGGCGCGGCCGGGGCCGCCCCTCTCGTCCGGGCGGCTGACGCGAGCGTGGGCCGACGCGACGCGACGCGCGTCGCGCGCGGACGCCGGGCGCGCCACGGCCGACCGGCTCGTTCGCCGTCGGCCGGTAGCGGCCCCGCAGGTGACCTCACCGAGGCGCGGCGGCCTCCTCCGGCTCCGGTGACGTTCCGGGGGGTGTCAGGTCGAAATCGACGGACACCACACCCTCCACGGCACGGACCAGCCGGGCCGCCACCGGCACCAGCGAGGTGTCCCGGACCCGGCCGCCGAGCCGTACGACACCGTCCCGCACGTTCACCCGAACGGCGGAGGCGGGAGACGGGAAGAGGTAGGCGACGACCTCGCGTCGCACTTCCTCGGCGATCTCCTCGTCGGTCCGCAGGAACACCTTCAGCAGATCCGCGCGGCTGACGATGCCCTCCAGCACCCCGCCGGCGTCGACCACCGGGAGCCGCTTGACCTTGGCCCGGGCCATCGTGCGGGCCGCCCGGGCGAGCGTCACCCCGGAGCGGACCGTGAGGGCGGGGGAGGTCATCAGCTCCTCGGCGGTCACCGCACCGGCCTTCGCCAGATCGGCCAGCCGTCGCAGCTGGGTGTACCGGTCGGGGTCGCTGTCACGGAACTCCTCCTTGGGCAGCAGGTCGGCCTCGGAGACGATGCCGATCACCCGGCCGTTCTCCTCGATCACGGGCACGGCACTGATCCTCCTGTCCCGCATCAGCTGGACGATCTCCTTGAAGGCCGTCCCCCGACCGACTGTCGCGACCGTACGGGTCATGACGTCGCCGACGATGTGCGGTGTGCCGTGCATGATCACTCCTTCGAGGTCCGCGCCGGGTACGGGCGGACGGGTCAGCGGGCGCTGCCGGCGCCGTAGGGGGCGTACAGGTCCAGCAGCCGGGTCCGTGCGGCCTGCAGACGATGGGCGAGCACCTCACCGACCCACAGACCCACGGCCCGGCCCATGGCCGGGTCCTCCTGGCACATGAGACGGACGGCCGTGGCGTCGAACTCGTACGCCCGCACCGGAGTCGTCGCCTCGGCGCCCAGGTGCCACACGTGCGGGGGGAACAGCCAGGACCAGCCGACGAGTTCGTTGTGCCGCAGCGACTCGATGACGGCCGGCCGGCGGCCCGGCACCCGCATGTCGAGCTCCACCGTGCCCGTGCGGAGGATCCAGAAACGGTCGGCACGGCTTCCCTCCTCGAACAGCCGTGTCCCCTGCGGGAACGCCACCTCACGGGCGACGCGCATCAGCCGCTGCCGATGCTCGGTGGGCAGCGCCCGCAGCATGCTGGGCGTGGGAGTGGTGATCATGGCGTGCCTCCAGGCGGTCTACCGGAACTGCCATGCCCAGCCTGTGCCGCGCCGCCCCCGCCCGCCATGGGCCGTCCGGTCCCTCACCCGGGCCGGTCGGCACGGCGGACGAGCCTTCCGGCACCCTGTGGCGACCGGGGCCCCGCTGTTCCATGGAGGCATGGGACGAACCGCCCGACCTAGGGGGATGAGCACCGTGGGTACCTCACTGACTCCCGACTTCTGGAGGCTGTTCGCCGTACTCCTGGCCGTGTCCGCGACGCTCACGTTCGTGTTGAGCACCGTGCTCGACGCGCTGTACGTACGGCGGCTGCGGCGCCGGCAGGACCGGCGGCCCACCTCTCCCGCGGAGGGGAGCGCGGACCGGCCGTCCGACACCCCCGCGGACGCTGCGCGGCACCACCCGTCCATGGCCCACCGGGGCCGGACCCCGCACCCGCCCCGGCGAACACCCGCGCACCGGTGACGGGCGAGCCCGGTCGTCCGGGGCCACGGCGCCGGGGCGGGGACCGCGGCCGGCCCCGAGGGGCCTGCCCGCGGCCGCCGTCCCGGCAGCGCGAGCGGTCCACCGTGCCAACTGCTCTCCGCCCACGGCCCGGACGGGCCGGAGGTCACCTACGACAACGTCACCTCACCCGCCTCGATCGTCTTCGACCAGGCCGAGAACCGACCGAGAACCGACCGAGAACCGACCGAGAACCGACCGAGAACCGACCGAGAACCGACCGAGAACCGACCGAGAACCGACCGAGAACCGACCGAGAACGGCTGCACACCATCAAGGCCGCACTCGTCGCCACCCTGGAGGACTGATTCATGCGCATGGTCGTCGCCCTCGGCGGCAACGCCCTGCTGCACCGGGGCGAACGCCCCGAGGCGGCCGTCCAGCAGGCGAACGTCGACCGGGTCGCCACCGCCCTCGCCGCCCTCGCCCGCGACCACGACATCGTCGTCACCCACGGCAACGGCCCCCAGATCGGGCTGCTGGCGACGGAGAGCGAGTCCGACCCCGCGCTGGGCGCGCCCTACCCGATGCACCTCCTAGGCGCGCAGACGCAGGGCATGATCGGATCCCTGCTGGCCCGCGCCCTGCACAACGCCATGCCGCGCCGCCGGATCGCCACCCTGGTCACCCACACCCTCGTCCGCTCCGACGCCCCGGCCTTCGACCGCCCCACCAAGTTCGTCGGCCAGGTGTATCCGCGGGACGTCGCCGACCGCCTCGCCCGCGTCCACGGCTGGCGCATGGCGCCGGACACCGGGGGCATGCGCCGCGTCGTGCCCTCCCCGAGGCCCGAGCGCGTCCTGGAGACCGACACGGTCCGCGAACTCCTCGCCACCGGCACCCTGGTCGTCTGCGGGGGCGGAGGTGGCGTGCCGGTCACCGCCGACCGTGTCACCGGTGCCCTCACCGGCGTCGAGGCGGTCGTCGACAAGGACCTCACCGCGGCCCTGCTCGCCGAGGAACTGAAGGCCGACTTCCTGCTCATCCTCACCGACGTGCCCTACGTCTACGACGGCTACGGCACCCCGGACCAGCGCCCCCTGCTGGACGCCACCCCCGACCAGCTGCGCGGGCGCGGCTTCGCCCCCGGCTCCATGGGGCCCAAGACCGAGGCCGCCGCACTGTTCGTCAGCCGCACCGGTGGGCTGGCCGCCATCGGCGCCCTGGACGCGGCCTACGAGATCGTCCACGGCCTCTCGGGGACACTGATCCGCCCCGATCTCCCCACGGGCTGACGGGCTGACGGGCTGACGGGCTGACGGGCTGACGCGACGACGGGCCGGGCGGGGCTCCGAGCCCCGGCCCCGGCCCACCGGGGACCAACGGCACTGCCGCGTGCGCCGCTCGGCACTCCCCCCGGGCCGCGCGCACGACGAGCATCCGAGGTGCAGGCAAGTGCGACGAACCGAGGAGAGGACCCGCGATGACCGCGACCACGACCACGACCGTGGGCAGCCGAACGAGCGACGCCTGGCGGGACTTCGCCGGGACACACTGGCGCGAGCAGGTCGACGTACGTGACTTCATCCAGGCCAACTACACCCCGTACGAAGGCGAAGCCGACTTTCTGAGCGGCCCGACGGACCGTACCCGCGCCGTCTGGGAGAAGATCGTCGCGCTGTTCCCCGAGGAGCGGAGCAGGGGCATCCTCGACGTCGACACCGCGACCCCCTCGACGATCACCTCGCACGCGCCCGGGTACATCGACCGCGAGCGCGAACTGATCGTCGGTCTGCAGACGGACGCGCCGCTCAAGCGCGCGATCATGCCGAACGGCGGCCTGCGGATGGTGGAGAACGGACTGCGCGCCTACGGCTACGAACCCGACCCGTTCGTCACCCGGGTCTTCGGCACCTACCGCAAGACCCACAACGACGGCGTCTTCGACGCCTACACCCCCGAGATGCGGGCCGCCCGCAAGGCGGGCATCATCACCGGGCTCCCGGACTCCTACGGACGGGGCCGGATCATCGGCGACTACCGTCGCGTGGCGCTGTACGGCACGGACCGGCTGACCGAGGCCAAGAGGGCCGAGCGGGCCCTGCTGGACGCCCGGCCCTCCACCGCCGACGTCATCCGGGACCGGGAGGAACTCGCCGAGCAGATAAGGGCGTTGGGCGAGCTGACCCGGATGGCCGCCGGCTACGGCTGCGACGTCTCCCGCCCCGCGACCACCGCCCACGAGGCCGTGCAGTGGCTCTACCTCGGCTACCTCGCCGCCGTGAAGGAACAGAACGGCGCCGCGATGTCCCTGGGCCGCACCTCGACCTTCCTCGACGTCTACCTCCAGCGCGACCTGACGGCAGGGCTCCTCGACGAGACCCGTGCCCAGGAACTGATCGACGACTTCGTGATCAAACTGCGGATCGTCCGCTTCCTGCGGACCCCCGAGTACGACGCCCTCTTCTCCGGCGACCCCACCTGGGTGACGGAGTCCCTCGGCGGCATCGGGGCCGACGGACGCCCGCTGGTCACCCGCACCTCCTTCCGCTTCCTGCAGACGCTGTACAACCTGGGCCCCGCACCCGAGCCGAACCTCACGGTGCTGTGGTCGCCGAGCCTGCCCGACGGCTTCAAGCGGTTCTGCGCCCAGGTCTCCATCGACACCAGCGCCGTGCAGTACGAGTCCGACGAGCTGATGCGCCCACGCACCGGGGACGACACGGCGATCGCCTGCTGTGTCTCCGCCATGGCCGTGGGGAAGCAGATGCAGTTCTTCGGGGCCAGGGTGAACCTCGCCAAGGCGCTGCTGTACGCGGTCAACGGCGGCCGGGACGAGATGACCTCCGAGCAGGTCGCCCCGGCCACGCCCCCGCTCACCGGGGAGTACCTGGACCACGCGGAGCTGTCGGCGGCGTACGACCGGGTCCTGGACTGGCTGGCCGCGACGTACGTCGACGCGCTGAACGTCATCCACTACATGCACGACAAGTACGCCTACGAGCGCATCGAGATGGCGCTGCACGACCACCCGGTGCACCGCTTCATGGCCTGCGGCATCGCCGGGCTGTCGGTGGCCGTGGACAGCCTGTCGGCCGTCAAGTACGCGCGGGTGAAGGTGTTCCGCGACGCCGCCGGCCTCGCCGTCGACTTCCGCACCGAGGGCGACTTCCCGACCTACGGCAACAACGACGACCGCGCCGACGACATCGCCGTCCGCCTGGTCGAGTCGTTCATGGCGAAGGTGCGCGAGCACCCCACCTACCGGGACGCCGAGCACACCCAGTCGGTGCTCACCATCACCTCCAACGTGGTCTACGGCAAGCACACCGGCAACACCCCCGACGGCCGCCGCGCCGGACAGCCCTTCGCCCCCGGCGCCAACCCCATGAACGGCCGCGATCTGCACGGGGTGGCCGCCTCGGCCCTGTCGGTCGCCAAACTGCCGTACGAGCAGGCGCGTGACGGCATCTCGCTGACGACGACCATCACCCCGGAGGGACTCGGCCACCGTCCCGACGAACGCGCGGGCCACCTCGTCGGCATCCTCGACGCCTACACGGCCTCGGGCGGCTTCCACATGAACGTCAACGTGTTGGACCGCGCCACGCTCCAGGACGCGATGGAGCACCCGGAGAAGTACCCCGACCTGACCGTGCGCGTCTCCGGATACGCCGTCAACTTCGTCCGCCTGACCCGCGAGCAGCAGCTCGACGTCATCAGCCGCACCTTCCACGGATCGACGTGAGCCGGATGCCCTCGCCCAGGGGCCGGATCCACTCCTGGGACCTGTCCACCGGCGTGGACGGTCCCGGGACCCGGTTCGTCCTGTTCGTCGCCGGCTGTCCGCTGCGCTGCCTGTACTGCGCCAACCCCGACACCTGGCACATGCGCGACGGGAAGGAGACCACGGTCGACGAGGTGATGGCGGAGATCGAGAAGTACCGTGCCTTCCTCACCACGGCCGGCGGAGGCGTCACCGTCACGGGCGGCGAACCCCTCCTCCAGTCCGGGTTCACCGGCGAGATCCTGCGCCGCTGCAAGGAACTGGGACTGCACACCGCCCTCGACACCTCCGGCTTCCTCGGCGTCCGCGCCACCGACGAACTCCTCGGCGACACCGACCTGGTGCTGCTGGACATCAAGTCCTTCGACGTCACCACCTACCGGCGGCTGACGGGCGGCGAACTGGGCCCCACCCTGAACTTCGCCACCCGCCTCGACCGGCTCGGCGTCCCGATGTGGATCAGATACGTCCTGGTGCCCGGCTGGACGGACGAGCCGGAGTCCGTGGAGGGCCTCGCCCGCTTCGTGGCCGGTCTCGGCGCGGTCGACCGCGTGGACGTCCTGCCGTTCCACAAGCTCGGCGCCGCGAAGTACGAGGCCCTCGGCGTACCGTTCCCGCTCCGCGACACCCCCGGCCCGGACGCCGACCTGACCGAACGGGTCCGTGAGCGGTTCAGGACGCACGGCGTGTCCGCCTACTGATCCTCACGTGCCGCCCCGCTCCCCGCCGCGCCGCTGTCGCCCAACAGGCCTCACAGACAGGGCCGTTCAGCCCCACAGCCGCAGACCTTCGGCATCCGGCGCGCCTCGGCGGACGCGACGAGAGTGGAGGCATCACACCAGGTCCCGACCGTCCCCGAAGGGAACACCATCATGGCCGTGCACGAGCACCCTCACCGGAGGCCGGGCCTCCACCTGCCGTCCTTCCGGGGGACCCGGACCGCCTCCGCGGCCGAGCCCACCCTGTCGGAAGCGGCCGGCACGCACGCGGTGGCGGCCTACTCGCTCGCCTCCCTGCGACTGCTCACCGGATTCGTCTTCCTGTGGGCGTTCCTCGACAAGACCTTCGGCCTCGGCTACGCCACCCAGTCCGGCAAGGGCTGGATCGACGGCGGCTCCCCGACCAAGGGCTTCCTCGGCTCCGTCGCCGTCGGGCCGATGGAGTCCACCTTCCACTCCTGGGCCGGCGACCCCTGGGCCGACTGGCTGTTCATGCTCGGTCTGCTCGGCATCGGGCTCGCCCTCACCGCCGGGGTCGCCCTGCGGCTCACGGCCGTGGCCGGCACGGTGATGATGGCGCTGATGTGGGTCGCCGAATGGCCGCCCGCCCGGCATCTGTCGGACGGCTCGCCGAGCATGTCGACGAACCCGTTCGCGGAGTACCACGTCGTCTACGCCGTCGTCCTGGTCGTTCTCGCCGCCACGGCCGCCGGAGACACCCTCGGCCTCGGCAGGGCCTGGGCCGGCCTCCCGCTGGTGCGCCGCAGCCCCTGGCTGCGTTGACCACGGGAGGGGCGGCGGGCCCGACGGTGGGCCCGCCGCCCCACGACCGCGCGGGGCAGGGCCGGTCGGCCCTCCCCAGGGACCTGCGGCCCCTGCCGGGGAACCGGCCCGCGGAAGAAGCTCTAACCGGGACACGGACGCCCCCGCTCGAACCCTCCGATCAGTACCCACGACCCCGAAGGTGGAGATCATGAACCGCACCGTCACCGTCGGCCTCGACGGCTCCCGCGAGAGCCGCTCGGCGGCCGAGTGGGCGGCCCGCGAGGCACAACTGCTCGGCGTGCCGCTGAAGCTGGTGCACGTCTGGGAGCCCGTCCCGGTCCCGATGGCGCAGGCACCGCTGCTCGGCGCGGAGACCCAGCAGCACTGGACCGAGCGCGTCCCCCGCGAGGCCGCCGAGGGCATCCGCCTGCGCCACCCGGGGCTCGAGGTCGTCATCGAGCACGTCTCCGGTCGCCCCGCCGAGGTACTGGTCGACGAGGCGAAGCACGCCGAGCTGCTGGTCCTGGGCTCCCGCGGGCTGAGCGGCATCGGCGGTTTCATGGTCGGCTCGGTCGGACTGGCGGTCGTGGCGCACGCCGAACGGCCGACCGTCCTGGTCCGCGCCGAGGAACTGGCCGCCGACGAGCACGAGATGGACCCGGCCGGCATCCCGTCCGCGGCGACACCGTTCCGTCCCGTCGTCCTCGGCCTCGACGTCGAGAGCCCCGACGAGGAACTGATCGAGTTCGCCTTCGCGGCGGCCGCCCGCCGCGGCACCTCCCTGCGGGTCGTGCACGGCTGGAACCCGCCCCCCTACTACGCGTACGGCCTCTCCGTCGACCTCGAACTCCACGGCGCCCTCGCCCGCCGCGAGACCACCGCCCTGGCCGAGGTCCTGAGCCCGTGGCGCGAGAAGCACCCGAACGTCGAGGTCACCGAGGAGTCGCACTACGGCACCCCCGGCAACCACCTCGTCGACGCGTCCCGCGAGGCCTCCCTGGTCGTCGTGGGCCGCCGGATCCGCCGCAACCCGTTCGGCGCCCACATCGGCCCCGTCGCCCACGCGGTCCTGCACCACAGCGCCGCCCCCGTCGCCGTCGTCCCGCACAACTGACGCCACAACCCGAGGAGTTGACCCCATGAAGGCAGCGGTCGTCCGAGCCTTCGGCGAGCCCCTGGTCATCGAGGACCGCCCCGACCCCGAGCCCGGCCCCGGCCAGGTCCGCGTCCGTGTCGAGGCGTCCGGACTGTGCCACACCGACATCCACGCCGCCCACGGCGACTGGCCCGTCAAGCCGAACCCGCCGTTCGTCCCCGGCCACGAGGGCGTCGGCCTGGTCGAAAAGCTCGGCGACGGGGTCACCCACCTCCGCCCGGGCCAGCGTGTCGCCGTGCCCTGGCTGGGCCGGGCCTGCGGGCGGTGCGAGCACTGCCTGTCCGGCTGGGAGACGCTGTGCGAGCAGCAGATCAACACCGGCTACGGCTGCGACGGCGGGTACGCCGAGAAGATGCTGGCCTGGGCCGACTTCGCCCAGCCGGTGCCGGACGGCGTCACCGCCGTCGACGCGGCACCGCTCACCTGCGCCGGCGTGACCACGTACAAGGCGCTCAAGGTCGCCGACGTACGGCCCTCGCAACTGGTCGCGATCTCCGGGATCGGAGGCCTCGGCCACCTCGCCGTGCAGTACGCCAAGATCGCCGGAGCGACCGTCGCCGCGATCGACGTCACCGACGAGAAGCTCCAACTGGCCGCCGAACTCGGTGCCGACATCCTCATCGACGCCCGCAAGGAGGACGTCGGCGAGGTGCTCAAGCGGCACGGCGGCGCCCACGCGGCCATCGCCCTCGCCGTGAACGACGCCGCCTTCGCGGCCGTCAACACGGGCCTCAGGCGTGGCGGCAAACTCGTCATGGTCGCCCTGCCCGCCCACGGCACCGTCCAGGTCCCGATCTTCGACACCGTCCTGAACGGCACGAGTGTGATCGGCTCGATCGTGGGCACCCGGCAGGACCTCGCCGAGGTCTTCCAGCTGCACGCGGCCGGCCGGACCAGGGTCATCTGCGAGACCCGCCCGCTGGCCTCCGTCAACGACTCCATCGACGAGGTGCTGCGCGGCCAGGTCAAGGCCCGGATCGTGTTCGACCTCGGTGCGGGACGGTGAGCGACATGACGCACGACCTGCCGATCGTCGTCGGCGTGGACGGCTCCGAGCCGAGCCTGCGGGCCGTGGACTGGGCCGCCGACGAGGCCGCGCTGCGCGGGACACCGCTGCGGCTGGTCTACGCCTCACTGTGGGAGCGGTACGAGGGCGCCCACCTCGCCGAGGACGTCGGCGGGACGTCCGAAGGGGTGCGGGCGGAGGTGATCGTGGAGAGCGCCGCCCAGCGGGCCGGCCAGCGCCGCCCGGAGGTGAAGATCACCACCGAGGTGGTGCCGGAGGAGCCCGAGTACACCCTGCTGCGGGAGAGCCGCACCGCCTCCCTGCTGGTGACGGGCACCCGCGGCCGCAGCAGCCTCACCGAGGCGCTCCTGGGCTCGGTGAGCCTGACGGTGGCCGCGCACGCGCACTGCCCGATGGTCGTCGTACGCGGCAGCCACGACAACCGGGCCCTGCCCACCACGCACGGCCGGATCGTCGTCGGCGTCGGTGAGCACCCGACGTCATCGGCGGCGGTGCGGTTCGCCTTCGACGAGGCCCGGCGGCGCGGGGCCGAGGTCGAGGCGGTCAGGGCCTGGCGGTGCCCCGCGCACGAGAGCACCGATCATCCGCTGCTCACCGGGGAGCCGGCGCGGCTGCACGAGGAACGGGCCGTGGAAGGCCTGGAGGAGGCTCTCCGGAAGGCTCCCGACGACGTCCGGCTGCGCCGCCGTACCGTCGAGGGCCATGCCCGGATCGCCCTGTCGGACGCCTCCCGCGACGCCGACCTCCTCGTCGTGGGAGCCAGGCGTCGCCAGCGCCACTTCGGACTCCAGCTGGGCCGGGTGACACACGGGGTGCTGCACCACTCCGCCTGCCCGGTCGTGATCGTGCCCGAGCCGGAGTGAGCACGGTGACCGGCTGCTCACACACCCGCCGCGTGATCCGGGACGTACGTCCGCAGATCGCGCGGCGGGCGCTCGTAGCCGGTCGACGGCGGGCGCGCCGGCAGTTCCAGCACCGGGGGCGGCACCTCGCTGTACGGCACCGACGCCAGCAGATGGGCGATCATGTTCAGCCGGGCCCGGCGCTTGTCGTCGCTCTCCACGACGTACCACGGCGCCTCGGCGATGTCGGTGTGCACCATCATCTCGTCCTTGGCCCGCGAGTACGCCTCCCAGCGGGTGAGCGACTCCAGGTCCATCGGCGAGAGCTTCCAGCGCCGCAGCGGGTCCTCCAGGCGCCGCCGGAAGCGCTCCTGCTGCTCGGTGTCGCTCACCGAGAACCAGTACTTGCGCAGCAGGATCCCGTCCTCGATCAACATGCGCTCGAAAATGGGGCATTGCCGCATGAACAGCTGGTATTCCTCTTTGGTGCAGAAGCCCATGACGTGCTCCACACCGGCCCGGTTGTACCAGGACCGGTCGAACAGCACGATCTCCCCGGCCGCCGGCAACTGCTCGACATACCGCTGGAAGTACCACTGGGTGCGCTCGCGCTCCGTCGGCTTGGGGAGGGCCGCGATCCTGGCGACACGGGGGTTGAGGTGTTCGGCGACCCGCTTGATCGTGCCGCCCTTGCCCGCCGCGTCACGCCCCTCGAAGACCACGACCAGCCGGGCGCCCTCGGCCCGCACCCACTCCTGGAGTTTCACCAACTCCGTCTGCAGTCGCAGCAGTTCCTTCTCGTACGCCGCACGCGACACCCTCGTCGCCTTCTTGCCGGCCATGCCGTCCTCCACCGCCCGACGACCCCCGTCGATGAGTTTGGGAGTCACCCATGACCCAGGTCGAACACCAGAACGTCACCGTACTTTCCGACGACGAACTGCGCACCCTGGACGCCCACTGGCGGGCCGCCAACTACCTGGCGGCCGGGCAGATCTATCTGATGGCCAACCCCCTGCTCACCGAGCCGCTGCTCCCGGAACACATCAAGCCGCGGCTGCTCGGGCACTGGGGCACCTCCCCGGGCCTGAACCTCGTCTACACCCACCTCAACCGCGTGATCAAAGCGCGCGACCTGGACGCCCTCTGCGTGTGGGGACCCGGGCACGGCGGGCCGTCCGTGCTGGCCGGCTCCTGGCTGGACGGCAGCTACAGCGAGACCTACCCGGACGTCACCCGCGACGCCCCCGGCATGGAACGGCTCTTCCGGCAGTTCTCCTTCCCCGGCGGGGTACCGAGCCATGTGGCACCGGAGGTCCCGGGCTCGATCCACGAGGGCGGTGAGCTCGGCTACTCCCTCGCCCACGCCTACGGCGCCGCGTTCGACAACCCCGACCTGCTGGTGGCCTGCGTCATCGGGGACGGCGAGGCGGAGACCGGGCCGCTGGCCGCCTCCTGGCACTCCAACAAGTTCCTCGACCCGGTCCACGACGGCGCCGTCCTGCCGATCCTCCACCTCAACGGCTACAAGATCGCCAACCCGACCGTGCTCTCGCGCCTGCCCCAGGCCGAACTCGACGCCCTGCTGCGCGGCTACGGCCACGCCCCCCTCCACGTCACCGGAGACGACCCGGCCACCGTGCACCGCGCCCTGGCCCACGCCTTCGACGAGGCGCTGGACCGGATCGCCCTGATGCAGCGCACGGCACGCGATGACGGCGTCGCCGAACGTGTGCACTGGCCGATGATCGTGCTGCGCACCCCGAAGGGCTGGACCGGCCCCGCCGAGGTCGACGGCCAACCGGTCGAGGGCACCTGGCGTGCCCACCAGGTTCCGCTCGCCGGGGTGCGGGAGAACCCCGAGCACCTGCGACAGCTGGAGGCATGGCTGCGCTCGTACAAACCTCGGGAGCTGTTCGGCCCGGACGGACGGCCCGTCGACGACGTCCTCGCCTGCGTCCCCTCCGGCGCCAGGCGACTGGGCGCCACCCCGCACGCCAACGGCGGACTCCTCGTCCGCGATCTGCCCGTGCCTTCCCTGGACGACTTCGCCGTCCCCGTCGACAAGCCGGGCACGACGCTCCACGAGCCGACCCGGGTCCTCGGTGACCTCCTGGCCCAGGTGATGAAGGACACCCGCCTGCGCCGGGACTTCCGGGTCGTCGGACCGGACGAGACCGCCTCCAACCGCCTGCAGGCCGTCTTCGACGCCAGCGGCAAGGCCTGGCAGGCCGAGCACCTCCCCGTCGACGAACACCTCGACCGGCACGGACGGGTCCTGGAGATCCTCTCCGAACACCTCTGCCAGGGCTGGCTGGAGGGCTACCTCCTCACCGGCCGGCACGGACTGTTCTCCTGCTACGAGGCGTTCGTGCACATCGTCGACTCCATGGTCAACCAGCACATCAAGTGGCTCAGGACGTCGCGGGAGTTGCCCTGGCGGGCCCCCATCGCCTCCCTCAACTACCTGCTCACCTCGCACGTCTGGCGCCAGGACCACAACGGCTTCTCCCACCAGGACCCCGGCTTCGTCGACCACGTCCTCAACAAGAGCCCCGAGGTCGTACGCGTCTACCTGCCCCCGGACGCCAACACACTCCTCTCCGTCGCCGACCACGCCCTGCGCAGCCGCGACTACGTCAACGTGATCGTCGCCGGCAAACAGCCCTGCTTCGACTGGCTCTCCATCGACCAGGCCCGCGCCCACTGCGCACGCGGCGCCGGGATCTGGGAGTGGGCGGGCAGCGAGAACGGCGGCGAACCCGACGTCGTCCTCGCCTGCGCCGGAGACGTGCCCACGCAGGAGGTCCTGGCCGCCGCGCAGCTGCTGCGCCGCCATCTGCCCCAGCTCGCCGTCCGCGTGGTCAACGTCGTCGACATGACCCGGCTGCTGCCGCGCGAGGAGCACCCGCACGGCATGACCGACTTCGAGTACGACGGCCTGTTCACCACCGACAAGCCGGTGATCTTCGCCTACCACGGCTATCCGTGGCTCATCCACCGCCTCGCCTACCGCCGCGCGGGCCACGGCAACACGCACGTCCGCGGCTACAAGGAGTCGGGGACGACGACCACACCGTTCGACATGGTCGTCCGCAACGACCTCGACCGCTACCGCCTGGTCATGGACGTCATCGACCGCGTCCCCGGGCTCGCCGTCCGCGCCGCCGCCGTACGCCAGCAGATGGCGGACGTGCGCACCCGCCACCACGCGTGGATCCGCGAGCACGGCACCGATCTGCCGGAGATCGCCGACTGGCACTGGGCCTGACGCCGCCGGGCCGCGGCCTCACCCGCGTGAGGCCGCGGCCCGTGCCACCGGTGCCCCGTCGGCGAGCGCCTCCGGCAGGTTGGGGTGCACCTCGAAGGCGCCGCTCAGCCCCGTGCACCGCAGCAGCCGCCGGAAGGTGCTCGCGGACGTGACCAGCCGCAGCCGGCCGTGCCGCGCACGGATCCGGCTCTGTGCCCGGCACAGCAGGCCGAGCCCGGAGCAGTCGATGAAGGACACGGGACGCAGGTCGAGCACCACATCGGGGCGGGACACCGCCGTCAGGGCGTCCAGGGCCGCCGAGAGCGCGGAAACCGCCAGAAGGTCGAGTTCGCCGTGCAGCGACACGATCGTGCTGCCGGCGGCGCTCCGGGTCGTGTGATACGCGGAGGACCTCGTGGGTTCGTCGTCCATGAAGACAGACAAGCCAAGCCCGTGCGACCTGCGGAAGGGCCGTTCGGTCCCTTTCGCGGGTCCCGCATGGACCCTCCCAGCCGCGATGCGGCGGCCCTCCCGTCAGGGCCCCGCGCCGCGACCGCGCGCCACGGCCCGAACGTCCCCGCGGACAGGGGCCGTTCGGCACGCCCACGGGTCTCCCGGCTCCTGCCCGGGGCGGCGGTCCACGGCGAACATCGAGGGTGGGGGGCCACCATCCGGTGCTCCTCGGTCACCGTCCGTCGAAAAGGAAGCGGAGCCATGACCCACAACGATGTGGTCGTAGGAGTGGACGGCACCCTGTCCTCCACCAGGGCCCTGGACTGGGCCGCCGGGGAAGCGATCCGGCGCGGTGCCGAGCTGCGTCTGGTGTGCGCCGCTTCCGACCGCGACGAGGCCGCGCCGATCCTCGGGGCCGCCGTCGCGCGCGTCCACGAGCGGCACCCCGGTCTTCCGGTCCGGACCGTCGCGGCCGAGGGCGGCGCCGTGCGGGAGCTGGCCCGGCAGAGCGCCGACGCGGCGCTCACCGTCGTGGGCACCCGGGGCATGGGGCGCGCCGCCGGTCTGCTGCTGGGATCGGTCAGTCTGCGGCTGTCCCGTCGCGTGCGGGGTCCGCTGCTCGTCGTGCGCGGGGACCACCCGTGCGACAAAGGGCGCGAGGTGGTGCTCGGCCTGGAGGACGACACGGACGAGCGGGCCGCCGTCTACGCCTTCGAGGAGGCCCGCCGACGCGGCGCCCACCTGCGCGTCCTGCACTCCTGGTCCCACCGCCACGTCACGCCCGCACTGCCGCCGCTGGTGCCCACCGAGGGCCGGCGACGGGACCCGGCCACCTCCTACGAGCGCGTCGAGGAGGCCGTCCCGCGGTTCGCCCTCGCCGCACTGCGGGAGCGGTACGCCGATGTCCCGGTGAAGGCCGTCACGGTGCGCACGAGCGCGCCCGAGGCGTTGCTGGAGTCGACCCGCGAGGCCGGTCTGGTGGTCGTAGGCTCGCACCACCGGACGTCCCCCGTCGCCCCGCACCACACACAGGTCGCCCCCGTCCTGCTGCGCCGGGCGCACTGCCCGGTGGTCGTCGTCCCCGCCGCGTGAACCGTGCGACTCCAGGAGGCTCACCCATGTCCCGTGTCGTCGCCGTGGGGCTGGACGGATCGTCGGAGAGCCGCGCGGCCGCGGACTGGGCCGCTCGTGAAGCCCGGATGTACTCCGTCGCCCTTCGGGTCGTGCACGCCGACGACCTGCCCCCGCACGCTTACGTGCCCTTCGCCGGCGAACAGATCGCTCCGCTCGGCGCGGACCGTTCCGCCGCGCTGCTGCGCGAGTCGGTCGCCCGGCTGGCCCACCGCCACCCCGGCCTGCCGATCGAGGGCGAGCGACTGCCCGGGCACCCCGCGTCGGCCCTGGTCGCCGTGGCCGAGGGCAGCGAGTTGCTGGCGCTCGGGTCACGGGGTCTGGGCAGGGCCGCCGGGTTCCTGCTCGGCTCCGTCGCGGCGGCCGTGGTGGCGCGGGCCGGACGGCCGGTCGTCCTCGTCCGCGCCGAAGCCGCGAGCGAGTACCGGACCGACGCGTCCGGGACCGCGACGACCGCCTACCGGGACGTCGTGCTGGGGCTGGACCTCGGCGATCCCGACGACACGGTCATCGCGTTCGCCTTCGACGCGGCCGCACGGCGTGCGACGGGACTGCGCGTCGTCCACGGCCGCGGCACGCCGCGGCCCGGCGACAGCGGGACGGCCGGGGGCGAACAGGAGCCGTCCGCCCTCCTCGCACCCTGGCGGGACAAGTTCCCTGGTGTGGAGGTGACCGAGGAGGCCGTGGTCGGCAGGGCCGGAGCGCGTCTGGTGGACGCCTCCCTCGACGCCTCCCTGGTGGTCGTCGGCCGCCGCGTCCGCCGGGCCCCGTTGGCCCCGCACGTCGGCCCCGTGACCTACGCGGTCGTACGGCGCTCCGTCGCCCCGGTCGCCGTCGTCCCGCACCTCTGACACCGCGCACGCCCGAACCGCCCTGCCCCGGACAGGAGGGGCAGGGCGGCGCTTTCGTGCGTACGGGACGCAGCGAAACGGGATCGAGCGGCACCGATCACCGGCTGTCGCTGACATCCGTCCCGGTCAGGGTGGCCCGGCCGGCCTCCAGGCGGGCCACGGGGACGCGGAAGGGGGAGCAGGAGACGTAGTCGAGCCCGGCCGCGTGGAAGAAGTGCACCGACTCCGGGTCGCCGCCGTGCTCGCCGCACACCCCGATCGTCAGGCCGGGGCGGGCGGCGCGGCCCTCGTCGACCGCGATCCGGACCAGTCGTCCCACCCCGTCGCGGTCGATCGTCTCGAACGGCGAGGCGGTGAACACGCCCTTGTCGAGGTAGGCGGCGAAGAACTCCGCCTCGACGTCGTCGCGGGAGAAGCCCCACGCCGTCTGGGTGAGGTCGTTGGTGCCGAAGGAGAAGAACTCCGCCTCCTCGGCGATCCGGCCCGCGGTGAGCGCGGCCCTCGGCAGTTCGATCATCGTGCCGACGGGGCACCGCACGGGTACACCGGTCTCCTCCCCGATCCTGGCCAGCACCTGCTCCACCTCCTCGCGGGCGAGCCGTAGCTCCTCGACCGCGCCGACCAGCGGAACCATGATCTCCGCGTGCGGTGCGCCACCGGCCCGTACGCGCTGCACCACCGCCTCGGCGATCGCCCTCACCTGCATGGCGACCAGCCCGGGAACCACCAGCCCGAGGCGCACGCCCCGCAGGCCGAGCATCGGGTTCTCCTCGTGCATGCGGTCGACCGCCGCCAGCAGCTCGGTGTCGTGCGCGGTCGGCGGCTCACCCCGGGCATCGGCGGTGGCGACTCGGACGGCGAGTTCGGTGCGGTCGGGCAGGAACTCGTGCAGCGGCGGGTCCAGCAGACGAATGGTGACCGGCAGGCCGTCCATCGCCTCCAGGATGCCGACGAAGTCGCGTCGTTGCAGGGGCAGCAGAGCCCCGAGTGCCCGCGCGCGCTGGGCGTCGGTGCGGGCCAGGATCATCTCCTCGACCAGCTTGCGCCGCTCGCCGAGGAACATGTGCTCGGTGCGGCACAGCCCGATGCCCTGCGCGCCGAACCGCCGGGCGCGGGCCGCGTCCTCGGGCGTGTCGGCGTTGGCGCGTACCTCCAGCCGTCGTACGGCGTCGGCGTGTCGCAGGGCCCGGGCGCCGGCCGCGACGATCCCGTCCGCCTGCTCGCCGGTCTCCAGGTAGCGCATGAACGCCGAGGCCACCAACGGAACGCCACCCAGGTACACGGCGCCGGCCGAGCCGTCGACCGAGACGACGGTGCCCTCCTCGACGACGGTGCCCGCACGCGTGGTGAAGCGCCGGGCGTCGGTGTTCACGGTGAGTTCCTCGGCGCCGCACACACAGACCTTGCCCATGCCGCGGGCCACCACGGCCGCGTGGCTGGTCTTGCCGCCCCGGCTGGTCAGCACCGCCTGGGCCGCCAGCATGCCGGGCAGGTCGTCGGGGGTGGTCTCCTGGCGCACGAGGACCACCTTCTCGCCGGCGGCGGCCCGGCGTACGGCCTCGGCCGAGTCGAAGACCGCCGCGCCGACCGCGGCCCCGGGCGAGGCCGGGATGCCGTGGGCGAGGGCGTCACCGGTCGCGGCGGTGTCGAAGCGCGGGAACATCAGCCGGGCGAGCCCGTCCCCGCTCACCCGGGCGAGCGCCTCGTCCGGCGTGATGAGCCCCTCCTCGGCCAACTCGGCGGCGATGGCGAACGCGGCCTCGGCGGTGCGCTTGCCGACCCGGGTCTGGAGCATCCACAGGGTGCCGCGCTCGATGGTGAACTCGATGTCGCACAGGTCGCGGTAGTGCCGCTCCAGGGTGCCCATGTGGTCGCACAGGCGTCGGTACGATTCCGGGTCCAGCCGCTCCAGGTCCGTCAGCGGGACGGTGTTGCGGATACCGGCCACGACGTCCTCGCCCTGGGCGTTGGACAGGTAGTCGCCGTAGAGCCCGGGGCGCCCGGTGGCGGGGTCCCGCGTGAAGGCGACACCGCTGCCGGAATCGGCGCCGAGATTGCCGAAGACCATGCGCTGCACGGTGACCGCGGTGCCGAGATCCTCGGGGATGTGCTCGCGCTTGCGGTACAGGCGGGCGCGCTCGCCGTTCCAGGAGCGGAAGACCGCGAGGACGGCGAGACGCAGTTGCTCGGCCGGGGACTGGGGGAAGTCCTGTCCGGTCTCGTCGCGGATCAGGGACTTGTAGGTCTCCACGAGCCAGGCGAGGTCGCCCGCGTCGAGCTGCACGTCGTCCTGGACCTCCCGGGCCTCCTTGAGCAGGGTGATGGTCCCTTCGAACAGGGCCGTGTCGACCCCCATGACCGTGCTGCCGAACATCTGGACGAGCCGGCGGTAGGAGTCCCAGGCGAACCGCTCGTTCCCGGACGTCTTGGCGAGCCCCTGGACGGATTCGTCGTTCAGGCCGATGTCCAGGACCGTCTCCATCATGCCGGGCATGGAGAAGCGCGCTCCCGAGCGGACCGACAGCAGCAGCGGGTCGTCCCGCTGCCCCAGGGACCGTCCGGCGGCCCGCTCCACCGCCGTGAGATGCCGGGAGATCTCCGCCGTCATCCCCTCCGGTTCCGCACCGGTGGCCAGGAAGGCCCGGCAGGCCTCGGTGGTGACGGTGAAGCCGGGCGGGACCGGGAGACCCAGCCGGGTCATCTCGGCCAGGTTCGCTCCCTTGCCGCCGAGCAGGTCGGCCATGTCACGGCCGCCCTCCGCGAAGTCGTACACGTAACGGACCATGACGCCGGTCTCCTCCGGTTGGCTGCGTACCCGCTTCAGCTCCAGCGTCGACCGGACATGGCCCGCCCGGCAGGTGCTGTCCGTCCCCCCGGGCGGGCCGATGGGCCCTGGTCCGCTGTTGGTCTCCGGTCGCGCGGATTACCGTGGTTCATGACCCGAACGGTCGGTGCCCCTGGCCGGAACAGAGCAGGGCAGAGCAGGACAGAGCAGGGAGGAGCGCGGTGGCGAGCTCCGACGACGCCCGTGTGCGGCTGCCGCAGCTGAGGTTGGACGAGTTGCTGGAGGAGTTGCAGGCGCGTCTGGATGCGGCGCGGGGGACGCGGGATCGGGTGCACAGTCTGTTGGAGGCGGTGCTGTCGGTCGGGCGTGAGTTGGAGTTGGAGCAGGCGTTGCGGGGCATCGTGGAGGCGGCGGCGGTGCTGGTGGATGCGGAGTACGCGGCGTTGGGGGTGATCGGTCCGGACGGCAGGCGGTTGTCGGCGTTCCACACGGTGGGGGTGAGTGCGGAGCAGATCGCCGGGATCGGTGCGTATCCGGAGGGGCACGGGATTCTGGGTGAGTTGATCAGTCATCCGGAGCCGTTGCGTCTGGCGAAGTTGTCGGAGCATCCGTCCTCGTATGGGTTTCCGCCGAATCATCCGCCGATGAATTCGTTCCTGGGTGTGCCGATCCGGGTGCGTGAGCAGGTGTTCGGGAATCTGTATCTGACGGAGAAGCGGGGTGGGGCGCAGTTCGACGAGGAGGACGAGTCGGTTCTGTCGACGTTGGCGGTGGCGGCGGGTGTGGCGATCGACAACGCGCGGTTGTACGAGGAGTCCCGGTTGCGGGAGCGGTGGCTGCGGGCCAACGCGGAGATCACCCACGACCTGATGTCGGGAGCGGAGCAGGCCCTGGTGCTCCGGTTGATCGCCGAACGGGCCCGGCAGATCACCGGCGCGGCCCTCGCGGTCGTCGCGGTGCCGATGGAGGGCACCGAGTCCCTCACGGTCGACCTGGCCATCGGCGAGGAGGCGGAGACGCTGAGCGGGCTGGTCCTGCCGGTCGAGGGCAGCCTGATGGGAGAGGCGTTCGCCGGCGCGACCGCGGTCACCAGCGAGGACGTGACCCACGACGAGCGGGTGTGGGCCGGACCGCCCCGCCTCACCGGTCTCGGCCCCGCCGTGGCCGTTCCCGTCGGCACCCGGGACGAGGGCATCCGGGGCGTCGTTCTGCTGGTCCGGGAGGCGGGCCAGGCCCTCTTCACCACGAAGGAGACCGAACCGCTCCGCGTCTTCGCCGCCCAGGCGGCCATCGCCATGGAACTGGCCGAACGCCGTCGGGACGCCGAGGAGATCGCGGTTCTCAAGGACCGCGACCGGATCGCCCGGGACCTGCACGACCTCGCCATCCAACGCCTCTTCGCCACCGGTATGACCCTGCAGAGCGCGGGCCGCCTCATCGAGCACCCGGAGGCCTCCGAGCGGGTGCTGCGCGCGGTGGAGGACCTGGACGAGACCATCAAGATCATCAGGTCGACCATCTTCGGCCTGCGCACGCGGGACGGCACGGCCGACGTCGGCCTGCGGACCCGCGTGGTGCGGGTGGCCGCCGAGGCGGCACCGGTCCTGGGTTTCGCCCCGAGCATCCGGATGGAGGGGTTCATCGACACCGACGTACCGAAGGAGACCGCCGACCACCTGGTCGCCGTGCTCTCCGAGGCCCTGGCCAACATCGCACGGCACGCCCACGCCGACCGCGCCGAGATCGTGGTGACGACCGACGGGCGGGAGCTGGTGCTGACGGTCCGGGACAACGGGGTGGGCATACCGCCGTCGGGCCGCCGTGGCGGGCTGCGCAACATGGCGGAACGGGCCGGGCAGCTCGGCGGCCGGATGGAGTGGCACTGTCCCGAGGCCGGCGGCACCACACTGGTGTGGCGGGTGCCGGTGGCGCCGCCGTAGGGGAGGCGAGGGAGCGGCCGGGGCTCCGGGAGGACCCGGCGGGGGGCAGGGGACGTCCGGCGTCGGGAAGAGGCCGCTCGGCCCCGTGCCCGGGACGGCCGGGAGCCCGACGCTGAAGGTGTCGCAGTGTGTCACCCGAGCATCTCGGAGGTCGCCATGGCCGGCACTCCCCATCTCGTGAGCGATGTGATGACCCGCACCGTGGGAGCGGTGCGCCAGCGGGCGGCGTTCAAGGACATCGTCCATGCCATGCGGCAGTGGCACGTCAGCGCGGTTCCCGTCGTGGACGACGAGGGACGCGTCGTGGGCGTCGTCTCCGAGGCGGACCTGTTGCACAAGGAAGAACTGCGTGACGGCGACCCGGACCTGCCCAGGGCCGGACACGCCCCGACCGGAGGCTCCCTGTATCCGCGGCCCCGGCGTCTGTCCGACCTCGGCAAGGCGGCCGCGGTGGAGGCGGAGGGCCTGATGACCGCGCCGGCCGTCACCGTCCACGGCGACACGCCCTTGGCGCAGGCCGCCCGGCTGATGGCCCGGCACCGGGTCAAGCGGCTTCCGGTGGTCGACGCCGAGGGCCGGCTGCGGGGCGTCGTCAGCCGCTCCGACCTGCTGAAGGTGTTCCTGCGCGACGACGCGGACATCGCCGAGGAGATCCGGCGCGACGTCGTGCCGATGCTCGCCCCGGACTCGGACGGACCGGTCCGGGACGAACCGGTCCGGGTGGACGTGCGCAAGGGAGTCGTGACCCTCACGGGCCGGCTCCGGAACACCGCCCTCGTCCCCGTGGCCGCCCGTCTCGCACGCGCCGTCGAGGGGGTGGTGGACGTCGACTGCGTGCTCACCGGTGCGGGCAACAGCCCCGGCCCGGACCAGCCCCTGAAGGGTGAAGCCGGACGTCCGATCGCGAAGGAGGGGGCATGACCATCGGCTCCCGGCCACCGCTCGCTCCCGTGCTGCGGGAGGTCCGGGCGGTCGTGTTCGACACCGACGGAGTGATCACCGACTCGGCACGGGTGCACGCCGCGGCCTGGAAGACCGCCTTCGACGCCTTCCTGCGCGCGCATTCGCCCGCCGACCCGCGGCAGGGACGCCCCTTCGACGTCCGGGACGACTATCCGCGCTTCGTGGACGGCAGGTCGCGGCTCGACGGGGCCGCCGCCTTCCTCGCGTCGCGTGGCATCGAACCGTCGGCGCGGACGGTGCGCGCCGTGGCGGCGGAGAAGGAACGGCTCTTCACCCGGCGACTCGGCGAACAGGGTATCGACGCCTACCCGGGAACCGTACGGCTGGTCCGTGCCCTGCGGGCGGCACGCCTGCCGGTGGCGGCGGTGTCCGCCTCCCGGCACGCCCGTGAGCTGCTGAGCGGGGCCGGGGTGGCCGATCTCTTCGACGCCCTGGTCGACGGAGGAGAGGCGGCCCGCCTGGGGCTGGCCGGAAAGCCGTGCCCCGATCTGTTCCTGGAGGCGGCTCGCCGTCTCGATGTCCCCCCGGACCGTGCGGCGGTCGTCGAGGACGCCCTGGCGGGAGTCGAGGCGGGCCGGCGCGGCGGCTTCCGCCTGGTCGTCGGAGTGGACCGCGCCCAGGGCCCCGACACGGGGGAGCGCCTGCTCCGGCACGGCGCCGACATCGTGGTGGCCGACCTTGGTGAACTCCTCGACGGCGAACTCCGGCGGTGAGGAACGAGCAGCCCGGGCCGCCCCGGGGCCGCCCGGGCTGCTCCCAGGCGGCCCCGGGGCCTGCCCCTGCCCGGTCAGCCCGTCTCCCTGCCCGGTCAGCCCGTCTTCTGGCTCCACAGCGGGCCGATCCGGGCCCAGTCCGCCCCCCACCGCTCGACCCGCCGCCGGTCGAGCCACCAGCGTCCGGCGCCGCCGGCACCGAAGACCAGACCACTCAGGGCGAGCCCGGCGACGACGCCCAGGACCCCTGCCTCGACGGCCGCCTCCGTGGGCGTGGGCGGCTCGGCGCTCAGCGCGCCCCGACCGTCGGTCCAGACCTCGACCTCGGCACCGGCCCGCTGTCCGGTCTCCACCATGGTCGAACCGGTACGGGTGACTCCCTCCGGGGTCGTCCAGCGCACCCGCGCCGAGGTCCTGTCGTTCCCGTCGCCCACACCCGAGGCCGTCAGCGGGACGTCGGAGACGAGCACAGCCGAGACCGTACGACGTTCGGCACGCTGTTCGGCGAAGACGCCCTCGGCGGCGCGAGTGGTCATGACGCCGGTGATCGTGCCGCCGACCACGACGGCGATCCACACGGCCAGCACGATCCACGCCTCCGTCGCGTCGTCACGCCGTCGCAGCGGATTGCGCCGCCACCGCCACAGTGCCTTGCTCGTCTTCCTCGGGTGCCTGCCGCCGTTCATCGGTCTCAGCCTCCTCGTGTCACCGTCTCCCCAGGAAGGTGACAGCCGGGGGACGGCGGTCACAGGGGCCGAGAGGGTGCCCCCAGCGGGCCGACCGGGGCCGACTCGGTCGCGGGGAGGGGACCTTCAGCCCCTGGCCCGGCGGGGACCAGCGGCCGGCCGGCTCTGCCGCGGAGCCCCTTCGCCGGGAGTCACGGGCGCCGGTCCGCCCGGTGGGCCCCTTGCCCCTCCGGCACCGGGTGGGGGGCCGGCCGGCCCATGCGAGGTCCGGCCGGGAGGACCAAGCTGGATCTGCGGGGCCAACCCGGCACCGCACCGGCGTCCGGAAGTAGGGCCTGTGGGTGAACCACCGGTCCGCAGGACCCGGGGAGACAGAGAAAGGCAGGGATCGTCATGAAGGGCTTGGTCTTTCACGGCCCCGGACAGTCGTCCTGGCAGGAGGTGCCCGACCCGGGGATCAAGGACCCCACCGACGCGATCGTCCGAGTCGACACCGTCACGATCTGCGGGACGGACCTGCACATCCTCAAGGGTGACGTGCCCGAGGTCCGACCCGGCACGGTCCTGGGCCACGAGGCCGTCGGGGAGATCGTCGAGGTCGGCAGCGACGTACGGACCGTGCGTCCCGGCGACCGGGTGCTGGTCTCCTGCATCACCGCCTGCGGCCGGTGCCGCTACTGCCGGGAGGGGGCGTACGGCCAGTGCCTGGGCGGCGGGGGCTGGATCCTCGGCCACCTGATCGACGGGACCCAGGCCGAGTACGTCCGCGTCCCGTACGCCGACCTGTCCGTCCACCCGCTGCCCAGCACGCTGGCGGCCAAGGACGCCGTACTGCTGGCGGACATCTTCCCCACCTCCTACGAGGTGGGCGTGGTCAACGGGTGCGTCCGCCCCGGCGACACCGTCGCCGTCGTGGGCGCAGGACCCATCGGCCTCGCGGCGATCGCCACCGCCCGGCTGTTCTCGCCCGAGCGGATCGTCGCCGTGGACCTGGCCCCGGCCCGTCTGGAGGCCGCCAGGCGACTCGGGGCGGACGCCGTGGCCGACGCCCGGGAGGCTCCGGAGCAACTGGTCGCCGACCTCACCGACGGACTGGGCGCGGATGTCGTGATCGAGGCGGTCGGCGTGCCGGAGAGCTTCGAGCTCTGCACCCGCATGGTCCGCCCCGGCGGGCACGTGGCCAACGTCGGTGTGCACGGCAAACCGGCGACGCTGCACCTCGAAGACCTGTGGATCAAGAACGTGACCATCACCACGGGCCTGGTGGACACCCACTCCACCCCCACCCTGCTGCGGATGGCGGCCGCCGGTCGGCTGCCCACCTCGTCCCTGGTCACGCACACCTTCCCGCTGGACGACATGGAGGAGGCGTACGACATCTTCTCCCGGGCGGCCGACACCGGCGCGCTCAAGGTCGTGCTCGGTGAGCCTCCGCACGACGTCGTAGCCGTCCCGGCGGCCTGACGCGACCGTCGCACGGCGATCGACATCGCCCCCGACGGCGCGTCCGGCGGATCCCGGGTCGGGCGGACGACCGCGGGTCTGGGCCGCTCTCCGGCCCGGCCGGGACCGATGGCCCTGCTCGGGGGCGGGCGGCGGAGGGACGATGGTGCGCACACCCGACGTACGGGTGGGCTGGGCACGAGGCAGGGGGACGGGCGGGCTGATGTACGCCAACGACGGATTCCGCGAACTGGACAGGCAGGAATGCCTACGGCTGCTGGCGAAGGCGACCGTCGGCCGCATCGTCCACACCCGCCAGGCGCTGCCGGCGGTCCTGCCGGTCAACTTCTCCCTGGACGGGGAGGGTTCGGTCCTGCTGCGCACGTCGGCCGCCTCGGAACTCGCCCGCGCGGTGGACGGGGTGGTCGTGGCCTTCGAGGCCGACGAGGTCGACCCGGTCGCCCACTCCGGCTGGAGCGTCGTCGTCACCGGCCGGGCCTCGATCGTGACCGATCCGGCCCAGCGGGCGCGACTGGCCCACAGCGGGCCGCGCTCGTGGGTCGCCTCGCCGCAGGACGTCTTCGTCCGTATCGAGGCGGAACTGGTCACCGGCCGTGAACTCGTCGGCGGCCGGACGATGTACGGCGTGGACCTGACTCCCTGATTTCCCGACTTCCCTGTTCCCTGACCCTGCCGCCACCCAGGCGGCCGCCGCACGGCACGCGCACGGCCGCAACGCGGCCGTGCACACCGAAGCCGCCGTCCGCACGCAGCGTGCGGACGGCGGCTCCGGTGTGCACGGGGCCGGACCCGGCCCCCCGGGTCTGGCCCCGCCCCCCCTCACGCGGCGGCTGTCGGCTCCTCGCCCGTGCCCGCCCCGCCGCGGCCGGTCCCCCGGTAGGCCGCGCGCATCAGGGCCTCCATGTCGGCGAGCATCGGCATGCGCGGGTTGGCGGGCGCGCACTGGTCCTCGTAGGCGTTCAGGGCCTGTTGGGGCAGCGCGTCGAGGAAGGTCCGCTCGTCGACGCCGAGCGCCCGGAACGACGGCTCGATGCCCACGGCGTCCCGCAGCCGCTCCACGGCGGCGGCCAGGGACTCGACACCCTCCGCCGGGGTGGCGGCGGGCAGGCCGAGCGTTCGGGCGATGTCCTGGAAGCGTTCGGGGGCGCGGTAGTGCTCGTACTTGGGCCAGCCGGTCAGCTTCGTCGGGACGGTGCCGTTGTAGCGGATCACATGGGGCAGCAGGACCGCGTTGGTGCGGCCGTGGGCGATGTGGAAGGTGGCGCCGAGGGTGTGCGACATGGCGTGGACGATGCCGAGGAAGGCGTTGCCGAAGGCCATGCCCGCGATGGTGCCCGCGTTGTGCATCTTCTCCCTCGCCCGAGGGCTGTCCGCACGGTGGCCGACGGCCGCCTCCAGGTGGTCGAAGACCAGCCGGATCGCGTGCAGGGCGAGCCCGTCGGTGAAGTCGTTGGCGTACACCGACACATACGCCTCGATGGCGTGGGTGAGCGCGTCGAAGCCGCTGTCGGCGGCCAGCGCCGGAGGCAGTTCCGTGGTGAGCAGCGGGTCGATGATGGCCACGCTCGGGGTGAGCGCGTAGTCGGCCAGCGGGTACTTCTTGCCCGTCGCCGGGTCGGAGATCACGGCGAAGGGCGTGACCTCGGCGCCCGTCCCGGACGTCGTGGGCACGCACACCAGGCGGGCGCGCGCCCCGGGCACCGGGAAGCGGAAGGCACGCTTGCGGATGTCGGAGAACTTCTGCCGCATGTCCGCGAAGTCCATGTCCCGGCCGGCGGCCTGCTGTTCGTACAGCAGCCACATCACCTTCGCCGCGTCCATCGGCGAACCGCCGCCCAGCGCGATGATCGTGTCCGGCCGGAAGTCCCGCATCAGCCGGGCGCCGCGCTGCACCGAGTCGATGCTCGGCTCCGGCTCCACGTTGTCGATGACCTGCACGGTCACCGGTTCACGGCGTCGCTGCAGGACTCGGTTGACGCGGTCGACGAAGCCCAGGCGGGTCATGGTGGCGTCGGTGACGACGGTGACGCGGTGGACGTCCGGCATCGACTGGAGATACCGGATGGCCTGCGGCTCGAAGTAGATCTTCGGCGGGACCTTGAACCACTGCAGGTTGTTGCGTCGGTCGGAGACCCGCTTGATGTTCAGAAGCTGCGCGGCGGAGACGTTGTCGGAGACCGAAGTGCTGCCCCACGAGCCGCAGCCCAGCGTCAGCGACGGCAGCAGGCCGTTGTAGATGCCGCCGATGGCCCCTTGCGAGGAAGGGGAGTTGACGATGATCCGCACGGTCTTCATCCGCCTGCCGTACGCCTCGGCGACCGCCCGGTCCTCGGCGTGGATCACGGCGCTGTGCCCCTGGCCGTGGAAGGCGACCATGTCGGCGGCCAGCTCGAAGCCCTGTTCCTGTGAACCCGCGCGCAGCACGGTGAGCACCGGGCAGAGCTTCTCCCGGGTCAACGGCTCGGCAGGGCCGACGCGTTCGGCCTCGACCAGGATGAGCGAGGTGCCGGCGGGCACGGTGAAGCCGGCCTGCTCGGCGATCCACTCCGGGCTCTGTCCGACGGCCGCGGAGTTGACCTTCGGCTCGCAGCCGCCGCCCACGGGCCCGCCGCCAGGGAAGAGGAAGACCTCCAGCTTCGCCTTCTCCTCTGCGGTCGCCAGGTGGGCGCGCAGGGTACGGAACTCGGTGAGCGCCGCGTCGTAGATCTCGTCGTCCAGGATGACGGCCTGCTCCGAGGCGCAGATCATCCCGTTGTCGAAGGACTTCGACAGCACCAGGTCGTTCACGGCCCGCCGCAGTTCGGCGCTCCTGTGCACATACGCCGGTACGTTGCCCGCCCCTACGCCCAGGGCGGGCTTGCCCGCCGAGTAGGCGGCCTTGACCATGCTGTTGCCGCCGGTGGCGAGGATCAGCGAGACACCGGGGTGCCGCATCAGCATGCCGGTCGCCTCGACGGACGGGGTCTCGATCCACTGGACGCAGTGCTCGGGTGCCCCCGCCGCGACGGCCGCGTCGCGCACGACGCGGGCCGCCTCCGCGCTGCAGCGCTGGGCGGAGGGGTGGAAGGCGAAGACGATCGGGTTGCGGGTCTTCAAGGCCATCAACGCCTTGAAGATCGTGGTGGACGTCGGGTTGGTCACGGGAGTGACCGCGCACACCACCCCCACCGGCTCGGCGATCTCCACCATGTCCTCGATGTCGTCGCGCGCGATGACGCCGACCGTCTTCATCGGACCCATGCTGTGCGTGACGTGCTCGCACGCGAACATGTTCTTGGCCGCCTTGTCCTCGAACACACCGCGCCCGGTCTCCTCCACCGCGAGGCGGGCCAGCGCCGTGTGGCGGTCCAGGGCGGCCACCGACGCTTTCTTGACGATGTGGTCGACCTGTTCCTGGGTGAGGCCGTCGTAGTCGGCCAGCGCCTTGAGGCCGTCCGTGACCAGCCGGTCCACGGCCACGGCCGTCCGGGACGGCGCGTCGGTGGCCGTGCTGGTTGCGGGGCCGCTGTCGTGACGGGTCATGAGGAGTGCCTCCGGGGTCGAGCGCCACCGTCGTGCGACCGGTGGCGTACGGGTGGGACGGCGCCGTACGAGGCAGCCGCCCTGGGACCGATGTCGCTCACCCGCTCACTCTCGTCCGCCCCCGGCCGCGTCCCGGAGGTGCCGATGGTCCCTCGTCGGGACTGAACGGCCCGACCGGGTCGGCCGGCCGTCGTCGATCCGTCGGTGATCCGTCGGTGATCCGCTCGTGAAACAGGGCCGACCGGCCCTGGCCGTTCGGCCCGGATACGACGAGGATCAGCGGGTCGAGGCCGATACTGTCCGTGGCGGACAGGACGGCGTGAAGTGCGGAACCGAGGAGTGAAGCGATGCCGGTCAGCGAGCAGCCGGGCCCGGACAGCCCGATCCGGGTCTTCCTGCTGGACGACCACGAGGTCGTGCGCCGGGGTGTACGCGACCTGCTGAACGACGAGCCGGACATCTCGGTGATCGGCGAGGCAGGCACCGTGGAACAGGCCCTGGTGCGCGTTCCCGCCCTGCGCCCGCAGGTGGCGGTGCTCGACGTCCGCCTGCCCGACGGCGACGGGATCACCGTGTGCCGGGAGCTGCGCTCGCGCATGCCGGAACTGTCCTGTCTGATGCTGACCTCCTTCGACGACGAGGAGGCCCTCCTGGACTCGATCATGGCGGGCGCGTCCGGGTACGTCCTGAAGCAGATCCATGGCTCGGATCTGGTCTCGGCGGTGCGCACGGTGGCCGCCGGTCAGTCCCTGCTCGATCCCAGCGCCACCGCCCGGCTGATGGCCCGGCTGCGGCAGGGCCCGAAGGAGGAGCAGGAGCCCGAGGCACTGCCGGGCCTGACCGAGCGCGAGCGGGAGATCCTGGCCCTGATCGGTGAGGGCCTGACCAACCGACAGATCGGTCAGCGGCTCTTCCTCGCCGAGAAGACGGTCAAGAACCACATCTCCCGGCTGCTCGCCAAGCTCGGTGTGGAACGGCGCGTACAGGCCGCCGTCATCGCCACCCAGGCCCAGGACAGGATGCGGCAGGAAGGGCGGTAGGCCGTACTCCCGGGTGAACCCGCAGGCCGCGCACCGTTCGTCCGGAAGGTCCGGGCGGGTGCGGCTGGACTCCTTCCAGGTCGGACCCGCGCGCGACCGGATCCGCTACCGTGCCCGGTGACGGGTCGTTACCGTGGCTCAGGACAGCGGCGGAACGGGCGGCTGCCGGCAGGCTGTGGGGAATGTGGAGGGGCACCGGTGGCAAGCGTGGAGAGGGCCGGGGAAGCACGTGTACTGCTGCCGCAGCTGAGGTTGGACGAGTTGCTGGAGGAGTTGCAGGCGCGTCTGGATGCGGCGCGGGGGACGCGGGATCGGGTGCACAGTCTGTTGGAGGCGGTGCTGTCGGTCGGGCGTGAGTTGGAGTTGGAGCAGGCGTTGCGGGGCATCGTGGAGGCGGCGGCGGTGCTGGTGGATGCGGAGTACGCGGCGTTGGGGGTGATCGGTCCGGACGGCAGGCGGTTGTCGGCGTTCCACACGGTGGGGGTGAGTGCGGAGCAGATCGCCGGGATCGGTGCGTATCCGGAGGGGCACGGGATTCTGGGTGAGTTGATCAGTCATCCGGAGCCGTTGCGTCTGGCGAAGTTGTCGGAGCATCCGTCCTCGTATGGGTTTCCGCCGAATCATCCGCCGATGAATTCGTTCCTGGGTGTGCCGATCCGGGTGCGTGAGCAGGTGTTCGGGAATCTGTATCTGACGGAGAAGCGGGGTGGGGCGCAGTTCGACGAGGAGGACGAGTCGGTTCTGTCGACGTTGGCGGTGGCGGCGGGTGTGGCGATCGACAACGCGCGGTTGTACGAGGAGTCCCGGTTGCGGGAGCGGTGGCTGCGGGCCAACGCGGAGATCACCCACAGCCTGATGTCCGGCGGCGAGCCCGCCGAGGTCCTCCAAGTGATCGCCGAACGGGCCAGGGAGATCATGACCGCGGCCCTCGCGGTCGTCGCGGTGCCGATGGAGGGCACCGAGTCCCTCACGGTCGACCTGGCCATCGGCGAGGGAGCGGCAGCGTACCGCGGGCTGGTGCTGCCCCTGGAGGGCAACCTGATCGGCCAGGCCTTCTCCGGCGCCGCTCCCGTCACCGGCGCGGACGTCTCCCGTGACGACTCCGGCGTGACGGGCGCCCCGAACCTCACCGGTCTCGGCCCCGCCGTGGCCGTTCCCATCGGATCGGGCGAGGGGACCCGGGGCATTCTGCTGCTGGCGCGCGCGGTGGGCCACACGGTGTTCACCGAGCCGGAGATCGAGCGCCTCCAGGGCTTCGCCGCGCAGGCCGCGGTCGTCATGGAGCTGGCCGAACGCCGTCGGGACGCCGAACAGATCGCGCTGCTGGAGGACCGCGACCGGATCGCCCGGGACCTGCACGACCTCGCCATCCAACGCCTCTTCGCCACCGGTATGACCCTGCAGAGCGCGGGCCGCTTCATCGAGCACGCGGAGGCCTCCGAGCGGGTGCTGCGCGCGGTGGAGGACCTGGACGAGACCATCAAGATCATCAGGTCGACCATCTTCGGCCTGCGCTCACGCGAGGGCGCCACCGGTGTCGGTCTGCGGGCCCGTGTGGTGCGCGTGGTCGGCGAGGCGGCACCGGTCCTGGGCTTCGCCCCCAGCCTGCGGCTGGAGGGACTGCTGGACACCGAGGTGCCCAAGGAGGTCGCCGACCATGTGGTGGCCGTGCTCTCCGAGGCCCTGACGAACGTCGCCCGTCACGCCCAGGCGTCCCGGGCCGACGTGGTGGTGGAGACCGCCTCGGGGGAGGTGCGCCTCACGGTGTCCGACAACGGGGTGGGCATCCCCGCCGAGGGCCGCCGCAGCGGACTGCGCAACATGGCCGAGCGCGCCCGGCAGCTGGGCGGCGAACTGGAGACGACCAGCCCGCCCGGCGGCGGTACGACCCTGGTGTGGCGGGCGCCGTCGGCCCACACCCGGTAGCGGAGAGCCTCTCGGCCGGGGACCCGCCACAGGTGGGTGACTGGTTGTGCGGCCGAGAGTGGGCAACCCCTGTCGGGCCGGTGGGAGTGGAGCGCGGCGCTCCAGGTCGTGCGTCTTGATCGTTTTTTGAGCGGCGCCTAGGCTCCCATGCCCATGGAGACGGGGGAGCCGGACCGCGGTCGCAGGCCGTGGCGCGACCGGCTGGTCAGGCTTCGTGCGGTCGGGGCCCTGCTGGCCGGGGCAGCGGGGCTGGCCGTTCTGGGCGCGGTGCTCGTCGTCGTGCCGGGTGTGGTGGTCGACCATGATCTCGCCGGGGCGAGCGTCGCCGCGCAGGACCGGTTGAAAGCGGTGAACGACGTCCGTACGACACTTCTGCAGGCCGTGGGCGGCATGGTCGTGCTGTTCGGCGCGTACGCCACCTGGCGGCAACTACGTGTCAGCCAGGACGGCCTGCGCGCCACCCAGGAGGGCTATGTCACCGACCGGTTCAGCACGGCCGTCGATCAGCTCGGCAGTGACAAGCTGGAGACACGCATCGGCGGGCTCCACGCGCTGTGGCGGATCGCGGAGCACTCCGCCCGCGACCGGGAGGCCGTCATCTCCATCCAGGCCGCTTACCTGCGTACGCACCTGCCCTGGCCGCCCGCCGGACCGGAGGCTCCAGCGGCGGACGTGCCCGTCAACGACGTCGTGCCGCTGGAGGTGCGTGCCGCCGACGCCCAGGTGGCGCTGACCGGGCTCGGCGTGTTGCTGCTGCGGCCCCGGGAGCAGTCCTGGGTCAACCTCGGCGTCACGGACCTGCGCCGGGCCGACTGCGACGGGCTGTGGCTGCCCGAGGTCAACCTCGACCGGTCCTGTATGGAGGCGGCGGGCCTGTACCACGCCAACCTGACACAGGCGTCTCTCGTCTCGGTCAACCTGCGCCACGCCGACCTCAAGACGGCGATCCTGCGCCGGGCCCGCTGCGTCCACGCTGACCTGCGGGGCGCACGGCTGGTCGAAACGGACTTGCGTGACGCGGACTTCACCGAGGCCGACCTGCGCGAGGCGAACCTGCGCAAGGCCGACGCGGGCCGCGCTGTCTTCCGTGGCGCCGACCTGCGCCTGGCCGACTTGCGTGGCTCCGACCTGAGCACCGCCGACCTTCTCCAGGCACGTCTGACCGGCGCGATGGCCAGCGAGCGCACTCGCTGGCCGGCCGGTTTCGACCACGCGGCCGCCGGCGTGGTGGTCACCGAGGATCCCGGCCCCGAACCTCCGCCACTGCTCCAGCCCTCAGGGATAACGACGCAGCACCCGCCCCTGCGGTCCATGCCGTGACCGAGGGGGCCCGGTGAAGTAATCGATGGGTCCTGCCGAGAAGGGACTGGCACAACTGAAGTCGGCCGTGCGGGAGCTCGTCGGCCGAGAGGAAGGGGGGCCGGGGGCGCCGGAGGGGCCGGGAGCCCTGCGGCTCGGCCGCTTCTCCCGGCCGTCACAGCTTGAGCGTGAACCAGGTGGTCTTCCCGTCGTCCGTGGGGCGCACTCCCCAGCTGTCGGAGAGCGCGCGGACCAGGTGCAGACCACGTCCCGACTCCTCGTCCTCGGCCGCGAGGCGCGGCTGGGGCAGTTGGGGACTGCTGTCGCTGACCTCGACCGTCAGGTCCGTGTCGGTCCGGCACACCTGGAGACCGATGGGGCCCTCGGCGTGCTGGACGGCGTTCGTCAGGGTCTCGGAGAGCAGCAGCAGTGCGTGGTCCGCCGATCCGACGCAGCCCCAGGAGGCGAGAGCCTTGGTGAGGAACTCGCGGCCCTCGGGCACCGACGAGGGCACGGCGGGCAGATCGGTGGTGACGGACGCCAGCGGGGCCGCCGGCAGCTGGGCGAGGAGCAGCGTGACGTCGTCGTTGTGGCTCTCGGCGTCGGGCAGCAGCCGTGCGAGCACATGGTCGGCGGCGGCCTCCAGGCACGAGTCGTGGACGAAGAACCCGTCGAGGGAGGAGACGAGTTCACCGATGTGGTCGTCGATGTCGCTGCCGGGGGTCTCGACCAGACCGTCCGTGTAGAGGACGAGCGTGGCGCCCGGCGGGATCTGCTCGCAGGACTGCTGGTAGAGGATGCCGCCGACACCGAGGGGCGCGTTGACGGGTGTGGTGAGCCGGCGGACGCGATCGCCGGGGGAGGCGATGAGCGTCGGCAGATGGCCGGCCGAACAGACGGTCACGGTGCCCGTGTCGGGGGCGATGACCAGGTAGCAGCAGGTGACGAGCTGATCGGGGACGTCGAGGTCGGCCACGCAGGTGTCGAGGGCCTGCATCAACTGACGTGGCTGCATACCGGTCTTGGCGAGCGCGTGTGCGGCGGACCGCAACTGGCCCATCACGGCGGCCGCATCCAGGCCACGGCCCATGACGTCACCGATCAGCACCCCGACCCGGCCCGCCCCCAGCGGGATCAGGTCGAACCAGTCGCCGCCCACGCCCGCGCCCTGGGTGGCGGGACGATAGCGGCTCGCGGTGGCCAGCCCGGCGATCGCGGGCGGGGTACCCATCAGGCTGCGCTGCAGGGTGAGCGCGATGTGCCGCTGCTGCTCGTACAGGGCGGTGAGTTCGGCCTCCGCACGCTTGCGGTCACTGATGTCCCGGACGATGGCGCAGGCCCCGACGACCGTGCCGTCGGTGTCCCTGGTCGGCCACAGCGTGACGTCGACGTCCAGCAGGGCCCCCGCCCGGGTGAGGCGCAGGGTCTCGAAGTGCTCCACCTTCTCGCCCTGCCGCAGCCGTTCCATGAGCGCGCTGACCTCGTGCCTGCGGTCCATCGGGGCGAGGAACGACATGTGGCGACCGATGGCCTGCTCGGCCGTGTAGCCGTACAGCCGCTGGGCGGCGGCGTTCCAGTAGGTGATGTGGCCGTCGAGGGTCTTGGCGAGGATGGCGTCCTGGGACGACTCGACGAGCGCGGCCAGTTCGTTGATGCGCCGCTCGGCGGCCTTGCGGTCGCTGACGTCCCGGACGGCGGCGGACACCAGCAGTCCGTCCGCGGTCTCCAGGGGACTGAGGCTGATCTCGACCGGGAACTCGGTGCCGTCCTGGCGCAGGCCGTGCAACTCCAGTCCGGCGCCCATCGGGCGCACCTGCCGGTTGGCGGCGTAACCGCCTCGGTGCCGGGTGTGATGGTCACGGAAGCGGTGCGGGATGAGCAACTCGACCGGGCGGCCGAGCAGTTCCTCGCGCCGGTAGCCGAAGAGAGCCTCCGTCTGGGCATTGACCAGTCGGATGGTTCCGGTGTCGTCGACGATGACCATGGCGTCCGGCGCGGCCTCCAGCAGCCCTCGGAACCGCTCCTCGACCACGCTCGGTCCACCGTCTCGTTCCCGTCGCCCACCGCATCGGCAGCGCTCCCGCTCGCCGACCTCGGCGTGCCGTGCCCGCGTCACCGAGACGAAGTTGTCCATGCTCGCCCCACCCCGCCTTCCCTGACGATCGGGTCATCCCACTGCATCCGTGGCGGCCGGACCACCGTTTGTCGGCAACTGTCCTTCTACCGAATGAATCTGCCCGGTTCGCGCCTCGGATGCCCGACCTGGCACCGCCGCTGTCCGAGAGCGCCGGGACATCAGGGAAGGCCAGGATCGACAGGCTCCTCCCTGAGCCCGGTCGGCTCACGCGGGACACGGTCCTGTGGAGCGACGCTCGTCGTGAGGAGGTCGCGGAGCAGCATCGCGCCGAGTTCCACTCGGTGCGGCCCGTCCGAGTCCGTCCCCACGTCCCCGAAGCGCCGCCCCTATGCCGCCGCGTACACGCCGGACGGGGAGACGTACACGCCGGCCGGGGGGACGGCGCGGCAGTCAGGGACGCGGCCGCAAGGGACGTACGAAACCGCGATGCAGGCCGTTCGGCTCATGTGCCCCGTACCGCACCGGAGTTGGCTGTGACCAGACGGACCACTACGACTCGAGAGGGGACGAGGGCCATGGGCACGAGTCTCACCCCGGAGCTCTGGGCACGGTTCGCGGTGCTCCTGGTCGCGGCCGTGGGGATCACCCTCGTCCTGACCGCGTGGCTCGACACGCTCGCCGTTCGACTGCTGCACCGCGTCCACAGGGCGGACCGTGTGCCTACGCGGCTCCACGCCCGGCGAAGGGCGCAGTACCGGAGGGGGCCGGTGGCGAGGCGTGCCGTTGCGGAACGGGCACCGTGACGACGGGGACCGTGGCGTGGCGCAGACAGTCACGGGTGACGGGGCCGATCGCGGGGAGCCCCTGGTCGTGGTGGTCGGGGCGACCGAGGGCCAGCAGCTGTGCGTCGCGGGCGTGCTTCAGCAGGACCCGCGCGGGTGAGCCCTCGACCACGACGGCGCGTACGGCGGTGTCGACGTGCGGGCCGAGGGACCTGCGCACCGCCCCCGCGAGCAACCGCTCGGCCCGAAGGCGTTCCTCGGCGGGGCCGGGGTGGGACGACGCCGGAGCGTAGGGGGCGAGTGTGGCCCCGGTCCATTCCCAGGCGTGGACGGCGACCACGTCCGCGCGCCGGGAGTGGGCCTGTCGTACGGCCCAGCGCAGCGCGGCCACGGACGCGTCGGATCCGTCGACGCCCACGACGATGTGGTTTCCGGCGGTCGGTTCCGTCATGGCAGCCTCCCTGGACGGTCTCTGGTCCCACCATGCCCTTCACCGGCGCGGTGGGGCCTGGGCCGAGGGGGCTCGCCCTCGTGCCGAACGGTCCCTTGCCGCCGGGCCGCCGGGCCGCCGGGGACGGGAGTTTGTCCCTCGGGAGCGGGGCGGCTGTCGCTCCATGGCCGTGACCGTCTCGCGTCCCGGATCGACAGGCGTGCCCGACGGCTCGGTGTCACGCCTGGACAGGGCCGGTGAGTTGAACGATGTCGTCGGAGGCGACGTCGTGCAGGCGGATGGCCAGGTCCTCCAGGGCACGGCTCGCGGCGAGCTCGTCGCCGATCTCCGGGATGGGACGGTCGATCGGGTTGCGCCGGGCCACCCCCCTTCCCATGAGGCGCGAGGTGTCACGTGTGGCCAGGACGGCACGTGCGTGCGTCTCGTCTCCTTCCTCGCTGATGTAGATCTGGACGGTCCACTGCTTGGCTTCCATCATGATCACTTCCGTCCGGTTTCTCGGCCTCTGTTTCTCAGCGTGCGCCGGTTCCGACGGCCGGTCCAGCAAGGGGAGGCGACGGTCGGCAGGGCGGCCCGGCGCTGCGACCTGGTCAGGCCCGCGGGAGCGAGCGTGCTCAGGCCGACCGGCGGTGTCCGGCACCCGGCTGGGCGAGATGGGTGGTGAACCAGTCGCGGGCCAGTTCGGCGACCGTGGCCAGGGTTCCGGGCTCCTCGAAGAGGTGGGTCGCGCCGGGGACGACGGCGAGGCGGTGCTCACAGCGCAACCGGTCGGCGGCGAGGCGGTTGAGGCTGAGCACCCTGGTGTCCAGACTCCCCACCACGAAGAGCGTCGGGGCCCGCACACGGCCCAGGGCCGCCGGGGTGGCCAGGTCGGGGCGCCCGCCCCGGGAGACGATCGCGCGGATGTCCGCCCCGGGCGCGGCCGCGGCCTCCAGGGCGGCCGCGGCTCCGGTGCTGGCACCGAAGTAGCTCACCGGTACTCCGGTCCCGTCGCGCAGCCAGGTGGCGGCCGCGTGCAGCCGGCCCGCCAGGAGAGCGACGTCGAAGACATTGCGGCGGTCGCCTTCCTCCTCCGCCGTGAGCAGGTCGAGCAGCAGGGTGCCCAGGCCCGCCCGGTTGAGGGTGTCGGCGACATACCCATTGCGTGGACTGTGGCGTCCGCTGCCGCTGCCGTGCGCGAAGAGCACCACCGCCGGGGCCGCGTCGGGCAGCACCAGCCGGGCGGGCAGCCGTACGTGACCGGCGGGCACTTCCACCTCACCATGGCCAGGCCTCTCCGCCTGCGGCCCCGTGGACGTCGCCCTGGGGGCGGGCCTCGACGACTGAGCGGACGCGGCACGCGTGAGGAGATCGATCACCTTCGAGTCGGGTGTCTGCGTGAAGTCGCGGTACCAGGCGCCGACCGAGCCCAGGTTTCCCGGCGTTTCGAGGCAGACGACCTGGTCGGTGACTCCGCGCAGCCGGACGACCGCCTCCGTCGATCCCACCGGGACGGCGAGAACGACCCGCGCCGCACCCTGGCCCCGCACCACCCGGCAGGCCGCCTCGGCCGTGGCGCCGGTGGCCAGCCCGTCGTCCACGACCAGCACGGTGCGACCCGCGAGGGACACAGGGGCGCGCCCGGCGCGGTAGCGGGCCACACGCCGACCCAGCTCCGCCCGCTCGTCCCTCTCGACGCCGGCCTGTTCCTCGTCCCGTATCCCGCAGCTGACGATCACGTCCTGGTTGAGGACCCTGACCCCGTGCTCCCCCAGAGCGCCGAAGGCCAGCTCCGGCTGCCACGGCACCCCCAGTTTGCGTACCACGAGCACGTCCAGCGGCGCCTCCAGCGTTCGGGCCACCTCGTACGCGACCGGAAGACCGCCCCGAGGCAGCCCCAGGACCACGATGTCCTCGTCGCGCAGGTGTTCAAGACGTCGGGCCAGTCGGCGTCCGGCGTCCGTACGGTTGTCGAAGGGCATACGCCACCTCCTCGTGCGCCTTCCGCGACGATGCGGAGGAATCGGCGGGACGGAAGGATGCCTTTTGCCGTCGCCTCCATTGCAGCGCGCCTCCCGCCGTCGCGCGAGGGGCCTTCGGCCCGGGTGAGGGCCGGACGGTCCCTCCCGGTGGCGGCGGCACCGCCGCAGACTGGGGACGAAGCGGACACTGCGAATGTCTCGCCGGGCGGGACGCCGCACCGACACGACGGCCCCCGGGCGGCCGTGGCCACCGAGCCGCGGCTCAGGGGCGGCCGGTGGAGGAATCCTCGGTCTCGGGCGGTCGACGCTCGGTGGGCGAGGAGGTTGCGATGACCACGCGAGAGCTGGACACGAGGACGGTGACCGGACTCGTCGACGACGCCACGGCCGCACCGTCGATGCACAACGCGCAGCCCTGGCGCTTCCGCTTCCTGACCGACGAGGGCGTCCTGCTGCTGCGCGCGGACCTCGGCCGGGCCATGCGCCGCAGCGACCCCACCCACCGGGCGCTGCACATCGGCTGCGGGGCGGCGTTGTTCAACCTCCGCGTCGCCGCCGCGCACTCCGGCCTTTCCCCGCTGGTCCGACTGCTGCCGGCCCAGGGCGATCCGCAGTTGCTGGCCGCCGTCCACCTGGCGGGTCCCGGGGGACCGGCACCGGACGAACAGGATCTGGCACGGCTGTATCCCGCCATCCGCCAGCGGCACACCAGCCGCTATCCCTTCGACGACCGGGACGTCCCCGAGGACGTACGGGCGCGTCTGCGGGCGGCCGCCGCGCGGGAGGGGGCCGAGCTGTCGTTCCCCGAGTCCTGGCACCTCGACACCGTCCTGGAGCTGGTCCATGACGCCGAGAGCCGCGACAGCCTGGATCCCGGAGGCAGGGAGGACCTGGAGCGCTGGACCCGGCTGGGCCCGGAGGCCGACGTCGCCACCGACGGGGTTCCCGAGTACGCCTTCGGCCCGCGCCGCAGGGACGGCCGGGCCCCGCAGCGGGACTTCGCCGGCCGACGGCCGGTGGCCGACCGCGGCAGCACCGTCTTCGAGAAGAGCCCGCACCTGGCCCTGCTGTACACCGGCGGTGACGCGCCCCTCGACTGGCTGCGCGCCGGGCAGGGGCTGGAGCACGTCCTGCTGGAGGCCACCACGGCCGGACTGGCCGGTTCGCTGACCTCCCACCCGCTGGAGAACGACGACCTGCGCACCCTTGCCCGAGACCCGGTCTCCGGCCGGGGATACGTCCAGATGGTGCTGCGCCTCGGCTATGGGCCGCACGGCCCGGCCACGCCCCGCCGAGCCGTCCGGGACGTCCTGGACATCACCTGACCGGCCGCACGACCACCTCGCCGGCCTCGCGCCCGGGAGATCAGGTCGGCCCACGTGCCGACGGCCCAGGACTGCGGGCACGGCGTGGCCCTCGGTGCGCGGACATGCCGACGATCGGCGGAGACCGCGTCGGCGCCGGAGCCGGACGGGCCGAGCGTCTTGTCGTGGACCCGCGTGCGAGGGAACGATCGGCATCAGCGAGTGTGTTCGCGGGAACGTGGTGGGACGAGGGCCGGACGGGGCGCCCCCCGGGGCCGTCCGGCCCAGTGCGGGATACGGCCGACGGGGAGACGCTGAAGTCCGGAAGAGCGCGCCGGACCGCCGGACGAGGAGCTACGGCCGTCCGGCGCCGCCCTCACCCGTCCGTCGGGACTCGGCGGTCCGTCCGGGGCCGCGCACCCGCACCCCGGACCGTGCCCGGAGAAGAGGAGAGCCGCGATGAGTGCTCCCGTCGTGGTCGGAGTGGACGGCTCGCCGTCCAGCCTGGCCGCCGTGGAGATCGCCGCGCGCGAGGCCGCCCTGCGCGGCGTCGGTCTGCGTCTCGTCCATGCCTTCGGATGGCCCGGCGCCCATGTGCCGTCGGGCGTTCCGCCCTGGAATCCCACGGGCGCGGGCCTGCGCGCGATGGTGGACGGCACGATGACCGAGGCAGAGCGGCGGGCCCACACCGCGGCACCCGGTGTGGAGGTCACCCGTGAGGTCGTCGCGGGCGAACCGGTCCTGGTGCTGGAGATCGAGTCGCGCACCGCCGGGCTCCTGGTGGTCGGCAGTCGGGGAACGGGCACGTTCGCGACCCTGCTGCTCGGCTCCACCTCCGCGCACCTGGCCGCCCACGCGCGCTGCCCGGTCTTGGTGGTGCGCGGCACCTCGGATCCGGCGGATCCCGTGCTGCTCGCCGTCGACGGCTCCCCGACGGGCGAGGGCGCCGTCCAGTTCGCCTTCGCCGAGGCCTCGGCGCGCGGTACGGACCTGGTGGCGCTGCACGTGTGGAACACCCGGACCGAACGCGTCTACGACGGTGCCGCCGATCCGCCCTTCGTGACGTACGACGAGGGCCGGCTCCGTGACGAGGAGGAGCGGGTGTTCGCCGAGGCGCTCTCGGGGATGCGCGAGAGGTACCCGGACGTGACCGTGCACCGCCGGCTGGTCCGAGGACGGGTGCGGGCCTCGGTGATCGAGGCGACCGCGCAGGCTCAGCTCCTCGTGGTCGGAGCACGCGGGAAGGGCGGCTTCGCCGGTCTGCGTCTGGGGTCGGTGAGCCAGGCCGTGCTGCACCACGCGCACTGCCCCGTCACCGTCGTCCGCCGGGCGAAGGACTGACAGTCGAAGGACCGAGGGGCGGACGCACCGACGCCGCGAGCCCTCGTACGGCCCGGCTCACCGAGCGGGCGGGAGGCCCGCCGGCTGCCCCCGCGCCGGCGGTCGCCCGCACGGTGGCCACCCGCGCCCGCCCCCGCCCGCCTAGGTGTCGAGGCCGACTCGCCGCCCGCGTCGCGTACATCGAGGGCTTCGCGAGGGGCGCCCCCGAGCACCGGGTCGTGTCTCGGCGACGTGAGGGCAGGACCGGGCCGGGTGTCAGGACCGGGCCCGACTCACCGGGGCAGAGGCAGCGCACTCTCGTCCAGCACCTGCCCCACCGACCGGCGTGGTGAAGCAGGGCCTTCCGGGCCGTAGCCGAGACGGAGCACCATCTGGGCGTGGGCGCGGCGGTCGCCCGCCGGCGGAACCAGCTGCTCGCGCAGGTCCGGCCATTCCAGGGCCTGGTGCAGCAGGGAGGCCCGCAGCCCGCGGGCGGTGGCCACCAGCAGGACGTGTTCGAGAGCCTGTCCGGCCCGCAGCCAGTCGGCCCTCCGGTCGTGCGCGGTGAACAGCACGGCGATCGACGGCCGCTTCTCGAAGGGGCGGCTGGTCAGTGCGGAGGGGTGCCGGTGGGCGCCGAAGTCCCGCAGCGGAATCCGCTCGCGGAAGTCCTGCGGGCCCACTGCAGCGGGCGGCATGCCGAGAGACGCCCCATTGGGCTCGTGCACCCAACGACGGCTCTCCACCGCCCTGTAGGCGTCGGCGGTGTTGCGGTGCTCGGCCTCACGCGTGAGCCGTAGCAGCCGTTCCGTCGCGCCGGGTGCGGGACGACTCAGCAGGGCGCCCTCGCTGTGGGCGGCCTCGGCGAGCTCCGCCGCCACCGCGGTGGGCACGGGCACGTCGGAGAAGGGGAACCGGCTGCTGTGCCGGCGCCACAGCGCCTCGTACAGCCCGGGAAAGGGGGTGTTCCGCACCGGACCGCCGAATCGTACGGTGGCGAGCAGATCCGGTTCGTCGGGCCGGGGCAGCAGCCGTGTCACCGGCTCCCGGCCGAAGTGGGCCACCGCCACCCGCAGGTTGAGGACGGCGCAGCCGACGGAGAGGTGCAGCGCACGGCCGGTGGGATCGATGTGGCGCAGGCCCCGGTCCGCGGCGGCCCGGATCTCCAGTGTCACGGTGTCCGGATCGAGCCGGAACCGCCAGGGCTGGGTGTTGTGGATGGAGGGCGCGGCCACGGCCGCCGAGATCAGAGTCTCCAGCGCCCGGGCATCGAGGGTCTCGGACCACATCGGATACTCCTCCCCGCTCCGTGTGCGCGGAGCCGCTGGGCCTCGGAGGTGGACCCTGCCCAGTGTGCTGGCCCCGTGTCGGGCGTGGCATGGGCCGTACGGCCCCGGCCGGTGCCGGTCGGCCCGGTCTTCGAGGCACCGCGCGGCAGTGGGGGCCGAAGGGCCCGACGAAAGGACTGTGCGGCCCTCTGCGGGGGAGGCGGTTCTCCGCGAGGCTACGGCACAGCAGGATCCAGGCCCGAGCGCAGGAGGTACGCATCATGCTTCGGCACGTGACCGCAGGAGTCGACGAATCGACCGAGAGTCTGGCCGCCGCCCACTGGGCGGCCAGGGAAGCGCTGCGTCTGGGCGCCGAGTTGAGGCTCGTGCACACCTGGGCGTGGCACCCGCGTCCGCCCGCTTCCGTGCCGGCCGACGTCAGCGAGCGCCACTGGGCCGAGCGGACGCTGGACCGGGCGGTCGTCAGCGTCCGCTCCGCGCACCCCGGACTGCGGATCGTCGACCGGCTCGTCGCGGACTCCCCGGTGAACACGTTGCTGGAGGAGGCGGACAAGGCGGACCTGCTGGTGCTGGGCTCCCGAGGCCTGGGCGCGGTCACGGGGTTCGTCGTCGGCTCGGTCTCCCAGCGCCTGGTCGGCAGGTCACCGCGTCCCGTGGTGCTCGTCCGGGCCCGGCAGACACTCGCCGACGACCACCTCCCGGCCCCGGACGGCATCTCGCCCGACGAGATACCGGAGACCCCCTACCGGGACGTCGTCCTCGGGCTGGACACCTCGCGCCCCTGCGACGAACTCATCGAGTTCGCCTTCGCCGCCGCCGCGCGTCGCGACGCCCGGCTCCGTGTGATCCACGCGTACCGGCTGCCGACGGCGCACACGGTCGACGACAGCTCCGTACCGACGCCGGCACCCGAGCTGGTCGCGGAGCGGGAGCGCGCCGTCGTCGCGACGCTGCGCCCCTGGTGCGAGAAGTTCCCCCGGGTCCCCGTCGTGGAGAGCGTCGTGCGGGGACGGGCGGCCACCGAGCTCGTCCAGGCCGCGACCGGAGCCGGGCTGATCGTCGTGGGGCGCCGGACGCGGGACGCTCACCTCGCCGTCGGTCCGCACATCGGCCCGGTCACCCACGCGGTACTGCACCACGCGGGCTGCCCCGTCGCCGTCGTCCCGCACCCCTGAGCCGAACCGGCGACGCGGGTGGTCGACCCCTGTTCCCGGCCCCCGTTCCCGGCCGGTTCTGTCGACGGCGCATGTCGCACGGGTGTCCCGATCGGCGTCAGACGTCGGCCTCGACGCCCGTCACGTCGGCCTCGACAGCCGTGAGGCGGATGCCGGTGACCAGATCCGGGCGGATACGGACCGCGTGGTCCATGGACCCGCTCACCCAGGGCCGCAGCATCGCCTGATAGCGGGCCAGCTCCTCGGGATCGGTGACCGGGCGGGCGTAGCCCGTGACGACCACGCTCCAGCCGAGGTGGGTCTCCGGGTCGATGGAGTCGGCCTCGTACGCCACCACGACGCCCAGGTCGTCCGCTTCCTGGGCCCGCGCGGTCAGCGCCGTGCCCTCGTGCGTACGGATGACGATGTCGCCGTCGTCCAGCACATGGTTGACGGGGCGGACGGTCGGCAGCGCGTGCCGGGTGAAGACGATCCGCCCGAAGGACACACTGCCGAGCAGCCGCAGCGCCTCGTCGCTGTCGAGGTCGACTGACCGCCGGGGCTTGGCGGCTCCGTTGTGGTTGCTGATCGGCATCGTGATCTTCCGCGCGGGTGGGTGTGTGTGCTGACGGATTTCGGCTCGGGCGGCCTCCATGGAACGGCGGCCGTCCGGGTCGCGGTAGGGCCGTTCGGCCCCAGACCTCGGGCGATCCGGCCCCGGTCCCGGGCGAGAGCCCCGTCGGGGCCGCTCAGCTCGCCAGCCCGGAGCGGCGCGACGTGCCCGGTGCCGGGTCCGCGGACGTGTCGGTGTCGTCGATCCGGTGGTCCAGGTCGGCGGATACGTCGACCACTCCGTCGACACCGCCGCACAGCCGCACGACGACCGGGACCAGGGACTTGCGCTCGACGGTGCCACGGAGCGTGACGCGCCCGTCGACCACCCGCACCAGGATCGCGTCGGGCGCGATGCCCAGGGTGCGCAGCAGGACGTCCGCGTTGATCTCCTCGCGGATGGCGCGGTCGCCCCGCAGGAAGACGCGGAGCAGATCGGCCCGGCTGACCAGCCCGACCAGCCGGCCGGCCTCGTCGACGACCGGCAGCCGCTTGACCCGGTGCCGCTCCATGACCTGGGCGGCCTCCACGACCGTCCACTGCGGCCGGGCGGTCACGGCCGGACTGTTCATCAGTCCCGCGGCCGTCGCCGCCTCCGCCTTCGCACGGGCGGCGGGTTTCGGGTGCAGCACCGGCAGCAGACCGGCCGGATCCAGCTGAGCGGCCTCCTTGCGCAGCAGGTCGGCCTCGGAGACGACGCCCACGGGACGGTCGTCGTCGTCCACCACCGGTACGGCCGTGATGTCGTACTCGGCGAGCAGCTTGGCGATCTCCTTGAACCCGGTGTCGGGACGCACCCGGACGACCGACGTGGTCATGAGGTCGCTCACCATCCGGTGCCGCATGGCTCTCGCCTCCTGAGGACGCTCGTGTTTCTCCAGTTGCCTTCCCACCCACTGTCCGCCGCCGCCGGACCGGCCTCCATGGGCCGGTCGGCCCCGGGCGGGGACCTGCGGCCCCTGCTCCCGGGGCCCCCGCTGCCACGACGCTGCCATCGGGGAGCCCGGCCACGAGGCCGGGGTGACCGTCACGGTCGCCGGTCCTCGCCCGAACCAAGCGCAGTTCCCGACCCCGTGAGGAGCACACCGTCATGACCGTTCGCGTCGGCATCAACGGCTTCGGCCGTATCGGCCGCACCTACCTGCGCGCCGCCCTCGGCCGCGCCGAGGCCGGCACCCAGGACGTCGAGGTGGTCGCGATCAACGACATCACCTCGCCTGCCACGCTCGCGCATCTGCTGGAGTACGACTCGACGTTCGGGCGCATCGGACGCGAGGTCGTCCACGACGACAGCTCCATCACCGTCGACGGCCGGCGCATCACTGTCACCGCCGAACGCGACCCCGCCGCCCTTCGCTGGGCCGACCACGGCGCCGACATCGTCGTGGAGTCCACCGGCCGCTTCCGCGACCGTGAGTCCGCCGCCCTGCACCTGAAGGCAGGCGCCCACACCGTGCTGCTGTCCGCGCCGGGCAAGAGCGTGGACGCCACCATCGTCATGGGCGTCAACGACGACACCTACGACCGCCACCGCGACCGGATCGTCTCGGCCGCGTCCTGCACCACCAACTGCGTCGCCCCGATGGTGAAGATCCTCGACGACGCCTTCGGCGTCGAGCGCGGCGTGATGACCACCATCCACGGCTACACCAACGACCAGGCCCTCCTGGACGGCCCGCACAAGGACCTGCGCCGCGCGCGCTCGGCGGCGCTGAGCATCATCCCGACCAGCACGGGCGCCGCCCGAGCCGTCGGCCTGGTGGTGCCGGAACTGGCCGGCGCCCTGGACGGGATAGCGGTCCGGGTACCCGTCGAGGACGGCTCCCTGACCGACCTGGCCGTCGTGCTGGAGCGCGAGGCCACGGTGGAGGAGGTCAACGCTGCGTTCGAGACGGCCGCCGAGGGCCCCCTGCACGGCATCCTGCGCGTGTCGAAGGCCCCGATCGTCTCCCGTGACGTGATCGGGGACCCGTCGTCCTGCGTCTTCGATCCGGCCCTCACCCAGGTCAACGGCACCCTGGCCAAGGTCTTCGGCTGGTACGACAACGAGTGGGGCTACACCAACCGCCTCCTCGACCTGACCGCCCTGGTCGCCGACGACTGAGGTCCACCACGGCAGCACGGCCGAGGAGCGGGACCGAGGGCCCCGGCCGAGGAACGACCACCGAGGACGCACGGGGGCACGATCCCCCGTCTGCCGCCGTACCCGCGTCGCGCGGGACGTGTGGCCCGTAGGGGGTGTTTCGAAAGTCCCGCACAGCACCCACGGCGCCCGGCACGCTCCCCCACTCTCGGCTCCGCTCGAGCGGGAGGGACCCCCACCGCCGCACCGGCCGAAACCCCAAGTGCGTCCAGTACGAGGGCTTTCGTCCGGCACGCCGCGAGCACGCACCGGACACCGCGGGCACCGCACAGGACTTTCGAAACACCCCCCAGGCTCGACACGACGACGGGACGCCCACGGGCTCCGCGCGGCTTCGCCGCCGAGGCGGCCTCGCGGAGCCCGACGCATCGGAGGACCGGATGCGCGATCGGATCTGGGAGTACCAGGGATACGACCCGGGGCAGGAGGGCCTGCGTGAAGCGCTGTGCACCCTCGGCAACGGCTATTTCGCGACCCGTGGCGCACTGCCCGAGTGCGGCGCCGACTCCGTGCACTACCCGGGCACCTACGCGGCCGGCTGCTACGACCGGGTCACCTCCGAGGTCGCGGGCCACCACGTCGAGAACGAGGACATGGTCAACCTGCCCAACTGGCTGCCGCTGCGCTTCCGCCTCGCCGGCGAGGACTGGCTGACCCCGGACGGCCCCCGGCTCCTCGACCACAGCCTGGGGCTCGACCCGGGGACCGGCCTCCTGGAGCGCCGTTCCACGTACGGCGTCGGCACCGGCCGTCGGCTGCGGATACGGCAGCTGCGGCTGGTGCACATGGCGGATCCCCATCTCGCGGCGATGCGCACGGAGTTCACCGCCGAGGACTTCACGGGCGAACTGGAGGTGGAGGCCGCCCTGGACGGCCGGGTGCGCAACACCGGAGTGGCGCGCTACCGGGACCTGGAGACCCGGCACCTCGTGCACGTCCACACCGACTCGGCGGACGCCGACACCGTGTGGCTGCGCTGCCGCACCAGCGCCTCGGACATCCGAATCGGCATGGCGGCACGGACGGTCGGCGCGAACGGCGAGACCTCCGAGGCCCGCCACCAGGGGCGGCGCGCGGTCCAGCGGTTCCGCCTCGCGCTCGCGCCCGGCCGCACCGTCACCGTGGACAAGACCGTCTCCCTGTTCACCTCCCGCGACCCGGCGATCGACGACCCGCTGCAGGCGGCCGTCGACCGGGTCGGCCACGCACCCGGCTTCGACGAGCTGCTGGAGTCCCACCTCACCGCGTGGGACCTGCTGTGGCGCCGGGCGGACCTGGAGGTGCCGGGGAAGGCCGGCCGCGTCCTCCGGCTGCACCTGTTCCACGTCCTGCAGACCCTCTCCCCGCACACCGCGGACCTCGACGTCGGCGTCCCCGCGCGCGGGCTGCACGGAGAGGCCTACCGCGGGCACGTCTTCTGGGACGAACTGTTCGTCCTGCCCTATCTGAACCTGCACTTCCCCGAGGTCTCCCGGGCGCTGCTGACCTACCGCCACCGCCGCCTGGAACGGGCCCTGGCCGCGGCCCGGGAGATCGGGCGGACCGGTGCCATGTACCCCTGGCAGAGCGCGAGCGACGGCCGGGAGGAGACCCAGCAGCTGCACCTCAACCCGCGCTCGGGACGCTGGCTGCCGGACCACTCGCACCTCCAGTACCACGTGGGGTCGGCCATCGCCTACAACGTGTGGCGGTACTACGAGGCCGGCGGCGACACGGAGTTCCTGCACACCAAGGGCGCCGAGATGCTGCTGCAGATCGCCCGCTTCTGGGCGAACGCGGCCACCTGGGACGAGGGCCTCGGCCGCTACCGCGTCCGTGGTGTCGTCGGGCCCGACGAGTACCACGAGGCCTACCCCGGCGCCGACCGGCCGGGGCTCGACGACAACGCCTACACCAACGTCACCGCCGCCTGGGTTCTCGCCCGCGCCGGTGAACTGCTGCAGACGCTCCCGCGGCCGCGCCGCCTCGAACTCGCCGACCGCACCGGCTTCGACGGCGGCGAACTCGAACTGTGGGAGGACGTCTCCCGCTCCCTGCACGTGCCCTTCCACGACGGCGTGATCAGCCAGTTCGAGGGGTACGGCGAGCTCGCCGAACTCGACTGGGCGGCGTACACGGCGAAGTACGGCGACATCCGGCGGCTGGACCGGATCCTGGAGGCCGAGGGCGACACCGTCAACCGCTACAAGGCGTCCAAGCAGGCCGACGCGCTGATGCTCGGCCTTCTCTTCTCGCCCGCCGAACTGCGCGCCCTCTTCGACCGGCTCGGGTACCGGCTGGACGACGAGACCTGGCGGCGCACCGTGGACTACTACCTGGGCCGTACGTCCCACGGCTCCACGCTCAGCGCCCTCGTGCACGGCTGGGTGCTCGCCAGGGCACGGCGCGCCGAGGCATGGACCTTCGTCCAGGAAGCGCTCGCCGGGGACATCGCCGACCTGCAGGGCGGCACCACCGGCGAGGGGATCCACCTGGGCGCCATGGCGGGCACCCTCGACCTCGTGCAGCGCGGTCTGACCGGACTGGAGACGCGCGGCGACACGCTGAGGCTCGACCCCGTACCGATGCCGGAACTGTCCGAGTTCGGGTTCTCGATCCGTTACCGGGGCCACTGGGGCGTGCACCTGCGGCTGCGCTCCGGACAGCTGCACATCACCGTGCCCGACTCCGACCGCGACCCGATCGTCGTCGCCCTCGCCGACCGCACCGTCTCCGTCGCGCCGGGGGAGTCCCGCACGCTCGTCCTTCCCGACTGAGGAAGCCGCCGGAGCGGCGCCGGAGCGTGAACGGCCGCCGGGTCATGCGTCCGGGATTCCCCGGGCCGCAGCGGCCCGGGTGTCCGGGCACCCGGGCACCCGGACCTTCGTCACCCCCGATCCCCGATGGACCTGGGATTCTGAACTACCTTGAGAACATGGAGGGTTGGGGGAAACGTCATTCCGGTACCGCGGAGACATCGGTACAGGCATGCGACGGCTGGTGCCGCCCCGGTGCTCGCGGCGGCGGTCACCCGCGGTTCCTGAGGACGAGTACCGCGACGAGCGGAGAGATCGTGACGCATGCGAGGGCACGACTGGTCTGCGGAGGCGTGATGATCTGCGCCGTGCTGCTGGCCGGCTGCACGGGCGGCGGCAGCGGTCCGGCCGGGGAGACGACGGGGACGTCGAGTCCCGAGGGCGGCGGCAGCGGGACCGCCGGGGACACGGGCACGGGAAGCGACGCCGGTGCCGCGCTGCCCGCCGCCTCGCCGACCGAGACGGCGGACCCGTCGAAGCAGCCGCACACCGCGGCCGAGGCGCGGGCGCTGGTGCGGAAGGTCATCGCCGATCCGGACTTCTTCGGAGCGGGGACGGTACCGGCGACGCCGTACGAGAGCGATCCGGACACCTGGGCCGTGCCGGGCGAGGACTGCGCATGGCGGCGGTCGAGCCTGCCGAAGGACGTACTGGCCACGCTCACCCGCCATTTCGACGTGCCCCTGGAAGGTACCGAGGCGTCGGCGCGGTTCTCGACCACGGTCACGGTGCACCGGACGGCGCTGGACGCGGTCTGGGAGCAGGCCGGGATGCTGGAGGAGGCCGTCACCTGCCCGACCAGACACTGCGGCCGGGCGAGCGGTTGACCGGTCTCTCCTCCGTCGCCGTCGCGTGGGGCGAGAACGCCAACACGACCAGCGACGACTCGCTGTCGGAGACGGGCACATGCGTCAGCGACACCAGGGGCGGCCCGTACCAGTACACGTGGACGCAGTCCGTGTTCGGCTCGGTCGTGGTCTCCACGTCCGTGTGCGGACGGCAGGAAGCCACCAGGAACGAGGCGGACGTCATGGTCCGGATGCTGCTGCGGGTACAGGAGGCGATCGGCAGCCCCAGCGGGGCCGGTTCGTCCTCACCCGACCCGGCCGCCCCTTCCTACAGCCCGGGCGTCGAGGACAAGAAGGGCGGCGAATGATGGAACGACTGCTGCCCACCGACCCCTCCCGCCTCGGCGGCAACCGCCTCCTGGGTCGTCTGGGAGCCGGCGGCATGGGCGTCGTCTATCTGGCTCGCACCGGGACCGGCGACCTGGCCGCGGTGAAGGTGATCCAGCCCGAGTACGCCGACCAGGCCGAGTTCCGGGCTCGCTTCCGCCGTGAGGCGTCCGTCGCCGGACAGGTCGACAGCCCCTGGGTGGTGAGGGTGGTGGGCGCCGACACGGAGGCGGCCGCGCCCTGGCTGGCCACCGCGTTCGTGCCCGGACCTGCCCTGGAGGAGGCGGTCGCGGCCTGCGGCCCGCTGCCGGACCGTGCGGTACGGGTGCTGGGCAAGGTACTGGCGGGAGCCCTGGCCGCCGTGCACGGGGCGGGTCTGGTCCACCGGGATGTCAAGCCGGGCAACGTCCTGCTCGCCCTCGACGGACCGCGCCTGATCGACTTCGGCATCGCCCGCCCGACGGCGGCCGACGAGACCGAGCTGACCTCGGACGACATGGTGGTCGGCACCCCCGGTTTCCTCTCTCCCGAGCAGGCGCGGGCGCAGCGGGTGGGCTCGTCGAGCGATGTCTTCTCCCTGGGGTGCGTGCTGGCGTACGCGGCCACGGGACGCCCGCCGTTCGGTACCGGCGCCTTGGACGCGTTGCCGTACCGCACCGTCCACGACGAGCCCGGACTGGACGGTGTCGCGGACGCCGAACTGCGGGCGCTGCTCGGCCGCTGTCTGGCGAAGGAGCCGGAGCGCCGGCCCACGGCCCGCGAGGTGGACGCGGCACTGGGCCACCACCGCCGCAGCCGGGCGCATCCTCCGCTCCCGCCCGGACCCCGAAGACCGACCGAACCTCGCACTCCGCCGACAGAACCAGGGCGAGGACGTCGGCCACTGCCGGGGTGCCATGGCGCTCCCGGGCCGTCGGACTCGTCCGGTCAGGGCCGACCGGCCCCATACACGCCCCCGGACAGCCCATGGGACCACCTCCCGGTCCGCTGGATGCTCGAAGTGTCACCGGCCCGGAGGAGAACCTGCCATGACGGACGACCTGCTCAGCCGCCCCCCTGTCCACGCCCTGCTCGCGGACGGCACGACCGTGCGCATCCGGGCCGTGGAGCGAGGCGATCACGAGCAGCTGCAAGGACTCTACGAGGAGATGTCCCCGGAGAATCTGCGGCTGCGGTTCTTCGCGGCGAGCCGGCGTTCCGCCGAGCTGGCGGCGGACCGGGCCTGCGCCCCACCTCGTCCGGGCTACCGGGCGCTGCTGGCGGAGCGAGAGGGCCAGGTGATCGGCCTCGCCGAGTACGAGACCGGTGAGGACACCGCCACCGCCGAGATCTCCATCGCGGTCGCCGACGGACTGCACCACCGGGGCGTCGGAACCCTGCTGATCGAACACCTCGTCTCGGCCGCCCGCGCGGAGGGGATCGTCACCTTCACCGCCGACGCGCTCAGCGAGAACAGCGAGGTGCTCCGGCTCTTCTCCGACCTCGGGCTGCACATGTCCCGCAGCTTCGACGGCCCCGAGGTGCGCTGCACCATCGCCCTGACCGAGGACGACACCTACCTCACGGCCGTCGAGGCCCGCGGCCGGGCCGCCGACGTCGCCAGCCTGGAGCCGCTGCTGCGACCCCGTACCGTCGCCGTGATCGGCGCCGGCCGCAAGCCGGGCTCCGTGGGACGTGCCGTCCTGCACCACCTGCGGACCGGCGGCTTCACCGGACGGCTGTTCGCGGTGAACCCCGCCGCCACGTCCGTCTTCGGCGTGCCCTGCCACCCGTCCGTCTCCGCCCTGCCCCGCACCCCCGACCTCGCGGTCGTCGCCGTACCCGCCGCCGCGGTCCCCGCCACGGCCGAGGAGTGCGGCAAGGCCGGCGTACGGGCCCTGCTCGTCGTGACGGCGGGCCTGGACCGCGACCAGGCGCGGGCCCTGATGGCGGCCTGCCGCTCACACGGCATGCGCCTGGTCGGCCCCAACTGCCTGGGCATCTCCCACACCGACCCCGCCGTCCGCCTCGACGCGACCTTCGCCGTCGGCCATCCGAGCCCCGGCACCGCCGGTGTCGCCGTGCAGTCCGGCGGGGTGGGCATCGCGCTGCTCGACGGGCTGACCCGGCTCGGCATCGGGGTGTCCTCGTTCGCCTCGCTCGGCGACAAGTACGACGTCAGCGGCAACGACATGCTCCAGTGGTGGGAGAGCGACGGCCGCACCGACCTCGCCCTGCTCCACCTGGAGTCCTTCGGCAACCCCAGGGCGTTCTCGCGCACCGCGCGCCGGGTGACCCGCCGTATGCCGGTGCTCACCGTCGACGCGGGCCGCACCGAGGCGGGGCGCCGGGCCGCCGCCTCGCACACGGCCGCCGCCACCCCGACCATGACCCGCAGGGCCCTGTTCACCCAGGCCGGCGTCACCGCCACCGGCTCGGTCGGCGAACTCCTGGAAACCGCCGCCCTGCTGCACTCCCAACCCCTGCCGAAGGGCTTCCGCGTCGCGGTTCTCACCAACGCCGGAGGCGCCGGCGTCCTGGCCGCCGACGCCTGTGTGGAGGCCGGACTGCTCCTTCCGGCGTTCGCCCCCGAACTCGTCGACGACCTGCTCACCCTGCTGCCCGGCGGCGCCTCCGTCGGCAACCCCGTCGACGCCACCGCCGCCGTCACGGAGGAACAGCTCAAGGACTGCGTGGAACGGGTCCTGCGGAACGGCGGGATCGACGCCGTGCTGCTGGCCCTCGTTCCCACGGCGGTCGCCGCGGCCACCGGCGACGACCTCGTCAGGGCACTCACCGACGCCCGGGGTCCCCGGACCAAGCCGGTCGCCGCGGTACGCCTCGAACAGGACCTTCCGGTCCGGCTGCTGCCCACCACCGGCGGCGGCACCGTCCCGTCCTACGCCGAACCCCAGGCCGCGGCCCGGGCCCTGGCCCACGCCGCCCGCCGCAACGCCTGGCTCGCCCGCCCCGCCGGAACGGTGCCGGACCTGGGCGGCGTCGACGCCCAGCGCGCCCACGACCTGGCCGAGACGTTCCTCGCCGCCCATCCGGAAGGCGGCTGGCTCGACCCGCGCACCTGCGCCGACCTGCTGTCCTGCTACGGCATCCCGCAGATCCCCTGGGCCTGGGCCGAGACCGAGGACGCCGCCGTCCTCGCCGCCGACCGGCTGCGCGGCCCCGACGGCCGGGTGGTCATGAAGGCACACTGGCCGGGCCTCGTGCACAAGAGCGAACAGCGCGCGGTCCACCTCGATCTCCAGGGCGACTCCCAGGTCCGCGCCGCCTTCCGCGACTTCGAGACCCGGTTCGGCGACCTGATGGACGGCGTCGTCGTCCAGCCGCTCGCCCCACGCGGCACCGAACTGTTCGCCGGTGTCGTCCAGGACGAGGTCTTCGGCCCGCTCGTGCTGTTCGGACTCGGCGGCACCGCCACCGAAGTCCTCGGCGACCACGCCGCCCGGCTCGCCCCGCTCACCGACCACGACGTCCACGACCTGATCACCGCCCCGCGCTGCGCCCCGCTGCTGTTCGGGGCACGCGGCAGCGGACCGGTCGACCTCGAACGCCTGGAACGGCTGCTGCTGGGCCTGTCCCGCATGGCGGCCGACCTGCCGCAGCTCGCCGAGGCCGACTTCAACCCCGTGCTCGCGACCTCGGCCGGAGTCTCCGTGCTCGACGCGCGGGTACGCCTGCTGCCCCGCAGGCCCCATGACCCCTATCTGCGGCGCCTTCGCTGAGGGCTGAGGAGGGAACAGAGATGAAGCACGACAAGGTCGGCTCCGTGATGACGACGGACGTCGTCCGTGCCACGTACGACACCCCGTTCAAGGAGGTCGCGCGGCTGCTCGCCGACCACCGGATCAGCGGACTGCCGGTGGTCGACGACGACGAGAAGGTCATCGGGGTCATCTCCGAGACCGATCTGATGGCCCGGCAGGCGGAGACCCCCGACCCGTACGAGCCGCCCCGGCGCCTCCGCCTCGCCCCGCTGACCCACCGGGCACGACGGCAGGCCGCCAAGGCGCGAGCCCGTAGCGCCGGCCGGCTGATGACCGAGCCGCCGATCACCGTGCACGCCGAGGACACCGTCGTCGAGGCCGCCCGGACCATGGCTCAGCACCGCGTGGAGCGGCTGCCCGTCGTGGACGAGGAGGAGCGCCTCGTCGGCATCGTGACCCGGCGCGACCTGCTCCAGGTCTTCCTGCGGCCCGACGACGAGATCCGCGACATGGTGATCCGGGAAGTGCTGGCGCGCACCCTGTGGCTGGCCCCGCACAGCATCGACGTGGCGGTGGACCAGGGCGTCGTCACCCTCTCCGGCCACATGGAACGCAAGAGCGAGACGGAGATCGCCGTCTCCATGACCCGCCAGGTCGACGGAGTGGTCGGCGTGGTCGACAAACTCACCTGGCGACTGGACGACGCACACATCGAGCCCGCCGGACAGGCGCTGCACGGAGTCACGGACCACTGGCTGCGCAGGCTGTGAAGCGCAGACCGTGAAAGGAGGCGTACCGCCATGACCGTCAAAGTCCTGGTCGCCTACGGGACGACCAACGGATCCACCGCCCGGATAGCCGAGACCATCGCCGAGACGCTCACCGAGGAGGGGCTGACGGCCGAGGCCCGGCCCGCCGAATCCGTCGTCACCCTGCTGCCGTACGACGCCGTCGTGGTCGGCGCCGGGGTGTATGCCGGGCGCTGGCAGAAGAACGCTCGCCGTTTCCTGCGCCAACACCGCCGCGAACTCCCGCTGCGGCCGCTGTGGCTGTTCAGCAGCGGGCCCCTCGACGCCTCCGCCTCCGAGCGGGACATCCCGCCCGTGCCCGGCGTCCGCAGGGCCATGATCCGCTTCGACGCCAGGGAGCACATCACCTTCGGCGGCTGCCTGGAGAAGGGCGCCAAGGGCTTCATCGCCCACCGGATCCTGGAGTCCGGCAAGGGAGGCGACTTCCGGGACTTTCCCGCGATCGAGGCGTGGGCGGGCCGGATCGCGAAGGAACTGCAAGGGGCACGGCAGGAGGAGAGGAAGGGCTGACACCGGAGACGAGCGGGCACGGTGCGGCGGGCGGCGGATCGCCCGCCGTCACCGTGTGCCCGGCGTTCCTCAAGCCGTGCCCCGGGCAGGTGCCTCACGGGGCCAGCGAGAAGTAGTTCTCCTCCTCCTGGTCGAAGTGCAGCCGCAGAACGCCGTACAGCCCGTACAGGCAGGCCCGCAGGTCGTCGAGGTTCTCCGGGCGGAGCCGGCCGTCCGCGTCGGTGAGGGCGAGGTGGGTGGCGACACGGCCGGCGAGACGGTCGATCTCGGCATGGGCCCTGCTCATCGTGGCCGTCGCCTCCGGGCCGCCCAGCGAGTCGGCGAGCGCCGGGTAGAGCTGGTGCTCCTCGGCGTGCTCGTGCGGCAGCAGCCGCTCGGTCAGCAGCCGGTGCACCTGCTCCACGGCCGCCCGCGCCTCGTCCCGCGGGGCCCCGGAGAGCCGGTCGGCCGCCGCGCGGACCGCCTCCACCACCTCGCGCAGGTCGTCGTGCTCGGCCGCGAACCGGTGGACCAGCTCCTCCGCGGTCGGCGTGAGCACCTGGACGTCCTCGCGGGCCGGGAGCAGCACGCGCAGGGCGTTGAGGATGACGGCCACGTCGATGCCCTCCTGGAGGAGGGCCCCGGCGGCCGGAGGCAGCAGCCCGAAGGCCGCCGCCACCATCGCGGCCAGCGACATCAGCATGCCGCCCAGCGCGCTCTGCACGGCGATACGGCGGGCGCGTACGGCGATGCCCATGGCGTCGGCGAGCCGGTCCACGCGGTCCGTGGTGAGCACGATGTCGGCCGCCTCGGAGGAAGCGCCGGAGCCCCGAGCGCCCATGGCGACCCCGACGTCGGCGGCGGCGAGAGCGGGTGCGTCGTTGACGCCGTCGCCGACCATCACGGTGACGGCGCGGTCGCGTTCGGCACGGACCGCCGCGACCTTGTCGGCCGGGGACTGCCCGGTCCGCACGTCGTCGAGGCCGAGGACGGTGGCGACCTCACGAGCGGGTGCGGCACGGTCACCGGTGAGCATCGTCAGCCGCCGGATGCCGGCCGAACGCAGCCGCCGTAGCGCCCGCGGGGCGTCCCGGCGCAGCGGATCACGCAGTAGGACGGCTCCGGCGACCTCGCCGTCGACGCTCACCCAGACCACGGACGCCCCGTCGAGTACCGCCCGGTTGTCGACGGCGCGAACCCATGCGGCGGCCTCCGCCCCGACGGACATGCGGCCCACCGAGAGCGCACGGCCGTCCACGCGGCCCGTGGCGCCCCGCCCCGGCTCCTCGTGGACGGCCGTCGGCAAGGACAGCTCCAGCCCCCGCCGGTGGGCCTCCTCGACGAGGGCCTGGGCCAGGACGTGCGGGGAGAACCGGTCGAGGGAGGCGGCCTGCCGCAGCACCTCCCTGGCGTCGAGCCCGGGGGCGGCGGCGACGTCCACCACCCGGGGGCGGCCCGCCGTGAGCGTGCCCGTCTTGTCCAGGACCAGGGTGCGCGCCCTGCCCAGGCTCTCCAGGGCGCCGCCGTCGCGGACCACCACGCCCCGGCGTGCGGTCCGCGACAGGCCCGAGACGATCGCCACCGGGGCGGCGAGCAGCAGCGGACAGGGCGTGGCGACCACCAGCACCGCGACCGCGGAGGTCGCCGACCCGCCGACCAGCCAGGCGAGCCCCGCCACGACCAGGCTCAGCGGCACGAACCAGGCGGCGTACCGGTCGGCCAGCCGCACCACCGGGGCGGTCTCGGCACCCGCCTGCCGGGCGAGCCGGACGATCTCGGCGTAGGCGCTGTCCTCCTCGGTGGCGGTGGCCCGCAGTTCGAAGGCGGCGCCCGCGTTGACGGCGCCGCTGCGCACCAGTTCGCCCCGGCCGTGCTCGACGGGCAGGGACTCACCGGTGAGCACCGACTCGTCCAGGACCGCGGACCGGTCCACGACCCGACCGTTCACCGGGACGACCTCGCCGGGGCCGACCACCAGCAGATCGTCCACCGCGACCTCGGCCAGCGCGACCGTGCGCACCACGGACCCGGTGCGGCGGCGCGCCGATCGCGGGGCGTGCCGCACCAACGCGCTCAGATCGCGGGAGGCCCGCCGCCGCGCCGCCGTCTCCAGCGCCCTGCCGGTCGCCAGCATCACCGCGATCAGTGCCCCGGCCAGGTACTCGCGCACGGCGAGTGTGCCGCCCAGGGCCAGGACGGCGATCACGTCGACGCCCGCGTGTCCGTGGTGCAGGGCGCGCAGAATCCAGATCACCGAGGGCGCCACCGCCGCCACCGTCCCGGCCGCCCAGCACAGATCCGCCGTCTCGGGCGCGTCCGCCAGCCAGGCCACGCCGCCGGCCACGAGCGCCGCCGTGGTCACCGCCAACAGCAGCGCGTCCGCTCCGTACCGAGCCAGTCGCACACGCGTCATGAGCCGGCCTCCTCGCCCCGCCCGACGCGGCTCCGCTCGCTGGACGGGCCTTCGGCCGGCACAGGGCTCCGATCCCAGCGTCTCGCGCGAGCGGCGTTCCGGCCCGGGGACGCACGGACCGGGCAGGAGGACGGATGGCCCCTCCCCAGGCGCCCACCGGCCCAGGACGCTGGAGGCGGATGGTTCACGAAGGGCGGAACACCATGTCCGTGTCGTACGAAGTCCCTGCTCCCGAGCTGCCCGCTCCCGCGTTCCCCGGCCACGCGGCCTTCCGTCTCGCCCGCGCCGCCACCTGCGCGCCCTCGATCCACAACACCCAGCCCTGGCTCTTCGTCGACGCGGGAGGGGACCGGGGCTTCGAGGTGCACGCCGACGCCGCGCGACGGCTGCCGCTGACCGACCCGGCCGGCCGGGAGATGGTGATCAGTTGCGGAGCCGCGCTGTTCAACGCACGGGTCGCGGTACGGCACCTGGGCTTCCGGCCGGTCGTGACGCCGCTCCCGGATCCCGCGCGTCCGCCCTTCCTGGCCCGCGTCCGCTTCGGCACCCACCTCCCCGAGTCCCGCGAGGCCATGCTGATGGAGCGCGCGGTGACCCACCGGCACACGCACCGCGGGCCCTTCGGCCCCGAGCCCGTGCCGTGGTCCCTGATCGAGGAGCTGCGTGCCCACGCGCGCGCGGAGGGTGCGCTGCTGCACACGGTCGACAACCCGGAGAAGCTGCGGATGCTCGCGCAGTCGGTGCGGGCGGCGGAGTCCGCGCACCGCGCCGACCCCGGCCATGTCTCGGAGGTCTCCGGCTGGTCCGGGCACGCCCGGCGGTCGTGGCTGGAGCGGGTGCCCCACGAGGCGTACCGCCTCAACCCCGACCGTCTGCTGCTCGCCGGTCGCGACTACGCGGGCCTGGCCACCGAGTGCGACGGTCCCTCACGGCGGTGGACCGTGCGGACGGGCACCGTCGTCGTCCTGTCCACCCCGCATGACACCCGACTGGACTGGCTGCGGGCGGGACAGGCGCTCCAGCGGGTCCTGCTGTACGCGGCGGTCCACGGTGTCGTGGCGGCCTTCCATACCCAGCCGCTCGAACTACCCGACTCGCGTGCGGAGTTGCGGGCCGGACTGACCGGGGAACGGCACCCTCAGCTGGTCCTGCGCCTCGGGCACTCGGCACGCGTGCGGACCTCACCGCGCCGGCCACCCGCAGCCGTGCTCCACTGCGGCCGGCCGGACCGAAGGTCCCCGGCGCGTGCCCGGTGGGCCCCTGACCGCCCGGGCACCGGACTGGGAGATTGCATCGAGGAGGTTCCCGGCGAGGAGCTCCCCGCCGAGGAGGTCTCCCCGGCGGGTCCCCGCGACTCGCGGAGGGGCGTGACAGGAGGTGCCGAGGATGGCTGACAGTCGTCACCGCACGACGCGGAGGGTGTGGCTGTGGCGCTGGCGGAGCAACCCGCTCAGGCGCCGCGACGACATCGTCGAGGCCTGGCTGCTCCTCGCGGTCTGCGCGCTCGCCGTCGCCACGGGTGCCTTCGTCGGCGCGGCGACCGCGCTCGGCGTGGAGCGGAACCTGAACGAGCGGCGGGCGGAGCGCCACCCCGTCCAGGCCGTCGTCACCGAGGACGCCCCCGCCACGGTCTCCGCGACCGCCGGTGCCGGCGGTCAGGTGTGGGCCGGGGTGCGCTGGAAGGCGGCCGACGGCTCCCTCCGGACGGGGTCGGCCCGCGTCGAGCCCGGCACGGACGGCGGAACCACGGTCCGGGTGTGGCTGGACCGCCATGGCAATGTCGTGCCGGCGCCCCTCGACAGTGACGATGCCATGTACCAGGGCGTCGCCCTGGGCACGGCGACCGCCGTGGGCGCCGCCCTGACCGTCTCCTGCCTCGGCTGGGCCGTCCACGGACGCGCCGAACGGAGGCGGATGGCGCAATGGGACACGGAGTGGGCGCGGATCGGCCCGCAGTGGGGACAGCGGACCGGTTGACGCGGGCCCGCCGTGATCGCTCAGGGGGGGGCGGCGTACACGACACGTACGTCCGCGCCCCGGGCCCGCAGCGACAGCGGGTCCGGGGCGTGCCCGGGACGCGCAGCATGTCGCCGAAGCTGGTGAAGATCACCTCGGGTCGGGTCGGGTCGGGCCGGGCCGCGTTCGGCCAAGGCCCGGTCCGGGGTCTCCAGCGGTGTCACGCAGACCGGGCAGCCGCGACCGTGGATCATCCGCATCCCGGCGGGCAGCAGCTCGGCAGCTCGGCGGGCAGCAGCTCGCCGATGCCCCGACGCACCAGAGTGTGGGTTGGCCCCCCGCACACCTCCACGATCCGCCACGGACGGGTGGCGGTGCCCCGCTGCTCGCCCAGCAGACGCCGGGCGAGCAGCGGGTCGCGGTATACGTCCGGGTACCTCATCCGGGCCTCGGCTGCTTGTCGTCGGGTTGCTTGTCGTCGGGTGACCGCACGCGCGGGTGCCGTCAGCGGTGCGAGAGGTCGAGACGGATGTCGACGACCCCCTCGACCGCCCGCACGGACCGGGCCAGGACGGGCACGAGCCCCCGTTCGGGCAGTGAACCGCCCAGTGTCACCACTCCCTCCGCGACGGTCACCGTGATCGCCTCCGTGGACGGGAGCGAGGTGAGCACGGAGCCGCGCACCTCCTGCGCGATCTCCTCGTCGGGGCGCAGGAACACCTTGAGCAGGTCACCTCGGCTGACCACGCCCTGAAGCATCCCGAGCGCGTCGACCACCGGGAGCCGCTTGACCTTCCGGCGCGCCATGATGCGGGCGGCCTCGGCCAGGGTGGCGTCGGGGTGGACGGAGACGGCGGGCGCGTTCATCAGCTCGCCGGCGGTCACCGCGCCCGCCTTGAGACGGGCCGCGAAGTCGCCGGAGGTGTCGTCGGCGTCCCGGAACTCCTCCTTGTGCAGCAGGTCGGCCTCCGAGACCACCCCCACGACCCGGCCCTCGCCCTCCAGCACGGGCAGGGCACTGACCTTCCACTGGTCGAACAGCTGGACGATCTCCTTGAAGGGCGCGTCGCGCCCCACGGCGACGACGGTGTGGGTCATCACGTCGCTCACGGTGTACGGCGAGTCAGGCATCGGGGCCTCCTTCAGGTACGGACGACGGTCAGGTCGAGGAAGTGGGCGGAGCACGAGATGCACGGGTCGTGGTCGCGGATCGCCCGCTCGCACAGGCCCGTCAGCTCCCGGTCGTCCGGGTCGCGGTCGGTGATGGCCTCCTGGGCGACGCGGAGCAGGTCGTCCTCGAAAGCCCGCGCGGGGCCTCGGTTCCCGACGCCGATGACGGCGATCCGACTGCCCTTCGTCACGCTCCTCACCGTGCGCCGGGACGCCCCGGCCCAGCAGGGGCCGAACGGCCCGTGGCCCTGGGCCGGTCTTCCTCGTCCCGGCCCCGGACCAGACCGCGTCGCCGGCGGACGGCGACGGGTCCGGGGGTCATGGCAGCCGCTCCGGCTCCCTGCCGCCCTGGTCGAGCCGGAACGGTGGGTAGACGTCCGTGAGCAGCGACGTGTACGCGGCGACCCGCAGCACCCACCGATCGAGACCGATCACCAGATCGAAGATGCCGCGCGGATAGACACCGGTGAAGAGCAGGGCGACCCCGGCGAAGAACGTCAGGAGCGCGATCAGCCCTCCCGAGGTCCAGGCGACGTGGACACTGCCCCCGATGATGCCCAGCACCAGGTAGTGGGGGATGGCCAGGAGCCACCACTTCACGAGGACCAGCCCTCGGGACAACTGCTCGGGGTACGCCACGTCCAGGTGTGCCGGGTAGTCCGGCACCTCGGCGAGCGTGAAGGGCGGGTAGCGGTCGGTGCCGAGGGCGGCGTACGTGTAGTAGGCCACCCGCCAGCTCCAGCGCAGCACTCCGGTGCTGAAGTCGAACAGAGGGCGTGGATAGCGGCCGGTGAACAGGATCGCGAAGAACGCCACCACGCCCACCAGCACGAACGCCACCCACAGGAAGACCAGGACGACGTAGTGGGGGAGCGCGAGCAGCCACTTCACCAGCCACAGCCAGCGGGACAGCTGTGGATCACAGGTCGCGGTCAGCCGGACCGGCTGGACGGGGCTCACACTCGGCGGGACTGTTTCCGATGCCATGGTTCTCGGTCCTTTCCCAGCGGTTCTCGGTCCCCCCACGGCATGTGCGGATCACTGCCGGTAGTGGCGGTGGTCGTCGTGCTCGCCGATGTAGTGGCGCTCCTCCAGGACGACCTCGCGTTCGCCGGGCCGCCGGACCACACCCGGGGTGCCCAGGAAGGCGATGAGTCCGAGGAAGCCGAACGCCATCAGGACGAAGCCGACGACGAACGAGCTGTAGCCGAAGATCAGGCAGGCACCGAGCACTGCCGCGCCGATCAGAATGAACGGGATCATGATCCCCTCCTGGAGCGAACCCGGGCCGTGCCCGGGACACAGGAGCCCTGGGGCGGACGGACCTCGGTGAGGTCCCCCGGTCGTGTCGGACGGCTCCTCGCTCCCAGCCTCGTCCGGACGGAGCCCCGGTCCCAGGGGCTGAACGGGTACCCGGGCGGGCCGGACGTCCCCCGCCGGGCCCGCCCGGTCCCGAGGGCCCTCGGGACCCGGACCGGGCGTGTAGGTGCCGGGGCGTGCAGGGGCCGGTCGGCCCCGCGCGAAGACCTGGCGGCCCATGCCCGTGGGCCCGGGACGGCACGACGCTGGCACTGACGAGTCGACTGGCACCGGCCGACGGTGACCGGTGGTCCGAATAGGGGAGGGACACGTCATGCTTCCGCCTGTAGTCGCCGGTGTGGATGGATCCGCGCAGAGCCTGGCCGCCGCGCAGTGGGCGGCGCGCGAGGCCGCCCGACGAGGGCGCGCCCTTCGTCTAGTACACGCCTGGAACTGGCAACCCCGCTCCTCGGAGGGCGAGGGCGAGCACGCGGCCCAGCGGTACCTGGCCCGGCGGGTCCTGCGCCGGGCGGAGGACCGTGTCCGTGCCGGGTGCCCCGAGGTACGACTGACCGACGAGCAGACCGAGGGCCCGGCCACCGCGGCCCTGCTGAGGGCCGCCGAGCAGGCCGAACTGCTGGTGCTCGGCTCGCGTGGACTGAGCGGTTTCACGGGCTTCCTGGTCGGTTCCGTCGCGCTGGGGGTGGTCGCGAAGGCCACCCGCCCCGTCGTCCTCGTACGGGCCGAGGAGGAGGCCGCGGACGAGCGTCTGCCCGGCGCGGACGGCGGCACGTCCACCCGGACCGGCTACCGGGACGTGGTGCTGGGTCTCGACCTCGACGATCCGTGCGACGAGGTGATCGAGTTCGCGTTCGAGGCTGCCCGGCTGCGCCGTGTCCGCCTACGGGTCGTGCACGCCTGGCAGACCCCTTCCGCGATCTCGCTGGGTCCCGGGGACATAGCGCTGGTGGACGAGAGGCGGCAAGGGGAGGAGTGGCAGGGGTTCATGGCAGCCGTGCTGCAGACGTGGCGGGACAAGAACCCCGACACGGACGTGCTGGAGACCGTCGCCGAGGGCAGGGCCTCGACCGCGCTGGTCCGCGCTGCCTCGGCGGCCAGCCTCCTTGTCGTCGGCCACCGCCTGACCGACCGGCCGACGCTCCCGCGCACCGGTCCCGTCACCCACGCCGCCATCCAGCACGTGCGCTGCCCGGTGGCCGTCGTCCCCCATGGGTGAGCCGGCCGCCTGTGCGGTGTCCCGTGGTGTCAGCTCCCGGAGGCGCCTTCGGCGAGCGCGGCCAGGGCGCTGTCGAGGCGGCGGGTGGCCTCCTCGGCGACGGGGCGCAGGGCGTCGAGTTCCGTCAGGGCGACCATGGTGTTCGGATCGAGCACCTGCACGGCGGTGTGGTCACCGTCGCCGCGGACGACGACGTTGCAGGGCAGCAGAAGGCCGATGGAGCGGTCGGTGTCCAGGGCACGGTGGGCGAGGGACGGGTTGCAGGCGCCCAGGATGACGTAGTCCTCCATGTCGTGGTCCAGCTTGGCCTTCAGGGTGGCCGTGACGTCGATCTCCGTGAGGATGCCGAAGCCCTGCTCGGCCAGGGCGTCGCGAACCCGGCCGACGGCGGTGGTGAAGTCGGTGTCGAGGTGCACGGTGCGGTCGTAGCGCATGGCGATGGTCTGCCCTTCCCACGAATTCAAAATACCCCCTGGGGTATTCACCGGCATCCAGAGTACTCTCTCGTCGGGCTAGGCGCTGCCCCGCGCAGCGGTCGAACGGGCGCGGTCGACGGGGGGCTCGTTCGGGGGCCGTGAGCCCGCTGGCTCGGCCTTCTTGTCGGCCGGGACCGGTCCGTCGACCCCGTGGATCAACCGGCGTGCGGGGCCGCGCGGCAGCAGGCGCCGACCGAGCGTGACCGCCGCCGCCGCTGCCACGGCCGTCCAGGTCCAGGGGCTGGTGAGCAGCGTCTGGCGCAGGCCGGGGGAGAGCTGCAGGCCGAGGACGAGGAGGCCCGTGACGGCGACGAACCAGCCGAAGGACTCGCGCAGCCTCTCCTGAGGGATGCTTCCGGCGAGTCGCCCTCCCAGGAGGCCTCCGACGACGGCGGCCGCGGTTACCAGCGCCGCGAACCCCCAGTCGATGTGGACGACGGCGAGGTATCCGGCTAGTCCCGCGAAGGACTTCATCGCGATGACGAGCAGTGAGGTGCCGACCGCGACGCCCATCGGCAGCCCGCCGAGGAGGGCCAGTGCGGGCACGACGAGAAAGCCGCCGCCGGCGCCGACCAGTCCGGTGACCAGGCCGACGGCGATGCCGTCCACGAGGACGTGGGGTACGGGGAAGTCGCGGTGCTCCGTCTCCGGCTGTCGCCGGCGCCCCCGGATCATGGCCACGGCGGTGGCGATCATCATGAGGGCGAACGCGCTGAGCAGGACGGTGTCGGGGACGAACACGGCCAGGCGCCCGCCCGCGTAGGCGCCGGTCATGCCGGCCAGACCGAACAGCAGTCCGGTGCGCCAGCGGACGCGTCCGCCGCGGGCGTGGGAGACCACGCCGGCGGCGCTGGTCACGCCGACGACGAACAGCGAGGTGGCGATCGCCTCCTTGGTCTCCATCCCCGCCAGATAGACGAGGACGGGCACGGTCAGGATGGAGCCGCCACCGCCCAGGACGCCGAGGGCGACGCCGATGAGCAGGGACGCGGCGATGACGACGGCGATCACGACGTGCCCCGCAGGGCGGCGACGACGGCGTCGACGTCGGTGCGCGGACCGCGGTTGTAGGGCAGCTTCGCCAGCAACATGCCCATGGCGCAGGTGTTCGTGAGGGCGGCGATCGTCAGTCCGGCGCCGACGGCTGTGCCGATGAGGTGCAGGCCGGGCAGGAACAGGCCCGCGACACCGGTGACGAGTACGAGAAGGCCCGCGACGAGACGTATCTGGCGCTCCAGGTCCCAGCGGTCCGGCCCGCGGGTGAGGGCACCACCGGCGGCTTCCCAGGCGGTGACGCCGCCGTCGAGTACGCGCAGGTTGGGCAGTCCGGCCTCGGCGAGCGCCTCTTCGGCCTGGGCGGCGCGGGCGCCGGAGCGGCAGATGAGGACGACGTCCTCGTCGAGGTGGTGGAGCAGCTCGGCGCGGTGTTCGCGCAGCGTGTCGAGGGGGACGTTGTAGGAGCCGGGTATGTGGGCGGTGCGGAACTCGCCCGGTGTGCGGACGTCCAGCAGACGTGGGGCGTCGCCGTTCCCGGTCAGGTGGCGCAGGGCGGTGGGGTCCAGTCGCGGTTTGTCGGCATGCGTGGTCATGGGTCTCCTCGGTGTGTCGCGCGGAAATCGGGCCGTGTCAGGCGGGGATCGGGCCGTGTCGTGCGGGAGATCGGGCCGGGCGGCGGCCGATGTCCGTGGGCGCCGCCCGGGGCGCGGTGGATCAGGCGTCGACCGAACGCGGATCCGCCGCGGCGGGAGCGTCTCCCGCCGGAACGCGGTCGTCAGCGGGGGAGGGGCCGGGCTCCGGGGAGGACAGGGCGAGCCAGGCGCCGTAGCCCCCGAGCAGGTCGGAGACGTCGGTGCGGCCCCGGTGGCGCAGCAGACTGGCGGCGATGGAGGAGCGGTGGCCGCCCGCGCAGTGGACGACCAGGGGCCGGTCGGCCGGGATCTCGTCGGCACGGTGGGCGAGTTCGGCCAGGGGGATGTGCAACGAGCCCTCGATGAAGCCCTCTTCGCGTTCTGCCGTGTTCCGCACGTCGAGCACCAGCGGCGGCTCCGGGCCGTCCAGCAGTCGGCGCAGCGCGTCGGCGGGCAGGCGGCTCGCCTGCCCCATCTCGTCGGCCAGGGCCGGGAAGGCTCCCTCGGGCTCCCGCAGATATCCGCCGACCCTGTCGAAGCCGATCCGGGCGAGCCGGGTGACGACTTCCTCCTCCCGGTCCTGCGGCGCGACCACCACGACCTCCTGCTCCGGTCCGACGACCATGCCGGCCTGTTCGGCGAAGCGGCCGTCGGCGGGCACGTTGACCGAACCGCGCAGGTGTCCGGGCGCGAAGTCCTGCGGCGAGCGGGCGTCGACCACGAGCGCGCCGGCCGCGCGTCGCCGCATGAACTCCTCGGCCGACAGCGGCCGCGGCACGGCGCTCGCGTCGAACAGGCCGTGTTCCTTGCGGTTGAGGATGGCGTCGTAGACGAAGTAGGCGGGGGCGGCGGGCTGCCCGGCCGTCACCAGCTCCACGAAGCTCTCCTCGCTCATCGGACGGCAGGCGTAGTTGGAGGCGCGCTGCTCGCCGATGGTGGACTGCCGCTGCGTGGAGAGGTTCTTGCCGCAGGCGGAGCCGGCGCCGTGGGCGGGGAAGACCCGGACCGCGTCCGGGAGGGCCATCAGCTTGTGCTGGACGGTGTCGTAGAGCATGCGGCCCAGTTCGTCGGCGGTCACGCCGATCGAGGCCAGCAGATCGGGGCGGCCGACGTCGCCGATGAACAGCGCGTCCCCGGTGAGCACCCCGTACGGCACGGCGTCGCCGGTGTGCTCGTACACCAGGACGCTGATGGATTCCGGGGTGTGGCCCGGGGTTTCGAGGATCCGCAGATGGACGTCGCCGAGGCTGATCCGCTCGCCGTCCGCGAGTTCGCGGATGGGGTACTCGGCCTCGGCGCGCCGTCCGTAGCCGATCCAGGCGCCGGTGCGGTCGGCCAGCTCCAGGTGACCGGCGAGGAAGTCGGCGTGGAAGTGGGTGTTGACGACGCCTTCGATGGTGAAGCCGTGTTTCTCCGCGTCGGCGAGGTACTCGGAGACATCGCGGCGCGGGTCGACGACGACGGCCCTGCCGGTGATCTCGTCGGCGATCATGTACGAGGCCTGGGAGAGGCAGTCGAGGTAGTACTGGGCGAAGAACATGGTGCGGAGACCTCCGTGTTCGGGAGCCGGGGTTGAATACCCCGGGGGGTATTGGGGGAGTAGGGCTCCGCCCCTGTCCGGGGCGGAGCGCGGGCCTGACCGGTACCGGGGCGAACCCGGGCCGGGTCCGGCCGGAGGGGTCAGAGGCGGCCGGTGAGCATGCCGCGCCAGTACGCCGGCGGGAGCACGAACCGTTTGAACAGCCACATGTCGCGGCGTTCCTTGAAGGTGTCGATCAGCGGGAACGTGGGTGTGGGCCGCAGGTCGTAGTCGAACTCGGCCAGCAGCATCCGGTCGTGCGCGGTGAGCAGCGGACAGGACGTGTAGCCGTCGTACCGGCGCGACGGAGGGCGGCCGTTCATGGTGTCGAGCAGGTTGGCGGCCACGACGGGCGCCTGTTTGCGTACGGCGGCACCGGTCTTGGAGGTGGGCAGGTTCGCGACGTCGCCGAGCGTGAAGACGGTGTCGTACGACGGGTGTTGGAGCGTGTGCGGGTCGGCGGCGACGAATCCCTGGGGGCTCTTCGGGTCGGCGAGCGGGCTCGTCCTGATCCAGCCGGGCGCGCTCTGCGGTGGCACGGCGTGCAGGAAGTCGTAGCCGATGCTCTCCTTCGTGCCGTCCGCGAGGCTGGTGACCGTGATCTCGCGGCGGTCGCCGTCGACGGCCGTCAGCTCCGAGCGGAGCCGTACCTCGATCCCGTACCGGGCCGCCACGCCCTCCAGCACCCGAGACCATTCGGGCACCTTGAACAGCGTCGGATCGGGGAGGACGAGGATGATCCGGATCCGGTCCAGGACCTTCCGTCTGCGCCAGTGGTCCGCCGCCAGATAGGCGATCTTCTGCGGCGCGCCACCGCACTTGAGCGGGCCGGACGGGTGGGTGAAGACGGCCGTGCCCGCACGCATGTTCCTGATCAGCTCCCAGGTGCGCGGGGCGTACTCGGGGGCGTAGTTGCTGCTCACCCGGTCCCGGCCGACCGCCTCGGCGAGGCCCGGTACACCGTCCCAGTCCAGTCGCAGCCCGGGCGCCAGGACCAGGTTCTCGTATCCGAGCTCGTCGCCTCCGGACAGGGTCACCGTGCGGGCGTCGGGGTCGACGGCCAGCGCGCGTCGGCGGAGCCAGTGCACGCCGTCGGGTATGACGGTTCCCTCGGGGCGGCGCGACGCGTGCAGCGGTGCCTGACCGCCGCCGACCAGCGTCCACAGTGGCTGGTACCAGTGGGTGTCGGACGGTTCGACCAGGGTGATGCCGGTGACTCCGGCGCGGCGCAGGCGGGCGGCGACGCTGACGCCCGCGCTCCCGCCGCCGATGACGGCGACACGGTGACGGCGAGCGGGCGGTGTGACAGGTGTCCCTCCAGGCGCGAGCGAGGCCGGGCGTTCGGGGGAGGGGTTGGCGGCCAAGGTGGAACTCCCTTCCGGTGGGCCGGTGCGCGGGTGTCGGTGCGGATCAGGCGGCGTCTTCGTGGGCACCGGCCACGACCGGGCGGCCGGCCCGGGCCCAGGCGCCGGTGCCGCCGGCCACGGAGCGGGCGTCGAGGCCGAAGGAGTTCATCCAGTCGGTGGCTGTCCTGCTGCGGTTGCCGCGGGCGCAGATCACGAACACCGCTTGTCCGGCGGGCAGTTCACCGCACCGTGTGGGCACGGAGCGCAACGGCATCAGCAGTGCGCCGGGCACGTGCCCGGCCGCGTACTCGTCCGCCTCCCGTACGTCGACCACGAGCGCGCCGTCGGCCCAGGCCGCCGCGAACGCTTCCTGTGTCACTTCGCGAGCCACTTCGTTGCCTCCTAAATTACCCCCGGGGGTATCTCTCCAGCGAGAGTACGACCGCTCGCGGAGAGGCGTCAAATACCCCCAGGGGTATTTGCCAGGGAGGCAACTCGCGCTGTGGCGTCAGGACGAGCCGAGTGCGCGGCGCGGCGCGGCCACCGTGAGGCTCACCGAGCCCAGCGGCAGCCCGCGCGCTCCGCGCGGGAAATGACCGGACGGCGGCCGGGCCTGGTTGCGAGCACCCAGGGCCCGGTGATGCTGGAGAGGTACGGTCGCATGCCCTCCGAGGCCCCCATGACCGCAAGTGACGGCAAGCTGCTCGCTGCTCCCGAGGACCCGTGGCCGCATGCCCGACGCCCCCCCACATCGTCAGCGATGTGATGACCTTCCCGGCGGTGGCCGTCCGTCGTGACACACCGTTCAAGGAGAACGTGCGGGCCATGACGGCTCGGCAGGTCAGTGCCGTGCCGGTGGTGGAGGGCGACGGCCGGGTCGTCGGTGTGGTGTCCGAGGCCGACCTGCTGCCCAAGGAGGAGTTCCGGGATCGCGACCTCACCCGGGCCGAGCAGCTCCAGCGCGTGTCGGACCTCGCCAAGGCGGCCGCGGTGACCGCGGAGGAGGTCATGAGCACGCCCGCGATCGTGGTGCGCCCGGACGTCACGCTGGGGCAGGCGGCCCGGAGCATGGCAGTGAACCGGTTCGAGCGCCTGCCGGTGATCGACGACGAGGGGCGGCTTCTCGGCGTCGTCAGCCGTGGTGACCTGTTGAAGGTCTTCCTGCGGTCGGACGAGGGCAACGAGGAGGAAGTGCGGCGCACGGTGGTGGCCTGCCTCTTCCCCGCGCTCACCCACACGATCCATGTGTCCGTGCACGACGGGGTCGTCACCCTCCGCGGAAGGGGCCGGGACCCCGCCCTGTGCTGGGTCGCCGAACGCCTGCCCCGCGCCGTGGAGGGCGTGGTGGACGTGCACGCCCGGCTCGGCGACACGGACGCCGGCCCCGGCCCGACGGAGGACGGTTGACCGGTTGAGCGGGGGCCTTTCGGTATCCCTGTCCGCGGTGGACGACGCTTCAGGGCACCGCCCGGCCGGTCCGGTGCCGCGTCACTCGTCCGCCGCCGTGATCCGACGACCGGTCAGGCTCACGGCCCGGATCGACACCCACATGTCCCGTGCGCCGCCGGGCCAGGGCGCCGTGTGCGCCTGCCCGGTGAGGCGGCGCACGGCGTCGGCCTCCGCGACGACGCCGGCGGGGCCGACGGCGAGGACGCTCCAGCCCTGGCTCAGCGGCTCGTCCACGTGGTCGACCTCGAAGGCGACCTCCGTTCCGACGGCCGCCGCCAGCAGCGAGTCGGGGGCGGTCCGGAAGACGATGGCGTCGTCGACGACCTCGTAGTTGACCGGGACGACCGCCGGGTGGCCGTCGGGTGCCGTCACCGCCACGCGTCCCACGCCGTGCGTGGACAGCAACGCGCGGCATTCGTCCGTGCCGAGGTCCCTCAGCCGCGGATGCAACGGTGCCTGCCCCTGGCCCGGCGGCAGGTCGACGCCTCCTCCGCGCAGAGCGGTGGCGGTGGTGCCCAGGGCGTCGGCCAGGCTGATGAGGGCCGCCTTGCTCGGGTCGGCGGGATATTCCTCCAGGTACGCCAGGTAGCCGGGCGACATCCGGGCGCGCCGGGCCGTCTCCTCGCGGCTGAGGCCCTGCCGCTGTCGCTCCGTGATCACGCGTCGGCCGATGTCACCGGGACCGAAGGGGTGCGCCGACGGCGCCTGTTCGGCGGCGGCCGGTCCGTCGCCCGCCGCGCGTGAGGAGGATCCGTGGGCCGTTCCGGGCGGGGTGTGTTCGAGATGGTTGACGTGGGCGTCGGGGCCGGGGAACACGAGCGTCACCTCGTTCGTGTCCGACCAGCGCACGTCGTAGGGCGGTGTTCCGTCCTCGTGGTGGAGTCCGACGATCTCGCCGTCCCGCCGAGTGGCGCCGGACATCGTGCTTTCGATGACGAGTTGGTCGCCGAGATGAGCTTCCATGGTGCCGCCCCTCTCCTCCGGGGTCGTCCTGCGTCCGATGCCGCGAGCCGGGGCCCGTTGCCACCGGGGCCGGGCCGACGGTGCACTGCCGTGGGCCCTCGGGCCCGCACGACCGGGCGCAACCGGTGATCTCGACGCGTCGTGCGTCCACGCCGGGCAGCTCCGGTTCCACCCGGTGGGCGTCCTCGGCGTCTCATGACGGTTTCCCTCCTCGGGGCGTCACAGGGGCCATCCGGTTTCCTGCGGTCTGCTCGGTCGCGCGGCTCCCACGCCTTCGATGTCACGCTCGGCGGCCCTGATCAGCTGCCGGGCGACGTTGTTCATGGCGCGGCCCGCCGCCAGCTCGTCGCCGATCTCCGGCACGTCGCTGTCCGCGGGATGACGGTGCGCCGCGCCGCGCCCGACGATCTTCGTGGCGCCGGTCTCCAGCACCAGATGGGCCTGCGTCGTTCCCTCGTCGTCCTCGAAGAGATGGAGACGAACCTTCCATTCCGACGTGTGCGCCATCGCGTTCCTCCTCATCCGGGCCCGGACCGATGCGCCGCGACCCTGGTCTCGACGCGGTGCCGGACCTGTGTGGTGAGTCCGGTCAGCCGCTCCGAGGACGCGGCACGGGGCGCGACCGGCGCTCTGATCCGCCGGGCCGACGACGGCAGCTCCGCGATGTCGTCGGCGCACCTCGCCCGGCACTCGTCGAGCGTGGCGGGCCTTCCCGTGCGCCGTCCGTTCCGCATCACCGTCTCCAGCAACGTCTCGGCGTCGTCCGGTGGCTCTTCGTCGGCGAGGCCGATCACATCGGCGCGGCCTCGTCGGCGGAACACCTGTTTGGCACCGGGGGCCGTCACCTTGGCGGACGACAGTTTCATCACCGCGCGGCCGTCGTACTCCACCATTTTGTACGCGGAGTCCAGATACGGCGCGTCCGCCGACACCCCGACGCGAGTGCCGACGGCGTAGGTGTCGATCGGTGCCCCGGAGCGCACCAGTTCGTCGACGGCGTACTCGTCGAGCCCGCCACTGACGACGATCCGCACCCCCGAGAGGCCCGCGTCGTCGAGGATCGACCGTGCCCGTACCGCGAGGTCCCCGAGGTCGCCGCTGTCCAGTCGTACGGCGCAGCCGGGTGCCCCTGCCGCGAGGTCCAGGTCGTGCAGGACACGCGCCGCGACCCGGACGCCCTCCTCGGTGTCGTAGGTGTCCACCAGCAGGGTCACCGGCCCGGGGTGGGCGCGGGCGAAGGCGCGGAAGGCGTCCTCCTCGGAGGCGAACGCCTCCACGAAGGAGTGGGCCATCGTCCCGACGGCGGGGATGCCGAGCGCCGTGGCCGCCGCCACGTTGCTGGTCCCGGCGAATCCGGCCAGCGCTCCGAGCCGGGCGGCCTGGAACCCGGCCTGCGGGCCGTGCGTGCGGCGCAGCGAGAAGTCCACGAGCGGCCGGCCGGCCGCCGCGAGCACGCACCGTGCGGCCTTGGAGGCGATGGTCGTCTGATGACTGAGCTGATTCAGCAGGTACGTCTCGACCAGCTGTGCCTCGGGCAGGGAGGCCGTCACCTCCAGCAGGGGTTCACCGGCGAACACGACCCGGCCCTCCGGCACCGCCCGTACCCGGCCGGTGAACTCCAGTCCGAGCAGGGGTTCCAGATCCCGGCGTGGCCGGTGCAACGCGGCGGCGAAGGCGTCGATGTCCTCGGGGCCCACATGGAATCCGGCCAGCTGGTCCAGTGCCGATTCCAGTCCGGCCGTGATCAGGAACCCGCGCTCCGGAGGAAGGTCACGGACGAAGAGGCTGAACGTCGCCGGGGCGGTCATCCCCTCCCGCAGGTAGGACATGGCCATCGTGACTTCGTACAGGTCGGTGGTCGTCGCGTCCGACATCCTCGCTGCCTCCTCCCGACCGCGCCGCGCCGTGCGCGTCCGGTCGCGTGCGTTCACCGACGGAAGCGTGCCGACCACAGCGGCTCCACCCGGTCCCATTCGGCGTCCCACCGCGCGTACCTTCCCCGGTCCAGCAGCAGACGCGTGCCCGACCGGACCGCGTAGCACCCGAAGGCCACGCCGAACGCCGCCATGCCGCCCGCGAGCCAGCCGCTGGCCTTCGCATTGAGCGAGTTCATCGGTGGAGTGGTGAGGTTTCCTGCGCGGTCCAGCCACACGCGCACCGCCGCCCCTTTGTCCGTCCCCGCCTTGACCAGGGCGTTTCCGGTGCGCACATCGCCGCCCTCGTCGGTCCAGCGGACCCGGGCGAGCTGCTTCGTCGCGTCGTTGTCGGGATCCAGGTCCTCTGCCAGCCGGGCGGTGATCTCGTGCCGTTCCGCCGTCTGGACCCGCACGGCCTTCATCGACGACGCGTACACCGTGGTCCCCGCGCCGTACGCGGCCAGCGGCAGCCCGAGGACGAGCACGACCAGCAGAACACGGCGCAGCCACGCCTCGAACCTGTCGGACGGACGGCTCAGGGGGTTCGCGCCCTTGGGCAGGTGCTCGTCGCGCGGGGAGGGCGGCCCCGGCGTGCACGGCGGTCCTTGTGCGGTCATGGATCGGCCTCCAGCGGCAAGCTGGTCGCTCCCCCGGTGTCGATACCAGCGTCGGACGGCGGCGGGTTCGGGCCATAGGGCCGAATGTCCCTGTTCTGAGGTATTCCGGCCGTGAGGGGCGAGCCGTCCGCGGCCTGGACCTTGGTCCACATGCGGGGCCGGGGGGATTGCGGTAGTTGTCGAAGGAGGGAACGCATGGAGCAGGCGGCCAGCCGCTCGGCATGCCGACGAAGTCCGGGCCAGGGGGCCATCGGGTGCGTTCGCCCTCACCCACCGGCGTATCCAGCTTCGTACGAGACGGAGGCCGCGCCATGGAACCTGTCGTCACCGTGGGCCTGGACGGTTCACCCACGAGCCTCGCCGCGGCCCGCTGGGCCGCCGAGGAGGCCGAGAAGCGCAAGCTCACCCTGCGGCTGCTGCACGCGTGGCCGCTGCTGGCACCCGAACCGGTCCGCGCCCCTTCCGAAGTCGACCAGAACTACTGGGCGAAGCGCCTGGTCCACACCGCGCAGGCAGAGCTGAGCACACGCCATCCGGGTCTGACCGTCGTCGGCAGCCTGATCGCGGACGACGCCCAGGAAGCTCTGCTCCGGGCCGCCTCGGAGTCCGAGATGCTGGTGCTCGGTTCGCGGGGGTTGGGCTCGGCCGAGAGCTATTTCATGGGCGACGTCAGCCTGCCGGTCGTCGCACGGGCCGAGCGGCCCGTGGTCCTGGTCCGCACGGGGGAGGACAAGGGCCACCCGGCCCCCACTCGGGCCGGCAGGGTCGTCGTGGCACTGGAGGCGCACGGATCCGGCGAGGAACTGCTCGACTTCGCGTTCCACAGCGCCGCGGCCCGCGACGTCCCCCTCCTCGCCGTCCGCGGCCGCAGCGTGCCGCTGCACGCGCGCCTGCCCTGGGGCGTGGACCACGACGTCACCGAGGAACTGACAAGGGAGGCGCGGGAGGAGCTGGGCAAGGCCCTGAAGCCCTGGCGCGAGAAGTACCCGCAGGTGGAGGTGGACGACAGCATCCGTCTCGAGAGCCCCGCCAAGGCCGTCGTACACGCCGCCGAGGGCGCCGCGTTGCTGGTCGTCGGACGGCGTGTGCACCGGCACGGCACGAACCACCATCTGGATCACGTGGCCCACGCGGCCATCCATCACGCACGCTGCCCCGTCGCCGTCGTCCCCCATGACTGAGCCCGGCGTCCCCGGGGAGCGGTCGCCACGCGCGGAGGTGGCCGAGACCCACACCGCGATCGTCTTCTTTGCGGGTGATCGCGCCTACAAGGTCAAGAAGGCGGTGGATCTGGGCTTTCTCGACTACACGGAACGGGCGGGCCGTCGGGCGGCCTGCGCACGCGAAGTGGCCCTCAACCGCCGCTTCGCACCGGATGTCTACCTGGGCGTCGGCGAAGTCGTCGGCCCCGCGGGCGAGCCGCCCGAACCTCTCGTGGTGATGCGCCGCATGCCGTCGGACCGCCGCCTGTCCGCGCTGGTGCGCGCGGGAGCCGACGTCGACGAGGTCCTGCGTGCCGTGGCCCGGCGCCTCGCCGCCTGGCACGCGGCGGCGCCCCACGGCCGCGACGTGGACGAGCAGGGCACCCGCGACGCGCTGGCGTCACGCTGGGAGGCGAGCTTCGCGCAGGTCCGTGCTTCGGTCGAGAGCGCTGCTTCGGCCGAGGGCGGTGCCGAGCCCGAGGGTGTGGCCGAGGCGGAATGGCTGGTGCGCCGGTATCTCGGCGGACGTGAGGCGTTGTTCGACTCCCGCATCGAACAACGGCGGGTGGTGGACGGCCACGGCGACCTGCTCGCCGAGGACATCTTCTGCCTCGACGACGGTCCCCGCGTCCTGGACTGCCTGGAGTTCGACGACCACCTCCGCTACGTGGACGGGCTCGACGACGCCGCGTTCCTCGCCATGGACCTGGAACAGCTCGGTGATCCGGAAGCGGCGGCCCGCTTCCTCGCCCGTTACGGCGAGTACTCCGCCGACCCCGCGCCGCCGTCCCTGTGGCACCACTACGTCGCCTATCGCGCGTTCGTCAGAGCCAAGGTGTCCCTCATCCAGGCGGACCAGGGAGCGCCGGGGGCCCGGTCGTCGGCGCGGCGGCTGATCTCGACGACCCTGCGCCACCTGCGCACCTCCGCCGTCGGCCTGACACTCGTCGGCGGGCTGCCCGGCAGCGGGAAGTCCACGCTCTCCGGCGCCCTGGCGGACCGACTGGGCGTCACTCTCCTCAGCAGCGACCGCCTCCGCAAGGAACTGGCGGGCATCCCGCCGGACAGGCCCGCGGCGGCCGCGATCGGGGAGGGGCTGTACACCGCGGAGTGGACGGCCCGGACCTACGACGCCCTCCTCGACCGCGCGGCGCTCCTCCTGTCGCGCGGTGAACCCGTGGTCCTGGACGCCACCTGGTCCACCGCGGAACTGCGTGCGGCGGCGCGGCGGGTGGCCGAGCGCACCAGCTCCGATCTCGTGGCCCTGCACTGCCAGGCACCGGACGAGGTCTCCGCGGCTCGCCTGAACACGCGTTCCCCCGGACCGTCCGACGCCGACCTGGGCGTCGCCACGGCCCTCGCGGCCCGGGAACCGCCCTGGCCCGACGCCGTCACGGTCGACACCGGCGGCCCTTTGGAGTCCGCCGTCTCCCGCGCACTGGCCGCCGTACGCCCCTGGGGGACGGACCAGGCCCCGGTCTTCCGCCGTCCCTACGTGGAGCAGCAGGACCAGGACTGACGCGCTGGAGCCGCGCGCCGTGGTCCCCGGAGAGGGGAACCGAGCCCTCCCCACGCGTCCACCGCGTCTGCCGCCCGGTGAACTGCACCGCGGGCGCCCCTTTGCCCCTTTGCCCAGCCAGGTCCTTTCGGCCCTCCCCATGCCCCCGCGCGGACGCGACAATCAGAGGATGGACGTCGGCGCGGGCCGGGTTCGGCTCCCCGGGTTCGGCTCACGGACCACGCCGACGCGCTCCGCGGGAGGCACGAGAGCCATGGCCGTCACCATCGCGCTGGCCGGAGACACCATGCTGGGCCGCGGGGTCGCCGAGGTACTGGCCCACCACAAGCCGCGTCCGCTCTTCACGCCGGCGGTGCACCGGGCGGTGGGCGACGCGGACCTGTTCCTGCTCAACCTCGAATGCTGCGTCTCCGACCGGGGCGCCCCCGTGGACCTGCCGGGCAAGGCGTTCTTCTTCCGCGCTCCACCCCGCGCCGTCGACGTACTGGCCGGTCTCGGCGTGGACGCGGTGTCCCTGGCCAACAACCACGCCCTCGACTACGGCCCCGACGCGCTCCTCGACACCCGTGACCTCCTGGGCCACGCGGGCATCCGCACGGCCGGGGCGGGAGCGACGGCCGGTGAGGCCCGCGCCCCGTTGATCATGGAGGCGGGAGGGCTGCGCCTCGGCCTCCTCGCGCTCACCGACCACCCCGCCGAGTACGCGGCGGCCACCGACCGGCCCGGGGTGGCCCACGCCGACCTGTGGAGCGAGGGGGTGCCGGACTGGCTCGTCGACGCCATCCGTACCCTGCACGGCGAAACCGACCTGGTCCTGGTCAGCGTGCACTGGGGCCCGAACATGACCACCCGCCCGGTTCCCCACGTGCGCCGCGCCGCCACCGCGCTCACCGCCGCCGGTGCCGACCTGGTCTTCGGCCACTCCGCGCACGTCTTCCACGGGTTCACCCGGCAGGTCCTCTTCGACCTGGGTGACTTCATCGACGACTACGCCGTCCATCCGGCCCTCCGCAACGACCTGGGCCTGCTGTGGCTCGTCACCCTCGACACGAGCGGTGTGCGGCGTACTGAGGCCGTTCCGATCGCCCTGGACTGCTGCCACACCCGCCTCGCCGACCAGGCCGAGTGCGTATGGATCACCGACCGCCTCACCGGCGTCTGCGCCGAACTGGGCACACACGTCACCGCGCCGGAGGGCCGTCCCGCAGTCGTCTGGCCTCGGTAGGTCAGGTGCCGCGCCGTCCGTCACCCGACATGGTCCGGTCCGGTCCGGCGGGCCCTGCGGTGGTTGGTCTGGAACAGTGGAAGTCGGTGGAGACGGCGCGGGACGGTCCCGCGCGCGGCCGCGGCGGGCGAAGGAGGACGCGATGAGCCGTCCTGTGCTGGCGGGTGTCGACGGATCCGAGCGCAGCATGGCCGCGGTCGGCTGGGCCGCGCGGGAAGCCGTCCTGCGCGGCGTGCCCCTGCGTCTCGTGCAGGCATCCCCGTCGCTTCCGGACAAGGTCGTCCCGGAACTCGCCGCGGAAATGCTGCACCGCGTGGGTGAGCGGGTGCTTCAGCGGGCGATCGCCGATCTGGGCGCCCGCTGTCCGGACCTGAAGGTGCTGGGGGAGCAGACCGCCGAGGCGCCGGCCGCGGCGCTCCTCGCGGCGGCGCGTGATGCCGCGCTCCTCGTGGTCGGCACGAGGGGCTCGGGCGGTTTCGACGGCCTCGCGGTCGGGTCGGTGGCGCTTCGTACGGCGGCGGCGGCCGTCTGTCCGGTCGTGCTGGTGCCCCCGCGGCCGGCGGGGGGCTTCGAGGCCGGGAAGGGGGCGGCTCGCCCGGCCCAGGTCGTGGTGGGGTTCGACTCCCATCGTCCCGTCGGCGAGGTGGCGGACTTCGCGTTCACGTCCGCCGAGACCCGAAAGGCGCAGCTGCACGCGGTGCAGGCCTGGGCACTGCCGGCCGAGTCCGTCTCCCCGCAGAGGCTGTTCGTGACCGAGGAGGACCGAGCCACCTGGGAGGACCAGGAGGTCCTGCGGGCGGCTGACGGCCTGCGCCCGTGGCGGGACCGGTACCCGGGCGTGACCGTCCGCACCGATGTCGTCCTGCTGCACCCGGCGCAGGCGCTGCTGAACGCCGCCCACGGGACGGATCTGCTGGTCGTGGGCCGCCGTGGTGATCCGCAGGCGGTCGAGGGCCGGCTGGGGCCGGTGACCCACGCCGTACTGCACCACACCCGGTGCCCGGTCGCGGTCGTACCGCACGTGGGATGACGGCGGAGGGGACGTGGTCGACAGGGCAGTGGATCACCCGAAGAACACCTCGAACTCCTCGTACAGCGACGGATCCACCAGCTTCGTCCCCCTCCTGGCCTCGGTGAGGGGAACACGCACGATCTCGGTCCCGCGAAGGGCCGTCATCATGCCGAAGTCGCCGTCCTTGACCGCGTCGACCGCGTGCAGCCCGAAACGAGTGGCGAGCCAGCGGTCGAAGGCGCTCGGAGTGCCTCCCCGCTGGATGTGACCGAGGACGGTGGTACGCGCCTCCGTCGAGGTACGCCCCTCGATCTCCTGGGCCAGCCACTCGCCGATGCCGGACAGCCGTACGTGACCGTACTCGTCCAGCGACCGGTCCTTGAGGACCATCTGCCCTTCCTTGGGCATGGCCCCTTCGGCGGCGACGACGATCGGCGCGTATCTGATCTTGAACCGGCTCTTCACCCACTCACAGACCTCATCGATGTCGAACGGCCGCTCGGGGACGAGGATCGCGTTGGCACCGCCCGCCACACCGGCGTGCAGGGCGATCCAGCCGGAGTGCCTCCCCATCACCTCCACCACCAGGGTGCGCATGTGCGACTCGGCGGTGGTGTGGAGGCGGTCGATGGCCTCCGTGGCGATGCCGACCGCCGTGTCGAAGCCGAAGGTGTAGTCGGTGCCGGCCACGTCGTTGTCGATGGTCTTCGGTACGCCGACGAGGTTGATCCCCTGACGGCTCAGCTCCGTGGCCGCACCGAGTGTGTCCTCGCCGCCGATGACGACGAGCGCGTCCACCTCGTGCGCGGCGAGGGTGTCCTGGATGCGCCGGACCCCGTCCTCGTGCTTCAACGGGTTGGTACGGGACGAGCCCAGGATGGTGCCTCCGCGCGGGAGGATTCCCCGTACGTCGGAGATTTCCAGCGGTACGACGTCGTCCTGGAGCGCGCCGCGCCAGCCGTCCCGGAGGCCGACGAAGTCGAAGGAGTACTCCTGAACGCCCTTGCGCACGACGCTGCGGATCACGGCGTTGAGGCCGGGACAGTCGCCGCCACCGGTCAACACTCCGACCTTCATGGCGTCCTCCCTTCTTTCTCGCACATGCCGCCTCCGCCCGGCTGCCGGCGGAGGCGGTCGGCTCGGGACGGGAGCCGGCTCACCCCAGCGGGTTCCCCGGCTGGTGGCGTGTGGGACGGGTCTGCGACCCACCTCCGCGGACGTGGCCTCCCACGCTTGCGTGACTCTCTTCCAGCATGGGCGACGACCGCCCCGTCGGCGACCCGCCCCGGGGTCCCGTCACGAAGGGCGGTCGGCCTGTGGCCGGAGCCTTTCGGGGCCGCTCACCCCGCGAGTACAGGCACACGGTGTACTCAGCCTGTCAGCAGGGCAGGCCGAGCCGACCGTCCACGACGACCGGCACAGACGCTGGTGTCTCGTCGGTGACCCGGGCGAACTCCAGGGCTGCAAGGGTGGCTCGCCGGTCCCTCCACGACGCGCCGGCGCGCTCGTCGCGGTTCAGCGCGCGGGGCCTCGCGAGTGGGGCGGGTCTCACGACCGTGGCTTCGTCCGGGGCGAGGCGGCTCGCAGGTCGGCGAGCAGTTCGGCCTGTCCGGCCAGCACGCCGGACAGGATGGTGCGGGCGACCCTGAGCAGTTCGGCGATGTGCGGGCTGGTCAGCGAGTAGTACACGGTCGAGCCCTCCTTGCGTGTCACCACCAGGTTCGCCCGACGCAGCACGGCGAGTTGCTGCGAAAGATGCGCCGGCTCGATTCCCACCTCGGGCAGCATCTCCGCCACGGCGTGCTCGCGGACGCTGAGCAGCTCCAGTACCCGGATGCGCGCGGGGTGGCCGAGCGTCTTGAAGAACTCGGCTTTCAGTTGGTACAGCGGGGTCGTCACCGTGCCGTCCCCTCCCCGGTGGCGCGGTACGGCCGTATCGGCCGCTCCGAGACGTGTCGCTTCCACCCACTCCTCACACACATGCGGTCCATCCTCGCTCGCGGCGGCGACAACACCGAATCCGCGCGCGAGAACCGAGCCGCCGACGATCGCACCACCGGCCGCGCGACCGTCACCGCCGTCAACTTCGCTGACCGGCAGGCCTGTTCGATCAGGGAGGGGCGCTCGCGCCGACGGACCGGGCGGTCGCGGCGGGCAGCTGCGACGAGAAGCGCGGCCACCGTGGCTCCGACAACGGGCCGACGCCGACCGGGGCCCTGTTCCGGGCGCCGGTCGGCGTCGAGCCCTGTCTCGCCGTGCGGATCAGGTCGGCTCCGGCAGAGTGCGCACGCTTCCCTCCATGTTCGCCTGTCCCGCCGGGGCCTTCTCGCCGGGCGCCCGGGGAACCAGTCCGATCAGTACGGCACCGATGACGGCGGGTACCGCGAGGGCGTAGAAGTTCCACTGGAACGCCAGCCCCGCCCCGATGATGATCCCGAGCAGCGGCGGGGCGAGCATCGAGCCGAGGCGGCCGAAGCCCAGCGTCCAGCCCAACGCCGTGGCGCCCATCCGTACGGGGTAGTACTTGGAGACGTACGCGAGGACGAACGTCTGCGTGCCCATGGCCCCCACACCCGCGAGCGCGACGGCCGCGTAGAGCACCGTCGTCGGCAGCCGCAGGCTGAGGAGCGTCACGGCGGCGCCTGCCAGCAGGCACGTCGTGACGATGATCGGCTTCGAGCCGAGCCGGTCGGCGGCCAGGGAGATGAGGAGCTGGCCCACGACGGCACCGAGGTTGAACATCAGCAGGAAGCCGAGGGCCGAACCGGAGGAGTAGCCGGCCCTGCGCATGATCTCCGGGAGCCAGGTGTTGTATCCGTAGATCATGAACAGGCACAGGCACGACATGGCCAGGAAGCACAGGGTCGCCACGATGTAGTCGCGTGAGAGCAGGGCCTTCACCGGCGACATGGTGTCCGTCCCGGCTCCGGTCGGCGCCTGCGCCGTTGCCGATGTCTCTTCGCGTGTGTCCCGGACGGGGACGTTCCAGCGCCGGGCCGTCCTCTCCGCCTCGGCGTGCCTGCCCTTCGCCCGGAGGAAGGCGATGGACTCCGGCAGGAACTTCAGCGCCACGGGCACGATCAGGACGAGGGGGAGCAGGCCGAGCAGGAACATCGCCTGCCAGCCGAACCGGGGTATCACGAACATCCCGGTGAAGGCGGCGATGATGCCTCCCACGGGGAAGCCGCTGAAGATGATGGCGAAGACCAGGTTGCGGGCCTTGGGGTGTGAGTATTCGCCGCTGAGGGCGGAGGCGGTCGGCAGTACGCCGCCGAGGCCGAGGCCGGCGAGGAACCGGAAGGCACCGAACATCTCGGGGGAGGTCGCGGTCGCGCACAGACCCGTCATCACGGAGAACCAGGTCAGGCAGCCGATCAGCATCTTGCGGCGGCCCAGGATGTCGGTGAGCGTGCCGACGGTGGTGGCTCCGACGAGCATCCCGATCAGGGCGAAGGAACCGATCAGGCCGGCACCGGCGGGCGTCAGACCCCACCCGTGTTCGTGGAGCAGGGACGGGATGACGGCGCCGTAGATGACCACGTCGTATCCGTCGGCGACGATGGCGAGTCCACAGATCGCGAGGACCAGCAAGGTCACCGGAGGCCAGGTGGCTTTGCCGCCACTTCCTTTGCGGCTCTCTTCCTGCATGGCAGTTCCTCTCACTGGGTTTGGTCGGGGTGGCTCTCCCGCACGGGAAGGCGGTGGGTGCAGGTTCGTCCGGCGGGAACACGCGCCGTGACGCGCGGACGTCCATGAGGCCGATGGCCTGTCTGCGTCGCCTGCGACCCTGCCTTGAACGCTAAGTGTGCACACTATTACGAGGCTGTAAAGAGGGGTGCGGCAAGATGTCGCGAAGATTGATGGAGTATGTCCGACTATGCGTGGCTCAACGCTTACTTGTGTATGCACATTGAGTCTTCGGGGGGCCGGCCCGCCGGGCCGGGAATGCCTCACGCCCTCGGGGTGCTCACGGGCGGCCCATCCGGACGGCGGTGGTAATCTTGCCATTAATCTTCTGATATGCCCGATTATTCGGTGAGGTCGGCCCCCACCGCGGCCCTCGCCGCACCGACTCGGGGGACAGGAGGCACGGTGACGGCTGAGAAGGCCGGCCCGTGAGCCGCACGGAGCAGCCCGAGCCGCCATCCTCCGGCGCCCCGGTGGCCACGGGCGATGACCTCTGGAGGGGTGGAGCGCGTGGCGCGGAGGCGCTTGCGCTCCTGCTCCCCCTGGCGACGACGTGCCTGGCCGGCCTGGGCGCCCTCGTGCACCGGTACGACCCGGCCGCGGGACGGCTGCGCCTGGCCGCGGCCAGTGGACTTGCCCGCGGCGGCGCGGCCGAGTGGGCGGATCTGGCCGACGACCGGGATGCGGCGCCCGCACTGGCCCTTCGGCGGGGTGACTTCGTCTTCGTCGCCGGGGACAGCCTCGGCACCGGGGCGGTCGGCACGGCTGCCGTGCCCCTCACCGGTGCCGAGGGGCCGCTCGGTGTGTTGTCCGTCCTCACGACGGGCCACGGGGAGCCGGACGAGGCACAGCGGTCCCTGCTGAACGCGTTGGCGGGCTGGACCGCCGCGCGCCTCGGCGGTGGGCCGGACACCTGGCCCGGCGCGGAGTCGCATGCCTCGCCCGTCGCGGAGCCGGTCACCGGGCCGGAACGCTCCGTACCCATGGGCGAGCTGACCGCCGCGCTCGCCGAGGCAGTCACCTCCCACGACGTGGTCGAGGCCGTCGCCCAGTTCGTCCTGCCTCCCTTCGGCGCCGACGGGCTCGTCTTCCAGACCCTGGAGGGCGGCCGGCTGCGTGTCGTCGGCTCCGCCGGATACCCGCAGGAGTTCCTCGGCCTGCTCGACGGGATGTCGCTCGCCGACCACGCCCCCATCCGCGACGTACTGGGCGCCCGGACTCCTCGGTTCATGGAATCGAGGGCGGAGGTCGCCCGCCGCTATCCGTCGATGAGGCGGGTGAACGAGGCGTCGCCGAAGCAGGCCGTGGCGTTCCTGCCCATGATCGCCTCCGGTCGTGCCATCGGCCTGTGCGTGGTGTCCTTCAGCGAGCCGAGGTCCTTCAGCGACGAGGAACGCGCCCTGCTGACGGCGTTGAGCGGTCTGGTCGGTCAGTCGCTGGAGCGCGCCCGCCTGTTCGACCTGGAGCACGACCGCGCCCGGGAGTTGCAGCGTGGTCTGCTGCCCAGGACGCTGCCGCGTCTGCCCGCAGCCAGCGCCGCGGCCCGGTACCTGCCCGCCGGCCGCGGCGAGGAGGTGGGCGGCGACTGGTACGACCTGATCCCGTTGTCCGCCGACCGGGTCGCCATGGTGATCGGCGACGTCATGGGGCACGGCATCGCCGAGGCCGCCACGATGGGCCGGCTGCGCACGGCCGTACGGACCCTCGCCGACCTGGAGATGCCGCCCGACGAACTGTTCAGCCGGCTCAACGACCTGGTCTCCGACCTCGGCGAGGACTTCTACGCCACCTGCCTCTACGCCGTCTTCGACCCCGTGGCCCGCACCTGTACGTACTCCCTGGCCGGGCATCCTCCGCCGGTCGTCGTCCACCCCGACGGCACCGTGCACAGTCCGGATGTCGCGCCCGACCCGCCGCTGGGCGCCGCGCAGCCGCCCTTCGAGACGCACCAGCTGCAGCTGCCCGACGAGAGTCTGCTCGTCCTGTGCACCGACGGACTCGTCGAATCCGCCGCCCGGGACACCGACCAGGGACTGGCGCAGCTGCGGCAGATCCTGCCGCGTGCCACGGCCGAGACCGCCTGCTTCGAGGCCACCGACGAGGACGGCGACATCCGATGCCTGGAGGAGTTGTGCGACTCGGTCGTGTCGGCTCTGCTGCCGGACCATGAGCAGACCACCGACGACGCCGGTCTGCTCATCGTGCACGCCCGGTGCACGGCGGCCCACGACGTCGCCTCCCTCGACCTCCCCGACGATCCCCGGGCAGCGGGCGTGGCCCGGCAGTACATCAGGGAACAGCTCGGCGCATGGGGGCTCGGTGACCTCGTGCTCAGCACCGAACTGCTGGTGAGCGAACTGATCGGCAACGTCGTCCGGCACGCCAGAGGCCCGATCCGGCTCCGCCTGCTGCGCAGCCGTTCCCTCACCTGCGAGGTCTACGACGGCAGCCTCACCACTCCCCGCATCCGCCACGCCGGCCACACCGACGAAGGCGGACGCGGTCTGCAGCTCGTCGCCGCGATGTCCCGACGCTGGGGCGCGCGCTACCTCCAGGACGGCAAGTGCATCTGGACGGAGCAGGACCTGCCACCCGCCGCCGATTCCGAGGGGAACACGCCCCGCGGATCGGCGACGAGTCGGTAACTGCGGCGGCCGGCATCGGCAGGTAGAGGGAGCGGCGTTCTGCGACCGATGTGCCCAGGGCGCCTGCCGGACCTGAGTCCGTTCAGGCGCCCTCCGGTGTGCGGCGGCGAGCAGCGACGGGCAGGCCTCCGGGTGTGCGGCTCCTTCCCGTGCTCGGAGTCGCCGGCCCGCGAGGCCCCCGCCCGCTATCCGTCCCAGTCCTCGGCGCGCAGGCTGAGTGCCACGCGCCCGAGGCTGTTGTCCTCCTCCATGTAGCGGTGGGCGTCGGCGGCCCGGGCGATGGGGAACGTGCGGTCCACGACGGCACGGAAGCCGTTCTCCACCTGTGTCCACAGTTCCGCCACCGCGGCCGGGTTGCCGGTGCGGACCCCGATGATGCGGTGGCAGTCGGAGTACACCCGGCGCAGGTCGATCTTGACCCGGCCACCGAGGAACGCGCCGGAGGTCACCACGGCACCGCCGCGGGTCAGCGAGTCGAGGGTGGCGTCCCAGACGGCCGGGTCGCCGAGGTTGTCGACGGCGATGTCGACGCCGCGGCCTCCTGTCGCCTCCCGGACCCGCTCCACCAGGTCCGGGGCGTTGGTGTCGAGCACGAGGTCGGCGCCCGCCGCGGCCATGGCGGCGCGCTTCTCGGGCGAGCGGGAGGTCGAGATGATCTTCGCGCCGAGGTGCTGGGCGTAGGCGGCAGTGGTGGAACCGAGGGCGGACGAGGCGCCCTGGACGAGGACCCAGTGTCCGGGGCGCAGCCCCGCCTGGGTCATCTGGTTGGCGGCGACCGGGCCGAGGAGGGCGAGCGAGGCGGCCATCGCGGCCGGAATGCCGTCCGGGACCTTGTGGACGTTGCGCGCCGGCACGGCACAGTACTGGGCGTAGGCGCCGGGCCGATGGGTGCCGATCACGGTCAGGGAGTCGCAGACCTCCTCGCGGCCTTCCGCGCAGTAGGCACAGGTGCCGCAGGCGACACCGGGCAGGACGGCCACGCGATCGCCGACCCGTACGGAGTCCACGCCCTCGCCCAGGGCGGCGACGGTGCCCGCGTGGTCCGCGCCCAGGATGTGGGGCGGCTCGATCGTGGCGTAGGGATGGTTGCCCGCGCGGGCGGTGAGGTCGAGCAGGCGTCCGATGCCGACCGCGGCGACCTGGACCAGGACCTCTCCGGGGCCCGGGCGGGGGGTGTCCACGACGGCCTGCTCCAGGACGTCGGGCGGTCCGAACCGGCGGAACAGCATGGCCTTCATGGTGGTGGGCACCGGCACCGGCAGCGCCTGCGGCCAGCCCAGCTCGGAAGCCGTCGGGGTGTTGCTCATGACGCCACCACCGTGTTCTCCAGGCGACCGATCCGTTCGATGTCGATGACTATGTCATCCCCGGCGGCCAGGAACTCCCCGCGCGGAACCCCGCAGCCCGCCGGTGTGCCGGTGAGGATGACGTCTCCGGGTTCCAGCCGGGTGATGCGGCTGGCCGCCGCGATCACCTCGGGGATCTTCACCATCATCTGCGCGGTGGAGGAGTCCTGCTTCAGCACGCCGTTGACACTGAGCTGGATCCTCAGGTTCTGGGGGTCGGTGATCTGCCAGGCGGGCACCAGCCCGGGGCCGAGCGGGCAGAAGCCGTCCTGTCCCTTGTGGCTGACCCAGTCGAAGGTGAACGGCTCGGCGACCGGCCTGTCGGACCTGATCCGGTCACGGGCGGAGATGTCGTTGGCCGCCAGGTAGCCGGCCACGTGGTCCATGGCCCGCTCCGACGTGAGGTCGCGACCGCCGCGGCCGATGACGACGGCCAGTTCGGCCTCCCAGTCGACGCGTGCGCCCGGGTAGGCGGGGAGCGGCACCACGTCCCCGGGGCCCGTCACCGTCGTCGTCGGCGGCTTGAGGAAGAAGAACGGATCTCCCAGCTCGTCGGGGCGTTCGCACCCCATCTCGGCGATGTGGTCCCAGTAGTTGGCGCCCGCGCAGAGCACCTTGCCGGGATACGTCAGCGGCGGCGCGAGCCGGGCGCCGACGACGGCATCGGACGCCGTCGGCGTCCAGTCACGCAGGAGCGGCGCGAGCGACTCCCATCGGCCCAGCACCTCCATCAGGGTGAGGCCTTCGGTCCCGGGTGGGCCCGGGACCACGGTTTCGTCGGTGTACGCACCGACGGTGACCTTCTCCGAGTCGGCGACCCGGTACTGCACCAGCGACCATTCAGGCGGTGTCATGTTTCCTCCGGCAAAGCGGCTCTCTGAAGCAGCAGCACCATAGTGCATACACATTGAGAGAGGAAGGGTCTGCTCCCGGGTGTGGTGACAGAGTCCGGAGCTGATCGGATGGCGTGGACATTGCTAGTCGGAACGGTCATTCCGCAGGAAAAGTTCAGTTGAGGTCTGGACGCGGGACCCACTAGGTGTACACACTTAAATCGGTGACCGTGTGGGACGCGGTCACCGGAACCATGAGGAGTGCACATGTTGCGTGTCAAAGGTCTCCTGCACTACGGACTCCAGGTCCCGTCGCTCGACAAGGGCGCGGACTTCTACGGCGCGTTCGGGCTTCGGACGGCGGAGCGCGGCAACGCGGTGGTGATCCGCTGCGACGGCCGGGAGCAGGACCAGACGGTGCTGACGGAGGGGCCGGTCAAGCGGCTGCACCACGTGGCGTTCGCGGCGGACCCGGACTCGCTGCCCGACTGGCAGCGCCATCTGGAGGGCCTGGGGCTGAAGCTGCTGGACGCGCCGAAGGAGGTGCCCGGGGGCCTGTGGTTCCGCGACCACGAGGGAAACCTGGTCAACCTCCGGGACGAGGGGATCGCCCCCTGGCGAGAGTTCGGTACCACGGACGCCCAGGACGCCAACGTCGGCGACCGGGTCCGGCGCATCGACCGCGCCCGCTGGCTGACCGCGACGGAGCAGACCCGCCCCCAGCGTCTCGGCCACATGCTGATCTTCAGCTCCGATGTGAGCGCCTCCGAGGCCTTCTACACCCGCACGCTCGGACTGCGCCTGTCCGACCGCATCGTGGGCGGGCCCGTCTTCATGAACTCCGGGCCGGGTGACCACCATGTCTTCGGCTTCGTCCCGGGGGAGTACCCCGGCCTGCACCACTCCAGCTGGATGGTGTCCGACATCGACCAGATCGCCAGGGGCGCACAGGGCATGGCCTCCGTGGGTTACGCGAAGGGCTGGGGCCTGGGCCGACACACCCTCGGCTCGAACCTCTTCCACTACATCCAGGACCCCTGGGGCAGCTGGATCGAGTACTCCAGCGACATGGACTGCATCACCGAGAACTGGCAGCCGAACGACTGGGAGGACCTCCCGGCCGCCATCTGGAGCCCCGAGGTGCCGGCCGACTTCATCACGAACCAGGAGGAGAAGCCCGCCTGACCGTCGGCGTCGGCCCACGACACGAAGGAACCACCCCATGTACGAAGAAGGGGACCACCCCATGCAGGAAGGCTCGTCATGCCTCCCGCGCTGAGCGCACTCCGTCCGCCCGGCGGGTCCACCCGACACCTGACGGTGGGTGTCTTCCCCGGCGCCGGCACCGTGCACCTCCACCACGCCCTCCACCGCGGACACTTCCGGCAGGCAGGGCTGGAAGTGACCCTGGTGCCGGTCGTCTCCTCCGACCAGCAGCTGGCCGGCTGGAACGACGACGACTTCGACCTCATGCACACCTCTCCCGACCACCTGCTGCGCGGCCTGCTGAAGCGGGATCCGGTGGCCCTCCGGGCCGAGGGCATGGGCGAACTGGCGGTGCACCGGCGTCCCGGAGCACCGCAGCCGACGGACCGCTGGGCGGTCGACAACGCGCACAGCGCCTTCGCGTTCGTGCTGCGCGCCGTGCTCGCCGACGTCGCCGACTCCCCGGTGGCCGATGACCAACTCGTCCCCGTCGGGGGTACGTTGCAGAGGTTCCGGGCCCTGCTGACCGACGCCGTGGACGGGACCACACTGCACCCGCCGTTCGACGTCCTGGCCGCCGAGCAGGGGTTCCCCCGCGTAGGCGGCCACCTCCAGGTCGCACCCGACCTCATCACCAACGTGGTGGTCGCCCCGCGAGAGACCGCCACCGCGTGGTACACCCGGGCCTATGCCGAGGTCTGCCGCAGGAGCACCGAGGAGTTGCTGGCCTCCGGTGAACCGGGCATCGAGGCCGCCCTGCTGCGACAGGGCCTGCCCGAAACCGTCGTGCGGGCCGCGCTCCCCGGCCTCCTGGGGCCCGCCGGCCTGGCGACTCCACCCGAGGTGACCCCGCGCGGCATGGAGGCGGTGGCCGACCTGCGTCGCCGCTTCACCTCCGACTGGCGACCCGCAGGCCCGCTCACGTCCCTGATCGGCCCGCAGGACGCGGACACGAACGCACACCAGCCGACCGTGGGACAGGCCTGACCTCGACAGTCGCCGCGCGCCATGGATCGGGACCCAGGTCGCCGAGACCCCACAGGTGGATACAGTCACACCCCGTCCGATCCTGAACGGAACCACGTGGGCGAGCCACAGTCGCGTAGTTGAGGTGGCCTGCCGCTTCGTCTGCATACACCCTGGGTAGACTGTCGGCGTGAGCAGGAGCAGAAACGAGTCCCCCGAGGACCAGCAGCCGGTCGACGAGGCGAACGACGGACAGGCCCGATCCGTGCCGTCGGGCGGAAGCCCCGCGGCCGCCGCGGGCGGCCGCCGCCTGGCTCTCGATGTGCACGGCCGGCTGCGCGCCATGATCCTCAACGGCGAACTGCCTCCGGGGTCGGTACTGCTCCAGGCCGAGATGGCCCGGAAACTGGGCGTCAGCCGTACGCCCATGCGCGAGGCGTTCCGGCTGCTCCAGGAAGAGGGGCTCATCGACGCCCGGCCCGACCAGCGAGCCCGGGTGCGGGCGGTGGACCCCGAGGACCTGGACGCCGTCTACGGCGCTCGCATCATGCTCGAAACGCTCGCCGTCAGCATGACGGCCAAGTCGTTCACGGCCGTGGACATCGAGCGCATGAGTGACGCCCTGAAGCGGATGCAGGGGGTGACCGTCGACGAAGATCCGGACGAGTGGCACGCGGCGCACCACGAGTTCCACGGCATCGCCACCCAGGCGGTGGGGCCCCACCTGCAGCGCATGCTCGCGTCGCTCGGCGAGCACAGCGAGCGTTACATCCGCCTGGCTCAACTGGGCGCGCCCACTACCTGGGGCAAGGCGTACGCCGAGCACGAAGCGCTCCTGGAGGCACTGCGCCAGAGCGACCCGGCCGAAGCGGCACGCGTGGTCGCCCGTCATCTGGCACGCACCGCGCTGAGCGTCCTGGCGGACATCGCCCCCGAGTACGAACCCGCCGCCACCCGGACGGCCCTGGGCATCGCGGCGAACGGCCAGTCCTGACGGGGCCCGGCCCCGCAGCGCGCGAGTGGGGCACGGGCGCGGGGCGACCGCGGATTCGATCAGCTGGGCGCCACGCTGGTCGGCGCGTGCAACGGCAGTTCCACTGGCCGCCGGCAGCCTGGGCGGTGGCGAGTTCGTCGACGCCGACGAACTCACGCGCCTGTCCGACCGTGGCGAGAGCCTTGCCGCACGCTGTGAGCGCTTCCTGCGTCAGTTCACCCGACTGAACGGCTGGCCCCGGGATGTACGGCTGCCACTCCACGCGGACCGGGAACGCCACCGGGATAAAGTTCGGCATATGAGCATGAACGAGGACATGGGTGCCGACCGTGACAGCACTCCTGCTCGGGACCCGGATGCGGGCGACCCGGCCGACGACGCCGAGCGCCGGGCCGCGGAGAAGTACATCGATGATCTGCTGGCGCGGGGAGAAGCGGTGTACGAGGGCGAGGAGCCGACGCCCGGTACGACGCACGTCGTCAGGCGCGAGGACGACGGACGGCTCACCGTCCGTCGTCTGCGCTTCCGCGGCTGACAGTCTGCCTGCCCCGACCGTCCGCCTGACCGGTCGACTGTCGACCTTGCGACAGATCAGGCGAAGCGGCGCCGGACCAGGGCCAGGCCCTCGGCCGCCTCGCTGCGGGCGATCTCGTGCGTCGTGAACCGGGACGGGTTGTCGTCGACGACCGCCGTGTCGGAGCGGTACTCCTGGGGTACGTCGACCCGGCCGCGGCGCAAGAGGTCCTCGAGGTAGGACGTGGCGACCTGCTCGGGATCGGCGGGTCGCAGCGAGCCGCCGACGGGATCGGAGCCGGCGATGCCGAACCGTCGCACCTCTCCCGGCGCGTTGAGGACGAGCGGCCCCTTGATGCCGTACGCCATCCCCTGGACGGTGACGGTCGTGAGGCCCTGCTCGTCGCTTCCACCGGGCATCGCCTCGGCGAGACCGGCGCCCCGGCGCGCCACCTCGGCGGCGGTGAGGGACGTGGCGGCTTCCAGGGACAGGATCCCGTGCCGGACGAAGGCCGAGCGCAGGGCCTGGCCGTGGGCGCCGCCGAACCGACGCTGGTCGGCGGCGATCATGTGCCCCGCGAGCTGCGCGTAGTAGGCGGACACCACGGGGGCGGCCACGATGGCGTCCACCAGCAGCTGACCGGCGATCTCCCCTGCCCTAGCCAGGGCGGCCTGGTCCTGTGCGGGCTGCTGTCGGAAGATTCCGGCGAGGGCCTTCAGGAACGCGCCGCTGAACACGCGGGAGAACGAGTGCGGCCCACTGGTCAGCGTGTTCGCGGGCCCGTCCGGCGGCAATTGCACCGGGTCGCGGTAGAAGAAGTGGTTGGACATGTTGCGCAGGCAGTCGGGGTCGACCGTGTCCGGTTTGCGCTGGCGGATCGCCCAGCCCAGTTGTTCGGCCATCCTCGACAGCTGTGAGGACAGCTCCAGGTTGCCCTGGGTCTCGGTCAGGACGGTGACCCGCAGTGACTCGAACTGCAGGGCGGTCAGCAGCGCGCTGATGTCGCCGACCGCCTCGTGCGCGCCGTCGGCCTCGTGCATCGCCGCGTTCCACAGCTGGGGGCGCAGGGCGTCGAGCACCGCGTGGCCCAACTCGTGCCGCACGATCTCGGGGCTCTGGGCCGAGAAGACCTCCACGCCCGCCACGGTCCGGTGGAAGAACTCCAGGCCCGTGCGGGTGTAGAAGGCGTTGAGGCCGACACCCACGTCGAGGTGCGCGGTGAGCACGCGTCCGACCGAGGGCACCCACTGCGTTCCCGACGGAACCAGCGCGCCCCACATCCGGCTGCCGCTGCTGAGCGCGTCGGCGGCCACCCAGTAGCGGAACGCGGGAGTGCCCGGCCCGGCGCTGTCCGGCTGCGGGGCGGGCTGGGCGATGGCGGTCGGAAAGGGCTGCGTCTCGAGTTGCGGCACGGGATGGCGTACCGGCGTGACGCCGGGGGGTTCTCCGGGATCGCTGGCGTACACCAGAACGGTCTGGTCGGTCATCTGCTGCGGTTGCACCGTCATCGCGGCTCCAAGAGGGAGGAGAGGGGTGGGCGGGGCGGAGCGCGCCGCAGCGGCGCGCCGCGGCAAGAGCCCCTCACGCCTAGTACGCGATCTATTACTTTCCGTGTCAATTCGAACGCCCCCGTGATGTCGGTGTGCTCCTCGGCCGCAGCCGCGCCGCCGTCATGTCGCCGCGGCCGCTTCGGCGCGGGAGAGGGCGACGTCGAGCACGACGAGGAGGGCGTCTCGGACCGAGCCGGTCCTGCGGGCGTCGAAGACGACCAGAGGTACGTGCTCGGCGACGTCCAGTGCCCACCTCACCTCGTCCAGGTCGTGCTCGATCTCTCCGTCGAAGGCGTTGACGGCGACGGCGAAGGGGATGCGTCTGTGCTCGAAGTAGTCGACGGCGGCGTAGCAGTCGTCGAGGCGGCGGGTGTCGACGATGACCAGCGCCCCCAGGGCGCCGTCGACGATGTCGTCCCACATGAAGCCGAAGCGGTCCTGGCCCGGAGTTCCGAACAGGTACAGCTTCAGAGTCGGGTCGAGGGTGATGCAGCCGAAGTCCATGGCGACGGTGGTGGTGGTCTTGTCGGGTGTGTGGGTGAGGTCGTCGACGCCTGCGGCGACCTCGGTGATGGCGGCTTCCGTGGTGAGGGGCCGTATCTCGGAGATCGCGCCCACGGTGGTGGTCTTGCCGACCCCGAAGCCGCCGGCGATGACCAGCTTGACCGGCAGCGGCGGCTGTTGCCGCGCCTGCTCAGCCGCTGTCGCGGAGTGTGCCCGTGGAGTCGGGGACGGCACGGAGACCATTGATGACCCTTCGCAGTACGGAGATGTCCTGGGCGATCCTGGCGTGCGGCACGTGGACCGCCAGGTGTCCCGCGGCACACAGATCCTCGGCGAGCACCCGGACCACGTTGAGGTGCAGTCGCAGACGGGCGGCCAGTTCGGCGACCGACTGCGGCTGTCGGCACGCGGCGACGATGTCGTGGCGTTCGAAGGTGAGCGCGCCGAGGACGGAGAGTCCGGCGGAGGTCGACACGATCTGGGTCTCGATCGGGAGGGGGGCCGCCGTGTCCGCCCCCGACACCCGGCCCGCGGTCAGCAGGAACGGCCGTACCGCGGGGGCGCGTCCGACCGGGTCCGGCGGGCTGCTCCGAGTGTCTTCCGCTGTCTCATGTGGTTCTCGCCCACCGACGGCCATGGCGACCTCCTGCCTCGTGGGGTGGTTCAGCCGGCTGCCGCGGAGCCGACGTTGTTCTTCAGCTCCATCACCAGTTGGGGAGTGAGCGCGGCTCCGGCGCGGTTGGCGAAGAGCGTCATCTCGTAGGCGATGTTGCCCAGTTTCGCCTCCTTGGAGGCGACGACGCCCAGCACTGCTCCGTTGCCGATGGCGGAGACCAGTACGTGGCCGCCTTCCAGGTCGATGATGACCTTGTTGAGGCCGCCCAGCGCGTAGTTGCCGGAGACCCCGGCGGCGAGGCTGGTGATGCCGGACACGATCGCGGCGAGCCGCTCGGAGTCGGCCCTGTCGCGGAGTTGGGAGACAGCGATCAACAGCCCGTCGGAGGACACGGCTATGGCGTCGACGACGCCGGCGGTCTCCGTGGCGAAGCGGTCGAGCAGCCAGGTGAAGTCGTCCGCTGCGGTGCGCAGGTCGGTGGGCTTCACCTGTTCGGAGGTGCTGTCATCTGTCGACGGGGTCACTGCCGGTCTCCTTCTGGACTTCTGAGGTTTTCCCGTGTCGCGGTGGTGTCGGGCGTCTGCGGGGGCGCGGCGCTGTCCTGTTCGGCTCTGCGTACGGCAGCCTCGAACTCGTCCAGCTCCGCGCGGACGGCGTCGGCGTCGGCGGGTTGCCGGTCCGCCGTGACGCCCCGGTCCGCGGCGAGGGTGGCCACGGAGAGGGTCGCGCCGCGCACACGGCGCCGCAGTGGCCGGGTCGTCGCGGCCGGGGGAGGTCCGTCGGCGGTGTCGAGGGTGTCGGCCCTGGTCGTGCCGCCGTGGGGCGGGATGCGCCGGGGCAGGTCACTTCGCGGGGACCGGACGATCGGCCGCCGCTCGGGGGTGGTGCCGGTGGCCGGCACGGGTACGACGGTCTTCCGCTCCGGCTTCGGTTCGGGCGTCGTCGTGGACCGTGCCGCGGGTGGCGCAAGGTCGGAGGCAGCCGGTGCGGTGTCCAGCGGGCTCATCGTCAGCAGGAGCGTGGACGGGATCCAGACGGTGCTGGTGACGCCGCCGCCCGAGGTACGGCTCAGGGTCACCTGGAGCCCCAGGTTGCGGGCGAGGCTGCCGACCACGAAGAGGCCGAGCACCTTGGTCGGTACCAGGTCGAGGCGTTCCCGGCGGACGAGGCGGGCGTTCTCCTCCGCGAGGCGTTCCGCGCTCATGCCGAGGCCGTGGTCGATGACCTCGATCAGTGCCCCGCCGTCCTTGGTGACGTCGGTGCCGGGCCGGACGACCACCTCGACGGTGGTGTCGGACGGGGAGAAGGAGACCGCGTTCTCCATCAGTTCGGCGAGCAACAGGGTCAGGTCGCCGATGATGTCGGGCCCCACGGTGACATCCGTCTCCGAGCGCAGGGACACCCGCTGGTATCCCTCGATGCGGCCGAGTCCGGAGCGTATGGCGTCGGCCAGGGTGGTCGGCCGTGCCTCGACGTCGGTCTCCCGGATTCCGGCGAGCAGCATCAGGCTGTCGGCGTTGCGCTGGAGCCGTACGGCGATGTGGTCGATGCGGTAGAGCCGGTCGAGGAGGTCGGGGTCGGTCTCCTCGCGTTCGACGGCGTCGATCAGCAGCAGCTGGCGTGTTGTCAGATTGCTGACCCTGCGACCGACGTTGCCGAACATCTCGGCGATGTTGCGGCGGCTGAGCACCTGCCGCTCCAGCAGCGCGGCGGCGGTGACCTGCACGCGGTTGAAGGCCTCGGCCAGCTCGCCGATCTCGTCGCGCACCGGGACCGGAATCGCCCGAGGGCTGAACGGGGCGCTGTCGGCGAGCTCGTCGTCCCCGACCCGGGCGAGCTCCTCGTCGGCGGCCTCGACCACCTGCTGGGCCGATCCCGTCAGGGCCGTGAGGGGACGGATCACCGAGCGTCGCACCAGCACGCAGAACCCCAGCCACGCGGCGAAGCCGAGCAACGCCACACCGAGCAGAATCCATGCCTTGTACAGGGCACTCGCGGACGCGGAGTCGGCTCGTGCGGCAGTCTGCTCGATCAGTGTCCGGGTGATGCCGAGACGGGTCGCGGCCTGCCGCTCGCCGGTGGTGATCTTCTTGCGCAGTTCCCGCGTCGTCTGCGACTGCAGCGCGCCCGGTTCGATCTGGAGTTCCGCGAACTGGGAGGTGATGCCGTTCGTCTCGGCGCTGCGCTCGATGCCGGCCATGCTCAGCACCTGCCCCGGCGTGGCGATCCGGCTGAAGCGGTCCGCCTGGTAGGTGTACAGCTCGTGGGCGCCGGCCGCGCGGGTGTACTCGGTGAGGGCGTTCGCGTCCGGGGTCTGGGCGGAGAACACCGCGCTCTCGAACGCCGCGTGGGCCGCGTCGGCGCGCAGGATCGTGTCCAGCAGGTTGGTGACCGGGGACGTCGAGGTCGTGGAGAAGCGGTCGAGCCCGATGCCGTCGATCAGGTAGCCGACGGCGGCGGCGTAGGCGGGATCGATGTTGGCCGCGGGCACGTAGTCCCGGCCGAGCTTCTCGCGCAGGATGTCCAGACCGGTGATGTATTCGAGAGCCTGCTTCTCCTCGGCCGGCAGGCTCGACCCGAACGCGGAGCGCACGGCGGCGACTTGTGCGTCGGTGGCCCGCTGTGCCTCGCGGTAGGCGCTGGTGGACGGCCGGGCGTCTCCGGGGCGGGTCGCCTCGTACTGCACGGACAGCAGCAGTGCCAGCCGGTGTTCGGCCTGTACGTCGTTGATGAGGGTCGCGACCTGCTCGCTGTCGCGCACGAGTTCCGCGACCCGGTCGGCGCCGCGGGCCTGCTCCATCTGGTCGGTGACGCCGATGGTGAGCAGCGCGCCGACAACGGCGATGGGTGCGATGACGAGGACGTTGAGTTTCCGCCGGAACGGCCACCGGGCGAGAAATGCTCCCGACTTCCTGCGGAACGGAGGAGTCCGGTCCCGGCGTCCGGGCGGCGGCTCCACTGCGTCCGTGGGCACGCTGGCCTCCTTCGATGTTCGGGTGAGTGGCGTCCGCGGTGTCGTTGCCGAAGAACCGTCAACGACCGGGCAAGAGCCCGACGCTCGCACGGTGTCGCCGGGCTGAGCGAGCGGACAGGCAGCTGGACCGACGGGATCACGTCATGTGTCCGGATCTGGTCGGTGGGAGACTACCGCCTGTGTGATCGCTTTGAGTCTGTGTGTAATCAAGAATTGATTACGAATTGTTCGCACGCGCCTACTGAGCGATGCGACCGCCGTGGAGGGCCTGGCCGGGACCCTGCTACATTCCCACCGCGACAACCCGCCGGGCCCCGGTCCGAGGCCGACGTGCAGGCGTCGTCGCGCCTCCGGCCGTCTGCCGGATCGTTCTCCTCCCCCCACACAACCCGTACCCCCTCGTGTCCAGTTGAGGAGACCCCGTGCATCCCACCCGCAGAGCGACCGCGGCAGCCGTCGCGATCCTGGTCGTGGCCTCTGCTGTCGCAGGCTGTGACAGCGACTCGACCACCCAGGTGTCCAGCGCCGGTTCGCGGGAGCCGGGTTGCCCTGCCGTCCTCGCCGAGGCGCGACAGGCCGTCAAAGCGGCCGAGGACATCAACGCCCCCTGGGGCGGCCCCACCAGAGGGCCCGACGCGGTCCCCGGCAAGACCATCGCCTACGTCGCCCAGACCATGACCAACCCCGGTGTCTCCGGTGTCGCCAAGGGCGTCCAGGAAGCGGCCGAGGTCATCGGCTGGGACGTGCACACCTTCGACGGTCAGGGCACGCCCGCCGGGATCCGGAGTGCCTTCGCCGAAGCCCTAGCCTCCAAACCCTCCGGCATCGTCATCGGCGGATTCGACCCCAAGTCCGTGACCGAGCGGGCCGATCAGGCGAACGCCGCCGGCATCCCGCTCATCGGCTGGCACGCCGCGGCCACCCCAGGCCCCAGCACGGATCCGAAGCTCTTCAGCAACGTCACCACCAGGGTCGAGGAGGTCGCGGAGATCAGCGCCGACTGGATCATCGCCCGGTCAGCCGGCCACGCCGGCGTGGTGCTGTTCACCGACGCCTCCATACCGTTCGCCAAGCGGAAGTCCGATCTGATCAGGAAGAGACTCGCCACCTGCTCCGACGTGGAACTGCTCAGCTACGAGGACATCCCCATCCCGGAGGCCAACAGCCGCACCGTCGACAAGGTCGCCTCCCTCCAATCCCGCTTCGGCGACAGATGGACCTACTCCGCCGCCATCAACGACCTGTACTTCGACCACGCGGCACCGGCGCTGCGTGCCGCTGGTCACAAGGGCGGCGGCGCCCCCTTCAACATCGGTGCCGGTGACGGCGATCCGTCGGCCTTCGAGCGGATCAACGGCAAGCAGTTCCAGTCCGCCACCGTTCCCGAGCCGCTGTCCGAACAGGGATGGCAGATCATCGACGAGTTCAACCGCGCCTTCGCGGGCGAGCCGGCCAGCGGTTATGTCGCCCCCGTCCACATCACCACCGCGAACAACAGCGGCGGCGCGCTGTCCTGGGACTCGGAGGGTTACCGTGAGGCCTACCGCAAGATCTGGGACAAGTAAGGCCGACGAAGGCGCGGACGGGCAGGCCCGGCGCCACGCCGAGTCCGTGGTCGACTGACGTACGACCAGCTCCGATCGCAGGACCACATGCCGGTCCCCCGAGTCGTGGCCCCAGCCGCGTCTTGGCTGAGCCGCTGTCCCGTGCCCTGCCTGTCGTCGTCCTCGGCGGCATCAACCTCGGCCGCCGGACGCGCGATTGAGTGCACCGGTCCCGTATCCACCCCGTACTCATGGGGCATGGGTCATCAAGCGGGAACAGGAACCCCAGGGAAGAGAGGCAGAGGATGGTCCAAGTGGAACCCGAACCCCAGAGCATCGGCGTCCCGGCCGAGTCCACCGCGGGCGAGACCAGGGTGGCGGCGACGCCGGTCACCGTGGGCAGACTCGTCGCGCTCGGGTACCACGTGGTCGTCGAACCGGGGGCGGGGGAGTCGTCCCGCTTCTCCGACGCGGCCTACCAGGAGGCCGGCGCCCGGCTCGGCGATCCGTGGGCGGCGGAGATCGTGCTCAAGGTGAACGGCCCCTCCACCGAGGAGATCGGCCGACTGCGCGACGGGGCGACGCTGATCGCGCTGATCAGCCCGGCCCTCAACCCGGAACTGGTCGAGGAACTGGCCCGGCGGCCCGTCACCGTCCTCGCCATGGACGCTGTGCCCCGCATCTCCCGGGCCCAGTCGCTGGACGTCCTCAGCTCGATGGCGAACATCGCCGGATACCGTGCCGTCGTCGAGGCCGCCCACGCCTTCGGACGCTTCTTCACCGGCCAGGTGACCGCCGCCGGCAAGGTGCCGCCCGCCAAAGTGCTGGTGGCCGGCGCCGGGGTCGCCGGACTCGCGGCGATCGGTGCGGCCCGCAGCCTCGGCGCCGTGGTCCGCGCCACCGACCCCCGGCCCGAGGTCGCCGAGCAGGTCCGCTCCCTGGGCGGCGAGTTCCTCACGGTCTCCGCCGCACAGGAAGTCAGCACCGACGGCTATGCCAAGGCCACCTCGGACGACTACAACCGGCTCGCCGAGCGGCTGTACACCGAGCAGGCGGCCGACGTCGACATCATCATCACCACCGCGCTCGTCCCGGGCCGTCCGGCGCCCAGGCTGATCACCGCACAGGACGTCGCGCGCATGCGGCCCGGCAGCGTCATCGTCGACATGGCCGCCGCCCAGGGCGGCAACGTCGAGGGCACGGTCGCGGGCAAGGCCGTCGTCACCGACAACGACGTGACGATCATCGGTTACACCGACCTGCCCGGCCGACTCCCCGCCCAGGCCTCCCAGCTGTACGGCACCAACCTCGTCAATCTGATGAAGCTGCTCACCCCCGGCAAGGACGGCCGCCTCGTCCTCGACTTCGACGATGTCGTGCAGCGCTCGATGACCGTGGTCCGCGACGGAGCGAAGACCTGGCCCCCGCCCCCGGTGCAGGTGTCCGCCGCGCAGACCTCCGACGGAGCCCCCGAACCCCCGGCGTCGTCCTCCTCCGAGGCGTCGTCGAAGCCCGCGCGCCCGGCCTGGTCCGCCTACGCCCTCGTCGGTGCCGGAGCACTCGCCCTGTTCCTGGTGACCGCCTTCTCGCCGAGCGAACTCATCGGCCACTTCACGGTGTTCGTGCTGGCCATCGTCATCGGTTTCTACGTCATCGGGCAGGTGCACCACGCGCTGCACACCCCGCTGATGTCGGTCACCAACGCCATCTCAGGGATCGTCGTGGTCGGCGCGCTGCTGCAGATCGGGCACGGGAACACCGCCGTCACCGTGCTGTCGTTCGCCGCGATCCTGCTGGCGAGCATCAACATCTTCGGCGGATTCGCCGTCACCCGCCGCATGCTCGGCATGTTCTCGAAGGGCTGATCAGGGATGACCACCGTCACGGCCGCAGAAGCCGCCTACGTCGTCGCCGCGTTGCTGTTCATCCTCAGCCTCGCCGGGCTCTCCCGGCACCGGACGTCCCGCTCGGGAGTCGTCTGGGGCATCACGGGCATGGCCATCGCCCTGGCCGCCACCGTCGGGCTCGCCTCCCGGAGCATCACGGCCACCGGCCTCGTCCTGATCGCCGTCGCCACCGCCCTCGGCGCGGGCATCGGACTGTGGCGTGCCCGGGTCGTCGAGATGACCGGCATGCCCGAACTGATCGCCATCATGCACAGCCTCGTCGGCCTCGCCGCCGCGTTCGTCGGCTGGAACGGCTACCTCGACGTCGACCCGGAGCTGACCGGGTCCCTGCTGGGCATCCACCACGCCGAGGTGTTCATCGGCGTGTTCATCGGCGCCGTCACCTTCACCGGCTCCGTCGTCGCGTACCTGAAGCTCTCGGCCCGCATCGACTCCCGGCCCCTCGTGCTGCCCGGCAAGCACGTCCTCAACGTGAGCGCCCTGGTCGCCTTCGTCGTGCTCACCGTCGCCTTCGTGGCCCGCCCCGGCATGGGCCTGCTCATCGCCGTCACCGTGATCGCGCTCGCCCTCGGCGCGCACCTGGTCGCGTCCATCGGCGGCGGTGACATGCCCGTCGTGGTCTCCATGCTCAACAGCTACTCCGGCTGGGCCGCGGCGGCCTCAGGTTTCCTCCTCGCCAACAACCTCCTCATCGTCACCGGCGCGCTCGTCGGCTCCTCCGGTGCCTACCTCTCGTACATCATGTGCAGGGCGATGAACCGCTCCTTCCTCTCGGTGATCGCGGGCGGCTTCGGCACCCCCGCGGCGGCCGACGACGGCGAGCAGGGCGAACACCGGGAGATCAACGCCGAGGAGACGGCGGAGCTGCTGCGCGACGCCTCCTCGGTGATCATCGCGCCCGGCTACGGCATGGCGGTCGCCCAGGCGCAGTACCCGGTGGCCGAACTGGCCCGCAAACTGCGTGAGCGGGGCGTCGAGGTGCGCTTCGGCATCCACCCCGTCGCCGGTCGGCTGCCCGGCCACATGAACGTGCTGCTCGCCGAGGCCAGCGTGCCGTACGACATCGTCCTCGAAATGGACGAGATCAACGACGACTTCCCCGCCACCTCGGTCGTCCTCGTCATCGGCGCCAACGACACCGTCAACCCGGCCGCCATCGACAACCCGGCCAGTCCCATCGCCGGCATGCCCGTGCTGCACGTGTGGGAGGCCGCCCATGTGGTGGTCTTCAAGCGGTCCATGGCCGTCGGCTACGCGGGCGTGCAGAACCCGCTGTTCTTCCGTGAGAACACCCAGATGCTCTTCGGCGACGCCAAGCAGCGGGTGGAGGACATCGTGCGCGGCCTCGACGCCCTCGACGCACCGGTGCCGGAGATGGCCGCCACGTCGCGCTGAACCGAGAGGTGCGACGCGTGTCCCGGACGGTACGTCGTCCGGGACACGCGTCGGCACCACCGCACCGCTCAGTCGTCCCTGCCCGCGGTCCTGCTCGGCAGGCAGATCCGGCGGGCCCAGAGACCGAGGAGAGCCATCCCGCCGACCAGCAGCGGTACCGGGTCGACGGTCAGAGGCGCCAGCGCGTAGCCCAGCGCCGACACCGTGCAGACGGTCAGGGGAATGAACGCCGCGGCACCTTCCATCCCCGATCGCAGCATCGGCCGGCCGGCGCCCAGGACACTGTCCCCGCCGGCCACCCAAGGGCCGACAGCGACGATCAGCAGTCCCGCGGTGGCGCAGACATCGGCCACGGGGGAGGACATCGCCTCCTCGCCCGGCGCACCGACCCGCACCAGGCGCAGGGTGTCGCCGATCAACATGAGGAACACTCCGAGGATCGCTGCCCACAAGGTGGCCTGCTGATCGGCCCGTACGAGACGTCGCAGGGCGAGCAGAAAACCGAGGAACACGACTTCCGAGGCCCACAGGACGCCGAGCATCCCCGTCTCCGGGCGCCAGCCGTCACCGCTCCTGCCCAACAGCACCCACCCCGCCATGAACACGGCCCCGGCCATGACGGTCCCGTCGAGTACGCGTCGCAGCCACGCCTGCCAGCCCGTACCGGCATCGGCCGCCACCACCAGACCGGCCATCCCCAGCCCGACCGTGATCGTCACCCCGGCGACCAGCGCCAGACCCGCCGACCCCGGTGCGTCCGGAGCCGGTGACGGTTGGCCCGTCAGCGCGACGAGGGAGGCCCGATAGACACCCCCGGCGGTCGCGGAACCCGCCACCAGGAGCAGGCGGGTCCGCACCCGCCCGCGCGTGCCCCGGGCCCGGAGCAACAGGGAGAGGGTCAACACCAAGCAGCCGACGGACGGCCCGACGAACATCGTCATCCCCCCTCCCACGGCCGCCGGATCCCGACACAGACCGTACGAAACCCGCAGCGCCACCGAGCGAGGAAGTCGGCTGATTCACTCGTGTTGCGTAAGGACAGGCGGTGACCTTGCGCGATCGGCCGTCGGCGGACCAGGCCGTGGGCCGACCAGAAGGCCGGCCGGTCATCGGCCGTCGCTTCGTGCGGGTGACGGGCGCGCGACCATCCGGACGTCGACCGCGTGGCGTGCCGGAGGCCGTGGTGCGTGTGGTGTGCCCTGACGTTCTCGGGACGCTCACGCGTGAAGGAGACACGGCATGTTCGGAAAGACACAGGCGTTCAGCGGCTTCGCGGTCGACGACCTCGGCGAGGCCCGCCGGTTCTACGGGGAGACTCTCGGGCTGCGGGTGGAGGAGACCGGGCAGGGGGACATGCGCATGCTGACCCTGACACTCGGCAGCGGCGCGCGTGTCTTCGTCTACCCGAAGGAGACGCACACCCCCGCGACGTTCACGCTGCTCAACTTCCCCGTGGACGACATCGAGTCCGCCGTCGACGAACTGGTGCGGCGCGGCGTCGACCTTGAGCGCTATCCCGAATTCGACCACGACGAGAAGGGCATCGTCCGGGTCGGCGACGGCGGACCCGCGGCGATCGCGTGGTTCACCGACCCCGCCGGGAACGTCCTCTCCGTGCTCCAGGAGAACTGACGAAGCTCCAGGAGAACTGACGAACGGGGCCCGTCGAGCTGAGTGACGCTCCGGTGCCGGCGGGCACGTGTGCTCCGGAGGGAGTGCGCGTGCCCGCCGGACGGCGCTGCGGGGTTCCGGGGGCCTCACCGCCCCCGACGGGACCGACGGCTCAGGCCAGGTCGAACCGGTCGAGGTTCATCACCTTGTCCCACGCGGCCACGAAGTCACGCACGAACTTGGGTCCCGCGTCCTGGGCCGCATAGACCTCCGACACCGCTCGGAGCTGGGAGTGTGAACCGAAGACCAGGTCGACCGCGGTGGCGGTCCACTTGAGTTCACCCGTGGCGCGGTCCCGGCCCTCGAACACGTTCTCGTCCGAGGTCGACGCCTTCCACTCCGTGCCCATGTCCAGCAGGTTGACGAAGAAGTCGTTGGTCAATGTCTCCGGCCGGTGGGTGAAGACACCGTGCGGGGATCGCCCGAAGCCCGTGTCCAGGGTCCGCATGCCACCGATCAGCACCGTCATCTCGGGAGCCGTCAGCGTCAACAGGTTGGCGCGGTCCAGCAGCAGTGTCTCCGGAGACAGCTTCTCTCCCGCCTGGAGGTAGTTCCGGAACCCGTCGGCCCTGGGTTCGAGCACGGCGAACGACTCCACGTCGGTCTGTTCCTGCGAGGCGTCCGTGCGCCCCGGTGCGAACGGGACGGTGATGTCGTGCCCGGCGTTCCTCGCGGCCTGCTCGACCGCCGCGCAGCCGCCGAGGACGATCAGGTCGGCGAGCGAGATCCTGGTGCCGCCGGCCTGTGCGCCGGTGAAGTCCTCCCGGATCCGCTCCAGCGTCTCCAACACCTCCGCGACCTCGGCCAGTTGGTTGACCTCCCAGTCCCGCTGCGGCGCGAGCCGGATCCGGGCCCCGTTGGCCCCGCCCCGCTTGTCGGTGCCGCGGAAGCTCGCCGCGGACGCCCAGGCGGTGGTGACCAGCTGGGAGATCGACAGTCCCGAGGCGAGGATCCTGGTCTTCAGCGCGGCGATGTCCGCGTCCCCGACGAGCTCGTGATCGACCTCGGGGACGGGGTCCTGCCACAGCTGCGGCTCGGGCACCCACGGGCCGAGGTAGCGCGTGATGGGCCCCATGTCACGGTGCAACAGCTTGTACCACGCCTTGGCGAAGGCCTCCGCGAGCCTGTCCGGGTTCTCGTGGAAGCTCTTCGAGATCGGGCCGTAGACCGGATCCAGCTTCAGCGCGAGATCGGTCGTCAGCATCATGGGAGCGTGGCTCCTCGACGGATCATGGGCATCGGGCACCGTCCCCCTGGCCGAGGGATCCGTGGGTGTCCACTGCTTGGCACCGGCGGGGCTCGTCGTCAGCTCCCATTCGTACCCGAACAGGTTGTCCAGGTACCCGTTGTCCCACCGGGTCGGCGCGGTGGTCCAGGCACCTTCGAGCCCACTGGTGAGCGCGTCGGGGCCCTTGCCGCTGCCGTACCTGTTCCGCCAGCCGAGACCCTGCTGCTCCACGGGCGCGGCCTCGGGTTCGGGGCCGATGTACTCGGGGTCGACCGCGCCATGGCACTTGCCGAACGTGTGGCCGCCGACGATGAGCGCGACCGTCTCCTCGTCGTTCATCGCCATGCGCCCGAACGTCTCGCGAATGTCCCGCGCGGCGGCCAGCGGATCCGGATTTCCGTTCGGACCCTCCGGGTTGACGTAGATCAGTCCCATCTGCACGGCACCGAAGGGAGCGGCGAGTTCCCGGTCGCCGCTGTAACGCTCGTCCCCGAGCCAGATGTCCTCGGCCCCCCAGAAGATTTCCTCGGGTTCCCAGATGTCCTCTCGCCCGAATCCGAACCCGAACGTCTTGAACCCCATGGATTCCATGGCACAGTTACCGGCGAAAACCAGAAGGTCGGCCCAGGAGATCTTCTGTCCGTACTTCTGCTTCACCGGCCACAACAAACGGCGCGCTTTGTCGAGACTCGCGTTGTCCGGCCAACTGTTGAGGGGCGCGAAGCGCTGAGCGCCGCTGCCGCCACCGCCGCGGCCGTCGGCTGTCCGGTAGGTGCCCGCGGCGTGCCAGCTCATCCGGATGAACAGGGGGCCGTAGTGGCCGTAGTCGGCGGGCCACCAGTCCTGCGACGTCGTCATCACGTCGAAGACGTCCTGCTTCAGCGCGTCGAGGTCGAGTGTCGCGAACTCATCCGCGTAGTCGAAGTCCTGGTCCATGGGATTCGAGCTGGACGAGTGCTGGTGGAGAACTTGAAGGTCCAGCTGATTCGGCCACCAGTCCCGATTCGTCCTGGGGCGAGTCCGCGTGGGAGTGGGGGAGGGGATTGCCGGGTTCTCGCTTTCGCTGCCGGACACGTCGTCCTACTTTCTGTCTCGGTGTTTCCGCGCACCATGCCGAGGAATGTGATGTCGGCGTCCGTATGGTCGCGCACCGCGGACGGCACCGCCACGAAACACGCAGGGCACCCTCGCATGACAAACGGGCGAGGAAATTCCTCCTTTCCACGGGTGGTCGCGGGGCGGTTCCTCCTTGATCCGCTCGGCCGGCTGTGTCCGGGACCAGCTCTTGCTCCTCACGCCTCCTGCTTGCCGCTGATGATCCGGCCGCGGGCCTCGCCGAAGCCGATCCGGGTTCCGTCGGCGCCCGGGGCCGTGGCGGTGAGGACGACCTCGTCCCCGTCCTCCAGGAACGTGCGCGGTCGGCCGTCGACGGTGATGGGCTCCTTGCCGCCCCAGGTCAGTTCGATGAACGCACCGCGCTGCTCCTTCTCCGGGCCGGATACGGTGCCGGAGGCGAACAGGTCACCGGTGCGCGAGGGCGCGCCGTTGACGGTCTGGTGCGCCAGCATCTGGGCGGGGGACCAGTACATCGCCGAGTACGGCGGCCGGGAGACCACCTGGCCGTTCCAGGCGACCGTGAGGTCGACGTCGAGCCCCCACGGCCGTGCCATCCGCAGATACGGCAGCACGGCCGGCTCCTGCGGCGGGACCGGGACCCGGGCGGCGTCCAGGGCGAGCAGCGGTACCACCCACGGCGAGATCGTCGAGGCGAACGACTTGCCCAGGTTGGGGCCGAGCGGTACGTACTCCCAGGCCTGGATGTCGCGTGCGGACCAGTCGTTGAAGAGCACCACCCCGAAGATGTGCCGCTCCGCGTCCTCGGCGCCGATGCGGTCGCCCATGGCGTTGCCGGTCCCGACGACGAAGCCGAGTTCGGCCTCGATGTCGAGGCGGGTCGAGGGGCCGAAGACCGGCGTCGGGTCCTGCGGGCCCTTGCGTTGCCCCGAGGGCCGCGCGATGTCCGTGCCCGAGACGACGACGGAGGCCGCCCGGCCGTGGTAGCCGACCGGAAGGTGCTTCCAGTTCGGCAGCAGCGGGTCCGGGTTGTCGGGCCGGAAGAGCCTGCCCAGGTTCGAGGCGTGGTGTTCGGAGGCGTAGAAGTCGACGTAGTCGGCGACCTCGAACGGCAGGTGCAGGGTGACCGTGCCCAGGTCGTGGACCGCCTCCGTGGGGACGCGGTCCACGAGCCGCTCGGTGATCGCTGCCCGGACCTCGACCCAGCGGGCGTGGCCCTGCGCCATGAAGGCGTTGAGGCTCGGCCGGGCGAAGACGTCGTCGTCCAGCAGCACGGCCAGATCGATGACGTGGTCGCCGTAGCGGGTCGCCACGCGCGGTTCCCGACCGGGCACCGAGTAGACGCCGTAGGGCAGATTGGTCAGGCCGAACAGTGAGTCGGCGGGGACGGTCGGTCGGATGGTGCTGGTCATGCGGACACCTCGGTCAGGTCGGTGATCGTCGTGGCCGGCAGCAGCCCCCACCCGGCCGACTCGATGGCGGGTTCGGCGACGGAGCAGGTGCCGAACGAGCGGAACATGTCACGGACTCGGGGTGACAGGGCGCGCACCCGCTCGGCGATGCGTTCGCCGTCGCGGTCGGCCAGCAGCTCGACCAACGTCGCCTCCTCGGCACCGTGGAGGGCGGCATCGGTGGCCACGAGCAGGTTGAGGAACCCGTGCTGTTCGCACCCGGTCTCCGGATCGGTGTTGCGCAGCGCGTGGTGCAGACCCGCGGTCGCCTTGAACGCCACCCCGGACCGCGTCGCGGCCAGGACGGCCGCGGCGAGTTCACGCTCGTCGGGGTAGAGGTCGGCCCGTACGCCTCCGGTGCGGAACTTGGCCAGGTAGGGGGTCCCGGCGAGTGCGGCCAGCAGCGGCTCGCGCCGGGCGTCGCGCGGCACCTCGACGTAGACCGTGGCGTCGGTGGCGTCGTCGACCGCCTCGGCCAGGGCGGGAACGACCGCGTCGGCGGTGACCGTGTCCGGGACGGAGACCTCCAGCCCGACCAGCCGCACGGCCGGGATCCGGTGTGCGGCGGCGACAGCGTCGGAGACATCCGGCAGCGGCACGGTCACCGAGAGGTCGAAGGACCCTTCGGCGAGGTCTTCGGTCAGTTCGCCCAGCCGCTCGACGTCCTTGGCGGCGAGGACGAACGCGCCGACCAGCCCGGCATGGGCGCCACGGGTGTGCGCCACGTGGGCCGGGACGGCCTCGTCGAGGGGCAGACTGCCGGGCGGGAAGACCGCCGCGTCGTCGAACAGACCGGCGAGTACCGGGGGGATCTCCGGTGGGCGTGGGGCGCTCATCGGTTCTGCTCCCACGAGTGGACGTACGTGCCGTCGTCCGTCGCGCGGGCGGCCTCACCGAGCTGGAGAGGGCGGAAGGTGTCGACCATGACCGCGAGTTCGTCGAAGAACTCCGCCCCGATCGACCGTTCCATGGCGCCCGGCTGGGGACCGTGGGGGTGGCCGCCGGGGTGCAGGGAGATCGACCCCTGTCCGATTCCGGAGCCCTTGCGGGCCTCGTAGTCCCCGCCGCAGTAGAACATCACCTCGTCGGAGTCGACGTTGGAGTGGTAGTACGGCACCGGGACGGACAGCGGGTGGTAATCCACCTTGCGCGGCACGAAGTTGCAGATCACGAAGTTGTGGCCCTCGAAGACCTGGTGGACCGGCGGCGGTTGGTGGACCCGGCCGGTGAGGGGCTCGAAGTCGCGGATGTTGAACACGTACGGGTAGAGACAGCCGTCCCAGCCGACGACGTCGAAGGGGTGGTTGGGCAGCGTGTGGACGGTCCCCACGACGCCGCCCGCTCCCCGGTGCTTGATGTACACCTCGACGTCCTCGCTCTCGACGGGCCTCGGCCCGACAGGGAGGCGGAAGTCGCGCTCGCAGTACGGCGCGTGCTCCAGCAGTTGGCCGTGCCTGGACAGATAGCGCCGCGCGGGCCCCATGTGCGAGTTGGCCTCGATCGCGTAGATGCGTACGGCCCCGTCCGGGACGATCCGGTACGTGGTCGCCCGCGGGACGATCACATAGTCCCCGTCGCCGACCTCCAGCTCGCCGAAGACCGTCTCCACGCGTGCCCGGCCGTCCTCGACGTAGAGGCACTCGTCGCCGATCGCGTTGCGGTAGTAGGGACTGACCGTGTCGGCCACGACATAGGCCAGCCGTACGTCCTCGTTGCCCAGCAGCAGCCTGCGGCCGGTCACCGCGTCGATGCCGGACCCGCCGTCCGCGAACAGCTTGTGCGTGGAGAGGTGGCGGGGCACCAGCGGGTGGTTGGGGACCAGGGACTGGTCGCCGAGGTCCCACACCCGGAACCCCCGCACCGCCGACGGGATGTGCCGGTGGTAGAGCAGCGAGGAGTCCGAGGAGAACCCCTCCTCGCCCATCAGCTCCTCGTAGTAGAGGTTCCCGTCCGGGTCCCGGTGCTGGGTGTGCCGTTTCGGCGGAACCTCGCCCGCCCGGTGGTAGTACGGCAAGTCTCTCTCCTCGTGACTCGGAGTCGTGGTGCCCGCGCGAGACGTTTGTGCGCTCAGCGCACATTTTTGTGCGATGGTAGCGACAAGGCGAAGTTAGGTCCCGGTGACATCCCAGTCAAGGTCGGTCGGCGTCACTCGCAGGTGTGACGTGCCCTAACGTGGCGCCCGAGGAAGATCTGTCGGTTTCCGCGAGTGCCGTGCGCGGCCGCGGGATCAGGAGGTGTCGATGGCCACCCTGCAAGGCCTGGATCGTGGGCTTCGGGCTCTGGACCTGATCTCGCTGACGGCCGATGGCCTGACGGTGGCGGACCTGGCGGCGCAGCTGGAGATCGACCGGGCCATCGCGTACCGGATCGTGCGGACACTGGAGGAGCACGCGCTGGTCTCCCGGCAGGGCAAGCGGGTGCGGCTCGGCGCCGGGGCCGCGACGCTGGCGGGGCGGTTCCAGCACCAGCTGGTCCTGGCCGCTCAGCCGGTCCTGCAGGAACTCGCCGACGGCACCAGCGCCTCCGCCTTTCTGACGGTGGCGCACGGCGCGCGGGAGTGCGTCCCCGTGGCGGGTGCCCAGCCGACCGTCCAGCACGGCCCTGTCCAGGTGGGCTACCGCATCGGCGTCCGGCATCCGCTGGAGCGCGGGGCGAACGGCATCGCCATCCTCGCGTTGCAGCCGCCCTGGCCGGACGAGCCCGAGGAGATCGCGCGCGCCAGGGAGTCGGGCTACAGCATCACCTCGGGGCAACTGCAGCAGGGCGCCACCGGGATCGCGGTGGGCTTCGAAGTGCCCGGCGCGGTGGGTGCCTCGGTCGGTGTCGTGGCCATGTACGACTTCGACATCGAGTCGGTCGCCGCCCGGGTGAAGGAGGCGGCCGCGCGGCTGGCGTTCCTCGGCAGGGCCTGACGGAGCCGGGCGTCACCGTACGCCTCCGGCGCGGACGCCGCCGCGTTCCACGGCGACTGGTCAGATTGTATATAAGAAGCCGGGAAGAGCAGGGCAAACTGAGCAGCTTGAACAGCCCTGAAGGCGACTCTTGTGCAGGTGAGGGGGGTCGGTGTCTCCTGACCGCCACACGTTGCAGACAGGCACGCCGAAAGGGACGACGCATGAGTGTGGAAGAGACCCTCACGAGCCAGGAACGTCTGGCGGAGCTCGACCTGCAGCAGCTCAAGCAGCTGGTCGGGCTCGTGGAGTACGACGCACAGGGCGACCCCTTCCCGGTGACCGGATGGGACGCGGTGGTCTGGTCGGTGGGCAACGCGACCCAGGCGTCGTCGTTCTTCCAGGTGGTCTTCGGGATGGAACTGGTTGCCTACTCCGGACCGGAGACCGGCAACCGCGACCACCACGCGTTCGTGCTCCGCTCCGGAGCGATCCGGTTCGTGCTCAAGGGCGGCGTCGACCCGGACAGTCCCCTGCTGGACCACCACCGCCGCCACGGTGACGGCGTGATCGACATCGCCCTGGAGGTGCCCGACGTCGACAAGTGCGTCGAGCACGCCCGCGCGCAGGGCGCGACCGTGCTGGAGGAACCGCACGACATCGCCGACGAGCACGGCACCGTCCGTACGGCGGCCATCGCTACGTACGGCGAGACCCGCCACACCCTGGTGGACCGCTCCCGCTACACCGGCCCCTACCTGCCCGGATACGTGGCCCGGACCTCGGGCTACGTGAAGCCCGAGAACGAGCCCAAGCGCATCTTCCAGGCACTCGACCACGTCGTGGGCAACGTCGAACTCGGGCACATGGACGAGTGGGTCGACTTCTACAACCGTGTCATGGGCTTCACCAACATGGCCGAGTTCATCGGCGACGACATCGCCACCGAGTACTCGGCGCTGATGAGCAAGGTCGTCGCCAGCGGGAACCACCGGGTGAAGTTCCCGCTCAACGAGCCGGCGATCGCGAAGAAGCGTTCGCAGATCGACGAGTACCTCGACTTCTACCGCGGTCCCGGCGCCCAGCACCTCGCCCTCGCCACCAACGACATCATCAGGACCGTCGACGTGCTGCGGGCCAAGGGTGTCGAGTTCCTCGCCACGCCCGAGAGCTACTACACCGACCCGGAACTGCGCGCCCGCATCGGTCACGTCCGCGTACCCATCGAGGAACTGGCCTCGCGCGGCATCCTCGTCGACCGCGACGAGGACGGTTACCTGCTGCAGATCTTCACCAAGCCGATCGGCGACCGGCCCACCGTGTTCTTCGAGTTCATCGAACGCCACGGCTCCCTCGGCTTCGGCAAGGGCAACTTCCAGGCCCTCTTCGAGGCGATCGAGCGCGAGCAGGAGAAGCGCGGCAACTTCTAGCGGCGGAGGCGTCTTTCGACGCGACGCGGACCACCGCCGGGCCCGGCGGTGGTCCGCGTCGCGTCGTCGCCGGTGTCAACGGCCGCTCCACCGTGGCCACTTCGGTGGTCGGGGCAGCGTGCCGGAGCGCCGGGCGTCACGCCTGCGGTCGGGTGAGCTTGGCGGCCACGGCGTCGAGGACCCAGTCCAGGCCGGTCGTGAAGGAAGCCTCGGCGTCCACGTCCGTGCCGTCGTGCACGGCCTCGGCCAGCGCCGGGAAGCGGCCCGTGGCCAGCATCTTCGTCACGTGCGGGCCCAAGGCGCGCTGCCAGTCCAGCTTGGACAGGCCCGTGGCGCGCTCGGCCCGCAGATTCGCGATCTCGCGCCTGATGGCGCCGGTGAAGTAAGCGCTGACCGTCTCCACGGCGCGCATGACGGTGTCGATGTCGGCGCGGCCGACGAGGGGGGCCAGCGTGGCCTCGGTGACGGCGAGGGCGTTCGGCCCCAGGGCCGGGCGGCCGCCGAGCAGGTCGGCCAGCCACTCGTGCCGGAGAGCGGTCCGCCTGGTGCGGTGGGCGAGGACGCTCAGCGCCTCCCGCCAGTCACCGGGCTGCTCCTCGGGGAGGATCTCGGCGTGGACCTCGTCCACCATGAGGTCGAAGAGCTCCTCCTTGGTGGAGATGTATCCGTACAGCCGCATGGGACCGGCGTCCAACCGGGCGGCGACCTTGCGCAACGACACCGCCTCCAGTCCGCCCTCGTCGGCCAGCGCGACGGCGGCGGCCACGATCCGCTCCCGGTCGAGCGGCACGGGGCGGGTCGGCGGCTCCGGTCGGTCCCACACAGTCATGGCCACATCGTACTGTTGCGATGCGTTGTATCGGTTCAATACAGTGTATCGTCATGACACATCGCATCGCCGTGGTCGGAAGCGGTCCTGCCGGCCTGACCTTCGCCCGCGTCCTGCACCGCCATGATCACCCCGTCGCTCTCCTCGAACGCGATCCCGCACCCGACGCCCGCCCGCCGGGCGGCACGCTGGACCTGCACGAAGGGCTGGGCCAACTCGCTCTGGACAAGGCCGGGTTGCTGGCCGAATTTCAGACGTTGTCTCGTCCCGAGGGGCAGGCCATGCGGATCCTGGACACGGCCGGGACCGTCCTGCGTGACTGGCGGCCCCGCCCGGACGACCGCGCCCATCCCGAGATCGACCGCGGGCAACTCCGTGACCTGCTGCTCGGTCCGCTCGACATCAGCTGGGGGCGGGGGGTGACACAGGTGGTGCCGGGCACCGGGGACGGCGCGGTGGTCCACTTCGAGGACGGGCGCCGGGAGACGTTCGACCTCGTGGTCGGAGCGGACGGCGCCTGGTCCCGGGTCCGCCCGGCAGTCTCGTCGGTGACGCCGCACTACACCGGCGTCACCTCGGTCGAGACCTCCCTGGACGACATCGACACCCGCCACCCCGACCTCGCCCGGTTGGTCGGCGACGGTTCCGTGGGCGTGTACGGCGCGAACCGGGCTCTCGTCGCCCAGCGCAACAGCGGCGGTCACGTCAGGGTGTACGCCCAGTTCCGCGCGCCGCTGGATCGGCACTCGGGCTCGGGTCCGGCCGACGTCGAGGCCGTCCGATCGGGTCTGCTGGCTCTCTTCGACGGATGGGCCGCTCCCGTCCTCGGCCTCCTCCGCCACGGCACCGCTTTCGTCCACCGCCCCCTGTACGCCCTGCCCGTCTCCCACACATGGAACCACGTCCCCGGGGTGACGCTCCTCGGCGACGCCGCCCATCTGATGCCCCCACTGGGTGCGGGAGCGAACCTCGCGATGCTGGACGGCGCCGAACTCGCCGAGGCCGTCGCCGCTGCTTCCGGCCCCGGAGACCTGGACGAGGCCGTCCGCGCCTTCGAGGAACGGATGTGGGAACGGGCCGAAAGATGGGCGAAGATCACGACTGCAGGGCTGGAGCGTCTCGTCAGCCCGGACCCGGCCCAGGCCCTGGCCCTTTTCGAGGAAGTCCAGTCGTCCTGACCACCGGGCGCGAGAGCGCCGCCACCTCACGGGAGATGCGCCGAACGCACCCCTCAGTCCGCCACCGCCACGAGTCGGCCCGATCCTCCTCGCGGGCCCTCCCACTGCCGGAGCAGGCTGTTGACAGCCTGACGCCCCGCGCGGTTGGAGCCCACCGTGGACTGGGACGGGCCGAAGCCGACCAGATGCACGCGTGGTTCGCCGGCCACCTGGGTGCCCCGCATGGTGATCCCGCCGAGCTCGTTGCGCAGCCGCAGTGGGTCCAGGTGCGACAGCGCGGCCTTGAAGCCCGTGGCCCACAGGATCGCGTCGACGGTCGTGAAGGAACCGTCCGCCTCGCGCACACCGCTGGGTTCCAGCGCGGTGAACATGGGGCGACGTACGAGGGCCCCGCGCTCCTTCGCCGCCACGGCGTACGGGGTCCAGCCCAGGCCGGTGTACGAGACGACGCTTCCGGTGGGCCTGCCCGCCGCCACGTCGTCCGCGACCCGGGCGATGATTCGGCGGCCTTCGACCTCGGGGTCGAACCCGCCCTCCAGGAAGACGGGTTCGCGCCGCGTGTACCAGTACGTGGTGGCCACGCGGGAGATCTCCTCCAACTGTTGGAGCGCCGAGATGCCACCACCGACGACGGCGACCCTGAGGCCCGCGAACCGGTCGGCCGAGACGTAGTCGTGGGTGTGCGACTGGAACCCGGTGAAGCTCTCCTGCCCCGGGTAGCGGGGACGGACGGGGTTGGTCCAGGTACCGGTGGCGTTGATGACCGCCCGCGTGATCCAGGTCCCCGCGCTCGATTCCACGGCCAGGTCACCGTCGGGGCGGCCGTCCAGCGGTCGTACGGCGCCGACGGTCACCGGTCGCAGGATCGGCAGGTCGGTCGCCTGCTCGAACGAGGCGAAGTAGCGCGGCACGGCCGTACGGCTGGGCTCGTCGGGGTCCACCGGCGGCTGCGGGAAGTCGGGCAGGTCGAAGATGCCGTTCACGGTGTTCATCCGCAGCGACTCCCAGCGGTGCCGCCACGCCCCGCCGGCCGCCGGTTCGGCGTCGAGCACCACGAAGGTCCGAGCGCCGTCCGGGTCTGTCGGAGCGCTGGTGAAGCCGCGCCGCTTGAGGTGGTAGCCGGCCGAGAGACCGGACTGCCCACCGCCTATGACCACGACGGTCGCGCGCCCGCCGTCAGTGTCCGTCGGTCCGCTCACGACCCGCCCGCCGTCAGTGTCCGTCGCGCGCCGGGCGACCTTGATGATGTTGCCGGTCCGCTCGGCCTCGCTCTGGGTCTGACCGGTGAGCGGGTCGGGAGAGATGTCGCCAACGCTGAAAACGCCGAACTGCATCGTGAACTCCTCGTCGGGGCTACGGGACCGCACGTAAGGGTGAACAGGATGATACGTCATCTATTCCTTGCCGCCCGGACCTTCGAGGCGTGCGGGTCGCCGGGGATGGGCTCTGGTTGACGTGTCAACGCATCCCTGCTTTAGTTGATGCATCAACACAATTCTCTCCTGGACAGGGGTAGCTGGCATGAGTGACAAGAAGGTCATCGCGGTCGCCGGAGCCACGGGCGCACAGGGTGGCGGTGTCGCGCGGGCGATCCTGGCCGACGCGGACTCGGGCTTCACCGTGCGCGCGCTGACCCGGAACCCGGACGCGCCCGCCGCCAAGGAACTGGCCGAGCTCGGCGCGGAGGTCGTACGGGCGGACTTCTACGACGAGCCGTCGGTGCACAAGGCGTTCGAGGGGGCGTACGGAGCCTTCCTGGTCACCAACTTCTGGGCGCACGGCTCGGCTGCCAAGGAGACCGAGGAGGTCGAGGTCCTGGTCCGGGCGGCCGCGGCCGCGGGCCTGCGCCACGTGGTGTGGTCGACGCTGGAGGACACCCGCGAGCTGCTGCCGCTGGAGGACGAGCGGATGCCCGTTCTCCAGGAGAAGTACAACGTGCCGCACTTCGACGCCAAGGGTGAGGCCAACGAGCTGTTCCGCCGGGCCGGGGTGCCGACCACCTTCCTGAACACCACCTTCTTCTTCCAGGGCTTCCAGTCGATGCTGGGCCCCAAGCGGGGCGAGGACGGCGTGCTGACGCTGACCCTGCCCCTCGAGGACGGCAAGCTGCTGGCCGGCGTCGATGTGAACGACATCGGCCACACCACACTCGCCATCCTCAAGGGCGGTGAGCGCTTCATCGGGCGCACCGTCGGACTGGCGGGCGACCACCTGACCGGCGCGCAGTACGCGGAGAAGATCGGGGCCGCCATCGGCGAGCCGGTGCGCTTCCAGGCCGTGCCCTACGACGTCTTCCGCTCCCTCGGCGTCCCGGCGGGCGACGAGATCGGCAACATGTTCCAGTACTACGGCGACTTCGACCAGGAGTTCACCGGCGCCCGTGACCTGGACGGAATCCGGAAGATCCACCCCGCGCTCAAGAGCTTCGACGACTGGCTGGCCGAGAACGCCGCCGGCATCCAGGTGGGCTGACCTGGCGCCCCTCCCGCCTGCTCGCTCCACCCGCTTCACCCGTCATCCCGGTAGGCCCGCCCGGCCTGCCGGGGTGACGGCGTTTCGTTCCGCGGCACGGGGCTCGCACCGGAGTCCAGGCATTCGGTGAACTGTCAACTACGTTTACACTTTCTTCATGGGAGAGACAGTGCGATGGCTGACGCCTGAGGAGCAGCGCGCATGGCGCGGCTTCGTGCGGTTGCATGAGCGGCTCGGCGGCCGTCTGGGGCGCATGCTGCAGTCGGAGTCGAACGTGTCGCCCGCGGACTTCGCGGTGCTGGTCCATTTGACGGACTCGCCGGACGGACGGCAGCGGTACCAGGACCTGGCGCGTGCGCTGGAGTGGGAGAAGAGCCGGATGTCCCACCACATCGCCAGGATGGCCGGGCGGGGCATGGTGGTGCGGGAGGAGTGCGCCGAGGACGGGCGCGGGGCCTACGTGGTGATCACGGACGTCGGTCGGGCGGCCATCGAAGCAGCCGCCCCGCGTCATGTCGAGGCGGTGCGTGAGCTGTTCATGGACCATGTCACGCCGGCCGAACTGCGGGTCCTGGCCGAGATCTCCGAACGTGTCATCGGCAAGCTGGACGAAGACCAGGTCTGAACAGTGAACAGGCCGGGCCCGGCCTGGATGAGGGAATCTCCCTGACCGGAGGCGACCCCCTGACTGGAGGGTCCGCCGGCCTGGCGGGGGAGCGGGGACACCGGTTCGGAGGACCGCCCGCCCGCGCCGCACTCACATGGCCAGTCCGAGCGTCACCGCGGTGGCCGCGGCGAGGAGCAGGAAGGCGAGGGGGCTCAGGGCGTTGTTGCGGGTGGTCGGGTCGGCGTAGTCGCCGGCCTTGGCGTGGAAGCCCACCGCTCCGATCATCGTGACGACCAGGCCCAGGGCCGCCGCGATGCCCAAAGGCTGCCAGAAGAGCCCGATGACCAAGCCGACGGCCGCGGCCACCTCGGCCACGCCGATGAAGCGGACGAGGCCCGCGCTCAGCCCCATGTGGGACCGGAGCGCCGCGGGTACGTCGCCCTTCAGCAGGGCCTTGGGCGCACCCGCGGCGAGCGAACCGAGGGCGAGAAGCACACTGAGAACGGCGGCGGCGATGTACATGGGGCGATTCCCTTCGAGGGGGCCGCGCCGGAGCGGTAGGCCACGAGTGATGGTTGATGCATCAACGGCCCAGCATAGGGAGCGGGTGGATGACTCGTCAATCAAAACTCCGCAGGGCCTGAACGGGGTGCCTCTACGGGGTACCCGCTCATGACGGAGACGCGATTGAACGCGCCGATGGTGATCGCCACCCAGATCACCGCCGAGATCTGGTCCTCGGTGAGGACCCGGCGGGCGGCTTCGTACGCGGCCTCCTGGGCGGCGGAGCCGGTCGGATCGGTCGTCGCCTCCGCCAGCGCCAGCGCCGCGCGCTCCCCGGGGGTGAACAGGCCGGTGTCCCGCCAGGCCGTCAGGACCCCCAGTCTCCGTGCCGACTCGCCCGCGCGCAGCGCCCTTCGTGTGTGCAGGTCGAGGCAGTAGGCGCAGCCGTTCAGTTGTGACACGCGGAGGTTGATCAGCTCCACGGTCGTGCGGTCGAGCCCTGCCTCCGCGGCCGTCGCGCTCACCGCCTCCGAGGCCTTCACCATGGCCTGGAAGGCCTGGGGGCTCTGCTTGTCGACGAAGATCCTCCGCGGTGCGGGTCCATCGATGTGCTCGCTCACTTCACGTCTCCCGGGTGGGCCGGCGTCGCACGCCCTCTGCGTGCTGTAGCCGCCGGTCCGCTCTCGTGGCATCATAGTTGATGTGACAACTAGAACGTTGGAGGGGATCCCCGGTGAGCGACGTGGAAGTGGAACCCGCGGCACTGGCGTGCGGTTCGTCCGTGGACGGCGACCCCTCGGCCCGTGGGCCCCGGGTCGAGGTGCTGTCGGCGCGTGACGTGCCCCTGGGCGGGCCCCGCGCCCTGCGTGTACGCCGGACGCTGCCACAGCGCGCCCGCACACTGATCGGGGCCTGGTGCTTCGCCGACCACTACGGCCCTGCCGACGCCGGTGCGGCGGGCATGGACGTACCCCCGCATCCGCACACCGGTCTGCAGACGGTGAGCTGGCTGTTCAGTGGCGAGATCGAACACCGCGACACCCTCGGTACGCACGCCCTCGTCCGGCCCGGCGAGCTGAACCTCATGACCGGCGGACACGGCATCGCCCACTCGGAGGTCTCCACCCCGGACGCCTCCGTCATCCACGGCGTCCAGCTGTGGGTGGCGTTGCCCGAGGAGCACCGGAACGCCGCTCGCGACTTCCAGCACCACGTGCCCGCCCTTGAGCGGGTCGACGGGGCCGAGCTCAAGGTCTTCCTCGGCTCGCTCGCCGGCAGCACGTCGCCGGTGCGGACCTTCACGCCGCTGCTCGGCGCCGAGATCGTCCTCGAACCGCACGCGTCCGTCACTCTCGCGGTGGACCCCGCCTTCGAGCACGGGCTCCTCGTGGACAGCGGGGACGTCCGCCTGATCGACACAGTGCTGCGGCCCGCGGAACTCGGGTACGTCCCCTGTGGCGCGGACACCCTGACCGTGGTGAACGAGTCGGACGCCCCCGCGCGCACGATCCTGCTCGGCGGCCCTCCTTTCGGGGAGGAGATCGTCATGTGGTGGAACTTCATCGGCCGCAGCCACGAGGACATCGTCCGGGCCCGGGAGGAGTGGCAGGCGGGTTCCGACCGTTTCGGCGAGGTCGAGGGCCATCCCGGACACCGTCTTCCGGCCCCCGCCCTGCCGAACGCCGTCATCGCGCCGCGCGCCAACCCCCCGCGCCGCTGACCTTCGTACGAAAGGCATCCCATGAGTGAGCCCTCGGTCGACCGGATCGTCCGGCGGGCGGACGCCGAACGGCTGTACGAGATACGTCTCGACGGCCGACGCGTCGGGCTGACGGCCTACCGGGACCGCGGCACGCAACGCGTCTTCTTCCACACCGAGGTCGACGAGGCGTTCACCGGCCAGGGCCTTGGCGCCGAGCTGGTCCGGTGGGCGCTCCTCGACGTGCGCGAGTCCGGGCAACGGATCGTGGCGGTCTGCCCGTACGTGGCCGCGTACCTCAAGCGGCACGACGAGTTCGCCGACATCGCCGACCCGGTGACGCCCGACGTCCTGCACTGGCTGGAGGGGGAACCGCGCTGACGAGGGAGTCACGAGTGACCGATACGCCACCCTGGCGCGGCCCGGCGGAGCAGAACGCCTGGTGTCGCTTCGTCCGGATGCAGGAGAAGCTCGGCGGACGGCTCTCCCGCGCCCTGCAGGCGGAGTTCCGCTTGTCCGCCGCCGACTACCGGGTGCTCGTCCATCTCGTGGACGCGCCCGGCGGCCGTCTGCGCCCCCCGGACCTGGCGAGGAGCGTGGAGTGGGAACGGAGCCGGTTGTCGCACCAGGTCGCCCGCATGGTGAAGCGTGGTCTGGTCGGCCGGGAGGGGTGCCTCAAGGGCGGCCGCGGCGCGTCCGTGGTCATCACCCCCGAGGGGCGCACGGCGATCGCGGAGGCGGCGCCCCGCCATGTGGAGACGGTCTGTTGGCTCTTCATCGACCTCCTCACCCCGGACGAGCTCCGGACGCTCGCCCGCGTGTGCCACCGCGTGATCGAGCAACTGGAGAAGTGATCTCGCGGTCGGCGGGCCGGCGGGCGAGCAGATGGGCGAGCGACCTGAGCGGGCGGAATAACCAGACGCGGGAACGTGCTGCACAAGGGCTCCCGGCACTTGGCCGGTGTGCACGTGGCGTCCGTCGTGCCGTTCGACAGCGGTACGCCGCACTCCGGACCGTGTGAAGACGCGTCCGGGAAAGGGAGGAAGGGACCATGACCGACGACTTCCAGACGTACCCGGCCACCGGCGGGGTGGCGCCCGACCGGTGGGCCAGCGCGCTGCACCTGTTCGACAACGGCGTCGGAGTGCCGCACGAGGAGACCACCGCCGAGCGTTGGGAACGCGCCCAACTGCTGTTCGGCGCGCGGGACTACATCGGTGCCGCGAAGCTGCTCGTCGACGTGGTCGAGGAGGTCCCGGAGCAGACCGGCCCCCGGCTGCTGCTGGCCCGTGCCTACTACCATTCCGCGCAACTGCGGCGCGCAGAGGACCAGTTGCGGGTGATCGTCGAACGCGACCCGGTGGAGCACTACGCCCATCTGATGCTCGGACGCACTCTGCAGCGCCAGGGACGCCAAGGCGAGGCGGAGCCCTGGCTGCGGATGGCCGGTGCGTTCGCGGGCGAGTTCCCCGACAACGAGTGAACCGGTACCCACCCCTCACACCCGCAGATCAGGTCGCGAGCCGTGTACCGAGCCGGCCGCAGCCGCGCGCGGTCGGCAGACGGCGGTCCGCGTGTACGTCTGTGAGCTGCTGTACCTCACCCTGAGGTGGGCCCGACCGACATCGTGAAGCACACACTGCGGGTCCCACACCCCGGCGGCTGCGATCTTGGCCATCGAGATGCTGCACATATCAGCTGTATCAGCTGTCGGTTCTCGCGGGAGGCCCCAGAGGCCCCAGAGGCCCCAGGGGCCCCAGTCGTCACGGCAGCGGGCGAACGCGGGCCCGCTGCCGTGACGGGTGGAGGGATCGGGCCGGCCTGCATGACCGTCCGCGAGGTCGTCGGGGAGGGCTCTGCCGACGGTCGGCGTGCTGCCGCCGCGTAACCGTGCCGGTGTCACTCCTGGGCGCCAGGTAGCGGCCGACCGTCGGCTCAGCTCCCCCAGCTCAATCATTGCATAGTGCAAAGATGCTCGCCAGGGGTCCAGCCCGTTCGCACAGCCTTTTCCGGTGCCCCTCTTCGGGGCGGGGGTGCGAGGAGACTGTGGGGTGAGCCGCGGTGAGCCGAGGTGGGTCGGCTCAGGCGCAGGGGTGAGCGGTCGACCCACGCTCATCAGCCGGTGAACGGCTGCTTCTCCGACGCCGGCACGGTCGGCCGCCGTGTCCCCTATTTGGGGGCCACGTCCTCCTCGACCTCCTGGAAGGTGGAGGCGTCGACGAGCCCTGTGTCCTCCAGGACCTCCATGTGGTCCAGGACGGTCTGGTTGGCCTGACGGGCGTGGCGGCGGATGAGGTCGTTCTGGGTCGCTGCCCGGACCTCACCGATCGTGGCGAAGATCTTGCCGTGCGAGGCGCGAAGGACATTGGCGAAGAGTTTGTCGAACTCCTCGCCCTGCGCGTTCTCCAGATTCCGGACCCACTGCTGCTGTTCCTCGGTGGCCTCGTCGGGGATCTCCACACCGAGGATCTCGGCGTCCTCGCGCACGAGCTGGTCGAGTTTGCTGTGCCCGTCGATCAGATGGTCACCGGCCCGCTTGACTGCCTCGCTGGACGCGTGGGTCTGGGCGAGCCGGCCGGCGGGGATCTCCCAAAGGCCGGCCTGACGTACCTTCGCGAGGAACTCGCGGTCCACGTCGGTCACGGTCAGATCGGCGCCGTTCTGGCCCGTCGCCGTCTGTCCGGCGCCGCCACTGGCGACATGGCCGCCGGCGTGCTGGGCCTGGCTCGCGACGGTCGGGTTGGCTGAGGCTTCCTCACTGCCCGCCCTGATCGCGATGACGGCCGCGGCTATCACGGCGCACACGGCCGCGATGATCGTGACGGTCCGCCTCGACGTCCGCGTGGGTACCGCGTGTCGGTTCGCATGCATGTGTTCTCCCGGTCGGGTAGAGAGTGGTTCCTCCAGGTAGGTAGGAGCGGACACCTGTTGCGGCTGGCACGGCACGCAGCGAGAGATACGCACGAGGACGCGGAGATGTTCAAGGGGCGGTCGACCGGCGGCCCGTGAGGGTTGGACTTCGCAGTCACCCCGCGAACCGCGCAACTCACCGGACCCCTTGAAGAACCGCACATATGCGTGCCCGAATCGGTCCAGGGGTTGATTTCGCGCCCATTGTGACGTGCACCTGTCCAAGTCGCGGGTGGGGTGGCACTCTGCGTTGCGCGAGTTCGTCCTCGTCCCCCACCGCACAAGGAGTACGTGTGAGAGACATACGCCGCTCGTCCCGCTCCCCGCGCAGGTCCCGCCCCGTTTTCGCCGCCCTGCTCGGCGCCGCCGCGTTGCTCGCCACCGGCGTGTTCGCCTCACCCGCCGGCGCGGCCACGGCCACCGCCGACCCCGCCTCGTTCTGGACCGCTGAACGGATGCGCCAGGCCACCCCGCTGGACCTGCCGACCGTGGACCGAACCCAGGTGAAGTCCCCCTCCCTCGCCAAGGGCAAGGAGAGGACCGTCGCCCCGACCCTCCCGGGCGCCCTGAACGAGGCCGGAGTGCTGGCCTTCCCCCACAGCGGTGGGCCCTGGACCGGTGGCGGAGCCGTGGTGTCCACGGCCGGACGGGTGTTCTTCACCTACCAGGGTCGTACGGCCTCGTGTTCCGGCAACGCCGTCACCAGCTCCAACAAGAGCACCGTCATCACCGCCGGGCACTGCGTGAAGCTGGAGGGCTCCTGGCACACCAACTGGGTCTTCGTGCCCGGCTACCACGACGGACAGGCCCCGTACGGCAGGTGGAGTGCCACGAAGACACTGGCGACCCCGCAGTGGACCGCGAGCGAGGACATCAACTACGACATCGGCGCGGCCGTCGTCGCCCCGCTGGACGGCAAGCTGCTCACGGACGTCGTCGGCGGGCAGGGGCTGGCCTTCAACACCGGCTACAACCAGGCGATGTACGCCTTCGGCTTCCCCGCCGCCGCTCCGTACGACGGGGAGAAGTTCATCTACTGCAGCGGAACCACCAACCGTGACTTCCTGCTCTCCAACGACCACGGCATGAACTGCAACATGACCGGCGGATCCAGCGGCGGCCCCTGGTTCACCCAGTTCAACGAGTCCACGGGCACCGGCCTGCTGTCGTCTGTGAACAGTTTCAAGTACAACTTCCTGCCCAACCGGATGTACGGGCCGTACTTCGGCACCGACGCTCAGAACCTCTACCAGACCGCTCAGTCGTCCTGACCGTCAGTCGGTTCGCCGGGCAGACGGCTTCGCGCGGCAGGTGACGGGCTTGCGCGGTCCTCGTGGCCGCGCAAGCACCTCCCATGCGTTGGTGACGCCGTATGTCCGCTCGCGGATGAGATCTGCGTGTCCCTCGGGGTGCGGGGACGGCCAGCGGGCACGTCGGGCCAGCCGGCTGTCGGAGACTGGGGATCGACGGAGCCGCTGTCTGCCGATGGCTGTCACGTCGGAACCGAGGACGAGGGAGGGGCGGGCCCATGGGCAGCTACGTGTCGATCAGAGGGTGGCTGGAGTGCGACGAGACACAACTCGCCGCCGTCCAGGAGATCATCGCCAGGCATGACGACAACCACTACACCCATGGATGGGGATCACCGCGGCGGCACATGAACTGGACCCACTACGTCTTCTACGGCGCCGACATCCGCGAGTCGGCCCTGGACTGGTTCGCCGACCAGATCAGAGCGATGGCTCGGGTCCCCGCGTCCGACGCGGACGGAGACCTCGTCCAAGGCCTGTTCCTGGTCGGCCATGAAGTCGAGGGGGCGACCGAATGGCAGGTCCGCGACGGCCAACTCTTCGTCGCGCAGGCCGACATCAGACACCGATACCTCGACGAGTAGGCCCCGCTCATGCCCACGCCCGGTGTGCCGCCGCGGTGCGAGACGTCCGCGCCGTGGACTCCGTCGGCGGACCGGCCGCCGGGGGAGTCCACGAGGGCGCGGTGCTGGATGTGGTCAGCGCAGTCGGCGTACGCGGAGCACGAGGTCGTCGGTGTGGTGCGCGCCCGCTCCGCCGTCGGGTGCCGGGCGGGGCCGTTGCTCGTCGACCTCCACCTCCCAGTCGTCGTCGAGGAGTTCGGTGACCATCGAGGGCCAGACGTAGTCGGCCGGGTCGAAGCCGCTCTCGTGCGTCTGCTGGGTCTGCATGCCGGCGTGGTGGACGAGCAGCAGCACCCCGCCGGGCGCGACGGCGGCGAGCAGTGCTTGTTCGGCTGCGGCGTCGGGGGTGCGCAGCAGGGCTGGGTACTGCGCGGAGACCAGGTCGAAGGAGGCCGACGGGAGTGCTGCCCGCGTGAGTTCGGCGTGTACCCAGTGGACGGTGAGGCCGGCGTCGCGTGCGTGTCCGGCCGCGCGTCGCAGTGCCACGCCCGAGACTTCGAGCGCGGTGACGTCCCAGCCGCGGCGTGCGAGCCAGAGGGCGTCCGCGCCCTCGCCGCAGCCGACGTCGAGGACGCGTCCGGGGGTGAGCGAGGCGGTCTCGGCCACGAGTGCACCGTTGGGGCGGCCGCTCCAGAGCTGCTGCCGCTCGGCGTACCGGCTGTCCCACTCCGCACGCACCGCCGGGTCGCCGGTGTAGCCGCCCTCAGGCGAACGGAACTCGGACACGGATGCTCCTACTGCGGTGTTGTCGGTCATGGGCCCACCGTTGCCCACCGCCTCCCGGACCGGCCACTGTTGTTGCCGGTCCGGCAAAACAAGTTCGCCAGTGTGAGTGTCCGAGTGTCCTGGGGGGGCGCGCCGGACGTCCCCGGCAGCGCAGCGGCTCAGCGGGCGGGCGACATGGGCCGCGTTGCTCGGCACCGTCTGGGCGTCGAACCCGCCGGACCGACAGGGCGAGGGGAGATGTCGCTGCGGGTCACGTCGCGGACCGACGGGGGCGCCAGGGGCACGTCCCAGGCACGGCAGGCCCGTGGGCGATCCTGCCGCCCGTTCACCGACGCTCGGGCGGTCGACGTCGGACGAGGCCGTGCTCAGCCGCCGAGGGCGGCGGCGTGGTCGTCGGCCCAGTCGGCGAAGGTGCGGGCGGGGCGGCCCAGCAGGTCTTCGACGCTGCCGGTGGTGGGTCCTGGACGGTGGGCGTAGTCGGCCAGGGAGCCGAGCAGGCGGTCGGGGACCTCCTCGGGAAGCCCTTGCGCGAGCATGCCCTGGCGGATGTGCTCCGGTGGGAGCTCCTGGAAGGACAGTGCCCTGCCGAGAGCGGCACCGATGAGGCGCACCTTCGCGACCTGGTCCAGTGGCTGCGGACCGGTCAGCGTGTGGGTCGACCCCGGCCGAAGTCCGCCGTGGAGGGCGCGTGCGGCCACTTCCGCGATGTCGGCTTCGTGGATGGGTGAGGTGGTGGCCCGGCCGTACGCGCCGCGCACGACGTCACCGGACCTGATCTGCGGCGCCCAGGCCAGTGCGTTGGCCGCGAAGTCGGCCAGGCGCAGGACCGTGAAATCCAAGCCGGAGCCACGGACGAGGTCCTCGGCGTGCTGGAACTGCGCGGCGAATCGGGCTTCTCCCGCCGGATACTCCACGGTGGTGGCCGACAGCAGCACCACACGCCGCACGCCCTGCTTGACGGCGATGCGCAGCAGTTCGCCGAGTCCCGGACCGGTGGCGCGCGGGCTGATCTGCAGGGCCTCCACTCCTTCCAGCGCCGCCTCGATCCACTGGGGGTGATACAAGTCGCCGCTGACGGCCCGTACGCCCTCCGGGAACGCGGCTGATCCGGAACCGCGCGTGACCGCGGCGATGCCCGTGTCCTCCCGCAGCAGCAGATCCATCACCGCACGCCCTACGACGCCATGGGCTCCAGTAATCATGATCATGACACTTAATCCTTCGTTCGATGCTGAGTCGGGTCCATACGGAGAGCGGGGACACGCGCCGGGGGCGGCGACCCCGTAAGCGGGGTGGAGTCGAGGTACCTGACCTCGTAGACGCGTTCGCTGAACCTCCAACCGTCGGAGGTGCGCTGATAACTGTCGTGATAGACGGCGTGGTTCAGATGCGAGCCGCCGTCCCGCATCCGCCCGAACTCCTGGACGTGGACGCGTCCGACCGCGGTGTCGCCGTCGAGCCGGACGACTCCGGGATGGCTGTTCTGCACGAAGAACTCCCACAGCCCTTGCCCCCATTCGATTCCCGCGCGGATCGCCTCACGGCCGACGAACTCCTTGTCGATGTGCGGCCATCGCAGGGCGCCGTCGGGCGTGAACAGCGAGGAGACGCGGTCGAAATCCCGCATCATCACGGCGTCGGTGATCTCGGCGCGCAGCTCCTCGATCTCGAAGCGATCGACGACGGCCCGCATATCGCTCATCACACGTCCCTGCCTCATCGATACGTCGGACAGGCCTCCGCTGCCTGCCCGCTGGGTGGTGTGTCCAGCATCGACGCAGGTCAGCGGCGGAACAATGTAGAGTCCGTTCAGCTATCCATAACGCGGGGGTTATGTATGGAGCTGCGGGACATCGAGATCTTCCTGACGCTGGCCGAAGAGCTGCACTTCGGCCGCACCGCCGAACGGCTGCACGTGTCCCAGGCCCGCGTCAGCCAGGCCATCAGCAGACAGGAACGCCGCCTCGGCGTGGCCCTGTTCGACCGCACCAGCCGCCGTGTGGCCCTGACTCCCGTCGGTCGGCGCCTGTGCGAGGACCTCCAGCAGGCCCTCGACCTCCTGCACGCGGGACTCGCCCGCGCCCAAGCGGCCGGCCAGGGCGCGCGCCGGAACCTGCGGTTGGGCGTCTTCGGTCACGCCGGACACGAACTTCGCCCCCTCGTCGACGCGTTCCGCGACCGCCACCCCGGCAGCGACATACAGTTCGGCGAGATCAACGGCGCCGACGCCTTCACCGCTCTGCGCAGTGGGGAGCACGACGCCCACGTGCTGTGGCTGCCCGTCGCCGAACCCGACCTCACCGTGGGGCCCACCGTGCTCACCGGCGGCCGCGTGCTGGCCGTGGCGGCGGACCATCCGCTCGCCCGACGCGGTAGCGCGTCCCTGGAAGACCTCGCCGACAACCACGTCGTCGACCTCGGGCCCGAAGCCCCCGAGTACTGGGTCGCCTCCATGGTCCCCACCCGCACCCCGCTCGGCCGCCGCATCCCCCGCGGGCCCGCCGCGCGGACCTTCCACGAGATCCTCTCCCTGGTCGCGGCCGGACGCTGCGTCCACCCACTGGGAGACCTCGCCGCGCGCTACAACAAGCCCCCCGGCATCGCCTTCCTGCCCCTCCACGACGCCCCCACCCTCGCATGGGCGCTCACCTGGCGCACCACCGCAGACAGCCCCGCCATCCGCGCCCTTGCCCAGACGGCCACCGACGTCGGCCCCATCGCGATGTGACGCCGACGGGGACTGCAAGACGTTCGGTGTAACTCCCGATCATGGAAGATGCATGATGACCAGTGAGAACGTGACCGATCCCAAGTTTGTCGAGTCGGCAGAGGCGGTGTCGGCGAAGGCCGTGGATGACCAGCTGGCGGAGTTGGTGATTCCACCTTCGGGGGAGGCCGGTTAGCGCCCGTCCAACACTTGTGCAGCGCAGCGGAAGGCCCCGTGCAAATCACGCCATGTGGCAGGGAAGAGCCGTTTGCGGGACCACACCGTCGTGAGGCTGGTGTACCCGCTCCCGCCGCTGAGACGACGGCGGCCTCGTGCTGATCACCGACACCGGCGTGGGGCGCGTGGAACGCCATGTGTCGGCGGTCGGGTTGGCCTGCCCGCCTGCGGGGCGTCACCTGCTACCCGGGGAGATGGAAGGGAGGGGACAGGGGGCCGGCGCGTGTGGTTCCAGTCCGGCGTGCAACCGTGGACTCGATCGGCGGCACGTGGCACTCGGCTGGGATGACGGAGTCGCCCATGGGCGGGACAGCGGCCCGTGCCCGCGCCGCCGCTGGTCGGATCAGCGGCGGAGGCAGGGTTTTCCGCTGCTCCCCGGCCCTCTGCCGTGTCTCCCCGGCCCTCGGCTGTGTCTCCCCGGCCCTCGGCCGTGGCTCACCAGCGCGCCCTGTGGCTCACCGGCGCCGCCCTGCTCCAAGCGGACCGGACGCCACCAGCCGTCGTCGGCGGGCCGTCGGCCTGGGGGACTCAGTCACCGGAGGTGGCCGGGGAGGTCTCCGCCGTCGCGGGTGCCGCCTTCCGGCGCGGGCGGGTGTCCCGGAACATCGCCCGGATGATCCCCACGGTGCGTGCCAGGTGCGGCTCGGCACGGTCGGCGCGGTGGGCGACGGCCAGCTCCACGCGTGCGTCGGCCCCGGCCAGCGGCAGGTAGATGACGCCGTCGAGCGTCAGAGAGGTCACGGGCTCGGGTACCACCGCGACGCCGAGACCGCCGGCCACGAGGGTGACCAGCGTCGAGGTCTCGCCTACCTCGTGGCGGATGTGCGGCTCCACACCGGCCTCGCGCAGCAGGCCCAGCACGACGTCGTACATCACGGACCGGCGGTCGGCGGAGTGCACGATCAGGTCGGCGCCCGCGAGGTCCGCTGCGCGCAGCCGCTTCCGGCGGGCGAGGGGGTGGTCGGACGGTACGGCGACGACGAGTCGGTCCCGGCGCAGGGTGTGCGCGGTGAGGGAGAGGCCGGCCGCCGGCGGGCGCAGCAGGGCGACATCGATCGCGCCGGTGCGCAGCGCCTCGACCTGGTCGGGCGCGAGCATCTCGCCCCGGAAGGAGAAGTCGACGCCGGGCAGCTCCTCCGTGAGCCGGCGCGAGAGCGCGGGCAGGAGACTGTACGTGGCCGAGCCCACGCAGCCGATCGCGAGGTGGCCCACCGAGCCGGTGGCGACGAGCCGTGCGTGGTGGGCGGCCTCGTCGACGTCGGCGAGAATCGCGCGCGCCCGCTCCAGGTAGGCCCGGCCGGCCTCGGTGAGGTCGACGCGGCGTGTGGTGCGGCGGAGCAGCTCGACGCCGAGCTCGGCCTCCAGCTGGCGGATCTGCTGGGAGAGCGGTGGCTGGGCCATGTGCAGCCGCTCGGCGGCGCGGCCGAAGTGACGCTCCTCGGCCACCGCCACGAAGTACCGAAGGTGGCGCAGATCCATATGTCGTCCATATCAATCAGCTCGGATATATGTATTTCAGAATATCGTGGACCGGGGTTAGCGTCACTGTCATGAGTGCTTTCCTCTACGCCGCGACCCGGACACCGTTCGGCCGCTTCAACGGCGCGCTGGCCGGTGTGCGCCCCGACGATCTTGCCGCCGCCGCGATCACCTCGACGCTCGCCCGGGTGCCGGGCCTCGACCCCGCCGCGATCGACGACGTGGTGTGGGGCAACGCCAACGGCGCCGGCGAGGACAACCGCAACGTCGGCCGCATGGCGGCGCTGCTCGCCGGGCTTCCGGTGAGCGTGCCCGGCACCACGGTCAACCGGCTGTGCGGATCGAGCCTGGACGCGGCCATGACGGCCAGCCGGACGATCGAGTCCGGGGACGCCGAGGTGGTGCTGACCGGCGGCGTCGAGTCGATGACGCGTGCGCCGTGGGTGCTGCCCAAGTCGGCGAAACCCTTCCCGGCCGGCGACGTCACCGCCGTCTCCACCACGCTCGGCTGGCGGCTGGTCAACCCGCGGATGCCGAAGGAGTGGACGGTCAGTCTCGGCGAGGCCAACGAGCAGCTCCAGGAACGCTTCAAGATCTCCCGCGAGCGGCAGGACGAGTTCGCCGCCCGCTCCCACCGACTCGCGCACGCCGCTTGGGAGTCGGGCTTCTACGACGACCTGGTGACACCGGTCGACGGCGTCGACCTCACCCGCGACGAGGGCATCCGGCCCGGATCCACACCCGAGGTGCTCGCGGGACTGAAGCCGGTCTTCCGTACACCTGAGCAGGGCGGCACCATCACCGCCGGCAACGCCAGCCCGCTGAACGACGGTGCCTCCGCGGTGCTGCTGGGCAGCGAGAAGGCCGCTGCCGCGATCGGAACCGACCCGATCGCCCGCATCGCCGGCCGCGGTGTGATGGCACTGGAGCCGCAGGCCTTCGGCTACGCCCCGGTCGAGGCAGCGAACCGGGCGCTGGCCCGGGCCGGGATCGGCTGGGACCAGGTGGGCGCGGTGGAACTCAACGAGGCCTTCGCCGTGCAGTCGCTCGCCTGCCTGGACGCGTGGAAGATCGACCCCGCCCTCGTCAACCAGAAGGGCGGCGCCATCGCGATCGGCCATCCGCTGGGCGCCTCGGGTGGCCGTGTGCTCGCCACGCTGGCCAAGGTGCTGCGTGAGACGAGGCAGCGTTACGGCGTCGCCGCGATCTGCATCGGGGTCGGTCAGGGGCTGGCCGTCGTCCTGGAGAACTGCGGTGTCACGGAGGTGGCCCAGTGAGCCGGGCGGAGATCGTCGAGAGCGCCGACGCGGCGGTCGCCGGGATCGAGGACGGGTCCACCGTCCTCGTCGGAGGCTTCGGGCTGGCCGGGATGCCTTTCGACCTGATCGACGCGCTCATCCGGCAGGGCGCGAAAGACCTGACGATCGTGTCCAACAACGCCGGCAACGGCGACGTCGGACTGGCGGCACTGCTGGCCGCCGGCCGTGTGCGCAAGGTGCTCTGCTCCTTTCCGCGCCAGGCCGACTCCTGGGTCTTCGACGACCTCTACCGCGCTGGGAAGATCGAACTGGAGGTGGTGCCGCAGGGCAACCTGGCCGAGCGGATGCGGGCGGCGGGTGCCGGCATCGGAGCCTTCTACTGCCCGACAGCGGTCGGCACGCCGCTGGCCGAGGGCAAGGAGGTGCGGGAGATCGACGGCCGGACGTATCTGCTGGAGTACCCCATCAAGGGCGATTACGCGCTGATCGGCGCGCATGCCGCGGACACGCTGGGCAACCTGGTCTACCGCAAGACGGCCCGCAATTTCGGTCCGGTCATGGCCACGGCCGCGACGACGACCATCGTCCAGGTCGACCAGGTCGTCGAACCCGGGAAGCTCGATCCCGAGGCGGTCGTGACCCCGTCCATCTACGTCGACCGGATCGTCCAGGTGACGGCCCGTCACTACACCGTGCAGGGGGCACGATGACCATCACGCCAAGCGATCAGGTGCGCGCCGACCACCGGCTCTCGACGGACGAACTGGCCGCCGTCATCGCGCGCGACATCCCGGCCGGCTCCTTCGTCAACCTCGGCATCGGCCAGCCCACCAAGATCGCCGATCACCTGCCGGCCGACTCCGGGGTGGTGCTGCACACCGAGAACGGCATGCTCAACATGGGCCCGAAGGCCGAGGGCGACGCGATCGACCCCGACCTCACCAACGCCGGCAAGGTCCCGGTGACGGAACTGCCGGGAGCGGCGTACTTCCACCACGCCGACTCCTTCGCCATGATGCGCGGCGGGCACCTCGACGTCTGCGTCCTCGGTGCCTACCAGGTCGCCTTCAACGGCGACCTCGCCAACTGGCACACCGGCAAGCCCGACGACATCCCCGCCGTCGGCGGCGCCATGGACCTCGCCATCGGCGCCAAGGACGTCTACGTGATGATGACGCTCTTCACCCGCTCGGGAGAACCCAAGCTCGTGCCGCGATGCGCCTACCCGCTCACCGGCCTCGGCTGCGTCAGCCGCGTCTACACCGACCACGGCGTCTTCGACGTCGGCCCCCACGGCGTACGGATCCGGGAGACGTACGGCATCAGCGCCCAGGAGCTCGCGGAGCGACTCGGCATCCCGCTGCCGTAGCAAGCGATTCGTCCACCGCACCCCGGGTTCGAGCGGAGGGTCGGCCGCTGTATCACCTGCGACGGCAGGGCCCGGTCCAGGTCTGCGGCGCGGCGTCCGGGGCAGCGCGGCCGGGCCGGGCCGGCTCATGCCGGGTCGGCCCGGGCCGGGTCACATGAGCTTCCGGCGGCCGGTCTCCTTCTTGAGGCCGCCCACGTTGATCGGCTGGAGGATGACGGTGATCGCGCCGACCGAGAAGTGCTGCACCGGGCCGCCGGTGTTGCGCCCGTGGAAGCTGCGTGGCAGCGCCTGCCCGTTGGTCGGGTCCGTGCCCGACGTATACATGTCGACGATGCCCTCGTACCCCTGACGGGCCTTCGCGTCGTTGCCGTCCGCGGCCTGCTCCACGGTGATGCGGTCGTCGCCGTCCACGGCGACCACGGCCGCCACGTGATAGGGCCACCCGCTGGTGTTGGCGGGCCGCTCGTAATCCCCGTGCCACGCGGTCTCCACGATGGCGAACGCCTGCCCGGCGTTCGGCCGTTCCTCGCCGTTCGCCTGGGGACCACCCGGCCTGGCGTTCGCGTAGGCCATGGCGCCCTCCGCGTTCTCCCTGTCGCCCAGGCCGAACTGGTTTCCCCCCAGGGCGAATTCGCTGGCGTCCTGCCCCAGGGCCAGCCGCTGCTGGTGCATGATCTCCTCGGCGGTGTGGGCGCAGTCCGCGAGGAAGGCCGTCGACGGCTCGTACTCCGCGTACACGCGCCCCCCGATCTCCCCGCTCTGCCCGGTCGGCGTGCAGTACCGGGGCGCCGGGGCACCCTCCGCGACCCAGATGACGGTGGTGTCCGCCCCAGGAGTGACGGTCATGAGGTACAGCCCGTTCTGCGAGACCCGCGCCGGCCCCAACTCCGCGGTCGTGACCTCGGAGAAGCGCTGAACGACCGTCGTGTCGGTGCCGCGCGCCGCGCCCCGGGCCGTGACGTCGGCTTCCCGCTGTACGGCGGCACCCGGCGGGCCTTGGTCGATCTGTTCAGGCGTCCGCCTCATCACCCGGACCGCGTTGGCCTCGGCCTCGCGCTCGAAGCGGTCGCCGGGGTCGGAGACACTCAGCCCCGACCCGTTGTCCGTACCGGCCACCGGGCCCTGGCGCTGTTGGATGACATGCGTCAGCTCATGGGCGAGGGTGTGCTTGTCGCCTCCGCCGTCGCCGATGACGACATGGCTGCCGGAGGTGTAGGCACGGGCACCCACCTCGGCGGCGGAGGCGCGGGCCGCGGAGCCGGTATGCACGCGGACGTCGGAGAAGTCGGCGCCGAGGCGGGACTCCATCTCCTGCCGCAGCGGTTCATCCAGCGGATTGCCCGGCGCGCGCAACACGTCGTGCACGGCGGAGCGCTGCACCGGCTCCGCCGTGGGCTGTGGGTGGCCGCAGCCCACGCCGTGCTGGTGCCGGCTCTGCTGGAGCATACGGACGACGGCGGCGTTGCCGGCGGTGCGCTGCAGCTCGACAAGCGCATCGGGCACCCGCCCTCCCGGCCGTACGGCCGCGCTCTTGGCGGGGCGCTGCGGCTGCTTGTCGTTCTTCATCGGCTCTTGCGCGTGCATGGACTTCCGCTCGTAGGCTGGCAGTTGGGCTGTGCTTCCTACATACCCGGTGCCGCGGTCGCGGGTGAGAGGTGGAGGGGCACGATGGGGTGCCCGTAGGGGCAGCGCGTCCGACCCGGCGGGTATCCGCGGACACCGCCCTGGGCGCCCGTACCACCGCGCACCCGCCCTCCCTTGACCTGACACGCCCGCTGACATGATCGCCGCGATCTCCGCGCGGGCCTCCTCGCCGGTGCGCGGGTCGTCGGGGGCGCGGTGCGCGACCTCCAGGTCGATCACGTGTGGCCGGTAGTCGGCGCCGGACCGGAAGATCTGCCAGGGCTCGACGGGCGCGTTCACGTTCAGGTCGTCGAGCGACAGCCAGTCCCGGCCGGATCGCCGCGAGGCCGTGCGGGCGCGGCAGTGCCTCGTCCCAGCGCTCCAGGAGCGCGCGGGCGGTCGTACGCAGGTCCAGCACTCTGCCGTCCGGGAGCACCAGTCCCGCGGACGGGGTCCGGCCCGGGGCGGAGAAGGTACCGAGGGCGAAGGGGCCGGTGAAGAAGAGGGACGCCCGACGTGAAGAAGAGGGACGCCCGACGTGGCTGCGGACTTCACGGAGATGTCCTCCCGATTGCGGTGTCACCAATCTGGCGCGTACCTTGCGATCGGGCAAATCGATTCCTCGGATGATCCACATCCAGATGACGAATGCCCGGGCTGTTTTCCACTCCGTACGGGGGCCCCTCGTGAACCTGGCCAGCCTTGACCTCAACCTCGTCGTCGCCCTGCGCGCCCTCCTGGAGGAGCGCAACGTCACCAGAGCCGGCCGGCGTATCGGTCTCAGCCAGCCCGCGATGAGCGCCGCCCTGGCACGGCTGCGCCGTCACTTCGACGACGACCTACTCTCCCGGGCCGGCGGACGCTACGAACTGACCGCTCTCGGCCTGGCCCTCCTCGACCGCACCGCCACCGCCTGCGACCTGCTCGAACGTGTCTTCACCAGCCAGGCCGAGTTCGACCCCGCCCGCGAAGAGCACGAGTTCACGCTGCTCTCCTCCGACTACGCGGTGGCCGTCTTCGGCGCCGAACTCGCCCGTACGGTGCACGCCGAGGCACCAGGCATCCGGCTCCGGTTCAAGCAGGCCCCGACGGACATCACAGAGAACATCACCGCGCTGCTCAGCACCGCCGACGGTCTGCTGCTGCCGCACGGCATCATCAGCGACTTTCCCACCGTGGAGCTCTACCGGGACCGCTGGGTCTACCTCGTCGCCGACGACCATCCCGAGGTCGGTGAGCACCTCACCCTCGACGACCTGGCCCGGCTGCCGTGGGTGACGTACCAGCGCACGTACGACGCTCCCGCCGCCCGCCAGATCGGCATGCTCGGCATCGAGCCGCGCGTCGAAGTATCCGTCGACAGCTTCCAGTTGATGCCCCTCCTGGTTGCCGGGACGCGCCGGGTGGCCCTCATCCAGGGGCGTCTCGCCGACCGACTCGACGGACTCGTCCCCGTACGGGTCGTGGAACCGCCCTACGACGCCGTGCCGCTCCGGGAGGCCCTGTGGTGGCACCCGGTCCACACGCACGACGCGGCGCACATCTGGCTGCGGGAGACGGCGGCACGGGTCGCGGAGACCATCCACGGCAAGGATGATCGCGATCCGGCAGATCGATCGGACAGAGACTAGGCAGGGCTGGGTCCGTCACCCATAGTCGACCGCAGTTCCTCCGCACGCTCCTCTTCTCGGGGTGTCTGTTCCCCGGTGGCGTGCCCGCCCCTCCCCTCGCCACATGGAGTTCCCGCATGCCCGCTTCCATGCCATCGCCATCGTCCCCGCCCGCTCACGCGGAACCCGTGCCGCCGCCCGGTGCGATCCTTCCGACGTCCGGTGCCGCGCACCGGCTGCGCGTCTCCCTCCTCATGGCAGGCAGCTGTCTACCGATCCTCGGGGCCGTCCTGATCGCCCCCGTGCTGCCCAAGATGCAGGACCACTTCGCCGAGGTGCCCGGCGCGGGCGCCCTGGTCCCGATGGCCCTCACCGTCCCGGCCCTGGCGCTGGGCCTGCTGGCGCCCTTCGCGGGCGTCATCGTCGACCGGCTCGGCCGCAAGCGCCTGCTGATCGTCGCGACCGTGCTGTACGCGATCTTCGGCACCGCACCGCTGTGGTTGGAGTCGCTGGGCGCCATCGTGGCCAGCCGCGCCCTGGTCGGTATCGCCGAGGCCGCCATCATGACCTGCTGCACCACGCTGATCGGCGACTACTACAGCGGTCGGACACGGGACCGCTACCTCGCCCTCCAGACCATGTGCGCCTCCGCCTCCGCGACCGCCTTCTTCGTCATCGGCGGTGCCGCGGGGTCGGCCGGCTGGCGGACCCCGTTCTGGATCTACGCCGTCAGCCTGCTCATCGCCCCGCTCATGGCCATCGGGCTGCCGAAGCCGACCGCGGCCACCGGTGCCGCCGCCGAAGGCGGGGAGAGTGCGGACACCGCGGTCCCCCCGAAGCGCTCGTTCCCCTTCCGGCAGCTGGCCGGGATCTGCGGACTCACCGTGTTCGGGGCCCTCGTCTTCTACACCGTCCCGGTGGAGATGTCCTACCTGCTGGACGACCTCGGCGTGACGGCGACCAGCGTGATCGGGCTGGCCACAGCCCTGGCCAGCGCCGCCACCGTGGCCGGCGCGATCACCTTCGCCAAGCTGCGCGGGGCCCCGGGGCCCCGGCTGCCACTCGTCTTCGCCCTGTGCGCGGCCGGGTTCGCGGTGATGTGGCTCGCGGACAGCGCGCCGCTGCTGATCGTCGGCGCCGTACTCAACTGCCTCGGCACCGGTCTCCTGCTGCCCTCCCTGCTCACCATCGCCATGTCCAAACTGGACTTCGCCGACCGCGGCCGTGGCACCGGCCTGTGGACCGCTTCCTTCTTCATCGGCCAGTTCATCTGCCCCCTGGTGCTGATCGCGGCCAAGTCCGCCCTCGGCACCCTGGCCGCCGCCGTCGGCCTGCTGGGCCTGGCCTCGGCCGTCGTGGCGGCAGGCCTCTTCCTGACCGCCCGACGCAGGTCCGCGGCCGTCGCACCGTTGCCCCAGTAGGACGAAGCCGCCCGCTCGGATGCGTTTCGGCCCGCACTACGAGGCGCTCCGCACCCCGGACCTCGACCCACGACGCGTCAAGTACCACCCGTACGTGATGTGCTTGGACCCGGTCGGCGGCCCGCTTCGCATCGCCGAGGGCGACTCCCCGAACCGGGAGTGTGGTACTCCGCCGATGCGGTAGCCCGCGGCTCGGCGGCCGGAAGGCCGGCGACTCTGCCCTTGCCCCGGCCGGGAGGTGGAGGCGGCCGGCGGGAACGTCGGGTTCCACTCCGGTCAGCGCCGTCATCAGGGCGATGGCCGCCGCCGACCAGGCTTGTGGTCGGCGGGCGGCCGGGTAGGGGACGGGGTGGGGGTGTTGGCGCGGGTGGCGCCGCCCCACAGTTCCGGCAGCCGGTGGTCGAAGGCGCGCGCTGCGGCGAGGACGCCATCGATGAGCCGGGCGGCGGCTTGGGGGTGACCGGTGCGGGCGAGGCCGGCGGCCACGATCGCAGTGGCCTTTCACACGGGCTACGGCCACACGGCCGTCGTCGCCGAAGCCGTGGCCCGTGGCGCGGCGGGAACCGGCGCCGAGGTGCTCTTGATCTCCGTGGACACCATCACCGACGGGCAGTGGGCGCAGCTGGACGCCGCTGGACGCGATCATCTTCGGCGCGGCGACCTACAGGCACCGCCTCCGCCGCCTTCCACACGTTCGCCGAAACCAGGCGGGCGCGGGTTCTCCCACGCCTGGCTGGTCAAGCCGGCCGCGGGCTTCACCGACTCCGGCGCCGAGAGCGGCGCCAAGTCGTCCACCCTGAAAGCTCTTTCGGCGTTCGATCAGATCCCGGAACTGTTGACCCAGCCGATGCTCCTCGTCGCAGAGAACCAGGCGGACACGAAGGTGTTCAGCGGCCAGGCCTACGAGCTTTCCAAGGGACCGAAGGAGTTGCTCGTCATGGACGGCGCGACTCGTATCGCGATGTATGACCGCGCGGACGAGCCGTCGTGGCTTGGTGCGTACGGCGCGGGTGGCTTCCTCACCTCGTGAGTGCCCGGTTGTCGGCGTGGGTCCACAGCTCCCGGACGCGGTCGTCAGTACGGACGTCGGCGAGAGGGCGGGGCCCGGGCCGGACGCGCGCGATGCGGCATCCGGCCGGAGTCCCCTGCCGACTACCAGGAGGCCAGCGAGCCGTCCGTGTTGCGCCAGATCGGGTTGCGCCAGCGGTGGCCGCGTTCGGCGGCGGCCCGGACCGCGTCCTCGTCGATGGTGATACCGAGACCGGGTGCGGTCGGCCGGTCGATGTAGCCGTCGCGGAACGTGAAGGGGGTGGTGTCGGCGAGGTAGTCCAGCAGTCCGCTGCTGTCGCCGTAGCCGATGCCCAAAGCCTGTTCCTGGATGAGGAAGTTGGGGATCGCGAAGTCGAGCTGCAGGCTGGCCGCCAGGGCGATCGGGCCGAGCGGGCAGTGCGGGGCCACCAGAACGTCGTATGCCTCTGCCATCGCGGCGATCCTGCGGGACTCGGAGATTCCGCCGGCGTGGCTGATGTCGGGCTGGGCCACGGCGATGCCGTCGGAGAGCACCGAGCGGAAGTCCCAGCGGGAGTACAGCCGCTCGCCGGTGGCGATGGGGATGGAGGTGGAGCGCACCACGGCGCCGAGGTCCTGGGAGAACTCCGGAAGCACGGGCTCTTCGACGAAGAGCGGCAGGAGCGGCTCCAGGTGGGGCAGCACGCGGCGGGACATCGCCCCGCTGAACCGGCCGTGGAAGTCGAGCGCCAGATCGCGCTCCGGCCCGATGGCCTCGCGGACCGCGGCCACCCCGTCCACGATGGCGTTGATCGCGGCGGGGGCGGCGAGCGGCTCCAGCTGGCCGCAGGGGTTCAGTTTGACCGCCGTCATGCCCTTGGCGACCTGCTCGGCGGCCGACTCGGCCAGTTCCTCGGGGGTTTCGCCGCCGACCCAGCCGTAGACGCGGACCCGGTCGCGCACGTGTCCGCCGAGGAGCTGGTGGACCGGGACGCCGTGGGTCTTGCCCGCGATGTCCCACAAAGCCTGGTCGATTCCGGCCAGGGCGCTGTTCAGGACGACTCCGCCGCGGTAGAAGCCGCTCTTGGCGAGCACCTGCCAGTGCTCCTCGATGCGGGCGGGGTCCTGGCCGAGCAGGTAGTCGAACATCTCCTCGACACAGCGGGCGACGGTGTGGGCCTTGCCCTCGACTATGGGCTCACCCCAGCCGGAGATTCCCTCGTCGGTGTCGACGCGCAGGAAGAGCCAGCGCGGTTCGACGAGGAAGAGTTCGTATCCAGTGATCTTCATGGGGTGGACCTCCGGGTCCTGTGCTGTGTACGGCCGGGTGCGGGACGAGGCTCAGTGGTCGGGCAGGTGGGCAGGTGGGTGGTTCTGTCGGTCGTGGCCGACAGCGAACGCGGGGAACGGCCGCTCGCGAGGACGGGAGAGGCGTCGGTACGGGGGAGGCGTCGGTACGGGGGAGGGCTGCTGTCCGGGGGCGGAGGTACGGGAAGGCAGGGGAGGGGCAGCGGCAGGGACAGGGGACTGGGACAGGGCGCATCGGCCGAGGTCGGGCGGGCTATTCCTGGGAGCTGATGCTGCGGCCGCCGTCCACGAGCAGGTTCTGGCCGGTGACGAAGGAGGCGTCCTCGGAGGCGAGGAAGGCCACGGCGGCGGCGATGTCCTCGGGGGTACCGAGCCTGCCGACCGGCGTGCGTGCGATGGTCTGCGCTTTGTACTCCGGGGGTGTATTGGTCCACAGGGCCGTCAGCACGGCCCCGGGCAGGACGGAGTTGAACCGGATCCGCCCCCCGTACTCGACGGCCAACTGCCTTACGAGGGCGTCGATTCCGCCCTTGGCCGCCGCGTAGGCGGGGAAGCCCTTGAAGCCGATGGCCGCGTGCACGGACGAGGTGATCACCACCGCGCCCCCGGCCGTTCCGAGGAGGGGAACCCCGGCCCGGACGCCGTAGAACACCGAGTCGAGGCAGAGCCGCAACTGGTCGTGCCAGGAGGCGTCGTCGAGTTCGTGTGCCGCTCCGGGCAGGTTGCGGCCCACGTTGAGGTGGAGCACGTCTAGGCGCCCGGTCCAGGACTCGGCCTCGGCGACGGCCGCGGCCCACTGACCCGGGGAGGTCACGTCGAGGGGCCGGTCCCGTGCCCGCCCGCCCCCCGCGCGGATGTCCTCGGCCACGCGCTGGGCGGCCTCGGCGTCCACGTCGGTGACGAGGACGGACGCCCCCTCGGCCGCCAGCCGGCGGGCGGTGGCCGCCCCGATGCCGGAGCCGGCCCCGGTGAGCAGGGCCGTACGCCCGATGAAACGTGCCGGTGCGGCGGCGACGGTCATGGCGTTCCTCCTGGTTCTGCCGGTCCGGCCGTGGAGCCGCGCAGCACCAGTCGCGGCTCGGTCGGTACGACGACGTCTCCCACCGGCCTGTTCTCGATGGTGGCCACCAGGGCGTCCACGGCAGCGGTCCCCAGTTCGTACAGGGGCATCGCGACGGTGGTCAGCGGGGGATGGAGGTGCGCGGCCACGGGCAGGTCGTCGTTGCCGACCACGGAGACGTCCTCCGGGATCCGGAGGCCGAGGTTTCTGATCGCGGCCATGGCGCCTATCGCCTGGGCGAGCGAGCTGGTGTAGAGAGCGGTGACCGGCGGGTGCGCACTGCCGACGCCGGGACGCAGCAGTTCCCGCGCGGCCGAGCCGCCGCCGTCCTCGGTGAAGTCCCCGGACGCCACCGGAGCCGCGTCCAGCCCCAGGGCGTCCGCGTGGCGCAGGAACGCCTCCTTGCGGACCTCACTGGGGGTGATCCCGGCGGGACCCGCGATGTGGCCGACCCTGCGGTGACCGAGCCCGTGCAGGTGGTCCAGCGCGGTCACGCTGGAGCGGGCGACGTCCATGGTGACGTTGCGGCCGGACCCCTCCACGGCGCGGTTGAGGAAGACGTGGGGGACCGGGCTGTGGTTCAGGGTGTCCAGCAGGGGGTGGCCGGGGCGGGCCGAGGCGATGAGCAGTCCGTCGACCCTGCCTTCCTGCACCAGGTCGTTGAAGGAGTCGTCGGCCTCCTGCCCGTCGAAGTCCTCCGCCAGCAGGGAGAGATAGCCCAGTTCGCGGGCCCGTTGATAGGCGCCGCGGGCGATGGTGACGTACGTGGGGTTGCCGAGGGCGGGGACCAGCAGGGCCAGTGCGTGGGTGCTGGCGCCGGCCAGGGCCCGGGCCCCGGAGTGGGGGCGGTAACCGAGTGCCTCGGCGGCCTCGTGCACGCGGCGGCGCGTCTCCGGGCGTACGGACAGGTCCTGTCGGCCGTTGAGCACCTTGGAGACGGTGGCCTTGGAGACCCCCGCCGCGTGTGCCACATCCACGAGCCTGGCTCTGACGGGCTGTTCCGGCACGTGCTCCCCCTCTCCGATGGGTGTCGCCCTGCTCCGCCGGCGCGGACCGAGGGTGACTCATTACAACCTCTTGACACCTTCTGGCGACGCAACCTAACGTTCGCGAAAGTTTCAGTCAACCGGTTTCCTCAGACGGAAATAAGCGACAGATCTGAGCAGAGCCCTAGAAACCGGATATATCGACACCGCTAGATGTCGGCCATGTTGACGCGCAGTCATATGAGCCGAGGAGCCGCCCCCGAGCTCACCGCGGACGCGACCACCGTCGCACCCGTGGTTTCCCGGCACCGGTGCGCGCACTCGTCCACGCAGACGGAGGCGCCCGGTCCGGGGCATCTCGCACCACCGCCGAGCGAGCCGGTGATCCACCGGCCGCAGTGCTTCCCCGTTCGCCTCTCGCGGCAGCCCCTCATGCCGCCATGGACCCCGTCGTACGTTCCGCAGCCGCCGTACGCCCCGCACCCGCGTACGTTCCGCACGAAAGGCCCATCAGCATGCCCATGTCGACGACGACCTCTCTCGACAGACGTCGCTTCCTCGCCGTCTCCGCCGGTGCCGCACTCTCCGCCAGTGCGCTGTCCGGCTGTGCCGCCTCCGTCAGCGACGACGGCGACTCCGGCGGCAAGAGCGGCGCCAAGACCACGCTCACCGTCATGTCCCAGGCCAACGAGCTGGATCCCAAGACCATCAAGGCCGCCGAGCAGGCGCTGGGCGTGAAGATCAGCCTGATCACGTACGACGCCACCAAGCTCAACGCCATGCTGGCCGCCCACAACCCGCCGGACCTGGTCCGTGGCAGTGGTGCGCTGGAGACGCCGTACTTCGCCGCACGCGGGCTGATGACCGAGCTCGACTCGTACTTCGAGAAGAGCTCGGTGCTCGATCCGTCCGACCTGGACCCGGTCAACGACCTGTGGCGCTTCGACGGAAAGCAGCAGGGGGCCGGCCCCCGCTACGGCATGGCGAAGGACTACTCCCAGGACGCGATGTTCTGGTACCGCACCGACCTGTTCGACGCCGCCGGCCTGGACCGCCCGAGCGACACCGAACCGCTCACCTACGACGAGTGGTTCGACCTCGGCAAGAAGCTCGCCAAGCACCGGCGCGGCAAGGTCAAGGTGTACGGGCTCAACGCCACCGGGCTCGGCAACTTCGCCATGTTCCTGAACATGACCGCGTCCGGTGGCGGCAGCCTGTTCGCCGAGGACCTCGCCTCGGTCGACTTCTCGTCTCCCGAGGCGCGCAACGCGCTGAAGTGGTACCTGGAGTACGCCCGGGCGGACATCGGCCCGAACGCCGCCAACCCCAACCCGGACGGCTGGGACTGGCCCACCTACCAGGCGGGCCGGATGGCGATGGCCTGCGACGGCTACTGGTTCGGCGGGGCCATCGGCGGTGACGCCAAGAAGGCCGAGGTCTCACGATTCGCTCCCGCCCCGCAGATGGCGGGCGGCACGCGCATCAGCCCGTGCTTCGGCGCCACCGGCTACTGGATACCCAAGGAGGCCAAGCACAAGGACGCCGCCTGGAAGTTCTTCGAGTGGTACTTCGGCGGCCGGCCCGCCAAGGACCGGGCCAGCAGCGGCTGGGGCATCCCCACGCTCAAGTCGCTGCGCCCGCAGATGCCGCAGAACACGACCTTCCAGAAGCAGGCATTCAAGGTGCAGGAGCAGGAGCTCCCGTACTTCTCGGTGCTGACCGTCACCCCGTACGTGCAGACGACAGCCCTGGACGCCGTGATCAACAAGGTTCTGCCGGGCGCCATCAAGTCCTCGACTTCCCCGGGGAAGGTCGCCGACCAGCTGAACGCGCAGATGAACGAGCTCATCGCCAAGGGCAAGGAGCTCGTGGGGTGAGCACCGACCAGCTTGCCGGGCGGCCCACCCGGCGGCCGCGCCCCTCGTCCCCGGCCGCGGGGACGAGGGGGCGGCCCGCCGGCGGGCGGCTCTCCCTCAGACAGCGCAGGGCCGGAGCCTTCTACCTGTTCGCCGGCCCGTGGCTGCTGGGTTTCCTGGCCCTGACGGCCTACCCGCTCGGCTACGCCCTCTGGCTCAGCTTCACCAACTCCGACGGGCTCTCCCCGCACGTCAGCTTCGTCGGTCTGGCCAACTACCGTGAGGTCTTCACCGACCCCGACACCATGGCGTCACTGGGACGTACCGGGCTCTTCACCGCGATCACCGTGCCGCTGTCGATCATCGGGGGACTGCTCCTCGCGGTACTGGTCAACCAGCCGATACGCGCCCGCGGCCTCTTCCGCACCCTGCTGTACCTGCCCGCCGTCGTACCGCCGGTCGGCGCGGCCCTCACCTTCAAACTGATCTTCGACCGGGACTCGGGCGCCGTCAACGGCTTCCTCGACCTCCTCCACATCAACGGAGTGCCCTGGCTGGTGGATCCGTACGCCCGCTGGGTGTTGGTCGCCCTGACGATGTGGGCCGTGGGCAACGTCATGATCATCTCCTTGGCCGGTCTGCAGGACATCCCCAAGGAACTGCACGAGGCGGCACGGGTGGACGGCGCCAGTCCCTGGCAGTCCTTCACCCGGATCACCCTCCCGCTGCTCTCGCCGGTGATCTTCTTCCAGGTCGTCACCGGGATCATCGGGGCGCTGCAGAGCTTCGCGCCCCTGCTGATCGCGATCAACCCCACCCCGGCCGGCGTGACGTCCGTCCCCGAAAGCAACTACTTCTACATGATCGACGTCTTTGCCCAGTACTTCGCCAACGGACGCTACGGCTACGCCTCGGCGATGCTGTGGGTGCTCTTCCTGGTCATCATCCTCATCACCTTCCTCCTCTTCAGGCTCAGCAGGGGCGCGGTCTTCTACTCGGTGGAGCCGGAATCCGCGCAGACCAAGCGCCGCACGATCGGAGGCGCGTGATGGTGCTGTCCCGGCGTACCGCCACCTACATGCTCCTGGTGGCCTGCCTCGTACTGTTCCTCAGTCCCTTCGGCTGGCTCGCCGTCACCGCGCTCAAAGCCCCCGCCGAGCTGCGTGCCCTGCCCATCCACTGGTGGCCGCACCAACCGGACCTGGCCAACTTCCAGGACGCCCTGACCGCGTTCGACTACCTGGGATACGCCCGCAACTCCCTGACGATCTCCGTGACCTACTCGGTCCTGGTGACCTTCGCCTCGGCCTGGGCCGGGTTCGGGTTCGCCCGGCTCGAGGCACCGGGGAAGCGGCTGATCTTCGGGGTGCTCATGTCGACGATGATGCTGCCGGCGGTCATCACCCTCATCCCGACCTATCTGATGTTCGCCAAGCTGCACCTGCTCAACACCTACATGCCATGGGTGCTGTGGGGTCTGTGCGGCGCCCCGTACCTGATCTTCCTGTTCCGGCAGTTCTTCGTGAACATGCCGAAGGAATTGGAGGAGGCGGCGATCGTCGACGGCTGCGGAACCATCCGCATCTTCGCGCGGATCTTCCTCCCGCAGTCCTGGCCGGTCATCGCCACCAGTCTCATCCTGTCCTTCGCCTGGACGTGGGGTGACTACATCGCGCCCGCGCTGCTGCTCGACGACGACCACACCACGCTCGCCGTCAAGCTCGCCACCGGCTACGTCAACGCGCACGGCGAACCGCTCTCCAACCTCGTCGCGGCCGGCGCCGTGATGTACGTCCTGCCGGTGCTGGCGCTGTTCCTGATCATGCAGCGCGGCTTCGTCGCCGGCGTCGCCACCTCCGGACTCAAATGACCCGCCCGCACCGACGCACCTCCGGTCCGCCCTTACCGACGCCTCTCTGATCCGCCTCCACCCGCGTACCTCGCCAGCAAAGGAACTCGCATGACCGACACCCAGGGAGCCCTCACGTCCCCCGCGGCGGTGGGGTCATGACGCAGCGTCCCGCCCTCACCCCGCAGCTCGGCCGGACCCGGGTCATGGCCATCCTCAGGTCGGCGGACGCCTCCGGGCTGCCCGCCGTGGCCCGCGCCCTCGCCTCCGGCGGCGTCACCTGTCTGGAGGTCACCCTCACCACCGCCGGAGCGCTCGACGCGCTGGCCCGCATCCGGGCGGAACTCGGACCCGACGTAGCGGTCGGCGCGGGCACCGTGATCACCGGCGACCAGGCCAGGGACGCCCTGGCGGCGGGAGCGGAGTTCCTCGTCGCGCCCGTCGTGGACACCGAAGTCGTCCGCGGCGCGGCCGACCGGGGTGTCCCGTGCTACCCGGGGGCCTGGACACCGACCGAGGTGTCACAGGCGTGGCGGGCCGGCGCCGCCGCCGTCAAGCTGTTCCCCGCGACCACGGGCGGCCCCGCTCACCTGCGCCAACTGCGAGCGCCCCTGCCTCACATCCCACTCCTCGCCGTCGGCGGCGTCGGCATCGACGAGGCGCGGGACTACCTGGACGCGGGCGCCCGCGCGGTCGGCATCGGCTCCCCGCTGCTGCGCGGGGCAAACCAGGCCCCGACTTCGCAGGCACTGGGCGCCCTCACCACGAGGGCACGCACCCTGCTGGACGCGGTGGGGACCACCGCACGGGCCGGGGAGGCGACCGCGTGAGCGTGTCCGCACCCCCGCCCGGCGAGCCCTACCTCGTCACCCTCGGCGACGTGCTCGCCGTCATGGCGGCCCGGGATCCCGGCCCGTTCGCGCTCGGCACGGCCCTGCGACTGGGGATCGCCGGCGCGGAGGCCAACGTCGCCGTCGGGGTCAGCCGGCTCGGCGGATCCGCGACCTGGATCGGCCGGGTGGGCGACGACGAACTCGGCGAACTCGTCCTGCGGGAACTGCGGGCCGAAGGGGTCACCACCGTCGCCGCGCGCGACGCCGCCCCCACCTCCCTCCTGCTGAAGGAACGCCGCACCTCCACCCGCAGCCGTACGCGCTACTACCGCACCCGCACGGCCGGCGCCCGGCTCACCGCCGACGACATCCCCGAGCACGTCGTCGCGGGGGCGGCGGTCCTCCACGTCACGGGCATCACCCCGGCGCTCGGTGAGGGCCCCGCCCAGGCCGTGACCCGGGCCGTGGACATCGCCGCCGACGCCGGCGTGACCATCTCCCTGGACATCAACTTCCGCTCGCTGCTGTGGAGCGAGGCCGAGGCCCGGCGCGTCCTGCTGCCTCTGCTGCGCAGGAGCGACCTGGTCTTCGCCGGACCGCACGAGGCCGGGCTCGTGGTGCCCGGTGCCGAAGGACCGGAGGAACTCGCCCAGGGCATCTGCGACCTCGGACCCGGCGGAGCCGTGATCAAGATCGGTGCCGACGGGGCGTACGCCCTCCTCGACGGACGGCCCCACCGGCAGCCCGCCGTACCGGTCCAGGTTCACGACTCGGTGGGCGCGGGAGACGCCTTCGCCGCCGGCTACCTCGCCGAACTGCTCGCGGGAGAGCCCCCGCAGCGGCGGCTGCGGACGGCGGCCCTGCTCGGCGCCTTCGCGGTGAGCACCGCCGGCGACTGGGAGGGCCTGCCCCGGCGCTCCGAACTGGGACTCCTCGACCACCACGACGACATCGTCCGCTGACACCTCCTTCCGCCCCGGCACAGCGACTCTCAGGACCACCCATGCCCACAAGCCCCTCCACCGGCGCGATCCCCTTCCTCACCGGCTCCTACACACCGGACTCCGGCGGGGACGGCCCCGGCATCGCCGCGCTGCTCCTCAATCCCACCACCGGCCGCATGACGTACGACGACCAGGTGAAGCCGCTGCCCGTCAGCGGTGCCTCCTTCCTGGCCGCTCACCCGTCGCTCGACGTCGTCTACAGCACGAACGAGACCGGGACGGGCACCGTCAGCGCCGTCGCCCGCGGCGGCGACGACACCCTGTCCCCGCTGGGCGACCCGGTGAGCGGCGGCGGGGCGAACCCGTGCCACCTCACCGTCCACCCGGGCGGCGAGTGGCTGCTGACAGCCAACTACGGCAGCGACACCGCGCCGGGCACCGTCGCGGTGCACCGCCTCGGCGCGGACGGACGCCTGCTGGAGCCGACCGACCTCGTCGTCCATCAGGGCTCGGGCCCGGTCACCGGACGTCAGGAGGGAAGCCACGCCCATCAGGTCCTCCTCGACCCCGCGGGCCGTTTCCTCCTGGTGACCGACCTGGGGGCGGACGCGGTGTTCACATACCGGCTGGACACCCGCACCGGCACCCTGGAGCGGGTCGCGGTGAATACGATGCGCCCGGGATCCGGCCCCCGCCACCTCGCCTTCGCTCCCGGCGATGACCTGGTGTTCAGCGCCGACGAGCTGTCCTCGACCGTCACCTGCCATCGCTACGACGCCACCGACGGCACCCTGACGGCCGTCTCCTCCACTCCTGCCACGACAGCCCACGGCGTCGTCAACCAGCCCGCCGGAATCGTGGCCTCACCCTGCGGACGCTTCGTGTGGGTGAGCAACCGGGGCGCCGACACGGTCGCCGCGTTCCGGCTCACCGGTACCACCCTCGAACCGGTCGACGAGGTCCCCGCCGGCGGCACATGGCCCCGCGGTCTGACCCTGGCGGCCGGCCACCTGCTCGTCGCCAACCAGCACAGCGGCACGCTCGCCGCCCTGCGGATCCTGGACGACGGCACCCTCACCCAGCCCCACCCACCGGTCGCCGCCCCCTCGGTGGTCTGCGCGCTGGCGCTCTGATCTCCCTCTCCTGCAGCCCCCTCCCGCACTCCCTCCCTGTCACACCCGAAAGGCAGTCATGTCCGAGTCCGGCACCACACCCGCCGCCCGCTTCACTCTCGATCCCGCCTTCGCGATCGGCGACGTCCACCCACGTGTGTACGGATCGTTCGTCGAGCACCTGGGCCGCTGCGTCTACACCGGCGTCTACGAGCCCGGTCACCCCGCCGCCGACGCGGACGGCCTGCGCCAGGACGTGCTGGAGCTGGTCCGCGAACTCGGTGTCACCACCGTCCGCTACCCGGGCGGCAACTTCGTCTCCGGCTACCGCTGGGAGGACAGCGTGGGCCCGCGCGAGGAGCGGCCGACCCGACTCGACCTCGCCTGGCGGACCACCGAGACCAACGAGTTCGGCCTCCGCGAGTTCATGGACTTCTGCGCCAAGACCGGCATCGAGCCGATGATGGCCGTCAACCTCGGCACCCGCGGCGTGGAGGACGCCCTGCGTCTGCTGGAGTACGCCAACCACCCGGACGGCACGGAGCTGTCCGACCGCCGTGTCGCCCACGGTGACAAGGAGCCGTACGGCATCAAGATGTGGTGCCTGGGCAACGAGATGGACGGCCCCTGGCAGATCGGCCACAAGACGGCCGAGGAGTACGGCCGGCTCGCCGCCGAGACCGCCCGCGCGATGCGGATGATCGAACCCGATCTGGAGCTGGTCGCCTGCGGCAGTTCCGGCTCCGGCATCGAGACCTTCGCCGCGTGGGAGGCGACGGTCCTGGAGGCCACGTACGACCTGGTCGACCACATCTCGCTGCACGCCTACTACGAGGAGATCGACGGGGACCGCGACTCGTTCCTGGCTTCCGCCGTCGACCTGGAGCACTTCATCGAGGCGGTCGTCGCCACCTGCGACCACGTGGGCGCGCGCCTGAAGTCGAAGAAGCGGATCAACCTCTCCTGCGACGAGTGGAACGTCTGGTACCAGAAGCGACCGAACCCGCACCAGGTCGAGGACTGGCAGGTGGCCCCGCGGCTGCTGGAGGACGTGTACTCCGTCACCGACGCCGTGGTCTTCGGCTCGCTGCTCATCGCCCTGCTGCGGCACGCCGACCGGGTCACCGCGGCGTCCCTCGCGCAGCTCGTCAACGTCATCGCGCCGATCATGACCGAGCCGGGCGGCCCGGCGTGGCGGCAGACCACCTTCTACCCCTTCGCCCAGGCGTCGGCGTACGGGCGCGGCCGGGTGCTGCGCGTCGAGGTGGACAGCCCGACGTACCCGACCGCCCGCTTCGGTGACGTACCGCTGCTGCACGCCACCGCGGTCACGGACGAGGAGACGGGCGCCGTCACCGTCTTCGCCGTCAACCGAGGCCAGACGCGGGCCCTGCCGCTGACGATCGACCTGCGCGGCCTCGGCGCCCACACCCTCGCGGAGCACCTGGTCCTGGCGGACAGCGACCCGGAGGCCACCAACACCGCGGACAGGCCCGACCGCGTCACCCCGCACAGCGCCACCGGCACCACCGTCAGCGACGGCGTCCTCCACGCCGAACTCGAACCGCTGTCCTGGAACATGATCCGCCTGACGAGCCGTCAGGACTGAGGGAAGCACCGATGACAGCCATTGACCGCCCCCTGTTCCGCGACCCCGTGCACGACGGCGCGACCGACCCCACCATCATCTTCAACCGGCACGCCGGCGAGTGGTGGATGTTCTACACGAGCCGCCGCGCCGACGCGCCACCGATGAACGACGTGAGCTGGGTCCACGGGACCGACCTCGGGATCGCGTCCTCCGCGGACGGCGGTGCCAGCTGGCTGTACCGGGGAACCGCCGAGGGGCTCGACATCGAGCCGGGGCGCCACACCTACTGGGCGCCCGAGATCGTCGACGACGGATCCGAGTACCACATGTTCGTCAGCGTGATCCGCGGTGTTCCGACCCAGTGGGCGGGCCATGCGCGCGTGATCCGTCACTACACGAGCCACGACCTCTTCTCGTGGACCTACCGTTCCACCTTGCCGCTCTCGTCCGACAGGGTGATCGACGCCTGCGTCCTGCGGCTCCCCACAGGCGGCTACCGCATGTGGTACAAGGACGAGGCCGATCACGCGCACACCTACGCGGCGGACAGCGACGATCTGGCACGGTGGACCGTCCGGGGGCCCGCCGTCGAGTGTTCGAAGCACGAGGGCCCGAACGTCTTCGAGCTCGGCGGCAGTTACTGGATGCTCGTCGACGAATGGCATGGACAGCGGGTTCTTCACTCCCGGGACCTGGAGACATGGGAACCGCGAGGACTCGTCCTCGACCGATCAGGCCAGGGCCCGGACGACGGGGGATACGGCTACCACGCCGACGTCGTCACCAGCGAACTCGGCGCCTACGTCTTCTATTTCACGCACCCGGGGCGGTCCGACGACGGTGCCGTACACGGCAGCGACGACAACGACCGCCGGAGCTCGATCCAGGTCGCCCGCCTGCGGGTGAGCGGAGACACTCTCGTCTGCGACCGCGACGAAGCCCTTGAGGCACCCATCCTTCCTCTCGAAGGGCCGGTCCGGTGACCGGGGTCCGGCAAGCGACGAAAGGAGCCCGTCGCGCGGGAAGGATCCCGTTCGTCGGCGTGCTCCTGCTCGTCCCCGCGCTCCTGCTCGTCACCGCCTGCCAGGCCGAAGAACGACCGGCCGGCTCCGGGGTGACCCTGCTCGACGGGAACCGGATCGCCGTCTCCGGGCCGACCCTCATATCGGCCCTCCCCGTCGACGACCGGGGAGACGTCGGAGCAGCGCACGCGCGGAGCCAGATCCCGTCGCTCAAGAGCGTGGCGCTGCAGTACCCCGACGTCCGCGTCCTCATCACCGACTCCGACGGTCGCACGACCGACGGCGCGCTGAAGAACTTCGCGGCGAACTGGTCCATCCCGCCCGCACTCGTGGTCGCCGCGGACTCGGCCTCCGCCGGCACCCGGCTGTCCATGGACGGACAGCTCCACACACTCCTGATCGGCGCCGACGGACACGTGGCCGCCGATTGGGCGAACCAGCCCGCTCCGACGCAGGCGATCGTCGCCGCGCTCCGCAAGAGCACGGCGAGCCCAACCACCCAACCCGACAATGTTGTACGGGGAGAGGCACCATGAGACATGTCACCGACATAAGACGCTTCATCGCAGGCCTGGTCGTCACCATGCTGCTCGCCTGCGCCGCGGTCGTGCTCACGCCGGCCGTCCAGGCCCACGCGGCGGGCACCTCCTACTACGTGGACTGCTCGGCGGCGGCCAACGGGACCGGCACCTCCGGCTCGCCGTGGAACTCGCTGGCCGGCCCGAACGCGAAGACCTTCGCGCCGGGGGACCAGTTGCTGCTGAAGAGAGGGACGACCTGCACCGGCACCCTGCACCCGCTGGGCTCGGGCAGCGCGGCAGGCGGATCGATCTCCATAGACGCCTACGGCACGGGCGCCCTGCCGATCATCGCCGGAGGCGGCGGCACGGACGCGATCTACCTGCACAACCAGGAGTACTGGGAGATCTCCAACCTGGAGGTGACCAACACCGGTGCCGTGAAGGGCGCGAACGCGCGGCGCGGTGTCTACGTGGTGCTGGAGAACTACGGGACCGGCAACCACTACAAGATCAGCAACCTCGACATCCACGACGTGAACGGAAACAACTCCAAGGAGGTCGACGGAAGCGCCGGCATCCTCTTCGCCGTTCTCGGCACCACGACGCCCAGCTCCTTCAACGACGTCGTCATCGACGGCAACACCGTCGCGAACATCGCCCGCAGCGGCATCAACATGTCCAGCACATGGCTGTGCCGGCCGTCCATCGGATGCAACAACCCCGCCTGGACCCCCTGGACGGGTGTCGTCGTCAGGAACAACACCGTCCATGACACCGACGGCGACGGCATCGTCGTGCAGATGTCGAAGGACGCCCTCATCGAGCACAACGTCGTCTACAACGCGGCCAAGGCCCCCAACGCGGCGAACGCCGGCATCTGGGCCTGGGACTCCGACGGCACCGTCATCCAGTACAACGAGGCGTACGGCACCAAGAAGAACGCCGGAAACCCCGACGGCCAGGGCTTCGACGTCGACTACGGGCAGGACGGCACGATCGTCCAGTACAACTACAGCCACGACAACGAGGGAGGGTTCATCCTCTTCTGCGGCTGCGGCGGAGGGTCACGCCTCAGCAGCAACGCGGTGGTCCGCTACAACGTCAGCGAGGACGACCGTCTCCGCGTCGTCAACATGCTCGGCTCCCAGGACTCCACGTTCTACAACAACACCATCTACGTCCCCTCCGGCTCCACCGCGAACATCTTCGAGGTCTCCGGCGCCTGGAACGACCTGACGCTCGCCAACAACCTCATCTACAACCTGGGCAGCGGCGGCTACGTCTACACCAGCGGTCAGCCGGCCTCGAACTTCTCCTGGCGGAACAACCTCTTCTACGGCAACCACCCGGCGAGTGAGCCGACCGGCAACGGGAACATCACCGCGGATCCCCTGCTGGTCTCGCCCGGCAGCGGAGGCACGGGCATCGACTCCGTCGACGGCTACCAGCTGACCGCGTCGTCCCCGGCCATCGGCGCGGGGGTCGTCATGCCCGACAACGGCGGCAAGGACTACTGGGGATCACCCGTTCCCGCGGTCTGCGCACCCGACATCGGCGCCGACCAGTTCAGCACGCCGTCCGACGCGACCTGCCTCGCGGACGAGAACCTCGGCTTCGAGAAGGGATCGCTCACGGCGTGGAGCGCGTGGAACTCCGCCTCGGTGGTGAACTCGGGCGCCCACGGCGGAACTTACGCGGTCCGGGTCGGCCCGTCGCCCGCCTCCGTGGAGAACTACGTCCCCGTCGCGCCCCGGACGACGTACCGCGTCTCCGGCTGGGTGAAGTCCGCTGTTGCGGGTGAGGTCATGAACATCGGCGTCAAGAACACCGGTGGCCTGGAAACGGTGGCGAGCGCCAGCGGCACCGCGTGGACGTTCGTCTCCGCCGACTTCACCACCGGCGCGGCGAACGGCACCGTGCGCCTTTACTGCTACAAGAGCTCGGGCAGCGGAAACGGCTACTGCGACGACCTCGCCGTCACCCCCGTGAAGAACCACGTGATCAACGGCAACTTCGAGTCCGGCCACACCGTGCCCTGGCGCAACGGTGACTTCTCGCTCACGGGCACGTCGTCCAACGGCAACGCCGCCGGACTGACGAACTCGTCGCTGAGCGGTGGCGCCCTGTGGCAACTCGTCTACACGCTCAAGCCGAACACCACCTACCGGCTGAGCGGCGCGATCGCGAGTCAGACCGCCGGCACCACGACAGCACTGGAGGCCAAGCTCTACAACGGCTCCGCCGTCACGAGTGCCTCGACCACGTCGAGCACCTACTCGAAGCAGTCGACGACCTTCACGACAGGGGCAGGTGTGACCACCGCTCGCATCTACTGCCACCTCGTCTCCGGAACCGGCGACGGCTACTGCGACGAGGTCACTCTGACCGAGCAGTGATCGACGGCGGCCCCGGCCGGGTGACACCGGCCGGGGCCGCCGGTGAGCGTGGGCGTGCCTCGGCGCTGTAGTGAGATCAGGCGGGGTAAGGGCCCCGGCATTGCTTTGTGCGCGGCATCGTAGCTGGAAACCGCAGGTCAGCGCCCTGTGTCTGGCAACCCGGGCCCGCGGCGTGAACCCTTCACGCGCGGCAGACGTATCGGTTAACTGCAGGGAGTTTGGGTACTTCGCCCTGGTATCAACCGGTGAACTCCGGGCACAGAGGAAGTCGGCTGACGTGGGTGCCCGCCGACATGCAGACACGGAGGCTCACATGAGCACGGTCAAGGAAGCGGTGGAGGTCGAGGTCCCGGTCAGCACCGCCTACAACCAATGGACCCAGTTCGAGCAGTTCCCGCAGTTCATGGAAGGAGTCGAGGAAGTCAGGCAGCTTGACGAGCGTCACAACCACTGGACGACCAAGATCGGTGGGAAGAAGCGCGAATTCGACACCGAGATCGTCGACCAGCTCCCCGACGAGCGCATCACGTGGCGCACCACTACCGGTGACACGAGGCAGAAGGGCACGGTGCGCTTCCAGAGCCTGGACGACACGCACACTCGGGTGGAACTTGTCATGGACATCGAGCCCTCCGGCGCTGCGGAGAAGGCCGGCGACATGCTCGGAATGATCGATCGGCGTGTGAAGGGCGACATGCAGCGGTTCAAGGAGTACATCGAGAGCCGCGGCGGTGAGTCCGGAGCCTGGCGTGGACGGATCACGCCCGAAGGGTAACGCCCTGTCCGGCTCCCGCGCGGCCGGCTCCCTACGCGTCGGGCCACGCCACAGGCCAGGTGTCCCGTTGCCGGGGGGCGGGTCGGAGGCGTAGACCTGCGACCACGGTCCCATGGCGATGCCCACCTGGCCGCCCCCCCGTCCCACTGGACCGGGCGGGCGGCCACTGCGTACGACCTGCTCAAGCCCGACCCGACGGGTGGCAGCCGACCTCGCGTCCGGGCTGCCACCCGTTCTCGTGCCCTGGCTGGGTGGGGTCGCGTGGGTGCCATGGCTTCGGCGGCCTTGACGGCCTTGGCCATGGCGGCGAGATCGCCGGCGCCGGCGTCGCGGCGGACATGGGTGAACTCTCGTCGTCCCTGTCGCCCTTCCGGTCCTCGCACGGGCCTTGGATATGAAGCTTTATGCGGACGAAACCCGACTGAGGGTCACGGCGGGAGCCATGATCCTCCCCCTGGGGGTGGTGGGACTGCACGCTCGCGGGCGACTGCATTCCGCCCGACGCGAAAGTGTTCAAATAGGGTGAAAACTGGAATATGGCGGCAAGTGGTCAAAGGCTCACCTGTGCAGGTTGCAGCGCCTCGGACAGTCGGCGTCCGCGTGCAGATGAAGGAGAGGACCAATGACACGTGCAGTGGGAATCGACCTCGGCACCACCAACTCGGTCGTCAGCGTGCTGGAGGGCGGGGAGCCCACGGTCATCACCAACACGGAAGGCGCTCGGACGACCCCGTCGGTGGTGGCCTTCGCCAAGAGCGGCGAGGTGCTGGTCGGTGAGGTGGCCAAGCGCCAGGCCGTCACCAACATCGAGCGCACCGTACGGTCCGTGAAGCGCCACGTGGGCGACGCGCAGTGGCGGTTCCCGGACTCGGGGAGCGTCGACGGCAAGCGGTACACGGCACAGGAGATCTCCGCCCGTGTGCTGCAGAAGCTCAAGCGGGACGCGGGAGCGTACCTGGGTGAGGACGTCACGGACGCGGTCGTCACGGTTCCGGCGTACTTCAACGACTCCCAGCGCACCGCCACCAAGGAAGCCGGGGAGATCGCCGGGCTGAGGGTGCTGCGGATCGTCAACGAGCCCACGGCCGCCGCCCTGGCGTACGGGCTGGACAAGGAGAACGACCAGACCATTCTCGTCTTCGACCTCGGTGGCGGCACATTCGATGTGTCACTGCTGGAGATCGGCGAAGGCGTGGTGGAGGTCAAGGCCACGAACGGTGACACGCACCTGGGTGGCGACGACTGGGACCAGCGGATCGTCGACCACCTGGCCCAGCAGTTCAAGAACAACTACGGCGTGGACCTGACCAAGGACAAGATGGCCGTCCAGCGGCTGCGGGAAGCCGCCGAGCGGGCGAAGATCGAGCTGTCGTCGTCCTCGGAGACCACGGTCAACCTGCCGTACATCACCGCCTCCGCCCAGGGCCCGCTGCACCTGGACGAGAAGCTCACCCGCGCCCAGTTCCAGCAGCTCACCAGTGATCTGCTGGACCGGTGCAAGAGCCCGTTCCACAATGCGATCAAGGACGCCGGGATCAAGGTCTCCGACATCGACCACGTCATCCTGGTCGGCGGCTCGACGAGGATGCCGGCGGTGACCGATCTGGTGCGGGAACTGACCGGCAAGGACCCGCACAAGGGTGTCAACCCCGACGAGGTCGTGGCGGTCGGCGCCGCCCTGCAGGCCGGCGTCCTCAAGGGCGAGGTCAAGGATGTCCTGCTCCTGGACGTCACCCCGCTGTCCCTGGGCATCGAGACCAAGGGCGGCATCATGACCAAGCTCATCGAGCGGAACACCACGATTCCGACCAAGCGCTCGGAGGTCTTCACCACCGCCGAGGACAACCAGCCCAGTGTGCAGATCCAGGTCTTCCAGGGCGAGCGCGAGATGGCGGCCTACAACAAGAGGCTCGGCATGTTCGAGCTGACCGGCCTGCCGCCGGCTCCGCGCGGTGTCCCGCAGATCGAGGTCACCTTCGACATCGACGCCAACGGCATCATGCACGTCACGGCGAAGGACCTCGGCACCGGCAGGGAGCAGAAGATGACTGTCACCGGTGGCTCCTCGCTGCCCAAGCAGGACATCGACCGCATGATGCGCGAGGCCGAGCAGCACGCCGAGGAGGACCGTAGGCGACGCGAGGCGACCGAGGTCCGTAACCAGGCCGAGCAGGTCGTCTACCAGACGGAGAAGGTGCTGACCGACAACGCCGACAGGATCCCTGGGGACGTGAAGGGAGAGGTCGAGACCGCGCTGTCCGAGCTCAGGGAAACCCTCAAGGAGCAGCCGGCCGACAGTGACAACACGGCGGCCCTGCGCCAGGCGACGGAGAAGGTGATGGCGGCGGCTCAGAAGGTCGGCACCGCCATGTATGCCCAGGCGCAGCAGGGTCAGGGCCGGCAGGCCGCCGCCGGCGGCGCGGCCAGTGGCGAGGCAGGCGGCGTCGGGCAGGACGAGGACGTCGTCGACGCCGAGATCGTCGACGACGACAAGGGGCGGGAGGGCGCCGGATGACCCGCCCGAGCGATACACACCGCCCCGGCGAGCACTCGCTGTCGATCATCCGCGACAGCCGGGGGCGGGATCCGGGCACCAGCCTGGAACCCCGCCGCCACGGCGACGTCGAGCCTGTCGGCCTGGCCCGGTCGGCCGATACCGCCGCGGGCGGGACCGACGCCCTGCACACGCAACTGAGGGAACGCACAGCGGACCTGCAGCGCCTGAAATCCGAGTTCGACAACTACCGCAAGCGGGTCGGTCGAGACCGCCGCACGGTCGGCGAGATTGCCGTGGCCAACATACTCACCGGCCTTCTTCCCGTCCTCGACGCCATCGACCGGGCCCGCGACCAAGGAGAGGTCACCGGCGGCTTCCAGCGCGTCACTGAGGTACTGGAAGGCGAACTCGCCGCCCTGGGGCTGCAGTGCTTCGGCACAGCGGGCGACCCCTTCGACCCCGCATGGTACGAGGCCGTCACCTGCACCCACTCCGACCAGGTCGAACAGCCCACGTGCACGAGGATCCTGCGCCCCGGCTACCGTGTCGGCGGCCAACTCCTGCGCCCGGCCCAGGCGGAAGTCGCCGAACCACCGGCAACGCGGTAGGGCGCCTCATCTTCGTGTGTCGACCAGGACGACGCCGGGTCGTCGGTGGGGCGTTCGATGAAACGGATCTCGGAGTCCGACCCGGTGAGGATGACGACCAGGCGGGCCAGGTCGAGCACGGTGATCTCGCCCGGGTGCCGGTTCACGGGGCCGCGCATGCCGTGGGCCGCTGCCGCGAGCACACCGCGCACGGTGTCGTCGACGTAGCACAGCGAGCGCGTCTGCCGCCCGTCCTGGTGACCGGGGGCTCGCCGGCGGGTGCCTGCCGGACGAACGTCGGTGGCGCACGATGCCGGTGTCGGTGCTCTTGGTGCCGGCCGCGTGGGCGAGTTCCCGGGCATGACGCGCCGAGGCTGCCGGTGTCCAGGTCGTCGACGCAGGTGACGTCCACACCCGAATCCAGCAGTGCCGTACACAGGTGGGAACCGACGAAACCAGCGCCACCGGTGACGACGGCGTGAGGCTTCAGGGGCTCACGAGATGAGCGGCCGGGCGCGGGGACTCGCGGGAGCTGCCGCCACGACGCTGTGGTGGCACTGCAGCTATACCGACGAAGGCGAGGAAGCGTTCGGCCGTGCGTTCGCCTCTATGGGTTCTGCCTGATTTCAGTCGCTTGGGACCACACCGCTCGCCAGTGGCCGTCGATGTTCTCGTAACTGTCGGTGTGCCAGTACGTAGCGCGAGGCACCGCATGGCCTGCGAACAGCACCTCGAGCGTGGCCTGGTAGCGGATGACGGCGGCGTTGCCGTAGACGCGGACGTCGATGGAGCCGGGCTCCCAGACGACATAGTCGATGTGTCCGGTCGCGATGGCCGTGAGGTATTCGCCCTTGGACAGCACCGCACCGACCGGGGTGACGAGTTGGAAGTCCGGCGCGTGCAGATCGGCCCCGGCGGCGACATCACCCGCAACCAGCGCGCGGAGCCGGGCTCGCTCGACCTCGCGAATCCGTTCCGCGATCGGGTCGGTGGCCGTTGCGTCGGCTGTCTGTGCCATGAGGTGTCACTTCCTGGGGTGCTCTGGGGGCGGTCTGCTAGACAACTTAACACTATCTGTCTAACTGGACTCGATCTGTCTAACTTGTTAACGTGCCGCCGTGGCAGACAACCGGAACGAGCACATCCTTGACACCGCACTGACCGTTTTCAGTCGGTACGGGTACGCCAAGACCACCATGCAGGACATCGCCCGCGCTGCCGGGATGTCCCGGGCAGCGCTCTACCTTCACTTCTCCACCAAGGAAGACCTCTTCCGGGCAGGGGCCCGAAGGGCGCACTCCAGAGCACTCGGTGAGGTGGACGCGGCCCTTGCGGAGCAGGGCGACGTTCTGTCGCGGATCGACGCCGCGACGGACGTCTACTTCGGGGGACTGATGGCCCAGATCTCATCGGGCGTCCATGGCGGGGAACTGCTCGACGCCGGTCTCACCATCACGGGGGACATCGTCAGCGAAGCCCATACCGCCCTGGCGGCCAGGCTGGCCTCCGCGCTGGACGCGGCTGCGGCAGCGGGAGAAGTCCAGTTCTCGAACGCCGACACAACCGCCGAGGACATCGCGCGTCTCCTCCTCGCGGTCACGGACGGACTGAAGGAGACAAGCAGGGACCCAGCGCTCAGGCGCGAGCACAAAGACCTCTTCCTGCGCTTGGTGCGTGCGGCGATCGCGCCGTCCGGAACATCAGTTCATGACCGATGACCGATGACCGATGACCGATGACCGATGGCCGGGTCTCTCCGGCCGACCGATGACCGCCGGGGCGCCTTGAGCCCCGAGGCGCCCCGCGCACCTCCCGCCGCGCATCGTACGACCGTGTCGCCCAGATGGAACGAAGGATGTCCACGATCGGTTACGGCCCTCAACTACCGCTTCCCCTCGTACCGTTGGTCGACCGACCGACCGACCGACCGACCGGCCGGCCAGCTCCGCGAGGGCGTCCGGCGGATGTCCTCGGTGCCACCAGCAGATGCGAGAAAGGCTGGTTTGCCCTCCCGCCCTGTTGCCCGCGGCCTGTCCCCGCTATTGGCTGTGTCCGGCCTGTACACCCAGGGGCCGAGGGGCTTGTGGAGGGGGAGCGATGCGTTGTGTGAGACGGGCCGCGGTGTGGGCGGTCCTCGTCGGCAGTTGTGTGGCCGTGCTGCCTGCGACCGGGGCGGCGGCGTCCGGTGACGGGCACCGGCCCCGGACGGAGCGGGTCAGTGTCACGGCTGAGGGGTCTCAGGCGAACGATTTCTCCGAGGCGGGTGGGATCAGCGCAAACGGGAGATACGTTGCTTTCGATTCTTCGGCGACCAATCTTGTGGCCGGTGACAGCAACGGATTTTCCGACATCTTCGTAAAGGATCTGCGGACCGGCACGATCGAGCGGGTCAACGTGGCCGGCGACGGCACCCAGGCCGACAACGAAACCACCACGTACTCGCTGAGCGCGAACGGGCGTTACGTCGCCTTCAGTTCCTACGCCGACAACCTGGCGCCCGGCGACACCCCTGACGCCCAGGACGTCTTCGTCCACGATCGCCTGACGGGGCGGACCGAGCTCCTGCTGGAGTCCGGGACCGCCTGGGCGCAGACGTATGAGCCGTCCATCAGCGCCAACGGCCGTTATGTGGCCTTCACTTCCAGCAGGAGCGATCTGGTCGAGGGAGACACCAACGGCCGTGGGGACGTCTTCGTCCGCGATCGGTGGAAGAAGACCGTCGAGCGGATCAGTGTGGCCGACGACGGGTCGCAGACGGCCGGTTTCTCGGAAGGGGCGGCGATCAGCGCGGACGGTACCCGGATCGGCTTCCGGACCCAGTTCCTGCTCGACGGAGGTGACGAGGAGGGGACTCAGCCGGAGGGCTCCGAGGCCAGAAGACCGCAGGCGTTTCTCTTCTACGTGCGCGACACCCGAACCGGGCGGACCGTCCAGGCGGCACACACCCGTGACGGCGTGTCCGTGGCTGTCCGAGGCGACATCGGGCTGAGTCCTGACGGGCGCTACGCCCTCTACGCCAGTGAGTGGGAGGGGATCGTGCCGGGTGACACCAACGACAAGCGGGATGTCTTCGCCAAGGACCTGAGCACCGGAGCCACCCGGCGCCTCACACTCGCCCACGACGGGTCGGAGCCGAACGACCACTCGGCGGGCCAAGTCGACCAACGCGGCCCTGCTCTCAGTGCCGACAACCGGCGAGTGGTCTTCACCTCGTCCGCCGACAATCTGGTGCCGGGCGACACGAACGGCGATGCCGACGCGTTCCTGCGTGATCTGGTCACGGGCGAGGTGCAGCGGCTGAACGTCACGCGGGACGGAGGGCAGAGCGACATGGCTCAGCGCTCGTCGCCCGTGGTCGACGCTTTCGGGCGGACGGTGGCTTTCGGCTCGGCGGAGAGTGACCTCGTGTCGGGGGACACCAACGAGACCAGCGACGTCTTCGTCCGCTGCCTCGAGTGACGCGCACGCAGTTCCCCCGGCATCGGGCGGTCGTCTGCCAGGCCGAGCCCGTACACCATTTCCCCGGACGTAAGCCCACGCGACCGCGTGAAGAGGGACCTTGAGTGAGTGTCAGGTCCATCATGCCTGTTCGGAGGCGGTTTTCGGTAGGACGCAGCGCACGTCCGTTTGTTCTTGTGGCAGTTGGCGCCGCGCGTCAGACTCGTCGTCATCCCCACTCCGGCCAACGTGCCGGCAGCCGTTCTCGGTTGTCGGCGCGGTCGCCGTGCTGCCACACCGTGTGACGTGCACGGGCCGGAGGGGGTCTGACGAAGGGGATCGATGGATCAGGGCATGGTCGAACTGGCGAGGGTCAGACTGCTGAGTGCCAACCGGCGCGTGGTGCGTGGTGCCGAAGGGCTGTGGATCTACCGGCTTCTGACACAGGTCGAGCCGGAGACGTACGGGTCGAAGCTGGCGTACGTCCTGGTGGAGGCGAGCGCGTCTCCTCTCGTGCGGGAATTGCCTGAGCGGCGGTTGGCCCTGTTGGACGAGGCCGTGGAGGTGGCGAAGGCCCTTGGAACCTCGAACCCCTACCGGGCGAAAATGCTGGCGAGGGCCCTGGCCGCCAGAGAGCGGGAACTGAAGGGCCGCCCGGCGGAGCCGCTCGCGTCCGAGGGGCGGGAGCATCGGGCGGCCCTTCAGGAAGACCCGCGAGAGCGCGCATGACCCTGTGGGTGCCGGGCACCGACTCCCCGGACGGTGAGGAAGCGGAGGGGCAGGTCCCGTCGTCCGAACGGAGCGGTGCCTGATTCCCCGGGTGCCGGCACGTTGCGTGGGGTTCCTGCTGCGTCAGGAACCCCACGCTCGCGATGCCGGATGGCACGTGTGGGCAGGACCCGAGCCCGACAGCCCGATAGTCAGCGGTGGCTCGTCGAGCGAGGTTCTCGAGCGGGGTGTACGGCCAGGCCCTTCAGCGGTTTCGTGTGCCCGCCGGCGCGGGGGCGAAAGCGTCGGCGAGGCTGGTCAGGATGGAGCCGGGCCAGGTGCTCTCCCCGAACACGCTCACCGGCATGGCGAGCACGCCGTACTCGCGCTGGAGTGTCTCCGCCGGGATCTCGGCTGGGAAGAAGTAGTTGCCGGGACAAGTCCGGCTCGCCGTGGGAATCGCCTTGAAGACGTCGTCCGGCAACCGTTCGAACAGTCGCTCGGCCCGTGCGGTCAGTTCGTCGACGACGTGCCGGGGCACGTCACTGTGCTCGGTCAGCAGGCGGTCGGCGAGCCCCAGCTGTGCCGGCGAGGGCGGATCGGCCCGGAAGGCTTCGGCCAGTTCGGTCTGCGCCGGACCCAGAAGGACCACGCCGAACGTGCGGGGCCACAGCCATCCCTTGGTGACCGAATGCAGCAGGACCGCACAACCGGTGTCCAGCAGTCGCCGTGTGCCGGGGGCGAAAGGGGCCTTCAGGTCGTAGACGCTGTCGATCAGCACGCGGCGGCGTGGTGATTCCCGCAACCACGCGATCACCGCGGCGCACTCGTCATCGGACAGGTAGCGGCCGAGCGGCTTGCTGGGGTTCGCGAGCAGCAGGTATTCGGGCCGGTGGTCCACCGGTGACCTCGGCAGAGCCGGCGCCGGCAGCGTCGGGTAGGACGCGGGCGCCAAGCCCGCGGCACGGGCCAGCTCGAAGTACACCGGGTACACGTCACCGGGCAGCCACACCCGCGCTCGCAGGGCGCGCAGCCACTCGAACACCACCTCGAGCCCGTGCCGGACCCCTCGACAGACCATGGCGCGGCCGGACCACTCCTCCGGCAGCTCGAAGCGCCGCAGCCAGGCTCGCGCGAGATCGCACCGGTGCGCCGTGCTGATGTCGGTCGGAGCTTCCGGTCGTGTCGGAGCAAGCGCCCGGTACACGTTGGTCTCGGCGGCGTCCAGAAGCATCGGAGAAGCACCGAGTTGCCGCTGCCGGAATTCCTGGAACTCCTCGAACCTCATGCCGCCGCGCCTTCCGGCACGATCTCGCTGGCCCGGTCTTCCAGGGAGGCGTAGCAGCGTCCGTCGGCCATGACGTTCCAGCTGCGTGCGATCCCGTTGGTGCGTTCCCAGAGCAGGCTGGGTTCGGTGTAGGCGGCGATCCGCATGGGCCGCCCGTCCCAGCCGCCGTGGTAGACCGGCGCGCCCCAGGGCAGGCGGTCCGCCAGTGCGAAGCCGTGCCGCTCGGCGAATCCGGTGACGACGGACAGCGAAACCTGGTGCTCTCGGCTCCAGAGGTTGGCGGCGCGGTCGAAGTAGAGCGACTCCGTGCTGGTGGATACGTAGAGCTCCTTGAAGCAGACTTCCTCGACACCCAGAGCCGCGGCCCACGAAAGGTAGTCGCCGACACCGGCCGCGTCGGCGACGCCACCGTGCTGGAGCACACATATCAGTCTCATCCGCAGCCCCGGCCAGCGATCACGTTCCACGCGCCAGGTGTCGATCACAGAGTTCACCGGCGTGCGCAGCATCATCAGCCGCTCGTTGACGGCGTCGTCCTGATGGTGCCGAGAGACTGCCAGTACGTTCAGGCCTGCGGCGCCCAGGGCTGCGAGGCGGTCGGCCCGGTCGGCGTGCCGGCCCCTCGCCGTGGTGTGCGCGTTGGTGATGAGGACGACCTTCGGGAAGGCCGCCGAGCAGGCGGACACCAGCCGCAGCTGCTGTTCGAACGGTATGAGTGTGGGTTCCCCACCGCCGGTGATCACCGCACGCTCGGCCCCCGCCGCACGGGCGCGCTCCAGCCAGTGCGCGACCGCGCCCCACGGGACCCGTGCCGGTGCTTGGTCGCTGGAGATCGAAGCCGAGGAGAAGCAGAACGAACAGCGGGCCTGGCAGGCGGAGGCGACCGGCAGAAGCGAGACCGAGCGCGGTCGCGTGGCGGCGTAGCTGCGCAGTGCCGAACCGTGCAGGTGCAGGGAGGCCGCCATGGCATCCTCCACGGTTGTCGTGCGCAGCGTGAACTCATCGCCCACTTGGTCGAGTTCGTGCACGGCTGACAACCGGATGCGCGCCTCGTGCAGTTCCATGCCGAGGCCGGTCGACACGTTGGGCACCAGCGTGTCGGGGTCCACCAAGGTCTCCAGCACCAGCAGCCGGTCGCCCGGAATGGCCAGACGATCCAGCAGGCGTCGCGCCTTGCCTATGCCGATGTCCAACTCCGCACGGGTCAGCAGGTGGAACCGGTCCGGATAGGTGCTCTCCGGAATCCCCGCCTTGCCGTAGGCGAACGCGTACTTGTCGAAGCCCTTCGCGAAGTTCGACAGCACGATGACGTGGAATCGCTGGCCGCTGTGGTTCATCCCGTCATCATGCTTGACTTCCTCCCCGCTCTGAAGGCGGGGGGATCATCCAGCTTCTTGGCCTCTCGCACAGGGGCCCGGAGTTCACTCGGGTCAAGCATGTGTCGGGGGTGTCCGGCGTGCTCATGTGGCGCGGGGCCGTCGTGTCCGTGACGCGTCGGTGCGGCGGTGGCGTCGGGTGGGGGACGCCGGCGGGGGAGAGGCCGGTCGGGTGCGTGTCGGCGGATGCTTCGGAGCCGGAGGTCTGAGGATGTCGAGAAGGCGCCACCGGCTCCGTCCCAGGTACATCACCGGCCGTCACCGGCCATCACCCGGCCGCGCGAGGAAGAGGGAGAAATCAGCATGGCGATTCAGCGGTCACAGCCGGCTCGAGCTGGCGAAGTACCGCAGTCCCGAGGCTGTCAGCGCCGGGCCGCGCAACCGGCCGCACTGAACTCGTGGGCGAAATCGCCCAGTTCGAGGACAGCTATCTCCTCTGCTACGTCCGTGGCCCGGAGGGCCTCATCGTCGGACTCGCTGAGCAACTGCGCCGAGGAGGAGGAACCGATCAGGCGGCACAACGAGATCACCGTGCTGGTAGAGGTCCCGGTAATTCACCGTCGGCGTGAGGTACGCGTACTTCCGCGAGATCGCCTCCAGTCCGCTTCGGGAACCGCAGGCCATGCGTTCAGATACCCGCAGAACAGTCGCGGGATCCGCATGAAGGGCTCCGCGTGCCCGCGAGATGACGCGACAGCGAAGGGACAAGTCGCACGCGAGCGGATCTTCGACGGACTCCTCAGCAGACTCGACGGAGAAGCCTCCTGACGAACATCAGTAACTGAGGGGGAGCCGTGCTGCTGAGCCTGTCTACGATGTGCGACCACGCTGCCTTCCCCAGGAGCGCGTCAGCTCCGGGCGTGCCTCCGTACAGGAAGTGCGGGGAGGCCGGCGCCGGCTCTCGCCGGGAAAGCGCGGTCGGTGGCCGGCGTCATGGCGGGCGATCAGATGTGCAGTGGTCCCGGCTGAGCGTCGGCGTTCTGCCAGTTCCGTATTGGTCGGTCACCAGGTCCGGATGTTCCTGCACGCCTCGGAAGTGGTCGTCTTCGACAGTTCCGACGAGGTCGCCCGGCACGAGCGGGTGACCACCCGCTATGGATCGAAGCTCGTCTTGGACCACTACTCGAGGCCCTCCGACGGACCGCGCTCAGCCGCGTACGGCCGTCTCCAGCGGGAACCGTGTCCCCGTCAGCTCCTCCGACACCGTCCACAGCCGCTTCGCCGCCTCCGGGTCGCTCGCCGCCGCGCTCCGGCCGACCAGGGTGGGCGCGCCGCGCAACTCCTGGAAGCCGTCCGGGCCGACGTAGCTCGCGCCGGGGAGGTCCTGCGTCGCCGCGTACAGGGTGGGCAGCGCGCCCGCCTTGTCGTCCTGGGCCATGAACCGGTTGCCGAACTTCATGAAGAGCCGGGACAGCGGGCTCGCCGCGTGGCTCTGGAGGTTGGTGGCGGCGTACCCGGGGTGCGCGGCGGTGGCGCGGACCGGGGAGCCCGCCTCCGTCAGACGGCGCTGGAGCTCCAGGGTGAAGAGGAGGTTCGCGAGCTTCGACTGGGCGTAGGCGCCGGTGGGGCTGTAGTTCGCCGTCCGGTTCAGGTCGGAGAAGTCGATCACTCCGGTGCCGCCGCGGTGCAGGCCCGAGGAGACGGTGACGACCCGGTCGGTGATGTGGGGCAGCAGCAGGTTGGTCAGGGCGAAGTGCCCCAGGTGGTTCGTGCCGAACTGCATCTCGAAGCCGTCCCGCGTGCGCTGCTCCGGCAGCATCATCACACCGGCGTTGTTCAGCAGCAGATGCAGCTCGCCCTTCCAGTCCGCCGCGAACTCCCGGACCGAGGACAGGTCCGCCAGATCCAGGCGGCGGACCTCCGTGCTGCCGTGCACGGTGGCCGCCGCCGCGCGGCCGCGCTCCGGATCCCGTACGGCGAACACGACATGCGCGCCCGCGCGGGCCAGCGCCTGCGCCGCCTTGAGGCCGATACCGCTGTTGGCTCCGGTGACCACGGCCGTGCGGCCCGTGAGGTCAGGGAGGTCGGTCGCGTTCCACTTGTCAGTTGCCATGACCTCAATGTAGACGTCGACAACAATGATGTCAATGACAACAATGCTGGCGCCGTCTACATCCGGATACGATGGTGCGCATGCCGTCCGAGAAGTCCGAGAGTCGCGAGACCCGCCCCTACCACCACGGAGACCTCCGCTCCGCGCTGCTCGCGAGCGCGGAGCGCACCCTGCGGGAGAAGGGGGTCGCGGCCCTGTCCCTGCGGGAACTGGCCCGGGACATCGGCGTCAGCCACGCCGCCCCCGGGCGCCACTTCAAGGACAAGCAGGCCCTGCTCAACGCCCTGGCGCTCGCCGGCTACGAGCGGCTGACCCGGGCGCTGACCGCCGTCGACGACCCCGCTCTCCCGCTGGAACCGCGGCTCGTCGCCCTGGCCCGGGGTTATCTCGGCTTCGCCACCGAGAACGCCGAGCTCCTGGAGCTCATGTTCGCCCGCAAGCACGACCCCGACGCCTCCGAGGAGATGGCCGCCGCCGTCGACCGCACGGTGGGGGCGCTGGAGCGGATCATCGCGGACGCCCAGAAGCGCGGAGAGATCATCGAGGGGGACCCCGCCGACCTCACCCTCGCCGTGGGCGCCACTCTCCAGGGCACCGCCACCTTCGCCGCCAACGACCGGCTCGACGCGCGGACCGCTCTCGACGGCGTCCCCCGACTGGTGCACCTGATGCTGCACGGCCTCAAGCCCAGGTGACCTTCGGGCAGTTGTGCGCGACGTGTGCAGATGGTCGATCCGAGACCGTTCGCCGCCCATCGCCCCGCCATGGATCAGTAACCCCCAGCCCCTGCACAGCCCCCCGCAGCAGGACCGACCCCACTGCGAAGACCTCCAGCCACTGGAGGTCAAGACGGTGCAGTGCCAGGGCTCGTGGCCCAGGCCGCGGCGGGGAAAGCGCGCGTCACGAAGCGGACGTGAGGGCGTCCAGACGTACCGGGGCGTGCGTGTGCGCCGTGAGGTCCGCCGCAGTGACGCCGGGAGCTGTCTCGACCAGCGCGAGGCCGTCGTCGGTGATGTCGAGGACACCGAGGTCGGTGATGACGCGGTGGACGCAGCGCTCACCGGTGAGCGGCAGGGTGCACTCCTTGAGGATCTTCGGGCTGCCGTCCTTCGCGGTGTGGTCCATGAGGACGATCACGCGGCGGGCGCCGTGGACGAGGTCCATCGCGCCGCCCATGCCCTTGACCATCTTGCCGGGGATCATCCAGTTGGCCAGGTCGCCGCGCTCGGAGACCTGCATGGCGCCCAGGACGGCGGTGCCGATGTGGCCGCCGCGGATCATGCCGAAGGACAGGGCGGAGTCGAAGAAGGACGCGCCGGGCAGGACTGTGACGGTCTCCTTGCCCGCGTTGATCAGATCGGGGTCGACCTCGTCCTCGGTCGGGTAGGGACCGGTGCCGAGGATGCCGTTCTCGGAGTGCAGGACGACGTGCACGCCGGGCGGGAGGTGGCCGGGGATGAGGGTGGGCAGGCCGATGCCGAGGTTGACGTAGGAGCCGTCGGTGAGTTCGGCGGCGGCTCGGGCGGCCATCTGGTCGCGGGTCCAGGCCATCAGGTACGTACCGTCCTCTTCTCGATCCGCTTGTCGGCGGCCTCTTCAGCGGTGAGAGCCACGACCCGTTGGACGAAGACGCCGGGCAGGTGTACTTCGTCGGGAAGCAGTTCGCCCACTCCGACGAGTTCCTCGACCTCGGCGATGGTGACGCGGCCGGCCATGGCGGCCAGCGGGTTGAAGTTGGCGGCTGCGCGGCGGAAGCAGAGGTTGCCGTGCCGATCGCCGCGCCAGGCGCGGACGAGCGCGTAGTCGGTGGTGATGCCGTGCTCCAGGACGTACGGGCGGCTCGCGAAGTCGCGGGTCTCCTTGGGCGGGGAGGCGACGGCGACCGAGCCGTCGGGTGCGTAGCGCCAGGGCAGCCCGCCCTGGGCGACCTGGGTGCCGACGCCGGCCGGGGTGTAGAAGGCGGGGATGCCCGCCCCGCCCGCCCGCAGGCGTTCGGCGAGCGTGCCCTGCGGAACGAGTTCCACCTCCAGCTCGCCGGACAGGTACTGCCGGGCGAACTCCTTGTTCTCACCGACGTAGGAGCCTGTGACCCGGGCGATGCGACCGTCGGCGAGCAGCACGCCGAGGCCGCGGCCGTCGACCCCGCAGTTGTTGGAGACGACTCGCAGACCACCGGTGCCCTGCGCGTGCAGGGCACCGATCAGAACGTCGGGTACGCCGCTGAGGCCGAAGCCGCCCACGGCGAGCGAGGCGCCGTCGGGGATGTCGGCGACCGCCTCGGTGGCGCCGGCGATGACTTTGTCCACGGTGTGGATTCCTTTCAGTGCGCCGCGCCGGGCAGCACGGTGGAGCAGGCGTCGTCGACGACCGGATGAGTACCGGTGATGTGCGCAGCCTCGTCGGAGGCGAGGGAGACGGCCGCCTCGACGACGTCGTCGCGTGCGCCGACCCGGCTGAGCGGGATGTGGCGGGCGATGTCGCGCATCGGGTGGTCCTCGGCGAGGGATCTGCGCGGGAGCCGCTGTCGATCACGCCGGGGTGACGCAGTGGGCCGGATGCCGTACGGGGCGCCCTCTGCGGCGATGTGCCGGGTCAGCGCGGTCAAGCCGCCCTTGGCGATGTGCCCGTTGGTGGGCGAGCCGCCGACTACCGGAGTCCAGCCGCCGGTCAGGACGCGGCCTCGGCTGCGGATCACGTGTGACCAGGCCGCGTGGGCGGTCAGCCACACCGATTTCAGCTCGGCCCGCAGAGGGGAGGCGAAGTCGTCGCACAGTTGGCCGTCGACGGGTCCGAAGCGCACGGCGCCGGCGTTGGCATGGACGTTGTCGATCCCGCCGAAGGCGTCCGCGGCGTCCGCGGCCTCCGCGGCCCAGGTGCGGACGGAATCCTCGTCGGTGACGTCCACGGGGCCGGTGGTGAGCGCGGTGCCACCCTCCCGGGCGATGAGCCGCTGGGTCTCGACGGCGCCCTCGTGCCGCAGGTCGCCGCCGACCACGAGCGCGCCCTCGGCCGCGAAACGCAACGCGGCGGCCCGGCCCTGACCGCGTGCGGTGCCGGAGAACAGGGCGACCTTGCCGTCGAGCCTCTTCACGGAGTTCCCTCGCGCACGGCGTCGGACAAGGACTTGACGCCGCCGTGCGCGGTCAGGCCGCCGTCGACCGGGATGTCGGCGCCGGTGATGAACGACGACTCGTCCGACAGCAGGAACACGACCAGGGGCGCGACCTCATCGACGGTTCCGGTGCGCCCCAAGGGGGTCTCCCGGATGTTGCTCTCGCGGAAGGCCGGTGCGGCGGAGGCGGTCATCTCGGTCTCGATGTAGCCGGGGTGGATGGTGTTGACGCGGATTCCGCGCGGCCCGAGTTCCAGTGCGGCCACCCTGGAAAGACCCCGCAGTCCCCATTTGCTGGCGGTGTAGGCGACCGGATAGTGCGCGGTGAGCGCGGCGGACGAGCCGACGTTGACGATCGAGGAGCCGGGCGGCATGAGCGGGGCGAGGTACCGGATGCCGAGGAGCGGGCCGGTGACGTTGACGGCGTGGACCCGGTCGAAGTCCGCGGCCCGTACGTCGCCGAGGCGGGCGCGCCAGGTGATCCCCGCGTTGTTCACCAGACCGTGCACCTGCCCGTACGCCTCCTTCAGCTCGGCGGCGAGTTCGGCCCAGTCGTTCTCGCCGGTGACGTCGAGGTGCCGGCAGCCGCCCTCCGGCCGTACGTCGGTGGTGATCACCCGCGCGCCCTCCCGGGTGAGCGCGTCGGCCTCGGCGGCGCCCTGGCCGCGCGCCGCGCCGGTGACGACGACGACCTTGCCCAGGAGCCTCTTGCGGTACGAGTCGCTCATGCCCGTTCCCGGGGCCGACGTCGGCCGGTGGGAAGAGGCACCGGATCGGCGCCCGGGACGACGGTGTTGGACACGGTGCCGATGCCCTCCACCGTGAGGGTGACGGTGTCGCCCGGCTTGAGGGGCGGCGGGCTCTGCTCGCCGCGTACGCCCCACAGCTCGGCCAGGCAGCCGCCGTTGCCGCACGTGCCGGAGCCCAGGACATCGCCGGGCATCACCCGCGTACCGCGCGAGGCGTAGGCGACCATCTCCTCGAACGTCCAGCTCATGTTGGACAGCAGGTCCCTGCCGACGACCTCGCCGTTGACCTCGGCGGTGAGCGCCAGCCGCAGGAAGCCTTCGTCGTCGCGGTAGCGGTCCAGTTCGTCGCTGGTCACCAGGTAGGGGCCGAGGGTGGTGGCGGTGTCCTTGCCCTTGCAGGGGCCGAGACCGACCTTCATCTCGGCGGACTGCAGGTCACGGGCGGACCAGTCGTTGAAGACGGTGTAGCCGACGATGTGGTCGCGGGCCTGCTCGGGCGTGAGGTCGCGGCCCTCGCGGCCGATGACGGCGGCCACTTCCAACTCGAAGTCCAGGACCATGGAGCCGGGTGGCACCGGAACGTCGTCGTGGGGGCCGTACAGGGCGTGCGGGTTGGTGAAGTAGAAGGTCGGGGCGGCGTACCACTGTTCAGGTACCCCGACGGCGCTCTGCACGGACCGCCGTACACCTTCCACGTGCTCCTCGAAGGTGACGAAGTCCCGCACCGAGACGGGCTGGAGGGGAGGCAGCAGCCTGACCTCCGAGACGTGAGGGCCGGGCGGTGCGTCCAGTGCCGCCGCGCCCGCGGCCAGCAGCCCCGGCAGACCGCCGACTTCGGAGAGCAGGGCGGTGAGCGACGTGACGCCGGGCAGGGGGAGGAGGGTGCCGTCGTCCTCCACGACGGCCACGCGGTGGCGGCGCTGGTGTTCGTAGGCGGCGAAACGCATGGTGCGGCTCCTGGCGGGCTGGGCCCGGGGGCAGCGGCGCTGGTGCGGTCAGGGCAGTTGACAGGGCCACCGCGCCCCCGGGCGTCGGGATGGGATCAGACCGGCGGGGCGACGAAGACACCGCGGTCGGGGTCGTTGAACGACTCCTTGGCGACCAGTTCGTTCATCGGGTTGGCGGTGCCCCACTGGTCGGTGACCTCGGGCTGGGAGAAGTCGTAGACGTGCGGGTGCCAGGTGTCCTCGTCCAGCAACTCAAGCTCCGTCGTGTACTCGACGGTGTTGCCGTGCGGGTCGAGGAAGTAGGTGAAGGTGTTGTCGCCCGCCATGTGCCGGCCGGGCCCCCAGACCTTCTGGTGGCCGGCCCGGATGACGCGGCCGGATCCGCGCATGTACTCGTCGAGGCCGCGCATCTCGAACGAGACGTGGTGCAGGGCGGTGTGCGGGCCCTGGGCGATGGCCATGGAGTGGTGCTGGTTGGAGATCCGCATGAAGTGCATGACCTCGCCCATGTGCGGTGAACTGAGCGTGTCGGAGAGGCGGAAGCCGAGGTGGCGCTCGTACCACTCCCGCGTCCGGTTGAGATCCGGGGAGTTGAGCACGACGTGGGAGAGCTTGACCGGGATCGCCTCCTTCTCCTCGATCTTGCGGTGCCGGCGGACCTCCACGTCGGACGAGACCTCGATGGTGCGTCCGTCGACGTCGAAGAAGCGGAAGCCGTAACCGCCGCCGGGGGTGTCGACCTTGCCGGGCTGGGAGATCAACTGGACGCCGCCCGCGAGGAGTTCCTCGGCGAGTGTGTCCACGTCGGCCGCGGAAGCGGCACCGTAGGAGACCAGGTCCAGGCGCTTCTCCTCGGCTTCGCGCAGCCGCACGACGTACTGCTCCGGTGAGCCCTCGGCGGCGAGGAAGGAGATGCCGGAGTCCTCGGCGACCTTGGTCAGTCCCCAGACGCCGGCGTAGAAGTCGAGTTGCTTGTCGTGGTCGGGCACGGCGAGGTCGACGTGCCGCAGGTGGGTGAGCAGACGTGCGCTCATGACGGGATCCTCCTCAGGCGGGGATGAGGTTGAGCAGTGCGGCGGCGTTGCCGCCGCGTACGGCGTCGAAGTCGGCCTCGGACAGCCGGGCGGCGCGCAGCGCGCCGACGGGGTCCTCGGTTCCCATGTCGAACGGGTAGTCCGATCCGAGGCAGACACGGTCGGGACCGGCCACGCGAACCAGTTCCCCGAGGACGTGCGGGTCGTGGACGAGGGAGTCGAAGTACAGGCGCTTCAGATAGCTGCTGGGCAGGTGGGCGCAGCCGGCGCCGGCGTCGGAACGGGTGGACCAGGCGTGGTCGGAGCGGCCGATGTGGGTGGGCAGATAGCCGCCGCCGTGTGCGGCGATCACCTTCAGACCGGGGTGGCGGTCCAGGACGCCGGAGAAGATCAGGTGGGAGAGAGCCACGGCGTTCTCGGTGGGCTGTCCCACGGTGTTGGACAGGTACCACTGGTCGAGCCGCTCGTCGAGCGTGCAGCCGAAGGGGTGCAGGAAGAGGACCGCGCCACTCTCCTCGGCCCGCGACCACAGGGGTTCGTACGCCGGGTCGGACAGCTCACGGCCCGGGGCGTGGCTGGAGATCTCCACTCCGCTCAGCCCCTGTTCGAGGGCATGGTCGAGGGCACGGACCGCGAGCCGCGGGTGCTGGAGCGGTACGAGGCCGAGTCCGCGCAACCGGTCGGGGGCGGCCGAGCAATGCGCCGCCGTCGCCTCACCCGCGAGCCGGCACAGCTTCTCGGCCGTCTCCTCGTCCGCCCAGTAGTGGTAGTGCGAGGGGGACGGACTGACGAGCTGGACGTCCACGCCCTGCCTGTCCATGGCGGCCAGCCGCACGGTGGGGTCGGTCAGCAGGGGGACGCGCTCGCGCACCATGGGCCCGTTGACGGCCAGGGCCGCCGGGCCGTTGCGCCGGGCGTCCAGAGCCCTCGCCTCGGCCAGGCCCGGCAGGCCGCCCACCAGTGCTTCGATTTCGGGCAACAGGACGTGGGCGTGCACGTCAATGGTGAGCGCGGTCACGGCAGCTCCCGCAGCATCGTCATGGTCCGGGCCATCAGACCGGGAACGTCCGCGTCCCGGACGCCGTCGAGCTGCCACTGCCCGAGCTGCACGGATGCCTCCACCACCGGACGGACCCGGGCGATACGTCGCTCGTAGTACGCCTGGAACAGGGCGTCGTCCCAGCTCTGCGTGGCTGTCAGCAACTGGGCGAGCACCCACGCGTCCTCCAGGGACAGGGCCGCGCCCTGAGCGAGGGTGGGCGGACAGCAGTGCGCGGCGTCGCCGATCAGCACCACGCGGCCGCGGTGCCAGGAGTCCTCGACCAGCAGCCGGTCGAACCGCGTGTAGTTGACCTTCGCCGGGTCGGCGATGTGCTGGGTGATCTCCGGCCAGAAGCCGCCGTAGGCGCAGGCGAGGCGGCGCATCTCGTCGGCGTACGTGGCGGGCGGGATCGAGGCACGGTCGCGGTTGTCCTCGACGACGTACGCGTACAGGGTGCTGTCGCTGGTCGGGCTGTAGCCCGCGATGTAGGCGGGGCCGCCGAAGGCGAGGTCGGTGCGGGTGACACCGGCGGGGCGCGGGGCGGCGATGCGCCAGATGGCCATGCCGGTCGGTTCCGGCTTGTCGGTGATGCCGATCGCCGCGCGGGTCGAGGAACCGAGTCCGTCGGCGGCGATCACCAGGTCGTAACGTCCCTCGCCGCCGTCGGAGAAGCGTACGGAGACCCCGTTCGCGTCCTGGTCGAGGATCTGGGCGGTCGTGCCCAGGCGCACCGAGGCGCCGCTCGCGCGCACGGCGTCGATGAGGATCTGCTGGAGGCGGGGACGCTGCATGCCGAGCGTGGCGGGCAGGTCGTCACCGCCGGTGCGGATGTCCCGGGCGACGTGCAACACGGTGCCGTCGGGGGCGGTGATGCCGACCGAGCCGTAGCCGAAGCCGGACGCCTGAACCTGCTCCCACACCCCGAGTTCACGCAGGACGCGCAGGGCGTTGCCCTGAAGGGTGATGCCGGAGCCCGCGGTGGCGTTCCAGTCGTCCCTCGCCTCGATCAGATCCACGGCGAATCCGCCGCGACGCAGGAGGATGGTGACGGCGTTGCCGGCTGCTCCACCGCCGATCACCAGGACCGTACGGGCTCTGCTCATGGATGTCATTGGGGGAACTCCCTTGTTCCGCCGGTTACTTGACGGCGATCGGGTTGACCGGGGAGCCGACGGCTCCCGTGATGGGCAGCGGGGCGGCGGTGAGCCAGAAGTCGTGCACGCCGTCCGCGGCGCAGTCCTCGGCGAGCGCGTCCAGGTCCCACATCTCGCCGATGAGCAGGCCGAGGTGCGGGATGGCGACCTGGTGCAGCGGCTGGAACGCGGGCTCGAACTCGTTCGGCCTGACCTCGAACCCCCAGGTGTCGGTGGCGAGCGCGGCGATCTCGGTGCCGTGCAGCCAGCCGACCGTGGTGAAGGACAGCCCGGGGGCGTCGCCGCCCGCGTAGTCGCCCCAGCCCTCACGCCGGGCCCGGGTCAGCCGGCCGGTGCGCACGAGCACCATGTCGCCGCGGCCCACCGCCACCCCGTGCGCCTCGGCCGTCGCCGTCAGGTGCTCCTCGGTGATGGCGAAGCCGTCGGGCAGTTCACCGTTGTCACCGATGACGCGGCCCACGTCCAGCAGCACACCGCGCCCGGCGACATGGGGAGCCATGTGCTCGATGCCGGTGACCAGGTCGCCCTCGGAGGTGACGACCTGCTCCGCGGCGCGCCCGTTCCACGCCTTGCCGTGGTCGAAGATGTGGCCGAGCCCGTCCCACTGCGTGGAGCACTGCAGCGGCATCGCGATCACGTCGTCGGCGCCGCCGAGACCGTGCGGGAAGGGCTGGTGGCCGAGGGCCGCGTCCACACCGGTGTCCAGCATCGTGTGCACCGGGTTGGTGCGCCGCCGCCAGCCCTTCTGCGGGCCGTTCATGTCGAAGGACTGAGCGAGCGAGAAACTGACACCCCGCCGGATGAGAGCCGCGCCCTCGCGGCGCTTGGCCTCGTCGAGGAAGTTCAGCGTGCCGAGCACGTCGTCCTCGCCCCAGCGCCCCCAGTTCGAGAAGGCCTTGGCCGCCTCGGCGATGGCGGCCTCGGGGTCGTGGCGGTCCAGGGTCACGGCGCGACCTCCGTCACACAGCGGGTGCGCTGCACGCCTAGCCCGGTGACCGAGCCTTCCATGACGTCGCCGTGGCGCAGCAGGCGGCCCCAGTGCATGCCGTTGCCTGCCGGGCTGCCGGTGAGCACGAGGTCGCCGGGCAGGAGCCGTGCGGTCTGGGAGGCGTACGCCACCATGCGCGCGACCGTGAAGATCATGTCCTTGGTGGACTCGTCCTGCATGGTCTCGCCGTTGAGCCTGAGCGTGACTTGCAGGTCGTCGGGGTGCGCGATCGACTCGGCCGGGACGATCCACGGGCCGAGCGGGGTGAACCCCGGGGCGTTCTTGCTGCGCAGCCAATCCGTGCCGATCTGCGGCATGTCCCGGCGGAAGACGGTGGCCCGGTCGGTCACATCGTTGGCGATGGTGTACCCGGCGATGTACCGCGGCGCCTCCTCCACCGACACCCGAAAGGCGGCCCGGCCGATGACGACCGCCAACTCCAGCTCCCAGTCCGGTTGTTCGGCCCAGGCGGGCAGGACGACATCGTCGTACGGTCCGGTGATCGCGCCGGGCAGGCCGATGAAGACGTACGGCAGGTCCTCGGCAGCGCGCCGATCCATGAGCTCCGCGGCCTCCGCGCGGCGCTCCTCCTCCGGCCGGTCGTCGCCGGGAGCGCGATGGGCCACGTGCAGGTCGATCACATGCTGGCGGTAGTTCGCGCCCGACTGGAACACCTGCCGCGGCGCGACGGGCGCGTGCACGCGGAGGGCCGCAACAGGTACGCGGGGCAGGGCGGGGTCGGCCGCCAGTGCGCGCAGTCGGGGCAGTGCCGTCTCCCAGCGGTCCAGGACGTCCAGCGTGGTCAGCCGCTCGTCCCCGAAGGCCTGCCGCAGGTCGAGAGCCTGGCCGTCGGGCGTCACCAGGGAGGGAAAGGCCGGCCCGTCCGGGGCCGACAGCGTGGCAAGGGCCAAGGGTCCGGCGAAGAGCGCGGACGCGGGTTCAGGTTTCACTGGCATGTCCTCCCGATTGCGGTGTGACTAATCTGGACCCCGCATCCGTGATCAGGGAAATCGATCCTGCCGATGATCACTATCCATGTCGTTTATTCACACTGGTCGTCGCCGTACCGCTGAGGGGAAGTCCGTGAATCTGGCCCGCCTCGACCTCAACTCGTCGTGGCGCTGAGCGCGCTGCTCGAAGAGCGCAACGTCACCCGATCCGGCCGGCGAGCCGGGCTGAGCCAGCCCGCCATGAGCGCGGCCCTGGCCCGGCTGCGCCACCACTTCTACGACGACCTGCTCGCCCACGTCGGCGGCCACTACGACGTATGCGGCGGGAGTTCGATCCGGCGTCCCCGACCCGGGAGTTCTCGCTGATGGTCAGTGACCACGGCGAGGTGGTGCTCCCCACGGCGGTGGCCGACCGGCTTGCCCCGCAGGCGCCTCGGGCGCGAGTGCGGTTGCTCGGCAACGTCGTGCAGCGCGACCGCGATGGTCGTCGTCGCCGTCCTGGGTGTGAACGTGCGGACCAAGGGCGGTTACCTCGCGGCCCTGGAGGAACGGGCGGCGCGCCTGCAGCAGGAGCAGGAGCAGGAGCAGGAACGGCAGACGCGGCCGGCCGTCGCCCGACAAGCGGGGCTCTCTGGGTGTCCTGCGGACCGACGTCCGATACTGCCACCTCTCCGAGCGAACGGTGAACGGGGGCTCCGTGGAAGCCGGGCAGAAGATCGGAGAAGTCGGCTCCACCGGCAATGCCATCGGCCCTCATCTCCACCTCGAAAAGCGCCCGGCTGGTGGCGGCTTCGGATCCGACGTACCCCCGACTGGCAGGCGGCAGACAAGCCGGTCCTCGCCCGTCGGCCCGGGTTACTTTGCAGACGTAGGCCGGGCATCCGTCGATCGATGCGGGCCTGTGCCGATCTGCAGAAGCCGCGTACCCACGCGGGGCATCCCGGCGTTAGGGGTAGAAGGGATGGCTGACGCCCGTGCACTCCACTCTCATCTGAGACCCGGGTGCCTGTGAGCGGAATGCGCCGACCGGGGGAGGCCGGATACAGGCGGACGGCCGCCAGGGATTCGGTGAAGCCTCAACCGAGTGGAGATCCGGCACTTGACTGGTCATTTTCTGCCGCTGTGAGGAAGGGACAAGAGCGCTTGCTTGCGAGCTTGTCGTCGGGCAGGACCATCTCGCACCCATCTCGCACCCACACCGTTCGCGACGGGGGCTGCCCAAGCGGTCCGGGACGGAATGGCATGTGCCGCCTGCGATGCCTACGGTGGTATCAGAGGCAATGCGGCGCGAATGGTCGCCGACACGAGGATTAATCGAGTTCGTACGGACCGCGCCGCTCACCGGATCAGGTGGGGAATATGCGCTCTCACAAGCTTGGCTCCGCCGCACGGCGTGCGCTGTCGGATGCCCGTGAGGCAGTCGGCCCCACTCCCTTCCAGGTGCTCATCCGGGTGAAAGGCGAACCCGATGAAGAACAGCGACGGCAGATCGCCGATGCCGGCGCACGCGTCGGTATGGCCGCGGGCGATGTCCTGACCGCTACGGTCGCCCCCGGCGATCTCGGACGCTTGACGGAGGTCGACTGCGTCGACTACGTGGAGCTGTCTGAACCACTCCACCCCGAGACGGGCACCCGGCCACAGAAACCGTGATCGCCTGTCCTCCGAGGAAGGGCTGGCGATTTTCGCCAGAGAGAAGACCAATCATGCTCGACTCACGGCTGAAGTTCCTGCAGTCCCGTGCCGAGGAAGGCCCGGCGGAGCTGGTGGGCCTGGAATCCACCGGCCGTTTCGCGCTCACGACGGAAGGGGTGAGGACACCTCGTGTGCGTGTACTGGTGCGAATGGCGGAGGGGCACGGCGCCGACGACCTGGGAGAGCTGTCGCAGCACACGGGGCTGACGGTTCACATCAGGGCCGGCGACGTGGTTGGCGGCGAGATCGGCATCGACCGACTCACGGAGCTCGACGAGTCGGAAGCCGTCAGCTACGTCGAGGCGTCCCGCCCTACCCTGACGGAGCTGGACGCCGCCGTGCCCGAGACCAATGCCGACAAGGTGCACACCGGACCGCCCGGACTGCGTGGCGCCGGTGTGATCGTGGGCGTGGTCGACAGCGGCATCGACTGGCGCCACGCCTGCTTCCGGGACCCGACCGGGAAGACGCGCATCCTGCGCATCTGGGACCAGAACCTCACTCCCGGAGCGGGGGAATCCTCACCGGCGCCGTTCGGCCACGGAGTGGAATACCAACGTTCCGCGATCGACGACGCATTGACCGCTCCGGGCCCGACGAGCACGGTGCGGCACATGGACGACAGCCTCGGCCATGGCACCCATGTGGCCGGCATCGCCGCCGGTGACGGGTCGTCGGCCGGGAACGGCAAACCGGAGTTCACCTTTGTCGGCGTCGCCCCCGAGGCGGATCTGGTCGTCGTGGCCAACCGGGTGACGACAGAAGCCCTGGGCGATTCCATGAGTACGCTCGAGGCCGTCGGTTACGTCTTCAAGGTAGCCGAGACCCTCGGACGGCCGGCGGTCGTCAACATCAGCCAGGGCGACAATCTGGGACCGCACGACGGCTCCAGCCTGCTGGAGCGCGGCATCGACAACCTGCTCAACGCCCCGGGGCGCGCCCTGGTGAAGTCCGCGGGCAACGCGGCGAACGCCGGCGTACACGCGACGGGCCAGGTGACGGAGGGGGGCAGCGACGTCGTCCAATTCCTGGTGCCCGTCGGTGACGACACGCCGGATACGCTGGACATCTGGTACTCCGGCGCCGACCGTCTCTCCCTGCGGATCACTCCCCCCAACGGCACGGCGAGCGTCGAGATCGAACCCGGCACCACCAGTGCGGAGCTGGATCTCTCCGGGGGCAACAAGGCCTTCGTCGACTCTGTCGTGCACCACTCCCAGAACGGCGACAACCGGATCTACGTTCAGCTGAGCCCGGGAAGCCAGACAGCGATCCGGCCCGGCACCTGGAGCCTCACGCTCATCGGCCAGACCGTTGCCGACAGCGGCCGCTGGCACGCCTGGATGGAGAGAGGGCGGACCGTTCCCCAGTTCATCGGCGCACACCGAAACGACGAGACCACCATCTCCGTACCCGGGACGAGTCGGAAGGTCGTCACCGCCGCCTCCTACATCACCAAAGGCGCGGGACAGGGGAACCTTTCCACCTTCTCCAGCCGGGGCCCCACCCGCGACGGTCGCCACGCACCGACGCTCGCCGCGCCGGGCCAGGCCATCACCTCGGCACTGGTGGGCGCCGCGGGATCGAGTCAGTACCAGCCCATGTCCGGCACGAGCATGGCCGCACCGCATCTCACCGGGGTGTGTGCCCTCATGCTGCAGTCGAGCCCCAAGCTGACCCAGGACGACCTCGTCCTGCTCCTGACCAACTCGGCCCGGCTGGACCCCTTCACCGGTGGGGCACCCGGCGACGACTGGGGTGCGGGCAAGGTGGACGCGGCAGCGGCGGTTGACGCCATCCCCTGACCGGTGGACAACCCCTGCGCCTCCTGGCCGACGTCGTACACATCCCGAGGCCAGGGGCGCGGGTCGGGCGGTGCCGTGTGCTCGCGCTGCCTTCGGCGCCGAAGGCAGCGCGACCGGCTGTCCCTCTCGAAGGCCATGAGACCGTGGCCGCCTGGTCTTCGCTGGGGCACAGCGCCTGAGCGGAAGCTCGATGATCATTCTGGTCCGGAACAACGCGCTGTCACCATCCGTCAGACGCAGGGGACACGCACCGACATGAAGGCTCGCGCATTCCAGCAGTGTCTCCCCGAAGGACTGTCGTCGCCGACGCCACGACGACTGGCTCCGCTGTGGCCGTACGCCTGTGCGACCCCGCCTTGGATCTGCCGTGGAGACGGTTCATCAGGAGTGCCGAGCTGCCATGTGGCAGTAGCGGCGACGGGCTGCGCCCACGCCTGCACAGCTCGGGGGGACGGGGCCGGCCCATGGCTTCGTGTGTGGGGTGCTCATGGCAGTGGCAATCCCCGGGTCAGTGGGCGACGGGCCATCCGCTGCTCCAGTCCAGGAGATTGATGCCGAGTTTGGGCCTGCCGTCGTCGTTGCCGTCGTAGTAGTGGTAGACGATCAGATCGCCGTCGGCGTCCTTCATGATCGACTGGCCGCCGGGGCCGATGTACCGGCCATGGGACTCCAGCACCGGTGTCCCGCCGTTGTTCATGAGCGCGACTCCGTTCCTGTCGTGGTACGGCCCGGTCACGCTGGTGGCACGCCCGACCTTGACCTTGTAGGTGGAGCCGGTGCCGGCGCAGCAGGTGTCGTAGGAGGCGAAGAGGTAGTAGAAACCGCCCCGTTTGACGACGAAGGGTGCTTCGACTGCCTTGGTGCCGCTGGGGCGGGAGGCGAGAGAGTACCGGGTGGTGTTGCCGACGAGTTGCTTTCCGGTGGCGGGATCGACCTGGATCATCTTCAGGCCCGTCCACCAGCTCCCGAAGGACAGCCACCAGGTGCCGTTGTCGTCGACGAAGAGGTTGGGGTCGATGGCGTTGTAGTCGTTGGAGGCGGCGGAGGAGTAGACGATGCCGTGGTCCGCCCAGGAGCCGGGGAGGCCGGTCGCCGAAACGGCCAGCCCGATGGCCGACTCGTTCGACCCGAAGGTCGAGACGGAGTAGTACATCAGATATGTGTCACCCTGGCGCGAGATGTCCGGCGCCCAGGCTTCGGTCGCTCCGTACCGCGACCACCAAAGCGGCCTGGAGGGGAAGGCGTCGCCACCCGCGCCGAAGGCGATCCGGTCGGTGGAGGTGCGGTAGGACAGACCGCCTCCGGTGGCGTAGAGGAGGTAACGCCCGGCAGATGTGCGGATCATCGTCGGGTCGTGGACGGCGGTGGCTCCCGTGACCGTGCCGGGGTTGGGGTAGGCGGAGGCGGTGGTGGGGGCCAGGGCGAGGAGTATCGCGGCCGTGACGGCCACGAGCCCGGTCCTGCGGGCGGATGGAAACGGGCGGGACGTGCGGAGGGTCTGGGAGGTACGGGCGGTCTGAGAGGTACGGGGGCTGCGGCTCATGCGGACGCTCCTAGGTGGGGGGTGCTGTTCGTCACGTCGAACAGCCGTCGCGTCGTCGGCCGGGACCGTAGAACCGAACACCTTGCACGTCAATGACCTGCGCAGACACCCGAAAGTCTTCGCAACTTTCGCCCCCCAAATCCTGCCCCTGCCTACCCTGTCCGGTGTACGGGCTACTGAACATGGCCGACCGCCGCCGAGGCTCGAAGCGGGTCGGGCCAAGCCGGTGGCAGTCTGTGCTCCGGCAGCAGGTGGGCGGGCCGACGTTTGCCAGGCCGCTGTTCTCCTCGGTGGAGCACGTGTTCGTGGAGTTGGTCAAGGTGACCGACACGATGCATGGCGGATGCCTCCGGAACGCCGGTCAGTCGTCACACCCTGCTGAGACTGATCACTTCTCTCCCGGACCCACCCGCCGTTATGCCCTGCGTCGTCGGCGTGGACGAGTGCACCCAGCCCAAGCGCCGTATCCGCGGAACCGTGCTTGTCGATGGCGCTTGCCCGGCCGTGGCGGACACGTTCGCGGCCCGGCCGGCGCCGAGCGGCCCGGCATCGAGATCATTGCCGCGACCGGGCTCCCCTCGTCGTCGACAGCGCCACTCGTGGTGCCCCGCCGGCCCTGCGGGATGCGGTCGTTGGCATCTCCGGGCCAGCCTGGACGAAGCCGCCGAAAAGTGCGTCTACCGTCACCGCGGCTGCCTGCGCCCGATGCTGTTGCCATCGACACAGAGCGAGTCCGCGAGAACGTCGGACTCCTGATCGTGCGCTACTCGGCTGGAGCGTCGAGCCGACCCGTCGAGCTGACGCTCAGCAGGCCGACACGATGAACCGCTTCCGGCGCGGCCGGGATCCGCGGCGGGAACTCCGCTCGGCTTCCTCCCTCGCCAGGGCCGGCCCTCGCCACGGCCGGCCTACGTCAGCTGATCGGCTGCCGAAGCTCGGTCCGGATCCGGAGGGTACGCTCGGCGAGGCTTGCCAGGTCCACGTCACTGGCGTCCTCGAAGGAGACCGCGGGATCGATCTCGCCGATCAGAGCGCCGGTGTTGCCGTCATTCCAGGCGCACATCGGCATGATGACCCGCACGTTCAGGTCTTCATTGGTGACCACCTGGCAGGTGACCGTGACGTCCGAGCCGGAGGGGCGGAAGTCCCTGGGCGCCCGGGTGATCGACACGCCGTCCGGGTCGGCGGCGTCCTTCAGCATGGTGTCCCGGGCGTCGTCGACGTTCTTGAACCGGCCGTATACACCGCTGACGTTCAGTTGCCCACCACGGTCCGAGGGCGTGTAGATCGCGACGGCCGCCTGGACGTCAAGGCCGCCCAGCGCGCTCTCGGCGTGCCGCTCAAAACTGTCCTGCGGGGAGTCGGAGAAGTCCTGCTCCAGCTTGTAGTCACCGCCGAGCAGGGTCTTGGGCAGGGTCAACCGGTACCGCGCCTCGGGAAAGTCCCCGTCGGTGCCGACCTCGCTGACCATGCTGACCATGACCGCGGCCCAGGCGACGAACAACAGGGCCATGACCCCGCCTACGACCCCCAGGACGACACCGACCCGGCTCTTCTTCTGCGGGGGGAGCGGCAGGAGGTACGGCTGGGTCGCGGGAGACCGCTGCGGCGGGGGCGTGGACACGCCATGAAGCTACTGCACGCACCACGCGTCCAGCACGTGACAGGCCCTCGACCGCCGCCTCTTCATCGGTGGTCCCGGCACTGTTCACCCCCGCGTCGTTAGCCGTCCGCATCTCCGCGAGGATGTCCTGGGGGTAGGCACCGTCGAAGTCCTTCGCCCCGCGTGATCCGAGACAACACCTCGACCCTGTTCTTCCCTGCCCGGCGGCGGCCTCGCGGGCCCGTCGGCACGTCCGCGACGCCCGGCCCACTCCCAGTGGGTGCTCTCGCCGGCTCTCGTCACGCCGGTGCTGTTTCAGGTGCTGTTCCAGGTGCTGCGGGAGCAGGAGCGGCTGGATGCGCTGGTCCGTCCGGGCCGGTCCCAAGAGCCGACGCGTCATGGTGTCCGCGTCTGCCGGGGACGCTGTGAGGCCGTGTTCGGTACCGGCGAGGTCTCAAGTCGCGGACCGGGGTGTGGATGCTCCCGCGACCGGCTCGACCAGCCATTTCTGTTCCGCCTCTGCGTTGCGGGGACTTGGTACCAGAACGGTGCCGGTCTCGGGCGAGGCGGGGGCGATCACGAGGTTTCTCTCGTCGCGTGTGAGGAGTTCTCCTTCGGGGCTCAGCTCGAAGCGGAGCCCGAACGAGACGTCGCCCGAGGAGTCGCAGTACTCCAGATCCAGCACTTCGTCGTCCCCGCCGGCGTCCAGGCACAGATCCGGTTCGGCGAGGTTGCGCAGGAGCCCGTCCTCAACGTAGGTCCACCGCTGCGTGCTGGCGGCTGAGCAGGCGGACAGGGTGGCCTCCGCGCCACGCTCGGGCTGCCCTCCCCGGACGTCCATGCACAGGTCTGCGGCAGCATTGCGCAGTCGGCCGCTACCCGGGGGGACAGGGAGGGCGGTCGAGGTCGTGGGGGAGGAGGGTGACGGCGTGGGCGTAGGCCGCTGTGTCGCCGGAGCCGGTGCGGTGGTGTCGGACGAAGTGCCTGCCACGACGAGTGCTGCCGCGACAGCGGCCGAACCGGCGGCGATCCCGGCGACGAAGATCTTCGTGCCCTTGCGGGTGGAGCCAGGCCTTCGCCTCCTTGCCGGCTTCTGGGGCGTCTGTGGGGTGTTCGAGGGCCGGGCGTGGTCTCCCCCGGCGGTCGCGCCAACGGGCGCTGTGCGCGAAGGGCGTGCCCGGCACGCGGCCAGATAGGGGTGAGCGCTCTCACCGAGCAGCGCTTCCCCCAGCAGTACGCCCGGTTTCGTGGCGCAGAGCCTGAGCTGTTCGGCGGTGTCCTGACAGAAGGAGCACTGATCCAGATGCAGTTGCACCTCGGGCAGCGTGGAACCGGCGCCGTGTGAGGGTGCGTCGAGGAGGCGGCTGTAGTCCCGGCACTCTCTTCCCGCTGCATACTCGACATGCGTGCGCAGGAGCGCCGAACGCCATTGCTCCCGGGCCCGGTCCAACTCGAAGGGCGGTATGTCTCCTTCGATTCCGAGCAAGGCTGCGGGAACGGCCGATGATTCGGCTTCCACGTCCAGATGCCACAGAACGTACTGCGTGGTCCTCGGGAGCCGCAGAAAAGCGACCTGGCTCAGGTGCCGATTCTCGGCGACCGAATGTGGTGGGGGCCTGCTGCTGTCGGCGGCCCCGGCCTGGTCGTACGACAGCCCCGAAACGGTGCCGGTCTGTGCGCGCGCTCGCGCGGTGTCCCGCACGGCGACGAGCAGGCGAGGGCGCAGGGCATCGGTGGACCCGGCTCTTTGGAGGCCCTGCACCACATGGCGGAATGCCGCAGCGGCGAGCGCTCGCGCAATGGCGGATGAACCGGAGGCGCAGATCTCCGCATATTCGGAGACTGATGGCCCGTGTCGCGCGATCAACGCCGCGACTGGCGTTGTGCCCTCGATGGTCCGGGACATCCTCAGCGCGGCGACGAGGGCGTCGTCGGACATCCCTGGAGCGGTCTCGGGGTCGGGAGCCGGGCTTGCGGGAAACGGGTGAGCGAAAGACACAGGGGCTTTCCTTCTCCCAGGCGCGCTGGGCAGCCTCATCCCGGGCCGACGCGGGAACAGCAGCAGCGCGGACCTGGTGTGGCCGTGCGGAGAGGGAGGTGTTGAGGTGGTGACCGCCCGGGCGATGCCGCGCGACCGCCTTGTGGGGGAGCGGGCGACGCCACGACCCGTGTGAGCCGGTAGGCCGGATACGGATTGTTCTAACGTGAACCACCCTGTCATACAGGCCAGATGCCCAACAAGGGATGCCAGGACGAAAGAGAAAGGGATCGGCTCTCGCAGTCAGAAGGGTCGTTGGACCATGCGCGACCGGGACTTGTTCACCATGCGGATTCGGCCGGTCAATACACGACTTTCGCGTTCACCGCACACCCGTTGGAGACCGGGCATTGACGCCTCGGTCGGGTGTGCGGACGGGCCGGTTGGTTCAACGACCAGCGCCTCCACGGCGCGACCGGCGAGACCCGCCCACGAGCACGTGGCCAGCCACCATGTTCTTCGGCAGCCCTGCCCATCGGCTGGAGCCAACGGCTGGAGCCAACGGATAGGGCCTGCACCGCTTCCGGAGCGGGACACTCTCGGCATTTTCAACCTCTCCCCGACCCGCAGATATTGACAATGACTCTCTCAGGACGCCCCATGCGGGATTAGCATGCGGGGATGGAGATTCCCGTGGGCCAGGTGGTGGTCCACTACGTGGAGCACGGGTCCGGTCGCCCCGTGCTGGTACTCCACGGCGCCGGCGTCGACCACCGCGAGGCTGAGGCTTGCTTCGAGCTGGTTTTCGAAGGCGTTGCGGGGCTGCGGCGGATTTATCCCGACCTCCCTGGAATGGGCCGGACAATCGCTCCCGACACGCTGCGCAGCGCCGACGACGTCCTCGATACGCTGCTCGACTTCGCCGACGAGGTCATCGGCGGGGCTGCGTACCTCCTCATCGGTCACTCGGCGGGCGCGTACTACGCGCAGGCAATGGCCGCGAGGCGCCCGGCGAAGGTCGCCGGTCTGGCGCTCATCTGTCCGTTCTTGCCAGGGCTGCGTGACGTCCCAGCGCACCGCGTCGTCGCCGGATCGGGCGAGATCGGTGATGACGTCTTCCGGAGCTACTTCGTGATCCAAACCCCGGCGATGCTCGAACGATACGAACGTTACGTCACCCCGGCCGCCGCGCTGGTCGACCAGACAGCGCTCGAGCGAATCGGCGAACGATGGGAGCTCACCCCCGATCGCACACCGGCATACGCGGGTCCGACAGTGGTCGTGGCGGGGCGGCTGGACTCCACGGTCGGGTATGCCGCCGCTACCGACCTCATCGACCACTACCCGCACGCCTCGCTCTCCGTGGTTGACGACGCGGGGCACGCCCTACCCCACGAGCAACCGGAACTTCTGCGCGCCCTCCTCACCGAGTGGCTCACGCGCGTCGAGCGCTCGAGCTGACTCGAAACAGGCTCGACCCAGATAGGCATGGTGTCGGGTTGAGAGGGGGGAATGGCCAAGCGAGGGCGAAGCAGCCAAGAGTGTGCGTGTTGCTGACCGGCGATGTGGGCCTGGTCCCGGGCCCGGCTGTGCATCGGAAGGTTCCGTTCGAGGTGGGCGTTGACCAAGTCGTCGGGGTTCGGCCTCCGGCGAGTACGACGGCAGAGAGTGCGGCTCGATGCAGCCCGGGTGATCGACCAGCCAGGGCGTGGACCTTGCGGGGGCGGTGCGCGGAGTGGCCGGACGGGAGGAGGTAGGACCTTGTGGTCGCAGTGGCCGACGAGCCGGTCCAGGAAGGCGGCCCATGACCTTGGTGTCAAAGGTCTCGGTGAAGACTCATGAAGTGCATGCGGCCGTTGGCGCTGATCGCGGACACGCACTGACCGTGGACCGGTTGCCCGTGCGGCGGACGACCGGCGTGAACCCCTGGCACACCGCCGCGACATCTCCGCGAGTCCGGCAGGTCACCAGCGCCGCCACCACCCGCAGACGAAGCCGCCTTGTGCGCCGCAGGCGACAACTTCTGTGCGTCCCCGACCAGTTCACTCACGCAGCGATCAACGACGCACAATGCCTCAGCGTCCGCAGGTCGCGTCCAAAGTGTCGGCGGAGGGCAAGGTCCCGGGTGGCGGAGGAGTTCACCCGCGACGAGTCGGTCGCGGCGACGGCCGCGACGAGCCTGCTGCGCTGACCGGACGTCGCGTTCAGGGCTCATCCAGCACTCCGAAACCCTGATCACCTGGGTAGCCGTCACTCTCATGACCAGGCGCCTCGCACGGAAAGGGGCCACCCCCAGCTGGCCGAGAAATCCGGCGCCAGCCGACGGCTGACCGGGCTGCATCGCAGGGGGTTCGGTCAGCCGCGTCGTCCGAAAGTCGGGGTGTCGAAGGGAGCCAGCGGGCGAGCGGAGCTTACAAGTCCTCGGCCGCGGCAGTCAGGGGCGGCAGCCCCGCACCTTCCCAGCGGAGGGGTCAGCAGCTTGACGCGCCGGAGGCATCGACCTGACCGTGGCCGATCGCGACCAGCGCGCGGTCCAGGACCTCCTGGACCTGGCCGAGGGCCGAGATCGTGGTCACCAGGCCCTGAGCTTGGTAGTGGTCGACGACCGGCGCCGTTTCACTGCGATAGACCTCCAGTCGCCTACGAACGGTTGTCTCGCGGTCGTCATCGCGCTGGTACAGCTCACCGCCGCAGACGTCGCAGGCTCCTGCCACTTCAGGCGGGCTGTAGTGGATGTGAAAGATGTGTTCGCGGTTCTGACGGCACAGCCGTCGCCCAGCGATCCGCCTGACCACCTGGGCCTCGGGAATCTCCAGGTCTAGCACGGCGTCCAGTCTCGACTTCGAGTCGGCCAGGATGCCGTCCAGCGCCTCCGCTTGGGCAAGATTGCGAGGGAAGCCGTCCAGCAGGAATCCGCGCCCGGTGTCCGGGCGGGCAAGGCGCTCTTTGACCACCCCGATGGTGACCTCGTCCGGTGCCAGAAGGCCGGCGCGTATGTGCGTGTGGGCGTTGTGCCCGAACTCGGTGCCCCGCTCGATGTGCTCGCGGAACAGGTCACCGGTGGAGATGTGCTGGATCGACAGATGCGCGGCAAGGCGCACTGCCTGCGTGCCCTTGCCAGCTCCGGGCGGCCCGATCAGGAGGATGCGCATCGATGAAGTGTCCCTTCGTCATGCGTGGCCATCAAGCCGTCTCTGTGACACACGATCGCCGCGCACTGATGTCATTGCCCATCCGGTGGGCCACCCCCTGGCGGTGGGGATAACCACACCATGGGAGATCGCCGCGTTGAGGTTGATGCTCCTCCGGTCTCGTTCCCTGATCGTTCGTGACAGAGCCAGGTCCAGGCCGAAAGCGATGGGTACCGTTCTGGTGGCCGATCAGGGTTCAGAAACACATGCTCAGCTTGTTCTTTATGGTCTGAGTCGGTTTCGTTCGGTGATGCTCTCGGGTCGCTTCACGGTCTTGCCCACGTCGTAGCGGGTGGCGGGCCGCCGGTTCTTCGAGCCAGGTGGCCTTCCCGGGCCGGGTGTTGAGGGTTTCGGTGCACGGGCGGGGCAGGACAGGTGCGGCCGGAGGTTCCGAAACCCCCGGCGGACGCGGGCCGGGGTGAGCCGGCCGGGCTCGGCAGGCTTCTCCCACGGCCGCCGCAGGTCGGCGGCCGCGCCGCGCAGAAGCCGGATCTGGGTGTGCGCGGCGATGATCAGCCAGGTCCGGCACTCGCCGGCTTCGGGGGTGCGCAGCTTCGGACGGGTCCACCCGAGGGTCTGTTTCATCAGCCTGAAGAGATGCTCGATGTCGAACCTCCTCAGGAACGCCTGCCAGCGCACGTCGGCGTCCTCGCTGTTCAGGCCGGTGGCGGACGACCAGAGCCAGAGTGGGAGGGGATCGCCTCCGCCGGGCAGGTGGTCGACCTGGAGGCGGATCAGCGTGCCTTCGATGATGGGGAGTTCGCCGGTGTGGTCGATCCATGCGGAGCGGGTGGTCAGGCGGGGGTGGATGCGGTCCCAGGCCATCGCGCGGGCGGTGCCGTACCGGGCGGTGCCGTACCGGTCGGTGACCTGAACGGTTGCCGCGTCCGGCTCGCCCCAGGTCTCCGGCCTGGCGAAGCGGAACTCCTTGCCGTGCTTCGGCGGTCGCCCGCCCTGGGGATAGGCCAGGGCGTACTCGTTGAGCGAGGGCGTCGGCCGTCGCATGACGCGGTCGGAGTGCACCCCCTAGTACCTCGACCGGGAGGCCGGTCAGGAGGTGGGCCATCCGCGGGGCGTCGTAGCCGGCGTCGAAGACGATGAGGATGTCGCGGTCGCCCAAGTGCCAGCGGCCCATCTCGATCAGGTCCTCGGCCACCCGGCGGAGCTGGGCGGCAGTGACCTCGGCGACGTCGTCCCCGGGGCCGAGACGCACGGCGTCCAGGAGCTGGCACCAGGATGTGCGGCCCGATTCGAGGGCGGCGACGAAGGAGTACGGCCAGCCGCGGATGAACTGGTCCGAGGAGCGTCCGCTGCGACCGTAGACGTGGCAGAACAGGCGGTCCGCGCTGGTCGGCGCGTCGGGGCGGAGCCAACTGCTGACGTCGACCGCCAGGACCAGGCGCCTGTCGGCGGCCCGCGGCTGCGGCAGACCGGCCAGCACCTGCCGCAGCCGGGGCACGTCCACACTCCCGCAGTTCAACGCCTCATACAGCGCCGTGCCCGCGCCGGTGCTCGGCCACCAGCGTCAGGTCCACCGGCGAGGTCACCGGACCGTCCGCGCACAACAACGCGCCCACGAGGTCGAACAGTTCGTCCCCGCGCGCGGTCAGACAGTCGAATAAGTCCTCCCGGAAGCGTGACGCTTGCGCGAACGCCTCCCCGGGACCGGTGGCAGGCAGCAGACTCACCCTCACGGCCTTCGTCTCGATCGGTGCACCTTGGTCGGAGCACACGATCAGGCGAAGGCCCCTTCAATGTCCGGCGAATGCCCAGGTGAGTGATCCAGTTCGAGATGTTGTTCGATTTAAGGAGCCAGGCACGGGCGCTGATGCCTCAGCTAGCGAGCAGGGCCTGCATCCACTGGTCTTCGCGTTGCTCGATGTATTCGGCGTCGTTTCGCCAAGCGTCGCCGTGGCCTTCAGCCCACAGCCTTGCCCAGGGCTGGGCTCCTTGGGCTGCCTGGTCGCGCAGGAAGTCGTGCATGGAACGCGTACGGCGCCCCAGCAGAGGCACCAACCGACGGCGTTCGGACTCAGCCAGACCGTAGGCGTCGGCGAAGACTCGCAGTCGGTCCGCCGCGTCCGGGCTCTGCCAGTCCGGATGCGCGGACAGCGGGATGAACCCGTGAATGGCGTATGCGACATCCCACAGGCGCGAGCCGGGACCTGCAGCGTCCCAGTCGATGAAGGCCCACCGCGCCTCGTCTGCGACCACGAGGTTCCAGGGGGCCAGGTCGTTATGGGCGATGATGTCAGTGCCCTCAGCGGGGATCAGCGTCTGCCACCGCGCATCGGAGGGCGCCGTGAAGTCCTGCACGGCGTCGTGGAAGTCCCGGATCAGCCGTGCCACGCGAGCCAGTTGTCGAGCCGGTTCCATCAGCGAGAACCGGTCGGGCCAGACCACATCTCCCGGCATGAAGGTCAGGACCTCACGCCCCTGATCGTCAATGCCGAGCGGACGAGGCGCCGCGCAGAATCCCACCTCGTGCAGGTGGGCAAGCAGGGCATGCACAGCGGGAGTCCATGGTCCGGTCGGACGGCGAACGGTGTCCCCGACGCGAACGACGCCATCACTGACGTTGCCACCGGACAAAGGCTCTTCATCATCGTGCCGCATCGAACCAGTGTGTCGGATCAGCTCGTCGTGATCACCCCATTAAGAGGGAACGTCAGAGTAGGGACGGAGGTTAGAGAACAAGCTCAGCTTCTTCTCTATGGTCTGACCTCGATCGAGCGGACCGCGTACGCGCGGTTCAAGCGGCTGATCACCGCGCATGAGCTGCACTTGTTCTTCGCGCCGATGCGGGAGGAGGCGGCCGGCTCGCCGAACTGGGCGCCACCGGGGGCCGGTTGAGGTCCTCGATGGCGCCCGCTGCCGGGGCGCTGTGGCCGGACCTGGCGTACGCGGATCCGGAACCGGACACGGACCAGGAGTCGTACGGCTACTCGGGCAATCTCAACACCAGCTACAACCGGCTGAACACGCTCGCGCAGGCCTGCTCCAGCCGGGCACCGGCCTGACCGGCGACTCGGGACCCAGGGACGACATCCTCACCGGCCTTGGCCATCCGTTCCGGTTGTGAGGGCTGGGACGTTTCCCGGTTGTGGGAGCGGAGGGGGGGATAGCGTGCCCAGGTCACTGTTCATGTGAGCGTGCACCACGTGCACAGGGGGGAAGTCACACATGCGGAGCATGCGCAGAGCGCTGGGGCGGCTGTCCACTGTGTTACTGGCGGGGGCCCTACTCGTCCTGGTCGGTACAGGAACCGCCCACGCCACCACCACGGTCGAGATCCCGGCGGCCACCGACGGCGGTATCTCCGCGACCGTCAAGTTCTACGGCGCCGTGGTGCCCCAGCCCTACAACCCGGATCCCACCGCCTACTTCGGCGACCGCAAGTGCCAGCTCATCTACCACGACTACGACCCGACGGCAGGCTGCGGCGGCTTCAAGCTGAGCGTCAAACTGCACAACGTACGCAACCAGCCCGGCTACACCGCGGGCCTGAGCAGCACCGGCGGCTACTTCCAGGCGTACGCCGACACGGCCCGCACGTTCGGCTGTCTGCGCGCGGACGGCACGTTCGACCACAGCACCAGTTTCGTGGTCCGTACCCAGCAGCAGCCCCTGTCGGCGACGTACTACGAGCCCGACAGCAACTACATCCTCTACGCGCACCGGAACTACTCCGGCGAGTACGGGCCGCATTTCTACGTCAACTTCGCGCCCGTGCAGGTGAATTGCCCCGACGGCACGACACCCACCCAGTACGGCCTCAAGGTCACGAACGTCAGCGTCACCATCGACGACGCGAACGTCTTCGGCAACACGACCTGGAGTACGCCGGGGCCGTTCTACGCGTAACGGCACCCAGGACACATACGCGTGCGAGGGCCCCGCCAGTGAGCCCGGGCCCTCGTTCCGTCTGCGCCTCAACTTGTTCCTTATGGTCTGACCTCGAACGATTCCCCGAACGTGATCGCTCGTACGGGGATTCCTGGGACGTGAACACGGCCTCCGTCTGATCCTGTGCTCCGACCAAAGAGGCACTTGACCAGCACGAAGGCCGTGGGGGGAATGAGTCTGCTGCATCACGATGTCCGGTGGGAAGCGTTCGCGGTGGCGTCACATTCCGGGACGACTTCTTCGACTGCCTGACCGCGCGCGGGGACACGCTGTTCGAGCTGACTGACGCCCTGCTGTGCACCGACGGGCCGGTGACCACCACGGTGACCTCACCCTGACGGCCGAGCACCGACGCGGGCACGGCGCGATGTACGACGCGCTCAACTGCGGGAACGTGGATGTGCTCCGGTTGCGGCAGGTGCTGGCCGGGCTGCCGCAGCCCGAGGCCGCCGACGGGCGCCTAGTCCTGGCCGTCGACGTCACCCACTGGCTCCGCCCCGACGCGCCGACCAGCCCAGACCGCTTGTTCTGCCACGTCTACGGCCGCAGCGGACGCTCGTCGGACCAGTTCGTGCCCGGCTGGCCCTACTCGTTCGTCGTCGCGCTGGAGTCGGGCCGGACCTCGTGGTGCCAGATCCTGGACGCGCTGCGGCTGGGGCCGGCCGACGATGTCGCCGAGGCCACCGCGGCCCAGGTCCGCCGGGTGGTCTAGGACCTGATCGACATGGGGCGGTGGCAGCCGGGCGACCGCGACATCCTGGTCGTCTTCGACGCCGGCTACGACGCCCCGCGCATGGCCTGTCTGCTGGAAGGACTGCCGGTGGAGGTCCTCGGGCGGATGCGCACGGACCGCGTGATGCGCAAGCCCGTCCCGGTGCCGTGGATCTCACCGCCGCAGGGCGGGCGCCCGCCGAAGCACAGCAGGGAGTTCCGCTTCGCCACATCGGAGACCTGGGGCGATCCGGATACCGCAACCGTGCAGGTCACCGACCGATACGGCACTGCTCGCGCGATGGCCTGGGACCGCATCCATCCCCGTCTGACCACCCGCTCGGCATGGATCGACCACACCGGCGAACTCCCCGTCATCGAAGGCACGTTGATCCGCCTGGAGGTCGACCGCCTGCCCGGCGGCCACGATCCACTCCCCGTCTGGCTGTGGACGTCGGCCACCGGCCTGTCGGGCGTGGACGTCGACCTGCGCCGGCAGGCGTTCCTCCGCGGATTCGATCTTGCACACACCTTCCGGATGATCAAGCAGACGCTGGGCTGGACCCGCCCGGAGCTCCGCACACCCGAGGCGGCGGACCGATGGACCTGGCTGGTCATCGCCGCCCACAGTCAACTCCGCATCGCCCGCCCGCTGGCCGCCGACCTCCGCCGCCCCTGGGAGAAGCCGGCCGAGCCCGGCCGACTCACCCCCGCCCGGGTCCGCCGCGGGTTCAGGAACCTCCGCCCGAACTTGCCTTGCCCTGCCGGGCCCGTGCACCGAAACCCAACCGGCCCGGCCCCGGCCGACCTCCCGGCTCGAAGACCCGACACACCGCCACTCGCTACGCCGTGGGCAAAGCGGCGAAGCGGCCCGAGACCATCACCGAACGCGACCAGGTCAGACCGCTTCTGCGCCCGTGTGAAGGGCGCCCCCGACGACCACCCGGTCACCTTCGAGGACCCGGACACGCAGGAGAAGACGACCCACGGCAGGGCCGATGGGCGTATGGCGTGCCTTCACCACTGCCTGACCTATACGGCCACGCAGGCGATTATGGCCGGGGCCGGTGCCCGCGCGCTCGGCATCCGGGTCCATCCGGCCGCCGCCGCCGCGGCCGCGCTCGCGGTGTCCTTCACAACCCACTACGCCGCTGATCGCCGCGTCCCGGGCAAGGGTTTGCTGGAGAAGATCGCCACCAAGACCGGCAAGAGCAACTTCTTCCTACAGCTGGGTCCGCGTCGGCGACGACAGCGACTTCGCGCTGTAGATCCGCCCCGGGACAGGCGCACCGGCGTCCAACCTAGCCGCCTGCCCCGGGCCTACCCAACCCGTACGAGACGAGAGGGAGATCCCCATTATGGGTTCCGTCCTGCATGTGCAGGCCCGGTTCGGGCAGCGCGCACTCCTACTGACCACCGCAGCCGTTCAGTTGACCGGCTGGACCGTCCACGCCCTCGCGCTGCACCGGAGGCTCGCCGCCGCGAAGCGCGACCCGCTCACCAGGAGCGGCTGCTGCTCGTCCCATACCTCGACACACACATCGCTCAGCAGCCCAGTCGACTCTGCGGCTGGCGACAGGGCATCGCGCAAGGAACCTGTGGGAGTGCATCCTCGCAGTGTCAATACCTCGCGCTTCGGCGGCACCTTGTCCGCAAACATGCACTCGACGCTCGCGCACCGACCCCAGTACTTTTCCTCGTCCTCCTCGTCCTACACGGACCAGCAGGTACTTGACCGGGAAACCCCGATCTCAGGCAGCGTGATCTGCGATCCGCACAAATACCCCGAACACCCAACCGATCTCCTGCCCAAGATACGACGTCGGTCAGGAGACCACCGTCGCGGGAGACCAGTGCCCAACAGCGCGGTTGCTGTCGCGCTTCTCCGAGGTGCGGCGAGCACTGAGGAATTGCGCAGGGGCGGAACACTGCCTCTTCACCAGTAGACCAGGCCGTGGTCGACGCGTTCCGCGCGATGCTCGCCGCGCTGCGCGAGCCGGAGGCGTGGACGCCCGGACTCGCCCAGAACGTCGCCGTGAGGGTCGGCCCGTTCATCGAGCGCGCACACTCGCCCCGGTGACTGCCACGGACCCGAGCCGATCGCCATTGCGCTGGTTCACCCCGACACCCCGCACGCAGTGGCCTACCTCCACGGCCACGAGCTCGGCTACACCAGCAAGGGCTGGCTGCGCTGCCAGACGGACGCGATCCTCGGTGTCCGGCAGCCGGCCTACGCGATGCTCACCCACGCCGCAGCGGGCCTGGACCTCCCCACGGACGTCGGCATGGCCCCGGCCCACTACGGCGTCATCGTCGAAGCCTGCCGCAGCGATGGCACCGGCTACACCCTGCTCCGCCTCGGTCCGTACACCCGGACCTGGCTCGCTGGCCGCGACGCCGACCGACTCAACAGCGAGCTGCAAGGCCGCGCGGCCACCGTCCTCCCCGGCTTGACTGTCACCGCCAGGGACATCCCGTTCGACGTCAGCGACTACGAGAGCTACGCCGCCCCCCATGATGCCGACATCACCGCGCTCCTGGCCGACGCCATCGCGGAGCGAGCGCGTGACCATGCGACCTTGCTCGAAGGAGCAGAAATCATTGCCTTGCCCCATTCGAGTCGGCTGGTGTAGGCAGCGAGCTGTATAGGCCACCGCACCCGGTGGCAGGCTGACGTGAGGGGGCACTGGTGGGGTTCCAAGAGCGGTGGCAGAGCAGGCAGGAAGAGCTTGCAGCTCAGGCAGAGGCCCGGGAGACCGCAGCTGTCGAACGGTGGAGCGAGTACGTGGAACGATTCCAGGACCCCATCTTGGAACAGGCTCGCCTGGCGTTCGAACGCGGTGACGGCTGGTTCGAGACTGGGATCGATCAGCGCAGCTCAGGAAACCTGAACCCGTATGGAAACACCGGACAGGACCTCGGCATGCCATCAACGGTCAGGATGAAGCTGGATCAGCCCGATGTGCCTCTCTCGCCGCGCAGTGACCTGCTCTCGCGCATCGAAGAGTGTGGGCTGGAAACTGCGTACCGCGCAATACCTCTATGTACAGCTTGGCGAGGAGTCACGCGACAAGTGGCTGTCGTCGGGACAACGCGTGGCGATCAAAGGGAAGATCGTCGGAATGTACCTGTTCGAACGAACTGTGGCCTCCCGCGAGGAGTCGCTCAACGACAGCGCCCAAAAGCCCGATGACCAGGCCTGAAAGCAGGCGATCCGGCGCGACGCACCTGTGGCTGGCTTCGTTCACTCCAACCGGTTCTGGCTCAGGTTCTGTGGAGTGGTCATGGCGAGCGAGTGAGCCGCTGCCGAATCGGATGCGCTCGGAGCTGAGGTGAGGTGAGCTCAAGAGCCAGGTTGTCCTGTCCGGCAGCCATGTGGTCGAGCCATCGTTCATACCAGGCGAGAAAATCCGGGGCTGAGGAGACGTTCGGTCCCCAGAAGCCGTCTGCGTTGCCGATGAGCATGCGCCCGGTGAGAGGGCCGGTTATGCCTATGAGGACGAGATCACTGCAGCCGCGTTCGATGACGTGTAGGAACAGGTCACCACGGCGGGTGGGGCGATAGGCCCGGCTGAATCCTCTTGAGCCCGTGCTGGCGTCTCTGGAGTTCATCGTGACGAGCGTGCAGTCCTTCAACGGGATCAGTCCGTAGTACGGAGACGCACCACTGCCGCCCACGTTGGTGAGGAAGTCTCGATAGGGCTGCGGGAGTTCCACGTCATGCTCGGCTTGAAAGGCGTCTGCCTGACCTTTGGTGAGGCGGGGGCCGAGACGAAATTCGTGCCGCTCCTCCCCAAAGGAGTGGCTTCGGTTGGGGGCGTAGGGGATGCGTGCCAGCTTGCGTCGCAACCGCGGGATGCGGGAGTCCATGCGAGCTCTTCTCTCGTGTCGCTCGCAATCTATCGCACAGCGCCAGATCTCATCCTGCGAGCAGGACTCGCTTCCTCAGCAGCTGGAAGCCGGCCCGGCCGAACACCTGGCGCTTGAGCATCTTGATCCGGTTGACGTGCCCTTCCACGACGCCTGAGCTCCAGGGCAGAGTGAGGCCGGCGATGACGGCGTCGCGGTCTCGGTCGATGCCTGCGGCGAGGGTGTGGAGGCTGGGCAGGTCGTTCTGCCGGACGGCGTCGAGCCAGTCGGGTGGGTGCTCGCCCTGGCGCTCGGTGAGCATGGTCGCGATAGAGCGCACGTGCCGGGTGAGGGCGTCGAGTTCTGAGCAGTGCGCCCGGACTGCCTTGAGCTGGAGTTGTTCTGTCTCGGTGAGGGTGTCCGGACGGCGGAGGATCCATCCGGCGACGGTGAGAGCGTCCGCGAGGAGTGCGCGGGCCGCCCTCAGGACGGAGAGCAGCACCGCGCCGAGGCCGCTGCCGGCCGTGGCGGAAAGGGAAAACAGTCTCCCGATGCGGGAGTTGCCCTGCTGGAGCAGCGACCGGTCCAGCAGGGCGGGGAGGTGGGCGATGGCGGCGGCATCGTGCACGACGTGGCGGTGGCCTGGACGAAGGCGACCGCCACCAGCTGCTGGAAGGTGAGCCAGTCGAACGCGGCGAGCGGCAGAGTGAGCAGGACGATCACGCACACCAGGTCACCGCCGATCATGAGTGGGCGTTTGGGATGCCGGTCGGCCAGCGCCCCGGCGTGCAAGGCGACCAGCAGGCTGGGCAGTTGCGACAGGAACGCCAGCGCGGGCACCTGAGCGGTGGAGGCGTTCAGCTCAACCACGGCCAGATAGGGCACGGCCACGCTGCTCACCGGAGATCCGGCCACGCTTGTCGCCTCGCCTGCCACGTAGAACGGGTACGGGCGGTGGTGCCACAGAGCCTGGGGGCGACCTGCGGGGGAGCGGAGACAACAGCCGGGCGCGGGGCGGGATCAGGAGAGGCCGTCATGCCCCACCTCCGCTCGCCGTCACGGTGGGGTTCCGGTACAGCCGCCCCGCCATGAAGTTCGCCAAGACCTCCCGGGTGTAGGGGTGGCAGTCCGTAGGCGGGTTGCCGGGATCGATCCATAACATGGCCTTGTGCTTGTCCAGTTCGGCGTCGCACGGCTCTCCATGCCACTGCTGCGCGGTGAACACCACACCGATCACCCGCGCCCCGTCGGGACCGAGGTAGTGGACCGTCTGGCAGATCTCCAGGTCCTGGGCGGCGACGCGGACGGCGGTCTCCTCGTACGGCTCGCGCGCCGCGCTCGTCGAGGGCTCACTGCTCTCCAGCTTTCTGCCGATCACGGTGACCTGGTCCGGACAGGTCTCGGACGTGTCGTTGTGCCGCACAGCCAGGATCCGCCCGTCGTCAGGCGGGAGCAGGACCATGCGTTCGCCGGACTCAAATGCTGCTGCTCGCTCACGCGGCCTGCACCTCCAGGCGGGCCAGCGTGGCCCGCCCGCAGGCGACGATCTCATCGTCGCCGTTGGGGCCCCCACGAGACGGCGCTCGCCGCATCCAGCACAGACAGGCAGCGCAGCGACCACTGCTCTTCGGCGGTGAGCGGACGGCGTACCCCTCGAAGAACGCGTGCTGAAGGTCGGGACGGCCGACCCAGGAGCCGCAGGCGAGGGTGACGAGGTCGGCAACCGCGGCATGAGGGCGGGCCCGCTCCAGATCCACCGCACCGACCACGAGGACCACGGGGCTGGCGTCGAGCAGCCAGTTGCGTTCCTTTCTCTAGGCTTTCCCGAGTTGTCGTCCGTCTTGCTCATGGATCTTCTGGGAGAGAAGTGTCGGATCGTTGGGGTGTTGCGTTCTACGACTTTCTGAAGCCGCCGCCGGGCCTGGGCGGGGGTGTGCTGGAGGGGTTCGGCGCCCTCCATGAGCGGGCTCGCAGATTCCGGACATCTGGAAGCCCCCACGAAACGTGGGGACCGGACCGGACGGCCTGTGGCCCCGGCGGCTCCGGACAGGGGCGTAAAGACGTCAGGGACGACCGTCGCGCTGTCCGGGGCGGCCTTCCTTTGCAGCCCCCCGCGGGCCGGTCCGCCCGCGGCCGGAATGCGTCACGCTTGATCTCCTACGCCACGACGCGGGACGCGACCGTCGAAGCGGCCGAGCTGGACGCGGTTTGAATTTCGTTCCTGTGGTTTGCGGCGCCCTGTATATACGCACTGGCCAGTGAAAATGCTCCCAAAACTGAGTCGATCGAAATAGGGAACTCCTGGAAGGGGGTCGACCGGGTCGAGCCGGTGGTCTGGAGCCGATCTCCTCGCGGGTGCGGTGCGGTGCGGTGCGGTGCGGTGCGGTGCAGATGCAGCCGTCGCAGCCCGGAGGATCGGTCGCAGACGCTCGGAAGGGAAGGATCCGGCTGCCGCGCCGCCTCCTCCGGTACATGTCTCGATTGCTTACGCTCTCCGTCAGGAAAAGCGGCACCGAATATTGCGCCGCATCCGGAAGTTGCAATGTGACGGGCAAGTTTCCTGGAGCGATGACGCGCAGGTCGAAATGGGACTCCTTTGTTGATTTTCCGCAGAACTCCGTCCGGGCCAGTGTGTTCTCCCCCACGTCCAGTGAGGTTTGGCGGGCTTTTTTTCCCTTTTTCCGGCACTTTCGGCTTCCTCTTTGACTCTTTGACAAGCCGGACCGTCGGTTCTTATTCTTGGCGCGTATTCGGAGCCCCGATGTCGTGGCTCCGGGGACTGGCCTGGTCGACGGGGGACGATGAACAGGTGCTTGCCTAATCAGCCGGCGAAAATCGGATCTGACCCTTCCGCTTATTAGCTCTCAGGCGAGGGCCGCGCACGCCGCGCCGCCTCCCTGCTTTCCCGGCCTCTGTCACCGCCGCTCTTTCCGTGCGCGGTCGAGTGTGACTCACCAGCACATCTGAACGACTTTCCGTACGCCGTTCGGCACGCCGTTCCGGTGATCCCGGGCATGACGGCCGACGAAGAGGAAGAAGGCATCCCGCATGACCACAGCAGTGACGAGGACGCGGACCATCGTGGACCTGTTGTGCGACGCCGCCCGGGACCACACGGAGTCCGGGTTGCGCTACCCGCGGGGCGCGGACGACCGGGACGCCCCCTTACAGAGCTACTCCGGCCTCCTCGACGAGGCCCGCTCGGTCCTCACCGGCCTTCGGGAACGCGGCCTCGCGCCAAGGGACAAGGTCGTCCTGCTCCTGGAGAAACCGCGGGAGTTCCTTGCCGCGTTCTGGGCCTGCCAGCTCGGCGGGTTCGTGCCCTGTCCCATGGCGGCCCTGGGCGGGGACCCTGAGCGTTGGGCGGCCCAGCTGACGCACGTCGACACCCTCCTCGGCCATCCGCTGATCGTCACCAGTGCCACGCTCGCCGCCGAACTCCCGCGTGCCAAGGGCCTGTCCGTCGCCCCGTTGGAGGATCTGCGCGCCGAGCACCTCGCGGACTCCTTCCACGAGGCCGATCCCAAGGACGACGCCGTCCTCGTGCTGACGTCCGGCTCCACCGGCAGTTCCAAGGCCGTGATGCTCAGCCACGCCAACCTGCTCGCCTCCATGGCCGCCAAGAACGGCTACCACGGGCTGACTCCGCAGGACATCAGCCTCAACTGGGTCTCCTTCGACCATGTGGCCGCCCTGCTCGAATGCCACCTGCTGCCGCTGTACGCGGGCAGCACCCAACTGCACGTCGAAGCGTCCGTAGTGCTCCAGGAGCCGCTGAACTTCCTGCGGATCATCTCCGGCTTCGGCGTCACCATGACCTTCACCCCCAACTTCCTGCTGGGGCTGATCAATCCGCAGGCGGACCGGCTCGACGAGGAGAACGGCGACGAGATCGATCTGTCGCGGCTCCGGCACGTCATCAGTGGCGGTGAGGCCGTCGTCCGCACCACCGGCGAGACCTTCCTCAGCCGCTTCGCCCCGTACGGGCTGCGTGCTGACGCCCTGTGGCCCGCGTTCGGCATGTCGGAGACCTGCGCCGGCAGCATCTACTCCGTCGATTTCCCGGCCGCCGACCAGGGCCAGGAGTTCGCCAACCTCGGACGGCCCGTCGAGGGGCTGCGCATCCGCATCGCCGACGAGACGCACCGCGAACTGCCTGCGGGCAGCGTGGGCGAGCTCCAGCTCAACGGCCCGATGGTCACGGCTGGTTACTACAACAACGAGCAGGCCACACAGGACGCCTTCACCCCCGACGGCTGGTTTCGCAGCGGGGACCTCGGCAGGATCGACGACGGTCGGCTCACCCTCGTGGGGCGCACCAAGGACAGCGTCATCGTCAATGGCGTCAACTACTTCAGCCACGACATCGAGACCCTCCTCGAAGGCCTCGACGACGTGGCTCCCTCGTTTGTCGCCGCCTTCCCGACCCGCGCCCCCGGCAGCGACACCGAGCAACTCGTGGTCGCCTTCCATCCGGAGTGCGCCGACGACGACGAGCTCGCCCTGTACCGGCTGCTGAGCGCGGTGCGCAGCAGCGTCGTCATGCACTGGGGGTTCCGGCCCGCACTCATCCTGCCGCTCCCGAAGGACGCCTTCCCCAAGACGAGCCTCGGCAAGATCCAGCGCGCGCTGATGCGCAAGCGGCTGGAGGCAGGGGTGTACGACGAAGTGAAGGGTGTCGTCGACGACCTGCTTCTGCGTCGGCTCGGCGGCTATACCGCGCCCAGGGGCGACACGGAGAAAGTCCTCGCCGACATCTACGCCGAGATGTTCGACACCGACCCCGACCGGATGAGTGTCACCGCCAACTTCTTCGACCTGGGCGGCACCTCACTCGACATCCTGCGTCTGCGTTCCCTGGTCGCCCAGCGCCTCGGCGCGGACGGCCTGCAGATCATCACCGTGCTGCGGGCCCCCACCGTGCGTGCCCTGGCCGCTCACCTCGACGGGGCCGCGGACGGCGAGGGGGAGTACGACCCGATCGTGCCGATGCAGGTCACCGGCGACAAGACCCCGCTGTTCTGCGTCCATCCGGGCGTCGGCGAGGTCCTCGTCTTCGTCAACCTCGCCAAGTACTTCGTGGGCGAACGGCCGTTCTACGCACTGCGTGCCCGCGGCTTCAACCCCGGCGAGAGGCCCTTCGAGAGCTTCGCCGAGATGGTCGACACGTACGTCAGAGCCATCCGCTCCCGCCAGCCGCACGGCCCGTACGCCGTCGCGGGGTACTCGTACGGCGGCGCGGTCGCCTTCGAGATAGCCAAGGTGCTCGAAGCGCAGGGCGAGCGCGTCGACTTCGTCGGCAGCTTCAACCTGCCGCCGCACATCAAGTACCGCATGAACGAGCTGGACTTCGTCGAGACGGCCGCCAACCTGGCGTTCTTCCTGGAGCTGATCGACAAGAAGCAGTCCCTCGAACTGCCCGCAAGGCTGAGGCCGTTGTCCAAGGACGAGCAGCTCGCGTACTTCATCGACCATGCGCCCGAGGGCCGTCTCGCGGAACTCGACCTCACCTTCGAGAGGTTCAAGGCGTGGGCGGAACTCGCGGACGGCCTCACGAACCTCGGACGCGGCTACTCGCCCGCCGGCGAAGTCCGCTCGATGAGCGTCTTCTACGCCATCCCGCTGCGCGGCACCAAGGAGGACTGGCTCAACAACGAGCTGCGCCGCTGGGACGAACACGCCACCGGCGAGAACCACTACATCGACGTAGCCGGCGAGCACTACACGCTGATGGGCCCGACCCACGTGGCGTCCTTCCAGTCGATCCTGCGCAAGGAACTCGACCGCGCCCTCGGCGACGCCTGAACCGAAGCGATCCCCGACCCCCGAGGAGGGGCAGTACGTGAACCGCAAGAAGATCCTGGTGACCGGTGCCACAGGACTGGTGGCGGGACCGGTCGCCGAGGCGCTGGCCGACGGCAACGAGGTGTGGGCACTGGGGCGCTTCGGCGCCCCCGGGGCCGAAGAGAAGCTGACCCGCCACGGCATCCGCACCTTCCGCTGGGACATGGACGACACCGGCGCCGGCTCCCTGAAGGGCCTGCCGGAGGACTTCACCCACGTCTTCCACTCCGCGGTGAACCGCGGCGAGGACGGCGACGTCAACGCGGCCGTCGAGGCCAACTCGGTCGCCGCGGGGCGCCTGATGACCCACTGCCGTACCGCGGAGGCCTTCCTTTACGTATCCACCGGCGCGCTGTACGCCCGCCAGACCCTCGACCACAAGTACACCGAGACCGACCCGCTGGACGGCAAGGCCGACTGGCTGCCCGCCTACCCCGTGGTCAAGATCGCGGCCGAGGGCACGGTCCGGGCGTTCGCGCAGACCCTCGGCCTGCCGACCGTCATCGCCCGCCTCAACATCGCCTATGGGCCGGCCGGTTACGGAGGTGTGCCGATGCTCTACTTCAAGCGCATGCTCGCGGGCGAGCCGATCCCGGTCCCGCTGGAGGGCCAGAACTGGACCTCACTGCTGTACATCGACGACCTCGTCGAGCAGGTCCCGCACCTGTGGAATGCGGCGAGCGTCCCGGTGACCCTGACCAACTGGGGCGGCGACGAGTCCGTCGGCATCACCGACTGCGTCCGCTACCTGGAAGAGCTCACCGGGGTCGAGGCGAACCTCGTACCGAGCGAAGTCACCCGCGAGACCTACCAGTTCGACCCGACGCTGCGCCGCTCGCTCACCGGGCCGTGCAAGGTGCCGTGGCACGAGGGCATCCGGCGCACCCTCGCGGCCCTGCACCCCGAACACCTCAAGAAGTGAAAGGAACGGCTCCCGTCATGACCGACAGCCGCGGCAGTACGGACAGCACAGATCCGCTGGCACCGATCCACGCCGCCTACGCCGCCTTCGCGGCCCGCGACGTGGGCGCGCTCCTGGCTGCCTTCGACCCGGACATCGAGTGGGTGCACCCCGAGGGGATGGACAAGTACGGCCTCGGCGGTACCAAGTACGGGCACGCCGGTGTCAAGGAGTTCCTCGCGCATGTGCCCACCGTCCTCGGTGGCATGCGGCTGCATCCGGGCGAGTTCATCCGGGAGGGCGAGCGTGTGGTCGTCTTCGGCCGCCGGGACATCACCTCCCTGAGCGGCCACACGGAGACGCAGCCGTTCGTGCACTCCTGGGTCCTGCGCGACGGACGGGCCGTCCGCATGGAGGACATCTTCGACACCGTCGCGTTCCACCGTGTGATCGAGAGCTGACGGGCGACGATGACGTACGCCTATCTGGGTCCGGAGGGAACCTTCACGCAGACCGCGCTGCGCCGGCTGCTGCCGACGGTCCCTCCGGACCGGGAACCGGCGCACCGCCCGTTCCCGAGCGTGGCCGCCGCGCTGGAGGCGGCCTTACGGGGTGAGTGCGACGCGGCGGTGGTGCCACTGGAGAACTCGGTGCGCGGCGTCGTACCCGCCACCATGGATCAGCTGGCCTCGGCGAAGATGCACATCAACGCCGAGGTCGAGGTGCCTGTGTCCTTCGCGCTGATGGCTGCCGAGGGCGACGTGGAGGAGGTGACCGTGGTGCACAGCCACCCGCACGCGCTGGGCCAGTGCGAGGACTGGCTGCGCACCCGGCTCCCCGGGGCCCGCACCCGGACCGCCGCCTCCACCGCCGCGGCCGCCCGGGAGGTAGCCGAGGCGGGCCTCCCCGGCCACGCGGCCATCGCGGCCGCGCCGGCCGCCGGCCTGTACGGGCTGCGGATCCTCGCCACCGGCCTCGGCCGGGAGGCGGGGGCCGTGACCCGGTTCGTGTCGGTGGCCCCCCGCTGGTCCCACCCGGCCCGGACCGCACGCGAGCGGACGTCCCTATTGGTCTCATTGGGCGCCGCGGGCCCGGACCTCGTCCCCGACGTACTCAACGAGTTCCGCACCCTCGGCATCGCCCTGTCCTGGATCCAGTCCTGGCCGACGGGCCGGGCGCTCGGCAGCTACCACCTGTTCCTCGACGTCGACGGTCACATCGACACCCGCCCGCTGCGCTTGGCCATGGCGGCCGTCGAGGCCCGTGGCCTGGAGGTCCGCTTCCTGGGCAGCTATCCACGCTGGTCCGCCGCAGCCGGCTGACGCGGGCGGCCGTCGGCGGTGGGAGCGAGCCGGTCGCCGGAGGCGGAAGCGGCCGGCCGGGCGTTGTGGATGCGGTCGGTCGGCCGGCGGCTGACGAGGCCGTCACACCATGGGCCCAAAGGTTTCCTCGGACGTCGGCCGACACCGCTCGTCGGCTGCGGGCCCAGGGGTGCCGCCGGCCTCGCCTCGGCGGAGCTCGCCGACCTCCGGGGGGCGGAGCTCGTCTGTCGTGGGCTGGCAGATCTGGCCCGCGGATCGACGCAGTTCGTCGGCCGCTTCCCGTACGGCCGGCAACAGGGTCGCCACCGGCGGGCTGTCCAGGGCACCCTCGCGCACCACGAGGGTGATCCGGCGGATGGGCCGGATCCCCTTCAGAGCGATGCGGGCGACCGGATGCCCCGGCCGGTCGGGCACCAGGTCGGGGACGAGCGCGACGCCCCAGTCCAGCGAGACCAGCCCGAACACGGCCTGCATGTCCCCGATGTCGGAGACGATGTCGGGGACGAAACCGGCGTCGGCGCACAGGTGCAGGACCAGCTGTCCGAGTTTGGACGTCCGGTCCAGCAGCCACGGCTGCTCCGCGAACTCGGCGAGGGCACGCGGCTCCTCGCTCCGGGCGAGCGGGTGACCGGGCGCGATGGCCAGGCGGATGCGGTCGCTGATCACCTCCTCCTCGTACAGCCCCGGCACCCGTGGCTCGGGCACCTGCGGGTAGCCGGAGGCCAGGACGGCGTCGAGCTTCCCGAGCCGGACCGTCTGCCGGCCCTCGTCGGGATCGACGCCGTGCAGGGTGATGCGCAGTTCCGGATGACGTGCGCGCAACCGGCTCAACGCCGGCACCAGCAGGGCCGGCCCCTCGTGGAGCGGCACGCCCACCCGCAGCTCGCCGGTGACCTTGCCGTCCCGGGCGAGCAACTGCGCCTCCGCGGCCTCAAGTTGCGCGAGGACCCGCTCGGTGTGAGCCACCAGCAGCCGTCCGGCGGCGGTCAGCTCGGCCCGTTTGCTGCCGCGGTCCAGCAGCGCGGCGCCGGTCTCCGACTCCAGGGCGGACAGCTGCTGGGAGACCGCGGAGCGCGTGTAGTTGAGTGCCTGCGCGGCCGCGGCGATCGAGCCCCGGGCCCCCACCTCGCGCAGCAGCACCAGTTTCCGTACATCCAGCACCGTCATCCTCGCTAACGCTTCTGGTTAAGAAGTGCCACGCCAGATTACGGGACAACGGTCCTGACGGCGACTTCAATGGAGATCAACACCCTCCAACGCGCCTACCGGACAAGGGACTTCTGCTATGCCCGCACTGCTTCATCTCGACTCAAGCCCCCGCCGGGGCTCGGTCTCCCGCCAGATCTCGGGCGAGTTCGCGGAGACGTGGCGCAAGGCCAACCCCGGCGGCAGCTACGTCTACCGTGACCTGGCCGCCGACCCCGTACCGCATGTCGACCACGCGCAGATCGAGGTCATGCACCGCTTGGAGACGGAGGGTATACGCGACCTCGCGGTGGCACGCGGGGCGACGCGGACGCCCGAGGAGGAGGCGAGCTGGGCGGTGACCTGGCCGCTGATCGAGGAGCTCCTCGCGGCCGACACCATCCTGCTCGGCCTGCCGATGTACAACTTCTCGGTGCCGTCCACGTTCAAGGCGTGGTTCGACCGCGTCCTGATCGCGCCGCTGATCGCCGACCCGGCCACCGGCCAGGGCCCGCTCTCCGGCAAGAGGGTCGTGGTGGCCTCCGCGCGGGGCGGCGCCTACGGGCCGGGCACGCCTCGCCAGGACTTCGACCACCAGGAGCCGTACCTGAAGGCGGCGCTCAGCATGGTGGGCCTCGCCTCCGACCTGACGTTCCTCCACGCGGAGCTGACCAAGGCGGCGCACGTGCCCCGGCTCGAGCAGTTCAAGGAGATGGCGGCCACGTCGTACCAGGCGGCGATCGACGGCGCCCGCACACACGGCGAGGCCTGACAGCCCCGGGTGTCCCCGGCAACCGCTCTCACCGCAGCGGGAAGTTGCGGTCGAACACGTTCTCCGGGTCGTACCGGGCCTTGAGCGCGCGCAGCCGGGTCAGGGCCGGCTCGGGGAACGCCTCGGCGAGGGCCTCTGGGGAACGGCGGGTGTCGAAACTGAGATACACGCCGTTCACTTCCGGGGCGACCCGTGCCCAGTGGGCGTCGAGGGAGCGCTCCCGTTCGGGCACGGTCGCGGAGAGCAGTTGGAAGTTCTGGGTGCGGTGGGCGTAGGCGGTGGCCGAGAGACTGACGTCGTTGACCGCGCCGCCCACCGAACGGAACTGCCCCATCAGTACCTGCCCCGACGCCAGAGCGTCCGCGACGGAGCGGGCCGTCTGTGTGGAGACGCGGTCGAGCAGTCCGGAGCGGGTGGCGCCCAGGCCCTGCCCTCGGTGCGGGGCGCCGCCGACCGGCACCAGCGCCGGGTACGGGGCGAGCACCGCCTCCTGACGCAGCAACGGGCCCAGGCCCAGCAGGGGAGTCAACACCCGCTGGGCGGCGCCCGGGCGGTCTCCGGCGTAGACCGCGGCGACGTGGGCCATGGCCGGCCGGCCTGGTGCGGCGGGCATGAGGGTGAGGAAGCTCGTGAGCTCGCGGGGCGCGGCCTCGAGGACGGCTCCCCACTCCTCGACGAGCGGCGCGGTTTCCCGCGCGTCGAAGACCAGGTTGGCGAAGACGACGTCGCCGGTCTCGGACGCCTCCAACTCCACCGCCGTGACCACGCCGAAGTTGCCGCCCGCACCCCGGACCGCCCAGAACAGGTCGGGGTGGTGTTCCGCGTCGGCGCGGACGAACGTGCCGTCGGCCAGTACGATCTCGACGGCCGTCACATGGTCGATGGTCAGCCCGTCCCGCCGCGCGAACCAGCCCATGCCGCCCGCGGTGACCAGCCCGCCCACGCCCACGTCGCCGGTGTCTCCGGAGCTGATGGCGAGCCCGTGCGGGGCGAGGAGCTGCGCGACTCTCCCCCAGCGGGCGCCCGCGCCGATCCGGACCCGGCGTCGCGTCCGGTCCAGCACATCGACGTGGTCGAGGCGGGAGACGTCGATGACGACACCGCCGTCGTTGGTCGACCGTCCGCTGATGCCGTGCCCGCCGCTGCGCACGGACACCACTGTGCCCCTGCTGCGGGCGTACGCCAGTGCCACGGCCGTCTCCTCCACGTTCTCGGGGAAGATCACCGCGGCCGGGGCGCCCCGGTGCACGTATCCGTGGCGGACCCGCTCGTAGCGGGCGTCGGACGGCAGGACCGTCCGGCCGGTGAGGGACGCGGGTAACGCGACGTCGGTGAGGCTCTGTTCCGTCATGACGGGGAGGTCCCTTCGGAGGACTCGGGAGGATCGACGGGCTCAAGGAGGCACCGCAGGGTGAGCGTCAGGTACGCCACGAGCCGCTCCGGCGGCATCTCGGCCACCGGGCCGCCGCGCAGCACGTACCGGCTGAAGGCGACGCCGATGAGCTGGGAGGCGAGCAGGTCGACTCGCTCGTCCGCGTCGGGCCCGCTCAGCACCGTGCGGTATGCCTCCATGCTGCTGCGCCGCATCGCCGCGTACAGGCCGGTCGCGGCCTGCTCGTCGGAGGCGGCGCTGCGGATCAGCGCGAGGAACGGGTCGTTGCCGTCGGCGTGTTCCATGCGTTCGACAAAGGCCCGTGCGATCCGCTCCGGCAGGGTCTCGGGCGGGCCGGGAAGCAGTTCGGGCAGATCGCGGGGTCCGGGCACGGCCGCGAGAAACAGCTGCTCCTTCGAGCCGAAGTGCCGCATGACCAGACCGTGGGTGACACCGGCCCGCCCCGCGATCTCCCGGATGGTGGCACGGGCGTAGCCCCGCTCGGCGAACGCGGCCCGCGCCGCCTCCAGAATCGCCTCGCGGTGGACCTCGGGGGCGCGGACGCGTTTCCTGACGACGGCGGGGGCGCTGGGAGGTTCGCTGCTCACTCTCTTAATGTACATCTGGTCATTAGCGCGGCCGATGGCCGCCCCGCTCGGCATGACCAGTCATGGCGTACGGGGAGCTCGACGACTCCGACGGTGTGGTGGGCCAGGCCGCCGCCGCGGTGGCCGAGGTGGCCGACCACGGCAGCACCGAGGCCCTGTACCGCCTTGCGGTGATGCGGCAGGAAGCAGGTGACCGGGAAGGCGCAGAGACTTTGGCGCGCATGCCCTGATCTGGGCACAGGAGTTGCTGCGCACCGCCGAACTGCCCGTCCAGCGGCGCCGCGCGGTGCACGCCCTGTACGACGCGATGCTGGAGGAGGTGATGTACGGCCAGTACCTGGACGTGATGGGCACCGGCCCCGATGACGACGTCGACGCGCTTTGCAGATCGTCCGCTACAAGACCGCCACCGCGACGGTCGAGCGTCCCTTGCAGCTGGGAGCCGCCGTCGCCGGCGCCGACGACACCGCCCTGGGCCTGTGCACAGCGCTGGGGCTGCCCCTGGGGGAGGCGTTTCAGATCAGGGACGACCTGCTGGACGTCTTCGGCAGCGCGGACGGTGCGTGCGCGGCCCGGCCTGGGGGACCTGCGAGAGAGGAAGCGCACCGTTCTCCTCGCTCTGGGCCTGCGTGCGGCCACCCCGGCGCAACAGCGTCGACTGCGCCGCCTGGTCGGCCGGGCCGATCTCGACGCACAGGGGGCGGCCGAGGTGCGGGCCATCCTGGAGGAGACCGGCGCGCGGCGGCGCACCGAGCACATGATCACCTCCCGGTTTGAGCAGGTCCTGCGGGTGCTGGATGCGGCGGCGCTGCCGCCGGCCGCGTCCCTGGCGCTGCACGGACTGGCCGTCACCGCCACTCAGTACACCTCCTGACGTACCAGCAGCTTCCGGCACACCTGACCGGACACAGCACTAGCCGGCTCCTGGCGCCGCGGAATTGTGAGCGCCTGGCACTACGAATGGGACCTTCCTCGTGACCGAAGTGCACCCAGCGGCGGAACGTCGACAGGACACCTTCAACTTGCCCTCGTCCCTCAGCCGTTGATGGATCGTGGTGACCGTCGTTGTCTCCAGCAGGGCCTTGACATGGTCGCGGTGCGGTTCGATCTCTGCCCACCGGACCTGGTTCAGCTTCCGGCTGGCCAGCTCCGGGAACCAGCTCTTGAGCAGCTTGGCCCAGTCCGTCTAGCTCATGGGCGGGCCGCCCGGGGTGATCCCAGCTGCCTCCGCCGGCGCCAGGTACTTCCTGACCGTCTTGTGGTCCACCCCAAGCGAGGCGGACACCTGGCCCTTCGAGCGGCCCGCGTACCAGTGCACGTAGATCTCGACGATGTCGACCACGGTGAAACGTTCTCCTTGCCATCCAGTGTGTCCGTCGACCTCTCGGTTCGCAGGTCGAGGGGCCGCGACGTCTCCGAGAGGGCCAGGACCCTCAACCCGGCACCGGCATGCCCATGGGGAACCCGACGGATACGCAAGGAAGATCCGACAGCTGCTCAAACCACCCGAAACAGGAAATCGAGCCAGTTCGAGCGCGGTCACGAGCACCATCAAGGATCAGCGTCCCCCTGGGGAACCGTGATTGTCGGGGTGGGGAATTACGTGACGCTGATCATGCAGATCGTGGGGAATTGTTGACCGCTGACACGGGTCAGCTGTTGCCGATGACGGCCTTGCCGCGGATGCCGCCCTGGGACAGGGACTGCAGCGCGTGCGGGGTCTGGTCGAAGGGGACCACCTTTCCCACGACCGGGCGTACCGCGCCCTGGTCGATGAGGGTGGTTATCTGGCGGAGCTGGTCGCCGCTGGCGCGCATGAACAGGAACTCGTACGTCACGCCGAGCTTCTTGGCCTGCCTGCGGATCTTGCGGCTCAGGGCTGCGACCGCGAGGCGCAGCAGCGGGTTCAGGCCGGCCTCGCGGGCGAACGCGGGGTCCGGGGGACCGGTGATCCCGATGGCTTTGCCGCCGGGCTTGAGCACCCGCAGGGACTTCTCGAGGGTCTCCCCACCGATGCTGTCCAGCACCAGGTCGTAGCCGGTCAGGAGCTGTTCGAAGTCCTGGGTGCGGTAATCGATCACCGTGTCCGCGCCGAGCGCGCGCACGAAGTCCGCGTTGGAGCCACTGGCGGTCGTGGCGACGCTCGCCCCGAGGTGCGCGGCGAGCTGGATCGCGATCGAACCGACCCCGCCGGCGCCGGCGTGGATGAGAACCTTCTGCCCAGGCCGCACCCGCCCGCGCTCCACCAGCGCCTGCCACGCCGTGAGCGCCGCCAGCGGCAGTGAGCCGGCCTCTTCCATGCTGATCGAGGCGGGCTTGAGCGCCAGGTCGCCCTCCGCTACGGCGATGCGCTCGGCGAACGTGCCGATGCGGTCCTGGTCGGGCCGGGCGTAGACCTCGTCTCCGGGCTTGAAGCCGCGAACCGCCGTCCCGACGCCGATGACGGTGCCCGCTACGTCGTTGCCCAGGATCAGCGGGAGCTTGTAGGGCAGGATCTGCTTGAACTCACCGGCGCGGATCTTCTCATCCAGCGGGTTCAGCCCGGCGGCCTCCACCCGGACCAGCACGTCGTGCTCCCCCACGGTGGGCTCGGGGACCTCCGCCTCCTGCAGCGGCTCCTTGTACTTGGTGACGACGAACGCTCGCATGGGGCGCCACTCCTTGACTCCATCCTGTTTATCCAGGCATGAGGCTAGATCAGCCAATTCGGCGTGACATGGGGCCTCGCCTCACTCCATCAATCCGATTGCACCGGCGGGTACGTCGCCGCGATCCGCGCCGCGCAACTCGGCAAGAACATCCAGTCCGGCAGTGCGGACAACGGACAGCCGCAAACCCTGTCCATAACTTCGGTTCCGGCGGGCTACCGGCAGGCGGGGCGGACCGCGGTGGAGGAGCGGGGGAGCGGCGTGGCCGCATCGCGGGTCGAGGCGGTCCGGCGGGCGGGCGCCGCTGACGGGCGGCCGACGAGGCCGCCGTCCTCGGCACCGAGGGCGTCCTGGGCCCGCAACGCGCCCTCCCCGGTGCCACATACCGGCCGCGAGCACCCGCTGGCAGCAGCAGGCCCGGCCACCACCGAAGACACCCCTCCGGCGTGAGCCGCAGCCCTGCCTCCGCCCCCGTGCGAGCCGCCGCCCCGGCCGTCACCGAAGCACCCCCGCGAGCCGCACCCCCGCCCCCTCCGAAGCCCCGAGCCGCAGTTCCGTCCCGTCCGGCCGTGCCCGGCGGCCGGCGTCAGGCGACGCTCAGGACGATCTTCCCGGTGGTGCGGCCCTGCTCGCCGATCTCGTGCGCCTTCGCGGCGTCGGCCAGCGGGACGACGGTCTCGACCACGGGCGTGAGCGCGCCCCGCTCGGCCAGGGCGGCGATCTCGCGCAGACCCAGGTGGTCGGGCTCGACCAGCATCCACACCGCCCGCACGTGGCCGGGGACGTCGGCGGGGACGTCGTCGGGGCCGGGCAGGGTGATCAGCCGGCCGCCCGGGCGCAGCACCGTCAGGGACCGCTCGGCGTTCTGGCCGCCGAGCCCGTCCAGCACCACGTCCACGTCCCCGACGGCGTCCTCGAAGCGGACCGTGCGGTAGTCGATCACCTCGTCCGCGCCCAACTGCCGCAGCAGGTCGTGCTTGCCGGCGCTGGCCGTGCCGATGACGTACGCGCCGCGGGCCTTGGCGATCTGCACGGCCAGGTGGCCGACCCCGCCGGCCGCCGCGTGCACCAGCACCCGCTCACCGGCGCGCACCCCGGCGGTGTCCACCAGGGCCTGCCAGGCGGTCAGCGCGGCCAGCGGCAGCGCCGCCGCCTGCACGTGGGTGAGGTTCGCCGGCTTGGGTGCGAGGTGGCGGGCCGGGGCGACGACGTACTCGGCGTAGGCGCCGGCCTGCCGCGGGAACAGCGGCATGCCGTACACCTCGTCCCCGGGGCGGAACATCCCCACGCCCGGTCCGACGGCCTCCACGGTGCCGGAGACGTCCCAGCCGACCGCCGGGACCTCACCCCACTCGATCAGGGCCCCGCTGGCCCGGGTCTTGAAGTCCACCGGGTTCACACCGGCCGCGTGGACCCGCACCAGGACCTCGTTCAGTCCCGGCTCGGGCCGGGCGACCTCACGCTCCACGAGCACCGCCGGTCCGCCCCACTGCTCCACGACCACCGCACGCATGCTGTCCGCCTCACTCTTTTCCGTCTTGATCGGATACCGGCCGCCCGGGCCCTTCCCGGCGCGACGCAGTCCACGATCCGGCACCCGCCCCCACCATGGTGTTGGCCGTCTGGACACTATGTGACAGGATCTGGCCATGAGCGAGATGCAGTGGCCGTGCACCGACCCGAGCCCCGACCCGAGCGCCGACGCGGCCGGGCGGCATCGCATCGCCGTCCTCGCCCTGCCCGGCGTCCCGCCCTTCGAACTCGGCATCCCCTCCCGCGTCTTCGGCAGCGTCCTGGACGCCGGCTCACGCCCGCTGTACGAGGTCACCATCTGCACCGCCGACGGCGCCCCGGTCCTCAGCGACGCCGGGTTCACCGTGCAGCCCGCGGCCGGTCCCGAGGCCCTGGCCGCCGCGGACACCGTGATCGTCCCGCCCACGCACGCCATGCCCGAGCTGGGACGTGGCGGCCCGCTGCCGCCCGAGGTCACCGCGGCCATCGCCGGCATCCGGCCCGGCACCCGCCTGGTGTCCATCTGCGCCGGCTCCTACGTCCTGGCCGCCGCGGGCCTCCTCGACGGCCGCCCCGCCACCACCCACTGGGGCCTCGCCCCCGAGTTCCGCCGCGCCTACCCCCGCGTCAAGGTCGACGAGGAGGTCCTCTTCGTCGACGACGGCGACGTCCTGACCTCCGCGGGCGTCGCCGCCGGCGTCGACCTGTGCCTGCACATGATCCGCCGCGACCACGGCGCCGCCGCCGCCAACCGCGCCGCCCGCATGTGCGTCGTCCCGCCCTGGCGGGACGGCGGCCAGGCCCAGTACATCGACCGCCCGGTGCCCGAACCCACCGTCTCCACCACCACCGCCACCCGCGCCTGGGCCCTGGAACACCTCGGCGAACCCCTCTCCCTGAACCGCCTGGCCGAACACGCCCGGATGAGCCTGCGCTCCTTCACCCGCCGCTTCCGCGACGAGGTCGGCATGACCCCCGTGCAGTGGCTCACCGCGCAACGCCTGGAACTGGCCAAGCAGTTGCTGGAGACCACCGACCTGTCCATCGACCTGGTCGCCCACCGCTGTGGCTTCGGCTCCGCCAACTCCCTGCGCGCCCACATGCGCACCGCCTTCGGTGTCTCACCCGCCTCCTACCGCCGCACCTTCCATACCGACGACCTGGTGAAAGCGGGCGTCTGAGGACACATCGGCGCCGCACATACCCGCTCCGCGGGCCGGCCGGGATCCGCCTGATCATCCGCTGCCGGCCTGCCACTCGGTCGGGTGAAGACACGGCAGCGGCGGAACTCACCCAGGGACGCCGGGCGTAGTGCCGTACACGGACCCGATCCACGAGACGCACGTGAGCGAGCCGGGCCTGCTCGTCGTCGACGTCGCGGCCGCCGACGACGCCACCGCGCTCGCTTTCCAGCAGCTGCTCGCCGACCGGTGGGCGACGGCCACAGCGGAGCAGACGACGCGGGATGCCGGTCAGCCCGGCGTACGGCTGCGCTGCTACCTGGACCTGCGCCAGCAGCTCACCGCGCCGCTGTGGCCGGCCCGACCATGGAGCCGACCACGGCCCGGCCCTGACTCATGACCGGGCGCCCCCTTCGCCGAACAGCGGCACCTCCTGGACGTCGACGTCGCCGCGGATGCGGTGCGGGCGGGCCGGGTGCCGCCACCGTCCGGCGCTGTCGCGGGCGACGTCGACTTCCATCACGCCATCCGGCTGCACCAGGACGGCCTCGAGGGTGCGCTGCGTTCCCCAGCCTGCCGAGAACGCCCAGCCCGGCCACGGATGCGCGCCGCGCGGCGGGGCCAGCTGGTCGGCCACAGCGCGGCCGGCGGCCCCGGACAGGGTGGTGCTGCGGCCGACGTACCGCAGGCGGCCAGCCCGGTCGTAACGGCCCAGCAGCAGCGTGCGGGGCGCGGCAAGCGACCCGGTGACCGCGCCGATCACGGCCTCCGTGGTGACCCGCACCTTGTACTTCCTCCACGACCGCACACCCCCGCGATAGGACTCCTCCAGCCGCTTGAGCCACAGTCCCTCCACCCCGGCCGCCGTCCACTCCAGCCACTCCCGCGCCAGGGCCGGGTCGGTCGTCGACGGGCACAGCACCCACGGCGCCGTCAGGCCGCGCTCCGCACATAGGGCCTCCAACGCCGCACGGCGCCGGGCGTACGGCCAGCCAGTCAGGTCGTCGCCTCGGTGGACCAGGTCGAAGGCCACGAAGTGCGCCGGCCACTCCCGCGCCGCCTGAGCGGCAGGGGCCCCGCGCCGGGCAAGCCGCTGCTGCAGCCGCTCGAACGCCAGCCGGTCCCGCTCCCACACCACCAGCTCGCCATCCAGCCCGGTGTCCTCCGGCAGCTGCGCCAGGGCCGCCGCCCGGATTTCGGGGAACGAGGCCGTCATGTCCGTGCCGCGCCGTGAGCGCAGCAGCACCCGACCGCCCGCGTACACGGCGAGTTGGGCGCGGTAGCCGTCCCACTTCGGTTATGCGCTGCTGAGCTGTCCGCGGGATATCGTCCGGCGCCATGTCGATCACTGGATGGCGGGTGAAGTGCACCCGCCATCCAGTGATCGACATGGCGGGCGCACTTCACTCGCCGAGCTGATGTGGCCGCGGGATGCGTGTGCCCGAGGTGCAGCCGTTCCTGATCAGGCCGGTCGGCATGTACGACGTCGAGTCGAACCGGTACTTCTCGGTGTGGCCGGCGTCGTCGCCGTGGAACACACAGGCCTCGCACCCCGGGATCTGCCTTCAGCGGGGCGGGGCGGACGTTCCCCGCACGACGAGACGGGGGGTGATGACTTGTTCCCCGGCGGGGATCTCCGCACCCTCCAGGCGTGCGACGGCCCGGCCGACGGCGAGCCCGGCGAGGCGTGCGATGTCCTGTCCGACGGTGGTGAGGTCGATGTGGGCCAGGCGGGCCAGATGGCTGTCGTCGAACCCGACGACGGAGATGTCGCCGGGGACCGCGACGCCGGAGCGGAGGAAGAGGTCGAGTACGCCGGTCGCGCAGCGGTCGTTGAAGGCCAGTACGGCGGTGGGGCGCGGGCGGGTGGCCGACAGGGTTCGGGCGGCCTCGGCGCCCTCCTCCTCAGTGAGACCGCCGGGGAGAATGCGGATGAGTTCGCCCAGGCCGTGGCGGTTCATGGCGGTGCGGTAGCCGCGGCGCCGGTCGGCTGCGCCCGGTGCCCGGCCGCCGTCGATGTGGGCGATGTCGCGGTGGCCCAGAGCGACGAGGTGGTCCACCGCCTGGCCGGCTCCCTCGTCGTCGGCGGTCCGTACGACGTCCAGGCCCGGGACGGACGGCCGCAGCCGGCGGGCCACGGAGACGACCGGCAGTTGCCCGGCGAGTTCCGCCAGCCGCGCGGCGGGGGCCTGCGGGCCGAGCAGGATCAGCGCCTCGCAGCGGTCGTCGAGCAGTGTCTCGACGGCGCGCTGCTCGCCGCGCCCGGCGGCCACGGCACTCAGCGCGATCTGGTACCCGGCCGGTTCGGCCGCCGCGTAGATACCCTCCACCAGGTCGGAGTGGAACGGATGCTGGAGGCCGAACTGCACCCCGAGCAGATGGGAGCGGTGGCTGCGGAGCAGCCGGGCCCGGGCGTCGGGTCGGTAACCGATCTCCCGCGCGGCCTGAAGGACGCGCTCGCGGGTGGCCTGGCCGGCCCCTTTCGCGCCGCGCATCACGATGGAGACCAGCGCTGTGGACACCCCTGCCCGCGACGCCACGTCGGCGAGCGTCGGTCGCTTTCCGTTGGGGACCGCTGGGGTCGCCGGCAACCTGTCCTCCCTGGGCGGGGTCGTCTCCTGCAGAGTCGACTATAGAACGTTCTAGCTTTCACACGCCACCGAGCCTTGACAGGGGAGGGCGACAGCTGGCGTACTGCTGCTCCACGGAGTTATAGAACGTTCTAGTTCCTTGAACGTTCTAGTCCGAAGTCGCGGAGAGAGGTACGTGGCGATGTACACACTGGCGGCCTGCGCCGAGATGGTCTTCCTGGAACTGCCGATCGACGAGCGGGCACGGCGCATCCACGACGCCGGTTTCCAGGTCGAGATCTGGGACTGGACCCGGCACGACCTTGCCGCTCTGGCCCGGACCCCGGCCGACTTCTCCTCCATGACCGGTTACATCCGCGGCAGTCTGACCGACGAGGAGGGTGCGGCCGAACTCCTGAGCACCGCCGAGGAGTCACTCAAGGCGGCCGAGCAACTGGGCTGCCCTCGCCTGAACCTGCACGGCACCGGACTGGATGGCCAGGGCCTGCCGGTGGTGCCGGTGACCGGTGAGGTCACCGGTGAGATGTGGATCGCCGCCCACCGCACGCTCACCCGCCTCGCCGAGCTGGGCGAGAGCGCCGGGGTCGTCTTCACCCTGGAGAACCTCAACACCGCCGTCGACCACCCCGGGGTGCCGTTCGCGACGGCCGCCGACACCCTGGCCCTGGTCGCGGCCGTGGACCGGCCCGGGCTGCGGATGAATCTGGACCTCTACCACGCCCAGATCGGCGAGGGGAATCTGATCGAGCTGGTCCGCAGGGCCCATGCCCTGGGCCTGATCGGCGAGATCCAGGTGGCCGACGTCCCCGGTCGCCGCGAACCCGGAACCGGGGAGATCAACTACCCCGCCGTCGCCCGCGCCCTGGTGGGCCTCGGCTACGAGGGCACGGTGGCGATGGAGGCGTGGGCCTCCGGCGACAGCGAGCTCGCTTTGGAGCGCTTCCGCTCCGCCTTCACCGTCTGACTGTTTCCACTGCCTGTACCTACCCTGACGACGACGTACGGAGCACCCGCATGACCACCCAGCAGCCTCTCGCCGTCGGCCTCCTCGGCGCCGGACGGATGGGTTCGTTCCACGCCGAGACCCTCGCCCACCGCCTGCCGGGCGTCCGGCTCGTCGCCATCGCCGACCCCACCCCGGGCGCCGCGCGGAGCCTGGGCGACCGGCTCGGCTGCGCCACCGCCTACACGGACATCGGTGAACTGCTCGCCGACCCGCACATCGACGCGGTGGTGATCGCCACCCCGGCCCGTACCCACGCCGACCTGGTCGAGGCGGCCGCCAAGGCGGGCAAGGCGGTCTACTGCGAGAAGCCGATGGCGGTCACCCTCGCCGAGGCCGACCGCGCCATCGCGGCCGCCGCGGATGCGGGCGTGCTCCTCCAGGTGGGCTTCAATCGCCGCTACGACGCGGGCTTCAGGGCCGCCCACGAGAAGATCGCCGCCGGCGCCATCGGCACACCGCAGCTGTTGCGCTCGCTCACCCGCGACCCCGCTCTTGCCGACCCGGCCCGCATACCGCCGTGGACGATCTTCCTGGAGACCCTCATCCATGACTTCGACGTCCTGCGCCACCTCAATCCCGGTGCCGAACCCGTCGAGGTCTTCGCCATGGCGGACGCCTTGATCCGCCCCGACTTCAAGGACCGCGGCCTGCTCGACACCGCCATCGTCACCATCCGCTTCGACAACGGCGCCCTCGCCACCGCCGAGGCCAGCTTCCAGGCCGTCTACGGCTACGACGTACGCGCCGAGGTCCTAGGCTCGGCCGGGATGCTCACCATGGGCGACGTCCGCCGCACCCACCTGACCGCATACGGCCCGGACGGCGTCGCCGCCGCGTGCGTCACCTACGACCAGCACCTCTTCCACGACGCCTATGTGGCCGAACTCGCCGACTTCACCGACAGCGTCCGCACCGAGCGCACCCCCTCCGCCACCGGCGAGGACGCACGCGCTGCCCTGGCCATCGCCCTCGCCGCCGTCCAGTCCGTCACCACCGGCGGTCCCGTCCGCGTCGACAAGCTCCAAGACCTGTGAAGCACCCCGACGACCCGGGCGGGGACGTCACTGGACGCCGCCCTCAGTAGGAGGCAAGGCAGTGCTCCACGCTGGCCCCGCTGTCGTGCCTGACGGCTGCCGTAAAGCGGCGGGCTGCAGGGGGCGACGTCGGCGGGGGAGAGGTTGGGGCCGGCGCGGTGCCAGCGTGCGGGATAGAGCCATCAGGCGGCAGCGGCGCGGGCGACGTCGACGCTGCCTTCGCCCCGCATACGCACACCGCCGGCGACGCCCCAGCGCGTCGGGCGGGTCGATCCCTGGTCGCCCTTGCTGCCCCGTGGGTAGACCGCTTCGGTGAGCACCATCAGGCCACCGCCATCAGGCATTGCCGTGACGGTGTGTCCGAGCTGGACGAGCAGCCCTGCTACTGCGGCCTGCACGATCACCCTCATGCTGTCGTGGCTTGCTGCATGGCCTGCCTGGTCACGGCTGAGCGCGGTGAATCCGTCCGAGGCTGTCCAGCTGACCAGAGCGCCCGCGGGCGCCTCGGTCACCCGCAGCCCCGGAATCCCGCTGTCCGTGTCGCCCAGCACCTGAAAGCGGGACTGGATCAGGCAAGAGCTCACCCGGGAAACGAGTTCAGCCGGGGTGCACGACACACACGTCGCCTGCCCACGAGAAGCACGATCATGCCACCGACCTGCACAGGCGCCTGTTCGGACGGCGGCAGGACGCGGGGGCCCCGGACGACGGCAACCGGCGGGTGGGCCACCGTGTGGCCCGGCCGTACACGCTGACGGCTCCCGTCCTGCGAACAGGGAAGGGAGCCGCCCAGGTGTGTCCGGAGGAATGCCTTCAGCGGGTCGCGTGACGGTGCGAATGCCGGTTGCCGGTGACGAGACGGTAGAGGGCGAGCAGGATGACGGAGCCGGCGATCGCGGCGATCCAGGTGGAGAGGTCGAAGAACCCGTCGATGGAATCGACGCCGAAGACAACCTTGCCGAGCCAGCCGCCGAGCAGACCGCCGACGATGCCGATGAGCATGGTGACGATGATGCCGCCCGGGTCCTTGCCCGGCATCAGGGCCTTGGCGATGGCGCCGGCGAGCAGGCCGATAAGGATCCACGCGATGATGCCCATGGTGCCCCTCCGCTTCATCAGATAAAGGCTGTGTCAGCTCATCGTCTGCACCGATCGCGCCCGAACAAACGTCTTCTCCGCACCCGGCCGTGCCAGCTCCTGATCCGAGACGAGCAAGCCCGAGAGGGGGGCCGCGATCAGAGAGCTCGAAGTCGCGAAGTCCCGGTACTTTCGGCCTCCCCCTCTGTCTGCGTGCGAGCGTGGAAGCAGAGACCAACCGCATGCGGGAGCCGGCGATCGAGTTGCTGGAGCAGGTGGGAGCGGACCGCAAGCGGCTGCTGGGCGGCGACCACCGACGCCTGGCGGCAGTACACCGGCGCGATGCCTACACTCCGCGTCCGAATGCACCTGTACCGGCTGGAGACCCATTCCGCCGAAGCCGCGGCCGGAGGGCCGCGGCCGCCCGGTCGGCGAGCAGGACCACGAGCACCTCATGCGCTGGTGCCGTGAACTCGCCGCCGGGGCTGCCGCCGAGATCGAAAAGGGGCCGAAGAAACATCGACCGTACTCTCGCGCCTCTCACCCTCGCAGAAATCCGGAGATGCCTGGACGCTCTCCGTCCCGGCCCAGCGCGTCACGGGCATCCGGACCGCGCAGTGACCTGTCCCCCCCAGACGACGCCACCAAGCCATCGCCAAGCGCTGCGCGGTGAAGGCGTCGTGCTTCACCCGAACGGGACGGGCCGGGCCTGCCTCCGGGCCGGAGGTGAGGTGCCCCCGGCCGGGACGGGGGTTACCGTCCGGGCCGGGGGCAGGCGGTCAGTCGCCCAGGCTGGGCAGGAAGGAGACCATCCTGCTGCCACTCCGGGCGATCAGTACGTCCCCGTAGAGCAGGGCCTGGGGCATGGCCCCGTGTTTGCCGGCGTCGACGTGACCGCGCCAGATCCGCTCGCCCGTGTTCGCGTCGAGGCCGGACAGATCGCCGTCCGGGCCGAAGAAGTACACGACGTTCCGGTGCGGCGACACCACCGGTTTCGCCAGGTCGGGCCAGTTCGCTTCGCTGTCGGGCACCTTGATGCCGACCGGGACGGTCCACAGGGTCTTTCCTGTCGTGAGTGAGTAGGAGGACGCCTGGCCCGCACGGGACACGGAGATCAGACGGTCCCCGACGAGGGCCTTGGCGGCAGGCGTCCCCCGGACCGGGTAGGACAGCGGGGTCTGCCCGCCCGAGTTGTCGATGACGGTCAGCCTCTCGGTCCCCGCTTTCTGCTGCTCCGTCTCGAAGACCACGCTCGCCCGCTCCGGCATCCTGGTCAGGACGATCCGGTCCCCCCAGGTCCCGACGATCTGCTGCCTGCCGGGCAGGGCCGTGACCTTGGTGGTCCGTCCGGTGGTCGGGTCGAGACGGAGGACGTCGGTCAGGCCGGGCTTCTTGGTCTCCGGCGAGCACAGCAGGTAGGGGACGCCGCTCAGCACCACCCGGTCGCACCAGATGCCCTTGCCCCAGCTGTGGCGCCACTTCACCTTGCCGGTCCGCGGATCGACGGCCGACAGCGTCCGGTCCTTCGGGGCGTTGGCCAGGACCGCGCCGTCGATGAGCAGGACGGCCTGGTCGTCGCGGTTGTCGCTCGCCAGCTCCACCGTCCACAGCACCTCGCCGCTGTCGGTGTCCACCGCCATCAGATCGGTGCCGGGAGCGTAGTTCCCGTCCTGCCCCTTCTCGGCGGTGTGGTTGCGGTAGCCGTAGAACACGCCGTCGCGCACGGCGACCGGATGGTCGGCCCCGAAGCCGCCGTCGCCGTTGACCTTGACCGTCCACAGCAGTTCGCCGGTGTTCGCGTCGAACTTCGCGGCGTCGTACTTGGACCCGGCGCAGTACAGCGCCGAGCCGTCCACCAGGCAGCCCCGCTCGACGGCGCCCCGCGCGTCGGTCCGCCACGGCTGCCAGCCCTCCGGCGACTGCGCCGGCCGCGCCGGCCGGTCCTGGTCGCTCACCCCGCCGCCCCCGAAACCGAACACTGCCCCCACGGTGATCGCGGCCACGGCCGCCGCCGTCCCCGCCACCTGCGAGAAGCGGCGCCGGGCGCGCCGCCGCATCACCCTCTCGACCAGGTCGCCGGGCGCCCGTACGCGGTCCAGGTCGACGGCGTGCAGCGTCTCCCGGACCTTCTGCTCCACCAGTTCCGTCGTCATCCCTGAGCCCCCTTCGGCGTAAAGCTGAGGTGCTGTGCCTGTTCGCCCGCGGGCCCGGCAGGCCCCAGTTCCGGTACGAGGGCCCGGAGTTTGGCGAGCGATCTGTGTGCCGTGCTGCGCACGGTGCCGACCGGGCACCTCAGCAGCGCCGCGACCTCGGCCTCCGGCAGGTCCTCGAAGTAGCGCAGGACGACCACGGCCCGCTGGCGCTTCGTCAGTCGCGCGAGCGCCGCCCACAGCGCGATCCGCAGCTCGGACTCCACCCCGGCGTCGGCGTCGGTGCCCGATTCGGGCAGTACGGGCACCGTCGTCTCCGCGCGGTGTCCGCGCAGCCGCCAGCGGTTGACCTGCTGGCGGTACATGACCTGCCGCACATACGCCTCGGGCTGCTCGATGCTCGACCAGCGTCCGTAGACCTTCATCAACGCGATCTGCAGCAGATCCTCGGCTCCATGCCGGTCACCACCCGTGAGCAGCACCGCGAGCCGCAGCAGCGCGGTGGAACGCATCGCTACGAACTCCCGGAACTCGTCGTGACTCGACGCTTTCATCAACCCTCCCCCTTCTCGGCACTCCTTACGACGTGCTGAGCCGCGCACGGCTATCCCTCGTCGAGGAAGATTGTGCGTCCGCTGTCAGGGAGGTACGCGGCCGCCGAACGCACGGGTCCCCGCACTCCTTAGGAACGACTGGTGACTGGGCGATGTTTCTCGAACTTCCATCCGACGTCCTGGACGCAGCAGGGCAAACGGCGGATCACCAGCTATTGGTTCGGGACGATCAGGCCGCGTGGCCGTAGCGCTCTGATCTCGAAGTCGCAGTCTTCGGGTGCCTGCTGCCTCGGCGGGAAGGCCGCAGGCGGGCATACCGCACCCTGAACGCGGCCCTGCCGTCCGGCCTTGGCCGTTGGCGGTTTCGGTGAGGAAGCGGCCCACGGTCCCGAGCTGGCTCAGAGCTTCGGTGGTGGCCACTGTCGCCACCTCGATCCGGTGACCAGCGGCCCGGTAGGCGAGGGAGGAGGCGCTGAAGTCGTCGGAGTCGGCGAGCGCGGACTCCACCACGGCGTCGAAGCGCCGGTCGCGGACGTGGGCTTCGACGGCGGCCTGCCAGCGGACGGTATCGGGGCGGACCAGGGCTGCGCCCGTACGGACATCGGTGGCCAGGAGACCCGAGTAGTGCCGGTGCGCGGGCTTGTACAGGTCCCGGCTGACCCGCACCGCTGCGCCACGACCGTCCAGGACCGCCTGGACGAGGTCGGCGATGTGGGTCTTGCCGCCCCCGGCTGCCCGGCGACGACGACAACGACCGGTCGGGCTTGCGCGACAGCGCTCTGTGTCAGGGCCGGGAGGATGACGAACAGGCGCCGGCAACCGTCCACTGCGGAACTGCGGTTCGCCGAGGACCTCGCCCGGATCCCGTGGTCGGCGACAGATTCGATCGCCAACGGTCTGTCGTCGCCTTCATCGAGGGCGAGCTGCCGGGTGGCCCGGGCGTCGGGTCGGAGGGCATCAGCACGCAGGGCGATACCGCGGACCCGAGCGCGCTGAAGCCCCAGGGACTCGTACGGCGCGTACGCCGCGCGGGCCAGGACCACGGTGTGATGGGTGGCTTCGGGAAGGGTGCGGCCGCGTCGGGTGGAACTGTGGTCGGCGTAGCGGACGGTGCAGGTCAGACTGGTGCCGATCTGGCCGGAGTCGCGGAGGCGGGCGGCGAGGGCGAGCAGGGCGCGCCGGTGCTGGGCAGGGTCGAGTTCGTCGCGTTCGAAGCGGTGCTCAGCGCTGATGCTCGCCGGTGCGGGGGTGAGGCCGACGACCGTGGTGTCCCGGCCGAGGGCATGCTCGTGGAGGGCGCGGCCGGGCCCGGGCGCAGAGGAGGCGCTGCCGGGTGAGCTGGGGGACGTCGCCGACGCCGCCGACCATGTGCAGGCCGTACTCGGCGAGGGTGGCGGACACCTTCGCGCCGATCCCGGGCAGTTCCCGGACCGGTCGGTGCGATCTCTCGGGTTGGTGTCGGTGTTGGTGAGAGTCGGTCGCGCTGGTCCAGGGGTGGGTGTTACGGGGCTGGTCAGCGGCTGTTTACGGGTGGGCAGGCCGCTGTCATGAGGTGAGAGATTAATGGGTGGGATCGCTGTCATGGGGCTTTATCGCATGGCAGCTGATGTTGTCTCAGGTTCGATAGTTCTTATGTGCTGAGGTTGGCCCGGTCGGTGTGATCGTGGGGTGGACCAAGAGGTAGGGGCCGGTCGTGGGCCCGTGCTGCCCAGGGGTTGGTGGTGCGTCGTCTGCTGGAGCGGCAGCAGGCGGGGGAACTGGCCACGCGGCATGTGCGTGCGGTCGCGGAGACGGTGGGTGTCTCGGAGCGTACGGTGTGGCGCTGGCTGGAGCAGGCCAAGACGACCGGGCAGGTGGAGGCGCCGGTCCGGCAGGGGTATGCGGTGTCGGACGAGGTGTGGACGCTGCTGGGCGAGGTGGCAGGGAATGTCGCTGAGCTGAGACGCCGGCTGGCCGCGGCTGGCGGGGCGTCGGTTCCGTCGGCGTCGACACTGCACCGGGTAATCCGCAGGGACCGCCGGGCGGGCCGGGCGTTGATGGTCGAGCGGGAGCACGTGGTGGCCGGGCCACGCAGGCCCGATCCGCTCAGCGAGCTCGGCCTGAACGTCGTGGCCGGCCAAGGCACAGGCGGGCAGGTGATCCTGCGGGAGCAGAAGCATCTGGCGCAGGTTCCGGTCCTGGTGCCGGGCGCGCAGGTGGTGCACACGTCCGCTGTGCGGTCGGTGCTGCGGACGGTCGCGCACGCGGCCGCGGTGGGGGCGGTGGTGTGTCTGTACGGCGACGCCGGCCAGGGCAAGACCGTCGCGCTGCAGTACGCCCTGTCCCAGCTGCCGCACCCGGCCCGGGTCCGCCGGGTCCATGTCGGTGTGCATCCGACGGTGCCGGAACTGCGCCGGGTGCTCGCGGACGCCCTCGAGCTGGGCAGGCGGCTGCCGCGCGGGGCGGTGGAGGCCGACCTGACGCTGGTGAACGCGCTACGGCAGCCCCGCGTGCTGGTGCTGGACGAGGCACAGCGTCTTCCGGGGCCGGCGCTGGAGTTTCTGCGCGGTCTGTGGGACCACCCGGACACGGACACGGCACTCGTGCTGGCGGGCGCGGGCAGCGAACGGGCGCTGCGCCGGGTGCCCGCGCTGGCCTCTCGGGTGCTGACCTGGGAGTTGGTGCCTCGTCTTCGCCCGGGCGAGGTGGCCGCAGTGATGGCGGCCTTCCACCCGCTGTGGGAGGACGTGAGCGAGGACGATGTCGCGTGGGTGGACGAGCATGTGGGCCACGGCAATTTCCGGACCTGGGCGAAGCTCACCTCGCACCTGACCGCCGAGATCTACGGCAAGAGCCGTGCGGTAGTGGACCGCCGGATGCTGGAGCGGGCCTGCGCACGGCTCATGGGGCCGCTGTGACCGGCGCCTCCGGGATGGGAGAGGCTGGCAGCCACGAGGACGGGCACGCGCGGGGAGGTCTGCCTTCTTCCTCCCTGTCGGCGCTGCGCGGCCCTGCCGTGCGCCGGCTGCTCGCCCTGCGGCAGGACCAGAAACTGACGTCCCGCCATGTACGGCTGATGGCGGAGTCGTTGGAGGTGACCGAGCGCACGGTGTGGCGGTGGCTTGCCGCTGCCGAGCGTGACGAGTCCGCGGCTGCGGAGCCCGGGGCGCGGGCCCAGAGCAAAGGGCGCTTCTCCGTCACTCCGGAGGTGCGCCGCCTGCTGGCCTTGTGGAAGGGCAACGTCGCGGCGGTCCATCGTGAGCTGACCGCTCGCGCGGCCAAGGGCGAGGGGGAGCCTCCTCCGTCGATCCCGACGCTGCACCGGGCGATCCAGCGGGATCTGACGCCGGGGGAGCGGGCGGGGCTTGCGGGAGGGGAACGTGCGGCACGCAAGCACGATGTGTTCCTGGCCCGGGCGCGCGGCTGGCGCAACCAGGTGTGGGAGACCGACCACGTCCAAGCGGCGGTGCTGGTCGACGTCGAGGGCAAGGCCCGCAGGCCGTGGATCACCTGGTTCACCGACTGCGCGACGAACGCGATCACCGGTGTCGCGGTCACGCCGGGGGATCCGTCGCGGGAGTCGGTACTGGCCGCGCTGCGCTCCGCGGTCCTGCGCGAGGACCCCTACGGCCCGATCGGCGGCCTGCCCGAGAAGGTACGGGTGGACCGCGGTAAGGACTTCCTGTCCCGGACGGTGACCGCCGCGTTCGATCTCCTCGACGTGACGGTGGAGGACCTGCCCGCCTACACCCCCCACCTCAAGGGCACCGTGGAGGGCCTGAACCGGGCGGTGGAGAGTATGTTCCTGGCCGCGCTGCCCGGCTATGCCCGCCAGCCGCGCCCCGGCAAACGGGCTTCCCGCCCGAAGGACGAAGTGCTGCTCGGCTTCGAGGACTTCACCGCCCGGCTGCTGGCCTGGACGCTCTGGTGGAACACCGAGCACCGCCCGGCGCCGTTGCGGGGAAAGACTCCGCTTGAGGCGTGGCAGGGGGATCCCACTCCGCTGCGGGACGTGCCCGCGACGGATCTGTGGACGTTCACCCTGGAGGACGCCGGCACCCGCACGCTGACCACCCGCGGCATCCGCTTCAGGAAACGCGACTACGTGGGGCCGTGGATGACCGGCCAGACCGGGATCCAGGTCCGCATCCGCTTCATGCCCCACCACGACCACCGCATCGAGGTGTACCACGCGGCCACTGGCCGCTATCTGGGTCCCGCGGACCTGGCCGACCAGGCCACCGAGGAACAGGTCAGCGCCGTACGGCGAGCACGGGCCGCCCGTGCGCGCCGTCTGAAGAAGGACCTGGAGGCTTCCCAGCGCGAGCGCTACGCCGCCGCCATCCAGCCCGAGGCACCTCAGCGGCTCGGCGCGCTGACCACCGCGCAGGCCGAGGCCGAACTCGCCCAGACTGCCGGGACCGACCTCGCGCAGCTCGCAATGCCGGACCTCATCCCGCCCGCCGCGCCCCCGGCCGACTGGCGTACCCCGCCTTCCCTCGCCACCCGGACCACGCCCTGCCTGCCTGCTCCCGTCCCGTCCGAACCTGCCTCCGACGGCCCACTCGAACCCAATGCACAGACTGCTGAAGACGGAGACGCCTCGTGACCGCGGCCACCTACCAGTACGTCGACCTGCCCGATGCGTCCGTGGTCACCACCCGTGCCCTGCTCACCGCCCGGGAGAACATCTCCGACACCGTCGCCGCCCGCGCCATGATGTGCATCCACGGCGGCGCCGGCTTCGGCAAGACCCTCGCCGTCAACATCTGCCTGCGGGGACTCGAGCCTCACGAGGACGTCCGCAAGATCACTTTCCGGGCCCGTCCCACCGCCCGTGCGGTGCGCTACGAGCTGTTCACCGCGCTCGACCTGGCCGGTGAACCGCCGCGTCATCCCAGTGAGTTCGACCGCCTGCTGAAGACGGCCCTGGCTGAACGTCCCCGCACCTTCCTCGTGGACGAGGCCCAGTGGCTCAACGGGGAGGCATTCGAGTACTTCCGCTATCTGTGGGACGAACCCTCAACCCAGCTCGCGATCATCTTCGTCGGCGGGGAGGGCTGCCACACCGTGCTGCGCCGTGAACCGATGCTGTCCTCCCGCATCTTCATCTGGCAGCACTTCACCCGCCTCACCCCCAGCGAGGTCCTGGAGGCCATCCCGCTGTTTCATCCGGTCTGGGTCGACGCCGACCCCGATGACATCACGTTCGCCGACCAGCACGCCGCGCACGGCAATTTCCGCGCCTGGGCCCAGTTGACTGCCCACACCCGCACTGCCCTGGCCCGCACCGGCCGCCCCCGGGTGGATCAGGAGCTGCTGCGCTGGGCCTTCAGCCGCCTCGCCTGACCACCACGTCACCATGCCGCCAGCCGTGCCACCGTCCGTCGCCGTGGTCCTCGACCCGGGCGACGACGCGGTCCACACGCACACCGCCCTGGCCGCCCACCATCCGCCGTCCGGCCGGATCACCCTGCACCCCGGCCCGGGCACCACCAGCGAAACCGGCCTCGCCCACGACCTTCTGGCCGCTCTGGGCAAACCGCCCCTGCTCCCGGGCCGTTTCCCCGCCGGCCGTCAGCCCGCCTGGGAAGCCGCCACCGCCTGGATCAACGCCCTGCCCGTGAACCGGCTGACCGTCCTGCGCGCCCACCGCCTCACCGCCCGCCGCACGATGCGCCTCCTGGAGCTGCGCGCCCTGACCGGCATTCACCTGACCCTGGTCTGCCACCGCCCTCACCTGCCCGCCGCCCTGCACCAGGCCCTGCAGACGGCCGACTTCGCCATCACCGCCGACTTCCAGGCCGCCCGCCGCCACTACTACGGCACAACCGCTCCCGTACCCCGGCCTGCGGAGGAGCCCGCCCGGCCGGCCAACCGGTGGCTCACCCTGCCCGCACTGGACCGCCTGGTCTCCTACGACAGCCCTGCCCCCTGTACCGCCCCGTGCGTACCGCCGCCGATCACCTTCCGGCACCGCCCGCCACCGACACCCCTCACCGAGCAGGCAGTACAGGAAGTCGCCCGACGCCTCTCCACCGTGACCGCCCACCCCCGCCTGGCCGCCGCCCTCGCCGCCGCCCTCTTTACCGGCGCATCCATCCAGCAGCTCGCCACCGCCCGCCCCGGCGACTACGACGCCGCCGCGGCCACCCTGGCCCTGCACGACCGGACCCGCTACACCGACGGCTGCGCCTCGCACCGGGTGCCGCCGTGGGCACGCGTCTCCCTGAAGGCCGCCGTGTCCTTCGCTCAGCTCGCGCCCGGCCAGGACCAGCATCTGCTGGCCGGCCCCCACGACCGCGTCCACCTGCTGCGCATGGCGGAGGCGGCCAGGCTCCGCCCGCCGCAGCCGCCTGTCGGTCAGCGCACCGGCCCTGTCGGCCGCATCCAGTGGGACTGGCGCGAACGAAAGGAAGCACAGTGCTACGACACGATGCTGACACGGCACCAGATGCCGCCCTCGCTCTGAGCTCGAACCCGCGTGCACGTCAGTCGATGGAGAAAACGGCGAACTCCACGTCGGTGAAGGCGATTCCGAGCCCATGGGCACGCAGGCCTCCGTCCCGGAAGTAGGCATGCCCCAAAGCACGGGCGAGGATCACCATCTGCTGCTGCTCACCCCCGCCGGCGTCCCGGGCGGCGAACAGCTCGCGGGCCACTTCTCCCGACAGGTACTGGGTGATCAGCCGTACCCGCGGATCGTCCGACGAGCCTGCCGGAGCGGCGAAACCGAACCGCGCCCTGGTGTGGAAGACAAACCCGTCGGCCTCGGCCCGGGCCCGTCGGCGGGCGCGCACCAGGGGCTGCCACCGTGCCCTGACGGCCTCATCGATCAACCCCGCATGCACAGCACTTGGACGGCGACGCATTCCCGGCCGGGTCGTGACCCACCTTTGTACCGTGCGCTGGGAGATCCCCAGGAGGACAGCCATGTTCTTCGTGGAGCCCTTCTGCGCCCTGAGCAGGAAACGCACAGCGGCGTCACCAGTAGGCACCGGACGGCTCAGCAGCGCTCGCTCAAGCCCTTTGACGATCTCTCCCATGTCCTCCCCCCGAGCCGTTCTGCCGCCGCACAGCGGCCGTCTGCTCCCTCAGGTCTTTCACACTGGCCCGTTGCCTTTGGCCAGTTCCGGCGTACGCGAGACATCCCTGCGGGTCCTCGGCTACTGACTCTGCTGTCCTATCTCGAGCCTGAGCTCGTCTCACTGAACCTGATCGCCGCTCCGTAGGGTTCGCGCGGCACCCAGCTGGTCGAGCAGCGTCCGTCTTTAAGAAAAGCTAGCTAACTTCTACTAGGTTTCTATAGTCTTCTCCTCGTGAACTCCTACAGCGAGGACCTCGCCAGCGTCGAGCGTGAACTCCGTGAAGCCGAACTCGAGCGTGACCGACTCGGAGCTCATATCGAGGGGCTCAAGGCCAAGCGGGACGCCTTCAAGAAGCTGAGTGCAGCGGTGTCCGAGCCGGGGTCGGCGGTCCAAGACCTCACCAAGGCGGATGCCATCGTCAAGATCCTCAGGGCGTCGCCTCAGCCCATGTCTCTCGGTGATATTGCGGATGCTTTGACCGCCGGGGGCAAGCAAGCCAACCGCAACGGCGTCTCCGTCTACATAGACGGTCTGCTTAAGGCCGGCCGCGTCGTCCGTGTTGCCCGGAACCAGTACCGCGACGCCTGACAACTTCACTGAGGTGCGCCCATAGTTCGGTGAGCGACACCCGGCACTGGGCCGACGCCGCCCAGCTGCCGCCGGCAGACCTCGCGCGGATGCTGGGCACCTATGCGGCCCGGGTGATGACGCCGCGCGGCTCCACCGCCGTCACGGGCCTGGAGCTGATGACCGCGCTGCATCGGCCGACCCGCGCCTCCGAGCCGGACGCGACGGGTAGGCGGCATTCCGAGCACAACCCCGGTTCGCTGGGCAAGGACCCGGTGGACTGCGCGCCGTGCGAGGCCCCCGACGGGCACCCACAGCTGAAGGATCTGCCGCGCTTCCACCGCCGCACCCGGCCGAGGTCCTGGTGGAGGAGGCGTACGACTGGGCACGGCCGCTCACCGACGCCGAATGCACCCTTCGGCACCTGGTGGGCGTCGACGTGAACATGGCCTTCGCCGCCGGCGCCAACGGCCTCACGGTCGGCCTCGGTGCGCCGTCGTACATCAAAGCGCCGGTGTTCGACGCGAAGTTGCCCGGTGCGTGGCTGGTCGACCTTTCCCACGTCGACCTGTTGAGGGTGAAGGTCGCCAAGGACAAGTGGGCGGACCTGGACGCTGACCTGCTGCCTAGCCCGTTCACGCCGAAGGGTGAGCGCCCGACGGTGGTGGCCTGGTACGCCACGCCGGCCGTGGCGTACGCGGTGGAGCTCGGCTACGACGTCACGCCGATCGAGGCGTGGGTGCGCTACGACAACGGCCGTTACCTGGACGGCTGGTACAACCGGCTGCGCGACGCCTACCTCGCCACGATGGCCGACATCGGCGTGCACGCGGACATGCCGCCGGCCGACTTCCTCGCGGCGATGGACGGCTACCGGCAGCGTGACCCGCAGCTGGCGATCGTGGTGTCGGCGATCAAGGCGACCGTGAAGGACGGTATCGGCAAGCTGCGCGAGCGCCCTCGCGGGGAGGGCTGGAAGCCCGGGCAGCCGTGGCGGGCCCTTGCCCGGCCCACCTGGCGCCCGGACATCCGCGTCTCAGGTGCGGGAGCGGCAGCTGGACTTCGGGGACGTTGAGGTACTTGGCCATCCTCGTGGCGGTGCCCCGGGCTGCCACCGGAGCCCGGGGCACTGACCGTTACCTGCCTCGGATTGAGGTGATGAGGTTGATGAGGGCGGCCATCAAGGACGTGGTGCCGCTGATGATCGCGGCGATCTCGCTGGTGTTCATGGGGGCCTTTCGGGTGCCGGGGCCCGGCCCGGCCCGGAGCCGGGCGGGCGGTCGGCTCGGCCCATAACCAGCAGTCGCTGCCCGGCTCCATGATGCACGTCCCTTCATGAAGCCGCCTATCGCCCAGGAGGGTTATCGGCGCAGGGCCCAGGTCATGACGCGGGCGAGGCCCCAGGCGGCGCCGGCGGCGGGGAACAGCGGGAGGGCCGCGGCGAGGTTGCCGAGCAGGATCAACACGACGGCGATGCCGAAAACGATCGTGCCGATCACGGTGAAGACGTAGAAGGCGATGCGCGGCGCGACCCGGGCGGCCTTCTCCCGCAGCTGGCGGCGGCGGTGGGCGCGGCGCAGGTGGGCGACTTGGCGTACGCGTCCCCGTGCGGCCCGCACGTCGTTCTTCTTGACGTCGAGGTCGGCCTCCATCGCGGAGAGCAGCGCGGAGAACGCCTCCGTCACGTCGTGGGCGTCGAGGCCGGTGTCCACCGTGGCGAGGAGCGCGGCAATGGCGTCGGTGACCTCGTCGTCCTCCTTGGTGTCGACGGCCGTCTTCAGCGCGGCGAGCCGCATGTCGAAGCCGGTCTCGATGACCTCGATCCGGTGGGCGGGGGAGGCGCTCATGATGGTGCTCCTGTGCTCGGTTTCGTCCTACGCCCGATACGACGAAGGGCCGGGACCCGACTGTGAAGTCGCAGGTCCCGGCCCGTACGGCGATCGTCTAACGGAAGCGTCCTACCATGCGCGCTCCTCTCGACGTGGCATCAGGTCGCATGCTGCTAAGCCCTCTTGGGCTCCGACGTAACGGGTGTACGGGCGGGCTGTGACCTGCGCGGGGTAAGCCCCGCCGACTGCGGAGCCTTGAGGGTCGGGTCGTCCCACACTGCTACGGGAGTGCGGGCGGCCCGAATGCGCCTGACGATGCTGGCGATGAACGACGTCACGGCAGTGACGACGATCGAGACGATGAACAAGATGCGGTTGAGCACGGGGTTGGTCTCCTTCTCGATGGGCTTGTAATCCGTGGTCACGTTCTTGGTCGTGCTTCTGTCCTTCTTGGTCGTGGGGTTCAGGGCGATCGGCGATAGCCCCACTCGGGCCAGCCGATGAACGCGGAGGGGATCGGACCGATCCGCGCCATCCGTTGGCCCGCGAAGGGATACCCCCAGGCCCTAGTCCTGCAGGTGCTCACGCAGGCGCTGACGCACCTTTTCGTCCTTGAGGGCGGCCTGCGCCAGGGACAGGTCCTTGCGTACCGAGGTGACCTTGATGCCCAGCATCTCGGCGATCTCGGCGTTCTCGAACTTGCCGACGTGACGCAGCACGTAGGCCTCGTGCTGCCGCTCGGGCAGCACCTCACTCAGGACGGCCCGGACGCGGAGGTACCCCTCCGTCGCCTCGACGACATCCGGGTCCGTCCACTTCTCCGGCACGGCGCCGTGCTTCTCCAGCGCACGCGCCTCCGCATGAATACGGCGCAGTTCGTCCACGGCCCGCCTGGAGAGAATGGTGGCGATGAACCCGCTGGGGTTCGTGATGACCTTCGGGTACGTGGGGAGGGTTTTGACGATCTGCTCGATGCCGATCTGCAGGACGTCCTCGCCGTGGTGGTACGACACGATGCGCCTGGTGAGCGCGAGCCAGTGCGACCTGTGCGTGACGAGGAGCTCCATGACCGCCTCCTTCGCCTCCTCTGCGGTCATGGCGCGTTTCTTGGCACGGTTCTGGAACAGCTCGGGGATCACTCGCGCCCGCTTACGCGGTCGCCCTGACCCTGCGACTGACTCGGTCACGTTGTTCTTCTCCATCGATCTTCTGGTGACGCCGCCACACCGACCGAGCGCCACCGGGCCGCTACTGCCCCTACCAACCACGACGTCGTGGCTGCGGCACGAAGTGTGAACTGGCAGGTCACAGCGGGAGCTTCCGGGCACGCTGCGCACCAACTCATGCGCCTGGACGGCCGGATACGCGTCGGCGGGCCGGGACGAAGGCCACTGGCCCGCCGCCCCCGTGTCTCACGTCAGGGCCGGGACCAGGACGGCCAGCAGCGCGATGAAGAGCGTCATGACACTGAAGAACACGAAGCTGCCGCGGCCGATGGCCGTGGAGACCGGTGCTCCTCCCTCGCGGGCGACGTTGTATCCGATCAGGCCTGCGATGGCGGAGACCGCGGCGAGGGTGACCAGTGCCAGAAGCAGGGTCAGGAGGTTCTGCGTGCTCACGCCGCACCCCGCTGGTTCTGCCGACGGGTGACGGCCTTGGTGTGCAGCTGTTCCGGGATCCAGATCCGCTTCTCCCGGGCCGCCTGGTACAGGACCGTCCGGAAGCGCGACCTGCGCTGGCGGGCGGCGGCGGGGGAGAGCTTCAACCGCTCGGCGATCTCAGCGTCGGGAAAGCCCATGACCGTCAGACGTACGACCGCCTGCGTGTGCGGCGCCTGCTCATCGAGGATGTCCTCGAAGTCCGTACTGAACACCTCCGAGTCGATCTCGTAGCTGGCGGCCTCGAGCAGTCCGCCGATGCCGGCTTCGTTCGCGGCGTCCTCGGTGAAGTCGTACACGGCATGCAGATGGGCCCAGTGGACCCGCTGCCTGGCCCATCTCACGTACGCGCGCCGGAACACCCACACGCACTGGCCGATGAAGTACGACATCAGGCTGCAGGCGCCGCGGGGTCCGTGGTGGTCGGCCTTCCAGCCCTGTCCACGCTGCAGGTCGCGATGGAACTTACGTGTCGCTTCGGTGAGGACGTCGACCATGATGATGTCCCGCTCGAGAGGGCTGCTGCGCAGCAGGCTCATGTCGTCCTCGTGGACGAAGAACTTCCAGCCCCGCTTCTTGCACTGCCTCACGGCAAGCCGGGCAAGCGTGCCCTCGCGGAGCATGCCGAGCAGGCGCGGCTCGGCCTCCCGGATCAGCTCGATCTCGAACACCTCGTAGGCCAGCCCTTCGAAGCCGCAGCTGGCCAGCTCCTCGATCCGCGCGGCGTCCTGCCCGATCCGGGCCGTGTGCTCCCCGCCCAGCACCGCGTCGATGGTCTCGAAGATCTCTACATCTACGCTCACGGCATAAACCCCCTCGTCCTGGCCTGCTTCAGACCTCCACCGGTTGCTTTAAATGCGCGCGATGAAGCTGCGAAGCAGATCGCTTGTTGTACGGGGTTGTGTGCAGGCGAAGTTGGTGAACGTGACACACCAGCTGAAAATCTTTTTTCGCGAGGCTCAAATACGAGCTTGCGGGCCCGTTATTGCTGCACGGACCCGCAACCGAAACCCACTATCCGGCCATGGGCCGGGCGCCCCTGTGTCCCCATCCTGAGGGGCCAGAGCCGCGCCTCACCTGCAGGCGGGCTCGCTCACGCCCACTGGATGCCCAGCTTGCGCAGCGCGTCCAGCTGCTCCTCCGTGAGCTTCTCCCGCCTGGCCCGGGTGTTGGAGACCCATACGCCCAGCTTCACGGTCACCGGCTCCGCCTCGCCGGCGACCGCGATCTCTTCGCTGTGGCCGCGGGGCACCGGCTTCTGGCCCTCCCGTTTGATCCACTGCGCGAGGGCTGCCATGCCTCGCTGGAACGCCTGTTGCGCCTTGCTCGGGCCCTTCGCCGCCGTACGGCCGGCCGCTGCTGCGGGGGCGGCAGTCGGTGCCACGAGCGGTGCGATGCCCAGTGTGGTGAGCCGTTCCTGTTGGTTGGTGGGTAGCTGGGCCCAGGTGCCCGGCTGCTTCTGCTGCTGGAGCCACTTGCCGATGTCGTCGCCGTCCATCAGCACGCCGGGTGCGATGTCGGGGAGTTGGCCGTCGGCGTCGACGAGGTCGGCGAGGACGCGGTAGTGGCGTTGCCAGTCCAGTGGCCACGGGCAGTCCCAGTCCGGGTCGATCTCGGTCAGCTGCGCCGCGCGCCGGGCGGCCCGCTCCGGGTCCTTGCCCAGGCCGTTCTTCGCGCCCTTGCGCCGGAGGTTGGCCATGTGCTGCCCGACGGGCACCATCGCCTCGCCTTCGCCCCACAACTGATCCTGGCGCGGGGCGAGGTGTCCGGTGGCCCGCCGGTAGGACCGGAGCGCGGCGAGCTTGTTCTCCCACGCCTCCTCGCCCGGCTCCCAGACCATCCCGGCCTCTGGCGCGTTCAGGAGGACCTTGCGCCGCTCCTCCAGCTCACCGGCCCGCAAGGCCTTGCGCTGCTGGTGCACCCACCGCCCAAGCGGAAACGCCTTCGTCGCGCCGACTTCGACCTCGACGTCGTAGGGCACGGCGTAGAGGCCGGTGATCTGATTCTCCGCCCGCCAGCGGATCAGGGCCTGGTAGCCCTCGAGGCCATACCAGGGATTCGGGCCGGTAGACCCGGGTGCGCAGGAACGCCGCGATGGTCGCGGCGTCGCGCGGGCTGGAGAAGTGCAGCAGGGCCGATTCTGCCGCGGCGTCGGTTTCGTTCTGCTCTTGGTCCTCGCCGTCGCTCGCGCCGCCGGCCCGATGATCCGCCCGTCCTCGTCGCGCTGGAGGTGGACCTGGCGCTTGCCGCTGGTGAGGGCGCGGGAGGCGAGCTGCTCGACCAGGCGTTCATCGTGGCTGCGCAGGCCCTGGAGCACGGCCACGAGCGGCTTGAAGCTGGCGGAGGCGACCATGTTGGTGGGGTCTTCGCCGGGCTCGAGGAACACCGGCACGATGATCCTGGCGACCTTGGTGCTGCCGTCTTTGTTGAGCCGGAGGGCGCGGCCGATGTTCTGCACGATCTCGACCTGGGAGCCGCGGGTGTCGGCGAAGCAGACGGCTTCGACGCCCCGTTCGCCGGTGATGTCGACGCCTTCTCCGAGCACGCGAACGCTGGCGAGGAAGGCGCGGTGGACTCGGCGCCCGGCTGCGTCGATGCCGCCTGCGAACTGCCTGATGACCTCGCGCCGCTCGGTCACGAGGTGGTCCCCGCACAGCCACGCCGACCACACCCGGTCCGGCGGCACGTGGCGGCCGGCCTCGAGTTCGTAGAACTCCGCGTTGATGGAGGACTTCGGCAGCTTGTCGGCGGCGGCCAGGTCGTCGTCGGTGGCGTCGTTCATGTACAGCTCGGCAGCCGTCGCCGGGAGCTTCTCCGCGAACGCGGCGGCCTCTTCCACCTTCTGGTGGAACGTCATGACGGTCTTGAGGTTCCACTTCGCCGCGTGTTCCAGGAGCGCGGTCTGCAGGAGCGCCAGACGCCGGCCGCGCCGGGCTTCCTCGGACTCCCCGACGACGGGGGAGGGGTCGCGGATCTCCAGGACGTCGATCTC